>OZ223209.1:0-5975757 GCA_965140415.1 Myxococcota bacterium
GGCCAGCACTTCGTCTTCATCCAGTGGGTTGGTGGCCAGAATTTTCGATTTCTTTTCCATCGTGATTCCCCTGGTAATTTCAGGCAATGATCCGATCCACGAGTGTCAGGTAATCCTCCGCCGCGTGGGAGGAGGGGGCGTACTCGAAGATGGTCTGTTTATGAATGGGCGCTTCTTTGAGCCGCGTATTGATGCGAATCGGCGACAGCGTGCGCTCCTTGAAATAGTCGCGTAAATTCTGTAGCACTTCCTGCGATAAGTTGGTGCGGACATCGTAAAAGGTCGGTAAGACCCCGCAAATGGACACCGGCTGGTGCATCAGGTTGTTCATATTGTGCAGCGTTCGCAGGATCTGTTTGACACCGACCATCGCCAGGTAATCGCAACTGACCGGTATAAGGACTTCATCCGCGTAAACGAGGGCATTCTGATTGACCAGCGACAGCGCCGGGGGACAATCGAGAATGACGTAATCATAACCCTGCTCACCCGCTCGCTCGATCAAGGCTTCTTTAAGTGCCATTTCGCGTTTGGCGCGGCTGGCGATTTTGATATCCGCAGCCGCTAAAGATTCGTTGGTGGTAATCACATCCAGGTTGTTGCGGATCGGCACCACCAGATCTTCCACGGAAGAGCCTTCGATCAACAGGTGATAGGTGCCTTTTTCGCCGTTGATTCCAAGACTTACACCTACATTCCCCTGGGCGTCCATGTCGATCAGCAGCACTTTGAATCCGCGCATGGCCAGACCGGCGGACAGATTGATGGCGGTGGTGGTTTTTCCCGTACCGCCCTTTTGGTTCAGTACGGCAATACGCTTGATACCGCGCGCACGTTTGCGCTCGACTTTGAAATTCTCGGCGCAATATTCCGAGCAATAATAACGGCTCTGCCCTTCCACCACGGCGCGTTGGTATGCGTATAGCGGGGTGAACGATTTTCCACAGGTCGAACAGGTCGCCTGGTTGGATTGTGTACGATCCTGGAGCATGCATCGCTGGCTGCAAAAATATTTCACCTGATCGCCATCGGCTACCGTTTGATAGGAAAAGCGCGGTGCGAATTTGCGCTCGCAAACGCTGCATGTTTTGAGTTCGGGTACGATCGCCGCCACAGAATTCTCCGTTACTTATATAACCTAATGCTAGCCTACACGATGCGCAGCGGCTGTCAAGAAAGATTTTCAGAATATTCGGTTCAGTGTAATTTTTCTTTATACACCTGATCTGGGAAGAGAATTTGCAGAAGAAAATGCTTTCAGAAATGATTACAAACTCAGTTGCATTCAATGGCAAGTGTGATATGCTGACAGTTGCTGACAACTATGGAATTGGATAAGCTAAGAAACCAGATATACGTACTGTGGGGTAGATTGAAGGGACCGGCATTTTATTCGGTTGAATGCTTTGCCGTTTGTTTTTGATGTTTGGGTATCGCCTAAGAGTTTTGTTGGTTTAATGGATGTAGAGGGCTGAACTCCCTCTGCCCGTTTTCCAGATGGGAAACAGGTAGAAAATTCATACGCGGGGTAGCCATGGCTTCAATTAATGAGGATCGTATTACCCAAGCTGAACTCCTTAAAAAGACTCAGCAACAGCTCGCCCAATTGGAACAACAGCTACAGGATCAACAGCAGGAATTGGAGCAACTGCGGCAACGCGAGCAGCGCTTCCGCTCTCTCTATTTGAAAATGTCGGAAGGCGCGGCTCTGCATCAACTGGTTTTTGATGAAAACGGTCAACCGTTCGACTACGAAATTCTGGATGTCAATCCCAGTTTCGAGCGTATTCTCGGAATCCCGGCAAAGGAGGCAATCGGCGCTCTCAGTTCTCAAGTATACCACATTGATCCGCCACCTCTTTTGGATCGCTATCAACAGGTCGCGTTGGACGGGGATCCGATGGTTTTCGAATGCTATATTCCGGAAATGAAAAGGTATTTTCGAGTGAGGGCGTTCTGCTACGCGGATCGGCAGTTCGTTACGGTTTTTGAGGATATTTCCAAGCGCAAGGAATCCGAAGAACGACTTCGCCATTCCGAGGAACTTTTCCGCGCCATTACCGAAGCTGCCCAGGATTCGATTTTCTGCAAGGATCTGCAACGGCGCTATACCTTTGTCAACCCAGCGATGACGCGTGTCTTCAATTGCAAGGCCGAAGATCTGCTTGGAAAAACGCCGGAAGAACTTTTCGATCCCCAATCCGCCACAGCTGTCAAGGAAGCTGACCTGCCGGTTCTGAAAGGTAACGTGGTCGATCAAGTTCGTACCCTTACAATCGCTGGTGAAAATATAAGCTTTCATACCATACAAGTGCCACTACGAGACGAGCAGGGAGAAGTTCGCGGTATTTGTGGCTTCGTTCGCAACGTGACTCACAAACGGGAAGAAGAAGCGCAACAGCGGCACCAGCAAAAGCTGGAAGCCATCGGCACGTTGGCCAGCGGTGTGGCGCATGAAATCAACAATCCGATCAACATCATTTTGAATTTTGCTGAATTGATTCAGGATTACAGCAAACCGGAGGATCGTGTTTTCGAATATGCATCGGATATCGTGCGTGAGAGCCGCCGCATTGCCGATATCGTGTATAACCTGCTCTCGTTTAGTCGACAGGAAAGCGAAGCGCACAGCCCGGCATTGATCGGAGACATCATACAATCCACTTTGGCCCTGACTCGGAAGGTATTATCCAAAGATCAGATTGATCTCGTCGTTCACATCGACGAGAACCTGCCGAAAATCAATTGTCGCAGCCAGCAGATCATGCAGGTTTTTATGAATTTGCTCAACAATGCACGGGATACGCTCAACCAGAAATATCCCAGCCATCACGATGACAAGCGGATCGAGATTTGCAGCAAACTCTTTTCAGATGAACAGAACAAATGGATTCGCACGACCATAGAAGATCACGGTATGGGAATCGACATTGAGATGCAGGAGCGGATTTTCACACCGTTTTATACGACAAAACAACCGGGCAAAGGCACCGGGCTTGGATTATCCGTCAGTCATGGAATCATTGCCGACCATTTCGGTCGCATGTCGATAGAAAGCAAACCCGGAACGTATACCCGTTTCCACATCGATTTGCCATTAACAGCTCCCTGGACTCGCTCCAACTCGGAGCATGAAGTGGAAACAGGAGAATAACCATGAGTGTCGTGCTAGTCGTCGATGACGAACGGGGTTTGCGGAAATCCATCTCCGTATTTATTGAAAGAAACGGTCATCATGTGCTGGTGGCAGAGGATGTCCCTACCGCGGTGGATATCATTAAAAACAGCGAAGTCGATGTGATCGTTTCCGATATCGTGCTGCCGGGACAGTCCGGTATCGATTTATTGCAATACGTGCACGACAATTGCTCGGATATTCCGGTAATCATGATCTCCGGTGAGCCGACCATCAAATCGACCGTGCGTTCCATGCGGTTGGGAGCCTTTGATTTTCTCGCCAAACCGGTGCCGGGCAAAGATTTGTGCCAGATCGTGGAACAAGCCGCAAGAAAAAAAGCGCACACGGACAAGGCACGGCACGCCCTTACCGAAAGCGAGGCTCGTTTTCAACGCCTGACGGAGAATTTGCAGGATGTGATCTGGCGCACAGACATTACAGGCAAGGTGCAATACGTCAATACCGCTTGCGAGGAGATGCTGGGTTATACCCCGAAGGAGGCGATCGGAAAGGAAATCGAAGAGTATCTGACGCTGGATTCTGTTATGGAGATCAACAAGCTGTTTCAACGGTTGATCACCGAAAATGATTCCAATCCTTCTTTTCGAGTTGAAGCGACCTACAAGCATAAAGAAGGTCATACGGTACTTTGCGAAATGAACGTTTCCTGTTTGAAAAATCGAAAAGGCCACATCGTGGCATTGGAAGGAATCACACGCGACATTTCGGAAAGCAAACGAGCTCAGGAGCGACTCGCTCAGAGTGAACGCAAGTTCCGCCTGATTTTCGAGAACACGCGCGACGCCATTTTCTGGGCCAACCCTGAAGATGGCATGTTGATCAACTGCAACAAAGCGGCGGAAGAATTGCTGGAGCGTTCGCGTAACGAAATCATCGGCCAACATCAAAGTTTCCTGCACCCACCGGTCAAGAGCGAACATTTTTCACGGATGTTCAAGCGCCATGTGTCAAATGTGAAAGAAGAAGAGGAGTTCGCCGAGGTGATTACCCGTACAGGTAAGCACGTCCCGGTGCATATTTCAGCGACCGTTACCACAGTAGGAGATGAACGTATCATTCAGGGAATCTTCTACGACCTGCGCGAGCTGTTCCAACTCGAACAGAACAAGCGACTGCTGGCGCTGGCCATCGAGCAGTTCAGCAACGGCTATGCCTTGATCGATCGCGAAGGAATCCTGCTGTTTTGTAACAGCTCATATGCTAAATTGCATGGCATCGAAACGGAACAATGCATTGGAAAAGCGCAGGTTTCATTTTACGCACAAAACGAACGGCCACGTATTGAAACGGCATTGTCTACGTTGTTCGAAAGCGGTCCGATTGCCGGTGAGTTCATGCATCGTAACGCTTCAGGAACCGATTTCGAAGTGTACCAGCAATTTCACCCCATCTTCGATGAGCAGCAATATCCATTAGCCATTCTGGAGACCTTACACAACAAACCATCCTAGTTTGAAATAGAAGATCGACGATCAATCGGGATGCAAAATACAGCGAATCTTTTCAGCCAGAGCCTGAGGTGAATAGGGTTTGCCGATGAACTCCACGCCATCCTTTAAAACACCACGTTGCACGATCACGTTTTCGGTGTAACCGGAAGTATATAAAACACGAAGATCGGGTTGCAGCTCGAGTGCTCGCTTGGCCAATTCTCGCCCGTTTATATCCGGCATGACCACGTCGGTCATCAGTAAATCGATTTTCTCCTGGCACTGCTTCAGAATGATCAGGGCCTGCTCGCCATTGGGAGCGGACAACGTTCGGTAACCCAGGCGTGTCAGCATTTTCAGGTTCATGTTGCGCACGACGTCTTCATCTTCCACGATCATGATCAGTTCGCCGCTGCCTAGCTTGATTTTCTTTTGCGATCGCACGCGTTCCGCAGGTTTTTCTGCGTAGATACGTGGGAAATAAAGTTTAAACGTCGTGCCTTCACCAATTTCAGAATAAACTTCAATGCTTCCCTTACTTTGTTTGACGATGCCGAAAACCGTTGCCAGGCCCAACCCCGTTCCCTTGTCTACCGGTTTGGTGGTGAAAAACGGTTCGAAAATGTGTTCCAATGTTTCTGCTTCAATGCCGGAGCCATTATCGCTGACTGCCAGCATCACGTAACTTCCCGGCTTGGTGTACGGGTGTTCCTGGTGATAGTCTTCGCCTAGTTCGATATTCGATGTTTCAATCAGCAGATCTCCGCCATCAGGCATCGCATCGCGTGCATTGACTACCAGATTCACGAGAATCTGCTCCAACTGGCCGGAATCGAGATACGTCAATCCCAGGTCTGATTGAAGCTGTGTCTTTAAATGGATATCTTCGCCGATCAAGCGCTGCAACATGCTTTCAAAACGTGTAACCGTTTGATTCAAGGCGAGCACATGCGGATCGATGATCTGCTTACGGCTGAAAGCTAATAGCTGACGTGTCAATGCTGCTGCACGGTTGGCGGCCTGACGGATTTCCTTGAAGGCGGTGTAAAATGGGTCTCGTTCATCCAGATCCATTAAAGACAGGTCCACATTGCCGGTGATGCCGGTGAGCAGATTGTTGAAATCGTGTGCAATGCCTCCAGCCAATCGTCCAACGGCTTCCATCTTTTGTGCTTGCCGGAATTGCTGCTCCAGATGTTCCTTTTCTTTCTCGGCTCGAACGCGATTGCTGATATCGAATCCGATGCTGATGCGGCGTTTGTCTGACAGTTTAACGGTGGACCAGGACACATCCAAGAGTTCGCCACTGCGAGTTCGCAATTGAAAATCGTGCCAATCGCCATCCGGATTGAGAACTCCCTCTCGAAGCCTTGCTTCCTGTTCCTTGTCGATTGCTGCTTTTGCCAGCACGTCCTGCTCGCGGCTTTCCTGCAAGGTCCAGCCCAACTTGTGTTCCCAGAAACGATTGACCCACAGGTGTTTGCCGTCCCGGTCGGTCAATGAGGTCATAATGGGAGCGTTATCCAGAATCGCGTTTAAAATTTCCGTTTGGTGTCGTAAATCGTCCTGTGCGAGTTTACGTTCGGTGACATCATGAATAATGGAGTAAAGCAAGGTGCGGCCTTGCATCTGGATCGGACCGGAATGAACCTCGACATCCCGAATCATACCGCTTGCCAACCGATGGCGAAAGCTGAATACATTGCTGCGTTCAGCTTTGGCATTTCCCATTTCTTCTTTTACACAGTTTTGGGCGTCGATGTTTATCTTATGAATGCTCATGCCTTTTAATACATCAACCGGATAACCGTAGAATCGGCAAGCCGCCGGATTGGCATCGAGAATGGAAGAACTTTCCGGATCGACGATCAGCATCACCGTGTGAGTGTTATCGAACATATTATGATAACGCTGTTCGCTTTCTTCCAATTTGCGCTGCATACGCTTTCGCTCACTGATGTCTTCCATAATGGCCATAATCGCTTCGATCTGACCATCCGGACCCTTCAATCCAGCCGTGGAAAGTCGTACATCGATCCGGCTTCCATCTTTACATTGCCGAACTCGTTCGACACCAGCAAGCACTTCACCTTTGAGCGATAATTCCAGATGCTGCCGAAATTCAGACATGCGATCTTCCGGGATAGTCGGGAGCAATTTTCCCTTAATGTCCTGCTCGTTAAATCCGAACATGACTTCGGAAGCTCGATTCCAGGTCAATACTCGACCGGTAGTATCCAAAGTAAAAATCGCCAAAGGTGACACATCCACTGCCGCCTTGAAGCGATCCAATTTGCGTTGTTGGCTTTCTTTCACTTTTTCGATGTGCCGGATGATCGATTGAACATAGGCGAAAAGGAATACTGTCGTTGCGAAAACGTAAAACAGCCCTTTGTAGGTTTGAACGTGGGAAAGGACAATGGGGTCCGATACTACGCTGGCCACCAGCCAATCCGAGGTGAGAATCCAAAGCGCGGCTAGAACGAAATACGCCAATGCGACTTTCAATGCAGCTTGTGTCCACGTGGGTGTTTTCAGCATGATCACCTATTTTTGCATGTACACGGCGAACTTGAATCGATTCACACTGTTCTGCATGAACTGTTTTGCTTATAAATATTCCGAGAGAGTTTACAACCGTTTCAAAAGAATTGCAATACAGGATGAAAATTGAATAGAATTTTTCGTTATAAGCTCGGTTAATTCCCTCTGTATTGATGGATTCCTGCTTGACTTTTCACATGGCCTGTTGTTGTGTAAAAGCACGGTTTTGATTCTCTTTTCGTTTAAAGGAGCTCTTCATGTCTCGATATTTGCAATTGTCGCTCGCACTCTTGCTTGGATTATGTGTCTTCTCTTGTGCATCACGAAACGCTACTCCAGACACGATGGATTCAACCGCTCAAAAACCTGCCGATTCTTCCATGAGCGAACAGGGAGAATCGTTTCTAGGTTGGTGCCGCAGCCAGTTGCAGGATGCCGAACAGGCGGCGCAGAATCTCAAGCAGGCGGAATCCTGTCAGGATGCGCGCATCGTGCTGGATCTTTTCAACCAGATCGAAATGAACCTGGGCGATGCCGTCAATCGCTCCGGGCTGGCGCAATTCACGAACCCCGATGCAGGCATACGCCAGGCCGGGCAGATCTGCGAGCAGGAAAGTATGGCTCTGCAAACCGAGTTGTTACTGGATAGCCGCCTGTACGATGTGCTGGGTCAATTGAAAGACGTCAAGGCGGAGTTGGATGCCGATTCCCAACGCTATCTGGAACGTTTGCTGCGCGATTACAAACGCAATGGTGTTGACCGTGACGAAGCCACCCGCCAGCGCATTCGCGAGTTGAATAAACAGATTACCGAGCTTGCGCAAACGTTCGATCGCAATCTCGCCGCCGACACCCGCAGTGTCGACGTCAACGATCCGGCGCGCCTTGCTGGACTGCCGGAGGATTATCTGGCGAGTCATCAGCCCAACGAGCAGGGTGTCATTCAAATCACCACCGACTGGCCCGACTATTACCCGGTTATGCTTTATGCAGATGACACCGAACTGCGGCATCAAATCTGGATGCTGGCCATGAATCTGGGATACCCGCAGAATGTGGATGTCTTCAAGCAATTGCTTCAGGCGCGCTATGAACTTGCCACGCTGTTGGGCTATGAAAACTGGGCGGCTTTTTCCCAGGAACTGCTGATGGTCAAGACTCCCGAAAATGCGCGAAACTTCATTGACCGCGTAACCGAAATCGCCCGGCCATTGGCCGAGAACGACAAGCAGGCGCTGCTTGAATTCAAGCGTAAAAGCCAACCGCAGGCCGAGCGCGTTTTCCCCTGGGAACGCGCCTACCTGACTCGCCAACTCAAGCAGCAGCGTTTCAACTACTCCCCGCAGGATTCGCGCCCTTACTTCCCGTTGTCTGCCGTGCAGAATGGCGTACTGGATTGGAGCCAGCGTCTGTTCGGCGTAACCTTCACTCCCTCTAAAGATGTTCAACTGTGGCATGAGAGCGTGCAGGCTTTCGATGTGTCGTTGCAGGATGAAGTTGTTGGCCGTATTTACCTGGATCTGTATCCTCGTGAAAACAAGTACAAAAGCTTTGCCATGTTCCCCATCGTGCAAGGCGTTACAGGCAAGCGCATTGCCGAAGGCGCCATCGTGGGCAATTTCCCCGATCCGACGAAAAGCGCAGATCCGGTGCTGATTGACCATCTGGATGTCACCACCTTTTTCCACGAGTTCGGTCACCTGATGCACCACATCATGGCGGGACGGCAGCAATATGTAACCTTCTCCGGCACTGTTACGGAATGGGACTTCGTGGAAACGCCTTCACAGTTGTATGAAGAGTGGGCCTGGGATCCGACGATTCTGCAAACCTTTGCGAAAAACGCGCAGGGCGAAGCCATTCCGGCTGAACTGGTAACGCGCATGCAAAAGAGCGATCTGTTTGCCAAGGCGCTATTTACACAACAGCAGATGTATTATGCCGCATTGGCGCTGGGCTTGTACCAGCAGGCTCCAGAGGGCCTCGACCCGGATGCCTTTGCCAAGGAAGTGGAACGGAAATACTCGCCCTGGCAGGGAGTGGACGGCACTCATTTCGTCGAAGGCTTCGGCCATCTGGTCGGCTATAGCTCCAATTATTACACCTACATGTGGTCGCTGGTCATCGTGAAGGATCTTGCCGAACTGTTCCACGAGCAGGGATTGGACAACACCGAATTGTCTCTGCGCTACCGTAAAAGCATTCTCGATCCGGGTGGCGCGCGCGATGCCGATCAACTGGTGCGCGACTTTTTGGGCCGCGATTTCAAATTCGATGCGTTCAAGAAATGGTTGCAGGCCAGCATCGTAGAGAAAAAGTAAGTGAACGAAAAGTTCATCCGTTGCAGCAGGCAGCGTTGATTGGTTTTGAAAAACAAGCTGCATCGTGCTACCTTATGAGGCATTGTAAGGTTTCATCGTCCACTTTATTAGTAAAGGGTGTTGCATGATGCGTATGCCTGTTCTGCTGTGCGCGCTGATGTCTTTGCTGGCTCTGCTTGCCTGTGAATCCAACGAGACGACGCTGCCTGGCGATACGGATGGCGAGTCGGTTGCTTCGGATGGAGATTCGGACACCCTTGAAGAAGAGACTCCGAGTATTCAAGGCGATGACGACAGCCCGCATCCTGGTGATATGGACCAGATTCCCAATGGCGACAAGGACGAACTCCCGGACGGTGATATGGAAATCGAACCGGATCGTGACCCGGACACACCTGTTGATGGAGATCTGGAAACGCCACCCGACGGAGATGACGATTTTCCGAGTGAAGCGGATGTGGATCTCTTTCTCGATGGCGACATCGATGCCGATCCGGATATCGTGGATGTGGTTTTGGAGCCGATTGCCATCGCCGATCTATATGTGGTCGAGAATCCGGCCAATCCACTTTCGTTTTTCATCTCCTGGCGCACTGAGATCAAGGCGACCACACGGCTTCATCTGGTTTGCGGTGATGATATCGACCAGACGTTTACATCGGATGAGCTTACTAAAGCTCACGAAGTGTTTGTGATGGGGTTGTATGAAGCAGCTAGTTGCGACGTGACGGTTCATGCCACTGCACAGGATCGTAGTGGGCAGGCGGCTACGCGCATCGAAAACGTAGGACCTTTGCCGGAATTTCTACCGGATCTGACCGTAACGGAATATCACGCCGAGCAGGTGCAACCGGGATGGACTTTCTTTTCATTGACGCGCATCAGCGCCGAAGCGCCGGATTACGTAGTCGGTATCGATTTCCAGGGCCGGTATCGCTGGATGTACGTCACCGGGCGCATGCGCACCAATGGCGGTCACGAAATCGCCCTACATCCCAGCAAACAGGGGTTGATCGTCGCCGGAAGCGAACCGCAGGTTTATGTAAGCTGGGATGGCCGGGAAATCTGGAATCTGCAAAAGGACGGCAATCACGATACGGTGCTATCGCCCTGGAATCCCGATCACCTGCTCTATCTCGGGCGCAGCAGTTACAACTGCAACACCAGTGAGCATTCCGTGCACGAGTACAATCTGACTACCGGTGAAAATATCTGGAACTGGTATGTCTGCGAGCATATCATCCCGCGCGTGGAATACAACGGTTGGTCGCACTTCAATACCATCACCCCCGTTCCCAATGAACGCGCCATGCTGATTTCCTCGCGCGATCAGGATATTGTCTTTAAACTGAACCGTGACACGGATGCAATCGAGTGGACCCTGGGGCGTGGTGGGGATTTCATTATGAATTCGGAGGCGTTTTTTTTGCGCCAGCATTCTCCCAAAATTCTTTCCAACGGTCATATTCTGCTTTTCGATAACGGGTTGGGCGCTTCCGAAGCTGCGCGCACGCAGGATCTTGCCTGGGTGCGCCCCTATTCCCGTGCGCTGGAATTCGAATTGCATTTTGATACCGATGGTCAACCGTTTTCCGCCGAAGTCGTTTGGGAATATACGGATACGAGTTTGTTTGCACTCAATCGCTCCGAAGCCGACCGGTTGGATAATGGCAATACACTGCTGATCTACGTATCCTTGCAGCCCGATTTCGACCAGATCATACGAGAAATCACGTTTGACAAGAGCATCGTCTGGAACGTTCACATCCCGGAGGACTACAGTTCCTACCGCAGTGAACGAATCGATCCGACCTATGGATTTGTCACCGAACCCGAATAAAGGAAATCTAAGTCATGTCATCCGATCGTTCTTCCCGTATTCCTTCAACTATCTTTCCGACTCCCGATGCGCTTGTCGAACAGGGACGCATTTATAGCGGCTTTTTCAAGGAACCCTTTCGGCACGTCAATCTGCTGGACGCCCCGAATATGGGTGGCGCACCGGCCAGGCCGCTGCGCTGGTTACGGCTTAAAGAGTGGGTGGGATTCGGTGTAAACCATGAAGAGCTGTTCGGCGGCATCATCATTCAAGACGCCAAAGTTGCCGCCAGCGCCACGGTGTACTTGTACGACAAGAAACGACGCGAGCAGCACGAATGGCTGATACTCGATCTTCCAGGACACCTAAAACTGCCGGAGACCCTGTGGAACAGCGACTGTCATTGCGGCAGCAGCCGACGTTACCTGCATTTCTCACATCGGCTGGACTGGAATCACCATCGCATCCAGGCAGCCGTTCCCGCAACATCCAAAAAACCGGCATTGCATATTGACATCACCGGTTTTCAGAATATTGACAAGGTCGATCCGCTGGTGGTCAGCCTTCCTATTCTGCCCGATCACCACACCTACACGCACAAATCGCCTTTACACTTTGAAGGTGTGATCCGCATCGGCGAGCGCGAGTATCGTTTCGACCCGCAGCGCGACAAGGGAAACCTCGACGAGCAGAAAACCTGGTATCCCTACCGCTCGCAGTGGAGATGGGGTTGCTTTATCTGCACGACGAAAGCCGGGCGGGAAGTGATGACCAACTTCGTGAATCAGATGACACCCAAGGATCAACCCGGCGAGGACGCCATCTGGGTGGATGGTCGCCTGTGCCTGCTGGAGCAACCCGATATCCTTCCCGAATCGACGAAAGGCGCGTTCCGGTTGGAAGACAAAGCCGGGCGGGTGAAACTGCGTTTTAACGCCGAAGGCAGTAAAGCCGAAAAGCGCAACTACGGCCTGATCAGCATGGATTACGATCAGTTCTACGGCTTCTTCAATGGGGAAGTGACGGACGACGGTGGAGAAACCCACGTCATCGAAAATGCTTTCGGCGCTTTGGAGTGCATGAACGCGCGTTTTTAGAATTTAGCTTGCAATTCGGCATCCATCCGTATAGTATAGGATTCACTGCACGGGACATCGCCACACAGACCTTGCCACAAGGAAGGGAAATCGTATGCCGCATTCACTTCGGATGGCGATCTTCTGTTTGTTTCTGGTGATTTCACTAACCTGCGCTTGTGAATCGGATGAGATCACCCAGGGGGGCGATGAAGACAGCTTCGATCAGGAATCCGCTCCCTTGTGTGTAGAGCAGGATTTTGAGTCGGTCGAAGATACCGGTTGCCTGTCTACTCTGCGCCTGAAGGAAAAAGGGACAGCGGAAGCCTCGTCGTGGCCGTTATGTATTTCCGAGCAGGATCGGAATGTGCTGCTTCGTTTGCAACGCCTGATCAGCGGTGTGTGGAGCGATAATCAGAATCAAACCTTCCGACTTTCCCGATCACTTGATGGAACAGTGTCCTGCCCAAGTACAGAAGATCCCGAATTCGTACAAAATTGTATGGCCGGTTGGAGCATTGGGATTACGACCGATTTGGATCAAGAGGATCACGATGGCTGGTTCGCCTGCGAAAGCAATCATTGCCCGGATCAGGTCGATCCACCGGAACTTGGAGAAGGAAGCTCCTATTCTGCGGTTTTCCACACGGCGAGCGGTGTTACCAACAATCTGTCTCTCGTTCTGGAAAATGGAACGCCCGTACTGGCCGAGCAGAATCGCGACGAAAGCTGGACGGTGGTATATCGGAAAGTGCAAAGCGATGTTCCCGATGGCGATACTGTAGATGGCGATATGCAATAAGCCTTTACTCGTCCTCTTCATTGGGTTGCCGTTTCAACTCGCGCAACTCGGCCAGTTGTAGGGCCTGCGCCTGGTTGCGGCTCATGCGATTGCAAGCACGATCGTCGTTGTTTTCCAGTTTCGCCATGGCGGCGCAGGGGCTGCAATAAGGGAGATATTCGCAAGAGGGGCACTTGGTCTGCTTGGCGTAGTCGTTTTCGCGCAGGCGCTCCAACTCGGGAGATTCCCGCCAGATTTCCCTGACCGATTGCTCCCGGATATTGCCGATAGGCGGATAGACGGCGCAGGGTTGCACGTTGCCCACCGCGTCGATGACGATCATCGAGCGCCCGATTTCGCAAACACGCCCGCTCTGATCGTCGTTTTTCATCGCACCGCATAATTCGGTCACGCCGCCGCCATGATACAGATAATTCACCAGTTCCGGGTCTTGAAAAAACGCGGCCAGTTGTTCGCCGTTCAGGCGCTGCAACTCCGGTTGCCGGACCTGGTTTTCGGCGGGAATGATGTTGGTGTCCAGCATGTAACGGCAGCCCAGCGACTCGGCCAGATGCACCACACGCTTGATGTCCTCCCGGTTAATCTGCAATACCGGCGTTTTAATGACCACGGCGATTTCCGCCTCGCGCAGCCAGCGAATCGCCCGCAGGCTTTTTTCCAGGCTGCCGGGATGGCGCGTGATTTCATCGTGAATTTCGGGACGATCCGAGTAAACCGAGATATGCACTTCGCCGATGCAAAGCTCCTTCAGACGCTGTACGTCGGCTTGAGTCAGGCGGGTGCCGTTGGTGAGCAGGCGCACCATAAACGAGCGCTGCCGGGCGTGTTCGATCAAGTCCCAGAGATCCGGGTGCAGAAAGATTTCACCGCCGGTAAAGCCGATCTGCAACACACCCAGATCCGCAAGGGCATCGATCAATTCGTGCAGTTCTTCAGTGGAGAGTTCCGGCTGTTGGGGGCGGTGATCGACGTAGCAGTGCAGGCAATCGAGATTGCAGCGCTTGGTCAATTCCACCTGGGCGGCGAAGGGCGTTTTGGCCTTTGCCAGCCGCTCGGTGACTTCCACCATCAAATCGTGATACGTCGGATCAGCCATCACTATCCTTCAACATCGGCGTCAATCGTCGCTCGCGCCATTGACGGATCAATTCGGCCAGCGCCAGATCCGCATTCTCGAACACCTCCGGGTGCTGCTCCGCCGCCAGTCCGGCGACTTCGTGGGCGCTGCGTTTGCCGTCGATCAAAGGCAAAAAGATCTGCAAGTAGCGGTCGTGGGCGTCTTGCTCGGGGATAAACTGCCCGGTGATGCGCGACGCCTCGCGCAGGCTGATGGTGCTGGCCAGCATTCCCGGCGATCCCATGCGAATGAGCGTGCGCTTTTTGCGGCGGTGCTTGACCAACCAGAACAGCTCGCGTCGTCGTCCGACCTGGCGGTTGCCGACTTCGACGGTCAGTACATCGCCCTGCTCGACTTCGTAAGGATTCTCGAAAGGCAAAAAATAGTTCTGCCAGTGCGTTTCCGGATCGGTGGGAGAGTTGCTCAACCAAACACCGCCGCCCAGATCCGACTTGAACCAGATCGCCAACCCGTGGCAGATGCCCTTCTTTTGAATGCAGACTTCCACCGGGTCGCCTTCGAAACGGCTGACGGGGCGGTAGGTGGAAGGGTCCAGATAATCCACGACCAGCCAACGTCCCGCTTCGGCCAGATGCCCGGCGGGATCGGAGCGGCACAGAATGGGGCTTAATGCCGCCAAGGGGCGCACCGAGCTTAAGTCCAGACCGTAGTGATTTTCCGACCAGATACCGACGCGATTCTCCCACAATTCGGCATCCTGCACCGGAACCACATAATGTTCCACGATTCTTGGGATAATGCCGCCTTCGGGCTTCAAGTTGCGTTGAATAAACGCATGCAATTCATCCAGGGGAGATTCGTCTGCGCCGATGGTGCTCAACCATTCGAAGACGATCCAATCCACTTTCTGCGGTAGTTCAATCTGGTTGCTGTCTGCGTGGAAATAGGTTGTTTTATCGCCGTAGCCATTAGCCTGCGCCAGAGAAGGAGCACTTTCGACCACGTTGTCCCGCTCGATGCCATATACGTGCGCCGCTCCGGCCTGCAATGCGAAAAATCCCAGGATACCGGAGCCGCAACCTAGATCGCACACAAGCTGACCCGGCTTTACCAGGGCATGAATCGCCTGTCGATATGCTTCCATACGCCGCTTATCCGCGAGCATGGGTCCATGGTCCACGATTGACATCTTCCACTCCCCTCTACCTTTTCAGGGCCATCGAATTCCCTATAACTTACAGGATACTCCAAGCCTCGTAGGCCTGCAAGGTCAAAGGGCGTATGTTCACGAAATGGGGTGCACCCCTTGAAAGGAGTGACAGGCGAGTGCAGAAGGTGGAAATCGAAATTATTGTGGGCACTTGAAAGAAATGTCCATGCGCTTGATCTTGACGAACGGGTCCAGTTTGTCTGCGGTTTCGGCCTGGTTGTCTTCCAGTTGGCAGGTCAGGTTCAACTGCGGCACGCGGGCGCGCCATATTTTGTCTTCTCCACGAAAAACTTCGGTACTGGTGTAGGTCGAACGCAAACGGGCAAGCGGATCGCCAACGCCGATTCCATGCTCGGTGCGATACTTTTTAGAGCGCATCACCACGGCGACCAGCTGGGTTTCATCGGTCCAGAGCTCAAGGGAAATCTGCTCTCGTTTCAACGCCTTGTATGGCGTGTAGCAATGAAACTCCTCTCCCGGTTCCAATTCCGGGCAGTTGTTCATGTGTGCCGTGGCCGCCACTTTTTCTCTGGGTGTGCAGGCTTTCCAGGAGCCAACCGAATCGGGTAACACTTTTCGCCGTGATTCGATCTCCGGCTTGTTTGCCTTGGCGTACTTATCCAGCCAGGCCTGGTTATCTTTTTCATTTTCAACCGGCACGACCTTTAAGGGTTGCGGTTGCGGCGAGGTCTTCGCATTTGGTTTTTCGGCGGCTTTTTCTTTCTCGCAACCAGCCAATGCGAACACCAGTAACAGCAGAATCAGCGTGGCTAAAACAACAAACCAGGCGTTCTTCATGATGATTCGCTCCTTTGGATGTGAAGAGAAAAAAACAGCGATCGTGCATACATCCGGTTCGACGATCTATTTTTCCGGCGCCGCCTTAACGGAAGCCTGTCCGTTTTTAGCGAAGACGGAGAAGCGTACCTTTTCACAGCCCTGTTTTTCGCAGATGCGTTCGGTGCTGTTTCGCAGGTTCGCAATGAATTTATCGCGGTTGATGTTGTGCGTCGGCTGCTTGAGCATGTCCCGCATGTTGAGATATTCCTGATAGACTTGCAGGTAGTATTCCTCCGGATCATCGGGAATGGGACGTTGGGGAGCCGCTGAAGGTGGTTTCGTTGCGGCTGCCGGCTTTGGCTTCTGTACGGGTTTCTTTTCTGTTGAATCCGGTGTCAGATCGATTTTATCGGACAGCGTGGGCAGGGCATCGTTTTGCGCGGGAGCCTTCTCGGGTTTCTCAACGCCAAGCATACCGGTGATGGAATCCATCACATGATCCGCATCGCCCTGCTCGAGCCCCTCTTCTTCCGCGGCCGAGCGGATCGCAGGAATGGCCAGAGGTTCCGGCTTCTCCGGTTCCGCTTTCGTATCGACAGCGGGAGTTTCCGGTTGCGCTTCCACTTTCTGCGCTGGAGAAACGGCGGTCTTGTTGTTCTCCGGTAGCGACAAGAATTCCTTCATGATCGCGACAAAGGGTCTCATCTCTGCGATATATTTCGTTTCGTTCAACCCGCTGATTACCGTACCGGTTTTCTTCAATTCCAAAATCGTTTTCGCCACATTGGTCGAATCCCGTCGAATTCCGGCTGAAATAAGGAAGGTGACGAGTATGCCGATGACCAGGGCGACTACGCCGATCAGCGCAAGCATCTGAATGCGGGGGTCCGCAGGCGGCAACCATCGCGGCGGCAGTTTTTCGAAAACGGCCAAGCCCGCCCGGAAAGAAGCCAGCGATTCGCCGAACAGGAACGCACGTCCCAAATACGAAACGTCTTCCCGGCTGAACTCGAACTTGTCGAACTCACCCTGCCAGCCGGTTTGCGTCAGTTTCAGTTCCGGTAGAACCTTGTTCAGATCCTTCTGAACGTCTCTCTGTCCCGAAATCAACTTGCTGCTTCCGCGAAAGAGAACCGCCAGATTGGTATTGAACGGCAAGCCAAGTGCATCCAGCCAGGCCTGATCCATACTCTGTCCCACCAGCACGCCACCGGCGATGCGCCCGTGTTTCAGATCGACGATGGGAACGGCGGCCAGATGCAGCAGTTTGTTGTCGAAATAGGCTGCGCCTTCTTCCGAGACTCCGGCCAGCAGGTTCTTAACCCATGGAATGCCATGGATATCGTCGCCATACAACGTCGGGTTTTCCAGCCTGAGCACCACGCGCCCCTTGCCGTCTACCAACCAGAATAAATCCGCGTTTATTTTAGCGTTTTCGGTTTGTAGCAAAGGAATTACCAGATTATGCAAACGATCCAGGCCATCCTGAATGGAGCTGTCCTGCTCGCTCATCATGGTCACGATGGGAGATTCCAGGGCGAAACGTTGCAGACGGTCCAGCAATGCGCGCCCTTGTAAATCAAATTGCTGACGCACCAAGGCGCTGGTTTTATCGATTTCGTCTTGAACGACCTTCCGCTCCACTCCAACCGTGGTGTTGGTCAGCAGCACGTACATCGCCGCCATTGCCATTGCAACCATCAACAACCAGGAAACCAGTACTTTTATTTTCAGCATCATCGAATTCCTTGATGGGGATTACTCGATTACCTTGATCTTGAAGATTCCGCCTTTTTTCTTTTTCTTCTTCGGCTCTTTTTCTTTCGGTTCTTCCTTGGGTTCCGGTTTTGGCTCCGCAGGCTTGGGAGCAACAGCCGGACGCTCCACTTTTGCCGGGGCTTGCACCGCAGGTTTGGGTGCGGGTCTGGGAGTCACAGGCGGAGCGACTCTCTGGACCGGAGGTGGAGGAGGTGGAATCGGAACCGGAATGAACTGAGGCTGCTGCGGCTGAGGTACTTCGACGACCTGCTGTGTGGAATGGAAGCCGATTACCCGCGCACCTTTGGCCCGGACATTCACCGACAGGCTCATCTTTACTTGTTTGGCCAAATCGAACGATTCGCCTTCGATCCACTGGCCCGCCCATAAACGCAGTTTGTAAATTCCCTCCGGCACCTGCTCCAACTGGAAGCTGCCTTGGCCGCTTTGGGATAAACACTGCCCTTTTTCCGTAACCAGAATCTGTGCCTGCAAATGAGAAAACTCATCGGCTTGCAGGGTATAAAGGCCCGGTTTGGTGACATCGATGTCGCCGCTGCCGCTTTTTGCCGCCAGGGTCGTCGCCGGGCTACCCATGCCGATAAGGCGTACGGTCAGTGGGTATACCGAGTTGTTTTTCAGAGATAATTTGCTTCCTACGCGGACAGAATACAACCGGGAAGAAAACTGAAGGTTGTCGATTGTAACCGGAATGGCCGGATTCGTTATCGGCTGATCGCCGTCTGTCCGTTCGAGCATCAAGCAGATAAGTGGGTCTTGAAGCAGAGGTTTTGTGGCGATGAAAGGCGAACGGTCACGCCAGCGGCCCATTTGAGGCGTAGGCGCGGGTTCTTGAATCTCCCAAATGATGTTTCCCTCTATCCCTGCCGCCTGGACAATTTCGGCTGAAAGACAGACGAACAACAACAACAACATGATGCCGAGGTTTTTCACGTTTTCCCTGCTATTTCCGTGAAAGTGCCGTTTTCCAAACAGAAGCCGCATCGGACCGGGAAGACCCCTTTCCCGTAGCTGCGTGAGCTTCTGTTCGCCCGTTTATGATTTCCACGCGAGTGGCGTTTGGTTTATTTAACCACCCCTAACTTACACGGGGTAACTGGAAGACAAACGATTCCCCAAACGCCGCTAAAAGCGAGGTTAGATTATACATTGCCATTGTGCTCTGTCAATCATTTTACCTGTCATTTACTAGGATTATCCAATAAAAAAGGGGCCTTCCGGCCCCTGAACGGGTAACAAATACACTGTGGAGTCTATTCGACCACAGGTTCGATTTCCTTGACTGGAACACTGGGTCTGTTTGTTTTCTTGTCTTTACTGCGTTGCAGCTGTCGGAGCAATTTGTCAACCGCTTCATCGATGCTGCTCATCAGATTTTCGGTGGACTGCTTGGCGACGTATTCCGCTCCTTTGTGACGCAGATTGATTTCCGCGATCTTGCGAATACTGTCTTCTTCCAAGGTTGCGTTAATGGTGGTTGTCGGCGGAAGAAACTTGGCCAACTTCGTGGTTCGATCCTCAAGGTACTGTTTCACACTGTCGGATGCATCCAAACCCTTGAATCGAATGTTCAGATTCATTTTGCTCGCCTCCAGAAAAGGTTAAAACAACCACGACCCATGCTCTATCGAGAACAGCATGCGTTCTACGGGCCGGAAAGAACGCATGTAGAACGAGCTAGTGCCTCGTTCATATACCAAACCCCGTCATTGTTGTTGTAGTGGGAAATAATGCTGTAGAAAAACACGTCTTTCATCAAGATTATTATCAGAAAATTATGGCCTAAACGCAAGGGATTTTTACACAAAAACGCGAGTAATCCCTATTCCGCTATCGTCACTTTTCCTCGGTTTCTGATGCTGATGGCTCAGAGGACTCATTCCTTTTTGATATCAGGTAGATAGGTCGGTTTTCATAGTCCTTCAACCGATTGACTCGCATCTCGCCGTCGTATTCGAACTGGGCGGTGACATCTTCGAATACATAGTTCTCGCGGGCAACGGGCAATAGCAGGTCATACGAAGTTTGCGAAGTCAGCACTTCCCGTGGACGAGCGATCTCGGTCAGGCGATGTGCGATGTTGGTGGTGTGACCGACCATCATGCGTTCGCTGTGCGTTCCAACGGTCAATTCTCCGAAATTCACCCAGCCGGTCGAGATACCCGAGGCCAGACCCAAGGTGCGTTCCTTGATATCGTACCCGCCCTTTTCCAACCGGATTTTTTCCACCGGCAGTTCGAAAAAGTGCTTCTTGATTTCGATGAAGAAATTGATCAGTTCCTGCTGGGCGGCGAAAGCCGCCTGCACGGCGTCCAAGGCCGACTGCCGGTGACCTTCCTCTTCCGTCGCATTGTACATATACCCGAAATAAGCCATGATCGTAGTCGGTTGCAGGCGTTCGATTGCACCGTTATGCTGGAAGATCACCTTTGCGATGCGATTCAAAAAGGCGTTGATAAAGCGAATCTGGTCTTCCGGGTCCAGGAATTTAAAGTGAGCGGTAAATCCCCGAAAGGTAATTTTAAGGCAGGTCAGAAATTGACGCCGCCTGCTGATTTGCTCCGATAGTCTCCTGCCTTGGTGAAGGCCTTGCGCCAATTCGCGCCGTTCGCGTTCGATATCCGCAATGGTAGCGCGAGAAAAACGTCCGGCATACCAGGCGCTTTCCGTGTTTTGAGTCAATGTGGCAACCAGGCGCTCGCCCCGTTTTTGCAGATCGGATTTCAGCCGGGCGGAAAACTTGCCGTCTTGGAGCGTTTCATCGATAAACGCCTGTACGGTCTGGCGAATTCCGGGATCGACCGGCAAAGGGAGCAGATCGCGTCCACCCGGTTCTTCACTATGTTGCAAGTCAGCCAGCCTTGCTCGCGCAAGTGCGGAGGAATAGGGATCTTTTTGTAAGTCCTGCGCTTTTTGATAGGCCTGCCGCGCTTTCTCAATGTTCCCGTGTTTTCTGTAAAGATCTCCAAGCAGTCTCCAGGCAAAACCGGGGATTTCGTATTGTTTGTTGGCAACCGCTTTTTGCAGGCAGGATTCCGCCAGTGAATCGTTGCCACGGTCCAGTTCGAACTGTCCGCGCGCTGCCAGAATTTCACCTTCGGTTGACGATTTGGCCGCTTTTTGTGCGCGCTCAAATGCAAGCTCCGCTTCCGAATGGCGTTGACATTCCTGTAACAGGCGTCCCTGTAGCCAGAACCAAAGATCGTCCAAGGCGTGCGGTTCATCGGAGAAGGCCGGTGCGGCAAGCTGCAAAACGCCTTCGGGAGTCGGGTTGCTCTCCAGCGCATTGGCCAGTATCAGCAAACGGTCGGCAAGTTCATATTCATCCTGTTGCCGCAATTGCGTGGCCAGTTGCAACAGGTGGCGGCGGGCGTCTTGACCATCGTTGAAATCCAGCCATTGACGAACCAGATGAAAAAGCGGTTTGGCGATCAGATTGCGTAAGGTTCGGGTATCTCTGCGTTTCATGAGCGACCTCTAGCGGACTGGCAGGCGACAGTAAAAAATACTCAATGGAATTTGTATACCAGAACCGAAGGCTTATGCCAAGTACGAAGGACAAGGAAACAAGTTCGAATCGTTAGGAATCCGAACTCTGGCGCTGAAGGTAAATCGTCACTCCTGCCAGAACGATCATTGCTCCACCCAATAAACTGTAGACATCCGGAAACTCGGAAAAGAACAGCAAACCGTACAATCCGGAAAAAAGAATACCGGTGTACATCAATACCGAAACCTGAGAGGCGGGGGCATAGCGATAGGCCAGCGTCAGCAGGAATTGTCCGGCGGCGGCGAAAACGCCGATGGCGACCAGACAGCAGATCTGTAGCGGTTCAGGCCAGCGGAAATGACCGATTAAAAAGGGGAAAATGCCCAGCACGGAAACGAAGGAAAAGTAAAACACAATGGTTTGAGCCGATTCCTTGCCTTTCATAAAGCGCAGCATCGTATAGGCCGCTCCGGCACAGGCAGCGGATAACAAACCGATGGCCGCCGGGAAGATGCGCAAATCGAATGCGGGCTTGATGACCAGTAATGCGCCGCCAAAAGCCAGAATCAGCGCGAAACTTTTAATCCAGTTCAAGCGTTCCCCCAAGAAAAGCGCAGCGAAGAGCGCAACGAAAAAGGGGGAGAGCTTGTTCAACATTTCGGCGTCCACCAGAATCAGGTGATCGATGGCGTAAAAGAAACAGGCCACGCCTCCCAGCCCGAACAGGGATCGCAGTAATAAATATGGTTGATTTCGCCATTGCCCGAAAAACGAACTCCGGCTGTTTGCTACTACCAGGGCGGCGATCAGCAGGCTGACGAGGTTTCGGAAAAAGACTTTTTCCGTAAATGGGACGTCGGAGGCGAGTTTGACGAACAGGCTCATCGTGGCGAACGAGAGCGCCGAAGCCAGCATCAGCACGATAGCCGTTCGCTTGTTATCTTTGTTCGAGATCATTTACTGTCCGTCAGCGAAGACGTGTGCGCCCCAGAACTTTCAGCAGCCGCACCGCCGAAACGGGACGCCGCTCCAGTTGCATCGCCATTTTCAGCGCGTCGAGCTTGGCTTGAACGAGCACCGAGGCTTTGCCTTTCTTCGCCCATTTCGCAAATTGATAGGCATTGTAGGCCAGATGCAGTCCGCCCAGTGTGAGCCACAGTTGCAGCGGTACGTTTTTGTAAGAGGCCAATACGAGGTTTCGTTGAATCAGATGCAGGATCTTGTCCGGCATCTTCTTCTCGTTGGGCGAGCGCTTGTGATACACCCGCGCCTGCGGCAGGTAGAGTGTGCGGTATTGCTGCCCGAAGGCGCGCAGAACGAAATCCACATCTTCGTTATTGAAATAAAAGGCTTCATCGAACAGCCCGATGTGCTCATAAACTTCACGGCGCAGCAGCATGGCTCCGCCGGTTGCGCCGAACACTTCGTATTCTCCTTCCGCCGGATCGACCGCTTTTCCCATGTCGATGATCTCCGCCCGCAGCGAATGGCGGAAGCGCATACCCTTGCAATCGACCCGGTCCCGGTCATAGAAGTTGATCATCTGCGGAGAAAAGATTTCGAATTCCGGATGTTTGGAAGCGGCTTTGTCCAATTCTTCCAGCAGATGGGGGGCGAATTCCGTATCGGCATTGACGACGAACAGCAGATCGCCCAACGCCATTTCGGCGGCCAGATTATTGGTATAGGCAAATCCCTTGTGTTCGGGTAATGCCGTTAGTTTAACTGTTGGGAATTCCTGTTGAACCATTTCGGCGGTGCCATCCACCGAACCGTCGTCTACAAACAACACCTCATAGCTGGTGAAGGTCTGTTGTTCGATCGAGTGCAGGCAATGGCGCACATCTTCCTTGCCGTTCCAGCAAACCAGAATGATTGAGAAGCGCATGACACAGGCTTTCCGTTTGGGAGCAACCGAAGCAGGTTGACCGATGCGAACTTAGAACATCCGTTTCGTCCAGGTCTTCGGTGTTTTCTCGTTCACGATCTCGATATCGAGATGATATTTGAACGGACGCACGCCGCGCTGGCGGATGTAGTCGATCATTTCCTGCAAGCCGCGTTCCAGGGAATACTGCGTGCTGTATCCGAGCAGACGCCGGGCTTTGTCCGAGGAGCAGTTGGCCAGCCGCACTTCCTGCGGGCGATCCGGCATGAAGGTCGGTTCCAGTTTGAAATCCAACAACTTGGCGATGGTCTGTGCCAGTTCGTTGATGGTGATGAATTCCTCGTCCGGACCGATATTGATCGTTTCTCCGACTACTTCGGGCAAGAACGCCAGTTTTTCCAGGCAATAAGCGACATCGCCGATGAAGCTGAAGCAGCGCATCTGGGTGCCGTTGCCGTAAATGATCGGCTGGCGACCCTGTAGCATCATGTTGATCATGATGGCGGCCACGTTGCGATAGGGATCGTCGTATTTCTGGTTGGGGCCGATGATGTTGTGCGGCACCGCATTGACCCACTCGACGCCGTGCACTTCACACAGATTTTTCAGCATCTGCTCGCTGGCGACCTTGCCGATGCCATACGGATCCTGCGGCATGGGCGTCATGGTTTCGTCAAAAGGCACCTGGTTTTCGCCGTAACGCGCCATGCTGCTACAATTGACGATGCGGCGCACTTTGTTGACGACACCGGCGGTAAACACGCCAACACTACTGGTTACGATGTTCTGCGTAACCAGAAAAGGCGAGAATACGCTAAGGCCTTCGTAGGCCGTTGCCGCAGTGTGGAAAATGATGTCCACGCCGCGCGTGATTTTGATCATTGAATTCAAGAAGTTGCAGTCGTACTGGTAAAACTCGACTTCCGCCGGGACGTTGTCCAGGTAGCCGCCGATCAGGTTGTCGCAACCCACCACTTCATGCCCGTTTTCCAAAAATCGCTTGGCCAAGTGGCTGCCCATAAAACCCGCCACGCCCGAGATAAAGATCTTCTCTTTGCTCATTTTTCGTCTTTTCTTTTGAAGGGTTGAACCACAAACCACGAACGCAGTATACGGCCAGCAGCAAAAAGAATCAAGAAAAACGGCGAATTCACTGGGGGCACGGAGACATGATTAAAATGGCTATGGCGTCTCCCAAGTGCATTTTCGTCGATCGAATTCCACTTACTTGCCGAAAAACCTGAAATTAACCGGCTTGTTTTTCTACAGCAATTCCATCCGATGCGATGACGTAATTTGGCGGTTGGATTCGGCGCTCATGACATCCTTTCGTTTGAAGCATCATGGTTCAACGCATGGCTTCTGGCCCGCCCGACGGCATCCGACAGTGAAATGCCGATCATCGAAATGACCAGTAATCCCAAGCCGGTGGTTAGGACGTATTGCGTGATGTGGATCACGATGCTAACGGCGAAGGCTTCACTTTTAGCAACGCCGAACATGGATAGCGCCATAATGCAAGCGAACTGAAACACTCCCAGATAACCGGGGGTTGCGGGAATTATCGTACCGAAAGAAACCAGGGTGACGGTCAATAATGCCCAGGAATATTCCGCCGGAAAACCGAACGAGTAAAATACCAGCAGGTAAAAAACCGCTTCGACCGTCCAATGTAGATAAGTCACTAAAAGCGCCACACCGATGATGCGGGTTTTCCCAATCGTCTGCAATCCGTCGGCAACGTGATCGATTACCCCACCGATTTTTTCTGCCAGCGCTTCAGGTAAGACCCGGAGCAACTTTTTAGGTAGAGCCAACAGGCGGGGAAAGAAGATAACCGCTAAAACGGCCAGCGCCGCTAGACCGAAGCCGGTTAACGCTACGGTACGCACGTGCTGCAACCAGGACGATTCGATTCGAAACGCGCCCATTGTTGCGGCCAGAATCGTGGCCAGCACCAGGCCATCCAGAACCCGTTCCACGGCGATAACGGACAAGGAAGTCGAATAGGGCAGTGTTTTCCCTTTAACCAGGTAAGCCCGTAAAAACTCACCCAGTCGCGCCGGGATGATGTTGTTCAAGGCCAACCCGCTGAGAATGTAGCCGAACAGCCGTTTAACCGGGAAGACCTCAAACGAATTCAACAGCACTTTCCAGCGAAACGCCCGAATGACGTGACTGCTCATGTAAATCGGCAACGCCGCCAGCCACAGGCGAACGTCGATATTCGACAGCGCCGCCAGGAAGCGTTCGTAGTCGACCCCCTTGATCGACAGCCACGAAAACAACACCAGAAATGCGGCCACCACAAAGAAGCGAAACCATGTGGATTTCAGAAGTGCCACGAAATATTACCTGCTTGAACCGAATTGAAACCGATGCCCACGTGTGTTGGACAGCGTACATATCATCGATCGTCCATAAACGCGTATTATCCAATCATGCTAACGGATATCCGGTTTTTCTCCGAATAACTTCGCTGCGGCATGGCTGAATAGGCGCAACTTGAGGTCGTTTGGCCGCTTGGGATATCCCTTGTACAACGAGAAAACCAGTGGCAGCCGGGCCGCGTAGCGTCCCATTTTCATTCCCAGCGAAAACTCGCTGCGCATGCTGCCGACCAGATCCGATAGATCCTGCAATTGCATCTGTGGGGGTTTCTGATCCATGCCCTGGCGCATCATGTTGACATTCAGAAAACGTGCTTCGATCAGACGATCCACTTCCTGACCGCTCATTTCCTGCAAGGCGCGCCGCATCATATCGAAGAAGGCCAATACGGAGCCATAGCTACGTTGAAATTCGACCTGGTAGCCCCACAGCGACTCGATCGAGCCCGGATCGTGGAAACGTCCGACCGCATCGGCCAGCAGTTTTCCGGCGATCATTCCCAATCCGATGCCACTGCCGTGAGCCGGGAAAACCTGACAGGCGCTGTCGCCGATCAATGCGATACCCGGCGCAACCAGGCGATCATAGGGGCGTCGAATCGGAATCAGTCCCGCTCCGCCGAAGGAACCGCGTCCCAACCAGCTATTGCGCTTTTTCAAGGAGCGCAGCATTTCGGGGCCGGTTACGGAAGAATGGGAAACGATGGTTCCCACAAGCAAATCGGCGTGTTTGAATTCGGCGTCGGCCAGAATGTTGACGGTTGAATAGCCACCCTGCATTCCGAACCAGGCCAGAACGTGCTCGGGCTGTGCGTGGAGGCTGTCCAAAAAGGCGCGGGCGTGATCCGGATCGGCGATTTCGCACATTTCCTGTGCGGCGGAAATCAGATGTCTGGAAGCGACTTCCGGGCATTGCGCACGCAGTAGTGGCACCTGTTTGCGAATCGCGCCGCTTAATCCGGTTGCATCTACAAAGAGTCTGGCGCGAAAACGCCGGGCGACAACCGGTTGTTTGGGGATATCCTGCAAGCCTTCCAACGCCACGGGCCGCCCGTCTTCCAAAGTCAACCCGGTAACCGAAAGATGCTCGAAGCACTCCACCCCCGCGCGCCGGCAATCGTCGATCAGGCGATGAACCAGCAGGCGCATGTCGATTTTCCAGGCGGGGTTGTCATCCAGCTTGAATTGCAACTGACCGGATTTGTTGAAGAACTGCATCGAACTGCCGCGATCCTGCGCTTCTGGTGGCACCGGACGCTCGATCCCGGCGGCATCGAACATCCAGGCCGGAACCGCATTGACCCAACGCGGACCGCAACTATCCAGTGAGCGGCGTTCCAATAGTGCCACCTTTGCGCCGCTGCGCGCCAGATTCAGCGCGGCACTTGCTCCCGCCGTTCCCGCACCCACCACCACGACATCGAAAGAGAGTGTATCCGAAGGAAATCGATCCATAGTCATTTTCTCCAAGCGTTACCTTACAGTCCGTATTCCGTAACTTAGCGGATTTACCGGTTTAATCTCCGCATTGTTTGTCAATTACTTTCGACACGTAGAAACCGCGCCGGGATAGCGTCGTGCGCCGTTCGACCAGTACGATACCGGCGATTGCCACCGCAACTCCGAAAACGGCGCCAAGGACATTCAGCCACATGGCCGGTTGCATGGATAAGCGGGAGACGCTTACTTCCGCGATCCAATATCCCATTCCTCCCAATATCAATGGAAGCCAGAAAACCAGCAGCACGGTCGTCAGCATTTTACCGCTGGCGATGGTCAGTTCTACGCCCTGGCCCGGTTGCACGCCGGTCGAATCGGAAGCCGTTACGAAGAAATCGTGCTCCCCGCCGTGAACGCAGTTGCCGTCGAGATTGTGTTCGCATGCCGCTTTGCGACAGACTTTCACCAGCACCTCGTTCTGCATGCGCTTAACGACCAGACCTTGTTGTTTCATGCTTCGCTCGATTCGTTTGTTGATTCCGATCTGGCTTCGTTTTATCATTCCCCCGTGTAAATCTCAAGTGTTGATGAAAGTTTGCCATGATCGAAACAGCGGCAGGGATACCGGGAATGGCCAGAATGAAGAAAAGTGTCGAATTTGTCCGTTCCGTCTTGATCTTACGGAAAATGCGGACTATGATTCAGCTCCCTGCACCGCCAAGGGAAAGGACAATTTATGCCGGAACACTTTAAGGCAATCGGGTTGGATGTCACCACACCCGAAAAGCTGAAGGCATTGGCTTATCAAGCGATCGAACGGGGATTCGCGAAGCAGGTGGTTCGCAAAGAACTGCCTGAAGGCGTCTTTTTGTGGGATCTGGGAAGAGGATTGCAGGTTTGGGTATTGGCGCGACGTCAGGAATCCGGAGAAGAGGAATACGAGATCGTCAGTGCATTACCGGGTTTCCTTCCCGAACAGACGCTGCACGTTCATGCCTATCGCATCGGGCTGCATCACGAACGCGAGGGCGAAGTGCTGCTGAAAGCGCGCATGGCGGACGGTCTTGAACTGCGCATGGCGCTATTGAATTTGTACCTGCATGACAAGCACCCGACAGCCGGGCTTAACCTCGATCTTCATGCCTGCGCCCTGGCGTTACAGGGCGAATGCTGGTCGCCGCAGCGGGAAACGCGGCATGTTCTTGCCCAGCAGCCGGGGGAAAGAGAAGCTCGCGAAGTGGAAAGCATGCTGGTTCAGTTGGACAGAGATGCGCACCACGACATTCTGGGAAGCATCGAGCGCGTGCAGGAAATCACCAATTTTCATTCTGGGAGCAAGTTGTTCGTACTTTATCTGAAAACGCAGTCCATTCTGCTGCCGGTTATCGCTCCCCAAGCCTTGTTTGACACGACACCTCAGCAAGGAGACCGCTTTCACGGCACGGTATGGCTGCAAGCGCAACTACAGGAGAAAACCGCTTCATGATTCGACACCTCTACAACGGAGCCTTAGTTATCGCTTCCACCGGATATTATGCCATTCAGGAAATCTCGAACTCGTTTGTCGACCGATACGGTCCCCGAAGCTGGGAAATCGTGGAAAACTGGGCCAAAGCGCTGACCGAAAAATGCGGAGTGCACATCGAAGCGATTGGACGGGAACATCTTAGTGAAAACGAAGCGCGCGTTTTCATTACCAATCACCGTTCGCATTACGATATTCCCGCCATTGTCATGGCGACCGGCTTACGCTTGCATTTCATCACGAAAAAAGAACTCTTTCGCGTTCCCCTTTTCGGGCGCGGTATGCGGGCGCTGGATATGATTGAAATCGATCGTTCCGATAAATACAAGGCGCTGGCTTCGATGGAAAACGCCGCGCGGATGGTGCGCGAAGGTCGCAACGTGTTGGTTTTTGCCGAGGGCACCCGCTCCAAGGACGGCAAGACGATGCGTCCTTTTAAAAAGGGCGGTTTTCACCTGGCTTTACAGGCGCAGGTTCCGATTCAGCCGCTCGTGGTTTTAGGTAGCGAGCGCGTGCTGCCGAAACACACGATGGGAGTCACTCCCGGAACGATTACGGTAAAAATCGGTGCGCCGATTCCCGTTCACGAAGGGGACGACCTCTCCGAATTGATGCAGCAGACCCGCCAGGTGATGCAGCGAATGATCGACGAAGAAGAATTCTGACAGGGCTTCGGCACCTTCATGCTGCGGTATGCGACGTATTGAGGCGCAATACACCGACGTGCTGCTTTCTTTTTCCGGAAGAACACGGTTAACTGATACCCAAGCCGAATTTCGTTTTAAGAGGCTTTTCGATTTTCGTAGCGGTAAGGGGCAGGGCCGCCGTTACGGCCCACCCCGAACGCAGCGGACACCACTGTAGGTTGTTTTGTTCATGTAGGCCACATCACCAGAATTAAAATAAATAAACCATCCATACAATGAGTAAGAGGAAGACGACCAGAAGTTCGATATGGAAGCTACTCCCAGTTCGTCTGGCCAATACCAGTTACCGCCAGCAGAGCAAGAATCCGGCATACAGGCATTGTCCTCATGACAGGACAGTTCGAGACATACATCCTCCGAACTTACACCACATAAAGAACACTCATCAAATACACCACATGCACCAGAATTTTCTATTGGAGGGCAATTACGGATAAGTGATCTCAATTCACTGATGTTCGGTAACTTCCAACCGTTACCATCCAGCGAAAGACTTTCACAGTGACTGACCGCACTGGTCCAATCCATTGTTCCACCTGTCGGTGTTTGCTGCCATTCGAAACAGGTGGTGGGATCCTTGCAAATGCCATCGCTGCAAGTGAAGGTATCAATGCAATGCGGATAGCAGGATTTCCCCTCCGCGCAGCGATTGCACCAGTATCCGTCGAACTCCGGGTCGCACTCGCAACTGGGGCGGGTTTCGCCTTCACCGGGTTCGGAGCAGGTGCCGTGGCCGTTGCAGGGGTCGGGGTCGCAACTCGGAACAGGCAGTGTGCGGACCAGGCGGAAGCCACAATGACCATAACGTTCATCTGGAGAGCCTCCACGTCGGCTAGCAGATCTACAATCTTGTGCATCGAAGTACCATGAACCTCCTCGTTTGGCACGAATAGAAAGACTGGTTGGACCTATGGGATCGGTTTCGTTGTCTATTTCATAATCATGAAAATAGCAATTCCAAGTCCATTCCCATACATTGCCACTCATATCGAATAAGTTCCATGCGTTTGGTTCTTTCAATCCTACTGGATGAGTAGTAAGTCCATCTCCGAGATCAGAGTTAACTGAGTACCAAGCGATTTGATCCATGTTTGAGTCGGAGTATCCACTAGATATCGAACCATCGTTGCCATCACTTTGATAAATTGGTGTATATTGGTCTCCAGTTCTAATGGAATATTCCCACTCTGCTTCTGTTGGCAATCTATAGCCTTCGCACTCCTGCGGAATTGTTGCGCCTCCACTAAGGGTCACAACAGCATCATCTATTCCCCCATTTGTTGAATCGCTATCGAAGCAGTTCATATAATCGGAGCCCACCGTTCCTCCACTTTCGCAATCAACACTCGCAAACTCAAAGCAAGCAGACAACCCCTGGCTAATAGACAGTTGATTGGCAAATGCCAAGGCATCATACCAGGAGGTCTGCTCAACGGGGCAGGAACCTCCATCAACACCATCGCAGGTGGTAAATCTGCTTGGGTTTGTTGTCATCAGCTCGACAAATTCGGCTTGAGTAGTTTCATATTGTTGAATTTCGAAATCATACGTTAAATTGACTTTGTGCAGCTCTTCATTCGCTCCCCATGGTTCTCTTGCAATTTCCGCCGTGCAATCACCCGGATAGCCATCCGGTCCCGGGCAGCCATCGGGCGAGCCCATCCAGAAGGTACCTGCATCAATCGACACGAAACCCGGTGTGTGGGCCAGATAGCAATCCGGGTAGCCGTCGTAGTTTGACGCGCAACGTTCGCAGGTTTCGCCGCCAAAGCCCGTTTCGCAATTACACACACCCGTACCGCTCGACCAATCGCAGGTACCGTGGTTGGAGCAGGCGTTCGGGTCGCTTAGAGAGCATACCGGCGGGAGGTTTATGCGGAGGAGGAAAATGTCGAGATCACCATTTGATGTTTGTTCATCTGTTCTCGACCCAGAGTTAAAATCAACCGTATTGGAAAATCCTCCAGCAAATCCCAAGCCGCCATTGGCTAGGGGGGCGACTCCTTTGACTGATGAACTCTCAACCACGTAGCTTGAACGATAGCTTCCATCATTTTCGAAAATGCTAATGAAAAGACCTGAACCAGAATCATTTGTGTGCTCATCAACTCCTGTTCCTGGATCAAAATCAACTGTCCCCATAAATGCACCTGTTAAAGCCAGACTACCATCCTGCATTTGGACAACATCAACACCTTGGTCATGATTTCCTCCCCCAAAAGTATTTGTCCAAACGTGAATTCCATTAGGATCAAACACTGAAACAAATACATCTAAGGTGCCGTTTGACGTGTGTTCTTCAACTTCGGGGCCTGGATTGAAATCCACGGTTTGATTAAAAATCCCGGTGAGCGCTAGACCTCCGCCGTTTAAGCTAGTGATAGAATTGCCTTCATCAGTGTATGTCCCACCAAATGACTGACCCCAACGATAGCTTCCATCAGTGTTAAAAACACTAACGAATATATCTTTCTCACCGTTTGAAGTATGTTCATCTGTTTCTGTACCTGGATTAAAGTCAACAGTATCCTGAAAAAATCCTGTAAGCGCGATAGAGCCATCCGTCAACTCTACAACACTGTGACCGTAATCTGCCGATTCCCCCCCGAATGTTCTGCTCCATCTATGGTCTCCGTTGGCATCAAAGACACTTACAAAAACATCACTTTCGCCGCTTGATGAATGATTTTCTGTACCTGAGCCAGGATCGAAATCGACTGTATATTGAAAATGGCCAACCACTGCTAGTCCACCATCTGAGAGTTGTGTAATACCTTTGCCATAGTCATCAGATGTACCCCCAAAAACTCGGCTCCACCTATATTCGCCAGTATTTGAAAACACAGTAACAAATACATCACTGGATGTACCACTTGCAGTATATTCATCCTCAGCTTCGCTCGGATCAAAATCGACTGTTCTCTGAAAATGTCCAGTTACAGCAAAGCCACCATCTACCAATTGTGTGATTGCCCACCCATCATCGCCCATTGTCCCTCCGAACGTCTTGCCCCAAATATAGTTCCCGCTCGAATCGAAAATGCTTAGAAACACATCTTGAGAACCGTTAGATGTGTGGTTGTCCTCTTCGTCACTAGGATCGAAGTCAACCGTATCATGGATATAACCTGCCAAGGCCATACCACCATCGGCAAGTTGGACAATCCCTCCAAGAGCTAGGTCCACACCAGTACCCCCAAACGTTACTGCCCAACCAGCATCATAGCATCCATAAATTGCATCACAGGCGTCGTGGGTTTTGGGATTATTGTCTAAGTCACAGTACAGATCATCAGGCTCGCCCGCTGTGCAGATGCCATTCTGACATTCATCCAGTGTGCAATCCACCCCATCAAACTCGCAGCCTTCACCATTCTCGATGTGATTATCCAAGCACACACCCGCGCCATTGCAGGTATCCGGTGCGGTGCAGGTTGTGGTTTCCGTGCTGCCGCAGGCCGTGCCTGCCGGGTCGAAGCAGGAATCGACATCCTCCTGGCAGGTGTTGCACTCGGTTTCCGGGCAGGGGTTGCCATCGTGAATGCATTCACCCGAACCGTTGCAGGTATCGTCGCCGTTGCAGAACAGGCTGTCGTCGCAGTCGTAACCGAAGCTGCGCCAGGTCCAGATGTCGGTAGCGACGCCCGTGTCGCAGTAGTGGCAGCGGTTGTCGGACTGCTCCTGGTTGTGCTGATAACAGGTCTCGTCGATCAGGCAGCGTCCCTGCTTCAAGGTGTGGTTGCATTGCCCGTTCGTCGCACAAAGATCGTCGGTGCAGGAGAGGGTGTCGTCCGTGCAGATCTCGCTTTCATGCGCGGCTAGATTGTGCTTGCACGTGCGATCCGTATCGCAGAAGGGCTCCGAGCATTCCAAGCCATCGTCGGCCAGATCCGAACACCCCGCCGCCGTGGTGCAGTCTTTACAATACCCACTGCCATCGCACTGGTCCGAATCGTCTCCCGTGCCGCCAACCTGACAGGCAGTGTTGGCCGCATAGTTATTGAACGAGCAGACGCCGTTCTGACACTGCATTTCCGTGCATTCGCCATCGCGGCCATTCCAGGACATGTCGCCGCAGCCATTGACGTTCACACAGTCTTTGCAATATCCGCTGCCGTCGCATTGATCGGAATCGTCGCCGCTGCCGTCCGATTGACACAGGGTGTTCGCGGCATCGTTACTGAACGAGCAGGTGTTGTTCTGGCATTGCATCTGCGCGCATTCATCATCGCGTTCGCCCCAGTCCAGATCCGAACAGCCACCCACATCGTAGCAATCCTCGCAGGTGCCGGAAACGCACTGGTCATCCGTGCCACAGGCCGTGCCGTCGGTCATGGGCGTCCAGGAGGTGTCGTTGTAGAAAAGATCGCATTTCTGACAGGAGTTAGTCGGATCGGTATGCAGATTCTGATAGCACTCTCCTCCGATGTAACACCAACCGCCAGCGGTGTCCGCGCTCCATTCGTCGTCCGCACCCGAACCGTAGGGATTGCAGACCAGGCAGTCTTTCGGTCCCCGCGCCCCGGTGGCGTAGCAGGTACCGTCGATGTAGCAGTCGCAGATTTCCGGGTCGGCATCGCCGTCGGGTATGTCCACATCGCCATCGGGATTTTCGAGATAGGCGGCATCCCATTGCAGCGGATCGTTGATGATGCCACAGTCGATCACCTGAGCGCCAGCCGGGTTTCTAAGTGGCGACCAGCAATATTCCTGAAGAAGGGCCAGGTCTTCGTAACGGAATGCGGAGTCGCTGTCGTCCGGTCGGTAGTCGTATTGCCCATCGGGCACGGACTCGTCCCACAAATCGTAGTAGGGCCAGTCTTTGAACTGCTGGACCGCTGCCAGATAATACTGGTAAATGAGAGCGGCTTCGCTCGATTTGAGCGGCAGTCCCTCCGAGGCCGCCTGCAAAATGTAGTGAGCCAGATCGCGGTCCCATTTGTCGCCATAGGCCAGTCGTTCATCGTCGTCCGCCATGTAACGGTCGATGCGCATCCCCAGCCCTTCAAGCAATGTTTCCGCCGTGCTGTCACGATGGCGAAGCAGGGAGCCGCCCAGGGCAGCCGTATGCCAGTTGCGAACGATTGCATAATTGTAATAATGAACAGCGGTGGCCGTGGTTTCGTAACTGTTGTTGTCGTATAAACCACAGTTGTTGCTCAGAGGCGCAGCATAGCCGATCAGGGCGGCTGAAAGCTTGGCCCCGCACTCGGCATTGGGAAAAAGGTCTTCCCAGTCGACAAAGCTGGCGATATCGCCCACAGACTGATCCGCCTCGGTATCACCCGTGTGACCGGGAATGAAGGGATTGCCGTTTTCGTCTTTACTGCGGATGTAGTAGCCACTGTCCACGATATCGCGGGTGAAGCCCTGTAGATATTGCCAGGCTTCGGCGGCGGCGGCTTTGACGTCTGCGTCGGGTGCGTATTCGGCGGCGTAACGGATGAACGGAGCGGCGCGGAAGATATGGGCAGCATTATCCTTGGACTGCATATTGGTTACCCATACCGATCCCCAACTCGGGTTATTCGCATAATTGAAACGGCTCGCATTCCATAGTGAGGATGAGTAGTACCAGGCGCTGAAGTCCACGGCTTTATTCCGGCCATCAACCGTGAAGGAATGGTTCTCACCCACAATATTGCGCGCCATTAAATAGTCCTGCTGGTCGTACTCGTCATACATCATGCCCAGCATGGCCGCGGTGATTCCCTTGCAGTACTGTTTCACAATCTCACCGGCATCGCTGTCGCCTGTCGAAAGGTAGGCACCGATAGCCTGAGACAGCACTTTCGATGTTCTAATGAAGATGTTGTGACCGCCACCCGTGCCGTCGTTGTGCTTGAATGTGACTGTGTCCCCCGATTTGATGGCTTCCACGTCGCTCCACCAGACCATCCAGTCCCGCTTGCCCGTGGAGGCGTCGTTGCCGTGGCTCGTGCGGCGGACATGTTGCCAGTAATCGATTTTCTGCCAGAGTCCCGTAATGCTGCGGCTCAGGTGTTCGATTTGCTCCTCCGAAAGAGGCGTCCCCTCATCCTCGCGTGTAAATTCAAAAGGCAGGGCCTCCGGTAGATCCTCTGACATTTCGAATTCAAAATCGCCATCAGGCATATCCACATCGCCATCGGTAACCACGCAGGGAAGCGAGTTGAAATCGAATGCGCCGTTACTGCGAGTGACTTGCCAAGTCAATAGATCGCCTTCCTCGTCCATCTCGTCCTGAAGCAGGCAGGTCGAGCCTTGCCTGTCATCGGTTTTGGAAAGCAGAACATTCACCAGAGTATTGCTCTGATTCAAGCAGACGCCCTGGGTTATCTCTTGCGCGCAATCTTCATCGAAGCGGGCGGTAAGCGTGTAGGTGCCGTCGCAGGGATCGATGTGGCTAATGCGTTCCCGCAGGCCGTTTGCGGCGCTGTCCGTGTTTTCAAGAACGAAGGCCGAACCGCAGCTTGAGAATATACATTCGTGAGACGCATTCATGCTTTGATCGTCGCAGAGCGTGCCATTGGGAACTTGCCAGCCGAGTTGCACGTTCATCTCGCCTTCGCCGGTAAAGGTCATTTCGATGTCGATTTGGTCCTCATTGCCGTAGTTCACAAGCACCCGTTTCGAAAAGGAACTCAAGCCGCGGCTGTCGGTGACGACCAGTTCCACAACGTATTGACCCACAATATCCACTTCAAATGTCACGATTCCACTTTGCTCGTTTGGAGACAGAGTTGCGTTGGATAACGCTGGCTTCGTGAGACTCCATTGATATTCCAGGGGGTAATCGCCATCAGGGTCGTAGCTGATCGTTCCATACAGCGTAAGGCGCTTCTGGGCGCTTGTTGCGGTGGAAGGAATTGTAATGGGAGCGGTAATGTCCGCACCATTGTCGGAGAGCGCGACCAAGGCGACGGGGAGCATGTTTTCACTGTCGCCGTCGATGTCACCATCGGAGGTATCCTGATCGGTGTCCGTCTGTTCCTGATCCGTATCCGTCTGTTCCACATCTCCGTCCGACTGTTCTTCGTCACCATCGGGAAACACGCACTCGCCCTTGTTGAAGGTGAAGGTCGCTTCGAGCGTGCCGGTAGACTGAAGCACAAGATCGTAGCCGTTCTGATTCGTCGTTAAATACAGATCCCAAAGCGCGTCATCCAAGATTTGGGTGCTGTCATGTACACAGCCTGAGATCTCGCCGCTGGTGGTCGCAACAAGCGGTAATCCGCTGATCGAGTAGTTGTACTTGCAGTCATTGGGCGTGCCGTCCTCGATCTGGATTACGATTCCGTAGAAAGAATTCTGTTCGGTCGGGTCCATGCAGTAGGTACCGACGAAATCCGGGCAGTCGCAGGGATCGATTTCATGATCCGTTTCGATTTCGTCCGTATCGCCATCCGGAAGGTCAGAGTCGTGATCACCATCCGGTGTGTCGCCGTCAGACGTATCACCATCAGGTGTATCGCCATCAGGTGTATCGCCGTCGGGAGAATCGGAGTCACGGTCACCATCGGGAGTATCACCATCGAACGTGTCTCCGTCTGGAGTATCGCCATCGGCAAAATCAAGATCGAAATCGAGGTCGAAATCGCCATCGGGAGTGTCGCCGTCTGGTGTATCTCCATCCGGATTTTCGGAGTCTGCAAGATCCGAATCACTCGGATTGCTAACGCAAAGTCCCTCCACGCAGTGCAGGCCGTCGTCACAACTCAGATCGGCATAGCACTTTTCGCCCGCGCCGCCGTAGTTTTCATAACCACTACACGCGCAGAGCAGGCAAACCAGCCCGAGTAATCCCGCTATTCCGAAACGTCGCCAATATGATTTCATCGTTCGTTCACTCCGATCCCGACGTGTTTTCTCTTGTAAATTTTATCTGTTGCTTTGTGCTACCATTGCCATTGCAGGCTGGCATTGACACCCTGTTTCGTTGGCATCACTCCCAGCGACACCGGCGAGGATTCCTGGCGGTCGCCGACGGCATCCGCGATCCACAACGCGATGCCGGTGATCATCGCCGCGCCGCCGATGGCATAGCCCGCAATCGCCACACCCTGCCAGCTATCGTGCCGCGATTCATCATCGGAACTATCCAGCTTGTTAAAGCGCGCCTCGTTGACATCGTCTGTAGCGGCTTGCGTCTGCCAGCTTCCGATGCCACCCAGCACGACGAAAGCCAGACCGGGAAAGAAGGTTCCGAAAGCGGCTTTGTTCAAGGTGCTCATGCCGGATTGCGATTTCTGCTGCACGATCGGCTCGGCTTGTGTAAGTGCGGGCTCCGGCTCCGGCGCAACTTTTCCGAATAGCTCCGCCACCGCACCCGGAATGGCTTCTACCAGGGCGTTGATGTCTCCCTTGATCTGTTTGCCTACACGGCCAACGACATTGGCGTTTCGCACGTTGATGCGGCGTAGGTTGAGCATCCAATAGTCGCCCAGGCGACCCAGATCGCCGGAGATAGCCTCCGGCACACCCAGGGCGGAACCGATTTCGGCGATGCAACTGGTGCCGTCCACGCCGCACTGCTGCCTTTTCTCTTCGCCTTTCAGAATGGTGTGGATATCCGCTTCCGAAACGGCTTTCAAACCGGAATACTGTTCCGCTTCGGCGGTGATGAATCCGCTGATGGAATCGATATTTTTTTCACTGACGCCCTCTTTGGCTTCCAATCGCCAGACCACGATTCCCTGGCGGGGGGAATCTGCTAGGGCCAATTGAGGAGCCACCAGTGACCATCCAAGACATATGCCCAGGCAAACCACGATCCATCTGTACGAAAGCCAGCCGTTTTTCATCCGCTTTACCCCGTTAGAGCTTGTATTTGTCGTTTTGAACGCTCTTGTTGTGGACGCTAGCTTACCTCAGCAGGCCATGGCGAGCAAGCGCTTTCGAGAGCTTACACATGAGTAAAATAGAGATTGGATAACAAAAAACGGGCGACGTTATTAAAAACGCCGCCCGTGCCGTCATGACAGGATTTTCACTGGGAAATCAGCAGTCCGGGTCGATACCTGCCGGGCAGGAATCGTCGCAGTAACCGTCATCCACACAGGAATCGAATTCACAGGCGTAAATGTCATCCATCATCGGCGTGTCGCTCGCGCAGCAGCAGTCGGGATCGTCCACGCAGGGATAATATTCGTCCGTACCGACGGTAACGGCGTTTTCACAAACGCCGACCTTGGTGTCACAATCCGCTTTCATTTTGCCACCGAAACCGGTGCTGCCGTCGAAATTAGGATCGCAGGTGACCGCGTCACCTTCGTCGCCATCTGTCGTCATGTCACCATCGGTGGTCGTATCGCCATCGGTCGTCATATCGCCATCTGCGGTATCGCCGTCGGTGGTCATGTCGCCATCTGCCGTGTCGCCGTCAGCGGTGTCGCCGTCGGTGGTCGTGTCGTCATCATCGTCGCCACAACCAAGCAGCAGAAATGCGTTCAACGCAAACAACACGCAAATCAGTAAAAACAAGGACTTTTTCATCTGTTTCTCCTCCCTGAAGGTTTTCAATCGGACCGGGTGTGATTGTCGATGCACCCATGCCACCGGATAAATTGGAAAATTCTGTTTCACAATGTTCTACTCATTATACTATATTGACTGTCAGTTCGTCAATATCGGAGGAAATCTCGGGAAATCTTTAGGGGTCTCTTTCTTTCATCCTGACCGGGAGAGAGGTATACTGTAACGATTGAACGGGATTCCCGATTTCTGTTGAATGGTATCGAAAAACGAGGATGCTTTCCCTCTAAAGAGTACGACCATGAACGATCGTAACGAACAAGCAAACGCCTTGGTATCGCTGCTAGCCGGATTATTGCTGGTTGCGGCGTTGGGTGTGGCGATGGGGATCATTCTGCGCGATTCCGTCGCCGTGATTCCGCAGCAGCATCAGCAAAAGATTGCCTGCGCAATGGCGATTGCGCAAGTGATACGGCAGGCGAACGAGGAAGCGGATCGCATGGATCGCGATAACAGCGCCAGTGAAAAGGTCAAAGGGCTTTGCGGAAAGCGCGTGTTGGAAACCCTGCAATTGCTGGAAGACATCGCCCGCGGTCAGGGGCGCGTCGATGAAATCCAGAACGCGCGGGAGTTCTGGGCAACGCAGGAAAGCGACTCTCAACAGGAGGGACATTGTCCGCCGTTGTGGCCTAAAACCCGCGATGCCTACTGGCGGGCGGATCGTGCCTGCGTACTGGCATTACCGGGTTTTGTATGGCCGGTGGCTCTCGGCGTCTGGGGTGGTGGTGCGTTATTGGTGTTGGTCCTATTTCTTGTTTTCCGTAGAAAATCAACTCGGTAGCAGACTGCCTTTATTCCGACATCGATGTCGGAATAGTCGCGTTTACTTGTCAGTCAGTTTTTTGAAATTACGATGGTGGAATTCTTAATTGTTTGTAATCAGATAACAATTTCATTGGCTTGAATCTTGCTAATTATTTCGGCATTTCGTACGATATTTTGGAAATGGATGAAGGAGAGAATGATGCCTGAGATCAAGATTTGTGTGTTTACACTGTTGTCCTTTTTGTTATTGCTCGCCTGTGGCGATTCCGACAACAACCTGGCGCAGGATGTACAAGTCAGCGATTGCGGCGGCTTCGATGCGCCCAGTGCACGATTGATGGATGACGAACTTGACTGCGGCGATGAAATGCTGAGCTTTCAATATGATGAATCCACCCAGATGTTGACCTTGTTGCATGAAAATCTGTATCTGAACTGCTGCGGCAATCACGCGGTGCAGGTTACGGAACTGGAAGATGGCAGTGGTTTCGAAGTAAAAGAAACCGACGATCCGATGGACGAAGGCCGCTGCGCGTGCATGTGCCTGTTCGACAATTCGGCCAAGATACAGCTGCTCTCTTCTGCATCGATCAATGTGAAGGTGATTGTCTACGTCAGTGACTCCGACTCGCCCAAACGCACCGTTTGGCAGGGCAGCATCGATCCGGCAGATGGCTCGGGGTCCGTATTGATTAGAGAAGATGCCAGCTACTGCAATGCCCAGTAGTAGCGTCTATTTCTGTTAGGAAGTGTGAAACAGGATGCGCGGTCTATACAACCGGTTGATTGAACGTCTGCGAACAGAAGGTGGCGTTTCCGAAATTTTCAGACTCGGCCTTCGATATGTGGCAACGCAAACCGCCTGGCGACTTTCGATGAAACCGCTGGGCGGTCCGCTTTCCGGAACATTGGTGCTGACTTTTCGCTGTAATGAAGCCTGTACCATGTGCGACCTACCTTCCCGCGCCAAAGGCGCCGAAAGCGCTGAAATCTCTACCGAAACATGGCTCAGAATCGTCGACGAAATGGCGGATCTAGGGGTGACGGCCATGAGTATCACCGGCGGGGAACCGCTGCTGCACCCTGATTTCGTCCTGATTGCGCGCCGCATCGTGGCGCATCATCACCTGCCTTTGGTGCTCAGCAGTAACGGTCTGCTCTTTGCCGATCCTTCCATGACCGAAGCGATTTTGTCTGTGGCTCCCACTCGCATCAACATCAGTATCGATGCCGATGAGGCGGCGTTGTACGACCGTCTTCGGGGGCGGAAAGGAGCCTGGGAGCGCCTTCACGACGCGCTGAACGTCTTGATGGAAACTCGCAAGCGGATTGCACCCAATGTTGCATTGAACGCAGTCTGTGTGGTGTCGCCAGACAATGCGGACCGATTGTCAGCTATTGTAAACCATTGCGAGAACCTGGGTTTCGACTCTATCGGATTCATGCCGCTACATGCTTTCAGTCCCGCTCATCAAACCAATGCCGCGCCAGTCCCGATACTTGATGCCAAAACGACGAAAACCGCCGTTGACGTCCTGCTTAAAAAGAAGCGTTCTCGTGGCATCCGCATCGAGAACACGGAAACCTATCTCAAACAGTTCGAATCGGCTTTTTCAGGCAAACCGGCTCCATTACCCTGTGTCAGCGGCTATGCGCGTATTCTCGTCGATCCCTACGGTAATGTGTTTCCCTGCTGGCCATTTCTCGAATGGAACCGCCCGCCGGTCGGCAATATCGCCCATGCACCACTTGGCGCTCTATGGAACTCCACGACGTATCAGCAGCAACGGCAGCAGATGCAGTCCTGTCGTGCCTGTTACTGGAACTGCCAGGTGGAAGCCAACATTCTGTTTCACCTACCTCTGCTCGGCCTACACAAACAGGGTTGATTTCTCATATTGTTAGAACGTGGTTTGAAATAAATTCGACGTCTGTGTTTGAAATTTGTATCTTGACTTTCCCTCGATATGTCGGCTAATGTCAGCTTGTTCACCACTATAGTACTACGTAACGCGAACTAAAAAAGACGGGAGCTTTCGTATGAAGACGATTCACCTTGTCGTGTTTTTTTGCGCGATTCTCCTTGTAACTGTGGCTGCTTGGGCGCAATCGGTCATTCCGCTTTCAGGCAGTGAAAAGGTCGAGGTCGCCCCAACTAAAAACGCGTGTTGTGAAAATGCGAAGGATCGCGGTCTGGCCGAGGCGAACAAGCAATGCCATCCGGGAACGGTGAGCAACTACAACGCCGGAGCCTGTACGACCACCGTGAACGAGGAGATCAAGGAATATTTCGATTGTACACGCTCCTGGACGGCCACCTGCACAATGTCGGAAACTGCACAAGAGCAACCGAGCGAGTCCGATCCCTGCGAAGGCGTAAGCTGTTCGGGACATGGAAGCTGTGTCGCTGTTGACAATCTGGCGGTCTGTCAGTGCGATCCCGGTTATGGACCGTCACCGGATACCGGCCAGGGTTGTTTTCCAACCGAAGATTTTAAAAAGAAACTTGAAGATTTCTTGAAGGATGGCGCGCCATGACGCGAAACACAATCATCATTGTCACAGCCACGATCCTGTTTCTTTTTTGTTCTGTCTGTTATGCAGCGGATCAACAAGATACGCATCGTGCTTCTGCGCAAATGCGAACTGGTCTTCCGGTGGTGCTGATCAACATTGCTGCACCAGAAGAGATGAAACAGGAAGCGCTGGGCTTGACCTTGCTGTTACAGAATTCCGTCGCCACACCAACACGAAAACTGATCGATCGGGATGGGTTGGACGATGTGATGCTGCCGAGCACCGGCAATCAGAAAAAAGATGTCCTATTAGTTAAAGATATCCTGTACTTCGCTTCTGTCAGCGGCGCGAACAAGGTGATTCAAGGTTGGCTGGAACGCTACCCGGATCGCTTGCAGTTGGACCTGCGAGATTACGATGTTTTTACCGGCAAAAGCACGGATGCGGTTCGATTGACGGCTGAAACGCAGGATGTGGATGGGCTGATGAGCCAGGCGCTTGCACCGATCAACCGCTGGCTGGGAGAACCGGAAAAGGCTCAGCAAACCGAAAGCGCAGCGTTTTCACTTGACGAGACGAACACGCTGGCGCAGTTGTGGCTGGCGAAATCTCCTTGGGAAATGGAACAAACGCTTGAATTGTTGGAACTGCTCTGCTCGCTACCTCAGAAAACGCCTCGGCTTTCCCCATGGTTGTTGCGTAAACTCGTCGCGAAAATGGGAACGGTAGACGATCCCCTGTCTAAGGCACTATTGGCCGAGTTGGCGCAAAACACCGAGGATGCCATTCGGATTTACAATTCGATTCCCGCCAAATCCAAGGCGGCTCATCTGGCAGCCCTGCGAAGCGCGATTTTGGAATATCGCTACGGTCATCAGGCCAAAGCCGAACGAGCATTTAAAAAAATCGCTCGCAAATACAAGAAACATCCCCTTGCAAAACTCTGGTCGGCACATCTGCTGATCGAGGCGGGAAAAGACAGGCGAGCGGCCAAAGCTTTGGCCTCCATCAAAAAGGCAAAGATTCATCCCGAGTTATACCGTCGGTTGGCAACAAACTTTGAACGACAAGATAAAGCGTTGCAAGCGGCCAAAGCCACTCATCTTGCGGTGGAAACAGCATCTTTACGTGGGCTGGTTTCACTAGCGGCAAAGCTTTCCGTACTGGAAGCACGCTTGAAACAGACGGATGTAGAGGCTACCCGGATCTTTCCCGCATATCTCGATGAAGCCGAGCGCGCAGAGTTATTGAAATATTTCTCGAAGCAAACGGAATCGAAATCGAAGAATCTGGCGCTGGCGCGGCTGATCTCTATCGGCAAAACGCCTCAAACGGCGCAGCGTTATTACGAAGCGCTCGTTATGTCGGGTGACTATCGGGCCGATGACTTTACGGAAGCCGGGCGTTTTCTATCACGCTTCGGTAACGATCCAAAAATGGCCGGACTGGTATTGAAAGTGGCATTGAAACTGGACCCTGCAAGTGAATCGGTGTTGTTTGCATTGGCAGATCACTACCTGAAACAGGGGGATCTGGACGCCGCCATGGCGCTTTGCAAACAGGTAAAGAAACATTTTCCGTTGTGGCCTTATGTGAGCCGTTTGGATGCCCGTTACAAGCGTATCTGCAAAGAAACCCTGAAAGCGGAAAAGAGTTTGCGCGCGCGTTTGGAGGCGTATCCGGACGATGCCGAGGCGCTGGTTTTGCTGATCCGTGTCTTGATGGATCTGGATCGTATGTTAGAGGCTCAACTGCAATACGCGCATTTAGAAGCCGTGGATATTCGTCTGGCCAATGCGTTGGGACCACCCAGTAAAAGTGAAACCACGGCAAAGCTTGGGGAGATTAAAACAGAAGGCAACGAGTCGTTTCTGGCTGAGGCCGCCAACAGGAAGGGCGAAGGCAAATACAGCGAGCTGGAGAAGTTGCAGCAGGGCTTGAACGAAAGTCTCAAAGACGACAAGCTCAAGCTGGATTTGTCGGATCTGGCAGGTCTGATGGATTCCTCCAAACCCGACGAATTGAAGCGCATCGCTTCGGATCTGGGTATTCGGGTCAATACCGATAAAGCCGCCTCGCAGTTACAACAATTGCAGCTTGAAAACAAAAATGCCGCACCGATGCTGCCGCCCGGCAAGGGAACCGGCTTGTTGGATACGCTAAAGGGCATGGCGGACATGGCCAAGAAGTATCGGGAAGAGCAAGCGGCAAAGGCTCAAGCTGCTATGGCGGAAGAAGAAAAAAAATCGCTTTCGGCCTGGTATTTCAACTGGTCGGAAGGATTGGCGCTGAAACTGGCTATTCTGTTGGCGGTACTGCTGCTGGTCCTAACGGTTGCTGTCACGATTCTGTACTGGTATCGCAAAGCCACAGGAACGGGGGGATTGACTGCCCGTGTTTCGTACAATCGCGCTTTCCACGAAGGATTCTTCATCGGGCGGCTGTCTGAAAATGAATTGGAAACGGCATTCGAAAACGTCACCAAATTCTGGCGCAGCGCCAACCGCTCGCAGCCGGGACCGGTTCGCATATTTTGGAAGACGTTATTTCCCTATACGACAATGGCGGTGCGCGATATTCTGACGTTCGAACATATTCCGCCGGGTGCCTACCATCTTTACATTGCCAGCATTCAGACCGATCCTAAAACCGAATTGCCTATCGGCAGCGTTGAAATTCACGAACGAGTGACCATCTCTACAGGGATGGGGAATGCCGAACTTCGTTTTGAAGAAGCATTGGCTTATGTCGGCGTCAAGGTCGTTCGAAAAATTCACATCGATACGTCACAGGCGGATGCATTGACCGGCAAAAAGAAAGATCCGGTGGTCGTAACTGCGGACAGCCTCCCGGACTTGAACGAGAGCGGGAAACTAAACGAGGAAATTTCCGTGTACCTGCCCACGGGCCGACATCTGCTGAACATCCAATTCGGTGCCACCGTCATGCAGCGGGAAGTAACCGTTAAAGAAGATCTTTCGCCGCAGTGGCTGGAACTCGATCTGCAATCCGTCAACGTTCGAAAAGCCAGGCTGGATTCGAGCCCCGTATAGATTGAGTGCTTGTATACGGCCTGCTCTATACCGGTTCTTAATCATTTTTAACCACTGATTTCAAGAAATGTGTGGCATAGTCTTACGCGATCGAAGATCGTGGAAGGCTGTGTGTCTTCAACAAGTTACACACGGCCTCCCGGAATTTCCATTCCGTGAGACCATGTCACATCGTGATTACTCGATGGACAGAAATGAGTAATACCTGCTCTAATTTCTGCGAACGCCAATAAAAAACGGCGGGGTTATGCCTCGCCGTTACGGAAATCAGAAAATGTTAATTTCTACTTCATGGAATCAACCGAGCAAACACCCCATGTCATTTACGGCACGGTTACATAGGCCGTGTCGTAAAGTTGATTCCAGACCATGACGTTGATGGTATAATCGCCGCTGGGAAGATCGTAAATGCTGCTGTTGACGTCGTACAGGCAGACGCAGTCGCAGGGCGCTTGCAGCATTTCTGTTTCGGTGAGCGTGATCGTGAAGCCGTCGATAGCCATTGCCACCGCGATTTCGTCGATGCAACAGTTGTATTCGGCGTTATGATGCAACACGGCGATGTGATCCGTTTCCCAGTTCGCCGTCAACGTTTCATCGGTACTGTCACGAAATCCGGAACCAAGGCAGTCGGAGTTGTTGTGCTGCAATTCCGGTGCAGCCCCGACCGTCAAGGAAGTGCTTCCCGCCAGATTTCCATCGTTGTTGTAAAATTCCACCGTGTATAGGCCGTCGGCCAACCCGGCAACCTGGGCGCTGATATCGAAGGGACAGACGCAGAAACAGGGATTGGGAGCGACTTCCGTTTCGTACAGTTTCAACGTATTGCCATCCTGCACCAACTCCACGCTGATTTCGTCGATGCAGCAGTTGTACACCGCGTTATGATGAGTCGCCGTAGCCAGTCCGGTTTCGGCATCGTAACTGGCTTCAAAGCTTTCCGTGCCATACAAGCTGTCATCATCGCCGTCGACAGTGCGTGTCGCGCCGTTCAGGCAGTCAGAATTACGTACACCGGCCAGTTGCACACCACCGACAGTCACTTGGGCCGATCCAGCCAACTGGCCACCGTCCAGGTAAAATTCCACCGTGTACACTCCGTCCGCGAGATCGTCGATTTGAGCGCTGACATCATACGGGCATACGCAGGCGCAGGGCATATCGACCTGTTCCGTTTCGTACAGTTTCAGTGTAGTGCCATCCTGCACCAGATCCACATCGATGGAGTCGATGCAGCAGTTGTACACCGCGTTGTGATGAATTGCCGTAACGGCTCCGGTAGAGGAATCGTAATTTGCCTCGAAGGTCGCGGCGGGGAACATGCCGTCTTCGTCACCATCCACCGTGGTGCGCGTGTTACCCAGACAGTCGGAATTCTGAACGTTGCTCAGCGTGGCGCCATCACCTACCGTGACTTGAGCCGAGCCGGCCAGATCGCCACCATCCTTGTAGAATTCCACGGTGTAGCTGCCATCTTCCAGATCCGCAATCTGCGTCTCGACATCGTAAGGGCAGATGCAGTTGCATGGCATATCGAGGATTTCCGTTTCGTAGAGTTTCAGCGTGTTGCCATCCACTACCAGATCCAGCCCGATGGACTCGATGCAGCAATTATAAATGACGTTGTGATGAATCGCCGTAACCAGACCGGTCGTCGGATTGTAGCTGGCTTCGACACTTTCTACACCGAAAGGATCCTCGCTGTCGCCGGTGCGGGTTCCCAGGCAGCTGGAGTTGGTCGTTTCGCGCAGATTCGGACCGCTGCTGTCGCCATCGGTGGTGTCGCCGTCGGTCATGTCGCCATCGGTCGTATCGCCATCGATGGTGTCGCCGTCGGTCATGTCGCCATCGGTCGTATCACCATCGGGCGTGTCGCCATCGGCAGTGTCGCCATCGGCAGTATCACCATCGGCAGTGTCGCCATCGGCAGTATCACCATCGGCAGTGTCGCCATCGGCAGTATCGCCATCGGCAGTGTCGCCATCGGCAGTGTCGCCATCGGCAGTGTCGCCATCGGCAGTGTCGCCATCGGTCGTGTCACCATCGGCAGTATCTCCGTCGGTTGTGTCGCCATCGGTCGTATCGCCATCGGTTGTGTCGCCATCGGTGGTGTCGCCATCGGTTGTGTCGCCATCGGTGGTATCACCATCGGTCGTGTCGCCGTCAGCAGTATCGCCATCGACGGTGTCATCGTCGTCACCGCAACCGGCCAGCGCGACTGTCGCCAGCATCATCATTAAAAGGATGAAAATCGAAAGTTTACGCATGGTCATCTCTCCCACCGGTAAGTATTGTTTTCTTCGAAGTGATCTCTTTCGTCGTTGACGCCTAAACTTTCGCAACCTTCGTGCCAGTTTGGAAACAACTTAATACCTTGATAATACTAGGAATGCTGATTCAGACATCCCATCAACTGTCAAGAATTGTTTACACATTCTGTAAATCAGACGCACCTTCTGACATTTTTTCGGTTCCCAGCACCCATTTTATAGGCTTGAAACTGGACAGTTGCCGCTTGGGAGCGTATGATGTCGCCCAGATTTGATTGGAGAACCGCGATGAATACTCACTTGTACCCGCCCACCCGTGATCAATTGTTAATAACCTTGTTACTTCTGATGATCCTCGGGCTTGCCGTAGCCTGTCAGGGAAACTCGGATGATCCCATTGATGGGGATACCGAAGACGAGCAAACGGATTCCGATACCTTGCCCGATGGCGATATGGATCTCGATTTCGATTCGATTGATAATCAGCCTCCTGTAATCGACGGCGATGCCGACCCGGAAGTCGAAATGGAAGCCGATAGCGATTCCAATCCACCCCAACTCTTATGTCATCCCGGAGAGTGGGAATGCTACGACGATCAGTCCCTCTATCGTTGCGCCGAAGACGGACAGGGATATCTCGATTACCACTTGTGCCAACCCAATGAAATCTGTGAGGAAAACGCCTGTGTTGCGCGCTATCCCGATGGAGATGTGGCAGATGGTGATGTCATCGATGGGGATGCAACAGATGGCGATGGTACAGATGGTGATGTCATCGATGGGGATATGACCGACGGTGATGCAACCGATGGGGATATCATTGATGGCGACATGTCCGACGGTGATTTCGATCTGGACTATGATGAAGAAACAGGCGACCCGGATCTCGATCCGGAACCTGAACTGGAACCCGAACCGGACCCCGAACCCGAGCCGGAACCGGAGGAGGATCTTCCTCATTCCCAATGCAACGGCTTGACCAATACCGCCTTATGGAACTGCATCCGCAATATCGTAACCGGTCATTATTCGCTGGGCTACGACGACGCTCGCGAGAAAATGTTCGGGGATATCGATAATGTCAACGGGCGGGTACAGTGCGTCTACACTGGAGAATGGGTTTATACCTGGGACATTCCGTCTTCCGCAACCATGAATACCGAGCATAGCTGGCCGCAGAGTTACGGGGCGGGCAGCGAACCGGCGCGCAGCGATTTAAACCACTTGTTCCCCACCATCAGCGGGGCGAATTCCGCTCGCAGCAACCATCCTTTCGGGAAAGTTGTAAGTGATATCAACGACAACTGGGTACCAAGCCTTTTAGGTGATAATGCCAACGGAGATCGCGTATTCGAGCCGCGCGACGAGCATAAAGGCGATGTGGCACGGGCCGTGTTCTACTTTGCCATTCGCTACGACGGCGGCTACAGCCAGGTGCCCTGGTACGACGAAGCGCTGCTCAAACAATGGAACCGGAACGATCCGCCTTCGGACAAGGAAAAAGCACGCAACGATTCCATCGAGCACTACCAGCATCGACGCAATCCCTTTGTCGATCGCCCTGATTTCGTGGACAAAATCAGTGATTTTACGCGCAATTACGGGCTCGTAACGCCGCCGCCACCCACATTTGAGGAGCAATATCCGCTCTTATTTCAGTAAATTAGCGAAAAAGCGCTGACAAACTGGTAAAAAATAAATTAATTTGGAAACGTTTGCTTTGCAATCGTATCTATTGCTATGGTAGCTTGTCGAACCTGAAATTATTTTCTTGAACACAGGAGCTAGATCGATGACAGAATTTGTGGAAGCAACCGGTTGTGATATTCAGATCTCCAAGTCTGCTATTTCTGAATTCGAAACCATTATGCAGCAGGATGAAAACAAGGGAAAAGCCATCCGCATCATGATCGCGGGCATGGGTTGCAGCGGTCCTCAGATCGGTCTGGCCCTGGACGACCCGAACGAAGCCGACAAGGTTTTCGATGACAACGGCGTGCAGATCCTGGTTGATGAAGGCATGAAACAGCAGATCACTGCGTTTGAAGGTCTGCAAATCGAATTCGTCAACGATCCCAGCTATGGCACCGGATTCAAGGTCGCCTTCAAGAATCCGCCGGCCAGCAGTTGCGGCGGCAGTTGTAGCGGCTGCTAAGGTACCCTGAAAAGTTAAGATGATCCTACATGGAGGGTCATCCTGGTATGTTCGACAAGCCCCGTCGTTTTCGGCGGGGTTTGTTTTTTGTGGAGGAACTTGCCTGGAACTTACGTTCTTAGAGGAGTTACTATCCATTATTAGTGATGTCTTCTTGTAGCGGCGAGGCGTAAGCCCGCCGAAAAACACCAATAATAACGGCGGGCTTACGCTCCGCCGCTACGGGAAATCAAAAGAACGAATTGTTAAAATCAAATAATAACCCGTATAGATTACAGATCTCGTATCGCCAGCGCCAGTAGCGTCAGATACAAAGCGAAGCTCCACAGGCAGCGCTTCACTGCGACGTTTCGTGACGCACTTTTCAACAGCGAAAAACCCGGTAGAGTTGCACAAAGCAGCAACGCAACCGGCCAGCCGATTAGCCCATGACTTGCAAGCAACCATCCGGGTGGAAGCAATAGACCGAGCGTAATGGCCGCGGCCACCATTCGGTTGATGCGCGATTCCGGCCAGCCCTTGCGCAGCAGGCGCACGTACAAGGTTTGTATGTTTTCCGCGCGGTCGGATTCGATGTCCTTGTAATCCTTTGCCATCGACAGCAAGGAACCGCCGCCGAACACCAGAAGCAATGGCCAGAATAACGGCGTTTCTTTTGCAAAACCGGTTTCCGTGACCGCGCCGCACAAAAAGGAAAACAGCGCAAAGCCACCTTCGATTTTGTAACTTAAGCAAAAACGCGACTTCAGCCGGAAGCTGGGATGATGATAAAGCAGGCCCAGTAAGGCAATCGCCGCCACCAGCCAGGGCAATAACGGTGCGATTCGCAATTGCCCCCAGGCTAAGAGCAATAAAAGAAAACTCGTGAACAGAACATCGTTTTCGGTGACGCGCGCCGGACGTCCGGCCCGAAGATCTTCCTTGCGGTCGTAGTAGTCGTTGTGAACGATCAACACCAGAAACGTGAAAAAGACCAGACCCGCCCGGCATAAGGCGGTCGTATCGGACGCGCCGACCCAGAACGCACCGCCCGCAGCCAAGGCTGCCATCGGTAAGGCGTGTACAAAACGACGTAGACTCGGTCCAAGCTGCTTCCATTGCAACCCGGCGTAAATCAATGCCGCCGCCACCGTCAGTCCTACCGCTACAGCCGCGTGCTGCCGGGGACCGTTCAACGGCATATGCTGCACCCAGATCGCCCACAGGGCGATCAGTTGCACGATGCCATATGAAACAAGCCAGGCGATTACAGCTTTTAAAAAACTGTGGCTGACGGCCAGGACAAATATCCCGGTAGCCACGATCAAGCCCCACAGTACGAGCGATTCACCCAGTGGCTGATCTGCGGCGAACAGGCTCCATTTAAAGGAGCGAAAATAGATATAGGGCTGTACGCCCGCGCCGCCCAGTGCAAGATCGAACAGCGGGGGAGCCAGTCCGAAAAGCAAGCCGACGCTGACGGCGTTGGCGACAGCGGTATAGGGCCGACGCAATAAGACCGCCACCAAGGCGGAAAAGGCCAGAAACATCGCAGTGTAAAACGAAGCCTGCGCCAGCATCAACATGGAAACCTGGCGCACGTCCTGTCCAGTTACGCCCATTTCCAATAGCGCTCTGCCAATTGTGACGACCAGAATCGCCGCTAATGGTCCACGCGCATCGTAGCGGCTCTCCAGTACCAGCAACACCCGTTTCATTGCACCCCTAACTTGGAAAACAAACATTAGGAGCAGGGCGGGTGCCCCGCTTCAACTTTAAGACTTAATTTCCGAAATAAAAAACCCGCCTTTTGCAGGCAATCACTCCAACAGTTGATCGACAATGCGACCGGTACAGCAGGAACGTTGCAAAAGGCGGGTAGAACGAAAACAAAAAGTACTACCGAATGACAGACTTACGACGTCGCATAAGGCATCCTGCCAGCAGTAGCGCAAGCCACAGCCAGGCGGCTTGCAATGGTTGCTGCTGACAGCCTCCGCCCGAACCGCCGCTGCCCTGATCGTCATCCGCATCGACGTCACCCGGAAGCACATCGCCGTCCGGCGCATCCTGACAGGTTCCACCAATACAGACTTGATCGTCGCAGTCCTTCGTCCAAATCCAACCATCGCCTTCGGCGTTGCAGGTCATCACGACATTGCCGTCGCAGATCGTCTCCGACGGTGTACAGGTTTCCGGCAGATCATCACCATCGGGAAGTGTGTCGCCATCTACAATGAGATCGCCGTCGATCAGATCCCCATCTACCACGAGATCTCCATCTACAAGGTCGCCGTCCACAACATCACCATCCACTGGCGTGTCGCCGTCCACGACATCACCATCCACCGGTGTGTCGCCGTCCACGACGTCACCATCTACCGGCATATCACCGTCTACAACATCACCATCCACGACATCGCCATCCACCGGTGTGTCACCGTCCACGACGTCACCATCCACCGGCGTGTCTCCGTCTACAACATCACCATCCACGACATCGCCATCCACCGGTGTGTCACCGTCCACGACGTCACCATCCACCGGCGTGTCTCCGTCTACAAAATCACCATCAACCGGCAAGTCGCCGTCCACAATATCGCCATCAATGACGTCACCATCCACAACGGGAGTGTACGTTACAGTCAGGACGAAATCGCCGGTAATGGGCGTAGCCAGATCGCCGAAGTTTTCCACAACGATCAGCACCGGACCGTCGGCGGTTGCAACAAAGGTAAGCCGCTCTTCGCCGGAATCCGCATTGGAATCCGCCGCATCAAGACAGGTCGCGCCGTCTACGCATTCGCTTAAAATCAGCAGCCCGGCGTCGAAATCGTTGGGAGCCAACACGATATCCACACTGTCTCCCTCCAACAGGTCGAGTTGGAAGATCACATCCGAACCGCTTGCATCCGCGCTGATGCCGCAGGAAGAGGCATAGGCTCCCAGATGGCTGGGGTGCTGTGCCAGGGTAGCATGGGTTTCACTGGAAACTTGAATCACGATCGGATTGTCGCAGTTGCCAGATGCTTCAATATGTTGGCAGTCCAGTTGCGGATCGCAGCTATCTTCCGTCCAGTCGATGCCGTCGTCGCAGGCGTCATCATCCGGAGTATGCACGCACTCGCCGCTGGCCGAGTCGCAGGTGTCGATGGTGCATCCGATACTGTCATCGCAATCGGCGTTTTCATTGCAGCGCCAGATGCAGCTACCGTTAAGGCATTCGCCCAATACCGGCGGATTGAACTGCACGTAACAGGCCCAGCCATCGTGCGATGGAAGCTGTTCGCATTGATCCAGATCCTCATTACACTCACCGACGGTGCAGGTAAAGCCATCGTCGCAATCCATGGCCTGCGATACGCAGACACCGTTGGAACAATGATCGCCGGTCATGCAGAAGAGGCCGTCGTCACAGGCATTGTTGTCATTGGCGACCGACTGGCAATCCAGAGCGGCGTCGCAGGTATCGTCGGTGCAGGGATTGTTATCATCGCAGGCCAGATCGACCGGCGTGTTGCTACAAGTACCCGTTTGCTCATTACAGACATCGCGGGTACAGCTTATTTCATCGTCGCAATCCGCGTTCGAATGGCAGAGCAGCGCACAAACACCGTTCAGGCATTCGCCGACGATACCGGCGGCATGATCGTAGTAGCAGGCCCAGCCGTCATGCGCCGGAAGCTGTTCGCATTGATCCTGATCCTCGTTGCACTGACCGGCAGTGCAAGTGAAGTTGTCCTCGCAATCACGCGGTGTGCTACCGCATTCGCCGCCCGCGCACTGATCGTTGACCGTACACCACAAACCATCATCACACGCGGCGGTGTTGTTGACATACTGACAGGCATCGGCCTGGTTATCGCAACTATCGTCGGTACAGGGATTGTCATCGTCGCAATCGACCGGTTCGGCGGCGACGCAGGCGCAATTGTTGCAGGTTGCCACGCCGTTGCAGAAGATACCGTCGTCGCAACTGTTACTGTCGTCGCAGCGGTGCATGACGGTGTCGGTGTCTTCGTCGCACCAATCGTCGGTGCAGGGATTGTCGTCTTCGATGACCGGTACGTTTTCCGCCGTGCAAACGCTGCTTCTACAGCTTTCCACGCCGTTGCAGAACAGGCCGTCGGAACAGTCCGCGCCCTCGGGAAGCGCACAGTGGACACAGGCGCTGCCATCATAACCATCGATGGTGCAGGCTTCGCTGTCGTCACAATCCTGACCGGCTCCGGTCACCACGACCTGATCGATCCAGACGCTGTCTTCACCGGAAGACTGGCTGACATCTTTATCGTACACCCAGCGCAGCACGTGACTTCCGGCAGCGAGTGCGCGGGAGTACTGCGACCAGTTGTTCGTTCCGGCCCATTGTTGCATCTGCTGGCCATCCACCAGGAACTTGAGGTAATCGAAAGAAGATTCGGTGCTTTCCCTGTGATAGAAGCTGACCGTACCGGCTTCGATCAGGTTGACCGTCAACTCCAACCAGCTGATCTGGTTGTCACCAATATCGCCGTTGACCGCCGAACGTGACCCGGCATAGGCTTGAGCGCTCGTCACAAGCCAGTTGGCATCTCCACCTGTAGTCCAGCCCGTTGGCAGGGTGTTGGCTTCGAAACCTTCCGAAAGCAGGCCGCCCTGTCCACCGCAATAACCACCGACGCAAACGTTTTGACCGTCGGCGCAACTGCTGCAATCGTCCAGTGCTTCGCTGATACACGCTCCATTCTGGCAGGAATCGGTGGTGCATTCGTTACCGTCGCCATTGCCCGTGCAGGGCAGACCGTTACCGACGGCGGGATGCTCGCAGCTTCCGGAAATACAATAATCCTGCGTACAGGAATTACCGTCGTCCTCGCAGGCGGAGTTGTCGGGCAATGCGGGATGAGCGCATTGTCCGGAAATGCAGTAATCACCGGTGCAGGGAGAATCGTCCGGGGTACAGGGCGTTTGATCCGGGTAGGGATCGCCGATGCAGGAACCACTCTGACAGGTTGCGTTTTGCGAGCATTCGTTGCCATCGCTGCAATCGGTGCCATCGGTCAGACCGCAACTCACGCAGACATTGCCCACTTTGCTTTCGATGGTGCAGGCGTTGCCGTCGTCGCATTCGCTGTACACGCCGGAAACGGACACGTCGTCGATCCAGACCTTGTCCGCACCGTCGGACTGGCTTCCGTCCTTGTCGTAGGTCCATTGCAGTTCGTGCTCGCCTGCGCTCAACGGATGGGTGAACTGTTCCCAGTTGTTGGAACCGGCCCACTCGTCAACGAGTTCACCGTCCACCAGGAACTGTAAATAATCGTAACTCGATTCCGTGTCTTCCATGTGATAGAAGGATACTTCACCATCCACGCTTAACGTAACGGTCAATGAAAGCGTTGAGACTTCGCTGTCGTCGATGTCGCCGCTGGCCGCGCTAGCCAGACCGCTGTACATCTGCGCCGTGCTCTGCTGCCAATCCGCATTGCCGCTGGTTTCCCAGCCGTCACCGGAAGGCAGGCCGCTTTCGAAACCTTCGATCAGCAGATCCGAACCGTAGTTGCACTCTCCGCCGATACAGGAACCGCTTTCGCCGCAGGCGCTGCAATCGTCGAGCGCTTCGTTCTGACAGCCGCCACTGACGTTACAGCTATCGGTGGTGCAGTCGTTGTGATCGTCGCAACTGATGCACTGACCTTCGAAGCAACTTCCGCCCTCACCACAAGCGGTGCAGTTCGTTTCATCTTCATAGTAGCAGCCACCGTTGGGTTCGCACAGATCGACCGTACAGGGATTGTTATCGGAGCAGGAAATCGAAGGGTAGCTACAGGCTCCGGTCTGCTCATCGCACACATTCTGCGTGCAGATGTTGTCGTCATCGCATTTCGGACTGGTGGTGCACATGCCGTCGTTGTCGCAGAATTCAAGCGTGCAGGGGTTGTCGTCGTCGCAGTCGGAATTGTTCTGGCACTCGATGCGATCCTGGGCGTTGCTCACGTACAGAGCGAAGTCCTGGTCGGTGCTGTCGCCGTTACCGGGCAGGCCGTCGGAGTTGATGTTGGCCGCAATGACTTCAACCGTAAAGCTGCTGTAACCGCCCACTGGCAGGAATACCACTTCGATGTTGTTCTTGGCATCGAAATCGCCGCCGGTAGCGCTATAGCCTTCCGAAAAGACATTACCCTTGTACTGCGTGCCGTTATCCAGAGTAACCAAAAGGTTCAGATCGTTGTTGTAGTTATTGCCGCTGGTCGCGCCGGGCGCGTCGGTAAAGGCCAACGTAATCTTGACCGGCTGCCCACTGTCTGCGGGGCGTAGGTTCTGCATTTCGAAACTTTGGCCAGTCTGTGTAAACAGTTCGGTCTGATCCGCAACGATCCGGGGCGCGTCGGTAAAGATACCGGACATGTCGATGCCGCCCCAGCCGACCCACTTGTTCGGAATGTTCGGAATCGCACCACCGTAACCGGTGTTTCCGCCGACCAGATCGTAAGTGTGATTGGACATGATGGCTTTGATCATCGCCGGGCTGGGTTCTACGTCGTAAGTCTGATTGTACCAGTGAGCCACCAGCGCCGCCGTTCCGGCTGCCGCCGGTGTGCTGTGACTGGTGCCGGAAGACCAGGTGTAGAGCGTCTGGCCGCTGGGCCAGTATTCATCGCAGGTACCCTGCACATCCTGATAGTTCGGATCGGAAGAGGCCACACCCTGGATATGCGTTCCAGGTGCGACGATATCCGGCTTCAGGCGGCCATCCAAACAGAAGCCGCGACTGCTGAAGTCGGCCAGATCCTTGGCGTTGTCCGCACCTGCGGAAGTCTGCCCGCAGCCGTCATCGCCGGTAGGACGCCAGTTTTCGCTCGCGCCAACGGTAATCACGTTTTTCGCGGTTCCCGGTGCGCCGATGGATTCGAAGGTTTCGCCGCTGCCCCACTGGCCGCCGTCGCCGTCGTTTCCGGCTGAGAAGAGAATCGTCATCGGTTGCAGGCCGTTGTCTGCGTTGCGGTCGCTGTCGCGTACAAGCGCATCGTATTCCTGCGCTTCCGAATCGTATTCGCCCATGTTGGACTTACCCCAGCTATTGGTGGAGATGCGCGCGCCGCCGTCATAGGAAGCGGTAACGATCTGAGTCAACGTCATGCTGCCGGTGTCCCAGCCGTCGGCGTCGAACACGCGACTGGCCGCCAACCCGACACCCGGAGCTACGCCCAGACCGTACAGATATCCCGCCGGGTCCAGTACGCCGGAACCGCTCGGATTCGGATACGCACCGACGATGGAAAGATTCAGCGTGCCGTGGCCGTCGATGTCGTGACCGGAAGAATCGCTGGTATAGTTGTTGATGTAGACGACATGTCCCTGCAAATCGGGATGCATGCCGGTAGTCGAACCGACGTCGCAACCGCTGTCGGTGATATCGACGATGACGTTATTCAGCCCGGTTTGCAGTCCGCGCGCCTGTAGCCAGGACAGATAACCGGGATTACTGGGCTGGGTTCCGGCGGAGTTCAACTCACCGGCCATAATCATATCCTGCCGTTCGTCCATCATTTTCGGCTTGATATACGGCTCGACCCAGTAGACATCCGAGCGGGTAGTCAATAGTCCCACCGTTGCGGAATCCAGGCGGACCTTGTAAATCTTGTGATTGCGGATCGTGACGGCGGAGGCGATGAATTCAAGCGCCTTGCTTTTAATGATTTCCACCGTGTCGGCGTTACCGGGATGCTGCACGACATACACCGCAACATCCAACTCGCCCCACTGGTTGTCCAAGCGCGGATGCAGGCGGTCGGCCTGTTTCCAGTTCCGGGCGTAGTCGATGTCGTTTTTCGTATCCGCCAGCGCAGCCGCCAGATTCTTGCCGCTATCGTACACGACATAGGCATTCTCCGGGATGTAATCCAACACTACCAATCCATGCTGCTGCAAACGCTTGACGAAACCGTCCGTAATCGCTCCTCGATGATGCAGCAGTCGAATACCGGCTGCGCCATCCACCTGGGAAAGCAGGTTGGTCTTGCTCTGCGTCTGTGCCGTTTCCGTTGCCCGGCGCAGATGAATCTGCTTCATCTGCGAGGCATCCCGCAACCACATTCCTTGCGTATCCTGCTCGAACAAGCGCCCCGAGGCGTCTTCGTACAGCGCGAAATTTCCGTAATCGCGCACGAATGTCGCATCGACAGGTAAGGTCTTGACAGCACTATCGGTCAATTCCGATTGAGCGGAATCGCCACAGCCTGCAAGCCAGAGCAGGGAGAGAGATACCAATAACATTAACATTTTACTTAGCTTGGAATGCGGCATGAAACGTCCTTCCATTATCGAGATGAGACATACACAGAGGAGAAACGAGTGTGGCTTGTTTCGAACAGGTTTTCTCGTTGTAATTTTATTGCAAAACAACCAGGCACGACGATGAGCCCTCTTTACCCGTCGCAACGGTCATGTAAGATCGCAGGCAACGGGGGATCGGAAAAACTTAGGTGCATCGAACATTATAGGATATGAACCCCTGCACACCGGGGGAGTGTACCAATCGGATAAAAGAAATCAAATGAAAAATGTATGAAAAGGAGCAAACAGGCAAATAGGCTACGGATTTCGTTAGCGATTTTGCATTCCTGCGGCAATCGCTCCTGTAAAACTAACTCCCGCCGCAAACATCAAGGTGAGTTGCAAAGCGTGAAAATCGGCCTGCTGCCAGCTTCCGCCGGTTGTTCCACCCAATGCCTGAAACAATGCCGTAGATAGCGCCACTCCGGCCATCATGCCGAATGTACGCGACACGGCCAGTACGCTTCCCGCAACGCCCTGCTGGGTTTTAGGAGCCGCTCCCATCAACGCGCTGGAGTTGGGGGAAATGAAAATTCCGGTTCCCAATCCCATTACCGCTAACCAAAGCGCCACCTGCAACAAGCTACTATCGGGTCCGATGAAGGACAAGCCACCCAATCCGACCGTCAGAATCAACATGCCAGCCACCGCCAATGGACGTGTTCCGATGCGATCGGATAACCACCCGGCGGGAGAAGCTACCATTGCCATGATAAAAGGCTGGGCGGTAAGGACGAATCCGGCGTGTCTGGCATCCGCTCCAAGCGCTTCCATCAAGTAAAATGGAAGTAATATCATCTGGATAAAGAGTGCAATGTAGTTGCATAGCGCGCTGATAACCGAACCGGAGAAAATGCGGGAGCGGAAAAGGCTCAGGTTCAACAAAGGGAATTCCCGGCGCGATTGAATGCGCACGAATAACGCCAGAAAAGCCAGACCGACTGCCGCCATCGCTAACGTCATCGGATTCAACCAGCCCCATTGTTCTCCCTGACCGATAGCGGTCAGAAGCAGGGGCAAGCCGATGATCAGAGTCAACGAACCGATGAAATCGAAGGGGGCCGGACGCACCTTTTGCGAGCGGGGCAGAAAGATCATTCCCATAATGAAAATGATGATGGAAATCGGGATATTCAGGAAGAAAATCCAGCGCCAGCCTAACAGGGAAATCAAGGCGCCGCCCAATGACGGACCGATCGTCAGGCCCACATAGGTTCCCGTGGCCAGAATTCCCAGCGCCTTGCCTCGTTGCGAAGGCGGAACGGTGGTCGTTAACAGCGCCGGGCTGGTCGCCATGACCATCGCGCCGCTGATGCCTTGCAGAATACGCGAGCCGATCAGCAGTGACAGATTCGGCGACATTCCAGCCGCGAAGGAAGAAAAGCCGAACAGGAAAAACCCGATCAGGTAAATTCGAGCATGCCCGAAAATATCTCCCGCGCGCCCGGCGATCAGAAGTAGGACCGTCACCGACAACAAAAACGCAAGCATCACCCAACTGACCTGGCCAATCGCCACTTGCATTTCACTTCCGATGGCGGGTAGAGCCAGGGTGACGGTAGAACCGGCCATGGCGGAAAGCATGGTACCGACACCAACCGTAAAGAGGATCAGCCGTGCCTGACGTTTTTCAGCCGGAGTCATCTGTTGATCGTTCGCTGCCTGTGTCGTCTCCACTGCCATGCACTGCTCCTTGAAGTTCCGTCATTTCATCGATAACGATGAATATTCTTTCTATCTTACTCCATTTCATTGATGTCGTTTAGAAAAATCCCTTACCATCGCCGATAAAAACCTCACGAAACGTCCACTTAACCGGCCTCTATTCAGACTGAATACAGATGCCACTTGTATGTTGACAGTTTCGCCCAAATATGCATACTGAATTTGTAATCGGATCTATTGGTAACTATAGGGAGATGGATTATGGCCAAGAAAGTCTTTTCGATTTCTGTCGTTGTGCTTCTGTGTCTTTTGATCGCCGGTTCGAGTTTGGCTGAAAAACAAACCCCTGCTCCGGGTAGCGTATTTGAAGTCCTGCACAAAGGTCTCGTTCTGTTAAAAGATGGGAAATACGATGACTGGATGACACAGTACTGTCATCCCGAGGATCTATGTTACAACGACAAGGCTAGAGAATCCTTAAAGAAATACAATCTTCCCGCCAAAAAACGACTGGCTCCCGCCTGCCTGAAAGGGAAACAGTTGGACGTCGTTAGAATTGATGGCGATCCTCTAACGGAACCGGTGACACGCATCTATCTGCAATGCGACCCCAAAAGTGAGCCGAAAAAGTTCTACATGCGGAAATACAAGGATCAGTGGAAATTCTTTAAGATCTAGCTAAAGCGTTTGCCGCCAGCGGTGTTCTTCATTGCATCCGCTATTCCGCCGTGCTACAAATCGAACAGCGGACGAATGAACGTCTGAATCTGAAAACCCGCTTGCAACCGGGAGGGCTTTATGGATGCGCAACTGCTTGAACTCCTACCCGAATTCCTTTCCACGCTGGGGTTGGACGAATCCCCTATGGGGCTGTTTTACAGCGACACGGAACCGGAAGATGCTTTCAGTCCCAAGCCGATGGAATTGCCGACCATTGAAAAAGAAGCCAAGAACGAAGTCGACTGGCAAAGTGTTTTCGGCGGTTTCTCCTGTAGCATCGGACATATCTGGCGCGCCCGCAAAAAGCAGGGAACGGCGTATTTCTCCGCCGAGCGCTATGGTTGTCCCGGCGCGGCGTTCTGGCTGGGATTCAACAAGCCGCAGGTAGAGACGATCATTCGTTATGTCTCCAGCGGCACGCCCGGCTACATGGAAGGCGAATTCTACTGCGAATCGCCCGACGCGCTACGCCGCATCTTCGAATACGTCGATCCGCGCCCCGCGCCCAAACCCTATTGCGTGATCAAACCCGTTACGCAATTTGCGGAAAACGAAACCCCGGAACTGGTACTGTTCTTCTGCCGTCCCGAGTCGCTTAGCGGACTGCATCAACTGGCCGCCTTCGTCACCAATGATCCGGAAGTGGTGATGTCGCCCTGGAGCGCGGGTTGTGGCAGCCTGGCGGCCTGGCCGCTGCATTACCTGGGAAAGGGAATGAACAAAGCCGTTGTGGGTGGTTGGGATCCTTCCGCTCGCAAATTCTTCAAAGCCGACGAGCTTTCCTTTGCCATGCCATTCGACATGTTCGCCTCGATGCTGCAACGCCATGGCGAATCCTTCCTCGGTACACACACCTGGGAAAAAATTCACAAACGCATCGCACGCAGTAAGGCGGCATGGGGTGAGCAATAGAGTAACGATTATCCCGAATGATCGTCACTATTCGTTGATTTGAACTACAGAATGTGGGTGCCCGGGTCTTCGATTTGGACGGGTGGCATGGGCGAAGCGAAGAGAAACGATGCTTGCCCATGTGGATCTAGAACACGGGCAAACCTTGGGTTTAGCCCGCGCCACCCTTTCGTCGTATGAAAGTATTTTTCGGCGGGCTCACGCCTCGCCGCTACAAAAGACATCACCGATCAGTAATATAAACTCCTCTATCTACCGAAAAACCGAATCGGCTTTTTCATTTTTTTTTGTGAAGCTTTGTCACAAAGCTGGCGACCTTTTGCAAAATTCTGTATACTTTTTCCCCATTTCAACGAATGAAGGAACGGATCGATGGACATTACCCAGCACCGCATCACTACCAGCGACGGATGGAAGCTCGTTCTCCAGCAACGTTACAACTCCAAAACACTGGACAAGAACAAGCGCCCCCTGGTCATCGTGCCCGGCTACGGTATGAACGCCTTCATTTTCGGCTATCATCCCAACGGCATTTCCATGGAAGAGCACCTGGTGCAGCGCGGCTTCGAAGTCTGGTCGCTGAACTTGCGCGGCATGGGTGAGAGCAGCAGTCCCAACGGTAAACGCTGCTACGGTATGCGGGAACTGTCGCTGATCGATCTGCCGGCCTGCGTCGATTACATCGTGGAAAACAATCGTGCCGGACAGGATAAAGTCGATCTCATCGGTTGCAGCCTGGGCGGCACCATGGTGTATACCTATGCAAGCCTGCACGGAACCGAAAAGCTCGGCAGTATCGTGACGATGGGTGCGCCGCTTCGCTGGGTGAGCATCCACCCAGTGCTGAAATTCGCCTTCAGTTCCCCGACGTTGATCGGCATGATTCCCTTCGCGCATACCCGCACCCTGGCGCGTCATGCGCTGCCGGTAATGAAAAAGATTCCCGCGCTGCTGGCGATCTACCTGCACCCGGAAATCGTCGATTTAAGCCACCCGGAAATTCTGGCGCAGACGGTCGAAGATCCCAATCCGAAATTGAATCGCGAAATCGCGGTCTGGATCAAGCGGAAGGATCTGGTCATCGACGGCGTCAACGTGAGCGAGCGTTTCGGCCAGGTGGACAATCCACTCTTTCTGATGCTGGCCAACGCCGACGGCATCGTGCCGCCCGATGTGGCGCTCTCCGCAGGCGAGTTGACCGGCTCACAGGACGTGCAAAGCATCACTGCGGGTGACGACAGTATCCAAATGGCGCACGCCGACATGTTCATTTCGGATTACGCCCAAGAGCTTGTGTTCGATCCCATGGCCGATTGGCTGGACGCGCACGAGTAGGCTCTTACTTCACTTCCAGAATTTTTTGAACCTGCAAGGAAAGTCGCCAGGTGGGATGTTGCAGGCAGTAGTTCAACGCCGCCTGGGCGTGGCGATGCCCCTGACCATCGTCCAGCGGTTGCAGGTAGAAATAATTGAAATCCAAACCGACGTACTGCGCCGGGTCCAGCCCGATCGGATACAACAGTTTCAATTCGCTGCCGCTGCGCTGTTTCAACGCCGCATTCGGCTTGGGGCTGACCGTGATCCAGTCCAATCCATCGGGCGCGCGGCAGGTACCATTGGTTTCCACGCCCAATTCGAAACCGGCATCCTTGCAGGCGGCGATCAGCGCCGCATCCAGTTGCAATAGCGGCTCCCCACCGGTGAACACCAGGTAGGGTCTTCCCGAACCCACCGAAGGCCACAGCGAAATCAACCGCTGCGCCAACTCATCGGCATCGGAGAACTCGCCCCCGCCTTCGCCGTCCACACCGACGAAATCCGTATCACAGTGCGGACAGGAGGAGTTGCCGCTGTCCTCGGCTTTGCCCGACCACAGGTTGCAACCGCTGAAACGGCAGAACACCGCCGCCCGGCCTACACGATGGCCTTCGCCCTGAATCGAATAGAAACTCTCCTTGATCCGATAACTCATGACTGCCTCGCATAGCGCGTCGGATCGTCCACCCCTGCCTGTAAAAAGCCCTGCTTGCGGATCAGGCAGCTATCGCAACGACCGCAGGCCAGCCCTTCGGGAGTCGGATCGTAGCAGGAATGCGTCAGCCCGTAATCCAGCCCCAACTCGACTCCCTGCTGGATGATGCGCTGCTTTTGCCAGTCGATCAACGGTGTGTGCACCTGAAAGCCACGCTCGTCTTCACGGCCTGCGCGCGTGCCGAGATTGGCAGTCTGTTCGAAAGCGCGGATGAAGTCCGGGCGGCAATCCGGGTAGCCGCTGTAATCCACCGCCGTTACGCCAATGAACAGATCGAAAGCCCCCAGTACTTCCGCCCAGCCCAGCGCGAAGGAAAGAAAAATCGTGTTGCGTGCCGGAACGTAGGTAATGGGAATATCGTTGGCGTTTTCGTTGTAGCTGTCTTTGGGAACCTCGATATCGGCTGTCAACGCCGAGCCGCCGAAACGGCGCAGGTCGAAACGAATCACGGCATGATCGACCGCACCCAGTTGCCTGGCGACGCGCTCGGCGGCCTGCAATTCCACCTGGTGGCGCTGGCCGTAGTCGAACGACAAGGCGTAGCAGGCGTATCCCTCATCGCGAGCGATGGCCAGAGCGGTGCTGCTGTCGATACCGCCGCTTAATAGAACGACGGCTTTATCGGCTTGGGACATCTCGTCCTCCTTTCAGCCCCACCTTACCCCGCGTCGCATGGAAGATCAAGAGCCGTGCGCTTTGTGGTATGGGGTATCCGATTCCCACTTGCATTTGGATCGTGCGGGATTGCATCCCGCGCGTAACATTTCGGATCAAGATACAATCCTGATCCGTCGAAAAGCTCTCCACCACCAATCAAAAGCCCAAGGAAGATGTTTTCAATAATCGACATTAATTTATTGACAAACAATAAAATCTTATTTACTATTGAGATGTGCTTGAGCTTTGAACATTGGAACATGAACGGAGGATGTCATGAAAAAACTATTGCCGTTTCTGCTGGCCGCCATTCTGGTTTTCCCGGCGTTCACCACTCAGAAAGCCCCTGCGTATAGGCAGGTAAAAATGGAGCGCCCTGCTCATCACTACGCCGCGCCCGGACCTCGTTACCAATACGACAAGCTCTGCCAGTACAATCCTGGTTGCCGCTTGTTCATGCAGAACCGTGCCAAGGAAGTCTTGATGGCCGGTCAATAATCCCCTTTAGCGGCAGACTTGGTGCATTGGCCTGCCGCGCCCGATTGTCTCCCTCCCCGTGTTGCGCCTGTAGAGCTCACAGACTCGTAGCTTTACAGGCGTTTTTTCGTTTGTTCTACAAGTTTAGTCTCTTCTCTGTCATTCCGGGCTTGACCCGTAATCCATTGCACAAAACACAAACGGAACTGTCCGCCTGCTCTAACAATGACAAAAATTGACTCTTTCATGACTTGGATTGTATTATGTTGGCGTTGTCATAGCATATCGCTTTTCAGTAAAGGAAAAGGAGTGTCTTGTGAAACACCGGATATCCTGCCTTGTCCCAGTTGCGTTTCTCTTTGTTCTGCTGGCCGGTTTGGGTGGCTGCGATAACGAGCAATGCGCCAAGCTCAACGAAAGCTGTAAAATGCTGCCTTGCTGTTCGGGACTGATTACCCACCAAAAAACTCTAACGGTTACGGATGAATACGGGCACACAACCACATCGTCCAGTTGCACCTGTGTCGCTGAAATACCCGACTTCACCGACGGCGATATGGATGCCGACACGTCGGATGGAATCGTTTGCGATTATGCCAACGACAGCGCAGCAACAGGAGAACCCTGGTACGACTCGGCCTCCGATCTCGTCTGGCAAAATCCGCCTGCCGATAACAAAATGAATTGGGAGTGTGCAAAGGAATACTGTGCCAATCTGAACTTGGATGGTCACGACGATTGGCGCTTACCCACGATCGGTCAACTCCGCTCCCTGATTCGGGGTTGCTCTGAAACAAAGACGGGTGGAGATTGTACGATTCAGGATAACGGCTGCCTGTCGCTGTCCTGCCAGGAGAATTGTAACGGTTGCACTGGTAGCAATGGTCCCGCCGATGGCTGTTACTGGCCGGATGAGATGGAGGGTCCATGTGGTTCGTATAAGTCATCGTCCGCTATCGAAGACAAAGAGAACCGCGCGTGGAAAGTTCTCTTCAGCTACGCTCTCGTGGACTTGAATTACACAGACAGCGACGACTATGTCCGCTGTGTGAGAGACGGTGACATTCAGACAGACGGTGATATGGAAGTCAATCCTCCCGATGGGGATGAAGAAGTTGATATTCCAACAGACGGCGATTTGGAAGTCGATACTCCGACAGACGGCGATATGGATGTAGCGAGTAGGATGGGCAATTGTTTTGCCCATCAATCCAATCGTTTTAATGTGATGGGCATGGCAAATGCCCATCCTACTATGATATTAAAAACAGAATCGAACTGACAGAATATGTCCTACCCCAATCGACTCCTTCGCGGAAAGTGCGATTAATCCGCCCGGCGCGTCTTGACAGCACGGACAATCCTGTTACACTTCCAACGTTCATGAAACCCCATCGGAGGATTAAGGGATGAGCAGTGTAAACAAGGTCATCTTGATCGGAAATCTAGGACGCGACCCGGAACTTCGCTATACCGGATCGGGACAGGCTGTCTGCCAGTTTTCCATCGCGACCAGCGAAAGCTGGGGCCAGGGCGACGATCGCCAGGAACGTACCGAATGGCATCGCATCGTCGTTTGGGGACGACGCGGTGAAGTGGCTGCGGAATATATGAAAAAAGGCAGCAAAGTCTATATCGAAGGACGTTTGCAAACGCGCAAATGGCAGGATAAAAACGGTCAGGATCGCTACACGACGGAAGTCGTGGCGCGCGATTTCCAATTCCTGGATCGTCGCGAAGGCGGCGGTGGTGGTCGCTCCAGCAGCAACGAGCCACCCTTGCCCGAAGATCCCTTTGGCGGCAATCAGTTGGACGACGACGACATTCCGTTCTAGATCGTTCTTAAACCGGAGCAGGGCGGCGGGTGTTTAGAAATCTCCGTCGGAGAGCACCCACTTGCCGTTGATGCGCTTCCAGGTCTGGTTGACCGGTTCCTTTTTCACCTCGAAAGAGGAGTTGTCGTATAATTCGCGAACGATTTTGACGGTGGCTTCGGTTTTATCCTCGTTCATCGTCACCGAGCGGATCTCGATATTGATGATGTTTTTCTTTTCGAGCGTCAGCTCCATATCGTCTAAGAAGTCCGGGCGTTTTTCCGTTTCGATATAGTCGGCGGCCTTCATGAGTTGTTTGAATTGCAGGCGGCTGTTATAGCCTTTCAGGGCTTTATCGAACAATTTCAACTGGTCCTGACCGGTTTTACAGCCGGAAAACGCAATCAAACTGGCGATCAGCAACAGAATAAACGCGGTAGATCGTAGGGTCATAGACGGCTCCCTTAAATTTCGAAATGAAAACTCAATAGTCGATAGGTTGTAGTGTAAGGAGTGACGGGTTGATGTCAATGGAAAACGTATTTCATCGTTGGTTCCGCTTGTTTTCGGGCAATATGATTTTGCTCGTGCTGGTTTTATTGCTGGTAACGGCCTGTGGCTCGGACGGCGAAGAAATCGACGATACCGGCGATGTTCCGCCGACGGTGGAAACCACCAGCGCGGCTGGGCTGGCGGAATGGCTTTTTTACGAAACCAAGCAGCAGGCTTTGACCTGCGCCAGCGATCTGTACTTCGGTGAAGAACGCATCGCCCTATATTTCAGCGACAACAAAATCTCCGGGCGCGCCTGTCAGGCGCTTGGCGACGACGCCGTGCTGCCCGAATTCGAACGCATGCTGGTCACTCCCAGTGTATTCGGCTACTTCGAAATCGAAAACGAAGGCACCTATCCCGGCACTGCCACCAGCGGGCCGCTGCCCTACGTCGAAGGTACGGCGCATTCTTCCGACGGCGCGGTGAGTCTGCATTTCTCGCGTTTAGTCGAACACGACGGTCACTGGTATGTGCTGGTGCTGCGTTCCCACGTACAGGGATTGTACTGAGGGAACTTTAAAATAGATCGAGTCTTTCGCTGACATTGTGAACCCGGACTGCGAGCCGATTCCATGCAAGCCACTCCCGCACCAACACATTTCAATAGTTATAACAGTTATTTGCGTATGCGCTTTGGCGGGCGTACCGTTAAGCTCTCTTTGGATCTGGGCATTCCCTGCCCGCATCGAAAGCAACAACCACCCGGCTGCCTATATTGCCGCCCGGGTGTGATCATGTCCGACCGCATCGGCGCGCTTGGATCGATTACCGATCAATTGAACGCCGGGGTTTTAGCCTGCGGCAAGCGCTACAAAACCGATCTGTTTCTAGCGTATTTCCAGAACGAAACCAACACTGCCGGGCAGTTGTCCTGGCTATTGGATCGCTACAACGAAGCGTTTCTGCATCCCAAGGTAAAAGGGGTGATCATCTCCACACGTCCCGACCAGATACCCGAAAACCTGCTGGACATCCTGGCCGCTCGCTCCATGCGCAAACCCGTCTTTTTGGAATTCGGTCTGCAAAGCATCCACAACTGCACACTCGAACGCATCAATCGCGGGCATGATTACGCCTGCTTCGAAAAGGCCGTGATCCAGGCTCATCGGCGCAAACTGCCGGTCGCGGCGCACGTCATTCTGGGGCTGCCGGGCGAAACGCCGGAAATGATGCTCGCTACCTTCCGCAAGTTGGCGGAATTGCCACTGGATTCCATCAAGGTTCATCATTTGCAGATCTACAGGCAATCCCCCATGGAAGCGCCCTGGTACCAGGGAAAAATCAAACTCTTCGAGTCTTTCAACGACTATCTGCCGGTACTGCTGGATTGCCTGGAGGTGCTGCCCTGGCGCATCAAAATTCAACGGCTGGTGGCCGATGCGCCGCGAGCCTACATCCTGGCTCCCAATTGGGACGAGAACAAAAACGAGATCATCCGGCGTGTGGAAGAAGGTTTTAAGCAGCGCGGCACGAAGCAGGGCAGCAAAGCCGATCCGCGTTGCGCGCGTGTGGTGATTTAGATCGCAGCAGGAGATAATGCATCGAAGCGGGGGGAGAATCTCCAATACGTGACGGCATGGGGATTATCTTAGCTGACCGGCATCAGCCTATCGTGTCAATACGACCGGAATCGCTCCGGTTATTAAAGGAAGTAGTAACATGACAACGCGCTCCGTTCGTCAACAGACAGTGGGAGAGGAAATTGCCAACGCCATCACTCATGGCATCGGCACCGGACTGAGCGCTGCGGCACTGGTCATTCTGGTAACTCTGGCCGGGCTGCACGGCGACGTCTGGCGCATCGTCAGTTTCAGCATCTACGGCGCAACGCTGGTCATTCTATATTTGATGTCTACGCTGTATCACAGTTTCACGAATCCCACGCTTAAAAGGATCTTCCATCTGCTGGATCATTCTGCCATTTTCCTATTGATTGCAGGAACCTATACACCATTCACCCTGGTTTCTTTGCGCGGCGGATGGGGCTGGACGCTCTTTGGCCTGATCTGGGCTTGTGCCATCGCAGGGATCACTTTCAAAGTCTTTTTCCTTGATAAGCTGCGCGTGGTTTCCGTCTTCTTTTACGTCGGCATGGGCTGGCTGGCTCTGATTGCCATCGACCCGCTTTTGGATGTCATTCCGTTTTCAGGTTTTATCTGGCTGGCGCTGGGGGGCTTGAGTTACACACTGGGTGTCGTGTTTTACCTTTGGAAGAAACTACCTTACAGTCACACCATCTGGCATCTTTTCGTACTGGCAGGCAGCATCTTCCATTTCTTGTGCGTTTTGTGGTACGTGTTGCCGATGACCCCTGCTTGAGAAGCGGCATTCGAATATCCGATGGGATTTCCCAATAAGACTAGCCCGTACAGTTGCTTGTTGAACTAATCTTCGAACATAATTCATCATCATGAAGAGATAACGGAAATTCGGTGTTGGGAGAGACTTTTTCAATTTCTTCGAAATCGGTTGCCTCTTTTCGCCGGTTCGCGGTACAATTACAGGTTGTAAAGCTTTGGCACTCGCCACATTTGTCATTGGATTCCGTAGAAAGGGAAGCAAGATGCGTCGCCTGTCCCTGGTTATGATGTCGTTTGCATTGTGCGGCTTGATGCTGCTTGGTGCTACTCAATGCTCCTCCAGCAGCGAGGACGAATTCGAATGCACACTCGATGCCGACTGCGATAGCAACAACCGTTGTTTAAACGGCCAGTGCGTCTCGCTGGTCTGCATGCAGGATAACGATTGCCTTGCTACCGAAGTCTGCGAAATTCCCACCGGCGAAGTCACCGGACTGTGCAAAGCGGCAACAATTACCGACGGCGACGACGATCAGGCGGAGGCGGCGGTTCAAAACTGCGATATCAACGACATCCGCTGTCGCGGCGACGAATTACAGACCTGCCAGAAGAAAAACGGCGTCTGGGATTTCCGCTTGAGCCAGGTTTGTGAATGCGGTTGCGAAAACGAGCGTTGCGTGGAATGTGTCGACGGCGACCCGGATTTGGAACTGGAGCCGGAACTGGAACCGGAGCCGGAACCGATCTGCCGCGCGGGAGACTATCGCTGTTATTCCAACCAGGTACAGCTCTGCTCGGACGACGGCATGGAATGGCGCGTAGACGATCCCTGCCTCAGCGGCACCTGCGTCGAACAACTTCCCGATGCCTGGTGCGGTCCGAAATTGATCTGCGATCCGGGTATGCGCCTGTGTGATCTGGAAGGCCGAAACGCCGTAGCCACCTGCAACTCCGAAGGCACCGACTGGAGCCTGATGTACTGTGCCGCCAGCCAGGAATGTGAAGACGGCATCTGTGTCGCCGGTGGTGAATGCACGGCCAACTACTATCGCTGCAACGGCAACGCCGTAGAAAAATGCGCCCAGGACGGCAGCGGCTGGGTGCCGGTGAAAAACTGCGGAAGCACGGAAGTCTGTTCCTGCGGGCAGTACGTCGGCACCAACTGCGCCATGGCCGACTGCATCGCCACGGCGGTCTGTACGCCCTGGCAGCGTCAGTGCAGCGGTAACGTGGTGCAGATGTGCTCCTTCGACGGAACGCAGTGGTCCAATATCGAAACCTGCGCCGACGAAGAAACCTGCTCCAACGGGCAGTGTATCTGATTCTTCAACACGGGAGGGAAAAATGGCAACCATCGGTGTGGTGCTGTCCGGCTGCGGTTTTTTGGACGGCACGGAAATTCACGAAGCCACGTTAACCCTGCTTTATCTCGACGCGCTGGGCGTTGAGATTCGCTGCATGGCTCCCGACACCGAAATCGTGGAGCCTATCGACCATGCCCACAAGCAACCGGCCAATGACGCGCGCAACGTGCTGGCCGAATCGGCACGTATCGCCAGAACGGAAATCTGCGATATCGCCACGGTACAACCCGACGAACTGGACGGCCTGATCTTCCCCGGCGGTTTTGGTGCGGCCAAGAACCTGTGCGACTGGGCCACCAAAGGCCCCGCCTGCGACGTCCATCCGGAAGTGGCGCGGCTGGTGCTGGGTATGCACGTACAAAAGAAACCGATGGGCTTTATCTGCATCGCCCCGGTGATCGCCGCGCGTATGCTGGGAGAAACCGGCGTCACGCTGACAATCGGAAACGACAGCGCCACAGCGGCGGGACTCGAAGCCACCGGCGCGCGTCACGCAGACTGCACGGTAGATGAGATCGTCGTCGATCCGGCACACAAGATCGTAACCACCCCGGCTTACATGCTGGGACCGTCGATTGCCTATGTCGCCAAGGGGATCAAGAAACTGGTGCGGCAGGTAGTGGACTGGAGCTGATTAACTCGTTGCTCGCTATGTAATGGAGGTCGGATTTTCATGTTGGAGCATGGGCTCCTGTCCTGCTCCAACCGTTTGTCTATCTTCGATGGATCAGGATTGCATCCACATCTGTCCGGTTAACTATTGAATAATTCCAACTGTTTACCGAAAGGGGGGGATTTCGCTGAATCACCATTTGCCTTCAGTACCTGTAAAATGGGGCTTTCCTCGAAAAGTGTGACGCTCAAAATCTGTAGAATCGTCATCAAACTGTGCTCGAGATTCAGATCCTTTTTCAAAATCGCCACTAAAAGGTAAACTGTTATCGAAATCCATACCTGCGTTTTCACCGCGTTGGCACTGGTCCCGTAGAACGCCTTGATGCGTAGATTCTGCTTGATCCATTTGAAAAACACTTCGATGCTCCAACGAAGCCGATACAAGTCCGGAATCGTTTCCGATGGCAGATCGAAAGCGTTGGTCAGCCAGACAAATCGGCTTTTCGATTCCGGATCGGTGTAATTGATACGCCGCAACTGGTCGGGGTAACGCTTGAGGGAAGCGCGATCAACAAGAGAAACGGTTTGGTCTGTTCTCAAACCTGTGCTTTTATCAACAGGACGAGAATAAATCTTTTTTGTGTGCGTATCCTTTCGTGCTCTAAGAATAAAGAAAGCTCCTGCTTGATTGATTTTATACATCCGCTTGTAATCCAGATATCCGCGATCCATGATGTAAAAAGCACCCGCTTCCAGGGGCAGAATATCCAGCAGACGCTTGTCCTGGCTTTTACCGTCTGTAATGGAAATAAAGGTAGGAATTCGTCCGCGCAGATCCATCTGCGTATGCAGTCGGAGCGATCCATAGTGACGTGTAAATTTGGCCCAGGGAAAAAGAGACAAACTCAAATCGATGGCCGTGGTGTCCAGAGCGTAAGCGGTGGCATCCAGATCGACGCCGAGCTTTTCGTCCGCATACAGTGTGCGAGCGCGCCGTATCAGAGGTTGCGCGAGATCTTCGTATATACGCCAGTCGCGGTGCTCGTTGGCGTCGGCCAGTGTACTTCGAGATACTTTTCCTCGAACCCCCATTCGGTAGAGTTTTGATCCCAACGCACGCAAGGTCGCTTCGATGTCGCGCAGACTTTCCCTGTAAGACAACTGCGCGAATGCCATGCAGATGAATTGATCCATGCAGGAAAAGGTACGAATGCGCTTGTTCCCCTGATAGCGGTGGACACAACGTCTGAAATGCCAATTGGGCAAGTAATCAAGTACTTGCGAAAAGACAGTTTGAGGCATATGCTCCTCCTGCAAATGGGTCATGGAAAACAAGTCCATTTTGCACGAGAACGAAAATCTATCGCAAGCACATTGAAAGAGGTGTTTTTGTTAAAGATACTGGATAGTTACTGTGGTTTGCGTTAAAGTTAACCGGACAGATGTGGATTGCATCCTGATCCGTAACGTTTCAAGCGGGATGCAATCCCGCTCGATCTTGAAGAGCTGATTTTATCGTCTTTCTTGTTGCCTTTTACCAGGCATACCCCAGATCGAACAGTAATTTCACTTTAAAGCCGGAGCCGATGGTTTTGCAGCTATAACCGGAGGGGCAGGCGTCTTCCTGTATGACGAATCCCCAGCCGGTGCCCCCGCCTACTGAAGTGGTAAACCCGTTTTCGAAGATCCAGCGATATCCAAACTGCATGCCCGGCACCAGGTAAATGATGCTCACTACCTTGTCATCATCGCCAAAAGAGGTACCCGCCTGAAAGTAGGGTCCAAAAAACCATCCGTTGTTGGCGCGCCGATGCAGCCAGAATTGCAGTGCGAATTCTCCACCGAGATCGTGTGCGTCGCTTAAAACGGGAGGAGTATAAATAAAGCTGAAACTTCCGGTCACGTTTTCATGAAAGGTGCGCGTGTAGGACAAACAGGGCCCGGCAAAGACCACACCAATCGGCAAAACGGAAAACACGTTATCCTTGGTGACGGGCCGATAGGGCTTCACCGCCGAAAGATCGGTTTCGTCCGAATCCTCCGGTTCCGTCGGGGCTTCCCAGGTGACTTCTTCTTCGCTGCTTTCCGATTTATTCTGCTCGTCTGCGCTTTCTTCTGTTGCAGCAGCAGGGGCGCTGGGTGGTTGCTCGGTTTCAGGAGTAACCGTGGCGGTGTCTGTCCTCGTTTCGGTGACCGGTGGGGTGTTTTCTGGAGCGTCAGTAGAGGAATCGTCCTGGGCATGCGCTAGAGGCATCCAGCAAAGTATGATCAGTATTGAAAGCGCGACGAATTTTCCCATGGTTTCTCCTTTCGCAAATCCAGCGGACCATGACCGTGCAAGGAGAATCGTTTCGCCGCTGTCTTCCGCTCTGAAATGTCAGTGAATGCAGTCAGTGTAGGCCAATACAGAAATGGGAGTCAACTAGAAATATCAATAGCCGAATTTGTAGGGGCGGGAAATTTGAAACGACCAAGGAGAAACGGGCAGAGTAAAAACCCTGCCCGCATGGAAATTGATTTGAGAATGAAGTGACTAGCGGATCACATCCAGCTGCTTGCCGACCTTGACGAAGGCTTCGATGGCGCGGTCCAGATGCTCGATGTCGTGCGCCGCCGAAATCTGCGTGCGAATGCGCGCCTTGCCCTTGGGAACGACCGGATAGCTGAAGCCGATGACGTACACGCCTTCTTCCAGCATCAAGTCGGCAAAGTCCATCGCCAGCTTGGCGTCGCCCAGCATCACCGGGGTAATGGGATGCTCGCCGGGCAGGATGTCGAAGCCGGTGGTGGCCATTTTCTCGCGGAAGTAGCGCGTATTGCGTTCCAGCTTGTCGCGCAGCTCGGTGGATTCCATCAGGATGTCGATGCATCCCAATGTGCCAGCCGCGATCATCGGAGCCAGGGCGTTACTGAACAGGTAAGGGCGGGAACGCTGGCGCAGCTTCTCGACGATCTCCTTATGCGCGGCGGTAAAGCCTCCGCTGGCGCCGCCCATGGCCTTGCCGAAGGTCGAGGTGATGATGTCCACTCGGCCCATGACGTTACGATATTCCGGCGTGCCGCGCCCGGTCTTACCGACAAAGCCGGTGGCGTGCGAATCGTCCACCATCACGAGCGCGTCGTATTTCTCCGCCAGATCGCAGATTTCATCGAGCTTGGCGATGTAGCCGTCCATCGAAAAGACGCCATCGGTGGCGATCATTTTATTGCGAACGCCCTTGGCGTCGGCTTCCTGCAACTTGGCTTCCAGATCCGCCATGTCCGAATTCTTGTAGCGGTAGCGCTGCGCCTTGCACAGGCGAACGCCGTCGATGATCGAAGCGTGGTTCAGTTCGTCGGAAATGATGGCGTCCTCTTCCGTCAACAGCGTTTCGAACAGACCGCCGTTGGCGTCGAAGCAGGAACAGTACAGGATGGCGTCGTCCATTTGAAGGAATGTCGAGATCGCCTTTTCGAGTTCTTTATGCAGATCCAATGTGCCGCAGATAAAGCGCACGGAACTCATGCCGAAACCGCGCTCTTCCATGGCGGTCTTGGCCGCTTCGATCAACAACTCGCTATTGGAGAGACCCAGGTAGTTGTTGGCGCACATGTTGATCACTTTGCCTTTGGGTACGTGAATCTCCGCGCTCTGCGGCGACTGGATCACACGCTCCCCTTTCCAAAGCCCGGCCTCGCTGATGTCGTTGAGTTCTCCGATCAACTGTTCCTTGAACTTTCCGTACATGACCTCTCCTTTTGCTTACCAATTTTGGCGACGGCTAGAAGTTTAACACCACTTTGCCGCATTCGCCGCTTTGCATCAACTCAAATCCTTTTTCGTAATCCTCGAAGGCGAATTCATGGGTAACGATCGGGGCGACGTTCAACTGCCCGGAACGCAACAGTCCGCGCATCTTGAACCAGCTATCCCAGATGCGCCGCCCGCAGACGCCGTGAATGCTGATGGCGTTGAAGACTACATCCTGCGCGATGTTCATGCTGACTTCCGCATTCGGAATCCCCAGCAATACGACGTTCCCGCCGGTTTTAACGACTTTGAGCGCGGTTTGAATGGCGGCAGGCGTTCCGGCGATCTCCAGCACCACGTCCACGCCATGTCCGTCGGTGTGCTCCATGATGTACTCGCGCGGATCGGTGTGCTTGGACAGCACCGCATGGTGTGCGCCTACTTCCTTACCCAGTCGCTGCCGGTAGGGATTATCCCAGTCGAAAGCAAAGATTTCCGCCGCTCCGATGGCGCGCAATACCGCCACCGCCAGCAGCCCAACCGGTCCCAGACCGAAGACCGCCACCTTCTTCGCCACGCAATCCGTGCGGAATACGGTATGCACCGCATTGCCCAGGGGATCTTGAATGGCCGCGAAAGCGGCGGGCGTGCTTTCGTCGTTTTTCCACAGGTTCATTTCCGGAAAGGTGAAATATTCGCGGAACACGCCATCGACGTCGTAGCCCAGCCCCTTCCAGTTGTAGCAGACGTGCCCGTTTCCCGTGCGGCAGTTGTCGCAGAGTCCGCAGACCAGGTGACCTTCGCCGCTGACGTAGTCGCCCACCTGCACGCTGTGAACGTCCTCGCCTACGGCGGCGACTTCGGCGGCGAATTCATGTCCGATGATGGTGGGGACGTTGACGCGGCTCTGGCTCCAGGCGTCCCAGTTGTAGATATGCAGATCGGTGCCGCAAATCGCCACGGCGCGGTTTTTCAGCAGCACTTCGCCCGGCGCGGGCTCGGCAACGGGCACCTCGCGAAATTCGAGTCCGCCTCTTTCCGCTTTGGCCTTCACAATCGCTTTCGTCGTTTTCATATTACACCCTCGTTGAAATTTCGCACACATGATGGCCATCAACTCCAGGGACGAAGCACCCTGTGCGGGGGTGACGCATCCCTGATTTCGGGTGCCATTCTACCCCGGGCAAAACGGGAGTCAACGGATTAATCGGGTGTTTTAGAGAAACAAATCGCTTCACGCTTCGATCTGATATTCCTTGATTTTGTACAGTAAGGCACGATGACTGATCTCCAGCAGTTTGGCCGCCGCCGTGCGATTGCCGCCGGTTTTCTTTAACGCCTTGCGAATCAGATCGTTTTCGATTTTGTATACGGCTTTTTTGACCGACAGGTTGCTTTCCGGTAGTTCCAGTTTGTAATTCGGCTGGAATTCCGTGATCTTGGCGGGTAGATCGTCTAACGTGATTTCATGCCCGTCGCAAAGCACCATGGCGCGTTCGATGGTATTTTCCAATTCGCGGACATTGCCCGGCCAATGGTATTTTTCCAGCGATTCCAATGCGTTGCTATTGACTTCATGGATTCCCACGCCCAGCCGTTCGTTGAAACGGTTGAGGAAGTGATCGACCAGTAACGGAATATCGCCCCTGCGTTCCCGTAACGGCGGCATATGAAGATGCACCACGTTCAGGCGATAAAACAGGTCTTCGCGGAACAAGCCCTTTTTCACCTGCTCGTTCAAATCCTTCACGGTGGCTGCGATGATCCGAACGTCCACCTTGATCGCCCGTTCCCCGCCGACGCGACGCACTTCGCCTTCCTGCAACACGCGCAACAGCTTGACCTGCAAGACCTGAGGCAATTCCCCGATTTCATCCAGCAGCATCGTACCGCCGTCGGCTTCCTCGAACAGTCCCTTGCGCTGCCGGATCGCGTCTGTGAACGCGCCTTTTTCGTGACCGAACAACTCGCTTTCGATCAGGTTTTCCGGGATCGCGCCGCAGTTCACCGCCACGAATTTATGGTTTTCCCGTCCGCTGACGGTATGAACGGCGCGCGCCAGCAGTTCCTTACCCGTGCCACTGTCTCCGGTAATCAGCACCGTGCTTGTAAACTTGGCGACCTTCTGCGCCATCTTGAACAGCTTGTGCATGGCGTCATCGTTACTGATGATACGGGCAAAGTCGTAGTCTTCCTGCAAGCGCCGTTTCAGCGCCAGGTTTTCCCGAGCAAGGCGTTCGCGTTCCTGGGCCTTGCGAATGGTCAGCACGACTTCGTCCGGGCGGAAGGGCTTGTTCAGGTAATCGTAGGCGCCATGCTTCATGGCGTCGATGGCGCCCTCGACAGAGCCGTAGGCGGTAATCATGATGAAGGTGGAATGAATGTTGTGTTTGCGCGCCTGTTGCAACAGTTCCGTGCCGCTCATCTTGGGCATGTTGATATCGCACAGCACGATATCGAAACTGCGTTCTTTAAGCAACGCAAGCGCTTCCTGGCCGTTGCTGGCATCGGCGCACTCAAAGCCTTCCTTCTTCAGCACCAACGACAGCATGTGCCGGATGTTTTCTTCGTCGTCCACAACCAGGATGTTGTTTACTTCCACAGTGCGCCTCCTAAGATCAGGATGAATTCCCGTAGCGCCAGTGTAGCGCTTTGCCATGGAATCACGCAAGCAAAACCATGGGAAGCATTCCATTCGACCGGACTCTTTAAAAAAAGCTTTCTATAAAAGGTTACGACCACAACCACCTAAAGCGGTTGCGAAAAACGGAAGTCTCGCGTAAGGTGTTGTGCAAGACGAGTGGAAACAGGTATTTTGCCGCTGCATTGAATGACGACGAACTAGAAAGAGAGGCATGCATGCAGGTGAGTTATCAGAAATCGGAGTTGATGGGCGTCAAGGCTGATGTCCTGGTGATTCCGGTAAGCAAGAACTGGGAAAAACGTCCCGAGTTGAAACAGTTGAACGAAGCGCTGGCTGGCGAATTGTTCCGGCGAACGAAAAAAGCTCAGTTCAAAGCCAAGGCCGGTTCGAGTTTCGTGCAGCAGTGCCCCGGCTCCTTCTCCTTCGACCGGGTGGCTCTCACCGCTGTGGATGCCAAGGAAACTCCCAACCCGGAAGATCTCTGGGACATGGGTCACAAGCTGGCCAACCGCTACCGCTCCAAAGCCGTGTCCACTCTGGCGATCTGGTGCGACTTCGCCCCGGAAGCCAAAACGAACGTGCTCTTTGCCAAGCTGACCCAGGGCGTACTCTGCGGCGGCTATCGTTTCGATAAATATTTTACCGATGCCGATGCCAAGGCGACAAAGACCGCGCTGAAAAAGCTGCTGCTAATAGGCGCAGGCGCACACAAGCCGACACCTGCCGTGGCCAAGGCAGCGATCGCTCGCGGCGTTGCGCTGGGTGAATCCACCAACCTGGCGCGCGATCTGGTCAACGAACCGGCTGAAAGCATGACGCCCCAGATCTTCGCTTCGCAGGTGCAGAAAGTCGCCAAAGCCAACGGCTTGCAGTGCAAGGTCGAAAACGAAGCGCAGATCAAAAAGCGTGGTATGGGACTATTTCTGGCGGTGGCGCGCGGCAGCAAGAATCCGCCGCGTTTGATCACGCTGACGCACAATCCGAAAAACGCAACAGGCAAACCCATCGTACTGGTCGGCAAGGGCCTGATGTACGATTCGGGCGGCTATTCGCTGAAACCTTCCTCCGGCATGGAAACGATGAAATGCGACATGTCCGGCTCGGCGGCGGTCGTCGGTGCGTTGACGGCCATTGCTAGATTGGGCGTGAAACGCAAGGTCATCGGCATTGTGGCCGCCTGTGAGAACATGATCGGTTCCGGGGCGTATCGCGTTGGCGACATCTACACCTCGATGTCCGGGAAAACGGTGGAAGTGATGAACACCGACGCGGAAGGCCGCCTGACGTTGGCGGATGCGCTGACGTATGGCGAAAGCTTCAAACCGGCCTGCATAGTGGACGTGGCGACGTTGACCGGCGCCTGCGTGGTGGCGCTGGGCGAGGAAACCGTCGGTGTCTTCAGCGCGGATGATAAACTGGCCGCCGACATCGAAAGCGCGTTCGAGCGCGCGGGTGAAGATGCCTGGCGTATGCCGATGAACAAGCGGCTGAAAAAGCTGCTCAAGTCGCCGATTGCAGATATGAAGAACGTCGGCAGTCGTTGGGGCGGTGCCATCACGGCGGGTCTGTTCTTGTCCAATTTCGTAGAAAAAGCGCCCTTCGCGCATCTGGACATTGCCGGTCCGGCCTTCCATACCGGCGAAGTCGGTCACTTGCCCAAAGGCGGCACCGGCGTAGCGGTAACGACCCTGGTGGAACTGGTCGATCCGAGCAGCAAGTAGTTTCATGATGTATCACGGTCCCCTTCGCTGTTGCAGCAAGGGGGCCGTTTCTTTTTTATGGTGATGTTTTTTTATTTCTCATGTTGGAGCATGGCTCCCGTCCACAGCTGTCCCGTTAACTATTGAATAATTCCAACTGCTTACCAAAAGGGATATTGGTAGGCAGGGAGGCGTTTGCCTTTAGCACCTGTAAAATGGGGCTTTCCTCGAAAAGCGTGACGCTTAAAATCTGTAGAATCGTCATCAAACTGTGCTCGAGATTCAGATCCTTTTTCAGAATCGCAACCAACAGATAAACCGTAATCGAAATCCACACTTGTGTCTTTACCGCATTGGCGCTGCGACCGTAAAACGCCTTGATTCGCAGATTCTGTTTGATCCATTTGAAAAACACTTCGATACTCCACCGCAGCCGGTACAAGTCCGGAATCGTTTCCGAAGAAAGATCAAAGTTGTTGGTCAGCCAGACAAATCGGGTGTTCGATTCTGGATCGATGTAGTTGATTCGCCGCACATGATCCGGATAGCGTCGAATGGAAGCACGGTCCACGAAGCTCACGGTCTGATCGGCGCGCAATCCCAAGCTCTTGTCGATGGGGTGTGAATAGATTCGCTTTGTGCTGGTGTTCTTGCTGGCTCTAAGAATGAAGAAGGCTCCCGCCCGATGGATGCGATGCATGCGTCCGTAATCGACATAACCGCGATCCATGATATAAAATGCGCCCGCTTCCAAAGGCAGAATATCCAGTAAACGCTTGTCATGGCTCTTGCCGTCCGTAATGGAAATAAAGGCGGGAATCCGTCCGCGAAGGTCCATTTGCGTGTGAAGACGCAATGATCCATTGTATCGCGTGAATTTGGCCCATGGAAAAAGCGACAAACTCAAATCAATCGCTGTCGTGTCGAGCGCGTAGGTGGTGGCGTCTAGGTCGACGGCGAGCTTCTCGTCCGCATACAGCGCGCGGGCGCGCCGTATCAGGGGCTGAGCGAGATCTGCGTAAATGCGCCAGTCGCGTTTTTCATTCGCTCTGGCCAGTGTGTTGCGAGAGACTTTTCCACGCAGACCCATGTGATAAAGTTTCAGCTGAATAGCCCGCAAGGTCGCTTCAATATCGCGCAGGCTTTCGCGGTAGGCCAGCTGGGCAAATGCCATGCAAATGAATTGATCCATACAGGAAAAGGTACGAATGCGCTTGTTCCCCTGATAGCGATTGACACAACGGCGGAAATGGCGATCCGGCAAATAGTCGAGCACTTGCGAAAAGACAGTCTGTGTCATTTTGATCTCCTGCATTTCTTGACTATTCGAAATGCAGAAAAACTATCGCGGACACCTGATAATCACAAATTCAATCTGTAATAATAAGTAGTTGTAGCGCTGAACCTGGAAGTTAGCGGGACAGCTGTGGGCTCCCGTCCTGCTCCTTGCGTTTGTCTTCATGGTCGGGACAGTATCTCTTGCGATGGATCAGGATTATATCCACATCTGTCCGGTTAACTATTGAATAATTCCAACTGTTTACCGAAAGGGGGGGATTTCGCTGAATCACCATTTGCCTTCAGTACCTGTAAAATGGGGCTTTCCTCGAAAAGTGTGACGCTCAAAATCTGTAGAATCGTCATCAAACTGTGCTCGAGATTCAGATCCTTTTTCAAAATCGCCACTAAAAGGTAAACTGTTATCGAAATCCATACCTGCGTTTTCACCGCGTTGGCACTGGTCCCGTAGAACGCCTTGATGCGTAGATTCTGCTTGATCCATTTGAAAAACACTTCGATGCTCCAACGAAGCCGATACAAGTCCGGAATCGTTTCCGATGGCAGATCGAAAGCGTTGGTCAGCCAGACAAATCGGCTTTTCGATTCCGGATCGGTGTAATTGATACGCCGCAACTGGTCGGGGTAACGCTTGAGGGAAGCGCGATCAACAAGAGAAACGGTTTGGTCTGTTCTCAAACCTGTGCTTTTATCAACAGGACGAGAATAAATCTTTTTTGTGTGCGTATCCTTTCGTGCTCTAAGAATAAAGAAAGCTCCTGCTTGATTGATTTTATACATCCGCTTGTAATCCAGATATCCGCGATCCATGATGTAAAAAGCACCCGCTTCCAGGGGCAGAATATCCAGCAGACGCTTGTCCTGGCTTTTACCGTCTGTAATGGAAATAAAGGTAGGAATTCGTCCGCGCAGATCCATCTGCGTATGCAGTCGGAGCGATCCATAGTGACGTGTAAATTTGGCCCAGGGAAAAAGAGACAAACTCAAATCGATGGCCGTGGTGTCCAGAGCGTAAGCGGTGGCATCCAGATCGACGCCGAGCTTTTCGTCCGCATACAGTGTGCGAGCGCGCCGTATCAGAGGTTGCGCGAGATCTTCGTATATACGCCAGTCGCGGTGCTCGTTGGCGTCGGCCAGTGTACTTCGAGATACTTTTCCTCGAACCCCCATTCGGTAGAGTTTTGATCCCAACGCACGCAAGGTCGCTTCGATGTCGCGCAGACTTTCCCTGTAAGACAACTGCGCGAATGCCATGCAGATGAATTGATCCATGCAGGAAAAGGTACGAATGCGCTTGTTCCCCTGATAGCGGTGGACACAACGTCTGAAATGCCAATTGGGCAAGTAATCAAGTACTTGCGAAAAGACAGTTTGAGGCATATGCTCCTCCTGCAAATGGGTCATGGAAAACAAGTCCATTTTGCACGAGAACGAAAATCTATCGCAAGCACATTGAAAGAGGTGTTTTTGTTAAAGATACTGGATAGTTACTGTGGTTTGCGTTAAAGTTAACCGGACAGATGTGGATTATATCCTGAACCGAAACATTTCGAGCTGGATTGCAATCCCCCACGATCCTTAATCTTGCCCATCCCCCTCAGCACAAACATTCTCTTGCGCTGACCGAGTCCCACCTATATATTGAGTGGATGAAACGTATCCATCGTAACAATCCGTTGTGGGGCTCTCTGCTTGGATTCCTTTTCCTCTCCGGCGTACTAGCCATGCCTGCCCAGGCGCAGGAAGCCCGCTTGAGCCACATCAGCATCTGCATTACCGACAGCCTCCCTTCCGTGCAGGTAGAGGGACAGTCCCTGCACTTCTTCGACGATGAACTGGGCCTGCTGGTCCATCAAAGCGAAGGCAAACGCATTCACACGCTGAAAATCAACAACGGCGGGGTGGCCGTCGATGGCAAGCGCTTCGAAACCTCGCGCCTGCGCATTCGCTCCACCAACAACTGGCTGCGCTACAATGGCCGCGTTTTCCGCGAGGATATGATCGCGATCCGCGATCCTCATTCCCCCGAAAAGCTGATCCTGGTCAACGACGTGCTCTTGGAGCAGTATCTCTACGGTCTGATCAACAAGGAATGCTTGAAAAGCTGGCCCATCGAAGCCAAAAAAGCCCAGGCCGTCGCGGCGCGTACTTACGCCATTTTCCGCAAGATCAACCAGCCCAAACCGATCTGCGATATGGGAGCCACGGCGCTGGATCAGGTGTACGGCGGCTATCTGGCCGAGGACGACAGCGCCCGGCTGGCGGTGGACAAAACCAAGGGGCAGGTGCTGACCTATCGCAATCAGATCGCGGAAGCCTACTATCACTCCACCTGCGGCGGGCACACCACCAACTCAAGTGATGTGTGGAAGGGCAAACCAGGCCCCGAATATCTTTCCGGCGTAACCTGCAATACCTGTAGCAAATCGCCTTCCTATCGCTGGAGCACCAAAATCAAGAAAAGCGAACTGGCTCGCAAGCTGGAAATCCCCAGTTCCTATCGAAAGAATTTCACCTTCGATATCATTCAGCGCGACGAGTCTGGCCGCGTGCAGAAATTCCGTTTTCATTATGGAGGGCAAGTCAAAATTCTCTCCGGTGAGGAGGTACGCAAGCGGGTCGGTTACGGTCGCCTTAAAAGCACGGCCTTCAGTTTCAAAGTGGTACGTGGTCTGGTCACGTTTACCGGTAAAGGTCTGGGGCATGGCGTCGGCATGTGTCAGTGGGGCGCGGCGGGAATGGCCAATCAGGGCTACGGCTACAAAGCGATTCTAAACCACTATTATCCGGGCACGCAGCTTCGTCCGATCTACTGAGCTTTTTATAGCGGTTCTTAATCATTTTTAGCCATTAATTTGAATAATGTGTGCCATAGTCTTACGCGATCGAAGATCGTGGAAGGCTGTGTGTCTTCAATAAGTTACACACGGCCTCCCGGAATTTCCATTCCGTGAGACCATGGCACATCGTGATTATTCGATGGACAGAAATGAGTAGTACCTACTCTATTACCGGTTTATTTGATCTTAGCGATGCTTATGTCATTGCCTGCGAAGGCAGGCAATTCAGGTTCTTAATAAAAATCAATAGATTGTCCGCCTGCGCGGACAATGACATCCTGGTGGGTATCGATAAATTCATTAAAGAACCACTACAAATCCGGTGTATTACAAATCGCCGCTGTCATGCTCCACGGAAAACGTCAATGGATAGGTGATCGATGTGAACGGAATGCCTAGATCGATGTTCCATTCGTAGCGCAGGGACACCAGTTCGTAGCGGCGTGTAATTTCAACATCGGCTGGGGAATATTCTTCCAGCAGCTTCAAGGTTTTATAAGCGTTATGCAGAACGGCGCGAACCTCTTCGTCGGAGCTGTTGACGTTGACGTGTTTCAGCGTATTGGTCTGCGCCAATCCCAGTTCGTAACGATCGAATAGTGCAGGAACGATTTGAATGGCGGCGATCACGATCAACGCCAGAATCACCACCCACACCAACACTTGTATCAGACCTTCGCCTTTTCTGCTGCGCAAGCCCTTCATCGGTTTTCCCCTGTTGTTTGTACTGCATCTACTGGTGTTTCCAATTACCGCAGAGATTCTCACACGGAACGCCTATTTTGTCAACGTGATGTCGTTATGGGATAGGTCCTAGGCCTGAGTAGTCCCCAGTCATTTTGAAAAGGCCGAGACATAAGATACCTTTGGGTTGCTGAATTCCCAGTTTAGGAGGTGTTTCATGCTCGGCCCGAATCGTATTCTGGATTGGATTGTTGAAAATGTAAAGCCAAAGCGTCGATCTCGTCAGAAAACGCTGGCCGTCATCGTATATTCAGCGCTTCAGATGCGAGGTGTCGGCGTTTTGTCCCTGGGTCGCATGCTACCCGGTCACACCACGGCCAAGCACGCGATAAAGCGTGTCTGGCGTTTCTTCCGTAACAAACGTTTGGAAATCGAAAGCCTTCATCTGAGCCTTGCCCACCTTCTGACTCCCCATAACGCGCCGGTCGTGATCTTGCTGGACTGGACGGTTTACGGCTCCTTCCAAACCTTGGCGGCGGCTTTGCCGAGGGATGGTCGCGCCATGCCGATCTGGTGGAAGACCATCTATGTCAAAAGTGGGGAGGGGGGCATGAAAGCGGTTGAACGCGAAACGCTGTGGGCGATTCATGCGATGTTTCCCTTTCGTAAAGACCTGATTCTGATTGCCGATCGTGGTTTTGGAAATACCCGTTGGATCAGGGATATACAAAAATGGGGATGGGGGTATGTGCAACGGATGTCCGGTTCCGTATATATCGAAAATGCCTAGTATTATCGCGCCTTGAAGGACTTACCCGTCACTCGCGGAGCCAAGAGTCGAGATTGGGGGAATATGCTATTGAGTAAAGAAAATCCTACGCAGGTTCGTCTTGTCAGTACGTGAAGCCAGGAAGCGAAACAGCCGTGGTTTCTGGCCACCAATCTGGATCGTATCCCGCCGAAAATCGTGCGCTTGTATCAGCGGCGAATGTGGATCGAGGAGATGTTTCGCGACTTGAAAAACCGAAAGTGGGGATTGGGATTTGCCGATTCGAGATTGGCCGCACCCGAGAGGGAGGATCGGCGCTGGTGCGCGCTGGTGCTGGCGTATCTCTTTCTTTGCGCCTATGGTGCGTTGGCCGAAAAGTCGGGACTGGATCGCAACATGCGACAGGATACGGCGTATAACCGCGCCATGAACCTCGCCCGGCTGGGAGCCGCCGTGCTGGCCGTCGCCGTCTATCCCCTCTCGGATGCCATTGTCGCATTGAACGACATCCCACCATAAGTCAAGGTAGATTTTCGCAAAACTGGGGACTACTCATGGCGATTGCATTCTATTTTCCAAGTTTTAGAATGGCGCTCCAAATGGGAGTAGAGTCCATAGCCAGCGCGCGCAATGTTTTTGCGAATCCGGCTTTTCCCCGTAATCTTTGAAGCAGAGCCAAAACCTGAGATCTCAGCATCGACGTTAGCAGGACCGCATTGGGGGACTGAAGCGCGTGTCGATCCTCTTTCAAAGCGGCGGCTTTGATCGAGAATGAGGTTTCGATTGACCAATGGTTCAGATGTATGGAGAATAATGATTGTGCGTCGGCGGGCAAGCTGGATAGAGCATAATGGTTGGTGACCGTTGCAAAGCATGGCGGCGGTATAACCAAGTAAAAGACCGGCCAACTTGTGTCGCTGCCCTTGGCCACGTCTCGGGTCGGGAATACGCTGGAAAGCGTCGAAAAGATCCTGGAAAAGGGAGTCGATTAAAAAAGAGAAGAGAGAAAGCGATCGCGTTCTCCAACCCATTCAACGCACTGAACACCTACCGTGACGACGGTTACAAAATATCTAACTTATCCAGGATCTTCAAGTATTTAATGAATGATTGGATTTCCACCGGTAACGCCAGTTGCTGGATACCATCTTGCGCCAGAATCGACAATCCGATTTTACCGATTTTCACCATGCAGTCTTCATCCGGTTTGTTCGCATCGATGATTCTAAGACGCCACTCTTCGCGTATTGTTTCCGCACCACGACAAGGAGTCAAACTCATGGTCATGCTATTGTCATGGGGATGAAATTCTAAATTCGATATGACGTGCCTGCCAAAAGTGCGGTCAGGATAAAAACCTGGATCCAGCAAATAGGTCAAAGCCCTGGCATAGGTTGGAATCTGGGAGGATTTCCCGTCTCCTTCCGATTCTGCCATCACCCAATCCCAAATCTGCCCGGAAACGGCAGAATTGGCGGCATCGGACCGCAAACGGGTGGAGCCGAGAGCTTTCTGCCGAATGGAAAAGAGATCCGGCAGTTCTGGAACCATGGAAGATTCAATAATATGGGCTGCAAATTTATTGACCAGTTCATCATTGTTCATGCTGACCAACCGGTTATGGAAATGCGAGATAAAATGGATCAAGCGCCGATAGCGGATTTCAGGGGAACCCGCCGGACTGTCTGCCTGCCATGCAAATCCCAAGTGGTTATCCTGCGCACAGGACCAATCCATCGGTTGGTTCTTCACCCGTATCAACGGCATAATGTTGATTCTGTGAACCAACCCGTTATTTAGCGCCCATTCCAAAAACTTAATGGTGTCATAGAATTCGGCTTCCGTTTCATCCGGCCAACCGATGATGACATCCAGCGCGATATTCAAAGCCGATCCGCAGGCTTCGGCAAGTGTCAATAGCACGTTTCTTACCGACTCGACATTGCCCGGTTTTCGCATTGCGCGACGCACCCGATCCGACCCGCTTTCCAGTCCGATATTGAAGCTGATAAATCCCGCCTGTGCCAATAATTTTGCACGTTCCGGTGTTATGCTTTCATTTGCAATAATGTTCACACGCTCGAAAATGCAATCCTCCCAGTGCTCCTCAATGATCAACTCGCACAGCCTGTCAAGATTCTTGGGGTAACTATTGATTGCTGCATCTGCGAAAATAAAAACAAGATCCTTTAAGCTTCGACCATACTGTTCGGTCCAAGATTTTCTTACATAACGAAGTGCTTCAACTATTGTTTTTGGATCACCTTGTACCGTATGAGAATAAAGCGTCTTATTTAAACAAAATCCGCAATTTCTTGGACATCCAAGTGTAAGCAGAAAAGGTACTAGTGCAATTTCATCCGGTTTGAATAATGGCAAGATCTTTTGGTACTCAATCATAGGGAGAGAAGAAAGCCAGCGCTTTGCAGTTGAAGCGTCCGTACCCTCCTTGAAATTAATACGATCATGGTACCTTTCATTGAACCAGACACCGGGCAACGGAGCTGATAACGTCTTTTCCTCATTCATGAGAAAGTCGAAAATGTCTGCCGGGTCCGTTTGATTGAATCCGTGCATGACAGCGTCAATCGTATTTTCTTGCAACATCTCGGGCGCATACATGGCATGGGGACCGCCCAGCACAATAATGGATTCCGGTCTCCTTTGTTTCAGAAGCCGGGCGATTGCCATCGTGAAATAGGCGTTGTTGATCCAAACCGAGAATCCGAAGATATGCTGATTTCCAGCCAGCAATGTTTGAAGAATGCGTTCCACTAATTCCGAATGCCGCTCAATCAACTCATTGGTAACTCGCTCTAATTCCTCCGCTTCTTTCGATTCTAAAAAGAACCCGTACGCACATTGCAAGATTAGATCATCCGGAGGAGATGGAAAGTCTGGTACTAGAACCATACGGGAATCGATTCCATCGTTGTGAAGTTGTTGCAGGACGATACACAATCCGACTGGAATCGGACAAAAACCATCCAGATTGAAAGGCGGCATAATAGAAAGAATAACCTCATCTTGGATAGAAGTATGGGGATTTCGACTGGACATATACATCGCCTCGCAGTTTGGATTTTTATGAGTTTCGAAAACACCCGCTATTGCAAAAATCACGTTTTGTAATTTCTTGTAATTCAGTATATTGCTACCACAATCTGAACTGTGGATGAAATCGAAAAATGCTGTGTCTAAAGTAGTATAAAAAAGCGATTAGGTCCAATAAAACGCAATTTCCCATCTGGATAATGCGTTTTCACAGATTCACTCGATTTCTTAGAAAGAGATTTCGCAAAAACGTTTCAGCCCCCACCATCAGTTCAGATTTCACCGCGCATTGCCGCGCGAAACCACTTATGTATACAGCCGCTTATCATATGCCGAAACGTTGTGTCCCAAGGCTGCGAATGCACCCGATTCGATCATGTAGCGGTAGAAGTCGTTTTTCTCCCCTTTTAACAGCAACGCTTCCTGCCGGAACCAGTCGAGATCGACGTGCTGCTTCACCGGTTTTCCGTCCAACAGAGTCTGGTAGATCTTGATGTGCTCCGGAATCGTGTCGCGGGCGTCGGTTTGCGACACCGCCCATTCCCGGCTTTTCGCTCCGAGTTGGCCCAGTTCACCACTGCGCTTCATTTCAACACAACGCTCAATGGTGGCGACCAGATCGTTTCGCTTCTCGATCGGCAGGATCGGGGGATCTTCGCGGTCGCGATTCAGCTCTTCCGTCGAGTAGACGATCAAGGGAGTTTCCCAGCACATCATTTCGATACCGAAAAGCCCAAACGTGCCGATGGAGACCTGGTCTACAGCCACATCCGCGTGAGCGTACAACCTGCGGGCTTCATCGGGGGCGACCTGCGAAACATACAACACTTCGATCGGCAGCCCCTTCTTCTTCAATTGCTCCAGCACATCCAGAATCAGCTGCGAGCCTTTCTTCCAGTTCGCCGATGGTGCGTGCAATACATACAGCTTTTCCGGATCTTTATCGATGGGATACTCCCGTTGCAAGCGCTGTTTTTCTTCCAGTGACCATTCCTTCGTATCCGCAAAACCAGGAAAAAACAGATAGCGCGGCAGACAGGTAATGCCCAGAAAGACATCCGCGTACTGGTTCATGTACTTCATTCGCAGAAACTGCTCCCAATTGTGAAAGTAGGGCGCAGGGGGATCGTAGCCCAAGAATCGGGCCTGATGATAAAAGATGACTTCTACGGAACGACTGTCGCTGCCCCAGAAAGAGAAGAGGATTTTCTTACCCCGCTCTTTCAGTTCCGGCAGTTCGTGCATGTCCAGGTACAGGGATTGTGCGAAATGAAAATGAAAAATATCGTACTCGTCCATAGCCCGCCTGGCGAACTCATCCACCTTCGCCACCGCTTCCTTTTCCGGCAGGGCGTTGACGTTTAAATTGACATCGCAATGATAGTTGAGCCAGGAACCATAATAATTCGCGCTGGTGGCGTTCACCCCATGCTCGCGCAACAGGCGGGAGAAACGGCCCATCACACCGGCAATTTCAAAGGGAGCATGCAGCACCCGTGCGCCTCCGAGTGGATCGTCGTCGCTGAAATTTCGTTTTATAATTTTGGGTTGGGACGAGTTGACGGCCTGCGCCTGCCGGAGAAGATCGCTCAATTCCGCATCGCCGGGATGCTGCTCTAAGCAGAGTGCAAGCGGCTTTACGGCGTCACCCAAACGCTCCTGCACTTTCAGCACTTCCGCCAGATTCAGAGCGGCGTCCTTGTTTCCGGGTTGCAACGAAAGCGCCTGCTGCAATGCCTGTGTGGCCTGCTCCACCTCTCCCTGCTGCCACAATATCGTTCCCAGACCGTTATAGGCTTCGGCGCTGTCGGGTTGCTCTTTCAGTAAACTCCGAAGCAAGTGAACCGCTTCGGTTAACTTTCCCTGCGAAAAGAGTTGTTCGGCTTGTGTGAGTTTATCGTTCATGAGACTCCGTAAGGTTTAATAGTGCAGCCAGATTGCGCCCCAGTACGTTTTCCAATTTTTCCTGCTCCAGCCCCTCGGCGATTTCGAACAGACAGTTCAGCGCTTGATTCGGTGTATATTCGGGCATATCCGAACCCCAGATCAGGCGACGGTCGAAAAGGAAGAGCAACTGGCGGATATCCGCCCGGATGGAGCTTTCGAAATAGCGCGGCAATATCAGCGAGAGATCCAGGTAGGCGTTGGGACAATCCCGAATCGCTTCGTAGCAGTGCAGCAGTTGCGAGGCGCAGCCGTGCAATAAAACGAAGGTCAGTTTTTCGAAATTCGTGATCAACTGATGAATGCTCTCCACCGGCGTTTTCGACAGGTGTACGCGCCGCGAATGGAATAGCGTATCCAGCCAGATGGCCGGAGGACGTTCCCAGTCGCACAGTTCCTCATACAACGCCATACAGCGCGTATCCAATGGGTCGTAACCGTTCAAGCGCGGATGCAGCTTTAAAACGGGCGCACATAACGGTTTGATTTCCTGCTGAAAAGCGCGCCGGGCGGCGTCTTCGTTTTCATACGCCGCCGGGTTGAAACTCACTCCGGCGATCAGGCGATCGTCATGCTGGGCGCAGGCATTCAAAACGAATTCGTTTTCGATGTGATCCGCCAGCGCCACCACCACCGCACGTTCGATTTGCGCCGCATCCATTTCGGTTAGCAGCCGCGACAACGAGGCGTCGTGCTGCGTACCGAACCAGTTTCCATCCGGCGTAAGATGCGTAATGGAATCGATGCGTTTCGCAGAGCCGCTCATCGCCCGCCTCCCAGGTGATTCTCGACGACCGGCTTAGTTGGTTGATCGTCCGGTGGTGCCACTTCGAAGCGCACGAGTTCCTCCACCTGCCGCAGGCAATCCTCCGCCTGACTCCGCGTTTGTGTCAATACAACCAGATAACCGCTGCGTTGCAGGCTGTTCGCCAGTTCCGGGATGCTCTCGCCTGGCTGCCGCAAAGCGCCGATCGCAGCCACGCCCGGCAGTTTGGCGGCCTGGTCCAGGCCGTGGATATCTACCAGCAGACCCGGTTCGGGACAGAAGAAGTGATAAATGGCCGCACGGTTACAAGTCGGTTGGATGTCGGCCTGTTGCCCGGTCAATTGCCGCGCCCATTGTACAGGCATGTTTACGCCGGAGCACCATTGCACGATATGCGAGAAGATATGTCCGCCGCCGCCACGCGCGCCGCATTCCACCAAATGAATTTCGCCTGCTTCCGTAACGATCAATTCCGTATGCGCCGCGCCGATGTTGATGCCAAGCGCATTCACGGCCTGAATGGCAAGTTCTTCCGCGCGCTTTAAAATGTCTTCATCGAATTGAGCGGGATAGAACAGATCGGTCGCCACGCGCGAAAGAAGCGGCGGCTTGATCTTGTCACTCATAGCCAGTACAAACGTTTCGCCGTGATCCGTCATCGATTCCACGGTCATTTCGATGCCTTCGATATATTGCTCGATCAGCACGCGCCCGTTGAGCGCAAAACGCCGTGCCAGCCGGTACGCCTTGGAAACCGCTTCTTCCTGCTTGATGATCAGGATGCCGCGTCCGCCACCGCCGCTGTAGGCGGGTTTGATGAGACAGGGGAAACCGATTTCACAAGCGGCTTGCTGCGCCTGCGCCTCATCCATCACCAGGCGAAAATCGGGCTGAGTGAGCCCTGCCTGCTTCCACTCTTGACGCATCAGACCTTTATCGGTAGCGCGCTTTGCGGTGCCTTCGTCGATGCCGGGCAATCCGAGTTGAGCGGCAGCATAGGCGGCGGAAGGTGTGGCGAAATCGTTTAGCGGCATGATGCCATCGACCGCATGTTCTCTGGCAGCGGTTAAAATCGCTTGTGGATCGGAAATGTCGGCCAGACAACGCTCCTTAGCAAAGGCGAAGGCGGGAGCCTGCGGGTTTTTGTCGGCGCAGACAACGTGGAATCCGGCTTCGGAAATCCGTCGCACCGAATCCGCCAGAAACAAGCCTCCTCCCAGAACCAGCAGTTTAGTCATCATTTGGCTCGCCGGGATCGATCAGTTTCATGAGGTCGGGATCGTTTTTGTATTCCTTCTTGCAGACGGTGCGGAAGGTGTCCCATTTGAGCGTGTCGATACAGAAAAACCAGATGTCCTCCTGCTTTTCGATAAACGCCAGCTTCTCCAGGAATTCCTCGGTTTGAAGTTTCTGCGGGATGACCACCACGCCGGAATCGTCGCAGACGGCGATGGCTCCCTCGTAAAGTTCGCGCCGCTGTTGCAACCAGGCTTCCGGTGCGGGCGTGTCGCTTTTGCGGTTGAAACAGCCGATCGGGGTGACGTCCTTGCACCAGATCGGCCAACGTTCCTTTATCAAGCGAGATGCGTCACGCAGGTAGCCGTCGGTGACGATAGCCTCGGCTTTGCGGTAGAGCATGATGTATTTCGACACCAACGAACCGAACAGGGCGCGCTGTTCGCAGTCGAGCGCTTCGGCAATGACGATGTGCCCGTATGGAAGCTCTCGCAATTGTTCGTGTAATTCGTAATTGGTCTGGTTGTAGGCGTAAGCAAAGAAAACCGGTCCGACGCGAAAGTGCCCTGCCGTCAGCGGTCGTATTCCGGAGATTGCACCGCTTTTATTCATGCAGTCGGCGATTTCCGTAGTGCTGATGCGGTTGAGGCGGATTTGCTCGATGATACGCGCTTGCAGTTCGGACATCGTGGCCTCTCCTATTTTGTAGAGCCTTTCTCGATTTCCTTGGCCCGGCGTTGATCTTCCAGCAGGCTGTACAGTCCCCAGCAGCGGGCGCAACCCCGATAAGCACCATAGTGTTGCAAGTTGCGCCGTTGTTCCCGCATGACCTCGCCGTTCCAGATATCCATAATCTTGTCGTTATAGATATTTCCGGTTGGCGGCAACAGGCAATGATGAAACGCCCGTACGTCCCCGCTGGGATTGACCGTCAGATCGTACCATAGCACCCGGCAGCGCGGATTGTCCACCGGGAAGTCATTGGTTTGCACGTATTTGAGCAGGTGTTCGAGTTCGAAATTGGGACGGAAATGAATGCGGTAGCCTTCACTCTCCGGGTACTTTTCCTCTACAAGTTTCGCCTGTCTGCTCATTTCACCAAGATCGATCTGATCCAGGTGCACGCTCTGTACGGTCGATTCCTCAACCGGCGCACTGACTTGTGCATGCAGTTCGTTGTGTTCACGCGCCATTTCTTCCGTGGTGTACAATAGCCAGTGGAAGCTTACGAAAACGTCCTTTAAAATGCCTTCCTTCTCCAGCGCCTGCACCGTATCGAGGATGTGGTTGTAGTTCAGATGCGTGATGGTGAAATAGAACCCGATCTGCGTGCGGGTGTTCAGTTCGCGACGGGCGGCGATCAGTTCCTTTACGCCGTCGATCATCTTGCGGAATGCGCCCGGCACCCGGCAGACTTCGTCGTGGGTTTCCTCCGGTCCATCCAGACTCAGCCGCACCGAATCGATATCCAATTCCACCATGCGCCGCGCATGCCGCTTGAGGTTGAATCCGTTGGTTAAAAGCCAGAAGGGCATCTGGCGGCTTTTCGTGTATTCCAACAGTGGAATCAAATGCTTGTATAACATCGGCTCGCGGTAGGAAGCACGGACGATCGGGCGGCTCCAGGCCACTTGATCGACCATCGATTTGAGCGCATCGAAATCCAGTTCGATATTGCGGCTGTCATCGACGACGTTGTACTTGTAGTAAAAAGTGTCGTCGCGATCCATGCCGAAATCGCAATAACTGCATTTCAAATTGCAGGTATTGTTGACGCACAGATTGATCGTGTGCGGCGGCAAGGCATAACCGTCGGGCAAGGTCCAGTAATTGACATATTGCAGAAAATACTTGGAACGCGCCGAGTGCTGCGATTGCAGCCCGAGCCGGTCGAAATATTCACAGAATTCCCAGTATGCCCGGCGCACTTCGCGCCCCTGCTCGGTCAGATGCGTTTCAGTCAGCCATTCTTCCGGCTTGACGGTTAGAAAATCCATTTCAGCGCTCCTTATCGTTTCCCGGCTCGTTGTCGAGAGATTTCACTTGCTTGGCCAACTCCAACCCATATCCAAAGCGTTCGTAACGTGCGCGCATGTCCGCCGGGTGCCGCCCTTTGCGTGCCAGCGCCTCCACCCAGTCCGGGCGCGGCCAGCATTGCTTCAAGGCCCGGTGACAATGCTCTTTCCATTCGTTCAACAGCGTTTGTAACGCGTCGTCCTCGGTTTGCGACAGCGCCCAGTCCAGATGCCCCAAGGCCGCCGGAAAACGCCCCATCTCAAATTCTTTTAGCGCCAGAATGCCCAGATCCTCCGCGTCTGCCGGAATGATGTCTTCCATCAAAGGCGACTGCTTATCGTAGTCGATACCGAGCAGATCGGGACGCTGGGCCTGCGTACTCCACAGCCAGGCGCAACGGCGACAGCCAAAGCCCTGCTGTTCCATCTCCTTGAATTTTCCCGCCACCATCGCGGCACGGAAGGCCGTGGCCTGCGGCCCGTTCCAGCAATAGTCGAAATCATGTTCCAAAAGACTGGGCCACAAGACGTTTTCACTCGGTTCCACAAAACAGTAATCAGTTCGACCGTCGTGCAGTACCGTAAACGCGCTCCAGGGAAAAACGCAACGCGGGAAGCTGGTTTCGTCCAGTTGTTGGTGCATATTCAAGCTGGCTTCCTCGATGCTGTCCTGAAAGCTGTCCGTCCAGTGGAAATCCACCGAATTCAAACCGGGATAATGACTCCTGAAAAAGGCTGCGACCCGTTCTTCCGTTTCGCTGCGATTGCCCTGCTGATGCACGTAGTCGATCACCACGTTGCTGTCCCAGCGTTCCATGTCGCGCCGCACTTGCAAAAAAGCCTGCAAGCCGTCAAGCGCGCGCTGCATGCGTGGCCGTCCATGACAAGCGCTGTAAACGTCTTCGGTGATGCCGCTGATGCTGAAGGCGACGAAATCCAAAAGTGGCACCAATTCCTGCGCCAGTTCGGGGGTCATCAAAATGCCGTTGGTATGCATGTGCAGCCGGGCATTGGGAAAGCGCTGCCGGGTTTGTCGAATGATTTCGACAATATCCGGATTCATCAGCGGTTCGCCCTGCTTTTGGAAATAGATTTTGGAAATGCTGTCGGGCAGCTTGGGAAGAATCGTCTGCAAGGTCTGTAAGGTCATGAAACCACGATCTTTTCGCATGGTTTCGTGCCGGGCGCAGACGGCGCAACGCAGGTTGCAGTAATTGGTCGGCGACAAATACAGCAACCAAGGCGTATCCGGGGCGGTATCGGCGCCTGTCACCCAACCAAAGGTGCGACTGGCTTTGACTTTTTCCGCCATACTGCGAATGCGTTGCATCTTTTCCCCTTCGGTCTTGCGATTCAGGAACGGATCTTCCAATTCGATTAATAGAAACCCTCACTTATAATTGTCGGTTATTATCCCGAAATCTTTACTGGTTTCGTCATAGATGTTTAACGCGAGAGAAGCAATCTGGTAATCATCAACGTGCTGTACCATTTCCGCTTAAAAGAGACCGCTTCAAGGACTGGATTCGTTCCCGAGTTGGATCAGGTAGAACCACATCCACCGGCAACCCCACTGCTTCCGCTCGAATCGGCAACCCGCTGAAATCGAAGCGCTTGGTCGGGATTCCCCAGGCAAGTCCGCTGCGCGGCAGAAGTGCGAAACCGAGTTCCCCGGCTTCGATGAAACCGCCGGTCGGCTCGCCGATAACCCAGGTATTTTCAAGATGTTTCAGAGCCAGAACGATGTTTTCCGCTGAACTGGCGGTATGGCGATCGACAAGCACCAGGATCTGTCCTTTGTAGTCGTTTTCTGCTGCGCCAAGCAACTCCATGGGGTGGCATTGGGCTTCAGGCTGCGACGACATTTCGACGCTTCGGAGCATCTGGCTCCACGCCTGTTCTTTCAAGGATTGAATTCTCTTTGTATCGTTCTGGTTTGCATTGCAAGCGCATACCCATTGTCTAATGGCTTGATTGGCTTGCAATGCCGCAAGATCCGCCCCAACATTCTGACAAACCTGCCCTAGAGCAATAGGATGTGAAATCAACTGCTTGATCCATTCGTACCCATAACGGTTACTGCCGCCGCCGTTTCCACGCAGATCCAAAACCAGGCGGGCGTGGCGGCGATGCCGGGTGGCATCCTGAACGAAGCGCGATAATTCCCGGTCGTAGCGGGCAGAAAAACTGCGAAGCCGTATCCAAGCCGTATCCCCCTGAATTTCAAATGAATAAACCGGTGGATCAGCAGGCGGATTCTCTTTTTTCGCCGTTTCTTCGGCAGAGATCGGAAGCAAGGCATAACGATGATCCCCGCAAATGATCGCCTGTGGTGCCGTTTCGCTGTACGCAACCAGCATCCAGATGGATTGCAACTCGCCGGAAGTCGTTACGCCAAGCGTCCGCCAGGGTTGCGGGATTTGGGGAAAACGCGCCTCAATGGAGTCCTTTTCCCAGCGACAGGAAATGTCACTCGGAACTTCTTGATCCGGCGCAAGATCGAGACGCAGCAACTTTCGTTGCCAACCGGTTCGGCTTATTTCGCGATCCAACGCCTGGACGTGTATCGGTTGAAAGTGCCGATCCCCGAACGCAAAGCGCCAGCGGGCGAGAAAGTCGCCCAGCGCGTCACCCAAAGAGATCGTCCCGCTTTTAGAAAATCGCTCGATGGATGCCTGGAAAAGACTGTGAATCCGGGCCGTTTCCGCTTCACGCCGGGACTCGTGAAAAGGATACATGCGCATCAGGGCAAATTCCAGCGCTTGAAAATCCGCAGCCAGATCGTCGCCAGAAAATGGGGTATTTGTGGACGAAGAAGCAGACTTGCACCAGGACTTCAGCCCTTCGCCATTCGGATTCAATAGAAACGGCGTCGTCAACCGGCCAGCAGGAGGAAGATAGATATGCTCCGGGCTCGCATTGGCCCATGACGCATCGACCGCATCGGAAGGTACAGAGGGTTTGACATCCCGGCAGCCAAAGCAAAGCAGGCTGCAACATAGCAAAGCAAATCCAAACAATGACTTCAAGAATAATCCCCTTTCTTGCCTTTTCGGGTTCAAACTGGCCAGACGCGAAAGGATTGTCATCAATCTCACGGAGCTTGTCAACCGTTGAAGGCAACGCCCATGGCGATTGCGTTCTAGCGATCTACGGGAATTAATTTGGCCTTTCGATTATCCTATAGTGAGAAAAGGCGCATGCATGCCAACGAAACCATCGCAAAATTATGAAAGGAGCCGCGCCATGACGGTTTCAGCGGATCGTTCTCTTTTTTAATCGACTCCCTTTTCCAGGATCTTTTCGACGCTTTCCAGCGTATTCCTGACCCGAGACGTGGCCAAGGGCAGCGACACAAGTTGGCCGGTCTTTTACTTGGTTATACCGCCGCCATGCTTTGCAACGGTCACCAACCATTATGCTCTATCCAGCTTGCCCGCCGACGCACAATCATTATTCTCCATTCATCTGAACCATTGGTCAATCGAAACCTCATTCTCGATCAAAGACGCCGCTTTGAAAGAGGATCGACACGCGCTTCAGTCCCCCAATGCGGCCCTGCTAACGTCGATGCTGAGATCTCAGGTTTTTGGCTCTGCTTCAAAGATTACGGGGAAAAGCCGGATTCGCAAAAACATTGCGCGCGCTGGTTATGGACTCTACTCCCATTTGGAGCGCCATTCTAAAACTTGGAAAATAGAATGCAATCGCCATGGAATGTGGAAGCGAATGTTGACAGCGGATCGGTGGGCGATTAAACTGTTTTAACGTAGTTGTGATTCGCTTCGACCATCTCATTTCCTGAAAGAGGATGTCATGCTGGGCAAGAAATGGAGTTTGTTTTCGTGTATGATCGCGCTTGTGTTTTTACTGGCGCTGGGACTGCTCTCCGGTTGCGGCGGCGATGATACGTCGGGTGTCGATGGAGATGAGCCGATCGACGGCGATGACGCGCGCAAGCCCTGCCTGACCGATGCCGATTGCGAAATCGGCCAGATCTGTGGCACGGATGCGTATTGTCGCGACACGGGGAACGTAACACCTGGCGACGAGGACGGAATCGACGAAGATCCGACCAAGACGCTGCGATTCACGCCGGGCAATACCATCGATCTGGGCGAAGTGGAACTGACCGCTCAACGCAGTACGCCCATTACCATTTACAACGATGGCAACAGCACGCTACATCTCTATGATACCAACTGGTTGGAGCCGCAGGCGGTGGAAGACAATCCCTTCTCTTTAGACGGCTATCTGGAAGCTGCCGTTCAGCCGGGTAGTTCCTTCCAGTTCGAAATCGTATTGAATCCGCTGGAACTCGGAGAGATTACGGCGGTGTTGGAATTGAACAACGATTCCGACAATATGGATACCTTCCAGATTACCCTGACAGCTACAATCGTGGAGCCGAGCGGACAGGCCAACATCGGATCCTACCCGGAAACTGTCGCGTTCGGCGATGTCCCGGCGGGTAGTCGCAAACGCATTCAGTTGTATATCGGTAACGACAGCGAAGTGCAGAGCCAGTTGCTGATTACCGGGCTGGCGCTGCAAACCGGCACGCCGTACGAACTGGTGCCGGAATTGGAACCTTCCGAAGACGATCCGGTGGAACTGAACAAAGGGGAATCGTTGACGATCGATGTCTGGATGCGAGCCACCCAGGCCGGCAACTATACGGACAAGGTGCTCTGCTTCTACCACACCAACACCAACCCCGACACCCAGACCTTCGAAGTACCGATCACCGGGAAAGCGGTTGTCGGCGCGCTGCTGGCGCGTCCCAGCGAAATGCTGTTCGAAACCGTGCCGCTGGGCGGCGAAAAACCGCTGACGCTGGATCTCACCAATGCCCTGGCCGAGAGCGTCACATTGACCGAAATTCGCGTTACCGACGGCCAAAGCAGCCTGTGCGATGACTTCTTCAAATTTGCGGAAGGCGACACGAATCCGGTGGCGCTGGCTTCGGGTGAAACGCATACAATGACCCTGACCTTCAAACCCACGGCAGTCAAAGCCTATGATTGCGAGTTGACCGTGGCCACCAACTATGAAGGTCAACGGTTCTACTATCCGGTAACGGGTGAAGGAACGGAACGCAACCAGAAACCGGTAGCGCGCGTGAGCCAGTCGGACAACGGCCCGGACATCACCGCCGATTTGGAGGTTCCGGTCGGTTCCGCAGTGGAATTGTTCGGAGACATCAGCTACGACCCCGATGGTCCCAACGAGGCGCTGACTTTCTCCTGGATTCTGGATAAGCCGCTCAACTCCAATGCACATATCAACCCGGATACCGTCAGCCCGGTCGTCAACGCCTATATGGATGTGGCCGGGGACTACTCCATCACTTTAACGGTTACCGACGAAATGAACGAACGCAGCAATCCCAAGCTGGTGCGCGTCACTGCGGTAAGCGGACTGACGACTATCCGCATTGAAATGCGCTTCAGCGGCCTGACCGGCGCCAGCGACATCGACCTGCGCTGGAGCTTGCCAAGCGGTGCCTTCTGCGATGAAACGCGCGCCAACGCCAGCGGCACTTGCGCCGTGCCGACCGGGGAAGGCTCCGTGTTGGTGCAGGCTTGTGCAGCGGCTTCGCAGGGTTGTACCAGCGAATCGATTTCGCATGCCATGGCTCCCGACGGCAGATACACGATCAGCGCCATCTTCGACGAAGACTGCCCCGGCGACATTCCGATCATCGGCGATTGCACCTTGGGTGTCGGCACACAGGACGTCGACTACGACATTTACATTTACGTCGATTCGCAGCTGACCTACCAGATGACCGGCGAGCATTTCTCCGATGAAGGCGACATGAAGAGCTGGACCATCGTTCAGGAGAACGGGCAGTGGAGTCCGCCGGTGCTGGCGAACTGATCTTCCCAATTGCTGAGTCGTTCTTAGCGGTAAAACCTATTTGATTCCTATAACGGCGGAGCGTAAGCCCGCCGTTTTGATGGTGTTTTTCGGCGGGCTCACGCCTCGCCGCTACAAGAAAACATCGCTAAAAATGGATAATAACCCACTCACGCCTGTCCAAGATAAGTTTTTGAGTTGAATAAGAAGCACCCGCCTTTGGGTTGTGTCAGAATCGGATTGATGGATTCGGTTCGTTCACAGACCACAAAGGAGGGCCATCTCATGTTAAGAGTCGCCAGCCTTTTCAGTCAACTGCTTTCTCTCTTTCCCAGGCTCGAATTCGAGCAATTGGTAAAAATGCACAACGCCCAGCGCGCTACCAAGGGATTCGATTGCTGGCCCCAATTTGTCTCCATGCTGTTCTGTCAGTTGGCACAGGCCAAAAGTTTGCGCGAAATATCCGGCGGTCTGCAATGCTGTCTGGGAAAACTCTCCCACCATGGCGTCAAAGCCGCGCCAAAACGCTCCACGCTCTCCTACGCCAATGCCCACCGCCCCTGGGAACTGTATCGAGATCTGTTTTACAAGATGGCCGACCGTTGTCGCGCCTATGCGCCACACAAACAATTTCGCTTTAAAAACCGTCTGTTCTCGCTCGACTCCACGCTCATCAAACTCTGCCTCTCGCTTTTCCCCTGGGCCAGCTACCGTCAGACCAAAGGCGTGATCAAACTCCATCTCCTGCTCGATCACGATGGATACTTTCCCGTTTTCGCCGCCATTACATCCACAAAAATGCACGACGTGAAACTTGCCCAGATCATGCGATTCCCCAAAAGCTCCATCCTGGCCATGGACATGGGCTATACGGATTACGAACTCTACGACAAGTGGACCACGCAAGATGTGTACTTCGTCACCCGTCGCATAGCGGGTGGTTCTATGTTTCGCACTTACGTGCTCAACTGACTAAAGTCTATAAAACAAATGGTTCAAGACAGGAGCCTTGAACCATCCAAACCAATTGAAACCGGTGAAAAAAACGGAGTTGCTTAAATCCCGTCAGGGACAACTTTCGTTGACGGCGCGCGGCGTGCCGAAGTCGCCATTGGTCATGGCGGTGGTGGAGTAGAACCAGTTTGCCATATCATCGTTATCGTTGGGATCTTCCTTACCCGCACATAAAGACAGGCTTGCGCCCTTCACCGGGGTGACGGCCATGGTTTCTTCGTCGTAAAAAACCTGATCCACGAGTTGATCGTTGCACATCAGCACCACGCCGTCGCTGCTGTTGCTCAGATTGTAGGTGCCCCACTCCCAGTCCGGATCGACATCGTCAGTCAATTCGATGCTGCGTACGATACCGAAAATCAGGTAGTCACCCGCCGCAACATCCAACGAACCGGTGATCAAAGTGCGATGGTCGCTCTTGCTATCTTCGAAAGTGCAGCCGGTCAAGGTTACGGTACGCTGACCGATATTGAGCAGTTCTACCCATTCGCCGTCATCGTCGCTGACAGCCAGTGAATCGTACATCAATTCGGTGAAAATCAATTCTCCGAATAAGGGGCGATTTTCATCGTAGGCGGGTGGCAGTTCGCCATCGCCATCGGTGTTCGTGTCGCCGTCCACACTGTTGTCGCCATCGGGTTCGTTATCGCCATCGGTGTTGTTGTCGCCATCAGCAATCTGATCGCCGTCCGTATCGCCATCTTCGGTATCATCGTCACCGCCACAAGCAGGCAGCAACAGGACCAGAAACAACACCAGCACGATCAGGTGAAGTCGATTGACAGGCAAACAAGTTAGTGAAAGACGATTCATGGTTTATCCTCGAAAAACGGTTAATGAAACCAAAAACAAGAGTTTAGTATAGCAAAAACACAAATGTCTGTCCCTAACATTTTCCTAACTTTATTGTAAGCATTGTAGTGTCTTGGAGAGTTCGGATGCAGCACGGAAAATTGCAGTATCCATTAATTGTGATGATCCTTTACATTATATCTTGTGTTACAGCCGATGAGTTCCGAAATCGACTCTAGCGGCACACCCAAACCTGCTGCGAGTAGGTTTCACGGCATTCCGCATCCGAATTGCAACCCAGCCAGAAGCAGTACCCGTTTCGGCAGGCGTAGTTGTTCGCATCGGTGATGGGGCTGCTCGATGCCGCAATGCAGTCGGTTGAAGTGCTGCAGGTTTGCAGGCACTGCTTCATGCCGGTGTTGTAGTAGTCGCTGCATTCCCAGTTGGAACCGTTGTTACTTGCCTGACATTCCTGAGTATTGTTGCAGCCTGTCCAGCGACAGACACCCGCCCGGCAGGCATAGTTGTCCTCATCGTAAGCACCGCTGGAATTTGCAGTCACGCAATCCGCCGCCGTGCGACAGCCATAGGCGCAGTAGCTGTACTCCAGGCCGTTGTTTTCATCGCAGACCCAACCATAAGGCGCACCGGCCATATCGCATTCCGCGTCGTTCATGCAACCGATGTACTGACAGGCGTTGTTTTCACAGGCATAGTTGTTTTCATCATAGGCGGCAGGCATGTACTCGTTGGTGCAGTCGCTCACACTGGAACAGGTCTGTAAGCAGCTTTTCGCATGAACGAAGCACACGCCCCCTTCGCTGCATTCCCAGTTCGTATCGCAAGTGCCGCAGCTTCCGCCGCAACCGTCGTCCCCACATTCACGACCAGTGCAACTGGGATCGCAGTCCAGCGTGCAGATGCCGTCCTCACAGAAATAGCCGTTGTCGCAAGTTCCACAGCTCCCGCCACAGCCATCGTCACCACATTCACGATCCGTGCAACTGGGATCGCAGTCCAGCGTGCAGATGCCGTCCTCACAGAAATAGCCGTTGTCACAAGTCCCACAGCTTTCCCCGCAGCCGTCGTCACCGCATTCACGATCAGTGCAGTCGGGTGTGCAGGAAAGTACGCAGGTTCCATTTGCACATTGCTCCGAGGGCGGACAATCTCCGCAACTGCCACCGCAGCCATCCTCGCCGCATTCCATATTGGTGCAATCCGGCGTACAGGTTTGCTGGCATTGACCCTGCACGCAATACCAATTCTCGGCGCAGTTTCCGCAGGAACCACCACAGCCATCGTCGCCGCACTCTCGCCCGCCGCATTGTGCTTCACAGTACTCTTCGCAACTTCGCGAAACACAATACCAGTCCGTGGGACATTGACCGCAACTGCCACCGCAACCGTCGTCGCCGCAATCAGCATCCGTGCAATCCGGCACACAGACAACGTGACAGCTTCCGTCTACGCACTGTTTTGAATCGTCACAGTTTCCACAACTGCCACCACAGCCATCATCGCCACATTCAAGCCCGCTGCAATCCGGTTGACAGGGTGCTTGATCTTCATCGCCATCCGTCGGCTGCACCGAGTCACCATCGGTCGGCGGATAAGGATTGATTGGCGTCCAGCCCTTGCAGTCGCCACAATCGCTCCAGCCCATGCCGTCCGCGTCGCAACTCTGACTGCCGCTGGTGCCGTCGGAGCAGGTGCAGTCTCGTTCGTTGCCCGCTTCGCACAATGGTTCGGGTTCTTCAAAGGGATCGTCTTCCTTGCAGCAGAGCGTCAGCACGGAAACGGAAAGCAGGACCAGCAGCAGTAGGGCATTTCGGATCGTCATTACTTCCTCATCGTTTTGACTTATTCAAGCGTGGGCAAACGCAGGTTTACCACTCCTCGCTGATGAAACCATAGTAGCGGCCCATCCAGTACGGCAACATGTAGTCGCAACCGGTTCGCTCTTCGCCGGAATCCGAGCCGCCGTCCAGCGCGAAGGGGTTGCGGTGCCACATGACCATATCGGGCAGATGCAGATAGGATGGCAAGGGGTAGAGCGCCTCTTCCAGGTTATCCGGGTTCTTTTCGATGTCGGGATTTTCCGAGTTGGTGAAGCGGCGGTCGCGCAAGGGTGCTTCGGGAAACACCACAATCTGCCATAGAGCATAATAGAGCGACCGTGCATCCTGTTCGCCGGTGGCGCTGAGATACCAGGTGGTTTTAACCGGATTATGTTCCTTGATGCCACGCCGGTTGGGGGTTTCGTCCTCCGGATTGAGCCACAGCGTATCCTTAAACAGTTCGGAGAAATGCTGTTTCAATTCGGGATCCTGCTCGAAGCGCGTCAGCATCCAGTAATTTTCGAAGGCCATGTAGGTGTTGTACCACTTGGTGCCGTAACCCATATACACCCACTGATAATCCTTCAACATGGTGTCGTAGTTTTCATTGCAGAAAATGGCCGGACGCGACTCGGGCGTGTCGTTCAGTAGCGACAGCATCTCGTCGCGATAACTTTGCTCGCCGCTGACTTGGTATGCCACGTTTAACCACGCCAGCACACAAACCGCTTCCAGGCCCGAACACAAACCGGTGCCTTCCCAGTTGCGGGCGTCCAGGTTGCCGTATTGGGTGGGTTCGCCGTCTTTGTCTACGAATTTCAGATCGTTATCGAGTACGTGGTCCACCAGATCGGTCAGGAAGTCGCGCGCAGTGGCCCGCAGTTCTTCGTCATCCACCAAGGCATAGGCGGAAGAAACCCCCAACACGCCGCCGGTGGCCTGGTCCTTGCTGGTATCGCCGTGCCAGTAATAATCGGCGTATTCACCCTCGCCGCGATAGCGCGAGCGATCCTCTTCCGGCCAGAAACCGGTCCATTCGCCGTCTTCCATGGGATCGTCTTTGTGAGAGTAGCAGCGCCCGATCAGACCCGGTACGCCGGTCATTTGCTGGAAGAAACGCCAGCCTTCGACCTGCTCCTTGATCAGCGCCAGGCTTTCCGGCGTCTGCATGACGGCATGTCGGAACGCCATGGCTGTCGTACACTGACCGGACTGAAACGCGCAATCTCCGCAGGTGGACATTTGATAGTTGCCATCGGTGGCGTCCGGTTGCCGCAGATTGAAAGACAAACCGCCCCAGACGTGACGCCCCTGGTAGACATCCTGGTAATCCTGCGCCCGTTTTGCCAGTGGTCCAGTGCTTTGGGGATCACCGATGCGAATGCCGAACAGGTTTTCCGCGCGGGTTTCGGTGGCATCGGCCATTGAGATCACGAAATAGTACATGCCTTGTGCGCTCGGGGTACCCTGCAAATGTCCGCTTGCAGCATCCAGTGTCACTCCCGGCGGCAGTTCGCCCAATTCCACTTTCCAATCGCCGTAGGGCGGCTCACCACCGGTGGCCGTCAATGCATAATCCAGCACGTCGCCGGAAGCCGTGGTCGGCGGAAAAGCGATCGGCAGAGCCAGAGCCTGGGCTTGTTCTTCATCCGTATCCTGTTCAGAGACTTCCAGGTCACCGTCTACCGGCGATTCGAGATTCTCTCCGTCGGCGTCGCCATCAATGGGCGGGTCGTCATCCGAATCCGACGAGCAGGCCGTAACGCCAACAAACAAACAGGCACACAACGCAACCAGTATCATCCAACGTTTCCGAGTCATGCGTTCCTCGCTAATTACAGAATGTTAAAATCTATCTTCCCTGCGATTCGAGCCGAAGCATACCCGACTCGCAAAACAGGATCAAGAAGAAGCGGTCGATTCCGAACTTTCATCTGGCAGTTCGGCAAAGTCATTTTACACGGATGCTTCCCCCAAGCTTGACACATTCCGGGAATCCCGCTAGCATCGAAATACCAAACGAAAGTTGAATCGCTGAATATCGCTCCTGCTGCCGTTGTTTCTGCTGACTGCGACGAGTTGCGCCGTTGATGCGCCTCTGCTGTTTCCAGGCTTCCCGGAGTTCCGGGAGATCCATTACTCGAAGAAAAGAAGGGACACGATGCCGCATTCAAGCACTACTACCGACTCCAGGCTGCTGTGGAGTCCGACACCGGAACAGGTTCAGCAATCGCGCATGGCGCGTTTCATGCAGTTGGTCAACGACCGCTTCGGACTTTCGATGACGCAATACTCCGAATTGCACGCATGGTCGGTGGCACATCTGTCCGATTTCTGGGCCATGATGTGGGAATATGCCGAAATCCGCGCTTCCGTTCCATACCAGCAGGTTGTTGACGATCCGCCGGTCATGCCGGGCACAAAATGGTTTTCCGGCGCGCGCTTGAATTTTGCCGAAAATTTACTGCGCTATCGCGACGACCGCGAGGCGCTCGTCTTTCGCGGGGAGAACGGCAACCGCTACAGCCTGAGTTACGCTGAATTGTATGCGCTGGTGGCCAAACTGGCGCAGGCTTTCAAGAAATTCGGCGTTGAAAAAGGGGACCGCGTAGCCGGTTATGTGGCCAATACGCCGGAAACCGTCGCCGCCATGCTGGCCACCACCAGCCTGGGTGCAATCTGGACTTCCTGCTCGCCCGATTTCGGCGAACACGGCGCGCTGGATCGTTTCGGCCAAACCCGACCCAAGCTGCTCTTTGCCTATAACGGCTATCACTACAATGGCAAAACCTTGTCCCGGCTGCCGCAAATCGCCTATCTTTCCAAAGAGTTAGATTCGGTAGAGCATACGATTGTCGTACCGTTTGTCGAGGGAGCCGGCGACCTTTCCGATATTCCCAACGCGGTGAACTTACCCGACTTACTCGCCGAGCAGGACGCCACCGAAATCGACTTCGTACAAACCGAGGCAGACCACCCGGTGTACATTCTTTACAGTTCCGGCACCACCGGCGTTCCCAAGTGCATTACGCATGGCGCCATCGGAACCTTGTTGCAACATTACAAAGAACTGGCGCTGCACACGGACCTGGACCGCGAAGATAGCATTTTCTACTTCACCACCTGCGGTTGGATGATGTGGAACTGGCTGGTGAGCAGTTTGATGATCGGCTCGCGCGTCGTGCAATTCGATGGCTCGCCCTTTTATCCTGGCCCGGAAGTGTTGTGGGAACTGGCCGAGCAGGAAAATGTCAGCGTTTTCGGCACCAGCGCCAAGTATCTTTCCGCATTGGAAGACAGCGGCCTGAAACCCGGCGAACGCTTCGATTTATCCAAGGTCAACGCCATTCTTTCCACCGGTTCGCCGCTCTCGTTAGAGAGCTTCCGCTATGTTTATCGCGACATCAAAAAAGATGTGCGCCTGTCTTCCATTGCGGGCGGCACGGATATCATCAGTTGTTTCATGCTCGGCAATCCCATGCTGCCGGTCTACGAAGAAGAAATTCAATGTTTGGGACTGGGCATGAAAGTCGAAGCATTGAACGACGACGGCGTACCGGTCATCGGCGAAAAGGGTGAACTGGTCTGTTCCGCTCCTGCACCCAGTATGCCGATATACTTCTGGAACGACGAAAACGGCAGCAAGTACCACGAAGCCTATTTTTCCGTGTATCCCAACCGCTGGCGACATGGGGATTATCTACGTGTTTCCGAACACGGCGGCGTGGTGATGCTGGGGCGCTCGGATGCGACACTCAATCCTGGCGGGGTGCGTATCGGCACGGCGGAAATCTATAAACCGGTGGATCAGATCCCCGAAATCATTGACAGTTTAGTGGTCGGGCAGAAATGGGACAACGACGAACGTGTGGTGCTGTTCGTGAAACTGGCAGAAGGAAGCGAACTGGATGACGCGCTGATCAAAAAGATCAAAACGACCATTCGGCAAAAAGCCAGCCCGCGCCACGTTCCGGCCAAAATCGTCGCCGTGCAGGACATTCCCTACACCCGCACCGGAAAAAAGGTGGAGATGGCGGTGCGCAAGGTGATCCATCGGGACGAAGTCAAAAACCTGACCGCCCTAGCTAATCCGGATGTACTGAAATACTATAAGGATCTCGACGAGTTGAAGAGTTAAGCCGGAACATACAAGACAGAATCCAGTGGAACAAGCAACGTGATAAGCGGTTGAAATATATCGGTTATTCATTGAATATGGCAGGCAGTGCCAGCTTGTTTGTATCATCGTCAACAAAGTTCATTTTTATGTTGGCATCGTGTTAGGGATATGAGAGACTGCCTGTGTGTCCACAAAGGACACAGTCTGTGGTGCGGTGAACGGAGCCTTTTCACCAGGGAGGATATCTGTCGTACCGGTGAAAAGCAGCCTAGGTCATTGTCACCCAACCGCAAGCCGGTTACAATCTACGATCGGGGGGATGGGGCGCACAACGCGCTCGACATTGACAAGTGGACCGAGGGGTCTTTTTAGGTGGTGTTACTGCCTGAAAAACGGAACCCTCGGCGGCAACTCCGGAGTAGCAGGATGCCATATACACAGATTGCCACCGAACAGGAATTGTTACGGCTCGTTGAAGAAACGCTGACGATCCAACCGGAAGATCTTAAACTCCCTTATTTAAAAAAAGGTGATCTGCTTAGGCGTGTGATCGGCCTGGCCAATCGCCTGCGCAACGACCTGACGACTTATAATATCAGCGGCAAACCGATTTGTTTGTGCACCGACAACAAGGTCACGATCCTGGCCGCGATTCTGGCAGCTTTGGCAGGCGGTCCGAAGGTTGCCATTCCGCATTCGCTTTCCGATTCCGTCATCCAACAAACGATTCGCAACACACATTGTACGCTGGCGCTTTCCGACGAGCCGCTTCTGCTGCCGGAGGGCGTGTACAACATGGTGGTGGAAGAAAACGGCTTGAGCGATTTCAGGTATCAGCCGGTGCGAACTCTGACCGAGCCGATCGTCAGCCTGTTCACCGGCGGTTCCACCGGACGACCCAAGTTATGGGACAAGTCCGCGTTGAACCTGTTCGGAGAAGCGATCTTTTTGCGTCAGCGTTTCGAACTGGGACCGGATGATGTGTTTCTAGCCACCGTGCCGCCGCATCACATTTACGGACTGCTTTTTTCCGTGTTGCTTCCGTTTGTTTGCCGGGCGCGCTGCGTCGGTGAAGTGCCATACTTCCCGCGCGAGATTCTGCGCGGCATCGGGGAAAAAGAAGCCACCGTTTTCATTGGCTCTCCCATGCACTACAAGGCGCTAAGCGAAGAAAGCATTCCGGAAAACAAACTGCGCGTGGCCTTTAGTTCCGGTGGTTTTCTGGAAGAAAGTCACGGCAAATACTTCTACGAGCAGGCGCATGTCAATGTTGTTGAGGTTTATGGCTCCACCGAAACGGGCGGCATCGCCACCCGCTGTCGAGCCAATGGCGAAAGCCGTTGGACGGTTTTTAGCGGTATCGACTGGCGCATCAAAAACGAACGGTTGCAGGTGAATTCCATGTTTCTATCGCCTTCGTTGCCGCGCAACAAAGACGGCTTCTTCGTAACCGGCGACCGTGTGGCCAATCTGGAAAACGACGCCAGCAGCTTCATTTTGCTTGGGCGCGCGGACGGCATCGTGAAAATCGGCGGCAAGCGCATCGACCTGATGGAAGTCGAAACACGCATCAAGAGCCTGTCCATGATCGACGACGCCTACATTTTCGCCGTTCCCAGCCGAAGCGGACGAGAGCACGAACTGGCAGCGCTGATCGTGTCGCAAGTAGAAGAAACCCAGTTGCGCCGTCTCTTCAGCGACATACTCGACCCGCTGTTGATACCCCGGCGCATCAAATGCGTCGAAGCCATCCCCGGCGGTGTGGGCGGCAAACGAGATCATCAGGCATCATTAAATCTGATCACACATTAATCTGATTATACATTCCGGAGAATAATTCCCATGTGCGCAGAGTTGACGGGACGTACCGCATTCGTTTTTCCAGGACAAGGCTCTCAATACGTCGGCATGACCACCAAACTGGGACCGGCCACGCTGGCACAGCAAAGTCTGTTCGGTCATGCGGATCAGGCGCTTGGATTTCCCCTGCTGCAATTGATCGAGGAAGGACCGGAGGACGAACTTATCAAAACCAGTAACGCCCAACCGGCACTGTTAGTGGTTGGACTGGCTGCGGCACTGGCGTTACAGGAACGCGGCTATCAACCGGAAATCGTGATGGGTCACAGCCTGGGTGAATACACGGCTTTGGTTTTCGCCGGGGTAATCGCTTTTTCCGATGCGCTTAAACTCGTGCGCAAGCGTGGTATGCTGATGGAGCAGGCAGCCAAGAAAACTCCAGGAAAAATGGCGGCGGTTATCGGCGCAGATCCGGATGCACTTTCGCAATTGGTGCAGGATTGCCAGGACGCAGGCGTATTGGAAATTACCAATTTCAATTCGCCCAAGCAGGTGGTGCTTTCCGGCGAGGAAGCCGCCATCGAACTGATTTTAGACCGGATCAAAGAAACCCGAGCGGGTCGCGCGATGGAACTGAACGTCTCCGCACCGTTTCACTGCTCGCTGATGCGCCCGATGGCCGAAGAATTCAAACAGGCGTTGCAGTCGGTCGAGTTTTCCGCCCCGCAACAGCTTTTCATCGATAATGTCACCGGACAGGCGGAATCCGACCCTGAGCGAATTCGCCAGAAACTGGTGGATCAACTGGATCATCCGGTGCAATGGGTACGTTCGGTGGCCAGCGCCGTCGAAGCGGGGGCGACTCGTTTCGTTGAATGCGGACCAAAAACCGTGCTGACCGGTTTGATCAAACGCTGTGCGCCGAAGACAGAGCTCGTTAGCAGCGAGCGTATTCTCTCCCAGGAGTAAAATAGTGAGTTCACCCGGATTCGATTCCTTTCCCGCTTTTCATTGACAGTGTAAGCCCTCATTCGTTATCTTCACAGAGCACCTGTTTTGTTCAAGCAGTCGTAGACTGCCACTATGGCGTGTCGGGTACAACTCGATTGTGAAGTCGTATCAACGCTGTGCTGTAATGAAAGGTGCATCCGCGCACCCAGGGGAAATCACGCGCTCGTGGAAAAGGAGACAGCAGCAGATGAATCCGTATCGCATTGCCATTATCGGAACCGGCTACGTGGGGTTGGTCGTCGGGGCCTGTTTTGCTGAATATGGTCGCTTTGTGACCTGTATCGACCGGGATAAAAGCAAAATCGACAAGCTGAAGGCGGGCAAACCGCTGTTTTACGAACCGGGACTGGATACGCTGATCGAACGCAACATTCGTTATGGCCGCATCGCTTTTACGACCGATACGGAAAAGGCGGTCAAGGAAAACGACATCATCATGCTGGCGGTAGGCACCCCTTTGGGAGAAAACGGCAAAGCGGATCTGTCGCAGGTTTGGAGCGCCGCCGAAGCCATCGGTCAAAGCCTGGACCACGAAGCGCTGGTGGTCGTTAAATCCACCGTGCCGGTGGGCACCACCAAGAAAACAGGCGAGATCATTTCCCGCTATACCGATGCCTCGGTCAAAATGGCTTTCAACCCGGAATTCCTTCGCGAAGGCAACGCGGTCATGGATTTTCTGCACCCGAACCGCACCGTCGTGGGCAGTGAGGAAAAAGAAGTCGGCGACATTCTGGCAGAACTGTATCAACCTTTCATTTCTCCACAAAGCCCCTTCGTCTGTTCGGATATCGTATCGGCGGAATTGATCAAGTACACCGCTAACGCCATGCTGGCCACCAAAATCAGTTTCATCAACGACATGGCCAACCTCTGTGAACGCGTGGGCGGCGACATCGAAGCGATCAAGCGCGGCGTCGGGCTGGACGACCGCATCGGCGACCGCTTTCTGAATCCGGGACTCGGTTTCGGCGGCTCCTGTTTCCCCAAGGATCTGCACTCGATCGTCCATACGGCGGGAATTCTTGGCGAACAGATGCCGATTTTGCGCGCGGTGATGGAAGTCAATCAGCGCATGCGCCAGGTGTACCTGAATAAGATTTTAGACCGCTTCGGTCAGGACTTAAACGGCAGATGTTTCGCCGTCTGGGGGCTTTCCTTCAAACCGGACACAGACGATATCCGAGAGGCCCCGGCGTTGACGATCATCCGCGAATTGTGCTCGCGGGGCGCCGTCTGCCAGGCTTACGATCCGGAAGCGATGGAGAATACCCGCTTGGAACTTTCGGAGTTGGCAGAGCAGGTAACCTACTGTGAAAGCGCCTATCAGGCGGCGGCGAACGCCGATGCGCTACTGGTTTTAACGGAATGGAGCGAGTTTCGCAGCCCCGACTGGAAACGCATCCGTGAAACCTTGAAAACGCCCCTGGTTTTCGACGGTCGCAACATTTACAACATCGACGACATGATCCGTCGTGGGTTCTCCTACCATTCGATGGGACGTCCACCGGGCGAGACCGTTTAAGTAACAAAGGGAGCAACTTCCCTTCAAGATAAGGACAGACTATGGCGATATTGGTTACGGGCGGAGCCGGATTTATCGGATCGCAGGTTTGCGACGCATTGATCCAACGCGGCGAGGACGTCGTCATCATCGACGATTTCAACGACTACTACGATCCTGCCATCAAGCAACGCAATATCGACCATGCGCTGAGCAAAGGTGCGGAACTGCTGCACGGCGACATTTGCGACGTCAACACACTCGACCAGTTGCCCTGGCCCAACATCGACCGCGTCATTCACCTGGCGGCGCGAGCCGGAGTGCGACCTTCCATCGCCCAGCCGCGCCTGTACTGGCAGACCAACGTGGACGGCACCATGAACCTGTTGGAATTCGCCCGCGATCACGGCGTCAGCGCCTTCGTCATGGCCAGCTCCAGTTCGGTTTACGGCGACGGCACCCAGGTGCCTTACCGCGAAGACGATCCGGCCCCGCAACCGATCAGTCCGTATGCCGCCAGTAAACGCGCCACCGAGCTGTTGGCCTACACTTATCATCATCTCTACAAGATGAATATTTCCTGCTTGCGTTACTTCACCGTGTACGGTCCACGACAGAGACCGGAGATGGCGATTCACAAGTTCACACGCTTGATCGATCAAGGCGAGGCGGTGCCGATGTTCGGGGACGGCTCGATGCGGCGCGACTATACCTATATCGACGATATCGTTTCCGGAACGCTGGCGACATTGGACCGTTGCCAGGGATACGAAATCTTCAACCTGGGAGGCAATCGCACCACCAGCTTGTTGAAATTGATCGAGATGATCGGGGCTGCTTTAGGCAAAGAGCCGATTATCCAGCGCCATAATCCGCAGCCGGGCGACGTCAAACAAACCTATGCAGATATCGAGAAGTCCAAACGGCTGTTGGGCTACGAACCCCATACTCCCATCGAGCAGGGAATCACCCGCTTCGTTGAGTGGTACCGGCAACAGGCGTAAACGGGAAACTCTGCCGATTTACTGTCCCTTGTTTTTCTTGTAATCTTCAATCAGTTTGCGCACCTGTGCTGCATCGGGCGCATCGGGTTTGAGATCGATGTAGCGTTGGTAGGACTGCATCGCCTTGTCCATCTGTTTCTGCAAGGCATAGCAGGTACCCAGGCCGCGATAGGCATAGGCGAAGGTCGGGTCCAGGCGCAGCGTGTCCTGGAAGTGACTGATGGCTTTGTCGTACTGCTTCTTTTTATAATAATCCGTACCCGATGAGTAATGCTGCCGGGCGGTAAAGCCATCTTTTTTATGGGCTTGCTGGCTTTCATTTTCTTTTTGTGCTTTGAGCTTTATGCCAGCCGCCCGCTTGAGCCGCTTGGCGTCTTTTTCCTCTTCGTTCAATCCAAGTGCTTTGTCTGCATAATCCTCGGCTTGCGCGAAATCTTCCTTTCGATAGGCGCGCCATCCCTTGGCGGTGTACTCCTTGACCAGTTTGTTTGTAGCAATTTCATATTTCGCGCGCGCATCGGAATAATAAACACTGTCGGTGTCAATCCCACCTAACAGCGGCAACCCCTGGAAGTAATTGTTCTTGGCAAGCGCTTTGATACCGTTTTGATAATCGGCTTTGTTCTGTTTTTCCCGCCTAGCCTTTTCCCGTAATTCGCGGGCTTGTTCCACATTGGGAATGTCCTGGAGCAAGGTGTTCAGCGTTTTTTCCGCATCCTGCCATTGTTTTTGATTCAACTGCTCACGAGCTTCCTTTAACGCTTCTTCGATCAACTGGCTGCGCAAACGCTCTTCTTCCGCTTTGGCGCGTAGCACGTTTTCGCTAAGTTGTTCTTTCTTTTCGCGCATCGACTGTTCGATAGCCTGTTGCGCTCGCTTCTGGCGTAATTGCTCGCCTTTCTGAACCACTTCCTTTTCTTTGATCGGGATGCCCTGTTCGGGAATCACGAGTGGCGGCTCTTCCGGTTCGATCGGAATGTTTGCGTCTTGATTGTTGCCGAATACAAAATAGCCACCAACCGAGGCAACCAGCAATAACACAACGATTACTACCAGAGCGGCTTTGCTCTTGGGTTGGGCTTGTTCCGTTTCCGGCCAGTCGTCAAGCTGATCCGCTTCTCTTCGCTTGCCTTCGAGTTCTTTCTGCAACTCGATAGACGGGTCGACGGCAGGCTCTTCCGGCTCCGGCTCGATCACAATCTCTACGTTATTCAATGATTCCGATATGCTGACAGGAGCCTCCGACTCCGTTGTTTTTTCCTCGGTTTTTTCCGTTTTTGCCTGTGGTGCCTTGACAGCTACATCCTCTTGGGCTTCTACGGCGGGAATGATCAGGGTTTTGGCATTATCGGGTTCCGACTCTACAACCGGCTTTGGTTCGGGTTTGGGTTGTGGTGGTTCGGGTTGTTGTGGTTTAGACTGTTGCGGTTCAGGTTTGGAAACCGGTGCTTCAGGCAATGGCTGAGGCGGTCCAACCGAAATGATTCGCGTTTTGGTAACCGGAGGCATTGCCTCGCGCACAGGAGGTTGCTCGATGTCCCTGTCTTTGTCGTTTAACAAAGGCTTGGAAGTCTCGACAGTTGGTGTTTCCACTGGCTTTGGAGCCTCGGGTTCGGTTTCCTCCGAGCTTGAATCGTAAAGAGCATCTTCCGGTTGTTCCGGTTCGATGCGCGTCTCTTCTTCCGACAGTGCGGCAAGATCGATATCCTGTAGGTATTCCTCGGGATATTGCTGTACCTGGCGCATAATTTCCGGATCGATTTCCACGCGGGGGCGACGCTGCTCGCCGGTTTCCTCGAAAACGATTTTGAAATCGCCGATTTCGATCAGGTCACCGTGATACAATCCGGTTTTGCGAGCGATGTGATTGCCATTTAGGATGGTACCGTTGTAGCTGTCCATATCCTCGACGAACACGCCCTCTTCGGTGCGGGATAATACCGCGTGGAAACGGGAGATATTTCGTTCGTTCAAGCGAATGGTATTGCCCAGCTTGCGACCGATACGGATTTCCTTTCGCAAAAAAGGAATCTCGGCAACGCGGCCAGTCTCATCTGTAATCTTCAGACGCAGCATGATATCCAGTTCATTGATCCGCCAGAGCGGGTTTCGTAAAAGCCCGAAATCGCATGGTTCTGGGGAACGCCCCGGCAAACAACAGTAGGTAGCCGAAACAGGCAGCAGACAGTCGATGCAGTCCAAGATGTTTCCGCAATCAAGATCCACAAGCTCCACGAACGTCACTCTGCCTTCTCGCATACTGTGTTAGCACAATCAAGAGGGATGCTCAATCTTTTCCCGATGAAAAACAGTGCGTTCCATCAATTAATCAATTCGAAACCTTTTTTGACAGAGTCAAAATACAATGGGTTCCCGAGGTTTTTCAATTGGAACGAAAGAGAGAAAACACGCCCGGCAATTCCGATATTTGTGGTAATTCGCGACAAAATTTGGCAATACTATCAAGCTAACGTGTTTTTTTATGGAAAGAAGGAAAATTCAGGAATGGATATCAAAAGTATGTTGCAGAAACCGGAATTTCCACGGTCGGCGAAGTACGACCCGGAATGGATGCTGGACAATCAGATGGGTCCGAACGCCCTGTGGTTATTGGAATGGCTGTGCGAGTCGCTGGAATTGAAGCCGGGAATGCGCGTGTTAGATCTAGGCTGTGGAAAAGCCATGACCAGTATCTTTCTGGCAAAGGAATTCGGTGTACATGTTACTGCTGCCGATCTGTGGATGAGCCCCGATCACAATTGGAAGCGGGTAGTTCAAGCCGGGGTGGCGGATCTCGTCTGTCCGGTTAAAGCCGAAGCTCACTCCCTGCCGTTTGCGGCGGAATATTTCGATGCCGTGGTTTCCGTGGATGCTTTCCAGTATTTCGGCACCGACGAATTGTACATCGACTACCTCTCCCGCCTGGTGCGTCCCGGAGGCGCATTCGGTATCGCTCTTGTGGGTCTGGCAAAAGAACTGGATGGCGACATTCCGACCTGGCTTGCCGAACCACAATCCAACGGCAAGGTGTTCTGGGAACCGGCCTGCCGTTGTTTCAAGAGCCCGGAATTCTGGAAAAAACTGTGGCAGGGTAGCCCCATGCTGGAAGACGTTGCCGTGCAAGCGCAGCCTGATGGCTGGCGGCATTGGCGGGATTTCGAACGCACACTGGAAGCGGCAGGCAAAAGCATTTTCCCCTCCGACGCCGAAGCATTGGATAAAGATCGGGGAGAAACCATCGCCTTTTTAGGTTTGACCGCAAAACGCACGCAGCAAGAGGCGGAAGATTTTTACGATCCGGCATTGGGAGCCAAAGTGGGCGTGGATGTGTAGAACGAGTTACCTCAGCCCTTCAAGGCGCGCTCGACGAGTTTGAGCATGTCGATCTGGTGGGTCAAATCGGTGATGTAGTCGATTTTGTCGGTGCGGATTTCCACCACCGGGCTGAGTTTGTAGTCCTTGATCCAGTTGGCGTATAGGCGGTTGAGACGCTTCAAGTAACGATCATCAACATCCTGCTCCATTTCGCGACCTCGCAAAGCGATACGCTGCTTCAAGGTTTTCAGACCACAGCGCAGAAAAATCAGCAGATCAGGGGGACGGATATCCTGCAATAACTGTTCGTAGGCCATGCGATACAGGGCGTAGTCGCGCTTGCCGATATGGCCGCACAACGACAGGTTGCGGGCGAAGATCTCTGCGTCTTCGTAAATGGAGCGATCCAACAACGCCGGGCGTTGCCCGCGCTGGATGGCGCGATACAAGCCGGCTTTGCGGATCAGAAAAAACAGTTGCGAATGCAGCGCCCAGCGCGGCATGTCGGAGTAGAAGTCGTTCAAATAGGGGTTTTCATCGTTGGGTTCGTACATGGCGCGGACATCGAAACGGCGTTGCAGAAATTCCACCAGGCTCGTTTTGCCCGATCCCATATTTCCTGCAATCGTGAGAATCCGTCCCATCTGTCCTCCCGCGATTCATGCCACCGGCAATCGTGCCCCCTGAAAAATCAGGAGTGAAGCGGCGCACTCAGGGTTTGGCCAGCCACTGCAACCCGTGGGTTTCGATGATGTCGTCCAGCACTTCCTTGGCCTTGCTGCCAGGACAGAGCGGATGCGCCACCAGCGCCATCAGCGCCTTGTCGTAGCTCTGCTCCAATCCGGCTTCCACCGCCAGGGTTTCGTAGGCTTTGACCTGCTGCATCAGTCCGGCGATCTTCGGTTCCACCGCGCCGACTCGCACCGGCGTGACACTGTCGCGCCGAATGACGGCGGGAATCTCCACCGTCTGATCCGCACCGATGCCGTCCACCGCGTCCTGGTTGGCCAGGTTGACCACATGGGTGGTGCCACGATCGTTATAAATGGCGTCCATCAGATCCACCGCGATTTTGCTGTAGAAAGCCCCGCCGCGTTTTTCCAGCTCGGGCGGCTTGGTGACGATGCTTTCGTCTGCGTACTGCGCCAGAAGTTCCTGTTCGACTTCCATCACTTCTTCCGCGCGGGTCTTGTCCTTGGCTTTCAATTCGGCCAGCATGGTTTCGGTGGCGTAGAAGTAACGCAGATAGGGCGACGGCAGAAAGCCCAGCGCCCGGATGAAATCCTCGCCGTAGTCCAGTTCCGGCACGTTGGCCGGGCCGCCCTTACCGGCCAGATCCGTAATGATGCGCTCGGTGATCTCTTCGTCGTCCAGCCAGACGCGCCGCACCCAGGCCAGATGATTCAAGCCGACGTAGTCGATTTTGATGCGATCCGGGTCGCATTGCAGATACAGCGCCAGATCCATCACGATGCCGATGGGAATGTTGCACAATCCCACCACGCGGCGAATCCCGGCTTTATGCAGTGATTCGGTAATCAATCCGCTGGGATTGGTGAAGTTGATCAACCAGGCATTGGGTGCAGTCTCCTGCACGTCTTTGGCGATGGCCACCATTTCCGGGATGGTACGCAGCGCTTTGGCGAAGCCGCCCACACCGGTCGTTTCCTGACCGATCAGATCGTGCCGCAGACCCAGTAAAATGTCTTTATGACGCGCGGGCTGCTGCCCCACACGAATCTGCGTCAGAACGAAATCCGCGCCTTTGATGGCGTCACTGCGGTCATTCGTGTATCGAATGGAAAAGGGATTTCCGGCATGCGCCACCATGCGCTTGGCGAAGCCGCCAACCACATCGAGCCGCTGCTGGTCGATGTCCATCAATACGACTTCCGTCAAATCGATTTCCTGATATCGCTGAATCAAACCCTCAATCAATTCGGGTGAATAGGTGGAGCCGCCGCCGATAATCGCAACCTTCATCGTCCTGTTTCCTTTCATCTAAGCTACCAAGTACAACCAGCGAAGCGAGTCTAGCAGGGGACGATAGGAAAAGCAAGATCGGGGAAATGAGGAAAGATTTTTACCCGTAACGAAAAAGCCCGCTTCATTGGAAGCGGGCTGTGGTGTTTCATGAGGTTGTATGAGGCATCAACTGAATTCGAAGCGCATCAGTTTCTGTCCAATCAGCAGTGTGTCGTGATTGGCCAGCTTATGCTCTTCTACACGCAAATAGGTGCCGTTACTCGATCCCAGATCGGTCAAGATGCACTTGCCATCTTTGAAACTCAGTTTTGCGTGACTGCCTGAAATAAAGCCGTCCTGCGGGAAGCTGATATCTCCCTGCTCACGACCGATCGACAAGGTGGACGAATCCAGCGGGAAATGCTCCATCTCCTTGCCTTCACTGGTAATATGTACCAGCTTTCCCCAAAGTCCTTCGCTGGGGCTACCCAGGAAAGTGGCATTGGCTTCTTCGAACCCATCGACGGTTTCAAAATCCTGCAACTGCCGATAAACCAGAACCTGCTGGCCTACTCTGACAATCGAACCGGAAGACAATTCCACATCGCCCTTGACCTTCAAATAAAGACCATTCTGGCTTTGCAGATCGCGCGCAACGACATCATTCTCGTTTGCGTCGAACACGCAATGTTCCGGCGAGATATAATCGTCGTCCAACAGAATTCCGCCGGATGTACGCCCGCAGATGTTTTCCCCGGCCATGACATTGAATACACGGCCTTCCCGGCCCGAAGGTTCCAGGATCGTCAGTTTGCCTACGGGATGAGCTTCCTCCGAATCGGAGGTGCCGACATGCATGAACATGGTTTTTCCCGCGCTTTCCTCCGGCTGCTCTTTCGTGTTGGCTCCACATTGACCGCAGAAACGGTCATCGGGCAATAACGCTGCACCGCATTTCCAACACTTGAATTCCTCCGCTTGGGACATGTCCACCTCCAAATCTTCTTCTGATGCCTCCGTTTCGGAGTTGTTCGTATCCAATGGTTCATCCTCGTCCTCGAGGATAAAAACGTCTTCAGATGCTTGTAAACCGCTATCCGACTGATCCGCCTCTGCCTCCAACATCACCGGTTCGGATTCCACCATTTGATCGGCAGTCAGTTCCAAAGGCTCGTCCATATCGAGCTGTAGCTCGCTATCCTCTTTTTCCTCGGGTTTTTCAGCCGTGTCCAAGGGCTGATCCAAGGATTCTTCCACATCGATATTGATCTCGTCGAGCAGATCATCCGGCGACAATTCCAGCACCAGTCCTGTCGGGATCTTTTTGGCTGGAGCTGCCGGTTTCGTTTCCGTTAGATCCGGAACTTGTGAATCCCGACCCGGTATCCCCTGACCAGGCGTTAAAAAGCGATCGCCTTTGGGAGAGGGAACGGGCATGGGCTCGGAATCTTTTCCTGCTTCTTTGCGAGCCGCTTCGATATCCGGAGATTTTGACGACAGATCGATAAAAAACTGCGATTCGGCTGAATGCGCGTTTTCAGGATGCAACTCCGCACCGCAGTCGAGACAGTAATTGAAATTCTCCGGGTTGAGCTTCCCGCATTGCGGGCATTGAATCATAGTTCCACCTCACCGCTAATTCCACGAACAACATTGGTAACAGTAAGTCGCTACAAATATTAACATTGCACGCTCAGATATGCAAGTAAGTGCTTAAACCTACCGGTCCTTGGAACGATTGCAAATACTTCCTTTTATAACGTCAGCAATTCCGACGAAATGAAACCGGTCTTAATCGATATCGCCGTCGAGATATCCGGCTTCCACATGCAATTCGTACTGTCCACTCGAAGCACTGCTGTCCGCCGATAGCCCCGAATCGATGAGGATGTAATACGTGCCATCCTCCGGCGCGACGAAATCAAGGAATTCACCGGCATTTACACCATTCTGGTCAACCCCATGCATACAACGCGGCAGATTCTCGCAGTCGTCGACTACCATCAACGCCGGATCGAAATCGCTGTCGATACCATCTTCCAAACGGATCAGAACGCCATCGCCGTAAGACATCGTCAGTGCATATAAATGATCGGGTTTGTTGTATAACCAGTACGGGCACTGACCGTATCCCGTCAATTCGGTAATCGTATCATCGCTCGCTGTCGTATCACCGGTATTCACGTAAGGCAGTGAATCGATGACGAAGTCGGCACTGCAAGCCGGAGTATCCACTTCTTCATCGATTTCCTCATCGCCATCCACAGGGATTTCCTCATCGCCATCGACGAACGGATTCAAGGAAACTTCAAGATGGTAGCTGCCGGTTTCGTTGATATTGACGGTATCCACCACCAGGTAATAGACGCCGTTACTGGGTACGATGTATTCGAAACCTTCCGAAACACCGGGTAAGCCGTTATCCGAACCGGTCACACAGGTATTGTCTTCACAGGCCGTATACAGAATCAACGAGGGATTCCAGCCGGCCACATCGCTTAATTCCACATACAGATGATCTCCGGCGTACAAGTCCAGTTCGTACACCGCATCGCTACCCCACATCGGTTCGCTTAAGTTAACGCAATCCTGATAGGTAAAGCGCTTGGCCATACCGGCAGTCGAACCATTATGCGAATAAGGCAGATCTCCGCGCGCAATAACGACATCCGCCTCACAAGCGACATCGCCATCAACCACGGTCTCATCTGCATCCGTTTCCGCTTCGATTTCCTCGTCCATGTCACCATCGACGACTTCTACAAACTGCAAGTTGAGGTCATAGCCTCCCGCCTGACCGAAAACGGTGGAATCCACGACGATGATGTAATGTCCCCATTCCGGTGCGGTAAACTCTAGCACTTCGGTGGCGCCCACGCCGCCATCGTTTACGGCAGCTAAACAAGCGGTGTCGCTGTTGGTCCAGCCACATTCTTCCACGATCATCAAAATCGCGTTCCAGTCCGTATCCGGTGTCAGGGTCAAGCGAACGCGCTCGCCTTCGGCCAGAATCAGATCGTACAGGAAATCCTGTCCAGGCGAACCGCCCAATGTGCCACCGCCTTCCAAATCGCAACCGAAAGCGTTGACACGATTGCCCATGTCAGTCAGGTCGTTGACATCCGTCTGCGGCAGAAATGCCGGATCGATGGCCAGATCCGCCTGGCAGCTACCCGCGCAGTCATCTCCGTGCAGACACAGTTTGAACGCCAAACCGGCATCGACGCAACAACCATCTGTAAAGTCCGAGCAGTCGTTGTCGGTGGTGCATTCCAGGCTGCAATAAGGAGAACTGGCGTTGTCCAGACAGGGATTGGCCATTTGAGATGTCGGTATGCATTGCGGTTCGTTTGGAACGGTCGCGGTGCCGCAGGCTTCACCTGCTTCCGACTCTTGTCCCTGTACGCCACAGAATGCCGACACCGCGCAGAAGCTTTTACCCAATCTCGGAATATCGACGCAACAGCCGCCGTTGAAATCATCGCACTGCGCATCCGTATCACATTCAACCGAACAGACGGAGTAGGGTAGGTTGAAGCCATTGACGTCCGAGCCGCCGATGCAGCGGCCATCGCCGAAAACGATGGAGCAGTCGAGATCTTCTTCGCACAATTCGGAAGGCAGCGTGTCGCCGTAAGGAACATAGGCGGCTTTGATGTGATAGGAACTCTGAACGTCGGGAAGTTTGGAGTCCACCACCACAAAGAACGTACCGGAAGAAACCGGACGATAACTTAAGGTTTCCGCTTCACCCGCGCCGCTATTGTCGGCTAATTCAAGACATGTGGGATACAAACGACATTCCTGTACGACGTACAACACCAGATCGGCATTGTCATAGGGAGTCAGTGTAACTTCCAGAACCTGATCGGAGTCCAGGAAGAATTCGTAAACAACATCCGCCCCGGAAAGATCCAGACCCGTTTCGCAAGCCGGATTCAGGTCGTTGGTCGCGCCGATCAACGTGCCATCGTCTTCATACGGAATGGTTTCCAGTACATCGGAAGTACAGGTTTGCACGATGTCCGGTTCTATTTCTTCATCCGGTTCGATATCGGGATCGGCTTCCGCCACATCGCCATCTGCAATATCGGCTTCCGTGTCGTCGCCATCGGGAACGTCGCCATCCACACCATCGCCATCTACCGGATCGACGTCTACCAGATCCAGATCGCCGTCGGGCGCATCGCCGTCCACGCCATCACCGTCAACCGGGTCGGTGTCCGTGTTGTCACCATCGGTGTCATCCAGATCGGCATCGGTGGTATCGCCGTCGATGGTGTCGCCATCGGAGCCATCGCCATCGGTGGTATCGCCGTCGATGGTATCTCCATCGGTGCCGTCACCATCAATGGTATCGCCGTCGATGGCATCACCATCGGAACCGTCGCCATCAACCTGATCCAGATCGGTATCCGCCGGTGGAGTCTCATCGCCATCCGTCGAATCGTCGGACCCGCCGCTACAAGCGCTTAACCCCAGCACCAGCAGCAAAGTCATCACTATCCAGGCTATCCTTGCGGTTCTGTTCATCCCGATTCTCCTCTGCACATTCATAGGCCTATCCTTCCCAAAACAAAAGGAATTGCGAAACCCCGCCCGGCCCATGGCAAGCTTCGTGTGTCACTATAAACCATAATAAGGATACCGGAGTGTTTCTTTCGGGTCAAATGAAAAGGAGGTTTTGCCGCTAGTAAAAGCATGTGATTGCAACGAAAAAGCCGGAACGCAACTGCGTTCCGGCTTTCTAGGAGGAGGAAGGTGAAAGAAAAAATCACATATTCAAATAATCGTTGAAAGTGTCGCCGTCGGCGCGCTTGGTCAATTCGCGGCGTAAGAAGATTTTGCCACGGGCGATGCGCGACATCACGGTTCCGATCGGGATATCCAGGCTATCCGCGATTTCCTTGTAGGACTGATCTCCCAAAACGGCCATAACCAGGGGAGTTTTATACTTTTCATCCAGGCGGTCGAGCTGATGCTGAACATCATCGCTGAAGCCTTCGCGCCATTGCTTTTCATTGATGTGTGAATTGTCCGGAAGACCATAGGCTACATCTTCATAATCAATGAAGTACTTGTTCTTCCGTTTTTCCACCGTACCCAGAAACAAGTTGCGCAAAATGGCGAAGAGCCAGCTCCGGCACTTATTTTGATCTTTGAGTTGCTCGAATTTCTGCATGGCAATGAAATAGGTTTCCTGCGTCAGATCTTCGGCGGCGGCGCGCTCGCCAGTCAGCCGGTAGGCACTCTTAAAGATGTAAGACATATGCGGCAGAGCGATTTCCTGAAATAGTTCATCGTTCCGTTCGTTTGTTGTGTGTTGATCCAAAGTCGCCATGGTTGCACCCTTTCATGATTCCCTTTCGAAGAAGGGATGAAATACAATCGATTTGCGAATGATCACCGTTTCTGTGTAAATTATAACGATCACAAATTTAATGTCAATATAAATTTGAATTATTCCTAAAAAAAATTCGTTCCAAACAAAATAGAACTAGTTTTTCAGCTTGGAGAGGGAGATTTCGAGCTAGAAGTCGGAGCCTGTAAGGAAAAGAGCAAAGAGAAAAAGTTCCCAATAGCTAAAATCTCAAGGAACGGAAACCCTCCAGGATGAGTGTCAAGTTGCGTCTTTAAGATATTGCGAAGACCGTGCCAAGCTAAAATGAATCCAAATTTGCCGTTTCTATATCCGTTTTACCTGTTTTGGATGATCCAACATGGTAGGAAGAGGTGCAATAGCCTAGTTTTATGATAGGAAATACATGAAACACAAATTGGATGTATACCAATATCAAATTTGGATACACCTCACAAATGGACAAAAACGCAAATTGTTACCAAAGTGTTTCCGATACTCTGTAATAATTCCAGGAATATATTATCCAATTTAGTTGATTTTATTGAATATTGTAAATAGTAAGCTGAAATTATTAATCTTTTTATGTCTTTAGGAGAGATCTTAAATAGTATTTACGGATTACGGATGGAGTGGGGTCTCATCCTGTTCGCAACATTTCGGATCAGGAACGAATCCCGATTTACTACTTGGATGCATCAAGGCTCCCACCTTGAATCATCGGTTTACGGTCGGTTATTTTCTCCCAACTATGAAAACAACCACATTTTATAAAAGTCTTGTTGTTCAAGGCGATTGCATTGTGCGTTTGAGATGTGTACACTGTTTCGATATGTAAGCGAAATGAGGCTGTCTGATTCGATCCGTCCCTGCTGCATTCGAAAGAGGGAAAAAGCGAAGGAAAAGGGCAGATGAGCAAACATCTATTTCCGACCATCCGTTGCCCCTTGTGTCAGGACTGGGAAATTTGTCGTGCCTCGATCAAACAGGATCTGGTCGATACGCAACTCTGCTATCGCTACCGCCGTGAAATTCACCTGGGACGTGTTCAGGAACATTTCCAATTTTTGCGTGAAAGAGCCGAATTACCCAAGTATCCCTTTTGGGATATGGAAGACCGCCTGCTCGATCATCTCTCCGACGCCCAGAAAAAGTTTTCCTTTTTACTTGAATTTTCCTATTCAAGCCTTTTTGGACAACCCTCCTGCTATCGCTTTTCCTACGCCTTTCCCGAATTTGGTATGGGCCGGGTAGCCGAAGAAATGCGGGCCATGATCGAGATGCTCCAGCCGTTCGGGCAAGCTCCATTGGCTATCTTGAAACAGCTCTTGGCTTTAGCGCAGCCAGGTGAGCTTTCACAACTTCTACTGGGAATCGATGCAACCCATGACGCAACGCGCTTTAAGTTGTACTATCAGTTCGAACCCGGCATTCCACGGCCCAAGTTTACCTTGCTATTGAAGTTACTCCCCTCCGGGCTACCCAAACATGTCATTGAATCCCTGAATCGATTGCATCTGGTCGGTGTCGATTTCGGAGAGGGCGGCATTCAGCGCGTCAAGCTGTACTTTATGCACGATCATCTGTCCGCCTCTCAAGTCCGAGATCGTTTTCAGGATAGTATTGTATTAATGAATCTGCTCAGTAACGGAAATCTGGAAGGTCTGAAGGACTTCTTGACTATCCAACGCATCGAACGTAGCAAGTGGGGAGATATCAAGCAGGTGCATGAAGTCGATTTTGGATTGATTCCAAATGAAATTACCGCAGAAGCGGTTGCAGCAGCAGCACAGGACGCCGGCTTTTCAAACACCTTACTTGAATTGCAAGCATTAACGGAAGGCCATCACATGGCGGTAAACCGGGTAAGCGTTCAGCCCTACGCCTCTTCGAAAGTCAATTTATACTATCTGATTTTGGATGCAGCGACACACTGAGCAACTGTAAAGAAAACAAGAAAAGCGGAATCTCAGGTTTCCAGGTGATCGATCAGCCGTCCACTGGTTTGGCGCAACCGCTGGCTGATCATTTTTGAAATGCGAAACATCATCTTCAATCCGAATTTCGGATTATCACTGGCGATATTGTAAACCGCATCTTCGGATAGCACGAGCAATACCGTATCCTGCGCCGCGATTACCGAAGCGGAACGCGGCTCGGAATCGATCATCGACATCTCCCCGAAACTGCTGCCTGCTCCAAGAACGCCGATGACGCGCCCCTTCATATGCGAATCGCTTTTAATGATTTGCACTTTCCCCTTCAGCAGTATGCCCATATACGATTCGCGTGCACCTTCTCGTAAAATCAGTGTTTTCGCCGGAGCTTCGTAAGCGGTGCCATGTCGTGCAAGCAACTCCAGTTGTTTATATTCGAATTCATCCGCCCAACGAGTATTGAAGAGCAGGTCGCTCAATTGTTTGGTCGTCAATACAGAGCGCTCCAGTCCCGCCGGTTCTTGAGCGACCGATTGCTTTTTCTGGCCAGTCATCGTTTTCCTCGTCTTGCCATGCATGTCACAAATTTCAAATCGACATGCGTACTTCCAGTGTGGCTTGAATGTAGCACAGCCATCGATGAGGAACAAACGTTTTGCAGACCTGTCCTAATTAAAGGACTATTCAAAACGTTGCAGATCGGCAAGACGCATGGGTTTTTCCGTGGTCTCGTTGTGCTGTACGTTGTCGTTTTGCATGATCGCTGCGGGAGCCAGTTGCGCCTGCCGATCGCGTTGCGTAATGTTTCCCCGGATAAACAGCAGCGTTCCGGCTAAGATGGCCAGAAACAACACGAAGGTAATGCACAGGCGAGCGACCAGGTGAGGAATGACATCCCGTTCGGTGTCCAGATCATCGAAAGCGACGGGCTGGCAGGCGGCTTGATAGTCACTCACGGTCGGACCGTTCTGGAAAAACGTGATGGCGGCATCCACTGCCTGCATGTTCGTCAAGGTGCGTTGCATGTCGGATCTCCTTATTCTCGATGTTGTTGAAACCAAAACTTCCTAAAACTTTACATCATTTATATTATACTAAACATAATATCATTAATATTTTCTAAAAACAAGACCAAAAAGAGTTTTTTTGTCCGATTATTGTTTCGAAGGGAAAACCGGGAAAACGACATAGCCTGAAGTAACCGTAGGCAGCTTGAAACAACACCTGACAGCATCGCCTTGAAAACTCCCCAACTCACCCGATAGTAAGGAAAGCGGTTTGAAGCACGATCGGGTAGGACGGTAAAGAAAGGCGAAACGATGAACGAAGAATGGAACACACTGATCCACATCAGCGATTGTCACAATGGCCAGCATGGCAGCGAAAAGAAAATCGACTTGTTATTACAGACAATCGCCAAACGTCACCCCGACGCCCTGGTCGTTCATACCGGGGATTGGACCGATAACGGATTCGCATCGGAATACGAGCAGGGGAATCGGCTGCTGGCACAGAACGGCTTTTCATTGTGGATGAAAAAAGCGCGGTCAGAAAGCGGGCGGTTGCAGTTTGTAAACGTCCCCGGCAACCACGATGTCGGACGTTGGGGAAACTTTTTCGATGCGGCCTGCCGATCCCGGTTCGTGTCGCGTTTCGCAAAAAATCTGCACTATCCACTTGTTCTTCACAAATGTTGGTTGCCTTTCGATCTGGATCTGATCCTGTTGGATTCCGCCGACCGGCAGGACAACGAATGGTTTGCGCGCGGGAAAATCGGGAAACTGCAACTGGACCTGCTGGACCGACATCTTGCCCGCCTCCGTCAACGGCTGCGAGTGGTCGCCCTGCATCATCATCCTTTCGAACATGGCTACTTCATGGAATTGCAAGATGCCGAACGCCTGGCTTCGGTGTTACGCGGACGTATCGATTTACTGCTGTTCGGCCATAAACACCAGGCCGCATTCTGGCGCGACCGGCTGGAGCTGCCCGCCGTTTCCGCCGCGCCGAAAAGCCCCGATGCGGGTGGCTATCGCGTGTTCCATTGGGACGAATCGCGCCGTTTGCACAGTCGATGGATTCTTTTAACTCCATTACAGGAAACACAAACCGGCTTTTCGAATCGGAAAAAGCATCAAACGTTTGCAAGTAATGTTGACAGGCTTTAAGACTCCCGTTACATTATTGCCACATCGGATAGGAAAAAATCGTAGCGAAATAGCAGCATTTCACGAATTAGATTCCATAAGGGAAATTCGGAGTACGATTCTGTAAACAAGGGGAGGAACGGATGAAGCATACCTTAGTGATTTTCCTGTTTGTTCTGTTTCTGTTTGTGACCGGTTGTAGCTCCAATTCCGACAACGACCCGGTCGATGGCGACCAGGTTGACGGTGATCAAACCGACGGTGATCAAACTGACGGTGATCAGACTGACGGCGACCAAACCGATGGCGACCAAGTCGATGGTGATCAAGCCGACGGTGATCAAACTGACGGTGATCAAACGGATGGCGACCAAGTCGACGGCGACCAGACTGACGGCGACCAAGTCGATGGTGATCAAACGGATGGTGACCAGACAGACGGCGACCAAGTCGATGGTGACCAGGTTGATGGTGATCAAGTGGATGGTGACCAAGTGGATGGCGACGCCGATCCCGAAATCGATGCTGATCCCGATTTCAATGTAGACGGCGATTACCACGAAATCGAATGGAATGAACTGCCGCTGTGCGACTGCTTTACAACCGACGACTGCTGCGACGGTTGCTGGCCGATCAACGAAGGCGGTTCCTGCAACGACGGAAACCCGGATACGGAAGCCGACACCTGTTCCGCAGGATTGTGTACCGGTTGCGATCCCGCCATCGGCGAGGTCAACCACGTCGCCGAAGCAGGTGGCTCTCCGATGGGTCTGGCCTTATCCGGCAACTTGATGTACGGCTCGACCTGGCTGGGTACCGGCGGCTTTATCGCCAATATCGCCAATGTGGAACACCCCTATCTGGTATCCTCTCTGAAACCGGATCCGATTTCTACAACCAGCTTTAATGGTTCGGGAATCAAGGTTTACGATAATCGAGCTTACCTGATGGGCAGTTACAACGGCATTTACATTTTCGACGTCAGCGATCCGACCGCTCCCGTGCAGACCAGCCGCTTGCGGCGCTCCATCGAAGGCAGCGGCTACGTGCCCTATCACGATGTGATTAAGGTTGGAGACATTCACTATTTCGCCTCTGCACAGGAATGTATCGATATCTGGGACATCGACGATGAGGGCAATGCAGAACATCTCGTTCAGTTCACAAACGACGAAGCGAATCCGTATTGCTCCGTAACGCGCCTGATGCTGGAAAACAACAAGCTGTATGCGGCGGCAGGAAATCTCGGTTTCCTCATTGTGGATGTCAGCGATCCGGAGACACCAACGAAGCTGGATGCTTACACGCAGCCGGTACCGGATGAAAACTTTGAATATTACGACGCCAATGGGTTCGACAAAATTGGCGACACCGTTTTTGTAACGTATGACGAGCTGGGTTTACTGGCCCTGAACGTTGCCGATCCCTCCAACATCACCGAATTGGGCCGCCTGGCGCTTACCGGTTATGGCCAGCAGGTCAAAATCGTCGGTACAACGGCATTCGTAGCCATCCGCGACATTCAGACCGTCGGCAAGATCCGCATCGTGGATATTTCCGATCCCGCCAACATGTCGATACAGGCCACCATCGTGTTACAAGATCAACCGAAGGATCTGTGGATCAGAAACAATCGCCTATTCGTTGCCGATACCCAGGCGGGTGTGAAAATTTACAACATCGAAACGCTCACTGCACCGGTTCAGCTCGGCATGTTCTCCATACCCAACCACAGTAACGCCATCGCGGCAGCCGCCAAAGACAAAGTATACGTGGGCGGCGTCAACAACTGGATCTGGGGCATGGACCTGTCCAATCCGGCACGCGCCACAACCTTTGCCGCGTATTTAACCAACGGTGATATCGCCGACATCATAACCCTGGGTAACCATTTATATGTCGGTACTTCCGGCGGCATTAACGTCTTACAAGCCAGCGCTCAGGCGATTACCAGCGTGCAGAACGTCGGATTGGGCGACAATATCGAGCGCATGCAGTTGCAATTCCCGTACCTGTACGTTGCGGTTGCCAACGCCGGTTTCGCGATTTTGGAATTCATGAACGACAGCGTGGTTCCTACACTACGCGCCAGTGAAGATCTGGGCAACGTTCGCATCGAATCGGTTGCCGTAGCCAACGACGTTCTATTCGCTTGCAGTACCTCCGGCAGTGCAATTCAGGCTTATGACATCAGCGATCTAAGCGACCTGCAAAGTGTGGGATCACTCTGGTATAGCTGCCGAGATCTGGCAACGGTCGCCGGTCAGGATATTCTCTATATCGCGGAGGGGGTTTCAGGCTTGCGGGTGCTGGATGTCAGTGATGCATCTTCTCCCGTGGCGGGCTTATTGGATAGCGGCATCACCGCCGAACGCCTGACGATTTCCGGTGGCCGTTTGTACGTCTCCGGTGGTAGCGATGTGGTGATCTACGATATTTCCGAAACTCCTTTGAACCCGACGAAACTGGATACGATTCCCATGGGCGTTGCCAGCGTCTACGATTTCGCGCAGTACGGCAACCACGGTTTTGTCGCTTGCGGTTCGGACGGACTCAAAGAAGTCAACCTGAACGTCTGTTACGAATAACCGAACTTTTTGGTTCTTGTGTGATTTCCGATAGAGCAGGGCTTTTGTCCTGCTCTATCATGTTTATGATAGTGAAACAAGAAAGATTGAAGTCTTATAGGAGCTGCTATCCACCAAAAGAGTTGCTCATTTTCTCTCTTGGCAGTAGCATAGCCTCAGAAGAAAAATGGATGTGGCTGGATATTAAAAGGGGCTGTTGTGGTCGAAGTCGCAAAAAATGTGGAACAGAAGAAAGATGACTTCCAGGCCGAAGCGGTGGATCTGTTCGCCTCGGTCGGTCTGATGCTGGATCTGGAACACAACCTGCAACTCTATCACTCCTGGCGTGTGGCGGCGGTCGGCTATCATCTGGCCAATCGTGTTTCTTCCTTCGAAGCTCCCCTGATTTTCCTGGCCGGTCTGCTTGCAGATTGCGGAGCGGTTCATTTTCCCCGGCACATCGTCCACGAACTGAACGATTATCCCGCGGTCATCGGGCAGAAATCGCTGACTCATCTGTTTTTTCACCCGGTTGTAGGAAAAGAAGCCTTACGCCATCTTCCCGGTATGCGGCATGTCGCCGATCTCGTCTACTCGCATCACGAGCATATCAACGGCAGCGGATATCCGCGCGGACTGTCAGGCGATCAAATTCCCATGGGCGCTCAGATTCTGCGACTGGCGGATCAGTTCGACCTGGTTGTTCGCTCCGATCAGCCGGAGAACGTTTCGGAAGTCATTCAGAGCCTGCAACCCTTCGGCGAAGAGGAATTCTCCTCGAACCTGCTTAACGTACTTAAGGATTTGCTGAACGGCGAGCTGAGTTATGAACGGATGCTGCTGCCTGAGAAGATCGGTCAAGAGGTTCACCGGATCTGCCATTCGCTCAAAGGGCTGCAACTCTTCTCCGGCTATGAAGACTGGGACTGCGCTTTCGAAGCCATCGGGCGTATGATCGATCGTCGCAATGAATTGTACACGCGCGGTCATTCTCGCGAAGTCGCTCTGCTTGCCGAACGCATTGCACAACCTTTAAGGCTGGATGATTCCACCCTCCGGACGCTACGCTGGTCGGCTTACTTGCAGAATATGGGGGAAGTGTCGCTGCGCAGTGTGCTGCTTGAAAAAAAGGAACCGCTAAACGAACAGGAAAAGCGCTGGATTCGCTACCATCCCGTCGTCGGGCACGATCTGATCAGCCGAGTGGTCGGTATGAAACACATCGCAACCGTCGTGCGCCACCATCATGAAAACTTCGATGGCTCCGGCTATCCGGAAGGTTTGAACGGAGAAAAGATTCCGCTCGCGTCGCGTATTCTGCGAGTGGCGGACACCTTCACCGCCATGACCTCCGAGCGTCCCTATCATCGCAAGCGGGAGTGGAAAACCGCCTTGAAGGAATTGCGCAAGCAATCCGGTAGACTTTTCGATCCGCAAATCGTCGAAGCCGCTTTAAGCGTCCTGTCCTAGGAATCTTCTTTTTCCAATGTTACCCTGGATCGATCGGGATTGCATCCCGGTCGTAACGTTTCATCAGGATACAATCCTGATCCATCGTGTGGATATTGCTATACCGGTTCTGAATCAATTTTAGCGATTCGTTCTATTGATTTCCCGTAGCGGCGGAGCGTAAGCCCGCCGTTATTATTCGAGTTACTCGGCGGGTTTACGCCTCGCCGCTACAAGAAGACATTGCTAATAATGAATATTGATAAAGAAATGTGTTTTACACCTGGTCGAGGCGCTGTTGGACCTGCTCCAGCCTGGCTTGAATGACCGCCTCGCCCGGCTGCATGGATAGAGCCAGGGTCAAGTTCATTTTCGCGCTCTTCAAATCGCCCTGATTCAGGGCATTGACACCCAGCTTGAAGAATTTCTTGGCTTGCGGGTTTTTGATTGCCGACTCTTCCAGCTTGGGACCATCCTGTGTGCGCTGCTTTTGCAGCAGGCGCATCCCCTCACCGGAACGCAACTGTTCATCGTAAGCCGAACGCTTTTCCGGATCGCACAACACCTGGTAGCCTTCGCTCATGCGCTTGAACAGGCTGGCCGCCCGTTCTTTGAGCGTACCGTTTTTCGCCAGAACGAAACGGTCCGGATGATACAAGCGGGCCAGGGCGAAATAGCTTTTCTTGATCGCTCCCAGTTTGGCTTCGGGATCGATATCGAGCAGATCATAATAAGTCAGATTTTCCAAGTCGTGAGTGCGATCCAGGATAAACGCAATCCCCTGCTCGCCTACAATACCCAGATCATCCTCTTCAAGGGTTCCCAGTTGTTGCTGAACGACGGCGGCATCGTATACCGGCGCACTCTTCTTCGGGGGGTCAGGTTTTACCTCCGCTTTTTCGACAACCGGTGTTTCCGGAGGTGCGGAAACGACCTCGGGTTGCTGCCCTGCCTGTTTTTTCTCTCGCTGCTGCTGAATCAACTCATCCACCAGCGTTTTCACTTTGACAATCAGTCGTTGTGGCGTTAACGGCAGTTGCGCCAGATCGTCCGCACCCATACGCTGTGCGGTGTCGCGTCCCAGCAACTCTTCATCCAGATCTTCGCCCAACAGCAGAATTTTCGCCGCCTGACCAGCCACATCGCTGCGCAGTTTCCGGCATAAATCGCTGCCGTACCCATCCGGCAGTTGTGCGCAAACGAGGATAATCAACGGTTTTGGTTTGGCTTGGGAAAACGCCTGAAGGGCTGTTTGCACACCATCGGCAAACGTAAGAGAAAAAGCCCTGGACATTGCCTGGGTCACCAACGCCTGTCGCTGTGCATCCGGATCCACAACCAGAGTGGGAATCACAAATCTACCCCTTTATTATTGATCGTTTGTGGAAGTCGGTTCGGCAGGTTCTTCCTCTATCACAACGTTTTCAGCGGATTCCGGAAGCTGGGCATCGGTGGCTTCGTCTTCCAGACCGCTTTCATCCGTGGTGCCATGCAGATCGATACGAGCCTGGTTAGCCACACCGGTGCGTAGATCCTTTGCAGAAACCTGAATGATTCCGTTGCTATCCAGCTCGAAATTCACTTCGATCTCCACTTCGCCGCGCTTGGCGTCGGGGTCCAATCCAGTCAATTCCAGAATACCGATAAGCTCGTTTTCTTCCTCACGAACACCCTCTCCCTGATATACGCGCAAACGCACGATTTCCTGACCGTCGTGCGAGGTGGTGAACATGCGCGTTCGTTCGGTGGGAATCGGCGTATTGCGCTCGATGATCGGCTCTACGCGTCCACCGACTGTAGCCACACCCAAAGACAAGGAAGTGACATCCAACAGCACGGCGTCCTGTACGACTTCACCCGGCTGAGCGCCACCGGATGCGCCGCTACGGGCACGCCTGGAAAGAATCGAGCCTTGAATGGCCGCACCCAGCGCCACCACTTCCTCCGGGTTGACTCCCCAGAAGGGTTTGCGCCCGAAGTAGTCTTCGACCATCTGGCGCACCAGCGGAATGTGAGTCGTACCACCGACCAGCACGATATTCTCGATTTCGGAGGCATGCGTTTTGGCCAGTTTCAGCGCTTCGTCGCAGATCACGAAACTGCGCTGGATGATCTCCTGGGTAATGGCGTTGAAATTGCTGCGGGAAAGTCCCACGTTCAGGTCGATAACACCCTGTTCGGTAGTGATCAGCGAGGGGATCTGGATATTGACTTCCTCTTCGGTGCTCAACTGACGCTTGGCTTTTTCCGATTCGTAGCGCACCCGCAATAGGGCGATCGGATCCTGCCGCAAGTCGATGTTGTAGTGCTTGCGATAGGAATTGACGATCATACGCACGATGCGCTCGTCGATGTCATCACCGCCCAAGAAAGTATCGCCCGCCGTCGAAATGACCTCGAAGACGTCGTCACGGATATCCAATGTCGTTACATCGAAGGTACCGCCACCGAAATCGTACACGGCGATGCGCTGGTCGAAGGACTGTCCGAAACCGTAAGCAAGCGCCGCTGCCGTCGGTTCGTTGATCACCTTCAACACATCCAGACCCGCAGCGATGCCCGCCTGTTTGGTGGCGTTGCGTTGCACGTCGTTGAAGTTGGCTGGAACCGTAATGACTGCGCGATAGACACTTTCACCCAGATATTCTTCGGCAATGGCTTTCATGCGTTTGAGAACCAGCGAAGCGATATCCACCATGGTGAACTGCTGTCCGAAGACTTCCACCTGCACGGCGGAATTGCTTCCTTCAGTCAGCTTATAGGGTGCAAGGTTCAATAAGGTCTGAACTTCCGAAGAAGAAAAAGGCCGTCCGATCATACGCTTGGAGGAATAAACGGTGTTGTGCGGGTTGTAGATCATCTGCTCCCGCGCTTCGTTACCTACAATGCGCCGACCATCCGGGAAAAACGAGACGATCGAAGCTTGTGTGCGTGCGCCGTCGCGGTCCGGAATCACAATCGCGTTTTCATCCTCCACAACCGCAACACAGGAATTGGAGGTTCCCAAGTCGATGCCGAGAACACGTTCCATCTTTTTCTCCTACCTATAAGCCCGTCGCCTCCAGCCGCCGATTACGATTAGACTTCCAGAATTTCTTTTTCTTTGTGATCCGTCAATTCATCGACTTTTTTGATGAACGTGTCGGTGATCTTCTGGACTTCATCCAGGGCGTGATGCAACTCGTCTTCAGTGATGTCCTTGTTTTTTTCCGCTTTTTTCAATTTGTCGTTGAAATCGCGGCGAATGTTGCGGATGGCGACCTTGCTTTCTTCGCTCATCTTTTTCACTTTTCGCGCCAGCTCCTTGCGCCGTTCTTCGTTCAACGGAGGAATCGGCAGGCGCAGCACGTTGCCATCGGAAACCGGATTCAAGCCCAGATCCGCAGAGGCAATGGCTTTTTCCACGTTCTGTAAAATGCTTTTTTCCCAAGGCTGCACAATGATCAAACGCGCATCGGGAACACTGATAGTCGCCACCTGATTCAACGGAGTCGGCACGTTGTAGTAATCCACGCGCACGTTTTCCAATAGCGCCGTCGAGGCTCGCCCGGTGCGTACGCGCGCCAGTTCTTTGCGATACACATCCAGACTTTTTTCCGCGCCTTCTTCCATCTCCATATAAATTTCATCTAGCATGATACTCTCCTTGCCCTGAATCCATGACTCTTGGGATCGTTTTGTTCTTCCTCAAAAATGGGAGACCTTCATTATCTCACAGCCAATAAGCCTGTCAAGCTTTCCCCCGTTGCCAACAACCGGAATCATCGCTTATTTGACACAGGGTCAAAAACGATATTCCCCAAATTCCTCCCTTATTTTTGCTGTGGTTGCTTCGCCTGGGTCTTCTCCGCTTCGTTCGGGCTGCGCTCGTTCGTGAGAACTTCGTATTCTCCGTTTTCAACGGGAAAATCGATCAACAGGGTCGCCATTGTTTTTAGCATGCAGGACTGCAACTGGTTCGCCCGTTGCTGATCCACATTGTAAACCTCACTCCCGGTTACGGTGGCCATACCGCCGATCACCTCGAATTCGAAGCGGACGACAACCTCTTCGCTTGTATTATGCTTCTTCAAACAGGAATGAATTTTCGGTCGGATTTTCCCGAGTGCCGTGTTGATTGCGCGCACTACCGGTCCGCGCGGCATGTTTTCGATATAGCGAACATCCGTTTTGAGCGGGGCGACTTTAATGGGCTTTGCAGTGGCGGGAGGATCGGATTTCGTTCCGGTTTCCAGTGTGTCGGCATCTGTTTTTACCGGTGATGGTGCAGGTTGTGCGGCCTTGGCCGCTCGCTTGTCCTGCCAGGGTTTTGCTGCCGGAACATCGGCGGGTTGACGGCTTGAAATGACGTACCCCAACACCCCACCGGCTCCTACGCCGACTACAAACATTAAAATCACTAGCCAGACTGGTACCGGAAGCCAATCCTTCCCGGAATTCATAGAGTTCCTCCATCCAACCATAATCTTACACAGTTTACGTTAAGAGGACCGAAATTGGCAACTCTTTTATCTCTCTTCATGGCTAATGAAAATGAATAGTTGTAATATTATGACCTTCATCGCAAGCTTTCGTTTCCAGGCTTGACCGGATCCGTCGCTTTGCGTAGGATGCGAACATGTTCGGCGCCTCTACCCGCGCCGCTGATTGACCGAACCGTTGATAAAGAGGTGTATCGCAAGATATTACGATAAACTTTGAGAAAGGGTGCCATGGGCAAAGCAATGAGAAACGGAGCTTGCCCATGTGGCTTTCGAACACGGGCAAGCCTGCGGCTTAGCCCGCGCCACCCTAAAACCACAAGGGGTTGCAATATTTTGTGATGCACCGTTGCTAAGGAGTGCATTCATGTCCAAGGTCATTCTTACCGCCGCCATCTGTGGAGCCGAAGTCAGCCGTCAACAACAACCGGCCTTGCCGATAAGCGCCGAAGAACTGGCGAACGAGGCTCGCCGCTGCGTCGATGCGGGAGCCGCCATCATTCACCTGCACGTCCGCAATCCCGATGGCAGCCCCACCCAGGATGTCGAGGTTTTCCGGGCGGCTTTCAACGCGATTCAAGCCGTGTGCGACCCGATGCCCATCGTGCAGCCTTCCACCGGTGGAGCGGTCGGCATGAGTTGGCAGGAGCGCTTGCAACCGGTAACATTGCATCCGGAAATGGCGACCTTGGACTGTGGCACCACCAATTTCGGCGATGACATTTTCGTGAACGACTGGCCGCTGATGCAGCGCTTCGCCAAGGAAATGCAGGCCAACGACGTGGTTCCCGAGCTGGAGTGCTTCGACTGCTCGCACGTCATGCTGGGGCATCGCCTCTTCGAACTGGGATTATTGAATTGCCACAAGCACTTCGACCTGGTGCTGGGCGTACCCGGAGCTTTGGACGCCAGTGCGGCTTCGCTGGTGGAAATGGTGCGCCGGGTCGGACCGGAAGCAACGTGGACTGTGGCTGCGGTGGGACGTCACCAGACGCCGATGGCGATGATGGGCCTGGCGATGGGAGGACATGTCCGGGTCGGATTCGAAGACAACATTTTCCTGAAAAAGGGAGAACTGGCGGACAGCAACGCGCGTTTCATCGAAAAGATGGTGCGGCTGGCAAAGGAAGTCGGACGCGAACCGGCCAGCCCGAATGACGCGCGTCAAATTCTCGGGATTGCCCCGGATCGGCACGAGAAATTGACGCTTGGTGACGAGTAAATTTCAGTCTTTTCGTTGGTTCGGGGCTCCTGTCCCGAACCACAAGTTTGTCCGAAATCTTCGAAGCAGGACGGGAGCCCTGATCAAACGACCTGGAGCCTTCCTTAAACGGAATTACACTGTATTATCAAACAGATAAATCTAGAAGCGTGTCTTTACGTTTTCGTCTTCGGATAGTTTTCCCTCGTTGCGCAGCCGCGCTTCCCACCGGCGTTTCAATCGCCTGCGCAGGCCCATCCAAACAACAAAAACGGCAATCGACAGCAGGCGCCAGTCCAGCCAGTCCGGCCAGGATGTTTCCGATTCCGGGGCGGCCCAGGCGACGGCGACATGCTCTTCGCTTTTTTCCGGGGTAGACGATTGTTCGGAAAACAGTGGAGGCAAACAGCGACCGGAGCGGCATTCCCGATCCTTGGGGCAGCGCAATTGTTTACATGGATTCGTAAGAGCGGGAGCAACCAGCGTTGCACGAATGAAAGGCAGTACGCTGTCGCTATCGATATCGGTCACGCTGACCCCTGTGGGATAACCCCAGTAATCGTTGGATGAAAACCACACGTTAGAGGGCGTCAGGCGGCCCTGTCGAGGCGCGGGCAGCAGAGCATCGCCGCTGCGGAACAGATCCGCCGCTTCGAAGCGCCGCAGTCGATATTGCAGATCGTAGCGGCGATCCGCCTGCACGTTCATCAGAAACGGACGCCAGCGGCGGCAGTTGGGACAATCCGCCACCGTGCGATAAAAACCGTGTTCGCCCTTGGCGGGCATGCGATCCAGGTTGACGTGATACACGGCCAGGCCGGGCTGCCCGACGTGCCGGTCGTAGGGGCCGTCCGGCTGGCGATTCTCCAATAGAAAAAACTCGCGCCCCGCACCCAGTTTATAAACCGTGCCGCTACTGGCGGGAGCGATCAAGGCCTCGCGCGTGCCGCTGACCTGTTCGACTTCCGCCCAGCCGAGTTGCATTTTGGAGAAGGCATCGAGCAAGGGAACGCTGTGCTCGGTGTAACGCCAGTTCCCGCCCATCGGAGAGAGCGCTAGTCCGTAGGTGCGCCGCCATTCATCATAGAGATCCGCCAGACCGAGCAGATGGCCGAACTCATGCACCGCCATCGGCAAAACGCGCTTTCCGCTGGAAATCGCCGCCATGGTCACGCGTACGCCGTCCAGCTTGATTTCAAAGCGCGCATCGAACAGACCGAAGGGCAGCGCCACGCCGAACCAGCCGCCGTTGATCAAGATCACGACGCCGTCGTGGTAGCCGTCCGGTTTCCCTTGTGGTCCGTTGAGGTCGTAGCGTGTGAAATCCAGCCTGTTTTCTTTATGCGCGCGGGTGATGATCTCGCGAATCAAGGGAATCCCGCCAGCTAATGCCGTCAAGTCGCCGCGTTGCGGAGTGCAGGCCGACCCACCACCGGGAAAAGGGCAACCGGAATAGACGACCGGTTTGGTGATATCCGCTTCCACACGGAAACGTCCACCGGAATTGACCCGCCAATAACCGGGAAAGCTGAAGCGGGAAGGGTCGCTGTCGGAGAAAAAGCGCTTGATGCGAGCGGGATCGATCGCCGCCCGGCTTTTCGCGTTGAAGGTGACAGGAATCACCAGAATGCGTGAATGTCCTAAATGAGGAACTTTGTTCGGACCGATATCGTTTGTAACGGCCAGATGATCGATGAAGCCTGCCTGCACCTTAAATGGGAAGGACAGCGCTCCCAATAGCAGCAATAGCAGCACTGAAAGCTTGACTGGGTTTCCGTTGCTCGTTGCTCTTGACTGCTTGTTCATCATCTCCAGTAATTTTGCCCTTTGTCTCTCACAGCAGCTATGCATCAGCCTGCCGGTAGTCATCAGAATAGAGCCGAACTGTAGCACGTGTATACATCTATTGAAAGGGATAACGGAAACGCTGACAGTACCTTCAAGAGCATGTCGAGTTGAACTTGACTTTTTGCATTAACTCCAAGACAATCGGTGCAACGGGCTTCACGGTAATTGAAATAGGGAGGAGACCGACATGCAGTGTGGAAATTGCGGCGCTGACGTTCCGGGAGGAGCCAGATTCTGTCCGGTGTGTGGACAGGAGCAAGTTCAAGCCGAGACTGTAGAGGATGATCGCTACGCCGGCAGTGTGACCGCCAATCCTCAACCCGCCCCGACCCAAGCAACACCAAACACTTCTCCATTAAAAGCCCCGGATGGTCTGATCGGACGCTGCATGCGCGAAGGCTGGGAGACCTTCAAACGTCGTCCGGGTCTGCTGATCGCACAAATGATCGTGCTGTTCATTCTCTCCGGTATCGTCAGTAAACTCAGCGAAAGCCTGTTCGGACAAAGTACCTTCGAGGGTCAACTGGTCATGAACCTCTGGAATCTGGTCGCGACGGTCATCGCCGCCGGTTGGAGTTACACCGCGTTAAAGGTGTTACGCGGAAGACAGGCGGAGTTCGGCGAACTGTTCGGCGGGTTTTCCCATTTCTGGCCGATTGTCATCGCCAATGTGCTGACGATTATTGCGGTGGTGGTGGGGCTGGCGCTATTAGTGATTCCGGGAATCATCATAGCACTGGGGTTGAGCCAATGGATGTTACTGATCATGGATCAGAATGTGAGCGGCATGGAGGCGCTGAAAGGAAGCTGGCGCATGATGCAGGGCTACAAGTGGCCTTATTTCCTGATGGGCCTGATTTTCCTGGGCGTCAATATTCTGGGTATACTCGCATTGGGGCTTGGTCTGTTGGTTACGATTCCCTTTACCATAACCGCCTACTGCGCGTTTTACGAATACCTGCTGGAACACAATCCACCGAGTTATGACTAGACGGGTTATCAATCAATTCCAGCGATAGTGTTTTTTGTTTTCCGTAACGGCGGCCGTAAACCCGCCGTTTTTTTATATTTTCAGGCGAGCTCACTCGTTGGCTTACGCTTCACCACTCTATAGATAGGTAATACTCATTTCTGTCCATCGAGTAATCACGATGTGCCATGGTCTCACGGAATGGAAATTCCGGGAGGCCGTGTGTAACCATAAGAAAACACACAGCCTTCCACGATCTTCGATCGCGTAAGACGATGCCACACATTCTATAAATTAGTGGCTAATAATGATTAAGAACCGGCCTACAAAGCTTCACGCTGTTATTGGGTTACAATTTAGCCAAGAAAACCTTCAGCCCTAGTCTCCCGATTCTATTAATGTATGTGTAATAGAGACATATTCGGCGACGCTCAACTCCTCGGCGCGTCTCCGCTGCAAATCCGGATGCGCCGCCAGAAGCCGCTGCAAACCTTCTTCTGATAGAGGAAGGAAGTTCTGTCGTTTCAGAGAGTTGGAGATGGTCTTACGACGACTGTGAAAACAGGCTTTCACTAGTTTGATATACAAGTCGTCCGGGACATCGTCGGCAACGTCGGAGTGAAACTCGATTGTGATAAAGGTGCTGCCTACCCGAGGCGGCGGGTAGAAACACTGCGCCCCGACTTCGGCGGCGCGATACAGTTGCGCCACGCGACCGAAGAGCACCGACAACAGCGAATAGTCCGACTCGCCGACCTGCGCCAACAGTCGTTCGGCGACTTCGCGCTGTAACAGCACATGCGCCGAGTGCAAGACGCGGCGATGTTCCAGTAGCCAGAACAGAATCGGCGCAGAGATTTGATAGGGCAGGTTGCCCACCAGTTTGATCGGATGACCCGCTTCAGAGGCAAAAGAAGCCAGATCCACATCCAGAATATTCGCCTCCAGCACCTCTACGCCGCTCTCCGATGAAAAACGATCCCGCAAGACGGGAGCCAGGTCGCGATCGCGCTCGACGGCGATCACACGACGTCCTGGTGCATGCAAGTAGTCGGTCAACGCGCCGGTGCCTGCGCCCGCTTCCACGATCAGAGTGTCACCGTCGTTCAAATCACAGGCGCGCGCCAGATTCGCCAACATATTCGGATCGATCAGGAAATTCTGACCCCAGCTTTTTTTCGGACGTACTCCGTACGCCGCGATGGTCTCTTTGACGCTGGCCATCAGAAAATACTTTCGTGCGCGCGGGCGTTCAGGCGCAAATCGTCGCGCTCGCCACGTTTCAAGCGCTCGTAACCCACCGCCGCCACCATGGCGGCATTATCGGTACAGAGAATGGGAGGAGGCACGAATAATTCGACTCCGGCTTGCTCTGCAAGCTGTTTCGCTTTTTCCCGCAAACGGCTGTTCGCCGCGACGCCCCCGGCGATAACCCAGTGCTTTAATCCTGTTTTCTTTAGTGCTAATAAAGACTTACGCAGAAGAGCATCCACTGCGGCTTCCTGGAAGGAAGCGCACAGATCCGGCAAGTCGTTTTCCGTAGGCGGATGTTTTTCGACATATTGGCGTACGGCGGTTTTTAGCCCGCTGAAGCTGAAATCCAACGTATCCTTGCGCGGCAGGGCGCGTGGAAAATCGATGGCCTTCGGGTTTCCCTGAGCAGCAAGTCGATCGATGACCACACCGCCCGGATAGCCCAGACCCAGTAATTTCGCAACTTTATCGTAAGCTTCGCCCACGGCGTCGTCGCGCGTGTTGCCCAATAGCTCAAAGCGTCCCGGACCTTTGACCCGATACAAAGCCGTGTGACCGCCGGAGACGATCAATCCCAGGAAGGGGAGGGAGGGAGGCTGTTCCAACAGGCTCGGGGCCCACAGGTGCGCTTCCAGGTGATTGACGCCCACCAGGGGAATATCCAGGCTGTATGCCAGCGCTTTGGCGCCGGAAAGTCCTACCAATAGCGCCCCGATCAGGCCGGGCGCGCGCGTCACGGCGATGGCGTCTACTTGTTCCAATGAAACCTGCGCCTGCTCCAGAGCGCGATCGACCAGGGGAAAGAGCGCCGCCAGGTGTTGCCGACTGGCAACTTCGGGCACGACACCGCCGAAACGGGCATGTTCCTTGATCTGACTGCTGATCTCGCTGGCCAACAGCTTATGGCCATCTTGCAATAGCGCCACCGCGGTTTCATCGCAGGAGCTTTCGATTCCCAACACCAGCCGGGGGGCGGCTTGCGTTTCCGACATCTTACAATCCTTCCAACAACTGCTTGACTTCCTTAGCCTTTTTACTATCTCCAACCAGAGCTAAATAGCGTTCGTACGCTTGGCGCGCGGCCTGCCGCTGTCCCAGAATCTGACAGGCGGTTCCCAATAGCAGCCAGCCTTGGCTGCTTTTCGGATCCAGTGCCAGCGCTTGCTGAAAATAGCTTATCGCCTGCTGGCTGTGACCGCGCTCCAATTCGACACGCCCCAATCCGATCTGGGCGGAAGCGGAATTGGGGTTGATTTGACCCGCGCGCCGGAAAGCCGCTTCCGCTTTATCCAGGTCACGCGCCCGCAGCCGACTTTCTCCATTTTGCAACCAGTATACTTGTGTTCCCGTTGCGATTTTTTTCGACTGTTTTTCTGCCACAGAAGATCTTGCCGATTTAGAAGACGCAGCAGAACCGGTAGATGCCGTATTCATTGAGATTTCAGGATGTTCTGTGTTTTCAGGCGCTTTCTTTTGCGCTTCTTCAGTAACATCACTTTCCGGTGTTTGCACGAGCGCCGCCTGCTCTTTGCGATCCTTTGCAGGAGAGGGCGCGACCTGCCGCGCTTCTTGCGCGTTCGATCCTTTTATAGCGACATCGCTGCGGACGTTCTCGCCAGCGGTTCTAAGCCCGCCCAGGGCGCGTATGCAGGCATCCCGCTTCCAACCACCGAAGAAACCGATGGACAGGGCAAGCAGCAATAGCCCAACAAGTAATAACCAGGGCCAGAAGCGCCGAAATCCGGAGAAGCTTTCCTCCGTTCGTTGAACTGCCGCTGGCGTTCCCGGATTTGAAGCGATACTCTCGTTTGCAGCTTCCCGCTGTTGTGCCGATGGCGCTTGCGGCGTAGATTCGGCTTGAACGGGTGGCGTCTCGCTCGCTGCCTTCTCGGTCGATGCTTCCGCTGCTTCTCGATAAAGCTTGGACAGTCGGGTCACGATTTCTTGTGGGGGCGCTTCATTGCGCCTATCCGCCGAGCCGGAAAAAAGCCCTTTCAAATACGCCAACAGTTGCTCGTCGTCCCGTTCCTTGGCCAGTTCCATGGCCTGCGCCAGAGGAAGCTGTTCCACAAATTCGGTTGAAGCAAACAAGCGCCGATATGCAGCGCGTGCCGCCAGGGCATGTCCCGGCAGGGTTTGAGCATTCCCCTGAATGGCTCCTCCCGGGGCCGGATCTTCAAAGCGGACTTCAAATTCTCCGTTTTCCCAGAGCAGCAGTTCCAGCGCTGCTTCCGCGCCCTGTCGGTCATTCAATCGGGCGGAGATCAGGTTTCCATCGCGAAAACTCAAGCGGCCCTGATGACGCTCTCGCCGCAGGAGTATGGAACCGCTGCGCTGCTGCTGGCGTAGCCCTTCCAGGATATCGTGCAGCAGGGTACCACTCAAAACGCCTCGATAGCGGCTCTGACCGCCACTCTCCAACGCGCGTTCCTGGGCGTATTTCTTGAGATAACCCTTAACCCGATTCACGAATTCACGTAAGTAAATCGGCTTTTCGAGATAGTCCTCCGCTCCAAGCTCCAAGCCTTCGATTTTTTCTCCCACATCAGCCGGACGAGCGACGAATACCAGAGGAATTTCACAGGTATGCGGATCGCTTTTTACCTGGCGGGCAAAGGCCAGCGCTTCACGTTCGGGAAAGTGACTTTCCGTCAAAATCAAATCGACCGGATGACTTAACAGCAATTGCAGCGCATCAACCGGATTAGTGGCGGTCAGCGTATGCACGTCCGAACTACGCAAGGCCGCACGCATCAAAGCCCGGCTATGCGCATCCGGATCCACGATCAGAACCCGTTGCCCCTCCGATTCCTTGTTCACAGTCTGATTCGGTATCGCCCCTCTCCTATGCCGCTTCCGCTCGCGAGAGCCTCCTCCCCTGGAGTGCTTCCTTGTCCTCACTTGAGGAACCCGGAAAATCGATCCGGCTTTCTGCTGGAAGCGGTTCAACAATCATGTAATTCATACCGCTTTGATTGATCGATTTGCTTCCGCCTGCATTCCAATTACCCGACCTCTTTCAACTATGCACTTTCTTGCAATGTTCCACGTGGAACATTCTCCCGTTTCCACGCACTTTCCGATGTTCCACAACGAGGTCTGGTTAGTCGCTGCTTTTCTCCTCTGTTGCTGTCGCCTTCGTTTTCTTTGCTGCGGAATTATTCTCCTTTTGAGGAGCGGATGTCGGCGTACTTGGCTCTGTCTTTTCCCTAGCCGAACCGGAATTTCCCAAAAACGCAATATCCAGCGGCTGTTTACGTCGATTCAGCAGCAGGTACACTCCCGCAAAAAACAATACGATCACCCCGTACTGCGCCGGAGTTAGCCCAAGATAGCGACTATCTGCAAAGCGCACGTCCGGCGCGCGCAGGAAATCGAAGCCGAAGCGAACGGGAGCATACATCAATAGAATCACGGCCATTTGCGTTCCACTGTGGCGCGCCTTGCGGTTAATGACAAGCAGAACCGCACCGATCACCAGCGTCAGCAATAATTCGTAAAAACCCAGATCGTGCCGCACACCTCCGGGGTATTGAATCCCTAAAAAGAAATCCGTCAGCCGTCCCGGATGATCGTGAGCGAAGGAACAACCGGTGCGCCCGAAGATCCAACCCACCACCAAAGCGCTTAACAAACGATCTCCATAAGGTAGCAACGGCTGCTTTTTATAGAGCAGATAACCGACCGCCGCGCTCATTCCTCCCAAGAAGCCGCCGATGGAACTCAATCCACCCCAGAACTTGAACAGCACCCAGGGGTCCTCGTTAAGTAATTCCGGATGATAGAACAACACGTGCACCAGATGCGCCCCGATAAAGCCACCCAATACGCAAAGTTCCGGTAAATGCAGTGCAATCCGGCGATCGATTCGTCCACCCTTTTTACAGATGCGATCGTACACGATCACACCCGCAATGATTCCCGTAACCACTAACAGGAAAAACGGGCGGATTTCCAGACCAAACACGGTAAAAGGAGGCAAGGTCAGATACGGCAGCACGTTCGCGCCCCTTTCAGTAAGAATTCATTGTCATTACATAACGATCCAGGCCAGAATTCCCATTCCGGCACACCAGGGCGCAAACCAGTGCAAACGCCCTTTGCGAATCAACGCGATCAACAGCCACAAAGCTAGCCAGCCTACGATGGCGCTGACGAAAAAGCCCAGGATGAAGATACCGACATCCAATTCATCGAGGCTCACATCACGCATTTTCAAGAGCAGGGCACCAAGAATCGCCGGGATAGAGAGCAGAAAGCTGTATCTGGCTGCCCGTTCCGGTTCCACACCCAAGGCCATGGCGGCGGCGATGGTGCTTCCCGAGCGTGAAATGCCGGGTAAAATCGCCATACCCTGAACGATACCGATCAGCAGAGCGCGTCCGAAATGCAAATCCCCTATGGCTTTGCGTCGAGTAAAATAGGTGCTGATCAGTAACCCTGCTGTAATTACAAAGAAAACACCGACCGCTTGCAGAGAACCGAAGGCCGATTCAAAGGTATCTTTGCCCAATATACCAATCAACCCGGTGGGTAGCGTTCCGACGATCAACAGCAGCACGAAACGACGTTGTTCCTGCTGTAACCAGCCGTTAACAGTGAAAAAATCCTTTCCTTCACCCGACTTGGGCAACAGGCTCTTTAAAATCTGCCACAATTCCCGGCGATAATACAAAATCACCGCCACCAGCGTTCCCAGGTGCAACACGATATCGAAAAAGACTTCCGGTTCGCGTAAACCGAGTAAATGCTGCCCCAGTGCCAGATGCCCGGAGGAGCTGACCGGCAGAAATTCCGTCAATCCCTGTATCGTGCCTAATATGGCTGCCTGTTCCGCTCCGATCACGACGCGTATCCTTTCGCGGCATTTACAAAAGCCGTTCTTTTACGTTTGTGGCGTTTCCTGCCGAATTTCTCCCTGCTGGACGTGAAAGAGTCGTAAATCGCTCCCTTTCAAGTTTCCAGCCGGTTGATGATCGGTGGAAGTCAGAATCACCTGTCCGGCGGTACCCGCCAGATAACGAAACAGCCGTTCCCGCCGCTGCCGATCCAGTTCCGAAGACAGATCATCGATCAACAGAACGGGATAGGTTCCCCGAGCGGCGTGCAGCACTTCCGTTTCCGCGATCTTCAAGGCTAACGCGATACTGCGATTCTGCCCCTGCGAGGCAAAACGCTGCGCCCGCGCACCATCTAATTGAACGATCAGATCCTCGGTATGCGGGCCGATACTGGTCCAGCCGCGCTCGATATCCGTATCGACCTGCTTTTCCAAGATCTGTAACAAGCGTTTCCAATGCGACGCTTCTCCCTGCTCCGACAGGCTTTCTGTGTCCGTCCCCTGCCAGCGCGAAGAATAGAGCAGGCGCACCCGCTCTTTGCCGGAAGAAACCTGCTCGATAGCTTGATCCACCTGTTTTTGCAAGGACGCCACCAACTCCTGCCGCTGCTGGGTAATGGCAGAACCCAGCTTTGCCAGTTTCTCGCTGTAGACTTCAAACAGCGGATCTTTCACCTGACGCTCCCGCAACAGGGAATTACGCCGCCGTAATACGTCCTTATATTCCACCACACGCACCCAATGCGAAGGTTGCAGCAGAAACAGGGTGCGATCCAGAAAACGCCGCCGGCGCTCCGGTTCTCCCGTAGTCAGGCGAACATCTTCCGGAGTAAAGACTACGGTCGGCAATAAGCCGATATAGTCTTTCTTTTTCGATACGCCTTTACCATTGACCGTTAGAGCCAGCTTTCCGCTTTCCAAACGCAGGCGAACCGTATAATCCAGTTCATCCACCTCCGCCTGGCCTTGCAGCCAGCCTTCCGATTCACCCTGTAACAGTAAATCCCCGCTGCGGGCCCTACGAAAGCTGCGCAATTCCGAAAGCAATGCCACCGCCTCCAGAAAATTGGTTTTTCCCTGGGCGTTTTCGCCGATCAAAAGATTAAAACGGGATCCCAGCTCCAGGCTGACATCCCGTAAATTTCGAAAGCGATACGTTTGTATTTGTTGAAAGTGCACGAATCCGGCTCTTGCATGTTCCGTAGCGATCCTGTCTATACGCGCCAACTCTATTCAATCGGTGCAGTACGGGATCGAAAAGGAGGAATCAGGTAATGCGCATCGGCATCACGACGCTGAAAAAGCCTTCGTCATCGGCATCTTTCAGCACGCAAGGAGAAAGCTCATCCGACAACTCCAGCAAGACCTGTTCGCCGTGCATGACGTTGAGTGCATCCATGAAATAGCGCGCATTGAAACCGACGTGGAAGTCGGGACCGTCATACTCCACTTCCATCGATTGCCGTCCTTCTCCTTTTTCCGGATCGCTGGCTTCGATCGTCAACTCATTGGCGGCAAAGTGGAAACGAATTCCATAAGACCGCTCGACTGACAAGATGGAGATGCGTTTCAATGCTTCCTGGAACAGCGCCCGATCGACCTTGACGATGCGATCGGAGCCCTTCGGGATCACCATGTTGTAATCCGGAAATTCTCCTTCGATCAGGCGCATGACCACCAGCAAATCCTCGCGTCGGAAGAAACCGTTGGAGCCGGAAAACGCCACTTCCAGGCCTTCACCGCCTTCTTCGATCATCTTCTTGACTTCCAATAAGCCCTTACGCGAGATGATCACCGGATGCTCCAAAGCCAGTTCCGCTTCGATATCGCGTTCCACTAAGGACAGTCGGTGGCCGTCGGTCGAAACCAGGCGCACCTGGGTATCTTCCAGTTTTTCCAGATTCACGCCATTTAAGAAAATGCGTGGATCGTCGTTGGCGACGGAAAAGAGGGTATGCTCGATCAGATCCTGCAAGGTCGCACTTGGAATGACAGCATAGCTGACTTCACCGAAATCCGGCATGGACGGGTAATCGGACACGTTGGTGGCGCGAATGCTATAATTGACTTTCTCCGTACGAATGCGCACCATCGAGCCATCGTCCGTTTCCAGTTGAACGTTGCCGGCTGGCAGGTTTTTGGCGATTTCGTGCAGGTCTTTTGCGCTGACACAGATTTTACCTGCTTTTTCGACAACGCCTTCATATTCGCCTTTGGCGAAGATATCCAGATCCGTGGCCGTTACGGTAAAGCGATCGTTGGAGATCGTTTCCAAGTAGATATTGGAAAGAACGGGCATGGTGCTCTTCTTTCCTACGATTCCCTGACACCTGCCTAAAGCCAACAGGAGTGTTTCTTTGCTTACGATCAGCTGCATGGCTTCCCTTCTCCCATGATCCGATCCATTTTTGTTTTAGTCTCTTCTTTGTCTTCTGTCTTTATTAATTAATTAATACTTTTAAAGAGTATTAGTAGGGCTGTGAATACTGGGGAAAACCTCTGTAAGTCACCAAATCTATGAGAGCTTTCCGTTTGATTCATTATGGGCAACCCGGTAGAAAAAGCAACTGAAATCGACAAGAAGTTCCCCTTTGTGGAAAACAAGCCGTTCGTTCACGGACAACCAACAGGCTTTTCCACAGGTTATTAAAAAGAAAAGACAGTATAATCAAAGCTGTAACTGCTTTTCCAGAGCTTCTACATTATTGCGTAGATTCATATCGTCGGCCATCAGGGTTTCCACCCGATTGATGGCATTGATGACGGTTGCGTGATCCTTGCCGCCAAAGCGCGAACCGATTTCCGTCAAACTCAGATCCGTGTAGCGTTTGACCAGGTACATGGCGATCTGACGCGGAACCACCAGCTTACGGGCACGGCTTTTACTGAGCATGTCCTCGTGACGAATGTCGAAGTAACGACTGACACGCTTCTGGATTTTCTCGCAATTGACGGTAACAGGCAAGGTCTGTAAATAGCTCTTCAATACCTCTTTGGCGGTCCCGATCGAAATCGGCGCTCCGGTGAGGGAGGCATGCGCCTGTAACTGTATCAGCGAGCCTTCCAGCTCACGCACGTTGGTTTTGATGTTCTTGGCCAAAAAGGTCAAGACCTCGTCTGAAATCTCCACCTTGTCCAGATCCGCCTTTTTACGGAGAATGGCCGAGCGGGTCTCCAGATCCGGCGTTTTGATATCCGCCACCAGACCCGATTGCAGCCGCGAGCGGATACGCTCGTCCAGTTTCTTGATTTCCTGCGGATACTGATCGGAGGAAACCACGATCTGCTTGCCGCTTTCGAACAGGAAGTTGAAGGTGTGGAAGAATTCTTCCTGGGTACCCCATTTGTTGGAGATAAACTGAATATCGTCCATTAACAGTACGTCGCAGTTATCTCGGTAGCGGCGCTTGAATTCAGCCATCTGGTTGGTGGCGATAGACTGAATCAGGTCGTTCATGAAGCGTTCCGCCGTGATGTAAAACACACGGAGATCTTTGAATTTTCTATTGATTTCGTTACTGATGCCTTGAAGCAGATGCGTTTTACCCAAACCCGTTCCACCGTAAATAAACAGGGGATTGTAACTTTGGCCGGGTTGTTTGGCCACGGCTTTGGCCGCTGCATAGGCAAACTCGTTACTTGGACCGGAAACGAAACTCGTAAACGTGAAACGCGGGTTGATCACCGCGCCCATCGTGGTGGTTTTATTCGATTTACGACGTTTTTTGGTTTCCGGCTTGGGTTCTGTTCTTTCTTCTTCGGATTTGGCAGGCCGCTTGGCCTGATCGGCGATAACTTGCAGATGTACCTGCGCGGAATGACGAGAGATATCCGTCAGTGTGCGCTCGATGATATCCAGATAGTTGTCCGTGATCCAATCCAGCAGGAAGCGATTGGGAACGCTCAGTTTCCACTGATTCTCCTCTACCCCCAATAGCCGGATCGGCCGAAACCAGAGATTGAAATTGTGTTCGTTGGTCCGTTCGCGCAACGATTCCAACACTTGCTGCCAAGTAGACTCCATGTACCGCACCCCTCTATCGATTCGCCAAGGGCGGGCGAAACTCACCCTCTTGTTTGATCGGTTTTTTGCATCGAGAAACGACGCGTCTCTACCCGCTTGAAAATAGCAAGACGAAACAGGATTGGCAAGCTTTTTTAAAGACAAAAAAATCGGAAATAATTAATAACATTAATTGTTTTCGGCTTTTTGCCATGCCGCCGCTGATGAATTGAAGGGGGGTTCGTGAGGGGATTGTAAGAACGAAAATCCGGGTTTGCATTGGCATCCATACGGAATGTGTGATGGCCTTTTTCCTATTATGCGAGCGTAGTGAATTTAAAAGAGATACAGTAGAAATCCACAAGACCCACCATCAAGGAAGAGGAAGCTACCAGTTCCATTCGTTCGCATCGATAGCAATTTTTAGCGGATGCATCACAAAATAGTACAAATTCGTTTGATTTTCGGGTGGTGCGGGTTAAGCCGCAGGCTTGCCCATGTTCGAAAATCACATGGGCAGGCTCCCTAATGCAGAGCAAACTCTGAAATGGAGAATGCGGTATTCATTCAACCGTGTAACTCATGGGGAAGCAGAATCGTTATCTGGTTGCGTTTGCGGATCGACGGGCTGTGACTCCGGTGCCAGATCCGTTTTTTCTTCGGGGGGACTTGCATACAGTTCCTCATCGGGAATGTAGCGAAAAGCCTGTCCGCGTACGGTCACGCAACTGCGTTGATAGAAGGGCAGTACGGAATATTCTTCAATATGCTCCCTGGGTGCGATCAAGGCATCGGCCTTCCATTGTTTGCCGATCGCCTGATACTCGGCATAATCACGCGCTTTCTGCTCCGGATGAGTTCCCCACAGGTTGATATCCGTTTCGCTGTTGGGATCCTCGGGGTTTCGTTCGGTCAACGTGAACCAGATCGGCAGTGGGAAAAGAATTACCAGGCGCGTGCAGCTTTGTGCGCTGACGGCACCGAGAATCTGGTATTGGTCGCGCTTGAGTTTGTGCAGCTGGACACGTTGCGGCTGAGGCGTCACGGGCGCGTTAGCACGATGGGACGTGCAGGCGTACAGCAAGAAGAGGGCAATGAGAAGCGTCGCAAGCACCGCACCGGATTTCGGCGTTGAAAGAAAGCGCATAATACTCTCCATGGCCACAAGTGATACTATAATTATATATAAATCAGCTTAAAATACAAATGTATTTATTAATTTTAAGCAATAAAAAGGAGATTTGCTTTTAAACAGAATCAAAGAATCGAAACCTTTCGTTCGGTGATTCATGTGGACATGATGCTGATGAGGTCATGAGATTCGATATTTTCGTGCCTGTGCAAAGAAGTGTTTTTGTAACTTCCTTACATGGAAAATGCTGGACAAGCGCCCGCGCCTTTCTGTAAGATGGCCATCTCGGCAGACTCGACGATCGAGTCCGGTCGAAAATTCGAGTGTTCAACCGGGGAATCGAAAGCGAATGTGTTCCACGTGGAACGGAAGCGCGACGCTGGAATTCAGGCGTTGCTTACAACGCCGATTGAGCGAGTACGAACTTCCCCATGGGTCCGCGCTATTGGATGCCTGTAGCGCGTATTACGAGGAACTGCTGCGCTGGAACCGGCGTGTCAACTTGACGCGTCTGGTCGAACCGGAACGAGCGGCGACGGAGTTGTTTCTGGATAGCGCCTTGGGTCTGCCTTTCCTTCAACCGGGAGAGCGTGTCCTGGATGTCGGCAGCGGCGCGGGTTTTCCCGGTCTGGTGCTGGCGATACTGCAACCGGAACAACGCATCGATCTGCTTGACAGTTCGGATAAGCGCTGTCGCTTTTTGGAGCATGTGGTGCGCCTGCTGGCCTTGCCTGAAGTGCGTGTCATTCACGGGCGTTTCGACGATCGTTTTCGTGGCGGTCCGTATGAACTCGTGATCTCCCGCGCCACATTCTCGGATCTCGGCATGTTCGCGCATGCCTGCAACAGTCTTACTCCGCAAGGGCGACTGTTATTGTGGCGCTCGAAAGGCACCCAGAACGAACTGCCGGGCTTTCAGGCGCAGGAACATACACTCGAACTACCCGGTGTCACGCAGCAACGCTGCCTGATGCTATATCGACGAACCGACGGAGAAACGGAAAACCATGGCTAAACGTGTCGCCATCGTGAACCAAAAAGGGGGCGTGGGTAAAACCACCACCGCGGTGAATCTGGCGGCTGCGCTGGCCGCTGCGGAGCAACGTGTGCTGCTGGTGGATATGGATCCACAGGCCAATGCAACCTCCGGTGTAGGCTACGAGCACGAACCGGATCTTCCGCACCTGTACCACGTGTTACTGGGAGAGGCCACCGCACGGGACGTTCACAAACAAACCGATCTGTCCTTATTGCATCTACTGCCCTCCGGGCGCGATCTGATCGGGGCGGAGGTGGAACTGACGCAGGTAATGGCGCGCGAGCATCGTCTGGACGAAGCGTTGAAGCCGTTGGACGACTTGTACGATGTCATGCTGATCGACTGTCCCCCGTCGCTGGGGCTATTAACCCTGAATGCACTCACCGCCGCCCATTCGGTGCTGATTCCGGTGCAGACCGAATACTACGCAATGGAAGGCGTCGGGCATCTGATGCACACCATCAACCTGGTGAAACAACACCTGAATCCCGGACTCGAGATCGAGGGTGTCCTGTTGACCATGGTGGATTTTCGCACCAATCTCAGTCGCCAGGTGGCCCAGGAAGTCAAGCGTTTCTTTGGCGATAAAGTATATCAAACGGAAGTATATAGAAACATACGTCTGTCCGAAGCGCCCAGCCACGGGCGCCCCGTGATTCTCTACGACATCACCTCGCGCGGCAGTGAAAACTATCTGGCATTGGCGCAGGAATTCATCCAGGCGCAGGAAAGGACGGCCTCATGAGCAAGCGTACCGCTGCAAAACCGCCCGCATTGGGACGTGGCCTGGCGGCGCTGATTCCCTCCGGTCCGACGCCGTCCGCTGAAAAATCGAAAGCGGATAACTCCGCACAAACCCCGGATGTCGAATCGGCGGATTCTTCATCTTCTACAACGCAGCAAACCTCCGCGCAAACGGGTATTCTCACGGTGCCGATCGAGGAAGTGCAGCCCATGTCCGGGCAGCCGCGCAGCATCTTCAACCCGACGGACTTGCAGGAACTGGCGGACTCCATCACTGAAAAAGGAGTGTTGCAGCCGGTGATCGTGCGTCGGGCGGAGAGTGGATATCAGTTGATCGCCGGTGAGCGTCGCTGGCGCGCCAGTCAACAGGCGGGCATGACGACCATCCCGGTGATCGTCAAAGATGTCGACGAGTCCGAGGCGTTTCAACTGGCCTTGATCGAAAACATTCAGCGCGAAAACCTCAACGCGGCGGATATCGGCAAGGCGCTGAAAAAACTGGCGGACGACTTCCAGTTGACGCAGGAAGAAATCGCGGAGCGCATCGGTAAGAATCGCGCCACCGTGGCCAACTACATTCGCATTCTACGGTTGCCGCCGGTGTTGTTGCGCAAGGTCGAAGACGGCACCTTGAGCTTCGGACATGCGCGCTGTCTGGCCGGTCTTTCACAGGGTCAGCTCTCGCATATCGACACCCACCGGCTGGTGGCGGGGCGCTACTCGGTACGCGAACTGGAACAGATCGTGCGCCGCATTCAGCAGCAGGACGGTAAACCCGCCGCCAAATCGCACAGCGGCGAATCTCCGCAGGTGCGCTTCGTGCGCCGCAAACTGGAACAGCGGCTGGGACTGAAGGTTTCCCTTAAGGACCGTAACGGCAAGGGGAGATTATCGATCGATTACAACAGCCTGGATGAACTCGACGGGCTGCTTCAACTTCTGGGGGTGGCCGATTCCTAACGGCTAACTCATTTATGAAACAAAGGAAGAACCATGGCGTCTAATTCAACGGCGGAAATCAATGCCCTATTGGGTAAAGGCAGCGAATTCGAAGGCAAACTCACCTTCGAAGGCACCGTGCGCATCGACGGGCGTTTCAGCGGCGAAATCTTTTCCAACGACGTGCTGATCGTCGGTGAAGGTGCAGAAATCGAAGCCGAAATCAAAGTCAATCGCGTCGTGGTGTACGGCAGCGTACACGGTAACGTCGTCGCTCCCGGCGGTGTGAATCTGCATGCACCCGCCCGTCTGGTCGGTTCGATCACCACCCGCTCGCTGACGATCGATGAAGGCGTGGTTTTCGACGGTTCCTGTCACATGGACAACAATTCCGCGGCAGCTCCGGCCCGGCCTGCGACCAGCGAAGAAGACTGACAATCCATCGGTTTCACCTTGCCGAACGGATGATACATGCGTGGATAATCGCCTGGTGAGTCTTTAGCGGCAGCTGAACCAGTTACCCGGATCGACGGCTTTTCCGCTGTGGCGCAGCTCGAAGTATAAAAAGGAACCTTTCAGGCTACCGGTATCGCCAACGTAGCCGATCAACTCTCCGGCTTGTAGTTTCTGCCCCTTGCTGTGCGTCAACTCCCTCAGATGAGCGTAGAGCGTGTAGTACTTTTCTCCGTGATCCAATACAATCAGATTGCCGAAGCCGCGCAGGCGACCGGCAAACAACACCACGGCAGAAAAAGGTGCTTTGATCGGATGACCGTTTGGCGCGCGCAGATCCAGTCCGCCATGAAAGCGCCGTTCGCGATCTTCTTTGAGTTCGCCGAAGTCGACTTCGATTTTCCCCGAGACCGGGCAGGGCAGTTGTCCTTTGCTGTCGGAAAAGGAACGCTGTGTTGAGGTGGAGGATTTTTCTGTTTGTGGAGCGGCCTGCAAGGTCGCGACTTTTCGGGATAGCTGTTTGTTGGCGTCGGCCAGTTCGCGCTGGGCTTGTTCGCGTAGCGCCTTTTCTTTCTGGACACGTTTTAAAAATGCCTTGCGCTCGGCCAATTTACCGTCCAGTTGTTTGCGTTGCTCGGCTAAGGACAACAATAGTGCGTCCAGTTCGCGTTTGCTCTTTTCCAGCGCATTTCGTTTACTCTGCCAGTCGGCCACACCGTTTTGATAGGTGGCAATGATCGCCCGATCGGCTTTCGCCAGCCGCGACAGATACTGATTGCGCATCACGAATTCGCTGAAGTCGCCGGAAGCCAGCAGGTATTCCCAGTCGCCCAGCGATTGCAGCTTGTAGGTTTCGCGGATGCGCAAGGCTAAAAGCGATTGTTGCCGCTCGATTTTTTCCTGACTTTGCTTTACATGCTTGTGGCTGGTGGCCATCTGCTCATCGAGTTGTTTTTGCTTTTCTTCCAACTCTCGAATACGCGCCTTGGTGGAACCCAGCCTGGATTCCAGCTTTTCCAATTGATCCAGAATCGAGGTGGCCTGCCCTTCTACCGCCAACGGAGACCGCGCACAGGGCCACATCGCAAAACAGCCCACGATCAGCAGCATCGCGACCCAGCGGCAGTGCGGCATCAGATGGCCCTCCAGAAACGACCCAGCGCCACGAAAGATCCGGTCGCTCCCAGTAACGCCGCCGCACAAAGGAACAACACAATCTGCCAAATAGAGAGGAAGGAAAAATGAACCGCGCCGAAAGGTCCGGCCAGCGCTTGCGAGAGCGGCGTCAAGGAGAGATGAAATAGACCGTAAGCCAATGCCAGGGAAAGCAGGGCACTAGACAGGCCCGATAGCAGCCCCTCGATTAAAAAGGGCCAGCGAATAAACCAGCGCGTCGCACCGACCACCTGCAAAATGTCCAGTTCTTCCCGGCGTGCATAGAGGTTTAAACGGATGGTGTTGGCCGACAGAAAGAGCACCGCCACCATCAACGCCAGACCCAGTAAGGCGCCAATAACGCGCAACAGGCCGATCAATGCGGAAAGCTTGCTGAACAGCTCGCGTCCGAACAGCGCATCTTCAACCCCGGGCAGCTTCGCGATTTCCGCCGCCAGCCGATCCAGTTGTTCGGTGGTCTGCGTTTCTTTGGCCAGTTCCAATTCCAAACTGGCGGGTAACGGATTTTCCGGCAGACCCTGCAATACATCCGCGCCACCGGGAAAATCGGCCAGAAAACGCTCCTTGGCGTCGGATGCCGTGACGAAAAAGGCATTTCCGATTTCCGGGCGTTGCCGTAGAGAAAGCGCCAGATCCTGCGCCTGCTGCGGCGTGACATCTGCTTGCAGAAAGACCGTCATGCGCACCGAGCCGATCCAGCGATCCGCCAGTTGTTCGACATTTAAAAAAATCAGCGCGTAGCCGTTAAACAGCAGAAACAGCACCATCAACATGGCGATGGTCGCTGTAGTAAGCCAGGGTGCGCGACGCATCGATTCGAGCGCCTTGCCGATAAAATAACGAAAGCGCCGGATCATCCGCGCCCCCTCTCCGAGCGGCGTCGTCCGACAGCCGAAGCCGCCGCCTGCGCCCTCGCCTCCTGCTGCTCCAGCTTGATTTCCGAATCGAAGACCGCCCGCCCGTCTTCCAGTCGCACCGCGCGCCGTCCGGTTTTTTCATACAAGCGCCGATCGTGGGTGGCCAACAGCACCGTCGTGCCGCGTGCATTGGCTTCGTTGAACAGGCGGATGATGTCCTGGGTGGTGTCTTCATCGAGATTGCCGGTCGGCTCATCGGCCAGCAGAATGGCCGGTTCGTTGATCAGCGCCCGCGCCACCGCCACGCGCTGCTGCTCGCCGCCGGAAAGCTCCTCCGGATAGGCGCGCATGCGATGCGACAATCCAACGTTTTTCAGCATCAGGCGTACGCGCCGGTCGATATCGCGTTTCGGTCGATACAATACTTCTAACGGTAGCGCCACATTTTCGTACACGCTGCGCCGGGGCAGCAGGCGGAAATCCTGAAAGACCACGCCGATTTTGCGTCGCAGAAAAGGAATCGATCCGGGACTGATGCGCGACACGTTGCGGCCCATCACCAGAACCTGGCCATCCGTAGGTTGGATGTCACAGAAAATCAGTTGTAATAACGTAGTCTTACCTGCACCGCTGGAGCCGGTCAGGTACAGAAAGTCGCCCTTCTCCACCTGAAGATTGATATCCACCAGCACCGGCTGATCGACCTGGTAAGATTTCGATACATGAAAAAGTTGTATCATATCAACAACCTGTAAAAAATATGCACCCGCACGGCGTAATACTAGCGGCCCAGGCCGCCTAACAGATCGCGCGCCGGAAAGACCGATAGGTGTGTAAAACGCCAACCCTGCCCTGCTCTGGCCAATTTGGCGTCGAAGCCTACCATTGCCGATTCTAAATAAGATTTCGCCTGGTTACGCTTGTATTGAACCGTAGCCTGAGCCGTGGCCACATCGCCTTCGACCGTGACCGACAAGCGCAGCAACGTCAGTTTCGAACCTTGGATCTGGGGAACCTGTCGCTCGGCCATTTCCAAGAACTTGGCTTGCTCGCCTTTGCCGAAGGTCGGCGAGCGTCTCATAAACGATAAGCGGAAGCCGAAGCGTTCCAAATCGACCAGAGGGAGATAATCGTTGGCTTCGTAGCCGGGCAACTGCTGCACAAGTTCGGTCAGCCAGCTTTCCAAACGTTCTTCCTCCGATTCGACCAGCAGATCGTACAAGAAGGCGGCACCCAGCGCAAGAGCGACTATAACTATTAGTAATCCCACACGTTTCATCGTTTCATCCTTTGACGCAAAGCGTAACGATTCCGTGTTTTCAAGCAAGGATCGAGCAAGATCCCCATAAAGCGTCGGTTTTCAACTTGACATCGGCCATAATGGCACTATGTTCAGTTATGGAATAAATCACTCCCGATGACCACTCCAGTTTCGGGATAGGCAAACCAGCTTCGATTCAAGGAGAAAGAACAATGAGCGATAACGTACTGCATGTCAGTGATGCCGATTTCGAACAGGAAGTCATCAATTCCGATATTCCGACCCTGGTGGACTTTTGGGCCCCTTGGTGCGGTCCCTGCAAATTCATCGGTCCGATCATCGAAGAACTGGCCCCCGAATACAGCGGGAAAGTCAAATTCGTCAAGGTCAATACCGACGACAGCCAGAACACGGCCATGAAACTGGGCATCCGTTCAATTCCGACTCTGATCCTGTTCAAAGCCGGTCAGGTTGCCGATCACCGCATTGGCGCCATGCAAAAAGACCAGCTCAAGCAATTCATCGATTCCAACCTGTAATCGATTTCCTTCCGCCTCCGGCATTGTCGGAGGCGGTTTCATTTTTATGACAGGGCGAATGCGTCCCCGTTATTCATCATCGCTATCAAGCTGTGGCGCGAGCTGCTTGGCTGCCGGTTTTTCCTTAAGTCGTTGATAGTCATTGTGTTCCGTCACCAGCGTAAAATCCGAATCCGCATCGATACGCGCCCAATCGCTAAAGCCCATCGCCTGCGCTCTGGATAGCGCCCAGATCGCCTTGGTCGTATCGCCCAGCCGGCAATAGCTGGCGGCCAAGTTGATCCAGCCTTCGACGTACTCCGGCGAAGTATGCGTGACCACTATGAATTCCTGCATGGCGCGTTCATTTTTTCCAGCTCCCAGATAGGCGATTCCCAGGTTGAAATGTCCGGCCACGTAGCGAGGATCTTTGGATAAGACCTTGTGCAATTCGGTAACCGCTTCGCTGTAACGTTTCTGCGCGATCAGGCTGGCTCCCAATGAACTGCGAATCGGGATGCTGTCCGGATCCGAACGCAGAAAACGCCGGTAGCATTCTTCCGCCTGAGTGTATTTCTGCTGATCGTAATACAAATCGCCTAAAATGCGGTTCGCCTCGGGATGATAGGGGCTAAGCTTGACCAGCTTTTCATAAGCCGCCTGCATTTCCTGTTTTTTATTCTGTTTGCGGTAGCATTCTCCCAAGCGCTCGTAGGTATCCGGAAAATCGGGTTTCAAGGCCATCGCCAGCTCGAACTGCTCACAGGCCAATTCCCAGTTTTCAAGATTCCGAGCGCATTGGGCGATGCTGTAATGGGCGTCGAAGCTGGGGCCTTCATACTCCATCAGCATGCGATATTCCGCGATCGCGCCTTCGTAGTCTCCCATGGAATAGTACCGGTCGGCGCGTTTTCTGGTGAGATCCGCCGTGCTACAGGCAACCAGCGCAAACGCGAAGAGCAGCACTGCCACAACAATCAGATTCATGCGATGCATCGTCGCCTCCCAAATGATTCGATATTGAATATAACCATGCTGGCCAACTGTAACAGAATCGCTCCGGCTTGGCAAGCGCTCTCACGAGCATCTTTGTTTGATACAGGGCGTACCACCAGGTATTGCAAATCAGCCTTATTTCTGTGTGGCGCGGGCTTAAGCCGCAGGCTTGCCCGTGTTCGAGAGCGCTCCGTTTCTCTCCGCTTGGCTCATGCCACCAGTCTTTTCCGCAATAGAGTAGGTATTACTCATTTCTGTCCATCGAGTAATTACGATGTGCCATGGTCTCACGGAATGGAAATTCCGGGAGGCCGTGTATAACTACAAGAAAACACACAGCCTTCAAATTAGTGGCTAAAAATGATTAAGAACTGCAATGTCTTGTATGGGAAGGTGTTCCGACCACAAAAAAACCCCGCCGAAGCGGGGTGTAGCAATCTTAATGGAAATCTGATTACGCCAGTGCTTCGCCTGCGGCAAAGGCGCGCATGTTGACGTCCAAAATTTTCTTGGGCAGCCGTTCGGTCAAGGCGTCGATCCAGGCTTCGCGCGGGAACTGCAACTGCTTGGACATCAGACCCAACAGAATCACATTGACCACGCGTAAATTGCCCAGTTCTTCGGCCATATCGCGCGCCGGAACCAGGTGCAGATTTTTGAATTTACTGGATAATTCCTCGTTGACGTTCTCCGGATACTCCTGCAAGCTGGTGGCGGTCGTTAAGGTGTGGATCTGCTGATCGTTCACCAGCGCCACTGTTTTCTTGTTGCAAAACGGCATCCAGCGCAAGGGTTCCAGCTTTTCAAAGGAAAGCAGAATATCGACTTCGCCGGTCGGAATGATGGAGCTTGGCACCACCTCGCCGAAACGGACCTGCGAATTGACGCTGCCACCACGTTGCGCCATGCCGTGTACTTCCGAGCGTTTGACATCGTAGCCCGCGTTCAATGCGACTTTCGCCAGAATTTCACCGGCCAGCAAAATACCCTGACCGCCGACACCGACCACCAATACGTTCGTAATCGCGCCGCTCATTTCCGGCCTCCTTTCGCCTTGGCCGCCTGGGCTTTCTTCTGTGCGGCGGCTTTCTTGCGCTTGCGCCGCGCCAGTTCCTTCTTCGCGATCGCCTTGTGCTCGTCTTCCTTGTCGGTGCGGTAGATCGCCTCGAACTTGCACTGCTGGCTGCAAATGCTGCAACCCACGCACATCACCGGATCGATGCGCGCCAGCCGCTGTTTCTTGTCGTAGAAGATCGCTGGGCAGCCGACTTTCGCACAAGCGCCGCAACCGACGCAGAGATCGGAATCCACGGCGTAGGGAATCAGCTTGATTTTGCCCCACTCCACGCAGTCGCGTTTGCCGATGACCACCGAAGGCTCGTTGTATTCCCAGTGTTTTTGCAACACGGCGCGCACCTGGGCGATGTCATAGGCGTCCACGACATCGACGTATTTGACGCCACAGGCTTTCACTAAAGCTTCAAGATCCACTGCGTGGGTTTCTTCGCCACTCAAGCGTTTGCCGGTCACCGGATTGTTCTGATGCCCGGTCATGGCAGTCACGCGGTTATCCAGAATGCAGGTGACGAAGGGAGTCTTATTGTGTACGGCATCGATCAGGCCGGTGATGCCCGAATGCATGAAGGTGCTGTCGCCGATGGTGCAGGCCATGCGGCGGTCTTCTTCCTTACCACGCGCCTGAATCATGCCGGAACTGGCGGAGATCGAAGCGCCCATGCAGATGGTTGTATGCATGGCGGAAATGGGTGGCAGCGCGGCCAGCGTGTAGCAGCCGATGTCGCCGAAAACAGTGGCCTTTTCCTGCTTCAGCGCCATGAACATGCCGCGATGCGAACAACCGGCGCACAGTGCGGGCGGACGTCCGGGGACGGCCACGTCCGTAGCCAACCCTTTTTTGACGCGCTTACCGAAGGCTTTGCGGATGCGGTCTACGTTGTATTCGCCAAGCAGGCCGGTGCGGTTTTTGCCGCCATCGACCGCAATACCTGCGGCTTTCAGTTGATCTTCCAAAAAGGCGTCGCCCTCTTCCACCACGTACAACTTTTCAACCTTTTTACGGAAAGTCTTGGCCAGTTGCAGATTCAGCGGATTGGTCAGACCGTATTTCAGTACCCAGGCATCCGGGAAGGCTTCTTTGACATATTGATAGCTGACGCCGCTGGTGACGAAGCCGATTTTACTGCTACCCTTTTCAATGCGATTGAAAAGACCGGCTTTGCCCTCGGCCAACAGATCGACCATGCGCTGCTCGACCACCGGGTGGCGCTTGCGCGCATTCACCGGCAGCATGACGTTTTTCGCAAAGTTGTAGCTGTACTCTTTCAGCGGAAGCTCATTGCGCTCTTGCAATTCCACCACCGATTGTGAATGGCTGATGCGTGTCGTCACGCGCACCAAAACCAGCGAATCGTAGCGCTCGGACAGCTCGAAGGCGGCCTTGACGAATTCCTTGGCCTCGCCCGAATCGGAAGGTTCCAGCAGCGGTACTTTCGCCGCGCGAGCGTAATGACGATTGTCCTGCTCGTTCTGCGAACTGTGAAGTTCGGGATCGTCCGCCGTGATGACAACCAGTCCGCCGTTGACACCGATGTAACTCATGGAGAACAACGGATCGGCAGCGACGTTCAGCCCGACGTGCTTCATGGCGCACAGTACACGCGCCCCGCCCAGCGATGCGCCGCTGGCCACTTCCAGCGCGACCTTTTCGTTGATCGACCACTGCGATTTCAATTCGGGATAACGTCCGCAGTTCCACAGAATCTCCGTACTGGGAGTCCCCGGATAGGCGACCGCTACATGCGCTCCAGCCTCCCAGGCTCCGCGCGCGATGGCTTCATTGCCGGAATACACCGCTTTCATCAACACCTCCAAGCTTCCACGATTAGGGTTGCAGGCTTTCCGTGTGATCTAACATACTTATGTACTAGCCCCAATTGTTTTTTTGTTGCAGCGAGATTTGATCCGCTCTTCGTATTAATTTCAGGCGTTTTCGCTCTGACGCAGCTTGGCGTAATCGCGAGCTTCCGCTTCGCCCCGCAATACACGCAGCGCACCGTTTGCCAGCGCTTCCATTTCCAGTTCGCCCGGCACCGTTTCAAGCGGAGCCAGCTTTTCGATCCACTGCGATAGTTCCTTCAGGAATACAGCCGATTTTGCCAGACCGCCGGTCAGCACAATCAATTCCGCGCCGCCGCAAGCGACCGACATCGCACCGATTTCCTTGGCCACCTGATAGGCCATGGCCCGCCAGATCAGCCCGGCCTGTTCCTCGCCGTCTAAAACACGACGCTCGACTTCGAGCATGTCCATCGTGCCCAGATGATCGCAAACACCGCCCGTTTTCAGTAAGCGCCGGGTAATGCTATCTTTACTGGCACCTTCTGAAAAGCATAGTGAAACCAAGGAGGTAGCTGGTACCGAACCGGCGCGCTGCGGTGAAAACGGTCCCATGTCGTTGGCGTTATTGACATCCACGCAGCAGCCCTGCCGATGCGCCGACACGCTGATGCCGGTGCCCAGATGCGCCACCACCAGATTGCTTTTTTCGTAGGTCAAACCGCGCCGTTCGCAGGCCAGCCGCGCAGTATAGCGGCTGTTCAAGGCATGCCACAACGAACGCCGGGGAGTATCTTTGAGTCCGCCGATGCGGGCAACATCCGTGAATTCGTCCACGCTGACCGGATCGACCACGAACGCCGGTTTATCACGCGCCGCCATCAACTTGCGCGCCATCAATGCACCCAGCAGGCTGGGGTGATCAGTCAGAATACGACCTTCCATGATGTCGGAAACCATGCGGCCATCGACGGCGTAGGTGCCGGCAGGCAGCGGCTGCAAAGGACCGCCGCGCGCCGCCACGGCGTCCAGGATATCCACATCGATTCCCCATTTGTGGATCAGTTCGCCGATGCCGTAGAGTCGGTACTTGACCTGATCCACCGAGCGCTTGAACATCTCCAGATCGCGCGGCTCGTGCTGGATATTCTCCGAATGCAGGCACTGCTCGTCTTCGTAATAGGCGACTTTGGTGGAGATTCCACCGGGGTTTAATACCAGAATATGCTTTACGCTCATGCTTTGGCTCCCGGCAACATGGCGATGGCGGCGGAGATGGAACGCAGCCGCACTTCAGGCGTATCCACGCGCGAAAGCGACACGATCGGAATGCGGGCGCCTACAACCACGCCGCTGCCCTGGCCACCATTGAAAATAAGGGCTTTGGTCATAGCGTTACAGGGGGTGATGTCCGGCGCGACGATCGCGTCCACGTCTCCGGCGATCTCGCTTTTGTAGTCTTTGATGATCTTTGCCTGCGGATTCAGGCAGAGGTCGACCGCCATCGGACCTTCGATCTTGGCTTCGCCGAATTCCCCCGCTTTGGCCATGCGCACCACTTCGGCCCATTCCTCGGTTTCGAAATCGTCGGGCATGACTTTTTCCACGTAGGAAAGCAGGCCGATTTTCGGGCAATCATAGCCCAGTTGATGGAAAGCCTTGACGGTATTGCGCACGATACCGATTTTATGCTTGAGCTTGGGATGCCGGATCAGGCCGCCGTCGGTGGTGCCGAACAATTTCGGATAGTTGTCGATGCGCAACAGTGCGATATGCGACAACAAACCGCCGTTGGCCAAGCCCGCCTGCTTATCCAGCACCGCCGAAAACAGATCGTGCGTGGTCATGTGACCCTTCATCAACAGATCCGCTTCGCCTTCGCGCACGGCGGAAACCGCTCGCAATGCACAGGCATTGTCACTTTCTTCACAATTGTGAATCGTGCAGTCCAGCGGCAATTCCAGGCGCTCGATGATTTCCTCTATTTTTTTGCGATTGCCGAACAGCACCGGCTCGATCAGTCCTTTTTGCTGCGCCAGCACCAGCCCGCCCAAGACCAGTTCATCTTCGGCCCGCGCCACCGCAAGTCGTTTTACACCACGCCCGACAGCCAGGCTTAACAGTTCGTCGAAATCTCTAAGCGCCATCAGCTTTCACTCCACTCGTTACTGTTCCATAAGAGAGCCAGCCCCGCGATCAACAGCGGAACCACGACTCATACAACCAGATGTTTCAATACCTTATTTCGTATCTTGACGTTTCATGACGCTGTTTGTTGTTTCGCGCCACGATAAAACGAACGCCGGACAAACAGGGGCCTTGCGTCTGTACGCCGCCCCTGAAAGCCTCTGTCCGATATACTCATGATTTTAAATGTAGTACCGATCTTTATCCACTTCGTCGCGCAGAATCCGCAGTTCGTCGTCGGTCGGTTCCTCGTTGACTCCCACCTGCTCCGGTACAATCAACTCGAACCCGGTGTTTTTCTTGACGTCTTCCACGGTTGCACCCGGATTGAGCGCCAACAGCCGCATGCGCTTGCTGTCGGGATCGAAGTCCATGGTGCACAGGTTCGTCACCACGCGATAAGGGCCGGTGCCTTTGGGTAGACCCGCCGCTTCGCGAGCGCCAGGGCCGGTCAGGTAGCCGGGTGTGGTGAGGAAATCGACTTTTTCAACGAAAGAACGCGCCGACTGCCTCATTATGACGATGGTGCGCCAGCAGGCCGAGCCGACGTCGTTGCCGCCGCCCGAACCGGGCAGGCGAACTTTGGGATGATCGTGTTCACCGATCACCGTGGTGTTCAGATTTCCGTATGGATCGATCTGAGCGCCGCCTAAAAAGCCGTATTCGATAAAGCCGCGCTGCGCCGCTTCCATGATATCCAGAATGCCGGAGGCGTGTAACCCCTTGTTATAGGTGCGCATATCGCCCACCGCCAGCGGCAGTTTTTCCAGAATCGCGCCGGTGCCGCCGAATTCAAAAACCGCCGTCAATGCCGGAGCATGCATTTTCTGCGCTAACGAGGCCGCCAGCATCGGAACGCCGGTTCCGATAAAAGCCGTGGTTTTATCCGTTACCAGGCGGCTGGCCAAGCTGATCATCAACTCCGTTCCGTTGTAACGAGCTTCCGCCATGGTCAACCCTCCTTGATCCGCAACGCTTCGAGCCGGTCGCGCCCGACAACATCCAGGTATTCCTCGTGATTTTTCACGCTATAGATGTATTTGTCCAGATACTCCTTGACCTTCTGCTCGTCTTTGGATTCGGTGAAATACTGCTTGATATGTTCTTCGTCGCGTTCGTACACGCCGTTCATTTCTCCCGGATGCGAACCGAAAGGCGCGTGCACCACGGCATCCACCAGATAATAGGGGATAATGGTGCGATCCGGCTGCTTGCGGATCTCTTCGGTGTCGATGATCTCCTCGGCGCTGATAATCAGGCGCTTACTGGCGCGTGCCATTTCGGCGGCGAAACCGGTGATGCCGTCGATCTGGCAGTTACCGTATTTATCCGCGCGGTTGACGTGAATGACGCCGACATCCAATACCAGTGCGGGAACCAAGGCGATCGGTTCGCCGGTAAAGGGACATTCGATGACTTTGGCTGCCGAATATTTCAGCGTGTCAGTGCCCAGCATCGAGCGCACCGGCAGAAACGGAACGCCCATGGCGGCGGCTTTGAAACGCCAGGCCAAGCTGGCGTTGGACCATTCGACCACGTGTTCCACGTATCCGCTTTCCACCGTGCGGCGCAGGTTGCTGCTGACGCCGTAGACTTCCAGACCGATGTAGGTCCAGTCCATTTCTTTAAAGACGTTGGCGGCGGCGAACAGGTCGGATTCGTAAACGCCTTGTGCGGCGGAACGCAACTTGCTGTAGCCGCGTCGGATCAACTCGCGCACCAGCGACATTGGACAACGCACGGTGCCGTACAGCTCCACGCCGACATAGTCGCCTTCTTTTACGAAGCGGCTAACGGCGTCGCCTTCCAGCATGCGCTTGTCTACCAGCGCTTTTTCCTTGTTTCGATTGAAGGCGCGGAAGTCGTCCAGATTGAACGGCTGAATCAGCTTGCCTTCCCCTTCCTGCAATACTTTTACGCTGCGTTCGGCCATGTTTCGCCTTTCTAAAGAAAAGGACTTGAATGGATACGAAAAACCCGGCGGAAGATCCGCCGGGTGATTAAGGTTACTTGCTATCGGGCCGCTGCCAGTTTTCGAAGGACATGCCCGCCAGACTCTTATAATAGTTGTAGCGGTTGGTCACAAAGCGTTCGGCCTCGGCAAAGAATTCCTCGGCGCGCTTCGGTTGTTCGTCCTTCAAGCGGGCGAAACGACGCTCGCCATTGAGGAAATCGGTCAGAGGAATCGTCGGTTCCTTGCTGTCCAGCTGCAAAGGATTCTTACCGGTTTTGAGCAGGCGCGGATCGTAGCGATACAGCAGCCAATAACCGGAATCCACCGCCAACTTGGAGTAATACGGTCCTTTGCTCATGTTGATGCCGTGCTCGATGCAGCTACTGAAGGCGATGATCAGGCTGACGCCCGGATACTCGATCGCCTCGCGCATGGCCTTGACGGTGTGATTCATGTTGGCGCCGAAGTTGATGCTGGCGACATACACGTTACGGTAGGTCATGGCCATCATGCCGAGATCTTTTTTGTTCGTCTCTTTGCCTGCCGCAGCGAACTTGGCCACTCCGCCCACGAAGGTCGCTTTGGAGCGTTGACCACCGGTGTTGGAGTAGACTTCGGTGTCCATAACCAGGATGTTAACGTTCTTGCCGCTGGCGAAAACGTGATCCAGGCCGCCGTAACCGATGTCGTAAGCCCAGCCGTCACCACCGACGATAAAGACGGTGATTTCAGTCAGATACGAAGCCAGCTCGCCCAGTTCGGCCAGGGCCGATCCGGCAGGAGCCTTTTTGCACAGTTCACGCACCGTTTCGGCGGCGGCTTTGCTGCTCTTGTACACGGCGTCATCGGCCTGTTCGGCCAACGGAGCGATCTTGCCCAGCGCGTCTTTCACATCGGCGGGGGTGGACGCATCGCTAAGTGCCTGATTGCGCAGCATTTCAGCGCGCTCTTGCAGTTTTTCAACGGATAGGCGCATACCCAGGCCATGCTCGGCGTTATCTTCGAACAACGAAGACGACCAAGCCGGACCGCGACCTTCCGGAGTTTTGCAGTACGGCACGGTGGGGGCGGTGCCGCCGTAGATGCTGGAACAACCGGTGGCGTTGCTGATCATCATGTGATCGCCAACCAACTGCGTGGCCAGCTTGATATACGGTGTTTCACCGCAGCCGGGGCAGGCGCCACTGAACTCGAAGAGCGGTGTAATAAACTGCGTGCCTTTAACGACGTTGCGGTTGATGAATTTCTCGTCGGTGTCGGGCAGGCGCTCGAATTCAGCCAGCGACTGACGGGATTGTTCCAGGATATCGTACTTGGGCGTCATGGTCAGCGCCTTGGCGCCGGTTTCCTTGTTTTTGCCCAGACAGGCTTGGACGCAGACGCCGCAACCGGTGCAATCGTCCGGGTAAACCTGCACGCGCACCACATCGTTTTCGGTGACGTCCTTGCCCTTCAAAGGAATCGTGGCGTACTGCTCGGCGGACAGTTTGATGTCGGCCTTATTGTGTACTTTCAAACGTATTGCCGCATGCGGGCAGACGAAAGCGCAGTATCCGCACTGGATACACAGTTCTGGATTCCAGTTGGGCACGTTGACCGCGATGGAGCGTTTTTCGTAGCGCGTGGTCGCAGTGGGGAAAGCGCCGTCATCGGGAATGGCGGACACCGGGATGTTGTCGCCCTGCAAATGGACGATCGGATCGATGACCTGATCCAGAATGGGAGCGATATCGGCATCTTCGGGCAGAGCCTGCAACTTGGCGGCCAGGGGATGCGCCTCGCCGACGGTCTCCGGCACCGGAACTTCGAAGAAGGCTTCCAGGCCACGCTCAAAGGCGCTCAGGTTGATCTGTACGACCTTTTCGCCCTTTTTGCCGTAACTCTTGCGAACCGCTTTTTCCACCGCTACCTTGATGACGTCTTCCGGCAGAATCTGTGTGATTTTGAAGAATGCCGCCTGCATGGTGGTGTTGATGCGGCCCGGCATACCCAGATCGCTGACGACCTTGTTGGCGTCGATGGCGAACAGGCGCGCCTTGCGCTCGATCATGATTTTCTGCTCGCGCTCGGGGAAGGACTGGAAGACTTCTTCTTTTGGCAGGCTGGTGTTGATCAGCACCATGCCGCCCTGCCCCAGACCTTTAAGCAGTTCGTATTTCCCAAGGAATTCACGATTGTGAATAGCCACGAAGTCGGGTTTGTCGATTTCGTAATGCGACAGAATCGGCGATTTGGAGAAGCGCAGGTGACTGATGGTCGTGCCGCCCGCTTTTTTGGAGTCGTACACGAAGTGACCCTGCACGTACATGTCGGAGTTGTCGCCGATGATTTTGATGGAGTTCTTGTTCGCGCCGACGGTGCCGTCCGAACCCAGACCCCAGAATTTCAGGCGATGCACGCCTGCCGCTTCGGAGTCCACCTGCTCGGTGACGGGAATCGACAGGTTGCTGACGTCGTCGGTGATGCCGACGGTGAAGCCATGCTTCCAGTCCGCCGGGGCGCTGCCTTCCAGATGTTGCACGACTGCGTTGACGTGCGCCGGAGTGAAGTCTTTGCTGGAAAGACCATAGCGACCGCCCACAACGTGCGGAACGCTGGCGACGGTGCCGCGTCGGGTCGCTTCCGCATAGGCGGCCACGACATCCTGATACAGCGGTTCGCCGTTGCTACCCGGCTCCTTGGTGCGATCGAGAACCGCGATATTCTTAACGCTTTTCGGAATCTGCTTGATGAAGGTATCGAAGGCGAAGGGGCGATACAGGCGCACTTTCAACACGCCCAGTTTCTTGCCGCGTTCGCGGTTCAGGTATTCAATCGCTTCTTGGGCGACTGCCGCGCCGCTACCCATGATCACTACCAGCGTTTCCGCTTCCGGATGGCCGATGTACTCGTAGGGCTTGTAATGACGACCGGTCAACTCGCCGAATTTGGCGTAGACGGCTTCCAGATGTCCCGGTATCGCAGCATGATGCAGGTTGCGCGCTTCCGCTCCCTGGAACCAGATATCCGGGTTCATGGCGGTGCCCTTGAGCATCGGATGATCCGGGTTCATGGCGCGGGCGCGGAATTTGTTCAGGGCGTCCATATCGACCAGGGCGCGCATGGTTTCATTCGAGAGCAACTCGACCTTGCTGATTTCATGCGAGGTGCGGAAGCCGTCGAAGAAATGCACGAACGGCAGCGAGGAGTTGATCGAGGTCGCCATGGCGATGGCGGCCTGGTCCATGACTTCCTGCTGATTGGCGCTGGCGAGCATGGAAAAACCGGTCTGGCGGCAGGCCATGACATCGGAATGATCGCCGAAAATGGAGAGAGCGTGTGTGCTGAGCGTACGGGCCGTAACATTAAACACTGCCGGCAACAGTTCACCGGCGATTTTGTACATGCTCGGAATCATTAATAAGAGGCCCTGGCTGGCCGTAAAGGTCGTGGTCAGCGATCCGGCGGACATCGCGCCGTGAATGGCTGCCACCGCGCCGCCTTCGCTTTGCATTTCGTACACGGTCGGAACCATGCCGAAGATGTTTTCCCGGCCCTTGGCGGAGTATTCGTCCGCTGCTTCGGCCATCGGGGAAGATGGGGTAATCGGGTAGATGGCGATCACTTCGCTCATGGCATGCGCACTGTGCGAAGCTGCCGCGTTTCCATCCATAGACATCCATTTTCCGTCGCTCATGACTTCTCCTACTTTGTTGTTTCGTATTGTGTCGGGAGGAAAGAGGCGAACATCTACGCGAACTGCACAACCAGCTACAACCACTTTCCTCTTGCCGCAATGAACCCCACGGGTGGGGTCTTTCTACACCCCCCGCATACACGCCCGTATTATAACGACCGAAGTTCAACTGTCCAGTGATTTTGCGCGATTGGCGGGCAAAGAATTCCGCCGTAAATTCCGGTATCGACCGGTACAACCCCTTAAAAAGCTCCCATTATCGAGCAAGGATAGACAGGTAATCCTATAGGATGAGTTTGAAAATGGCTAGAACTGCGCAGATCCCCAGGCTCAGCGCGATCAGGTCTCGATCTATTGTGGTTGCAATCTTATCCATTACGTTGCCCCTTGTTGTCTGTACCGGTGCCTCGATTGAACCCCTCGGCAAAAAATAACCTGCAATTCTCAAGCCGGATTCCGGTCTTTTTTCCATCTATTCGAAAGCAGGTCGCTTTTTTCCCGGCGCGCAAAATTTGCTGTATCATCAACCGCGACACTGATGTCCGATGCGCCAAGTTTGCCTGACAACCTGTCTTGTTAAGCTGACAGTCAATGCCTTTTTTCCATAATCCGTGCGGTTTTCGTACGCGTGGCTGAATTTCGGATGTAAGGATAATGGGCTGGTGTATATAATATACTGATATTACTAAGTATTGTTGTTGGCACGGCTCATGCTCTACGTTTCATGTCACACAATGGTGTATCACGCAGGAGAAGAGCATGACTCGCTACCGGCAATTACCGCATCCCAAGGAAATGAGAGAGAAGCTGCGCCAACAGGGCGTACAGAAAATGACGGACAGTGAACTCCTTGGTTTATTGATCGGGGATGGAAACAATGCCGCCAGGCAGCATGTTCTCGAACTTTCCGGTAGCTTGCTGCAAAGCTTTGGCAGCCTGGAACGGTTGCAGGATGCAAGCCTGTCGGAACTGATCGCTTTTTCCGGCTTGGGAACGGTCAAAGCCAGTCGCTTGAAAGCCGCGCTGGAGATCGGTCAGCGTAGCTTGGCAAAGCGAAACGAGCAGGCGCTTAGCCTCACTGGCCCGGACTGTATCCGGGAGATATACGGACCGCGCCTAAGCTCGTTGAAAAAAGAAGTGTTTCTGGCCGTGCTGATAGACAAGCACCTGCATTGGAGCCGCGATCTGCATCTGGCGGAAGGTTCTCGTTTTGAATGTGTGCTGCATCCGCGAGATGTGTTTTCCGCGATTGTGCGCGAGTCCCCGGCGGGTGTCATTTTCGTTCACAATCATCCTTCCGGTGATCCGGCGCCCTCCGAAAACGACCGACGCTTGACGCGCCGGTTGCAGAAGGCCGGGGAGTTATTGGGCATCTGGGTGATCGATCATGTGATTGTCGGCAATGGGGGATATTTCAGTTTCAGCGAATGCGGCGAAATGGGAAAGGGCGATTATGCAGCCCGCATTCGAAGGCGTGCCGTGCGGCATGTTGCGGAACCGGAACGCATCGCCGATTTCTTAAATGTTGAAGAACCGATCATTTCTCCGGATCTCTGCTGCATTCACGATTTCGACATTTTCTGAGCGCGAAAAATCCAATCGTTGCCTTTTTATTGAAATCATGTTATTTTTCCGTTCATGAAAGCGCAAATCCATTCGATAGTCATAGTTGTGGCGTTTTTGCTTTTGCTGTGCGCCTGTAATGCCGACGATGCCGCCAACGTGCTGCCCGACGGCGATCTCGATCTGGATTCAGAACCCGCCGCCGAGACGGATCTTACGCTCGACGCGCCGGAGACGGAGGAAGCGCCACCCGGCGACCCGGACATCGAGCCAGATCTGGAGGGGAAAGACGGCGACGCGGATCTGCCGGAGGCCGAGCCGGAAACAGAAACGCCGATCGATGGCGATCTGGATGCGCTGGAAAGCGACCCGGAAGAGGTGGACTCGATAGACGCAGAGGATGGTGACGCGGAAATCGAATGGGTGGAACTGGAGCTGGAGCCGGAAGAAGAGCAGGAACCGCCGCTACCCACCTGCGAATACGACAGCGACCCGCTGGAACTCGTGCGCATTCTCGACGAACCACGCTTCGGTTCGTACAACTTCCTTTACAATGGCGAGATCCGCCACCTCTGCCAGACCGACGGTTTCCTGATCGCCGGGCGCAAAGGCATGGAAGTTACGGTGCGCATTCGTCCCTACACCACGACCGAGCAGCTAATCGGGCGCTTGATGATCTACGATCAGGCCGCCGTGAGCCATCGCCGCGAACCGACCGTCTTGTTCGAGCAGCAGGCACCGTTGTGGCCGGAGGAAATCGAAACCCGTTTCACCCTGCCTTACAGCGGTGAATACCTGGTGCTGGTCAGCGGCAAGGACTACAGCTTTACCGGAAAATACGAACTGCTGATGCGCTGCGATGAAGGCTGCAACGAGCGCTTCACACGCTTCCCCATCGTGCTGTTGCACGGCATGGGCGGCTTCGATGAAATGCTGGGATTGCTTAACTACTTCAACGGGGTGGAAGACGATCTGCTGGAACAGGGTTACGATGTCCACGTGACGGAAGTCGCCATGTTCAACGACAGCAACTATCGCGCCGAAGAACTGGAACGGCAGTTGGTCGAGATTCTGGACACCACCGCTGCGCGCAAACTGAACCTCGTTGCGCACAGCCAGGGCGGACTGGATGGGCGTCACTTCATCAGCGTGATGGGCCACGGCGACGACGTCTCCGTGCTGGCCATGGTATCCACACCCAATCGGGGCGTCATTATCGGCGACATGATTCTGGGTACGGTGCAGGGCGTCAGCCGCGAAGTCATTACCGCCATATTCGATTTCTTCTCCGATCTGATCGACGCCAGCGACAGCGATATCGAGGGCGCATTAAGCCAGATCTCCGTAGAGGCGATGGCCAATGACTTCAACCCCAAACATCCAGACGATCCCCGCGTGCGTTACTGGTCCTGGGCCGGTCGCACTTGCGGCAGCCTGGACCGAGAGTGCCGCAGCCAGAACAATGATGAAGCCGTCAACCCGGTGCTGGCTCTGACCTACAATCTGATTCTGGACGGTCCCGATGGTGTGGGCAGCGGTCCAAACGACGGCATGGTGCCGCTTTCCAGCGCGATGTGGGGCGAATGGCAGGGCGAGTTGAGCGCCGATCACGCCGACGAAATCGGACAGCTAAAAACCGGCGATTTCGACCACAAACAACTTTACCGCGACATCTGTAACAAACTGGTCGTCGAAGGCTATTGAAAAGGAAATGTAGTTTTAGCATTTTATAACTAGGGCAGTACAACATCGAACCACTGGAGGCAACATGAAACGCCCGGCATTATGGCTTTTACTTCTGGTTTCTCTGACGCTGCCTTTCGAATGCGGAGACCTGGAAGAAACAGTCTGCGATGATGTCTTCGATGTTTGTCCTTCCTATTGGAATAACGATTTTACAACCTGTGAGGATCAGGTTTCCTCATTAGGTCAATGCATATTGCAATGCCTTGCCGAGGCCGGCTCCTGCGATGAAATTCGGCAATGCATTGAGGAACAGGATGACACCACCTGTGCGATGCCGGAGGATGTGCAGCCATTACAAGGCGAGGGCGTCTGCTATTGGCAATATCAAACCGGGGATCAATGGGGTTTCGGCTGCCAGGCCGACATCGATGGTCGCAGCGCCTGCGAATCGCATGTCAACTCCCAGACCAACAACGGCGAGTGGCTGACCCAGTGGGATTTCATGCCTGAATGCAAAGATATCGGTTGTACGGGCAGCTGCGGTCCGGACTGGTGGTCCTTGTATTAAGAGTCTACTTCACAGCTACAGTTTAAATATTCGAACCCATCCCGGGTGACGGCGAAGAATCGGGTTGATTCTTCGCCTGTGGCTCGGTTTGACGAACCACATCTCACCCAGTAGGGTGTGAACGGGTTGAAACCGCTACATTCTCAATCCATCCGAGCTAATGTTTCATGATGTAAAACATGTAGCCGTACAACTCGGAATAGCGATTGAACAGATCGATTTCGTGCCTGCAACGTTCAATGACGGCCTGTGCTGCCAAATGTTCTCCGTAGCATTCTTCAAAGCCGTCGAGTTGATCGAGCACGTTGGCGTAATAGCCTTCCCACCAGCCCTCTTTGGGTAGCGGGAAATCATCGACCATCCGGTATCCGGCCCGTGTAACCGCCTCTCGACGAGCGGCGAGACGGGCGTCTTCCGCTGGATCGGGAACGCAGACCTCACGCAACTCGGCGGGCGGATCCTCGGTGAACCAGGTCAGTTCCGAGATGACCAGATAGCCGCCCGGTTTGAGTAAGCGCTGCCACAATTCGAGAGCCCGCTCATAACCGATGATGAAGCTCGAGCCTTCCGCCCACAAGACATCAAAGGAATGATCCTCGAAAGGAAGTTCCCCCATATCGGCAACCTGTGTGGTGATACGGTCGGAGAGCCCTTCCTTTGCAGCTTGCTTTTTCAGCATGTCCAGAAACGGGGCGTGAAAGTCTATCGCTATGATCGAGGCGGCACTTTTACGTGCGAGTTCAAGCGTTTGCATGCCCACTCCACAGCCGATATCCAGGATGCGCTGATGTGGGCGCAATTCGGGCAGACAGGCTAATGCTTTAGCGGTGTAACTGTTCAGGCCTGGTCCCTGGCGGGGGAGGGTTTCGAAAAATTTAAAGAAGTACTTCCAGAATTCTGCGTCGTACATGAGATAACTCCTTGTAAGCTCAACACACGTCGGCAAGGCAATACACCACCATCCGACGGCATGGCCGTTGGTCAATTGCGCCCAATGGGCGATTCAAATTGTCTAACTAGTCACTAAGAGCGAACAAGAAGCACAAGCATCAAAACTCTTTTCAACAGGTAACTGTTTTATGGCAACGGAACCACTCCATTGCGTATGGCTTTTATATGACTGAAATCGGGTTTAAAGTCAAGAAGTTGCTGCGGAAAGAAACATTCTTCTACCGATTCGCACGCAGCAAGCGCAAAGCGCGTCGCCAGAAGGCGCGCAGGCTAAAGCGGATAAACTGGACGATGTCGCAGATATCGAACATGGGACTGGGCACACGGAAAAGCAGCGGCACCTTGATGAACAGATCCCGCGCTGCCACCGGGCAACCCTTGACCCGATAGACCGAGCGCGCCTGTAAGGTTCCTTCCACGCGGGTGCAGTCGCCGATAAGCAGAACCGGCGCATCTGGCATGATGATGTCCGCCTGCACGACCCCGGTAACAATCGCGCCCTTTTTCGCCCTTGCCAAGGAGCCGGGTCGTCGTTTTTCAATGGTTCCCAAGCAGCCCTTCAAGGCTCCCTCGCAACCGCCGTCACAGATCGTCTGCGTGCCCGCCGCCCTTCCGGCGTAAAAGCGGATGGGCGTGTCCAGCTCGCTGAGAACTTGGAACAGGCGTGTCTTTCCTTTCGGTTTGGCGATCAGTTCGTCCAGCGGGTAATCGCCTTCGATGTGGATGTCCTCCAATTTCAGCGAGCCGTACCCGCGCTCGGCTGCGATGCGCAGGTGTTCGACCTGTTCCGGTTGATAACCCATGATGTGCGCGGCGACGACATCCGCCGCCAGTGGATCGTCGGCTCCCAATAGCAAACCAAGCTCTACCGGATACGGAGCGGATTCGAAACCGTAAGTAATGCGAATCGCATCGGAAATAACCAGATCGGGCATGCCGACTTCGAGCAGATCCACGATCTTTTCATGGATGCGATAGTCGTGATACAGCATGCGTTCCTTGTGTGTGAGAATGCCGATGTTCAGTTTCAATGCCTGGGTGATGCTTGCAAAGATGTGATACTTCAATTTGGGCAGCCAGATTTTAGTGTCGGCTTCGTGCAGGCGTTGGGAAAGCAGCATCAGTTTGTGGCAGACGCCTTTAGGCAGGGCTACGCGTAGCAGGCGATCTTCATTAATATTCAGCAGGCGAACTCCCAGCCGTTTAGCCAACTCATCGTAACCGGCTTCGTGAAAAAACAACTCGGTTGGAATGCCGTAGCCACTGGATTCTCCAAGCGTCATGTCGGTCACATCCGGCAGTTGTCGAAGCGAACGCACAACGCCCTCGGTAACTGTCGGATGGGTGTAGGAATCGTGGATATAGGCTCGATTGGCACTGACGATGTTGGGTTTGATAAACAGCTTGCCTGTTATCGGAACCTTTAAATCTGCGATCAGTTCATCGGTAATGGCCTGGATGCGGTCGGCATTATAATCGTTGCAACGACGGAGAATCACGTTTGGCCGAGGCGGCATGGCAAACTCCCAAGGGGATGAAGTTGACTGTGTATCGATGCAATACAGTAACCACAACAGCATAGTTTATTTTGGCTGAAAGTTGAAAGAGAATCGCTTCGTATCGAAATAAAAAACGGATTCATAAAAAGATTGTATTTCCACATACTACTTTTAAAAAGGCATCAAGTTGTTTTTATTACAGAATTGAGATGCTTAAAGAATAGAACGATCGAAATGTTCAGATCGGGTTATTTTATCTATCTGAAAGTGACACGAAAGTAAAAACTTTAGACTTTCCTTAATGAAACTGCTAGAATAGCCGATAGTAGTACTAGTCAGTACATTGGGGTATCTCTTCCGTTCCTGGTAGAATCTTGCGGCTTGGGGCCAATGACGCCGCAGTAACTCATTTGTTGTGCACAATAGGCTTGTATCATTCCTGAAGGAGGACACTTCTATGCCCACCGGATCGGGTAATCGCAGAAACAAAAAAAATAAAACGGAAAGCGTATGGGATTTATTGAACAAACCGATCGGTTTCAATAATGTATTCGAAGTATTGAACAAGGATATCGGTTTCTCGAACAGTCAGGGTCATCGCATACCCAACCTGGAAGAACAGGCGGACAAGCTGATAGAAGACGCCACCCGCCTTGCGCAAAGCCAGGGAATTTCCATCGAGCAGGCTTTGGAAAAGTTGGGAATCGATCTTGACGAAGGCGGTAGTGCCGACAGCGACAGTGGCCAGCAGGTGATGAAGGAATCCATGCTCAAGTCGCTCTCCTGGGAGGTGGAAAGCCGCGAAGAACAGTCGGACATCTCCGATGCCGATGGTGCGCGTGATTTCGTGCGTCGCGGCAACGATGCGTTAAACGAAATCTGTCGCATCATGGGTGATGTGGATCGCGAGGTCGTCGCCAACGCATTGATGCATGCGCAACCCACCGATGACTTACTTTTCGAACGGCTGGAATTCGTCGGCTTCATTACTCGACAAAGCTATGACGCACTGGTCAATCGCTACAAAACCAGCGGTGGGCAGTTCTGGCGCTTATTGTTGGAAGATCACGAAAGCGACATCAACCTGTTCTGCGCCGTGTTGGCCACCATGCCTTACATGCCGTATTGTTTGCCGGAAGAAGGCGCGTTGTATGAGTGGCTGCTGGATCGCGGCCTGCTCAATTTCCGGCTTTTCCGGGAAGCCAACGGCAAGGCGCGTAAGGCCGGTGTCGCAAGTGACCGTCTGCTTGTGCAGGACGAGTATATGGGCAACGACCGTTACTGGGAATCGTTGGAGGAATTCACCGGGTTGAGCCAGTGGAGTAAAGCGCTGCCTCGCTACAGCGCGAAATTGCTTCAGAGTGTGCCGCGCATCTGGGTGGATCGTTTCGAACTGGCTCCCGTAAGCATCACCAAGGAAAAGCTGGGCATTGCGGTTCCATATGCATTGATGCCGCTGTTGAAAGAAAAATTGGAAAAGGAAGTCGGTTTGAAAGTCGTGCAATGGCTGATGCCCTCTGAACGACTGGAAAAATTGCGAGCTTCTTACCTTGAAAAAGCGGTGGATGCCGAACCGCCGTCTACAAAGTCCGATACGATCGCACAGCAGGGACGGATTCACGATATCGTGGCCAGCGCCAGCGCCGTCAATATGGTGCGTCAATTGTTCGAAGGTGCCATGGAATCGCGCGCGACCGATATCCACATCGAGCCGCATGGACAAGAAACCACCGTTCGTTTCCGCATCGATGGTCTGCTCTACAATGTAATGACCCTGGATGAGGACTTGTACAACGAAGTCGCCTCGCGCATCAAAATTCTGGCGGATCTGGATATCACCGAGCGTCGCCGCCCGCAGGACGGACACATCAAGGTGCATATCCGTGACCAGGATTACAACATGCGAATCGCCACCATTCCGACCAAAGGTGGAGAAAAGGTCAGTATCCGCATGGTATACGCCGGGCGCGTAATGACGAAACTGGACGATCTGGGCTTGGATGGAAAGGATTATGAAAAGCTCAATCGTTTTGTGAGAAAGCCGTACGGCATGATCCTGGCGACCGGTCCGGTGGGATCGGGAAAAACCACGACCCTGTACTCCTGCCTGAACTCCATCGACAGCAAAATCTACAACGTAATGAGTGTAGAAGATCCGGTTGAGTTCGACCTGCCCGGCGCCAACCAGGTCGAGGTCAATTACAAACTGGATTTCGGTTTCGCCGAAGGATTGCGGGCGATTCTGCGACAGGATCCGGATACGATTCTAGTCGGTGAAATTCGTGACAACGAAACCTCGCGTATCGCCGTGCGCGCCAGTATGACCGGTCTGTTAGTGTTCAGTACGCTGCATACCAACGATGCCCCCGGAGCCATCACGGCGCTTTATAATTTCGAATTGCCCACACACCTGATCGCGAATTCCGTGATCGGTGTCATCGCCCAACGATTGGTGCGACGCATCTGTCCGCACTGCAAGACGAGCTACAAGCCCACCCAGAAAGCGCTGTTAGAGGCTGGTTTCAGCAAGACGGAAGCGCAGAAAATCAAGAAGGTTTACAAGGGTAAGGGTTGCGAGCAATGCTTCCATACCGGATATCTGGATCGAATCGGTGTGTTCGAAGTGATGGAAGTTACCTCCAAGCTACGCGATATGATTCTCAATCATGCCAGCGAACGACAATTGCGGGAAAGCGCGGTTTCGGAGGGGATGCGAACCCTCTCGGTAGATGGACGAGCCAAAATTCTGGCCGGAGAAACGACCATCGAGGAATATCTGCGGATGATTCCGCATTGAAAAACCATCGCAATAAAGAAGTCTTCTACGACCAAATGATCGGTTAATACAAGGAGAGTGCCATGCCGAAAAGTACAGACGAACAATTAAAAGCGAAAGTCAAAGAACAACTCAAGGGAAAAACGGCTTCGAAAGGAGCTGGCGATGACGCGGGATCTTCCGAAGCCGCCGTGTCTGCGGCCTTCGAAGCGGTTCCGCCACGGCGCATCATGTCTCGCATGGCAAAAAAACCGGATATCGCCATGTTCTTCCGGGAACTGTCGATTCTGATCGACGCCGGGTACCCGATCATGCGTGCATTGACGCTGCTGGGCAATAAGAGCACGAATAAACACCTGGGCGGAACGATCGAACAGATCGCGATGCAGGTCGAAAAGGGCAGCACCTTCAGCAAAGCGCTGGGCAGTTTCCCCTGGTATTTCTCGCCGATGATCGTTTCTATGGTTGAGGCGGGTGAATCTGGCGGACAGATTGCCGAAGCACTCAATAACATCGCCGCCGATTTCGAATCGGACGATGAACTTAACGACAAAATGCGCCGTGCATTGGCCTATCCGGTGTTGACAGCCGGTATCGCCGTGCTGGTCTTTATGCTCGTGCTGATTTTCGTCGTACCGACATTTGCCGGTGTTTACACTCAACACAACATGGAATTGCCTGCGATTACCTCCATGCTGGTCGGGTTATCCAACATTGTAACCGGTTACTGGTGGCTTTGGATTCCGGGCCTGGCGCTGGTTGTCTGGTTTCTCCGTCGCCGCGTACTGGAAAATTTCGGCATGTTCGACCGCTTCTATCTGCGTATTCCGGTTATTAAAGACATTCTGATTCTCGGTTCGATGGCGCGTTTCTCCAGCAGTTTGAACGTATTGCTGAGCAACGGTGTGCCGATTTTGCAGAGCCTGGATCTTGCCCAGGGCGCAATTACAAATGTGTACCTGCAAGATGTCGTCAAGCGCATGCGTAACAACGTCGAAGTCGGTCGTTCGATGGTGCAACCGATGGCTGAAGAAGGCATCTTCCCGCCGATCCTGGTGGACATGTTGTTCGTCGGTGAAGAATCCGGCCAGGTGCCTTTCGTGCTGGAAAAAATCGTCCACGCGCTGCGCATTCAACTGGACCGCTTGACCAGCCAGCTTGCAATTCTGCTGGGACCGATTATGACCTTGTTCGTCGGTGGATTGGTGCTGTTGATCACGTTATCGTTGTTCATCCCCTACTTCTCTTTCATTTCTTCGCTGGGCGAAATCCACTAAACCTTCTCTCGAAGGTTCGAATTTGAGGGTAGTGCGCCCGGTTGCCGATGGTAGCCGGGCGTTTTCTTTTGCCGGTTTTTTTGCTACCTTAGCTCAGCTCTGGTATAATCACGCGGAGCATTTCTTGAATTGACTGTAATACATTGGGCGTGATGTATTGAACGTGGGAACTTTTACAAGAAATACGGTAAATATAGAATATGACGACAAACGACGATAGTCAGCAAAAAGGCAGCCGAGCGCGTATCGCCAATTTCGAAAAGATTCTGGCGAACAACCCGAAATCGTTCATCTTTGCGCAACTGGCGGAAGAGCACCTGAAATTGCAGGAATATGACAAGGCCATTCAGATATGCCGGGATGGGTTGGTTCATAATCCGGAATTTTCCGATGGCTTGTACGTGCTGGGTGTGGCGGTTTTTAAAAAGGGCGATCAGGAAGCGGCGGTTCGTATTTTCCTGCGCATTCTGAATCAGCAGCCGGATCACTATCTTGCCAAGGAAGCCTTGCAACGCATGGGCCATGGAGAAGAGTGGATCCAACAAAACGCTGCACAAGCTCTAACTCCAATCGTGATCGGTACGACGGAAACGCAAGCCGCTGCACCGCCAAAACCGGCACCCGTTCATCATGACAGCAGTGAAGAGCAGGCTGCCCAAGCCCGTCGCAGTGCACCGAAAGAGATCCGCTCGGCTTTGAAATCGGATGCAGTGCTTGAAGAAGACATGGAAGACAAGAACGACGATGAGGGGTTGCCGCTCTGGTTGAAAATCGGTGCGGCCATTTTATTACTGCTGCTGGCAGGTGGAGGATATTTCGGGTACACCGTAATGCAGAAGCGTGCGGTTCAACAACAAGTCGCATTGCTTTACATCGACAGTCGCAAACTCATCAACCACGATACCTATACCGGATATACCCAAGTCAGGCAATCGCTGGAAGACAGCATTAAAACCTATCCGAAATCGCAGGAGTTGAAAGCGCTGCTGGTCGAAACCTACAGCAAACTCTTAATCGACTTCTCCTCCAACGATCACAACATGCAAGCTCACCTGGAAGGGCTTAACGCCACCTTCCCGGCAGACAGCCTTGGCGACAGCGACCTGCTCACCGCCCAAGCCTATCGTTCTTTCTATCTTGGAAAAAACGGTAACGTGCGTTTCCTGATCGACACTGCCGGTGAAAAAGGATTGTTGACACCGTCGTTGAACTGTCTGGACGGAGAACTGCACCTGCTCGACAAAGATTACGATGGCTCGATCCGGTTGTTCGATGAAACCTTGAACGACGACCCGGCCTTGTGGCGTGCCGTCTACAAAAAAGCTGTTGCACAGTTCGATCGCAAAGATTATTCCGGCGCCCGTATTACGCTTGAACTTCTTTTGGAAAAAGCTCCCGATCATCAGCGTGGACGCATTTTGTTGTGGGAAACGAAACTATACGCAGGAGACGACAAGCAGCAGATCGAGAAGGAAGTCGTGCCCTTTGCCGAAAAGGAAGGCGACAAACTTCCCGATATGGTTAAAGCACGCCTGTTGTTCGTGCAGGCCGTTTTGCTGCACGCCAAGGGGGACGTCGACGAAGCCTTGAAACTGGCTTCGCAATCGGTGGAACTGGATCTGCGAGCGGAACCGGCATTTCTGTTGGCGCGTCTTCAATATGAAAAACGGATGTATACCGCCGCCAAGCTTCAGGTGCTTAAAGCCATCGATCTGAATCGCGATGTCAAGAAATACCATGCCTTCTTAGGACGCCTGTATTTCATGGAAGACAACAAAACCGCAGCATTGGAAGAGATGGAACTGGCCATCGACGATGCGACCGATGAACTGGATCTGCTCGTGATGGCGGCGGATGCCGCTTTCAAGCTGCGCATGTACGATCGTGCCGTGCAATATTACGAGCGCGCCACCTTCGTCAATTTCCAGAATCTGGATCTTAAAAAGAAATTGATCCTGACCTATATCGAAAAGCAGGACATGAAAGACGCCAAGGGGCGCATTGAAAAGATAATGCAGGATCATCCCGACGATCCGCTCAGCTATTTCTTAAACGGTCGTTATCTATTGGCCGAAGGCAGCAAAGCCAAAGCGGAAAAGGAATTCAAAAAGGGCTTGCAACTGGATCCCAACAATCGCGAAATTTTGTTGGAAATGGCCAATCTGAATATCCGCCGCGGCAAAATCGATGCCGGTATTTTGTCTTTGCGTCGATTGGAGAAACTGAATCCGGACGACAGCGAAGTCTTGCAGCGGCTGGCTCGCTACAGTTTCGCGGCCAATTCCCGTAAGGAAGCTTACACCTATTACAAGCAGCTCTCCGACATGAATCCGCAGCTGGCGCTGTATCGTCTTCGTCTGGCCTATCTGGATTACATGAGCGGCAACAAGAGCCAGGCCAAGCAGGTCGTCGAAGCGGAGTTGGCTAAAGATCCCAACCTTGGTTACGGACATATTTTGCGCGGTATTTTCCTGTTTTTGGAAGGGGACGGCAAAACCGGGGAAGCTCAGATCCAGCGTGGCATTCAACTGGATAGCAAAAACCCGGAAGGGCATTACTGGCTGGCTCGTATCAAGCTGGACAACAAAGATTATACCTGGGCGAAAAACGAGTTGGACATTGCGCTGGAATGTGAACCGGTCAGCCCCAAAGTCTATTATGAAATCGGCATGATTTATTTCAACCGCAGCCAGTTCAAACAGGCACGCGATCTGTTCGACAAAGCGGCGCAGATTTTCAGACTGTTCCCCCTTGCAGTCGATTACCGGGTGCGCATTCTGTTGCGGCTGGGCGAGATCGAAATCTTCCGCAACCGTTTGCGGGAAGGAATGCGGCTGGTGGAGGAAGCTTCCAAGCTGGACCCGGAAGCAGGCGAGCCGTATTACATTATGGCGCGTGACGGCAGCAAGTTCGCCAATCCGCGTAAAGCCATTTCGCTCTTGAACAAAGCACTGAAATTGAACCCGGATTTACATGCAGCGCATTACGAACTGGGTCTGGTTTACATGGCCAAGGACAACAAAAAGAAGGCCATAGAGGAATTCCGACTGTATCTCAAACTCGACCCGAAGGGACGCTATGCCGCCGACGCCAAGCGTCAGTTGAACGAATTGGGTGCTCCCTGAGAAATAAAAGATTTCCGTTCCACGAAATCATGGCTTGAGTGCAATGGAAATACTCGTGCGTCAACAGTGAATATTCATTCACGGGCGTCTGTGCGGTAGCGCTAATTCCTTTGCTCCCGTCTCTCATCACTGGTATACTTACACCAAATAAACGGATAGATTCCCGTTACTTTGACCGGTCAATCCTGTTGATCGGCGGTGTTTTTATTAAATGCCGCATAGCATAGTGGGGAGGCTTTTATGCTGGTTTTGAAATTCGGTGGAACATCGGTCGCCAACGCCGACTGCATCATGCAGGCGGCTCGATTGATCGCCCAGCAGTCCCGTCCGGTGGTGGCTGTCAGTTCAGCCATGTCGGGTGTCACCGATGTGCTGATCGAAGCCGGGAACCTGGCCTGCAAGCGCAATTACGACGAAGTGGAAAAACGCCAGATGGACTTGCGGCGTCGCCACGATGAAGCCGCCCGCGTGATCTGTCCCGACAGCGGAGCGCGCAAGGCGCTTTCCAATGACTTGGATGCGCTCTTTTCGGAATTGACCGGGATGCTGAACGGGATTTCCCTGTTGCAGGAACTTTCTCCCCGATCCCTGGATTTGATCTCTTCCTTCGGTGAGCGCTTATTGGTGCCGTTACTTGCCGAGGCGCTCGTTCAACAAGGCGTGCCCGCCAAAACCGTGGACGCGCGCTCGTTATTGCGCACCAATTCCACCTTCGGAGCGGCCAGCGTCGATCACGACGTCAGCCGGGAGCAGACGAGAGATCTGTTACTGCCGTTATGCAAGCAGACGGTGCCGGTCGTCACGGGGTATATCGCTTCCGACGCATCCGGTAATACCACCACGCTGGGTCGTGGCGGCAGCGATTACAGCGCCACCGTTATCGGTTCTTATTTACAGGCCGACGAGATCTGGATATTTACCGATGTAGACGGCATGATGACTGCCGATCCGCGTGTGGTGCCTGAAGCACGCGTGCTCGATGAAATCACCTATCGGGAGGCGGCGGAATCGGCCTACTTCGGTTCCAAAGTGCTGCATCCCAGTACCATGATTCCCGCCGTTCGGGCCAAGATTCCAATTCGTATTCGCAACACCTTTAACCCCGAACACCAAGGCACGTTGATTTCCACCCGTCGTGTGGATCGTTTCGAAGGCGTTAAAACCGTTACCAGCATCAGCGATCTGGCCATGGTCACGGTCGAAGGCAAAGGGATGTTGGGTGTTCCCGGCATGGTCAAGCGCGTATTTACGGCCACTGCCGCCGCAGGCATCAACGTCTTCATGATTTCCCAGGCCAGCAGCGAGCAGAACATCAGCTTCATCGTGCGCGGCGTCAAGGGTGAACTGGCAGTGGCTGCGCTGGAAAAAGAATTCGAGTTGGAGTCTTCCCAGGGGCGCATCGATACAATCGGATTGCGAGCGCCGGTTGGCATTCTGGCGATCATCGGCGAGGGCATGCAGGGCACACCCGGTATCAGCCGCCGTCTCTTCGCTGCGTTGGGGCGTGCTCGCATCAACGTGCTGTCTATCGCCCAGGGCAGTTCGGAACTGAATGTCTCCGTGGTGGTGGAGCAACGCGATCTGCATCGGGCCGTCGGTGCGGTGCATACTCGTTTTGGCCTGACGCGCGACACGCATCTGTTCCTGTTCGGAAAAGGTTTGATCGGACGCACCCTGATTCAGCAGGTTCTTCAGAGTCGCCGCCGCTTGGGAGAACATGGTCTTTCCCTGAAAGTGCTGGGAGTCTGCGGCAGAAACGAGTGGCTGTTCGAGCCGTTGGGGCTGGATGATTCACGCCTGCAAGGCGTCGCGAAAGGGGAGGATATCACAAAATTGGGTGGAGAAGCCCGCCCAACAGACAAGGAAATTCTAAAGCAACTGGCCAAGGCGCGTCGCCTGGATATCGTGGTGGTGGATGTCAGCGCCGACGATACCGGTGAATTGCATCATCAGGCGTTGGCGCATGGTTTCCATGTTGTGACCGCCAACAAAAAGCCGATGTCCGGTCCGCTGGCGAGCTACGATGCCATTCGCAAAGAAGCATTGCACCAGGGTTGTGGCTATCATTTCGAAACAACCTTCGGCGCCGGATTGCCGGTGCTGTTTACCTTGCAGGATCTGTTGGCCACGCGCGATCGCGTGCTGCGCGTCACCGGTTGCTTCTCCGGTACGCTCGGTTATATTTGCAGCGAACTGTCCAAGAACCGACCGTTTTCCGAAATCGTCACCGAAGCGAAAAAGCTGGGTTATACCGAACCGGACCCGCGCGACGATCTGTGCGGGATGGATGTTGCTCGCAAGGCGTTGATCATTGCCAGAGAAATCGGCTCCATGCTGGAAATGAACGATATCGCATTGGAAGGACTGGTGCCGCAGGAATTATTGGAGCTACAAACCGTTGATGAATTCATGGCAAGGCTTTCCGAGTTGGATGATGGGATGGCAAAGCGGGTCGAACAAGCTGCCAAAGAGGGAAAGGTGCTGCGTTTTGTGGCGGAAATCACGCCGGAAAACGTGCAAGTCGGATTACAAGCGGTCCCCTTGGAAAGTCCTTTAGGACAACTTTCCGGACCGGACAACATTGTAATCTACCAAACGGAACGTTACTACGACTACCCCTTGATCATTCGCGGTCCCGGAGCCGGAGCGGAAGTTACTGCCGCCGGAGTGCTGGGTGATATTCTGAAAGTCGCGAGAACCAGCTAAAGGAGCGCTTGATGTCTCCACAGAGCAAGAAGCCCTGGATTCGTATTTTCGTTCCCGCTACGTTGGCCAATGTCGGTCCCGGTTTCGACTGCTTCGGCCTTGCGCTGGAGAAACCCGGAGATATCGTTGCCGCGCGGGCAAGTCGCAAGCCGGGCGTTCGAATCGAATCCATCACCGGTGATCAAGGGGCCTTACCCACCGAGGCTAGTGCCAACACGGCGGGCAAAGCAGCCCAAAGTCTGCTGGCGTGTTTTCCTGGATTCTCGAAAAAGCAGGGTTTGACTTTACGAATCGAAAAAGGATTGCCTATCGGTTCGGGGCTTGGCTCCAGCGCATCCAGCGCCGTCGGCGGTGCCGTGGCTGCTATGCGCGTGATTATGTCCGAAACGGGTATTGACTATGATGATAGCGCCGTTTTAAACGCAGCCGTAACCGGCGAAGAAGTCGCTTCCGGCGACTGGCACGCCGATAACGTCGCTCCGGCTTTATATGGCGGTTTCACCCTGGTTCAATCGTTACATCCACTACGGGTGGCGCGTTTCATTCCGGCGCTTGAACTGAATGTGGTGATTGCCACGCCGGAGGTATACGTTTCCACCCGCGATGCTCGCGCCGTGTTGCCGCGGGATGTTCCCCTGCGGGACGCCGTTGCTCAATGGGCCAATGCCGCTTCGCTGATATTGGCGTTGAACACCGGCGATGTCGTTCTGTTACAGGCCGCATTGCAGGATCATTTGATCGAACCTCGACGCGCATCGTTAATCCCCGGCTACATCGAGGCCAAGCGGTTGGCGTTGGAAGCCGGTGCGCTGGGTTGTTCGATTGGCGGCAGCGGTCCGACCGTGTTCGCCTTTGCGCAAGATGAATTGACCGCCGAACGCATCCGGCTGGCGTTGATCGACGCATTCGCACGTCAGGGGTTGAGTTGCCAGAATCATATTACGCGGCTTAGTACGCAAGGAGCGCGAGAATGTTGAACGAGCCAATTTCCCAACTTCACTGTATTAGCTGTGGCAAGTCCTATGACGTGAATGAGGTTCGCTATCGCTGCGACTGCGGCGACCTGTTGCAGGTCGTGCACGATCTTGAACGGCTCAAGCATCGCCACCCGGATTTGAAAAATACGTTTTCTGCACGTATGACCGATCAGAACCTGCCATATCATTCCGGTGTGTGGCGCTATCACGAACTGATTCTGCCGGATCTGCCAGTAAAGGACATCGTTTCCAAGCCGGAGGGCAATACCCGCTTGTATCACTTAGAGCAACTTTGTGCAGCATTCGGTATCGACAAGCTCTATTTGAAACACGAAGGCGAGAATCCCACACTTTCCTTCAAGGATCGCGGCATGACAGCCGGGGTCAGTTGGGCCAAGCATCTGGGCATGCGTCTGGTTGCCTGCGCCTCTACCGGAGATACCAGTGCCGCCATGGCCGCTTATGCCGCACAGGTACCCGATATGGATGCGGCGGTCTTTCTACCGCATGGCAAGATCAGCCTGGAGCAACTGGTTCAGGCGATCACCTACGGCGCGAAAACCCTGGCTTTAGATACCGATTTCGATGGCTGTATGAAACTGGTGCAGCAGGTCTGCGAGCATCACCCGGTCTACCTTCTAAATTCGATGAACAGTTTTCGCATCGAAGGTCAGAAGGCCATCGGTCTGGAAGTGTTGCAACAGTTGGACTGGCAGGTGCCCGACTGGTTTGTGATTCCGGTGGGCAACGCCGGAAACGTGAGCGCACTGGGAAAAGGATTGGCAGAAGCGTTCGAGTTGGGCCTGATCGACCGGCTGCCGCGCATCGCAGGCGTACAGGCCACAGCCGCCGATCCGCTCTATCAGAGTTACCAGACCGATTTCACAGAGCGCATCAGTGTGACCGCACAACCCACATTGGCTTCGGCCATCCGTATCGGTGACCCCGTCAGTCGCGACAAGGCGGCGGCGGTGATCCGTCGCTTCGACGGCGTTATGGAAACCGTGAATGAAGCGGAATTGATGGATGCAAAGGCGCTGGCTGACCGGGCCGGGGTGGCGGTTTGCCCCAATTCCGGTGTGGCTTTGGCGGGTATGCGTAAGCTGTTGAATTCCGGCGTGATCGAAAAACAGCAAACGGTCGTGGCGATTATGACGGCCCATGGCGCGAAGTTCTCGCGAGTCGCTCAGGACTATTACACCGGAAAGCTCGATGGGCTTGTTTCCGTGCATACCAATGCGCCCCAGACCTTGCCAGCCGAGCTCGATGCCATCACACAAGCGTTAAATTTGGCGTGAGAGAAAAAGAAATCGCCACGGTCTCTTGGGTTTTACCGATCCGTGAAACCGTGGCAAACGTTATCTTATACGAAAACACAAGAAGACTCGCCTACTCCTGCTCGACATCTCCATCAACAACATCCACATCACCATCTATTGGAACTTCGTTGTCGCCGTCAGCAGTGTCCACGTCCCCATCGACCGGAGCTTCCTCATCGCCATCGACAGTCGGGCAGGTTGAAAATTCGAGCGAAAATGCCTGCAAGCTTGCCGGGGAAATTGAAGAATCGACCTGCAATTGCAACAGCCACGTACCGACGCGGGATTCGCCATCGAAGGCCATGGTTTCGGTGCTAATTTGCAATGGATTGGCAGCGGCCTCGTGATCGAACAGCGCCGGGCTCAGCATCGTACCAGCCGGGCTGCTTAGGTTCACCAGCAGTTCTTGCGGATCGGCGGCGTCGATGGTTGCCTGGATGCACAATGGTGCGGCGTTGCCTTCTTCCGTAAAGGTTACGGCAACCAATAAGGAGCCACTGCTTGGGTCCGTTGCCAGCGGAAGCGTTGATCCGGCGCAGGAAGCGAATTCGTCGCACACATCGTTTACGGTGCCGGCGTTGGTGTCATCGCAATACGTTCCCTGTTCGGCATTGGCGTTGCGGCAATCCGGTGCGCCCGAGTTGTCGTAACATTCGCCGACGGTGCAGCCTTCGTCCAGGCCGGAGCAGTCGTAGGCATCGCCTACACAATTACCCGAACTGCATAGAGCATCCAACACGCACACGTCATTCGGGTCGCAACTCTGACCTTCTTTGGCGTACAGATCCCAGGTACAGTTTCCGGTATTGGGATTGCAGACCCCGGCCCAGCAGGGTTGTGGTGGATTGCAGACTTTGTCGTCGTGAACGCAGACACCGCTTTCGCAATGATCGTTTAGCCAGCAGAGATTGGAGGAGCAGTCTTCTCCTTCATTGACCGCCGTCCAGTCGTCGGTAGCCAATCCCGGGTTACAAATCGCGCAGGCCGGAGCCTCGGGGTTGCCCTGGCTGGTCGAATAGCAGACGCCGTCGATCAGGCAGCGATTGGCGAGCAGGGTGTTGCTGCATTCGCCGGTAAGTTCATCGCATTCATCTTCCGTGCATAACAGATCGTCGTCGCAGTCGTTCACTTCACCAACGCAATTGGCGTTATCGCACACATCGTTGACGGTGCAGGGGTCGTTATCGGAGCACTCCGTTCCATCTTCGAAAGTATCCGCGTAACAGTTGCCGCCCTGGCAAACGCCCTGCTGGCAGGGGCCGTCCAGTTCGCTGCAATCCATCGGACCGTCCGGTTCACAGAAACCATCGACACATACATCGCCCATCGTACAGGGGTCATCGTCATCGCAGTCCAGCCCGTTCAACTGAATCAGGTTGACTTTGCACTCGCCATCTTCCGGGTCGCAGTAATCGTAGGTACAGAAAACATCGTCATCGCATACCACGTCGTCGCCGACGCAATCTCCCTGGTCGCAATGGTCGTTTTCGGTGCACAGGTTTCCGTCGCTGCATTCGCTGTTATCCGCTACGGGAATGGGGAAGCAAGTTCCGTTCATGCAACCCGAACCGTTGCAGTCGTCTTCGACTTCGGAACAGTCCTTATCTTCTCCCGGCAGGCATTCTCCCAGCTGGCAGGTGTCGTTTACGGTGCAGTCATCCAGGTCGTCACAGGGTTCGCCGTTCAAAGCCGTATTGTCGAAAATGCATTCTCCGTTTGCCGGATTGCAACTGTCGTCGGTGCAGAAAATATCATCGTCGCACACCACGTCATCGGCGACGCACAAGCCGCTTTCGCAGTGGTCGTTTTCCGTGCAGAGATCGTTGTCGTTGCATTCTGTATTGTCCTGCTTGGGCTGGGCATAGCAGTCACCCTGCTCACAGGCGCCATCGTTGCATTCATCATCGAACAGGTCGCAGTTTTTCGGTCCCAGCGGGGTACAGTTGCCGGAAACGCAGCGGTCACCCACGGTACAGGCGTCGTTATCCGAGCATTCTTCGTTTTCCATGGGGACGGAATCATGCTCGCAAATTCCGGTTTCTTCCGCGCAGCTATCGACGGTACAGTCGTTGTTGTCCGAGCAGTCTTTGTCTTCGCCTTCGCAGATCCCGCTCAAACAGGCGTCGTTTTCCGTGCAGGGATTATCATCGTCACATTCCACGCCGTCGGTGTCGCTGCTGTCGTGGTCGCAGCTTCCATCTTCCGGATCGCAGCTATCGGTGGTGCAGGGATCGTCATCGTCGCAAGTCACGTCCTCGCCTTCGCAGATCCCGCTCAGGCAGACATCGTTTTCCGTGCAGAGATTGTCATCGTCGCAGCCGGTCAGATCGGGAACGACGCTTTCCTGGCAGGTTCCCTGCCAGCAGGTAAAGACCCGACAAACCGCCTGTTGCAGACCGCAGGGCAGCCCGTCATCGACCGCTACCTGCTTGCATTGCCCGTTTTCACAGATCGCGCTGTTGCAGTCGTCCTCCAGCTCGGTGCAATCCTTTTCCTCGCCCACGCAAACGCCGTTCTGGCATATTCCGTTGACCATGCAGGGGTCGCTGGGCGTACAGGCCTGATCCTCGATACAGGGTTGGACGCTGTCCGGTTCCACGTCGTTGTCGATGTCACCATCGATCACGGTGTCGATATCCCCATCGGTATCGCCATCCGTTTCTGTCGAATCTCCCTCTTGTTCGGTGGTATCCATATCGCCGTCGGCTTGCCACAAGGGGCCAAGAGCTTCCAGCCGGTCCAACAACTCCGCACAAGTCAGATTCAAGGCGGCATCGGCAGCCAGCGGTTCTCCCTGCAAGCCTGAGAAAGTCGCCTCGTTGGACTGGCATTGCTCTACCAGACCGACCAGCACCACTTCATTGGCATAGGCCAGCTCGAAATTGCGGCAGGCATACTCGTAGTCTTTGGACAACTGCCCGTCCGTGCAACAGGCCGCTACGCTGCTGACAGCGCGCTCGCAGTTGACTCCACCGTTGGCGGAGGAACCCAGCACGCTGTAGGGATCGCAACCCACCGACATCAGTAGAACCAGCAGGGTCAGCAGAACGATCTTCAATTTGCCAGGCAAACAGGATTTCATTTTCATCGGGATATGCATTGGCTCTCCCTCCTTAATACCGAATCGTGGCACAAACGCCCGCGCCATCCGGCAGCAGGGCGGGTGCGGCGGAAACTGTCGGCTCCCCGGTTTCCTTTTCGGTAAAGAAAAGGATCAAGGATGTCGTAACAGCGGCTCCGGCAAGGCCGTACAGGGCGTAACTGGCGATCCAGTAGTTGTCGCGGCGGTCGGCGTAGTCTTTTCGTGTAGAAGGCAACAGTTGCGTATCTCCGGCGCGATCGTCGGAGTGCAACGCGCCAAGCGTCAACCCCAAACCGCCGATGGCGGAGGCGACGCCGATGCCGACCGTGCGCCAGGCCCACTTGCGTTGCAGGCTCATGCTGTCTGGAGCTTTTGCCGTAGTTTGCAGAGGAGCTGTTTCTTCTAGTACCGGTTCCTCAGCAAGGGGAAGCTCGGCAACCGGCGCCGGTTCCTCTTCCTTTTGGACGATTGGAGCCGGTGGCGTTTCGTCGTCGGAGCTTTGTTGGGTCGGAGGTTCCTCGTCATCCGAAACCGTTGCCGCTCGTGGAGGCGCGCCGCTTTGCATCGGCGGCAGCACATCCGCCGCGACGGGCGGTAGATCGTCGGAGACGGGAGCAGGCGCTTCGGCTACCGGCGCAGGCGTTGGTTCGACTTCTTCTCCAGCCGGTTTTGCTGTTGCACGTTGTGTGGGAGTCGCTTGCGGTGCACCGATAGGTGGCAGCACATCCGCCTGTACCGGGGGCAAGTCATCCGATGGTGCTGCCGTGGCTGGCGCTGCGGCAGCCGGTGCGGCTGTTGCGGCTGGCGCACTTGCCGGGGCGGGAGTCGCCGCCGGTTGTGCCTGCGGTGCGCCGATGGGCGGCAGTATGCCACCTGCAACCGGCGGAATATAGTCCGGATCTTCCTGCATCGGAAGGGTGGCGTAGATCGGACGATCGGAGGGCATGGGGAATTCCACTTCCATGCGTTTGTAGCCGGGTTTCTCGATCAGAACCTTGTAGTTGCCCTCCTTCAGCATTTTCCGCAGTGGAGTGATTCCCCACTTTTCTCCCTGATAGGTCACACTCGCGCCGCTCGGATCGGTATCCAGTCCCAGCGGATAGGGGCTGGCAAACAACCGGTCGGTTTCGTGCGCGATCATGTTACCCAGTTGTTTGCCGGTGCAGTTTTTGCAACTTTCAGAGATCGTGCGCAGGATTTCGTTACCGGTGACGTCGAAGAACGACAGGCGGAAATCGTAATTGCGCCGTTCGCGCCGTTTGGTGCGGGTCGAAATCAAGCGGCAGGATACCACCAGATCGGCTTCCAGCTTTTTACCGGCCAGATACAAGGTTTCCTTTTGCGTAACATCCTGACGACCGATCTTGAACTTGCGCGCAGCGTTGGCGGCGGTGATTACGGTGTAGTCTTCCCGCTGCTGCAAGGGACGTTCCAGGGATTTGTGAATGGTCTGCTTCAGGGATGAAGATAGTGCGCTTTCCGACTGTAGCGGCAGCACGGCGGCGGTGATTTCCATTTGTGCGGCAGCCGGAGCGCTCCACAACAACAAGCAGAACAAGCAAAGCGATAAGTTGCGAAGTATGGTTTTCATGGCGACCTCCTACACGTTTCCGCGCAGGCCAACGAACACCAGGATCGGCATCATGTAGCCGCCGCCCAGTCCGTCACCAGCGAAAAAGGTTTCGATGTTCACTTCGGTCACCAGCCCGAGATGTTCCAGAAAATGCCAGATGAAGCCGCCGCCGATATCGATGCCATAGTAGTTGGGTTCGATGCGGATGGCCACGCCGATGCGACCGAAGCCGGTAATGACATCGCCGTCGCTGTCGAAAACGATACCCGGTACCAGCGTCAAGGCTTCGCCGCCTTCCACCGTGATCTCGGTGCGCAGCGAAGGCGCCAGCCAGCTGAGCGCTTCGTATTGAAAATCCAGATCCAACAAGGTTGGATTGCGGCGCGAGATGCTGCTTGAAGAAGCGGTGGAGCTGGTCGTATGTCCAACCAGATAGCCGGTGCCCGCACTTAGCGAAAGCGCGAATTCGCCCTGCTTGGCCTGTGCGGCCTGAGAGACCAATAGCACCGCCATAAGCAAACCCAGCAAAACGCCGTGTTTCAGCCATCGGTGTAAAGTAGCCGTCGTTTTCATCCGTCCTCCCATCCGGGATCGTTACCGGAAGCGGCGCGATGTGGTGCCGCGTAATCGTCTTAGCTTCAATTCGATGTCGCCATGCGTGCGCAGCGAAACCCGATCCAGGGATACGGGCCATCGGAGGGCATGGGCGTATCCCAGGCGGTTATCGGCGTTCGATCTCCATTACGCAGTTCTGCGGCTCTGGAGATATAACTACCCCCATGTACGATGCGCTGGGTTTGATCCGAGGCCGGATCGCCCAGCGGGTCTGCGCAATCCACGCACCAATCGTAATTTTGGGAATACCAGTCGAACACCCATTCCGCCACGTTACCTGCCATGGCGTAAACCGGCGGTTCCGGTGTGGCGCCTAAAGCATAGGTTTCCGGTGGCACCGTGCGTTCGCTGCCGCAACCGGCAATACTTTCATCGTCCTGCATCTGTACCCGCGAGCAGTCCGGCGCGGGCTCATCACCCCAGGGATATTTTCTGCGCTCCGTACCACGTGCGACCGCTTCCCACTGCGCTTCCAGAGGCAGATCCGCACCGATAAACAGGCAATATTCCCGCGCACCGAGAAAATCCACGCAGTTCATCGGCATCGAGGTCCGCGAGGCGTCGCCGTAGTTGCAGGCGTCGTTGAGGTTTCGGGTGACGTAATGACCCGCCGTGCAGGCTCCTGCTTGGATGCAGTGGGTAAATTCCTCGACGGTGACTTCGAATTTGTGCAGCTCGAAGGCACTTAAAATAACCGTGTGCTCCGGCATTTCATCCGCCTCGCCCGAACCGCCTCCCAGCACGTAGCTTTGGGTTTGAAATGCCACGAAGGGATTGTAGGTTTCGTGGTCGTAACCGCTGTCCATTTCCTGTTCCGCATCACCATCCGAAGTATTCATATCTCCATCGACGGGCACTTCGGAGCTTTCGAAATCGCCATCTTGTGACAGGCAGATGTCGCCGACGAGAACGGTCCCTGCCGGGCAGACGTCTTGTACGCACACGCCGTTTTCTTCGTGCTCGCCATCCGGGCAGGTCAAGGGGTCGTCCCCACCGCAGGCCATCAGCAAGCCGATTACCAGAAAAGACAATAAATTACACCCGTTTCCGATCCTCAACGCAGACTCCGTCCTAAGATGATTGACAGTGCATTCTAGCATGTCCGCCCCGCCTACGTCAAAATATTGAATGGAAGAGAATCAACGTAAAAACCTCGCAGGTGAATGCTAAAAAGCCATCGATTGCGAATCTCCCTAAGCCCTGCATGAAAAGAACATCAATATAGCGCTTGACGGGTATTCATGAGCCAGCTATGATCTACATGTTCGCTGGGAAATCGCCACTTCCAATACCATTCCATATTCACGAAAAGATGGAGAGCGTGATGCGTCATGCCTGCACGGCCTTTTTTTGTTTGGCTCTTCTATTGTGGCTGTTCGGTTGTGCCGAAACGGAGAATCCCGCGAACTCCGGCGACTTGGATACGTTGGATACTGCGGAAACGTTGGAGCAGGACTCTCGAATTGAAGACGGCGACAATGATTTAGACGATAGCGAGGGAAATCCTACTGATGGCGATGGCGAATTAGAAGAAGAGGGATACCCCTTTTATCATGATCTCCCATCTGCCATGCAAATCGAATCCAAGACCTTGAGTGTACCTCCCATGAATTTATATCATGAATGCACGGGAACGATCTCGGGTCAGTTGTTGGTGGTCGAAGACGGTGCGTATTCCGTAATATATAACACGGAAACGATGATCCCATATTCGGCTGTCAGAAGTTCGGGGACTTCTCTATTAAGTGGAACATCTCTTTTTCAGATTAAATATACAGAGCTTAAGCGTTGGGATCTGCAACAACCCACAAACCCGATTTTACAATATCGCTCCCCAAATAACAGTAGAATCATTTCTACAACAAGCATAAACAACACATTATTTTATTGCAATAAGCAAGGCGTAAATCGCTGGAGCGGAGAAGACAATCCGCAGCTCATTGTCCCAACAGATAGCTGTAGTCAGTTGTTTGGCATCGGAGAGGATATCCTCCTAGTAGTAAATGACGAAAGCGACAACGAAAATGAAACCTCAATAGAAACAGCAGTGGAAACCCGCATCGATGCCTATCGGCTCGGGGGGATCTCGCTATATACCCCGATGTGGTCTTTTTCTTTTTCTCATAAAAGATCAATCAAAGCTTATGCATCCGATACGCGGCTGGTATTCAGTTCATCCTACTTCGCTGGAACTCCGCTTCTATATCTGATCGATCTGAGCCAACCGGACCAGGCCCCTGAATCGGTTCAAACGATCATGCCCGAAACATTTAGTACGTGGTCTTGCGAGATTCAATCTTTGTTGGTACGTGGCAATTACGTTTTAGCGCATGTCGTAGTGAATGATAACGATAGTTACCTGTACAAAATCGATGTGACATCGACTTCGGCTCCAAGCATTGAATTGGCGGAATGCTATGAAGATTCATCCAATGATGGAAATGATGGTATCGGACACAATGGAAACGGTTGTTGGCAAGCCAATGCAGACAGTGGAGTCGTCAATCCTCACGGCCTATTTGTACATATGTGGAGTTGCAGTGGCGAAGGCGGCTGTCTGAGCGAATTAGATTTCTTAACTTTAGAGGAAAACGGGGAGATAAATCCAAATTATATCTTAGGCCACGATACAAAAATCGCCCCCGACGACATCGCCGTAGCTCAGGATCGTTACTATTATCATTTCAGATTTTCAAACGATAAGCTGTTTGCTTATAACTCAGATACAGAGGTCTTCTCCGCATTGGATTTGGAAGAATCTGCTAAAAACATTGTGGGTCTTGGCGAACGGTTGTACATCCTTACCGACACCGGATTATATTCCCGTGCCGTTTTACCGGATGGCTCCTTGCAACCTCGTGAGACAATCTTTCAACCCGAGAATGTCGCTATTCAAAGATTGATCGTTTCGGATCGATACCTTGCCGTAGTTTGGGATACGGCAAGCGATCAAAGATTCAAATTTTTTGACATCCACTCCGACGGAAGTTTATCGGAACTACCCGACATCTTGAAGCTTAATAAAAATGAGTATATTTTCATCCAGGGTTGTACAGCGGTAATTAAACATTTCAACAAACAGATTTCCATCAAACCACTGGTAGAAGGTTGTCATCCGACCGTCGATCACCTCTCACTGGAAGATATAGAAGAATTCAATAATCTAACAATTAGGCCTTGCTATGGATTGATTGTGACGAATTATGAATCGGTTTGTGATTCGTCTTATTCTTACACGACCAACATCCTCCGGATATTCGACTGGCAAGGTAAGTTCTTGCGTGAAATTCCTGCCAGCTATTGCGACACGGAGTATGAAGCCGTGATACGGCGCGGCAGCATAATATGTGCTGGAGGGTGGCTATTCGACACCATATCAAAACGAGCGACAACCATAAGAGAATTACCGAACGGGCAACCGAGCTGGAAGTCGGGTTACAATATTAAAATCGTTGACGGCAACAACCTGTTTCAACTCGATCCGACCCCGACACATTACATACTTTCGGAATGATGGCTTCCATAACCACCGCTTTCAGTCCGATCCTTGCCAAACGAAAAACGGGGAACGACGTAAAGCCGTTCCCCGAAAATGAGTTTAACCGACAAAGGCTGGCTACTTCACCGCCGAGCGCATATCCAATCCCGTGGCGCGCAGCAGGTTCAACTTGGACAGTTGCGCCTCCAGCCGTTTGATGACCAGGTTCACCTGGGCGCTCTGGCTGCTGCGGCGTGCATCCACCACATCCAGCGACGTTCCCCGGCCATTCTCGTAATACGTTTCCGCCAGTCGCATGGATTCCTCTGCAATCTCCGCCTGTCGTTGGCTCGAACGCACCATGTCCAGCGCTTCGTCGTAGCCGCGCCGCAGTTGTCGAACTTCCAACTCGGCGTTGTCCATCGCCGCCTGCTCGGCAAGCTGCGCCACGTTTTTCGCAGCGCGGCTCTGCTGCAAACTGCCGTAGATGTTGTAGTCGAATAACGGCACAGAAAGCACCAGTCCGGCAAACCAGCGCGAACGGTCCAGGTTCGCTTGATTAGCAGGCGGATCGGTGATCTGGTAGCCGAATTGCCAGGAGGCGCTCAAGGTCGGTACGAACTGCATGTAGCTCGCCAGATATTGACGCTGAGTCACTTCCAGGTTCAGACGCGCCATTCGCAGATCGTAGCGCCGGACCTGCGCCTTGTCGATCATCGCTTCTTCGCTGTTATCTTCGAATTCGGAAAGACTTACTTCTTCGACCGTCAAAGGCAGCGTGTCGATGCGGATCAGCGTGCGCAGGGTGTCGCGCGCATTCTCCAAAGCGTATATCGCCTGAATCAGGCTTTGTTGCGTCGTGATCCAGTCGCTCTGCGCGCGGGTGACATCCAGGCGGGTGCCGATACCCGAACGATGTCGGAAGGTGGCTACTTTCAGGTGGCGTTCGATGGCGGCCAGTTGGCCCTTGTAAATGTCGATTAACGACTGCGCCGAGAGCGCCTGAAAATACGCGAACGCCACGGTAAACAGTAACTCCTGTCGCGTCTGTCCAGCGCTCATGCGGGAAAGATTCAAGCCACTTTTTGAAGCGGCAACGCCCACCCATTGTTGCGCGCTGATCAAAGGCAGGCTCACCGACAGGCTGGCGTCCAAATCCTGCTGAGTGCGCGTTTCCACCTTAACACCACTGATCGTACTGGAATCGGCGTGATCGTAATAGACATAGTTCAACTGTCCATACACATCCGGCAACAGACTACCCCAGGAGGATTTAAGCCGCGCGCGCGCCGCTTCGATTTCCTCACGACTTTGGGCCAAGGTCAGGTTGCGCTGCTCCGCCAGTTCGAACGCTTTACCAAGTGTCACCGGGTCGCCTGGCGCGATAGCGGGAAGTTCGGGCATGCGCAGGGCTTTCGCTTGCGAGTCACTGGCCCAGGCATCGATGTGGAAAGCCGCTAGAATAGAGATCGCCAGCGCGAAAATGCCGATTAGTCGTTTCATAGCACTTCCTCCGCTTCATCCAAATCCGGTGTTCCGTCTGTTTCCTCCTGTGGTCTCATCCGAATTCTCAAGTTCTCGATCATGGTGAACAAGGCCGGAATCAAAATCAGAATGAAGGTGGTGGATACCAGAATACCGAATCCCAAACTTACCGCCATCGGAACGATGACACGGGCGGTGAAGTCGGTTTCGAAAATCATCGGCGCCAGGCCGAAGAAGGTGGTGGCGGTGGTCAGGAAGATGGGTCGGAAGCGTCGGCAGGCCGCGTCTACGGCGGCTTTTATAGGTGGCAGACCTTCCAGGCGCATCTTATTGGCCGTATCGACAAAGACAATGGAATCATTTACCGCCACTCCGGCTAATGCCAGCATACCCATGATGCTGAACATGCTCAAATCCAGTCCCAGCAGGATATGCCCCAGCACCGAACCCATCGCGCCGAAAGGAATTGCGGCCATCACAACGAAGACCGGTTGCAAATAGCTTTTCACCGGAATGGCGATCAGTGCGAAGATAGCAAGCAAGGCCAATGAAAAGCCGAGCTTCATATAAACGCCAAAATCCTTCATGTCTTCCTGTCGTCCGCGAAGTTGCCAGCGTAAACCCGGATACTGAGCGGCCAGTTCCGGCAGATAGGAGGTAAACATTTCATCCATGATTTCATTGGCATTGGCTTTGCCGTTTTCCACCGCTGCCTGAATCTGCAAGGTCCGTTGTGCGTTGGTACGTCGAATCGACGTATACGCGCGCCCGTAACTTACCGTGGCTGCCTGCAACAGGGGAATCTCCCCGCCCAATGGCGTACGAATCATCAGGTCGTCCAGGCTCTTCATGTTTTCGCGTTCGTCCTTGGTCAAGCGCACCATGACTTTCATTTCGTTGCGTCCGCGCTGTTGCCTTAGCGCTTCCGCGCCGTAAAAGGCACTGCGCATCTGGTTGGCCAGATCGGCGGAGGTCAACCCGGCATTGACGCCTTCCGGAGTGAGTTTGAAACTCCACTGGTATTTTCCCATCTCGATACCGTTGTCGATGTCGTTCACGCCGTCGAACACGGCCAGGTGCTCTCCGATCTGGCGCGCGCAGATTTGCAGGATTTCATTGTCGGTGTGCGAGATCTCGAAATCGATGGCTTTGCGCGTACCGTGCATGGAGGAACTGAAGACGATGCTGTCCAGCATGCTGGTGTCCCCCAGGTTTTTACGCCAGCTTTTCGCGAATTCGCTGGAGCTGAAATCGCGCTCGTCCGGAGAAACCAGCATTACCTCTACTGCCGTCAGGTTCGCGGAGGAATCACTGCCGCCACGGAAACCTCGGCTGGCGCCTTGACCCAGTTTGGCAAAAGTACCCAGGGCAATGCTTTTGCCGCCATATTGATCGATGGTCTGTTGCGCCGAATCGATCATGCGCTTCATCATTTTTTTAGTGTCTTTAATCGATACGCCAAAGGGCAATGTGGCCGAGGCCTGCACACGGTCGGTATCGTCTCTGGGGAAATCGATGTACTTGATGCGTCCTCCGGCTACGAAGCCCACTACAATTATCAACAAGCTCAAACTAGCAGCCAAAGTGATCCAGCGATGCCGCACGGCGGCTGTAACCGCAGGGCGAAAATGCCTTTCGATGAAGCTTTCCATTCCCTGCGATACTTTTTTCTGAAAGCGTAGAACCGAACTCAAAAGACCGTCGGAACCGTTTTTTCGAACGTGCGCCAGATGCGCGGGCAAAATGAAAAACGATTCCACTAAAGAAATGGTAAGCACCAGAATAACGATCACCGGAATGGAATAGGCGATCTTTCCAAATGTTCCCGGAACACCTAATAGGGGAGCGAAAGCGGCAATGGTCGTGCCGATGGAGAAGAAAACCGGCACTGCCATTTCACGAACGCCGTGAATGGCCGCTTCAATGGGTGGATGCCCCAGATTCCGCTTGTGAAAGATGTTCTCTCCCACCACGATGGCGTCATCCACCACCATACCGAGCGTGATCAGAAACGCGAACATGCTGATCATATTCAGTGAAATACCCATGGCAGGCAAAAGCACAAAAGATCCCATGAAGGAAATAGGAATTCCCAGACTCACCCAGAATGCCAGACGCGGTTCAAGGAACAAACCCAGAATCACCAGCACCAGAGCCAAACCGATAGCCGCGTTGCGAAGCAACAGATCCAGTCGCTGTTCGAACATCTTGGCGCGGTCGTTCCAGGTCGTGACGAAGATACCGTGCGGAAGTTGCTGTGTGAGCGTTTTAGCGTAGTTTTTCACGGCGATTGCCACGGCGGTCGGGGATTGATCTCCCACACTGGCGACATCCAACACCAGCGCCCGCTTACCGTTGAAGTATCCGGCGATATCGCTTTCTTCGAAGTCGTCTGTAATGGTGGCAATTTGTCCCAGCCGTACCTGGGCACCGTCGCGCCCGTACACAATCGGAACGTCGCCGAATTCGTGGCCGTAGTCGCGCCGCTCCTGGGTGCGCAGCAGGATATCGCCGCCGATGGTTTTAACGCCGCCACCCGGACTCTCTACCGCCGTCTGGCGAATCTGTTGCGCAATCGCCGCTGTCGTCAAGCCGTACTCGCGCAGTTTTTCCTGCGTCAGTTCGACTCCGATCTCCAACTTGCGCACGCCGTTCATTTCCACGCTGGTGACTTCGGGAAGATCCAGCAGCCCTTCTCTCAAGCGCTCGCCATAGGCGTACAGCGTCTTTTCATCCACATCGCCGTATACCACCAGGCTGATGGCTTCCGCCGTTCTTTCCGGCATAGCGATATTGGGTTTTTCGATGTCGTCGGGAAAGGAACTGATTCGATCCACCGCGCTCTGAACGTCGTTTAGAGCTTTGCTGCGATTGGTGCCATCGTACAGTTCCACCGTTACCATGCCCATGCCTTCGGAAGCGACGGAATAGACTTTCTTTACGCCGTCCAACGGGCGCACGGCCTCTTCGATCGACAACAACAGCCCGCGCTCGATCTCTTCCGGGCTTGCGCCGGGATAGGCCACGGAAATGCTGACCTGGTCCATCGTAATCTGCGGGAACACTTCTTTGTTGATGCGCTGACTCATCAGCAATCCGCCGACCAGCAACATGACCATCAACAGATTGGCCGCCACCGGATTGCGCGCCATCCAGGAAAGCGAGCCGCTATACAGATCTCGCCGTTTCATTGAGGCACCTCGGCCTTTTGTTCTTTTTTGCCTGCGCCGGGAAGTTTCTGCGCCGGGGTCGTTTTGCGCTCGCCGGCCAGTAACAGTTCCATACCGGGCACGGGAATTTGAATGCGGCTGACAATCACAGCCTCGCCCTGTTGTATGGGACCACGAACCACGACGTTCTCTTCCGTGCGCCAGAGTAGTTCCACATCGCGAATATCCAGCCGTCCTTCATCGTTGCGAATCCAGACTTTGCTTTCTTCATGCAAGGCGCGATCCGGCAGGGAGACGACATCGGGCATGACTTTCCCTTGTATTTCCGCGTGGACGAAAGCTCCCAGCATCAAAGGTGTTTTCTCGTTGTTTTCGGCGTCTTTCAGACCGAAAGGATCTTCGATTAGCACCAGCAGTTGCGCGGTTTTGCCGTTGGCGTCGAGATCCGCCAACAGTTTGATGATGCGTCCCTGCCACTGCGGGTTGCCTTTGCCGATCTGTTGGGATATCTTCACCTGGGAGCCGCCCTCGCTATGGATATCCGGCAACTCGATCCAGCGCAATTTCTCCACCGGCACCGATACCTGCACCCAGAATGCGTCGCTGGCCACCAGGGTGGCAACGGGCGTCTGGCTGGAAACCACCTGCCCGACGTCCACCCCTTTGGAAGTTACAAAGGCATTGAATGGTGCAGGAATACGCGTGCGCGAAAGATCCAGCTTGGCCTTTTCCAATCCGCTGCGCGCGGCGGACAGGGCGGTTTGGGCGCTCTTTAATTGAATTTCGCGCGTCGCCAGACGCAGACCCTCTTCGGTCGGTTTCACTTCGTGTTCGATCAGGCTCCATTCCAGCTTCGCGGCGGCGTGCTGGCCTTCTTCCTGCGCCAGTGCCAGTTCGGCCTGAGCCACACTGGCCTGTTGTGAGCGAACGTTCAATTCATAATCGCTTGCATCGATGCGCAGCAGATTTTCTCCCTTTTTCAAATGTCCGCCTGGAATCAGTTGCGGCGAAACCGAAACGACTCGACCCGCGACCTGGGGATAAACCGTTACGCTTCTGGCTGCTTTTACCGGACCCAGCGCCGTTACAACGGCTTGAATATCGTTGCGCTCGGCAGCCACGGTTTCCACCGTCAATGTGCGCCGAACGGGTTTGGTGCGTGATGGAGGCTGCTTCGTACTTGTAAAATAATAAAAGATCGCCATTCCAATCGCCAGAATCACGACGATGGTTAAAATGGTTGAACTGGGTTTCTTATTCATATCTCTGTTCTCCTCTTACGAACATCCGCCGAGAATTCCGGCAATCATAACCGAAACTTCCCATCTCGTCAGCAGCCTTTTTCGTAGCAATTCGTAGCATGATAGCTCATTTATCCAATAAAAGAAGCCGCATTCACTCCAAGCAAAGACAAAACTGGCCGTTAAAGCCTTCCATTAAGTTTGATTTTCAATAGATCTCGGTGGCTATACCGGGTGTGCTTGTACTCACTGCTGCGGTACACACACAGAAAGAGCCGATACATTACCGCTGAATTGGTAAAAGCACCAGGGAGGCAAATGCCTCCCTGGCTTAGCAAACATTCCCAAGGGTGGGATTGGGGAGGGGTAATTTCTTAGCGATTTCGACCGTTTCCGCCACCGCGGCCACCGCGACCGCCGCCCTTGCCCGCTCCGTCGGGTCGGCAGACCAGATCGTTACCCATGCGGGCCTGTTGACAGGAGCCGCTGCGCTCACCGCGCCGAGTTGTGGCGGTGCAAGTATCTCCCTGCGATTTTCCGACGCAAGCAGCTACGGCTTGTTCGTGTTGCTGTTTCCGTTCTTCCGGAACGCAGACCATCCTGCTTTCATTATTGGGTTGTTCACAGGTTCCGCTCAAGTCGCCGCGTCGACAGCTAAAGGAACAGGCATCGCCCTGCTGAGCGCCATCACAGGCGGTGTACGCTGCTTCAGGCGGACCCTGACGACCTTTGCCGCGTCCCTGACCGCGTCCCTGGGCGACTGCAAGCGAAGAAACGAACAGAACCAAAATTGCCAATGAGAACAGGATCATGTTTTTCTTGTTGAACATCTTTAACCTTCTCTTTCTTTCAGTCGATTCAATTTACTAACGATACAACCTGTGGCCGCTTCCGGCCTGACTCGCGTCCTCCTCGATCCGGTTGATGATTGGAGTCCGGCGCATTCGACTATAAGACGTGCGGCGGGAGCGGTTGTTACATACAAACACACACAAAATGCACGATGCATCTGCCTCAAGCCCCCAATGTGGTACTATTGTCTTGTAATATTCAGTGCTTATCGGCTAATGGATCGGGAAGATAATGTGCCCCCGGAGGGAGTTCATCGGTTCCCAGTGCGCGAATGGCGGCCTTGAAGCGGTCGCCGCGCTGGTAGTATTTCTCCCCGGCTGGGCTGGCGCTGGCCGGGCTGAAGAGCACATCCATGCCGGGTTGAGCCTGCATAACTGCCTGCCGGGCGGCGTCTTCCAGATCGGTGCAAGATTGAATCGGAATCGGTGACGATAGCTTGTTGAGTGCTTCACTTAGTGCTTCGGTGATTTCTCCAAAGAGGAACGCTTTGCTTACCCGCCCGGAACAGGCCTGGGCTGTTTCGTCGAAACAAAGCCCCTTGTTGTTGCCGCCTGCAACCAGTAAGATGGGATTGTTCAACGATTGCAAGGCCTTGATAGTGGCATCGGGATTCGTACCCTTGCTGTCGTCGTAGTAATCCACCCCATTCATACGGTGGAAGCGTTCGACGCGATACACCACTCCGGCAAAAGATCGCAGCGTTTCTTCGATCACGTCAGGCGACACTCCAAGTAAAAACGCCGCCAGACCCGAGGCCATCAGGTTTTCCAGGTTGTGTTCGCCCACGAAACGACGCTGCTGCATAAAGTCTTCGATGCACAGCACGTCCCGGTCGGGATGGCGCATAACCAGATCCGTTCCTTGCAGAAACGCACCCCGCTCCAGTTCCCTGCGAGTCGAAAAGGGGACCATCGCCGCCGCACAACCTTTGGGTAGTAACTCATTGACGATCGGTTCGCTTTCGATGTTGTAAATCGCGTAGCTGTTCTTTTCCAACAGGGTGAAGATGCGCCCCTTGGCGGCGATGTACCCGGCCATATCGCCGTGCCGGTCCAGATGATCCGGCGTGATGTTCAGCAGTATAGATGCCTGTACCGGCAAGCTGGACAATTCCTCCAACTGAAAGCTGCTTAACTCCATGGCGCACACGCTGTTGTCATTGAGATCGGGCAGAATGTCCAATACCGGACGACCGATATTGCCCATCAGGTGGGCGTCCTCGCCGATGTCACCGGCGAACAACCGCTGGGTTAGAATCGTCGTGGTGGTTTTTCCATTGGTGCCGCTGATGGCCACCTTGCGTCCCTTGGCATGTTGCAGAAAGAGTTCGACGTCGCTCATGATCGGCACGCCCATACGCCGCGTCTGTCGGAAAGCGGGCAGATCGGCGGGAACGCCGGGCGAGCGGAAAACGACGTCCGCCCGGTGCAGATCGTCCAGGTACTGTTCACCGGTAACGGCCTGTGCCGATAAATCCGGGAAATCCTCTTTCAGTTTCTCCGCTACAACGGGGCGACTGTCACGCACGCGGATCAGCGAAGGGCGGTGCCTGCGCAGATGGCGCAACAGGCTTTGTCCGGTCACGCCGTAGCCGACGACATCCACGGCTTTTCCCGATAAATCGTTGCGAATATCCACCTGGCGAACGCGCAGGCGACCATTCACGCCCATGCGCGCCAGTTGTGCGGAAATCGCCTGCTCCGATCCGTTCGTAAAAACCACCTGTTCATCGCTTGCCGCGCGGTTATCCGCATCCGCCCGCAGATTCCGAATATCCAAATAAGCACGCGCGAACTGCGCCAACGACAAGGCCGGATTGATCAGACGCACCCCGTTTCCCAAAACCTGCCGGATCTCTTCTGCCAGTCGTGGAAAATGCGTACAACCCAGAAAAACGGCATCCGGCGGCTGTTCCATAAAAGGCGCCAGGTCTTTTTGCAGCGTTTCCATTCGCAGACGCCGTTCCAAATCCGCATCGGTTTCCGGGCGTTCCACCCGCTGCACCCATTCCGGCGCGGCCAGAGTATGCAGCTTGCAATTGGGTAGTAACTCCGCTGCCAGCTTCTGATAAAGTCCGCTGTCGATCGTCAGGCGGGTTCCGGTAATCAGCAGGCGCGAAGGTGCAGTAAAAGTCAATTCCGAAAGCGCTTCGGGCGAGGCGATCGGGAGCACGTCTACGCCGTGTTTGTGCAAACGTTGCCGCAGTTCGTGAGAGGCGGGTAGGGAACGAAAGACGGTGGAGGCGGTGTGGCAGGCGATGATCAGCAGTTTCACCCGCCGCATCAGCATGCCTTCCACGATATCCGATAAAAATTGTTCGATCTGCGCCGCAGACTTTTCCCCGTAGGGATTGTTCACCGTATCGGCAAAGTAATACATTTTTTCGTTAGGCAATAGGCGGTTCAAATGCTCCAGCATTTCCAACCCGCCGACACCGGAATCGAATACGCCAATACGGTAGTTGCGGTTCATTTCTGGGTCTTTCGTTCGTTCTCGATGCGCACGCTCTCACCGAGTCGCTCGATAATGGATTTCAGCTCGGGATTCGTGGAATCATAGCGTTGTGCGCGGCTGTAATAGCGCAGGGCGGCGCGGGTGTTACCCTGTTTTTCGTAGGTTTTTGCGATTCGTTCGTGAATGCCTGGATTCTTGGGAGAATAGACCAGGGCGCGGTTGTATTCTCCACGTGCCAGATCGTACTTGCTGCGGGCCATATCGATATCGCCCGAAAGCAGGTAAGCTTCCAACTTGCGGCTGGGATGCCGCCAGGCCAGACCGTGAATCTTCACGGCCATCTGGTTGGCCTCGTCGTAGCGCTTCGCCGCCAAATAGGTGCGTCCCTGCAATAACCACAGCCCGATATTGACCGGTTGCAGCGTTTCCGCTTTGGCGTACCAGTTCAATGCTTCGTCAAAACTTCTTTGCGTCTGCGCGATTTCACCCTTGAGCATGTATCCCTGGTAATTGGCAGGGAACTTCGCGATCAATCGGCCTGCGGTTTCGCTTGCGGCGTCTATTCCGCCTTCTTCCAGATGGATTTTTCCCATCAGATACAAGGTGGCGGGAGCGTGTTCGGTGTTGGTATCGACCCAGTTGGACAGCAGCATTTTTGCGGTGTCCGATTCTTCACGATCCACCAGAAAACGAGCCAGTTGCGGAATGCGTCCGTTGTCTTTTGGCACGGTGGCCGCCAGATCTTTCGGTTGCAGACCGCTTTTCAACATCTGACTCCAGGTGTCATCCAGCGGTTTTTGTTCCAGGGTTTTATTCTGGGCGGAGGCAAATGCCGCGCGCGCGTTGTCGAAATCGCCAACCAGTGCATAGGCTTTGCCGCTCCATCGATCCACCATCGGATCGGTGGGGCTTAACAACCCGGCCTTTTCAAGATGCAGCATCTTGTTCGGCATTTCGGCAAACGATCCGGCCCGGTAACGCTCGCTGGCCAGAATGCGCAGGTAGGCATCTGTCGGGTGGCGTCCCACTTCCGCAGAGAGCACACGCTCGAATTGGCTTTCGCTTAGCGAGCGGTCGTATACCGCCCGGTGCAAACGTTGTTGGCTTTGCGCGATGCGGTGATGCAGCCACAGCGCCTCACCGGCCAGCACCGTTACCACGGCCATGATCCACACGGAAATCAGCACCCAGCGCGGCAATTTCCGGGGTTTGATCCAACTGTTTTTACTGCGTTGCGCCGCGCGCGTAGTCAAGGCTCCGATTAAAAACACCAGTGGCATGGCTACGGCGAACGTGCTCAGGTTGAAATCGACGTAATTGTGGATCGCCGCTACGAAAATCGCGCAGAGACCGGCCATTTCCATCCGTTTTAAATGGCGCGTTTTGAAGATCAGAAAGAGCCCGAATGCAAAACCGAAGATGATCGCCGCTCCCACCGGAAAGCCGCTTTCCACCACGATCTGCAACAGGATGTTTTCCGGGTAGTCGTAGCGCAAGTCATCTTTGACCGTTTTGTAAATCGGATAGGCCACCTTGAAGGATTCCGCCCCGATGCCTGCAACCGGAAAGGTCTTGGCCATCTGCCAGGCATCCTGCCAGATTTCCGGGCGCGTGCTGGCGGCCTGGTCATCACTGGAAAATTCATCGGCGAGTTGTTGCAATGCCAGCCAACTGGAAAGCACGATTACCAGCGCTACCGCCACCTGCACCCAAAGCAGTTCTTTTTTTCCGCGGCTGCGCCTCCAGAGCAGGTAGGTAAACAACAACTGCCCGGCTAAAAAGGCAATGATTCCACCTTTGGAGAGCGTCATGAATACTGCAGTGGAAGTCACGACCGCCATGGCCAGAATGAACAAGCGTCGCTGACGCCCCTCTTCTTTAAGGGCGAAGCCGATCTGAATCGGTACGCTCATGCCCAGAAAGGCCGCCAGATGGTTGGCGTTGATAAACGTCGAGAAAAAGAAGGGCGGTTGCTGTTCGAAAGGAATCAGCCCGTAAATTTTGGAAATTCCCAGCGCTTTCTGGATGAACCCGATCATGGCCAGTGCAAAGCCGGTAATGGCGATCGTTTTCAATACCGGATTGAGGCGTTCGTCATTATTGAACAGGTTCGCCGCAATCAGGTAGACCATTAACAATGAGAAGAAGCCGCTCAAACCGAACCAGGTTTCCGCCGGATCGAGTGAGAGCGTGCGCCATTGTCCCTGGCCATACAAGCCCAGACCATCCAACGTTACGTGATACAGGCGATCCGTTTCCGGCGAGAATACGGAAAGCAGCCAGGGCGGCAGCGGTGTCACCTGCAACAGGGTAAATAGCGCTCCCGCAAATAACACCACCCATAAGCCGGTGATATTCGTACGTTTCTGATTGATCAGGGCATCCATTACAAACAGGGTGGATAAGCCCAGGATAATCACCCGTGCAATCAGCATCGGGTAGGGGCGCGAGGTCGTGGTTCCAAGCATTAACGGCAGCAGAGGAATCAGAACGACAAATCCCCACAGCACCCATTTCTCCAGTACGCCGGGAGCGGGCTTGGGTAATCGTCTGTACCGCACGGGGCGGCGCTCGTTCATGCTTTCCATTGCGAACCGAACCTTCCTCTGTATCGGGCGTTGATGCCCCACAGCATTAGACCGGTGGCCATTTCCCTTCTGCCATCAATTCCGCAACGCGCGGTGCATGATAGGTCAAAATCAAATCCGCTCCCGCTCTGCGGATGCCGATCAGGTATTCATAAATGCTGCGATCCCGGTCGAGCCAGCCGTTTTGCGCTGCCGCTTCGATCATGGCGTATTCTCCGCTGACGGCATAGGCGGCTACCGGGGTTTCCACCCAATCGCGAATCTTGGCGATGACATCCAAATAGGCCAGCGCCGGTTTGACCATCACGATATCCGCGCCTTCCTCGATGTCCTGATCCACTTCCTGCACCGCCTGGCGCAGATTGGCCGGGTCCATCTGGTGGGAGCGCCGATCGCCGAAAGCGGGTGCGGAACCGGCGGCATCGCGAAACGGTCCGTAAAAGGCGGAGGCGTATTTTGCCGAATAGGCCATGATCGGAATGTGAGAATAGCCTGACATATCAAGCGCTTCGCGAATTGCTCCGACGCGACCGTCCATCATGTCGCTGGGAGCGATTATATCCGCTCCGGCTTCGGCCAATGTCACCGCCGCCTGCGCCAATAACGGCAGGGTGGCGTCGTTGTCGATGTATTCTCCCGCCAGCAAACCGCAGTGACCGTGCGAGGTGTATTCGCATAAACAGACATCGACCACTACCAATAGCGGCAGTCCTTCTTTTTTCAGCGCACGCACCGCCTGCTGCACGATGCCGTCTTGCGCATATGCGCCGGTGCCCTGCGGATCTTTATGCTCGGGAATACCGAATAAAATGATGGCCTTGATGCCCAACTCGGAGATCCGGCGCGCCTCCGGCAGCAGCATGTCGATGGATAACTGGTACTGGCCAGGCATAGAGGGAATCTCGTTTTTGACGCCTTGCCCGTAATGCACGAACATCGGGTAAATCAGGTCATCCAGCGACAAACGGGTTTCGCGCACCAGATCCCGCAACAATCCCTGTTCGCGCAAGCGCCGCATGCGGACATCGGGAAAACTCATATCAACTCCTGTTTTCGTCTCACACCCGATTGGGTGACGCTACATCTCGAATCGATAGCCGACCGCGCGCACCGTCAGGAAATGACGCGGACGTTCCGGTTCTTCCTCGAACAGCTTGCGCAGTCGCAGCACGAAATTATCCACCGTACGTTCCGTGGGGGCGGTGTCCATCCCCCAGACTTCTTCAAGGATATCCACACGTTTCAGGCTGTGTCCCGCCATACGCACGAACATGCCCAACAGCCGCGCCTCTTTTTCCGACAGGCGCACCTGGCCTTCGACGGTTTGTGCTTCGCGTGTATCCAGATTCGCCGTAAAGCGACCGATTTTTACCACTTGATTGCTGGGGACTTCCCGCTGAGCCTGTCCGCGGCGGATCATCGCCCGCACCCGCGCCAGAAACTCAGCCATATCAAAGGGTTTGGTCAGGTAATCATCCGCGCCCGAATCCAAGCCCTGCACTTTGGCCTGGGTTTCGGAGCGAGCTGTGAGCATCAGAACGGGGGTGAAGATCTCTTTGGCGCGCAGTTCGGAAACCACTTCGAATCCGTTTTTTCCGGGTAGCATCACATCCAGCACGACGGCGTCGAACGCTTCGTTTTCAATCGCCGGCAGCGCCTTGTCTCCGGCCATTACCCAGCTTGCCCGGTAGCCTTCGCGCTCCAGGTTCAGCTTGATCATCTCTCCGATCAGCTCGTCATCTTCGACCAGCAGTATCCGTTCCGCCATGCCTACGCCACTTTCTTCAAATGCAGAATCATGCGCGTGCCTTTGCCGGGTCCGTTGCTTTGCGCGATCAGTTCCCCGCCGAAAGAACGCAGCAGTTGCCGAGCGATATATAAACCCAACCCGGAACCCTTGATTTCCCCGATGCGCTCGCTGGGACCGCGCCACAACTTGTGAAACATCGCCTTGCGTTCGGCGCGACTCAGTCCCACCCCGTTGTCTTCCACCACAATCATGCCCCATTCGTCCGTTTCCTGCAAGATAACCCGCACTTCGGGTACATCGGAGGAATACTTGAAGGCGTTGTCCAGCAGGTTTTCCATAATGTGGCGCATCAAATCCGGATCGGCCCAGACCGAAATCTCATCCGCACAATCCACCACGACTTCGGCGCGTTTGTCGCTGAACAACCGGTTGCGGCGTTCCACGAATTCCCGCGTTCCTTCAATCAGTTGCAATGGACGCGGCTGCGAATTGAAAATTCCTTGCTGAATGCGATTGGCGAGCAGCACGTTTTCGATCAGGCTTTGTAAATGATTGGTTTCGATCAATCCCAATCGGGCGTAACGAGCTTGTTTTTCCTCTGGAATTCCTCCACTGGAGAAGGTTTCCAACAGCGCCTTGACTCCCGCGACCGGCGTTTTCAGTTCATGGCTGACCGCCTGGAAAAAGAGTTCCACATTGCGCCGCGCCCGACGCTCGGAAAGCCACAGAAAATACAGACCCAGGCAGAGAATCACGATTAGAATGATCAGCAGTGATCCTTCACCGGCCACCATCACCATGCGGCTGCGGTGCTTGACTTTCTGCTCTTTCAATACCTGCGGCTTGACCTGTAGCAAGAGTTCGGGGAAATTCGGTTGTAATGGCAAGGCGGCGATATCGTGCGCCTGCGAATCGGAAACGATTTCAAATATCGAATCCGGTTCTATAACGGGTGGATTGTGTTTGTCGCGCAGACCCAGACCATGAGCGACCATCAGCATCTGCAATTGTTGCCGCTCCATGCTCAACGTATAAACGGTTTGCATCTGCTGCCATTGCAGAATCACCCACCAGATCCCCAGGCTGGTTAACGCCAGCACGGCCACTAACAGCAGTGGATGCAGCGGGCGCAAGCCTCGTCCGTGCCAGCTTCGCGTTTTCGTTTGACCGCTTGCCATGGTTTTCCTATTCGGCGCTTAGAACGTCCGCCCAGGCTTCTGCCAGACCCTCGATATGTTCGACGCTATGGGCGGTGGATAAAAACGCCACTTCCCAAGCGGAGGGAGCCAGGTAATAACCCCGGTCCAGCATGGCGCGATGATGCCGGTTAAAGCGTGCAATCGCGCGCTCGGAGACCTTTTCGGGCTGGCGCGGAAGTTCTCCCGTGTCCAGATACAGCCAGCCGATGGAGCCCACGCGCCGACTCTGGAAATCGCCGAAGCGTTCCTTCAATCCGGCGAAGGCGGCATCCTGTGCCTGTCCGAGTTTTTCCAAGCTGTCGTAGGCATCGGTCTGCTTCAATACGTCCAACGTCGCACAGCCTGCGGCCATGGCCACGGGATTGCCGGAAAGCGTTCCGGCTTGATACACCTTGCCGTTGGGTGCGAATAACTCCATCAACGCCGCCGAACCGAGTAGCGCGCCGACCGGCATACCGCCGCCCACGATCTTTCCAAGCGTTACCAGATCCGGGAGAATGCCCGTTTTGTGCATGTAGCCGCCGTAGTGCAGCCGGAAGCCCGAAATAACTTCATCGAAGATCAACAGCGCACCATGCTGCTTCGTGATGTCTCGCAAAAACTGCAAGTACTCGGGACGCTGCACGAGCAGGCCGCTGTTTGCCGGAAGCGGTTCCAGAATCACCGCTGCGATCTGATCCGGGTATTTTGCGAAGAGTTCGCGTACCGCCTCTTCATCGTCCAACGGAACAACCAGGGTTTCTCCGGCAATGGCCGCCGGGACGCCGTCGGAGGAGGCGATCGGCTGGGTGATCAAACCGCTGCCTGCTTTGACCAGCAGGTGATCGGCATGGCCGTGATAGCAGCCGGAAAACTTGATGATTTTCCCGCGTGCCGTCGCACCGCGCGCCAGCCGCACCGCCGACATGACAGCCTCGGTACCACTGCTGACGAAGCGTACTCGTTCGAATTCCGGGAAGGCATCCAATACGCGCTCGGCCAGATCGATTTCCCGCTTGCAGCAGGCTCCGAAGCTTAGCCCGTCCTGTAATGCCGCCGTGGCCGCTTCAACCACCGCCGGGTGCGCATGACCCAGAATCAACGGACCCCAGGAACCGCAGAAATCCACGTATTCATTGCCGTCGGCATCTGTGACTTTTGCTCCCGCACCTTTTTCGAAATAAACCGGATGGCCGCCGACGCTGCCGAAGGCGCGTACCGGCGAATTGACGCCGCCGGGCATCAAGTTCACGGCTCGTTCGTAATACTCACTCGATTGACGATATCGATCACTCATCTTTGGCTCCGTCTTCTCTTTCACGGTTCAACAATTACCGAAATCACCATACTTGGATAAGGAAAGCTTTACCAGTGCTTTCCCGTCTTTTCAGGGTTCATCTCACTTCACGAGGTCGCATAGGGTTTCAGCCAGTACCGCATTTTCGGTGGAAGTGGAAACCACCGGTTGCAGGCCCTGCGAACGAAGCCAGTTTCCGGTGGTGCTGCCGATGGCAAGCAGTTTCTTTTCATGGGCAAACGGATTGGCTTGTAAAAAGCGTTTGGCGGCACTGGGACTGGCCAAAAGCACCGCATCGAATTTTTCGGTAACGACCGGCTTGGGTGGTTCCCGGTTTTCGTAGACTGTCAACGGATAAATCGTATGTCCCAATTCGGACAATTTCGACGAGGCGCTGTCACGACTGTGATCGCCGCGCACGACCAGAACTCGCGATGCCAGCCCCAGTTTCGGGATCATGCGCTCGGCCAGATTCGCTCCGGTGGCGGGATCTGCCACGACATCCGGCGGCCAGCCAACGTCTTGCAGTCGTCGCGCCGTGCCGGGACCGACCGCGCCGATCAAACGAGGGCGATCCTGCGTGCGCCGCTCCGCCTGGCTTTGCAACCAACTGAAGAAGCCGCCAACGCCGTTTTTGCTGGCGAACAGGGCCGCATCCAATCGGTTCAATTCCGGCAGCGCCAGTACTTCCTCTTCCGAAGGAGCGACGAAGGCGATTTGCAGACAGGGCGCTTGAATGACGCGGATGCCGCGTTTGCCAAGCAATCCGGCTAATGGCGCATTGTCCGCCGCTTCGCGTGTCAGGACAACGGTTGGCACAGGCTTCCCTCCATGATTGCGGTTTCTTCGCCGCCTTTCAATACACGTTCCAATTCCTCATAGGCGCGCGCGGTGGCTTCTTCCATTGTGGAATTTTCCACATACGCCGCCCGCCAGTTGCCGTGTTCGTCTTCATGACCCAGCCGGATACAGAAACCGCCTTTATCCAGTTTTTGTGCCCAGGCTCCGAAGGCCGCATGACAGCCGCCCTCGAAACGCGCCAATAGTTCACGCTCCGCCATCACTGCCTGCCAGGCGGCATCGTCGTGAAAATCGCATAAGGCCTGCTTTACGCGCTCGTCGCCCAGGCGTAGTTCCACGCCCATTACCGCCTGTCCGGGTGCAGGAATCCAGATCGACGGATTCAATTCATAGACGTGCAACCCTTGCAGATCCAATTGCAGCCGATCCAGCCCGGCGCGCGCCAAAATGATGGCGTCGTATTCGCCGTTACGTAGTTTATCGACGCGGGTGGGCACGTTGCCGCGCAGCATGGCGGCTTTTAAATGCGGTGCAAAGCGCCGCAATAGCGACTGCCGCCGCAGGCTTGTTGCACCGACTACGCCGCCCGGTTTCACCGGCAAAGGCTGTTGTTCATCAAAAGATGCAGGATGCACCAGCAGCACATCGGCCACCGCCGCTCTTTTAGACACCGCCCCAAGTTCCAGGCCCTCGGGCAGTTCGGTGGGAAGATCCTTCAGGCTGTGAACGGCCAGATCCACGTTGCCCGCCAGAAGCTCGTCTTCGATTTCTTTCGTGAAAAAGCCCTTGTCCGCCTGTCCCTGTAACGCGCGATCCAGAAAGCGGTCGCCTGCCGTTTTGATGACCGTGATTTCGGCCCCGCCGTGAATGACTCCGGCGACGTGATTGGATTGCCACAGGGCAAGCTGGCTGCCGCGCGATCCGATGATAAAAGTTTTATTGCCGTTAGGACTGCTCATCGGCGTTCTCCGTGATTTCGTGAATGGAATTGAAAATGGAATTGGTGTATTCGCGGATCAGGCCGCGCAAACGGAAGGCCAGCCGGTTTCGATCCTCCTGGCTCAGTTGGGGCAGTTCCGTATCCAGCAATTGCGGAATGACTTCCTTGATGTAGCGCTCGTGCTGATTTTGCGTGGTTTCCAGCACTTTGACCAGGTTTCGTTCCCGGCAGAAGCGGGTGAATTCGCGCATGGCTTCGCGGATCACGCGTCGCATGTGGCGCATCCCTTCCGAATTCCCCGCCGGAATGACCAGCAGATCCTGCAAGGTATCCAAATCCACGCGCACGAGCTTGTCCAATTCGGATAAGGCTGTCTCGCTCTGTACGGGAATGCCGATATCCACGATGGTCAACTCCCGCCCTTCGCGCGGCAGGATATGACGTGCTCCCAATAGCGGCTTTTCCGAACTGGTACACAAAATCGCAGCGTCGGCCTGTTGTAAAAGCTCCGGCAAGCGCTCCAAAGGCTGAACCTTATCGCGCTGCAAAAAGGTGATCGTGCGATTGACACGCTCTGTCTGCCAGTTCGTGCGAGCCTTCAAACTCTGGTTGACCTGCCTGCCAATCGCTCCCGTGCCGACCACGACTACCGAGTAAGGTTGCTTGGGATCGTGTCGTTCGGTTAGAAAGCGCACCGCGGCATCGTGTACGCCGCGCAGCGTCGTATCGCCCAACTGGGTTTGCGCCGCTTCACGCGCCACGCGCCCCAACAAAGGACTGAGCCCGTTCAGAATGACGGAGGAGCGTTGCCTCTGCTTGGCGATATTGAACGCACAGTTCAACTGCGTCGCGATCTGCCGTTCTCCGATTACGAAAGACTCGATTCCGCTGACCACGCGCAGCAGGTGTTCCACCGCCGCAATCCCCGTAAACACGTATGGATCGGGGATTTTTCCCTCGCCGTCGTCCTTTTTCAGGCGGCGGATGAACTGCGCTTTTAAAATCTGCGCTGCCCACTGTGGCGTGCTGGAAGAAACGATCCATTCGTTGCGATTGCAGGTATCCAGTACCACCAGCCCGCGTGCGATGCCGGAATCTTCCAGGCGGCGGTGCAGTTCGTCGGCCTGATCCGGCTTTGTGACCAGGCGCGAGCGCATCCCCGCGCCTGCAATGCGGAAGTCGTAGCCGATTACGGCCAGGGGAATTTCGATACAATCAAACGTTGCGTTGTGATTCATCTCAGTCACCTGCCCTCGATGACCTCGGCGATGGCCCTGGCGCACTCGCGTCCGCTGCGGGCTGCGTCGTCCATGCCGACTCCCTCCACGTAATTGCCGATGACCGACAAGTGCCCGATCTGTTCGCCCAGCTCTTGAATGCGGCGCACGCGCTCGCGATGTCCGTGCGTAAACTGCGGGATTGCGTGGGGGTGTTTTAAAACCTTATGAAACACCGGTTTCATGCGACGACCCAGAATGCGTTCCAGATCCTGCAAGGTGTCTTCGATCAGGGTCTCGTCGTTTTCGTTTACCGCCTGCGGATCGAAGGAGCCGCCGATATACACGGTTAACAGTTCATGACCTTCAGGCGCGCGCACCGGGTAGAGCTTGCTCATGAAAATACAGCCCAGCAGGCGCACCTGTTGATTGCGCGGCACGAGAAAACCGAAGCCGTCCGGGATCGCAGCCGCGTCTTCACCGTTAACGGCCAGATGCGCCACGGCAACGGGTGCCATTTCGATCTGATCGAAGAGCGCTCCCATTTGCGGAAATACCGGTTTGACCAGCATTGATGCGCGGTGCGGCGGCGTGGCCAGCACCAGATGCCTGGCGCGATAGGCGGCGACGTCGGTATTCACCTGCCAGCCGACCTTGTCGGAGATGATTTTCTTGACCGTTTCCGACAAATTCAGGCTGTTTCCCAGATCCATCGCCAGCCGCTCGGTGAGTACACCCAGTCCTTCGTCGAAACTGAACAGGCCGCGCAGCTTGGCGCGTTCGCCGCGCTCCTTGCGCTTTTTCTTCATATATTTGCGCGCCCCGGAAATCATCGAGCCGCTTTCCTTTTCCCAGCTCCACATCTTGGCAAAGGCGTCTGGAGCCGAGAGCCGTTCGGGATCGCCCGCATAGACGCCGGAAATAAACGGCGCGATGACCCAGTCTGCCGCTTCCTTGCCCAATCGACGAATGAAGAACTCGCGCGCGCTTTCTTTTTCCGAGGCCCGATTGGGCATGAAGGGTTCCATCATCAAGCGCAACTTGCCGGGAAAACTGACGAATCCTGAAGAAAGGAAACTACCGGGCGAAGTCGGCAGACGATTCAAATTTCCTTCCCGATAAATGTAGCGGGAATTGCCTGCCGCGCGCGCCGGTAACAGGCGATTTTCCAGCCCCAGCAATTCGATCAATTCCCAGATGGCGTCGCTGGAGGCCATGAAACTGTGCGGTCCCTGCTCCAGCGTGTAGCCGTCGAGTTTCTCACTGCGCAGATTTCCGCCCGCCTTTTCGGCGACTTCGATCACGCGCACGGAAATACCCTCGCGTCGCAGATAATGGGCGCAACTCAATCCGGCCACCCCGCCGCCGATGATCACGACATCTTTCATGCTCTGTCCTTATCCGCGTTTTCAATCGTTTTACGCACCAGTTCCGCCAATCCGGCGATGAATCCGGCGTCGGTTTGTACCGTTGGAATCCGCTCGAAGCGTCCTGAGCCTGCTTGCTTGGCCAGTTCGCGTACCTCGACATCCAGTTCGTACAAGGTTTCGATATGTTCGCTGACGAAACTGACCGGCACCAGCAGCAAGTCGTTACCGGTGGCGGCCACTTCTCGCACGGTTTCGTCCAGATACGGTTGCAGCCAACGCACCGGACCCAGTCGGCTTTGAAACGCAAGCCGATGTGCAACGCCTTCCGGCAATCGCTCGATCAGAGCCTGCACCGTCTGCTCGATATGCTCCGGGTAAGGATCACCCTTGTTCACAGCCCGTTGAGGCAGGCCATGAGCGCTGAAAATCACCGTCGGATTGTTCAGATACGGCAGGCGGGAGTCGATCTCGTTGGCCATGGCGTCGATATAGCCAGGTAATGTCGGATAGGCCCCGACTGCATGAACGCCCAACCCGGCTTTCGCCGCCGCCTGCGTGAAATCTTTCAGAGAGCTTTCCGTAGTGGCGTGGCTGGCGTGTGGATAGAGCGGAAGCGCGACCACGTGTTCTACTCCCTGCTCAACGAGTTGCTTCACGGCGTCTTCGGCTCGCGGCTCGCTGTAGCGCATGGCGATGACCACCGGATAATTGTTAACCGAAAGCTGTTGTTGCAATGCCGCAGCCTGGGCGCGTGTCTGCTCCAAGATCGGCGAACCGCCGCCGATGGCCTGATAGCGCGGAATGACCAGGGGAGCGCGTTTGCGGCTGATACGCGCGGCGATCATGCGCCGCACCGGAGCGATGGGAATGCCGATGATGTGAGGATCGCTGAGCAGATTATACAAAAAGGGACGTACCTGCTCGGTATTGGCCGGTCCACCCATGTTCAATAGTGCTACGCCCCAGCGTGGGGAATGTGATGCCTCGTGACTCATGACCCACCTACACCGTTTGAGAATAGCGCCGCTGGGTGAGATCTTGTTCCAGATAGGCGTCGAAGACCATGCAGATGTTGCGGATAAAGGCGCGTCCAAGCGGCGAAACCTGAATCCGCTCGCCATCCAGTGTCAGCAGTCCATCCTGCTGCATCGGGACTAAGCGCTCCAACTCGTCGGCGAAAGCCTGATTGAAATCAATTCCCCAACGCTGCCCGAAAGCGTGACCGTCCAATTCGAAATTACAGAATAGATCGATAATCAACTCCCGGCGCAAGTCGTCCTGCTCACTTAGCAGATAACCGCGTTCGAAAGCCGGACGACCTTTTTGCATGGCTTTGTGATAACCTTCGAAATTCTTGCTGTTTTGTGCGTAAGTCCGTGAAACGGAACTGATGGCCGATACACCGAAACCGGCCAGATCCAGGCCGCGCCGGGTGGTGTAACCCATGAAGTTGCGATGCAGACTGCCCTTGGCCAACGCCAGGCAGAGTTCGTCTTCGGGTCGGGCGAAATGGTCCATTCCCACCGGGATATAGCCCGCCTGCGTGAAGATGTCGTAGGCGATTCCGAATAGCGCCAGTTTTTCATCCGGTCCGGGTATGGGGTGTTTTTCCAGCACCTTTTGATTCGATTTCATCCAGGGAACGTGCGCGTAGCTGTATAGTGCAATGCGCGAAGGCGAAAGTTGCACCGTTTGTTCTGCCGTGGCCTGCATGGTCTCCGGCGTTTGTCCAGGCAGACCGTAGATCAGATCGAAATTGACGGCCTGGCGTCCACGGGAGCGCAATGCCGTTACCAAGGCTTGTGTATGTTCCAACGATTGTTTGCGGTGGATGATATCGAGTACGCGCGGGTCGAAGTCCTGCACGCCCATCGAAAAGCGATTGAAACCCTGCTGCACCAGCACGTCCACGTGTTCTTCGGTTACGGTGCGCGGATCGATTTCTACCGAAATTTCCGCACCTTCTCCAAAATGCCAGATCTCTTTCATGCACAGCATCATGCGTTCGAAACGCTCGGGCGTTAAAAACGTCGGCGTGCCGCCGCCCAGGCTGAGTTGCAGAACCGGGCGCGACGGATCCAGCGTTTGTGCGACCAGCTCGAATTCCCGCAACAGCGAATCGAGATAAGGATCCGCGCTTTCCGGGCGACTGGAAATATGAGTGAAACAGCCGCAGAAAAAGCAGCGCTCCCGGCAGAATGGAATGTGGACGTAAAAGGACAGGCCACGCTGCGGTTGCTCCTCGTTACCCGACTTCCAGCGTCGCTGCAACTCATCCCAATCCAGATCGGGTGTGAAGTGCGGAGCGGTCGGATAGCTGGTGTAGCGTGGCCCGGCAGTGGCGTAACGTTGCAACAATTCCTTGGGCGCAAGCGCGGGATTGGGGGGAATCGCTAGCGGATCGGTCGGCATGGCTCAGGCTCCAAGCTTGGTGATTTCATCTACGAACGCGGCAACGCCTTCGATCGGCGTATTGGGCCAGATACCGTGTCCAAGGTTGAAAATGTGGCCGCTCTGCCCGTCCAGTTCGGCGGCCATTTCACGCACGCGGCGGCGGATATGCGCTTCCGGCGCGAACAGTTCAGCCGGGTCCAGGTTGCCCTGGGTGGCGCTGCGACCCGCAATATGTTTACGCGCAACAGACAGCGGTGTGCGGTAATCGATGCCCAGGACCTGCACCCCGATTTCGGAGAGCGGCTCCAGGTAGGGACCGATACCGTTGATGTAATAGATGATCGGAGTCTTCGTTTCGCGCAGACCATCGACTAAATACGTCAAGGTAGGAAGCACCAGCTTTTCGAATTGCAACGGCGACAATTCCCCCGCCCAGGTGTCGAAAAGCTGTAGCGCATCCGCGCCTTGTTCGATCTGCATACGCAGATATCGCAGCAGTACCGAGCTTAAGCGCTCCAATAACTCATGGATGAACCCCGGATCGCTGTAGGCGCGGGCGCGCAGGGCAGGACGGCGCTTGGCTTCGCCGCCGGTGATCATATAGGTGGCCAGCGTGTATGGCGCACCGGAAAATCCGATTAACGCCTTGTCCTCTCCGACACCCTGCCGGATGGCTTGCAAAGCCTGACCGACATATCCCAGCGCCTGCTCCACATCCGGGTCTACCAGGCGGTCGATGTCCTTCAAACTGCGCAAAGGTGGGGCCAATCGCGGGCCACCGTCGGGGAAGCTGACATCCATGCCCATCGCTTCAGGCACTACCAGAATATCCGAAAAGAGGATAGCGGCATCCAGTTCGAAACGTCGGAAGGGTTGCTCTGCGACTTCCCGCGCCAAAGCCGGGGTGCGGCAGACTTCCTCGAAGGAATGCTTCTCCTTGATCGCCATGTATTCCGGCAGATAGCGGCCCGCCTGGCGCATCAACCAGACCGGGGGACGATCGACCGGCAAGCCTTTGCAGGCGGCCAGAAAACGTTCTTTTCCCTTCATCATCCGCGTTGTTCTCCTCTTTCAGCCTTGCCAAGATTCCAGATGATACCCGAATTTGCACTCTTTGTGTCATGGTTTTGTCACAAATTGTCGATATCACCGGTTTATAGGAAGGAAATTGTGTTCGAAAGAATCCTTTTCTATGGATTTTCATGAGCTGCCTTTCTTATCCTTTGATTTGTGATGGAGTAGCGCTTGCATTTCCCGGCGCTTTTTGAATAATGGATTACATGATTCCCGGGAGCGGGTGTCCTTCGAGTCTCCCGGACAGCCATGGGACGAGGTCAAATGCCAGAATCGAATAAAAAGCCCAAGTATACTGTGCGCTTCCTCCCCGATGACATCGAAGTCAAAGCCCGCGAAGGGGAAAACCTGCTGCGCACGGCAGTCGAACATGGAATACATATCGACGCCAACTGCGGTGGGGCGGGTGTTTGTGGAAAATGCGTCGTGCAGGTCGAGGGAAAAACGCTGTCTCATCCGGCCCGCAAGCGGATGGAAGATCTACCCGAGGGTCACGTGCTGGCCTGCCGCACGGACATCATGGGCGATGTCACCGTGACGCTCTCGGCTGCGACGCGCGTTCAGGGCACCTTGCCATCCAGAAGCGGAGACGCAAAGGGGCGTGTGCGGCTGAGCGGGTTGGATATCGACAACCTGTTGGAAGGTCGTCCCCTTCAACCGATTATGACCAAGGTTCACCTGCAACTGCCCGCCGCTACACAGGATTCCAACCTGACCGACAGGCTGCGCTTGTATCAGGAGCTTAAAGCCAAGGTGGATATCGTCGATCACTCGATGGATTTCGAGCTGCTAAAAGAACTTCCGAGCAAGATTCGCCAGAGCGAGGGCGACATCACGGCGACGGTGATTGTGGATCGCCCGGAGCTTTTCTCTACCTGTCTACCGTCTATCGTTGCTGTGGAAGACGGCGATACGACGGATGCGTTTTACGCGCTCGCTTTCGACATCGGCACGACTTCCGTCTGGGCGCAGTGGATCGATCTGAAAAGCGGAGAAGTCCTGGCGCAAGCCGCCGACTACAACGATCAGATCCGCTACGGAGCGGATGTCATCAACCGTATTCTGGCCTGCCGTAAGCGTGAAGGATTGCCGATGGTGCAGAAGGCGGTGATCGACACCATGAACCGCCTGATCGAAAAAATGACCGAATCGAACGGGCTTTTACCCGGGCAAGTCTCCTATATGGTTATTGCCGGAAACACCACCATGAGCCAGATTCTGTACGGCATCGACCCCACATACATCCAGTTGTCGCCGCATACGCCGACGACGCGCTATTATCCGCCGGTGCGGGCCAGCGATTTGGGCTTGAACCTGCCGCCGCACGTGCTGCTTTTGGGTGTTCCTTCCGTTTCAGCCTGGGTGGGAGGCGATATCGTGGCGGGTGTGCTCGCTTCCAAGATTGCCGCGCAGGAAAAGATGACGCTCTTTATCGACATGGGCACCAATGGTGAAATCGTGCTGGGAAATCAGGAGTTTTTGCTAACGGCGTCCTGTTCGGCGGGACCGGCTTTTGAAGGCGGAGATATCGAATTCGGTATGCGCGCCATGGACGGCGCCATAGAAGACTTCCACTTGAATGCACCCGATGCCGAGCCGATGGTGTTGACGATCGGTCAGCAACCGGCCTTGGGAATCTGTGGCTCGGGTCTGATCAATATCATCGCCGGGCTGTTTTTGGCCGGAGTGCTTCAGCCGGACGGCAAGTTCATCGAAGCGTCGCGTTGTCCGCGTTTGAAGACCGGGGAAAACGGCACGGAATACGTGCTGGTTTATGCGGAAGCTTCCGGTGTCGGCAAAGACATCACGATCAACGAAATGGACGTAGACAACCTGCTGCGCGCCAAGTCCGCCATCTATGCGGGAATCCGAACCCTGGTGATGGAAAGCGGTTTCGACATGTCGATGATCGAGCAGGTTTTAATCGCCGGTTCCTTCGGTCAGAGCATCGATATCGAAAAAGCCATTACCATCGGTCTGATGCCCGATCTGCCGCCGGAGAATTACTTCTTTATCGGTAACGGTTCGCTATTGGGTGCGCGGTTGACGGTGCAATGTGCGGACTGCATGGCCGAAGGTAACGATATCGCCAGCAAAATGACGTATATCGATTTGGGCACCAATTCGCGTTTCATGGACGAATATACAGCGGGGAACTTTTTACCCCACACCAACCGGGAGAATTTCCCTTCGGTATTTGCATTGATCGACAAAAACGGCAAGAATTCTCCGTAAAGCAATTCCGTTTGCGAGCTAGGAAGATCTTTCGCGTTGGGCAACACACTCAAGTTGAACGAGTAAACCACAAGTTGGGAGATAACAATGGGTAACAAGGTAATCGCCGTATCCGGCAAGGGCGGAACCGGTAAGACTACGGTAGCGGCGCTGGCGATGCACAGCTTGATTAAAATGAATCGCCGACCGGTGCTGGGCGTGGATGCCGATCCGAACAGCAACCTGGGCGAAACGCTGGGTTTGGATATCGACATGACCATCGGCGACATGCTGGAAGATTTCCTGCGTGATCCAACCGTCGTGCCGGGCAGCATGACCAAGGATGTGTACTTGCAGATGCGCATGAACCAGGTACTGGTTGAGCGAAAAGGATTCGATCTGCTGGTGATGGGTCGACCGGAGGGACCGGGCTGCTATTGCATGGTCAACAACATCCTGCGCCAGTTTCTGGAAGAATTGCACGACAACTACAAGGTTGCCGTCATCGATAACGAAGCGGGTATGGAGCACTTCAGCCGCAATACCAATGCCCACATCGATAGTTTGTGGCTGGTGACCGATCATGCACTGCGCGGACTGCGCGCGGTGAAGCGCATCAAGCAAATGATCGATGGCATGCGCTTGGATGTCGATGAAATGGGTATCGTCGTCAACCGTGCGCCCGAACAGCTTTCTCCGGCTTTTCTGGCGGAACAGGAAAGTATCGGTCTGCCGATCTGGGGCACGATTCCCAGCGATCCATTGATGCAAACCTTCGATCTCGAGCAGAAATCGATGATGGAATTGCCCGATGATTCTCCCGCCGGTCTGGCTGTAGAAGCGCTATTGAAGAAAACTCTCGGTGAGTAAAATCGTTTGAAGGAGTTCGTATTTCTTAGTAGTGATGTCTTCTTGTAGTGGCGAGGCGTGAGCCCGCCGTTTTAGAGTAATAATAATTTGAAATGCGCCATAACCAAGGGTGCCGCGGTCTTTCGCCTGTAAGGCGAATGGCCGTGCAAATTCAAATAATCCGGGCCATCGATTCGTACCGAATCGAAGACCCGGGCACCCACTTCCAATCACTCAAATCAACTAACGGTAACTATAGTAATCTGACATTTTTGTCGCTGCGCCGTTTTTTTGCTGTCTATCAAAGCACACTCTTCCAAATCGCCTTTTCAGACCGGACTGGTTTGCTTAACGAAAGCCTCTCTCTAACTTGTTGATATCTATAGGATATCTATATAATTATACATTGGAAATGTTTAAGAATAGATTTTGGCACGTTGATTGCTCAGTCCTTTGGGTCTTGTGTCGATTGAAGCAATTGAATATGGAGATAATCATGAAAAAGACTTTTTCGCTGTTATTGGCTGTTGCCTTCATTCTCGTGCTTTTCACTTTTAGCGCTTGTTCAAGCAGCAACGGTATTGGTATCGATCCGCAGACCAGCGAATGCGGTGGCTTCGATGGTGACGAAACGTTGGCAAAGGTGAAACGCATTGCAGACGATGCAGCGCTTGATATGTGCGAGGAAACATTGGAATGGACGACGGAAATCGAAACCGGCGATATTCTTTTCATGCACAAGCACACCATACTTAATGTCAGTCGATGGGTTTAAATCCCTCGCCTTTAGGCGAAACCTTGAGGTTTTTCAATTGAGCGTGATAATGTCTTTGTCATGGAGAAATATCGCACCAGTTCGCATTCGCGTTTCGACCTGAAGTATCACTTTGTTTGGATAACGAAGTATCGGAAACCCATTCTTTCCGGCGCGGTAGGCAAGCGACTAAGGGATTTGGTAATTGAAGTTTGCAAGGCGAATGAGATCGAAATACTGCAAGGGCATGTAGCCAAAGATCACGTTCATCTGTTCGTGTCGTGTCCTCCGAATTTGTCTCCAAGCAAGATCATGCAGAAGATCAAAGGAAAATCGTCACGGAAACTGATGATGGAGTTCAAGCACGTGCAAAAAGCTTTCTGGGGTCGTCATTTGTGGGCGCGAGGCTACTTTGTTGCGAGCAGCGGTAATGTGACGGATGAGACGATTCAGGAATATATCCGATTGCAGGAAGAAGGGGAACCGCCGGACGGTGGAGCCAATTTCAGAGTTGAGGGCGAAGATGCGTGACGACTTGAGTCGTCACGCCGTTGAACGACCACCCATAAATCCTTCGCCTTTAGGCGAAGGTAGTTTAATTGTTGTGGCAAACACTCGATTAAAGTCGATCAGGAAGAGGATTTGAGCTTCACCCTGTTTGAGAAAGACAAGCCCGGCTTTGGAGGTCGTTGCGACTGCATGTGTCCCTTCGACTTTTCGATCGAAATGCCCGCTCTCTTGGAGCCGGGCGTCATTTCGGTGAAACTGTTGCAGGATGTGACCGATTCCGAACATAGCGCACGGATTCTCTGGGAAGGTCAGATCGATACCCGCGAAGGTTCCGGTACGATAGTTATCGGCGAGACGGAGTGCTACTAGAGTAGGTATTACTCATTTCTGACCATCGAGTAATCACGATGTGTCATGGTCTCGCGGAATGGAAATTCCGGGAGGCCGTGTGTAACTTATTGAAGACACACAGCCTTCCACGATCTTCGATCGCGTAAGACTATGGCACACATTCTTCAAATTAGTGGCTAAAAATGATTAAGAACCGCTACTAGTTCCGGCCTGGATCGAATCGAAGTAAAGCGCTCTATTTAAAGTCATGTATTCTCAAGCCGGGCTGAGCAACCCGGCTTTTATTATGAGTAATTACCTACAAGGCCGACTGCTTTTATTCTGACGAATTGTCAGAGTGATCCTACACAAAAGGCCAAAAATTATTTGTGAATTTAAGATAGACAGAAGAGAGCGGGACCGGTCTAGTTCGAGCGATCCAGGGGCATGCAGCGATGACACACACCATAGAATTGCACCTGGTGTGCCTGAATCGTGAAACTATCCTTCAGCTGCCGGGGGGCGCGCAAGTCGGAATAGTCCTCGAACACGTCCATGATATGACCACAATGTCGACACATCGCATGATGATGCGTGCTGGTGTCTGGATCGTAGTGGCGTCGTTCATGGTCGATGTTCAACATCTGCACCTGTCCGATTTTGCACAAGGTCTCCAACGTGTTGTAGACCGTTGTGAAGGAGATGGACGGGTAACGTTGATTCAGTTCCTGGTAAATCTGTTCCGCCGAGGGATGACTGGTGTTGTCTTCCAAGATTTCCAGAATGGCGATTCGCTGCGGGGTGATTTTCATGCCCTTCGCCCGAAGAGTTTCCAATACTTCCTGAACGCTTTTCATCTCGAACTCCAGATTTGCCGACCTGTGTTCCAGGTCGGAACAAAGAGAATAACGGTTCCGTTTATCCTAAACAAAAACCGGCACAAGGCAAGCATGAACTTGCACGAAGTAAGTTTTTTTTTAAATATCAGCATAAAAAAGACAATTTGACTCGGTTTATTCTCGAATACGACAGTCAAGCGCATGTTTCAGTCGCTGTAATTCGGCGTTGGAAACCGCGCAGGTACCGTCTTTAAGCATGGGGGTTCCCTGAAAAACCGGACCGAAATCACGCGGCAATGGATCGGGTAACAAGCCTTTTTCCTGGCATTGTTCGAATAAACGGGTTCCCGGTAACGCAACGGCGAATTGCATCCAGGGGCGCGCCCCATATCGTTCGTACATGCGGGTGGCAAATGCAAACGTCTGGCCGATTTCCTGTCGGCTTTCTCCCGGCAGACCGACGATGAAATGCAAGGCGACCGGCAGCCTGGCTTTATAAGCCTGCTGTGTGGCAAGTTCCACCGCTTCCAATGACTGTTGCTTGCCGATGATGCGCGAAAGTACGGTGGCTGCACCCGACTCCGGAGAAAGCGACAACAGCGAAATAAGTTCCGCCAGGCGTTCGATTTGATTTTGAGTCAGCAGATCGGCGCGCAAGCCGTTGGGAAATTCCAGCTTCAGTCCCGCTTTGTAAGCAAGCTGCAACAAGCGATCGAAATGATCGCGACCGATGTTGGCGGCTTCATCCAGCACCAGTAACTTCTCTACTCCCGGTCGTTCGGACAGCCAGGAAAGCTGCCGCTCCAACGCTTCGGGAGAAAGCGGACGCCATTCGCGACGTGCGCCGCTGGCGTGGGCGGGATGGCTGGTGCAGAACGAACAGGAAAAGCAGCAACCCCGGCTGCTTTTAAATGGCAGGGTGGCTGTGTTGACGGCAAACGGATTCGGGCGTTGCTCCTGTTGCAGCATGCGGGACAGCAATTCCCGGTATGCATCCAGATCGACCAGCGCGTAGCCTCCGTCGCCTTGTAATGGTCCGCTAAGAGGCACACCGTCGATGACCTTCTTGGAAATGTTTCTGTCGTTTTCCAAGGCTGTCAGCAGCTTTTCCAATTCCACTTCGGCTTCGTAACGCAATAAAATATCCGGCCTGCCGGGGGAAGACAGGAACCGGGAAGGGTCGTATGCCACGTAATTCATGCCGCCGATATGCAGATCCGCCAGCACGACGGTAACACTCGGATGCGCCTGACGCAGCGCTCGAATCAGAAAAAACAAGTTGTCGTCGTCGGGAGCCTGAACCGCAAAGGGTCCAAGCTGCACGATTGCCACTTCCGCTGGTTGCTCGTTTGCACGGTTTTGGATTTCTTCAAGAAGTCGATTCTGTGTCACTCCGATTCGGATGTGCTCCGGTTCGCGCTTCCAGTCGGATGCGGGCAGGCAATAGGCGTCGATCAGGCTGACATCATGACCTTTGATTTTCAGGTAATCGGCGACATTCCAGGCGGCCAGTGACTCGAAAGCCGGATAGTCGATGTAATTGGGATGTACCCGTTGTGATGGATGCAGAATTAAAACCCGCATGAATAACTCCAGATTGTGAGTCGCGCCGATCTCGTCATGATTTCACCAGTATTCCTTGATTTCTGTATCGACACCATCGAATTGATCAGGTCCGTTCTTTACGACTTCTGTATTGCTGATGGCGGGTCTTACAGAAAGTAAAAAACACAAGAGTTATCGTGAGATGGATTGAAACTGAACATGCTGTTCATTTTTGTTCATGTTTCCAAAATAAACGCCGATATTGTATCTATGATCGGAGAATTTGTCACGGATAAAGCGGTATTAGAGGACATTGGCATCGCCTTTAACCTATTGGTAACGCTAGTTTGAAAAAAGGCTAACACATTAATATCTTGCAATAATATGTCCTATGGATTACTCTAATAATTGGAGAGTTCTTGTGGCGACAACCTGAAAATAGAGAGCGCGAAAAGGCTGTCGTTCGTTTTGTATTGTATTGCATTAAAGAGAAGGTTTTATGGGCCGACATCAGTATGCCATCAAACATAATGGTCGCACCCTGGGTATTCACGATCAGGAGCAGTTGTCTCGGTTAGTTTACTCCGGTGAACTGAAGGCCGATGCCAGTGTTTTCGTGATCAAGGATAAACGTTGGGTAAGTTTAACTTCGTTGCTTGATGTTGAGAGTGCTGTACAGCAAAAAGAGACTGTTCCGCAGCCGGCGCAGATTGCTGAAGAGCAGGATTTGCCGCCAATCCAGGAATTCTCTTCGCTGATCAATGAAATCGAAGTAAAAGAAGACAAGAGCGCCAGGGTTCCCACTCAACGTGAGTTGGAACGGGATCTCTCCATTGAAACCGGGCGCACAATTCATAAGCTTCCCGCTCTTGCAGCGGGACGTTCCGCTCGCCTTTCCGAACCCGCCGTTGCGGCCAAGGTGCCGAATCCGGAAGGTTGGTTCGGTGAAACCAGGCGTGCCATTGCCGTAATGGCTCTGGCTCTCTTCCTGGGTCTGGCTGCCGGGTTGTTTGGATCGACCATGCTTCAAGACGATCTGTCCAATACAAACGGTTCTGCCATTCGACAAGCCGAAAGCCACAGCGTATCACCCAGCACAGCAGACTAGCATTTTCCCCTTTTTCTTTCTGTTTCTTCAGACAAGCATAGCCAGTATAGGTCTTCGGTCTTAGCCTGTTGGTTTCTCGAACAAGTCTTTAAAATGACATCTATTTAATATAATATATTGTTATTACAGAGTGTTGGCCTTTAGAAAAGAAATGCGATCCGACAATGCGCATTGTTTGTTCGATCGATTGTTTCTATAATAGGTGTTGGTTCGTAGATTTTGTTGTTAAGGTGTTCAAAATGTTAACACTATAATTATTGATGTAAAAATTGTTATTTTTTCCTTGCATTGTAAGTAAAGAAGTATTACACTGTGCTTGATGAGGAAAGGTCGCCTCGTCGTAAAAAGGAAATGAGGTGTATGATGGCCGCACAATTTAAGTATGCAATAAGGAGGGGGGAGAAGAACTTCGGCATTCAAAGCGTTCGACAATTGCGCGATCTGGCTGGCAGGCGCAAGATTGTGCCACAGGATTATGTCTATTCCTATGAAAGAAAGGAATGGGTGCGCGCCGGACATTTGTTTGAATTGTTCGAAGTATTCAATGTACAGACCGGAGGTGGGCTCATTCAGGGATCGCCTCCGCAAGACAGTCTTTCCGCGCCGGAATTGCGAAATACGGACTGGAAGCAGATCGCGGCCAAAGCTCCAGTGGAAGATGCTTCTCTATCGAGCACTCCATTTACTCCCTCTCGACCTAGTGTGCGATCCGGTATTACGAAAAGCAAAGGGTTGCGTTCGGAAATCAGCGGATTGTTTGAGGATCTGATCGACGAAGCAGCGGAGAAACATCGAAATCCGTTGACAGGTCTGGAGCAGCCGGTCTTGCCTGACAGCAAGCAGGATGCGGTTTTACGTCACTTCAGCAGTCAGCCGAAGCCGCAAGCACCGGCGACACCTCCGCCAGCGCCACAAGCTTCTTCACCCGTTACTGCTACAGCTACGACGAAGTTTCACGTCGGTTCACTGGAGTTATCCAGGCGAGCAAGTATGCTATTACTGCTTTTATTGATTTTGCTGGCCGTTACGTTGGGCTTCTCTGCCGGATTGGGTCTCAATCGCAATGACGATCATCAGTACACCTTGCGAATCGAGGAACAACCGAGCTTGCCCATTCGAAAGGTCGATGCGAATACGGGTTTTCAGCGGCGTTAACGAGTGCCGTATCGGCATGGATTAACTAGTGTTTTTCGGCAGGCTTCCGGTTTTGGAATGCAGGAGTTTTTGGAGCTTGCCGGGGAGGTGACAGGGTAGATAGAAGCCAACGCTTTTGCGAGTTGTCCCAGCGCCAACGCTGCTGAACGACACGAATGTGGTCGTTTCCCTCGATCTTCAAGCCCACTCGTACCTTGCCAACGGTGTTTTTGTCAGTCATTTCAACGGATAGGACTTTGCTTTCAAGAATCGGGTGCTGTTTGGCCCACTCGCGCCGATGTGCGACATAGCTTTCCGCATTTTTCAAGAAATCGACTTTTCCACTCAGCCGTTCGGGAGCGAACGAACGGTAGCATTGCTTGAACTCACCACGTTGCTGGCATGACCAGAAATCATCAACGGCCTTGGTTAATGGTGTTGTAGGTTCATCGGAGCAGTTTATCAACAGCAGACAGAATAGAAGCAAAGCTAACCGAAGAATATTCAAGGATAATCTCCAATCCAACAGCCTGGTGTCTTTTACACGTATACAGCAAAATGCGAAACGATCTTAATACCTGAAGAAAAATTCCCTGTCAACCATAATTTTCATGTTATTTTTCTGTTTTGAAAAAAGCATGTAATCTCAAACCGATGTCGAAGTTACTCACATTTTTGTGGATAACCTGTGGATAACCCCTGTGAATAAAAGCAAAAAATCGAGAGTTTTCAAGGGGATTTTCCGCTTTGCTGAACTTTTAAGCAAATTCGATTTTCTTAGTTCTTTCAATGGTTTATGTGGTTGACCTTATGAAGGCGAAAAAGGAAGCATTGCCGATTTGCCGAGCAGGGTCAGAAGTAAGTCACAATCCACAGACGCTCAATTCTGCTAGACGCTTGAAAATGCTGTATTTCTTTCCAAATACAGTGGAATTGCAACCCGATTTCGGGAAAAGCATTGACGTCAAACCTGCCTGAGGGTACCCTAAGATGTTCCGTAATCGAATCAATGGGTTTATACCAACGAACGTCAGACGTGAATTCAAGGAAGAAGGATGAGACAGTCAATCCGCTCTCTGATTGCCGGTATCGTACTTGTAACGTTTTGGGTCAGCCTGTCCAGTGTGGGATGGGCCGCTGCTATTGGTGGGCATTCCTCTGACGGGGTATTGCTGCTGAGCGCCGCAAAGAAAAGTACGAAGAAAAAGAGTAAGAAAAAGAAATCTGTCAAGAAATCAAAGGCTAAGACAAAGCCGGTCGAGCAAAAGAAGGAAAAAGCGCCCGCACAGGACGATGCCGACCTGTTCAGCGACGATGCCGCCGGAGCCTCATCGGAGCCTCAAGCGGAGAGCCAGCCGCAAATGGTTTCGGTGTTACTCGATCTGAGTCCCGCAGACGCTTCGGAAGCGGTGGCCCAGTTGGCTTACGACAGCATTCTGGAGACTCTGCGACTCGCACCTGATCTGGGAGAGATCCTCTCGCGTGAGGATCTGGGCAAGGAGACGATCTACCGCCACGTCGTCAAAACCTGTCGGGGGATGGACAACTACCGCTGCCTGCGAAGTTTCGCGGCGGCCATCAATGCTCGTATCGCCTTTTTCGGCGAGATTCGCGATCTGGACGATTTGTACCTGGTTTACATTGAAATGCTCGATGTCAAAACCGGGCGCTCGATGGACTCGATCCGGGTACAGGTTGCGAAACCAGGTAAAGATTTGCGCGAAGTGGTGGCACAGGCCACTTGTAGATTGACCCGGCCCTTTGGCTGTGAACGCCAGGGACCGCCCGTCTACGCAGAGCCGGTCGCTCCGGTGGGAAGTACCACTCCGCCCTTGACGGCTTTGGAGGAGCTGCCGCAGGATTCTCCTTTGGAACAACGTCCGGTTGTCGGTCAGACGGATGATTCCGGGGCATTGGGCGTACAGGCGCGGCAACGGCGCGAAGCGGAAAAGTTAAGTGGAATGGAAATCGGCGGCTGGGTGCTGGCCAGTTTGGGTGTCGGTGCGGCAGCGGGTGGCATCGCGATGACCGTATTGATGTACCAGGCCAAAGATGACTACGATAACGCTACAACGAAACAGCAGGCCGAGGATCATAAAGACACGACCCTGTCCCGGCAGTGGACCTCTATCGGCCTGTATGCGGGTGCAGCGGCTTTGGGAGCTGTAGGAATCGGGTTGATTATCGCCGGCTATCAAAAGCGCAAGCAGGCCGGTTCGGGAGGTGGAGTCGAGACTCCCTGGATCGCCCCCGCGATCTCTCCCGAAGGTGCCGGAGTGGTGCTGGGTACGAGCTTCTAGTGTTGCAATCTACGTAAAGGAAATCCGATGAGTGAGCAGCAGCTACTGAGATCTTCCCACCTGATAACGCTGGCTTTACTGGTTTTGCTGGCAATCGGTGGTTGTTCGAAATTCGATAATCCGGTGGAGTTGGACGGCGGCAGCAGTACACCTAGTGTCACCGGGGCTGTTACAGTGAACATCAATGGCATCGATCCCACCGCCACCGTTTTGGTGGTTGAACTCGATTGGGCCGAGTCCAGTAATGCCCCCGAAGCATTGTTGCGTAAAACCGTGGCGTTGGATGGCCGTTTCGGTGAACTTTCCTTCACCATCGATGGCCTGGGCGCAGGAATCGGCACCGCGCATGCGGGAACGTTTGTCGGATCGCTGCCCTGGCAGGAAGTGATGGACAGCGAACCGGTGCAACTCGAGGAAAACGAGCAGAAGAGTGTAACCATCGACCTGGTCGCACCGGATGGCGACGTCGATTTCAACTTCGATTTCGATCCCTTGGGACCGGATGGGGATACCGTAGACGGCGATACGACTGACGGCGATGCAACCGACGGCGACACCACCGACGGTGATTTGACCGACGGTGACGACGATATTGACACGCAGCCGTGGACGCCTTCCGCAATTTTTGATGTGCCCTATACGCCCAACGAGCCCGATTTCAACGGTGAGGTGGATCGCTTCAACGAATGGTACTATTCCGATGTGGTCGAATTCGCTACCGCAGCCGGTTCGGGGACGCAGGTCTTCGCCATGCATACCACCGACCGGTTGTATCTTGCAGCGGTCATTCCGAGCATGATGTCCAGCAGCGAAGAAAACGACAGCTTCGGCTTTGCCTTCGATCCCGACATCGAAACGCCCGGCGACGAGTTCGTGCTGTATTTCTCGCGTCTACAGGCGATTCAGTCCTGTCAGGCACTGGGTCAGCCGACCTGTTTGAGCCTGCCAATCGGTCAGAGCAACGCTTACAAGCTGCGCCAGTCCGAATGGGCGCTGGGTTGGCAACTGGAAGTTTATGTAACCTATAATGCGCTGGGAATATTGCAGAACATTCCCAAGCGCATGCGCTTTGCGGTGATCAACGAAGACAATAACCAGCTTTACTACTGGCCCAACGCCGATGTGGACATCGAAGACATTCTCAGTTGGGGTGCTATGGAAAGCAGTGATGACTGGGGGTATGTGAATTACCCCGATGGCGACACGCCAGTGGATGGCGACACGCCTGTGGATGGTGACACGCCTGTCGATGGTGACACGCCTGTCGATGGTGACACGCCTGTTGACGGCGATACGCCGGTTGACGGCGATACGCCGGTCGATGGCGACACACCGGTCGATGGTGACCAGCCGATCGATGGGGATTCCGACGGCGATGCGGAGATCAGCGAAGGCGATCCGGGGTTCTGTGTGCCCTATCGCAAATACTGCTTCGAGGACAATGGCGATTGGTACATGCGTCCCTGCAACTTCGATGGTACCGCGTTTGCCGATAACGTATGGTGCCACGATCCCAACGGCTGCACAGACGATCTGTGCATCGAGGGTGAAATTGGTTGCTATTACGAACCGAATTCAGCTCCCTGTGACGATGGCAACTTCTGTACGGAAAACGATACCTGCGGTGGAGGGACTTGCAGTGGTGACGCAATCGATTGTGACGACGGCAACGAATGCACCTACGATGAACCCCGCAGCAATCTGCCGGGCTGCTGCCTGTATACGGCCACCAATTTCGATCAGGCCTGCGACGATCACGACGAATGCACGACCGACACAACCTGCAACAATAACGGTGAATGCACCAACGCCACGGTAATCCCCGGTTGTTGCACCGGTCACCCGGACATGGTCAAGCTTTCCGGTGATGTCTGCATCGATAAGTATGAAAGCGTCATTGCCGATGAGCCTTACTGCGCCGGATTGGGTGGCACACGCTATGGTGAATCGTCGGATGATTACCCGGAAAACGGTTTCCCGGACAATGTTTCGAGCAGCACCCAGACCACGATTCTTTACGCCTGCCAGCTTGCAGGGGACATTCCATCAAGTTTCATGACTTACAGCCAGGCATTGACCGCCTGCGAAAATTCCGACAAGCGCCTGTGCAGTGAAAGCGAATTCACACAAGCCTGCGGCGGGGCGTCGTCGCAGAGCTATCCCTATGGTGACAGCTATCTTGGAAGCGTGTGCAATGGCTCCGACGCCGGCATTTCCGTGGCGGCATGTGGCAATTACGCCAGTTGCGAACGCGATGGCGTGTACGATCTGTCCGGCAATCTGGAGGAATGGAGCAGCGAGCAGACCGCTTGTGGCGGCTCCTTCAATTCCCTGGAAAGCGATTTGACCTGTAGTTCCTGTGAAGTTCGCAATCCGGCTGGCGCTACCGTGGTGCGTGGCCTGCGCTGCTGCATCGATCAGGATTAGAAACGGGGAACGCAGATGCGGGTGGTAGCGCAGCGAGTCAGCCGTGCTTCGGTAACGGTCGATGGTGAAACGCTTGGCGAGATCAGGTGCGGCTTGCTGTTACTCGTTTCGGCGGGTCAGGACGATACCGACCGGGATCTGGAATGGATGGCAAACCGGGTGCTGAATCTGCGCGTATTTCCCGATGAAAAAGACCGCATGAATCGCAGCGTGCTGGATGTCTCCGGCGAACTGCTGGTTATCAGTCAATTCACTCTACATGGGGACTGCCGCAAGGGGCATCGCCCCAGCTTTGTACGTGCCATGGCCCCCGATGCTGCAAAAGATTTCTTCGACCGCTTTCTAAAGCGATTGGAAACGAGCGAGTTGAGTAAGGTCGCTACCGGTCGTTTCGGTGCGAACATGCAGGTTTCGCTGATCAACGACGGTCCCGTAACTCTGCTAATCGATTCGAAGAAAGAATTCTAGAGAAAGGCCGAAAGCGCCAGCCGCGTCAGCGGACCGATCCCCGCAACGGTTTCCATCACCTCGAAAACCCAGTTGCATCGTCCCAGTTCTTCCGCCTGTTTCGTCAAAGCCGCCATCTGGCCGGACGCCAGCTGAAACGTGGAGAAATGCGCCTCGATCAGCGTTTTGATCTCGGTCGGCATGACTTGCAGCAGACGTTGCTTCCAGGCGCTTTCGGTCGTCAAACTTCCAGAGGCACCGGCCAGTCCGTATTCCCGCAAGAGCGCTTTGGCCGCGTTTCTCGCCTGGGTCATGATTTTCACCTGTAACTGTCGAGTTCTCAGCACCGAACGCAATTTCCGCATCGATTCGGGAGGCAATCGTACTTCCCGTAAAAGCGCACCGGTACGCAGATTCGTACACAGATCCTGCGCGTCGCGGGCGTCGGTCTTTTTCTTTTTTTAAGCGGGTTTTGCTGGCCACCTCGTCGGCAGGATACACGTGCGGATCTCCTCCCAATTCGGCGATGATGCCGCTGACAACGTAAGCTTTCGAGCAGGCTTCCATGCCGACCGAAGAGCTGGGGTGTTCTTGCAGTACGGATGCGTGCGCTTTTTTCAAGCCATTGAAATCCGTCGGGTATGAATCGAGCTGCACTTGCTTTCCTTCTTCATCTTGAATGCAGAATGTCGTTGACTTCTGATGCACGTCTAATCCAATACAAAACGATTTGAAACACCGAAAAGCTCTTCAATGCAACTGTCCGGTTGACTTTTTTGTTCAACCCGCTATTCTGAATTTGTAAAGGCAGCGTTCTGGTTTACCACGCACGATGTGTGCTGCGCGGATTACCATTAAAGACAAAGGTCGGTATGACAGCGGACAAGCATAATCTTTCCGCTCCCATCGAGGATCTGCTGAACGAACTGGCTCTCAGTCACCCCGAGTTGATCCTGCTTTGGGCGGAGAAAATGCGGCAGGTGGCCGCCGTTGCGGCGGGCGTCGCCCATGAAATCAACAATCCGCTAAGCGGCATCATGCAAGCCACGCAACTGCTCACGCGCGGGTTGGACATGACGCATCCGCGCACGAAAGATAAACTGACGGAATTCGGTTTTTCCGAGGCGGAACAGCAGAAACTGCAACAGTACATCGAACAGCGCGGCCTGCTGACTTTTACCGACATGATTCAGGATTGCGGAACGCGCACCGGTGAACTGGTATCCGATTTTTTGCGTTATGCGCGGCGGGCTCCGCTAAAGGAACAGCCGGTCGAGTTGACCTCCCTGCTCGAGCAAACGTTAAAGCTCGTGCACCACGATGGCGATCTGCGGCGTTTGGAGATGCACCAAAGCGTAGAAGTGACAACCGATTTTCGGGATGGTCTTGTTGAGGTACTCGGAGATCGGGTCATGATGCAGCAAGCCTTGATCGGCGTACTGCGTTTGTCGTTTTTACGCCTGCACCGGCATTGGAAATCCGTTCCGGAATTTTCACCGGAACTACGAATGACCGTGTTTCGGGAAGCGAATCAAAGCGGGGTCGTCTGGATCAGCGATAACAGCCCCGAACTTTCTCTGGCGCAACAGCAACGATTGCTGCCTCCGGATTCCCAACCGCTCAAGCCACAGGGCGAGTTGTGGTTTGGATACGCTATCAGTCGGCGTATCGTGGAAAAAATCGGCAACGGTCGTTTTTCCATGTCCTGCCAATCCGGAAATCGTATTGAAATCGAGTGGCCGCTCGCAAGTTCTCAAGAAGGAAACCTGGAATGACTCCCATTTCCGTGCTGATTATCGAAGACGAACCCTACATTCGCGACAGTCTGGCCGAGTTTCTGGTGGATGAAGGATTTATGGTGGAGATCGCGGAAAGCGGCGAAGAGGCTCTGGACTGCTACCGCAAACGCCGTTTTCACCTTTGCATCGTGGACATTCGACTGTCTGGTATGGACGGCACCCGCGCCATTCAGAAAATCAAGGATCTAGATCCGCAAACCCGAATTCTGGTTTTTACCGGCTCCTTGGAATTTCAGATCAATGCCGATCTGGCACGACTGGGATTGACGGAGGAAAACGTCGTCTATAAACCGGTCAGCGATCTGGATGTAATCCTGCGCAAGATAGAAGGTCTTGGTTTCCGCCTGCCCAATCCCGTGTCGTAATTTCCTTTATTAGCGTTGCTTTATTGTAGCGGCGAGGCGTAAGCCCGCCGAAAAGCACTAGTTGATTTCAGGGTGGCGCGGGCTAAACCGTAGGTTTGCCCGTGTTCGAGGGTCAGCTTCGTTTCTCTCCGCTTGGCCCATGGGCTTACGCACCGCTGCTACAGCAACTGTTATTGCTAAAAATGACAGAGAATCCGTTAATCGACCAACCGAAAGCCATCATGTGCTTAACGTAAGGTGGCCATGCCGGTCAGAAATTCCATTTTCTCCGTGAATCCGAACGAGTGATACAAGCGCCTGGCAACCGGATTGGCTGAGGCCACGTTCAGCCCGATCAAGCGTCCCGGCGCTTCGATGTGCTGCAACAGCGCCTGCATGATGCCCGCTCCCCAGCCTCGACCACGGGCTTTCGGATCGACGCCGACACTGCCGATGGCCGCAATATTGGATTCTGGTACGAAAATATGAGTGCCTCCCATGGCGACGAGCTTTCCCTGACTATCGAAACCACCTACAAACGGGTTCTGCTCGAACTGTGCCTGCGTGAACCAGATTTCCGGCACCTGCTTATACAGTTTCCGGATATCGGGTAGATCTTCCGAAGTCAATTTTCGGATGCCGGAATGCGGCTCCTTTTTCGGGGTCTGTTGCGGGTTCGTTCGGACCATGCGCATGTGCGGTTTGAGCCAATCGAAACGAAAACGCTGCTGAAAAGCATCCAGCATTTCCATGGGAAGATGAATGATCGCCCGGTGCGGAAGCGATAACTGTTGCAGGCAGGCGAAAATCGCTTTGTTTTCACCGCCGCAGAGTAAGGCGGCGTTGTCACCGTCTTGAAAGTGCAGCCATACGCCCCGGATGTCGCCGGTTGCGGTTTCTCCGGTGTAGAATTGCGATTGGCTGGCGTAGGGTTCTTCCAGATCGCCTAGGAAATACAGGTAAGCTGCCGGATCGCTTTGTAAAAAACGACGCAACGTCGGATCGTTGGTGTTTCGCTGCCGGACCTGCAACGGTGCGATATCTTTGTTTTTGCCCGATTTTGGGGTTTGCTTCATGGAGTAAGTGTTTTTCGTAGCTGGAAGCGATCCAGCACCTGTTCGCCATTACCACTGTAAGCGGTTGCGCTTAATTCGCCGGCTTGCACCTGCACAACCACGTAATTTCCAAGCTTTCCATGCGCCGAGGTCGCCGTCCACCAGTTGCTGCCGTTGGAATAGCCGGGCGCGTAAAATCCACCGGCAACGACGTACACCGTGCCTTTGCCGTCAATAGCGCGCTTGCCGTTGCGGATCGGATGGCTGCGTTCGTAGTTGTGATCGTGTCCGGTGACGACCAAGTCCACGCCGTAGCGGTCGAACAGCGGTTCCCAATATTTTTGCAGATATCCGGTATTGCCGTGCCTGGACGAAGAATACACGGCGTGATGGCACATCACCACCGTCCAGCGCGTGGCGGGATCGGTGCTGGCTTTTTTCAAATCGCGTTCAAGCCAGGCGACTTGCTTTTTCGCGAATTTTTTGTTCAACGAATTCAAGCCGATCAAATGCACCCGGCCCACATCCACCGACCAGGCGCTTTCCTGCAACTCGGAAGGCAGATTCGCATATCGTGGCAGAACGAACAATTCGTGGTACAAATCCCACTCCCGCTCGTGATTGCCGATCACCGGCATCAATACCCGCGTCATCAGCACCGGTTGCATGGCGGAAAACCACTGCTGCCATTGCTGCGGTTCACCATCGTCGGTCATGTCGCCGGAAAAGAGCCAGAAGTCCGCTTCGATCTTGGCCAGCCGTTCGATGTTGTGCCGGATACCCTCGATGCCGCTACGGCTGTCACCGGCAACGACGAAGGTCAGTGGCGCATCGCTGCCTCGTTCGGGAGTGGTGCGGAAAGAACTCATGGGCGAAAGCGTCGGACGCACGAACATGCCCGACTGCGGATCGTGGCTTTCGAAATCGCCTGCACGATAGCGATATTCCGTATCCGGTTTCAGTCCGGTCAGGGTCACGCTCCAAAGCGGGCTGCGACCATCATGTTGTTGAATCGGCTGTGCCTCGCCGCTTTTAATTTGGCCGCCCATTGCCGCCGCGCGATTGTTCAATGCGGCAGGTGCATACCAGACCTTTGGAATATAGTTTTTAGTGGGTCGCGTCGTGCGCCATTGGATGGTGATGCTGGTGGCGGGGTCGTCGCTCCAGCTTAGATGCAACGATTCCGGCTTGGAGGCGATCCGGGCGGATTCCGAACTTTGCACCTGTTCGGCGGCGTCCAATGACATCCACTGGAAGATTCCCACGCCCAGTAGCAGTGCGACAAACGGAATCCATAGCGCAGCCCGCAGCGATGTACGTTTTAACGACATTGCGTCCTCCTCTCTCTGTCCGAGCTTACGAGGGGGAGAGGGATCCTGTCAAGTTGCTTGTCGGTGTCGTAAGAAGAATCGTGTGGCTATTTCGAGCGCTTTGCAAATTCGTATTCTTTGATCTTCTGGAGGTAGACCCCGAAATAAAACGGCAGGCGGACAAGCCCTTCGCGCAGAGAAAGAGAATTCCCGGTGAAGTGCTGCAAACAGGTTCTGAAACGAAAGCCTTTCGACAAGTGCTTTCCTGCGTGATAGTAGTAGGGAATGTTTCGATAGTTCGAATCGTCTGCACCAATCGATCCGCACAGTAGCGCCACGTTTCCGCCAAATGCGCCGATGCGATCCAGCGCCGTACTCGGGTCGCTATTTTCGCTTAGTCCAATTTCTTTGGCGATCGTGGAGAAGCAGAAAAGGCTATCCACCGTGGAATCGGATTTCAACACGTTTGCCCGGCAAATCGGATCCAAAAGAGAATAACCTATGGTGTTTGCGCCCGGTTTCTGCTCGTCGATGGCCGGTAAATTCGGTGTGATCGTAACAACGGCGGCAATGTTTTCCCGAGAAACTTGACCGAGAAGCTCGGCTAAAAGCGTTTCGTCAATGGCATGATTGACCCTGCCGAAGCGAATGATTTCGGGTGTTTGGTGCATGTTATCATTGAAAGCGGGCAAAAATTGTAGATCATCCAGCGGTAACTGTTGCCTTTTTACTTCCGTAACCAGAGCTCTGATTTCCTTTGGATATTTGGAGGTCAGGGAGTTGGCGTGCAGCCTGTAGCGATACAGAATTTCACGCACCGCTTTAAAAGGAAAGTGCTTGCGCGCCCGAATCCAGTATTCGTAATCCTCCACGCCCTGAATGCTTTCGTCGTATTCACCGGTGCGTTCGTAGCATTGCCGGGTAAACAGGAAGCAACATCCGACCTGATTGCAGCCCATCGTGCAGAGAGACGGGCAACCGGGCCAGACAACGCTTCCCTGTTCCTCCTCGGCATGTTCGGCAATCGCTTCCCAGGCGGAATAGACCAGACCGACGGTTTCATCTTTTTGCAAATGAAAAATCAGTCGCTCGATAGCATGCGGAAGAAATTCGTTGTCGTCCGAGGTCCAAGTCAGGTACTCGCCTTTCGCCCGGCGAAAACCGGAATTCAAACTGGCGGGTAAGCCCCGGTTCACGTCGTGTTCGATGATAACCAGCCGCCTATCCGAAAAACGAGACAAGACTTCCGCCGTGTTGTCCATCGAACCGTCGATCACGACAAGGCATTCGAGATTGCGGTAAGATTGGGAGAAAACGCTTTTCAGCGCTTTTTCAAGATGCATCGCTCCATTGTAGGTCGGCAATATGATCGATACGAGCGGCTCTTTCATCTCTGCCTTCGTTCTGTTCGTTTTCCTGAAATCAGGATATCTGATTAAGTGGTTCTCCCTATTCTTCAAGCAAGTTACATGAAATCCACCGAATTTCCAAATGAACTTTCATTGTGGGAAGGCCAGGGGGCCATGCGTAAGTGACATTCTTTACAAGGACGTAAGAATACGATTTTACTAGTATCTTGTAGGAATAATAGTATTATCATAACTGGTCTTCCATCTGGTTACGATAAGGATCTATTTTTGTTGGAAAGGGGATATGCAATGGCGGATTGTAAGCTGCTTGCCGGATGCGCGTTTTTCAACAAGGCTATCGGACCGCTTGCCGAAATGATGCGCGTCAAGTATTGCCAGGGCGATTTCGAGAACTGCGCACGGTATATGATTGCAACCAAACTTGGAAGAGAAAAGGTGCCTCAAAGCCTGTTTCCAAACATGCAGGAAAAAGCGAAACAAATTCTTGCTGGTTAGAGGTGCAAGTCAGCCTGTTTGTTTGCAACTGCCGCTTGATTGAATCGCCTGTTTTGGAGACGACACCTGTCTGCCCATCAAGTAATCGGGATGTGGCCTGTTCTAACGGAATGGAGATTCCGGGAAGCCGTGTGTAACTATAAGAAAATACACAGCCTTCCACGATCTCGGATCGCGTAAGACTATGGCACAAACTCACAGAATCTGTGACTAAAAATGATTAAGAACCGGTATATCGATCATGAAAGCAAGGTTTAAATATAAGATCAAAGAATCATGACCGCCCCTGCAAGGGGCGGTTTGACTTTGGCCCTATAAGGGCCCGGTACCGGCACAACCTAAAGGCCGCCTGTTCCGACTTCTGCATTGCTTACTAGCTACCCTTAAAAGGGTCTGTATGCCCTATCAAGCTTAACTGGTCCGTCATCTTGTCACGAGTATCCTGCTCCCTGATATACTTGACAATGCTTTTCTCGTTGATACCAACCGTGCTCACGTAATACCCTTTGCACCAGAAGTGACGGTTCCCGTACTTGTATTTCAGGTTCGAAAACTGTTCGAATATCATCAACGAACTTTTCCCCTTCAAATACCCCATGATCTCGGAAACACTGTACTTCGGCGGAATATTCAAGCACATATGAATGTGGTCCACACACGCATTCGCTTCTACAATTTCAATTCGCTTGTACTCGCAAAGCTTGCGAAGAATCGCTCCAATCTCACGCTTGTATTTGCCGAAAATGATCTTCCGACGAAACTTCGGCTCCCACACAATATGGTATTTGCAATTCCACTTCGTGTGCTCTAAACTACTTTCCATTACCACTCTCCTTGCTGTATATGATGGAAGTCGGAACAACTCCTTTATACACGGAGAGTGGTTTTGTCATAGATTCCCCCGGGTAAACCCGGGGTACTTACTGTTACGGTTCTGTTGGAACCGACCCACCGCTGCTCAACCGCAGCGACGGGAAGGCTCATTCATCCACGGGCAAGCCCGTGGTATTCTGTCTTCGACTGCATAAAAAAAACGGGAAGGCGTGCTGCCTTCCCGTTGATGAATCCGAAGTGGGATTCGATAACAGCTTATTGGTCGCCGTCAGCGGCTTCCGCATCGCCGTCCACATCGCCATCGGGCATCAGAGCGCCGGTAGCGGCGGCGGCAACGTCAGGATGCACACAGGCTTTGACGCCGTCGAAGTAGGCATCGTAGTCAGCCTGGGTCAGCAGACCGTCGGTGACCCACTGCATCGGGTCGAGGCATACGCTTTCGACTTCCGCGCGGCAGTCGCTGGCGTCGTTGCAGGGTTTCAGGCAGATGCCCATCGTCGCGAAGTCCGCACCCATGAAGGGGAACAGGCTCAGGCACAGGCCGCCAGAAGTATCATTGCAGGTGTCATCGCCGGCGATATTGCACATAACCGACGAGCAGTAGCCGCCTTCAACCGTAAGACCGGTCAGGCCCAAACCGGCAGCCGATTCCGCGGTCAGGCAGAAGTCGGTGACGCAGTCGGTGTCGGCGGCGCAGGCCGCGCCAACCATCTCGCCAGCGGCGGTGTCGCCATCAGTGGTGTCGCCGTCAGCGGTGTCGCCGTCAGCGGTGTCGCCGTCAGCGGTGTCGCCATCAGCGGTGTCGCCATCGACGGGATCGTCATCGTCGTCACTGCAACCCGCTACGAAAAGCGTCATCGCCAGAAGCATCAGCACCATCAAAAAAGCCCATTTTTTCATTGTTTCCCTCCTAACACGTTAAAAGTACACGTCTACGATATCCCCTCTCCAGGATATTCAAATACTCATTCCACTTTTTTTGAAACGGCTCCAACTTCCTAGAATGTGCAATTAATTTACCACTGATAGCGGAAATAGTCAAGAAAAAGCTTAGATTTCAGCATAGTTACCGGATTTTTCTTTACAAGCTGGCTACTTCATACTAGAGTTCCAGCCTGTACTAGGGATTGCCCCGAAACAGCATCTCGAATCCGTGCGAAAAGCCATGCGGATGGCTGTAAACCGGAGCATCTCTCGGTATCTTATTCCAAAACGATGATATCAGGTTGTGGAATCCAACCACTGGATTCCGGCAGCGGTTGCTAATCGGAGCGCTTGTTAGGCCGTCGCGTTCCCGTTCAAAGCGATTTTTACAAGTCGCAATGGTGAGAGGTGGATGATATGATTTCGAGATGGTTGGCTGCGTTATTCATTATTGCTTCGTTAACTGTCCCTGCCGCCGCCTTTGCCAATAGCGCCGAAACGGTGCCTGAAGGCATTTTTGTCATCGGAGTCAAAGGTGGAGCGAAATGGGCTGACGATCACTTCGGTTCAAGCTTCAGTCACAAGCGGGAATCCATCGTCGAAGATTACAACATCACGCTGACCGGAGCCGATCTCGATCCGAACATGTTCACCACCAAGGACATCATCGGTACGCTGGACGCTTCCTATAACGGTCTGGGTGCGGAAATCAGCATCACAGCCGCTTACGGCATTACCGACAACATCGCGTTGATGATGATCATTCCGGTTCAGTACGCCCATGCCGAGTATAGTTTCGAGTTGAACGACAGCAACATGTACATGGTGCGCGACAGCCAGAACAATCCCTATGCCGTCGCCAACAAGGAACAGATCGAAACCATCTGGTCCGGTTCTACGTTCTCCGTGGCTGATAAACCACTGGATGCCGATGATCTCAAAGAAGTGCTTACCTGCCGCGCCGACACGCCGCTGTGCCAGTTCCGTTACAACAAAATCAAGGACATCAGCCGCTGGGGCGTAAACGACATCATCACCGGTCTGCGCTACAAATTCTTCGAGTCCAAGCGCTGGCGGCAGAGCTTTACCCTGTTCAACAAATGGGGAACCGGCAAGCACAAGAATTACGACGATATCTTCGATGTCAACTTCGGCGACCAGCAGATCGACATCGGTTTCTGGTACGGCGTTGATTTCACTCCGATCAAACCCCTGGTGTTCAACGTGTCCTTCGGTTACACCGATCAGTTGCCCGAAACCAAAGTGATGCGCATCAAGACCCGCACCTACAACGAAAAGGGCGAGGAAGTCGGAACGATTCCTCTCGTGCCGGCGGCGAACAAAATGCGCGTACATCGCGACATCGGCGGCAACTGGGATCTGTATTTCGGTTTCACCTGGAACATCACGGATTATATCAGCTACGGAAACGAATTCTATTTCTTCTGGAAATACGAAGACAATTTCTGGGCGGCGGAAACGATTCCCGATTCTTTCGGCGGGTTGGAGCCGGATTGGCGCGCCATGGAATGGGGTACCAACCAGGCGGCCTTGCAAATGACCAACATGCTTTCCTTTACCACTCTGCCCTGGGTAATGAGTGGCGACTTCCCGGTGCCGTTGATGCTGGGTGTCGGCTATACGATCGGCATCGCCGGACAGCATTTCGATCGTGACCAGACCATCTTCGCCTCTCTCGATCTCATCGGAAGCATTTACATGCTCGAAGACGCCAAAGAGGAAAAAGAGGAAGCCAAGGAAAAAGAACAAGATCAACTTAACGATTTCCAGCTTCCCGGCAACGCATACCTCGAAGCCGTCGACGAAGACGCCCTGGCCGAATCCGAGAAGAAAGCGCGCCGCTACAAGCAAGCGCAGGATTTCCAGAAATCCTGGGGCAAAGTCACCAAACTGCGCTGGTAATCTAGACAAAAAGCAGAGCATACACCGCCGGTCGGGTTTTCCTTCCGGCGGTTTTTTTGTCGTGATGTTCGTTTGATCCGATGTCTGCAAGCTTGCACAGTTTTTATTTTCTGCTATCGTATACCGTGATCGTATTCAACACAGAAGGAGCCAAACTCATGTCCAGTACGATTACTTTCGTGCCCTACCATATCCACAAGAATCCCAAGGATGTGCTTACGCGCCTTGCCGGTGCATGCCGGGAAGCGGGGATGGACCAGATCGTGCGCAAGGGTGATCTGTGCGCCATTAAAACGCATTTCGGGGAGCAGGGCTTGACGAGCTACCTCCGACCGGTCTACGCGAGGACAGTCGCCCGCTTGTGTCAGGATATCGGTGCGCGCCCCTTCTTTACCGACAGCAACACGCTCTATCGCAATCAACGCCACAACGCCGTGGATCACCTAATGCTTGCCGCCCAACACGGATTTTCCGTCGGTTCCATCGGAGCGCCGATCATCATTGCCGATGGCCTGCGCGGGCATGCCTATCAGGACGTGCATTTCGACGGCGGACAACATTTCGAAAGCGTTCAGGTGCCGGACGCCATCCACGACGCGGATTGCCTGGTCACGCTCACTCATTTCACAGCGCATCTGGCCAGCGGTTTCGGCGCTACCATCAAAAACCTTTCGATGGGCTGCTCCAACCCGCAGGGAAAACGGCGCATGCATTGTCACAGCAAACCCACGGTCGATGAAGACCTTTGTGTGGCTTGTGGTGAATGTACACAGTGGTGCCCCACCGGCGCAATTACAATTGAAGACTATGCCATGATCAATACGGAAGAATGCATGGCCTGCGGCGAATGCACCGTGGTCTGTCCGCATGAAGCCGTCAAGATTCCCTGGGATGAAAACAGCTCGGTCTTGCAGGAAAAAATGGTCGAATACGCCAAGGCGGTCTGTGAACAGAAAAAGGAGCGCCTGTTCTTTATCAGCGCGCTGGTCGATCTGACGCCGCATTGCGATTGCATGGGCCAGAGCGAGCCCGCCTTTATGCCGGATATCGGCATTTTAATCGGAACGGACCCCGTAGCCATGGATCAAGCCGGGTTGGATTTCATTTCCGGTTCGATTCGTTGGAACGGACACGAAATCGTGCAGGGAGAAACTTCCGATCCGCTGCATGAGATCTACCCGAAAATCGACTGGCAGGTGCAGACCGACTATGGCCAGAAAATCGGGTTGGGATCGAAGGAATACGAATTGATCGTGGCGCGCTAGCCACAGAACACAAAGGGACGTAACGCATGCAACCGGAGCGCGAATACAATCCCGGACTCGCGGCAGTTCTGTCGCTGGTGGTGCCTGGTGTGGGGCAGATCTACAACGGTGATTTTCTACGCGGCATATTCTGGCTGATCATCACACCCGGGTTCTGGATCGGTACAGGCGGTCTGCTTGGCTGGGTTTGCCACCTGATCGCCGCCTTCACTGCCTACAATCGCAGCATGGACAAACGCAATCCCAATCCGGACAATGCCGGTTAGAGAAGACGTGTCCGCCTGTTCATTTCAAGCCAGCCGAATATGCTCCGGTTTCAAGACTTTCTCGCCTGAAGAATAGGCCAGGCAGCGCTCGATGACGTTGCGCAGCTCGCGCACGTTGCCGGGCCAGCGATGCGCCAGCAGTTTTTCGCGCGCTTCCAGCGACAGTGTGGGAAAGTGGCTTTCCTTGGGTAACAGTTGTTTGATGAAGTGGCGCGCCAGCGGAAGGATGTCCGTTCGACGCTCCCGTAGAGGGGGGATCGATAACGGAACCACCTGCAAGCGGTAGAACAAGTCTTCGCGGAAGGTTCCCTCGCGTACCATCAGTTCCAAATCCTGATGCGTTGCGGCGATCACGCGCACGTCCACCTCGATGGGCTTGGCTTCTCCGAGTGGCAGGACTTCCGCGTTTTCTAAAAAGCGCAGCAGTTTGGGCTGCACGCTTAAAGGCAAGTCTCCGATTTCATCCAGGAACAACGTGCCGTGGTTGGCGGCGGGGATGACTCCCTGGTGATCGGAGGTCGCCCCGGTAAAACTGCCCTTGCGATGTCCGAAAAGCTGCCCTTCGAACAGTTCACGAGGCACCGTGGAGCAGTTGAATGTGACAAACGAATTTTCCGAGCGCACGGAAAGTGCGTGGATGGCGCGGGCGACCACCTCTTTTCCCGAACCGGATTCTCCTCGAATCAACACGTTTGCGCGGCTTTTGTTCAATTGCGAAATTTCGCGCATCAGCGATTTCATGCTTTCGGAAACGGCGACGAATCCGGGCAGCATCGGAGGATCTTCATGAATCGCCGGGCTGGGACCGCCTCCGATCAATTCCCGCAGTGCCACGACTTCCAGCGAGCGACCAGCCACGGTGGATAATAGCCGCAGCATGACTCGGTCTTCCGGGGCAAGCGGTCCCGCCACTCCCAGTCTAAAGCGTCGCCCGCAGCCATCGCCGAATTCGAAATATTCTTCGGAGGTAAACACCTTGAATTCTCCGCGGCTGGCGCGGGTGGTCTGATTGCCTTCCGTATCCAGCTCAACCAGTCGGCAGGGGCGTTGTTCGTGCAAACGATGGGCAAGCTCGGTGAGCTCATTATAGATGTGTTTGTCGTTCATGCCGCGTACCGATAGTCGGTTGATCAGCACCGCGAGATTGTCCGCTGTGATACCGGCATTGGAAGAAGGCTGTGGCATGGGTTCTGAAAACAAGGGTTTTAGCTTGTGATCTTCACTAAGACGGCGCACGTGTTCCACTCGCAGGGTGGGAGGTATCGGCAGACCAAGTTCTTTAAGGTGTTTTTCCGCGTCGGCCAATTCCTGCTGCGCATCGGGTGTATCCGAAAGATAACTGACCAGGGCGTCTACCATATAATTGTAGGCGATCTGGGGTTGATCCTGCGCGTTTTCAAACGTGCTGCGGGCCACTTGAACGTGTTGGCGCGCTTCGGATAAATGCCCCTGCTGGGCGGCCATTAAGGCTTTGTATTGGGTGAGAAAACCGGTCATCCAGATCGAAGGGTGCCGCTCCAGCCCACTCTCGGCCCATTGCAACGCCCGGTGCGCCCGACGATCGTTACCCGCCAGCACCCAGGCCTGAAAGGCCAGAACGCTGGCATAGGTTCGAAGATCCGGTAAGGTATCCGCCTCACCGGCGCGAAGCTGGGCAGTTACGAAGGCTTCGGCGGCGCTGACGAAGTTCATGCGGCTCACTTCAACCATGCCACGCACCAGAGAAGCGGCGGCTTCTACAATCAAGGGACGGTGGCTGCGACCGAAAGCGGCATACTGTTCCATCAGTTTTTGCAGTTCATCGAACCAGCCTGCCTGATAATACAGCCTTACCTGGGTGCAGATCAGTGGCACTGGCGTCCAACGCATGGTGCGCGTAATGTACAATGCACGGTCTAGCGCCGTTTTGGCCTCGGATAGACGCGCCATGCGGATCAATGCCTGACCTCGTGCAGCGGCCAGTAAAATGTCCGGATAGCCCGGCAACAAACGAACGTGTTCCTGGTTTTGTTCGCTATCTTCTATGGTTGCCAGGGTTTGTTGGGGAGACTCTCCCGCTCCCAATTTCAGTAGGCAATGAAACGCCAGACAACGTTTCTGCGCCGTAGCGAAGTGAATGCCCTCGCTATTTTTAGACAAATCGGAATAGCGACGTCTGGCCTCTGCTGTTCGACCTGTCAAATAGGAGCCTAACGCAAAGATTTCATTTGATAAAAACCGAGTGACCGGCTCTTTGACCGTTTTCAGGTCGTCGTCGTGTTTTTCCAGCAAGCGGCCAAACAGGGCATAATCACCCAAGTGATACGCCGCCCAGATTTCCGCTACACGCAATACTCCTGTGACTTCCGGGTTGTGAGTGCGAGACAACAGCCGGTCGGCGCTTGCCACATGTGTATTTACGCGACCGATATTGAAAAGTTGACCGTCTGGAGCGGAAAACAGCATGGCTGCCAGAGCATGACCGATTATGGCGACTTCTTCGCAAAAGGCGCCGCGCTCCAAGTCTCGCAAAATCGGAGAAAATGTGCCGTAGGCTCCGCGAACCTCGTTATGACCGAGAAACTGGATGGTAGCCAGCGCAAATTGGGCCAGGGCATTTCCCGCCGAACTGGTCACCCGGTCGGAGGTCAACAGTTTGACCACCTCGGTTTCCACCGCGTTCCAGCGCGCATTCAAGATTTCCTGGAACATCGGCAGCAGATGTTCACGTTCGTATGGTGTCAAACCCGATGGTTGGGCAACCCCGATTATAGGCTCGTGATAGGACTGTGAGCCCGGATCATTCCGGGTGTCTCCCATCGCCAGTTGTTGTAGGCGTTGTTTGATCTTTCCACGAGGGCGGCGCGCCTCCTTCGCATCATCAGGCAGTTCCCAGCGATATACCGTTAAAGGGGCCACGCCAATCTGTTTGGCAAAGGCTGCCCGGCTTAAATCTCCGCGTAATGCCCGAACCTCTTCCGGTCTCACGAGATATTTCTCCTGTTTTCCTGTTTTTCAGGACAAATCCAGCAGTTTTTCAAGGAATTTATCCGTTTACTGGAAAGCGTCAACTTGTTTTGGATATCTACCAATCTTAGCCAGTATACCATAAGTGATACTGGCTTGACTATCCGAAAACAGGAAACGTCTTGATAATTCTTGCATAGTCTGGACATTTATGTCGTGCCGTTCTCTTGACACCTTGACTGTATGAACAGGAAAACTGAAACAATTACAGATTGACACAGAGTTGGCATGAATGATGCTTCTATTATTTCTGAATTCGGCACGCAACGAGCGAATAAGCCGAATCTTGAAATCCTGGTTGTATCATCCTAAGCATTGGTTGTTGCAATGCATGAGATGACTGACAATCGTACAAAGGAGATTCTCATGTCACACCCAGTAGCAGATGCTCGTTACCTGATCATTTCATTTTCCTGGGAAGCAGAGACGGAAGATGGCTGGGACGAAACGATCACCGAGAAAGTTCTGCTGTACAATCCCGAGTTGTATGGAGGTCAGTTGGAACTGATGGATGTTCCATATGAAAATGGACTTACGGAAGAACGATCCATTCCAGGTTGGCAGGTTGGTAGCTGCTGATGTTGTTTGACTGAATCGATTTTTCTGTTCACGTTCTCCCCCGCTCCCGTTCCTGCGACAGCAATCGCGGCGGTCAGGGGATCCTCCGCGACGCTTTTTCTTCTCTTCAGATCCACATAATCCACAGTTTTCGCAAAAAACCTTTTCACCTATGAAATCGTATAGGAAAGGCAAAAATCCTGTTTTTCAGGATTGGTCCAATTTCTTCGAATCGCGACATCTCTGTCGTGATTCTTTCGCTTTTCTCCTTGCTATAAAATCATATCTATCTGATAATACAAGATGTTTTGTTATGGCACATCCGTTGCAAGTCTATCGGCTTCAAGTCTATCACCTGTTCTTTGATTGTGTTGAGTCGAAATGGACGGAGGAGGAAAAAGATGTATCGAAGATCCAAGATCGTGGCTGTGTTGCTGGCGCTGGCGTTAATGGGAGTATGTAGTGCGGCAATGGCGGAAGTGAGCTGTGAAAGCGAAAAAGGAAGTTGTGTGTTGAATGCGAGCGGCTATCGTTGTGAATGCGCCGATGGCTCCGCCTCCGCAGTCTCCGTACTTAGCGATGGCGACGGCAGCTTACCCGACGGCGACGCCGTGCATCCCAATCAGGAAGATTGCGAAACCCAGTTGTTGCAGGAATGTCCCAACGATCCTCCCGATCCGGAAGTGGATTGCAGCGACGATCAACATGAATTGTGCGTGGAGTTGGAACAGGTCTTTTTTGCCTGTTTTGAAGAGGAACGCAGCGACAATCCCAATATCCAGATCGTGAAATGCTGCAAGGACTACGACGAATACGAAACGTCCATGCGCTGGCTGCTTGCCTGCTTGAATGAAAACGAGTGTGATCAATGGGTTGACCGTTGTTACGACCAGGTCACAGTCAGTTGCGACGGTGACGGTTGCCCGGATGGTCCCGTCGATCCAGGCTTGACGCTGAGTTATAAAACAGCCGACGAAATGAATGGTTTCGAGCAGGTGATGGAAGAAGACGACGAAGGCTGCCAGAGCGGTGGAACGGCCAGCGGCCTGGCGTTAATTCTGCTATTGCTTGCCGTTGTTTTCCGGCGGCGTTTGGTGGTATCGCGGACGCGATAGCAAATGAGTTCTTTACTGAAAAAGCCGGATGTCTCGCTCATCCGGCTTTTTTCCTGTTTATGCGGTCCTTGACAGAATACCACGGGCTTGCCCGTGGATGAATGAGCCTTCCCGTCGCTGCGGTTGAGCAGCGGTGGGTCGGTTCCAACAGAACCGTAACAGTAAGTACCCCGGGTTTACCCGGGGGAATCTATGTGAGGATTGTATCATTTGAAGCAATTGAACATCAAGAGTAATTGTCGAACAGAAAATCTGTCCGACCTCCTCCTTCTCCCCATCATTGAATATTGCCTATAGGACCCTGAGTAGTCCCCAGTTTTGCGAACAGAATGGGGGAAAGGAATATTGCCTTCCAAGTACAAAAAGCCTATAATAGATAGAATGAAGTGCTGTGTTCTGAGATTCAAGGAGATCCAATATGTCCCGCAGTTGGATGGTATTCGCCCTGGTGTTGCTGGTGCTGCTTGGCTATGGCTGTAATTCAGGGGGAGACGAGGTAGATGGCGACCAGGAGAGCAGCGAACAGCCTGCCGGACTGACACTGGGTATGCTCTGCACCAGCCCTTTGCAATGTTCGGGCGGTATCTGCAATGCGGATGACGGCGGGGATTTCTGCACCATGGCCTGTGCGGCGGATTCTCAGTGTCAAGAGCAATTGGCCAATAGCTGCTGCATGCGTGTGGACAATCAGAACATTTGCCTGGTGCCCAGTCTCTGCCCGAACACTCCCGATGGCGACAGCGATCTTCCCGACGGCGATTTCGATTACGACCTCGACCTGCCCGACATGATTTGCAGTCCTGATGAATTGAAATGCGATGAAAACAGCGTGGTCCGCTGTAACTCGGTCGGTACGCGCTGGCTTCCTCAAATGGACTGTTCTCAGTATGAACGCTGCGAAAACGGCGCCTGCATCATGATTACCGATGGCGATGCGGACGAAACGACGGAAAATGACGAATCCGATACCGATGGTTTTGCCTGTGGCGATCCGAGCAACCGCCCCGACGCCATTCTGCGCCAGGCCGAGCGCCTTTTCCAAGAAGATGAAAGCACCCCCGCCAACGCGGCGGAAATCGCCTACAGCGACAATCCCGCCTTCGAAGACGATACCTACGTGCGGCTCAACGCCGACGACTACGACCAGGAGATGGTATTCGAAATCGATATCGATAAGGAATTCGAATACGTGTTCATGATCGACTTTGTATGTGGACGAGATTGGGGCGAAGCATCGTTGTTCCTGGATGACGGCACCGAACCGATTCCGCTGGCGGATGGCTCCGACCGCATCAACCTGTTCTGCAATCCCGGCGGCAACGAGGAAAAGCCGATCCGCAACATCGACTTTCAGCCGCTTTGCATTCCCCCGAACGACCGCCACAAACTGCGGGTGCGCGTCGTCGGCAAAAACGCCGATTCCAACGGCTACACCATCGGGGTAGACTATATCTCCCTGCTGCCCTATACGTCGCCGGAGGAATAAACGGATATATGCGGTGTTCGCCGTAGCAAGTGGTAATCGAGGAATAATTCACGATACAATCGGGTTTCCCCAATACGGGTGAATGGTTCAATTCGGCCAAAAGCGGCTGTTTGCTAAAAATTCGCACTGAGCGGTTTACTTTATTTCTTTTCCTTCGCAGTTTCGCTATAATGCGCCCGCTTTAGGGAGGGTTCGCGATTTCATCCGAATCGCTAAAAGTGATTGAGAAATGCGATTTGTAGCAAGGCGATAACCAAACGACTCGTTTCAAGGATTTCGATGACAGCAGACGATAACGGCAAACGCGACACCCGCGACATCGTGCGCGGTGCTCTGGTCAATTTTATCGGCGTAGTCGCGCGCAGCTTGAATTTTGCGTTTTACATTTTCCTGGGCCGCCTTTACGGTGCGGAAGCCACCGGTCTGTACCTGCTTAGCTGGGCCAGTGTGGATGTGGCCAGTAAGCTGGGAATTCTGGGGCTGGATCGCGCCATTTTAAGTGTTGTGGCCCGGCATCACAGCGAAAAAGACGAAGACGCCGTTTATCGCGCCATCGGACAGGCACTGTGTATCGGTGCCTTGGCGACCGTGATTATCGTTGCCACAATGGAACTGGTTGCTGCGCCCATTGCCCTGCATTTCTACGACAAGCCGGAACTTGTACTGCCACTACGTGTCATGGCCTGGGGTATGCCCTTCTGGACGATTTCCGCCATTTTCCTCTTCGCCACCCGCGCACTGCGTGTGATGCGCTACGAAGTCATTACGAAAAGCGTGATCGAGCCGCTGGTGATGCTGACACTGGCGGTGCTTTTCTTTTTCCTGGATATGGGTATGTTCGGATTATCCTTGGCGTTTCTTTGCTCGGTAGCGGCAGGAGCGCTGGTTGCCGTTTATTTCTTCAGCCGGGAACTCTCGTTAAAGCGGGTCGTGCTTGCCGTTCTGGACAAAGAAGGTCGCTCGGGCCTGCTGCGCTTTGCGGCTCCGATCGGGTTTTACGATATGCTGAATCTGCTGTTGCAGCGCATCGATATGTTCATGGTGGGGCGCTATGTCCCTACCGCCATGGTCGGTGTTTACGGCATCGCCGAGGAAGCCGCCTTCACCGTGAAAAAGGTGCGGCAGTCGTTCGATCCGATCTTCATTCCGGTCATTTCCGCCGCCCATCAAGTCAAGGATCGGGCGGGTATGCTGCTGCAATATCGTAATGTCACCCGCTGGATTCTGTTGCTTGACGGCGCGGCTTTGGGTGTGGTAATTCTGGCGGGCCGTCCGATCATGGGCATTTTCGGAGCGGATTTCAGTACCGGCGCAGTGACGCTGGGGCTGCTGTCGCTGTCGGTCGTGATCAACGGTGTTTTCGGCGTATCCGAGCTCTTTTTATTGATCAGCCGACCGATGGTCAACCTGATGAACACCATTGGGACGATCATCGTCAATGTCGGGTTGAACCTGCTTCTGATTCCACGCTACGGCATGGAAGGCGCGGCGCTGGCGATCACGATTTCGTATGCATTCATGAATGCCGCCCGCGTCATCGAAGTGTCGGTGTTGTTCAAACTTCACCCCTTTACCCGGCAGCATGGTAGAATTCTACTGGCCTGGGTGCTGGCCTTTGCCGCCATGTTCGGCCTGCAATTGGCGCTGAACAAGCCCGGCACCGGACCGGATCTGGCGTTTGCCGGAATCTACCTGCTCGTCTATGGTCTGCTGCAATGGCTTATCGGACTGATGCCGGAAGAAAAACAGATTGGTTACAAGATCTTGCGAAAACTGGGTCTACACTCGGGAAGCTAGAGAGGAAAACACATGCGAGGCATTATCACCGCGACCAAACAGGGAAATACGCCCGATATGGGCTTGACGGCGTTGATTAAAATCGGCGGTATCACCTTACTGGAGCGACAGGTACGCATTTTAATGAAAGCCGGGATCAAGGATGTCCTGGTGGTGGCTACGGGGCGCAACGACGCGCTACAGGGCGAAATCGACCGCTTCAGCAAGTTGAAGGGGATGCGCGTACGTCTGGTGTGGCCCGGCTGCGAAAGCGGGCTCGATCTGTCCGGCACCTTTGCCGAAACGGACGACGAACCCTGGATGCTGCTGGATGGTGCATCGATTTTCGACGAGCGCGCACCGAAACTACTGGGTGAAGTCAATGGCGAGCGCGTGGCCTTGATCGCAAAAGATCAGGTTGAAACCGCTGATGCGGAACAGGGCATGGAGTTCGAAGTCAACGGCAAGCCCTATCTGTTCATGGGGATCGCCCAGCTTCAAAGCGGCATCACACATAAGATTTTCCCGGACGACGGCGACCAGTGGTTAAAAGATCTGCTGACCGAAGTCGTAGCCAAAGGCGAAGAAGTTACGCTTGCAACCGATACGCTGCCGACCTACAACTACGATCTGCGTCGCAACGATCCGTACTATTGGATACCGATTCGCAGCGCAGAGGACAATCCACGCGCCAAGCGCATCCTGCTCAACCACGCTCAGAAAAGCGTGTTGGACTGGCCCGCCTGGTACATCCATCGTCCCATCGAAAAGGGCATCATCTACCACCTGTGCGAAACCGCCATCACACCGAATCAGTTGACCTTGATCAACAACATCGTGGCCTTTATCGGTGCCTACTATTTCTTCACCGGTTCCTGGTTTCTGGCGCTGATTTTCTCGATGGCCGTTGGCATTCTCGATGGCCTGGACGGCAAGCAGGCGCGTACCAAAATGATGACCAGCGAATTCGGTCGCATCGAGGAAGTGCTGGACAAGATTTACGAAAACACCTGGTATCTGGGCATGGCCTGGTATCTGGCTCACAGCGGATTCGGTACGCTGCCATACATCCTGTTCGGCATCATCTTTATGGTGAATATGACGGATATCGGCATCGGTTTGTACTTCAAGTCCAAAAAGCACTGCCAGTTGGACGATTTCGGCCCCTTCGAACGCAAGTTCCGGGTGTTTTCCGGTCGTCGCAACACCTATATCTGGACGCTGATTCCCTTTGTGCTGTTCGGGGCGCTCTACGCCGGATACTGGATGATCACGATTTACGCGCTAATCACCCTGGGCGTGCGTTTCTGGCGCTGCACCTATCATATTCGCAACGATAGCGAGCGCGTCCTGCCGGAATAGGCGAACACGAAACTGTATAGGCCGGAGCCTCTTGTCCGGCCACAACGGCTTCCGGCTGTATCGCCGAAGCCTGCAATACGTCCAAGACCTCTCCTCATCGCCGGTTTCCAAAGAAACCGGCAAGCACAGGAGTCGACTATGATTCAACGTTTCCTGATTCTGCTGGCCCGTTTCGTTCATCGTTTTCCGCTGCCGATTTTCTTCATCTCCCTGCTGCTCACGATTCTGGGTGTGTATTACGCTTCCTCGCTGAAGATCAAGACCAATATCGGCGACCTGCTCCCCGAGCACACCTTCTCGGTCACTCACCTGCGCGAAGTGATGGACGAGATCGGCGCGGCGGGCTACCTGATGGTGATGGTCGAAGGCTCCGATACGGACCAGATGAAACGCTTCGGACATGCGCTCACCGATGAATTGCTGAAAGTCAAGCAGCAACGCAAGCAGGAAGGGAAAGAGATCTTCGTTCAGGCGGTCGATCTGCGTAACGACATTCAGTACTTCAAGGACCGCGCGCTCTATTTCCTGAGTCAAGACGAATTGATGGACATCTGGGAGCGCATCGACGACCGTGTCCGCAAGGAAAAGCTCAAGGCCAATCCGCTGTTTGTGAACCTGGACGACGAAGAGGATGAGAAAGAGGATGACAGCGCCGAGGTATTCAGCCTGCGCAGCCTGCACCAGAAATACCGGACCGGTGACTTTAAAGAATACTTCATTGCCGACGACAACTCGGTGTTGGGCGTACTGGTGCGCCCCACCCAGCCTTCCTCCGATCTGGGCTTCAATAAGCGCCTGCTCGAACATGTCCGCGCCGTTGGCGACCGCGTGATCAAAAACGGCGAATTCGGCGATACGAGCTTCGATCTGGGTGGCAGCTATCGCAATAAAAGCGTGGAAAAACAGAGCATCATCGACGATCTGGTGCGTTCGCTTTCCACGACGATGATTCTGCTGGTGCTGGTATTGACGCTCTACTTCCGCCGGTTGCGTTCGGTGGTTGTAATCATGACGCCGCTGGTGATGGGGGTCGTTTGGGCACTGGCGGTGGCCGAGTTCAAATACGGTCACCTGAACATGATTACGGCCTTTATTTTCGCCGTGTTACTGGGACTGGGCATCGACTTCGGCATCCATTTCCTCAATCGTTACATGGAGTGCCGCCACAAGGGCATGAACACCCTGGATTCGCTGATCGAAGCGGAAGGCAACACGGGGCGCGCCATCTTTACCGGCGCCATGACGACCTCGGCGGCGTTTTTCTCGCTGACACTGGCCGACTTCCGTGGCTTCTCGCAGTTCGGTTTTATTGCCGGAATGGGCTTGGTATTCTGCGTTATCGCCTCTTTCCTGGTACACCCGGCGATGCTGCTGTTGTCGGAAAAAATGGTTCCCATCGTGAAAAAGGATGGACCGACTAAAGACATCAAACCGGTGTCGATGCTGCATCCGGGCTTGATCGTGCTGGTGACACTGCTGATTGTAGCCTACGGCGGCTGGGCGGTAGCACAGAGCTTCAAATGCCACTCCGATGCACCATGGTACAGCGATACGGCCCGTTGCGGTCCCGATTCCAAAGACTGCTGCGAACCGCCCATCGACTTCGAATACAACTTCGCCAAGCTGCGCACGCGCAACAATCCGGTGCTCAACATGAGCAAGAAATATGGAAAAGCCATGCCGCTGTCGTTGCAACCGGTCATGGTTGTTGCCGAAGATCTGGAAGATACCCGGCTGCTGCACGAGCGCGTGATGGAAATGCGCGATACCACCGAGCGTTCCACCTTGAAGGTCACACGCTCGCTTTACACGTTCCTGTCCGGCGATATGAACGCCAAGCAGAGCATCATTAAACAAATTCGAAAACTATTGAACAACGACAACCTGGAGCTGATCAAAGATCCGCAGACCAAAGCCGACGCGCAGGAACTGCTGCGCATGACGTTATCCAAACCGATGACGTTGTTCGGTTTGCCGGAAAAAATCATCCGCACCTTCAGCATCGTGCGTCCGGGTAAAGAGGAGATCATCCCCTTCCTGAAGGATGTTATGAAAGACTGGCAGGGGCGCACGCTGGACGACCGTTTCGTACAGGAACTGAGCCGCCGCTGGAAAGATCTGAGCGAAGAAAAGCGCGAGCAAGTCAATGCCTGGGTGGCGGACGTGGAGATTCCGAAAGGCTCTCCGCTGGCGAATATCGACGATGTCACGTTGGCGCGTTTGATCCGCTGGACCCAGCATCGGGTCGGCGTGTTGAACATGATCTATACCAACGTGGACACCTGGAACGGCATCGCCTGTATCCGGTTCAACCAGGAAGCTTCGGTCATCAAAGCCGGGGATCGTACCTATCATCCGGTTGGCGAGGCGTTTGTTTTCGCCGACACGATGTGGGCCATGGAAAAAGACGGCGTCAAGGCCATCAGCGCCAGCATTCTTGTGGTCTTCTTGTTGCTGCTATTCGACTTCCGCTCGTTGAAACACACCTTGCTGGTCATGGTGCCGCTATTCACCGGCATTCTGGGGATGTGCGCTTTCATGGCGCTGACCGGCGTCAAAATTTCCTTCTTCAACATGGTGGTATTGCCAACCATTGTCGGAATCGGAGTGGACAACGGCGTTCACATCTACCACCGCTATCTGGAAGAAGGCCCCGGCTCGATCCCGCGCGTTCTGGGCTCCTCCGGCTGGGCGGTGACACTGTCTTCAATCACCACCATGATCGGTTTCGCCGGAATGAACACCGCCAACCACGCCGGCTTGAACTCCATCGGCGAACTGGCGATCATCGGTATGACCGCTTGTTTGCTGGCTTCCACGCTAAGCTTCCCCGCGCTGCTCACTCTGCTGGACAAACGGCGCGAACGAAAGGAACGAAACTAGATGACCGGACCCCGATTTTCGGATAAAGCCGCCAATGTGGCCGGCATTTTAAAGCAATTTCTGCTGGATCGACCGCGCCTGCCCATCGGTTTGAAAGATCAGCTTTTCTTCAGCCCCTTTCTGGTGCAGATGGTTGTGACACGCCGCTGCAACCTGCATTGCGGCTACTGCAACGAATTCGATAACACAAGCGAACCGGTGCCCACCGAAACGCTGAAAGCCCAGATCGATAAAATCCACGAAATGGGCGCATTGGCCGTTGAATTCACCGGCGGCGAACCGTTATTGCATCCGGACATCGTCGAGGTGGTGCGCTATGCTACACAAAAGGGTTTCGCGGCGCGCATGATGATCTCGAACGCCTACCTGTTTACGGAAAAGAAACTGTTGGAACTGAACGAAGCCGGTTTGACGGATTTGCAGGTCAGTATCGACGGCGTTAAAACGAACGACATCACCATCAAGGTGCTCGATCCATTGCGCGACAAACTGGAGATGATCGCCCGGCTGGGACGCTTTCGCGTACAGCTAAACGGTGCGGTGGGTGTGGCTCCGCCGGAAGAAACGCTGGAGATGATCGATTTCGCCAAGGCGCACGGCTTCCGTCCGCGCGTGCTGTTGGTGCATGACGGCGACGGCCAGGTGCGGCTGAGTCGCGAGCAACTGGCCACCTACGAAGAAGCCAAGGGGCGCATCGGAAAGCGCTTCAAGGAATCGCACGGCTACCGGGAAAAACTATTAGACGGCGGACCGGCCTTTTTCAAATGCCGCGCCGGGGCGCGGTATCTGTACGTCGATGAATTCGGCATGGTGCGCTGGTGCAGCCAGCAACGCGCCGCCTTCGAGAAACCGCTATTGGACTATACGCTAGAGGATTTGAACGAGCAGTTCTACCGCGCCAAAGGCTGCGAGGATTACTGCTCGGTAGGTTGCGCCCGCACCAGCAGCGCCTACGACGAGCATCGGGAATATGGGAAGTAGAGTCTGAACCTTCTATTTTTAGCCGCAGATCCTGTGAGTTTGTGCCATAACCTTACGCGACCGAAGATCGTGGAAGGCTATGTGTTTTCTTATAGTTACACAAGGCCTCCCGGAACTTCCATTCCGTGAGACCATGGCACATCCCGATTACTCGATAGGCAGAAATGGATGATGTCTGCTCTAAATATAAAACCGGAAAAGCAAACTGGCGCTGTAGGGATAGCTGCCGAATTCGGAGCGCAGGCGTGGCAGAATGCGCCAGGGTCGTTGTACGCCCGGTTTTCTGCCAAGCGGAATACCCAGCGTGGCGATCATGTCGATGTTGTCATCCAGGCTGTAGGTGGCGGCTCCGGTAACGTAAAACGAGGGATCGGTTACGTTCATCAGCGCCACGGCCTGCAACACCAATAACGGCGTGGCTTCGCCACTGATGGACAGACCCAAAAAATGACGTCCCAGGTAGGGGTCGGCAAAGTCAGTCATCGTCGCCGCCTGCGTCAGGTAGTCGTCCGGACCTTCCGCTCCCTGGCCGCGATAGTAATATTCCAACGCCAGCTGCACCGTGTTTTCCCAGCGCTTGTCGAAGCCGACGGCAAAGCGTCCGTACCACTGATCGATATCGTCTTTGGGAAACGTGATATTGCCCTCGCCGCGCACGCCCAAGCCAAGCACTTCACCGGTAAACGCGCCGCCGAAGACGTAGCGGCGATCAAGCTGGCCACCTAAAACGGAGAAATCGAAGCTGTCGATGTTCATCTGCCCGCGCAGAATCGCCGCACAGCGTTCCCAGGCCGGTTGGTCGTTTTCATCGTAGCCCATCGCTACGATGGCGGTAATCTGGGAGAGGTAGCTGGGCATGGCATCGATGCGAATGGCGTCCACGCCGGGGCGGAATTCGCGATCGGCGGCGGTGCTGGCGAAGGGATGGAAGAAATCGTTGGGGGTGAAAATATAGTTCGTGGCCAGCCCGATCGGCTGGCGTCCGATGGTGACATCCACCGGGCCGCCGTAGATTTTCAGTGACAGGCTGTCGACAAAAAACGGAAAATTGAAATCGTCGTCGCTGAACCAGTCGCTATCCAGATAGGTGGTGCGGTAGCTGCTGTCGTTGGCGGAGAAAAGGCTTTGACCGTTTGTATAGCGTGCCCCCTGATACAGGTTCACGTCCAGATTCAGCCGATCGACGAACAGGGCATTGACCAGCAGGCGCAGGCCGATAAAGGCATCCCCGGTGACCTCATCCGGGTAAAGCTGCTTGGGTCCGGGGTTGATCTGCACGCCACCGCCGCCATCGATGGCCAGCCGCGCATTCAAGGAAACCGTGTCCGTTTCCACATCCGCAAAGCCATAGGCCAAGGCCGCGTTCAGCCACAAGATGACCGCTATCCAACCGGTACATACACGTTTCATGCGACGGCTTCTCTCGCTTCGTCATTGATGATCTTGCCATCCCGCAGCGTGATGATGCGATGAGCGCGGGACATGACGCGCGGATCGTGGGTGCTGAAAACGAAGGTCGTGCCGCGTTTTTCGTTAAGCCGCTGCATCAGATCCAGCAACGCTTCGGCGGTTTTACTGTCTACATTGGCGGTCGGCTCATCCGCCAGCACCAGCGCAGGTTCGGCCACCACGGCGCGCGCGATGGCGACACGCTGCTGCTGCCCACCGGAAAGCTGATCGGGACGCCGGTCTAACTTGTCACCCAAGCCGACTTCTTCCAGAATGGCCGTGACTTTCCGCCGCCGTTCTTCTTCCGGTACGCCGCGCAGCAGCAATACGAATTCCGCGTTTTCATAGGCGGTCAATACCGGGATCAGGTTATAAGCCTGAAAGATGAAACCGATCTTGTCCAGCCGCACCTTGGCCAGATTTCCAGCCGACACGGTGCCGTAATCCAATCCATCCACGATAATTCTACCGGAAGTGGGAGAATCGAGCGCGCCGATGAGATTCAAAGCCGTTGTCTTGCCCGAACCAGACGGACCGCTTAATGCGGCGAATTCACCGGGCTGTATTTCAAGGCTGATGCCGTCTAAGGCCTGCACCTTCATCCCACCCTGGTAATAAGTACGAACGACCTGGTCGAGTTGTACGATTGCTTGTGACATGAAAACCTCCTACAGTCCTTTGATGACTTCCACCGGCTTGGTGCGGGTGGCCAGAAATGCCGGGTAAATTCCCGAGAGCAGAATAAGCAGGAACACTCCGCCGACGATGGTTGCAACGTGGTCGACGTACAGAATCGATTTGTACACCGGGTCCAGCGCCACACCGCCGAAACTCTGTTCCTCTTTCATCCACTGGCTGGTGTCCAGTCCGGTGGTGCTGAGATACCAGTACATCAAAAACGATACCCCTAGCCCCACCACGATTCCGACGATGGCCAGCCACACCGTTTCGGTCATGATCAAACGCCACAGGCGGCCATGAGTCATACCTACCGCCAACATGATGCCGAATTCGCGGAAGCGCTCCAGTACGCTCATCATGATCGTGTTCAATATTCCTGCCGTTACCAGCAGGAAAATGAAGATCTGGAAAATATAGTTACTGCCGCGATCCATGGCGATGGCCCCGGCCACTTCCGGCATCGTCTGATGCCAGCTTACCGCTACGGCGCTGTGATCCGCCGCCAGCGGTGTGACTTCCTTTGCAATCTGAGCCGCTTCGCGCTGATCGGTAATGTACAGGGCAATCTGGGTGGCGTCATTCGCATCGTATCCCAATAAACCGCGCATGAAATCGATCGGCAACAGAATCATGTAATTGTCGATTTCCAGAGTGCCGGTTTCGAAGATGCCCACGACACGCACCAGGCCGTTTACGACTTCGCCGCTTTTATCCGCCAGTGTCAACACCAGCTTGGATTTCAGCTTGACGCCCAGGCGCTTGGCCATACCCGAGCCGATCATCACCTTGCGCCCCGTGCGACCGGGCAGGCTTTCGCCTTCGATGATGTGCTCGAAGGGAAACAGGATCTTGCTTTCGATAGTCGGATCGACGGCGGCAAAGGCGGCACCGGTCGTTTCGGCGGCGCTGGCAACCATCACCTGCCCTGCGATGCGCACTGCAACGTGATCGATGTCTTCTCGCATCGTCAGATGCTCGGCCAGCCGGTAGCTGTCCGACACCACCAGATCCGTTCCCGGCTTGTCGCGATAACCGATCGGCTCCACTGTTACATGGCCGTAGCCGCTGCGCGCGGCGCTGTCGATCATCTTGGCGTAACTGCCGTCAGCCAGGGTGGTGAAGGTAAAGGAAAGGAAAAAGGCGAACACCACCGAGATCAATGTAATCAGGGTCCGGCGCTTGGCGCGCCACAAGTTTCTCCAGGCCAGTTTGAATATCATGATTCCCCCCTACTGATGGTGCATGGCGTCGACTGGATTCAACCGTGCGGCTTTCATCGCCGGGTACACGGCAGCCAATAGCGCCAATACAATTAGAGAAATCAACGGGATCGCAATCACGCGAGCGGTGAGAGCCCCGCGCCAGACCGGGTCCATGGCAATACCGCTGATCGCCAGCCCCTCGCCATTACCCAGTGTCGCCAGATCCAACCCCGTGTTTTGCAGATAGTGCAATCCAGGAATCCCGAAGGCTTCTCCCAGCACCACTGCCGCCAGCGTCATTAAAAGCGTTTCCATCAACACCAACATGAAAATCGACCACGGCCCCACGCCAAGCGCTTTCATCACACCGTATTCGCGGATACGCTCGAAGACCGCCATCAGCATGGCGTTTAAGATCACGATGCCAACCGCCACGTACACCAGAATCGTCATGGGAATCAACATGACTTCCCAGATGTCCAGCATTTCCGCCAGCGCCGGGCTGATCTGCTTCCAGGTCGCGACTTCCATATTCGGCACCAACGTTTTTATTTGTGCCGCCGCCGCAGTCAGCTTTACGTCCTTGGGCAGGCTTACAATGATTTCGTGTGCGCCCTGCTCCATGACCATCAAGTCACGAAAGGTGGCCGCGTTCATATAAAAGCCGCCGCGATCCAGACCGTCGCCGACGCTCTTTAAAACGCCACGGACCTTGAACAAATCGTTTGCCAAGGATCCGTCCGCAGCCTGTGAAACAATAACGACCTGATCGTCCACCTTGGCATTTAGCGACTTGGCCAGTTTCTTCCCAAGCACCACACCGTTCGGATCGGCTGCATCCAGCCATTTCCCGGCCAGCAGGTGCTCCGGCAGTTCCAGCGTTTCATCCTCCAGCGTCGCATCCACGCCGCGCAGAATCGCTGCCGAAGAGGAATTGTCTTTTGCCGCCAGACCGGTAGCAAACAGACGATAACTGGCCCTGTAGCCTTTTTCTTTCAGTTGTGCGATCAGCTTTTCCGGCTCCGGCACCTGCTTGTACAACGACGGTGACACGCGGTACTCGGGGTGGTGGATCTGAATGTCGCCCATCTCCATTTCGGTAATAATGCGCTTCATGTCCAGCAGCAGCCCCTCCATCAACCCGTCGTACATCGTCATGATGCCTAACGCCAGCGCCATTGCCGCTACGGTGATAAAGCTTCGCCGTTTGGCGCGCATGATGTTGCGCGCCGCCATTCGCCAGCTTTTCATACCGACCTCCCTACTTGCGCCTCAATTGATTGAGCGAGAAGAATGATGCGTTGATCTTGATGTCGAAGGTGATTTCCTTGTAGATCAACTCGGTGTATTCTTCCGGTTTATCCTGTGGCGTCATTTTCATGTAATGTGGAACCAGCCGCCCGGAATCCGTACGAAAATCGGAAAACGTCATGGTGCGCGCGATCTCTTCGTCTTCGTCGTAATACACCATGGTCAACGGCATGAAGTCCTTTTCCCGCACCATCACCACGACCTTACCCCACACCACGGGCGCATCGGGTTTGGGTTTGGCGATGATCTCGATCAGCTTCTGCCCGTTACGCTCGCCGACAAAGCCGAGCTTGGAGCTATAGTCGTCCGACCAGCGACTTTCACGCACGAGATCGTCGTTGGTGAAGTGGCTGCCCATCCAGGAACCCATCATCATGGCCGCCGTCAGTTTGATGGTACGATCGGTCTTGGGCAGGTAGTTCCAGATGTCTTTATCCACCTTCAAGGTCGCCGTGTCGCGCTCCTTGATCGGTTTCAACACCTTCACCAGCGATTTCTCTTCGCCCAGCGACCACATCTTCATGGTCATCGAGCGTTGCCAGTGCTGCGTTTTCACGTTCATTTCAACCAGCGATTCACTGGATTTTCCGCGCAGCAGATCATCCACCTTGTTCATGATGCTATCGACATCATAGGCCGGTTTCTCGGCTGGTGTGGCTTTTGCGGTCTCCGCCGCCTGCGCCGCGAAAACAGGAGTTACTAAAAAAGCCATTGCGATCAGAACCGAAAGGATGGATTTGAATAATGCCATAATGGATCACCTCACTTTCGTTTGGGACGAGTCTGCGGTTTGCGACTTGGCGCTGCCGCTCGTTTTTGCGGATCGTTCATAATGCCATAAAACAAGAAATTGTTCACCTCTGCGGTCATTTCTCCGGTACTGGAAAAAAGCGCTACGAAGGCTTCGTCTGCAACCAGTTCCTGCATTTTCAGGATCATCATATACACAAACTCCGGGTCCAGGCTGGCACGGATTTCCCCGGTATTCTGTCGATGAACGATGAACCTTTGAAACTCCGCCATTCCCTTTTGGGTCAGTTCATCCAATAGATCTTTCAACCCGAAATCGGGATCGTACATTTCCTGAACCAGTTCCGGGCACATCTGGTTCGCCAGCTTCTTTTTTTCCCGAACAATGGTGGTAACGATTTCCTCGGCAGACCGATCCGAGTCGATGATGTTCGAGAAATGTTTTATGGACGCATTCATTGTATCCTGAATGATCCTGGCGGCAAGATCCAGTTTATTAGGAAAGATTCTGTAGAACGTGACTTTGCTGACTTTGGCCACCCGACAGATTTCCTCGATGCTCACTCGACGGATGCCGTGCCTGAACATCAGTTCACGTCCTGCTTCAATTAAGATCTCTTCCTTATTTCCTCTGGAACTTTGTTTTACCGCCATATTACGAATTCCTTTGTAGTTTACGATAATCGTTAATTAGTACGATTATCGTAAATAAGTACGATGAATGTAAACTTAGTTCCAATTCGTATCATTTGTCAAGAACTTTCGCTGAATATTGTTTTTCGTGTATAATATCGCCTGTTTTCTTTATCGTGACAGCGGTTTGACTGTCCGTCCATCAACGTGAGAATGGCGAGATAATGCTTTTTCCCTTTACCAAACGCTTTTTCGAACTCGCGAAAATCCGGCGCGACTTCGTTCCAACGGTGATCAACGATCTGGCCTCCCGCGACTTCACCGGTCACGTCGTGCTGCTGGATGAACGACAATCGCAGACCGTGACGTTGGAATCCGGCCAGCTACGATCTACGGCCATGTGGCGCAGTCCGGCAGGCTTCGAGCGTCGCTGTGCCTCGCGCGATCGGCACTTTCAGAGTTTCGAGGAAGATGTCAGTGTTGAAATTCTGGAAGCGGATGTCGGCATGGCGGCATTGTCGCATCAATTCTGCCGGGCACAACCGGTGTGGCGCGGTGTCGGAAAACGCTGGCTGGAAGAAGCAAAACGCGAATGCATGGAAACCGGCATGGCGGTACTGGGACGCTTGCAGGGACCGGTATGTGAACTGGCGCTGGTTCGAGAACGCCGCATTGAAGTTGCCTATCGTTTCGATGTCCACGAGGGAGTCTATCGCCAAGTTGGCGAGAATTTCTGGGAAGACGAATTACAGGCAGATACGGCGCTGGAACTGGTACCGCTGGGGGCAACGCTGTATCCGCAACCGGAACTGGCCGCAAGCGATGCGCTGACGGCGACCGTGGAAAAATACACACTGGTACTCGACTGGATCTGCGAGCACCTGAGTTCTTCGTTGGGTTCAGGCGGCATGAGTTCGGTAAATGCCCTGGTGGAAGTGTTTAAAAAGAAATATCCGCCCCTATATCGCGGCGTGTATATGAATCCCGAAACCGGCAAAGTGAATTGGGATCATTTAATGAACAATCGCGAACGGGTCAACCTGTCGTATCGGTACGACATGTTCCTGCTGTATCTGGATGAACTGATCATGAAGTTTACCCAACTGCTTTACGAAAAAGTCGGTGTAGACGGGTTGAAAGCCTTCGGCAAGGAAGTCATGCGCATGCGCAAAATCACCCCGGATATGGACATCGAAGCTACACGCACGTTCTTCCGCAAACTGGATAAGCTGGTTCAAGCCGGAAAATAGAAAAGACGAAAACGGATTTACCGCCGGAAATTACGATTGCAACCGGATGGTCATGGAACAAAAAAAGCTCCCGACAAACGGGTCGGCCTGCCGGAAGCGTGTTTCGTATTTTTACAACACTCGTTTCTAATCTTCCGGTGCGACGTATCGGAATGCACCATCTTCGCGCATGAGCGAAAACTGCATGGTACCCGGTGACGCATTGATCTTGTAGGCATCACCGGTCAACATCCAGGTCGGTGTAGGGCTGTCGTTCAAATAGATCCGGAAAGTGAGGTTAGCCGAAACCGGATCGCAATGCTCCACCGGAACGCAATGCTCACAGCTACCACAGCAGATACGCAAGGCATAACAGAAAGGCGGGCAGGTGCAACCGCACAAATCACAGTTGTCGTCGTACCAGCGGCAATCGTTTTCCGTGTAACAGGTCTCCCAATGGCTGACGTACTCGGCCACGATGTTGTAGATACCATCATCCGGATTATCATGCCTGAAGGCTTCGGGTGTCAGTCCGTCGTCTGAACTATGCGTGAATTGTGGTGTTCCCCAATCCCCCCAATCGGGATTTTCATTTCCTTCGTGACAATCGCCCGAACTTTCCAGCGTGCCGGAAGGTCGCAGGTAGTGCAGATCGACATCACCGGAGCCGGTCCATACCAGCTCGACGCGGATGCTGTCGTTGGCGATGGCATGAACTTGAATCTCAGCCCGATCCGCGCTCACGCGCCCGTCGTTGTCTTCGACTTCCAACAGAACGTCGTAATAGCCGGGCGTATTGAAGGTGTGACTGGGTTGCGGATCGTTGCTTAACGGGCTCAGTTCCCCGTCGGGATGTTCGCGCAGATACCAGCGGTACGCCACGATTTCGCCGTCCGGGTCGGTGGACTGCGTTCCGTCCAAACGTAACGGGATCTTGGCCTGGGCAGTCACGGAGGTCAACCCGGTACCCAGTTCTGTGGCAATGGCGATCGGATCACCCTGCACCGCAATTTCCAGACGAGAGTCGGAAGAAGGTAGACTCTGCGCGTTTTGTGTGTCGGTCACCTGCAAGCGCACGGTGTATTGCCCCGACTGCCTGAAGGTGATGGAAGTGGCGACCTGATTCAAGCCTGCCGCGCCCCAGACGTAGCCGGAAGTCTGGTCGATAGACCACTGGAAGCTTTCGACCGTATCGCCCGTATCCGGATCGGTACTGGCCGCACCGCTTAACTCCACAACCTGATCGATGGCCACCACGCGCTGGTGCGTTGCACCGTCGTTCGGATCCCCTGCGGGCGACTGAATCACCGCCTCCGGCGGATGGTTGGGCGAATACACACCGGAAAGCAAAACGTTGAACTCGGGATAATCGTCACCCGGTTCTGCGCCCAATCTTGCGGCATCTTTATCGTTGTGACGCAAGACCAGTGCGCCGTTCTGTACGTCGCCCTGCGGATTGAAGCGCACGTCGATCTGCATGTACTCGCCACTGACGCCATAGAGCGTCCAGCCATCTTCGCCCGCCTCGGGAGTGACGTTCAGAATCTCGAAGTCATCGGTTCCCAGAATCTCGATACTTTCAATATTCAACTGGTACGGGCGCTGATTGACGACGATCACCGAAATTTCATCTCCGGCGATCTGCGTGAAGTCCAGTTCGTCGGGGGTCACGATCAGTTCCAGTTCGATCGGTTCGGCGTTGAGACTGATCTCATAGGCATGATGCCCTTCCGTTTCACAGGCTTCGCTGCTGCCCAAGGCGTTGACGCCATCGTTGCATAAGATGATTTTCCCATGGTTCACAACCTTCTCGGTCGGTCCCCACAGAATGTCGAAGCTCATGCTTTCACCGGGCTGAACCGTGATCGGGAAATCTTCTTCGTCCAGATCGATGCCCCAGACCGCTTCGTCTCCGGTTTCGGGCTGGATGCTGGAAATATGCAGCGGCGCACCGCCGACACTCGAGACCGTTACGCGGTTCTTCGCGACCCAGAGTTCGCGCTCGGTTTCGGTCATTTCGCCCATTGGCTTGGGCAGCTTCTGTACGCGGTCGTCGAAACCGTAATAATCCAGGTCCACGTCGATCAACGATGAAATCCCGCAGCCTTTCAGGTCCACCATGTAGTAGATCACCGGCTCGGTACCCAGCGCAATGGTCAGACTTGCGGTTTCTTCCGCGATCTCCACATTCGGCGCATATTGCACGTCCAGTTGCAGCGATTCCCCCTGGTGCAAAGTGACGGGGAATGCAGGCGGCGTGGGCAGGCTGAACACCTGAGATTGCTGAACGAAAGCCGTATCGATGATGATTTCACCTTCGCCCTGGTAGTCGATCGTGACCGGCAGCGACAAGGTGGAACCGACCTGCACACACTGATAATCCAGCAGACCGGGGGTAATGCTCAAAGCGGGAGGAATTCCCTGCCCGGTCAGGGTAAGAGTGCTGACCGATGCATCATAGCTATTGGAATAGATTTTATAAGTCGCTGCAACTTCTCCAATGGCCTGCGGTTCGAAGGCAAATGTCAGGGTCTGAGTCTGACCCGGTTCGATATCGAAGGGGAAGGAAATGTCCGGGCTCTCGACATAGCTGAATACCGGCGAACTGCCGGGACCGAACTCGCCTTCCTGCACCGTCAAAGTCAAACCGCCGTTATTGCGCAACGTGGCCTGCATTTCACGCCGATCACCCACCGGGATGGAGGCAAAATCCAACACACTGGTATTGAGACTCAATTCCGGCACGGTTCCGATCACATGCAACGCCACTTCCAAGGGATAGGCAATCGTCGGATCGTTGTGATATAGCAGCAAGGTGCCGTTTTCTTCTCCAGCCTGATTCGGTAATGCATCCAGCGGCAGTTGCAGGGTGCCGCCCGGCTCGATTGTGAACGGTGGAATCGAAGCGGCAGAACCCAAAAAGAAGGTGTTGCTTTCAGAAATGATCTGGACGTCGCTGACGATCACCGTTCCCGCGCCGTCGCCCTCTTCCAGATTGCGCAGACTCAAGTTGCTACTGGTGCGCTCGCCGACCGGAGCCAGACCGAATTCCATCATTGCAGGATCGACGGCAAACTGTACCCGTCCGTTATCTTCGGCGATCAGATACAGTGTTCGCACCGGCTTAAGTACATCGTTGGACTCGATTTTCAAACGCGCCTGCGCCTCACCCTCTCCGGAGCGCGTAAACCGCAGACTCACATGAACCGAGGTGCCCATTGAAATCGTAAAGGGCGGATCGACCGGCGCGGTAAACACGAAAACGCCTGCATCGCTCTGTCCCACTTCGATGGTCATATCGATGATGCGCAGATCTTCTTCGCCGACACTGGCCAACTCAAGCTCACGCGTGGAAGACTCACCCTGTACCACGGAACCGAAATTCAGCGGATCGGGACTGACCTCCAACTTGGGACCATCCGGAATTTCAAGCTCGCCTTCCTCTTCCGGCTCCAATTCCGGAGCGACTTCTTCATCTAAATCGCCATCGACGGGACGTAATTCACAAACATGATCCCTGCACCAGTATCCGGGCGAGCACTGGTTGTCGTTGACACATTCGTAATCGGGATCTTCTTCTTGAATGATTTCGACCAGTTCCGGGTCTCCATCGGGCAAAGCATACTGACAGATATCACTGATACACACCAGCGTTCCGTTGCAGCTACCATCGGAAAAGCAGGGTTCACCGAATCCGCCGGCTTTTTCATCGCCATCTGGGCTTTCGATATTCGCACTGGAGGAACATCCCGTGGCTAGCATCAGAAGCAACATCAGGACAAAGCCAAAAAAGAGACCGATCCTTTGACTACTCATATCCTACTCCTTATCCGACGTACGCACGTGATTTGCCATCGGGTTTCCATTGTGTTGTTTTAAACGGGTTATCGCCGCCGTGCGGCGAGCGTTTCCGATTGCTACAGAACATTTATTGTAGGCTGTGCGGCTCACCCCCGTCAAGTAAAGACATCGCACTCCCATGTCATTTCACGTATCGGTTGCAATTCATTACCGAAATTGTGCGCCTTGCAACACCAATAGATTCCCCCGGGCAAGCCCGGGGTTCTTACCGTTACAGCTTCATGCGAAGCTGACCTGAATCCTGGCGTCCCTGGTGTTCCACATAGTTCTTAATCGTGTCTTCGTCGATGCCTACACTGCTGACAAAGTAACCCGGCGACCAGACAATGTTTTCTTTCCAACACACCTTTGATAACCATTTGAAAGTCTTGCGCATATGGGACGACGATTGGCTCTTCAATCTGCTCATCACCTCGGCAATGCTGTATTTCGGAGGAATTACCATCACCATGTGCAAATGATCCTGATCAAAGCCAATCGTCTCGATCATAACGCCGGGCATACTTCGCAGCAACTTCGGCAGAACGTTGCGCAAATAACCGCAGACGTCAGGCTTCAGGATCCGGCGGCGGTATTTGCAGGCCCACACAACATGGTATTGGAGGCAATAGACACTGTGCGCTGTTTTGATGCATTCCATATCTCCATTATACCACCGCCGGGCTCATTCATCCACGGGCAAGCCCGTGGTATTCTGTCAAGGACCGCACAAATACTCCAACAAGTAGGATGGTCAATTGCTTTACCCATCACTCTGAAATATTTGTCCGACCCACCCAGTTCTATCCCTCTCTCAATCTGTAATGAATGTCAAAAACGTCGTTTTCGATCCGCGAGACACGCCACCAAAACCGGACCACCCGTGCCGCAAACAGTCGCTAAACGACCGCAAGACGACCACAAGATGACCGCATTAGACACCTAAACGCGCAGTCGCTCATGCTGCCTGTTGCTGCGTTATGCAGTGTTTAGCAGCATAATGTGACCTCATGTTGCACTAAGAAGTACTGTCGATCTACGGTCATATAGTGGTCGTTTAGCGGTCAAACAGGGGACACCTGCGGTTCTGGTCGAAATCCGCATAAAAAAATGCCGGAAACAAGGCGAACCCTGCTTCCGGCATCGATTACGCTGTTACCAACGTCCGCCGCCGCCGTTGTTACGACGCGGTTTGTCCTCGGCAATGTTGACCTTGAGTTCACGGCCATCAAGCTCTGTACCGTTCAGAGAAAGAGCTTTCTCGGCATCGCCTTCATCGGCGAAAGTCACAAAGCCGAAACCACGGCTGCGACCTGTTTCACGATCCGTAATTACCTTGGCTTCTTCGATCGTTCCGAAAGAGGAAAAAGCGTTCTCCAGCCCGGAACTATCCGTCGCCCAAGCTAAACCACCGACATAAAGTTTGTTCTGCATTTTTATCTGTCCTTTCAACACAAGTAACTTGGTTCCGGGACCATTCCCGTAAAGGCTAAGAACAGAAAATTCGGTGGATGTTATCTTGAATGGTAATATCACTAAGACATCGAAGGGAACATAACCGTTATTCAATTTCGTAACCAAAAACCAAATGGCAATGTACACACATATAATTAAAAATACAAGATAATAATAAAATTATTATTTTATGCCAAAATTTGGCTGTTTCTTTAACGGAAAAAGAATGATTAATCCTTATAAAGTCCGGACACTTAGAGCGGTTGTCGACCATTTCTGGTGATGTCGTAACGCCTCTAACTTCCACCGGATAAAGCAGGGTGAGTTTATCTTCGACCGCATAAAAAAAGAAATCCCCGCCAACTGGCGGGGAGATACTCAATCGATTTCGATTTTCCGATACGATCCAAACGAATACACGAAGTTTTAACAAACCGAAAAAACCCGTATCACTTTTCCCGCCTACTAAAACAAAATTTCAGCGAGTTCCCCCCGAATCGTACCCGTTCGACCTATCGCTTAGTAGCGCGGTCGATCGTTGCGCGAACGAGCGAAATTGACGATCACGGAGCGCCCTTGCACTTCCTGGCCGTTCATTTCCAACGCACGCTCGGCGTCATCCGGATTATCGAAGGTCACGAAACCAAAGCCGCGACTGCGACCCGTTTCACGGTCCGTAATCACTTTCGCTTCCGTAATCTGGCCGTAGTTAATAAACGCGTCCTCAAGACCTTTGCTGTCAACGGCCCAGGCCAACCCACCCACATAAAGCTTGTTGTTCATACTGAATCCTTTACCCAAACACATTCTACCAGACGCCGGGCCAATTACCCTAAAACCCGGCCCACAGAAATATTGAAGCATCATGTTCAAAAAAACACAAGCAAAAATTCCCCCTAACCCAAATGTAACAGGAGTTTGGATGGGCAAAGAATGGTGCGATTGCAGCCCGACTGCGTAGCCGCGCTACTCGACGAGCACGTGCGAAGCCTGGCTCGTGGCTTCGATCACACCGATTTCCAGCAGCTTCTCGCCTTCGCTTTCAGCCGCCTGGCGCAAGGCCGGAACCTGATCGGGCGCGGCGATGGCGATCATGCCGATACCCATATTGAAGGTGCGGTACATTTCGTGCTCGTCGATACCCTGATGTTGCAGGAACTTGAAAATCGGCGGCACCTGGAAGCTGTCGCGTCGAATGATGGCACAGGTATTTTCCGGCAGCACACGCGGGATATTGTCGAAAAAGCCACCGCCGGTGATATGCGCCAGCGCTTTGACCTGGCCGGTGCGTACCATCGATAAAACCGGCTTGACGTAAATGCGGGTGGGGCGCAGCAATTCGGCAGCCACGTTGCCGGTGCAACCCGGCAATTCGGTATCCAGCGCATAACCGAGTTGATCGAAAATGACTTTACGAACCAGCGAATAGCCGTTGGAATGCAAACCGTTGGAAGCCAGCCCCAGTACGACGTCGCCCGGCTGCACGTTTTTGCCGTTGACGACATCGTCTTCATCCACGATACCGACCGCAAACCCGGCTACGTCGTATTCGCCCGGCTGGTAAAAGCCCGGCATTTCAGCCGTTTCTCCGCCGATCAACGCGCAACCGGCAAGCTGACAGCCCTGGCCGATGCCTTTGACGACTTCGGCGGCCTGCTCGGCGGACAAGCGCCCGCAGGCGTAATAATCCAGGAAAAAGAGCGGCTCGGCGCCCTGCACTACGAGATCGTTGACGGACATTGCAACCAGATCGATACCGATGGTATCGTGACGATTGGCCCACATCGCGACTTTCAGTTTGGTGCCCACACCGTCGGTGCCTGCAACCAGAACCGGTTTTTTGTAGCGACTCAGATCCAGCCGGAACAAAGCTCCGAATCCACCGATATCGGTAGCCACTTCGGGACGGTGAGTGGCTTTGACATGCGGGCGGATCAAGTCCACCAGCCGGTTGCCTTCGTCGATATCCACACCTGCATCGCGGTAAGTCGTTTTCGTGTCCGCCATCGTTTTCCTCCTTGCGAATTCTGCGCCGCCAACCTAGCGGATTTTGCTCGTCTTGTCAACGCAGGGAAAGCGGGAAAATCGTATCGATACGACGCCCTGCTTGACAAGCGATTCGGCATGACCGAAGATCGGGAAATCGAATTCGGTTGTAGTACGGAGAACATCATGTCGATTCGCGTAAATACCTGCTTTCTCTTCATCACGATCGTTTCGGCCTTGCTGCTTTTCGGTTGTTCGAAAAAAAGCGAACCGGCCAGGACCGTCTCTGCCAAAACGGAAAACCAACCCGTGCAACGCTGCCAGGTTCTATTGGCCGATCCTTCAGGAAATCTCCAGGCTTCGGAACATACCTGCCTATCCTTGAAGCATCCCGATAAGCTGCATGGTGATGCCGCTCTGTTCTTTCGCAACGACAGCATTCCCCATATGAACCTGCTGCCCAATTCTTCGCGGCAGAAAGGGATTCTTACTTCGCAAAATCCGCAGGAACTCAAATTGATGGGCTTGTATGCCCGATTCGAAGAGGCGCGCGATTTCGCCAATCGATTGGGGTTACCGGAAAAGGCGCGGCGTGAAGCGAAGGTGGTATACCCGCTGCCTGCAAATCCCCAAAGACGTCCCTTGGCGCGTTTGCATTACGATTTCGAGCAAAAGGTGTTGTGGCTGGCTCAACTGACCGATTCGGATGCAGCGGAACCGGTACTCGCTCCCGGCATTGCCGTGCGCGCGTATCTGCTATTCAATCTGGCGACCTATTTTCCCAACCTGACCTGGAGGAATGAAGAGGAAGCGCTACAAACGCGCTGCGATCACGTCCGGCAGGCACTGGTTCTGGCGTTTGCGACTTATGGTGGAGCCGCCATCGCCGATAACCTGGGCTACATGGACGCCTTTCTGTCCCCACGCCACGGGTCGTTACGAAAGATCAAACCGATCTCACAAGAGAATTACGCACTGACGGTCAGCGAATACAATACCGACTTCGATCCCGTTCCGATTGCAAACAATATCGCGCACTGCTTATGGCAAGGGCGTGAAACGATCGGCGTCGATTCGCACCGTATCGCCTACGACCGCATGATTTTCTCGCTCGTCAACGACCCGCGTTTTCCGGCCTGGTCGATCGGTCCCGACTTGATCGAACTGCTCAAATGGATCGGGCGCAAAGCCGCACCGACTTATCTTCCCGCGATTTGCGGCTGCATGGATAAGGCATTTACCGGTGTAGTCGATGATGTGGTGGATTGCCAGGTGGCCTTGGGCCGCCCGGTTGAAGGCGATCCAGTAGAATAATCATTTTTAGCGATATGTGTTTTCTTGATTTCCGTAGCGGTGGAGCGTAAGCCCACCGTTTTCAAGGCGTTTTTCGACGGGCTTACGCCTCGCCGCTACAAGAAGACATCGCTAATATTCAATAAGAACTCCTTTCCGTTGGAGCATGGCGGGAGCCATGATCCATCGGATGAAATCCCGATTCATCGCATGGTGCTAGTCGTCCAGTTCGTAGATAAGCTGGTAATTGTTCTCCGCGCCGGAATAGCCGGTTACCTGTAAGTAATACGTGGCGCTATTGGGCGCGAGGAAAATAATGGCTTCGTTGTTGCTGGTGCTGGTACTGCGCGCCACGACATCGCCGTAGCCGTCGCGCAGGTACAGATCCAGATCGCCCTGGCTGTGCTGGAAAATCAAGCTGATCAATGCCGTGCGCCCCGCTTCGGGAGCCAGGGCGTACCAGTCTTCATTCCCCTTGCAGATATTCAAACCGGGGATGTCCACCGGCGGTTGCAGAATCGTCGAACTGTAAATGTCGTCGTTGGGTTCGAAATCATCTTCCGGGCAGATGTTAACATCCAAACTGTAGGCCGTTTCGATGGCGACCTGGGGCCGAATCCACAGCGCATAGGTGCCGTTCTGGGTGATTTTTCGTGTCAGCTCGTAACCGTCTTCGGTCGCCGAAGCCCCGGTCATCGGAATCTGGTTGGAATCGAAGAGCATGACCTGGGCGGCAGGAACGGTCGTGGGGAAATGTACGCTGATGGTCAGAATGTCATTGGTGGCAAGGCTTAATGAGTACCAGTCTTCCTCGTTGCGGCAGAGTTGCAGCTCGTCGTATACGCCCTCTTCCGGCAATAGCGCCGCCTGTGCGAACTGGTTGTTGTCCTCGAACGCATCGTTGTTGCAGAGTTGTTCGTTCACGATCTGCACCTGCAAATCGTAGCTTAGCTCCAGTCGTCCCTTGGCGGCGTAGATCTGCGCGTAGACCGTGCGCGCGGCTTCGGCGTAATGAATCAGGCGTTCGTTATCGGAAAGCGAGTCGCCCACATCGAGCGGCTGCATGCCGCTGTCGTACAGCACCGCGTCGATGTCGCCGTTGGAATGCGTAAAGAGAACATCCAGTTGCAGCGACTGCCCCGCCTGTAGATCGAAGGCGTACCAATCGACATTGTAAGGACACAGCTTGAACTCATCCTGCGCCTGAATATCGCTTCCGTCGGCGGCATCCTGCATGCGGTCGTTGGCTTCGAAGCGGTCGTCGGAGCAGGCCTGACTCGATTCCACCGTCACTTCCAGCGAATACTGGTTTTCGTCGTCACTGGGAGAAAACACGCGAATGTAATAGGTTCCCGCTTCCGTGGCCCAAAACTGGATCTGCTCGTTATCCGTGGTGCTGTAGCTGGTCAGATACACCGAGCCGGTGGATTTATACAGGTATAGATCCAAATTGCCCTGCAAATGCACGAAACTCAGATCCAGCGTTACGAAATCCTGCTGTTCCAGGCTGATGACGTAATAGTCGTCGTTTTCCGGGCAGACGGTCAAATCGTCGTAGCGCACGGCGCTGATGACCTGGGCGCTTTCCAGACTGTCGTTGGGTTCCAGGCGATCATCATCGCAGGTGGGAATTTCGATCAGATCCTTATCCGGGTCCACTTCCTCCAACTCGATCTGGTCCTGTTCCATGATGTCGCCATCGACCAGCACGTCGATCTGCACGGATAGGTGATAATCCACGCTGCCGCCACCGGCGGCATAAACGAACAAATAATATTCGCCATGACCGGAAAACTCGACCTGTTCGTAGTCGTGGGAACTGCTGGAACTGATCACCTCGTAGTCGTCCTGATCGTTGAGAAGGAAGAGGTTCAAGTTGGCCTGATCGTTATCGAATTCAATACGCGCCGTCAAGGAGCCGCCTGCCGGCAGGCTTACGGCGAACCAGTCCAGATCCGAGGGGCAGATCGACAGATCCAGTTCGTCGTCGGCATACACCATCCGGGATTCTCCCCGGCTTTCATTGGGTTCGTAGGTATCGTTCAGACAGGCCGGATCGTCCGCTTCCCAGTCCAGGTCGCCGTCGATTACATGCTCTTCGATTTCAAAGAAATCCCCGTCGCTTTCATCCAATTCGAGATCGTCATCGCTTTCAAAGGTTTCCGGTTCCAGATCGCCATCGGAAGCGGGAATGCAACGCGCATGACCGTTCCGGTCGATATCTTCACAACCGAGTTCGCAGTTTTGCTGCACCTGGCAATTGCAACCGTTGTCGGGCAGGCAGGCCGGAGGCGCAGGCGGGCGCGGCTCACAAAATAATAACGTACTGCCGCCGCAACGTGTACCGGATTGTCCCGGTTCGCCGTTCTGGAAACAGACGGCTGCGGGTGGTGTATCGCAATCCATATCCAGATCGCCGTCAACCGGATTTTCCGGTTCCGGGTCGCTGTCGGGTTCCAGATCGCCATCGATCAAATCCAAATCGGCGTCTTCTTCGCTTTGTTCGGTCACATCGCCATCGGGTGTTTCCGCCGCATCCGGTTCGGCATCGAGATCGCCGTCAACCACATCGATTTCCGTATCGCCATCAACCGGTTGTGGAGTTTCGGTGCGGTCCCCATCGGGGGAGGTGTCGCCGTCCGTTTCGTCGCTGCCGCCGGAGCAGCCGGAAAATGACAAGAGAAACAAGGAGATGATTATCACAACCTGAAACGCTCGAACGTGCTTCATAATACCTGCCCTAATGCTGCTGCCACCGATCGTCCTGTGCAAATCACAACCAATCTGGTGGCCAAAGTAGATCTTGTAATTATACCGCAAGTCGCTTCGCAACGTGAAGGTAAAAGAGGGGGGTCAGGGTGTTTCAATTCTGGATCGAGTAGGATGGGCATTTGCCATGTCCATCACATGGGAAAGAATATGCAGATGGGACGTGTGGCATGGGCCAAGCGGAGAGAAACGGAGCTTGCCCATGTGGCTCTTGATGACCACGGGCAAGCCTGCGGCTTAGCCCGCGCCACCCTGAAATCAGACAAGTTTGTAATGTTTTGTGATGTAATTCGGATATGGATAAACTCCAACTCCGCGGCCAAGATCCGCACACACGACATGACAGCATCTGCCAATCTCCCCCATTCGCTTGAAAATGCAATCGAATTTGCCTTCTTTCAATCATTCTGCTAGGATCGGTTCACTTCACGTGATGTGCCTGGATTCGCTACCGCGACGCCGCACGGCGCGACCATCCGAGCCCCCCAATAACGGGCCTGGTTGTCTTTCCGTTCGAGTCTAAAAACATCACAAATTCCGGATTGGATGTACGTGTTCAAGCGATTCGTGCTTGAAGTCTGATGGAGTGCTAGAAGATGAAACAGCATCGCAGCAGGAAACAAATCGCCGACTTCGCGGAATTTCTTCTCCGCTGGCGAATTCCGATCATTCTGTTGATTGTAATTATCGCCGGTGCCAGTGCGTACTATTTCAACAAGATACCGCGCGACCCGTCGGTCGAGGCGATGGTGCTTGAAGACGATCCGGATTTGCAGGCCTACAACAAATTCAAGGAAATCTTCGGCAACGATGAGTTTGTTTTATTGGCAACGAAGGTGCGCAACATTTTCGCCGAATCCGTGATGCGCGATGTGGAGGCGCTGCGGGAAAAAATCGAAACGGTTGAATACATCAAGGATGTCACGACCTACACCAATATCCGCACCGTGCATGGACAAGACGACTCCATCGTTGTCGAGGAGATGATCCCCGCGTTTCCGAAAAACGCCGAAGAATCCAAGGCCTTGCGTGAAAGAGCCTTACTGGAAACGGATTATATCGGCAACCTGTATTCACAAGACGGCACCACACTTGCGATTCTGGCACGACTGGTACCTTTAAAAGGCGAGGAAGATTCCACCGAGACACGCTCGGCCATCACCTCCGGCATTCGCAAACTCTGCCAGACGGAGCCCTTTAATCGCTACGACTGGAAAGTCGGAGGAACGCCGGTACTGAAAACCGATCTGGCCGAGACGCAACGCAAGGAAAGCACCAAGTTCCAGTTGATCATCTTCGCCATGCTTTCGGTGTTGTTGTTCGTGATTTTCCGCACCCTGGGAGGGGTGTTCGTGACGCTGGGAGCGGTGCAGGCGGGCGTCTTCATGCTGATGGCGGGTCATTATTTCTCCGGCATTCCGCTGACCATGGTTTCCACGATCCTGACACCATTGATGCTGATTTACGGCGTGTCCAGTTCGGTACATATTCAAACCCATTACGCCCTGCGCACCGCCGGAAATCTTACCAAACGGCAGGCTTTAATAGGTGCCGTGGCCGCCACGCTGATTCCCTGTTTCTTCAATTCCACCACCACTGCGGTGGGATTCGGCTCCAATCTCGTTTCGGCCATCAAACCGATTCGAGAATTCGGTATGTTCGCCAGTAGCGGCATCATCTTGAGCCTGATTCTCTCTTTCCTGCTGGTTCCGACGCTGCTCTCTTTTCTTCCGGCACCCGGTAAAGCCACCCACAAGGCCCACGAATCCGGCCTGCGTGTATATGCCCTGGAATTCATTATCAAGCTCACCCAGCGTTACCGCTGGCTCATGATCGGTTCAGCATTGGTATTGCTTGCAATCAGCATTTACGGCATGAGCCTGATTCGCGTGGAAACCAAGTTGCTGGACTATTTCCGGCCCGAGTCGCCCATTCGTTCCTCCTACACATTCATCGATGAAAACCTTTCGGGGATCTCCTCGATGGAAATCATGATCGACACTAAAACACGCGGCGGTATGAAAGATCCCGAAGTAATCGCCAAGGTCGATGAACTGACTACCTACCTGCAACAGGAAGAAAAAGACACCACCAGCGTATTGAGCCTGGGCAATTTCTACAAGCGCATCAACATGGCCCTGCACGGCGACGATCCGGCCTGGCGCAAGGTGCCCACCACGCGGCAGGAAGCCGCACAGTTTCTGCTGCTTTACAGCATGAGCGCCCCGGAAGGGGATCTGTTCGATTTCGTCTCGTCCGACTATCGCTACGGGCGCATTTCCACACGCATTCGAACGCTCAGTTCGGCGCAACTGCAAGTGTTGGTGGAACGCATCAAAACCAAGACCCACGAGATTTTCGCCCCGATCGAACACAAAGGGGTGGCGGTCAATGTGACCGGTTCGGTCGTGCTGTACGCCAACATGAACAGTTCGCTGGTGATGGGTCAGTTTAAATCCTTTTCGCTTTCGCTGCTGTTGATTTCCATCATGATGATTCTGGTTGCGGGTGAAATCGGATTGGGGATCGTATCACTGTTACCGAATCTCATGCCGATTGCGTTGACGATGGGATTTATGGGCTTCGCCGGCTATGCGCTGGATTCGACAACCGCCATGGTTGCCCCGATTGCCTTGGGAATGGCGGTGGACAGTACGATTCACTTTATGGTCCGTTTCCGCACCGAATATCTGGAGTCCGGCGACTATGAACTTGCCGCAGCACAGACGGTACGCATCATCGGGCGTGCCATGATCGGCACTTCGATTCCGTTGGCCTTCGGGTTCCTGGTGCTGGTCACATCCGAATTCATGCCGGTGATGGTCTTCGGGCTGCTGTCCGGCATCGTTGTCTTCTTGGCCATGATCTTCGATCTGATCCTGACACCGATCTGCATGGCACTGTATAAGCCATCCTACCGCAAGCGGGGGCTGATCGACCTGTTCGAATAGCGAAGATTCTGCGATTGCCGCCTGTGAAAAGTTGGCGTTGCGTTGCTTTTCTGCTATGACTGAATGGTGGTTGTGGTTTTCTTGATTGCTTAGCAGGCAAAGGGAACACATCGGTACTTTTCACTAGGAACGGCTCCATGGCAAGCAAGGCCTTAATTCTGATTATCGACGACGAGCGCCCTATCCGCGTGACGTTTCAGCTCTTTCTGGAAAACGAAGGATACGAGGTCGTTACCGCCGCCGACTACGAACAGGCCAATCTGGTGCTTGGCGAAGTGACTCCCGATGCCATTATTACGGATATCGTTCTGGGTAATAAAAGCGGAGTGGATTTGCTGCGCGATGTCAAACTGGCGGGTATCGAATCCCCGGTGGTGCTGATTACCGGCGAACCCAACCTGCATACCGCCATCGACGGACTGAGACTGGGAGCTTTCGATTACCTGACCAAACCGGTCGATAAACAGAAACTGGTCGAAGTCACCTTCCGGGCGCTGCGCTATCAGCAATTGCTCAAGGAGCGCAAGCAGCTTTCCGAAGAGCGCGAATCCATGCGCAAGCGTATGCAGGCGGTTTTCGACAGTGTCGGAGAAGGTTTGCTGCTGCTGGATGAAGAACTGCGCGTGCGTGAAATCAATCGCGCCGGTCTTAAATTGTTGCGCATTTCCCGCGAAGAAACCCTGGGGCGTAGGCTGAGCGTTCTGTTCCCCAGAATTTACGAACAGATACAGACCGATATTCCAACGGTGCTGCAACGACGTCACGCCTTTGTCGAAGCCACGGTCACCGATCCCTGCCAGCGGGGAGGGGAAGACGTCGTGTACGTGCGTTTGTCGCCGACTCAGCAAGACGGCGCACATGGCGATAAAGCGGTGGTGGTGATTCGCGATATCACCAGGCTGCGTCACCTGGAACAGCATGTGGTCGAACGGACGCAGTTCCATCATCTTATTGGTCGCAGCAAACCGATGCAGGAAGTGTATCAACTGCTCGAAGCCTTGAAAGACACCGACACCACGGTTCTGATTCAAGGTGAAAGCGGCACGGGAAAGGAACTGGTGGCCGCCGCGCTGCACTATCAGGGTCCGCGCTCTACCGGACCGTTTATTCCTGTCAACTGTACCGCCTTGAACGAGCAATTGTTGGAGAGCGAGCTTTTCGGTCACGTCAAGGGCGCCTTCACCGGGGCGATTGCCAGTAAAATGGGGCGCTTCGAAGCGGCTGAAAACGGTACGATTTTCCTGGATGAAATCGGCGATATTTCACCGAAACTGCAAACCAAGCTTTTACGAGCCTTGCAGGAACGCACCATCGAGCGAGTCGGTGAGAATCGCCCTCGAAAGGTGAACGTGCGGGTAATCGCCGCAACCAACTCGGATATGGACGCCAAGGTTCGCGACGGTCTGTTCCGGGAAGATCTCTTTTACCGGCTCAATGTCGTGCGCATCATGATGCCGGCATTACGCGAGAAAAAAGAAGACATTCCGTTACTGATCGAAAACTTCCGCCAAAAACAGCTTGCCCGCATGAAAAAACCCATCGAAGGCTTTACCGATGAAGCCATGCAGAGCATGATTCTGCATCAATGGCCGGGCAACGTGCGCGAATTGGAAAATGCAGTCGAGCACGCGTTTATCATGAGCAACGGTCCCCTGATCGACATCATGCATCTGCCGAAATCCGTAATCAACCGACCCGCCGGAAAAACCTCCGGGATCTCCACGTTGCGGGATTTGTCCGAGCAGGAAGAGTTACGCCAGGCGCTGATTTCGGCTGGTGGCAATCGTGCCAAAGCGGCGCGCCTGCTGGGCATCAACCGTACCACATTGTATCGGCGCATGCAGCGCTGGGGAATGTCCGACAGCTCGCAATAGCCGCAACACTTCTGTTGCACTGCAACAAGATTTGCGCACCACTACTGTTGCGCCAAATTTTTACTCCGCAACACTTTTCAACACTTGCTTCCTAACTAGCCGGTATAACAAAGGAATTAAAAACGTCATTTTCTGTTCATTGTTGGCATGAACATTGCAGAAAGTAAGTGCCGTTCCGATTGGCAATCTCTCTATCTTTTTGTAATATGCTCACGATTTATTTTCGGGCCGTTTCTTACTGTGGGCTTTTACAGAGAAATTGGTAAGCGGGCAAGTTGAGATGTTTTCTGCTCTTTGCACCAGAATAATCGAGAAAAACACTCACGCACTGCTTAAAAATAGATAAGACTTTACGGTGTGTGTGTCACATAGCTTGAAATCCCGGAGGGACGCACGCCTCTGGATCAGTCGCCCTGGGCCCTCGACCCGTTTCCAATCCAATCCGATTCCCGAATTCCCAGGGAGGCGACCCTTCCATTATTTTTTTCTGTGCGAATCTTCATTTTTCTCCCCCCTTGTAGGAGCCTCTTCCGCGCCACACCGGAAGAGGTTTCCCTTTTTATGCCCCCATTTTCTCTGTAAGACGAGTCGGTAAGAAAAATATTCACAATAATGTGAGTGATTCACAAAAAAAGTGGCTTGCTCTTTGGGATGGCGGTCGTTAAACGGGTTATTAGAGGAGATATCATTCGTTTCTGCCCATCGAGTACTCGGGATGTGGCATGGTCAGACCGTGTGTAACCTATTGAAGACACACAGCCTTCCACGATCTTCGATCGCGTAAGGCTATGGCACAAACTCATAAAATCAACGGCTAAAATTGATTAAGAGTTACTATAGACCGCGCCACCCCGAAATCAGTTAGCTTTGTAAAAATCGAGCTTAGCTCAACCCTTGACCGGTAGTGGTGGGAATGAATTTGCCGTATTTCACGCCACGCACGCTCACCAAGGCTTCGCCGAGTTTCTGAATGTCGCGGGTTTTTCCCTTTAAAATCAGAATTTCCAGGCAGTTGTCGTGATCGACATGTACGTGTAAGGTGCTGACGATATTGGCGAAATGATCGTGCTGGACATCGGCCAGGCGCTGGCTTAAATCCAAGGTGTGGTGATCGTAGACCATCATCACTACGCCCATGCTGCGACTGGCCGCCGATTGCCACTGTTTCTGCACCAGTTTTTCACGGATCAAATCGCGTACCGCTTCGGAACGGTTGGTGTAACCCCGTTCGGAGATCAATTCATCGAACTGCTCTAAAAGATCATCTTCCAAAGAAATTCCGATTCGTTGTAACACGTCGTTTCCTTTCTAGGGAAAGCTAAGTGGACGATCCGCCGTTAACGACTTTCTCAACCTCTTCATCGAAACGCTGGATGACCTTGTCCACCGTGTAATTGTCGTAATAATCCAGCCGCTCGCGGTTGCGCAAGGTGTCCAGATTCAGCGAAGCCTGCCGCAGCATGTCCACCAGTTCGGTGTTATTGCGATACAGGTGTTGTTTGTGTTTGTCTTTCGGAATGAATTCCGGGTACACCAGCCGATCGGGCAGGATCGGGAAACAACCTGCCAGCACCGCTTCGGCTACGGAAATCCCAAAGTATTCCTGCCGTGCACAACTTACGATGACATCGCAACTGCGCACCCAGGCATTATATTCGGAGCGATCCTGGACGTAGCCGTAACGAGCGACCCGATCTCCCAGCTTCTCCCGCGAACGATCGAAGATCGGAGGGCGCGACCGGAAACCTTCTCCCAGTACGACCACTTCAAAATCCACATCGCTGGCTGCCAGCAATTCCAATGCCTCGAAAAACACTTCCGGGGCTTTGTCGTATTCCCAACGATGATTCCAGAGAATGCGCAGGGCATTCCCTTTGGGAACGACCGGCTCCGCTTCCGGCAGAGGGCGGATCGGTATCGGCATCACGCTGCTTTTTTCTTCGATTTCACCGGAAACGTGAGTCGGCACGAAATCCGGGAACTGGGAAAGAAACGGATCGATGGCATCCAGGAAAGTGCGTCGATGAAAATCGGAGTTGAACCAGACGGCGTCACTGACGGCGGCGCTGTTGATATTGATCATGCCGAAGTGCACGTCGGGCTGATCGTGCTCGGAAAGCGGATACACGATTTGGTTTTCGTGAAAATAGGTGACTTTAGGTAATTGCGCGGCGCGATGACCGGCTAGTGCAACAAACGCGGCGACGTCGATGGCGTTACTGAACAACAGCAGGTCCAGCTTTTCATTGTCTTTTTTAAACTTGTCGGCAAATAAAAACGGCGCACCGGAAAGCCGCCATTTCCAAAAACGGGGCGGCATCGTTTCGGCGAGAATTTCATGCCGGGAGTTTTTCTGTAGCGTTTTCACAAAGGATTTATGTGATCCGCCATAATAAGGTTCAAGTGCAAGTATCCGCAATTCATTCCCCTTGCGCCAGTCGTGGTAGATGACTCTCTGCCGCTATGTGCCCAATCAACTCGCTTTGTCTTTGTGAACGAACAATCTCACCGCACCAGCCGCGACGGGAGCCAGTATCGCGACTGCCATGGAACCCCAAACCAGTAACGTCATGCTGATACCCAGCGAACTGGAATTCGGGTTATATCCCAGGCGCAGCGCTCTTACCGCGCGTGGTTTTCTATTCGTGGTGCTGTTACGGTCCTTTAGAAGTCGCATCATTGGTTGCTTTCCGTTCTCTTGTCGAATCAGTATCAATATATAGCCTAAGCCGAATGGCTTGTAAAGGGTCCGTTGGTTCAAGTTTTGTAAATCATTGCGAATCGGGGGGTGATTTGCGAAGGGCAAGCCGCAATGCATACAGTAAAAACAGCAGTAAAACAAAGGCTGTTACGCCATAGGCAATCATGACGTACTGTGTTGCCACCCGAAAAAGCAAAACTTCCGATTCGGGTAGCGACGGAATGGGAGAATCGTCGGAACCGGAGAAGGAAGGTTTTTGTTCTTGCTGATTCGGATCGCGAGGCCGACCGCAAGTCACCCAAGGGGACTGCTCCCAGTTTTTGTCGATCTCATGCAGCAGTTGCCACAAGGGCGCTGGAATTTCGCTGCTTAAAGTGGGAGGACTGGCGCTGTAGGCGAAGATTTGCCAGTCGTTTTTCTGGTTTCCGCTCGGGCGATGCGCACGCAAGAGCAATTGTCGTTCTCCGGAAAGAATGGTGAGCGATAAGCTATGGGCCTGCACGTTGAGGTCAAAGACTTTGAATTCGGTGGTTTTTGTTTGTTGAATTGTCTGGAATCGTTGCAGAAATTCTTTTTGCACATCGGGAGGAAGACAGTAGCTATTTTCTTCGATCGTTTCAGCCTGAAGCAAACCGGTCATCATTGCAAACCAACAGGTCACAAGCATCCCCACGCGCCAGGAAAACTGGCGGATACGTTGCGAGGTTTTCTTTGTATCGGCTCCCAACATTCGCGTTCCTGCTACTTCAATAACGTCGGCAGCGCTTCTTTATCCTGCCGCCAGCTAAGCAATTCTACCGGTCCCATACTCGATACATACTTGCTTTTTACGCGCAGCTCGACAATGCCTTCTTTTCCGTTCTGTCCGGCTTCGAGATACCAGCTACGTCCCGAATCGAAAGGTCCGCCTTGCAGACCTGATAAGCTTTGCAGTTGAATTTCGCGTTCTTTCCCAAACGGGCAGATGAATAGCTCATCGTCCGTCAAGATCTTTATCCGTAAGCGCAGACTCTGCCATTCCGTTTTTTCCGGTCTGCATGGACCACTCGTGTTTAACCTGGGATAGCCGTCCCGTTTTCCATTCCACTTTACCGATACATCCTGCCAACTCGTTTCATTGTCAAATTCACAGAACTGTTGCCTTCCGGTCACAACAAAATCGGAAGTGGCGGGGGCTACGATCAAACGGTTCTCGTCGGATAAGCGTGTAACTTTCCAATCCGACGGGGTTTTCAACTTATCCCAATCTTGAGACGGCTTCATTTCCGTGAAAACGAGCAAAGGCTTTTTAACTTCTGCTGTAACGGATTCCGGTTTCGTTTTCGCAGGTAAAAACAGTTGCAAGCCGCCCAATAATCCGCGCCATTGCGGCGAACGGATTCGCTGGAACACTTCGGCATAGTCGTCAATTCCCATTTCCGTTAAATCTTCTGCGACTGTTTTGACTTGGGTAAAGGTGATCGGACGAGGAATGGCAGCCTGTTGATGCTGAAAATAAAGAAAAGCCAATGCAAAAACGGCTGCTAATGCATATTCAATCCAACCTCTGTATTTGAAAGCAGGAATTTTCCTTTGCAGCAAATCGTATAGTGCAACCGGAAGCAGGGCAAGAATTGGAAAAACCGGTGACAGATAACGGGTTTCCGCAGGCTGGTGAAACAGCATGAATCCACCGAAAACACTCGCCAGATAACCGCCGCCAACAACTAATATTATCCACTGAACCTGCTTCCGCTGATTCTTGAAACGCCGTGATTTCACAACCATTGCAACCAATGCGATCAGGGCAAACATCCAGACGGCAAAAAGCCAGGGTTGCAGCGAAGCGACTCCGGATTTTAAACCGATGTCCCCCATTAACAGGAGTGCCAAAATCGCATCTTTGGAAAACAGTGGAAACAGCAAGAGAAACAACAACGCGCTTAAAATTGCCGTAACGATTTTTCTATCCGGTGGGAACTGGTAAAACACCAAAATCAAGAAGGGAATCAGCAACATTGAGACAAGATGAGTTTGCACAAGCAGAGATAGCATCGCGGCACTCGCAAACCAGAAACCTTGTTGCCGAGTGAGTGTAGCCAATGCCAGTGACAGGAAAAATCCGCTTGAAAGCAGTGGTACCAAAGATGGATTCCAAAGCGTGGCCGCTTCATTTGGATTACTGAAAAACAGAATAAATGCAGCCAGTCCCGTCCACAATACAGCCCAACGTCCCCATAGCAGGGAAGCCAGCCCTCCAACCAACACACAGGCAAACACTTTGCTGATGCTGGTGAGGGTGAATATTCCGAATACCGAAAGTCCAAGCGATTGCCAGAAAGCCAGATGCAACAGGTAAAAGCCGCCCTGGAAACCGGCAAAAGAGGTGGGCGGGCCAATGAGATGGCATCCTTCAGCACCGATGCATTCGCTCGCCATAAACAGATCCCGTACCGTATCCGAATGCGCCATCGGTCCGTCATGCAAACGCCACCAGGACGCAATCGCCAGTAGAATCAACAGCACAAGCCATTGAACGAGCGAAGTCACATCGATTTTGTTGGGAGATTGACGCATCTTTCAAACCCGTACTTGGGGTCATGCTCTATCGTGTAGGACAGCTGTTTTGCAACAGTTCTTGATCTACCAATAATATGTATTCCGTCCATTAAAAAAGCGGGGCGTTGCGGCCCCGCTTGAATCATCGGAAAAAGGCTTAGCGGTTATTCGGCATCGGCCCGGCATCATGTACGTAGTAGTCAACCTTACCCGACCAGGTGTCGGGGATTTCGCTGGAAAGCGTCTGCTGGAAATCTTTTTTGGACTTGGGAGCCAGCGCGCTCATTTCCTGGCGCGGCGACACGTACACCGGAACCACGATGACGTTGTAGACCTTGTTGCCTTTGCCATCGAAGAAATCGACCATGACCATCACCATTTCGACGGCTTCGTCGCCGACGTTTTCCACTTCGCCGTGGAAGACAAGCATCGGACCTTCGTCGGTGATCTTGTTTTCTACGCTGAAATTGTTCAGCTTGATCATCTTGCCCCATTTGTCCACGCGGGCTTTGCGCTCGGCCTGCTTGGCTTCTTCTTCCATGCCCTTGGACACGATCTCCGGCTCGTGGATGTACCAGTTGCCGTTCTGGTATACGAAGTTCAACTTGATCAGCGCCGATTCCATCGTGTTGTAAGTCGCCCAACTCGACTTGGGCTTGAACTTGGTTTCCACCACGGCATCCAGCTTATGCTTTTCGATCCTGGTGACGTACACCGAGTCGACTTTCGGCAGCACATGCGTAGTAGCGTCTTCGATGTAGGTTTTCTGCGGATAATATTTCCGCGTTTCCTCGGAGAACATCGCATAGGCCTTGTCCCAGTCCTTGACCTTGACGGTTTGCAGGTACTGGTAGGTCAACGCCTCCAGGGGATCCTTGGTCTTAGGTTTGGAGCCTTCGCTGCACGCAAAAAGCCCGACCACGAAAAACACGAGGGTCAGAAATAGGATCGATCGCTTCATGGAATTCCGCTCCTTTACGGTAGCCAATAGGTTCGCAGAGAGTCGGACTTAGGCCAGATACTTGTCCAGTCCCTTTTTCAGTCCATCCTCGACCTGCTTTTTAAACGGTGCAAGCATCAGTTTCATATCGACGAAAATCGAGACGTACTTGTCTTCGACGATCGTTTCACCGGAAAATCCCGATCCGGTCAGTTCAACACGTTTACGGTCCGGGCTCCATTTGAAGTCGAAATTGACCATTTTCATTTTATCGTCGCGCAATAAAACGAGATACTTTTCTACACGATCTTCCAAATCGGAACGGTCCAGGCTATGCTCGCGCTCAATTTTGATCTTCGGCATGATCCATCTCCACTTCAAAATTCAACAAATTGGAACCAAAGCGTCCCTAATCTAGCGAATCGGTTGCGCCTTGTCAAGCTCGTGATCCCATGAAAAAAACCAGCCGTAAAGGCGGGTTAGCTTCCCATATGCTCGGCGGGGGTCGATTGTTTGTCGGCGCTCGTTTTAAAGCGATCGTGAAACCAGACCCATTGCTCGGGATGTCGCCGAATCACGGCTTCCAGCGAGGTCGTCACTTGTTGCCCAAGCAGTTGACACTGCTGCTGTAGATCCGCTTGTGCATCGGGTTGCAACAGGGTGTCCAATACAACTTTATGCTGCTTTCCTTCACGCTGTAGCGCACCCACCACAATCGGCGCGTGTTGCCTGACAGCCAGAGCCAAAGCGCCGCTGGGAACTTGCACCGGTTGCCCGAAAAAGCCGGCCTGCACGCTGCGTCCCCGCGTGTGCTGATCCAGCAGGACGAGCAATATTCCTCCATTATCGAGCACTTGACGAACGTTCGCCATCAAGTCGGGATCGTCCCGGTCGATCTGTAACAAGCCGTAACCGGCCCGAAACTGCTTGACGAAACGGTCCAGTAACGCATCGTAGCTTTTTCGCACCACTCCGTGCAGCGGCAGCCCGGCGCGGCATAATGCCGCCGCCAGTAGTTCCCAGTTTCCAATATGCCCGGTAATAAACAGCAACCCGCGTCCGTCGGCCAGTCGCTCGCGCAACATCTTTAGAACGGCGTCATCCAAATCCACGGAATCCAACTGCTTTTCCGGCTTTCGCAGCAATTCCAGCGCCTCGAACAAGGAACGAGCGAGGTGGCGCGTCATGCTTCTGACAAGCGCTTTGCGTTGTCTCAAAGACCAATCGGGATAAGCAAGTTGCAGATTTTCCAGCGCCAGGCGACGTTCCTTGCCCGCAGCGAAGTAAACCAGCGGGGCCAATCCTGCAATCCACAACGCTTTAAACGGCCACAGCAAGCGCGTGTAAGCCCATATCCCCAACAGGCAAACCAGCCGAATCAGTGCGTTTTTAAGTCGCTGCCACACGAGCCGGTCAGATCGTAAACGCCAGGCTCAACGAAAACATGCGGTCGGTTTTATCCACCAAACCCTGGTTATAGGACAAGTCGAACAAAACTTTCTGGCTGTGATAGCCGATGCCTGCTCCCACATAGTGGTTTTCTTTGATTTGGTCGTATTCGTAACCTGCACGCAGCGGCACCATTTTCATGATGATGTACTCGATTCCCGCGCGGCAGTCGATTTTGGTACCGTCTTCATAATCGAAACCGAGCACAGTGCTTTTTTGTACCGGACTGGGGTTTTCGTAGTCGGGAGTAACCACCACATCGCTGTCGTCATCTGATTCTTTGAGCGGACTGGTTTTTTCCTGGTAGACATCGAAAATCACGAGTTGATCGTAAGTAATGTAGAACTCATCTGTAATCGTATACGCCAGACCGATACCCAATTTCAACGGCCAGAGATTGTAGGCTGCGTGAACCAGATTATAACCGACCAATCCGCCTTGCAGGCCGAAATCGGTGCGGAACATGATGCCAACATCCACCGTGGCGGCATTGACGTTATGACGGTCGGGGCGGTCGACGTAGGCATACTTGACCGTAGTGCCCATCATGAAATACTGGTTGATGGCTCCAGCAATGGAAGAGCGTACGATATGCCGATGAACGGTGGCGTCTTTATACGGACTGGTCAGGTTTCCCACCGCTTGGATATCCAGGATATCTTCATAGAAATTGGCGTATTCGCGCCGCTCGTCGGCGGAGATCAATTGCAGTTTATCCGGCCATAAAGCTTTGGAATCGTAACCGCTATAGGTATAGCCGACTTCCATGCACAGGGCGCTTGTAATCGAATCGAGCAATGCGGCGCTGGCGGCCCAGGATTTTCCGGTGGGTTCAAACGCGGTATCGATGCCGATAAGGTATTGCTGTCGTTGTGCGATACCTGCCGGGTTGTACAGATAGGCCGGGATACCCTCGGCGATGGCAAGAAAAGCCCGTCCCATTCCCAAAGGGCGCGCCATGTCGATTTCCGCACGGGTGGAGCTTAATTCTTCTTCCCAGTTTTCATACGCTCCGGCATTGCCGGGAAGAAGCAACAGGCTGCACAAAACGAGAAGATAAACGAAACGGGTCATACCAGGTTCCTTTACTTACAAAAAGGTTGCACTGGCGGGTAGTAAAAGCCCTGAAAACAGGTAGGTATCAGAGCCTGATTGTTCAGTAATCGCCAGACGCGCAATTCTAGCATATTTTACATTAAATGTAAAAGGTGCATGCTAACAAAGTGTGCAACCACGTCGACACCACTTTATTACTTTAACCGCTTCTTCTCGATCCGTATTCCGAAAATGGAAATTCGTGAATAATCCGGTGAAAGTTTCGTCTATATTTGCAAGTCGGAAACAGGCGACGATTTGGCGTAATCGGTTGATTGTCAACCGATTTCCGTGCTACGATCGGATCGCATTTATTGGAAGCACAGACATACGGAGAAAAGCACCATAGCGGTGATTGGAGGGGTACTATGGAACGAACGAGAAGGCATCTGGCAATCTGGTCCATCATTTTGTTGTCACTGGTGTGGCTGAGCGGTTGCAGTTCGGATACCGATGCATCCGATATCGCCGATGAGCTTTCCGACCGTTTGACCGATGCATTGGATTTCGAAGATGGCGTGGTGGAAGACGGCGAACCGCCGGAGGGTGAATCCGGCGAGGAAATCCCCCAGATCGACGACATCGACGGAACGGACCTGCGGCTTGGTGCGGCTTTCGCATTCAGTCTGCAAAGCGGCTTTGCAGCTATGGAAGACGTCAGCCGGGCGATCGTGTGGGTCAAGGGTGCTTCAAAGTACATCGTGGTGCAGGGTGGTCTTTCACAAGGCATCTTCGAGTTGTTTGGACGCTTGACGGCGGATGCCGAACTGCGCGGAAAACCATTTGAACTGCACTTTGCATTGCAGACAGAAAACGGCATTACCGGTCAGTATCAAACGTACGAAATCACCGTATTGGACGAAGATCCCCAACAAGCTTCCGTGGGCAGCGATATCGAAGCGCTGGTGATCGAGAACGAAGATGAATTCGAGAGTGGCCGTCCCAATGGAAAGGGCGGCTCCGAAATGCCGCAGATCGCCGAAGTTGCCGGTCCCGAATCGCTGTGGGCGGGAGCTTCTTTCGAACTGAGCTTGAGTTCCGATTTCGAAGGAGACGTCCGTTCCGTGATCGTCAGTACACCGGGAAATGTTGCCTACAAACGGATTCCTGCATCGCTGACAGAAGGCGTCGTTCATTTGAAAGGCCAGCTAAGCGACAAATTGGAAATTGGGGATCAATGGACGTTTCTGTTGGCGCTGGAAGGCGATTCCGGTGCGGGATTATATCGCAGTTGGTCATTGGTCGTGGTCGAACCGCCCGCTGTTTCGGATGGCGATCAGGAAATTGACGGTGATGTGGTTATTGATGGCGACAAAGTAGTTGATGGCGATGTGGAAACAGACGGAGACGTGATCATCGATGGCGACGTGGAAGCAGACGGAGACGTGGTCATTGATGGCGATACCGATGCAGACGGGGATTTCGTTGTCGATGGCGATGATGAAATCGATGGAGATCAGGTCATCGACGGCGATGTGGAAACGGATGGCGATATCGTCACGGATGGGGACTTGGATGAAGAAAAAGCGGAAGAAGACCCCGATGAAGAAGAGGAATCCGACACGGTAACCACACCTCCGATTCCGATCTGGGCCAACGGATATGGCAGCAGCGGCTCAAACGATTTGAGCAAAGCCGTAGCCATCGCGCCCGATGGCTCCACCTATTTCCTCGGTGATTTCGACTCCACCCTGCAAATCGATGGAACCCAGTACACCAGCGCCGGATTGCAGGATCTGATTCTGATCAAACTCAAACCGAACGGTGACCCGGATTGGGTGAAACAGTTCGGTTCCACCGGTACGGAAAACGGTGTGGATCTAACGGTTGATTCCATGGGCAATCTGATTCTAACCGGAACCTTTACCAGTGGATTCAGTTTTACAGCCGATACGACAGGCTACGTTCAAAGCAATGGTGGCCTGGATATCTACCTGGCCAAATTCGAAGCCGATGGAACTTTCACATGGGCAAAATCCTTCGGCGGCACGGATTTCGACGGCATTCAGGATGTAGCCACTGATAGTGCGGACAATATTTACATTACCGGCCAATACAAGGGAACAATCAATTTCGGAACGACAGTGAACAGTGAAATGACTTCCCATGGCGGGAATGACATTTACCTCGCCAAGTTCAATTCCTCCGGCGATCTACAATGGTCGAAAGGCTACGGAAACAGTGGTTCTTACCAGGATGGAATGGCGCTTGCGCTGGATGGCACGGAATCGGTGATTCTCGGCGGTTATTTTAGCGGTGACATGGATGTGGGCGGAAACACCTTACCCGAAGAAGGCTTGTACGATATCTTCGTAGCCAAATACGCTACCGACACCGGTCGCCACATCTGGTCGCATGTGTACGGCGACGCAGATGACGAGATGCTCAACGGTGTGGCAGTAGGTCAGAACGGGCAGGTGATTGTAACCGGTTATTTCAATGGGACGATTACCTTCGACGACACACTCACGTCCACAGGGGGGGCGGATCTTTTCTATGCCGTTCTGGATTCGGACGGCAGCGCGTTGTCTTCAAGACAATACGGCGATGGCAGCAACCAGTTCGGCGGACCGGTGCATACGGATTCCCAAAACCGAATCATCTGGGCTGGTGGTTTTTCGGGAACTTTGGATTTTGGTTTGGATTCGCCCATGGTCAGTCCCGGAGGCAGCGACATTTTCCTGGTTCTTTTCGAAGCGGATGGAAGCATTGCATGGGGAAAGGCTTTCGGCAACACCAGTACAAACACACTCTCTTCCTTGGCTTTAGGAGGCGAACAGCGAATCGCCATCGGGGGGATTTATCAGGGATGGATTGAATTCGTGCCGGGACAGGGACTTCCCATTTATGGAAATCGCGATATGTTTGCGGCCACCTTCCGGTATCCGCCGACAGCCAACACCCCCTGATTCTTTACTGGGTATCGAGCGAATTTGGCGATACCTATCGCGATGTCATTTTATAACGACGAGACGTGAGTCCGGCTAAAAACGTCAACAATAACGCTGGGCTTACGCACCACTGCCACAGAATTCAGAAAACATCTATCGCCAAAACCGATTACGAAAGGTTGTCTCGCGATACTTGAAATCATCAATTAATACTTTACAGCCAAGTCCAGATCGAACATACTCACGAACTGACTGGGAGTAGACCTGTTTCGGAGGATAAGCGATGAAAGAGAAACGCTGGTTGGTAAAGGTTGTGTTGTTGTGTCTGGCTCTGATGCTATTCGGCTGCGGTTCCGGTTCCGATGCGGACCCCGCAGACGGTGATAGCGATACGGATGCGGCGACCGGCAGCTGTCTGCCCTTCTGCATGCGCGTGGTGGCTTGTGCGCCGGAAGTCGGCATCACGACCGCAAAATGCACCGCAGCCTGTGAAGATCCGGAATACTGGTTCTCCACCGTGGGCGGCACGGCCAGCTATTGCTGTGTCGAAAAGAGCGATTGCGACAGCTTCGTCGCCTGCCTGTTGGGCACGGATGGCTACCTCTGCGGGCAGACCGGCCCCTCCGGCGACTGCACCAACGGCGAGATGAGCTGCCAGGGTGACAGCACCATCGAATGCGAAAACGGCTCCTGGGCCGATCCCATTCCCTGCGGCGAAGGCAAAACCTGCAAAGATGGCGACTGCGTCGACAAAACCGTAACCAACGATTGCGAAGCGGACGTCGAAACCCGTTGCAAGGACGAAAACACCCTGCAAACCTGTAATGCCACCGGCGACGGTTGGGTGGATTCCGCCTGCGGCGACGATCTGTTCTGTTCCAACGGCCAGTGCGTCTCCCAGTTGTGCGAGCCGGAAACGGAAAAAAGCTGCGACGATCAGGGGCGCGTGGTGACCTGCAACGCCGCCGGCGATGGCTGGGAAGATCCCACCGAATGCTTGCAGGGTCAACGCTGCTTCGAAGGCCGCTGCATCAACGAGGGCGAATGGGTCTGTGAACCGCTTACGGAAACCCGCTGCACCGACGACGATCCGCCACGCCTGCAAACCTGCAACGCCGACGGCAGCGACTGGTCCACTCCGTTGAACTGCCCGGCGGGCACCGAGTGCATCGTCGATCATTGCGCCGAAGCGGCCTGCGAGCCGGGTGAGGATTTCCGCTGCGCCGAGGATGGCCGCATTCAGTGGTGCAACACTTCCGGCAACGGTTACCTGCCGCCGGAAGACTGCCCCAGCGGCCTGACCTGCGTTACCAATTCCGAAGACGGCTGCGGCGTTTCTACCAGTGTCTGTACGCCCAATGAATATTACTGCGAGGATCTGCACAACATCAAGCAATGCAACGCCACCGGCGACGGCTACCTGACGGGCCTGACTCCCTGCGATCCGAACTCGGTCGAAGGCAAGGAATGCCACAACGGCGAATGCATGGATCTGTGCGACATGGCCGAAGCCACCGATTCCTACATCGGCTGCGAATACTGGCCCATCGCCCTGCCCAATTCAGTGGACGACGACTTCAAAGAAGGTCAGGAATCCGAATTCGCGGTTGTCGTGGCCAATACCAACGAGGATTATACGGCGACCATCACCATTGAAAAAGGCATTTTCAACAAGGTCGTAACGATCCAGCCCGGCCAGCAAAAGACCATCCGCCTGCCCTACGATGACCGCGTGAACAGCTACAAGGCCAATTCCGCGTTTCGTTTGAGTTCCACCGTACCAGTTACGGTTTACCAGTTCAATCCGCTCACCGCCGTGATCGGCTCCACCTACGCCAATACCAATGATGCTTCGCTGTTGTTACCGACTCACGTACTCGGCGAAGAGTATATGGTTATGAACTATCGCACCTGGTATCGCTCCGCCGACAACATCACGTTTTCTGCCAGTAATTCTTTCTACACCATCGTCGGCACCGAAACCGGTACAACCGTTACGATCAAGCCTTCCGGTGAGACGGCTTCCGGCAGCGGCGTGCAGGCCATGTCACCGGGACAGGAATACACGTACACCTTGAATCGCGGTGAAGTATTGCAAGTGATCAGCAGTTCGGACAGCAGCCTGATCGATCAGAGTACCTGCGTGACGGAATCGAGTCCCTATACCACGATTAAGCAATACTGCCTGGGGCAGGAACTGACCGGAACGGAAATTCATACCAGCGCACCGGTGGCGGTTTACGCCGGTAACGAGTGCGAATTCGTGCCACATTATCGCTGGGCCTGTGACCATCTGGAACAGCAGATGTTCCCGACCGAATCCTGGACCACCCAGTATATCGCCGCCAAAATGCACACGCCGCTAAATACCGGCAGCACCGAGCAACCTAACCTGTATAAGATCGTCGCCTTGCAGGATGAAACGGTCATCACTACCGTACCGGAAGTCAATAACCAGTCCAGCCCCTTCCACAATCAGGCCTGTACCGGTCCTTTGGATCGCGGCGAGAGCTGCATCATCGAAACGCGCGACGATTTCATCCTGATGACCAACGCCGAGCATCCGGTGATGATCGGCCAGTTTTTAGTTGGACAGGATTTCTGGGGTATCAATTTAGTACCCTGTTACGCCGGTTGCGGTAGTGGTGAAATCTGTTACGATGCCGGTGGCTATTGCGTGCCTTCCTGCCAGGGTGGGTTACAATGCCCCGAAGGTAAGATCTGTCTGAACAACATGTACTGTATGGGCTACGGCGATCCGGCCTTCGTGCTGATTCCGCCGGTGGAACAATATCGCAAAGAATACGTATTCCTGGTACCCAGCACCTACGCCATCGATTATCTGACGCTGTTGACGACAAATCCTTCGGTGGAAATCACGCTGGACGGTTCGCCCTTGCAGACCAGCTTCACGCAGATCGGCAGCCGCAACGCCTATCGCATGGAGATGAGCATCTCCGATGGTGCGCACACCTTAAGCGCAAGCAGCAAGGTGGGCTTGATGGTTTACGGCTACGACGCATATGTCTCTTACGCCTATCCGGGCGGACTGGATCTGTCGCTGGTGATCTACTAGCCGACGATACCTCATCGTAAACGTAACGAAGGGAGCCGCAACCGGCTCCCTTCTGCTTTTATGGCATTCGGCGAATGGATTCGAAGCAACCGGTCGCAGTCAGTGATGATTTGACCGTTTCAGGCTTTCCAGATAGGCTCTGATTTCTTCATCCGGTCGATCCGCTTCACCGGGCTCTTGCAGCAGATCTTCCAGCACCGAGACGGCCTGATTCGTTTCACCCTGCGCCGCCAGGGCCTGGGCAAGGTGGAAACGGAACATGCCATGAGGCTGAATCTCATAAGCCTTCCGGAACAGGATCTGGGCCGCCGCAGGATTTCCCTGCTTGAGTTGAATCCGACCGCAGACACTATTCGCGTTCGCCAGAAATTCACGATCGGTTTTCGTCCATGCGCGTTCCGATCGCAATGCGCTATCGATTCTGGGTAACATTTTTACGCACTGCTTCTCGGCGGCCTCGATCAACCGGTGTTCCGACAACCACGTGGCCAATGTGACATCGACGCGCAAAGTGGCCCTATCGCTCATCGAGTCGGCAGCAAAGAGCGTGCCGTCGCCCTGCCAGTCCAGCGATCGCAGATGAACTTTTGCGCCCCAGATGAGTGAAAGCAGGATCACAGCGGCAAAAGCGAGCCTGGCGATCCGCCGATTAGCTTGTACCTGTTGCAAACCCCAAGCCAGCAACAGCATGACGCCGACCAGCGGGAGATGAAGAAAACGGGGAGCGAAAATGCAATAGGCCAGTATGACCATGTTGGAAGCCAGGCTCAAGGTGGCCGGATACCAGAGCATCATCCACAGATGGCCCGGTTTCTTTTTCCAGACCTTCCATGTAGCAAGTGCGTATGCAAGCAACAACAGCAGCGCAGCGCCTCCCTGCCAGGCAGGGGGGATTCCGGTTACCGGATAGGTGAAGTCCGCTCGAGCACCGGCGAACCCGCTGAGATGCATCAGATAATTCAATTGAAGTCCGAGAGCGGCCCACCAGGCTTCAAGTCTCGGAAGTTCATGCAGTTGATTGTCCACCAGAGGCACCTGGCTGCCTTCGAAAGCACCGAAGAGCAGCCTCTGATAAAGCAGGTAGGCCAAGGCGACTGCAATCAGTGACAGCGTGCAGGCTGCTTGAGAGGCAATGCGCCCGCCCTTTCGTTGGTCGGGAAACCAGATGAGGGCAAGGGCCGGAACGATCAACGTGATTCCGTTTTCCTTGGCCAGGATGGCGCAGAGATACAATAGGGCAGCCGCCAGTGCCACACGCTTGCTTGCTTGCGGAAATTTCAACAAGACAATAACAAGCAGCAGAGCGAAAATCGTACATAGAATTTCCGCTCGTCCGACGACGGGATTCACGTTTTCCGCCAGTACGGGATGCAATAGAAAAAGCAGGCTACAGGCAAAGGCCGGGATTCGATCGAAAAAGCGCCGCGCCAGCAGGAAAAGCAAAAAGGCCGAAAGAGCGTGCAGCAGAATATTGTTCAGTCTGAAGACGAAGGGATTGAAATCGAAAATCTGCTTCTCGAGCATGAAACTGGCCGTGGTCAGCGGCCTGAAAGTCCGGGCATAGGTGAACCAGTTGCTACTCAGCAGGTCCGACCATTGAAGCTCCGCAACCGTTGGGTTGTTAAGCAGCGCTTCATGGTCATCGAATACGAAATTCCCGGATAAGGATGGAAAATAAGCCGCCATGGCACAAACGAGCAGGACAAACAGAATGAAAATGTTTGTACGAGCAACTTGATCACCGGAATAACTGTCCAATACAAAGTCCCCTTCCCTCGGGTTGCTTGTTTCTCGCTGGCCGCTTTTCGATGAGTTATTATAACGTAGAAGCGCAGATGGAATCCAAGTATTATTCACACGCTTCACCGGCTGGGCAGCATCACAAGAAGTTGCAAACCTGTATGATTTCTGGGTGGCGCGGGCTAAGCCGCAGACTTGCCCGTGGTCATCAAGAGCCACATGGGCATGCTCCGTTTCACTTCGCTTGGCCAATGATTCCCGTTTTCAAAGCCAATCGCAATATCTTGTGATGCACCCTAACCACTTGAAGAAATATGGAAACTCTTGACAATCGGGGGCTTGCGGGTAATCGTGTCCTTTCCGTCTTAGGGAAAGGATTCAAGATGTTCCGTTGTCTGTTGTTCTACCGTTTCTTCCTGCTTTGTCTTTCCATAACACTACTGCTGTTGGGCTGCCACTCGGATGACTCTCCTTCATATGAAGGCGATGATTCCGAATGGGATGAATCTTCCGATGGTGACCTGGATCTGGAAGCGGAACCGGATATCGAACCGGAAGCAGAGAGCGCACCAACTCCCCGGCGCTGCAATGGGTTTACCGAATTGTGCGAGCGCCGCTATAACGAAGTCGCCTACGCCACCAGCCACAATGCAATGAGCAACGAACAAGATGGCTGGGTGGCTGCCAATCAATACCTGCCGATTCCGCGTCAATTGCAAGATGGTGTTCGTGGCTTCATGCTGGATGTCTATCTTTATGAAAACGAATTGCACCTTTGCCACGGCGACTGCCTGTTCGGAAAGATTCTGCTGCGTGATGCGCTGCAACTGTTCAAGGATTTCATGGACGAGAACCCGAACGAGATCTGTACCTTGATACTGGAAAGCTATGCAGACAGCGACGCTATCTTTGCCATGTTTGAGCAAGTTGGGTTGTCCTCCATGCTGTTTCGGAAATCGGAGGAAAATGACTGGCCGAGTTTAAATGAGATGATCGATGCGGAAACCCGCTTGGTCGTTTTTACAGACGATCAGACGTCAACGGTGCCGGACTTTCATTATGTCTGGGATTATTGCTGGGACACACCATGGCAGGTGATGGAGCAGGAAGATTTCACGTGTCGAATTCTACGCGGCGACCGGCAAAACGAGTTGTTCATCCTGAATCACATCCTTTACGGCGCTTTCGATTTACCCGATGCGACTAAAGCCGAACAAGCCAATAGCAATCCGTTTTTCCTCTCACGCGCACAGCAGTGCCAGCAAGAAAGCGGCCAGCTACCCAACTTCATCACGGTCGATTTTTATTCGCTCGGTAATCTGTTCGATGTCGTTGACGCATTGAATGGCGTGCAACACTAAGGGACGTTTGTATTCGTCAATCGATCCTTCAGCGTCCGGATAAAAACTCATTGACGCGGTTGCAGGCGTCCAGACCCATGCTCTTAATGGCGGCGGGCGATTCGGGATCGGCAGCCAATACCGCTTCCAGATCGACCAGCGGATAGTCGGTTCCCAGCCATTCGTTGATTGCCTCCAGGTAGAGATTGGCGACTACGGCATAGCCGGTATTGGTAAAGTGGGTGCCGTCCAGTCCGACCAGACCACCGAACTTTTGTACGCCAAGCTGCTCCGTGCCGACCGTCAATCCGTTTTCGGCAATTTCTTCCGCCCAGCCAAAAAGGTCGACAACATGAATATTATCATAGGGTTCCACTAGTTCCAGCAAGGCAGCGTTGGCCTGTGCACCCAGTTCGTCCACAGAGGCGATATCGGCGCTGATTTCGGCGGGCGTCATGCCCGCTTCCAGCGAACGCGCCCCCTGATCGATGGCGCTTGGCAGTACGCTCGGGCGCGGCAGCGTTCCCAGAAACACATCCGCTCCACTATCGGCCAGCACCTGCAACACATCCGCCAGATTCGTGCGCAGTTCATCGATGGGTGTGGACAGCGAGAAGTCGATCTGATTGCCGCCACCCAACCCCCAGATGACATCGTTGCCAAAGAGATCGGTCGTCAATATCAGGCTGGGCGACTGATCCAGCACGTGATCGAGTTGCGCACCCTGCACGGGATCCAGAATTTCCGCATGGGGATCGAATACCATGTGGCTTAGCAGTACACCGCCGGTATTGCCTTGATCGGGACCGTGCAGCATTTCACCGACAATGGTGTTGCCTACCGCCAGATTCGCCGGTTCCAGTTCGGGGCTAAGCAGCCCGTTATGGAAGGAAAAATCTCCAGTGTCGGGATCGGTGAATTTCGGCAGGACGCTGCTCAACGCTCCGACAATATGATCCGCCGTGGCGGGCACGCGGCACTCGGGCGCAGGACCGATCTGCTCAGAACTGATACGCGGAAAGAGGCCGGGTTTCAATAATGGCAGCGGCATATAGGCTCCAAGCTGACGCGCCACCTGCGCTGCCGGACTCATCAAGGAACCCTGGTAACTGGGAACGCCGCACTGCACACCCTGCGTCAGGCTGGCACCAAAGGCCACCACGCGCGCAAGTTCCGGCTCGGTTGGCGTATCATAGGTAAAGCAGGTACCTAGCGGAACAGTATCTCCTCCTCTGGAAAGTTCAATCTCGACTGCGCCTCCCTGCGGGTGGCCTTGCACCATAATCGTCAGATCGCCGGATTCGGTGACTTCAAGATCGATCGCCGGAATGCCACCGACCGTTAACGCGTCGATATCCTGTGCTTCGATATCCGTCTGGGAAAGTTGTAATGTGATCGGCACGTAACCGAACGCACTTGCACTGGAAGGTTCAACCCCACAAAGGCAATCCGTGACAGTCGAATCGCCGTCCAGTTCCAGATCGCTGTCGCCATCTGCGCCGGAATCCGTATCGGAGTTACAACCGACAAATAACAGAGTCAGACAGAAAATAAACAACGCCGCAGAGCCGCGCCATCCGTTAGCGATTCGCATTATCCATCTCCCTGATTCGAGTTTTACAAGGCATTACGCTGTTTCATGATGCGCTATCGTAGCACGAACGCGGGAAAAATCCAGCGCAACCGGTACAAAAAGCAGGGCAGGTTCTATGCCGTGGGTTGTGAATCAAAGGGTCCGGAGTTTGTTTTGGGCCAACTCGTGAGGATGCTCGCTCCGCCCTCGGGGGCGTCTTCGATCCAGATCTTCCCGCCGTGTCGCTGTACGATACGCGATACGATGGCCAGTCCCAGGCCGACGCCGCCCTGCTGGCGCGAACGGCTGGCCTCAATGCGCGAGAACGGCTCCAATACGCTCTGACGCAAATCGGCGGGAATGCCGGGGCCGTCGTCCCGAATGGAGACAACAACGTGCTCTCCTTCGTCTTTTACTTCGATCGTGACATGCTTTTCGGCATAGCGTACTGCGTTGCGCAGCAGGTTTTCAATGGCGCGTTCGAAATGGGTGGGAACCGCCGAAATCGTGTATGATTCCGATTTATCGGGCAATTGCAACGTGATGTTCTTTCCGGGTGGGCAGTGATTTCCTTCAATCTCAGCCAGGACTTCCAAAGAAAAGCACAGATCCATTTCCACCGGTTTCAATACGGCGGCATCCGCTTCCACCCAGTCGATCAGCTCCTGTCCCAGTTCGTCCAGCTCGCATAGCTCATCGTCCAGTTGATTCAGCCGTTGCCGTTGCGCATCGTCCATCACGAGATTTCGCAGCAGTTCGATGTGAAAGCGCATGCGCGCCAACGGCGTCCCGATTTCATGTGACACCGCCTGCAACAATTCCTGGCGTTGCTCGAAAAGATCCTTGAGCCGTTTGGCCATGGTGTTCATGCTCTTGGCTAAAAGGCTCAACTCATCCTTTCCGTACGCTTCAACGCGCGTGTCCAGATTGCCTCTGCTGATATCCTGCACTCCCTTGGTCAGTGCACGTACTCGTCGCCTGAGTGGAACTCCGATCAGGATTCCGACAATGACCATACCAAGAAAGAGAAAAGTCAACCAGACGATGGCAATGTGATAGGGGAACGCCGGTGAACGAAAAGGTCCGATGAGCAGGTAATGAGTTCCGCCGTGCAGCGGCAGATACGCGCGCCCTTTCTCGGGCGGGAAACCGCTTTCGAAATTGAAATCGTCGGGATCAAGCGGTTTTTGCAACTGGGTGGAGGCCTGTTCGACGGTCAGAATTTCCAGCGGCATATTGAAATGCGGTTGCATTTCTTCCAATAGCGCGGACCATTGCTCGGGGGGCGTCTGTTCCAGTTGAGCCTGTACCCAGTAGCCGCCGTATCCAAGAATCAGATTCATAAATTTTTCTGGGAATTCGTCCTCAAGCTGGCTGACAATGATGACCATGACGATGATGGTCGTGGCCAGGGCAATCACAAGACCGAGAAAGATTTTTTGAAAGAGGTTGGGAATCATCGACGCACCAGCAGATATCCGCTACCGCGAATCGATTTGATGTTTCTGGGATCGTAGCCGACCGCCTGTAGCTTGCGCCGAATCCGAGAAATATGAATGTCGATGCCGCGATCCAGGCCGTCGTAGGCGGCCCCCATAATATCGTTGTAAAGTTCGTCCCGGGTCACCACTTCCCCCGCCTGACGAGCCAGCAGCCAGAGAATGTCGAACTCGATACCGGTCAAGTCCACCAGATGTTCATTGATGCGCAATTCGCGCGATTGCCGGTCGATCACGAAACCGCTGATTTCGATCCGTTTGGGATTTGGCATTTTCTGCGAGCCCTGGTCGTCACATGGGTGCACACGGCGCAGAAGGCTGCGCAGGCGCGCCAACAATAAACGCGGTTCGACCGGTTTGGTGACGTAATCATCCGCGCCGGATTCCAGCCCGACGACTTGATCGATTTCGGTTTTATTGGCGGTTAAAATCAGGATGCCGCCCTGGTACTCGCGCCGCACCCGCCGACAGACCTCAAATCCGTCGATACCCGGCAATTTCAGATCCAATACTACCAGATCTGGGTTTTTACTGAAAATATGTTCCACCGCCCTTTCTCCGTGACTCTCCACAGACACGTTGAAATGACTGGCGCTTAGATATTCTTCCAGTAATGCGGCCAGTTTGGCGTCGTCTTCGACAATTAAAATGCTGCTGGAATTCACGAGTTGGTCCTTGCTGTTAATGGAATCATTCCACATAACCCCAATTCATTTATCCTAACAAAGGCAACGTGAAAGATCCATGGCAGAAATGCTGAGAAACGTTACGTGGCACAATGATATTCCTAACAAAGACATACAAAATCCCTTTACACAATCTTAACATTATCTTAACATTACGCTAACAAAACGGGTTGGAGCACCCGTGGATGAGGGATGTCCATTCCTGAGTTGTACACCCTTCAAGAATAAAATCATGTTGGAAATCAAGAGGTTGCATATGAAACGTTCACAGGCGCTGTTGGCTTTGGTTGTAATGGTCTGGCTGTCACTGTTCTTGTTTGCCTGCAATGAGGATGATTCAACGCCGGATGGCGATACGGATTTCACGGAAGATGCGGAAGCGATCGATGGCGATCTGGAAGCGGAACAGGAAGAGATTCAGCCCAATCCCAATGATGAATTGGCCAAACTGACGATACACCCTTACATTCAGCGCGTGTCGGAACGCGAAATCACCATCGCCTGGGAAACGGATTTAGAAGCCTCCAGTCGGGTGGAAATCACACCGCCGGAGGGCGACCCCTTCGAAGTACGTGGGGAAACCTTTAAAATCGAAATCCGCGACGATCTCGACCTGGTGCGCATGGATGCTCCCGAAGGCTTCCAGCACGTTGTTGTCGTCAAAGAGCTGGAACCATCTACCAATTACGATTACCGCGTGGTCTCTTTGGAGGAAGCTTCCGAAAGCTACAACGTTCATACCGCGCCTGCACCGGGCGAACCGCTGCGTTTCGTCGCCTACGGTGATAACCGCACCAACCCCGACATTCACGCAGAAGTTGCCGACGCCATTGCCGCGCAAACTCCCGATCTGGTGCTGAATACCGGGGATCTCGTCGAGACCGGCTTTGCGCTGGACGAGTGGCTGGAATTCTTCGAGGCGGCTACATATGCCTCCTCCGCGCCGACACTTCCCGCCGTTGGCAATCATGAAGCGTTTGGTGGCTTCTCCCTGTTCGCCGGGTATTTCTCCAGTTTCTTCGAGAACATGAACATGGACGTCCCCCTGGCGACGACCTACCGCTACGGTGGTTTGTGGATTCTGGTGCTCAACTCCCAGTTGAACATCGAAGATGGCACCGATCTGCGCAAATTCGCGGAAGAAAAACTGAAGGAAGCCGATAACGATCCGGGAATTGAGTTTCGTTTCGTGATGCACCATATTCCGCCGTATACCTGGTCCAATCACAGTTCCGAGGATTTCGTTTCTCTGGAAGGTCGGGAACAGTTGCACGCACTGTATAAAAAGCACAAGGTCATGGCGGTACTGAACGGTCACAACCACTGCTACGAGCATTTCGAACGCGAAGGCATCCATTATCTGGTGCTGGGTGGTGGCGGCGCGCCGTTGTACTCGGCGGATAGCAATGCTATCGAAGAGGAGCGCCCCTTCCGCGTGATGGGCAAGAAGGCCAACCATTACGCCCTGTTCGAAAGCCGACAAGATGGCTTCCAGGTCAGCATCAAAGAAATTCCCGGTGATCTGGAAATCGAGAACTTCCTGATTCACAAACCGTAAAAGCAGAGGTCTTTTGGGTATTGTAGCGGCGCGGGAGGTTTTCCTCTCGCGCCGTTTGTGGTTATGGGATTAAGTAACCTGAGTAAGATGGGCAACTGTTTTGCCTGGATCATACGGGATTACAATCCCGCTCGTAACGTTTCGGAATCAGGATACAATCCGGATGCATCGTAGGGTAATTGCGCTTCAGGACAGGCTTTCTCCCCGACATCAATTGGCTCTAAAATTCCCGGGAGGATTTGTAGCGTCCGAACAACGCTTTCAAATCGATGGTCTTATAGGGACCATCGGTGGCGGGTCGGGATTCCATGGAAAGATACAGCTTTTTCGTGACCGGCTCGAAAATCATGGCCTGCAAGGTCAACCGATCCAGATGGACTCCGGCCAGTACCGCCTGCATGTCTTCGAGTGTCAATAAACTCGTGCTGGTGGATTTTGCGCTCTGGCGCAGGTGCAGAAAGCGCTCGTCTTCCTTGCGGTTCTTCCAGCTTTTACTTACGAAATAATTCGTGGCGTACAACGCATCCTGCACCGGATAGCGAAAGCGGGTGAAGTTGGGAGAAACTTCGCCGATGGTCGCCCGCCCGCGCCGATCCACCATCGTCAGGTTGATCGAACTGGCAGGACCGTTATTGCCCAAGATCTGCAAGGCGGCGTCCAGGGTTTCCGCTTCTTCCAGTATGCGTCGCACGAGCAACGTCACGGGATAGCCGCCGGGGATCTGATTGCCGGTGTAGGAAATATTCATCGTGACCGCCAGCCCGGCGGCATTCATACCACTGACGACACCCACCATTCCCGGCCAGCCGATGGCCACGAATGGAACTTTCCCGCTCTTGCGCACGTGCAGCAGCAGGTCATAGCGCCCAGCCAACCCATATGCAGGAAAATCGAGCGTGCGGCCAAGCAATGGAACGGTTTGTTGAGTTCGCCCGGCACCCACGAAAAAGGTAGAGCAGAGCGCGGAAGGATCGAGATCCAGAAAGCTGTTGGCCAGCAGTATGTCGTCGTAGGACACCTCGGCGGCGTCCGCCAGGGCGTGCATTTCGGCCAGTACATCGTGTGGCAATGACGCCTCGAAGGTTTTCGCCGTTTCCCGCGCATGTTGCAGGCGCGCTTCGTCCAATTCGAAATAGCGTGGCAGGTAGGCATTCACCAGAATGCGCACCTGCTCGCCCAATAATCGCCCATGCGCTTCTCCCAAAGCACCGGCATCGCCCCAGAAGGTTGCAATAGGCAGACCCTGCAAACGTTCCAACTTGCCGCCGGGCGCTTCGGCGTTTTCTTCGTAGCCGCGCGGGATGGGATCTAACACCACATACGGCGAATACGGAAGCAGAGTCACGAACTGTGTAAGCAGTACAGCTATGACCGCGTGCAGAACAAGCAGTGCCAAAACGATACGCCAGCGGCGCAGCAGATAGCGATAAAGTGCTTTCATGAGACTCCGTGGGGTTTCATTCAACCTTCATACAACAAAACGTTATCGATCAGCCGAACCGGACCGAAATGTGCGGCGACCGCCATCACTGCGGGTCGATCCAACTGCACAAGCGCGTTCAGATCGTCTGTGGAAACAATTTGGACGTAGTCGATCTTTCCCGAACCAGCCTGTTGAATCTTTTCGCTTACTTCCGCGATCAGTTTTTCGACATCCCGCTCCCCGGCCTGCACTGCGTCTTTGGCCGCGAACAACGCCTGTGAAATCACCACGGCGCGGCGGCGATCGTCTTCGGACAAGCGCGCGTTGCGGGAACTCATGGCCAGACCGTCGGCCTCACGCACGGTGGGAAAACCGATCACTTCGATATCGAAGTCCAGATCGCGCACCATGCGGCGGATGATCGCCAACTGCTGGAAATCCTTGGCTCCGAAAACGGTGTGAGTGGGTTGCACGACATTGAACAGTTTCGTGACCACCGTGGCGACACCGCGAAAATGTCCGGGGCGCGTCGTTCCGCAGAGTTCGCGCTCCAAATCTTTCAATTGAACGTAGCTCGCGTATCCCGGCGGGTACATTTCTTCTGCGGAGGGGTAATAGACCACCTCGCAGCCTTCATCGCGGCACTTTTGCAGATCGCCTTCTTCGTCGCGCGGGTATTTCTCCAGATCGCTGGGATCGTTGAACTGCGCCGGATTGACGAAAATCGAAACCACCAGCTTTTCCGCGTGGCGGTTGGATTCACGCATCAACTCCAAATGGCCTTCGTGCAAGTAGCCCATAGTGGGAACGAATCCGATAGTATGGCCCGCCATTCGCTGCTGGGTGGACCAGTCGCGCATCTGCTTAACGTGTCGAATGATCTGCATGGTCGTTTCCTGTTATCGGTAAAGGGCCGCCCGTCGCGTTACCAAAGACGGCGGCAGGGATCAATCGTTTTTACGGGGTCGTAACGGAAGATTGGTTTGCGGGCTGAAGTGATGCACTCCGCCCTTGATCGACTGGATTTTCTCGTATAATTCCACAAAGTCTTCCGCCTGCTCCACGAAATCGATCTGTTCGGTGTTCACCATCAACAGCGGCGTTTCGCGATAGCTGAAGAAATAGTTGTTGTAGGCATTGACCACCCCCTCCAGGTAATGAGGGGTCATCGACGATTCATACTTCTTGCCGCGCTTGTTGACCCGTTCGATCAGACGTTCCACCGAGGCGTACAGGTACACCACCAGATCCGGTTGAACCGGCGCTTCCTCGTTGACGACATGCTCGTAAAGCCGGTTGTACAGTTTCAACTCGGCGGCAGAGAGCGTCAATTCCGCGAACAAGCGATCCTTTTCGAACAGGTAATCGGAGACGGTGTTTTCGTGGAACAGATCGGGTTGAAAGAGTTCCTGCTGCTGTTTCCAGCGAGAAAGCAGAAAGAAAACCTGGGTTTGGAACGCACGCTGTTTGATGTTACCGTAATAATCGTGCAGGAACGGATTTTCCTCCACGTTTTCCATCACCATGCGCGCATCGAGCTTGGCCGCCAGCATTTCCGCCAACGTACTCTTACCCACCCCGATGGGGCCTTCGACCACAATGTATTTCGGCTTGTTCGCCACCGTTTACCCCGTATCAAAAACGTTGACAGTAGTATACCCAAACCGCCCGGCTTGTAAATGAACTTTCGGCAGCCTTTTTTACCGCTGGACGAGGCGGAAATCAGGCCGGCTCGGCGTCTTTATCCTGCGGATCGTCCGGCGAATCTTCGTCGTGATCGGAAAGCACTTCAACACCTTCTCCGCCCTGAATCACCTTTTTCAGCAGCAAGATCAAAATCGGCGACGAAATCGTCATCAAGCCGATAATGTACCACATTATCTCGCCCTGACAGACGTGATGCGCCACCTCTCCATCGCACATCCAGCGCACGACTTCCCCGGTGCATTCTCCATTGACCATCTCGCCCAGGCAGTGGTTTTCAAGCACCGTTCCCTTGCAATCCGGCGTTTGCGGGCAGTAGCCGTTCAGCATATAACCACTGACGCCACCGACCATCAACTTGGCAATAAACATCGGTGCCGCGGAAAGCGCCATGTAGGAACCTTCTCTTCCCTTTGGCGCGATCATGGCCGTGTATTCATACAGGCGCGGTGACCAGAACGCCTCGCCGATACTGAGCAGCACCACAAAACCGATGGCGGCCCAATACGGAGTGATCGAATCCAGAATGGGAATGGAACCGATACACAGGAAAAAGACCGACAGGCCCGAGACAATGGTGCCCCAGACAATCATTTTGAAGGCCGGAACCTTTGCCGTAAGGGCGGTGACAATCGGGACGATAAAGATAATAAGGAATGGATTGATGCCGATAATGGTTCCCCAGGGCGCATCGAAACCGAAGGTGCGTTCCATGTATTTGGGGAAGGTGGCGTCCATATGACGGAAGATGAAGCGAACGCCGATCAATAACACGATGAACAGCAGAAAACGCCAGAAACGCGACGTGCTGGCGATTTCCCACATGATTTGCCAGGGCGTACCGGTTTTCGGCTTGAATTTCTGAGCCGCACCTTCCTGAGACACATCGATTTCACGAATGAAGAAGACGGAGACAATCAACATCAATAACGTGGCGATAGTGCCTGAAAGCAGCAGCAGGCGATAAGGCGTCAGATGCACCATGCTCCACATACCGAAGAAGTTGGTGTCGATACCTTCGCGGAAACCTTCGCGGAAGCCATCTACCGCCGGAGCCGCCACCAGCGCGGCCACGTTCATCATGACGTAAAACAGCGAAAATCCGAAGGAACGGTTGCTGTCGTTGGTATAACGCCGGATACCGGTCATCATAACGGGAATGCCAAGCGCAGTTCCCAATGGCAGCGCGGAATACAACATCGCCGACATCACGTAAGTGTTTGTAGTGACAGTCAAAATGAATCGACTCGCCAGCAGGATCACCGAACCCAGGATCATCGATTTGCGCACGCCGAGATTGTCGATAACGAAACCGATCAACAGACCGTACACGGAAATCAGCATGCCGAACAGGCCATAGGCCCAGCCCGCTTCTACATCGGTAAAGCCGAATTCCTTGGACAGGTACATCACCAGCACGTAGGACATCGAAAAGTAGGCGTAGCTCTCCAGAAACTTCAGACCGTAAACGATCCACAGCTCGCGCGGCGCGCCCTTGAGTACGGCAAAACGTTGAAAGAAGGGTACTTTTTCTTCAGCAGCGGCCATGATCGTCACCTGTTGGGTTGGGGGTTGTCCTCCACTCGACTCTGCAAAAAATTCACTTTAGAATCCCATAGAAATGTGTCTGTAGTCATATCTCGGAACCGGGTTTGGGGTCAAGCGTTTTCGGGGGAATGGCGGGTTGACGCCTCGCCGCTACAGACAACATCAATGGTAATGATTGAGAACTTACGAGAAATTTCTCTTAACTGTTAGAGGATAACAGCTTTTCACGCACCTGGGCGCGGCTACGCTTCAATCGGGATTTGACAGCGTCCTCGCTCAAATTGAAATGCTCGGCGAGTTGCCGGATGGATTCGTCCATGCCTTCATGACGAAACAGCAGTTCCCGGTTCACGCCCTCCAGCTTGTCGAGAGCTTCGTGTAAGCGCTCTCCCTGCTCACCCAGGATCAAGGATTCTTCCTGGTTCTGATCGCCGTTGTCTAAAAGAGATTCCTCCATGGAATAGTGCAGATTGGGATCGTTTATCTTGCCGCGCCGAACGCGCGCGCAGGAAGAGATCACGATTTTTTTCAGCCAGGCTTCCAAAGGCGCCTCACCCCGGTAGCCTCCAAGCGAGGTCATCATGGTCAACATCGTTTCCTGCAACGAATCCTGAGCCAGTTCATTATCTCGGCAGCGAGCCAGGGCAAAGTTGGAAAGTTGCCGGTGAAAACAGTGGGCTACCTGTTCGATCAATGATTGGTCCGGCTCCGTTTCCCGCAATAACGTTGCGAAATCCGGACATTTATTATCTCGATTCGAACTCATTCGACTTTCCTTTGAAAACGACTTCGCACCCTGCATAGCACGAAGCTCGACAGGAGGCAAGAGACAGCATCGCTGAAAACCGGTAAGACGAGCTTTTGTCAAATTCTTCTCAAAGGCCTGTGAAACTCCAAGTCACTTTTTTACATTTTCTGCGACACCAATTCGATCCGAACTGGCTCCTGTTAAGGCGGAAGCAAAGTCACACAGTCCGCAGCACAATTAGCAAATTATCCGGGAGACAACGGAATGACGCGAGTTGATGAAATGAAATTGTTTGTAATGATGTTGATAATTCTAGGAATTTCAGGAATTCCGCAGCTGTCCCGCGCAGAAGAAATGACTTTGGAAACCTGTTTTGAACGAGCGTTGGAGCATAATGAGAATTTAAAAGCGGCGCGTCTGGAGATTCAAGCTCGCGAACACGACAGCAAAAGCGTTCGCAGCCATTTTCTTCCCGTTTTACGAGCGGAAGCCAACGCCCTGTTCTGGGATTCGGGCAATCGCTACAGTTTCGATGTAAGTGGTTTTCAACAGCTTTTCGATGGTTTTGCCGGACAGCTCGGTTTTTCACCGGCTCCGCAAGTCCCGCCCATGGAAGTTCAAGTCCGCGAGGATATTACCATCGATACGACCGTGATGCTGATCCAGCCCCTGACCCAGTTGGTTCAACTTGCCTATGGATTTAAAGCCACCGAACAAATGGCCCAGGCTGCCCGCGCGGAAGGTCTGACCGAACGTCATCACCTGGAGCTGGAAGTCGTCAAGTCCTTCTTCGCGAATTTGAGCGCCAAGGAAATGCTGCTTTCCGTGGAACAGGCACAAAAACAGGTGGAAGCCTATATCGAACAGACTCAGAACTATTTGGAAAGCGGCCTGGTGGAAAAGGACGCCATGCTGAAGATTCAAGTGCAGGCAGCGGAATTGAAGCAGGCCCGCCTGCAAGCCGAAAAGGGCGTGCGCCTTACGACGGCGATGCTGAACATGTTGATGGGCCGCCCGCTAGACGCCGACTTGTCACTGTATTGCGCCAGATGCAAAAACCCGTCCCTGCAATTAGAAGAAACCCTGGATAGCCAGCAGAGAGCCGCCGTGGAAAATCGTCCGGAGCTGATGAACGCTCGTTATCAGGCCACGGCAGCCCAGCATGCACGCTCGGTCGCCATTGGAGAAATGTTGCCTGAAATCAATCTGGTAGCCGCCTACAAGAACAATTATGGCATGGGCGATCTGATGCAGGAAAACGAGTTTTTCGGCGGGGTCATGCTGACTTGGAATGTCTGGGATTGGGGCGCAGGCTACCACAAAGTGAAAGCTGCTGAGTTGCGGCGCGATCGCGCTCAAGCCAAGATTCGCGCCGCCGAGGACGGTATCCGGCTGGAAGTGGAACAGAAACGGCTGGATCTGAAAAATGCCAACGCGTTGTATGAAGTGGCCATGAGCAAGCTGCTGCTTGCCGAGGAAAACCTGCGTCTTGAGACCAATCGTTATGCCGCCCAGCAAACCACCACGACGGATCTGCTTTCCGCTCAAACTGCCGAACTTCGCGCCAGAAACGATGTCACCGTGGCTGCGATGACCATCGAGGTGGCGCGTCGGGATTTAATGAAAACGCAAGGCATGGATTTGTTTGAAGACGAAACGAAATAGTACGCATTGCAAAACGAAGATACCGAATCGATTCCCGGTTCGGACAAGGATTGAGGATTACGCAATTTCGACCGGAGGAAATGAAACATGAGGCAAGGTATTGTATGGACATTGGCGCTGGTGCTTATAAGCGGGGTTTCGCTTGGGGCCTGCTCGGAGCATCAAAGCATCTCTTTGGAGAAACCGCTTCCGACTGCCGTGGTCTCGGTAACGGAAGTTGAACCGAGTGCCGACGCAGCGTTTTTCCATGCCGTCGGTCGGGTTAAAAACGTGCGTGAATCCACCATCTCCGCGAAAGTAATGGGAAAAGTGACCCAGATCCGCGTGAAGGCCGGTGACAAGGTCAAGGCCGGAGAGGTACTGGCGCGCATCGACGATCGCGACTCGCGAGGGCGGGTCGAGCAGGCGCGAGGCGCATTGGCTCAGGCAAAAGCCGCAAAGAAAATCGCCAGACAGATGCTCGACCGCATCGAAAAGTTGAAAGAACAGGATTCGACCAGCCAGGCGAAATACGACAAAGCCCAGTTCGACTATCAGTCCGCAGTCGGTGCGGTATCCCAGGCGCAGGGCGCCTTGCAAACGGCGGAAAGCTATTTGCGGGAAACCGTGATCAAAGCTCCGTTTTCCGGTGCAATTGTGGACACCATGATCGAAGTCGGCGAGATGGCTTCGCCCGGTTATCCCATTCTGCGCATGGAAGGCGCGCCGGATCTGGAATTCGAAGCCACCGTCAACGGCCAGGATATCGAGTCGCTCTCGGTGGGACAGAAAGTGGTGGTCGATCTGGATGTCGCCAGGGACGAAAAGAAGGAAATTGCAGGCGAAATCCGTGAAATCGTGCCGAGCCAGGACCAGATCACGCACTCGTCACTGGTGCGCATCCACTTGAATACAAAAGAGAAATTGCGTAGCGGCATGTTCGGACGCGCCCAGTTCCAACGGAGCGTGGGTAGTTGCCTGGGCTTGTTGATTCCGGAAAACAGGGTGCTGCGTAATGGCCAGCTTTCGGCGGTGTTCGTACTGGATGACAATCACATTCGCCTGCGGCTGATCAAGGAAGGCCGCAAACAGGCTGACCGGGTGGAAGTGCTCGCCGGATTGAAAGCGGGCGACCGACTGGTGGCAAGCGAACTAGATGATCTGATCGACGGTCAACCGGCGACAACGGTGCAGTAAACGTGGAAGGTGGAAAATCAATGGCGGATACCAACGAACAAAACGAGCGCAACCGCAGACGCTTCGAGCGCAAGGAAGTCGGAACTGCAGGAAAGATTGCGGCGGCGTTTCAGGATAGCAAGCTAACCCCGATTCTCATTTTCGCATCGCTCTTTCTGGGATTCTTTGCAACCCTGATTACTCCCAGAGAGGAAGAGCCCCAGATTGTCGTTCCGATGGTGGATATTTTCACCATGGCTCCGGGGCTGGCATCCGAAGAGATCGAACAACTGGTCAGTACACCGATGGAAAAACTGCTTTGGGAGATTCCCGGTGTAGACGATGTTTACTCTACCAGCCGTCCGAACATGTCCATGGTCATCGTACGCTTTCACGTCGGTGAAGACGAAGAGGACAGCCTGGTCAAGATCTACAACAAAATCCAGGGAAACATGGATCGCATTCCCATCGGCGTGCAGCAGCCGCTGATCAAACTGCGCGGTATCGACGATGTGCCCGTAATGGCCGTTACGTTGCACTCGCGAGAATACGACGGATACTTCCTGCGTCAGGTCGCAGGCGAGGTCGCCACGGAATTGAAAAAGGCCGAGGATGTCAGCGAAGTTACGATCATCGGCGGGGAACCGCGACAGATCAAAGTCGAGCTGGACCCGGAGCGATTGTCGGGTTACATGCTGAGTCCCTTGCAGGTGTATCAGGCCATTCATCGCGACAACCAGAATCTGTCGGCAGGCGCATTCGATCGCGGCGGAGTGAACTTCCTTGTTGAGGTAGGCGACTTCTTCCGTAATGCCGAGGAAGTCGGCAATACGGTAGTAGCCGTGTACAACAACCGCCCGGTGTACCTGTCGGATGTCGCCGAGATCACGGATGGTCCGGCTGAAGTTTCCAACTACGTGCTGCACCTGGATGGCGCAGCCAAGGGCGAAAAGGCGGATCGCGTGACGAGCGGGGGTGGCTGGCCCATGCAGGAAGAGCAGGCGGTGACCATCAGTATCGCCAAACGCACGGGTGCAAATGCCACGTGGTTGACGAAACATTTGCAGAAACGCTTGAAGGATTTCGAAGGGTCGTTGATCGTAAGCGGGATCGATTATGAAATCACACGTGATTACGGTAAAACGGCGGAGGAAAAAAGCAATGAGTTGATCTTCCACATGGCGCTGGCGACTGTTTCGGTGGTGATTCTGATGTGGATTTTCCTGGGATTCAAGGAGGCGCTGGTCGTACTTGTAGCCGTGCCGGTCACTTTGGCGTTAACCCTGTTCATCAGTTACTTCTTCGGCTATACATTGAACCGGGTCACGCTGTTCGCCTTGATTTTCGCCATCGGGATTCTGGTAGACGATGCCATTGTGGTAGTGGAGAACATCCATCGCCACTTCCGAATGGGCTGGGGCGATTTGAAGACAATTACCCCCTTCGCCACCGATGAAGTCGGCAATCCCACTATCCTGGCCACCTTCACCGTCATCTTTGCGTTAATGCCCATGGCCTTCGTCTCCGGCATGATGGGTCCCTACATGAGCCCGATTCCGATCAACGCCAGCGCGGCCATGATTTTCAGTTTGCTGGTGGCTTTTATCGTAACCCCCTGGATGACCAAACGCCTGCTGGCGATCAGCGAGCGCAGAGCCAACCGAAAACATGCCAAGCCTTCTCACCCGGGTGAACCCGGCGACGAGCACGATTCTCCGGTGCTAGTGGGTCGCGTATATCGCGCCATCGTAAGCCCCATGGTGGATCATGCCGGTATTCGCGCGGTTGCACTGGTTACCGTGGTTGCACTGCTGCTCGGCTCCATGGCGCTTGTGTATGTTCGCGCAGTGAAAGTGAAAATGCTGCCGCATGACAACAAGTCCGAATTCCAGGTCATCATCGACACCGATGAAGGTACGACGCTGGAAGAAACGGCTGCCGTCACCCGCGAAATCGCACAGTATATCGCCAAAGATCCGGTGGTCAGCGACGCACAGATCTACGTGGGCACCGCTTCGCCGATGAATTTCAACGGCCTGGTGCGTCATTACTTCCTGCGGGAAGGCGCAAACGTAGCGGATATCCAGGTCAACCTGGTAGACAAGCACGCCCGCAGCGAAAAGAGTCATGATATCGCCAAACGGCTACGCCCCGGAATCACGCGCATCGGCAACCGCTATGGAGCCGCCACCTTAGTGGCCGAAGTGCCTCCGGGTCCGCCGGTGCTCTCCACCATGGTCGCTGAAATCTACGGTCCGAATCTGGAAGGGCAACGGGAACTGGCGGGAGAAGTGAAAACCCTGTTCGAAAAAAGCGATGCCATCGTGGATGTGGACTGGTACATCGAAGCTCCACAACCCGAATTCACCTTGACGGTGGATAAGGCCAAGGCGGCGCTTTCCAATGTGACCACCGAGCAGATCACCAATACCGTCGGACTGGCGCTATACGGCAAAGCGGCGGGTCTGCTTTATACGCAGCGCGACCGGGAGCCGGTGCCGATTCACGTGCAGGTAAACCGCGACCAGCGCAGCAGTATCGACGATCTGTCCGAAATCAAGGTGCATGGGCGCGACGGTCGCCTGGTGGCCGTGAAGGAGTTGGCAAGTCAGGATCTGCATCAGCAGTCACCTTTCATCTACCACAAAAACCTGCGGCGCGTGGTGTATGTGACCGGCGAAGTAGCCGGAGAAGAGGAAAGCCCGGTTTATGCCATTTTGGACAACATGCCGAAAATCGATGCGCTTACAGGCCCGGACGGGCACCCGATCACCCAGGAAATGAGTGAACTGCCGGACAACGAGGCACGCTATTCGCTGAAATGGGACGGTGAATGGCAGATCACTTACGAAGTCTTCCGCGATATGGGCATCGCTTTTGCCGTGGTACTGATTCTGATGTACGCCCTGGTCGTGGCCTGGTTCAAAAGCTTCATTACTCCGATCATCATCATGATTCCGATTCCGCTGACCTTGATCGGCATTCTGCCCGGTCATTGGCTGACAGGCACCTACTTCACCGCTACAAGCATGATCGGCTTCATCGCCTTAGCTGGAATTATCGTTCGAAACTCGATTCTTATGGTCGACTTCATCGAACAGGAACTGGAGGCGGGATCGAAATTGAAAGATGCCGTTTTAGAAGCCGGTTCGATCCGTTTCCGCCCGATCTTTTTAACTGCCGCTGCATTGGTGGTGGGAGGTGCGGTCATCCTGCTCGATCCGATCTTCAGTGGTCTGGCAGTAAGTCTGATCTTCGGTGTCGTCATTGCAACGGCACTCACGTTGGTCGTCATTCCGATCCTTTATTACATGGTTCATCAATACATGAACAAAAAGGCCGTATAAGCGATGCAACCGACAAGAGAGGGTAAGTCATGAACATGAATATGAAAATGCTGATCATCATTGTGGATGTTCGCTTCCGAGACGACGTGGAGACGATCCTGGAGAAACATGAAGTGAACGGTTTCAGCGAAATTCCCATGGTGCTGGGCGAAGGTTTGAGTGGCAAGCGCTTGAATTCCCGCCTGCATCCGGATACGAACTCGATCATCTTCAGCATCGTCGAAGAATCCAAAGTGTCCTCGATCAGGCAGGATCTTCAATCTCAATGCACGGAAAACCGGGAAGACGGCGTTTGCGCCAGCCGGGTGCATCTGGCGGTGGTGAATGTCGAAGAGTTCGTTTAAATCCACTATTGGTTGATTGTATAGGCAAACGGGTGCCCGGGTCTTCGATTCGGCACGAATCGATGGCCCGGTATCCTCTACCTTGCAAAAGAAAGGCCGAGCCACCCTTGGCTGTGACTCAAGCACAGGAGGCAATGATGATTGTCAGCGATTATATCGCCTTGATAGCGGGAACATTCATTTTGATCAGTGTAGCGCTGGGTATCTGGGTTACACCCTGGGCTTTCGCCTTTACTGCCTTTGTCGGGGTGAACCTGGCTCAGTCGGCGTTCAGCAAAACCTGCCCGATGATTGCACTACTACGAAAACTGGGAGTTCCCAGCGAGAGAAGCGAGACTTAGACCAGGTATTATTCACTGGTTCTATGAATTTGTGCCATAGTCTTACACGATCCGAGATCGTGGAAGGCTGTGTGTTTTCTTATAGTTACACACGGCTTCCCGGAATCTCCATTCCGTTAGAACAGGCCACATCCCGATTACTCCCTATAATGAATGATATCTGCTCTAGTTCTTGTTTGAAGCTTCCCGATCGAGCAGAAAACGGATTCCATGGGTCAGACGTCCCAGGTTGATGGGTTTATGAACCCATTGGGCGTGGGCAAATCTCTTTGCTTTCAGGCTTTTTTCCATCTTGGGATCACCTACCACAAATACAAACGCTTGATCGGCTTTGATTTTTCGGATGTCTTCGGCGATGCTGGCCGGATCGAGCATGCTGTGCAGATCCGTATCGAAAATCACCAGATGGATTTCATCCTGCAATTGCTCGAACAAGGTGATGCCGTCTGCCGTGGTATTGGCGGGAATCACGCGGTATCCAAGGCGCGTCAAACTGCTTTGCAGCAAACTGCGTACCACTTCTTCCTCGCTGATCACCAGTACGCTTTCTTCGCCCCGCAACGGTTTCTCGCGTTCTTCCTCGTGTTTTTCCATCGCGGGGGTATGTCGAGGCAGCATGATACTGACCGTGGTGCCTCCATCGGAACCCATATCCACGAAAACCCGTCCGCCGTGACTGCGAGCAATGACATCCACCATGGAGAAGCCGAGACTGAAGGGATCTTTGTTCGGGTTATTACTGAATTCGTAATCGAGCAATGACTTCAAACTCTCTTCATCGATTGCTCGCCCCGTATCGGAGAGACAAATCAATACATGCTTACCGGCGGCCAGACCGCGCTGCGACCATTCATCGCCTTCGCGTACCACTTCCGCACGGGTCGATAATGTCACTTTGCCTTCGGTCATGGTGTCATTGACGTTGATGCACAGATTCAGCATCATCTGCTGAATTTGCGCCGGATCTCCCTTGATTTGCAGGCTGTGCGAACTGATGCGCTGCAATAAGCGGATCGAGGTCTTCATCGTGACGAGCATGATCTTGTAGACGTATCGCACCACGGAATTGATATCGAAGATTTCGGTGACTTTCGTGCGCTGACGCGAAAACTGCAACAGTTGTTGAGTCAGATCCGCTGCACGAACGCAACTGTCCTCGATAATCTGCGAATATCCCGCTAAGGTTTCATCATCTTCACAAAGAGCGTGAATCAAGTTGGCGTATCCCAGGATGCCGGAAAGCAGATTGTTGAAATCATGCGCGATGCCACCGGCCAGACTGGCAACAGCTTCCATGCGTTTGGCATACACCAGATCCTGTACCAGGGAATTGCCGTCTTGGGATTGATTTAAACCGATCACCCGCCTTACCAGAGCGGGGAGGATCAAGGTCCAGTTGTTATCCAGAACCAGGTAGCTGACCGCGCCATGGTCCAAAGCCAGGGGAACTCGGCTGATATTGCCGGGTTCGACCAACACCAATACGGGAACATCCGCCAATTGTTCCGACCATTCCAGGGCTTGCCGATCGATTGGATTTGTGGAATTTTCCAACACGACCAGAGCCAGATCGGCGGGAGAAACCGAGACTTCGTCGGTGATTGCTTCCAGTGAAGATACGGGGATCAGCGATAGGGATTCCTGGACATTACCCAGAACCAATTCGCAGGTCGATACGAATTCCTTATCCGCTCCAACAACCAGAATACGCCACTCAACCTGTTTCATGGTTTTGTACCCATACAGAAATTTACCATAATTATATCAGATTATAATACTGTTTGCAACAAAAACTGGCATGAAGTAAATTTTGGGTGAATGCATTTTATTGAGTGATTTTTGGGGATTTACTTTTTCTCACCCGATTTCCCGTCATCCCGCTGACGCTCGTAGCGCTACGTAGAAAGATCGCACCGGCCAGCCTTCCCGGTCGAGACCGCTAACTCACCCATTTAACTATATAAGCCCGGACTTACATTGCAGAGCGGAACCGGCTGCATTGGTACGATTTACAAAATTTTGACACCCTATAAAGCAATTCAACATTGCCAGATAGCTCGATTGCTGGTATGATACGCATTCTGGGGTGTTTAATTGCAGCGGCTAAATCCACAATGAGTCGAAAATATAAAATTCTGGTTGTTGATGACGAACCAACCGTCCGAACGGCTATCGCCAGTTATCTGCGTACCTTCAATTTCGAAGTTGAAGAAGCGGAAGATGGTGAATTTGCTAAAGATCTTTTAGGCAAAGCCCACTTCGACCTGATCGTGACCGATGTCACCATGCCACGTTTCGACGGTCTCCAATTGACTGCGTATGCCAAGGAGCACAATCCACAGGCGGAAGTCATCGTCATTACCGGCTACGGCACAATTGAAATGGCGGTCGAGGTCATGAAGCGCGGAGCCTTCATGTTCCTGCAAAAGCCCATCAAGCTGCCGGATTTAAAAGATCAGGTGGAAAAAGCACTGGGTCTGATGCTCGACAGCAACTTCACGGCCAGTTCCATTCGCAATAACGTGGCCAAAGAGGGGGTCATCGGTCGACTGGTTAAAAGCGACGATGCCAAAATGACCGAACTGTTCAGCATCGCCAAGGTGATTGCTCCCACCGATTCGACGGTATTGATTACCGGTGAAAGCGGTACCGGAAAAGAGCTGTTGGCGCAATACATTCATTTCAACAGCGGTCGTGCCGAAGGCCCCATGATTCCGATCAATTGCGGAGCCATTCCGGAAAGCCTGATGGAAAGCGAATTCTTCGGGCATGTCAAAGGAGCCTTCACTGGCGCAGTCAACGCCCGCAAAGGTCGCCTGAGGCTGGCCGATAACGGCACGCTCTTTCTGGATGAGGTCGGCGAATTACCGCTGCACATGCAGGTCAAGCTGCTGCGCGTATTACAGGAAAAAAGCTTCGAACCGGTCGGCTCCAGCAAATCCGAAAATTCCGATTTTCGCGTGATCGCGGCCACCAATAAAGACCTGGAAAAAGCGGTACAGGAAGAACAGTTCCGCGAGGATCTCTATTACCGTCTCAACGTCATCCCGCTGCATCTGCCGCCGCTACGGGCGCGACGCGGGGACATCATGAAGCTGGCCAACTATTTCGTCGATCGGTTCAACAGGGAAAAGAACTGTCGGATCAGCGGTTTCAGTGACGATGCCGGAAACGTGCTAAGCGCTTATTCCTGGCCGGGAAACATTCGCGAACTGGAAAACATCGTAGAGCGCATGGTGATCATTCATCAGCGCGGTTTGATCGAAGTGGAAGACTTGCCCCAGAAAATCCGCAGTGGGTCATCCGTGAAAGCCCCCACCAAAATGGAAGACGAGGAAATCCCGGATAACGGCATCAACTTCGCCGATGAAGTGGATCGGCTGGAACGCAAGTTGATCGGGTTGGCCTTGCAACGCACGGGCGGCAACCGCAACCAGGCGGCAAAGATTCTGAACTTGAATCGTACAACACTCGTCGAAAAAATCAAAAAGAAGAAAATAGAGATTTAGAGCAGATACTGTCCACTTCTGCTCATCGAGTAATCGAGATGTCTCATGGCCTCACGGTGTGTGGCATGGGCCAAGCGGAGAAAAACGAAGCTTGCCCATGTGGCTCTCGAACACAGGCAAACCTGCGGTTTAGCCCGCGCCCCCCTGAAATCAACTATAGGAGTTATTATCCATTATTCGCGATGTCTTACTGTAGCGGCGAGGCGTAAGCCCGCCGTTTTCAATATGCTTTTCAGCGCCACTACAGGAAAAACCTTGTAATCGCTTCAGTGAATCCGGGGGGTGGGATCGTCCTCATCGTCATTCGAAGGATGCTCGGGATCTACCCATTGCAAGCGCTTCAATGGTGAACTGGACGGTGTTTCTTGACTGCTTTGCCGTGTCGTTTCCATGGGATTACGTCGTTCGGAACGATTCAAGCTGGACAGGCTGGAAACGTTTTGTTCCTGCCGATTCGGAACCAACTGAAGATGGCCGGTACGCCGTAGCGGTTGCGGTTCATTAAGCGAGCGAAGCGTCCGGTCCATGGCTTGCTCTTCCGCTTCCCATGCATCCATCTTCTTCTTCCTATCGCGCCGCCGTTTGAAATAGCCCATTAAAAACAGGATGGAAGCCACCGTCCAGACCGTCGTTCCCGACATGATCAGCGGAATCCAGTTGTAATTCATTTTCAAACTGGAAAGCCACTTTATTTCGATCTCGTTCTGGGTTTTGCCATAGGTTTCTTCCAATGCGGAAGCGAACGCTTCTCCTTTTCCCAGGCGCTTGAAGAAACGATGAAATTTCTCTTCTCCGAATTCTCCCACCATGTAGTTCACGAACTCGAAGCTCTGATCGTAGGCCAGGTGCACATCCATGGGATTGGAAGGAAACCTCTGAGTCAGATCGTCCATCGGCATCAAGCGACCGGAAATCAACGCTTTACTTAAACGCAAGGCGCGTTCCAGTTCGAACTGTCTGGCCTGCCACTGCGCCAGCCCCTCGACGAACCATTTCGGCATGGGATTGTCGCCTACGACGTTTCGCAGAATGATGTGCGACATTTCGTGGCGAAAGGTTTCCATCAGATCGATGGCCTGCCCCTGCGATCCCGCCTGCCGAAGCAGAACCACATTAAGCCGGGTATAGGCAATGCCCGCCACCCAGTCGGGCACTCGACGTCCCCCCGGCTGCATCGTCTGGAAATCCTTGCCGTTTGCGGCCAGATACACGCGAGTTTTTCCCGGCGGATCGACGCCGATCTCGGCGACCAGTTGAGCGCGAATCGATTCTGCCTGAGCCATGATGGCATCGGCGCGGGTTTTGCCGCGTTGTGGGAAGGTAAATAGATAATGCTCGGTTTCATTTTCCGCATAGCCATCGGGAAGTTGGATCGAAGTGCTGGATAATTCATGACTTTCCAGAACTCGTTCCCGTAGCGGTCCTTCCGGTGCCTGTTCGGCCATCACCGATGGAACGACCCCGAGACTCATGAAAGAGAGGAATATGATGAGTAATGACAAGATGTTGCGCTTTAATCGTTTCGGATGGAAAATGATCGCTCCTTACTGCGAGGAAAAAAATAACCGGCTTAGGCCACTTCTAAAATAGAGGCTGCTGTTTCCGGCTTTATGCCCACAATCCGAATCCGCTTGCGCCGCGAGCTGCTCCCGGCTTCAAGTTGCACCGCCTGTTTGGGAACGCCGAACCGTTTACTGAAAAAAGCGATCAGTTCCTTATTGGCCGCTCCATCCACCGGCGGAGCTTTCAAGCGGACTTTCAAGCGACCGTCATGCTCGCCGATGACTTCGCTTTTCGAAGCGCGCGGCTGTACCAGCACTTCCAGCAGTACGTCGTTTTTTTCTTGCCGCAGCCAGTCGCGGCTCATACTCAGTTCTCCTCGGAAAAGGCGTCGCCGCTTTCCTCTTCATCTTCTCGTTCATACGAGTCGAAGGAATCTTCCTCATGTTGCTCGATGGACTGCGCCGAGCGCCGCTCCTGTTCGTTTAACGCATCCAGCATTTTCAAATGCACTTCGATGGAACTGCGCAAAGTCGTTTCGAACTGGATTTTCTGGCGTTTCAAGTCGTGAATGTCACTGATCAAATCCCTCCGACGCAGTTCCGCATCCTGCATAAAGCGTTCCGCTTCGACTTCCGCCTTGGAAATCAAAGCCTGCGCTTCGCGTTCGGCGATGGCCTTTAAATCTTCGCTCATTTTCTGAGCGGTTAAAAGCGTTTGTTTTAATGTCTGTTCGCGGTCGCGATGCTCTAACAAACGTTCTTCCAACTCGGACACGCGCCCTTTCAACTCGTTGTTATCGCGAACCAGTTCTTCCATTTCTTCGGAGACGAGTTGCAGAAATTCCTCGACTTCCTGCTGGTCGATACCCCGAAAGGAACTTTGAAAGCGTTTTTGTTTGACCTCTAACGGAGTCAGCTTCATCAGAAACCTCCCTTCAAGGATCGGGCGTAATCGAACAGGTTCGCCACCAGGGCGTATTGCAGAAAGTAGATGATGCCCAGCGCGACCAGCGGGGTAAAGTCCAAACCGCCGACATTGCGCAAAAAGGGCAGGTAGCGACGCAATTTTCTGAACAACGGCTCGGTCGCGCGCATCAGGATACGAACGATCGGATTGTATGGATCGGCGTTCACCCAGGAGATGATCACGCGACCCAGCACGATAAACATGTAAACCTGTAGAAACATGTCCAACACGCTAGCTATTCCAAAAAGAACGTTTGCCATGATCTTTATAACCTCCCGGTTTTCTTAAGTATGATAGTTTCGCGGTCCGAAAATATCCGTACCGATGCGCACCATCGTTGCGCCTTCCTCCACCGCTGCTTCCAGATCGGTGGACATGCCCATCGACAATTCCGGCAGCGCCAACCCGCTATCTTGCCGCAGCTTTTCTGCCAACAGGCATAAGCGCTTGTGGAAGGGCCGAATCAATTCCGGGTCGTCGTAAAAGGGCGGTATCGACATCAACCCCAACACCCGAACGTGTTCGAGCCCAGTTGCCGTTTCCAATAATTCCGCCGCCTGCTTTTCCGATACGCCGCCTTTGCTTTCCTGCTCGCCGACGTTGATTTCCAGCAGGCAATCCGTCACGATATCCAACGCCGCGCTGCGTTTTTCGATTTCACGCAGCAGCTTTGGGCGATCCACCGAATGAATCAGCTCCACCTGTCCCACGATCTGCCGCACCTTGTTCGATTGCAGCCGTCCGATAAAATGCCAGTGCACCGTGTTTGGACATTGCGGCTTGATTTCCAATAGTTCCTGGGCGTAGTTCTGCGCGATTTCCATCTGCCCGGCTTCAATCGCTTCCAGTACGCGTGAGGCAGGCTGCGTTTTGGCGACAGCCAGGAGACGTACCGATTCCGGAGCGCGTCCGGCTTTTTCGCAGGCCCGTTGGATGCGTTGCTGCACCTGTACCAAATTGGCAGCCACGTCTACACTCATAACGAAACTCCCACTTTCTTCAGCAGTTCCAGGGTTTCGGTCAATGGTAGACCGATGACGTTGGTGTAGGAACCGTGTACGCTCTCTACCATCGCGCCGCCTTCACCTTGAATGGCGTAGGCTCCGGCTTTGTCGTGCGGTTCGGGAGTGGCGACGTAGCGCCGGATGCTCGCTTCGCTCAACGCCCTGAACGTAACCGGAGTACTTACGACCTGTTCGTAGCAGCTTCGATCCCGACCCAGTACACAAATACCGGTAAATACGACATGCGTTCGACCCGATAGCCGTTGAAGCATCTTCACTGCATCTTCCGGATCGCGTGGCTTACCGAGAATATCGTCATCCAGGGTAACGATTGTATCCGCCGCCAGAATCGGCGCGCCCGATTCGTGATCGCCACGATCGAAGGAAGCCTGGGCTTTTTCGCGCGCCAGCCGACGCACGAAGGCTTCGGGCGTTTCACCTGACTTCAGGCTTTCATCGATGTCCACCGGACGAATATCAAACTGCAACCCCGCCGAAGTCAATAGGCGTTTGCGGCGAGGGGATTGTGAGGCCAGAATCAACATCATCGTTCTCTTTTACTTCTGCATGGTTGCCAACATTTGCGCTCGATTTTGCATTGAACATGTAAAATCAAGGCGCATTATTATAGCCAGCAAGCGCTTACAAGTCAACGAAACATAGAAATTCCAATAGTTTAAAAGACATTCCAAGCAGGCTCGATCTTGCGGGAGTTTGAACTTTTTTCCGTTATATAGGACAGACTATGTCCATAGTGGGGTTGTCAAGCGTATTCGGAAGGGATAGGCTTATTCTTGATACGAAAAGATATCGCGCATTTTTACGGGAGGGATATCATGACAACGGGGCGTCCCAAGGGGAAGTATACACAAGCCTATCGCCTGGTAAAAATCATGGAGATGCTGCAAACCAAGCAGCAGGTCACGATCGGCATGCTGGTAAATGAGTTCGGTGTAAGTCGCCGAACGGCGAACCGCGATCTGGCGACCTTGCAGGAAACCTACTCCATCGAAGAAGTCGGCCAACTGGATGACAAGCAGAAAATCTGGCGGCTATCGAGCAGAGGCGGTAGTGAGTTCATCAAGCTGAGCGTGATGGAAATGGCGGCGCTATTTATGGGGAAAAACCTGTTCAATTTCACGCGCGGCACGGCACTGAAGGACAGTATCGATTCGTTATACAGTAAAGTTTCTCATCGCTTGACTTCTCAACGCAGCGCCTACAGCGAAAACCTGGAATTCAAATTCTACTGCACCCCCGGCGCACCCAAGGATTACGCCCAGCGCGACGATCAACTGAACGAAATCGTTACCGGTCTGCTGGAGGAGCAGAAAGTGCGCGTGTTGTATCGACCGCCCAATCGCAAATCCTACGAGGTCGTGTTGCATCCCTGGACGCTGGTGGCGCATCATAACGGCCTGTATCTGATCGCCTTTTCCGAACGTTCGCAAACCATTCGCACCTTTGCGGTGGAGCGCATTCTCGATGCGAACTGGCTGCGCGGGGAGTCGTTTCCTTTTCCCGAAAACTACGACCCTCAAAAATATCTGTCACAGGCCTTTGGAATCACGGTTGGCAGCCCTGCCGAAGTCGTTCTCAGAGCAGGACAGGATACGGTGGAATACTTCCAGCAGCGGCAATGGCATCACAGCCAACGTCTGGAAGAGAGTGCCGATGGAGTGACCTACATTCACTTGCAGGTTCCGCTGACACCGGAACTGATTTCCTGGATTCTTTCTTTCGGTTCGAAAGTGGAAGTGCTGCGCCCGGAAAAACTGCGGCACCAGATCCGGCATATTATCGATGCTATGGCTCGCCTTTATTCCGACGACGAGTCACCTGCCGGAGAGGAACAGGATTCCACCACTCACAGCAACAAGATCGGAACAACCTGAAACAATTCGGTTTAATTGGAGGAGTTGCCATTCCCTTCGATGGATCGGGATTGCAATTCTAGAGTGGTAGCATCATTTTCCCGTAGGTCGGCTCCAGTGTAGCCGACAATTCTGAGCAAATGTCTAAAAATTCCCGTAGCAGCGGAGCGTAAGCCCGCCTTTTTATACCGGTTCTTAGTCATTTCTAGCCACGAATTTCAATAACGTGTGCCATCTATAATAGAGGGTCTAAGCCGCAGGCTTACCCGTGAGAGCCACATGGGCAAGCTCCGATTCCTTTCCGTTTTCCAAGCCCATCTTAACATTCAATGACACACCCAGTAGGGATATAAGGATATCCTGTCGCTCCTGCTTGACTTTCCCCCCATGGCTGCGGTAGGTTGTCTGCGATAGTTGAATTATATATTAGGAAGTAAGGGTAAAACGATGAGGGTACAGCAATCACCGAGGCCTGCTCTCGTGGCCGTATTTTTTGCGGTCCTGATTTCTCTTGTTTTTCTAGTAGGTTGTGGCGCGAAAGCACGACCGGAGGCGCAGACTGCCGCCGAACCGCTGGCCATTAAGAATATCCAGGTCAGTGCGGAATCGGGTCGTCTGCGCATACAATGGAGCCTGCCGGCAGCGGAAATCAGCAAGGTGGCCGGTGTGCGCATTTACCGCAAACACTGGCCCACCGGCACCGCCGATCCGGCGCAGATCAAAACCCTGCTGATGGGCGAACTGCCCGCCACGAAACAGAGTGTAGACGGTCGCCTGGTTTATGACGACCGCGACATCCAAACGACCAACAGCTACGAATACCATCTGTTCGCCTACGACGCGGAAAAGAAACTGGGACCGGACTACATGATTGGCCCCTTTACTCCCGTTTTCCCGACGGAGCAGGTAAAGGGCCTGGTCGCCCAGGCGGGAGACGGCGTGGTGCAACTTAGCTGGATGGCAGTCACGGGCGCAGTCGATCCGGAAAGCGGTGAAATCGCCAACGACACCGGCCTGCGCGTCGATCTCTATCGCGCCGAGGGCGAGCAGGGACCGTACACGCCCCAGGCCATCAACGATAAGCCCCTTGTTTCAACTGGTTACGAAGACTACGACGTGCGCCCCAGCAAGAAAATGCGTTACCAGGCCCGGCTGGTGCGTATCGAAAAGGGAGTGCGTCTGCTCGGTCCGTTGACCCCGGAAGTCTCCGTTACGGTGCAGGACAATACGCCCCCTGCGGCGGCACAGGTGCTTGAAAGCGAAGCCATCGAAGGCGGCGTGCGGCTGTTGTGGCAGCCGGTGCCGGATCGTGGTTTGCTGGGTTATCAGGTTTTACGCCGCAGCGCCAAACAGGAGCCGAAGGCATTTGCCCCGGTTTCCGGCCTGTTGACGGTGGACGAATTCACCGACCGCACAGTGGCCGATCCCGATACCTACGTGTATCAGGTGATTGCCATCGATCGCGCGGGGAATCGTTCGCAGTCCGCCGAACGATCCATCGTGTACCCCAAACCGGAATCTCCGGCGCCCGCTCCGGCTCCGACGGAGGGAACGACTCCCGCCGCCGAAGAAAAACCTGTAGCCGCTCCGGCTGCAACCGCCGCCCCCGCAACGGAAAAGAAACCCGAAGCGGCTCCGGCGACGACGGAAGCTCCCGCAGCAGTCGCCGAACCGAAAAAAGAAGCCGCACCTGCAACAGCCGAACCGGTAGCTCCCGCAGAGGAAAAGAAAACGGAAGCGGCTCCGGCTCAGTCGGAACAGACAGAGCCTGCCGTAGAAGAGCCGCCCATCGTGCCGGTGCTGGTGCCTTTGCAATAAGCGCACTACGCCTGCCTAACTCGAACTTCAAGGATAGGAGGAGCGACTTGGAACTCCATGGTGTTCTAACAGCATTAATCACACCGTTTAAAAACGGTGAAATCGATATTCCGGCTTTAAAAGCGCTGGTGAAACGACAATTGGACGCGGGTGTCCATGGTCTTGTGCCGCTTGGATCGACCGGCGAAGCCGCGACCATTTCGTTTGAGGAACGGGAAACCGTCATTCGCGTCGTGTTGGAAGAAGTCGCAGGGCGCGTACCCGTCGTGGTTGGTGCGGGAACCAATTCGACCGCCAGCACCATCGACATGGTGAAACAGGCCAAGGAACTGGGCGCGGACTACGCCATGAGCGTGACGCCCTATTACAATAAGCCGACACCGGAAGGCATGCTCGCGCACTATCGCGCCATTCTGGAGGCGGTGGATATTCCGTTGTTAGCATACAACGTTCCGGGCCGTACCGGGATCAACGTCGCACCCGCACTGGCGGCTCAGTTGGCCGAATTGCCTGGTTTGGTGGGTTTGAAGGAAGCCAGCGGCAACATCATGCAAGTCAGTGAGATCGCTTCGTTAACGGAAGGAAAACTGGCGCTGTTCTCCGGCGAGGATCAACTCTTTTACTCGATTCTGACACTGGGTGGCGCGGGCGTCATCTGTACCTGCTCCAATATCCAGCCGGAACGGTTCGTGGAGTTGTACAAGCGCTATACGGATGGCGATCTGGCGGGTGCGCGCAAGATTCAATGGGAATTGCTGCCATTAATCAAGCTGATGTTCACCTTTACCAACCCGGTGGCGGTCAAGGCGGCTTCTACCCTGCTTGGGCTGGTGGGTAACGAACTGCGCCTGCCGTTGACGCCGTTGGACGGCGCACAGCTTGATTCTATTCGCACCGGATTGAACAAAATCGGTTTACTCTAAATTCGAACGGGAGGATCTATGCCCCTTGGCATCGGAATTTACGGAGCCGCAGGCCGAATGGGCCAGACCCTGCTGCGGCTGATTTTTCAGGCCGACGATCTGCACCTGGCGGCGGCTTACGAAGCGGACGGCCATCCCCTGCTCGGCAAGGACGCAGGCAGCCTTTGTGGATTGGAAGAATGCGGCGTTTTGCTGCAAGCGCTCCCCGAGAAAATCGATGTAGATGTGCTGATCGATTTTTCCCTGCCGCAAGGCACCGCTACGTTATTGGATAAACTACAAACACAACCGCTACCCTACATCTGCGGCACGACCGGTTTGGATGAAGCCATGCAGGCGCGTTTACACGACCTGGCCAAACTGACAGCAGTGGTGTGGGCGCCGAATTTCTCTACCGGCGTGAGTCTGCTGTTCGATCTGGTTTCAAAAGCGGCGAGCATTTTAGGTGTGGAATCGGATATCGAGATTACGGAAATCCATCACCGCCACAAAAAAGACGCCCCCAGCGGTACGGCGGCCAAGCTGGCTGAACTGGCGGCGCTCGGGCGCGGATCGGACCCGAAGCAGGATCTGCTTTACGGACGCAAAGGCATTTCCGGCGAGCGCGAACGCGCCACCATCGGCGTGCATGCGCTGCGCGGCGGTGAAGTCGTCGGCGAACATACGGTGCATTTTCTGGCCGACGGTGAACGGCTGGAACTGACGCATCGTGCGGGATCGCGCGAAGCCTTTGCCGGTGGCGCGCTCAAAGCGGCTCGCTGGGCGGTTACAAAAGAAGCGGGAATGTATGACATGATGAACGTATTGGGATTAGGAAAGTAAGAATTATGGCAGCAAAACGTAAATCTATTCTGGCGCAGCGGGTTCAAGAGCTGCCGCCTTATCTGTTCGCACGTATCGACAAACTACGCGACGAAGTTCGCGCACAAGGGGTAGACGTCATCGATTTGGGTGTCGGCGACCCGGATCTGCCCACACCGGCACCGATCGTTCAGGAAATGGCGCGTGCCATCGAGCGCCCGGCCAATCATCGCTATCCGGCCTATCAAGGCTCCTATGCCTTTCGGCAGTCCTGCGCGAAATATCTGAAGCGCCGCCTTAAACTCAAGCTGGACCCGGACAAGGAAGTGCTGACGCTGATCGGCTCCAAAGAGGGCATCGCCCACTTGCCGCTGGCCTATGTCGATCCGGGTGACGTGGTGCTAGTTCCCAACCCCGGCTATCCCGTGTACGCCATTTCAACGCGCTTCTGCGGCGGCGAACCGGTCTTTATGCCGTTATTGCAGGAAAACGATTTTCTGCCCGACTTCAAGAAGATTCCGGCCAGGGTCTGGAACAAAGCCAAAATCATGTTCCTGAATTACCCGAACAACCCCACCGGGGCGCGGGCCACGGAAGAATTCTTTAAAGAGGCGATTCGCTATGCCGCGAAATACAACGTGTTGATCGCACACGATGCCGCCTATTTCGAAATCTACAGCGGACGCAAACGGCCCCTGTCGATTCTGGAGCTGGAAGGCGGACGTGATGTGGCCATCGAGTTGTACTCGCACAGCAAAAGCTACAACATGACCGGCTGGCGCGTCGGTTTCGCCGCCGGACAGCCGGAGGCCATCGACGCCCTTGGGCGCATCAAAAACAACGTAGATTCCGGTGTGTTCACCGCCATTCAAGAAGCGGGCATCGCCGCCAACGAAATGGCGGTTTCTGCACAGAACGAACTACGCCGCGTGTACAGCGATCGACGCAAAGCCGCCTTGAAAGTGTTAACCAAAGCCGGTTTCGATGTGTTCGACGCCGGGGCGACCTTTTACATCTGGATTCGCACGCCGAACAACCAACCGGCGGCAAGCTTTGCCATGCGCGCCCTTTCCGAAGCTGGAGTCGTGGTGACGCCGGGAACCGGTTTCGGTGAGTCGGGCGAAGGTTACTTCCGCTTGGCGCTATGCACCAGTCAAGAGCGCGTGGCCGAAGCGGTGCAGCGTCTGGCTGCTTTGGCGGACTGACAAGCGATGCCGTTGGCCGCGATTTCCATCGGCTCCAATATCGGCGATTCGCGCCAGCAGGTTCGGGTGGCGTTCGAGGAGTTGAACGCATTGCCGCAAACTCGGCTCGTCGCCCATTCGAACCTGTACGAAACCGAACCGGTGGACGTCGTGACTCAACCCTGGTTCGTCAACGCTGCCGCAATTATTGAAACCGATCTTACGCCTGAACAATTATTGCAGGCGATGCTTGACATTGAGGCCAAAGCAGGCAGAATTCGAACAGTGGATTCCATTAAGGGGCCACGTCCCCTGGATCTGGATCTGTTGCTGTTCGAGGATCGCGTGATCGATACGGAGCGTTTGTGCCTGCCCCACCCGCGTATGATGCAACGGCGTTTCGTTTTAGAGCCTCTACATGAAGTTGCCGCCGATTGGGTGCATCCCGTATGCGGGAAATCCATTTCGGCGTTATTCATTGACTGTACGGACCCGGCCACGGTGCGACGCATCGAATAACCGGTAACGATATCTGTTTTTTAAGATACTGTCAGAAGCTCAAAATCGCTGGGGTAAGAAACCGCAGCACCTACAAGGAGAATCGGAAATGAAATTCTTTATCGACACCGCTGATGTCAATGAAATCAAGGAAGCCATCAGCTATGGTCTGGTGGACGGCGTTACGACCAACCCGTCCTTGATCGCCAAAACCGGGCGCTCCTTCGACGACGTGGCCAAGGAAATCCTGCAACTGGTCAGCGGGCCGGTCAGCCTGGAAGTCACCGCACTGGATACTGAAGGTATGCTGAGTCAGGCGCGTGAACTGGCCAAACTGGGCGACAACGTCGTGATCAAGATCCCGATGACCATGGAAGGTATCGCAGCGGTACGCACCCTGGCGCAGGAAGGCATCAAGACCAACGTGACCCTGGTTTTCTCGCCGATGCAGGCTCTTTTGGCCGCCAAAGCGGGCGCGACCTACGTTTCCCCGTTTGTGGGTCGGCTGGACGATATTTCCGAAGTGGGCATGGATTTGATCGAACAGATCGTACAAATCTACGAAAACTACGGTTTCACCACCGAAGTGCTGGTGGCTTCGATCCGCAACCCCGTACACGTGGTGGAAAGCGCATTGATGGGCGCAGACGTGGCGACGATCCCTCTGGGTGTCATCAAGCAACTGGCCAAGCATCCGTTGACGGATATCGGTCTGGACAAGTTCATGAAGGACTGGGAGAAAGTCCCGAAATAGTTTCGTTCATCACGAAGAAGAATCATCATCCAAGCAGACGCAATCCGTTGCTGTAAGAAACGGGCGCAGGAGAGAGTGGTATGAAAATCGAGAATGGCTGTTACGTTCGCTTTAATTATCTGTTCCGCAATTCGGAAGGCGAAATCGTTTACGAAAGCAATGTGGACGAGCCGACCTGGTACATTCACGGGCAGAATCTGATTCTGGGAGCCTTCGAAGAAGCCATGGCAGGGCACGAGCAGGGCGAACGCCTGACGATCGATCTGAAACCGGAAGATGCGTTCGGAGAGCGGCGCGACGAATTGATCAGCGAAGTAACTTTCGATATGTTACCGGAGGGTTTCGAACCGAAGCTGGGCGAAATTCTGGAAGCCACCAACGATGACGGCATGGTGCTTCCGATGCAGATTACCGAAGTCAAAGAGAACAGCGTCATCTTGGACGGCAACCATCCGCTGGCCGGAATGACGCTCGTTTGTGACTTGATGGTCGAGGAAGTGCGCGAAGCCACGAGTGAGGAAACCGCGGAAATGGATCGCCTGATGGCCTCGCCCGGTTCGCAGGAAGAGGAAAGCGATGAAGCCTCGCCGTTGATCATGGAATTCGGCGGAGACGACGAAGAGGGTACGGAAGTAGACACTCCGACGTGCAGCACCTGTTCCGGCTGTGCGCCTGTGGTGATCAAAGGAGATAAAGACAAAGGTGGTTCGGGCGGTTGCGGCCCGGACGGATGTTGTGGCTGTTAGTAGTCGCTCGGATGTACGTATAGCATAGTCGGGGAACCGGCACAGGAAGGTGGGTGTAGAATGAAAGCGTGTAGACATTTCATGGTGGTTTTAATGGGATGCCTGGTGCTGAATCTGTCTGGCGTCGCGTGGGCACAGCAAACGGATGCCGCTGCCCCACCTGCTGAAGAATCTGGTGCCGATGCGGTGGAACAACCGACCGAACAAGCGGTTGAAAAGACTACCGATACCGCCGAAGCAAAAGAAGCCGAGGCCACTAAGGAAGGTTGCGCAGAAGCACAAGACTGCAAAGAAGATATGACGATGGATCTCGGCGTTCCCGGCGAACCGCCGTTGCCGGGTGCCGTTGCCGTACAGGCAGAGCAGCCGGAACCGGAAGTCACGACGTTGCGCACGCATGGTGGACGCCTGATCGGCTCCGGCGTGTTTTTCGCGATTGCCGGTGGCGTGTTGACCGGTGTGGGTGCTGACCAGAATGCCGATGAAGCCTTGTATGCCGGAATCAGCGGGCTGGGAATAGCAGCCATTCTAGCGGCGGTCGGTATTCCGTTGTTCGTGATGAATCCGGAAGAAGACGTGCAAAAAGAAGAAATGGTTACCTTGCAGTCGAAACCGAAAAACGGCAACGTGCAGGTTCTGGAAATGGACGATTTCGAGGCGCAATTGCGCTACGTTGCAAGCCAGCAGACGGCACCCAAGCCGGTTTTGAGCATCGCTCCCGCTATTTCGCCGGAATCCGCCGGACTTTTCATGCAGCTCGGATTTTAAGCTGATTTACAATGCCCTTCGGCTTTACTGTCGAAGGGCATTTTTGTGTGTAGACTAGGTATCAGTCATATTTAGCCACTGATTCCATGAATTTGTGCCATAGTCTTACGCGATCGAAGATCGTGGAAGGCTGTGTGTCTTCAATAGGTTACACACGGCCTCCCGGAATTTTCATTCCGTGAGACCATGGCACATCCCGATTACTCGATGGACAGGAATGAGTAGTATCTATTCGAAATACAAGGGAGACGAATCATGAGCAAGCGCTTGCATCTGGATTGCACGGGCGGCATTGCCGGAGATATGTTTATTTCCGCTCTCACCGGCTTGCCCATGGATATCGAAGCCTGGTGGGAGATCATGGATCGTCTGCCGCTGCCGGAATGGGAAGCGTCGTTTCCGGAGCGGTCGGAATGCGGCTTGATGTGCCGTACTTTGAAATTGACGTTGCCCGGCGGCCCCGGCGACCCGCGCGACGTGCGCTCGATCCGGCAGACCATCTTACAAGCCAAGCTGCCTTCCGAAGTGGAAGAGAATTCGTTGGCGCTATTGCAACTGCTGGCCGAAGCCGAAGGCAAGGTGCATGGCGAAGAACCGGATCTGGTTCATTTTCACGAACTGGCCGGATTCGATTCCATCTTCGATCTGGTCGGTGCGGCGGCGGCGGTGCATCTGCTGCAGCCGGTGACGATCAGTTGCTCGTCGTTGCCATTGGGACACGGTACGGTGCAGACCGCGCACGGCGAATTGCCACTGCCGGTTCCGGTGGCGCTGGAACTGCTCGATGGCCTGCCGGTGCATCCGGTTGATATTGCAGGTGAAACCATTACCCCCACCGGGGCGGCCATTGCGCGTCATTTTGCAGGTTCCTTTTCCACTTTTGCCCAAGGTGCGATTCTGGCTCACGCCCAAAGCGCCGGGACAAGAAAGAATGCGCGTATTCCCAACATGCTGCGCGCCATCTTATTGGAGGAAGACGCCGGGGATTCGGAAACGCTGTGGGTATTGGAATGCAACCTGGACAATATGAATCCCGAACATACGGATTTTCTTTTCGCCCGCCTGTTCGAAGCCGGGGCGCTGGATGTCTGGCTCAGTTCGATTCAGATGAAGAAAAACCGCCCGGCCCAGACCGTTTCCGTTTTAGTGCGCCCGAATCTGGCCGACGAGATGCAGCGGCTGCTCTACCTGCACACACCGACAATCGGTGTTCGGCGCTTTGCGGTGCAGCGTCATGCTCTTAAACGCAGCGAGGAGTTCCGTGAAACTCCATTGGGGACCGTGCGCGGAAAGCGCATCGACGCACCAGACGGTTCACGCTGGATGCCGGAATACGATGAACTGGCTCGTATCGCCTCAGAGCGCGGCTGGTCGATTCGTCAGGTGTTGGAAGCGCTTTCAGCCACGAGCTAAAGGCGGGTTTTCGAATGATGCATAGCGGGAAGCGGCGGACTCGAAACGGTCGTCCAGTCCCGCTGCCGCCTGCAAGGCACGTCGTAGGAAATACCCACGCGCGGCTTCATCCTTTCTCATATGAAAAAACAACGCCGTCTGAACTCCGAAAATGAATCCGTAATAGTTCAGTTTGCTTTTGTATTTGGGCGGGAAAGAGCGCTGCGCCTCGTAGCCGTCGTGAATGAGTTGATAGAAATCCGCTTCGTGTACGTGGGTGTATAGCGAGCAGATATCGACCAGTGGAGATCCGGCGGCGGCCTGGGTGAAGTTGACGAACCCGGTGATTTTTTTCTGCTCTCGATCTACCCATAGATTGGCGAACTGCAAGTTATTGTGCGTCAGTCCCAACGATTCCCCGATCATCACCGATTTAGATTTCTCACCGAATTCCAGTAGTTGCTGGACCAACCCTTCATCGAGCATCTGGCTGGCCTGCACGTGTTTCATGACCGTATCCGCCATCAAACCAAAATACTTCTGCCAGGGGCCTGGATGCACCCCGTTGCCTTCGACTGAAATCAGCCCGGCACCTTTGACCTGAATGGAATGGATACGCGCCAGAAAGCGGCCAATCTGTTCTCCGATTTTCTCTTTTTCATCATTCGAAAACGAATCACCTGCGGCATAGCTGCGTGCAATCGGTTCGCCGTCGATTTTCTGTACAACCAAAGCGGGGCGCTCCACAAACTCGCTGTTGGACTCTACCCCAATCGGCCTGGTCAGCGGAACGTGCAGGTTCAAATCCAACGTGGAACGATTGAAGCGATCCAGTTGATCGAGAATGTTGTATTCCCGGTGAAGGATGGTAAAGTCACGGTTTTTCGGTTCCGCTTTCAGAATTTTGACCCAATAATCACCAACCTCGTAGGTATCGCAGGCCGGATCGATCGGAACGCCATGAACCTGTTCCGGATCGGTTTCAAAATCCGATTTGAATTTCTGTATGAGTGAGATCAGATTTTCGGCGTTCGCTTGACTCATGGGTTCCTCCATCGGCGTATTGATCGATGCTGAAACTGTAACAGAGAATGGGCGTTGACGCACCTTCTTTTCGCAGTTGAACATCTGCGTTACACCAAACCCACAGCGGCAATTGACACGCATTCCCGGTCATGTTACCTTTATGTGTAAGGCGTATCATCACGGTTTTGTATTGCACCGAATCGCCAGGAATTCCGAGCCGTTTCCGCTCTGCAAGTGGAGCGGTCCTTTGTTTTGCCTTTCGAACCATTCGGCAGGCACGCCACGATGAGGATAGCATGAGTGACGAGCAAAAAGACGACCTGCAAAAAGAGAAGAAACTGCCGGCGTTCGAAAACAACCGGGATTTACTGCTGTTTCTGTACGTTCTGATCAAGCAGAACCGCAAGTGGTGGCTGTTGCCCTTCTTGTTCGTGCTGGGAATTTTAAGTCTCTTCGTCAGCTTGACCGGCAATACCTCGCTGTTGCCCGCCATTTACGCCCTGTTCTAGGTCGGGATTCAGAAATGGGTCAAGCTCCGACGCCAAGGCGTTTTCTCTTTATCCGCACCTTCAAGTTTCTCAAAGCCGGAGGACCGATTCCCCCGTTGGGGTTGTTGTACCTGGCTGCCTGTCTACGCAAACGCTTTGGTGACGACTTCCAGTTGCGCTTGGTCGATACCGGTTTGCTCGGGTTGGACGGCGTTAAACAGGCCATCACGGAATTCAACCCGGATTACATCGGTATCAGCAGCATGAGTTGTGAAGAGGATTATCTCTTCGAGCTTTCCCGCTTTTGCAAGCAACAACACCCTGATTCTACAGTGATTGTCGGTGGACCACATGCCACCGTAAGAAAGGAAGCGCTGCTTTCGGAACGCTCGCTGGATTATCTCGTTTTCGGCGAAGGCGAGGAAACGCTGGTGGAATTATTGGAAGCGCTGGAAAACAAGAGCGATCCTTTGCAAGTGGCCGGAATCGCGGCGCGAACGGAACAGGGAGTGCAGACCAGTGAACAGCGTGCTCCGATTGAAGATCTGGATGCCTTGCCCTTTCCGGCCTGGGATCTGATCGATGCCAGGGAATACGCCCGTTTTCCCAACTGGAACGGCTCGCTGAAAAAAGAATTCTACGCCGTGCTGGCCTCCTCGCGCGGTTGTCCCTACGGCTGTTTCTTTTGTCACAATCTGTTCGGTAAAACCGTGCGCGCCCGCTCGCCGGAAAGCGTCTTTGCCGAGTTGAAGTGGCTGCACGAAGAATACGGCGTGGAAGAAGTCCACATCCTGGACGATATCTTCAATTTCAACGCCGCACGTGCAACTCGTGTAATGGAACTGGTGCTGGAATCGAAGATCGATTTCGCCTTTGCGTTTCCAAACGGTTTACGCGCCGACATCATGACCGAAGAACTGATCCGCATTCTCGCCAAAGCCGGAACCTATAAAATCAACTATGGTTTCGAAACGGCTTCTCCCCGCCTGCAAAAGCTGATCGGGAAAAACCTGAACGTGGAGAAAGCGGCGCGAACCTTCGAGTTGACCAGCCGGGCGGGTATTATTACCGGGGCTTATTTCATGCTGGGTTTTCCCACGCAGACGAGAGCGGAAATAGAGCATACCATCGACTTCGCCGCTCATTCCGCCCTGGATGTCGCTTACTTTTTCAAGGCGACGCCGTACCCTGGCAGTGGATTCTTTAACGAGGTCTTCGAGCAATCGTCCGATGAAGCTTCCGGGTTGAAGCAGATCGAGAATTACGGCGACTACCACTTCTATTCCGTCTCGCGTTCTTATGGCGAAGTGGATACAAACGAGTTGAACCTGTTGATGTTGCAGGCGCAACACCGGTTTTATTTCCGTTTCAGCCGCATCTGGCGCGTGTTCTGGAAAAGCAGCAAGAAAATGGAATTTCTGCATAACCTGTTGGAAGTCTTCGCGCTGTTGATTCAATCGTTTTTACTGAAACATCTGCTGGCAAGCGGCAAGGAGAAGACGCCGTGAAGCGCATTCTGGCGTATCTAATCTGCCTGTTCGCCTTGCTGTTGCCCTGGCGGCTGCGGGTGGCCTTTGCCGGGTTATTGGGTTGGATTACCCAGGGGATTTACGGCCTGCTCTATGCCGTGATGCGCATTCTGGTTAAAAACCTTCGTAACGACTCGGACAGCACATGACCAAAAGCCGTCAGATCGCCATTCTGTTTTCAGGCGGTACGGATTCGACTGCTGCCACAGCGCTGCTTGCCGAGCAATATGACCGGGTGCATCTGCTTTCCTATTTTCATTCCGGTTCGGCGCAGCCGAAAAACGCCGCCACCAACATTCCCAAGTTGGTCGAGTTGTACGGCGACAAGTTCGAGCATCACATTTTTTCCACCGACAAGTTATTTCGCCATTTCACCTACGAGCGCTATTTCAAAAACCTGCGCCGGTACGGCTTGTTCAACCTGACGAGTTGCGGTTTCTGCAAACTGGCCATGCACGTGCGCACGCTGGTTTATTGCCTGGATCATGATATTATCGAAGTTGCAGACGGTGCCAACCGGCACATGTCGCACTTTCCGGCACAGATGAAAGCCATGCTCGATCCGCTGCGTGAACTGTACGCCCATTTTCACATTTCGTTTGAAAATCCGGTGTTCGAATACGAGAACCCGCGTGAAATCGATTGGATACACAAGCTCGGCCTGGCGGATCTGGCGCAATCGTCCTCCAAAAAGAAGCTTGCTGAAAAAGAGGAAGCAGCTGAGGTTTCTGCAAAAACCACCGGCGATTTGCTACTGGAGCGCGGTATTCTTTCCAACGCGAATGTCAAAGGGACGGCGACCGACCGCAAGATGCAGGCGCGTTGCTTTCAACTGACGCTGCTAAACGCCTTTGCTTTAGGCTACTTCATTCCAACAAAGGGCATGGATGCCTACCAGCAGGGCATCTCGCGCTTTTATACGGAAAAGATTTCCGTGGCGGAAGAGTTGTTACAGGACTATCGGGAGCGAGGAAACGAAAGCCGTTTGGCCGGGCTAGTCGAGCGTAATGATCTTGGGGAACATGATGCCTCGTAAAACCTCGGCAGACACCACGATGTCCTATCCGGTTTTAGGAAAACTGCTGGCTTTGGGATTCGGCCTGTTTCTGCTGGTCGTACTGGAACTGGTTGCCAGACTCGCCCTGCCGGAAAGCCACCTGGATCGGATTCTGGATATTTTACAGCAGGACGCAACCCTCTTCTGGCGACAGCGACCCGAATTGAATACGATGTTCGCCGGAACCGAAGTCACGACCAATGAAATCGGGCTGCGCATTGCACCTGACTCGAACGCATCGATTTTGAAGAAGCAGGCAGAAGTTCCGCGCATCGTCTGCATGGGCGCTTCGCCGACCTTCGGTTGGGGAGTTACGGAGAAACAAGCCTACAGCCGCCGGCTTGAACCGCTGCTTTCCGAAAAACTGGGGAAGCCGGTCGAAGTCATCAACGGCGGGATGATCGGGTATTCCTCGCTGCAAGGTGCGCGTTTTTTCGAGCGGGAAATCCTGCCATTGCAACCGGATTGGATCACGGTCTCCTACGTTATCAACGATGTGGACAAATACCGCTTTTTCCGCACGGATGGCCGCCCGGATCGTGAACTGAAACCGCTGGATGAAACGGGCGTCTGGCTGCGGAATCTGCTGATGAAAAGTGCGTTTTATCGACTGTATGAGCGCAGCCTGCATGTGATGCTGCAACGGCGCGGACAGTTGGACGGAAAACCGCTGCGGCTTTATCGCCCCGGCGAGGTGCGTGTACCACCGCAAGATTACGTAAGCAACCTGGCGACCTTTGCCGATCTCTGCAAGCAGCACCATATCGGCCTGCTGTTTGTTGCCATGCCCATCAATCTGCCTGTTGGAAAAAAGCTGTCGGCCAAAGAGCGACAACGAGCGTCGGAGTTTTTGCAGGAAGGTCTGCGCCTGGCGGCTGCCGATCGGTGCGAGCAGGCGTTAGAGCCTTTACAGAAAGCGGTTGAATTGAATCCCGACGCCAGCGAGGCGCACTACCAGCTTGGTGTCTGCTATTCCGAACTGGGTAAGGAGCCGGAGGCGCGCGCGGCTTTCGACGCCGCCATGCTCAGCGAGGCTCATCGCTGTGGAGCGGATGGACTGCGCTACAACGACCTGCTACGCGAATTTGCCGGGCAACGACGCATTCCCCTGGCGGATGTCGCAAGCGTCTTTAGAAACGAACAGGAAGAATTGTTTCTGGTGCAGGCCGGAGACCCGATTCACCCCAACGCCAAAGGCCACGCCATCATCGCCCGACTGTTGGCCGAGACGCTGTCGAACTTCATGACACGCTGAGTGTTGGGGTTTTTCTACTCATCGCCGTCAATTTCCGTACAACCAATGCAATCCATGTCCAGCTATAAGTCAGGCAGATTTTACCCGACAAAAAACATATCGGACTACGACTGGGGTTGCTCAACCCATGATGATTTCACCTTGCTTAGAATTGGACAAAACCTGGTGAAAGGTGTAAGAATATAGGAACTTACGAAGCAGGCGGACGGATTCAATCGGTGGATGTTGTGGCAACAGTCCCAAGATACCTGGTGCGCCTGTGCATAGCCCGGAAATTCAAACGGAAACAACCATGAACCAGACTGAAAACAAACGTGCGATCCTGCTGCCGTTCGTGGTATTCATCACCATTTCCCTGGTCTTTCTGGGGATCTGGGTGTCCTCTCGGCAACAGCAAAAGAATGTTCGGGAAAACCGCACTGCCCAGATTGCCGAACAGGTAGCGATCCGGCTGGAAACCTATTTCGAAACTCGTTTCGATATTGTAGGCATGATGAAAGTCGAATGGGAGCAGGGCAGGCTTCATCAAAAAGATGAATTCCGCAAGCGCGCACTGTATATCCAGAAGCAATTCGAAGGGCTACTGGCCATCAACTGGATCGATCCCGAGGGGGTGATTCGCTGGGTGGTGCCGGAGGAAGAAAACCATTCCGCACTGAATCGTGATCTGAAACGCCATCCCGGTGGTGCCTCGAAAACATTCATGCTGGCTTATGAAAGCAGCCAATTTCAGGTTACGCCGCCCATCGATCTGTTGCAGGGCGGACGTGGTATTGCCGGGTATTTCCCTTTGTCTCTCCAAGGCAAACAGGACGGATACTTAAACGCTGTTTTCCGATTGAAACCTTTGGTGGAAAACTGCCTGTCGCGCGGTGTGTTGAAAAACTACGCCTTTGTTCTGCACGATGGTGCGCACAAGGTGTATCAGAACGGAACGGATGACGCTTTGGCCGGGAACATCATGCAATCCGCGCAAATGCTGACCGTCGGAAACCGGCAGTGGAGCCTGCAACTGATGCCCATGCCGGCGACTCTGGCTCGATACCAGACCAATATGCATCATTACTTTCTGGCCCTGGGTTTCGTGCTGGCTTTCGGGCTGGCCTATCTTACCCGGCGTCTGATTCTTCGCGAACAGGCCTTATCCGAAAGTGAGCATAAGTTCCGCGCGCTGGCCGACTCTACCAGCGCCGCGATTTTCATTTCCTATGACGATCACTATATCTATGCCAACCCAGCGGCCATTCGCCACACCGGGTACAGTTTCGAAGAGCTTTGCAAGATGAACCCGGAACAGATCCTGCACCCGGATAGCATGGCCTACATCATGCGCTTGCGTGAACGGGCAAGGCGGTTGAATGAAGCAATACCTTCCCGGCTGGAGCTACGAGTGGTTACGGCGGATGAAAGTGAACGTACCGTAGAGGTGACTTACGGAAGCTTCGAGCTTGGCGGAGTTCCTGCCGTGATTACCACCTCTTTCGACGTCACCGAGCGCAAACAGGCGGAACAGAAACTACGCGAGGAGGAGCATAAATACCGTACCATTTTCGAGACCAGCGGCAGCGCCATGGTGAGTCTGGATAAGGACGCCATCATTTTACTGGCCAATAAGGAATTCGAGAAACTGAGCGGATACACCCGGAAGGAAATCGAAGGCACGAACCTCTGGTCGAAGCTGCTCGATGCGGAAAGTCTGCAAAAACTGGAGAAACTCCGCAAACTGGACGATCTGGACGAGAAACTGACGACACATAGCCAGGAAATGGTTCTGATTAACCGCAACGGGAAAACCATCGATTGTCTCAGCCTGATCAACGTGGTTCCCGGTACCGATCAATGGGTCATGTCGTTTGTGGATATCAGCGAACGTAAACAGGCCGAATTGCAGATGCTGCGCGCGGAGAAAATGGCGGCTTTGGGGCAGATTATCGCCGGTGTCGCGCACGAGATCAATAACCCCAACAACTTTATCTATTTCAATCTTCCCATTCTCAAGCGCTATGTGGATGCCATCCGACCGATCCTCGATCGGGAGGCCGAGGAAGTAGAGCATCTGCGCATTTTGAACATGTCCTACCATGCCTTTTTGGAGGATCTGTACAAGCTGATTGAAAACATGCAGGACGGCTCGGAGCGCATTACGGGAATCGTATCCGAATTGAAGAATTATATCCGCAGTCACGAAGCGCAGGAGAAAAAGCCGGAGCCGATTGCGGCGATGGTCGATCGTGTCATGATCCTGGTGGGCAAGCAGGTTCGGAAAATGGTCAAGCATATGGAAATCGAACTCGATCCCGACCTGCCCAAGGTGCTGGTGCATTCGGGAAAAATCGAACAGGTGCTGATCAACCTGATCATCAATGCAGGCCAGGCGGCGAATAAAGCGGACAGTCGCGTGCGCGTGTCCGCCAATCGACACCCGCAAAACCGGAAAATCGTACAATTGCGTATACAGGACAACGGCTCGGGCATCGACAAAGAATTGCGCGAGAAGATCTTCGATCCCTTTTTTACCACCAAAAGCCGGGATTCAGGCACCGGACTGGGCCTGGCGATCAGTCAGCGTATCATCGAAGAACATGACGGTCGCCTCTTTCTCGACGAAACGGAAGCGGAAACGACCTTTATTATTGAACTTCCCATGGCAGAAAGCGAATACGCATGAGAGCGTCTGTGTTGATTGTAGATGACGAACAGGCTTTTTTAGATAGTCTGGCGCGGATGCTGCGCATGGAAGGATACGAAAATCTCTGTATCCGTTCCGATTCGACCCAGGTTCCGCAACTCATTGAAAAGCAGCGTTTCGATGTGGCTTTTCTGGATGTAACCATGCCCGAGCTAGATGGCATGGACCTGTTGAAAATCATTAAAGAAAAACAACCCCAGACGGAATGCATCATGTTGACGGCGCAGGACAGCATCCAGACCGTCATGCAGGCCACACGCTTGGGTGCTTATGATTATCTGATAAAACCGATTCTGCCGGAGCGGGTGATTCACAGCCTGGAAAAAGCACTGGAACATCGACGTTTACTGGAATCGCTGCGCATGCGTTCGGAAACCGCACAAGCGCAGACACTGAATCAACCTGAAGCCTTTCAAGCCATCGTGACCGGCAATTCGCGAATGCTGAAACTGCTGCACGAAGCGGAACTGCATGCCGCCAGCAGAATTCCGGTTCTGATTACCGGTGAAACCGGAGTCGGCAAGGAACTGTTGGCGCAGGCGGTGCATCGTTGCAGCCGGATGCGGCAGGGAGCCTTCGTTCCCGTAAATATGCTGGCGCTTTCGCCTACGTTATTCGAGTCGGAATTTTTCGGCCATGTCAAAGGTGCATTCACCGGCGCGGAGCGCAACAAAACGGGCTATCTTGCCTCTGCCGATCAGGGCAGCCTGTTCCTGGATGAAATCGGCGATTTGAGCCTGGAAATACAAGGCAAGCTGCTGCGTATTTTACAAGAGGGAGAATTCACTCCGGTCGGCAGCAGCCAATCCCGACCGGCAAACGTCCGCTTCATCGCCGCGACCAATCAGAATCTGGAAGAACAGGTCCGCAAACAGCTTTTCCGCAAGGATCTGTTTTATCGACTTCAATTCGCCCATTTGCATCTGCCTCCTTTGCGGGAGCGCCGCGACGATATTCCTCTTTTGTGCGCACACGCGCTGGAGCGGTTCGGCAAGGAAGACATGTGCCTTTCAGATGCCGCGCTACAGCGCTTGCAGCAGCACGACTGGCCCGGCAATGTGCGCGAATTGATGGGAATTCTGGAGGCGGCGGTCAACCTGGCCGAGCAGGGAGAAATTCTTCCATCTCACTTGCGGTTACCAAAATCTTCCAGCCCAAAACCTTTGCCTGCCAATCCGTTGGCAATGGATGAGCTGCAACCGCTGGAAGACATCGAACGGGAGCATATTCTACGTGTTTACAATGCGTTGGATCACAATAAAAGCCAAACTGCGCGCGCCTTGGGCATCGGTCTGCAAACCCTGCATCGAAAACTGAAAAGTTACGAAGTTTCCTGAATCCACCTGAATGGGAATTTGTCTGATTATTCTGGACTATACCATTTTGGTACAATTCCAAAGTTCAGCTCTGATATTATGAACTTATCCTCGTGGTGTACCATTTTGAGATAGTTGAATCTCTCCGTAAGAACTAACCGTCTTTTGTTAAAATTTCGCAACAACATGAAAATACACAAGATTGTCTGCGACCAAAGAGTTGGTATGTGCCTTGCAAATACTATTTGCGAAGTTAACATGGTTGGCGGAAAAAAGTATGTTTATTGAAACGCAACAAACGGAAGTTTTTCATAAAATGGCAGATAAGAAAATCACTGTACTGCTAGTGGATGACGAGCCAGTGCAGGTTGAGAGCATCTGTCGAGGCTTGTTCATGTATCAGTACGAGTGGCAAACCGCAAGTAATGCAAAAGATGCCATGGAAATCCTGCAAGGACCGCAAGGAGTGAATATCGATTTACTTTTAACGGACTTGACGATGCCGGGTCGTAGCGGCCTGGAATTGATTCAGCAAGCACGCACGCTCTTTCCCTCGCTGAAAGTCATGATCATCAGCGGACTGGGACTGACCCCGGCAATTTTGCAGGTAGCCGAGCAAGGCATTCCGATTCTAGAAAAACCTTTCAGCCCGGATAAGCTGGACCAGCGCATTCGCAACCTGGTTTTCTCTTCCGAGGCCATCACAGGAAAGGAACAATAAGAGTTTTCCCACCACAATTACCCAATCCCCAAGTAGTATTTCCCAAAGCCCCCATCCCCTATCCCCACTATTTGTCCGGAGGAGGCGCAAGCCTCCTCCGGGAAGCCTACCTTTATGGGATAGCTATTAACGTTATTGCTGGTTGAACAAGGGAGTGGAAAGATAGCGCTCGCCGTTACTTGGAATGATAACGACGATCAGCTTGCCTTTCATGTCCGAGCGCTGCGCCAGCTTCAACGCGGCGGTGACGTTGGCTCCCGAACTGATGCCCGCCAGAATGCCCTCTTCCTTGGCCAGGCGCCGCGACATTTCGAAGGCTTCGTCATTGGTTACGGTAACGATTTCGTCCACCAGATCCATTTGCAGCACGTCCGGAACGAATCCTGCACCGATTCCTTGGATTTTGTGCGGTCCCGGCGTTCCGCCCGACAAAACGGGAGAATCCGTCGGTTCTACGGCAACAGCCAGCAAACCGGGTTTGCGTTCCTTCAATACCTGGCTCAATCCGGTAATCGTGCCGCCGGTACCCACTCCGGCTACAACGACATCCACCTGGCCATCGGTGTCTTCCCAGATTTCTTCGGCGGTAGTGAGGCGATGCGCTTCCGGGTTGGCGGGATTCGCGAATTGCTGCGGCATGAAATACTTTCCGGGATCTTTGGCTGCAATCTCCTCGGCTTTGGCAATCGCGCCCTTCATGCCTTCGCCACCCGGTGTCAGGATGATTTCCGCCCCATAGGCCTTGAGCAGTAAGCGTCGTTCCTGGGACATCGTCTCGGGCATGGTAAGAATGCAACTGTAGCCCTTGGCGGCGGCAACGAAGGCCAGTGCGATACCGGTGTTTCCAGAAGTCGGTTCGACGATGGTCATCCCGGCTTGCAGGCGACCATCGGCTTCTGCGGCGGCAATCATGTTGCTGCCGATACGATCCTTTACACTGCCTGCCGGATTGTAATATTCCAGTTTAGCCACGATTTTGGCTCCGGCATTATAGGTGATCCGATTCAGTTTCACCAGCGGCGTATGGCCGACTAACTCCACGACATTGTCATATATTTTCATAACGGTTCCTCTTTGTTTGACTGTGGTTGCTTTTCCCACATGCAAATCGTAGCGATACGATTCAAGACAGTTTTCACTTAGATGTAATACATGTTTTCCTGGCTGTTTTGAGCGTGTAGCTCAAGCTGTCGATTGGCTACATCGGCCAAGCTGCGATTTTCGAGAATGTTGCTGATGGCGTCGTGAACTTCGTCCCACAATTCATGTGTCGCGCAGCGCCGCACAAGACGACAGGGATGGTTGTCATGGCTACACTCCACCGGGGCAAGCGACCCTTCCAGTGCCTGCAAAATGGTGGAAATATAAACTTCCTCCGGAGGGTTGCTCAATCGATAGCCGCCACGCGCACCACGCACACCCAGCACCAATCCGGCAGCCCGTAGCGGTGTTACCAATTGTTCCAGATACTTAAGCGATACCATTTGCCGACGGGCGACATCTTTAAGCAGCACCGAACCTTCGTTGTAATGAATTGCCAGATCCACCATAGCACGTAGACCGTATCGACCGCGAGTTGAGAGCTTCATGTTTCCGCCTCCGAAGATGAATTCCTATTATTCATATCAGATAACCAATGAGACGAAAAGGTATCTTGTATTATTCCCACTGTCAACCAAATAATACGATTATTATTAAATAATAGTATGAAATAAATATGTGTTGTTATTACATCGGAATATCAGAATTTGACAACATGTCAGTATTCCTTGGTGTTTTCATATAGCTATCTGAATGTAGCCGGAATATAGGTATCTGATATTCGGGATACCCTTTTGTTGTCTCTATCGTATCGTAAAACCCACCGTATCGCTAGGTGAAGCACGGGTGCTGGTTAGGCCGATCCAACGAAGCGCATCACAAATAGTACGATTGCTTTTGAAAGCGGGTGCCAGGGGCAAAGCGAAGAGAAACGAAGCTTGCCCATGTGGCTTTCGAACACGGGCAAGCCTGCGGCTTGGCCCGCGCTACCCAAAGTTAAGAAGCGGTTGAAAGATTTTGTACTGCACCCCAGACCGCAGGTTGTGCTTGCGTTGATGACACACTGTGTTAAAATCGGCATTGGATTGAATTGAAACAGGATGCGAGGCGGGTATGACAAAGCTCCAGTTTACCGAGCAACAGCGGGATATTCTTTACCATTTGGGACAATGCATCATCATTCCCGGTAGGGTCTTTCCACCCTTCTCCCGCGATGTCGTCACACGCATCGAGTCTTATTTACAACAGACCCCGCCACATGTGCTGCGTATGTATGCCAACTTCCTGATGCTGCTCGAACGAGGCGCATGGACGCGCTATTTCAAACCGATGAGCCGCCTGAATTCCAAACAGCGACACGACTATGTCACTTCCTGGCAGCAGGGATCGGTTGCCAAGCGTACGATAATGAAAGCACTTGTAGCGCCCATCAAAGTCAACTACTACGACGATCCCGGCCTGTTCGAACAACTGGGCTTGCAATACGGAAAGCCGCCGGTGAAGGTGGAAACCGATCGCTGGCAGGAACGGATTACGGCTGGCAAGGATATCCACGAAGATCTGCAACTTGAATGCGAAGTCGTGGTTGTAGGCAGTGGTGCCGGGGGTGCGGTTGTTGCCGCCGAACTGGCGGAAAAAGGCGACGCCGTGATTCTCGTCGAGCGCGGCGATTACTTCGACCGCTCGCATTTCAGTGGCCGCCCCTTCGCCATGATGCGCGACTTGTACGTGCAGCAGGGACTATTGGGAACGGTGGGAAACGCCTACATTCTGGCTCCGGCGGGCAGAACCGTAGGCGGCACCACAACCGTCAACTCGGGTACCTGCCTGCGTCCTCCGCGTCGCACCTTGCGCCGCTGGCGCGAAGAATACGGCTTGACGGAATACGCTCCCGATAAACTGGAAGCATATTTTCGCTCGGTGGAATCGATTTACCAGGTCGCGCCCGCCAAAGCCGAGCAGATCGGCAAAAACGGCGAGATCATCGCTCGCGGCGCGCAACGGCTCGGTTATCGCCACGGACCGCTTCCGCGCAACGCCCCCGACTGCGACGGCCAGGGCGTTTGCCCATTCGGTTGTCCGACCGACGCCAAACGCTCCACCAACGTCAGTTACGTGCCGCGCGCCTTAAAGCAGGGCGCATCGCTGCTAACGGGCGTGGAAGTCAATGAAATTATAATCAAAAACGGCCAACCCACCGGCATTCGCGGCTTCTGTTGTTCCTCCGGAAGGCAGGTGACGATTAACGCCAAGATCGTCGTACTGGCGCTGGGTGCCTATTTCACTCCGCTGTTATTGATGAAACAGAAGCTGGGGAATAGTTCGGGGCAACTCGGGCGCAACCTGTCGATTCATCCCAGCACCGGTGTCGGGGCGCTGATGGCCGAACGCCTCAACGCCAGCAACTGTATCCCCCAGGGATACATGGTGGATGAATTCGAAGAAGAAGGCATCATGTTCGAAGGCAGCCACATGCCCATGGATCTGGCCAGCCTGATCTACCCCGGCTTCGGTTCTCCGTTGCAACAGACTATGGAGGCCTACGAGCGGCTCTCCCTGTTCGGCCTGATGATCGAAGACAGCACCCGTGGCGTGATCCGTCCCCGAAAAGACGGATTGCCCTTGATCCGCTACATGATGAATCGAAACGACGTCGCGCTGATGCAGCGCGGAATCGGCATCCTGTGCCGCATCTATCTGGAAGCCGGAGCCTTGCAGGTCGTTGCACCGGTGCACGGCTGGAAAACGATTCGCTCCGCCTCCGATCTGGAAGCCAATTTAAGCCGAAAGCTGCATGCCTGGGATCTGGATATGAGCGCCTATCATCCCCTGGGTAGCTGCCACATGGGAGGGGATCGCACCAACTATGTTTGCAGTCCCGATGGCGAACTGTACGACATGCCCAATGTTTTCGTTTGCGATGGCTCGGCCATCCCACCCGCCTTGGGAGTCAACCCGATGATCACCATTTCGGCAGTCGCCGCCCGAAACGCCGAGGTCATTCATTCTCGGTTGTAGGGGGTGGAGAGAGCAAAAGGAAAATGTTCCCCGTTGGAGCATGGCTCCCGTCATGCTCCTGACGTTTGTTTTCATGGTCGGGACAGGAGCCCCGACCGGAAACCTGTGGTTCAAGACAGGAGCCTTGAACCATCCACAAAGCATGGCAAATGCCCATCCTACAAGATATAAGCAGCGAGACATCAACCCGCCGTACTGCTTACTGGCAGTAACTCTTTTCCGGATAGGCCGCGCAGCAATGCGCCTGCACGTCGAAAGCGGTCACGTCTTCCCATAAGCCCAGGTTGTAGAAGTAGTCGCACAGATGCTCGGAACGGCAATAGGGCACAAAGCTTTCATCCGTCTCGGCACGGGTGTGCATCGGGGGTGGTGTGAAACCCGGTTCTCCATCCAGTTCGATGAAAATCGGATTGCTTACGGCGAACGATGGCGTCCAGGGATAGGTCGGATACAGATCCTCCATGGCGTCGCCAAAAGCGAAGACCACCGCGTAGGCGTCGTGGCCGTTGGTGCGGCTGACGTTGGTAGCAAAGCTGCGATTCATGCGCACCGGAGCGGAAACGCTGCCGGGAACCATGTGGTTACTGTCCATCGGGTAGCCGTTGATGCAGACATAGATGTGATTGACTTTGACGTAAGGCGGCGCCTGTACCTTGACGTTGAACTCCAGGCGCACCGAATTTTCCGTACCCGGCGGCGTGTAGGTGTCGCCCGGCAAGGCATTGCCTAAACGCATGGTGACGGTGGGACCGGTGGTCACGATGTTATGTCCCTGCCCCAGACGCAGAATCTGATCGAGGGCTGAATTGGGCGAAAGCGTTTCCTGATCCGAAATCACCAAGTTGATCGGTGAGCCGATGTGCCGGAAGTCTTCTTTGGAAGCGGCTTGCAGCTCGCTATTGGCAGTGATCGGTTTGTAGTAGCCCTGATGCAATAAAGAGAGCCAATCCTGAATGGCCGCATACGTATAAGCAAAGGGCTCCTCGCCGTTGATCACCTCCATGGTGTCCCAGTTTTCCATTTGGCTGCGCACCAGAAACTGCAAGGAATCGATGCCCTCGAAAGGATCGTAACCTTCCGATTTTCCAAACACATCGAAAAAGGCTGGAGCGTCTTCCACGCCGCGCGGACGGCTGATCTGTACGAAGCTTGCGCCGTAGTTTTCTTTCAACTGCTGCCAGATTTCTCCCGGCGGCTGCAAGCCGGCATACGTGCCGTTTTCCTGATCGTAGGCCGTAGACCAGACCCCGGTATATTCCGGGCTATCCTGCGGTTTCAGTACATTTACGCCAAGATATTGGCCGTTATTGGAAGTGATCTGCATGCCCGGTACCCAATGCACTGGATGCGCACCGCCGCTGGCCCCGGTTTCGGAAAGCGCCTCGGTATAGTCGCCGATGGTCTCCGCGTCGGAGCCGACAAACACTTCCACGCCCTCTGCGCGCAGGTTGTTCACGCGCTCGGTTTTCGTCATATCCGAATAAAGCGAAGCGTTACTGTGAATGTTCAGATCCGCCGTATGCAGGTACATGCCCGCTTCGCCGGGCGGCATTTCGATCGTGGGATCGACGATGCGGCGTAACACGACGTTTCGTGGTCCCTGCTTTTCGCCATCGCCCAGATACGCGCGATAGGTGTGCTGCTCCGCGCAGACCGAATAATGGATGCCGCAGGAAACCACTACCGAATACTGGCTGTTGACGGCCCCTCCCAACGGCAGACGCACCTGAATTTCTCCCGGCGTTTCGGTGGTAAAGACCGTTCGTTCAATCGGAATGTTGCCCGGCATGGAGCCGGTCGGACCGAAGTCCAGTAAACCATGATAAAAGTCCACCCGCGCTCCCAGCGGGAAAGTGCCTTCGTCGCGCTCTTCATTCACCGAAATGGTTACGACCGCGCCACGCGGCGGAGCGGGAACTTCCAGCCCCTGCAAGGATTCTTCCTCTACCACCGTGACGTCCAGTGCATCGGAACGTTCGCCCCAAGGAGCGACAGTAACCAGGTGCCAGTCTCCGGCGGGCAACTGCAATTCGAATGCGCCCTGCGCGTCGAGGTAGCTGCTGGCGTGGATGTAGTCGTGATATTTCGGGTTTTCCGCGCTGCCGCCGATTTTTCGCGTTTCGATGGCGATGATTTCCACTTCCTGCGCCTGTAAATCCACACGGTCGCTGAAATCCACCGTCCCAGAAACCGAGCTTGTTGCAACAACTTTGTTCGGAAGGCTTTCTTCCCGGAAAGCCTGCATATCGGCAAAGACCTGTTCCGCCGGACCTTCGCTGATCATGAATACCAGCGATTGCGTGTTGGGGGCGATCTCGGTAACGGCAAAGTCTTGATATCCAAGGATAAATGCCGGTTTGGGCAGCAGCATCATGGAGAACAGGTTTTTGGCTTCACCGGAAGTGACCGCATAGGAAAAGTCCGATTTGCTGAAGGCGTAATAGGGATGATAGTAGCCCTGGAAACTGCGTCCGCCATCGAAAATGGCGATGCCGTCCGTATCCTGGCCCGGATAAAAGGGAGTCAGGCTCGAATCGGTCATGACGCCCAACCCGGGACGCACGTATTCCAGTGTCAGATCCACCGGGTCGATATCGATTTCTGCGGTTTCCGTACCCGCCTCTTCCATATCCAGATCGCCATCGGCGTCCTGCGGCTGCTGATAGATGGAAACCGTCATGTCCATGCGTAGGTAGGTGGCATCGGCATCCAGGTAATAATCCACGGTTAATGCCACCTTGGGATTGATGGGCGCGGCGAGCATGTTGTCTACCTGCTGAATCGGCCAGTCGATGCCGCTGGCGCGCACGTGTGCCGGGAAACCGCCCGAACCATTGTGAATCAGTTCGATTTTATCGGCGCGGAACATATGGATATTGCCGTCGTAGGGGAGCACGTCGGTATTGGAGCTGATCACCGGGAAAGCGTCGAACAGCAGGTCTTCGGTGCGCGTATCGCCGTTACTGTCGAGCAGCACCGCGTCCAACAACGAACCGCCGGTCAAATTGAAACCGCGACCAGGCCCGGCTGCGGCGATGACGAAGGCTGCCTTGCTGTTATACAGTTTGAAATCGCCCACCTGCCCCTGGCCATCGGAGGCCGGAAGCTGGCTGCGTTCGCCCACCACACCCGCACGGACTTCGCCGTCCTCCAGTGCGTCGCCGACATTCAAAGGCGTGGTGTCGTTGGGATCGCCAAGATCCGTATCGGTGTCGAGATCGCCGTCGTTCTCCGAATCCGCGTCTTCGACATCCGCGTTTTCATCGTCGCCGTCGGTGATGACGTCGTCGCCATCGGTGGGCGGCTGATAATAGGTCGTATCGTCGTTACAGGCGAAAACGAAGAGCAACACGACAAGAAGAACGATCGCTGCAAAAGGATAGTACAACGTTCCTTTTAATTGAGAATGGATCACGACTCCTCCTTACAACCAGATTTCATCCCACGCTATAGCGCAGATTGGATAAACGATAGAACTGCGGACTTTCAGTTGAAGAAACGGAAGGCGGCTTCACTCTCCGGTCGGGTGGCGAGGTTCGATGCGCAGGCCGGAAGGGGCGAAACCCCCGTATTCAAACTAGTTTATCCGCAAACGGAAGTTTGTGCAAATAGATAGTTGCCCATGCGTAACAGTCCCCGGATATCGTGGATATCTTCGTTGAAGATCGGAACGCAGGCGATTTTCTCTCCGCCTCCAAGGGCCTTATCCAGGCGTTCCACGTTCTCTCGGGCAATGGAATTCAATTGTTCGGCAACCTGCTTCAATCCTGCCAGTTTATCCACCAGACCGGGTAGACTCTGTTGCATACCCGGTTCGCTTTCAACCACCTGCTTGATGCTTTCCCCATCGAAAAGCGTTGCAAGTTCCTCTGGCTTGGGAACCAGTTTTTCCGATAATTCGAAGGCGCGGTTAACGATTACCGCCTCCAGCGGAATGTCGGCTTCGACCAGTTTATTGTGGAAATACAAGGCTTCGGATAAGGCATTCTGCTCGGCGCTGGTGACCAGTACGAAAACGGTAGAGGAATTGCGCAGTAATTCGTTAACTTTGCGTGCGCGTTCGGCAAAACCTTCCGTCAAGCCGGTCATCGCCTGGAAGAAGTTCGTCAGATCCTGGATGAACTTGTCTCCCACCAATAATCCCAATAACTTGAAGACGACCTCGCCTCCCTTGTGAAACAGCAGCGAACGCATGCTTTTCTTGGCCGGTTGCGTAAACCATTTGACGACGTTCTCGTCTAAAAAGGAGGCCAGACGACTGGGAGCGTTCAAGAAGTCGAGTGCATTCTTCGTCGGCGGTGTATCGAGCACCACCAGGTCGTAGTCACGCTGCTGCATCAGTTCGTACAGACGCTCCATGGCGACATATTCCTGCGAACCGGCGATGGCGTTGGTAAACTGGCGGTAAATCATGGTATCGGTGATCTGCTTCTCTTGCTTTTCATCGCGTGCAATGCGCCGGATCAGGCTATCCAAGCTGGCCTTGGTGTCCAGCATGGCTGCCCACAACGACCCTTTGACCTCTACCCCGGCATCCACGAAACGATCCATGGGTACCTGGCGTTCCTCGTTGGTAAGTCCTTCCAAACCAAGCGATTGCGCCAGACGGCGGGCCGGATCGATGGTGATAACCATGGTTTTTTTGCCGCTTTGAGCAGCGTGCAAGGCGATAGCGGCGGAAGTGGTTGTTTTGCCGACTCCACCGGAGCCGCAACAAACAACCAGTTTACGATCCTGCAACACTCGGTTCAATTTCATGAGGTCGCCTCCGCCGGAGTTTGCAACAACTGCTGAGCCAGCCGTTGCAGAGCGGAAACATCCAATTGTCCGATCAGCAGACGCGGCAGGGTGACAAGCGTCAAGCCGACGCGCTCGGATAAGGTTCGCAGGTGGCCGTCGCAGCGCCGTTGACGATCCAGGGCGGCGGCTCCCGCTTCCAGGGCGGATTGCAGATCCTGGGTGTGAAAGTCGAGCTGGCTTAACTTGTCAAGCAGGTTCTGCTCGTCGCGGTTGAATGTACGTTCGCGCACGCCGTTGACGAACAGCAGGCCCATGTTCATTGGAACTCGTTTCTTAAGATTTTCATACAGTTCGATGGTTTCCGTTACCGGCATCTCTTCAGGTAAAGTCACTAAGTTTAGCAAGGTGGTGCGTGCATCACTAAAGAGTGTTTCATAGCGCTTCAAAATGCGCGACAGAGCACCGACACCGACCAGTTGCTGCAACATCTGTGGCGTTTGCAAAAATGACAAGGCGTGACCGGTTGCCGGAAGATCGACCAGGATCACGTCGTATTGCGGCATCCGTGTGCCCGGTTCCCGCTCTTTTAGCAGGTTGTACAGTTTGTTGATGGAAACCAGTTCGTTGACCGCCGGAGCGGTTTTGAAGAAATACTGCAAGACGGAATTTTTACGGATCAGATCGGCAACCATCTGCAACCTGACGTGTTGCTGGATGTATTCGGCCAGCGCCTCATCCGGGTTGATGCTGATCGCCCAGACATCGTCGAGCATTTCCATTGGTTCGAAGCCGACGAACGGCACGTTGAAAATACGTTTCATGCTGCTTTCGGTATCGATTTCCACGATCAGGGCGCGCTTGCCCATATGCGTTGCCGCCAAGGCCAAACTGGCCACGACGGTGGATTTTCCCACGCCGCCTTTGCCGGTGAAAAACAGCAAGCGACGCGTGAAGAGATCCGAAATCTGCAATTGTCCGTTCATATTCTGGTTCCTCTTTCATTCGAGCCGTGGATTATACTGTATTGATCGATCTTCTTAAAGTAAAAAGTCTGCAAATGAAGTAATTCCTTGTTTTTCATACGGAATCCAATTATAATCAAAAATTAACAATGGGTTTGTTGAAAAAGCTCGGAGATCTCCCCATGCCCAAAAAGAAAGATTTCGTGTTCTCGCTGTCCGCTTCGAACGACATCATCGCCGATCATCTGGAGGCTCTGGCACGAGGATTTCGCTCGGGTGAGATTATTCTGGCAATGAACGAAAAAGAACTGGCTCTACAACCGATACAAGATATTGACCTGGATTTGCATGCTAAAATCGACGGTATTCACCAATCCGTTTCGTTTTCGATGCACTGGTATTCCAAAACAGGGGAAAAACCGGACCTGAGCATCCGTTCCGGGAAGGATTAGCAGTTGGTGTGACAACGGCAGTGAACGTGAAAAAGCAGGCGAGGGAACTGGTTACTCAGATGGTGGGTGCGGTTCGTTCTCAATTGCGAACGGCGGTCGCCGCTTTTGTGGATCGCGACTCCCAACTGGCCAACACCGTCATTGAGCGTGACGACTACATCGACAATCTCTACGTTTACACCGAAGGAAAAATCTTCAAACTGATGACCGGCTGTTCCGATGAAGCCCGGCTGGCCGTGTTGCGGACATCGTTGAAGATGGCCAAAGGTATGGAAAAGATTGCCGATTATGCCGAAAACCTGGCCAAGCAGGCGCTCTATCTTCCTTCCGGTCAATCCGACGAAATGGAACTGGACATTCAGCACTGCTACGAGCAGGTTCGAGAAGGACTCGATCAGGTTTTGAAGGGCTTTTTGAAGCTGGATGCCAAAACCATCGTGCGCGCTGCGAAAAAAGAAGCTGCGTTGGATGCGCTTTATGCCGATCTGCTGCGGCGTATCATCCAGCGTTTGCGTGAACCGGGCGCGGATGTAGATATGCTGATTACGGAAATGTTTGCCGCCAAGCACATGGAGAAGATCGGCGATATTATTCTGGATATGTCCGAAGAAATTCTTTCGTTGATCTATGGCGAACGGTTGAAGGTGCACCAGGTGCTGCACATGGATGACCTGGCGAATGCACGCGGAAAAGCCAGCTTCAACACCGAGGGCATCTGGGGAACGCGCAGCGGTGCTTCGGTGTTTAAACTGGGAGTCAATGGCAAAGAAGAATATATCTACAAAGAAGGCACCCCAGCAAAAATCAATCGTGAAATCGAGCGTTTGAAAAAGTGGAACGAAATCGAGCCCGGCCTTGTACCGGAGGTGCAGTCCACTAATTCCGATCAAGTCAACGGACGCGAAGTGCTGGTTACCAATTATTTCCATGGGGTGACTCTGAAAGATCTGTACGAAAATTTCGAGTGGTCCGCCAAAAAGCGCGTGACATTGCAGTTGCTACAGTTATTGGAGCGGATCTGGGAAAAGACGATTCAGCCCGATCCGATTCCGTTCGACGCCATCAGTCAAATTCAAAGCCGCTTGGACGCCGTGTTTTCCATGCATCCGGATTTCGTTCGGATTCAGCATTCCGCCATTACCTTCTGCGGCATCCGACATCCTTCGCTGAGCACCATGCTGAATCGCTTGGAGAGCCTGTCCGAATCGCTGTACACGCCGTTTTCGGTTTTCATCCACGGCGATTTCAATTCCGACAATGTGCTGCTTACGACCGGAGACGACAAGCTGCGTTTCGTCGATGTCAATCGTTCGCGCATGGGCGATTACCTGCAAGACATCAGTGTGTTTTTGATATCCATTCTGCGTGTGCCCATCCTTTCGGATCAGCAGGTATTGGATATTCGAGGCATTTCCGAACTGGTCATCGACTTTGCCCGTGAATTCTCGCAAAAACATGGCGATCAGCTTTTCGAGCCGCGCCTGCAATTGCTGATGGCGCGTTCGCTGATTACCTCCACGCGCTTCGTCAATAACCCGTCTCAATCGAAAAAGATGTTTTTACAGGGCATGCTGAAACTTGAAAATGCCTTGATGATGCTGCTGCCGAAAAAAGAGCGCGGTATCTTTTCTCCCTCGGCACCATTCACCGAATCCTGATTCGTAAAAATCATTTAAGCACTGCCTTAATCCAAGGCTTGTCTTTATTTGCAGGTTGTGCTGTAGTATAAATAGATACAGTGAATGCGAATAAGGGAGGTTCACATGGAACGAAACAACGGTTCCGTTGCCGGGGCGGGCTTGTTTATTGCAATCGGTCTCATCGTTTCCAGCTTCATTATGGGAAAAGCGCTGATCGATTTCAAGTCGGTGGACCGCGTGGTGACGGTGAAAGGTCTTGCGGAGCGCGAAGTAAATGCCGATCTGGTGATCTGGCCATTGACTTTTGAAGATGCCGACAACGATCTGAAACGCCTGAATCAGCGTATTCTGAAAAAGCGCGATGCCATCGCGGAATTTCTGAAACAGGCACAGGTTAGCCAGGAAGATCTGTCGTTTCCTCCGCCGCAGATGGTCGACTTCCAATCCACCCGCTACGTGGGAGACAATCGACACCGCGACATGCGCTACCAGGCGCGCGTGACGGTGGCGGTGCGCAGTCAGCAGGTCGATGCGGTGCGCAAGCTGATGCAGCGCACCACGGAATTGGTGGATCAAGGCATTGTGATTGTTGAGGAAGACTACCAGAACCGCAGCGAGTTTCTGTTTACGGGACTAAACGAAATCAAACCGGCCATGATCGAACAGGCCACAAAGAATGCGCGCGAGGCAGCGGAGAAATTCGCCAAGGATTCAGGCAGTGCAGTCGGCAAGATCAAAAACGCCAGGCAGGGTCTGTTTTCCGTAACCAATCGGGATCACAACTCGCCGTACCGCAAAAAGGTGCGCGTCGTCACGACGGTGGACTATTACCTGATCGACGAATAGAGGCGGTATGGATTCGGAATCTCCAATTGCTTCAAATTGCAGGTTTACTTGTTGCTGGCGGAAACGATTAAATCGCCCAGGCGGCGAGACATGGCCAGGATTTTTCCCTTGCGGCGATTCTTGGTCATCATGCGCTTGAGCACGCCACCCGGATTGGCGAAACTGACGTAATGGGCGTGTACGTATCCCGGATATTCCGCCGATGGAGTCAGTTTCCATTCTCCCTTGAACGCCACGAAATCGCCCTTGATGCGGTTCCAGCGCAGATGGTGCTTGCCGTCGTCCTGCTTGACTTCACAAATCACGCTTAATGCGCCAAACGGATGTTTGAAACGATATTCGCGTTGCGTAAGCTGTCCGGCAACGGGAAAGAGCGTCAGGTTATCGAACATTTTGGGCGCGTTTTTCGAATCCGTCAGGACTGCCCAGATCGTATCGATGTCTGCCTTGTAATACGCATCCAACACGATGCCCACTTCTCCGCTTTCTTCGATAAACGAAATTTTAGGTGGAGCGGAAGAATCGGCAGCCCACGCCAGCGCATAAAACAGACAAAGCGAAAGCACCAAAACGGTCAACAGAGTAATTCGTTTCATGATCGTTCTTACCTTTTTTACAACATACTAAGCAAACTATGTATTTTGTATAACATTACAAATAGCATTAATATCCAATAGATGGCAATAATTTTGCATCTTCCTTATGCAAAGCCGTAGCGGAGGAGTGTAACCCCGCCGTTTTTCGAAGCATGGCGGGCTAACGCCTCGCCACTACAAATAAATGTAGAATTGATTTAAAGCAGCGCAGAGAATTCCCCGGATCTTAATTCACACCCCAGGAGATGTTAAAATAAAATCCATTCTTGTGACCTCACATAAAATTTCGTACACTTGATCGAAAGACGAATCCGCTTACCAAATAGAATCAGGAGGACGGGATGCTGAACAGGAAAAATCGAATCTTGCAAAGCGTAGGGATGACGCTCTTGATCGCAGCCTTGGTCATGTTGTCACTCGGTTGTTTTGAAGACGAAGACGACGTTCAGGACACCGACGCCCAGGTGGAAAAAGATCCCACGCCACCCGCCGTGGCACAAGTTGAACAGCGTAAGCCGTTGACCCCGGAACAGGTTGCAGCGCTCAACAAAGCTGTGGAACGCAAGAACAAGTTATTGAAGCAAGCCTACGACAGCATGCCCGAGGGGGGTGAAAAGACGCTATCGCCCTATTTCTTCGTGCTCAGTGAAGATCCATCTTCCGAGCAGTTGCCGCTTAAATCCACCCGTGCGGACGTGCGTATCTCCGGCGTTATCGCCCAGGTGAACATCACCCAGGTTTATAAAAACAGCGGTGAAAAGACCATCGAAGCGATCTACATTTTCCCGACGTCTTCCCAGGCGGCGCTGTACGCGATGAAGATGACCATCGGCGAGCGCACCATCATCGCCAAAATCCGTGAGCGTGAACAGGCGCGGCAGGAATACGAACAGGCAAAAGAAGAGGGTAAAACAGCCAGCTTGTTGGAGCAGCAGCGTCCCAACGTCTTCCAGATGAATGTCGCCAATATTCTGCCCGGCGACGAAATCAAGGTCGAGTTACAGTACACCGAATTGCTGGTTCCCGATGCAGGTGTGTACGAATTCGTGTATCCCGCCGTGGTGGGACCGCGCTATTCCAACGTTCCAGAACAAAACGCGCCCGACACCGAAAAGTGGGTACAGAACCCCTACACCAAAGAAGGCGAGCAGGCGCTGTATACCTTCGGGCTGGATCTGGATCTCATCAGCGGTCTGCCCATCGGCGAAGTCACTTGCCCCAGCCACGATATCAAGGCGGAATTCAGCGGTCCCAAAGCGGCGGCGGTACATCTGCCCGAAAGCACCGAATCCGGCAATCGCGATTTCGTGCTGAAGTATCGACTGGCTGGAGACAAGATCGAAGGCGGTCTGTTACTGTATCCCGGCGAAAAGGAAAACTTCTTCCTGTTGATGATGGAACCGCCCAAGCGTGTGGCCAAAAACGAAATCGTGCCGCGCGAATACACCTTCATTCTCGATGTCAGCGGCAGCATGCACGGCTTTCCCATCAATACCAGTAAGACCTTGATGCGCGAACTGTTCAGCAAGCTGCGCCCGACCGATTCCTTTAACGTCATGCTCTTTTCCGGCAACAATTCGGTATTAAGCGAGAAAGCGCTTCCGGCGACCCAGGCCAACCTGGACAAAGCCATGCGCGTTATCGACCAGCAACGCGGCGGCGGTGGCACCGAACTGGTTCCGGCCATGAAACGCGCGATGGCGCTGCCTCGCATTGAGGGGCTCTCGCGCATTCTCATTCCGATCACAGATGGTTATGTCTCCGTTGAAAAAGAAGTGTTTCAGATCATCGCCGAGAACCTGAACGAAACGAACGTGTTTTCCTTCGGCATCGGTTCGTCCGTCAACCGTTTCCTGATCGAAGGCATGGCGCGCGCCGGTATGGGAGAACCCTTTATCCTGCTGGATGCAACGGGAGCCAAGGAAAAAGTGCTGAAGTTCCGCGACTACATCCAGAGCCCGGTATTGCAGGGAATCCAGTCGGAATTTAACGACTTCGATGCCTACGACGTAGAGCCGATCGCCTTGCCGGATCTCTTTGCCGAAAAACCGGTCATCCTGTTCGGTAAATATCGCGGCAGCGCCAAGGGAGCCATCACCATCACCGGTCGTACTCCCAAGGGAGAATTCAAGCAGACCATTCAAGCGAAGAGCGGAACGAGTTCCAAGGAAAACGAGGCGTTGCGCTATTTGTGGGCGCGCCATCGCATCCTGCGTCTGTCCGACATGAACAAGTTGGACTCGACCGACGAGCGCAAGCAGGAAGTGACGAAACTGGGACTGGACTACAACCTGATGACCGAATTCACCTCGTTTGTCGCCATCGATTCGCTGGTGCGCGCCACGGAGAAAGGCGAAACCGTTACCCAGCCTCTACCGCTGCCGCAGGGCGTCGGCAATCTGGCTGTGGGTGCCAGCATGGGTGGAAAGCGTCGTATGCTGCGCAGTCCCACCTCTTCCAGAAAAATTATCGCGGAAGAAGCTTCGATCGATGTCGATGAAGCGGAACCTGCTCCCGTAAAAGCGCCGGTCGGTAAAGTGACGCTGCTGGCGGACGAATTGACCATCAGTGGCGACTGGAACAAAAAGAAAGTGATGAAGGCATTACTGCGTAGCCGTCCGAAACTGAAGCTCTGTTATGAAGATCAGTTGGCGACCAATCCGAAACTGGGCGGCAAAGTCGTGGTGGAAATCAAGCTGGACGAAAAAGGCCAGGTACAATCCGTGGCGATTATCGTTTCGGGGTTGGGTAGCGTTCAGGCCGATGCCTGCATCCTGGAGCAACTGAAGAAAGTGCGTTTCCCGAAACCGGGTAGTGCAAAACCGGCGACGATACGCGCCAGCTTCAGCTTCGAAGTGAAGAAATAGGCTAGGATTGAAAGAGGCTGAAATACCCCGCTCTTTTGAGGAGGCTGTCATCGAATCCAAGCAACCCGTGCTCGAAATTTCCATCGGCGGTCACGCGCCGGTCATGCTGCCGTTAACGGAACGTCGCCTGCGTCTGGGTCAGAGTCCCTTCAACGATCTGAGCTTTCCTGATGCGCCCATCGCACGACAGCAATGCGAACTGTTGCGGCAGAAGCGCAGCTATAGCCTGTCGGATCGTTCCGGAGTGGGCACCTGGATCAACGGTCATAGCGCCACCGAACATGAACTGGCGGAAGGCGACCGCATCGAGCTTGGCGATGTGACGCTTCGCTACCACCTGCAACAGGTTCACACCGATAACCTTGTATCGGATAAAACTGCGATTTTGGCGAGTCCGCGCAAACAGCCGACAAGCAGGCGATTGAGTTGGACCGTCAATGGCGAGAAATTTCGACGCACGATCGAAGAACCGTTGTTGATCGGCGCATCCCATGACAATCACATCCAACTCACCGATTCCTACGTTTCCGGTCGCCACTGCCAGTTGATTCCCACCGATCAGGGGGTCGTGCTGCGCGATCTATACAGCACCAACGGCACCTGGATCGACGAGTTGCGCGTCGGCGAGGTGATTCTTCCGGCGAAACAGCGTTTTCGCATCGGCCAAACGGATTTTCTTTTCGAGGGCGACTCTCCCGCCGAACAGAGCCGACAGCCTTCTTCCTTTTACGGACTAGTGGGCTCGCATCCTTCCATGATGAATCTGCACCGTGCATTGCAGCGGGTGGCGCCTTTATCCGATCCAGTGCTGCTATACGGTGAAACCGGCTGCGGCAAGGAACTGGCCGCCCGTGCGATTCACGAGCAGTCGTCACGCGCCGCACAGCCTTTCGTTGCCGTTAATTGCGGCGCATTGGCGGCGCAGTTGATCGAATCGGAACTGTTCGGACATGAAAAAGGGGCCTTTACCGGTGCGACCCGCAAACACACGGGCGCTTTCGACGCCGCGAAAGATGGTACGGTCTTTTTGGATGAAATCGGCGAACTGCCGCTGGAATTGCAACCCAAACTATTACGCGCTCTAGAGCAGGCAGAAGTCAGACCGGTGGGTAGCGAACGCGTTCACCACCACAAGGCGCGCATCATTGCAGCCACCAACCGCGATCTGGCGGAAATGGTGCAGGAAGGCTCGTTCCGAAAGGATCTGTTTTACCGGCTTTCCGTGTTACCGATTACCATTTCACCGCTGCGTGAACGTCGCGAGGACATCCCGTTACTGACCGAACATTTTCTGCGTGCGGCGGGAAAGAACCTGCGCCTGTCTAAAGCGGCTTCGGAAACCTTGTTCTACTATTACTGGCCGGGGAACGTGCGCGAACTGAAAAACGCCGTCACCGCCAGCTTGTGTTATCACCCGGAAGCGGTGCAGCAGGGCTTATTGGACGACGAGCACCTGGTGTTAAACGGTCCCGGAGTATTGACAGCGGCACTGAAACAAGAAACCGCTGCGAATTCACAAGGATATCAGGGGCAAACCTTGCAGGAAGTGGAAACCGACCTGATTCGGGAAGCCTTGCTCTACTTCGACGGCAACAAGAGTCAAGTCAGCCGCGCACTGGGTATCAGTAAATCCACATTATACGAACGCATTCGACGCTATAGGCTGGAAGATCACTGAAAGTTATTCCGAACGTACACCGCTTCTAAAGGAAACAGGTATCATGCAGAATTCGACATCATCTTCACGCTGGTTATGTCTTCTACTTATTTCTTTGATTGCCTTCGCATGTGGTGACAGCAACGACTCCGGCAATGAACCGGATGGCGACAGCGACGTAGTGGAAACGGAAGAGATCGAGCTGGAACCCGTGCCGGAGGGAGAAAAAGTAGCGCTTACTTTGGACATTGAAACTCCCATTGCTACCGTGAGCGACAAGTTCCTTTCCTTTGCCGTCGATACCTCGCAGGTCGTGGGCGGTCACTGGTGGTCGGAGGGGCAACCCGCTGGAACGGTGGGCGCGCAGTTATGCGATCCATATGATTTTTCCCGTCCAAAATTGCGTTTGCTCGCAAAAGCGTTGGCTCCGGCTTATTTACGCATCGGAGGTTCGGAAGCGGATGTGGTGGCCTACGATCTGACCGACGATCCGCCCGAAGACGCTCCCGAACCCTTTGAATTCGTCTTTTCAAAACAACGCTGGGATGCCGTCAACCAGTTCGCGATGGATATGGGTTTCGAGGTTTTCTTTACTTTGAACGCCGGACCCGGCTGCCGTAACGAGGACAAGTCCTGGAACCCTGAATGCGCCAGAGAATGGATGCAATACACCCGCGAACAAGAATACCCAGTATCCATCTGGGAACTGGGAAACGAGATTAACGGTTACCCGCTGTTTCACGGTTTTGAATGGACGATCAGCGGGGAGCAATACGCTGCGGATATCGCCAAACTCGACGATCTTCGAGACAGCGTGGACCCTCAAACTTTGATTGCCGGACCTTCCTGCGCTTTCTGGCCGCTCTGGGGTGAGATGGCGGCGATTTATCCCGATTTCATGGCGGCAGACGGAGGAAGCCTGCTCGATGTGATTACCTGGCATTACTACCCGCAGCAGTCCGAACGCTGCCCGCTGCAAAGCCTGCCAGCCGAAGAATATACGATGCTGGACCCGACAAACCTGAATGAAATCAACACCTGGGCCGATCAGGTCGAGGAAGCACGAGAAGGCGCGGCTGCTGAAACTCCGGTGTGGCTGGGCGAATCCGGCAATGCGCAATGTGGCGGTCAGGTTGGCGTATCGGATCGTTTCGTCTCAAGCTTCTGGTGGCTCGATCAACTGGGACAGATGGCCAATCGCGGACAGCCGGTGGTCGTCCGCCAGTCGCTCTCCGGTTCCGATTACGGCATGATCAATGACAGCACTTTGGAACCTCGACCCGACTACTGGATGTCGCTGTTATGGAAACGGAATATGGGAGAACGAGTGCTGCAAGTACGGGAAAAAAGCTCGCTACTGCGTAGCTACGCGCACTGCCTGCCCTCCTTTGATGAGGATTCCACCGGCGGGGTGGCCGTGCTGCTGTTGAATCTGGACCGGGAGAATTCGGTTATCGCAACGCTGGAACAATTGCCGAGCTCGTTTGAGGTATATGAAATCAGTGCCCCCGATCTGTTGGGGTACGACGTTCGACTGAACGGCGAAACCTTGCAGGTTCCTGAAGATGGCCCGCTACCTGTGCTGGAGCCGATTCTGGTGCATCACGGCAACCCGGCCTGGTTTGAAGTCCAACCGACCAGCATGGTGTTTATGCGCTTTACGGATGCGGATCTGCCGGCTTGTCGCTGAAAATGCTTGAAGTTCACAAAGCCTTCCGCATCTTGAAGCCGCTTGTGGTAGGATAGCCGTCACATTGAGAACGGAAACGCGACTGAATCGACAAGGAACGAAACATGGCGAAACATAAGGAGAAAGAAGTCAAATCGGGTATCCAGCTAACGCAAGGTATCCGCGAGATGAGCCAGGGCAAGCCCATGCTTGGCGTGGCTTTCGGCAAACGCATGAAGATCGCCATGCTGATTTTGCTGGTGGCTTCGACCTTGGGAATTCTGTTTCTGGGCTTAGGCACCAATGCCTACGTCGGTATTGCGGTGGGTGGTATGCTGCTGGCGTTGCCGATTCTGGTGCTGGTTCAGAATTATTTCTTGGATATGGAAGTCAGCCGTAACAAGAAGAACGTGGTTTTTGTGTTGATCGTCGCTCTGATTCTGGCTACCGGCTATCCGCTTATCACTCCGCTATTGCCTGGACGCTTTGCCCTGGATGCGTCGTTTTCGAAAGTAGGCGAAAGTTTTAATATCACGCCGCAAACAGGTGGTGAGCGAGAATGGATGGTGGATGTTGAAGGAACGCTAGAGCCGGTTGAAGCTCCTTATGATGTTCCCTATGTTCTGCGTATCGGGGATCGGCGTCACACTTTGATCAAGGGTAGCTTGTATCGAGGCTGGGATGACGCCACTGCCAAAGATCGCCAATTGATCGATGTGGAGAGTCGTCGCCATACGCTTAGCATCGATTTAGGTGGCAACCCCACACTCGAACTGGTGGAGCAGAATGGTCCCCTGGTTGGACCGTTGAAAGTCACCATTCACAAACCGACGGTCCCCTGGATTTACCTGCTGCTGGTCGGAATTCCATTGCTGCTGGTCGGAGCGGCTATCGATTTGTCCGAAGCTCCCAAGATCAAGCAGACTTTAGTGAGCAACATCGTGGGATTTATGCTGATTTTCAGCTTTACCTACGCCATTCATTTCAATGCGGAAGCCTGGTTCGGTCCGGCATTGCTATCGTTATTGGGTGGCGTGGTCGGCGCATTCTTTATGGGCTGGGCGGCTCCGACTTTTTTGGGACCGATCGCCAAGCGGCTTCCCGGTGTGAAGTAAGCTAAGCAGCAAACCTGCCACGGTTATTTATAGTGGCAGAACTCTTCGACCATGCATAAGGTGTAATTGTTGTCGATCTCTTCGCAACAGGAAGCACCATAGAATTGTGGGTCGCAGTCTTCCATCTCCTGGCACTCTTCCGTGCAAAAGCTGACACCGCAATAACCATTGGCACATTCAGCGTGACTGCCTAAATAATTTTGGCAATCCAGACTCGAAGTGCAGCTCACCGCCTGTCCCGAGCTTTCGTCGGCGTAGAATCCAATGCAGTAAAGGCCACTGCCGCAGTCTCCAGCATCGGCATGCACCAGGCCGAAGGAACAGGTTTCTCCGGCATCCCTTGTACCCTGGCCGTAACAAAAGGCCGGCAGCAAGCAATAGCCAGGATCGTTATCCTGACAACAGGCACCTTGCCCGTAGATATCCGCCGAGCAGTCGGAGTTGCTGTTGCAGGCGGCGGTGCACCAACTCACACCACAATACCCTTGGATGCACTGTCCCAGATTTCCGAAGTATTGTTCACAATCCGCAGCGAAGTTGCAGGGCAGCGGCGTGTCATCGTTCAGCCAGATACCGGCGCATTCCAGATCGTCGGCGCATACTCCGGCCTGGGAATTGATTTGGCCGAAACTACAGGTTTCTCCTTCCTGTCGGATGACTTCCCCTTGGCATAATACCGGCAGCAGGCATACTTCTTCGCCGGGATTGCCGCCGCAGCAGGAATCCAGGCCATAGCTGTCCATATCGCAGTGCTCTTCGGCATAACAGGCTCTGGTACACCAACTCAACCCACAGTAGCCGTTGACGCATTGCGTGTTGCCCGCACCGAAAATGTGCTCGCAGTCAAGATCTCGCGTACAGGGTAACTCCATTTCGACTGGCCATGAGCCGTCGAACATCAAGCCCGTACAGAAGAAATGATCGTCAGCACACTCACTTTCGTTTGGGAAAATATCGCCAAAACGGCAGGGTTCTCCTGCCCGCTGTGTTGGTGGGAAATCGCAGAACTCGAAACGATAACACGAGTTGCCGTAAGTTCTATGCACGCAGCAACCACCGTCCGGTCCGAAGCCGCTGTCGGGGCAGTCTACGTCTTCTTCGCAGTTGCGCGTACAGAAGCTGTAGCCGCAATACCCTTCGGCGCAATCACCTGTCACACCGAATAGCACACGGCATTCCTGATCGGTTTCACAGGTGATGGCCGAAAAACCGTCGTTGGAATAGGCATTTAAGCAGCGTAAATCTTCCGCGCAGGAATTGTATTCCATGTTCAGTGGATAGGAAGGACAAGGTTCGCCAGCCTGTTGAAATTCCTCTTCTTCGCAGAACTCGAACCGATAACACATGCTGCCGCCCCCAACCGGTCCACAGCAACCGCCATTCGGCCCGTAGCCCGGGTCCGTGCAATCGTTATCTTCATCGCAATTTCTGGTGCACCAACTTACTCCACAATAGCCGTTGACGCAGTCGCTGTTCGCACCATAGGCAGACTGGCAATCCTGCACCGAAGAACAGGGAATCCCGGCAGAACCACTGTTGGCGAAAACGCCGACACAGGAAAGAGCACTGTTACAATATTCCGCATCGATATTCACATCTTCAAAAGTGCATGGTTTTCCCTCATTCCAGTCGCCATCAACAGTTCCGCAATATTCTTCCAGATAACATGCCTTTGAGCCTCCAATTGGTCCGCAACAGCCTCCATAGGTGGTTCCGTATCCCGTGTCCATGCAATCCTGATCCACCTCGCAATCTTTAGCGCACCAACTGACACCACAATAGCCCTCGGCGCAATCGGCGTGGGAGCCAAAATGAGAGAGACAATCCTGTATCGAAGAGCAGGGAATCACAGATGAGCTGTTGGTGTCATTTGCGTATGCACCGATACAATTTAAACCGGCAACGCAAGCTCCTGCATCGGCATGTACCGGACCGTAGGTGCAAATCTCTCCGGCCAGCTGCAAATCGGGAGCATCTCCGTCTACTGGTTGATCTCCATCTATTGGCAGGTCACCGTCTACCGGTTGATCGCCGTCTATCGGCAGGTCTCCGTCTACCGGTTGATCGCCATCTATTGGCAGGTCACCGTCCACAGGCAGATCCCCATCTATTGTTATGTCGCCATCGACTGGTTGATCTCCATCCGTAAACGGCTGGTCCTTATCCGCCGGGGAGTCGTCGCCATCCGAGACCGAGTCGCCGTCTGTGGGGACCGAATCGCCTTGCGAGAAAATGATCACATCATCGGAGGCGCAACCACCGATATAAAACACGACTAAAAGAATCCAGAACGCCGCCATCGACCGAAATACAGACATCATCGGCTCCTTCGCATACGAATCGAAAACGAAACCACCCTCCACACATGCGGATCTCATTATGCAGAACAGCTTCGATTGTTACAGATTTGACGCAGGATTGCAAGTCTTACCGGGCGGGATGACGGAAAAGAGAAGTGTTTTCAATACGGAAACACAGGGGGTCCATGCTTTTCGACGTGTTGTCGCAAAGCCTGCACGAAGCTTTGCTGTTGCGCGTCGTTCTCGAATGCTCGGGTGGGAATGACGTGGGCGCTGATGCTGTCAATAAATACGAAAAGATGCTCCGCTTGCTCCACGATTTCGTGAATGCCTTCCCAGCGGGTCAGTTGCTCGCCATAGGCGGTGCGCTCCCGGAAGCCGTCTTCTTCGATAGTAAAGGTCTTTTCGCCCAGCAGACCGCTATTCGGATCGGCCAGCTTGATGACACGCCGAAAGTTTTTCAGCATGCCTTTTCTGATTAGCCGAGGCAGGAAGGGAAGCACGATCAAGGTGGCGATGGCAAGAGGAATAAGCCGGATGAAATCATCGACATAGAGCGAAAGAAGAATCGCCAGAGCCGCCATCAGAAGCAGATACGCGCCGATACCGGTAATGATGGTACGGCGATAGACGGAGCGATGCTTGACGAAGTAGGCGTAGCTGTTAAATGCGACGAAATCTTCTTGTGTCACCTGCACGGTAATCGATGCGGCGGCGTCCATGCTCTATCCTCTTGACGTTTCGTTTATTTCCCTGCGATCAGGTCGATCTCCACCATACCGTTTGCGGGTAGTTTCGACACTTGAACCGCCACACGCGCAGGCGGGTCTTGTTCGAAAAACGAGGCGTAGACTTCGTTGACGGCGGGGTAGTCTGCCAGATCGACCATGTAAATGGTGGCCTTTAACGCATTGGCCATGCTCATCTGAGCCGCTTCCAAGATCGCCTGCAGATTCTTCATGGCCTGGCGGGTCTGGGCGCTCACATCGCCGTCCACCAGTTTTCCGGTTGCCGGATCGATGCCCAGGCTACCGGAAGCAAACAGCATATCGCCATATTGAACCGCCTGCGAATATGGCCCCAATGCTTTCGGAGCTTGATCGGTATGGATGATCTTCTTCTGCATGATTTTCCTCCCACACTTCCGCATCTTGCAATACCACATCCCACAATCCGTTGTGAAACCAGTTGTGCGCTCAACAATTAAATCTTGATTGCCTTAACGTTACTTCTTTCTCGACAGTAGCGAAACAATTGGGATCTTCCTGAATATTTCAATGGTTTTGAACAGGTAGCGATCTATCGTTTCAAGATGACCGGTAATTTCATTAAGTTTAGGATAAATTCCAAGTTGTAGGAGAACTCCAATACCCAGTACCCCACGTTCAATATCCCTGCGTAGCCATTCATTGGCGATTCGCGCGGTGTATATCTGATTCGAATTGTCATTGATTGAATTATTGTAAGTTACATTTTCCGAAATGGGACGTATATGGTAACAAGCAAGCTCTTCTGGAAGAACCCAAATATCGTATTTCAACAAAAATCGTATCATAAACTCAACATCGCCAGCTGAACGGTAATCAGGATTGTACATGCCGACACAATCATAAACATCGCGTCGATATACAAAACTATTATTCGGCAGACAATGATAGTAGTTTCCAAGAACAGTCACTGCTTTCAAATTCGGATTAAGAGGATTACGAGAAAGTTCTATGCAAGTATTTCCTTCAATTCTTTCTTCCACTAACATACTGCGACAAGCTGCTCCGGCAAACTGCGGATCATCACAGGCTTCCAGGAAACCAATTGTTTTTTCAAGGAATGTAGGAAACCAAGTGTCGTCATCGTCTAAAATCGTCACATATTTACTTTGACAACTTTGTATCGCTTTTACAGCAGCGCCTTCCATACCAATGCTTTTATCATTATGTAGCACAATTAATCTACCTGAAAAGCGGTCCTTGAATCGCGTAGCCAGTTTATTCACAGGATCAGGATCTCCCCCATCATTGATGACGACCATCAGGTAATGCTGCCAAGTTTGATCGAGAACGCTTTTCATCGCCCGTTCGAGCAACAAGGGTCTATTCTTTGTTCGCGTAACAATAGCAATATCCATAACCGCGATTCTCCCGTTTATCAGTCCGTTCGGTAGTCGATCACGCGCTCGACACTGAGGATTCCCTTTTGACGTCGTATGGCGCGTTTGAGCTTGTCGAGTTGTTCCTCGCTTTTAATGTGGAACTTGAAAATACTGGTGCCACGCCCGGCGTCGCTGCTGGCCCAGACACTGAGAATGTTGATACGAAAATCCGAAAAAATCGCCGAGACGTGAGTGAGCAGGCCGGGTTGATCTTTGCCGATCACTTTCAGAGCAACCGGAAGTTCCAATTGCTGTTTTTCATCCCAGTAGGCTTCCAGCACACGTTCCGGCTCGGCCTTGGGTAACATGCGGCAGTCGGCTCGGTGAATGGTTACACCGTGTCCGCGCGTCACGAAGCCGACAATGGCATCTCCGGGTATCGGTGAGCAGCACTTGGCGAAACGTACCATCATGTTGTCGATATCGGAAATACAGATACCCGACTTGGAACGCTTGTTGCGATGCACCGGCGGGGCCGGTGGTTCTTCATAAAGTTTCGCTTTATCTTCTTCTTTTTCCTGTTCGGGAGCGTGTTTCCCAAGCAACTCGGAAATGCGCGCCTTGCCACGACCGATGGCGATCAGGGCTTCGTCGATGTTGCGGTAGCGCATGTTTTTGAGCGACTCGTCCAACTCACCGTCTTTTTGCAGACGATTGAAGTTGAGCCCATGTTTCTTGAACTCACGCTCGACCAGTTCGCGCCCCAGTTCCCGGCTCTTTTCGCGCTCTTCCTCGCGCAGCGCATGGCGGATCTTGTTCTTGGCGCGCGAAGTTTTAACGAAGTCCAGCCATTCCTTGTTGGGATGCTGGTTTTTCGAAGTCATAATGGAGACTTCGTCGCCGTTTCGAAGCTGGTATTTCAACGGAACGATTTTTCCGTTGACCTTGGCACCGGTGCAATGCATTCCGACTTCGCTGTGAATCGAAAAGGCAAAATCCAGTGGCGTCGATTCGATGGGCAGTTCGCGCACATCACCGTCCGGCGTGAAAACGAATACGTAATCGCTGAACAAATCCAGCCGCAACAAATCGATGAACTCGTTGGGGTCGTCTGCTTCGCTGTAGGAGGAAGTCAACTGCCGCAGCCAGTTGATCTGCGAATGTTCCTTGGGATCGTAACCGCTGTGGCCCTGCTCCTTGTAGCTCCAATGAGCGGCCACGCCGTTTTCGGCGATGTCGTGCATATGGCGCGTGCGGATCTGAATTTCCATGCGGTCGCCGTAGGGACCGACCACGATGGTGTGCAACGACTGGTACCCGTTGGGCTTGGGCATGGCGATGTAATCCTCGAACATGCCCTGAATCGGTCGCCACAAGGTGTGAACCAGACCCAGCGTTTGGTAACACTGCTCCAGGTTCTGCACGATGATGCGAAAGGCCACCAAATCGTAAAGCTGGTCCATGCCGATCAGCTTACGTCGGATTTTGCGATAGATCGAATAGTAGTGCTTGGTGCGTCCGTAGACCTTGGCCTCGATGTTATGCTCCGACAGCACGTCTTTCATTTGCCGCACGACGTTGTCTACGTGGGTGCGCTGTTCCTGTTGGTAACGGGCGACGTACTCGGTGATCTCGGTATATTCTTCAGGATGCAGCACACCCAGAGATAAATTCTCCAACTCGCTTTTCAACCAGTGGATACCCAGTCGGCTGGCAATAGGGGCGTATATGTCCAGCGTTTCCTGCGCCAGTTGCTGCCGCCGGTCCGCATCGGCGATCAGTTGCAGATCGCGCATGACCTGCAAGCGGTCGGCCAGTTTGATGAAAATGACGCGGATTTCGGAAGCCATCGCCAGAAACATCTTGCGAAAGCTTTTAGCCTGTTCGGCCTGGCGACTGCGAAAGTTGAGTCGGCTCAGCATCGTGACTTCATTGACCAGAAATGCAACTTCTTTTCCAAACTGCTGTTCGATTTCTTCGTTGGTCGCCAGATTTTCCACCTGAGCATCGTGTAATAGCGCGGCGGCCACGCTTTTATCATCCATATGTAAGCGGACAACCTGTGCTGCCACTTCCACCGGATGCACGAGGAAAGCGTCTCCCAGCTTTGATTTCTTTTGACCGTGCCAGAGCATGGTCTGATCGTAGGCGCGCCGCAGCAGATCGGCGTCGGCGTTGGGTGCATAGCCGAGCACCTCGTCCAGAACGGACTTGAAACGAGATTTAATCGATGGGGGGGTCATAATCGAATTCGGCTAGCAGCCGCTCCAGATCATCCTGGCTGAAGGAGGTTTCCGTTTGGGTCTCCGTAATAACGGCCTCCAACTCGTCGACGGCGTTTTCCAGGACGTCGTTCAAGATAATGAAATCGTAATGCCGCGCCTGGTATAGTTCTCCAGCGGCGTTACGCAGGCGTTTGGCGATCTCCGCCGGATCGTCCGTTTTCCGTTCGCGCAGTCTCCGCTCCAGTTCCATTCGGGACGGAGGCGAGATGAAGATCAGGGTGCATTCCGGATAGACTTCCTTCAACTTCTGCGCGCCCTGCACGTCGATGTCGAAGATCACCCGTTTTCCCTGCGCCAGAAGCTGCTCGACGAATTCTCGGCTGCTGCCATAGTAGTGTCCGTGCACTTGCGCCCATTCCAGGAAATCTCCCCGGTCACGCCGGTCGAAGAATTCGCGCTGGGTCAGAAAGTAGTATTCGCGCCCGTGCTGCTCGTCGCCCCGCCGGGGACGAGTCGTGCAGGAGATGGACATCATGAATTCCGGGCGGCGCGTGGACACCGCTTTGGTCAAGGTCGATTTGCCCGCTCCCGAGGGGGCGGAAACCACGTATAGATGTCTTCCCTTCTCGCTCACGCCCGGTCCTTCCTATCGCTATTACCCTATACAGGGCATTGTTATTATTCGACGTTTTGAATCTGTTCGCGCAGTTTTTCCAACTCGCTTTTGATTTCGACCACCATGCGCGAAATGTCCGCACTGCTGTTTTTCGAGCCGATGGTGTTGGCTTCCCGGTTCATCTCCTGAATCAGGAAATCGATTTTACGCCCGACCGGTTCGTCGTTGTCTAGAAACCCCAGAAACTGTTGAATATGACTGCGCAGCCGTGTGATTTCCTCTGTAATATCACAACGGTCGGCAAAGTAAAGCACTTCCTGGGCCAGACGCGACTGATCCAATTCCTGTGGCTTGATGGCCGAAATTTTCTGTTCCAGGCGGTTTTTATAACTCTCCACCACTTCCGGCGCCAGTTTTTCGATTTGAATGCTTAATTCCTTGATCGTGTTACAGCGCCCTGCCATATCGACGGCGATGGCTTTCCCTTCCGTTTCCCGCATTTCCGTAACCGATTTCAGCACGGCATCCAGCGCATCCTTGAGTTTGGTCCACATCAACTCAACGTCGTCATCGGTCCGTTTCAGCGAGATCACTTCCTTGGAATTGACGATCATGCTCAGGTTGACATCCTGCTGGATGCCGAACTTGTGCCGGATCGACTGAATCGCCTTGTAATACTTTTCGGCCAGATCCCAGTTGACGCAGACATCTCTCGGCGTGTCGGCATTGGCGGCATCACGAATCAGGGAAACTTCAAAGCGCCCCCGCGCAAACACTTTCTTGATGTGTTGCTGGATACGAATATCCAACCCGGCCATGTCATAAGGGACTTTGACCTTGACGTCGATGAATTTGCTGTTCACCGACCGGACTTCGAGGCGGTGGTGGTAATCCGCCAGCACCACGGATACGGATCCGAATCCTGTCATTGATTTGATCATGGTGTGTACCATCCAATCTTGTATGTTGGTAAAGTTTCATGCTGTTATGGTAGAGGCAAATCGAGGCGCTGTCAAATCCGGGAAAATTCTATTTCCGGAGCAGACGCAATGGCAGGGAGAAAATATCGTGTTGTAGAAAAATTGTTGTGATGAAGAGAGGCGAATAGGGGAATCTTCGGAACTAGATTAGATCACGTCCGTGCCTTTTTTGATAATCCACAGATCACCGACCCGACGGTAGAAGTCCTCCGGTTCCAACTCGGTTTTCATCACGCTGTTGAAGAAATTGTATTTGGACAGGTCGTTGTCGATGATACGATCCTTCTGTTCCTCATAATATGGCGTGCCGGGCATGGGGGTGAGAATCGTATATCCTGCATACACTACACGATGTGAAGACGCATACTCTTGTAACGCGCTGAAGTCGTCTTCGGTGTAATCGGGCGGCACCACGTAATTGCCACGAATCATGATGCCGTTCTGGTGGAAAATCTCGATGGCTTCCCGGATGAATTCGGCTTGTGAAGATTTGTTGTAGTGTCGCAGTTCCTCGTTGCGGAAGGACTCGAAACCGCAGATCACGACCTTCAAGCCACCCTTGGCCAGTTTCTCTACCAGTTTCGGGTGCTTGGCCACAGCGTCCACGCGCAGATCCATAATGAAGAATTTGCGGATGCCTTCTTCGTCGATGCGGTCGAAAAGCTTGGAAAGAAACTCCTCACCTACCATGGAGTTGGCGTCGGCAAAACGTACTACCGGGTAGTCGTCGCAGCGTTTCAATTCCTCGATGACGCTTTCCACCTCGCGCTGGCGATACGCGCCGCCATACTGCGGCCAGATCGAACAGAAAGTACAGCGATAGGGACAGCCCAGCGATGTAAACACGTAGGTCGCCGGATCGGGTGATTTGCCGACTTTATAGGTTTCCCGCCAACGCGCCAACAGTCGCCGGTCGGGCATCAGGAAATCTTTCGTCGCCGACAGGCATTCACGTTCAGCCGGACCGGTGAAACGATACTCTTGGCCGTCGTTCAAATAGATGCCGCCGATTTGCTGCAAAGGCCGTCCCTGCTCCAACGCCTGCACGACTTCGCGGAAAACGTGCGCCGATTCACCTGGACAGACAATGTCCACCGGTTTTCCGGCGAAATCCTGCGGACACAGTGTCGCATGTAACCCACCGGCAACCGTTACGATTTCCGGGTTGACCTGCTTGGCGACACGCAAAATCTCCATGCCGTCGTAGAATTCGGAAGCGATTACGGTAGTGGCGACGATATCCGGTTGTTCTCTCTCGATAATTTCGCGCACGAAGGCTGCAAGTGGCGGCGTATCCGGGTTCAGGTCGTATTCGCCCTTGGTTTCGATAAACACCACATCGTGATCTTTGACCGCCTCAGCGACTGTCAATAACCCGAGTGGAGGACCGATCAGCTTTTTATGGATAAAAGGTCGAGCCTGTTCGCTTGCGTGTTCCAGAATTCCGTTGTGCGGGGAACGCGGCGTGTTGATCAGCAGAATTTTCATGATACGCGACGTTTTCCAACCTGAGTGTGCGCCTGTTTGCGAATCAAGGTCTCCGCCGTCTTCAATAGTTCCTTGCGATCCACGATCAGATCCACTAAGCCGATATTGGCGGCTTCATCCGCCAGCACCGTGCGGCCCGACAAAATCAGCTCCGTTGCTCGCGATGCCCCCAAAAGCTCCGTCAGACGCACGACGCCGCCGCAACCGGGCATCAAATTGAAACTGACTTCGGGTAAAGAGAACACGGCCCGGCGTGCCGCGATGCGAAAATCGCAGGCAAGCGCCATTTCCAGACCCACTCCCAAGCAGCAGCCACCAATAGCTGCCACCACTGGGAAAGGGGCATCTTCGAAGGCTTTGAAATTGAGGATGTTCTCTTCCAGCCGTTCTTCCGGGTTTTCGATCAAAGGCTCTTCACTGTCGAACATCGCCTGTAATTCCGGTACGTTGGCGCCACTGCTAAAGTGCCGCCCTGCACCGTGGATGATCAAACCCTGTACCTGTAGAGAAGGCAGAACCTCTTTACGAAATTCGGTAATCTTGGCGAAAAACGCCAGATCCATTTCATTTCTGGGTGGCCGATCCAGTACCAGATAGCCGATCCCGTCTTTTTCCGTTAGACGTAGCATTCCGTTTCCTGAACCACTACCAGGCCATAGGCCTGCGTCCGTGTATGCGACACACTGATGTGAAGTCTGTCGATTGTTTTTGCGGCCTGCTTGGCGGGCAGGCCCGAAAGCGTAACAATGCGTGGTGCGCCCTTCTCCGAGTGACCGAGTTCGATATCCCGTTCCGACAAAGCCGGAGAATGCGCCTCATCACCCAAATAACATAACACTGCGCGTTTCAGCGCTACAGCACCCGCCAGGCTCTGCATCGAGCGCCCGGCATATTCATCTCGTTCACGCTTGCTGAAAGAAGAGAATAGCACCTCCTCACGACGCTTGCGTAACGGATCGATTTCCACTACTTCCAGATACGTGACGATCTGTCCGGTTTCGGCTACCGAAGAGATTTCATCGTTGAAGGTCTGTGCCGCTTTTTCTACCATATTTGCCCGATTCCACTTAACGATGGCGACGCGCCATTTCACAAAACAGCGACGTTTCCTCTCGCAGGGCCTCATCTTTGGGCATACGTTCTCCATTGTGAATTGCCGTCATGATCGCACGAATCAACTCCGGGGGACGTCCTACGGTCAGGCTGCGTAAAAAAGTCAGACCTTCTTTTTCCAAGTCCTTGGGTGCGGTAGTGCAATCCACCAGACCCATTTCAAAAGCTTCCATGCCGGAAATCAGTTTCCCGGACAGAATCAGTGACAAGGCCCGCCCGCGCCCCATTACCTGCTGCGCACGCACAGTGCCTCCGAAACCGGGTAACAGGTCGCGTTCCGATTCGGGCAGACCCAATAGCGCCGTCGTCGTGGCGTACCGGAAATGACAGGCCAGAGCCAACTCCAAGCCAGCCCCCATGCAACTTCCTGAAATCAAGGCAATAACTGGAACGGTAGCCGTGGAAATCATGTTCAGCAGGGTTTTACCTTCGTCCAACAAAGCCGCAAAACCGGTGGCGTCCACCTGCTCGCGTAATTGCTTCAAATCCGCCCCGGCGCAGAAATGTCTCCCCTTGCCTTTAACGATCACCGCTTTGATCGTCGGTTCGTTCAGGAAATCATGCAATTCCTGCCGATCGGCGAACACCGGTTCCGTCAAGGTGTTATAGGGAGGATTGCTCAATTCAATCCATCCTATTTTATCTTTGATGGTGTAGGTCAGTTGCAATGCTGACTCCTTCCCGTTGTATCAGGATTGAAACCGCGTACCGGGCCACAACCGAAGAAACTCATTCCATCGCTTTGAAATACGACAATCCACTTCTCTCGAAAGCGAGTTGCAAGCGCCGATCCAGACCGGAGGCCTGCTCTTGTGACAACAGCGACAAAAACTCCTGTTCCGCCTGATAGACGGAATCCAGGACCAGCTCAAGACCGTTCTCGTCGATCCATTTCCGTTGCAGCACGCGGCGGCAACTCTGTACGACAAGATCCCGCAGGTCTTCCGCCCAATGTGGTGGTTCGCTTTCTACATCCATCTCCAACCACGGCAATGGTTCACCACAAAGTAAACCATCTCTATTCTTTGTACCACCTTTACCGCGTCTTACCAACTCCGAAAGCAATTTTAATAGCGGTTCGTAGTCTTTACGCTCCGTTTCCGGCATACGCTCCAGGTAATTTCCGACCGCAGGCAATAGGACATCCAACCCGATTGCATCCATCATCGACAACTGCCCGGCAGGGATCAGCGGATGTCGGCTGGCCGATTCCACCCGAGTGGCGGGGATACCCAATAGCAGAAGACGGCAGACTTCCGCTTGAATCGGCAATAGCAGACGATTGGCGGTAAAAGCGTTTTCCTCTTTCTGCATCACGGGTTTCAGTTCGTAACGACTGAGAAAATCGAGCAGGCGCGTGTGTTTATCGGAAGGATAACCATCGGGTATTATCACTTCCACCAGGGTCGTCAACTGCACCGGATAAAAGAAGTGCAACGCGGCCAGATCCGGATACAAATCATCCGGCAGGATGGAACTGGAATTGCTGAACAACAGGGTTTGGCGATCCAATCGCGACATGACCGAGTCGATTGCACCCTGCTTTACCGGCAAGGATTCCGCTACGCTCTCCAATACGATATCCGGCGGTTGCGTCAGAGGATCGCCATAGCGCAGAAAACGGACGGCTGGAAGCGGTTGTGACCCATCGGAAAGACGAGCCATGCGTTTTTGAATCTTGCTGATGCGTTTTTTGAGTTTACTCAAGCGCTCGTCATCGGTGGACATCCACCAGACGTGACACCCGCGTTGCAGAAAGTACTCCCCTATGTTTTGCGCCATTTTTCCCGAACCCAGAATCAGTAGCCGTTCGGTCACAGCCCCAACTCCTTTGTAAATTTCTTTCCATTGATATACTTCATGGAAAAGGGGAAAAAGCGGCCATTCTGCGTCAGGGAAACTCCCGGTCCGCATTCGATTACGCGGGTAATGTTCTGGGCGTGCAAGGTCTCTACTACATGTTGCCAGTGGATGGGTGTACTCAGGTTGGCGGCGGTAAAGCTTTTCAGCGCATCGGCATCTTGCATCAATACCTGGTCGATGGAGGAAACAACAGGGATTGAAGGATCCTGCCAGGCCAACGTATCTAAAAAGTTAGAGAATCGTACACTGGCCTCGCGCAAAAAGCCGGGATGGTGATAGGGAATGGAGACGTGCAGTTTTTCCGCCTTCAACGCATCGCGGCGCATGGCCTGTTGCAGAAAATGCTCGACATCCTCGATTTTTCCGGAAACAACCTTGCAGATATCGTTATTGGAATTGACCTGTACCACCGAGGCGAAACGCTTGTCCGAGAGCAGTTCATCGACATCCGGCTGGGTCAGTCCCACCACGATTCCCATACCGAAACGACCTTCGCCGCAGACCTCGTGCATGTCGGTATAAGCTTGTTGCAGGATTCTCAATCCATCCGAATAAGACAAGGCCCCGCTAACACATAAGGCGGCGTAGATTCCGAAACTGTAACCAGCCAACAGATCGACGGTGATCCCTCGCCTGCTCAACACGTTGAACACACCTACACTGAACGAATAGGTAAAGAACTGGCGTTGCGCTTCATTCAGTTCGTCAATACGCCCCGATTCAAGTCGTTTCGCCAGGTTCTGGCCGATCACATCACCGGCTTCTTCCAAAAGCGGTTTCAATTCCGTTTTCTGCGCGCGGTAGAAATCGGCTTCGCCTCCATACAGGCGCACTCCGACTCCGGGAAAAGCCGCCGCTGTTTTATGGTTGCCGGTATCCGTCATGAATCTTGAATATGTACCCCGCCTGCATGAACTTACTGACTTCCGTAACGAAACTCGCCACCCGATCTCCTACCGACAACGCTTCCTCGCGCACGATCCGATCCAGGCAGATCAGCGCCATGGGCGGACCGCTGTAGCCGAATTCGTGTAATTTCGTGTAGAAACGTTTTTTCGGTAAACCGATTGCCTCGAACTCATCCATTACCGATTCCACAATATGCTTGGAAGGCAGGTTGACCTGGAACAGCTTGATGTTCCCGATGTCCGTATTTCCCGCCTGTAGCATTCGCTTGAAACCCTTGAAGAAAATGGAACCGTCCTTTTCGTTGAAAATTTCCGTAGATAAGGCATTACGGAAATTCTGGCGCAGATGATGTGCCGCCTGCTCGAATTCCTCCACCGGATTCATCCAGTAGGCCGGTCGATAATTGTACATCAACGACGGGCGCTTGCCACCCACCGATTCGATATAACTCTGCTCCAACTCGAATCCCTTGGAGCGCTGGATATCATCGGTCAACAGGATCGCCCCTGCGCCGTCACACAGAAACCAGCGTAAAAACAACGACTCGCGGTCCAGTTTCTGCTGATTGTAGTACTCGGCCCGAAGTTCGGAGGAACTGACACTGGAGGAAAGCACTAGCGCGGTGTGGTTCTGGCCGCTGCGAATTAATTGGTGGGCCAGATACAGCGCCTTGTATGCGGAAGTACAATTGGCGTGGATGGAGAACTCGCTACAGGCTTCGATGCCCAGTTCTTCCTGGATGCGAGCGGAAGCGGTCGGCATCTGATCCTGATGAGCGGATCCGTAGCAGATCAAATCCACGTCCTCGGCTTGCATCCCCGCCGCGTTCAACGCCGCCTGGGCCGCTTTGACCGACATGCTGATGTTGTCGTCGGTGAAGCTGCGTGTTTCCGGGTCCAGTGCGTAATGATACTGTTTGATATCCAATAGTTCCCGCATGACTTCATGGGTGCGGGCGATCCAGCGTTGGATAGCCGGGGGCGCTTCCGTCAGTTTGCCCAGCACCGCTTCGATGCCATCGAAAGGAACCGGCTCACCGGGAAGATAACTGCCACTGCCTGCTATGTATACCGAGGAACTCATTGACTTCCTGTTCTAACGTCTTGCTTCATGCCGGGAAAAGACCAGCACGCCATTGTGACCGCCGAAAGCGAACGAATTGGAAAGCACGTGCTGCAAGTTCGCCGCCCGTGGTGCGTCGCATACGAAATCCAGTTCAAAGCCATCGTCCGGTTGATGTAGATGCCAGGTGGGCGGAATCACTTGTTCCTGCAAGACTTTTACGCAGATCACCGCTTCGACTCCCGCCGCCGCACTCAAGCAGTGCCCGGTCAGCGATTTCGTGGAAGAAACCGGCGGACTGTTTTTCTCTTCTGCATAAAGATGAGTGATCGCCTGTACTTCGTACAAATCATTCAGGCGCGTGGAGGTGCCATGCGCATTGATGTAGTCGATCTGTCCCGGCTGCAACCCGGCCTGTTCGATTGCCAATCGCATCGCCCGCGCCATGCTCTTGCCCTCGGGTTCGGGCGAAATAATGTTGTAGCTTTCCGAACACAACCCCGGCCTGGACAACTCTGCGTGAATGCGTGCGCCGCGCTTTTGAGCGTGTTCCAATGATTCCAGCACCAGCATGCCGGCACCTTCTCCCAAGACGAAACCGGTGCGCGTTTTATCGAAAGGACGCGAGGCGCTTTGCATGTGTTCCACATCTTCTGATAACGCCATCAACGAGCAGAAACCTTGTACATCCAGATAACTTATGGCGCTGTCCGCTGCGCCGCTGACGACGATGTCGCATTGCCCGGAAGTGATCAGACCGTGGGCGGCATGCAGGGCGTATGCACCGGACGAACAGGCGGTGCTCACCACAAACGACGGTCCCCTGAACTTGTGACTCAAGCTGATCCAGGCCGCAGGTGCACTGGCCATATTCTTTAAAATGCGATGAGGGTCCGATTCCTCGGTTTGCGGAGCATAGCCGGTGCCGGTACCGCCGACGATAACTCCGATTCGGTCAGTATCGACGTCTTCCGGGTTGATTCCCGCGTCTTCAATCGCCATTTGAGCGCAGGTAACGGCAATTTTCGTGCCGCGCGTCATCTGACTGCGCTTGCGTTTTTTAATCGATCGACCGAATAGCTCTTCGGCCTGTTCCGGTAATTCAATACCGAAAGGGGAAGGCAGATCCTGTGGATCGAACAGTTTAAACCGGCGGACCGGACTATTCCCCTGTAATAATCCGTTCCAAGTGGTTTGCAGATCCAGTCCCAGCCCGGTCATCAGTCCCAGGCCAGTCACCGCAACACGTGAGTGGGTCATTTGTCCTGTGTCCTGTTCAAACGAAAAACCCGCCGAATCGATATTTACCGATCAACGGACAACATTGGGGGCCACGGAATTATGAGTATTCATTCCGTCCCGAACACGTACACGATTACTGCGATTTCCTTTGATGGTAATTCATCTTGAAGAATTTTGAAAACGCTTTTTGTAATTCCACTTTGTTTTTCGAACTCTGGTGAAAATTCGATTGTCTGTAAGGATTCGTCGTGCTTCGGAAACACCTGAACTTCCAGGAAATCATACGACTCACCAAACGACTTAACTAACGCTTCCTTCACACAAAACGCCACACAGAACTTCCAGGCCGCTTCACTGCCGGATTGTATGTATTGGATTTCCCGGTCGTTGAACAGCAGAGGAAACGGGCGGGAATCTTGCGCTAGAAGTTTTTCGAAACGATCGACGCTTTCTGCATCGATACCACAACGAAGCAGTGGCTTCGAAGCTTTAAAACTCCATGTTAACGATGTCATTGCCGTATTTGACGATCTGCAAGGTCATTTCCATCACTTCACCGATCGTGTTGGCAGGTTTGCTCATCAGATGTTTTCCAAGGGTTTTCAACTCGATGGTCAATCCGTATTTCTTACGGAAAATTTCCAGCAGAGAAAGCAGCATCAACGAGTCACCCTCTAAATCCACGATGATGTCGGTTTGATCGGTAATTTCACTTTTATCGATATCGCATTCTTCCGAAAAGTAATCGAACACAATCTCGCGGATGTCATCCCTGATTTCTTGCGTGATCGCTTCCATTTCTTCCTTCCTCATCATTCGGAGCAGACCGGACTCATCCAATCAAATGGAGTGCATCCCATTTCAGACCACACCTCTGAAAATAGAGAACCTATTCCTACGCTATTTTTGTCGTGGTGTCAAGATCCTATGCATACAATTGCAAATCTGCATCACCTTCGCTAATCACTGATTTTCTATAGGGAAATAGAACAGAATGTCAGTTTTGAACTCGAATCGATTGTGGTAATCCGGGGATAGGAGAGAAAATTTGACACCGCGTAGAAATCGCGTGTAGCCTATCGAAGCCGGTACAGGTCGATCCAATACGGACTCATTGCAAACAAGGAATTGTGACGGAAGCAGTCTTGGATCTCGTTGCATCCAGACCTCGTTTCCTTCGACTATCGACCGGTTTCAGGCACCGTCATTGGCGGCGCTTGCCTGCTCGTTACCGGAACCGTTTTCGCCGTTTTCGTCCAGTTCCACCTGGCTGAGTTCACCCATGGTCATACCGAGTTTGGACAACAACACCAGTCCCAGAATTGTAATGGGAATGATTTGCGTAGCGTGAATCGCAACCGACCAGGCCAGTGCCGTCGTGTTGGCGATGCCGAAAATAGCCAGCGTTTTTACGCAGGCGAACTGAAACACGCCGATATAGCTGGGACTGCTCGGAATCAGTGAAGACAGGTTCACCACGACCAAAGCTAATAACGCCGCCTGCAATGGAACGGAAATCCCGAATGCATACAGGTAGTTGATGTACACCATCACTTCGCAGATCCACACCAGGAAACTGATCAGGAAGGAAATAACAAAATCCTTGGGTTGATGCAGCAGGGAAAGCCCCAATACGAAACGATTTAAAATATGCAGAATCTTAGCGGAAATAGCAGCAGGGAAAATCCCCACCAGCTTTTCGGTCAGATTCATGACCCGCTGCCGCTGATAGGCCAGCGCGAACAGGAAAAGCAAACCACCGACGAATAGCAGTGACGACACCCAGGCCATGTATCGCAGCCAGGCGCGATCGACATCGGCGGCGAACATCAACACCACCAGGATCATGACGATGGTCAAGCCGTCGAACAGGCGTTCCAATACCACCGAGGCAAAGGCGGAACTGCGGCTCATGCCTTCGCTTTTTCCGGTGACGTAAGCGCGGACGATCTCTCCCAACCGTGCGGGTAGCAGATTGTTGGCCATGTAGCCGATTACGATATAGGAAAACAGCGCCGGCATACGGATGTTCTTGACCGAGCGCAACATGAAGCGCCAGCGCAGGGTACGAAAGAAGAAGGAAATCAGGTAAAAGAAAACACCCGGCAGGATGTACATGGGGCTAACGTGCTTGAAAGCCTGAACGAAATCGTTCAGGTTGAAATTCCAGACGGCCAGCGTCAGAAACAGGGCCGAAACGAGAATGGCGAGTATCGTACGTGCTTTCATTACAGCCTCACGGATTGAACTAGGCCGCCATAAATAACAATCCCCCTAAAAAAAGTCAATCATTCCTTTTTCAATGGATCGAAATGGGGTGAGTGTATCGCTCGGACAGACAGTGATACCTGATCTACTTGGTTACTCCTCGGATTCCCGCAACTCTTCGCACTCCACCTGTTCGCGCAGATATTCTTCGCGGCCTTCCAGAAAATCCTTCAAGCGACCGATATGAATCAGGAAATCCGAGCGACTGTCGTTCCTGTCGTTGGGATCGGCGCTGATGGATTCCCATAAGACCTCATCCAGCGCATCCGGCAGGCGGGGCAGACGTGTTTGCCAATAGTCGCTGTCGAGCATTTCGCAGATATTCTGCCGAATCTGTTTGCCCAATTCGGGATCGAGTTGCGTGATGTGAATCAGCACGTTGGCCCAGCATTCCGGGTAGCCTTCATCCGGGCCGATGTCATCGTCGTCATCTACAAGTCCGTTCAGCCACCAATGATCGGAGCGCATGTGGTCTTCGTCGCAGATGTCTTCCGGTTCCGAATCGAAATAGCAGCCAAGCGTCAGATCCATATCCCAGGGGTAAAACTCCCAGGCGCTTTTTCCCGATTGGTTGGTCTGCCAGGAAAAGTAGAAGTTGTTCGTTGTAGAATCCGGGTCTTGAATCAGAATTTTTCCGGCCAGATAATTCATGTAGGCACTGACATGCAATAAGGGTCGGGTGCGTGTGGTCACCGTTTCATGGCGGGTTCGGTCCAATTGATCTGACTCCTCAAAATCCGGCCAGATTGCCGTTTCGATAAACTGAATCAAGTCGGAATAGTCTTCTTCATCTCCGGTTTTTTTGTGGTAATACGTGGGGTATTCGCTTTCATCCGGCATCGGGACAAAGGCTCCGCCTGGATAGTAAATCCCCATTTCATACATGGCGTTGTCCCGGTTGCGGCCATTGGTTTCCAGGAAGTTTCCGCCGATGCGCTCGATTTCGACCATCAAGCCGTAATAGTCCCCATTGACGTACAATTGCTTGTAGCGGACGCGCGGTGTCGGGATGCGAGTCAATGCCCGATAGGTATGATAGGACAGGAAACTGCGCATGAAAGTCGGGTCGTCCCAATCCGCTTTGTAATTGATTTTACGAGCGAATCCCGGATGGTCCACATCTTCCGGGAACCGAATGCGGAAGCTGCTTTTGGGGAAAGACCGGGAAAAGCTACCCAGAATGCGGATTTGTTCGCCGTTATCATAACGAACGCCATCTACAGTAAGGACACAGTCGTAAAAAGTTTCAATACCACTGGATGCACCATCCAACAGCGCCTGAAAGTCCGCCGGGTCCATCTCCAAATCCGCGCGTCCCACCAGCGCGGGCATACAGAAACTTTCAATGCAATGCTCCCCGCTGCGGCACTGCGCATCCGCAGAACAGGCTCCGCATTGTCCATTCGCCCGGCAACCTTCCAACTCCCGGCATTGCGCCGCTGTTGTACAAGCTCCACATCGATTTCCCAGAAATCCCTGTCCGGGCAGGCAGTCACGAGGACCGGTGGGCGTTAAAATGGGGTCGTCATCATAAAATGGTTCAACCGCCTCTGGCCATTCAACCTCTTGAATTTCTTTAATATCGGCATCTTCATCGCCATCGGTGTGGTTGTTGCGGTCACCATCGGTAGAATCATCCAGGTCGCCATCGCTACTTTCTGGTTGATCTGAATCACCGTTTGTATTCGTTTCGTCTGAATTGCACCCGGCAAATAGGAACGCCGAAGCGAGCAGCAACAGTATACAAATCAGAGACAGCATATGCTTGAATGCCATGATGAAAGTCCTTACCTGCACATGGGGTTTGCATGGAATACCACGCTTTAGTTTGTTTGTCATGCTACGAGCAGAACCGAGCAACTGTCAAGCCGGTTGTCACATTCGTTTCGCTTTTCGGGATATCTGCACTTTTGCTTGCCCGCACCGAAGCGATTTGATAGCATGGCATGGTGGATTGAAAACTTTGCAAGGGGTCACGTCATGAAATCCAACCGGGCCTTTCAGATCAAGGCGCTTTGCTTTTTAGTGGCTGTATTGTCCAGTACCTTTTTAATGGGCGATTTCTGCGAGGATGTTCTTTCGATTCCCATCGAAGTCGAATACGCCACCAGTCCCACCAACGACTCCGCCTCGGAGGACTACGATCCGATTTCATTGGAAGTTTCCTTTAAAGACATGGCTCCGGTAACGGTAGACGGTGATCTGGACGGTGATCTGGAAATACCCGCCCTGGATGGCGATCTGGATATTGAAACCGGGTTGGAAGGCGACATCCCCACCGTCGATGACATTCTGGATGGCGGCTATGATTTATCCGTGCAGCATCTGACCGTCGATCTGACCGACCCCGAAAACGGTGGTGTGCGGGATATCAACAATTACAAGGGAAACATTCTGGGCGTTTTCATCCGTTCGGTCGGTTACGAAATTCCTCAGAGCAACATCCCGGCGGATCTTCCACCACTGGAAATTTACCTTTCGATCAAAGCCCAGGACGAGGAAAACTCGGATACTTCTTTCGATTGGGATAGCTGGGTAGCTTCGCTGGAAGATGGCCAGTCGCTGGATTACGACTGGCTGACCGATCCCGATGGCGGCAACGCCGTGCGCCTGGGTAGCACCGATCGCCTGATCTGGAATGCACCACTGGGAGCGGAAGTCAACGCAGACGGTAGCTTTACCGTCCCATTAAGGGATTTCCCGACCTCGCATTATCTGATTTCGCCGATCGAAAACATCGATCAGGTTTCCGAAGTCATTATGGAGAACTTCCGTTTCGAAGTGCTGGTTGTTCCCGCACCGGACGAAAACGGCCAACGCTCGCGGGTTTATGTGGACGAGGCATATCGCGATCTGATCCCCGACGATCTTTCGGGAAAGATCGATCTGATTCTGCACCTGGCGGTGGTTGTAATCGCCAAGGCCTGATATCCGCCTGTTTCATCACCTCGATTAGTTTGGAGAGGTTTCATGTCCCGGTTACAACTACCTGACATTCGTATTGATGCACGTTTCAGTCTGTTAGTGATGGCGCTGCTGTTATTGTTCGCCTGTTCCGATTCGCATGAGGATAAGCTACCACCGGTCAAAGAACCGAACGAGCAGGACGTGCTCAAGCTATTCCACATCAATGGCGATACGCCCAACGTGCTCTATACCTACATGGACGAGAAGGGGGCCTACCAGACGGTGGAAAAATCCGACGACGTACCCGATCCCTTCCGAAACGACGTACTTGTGGTGCCGCTGTCGGTGCCACCGGAAAAACGTCTGGCTGCCACCAAAGTGGCGGTGGCCGATTTGAATTCCAAAACGAAAGACGGCTTCTTCCCCGTCGAACTGGAAGACCGCTCCCGCTACGAGAATGCCGTCAAGCTCAAGCGCAAGTGGCGCTTGTCGCAGGTCCGCGAACCGATGCCGCAATATAATGCGGCACAATTGAAAGGGCAGGCGCCCGCAGCGCGCGACCGCGTAGTGCTCTATGGTGCAAGTTGGTGTGGTTACTGCCGCAAGGTCAAGCATCTGTTGGAGCAGAACAAGGTGCCCTTTGTGGAGCGCGATATCGAGAAAGACGATCAGGCTGCCAAAGAGATGATGGCCAGTTGCGCTGCCGACGGCGTGCAGTGTTCCGGCGTGCCGGTTGTCGATTGGATGGGGCAGTTGGTTTTAGGTTATGATGAAGCCACTTTGAAGCGCTTGATGCACGAACGGCCTCCCAAAGCCGCCGTACCCGCTGCACCGGCGACCCCGACAAAACCGTAATTGGAAAGTGTAACGATCAACCCTCGGTTTCCACGTCTGCATCGACTTCTGCGGTTTCCGAGAGTTCCTCTTCCGTGTCGCTATCCGGCAACAGATCGCCGTCCGGGGCGGCATCCATGTCACCATCGGTACTCGGTAGCGCTTTGCCTCCAACACCGACGGACAGCTCCGGGTTGTTCAGATCGTCGCTGCTGATCGTGATTGTTTTGTAATAATCGCCAGCCGAAGTTGGAGTGAACGATACGGTCAATAACGCCGAATCGTCCGACTGTATGATGGTTGGCATGGCGATCGGCTGCAATTGAAACACACCCGAAGGATCGATTAGTTGAGCCTTTAATATTGCCAGCGCTTTGCTTTGATCGTTCACGTTTTTTATCAACAAGGAACCCTGGCGAGTGGTTCCGGCTTCGACTTCCCCGAAATCGAGTTGAGCCGGTTCAACGGCAATCACGCCGCCGCCTGCTCCGCGCCCCGTTAATTCAATCTGCCAATCCGCCGCATCGGTATCGTTACTGGCAACGATTACGGTTCCGGTCGCCTCCGCCTGCAAAGTCGGACGGAAGGTGACTTCAAACGAAAGTTCATAGCCGGGTTGTACGACGCTGCCATCTTTATCGGGCAGGCTGAAAGCCGCGTCGCTATCGACGGACAATTCCAGTGACTGCACCTGCAAGGGGCCGTCGCCGCTATTGTTGATGGTGAAGCTGCGCGTGGATTGCCCGTCGATGGCCACCAGCCCGAAAGCGAGCTTGGTATCGCCACCGATGTTCGGCTCGCCTGTTACTGTATCGCCATCCTGATCGCCGTCCTCTTCCTCTGCCGGCAATCCCGGACCGAATAACGAAAAGTGATCCGTCGTTGCACTGACGCTTAGCGCCGTTGTATCCACGTCTCCTTCCAGCGCGCTCCAGGTACTCTGGAAATCGGCAGCGGTATAAATGCGGATGGCGGCAGCATCCGTTTCTTCCGGCAAGCGGCTGTCATCGTAGTTCATGCTGATGGTAATAGGTTTGGCAAACGTCGTGTCTTCCGGTCCCAGCCGGTAGAAATCCCCAAGAGGCGTTACGCCGCGTGTCGGATCTTCTACCTTGACGACACTCAACTCCAGCGCCTCTTCGACCGCTCCGGCAGGCCATTGCAAGCTTACTCCCAAGATTGTTACACTTCCGGCTTCGGGAGTGATCCACACGCCGGTTTCCGCCGGATCGTCGCCATCGCTGGAACAGGACATGCTACAACAAACCACAACCGCGAGTAGCAGCAGACACAAGAGCATCGATCGTGCAGGGCGCATGGTGCGTTCTCCTTCTTCATGGCAGACAATAGTGCCTATCTGGACAGTCCGAGCCGTCAGATTATGACTCTTAACCTGATATAGTGTAGCGTATTCGCGTAGGTGCTGCAATCTCTTGAAGTCGGATTGTTTCGCTATTTTTGCGGGAGATTGGCACGCAGGGAAGCGATGGCCTGGGCGTAGTCATCTTTGCCGAAAATCGCCGAACCGGCCACGAACACATCCACTCCCGCCTCGGCAGCGGCAGCGATGGTATCCGGCGCGATGCCGCCGTCCATTTGAATGCGGCAGGACAGGCCACGCTCTTCGATCTGTTCGCGCAGACGTCGCGCTTTAGGCAACACGGAGGGGATGAAGGATTGTCCACCGAATCCGGGATTGACGCTCATCAGTACGACCAGATCCAAGTCATCCAGCAGGTAGTCCAGTACATTGAGTGGTGTATGGGGATTCAGCGCCACTCCGGCCTTTTTTCCCAATGAGCGAATCAACTGTACGGTTCGATGCAAGTGCGGGCAGGCTTCGGCATGTACCGCGATCCAGTCTGCGCCTGCCTTCGCAAAATCAGGGATGTAGCGATCCGGCTGCTCGATCATCAGGTGCACGTCGAAGGGTTTATCCGTTACCGAGCGAATCGACTGCACGATCAGCGGACCAAAAGTCAGATTCGGTACGAAGTGACCGTCCATCACATCGATATGCACCCAGTCGGCACCATCGGCCACCACTTGCTTTACTTCTTCGCCCAAGCGCGAGAAATCGGCGGACAAAATGGAAGGGGCGATCTTGAAATCGGGCATCCTAATTCTCCTGGCTCATCGTGGAAATTGCATTCTCGTCTGTATCACAATGTGGACCGCTTTGCAATGCCGGGCAAGTAGGAATGTGAGCCTAAACCCACCTTGCAAACCAGGAAAATGAAATTCGCCCTTGCGGATCGGAAAATCGACCTTATGGTTTCTTCAGAGAACGGATGTCGAACCGTACCGAACTTCCGCTGATGCTACGGAAAAACCTCCAAGCGCAACAGTGATTTGACTTTTTGATTAGAAAGGTGAGTTTAGAATGAGCAACAATCCCATGGAATTGACGATCAGCCTGCCCGGCGGAAAGCGCGTAGATGCGCAATATATGAATTTCGAAATCAAAACCGACCAGTCCGTCAAAGTGGGCGGAGGTGGCACGGCTCCCGAGCCGTATACACTGTTTCTGGCTTCGTTAGGCACCTGCGCCGGTATTTACGTCGTGGGCTTTTGTCAGAGCCGAAATCTGGACTATGAAGGCATTACCATCAAGCAACGCCTGATTCCCGATGCGGAAGGCAAGAAAATCGGCGAGATCGCTTTGGACATCCAGGTGCCGCCCGAATTTCCCGAAAAATACTACGATGCCCTGGTGCGTTCCGCCAATCAGTGCGCCGTAAAGAAAACCATCGAGAATCCACCGAAGTTCAGCATTCAAACGGTTGTCAACAACTGATTGCATAATCTGATCAACTTCTACACGCCCCTGGTTTCGGATGCTTCCGGAGTCAGGGGCGTTTTTTGCTTCAACAATTCTCTTTAAAGACCTCTAAAAAACCTGTTTCCGGCGGGTGCGTCTAAAAAAGACATATGAAGGCAAGTATCCTTGTTTAAAAATGCTACTTTGCTTGCAACAATTTTTATGACCCATAAGGTGCTGATAACAGTGAGAATTATTAAGATTGTGTCAGCACGATTTCACCTGGATTTACAATAATTCAAAATTAATCTATTGCCAACCGGTAGCATTTGGGTTATATAACAAATTAGGGGAATTGTAGACAGATCGAAGTTTTGGAAGCTAATCAAAGCCAGGGGGTGGGCACTTCGCTGTTTGACAATTAAACAGGGTATCAATTTCCCGCATCTGGGGCGGGGAAAGAAAACGAGGGGAAGAGAAAAGTATGTGCAGTAAAGGGGGTTCATCATGAGTATGGAAGTCGGCAAAGTTAAATGGTTCAATGATGCTAAAGGGTTTGGCTTTATCAAAAGAGACACGGATGAAGATGTATTCGTACATTACACAGCCATCGAGGGGACTGGATTTCGATCTCTTTATGAAGGCCAGGAAGTCGAATTTGAATTAACGCAAGGGCCCAAAGGTCTATTGGCCAAGAAGGTCATCAAACTGGAGCGCAAAAACGCTCTAGCCGGGGAAGACAACTTGGAATCTGGCGAAACAGCCGCTACAGCCTAATCGAAATTTACTTTCCTTCCGCCCCACATGGCCCGATGCTTTAGCATCGGGCCTTTTTTGTTTGGCGGCGATCCCGCTGCCGCTACATTTGCATTACGGAGCGAATCTGTTATGACTATCTGCTGGTGTATACCTGTCTGTTATAACTATCCGAAGTGGGAGTGTGTAATATGAGTGAAACGTGGGATTGGACTTTGGCCGCCCGCCGTCATCCACAGGGACGGGAAATCCTGCGCCAGCTCGGGCGCGCCTCGATCGACTTCGAGTTGATCGAAGCCGGCGACCGCATCCTCGTTGCCTGCTCGGGTGGCAAGGACAGCTATACACTGTTGTGGGCGATGGAGCGGGTTCGACAGCGGGTACCCTTTACCTTCGAAATCGTGCCATTGAACATCGATATGGGTTTCGGTCAGTTCGAACAGGCGGTTATCGGCGACTATATCCGTAACCAGGGATTGGATGTGGAACTGGTGCAGGAAAACGCCGGAATGGTGATTGAAAAAAAGATCGGGCAGCAGGGAAACGCCTGCTGGCTTTGCGCGAGACTGCGCCGGGGAATCCTGTATACACAGGCCAAGCGCTTGAACTGCAACAAAATCGCGTTGGGACATCACGCCGATGACAGTATCGAAACGTTGTTGATCAATCAGTTTTTCGCAGGACGCATCAAGGCCATGCCGCCTAAACTGCGTACCGATGACGGCAGCCTGCTGGTGATTCGTCCCTTGATTTATTGCTATGAAGCCACGATTCGGCAATTTGCGGCGGATATGAAATTCCCGCTGGTCGGTTGCAACTGTGCCTATGGATCGGGTTTGGACGACGGGCAGCGGCTTGAAACGAAAAAGCTGATCGAAGAGCTTTCCCAGCGCATTCCGGATCTGCGCTCCCACCTATTAGCCAGTCTGACACATGTGGTCCCCGATCACCTGATGGATCGTGATCTATTCGATTTCAAACTGTAGCGCTTGGGGAGGTTAAGGGGTCGGCTTCTTTTTGGAAACTGTGTGGATCACGATTTCGGCCTGCACGAAATGATGATCGGAAATCCCTTTGGAATCCAGGCGCTGAATACGTTTAACCTGTGCAGAGCCATCGGCCAACACGCCATCGATTGTCACCAGCGGTTCCGGTAGCGGATAGGTTGGCGAACAAACAGGAGTTTGCTCCGGTATCAATCCCAGTAGCTTCGGCCAGAAATTTCCAGATATCTTCGAAGCGTTCCAACCGTGAACCGCCATCAATTCCTGTGGCAGTGCCGCCGGGCTAGCTTGCGGTAAGGGCTGGTTGAAATCTCCACCGAGAATCCAACCGGATTTCGGTAAAACTTTTACGATTCGTTCAAGCTGGATGCGCCGGTTCTCATCGCTGCGATAGTCAAGGTGGGTCACTCCCACCCACAGTGATTCACCGGACGGCAAGGGCCATTGTCCGGATAGCAGCACCCGCGATTCATTGACCGGCCAGCCTTCGTTTTCCGGCGGATTGGGTAGCAGTGCGCGTTGTATCTGCTGTAGCGGTTTTCGTGAAAGCAGGGCAATGCCATAGCGACAATCTTTCAATACCTGCGGCATCGCGGCGGTGGGTTGCCCCCAGCTATCCAGTGTCACCGCGCGATAGGCGTGCATACCGAGTCTCTCGGCCAAAAACGCCGCCTGATCGATACACCCGCTGCGGCGGGCATCGAAATCAACTTCCTGCAACAACAGCAGATCCGGTTTGACTTGCGCAAACAGCGTTGCCGCCCGCTCCAGTTGGATGCGGATGTCATCTTCGGATTTTCCCTGCGGCGGCATTGTCTCTACGCCTGCCGCGACGTGCAGGTTGGCGCTGACGACTGTCAAATGCAATGCGGAAGGTGAAGCGGTTTCGACATTCATTTCTTGTTGCGAGGGTGAAGCTGATTGAGGGGCTGCGGTCAAGTTTACCCACGCACCCCAAACCAACAATAAAACAGCCGGCACTAGCCAGTTCGACTTCATGTTGTTACGTTTCGTTTCGACGGTTTTTTGGCTTCGATCCGTCAATCCCAGGGATTCCAGGGAATGTTCTTCTTTTCCATTACTTCCCAATTACCATTCATGATGCCGTGTACCGACCATAGCTCGTCTTCAGGCTCTTTAATGCCGATATAGGCCCGGTCATCCATCGGGAAAAACACCACCTGGACTTCCGCTTTCTTGCTGCATTTCAAGGTATGCAGCAATTTCAATTGGGAGTAACCACCATCCCGTTTGAATATCATCACGCCGCCGCTTTTGACCCGGGTCACGAGTTCCAACTCGCCTTTCGGATCGATGTCCGCCAACCAGGCATCTTTGAACTGGTTCGGACTGATGGGCGGCTCTCCACCATAGGCGCGCGAGGCGTCGTAAAGCGGATGCAGTCTGGGATCGGTTCCGCTTTTGGCTACGAAACCGGTTCCATATTTACCGAAAGAAAGACTCGGGCGAGGATTGTCGATGTCGAATACATATGTCTTTGACTTGGGATCTTGCGAGGCGATCAGTTTGCCGCCATCCGTGCTCCAGTGTCCGACATGCGTTACGGATTCAAAGGGAGCAACGACATACATTTCCATCACACCGGAAAGGTACATGCATACAAAGGCTCCGGTTGGATTGACAAAACAGGGTGGATGCTCCAATTCGGCCAGCGGCGGAATAACATATGGCTGGGTGCTGATCCTGAACTTGTTGGGTACCAACAGTCCAATTTTGTTGGGCATCGGCGGGTTTACGGTGGGATACAAATAAGGTTCGACAACCTCCATAACCAGTTGCATCGCCATTCCACGCTTTGCATCGACCTTGATCGGCTGCTCCAGATTATAGTATTTTCCACCCGTCATTTGGGTGTCGATGCCTAAGCTCCGAACCAGGATTTTTTTCAGTTCTCCGGTATGCTTGATGTCCGGCGCGGCATCTTTCTTGTCCAGTTTTTCCTGACCGGGTAATGGCTCCAGTTCCGGTACGCCATCCAGGCCAAAATTGACATACTCTACCGGTCCCAGATATAGCGTCACCCGCACTTTTTCCAGATTCTTCGGAGGAAATTTCTCCATTTTCGACGGTTCGGGAAGTTCACCAATGAAAAATCCCTGGATTTCATCGATATCCTTCTGTAGCAACGCGGCATAGGAAACCATTTTCAGCGACTGGTCGAAATCCTGGTATTCCTGACCGGCATTTTCCAGCACCGGCAAGGTGCCTTGTGTCTTTTCTCTCACGATCACAAAACGATCGAAGTAATACACGCTTTGCAGATCCTGTTGTCTGGCAATCGGATAATTCCAGATATCTTCCGGCGAACCAAGATCGGGTTGTTCGGCTTGTGCAGCTGAGTTCTGCGGTTGCGACTTTTCAGCCGGTTTGTTATCCGCTTTTTCGCTACAGGCAAAAATCGCTAGGGAAAGCAATAAGATGATAAGGACGCAAACCCATCGCTTCATGGTGGTTCTCCCCATCGTCACCGCTCCACCAAACGGAACGGTTCGTTAATAAAGCACCAACTGTACTGTTGTAGCACAGCCGGTCAGCCCTCGCAATGGGGAACGAATATCAGACCCCGAATATCACGCTTGCAAACGTCGCCTGATCCAGGGGAGAGATAGAAGCAGGATCACCCACGGCAATGCGGATGTTCCGGTTTGATGACAACCGGAACTGCTGCCGCCTCCATCGTCTCCGTCCACCTGGGGGGTGCCGGTCGAGTCGTCTTCGTCGCCATCAGTCCAGTTGATGTCCGGGGGAATGTATGGGTTGCTGTCTCCATCGGTGACAACGGTATCGCCATCGGTCAAGGAATCGCCGTCGGTTACTGTATCACCGTCGGTCGGATTGCCGTCACCGTCGGTAACGCCGCCGACGCAGACATTCTCTACGCATTGCGCCTGGTTGGCGCAATCGGAATCTTGGGTGCATTCGACACAAACCGTTCCCTGGGAACACACCGGCGTATCGGCGGGGCAGTCGCCGCAGGAGCCGTTACAGCCGTTATCACCGCAGATTTTACCCGTACAATCCGGCTCGCAACCGCAGATGCCGCCGACGCATTCTTCCCCGTTTTCGCAGCTGCCGCAGGAACCACCACAGCCATCCGAGCCGCAGTTTCGATTGGTGCAATCCGGGTTACACACGCAGTGGCCATTCTCGCATTCTTCACTGACCGAACACAGGCCACAGGAGCCGCCGCAACCGTCGTCGCCGCAATCTCGTCCCAGGCAACTGGGTGTGCATTCACATTGCCCCGCGATGCAGGCCACGCCGTCATCGCACTGGCCGCAATAACCGCCGCAGCCGTCCGGCCCGCATTCCCGACCATCGCAATGCGGGGTGCATTGACAGATGCCGTTGGAACAGGGAATGCCGTTTAAACAACTGCCACAGGAGCCGCCGCAGCCATCATCACCGCATTCCTTGCCGTCGCAATCCGGGGTGCAATCGCAGACACCGTTTACGCAGTCGATGCCGGTAGGACAAGTTCCGCAGCTGCCGCCGCAACCGTTAGGACCGCAATTCTTTCCCTGGCAATCCGGGGTGCATTGGCAGACACCCGGTGAAAGACAGCGTCCGCCATCGCCGCAGTTGCGCACCGGTAATTGGTAATCGTTGCAATCCCGATCCCACATGCCGCATTCGCAGTCGCAGTATTGTTCATCCCAGAATTTGTTTAAATCACAAGTCCAGTATTCCGTTTGATCCTGGGTGGCTTCCGCTTCGGAATCGACCCGCATGGAGTCCGCGCCGCTACTATAGCGGCAAGAGCAGGAATAGTCGTACCAGCCATTGACCGAGTAGGAGTTGGCCGCTGCAATGCGATACGCACCGCTGCTGTAATAGTAACTCGGACCGCCGCTCATGCCGCTGATGAGGATATCGGCGAAACAGATGGTGTAGTCGTTCACTTCGTTGACGCTGGCGCTATCATGCACCAGGTAATAGCCGGTGAAACCTTCCGCACCCGGATATCCAGCGGCGCGGATTGTACCGTAGTAATTGCTGCTACTGCCGCCATACATCGGGGAGTGCCAGCCGGTCAGCGCACCGATATTGTGGTTGACGGTCAACACCGCGTAATCGCCACGGAAATCTTCACTTTGTACCCACCAGGATGTCGTATGGACGCCGTCGGCTTTGACTTCCGTACCACCGAAAGGCGTGGAGTAACCGGCGGAAGAACTGGCCGGGTAGACTTCGATGCTCGACGCCCAGCCGTAGCTTTCCGAGTCGTGACTGAACACACAATGTCCGGCGGTGAAAATTGTATGCTGGCCGATGACCGTGCCCGAGCAGCCCGCCATCACGTTATTGGGAAAGGTCATCACCAACTTCACCACGGTACGGAACATGGTATCGTTCCAGGGTTTTTCTTCCAATACGGGCGAACGCCCGGCTTTGCTGTCTTTCGGCTCAAGCTGGACAACGTCCATTTCCGGGGGTTGTACAGCTTCGGATACGTCGAAATCGCGGAAGGTGGTTTCGCCGGTTCGAAGATCGTAGCGCACTTTTTGCAGCGGCTCGCTCGGCAAGGTGCTTGCATCGCGGAAGCGGGCGGCCTGCTCCGGTTCCAGCGTTATACCCATGGGGCGGATACAGTCTTCGCCTCGCCATTCGCAGGGTCCATAGCTGACTTTCGCCGATGCCGGAGCGACTACGAACAGCAAGAGCAGTAAAGATAGGACAGATACAACTGTGGCAGGGCGGGCAAACATCGGATCTCCTTTCGCGGGGCAGCAAAGCAATGCGGCGAACTCATGCCATTTATTTGCTATCTGGCGAGCCCAAAAAAACGAACCACCGAGGCATGGATCTGTTGAAACCACGAAATAAAACGTGACATCAAATCCAACAAAGCAGTGTAGCAGTATTAATTCCAACGTCAAGGCTTTGTTCCATTAATGGAAAACAAAATGCTTGCAAAAATGGACCCTTACGTTTACATTCTCCAACCTTGAGGGAATTTATGTGTTTTGGAGGTAACCCGATGTTTAAAGCGATCGGCGACAAATTGTTCGGAACCCGCCATGAACGTGAAATAAAACGGTTGCAGCCGTACGTGGACCAGATCAACAGCCTGGAAGACGATATCAAGAAACTGACCGACGACGGTATCCGGGCCCGTATGGCCGAATTTCGCGAGAAAATCGCCATCGCTACGAAAGATGCCGGTGACCACGCACAATTACGCAAGATCGAAGAGGATATTCTGGCCGAACTGTTGCCGGAAACCTTTGCTTTGGTAAGAGAAGCCGCCTGGCGCAGTCTGGGAATGAGGCACTACGACGTGCAACTGGTCGGTGGCATGGCTCTGCATGGTGGTCGCATTGCCGAAATGAAAACCGGTGAAGGTAAAACCCTGGTGGCGACTTTGCCCATGAGCCTGAACGCCTTGACCGGTCGCGGCGCACACCTGGTTACGGTCAACGATTATCTGGCAAAACGCGACTCCGAATGGATGGGGCGCGTCTATAAATTCCTCGGTTTTTCCGTAGGGTTGGTTGTCCATGGATTAAGCACCACAGCGCGCCGTGAGGCTTATGGAAGCGATATCATTTACGGCACCAATAACGAGTTCGGCTTCGATTATCTCCGTGATAACATGAAGTTCCGTTTGGCAGATTACGCCCAGCGCGACCTGCACTACGCCATCGTCGATGAGGTGGACTCCATTCTGATCGACGAAGCCCGTACTCCGCTGATTATTTCCGGTCAGGCAGAAGACAGCACCGACAAGTACTATCAGGTCAATACCGTCATCACCAAGCTGGTCAAGCTGGCACAGACCGAAGGCAAAAAGCGCGCCCAGGTGGCCGAGCGCAACATCGAGGAAGTGGTAGAGGAAGAAGGCTTACGCGCTATCGCCAGCACCATCAAGGGGCGCCGCAAGCGCAAGGATCTGGCCGGAGATTACTACTATTTCACCATCGACGAAAAGGGCCGCAACATCGTGCTTTCCGATGAAGGCGTCACCTGGGTAGAGGAAAACTTCAACGTCAATAACCTCTACGAACCGCAGAACATCGAGCTGTTGCACCACGTCAATCAGGCGCTGCGCGCGCACATGATGTACAAGCGCGAGCAAGAGTACATCGTCAAAGACGGCCAGGTGGTAATCGTCGATGAATTTACAGGACGTTTAATGCCGGGGCGGCGCTGGTCCGACGGTATGCACCAGGCGGTGGAAGCCAAGGAAGGCGTTAAAATTCAGAACGAAAACCAGACTTTAGCCTCGATCACCTTCCAGAACTATTTCCGTATGTACGACAAACTGGCCGGTATGACCGGTACGGCGGAAACGGAAGCGGAGGAATTCAAGCAGATTTACGGCCTGGACGTACTCACGATTCCCACCAATCTGCCCATGGTGCGCCAGGATCATCCCGATGTGGTTTTCCGCACGGTGAAAGAAAAATACGATGCGGTTGTCGAGGAAATCAAAGGCGTGTACGAAAAAGGCCAGCCGGTGCTGGTCGGTACGATCAGTATCGACAACTCCGAAAAGCTCTCTAAAATGCTCAAGCGCAAAGGCGTTAAGCACAACGTGTTGAACGCCAAGTTCCACGATAAGGAAGCCGAAATCGTCGCCCAGGCCGGACGCAAAGGTGCAGTGACCATCGCCACCAATATGGCCGGTCGCGGTACGGATATCGTGCTGGGCGGTAACCCGGAATTTCTGGCCTGGGAGGAAGTGACGCGCGAGGCGGAACTGGACGTGTTCAAGCAGGCGCTGGAGAAATACACCGAACAGTGCAAACAGGAAAAGAAATTTGTGTTGGAAAACGGTGGCTTATACATTCTAGGCACCGAGCGTCATGAATCGCGGCGCATCGATAACCAGCTTCGTGGTCGTTCCGGTCGTCAAGGCGATCCGGGCGATTCGCGCTTTTTCCTGTCATTGGAAGACGACCTGATGCGCATCTTCGGCGGCGAGCGCATCAAGGCGATCATGGATCGCATCGGGGTGGAGGAAGGCCAGGTCATCGAACACGGCATGATCAGCCGGGCCATCGAAAAAGCACAGAAGCGGGTGGAAGGTCACAACTTCGACATTCGTAAAAACCTGCTCGAATATGACACCGTCATGAACGAACAGCGGCGTACCATCTACCGCATGCGGCGTGAAATCCTGGAAGGAAAAGAGCAGGAAGATCGCGTCCTTACCGCATTCGAGGATGTGGTCATCAGCCTGGTAAGCGAAGTCTGCCAGGGCCCCGCGCCGGAATGGGAAATGGACCGGCTGATGGACGGCGTCAAGGGCATGTTCAACCTGGACCTGGATCTGCATTTCGATGCCCAGGACAAGGAAAACCTGCCCGATGTGGAACAGATCCAGGAGAAAGTCTATTATGCCGCCGAAACGGCCTACAAGCAGAAGGTAAGCAGCCTGGGCGAGCTTTTCGGCGATGGCGGCGAGAACTGGCGTCAGATGGAGCGTGAGCTGCATTTGCAGATTCTAGACAAGCTCTGGCGGGATCATCTGCTGCAAATGGATCACCTGAAGGAAGGCGTCAGCCTGCGCGGCTATGGCCAGAAAGATCCGAAGCAGGAGTACAAAAAAGAAGGCTTCGCGATGTTCGAAGCCTTGTTGGACCGCATTTCGCGGGAATTCGTGCAATATATCGCCCGTATTCAGATTCAGACCGAAGACGAACTGACCGAAATGCGCAAGAAGCAGGAAGAAGAACACGAACGGCGGCAGATGAACTTCGAGCGCGGACGCGCCAAAGAGCAGGGCAAAGCGCCCACCGTGCAGCGTGCCGTCGCCAAAATCGGTCGAAACGATCCCTGTCCCTGCGGCAGCGGCAAAAAATTCAAGAAATGCCATTGGGGTGAACCCGGCTACGAACAATACATGTAAGCCCATGGTGGATGAAAGCAGCCTGTGATGAAAGTTCTGATGATCACCAAGCCGCTGGTTCCCCCCTGGGATGACAGCGCGAAAAACCTGGCGAGGGATATCCTGCTGCACTGCCCGGAAGTGCGCTTTCACGCACTGACCAGCGGAGAGTTCAGCTTCGAGCAAAAGCACATCCGCGAAGAGCGCCTGTATTCGGATGCCGGTGCCTACCAACCGCCATTGTGGAACAACATCAAGGTCTTTTTCAGATTATTGAAGCCCGACGATATGGACCTGTACCATTTCTTCTTTGCGCCCAACCGCAAAACCTCCACCATGGCCAAGTTGGCGCTGAACATGCAACCGCACATACACACCGTGCAGACCGTCTGTTCGGCCCCGCAGAGCTTCGACGGCATTCAAAAACTTTGTTTCGCCGATCACACGATAACCGTCTCCAAGGATACGCGCGACAAGCTGATCGCCGCCGGGGTGAATAACGTGCGCTGCATTTATCCGGCGGTGGCTGATGAAGATATCCCGACAGAGCAGGAAAAGCTGGCCAATCGACGCGCTTTCAAACTGCCGGAACGGGGAGTCATCGCCTTGTTTGCGGGCGATCTGGATTTCTCCAACGCGGCGGAAACGCTGCTTGAAGCGTTGCCCGAAGCATTGAAAGAACCGGATCTGACGGTGGTCTTCTGCAATCGCGTCAAGACTCCCGCCGCAGAGGGCATCCGCGAAAGGATCAAACAGCGCGTAAACGACATGAATCTGCAAGAGCGTGTACTTTTTATTCCGGCGCAGAAAGATTTACGCCCGTTATTGCGCGCCATCGACATCATGCTGATGCATCCGGACACGCTGTATGCAAAAATGGATCTTCCGCTGGTGCTGTTGGAGTCGATGTCCCACGGTACTCCGCCGATCGTCAGTTCCCTGCCGATGCTTCAGGAAGCACTACAGAGCACCGACGCGGGACTGACCGTCCAGGCGGGCGATGCCGCCGGACTGGCACAGGCGCTGCGCAGCCTGACTGCCGATCCCGAATTGCGCAAACGTATCGGACAAACCGCGCGCGAAGTCGTGCGTGCTGAATTTTCTATGGAAACACTGGGCGCCCATTATCGGGAGCTGTACCGCGAAATCGGTTCCTGACGAACCGCCGCAAGGAGTGATGATGCACGAGGAAACCCAGAAATATTACGATGAATTTGCGAAAGTCTACGAAGCCCACCGCCACGAAGGCTATCATTTGATGCTGGACGAATTGGAAGTCGAAGTGCTGCGCCCCTTCGCCACCGGCAAGAGCGTGCTGGAAGCGGGTTGTGGCACCGGCCTGATTCTGGAGCGTATCGCAAAGATCGCCAGCGAAGCGCAGGGCGTGGACCTTTCGCCGGGTATGCTAGAACTGGCCAAGCGACGCGGCCTGAACTGCCAGGTCTCCGATTTAAGCACGCTGCCCTTCGAAGACAACACCTTCGACTGCGTTTACTCTTTCAAGGTGCTTGCACACGTTCCCGATATCCGCAACGCGCTGTGGGAACTGGCGCGCGTCACCAAGCCGGGCGGTCACATGGTGCTGGAATTCTACAATCCCTACAGCCTGCGGGGACTCGTCAAGCGCTTGAAACCGGCTACGACCATCACGGAGCAAACCGACGACGAACAGGTTTACACCCGCTACGACAGTTTGAACACGATCCGCACTTATTTGCCGGTGGATGTCGAACTGGAAGACACGCGCGGGATTCGCATTCTGACCCCGGTCGCAGCCGCTCATCGCGTGCCGGTACTGAAAACCCTGTTGCGCCAGGGTGAGGAAAAACTGTTGAATTCTCCCTTGAAGAATCTGGCGGGTTTCCTGGTGGTTATCCTGCGGAAAAAGGGCTGAGGAAAACGGAAAAGGTTTCCGGCAGGATGGCAGCCGGAACTGCCATCTTGACCGGTTTTTATTTTGATTTCAGTGCTTGCACTATTCTGTCACCCCCGCGTGAGCGAGGGGACAGCCTGTTGATATCACTTTAAAATTCAACCTTCACGAAAACGACATCGAATCGCGCATCTTGAAACATCTGTATGCGCTTACTCCGCCGCGCAGGAGAATGCACCGGTGACATGGAAATTGTCGGCGCTGTCTTGCGGATCGTAAAGCAGGCAATCGAAGCTGCCGTTGTTGTCATCCACAACCGTGATCGTACAAGGTGTGGTGGCCCAGTATTCCACGGTGGTATCGGTCTGGATGTCGTTAAGCGACCACTGAACGACGGCCTTGTCCAGTCCGGTGTACGTGCCTGCGCCATCATAAGTTTTGGCAGTCAGTTTGATTGTCGTGTAGCTGTTGTCCGGATCGTACATTTCCACGCGCAGTTCCGAATCCACCACGTGACAACCGGAAGTCGGCACCGCCGTGAATTGACCGTACACGTAACTGCCCGCCAAATCACCGTTTTCGACATCGAAGCACAGTTCATCCGCCTGCGGCGTGCATAGCTGCGCCACGGCATCGCCATCTACAGTCTGATCGCCATCAGCGGTATCGCCGTCCACTACCACATCGCCATCGGCAGTATCGCCATCCACGATCGTCTGATCGCCATCGGCGGTGTCACCATCAGTGGTGTCACCATCGGTGGTCGTATCGTCATCATCGCCGCCGCAACCTGCAACAAACAGCGCGAACACCAAAATTACCGCTAACAGCCAAAACGTTTTCTTTTCCATCATGATCGGCACTCCTTCTTATTCGGTCAGCGTAAAAGGTCTCTTTTAGAAACGGCGGTATTGTCCCCGAGAGAAGCCGGAATGTCAACTATTGAAGGTTGTGAATTCGTGGTGGGCATAAACAGAGACGAGGCGGGCTGAATGCCCGCCTCGTCGTGTCGATCTCAATGGTGGAGCGATCTCCACCGTTCAATCTTATTCAGGACAGCTACGAGGCGTATCGCCTTCCGTTGCTTCCGTCGTACACGAATACTGGCTGTAGGTGCTCGACCAGCCGCACAGCGGATAGTCGCCCTCGCAGGTGAATTCATGCACCAGGCCTGCCTGGCAGCGACGCAAACCGGTATCGCCAACACAGCAGCCTTCCTCTTCGGTGATGCCGTAGCATTCATCGGCTGGATTCCCTTCTACCGTCAAGGTGAATTCCTTGCTCGTGTAGCTGCTGGGAAGTTCGCCATCAACCACCAGATGGTAGGTGCCGGTGGCCGGAGCGGTGAACTCGAATGCATCGAAGGTGGTTCCATAATACTGATCCACACCAGCCAGACAAACCATGCAGTTTTCGCCGATGTACGCACCCAGATCCAGCGAATCGTCGGTGGTATCCACGCGAACGCGGATGGTATCGCCTTCCGTCAGATCCAGTTCGAACATCAGATCTTCACCAGTGGTCACCCAACCGGTGCAGTCTTCACCGAAGTCGAAGCTGGCTTCGTTCACTTCGTGCGTGCCGGTGTAAGGCAGGTCGGCGAAAGCGCCCAGGTCCACATCCGCAGTCGGACAGGCCGGAACAGCCTGACAACTGCCACCCTGAACCGAGCGCGTCTGCATCTGCAAGGTATCCCCGGCGTTCACGTTCATTTCGAACCAGTCGGCATCGTCGGTGCCGATGTAACCCGTGGCCAGAGCGGGAATGACGATTGCATTGGCTTCGCCCATGGCGTTATTGGGTTCGGTTTCGCTGATGGCATTGTATCCGTTGCGCACCGGAGTCTCTTCTGAAACGAGCTGGTAGTATCCGGTGGAAGTGGAGCTGTAGCCGTACACTTTAAGGTAATACGTGCCGTCTACATCGAAAGTGTGAGAGATCAGTGAATACAAGCCTTCACCGCCGTCGTCGTTGTAGGCGATATATTCAGCGCCGTCCGACGCCCACAGTTCCAGTTTGGTATCCACCGTGTCATCGGTCATCGAAGTGTCGCAGTACAACCCGCTCTGACATTCGAAGTTTTCGCTGCACGCGCCGTCTTCGGGAACCGTGCCGAACTGACCGTCATCGACGCAGCGATTGATGTCACCCTGATTGCTCAAGGTGGCGCAGGTGTAGTTTGCCGGGCAGGAATCACTGTCGCCACGAGCAGGAGCACCGAAGGTGCAGTCTTGATTGCACTTGCCTTCGTAGCAGACTTCACTGTCACATTCCAGATCCGTTTCGCACAGCGAACCGAAAGGTTTGTTCGCTTCGGCACAGGTAAAGGTCAGCGTGTAATCGCTGACGGCACCACTGTAGCCATCTACCACGATGAAGTAGCTGACTCCAGCATCGGCGTTGAACTGAATCTGCTCATCACTCGTTCCGGTCGAACGGGTGATGCAGGTATTGGGATCGCAACTGCTGAGCAGGAAGAGATCCAGATCGGCGCTTAGCCCCGTCAGATCGACCGTGATCAACTTGTCCGTATCCGATACGAAATTGTACAGCACTTCCGGTGCGGATTCCGTAAGCGTCGTGCAGGAATACAGGTCGTAGTTGGAACTGCCGTTGGTTTGGTTGTTGTGGGTGAAGCTGTCGTCACAGGTGGCATCGAAATCGGTGGTGCAGCAATCGACGTTCAGACGGCAGTCGTAATCATCGCAATCGGTGTTGCCGTCTTCGTCGTTATCGATGTCGTCGCCACAGTTTTCTTCGCCGCCTCCGATCAGGTCGCAGCTTCCAGCTTCTGCGTTGCATGTGGCGTTGCCGTCCACACACTCTTCGGCAAGGCGCATGATGTCGCAGGAATCGGTGTTGTACAGATCGTTGTCCTGACAGACCTGCGGAGCCGCATCGGGTGCGCAGATATAGGTGCCGTATCCGATGTCTATACAGGTGCTATCCGGCGGACAAACGCCGCTCGTACTGCAATCGACGGTGCAGAACCAATAGTCCGAACCCGTGTACGCCACACACACGCCGCTGTCTCCGCAGGAGTCGGTGACGTCCGGGTCGCAGGTGTCGCACTGTACGCTGCCTCCGCAGTTGTCGTCGAACTGGCAATCCACATCATCGCAATCGGTGTTGCCGTCTTCGTCGTTGTCGAGATCGTCTCCGCACATTCCGACTTCACCACCGCCGATCAGATCGCACACACCATCAACATCATTGCATTCTTCATTGGTGGCGTCGCAGTCGGCATACAGTAACGAAATGCCGCAGGTGTCGACGGAGTAAACATCTTCCTCCGTGCAGGAGTAGCTGTCCAGAGTCGGTACGCACCAGGAGACATCGCCGACCGAGGTGCAGTCCATGCCGTCTCCACAGGTTTCACCACCAGTGCAGTCCAGCACGCAGAACCAGTTGTCATCGTCTGTGTAGTGAATGCACTCGTAACCGGTGTCGCAGGGCTGGTAGTTTTCCGGGTCGCAGGTTTCACACTGCACTCCGCCGCCGCCGGTGCATTCCGATTCGGTATAGGTGAACTGGTAATTGTTGATTTCGTTGTTGTTGCCGTATTCATCGACCTTGACGTAATAGGTGCCAGCCGGCAGGCAACCGACGCGGATGCGTGAGAACAGGCCGGTATCATCGTCGTTGTAACCAATCTCGTTATCACTGGAATCATAAAGCCACATGCGCGTATCGCCGCTGGCTCCGGAGGTCTGCATTTCAACCGTGGTCTCGGCAGTCAAGGTGAAGGTCCACCAGTCTACATCGGTAGCCGGGCAGATCGAGTGATCCTCGGATACGCCATTAACCGGTGTCGTGGCTGCGGTGGATTCGTTATCCGATTCATAGGCATCGTTTTCACAGGGAGGAACATCCTCGTCGCCGTCGATATCGCCATCGATATCGCCGTCGGTGGCGCAGTCTGCACTGTCATCGAAGTGATCGTCCGGATAGACGATGGCGCAGAAATCGTCGCAGTAGTTATCACCCTGCCAAGCACAGGGGTCCGCCGCCGCACAAGAACAGTTGTCGTAATAGGTGCCGCAAACATAGCTGTCGCAACTATCATAGTTGCAGGCGCAACCTTCAATGGCATCTACACACATACCCGAGTCATATCCCGCACCCGTACAAAGCGCATTGCAGTCGCCGTTGCCGTAGCAATCCGCGTTGTCGCCGTCTACGTCGCCATCCACATCACCGTCGGTGGTGCAGTCCGCGCTGTCGTCGAAGTAATCATCCGGGTAAGCGAGGGCACAGAAGTCATCGCAGTAGTTGTCGCCTTGCCAGGAGCAGGGGTCCGCCGCCGAACAGGAGCAGTTGTCGTAGTAGGTGCCGCACACGTAAGAATCGCAGCTATCGTAGCTGCAAACACAGCTTTCGGTGGTGTCGTTGCAAATGCCGGAATCGTAGCCTGCATTGATGCAGCCCGAATTGCAATCGCCGTAACCATAGCAATCGGCGTTGTCACCGTCGACCACATCGCCATCGACCACATCGCCATCGATCACATCACCATCGATCATGTCGCCGTCGATCATGTCGCCATCGATCATGTCGCCGTCGACATAGTCTCCATCGATGAGATCGCCATCCGGGTTGCAGGCTTCCTGGCTGAAGACCAGGGTGCAATAGCCGGGGCAGGTGGCGGTTACGCTGCCGTCTTCGTTGGTTGAAATGGTGCAGATTTCCAGAATAGGCATTTCGTCGATTTCGCAGCCTTCGATATGAACTTCGGCATCGTCCTGACCTTCCAACACGACGGTAATGGTGAATCCACATTCGACATCCGTGTCTTCTTCGACCACGGCATACTGCGCGACCAACTGATCGCACGCTGGCCCGGTTTCCGAAGCGATGCAGTAGGTGCCCGGGAAGTCCGCACAATCGGCACAAGGATCATCACCGTCAATCATGTCGCCATCGGGCATGTCACCATCAGGCATGTCGCCATCGGGCATATCACCATCGGGCATGTCGCCATCGGGCATGTCGCCATCGGGCATGTCACCATCGGGCATGTCACCATCGGGCATGTCACCATCGGTCATGTCGCCATCGGGCATGTCGCCATCGGGCATGTCGCCATCGGGCATGTCGCCATCGGGCATGTCGCCATCGGGCATGTCGCCATCGGGCATGTCACCATCGGGCATGTCGCCATCGGGCATGTCACCGTCGGGCATATCGCCATCGACCTTGTCACCGTCAACCGAGTCGCCATCGATGGTGTCACCATCCGTGGTGTCGCCGTCGACGGTGTCACCGTCTACCGTGTCACCGTCCACCGTGTCACCGTCCACCGTGTCACCATCTACCGTATCGCCGTCCGTTTGATCGGCATCGGTTTCGGTATCGCCATCAGTCGTGTCACCGTCAATGCCATCATCACTATCGCCCCCGCACCCCATCGTGCCCAGCGACAACAGCAACACCAATAGCAACAGCATCCAAAATTGCGTGGTCCGCATTGGTCCCCTCCTTTACATATTCTTCTCTTGAGTTAATAGGTTCCCCATTGTCATCCCATTTCCCACATAAGCGAACAAACCGGAAATGTCTAAACTTCCGGCTCGTTCTATCTGTAATTCATTAGACGTACTCATGCTAGCACGCCGGGCGGGCATGTCAAGCGAATTGAATCATGAAGGACTTACACAAGGAAGTGAATGCGCAATAATAACGGTCAGATAAGGTTTGTCAGCGCCAAGACGAGTGCCGCTGTTCGAGTTGCTCGTCGAGCATCTTCTGAATCCGGTTACGCACTTCGTTGGAAAGACGATTCACCACTACTCGGTCGGTAGCGGCTTCTGGACCGAACTGATTGATGAAGATCGGCTCGCCGAAAACGATGGTCCACTTCGACGGTAAAGGCAACAATCCAAACGGTCCAAGCCACGGGAATTGAGGCGTAATCGGCAAGAACGGCAATCCCAGACTCTTTGCCAGACCACCCAGATTGGCCATAACTGGATGCGTTTCTTCCGAACCGACCACCACCATTGGAATCACTGGAGAATCGGTTACCAGACAGAGTTTGACGAAACCTCCGCGTCCAAAGCGCTGCAAACGATAGCGATTACGGTAGGGTTTGACAACTCCCTTGATTCCCTCGGGAAATACGCAGGTCAGTTCGTCTTCCAACAACAGGCGCTGTGCATTTTCCTGACAGGCGCGCACCATGCCGAAGCGGTTGAGAATCGGTCCCAGAATCGGAGCGTAATAGAAGTAATCCTCGATCAACGGCCAGACGTTACGCTTGCATTCCCAGCGCACCGCATTGCGAATCATCAAACTGTCGAAAGGAAGAATGCCCGCATGGTTGGACACCAGCACAGCACGTCCCTGCTGCGGAATGTTCTCCGCTCCCAGTACCGTGACGCGATAGTAAAAACGATACAGGAATTGAATCAGGGGTTGAATGTGCTTGGAATATCCCGGATCGAATCCATATTCCTGACCCAATTCAAAACCTTCCGGGCGCAACAGTTTCAGCAGGTCCGGATCGCCGCCCCCGATAGCCATCGACGGACGCATCTTGGGAGTTGCATCCTTTTTCTGAGCGACGGTTTTTTTCCTGGCTACAGCTTTTTTCGGCGCGGGAGTTTGTTTTACCTGTTTCGGTGTATCCGCTATTGCGGTTTTCGTTTTCGCAGTCTTCTTCGAAGCTGGTTTTACAGCAGCGGCAGTTTTAGAAGCGGTACCGGTTGATTTAGCGCTTTGCTTTGCTGCCTTTTTAGCGGGAGTGCTTTTTGCTGCTGCTTTCGTAGGAGCCTTTTTAGTTGTGGTTTTCTTCATTGCCGTTTTCTTTGCGGCAGCCGGTTTGGAAGCCGTTTTGCTGGCTGTCGGTTTTTTAGCCGCAGTCTTTTTGGGAGCCGCCTTCTTCGGGGTTGCCTTCTTTACCGGTTTCTTACTGGTTTTAGAATCCCCATCCGGTTGTTTTGCAGCTTTGGCCGGTTTCGTTGGCTTTTTCTTTTTCTCGGCTTTCGACGCAGCTGGTTTCTTGGCGGATTCCTTCTTTTCGTCGCCTGCGGATTTCTTTTGAGAGCCGGTTTGACTCTCGATCTGCTGGAAGGGATCGCTACCCAATACCGATTTTGCCATCTGCTGCTTCTCCTTTATCTTCAGGCGGCTTTGTTACGGCGCGTTTGTTGCAGACTATTGAGTGCTTCGAAACAGGTATACTTAGGAACGAAACCGAATTCCAATGCGGCCTTGGTTCCATCCGCCACCCATGGATACTTGATGTGGTTGATATACTCACTTGGAACATCGTAGAGCTTCAGATTCCACAGCAACGAACTGGTCGCGCGTAAAATCGAATCCGGCGCGGTCAGGCACTGTCCCCCGGCGCGCTGCACGGCTTCGGAATAGCGCACGACGCCTTTTCCCACGATGTTGTAAATACCCTCCACATCATTCAGAATCACCTGTTCGTAGGCATCCATCAGATCGTTTTCATGAATGAACTGCATCATGGGATCGTAACCCAATACGCGCGGAGCGCGGGCGGAGGTCAACACGTTGCTCATGTAGTTGGAGGCGGTCGGACCCAAGGCGGTGCAATCGCGCAGGATCGCCACCTTGCATTCTTCATGGTGGCGCGCATACTGTCGCATCTGCCGTTCCAACTCGATTTTGTCGGAGATGAAACTGTCTTTGGCCTGCTCGTCCACCGGATGCTGCTCGGTCAGGAAATTCGGGTTGCCTCGTTTTGCACCATAGACCGCCGTGGTGCTTCGTGCAACGATACGGCGTACTCTGGCTTCCGAACAGGCGTCGAGCACGTGCATGGTGCCGATGGCTTCCAGTTCGTGCGCCAGCAGGCGATTACGAGCGACGGTATACGCAACGATCAGATGTACGAAGGTGGAAACACCCTCGGATTGGAACAGGTTGATCAGCACTTGCTGAGAGGCCGGGCTGGTCAGATCGACCTTGTGGTAGATGAGCTTGGGATGCTCGATTTTCGGTTCATTGACATCTACCGCGACCACCCGCGAAATACCCGGTTGATCGAGCAAACGTTTGAGCAGTCCGACGCCCAGGTAATTGGATGCACCGGTCATTGCCAGTACCTCACCCGTTTCTACCGCTTTTTGTGAGCTGTTCATGCTCTCCTCCCTGTGGCGTGCGTCCTTCCAGATTTCCGGCTGCGGCTCATTCGGCAGAGTCGCTTCCCCGATTGGCGCGGAAACCAGAGCCTCTCCGTTTCCCGCAGGATGATGAGCGAAGCGCCGCTCATCCCTGCCGAGCCCCAGGCATCGCAACCCCCACCTAAAAAACGATCTCCACATCCAGCCGCTCGGATTTTTCTTACTGCTGGAATAATTCGTTGGTGCAGTCGGCCACGCAGTACTTGCCCGCGAACTGCCCGTCCTCCATCTTCATGCAGGAGTAGCCGCGCGGACACATCACCGTGCCCTGGTCCACGCCGTCGTCGGTATTGACGGTGCAATCCCACTTGATCAGGCAGAAGTAACCCAGCGATACATCTTCGTCTTTCAGCTCGAAGCAGGCACCGTCCGCTCCGCATTCCTGGTTCTGGTTATTCGTGTCGGTGCAGGGGTCACAGAATTTCTGCACGCCAAAAGGATTGGAGCATTCGCCGTCTGCTTCGTGCTTGGGATTGAAGCAGCAGCCGCGCTCTTCCGGCGACAGATCGCGACCTTCAGTGGTGCACATCTGCGCCAACGCGCATTGATAGGTGCCGTCGCAGCCGATGCGTTCCACGCACTCATACTCGGTTTTACCATCGGGAATCAGACATTCGTTGTAGGCGGAGCAGTCCGCATCCACTTCACAACCCGGAATACAGGAGAAGGTGCTGACGTCGCACAGGTGTTCCAGCGGGCAATCATCCTTGCTGACACAGTCGCCTTCCAGGCATTTGCCGTTGTAACAGACCTCGCCGCCCAGACAGTCCTTGTTGATCAGGCAACCTATCTGGCAGTAGCCGTTGCGGCTATCGGAAGGATCGTCATAGCAGACCATCCCCGCCGGACAGGCGGAACCGCTGCCGCAACCTTCGAAGCATTTTCCGGTCAAGGTGTTGCAAACCAAAGGTTCCGCGCAGTTTTCATTTGTGCAGCAATTGTCACCGACCTGACCGTTTGCGATACCGGAGGAAAAGACACACTGGTTGGTGTTCAACTCCGCAATCGGGAGGCAATCGTAATCGGTCGGGCAAGGATCGCTGGCCGAGCAGTAACGCCCGCAGACATTGCCGTATGAATCGGGCAGACAATAATCGTCGTCGTGACCGCATTCCCGGTGATTGTCGCAGGGTTCACAGGGTGCCAGGCGGCGACGGCAGATGCCGTTTTCCTCGTCGCAGTAGTCGTTCCCGTAACAATCGCCATCGTCGTAGCAATCCGGCTCGGGACCGGTGTCCTTGTCGCCGTCGACCGGTGTGATAACTACCCCGCCGTTGTCGCCGTCAGCCTGATCGCCATCCGCCGCATCCGTGTCGCCATCGTTGGAATTATCGCCGTCGGTAGAGTTGAGCACGCAGGTATGATTGCCGAGATTGCAGATCTCTCCTAGCTGACAATCTTGATCGGTTTTGCAGGCCACGGCCTCGCATTGTCCGTTCGAGCAGATCCTCTTGTCACCGCAGTCGTCGTCCGTGGTGCAGGATGTATCGTTATTGCCCTCGTCTTCATCCGATCCGCAACCGGCGGCGAATGCAACCAATAGTGATAAAACCAACATTAAGAGAAGAGCGCCGTTGCTTCGATCCAAGCGTGTCATCAGATCCTCCTTATTACTTCCCACGAAGAAGCAAATGGTTATTTGCTTGTAACATCTACTGCCGTTTTCTTACGCTGCACTTGCTTTCTAGGTGCACGTTTCAACCCTTTACCGGATTTTTTAAGCGGCTGCGTCGGATTTTGCAGCATTTTTCTCAATTCGTTTTGCGCCAGTTCTTTCTTGTCGGAAAACTCGATCGTTCCGAAACGATTCAAGGTGTGGAAATCACCGACCAATGTCGGCGACCACATGGCGGCGATGGTGCCGCGCTTGGCCGGACGTTCCATGCGATACAGGTTCAACCGCCATTTGTCACCCGGCTTGGGCGGCATATTGGGAGCATCTTTCATGGCCGCCAGGGGAATTGCCATTTCCACAATCCAGCCCTGATCCTTGTCCGTACGCTGGTTGACGGTACCCTTTACCTGCACCGCCGATTTCAGCCCGGCGTCCCAGGAGATGTCCATGCCCTTGCGCCGTTTCGGGAAATAGGCGTCGTACACGGCATTGACCGGGTTGACCTGCATCTCGTAGTAGGTGGAGCCACTGCCGTCTGCATCGATCATGACTTCGGTGGTTTCTTCACGATACAGGGGATCGTCTTTCTTGTTGTAGTTGGTCCAGATGTCACTGTCGGAACAATCAAAGGCGATATACAGATTCGTGTCGTCCCACAGCATTTTGGCGCTGGTGGTCGGCTTGACCGGACCTTCTCCGCTCAGGTTGCCGAAATCGCCGGTGGAACGGGCGCGTGACCATGCGGCTTCGTCGAGTTTACCATCGATCGTGATGGCCTGATCGGCGCGCAAAACAACCAGATCGCGCTGAATGGAGGGCGGGTCGTCCAGCGGCAATACCGCCAGCTTGGCGCGGCCTTCGCCGTCGGCTTTGTCCCGGCTCTCTTTGGCGATGGGCATACGTTTGTCGCCTTTGTAGAAACCGCCCCACAGGACGCCTTCGTTATAGGGGAATCCGGCTGGCATGTGGCTTTTGAACGTGTCGCGAATGATATCGCCCTTGCGCCACTGCGAGGTTTTGTATTTGCCGTCTGCAACGTGGTGATCCATTTTACCCCGGAACAGCGGACCTTTGCTCGGTTCGAAATGCCCGAAGAACTGGTAATCACCCGGAATGGTATCCAACGCCTGCATGAAGAAAGTGATGGTGTAATCCTGGTTGTGCTTGAGCGGCTTGGGGCTGTAATTCAAGCCCAGAATGCGGATTTTGTCGTCGAGATTGACGTTGATCTCCACATCGTATTTCTTGGGGGCACTGGCAAGCAGGAAGGGTTTGTCCGCAATGGCTTTGCCTGCTGTGGCAGTATTTTTAGGTTGCTCGCAACCTGCGACAAACAGGACTAGCATGACAAACGACATACAATATGCTACACCACGCAAACCTCTCATACCCGGCTACCTCCATAAGTGGGTGAATTTCGATAAAACATGTTGAAATCGTTTATAATTCAACCGGAAAAGCATACCGCAGGGCAGGAAAGCACGTCAAGCAAAATCCCCGCCACTTGAAATAAGCAGCGGGGACTCTCTTTTTTTAGTGAAAACCCAGGTTAATCTGTTCAAAAAGAGGCGTGCTATGACTCAGCCTGCCAGAAGGCGTGTGGCGATCTCTTTGACCAATGCGGCATCCACCTGACCTTTGTACTCTTTCATAACGGCACCCATCAGGCGTCCGATCTGGTTGGCTCCGGCGATACCCTGCTTTTCGATCAGATCGGCCACCAGTTTTTCGGTTTGCGCTTCGCCGAGCATTTTGGGCAGGAACTGCTCCAGGTACTCGATTTCAAAGCGGATCTGATCCAGCTTTTCCTTGCCGCGCTCACCGGCCTGTTCGAATTGCGGCAGCGCTTTCTGCTGCTGCTTGACGTAGGTGCCGATCACTTCCTGCGCCATTTCGTCGGTCAAGGGACCGGCAACGCCTTTTTCGGACAGTTTCAGTTGAAAACGCGACTTGACCATGCGCAACACAGCAAGTTGCTGCGCGTCCTTTTTCTTCATCGCCTCTTTAAGGCGGGTGTTGAATGTCTCAAGAATTCCCATCGTTTTCCCCTTTTCGACTACAGATCGCCGTCGGTGGTTGCCGTGTCGCCATCCGTCGTGGTGTCGTCGCAACCGCCTGCGGACAGAAATACGTCCAAGCTGGTGAAGCTCTGGCTGTAGCTGCCGGCACCCATCAGCACGTTGTAGCCGTACATGGCCGAGTGTGCCGCGTAATCCTGATCGTAGAAGAAAAAGCGGGTGGAAGACGCGCCGTTGACGTTGCCGTCGGCTTCCTCATTATACGTTTCGTTACCGTCTTTATCGAGATAGCTGTACACCAGCACCTCGGTGCGCTGCGTGACGCCATCGCCGAGCAGATCCCACTTTACGTCGGAGGCGGGCAGGGTTTCCAGTGTCAGGAAAAAGTTGGGCGAAGAGGTGTCGATGGCGGTAGAGGCAATCTCGCGTAATTCATTGTCCGCCGTGCTTGCCATGGCGCCCACGCGCAGGTTTTCGGCATTTCCCGTTACCTGACAACCACCGATGCGGCCATTAAAGCTGCGTGCGATCAACGGATTCTCGTCGTCGTCATCGCCGCCGCAGGCAACGCACAGACCCAGCATCATTCCCATCACAGCCAACATGGCTACCCATCGCTTACTCATCACGCTTCTCCTTCTTAGGATATCTCCGTTTAGCGAATCACTTTTTGATAAAACTCTTCGGCCAGCGCACCGACCATCACGGCTCCGCGTCCGCTGGCATCGTATTCCCAGATCGTCTGGCCGAAGCTCTGCGCCTCGTCCAGCCGGACATTGTAACCCAGAATGGTTTTGGAAATCTGCTGCGGGAAATACTGGGCCAGTTTCGCCACGATTTCGTTGGCAAGGCGGGTGTTGCGATACAATGTTGGAATCACCATACCCAGTTTCGGCGTTTCGCCGCCGTTTCGTTCCCGCACGGTCTGGATCGAATGCACGACTTCCGCGCAGCCGTCCATGGCCAGATAGGTCAGCGCCACCGGCACCACCACGAATTCGGAAGCCGCCAGAATGTTCGTCGTCACCAGCCCCGCCGAAGGGGGCGAATCGATGAAGACGTAGTTGTAATCGGTCGTCGAGGCCAGTTTGGCGATGACCTGTTTCAAGCGCTGTTCGCGATCCTTTTTCACCGCCAGCTTTTCCGGCAGATTCGAAATGGATTTATTGGAACAGATGATATCCAGCCGCTCGTAACGGGTGGTGACGATCGCCTCAGCCGGGTTGAAGCCGGGTGTCGTCAGCACGTCGACGATGGAGTGCGGCACATCGCGCACCGGAATTCCCAGCGATTTACCTGCGTGACCCTGGCTGTCCATGTCGATCACGAGGGTTTTCTTGCGCTTTTTCTGCGCGATATAGGAGGCGAAATTGACCGTTAACGTGGTCTTGCAGGTGCCTCCCTTTTCATTGATGAAGGAAACGACCTTCACGCCGAAATCTCCTTGCTTTTAGCGCCCTTGGCGCTGGATGCGCGTTTTTTTGCTGTCGTTTTAGGAACTTGAAGCGCATCCAGTTTGGTTTCCATACGTTCCATAATTTCCTCTACTGAAAACAGCCGATCTTCCAGCGCGTGCAGTTCTTCCTGCAATTTGGCGACATCGCCCTTGGTGGGAATGTTCACCTGCTCCAAAGCGGCTGTAACGGATTTCTGAATGATATCACGAAATTCCAGAGATGCCAGCATCATTTTCTGAAAAGTCATCATGAAACGTTCGTTGTTCATGATCGCAGTTAATGCCTCGGAAATGCGGTCACTGTACATGCCGCGCAGGTCGTCGAAAAAACGGGATTTTGTCATTGTCGTTACACCACTTTCACTTGGGTGACCCGGTGCCGTCGCCGGATTCCTCACCCTAACTAGTCGTTACTGAAATTGCAGCAGCCTCTGCCGTTACGGCGCTGGGAAGTATGGCATAACCTCGACTTTCAGACAAGGGAAAAGCTATACGGGATCACGATCCGTTTCGAGCGAATCGACTCCTTTCCTGTGACCATCCATCACCCGTTTCCGCCTCGATTCCGAACTGTCTTTTCTGTGGCTACAGCAGAGTCTGAAAGATATTGACAGCCTAGGGTTGCTCTCCTATAGTGACCTATCCAATTTTAGCCGGGGCGCGCGAGTCGTGTGCCGGACGTGTGCAGGATGACGGATGACAGAGCAGGAAAAACAACCGGAACCGGACGAGAACATCGAACCGGAGCAGAACCAGCCTCAACAAGCGGATAACGAGGCTAGCCAGCCGATTGCGCAGCTACTGGAAGAAGATCCGCAGGTGGCGGATCTGGTCTACCGTGTGTTGGCGCGTGCCATCGATTCAGTGGTGTTCACCATGTTTTGCGGAGTGGTGTATCCGGCTGGAATTTTTGCGGGTTTGCTGTATTTACTCATCGCCGATGGTCTGATGGAAGGCCGTTCGCTGGGCAAGCGCATTATTCGCTTGCGGGTCGTATCCGATATCGACGGTTCCCCCATCGGCTTTCGCCGCGCGATGATCCGCAACAGCCCTTTCGTGCTGGTCTCTTTTTTCGCTGTCATCCCGATCATCGGTTGGATTCTGTTGTTTACGGTCGGAATGCTGATTCTGGGTGCGGAACTCTATTTCGCCATCACCGATACACGCGGTCAGCGCATCGGAGATATTCTGGCGGGAACGCTGGTTGTAGACGACCGACCAACGCAGAATCATAAGCCGGATTACGAAATCTAGGAGCGAGCGGCATCGCTCCATCCATTACCGAGTGATTGGAACTGAATCTCAATGCGAATCAAACGTCTGGACATCGTTGGGTTCAAATCTTTTCCCAACAAAACCACCCTGCTGTTCGACAAGCCCATTGTGGGTGTAGTCGGTCCCAACGGCTGCGGAAAATCCAATATCGTGGATGCCATTCGCTGGGTCATGGGCGAGCAGGGAATGAAGGCTTTACGTGGCCGCAATCGCGAGGATGTCATTTTCGCCGGTTCGGAAAGCCGCGCTCCCAGCGGAGTGGCGGAAGTCACCTTGACTTTCGATAACAGCGACCGCTTGGCCCCGCCGCAGTACGTCGATTACGCCGAGATCGCCATCACGCGTAAACTCTACCGAAACGGCGACAGTGACTACCTGATCAACAACACCGAATGCCGCCTGAAAGACATTACCGATATTTTTCTTGGAACCGGTGTCGGCAACAAAGCCTATTCCATTATAGAACAGGGTCGTATTTCCTTAATCGTTTCGGCCAAACCGGAAGATCGTCGCTTTATGATCGAAGAAGCGGCGGGCATCACCAAGTACAATACACGCAAACGCGAAGCCGAGCGCAAAATGGCCGCCACGCGGCAGAACCTGCTGCGCGTCAATGACATCATAACCGAACTGAAAAAGCAGCTCGGTTCGTTATCCAGGCAGGCGAAAAAAGCCGAACGCTACCGCGAATATAAAGCACAGTATAAACAACTGGATCTGCGTTTCAGCGCTCATGACTATGCCGAAATCGTGCGGCAGGGCCAGGTGATTATTGACCGCATCGCAGAACTGGAGCAGGGCATCACCGATAATGCCAACAAGCTATTGGCCCTGGAAGGCGAAGTCAATGCGCGTAACCTGCAACTGGCCGAGTGGGAACAGAAAGTCACTACTGAGCAGGAAGAAGCCATTCGTCTGGATCAGCAGATCAGTTTATCCGAGCGCGATCTGCAAAGTTACAGCGAGGAAATCGAACGCATTTCCGCACGCAAGCTGGAATTCGAACGCGAAGCGGAAGACCTGATTCAACAACTGGACACCCAGAAACGTCTGGTCGAGCAGTTGGAAGGAGAACAGCGCCGGGCCGTGGAGCAGGCGCAACTTTTCGAAGGCGAACTGGCCGACGTTCAGGAGCGCAGCCGCGCCGTACTGGATGATCTGGGGCAGAAACAAAACGATGCCGAACGCTTAAAGCGTACGATCAACGAATCCATTTTAAATGCCGACCGGGCGCGGCATCGGCTGGAAACCATTCGCCAGCGCGCCAATGAGAACGTCGAACGCACCGAACGCAATCGACGCGAAAAACTCGAACTGGAAACCCAGCACGACGAGCAGGAAGCCCAGCGCGAAGTATTCCTGAACGATCTTGGTGGCTTGCGACAAATGAAGCTGCGACTGGATACCGAACGCACCGAAACCACGGATCGGTTGTCCGCCGAGCATGAAGCCTATCTCGACGTGGAAGAACGCCTGACCAATGAACGCGACTCGTTCACGGCGGTGCGCTCGCGTCTGGATTCTCTACAGGAACTGGACCGCAGCCTGGAAGGTTTCGGCGAGGGTGTCAAGGCGGTGATCGGTGCGTCTGAGGGACGCTTTGACGACGGCGAACTGGTTGACGTGCTGGCGCGTCTGGTGGAAGTGGACGTCGAGCACGAAAAAGCATTGAGCGCGGCATTGGGCGAACGTTTACAGTGGCTCGTGGTGCGTGACCGACAGGCCGGTCATAAAGGACTCTCTTTATTGGAAGAGTTGCAGGCCGGGCGCGCGGGCTTTATCCCTTCTCAAGGGATGCTGCCGCAACATGACGATGCGCCTGAAAACTGCCGCAGCCTGCTGGAAGTCGTGCGCGTCAAGCCGGAAGGCGGCGACAGCATGGAGCGGCTGCTGTCTGGTGTGATGCTGGTGCCGGATATGGCCACGGCGGAAAGCGAATGGGAACGCTGCAACGGGCGCTATTCCTTCGTCACGCCGGAAGGTGTATTGCTTGATTCCAGCGGCGCAATTTACGGTGGCGGTGGAGAAAGCATTTCGCAGGCGTTGTTGAAACGGCAACGCGAAATGCAGCAATTGTCTAGCCAGAAAACAGAACTAGCGGCATCTTGCGAACAACTGGCGCTATTGCGCGACGAGCACCTGCAACGCATCCGCTCGCTGGAACGCCAGGTCGAATCCACCCGCCAGGAAGGTCACCGGCAGGAAATCAAGATCCTGGAGCAGGAAAAAGACCTGCGCCATTTGGAAGACGGTATCGATCAGCTTCGGCGGCGGTTGGAATCGCTGGAACGCGAATTTCACGCTTACCAAAGCGAAATGGGTGAGTTACAGGAACAGCGTCGCGAACAGGAAGCGAAACTCGAACAGGAAACGGACACGCAACAGCGCTCGGAACGGCAGTTGCAAAGCGCGCAGATCGAATTGGCTGAATTGTCCGAGCGGCGCGAACTGATTTCCCGCGAATTGACCGATAAACAGGTGCAACTGGCCGAAGCCTCGCAGAAACGGCGACATCTGGAGAGCGAATTGAAGATGAGCCGCCAGCGGGAAGTCGATCTGGCCGGGCGGCGGGAGAAAATCACTTTCGATCGCGAACAGGGCGACAGCCGCAATGAGCAACTCACGCGCCTGATCGAAGTCTCGCGTGAAAAGCGCGAAACGACCATTCAACAGCGCGAACAGATGGAAGCCAACCTGCGTAAGCAACGCGAGGAACTCAGCCACGAGCAGGAAGCCTTGCGCGACATGGCCGAGCAGGTACGCGCCGCACGGCACAAGCAGGAAGAACTGAACGGGCAGTTGTCCGAGTCCAAGCTGACGCGCAACGAATTATCCTTTAAATCCAAGCACCTTGAAGAACGCATCCAGGAACGATATGGCCTGGATCTGGGCAAGGACTATTTCGAATACATCACCGAGGAAGAACCGGGCGAAAAAGAACGCGACGAAATGGAGCGCATCAAGGGACACATCGAGCGCATCGGCGATGTGAACCTGGGTGCGATTTCGGAGTACGACCAGGTCAGCGAACGCTATCAATTCCTGCTGGATCAGGAGGAAGATCTCAAGCGCTCGCTGGATATGCTGGAAAACGCCATCAAGAAAATCAACCGCACCACGCGCAAGCGCTTCAAGGAAACCTTCGAAGAAGTCAACCGGCGTTTCTCCGAATTGTATCCGCAGCTTTTCGGCGGCGGCGAGGCGCGCCTGGAAATTCTGGACCCGCAGGACATGCTGCATACCGGTCTGGAAATCGTCGCGCGACCTCCGGGTAAAAAGTTACAGGCGGTAAGCCTGCTCTCCGGTGGTGAAAAGGCGTTAACAGCGGTCAGCCTGATTTTTGCGATCTTTTTGTATCGCCCCACGCCATTCTGTCTGCTCGATGAGGTCGATGCGCCGTTGGATGACATCAACATCAGCCGTTTCAACTCGACGGTCAAGCGCATCTCCAAGTTGAGCCAGTTCATCCTGATCACACACAACAAGAAAACCATGGAAATCACCAACACGCTTTACGGCGTGACGATGGAAGAACCGGGTATTTCCAAAATTGTTTCCGTAAATTTGACCTAAGGAATTAGCGAACGATGGAATCGATAGACCTGCAAGCCCTGACCGAAGTTATTTTGGGCAACGACCTTTATTTTTACAGCCTCATCGGCGCGGGCGTGCTCGTACTGGTGTTGATCACCTGGCGCTTGATCCGTTCCGGTTCTTCGAAACTGGAAGAAGAAATCGATGAGGATACGGAAGCCACGCCGCAGGAGCGTATCGTCGATCAGGTAATGGGCGATGTTGCCAGCCGACCCGCAGGCGGTGAACGCATCGAAGAACCGCTGATCCAGCACGAGCCCGCCGACAGCGGGGAAGAACGTCAGGCGCTCGACACCGACACCGTGCAGGTTCTGGCCAAGATTTCCACCGATTCGCAGTTGCCGGTCGACTACGACGTTCAACCGGTAGGGACGCCTTCCCAGGAAAAAATGCTGGAGCGCGGCAAAGCGCAGGAAATACTGGAAGAGGAAGCGGAAGCAGAAGAAACCGCCCCCGTTGCCGAAGCCGAGCCAGAGGCTGAACCTGCTCCCGAACCGGAGCCGGAACCTGAGCCGGAACCGGAACCTGAACCCAAGCCCGAACCGAAAAAGAAAGAAGAAAAGCCCAAACCCGAGCCTAAAACGCTGGAGGAGGGGCTGGCCAAAACCAAGGGCGGCTTTATCAGCAAATTGAATCGTCTGGTATTGGGCAAAAAGCAGATCGACGAAAACGTCTTTGAAGAACTGGAAGAAATCTTATACGAAGCGGATATCGGCCCCACCGCTACGCGCCTGTTCCAGGCTGTGACCGAGCAGGCCAAGCGCAAGGAACTGAAAGATCCCGCTCGCATCAAAGAACTGCTTAAAGAGGAAATCTCGCAGATTCTGCAAAAAGCGGAAGCTCCTTACGAACCGACTGGTCCGGCTCCTCATGTTTTACTGATGGTAGGTGTCAACGGTGTGGGAAAAACCACGACCATCGGAAAGCTGGCCAAGAAATTCTGCGACGAAGGCAAGAGCGTGGTGCTGGCTGCGGGCGATACCTTCCGGGCGGCGGCAGCGGAACAACTGACGATCTGGAGCGAGCGCAGCGGCGCGGAGATCATCTCCGGCGAAGAAGGCGCCAATCCTTCCGGCCTGTTGTATTCGGCGGTGCAGTCGGCCAAGTCGCGCAATGCCGATTTCTTGATCGCGGATACCGCCGGACGGTTGCACACCAAGTACAACCTGATGGAAGAACTGCGCAAAATGAAGAATGTGGCGGCCAAAGCACTGGAACGCGAACCCGATGAGATCTGGCTGGTGATCGACGCCAACACCGGTCAGAACGCGGTGAATCAGGCTGCCAAATTCCACGAATCGCTGGGCTTGACCGGCATCATTCTGACCAAGCTGGACGGCACCGCCAAAGGCGGCGTGGTCATCGGCATCACCGATCAACTGGGTCTGCCCATCCGTTACATCGGTATCGGTGAGGGAGCCGAGGATCTGCGACCCTTCAAGGCCGCGGAGTTCGTGGACGCACTGTTCTAAAAAAAAACGGACCCATCCATTCCGATTGAACGAGGCATCATCATGTCCGCCGCACCCATCGATTTACGCTCCGATACGGTTACTCTTCCGACACAGGCCATGCGGGAAGCCATGTTTAGCTGCGAGGTCGGCGACGACGTACTGGGCGAAGACCCGACGATCAACCGCCTGGAGCGCAGCTTCGCAAACCTGCTTGGCAAAGAAGCCGCACTGTTCGTTCCCAGCGGAACTTTCGCCAACCAATGCGCCGTTATGACGCATACCGAATCCGGCAACGAGATTATCCTGTCGGAAGACTGCCACATTTTGCAACACGAGGCGGGGGCTTCGGCGCTGTTGTCGCGCGTGCAATTGCGCACGGTTTCTCCAGCAAACGGCAGCCACCTCACGGCAAAGGAAATCCTGCCGCGCATTCGTATCGGGGATGACATCCACTATCCGCGCACGAGCCTGATTTGTATCGAGCAGGCCACCGCCTGGGGCAGCCTGTATCCCATCGACGAAATGAAGGCGATTGCGGAATTGGCGAAAACGCACGACCTGCGGGTGCATATCGACGGCGCGCGGCTGTTCAACGCCGCCAGCGCCTTGAACGTAGAAGCTCGTGAACTGGCCGCCTACGGCGATTCGGTCAGCGTGTGTCTTTCCAAAGGTTTGTGCGCCCCGGTCGGCTCGTTGTTGGCGGGAACGGCGGAGTTTATCGCCCAGGCCAGGCGAAACCGCAAAATCATGGGCGGCGGCATGCGACAGGCCGGTTTTCTGGCGGCGGCGGGCGAAATCGCGCTGGATCAGATGCGCCTGCGCCTGGAAGATGACCACCTCCATGCACGCCTGTTGGCGGAGGCCATCCAAGCCCTGCCGGGGTTGACGCTTACCCGTCCCTGCCAGATCAACATGGTGTTCTTCAAGAACGAAACCGGGCGCATCGATGATGCACAGGCCTTGCAAGCGTTATACGAAAAGGGCATCTGGACCTATCCACCGGAAGGCGGCGAATTCCGGCTCGTCACGCACCACGGCGTTGAACGAGACGACATCGAGCGCGCCGTCCAGGCCATTCAAACCATATTCGCTTAGAGCTTCTCTTATTCGGCTTCCCACCAGATCGGCGAAGACCAGGCCCGTTCCTGATGTGTTTTCGGAATGGCGCTGTCCGAGCAGCCTTCCGGCAACTCGTCCGCGTTTTCCGGGTTGCAGTCGTAGGCGACCCAGCGACAGCTTGGATTCTCGATGACACGCGCGTAGTACAAGGCATCCTGGCTCGGATCGAAATCGGGATCGCTCCAGATGGCACACAACTGCTGCTCGCCTTCACCGGTGCGCTCGCAGCTCTGCTCGTCCACAGCGGCTTCTTCCTGATCGCTTTGGGCCACGTCGAAAACCTGTTGCTGCGGTTTGCCGTCGGAGTCGATCCACACCTTGATAATTTGCGCCCGTTGTAACGGAGTCCCCGGATTTTCGAAGCTTCCTTCATCCGCTTCCGCATAAATCATGAACACCGGTTCATCGCCCTCTTCTTCAGGTGAAGAAAGATCCGAGCCCATCGGAACACCCTTTTCGTAGCCTTCTGCAACCAGTTGCTCCGGGTCCAGACACAAGTTTTCCGAGTAGCCATAACCACCGAAAAAGCGCAGACGAATGCGCGGGCCACTGGTGGTGTAGATTTCCCGGCGCTGCATCGCATCGAAAATGGCGTCCCGGCTTTTCTCCTGCGCCCAGACCGCCGCCAGTCCACCCGGATTGTACATGCGCGGATTATGGGTAAACGTCCCTTCGCCCAGCCGCTTGGCCGCCGTGTCATCCACCATACCTACATGACCCAAAAAGCCGACTTCTGACACCATTCCCGGCGTTCCGTTGTGATTGTCCGTGCTGCCGATAACGCCGCTCTTATACGGATTCACGCCCAGGCGTTGACGTTCCTGCAAGCCGAAAGCCCAGACGTTGCGGATGTAATCCAATTTGGACAAGCACCCGAAGCCGTTGACGCCACCCCAGCCGGGCGTGTCGCCGCAGTCATCGAATTCGCTTTCACGGATCTTTTCGAAGTCGCAATAGGGATCTTCCGGGATGCCCTCGAACCCGTTTTTACATTCCATATCGCCTTTGTGCTGCATCCCTTCCAGAACCGGTTCCATTTGCAAGCGCAGTTGCGCCTGATCGCGCTGGCTTTGCAGGCTTTCATCTTCGGAATAATACGGCGTATACAAGTTGCCGTTAGACCAGTTGGAGTTATGGGGAAGAACCATCACGTCGCAGCCGTTGTCATTGTCCAGGCAGTTGCTTTGCAAATGCTTCCACAGATCCGTTGCGATCGGATACTCGTAATACGCCGGTGGCAGATCCGTGAACAATGCATTTCGGAACATGACGACGCGATGCCAGTTGACCACCCCTGCCGAGCCGGTGTACTCGTAGCCGGGAAAGGTAACGAACTCGCAACTAGCCGTGCGATCATAGGCGCGTTCAGCGGACTCGCGCACCATCTGCCAGGCCATCTCGGCGTACTGCCGACATAAAGCCAGATCGTCGCCGCAGATTTCTTCCATCCGCTTCGGCTCGTCCGTGGCCAAGCGCACTCCCCATTGTGTCACACGGCTTTGTCCGCCTTCGCGATAGTCTTTGCAGGCTTCGTTAGTATAGGCGGGAGAATCTTCCAGGGTACAAAGCAGATGCTCGCCGAAATATTCGATGTGATCGGAAAGACCGACGAAATCAAGCGGGCGGTCGATTTGAGCCTGACGCGTTCCTTTTCCCGTTCCATCCAAAGGCGGCAGCCACACGCTCTCTCCTTTTGCAAAGGCATAGGCTTCATCCATCGAAGTACGCACGTCATAGCCAAAGGCGTCCCAGGACAATGACGAGTGGGCGTGCCAGTCTCCGAAATAGAGATTGCGCAAGGGGTTGAAATCATTGCAGGCTTCTCGCTCTTCGGTATATTCGAACAGGCGCTGCTCGGCTAACGAATCCGTATCGCCATCGGTTTCATATTCTGAATCCGCATCCCCGAACCACTCGTTTTCGTCGCCATCGGAGCAGGCAAGCGTTAACATGAGGATCGAGCATAAAGTCACTAACCAACCGTACACGTTCATTTGAAATCCTTTGGTGAAAATTCCTCGGCACAACTGACATGTCATTCTATTTCCGGTTGCGCGTAATGCAAGGAGATTTTGGAGTTGGGGCGGGATTACTCGGGTAATATAGAGGTAGCAATTTCCAGAAATGAAGACCTGTTAGGCTCGATTGATCCTGCCTAAACTCTTGACAAACCGGGGCCTAGGGGTACTGTTAAGCAAGTTGAAAATATGGAAATACCGGAAGGTTAGATAGCGTGCGAGAGATGAGTGAAAAATCGGAAAACAGGGTGGAAATTCAGATCGACGACCAACCGTTGACTATGAGTCAGATTCAGCAGATCGCCGCCAATAAGGCGCGTGTGACGATTGGGAGCGACCCGGAATATGTACAGAAAATGCAGAATTCACAACGCATTCTGTTACAGGTATTGCAAAGCGGCAAACCCGTATACGGCGTCAGCACCGGCTATGGGCGTAGCTGCGGCAATCGCTTCGAACCGGAATTGACCGACCAGTTGGGTTACAACCTGATTCAATATCACGGTGCGGGCGTGGGTGAAGCGCTGGATCGCGAATCGGTGCGGGCGGCGATTGCCTGTCGTATCACTTGTCTGGCGCTGGGGCGCTCCGGTGTTTCATTGGACTTATTGAAGCGACTGGCGGATCTGTTGAACCGGGACATCGTGCCGGTGATGCCGCAACTCGGTTCGGTAGGCGCTTCTGGCGATTTAACGCCGATGTCCTATATCGCCGCTTGCCTGCTGGGTGAGCGAGAGGTTTTCTATCGCGGAAAACGCATGAGCGCGAAAGAGGCGTTCAAAGCGGAAGGCTTAAGCCCCTATCGTTTCCAGCCCAAGGAACCGTTGGGCGTATTGAACGGCACCTCGGTTATGACCGGTATCGCTGCGGTGGCTTTGCGCAAAGTCCGGCATCTTTTAGAAGCGGCAGTGGCTGCCAGCGCACTGACCAGCCACGCCTTGGCCGGTCACGACGAGCATTTCCATCCGGTTGTCACCGATTCCAAACCGCATCCGGGACAGATCTGGGTGGGGCAGAAACTGCGAGAGTTGTTGCAGTTCACCGAAAAGCCGCTGGAATCGGATGCGGCCAGCGACTTGCAGGATCCGTACTCAGTGCGTTGCCCGCCGCAGATTCTTGGCGTATTGGCCGATGCGCTGGAGTGGATCGAAAGCTGGGTACAGCGGGAAATCAACAGTTCCAACGACAATCCCCTGACCGATCCGGATAGCGAAGATGTGCTGCGTGGCGGCAATTTCTACGGTGGGCATATCGCGTTTGCCATGGATGCCCTGAAACCGGCGCTGGCGCAGATGGCCGACATGCTCGACCGGCAACTGGCGCTTTTGGTCGATCCGCGTTTCAATCGCGGCCTGCCCGAAAACCTGGTCATGGAAAACGGCTCGGCTCCTGGAATACACCATGCTTTCAAGGGCTTACAGATTACGGCGTCGGCACTGGTAGCGGAAGCGCAGAAAAACACCATGCCCGCCGCAGTGTTCAGTCGCTCCACCGAATCGCACAACCAGGATATCGTCAGCATGGGAACCATCGCGGCCCGCGACGTGCAACGGCAGTTGCATCTGGTCAGCCGCGCCAATGCCATTCATCTGATGGCCGCCGTGCAGGCCTGCGAAATTCGCGGCGGCTTGCAGGCGCGTCCGCAGTTGCAGCGTATCGTGCAACAGGTTCGTGAAATCGTTTCGGAAATGCACGAAGATCGCCCGATGGACGCCGAGGTGGAACGTCTGGCCGAAGCGCTGCTCAATGGGGAGGTGAGTTAGATGAGTGCTACGCCGGTTTTGGAGCACAGCATCCGTTACACCGTTCCCTTTCACGATCTCGATCCGATGGGCGTTGTCTGGCATGGGAATTACCTGAAATATTTCGAACATGCGCGCGAGGCGCTCTTCGATCAAAACCAGGTCAATTTGTTCGAGGTCTACCGGGATACGGCCTATGCGTTTCCTATCGTGCGCAGTGAAATCAAGCACATTCATCCCCTGCGCTACCGCGATGAAATCACTTGCATTGCCCGCTTGACCGATGCCAACCGTATGCTGGTCGTCGAATTCGAAATCCGGTTAACAGAAACCAACGAACTCTGCACACGCGGAAAAACCAAACAGGTTGCGGTGCGTTACCCGGATATGACCCTGGAGCAGGCGATTCCCGCTCACATCCGAGAGGCCTTGGGTGCCGGATGATCACGCAGCAAGATTTCGATCAGGCATTACAGACGGGGGCGGTGCGGGTCACGGCCTGGGCGGATCTGCTCGACGGCATCAACGTGTTTCCCGTCGCCGATGGCGACACGGGCCGCAACCTTGTTTACAGCCTTTCTCCGCTTATTCAAGCCGATAGCCGCGACGAGCGCCTGATCGAGCGCCTGTTGATGTTGGCGCGTGGAAACTCGGGCAATATCGCAGTGCAGTTCCTGCGCGGAGTGTTGCAGGCCGAATACCTCTCGAATCTGCCCGCTGCCGTAAAACAGGGACGCGATCTGGCCTGGCAGGCATTGCCCGATCCGCGTGAAGGGACCATGCTGAGTTTGCTGGATGAACTGGCGCTGGCATTGCAGGATCATTACGGCGAAGATGCCTGGGTCGAATCCGTGTTGGAGCGACTCGTGCAGGCGGTGCGGCGTACTACCCAGCAATTGCAGGATTTGCAGCAGGCAGGCGTCGTCGATTCGGGTGCATTGGGGCTGTTCCTGTTTTTCGATGGTTTTTTACAGCGTCTCAGCGGTATCGAGCAGCAACCGGCGGCGGTTGCCAAACTTTTCGACGGGCAATTGCGGTTGAACGCGGATCTTGAATTTGCACGGCACAACGGCAACTGCATCGACGCACTCATCAAGCGAAACGGTGAAACAGGCGAAAAGCTCAAGGATCTTGAAGCTTTTGGAGAGAGCATCGTTGCATTGGAGCATGGAGAATTCGTCAAGCTGCACCTGCACGGCGAGAATGAAGCGCTGATCAAACAGCGGCTGGCCGAACTGGGTGAGGTGCTGCGCTATAAAAGCGACGACTTGAACGAGCAGACAAGCCGCTTTGTCGGTGCGCGTAAAACGCAGGCGGTGCATGTAATGACCGATGCCGCCGGAAGCATGACGCGCGAGCAGGCCACGGAACTGAATCTAACGTTATTAGACAGCTACATCACGGTGGGCGATCACTGCCTGCCGGAAAGCTATATCGATCGGGATGACTTGTACCGGCGTATGCTGGCAGGAGAAAGCGCATCCACCGCGCAGGCCAGCCAATTCGAGCGCCAGCAGTTTTACCGCAAGGTCTGCGACCTGTATCCGAAGGTGCTTTATCTGGCGGTCGGTTCGGTGTTTACCGGCAATGTCGATGCCGCACAACAGTGGAAAAGCGAAGCGGACCCGGAAGATCGTTTGTCGGTGCTCGATAGCGGTGCGGCTTCTGGAAAGCTGGGCTTGTCGGCCCTGGCCGTTGCCCGTTACGCCCAGCAGGAAACGCAGCCGGAGAAGGTAGTTACCTATGCCAGGCAGGTCATCGAAACCTGTGAAGAATATCTCTTTATCGAGACGCTGCGTTATCTGGCGCGTGGTGGGCGATTAAGCAAAACCAGCGCCTTTTTCGGAAACATGTTGGGTTTAAAGCCGGTTGTCAGCCCCTATCCCGATGGCGCTCGCAAGCTGGCGATGCTGCGTAACCGCAAGGATCAACTGGCATTTTTACAAAAACGCCTAGATCAGAGCCTGCCGAATGAATCCACTTCGCCGATTCTGCTGCAATACACCGACAACCGAAGCTGGGTGGAAACCGAACTGCTCGATTGGGTACGGCAGCAGCGATCAGCGGCGGAGATCGTTGTAACGCCCTTATCATTGACGACCGGAGTGCATGCCGGGCCGGGAGCCTGGTCGGTTGCCTTCTTACCGTCGGTGCCATCGAAATAAACGAATTTCATATATTTTTACCGGTTTTATATCATTCAGCAAATACGCAACAAATAGAGCTTTATCGCCAAGCGGTTATAGGGTATTTTTGAATGTGATGCGCCTGTTTGCACGTGGTGGGCATTGTGTCGCGTTACGTAGAAGAAATGGTGACTTGTATGCCGGACTGGTTACGCCATCCGTGGCGAACATTCATGAAAAAACTGGCCAAAAGACTGATGAACAGTCCTTTCGGTCAAACGGCACTGCAACATGCGCCGATCGATTTGAGCGTGTTCAAGCAGCGCCCCGGTCCGCTGTTGATCACCGGTCTGATCTTACTGGCAGCCAGTTATATCGTCGGCTGGCCCATGATCGCCGCCTGCTCCTTCGTTGCCATTCACTTCGAAGATCCGCTGATTTTCGCAATCGGAGGCCCGGCTTTATATGGCCTGAGTTGGTTGGTGTTCAGTGTGGCCTTGATCTTCATCGGCAAGGAAAGCTACCAGCATCTTCACGTGTTAACGGAATATCTTGTCGTGCGTTTGATTGAAAAGCATGGCGAGCCCGATCAGTTGAACAGTTCCCCTAACGATTCATCTTCTTCGACCCAGGATGCCTCGACCGCGTCCAGCGACAGCGAATAATCCGAGCTTCCCCAAACCTGCAAGAACACGTCCGAAGGCCGCCCTTTTTCGTCGAAATGAAGCACGGCCTGTTTCTGCAAGGTCTTGCTATTATCATAGCGTCGCAGCGTGAGTGGCCCGTCCTGCGCCTGGCTGGTTTCCACAAAGCCGTTGAAATCCTGATAGACACAGCGCTGCACCAGATCGGCGGATTTCGAGTGATGCAGCAGTTTCCCCGTTGGCGGCAACAACAGCAGGCGCACGTCGTTTAACAGATTCATGGCAAACGCCGCCCGATCCAGCGGCGGTAGAGCGCGATGCACCACGGTGTCCTGTAGAGTAGCGGTGGCGTCAAAGAGTAGCAGTCCCTCGGCACTTAATAACATGCTGCGCAGGCGTTGCCCGGCTGGGTCCGCCAAACTCACACCCAATAACGACGGCGCTTCGCCAACGGAAAATTTTGTATCGATGCGATGCACGACGCGAAAGGGGCGCGTTTGAAAAGGAGCGGCGCAGGCTGCGATCTGCTCGTCCGAAATCGGAGTCTCCGTCCATTGCGCCAGCTTGGGACGAGCGCAGGCCGAAAGCAGCAACATAAGTAAAATGAGTAGAAAAATACGTTTCATCATTACGGGTAACGCTTGAAGGTCGCGTCCGAAAGCTTGGGATTGACTTTGGGAGCGGTGAATATCAACACGGTGCGCGCCTGTTCGCTTTCAATAATTTCAATGCGTTCGATGACGCCCGGTTGCTTGGCCAGCGTAAGTCGCACGCGAGCGATCATCTTGGCAAGGCCGTCCTCTTTGGGCGTCAGTTCGATACAGGGCGGATCGTCCTTGATCAACGTGGCCTTAAAGGTGGTGTCGTTCTCAAACGAGCCGCTCATCCACTGCGCGATACGCTCCATCACGATGCGCAGCGCTTCCAGCCGCTGGCCGCTTTCCTGAACGATTTTCCCATTCTGCTCGGCGTAGCGGGTGATGTTGCCCTGATACATCAGCAAGGCATTGCGGATCGGCGAGTGATACTCCCAGCGCAGATTGTCCGGGGCGCGGTAATAAAAGCTGCCCTTGCTGATTAGCGGTTTCGTTAGAATTTTCAGATGCTTTTCTTGTGTGAAGGGCGATTGCAACGACTGCACCGCTTCCATGGCCTGCCCGATCTGCCACCAGTCGTTCGTCCAGCCGAGTTGCAACAGGCTGCAACTCGCTACCAAAAGAAACACCATGATGCCGCGAGCACGTCCGCTCATGACATCCCGCCATTGACCGCCAGTACCTGGCCCGTGATGTAGCTGGCCTGCGCGGAGCACAAGAAAGCAACGGCGGCGGCGACTTCCTCCGGGCGTCCGATGCGTTCCATGGGGATGATCTGCTTGATCATCTCCACCGGTGCTTCCTGGATCATGTCGGTGTCGATCAGCCCCGGCGCAACCACGTTGACGCGAATGCCGACTTTGGCGGTTTCCTTGGCCAGCGCTTTACTGGCGCCGATCAATCCGGCTTTGGCGGCGGAGTAGTTCACCTGACCCCGGTTGCCTGTCAGACCGGATACGGAGGAAATGGAAACGATTGCGCCACTACGCTGGCGCATCATGTGCCGGATCAGCGGTTTGGTTAGGTTGTAAAAACCGGAAAGTGTGGTATCCAGTACCCGCTGCCAGTTCTCCTCGCTCATCAACGCGAACAGACCGTCTGCGGTGATGCCCGCATTATTGACCAGCACACCGATGGGCGCATGTTCTTTGCAGGCTTGATCGATGGCGGCATGGGCGGCTTCGCGGTCCGTCACATCGAAAGGCAATAATACGCCCTGTGCGCCGGCCTGCTCGACCAGTGCCAGCGTTTCTTTAGCGGCGTCCTCATTCGATCGGTAATTGATCAGCACCTTGTGCCCCGCCTCTGCCAAAGCAACGCAGATCGCCCGGCCAATGCCGCGACTGCCGCCGGTCACCAGGGCGGTACAAGGTTCGTTCGTTGTGGGTTTCGTCATGGCTTTCTCTTGATATTATCCGTGTTTTCATGCTTTTACGATTTACGTGAAACACGTTATACCACCGCCATAGCATCAGGGCAAGTCTACCGTTTTGCAGCGTTTATAAGTGTGTTGTCCAAGTTTGCAAAAGCCTTCGAAAAGCGTTGAACCGAGATTGGCTGCATGCTATAGTTATGGTTCGGAAGTTGAGCGAAGAGCGCCAACCAAACCGAGGGTAAAGCCATGCGGAAAAGGGAGCTGCAACAATTCGAGGGTCTCCTCACACAAAAGATCGATCGGTTGATCGACAAGGCCGTGGGAATGATGGGTGGAGACGGCGCAATGCCAGTACGCGCCGCCGATCCAAGTGACCGCGCTTCGTTGGAAGCCGAGAGCAACTTCTCCCTGCGTGTACGCGACCGCGAACGAAAGCTGATCCTCAAAGCCCGCCGGGCGCTGGACCGCATCAAAGACGGCAGTTACGGTTATTGCGACAATTGTGGCGAACCGATCAACAAAAGCCGTTTGCGTGCACGTCCGGAGGCCAGCCTGTGCATCGAATGCAAGCGGGAAATGGAGGAGCGGGAGCGCAGGGCGAAGATGTTCCGCTAGGATCGTGAAGAGGAAGCCTGTCCGGGGATGGGGAGCATATCAACGAATCGATTTGCTGTATCGTTGTAAGATGATTGGGATTCATGTGAAGGATATGGTCTGATGAAGCGACAGATACGTGTAACACTCGCGGCGCTTGTAGCCGCTTCCTTTTTATTAATGGGTCATTACGCACCATTGCCGCTGGTGTTTCATGAACTGTATGGGAGCCTGTCGGGTTGGGGAAAGCTTACGGTGACGGGGCTTCGCTACGAAGCCGAGCAGCCAAAAGGCGAGTCATTCAGCCTGAGTGTATCACGTCCCGACAGCTTTAAATTACAGCTCGATTCCAAACCGACCACAGCCAATGCCGCCGAGCGCCGTTTTATCCAGCTTTTATTATCAGCCAACAGCAAAACTGCGTTGCTGGATAAACTCAAAAGCTGGGATGTCGATGTAAAAACCCTGGAACTGGGAATGATCGACCGGACGATCTGCTATATCCTAGGTGCGAAGCAGGACCAGTCGCATCGTCCCCAACTCTGGATCGACAAGTTCAGCCATCAGCCGGTTCGCCTGCTGTTGTTCGCCGCCGAAAACGGAAAAACGCAAAGCCTGGAAATCCGCATGCAGAACTGGGATAATCCGGCGTCCAACGGGCGTTTTCCGCAAACCGTTTCCTTTTCTCAAAACGGACAACCGGTAAGCCGCTGGACCCTGCTGTCCATGGGCGATTGATTCCCCATGCCGCCGTCGTCTTACGCCACGGTCATTCTTCCCTTACCGCTGGACCGCTTGTTTACTTATGCCGTTCCCGATTCGCTGGCAGACGGGCTACAGCCCGGTATGCGCGTGGAGGCTCCCTTTCAAAAGCGCTGGCTGGTGGGCATCGTGCAAAGCATTACCCAAAAAGCGCCGGATTTCGACGTCAAACCATTGGGCGCGGTGCTGGATGGTAAACCCTTGTTCGACGAAGCCCTGCTCGATTTCTTGATCTGGCTGTCGCGCTATTACATGGTGGCTCCAGGCGAAGTACTTATGCTGGCATTGCCGCCCGGCATGCTGGCGGGGGAACGTTTGCTTGTGGCGCTGACAGGCAGAGGGCGCGCCTTGTTGCAGGGGTTGCCGCTGCCACCTGGAGAAAACGCGCCGCTGCCGTCGGAATCGAAAAACTGGATGAAGAAGCTGGCGCTATTGCCATTGACCGGTGAGGTGATGTTCTCCGCCTTTCAGAAGAAAGCGCGGCCCTTATCCAGATCCATGCTGCGCCAGTGGGAAACGGCGGAACTGGTGAAAGTCAGTATCAGCCAGCCCGGTTCGGGGTTGCGGGAAAAGCGTGTAACGATTCTTCGGACTGCGCTGGATGAACCGGATGGTCTGTGCGCCTTGGCGCGCGCTCCAAAGCAGGCGGAGATTTATTCGCGCCTGTGTCGCTGCGGAGCCATGGAACGTTCGGCCTTCGTTAAGGGCGACGCGGCTTGTGCGCGTGCGGTGTCCGAATTGATCAAGCGCGGCCTGATCGATTGCGAAGAGAAGATGGTGTATCGATCTCCATTGGAGAATCACGTCTTGCCTGAGGATGAAGACCGGGGACAATTTGCGGACTTGTGGCCGGATCAGCAAAAGGCGCTGGATGTTATCGAAAAGGCGCTCGTAAAGAAGGAGCATGAAGTCTTTCTGCTTTACGGTACGCCGGGTTCGGGAAAGACGGAAGTCTATCTGCGGGCGGCCCGACAAAGCCTGGCCCAGGGAAAAAGTGTACTGCTTCTGGTGCCGGAGATTTCATTGACGCCGCAACTGGCGACGCGCGTGCAGCGGCGTTTCGGTGGCAAGGTGGCGCTATTGCATTCGGCGCTTTCCGCCGGGGAGCGTTACGATGAATGGCGGCGCATCCTGAGCGGCGAAGCCCGGCTGGTGGTCGGGGCGCGTTCGGCCTTGTTTGCGCCGTTGTGCGATCTGGGTCTGATCATCGTCGATGAGGAGCAGGACCCTTCGTATAAAAGCGAAGAGAGGGTGTTGTATCAGGCGCGTGACGGCGCGGTGATGCGCGCCAAGCAGGCGGGAATCCCGGTGCTGCTCGGTTCGGCTACGCCCAGCGTGGAAAGCATCGCCAACGCCAAGGCCGAGCGCTACAGCATGTTGCGTCTGGCGCGACCGGAAGAAATCCGAAAACCGAAGATGCACCTGATCGACATGGGCCTGCACCGCACCAGCAAGCGTTCGCTGCTCAGTTCCGAACTGGTGCTGGCGATCGAACAGCGCCTGGCGAAACACGAGCAGGTGATCCTGTTTTTAAACCGGCGCGGTTATGCGCCGTTTCTGTTGTGCAGCGCCTGCAAGCGCACGGTGGATTGTCGCCATTGCTCGGTGACAATGCCCTATCATCGCACGGTGGGCAAGTTGCTCTGCCATCATTGCGACGTGCGTATGACGGTGCCGGAACGCTGCCCGCATTGTGGCCGCGATACGTTGGAGCTGCACGGAGTCGGTACGCAGCGCGTTGAAGACGAACTGGAACTGACTTTTCCCACCGCGCGGATTGCGCGCATGGATCGCGATGTCAGCAGTAAAAAGGGTGCTCTGCGCGAATTGCTGGACGCTTTCGGCGCGGGAGACATCGATATTCTAATCGGAACCCAGCTCGTCACCAAAGGGCACGATTTTCCAAACGTTACTCTGGTCGGGGTACTGAGCGCCGATGCCGCCCTGCACATTCCCGATTTCCGCGCCTCCGAACGTGCTTTCCAACTGCTCTATCAGGTTGCCGGGCGCGCCGGACGACGCGAGCGGGAAGGCGAGGTCATCGTGCAGACTTTCCAGCCGGATCACCCGGTACTGCGCTATCTGAAGCGACTGGACCCCGAAGGCTTTTATAAAGAGGAGCTACGAGCCCGAAAGGATCTGTACCCGCCGTTTAAAAAGCTGGCGTTATTGCGCTTTGAGCATGAAGACCAGCAGCGTGTGTTGGGCGCGGCACAGGCCTTCGGCGAAGCCTGCCGAAAGGATCTGGAACGCACGGATGCCTTTCCAACGGTGCTGCTTCTCGGTCCCAGCCCCGCTCCGCTGTTACGCATTCGCGAACGTTACCGCTATAGACTGCTGTTCAAAGCCGACAACCGGGCGCAGTTGCACCGCTTCGTGAAATTTGCATTGCAACGGCACGGTGCGCTGCTGTCATCGATTCGTTGTCTGGTGGACATCGATCCCGGCTCGATGGGCTAGGGGCGTTTCTTCCGACTATGAACCTGGTGCGCAAAGGCTTCCAGACGATTGATGTTATGGGTGGACTGCAACCCCTCATACACCAGCGTACACATCGACAGATCCGGCATCTGCTGCCGGATGGAAGGCGTCAGCGCCGCCGTGACGGTGCCGAGCATGCAGTTGTGACACATGGTGTTGATTACCCCGGAAGCTCCGGCCTGCTCGAATTCCTCGATGCGGCTCAGATTCAATGAAAGGGCTTTATCGATCCAGAAGCTGGTGTGACGGCTGGCAGCGTTGTACACTTGCGGAAACTGGCGCTCCTGCGGCGTGCGGATCGAATCTGGGAAATAGCGATCCACCAGAGAGCGCAGCCAGAATAGCGCCGGGATCAAAGCGCGTGCGCCGTTTCCGGACACGCTGCGGCTCTGTCGCAACAATTCCCGATGCAACTGCTCCATACCTAAAAACGCCACATCGACCAGCGAACAACTGGTCCAGACTTCAAATCCCAGTTCGTCCAGGCGGTCGTACAGGTGGTTGTTGGCGTGTTCGTTGATGCGCGTGTACACGTCGCCCACAATGCCGATGCGGGGGCGCTGGCCGTTGTGATCGCGTAATTTCACGGCTTGAAACGCCCGCACGGATTCTTTTAACGACGCCCAGAAACGACCGCCGGCCAGACCGTCCTCGATGCGTTTCAGGTTCTCCTGGTGCACCCGTTGCAACTCGCCGGGAGTCTGTTCGTAAGGTTCGTTTTCCACTTTCCACTTGTAGAGTCGGTCGATGGCGTACAGCCCCAATGTCAGGCGGATAATATAGGGATGACCCAGCCCGCTCATGGTGGGAGGATCGGCGATGTTCATCAGCGTCACGCCCTGTAAACCGTTGCGATCCAGAATCAGACGCAGCATCAGCAGGTATTGCGGCAGCAGGCAGGGACCGAAATAACTGGGTGTGTAGTAGCTGGCACCGTTCAAATCGAAATCCGGCTGTGCCGCGGCTTTAAGCAGATCTCCCACGAAAGAGATAAAGGGGTGGCATTCGCGCCCGTAGGCATGTCGCAGGCCCAGTTGCCAGCTCTCGTCATCGGTTGGCGGCAACAGCACCGCCTTGCAGTTGGAAGCGCGCAACGCGCCGATGAAAGCGTGGGCGTGATCGCTGAAATGCGGCACGTAATAGGTGTACTGTTGCAGCGGGCGGTCGGCGTGGCAGGGTTCCGGCCCCAGTTCCAGTTGCGTGCGTTTACCCGGATTGTTGCGCAGGGTATGCGCGAAAGCCTCCAGTCGCGTCACCAGCCCGGCTTCGGCCTGATGCTCGTCGAATTCCAGCACGATGTGCGGCGTGTCGAACAGTTCGTGTTCCAGATACTGATCGACAAAGGCATCCGGTCCGCAGCCGAAGTTGGTGACCAGCACGGCGGAAAGGCGCGGATTGCGTTTGAGAACGCGCGCGGTCTTGATGGCCTGGCGTCCGTAGATCCAGCGCACGCGATGCCAGAAACCGGGTAGCTGCTCCTCGGCCAGCGGCAGAAAATCATTGGGAATCGGTTCGATACCCAAACTCTGCAATCGTCTGGCCAGATTCAAATTGACGTAGCGATCCGTCGTGTTGTAGGGACGCCCGATCAGCACTGCACCAAGTCCGTTTTCCGAGTCCAGCCGCTTCAGCAAAGCCTCTCCGGCTTTCAGGCAGGCGTCTTCGAAGCTGCGCTGTTCATGAACCGCCGCCTTATAGGCGCGCTCGATGTCCTTGCGGTCAGCCTGTAATGTGTTGGCCGCGCGTTTTTTCCAGTATTTCAATTCCTGTTCGAAAGGCGTTTCCAAGGAAAGCACGTCCATTCCGGTCGTAGCGGCGATGACCGAAGGCGCGGCCTGGGTGTAGGCACAGGCGTAACGCAGGTGCTCGTCGCCCGGCGGCGTGGCCAGCCGCAAGTGCGGAATGAAAATCTGATCGACGTTCTTCTCGCGCAGGCGCTGTACCTGCCCGAATAAAACCTTGATCGGATAGCAGAATTCCGCAGGAACGTGTGTCAGGCCCCATTCCACGCTTTCACGATTGCTTGCGCCGCTGCACACGACACCGTATCCCAACTCGGAAAAGAAGGTGGACCAGAAGGGCAGATGCTCGGTCATGCTCAGCGCAAAGGGGAAGCCGATCGTGCCGCGCGGGCCTTGTGCCGCGTGGCGGCTATGGGTTTCGAACAGCAGACGTTCGCGCGTGGCGAAGGCGTCCTGTGCGGGCAGGGGCTTGTCGCTACCGTTTTCGTAGCGACCGCAGACACTGCCGAAGCTGGCCTGCCGTCCGCCGGGGAAGCTGACTTTCTGTACCTCACATAGATTTTCACAACCGCGACAGGTAAAGCTGGTGATCTGCGAGGGTTCGACAAGTTGCGCGAAACTCCATGCAGCCTCACGAGGTTTCGTTTCGTAGCGTTCACGCGCCACGAGCGCCGCACCCAACGCCCCTGAAATTTCCGGATGCGGATGCGCCTTGACGCTGCGGCCTAAAAGTTTTTCGAAAACCGCATGTACCGCCCGGTTTTTTGCAACGCCGCCCTGAAACAGAATCCGTTCACCCAGCGGACGCGAACCGACGACCTTTTCCAGGAAATTTTCCCCGATGGCGTAAGCCAGCCCGGCGCACAGATCCGGCTTGCTCGCTCCCCGTTGCAGATGATGCACCAGATCCGAATCCATAAAGACCGTGCAACGGCTGCCCAGTCGCACCGGTTCATCCGATTCGAAGGCCAAACGGGCGAAATCCTTTTTGATGTCCACTTTCAGCCGCCCGGCCTGCTCCTCCAAAAAGGCTCCGGTTCCAGCAGCACAGGCGCGATTCATCTGAAAGCGCGACACCTGCCCGTTCGACAGATGGATATACTTGGAGTCCTGGCCGCCGATTTCGATAATGGTGTCCGTTTCGGGGGCGAATTGCGCCGCCGAACGCGCCTGGGCGCTGATTTCATCCAGGGCCAGATCGGCGTCGATCAGTTCCCGCGCCAGATGCCGCCCGCTGCCGGTCGTCGCCAACGCGCGAATGTCCAGTTTGTCGGGCAGTTGCGCTTCGATCTGCGCCATGGCCTTGGCCACCGCCTGCACCGGACGTCCTGCCGTGGGCAGATAGCAGGAGGCGATCAGTTTACCGTTTGGATCGATGACCGCCGCCTTGGTGCTCACCGAGCCGACATCCACACCCAGAAAGCCGAAAGTCGAAACCGAGGTTGCGGCAGGTTCGCTTTCCTTTTCGATTGAAGGCTCTTTCAGCGGCGCGCGGGCTTCCATGTCTTCCTTGTGGTTTGCCTGCGCTTGTTCCAGGGCTGTGTGCAACTGCGAGAGGCACACCGGTTCGGCGCAAGGCTGCTCCCTGGCGATCAGGGCCGCACCCAATGCACCCATCACAAGGTAAGGCTCCGGGCGGATGAAGTCACGCTCGGATAAACCTAAAAGCTGCTGAAACGCGCGCTGCACTCCATTGTTAGCCGCCACACCGCCTTGAAACAACACCGGCGCTGCGGGTGGTTTCCCGTGGCAGAGACTCACCAGGTAATTTCTGGCCAGCGCAAAGCACAAACCGCTGGTAATTTCTTCCGTCGGCGTCGCGCGTTGTTGCAGATGGATCATGTCGGTTTTGGCAAACACCGAACAGCGCCCGGCGACGCGCGCAGCCCGTTCGGTCTTGGCAGCCAGTTCGCCGAAAGTTACGATATCCAGACCCAATCGCTCCGCCTGCTGATCCAGAAACGCTCCCGTTCCGGCTGCGCACAGTTCGTTGAAGGCGTGGTCTTCGATGACCGGACCGCCTTCGCGTTGCTCGATCTGAATGAATTTGGAATCCTGTCCGCCGATTTCAATTATGCTCTTGACCTCGGGATGCAAGGTCCAGGCGGCGGTGGCGTGCGCCACGATTTCATTGACGGCGCCGGCTTGCAGCGCTTCTTTGAGCAGGCTTTTTCCCGACCCGGTCACGACACAACCGGACAGGCTCGGATCGTCCAACTCGCGTTGCAGATCCTGCAACAGTTCAAGCGCCGCTTGCAGCGGATGCCCTTGCGTACGGCGATAATGTTGGGCGAGAATCCTGTTGTGTTCGTCCAACACAACGGCTTTGATACTGACGGACCCCAGATCGAGCCCCAACCACAACGATGCAGAATACTCAGAAGACATACCAGCGTCATCCTTTCCGCAAGAAAAAGAAAACGTAGCATTGGAGGTTATTGCGTCGATGCGGATTCCCGCCGCCCCGGTATGATCCAAGGGCGGCGAAAACCGACGCAGGATTAGAAGCGTTCCTTAATCTTCGGGCAGCACCAACAACTTGTTGCCCTCGTCGATGGCCCAGCATTTGCCGTCGCCGCGCGCGGCGCGTTCGGCTACCCAGGCCGCCGGATCGGCAACCGGCTGGAAACCGCCGGGCAGGATCTTTTCATCGGGCAAGGTGCAGTGCAGATAGAGCTTGACCTTCTGCTCCAACTGCAATTTCAGCACTCGGTCCGTTTTCCATAGGTAAAGCTGGAAATTCTTTTCGACCCATTCGTTCCATTCAGACAGCGGACGCGGCAGCCATTTGACCAGGTTGTCCCAGAACAGCTTTTTGGCTTTCAGATCGGGAGCCAGGCCGCTGACTTCCTCCGTCAGGTCCGGGCGTCCCAGGCAGGGAGCCAGGATCAGGGCTTCTCCGCCATTCTGGATGGCGAACTTCAACGCAATATCAAAGCAGTTCTGCACGCCGTACAATGCGTTACAGGCGGGCGGTCCACCAGGAGAGATCACCACGTACTTGGCGCGTGGCAAAACGTTGGCGGCCAGTTCGTCGGCGGCTGTAGTCATGTGGCGACAGACGGTGTCGGCGTCGCCCGCTTCCAGCCAGTCGATGCTCTTGGTGGTGCTGATCATATCGAGCAGGAAAACCGGCAACGGGGCGACCTTCTTCAATTCGCCGTTTTCGATGATGTGCTGCTCGCCGATCAAGCGCACCAGGCGATTGTCGTAGGAAAAGGGATTTTCCCGGCGCGTTTCATCTTCGTGGTAATAGATGCGCCCGGCTCCGGCCAGTTGATGCTGCAAGGCCTGCTTGTGGGTGGCGGCAATGGTGCGGCGCGAAGCCAGTCCCGGCGAGATCTGCTTGTCCACCACGCTGAAGCCGTTCATGTAATGATGCTTCGATTCGTGGCCGTACACGCGCACTTCGGTTTTGAGCCATTCATCCCACAATTCGGCGGGAGAACCCAAATCGGTGTCACCCAGATAGCTGTGTTCTCCGCTGTCGCAGTTGTTGGCCAGCACCCGGTAATTTTTCAATCCCATCTGCTTGGCCATGGCGTCGATGGACGGGATGAAATTCTTGCCATAGATGCCCGCATCGTGCGAACCGGTCGCCAGGAAAATGTCGATGGACTTGGGCTTTCCGCTCTGAATCTCCAACAACATGCGTTCAGCGATCAGTTCCTGTAACCCGGCGCGGAATTCGTCGGAAATAACCAGTCCAACACGTTTGTCCGCTACCATGTCTTTCAGTCGCGGCGAGCCGGTCGGGTTGGCCAGTGCTTCGTCGATCTTGACGGTCATTTGATCGCGGTTCAGGATGTTCTGGCTGGGTTTGGGCTGTACCAGATCGCCCATCAGGAAATCTTCGGGAAAGGGTACCTCAAGAGTCTTTTCACCATACGTGAAAGATAGCGTCTTGCTCATTGCTCTGCTCCGAATAAAGGTTGAATGGCAATTGCAGATATTACACCTTGTGTAAGATGTAGCAGCTAGCCACGATGGCGTCAAGGAAGAATGTACACGCAAGAGGGCAATTCTTTGGATTTATTGCGACCTGAAACAGCCTGACTGTATTGCAGGAATATACACATTCGCTCTCATGAAAGACAATTGGGGAGAATTTGCGAAGTTGGTGCGGAAATCATGAATAAAAGCGGCAAAAAAATGCTTGCCGACCGTTGAAATGCTTGACAAACCGAAACAAACCTTGTAATAGACAATCCTCCATGGCAAACGGTCATGGACAACATAGCGGAGTTGGAGGCTTGTAGCTCAATTGGCAGAGCAGCGGACTCTTAATCCGAAGGTTGAGGGTTCGATTCCCTCCAGGCCTACCAGATTCGGCTGCCGCCCCACGGGGCGGCAGTCGCGTATGGACCAACAGGGCGAGAATGGCGGAATTGGCAGACGCGCTGGACTTAGGATCCAGTGGGGTGACCCGTGTGGGTTCGAGTCCCACTTCTCGCACCATTATCGTATAGGGTTTTATAAACCCGCAAAAGCAAATGAGGTCGTCGTGTCGGAATTCCAGATTGATATCACCGAAATCAGTGAAGTCGAACGTGATGTGCGTGTCATCGTGCCGCAAGCGTTCATCGATCAGCGTTACGAAAGCCTGTTGGACGAATTGGCCGACGGCGCTCAGGTAAAGGGATTCCGCAAAGGCAAGGTGCCACGCAAGGTCGTTGCCAAGATGTACAACAAGCGCATCTTGCAGGACATCGAGCAGGAAGTGGTGCAGGAAGGGTATCGTCAGGCGATCGAAGACAACAAAATGCCTGCCGTAGCGCTGCCTTCCTTCAAGCGCGAAGATCTGAAAAAAGGGACGGACTACAGCTTCTCCTTTATGGTGGAAGTTCGCCCCGAAATTAAAGAAGTCATTTTCGAAGGCGTGGAAGTCGAGCGCGAGCGTGTCGAAGTCAGCGATGAGCGACTCGATCAGGAACTGGAGCGTCGCCGCCAGGATAAGGCCAGCATGAAATCGATCGAAGGCCGCGACGTCACCGAAGACGGCGACTGGGTTTCGATGGACTATGAAGCCTTTAAAGACGGTGAAGCCATGCCGGGCAGCAAAAAGGAAAAAGATGTGCTGCAACTGGGCGGCAACCAGTTGATCCCCGGTTTCGAGCAGAACGTGATCGGCAAGAAAATCGGTGAGGAATTCGAATTTACCCTGCCTTTCCCGGAAGACTTCCGCGTTCCCGAACTGGCGGGCACCGAGCTTTCCTTTCAGGCCACCGTGCATGAAATCATGGAACGCATCGTGCCGGAACTGGACGATGAATTCGCCAAGGACATGGGCGACTACGACGATTTAAACCAGTATCGCATTGCGGTGCGGGAAGAACTGGAAAAGAACGAAGAAGAGCGTGTCACACGTGCTTTCCATAACGAACTGTGGAAAAAACTAAGTGAAACCAATAAAATGGCTCTTCCTCCGAGCCTCGTGAAAGAGGAAGCCGAGAATCTGTTCAACAGCAATCTGCAACAGATGGTGCAACAGGGACTCGATCCGAAGGTGTTGGGCCTGGACGAATCCATCATGCGCGAGCGTGCCAAAGAGGAAGCTGAATTCAATCTGATCAGCGCCATTTTGCAGGAAAAACTGGCGGCTGACATGGGTGTAACCGTCAGTGACGAAGAGGTGGACGAGCACCTGGCCGAAATGGCCGCGCGTTTCGGTTTGCCGGTTGAACAGTTGAAAGCCTATTATTCGGCCAACGAAAACCTGGAAGGCATCCGCTTCGGTCTGCGTCAAACGCGCCTGGCTGAAATGCTGACGGACAAGGTCAACGTCGTTGAAGTCGATCCCAAGCCGATGAATGTTCCCGGTGCCATCACCCCGGCCAATGCCGAAGAAAAAGCATCCGCAGAAACCGAGGCTGAAGAGACGAACGAAACCAAGAGCGAGGAATAAAACTCGCCGCCACCATAAAGGTGGTTGATCGGGAGGAACGCCATGCTACCTATGAGATTGATTTCGAAAGGTAAAACCGCCGCTTCTCTCAGCTTGATCGTCACCCTGTGCCTGCTTCTCTGCCTGCTCTCCGCCTGCGGCGATGACGACAACGGCGATGTCGCTGCCGATGGCGATTTCGATGGTGATGGCGAGCAGAATGCCACCTTGACCCCGCCCGATTGCGACATGCGCCGCAGCCTGACCAATGCCGACGTGCCGGTGGAATGCCTGGCCTGGTGTAACAAGGTTGAATTGGTCGGTGGCTTGGATACCACATCGGAAGACTGCCTGCGCGACTGCCGCGCGATGACCTACGAGCTTTTACCCGACAGCATGTTGCGCATCGAAAACTGCATCGTCGTTACCAGCAAGCAATCCTTCGAAGACGCCCAGGACCGGGGTGATCTGTCCGCCAACCTGCAACAATATTGCATGGCGCTGGAAGTGAGCAATTTGCCGTTACCGCCCGAGCGGCAGGACGTCTGCGAAGACTTATACGAAACCATGACCGCCTGCAACGATGACACCGCCTCGATTCACCGCATCAGTTGCCTGGAAAAACAGGCTCCGCTGATGACCGAAGATGCCTTTATGCGCTACAGCTATTGTGCTGAAAAAGCCTGTGAAAGCAACTGGGTGGACTGCTTGCAGGAGCAGGTCTGTTATTTCTTCAATGATTAAGCTCTTTTCCCAGCGCCTCATCGCACGGGTTCTACACGAACCGGGTACCGAAAAGAAAACTGTTTCCAGTCAAGATACAGCATGCGAAACCGGCAAGCGCCTGTTGCCGGACGCCCCCATTCGCCTGCACTTTTCTCTCTGTTTCGAAGCCGCCTGTCCTGAAGAGGATGACCACCAGGAGCCGCAGTCATGACGATGCTATTGGATGATACCATCGCCGCCATCGCCACCCCGCACGGGGCGGGAGGCATCGGCGTCATTCGACTGTCGGGTCCGAAAGCGTTTGATATTCCCAAACAATTGTTCGAAACTCCCCAAACGGAACAGCTGACACCGCGCTGTATGCAACTGGGATACTGGCTTAAAGAAGTAAACGGTGAGCGGCTCGATCAGGTGCTGGTTGTCCATTTCGTGGGGCCTCATTCCTATACCGGTGAAAATGTGGTGGAAATTCAAGCCCATGGCGGACGCTTGAACCTGGAGCAGATCCTCGATTCCGTCCTGAAACTGGGTATCCGTCCGGCCAGGCCCGGAGAATTCACCCTGCGTGCTTTTTTGCATGGGCGCGTGGATCTGACGCGCGCCGAGGCCGTACAGGAACTGATCGGTTCCCAAACCGAGGCCGCCCTGCGCGCCAGCCGACGGCACCTACAAGGCGATATCGCCCACTTATGCGGGCAGGTGCGCGAGCAACTGGTTGAAATTCTTGCACATATCGAAGCGCTGATCGATTTCCCGGACGAGGAACTACCCGCCGATGCGGGGGATGAATACGAGCGGATTTTGCAGCAGGTAACGGAAACGCTGACAAACGCGGCGAACAGCTATGCTCGTGGGCGTTTGCTGCATGAGGGCGCGGAAACGATGATCGTGGGGCGCGTCAATGTCGGCAAAAGTTCCTTATTGAACCGTTTGCTGCGCACCGAGCGCGCCATCGTAACCGATACGCCCGGTACGACGCGCGATTTGATCGAGGCGACGGTGGATCTGGGTGGGGTGCCGCTGCGTTTCATCGATTCGGCGGGTTTGCGGGAAGGCAAGGACGACGTAGAGCGCATCGGCATTGAACGCGCCTGGCAGCGGCTGGAAAACACGGATTTCGTGTTGTGGGTGCTGGATCAGTCGCGTAGCTTGCACGAAGAGGAGTTGCAGCTTGCGCAACGTCTGAGCGGGCATCGCGGCGTGTTGGTTATCAACAAATGCGATTTACCCGGTAAGTTGGATCACGAGAAGTTGTCTGCTTTCGTACCCGATTGGCCGCGCGTGCGCTTAAGTGCGAAGACCGGTGAGAACATTGAAGAACTTGAGCGTTCCATTCAGGTTTTACTCGCCGATGGCGATGAGACCACTGATGAAATCGTGCTGACTTCCGCGCGTCATGCCCAGGCCTTCCGGCTTAGCGTAGAGGCTTTGCAACGCGCTCGCACGGGATTGAGTGGTGAGATACTGCCGCCGGAATTGATCGCCGCCGATCTGCGCGAGGCGCTGGATACCCTGGCCGAGGTTGTCGGCCTCACCACCCCCGAGGAAGTGCTGCAACGCATTTTCTCGACCTTCTGTATCGGAAAATAGCAGGCGCTACAATTCATTTTCAGAAATAGGTCAGGAGATTTCACCCGACATGGCATGAAATTATCGGATCATATGACCTGAGTTCCTGCTTTGACGGGAATGACAAAACAAATACAGACAACATCTTAAAAACGCCCTGTACGAAGTAATTGCAGACTTGATCTTCAGCTTTGCTTCCGTTACAATCCCAGCCGCAACAAGGTCGAGCGACTCCCCAGCGTATCCCGTTCAGCTTGTTATGGAGCCGTAGGAACCGAACACTGTCCCGTTGCCGTAGATCCACTATCCGGGGAGAATAGACAATGTCCGATAAATCTCGTAGTTCCGAAACGATTACCATTCAGATGTCCCGTCCCGCCTCCACTGCGTCTGTGTATACCCGAGGCTTGTGGGTTGCCATGTTCCGTCGCCAGGGTGACTTGAGCGATGAGCAGGTTGCAGCCATTCCTTCGTTCACGGTGGAGATGAACGGCATTACCCCAGATCCCAAGCGTGTGGCGCTGTTCCGGGAAGTTTGCGCAATCGGAGAAGACAACGGCGAATTACCCGCCCTGTTTCCGGAAACGATGTTCCTTTCGATGATGGCGCGTCTGTTTTCCAACAAACGTTTTCCTTTAAGCCCGTTGGGTTTGATTCACATGAAGCAGTCGGCCATCGTACATGAACCGATTGCGACCGGCACGCCTTTGGATCTGCGCGTACATCTGGCGGAACTGGTGAAAACCGAGCGAGGCATTCACATCAATTGCGCGATGGAAGTCCGCCAGGGCGAAACGCTGTGCTGGGAAGGCATGGCGAATTTCCTGTCTCGCAGCTCAGATACGCGCTCCGGTAAAACCCGCAAGCAGGAAACCAAAAAGACGCCGCCGCCCGAAGCGCGCAGCACCCTGGAATTAGCAGGCGATCTGGGACGGCGCTTTGCCGCCGGTTCGGGGGACTACAACCCGCATCATCTCTATCCCTTTACGGCCAAACTGCTGGGTTACAAACGCCCGATCGCTCATGGTATGTGGACGCTCTCCCGCGCGCTGTCCGAAGTTATGCAGCAACACGCCTTCGAACGTCCTTTCAAGATCGAAGGCGAATTCAAGCGACCGATCTTTCTGCCTGGGAAAATCAACCTGAGCTTCTCTGAAGATTCGGAAGCGGGTGAAGGAGCTTTCCGCTTCGGCGCGCATGATCCCAAAAGCGGCGCGCCTCATTTGCTGGGCAGTGTCGCTCCCTATCGCGGATAAAGCCATAGAGCTTTTTGATTTCCGTAGCGGCGGAGCGTAAACTCCGCCGTGTTCGGTTACGAGTTGCGTTCCGGTAAATTATCCAACAACTCGCGCACTTTCAAGGCGAGTTGACTTGGTGTGTAGGGTTTTTCAAGGAAGTGAATGCCACGATCCAGTACGCCATGCTGGCCGATCGTGTCCTGAGTGTAACCGGATGTAAACAATACCGGCAATTCCGGGCGCAGGGCACACAGGGCATCCGCCAACTCGCGACCATTCTTTTTCGGCATGATGACATCCGTCAACAGCAGATCGATAGGACCATCATAGTCCTTTGCTACATTCAGAGCGTGTTCTCCGTTCTCAGCTTCCAGTACTTTATAACCAAGCTTGGTCAAGGTTCGAACTGCAATGTTCCTGACCACCGGCTCGTCCTCTGCCAGCAGAATGACTTCATTGCCTTTCGGTAATCGTTGCAGACCTTGTTTGCGAGGCGCGGAGTCGGCATGATCGGAAACTTTCGGCAACAGAATTTCAAACGTCGTTCCATTCTCCGGCGATGAAATCACATGAATGTGTCCCTTGTGCTGCTTGACGATACCGAATACGGTAGCCAGTCCCAATCCCGTCCCTTTGCCTTCCGGTTTGGTTGTAAAGAATGGATCGAAAATGCGCTTGCGGTCTTCTTCATCGATACCGATGCCGTTATCCTGAACCTGTAATCGTACATGTTCCCCGCTAACGGTTTCGCCGCAGATGCGACATTGATTCTCATGAAACGTGACATTTGCCGTTCGGAGAATCAGTTTCCCACCATTAGGCATGGCGTCACGCGCATTGACCGCCAGGTTGACGATGATCTGCTCCATCTGTCCTGGATCAACGCGCACCTGACCTAGCTTGGAATCCATATCCAATGTCAATTCAATATCTTCGCCGATGATTCGCTTCAACATTTTAGATAGCCCGCGAATCTGATCGTTCAGATTGATGATCTTGGGTTGAATGATCTGTTTGCGACTGAAAGCCAGCAATTGTCGTGTTAAATCCGCCGCCCGGTCGGCGGCACGGGTGATTTCGTTCATGGTTTCATGAAGCGGATTGTTTTGTTCCAGATCCATCTGTGCTAAAGAAATGTTTCCATTGATCCCGGTAAGCAGATTGTTGAAATCATGAGCAATGCCGCCAGCCAGTCGTCCAACGGCCTCCATTTTCTGAGACTGACGCAGTTGTTCTTCCAGACGCGCTTTTTCCTCCTCGGCACGAATGCGATCCGAAATCTCAAAGAACATGACCGCCATTTGGCCAGGAGAAATATTGAAGGCGAAAATTTCGAAATGGCCGCTTACGATTGTCCCTTGATAGGCAAGCTGCTTTTCAAGTGGAGGACCGCCTTTGGCGATCTGTTCCAAACGCTTGAATACGTGTGGATCATTCAAACCGGGAAAGGCATTTCTAAGCGAAAGTCCGATCAATTCGGAAAGATCTCTTTGGGTTAAATAATCTGCTGTCGGATTGGAGTCTGCAAAGACAACTTCCCCATCCGTGTTTTCTTCAAAAAGCAGTACGCCCACCGGAGAAGAATTGATGATGTTTCTGAATTGCGCTTCTTTCGCTTGAACCTCTTTTTCTGCCCGTTTCTGTTCCGTGATATCGCGTACATCCACCAGCATGCCGCTGTGTTTACCATCGGTAAGAACCCTGGCCATATGCACTTCGACCCAAACCGTATAACCATTGCGGTGAGTGCATTCCACTTCGATGCACTGATTGAGCAATCCGCTTTCGATTAATTGTTCCATTTCCTTTTTCAGAACGTATATATCCTGCTTGATAAATCCGGCCAGGTAGGCAACATGGTGCCCGACGATTTCCTTGGGAGCGATTCCCAGAATATCTTCGATGCGCGGATTGACGTCGAGACACATTCCCCATTGCGACACCAGCATGATCATATCGTTAGCGCTCTCAAACAATAGCCGATAGCGCTGCTCGCTTTCGCGCAATAAGTGTTCCCGTTGCATGTGGTCGCTGATATCGAGATGGGTGCCGATCATGCGTTTCGGTTTTCCCTGCTCATCCCATTCTACCGTTTTACCGCGCCCCAGAATCCAGATATGCGAGCCATCGCTGCACACCATCCGGAATACCTGCTCGTACACGCCTGTCGGTGATTCCATGTAGCTGGAGAAAGCAGCCAGGGCTTCATCGTGATCTTCCGGATGGATGAGCCGGAGCCAGTTTTCAACAGTTGGAGTAAACTCGCCGGGTTGATACCCCAGCATGGTGTAAAAACGGGGACTGAAGTAGGCCACCCCGCTTTTCGTATCCAGATCCCAAATTCCTTCACGCGTGGCATCCATTGCGTAAGAGAGCCGTTCCTCGCTTTGCAATCGTTCCGCTTCGGCTTTCTTTTGTTTTCGAATATCGCTGATTACTACTGCGATGAATCTCGGTTCGCCGTTGAGTTTAGAGCGAATCACAAAAGTGTTAAAGCGAATAGGAATTCTCTCGCCGGTTTGAAAATGGCGTAGGATACCTTCTCCGGCAAAGGAATCATGCTCGACTGCCTTTGGCAGTACGCCTTCCAGCACGAAAGGCTGTTCTTCTACAGGTAGAAAATCGATGATTTTCAGTTTCTGCACCTGTTGTGCATCTTTAATGCCCACCATTTTCATGCCGGAAGGATTCAAATAAGTGACCTGCCCGTGCAAGTCTGCTATGCCAATGAAATCCGTGCTGTTTTCAACCAGGGCCGTTAATTTTTCCTGCTCCTGTCGGTTCTGTTGTTGCTGGGTGATATCCTTAATGATACCGATTACATATTTCGGCGTTCCGGTTCTATCATCGATGGTCCAGGTGCTTAATTCACCCAGGAAAGAATCGTCGTTGCTACGCAAAAAACGAAGCTGCTGATTGGGAACATGTCCTATATTTCGCAGTAGAAAAGCATTTTTAATTGCCTGTTCCCTGTCTTCTTCTGCAATAAACGAGCTAAAATGCCGTCCCTGGCTATATTTAGCGGCCTCCACTCCGAAGAGATGTTGCATTGCCGGATTGTACCCGACTACATAACCATTCAGATCGGAGATGGTGACGGCATCGACGGAGTGCTGGAAGATGGCGAAGAATTTTTCTTCGCTTTCGCGCAATGCATGTTCCGCCAAGCGTTCTTCCGTGATGTCGTGACCGGAAGAAAGAGTACCGCTGACTTCCCCCTGTTCATCGGTTATAAATACATTGTGCCAGGCGATGGTGCGTTCTAGACCATTGTAGGTCACAACGGTGCTTTCGTGATAGCTGGAGTTTTTAAGATTCCCTTGAAGAAGCTTGCGGTATAGCTTGCGGCAGGCTTCCCGATCCCGCTCTACGATGAAACAATCGAACCACTTTTTACCGATGACTTCCTGCTGGGTTCTGCCCAATATGCGGCAGCCCTTATGGTTGATCATGGTAACGCGCTCATCCAGGTCCAGGCGCAGGAAAATCACCTCGGCCTGATCCAGACGGGATTGATAGGGAGACACATCATTTCGGCTGAACAGGTGTTCGTCTAGAGTTTCCAACCCCATCACCAGAGTGTCACTATCGGGAATCGGTTTCAGGTTACAGCAAAGAAGCAGATTTTTATGACCGTTGCGCGAAAGACAGAAACGGATGTCTCGTATGGCTTTTCCCGACTCTTTCACAACTGTCCAAGGATGCTCTTCCGGCAGCAGAGGGTGCTTATCCAAACTCGATAGTGTCCAGTCGTTTAAGGAATAGGCACCGGATTGAAGCCGATCCTGCGAAAGCTCCAGCAAGCTACAGGCAACTTCATTGGCGGAAACGATAATGTTGTGCTTGTCGATAATCAACATGGCGCCGGGACAAGCATTCAGTAGGCGGTTAACACTCGCCGTTTCCGAAACGGAATCGTTTCCGTTTTCCAATTCTTTGATACGGGATTGGGCGCGATCCAGTTGTTTGAGTAGTTCAGTGATGCGTTTCTGTGAGGCGTCCATGATTGATTCCAAATGTGGTTCAGCTAGAGATTGCAGGATATGTCGTAAGCAGCATGAAAGAGCGATTGGTCACATGAAAAACAACTTTTTTGAGCATACCATTTTGGCAAGCTGGCAACAAGCGAATTATACACAGGTGTAAGATTTACTTTCGCTTACTCACCGGGAATGTACATCCGAGGGATACCATCGGGAAAGGGGAGCTGAAAGGTTTGAGGATCGATCGTTCCGTTGAGAGTGGGTTTGGAGCGCAGGGTCAACGTCAGCACCGTTTCACTTTGAGGATGCTCGACTTTGATGTAGCCGGGAAAAGCAAGTTGTTCCTCGCCGCGCACCTGCCAGTTCAGATAAGTCACCTGATAACGCACGCTTTTATCTTCCTGCACCACCCGAATCCGATACAGCTCGCCTTCGCGGTCGAACCAGAAGATTTGTTTGAGTCCTTGATCTGTAGCAAGAATGGAGAAACGATAATGCTTGGTTTCCGGATCGTATACCGGGCGCGTGGCACCACCGGGAAGGATAATCGGAGTCGCGCACAAAAGCGGCACCAGTTCCGTGGGTAAGATCGTCCAGCGCAAGACATCCCGCATCGCCTTGGATGTAACCGGCCCGAATAGCACACGTTTTTCTCGAATATCGAAATATCGGAATTCGTCGCGGGTGTTGGTCCAGATGCCGAGCATTCCGGTGGGACCGGTCAATTCGAAGGTGGCGTCGCCGGGTTTTCGCACGACCCAGATCAATTCCGCGCGTTCGTGGCGGCCTTCATGAAAAAACTCGAATTTGCTGTCGGCTTCCACGGAGTGGATCTGTCCGCCCCGTTTATGAAGTTTAGTCAGCAATTCTTTTGCACCGATGGGCGCAGGTGCTTGCTCTTGCTTGGGAGACAAGGTCTGACAGGCGCATAGCAGCATGGCCAGCACGATGAAAACGAACGTTGTCGTGGCGGCTTTCATGGCTGCTTCTCCGGCGGTGCGAGGCGCAGACGCAACATCGGCCACAAGTCGGGGAAAGCCGCTGTGAACTCATCAAGCAGCGCCGCCGGACGAATTTCCAGCGCGGCGGCTTGTTCCAGCACCTGGCGCAGCTTCTCTTCTCGATTCCCCTGATCTCGCAGCACCAGCGCCAGATGAAACAGAATTTCCGCTTCGAAAGGTTCGATCATGGCCGCCAGTAAAAGCCATGTTTCGGCTTGTTCCAGATCGCCGCGATGATAGTAAACCCAGCCTAAGCTATCGATAATATAGCCCTCTCCGGGTTTCTGCTGCAATGCCTTGCGCACCATGGCTTCCGCCTCGTCCAGTCGCTCACCCCGTTGCGCAAGGCTATAGCCGACAAAATTCAAGGCATTGGCGTGATCGGGCTGAATCGACAGCAATGTCTGCATGGTTTCCAGCGCGCGGTCTTGCTGGTGATCTTCTTCGAGCATCATCGCCAATAAATAAAGCAATTCCGGGTTTTGCGGCAAACGTTGCAAGCCAAGTTGCAGTGTTTCCAGCGATTTCTGCATGCGTCCGGTATCACGAAAATAATTGGCCAGACTGCGATAGGTTTCCACATCGTCAGTCATGGTTTCGATTAAATGCTCGGCCAACTCGTCTGCTTTTGCTTTGTGGGCCAACTCCCACTGACAGCGGGCCATCTCCGCCTGCGACAGCGCATAATAGCGGCTGTTGTGTCTGGAAATGGGAGAAAAGGCAGACAGTGCCTTGGCGTATTGTTTGGCCTGCACCAACGACCAGCCCCAGAAATAGCGAGCCCCGGCGTCGCCGAATTCAACTGCCAACGATTGAAACTGTTTCGCCGCCAGCACAAAACGTCCGGCTTCCGCATAAGCCAAACCGATAGAAAAGCGGATGCGCTCCCCGGTTTCATCCAGGCTTTCGGCTTCGTCGAAGTGTTTGCGTGCCTGTTGCAGGTCGCCACCCTGAAGATAAAATTGGCCGATCTTCAATGGAATCAACGAGTTGGGAGGCAACAGGTTTTCCAACCGCTGAAAGAGTTTGATCGCCTGATCGAAGCGCCTCGTGCGGCTGTACCAGGTGGAAAGCTGTTCGATGGCCACCAGGTTTTCCGGGTCCAGTTCCAGCAGCCGAATCAAAGTCTGCTCCAGTTTGACGTATTCCTGTTGCTGCTGGTAAAGCTTGGTCAGTACCGAAAGAGATTCGAAATGAGTCGGACTGCGCTTTAGGATGTTCTCCAGAAAGCGGGTCATCCCTTCGATACCCTGCTCCATGAAAACGAGTTCCGCCCGGTGCCGGATGGCATCGTCGTTAACCGGGTCCAGTTCGATGACGCGATCGAAATAGGCGGCGGCATCTTGAAAACGATTTTCAGCCAGCGCGATCTGTCCGAGAATCAGCACAGGTTCAATGAAGCGCTCGTCGAGTTGCTGTGCCTGTTTCAGGCTTGCGATACTCGTCTGCACCTGCCCGGAAGCCAGTAACAGCATCCCCAGTTCGTAATGCAGTCGTGCCGAGCCATTGTCGAAGGCCAGCGCCAGGCGCATCTGATCGACGGCTTCCAGGTAGCGTTTTTCATACTGCAACTGTTTGGCGTAGAAAAAGTGCTGATACGCTCCGGCAGGCGGATAGCTTTGTTCTTCTCCCACCTGCTCAGACGTCCCAGACACATCCGCAGGGCGTAACGCCGGTTGCACGGCGCATCCGGCGATCAGCGCCAGGGCTAACCCGAGCAGAAAAAGGGCGATCCCGAGTCGTGTCAGGTTGTTACCGCTTACAACGGGTGGCCGGAGTGGATAAGGCATGTACGAAAACGTACGGCTAGCTTTCGGCGCCCGTAGCGGAATTGTTGGATTCTTCGGCGGGTAGGCTGGCTTGACGCTTTTGCTCGCGTTCCAGGATTTCTTCAGCCTGATCGACACCGATCGGTTCGGCTTTTTCTTGCGCATCCGGCAGGCTATCCAGATATTTCTGGTATTCCTCGTTAGTGAGGTATTCTTTTTTGAGGTTGCGTTTCACCGAGCGCACATCGTAAAGGGAGGGTGTTTTCTCCACTTTTGCTGTCATGTTTCTTCTCCTTCAACCCAGTCGGCGATTAAAGTTATTGCGCCGAATTGAGAAACTCCCTTTCATACATGCTAACCCTCGATTTGTCAAGGAGTTACACTATCGTGCGGATCTCTATTCCATTTGCGAGCGAGGGCGTGATTCAGATGCTTGCGTGCGCTGTTAAATCGTGGATAATAGCGGAGAACTTGTTTTGTGTTTCCCAGCTTGTTCGGATACCGGGCAGGCACTGATAAAAAGGCTATCTTCATCATGCGCCCCTATGTCCAATCTATCTTGTTGCTATTATTGTCTTTTTCGCTTTCGGTGCTCGCGATTTCCTGTGCGCATCATGAGCCGCCGCATCGACCTTCGCCGTATGTGATGGAGGGAAAAGAGGGTGTCTTTTTAAATACCTTCACCTTGCAGCAGGGGGATTTTCCGATTCTGGGAGGACCGGAGCAGCTGCATGACGCACCCGAATACGAGCGTTTGCCCGACCGCAAAACCGTCGTCCGAATCGCCAAGCGCTTCAAAGAACACGGCTATTTTCTGAGAAAGGATTATCCCTTTAATTTCGGTAAGATCCACGTCAAGCTGGACGGCTACGACCCCAAGCATTACGTCGGCTTCATCTTTGTTTCGAAAGACGATTACGAAGAACCCAAGCAGCCGCCCGATGCATTGGAATCGCGGCAGAGTTATTTTTACACCGAAAAAGATCCGTCCCGCATTTCCGTCCCGGAACTGCTGATGCTCGAACAATTGAATGGTCAGGAACGGGCTTACATCGCGTTGATCAATGCGCATCAGTTCACCTGGCCCGTTGGAGAAGCCGACCAACAGGAAGTGATGGAAAAACGCCTGCAAGCGCGGGTGGATCTGTACCTTTCCTGGGTGGATGCGCGCCTGGCCAAACGTGCCGAACAGGAAGCTGCGAAAAAAGAGGAACCCTGATGTCTGCCCAAGAGCAGCGAAAGAAACTGTTGCAGGTCTTAGCGGGGCGCTTTAAGGGACGCATTCACGCCGATAGCCTGGGCCGCAGGCTGTTTTCCACCGATGCGTCGATTTACATGGTCGAACCGCTTTTAGCCGCCGTCCCGCGCGACGAAGAAGACCTCGTCACCGCGTTTCGTGCCTGCCAAGAGTTGGGCATCGGCCTGCATCCGCGTGGCGGGGCGACAGGCTTGGCGGGTGAATCGCTGGGACCGGGCTTGGTGCTGGACTGTCACCCGGCTTTTCGTCGTATCGACCGCATCGACCCGGATCATCGCCGGGTGCGTGTGGGTTGCGGAGTGACGCTGTCCGAATTGAATCGGGCTGTGGCATTGCATGGCTTGAAGTTCGGCCCGGACCCGTCCTCGGGTACGCGCGCCACCATCGGCGGCATGATCGGTACCAATGCCACCGGTACGCATTCGCTGGATTACGGCTACACCGGCGATCACCTGATCCAGGCGCGAGTTCTGACCTCGGCTGGCGAGATCGTGACCTTGCAGCCGGGAGATTTGGAATCATTACCGGGTGGCTGGAAGGAAGCGGCCCGGATCTGCCGCGAACGGCAGGAGATCATTGAAAACGGATATCCGCAACAGCATCGCAATCGCTGCGGCTACAATCTGCGTGTCTGGCAGGATGAGCAGGTCAATCCGCTGCGCCTGTTGGCGGGAGCGGAAGGCACCCTGGGACTGCTGCTGGACGCCACCCTGGATCTGTCGCCGGTTTACGGCCATACCGGCCTGGCGCTGTTCTGTTTCGACAGCGTGCGCGATGCCTGCGAAGCGGTCAAGCCGTTGATGCGCCACCGGCCTTCGGGCTTGGAACTGATCGACTATCACATTCTGGCAATGGGAAGGCGCTTCGATCCGATCATCGATGAACTTCTACCCGAACACACCCAGGCGGTGTTATTGGGTGAATGGAGCGGGGAAAACGAAGACGACGTGCGCGCCCGCATGGCCGCACCGCTTCGCGAGATGCGCGCATCGGACTCTGCCGCCAGCGACGTGCGCGAGGCGCATAACGCAAAAGACGCCGCCCGCCTGTGGCTGATCCGGCGCGAGGCGGAAGCCCTGATCATGAATCGTCCCGGTCGCACTCATGCCATCAGCTTCATCGAAGACGCCGCCCTGCCTCACGAGCGCTTGATTGAACTGTTCGACATTACCGAACGCGTGCTGGACGAACACGGCCTGGAATGGGCGACCTTCGGTCACGCCGGACCGGGCGAATTGCACACGAAAGTCTATATCGATCTGCATGAACCCGCAGATTATGCCCGACTCGTTCAGGCCGCAGATACGTTTTACAGCGCCGTAATCGCCGCAGGCGGTTCGATTTCGGGCGAGCATGGCGACGGCCTGGCGCGTTCCCCCTTTATTCAACGGCAGTATCCCGAATTGTTCGAAACCATGGGTCAGGTCAAGCAGGCCATCGATCCGCACAACACATTCAATCCGGGACGAAAAACCGTTTCCTTCAAGGAGCACCCGGCGCTCTCGCACACGCGCTTGTCCGGTCGCTCTGCCTGGGCGGCCACAAGACCCGAACTGCGTTTCGATGAAGGCGAATTCGAGAAAAGTTCGGAAGCCTGTCACGGTTGCGGCGCTTGCCGCAATGTCGGGCCGGAGCTTTCGATGTGCCCCCTGTTTCGCGTGACGCACGACGAGTTGGCCAGTCCGCGAGCCAAGGGAAACGTAGCGCGGCTGACATTGTTCGGACCGGAAACCGCCTCGGCGCGGATGAGTAAAACGGCCAAAGCGGTTGCCGAGTATTGCTTCAACTGCAAACTCTGTCGAGTGCAATGCCCGAGTCACGTAGACATTCCCAAGCTGATACTGGAATTAAAGGCCGAACACGCGCGCGAACACGGATTGAGCTTGGGTCAACGCCTGCTGGCTGCGTCCGATTCGTTCATGCAGGTTGCGGGTTACCTTCCGGGGCTCGATCATGCCCTGCAACACTCCACGCTGCTTCGTGAGGTTACAGAACGCCTTACGGGGCTGGATCGAAGCGCACCCATGCCGCACTTGGAACGTGGCAGTTTCTATCAGAAAGCGACCGCGCTGCGTCAGCCGCAAAGCAAACGCCGCCTGTTGTACTTCGCCGACTCGATGGTGCTCTACAGCGATCATCAACTGGGCCTGGATTTCATCCGGCTGGCAAACGCCTTCGGCTGGGAGGTGATTCCCTATACCTTCGGAGGCAGCGGCCTGCCTGCCCTGGATGTCGGCGACCTCCCGCGCGTGCGTTCAATCGTGCAGCAGCACCTTGCCAATCTGGCTCCTTATGTCGCGCGATCATTGCCTATTGTCTGTTCGGAACCGAGCGCGGCTCTCATGATCAAAGAGGAATGGCCGCTCGTCACGCAGAATCCGTTGGCGAAACAGGTATCCGAGCTGGTGCGGGAGGCCACGGATTTTCTGGCCGAGCAGATCGACGAATTACCCACACCGCTGCCTCTAAAAGAGCGCTCCTTGCGTCTGGCGCATCACGCTCCCTGTCATTTGCAGGCGCTGGGCTTGAACCGTCCAGTAAAACGCCTGATCGAAAACATTCCGAAAGCGGAATTGATTCCGGTGGATCAGGGCTGTTGTGGGATTGCCGGAACCTATGGAATCTTGAAGGAAAACCGGGCGCGGTCGTTACAGATCGGTGCGGAACTGTTTACGGAATTGGCTACTGGCAACTACGACCGGGTGTTGTGCGAATGCTCCACCTGCCGGATGCAGATTCAGTCCGCCGTTGCAAATGCCATCGTGCAGCATCCGTTGCAGTTTCTGGCGCAGTCCTTGACTTGATTTCTCGCTTCGATATCGCACATTTCAAGAAATTGCAAACCCGTCTGATTTCAGGGTGGCGCGGGCCAAGCCATAGGCTTGCCCGTGTTCGAAATCTACATGGGCAAGCTCCGTTTCTCTTCGCTTCGCCCATGCCACTCTCCTCGACAAATCACAAAATCGCTAAATAGAACGAGGTATAATAATTTCCTCTTTGTTTCGATGTTTTCTTTCTTTGACAGATCCTGATACTCAGCAGTACACTTATAATCCTATCGGATTAGTTAGGTATGGTTTGACTTCGTGCATGGGAGAAAAAGAATGCGGCGCAACCTGTTGTCCATCCTGGTGATTTTATTGGTACTGACGGCTTTTGTTTCCGTTGCCGTGGCGGTTGCCGATGTGCTGAGTATTCCTGCAAAAAAGGGCACGGTAACATTCAACCATGCCGCGCATGAAATTCGCGCGGGGAAAAACTGCCAGACCTGTCATCATGAAATAAAAATCGATAAAAGCGGAAAGGCGGAAAAAGTCGAGAAAGGCTGCCGGGACTGTCACAAGGCCAGCGCCGTAGAAGGCAACCGCTTTTCCCAGAAGGAAGCCTTCCATCAAACCTGTAAAGGTTGTCACAAGAAAAACAAGAAGGGTCCGTTAAAATGTTTCGGCTGCCACGCCAAGCCGAAAAAATAGCACGGACAGAATTCCTTAAATTCTGGAAACACGCCGCATTATTGCGCCTCGATCGCGTGTTGATCGAGCGTCACAGCCCTTCCGGCTGGTTTCAGGCGCTGTGGTCGGAATGCCTGCCTTTGCTCGTTTCGAAAAATGATTGGCGGCGTTTTACGATGCAGGCCTATGGTCGCATGCCGATCTTCTCCGAGGACAATCATAACCGTCAGCTATTCGACTGGGAAGCCAAAGCCATCGACACGCAGTTTCCCATTGCACCCGCCAATGTATTGGTTGCAGCGGCAGGCGGAGGACGGGAAATGCTGGCGCTGATCGAACGCGGTTTCAAGGTGGCGGGCTTCGATCCTCACCCGGATTTCATTCAATCTGCAAAAAAACGTCTGTCGCCCGAAAACGTCTGTGCGCTTGAAGTTGCAGGCTACGAAGAACTTCTAAACGGCATCGAAAGCATCGATGCCGCCGCCCCCTACGATGCGATTCTGTTGGGTTGGGGCAGCCTGGCGCATGTGGGAGAAGATGAGACGAGACGCCGCCTGTTTCAACGGCTGCACGAACTATGTCCGAAGGGACCGTTACTGCTTAGCTGGCTTAGCCCTCCGCAACTCGACCGCACGCGCAGAAAAACGAGACGTCGGCTGCAACGAAACAAGATTCTACCGGAGCGCATCCGCGATCACTACGACACGCACCTGGGTTTCATTCATCTTTTCGATGAAGGGGAGATCCGACAACTGGCGCAGGAAAACGGCTATCGAATCGTGCTGTACGATGAATCTTTAGGACAATGTCATGCGCTACTGAGATAAAAAAACCGGCCTCGCGTTTTGCACGAAGCCGGTTTCCAATGCGTTACCTAAAACAAGGTTTTCCGTTCGCTATTGCGCGGTTCGTACACAACGGGCAATGGAGGTGTTCGTTTTGCGGTTGTAAACGATCGGTCCGTTGGTGTCGACCTCGGCGAGCATAGCCCAAACGGCACTATCCGGTTTGCTGGTGCCTGTAAAATAGCCTGCCGTCATACTGGGAATATCGCTGTATGGCGGAGCGTCCTTGTCGAAATTGACGATAGTCAACAGCTCCATGAAGGTCGGCAGCCGCCAATCGTTGTATCCGTTCCATTCAAGAGCTTCACAGGTCGACAGAGCGCTTTTCCAGTTTTTGTAGCCTTCGGTGGACGTTTTCCACATCAGGTTCGCCAAGTGGTCAACCACCACGGTTTCCGTGCTTCCCTCTGTCGAAAAACGCGTGGCGGGCAGTGTCACTTCTTCGTCGACGCGGACGCAGCGAACCGCGTTTTCCTGTGTTGCGGCTTCACGGTTGGCGTATACGTCGGCGAACTGAACGTAGAAGTATTGGTTTGCCGGTGCGTGATAGGAAGAAGTCCAGTAGTTTGCACTCGACGTATCCGCAAAGTAGGATCGGTTCACAGCCGGAGCGCCGTCACCCATATCGAACAGCGAGAGCAGTTCCGCGATACCCGGCAGATGCCAGTCCGAATAGCCGCCGTAATCCAGGTTTTCGCAATAGGCCTCCGCTTCATCTTCCGTACAAAGCGCGGCATTACCGGCTTCGCAGCCTTGCGGCGCGGTAGAACTGACTCGTTGCCACATCAAGCCGGTCACATCATCTTTTACCACTTCCCCTTCCGTTGCGGCGGAAGGACAGGGATCGAGCAGGCTTCCGGTGTTGTAACAGGAATAGGAGCGTCCGGTGGTATAATACGTTCCGGCCTGGCCGTAAAAATCTTCGCCACTTGCCGGGCAGGGATTCAGTTCGCCACTATCGCCGAAGCAGGTGTACTGCGCAGTTGGAATGTTCCAGCAGAAGGCATGGCGGCAGTAATCTTCCGGGTAAACGGTGCCACTCTCTTCTTCGACTTCCGCCTCCGCTTCGGGTTCCGCTTCCGGTTCAAGTTCCTCTTCCGGTTCGATTTCAGCTTCCAGTTCTTCTTCCATATCCGCTTTGACTTCTGCATCCAAGTCGCCATCGGATTCCATTTCCCACACATCCGCTTCCGTCAGATCGAGATCGCCATCTACTGCGTGTTCTTCTTCCGCAACTTCAAGCTCGACATCTCCATCTGTAACCATGTCTTCTTCAACATCCATGTCAGGGTCGTCATCGCCATCCGGCGTACCTTCCGTGCCGTCCCCGTCAACGTCCCCATCGATGATCGTGTCGCCGTCTGCATCACCATCTAAATCGTCCTTATCCGCAGGCGGTATCACATGGTCTTCATCGCCAAGCGCATCACCGTCTGCCGCGTTTCCTTCACCGATGGTCACCACCCAGTTGCGATACAGACCGACGCCTTTTTCTCCTTGTAACGCCCAGAGAAATACCACCTGGTCGCCGACTTCGAGATTGCTTCCGAGTGTGCATTCAATGGGGATCGAACGCACCGATTCCCCAGCCGCCGAGCTTCCGCCGCGTTTTCTTGCTGTAGTCAGATCCACCGGAATCTTTTTGTAACCGGGATAATTGGGAGTGGACACAATGACGAACTCGACGGTGCCATCGAAATCCGTTTGTAGATCGAGCGAAAAAGAAGCACCCGGCATCAGTTTATCCGGTGCATCGATCAAGGAAATCTGGGGAACCTCCTGACCGGACAGGCCCTGCGGGCGTCCGCTGTCGAAGCTCTCTTCGCCTTGGGCGCTGATCAGTTCCAGACTTTCCGAAACCGCGTAGTTCGAATGCACATCATCGGAGATCGTCACAGTCTGCGCAACGTAAGCACCAAGTACGCCGTCGGCGGTTTTAAGCGCGAAATACAGGGTAAAGGTTTGTCCTGCCAGTTCCATTTCGTTTCGAAGAATACCGGACAGATCGACGAGACCCGTAATCGGAGACGCACCGACCTTGATATAGCCGTCAGCCTTCACGCCGTCTTTCTCGGCATACATGATGGTTTCTTCCACAAGCTCCGGCTCTCCAAAATCGGTTTGCAGGGTAATGGCAAATGGTGCTCCCAGTTGCAGGCTGCTTGCTTGGATGGAACTGATCTGCGGAGCATCGGTGCTGTCGCTTCCTTCGGGAATATCTCCTTCGATGGTTTCACCGTTGTCGAAATCAAGTGCGTCGGTCAATCGATCGGCCAACTCGGATGCAACTTCACCCGCATCGGTATCCGAAGAACAGGCGGGAAGCAGTGCGAGAAGAAGAACGGTCAGCAACAGGAACTGGATCGTGCGGCAATGGTTGTTCATTTGAATTTACCTCCAACGGTTACAGGAGTGTAACGAATCTAAACTAGATCGCTTTTTCTATCTCATTTTAGATGTTACGTCAACATAATGACTCTATTTCTTAACACATTCTAAAGATAGTTATTCGCAGGGGAAGCAAGAAAAATTATACAACTATCCCATCTCCCCACACCATCCTATTGCCTGATTCGAAGACACAACTTAGTAGCAGTAGTTGCTCAGCTCGGTATAGCTTTCAGAGTAGCACTGGGCGCAGAGGATCTGCCCTGTCGTGCCGTTCTTTGCACCGGCGCTGACTTGGGACGAACCGAAATAAATGTGCGTGGAGGGCCCACCCGCGCTAGCCGTAATGGCGCTCTGGTTCCCGTACAACACCGAATGATCAATGTACAAGTTGTAGGCAACGCCAACAATAGAACTCTGATTGGATACAAGCATAGACTGATCGCCAGAACTGTCGTTGCTCAATTTACTTCCGCGAATGCTTCCCTTGGCCGTTTCAATCATGCGGAAAGTGTGAGCGGTGTATGAGGAACACTCGTATAGTTCAATTTCACTGTCCGTAACGGTCGTGCTGATACCGTTATTGCTCAACACGCCCACGGCGGTGGCGTTCATATCACCGCGCACCTTGATTCGACTATTGCGTATGGATACTTCGGCGATATAGGCGTAAATGCCGTATTGAGCAGTGGTCGTATCCGATCCAAGCACGGAAATGGTACTGTCCACCATTTCCAGAATCATATTCTCGGAAGTTCCGCCATTGCCTTCGATGGTGATGCCGTAGTGAGAGGCATCATCGCCGGTGACCGTAATGGAAACATGATCCAGCATCAGGCTTCCGGCCATCGAAGCAACCGTGTGAGTAATTCCACGGCAATTGCCTGCATTTCCGGTTTCGATGGAAACATACAGTAAGGAGGGTGAAACGCCCTCGCTGTAAAATGCGGTTGCGAACGTGCCTCCACCGCGATTCTTGATGCTTAAGTGGCGCAGTTGCGAGTTATTGTTTCCTACAATGGTTCCGGCATTGACACCGCTATGGCTGTCGGACGTAATGAAGGTCATGCCCTGACCCGAACCTTCGATGTCTACGTATTGCTGCATGTACAGGCTGGCGTTCTGTAGATCGAATTCACCGGGTCCGATTTTAACCAGATATGGCGAAGTTGCGGATGCTCCGGTAATACCATTGACAGTATTGAGCAGCCGTTCTCCGTCGGCGGCGCTGTCACCGGTGGAATAAACATGAATCGTTTGGGAATACTCAGCCAGCATTCGGAATTTCGCACCGCCATCGTTACTGACTTCGAAGCGATCCGCTCCCGAGCTGTAACGCAGGATGCCGTCCGGGCTTATACCCTGCTTGGCGACGATCCAGACATCGGTGTCGTTGGTGTCGTCACCTACGGTCAGATCCTGCCCGACCACCATGCTACCGTCCGTTTGAAGTGTGCTGCTCATCGGTGAATAAAGGTTCGTACCACCGATAGTCATTTCAAAACCGCTGCCGCTTACATTCGGGAAACTGACGCTACCGGCATTTACGGTAAAGAGATCGCTGGAAGAGATACCCAAACTGGCATCGCCTTGTACTTCCAAGGTGGAGAGGGTCGCTCCTGCCGGAGTCGTTGCGCCGATTTCCGTATTGTCGATCGAGCCGCCACTAATGGTCAAGTTGTCCGCCACTTCGTTATCCGCCCAGGGATAAGTCGTGTTAACCCAGTTTCCGGTCAAGGTCTCCGCCGCCGTGATATCCGGTCCGACGCTATCGATACCGCATTCCCAAGCAGTCGAACTGATGTTCCACTTGAGCACGTAGCCATCTTCGCAGCTTGAGAGCAGACCGAAATCCGTGCCGCTCATTTCCAGACCGCGATTGGTTAAAACATCATACGTAGTATCATCGTCCACGCCGTCGGAGAAACCGCTGGGAACGCTTTGCAATTCGCTCCAACTATGACCATGATCGCTGCGGGAAGCCTGGGTACTGGTACCGTCGCTATCGAAATTCACGGCCAAGCTCAGATCGCCGCTCGTGCCGCCGCCGGTCAAGCCGTCTCCGGCCGTCACGCCGGTCACATCGCCGCTGGTGGGCGCATAGGTTTCACAGATCCAGCTCGATCCGGAAAACTTCAGAATGGAGTTGGCCGAACAGCTTTTGATCAAACCGATCATGTTGCTGCCATCGATTTCGATACCGTTCGTTACATCGCCGCTGTAGATGGTATCATTGTCCACGCCATCAGCAAAGCCGCTGGGGATGGTCTGAATTTCACTCCAGTCGTGCAGGTGGTCACTGCGAGACACCTGTGTGCTGCTGCCATTGGTATCGAAATTCACAGCCAGGTTCAAATCGCCGCTCGTGCCGCCTCCGGTCAAGCCGTTTCCGGCAGTCACGCCGGTCACGTCGCCACTACCGACCTCGTCGATACGGCATTCCCAAAACGATCCCGACTGATCCCATTTCAATATGTAGCCGTCATCGCAGGTGGAGAGCAGACCAAACTGGGTGCCATTCATTTCCAAGCCGCGATTGGTCTGCACGCTATAGGTGGTATCGTTGTCCACGCCATCGGAGAAGCCGCTGGGAATACTTTGCAATTCACTCCAATCGTGTTGATGGTCGCTGCGGGCAACCTGGCTGCTGGAACCGTCGCTGTCGAAGTCTACCGCCAATGAAACACTCCCCGCATCACCACCGCCGGTCAGACCCGTACTTGCGATAACGTCAGTGATGTCCCCGCTCGATGTGGTGTAGGGTTCACAGATCCAACTTGTTCCGGTGTATTTTAGCACGGATTCGGGCGAGCAGCTTTTGATCAGACTGATCGCGTTACTGCCGTCGATTTCGATACCGTTCGTCGCATCGCCGCTGTAGGTGGTGTCGTCGTCCACGCCGTCGACAAAACCGCTGGGGATGCTTTGCAATTCGCTCCAGTCGTGTAGATGGTCGCTGCGGGAAACCTGCGTACTGCTGCCATCACCATCGAAATTCACCGCCAGACTCAAATCACCACTCGTACCGCCACCGGTCAAGCCGTCGCCCGCCGTTACGCCGGTAACATCGCCAGTGCCGCTTTCATCGGGGGCACAGATCCAAGCCGGGATTTCCGAATCCCATTTCAGCACTTCGCCTCTTCCACAGGTCGAAAGTAAGCCGAAGTCATTACCGGTTATTTCCAGACCGCGATTAGTCTGAACGCCATAGGTGGTATCGTTGTCCAGATCTGTTGCGCAATACCAGGTACTGCCGCCGAGATCCCATTTTAAGACCTGACCGTCTGTGCAGCCAGGCAGCAGACCAACCTGGGTACCATCGAAATACAACCCGCCGCCTGTGGTGGCGCTGTAAAGTGTGTCGGCATCGGTATCGCAGTTCCAGAGCTGACTGGTATCGTTCCAGCGCAGCACGTTGCCTTCGTTGCAGTTGCCGACCAGTCCGATTTCCGTACCGCTGACTTCGATGCCTCGTCCGCTCATGGCGCTGTAGGTCGTGCCGGTGGTATCGATCAGGACGCAGTCCCACTGCTGTTCGAGCGCATTCCAGGCCAAGACCTGATCCGCGCCGCAGTCGGTGCGTAAGCCGATTTCATTGGCGCTGATAACCATGCCGCCGCCGGTGGCGGGATTGTATTGCGTATCGGCATCGGTGGAACATTCCCAGTTTTGGTTGGTGTTGTTCCAGCGTAGAATCTCGCCATCGGCGCAGGTGGCGATCAAACCGATTTCCGTACCGCTCACTTCAATACCGCGATCGATCATCGCCGTGTATACGGTGCTCGATCCGCCGATGGTCGTACATTCCCAACCCGATAAGGCGGCATTCCAATGCAATACCTGCGTATCGCTGCATTGGGTCGATAGGCTGATGGTGCCATTGGCGATTTCCAAGCCGCTGCCCGCAACGGCGCTGTACTGAGTGTCGTCGTCGACGCCGTCGGCAAAGCCTTCCGGGATCTGCTGGATTTCGCTCCAGAGATGGCTGTGAGTCGATTCGGAAAATCCTTCCAGGCGCGTATCGATTTCGGTTTCGGTGTAATACAGATCGTCGTGATCGTGGGTGACGGGAGGAAATTCCTCTGGTTTATCCGTGATTTCATCCCAGGCGTGATCATGTCCGGCAAAACTGAAGGCGTCCGCTTCCATGCCTTGAATACTCTGTGCATCGCCAGCCGAAAGGGCGTAAGGCACCGACGTAACCCGGAGTTTTCCCGGCAGCAGCAGATCTTCATCGACCAGATAAACCTGGAAAGCCAAGGCGCGACCTGCATTTTGCGTCAGAATCGGCGCTAATGAACCAGGAGTCTGATTGCCACTGACGCCCAATTCCACGCTGAGCCAGCCATCGAGCGTTTCTACATCGGCAAACGTTTCCGTCCATAGTACAGTATCGGTATCGCCGGTTTCAAGCAGGCGAACTTCCACCCCACCCTGATAGGAGAACCCCGCATCGCCGTCGAATATGCGCGCGGAAAGTTGCACCGAGGTCGGTGGAGCCGCCTGGACCATAGGCAGCCACAACACGATCAGGGCCAGAATGATGAAAAGTCGAATTGTTGAAGTCAGGGACATGAGCTTCCTCCTGCTTATCGACCGATTAGACCGTCAGCCGTAGGGCCAAGGGTCATGCGTGTTTGTAGGTTCGCTCCGCTTACGAGCGCGGTAGGATACAGAAAAGCGGGTTGCACCCGAAAATCCAGCGGTGTGGTGTCCGTATCCGGATCGGAATCGACATCGAGATCCTGATCGCCATCGCTTTCCGGCGCGACTTCCTCATCGAGATCGGAGTCGCCCCCTTGATCCCCATCGGGAAGAACCACCGTTCCACCGATTACAATGCTCCAGCCTCGATACAGACCGACCGTTCCATCTTCCGTTTTCAGGGCAAACATGAAGGTGACGACATCTCCGGCAGAGAGTTTTTCGGCATCCAGTGTGCCTTCAACGCGCATCACACGGCCTTTGTCGGTATCGATCAGTGAGCCTTCGACATCGAAGTAGCTGGTGCTGTTGGGCAAGGTCATGATGGCGCTGATAATCGGAGTGGAACCCTGATAATCGGTGAATAGATCGATGGTAAACGTATTTCCGGGCAGTAACAGGTCCGGGCCCTCGATTTTCTTGATCTGGGCGGCGGTGTCGCTGCCGCTGCCGCGCGGAGCCTCTTCGTTGATCAAGGTGGCATTGTCGCCAAAAGCGACGGTATCGACTGGCTCGCTCAATTCCTGCGGAGGCTCATCGGGAATGGCGAAGTTGGTAGGCCGATACAAACCCGTGCGGCCATCGCTGGTCTGTAGTGCGAAATTAAGGGTGAACGACATGCCTTGCAATGTCGGATCCCCCTTCAGGGTTCCGAACAGGGTCACCAGATTTTCGAACAATGCTGCCGGAACCGCGATATAGCCGCTGGCTCCAACGACCTGCACGATGACTTTATCTACCTTTTCCGGTTGTTCGAAGGCGCTGGAAATGCCGACGGAAAACGAGGCTCCCAGCCGGAAGCTGTCCGGACCGTTGATTACGACGATCTGAGGCGCACCGGAACCGGCTTCACCTTTGGGAGGCTGACTGTCTTCATATTCGCCGTCTTCGAATTCGAGTGCGTCGGTCAATCGGTCGGCCAGCTCGCCGGCCAACTCTCCGGCGTCGGTGCCGGAATGGCAGGAGGATAGCCACAACGCGGGAAGCAGCAGAAAAAGAACCGGCAACATCGGCGCGAGTGAGCGAGATGTAGTCATATCATCTTCCGTTCGATTGCGAGGGAAACGCGTCCATACCTGAACGAGTTCCCATCGATCATCGTTTCATTTCACGTTACAGAGGAACTACCCACCTATTAAAATAGCATGAAACCCCAATCTCTTCAACTTTAGATCGAAAAAGAGGGTCGATTATTCAAACCTATTTATCACAATAATATCAAATACATACAATCATCTTGCACAATGTCGGCAGAAAGCGGCTAGTGCTTTTGTAAGCATCGGGTCGCTAAAGTCTTGACAGGGCAAATCGTTCTTGCCTATCCTATAGACAACTGGAGATATTCGCCACCAGTGAACCGGTGGGTCCGCATATGCATATGCGGGAGGCTTCTGAAAAACAGTGGAGGGGCGGTGAGTCGGTCGGGTTGCTCGCAAATCATGCCGCGAGTAATTCGACTGAGTGTGTTGATCGACTGGCGGATGTGAGTGGTAATCAGTTGTTGAAAGGATCTCGTACGATGAAATGGAACGGAATGCCGCCACGCAACCCTGCGCGCTATAATACGGTTGACAGCGGGGTAAAGTGCCCGACCTGCGGAGAAGGGTCTCTTTACCCGCTTTTCAGTTGTTTGGAATCTCATTTTGTCTGTTCGAATTGCGACGAGCGTTTCAGCCTGGAATCCTTGGTGTTCAAGCTTTCCGACAGCGACTTCGATTCTTTGGCAGATCTTGTCGGACATCGCTATTGCGACCGAATCTGAACGAAACGAGATGGATTGACTCGATACCACGCGACGGTTGAGCCACGGTCGTCGCAGCCCGGACAGGGCAATACTGTACATCGAACGGAAACAACAAGCTTGGTTGGGAAAGGAGTGTCCAATGCTTTCCACGAAAGGATTGTGGGCGTGTCTCGTATTGGCGTCGCTGGTGGTGGTAGGCTGTGACTCCTCGGACTGTGGCGACTGTATCGGGGATGGTGATAACGCGTTGTGCGAAGAAGGCGACAAGGGTTGCGACGATAGCTGGCGGACTGTCTGCATCGAGGGCGCCTTTGAACGCATCGAAGATTGCGATATCGTTAATGAAGCGTGCCAGGACGGCTTTTGCGTACCGTATGCTACCGATGGCGATGGCATTGCCGATGGAGACACGACCGATGGCGACAGCACCGTTGATGGCGATGTGGCGGACGGTGACAAGGTGGATGGCGATACTGTGGTCGACGGCGATAATCAGCCCGATGGCGACATGGAAAACGATGGCGATGTTGTGGTCGATGGTGATGTAACCGATGGTGATGTAACCGACGGCGACATGGATATGGTCGATGGAGATAGCCCAGTGGACGGCGATGCTCCCGATGGCGATATCATCGACGGAGATATCATCGATGGCGATATGGAAGCCGATGGCGATACACCAATTGATGGCGATGTCATTGACGGAGACATGGACGGTGATGCAATCGACGGTGACAGTCCGGTAGATGGCGATGTGGACGGCGATTGCGATCTGGAAGATTGTGAAGCGGAAGGGGAAGTCGTAGCGGCGGAATAGGATTGCCCGCTAAATCGCTTCTCTTTTAGTAAGTATGAACGAGCCGAGTCGGTTAACCGCTCGGCTCGCTTCATTTTTGTCTGTTCAGATTCGACGGGTGGCATTGGCCAAGCGAAGAGAAACGGAGCTTGCCCATGTGGCTCCTTAACACGGGCAAGCCTGCGGCTTAGCCCGCGCCACCCTAAAATCAGACAGGTTTGCAACTTCTTGTGATGCACCCTGTTGGATCTGGAATACCTTATTTTACCACAATTCCTCTTGCCTTTTACTCCTATTTATGAGACACCACCAATCCTTGGTTCTCCCTTTTTGGTTAGGAAATAAGTATGAGTCCCGCATCGAACACAAACGGAAGTCAAAAGCAGATACGCAATGTCGCCATCATTGCTCACGTCGATCACGGTAAAACCACCCTGGTTGACCGTATGCTGGAGCAGTGCGGCACCTTGAAACGCAGCGAAGTCGGCATCGACCGCGCCATGGATTCCAACAGCCTGGAACGCGAGCGCGGCATCACGATCTTGTCCAAATGCACGGCGATGGAATTTCGCGATCTGCACGTCAACGTAGTCGATACGCCCGGTCATGCGGATTTCGGCGGTGAAGTCGAACGCGTGATGCGCATGGTGGATTCGGTGCTGCTGTTGGTGGATGCCTTTGAAGGTCCGATGCCGCAAACGCGCTTCGTCACCCAGAAAGCGCTGGCGCGTGGATTGAAACCGATTCTGGTCATCAACAAAATCGACCGTGAAGGCGCAGACCCGGAAGGAGCCGTCAACGAAGTTTTCGATCTCTTCGTTTCGTTGGACGCCAACGACGAGCAACTGGATTTTCCCATCATCTACGCCTCGGCCAAGCAGGGATACGCCATCAATGAGTTGGATGACGAACCTAATGATTTGACTCCACTTTTCGAGCTGATCGCCAAAGAAGTACCGCCGCCGGAAGTCGAAGAGGGTGAAAGTCCGGCCATGCAGGTCTCCACTTTCGATCACGACGATTACCTGGGCGCAATGGCGACCGGGCGTGTGGTCAGTGGATGCTTTAAGCGTGGTGAAATGGTGCTGCTGGTTCATCGCGACGGTTCCCACGAAGAATTCCGTATTACCCGTATTCTGGGTTTCCACGGTCTGCATCGCTTCGATATGGATGAAGCAATCGCGGGCAACATCGTTACCATCACCGGCATGAGCGAACTGAATGTCGGTGAAACCATTACAAGTATCGAGAATCCCAGGATATTGCCGCTGCTGAAAATCGATGCACCTACCGTGTCGATGGCTTTTCGCGCCAACACCGGACCCTTTTCCGGTAAGGAAGGCAAGTATGTCACAAGCCAGAATCTGAAAGCGCGGCTGGAAAAGGAAATCCGCTCCAATGTGTCTCTGCGCGTGGAACCGACGGATCAGGCGGACACCTTTATCGTCAGTGGTCGCGGCGAGTTGCACCTGGCGGTGCTGATCGAAACGATGCGCCGCGAAGGGTACGAATTCATGGTGGCGCGTCCCGAAGTGGTGCTGCAATACGATGAAAACGGCCATAAGCAGGAGCCGTACGAGTCGCTGGTGGCGGATGTAGACGCCGAGCATTCCGGTGTTGTGATCGATGCGCTTAACCGACGTGGCGGACGCATGCTGGGCATGCGCGAAATGCGTTCCGGGCGCACCCGGCTGGATTACGTCGTCCCCACGCGCGGCCTGATCGGCTACCGCTCGCAATTCATGACCGACACGCGCGGCATGGGCATTTTGAGCCACGTCTTTCTGGAATACGGCGAATTTCTGGGACCGATGCGCGGACGTCAGAACGGCGCTCTGGTCGTACAGGATACCTGCACGACGGTCACCTTCGGTCTGTGGAAATTGCAGGATCGCGGCGTCTTTTTCGTGACTGCCGGAGAAACGGTGTATGAAGGTCAGGTGATCGGCGAGCGCAATCGCAGCGGCGATATCGTCATCAATCCCGGGAAAGAGAAGAAACTCACGAACATGCGCGCCTCCGCCTCCGATGAAAAAAACTGGCTCAAGCCGCATCGCGTCTTGTCGATTGAGGAAGCCATCGAATTCATCAACGATGACGAGTACGTGGAGTTCACGCCCGAATCCATCCGCATCCGCAAGCGCTATTTGGATTTCAACGACCGCAAGCGCCTGGAGCGCCGCGAAGCGAAAGAACAATAAGTTTTAGAAATCGTTAGCAAGCAGTCTGCTGCCGGATGGCGTCCAATTTCCAACACCCGGTTTGACTCCCGTGGGTCTTTCTCCTATGATAGGCTCCGTTACATTCGGTTCTTAGTTGATTTTAGCTGAGTTAGAGAAATTACTAGTCATCATTAGCGATATCTTCTTTTAGCGGCGAGGCGTAAGCCCGCCGTTTTCAAGATGTTTTTCGGTGGGCGGCATGGGCGAAGCGAAGGGAAACGGAGCTTGCCCATGTGCTTTTGAACACGGGCAGGCAGGCTCACGCCTCGCCGCTACGAATATCGAATCGCCTGTACTCGAAATGAAAGCGCAAACGGTGCAGCACAACCGTGCCACAAAACGAAGATTGACGATCGGCTGGGCGTCGCTACTGGTGGCACTGATGGCCCTGTGTGCGCATCTCCCCAATTTGTGGGGATATTTCTTTATCGACGATTTCTGGCATCTGGATAACTTGATCAGCGGCGACTACGTGTTCAGCTTGTGGCGCACCACGCGCGAGCAACTGGCGCACCTGTGGTTTATGAACGATTCCGTGTTTCCTGCCATGGGCGGGCTACAGGAAATTGTGCTTTATTTCCGCCCACTTTACGTCGTTTCGCTTTGGCTGGACTACCACCTGTTCGGCTTTTCTCCCTTTGGCTATCATCTGCACAGCTTGTTATGGCATGTGCTGAACGCCGTATTGTTATTGCACTTGCTGCGCCGTTTTCGCTTTTCGCTGCACGCGGCGTTTATCGGCGCGTTGATCTTCGCCGTGCATCCACTGGCGATTGAATCGGTTAACTGGATTTCCGCCCGCAGCGGGCCGATGGCTACCGCGTTTCTTTTAGCGGCGCTACATGCGTATTTGAAGTATCGCGAAAGCGGAAAGCGGGTATTTGCGCTGTGGCACACGCTCTTTGCCGTGGCGGCCTTATTCTGTCATGAACATGCCATGGCCTATCCGTTTGCGTTAGTGGCTTATGAGTTCATCCGCTATTTCAGCGCCGGGAAAGCTGCCGGCACTCGTCCGGCCTTCAAGCTGCTCTGGCTGCCTCCTCTGCTGATTGGCCTGGGCTTATTGGCCTGGGAATCGAGCCAGATCGGTCCTGATACCTTTTCCATGAGCCGGGTCAACCTGGATACTTTTCTGCGCTGCGGACCTTTGCATGTGCTGGCCTACAATCTGTTGCAATATGGAAAGCTGTTTTTGTGGGGCGGGGTAACGACCTCCTTCCACTTGCTGCCGTTGCCGTTGGGCTGGGCTTACGGTTATCTGATTTTCCCGCTGTTCGCTCTGGCCACGACAATCGGGATTTTTACCTTACGCAACAACATAAGATTACTGGGTTTATTCTTTGCGCTGGCTATGCTGACGGCGATTCTGTGGATGCCGCCGAATGGACGCTATCTTTATCCGGCAGCACCGGGTCTGTGTCTTTTGGCGGCGCTAGCCGTCGAAGCCATCGGACAACGAGTGCAGGGTTTACCGAAATACGTGGCAACGACACTGTTGGCGCTGCTGCTGCTTTGGTGGGCGGGAGTCAGTTTCGGCTTTGCCTATTCCTCGCAGAAAACGCAGCAGCGAGTCGCTCAGGCGGTGGAACAGATTTCAGAGCAGGTGCAGGCGCGACCAAATCTGAAACGCCTGTTTTTAATGAACCTCTGGCCACCGATGGTCTGCGTGGATCGCCTGCTGCCTCGCCTGTTGGGACGACCGGAACTGCCGGTATATATTCTGACGTATTCCAGCAGTCTCTACGTACCGGAAACCTCGCCGCTATTGCAGCAACTGGGGAAAGCGATTTTCCCGGTCGAGGAGCGTTGGCGAGAACCGTTGCAGATCGAAACGCAAAAACTGGAAGAGAATATCTTTACCTTGAAATCCGAACCGGTCGGTTTTTTTGCCGGACCGGCGGCATTTGGCTGGGCGCTGGAAACCTTGCCGATGCCCAGCCGTAAATCGATCCGCATGCCCGATTTCAGCGTGCGCATCGGTTCGCGCAGTCCCCAGGGCGGCATCCGCAGCTTTTTAATTGAAACGGATCAACCGCTAAACGACCCCGGCAGTCTCTTCATGCAATGGCAGAATGGCCACATGCAAATCTGGAAACCGTAGCGTTATAAAGGTGGAACGTTTCAAGCGGGATTGCAATCCCGCTCGATCCTGATTCTCTCTTTTGTATATCTGTAACTGACTGCAACTACAAAGAATTTTACTCATTCGGAATATCTGCATGGATAAACCTCCTCTTATCCAGCAAAGGGGGAGGAAGTGAGTGCAGCTTGAGAAAAACACGACAAATCGTTTCGCTTCTGCTCTTTTCGGCACTGGTCGCCTATGGTCTATTCGGTCTGATCGATAGGGACGGACTAGGACGCGCCCAGACAAAGGAAACGACTACGAAAACAACGGAAAACAACACCATGAGTTGGAACAAACTAACACCTGCCGAAGAACGAGTAATCGTCCATAAGGGAACCGAAGCACCCTTCAGCGGCGAATTCGTCAATCATCACGAAGATGGCACCTACACTTGCCGACGTTGCAACGCGCCGCTGTTCGACAGCCACAGCAAGTTCGAATCCGGCTGTGGCTGGCCCAGCTTCGACGATGCCCTGCCCGGCGCGGTAAAAGAAGTTCCCGACGCCGATGGTCACCGGGTGGAGATTCTCTGCGCTAAATGTGGCGGGCATCTGGGTCACGTCTTTCGCGGCGAGAGATTTACGGAAAAGAACACCCGGCACTGCGTCAACTCCCTGTCGATCGCATTTACGGAAGGAAACGAAATGAGCGACGAAAAACAACAGATTGCAGACGCCTATTTTGCAGGCGGCTGTTTTTGGGGGGTGGAATACTACTTGGAAAAGGAACCCGGCGTACTTTCGGCGGTCAGTGGCTACATGGGTGGAACGCTGGACGATCCCGACTATGAAACCGTGTGTGGCGGAAAGACCGGACACGCCGAAACGGTGCGGGTGCGTTACGACCCGACTAAGACCGATTACGAAACGCTGGCCAAACTCTTTTTCGAAATCCACGATCCGAGCCAGGTAAACCGACAGGGACCGGATATCGGTTTGCAGTACCGCTCCGCCGTGTTTTATTCGACCGAAGCGGAAAAGACGATTCTTGAAAAGCTGATTGGCCAGCTACAGGCTCGCGGGCATAAGGTAGTAACACAGCTTGAAAAGGCGGGGCGTTTTTACGAGGCGGAAGCCTATCACCAGGATTACTACGAAAAAACCGGCAAGCAGCCTTATTGCCATGCCCGTACCAAACGCTTCGGAGATTAGACGAGGTCTTCGTGATATTTAGCCACTGATTCTATCAATATGTGGAGCAGGTCAGCAGACGCTGCTCCAACACAAGGGTTAAGTCGACCTATGAATTAGCTGATCTGCTTGACAAGGACAACTCCAAACTGCGACACATCCTGAAACTCGCTGATCTCGATCCGGTTGGGGTTGAGAAGGCGATGCAACGCTAAGTCACAACGCCTTCAAAAATAATCACATTCCATTGAAGTTAGAATATACTGAAAACTTCAGAATCGTCTCAGAAGATCACTGCCTAATCACACGCTTCCGGTTCCAGGCGAATCGCGCAACTAGCTGAACCATCTTCACTGGTGCATTGAATATCGATGCCGTTGATCGGCATGGACCTATACGTGAAGGTGCAACTGCCTTCCGTGTAACCGGGTAACGGCTCATCCGTTATCGCGCAATCCTCCACATCGGTCAGCAATTGCTTGGTGACACCCCCGTCCATCGTGCGATACACTTTGAATCCACACGGATTGGCCGGATCGGGTTCTGCCAGGATCGATTGACGCATGATATCCTCACATAACAGTCCCGCTGCGTCTACCTCGCAGAACAGCCGATTGAACTGGCTGCAATCCCAGGCGCAGTGGACTTCTTCATCACCATCGGTGTCCCCGTCAATCACGTCTCCATCTACTACATCGCCATCGGTTGTGTCCCCATCAATCACATCTCCGTCCACAATGTCACCGTCGATATCCCCATCCTCGTCGCCATCCACCTCACAACCGGCGGTGACGCTGAAAGTGGAATTGAAATTCGGTTCGCCGTCGTTGTTCGGATTCAGGGCATCGGGAACCCATGTGCCGTTGTACCAGAATTTGTAGGCGTAGTCGTCGCAGGGAACAAAGGTCGTTGCGGACCACAGAGTGGCCCCAACACGATTCATGATAAGTCCACGCTGGGGATCCCAGGTGATACCATTGAAATTTCCCACCACCTTGATCGGCTCAGGAACGGAATCTTCTGAAATGAAATGGAAAGTGACGGTATTGCCATCGATCACAGGTGAAACATTTGGCAGGCCGTCGTCAACGTCTCCATCCACATTGCCATCGGTGTCCCCGTCGATGACGACATCTCCATCGATGTCGCCATCGGTTACGATATCTCCATCCACATCACCATCCGGTGTACCGCTGGTCAAGTGTATGCAGTCCGGGTCATCCATGTCGGTTTTTCCGTCACTATCGTTGTCAACGCCATCCTGGCAATGAAATTCCGGTTCGCAGATGAAGTCGCCGAAGCAATCGGGTTTCGAGCAATTTGTTCGGGCGCAGTCAATACAGGCTTGCGGAATATCCGGTCCTTCACGAACACAGTCGCTCACACAATGTTGCATAACACATCCGCCTATGCAACTGTTACAACCATCTGATAGAACTTCGCGGCAGGCCAGTTCTCCTTCGCCAATAATGCAGTCAGCAAATAGATCAAGCCCGGCGATACCTTCCAGATCATCAAGGTTATTGCAATTGCCCGTTTCTGCTATCGCTGCAAAACAATCTCCCATGTCGTCGCAGTCTGTCATGCCGTCATCATCTTCATCGATACCGTCATTACACACCAATTCGTTGTCGTAATCCACAGGTTCCAGATTGTCCTGGTTGCGCACACAACGCGCGTGCAACTGATCGAAATCGTCTCCCGCCATTCCCCACCAAGCGGCTCCGATGGAGGCATCACCATAATCTAGATACAAGCAGATGAATCCTCCAGGCACATCAGGGTTATCGAAACAGGTCGCAACTGCCAGTGGTCCGATCAGCCCGGTTTTCCAATAGGGACCGTTTACCGAGTCGCATCCATCACAATCAGTTTCGCAGTCATCGTCTACGCAGCCCTGGTTGTGAACGCCGCAAGCACCGTCCGGTTCGGACGCAGGGCAACCGACCACCAGCGAGCGCAGGCTGTCGATATATGGCGCTTCCCAGTCATCAAAACCGCCCCATTCCATTGCTTCGCAATAATCGGTTGTCGATGTTCCATCGTCGCCCGGACTCACCGGTGAGAAATCCTCATACCAGCGGCTCGGGTTTTGCCACATAAGCCCGGTATCGGGATCGGTGAACACGATGTCGCAGGCATCACCAAAGCCGTTATCGTTCGTATCGTCCTGACCCTCGTTGGCGACAAACCAGCAGTTGTCGTCGGCATTGACGATGGTGTCGAAGTCGGAATCGAGGATGCGGTCGAGATCAGGCACCACGGCATTCGAACCAAGGGTATCGAAGCGCGCCTGGAGATTGGCTTTGATTATCGAAGGAATAAGGGTTTCGCCAAGTACCAAAGGAAAACCTGGTTCACGTGGAAGCACCTGAGCATCGGCCAGTTCCTGAATACGGGCTTGTTCGAGTTCGCCATCGGGAGCCAGATCTGCCGAGATGCTGTTGATGATTTCCTGCAGGTTGGCGTCCATCGATCCCGACGTTCGTTTCGCAGCGGCGGTGACCAGGACGCTGCTGACTGCGAACAGGTAAGCGTTCTCAATCGTATCGCCCCCCTGAAGCGTCAGTTCGATAGCCGGGTCGTCGAGGCTGAAATCCGGCGGCCCGATGGGTAAGGCGGCAACCAGTTCGTCTTCCGCTTGTGCGATTGCATCGGCGATATCCGTTCCACTCTGCACCAAGGTTTTTACACGGTTGTAGGTCAGGTGGGTTAGCAGATTGAGGTGCGCGTTCTGCACACCGTCACTGACAATCTCGTAGTAGGCGCGTAAAGTGAGATTCGCGGATGAAAGCCCGCCGGTCAACTCATTGTAATAGAAGCCGCTACCCTCCAGCGAAACAAAACCGCTGGCCTCGAACTGAATGCTGAATTCGCCCATATCGTTGATGGTTTGGGTGGTGAACTGCTGGCCGCTGGGATTACCCAATGCATCTACCGGTGAAATCGTAATACTTGATCCGAGTACGAACGGACCTTTTTCTACCGATCCGTTCAGCTGTACGATGCCGGGTGCCAGATCCAGATCGCCATCGGTGGTGTCGCCGTCTGTTGTATCGCCATCGGTGGTATCGCCGTCGGTGGTATCGCCGTCAGTCGTATCGCCATCAGGCGTATCCCCATCAGGCGCATCCCCATCGGTTTGGGAGGAATCGTCGTCGGAACCGCAGCTTGATAGCATAAGGGAAAACAGCACCAGCATCAGTAACAACAGAATTCTCATTCGAGTCATAATCATCTCCTGAGCTTCATTCGTAATATGGGTAACTTGAGCGCAACTCTACTCCTTATATTCTTCAATTTCAACCTTTTATCAGTCACGGAATGAATGAAGGATACAGCTTCCCGGCAAGCAATTGTCGGTAATTGTTTGTATGCAAGCGTATCGCAAACAGGGAATATTGCAGGTATTTATGGGAAATCTTCTAAGTTCCACCTGTTTCCCAAGACAATCGAAGGCGCGTTAACCTCTTGTTATCAAATAACAAATAATGATTTCTCGCGTTTTATTAATCCTAATCTAACACAATCCTAACATGCATTTTCTATTCACAAAGCATCCATCAGTAGCGACATGCTGCGGTGGAAGAGACTAGGAATGTTTTATTGCTGCAACTCGTGTTCGCAAAAAGGATGTGCAAGATGAATTGGATGATTCGTGGGAGTGTGCTCGTTCTGCTGCTGCTATTTCCGGTCGCCGCTCAAGCGGGTTTATACGAAAAAGTAACGGACGAAGAAGGCGTCAGCTATTATCCGCGCATGTTCGGTGAGGCGTTTACCAATACGCCGGTCTCCAAACAATTAAACCCACCGAAAAAGGAAACTCCGGAAACAGGAGAGCCCGTTACCGAAGATGTGCAAGTAACGGAAAAGAAAAAGGAAAAAGGTCCACTCTGGAAGATCTTCACCAACAAGCCGAAAAAAGCCAAATTCTTCGATCCGCGTATCGAACCGGTGTTGTTTGTAAGAGGCAGCTACGTTCACACCTTTGAGGATGTCATCAGCCATACGAACAACGATGGCACTGCTTTTAACGTAGATTCTTCCAAGATGGACCCTTCCCAGTTCGGGCATCGCGTCGGTTTCGTTCTGGAAAACGTGGAGCTGGGTCTGGCCGGTCGCTTTAACGGCAGCGGTATCTACTACAAAGCCAAGTTCGAATTGGTTCCAAGAGAAAAAGACGGTAACCGTTCATCCGATTACCTGAAAGATGCTTACCTGGGCTGGAACCTGTTCAGCATCTTCGATCTGCGCATCGGACGCATGAAAGTCAATTTCAGCCAGGCCAACATGAAAAGCACCGAAGACCGCCCCTTGGTCTTTTCTCCGGTGCTGGACACCCTGATTCCCAAGCGCCAGTTGGGCATCATGGCGGAACTCAGCGATCCCTGGAAGATCATTCGCGGTCGCGCGGGATTGTACAACTCCGTGAAACTCGCCAGCGAACAGATTACCGATGCCGATCAACTGATGCGGGTCTTCCGCCTGGATCTGAACATTTCGAATCTGCTGAAACTGTTCAATGTCAATCCCTATGATTTAGACCTGAATGTGGGTGCAAGCTATGCCTACGTCAAAGAAAATTTCGATCCCAAGACCGAGCATCGCTGGCAGGGAATCGACGCTCGCCTGCATCTGTTGCTCGTTACGATCGAAGGCGAATACGTCGTTAAGGATCATTACGGCACTCCCGATATCAATGGTGCACAGCAAAGCTACCGTGGCGAAGGTTATCACATCGATGTGACCATCCACGCCTGGCCGGAAGTGATCGATCTGGCTTTCCGCTATGAATTCATGGACGGCAACGACCTGAAGGAAGACGGATTCAACACGATCATGGCCATTGATGACCTCGTGCCGCAGAAGAAACGCTGGATCACCGGCGGGTTGACCTTCCACGCCACCGATGAAGCCAGCATTAGCGTGAATTTCATCCACCGCAAGGAGTTGGAGGGATTCGATTTCGACAACGATGTGATTATTGCAACCACGCAGATCAGCCTGTGATCTTTCTCAACAAGGAGTAATTCGTTATGAAACTGAAATCGTTGCTTCTATTCTCCGCAACGTTCGTGATTTTCACCCTCTATTCAGCAAGTTGCGAAAAATTTGAACCCAGACTCGGCAATATCGATGGCGATGATGACATTGCAATAGACGGTGACGAGGAAACAGAATCCATCACCAGTAAGATCGTCTGGCTCAGTGAACTGGATACTCCGGTTACGAATGAGGCGCGCCGACCGCGCAATATCCATTTAACCTACCAGCAAGATCCGTCCACCACGATTACGATGCAATGGGCCATCGACGATTCCGACATCGGGGGAAAATACAATCCTCGTATCTGGGTCGTGAAAAAGGAAGATCTGGACGAGGGGGCCGCAGTCCCGATGCCTTTCGCCGTACAATATACCGCCGATGGACAATGTGAACCGTATCGCGAGGAAATTTCCTTTAAAAAGAAGAAGCTTACCTTTAAGGAAGTGGAAGGCGATAACGACGTTTTCGTGTTCTGCGATGCGGAAATCACCGGTCTGGAACCCTACACCGAATATGTTTATCGCGTCGGTGGCTGGGAAGATTTCGATTTCGAAGCCGAAGCATTCGTCAATCCCGATTTGAGCGAGATGCACAGCTTTAAAACGGGTCGCAGTAAAGGCGACTCCGAAGGCTTCACCTTTATCGCAGCCGGAGACAGTCGTGGCGGGTATGCGGGTATTGCAGAGAATATCGACACCATGGTCGCATTGGGAGTGGATTTCTGGGTGTTTAACGGCGACATGAACAGCTATGGAACGCAGGAAGAGTGGAACTCCTGGTTCGAGGCGATGTCACCGGTCGCTCTCAATACACCGATCATGACGGTGCAGGGCAATCACGAAATTTACGCGGACATGTACTATCAGCAATTTTCCCTGCCGCGTGTCGAAGCGCTGGGGGACTTTGAGGAACATGGCTGGACCTTCGATTACGGTAACACTCGCTTCATCGGCTTGAACTCCAACACGGAAGACGTAGTCGAAGCGCAAGCCGCCTGGATGGAAAATGAACTCAAAGAAGCCAGCGAAGATGAGGATATCATCTGGAAAGTTGTCATGTTCCACCATCCGGCGTACTCGGCCTGCAAGCACGGTTCGACTTCGCGCGTTCAGGACATCTGGCTACCGATATTCGAAAAGTACAACGTAGATCTGACCTTCAGCGGGCACGATCACAACTATGAACGCACCTACCCGATTCGCGGCGATCAGGTCGTGGAAGCTGGTGAAGGAGTCGTTCATGTTGTAGCGGGAGGCTTCTTTTCTCCCGGTTACAGCAACGGTTCCGACTGGTGGACCGCCAGTTCCTCCCATGGCGATTTGAACAACTACGTTGTAATTAGTATCGATGACACCACCTTGACCGCCACTGCTTACACCGGTGACGGAGTGGACATCGTAGACGAATTCACCTTGACCAAATAAGCGCGTTTCAGCACTCGCTGATTATTCGGCGCGGCGGAAGATTCCGTCGCGCTATTTTCGTTTATGTTGAAATTAAGCTCTATGGTGTGCTTTGTTGTAGCATCGTCACCTTTCACTACCCCTTACAGTTGCCCGAAACCTCAAAGGGCGCTATAGTAGATAAAGAGGTATTAGGGGATCGGCGTTCGTAAATGGCAGGGGTAGATCAGTATGAGATGGAAGCAGTGCTTCACACTCGGTATGGCATGGTTGCTTGTGCTGTCATGCTTTTTTTTGATAGGCGAGCGACATTCGCTGGCCGCGCCGGGTTCCCAGCAAACGGCGTGGGGCTTGAGCTGGGTGGCGGATTTCAACAATCTGACTCCCGTGGCCGATCAACCTGCCCTCTACGATCTGATTCTGCTGGAAACCGCTTATTCGGTAGCACGTGACGGCTGGCGGCTGGTGGCGCTGAATCGTAATGACGGTCAGATTCGCTGGAGCTATCAACCCGGAAAATCCACTCGCAGCAGTAATCTGCTGGCCTATCGAAACGGCATCGCGCTGGCGCTGAACGATCAGCGAGTCGTCGTGCTCAATCCAAAAACAGGTGAAATCAAAGAACAAATAGAGCTTCCCGAGCGTAACGCAGGTCTGTTGAACCGCTGCGGGGATAATCTGTGCATGGTAATGGGCGACTTCAAAGCGCCTCACGACAGCGCCATACGCAGCCTGTTTATGCGTTCCTCGCCGCGCAAGGTCTGGGAACCGGAACTGGCTATTTACAGTCCGGCCAGTAAATCACTGATCAAGCGCTTTCCCTTTCATCGTCATGAAATCCTGCCGGCAGGAATCGCGTTAGAGGGCAATCTGGTTACGCTGGTTATGCCGGGAGGACCGATTGAAATCTACAATCTGGCCTCCAATTCTTTCATGCCCAGTGGTCGTTATGAAATCATGCGCGCCGATTGGATGATCCAGGATAACCGTGTGGTATGGCTGGAAGCGGGCCAGGTTTTCCGCGTCGATCTAAGCAATTCCTCTGTAGCGCTGCCCAGTATGCTTCCCGCAGGGTCGAGAGAGTTGATTGCGTTACGTTATCCGAACGTGTTTTTCGCCCGACAGCAGAAAGATGGTTATGCGGTCTGGCGGATCGATGTCAAGACCGGAGAATCACAACAGATATTTTCCAGCCCGCAATTGTCCGCTCCAACTCATGTGGAACAGGGCAACAGCCTGCTGTTTCTCTCGCGCAACGAAGCGCTGGCCTTCGACATGCAGAACCAGCAGATTCTGGCGCGTCGCCGCCTGCCCTGGCTGGAAGATACCCTGGCGCGTCCGGTGGCGGTTTCGGCAAACGATGCTCTTGCCGTAGTGGAGCTGGCGCAAGGCTATCAGATCTTCCGACTGGCCCCCATGGACAAACTTCCGGATTCGGGTCCGCCTCCGACCTTTGGAGAACCGCTGGATGCAGTCAGTGGCTACAGACTGCTTCAAAATTTGAGCGTCGAGCGACAGTGGGAGGCGGCGCGTACGGCGCTGTCCAATCAAATTCGCAAGCAGGATACCTTTCCTGCGCGTTGCCATTGCATGGCCGATTACGGCGGGGAGGAAGTCGCCCGGATACGCGCGCACCGCATGCTGCTAAGCCGCAACCGGTATTTCGTACCCTTGGCGATGGGCGAGTTGGAGCTACTTGAAATGGGGGATGCGTCGCAACTGTTGCAGGATTTGTACTTCGCCACCCAAACCGCGCTGGGGCGCGAACTGGCGGAATTGAATCCGGCAGCGGAACGCATGGGAAAAAACTGGCCGAAGGACTGGAAACGAGAGGACATTCTGCGTTTCAGTGCCTGGACCCTGCAAAAACTGGAAGCCTTCGGCTACGAGCAGGTCGCCCCGATTTACCGGAAACAACTGCAAAGCGATAGCTTCGGCTATGCCGAGCAACTCGATTCCTTCCGCTATCTGCTCGGCCATTACGAGCAGGAAAAGAGCTTATTGAACGACTGGTTTAAGAAACGCTTTCACTGGCAAAACGAGCAGCCGTCACTTGACCGCAGCGTTATCTCGCCCGATCCGGTACGCTTTCTGGCCACCGCCCGCGATAAACGCCGTGAACTGGGCTTGTTCTTCATGGATTTCCCGGTACGTCACTCCTTGTGGCTGTTCTTGAAAAAACGTGGAAAATCGAAGGGAAACATCTACTTCACCGGTTATCAGCTTTCTCCCGCGCGCTATCAGTGGCTGATGAAAGAACGGGAGCGACTGGCCGCGTTGACTCCCAAAAAAGCTGGCAAAAGTACACCGCCCATTAAACTGATTTTAAAAGGAGCCCATGCCATCATCACCTTGAATCGCAGCAAGGGAGAACGTTATTTCAAGGTCAAGCTCACAGAAATGACGAGCGATGTGGATCATGACGGCTGGACCGATTTGGAAGAATCGATTATCGGGTTGAACAACAACAAAGCCGATAGCGATCAAGATGGCATTCCCGATGGTCGGGATGCCAATCCATTGGTGGCATCGCTGGCACAAGAGCGTTTGACCGATGCGCAGCAGATCGCGCAGGCGGTGATGTTCCATGGTTGTCAGGTAGATCCATTGCCGCCAGAAGATTCCTGGTTGGGTGGAAGACGTTTCCTGCGCAGTATCTGGCTGGATTTCGAATCCCTGCCGCCAGTGGAGTTGCCCGGTTGCGGACAGGTATTCATGCCTCCTCGTAAAGGTCTGAAAGCACTGGATATCTGTCGTTTCAAGCCCGTTCTGGACGACGGTAAAAGCCTGCCGAAATCGCTTACGAAAAAGGGACCGGTGAGTTATTCCGAAGATGGCCAACAGGCCTGGATCGGTTTGCAATGTGGGAATAAATTCGTTCAGCAACCACAAAAAAACTATAACCTGCAACGTCTGCTTGACCGCTGGATCGTAATCGAACAGTTGCAATAGCTACAAGATCAGGTCATCTGACCCTACACCATAAACACAAACGGCGCGAGAGGAGATCCTCCCGCGCCGCTTCGTTTCTAACTAAACCGTAGGGCGTCGGATTACAGGGTGACGTCCATGTGGCTGATGTCTTCGCTCATTGCGACCTTGGCCGTACCTTCGGTGCGCGGCAGAATCGTGTTGATGAAGAAGCTGGCGCTCATCAGTTTGCCGTGATAGAAGGCCGAATCTTCGCTGGAGCGGACGTGTGCCAGAAGCGCCGCATTGTCGGAGGCGTCCACGCCGGCGTCTTTCAGGCGTCCGTTCAATTTGGCATCGGCTACGATACCGGCACGCAGCAGCTCACCGGCCATGACCACATCGCCCATCAGTTCCAGGAAGGCAGTGGCGCGGCTGGTGGCCAGTTCCAAGCGGCCAGCCATACCCCAGCTACCCAGATTCATCGCCACGGAAACCATGCGGTCCTTGGCGGCCAGGAAGGTGTCTACCAAACCCGCCAGCGAGGCGCATTCTTTGGCCTGTCCGGCGATGGCGTCCAGTTCGGCGACGTAAGACATGAAGACCATGCCCTTTTTCATGCCCAGCTTGCGGCCCATCAGATCCATGGCCTGAATGCTGTTGGTGCCTTCGTAGATACAACCGATTTTGGAATCGCGCATGTGCTGTTCCACCGGATAATCCGCCGTGTAGCCGTAGCCGCCGTAAACCTGAATCGCCATGGAGGTCATTTCCACGCCGCGGTCGGTGCAGTAGGCTTTGCAGATCGGGGTCAGCAGTTCCACGAAGCCCTGGTACTTGGCCAGTTCTTCATCGGATTGCGCGGTGTGAACGCGGTCGTGGCAGTAGGCTGTGAACAGCAGCAGCGAACGCATACCTTCGCCCCAGGCTTTCATGGTCAGCAGTTGACGGCGAACGTCGGGATGATCGATGATGGCCACGCGCGGCGCGTCGGGGTTTTTGAATTCCTTGATCGAGGAACCCTGCACACGGTCACGGGAATAGCTCAGCGCGTTCTGATAGGCGGCGTTGGAGAGCGAGCAGCCCTGCAAACCGACTTCGATACGGGCTTCGTTCATCATGTGGAACATCTGGCGGATGCCGTCGCCTTCGTTGCCCAGCAGCCAACCGCGGCACTGGCCGTTTTCGCCGAAGGCCAACTGGCAGGTGGCGCTACCCTTGATGCCCATTTTGTGTTCGATGCCCACGCAGGAGACATCGTTGAATTCGCCGTTGTTGCCGTTTTCGTCGATGCGCAGCTTGGGAACCACGAACAGCGACAGGCCCTTGGTGCCTTTAGGAGCGCCGGGCGTACGAGCCAGCACGAGGTGGATGATGTTGTCGGACAGATCGTGATCGCCGCCGGTGATGAAGATCTTGGTGCCTTCGATCATGTAGTAGTCTTCGCCCTCGACCTTTTCGGCCTTGGTTTTGGCGTTACCCACATCGCTGCCTGCGCCCGGTTCGGTCAGCACCATGGTGCCGCCCCATTCGCCGCTATACAGCTTGGGAATGATCGTTTGTTTCATGTAGTCGTTGCCGAATTTTTCCAGCACGTGCGCCACGCCGACGGCCAGCAGGGTGTACAGGTAGAAGGAACAGTTGGCGCCGGTGAAGATGTCGCCCAGTGCGGTGCCCATCGCTGCGGGCAGGCCCTGGCCTTCGTATTCCTGAGCGCCGGTAGCCGCCATCCAGCCGCCTTCGCCGAAGGCTTTCCAGGCTGCCGGGAAGGGAGCCGGGGTGATGACTTTGCCGTTTTCCAGTTTCGCACCGGTGCGGTCGCCTTCGACGTTGCTGCTTGCCAATTCGCTTTTTGCAAACTTGACCGCTTCATTGACGATCATTTCGAAATCTTCGCGAGCAAAATCCGTGAACGGTTCTTTGTCGCACAGATCCTGAATTTTCAAAATTTCGAACAGACGAAAAGCAAGATCTCGTTCGTCGTAAACATAATCGGTAGCAGACATCGTCGACCTCCTGGTTGGGAAACATGAATTTTATTAAATGAATGACCGCTCATTCGAAAGCCAGCACTACCATTAATCGAATAAACTGGCAACTACTAATCCAATTTTTTACAAAAGGGAGGAGAATCACAAGGATTTGCAAACCTGGCTGATTTCAGGGCAGGGTGGCGCGGGCCAGGCCGCAGGCTTGCCCGTGCTCAAGAGCAACATGAGCTCCGATTCTCTTGACGGAAAAATCAGCGGGTTTGGTTGCGATAGCTTACCACGCGCGGGCATTCAGGATCGGGGGCGCGATCCTCCCCGCAAAGATAGCGCGTCACCGCGCGGCAACCGCCATTGCATAAGTCCAGATAGTCGCAACTCGCGCAGGGTTCGGGGGCATTGTCACGCCAGTTTCGCAAAGCTTGCAATTCCGGGCTGTCGGTCCAATTTTCGGGCAGCGAACGCGCCTGCACGCCGAAAGGTTCCAAAAAGCTGCATCCGGCGACTTGTCCATTGGGTTGTACGCCGATCAGATGATTCCCCGCTTCGCAGCCCAATACCCCGAAAAACTCCATGGTGTTTCGATCCGGAGCATGACTGGCGATCATGGGCACGAAGGAGCAATCCACCTTGATCGAAACTCCCAATCGTTTGGCAAGCTTGCGAATGGTCGGGTAAAAGTCTCTGGCCTGTTGCGGCGTAAGCGCGTGTTCTTCGTATTTTGTGCGACCCCTGCCGAAAGGCTTGAAACGCAGCAGTTCCACATCGTGAAGTTTCAATTTTCGCGCCAACCGGACCATCTCGCCGATGCCGTCATAGCTTCGCCGACTGACTACCATGTTGATGCCGCAGCGCACCCGAGCGGCTCTCAAGCGCTTTAATGCTGCGATGGCCTGTTCGGGACGGATGCCGCGCCCGGTTACGGATACCGGGCTGAGATCGTCGAGTGAAACGTTGACCTGTCCGAATATGCGGCAGGCGCGAGCAACTTTTTCCGTAACGAACAAACCGTTGGTCGTCAGATTCGGAACGACGCCACGTGAGCGCGCATAGGCAGCCAACTCGAAAAGATCCTCGCGCTCCAGCGACTCACCCCCGCCCATCGCCACGTGAAACACGCCGAATTCCGCTAGCTTATCAATCGCTTCCTTCCAGCCCGCCGTGTCCAGCTCATCCGCATCCGGCTTGGGGGTCGCCGCCACATAGCAATTTGCGCAACCTGCCGAGCAGCGCCGGGTGACTGTCAGATGGGCTTCGATTGGCGCGCTCAAAATCCGACTTTCCGTCTGCCAGAGCGGGTGAGCGGGCAGACCCCAGCGAGTCAGCGCGTCTTTGTCGACGTAGACCAGCATGGGTGGGCGAGTGAAGGCGGCTATCGCGCCGAATGGTTCGTAGCGAAGTTTCATGGCGCGAGCATACTCGCCGATCGAGAATGGGTCAATGACTATCAAGCATTTCCCGAATTTGTCTCCCTATGAAAATAAGGAAACCGTTTGGTGCAATTTATTGCTTGACGACGAAAAGCAGGAAGCTACAATCAATGTAGATCAATTGGCCGCTTTACGTTGAGAATGGATTTCTTTCCGGAATACCCAAATCGATACGGCCATCGAACGTGTTTGGAATACATCGTTTTTCTGGAACATCACCAAAGGAGATTCGCATGACGATTCGCTGGATTTCGCTGTTCCTGCTTGCCGCGCTAATGCTTGTACCCGCTGGATTGTACGCGCAAACCGAGGCAGAAGCACTGGCTGCCGATCAGGCGGCGTCCCCGGAAGCAGAAAGTGGTGCTGAAATTGAAGCCGAGCCGCAAACATCCGCAATCGAACCGGTAAATGACACCGAAACCGACACTACCGAAGCTGAATCAAGCACCAAAGATCCGGACAAAGTAGAGGCGCAACCGCAAAAGACCGTAAACGACACCGAAACGACCGCAAAAGACACGCAAAATGCGGTACATGATGAAATGGAAATCGAAAAAGAGGCCGTCGAAGCCGACACCGAAATACAGCGCGAACAGGCTCAGCAGAACCTCGCCGCTGAAGCCGAAAAAACGGAAATGCCTGTCGAACCAGAAATGCCTCACGTCAACAAACACGAAGGATTTTTCGTGCGCTTCGGCTTGGGGCTCGGGTTCGGCTATGCGCATGGAATTGGTGAAGCCCGGGTTCGTCCTTATGAAGACGACTACCGCAGCGACTACTACTATCGCATCGTTCTCGACGATCCGCGCCACGCCGGGTTAACCTCCGGCATGCAACTTGCGCTGGGGCATAGCCTGAAGGAAAATCTCATCCTGCATTTCGATGCGTCCTTGAACGGTATTCTGTGGGAGAAGAAAGATCCTACCAGCCAGATTTTCCTGTTCGGGCAGGCAGGAATCGGTGTGACCTATTACTTCATGCCGGATAATGTGTTTGTTTCCGCGTCGTTTGGAGCGGCCTGGATGCTGATGTATCTGGATGATGAATACAAAGAAAGCCAACGCGCTGACGAAATCGCCGTGGGTCCGGGACTCTCACTGATGGTCGGCAAGGAATGGTGGGTGGCCAAGAATACCGCCGTAGGCATTGCGTTACAGGCCAATTACAGCTATACGCGCAAAGACCATCCTAGCCGAGAGGATCTGGAATTCCATCAGGTCAGCGGATTGGCGCTGGTAACGGTAACTTACAATTAATGAATGGTGCGCCGCGTTTTTAAAAAGAGCGCCACGCCATCGAATACATCAGGAAGAGGTGAGAACATGACTCGTTGGATATTGCTAATCGTGCTTTCGATTTCAGTTTATTCCTGCGCCCTGGAAGGCAGCGGCATTTACGGCGTGGAACAGCGCGAGGTGGACCCTTTTAGCGAAGTGGAAGTTGAAGGCTACGACATGGTTCTCGATCTGACGCTGGCGGATGAATTTTCGGTAAAGATCACCGGCGACGACAACCTGCTGGACGATATCAAGGTCGATGTAGACGACGACTGCCTGAAGATCGAACAGAAACGCTGGTTGAGCCCGGATCTGCCTTTGGTGGTCTACGTCGAAACCCCGGCGTTAGACAAGCTGGTCAGTTCCGGCGATGTCAAGTCCTACCTGCGTGAAATCGAAGCGGAAGAATTGCTGTTGAAAGTTCGCGACGACAGCGAAATCGAAGCAGACGGCAAGATAGAGAATCTTTCGCTGTTGGCCGAGGATTCCGGCGATCTCGACGCGCATCGCCTGGTTGCCACCGAAGCGCATGTGCGCGCCTGGGATTCGGGCGACGTGCGGGTCTGTGTTAAAGAAGAGTTGACTATCAACGTCAGCGATAACGGCGATGTCTACTACTACTGCGACCCGCAGGAAGTGCTGGCCGAAACCGAAGATTCCGGCGACGTTCACAAGCGTTAGACTGTTTTAATGACTTTATCAATGCCAACCACGATGTCATTGTCCGCGCAGTCGCGTTCGGGCAGATTCTGCCCGACAATTGGATGTCTACAGTAGATACAGTCCAATGTCGGATTAAATTTTAATCCGACAATCTTCTTATTTTCCGCCCACAAAAAAGCCCTCGGGGATTTCCCCGAGGGCTTCGTGTTGCTGCATGAAGCAACTTGAACTTAGAAAGCGTACATGAAGTACACGTGCGAACGATGGTTGACGGCAGAGTAGGTCTTGACGTTCAGAGCGGTCAGATCGTCTTCCACTACGCTGTCGGCGTATTTGTAATCGGTGGTCATGTACATGTACTGCACGCCAACGGAGAAACCGGAACCGAAGTAGAACTGGCTGTTCACGTAGATGTTCTGGTTCTTGTAGCGCGTGGCTTCCATCAGTTTGTAGTTGCTGCCATCAGGCAGGGTGTCTTCGTCCGGCTTGTCCATCTGGAAACCGACGGTCAACGCCCAGACGTCCCACGGCTGAATCGTGGTTTCCGCCCAGAAGCCCAGACCCTTGACGGCTTCGGGTTTTTCGCCGGTGAGCGACTGCTTGTTGATGTCCTGGTAGATGCCACCCCAGATCGACTTCAGGTTTTCACCGTAGAAGAATTCACCGTTGATTGCCCACCAGTCCAACAGCGGAACAGACAGTTCGGCGCAGATGGAGTAACCGCGCATCAGCCAGTCGCGCTTGTTGTAGGCATTGGCGGTGCTGTCCCACAGGTGGCTGCGGACTTTGTAATGCTCCAAGTGACCACCGACGCCGACTTTGAAGGGCTTGTTGGTCCACAGGGGGCTTTCGAAGCCGACGTGCCAGGAGAACTGCGGAATGCCGGAGTCTTCGCCGTCGTTTTTACCGTTGCCGATTTCGCTGCTGCTGATGACGCCGTCTTTGTTGGCGTCGATCATGTCATAGTCCGCACCGTCCACGGTACCCGGACGACCGATACCCAGATCGACGTGGAACACGCTGCTTTCGCCGACCTTCGGCTTGAATTTCAACTGCAACTGCGGACGACGGCCACCGACGTTACCGATTGCCCAGCTTCCGCCGTTGTAATCGATGCGGGGGATCATCGGCGAGAAGAAGTCCCAGGCCTGACCGGCGACGATCTCCATGAAACCCCAGTCCAACGACAGATAGGCCAGGCGGAAGCGCGGCACCGCGGCCCAGTCTTTCTTGGTGACATCGCCACCGTAGAAATCGATTTCCAGTTTTCCACCCAGATCCGCGTTGAGCATTTCGATCTTGGTGCCCGCAAATTTCAAGCCCAAGCGAGTCAAACGCGGGTTGATCGTCAATTGGCCGCCGTTTTGCGGATCGACATCCTGCACGCCGATGTTCTTGCCGGTTTTGTCGAACATCTGACGGGTGAAGGTTTTGTTGGGGTTGATCCACAGCGCCCAGTTACCCAGGTTGCTGCGGCTGGTGTCGTAGTTGATGTCCAGGCGTAAGAAACCGTAGAACGTCAACTTGTTGCCCAGCGAGGAAAGCACGTTTTCATTTTTCTTTTTCGGGGCCTCTGCCTTGGGCGGCTCGATTTTGACTTCTTCGGCCTTCGCCGGAGCCGGTTCGACTTTCGCCGGGGCAGGTTCGGCTTTTACCGGAGCGGGTTCCGCTTTCGCCGGGGCCGGTTCTGTTTTTGCTGGAGCCGGAGCAGGTTCGACGGCGGCTTTTTCCGCAGCGGGTTGCGCGTCGGTTGTGGCCGGAGCTGCATCCTGCGCCATCACGGGCAGGCTGAGCATGAAGAAAAGAAGAACGACAATTGCACAGGTCATGTTCCGCATAGTGGATTTCTCCCTTCGATTAAGTAAATCATTCTTGCTCTAGTGGTTGACTTGCTCTTTTGTACATACGCGATTGCCACAGAGCGTTATCACATCCAGGGCAATGAGGCAACTGAAAATCCGACAATTTTCACAAAATACTAATCGGGGGGTATAGCCAGGATAGCTAAATAAACGGTATTGTTCCCAAATCTTTTCCCCGAATCGATTTATACACGCTGCGCCATTTTGCGAAATGGCCGGTAGTTAACTGAAATAGCTATAGAAATTCTTGACAAGCTGCGGCATTGTCGAGTAGATTATACGTGCAGTTGTTACCAATGTGTCGAGTATGTGTCCAGCCGAACAAGAGCCCTGTCCCCGGGCAGGATCAAGCCAGGTATTCGGTATGGATTCGTGTTGTTGGGGCGCGACAATTAAGGGTTCAATGGAGGAAAACATGACGCGTGCGTACGTATTAATGGAAGTGGAACAGAGCAAAGTGCAAAAAGTACTGAATTCCTTGACCAAATTCGATTCGGTGAAAGAATTCGACGCCATTGTGGGGAACTTCGATGTGATTGCGATTGTGGAAGGTTTGGATCAGAACGATGTCGGTATGATCTGCGCCAAAGAGCTGGCTAAACTGGAAGGCGTACGCCGCACCGTTACGTATACCGCCGTAAGTTTCTGATTTCTCAGGTTAAAAACATATAGAGCAGGATAAGATCCTGACACATCGCTAACATGGCTTTGAAGGGAGAGGGGCATTGTTCCTCTTATGGGGTAAGGGAACTTCTTCGCTTATAGTTAGAGCAGATATTACTCATTGCTGTCCATCGAGTGTGCCACGATCTTCGATCGCGTAAGACGATGGCACAACTTCTTGGAATCAGTGGCTGAATATGACGAATACCTAGTCTAAAGCAGGGCCATTGTTGCTGCCGCAATGATAAGACCCAGCGTGCCGCCGACGGAAATATCGTATTTATCATGCCTTAGCAGCACCACCCGCGACCAGGCAATCAGCGCCGCAAAGGCCAGCACCGCCGCACCGATGAGCGGATTTCCCAGTTTCAATGCAATCAACAGCGCGAGATTGAACGAGCGCGCCGAATGAATCGAAGGCATCGAGCCGGAATCGACGTATTTGAAAAAGGCGATGGCGGTTACGGGGTTAAGTAGTTGATAATACTTTAATCCTTGGATAGGTCGAGGCGGACGGTACCCCTCCGGATTGTCCGGGCGGGGTTTGAAGCGAAAGGCTTTGTACGTGTTGGCGATAATGGTAATCACCACAAAATCCGCCAGCATTGCCAGGCCGAAGCTTAGATCCTGGGTCATGGCCGCAATACAGACCACCAAACCGCCCGCTAACGTTCCCCAAAAACTCACTGCTTTCCAGAAAAATCGAATCACGTTGCTTTTCCTTACTAAACCCGAGGTCGAAAGCCTTCACCGAGTACCTCATGTACTTGAGAAACCACAATAAAGGCGTTTTTGTCAATGCGCCGAATGGCTTTTGTGAAATCCGCGATTTCTTTTCGCGTAACCACACAGAAAATCAGTTCCCGTTCTCGATTGGTATACAGACCGCGTCCCTTCAATGCAGTGCCGCTGCGGTCCATGTTGTGCAAAATCATATAGGAAATTTCGTTTACCTTGTTGGTGATGATGAATACGCCGCGCGCGTAATCCATGCCTTCCACAATCATGTCGATCACGGCGGAGGAAATCCACAGGGATAACAGACCGTACATCGCGAGATCCGCGCTGCGGAAAACGAAACCGGCCACACCGATAATGCTGCCGTTGATGATCATGATGGCGGTGCCGTGCGTGAAGTTGGTAAAGCGGGCCAGGATGCGCGCCACGGTGCCGCTGCCACTGGTTGCGCCGCCCATTTTGATGATCAGTCCCAAGCCGATGCCCATCACCACGCCACCGAAAACCGGCGCCAGGATGGCGTCGTCGATTGTCATGCGCAAATGCAGCACTTCGTTGGTTATGTCGGTGAAGACGGAGATCATGATGGTGCCGTAGAGACTCTTGAAGCCAAAGCCGCTTCCCAGAAAACGAATTCCTAAAAGAAAGATCGGGATATTGAACGCCAGCATGACCATACCGGCGGGCCACTCGTACACATGATTTAGGATAACCACGATACCCGAAACGCCGCCCGGTGCGATTTTATAGGGTAACATAAACAAGGTGATGGCCGCACCGAAAATCGCGGCACCGATTGTGATGATGATGTATTGCAGCGCCAGTTCACGCGGTGTGCCGTGAAACAGATTCTGCACGCTGTGACTTTGCCCCCGTCTACCGGCGGGCCTTTCTACGTTCATTCCTCTTTCCCCTTTGCCGGCCACCCCAGCCAGATCAACACAACCAGAAAGAACAGGGTCCAGGGCGCAGATACCAGAACGATGCGCCGCAATAATAAATCCTTAATCAACCGGCGTTCGTTTTCCGGCATGTTCAAGCACACGGTGACAGCCCGCTGGCCGCTAAAGGTATTGAAGGCCACCAGCCGCTGCATTGGAGAATCCGATTTGATCTGTTCGGTGTCTGCACCCGTTTGCACGCAGGACAAGTCCACCCCGCGCCGCATGGCGAGATTGTTAAAGTCGCGCCTGGAAATCGGGGTTTTAGTCAGCAGCCAGAGTTTGCCTTCGGCCATGGGAGCGGCCATGGCGACGAATAGCACCGGAGTGTCTTCCGATGCTTCGTGAGGTTTCGTGTTCTGTTGCACAGGAACCGCAACGAAGACCGAGGACGCGCTGCCCGCCTGCTTGGCGAGTTCCAGACTTTGCAGATCGCGTAACCCGATTTTCGCTTCATCCGGCGTCAAAGTGCGGCAGATGCCGTTGGCATCCAATACGATCAGGTTGGGCAGGCCGACTTTCTGGGCCAGTCGATGAGCCAGGTCGACATGCTTTGCCAGCTCTTCGACCTGCACTTCCGTTTGCCTGGAAAGTTCCAATAGTTCCGCCTCGGATTGCAGACGCTCCAAGGCTTTTCGATTCGCCTCGGCCAAGCGGGCGACATCCTCCGGATATTGTTTTACCACTTGTTGCAGGGAAGACTGCGCCTCGCGCCGCAAGAGTTCTTCCGCCCCGTCGGGCAGCCACAGCAGCAGGATGACGGTCAATCCCACCAATGCGATTATGGCGGCCAGTGTCAGCCATGTCAGGCGAGTGCGCAGGGTCACGGCTGTCTCCTATAAAGCGAGGCCAGATCCAACACGCCCCAGACATCAAAGGCAGTGGAACTCCATTTTCGAGATTGCCAGAGCATTTGCGGCAGCAGGTGATACAGCACAACGTCTGCTTTGGCGCTGCGATCGTCCGGGAAGTGAAAGGCCGGGCGAATGCTGAGCGTGGCGGACCAGTCTTTGCCTGCGCGAGCCTGGGCAAGTTGCATAGCTGGCAAGGCGTTGACATGAATCTCGATTCCGGCCTCCGCCGCCTGCAAGGCCACACGCTGGGCCATGCGTTTCAATTCCGTTTGGTCTTCGCGCACCAACAGCACCAGCGGTTTCTTTCCGCTTTCTTCATAGAGCTTTTTCGCGCGTTTCAGATCCGGAGAAAAGCCGCTGCAACTCTGCCCCACCGTTTGTCGTATTTTCTGCGACAGGGCTTGCAGCGCCGGATTCTGCGCGATTACAGGTTGTTTGGATGGTGCCGACTTGCCGGCAAAGGGAGCCGTCCGGCGCGATTCGAACAGCGTTACAAGCGCCTTGCAATCCACCAGCGACCACCAGAAGTCTTGTGAAATCGCCGATTTATCCGATGCTGACAGCAGTACTTCGGAGCCCATCGCACCCAGCGTGAGTTGATAGTCGGGGCGGCTTTTCACCCGCCCACCGAAACTGGCCTGCGCCGAAGCGCTTCGAAGCAGATTGCCTTCCCGTTTTTCATCGGAAGCGACGACGAAGGCGAGTCGATCCATGAAGGGGCGTCCGCTGTGGCAGTCATCAAACGCAATCAGAGCGGCGCTGTTCGCACTGAAATTGTTCAGACGGAAAGGACCGGTGCCGATTGGCTGCGCGATCAAGTTTTCCTGTTTCGCCTGTCTTTCCGGCAGGATGGCGGTCGCCGGATCGGAGAGCCAAAGGGGAAAATCCGTTTGTGCACGTGTCAGTCGAATGCGCAATTCCACCGGAGAGACGATCTCGATGCCGTCCAGTTGTGTCGTGTCTCCTTTGCGAAACGAGTCGCTTCCCGCAATGGCGTGCAGTTGTTGTGCGCTCATATGGCCAAGCGTGGGCGAGAGCAGGCGTTGCAGGCTGGCTTTGACATCCTCTGCCGTCAGGCGTTGCCCGTCGTGAAATAAAACGTCGGGTTTAAGCCAGAGGTGCAGGCAGCGCCCTTGATCTTCCATTTGATATCGAAGCACCAGCCGACCGTTGACCTGTTTGCCGTTCGTCGCGAATAGCGGTTCTGTAATCAGAGCCGCGACTTGACGTTCGCCGGGCGTTTCCACTAGCGCCGGGTCCAGTGTGGCCAGTGGTTGTGCAAGAATTACGGTTAGTTGTCCACCCGTTGCCGGTGGCAGCGCGGCCTGGGAATGGCCCGACCACACTGTCAGCAACAAGCCGCACAGCGCAAAGAATAGCGGCCATACTTGATTCGTTGTTTTTTGCATCTTACCCGCCTCCCTGCTAACGCCTGTAGCGGTCGATGTAGGTTTTATCGCTTCCCTGTACGTAACGCGCAGAAAAGATCAGATCTCCCGCCAAAGAGCGCTGACCGTCCAGCCCGACGATCTCTCCTGGCTGTTTCTCCTGCTCGCTCTCTTCCTCCGCGCCATCGGCTGTCAACCGCCAGATGATCACGCGATCCCGCGCGGGTTGCACTTCCGCCAACGAGCAGGCCAGTAAAGGCGAAGGAGAGCCGTCTAACAGCGCCGGATGCTGCCCGCATTGCAGGGCCGCCGAACCGAGCGGAATTCCATGCGCCGTTACGTTTCCGCGTTCGCCTACTAGCAGATAATTGCCGTTTGGAAGAAATGCCGCACTGACAAAAGGAGCCGCAACGGTTCGCCCGTGCATGACACCTTCACCGATTTTACTGATATTGATTTCCGGTGAAAAACGCGCCTGACCGGCTTCGTACTGCCCAAGCGCTGCGCCGCTTTTCGTGCAACCGAGCGGAACGCCAAGAAATTCACCGCGATGGACGAGTTTTCGCCCGTTCCACTGAAAGATTTGACCGCTGGCCATGTTGTTTCTGCTCAGATAAATCTGGGGCCGGGCTTCACCTTCCATGCGACAGGCCGCCATGGAGCCGGTGACATAGCGGGCGCTACGCAGCCGCAAGTCCAGCGAGTCGAGGGCAAAGGCATGGCGGAAAACGAAGTGATTTTCCTCCTGTAGCCAGATTTCCACACGATCTTCAAATAACAGCGCCACATCCGCCTGACGGTCGTTGTCCAGATCGGTAACGGTTAAATCCAGTGCACGTCCCGAACTGGTGGCGACGGTGTCCATGCGCCAGGCAATGTGTGACGGCTGAATCTCATCCGCCGATTGCGCCAGAATCGACCACTGCGCCGATTCTTTTACTTCGATTCGGGTGCGTTCTTCGGGGAAGAGGGGCGGATCTTGCAGCATGGCCGCCCAACTGCGTCCTTCCAGCCAGATGCTTCTGGCGCGCAATAAAAGCCGTCCACCGGTGACGGTTGCGGAGACATCCAGCACACAGGCAATGCCCAGCCTATCCAGCCGGTCGAGAGTTTCTTCGTTTAAAGAGAGAATGGGAAAGGGGACATCGGCGGGGGTCATGACCTGCTTGAAGCGTCCCGATTGCACCAGCGCCCGGCGACCGTCCCGTTGTAACAGCGCCGCCAAAGGCGATTGCGCTACGCCGGTGACATCCGCATAGAAGAGCAAACGATCCTGCGGGGCCAAAAAAGGCCGGTCGGATCGATCCAACTCGGTTCCCAATTTGGTAAATGCTTCCACTAAAGATGCGGCGGGAGCATCGCTCTCCGTTTGAGCCATAGCCGGAAGACTGACAAAAAACAGTGTCACTATTGCCAGCCAAGTAAAAAGATGGATGTCGTTCGTTTTCCACATCGTCATGGTGGTTCACCCTTTTCGATCCGGTCCCTCATCGCATGATTTGCTGCCGCCGACCGGAAGCCGAACACGTTCTAGTATCATTTATCTATAGATGCAAGTCTCTTTTCGCAATTTGTATGACACCACGGAAGTGAGCCCTCTTTCAAGGAGAAACTCTCATTCCCGGGTTGCTGTCGCTCGTTTTTTCAGGTGGCAGCGTTCCCGGTAAAAACACTTCCTCCAGCGCTCCCGGCGCATCTCCGCTAACCCGTTCACCGCTTTCCGGGTCGATATAGGCATGTAGTAAACCTGCCGCTACCGGGAAGGGCTGCACGGCTTCGTTCTGCAAGGCCGTTTTCATAAACGCCACCCAGCCGGGTAATGCCGCCCGTGCACCGGTTTCGCCGCGCCCCAAAGGCCGGTGATCGTCGTAGCCGACCCAGATTCCTGCTGCCAGTTTGGCGCTGTAACCCACGAACCAGGCGTCGCGCTGATCGTTTGCGGTGCCGGTTTTTCCCGCCACCGGTCGTTTGAGCGCCAGTGCCCGGCGCGAGGTGCCTTCTTTGACTACCGATTCCATTAAGGAAACCATTATTGCGGCTTCTTCCGGCGCGATGGCCTGACGCAGATTGGGCGTGCGCCGATACAAAATCCGGCCCGAAGAGGAAATCACCTGCCGAATCAGGTAGTCATCGTCGTATTGGCCGCGATTGGCGAAGGTGGCGTAGGCGTTGACTTGCTCTTCCAATCGAACTTCCGATGCACCCAACGAAAGGCTCAGCATCGGATGCAGCTTGGAGTGGATGCCGAAGGCGCGAGCGGTTTCGATGACCGCTGCCGGGCCGATATCGTTGATGATTTTCGCAGCGACGACATTGACGGAATTCGCCAGCGCCACCCGCAGACGAATCGGACCCCGGAATTTGCCGCTGAAATTCTGCGGCGACCAGGGCCTGGAGCCGGGAATGGGAAACGTGACCGCTTCGTCTTTTACGATGCTGGCCGGGGTGTAGCGATGGGTTTTTAACGCGGTCAGATAGACGTAAGGTTTGAAGCTGGAACCGGGCTGACGAAGCGCCTGGGTGGCGCGGTTAAACGGACTTAACGCCGCGCTGAATCCGCCCATCATGGCAACGATGGCGCGGCTTGGAACGTCGATAGCCAGCATGGCCGACTGCGCTTCGGGAACCTGCATCAATTTCAAGGCGATGGCTTCAGCGTTCTTCTCACCTGGCGGGTGTGTGCCGTCCAGCGCCACAACGATCGCCTGATTGAGTTGGAAAATCGAAGACAATTTCGTCTGGCGTTTCTTTTTTTTGTAGAAAGTCCAGGATGCGGCAGGCTGCTCGATGAAACCTCGTGTCGCTCCAAGTTGCACCGTTAGCCGGGGTGGCGAGTCCTGAATTTGGGTGATGTAAGCGTAATAAAGCTTTTCCGCTCTGACCACGCGAATCATCGTGCGCCAGAAGGAAGATGACGTTTCGTTCTGGGCGTTTTCCTGCATGTCGTCATTAACGGATTTTTCCGTCATCGGCAGATGTTCGGCAGAGAAGGCCAGAACTTCGGCTTGGCCTCCGTTTCTCGTGAAGCGTTCCGAAAATTGACGAATCTGCTCGTTCCAGTCGTCGGTTTGCTGTTTCGGTAGGACCGGCAAGGCCCGATAGGCATGGCGTCGTTCATAATCGAACAGATTTTCCCGCAGTTCTTTCGCCATGGCGCGTTGCAACTCGGGCCGGATGTCGGTCATGATCTTCAAACCGCTTTTCGTCACATCCTGTTCGGGCAGTAACTCCGACAATCGGCGGCGGACTTCCTCCACGACGTAGGCGGCTTCTTCGCCCATCTGTTCCGGCGGTGTGAAAACAAGCGGTGCATCGATGAAACGGGCGTAGTCGGCTTCGGAAATGTAGGCCAATTCCTTCAATCGTCTCAGGACGTATTGCTGACGTGTTTTGGCGCGTTCGGGATGGCGGTTCAACGCCAGAATTCCCGGCCCCTTGGGAAGACCGGCCACGTAGGCGATCTGGCCGATGTCGAGTTGTTTCAAGGGTTTATTGAAATAGAAATGTGAGGCTTCGGCCACGCCGTAACAGCCGTTTCCGAAATAGATTTCATTGGCGTACAGATACAGAATTTCCTGTTTGCTTAACCGGTTTTCCAGGCGATAGGCTAAAATGGCTTCCTTGATCTTGCGTACAAAGGAACGTTCGTGCGTAAGCAGCAGATTTTTACAAACCTGTTGCGTGATGGTGCTGGCACCCTGCCGGACGCGCAAGGCCAGCAGGTTGGCGATCATGGCGCGCGCAATACCGAGAAAATCGACGCCGTCGTGCTGATAAAATCCGGCGTCTTCGGCGCTGACCAGGGCATCGAGCAACAGCGGCGGGATCTCTTCTACGGGAACCAGGCTGCGGCGCTGTTCCCCGAATTCACCCAGAATGCTTCCATCGTGGGCGAAGATGCGGTTGATCTGGGCGGGGTGATAGTCCTCAACCGTGCGGATATCGGGTAGATCCTGGCTGTAGTACCAGAAAAGCGCGAAGATCGCGAGTACCCCGCAGAATCCCGCTACAAGCGACCCGAGTAATGCCAATCGCAGCCAGCGCATAAAACAACCTCCAAAATTTCCAAATAATATCATATCGTTCTGTAATAATCAACTGAATGTAATAGTCTCCATTGCGGCAAACCGGTACTTCTGCTTTAACAAACCACAAAATACAGACCAATCAAGCATGAAAGATGAGGTAGAATAGGTTGCTAAACTAAAAAAGAAAATCAAATAACTAAATAATATCAATCATTTTCGAGATTATAATTTAAAATAGGCATTGACTTTTACACCGAGTCAGTTTATTGTTTTAGTGTTATTGCTGTTTTGCTGGTATGCCACCTGGTGGTAGTAGCTGAAGCTGAAAGATAGATTGTTTTGAAGATTGGATCATCGTTGGCTGTAGCGTTCATCTTAGGGTACTTCATTGTAACGACTGTTTCTATGGCAGAAGTTCAACATACCTGGATTCTCGATGAGAATTCGACCAATCAACTCTTTTCCTCGGTAAAACAAACTGTCGGTCATTTTCCCGGTTATGAAATCACGTCTTTTTCCACCGATCAAGGCTTGGCCAAGCTGTTACTGAAAACCTCCTCCGGTAGCGTGGGTGCAAATCTGTACCGCGTAGGTGATCAGGTTACAATCGATTTCGATCCCTCATTAGCTACGGAAGATCAACGCAGGTTAAAACGCGAACTAATGAAGACAATTGACTCTTCTCTATGGACTGTCAAGCCTGTTGCCTGGCGGGGGCATCAGCAGGAGCAGTTGGAGTTGGTGAATCTGGCCTTGGCGGAGTCGACTCTTTTCGCTGTAACAATTAACCGACTCTCCCACATGACGGTCTATCATTTCCTTGGATTGATCATGGGAGTGTTGCTGGCGGTGATGCGTCCGTGGTTGAGGAGAAACAACAAACGACGCTACGAACGCTCTTTCGGAATCTGGGTGTTGATTATGCTGCTGATTGGGATGATCTGGGCGCTACGCGGGTCCATTCAATTAGTGGCAATGCCTCTTGCGGTACTGCCGATTGGGCTTGGTTGGTTGATTGGTGGAATCCCGAAAACAAAGCACACCCGAAACGACATTTAGCAGTGGTTATTTCTTGTTGGTATTGATTCCAGAGTGACAGTTTTCTCGCTTTTCTTCTATTCCGTATTCTAGCCTGTTGTACGTAACTTTAAGTCAAAAAAGGGGAGACATTTCGGGCGAATTCCGAAATTTGAAGAATTGTTCGTTTGATATTGACAATTACTGACATTTTGTTAAAAATACGACATCTAGTTGAATTGGACCGCCAAAGAATACAAAGACAAAACATGAACAGTTGAAGTTGAGGCTGATTCGTATGGTGCATATGTTCGAAAGTATGCGGAGCAAGGAATTATTGTTCGCGGCTGTTATGATTGCTGTTTTTCCAATAATAGCTGGGCAAGAGCAGATTGCCTATTGTGACAATTCGACTCCACAGTCCATGAACCAGACCCGCCAGTGGGTGCTGAAAGCCGAGGTCGTTCAAGAAATTTTCGGCAGGCTCGACCAGTCGTTCAAGTCGGTTGATGGGGTTCGGATGGTGCGATTTCAGGCAGAGCAAGGGAGTCTTTTGCTTCAGCTTTCCGTTTCGGGTGCTCCGTTAGATGTGAAGGTGACAAGAGAATCCGCCGGAAAGATCGCGATTGATATCACTTCGAGCCTTTCCCAAAGGCAACAGGATCGAATTGCTTCCATCATTCGCGGGCAGTTGTCGCCCTCTTATTGGGAAATGGTTTCAAAGCCGAATTCATTAAAGAAAGGCTGGCTCAGTTCTAAATCCATTGTGGAGAAAGCCACACCGGAACTGGAAGCGATTCTGGCTAACCACCTAAAACTGTCAAGCCAGAACGTTGCAATCTCGATTTCATTGGCATTGCTGGTTGGCCTGCTTCGATTGATGCTTCAATTGCGCCAAGTGCCTACGGTGGAACGTTCCGGTTCAATATTCGTTTTAACGATATGCATTCTGGCCATTTGCTGGGCCTTGCGCGGCATACCGGAATTTGCCTTTTTTTCGTTTGTGGTGAGTTTCATCGCTTTGGGCTGGTTACTTGGTGGAGTGAGGCTTCGCCGCCGGGAGGCAAAGCCATGAAGTCGATGCACTTGCGCAGTACACGCGGGATCTGTCCACAATGTGGAGAAATGGTCCGCGCCGAAGTCATTCACGAGGGTGACCGGATCGTGCTGCATAAACATTGCCCGCAGCATGGTGCGTCGGAAGCGTTGATCAGCAAACATCCGGATTTCTACCGGGCTATCGACAAGCACCTGACTCCGCCGTTTTCTTCTGCCCTGCGTTTTGCTTCGGATGCTCCTCACCTGAATGGGGTGTTTGTGGATGTCACCGGGCGCTGCAACCTTCGTTGCACCTGCTGTCTGGCCAGCGTTGGCCACGACGAACGCTCGGAGCCGAAGCTGGCCGATTTCCTGCACTTTCTGAAAACCCTCAAACAGCGTCCCTTGATTTATCTTTCCGGCGGAGAACCCACCTTGCGTTCGGATCTGCCGGAATGGATTCAAACGCTCACGGAACACGGGTACACGGTCAAGCTGTTGACCAACGGGTTGACTTTGACGGATTTTGCCTACGTGCAGCAGTTGAAGGCTGCCGGGCTGCGCTGGGCGATGATTCAGTTCGATTCGCTCTCCGATACTGCGCTGCAAACGTTGAGAGGGTGTCCTTTGGCGGAGGTTCGTCGGCAGGCGGTGGAAAACTGTGCCGACGCCGGGTTGCATATCGTGTTGCCCTGCGTGATCCATCCCGGTGCCAACGATCATGAATTAGGTGATTTGCTGGCCTTTGCGCAGCGAACTCCGGCGGTGCGACAGGTCTCGTTCTTACCCGCAGCCAATCAGGGAAATTGGTCGTTTAACGAAAATCGGGCCGGATTGGAAGCGGCGGACATCTGCGATCTGCTGTTTCGGCAGACAAAGGGGCGTATCGGACGCCGGGATTTCCTGACACAGTTTTCCTGGATGGCGCGCCTGCATCGCAGCAGCCGCTTGGAACATCTGGCACCCCGACGTTGTTTTCTGCCGTTATTGGCCACCCGAAACGAGCAAGGTGTCTGGCCGATCAATCGCCTGCCGCGTTCGTTGGGGCAGCTATTTTCTCACGTCCACGCGGCCAAAGACGTTTTGGGAAAACTGCTGCAATGGCAGCCGTTCGAGCAGGACGAGCACCCACACGACAGCCTGTTGTACATCACCATCGAAACCTTTCGCGAACGCGACTCGCTGGATATCGACGATGCCTGCATGTGCAGCCGCTATTACTGGGCCGACGATCGCCTGACACCGGCCTGTCTGTACAACCTGCTTTATCGGACGCAGGAGGTGCAGGCATGAACATGATTGTCAATCAGCTTGTATGCGCCATCTGTTTAAGCGCCGCATTGTATTGCCTGATCGATTACGTGCAGGAACGTGCGGAAAAGCCGTTGCCTTCGCGTTTCAAGACGATTCTGCTGATGCTGGTCGTGTTGGCCGGTGGATTACTGGCCATTAGACTGTATGCCCCACCGGCTTTTATTCATGCGAATCTGCATGGGTATGACCTGCTGGACAACATCTATTCTTTTCCTCAACCTGCCGATTACCGAAGCGCTTACGGTCAGGGATCGTTTTTACTGATGGGCGTCTGGGAGTCGCTGTTCGGTTTGCAGTGGCAGGGATTGATTCTGCTGAACAGTCTGGCCAATGTGGGAATTCTGTTGTTGGCCGCTGCGCTGGCCTATCGGGTTTCCGGTAGTTTTGCAGCGGCTGCGGCAATTGCCATCGGCGCATTGCACCCGCTGTTTGTGCGTGTCGCCGCATCCGAAGATGCCCATAATATCGGAGTCTTTTTCGGTATGCTGGCTTTGTATGCGCTGGTGGAGTTTGTTGCTGGAAATAGAAAGCACATTATCTGCCTGGTTCTGCTTTGCTGTACAACGATTCTGACTTTGCTCTCGCGTCAGAGTTTGCTGTTCTGGCCCATCATGATTGCGCTTTATCTGGTCTTGACAAACCGCAAAGCGGTTTCTCCGTGGCGTTTGCAGAAAAAGCACTGGGTGCTCATCGCCTCTTTAGTTGCTGTGATGGGAATTGTTCTTCTGATCATGCTTAACCAGAAGAGCGAGCGGCTTTCGGTAGTGGCGATGTTTTCCATTCCGTTTTCGAGCTTGAAACTCGTGACGTTCATTTTCAAGAACCATCCGCTCTTTCGCTTGGATGAGTCGCTGCCGTTGCTGCTGTTGTCGATTTCCGGTGCCATCGTGGCGCTAAAAAGCCGTCAGCCATTGTTGCTTACTTTGCTGGCAGGAGCCGCGATCAGTTTTGTCATGACGCTGGGAATGTCCGTGCATCCGGGTTACGGCGTTGAATACGGATTCCGCCTGCCATTGTTTGCGTTGTTGTTGCCGTTGGCGGGTGCCGGTGCGGCATTTCAACTGGAGGCATTGAAGAAAACCTCTCTCGGTCGCATTGCCGGTTTCGTGGCGCTTGCCCTGGTGCTTTTATGGCCGCTCCCTGCATTGATGCAGACCCTTGTAGAGTCGGAACCGTTGCAGCAGCAATATGAAATCGTCGAGCGTGCACGAATGAATTACTCCAATGCAAGCCGGGCGCTGGTAGTGAAAAACAAGGCGAAAGAGTCGCCTAACTTCGATTGGCCGACCTCCTTCCGCAATCCGCCGGGAATGTCCTTCGTTCACGAACGCGATGCAAAGGAAAGCGATAACATCTGCTACGTGTTGCAGGACTTGCGCTGTTTTGCCTATTCGCTGGTGGAGCAGACTCCCAGTGGAGAAGCGCTTGAGATGTTTGAAATGGTGATGAATCTGTCACCGGATGAACAGGCTCGGTTTCTAGATGGGTTGTGGAATGATGCCAACGAGAGCTTCAGCGTGTTGAATCAGGTGCCGCCCAGCGGTATGCGTAGGGAATGCCGTCAGGCATTCGCCAAAGCGGTTCGCTTCGATACCTGGGGTGTCGTGAAGATTCCGCACCAGGAGCTTCCTCATGTGTATTACACGAGCGATGAAATTCCGGTAGGCGTCTGGGTGATGCCGGGGTGCGAGTAGTCATGCGCCCGACGACCGTTGCCGGCGGATTGGCCAAACTGCTGCTTGCGCGTGCAACAAAGCGCAGCCTCTGGTCGCATGTCACCGCATTGATCACCATGCGCTGCAATTATCGCTGCGCCTACTGCGATTTTCACCGGCACGAATTCGAGGAATGGCCCAAAGAGAACTGGCTACGCTTATTACCGCAACTGCGACAGCTAGGGACGATCCGCCTTAGCCTTTCCGGCGGCGAGCCGCTGTTACGTCCCGATTTGCCGGAACTGACCGACTGTGCCGCAAAGCAGGGATTCATCACCAGTCTGGTGACCAACGGTGCGTTATTGCAGCAGCGCCTGCATGAAATCCGGCAGGTGGATTATCTGCTGTGTACGATCGAAGGCGATCGGCAAACTCACGACAAGGTGCGCGGTGAAGGGTCATTCGAGCAGGTCGTTACCGGAATCGAGGCGGTACGGCGCAATAGAAAATGGAAAATCGGGCTGATCTGTCCCGTCCATAAAGATAATCTTTCGCAGCTGGAAGAACCGCTGAAACTCGGTGAGCAGTTGGGGGCGGGTGTGTTTTACCAGCCGGTGCAGATTCGTCAGGGCTGGCAGGGAACCGATTTCGAACGGACCTTGTCCGAAGTGGAGCTTCATGAAGCGCTACGCACCCTGCAACAGTGGAAGCAACAAGGCCGACCGGTGGGTAATTCCCATGCCTATCTTCGCGGACTGGCGGAAAATCGTCTGTTCGATGCCGAGCAGCCTTGCACGGCAGGAGAAACCTTTGTGACCCTGCTCCCCGACGGGCGGGCCTTGCCCTGCTGTATGCTGCCGTTTTCCGACGCAATCTCCGTCGATCCAAACAATCCCGCTCTCGCCATGCAGCATCTAAGCGCGGTCTGCTGCCAAGGTTGTTCGATTGCTCCTTATTATGAAAACACACGCTTGCTCAACCTGTCGCCTTCGAGTATTGTGAACGCTCTGAAATGGAACCGAAAGTGACGTTCATCAATATGTCTCCAATTGCAACAGCATGGTTCAAGTTACTGCGCCCGACGGATTGGCTGCATTTTCTGTTTCTGCCGCTGATGACTATCTCATTTGCGGAGTTCAATGGCGTCTGTTTGGTTTCCGCCCTGATCGGCGCTGCGATTTATCTGGCGTTTGCCTATGGCTACAACGAATACAAAGACAGCGGTCTTTACAAGTGGAACAGGGAAGCGCTAAGGGAATACCTGGGCGTGGGACATGTCGGTATTTGGCTGGCATGGATTGTACTGATTGCTCTTGGTTTGGCTGTTACGGGGTTGTGTGGCGCATCCTCACAGATCGCGATGCTTAGTGGAGTGATCGGTAGCTATTTGTACTCTGGCGGTCCCAGGCTGAAACGCTTTCCCGTGATCGGCACTCTGGCCAATCTGTGGATCTTTCTTCCGGTAGCCCTTTTAGGTGGACAGTTTTCGCTCGTTGCCGCCGCGCCCTGGCTGTTAGGCGTCTTTTCGTTACTGCTGATACAAAACCAGTTGATCCATGAAGCCACTCACCGCCAAGAAGATCGGCGCGACAACATCCGCACCTCCGTTGTGGTGTTCGGTAATGAATTCGCCCGATACGGTTCCGCTTCGCTCGGACTTTGTGCGGCGGTGTGCATGGCGGGTTTCGGCTGGATTCACGAAACGTCGATCCTGTTTGTGCCTGCTCTGATACTTGCGCTATTCAGCGGAATCTATCCGTTCGCCTGCCTCTTTGTCGAAGTCTCCTCTCTTTCGCGGTTGCGCCTGTTGCAGCGTTATGTCGGTGTCGCCTGTGGAGCGGTTTTCTGGATCGGAACGATTTTCTGAAGCTCAACATGCCCGACAGGGATGATATGAGCGACTAGCGACAATCCTGCTCGTTGACTTTCCTGCATTTTTGGGGTATCAGAGGGGCGAGCAAAGGAGGTTTCCCGTGAAGATTCAAGCGTATCCCGAATACCTTTTCGACCCGTCCACCCGGCATATGCTCTCGGTCGCTCATCAGGACGATGAAATCATGTACTGCGGTTTGATCCAGCGCTGGGGCGAGGATTGCCGCTTTTTATGGACGACCAACGGCGATGGGCTGGCACCGTTCGTCAATGCGGACCCGAAGGAATATGCCGAAATCCGCAAAGCGGAAACGGATGCCGTATTGACCACGCTGGGACGTTCGCTGTCGTTGCGCCGCTGCATGGATTACTCTGAAATCGAGATCTACGACAATTTCGTCGACTTGACGCTTGCGCCGCAGCGCACCGAAGAAATCATGGATTTCTTTTACAAGATCGGCTGTGAAATCTACCGGGAAATCAAAGAATTCAACCCGGATGTGGTGTGGTCGGGAGCCTTTCAGAACGGGCATCCCGAACACGATTTGGTACATTTCCTTTCCGGGTATGCCATTCGCCAGATCAATAGCGAACAGGAAAAACAGATCGCTTTTTATCATCTGCCTGAATACGAGTACACGATCCTGCTGCCGTTCCGTTTTCATCCCCGCTACAAAGGCATCATTCACGCCATCGAACTGACGGAAAAGGAAGTGGAAGTCAAAGCCCAGGCGTTGCAATGCTATCCCAGCCAGGTGGATTTGTTTACCAAGTTCGAGCGTGTATTCAATGGGTTGGGTAAGTTGTCCGGTTTGCTCGGAAAGCCTTTTACCGCAGAAGATTTCTTAAAGAAGGAAATCTTCTCGAAGGTGCCGGATGACATCGATTACACGAAATCCACCCATTGGTTCGAGTTCGAGAATTACATCGGCGACAAGAACAAGAATATCAAAGTTCGCTTTGACCGTCACGTCGGAGCGATTGCCGCCCGGATGCGCGATCGGCCTTTCGCCTGATTGGTAGGCGGAGCAAGTCCCATCTGATTGTACGGGGCGGCGAAATTCCGTGATGTACAGGAGGCACAAGTCATGCGTGCTCGGATAATCAGCATAGTGGCGATCCTGTTGTGTTGGATCATGGCGGCGGCAAACGCGCAGGCCGGTGAGATTATCCGCCTGGATCAGGCGCAGCGGCTGGCGCTGGAAAACAATCACGATATCAAGGAACTGGTGGAGAAAAAACAGCGGGCGGACATTACCCTGATTCGCGCCTGCACGATGCTGCTGCCCAGTATCTACCTGCGCGGGTCGATCACACGCCACGACAAGAGCATCAAGTTTCCATCCGACAGCGATATGGATCTCTTACAGACCGCCTGCGATCAGGGCGACGTTTCTTCCTGTGCGACCTTGCAGTCCACCGAGCAGATGACGATCCAGGATTTGTGGGGTTATTCGACTTCGTTGACTGCGACCATGCCGCTGTTCTACCCACGTTCGATTCCGCTGATCATGAATGCCGATAGTGGTGTGGATGTGATGGATTTGATGAAGCGCCACGGCGAGTCAGAACTGTTGTATTCGGTTACGGCGGCTTATTATGCGGTGTTGCAGGCGGATAAGCTGGTTGACGTTGCCGAGAAAGCCCTGGAACGCTCGCAAGATCATTTAAAGAGCGCACAAAACAAGGTCAAAGCCGGTAAAGGCGTGCGCCTGGAAGTGCTGCGCGCCGAGATGCGTATCGCCGAAGCGGAAAAGGCACTGACGGAAACCACCGCCGGACGCGATCTGGCCCGGCAGGGATTGGGGTTCTTGATCGGACGCCCGGAAACGTTTGGCGTTGTGTTGCCGGAAATCGTGGCCAAGCAACCGGAAGGCAGCGTACCTTCACTGGTGGAAAACGCTCAGCGACAACGTTTGGATTTGCGGGCGATGCGAGAAAACGTGGTGATTGCAGATCGCAACAACACCGATGCCTGGCTGAAATTCGCACCGGACTTTTCAATTCAAGGAAGCTATAGTTGGGCCAACGCCAGCGGCTTTTCCAATTCCAATTCAAGCTGGCAGGTGATGTTCATGGCCAATCTGCCGATTCTGGAAGCCGGAACGCAGGTTGCGGATATCATGGAAACCGCCAGTAAAACCCGTTCCTCGCAGATCGAAGCGGATAAATTGGCCGAGCAGATCGCCAATCAGGTGCGCGAGGCGGAACTGAATTTGAATCAAGCGCGTGCGAAACTGGACGTTTCGATCAAGCAATCGGAACTGGCCAGGGAAAACTATGAACTGGTCAAGCGTCAGTACGATGTCGGCCTGGTGGACAACCTCACGATGCTGGATGCCGAAACGGAGTTGTTCCGGGCGGAGCAGTCGCAGGCGCGTGAAGAACTCTCTGAAATTCTGGCGATTCTGACTTTGCGTCAGCGTTCCGGTTTCATTTTGGGAAGGAAATAGAACATGCGGTTAAGGGGTTTCTTAGCGGCGATTGTCGTTTGGTTCATGATCTTCCCATGCTGGGCGCAGGATGCGGAACAGCTACCCGAAAAGGTGGAAACAACAGTCGAACAACCAAGTGGTACTCCTGCGGCTAAAAAAGCGACGAAACCGGAAAAACCGGAAAGCGACACACTGGCGGGAGTCGATGTTCTATTGAACAACAAAATGCTTTTCGATCCCGTACCGGGAAGTTGGGCGCGTTATCGATTGGAAGAAAAGATCCAGCAGCAGAGTCGGGAAATTCTGGTCGGTATCGGACCGCGGCGTGGCGCGATTGCCAAAAACAGCTACTGGATCGAAATCATCACTACCAGTAAAAGCGGCACCGAGGTTAAAATCGGCGTTTTGTATCGAATCGACAAGACCGGTCGGCACGAGGTGGATCGCCTGGTCGTCAAGATGGGAGATCATCCGGCGGTGGAACTGCCGGACAGCTCGACCGAATATTCATTGACGCGGGAAAAGCCGGTGCGTTACGCCCAGTTGGGAATGGAAAAAGTCGAAGTTCCCGCCGGGCGGTTCGATGCCGAGCGTGGACGCTTCCGCTATACGGAAGATGAAGTGATGGAAGTGTGGACTTCCAAAGATGTGCCGCCCTTTGGTATCGTGCGCGCCATGTCGATCACCTACGATCTGCAGCTGATGGAATACGGCTCCGATTTCGAACCGATGGAGTTGGGCGAGCCGATGATTCTAAAGAGCCCCGAACCCTTCAATGCAAACAAGCCATGAATGCCTGGAACCTGGATCGGGCACTGGACGAATTCAGCGCGTATCTGAAGATCGAGCGTCGCTTGTCTGCCAATACGCTTGCCGCCTATAACCGCGATTTGACACGCTATCTGGATTTTCTGCAAACACGCGGCATCGAAACGCCTCTTCGCATTCAGCGGGAGGACGTTCGGGATTTTCTGGCGGATTTGAGCGAACAGGGATTGGGAGCGCGCACCCGTAGCCGCATGACCAGCGCCTTGCGCGGCTTTCATCGTTTTCTGATCAAGCGAAACGTCTGTGAGCACGATCCTAGTGCCGACGTGCATTCTCCCAAAGCCGGGCGCAAGCTGCCGCGCGTGCTGTCCGAAGAGGAAATCCGGGCGCTGCTTGCCGCACCGGATGTGGAAACTCCATTGGGACTGCGGGATCTGGCGATTTTCGAAGTGCTTTACGCTTCGGGGCTGCGCGTGTCGGAATTATGCGATCTGGATGTGAGCGCCGTAAATCTGGAGGCCGGGTTTTTGCGTGCCTTCGGCAAGGGCAAAAAAGAGCGACTGGTGCCGATGGGTGAAAGCGCCAGGCAGGCGGTGGAACGCTATTTGAAACAGGCGCGATCCTTGCTGCAAGATCCCCGTAAGCCCTCCCCTGCTCTGTTTGTCAGTCGGCGCGGTAAACGGTTGACACGCGACGCCGTTACGAAGCTGGTCGAGAAATACAGCTTATTAGCCGGAATTACTCGTAAAATTTCACCGCACGTGCTGCGCCACAGCTTTGCGACTCATTTATTGGAACATGGTGCGGATCTGCGAGCGGTGCAGGCCATGTTGGGTCATGCCGATATCGGCACCACGGAAATCTACACGCACCTGGATCGGGAAGTGATCCGGCGCACCTATACCAACGCCCATCCGCGAGCCGGGCGCAAAGCAAAAAACAGCACTTCGGAAGAGTAAGCTCTGCTATAGCCTTTATTTGATCATTCCTGTCCATCGAATAATAGTGATGTGCCATGGTCTCACGGAATGGAAATTCCGGGAGGCCGTGTGTAACCTATTGAAGACACACAGCCTTCCACGATCTTCGATCGCGTAAGACTATGGCACACATTCTTGGAATCGGTAAAAATGACTAATACCTAGCCTAGAGCAGTTTTTCCGCGATCTGTACGGCGTTCAATGCCGCGCCTTTGCGTAAGTTATCGGATACACACCAGAAATTAAGAGCATTGGGATTGACTCGATCTTTGCGGGTGCGGCCCACATAAACTGGGTCCGTGCCGCTGGCCGTACTGGCGAGCGGGTAGAGTTTGTTCGCCACATCATCGGCAACCTGCACGCCATCCATTTTCTCCCACAACGAAATAGCTTCCTGAACTTCTACCGGACGTGCAAACTCGGCGTAAACGCTCTCGCTATGACCGTTTTTAACCGGTATCCGTACGCAGGTGGCCGTTACACCGATGTTTTCGTCGCCCAGGATTTTGTGGGTTTCCCAGACCATTTTCATCTCTTCCTTGGTCCAACCGTCCTCTAGGAAGACGTCGATCTGCGGCAGCGCATTGAAGGCGATAGGATGAGCGAACACCTTGTAATCATAGGGTTCTCCCGCCAGATCGGCGCGGGTGCCTTCCAGCATTTCGCGGGTGGCTTTCCAACCGCCGCCGCTGGTGGCCTGATAAGTGCTGACGATCAAACGGGTCAGACGGGCGGCATCGTGCAGCGGCTTTAATGCAACAAGCATCTGAATGGTGGAACAGTTCGGATTGGCAATGATTCCGTTATGTTCCGCGATTTTCTCCGGGTTGACTTCCGGTACGACCAGCGGAATTTCCGGATCGTAGCGAAACGCGCTGGTGTTATCGACCACCACGCAGCCTTCGCTTGCCGCCTGCGGAGCCGCCGTTTGCGATATGGATGCGCCGGCGGAAAACAAACCAATATCCACTCCCTTGAAACAACCGGGTTTTATCGTTTGCAATGTAATGGATTCTCCCCTAAACTCGACTTGTTTCCCGGCGGAACGCTCGGAGGCGAACAGCAGTAAATTCGAGATAGGGAAGTTTCTTTCCTGTAAAATTTGCAGCATGGTGCGTCCGACTGCGCCGGTTGCTCCAACGATTGCGACGGTTTTGGGGGTAGACATGGTACTCCTTTCCTCGGGTGTTGACGCCGTTTGTTGCTCACTGTGAACGGCTTATGCTCGAATTTCAACGAATTCCGATTGTCATAGTGATTCCGGTGGAATTCGCGGTTGTCGCCATACAAGCATGGAATAGTACATTGCCGCTTTCATATCATACTTGAGGTGCGGATTTCAAGAGGAATTGATGCAATGCGTAAAGAGTTCACGGGGTAAATGAAAAGACAACTATCGCAATTCCATAAAGTTCTGGACAAGGTTTTCTCTCTTGGGTAGAATTTCCCAACCATTCTATGGTCTTTCTTATGAGTCCTTCTGAAAGTGTAGTAATCATGGATGTTAAATGCCCGCGCTGCCAGGTTTCGTTCGATGGTGGAGATTTTCCTCCGAGCGGAAAGAAACGTCTGACCTGCCCGATCTGCCGTACCTATTTCGAGGTGGCATACCAGGCCGAGATCCTTACGCCGGATTCCGGTGAATCCAAGCAGGAAGAAGAAGCCGTGCATGCGGCTCCGATCATCTCGGCCAAATCCAGCGACCAGGAGCAGGAAAAAGAGCAAAAGGAAGAGGCTGAGCGCAAGCGCAAGGAAGAGGAAGAAAAGAAGCAGAAGGAAGAGGCCGAGCGTAAGCGTAAGGAAGAGGAAGACAAAAAGCAGCAGGAAGAGGCCGAGCGTAAGCGTAAGGAAGAGGAAGACAAAAAGCAGCAGGAAGAGGCCGAACGCAAGCGCAAGGAAGAAGAAGAGAAGAAGCAGAAGGAAGAGGCCGAGCGCAAGCGCAAGGAAGAGGAAGAGAAGAAGCAAAAGGAAGAGGCCGAGCGCAAGCGCAAGGAAGAGGAAGACAAAAAGCAGAAGGAAGAAGCCGAGCGCAAGCGCAAGGAAGAAGAAGAGAAGAAGCAGAAGGAAGAGGCTGAGCGCAAGCGCAAGGAAGAGGAAGAAAAGAAGCAGAAGGACGAGGCCGAGCGCAAGCGCAAGGAAGAAGAAAAAAAGAAAAAGAATAAAAAGTCGAAGGGTAAAAAAGGGAAAGGCAAAGAACAGGCCATCGTTGAACCGGCCAAACCCAAACCCTCCGACGAGCCCAAAGTCGCTGCCAAGGAAGAGCCGAAATCGCAACCCAAGGGAAAACCCGGAGGGAAAGAGCACCATCATCTGGTAGGTGAGGAAGATCACGAAGCGGTTGCCGGTTTCTTCGATTCGAAGCCCAGCCTGGCCGATTACAAAAAAGACGTCGAACCGATTGATTTCTCCGATCTGGACAGCAAAGAGGAAAAGGGAAGTCGACAGCTTTTCTATATCGGAATCGTGGTCGCTTTGTTCATCGGTGTCGGAGCGACCTTATCGTGGTTTATTCACGACAACATCTCGCGTCGCAAACAGGTGAACGAAGGCGACATGCTGTATGTGGAAGATCAGGCTGTCGATCAGCAGGAACAAGAACGTGATGCCATCGGCCTGAAAATCGATGAAACCAATAAGCCGCGTTCGCTGGGCGATCTGGGCACCGAGCAGCAGGCTGCCGAAGAAAATCAGGTGGCGGTTGTCGAGGCGACTGACGAAGTCGAGGAAACCGAGGCTGAGCGCTTGGCGCGTGAGAAGGTTGAAGCGATTGTTGCGGCCCAACAGGGAAGTCCTGGTGAAGATCCTGCTGCTGCCAACGCTGAACAGGAGAAGGCTGAACAGGAGCGCTTAGCTGCGGAAAAGGCCGAACAGGAACGGTTGGCGGCGGAAAAAGCGGAGCAAGATCAAAAAGCCGAGCAGGAACGCCTGGCCGCTGAGCAAGCGGAAAAGGAACGCTTGGCAAAGGAAAAAGAAGAAGCCGAGCGCCTGGAGGCGCAACGTCAGCAGGAAGAACAACGTCGAGTAGATGAGGAGCGCAAGCGGCGTCAGCAGGAAGAGGCGCGTATCGCGAAACTGGAGCAGGAAAAACGCGCGCAACAGCAGCGCGAGCGTGAGCGGCTGGATGCGGAAAAGAAGAAGCGACTAGCCGAGGAAAAGAGACGGCAAGAAGCGGAGGCCAAGCGCCTTGCCGCTGCAAAACAGAAAAAAGCGAAGCAGAACAAAGCTCCCAAGAAAGTGGCCAAGAATGATTCCAAGGCATTGTCTCCGGCTGATCGTCGCAAGAAAGCGCTGGAACACTATAACAATGGAAACACGATGGTGCGGCAGAAGAAGTTCGGTCCCGCCATCGATGAGTATCGGAAGTCGTTGCAATACAATCCGGGATTTGCCCAGGCGCATCGCGGATTGGGAATTTCGTATGCGTCGTTGGGCAACAGCAAGCAGGCCATTCAGGAGTATCGCCTGTACCTGAAAATGGCCCCCAATGCGCCGGACGCCGATCAAGTGCGCAAGATCCTTGGCGAGTAAGCAAGCCAATCCAATTCGAAAAGTCATGATGGGAGCCCGAAGTGTGGCTCCCATTTTTCGTTCCGGCATAAGCTGGTTTGGAGACAAAGCCGGAATGTTGTTGTTTCCGACTACCTGTCCAAGTTGCGGGCGTTTCCTCGTAACCCGACAAGGCTGGCCGGTTTGCGCGGAATGTGAGCGTTTGATCGAGGAACTGACGGAACCGCTTTGTCCGCGTTGCGGTCGCTCGGTCGTGGAAGAGGGGCTTTGTGAAATCTGCCTGGAAGATCGCACACCTGAACCGTTTTTTCCCATTCGTTCAATGGCTCACTATGCCGGACCATTACGGGAAATGATTCTGGCAATCAAAAACGGCGAGCGCGAAGATATCGCTCCAATACTAGGAACGCGTTTGGAACTGCTATGCCGTCCGCTTTTGCAACCGGGCGAACGGGCAACCGTAGTGCCGGTACCACTATACAGAACCAGGATGTTGCAACGCGGTTTCAATTTGCCGGATATCCTGGCGCATCGGCTGGCCAAGGCGATTCACGGGCAGTATCGTCCCGGCTGGCTTAGGCGCATTCGGGATACGCCCTCGCAAAAAGGGCGCGGAGTGCAGCAACGCCTGGAGAATGTAAAGGGTGCCTTTGCTGCGGCTGAGAGCTTGTCCATTGAAGGGAAGTTGATTTTCCTGGTAGATGATGTCGCCACCAGCGGTGCAACCTTGGCCATGGCAGCCAAGCCGTTGTTGAAAGAAGGGGCGCGCGTGGTGGGTGTGACTTTGGCTCGCGCCTGATATTGGTGTAACTAAATGATATTACAGAAGAATGAGGGTCAATTGCATAGGAAGCTACAGGAAAGCTGTCTTTTTCCCTTGACGTGCTTCGGTTCCAGTGATACCAAATTCGCTGTTAGATAGTGTGGATTTCATGTTGGCATGAACATTTTTTTCCCTTAAAGGAGGATAAAATGGCAACGGTGGTAGACGCGAGCTTGTGTGAAGGATGTGGATCTTGTGAAGCCGTGTGTCCGGCAGACCCCAACTGCTACGAAATGCAGGACGACGTTGCCGTCGTGGTGAGCCCGGATAGTTGCACCGAGTGCAGCGAGTGCGTGGACATTTGTCCGGTCGGCGCGATCACCCTGGAGTAAATTCCTCGACGATCCGAAAAAGAAAAGCCCGTTTCCGAGCATGGAAGCGGGCTTTTTGTGTGTAATGGGGAGATGAACTCCCCAATCGATTCTTACTGATTTTCGCGCAATCCCTGTTCGATCAGGCTGACCAGATCTCCTGGCATGCACGCATTGTTGTCGCCGAAGTATTCGGTGACCGTCTCTTCGTCCATCAAACCCTTTTCAACGAAGCTCATCGGGTCCAGGCAAACCTGACCGTCCGCCGTGCGGCAGTCGCAGTCGGTGTCGCAGGGACGCAGGCAAAGCTTGAATAGTGAGAAGTCCGGACCGATGAAGCCTGCACCGACCGTAAAGCCGCCGACGCTTTCATCGCAGGCACCCAATCGGGAGCAGTAGCCGTTGGGAACGACGATACCCGGTCCCAATAGCGGAGTCAGGGTTTCTTCATTCAAACACATGCCCGTTTCACACTCTGCACTTTCCGAACAGGCCGCACCGGCAAAGCCATCTTCCGGCTGTGTACCGACGCCCTCGCATTGCAGGCTTTCCAGTTCGTATCCATAGGTGTATTCGCCGCTGGCGTCGCTTTCTTTGCTGTCCAGAATAATGAAGTAGTCGCCGCTTTCCGTCGGGCGGAATTCCAACATTTCTTCTTCGCCCACGCCGGTTGCATCCACGATGGTTTCGCAACTGGCTTCGTCGTCACAACTGGAGCGTAGCACGTAAATCATGGCATCGAAATTCGTGCCGGTGAAGGAAACCTTTAAGATGTCGCCATCGCCCAAGGGAAGTTTGAGAGCGATATCCGGTCCCTCGCCGAGATCGAATGGAATCGGCGCTTCGCCATCGGTTTCCGCATCGCCATCCGCGATAACGTCCCCATCCGTGCCGGCATCGCCGTCCACTGGGGCCGTGTCGCCGTCTGCAATGGCATCCCCGTCAACCTGGGTGTCACCATCGGCGATTGCGTCGCCGTCTACCGAGGAATCACCATCTGCAATGATGTCACCATCGGTAATGGCATCGCCATCTACCTGGGTTGTGTCACCATCGGTAATGGCATCACCATCTACCGGGGTGTCACCATCGGCAATGATATCACCATCGGTGATCGCATCGCCGTCTACCGGAGAGTCGCCATCAGCACTGGCATCGCCATCGGTGATCGCATCGCCGTCAGCCGGAGCATCGCCATCAGCACTGGCATCACCATCGGTGATCGCATCGCCATCAGCCGGAGCGTCGCCATCGGCTACTCTGCTTTGCAGGGCCAGCGTTTTCAGCGCGGCAATATTTACGCGGCGAGCGGCTGCGTTGGCATCCGGGGCGCAACTGGAGCCGGTGACTTCATTTGTTGCATCCCCCAGATCGCCGGTGTAGCTGTAGCTGGCTCCGCGACCATCGCTGCCATGATAGAACGGATCGGCGCAACTGCCGACGCCCTTGACAACCATGCCTGGATCCACCGTGTCGCCGTCCGATGGGGTTTCTTCGGCGGGAGGATCGGGAAACTGTCCGTAACCCTGAGAATCGCACCCGAGCATGAGCGAGCCCAAGAGAAAAAGAGCTACGATAATCACTGCTACCATTCGGTACACCTGCATGCTATTCTCTCCCAAAACTATCAATACGTGAATGACGGTATGAGGCGGAACGCTCCGCCTAGCACTGCATACCATGCCCTAACGTCCTTGTCCATACCCGGATGGAAATAGATGTATTTTTGAAATTCACGAGAATTCGTTGTAACGAGCGTTCGTGGACATTTCATGAATCCTCGATAGCGCAGTATAATAGTTCTTTCTTATAGTGAGCAAGAAATTGTTTGCGCAAGCGATGCTATTCGAAAAGGGCGGCAAAGCGGCTATCCTTGACTTCAACGCCATTCAGCCGTAAAAAAGGGTTGATCCCAATCTCTTGCTTGGGTAAAACAGAACGTTACTGCTTCGGGCGTTCGAAGCACCATGGGTTTTATCAGATCTTCAACGATTGGAGCATGTTTATGCGAAATCTTACGATTCTTTTAATGATGTCGTTTTTATTTGTGGTTTACGGTTGCAGCAAAAGCGAAACACCTGCCGCCTCCGATACGGCGAAACCCGTTGTTGCCGAGCAGGCGCAAGCCAAAGTGGAAGCGCCCAAAGCCATCGAGCCGCCTCCCGCCGGTATGCTCTACCCGGCCAAACTCGACGATAGAAACTGGGGGTTCATCGATGCCACAGGCAATACGGTTATTGCTGCCAAATACCAGGGTTGTTTCCAGTTTCACGAAGGCTTGGCCATCGTCGTGCTCGCTGGAAAGTGGGGCTTCGTCAACTTGAAAGGTGAGGAAGTCGTGCCTTTGACCTATCGGCAGGCATTCTCTTTCTCAAACGGTTTGGCTCGCGTACGCACGGAAAGCGACAAATGGGGATTCGTGGATAAAAGCGGTAAACTGGTGATTCCGGCCACTTACGACGAGGTGGAGGATTTCCACGATGGTCTGGCGCGGGTGCGCGTTGGCACGCAGTATGGTTTTATCAACACCAAAGGTGAACTGGCAATCCCAGCCAAGTTTGCGAGCGTGCATTCTTTCTCCGATGGTCTGGCCGTTTTCAAGGGCGGTTCGAAATGGGGATATATCAATAAAACCGGGAACGTTGCCATTGCGCCGCAGTTCGACTCTGCCGGAGATTTCGGCGAAGGGCTGGCTCCGGTCAATCAGGGTGCATTGCAGCATATCGGAAAACAAGGGCTTTCCGGCGGTAAGTGGGGATATGTTGATAAAAGCGGCAAACTGGTCGTTGCTGCCCAGTTCGACGAAGCCCGTTCCTTCAACAGCGGTCGCGCCTTGGTGCGCCAGGATATCGCATGGGGCGCCATCGATAAAACCGGGAAGCTGGTCATTCCGCCGCAATTCGACAAGGCCAATGATTTCAGCGAGGGAATGGCGGCGGTGCTAATCGGCGCGGAACGCGATGAATACGGAAACATCCGCGACCGTCAGGTCATGAAGAAAGTCGGCGACCAGATGGTGCCGATCGTGCGCAGTACCGGTAGCTGGGGTTATACCGATGTCGCTGGAAACGTGGTGGTGCCGCCGCAGTTCGACGCGATCTTCCCCTTCGAAAACGGTCTTGCGCGCGTACATCTGGAAACCAGTTGGGGATACATCGACAAAGCCGGAACCTTTATCTGGCAGGCGCAAAATCTGTAATCCGAATCACATCTTGTTATCGAGGAGGTCGCAATGACGGATCTACAACGTGAGGTGTTCGATCGTTTGGCCCCGATTTCCTTGCAGGCGGAAATGAATCGACTTTCCGAAGGCGTGCGCGAGTCCCTGCCTTTTCTGGCTCAGGCGCTCTCCGGTATTGACGTTCTGTTCCGTCGCCAACTCGGTGATCATGTGGTTCAATTGGCCGAGCAATTTACACAAAACGACGAGTGGAACAGCTTAAACGGGCGCGCTTTCCGCTATTTCAACGGGCCTTACAATCATCTGGCGGGCGGCAAGCCGTTCATCGAAAACGTTCCACCATTGAAAGCGGGAAAAGCCTTGTATCCAAGCGACCTTACGGAAGCTGAACTGGATACGTACCTGGAAGTGCATCCGGATAAACGCGCCGAGTTGCTTTCCCCTTACACGGTTGTCAAACGCCAGGGCGAGGATCTGATCGCCGTTGCCTATCACGAGCATTTCGCCTCCGATCTCAAACCGGTGGTTGCGGCGCTATTGGAAGCGGCGGAAAAGATCGATCACGCGGGATTGCAGCAATTCGTTCGAAATCGTGCGAAAGCGCTAGCGGGTGACTACGACCTGTTGGAATCGGATGCCGACTGGGTGCGTTTGACCGATACGCCGCTGGAACTGGTAATCGGTCCCTTTGAAGTCTATGAAGATGGCTTAAAGGGTGTCAAAGCCTTTTACGAAGCGATGCTGTTGATGGTCGATGTAAAAGCCTGCGAAGCCTTGGCGCAGATCGAAAAATCCTTACCCGAACTGCATAACAGTTTCCCCTGTCCCGGTGGAGCGCGTCCGGCGGTGGGTGGTATGGCACCGATGATCGTGGCCGATGAGTTGCTTACCGCGGGAGAGGGACGTTCCAGCATCATGGCGGCAGCTTTCAATTTGCCTAACGACGCCGGTGTGCGGGGACGAGTCGGCTGGAAGCAGATCATGATTCGCAACGTCATGCAGGCCAAGTTCAACGCTTGTACACGCCCGATCGCCCAGCGGGTGCTCTCGGCGCAGGACGTGCAGTATGCTTCTTTCGAGTCGTTCTTTTTCCACGTTCTATTACACGAAATCAGTCATGGCCTGGGACCGGCCTATCGCGCAGACGGTCGGGGGGTCAACGAAGCCTGCGGCAAGCACTACACTCCCTTGGAAGAAGCCAAAGCCGATACCGGGGCACTGTATCTGCTGCTGAAACACTCCGGCAAGTTCGGCCTGCCCGACTTCGATACGCGCACTATCGGTGTCTCCTACTTTGCGGGATTGCATCGTTCCGTCCGTTTCGGGCTGCATGAAGCGCACGGAAAAGCCAACGTGATCCAGTATGCCTACCTGCGGGAAAAGGGAGCGTTTGTGGAAAAAGGCGATGGCCTGGGCGTGTCGCCGGAGAGGCTGCTGGGAGCCACGGAGCAACTGTTACAGGAACTGACACTGTTACAAGCCACGGGCAGCGATCAGCAACTTGCGGACTTCCTGGAGCGCTATGGTCGCCCGCCGGTGGAATTGGAAAACAGCATTGCCCGACTGGCGGATCTTCCGATTGATATTCTGCCGACATTTCCGTTGAAGCCGGTGTCGTAACATATCGGAACTATAAGGGAATCCTGTTTCTGTGGCACTCGACCATTCCGTGGTGTCACAGGTTGCCAATCCGAATTCACATTCCAGACAATCGAGGTGGGATTTTGCAGCAATCTGCACGTTTGCCACCTTGCTTTTCGATGGCTTTGACCTGTCGTCTTTCACTACCAATTAATTTGACAAACCCCCGATTAATGGTAGCTTATTGGCTGTTCAACAAGGCTTTCAAAACGACCCAACTCGATTCCGGTAAATGCTCAATGCGCTCTATTTTGGTGCGATTGTCAGTAACAATACAGTGTTCACTTGCTAAAGTGATCTTTCCGTAAGTGGTTGTCGACGTGGTCAACGATCGAGCAACAGTTTACCGACTTTTCTTTGGGGGCAACCGCAGCCAGTCTGCGGGTATGAGTCCCAGGACATGAAAGGGTGGCGGTATGGAGAAGCAAATCCGTAACTATCTGAAAATTCTGGAAACCTCACCGGACAATGTGCCCGCCTTCAAAGCGCTGGCCAAGATCTACAAAGATCAGGAGCGCTGGGGGGAACTGGCCAATCTGTATGTCGAAAAGGCACAGCGAACCGCAGATGAGACCAAGATTCCGGAATTGCTGTTCCAGGCGGCGGAACTATTCGCCGAGCGACTGGCGAAGTTCGACCGCGTGGAGGAATGCTACCAGAAAGTCCTGGATCACGATCCTCAAAACGAACGGGCGCTGACCGAACTGAAGGCGCGCTACCGCGACAGCCACCAATGGGATCAGTTGATTCACCTGTTGGAGCAGGAAGCCGAACACAGTGAAGACATCGACCACAAAGCCGACAGCCTCACCGAGATTGCCGATCTGTGGGAAAAGATGCTCGGCAACGAACAGAAGCAGATCGCTTATCTGGTGCAGGCTCAGCAGGTCAATCCGAATCACCTGTCTTCGTTGCGGCAATTGAAGACCTATTACCTGAAAAGTTTCCAGGTGGACCGCGCCATCGAATTAGTGGAACGTGAAGAGCAACTGCTTGAAGGCAACAAGGAAAAAGCCGACCTGTACAACGAAGTCGGCTTGCTTTTAGCGGAAGATCCCTTCGAAACGCAACGAGCCATCGAGTTTTTGCGCAAGGCTATTGAAATCGATGGTCGCTTTAAAAACGCCAAGAAAAAGCTGGAAGAACTGGAAAGCCTGGATCAGAAGTGGGAAAAATTCACGCGCAAATACCTGGAAGACGCTATCAACGTTTCCGACAAGCGCGAGGCCAGCACCATTTATCTGAAAATTGCCGGGATTTATTACCTGTACAATCCCGAGGCCGAAGAAGACATCCTTTCGACCATCGAAAAGAGTCTGATTCTGGATAGTTCCAACCGGCGTGCCTTGCTGTTGGGAGAACGCTATCTCACTGAAAAAGAGCAGTGGGAGAAATTGACGGAATTCTATCAGAGTATTTACGAGCGCACCCGCGATGAAGCTTTAAAAATCGAAGCGATGGCCAAGTCGGCGGAAGTGCTTAGCGAACGTTTGGAGAAACGGGATGAAGCTCTGGCGCTGTTCCGGGAAGTCAATTCCTTGAACCCGGATCATCCAACCGCTTTCGTTCATATCGCCGAAGATCTGGAAAATCGCGAGGAATTCGACGAGTTGCGCGAATTGCTGTCGGATCGGTTGGAGCGTTGCCATGAAGTATCGGCGCGCATCGAAACGCTGCTTACGCTGGCTCGTATGGCCAAGCGTGAAGACGATCCGAAACTGGCGATCGAACACCTGGAAAAAATTCTGGAAATCGAACCGGAAAACGAACGGGCTGCCGGTCAACTGGCCGATTTGTATGAAGAAGTACAAGCCTGGGACAAACTGCTGGAAGTCATGCCGACCGTAATCGCTGCCGCCAAAGACGATCAGCTTTGTTTCGATCTACATGCCAAATTCGCCAAGATTCTAAGTGAACAGCTTGGAAAGAGCGAGCAGGCCTTTGAACATTACTCCGCCGCGTTTGCGATAAATCCCCAGGATGAAACCGTGCTGACCCAGTTGGAAGATCTGACGATCGAACTGGAATGCTGGGAAGAACTGGTAAAGCTGTTCAAGCAGGTTCTGCAACAAGAGGGTGACGCGCAGATGCTGCGCAGCATCCGGTTCAAGCTGGCGCAGATCTACGACCGGGAACTGTCGCAGTATCAGGAAGCCGAAAATTGTTATGTTGAATTGCTTGAAGAGCAACAGGAACTGGAAGTGCTGGATGCCTTGGGCCGGTTGTACTCCAAGGATTTGAAGTGGGAAAAACTGGTTACGATTTTGGGCCAGAAGGCGGAACTGACCGACGATCCGGAAGAGCGCCGCGACATCCTGCTGGAGAAAGCGCGCATTTACGAGATGGAATTGAGCGATGCTGCCCTGGCGATCACGGCCTATCAGGAAGTCGTCGCCATTATGCCGGACGAACTGGAGGCGCTGCATCACCTGTCCGAACTGTACGAAATGGGTGGCGATTACGACGCACTGACGAAGGTGATCGAGCAGGAATTGGAAGTCATCACTTCGATTCCGGAAAAAGTGAATCGCAACTTCAAGCTGGGAAACCTGTATCGTGACAAGCTACAGAACCCGGAAGCGGCGGGCGAGGCCTTCTTGCGCGTTTTGGAACTGGACTCCAATCACCTTCCGGCTATCGAAATGCTGGAAGAGTTGTTGAATCAGGGAGTCAGCCCCAACGAGATTTTCAAGGGGCTGGAAGAATATTACCGCAAGCTGGAACGGTGGGACAAACTCGCCAAGGGTTACGAAGCACTGATTCGCAGCGAAGCGGATTCCGAGCAAAAGGGTGCGCTGTGCCACAAGCTGGCCGAAGTCTCCCTGGTGCATCGCTCGATGGATGAGGAAGCCTTTACCTGGATCACTGAAGGACTCAAAACCACGTATCAGAACGCGGACTTCCTGAAGCTGTCGCTCGATGCGGCGCGTAAAGTCGGCAAACAGTCCGAACTTTTGGAACTACTGGAAAGCAAGTCCGAGTCCGTGGAGGACGAGGAGCAGAAAATCAGCTTGTCTCTTTCTCTTGGTAGTTTGTATTGGGAAGGAATGCAGGATACCGAGCAGGCCGAACGGCACTATCTGGAAGCATCGGAACTGGCTTCGGACCGAGAAGAAGTCATGGAGCAAGTTACCGGATTCTTCAAGGAAACGGAACAGTGGGTTCAGTTCTCCGCTTTCGGTGAGCGGCTGGCGGAAATCGTCGGCGAGCCGTCACGGAAAAAAGAAGTGTTGTTTGAAGTGGCGGATGTTTACGAAAACCGTTTGAAGAAAAACGATGCTTCCCAGGTGGTTTTGCGTCGAGTGTTGCAGACGGACGCCGCCGATCTGAAGGCCATCGATGCCTTGCTGCGTTTACAGCAAGAAGCGGAGCAGTGGGAAGACCTGGTCTTGACGCTGCTTGAAAAACTGGATCTGGTGGAAGATGAAACCGGACGCATCGCCCTGAAAATGCAACTGGCCGAGATTCAGGAAGACAAGCTGGAAGACTACGACGAAGCGGCTCGTTTATACAGTGAAGTGCTTGCAAAAGATCCCAAGCATCCGGATGCCTTTGCGGCGATGGAGCTTTTCCTGGAGCGCAACCTGTGTGAATCGCTGGTAGCGGAAACCTTGCGCCCGATCTACGAGGAAAAGCGCGACTTCGAGAAACTGATTCATGTCTTAACGCTGCAATACGCCGAAGTGGAAGGCGAAGCCGCCTACACCCTGGCCGTGAGAATCGCCTCGCTGTATGAAGACGAGCTACAGCGATTCGCCGACGCGCTGGAATGGTATGGACGGGCATTCGTCGCCGGGGATGGCGTGGTGCTGCTTAAAGAGCTGATGCTCTCGGCCAGTAGCGCCAACAACTACGCGCGCCTTGTAGAAATCTGTGAAGAAAAACTGGAGCAGGAACTTTCCGACGCTGATCGCACCGAAGTGCTCTTCCATATCGGCGATACGCTGGTTAAAGAACTTCAGAAACCGGATGACGCGCGGCTGCGCTATGAAGCCGTGTTGGAAATCGATGCCAACAACGAGCGAGCCATCGATGCATTGATCGAACTGGCGCGCGAGCGCATGGATTACGAAGATCTGGCGCAACTGCTGGAAAAGAAACGGGATGTGGTGGAAGACAAGAAGGTGCGCCGCGAAGCGACCTTCGAAATCGCACAGTTACGTTTCAAGCGCCTGGAGCAACCGGATGAAGCCGTTGCGTTGTTGAACGAGTTGCTGGATGAGCGCGAAAACGATCCGCAAGTATTTGAGATGCTTGAAGACGTGTTCATTACGCACGACCGTTGGGAAGATCAAAAGGAACTACTGGAACGTCGCCTGAAGTATCTGCGCGAAGACGATGAGATTCTGCCTGTCAAGATTCAGATCGGCGCGATTCTGGAAAACAACCTGGATCGCCTGGACGAAGGTATGGCCATCTATCGCGAACTGGTGCGCAACTACTGGAACTATCCGGTGGTCGGTGCGCTGGTGGACCGTCTGCTTTCCCAGGAAAGCACCCAGCTCGAAATCGCCAACGAGATGGAACAGAAGTACATCAAGGTGCAGGACTGGAAACGCCTGGTGCAGGTGTACGAAATCCAGGTACATTACACCGAGGGCAGCGAGGAAAAATCGAAGCTGCTTAGTAAGCTGTCCAACGTCTATCAAAACAAACTGCAAGATCCCGAAAAAGCCTTCGACGGCTTCGCCCGCGTGTTTATCGGCGATCCGAATAACACCGAAGCGCTCGACGAACTGGAAAAACTGGCCGGGGATCTGGGAGCCTGGCGCGAACTGGCTGAAGTCTACGAAAAAGCCGGAGAAGCAGCGCCGGATCACGATGAAGCCACCGCGCTGTTTATCAAGGCTGCGCGATTGTACGAAGACATCCTGGCCTACCAGGAAGATTCCATCCGCGCCTATCGCAAAGTGTTGGATCGCGATCGCAACAACATGACCGCCATTCAGGCGCTGGAAGGTTTGTGCCGCAAGACCGAGCGTTGGGAGGAATTGCGCGACATTTACCTGCAACGCATCAACCTGACGGAAGATACGGCGGAGAAGAAAGAGCTCTATACCAACATCTGCATTCTGTACGAACACCAGTTGGAAGATCCGCTGGGAGCCACGCCGTTCTACGAGGCCACTGTGGAATTGACGCCGCAGGACATCGAAGCGGTGGACAAACTGATGGAACTGTACCAGCTACAGGAAGATTGGGAAAAGAAAGCCGGTCTGATGGCGCACAAGCTGGAACTCGTCGATTCGCTTGCGGAGCGTAACGAGTTGATGCTTGCCAAAGCCGAACTGCACGAGGTCAAACTCGATCAGGCGGAGATTTCCAAGGATCTGTACAAACACGTTTTAGAGTCGGACGAAAGCGACACCCGCTCACTGGAGAAATTGGAAGAGTACGTGGAGCGGGAGGAATTCCAGGATGAACTGGCCCGTTTCCTGGAGCCGATGTATCTGCGCTGGGAAAACTGGGAGCGCGTCATCGATATGCAGGAACATCAGTTCACGCATTCCGAGGATGGCGACGAGCGCATTCGCCTGCTCAAAGCGATTGCAAACAATTACGAGGAGCACCTGGATCAGAACCTGTTGGCCTACGGCGTACTGACGCGCGCCTTCCGCGAGCGCCCGCTGGATGAATTTATCCAGAACGAGTTGGAGCGACTGGCGGGAGTGCTGGGACAGTACGAACAGCTCTGCTCGTTGTATGGCGAGTTGATCGATGGCTACGATCCGGAAACCGAATCCGACACCATGGTCAACCTGTTGATGAATCTGGCGCATCTGTCGGAATCCTATCTACGGGAAATCGAACTGGCCGCCGGTCACTACCGCCGCGTGTTGGAGTTGAGCGAGAATCACCCTGAAGCGCTGGGACATCTGGAGCGTATCTACTCGTTGCAGAAGAAATGGCCGGAACTCATCGAAGTGTTGGAAAGCAAGAATGCGATCACCGAAGAGCTCGAGCAGAAAAAGGCGATCCTCTTCCAGGTCTGCAACATTTTCGAAGAGGAACTGGGCGAGAACCGCCAGGCCATCGATACCTACCGGCGTATGCTGGAACTGGACGGGCGCGACGACGACGTGCTGCGTTCTCTGGTGCGGCTGACGACCACCGAGGATATGTGGGAGGATCTGATCGAAGTCCGCTACCGGCAATTGGATATTGCCGAAACGGACGATCAGCGTTGGAATCTGCGTCACGCCATCGGTATGGTGCTGTGGCGCAAGCTGACCCGTAAAGACGAAGCCATCGAGATCTTCAACGGTGTCTTGGAAGAAAACCATGGTTATCCGCCTTGTCGCGACGCCATGGAAGGATTGATGGAAGAAGGCGATTCCGAACTGGCAGCCGCCCGTATTCTGGAACCGCTTTACACCGAGGACGAGCGCTGGAACGATTTGATCCAGACCCTGTCTATTCAAGCGCGACACGCCGAAGAAGCCGAAGCCAAACGCGACTTCTTCCTGCGCATGGCCGAACTGGCCGAGTTGAAACTTTCCGCGCCAGAGCGCGCTTTCCCGTTTACGGTTTCGGCCTTTGAGAACGACGCCTTCAACCCGGCGATTCGCGATCAGTTGGAACGACTGGCCGCCGAAGTTTCCCGCTGGGAAGATCTGGCCGTGGCCTACCGCGACCGCGCCGAAGCGATGGAAGAAGTCGAGCAGCAGGTGGACCTGTACTTGAACGCTGGTCGCATCAAGCTGCGCGAAGTGGTGGACCCGGAAGGAGCGGAAACCTTCTATCTGGCCGCCAGAGAGCGCCAGGGTGACAACCTGGAAGCCTTGGATGCCTTGGATGAAATCTTCAACATCCTGGGCAAGTGGGATGAACTGGTCGATGTGATCTACACCAAAGCCGATTTGGCCGAGCAGGACGAGGCCAAGATCGACTTGTACGTTCGTGCCGCCGTGATCCGCGAAGAGAAGACCGAGGATAAAACCGGAGCGGTTTCCTCTTACCTCAAGGCGCTGGCCGTGGATGAAAACCACAGCTCTTCACTGGCCGAGTTGGATCGCCTGTACGGGGAACTGTCGCGCTGGGCGGAATTGCGGGATATCATCTCCCGGCGTATCGAGTTGGCCGAGTCCGACGCAACGCGCAACGATCTGACGTATCGCAAAGGCCAGGTGGTCGAGCAGAAGCTGAATGATAAGGCGGCGGCCATCGAGCTGTACCATACGATTTTGCAGGCGGACGACGAATACTTCGATGCCATCGAATCGTTGGAAGCCATGGTGTTGGAACCCGAGTATCAACAGGTTTCTCTGGATATTCTGGTGCCGTTGTTTGAAACCAAGGGTTGGTGGGAACGCCTGACCGAAACCCTGGAAGCTCAATTCGATACCTTAACGGATGTTTCCTCGCGCGTCGAGGTACTGACCCGCATTAAGGATGTTTACGAAAACGAAATGTCCGATGCTCCTCGCGCCTTCCAGGTGAGTTGCCGCATCTTCCAGGAAGATTTCCACGATGTGGCCGCACGGCAGGAGATGGAGCGGCTGGCGGTCGTTACCGGCGGTTTCGAAGGTCTGGTGGAAACCTACCACAGCTTCGCCGAGCAGGTGCCGGAACAGGAATTGAAGCTGGAGATTCTGACCAAAATCGCCCGCATCAACGAAGAGCAGTTGCAAAACGACGAGCAGGCGATGGAGGTTTACCAGCGCGTATTGGAATTGGACGACAAGAACTTCACCGCCATGCTGGCGTTGGATCGCTTGTATGAACGGCTGGAACGCTACAGCGATTTGGTCGATTTGATTCCGCTGGAATTCGATTTCTACGATGACCCGAAGGAACTGGTGGAACTGCGCCTGCGCCTGGGTTCGTTGTGGGAGGAGAAACTGCACGATGCACTGACGGCCATCGAAGTGTACAGCCAGGTGCTCGCCGAACAGCCGGATAACGTCACGGCGCTAACGGCGTTGGAACGCCTTTACGAGCAAGTGGAAATGTGGCCGGAATTGGTGGAGATCTACAAGGCGGAAGTTCGTATCGCTCGTGGCGACACCAAAAAAGCGCGGCTCTACGCCAAGATGGCACAGGTTTACAGCGACAAAATGGATAGCGCCGGCGAAGCCATTCCGCTTTGGAAGCGCGTGTTGCAGTTTGACGAGCAGAACGAAGAAGTCATGGTCAAACTGGAAGCCTTGTACGAACACGAAGAAATGTGGGACGAACTGGTCAACCACTACAAGAATCGTCTGCGCGGCGCGCGCGGCGTACAGGAACGGGCCGGAATTACCAGCCAGATGGCCAGATTGTATCTGGAGCGGCTGAACCAGGAAGACCAGGCTACGCAGTTATATCTGAAGGTGTTGGAATACACGCCGGACGATCTAGGCGTGATCGACATTCTGGAAGAAATCTACGTTCGCAACCAGGCCTGGCGCGATCTGGTGGATCTGCTGCACAGGTTGGTGCCGCAGGTGCAGGGCGCGGAGCTTCGCTCGTTGTATCTGCGTCTTGCGAGTTTGCAGGTGGAACGTCTGGACAACCTGGAAAAAGGGGCAGACTTCGGACGCCAGGTGCTGGATATGGATCCCACGGTGGACGAACTGGCGCGCATGGAACGCATCTTCCGCGATTCGAAGGCCTACGAGTTGTATCTCAATATCCTGACCCGCCAGTCCGAGCAAACCGAAGAAGCCGCTACCAAGGTGGCGCTTTACTTCCGCATGGCGGAAATCTGGCTGGAACGACTGGACAAGGAAGTCGAAGCCAAGCATTGCTACGAGAACGTGCTGGAACTGATTCCGGACAACCTGCAAGCAGCGGAAAGTCTGGAACCGATTTATCGCCGCGACGGTGCCTGGAGCGATTTGATCAAGGTGCTCGATATTCGCCTGACCGAAGCCGATGGCGAGGAGCGGATCGAGTTGATGCGTCAGAAAGCGGATATCTGCCAGAACAATCTGGGCGATCCTTCCGGTGCTTTCGATGCCCTTTCGCCGGTATTCCAGAACGATCCGGGCGATGCGGAACTGATGGCACGCATGGAACAATTGGCCGATGCCACCACGCGTCATCTGGATCTGGCTCATCTGCTGCGCGATCTGCTGCCGGAAACCGAACAGGAACAGCGCCTGTTCCGCAGCCTGACTTTCAAGGTCGCCGAAATTTATGAAAACAAGGCGATCAACGCGGATCTGGCCGCCGAATACTTCAAGATGTTCCTGGAGAGCGGCGAATACAGCGAACACGCGGTGGATTTCCTGATCGGATATTACGAGGAAGTCGAAGACTGGGACGAACTGATCAGCGCCTACCAGCAAAAACTTCCGTACATGAATACGGAGGAAAAAGTGGTGGTTGGCTGCCGGGTGGCGGATATCTTCGATAGCAAGCTGGGAGAAGCCGAGCGTGCAATCAAGACCTACCATCAGGTATTGAAGATGGACGATCGTTGCGAACCCGCCATCGATGCGTTGATCCTGATTTACGATCGTCAACGGGATTGGACGGAACTCGTTGAACAGTTGCGGCACAAGCTGCACTTGGTGACCGATGCGCAGGACATCAGCGAAATCCGCTTGCGCATCGCGCGTCTGTACCAGGATCAGATCGGCGATCTGGATCAGGCCAAGACCTTCTACCGGGCGATTATTGCCGTCGATCCCAAACACGGAATTGCGTTGGATGAGTTGGAATGCATTTACGTGGAAGAGGAAAACTACGACGAATTGCTCGAAGTGCTTTCGCGTCGCATCAACGTGACCGACAGCGACGAGGAGAAACTGGGTATCTACCGCAAGATGGCGGATATCTGGGAGACCAAGTTCGAACAACTCGATATGGCGGTCAATTATCTGGAAAGAATGCTGGCCATCGATGCCAGCAATCTGGAAGCCATCACGACCTTGGAACGCATCTACCGTGAAGCCTCCGATTGGCCGTCCTTGGCGCAGACCTATCAGCGTCACATCGATCAGACCATCGACAGCGAAGAGATCGTGCGCCTGTACACCGAAATGGGCAAGATTCACGGCGAGTATCTCTTCCTGCCCGCCAAGGCGATCGAATACTTCACCAAGGCGCTCAAAATCGATGAGAACAATCTCGATGTCATGGAAGCCTTGTCCGAACTGTACACGGCCAATGAGAAGTGGGAACCGGCCATCGAGACCTTGGAACGCATGGCCGAACTGACCCAGGACAAAGCCCGCAAGGTGGATGTGCTTTCCCGCTTGGGGAATATCTACCTGGTCAGCTTGGACGATCAGGAGAAGGCCAAGCAGGTCTTCGACCGCATGGTGGCCGAGGATCCAACCTTCGTTCCGGCTCTGCGCGCGCTGCGTCGTTACTATGCTTCCACCGAGAACTGGCCGGAATTCCTGCGCATGGTCGAGGAAGAAAAACGCTACGTGGAAGATGGTGGCGAGAAAGCCGAGCTGCTTTACGAGGAAGGCCGCTATTACCATGAGTTGGAACGCGATGTGGATCGCGCAGTGATTCTGTATCGCGAAGCGCTGGAATTGGCCGATGACTTCCAGCCGGTGCTTAAAGTGCTGGGCAACATCTACTTCGAGCGGCAGGAATGGGAGCAGGCTCGGGTGGTATTGAGCAAGTTGCTGGAAACTCCCGATGCGCTTGACGAAATGGAGCAGGCGCGGGTCCACTACCAATTGGCGTTCATTGCCGAAAAGGAAGAGGACGACGGCGAGGCGCTCAAGCACTACACGGCCAGCTATCGTTTGGACTCCAATACTCTGCCCACCTTGGAAGGTTTGGCCCGCACGCTATTCAAGCGCGGTGATTGGGATCGGGCTTTCCGCGTTTACCAGACCATTCTGGTTCGTTTCCGCGAGCAGAAGTCGATTCCGGAACTGGTTGAACTGTTCTGTCGCCTGGGCGAAGTGAACGGGAAACTGGAAAAGAACGATGTCGCTGTTCGCATGTACGAAAAAGCGTTGGAACTGGATTCGGAATCCATCCGCGCATTGAAAGCGATTGTGTTCTTCTACGAGTCGCTGGAAAACTGGAAGAAGGTTTTGCAGTATCGCAGCCGCTTGATCAAACGACTCACCGGCGATGAACTCTTCGAGCAGTGGAAAGCGGTGGGTGATGTCTACTCGGATCATATGGATGACCCGGACAAGGGGTTGGAAGCATATCGCTTTGCCTTGGAAGTCAACGCCACGGACATCGTGTTGTTGAAAAAAGTGGCGGATCTGTTGTTGGCGCAGGGAAATATCGACGATGCCATCGGCGTGATGCGCAGTTCGCTGATGATGGAAAAAGAGCCTGAGCGCCTGATCGAATTAAACCAGAAGCTGGCGGAACTGCTGCTGGAGCATCGTAAAGATGTGGTTGGCGCGATCGATTGCTACAATGCCATTCTGGATCTGCAACCCGAACGCTCCGATATGTTCGAGCGGATCGAAGGTATCCTGACCGAGCGCGAGGATTGGGAATCGCTGGATACGAACTACCGCTTGATGATCCAGCGTTATCCGGCGGAAGATACGGTGAATGCGCTAGCCCTGTGGAGAAGCTCGGAAATCTGCTGGTGGAGAAAGCCGGGAACCTGGAAGATGGTATCCAGGCCTGGGAAGTCGTCGCTCAGCTCGATGCGGAGAATCCGGATACGCAGGAAAAAATCGCCGATCTATATGCCATGTCGCCCAAGTACCGGGATAAAGCGGTAGAGATGCATCGCACGATCCTGCAACGTGATCCCATGCGTGTCAATTCGTACCGGGCGTTGTGGAAGATTGCATTCGAAGCCGAAGAATTCGACAAAGCCTTCTGCTACGCTGGCGTAGTCCACTTGCTGGGGCGTTCGGATACTCCGGCTGCGGCGTTCTATCAGGAAAACCTGAAAGACGTGAAGAATGAGGCGATCAATACCTTGGATCGTCAGCTTTGGGGATCGCTGTTGTTGCATGAAAGTGCACGGCACAACGTCGGGCAGGTATTGACCATCCTGTTCCACCACGTCCACGGTTTGATGGATTCCGACCTGAAGAAGGAAGGATTGAAGAAGAAAGACCGGTTGGATCTGGGCGAGCACGTCAGTTTCGCGACCACCATGACCTATATTCTGAAGACCATGGGATTACCGGAACCGGAAATCTTCATGAAGCAGGGTTTCGGTCCGGGAATCGAAGTGCTCTCGATGCAACCGGCTTCGATCAAGATCGGCGCGGATGCGTTCGAGAATTATCCAAAGCGGGAACTAATGTTCCTGGCTACGCGCGCGGCGGTGCTGGCCCGACCGGATTTCCTGATGACGCAAATGTTACCGGAAAACACCGTTCGCGACCTGCTGGATGCATCGGCTCTGATCTTCGACAACCGATTCAAAACGACGCGCAACCCCAAAGAGTTGAAAGACTTGCAGAAGCGCTTGGAAAAGGGAACGCCCAAGAAAGTTCGCGAACCGCTGGCGCAGTTCGTTTCCGAGTATGCCCGGTTGGCGGGAGAGTTGGACATCGCGCAGTGGAAAGAAGCACTTATGCTTTCAGCCAACCGCGCGGCTCTGTTGATGTGCAACGATATATCGATGGCGGTGGAAACCTTGCGTAAGCATCCGGGCGGATTGTCTGAAGAGCAGGTCGAGCAATGCGTGACCGATCTGATTCAGTTCTCGATTTCGGATCAGTATTTCCATCTGCGCAACTATCTGGGCTTTACCATAATCTAGCTTTTCATCTCGATTGCATAAGCCCGGCGGTACTCCATGCGGAATGGATGCCGCCGGGTCGCAATCGGAATGTAAAAAGAGCGCAGCAGGCTAAGATCATTAAAGAAATTGTACTTGGTGCATGAAAGGCAAGACAAGGTTTTCGGTTGACAGATTCATGGGTTTTCTTGACCTGTTTTGCGTTTTCATGCTATGAAAAACCGTTTTGTGGACCAATCGGATTCTTGCCGGAGAATCCTTTATTCCTTTGGTGGGAAGTGAAACACCATGAGAGTTCAATGCGATCAATGTGGGGCCTCCTATAATATTCCCGATGAGAAAATTCAGGGAAGGCCGTTTAAGATTACGTGCAAACGCTGCAAGAACGTGATTCGCGTCCGTCCGGGTGACGCTGGCGGGCGAAAAACCATGGAAGTTGCCGCTGCCGACGTTCAACCCCGAATGACCGGGGAAATGCGAGCCGCTTCATCGGATAATGTCGATGAAATGGCCAGAACGGTATTTCAACCGGGTGGTGTGGCGCAAGTTCGTTCTGAACCTGCCAAACCCGTTAAAGCCGAAGTGGCGAACACGCAGTCGGTTGCTGCTCAAGACGATACTCGCAAGCCGCGTCTGACCATCGAAGGCAAGGCGCTGGATGAGCAGGTCGTTACCGGTCAGGCATTCTGGTATCTGGCCTACAGTCGCAATAAGCGCGGACCCTGGACCTTACAGCAGATCGAGGAACATCTGAAAACTGTTTCTCTGCAAGGCGATATTTTCGTTTGGAAAGCTGGATTTGATAATTGGAAAAAGATCCAGGACGTTTCCGATTTCGCTGAAATCGTTGCAAGGCTCAATAAACCCGCGGCGACTCCAGCCGCTCCGGTGCCGCCTCGTGAAGAACCGAAACCGGTTGAAAAGAGCAAACCCAGAAAGACCTTTACCGAACTGATTCAGTCTGAACTGAACGGGGAAGAAAAAAAGGCCGACGGCGAGCAGAAAACATCCAAGATCGATCTTGGAGATCTGGTCAAGACGCGGGTGAAAGAACAGGAAAGTGATAAAACCGCCAAGCAGCAGAAGCAGCCGATGAGCGGTGTGAAACTCGAAGAGTATCGTCCCCCCGAAAAGAAGAAGATTCCCTGGATTCCGATCACGATTCTTCTGGTTCTGTTCTTGTTGGTAACGGGAACTCCGTTGGTATTGGCCTACAAGCAGATCATCGAAATACCGGGTTTGGATCAGGCCCCGGTGATCGGTCACTATTTCAAAAAGGAAGAAGTCGATCACTATGCAGAGTTGCGTGCGCAGTGGGAGATGCTGATCAAAATCGACGAAGCCAAGGTAGCGTTAAAGGCGACCAAGCAGGAAGAAGAAAAGCAGCGCTTGGAGCAGGAACGCCAGAAGGCGTTGGAAGAACAGCGTGCTCGTCAGCGTCGTGCAGAAGAACGTCGCCGCCAGTATGCCTCGCGTGGAGGCAGTGGAGGCGGTTCCAACGGCTCGCAGGGGGTGACGGAATTCGATTTCAGTGAAGGCAGTGACGGAACCGAAATGGATACCATCGGTGAACTGCGAACCACGGATGTCGATCGCAATGAGCCGCTCACCCAAAGCCAGGTGAATAAAGTCATTCGCGCCAATATGGGACAGATCGCCGCCTGCGTGAAAGCGCAGAAGAAATACGGTCAGCTAAACGGCAGTATGGAAGTTCGTTTTACGGTCAGTCGGCGTGGTTCGGTCGTGCGTGCGAATATCGTAACACCGAAATTCAAGGATAGTTATGTCGGTGATTGCGTTTCGGCGACCATCGAGCGGATTCGTTTCCCGCGTTCGGGAGGATCGGTCACGGTCAGTTATCCGTTCCAAGTGAAATAATCGTAGCAACAATGGATTTTATGTCGGCCAGCCTTTTCGGGCTGGCCGATTGTGTTTAGGGCTTATAGGAACGCAGCAGCAGCTTGATGTCTTCATGAATAGTGCGCACGTCCTGGCGCAGCAATTGTAAATCCGTGCATACCTGCGCGCGCAATTCCGCCACGCGCTTATCGGTGTATTGTTCGGTATTGGCATAAAGGGTAAAGGCGGCTCCAACCTGCGTCACGAACAGAAAAATGGCGATCCAGATCCAACCGCGCCACTCCGCAATGATTTTCACGTTCATCGGTTTTTCTTCTTTCAACATCGGCTGGACAAGGCCAGGCAGGGACCGGTATTGTCGTCGTCTTGGATTTCAATGCTTGTACCGCTTGGAATCCAGGCGAGGACTCCCCAGTACCAAGGACTAACAGGCGTGGTGGTTCTTGAATAGGGAACGTCTTCGTCCAAATTGACGGCCAACTCGACGGTGATGAAACTGCTACTGGTTACGGAATGGATGCACCGCGCCCGATGGTATTCAGTGCGGCGGATGTGTCGTACACAACTGGAGTGATTGTGGCAGTCTCCGTTCCCGCTGAACGCCTGATCTGAACTCGTGTTCGTAATGAAAGAGCGTAGCGGTGTGGGATAAAAGGAACAATCGAACTGCAACGCCAGTTCCAGCCGCAATTTTCCAGCAGTCCGGTACCGTAATGAAAATCCGGCAGTATGCTGCAAACCGCCTGTTCGTGATCGTCTCCGGTAAGCACGATCGGCAGACTGAAATCGGATACGCTGCGGTAGAGTCCGCGCATCAGGTTTGTTGTTACCGGTATGGTAGCGCCGCTTCCATTTCCGGTGTGATCGAACAGGATCGGATTGGCGCGCACGCTGTTGCCCGGCGTTGGGGTATCGAGATAGCCTTCAACCAGCCAACCGGTGTTACTGGCCAACGCCATGATCTTGTCTGCACTGACGGCGCGCGTGTTTTGCAGCGCCTGTGTGGTCAAACTGCGGAAACTGGTGGATACTCGCATGGTGGACATGATATTTCCTTTTCGTCAGGGCGTTAGCAGGGCGTAGATATGCGGGCGGGGTTCGTGTTGAAATCCCTTGAACCAGAGACAGGCATCCGAGCGGTCGAACACTGGTTCATAGATCGAGAAGAAGGTGGTGTTTTCCTCGATTTCGATCTTGAAGTCATGGTCGCTGTTTTTAGCCAGGGAATTACAATCGTAACTCAGATAACGCCAGCGAGGTATCAAATCCTTTTTCGGGTAGAACTTCAACCAATCGCCGGTGTCGCCGTCGTGCGACAGGCACAAGCGCAGCATCCATTCGAAATCGGGGCTTTCACCCAGTTCGTGGTACTCTTCGCCATCCCCTGTCGACGTGGACAAGGTACAGGCTGCCGCAAAAAGCAGGTGCAGGCGATTCGCCCAGGCTGGCAAGTAAAGCGTGAACGTAGTGGAACCGATTTGCTGGTATGGATGCACGGCTGCACCGGATAAGGGCGTTTGGCTCAACGGTGAAAACAGTCGGACAAGCGTCGCCCCACGGCTTTCGTCGTATTCGACATGCTTGATAAAGTACCGCCCCGTATTGCCGGAATCTTCCAGCGTCAAATGCCTGCAACCGTCGAATAAGGCGGCTACATTGTTGCCGACCCAAAAACGCCACAGGTTGTTGGGCTGGCTGCCATCCACAACGGGAAATGGGTATTGCGGTGTATACAGGTAATCCGAATCGGCACAGGAGAAAGCACGAGTTAGTGGAAGGTATTCGTCATTGGCATTGATCGCAGGAACGGATGGCATTCCGATTTCGTAGAGAAGATACAAGGGGATTTGTGCTCCGCCCTGTTCGGCGTGATCGTGACCGGAGAGCGAGTTCGTCGATCCGGGAAGATTTTGATCGGTGGCGATCTTGTACAGGTAATTGATATTCTGACCGATATCCTCCAGGTCCGAGGCAACGATCGGGCGATCCACCTGAATTCGATCCGCACTGATCGGTTGAAATTCCGTGTCTTGGAAACTCACGCTATTCTCCTTTCAACAAGCCGATTCCGTTGTACAGCGAACCGGAAAACGGTTTGAAGCGGGCGTCGTCTGAACAGATGTGCGCTGTGGCTTCGGAACTGCTCGATTTCAATTCCAACTTCAACTGCCGCCAGCCGGTAAATGACAGATCGTTAGGCAAGGAGAGTTTTAATTCCACCATGTTCCAGCCAATCATCCAGCAACTGGCTTCACAGGAAGCAAGGCTTTGCCCGCTATCCAATAAAGACAGCCGTGCCCAGGCCAGGCCATCGCCACTGACTTTCATCAACACGCGCAGAATCAGTTCTTTGTAGTCTCGGTCGAGCAGGATGCTTGGCGTTAAAAGACTGATCCGCGATCCCGCCGCTTCTACGCCTGCTGCACTTGGGCCGCCGGTGTTGAATATCTCCCAGTACACCGGTTGGTAAGACGTCTCGGTGGTCTGCTGTGGATAGATGTGACCGATATCGAAACTTCCGTGACGTGCAACGTAGGCTCCGTCGCCATCGCGTCCGTGACAATGTCCGGAAACCGTCTGCGTGGAATTTCCGGCAATCGCTTCGTCGGTAAGGTATTCGCCTAGTGCCGCCTGGTTTCTCATCATCTCGAACAGAAGATCCGCCCCAAGCGGCTGATCCTGTGCGACCTCCTCATCGTACAAGGGGCGAATCTCGTTCATCGTGTGGTTTGGAATGCGGTTGCTCATGTGCGTTTCCTAAAATGAATATTGATAAGCTGCAGCATCGTTCTGACCCAGGTGGGTATCGCTATCAGCCAGATACACGAACAACTGCAACATACCTGTGGAAGATTCATGCTCGTCGTACTCGCAGGGGAGCAGCAGATCCCCGCTTTGTGGCGAGAAACCGGGAAGTTCATTGAGCGTAAGCGTGGCGATTTGTGCCGATTCCCACAGGCTGTCATCAATGCCGTCGATGGCGACTGTCAGTGGATCGGATACCGTGTAGCTGCCTGTTTGCAGGCTGATAATCTGCTTGATGCAAAGCTTGTCTCCGGAACTGTAGACCTCGCTTGGCTTTACATCGTCGGGCCAGAAATCGTCGTAGATGATAGTAAGGTGTTTTTCCGCTTCATCCCAACTGTCGATAGTCGCTGCCGGTGCAATGCCGCCATAGTTCGCCAGGCCACGTTCCAGCAGTCCAAGGCGAGTTACGTTGTCGGCAAGATCCACCTCCAACTCTACGATGTCGTAAATCACGTTGGAGATGCCGCGTGCGCCGGAGCCGTCGGGTAACAAGGATGAGCTAAGCTGTACCCGGCCAAAGAGTCCTAGCTGCCATGCGCAGGATGAGAAAACCGCTGCTTGTGCGCTGGTTAAGAAGCGATTGTATTGTCGTATCCAGCGCCAGGCCAGATCGTAGGCGATTCCTTCTCCGTCGCCGTCGAACAATCCGTTACGGGTAGAGTGCAAACAGTGTGAATCGATGGAAAGGGTATGATCGTCATCGTTGAAGTAAATCGAATCGGAAGTGGAATCGTCATCGATAATCACCTTGGAGCCGAATTCCTCGCTGGTCGGATCGTAATCGAGTTGCAACTCTACACGGTTGATGCGCAGATCTTCCCGCCATTGAATTTGCGGTGCGTCTACGATTTCCGCATGCGTGATGTCCAGATCGGCGCTTTCGTGGGCCAGTTTCGGATAAAAGCGCGAGGCAGCGATTTGTCCGGCGCGATTGGCAAACAGGTGAAAACCGAACGAACGGCAGATATCATCGATCACATCGCGATAGCTTTGTTCGGGTAACACCAAGGCCCGAAACGATTTTCCCCCGCTAACGGCATAGTCGATTGCCAGTCGTTGCAGACTTTCGGTGTCGATCAGCCCGTCGGGCAGCGTCAACCCATACAGGGAGTTCGGGCGGCTGCTATCCAGCAAGTCATGCAAGAACTCGATCGGTTGCGCGTTGAAGATTCGCAACAAGCCGCTGGAGATGTAATAAAACCGGTCGGAGCTCCACAGCTCTTCTACCAAGCTGCCGCCACTGTGAGCGCAAGCGGTTGTCTGGTAAAGCCCTCGCACGCAATCGTCCAGATAGGGTATCGGTGTCAGTGTCACCGTGGCCAGGCTGCTGTGGGAGGCGGCTTCGCTTCCCCATGCGCCTCGATAACAATTTAAAAGGCGGCTGCCATCGCCACTGCTTTCGTACAGAATCGTTTCCGAATCGATTTGAATGATTCCCCCGCGAGCGGGAAAGCCGCTGCTGTCCGAAAGATAAATCACATCCTCTTCGGCATCGATGGCCTGTGCCAGTATACTTGTAACGGGAGAATCCGAATCGGCCAGTTGCAGGCAATCGTAGTAGATGTATTCATCATCAACGCGCACCACATGTCCGATTGAAAGTAGGTGCTGGGTGGAACCCGGCAGTGTTTCCGGCTGGAGGTAGATGCGCCGATTATAAGGGCCGATTCCGGTGGCGATGGCCTGGTTGGCCGTAATTTCCGCATAGACCGTATCCGGTTGTTCCGAATAATAATCCTGATTCTGATAGAGTTTGCCCTGTTCGGTCTCGAAACCGAGGCTCGGCCAAATCGAGTCCCGGCGCTGTTGATCGCTGCCATCCACCACGAGTTGAAAAAGAAAACCAACCATGACTCTAAGCTGAATATTGCCATCGGCGGTGATCGTGAATTCCGCTTGCAGTTCGGGAGCCTGTTCATAGAAAATGCGTTGCAGCACGGTGGCGATATTTCGCGGATGGCCGATCGAATCGATATCGGAAAGATATGCTCCCGGAGGCAGAGAAACACTCACGTGGCTCCAGGGCAGGCCGGGAAAGGCGCAGTGCCGGAAATAGATGGTGTCGTTACCGGCGCGGCCAGAACCGTCACGCTGACCATGTAGCATCAGCACGGGAAAGATGCTGGAGCGTCCCATGTGACGACCGATGCGGCTGTTCAAACGCGAGAGCGGATCGCTTAAACTGATGGAAAAGGTGGCCAGGTTATCCGCAGAAGGCGACACCGAATCGATGAATCCGGCAAACAGCACCGGATCTTCCGCGCTGTAATCGGTGCCGAGCGCCTTTTTGACCTGCATCAAACGGTTTCGCCAATAGGGATTGCATGGCCAGACCCTTGAGCCGGAAGGATGTGCTTTGGCCTCTGTTCCCAATACGCCGCGCTCGCAGTCGGTCAGAGTGTTGTCATTCAACCCGGTATAACGAATCGCTTCGTGTCCGACATACGCCACCCCGCTTAGGGCAAAACCTTCGCTGCTATTTAAGACGAGACTGGTTGCCGACTCAGTGATCTCTTCCGATAATAACTGTGCCAGTGTTTCAGCTCGCCTGGGAGCGAAAGCCGAAGTCAGTGCGCCATCCAGATCCGCGAGATTGACCTGAAGGCCGCCGCAGGTGGAAATTCCTGCTTTCGGATCGATATGCTGCGAAAGCGAACTCGGCAGGTTTTGCTGGTCGAGATAATAGGCGGCAATCAGGTTGGTGCCATTCAGATCCAGTCCTTCAATCGTTAAATATAAAGGCTGCGTTGCGGCATCATGTCGGAAGTAGACGGTATTGTATTCCGAATCAACTTCGGAATGATCGGTAGAAAGGCTGTAAACTCCGGCCAGCCCGGCAAAGGAGAATTCCAGATAAGAAGTTGTACTGGTGTTTGCTTCGGCTCGAACGGCTAGCAGGCGCTCTCCTCTTGTCGGTGTTCCCCATGATCCTTCAGTATAACAGTTCAGGTTCCAACTGGTTGGATCGAGCAGTTCCGCGTCGATGATGGAAGGAGATTGCAGGCGCACTCGAATGCGATCCGGGGCGGTGAAAAAACCGCTTCGTTGAAAACGGATGGTCATTGGCAGTACTCCAATGGTAGTGAAACGTTGTAAAAAGCCGGATTAGGTAACGACCAGCAACGGCGCGGGCGAAACTCCGTACCGGATTGAACGTTCACATGTACTCGATCTAAAAACAAATAGGCATCGCTGCTTAACTCGGCGCCCCAATCGGTTTTCAGATAAAGAGGTTGCCGGTCCATAACATTGCCGAGCCAAAGAGACTGTAACCGCGCCAGTTGATCGGGCGATAACGCAGAAAGTTGCAGGTTTCGGGTTTGTCCCGCAGAGATTCTCTGGCTGTTGCTCACACCTGTCAAAGACATCGCCATGCTTGAACGAGAAGTCGTGAACGGACTGTCATCCTGGCTTGGATCGTCGCACAACATGGTATTCGCCGGGTTATTCGGCGAACTCCACAGGGGTTGCGCAGGAGAATGCAAGCCTTGGGAAAATCCAAGAACTTCGTGGCAGCCTGTAGCCGGAAAATTGAGCTGCACTGGTTGGGTGTGCCATAGCAACACCTGTGCGCCACAATGATCCGTGCGTTGTTGCAATCGAACCTGCATTCCGAAATCGAAAAGTTTTTCGGAAAGATTGGCAAGCAGTTCCTGTAACGTCGGATAGCTTCCCGTGTTCAGCGAGACATCCAGCCAGATTAAGGAATCCGATGTCTTTACCTGCAAGGATCTGTTTTCAGAATCAATGTTAATCGGTGAAAAAATGGCCAGGGTCATGCGGATTCCTTTCGTAAGGACAACTGCGCCCGAAAGTAGCCCGACTGCGGCGGTTGCCGTTTAAGCCAGTTTGTGGAATTTTGTATGAAATCCTGATCCAGCGTGCAGGAAAGAAAGTCTGGCGTGTCATTCGCATACAGGCGCAGGGGACGTCCGTCTGCGGCCAACGCCATCCACTCCTGAAAACGGTGCGCCTCTAAAGTTGTCAGGTAATCAAGTTTCAGTGACATCCGAGATTGCTGTCGAATCGGAAGCGAAACTATTTGTCCGCTATAGCCCTGGGCCTGGTGTGACTCAACGTGAATTTCTTCAGCCGAAATCTCGCCGAAGAACTCCCGAAAAAACAAACCGGTTGGCGTGCGTTCCGAGGTATGAGTGGTTCCTTCGGAAAATTCGATAGCGGTATTGAATCCCAATAAATCCAGCAGGGCGCTGTGCGTGGCTGGCTGGATATCGGTCACAAGGCGAAAATATTCGGTTGCACCGATGGTAACGATACCGTTTGTGTCGAGGTTTGCATAGCCACCTGAAAATCGTGCGGATATCTTTTCCGAAAGCGCCGCGATGAGTTCATGCAGATCCGTATAGCTACAGGCTGGGATGGCGATTTCGTACAACGATGCGCCCTTGGCGGTATAGAAGCGACAATTGCTGTATCCGGCTTGATCAACCAGGATCTGTTGACAATGCAGGCTCGGCATCAGACTGCCTCCACGGCGCGGCGGGCGATCAACGGCGCGGTGCGCCCCGAATGACGATTGATCGCTCCTGCGGCAATGCGAGCCAAGCCGCGTTCGTCGTAAACACCACCGGAAAAGTGGTAGTAGTACACGATCTGTGGCGAGCTTTGAGATTCGCCGCTGTCCAGTGAGTTGGTATTTACAGCCTGAGATGAGGCGGCGGATGAACCGGAGGCCGAGTAGCTTAGACTACTGCCGGAGCCGCCGTCTCCCTGGCTTTTCAAGGTATCGGAGAAGGCTTTGATCACGCCACCGATCGCGATCAGTGCCAACCCGCCTGCAAACAGCGCCGCAGGGTTACCGCTGAATAGTGCTGAAAGTACGTTGCTGGCGGCAATCGCCGCAGTACCAAGCATGATGCTGAACTGGGAAAGAATCGAAAGGAAGTTGGCGAAAAAGCTTTTACCGGAAACTTCGCCACCCGTCAGCAATACGCCGACCATATAGCCGACCAGTTCGGTGGTGCGATTGACAAGCGTTTCCAATGCACGTGTCATGCTGCCGACTGCGCGCGCCTGGCTCGTGAATTGCAGCGTATGCATTTTTTGAACGTGACGGGTGGTCTCCGTGTACAGCTTTCGCACCTGCTTATGATAATTCTGTTCAACGACCAAACGCTGTTTGGCGCTAGGAGTGGCGGCTGTTGCAGACTCGCCCGCCTTGGATTGTTGGTTCGTACTGCTGAGCATGAAGATACCTCCTAAAAATTTCGGTCTGTCTTTGCGCTGGAATTTTCCGTCGCGCGTTCGTGTAGTAAACGTTGGCGGCGGCGCATCTGGGTATGCAGATAGCCGAGCAGTTCCATCGTTTCCACAAACAAATGGGGTTGTTCCAACCAGCCACCCCGTTGCGGAAGGATGCCGTGGCTGATTCGTTGCAGCCAGTTGAACGGATCACCCAGCACAAGAGGATGCTGCATCACGTAATATCGGGGGCAACTTGCTAGCGGGATAGGCGTTTGCTCGTCCACATCCAGAAATTCGAAACGGGCCGTAGGCGGATCGGTGCAGCGCCTACCGAAAGGACAATTTTCGCAAGTCAGGCGATCCTGTTCGCGATCCACATCATCCAGTCGGTAGGCGACGATCAGTTTTTTCGGTCGCCCTCGCTAAGGCGCGAGCGCGCAAGGATGACAGAGCCGATTTCTACGATGATGTCCACCGGCAACCCGGATTGATCCAGCCAGCTGCTGCGAATCATCGCCGGATTTCCTTTTTGAATGTGCAGGCGCGGATTGAAGCCTTCGAAGTTTTCGATATCGGTTACACCGTATCGAAACGCCAAGAGAGCGGCTTCGTGAACGGATACCTCCACATCGCCATTCTGTCCGCCGCGCATCATGCGATCCAGCAGGCGCACCACCTCGCCGTGTGTCAGCGAACGGCAGTGAAACGTTGTCGGGCGCTCGCCCTCCTGAAAGCAAAGGTGCTTCGGATCGTAAAGATAGTCGCTCTGGTAGCGTTCCAAGTCGCTGTGTTCCGTATCGATAGCCGGATCGGCCATGGAAACGAGCGTGTATTCATGCATAGTTTTCACGCTTGAAATCGTCATCGTAGAATCCTTATGTTATGGGAAGTTAACTTTGAGTAGTGCCGCAAAAAGCCAGGGTCCAGTCGCCAACGCCGTCTATATCGCAACAAACCGGAGCGAATCCGATTTCCATCCCCAACAGACCGTTGATCTTCTGCTCTTTAATCGAGCGCAGCTCGGCGGCTGGAGCATGAAATCCGATCCCGTTGGCGGCATTGCCTACAATCCAGGAGATGTCGACTTTATCCCCGGATTGCAATCGCAGCATATGCTCGGCATCCCAGTACACCACCGCTTTTCCCTGTGTGGCGATGCGGGTCAGAGCGAAGCCGTGTCGTCCTGTAGCGGATGTAGCATCGACGATCTCTCCCCATTCGTTACCGATGGAAAGAGAAAAACTCTGATACGCCACCGGCAGTCCGTTGATTCTGAAATCGGCACTTAAGGCGCGCAGATCAGCCGGGGAAACGGGCCAACTTGTCGCACCATCGGCTTTGGAAATTGTTGGTGATCCGGTCAAGGCGCTGTACTGATCGCCTTTCAGTTCGTAGCCAAGCAGCACACGTTTTCCGGCGCTGCTGTCCTCGATCGAAAGATCGCCGACCAGGCCGGAATAGGTCCAGACCGGTTGCGAGCCGGAAACGGAAAGCCCGCTGATTTGCAGGCAGCAGGAACCCGGCGAATCGCTGCCGGGTTGGCATTGCGTCGCGGCGTAGAGCAGGCCCTCGTCGGTCGGTGTATCGTCGAGCTGCCAGTTGTCTCCGCCAAACCAATGCCCCGAGATACGGACATCGCGCTGGATGTTGTCGATAAAGGAAATCCAGCGTCCTTGAGCATTGTCGCTGCCATCGGGATCGACAAACACCAGCCCACCCAAGGTAAGCGAATTACCGGGAAGGGCTTGTGCGACTCGCACGATATCGCTGCTTCCGGAAGCAATGTTTAGCCCGCTGTCCGACTGCACCTGACTGAAACAACAACGGGTGAGCTTGTCGAGTTCAGGGCAAAGCTCTGCCGTCATGCCGGATGCCGCAGCTATGCCGCCTCCGCGTGCAGGCAGCTTCATTTTAACGGAGCAGGAAGACGCACCCGGCAGACCGGCGGTATTTCCCAAATCGGCTCGGATCGTCTCCCGTTTCAGGAATTCTGTTTTTCCTTGATGGTCGAAGCCATCCTGCTCGGGTCGAATCTCCTGATAGGCGGATGCATCCGAGCGGAACTGGCCGTAAGTTGTTTCCGGCGCTACGAGCACTTCGTAGCGGTCGGCAATGTATGCACACATCGAATAGTCTCCCTGATTCGTGGTTAAGCCGGTTCATCCACCAGCAGGTAAAAGCGATGCTGAAAGCGCAGGTAAGGTTCTTCCAAGGTGTCGATATCGGAATCCACATGCTGAACCAGTCGCACGAGTGGTGAGGCGTAATGTGCCGTGTCTTCCAATTCTTTGCGAAACAGATCACATTCCGCCGAGAAATATTGTTCCACCAGGTGTGTATGTGTGGACAACGGATACAACACACGGATCGTCAGTTTCACCTCAAAAGCGCGAAGTTCCGTCCCTGCTATGGCTGCGGGTTGCTGCTGCTGTATGGATATGGAAAAGCAGCGGAAATCCTGGGTGGAATGTGGCTGCTTCCCATTTTGAGCGGGTATCCGCTGATATCCACGGTTCCATGGTGAACGGGCGACATGTGAAAACGGAGTCAGGTTTTCAAGTTGCTGTGCCATACCCTGTACCTGATCGCTAAGCGTGCTCATGGCTGCAACCTCACTACCAGCTTGTTTTCGACTCCGTCATCAATGACATCGTTTTGATTGTGATCCATTTCCGAACGTGCCATCAATTCCTGAAAACCCTGTTCATACTGCTCTCGCCATTGTTGCTGCTTGTGCCAGTGACCGGAATCCTGCCCGGATGCCGACCGCAGATAAATCAAACTCAAGGTCAACAGGCGGTGACAACGATCCAGCCCCGCCTTGTTACGTACCAAGCCCGGTGATACACCACGAGCGCGTAAGTGAAGCCGAATGTGTTCTTCCGCTTCGGCGATCAATTCCTGAAAATCCGGTGAAAGTTGGTCGTCTTCATAAGACAGCGCCGGGGAAAGAGCCAGTAAATCTGCGCTCGTCAGTTGTGAGCGCCAGGGATCGGCAAGCACATCGAAATAAAACACACGCCGGTATTGGCTTTGATCGACCGTAAAGGAAATCTCTGCTCGATAATTGCTGCCAATGGGCCATTGGTCAGTGTCGCTGGTGTCCAGCTCGATCTCGAACCGCTGCAAATCAGCGTTCCAGTTGGCCGATTGAGCACTTGCAACAAGAGAATTCCCACGTGGATTCCAAATATCAAACTGGCCCTGTAACGGTGCTTCGGGATCGCTTTGTAATTCACGATTGTTTACGACAGGCCGGAAAAACAATTGTTCGGACGGAGATCCGCTGCGGATTTCATCGGTATAGTAAAGCATGGTGCGTCCTTTGTATAAGCAGGTTAGGGTAGCGATAGCACGTGGAGTACTGCTTTCCAGTTGATGCTAGTTGCCGCCGTACCGGTGACAAGTAGCTCGGCAGCCTGCTCGCTAGTATTGACACTAAGCGTTGCGTTCCAGTCTGCGTTGCTTTCCGATGCAAACATTGAGAGCGTACTTCCCTGCTGGGTCACATCCGCACCGATTCCACGGTAAAACAAACCCTTTATGCAATAAACGGCGTGGTGGTCATCTCCCTGCTTGACAAGGATGCGGGCTTCTACGAGCTTGGTTTCTCCCTCGGCAAGGGCAACCGTGGCAAGAGCAGTAGCCGTTGCATCCGTCGTGGTGATCTCATGCGTAGAAATGCTGTCGAAGCCGTCTAGGCCATCGATTTCGGAATGTAGATGCATTGGAAATGGTACGCTGCAAATCGGAGATTGATCCGCGTCTAGATCGCCTGCGCCATCCCCTATGATGTCACTGTAATCACGCTCGACAAGCGTTGTCGTCTGCCCGTGCTTGATTGGCCAGGTGGGAGTACCCAATAGGGCTACGGTTTCAAAACCGCTGCTTGATTCGGGATATTCCGGTGCGCCGTAAACCATAGTCGTGGCTACAAGATAAAAATCGTTTGTGCGTGTGCTATCTTGTGTCCAGTTAACGCCGTCGCTGGAGTATTTGTAAATCGAGGAAAAGTCCGTTGGACTGGGAAGATCGCCACAACATACGCAACCGGGGCCGTCTACAACAATCCAAACCGATGCACCCGCAGCTAACGGAATGTTCACGTAGAAGACATGTTCGCTACCCCGATCGTAGTAAAAACTGGCCCAGTCTTTATTAACGGTTGCAACCATGTTTTCAGACGTAGGCTCATCGGGATTCGTCCCCGAGCCGCATGAATGCACACTGTAGGTTCCGTTGGCCCAGTTGTAATAATCTGGAGCCGCCCGAATACCGAGTGAAATAATATTTCGATCCGTATCCGTATTGTTTGTGAGCTTGAAGGCGCGGATCACATTGCACACGGGGGTTAGGTTGCTGAGCGGCGGAAGAGTGGAGTTGTTGATAAGTTCGGAGCTACCCCCAGAAACTTCCGATCCTTTCTTTACACGAGTAATGCCGCTGACTGGATCGTACTCCAGAATTCCGAGCGCTGCCATGCCCGAATTGACGGGAAACGGTGCAGTGCTTTGCCAGGTGGCGGGAAGTTGCTCGTTTGCTATGCCGTTTACCGTGCCCGAGCAAAGATCGAAGCGCAAAGGGCCAAGATTTTGCAGGATAGGTTGAGCATGTTCCGGGTAAGCGCGTCCACGAATGTTACCATTCTGATCGCGCAAAAGAGGAACAGATGCATCGATCTGCATTGAAGCAAACGGAACATGCTGAGCTACCAACGGAAAGCGATGACTGTCCAACGCTTTGCCGTGCGAGAAACCGTCGCATTTCTTTTCAAAACTGTTCAGTTGAGGCATGGCGCACCTATGCAATCGTATAAATGTTAAGCACAACGCCTTCACCGTTTTGTTCTGCATCGAGATACACACCTGCAAGATCGATTCGGCTACCGGCTGGACAAGTAATGGTGTAGGATTCACCCGCTTCCAAAGGTGCAACTGGCAAACTGCTGTAGTGCACGGAGCTATTGCCGACAAATACCTTGCCGAGATTGTTCGACTTTGCGGTGATATCAACACGCCAGGTATAACTTGAACCGGCGGCTAGTGGTACCGGCGTTCCCGCGCTTGTGACCGTAACGGCTTGTGATGCAATGGAAAGTGTGGAGGCGTCCGGTGCAAGTTGTACGCTAGGTTGCGCAGCGATGGTTACGGCGGAAGTGTCGCAGAGAGTGACTTTGCCATCCAGCGAATCCAGCGCGCTACGGATATCCGGGGAATTGGTTTCATACACATGCAAATCGCCGTCTTCATCGACCTGCGCTCGGTGTTCGCCGCTTGCGTCTTTCAATTCGACTGCACCAAAGGAAACGTCGGCCATCTCCAATGTGATATCGGTATTCGGGTAGGTTTTTTCCGCCATGCTTACCTCCAACTCATAGCGACGTTGACAGATGCGTCGGTCAAATCGCTGGCCACGGCGCGGACTTCATACCAACCGTAGTTTTCCAGGTTCACTTCACCGCTTTCACTCAAGGTTTCGATGTCGATCCAGTCCGCACCCGCCTGTCGTGCCTGAATGGCACAGCTTGCGCTTCCTGTTATGGCGACTGCAAACAGCATACGCTCATATAGCGCGGCAGGCTGTGCCGCACCTTCGGTGTCTTGCGTGCATTGCAAGATGGTTTTGGAGTGGTATCCCATATTCGTTCCTTTCCGTTCGTAAAGGTGGGGCGGTTAAGACCGGATACCCAAAGGAGATCCGGTCTTAACCGCTGGGAGTCGATCCCTAAAGGAGAAGACTTTTAGCAGGAGAAAGAGAGCAGATAGGTGAAAGAGGGCGTGTCACTCCCTCCGATGGTGGCGTCGTAGCGATAGTAGCGGTACTTCTGAGCACCGATGGCCGCCTGAATCTTTCCGCTATCCGTGATCTGCGGCAAAGACAGAATCTCGGTCCAGCTATCGCCGTCTTCAGAACCTTCAATAGCGATATCCAAAGTCGGCGAGGTGCCGCTTACATCGCTGACGAAGGCTTGCACCATGCAGGTTTCCGGCAAACTGCCGAAGTCGTTGCTGTCACCGGTCGTGCTCGAGGTCTGCTCGCCCGCCGCTTTAAGCAGCAGCTCATCGTCGTAGCGGGAGCGCGTTCGTTGCTGGCTCATTATTGATTCTCCTTGTTAGCTGGTTTGGGTGACGCCCTGCAAGCGGGCCGCCGATTTGGGATGCAGAATGACGAACGAGGCCAGCCATTCGATTACCGTCAGGTAGCGCAGGTCGCTTTGCAGACCCATGTCGATGACGTCCATCACGTGATCCTGCACGCCGCTGATATATTCCTCCGCTCCGAAGCGCACGGCGTAAATCGAACCGCAGGTGTCGCCGGAGCCGCAGCTTTCGTCGAAACCGAGGATGTCGTCGCCGCTCTGATCTTCTTCCACGATGCGGATGGGAACGCCGCCATACATTGTCACCTGGCGACCGAATGCGTCTTCGCCATAGGAAATGCGCCCGTCGGTTCGCAATAGCTTGGTGACTTCGCGCCGCATGGCTTTGCTCATCAGCAGCATGTCCGGCATTCCGGCTACGGAATCGATCAGGTCGTCCAGCATGGCTACCGTCAACGCCGCACCGTTATCACCGGCGGTGATCACCTGGTTGCCGGTCAAGCGGGCGTTCAGTCCATCGAACTGGCGCGGATCGCTGTTGGAGTTTCCGTCAAAGAACATGCGGGTAAAAAACAGCGCCGCCGCTTTGGCTTTCAGGCGGTCGTGAATGGCGCGCAGTTCGCCCACCGTTTCGCCGCGTTCGCCGACCAGCGCGCGGTCAACCTGGGATTTGCCACCGAAGATCTTGGTGGTTTCCACGTTCTGCTGCAACACGCCGGTGGATTCGGTGTAATCCTCGTTGATGCCACGAAAGGCGATGCCAGGCAGAATTTCCTCGCGGTTGTATTTGAATACGCCGCCGGGCACGTTGATAAAGGGCATGGCCTCCAGAATGGGCGAGACCATGGGGAAGACTTCGACCACGTTTCGTTTGATGAAGTCGGTTTCCAGTTTGGCGGCTTCTAAAAGCGTTAACGCCATGGGTAATTTCTCCTTGTGATGGGCGGTCCGTTACTGAGTTTTATAATTACGGGCCGCAAGTTGTTGCGTACTGGCTCCGGCGGTGTTCCGGCTGGCGGCCACCAGCGGAGCGCAAGGGATAGTCGCTGCCGCACCCTCCGGTGTGACAGTCGGGGAATTGAAGAAATAGGGAACTTCGCTTTGAATCCGCTTGAACCATTCGTCAAGCTGTTCGGCATCGTCGGATTCTGGCAGACCTTTTCCGTTGATTGCAGTTATAAACGTGTCGATGTCTACGCAACCGGCTTGTTGCGCGCGCAATTCCAGTTTGTGTTTCACGTTCAGCGAATCCAGCGACTGCTGTAGCTGTGTGGCCTTCTGCTCGCTTTCTTCGCGTGCTGCGGCGGCTTTGCGCATGTCGGCTTTCAGACGTTTTACGTACTGCTTGTCTTCATCGGGCAGTCCGTTTTTCTGCATGTCGGCAAGTTGTTGTTCCAATTCTTCAATTCGTTGTAAGGCTTCAGATAGATCCATGCTTCTCCTCCAAGAAACGGGGACAGAACGCACGCGGGCCTCCGCCCGGCGTACAGGGCAAAATGTGTTAGGAAATTATTGTTTCGATTGATTGATGGAAAACGGATATCGAACAGATATCAGGGAGTGCTCGCAAGCATGCTGTCTTCACGATGGCGGCTATACAGTTCACGCGCCTGTTCCTGATCGATGCCAAGACGTTCGGATAGAATTTCCACCGGGGAGCGCAAACCAAGACTAATTTCGCGTTCCAGGTTTTTCAATTCTTCTTCTTTGGATAGTGGAATCACCTGTTCCGGGAAGGTTACGCTCAGATGCGTGTCTTTCAGATCGGAGGCGCCATCGAAGTCGCCCAGTAGCGCCAGTTCCCGCAGAATCGGCCACAGGTCTTCCTCTTCGATGGGCAGCAGCCGGTCGATCAGATCCTGGCGGTATTCGATTTCCGGCTGCTTGTCGTGAAATTTGGCCACGCCGGAAAGCAGTTCCACATCAAAGGTAAAAGCGGATGGTATGATCTCGTTGGACTGAGCAAACAGCTTCAGGAAAAAGAGCAGGTTCTGATTACGCTCCGCTTCGCGCGCTTGCACCGCCAGGGGTGTCAGCCGCTTGTCGTCATCTCCCAGGCAGATAATCGCTCCCGCACCGGTCGCTGGATTGGCTGTGCCCAGTTCTTCGGAGCTGCCATTAAAAACGTAAGCCGGAAAATCGGTCTGGCGCGAATTCATCGCGCCGCGTGTCAGTTCATGATCGAGCCAGTGAGCGGCGTGAAGCAGGCTGTGGGGCACGTCCGGAAAGAGTTCCGCACCGACCGGTTCATCTTTTCTCAATAGCACGAAAGGATAGCGATCCATACCGTTATACGCAGACCATTCCGCTGGCTGCGTCGTTAGCGGCACGAAGTTTTCATCCAGGCGTTCGACGTGCAGTCTGCGTCCGCCTTTCGGCTTGGGTTGCAGGCGATAGCGCACGTAACCTACTGCTGTCCCGCCGCTTAAGGGCGAATCGGGTTTGTCGCCAAGCGGAATCATAATGCTATCCGCTTCCTGAAGGTTGGTCGGGTCCGTGCCGCTCTGCTCCACGATGAGTTGATGCGGAGGCAGTACGCTGATCACCGGGCAGTGTCGCCGGAAGTCGATTTGCACCCACAGCACCGAACAGTTGAGCAGTTCATATAATCGTAGCGCCCATTTCATGCGTGCATTCAGGCGGCATTGCCGCAGCAGGCGACGGGAAACGGCTTGTGCGGGATGGTCTTCCGGCAGTGGCGAACGTTCGGCGTCTAGCAGCATGCGTTTCGGTGGAATGCGATACAGCTTGGCCTTGGTATCCACCACCTTTCGCAGCAGGTTTACCGTCAACAGATTCTGCGTCATCTGATCCGCGTTATTGGGATACAATCGGCGCAGGCGGCGGCGCAGGTCATCCATGCTGGAGTCGTTGTCTAAATAGCGATCCAGTAATTCCTCGCAGTTGCTCGCCCATGCGCTATGGGCTGCGGCGCGGGCGCGTTGCTGATCCTGCGCAAACGTAGAGCGCCAGTCTTTTCCGAACAAGTGCATCGTGCCTCCTTAGAGATAGGGAACGAGTTTAAGCCGTTCGCGGCTGAAGGGGTGTTCGTCGGCCACGTAGTAATCCAGCGCGTCGCCGCAGTGATCCAGCACGAAACGCGGATCGCCGGGGTCGCGCACTTTTTCCTTTTCGAAACTGCCGGGTATGAAAAGCGACTGTTCCAGGCTGCGTATCAGGTATTTGCAGTGCGGCGCAATGAATAGACGGCTTTCTCCCAGGGTGTTCTTGAACAGAAAGTTCACGGCGTTGGTTCTGTCGCGGACGGACGGATTCGCCGAGCGCGCCTTCACGCGGATTTTAAAATCCGGCAGATGGCCGAGCCGTTCGCGAATGATGGCATAGTCGCTGCCTTTGCCGCGATGATCGCGGGCGTAGCCGGTGGCGTCGCCGTGAATGCGCAATCCGGCGCGATGATCCCCGTATTTTCGTAGGATTTCATTGCATAGTTCCGCCGTGTCCGATCCGTGGCGCAGCACGATTTCGTCAACTACCTCACAGCGGGTGGGACTGGGATTCTGCATGGCCAGCGCCACCATGAAATCGACGTTGAAATCGAAACTGAAATGCAGCGGTAATCCGGCCCGGTAACAAATGTTGCTATCCAAATGCCGCTCGCGATCGAAATTTCGGTACACGCGACCGCGAGAAATCGTTCCAGTGTGGCCCTCCAAATAGACCTGGGCGTACTCGTCATCGACAAGCTGCCGGATCGACTCGATATAGTCGGGTTTCTGCTCCAGTAAAAAGTGGTTTTCGCTGGTGGCTGCACGGATATAGCGAAAATTCGGCAACACATTATCCGGCTCGATAAAGGTTCGATACAGATGACCGTAATGTTCTTCCGGGTTGCTGGTGATGAACATGCGGTAGCGCCGGGGAAGACGTTTGGAAATGCGTCGATAGTTACTGTGACGCAGGCGTGCCATCAGCGCGCGAAAGGTCGTCGCCGGTACTTGAGCGCCCTCTTCTACGTGAATCCAGTTGAACTCCATGGAGCTAAGCCGTTGTGGTTGTGACAGGTGCCGGAACCAGATCTGCGAACCGTTTTTCAGTACAAGGTTGTCCGGGGAGCGGTTCCAGCGCTTGACCTGATCTTTTGGAACGAGTTCCCGCCAGCGCTCGCGGGTCGTGTCGTGCAGCAAAGTGTAGGTGGCTGCGCCAACAAGACCGCGACTGCCTGGATACAGGCGCGAGAGCAGATAACCCAATAGCACTCCGACCGTCGTCTTGCCGCTGCCCACTCCGCCTTGATACAGGGCGACATCGGTGGGAAGTTCGTGCGGCACCTCGATCAGTGCCTTTTGAGATGGAAGCAGGCTAAAAGTCGTCAAGGCTCAATCCTTCGATAGACAGGGTTTCGATGGGCGTCGGTTCTTCCAGATCCATAAGCTGTGACAGGCCCGCGTGAACGACCTTCAACACCGCAGCCTGTGCGGAAAGCGATTTCATGGTTTCGGTATGCAGGGGGGTATCCGGTGTGGATTCTTGCAGACCCTCCACCACGCGCCACCAAAGGCTGAGCAAGGTATGGCGCGCTTCTTCCGACTCGGGCAGAGCGAGGTTCGATTCCCGTTTCAAGAAACCGATTCGCTTGGGCCAATGTTGGCTGTGCTGTAAAAGCATCTGTTCATCCAGGCCGTAATAGCGGGCGAAGTCGCGCTTTCTCTGGAAGTGAGAGTTGTTCCAAAGAACTCGCAATTGTGTTTCGGTCAGTTGTTGGTTGCCTATGAGAAAGGTCTTTTGATCGGTTGCGTCGTTCATGAGCACCTCAAAAAGAAACGGCCAGGACGAATCCTGGCCGGGATTGGATACAGCTTGGCTTGGCTCTAATAGAACCACATTCTTCCGCCGAAAGAAAGACTCGTTTGGCAGTCTAGCGTTCTACGCGGGAGCGTCAGGCAGCGCGAAGCAGCATGAGAGTGCATTATCACGTAGGTGCAATCCAGTGGACCTTATTGTTGGAGCATGGCTCCAGCCCACAGCTGTCCCGCTAACTTCCAGGTTCAGCGCTACAACTACTTATTATTACAGATTGAATTTGTGATTATCAGGTGTCCGCGATAGTTTTTCTGCATTTCGAATAGTCAAGAAATGCAGGAGATCAAAATGACACAGACTGTCTTTTCGCAAGTGCTCGACTATTTGCCGGATCGCCATTTCCGCCGTTGTGTCAATCGCTATCAGGGGAACAAGCGCATTCGTACCTTTTCCTGTATGGATCAATTCATTTGCATGGCATTTGCCCAGCTGGCCTACCGCGAAAGCCTGCGCGATATTGAAGCGACCTTGCGGGCTATTCAGCTGAAACTTTATCACATGGGTCTGCGTGGAAAAGTCTCTCGCAACACACTGGCCAGAGCGAATGAAAAACGCGACTGGCGCATTTACGCAGATCTCGCTCAGCCCCTGATACGGCGCGCCCGCGCGCTGTATGCGGACGAGAAGCTCGCCGTCGACCTAGACGCCACCACCTACGCGCTCGACACGACAGCGATTGATTTGAGTTTGTCGCTTTTTCCATGGGCCAAATTCACGCGATACAATGGATCATTGCGTCTTCACACGCAAATGGACCTTCGCGGACGGATTCCCGCCTTTATTTCCATTACGGACGGCAAGAGCCATGACAAGCGTTTACTGGATATTCTGCCTTTGGAAGCGGGCGCATTTTATATCATGGATCGCGGTTATGTCGATTACGGACGCATGCATCGCATCCATCGGGCGGGAGCCTTCTTCATTCTTAGAGCCAGCAAGAACACCAGCACAAAGCGAATCTATTCACACCCCATCGACAAGAGCTTGGGATTGCGCGCCGATCAGACCGTGAGCTTCGTGGACCGTGCTTCCATTCGACGCTATCCGGATCATGTGCGGCGAATCAACTACATCGATCCAGAATCGAACACCCGATTTGTCTGGCTGACCAACAACTTTGATCTTTCTTCGGAAACGATTCCGGACTTGTACCGGCTGCGGTGGAGTATCGAAGTGTTTTTCAAATGGATCAAACAGAATCTGCGAATCAAGGCGTTTTACGGTCGCAGCGCCAATGCGGTAAAGACACAAGTGTGGATTTCGATTACGGTTTATCTGTTGGTTGCGATTCTGAAAAAGGATCTGAATCTCGAGCACAGTTTGATGACGATTCTACAGATTTTAAGCGTCACGCTTTTCGAGGAAAGCCCCATTTTACAGGTGCTAAAGGCAAACGCCTCCCTGCCTACCAATATCCCTTTTGGTAAGCAGTTGGAATTATTCAATAGTTAACGGGACAGCTGTGGGCTCCAGCCATGCTCCTCATGTTCATGCCGGATTCGTTATCAAAACAAACCGTTTTTTAACCGACTATCACCTTTTTCTTTTCTTCCGTCCTGGATAGGTGTCGGGTCAGGAGACCCGACCAAAACCTATGGAGCAGGGCAGGAGCCCATGCTCCAACTAGGGAATATGTAATCCAGTCACGTAGCTTGGCAACGGTGTGGCCGACAATTCATGATTTGCTTTGGGCGCACGTCTGCTTGGGTGAAATAAAAACAGATTCTTCTGCAAAAAGAAAGTAGCGAATCGGACTGCCTCGCCGCATGAGAGAGCGCCACGCAGCATGAAGGTGCAAGTCGCTTCGGAAAATCGCTGCGAACAGAATGTTACAGGCAGGTGTTGCGCTCTTTCACTACCACCGAGGATGATTATTCCCCGTTGTCTTCATCCGTTTCCGGTTCGGCAGGTTGCTGGCCGTCGGCGATGGCTTGCAGTTGTTTGGCGCGTTGATAAGCCGCCGTGAAAGCGCGATGGAACACTTCTGGCGTTTCACTTGCTTTAAAAGAATTCAATGCTGCGGCGGTGGTGCCGCCTTTACTGGTGACGGAACGGCGCAGCTTCTGCGGTTCTTCGCCGGTTTCATGCCACAGATTCATCGCACCGCGAAAGGTCTGCTGCACCATGCGATGCGCCGCGCCGGAGGAAAAGCCCAGCATCACGGCGGACTTCATCAGGTTTTCGGCGAAGTAGAAAATATAGGCTGGACCGGAACCGCTGATGGCGGTGGCGGCATCGATCAGGTCTTCTTCGTGCACTTGAATTTCGGTGCCGAAAGCCTGGAAAATCATTTTCACGATCATCTGGCTTTGATCCGAAACCTTCTCGCTGGCCATCCAGGCAGTCATGCCCTCGCCGATACGCGCGGGAATGTTGGGCATCGCCCGCACCAGCAGATCGTGACCGGTGGCTTTGCCGATGGTCGTCAGGCCGACACCCGCCATAATCGACACCAGCACCTGGTCTTTTCGGAAATGACCTTTTAAAGTCGCCATCGCCGCAGGGGAATTCTGGGGTTTGACGCATAACAGCACGACATCAGCAAACTCCAGCAGCTTCTGGTTATCCATGGTGGTCTGGACTTCGTAGTCGCTCTCCATGGCGGTCAGGCGCGAAATGTCCAGATCGCTGATCATGATCTGATTGCGGGCGACAATCCGCTTTTTCAATAACGACGACGTAATCACCTCGCCCATCGTACCTGCACCGATAATGCCGATCTTCATCTCTTCCCCTCTGTTCTTTCAAGAAAACACGTTGTTTATCGTAAACGGGCTAGCAACTCTTCGGCCAGTTCCCGTAAATCGTCGTCATCTGCCATCATGGAAATGGAGTCCAGTTTTAAAATAAACTGCTGTTTGTGAGCCAGCGGTTGCTCGCGTTGGATGCGGTCGATCTGGCGCACGGCCAGTAACTGTACGTTTTCGTTCGGATGATCCAACACGCGCGCCAGCAGGTCGATATCATCCGGGAATTCGTCGTAACCAGCCAGGTATTCGTCTACGGACTTAGTCAGTTCGCTGGCACTGGTAGCGCGATGGATAGCTCCCAGCAGTTTCAGTTGGCCGGGGTCCGCATTGCTTTCGGCTTCCGGCATCATGTTTTTCAAATAGTCCGGAACGTCGCCGCCGGTAAACAACTTGTCCAGATCGCTTTTATAGTTCTGATACGCCGTGCTGTGCTGGCGTTTTTTTTCTCTTGGGGAATTGTCCTCGCGCGAGCGGTGCTGGCTGGAATCGCGACCGCGATCGATCTCGCGCCAGCTTTTCTTTTTGCGGTTGTCTTTGTCCCGATACGCCATTGTCTGCTCCTGCCGAAATTCACTTCAATATCGAATGCGAAACCCGCCGTACTCGCCGGTCGCAATCTGTTCCTGCTGTTCGATGTGGGTGACGCGCCCAGCCGGAGGCCCTTTGTAACACCATGACACGAAACGCTGTAGCGCAGCGTCTTCGCCTTCGGCCACTGCTTCCACTCGACCGTCGGCCAGGTTGCGCACCCAACCGCCGATGCCGCCGATGTCGTGGGCGGCCTGCTGCGCGTAAGCGCGATAGCAAACCCCCTGTACGCGACCGGAAATCAATAAATGTAGCCGTTTCATGACCAGGCCCCGTTTACAGATCCAGATGCCCTGGAAGTTCATTCATCGCTTCCAGTATAACGTCCGGCTGCTGAAGAGCAAGCGCTTGTTTCTCGCCGATGCCAAACGTCACCGCCGCCGTGCGTACCCCGGCGTTATGACCGGCTTTGATATCCGAAATCGTATCGCCCACCATCCAGGCCTGCTCGGCTGCAACCTTGAAATGTTGCAGTACGTGGTTAATGATAAAGGGGTCGGGCTTGGGTGGAAAATCGTCGGTGCCTTGAACAAGACCGAACAGCGGAGCAATGTCCATCAGTTCCACCACGCGCTTGGCCATGTAGCTGCGCTTGGTCGTGGCGATCGCTAGCGGCACTTTCCCGGCCAGTTGTTGCAGGGTTTGTTTCACGCCATCGTATAAGCGGCTTTCGTCGGCACAGTGCTCGAAAAAGAAACTGCGATAGGCATCGCAGGCCGCCTCGGCGCGTTCGTCGTCGCCATCGCCGATCAGATCGAAAAAGATATCGAACAGAGGTCGCCCGATGTGACGCTCGGTTTCGCCGTTGCTCAGCGCGCAAACGCCCACCGAAACGAGGCCGTGGTTGATGGCGCGCGCGATATCCCGCCGCGAATCAACCAGGGTGCCGTCCAGATCGAAGATAACCAGTTCAGTCTTTGCAGGTGCCATCGATGTCGCATTCCGTGCAGCAGATGCCGCCGCTTCCCGGGAAGGCTTCGCAACAGATCGTGCCTTCGCAGCAGGGCGCGCCTTGCGGGTCCGCCGCAGCGCCGCAGGCGGCTTGTTCTTGCACGCAGGGAATGTCGCGACAGATGCCCTCTTCGCAGATGCGCCCCTCCGGGCAGGTGCCGGTGGGGTCCAGGGCGGAGCAGGTATAACAGATATTGGAGCATTGGTAGTCGGTGAGTTCCGAACAGCATTGCCAGCTCTCGCAGGGCGGGCATTCCGGTTCGTAGCAATAGCCGGTGTCCTGATCGCAGATCCAGCGCTCATCGACGCAGCCTTCCGTGCGACAGTCCGGCGGTTCCACGCACACGCCGTTTTCGCAGGTGGCCGGCAGCGTGCAGGGAGGATCGCAGGTGGTTGGTACACAGGAGCCGTCTACGCAGGTATTGCCGGATGTACAGGCCGGGATGCATAATTCCTCGCAGCGATGCGTGCTGGAATTGCAGTATTCGTTTTCACCGCTGCAACTGGTGATTTCGCAGCCTTGATGACATTGGCCGTCCTGGCAGTAATGCCGCGAGGGGCAGTGGTCGTTGATCAGGCAGGTCACGCAGGTTCCGGCGTAGCAGATCTGACCGTCCGAACAGGGATTGCTGACGTCGTCGCAGCCTTGTGGCTGACAGATGCCCAGTCCCCAACTTTCGCTGTAAACACATGCCAGGCCTTCGCCGCAGGTGCTGCTTATCGCTTCCGGGTTGCAAACTTCCTGACAGGTGAAGCCGTAGCAGATCAGATCGGCACGACAGGGAGTCGCCTCGCCGCAGTAATCCTGGTTTTCCTGTCCATCCAATTCGGGCAGGCAGACCGAACCGCGTCCGCTGGCGGCATCGGTTAAAATAGCGCAGACCGTGTCCGCAGTGCAATCCGCCTCGTAAGGATCGCAGAGCGTGCGACAATAGGAGGCGTGGCAGATATCGGTACTCAAGCATTGATCGTCGTATCCGCAGGGTTGACCGGTCGGAACGGCATAGCGGCATTCGTGAGTGCCGAAATCGCAGAGTTTGGTGCCGTCGCAGTCGGCATCTTTGAAGCAACCATCCGGAACGCAATAGTGTTCCACCAGCCCGCATCGACGCTCCGCGCTGCACTGCGCGTCCGTGCTACAGGTATCGCCGCGTTCGCAAAGCTGGTAGGCGTTGCAGAGTTTCTTGTCTTCACAATCCCAGTCGTTTTCGCACTCCGGTATGATTTCCACGCAAACGCCCTCTTCGCACAAATAACCGGCATCGCATTCTTCATGTTCGGTGCAGGGCGGCATGCAGCGGTTGCTGGAACGTTTGCACCACCAGTCTTCCCGGCAGTCTTCGTCGTTGCGGCAGTTGAATTCCTGGCAACTCGGCACTTCCTGACTGGATGTAATACATTCCTTATCGGGCGGGCAATCCTCATCTTTGCTGCAATAGTCACAGACATTGTCGATACAGACCTGGGGATCCGAGCAGTCATCGTCCGTATTGCAGCCGCCTTCGGGAGGCGGTTCCGTTTCGCAGAGATAGGTTTCGGTATCGCACAGTTCGCCTTCTTCGCAATCGCTGTCTTCACGGCATTCCGGCGTTTCGCAGTTGCCATCGATAAGCACTTGATCTTCCCCGCATTCGGGAAGGGGATTGGTCGTTTGGGTGCAGGTAAGATTGCTGCTGCACACATATCCTTCTCCGCAATCGGCGTCGGTCGTGCAACGCAAAACGGCAGATACGCATTCTCCCAACAACAAATCGCAGAACGTTCCGCCCGGGCAATCCAGGTCTTTGCTACAGGTGGTCGTCTGGTCGTTGTCCAGATCGCCATCATTGCCCGGATTCGCCTCGTCCGAGCTGGAGGAACATCCGTGCATGGAGAGCAGCAGGATCAACCACAAGGCAATAATGCCAAGTTTAACTGTAAGATATCGTTTCCGTTTCATGTACCCACTATCGCCTTTTCCGCAATCATCAATAAAAGGTCTCCCTGCTGGACCTCAAATCATCTTCCAATCTTACATTTTATATGGAGAACTGTCAATCACAACTGCCTGTGTAGGTTTCCAAAATGCTGGAAATTCTATGTGATTTTAGCTAGGTATCGCCGTGCTTACTGAATATTTATGCGTTTGAAACTTACCTGAAGTTCCTTTGCCGACGCAGGCATGGATACCCATGATAGCGGTTGGTATGTGGTCAAACCTAGCGCAATGAAGTTTTTCTGTGTATGCAAGTTGGGTAATCAATTGTTTCGGATGAAGATTTAATCCGAAACTGGAACTATATGCTCATTGGGAAAAGCGGTTATCATTATGGTATCGGTGTGTCGGCGTAGGGCAACGTGTCTGGGAGGATACTTACCCCGGTTGAGAACTTATATGGCAATTGCAACTCGGGATTGGGGAACTCCATCTCGATAACAAAAGCTGTCCATCCTTCTGGCGGTGCTTGTATATTGCTTCGATAAACTCCGTTTCCTTCACTTTCCAATGGGCTACTCTCGAAGGCTGAGCCGATTTCCTCCAAGCGGAAATCTCTCGCGTTTGGGTTAGTCGCTTGCCAAAGCGTAACCTTGCTCGGTTCACTCTCGCATTCGAGAACCAGATTGCCGTCGGACTCGATATGCCAGCTATATTCAGGTAGAGGTGTGTCATAGAGAATGGCATGATGAAACGATGCTAAGCCGAAGTAGGCATCCATATTCAAATTATGATCCGTGTTCGGGATATATCGTAGAAAATTTTCTCCAGGCAGGTCATTGTAATAGAATTTCCATGAATCCGGAGGGAAAAATTGATCCCCGGTTGAGTTAACGATGTATTTGGGCATGGTGTAGCGTTCCAAATAGCTGTAAGGATCAACAATCTCACACAGTGATTCAAATTCGGGCGTATCCAATTGCGAAAGTACACCCATATCCTCGTAATCGTGGGTGGCTGGTGCCCAGAACCCGTAAGATGAATAGTGATTATGCAAGGTTAAGCCCACATTCAGCACGTCGATAACAGCCGGAACAATTGCGATTACACGTGTATCGACGGCAGCGGTTGTCCACGTCGTCCAACCGCGCTTAGACGCTCCCACGATAACGAATTCCTCGATGTTTGGATATTCCCGCTGAACGATATCCATTGCCTTAACGGCTGCTTTGGTCATGGGAAGTCTGGGAAGCCAGGTCGGATCGGACGTTGTTAAATACTTATCCCAGGCATAGGCGATAAGCTCATCTTCCGTACGTCCCTCTTCAATATATCTTTCATCGGATTCATCGGCGAATTTTAAGCGTTCGTTGGGAACCTGTCCTACCGACGCGATAATCGAATCGGTCATCGTTGCAACTAGCTTGATGGTATCATCCGGATCGGGGGCATCCCCATCACGATTGCTTCCACCATCGATAAGTAGCATAGCTCGCGTGGAATGCGCGTTCTTCGGCTCGAAAATCGTAAGCCAATGTTCCCATACGGTTCGATCAACCTCGCTTGCATCGAGCCAGCTCTGGGAAAACATTTTAAATACGCTTGCTGTACCATCTCCGGATTCAACTAGTTTTTCCGGTTCCAATGAACAGGAAAAGCAATCGGTTGGGCTGGCAATATAGTCATCTAACGCAGTATGATAAGCTTGCTCCTCTGAATCAGAGTCTTGCTCATTTTCTGCAATTTCATTTTCTTCATCTCCATCCGTATTTCCATTTGATGAATCGTCGGTGGATGAACAGGCTGGAATGCAAAAAACAAAAAAGACAATGATAATCAGCAAATAGGCCAAATGGTAGCGTATGCGTTTCATTACTCTCCCCTAAGAGTTGGAAAAATAAAGATTTGTTGACATTCTGCATTTTTAGAAAAGCATTTTTACTTCTATCATTCTTTCCTTATCAAATCAATTTAATATTCATTCAAAAGAACATTCACACCAAACAAACTGCCATAAAAAGCAACTCCCCGCCTGAAGGCGGGGAGTGTAATGAATTCAATAAGTTGTCGATGTTACGGTTTGACGGGATCGTCGTCTTCTTTCAAGCCGCAGTCGCGCGGGCAATTGCATTTGCTTTCACCCGGACCACAGATCCGATCCCCGCAGTTCGTGCAGAAAAAGCCGTCGTTGCAGGGCAGGCAATTACCGAAAGCATCGGCTTCATCGCAGCCGATTTCGATCAGGCCGGTACAGCAGTTTACTTCGTTCGGGCCGTAGTACACACGTTGGCCTTCCCCGGCGCAGTCGGTTTGTCCATCGCAATCCTGTGGGCAGTTACACTTGTTCTCACCCGGACCACACAGGCCGTTGCCGCAATACGTACAATAGAAGAACTCATCGCAGCCGCCGTAACAGGAGCCGTTCAGGTTGGGTTCGTCACAACCGATGGCCACCAGCCCCTGGCAGCATTCGCGCTGATCGGGACCGATTGCTTCCATTTCACCCTCGAAGACGCACTGGTTCGTGCCGTCGCAGTCGGTCGGGCAGTTGCACTGGTTTTCGTTTTCGCCGCATTGGCCGTTGCCGCAGCGCGTGCAGTAGTTCAGCACACCACATTCGATACAGACTTCATTGTCGGGATCGAAAAAATCACAGGGGATTTTGTATAGACCCGAGCAGCAGTTAGGTGCACCGGTTGTATTGGGAACTTCTTCGCCTTCCTGTATGCAGGTGGAGCCGCTTTCGCAGTCCTCGGGGCAGTTACATTCGTTTTCGCGCGTATCGCAACTGCCGTTTCCGCAGTAGGTGCAGTAGAAAGATCCGGTGCATTCCTGGCAGCTTCCGGTACCGACGTCGTAGGTATCGCAATCGATATGATCCAGTCCCTCGCAGCAGTCGGGATTACCTGCGCCTTCCGTTCCGGCTCGACCTTCCTGAATGCAGGGCGGCTCCAGCGGACAATCCTGCTCGCAATTGCAGTAGTTTTCACCGGGTCCACACTGGCCGTTTCCGCAGAGCGTACAGTAATTGTAGGCAAAACAGACTTCACATTGCTCGGTCTGTGGATTCAACACGCTGCAATCGATTGCGGTCAATCCTTCGCAGCAATCACCCGTACCGGGCATGCCGGTCGTACCGCCTTCTTGGATGCAACTCGGACCATCTTCGCAATCCGCCGGACAATTGCATTCGTTTTCACCGGGACCGCATTCATCATTGCCGCAGCGCGAGCAGTAATAGGTGCCGGTGCATTCGCTGCATTCTGCCGGATCGCCCTCCGGTTCGGAACATCCTACCGATACCAGCCCATCGCAGCAATCCAGCGCGTTGGGACCGACGGTGCCGCTTTCTCCTTCTTCCACACACAACAAAGGAGCTTCGCAGTCAGAGGAGCAATTGCAATAGGTTTCGCCGGGACCACATTCTCCATTTCCGCATTGAGTGCAGTAAAACGAGCCGGTGCAACCCTGGCAGATTCCCTGGGCGTTGGGGGCGTCGCAACCGATCTGGGTCAGTCCGTTGCAGCAGTCAGGAGCGTCGGCAGTGACTGCCCAGCTTCCACCATCTTCGATACAATCTTGAGCGAAATCGCAATCTTGCGGACAGTTACAGGGGTTTTCACCCGCTCCGCAGCTGTCATCGCCGCAGGCCGCGCAGAAAAAGGTGCCTTCGCACTCTTCGCATACGCTCTGGGCGTTGGGAGCATCACAGCTGATTTCTACCAGATCCCCGCAACAGGGAGGGGCATCGGGGGAAATCGCCGCCGATTCCCCCGCTTCCAGGCAAAGACCGTCCACGTCCCAGTCACCATCCGGGGCATCGCCGTCGGGACCATCACCATCGGCAATATCGGGGTCGCCATCCACGACGTCACCATCGGCAATATCGGGATCGCCGTCTACGACGTCACCATCGGCAATATCGGGATCGCCGTCTACGACATCGCCATCGGGAAGATCAGGGTCACCATCGACTTTATCACCATCAGGGAGATCGGGGTCGCCGTCTACGACATCACCATCTGGAATATCGGGGTCGCCGTCTACGACGTCACCATCGGCAATATCGGGATCGCCGTCTACGACATCGCCATCGGGAAGATCAGGGTCACCATCGACTTTATCACCATCGGGCTGGTCGGTATCGCCATCGACTTTATCGCCATCGGGTAGATCGGGGTCGCCATCGACTTGATCGCCATCAGGCAGATCGGGATCGCCATCGACCTGATCGCCATCAGGTGTGTCTGGGTCGCCATCCACGACATCGCCATCGGGAGTATCTCCGTCCGGTCCGTTGTCGGAGCCGGGACAGCCTGCAAGCGTCACGGCCAGCAGCCAAACGACCATCACCCACAACATTCCATACTTCATTGTGCCTTCTCCATTCCCATAACTAGCTTGACGGCCCAAGCGAGGGTTCCAGTTTCCTTATTATAGACGGTAAAAGCTGGAATTTCACATTTTTTTTCCCCAGTCTTTTGTATCTGGGAAATCAGGCGTTAAAGACGATATTCAAACGATTATTAAAAAAACGATTGCGACAAGCATATCTGGGCTGGTATCACATAGAAACAGGTTGAATCTCATTTCTATAAGGGGTCCGCCACCCCCTGAGCCGACAACGTTGTCGATGAGATCGCCACCGATCGGCAGGGATCGGAAAACAGAGAGCGTGAACCGACGACCACTTCCTGACGGCTTTGCTTCGGTTCCATCATGGATAAACTTCATGAAAGTGTTATTGATTTCGACGAATAAGCTGCAGACACCCTACGCGGTGTATCCGATAGGTCTGGACTATGTAGTCGGAGCGATTTCTCCCTCTCATGATGTCCGGGTGCTGGATTTGTGTCATCGAGGCGGCAACGACTGTGTTGGGGAGGAAATTCGCGACTTCCAGCCGGATGTGGTCGGGCTTTCGCTGCGCAATATCGACAATTCCGAAGTGAATAACCCTGAGCCATATTATGAAGATTACCGGGATATCGTGGCGCGTATCCGGCAGAACAGCCAGGCTCCCATCGTGCTAGGTGGTGCGGGATTCAACATCATGCCGGATCGATTCATGGAGGCATTGCAAACCGAATACGGTGTGGTCGGCGATGGCGGACGTCTGCGCTGGATTTTGCAGCAACTGGAAAACGGTGAACCCATTTCAGATGGTCCCGGCGTAATTACCCACAAATCGGTCGACAGCCCGCAAAACTGGTCGTTCGATACTTCCTGGACAGAGGAAACGCTCCGGGCTTTCGATCCAAAAGATCCGCGTGTCGCGTTTTATCTGAAAGATGGCGGCATGCTCAACCTGCAAACCACGCGCGGCTGTCCATTTCACTGTATTTACTGTACATATCCCAACCTAGGTGGCAAGCAGTTGCAGCGCTTCGAGCCCAAAACCGTGGCGGAAGTCGCTTTGCAGTTGCAGCAGGCGGGGGCGAAGTTTCTGTACGTAACCGACTCCTCTTTCAATGCCGATATCGCGCACAGTTTGGATGTCGCCGAGGCGCTGAAAGCGGCGGGAGTCACAATCCCCTGGGGAGCTTTCATCACGCCGATACGGATGCCGAAGGATTATTACAAGCGCCTGGCCGACTGCGGTTTCACGCACACCGAATTTGGCACCGATGTATTGAGCGTCGAGATGCTGAGAAACATGCAAAAGCCCTTTACCATCGAAACGGTCATGCAGAATCACGAACAAGCCGCCGAAGCGGGTTTGTATATCGCGCATTATTTCACCTTTGGCGGTCCGGGAGAAACGGAAGAAACACTCAAAGAAAGCCTGGATCACGCTGAAGAACTGACCGACAGTGTGCTCTCCTTCTTCTGCGGTATCCGCATTTATCCGCATACCCGCATCTATGACATCGCCCTGCAACAGGGACAAGTAAGCGCCGATGATGATCTGCTGAAGCCGATCTTCTATCATAGCGCAGGGATTTCACCAGAAACCGTGGTGGAGCGCGTGAAAGAACGCGCCAAGGGTCGCTTTAACTGGACCATCGGTTCCGGTGACGAGCGCATGCTCAAGGCGAAACAGCGTATGTATAAGTATGGTTATACAGGACCGCTGTGGGAAAAGCTGATCCGCCCATCCTTCGGCTAGTTGTTGAAGTGCAACAACTTCCCTTCTGTTCGTGCAAGAGTTGCCTTTCTCTTTGATTCAATTTACTATTTCATGCAACAGATTCTTTAGAGAGGGGTTGCCATGAAAAGATTTCTGTTTCTGCCGATCATTCTGGCGTTGGGTTTACTTTGCGCCTGTAACGAAGAGGACAATTCCAATCAGCCGGACGGTGATTGGAGCGTTCCCGCAGACGGCGACTCGGAATGGAGCTGGACGGAGTTGGATCTTCCGATCGAAGCTCCCAGCGGCCCCCGCTTACCCGACTGCCTCTCCGGCGATTCGCCCGAAGGTTGCGCGCAAGCGCCGCAACTGTCCTCTTGCCCCGCTGGCGTAACGGCCTTCGGCTGTCCGACGCCACCGGCACTTGAAAACTGGAACTGCCCGACCTCCTGGCGCAGCGTCGCTCTGTTCAGCAACGAAAACGGCGAGGCTGATCCACCGCAAGAATTGTCCGGAGTGACCGCCTGCCAGCCGCCATCGGCACCGACGGATTGTCCCGCCGATCAGCGTGCGCAACTGGGCGAAACGGTTTGTGTGCCAATCGGCAGCGCCTGCCCGAGCGGCGATTTCCCCGAACCGCCCGCCAACACAGACGGAACCGTGAGGTACGTGCGCCAGGGTTCTACAAATGGCAACGGAACGCAGGCCGCTCCATATGCAAGCATCGCGCAAGCCATTAGCGCCGCAGCAGCAGGAGATGTCATCCTGATCGGGCCGGGAACCTACGTCGATCTGCTCCAGATCGACAAGCCGCTCACGCTGATCGGTGCCTGTGTGGCTAAAACCCGCCTGAAAGTTCCCCAGGGAAATGGAGATCTCGATACCGCCGCGATTCACATTCAGGAAGCATCCGTTACCCTGAAAAATCTGGCGTTGATGGGGCAGCAAAACGGTTTGACCATCAAAGGAGAAAGCGCCGTGGTGACGGCCTCCGGTCTGTTGATCGAGGATGCCAGTGGCAGCGGCATTCGCATTTCTTCCGGCGTGCTGCGGCTGTCCGGTTCACGCATTGCAAATTCGATTTCATCTTACGCAGGTGGTACGGGACAAGGTATCACGGCGCTCGATGGTGCAACGCTAACGATTTCGGACAGCGTGCTCGAAGGCAATCGCGATGCAGCGATTTCACTGCGCGGTCAACGCGGTGACATTCCCAGCTCCGCAACCTTGAATAATGTGCTGCTGCGCAACACCCACAAAGGCGCGGCTTCTTACAGCGGTTTCGGTCTAGCGTTATACGATGGCGCACAAGCGCGTCTGTCTGCCGTGTGGCTCGATCGAAATCATGGCGCGGGAATTCTTGCCACCGCTGCCACTCCCGGTTTGTTGCCTTATCTCGAATTGACGGATGTTGCTGTTACCGATACGCAGCCCAATGAAAGCGACGAATACGGGCGTGGCTTGCATGCGGACGGCGGCGCGAATATTTCGGCGCAACGCCTGCTTCTCTCCGGCAATCACGAAATCGGCCTGTATTTATCCGATGTGGGAAGTAGCCTGGATGCAACGGATCTGTGGATCGTCGATTCATTACCCAGTCCCAACGGGGATCTGTCCAGCGCCTTGTGGCTGCAAAGCGGCGCGCAGGCTACCATAAAACGCGGTGTAATCGACCGAGCGGGCGGCGTTGGCGTTTTCGCCACCAGCGTGGCTTCTTCCACGGCGACCCAATTGACATTTTCCGATCTTGTGGTTCGCAACACCTTAGAAAACAGCAACGGTCGCCCGGACAGCGGCATCCAGCTTCAGGCGGGAGCGACACTGTCACTTACACGCGCATTGCTGATCGGCAATCGCGATAGCGGCCTGTTGTGCTTGGGCAGCGAGCAAAGCGGACCGACGTTGGCTCAGCTCACCGATGTCACGGTACGTGATACCTGGTCCGCCGATTACAGTTCCAACGGACGCGGCATCTGGGTGCAGCAGGGAGCGCGTGTCGAACTTTCAAGGGGGCTGATCGCCAATAACCGCATGGCGGGACTCTATGTGTTCGATGAATACGACGACATGCCCATACACGAACCGAGTACGCTTATTGCCTCCGACGTGGTGGTCTGTGACACCGCTCCCAATCCAGGCGGCAAGGGTGGTCATGGGCTGAATATCGAAAATGGCGGTACCGTCGAATTGTCGCGGGTGCGCTTTGAAAGCAACACCGAGTTAGGAATTTTATTGAGCAATACCGGTGTAGCGCTGGCTTCCATGTTGACGGCAGAAGATCTTAGTGTGTTGGATACGCAGGCCAACGCAGAAGGTGATTATGGGCGCGGATTGGAAGTGCAGGATGGTTCCGTGGCGTCGGTGACCCGTTCCGTATTCGACAATAACCGCGATATTGCCGTATTTGCTAGCAGTTACCAGAGTCTCTCGCAAACCGAGTTGACGCTCGATCAAACCTTGATCCGCAATACGCAACTCAACAAGCTGGGCGGCTTCGGGCGCGGTCTGGCGGTGCAGCATGGAGCGTTGGCGGAAGTGCATCAACTTCGGTTGAGTGACAATCGAGATCACGCCATTTTCGCCTATGGCAATCGGAAGGAGCAGCAGCAGGAATACCAGACGTATCTTGAACTGTACGATGTCCTGGTAGAGGACACCACCTCCAATGCGGCAGGGCGTTTCGGGCGCGGGTTGACGTTGCGTGGTGAGGGGCGCGTGATTGTGGAACGCGGGCGTTTCAGTAGGAATCAGGAAGTGGGTGTGATGGTGCGCGGCCTGGAAAAGCCGGAAGAGGGCGAAGATACCCGGCAGCCGTCGACCATCGACTTAACGGACGTGATCATCGAAGACACCCGCTTCGCCACCTGTGGCGAAGAAGAGGATGGCACCTGCATCGTCAACGGTGTTAATTATGCTTCGGGTAACGGCCTCGTGGTGATTTCAGATGGACGTGCCACTTTGCAGAGTTTCATCATTTTCGGTTCGGACATGGCCGGGATGCAGATCGAGCAGGATGGAATCGTGCAGGCCAATACCGGTATCATCACCGGAAATCGTATCGGGATGAACATCAACGATCCCAGTTACGATATGACACAACTACAGGATGAAGTTTATAGTTACGGAAATTCCGAAGAAGATCTTTCCCAGGCAGCCATTCCCCTACCGGATACCGCCGATGCCGGAGGACACGAGTAGAATAGGTATTATGCCAGTTCTTCACTACTGTCCAAAATAATCCTGATTCCTTCAGTTGGAGCATGGGCTTCTGCCCTGCTCCAAACGTTTGTCTTCTTGGTCGGGACAGGAGCCCTGACTGAAAATGAATGGTTCAAGACAGAGCCTTGAACCATCAAATCGAAGATCGCGGAAGGCTGTGGCTCTTCAACAAGTTACACACGGCCTCCCGGAATTTCCATTCCGTGAGACCATGGCACATCGTGATTACTCGATGGACAGAAATGAATGATATCTGCTCTAGTGCTACCATGAAGAAGGTCGCTCTTTCGAACATTCTCTCCCCCATAAACGACTGGAAGCGGGCATTTCACCCGCTTCCAGCTATTAAGCTAAGCGCTTATGCAACCATGCACTACGGCGTGTCGGTGTAGCAATCCATCATCAACTGGTTACAGGGATGATTCGAATCGCTGGAAATATTGGATACGCAACTGTTCACATCAGCCGCGCCGCTGCATTCATTAGCAACGCATTCGTTGAAATCAAGGTATAGCTGGCGTGCATCCGTGGTCGCTTCTCCAATGCAATCCCCATATAAGACGGGATACAGGTTCAGCGTCATGATCCCCGAGGTAACCGAACTCATGAAACAAGTGGAGACATCCCAGCAGGTTTCGTAGGTACAGGGCGCTCCGGTCACTTCGCATGATTCGGGCGGATCGCCATAAGCTGCCCGGCCCGCTTCGTAACACGCACCGCCGGGGTAGTTATAGAAAATCAGTGCCATAAAGTCCTGTGTCTGACTCATGCAGGCAAGATAGTTATCCAAGGCCAATATGGAACTTTCATCCGCTTGTTCCAGGCACGTGAAATAGGCTGCCAGATCGTAGGACAGGATCGAGTTGCTCAGACAATTATACAGGGTCAAGGCGTCGGTGCAGCCTGTTTGCGACTGCGCCGGATCGCAATATTCGGGATCGAAACACGTGGTGTATTCGCTCCCGCATACACCCTGCGGCAACATCATCGAAGCCGGATCGACCATTTGAGTTCCACCAATAACGTTGGTCACGCAGTCCATCAGATCTGTAGCCTGTGTCATGGCGTCTTCTGATACCAAGGACATGTCAATAGTCTGACCGGACATTTGAGCGCTCATGAGATCCCCGCAGGTAAGACAATTGGAGTACAACGTCGGATCGCAGGTCCAGTTCTGTGCGCAGTCCATCAACGCGTTATATTCCGTCTGGCACTCCGTCAGGTTCGCCGCACAGCCCAATCGCTCCATGCTGAATTGTTCGCCGGTGCAACCGTTTGCCACTGCGCAATCGTCCACATCCTGAACATATTGCAGCGCACGCGGTTCCGCCTGCGCCGTGCAATCATCCCGGCAGGCAGGGAAGGAGGCCGCATCGGTCGGACAGTTGCCTAAACATGTTACGAGACCGTAACAGGTAAGCCCTTGTTCCGGCAAATCCTCCGTGCAGATTCCATTGACGCAGGTTTCGTCGGGATCGGCACAGGTGCCGCAGCTTCCACCGCAACCATCGTCGCCGCATTCCAGCCCACTGCAATCGGGGACGCATACGACGTCGCCATCCACCACACTGTCGCCATCGACAATGCTGTCGCCGTCCACCACCGCATCACCATCGATTACTGCATCTCCATCCACTACCGAATCGCCATCGGCCTGACAATCCGTAATCGACGCGTCGTGGTCGTCGCAGTCGAGATTGTTGGTGCTGGTTCCGGTGGGCGCCTGTGCTCCGCTGCACCAGTCGGTCGAATGATCGCCCATATAGCCGTAGCCATCGTCGTCACGGTCGGGATACACAACCAGGATCTGCCAGACAGAGGCGTTCCAGTCGTTGCAGTCGCTTTCGCCGTTAAGTTGCTCGTACCAGTTGGGAGGTAGTGTGTCGCCCGTGCATACTTCGGAAGGACCATCGTCGTAATCCGCCGGATGGCCGTCCTGATCGTAATCGGGATAACCGTACAGGATCTGGTATACGCTGGAATCGTGGTCGTTGCAGTCCAGACCGGCGGCGCAATTGACGCCGTAGCCATCCTGATCGATATCTTCGCATGCACCGTCGCCGCTATCGCCATCGGGACCGCTCTGGCCGCAATCGCAGTCGAAGACGCTGCTGTCGTGATCGTCGCAATCCTGATTGTTTTCGGATGTGCCGACGGGAGCCTGATCGCCACTGCACCACTCGGTTAGATGGTCGCCGCAGTAGCCGTAGCCATCGCCATCACGATCGGGATAGACATCCAGAATGCGCCAGACGCTGCTGTCCCAGTCGTTGCAGTCGCTTTCGCCGTTCAACTGTTCTGCCCAGTTTGCAGGCAGCGAATCGCCGGTGCACAGCCGCGAGGGCCCGTCGTCGTAATCCGCCGGGTGACCATCCTGGTCGTAGTCGGGATAACCGAATAAGATGTTGAAGCGGCTGGAGTCGCTTTCGTCGCAGTCGGGACCGGCCTGGCAATCCACACCGTAGCTGTCCTGGTCGTAATCCTGGCAGTTTCCGGATTGTCCTACCAGTTGGATCGGCGTCATGTAGCCGCCGTCGGAAATCACGTCGCCTTCGACGATCCAAATCGGTCCGGCGGCTTCGGGTTGGGTGGCTTGATCGGCATAACCGAAGATCCGCACACTCACCTCTGCGCCATCCGGAATTCTGGAAACCGCCGCCTTGGCTGTGCGGTCGGAGTTGATCTGCAATTGCTGCTTAACCGGCGCTTGCTGTCCAGGCCACGTGAGTTCCGCTACAAGTTCTGCGACCTGCTGCGGCGCGCGTTCGATCTGAAGGAACACAGAGCCTTCATCAGTTGGCGTCGCCTGAAGTTCGCCGTCCAAACCCTCATAGGGCCAGACTGCCTCTTCTCCACTGTCCGTCGAGCAACCGATCACTCCCAAAGCGAACAGACCGACAGCCACACATGTCAGGAATTTTTTCATGACCGACTCCCTTTTTGTATTCGGCACCGATCCGACAACAGGTAGATACCCCTTTGCCCTCGGCAAAATCGACCGAATTTATCCCTCGAAACCACACTAAGTAGTAATCTTATAAGTTGCCTTAGAAAGATAAATGACCTGGCTGGGGATGTCAACTCCAAAATGGAAGTTTTAGAAGTATTAGGTAATTTAACAAAATATTCAATTATATTGAGTTAACTTGAGGTTGGCAGCATCCTGTTATTTTCTCCCCTCATAAACGAGTTGAAGCGGGTGTTTTCACCCGCTTCAAACAGAGACCCTCAATCCCGTTCCCCGCTGCAAATCCAATAATCCAAGTCGCGCCCACGATGCGCCGATTTAGCGGCGCGGCGCAACTATATTTGTTTCAACAAGTCACCCAGAGTCTCAATCGCCGGAGCCAGATCCTCCAGCGACACCTGCGAGAAGGACAACCTGAAGGTATTCTTTCCGGAGCCGTCCAAATAAAAAGGCGCACCGGCTACGAAGGCCACGTTATGATCGACCGCCAAATGCAACAATTCGGTGACGTCCTGATCTTCGGGCAGATGTACGAACAGGAAAAAACCGCCTAGAGGTCGATTCCAGCGCACGGTTTTCGGAAAATGGCGTTCCATCAATTCAAGGATGACATCGCGCTTGTTGCGATAGAAATCGCTGTTCTGCTTAATCTGCCGCTGCAAATAACCGCGCCGGATGAACTCCAGCGCTACATACTGCGCCAGCGAGTTCGTGCAGCAGTCCACGAATTGCTTGGCAATGGCCATCTTGCGAACGACTTCGGTTTCTCCCGCCAGCCAGGCCAGGCGCAGACCCGGCACGAAAATTTTACTGAAGGAGTGCATGTGGATCACGCGCCCGACCGTATCCAGCGCTTTCAACGATGGTAGCGCCTCGCCTTCGAAACGCAGATCGCCATAGGGATCGTCTTCGAAGATCATCAGGTCGTGTTCCTCGGCCAGTTTCAGCATTCGCTTACGGCGCGTCAGACTTAAGGTCACACCGGTCGGATTCTGAAAATTCGGGATGACATACACACCCTTGACGCGCTTACCCTGATCGTGCAGATTGTTAAGCGTTTGCGCCAGCAGATCGGTGTTCATGCCTTCATCATCCACCGGAACGCCCACCATTTCGCCGCCTTGCGAACGCACCGCGCCGGAACCGCCGAAGTAGGTGGGCAGCCCGGCGATCACCACGTCGCCCGGTTCGATGAAAACCCGTGCAGCCAGATCCATTCCCTGCTGCGAGCCGTGCAGGATCAGCATGTCATCGGGTTGACAATCAAAGCCCAAGTCGCGCTTGGCGATTTTGGACAATTCCTCCCGCAGAGCGGGAAGACCTTCGGTAGGGCCATATTGAAAGATTCGCTCAGGCTTGCTCTGCATGAGATCGGCTGTGATTTCCCGGATTTCCTCGGTGGGAAAAGTCGCCGGATCGGGCCAGCCGCCAGCCAGCGATTTCAAGCCGGGACGGTCGATCAGTTTGCAGATTTCCCGAATAGCGGAGGGCTGTGCGCCTTGTGCGATCGAGGTGAACAGGTGAGAGAATCGACCGGTAGACATCAGGTACCTCCAATGTAAATCTCCCCGGCGGAAGATCCGCCGGAGAGTGAAAAAACTCAGCGATGCAGATTCTTGGCGCAGACCACACCGATCCCGGCACGGGTCAGGGCATCGGCGGTCAGATTCAGCGAATGGTGCTTGTCGAGGTAGTTGAGTTGCAGTTTGTCCATCAAACCGGCTTCCACGATCTGCTCTTTGGGCAGGAAGTATTCCAGAATGTCGCTGGGATGTTCGCGGGTGACTTCGATGTCCGGTTCGCCGCCTTCATGTTTGGCAGAAATATTGGGAACTTCCTTGGCGACTTCCACCAGTTCATCGCGGCGGTTGTAAGGCTGAACGACGATGGATTTATAGGTTTCGGTGATGTGATGCTCGAAGCGAACCACCTTTTCCAAACCCAGCGCTTTGCGCAATTTACTGGCCTGCCGGATGGTGTCGTTGTCTACCGAGTTACTGAAGTTGAAGCCGATCAGCGAGGTGGTGCCGTCTTCCCGCGCGAACAGGCGCGCCGCCATCAAGGTCCACAGCACCGCCATGGGATTGTCGTTGCCCATGTACACCGAAATCTTGAATTCGTTGTCGATGCCCATTTTGTGGATCAGGTAAGCGGCAAGAATAGTTCCCGCGTTGATATTGAGCACCTGCCGAATTCCGTAAGTAGTGTAATAACGCAGGTATTCATCCACCCAGTCGAAGGGATGGCGATTGGGTTGGCCGATGCCGCCGAAATAACCGGTGATGGTGTCCGGTCCACCCAGATGCACGTTGGATCCGTCGGTGCCTTTGGTATCCAGCGTTTCGACGTAACTGGCGCCGATGATCTGCATGGCCGCCGCTACCGCCAGCGTGTCGCCGTTATCGGCCACTTGCTCTTGCATGTTACGCACGCGGATGATGCGCCCCGGCATCAGTTCGCGCTTTTCGATGGACTGCTTCGCCTGCGCAACCAGCCACGGGAAAAACTGTAATGCGCTGATTTCCAACGTGACCGCGTTGTTTTCGTCGATGGACACATCCTTACCACCCAGCACCCGGTCGCGATAGTCGGCCACGGAAATAAAAGCGTTTTTATCCCGCTGTTCGGCCAGCCATTCGACATCCGCCAAGTAAGGCGAATTCATCTCCTTCAGCCGCCCCATCAAGCTATCCAACTGACGCGCGTCATTGGCTTTTTGGTTGATCGCGTCCGGGCCGCCATGACGCTCGACGACTTCCAGCAGGTCGTTGATGGTTTCATTATTTGGATCGGCCAACAGCGCATTGACTTCGTTCAATCGCTCGGCGGAAATGCTCAGTCGGTCGCGTAATTCACTCATGTTTTTTTCTCCCACAAGGGTTGATGCTCGTTGGTTGTTGCGTTGGTTGTCGTTCTTAAACGGAACTACTCGTATTTCTTGATCAATTCGGCGAACTTCTCGCCTTCGCCTTCGAGCATGTGGTAGCAGTGCTCATCCAGCGGGAAGGTTCCAGCGCGCACTTCATCGCCGTACGCTTTCAGTGCATCGGTTACGCTTTGCGCAACGTTGGCATATTTCTTGACGAATTTCGGTGTAAACGCCTGGAACTGACCGATCACGTCGCTGACGATCAGCAGTTGACCATCGCAGTTCATGCCCGCGCCGATGCTCAGCACCGGAATGCGCAGCTTGCTCGCGATAAAGCCGCTGACTTCCGGCGGAACCGCTTCCAGCAGCAACATATGAATGCCTGCTTCTTCCAGCGCCAAAGCGTCTTCGATCAGCGCCTGGGCCGACTCGACGGTGCGTCCCTGCGCCTTGTGGCCACCCAGTTGACCGGAGCTTTGCGGCGTAAGACCGATATGACCGATGACGACGATACCGGCATCCAGAATCGCCCTGATCTGCGGAATGACGCGCTTTCCGCCTTCCAGCTTGATGGCGTCGCAGGAGGCTTCCTTTAAAAAGCGTCCCGCGTTTTCCACGGCGACCATCGGGGTGGTCTGATAACTCATGAAAGGCATATCGCCAACGACAAAGGTGTTGGGCGCGCCGCGATGAACGGCTTCGGAATGATAGATCATCTGATCCATCTTCACCGGCACGGTAGACGGATACCCGTATACGCACATGCCCAGCGAATCTCCGACCAGGATCATGTCTACGCCAGCCGCTTCGGCGAACTGGGCCGTAGGATAATCGTAGGAAGTGATCCAAACGATCTTTTCGCCCTGGGCTTTCATACGGTAAAAATCGTGAATCATTTTCTTTTTCGCCATGCCGTTCTCCTTATCGGTTTTATTTGTTTACATCCATCGTAAAAGCATAAAAACGCCGGTTGCTCAGATGTCCTCGCTTGTATCGTCGCCAATGGGCCAGCCGCAATCCGCCTTGACTTCGCTCAGTACGAGAAAGGTTTCCACGCGACCAATGCCGGGAATGGCGGCGATGTTCTCCTTGACCAGTTCGCCCCAGTGCTTCAAATCGCGTGCGGCGAGTTGTAACAGGTAGTCGAAACGGCCCGTGGTGTGATAGCAGGCGCGCACGAAAGACAGCTCGGTCACGCTCTGCTCGAAACTGCGGATGCAGTCTGCATCGTGCTGCACCAGGGCGACGGAAATGAATCCCTGCAACGGCAGGCCGATGCTCTCCGGGTCGACGTCGGCATGATAGCCGCGCAGTACGCCACGCTCTTCAAGGCGGCGAATGCGGTCGAGCATGGTCGAAGGCGCCACCCCGATTTCACGCGCCAGTTCGGCGTTGGTGCGGCGTCCGTTCTGTTGCAGGGCCTCGATGATTCGCAGGTCGGTTGTATCCATGGCTCACCTGAATGATTGGAACTATAAAGACGATGATATTGGCGATTGTTCGATTGTCAAGCAATATCATCGAATGATTGCATCTGATTTCGACAATTACACCGAACATGCCAAATTGAAAACAATCGCAATTTCAACCACACGCTCCACCGGTTTCGAACGAATTGATTTGACTTGACATTCTCCAATTGGTACGTCACATTTCAAAGATTGACTGCTGCAAATACAAACCTATGAGGAACGGATGGACCCGATTACACGACTGCTGGTTAAGCTCTTCACTCCCAATGTCGATGAGCTGTCTCCCGCCAAGAAAAAAGCCACACTGGGTTTGTTGGAAGGCTATGTCAGCCTGGTGGTCAATATCCTTTTGTCGGTAGCCAAGATCGCCATCGGTGTGCTTTCCGGCAGCGTGGCGCTACTGGCCGATGCCGTTCATACCTTGACCGACTGCATCTCCTCGGGTGTGCTGATTGTCGGTGCCTATGTGGCACGCAAACCGGCGGACAAGGAACATCCTTTCGGGCATGGGCGCTCCGAACACATTGTCAGCATCGTGATTGCTATCCTATTGGGAGTGACCGCCATCGAGTTCGGCAAAGAGTCGATTTTCCGCATCATGGACCCCAAACCGATGCAGATCAGCGGCTTGATGATCGCAGCGGTGATCGGCACCATGGTCGTAAAATACTGGAACAGCATCTTTGCGCGGGCGCTGGCCAAACAAAGCGGCTCGGGCGCGATCGAAGCGGATTTCTGGCACCATATGACGGATGTTTTCACGACCGGGTTGGCGCTGGTAGCGATCATCGCTGCCAATTTTTCCATTTTCTGGCTCGATGGCGTGATGGGTGTGGCCGTCAGTCTGGTGCTGTTGTGGGTAGCCTGGGAAATCGCCAAAGAGGCGGCTAGTCCGTTAATGGGAGCCGCACCGAGCGACGACGAACTTGTTGAAATCAAAGAGAAATCTCTAAGAATCGAAGAAGTTCGCGACATCCACGATGTGGTGGTGCATCACTATGGCGATGTGCGCCAGATCTCGTTACATGCCGAAGTAAGCGACAAATTGAGCGCGTTGGAAAGCCATGATATTGCGGAGCGGTTACAGGCTGCCATCGCCGAAAACGAACACGGCTCGGTCGTGGTGCATATCGATCCGATCAACGACGATCACCCCTTATACGATCCGATTCGGCAGCACCTGCTTGCCTTGATCGAAAACCTGCCGGGAGTGGATTCCTTCCACGACCTGCGCCTGGTGGGAGACGATCGCTCGGTTGCGGCAATTCTGGATGTCAAAGTCAATTGCGCCCCCAACGACAAGTTGCGAAGCGAACTGACCGAGGCCTTCCTCAATCACCTGAAACTGACGTTGCCGCAGGTGCAGGCAATCACTTTAAACCTGGAACCGCTTTTCAATAATGCCGTAAATACTCCAAGATAACCGTGCTGCAGCATCATTAGAAGAGATGGATCAGGATTGTATCCTGATCCGAAACGTTGCGCGCGGGATGCAATCCCGCGCGATCATGAGGAAAAACAAATTATCCCGACATTTCCTACAATTTGTCAATCTTTTGATGATTCTTTATCTGCGCGTTTTTCCAGAGCGACTGGGCAGTTGGCCTGATTGCAGCCGGAACAGGAGCCGGAGCAGTCTTTGGTGCAGGTCAACTCATCCTGTTCGCTCGGATGAAAGAAACGCCACAATTTCAGCGCCACCCACACCAGCGCCACACATGAAATTGCAAATACTACAATGACTTCAAGCAGTTGCATGATACTTACTTCACTTCCGGCGAGCTGCTATAGCAACAGTCGCCCAATTTGATAAACCAGAGTGCTCAGCACCCAGGCCAACGCCGTCAATCCGCCGAACTGCAAAAATGCCCATTTCCAGGAACCGCTTTCCTTGCGCGTGGCGGCCAGCGTCGCCATGCAGGGTGTGGCGATCAGTAAAAAGAGCATCAGCGAAAAGGCGATTAACGGTGTGTATGCTTCCGCCAGGCGGTCGCGCAAAGAATCGGTGGAGCTTTCGTCGTCGCCCAGGGCAAAAACGATCCCCATCTGCGCCACGAAGACTTCCTTGGCGGCGAATGCGCCGATCAGCGCGGTACTGATGCGCCAGTCAAAGCCCATCGGCTTGGTGACCCATTCCATGATTTTGCCGATGCGTCCTGCGGCGGAATACTCCAGGTTTTCCATTTGCTTGACGCGCTCCACCTGCTCGGGTAGCAGGATTTCCACGCCATCCGGCGCCAAGGCGCGTGCAGCGTACAACTGGCTTTCGATGACCTTGTCGTGCTGCTCTTCCGGCATGTTTTCGGGCACCACCGGTTGCAACACCCGCGTTTTACCCCGTTCGATGTCGCGGTCGATTTGGTAGCTTTCCGGCTGCGGATAGGTGGAGAACAGCCACATCACAATAGAAATTCCAAGGATAATCGTTCCCGCTTTGCGCATATACAGCCAGCCGCGTTCGAACATTTTCCCTATAAGCGCCTTCAAGGTCGGCATGCGGTAGGGTGGCAGTTCCATCACAAAGGGCGTCTCTTCACCTTTCAATAAGGTGGAGCGCAATAGCCGCGCCAGCACGACTGCCAGCAGGATACCGATCATGTAAATCAGCCAGAGCATCGGCGCGCGCCATTGCTCCGGGAAAAAGGCCGGAATCAACAGCATCCAGATCGGCAGACGCGCCCCGCAACTCATCAACGGCAATACCAGCATGGTCGTTAATCGGTCGCGCTCGTTTTCCAGCGTGCGTGTAGCCAGAATGCCGGGAATGGTACAGCCGAAACCGCTGATCATCGGAATGAAGCTCTTGCCATGCAAGCCGAACTTGTGCATCACACGATCAACCAGAAATGCCGCCCGCGAGAGATAACCGGTGTCCTCCAGAAAAGCCAGACCCAGAAAAAGTAGAAGGATATTGGGAAGAAAGACAATCACCCCGCCTACACCGGCGATGATACCGTCTACCAGTAACGAGCGTAGCGGTGAGGCGGACCCCTCCGGCCAGAATCCGCTGATGGTATCTCCCAGCCAGGAAAAACCGGCTTCGATCCAACCCATGGGATAATCGCCCAAGGTGAAGGTCAGATAGAACAGCAGGTACATCGCCGCAAGAAACGTAACCAGTCCCAACCTGCGACTACACAGAATCGCATCGATCTTATCGGACAATTGCCGCGCATTTTCACGCGCTTCGGAAAGTGTAACCTCTTTCAACAGCCCGAAAACAAAGCCGTATAACTGATCGGCCAAATAGGTGGCGATATCCAATTCGGTTTCGTATTCCAACTCCTCGCGAAGGCTCTGGGCTTTTTGTAGAATACGGTCGAACCGTTCGGGCATCCGCTTTCGCACCCATTGTTCCGTGGTCGGGTCGTCTTCGATCAGTTTCATGGCCAGCCAGCGCGGCGGTCGCGCATCGGGCCGGTCGTCGTGCAATAGCGGAGCCAATTGGCAGAGGGCGCCATCCAGACGATCTCCCACCACCAACCTCGGTTTGGGCTTGGGATTCCGCCCTACCTGCTCGATTAAATCCTTTAAGCGATCGATTCCCGCAGGCTTGTGTCCAACTGTTTCAACCACTGGGAATCCCAACAGATTCTGCATCTGTTCCAGATCCAGTTGCTGCCCCGCCGCGTGGGCTTCGTCGCTCATATTCAGAGCCAGAATAATATTGGATTCGGCGAGCATAACCTGCGTCAACAGGTATAAATGACGCTTCAAGCTTGTGGAATCCACCACAACCACGATGACGTCGTAGCGACCGGAAAGAATTTCGCGCCGGGCAATACGTTCCTCGGGCGAATAATGCGTCAGGCTGTACGTGCCGGGCAGATCGTGGATTTCATATTGTTGATCCTGATAGCGATAGCGGCCTTGCTTCTTTTCAACCGTAACGCCTGGATAATTTCCGACTTTCTGATGTGCTCCGGTGAGGGCGTTGAAGAGGCTGGTTTTCCCTGCATTGGGATTTCCTGCCAGCGCGATGCGCACATCCGGTTTCTGCTGCTCACTCATGCGTATACTTCCCTAATAATATCAGATAAATGCACGGTTTGTCATATGTGCTGTCACAAGTGGACTATGCTTGAAGGATGACCGCTTCCGCTTCCTTGCGTCGCAGGGAAAGTTGGAATCCCTGGCTCTTGATCCAGACCGGATCGCCGGATGGCGCGAAACGCTCCAAAATGACTTTGGTGTTGGGTAACAGCCCCATATCCAGCAATCGCTGGCGAATGGCGCCCTTGGCGCGAACCTGGGAGATGATTCCGGTTTCACTCGGTTTCAAATCGGCCAAAGTGCGTGGATTTTCCATGCTCAAGCGCCGCAATTGTCCGGCGCGGCTGTTCTGATCGTAGCAGGTGCCCCGGCAAGTATCGATTTCGGGGTTGACGGCTTTGCAGTGATGGAAATTGTCGATCAGAATGTGCTTTTCTTCCGGATGGCGATTCAAGAACTCGAAGAAACGAGTCAGCCGGTCCATGGCTTCATCGGAGAGGTGATGCTCCATCGCACAGGCGTTTTCGTCTGCCGCCTGCTCGTTCAAGTCCAGGATATCACGGAAGAAACGGAAAAGAATGTCGTGCCGGGCCAATACGCGCCGAGCCGCGATTTCCCCTTCCGGAGTTAAATCGATGTATTCGCGTTGGGAATAGTCGATCAATCCCATTTCCGCCAGACGGCGCATGGCGGTGGTCACGGAACTCATGCGCACATCACGTGCTTTGGCGATGTCTTTGACGCGCGCCACCTTGTTGTCGCGCACCAGCAGGTATACCGTTTCCAGATAATCTTCCAGGGCTTTGGTCATGTCCATGATCGCCTCGCAATGTAATAAGATCGCACGAAACTACGTATGTGACAGCACGACAGAGAATAATTGCTATCACTGTTAGACAAGTCTAACAGTGATATGTTCATGTGTCAATGTCTTTTTTTCCTAAATGAAAAAAATATTGAGGGACTTTGACCCACCTGTTAAAAAGCCGGGAATGTTCAGAGACTTTTAACTATCCAGCATGTAAGAATGGTTGTGCTGCAGAATGATCTCTAAAGGAGCGAACGGTTGAAACTGACAAAAGCATGTGATTACGCCTTCCGGCTCATGGTGAATCTGGCGGAAATGGATCAGGATTCGGTGATCAGCATTCGTGAAGCCAGTAAACGCATCAATATCCCGAAAAGTTTTCTTGGAAATATCGTACAGAAACTTTCAACAGCGGGTCTTGTAGAAACCACCAAAGGAGCAAAAGGCGGTCTACGATTAAAGAAAGACGCGTTCTCCATTACCGCCCTGGATGTTTACGTGGCGGTGGAAGGACCATTGGAACTGACGACCTGCCAGCATGAGGAAGGCTGTGTACACGAGAGCTACTGTCCGGTGAATCCTTTTATGGCGAAGCTGCGGGATCAGTTTGTGAAACTCTTCAGCGAAACGACCTTAATCGATATTATTGCCAATGGCAGCGGTCAATTGTGGGGAGGCCAGTCGCTATTCGAAGCTAAGTCAGCTCAAGAACCGTCCGTATCCTGACAACTTCCGATAGGATGTCATCCAGCCGTTGCGGAGTAATCATGCTGTCGGCATCGCAACGCGCGCAGGATGGATCGTCGTGAACTTCCAAAAAAAGTCCATCGACTCCAAACGCTGCTGCCGCCCGGCACAGCCCGGCCACGAATTCCGGCGTGCCGCCACTGCGGTCCTGTCCACCGGAAGGTTTCTGCACCGAGTGCGTACCGTCGAAAATCGTGCAGAGCCCCAAAGATCGTTGAATCGCCAGCGAGCGAAAATCCACCACCAGATCGTGATAACCGAAGAAGGTGCCTCGTTCTGTCGTGAATACGTTTCGATTCCCGGTGGACAGCACCTTCGCAACGACATTCTTTAAATCCTCCGGCGCGACAAACTGCCCCTTTTTAATGTTGATGGCTTTGCCTGTCTCGCCCGCTGCAAGCAGCAGATCGGTCTGGCGACAGAGAAATGCCGGAATCTGCAATACATCCAGCACTTCGGCGGCGGGGTTAACCTGTTCGGGCAGGTGAATATCGGAGAGCAGCGGCAGATCTAATTCGGCTTTAACGCGCGTCAGGATGCGCAAGCCTTCATCCAGTCCCGGTCCCCGGTAACTGTCGATCGAGGTGCGGTTGGCCTTATCGAAAGAAGATTTATAGATCAATGGCAACTTGTACTTTTCGGCGATCTGCTTTAACCGCTCGGCCATACGCAGGGCGTGCGATTCTCCCTCGATAACGCAGGGTCCGGCGATCAGCAGGAGCGGTTGCCCGTCCCCGATGCAAAGCGATTTGCCAATCGAAACCCTGCGTGTAGTTTCAGTTTGCATAGAGCCTCCTAGCCTGTTCCAGATCTTCGGGCGTATTGACGTCGATTATACCGCTTCCATCGATTGTACTCACCTGAATTCCGAATCCGGCGTCCAGGGCACGCAACTGCTCCAGCGATTCGCGTTGCTCATTTTCAGAAACCGGCAGCTTGAGATAATCGAACAAGGCTTTCCGATGATACCCGTATGCACCGAGATGCCGTAGCAGCGAATGCTCCGGCAAGGAATGGCATAAGCGGCTGGCGTTTTCATAACTGCGCGTAAAGGTCAGCGCCTTACCCCGTCGATCGACCAGTGCTTTGACGACGTTTGGATTTTCCCGTTCTTCTTTGCTTATAAGCACCGTACCCAACGTGCTGATAGCAATATCGTTCTGGTGTTGCAGTGGGTCGATCAGTGCCGTCAAAGAGGCAGCATCCAGGCCCAGACAATCCCCCTGCAAGTTCAGCACGATTTCGAATTCCGGCAGTGAGTCCGCCACTTCGGTCACACGCTCCGAACCATTGACATGCGTTGAAGAGGTCATCCGGGCTTCATATCCTGCCGCCTGTACGGCAAGGAAGATGCGCTTGTCATCGGTAGCCACGATCACGCGGTCGATGAGCTTACAGGCTTGGGCCAATGCCGCTACGCGAACGACAAGCGGAAACCCGGCGACATCGGCAAGCGGCTTACCCGGCAGGCGAGTCGAATCGTAACGGGCGGGAATCACCGCCAGCACAGGCAATGTTTTCTTCGTCACCATAGCGATTGGCTTCTCTTAAAAAAACAAGCCGCATGAAACACCATGCGGCCTGTTGCTGTCGTATAGAGTTTTAAAGGACGATCTACAGGTCTCCGTCCGCCGCGTCGCCATCTTCCACAGCGCTGTCGCCGTCGGTTGCAGGCGTATCCCCATCGACAACCGCCGTGTCGCCGTCGGTTACCGCCGTGTCGCCATCGGTGACGGTCGTATCGCCATCGGTGGCAGTGGAGCCGTCGACCGGGAAGTGATCGGGATGCGGGTAGAAGATTTCGCCGGAGCGTAGAATCTCACGGTGTGTGGGCTCGCCTTCCTGCGGATCGGGTTGTGCACCACCCGCGATCAGGATGGAGCCATCACGCAACATCGTTACGGTGTGACCCATGCGAGCCAGCGGCGTCACCACATTGGGAACCATACCCATCTGCACGACTTCGCCGTAGGGATTCTTCAGATCCGCGAAATTGGTGCGACCGCTGTACAGTTCGAAATCGCTGACGCCTTCACGCAGTTTGTAGTCGTACACGCCGCCGATCACTGCCACGCGATTATCCGGCATGACCGCCATTTTGTGGAAGGCGCGCTGGTTGTTCATGTTGAACTGCTGCGAAGTCTTCGCGGTGAAATCGATGAATACCGCCGAAGCGACCGGATCGGTCAGTTTCTCGTCGGTTCCCTGAGCGGTCTTCTGCATGCCACCGCTGATGATCACCTGCTGCCCGTCGCCGTAAATAGAAGCGGCGTGGTTGTAGAGATCCGGCCACAGGGTGTATCCGTCGATGTCGCTCAGCAATTCCGTGTCGGCGCTTTCCGAAACGAATTTCTCTGCAACGTCTTCACCCGGCGTTACGCCGCCGTAGAACAGAATCTGCCCGTTGGACAGGCGCGTGGCAGTGTGCGAGGAACGCCCGGCTTTCAACTGGATGTCCAGCAGGCGGAATTCCGGCTTGGTCATCGCCGCAGCGGGATCGAAGGTCAGCATTTCCATGGTAGACAAGCGACCGCCGTCGCCCCAGCCGCCGGCCACCAGAAAGCGCGTGGCTTGTGGCGGATCGGTGTCGATGGGAGTCACCGTGAAGAACGCGCGCTGCTGCTTCATGTTGATGACCAACTCGACACGACCGTTGCCGTCCGGGTTGTAGAGCACTGCCGTTTTGTGAATGTTGTTCAGATCCGCTTCCATGTAGGCGCGGCCATCCTGGCCATGCAGCATCCAAAGTTGATCCGCACCGCCGATGATCAGCACACGGCCATCGGCCAGCAGAATGGATTCATGCCCGGCGCGTTTCTGATCCAGCGGCGTCATCTGCTTGAAGGAGCCGGTCTGCGCGTCGAAGAGAATGACCTGCTTGGTGGCAACACCCAGATCGCACTGTACCGAGCCGCCGAATTCTTCCGGGAAGCAGGCGTTTTCACGAATCTGGGACACGCCGCCGGTGATCAACACCGTCATGCCGTCGCGCAGCAGGGTCGCCGAATGGAACACACGCTCGATTTCCATGCAGTTAAAGGCAAAGGTGATATCGCCCACACGTCGCATGTAAACGTTGACCGGAATGGCTTCGGTGGTGGGATTGACCTGCTCGGTGGTGATATCCACGTTGTAGTTATGACCGATCCAAAGCAATTGTTTGCTGGCATCGTAAGCGTTGATTTGTAGATGCATGTTCTGCTGTAACGGCAGATCGAAAAGCGTGAAGGAACTGGAATCCGGCAGAATGCAGGTAACGGGATCGTCGCAGACGGAAGCGACGGTAACCTGCTTTTTATGCAGTTCGGTTCCCGATTGCGAAGAAACGATGAAATCCAGCGAAGCCACGTCGCTGGGCAGTTTGCCTTCGGTATAGTTCGTCTGGCTGCTTTCAAACTGCGTAACGGAACATCCGCTCGTCTGCTGCATGAACTTGATTCCGATTTGCGGCTGTTGCACGTCGCCTGCATTGTCGCTGCAAGCCGCCGCCATAAGCGTCAAGATGAGAATCGCGAACCACACCAAGTACTTGCTTTTCGTCATGGTATTCCTCTGCCACTGTTCTATGAATTGCAACCGAAAACGGTACGCTTATCATATAGTAGATGCAGGACGTGTCAAGGTTTTCTTCACAGCCCCGCTTTCGTCCCCCTGCCATACCTGTGCTTCAATCGGGAATGTTATTCCCGGCGATCAATCTGCCACGGCTTGCAGCAGAATTGCGGTGATATTGTCGTCGCCACCGCGCGAGTTGGCCAGATTCACAAAGAATCCCAACGTGGTTTCCGGATCTTTGTTGGTAGCGATGTTCAGAATCTCGGCTTCCGTGACGTAATTGGTCAAGCCATCGGAGCACAGCAGAAACCGATCTCCCGTTTTGCAGGGAACCAGATCGCTATCTACCAGGATGTCACGTTCGAAACCGACCGAGCGGGTGATGATGTTTTTGTATTTACTGGTTTCCGCCTGCTCTTTCGTGATGAGCCCGGCATCAACCTGTTCCTGTACCAGGGAATGATCGGTGGAGACCTGATCGATCTGGTCGTCGTGAATGCGATACAGGCGGCTGTCGCCTACATGCGCGAAATACAACTTGTTTTCGTGGAAGAGCAGGCTACAGACCGTGGTGCCCATGCCTGCCAGGTTGCGGTCCTCTTCGATTTTGTCCAGAATCGCTCCGCTCGCCGCACGCACGGCATCGGCCAGCATGGTTTCGACCGGATCTTCCACCGAGAACATCATGCGCGTTCCCGTGGCGGGTTGCTGGGAATCGTTGGGGGTAAGCTGCGAGAGTTTCTCTCGAATCACCTCATCCATGACCTCCACCGCCGTACGGCTGGCGGTTTCTCCGGCGATATGTCCGCCCATGCCATCCGCCACGACATACAACCCGGTTTCGTCGTTGACGAGGTGGCTGTCTTCGTTGTGGTCCCGCTTTTTACCTACATCCGTTATCGCCCAGGATTCCATCCTCATCGATTCAGCGCCTTCTTTTCCGGTGGTGGCCTACTAACCCCTTCCAATTCTTATAGAATACCAGTTCATGCCCAAGTAGGCAAATCCTTTTTTACGCCTTTTGTCGAGTGATTTTCACGCGCTGGCTTTGATTTTGCGTCTTCGGGATGTTTTCCCGGAACGTTTGGACACTTCATCCTGTTCCTGCTCAATGCGGCGCAACAATTCTTTAGCGGCCTGTTGGGCCGCGTCACCACCAGAGGAACCGGTCATCATGCGACCCAGTTCCATCTCTCGCGCCGACTGATCTTGAAGCGCCAGAACCTGGCTGTAGGTGCGCCCCTTGCGGGTCGATTTCATGACTTGAAGATGCTTGTCGCCGTAGGCAGCGATCTGTGGCAGATGGGTAATGCAGATCACCTGACGCTCGCGCGACAACTGCCGGATTTTACGCCCCACCATGGCGGCAATATCGCCTCCGATTCCGGCGTCCACTTCGTCAAATACCGATAATGCCACAGGATCTTTGGCCAATAACACGCATTTAGCCGCCAGCATCACACGCGACAATTCCCCGCCGCTGGCGATGCGCGAAAGCGGGCGCAGATCTTCCCCGACGTTGGGAGAGATCAAAAAGCGGACTTCGTCCAGGCCGGTGCGCCCCAGCCGCTGTCCGTCCGTTTCGATGTCGTCCGTTTCTTTTTCGATGCGCGGTGTCACGGAAACGGCAAAACGGGTGCGCGTCATGCCCAGATCGGCCAGTTCCGCCTCGATGCGCGCTGCCAGCGTTTCGGCAGCCTGCATGCGTTTTTCGGATAACTCCCGCGCCAGGCTCAATGCCTGCGAACCAGCTTTCTCCACCGCCTGGTCCAACTGCTTCATCGACGCATCCACATCGCTCAGCCGTTCCACCTGTGCCCGCATCTGTTCCTGTTTTTCAAGAACGGCTTCCGTGGTTGAACCATGCTTGCGCATCAGCCGTCCCAATAGCGCCAGCCGATCCTCGATTTCGTCCAGCCGTCCCGGCTGCACCGTAGCTTGCCGATTCAGACCGTCCAGTGAAGCCGCGACATCCTCCAACTCCAGCCGAGCAGAGCGCAGCCGCTCCAAAAGCGGTCCCAGTTCCGGCAGCATCAGCGCGATGCGCTCCAGTTCCCGTTCGGCGCGACTGCATTGCGATGCCACGGCGCGCTCGCCGTTCAATAGCGTCTCTGCCGCAGACAAGCCCGCCTGGATCGCCTCGGCATAACGCGCCCGGTCGCGCTCTTCGGCCAGTTCCCGCTCTTCACCGGGTTTGATTTGCGCCTGTTCCAGTTCCGCCAGTTGGAAGTTTAAAAAATCGATCTGTTCTTCCCGTTTGCTGGCGGCCTGTAACAGTTTCTCGCGCTCCTTTACAAGGTTCAATAGCGCTTCATAGCGTTTCGCCACCCGGTCGCGCACTCCTTCCAGATCGCCGCTACGGTCGAGCAGCAGTAAATGATTTTCTTCTTTTAACAGGCTCTGGTGCTGGTGCTGCCCTGAAATGTCCACCAGTGCTTCAGCCAGCTGACCCAAGGTCGCCACCGTCACCGGGTGATCGTTCAACCAGGCACCTGAACGGCCCTCGCGCTGAATCTGGCGGCGCAGCACCAGCGGCTCTTTTACATCGATGCCCAACTGTTGCAGCCGTTCACGGATTCCGGTTTCCTCGGAAGGATCGAAGATGGCCGATATTTCGGCGGAATCGCAACCGGTGCGCACTGCATCGGAAGATGCTCGTCCGCCCAGCACGAGATGCAAAGCCCCCACGAGAATCGACTTTCCCGCGCCGGTTTCGCCGCTCAGCACCGTCAGGCCGTCGCCCAGTTCCAATTCCAACGCCTCGATAATGGCGAAATTTCGAATCATCAACTTTCTGAGCATGGTCAGTTCTGGCCCCAACCTAATTTTTGACGAAGAATGTCGAAGTAGCTGTGTGTCGGAGATTGAATCAGTTTGACCGGAATGGAACTCTGCCGAATGCGCACCCGGTCGCCTTCGAGAATCTGCACGCCCTCCTGACCGTCCAAGGTTAAGTAGACTTCGCCGTTGGCTTCGGGCAGATCGATTTCCACTTCCTTGTCGCCTGCTACGACAACGGGCCGGTTGGCGAAGGTGTGCGGGCAGATCGGCGTCAACACGAAGGCGTTCAACGTCGGATAGAGCACCGGTCCTCCGGCGGCCATGTTGTACGCCGTCGATCCAGTAGGCGTAGACACGATCAGGCCGTCACCGCGATAGGACGTCATGAATTGGCCGTTCAGATACGCTTCCAGGCGGATGATGCGCGCCAATGTCGCTTTGTTGATCACCACATCGTTCAATACGACTTCTTGCAGGTATTCCTTTTCGCCGCGAAACAGCGTCACGTTCAACATGCGCCGCTCGGTGACCTGATAATTGTCCTGTAAGATTTCTTTGAGCGCTTCGCAACAGTCCGCTTTCTGCACTTCGGTCATGAATCCCAGCGTACCCAGGTTGATTCCCAGAACCGGAATGTCGCGCCCGTTTAGCAGATGCACTGCATGCAGCAGGGTGCCATCTCCACCAAGCACGACCACCAGATCCGCCTCGTTCATCATCTCTTCTTCCGGCAATACCTGCACCCGCCGGGAATGAGTCGGGTAGTCCTCGCTCAGATGAATGTAGCAGTTCTGGCTTAACAGCAGGCTCACGACGTTGTCGAGTGTTTCTCGCGCCGTGGCGTGTCCCCACTTACAAACGATTGCAACGGTCTTCATTCGTGCTCATCCTTCAGGCCGATAGCCGCAGCCTGTTGCAAATTGCGTTTTTGTATTCCTAACATCTTCCTTGTTCATGGCAGACGCTCGGCTTTTTCCACTTGAACCGATCCCATCAAACCAGTCAGTTGCACCTGGGCTTCCATGCCGCCTTGTGTAAAGGCGAGATGCCCGGCATCCACCGGAAACTGTCCCCAGGAAGGATCGATCGATACCCAGCGCCCCAGCCACACCTGCGCCCAGGCATGATAACCAAAGCCGCCCTGACTTTCGGAATAGACCAGCCCCATCACTTCCTGCGCGGGCAGATTGGCCGCTCGGCACAAGGCCACGAACAGCACCGCGTGCTCGCCGCAGTCGCCGACCAGGCTACTCATCGTTTCCGACGCATTGGAAAACGTCGGCGTGTAGCGTTTTTCCACGTTGTCATACACCCAGCGCATGATGCGCCGGGCCAGCTCGCCGCTGGTTTTTACCCCTTCGGCCAGCTTGGCCGCCTGCTTCTGAATGGCGGGATCATCCGTTTGAATGCGATGTGTGGCCTGTAATGTCAGATCGAACTGCTTGCGGTCGAAGGTATTTGGCGCAGGGGTTTTAGCCAGATCCAGCTTCTCGACAGTCACCGTCAGTTGCTGCCGCTTTGGGGTCAAGTTCTGCCAGTGTTGCCGCTCCGATTCGATGCGCAGCGACTCCGGAACACCGGAAAGCTCCAGCTTCACGCCCGCGGCGCTATCCAGATCGGAAAGCGCTTGCGGCGATTCAATCAAAGTCGCCCGCATGAAGTCCGCCTGGCTGATGCCGCTCTTTGCCTGCTTTTCCGTTTCCCAGCGAGCGGTCAGAAAACCGGCGACCAGCGTTTCGAGCATTTCGCCGTGATCGTCGTACCAACTCACCACCGACAATCCCAGCTCGGCGATACGCCCGTCCACACGAATCAGCTCCGTTTGCACACCGGCAATCAGGCGCGTTTCACGCTGCTTAACAATCAGATCTGTTGTCAGCGATTTCTGTACGGAGGCATCGAAGCTTCTGCTTTTCGTGGCGTATCCAGGTAAAGCTTTCCCCTGCCAGATTGCAGACTCGATCGCCAGCACGTCTTGCAGGGATTCCCCAGCGAAGGTGAGTTGCTGCTGGCTTTCGCGTCCGCCGGTGCTTTGGAAAAGCTGCAAGCGTTTTCCTTGCGCCACACCGGAAAGGCGAACGTCGCCGGTTGGACCGCTCATCGAATAGCGCAGGGCGGTCAACTGCCCGGTCTTGCTGCTGTAAATGCGCGTATCGAGCGATTTCATGCGGGTTTTTGCGCCACCCACCGTTAATGTGAAATCCACTTCGTTGATCACCGACACGCTGCCCGGCTGGCTGCTGTCGAAACGCAATGACATCCAGCCGACCTTTTGTCCCTGAAAGTACAAGCCGAAGTAGCGTGTTGCACTTTGCTGCTTCACGCGTTTGACCAGCGCGCCGACACTCATCGGTTTGGCGGTTGTTTTAAGGGCAGCGGCCTGCACCGAGAACGACCAAAGCAATATAAGAGCGATCAGCAGACACAGGCAAAAAGCCTGTCGCTTCAGAAAAGCCAATTGACTCATGACAGCATCGGCCCTAATGGACGACCGGCCATAATATGCATGTGCAGGTGAAAGACTTCCTGCCCGGCGTCTTTATTGGTGTTGACGATCAGACGGTAGCCGGATTCGTCGAAACCGTTGGCCTGTGCAATCAGCGCTGCCGCCACGTACATATGTCCGAGCAACTGCTCGTTTTCCGGGGTTGCCTCGTTTACGCTGGCGATATGCTCCTTCGGAATTACCAGGATATGCACCGGTGCCGCCGGTTGGATGTCTTTAAACGCCAGCACCCAATCGTCCTGGTACACGATATCCGAGGGAATTTCCCCTTTGGCGATTTTGCAGAAAATGCAGTTGTCCATGCTCTCTCCTTTATCTTGAAACTGTGGTTCGCATGTTGTAGGGCATTATGCCTGCATCGCTTGCCGGAAGCAAGGGAACAAGTTGGATCATGTTCGTCTTGTTGACACACTTGAACGAAGGTCGAAAAAAGGCGCGAACAAAATGTCCGCGCCATGAGGATCAATACATGATGAAAGTAACGAGCTTAGGCTTCGCCCTTTTCCTTTAGCACTTCGCCTACGGCGGCTACCGCGCCCAGCACACCGCTGGCTTCGTATGGGATAAAGACCTTGGCGCTGCGCGAATTGGCGATTTTCTCCAGCGTTTCCAGATACTTGATGGCGATTAGACCCTTGGTCGGGCGACCGTCGTGAATGCCCTGGAAGACCTGGCGGATGGCGTTGGCGTTGGCTTCGGCGACCTTTTCGATGGCATTGGCTTCCGCTTCCGCGCGCAGAATCTTGGCCTGCTTATCACCCTCGGCCTCGGCGATGGCGCTGTCGCGTTCACCCTCGGCTTTAAGAACGTTGGAGCGCTTGATACCTTCCGCCTCGGTAACGGTGGCGCGGCGCTCTCGTTCGGCCTTCATCTGCTTGGCCATGGCCTCTTCGATTTCGCGCGGCGGGTTGATGTTTTTCAATTCCACGCGCGTAACCTTGACGCCCCACTTGTCGGTGGCTTCATCCAGCACCAGGCGTAGTTTGCTGTTGACGGTTTCACGCGAAGTCAGGGTCTCGTCCAGATCCAGTTCACCCATCACGTTACGCATGTTGGTGATCGCCAACTGTCGGATCGCCAGGGAAAGATCTTCGATTTCATAGACCGACTTGACCGGATCGGAAATCTGATAGTAGATCACGCTGTCCACCTGCATGGTGACGTTGTCGTGCGTGATGACCGGCTGCGGCGGGAAATCCATCACGTGTTCGCGCAAATCGATGCGCTTCCAGAAGCGGCCTTCCAGGCGGAACTGGCGCACGTTATCCAGCACCGGAACGATGAAATGCAGGCCGCTGCCTGCGACCCGGTGAAATTTACCAAGCCGTTCCACTACGATGGCTTCCGACTGCTTTACAACGTAAATACCTTTTAGTAACAGGACAAATACGAACCCGATTATTGCCAGTACGACAATGCCGACCGCCCCTGCCATTCCTGCCATGATTTTCTCCTTTTATATGCTGCGAATCCGTTCTATTACGTGTTTATTCATTCTACCAGGAAGCGAAAAACTGTTTTGGTTCTCACTCTTCCGGTTGCTTTTCTTGCGGCTTTTCCGCTGTGACGGTCAATGTTGCGCCGCTGACTTCGCTGACCCAAACGATGGCATCCTTTTCCAGGCGCAGCCCCTCCGCCGTGATCGCCGACCAGATTTCTCCGCCGACTTTAACCGAACCGCGCGTGATGCTGCCCTCGATGGGGTCCATTACTCTGGCCTGTTTCGCCACCAGGGCTTCGTAATTGGTTTTGATCTTCGCTCCCGCCTCGGAGGTGAAATAGGTGCGTACCACGCGCTGAATCACGAACAGCATGATGACGCTGGTGATGCCGAAGCAGAGCAGTTGTGCGGTGATCGGCAGATCGAAGAATGCCAGTAGCGCCGTGACCAGCGCCGCCAACGCAAACGGCAACGCCAGGAAAGAGAAAGTCAAAATCTCGACGATCCCGAGAATAACTCCCAGAATCACCCAGTGGGCCCACCCAATCGTGTCAAACAGTTGCGCAAACCATTCCACGGCACACCCTCATCACTCATAAATGTTATCGTTCGTAAACCGTCAATTTTACTTAGCACAGCCCCGCAGTAATGACAAGCATAATCAAAGCGAACCGACTTCTGCCAAGTAGACTGGAATGAGCCCTGAATCAACACGAATTTTGCTGGAATTCACTTCCCTTCTCCATTATGCTGGATCATCAATCCGAAGCCGGGAAGTAATCCCGTCTTTTTTACTTGCTGTCACGAATGGTCAGTTATGAAAGGGTACGAAATGCCGCGCTGTCTCGCTTTCCGTCAATCGCTGTTGATCCTGCTTCTTCTGCTTGTGTTATTCGTATCCGCTTGCTCCTCTGACAGTGACGACTGCCAGGATGACTCCAACACACCAGCAGACGTGCAATTGCCTGCAAGCTGGACGGTTTCCATTTCCGCCACTGCACCCGATCCGGTCGCTTGGACGGCAGAGGACGTTCGCAGCTACTTGGAACAAATGGGTTTGACGGTAACATTGCAACAAAGCGACGGCGAAATCAGTTGCACGAACAATCAAGGCCAGGTGGTTTTTGTAGGTGACGGTCTGGGCGAGGCGATCTTCGACTCGGAATCGGCCAGCGAACAGACCTTTCGCATGGAGGAAACCCGCTGTGAAAACGGCATCTTGGTGCAACTCTCCGGTGGTGGTCTGCTTGGGCGGCAATACGCCGGGTATGAATGGCTGCACAAACTAGGCGTGCGCTTTTTCCATCCCGAAGAGGAATACGTCCCGACCTCTCCGAAATGGCCAGTTGAGCCGCTGGTTTACGAACATACGCCTGCTTTCACCTGGCGCAGCGTCAGTCTGCACCTGACGCACCCGCTGGAACTGGGCGACGCCTTCAAACTGGACCCGGAAAATCTTTACCCGGAAGCCAAGCGTTATATCGACTGGCAGATCAAAAACGGCGCGAGTAACGGCCATGGCGGCGTCGGTTCGGACGAATGGTCCGATTACGGTTTGCAGCGTGGTTTCGCCACCAGTACCGGCTTTTCGCTTTACAATCAGCAGCAGGGCGGCAGTAGCCTGATCGATCCCGACGATCCCCGCTCCTCCGAACAGCAAGTAACCGACGCCATCGACGAGAAGATGGGCGACGACCCGGAAAACTACCCGGACCTCTTCGGCTTTACGTTCAATCCCACCGAATTTACCGAACGCGACGACCGCGAGGTGGTACAGATTCTGACCCTGATTTCCAATTATATGGCGGAAAACTACCCGGATACCATCGTGATGTGCATCAACCACGGCACCTACGGCGAACCGACCGATTTTTACGGCGTCCGTTATTACGACCTGCCGCAGTTCGCGCCGGAAAATCTGGGCGTCAAAGTACATACGCTGATGTTCTACGACCTGTTCCGCCCAGCGCCGATGTATGGAAATGAAAACTTCAATTTCGCCTACGATTTCATGGCACAGGAATATACCAAGCGTCGCCTGTGGCATTTCCCGGAAGCCGCCTGGTGGTTGACGTTCGACATTGCCGTACCGCTGTACTTGCCGATCACCATCGAAGCGCGCGACGTGGACATTCAAGGCATCGCTTTCATGCTTAACGGTGGCTTGGACGGCCACCACGTTTTCGGCACCGGGCACGAATGGGGCTACTGGCAAAACGAATACTGCTCCTTCCGCATGGCTATGGATCTGGATTATCGCTACACCGATTGCCTGGCCGATATCGCCAGCCCCATGGGAACGGCGGCCAATGAGGTGCAGTCCGTTCTGGACGACATGATTCGCAGCCAGCAACGTGATCTGATTTACGGCGATATTTTGAAATTCCTGGTCGGAACCGATCCGGAAACCGAAGTCGCTGCAAGCATCGGCGTCGAATTTCACCCGCTGCCCCCTGCGCCGCTGGAAATCATGAGTTGGGATCTGGATACCGTGAACAAGTGGGTCACGCGCTTCGAACCTGAACTGCATCAAATGGAAACCGACTACATGGCGTTTCTGGATCGACTGGCGGCGGTGGAAGCACAAGTACCCGAAGGCGGCTTGCCTTGGTTCAACGAAATCCGGGACGGCATCGAAGTCAGTATGCTGCGCGCACGCCACGCCCGGCAGGTATACGGCGCGGTCATCACCTTGCGTCGCGCCCAGTTGACGGTCAACGCCGAAATGGAAACCCAGGCGACTGAATTACTTGAAGCCGCGAAGCAGAGCACGGCAGACGCCCTGGAAGTCATCGCGCGCCGTGAGCAGGGTTATCGCTATCAGCCGGTCAGCCGCAGTATCGACGGTGGCGAAAACTGCGACAGCGACGAAAACTGGACGATTTACAAGTACCGTTATCTCTGCCGCACACATACCGGCTATTATTACACACGCATCGACGGCCTGGTGGAAGAAGCCATGCAAGGTTCCAGCGATCCCGTCGCCGTGCAGGACGCGTTGTTGGGCGACGATGAAAAGCTGGTGCTAGATGTCATCGATCCGGGGTTAAGCAATGTCAGTGTCGATCTGGGCGACGGCAACAGCGCCACGGGAACGCACATCGAACACGAGTACGCCGCTTCTGGCGTTTACGATCTTTCTTTGACGGCGGAAAAAGAGGGCTCGCCATACAAATTCACCGGTAGCATCGCCAAACTGAGTACGCAGTACATCACCGGTTTCAGTGGAAAAATCAAGGAACCCGCCGGGGTGTCGATCATCGAATCGGTATTGCCGGGGCTGGTTTTCGGACCCATCGACGGCGGCAAGCTGGCGCTGGGCTTTTCTCCCAATCGACAGAATACGGTTGGTTTGACCGAATGGATGAAGCTCAATTCATCCGCTGCGGACGTCCTGTTCGACAGCAACCCGGCGGATCTTTCGGTGCCGGTCATCAGCCGCAGTAACGGCACGATCCAAACCTACATCCTGGTTAAAGACGGAAAGCTCACCTTGGAGGATATCGACTCCAAAGCCGTGATCAACGGTTTACTGGGTGTGGAGGAAGTCGTACAGGCGGTGGTGGCCATCGGCGGATTCGAGGAAGAGGGCGCACGCGATATGGTCGCCGGATTTTTAGGCTACACCCCGGACACGCTGCCGGAGAGCGTCCCGTTTGAAATCGAATTCACCTTGCAAGGTCAGCAGGTCGAGCCCGACGGAGACACGGAAGACGGCGATGCGACTGATGGCGACAACCCGGATGGAGATTCCGTTGACGGCGATACCGCCGACGGTGATGCAATCGATGGCGATCAGGAGATCGCAGGATAACCGGCAATAATGAAGGGATTGCGCATGACGTGTGTACGATGGATCAGGTTGACGGAGCTTTTGCTGCTTTTCGTGTTGCTCATGCCTGCCTCCATTTCCAGAGCGAGTTTGGAGAACGAAGCCCAGTCTCTGCCTGCGCCTCCGGCTACGCCGAGCATCGAACTTTATACCGACTGGCGCATCGCTCCGGTAGTCGAAGATGTGGCGCGCCCCTTGCGCAGTGCCGGTATGCTTAATGTCAACTTGCATTCCTCTTCCAGTCTGCTGGCTTTCAAGAAGGTGGAGAAAGATGCTGCACACGCGGATGTGTTGATCGTGCAAAGCTGGTCGGTCATGGAACTGGCGATCAAGGCCGGGCTTGTCAATCGGCAGGACGTCATCACGCTGGCCAGCGATCGCCTTATCATGGCAGTGCGAACGAGCGAAAAGATTACGATGAATCCCTTGGATTTGCTGAAGAACAGCAAACCGGGGCAGCTATCGATTTGCGATCCTTCCAGTTGCCTGGCTGGTTTGCATGCGGAAAATGCCTTGAAGCGCATCGGACTTTGGAAAAAAACCGGAGAACGCGCCAAGCGCTATCCCAGTGTCGTGTTAGCCATTCAGGCCGTGGAACGAGGTGACAGCGACGGCGCCATCGTCTATCGCAGCGACATCGCGGGACACGAAACACTCAAGCAGGGTATGTCCTTTCCGAAGAACGCCTATCTTCCGATTTTGTATTTCGCCGCGCCCATCGCGCAGAGCAAAGATAAAACCAGCACGATCTCTTTTATCCGCAAACTGGTCGGTAAGGATTCTGGCGAAATCTGGATGAAACACGGCTTCAGCCCACCACCGGAAGGCATGCCCTGAAGAATTGGTGGAATTGTTTATCGGATTGTCAGTCATTGTCGAGTGAAAACAGCCTACTTTTGTTACGACTGTTGGCTGACAAGAAAGTTGCCTGACGTAGGCAGCCATGCTAGATTGACGATTATGCAGTTGATCGTGGTCGTTCCGTTTTTCTCTCCTGATTGGGTAGGTAGACTGTGAACCATACATTCCACACTTCTCGAAGCGTTCGACTGTTATTAATGGCAATCAGTCTCACTTTCCTTTGTACATGCGGAGACGGAAACTTGTCTTCAGAAGATATCGCCAGTGGGCTTGCCGATAGATTGACCCAAAATCTGACGTTCATCAAAGGAGAAAGCGTTGCTGGAGGTCCACCTCCTTACCATGAGGGCTCAGATTGGCCACAAGTTGAGTTTGTCGATCCTCCCCAGCAGACGGTTCGGCTAGGCGATAGCTTTGAAATGGATATTAAAGCCATTTTCGACTCGCCTCAGCAAATCGATGGGGCTATGGTCTGGGTAAAAGATTCCAACTTTCATATTGATATCCGAGATTCGGTGAATCTTGATACAATGAAACTACATCTTGAAGCGAAACTTCTTTCCGACCCCGAACTGGCAGGTAAGACTTTCGATCTCTACGTTTCACTTTACCTGGGTGCGGAAACCGGACTGCACGAAACATGGCGAATCGAGATTCCTGAAGAATAGGAGTCTTGTCTTAGGTATTTTGTCGGATGAAAATCACATAGCTTAACTGATTATTTTAATGTCAGTCGATGGGTTTAAATCCCTCGCCTTTAGGCGAAACCTTGAGGTTTTTCAATTGAGCGTGATAATGTCTTTGTCATGGAGAAATATCGCACCAGTTCGCATTCGCGTTTCGACCTGAAGTATCACTTTGTTTGGATAACGAAGTATCGGAAACCCATTCTTTCCGGCGCGGTAGGCAAGCGACTAAGGGATTTGGTAATTGAAGTTTGCAAGGCGAATGAGATCGAAATACTGCAAGGGCATGTAGCCAAAGATCACGTTCATCTGTTCGTGTCGTGTCCTCCGAATTTGTCTCCAAGCAAGATCATGCAGAAGATCAAAGGAAAATCGTCACGGAAACTGATGATGGAGTTCAAGCACGTGCAAAAAGCTTTCTGGGGTCGTCATTTGTGGGCGCGAGGCTACTTTGTTGCGAGCAGCGGTAATGTGACGGATGAGACGATTCAGGAATATATCCGATTGCAGGAAGAAGGGGAACCGCCGGACGGTGGAGCCAATTTCAGAGTTGAGGGCGAAGATGCGTGACGACTTGAGTCGTCACGCCGTTGAACGACCACCCATAAATCCTTCGCCTTTAGGCGAAGGTAGTTTAATTCCTGCTCCTGCCTAAGAGTTCCTAGCATTTGCCCGCGCTTTTTGTCGTTCAAATACATTTCCGATAAATTTGACTGCAAGCAGGGCACCGATCAGTAGCATCACTCGGCCACATACAAAAAAAATAATGCTCCATTCCATGCTGCTGTCACTATAGCGTTTGGCGGCCCATTCGAAAATATTGGATATCAGCCAGAGTCCCCACATTATGGAAATGAATGTCGCTGCGTTTTTTCCGCTTTCCTTTTCTTTCGATGAATCCGCACCACTTTCATTCCAAATCATTTTCATGATGGTATACGGTCTGACCAGATTATAGAACGGGATAAAAAACCAGGCGATAATCCACCCCGGTTTAATGGAAAAACTTTTATCCTGTAACGCATGAATATTCTTTGCCATGCGAAGGAGACACGACACGAAAAGGATGATGGAAGCTACCTGTAATAGATGATTGATCCAAAGAAATGCGAGAGTGCCGCTCTCGATACCCGTAGGATAATACTCGAGTGAAATTAGAGACTCAAAGATTGGTCTGTTTTTATCAAGCAACAGGTAAATGATGATCGTCAGTAAATTTGTAGCGGCAAAGGCAAGTAAAATCCTTGTCGTCCATGCTTTTAACTTTGAAGGAATATAGAAGCGATAGGCTTTGGTGATTGTAACCTTGCCCTGGTTTTCCTCGCGTCGTTGAAGATAGCCAAGATAAATCAGAGACCAGCCTATGGTGATGCTCAGAATAAATAATATGCAGAGAACGACTTCGCCCAAAGTGAATCCTTCGCAATATGAAACGATTTCAGTCATTGCTTTTCTTCTCCTCGGATTCACTGGCCAATTTGAAATTCAATAGAAATGTGGGCTCATTCCAGTAAGTAGGTTTTGCTTTGGCTATTCCTCCTTTATCCACCAAATCTTTTCCCACAGAGTAGAAGAGCTTTTCCCCCGGCTTGTACTTGAACGGTTGCCGGGTATACGGATCGAGTGGTAGTTCATCGAAATAATTCGGGACAAGATCGTTAAGACTATCAGGCAGGCGATGGTTATCCTCTGCATAGCAGCGCAGCGCAAGTTTCAGGAGGGCAGCTTCGGATAAGCCATTATTTCGAATTCTTACCCACAGATAGTCTTTAAAAACATCAACAAAAAACTCGCGATCCCTTTCTGTGGACCAGTATAAGTTCTGCACGGTCAGTTCATCATGAAAAGGGAGGTGATCTAATTCTTCATATTCCCAATCTACAGCCTCGATCAGATTTCTGAAACGGGTCGCCATTTCACGAACCATTTTGTTTTTAAATGGCGACAAGTAATAGATTTTCCAGATTATTCTGATTCTGGAATTCGTTTCTTCTGCAAGAAAGTGACATTGATCCAAACTGGATACATTAATCATGTATTCACCACGCAAGCCATTCCGATAATGACCGATCCATCCATCGGGTCTTTGCAGAAGAGTATCAATCCTCTGTCTCGACTGACATGGGAAGCCCGGTTCGTCCATCAGATCGAGTAGAGCCGAAATCATGAATTTTTCCATTTGCTCGGCGATCATGACTTCGATCAGGCTCCCTTTAAGTGTAAGGATACGATTGGACAAGTCATGGATGCGACTGAGATCATTGATTGCCTCATCCCAGTTACCATCGGAATAGTGAACGTAGGATCGAATCGCCAACAATCGTGCGAGTTGAATCCACCCGCTTTGATAGTAACTTTCATAACTCATTTGAGGAGGATAGAACCGTTCTGCTTTTGGAAGGGTTAAAGCTCGATCAAGTTTCTGAAATAGTAGGTCATTCTCTGTAATTAAAGAAGAAGCCAGCTCGGAATTCCAATTCTCCGGATACGATCCAATCATAGATTCAAGAGTCTTTTCCAAGTGCTTCGGTGATGTTGCAGCTTTTCCAATCTCTACCAGAACTGGAAAAGCATTTTCATGTTGCGGGACATGGCCATACTCAAACCTGAGATCCGAATCGTCAACGGCTTCAAACGCGGCAAACTTGTAATAAAATAGAATCGCCCCAACGATAATAAGGCAATTGAGAACCACAACCAGGATGGCAAATTTCCGGTATTTTCTCATTGATTTCCTTTTATCATGTTGTTCCCGCGTCAACTCTTCGTCATCAAATCGATATGTCGAGCTTCGTATGCCGGGTGTTCGTCACCCGAGCCCCAAAGTTACTATGGTTGTCTGTGCATAATTTATACGATCATCCTACACATGGATTGAAAAGGGCACAAGAGAAAAGACCCGGCTTGCTTGGCTGGGTTTGCAAAGCGACCACAAGTCTCATTCACCCACTCGTTGCCAACTTGCCAAGTTTTGATATTTAGGTTATACTTCGCAAATCGTACGTTCATGGTGCGAGGGGAAGCAGTATACCCAACTACATTATTGAGGGATGCAGCAGTCATGAAGTCATGACGGAGGTATCCTGTATCATTCCCGTTTTGAAGGAGGATGTTATGATGAGAGCTCTGTTCATGGCGTTTGCGGTGGTGATGTCGTTGTCGCTGATCCTGTTTGCCTGTAGTTCCAGTTCCCGAAGCGATGAAGAACTCTGCCAGGACGTGGTGGAAGCCTACTGTAAAAAATCGGTCGAGTGCGGCTCGGGCGGTCTGATTTTCGGCGTAACGGACGCCTCACAATGCGCCGCCGTGGCGGTATCGGAATGCAAGGATGATGAAGGCGAAGACGGCGACGACAGCTCCCAAAATTGTTCGGTTCCCGCAGAATCGACCATCGATGCCTGTATCGCACAGATGGGCCAGACCGAGTGCTCCGAGTTTGCCAACCTGGTAAACGTTGAAGGCCCCTGCAAGCAAGCCTATGATGCAATTGCCTGCGACGAAGAAGACCTGGACGGCGATAGCACCACGACCGATGGCGATAACACCACGACTGACGGCGATAATGCTACGACCGATGGCGACAGCACCACGACAGACGGTGATAACGTCACAACCGATGGTGATCTGCCGACAGTCAATACCGCAGCCTGCGTTGCGGCGATCAACTCCAGTTGCGATGTGGGAGACGCCTGCGTGCAGAAGTTCCCGAATCTGCCTGCAAAAGTCACGGGTTTTGTGGACAACTGCGACACGACGTTGGCTTCCAAACAGGCGGAGATCGAAAGCGCCTGTCAGGATTATCTGCAAACGGGCTTGCAGGCGGGCGATCCGTTGGCTGCCAATTTGAATAGTGCCTCGGCTGCGGTGGTGGAAGCCTGCGCGGGTGACATTAGTTGCGACTTGACCTTCGCTTCGGATCTGGCCGATGCTTACACCAACTACACCACCTCGAATTCGTCGACGGACATGGCCGCGCTGTTGGCGCTGTTGCTGGCGGAGTGTTTTTAAAGAGCAGGGTTATCCACCCAGTGTGAATTGAATTGCGTCACAACAAAGGGTGCCACGGTTTTTCGCGAATGGCGAATGGCCGTGTAAACCAGAAGATTCCGGGCCATCGATTCATGCCGAATCGAAGACCCGGGCACCCATTTCCAATAGTTCAAATCAACTGATCGTGACTATACTCTCTAACCCCATAAAGCAGCCGCGTCCCCGTCAATCGACGGAGACGCGGTTTTTCTCTTTCTCTACTTATTGTGGAGACGCTACAAGGGGCAGATGATCACCAGTCGGCAGTTGGCGATCACCTAGGGGGTTTCGAACGGAGTGCAAACCGGCGAACCGCAGACCGCACAGGTCGGGCAAGTCGGATCGGGAGGACAGGAATTACAGAAACTGTCCGCCGGGCAATCCGCATCGCTGGAACAGGGCAGCGCTTCGCATTCGCCATCGTAGTAAATCTCCACACCCGCACAACGAGCTTCACAGGCGTTGCCGTAGGTTTGACCATCGGAGGCGCAAACCGGCTCGTAAACGTCGTCGCAGTTGCATACATCGACTACACAAAGTCCTGCGCACTGCTGGATGCAGTGGTCCCAGCTTTCGCAACCCGGAGGCAGCAGGCATTCGCCTAATTCCAGCGAACAGATCATTCCCTCGGGGCAGACATTGGATCCGCTACTGAAGCAGTACATCCCGGAGTTGGGAATACACTCGCAGACTTCACAGCCGTTCGCCGTATTGGCGCAGTACAGATATTCCGTGCTGGTGTCGCATTCGGGAATGGCGATCGGGGGACAGGGCTCACATTCGCCTTCGTACAGAATCTCCGCGCCCGCGCATTGTGCGAAGCAGTCGTTGTCGTAGGTCTGACCGTCGGAGCCGCAAACCGGGGCATAGATTTCGTAGCAGGCGCAAGTGTCATCCGGCTGGCACAGGCCATTCACGCAGACTTCACCTGCCGCGCAATCCATGTTGGCGCTACAGGCATTCGGGTCATCGTAGCGACACGATCCGCCCTGGCAGCAGAAACCGGCGTCATCGCAGTATTCCCACAGTTCACACCAGCCGCTGGAGCCACAATCGGAATCCACCTGGCATTCGAACCAGTCGCATTCGTTCCAGTATTCGCACTGGTTATTGATGCACTGCCAGTTGCCACCTTCCGGGTGGGTGTCGTAGCAGTCTGCGTCGGTGCGGCATTCGACGTCGACCGGGACGCAGCAGAATCCACCCAATCCGCACAGCGGCTCGCCGAAACCGAACACATCAACCGCTTCCCAGCCATCCGGGCAGACATCCGATTGACCGTAGAAGGGGAAGCATTCGCCGCCGATGTCGTAACACATTTCTTGAGGATCATCATCCACACAGACTCCGCCTTCGGGCCACATGCCGGTATCCGGATCGGTGCTGCCATCCACAGGCGACTCGGTCGGATCGTCGGGATACACGATGAATTCGCAGTGCTGACCCGCCGGGCATTCATCGTCGGAGTAGCAGGACTGTCCCTCGTCGCAGATGAACTGACAGGTGTTGTTGATGCAGTACACATTTCCTTCGCAGGGAGTGGCCATTTCGTAGATGGGGCAGTCGCTGTCGGTGTAGCATTCGATTTCCATCGGGACGCAGACGCCGCCTTCCCAGTAGGGCTCGCCGGTCTCAGGGTCCGTGGAAGTCGTTCCACCGTTCGGATCGGTCGGATCGCTCAGGAAATCACAGGTGTAACCAGCCGGGCATTCGTCGTCGGAGTAGCAGGGTTGTCCTTCGTCACAAATGAACTGGCAGGTGTAGTTGATGCAGTACATGCTTCCTTCGCAGGGAGTGGCCATTTCGTAAATGGGGCAGTCGCTGTCGGTGTAGCATTCGACTTCCATCGGGATGCAGACGCCGCCTTCCCAATAGGGCATACCGGTCGCCGGGTCCGTAGAGCTAGCATCGCCGTTCGGATCGGTCGGGTAGGCCAGATAATCGCAGATGTAACCCGCTGGGCAATCGCTGTCGTCCCAGCATTGAGGGTCGGTACAGTTGTACTCGTAGATGCACATATGGTTTTCGCAGTCAACAACGACGTCGCAGTAGGGATCCTCGGGCATACCGAGCAGGTAACAATCTTCGGGCACGTTGCATTCCCAGGGACGCGGTTCGCAAACGCCATCGGTGGGCATCGGCGGGAAATCGCCAACGCAGTAGCCGCCGCCGTAGCAGTCGAAACCATCGGCGCAGTCGACCAGTTCACACCACATACCTTCCGGGCAGTCGGCATCGCTCTGGCACTGGTAGTTTGGAGGAATCATGCCTTCGCCGTCTTCCGTCGTGCCGCTGCCGGAAGGAGCCACAGCGCCGTCGTCCATCGGATAGCTTTCCCACACGCACCAGTAGCCGTCCGGGCAGTCGCTGTCAGTTGTACAGGGCCAGTCTTCTTCGCAAGAGAACTGACACATGTCCTCGATGCAGGCCCAGTTTCCGACGCAATCGGGAGTGGGAAGGTCATAGTAGGGGCAATCGGCGGAGGTTTCGCACTGGGTGTCGCAGTCTTCGATGGTTACCCAGACTTCTCCGAATAACTGGGTTCTGAATTCATCGACCACTCGAATATGATAGGTGCGGTCGCGTTGCAGATTGTCGATCTCGGCCATCAGATCCATGTAGCACATGCAGTTGGTGGCTTCGTCGCTGGCGTTGATCTCGCGCAGTTCGAGTTCGGTGCCATCCGCTTCCAGAGCGAAAACGATTTCGGCGTTGCATTGATAGTGCGCATCGTGATGAATCAGGGTCACGCTGTTATCGAAGTTGACGATCGCTTCGATCGGATTGTCCGCCGGAATAGCCTGATCGCTGCGGGCCAGCTTTGTGCCCGGCTGTTCTTTGCAGGCGCTTTGCACCGTGTTCCGAAGCCGGGGAGCGTCGGTATCATCGCCATCGGTAACGGTATCGCCGTCCGTATTCTCGGAAAAGTTCAGATCGCTGGCGGTACAGCTCATCAGCGCCACAGCCGCCAATGCCAGAAACATCCAAAGGCTTAGCTGTTTCATCATCCCATCTCCTTTCAACAACTGATCTCTTTTCATTAAACCCTCTTAAAACCTGATCACGTTCACGTGTGGGTTCAAAGCTGTTGCAGGGGTTGTGCCAATTTGCAGCAAACTCTCAGATGAAGTCGTAACTATTTGCGATTACACTATATTCCTGCGTTGATTCTCGTCTCGATTTTGCTGGACATCCGCGCTGTTGTCAAGAAGATTTGTCAGGCTGGACTGACAACGGGACAGCGGCGTCGGAGAAACTGTGTCGCGAAGTCTTGACAGGTTGGGACTCAATCCAGCGAATATAGGAGATGCTATCCATTATTAGCAATGCTTTTTTTGTAGCGGCGAGGCGTAAGCCCGCCGAAAAACACATTTAAAATGGCGGGCTTACACCTCGCCGCTACAGGAAATCAAAAAACGAATCGCCAAAAATGAATAAGAACCCGTCTAGCAGTCTATCACCCAAGCTCCAGATGTTCCCGCACCCATTGCACCGCCTGGCGGTTGTCATCCGGCGTTTTTCCCTCTACCGTAACCGACCAGCACTGTTTTTGGCGCTGCACGAAATCGAGAAACGGGCGGTAATCGATGGAACAGCTTCCCGGCGGCAGGTGCAGATCTTCGCGGCCATGGTTGTCGTGCAGATGCATGTGGAAGAGTCGCCCGTCGAAATGCTGCAAATAGTCGCTCATGCTGAAATCAGCATCGTTTTTGAACATGTTGAAATGACCGATGTCGAAACAGAAGCCCAATCGCGGGTGATTCAGTTCATCTATCACCTTGGCCAAAGGTTTCGGCGTGATATCGTAAATGTTCTCCAATACCAGCCGCAGGCGCTCGCCGGGTAACTCCTTCAACATGGCTTCATAAAAGCGAGCCGTCGCTTCGCTCCAATAATCGGCGCTGAAGCGATGGAAATAGGGGTTGTAGCTGGAATGCAAAACCAGCACTTCCGGGTCCAGAATCTCGGCAATTTCCAGACAGGTCAGTACACGCCGCCGGGCGATGTCGCGCAGGGCCACATCGTGGGAAGCGGGATCGAAACCGAAAATGGGACCGTGCAGAGAGAACGCCGGGATGGGGCCATCCTTCAGACGTTCGATCATGCGCCGGGTGTCGTTCTGCCGCCAGCCGTCCAGGGCTTCCCCGTGTAAACAGAATTCCAACGGCGCAGAGGCCGCCTCGTAGTATTCGATACCCGCTTCGAAGGTGCGGGTGGACAAATGCTGGTAAACCGGTTTTTCCATTCTGATATTCTCCTGACGGCGAAACAGATCGCCAGTTCGCACTAACGGCTGCCATCATACGGTAGACATCCAATGCTGGCAAGTGGGGAGTATTCGATAAGACGTATTCTGTCCAGTGCTGCAAGTATAATGAAGGAAACTCTTTCACGTTTTGGCATGAGACTTGCTGTTTTTTACGTCCTGTCAATCACGAATCAACAACGGGTAAAAACAGTAAAAGATACAAAACGGAGATAAATATGCGAAATTCATTACAAAATAAGCTCCAAGCAAGTCGTTATCGCCGCTGGCTTAACTTATTCTGCCTGGCATGCAGCCTGTGCATCTCTGCCATTTTTGTCACAGCTTGTTTTGAAGAAGAAGGAGGATTGAACGAAAACGAAGCCCATCCGGGCAATCAACCCACGGGAAACGAGATCGATACCGACGTCAGTTTAAGTGAAGACGGGCGCTACCTTGTGTTACGAGATACTGTAATCGGTGGAGAAGACGACCTTTATAGCATCGATCTGACGGCGCGCCGCATTTTCCATATGGATGCCTCCCAGGAAGTTGAACGCTTGCTCTTCGGCAATGGCGACCGGGCCTATTTGCTCGGTACAAGCTATGACTACAATGTCAGATGCGGTGGAGACGAGCAGCAGACCTTCCGTATTCGCTACAAGACCAGGGAAGAAGCCCAGGCGCGCATTCAAAGCTGGCCCTGGGACTGGGATGATGACGAGGAGGACGACTGGTGTGACGAATACGAGGACTCCTGGGTCGATGAAGTCTCCTTTATCGAGGAGGTTTCCTTGCAGACCGGGCGACTGCTGGGCACTTACAATTTGCCTTTTGCCGTCACCCTGATGACCATCGACAAGTACGCACATCGTCTCGCGGCCTGGAATGAAGAAGGCGAGAAATTGATCTGGGTGGATCTGGTTACGGATGAAGTGCATACCCTGAACACGCCCGATCCTATCGTCGATGTCAAATGGGCACCTAATAGCGGGGACTTAATGGTCGTAGGCGAGTACAGTTCCACCCGTACTTCGTTGATGTTCTTCAATCCGTGCAGTGGCAGGAAATGGACCCGAAAAGTTCCCAACTGCCCGAGTTCTTTGCAGATTTCTCCAAGCGGACGACTGGCCATGATGTCCCCCACCCATTGCAACGAAGATCCGGTTTCGGTCATCGATTTAGGCTCGCGGGAATTCTTGATGAACCTGCCCGGTTTCGGCCCGGTGGCCTTTGCAAAGGATGGCCGTTTTGCCCTGGCTTTTGCGCGGCGCAACGATCTGTATAACCTGACCGGCATTCAAACGAGCACCGAGTACAGCCTGCTGTTTATCGAAGCTCCCAATTTCAATTATGAAGTCGTCGAATTCGGTGACAACCTGCCGATTTATTCGGTTACTCCAAACGGCGAACTCGTGCTGCTCTATTCCGAGACCACCTATTCCTACGACTATCAGAACGTCGTGATTTTCGATACCAACACCCGTTCGTTGCGCGAAGTGCAAGGCCCGGAAATCGGTCTGCGCAATTTCGTGATCACACCCGACAGCGAAGAGGTCTACACCATCGAAACCGACTGGGACGACTTCGACTGGGATAGCTACGATTGGGATAATTACACCACTGAAGATGACTTCTACGACGAAACCGGCTTCGAACCGACCCGGCTTTATCGCATCGATATCGACGAAGCCGTCAGCGAACGGGTGAATCTGGATTGCAGCCGCCTACAAGGCGCATTGGGCCGCTGCATGCCCGACCGCATCAACATCACGCCTTCGGGCGAAACGCTGGTGCTGGGATATAGCAGTTTAGGCGATTTCCTGCTGTACGATGTCGCCACGCAGAGCATTACGGATGTGATCGGACTGAGCGCCAGTCGCGACCAGATCGAGTGAGTCGACGCACCGGCGACGCCCCTCTCCCGGCTCCCCGCCAACCCCCTCCGGGATAGCGTCCGGTGTTTTTTCCTGGCCTTCCTTTATTGGGAAGGTTTCGGTCCCCCTTCCATTATTGAAGGGGGACCGCTCCTTTTTACGGTTATAGCCTCTTTTACTCAATTCTATTCATCTCATCTAGTAATCATGATGTGCCATGGTCTCACGGAATGGAAATTCCGGGAGGCCGTGTGTAACTTATTGAAGACACACAGCCTTCCACGATCTTCGATCGCGTAAGACTATGGCACATATTCTTCAAGTTAGTGGCTGAAAATGACTAATACTACTTAATCTCTCGGTTCCAGCGCCTTACATTGTCATGCTTGCTTTACAGTTCGACCCCATCTGCGGTCAGAGTGGCAGTCGAGACGAATTGTTTAATTTTCTTGACGTTTTTGCATTTGCGGTCTTGATTACTTGACGATTTCTCCTGTGCCGCCTTCGGGCTCTTTCATGCAAGAACAGAAGCTCCGCTTATTTTTGTTACGCAATATCAATCACTTGCCAAACAGAACCAAAACATGCTAGCTTGCCATGTCAGATGGTATGGAACTTGCTTATTCTGTTATCCGTATGGGAACGGTGGGTTTCGAATCGATTGGTGAGAGTCAAGATGAACGCTGTAGAAACCATCTTAAAAAACAGGCTGCACACGCAATGGGTCGTGCTGTGGCTGATTGCCGCCCTGCTGTTGCTGTTCTCTGGTTGCGGCACGAGCAGTGATTCGGAAAATTCCAGCATGGACGACGGCGGCGATTACGATTATTACGAAGAATACGGCAACGACCAAGCTACCGTTGGTGATGGCGATTCGGATTCTCCAGGTATCAGTGACCCGGAAGGACCGCTCTCCCCAGCCGACAATGATAAGGGCACGGCCTATGCGCCCATGCTCTCCGACCCGGCTCAACTGACCGAGGTTTTCGGTGAAGAACTGCAAAGCAGCAACATCGATTACGGACAAAGCCTGCCGGGAAGCTTCGAAGAGCAAGTCCCCTTTGTGCCTTACACCTTCGATGCGCTGGCCGGAGCGCGGGTTACCATCAGTCTGCAAGTTGCCACTGGCGAGGCGGACCCGGTGTTGTACCTTTACGGCCCCAAATCCAATAACGGGCTCTGGGGAGACGCCTTGGCCGTCAACGACGACTACGACGACAGTATCAACGCCCTGATCTTCGATTTCCCCATCTCGCGTAGCGGAAGTTATCTGATTCTGGCGACCCGCTTGGCGTTAACCGATGAAGCCGCCTTCGAACTTTCACTGGGTTGTCGCAATCTCTGCCAGGAACCTGTCTGCCCCGATTTGACCTGCCAGGGCTATTGCAACGCCGGGCTGCTCTCCGACAGCAACGGCTGTACCAGTTGCCAGTGCAGCGGTTCCACATCCAGTTGGAACGGCGGCAATTTGGAAGATCCCTGTTCCTCCGATGACGATTGCAACGACGAGTTGATCTGTCTGGAAGGTTTCTGTGCGGACGTGGAAGCCCCCTACAACCCCTGCGAATGTCCCGGAATTTACGATCCGGTTTGCGGCCAGGATGGCATTACCTACGCCAATGCCTGCGAGGCGGAATGTTACGGCAACACCACTTACAGTGCGGGCGAATGCGAAATCGACGGCGGCTGCACGTTCGATTCCGACTGCCCGGTCGATGAATTCTGTGTCGATGGTTTTTGCACCGCGCCCGCCGTCGGTTGCGGCTGCGAAGACGAAGAGCCTTTCCCGGTTTGCGGCGAGGACGGAATCAGTTATCCTAGCGCCTGTGAAGCCGCCTGCGTCGACGTGGAAATCTGGTACGAAGGCGATTGCGACTGCCGCCCGGTCTGTGCCACGGACGGTCAAGGCTGGCAGAATTCCTGTACGCTGATGGCCATCAACTCGCAGAACTGCGAAGGCTGTCAGACCGTTTGCCGCAATGGCGGCACGGACAGCGAAGGCTGGTATTCCAACTGCGATAACAGCCTGTTGGAACTGGCCGACTGCACCAGCGGCTGTGGTTGCCCCGAAGTGTGGCAGCCGGTCTGCGGCGAAGATGGCGTAACCTATGAGAATCTGTGCCAGGCCCAATGCGCCGGAGCCTCGATGCTGTACAGCGGCGAATGCGATTTCTCGCGCGTTGGCTGCCAGAGCGATGACGACTGTCCCAGTGGATATCTGTGCGATCTTTCCGCTACGGATTGCGTTTCCGACCCGACAGGCTGCGGAGGAATCTGCATTTTGCCCAACGAAGCGTTTGCCTGTATCAGCGATCTGGATTGTCCCGAAGGACAGGTCTGCGAGTTCTGGTACGGTTCCGCCCAGGGAATCTGTAGCGAAGCCACCGACAGCCAGAGTTGCCAGATCACCGGTTGTCACGGCGAACTGTGCCTGTCTTATCCTACGGGTTCTTCCTGTAACACCTACCAGCCGGAATTTGCCTGTCTGGCTTTTACCAGCTGTGAAGCCGTCAACGGTAGCTGTGGCTGGCAGGCCCTCGGCCCGGAATACGACCAGTGCATGACCGAGATTGCAAACGCCATGACCTGCACGGTCGACCGCGACTGCATGGACACGCAATTCTGCCTTCGCGGCGTCTGCACGACCAGCGAATGCGTCTGCCCGACCGAAAGTGCGCCGATCTGCGGTAACGATGGCAACAGCTACGACAATGCCTGCTTGGCAATTTGCGCCGGAGTCCAGGTCTTGCACGAAGATGCCTGCCCTTAACGACGAGAGCGCAGCCACCAGCCCAAGGCCGTTACACCCAACAGCACACCAACATATTGCAGCGTTTTCTCACATCCGATCATGGGAATGAACACCACACCCACCAACAGGACCGCAACCGCTGCCGCTGCATGATCCAGGAATCTGGCGAAGCCCGCCCAGAAACCGACCTGCTTCGAAGCTTCGTTTGCCATCAGGCTGGCCGCCAGTTGAAAGCCCGCCCCGGCAATTGTGGCCGTGATTAACAGAACAGCAAACAGCGATGTCGTCGCCACCCACTCTGGCCAGTTGGCGGACAACAGTGGCAAAACCCACCACAGCAGCAGTATCATCCCCGCAGCCATCAGCGCCAGCCACCTGATCGAAGCCGCCGGATCAGTCGAGCGGGTGGCCCGGCTTTCACCCAGATGCGCCCCCAGCCCCAACCCGGCCATATAGGCTGCCACCAGTACGCCCAGCCGGTAGTGCAACTGGCCATACGCCATTTGATACACGTTCATCAGCACAACTTCGGTCAGTATACCTCCGGCTCCCAGCGCACCAATCCACAAACCGCAGAGCAGCCCGGCATCTGCGCGTCTTGCACCCCAAAGAGAAAGCAGCGACCACAGCAGCAGGGCACCAGCCAGTAGAAAATCAAGATGCGTCTGCAACCACCGCAGCACAGAGAGCAAACCCGGTTCGAAGCGAGCACCATAGAGCGCCATGCTGTATCCCGGAGCACTGGGCGACAGATCCGTATTGGCTGTAACCTCGCGTTGTCTGACGTTTTCCATCGCCTGATGAAGCATGTCCAGTCTGCTAGCAGAAAGCGCGTCATCGAGCCAGGCGGCATTCATCTGTTTCGGTATGATTCCGGCCCGCCGTACATTCGATGCGATTGTCTCTGCATCGGTCGTCAGTTTACCGTCGCTGCAAATCAACCAGTAGCGTCGTAAAGGTAAAATGGAACAGGTTTCAAATTCCGATGTTGCCGCCATTTCAACACTCGCCAGCAGATCCGCCTCCGGCGCAGAAATGTAATTGGCCGGTTCACTCAGGCCGACGAGCAGAATTCCGGCGCGATGTTCCCGGCTTTCCCGGCATAATGCCGTATGAGCCAGCGAAAAGAATTCCCGCGTCATCAGGCGACTGGCCAGAATGCTCCCCGGTTCGCCACCGGGAACGATGAGCAGATCCTGCTCTTTCAGATTCTCGGAGATCAACACACGGCGGGGATCGTCTTCCATTACGATGAAACGTCCTGCTGAGTTCTGTTCTTGGCCGCAGTAGCGTGCTTCCCATTCGACGAAGAGTGGATCGGGTTGCACGTATTGAACGGAGAGTTCCGGAAGTTGCAGTAATCCCTTCGCCGCCTGGGCGGAGCCTTGCAGAACAAGGGCGTGGCTCGAATTGGGATTCTGCCCGGCAGCCAGCACCGCCAATTCCTCCGCCGACTGCCACTCCCCGCACTGCACCGCCGGACGATGTCCCCGGTAGATCGTGACCTGTTCGCCGTCCTGCACTGCGCCCAGTGTGCCGAAGCGGTTTTCCGCGCGTGCGATCAAAGGCAGATTTCGCACGGGAGATCCGTAGCGGTCGGGCAATAGCAACGCCGCGACCAGTATTATTCCCGTGACCGATAGCAGGATGACCATTTGTCGGTGTGAGCGATTTTCCGGCAAGGCAAGCCACGCCAGAAGCGCACACGTCATGACCAGCGACACCCACACCGCATCAGAACCCGCTATATCCAATAACCAGGTGGCAAGTACGATTCCACCCAGCGCCGATCCCAACGCTTCCCACAGGCTGACATGTCGCAGCGACTCGCCGAAACGCCGACGTTGCGCGGATACGTATAGCGAAAACAATGCACCCAGCGACAAGGCCGCGCCCGACACCGCAATGAATGATGTGAGCGTCGCCAGTAATGGCGAGGCGGAGAATCCGGCAGGCAGTCCCAGCCAGTCCGGACCACCGCGCTCGGCCAATAGCCAACCGAATAGCGCACCCGCTGGCGTGGCTAAAGACAGGCCGAAAATCCAGCCATGCAGGTTTTTGACTTGCACGGCCAGTCGCCCGGCTAATAACGCCGCGCTGCCGGTCACCACCAGCCAGGCGCATAAACCGATCCCGATCAGCAGTTCATTGTCCCCGAAGCGAGATAGCAATGTCCGCAGTAACAGCACCTGCGCAGCCACGGATGCTGCGCCGAAGGCGGCAATGGAGTATGACGACCCTGGCGAACGGGACGGCATCAGATGCGCTTACTTATTGGAATGGTCGGCGTCGCTGAAAATAATCCCCTGGAATTTGAAGATCGTCACGCCCTTGTCCTTCCAGGCGTCCATGGGCAATCCGGCTTTCTGGGCGGTGTGCTGGAGGAATTGCTCCCGATCCCAGCACCATTCCACCGGAACTTGAGGTAGCAGCAGACCGCGATACGGACCTTTCTGCATCATCAAACCGTCGCGACCGATTTGAATCTTGTTGACATCTTCCACCGGTTGCAGGGGAGTCAGCACCGTGACCTCATAGGAAAGCCGTTCCAACTCGCTTTCATCCACCGGCGGAAAACGCGGGTCCTGACTGGCGGCGGCAATGGCCATATCGCGCACGCACTCCCAAAGCGGGACATGCGCCTCGGTGTGCCCGATGCAGCCACGCAGGTTGTTGTCGATTTTCAGCGTAACAAAGGCGGCCCCTTTTTGCAGCAGCAACTCATCCTCGATCTCGAAAGCCGGTTTACTGCGCGTCACGACGTAGCTGCTCACCGAACGTCGGGCGATGGCCAGCAGGCGAGCCTGTTGTTCCGTACTAAGCGTGTACTCCATCGTATTTCCTTTCTCGCGAAGTTGCTGCACGGTCTTGGGGGAACGCTGAAACGCCAGCGCCGCATACCCGACCACGCTCTTTTTCTCTCCGAAAGTATCCCCGCTGTTACGCATATCCAGCAACAACGGCACTTTCTTTCCCAGTTGCTGCTGAGCCAGGATCATCGACAATACCGGCATCGGTCCGCAGATCTCCACTTTCTTGTCTACGCTCGCTGCCAATAGTCCGGGACCGTTCAGGTTTCGAATCAGATCGACAGCGTCTTTGTCCATGCGATTGGCGGTGCGATAGGGATGAAAATGGGATAGATCGGTGGTTGCGATAACCAGGGTATCGCGATGAATCGCATAGCGCTGCGCCAATACATCCGCCAGCATCTCCGCCAGGCCGGGATTGCTTTGAATGCCGAACATCAAGGGCACGATCTTCGCTTTCGGCAGCACCGTTTGAATGAACGGCAGTTGCACTTCCAGCGAGTGCTCCCCGCCAAAAAGCGAACGCTGCTCCCGAATGAAGGGATAGCCATCCAACAGTTTGCGCACTTCTTCCACATCGACCGGCAGATCGCCAAGCGGCGTGCGGAAAGCCGGAGCGGTCGTTGTACCGACGGCTTGCAGTTTAAAGTTTCCATCCGGCGTAAAGGGATCGTGCGTAAAAGCCACCACGACAACGCGGTGGATGTCGCGCCCCTGCAACTGCCGATAAGCGGATGCCGCCACCGGACCGGAAAACACGTATCCGGCGTGTGGTACGAGAATTCCCCAGAGTTCGCCGATGGTCTGCGGCTTGGCCTTTTCCAGTAAATCACTCACCATGCGGCGCAGTTCGGTCGCATCGCCAGGATAGAAACCGCCCGCCATACTGGGGAGTATCGGAGGTTCTGCCGGCGTATTCTCTTTTGCGTCATTCGGGGAAGCGGAAGTAGAAGAAACAGAGTTCGTTGGGGTTGGTTTTTTTGCTTCCGCTGTCGTAGCTGCCAAAGCGGTGTTTCTATTGGCAGTGACTTCCGATTTCTGCGGCGTAGCCGGAGCTTCGCAGGCAAAACAAAACACAAGCGCCAAGACGGCTAGCAGCGCCGCCCATTTATTAATGTCGATTCGATAGTTGCGTTGTACCCGAGTCATGCTCATACTCCCGTTGTCGCACCCTGTTTCATCGGGTCTTTTTGCTTTTACGCTTATAGTGCCTAGCAGGATGATCCGAAAGGCTTCCATACGCAAGCAGATCGCTCAACTCTTGGAGTGATTCGTCTTTACTCGTATGCCGCGTCTTATGCGAATTCAAACCCAGTGTGACCCCCGCAATTCCGGCTAATGCCGTCTTCAGAAATCCTCTACGATTGCTCGCCAAAAAGCCTTTCATAAGTTCAACTCCAAACTCCCCGAACCGGAAATCCGCAATGTACGCAATTTCCCTTCTCCAGATGGTATTCTTTTATCCGGTAGCCGTCACGGACAACCACTACTGTACCACAAGCCGGGCAAAGCGTGTCCTGAAATTCCCTTTCACGCAAATTTCCGACGTATACATGTTTCAAGCCGGCGTCTTTGCCACGTGCGCCGCTGCCAGTAACGTTTTTGTCGGTGTGGGCGGTAGATCGGTCAAGCGGTATTGAGGAAAGAAACGCGAAAAATGCAGCGGGGTTTCTTCGCCCAGCGTTTCCTTGATCCAGGCGCACATCTCGGCGATCATGCCCAAATCGTCATTGGCGGTTGGGACGATCAGATTGGTGATCTCCACCAGCATCCCTTGCTTGACCATCGTTTCCAGAGCGTGCATGACCGGCTTCAGGCGGGCGTCGCAATATTCACGGTAAAAGCGGTCGTCGAAGGATTTCAAATCAACGTTGGCCCCATCGCAGATCGAGCACAGCTCCAGTAACGGTTCATGTTCGATATAACCTGCCGTAACCAGAACGTTTTTCAAACCGTTTTGTTTGGCCAGTTTGGCGGTGTCGTAGGCGTACTCGAAATAAATAACCGGATCGGTGTAGGTATAGGCAATGGACCGGCAGTGGTTGCGTTTTGCCGCCTGCACGATGGCCTGCGGGGGCATGTCGGTATTGTTCAGTTCTTCCGGGTCCGCCTGGGAAATACTCCAGTTCTGACAGAACGCGCAGTGCAGGTTGCAGCCGGCGGTAGCCAGCGAAAAGATCGGCGTGCCTGGAAGGAAGTGGTACATCGGTTTCTTTTCGACCGGATCGATATGCAACGAGCAGGGCTTGCCGTATACCAGCGTGCGCAGGTTGCCGCTCCGGTTTACACGCACCCGGCAGTTGCCGCGCTCGCCATCGACCAGCTTGCAGCGCTTGGGGCACAGGCGGCATTCCACCATGGTCGCTTCTTGTTTCTCGCTGCTTATGGTGTGACCTCGTTTTCCAGCACCTCGTAATGCCGCGCCGGATAGTCGGAAAGGTTGCCGTCTTCGATCTGGCGGTCGATCAGTTCCGCATCGATTTGCCGCATCGCGGCGCGGGGCGCTTGTTCCGTGCGATCCTGATACGCCACCACCCACAGCAGCATGACGCTCACGCACAGCACCAGTCCCAACAGGATGCGATCATGCCAGGCGCGTTTCATGACGCACCTCCTGAAGATTCGATGGACTCACGTTCCCTGTGGTGGTCTTTGCCGTGCTTTTCCTCAACCTGCGGATTGGATGTGTTTTTTATATTCGGGATCGGGATCATCGTATGCAGTTTCCCGCACAATTCCAAACAGGCTCCGCTGGGACAGAAGAAACGGCACCAGAAACGCCGAAATACAGTGGAGGCAATAAGCACCACTATGGCAAAAATCATCAAAGGAAGTGGTGTCACCCAGGTGAACAGCGAACCGAAGGGTTCGAAAGCCGCAGCCGGATTCCATAACCACACCGCCACCAGCATCACCACGGAAAACAGAATCAGCCAGCGCAGCAAACGCAGACGAGTGATCCATACCCCGCTTGGATGCAGAGCTAGCGGTGTCAGTCGATACCCGATTTCCTGCAAGGCACCAAAGGGACACAGGCGTTCGCAGTAGACCTGTCGTCCTCCCAGCGCAAATGCGAGCGCCACCGCGAGTAGCACAAGCGGTTCAAGCTGTACACCGCCCGGTAAGCCGAGGTGCATCAGGCGGATGAATTGCGGCATGGAAATCGAGACGTTCAGCCATAGTCCGAATACGGCGACGCTTAGTAACCATGCCGCCCTGCGCCAGGGTGTCGTGCGCCTGAATGCAGCGATAATACCGACTAGCAGCGCAAGTATAAACAACGACAGGTTAACCGGCTCGATCTGAAAACGAGCAGGTTCCGCAGGTAATGCAAAGGAAAACCCATAGCGTGTATTGGCCGCATAGCGCGCCGCCGAAAGGATATCCACTTTAGCCGCCTCGCTGGTAATCGTCGCTCCGCTTATGGCGTCTAAATCCTCGAACGAATCTTTCAACATGCGCCCCTTGAAGGCATTGAAAAAGCCGGAGCGGACGAGGCTGGCAAAGTAGGCCGGGGTTTCATCGTGATGCAGTGGCAACACGTTTCCGATACGGCCATCGGGTGTCACACTGACGAGCAACGACATTTCCCCGTTATAACCACGCACGACCGGAGGTACCCGGTTGCTGCTCAGCGCAACACCTTGCTCCTCATTGCCTGTCCAGCCGACCGTTAAATATGTGGTGGCGTCATCCACCTCGAAACGTTGGGCGGAGGGCAGAACCGTTTCAAAATGCTTGGTTGTGGGCTGTTGGTCATATTGTGACAGCAACTGACACGTATTGATAAAAACCAGCCCAACGACCGCAATTAGAAACAGTAATGTACCGAATTTGTTGGTCAATTTCGTATCTCCTGTTACGAATTCGTATTGTAACCGGCTATAAATATCTGTCAAGAACGAACAAAGGTGTTGACAAAACAGATTCAATCCTATACATAATCGCTTTATCGACTTTACATATCCGATTTGTTTTGCTATAAAGTAAGTGCAATCGTGATAATTGTTTCAGATTGGTTTTAAGCCTGCTCCGTGTGGCGCGGGCCACCTGTTCGGAAGGTGGCAAGCAGCAGGAAAAGAAGTGAAGTCAATCCGCAGAGCGGGGACATGCAGCAATCACTGTTTGAACAAATTCATGGGTTGGTACAACTCCGAGATCTATCGGGACGGGTGAATTACGTCTCTCCCGCCGTCGGTGATTTGCTGGGTTATCAATCGGATGAATACGCCCGACGCTTTATGGAGTTGGTTGACGGTTCTCAAGAAGTCAATTTTTATGCCCGCTCGCTTTGGAAGCAGATCCGGGAAGGAAGTTATAACGGCCCGGACGAGTTACCCGCGTATCATTTGGAAATCCCGACCAAAACCGGCGACAACAAGATTTTTGCAGTTCGCGAGCGCTTTGTACGCGAGAACGGCGAGCGTAGCGGATTGCTGGCGATCGGCATGGATGTTACCAGCGATTTCCGCGAACGGAATGAACTGTTAGGCCAAAGCCGGGAATTGTCGGTTACCAAACATATTCAGGATTGCATCGCCAATAGCCAGGACGAGTCCGAGTTGATGAAAACCTCGCTGGAATGCATTCTCTCCCTATTTGACTATAAACGGGGAGCGGTTTACCAACTGAATCGCACGGCCAGCCAAGCCACACTCATCCATCGGCAGGGTTTTTCAAGTGGTGATGTTGAAGCGCCGAAGTCATTTGCTCCACCCAAATTGATGCTTACTTCCGTTGCCGATAAACGAGCCAAGGCGATTTTGTTCGCTCCCGGCGATACCTGGCTGGAGCCAGTAGGCAGTATTGGAGAAAACCTGACCGGCCTGTTGCTGTTCATTAATCATGCTCCCAGCGTGTTACTGACTATGACCGGACAATCCGAGTTCAGCCGACAAACACAGCATTTACTGCAATGCGTGGGAACCTTGCTTGCACAGGCGTTGCAAAGCAGACAGCAGCGCTTCTCGCCCACAAATCCGGATATCACCGATAGCGTAACCGGCTTTTACAACAGTAACTTCGTCAACGACTTTCTCAATCGGGAAGAGAATCTCGTTTCTCGTCATAAGCGCAGCGCCAGTGTCGTAATGTTGAATGCAAATGAAATTGCTCGAAACTTCAAGAGAGATTCTGAAGCACCATGGCGCAGTTTTGGGCAGCAACTCACTCACAGCGTTCGTTCCACCGATCTGGTGGCTCATTACAATGAAGATGCCTTGATGATCTACCTGCCCGAAACCGGTCGGCGAGGATCGGAAATCGTTCTCGACCGCTTATCCAAGCAGGGAATATTTAAAGTCGCTACGAAAACACAGGATAAATTCCCGATTTGCTCCGCCTCAACGGAAACCAGCGCCAAACGTCTGCGCACTTTGGTTCACGAAGCGGCCATCGCCATTGCAACACCCCGGCGCAAGCCCATCGAGATCTAAACACAGATCACCACACACGGCTTTCACCGCAAGAAATTGCGATCCTTCGATTATTGTGAACTTTCAGATGGATACGTGGACTAATCTTGCAGTTGTCCCAGTTCCTTGAGTACGGCCTCAAATCGTAGAATGACCGTGGAGGTCTGCTCTACCGTGCCCAGGTTCAATCGGAAACATCCGTTCAGTTGGGGGAAACTGCTGCGGTCACGAACATATACGCCTTTATCGGCCAGAGCCTCTACGACTTCTTTGACGTTTTCCACTCGGACCATGACGTAGTTGGCGGGTGTCCAGAAGTATTCCAGGCCATGACTTTCACACCAGCGACCCAGTAAGCGCTTGGAGCGGTCGACTTCGTCGATATAGCGCTCGTAGTAGTCCAGATCATCCAACGCGGCTCCGGCGGCGACCTGAGCGATTTGGTTCACACTCTTGGGATTGTACAGGCGGCTCAATTCCTTGATCGCGTTTGGCTGCGCAACCAGATAGCCAACTCGCAACCCGGCCAGACCGAAGAGCTTGGAGAAGGTGCGTGTAATGAACACGTTTTCATGCTTGGCCACAAGATCGATCAAGCTGGCGCGGGCGAATTCGGCATAGGCTTCATCGACTAAAATAATCGCTTGGGGAGCGGCCTGAATCAGCTTCTCAACATCCTGCTCGTCGTAAAGAACGCCGGTTGGATTGTTGGGATTGACCAGATAGATGATTTTGGTTTCCGGGGTCACGTGCGCGAGGATGTCCTCGATGTCCATCTTGAAGGCGTCTTCGAAAATCACCTTATCGATGATCGCTCCACGCGACTTGGCGAAAAGCAGGAAATGGGTGTAGGTCGGATAGGGAGATAACACCCGGTCGCCTGGATTCAAATAGGTTTTGCAGATCAAGTCCAGCGCGTCGTCCGAACCGTTGGAAACCAGAATATGGTCTGCCGGGTAGCCGACATAGCTCTGTAATTTCAGGCGCAGGTTATAGCTGAACAGTTCCGGATAGATGTTCAATCCCAGTTCGCCGTCGAGATATTGATGAATGGCCTTTTTCACGCCGGGCGCGGGCGGAATGGTACACTCGTTCCAGTCGAGTTTGAAATGCTCGATTTCAGGGCGTTCCACGATGCGTGGCAAAGAGGAAACCGGTTCGTACGGTTGAATTCCCTTGACGACATCGGCAGCCTCGGGGCGAGCCTTCTCCAGGATATGAATCGTGCTGATCTGTTCCTGCTTGACGCGAGCTGGTTTCATGAAAAACCTCGATATAAAATAAGTCGTTACAAACGCTTCGGCGCTGATTTTGCAGAAAACTGTAACGATGATTTTTAGGTTCGGTTTCGGCTATAAGAACGTGTGGCGAAGAAGCTGATATGTAATAATCCCGGCCAAGCTTCCTCCCATAGTCCCGAATGATACGAAAAGAGTTGTAAAAAGTCAATCAAAAACAGGCTAGGGAAGGGTGAAAAGGCGCTAAAGGATACATAAATAGTCTTGACATTTTATATAATTATGTTGATATTTGTTAAACTTTGTAGGGACCGAAGACAAAGATAAAACTAATCGGTTTAGTTTTGTTCAAGCGCTTCAGCGCATCCACCTCAACACCAGCACCTCACCGACCAGCAACAACAACAACAGCCACATCAGCAAACCGGCCTGCTCGATGCGCTGCTCCGGTAGTCCTCCGCCAGCATTGGCAAGTAGTGCCCGCTCGCCGAAGATCGCCGGGCGCTCGGCTTTTGGCAATACACGCAGATCCGATTCCGCCGGATCGACATTGACGGCGACCGTCCAGTTGTTCTTGCGATTGCTCACTGTGTAAAAGCCCGGTTGTTCCAAAGGAGGCGAGCCGGAGAGCTTGGAATCACTTGCTGAGTCCAAAGATAGTTTCTTGCCCTGGGGAGTTTTTATTGTCAACTTGCCGTTATCTCCCTTGGGGCGATAGCGGTCGCCGGTTACGAGCACTCGCAGTTCTTCGTCTTGCTGGCGACTATCGGCAATATGATGCGAAAGTTCCTGCATCAACGGCAGAAAACCGGGTTGGATCGGGATATCGTTCCAACTGCGGCTGATGCTGCTTGTAAAGACCAGGCTGCGCCCCTGATCCACGGTGATTTCCACCAGTGCCGGAGAATGATCGGTATAGCGCAGCAGAATGCGCTTGTCCCGCGTGGCATCGGGATCGAAGGTCATGTATTCACTGACTTTCGCCTCGTACAGGCTTTTTGCCGTGTCGTCGTCGAAGATGCGGAAAACCGGCTGGCGGTAGTCGAAACGACTTAAATAAACGGCGTCGCTGCGTCCGCTGGTGCTTTCGCTGGCGACTTTGGAGCCGCGCAGGTTGCCCGGTAACAGCGAGGCAAGCCGCTGATTGTAATTGTCCACATCCACTTCGGGACCGAAAGTCAGCACTGCCACCTTGCCGCTACGCACATAGGCCAACAGTTTTTCAGCTTGTGTGTCGGTGAACCTTGCAACATTACACAAGAAAATGATGTCGTAGCGCGACAGGTCGTTTGAAGCGAGGGCCGAGGGCGACACCACTTCCGGTGTGATCTGGCTGCGATTCAATCCTCCCGGATTGAGCGCTTCCTTTAAATAAAAGACTTCATCCAGATGCCGCGTGGTGCTGGGACGCCCATTGACCAGCAGCACCGTCAAATCTCTGGAAACATTCACCAATCCGAAACGGCGATTATCCGCCAGCAGCAGATCATCGGCTAAACTGGCTTCCAGCCGTACCGTTCCGCTTTGCTCGAAACGCTGGATGAACTCCTTGGTAACGCTCTGGAAAGGAGCGATATCCACAAAGCCGTCGGCGCGGCCCTGCTCGTTGGCCAGTAACGACAGTCCCAGCCCGGAAACCGGCTGTTCGCCGTAATTGGCGACCGTTACGGAAATCTTCCAGTCACGCAGGCCTGTGAAGAACGAGCGTTCGCTCTGCAAGTCCGTAATCGCCACGTTGGCAATCGAGGTGGCCTGGCGCACGTCGAGCAGAATGGGCAGGCTTTCCTGCTTGCCGGAAATGGTGAAATCCGTTTCATAACCGACGCGGGTGACATCGCCGATCAGATAGACGGCGCTCTTTGCCAGAGCCGAGCCTTGCGCCAGTAGACGCGCCTGATCCAGCGAGCGGGAGAAGTCGGTTTTTCGATAGCTGGGCTGCAACTCGTCCAATTCACGCAGTAGCCGCCCACGGTCGAAGGTCAACTCCACCAAAGAATCTTCATCCATCGGCGGCGAGGGCAATAAAGCGAAGTTGTCGCTGTCTCTAAAGCCTTGAATCAACTGCTTTACCTGCTCCCGAGCCAGTTCGAAAAGAGGTTTTCCCTGGGTCTGTGCCTGCATGGACAAGCTGCGGTCTACAATGAGAATGCGGCTGGTGGGGGTGAGATCGCTTTCGGCGGCGATGTGCTGCTGTTGTGGAAGCGTGTACGGACGCGCCAAGGCCAGCGCCAGAAAAGCCAGCAACAAGGTACGCAGCAATAATAAAAGCAATTGCTTGAGCTTCAGGCTGCGAGCCAGTCGGCGGTTGGACAATTGCACGAAATACGTGGCGGAAAAGCGGATGATGCGCGCCCGGCGGCGGTTGATCAGGTGAATGATCACCGGCAGTGCGGCAGCTAATAATCCCCATAGCATCCACGGATTGACGAACCCGATGTTCACGGCGCGCCCTCCCGCTTCTTCAAATAGGCCAATAGTGGCTGTTCGTGTGGTTGATTGCTGATTGCCTGCTGATAGCCGATGCCCGCCTGTAAACAGCCTTCTCGCAGCTTATCCAGAAATGAGCCGAACACCTTGCGGTATTCCTGCCGGATGGCGTCCGGATCGGCCAGCAGCATCGCGTCGCTCTCCAGATCCTCGAACTGCGTCAGGTGATCGAAAGGCAGGTTCAATTCGTGGTCGTGCAGTACCTGAAAGAGCACCACGTCGTTCTTTCGCGCTCTAAGTCGCGCCAAAACGCGCTGAACGTCCCCTTCGGGGTCGAAGAAATCGGAAATCACGACCACCAGGTTGCGTCCGTGCAAAGTCTCGGCGGTGCGACCGATGGCTGCCGCCAGATCGGTCGTGCCTTGTGGCTGCATGCGCACCAGCGCTTCAAGCAATTCCTGATAGTGGCTGCTGGTGCCGCGCGGCGGAATGAAGGTGTTGACACTGCTGTTAAAAACCGTCAGTCCCGGTGCATCCTGCTGACGCAGCAGCAGATAGGCGAATGCCGCCGCCAATACTCGTGCATACTCCAACTTGTTTTCACTGCCTTCGCCATAGCCCATCGAGGCGGAATTATCCACCAGCAGGTAGCAGCGCAGGTTGGTTTCGTCCTCGAATTTCTTCACGTAGTAGCGATCCATCCGGGCATAGGCTTTCCAGTCGATATGCCGGATGTCGTCGCCGGGAGAGTATTCCTTGTGTTCGGCGAATTCGATGGAACTGCCGTGATGCGGGCTTTTGTGCAGACCGGTCAACACGCCTTCCACCACCGTGCGGGCGCGGATCTTCAAGTTCCCGATGCGGCTGAGCAGTTCGGGAGACAGCATGGGAGTATCGCTCGCCATCAGACCGGATCGGAAGGAATGGTGTCCAGCAATTGCCGAATCACGCTCGGAGTCTCAACGCCTTCGGCTTCGGCGTGGAAGTTCTTGATTACGCGATGTTGCAAAACCGGCACCGCCAGCGCCTGCACGTCTTCTCTCGATGCGTGGAAACGTCCGTTCAGGATGGCGCGTGCTTTTGCACCCAGTATCAGATATTGCGAGGCGCGTGGTCCCGCTCCCCACTGCACCCATTTCTTGATGAACTCGGGCGCGCTGGGATCGTCGGGCCTTGTGGCACGCACCAGCTTGACGGCGTAGTCGATGACGTTTTCCGCCACCGGTACGCGTAGCACCAGCGATTGCAACGCCCGAATCTGACCGGGCGTCAGAATCTTGGCCAGTTCAGGCACATAGGTGCCGGTCGTGCTGGAGACGATGCGGCGCTCTTCGTCTTCGGAAGGATAATCCACGCCGATCATGAACATGAAGCGGTCCAATTGTGCTTCGGGCAGCGGGTAGGTACCCTCCTGCTCGATGGGATTCTGGGTGGCAAACACCAGAAAAGGCGGATCCAGCGGATAGGTTTTTCCCGCCGCCGTGACTTTGCGTTCCTGCATGGCCTGCAAAAGCGCCGCCTGGGTTTTGGGCGGCGTGCGGTTGATTTCGTCGGCCAGCAGAATATTGCAGAAAATCGGACCCTTGATAAAGTGGAACACGCGCTTGCCGGAGGTGCGATCTTCCTGCAAGACATCGGTGCCGGTAATATCGGATGGCATCAGATCCGGTGTAAACTGAATGCGGTTGAATTCCAGATTCAGTACATTGGCTAAGGTGCTGATCAGCAGGGTTTTCGCCAGGCCGGGTACGCCGACAAACAGGCCATGTCCGCGAGAAAACAGCGCAATCAGCAACTGGTCGATGACCTCATCCTGCCCGATGATGACCTTGGCCACTTCGCGTTTAAGCGCTTTGTGGGCGCGGGCCACCTGTTCGACGCGCTTGACGTCGTCCGCCGTGCTCTGCTCGTCCTGAGTTGCGATTTCCAATTCAGCTTCAGCCATGTCCGCCTCGATTTCCCGTTACATCCAAATAAGTGAACAGAATATCAGAAGCCGGCGACCTTGCCAATAAAAAGCAAGGGGTGAAATTTGTATTGGGTGCATCACAGGAAATTGCGTCGATACCCCAAGGATCGTGCGGGATTGTATCCCGCGCGTAACGCTTCGGATCAGAATGAAATCCTGATCCTTCCTATTAAACCTAAAAACGGCCTCCACCATAATGGTTGTTCAGACGTTCAAAGAAATGTCTTGACATTGACCGACCGGTCGGTCAATCTGTGGGCAGACTCAATCGACGTATCAGGAGGTAAACCATGGCACCGATTCTTGTGGACAAGAAAGAAAAGAAAAACAAGATTGCGTTCGACAGTCTCCAGGTTTTCATGGAGACGGGCTTTGTCTCTGTGTCCATGCAGGAAGTCGCTCGGCGCATTGGTATCGGCAAGGGGACGATCTATGAATACTTCCGTTCGAAAGAAGAGCTGATCACCGCCGCGCTGGTTACGTGGATGGAATTGACCAGCGGCGGCCCGGAACAATTTGAAACCGAGCTTGATATAGACGATCCGATTGAGCGGCTGACCACCTATATCAACATGACCATGCGGCTCTACCAGGATGACGAGCGCAACCTCAAGCTAATGGTGGCCATGATTCAACTTTGGGCGACTTCACCGGAGTTTTTCACCAAGAACGAAATCATCCGGCGCCTGTTCGAAGGGATGCGCTATTATATGGTCGAGGCTCTGGTCGACGGCGCACGGCGGGGGCAATTCCGACCGGAAGTCGAGCAGCAGGCGGAAAAAATCGCCATCAATCTCGTGGCCTATCTGGACGGTTTGATGTTGCACGCCTATTTGAATCCGGGTTACATCGACCCAGAAACCCAGATTAATTTGTACTTGAAACCGTTTCTGGATTCGATAAAGGCGTAGAACCAATGTCGGGTAAGGTCTTGAAATTACGATGGATCAGGATGTAGGATGGGGCAATTGCTTTGCCCATCAACATGAAAAGATGGGCATGACAGATGCCCATCCTACTGCTATGGTCTTTCGATCCTCTTCTAATCCCCTTCGAAGTCCACCAGCTTGAAGACCGGATAACCGGCCTGTTCCAGGCGTTTGGAGCCGCCGATGTCGGGCAGGTCGATCACGAAGCCGGCTTCCACTACCTTCGCATCCAGCTTTTCGCACAGGTGAATCGCTGCCAGCGCCGTGCCGCCGGTGGCCAGCAAGTCGTCGATCACCACCACCTTGTCGCCCGAATCGAGCGAATTGGTGTGGATTTCGATTTTGTCGGTGCCATATTCCAACTCGTATTCTTCGCTGGTGGTCTCGGCAGGTAGTTTTCCTGGTTTACGCACTAAAACCAAGGGTTTAGACAATTCACGGGCGATCAGTGCGCCGAAGAGGAAGCCACGCGACTCGATGGCCACCACTTTGTCGAAGCTCACTTCGCGATAATGCGCCATCAGCAGGTCAATCGCCTGGCTGAACCCTTCCGGATTTTCCAACAGGGTCGTAATATCACGGAATTGGATGCCCGGTTTGGGCCAATCGGGAACGGTTCGGATGTAGGATTTCAGATCCATGTTTGCTCTCCTGGAAAACGGTTGAACGGCTTTCTATAAGGGTAGTACCTTTAAACAATCAATTTCTGTAGCTTTTTAAAACTGGGGGTTCCGGCGCGCTCCAGCCACTGGAAGAATACCGCTTCGCTGGAAGTGACACAGGCTCCGGCGCCGTGCATGAGTTTCAGGCCCATTTCATGATTAAAGGGGTTGCGCGTGGCGCAGGCATCGGCCACTACGTGAACGTCATACCCCAGTTCCAATAACCCCAAAGCCGTTTGGTAAACGCAGATATGCGTTTCCATGCCGGTCAACACGATCTGACGGCGACCGGCGGCAGCGATGGCCGACTCGATTTCGGGAACTTCGGTCGCTGCGAAAACGACCTTGTCCAGCGTGGGCAGGTTCTGACAATGCTCGGCAATCACGGGAATCGTCGGACCGATACCTTTGGGGTATTGCTCCGTAACGATAGCCGGGATTTCAAGTTCCTTGGCCGCCTGCAATAAAATCGGAACGTTCGCCAGTAAATTGGACTGTCCCGCCTCGCTCATGGTGGCGAACAGTTTGTCTTGAATGTCGATTACCAGTAGTAGCGTGTCTTCGTGCGAAAGAAACTGCGCGTGTCGGTGCTCCATCTTGCTCTCCTGAATCGTTACTTGTGGCGAAGTTGTATCACGGAGAAAGTGAATCGTCAATTCAAGGTTTGCGCCTAATGGCCGATAACGTAGAAGGAGTGGCTTGGATTCGCCGGCGGGGAATGGAAACCTGTGTTTTCGTTCAATCTGCGAACGCGGGGAATAATTTTACTCCGGGCAGCCCCTAAAATACACGGATAGAGAGTAGGGATGATCGGTACGGGAGTGGTGATTCGGATGCAACAATCGTTCAAAACTGGATGAAAGTGCAAGCAATTCAATTGTTTGAATCGGGTTTTCAACCGGTTTGATGTTTGAAAAGACAGTGTTAGCAATACTGAATATACTTGAAAAAGCAATGAGTTAGAGTCGGACCGATTGTCCGAATGGAATTAGAAAGTCGTTGACAGTTTACAGATGGGGCTTTAGGATATGGCAGTAGAGGAACTGAATGAGAATTGGAAATCAAGAGGGATGAAATACCCCTATCGAAACGTGCGAGTGGCAACGCGAACGATCGAGGGAGAGGCGGTGGCCGTTTCCCCGGATGATTCTACCCTGCACAGCTTCAACCGCGTTGGCACGCTGATCTGGGAGATGGCAGATGGGCAAACAAGCATTGAGGCTATCGTTGATGGGGTGGTTTCCCGTTTTGAGGTAAACCGCGAGCAGGCGCTTGCGGATGTAGAAGCGTTTTGTGGCGAACTGGTCGAGAAAGAGATTCTCTTTTTAGCCGATGAGCCGCTTGAGGGTCGGGTAAGGTAGAATAGTAGAGAACAGCGCGGGGCGTGGGAAGTCGTTGAAAGGCGAGGTGTAGAGCCGCCTTCGCGTTTTATTTTTGGTTTGGAAGATTTGGAAGAAATCGTTTCTTACCGGGCAATGGTTTGAAAAGGAGATCGTGATGAAACAACTTTCTTGGGTTCTACTTCTGGTTGTCGTATTCGGCTTCTGGGCGGTCGGTTGTGAAAGCAACGATACGCAGGATAACGACTATGACTTCGTCGGTGATGATGACACCGAAGGCACCGACGGCGATGGGGAAACCGACGGTGACACCGATGGTGATGTCGACGGCGATACCGACGGTGATGTCGATGGTGACACCGATGGCGATGTCGATGGCGACACTGACGGTGATGTCGATGGTGACACCGACGGTGATGTCGACGGCGATACCGATGGCGACGTGGATGGCGATGGTGATCCGGATGTCGATGGCGACGTTGACGGTGATGTCGTCGAGCCGACGCTGGCGTTTGTGGTCGGCGGTGATCCCTGGGAAGTGACTTACGACGATGATGTCTCGGATGATGCGGGTATGCAGCTCGACATCAACCTGACCAGCACGGATGTTGCAGAAGACACCGTGGTGCAACTCACTGTCAATAGCGGCGATCCCATCGACGGTACCGTGGATGCGGATGGTAACGTGAGTTTTGCAGCCGTGACCCTGGTAGCGGGTGCGAATACGCTTTCGGCGGTGGCCGATCCCGATGGCGAAGCCCTGCCGACCGCCGAAGCGACGGTAACGTTGACCGGTTCGCGCATCGCGTTCGTCGAAGGTGGCGATCCCTGGGAAGTCAGCTACGATGACGATACCTCCGGTGATGCCGGTATGCAGGTCAATATTTCGCTGACCACCGACAACGTAGCCGAAAATACCGATGTGGTTCTGACCGTCGGTGAAGGCGACCCGCTTGGTCCGGTGATGGTGGATGCCGACGGCAATGTGCTGTTTGAAAACGTAACCCTGCTACCGGGCGATAACGCCCTGGCGGCAACTGTCGATCCGACCGGCGCGGCTTCTCCGACTGCGGCGGCGACCATTACCCTGACCGGTTCGCGTCTGGCTTTTGTTGCCGGAAGCACTTGGACGGTTTCCTATGTAGATGATACTTCCGAAGCGGCGGGCTTGCAGATAGATGTCGAACTGCTGGCCGAAAACGTAGCGGAAAATACTTCGGTTGCTCTGGATGTAGATGGAACCGCTTTCGGTCCGGCGACTGTCGGTGCGGATGGCGCGATTCTCTTTGAAGATGTCACGGTGCTGCCGGGCGACAACGTCCTGCTTGCCACCGTCGATCCCGATGGTGCAGCCTCTCCAACGGCGACTGCTACGGTCAGCGTTACCGGTTGCCGCCTGGCCTTTGCCGAGCCGCTCGATGAAGCTTCCTTTGCCGATGGCGGAAGCTGCTCGGTTGGCGATTGTGGCGACGATCTCGACTGTGTCGCGCCCAACCTGCAACGCAATGTCATCGTACAGGCCGAAAACGTAGCCGACGACGAGACGATCTCCCTCGTTGTGGCGGGAGCGGCTCCGATTACGGCGACCGTGCAGAGCGGACAGGCTCAGTTCGATATGGTGGGTCTGCCTCACGGCACCGAGGTTTCTTTAATGGCCGAAGCCGACAGCGCGACGCGCTCGACCTGTCAGGCCGAAATCGCTGTCGATGTGGATATTACCTGTGGATGTCATTTGGAACTTACGCCGGTTCCGGCGGATCTGAATCGCGCAGACGCCCTGGCGCTGGACAGCAATCTGGATGACGGCTTGCAGGTCACCTACGTGGCCACCAGCGACAACTGCGCTGATGGTTCTGCGGTTTCCTTTACCTTTGATAGTGGCACGCCGGTGGATCTGGTTCTGACCAACGGCGAAGCCTCTGCCGAATTCACGCTCAGTGAAGACGTGCATACGTTGGAAGTCGGTATCGACGACGGCGCGGGCCGTATTGGCCTTGCCGGACCTTATTCCTTCAGCGTCGATCTGACTCTGCCGGAATTCGGAACGATTACACCGGATGATGGAACGGTTTACACGCGCGTGGAAGACAAGAATCAGGATCTGGGCGATGGCATCCAGTTCGATGTGAGCGGCCAGATTACCGGCGTTGAAGATCTCGATCCGCCGCTGGAGTTGACTTTGGCCATCAATGGTGAGGATTTCGCCAACACCGAGGTTTCAGGTGGCGCGTTCACCTTTACGGATGTCACCTTGACCGATCCCAATGTCCGCGCTCCGGCACCGGAAAACTTTACCCTGGAATTGCGCGCCACGGACGCACTGGGCAATCCTGCCAGCACCAGCTTCGGCGTTGTGGCCTATTTCGATGAACCGAGCCTGACGATTCTGACCATCGGCGGCTATGCAGCCGATACGGCGGATCTGAAACTGAACATCTCCGACGATGCCAGCACCGGAACGGATCTGTTGCAGACCACGGTTGTCGTGCAAAGCCAACTGGTGCCGCTCACCTCCATGGAAGGACTGCGCATCAACGGTGGAGCAGGTGTTGCCGCTAATAGCGTAGTGGGCGACGATATCGAAGCCACCCTGACCTGGAACGTCGAACTGGATTACGGCGATTATACCTTCGAGGCGGCTTCCACGATTTTAAGTGGCTTGACCTCGGATATGGCCCAAGCCTGGGCGGATTGGGAAATTCCGACTCTTACCTTTAACAGCCCCACCGACGAAGAGTACAGCAGCCAGAACGTCATGGACGTGGAAATCTACTCCGATGCTGAAATTGGTCAGGTTGTCACCTTGAACGTCAACGGTTCTCCCTGGTCGGGCGGCACTGTGGCGCTGAACGATTCGAATATCGCCCTGTTCCAGGATGTGGATATCAGCGAAAATGCGACGCGCACGACGGCGGATTACACGTTATCTGCCGATGTCGATGACTTTGCGGGCAACAGTGCTCTCACTACGGGTGTAACGGTACACTTCGATTCCGATGCACCGACCGTTGCCGTGACCGTGCCGAACCCGCCAATCAATTACAACACCAATGTCACGGTAAACGCAGCTATCGCGGGCGAACCGAATGGCAGCCAGGCCACTTTCCGTCTGTACGAAGCGGCCAGCTACGTCGCGAATCCTGCGGACCCCTGCCCAGTGGCAGGCGCATTGCAAACCGATGTCGTCGCTCTGGCAAGTGGTAGTGCGACTCAGGCTTACGGTACCGCACAGAACCCGCTGTCCGATAACACCTATGCCGTCTGCGTTCGCTACACCGATATGGCGGGCAATCTTGGATGGGACGATAATACCTTCGAAGTGGACACCGGTTGCTTTACCTTCTCCATCGCCACCGACGATGGCAAGACCGTGTACAACATCGCCGATGCTTTCGAAGGCAATACGGCTAACGGCGTACACACCACCATCAACGTAACCGCCAGCGGTTCGCGTCCGATTCTGGATGGACAGCAGGTTGTGTTGCGCGTCGATGGTTCTCTGGCGGGCTTCGCCACGATGAGCGGTGACCCGGCGGAAGCCAGCTTCCCGGTTACTCTGACCGAGGGAACGACTGAAATTCAAGTTTACTACGAGCCGCCGGTTGGCAGCAACTGCTACGGCACTCCCAATCCGCTGGCTTTGAAGGTGGACTTTACCTCTCCGGCTCTGACACTGAGCGCACCGTTTGCCTACGATCCTGCGGTGGCTCCGGCTCCGGCTACCTACAATTACAATGCCGCTTCCGTCGATGCGGTGGCAGGCGGCGATTTCCAGACTCCCTTCACCATTCACTCGGATAACGCCGAAGAGGGCCAGACGGTTGCGTTGACCGTCTCCAACGGTCTGGGTCGGGTGGACAACTATTCGCAGGCGCTGGATGCCTCCGGCGATGCGGTGTTCCCGGAAGTCACCCTGTTCTACGAGGGTGGTGCGGCGACCAACGAAAGCGCCGTGCTGACGCTGAGTGCCACCGTTTCCGATGCGGCGGGTAATCCCAGCACGGCCCTGGAATTTACCACCCAGGTGGATCGCTCCGTGCCGAGCTTTACCAGCATTACCGCCGGTCCTTCAAGCAAGGCTCCGGGTTCTACTCTGAATTCCAGCGACGACGACAACCAGGCGATCGCAGGATTCCAGTTGAGAATCCGCGCCAATGTTGAAGGCGGTACTGTTGGCCAGAATGTGACGGCCTCCTACCGCGTGGTCGGCGATACGACGTATACGACCATCGGTGATTTCGCCGTCCAGGGTACGCCGGGAAATCGTTATTTCACGATGAGCGGCACCTTCAACGAAGGCGAGTACGAATTCCGCTTCGTCCACACCGATTCGTTCGGCAACACCGGCGAATTGTCTCCCCCGGCTTATTACAAGCTGGACTTCGTGGCTGGTATCGTCCTTTCGGACACCAATGGCGACCGCCTGCCGACCGACGATGTCGCGGGACCGTTTGCCTACGAATGGAACGTCAACTACGATCAGAACCCGGGTTCTGCCGGTTTCCAGGCTTATTTCGATGCCACCACAAACGGATTCGATCTCGGAGCCACGGTGTACATCTGTAGCAATGTCGGTCTGCATGCGGGTAACGGCGGACTGTCCACCTGTACCCACGATCCCGATGGTGTAGGCGGCGATACGTTCTACCGCGTTGCCAGTGCGACCGTCGTTCAGGGTCTGGGCGACACCGGTCTGGCGACTTTCTCCGTGAACCTGGTAGACGAAGCCGATCATATCGTCTTTACAGAAGGCTCCGACAACGTCGGCAACTTTGCGCATTCAACCCCGGTGACGATCACCATGGATTCCGTCGCTCCGACCGTTTCCTCGCTGGTCTTCCCGGACAACAGCACCGGCAACGATGATACCGTCAACAACGTGCTGCGCATGAACACGACGGAAGGAACGGTAGACGGTTCGAACCTGACCTTCGACGTCACCGTCAATGTCAGCGGTTCCGATGCGGATTACGTCAACCTCTATCACAGCAACAGCAACACCTTCCTGGCCGGTCCGGTAGCCGTTTCCGGCGGTCAGGCGGTCTTCACCGATGTGGTGCGGCCGAACGGCTTCGATGCACGCATCAAGGCCCAGGTCGTCGATCAGCTCGGCAACCTCTCCAGCTTGACCGCTACGGCGGCCTTGCAGAAGATCCGCGTGGACTTGATCGGTCCGGCGGCCAGCTTCGAAGGCGGTCCCGGCCAGATTCAACTGGTTGTGGGCGCATGCGGCGGCAACGACGGACAGAGCCGCTGTCTTGCCTCTGTACAGATCAACGTGGATGTCAATGCCAACGAAGCCTTCAGCTTGGAAGGCGGCACCGTGACCTTAAGTGGCCCCGATAGCAAGGTTTCCGTCCAGCAGACGATTCCGAGCTACAGCTCTACTCCGGTCCCGGTTGAATTCACGGACTTCCCGATTCCGCAGGGCACACAGACCCTGTCGGTTACGGTTAGCGATCTGGCGGCCAACTCGGTCACCGAAACCAATGAATTCTATGTTGACTCGGTGGTTCCGACTCTGGCGATTGCCACTCCTTCGGCAGATGGCAGCTATGCCGATGCCGACAACGACGACACCACCTGCGGCGACGGCGGCGGCTTGAGCGACTTGCTGCTGCGGCGTTGCGACTGGCAGGTGTCCGCCACCGGCATCGACGGCCAGACGGAAATCGAGCTGCAATGGCGCCAGCAAGGCGACACCAGCTTCCAGACTTTCCCGAGCGCAAGCAGCCAGACCATCAGTTCCAACAATACTGCGGTCGGCTTCAACCCGTTGGACTTCCCGCGCGGCACGATTGAAGTGCGGGCCTTCGCCACTGAAACCGCTTCGGGTAACACCGCAACAAGCGCCCTGCGCACGATGGCGGTGGCGTTCAATCCGGGTGACGTGTTGCAGGTGGAAAAAGTTTCCGTTGGCGATGGCGTGCCCGATACCGGCGATGAAATGGCCAGCGGTACGACCTTTAAAGCCGGTGAAGATCAGAACGGTGGCGCGCCCTTCGGCGTGAACATCCAACTGGTCACCAACGGTTTCGACGGCCTGACTCCGACCCTCACGGTCAATGGCTCGGCGGTTTCCACCACGCTCTCGCCCACCAGTGGCGTGATTACCAGCGGCAAGGTGGTGTACAACAATGTCAGCCTGAATGAAGCTCCGGCCACCAACGTCATCGCAGCTACCGTCAACGACGGTCTGGGCGGAACGGCGAGTGTGAGCCTGACCAACATCGTGGCCGATAGTTCGGCCCCGGTTATCACCTTTACGCGACCCACACCGGGTAGCACGACCTATTACAACATCACGCACGATAACGGTGCGGAGCATAACGGTCAGATGGATCTGAAGACCGCCTACGACATTCAGATCGAGTCGGACGACACCACGGTTGCCGGACGCACGGCTACCTTGACTGCGACCGACGGTACGAGCGCGGTGGCCTTGTTCGGTACCGCGACCGCGACCTTCCCGAGTTCCTGCACCACGACCTGCTCATTGACATTCAGCAGTGTTATTCTGCCTACCACCAACAGCCTGCCCAACGGCTGGCTCGAACTGGGTGTAACGGTCAGTGATGCCGCTGGCAATGATGCCAGCGTCGCACAGGTGCCGCGTATCGTGGCCGACGACGACAAACCGGCGGATGCCACGGCATTGGAAGTCTGTCTGGGTAGCAACACCACCACCGCTGGTGGAGACGATGCCTACCGCAAGGACAGTGCTAACTGTGTTGAAAGCTATGCCTGCGATAACGACGACGATCGCTGCGACCGTCATGCCGGTAATGCGACGATGGTTTGGACCGCTCCTGCCGCCGACGGCTTTGCCGGAACCGGTACGGTAACGGCATACACGGTGGAATACGAAACCTTCACCGACGAGGCCGATCCTTGCAGCCAGTGGGGAACCGGTGATACTCATGCGGCGGTAACGGTAACGGTAGATGCCATCGTCGCTCCGACCGAGAAGCAGGGCGCCGTGGTGGCAAGCCTGCCGATCAATACCAACACTAGCACCTGCTTCCGCGTGCAGGCCCAGGATGCGGCTGGCAACACCAGCGACTGGGTATACAGCGGACGTGAAACCGCCTACGCCAAGACGCAGATCGCCACCGATCTGGGTGGTTCGGATCGCAGCGCCAGCGGCTTCGGCTTCTTCGCCGAATGGGGCGATTTCAACGGTGACGGCTGCTACGATGTCGCCACCAACGACGCCTACTTCGTAACCGGTGGCGGCGCTGCGGGTGCGGTGTGGGTCATTTACGGCGACGACGGTGATAGCTGTACGCCGCTGGCCGACTGGGCCGTCTATGGTCGCTATAAGCCGAGTTGGGGCCTGGGCGACACGCTGGGCTACTCCTTCGCGGTAGGCGACTTGAACGGCGATGACATCGACGATCTCGCCATCGGTGCGGAATCCTACAACTTCTACGATGGCCGGGCGTACATCTACTTCGGTAGCACTTCCGGTCTGTCCACCACCGCTTCCAGCTACATCGAAGAGTGTGGCGAAGCAGGTCTAAGCTGTCCTGCCAACACGCATTGCGATTTGTGCGGCTGTGTACCGGATGCCGGAGTCGCCAATTGTGGTAACGGCAGCGCCGATTCCGGCGAGGAATGCGGTGAGCCGGGCTTGAGCTGCGGTGGCGGCCAGGTCTGCTCCGACGCCTGTATCTGTATCCCCGACTATCGCAACTGCGGCGATACCGAAGTGGACGCTTATGAACCGACGATCGAACCGGATGTCACCATTTCCGCGGGTCTGTGGACCGGCGGTGCGGTTGGCACCCACCTGGAAATCCTGAATTGGAACGGTGCGGAATCCGGCCAGGTTTACGCGGATCTGTTCATTTCCACGCAGTGGTACTCCGCAGCCGACGGCCCGATCTACGGCTTCCTGGGTCGTGGCGTATGGGGTAATTGGTACGACGCCGGTACGGATGAAGACCTGACGGTTCTGCGTCAGGCGGGTTCCACCGGGTTCTATGGTTCCGGTGAAGGCAACGCCCCGAACTTCGGATGGTTCATGAGTCATGCCGATGTCAACAACGACGGCTACGACGAGTTGATCATCTCCGATATCGACCACCAGGAAAGCGATGGCGCAGGTGGTACGCGCACGCTGGATCGTGCCTGGTTGCTGTGGGGTAACTCGGCAACTTCCGGTGTGTTGCAACCGGTGGCAGATGCGGATTGGGCCAACCCCGAGCCGCGTCAATCCGATCCTTATTTCTTCGAGATTCCGGCTACCGACGCCAACGAAGCCGGTAACTTCGGCTTCTATGTGGCGGGTGTGTTAGACACCAACAACGACGGTCTCGACGAAGTGCTGGTTCGCAAGAACACGCAGAACAAGCTGCTCTATTACAAGTCCAGCACGGCCAGCCCCAATGTGGTGACCGAGCAGAGCTGGTCCTTTATCCACGACAGCGATACCTATTTCGGCTTGGAGCCGGGTACCGCCATGGATATGAACCACGACGGATACAACGATGTCGTGGTTGGCGGCACCGGCCTGGTGCGCCTGTTCTGGGGTCAGACTCCCTACGGGATTGTGGATAACACCGAAAATCCCGGCGATCCGGAGAACGACTACATCGATCTGGCCAACCTGCCTGCCAGCCCCAGTGTCTTGCAGGCGATGGGTGGTGGCGACTTCAACAGCGATGGTTACTATGACCTGGTGGTCATCAACCGTACCAGTGGAAATATTTTCCTGATCTGGTAATCGGATGCTTGTCAAAGTCGGGAGTCCTTTTTTACAGGGCTCCCGACTTTTTTTGATTTCCTTGACAGTAGCGAACAACAAATTTAACATAACGTGGTTCGGAGCATATCGCGAAAGCAACAAGCGGTTTCCAAAGGAAGAGGTTCCATGGCAGATTCAAAAAAACATGCTGAGCAACAGGATGAGGCCAAACGGCCCTACCAAAAGCCGGAAGTGAAAAGCGCTAAAATATTCGAGAGGTTAGCTCTTGGGTGTGGGCTGGCTACCGTTCCTCCTTGCCGTCCTCCGGCGAAATCCGGCTGATACCGCAGCATTTTGGGGAACACGTTCTAACAGATGGTTGTTTTTTCCATAGCTGGCCTTGGTTTTTCCCTACAGGCGGATGAAGAGCTCTACGCCCCGGTGATTGGGAAGTACCTTTCTGCGTTCACATCTTCAGCCTCAACGGAAACAGAGACAGAAGCAAAGGTAGACTGGCGCATCGAATTGGATGCGAATGTCGAGGCTCGTTTCGGTCCCGGCGGACACGCCGAAGCCATCTATATTTCTACGGAAACGGGATATCATATACAGGTCGATGGGGGCATGAGCGCCGAGATCAGCAACGAGGGACGGCGCGTGGATATGCGCGTGTCGGAGTCCTACGTTCGCGGCGGAGCCAAGTACGCCTGGATCCCCTTGTCGTCGTTGTTGCGCGTCTATCTTTCTTTCGAACTGCCACGGTTGGGAGGGCTGGTGTTGCACGGTTCCTCATTGGCCGATGGCCACTCGGGTCGTTTGTTTCTTGGCGAAAGTGGCGCAGGGAAATCGACCGTCTGCGATTTGTCCCAGGATCATCTGATTTTCTGCGATGAAATTTCCATCGTGCGGCAAACGAACGACGGTTGGCACCTTTACCCGACCCCCTTCTTTTCCCGCGAGGAACGCCAGAATCGCCAGTTGCAGCCTCTTCCACTAGCCGGTGTATATCTGCTGAACCAGGCGCAAGACGATCGCCTGCAAGCCTTGCCGATTGCGGAAGCCTTACCCGGACTGTTAGCTTGTACGCTCAGTTTCGGCGAGGAACGCGAGCATCATGACCGTGTGTTGGATCAGGCAGTCGCCCTGCTTACGAACGTTCCTGCCCGGCGCATGCATTTTACCCGCAGCCCGGCCTTCTGGGATCGGATTCATCAAGACAGCTAGTAAGTTAAGTGGTTGGAATTGCATTCTAATCCGGCATCAGGATAGTGCGGGATTGCATCCCTATTGTTGGAGCATGGGCTCCTGTCCTGCTCCAATATTTCAGCGTTTCTTACGTGCTTGACATTCCGAGAAGCGGCTCTTTAGTTCCGGGTGTTTGCACAAATCGATGCCGTACAGAGCATTTCCATGACCGGATTCCCGATTTCTTCCATCTCGCCAAACGACCAGTGGTCCCCACATGCGGGCCAGCACCTGATCTCCGAATGAGTTGCTTAGGTTCCACTCTTCTCCTGTTGGAAGATAACGGAGATAAACATCACCCAATCCCTGCTTCAAGCAGCAAGTATCTTGGCTGTCATCTCCAACTCCACCTTCATTGCAAGTCGTAAATAGTAGCCAGTCTTCCCAAACGTCATCCACAAAATAGTCGATATAACCTTCGTTCAATTTAAATGGCGTTACTTCCGATGTATCCAAATCGTATTTATAGATGGAAACTCCACAAAAACTCCCGGGATCAGGTGAATTATTTAAATCGGAGATATAAAAATCTTTCTCCCATTGAGCCATCGTTCCAACAGGATAGTTGAAGCTAGCTAAAACAGTCTCCGTACCATCAGAAATTGCAAAACGTATCAGTTCCTTTAGACCATTTACCCACACAATATATTTTTCAGAGACAGTAAACAATGAAACCCCACTGGCACTTTGATCAATTTGAATTTCTTTGCCGGCACCGTCCAATGAGTATAGATGCCCAGTATAATCATCTTCGGGCCTTTTTTGCGCAATCCAAAAAATTTTATCTCCATAGATATCCTGATTAAATTTAGCCGTTCGACTATCTGAAATCAAAGTGCGTTCAATGTGATTCAGCGAACTCTTCCAAAGTGTTCCCCAATACTGTGTTAATTCGGGAGTTTGCTCTTCAGTCTCTTTCCATACAAAAATATTGTCTCTAAGACCTCCGTAAATTGACACTGCACTTGAGCCATTTAATTGAACAGATTTCTTTAAAGAGTAACTGTATAAAAACAACCCTGTTGATGTTGATAAATTCGCCAGGTCAAAGAGAATCCAATCTTCTCATATTCCAAGAACGTGAAGAGAACGAAGATTCTTTTCTCCAATCCGAAACTCACCGTTTTCATTTGTATAGACGAAGGGAAGACCCGCCAGACAAGGGTAATTCTCAGATCCATCACAAGGTTTTAAATGAGCCATGGCTTCGGGAAGCTCATTAGCTTCATGTCGATCAGAGTCTAAATCAGTATCTCCGTCGATACTGACTTCCACACAACTGGTCTTATCCTGCTGGATATATCCCTGGGGGCAGTCGCAAATGGCGTAGCCGTTAACTTTCTTGCAGGTTCCGGGTGAGCAATCGATGCCTTGGCAAACAGAAGGAAGTTCATCCGTCTCTTTGTCAAGTTGATCCTGATCGGAAGCTTCAAGGTCACCGTCTGAGTTTGGTGTATCCAAATCTGTCGGATCGGCGGGATCGGAAGAGCAGGAGGCGAGAAAGACAACAACGAATCCGAGTGCCCAAACCCAGGATTTGACTGACATATTTCGCTCCAAATTACCTCCCCAGCATCGTGCGGGATTGTATCCTGCACGTAACGTTTCGGATCAGGATTCAATCCTGATCCATCATAAGGATCATGAAGGTTGGGGTTCCCGTCCCGACCAAGATAACAAACAGTTGGAGCAGGACAGGAGCCCATGCTCCAACAGAAGAGACGCTGCTCCAACAAATAGGCCCATACTCCAACGGAGACCGCCAAACCCCAATATGATCGGCTCTGAAGGATATCAACCTCGCCATTGTAAACGAAGCAATGGAATTTACGCAAAAGTCAAATAAAGGTTTTTCTTGCATTTCACGCCAAACTCCTGGAAATTAATTCACACTTTGGTCGGTCTTGCGTCGTAAAATCCTTGACAGTTGGGGATTAATCCTCTATTAGGATACGTTCATGTTTGGGGGGTGGTGGTGGCGTATGCCAATTTGTGAGGATTTGTGAATGTTTGATCAACTATCGGACAGACTAGCCGATACCTTCAAGTCGCTTCGCGGGCAAGGCAAGCTGACGGAGAAGAATATCGAGGACGCAGTCCGAGAAGTGCGCATGTCCTTTTTGGAAGCGGACGTCAACTTCAAGGTTGTCAAGCAGTTCATTACCGAGGTCAAAGAAGCCGCGATGGGCGAGGCGGTGCTCAAGTCCCTCTCCCCCGGCCAGCAGTTCATCAAAGTGGTGCACGAACACCTGGTACATCTGCTCGGTGAAGGCGCGGAGCCGCTTGACCTGAACCAGAAGCCCCCGATCATCATCATGCTGGTCGGTCTGCAAGGTTCCGGTAAAACCACCACAATCGGTAAGCTCGCGAAATATTTGAAAGAACAGCACCGGCGGCCTTTGCTGGTTCCCGCCGATGTTTATCGCCCTGCTGCGATCGATCAGCTTACCCGGCTGTCCGAACAGGTCGGCGTGGCAGTATATCCGTCTACGGTCAACGAGCATCCGGTAGTCTTGGGCGCCAAGGCCAAAATCATGGCCGAAACCAAGGGCTACGATGTGGTGCTGCTCGATACCGCCGGTCGTTTGCAGATCGACGAAAAGATGATGGGCGAACTGGAACAGATGAAGCGCGCCCTCTCGCCGCAGGAAATTCTGTTCGTTGCCGACGCCATGACCGGCCAGGAAGCCGTCAACGTGGCTGTGAAATTCGATGAAGTGCTGGATATCACCGGTGTCGTGCTGACCAAAATGGATGGTGACGCCCGTGGCGGTGCGGCGCTTTCCATTAAGGCGGTAACCGGCAAGCCCTTGAAATTCGTCGGTATCGGTGAAAAGCTGGATGGCCTGGAGATCTTCCATCCGGATCGTATCGCCAGCAGTATCCTGGGTATGGGCGACGTGCTCAGCCTGGTGGAAAAAGCCCAGAAGGTGGTGGACAAGAAAGAGGCCGAGCAGATGCAGCAGAAGCTGCGCAAGGCCCAGTTCACGCTGGAGGATTTCCTTAAGCAGATGCAGATGATGAAGAAGATGGGCTCGCTTTCCAGTGTGATCGGCATGTTGCCCGGCATGAAGAGCGTCGCTCGCGCTTTGGACGAGGGCAAAGAGGGCGCGATGGCCGAGAAGGAGCTGAAGCACATCGAGGCGATCATTCAATCGATGACGGCCAAAGAGCGACGCAATCACGCATTGCTCAACGGTTCTCGCAGGCGGCGCATTGCGGCGGGTAGCGGAACCAGCGTGCAGGAAGTCAATCGTCTGGTGAAGCAGTTCACACAGATGAAAAAGATGATGAAAAAGATGAATAAGATGGGCCCCAAAGCGCTGATGCGCGAATTGGGGGCGCTTGGCAAGAATATACAGTAGCTTCGATTTCGGAACTATTTCCGATAGGAATGAAAATTACTGTTGCAAACAGAGTTATGGTTTGATACTCTGTTGACATTCAAGGAGGATTTGAAATGGCGGTAAAGCTTCGGTTGACGCGGATGGGTGCGAAGAAACGCCCGTTTTACCGGGTAGTGGCGGCGGATTCCCGCTTCCCGAGAGATGGTCGGTTCCTCGAACTGCTGGGAACCTACGACCCCCGCAACGACGCCAATATGGTAAACTTGAAGATGGATCGGGTCAATTACTGGCTGGAGCAGGGCGCGGAAATCTCCGACACTGTTAAAAGCCTGGTGAAGAAAGTGAATATCGCCGGCTAGGCGATTGCTCGATATGAACAATGTGTGTGGGTGGGTAGCTATGTCGTAGTACGGTGTAGTTCTCGTTTGCAGTTGTGCTTCACCTTTTACATCAGAGGGTTTCCATGCTAAAAGATCTTATTGAGTTCATTGCGAAGGCGCTTGTAGACGATCCTGATTCTGTTGACGTTTCGGAAGTCGAAGGCGAACAAACTTCCGTGATCGAACTAAAGGTTGCCAAGGACGACCTCGGAAAAGTGATCGGCAAACAAGGGCGTACGGCTCGGGCGATGCGTACCATTCTCAGTGCGGCTTCCACCAAAATCCGGAAGCGTTCCGTACTGGAAATCATCGAATAATTCCGAGCTGAAACACGGGCTGCGGTGTGGATACGAATACCGCGAGGAGCAGGGCAAGACGCGATAGTGCGGCTTGTCCTTTTTTGTCTTTTACTCTGTAGTAAAATGCAATGAAATACATCGAAATCGGAAGAATCATGGGGGCGCACGGCGTGCGTGGGGACGTTCGCGTTATGACCTACAACCCGGAAAGCCCGCTGCTGGTTCAAGGCGGCAGCCTCTATCTTGAAACAGACGAAGGATATCAAGAGGTTATACTCACCTTCGTACGCACCGCCTCGCGTGGCTGGGTGGCGCATTTAAGCGGAATCGAGGATCGTGAGCAGGCCAAGGCGCTGTATCAGGAGTCACTGTATGCCTCCCGTGAACAGCTTGGACCGTTGGGTCAAGGCGAGACGTACATCTTCGATTTGATCGGGTTGACGGTCAAGGATGCGGAAAGCGGAACGGCATACGGTCAGATTCGCGACGTGTTGCAGACCGGTGCGCATGACTGTTACGAAGTCTACGACGGAAAACGGGAATTGCTCGTTCCCGTAACGGAAGAAGTCGTGCGCAAGGTCGATCTGCAAAAGGGTGAAGTGCTGGTCATCTTGCCCGAGGGATTGCTGGATATCTATGAAAATTGAGATACTGACCATTCTGCCGGGAGTGCTGCATTCCTATTTGCAGGAAGGCATGATCGGGCGTGCCGTGCGCGACAAGCGGCTGACGATCAACCTGGTGAATGTTCGAAATTACGCCGAAGACCGGCATCAAACGACCGATGATACTCCTTATGGCGGTGGTCCCGGTCAGTTGATGAAAGCGGAGCCTTTGGCCAATGCGGTCAAGTCTCTGCGGCCCATGAAAAGCAGTCGCACGATCTTTTTAACGCCGCAGGGAAAGCCGTTTGCGGCGACGGATGCGAAAAGGCTGGCTAAGTACAAGCGGTTGGTTCTGGTCTGTGGGCGTTATGAAGGCGTGGATCAGCGTTTTCGAGATCGCTACGTAGACGAAGAGCTGTCGATTGGCGATTATGTATTGACAGGCGGTGAATTGCCGGCTTTAGTGGTATTGGATGCGGTGGCGCGCTTCGTTCCCGGTGTGCTGGGAAATCAGGATTCGGCGGAGGCGGACAGCTTTTCCAATGGATTACTGGAGCATCCGCAGTATACCAAGCCGCGCGTGTTCGAAGGCCTGGAAGTTCCCGCCGTGTTGCTGTCGGGCAATCATTCCAAGATCGAAGCCTGGCGGCAGCAGCAGTCCGAACAGCGGACCAGGCAGGTACGACCGGATCTATTGAAAGGTGAAATCGAGGCGGAAAATCTCCCTGTGCCGGAGAGAAAAACAGGAAAGCAAAAAAAAGGTTGATTTTTAATCTGAGTTTCCTGTATAGTTCCGCGTCCGATTGGATGACTACTCGCTTTTGTGAAAAAGCAGGTAATAGACGATTTAGGAAAGGGTACTCCGATGAAGGCGCATGAAGTGATTCGAGAGTTCGAGCAGAATCAGATCCGTATGGACATCCCGGATTTCCGGGTCGGTGATCGCATTCGCGTATACATTAAGGTTCGCGAAGGAGACAAAGAACGTCTACAGCCCTTCGAGGGCGACGTGATCCGCAGAACCGGTGGAGCCGCGAGAGCGACGTTTACCGTTCGCAAAGTGTCCTATGGAATCGGCGTTGAGCGCATCTTCCCGGTCAACTCGCCGTTGATCGCCAAGATGGACATCATCACGCGCGGTAAAGTGCGTCGCAGCCGTCTGTACTACCTGCGCGAACTGCGCGGCAAAGCGGCTCGCATCAAGGAGAAGCGTTTCCGCTAAGCCTCCATGCCCGATCGCGTCTCCCAGTTATCGTTCGGTTTTACCGATGAGTTACAAAACCTGGGAGACGTCGAACGCTGGGCGGCGACTCGAACTATCCCCTACATTACAGGTGTAGACGAAGCTGGCCGTGGGCCACTGGCGGGACCGGTGGTTGCTGCGGCCGTTTGTTTTGCGCCGGATATCCGCATCGAACGACTGGACGATTCAAAGCGTTTAAGCGCCACCCTGCGCGAGGCGCTCTTTCCCGAAATCCGCAAACAGGCGTTGGGCTGGGGCGTGGCCTACGGCTCTCCCGCCTTGATTCACGAAAAGAACATCCTGCAAGCAACACGCATCTGTATGCGTCGGGCATTCAGATTGGCGCAGACTCGCGGTGCTGGCGATGGCCTGGTGGTGATAGACGGCAACCAGCGCATCGACATCGAGCAACAGCAGTGGGCGCTTGTGGGTGGCGATCGTTTAAGCGTGGCGGTGGCGGCGGCGTCGGTATTGGCCAAGGTGTTGCGGGATCGCTGGATGACGGTAGCCGCCAAGCGCTGGCCCCAGTACGGCTTCGAGCGTCATAAAGGCTACGGCACCAAAGCGCATCTGCTGGCCATCGCTGAACACGGCCCCTGTCCGATTCACCGCCTCGACTTCCGTGGCGTGCGCGAGCACGTGAAGAATAGCAACGAGTAGACATATAGGAACTTCGATTGTTGGAGGGAAATCTGTTCGAACTGGCTACAATACCGTTTCGCACAATTCTCTCATTTACCATGTTACATGAGAAATCATTGAATTGATGGGTTTAGTAATCAACCACGCTTGTCGTTCACCTCGCCATACTTTGCTCAGAAGAAACGCATCGTAGGAGTTAGCATAATTTTGAAAATCAAACATGGAGAATGGATCCCATTGGTCGATGATAATACTACTTGTCTTTTCCATGTAGTTACGGGAAGGTTCTATCAAATTGATCGCAACTATAAATGCATGATTAGTTGCTATCATTCCCACATAATAAGGATTATAGGTGGCAACCATCAGCGGCCAGCCGCCCATGCCGGTGCTCGCCATAACTCTGTCCCCCCAATAGCTGTCAGGGAGAGGTAACTCATCATAAAAAGATACTGACTCATCGTTTAAAGGGTTAAACCTTAGCAGATCATTTTGGATTCGATAATCTGCTGATTCTGTTACTATAGAAGAATGCCTTGCGATCCACAGGCCGTTTTCATCGACACCAACCAGACGGGAAACATCGTCTCCGAAATCGACACTGAAATCATGGGCTGAAGAGCAGTCTGTGGAATTGGGGGTCAACGCATAGAGCCGGTTGCCTCCCATCAGGTAATAGGTTTCTCCAAACCAGTAACCGACTTCGTTGAGTTGTGCTCGCATACCCTCGCAGGCCGGGACACGGTTCCATGCCTGGGTGTCGGTGAAATAGAAGTAGGTCGAATCATACTTACGGTGATCCTGCAAAGCGACATTTAAGGTGACTACAGCATCTTGTACTTTCAGGCTGTACGGATGTTTCACTTCTTCGGCGTTCTCAGAATCGACGGTTGTTTCGTTCGGCACGAGTTCCGCAGGTAGATCGAAAAAACTCCATTCACCTTGATACAGGCGTCCGAGCCGGGTTGCCGTCGCGATCCAGATTTCCACCTGGTCTTCCAGCAGTCTGCCATCCAGCGTGAAAACGTACTCATTCACCCGTTCGTCACAGCGCAGTTCGTTGCCGGCTTCATCGTATTCCCAGAAATGATTGCCTGCAAACCAGGCTTTACCTGCATCATTTGACCAGACATCCGCAACGCGAAACCCCCTACCATCCTCACAGCGAACAATGGTGGTATCTTCAAAAGGAAAAGTATCCATGCTCAGGTTCAGGGTCTCAATATCCGGTTCCTGTTCCATCTCGGAGGCACTATCCGATTCGGTTTCCACATCCGGTTCGATTTCGATATTGTCCACACCGTCCGGGTCGGCGTCGAATTCCAAGATGTCTCCATCCGTTTCCGGTGTTTCGTTATCGAGATCACGATCGCCATCCGCATCGGAATCGCCATTTGCATCTGTATCACCATCTGAATCCAGATCGGTATCCCGGTCTCCATCCACCGGTGTTTCATCCATATCGGCGGGGGGAGGATCGCTGTCGGGAAGATCGGCTTCCAAATCGCCGTCGGAAGGATTCTCACGATCAACGAGTTCCGTATCCTGGTCGGCGGGCGGCAGATCGCCATCCGCCGAGGAACCGTCGTCCGAGCAGGCAGGCAACAGCAGCAGGCAGGCAAGCAGACCCAGTAGAAACATGACGAATCGTTTGTTAAAGAAAAGAGAGGACATGGGAGCCTCCTGATAGTCGATTGGAACGGACGCTTGAAGTCTATTTGTATGGTAACTGCATGCTTATCATGAATGCAAGAGAAATCAAGAATATACAAAGGTCGCGCATTGCCTCTTAATTGAGTATGTACTCTGATCGGGAATCCGCCGACTCACAAAGACTACCGTTAGAAATCAGTACAACACAGCTACATTCATAAACGAAAAACGCCCGATCCCTTGCGGGACCGGGCGAGGCTCACGGGCGAGAGCTGGGCTATTCCAGGCCCTCGAATTCACCGTCGGTGGCGATCGTGGCCACCAGGCGGCTGGTAGCGGGGGACAGAACCACGACCTCATCATCATCGGTATTGGCGATCACGAAGTTGCCTGCGGAGTCGAAAGCGAAACCGCGTGGGCCGTTGAGTCGTTTGCTGCCGAACAGAATCTCGCGCGAGGCGGGGCCGCCGTAGACGAGCATCTGTTTGGTTTCATCGCCGTGGCGAATGATGTTCGAGCTGGTGGCATGGGCCAATACGGCGGCGGGAACTTTGCTGATGTAACCGCTCTTGGCCGGTACCTGTCTGTCACTGTAGCTGCCCACGAACGGCCACTTGTTGCTGGTGCCCTTCTGATGCAGGATGTAAAGGTTACCGGTGGCATTGAATTTCATCGCGCTGACGTTGCGGAAGCTGTTGCCGTCGGAAAGCTGCTCGGGCGATTGCAATTCGCCATCGATCATGCGCTGGCGGTACAGGCGGTTTTTACGGATGTAGTACAGGTTGCCCTGCGCATCGATAGCCGGAGCAGTCAGCGAGCTGTTGAACTGGGCGATCAATTCGCCGTTCTGGCCCTGCTCGTCGGAGACGGCACCGTTGGTTTCCAGCGCGAAGCGGACGACCTGCTTGGCGTTGCTGCGGGTGACGTAGATCCAACCACCATTGTTATCCACGACGTTGCCGCTGGTGCGGTCGATACCGCGCTGGGTGTTGTCACCCATGAAGAAGCGCTGGGTCGAACCGGCGTCGCCGTTGCGGAAGTCGGGAGATTGGCTCTGGCCAAGCTGATTGGTGCGGCTGTTGCGCACGATTTTCCAGATGCCGTCGTCGGAGCTGCTGCCGGTGTCGGTGACGTACAGGTAACCCTGCGGCGACAGACTGACCTTATTGGGGCGGAAGTCTTCGTATTGCGTGTTGGCGCTGGTGTCGTCGGCCAACTGGACCTGGCCTGTGCGTCGGTGCAGATCGTTGATGGACAGCACCGCACCGGTTTTGCTCTGGTCGCTGCTCAGAATCGTAGAGCCGTCCTTGGAACCGGCGACATAGATACTGCCGTCGTTGTCTACTACGACATCCCAGGGGCGCGACAGGCCGGCGTAGGTCACTTCCAGATTCTCGCCATCGGGGTCGCAGGCTTCGCCGTGGCCGTCCAAGTCCGGGTCGGCCTGATCGGAGTTGGCGGCCAGCGGGCAGTTATCGTCTTCATCGAGCACGTCGTCGTTGTCATCATCATCATCCACACAGTCGGCCACGCCGTCCTGGTCGGTGTCATCGAAGCCCTCATCCACTTCGCCGTCGCCGGTGTTGTCCACGCCGTCGCAGACTTCCGTGACCATCGTCGGTTCGACCCAGTCCATCACGCAGCGGAAACCGATGTTGTCCGATTTCAGCAGCGCCGGGCGCTTTTCGCGCTGGAAGATGCGCAGCTGGCGAGCGTCGGAGAGGAAGGAGCCACCGCGAGTGACCTTGTTGGAACAGTTGGCCAGACACGCCGTGTCGCCGTGGCAACCCATGCGGCATTCTTCTTCGCCGTCCACGTAAGGATGGCTGACGGCGCTGTCCTCATCGGGGGCGTCGGGGTAGGTATGGTAGTTGTCGGCCACCCATTCTTCCACGTTACCAGCCATGTCGAAGATGCAGCGGGTGCCGTTGCAGGTGGAGCCGTCTTCGTAGCCGGGATTCTTGCCGTTGAACTGACCGACCTTCATGGTGGTGTTCTGGCCCATATCCATGCCGTTGGCGGCGGTTTCTTCGTAGGTGTCGCCCCAGGGGTAACGGCCTTCGCCACGCGGCTTGGCGGCCACTTCCCACTCGGCTTCCGTCGGCAGGCGCAGACCCTGGCTGATGCAGTATTTCTTGGCGTCGCTCCAGTCTACGTAGGTGACGGGATGCGTATCGCGACCGGCTCTCCAGTAATCGGCTTCCTGAGTAGGCTGATGCTCGCAGCCGGTGGCGCAGTAGTTGTTGTCATTGCAGTAGTGCATGTTCGGACAGTCCGTGTCAATTTCGCAATGCTGAGGCGTCTGGTTGTACTTGGTGACGCATTCACGGTACTGCCGGTTGGTGGTTTCGTATTGCATGATCAGGATCGGACCGACTTCCACATAATGCTGCTTTTCATCGGTGTAGCACTGTTTGCCGTCGGGGCAGCCCATCTGGTAGACGGCGCGCGCTTCGAAGGAGTAACCCGGCGGGATGGTCGGCTCGGGCGCATCGGCATCGGCGATGACGAAGTGGAAGTGCGTCGGTTCGCTCCACAGACCGGCGTTGTTCTGGCCGCGCACATGGAAGTAGTACTCGCCCGGTTGCATGTCGGTGTAATCCATTTCGGACACGGTGCTGTCGATCTGCTCGTTAGGCATCGTAGCAGGTTCCGTATCGACCGTGTAGGAGTAGCCCGCGATACCGGACAGGTCGCTCATGGTCCACACGAAGCGCGGATCGTTGTTCTGGTATTCCATGTCCTGCGACACGTGGGTCGGGGAACTCACCACCGGGGCTTCGGGGGCGCTGGCGTCGATCTTGACCATGTAGTGAGCGGTTTCGCCCCAGTTACCCGAATCATCGACGGTGCGCACGTGGAAGTACCAGATGCCGTCGGCGACGTCTTCGTACACGGCGGAACCTTCTTTACTCGTCACGTGCTCGGAAGGATCGGGGCAGGCGGGCAGATCGGGATCTTCGCTGCCGATCACGTCGCGACCGGCCTGTAAGGTGAAGCTGTAGAGTCCTTCCACCAGCATACCCGATTTGATCTTGTGCTGAATCGAACCCAGGTGTTGCGGGCCCGGCTCGATCTGGATGTTGAACATCAACACCGCCGGTTCATCCTGCGCTTCCAACGCTGCCAGCATGGAGCTGTCGATGTCGTTGGTGACGGTGACGTCATCCAGCTTCAACCAGAAGCTACCATGATTGCCCTGCGCGAAGATGTACTCGTTGGCGGTTTTCAGGCTGCCTTCAGCCACGGTCTGGTAACTGCAATCGTCTTGCAGCAGTTGCAGCGCGAAGCCGCTGGTGACGGTGGTTTCGACGAAGGCGAAGCGGTTGCCAGTGTAGCTGGCGGGATTCAGTTCAACCGAATTGAGCAGCACACGGCTTTTGGGCAGGAAGCAGGCGAAGTCGATGCCGCTGTAGGCGTGCAGCGCGTCGGATTCGGGTGCAACGCCGCTGAGCATCTGGTCGCCCTGGAAGGTGACGGTTTCGCTGAAGCCGTCGGAGTTCTCGTCCGTGATGCGGAAGGCACCGCTGGCGGTAGCCGTCACATCCGATTCCAGGTCCATATCACAGGCGCAGGTGGTTTCTTCCTGAGTGTAATCGAACTCCAGTCCTTCCACGTCGGGCAGTTCGATGTCCGGAGTGATGGTTTCCACGACCACGCCGTCGGTCGGACGAATCTTGGCGATGGGCGGATAGTCGTTGCTGGTATTATCGATACCTGCGTACAGGAAGCCGTCCGGATGCCATCCCAACGATTCCACATCGGTGTTGTAAGGCAATTCGGCGATATCTTCGATTGTTTCACCGTCGATGTCGATGCGTACCAGTTTGGAGTAGCTGCCGGAGTTGTCCAGGCCGTACAGGGTGCCGCTGGGACCGAAGGCACAACCTTCGATGTTACCGGTGACGTTCATCACGCGGGTCAGTTGTGCCGTTTCCGTATCGATCGTGTACAGGCGGTTGGTGGCGGTGGAGATCGCATACAGCAGGCCGTCGGGTGAAGTCGCCAGGCAGTCCAGATCCTGAACGGTGGAACCGTTGTCCTTAAGCCGACCCACTTCTTCGGCTCGGATGTTGATGCCGCTCTTGTTGGTCGGATCGATGCGGTACAGGCGGTTGGCGATGGTGGAATGACCGGTGTTGTTGATGCCGTAGAACTGGCCGTTCAGGATCGCCAGCGATTCCAGGTCTTCCAGGGTGCGGTTATTCGGGCTGCGCACGCGACCCAGTTCGGTCACCTGCGGTTCGTCGTCGTAGAGATCCATGTAGAACATGGTGCCGTCGCCGTCGTTCACGCCATAGGCGCGGTAGTTGTAAGCGCCCGCACCGTGACCGGAGCAACTGCATACCGGGGCGCTGGTGGCACCGGCGGCGGGATTGGAAGGCAGCAGGAAGCGGTCTTTCGGAATGATTTCTTCGCTGCCACCCGGAGGCGTCCACCACACTTGCAGTGCGATCAGCACACGCGGTCCTTGGAAGTACTCCACCACGAAATCATGCAGACCCGCTTCCAGGTAAACACTGCCAGTTTTTACTACCGGAGCATGTACGCCGTCGTTGTCGATAACCTTGTTGCCGTCGATCCACAAAATCGAGCCATCGTCCGAATTCATTTTAAAGCGATATGTACCACTTCTGGGCACGTCCAGACCCGCCGTGAAGCGAATGGTGAACCATTCCAGCAGGGTGTCGTCCACACCGGGGAAACCTTCCTCGAAACGGTGTGTAGGAACGTTCAACTGGCAGGCGGTGATGGTCGATTGCGGCTCGCCCATGGTGTCAAAATCGGGCATACGGCAACCCCAGTCGTAGCAGCCCAGATCGTAGACTTTGCCCAACAGACCCTTGCCGATTTCAAACTCACCGTCCGGGCAGAAGGCGGTGTCGCCAACGACTTCCAGCGAGCGCTCACAGGTTGCTTCTCCTTTGGGATTGAAGATTTTCACTTCATAAGAACCCAGCGTCATAGGCGCTTCCAGTACGATCTGCGTGGGCTGCACGCTGATAATGCTGGCCGGTTCATCATTCAGAGTCACCGTGATGGTCGAGGTCCATTGACCGAAGTTCGTGCCGTACACAGTGGCCATGCCACCCTGCAATACCACCGTCGGTTCGACTGTCGCGCAGGTCGGAGCGTCGGCGTAGGTACTGGGTTGACATTCGGCGGCGGCTTCATCTTCCACCGTGTGATCGGCGACTTCGTCGGGCACCGTGGAAGGAACTTGATCGAAGGAGAAGGAGAATCCATCTACGCCGATGTCATCGGTAGCAGTCCAATGGAATTCGGCGGTATTTTCGGGGGACCAGGCATCGCTGTCGGGATGTGAGGGGGAATCCACGACGGGAGTCGATGGGGGCGTGCTGTCCAGTTCTTCGGTGCGATAACTGCGAATGTGGATGACCGGATGCAGAATGTAGCCTTCACCCGGCGCGTAATGCACGGAAGAAGACGCATCCCAGTCGAGCAGCATGGTAGAGACGGTTTCGTCGTCTGCCTCGAAGTGGAACTTGATTTTCACGCCGCTGCTGGAGCCGCTGGGCACGAACAGGTCGTAGGTGTCACCCTCGACCACGATCGAGCTGTCCGTCACCAGCAGGCGCAGTTCGCTGTAGGAGCCCGCCGGGATGGAGGTAATGCCCAGGGTGCTGGCCACACCATAGCGCAATCCCAATAAATCCAGTGTTTGCGTCTGGTTAGAGATCGTGATCCAGCCGCGCTCATCGTGATGTGCAGCAACTTCGCTGATCGTTAGCCAGACGTTATCGACATTATCCACCGGTTTGTCGGTCAACTGCACCCGCAAACGGGGCGAGATGTCCGTCAGATCCGGATCATTATAAATGTCTTCGTCCAGCGGTGCACTGGGGTCGGAGTCACCGGCCTGTTGCCCGCAACCGACAACCAGCAGCACTACAGCGATCAGCAACCACAGCGCCTTGCTCGTTTTGTTTCGTGTTATGTTGCTCATTCCCTCGCTCCCTTGTTTGCGCCATGGTCCCCATTTTGCCATGGCAGTTTCAACACGCCTATTAGTAGGAGCAAATTCAGTGCCAAATCGGCCCATTTTTTGAATTAATTTTTCCACAGTCATTCCAACATGTTTCGACTTTGCAATGAATACAAATTTCGCAGTCAATTTTTCTCAGTGTTAACAAGCTGACATTCTGTGTTAAGAATGTTAACACTCATGGTCTTCCAGTGAGTATAGAGAATACGTAAGAAAAACATACAATTCCCCGATGCCGCAGGGCGGTTCAAGGAAATTGTTTGGTGCGCCAAACTGGCCGCGGAAAGGCTGAGTCGTTGGGCGTTAATTGTTTTCTTCCGGTTTTTCCAAGTTGTAGTTTTTAATTTTCTTATAAAGCGTAACTCGCGATATCCCTAGAACTTCACTAGCTTTTTTTATGTTCCAATCCGTGATCTTCAGAACGCGCCGAATATGCTGACGTTCTACATCCTGTAGATTATAGCTCTTCAATTCCGTTTGTGTCACGCGTTTACGGTAACTTCTCAGCATTTGGTCTACGTCCTGGGTCAATATCGTCGTGTCCTTGGCCATAAATGCCAGGCGTGTGATGACGTTTTCCAGTTCGCGAACATTGCCGGGCCAATCGTAACCTTGCAGTTTGGCAAGCGCCCCATCCTCGAATTGACGCGACCAGGGGTCTCCGTAGTTTTCCTTCGAATGGCGTTGCAGAATGTCGATGGCAAGCACCGGAATATCGTCCGGGCGTTCGCGCAGCGAAGGCAGATGAATCGGAAACACGTTGATCCGATAAAACAGATCTTCCCGGAATTCCCCGGTTTTTACCATTTCTTCCAAGGGGCGATGCGTGGCGGCGATCATGCGCACATCCACTTTGATACTTGCCGCGCCGCCCAGCCGCTCGAAGGTTTTGTTTTGCAGCACGCGCAACAGTTTGACCTGGTTGGCGATGCTCAATTCTCCCAACTCATCCAAAAACAGCGTTCCGCTGTCCGCCAGTTCAAAGCGACCCAGCTTGCGTCCGCTGGCACCGGTAAACGCCCCTTTCTCGTGGCCGAACATCTCCGTTTCAAACAGCGTGTCAGGCAACGTCGCGCAGTTTACGGCGAAGAAGGGATTGAGCGCCCGTGGGGAAAGTTCGTGGATGGCGCTGGCTACCAGTTCCTTTCCGGTGCCGGTTTCGCCGTGAATCAGCACGGTGGCGTCTGAACGAGCGATAGTGTGGATCATTTCGAAGACGAGCTTCATTTTCTCGTCTACGCCGATCATTTTGGACAGGTATTTTTCCTGCACCGCCGAACGTTTTTCTACCAGGCTTTTATTGTCGCTTAGAATCGAGCTGACGTTTTCCAGCAGGCCGTTGTCACCGGCATTGCGCAGACGATAAGCGCGGCCACCGGGAATCGGGACTTCCTCCACGATTTCCTCGGAAATCATCGGGGCCAAACAGGCCATGACATCGCGCACCAGTACCCCGGATTGTTTGGATAAGCCCCCGATATCGTATACCCTTGTAGGATCTTTGGCGAAAATCGAAAGTAAATGAAGGCGTAAAGGCGAACGCATCTGATGGTACAAGGGACTCGACTTGCCCAGTTTCAGATCCCAATCGACCGTATTTACCATTCATCGACTCCTTTCGCGTTCTCGTGACAAGCTCTCTCACTGTTGTTGAAAGCTGTGTTAAGAATATTAACACTCCTTTTCTGCGGCGTCAAGAGATTTGCTTTTGGTAGTTATTTCAGGTGTTTCTGGAAAATTGCAGAATGCTGTTGGTAAAGTTTAATATGGGTGCCACTGTCTTCGAGCAACGGGTGGTATGGGCGAAGCGAAGAGAAACGGAGCTTGCCCATGTGATTCTCGAACACGGGCAAGCCTGCGGCTTTGCCCGTGCCACCCCGAGTTCAGATAAGTTTGCAATCTTTTGCGATGTACTCCCCGATATAATCTGGTATTTAAAAAGGGTTGCAAGCATCATTTAATATGAAGTAGTATGAGTGACGATTCATCAAGCCATAACGGCTTACTTGGAAATGGGATTTCGCACCGGGTAACGTGAACGCCAAAAGACGAATGTGGAGGAGTATCGATTCTCCAAAGCGGCGGTCTGAAATGGGGATGTTCACTGTTGTAAAATGACCGGTCCCGTTCGTTCTCTTGCATGATGACGCAACGGGTTTTCGCAAGGAGTAGTGCTATGACACGCGGTATCTTGGTGGTGTGTTTGGGATGGCTGATGTTGCTTTCAGCCTGTTCGAGTGGTGACGATCCGGCGGCAGTAGCCTGTTTAACGGACAGTGATTGTCCGCTTGGGCAGGTCTGTGACGGCGGTTTTTGCGGTGAGCCTGCGGATGACCGCATTGCCTGCACGATCTCGGAAGAATGTCCGGCGGGATATTTCTGCCTGAGCGGCTATTGCGTAGAGCAGAGCGGCACAGACGGCGATTCGTTTGTGGGTGAATGTCGCGAAGACTACGACTGCGACAGCGGCTATCATTGCGAGGATAATTTCTGTATCCCCGATAACCTTGTGGACGGCGACCATTCCGATGGCGACACGCCGGATGGCGATCAGCCTGATGGGGACCAGCCGACCGATGGCGACACGCCGATCGACGGCGATACGCCGATCGACGGAGATACGCCGATTGACGGTGATACGCCGGTGGACGGTGACAAGCCGGTGGATGGTGATCTGCCCGATGGTGACGGCCCCGACTGCACCAGCAGTGCCCAGTGTAACGACGGATTGTATTGTAATGGCACCGAAACCTGCGTGTTAGGCGTTTGCGAACCTGGCGAAGCGCCCTGCGACGATGAGATTTCCTGTACCGACGATGTCTGCAACGAGGAAAACAACAGTTGCGCTCATACCATCAACCACACCACCTGCAACGACGGCGATCCCTGCAACGGCGTGGAATACTGCGACAACGTGCTTGGCTGTCAAAGCGGTTCGCCGTTAAACTGCGATGATCGTATCGCCTGCACCGACGACAGTTGCGTACCTAATGAAGGCTGCTCCAATGTCGCCAATAACGGCAATTGCGACGATGGTGACCCTTGCAACGGCGAGGAAGTCTGCGACGTGATTCTGGGTTGTCAACCCGGCACAGCGCTAACTTGCGACGATTCCATCGGTTGCACCACGGATCGTTGTCTGACCGGCCAAGGCTGCGAAAGTACGCCGGATAACAGCTTGTGTACGGGAGAAGATGTCTGCGAGCCGGACCGCGTTTCCGCCGATCCGCTGACCGGTTGCGCTCCGCCGCGCAATTGCACGACCGATGCGGATTGTCAGGACAACACGCTGTGCAACGGCGCGGAAACCTGCAACGACGATCAGATCTGCGAACCGGGCACGGCGGTTAATTGCAACGATGAAATCGACTGCACCGAAGATACTTGCGATCCCGGCACGGGACAATGCAGCAACACGCCGAGAAACAGCCTGTGCACCAATGGCAACGCCTGCGACGGTGAGGAAATCTGTTCCGCAATCGAAGGCTGTCTGCCGGGTACGACGCTTAACTGCGACGACAACATCACCTGCACCCAGGATAGCTGCAACAGCGACACCGGTTGCGTACATCAGCCGGTCAACGGCCTATGCAACGACAACGTTCGTTGTACGTTAGACACCTGCGATGCGGCCACAGGTTGTGTCAATACACCGGACAATACTTTCTGCGACGACTTCGTTCCCTGTACCGTCAATACCTGTGATGCTACGCAAGGCTGCGTGTTTATACCCAATGACGGCGCCTGTAACGACGATTTCGAATGCACCACCGATACCTGTTCGGAGCAATATGACTGCACCTACGTGCCCGACAACAGCGCCTGCGACGATGGTATCGATTGCACCGACGATCTGTGCGAGATCGGCGTCGGCTGCCGTAACAACGCCGAAGATTCCAACTGTCCCAGCGGTCAGATCTGCGATGCGGAGTTGGGCTGTGTCGATCCGCCTCCTTGCGTAATCGACAGCGACTGCAACGATAACGACGCCTGTAACGGTGTGGAAACCTGCGTAAGCAATGAATGTGTGGACGGTACGCCGCTTAACTGCGATGACGGCATTGCCTGTACCGTCGATTCCTGCGACCCGGCCAATGGTTGCGTCAACCGGGCGGATCATTCCGTCTGTAACGACAACAATGCCTGCACCGTGGATCTGTGCGACACCGAAGAGCAGTTCGCCTGCGTACATTTGCCGTTTAAAGACGATGACAACGACAATCACAGCGATGTGTTCTGTGGTGGCGACGACTGCGATGACAGCGACCCGAACGTCTATCCGGGTCACGAGGAAATTTGCGACGACGGCGTAGACAATAACTGCGACGGTAACACCGACCAGGAAGAAGCCATTTGCGCGCCCTGCTCGGGAAGCTGCCCCACCGGTTATGAATGCTGTGGCGGTCAGTGCGTGGACGTGCGCTACAACAATACCCATTGCGGTGCCTGCGATACACCCTGTTCTACCGCCTGTTTCAACGGCGAATGTCTGCCCGCCGGAAAATGTGCCAACGCGCTGAATAACTTGATTACGGACAACTACCGCGACAATGGACGCACCACCTGTGGCCAGGGTAACAGTTTCAATCCCAACAGTTGCAGCGTAAACGCCAGCGGTGAGGATCGTGTATACGCCATCAAGCCGCGAGCGGGCAACCTGATGGAAGTAGTCATGTATCCGGATAATTCGGAAGACTACGATGTCTTGTATTTCCTTTCCGACTGCCGTGACATGAACTCCTGCATCGATTACGACAGCAGCGGCAACTGGTCGAACTTGGAGTATTCCGATTCCAACACCGGAGAGATCTTCTTCGCGGTGGTCGATTACACCCAAAGCGATTGCGGACGTTACGATTTCGAAGTCAACTACGACTACACTCCCAGCGATTGTCGCCAGGGCGGCCTGTTGCCCTTCGGCGGTCCCGCTTCTACGGTAACGGGTGTGCTGGTCTGGCTTGGCATTCTGCTATTACTCTATCGTCGTCGGCAACGGCAGTAACGCATGTCGATGAGATTCTCATGTCAAACAGGGTTGCAGGCCGTCATGCTTGCGGCCCTGTTTTTGTTTGGTCTGGCATCTTTTCCCGGTTGTGCGCCGAGTCGCCTTTTGCTGCCTCATGCCACTTCGGAATACGCCGCCGCGGTGCAGTTGACACGCATTGCCGCAGAAGACCGGCTTTGGGCGGATAGTTTGGCGCATATTCGAAGTGACAAACCGGATGCGGCATTGCCGACTCCCGCCGCAACGCTCGTGCGCGCCGCGCGGGATCTGGCGGCTTTGTCACTGGTTGCGGATGAAACCTACAGCCCGGAGGACTTTTTAGAACCGGTTCTGCTTCGCAACGGCATTGTGGAGCGCCCGGCGCGCGCGTACTGGTTTACCGGAACCGGCGGCGGCCTGGCCTACGATGGCTCCTCCCGCATCGCAGGGAAGATTCTGTTTTTAAAGCAACAGGGCTATACACGGATCGGGTTGGGTGTGCATGAGCGCGACGACGGCGAATGGGCGGCAGCGCTGGTGGCGACGCAACGCCCGGTGCGTTTGACTCTTCCCGTTGCCAGAATAATCCCGATCGGCGGAAATCTGCGCCTGATCGCGGAAACGGGAGATGAGATCGGCGTTTTGTGGATTACGCTGAAATCGCCCAACGGCCATCTTTTCGAACAGTCGGTTCCCTATCTTGCCGGACAACTGGATTGGGGCGTTCGCCTGCATTGGCCGGGGAATTACGCCATTGAAATCCGTATGAAAACGCCGGCGGGCGATATCAAGCGTGTCGCGCATTTGGTGGTGACTGTCGGTGAACGAGCCACGCAGATTCCGTTGTTTCCGCCGCCGCCGCAGGTATCCGGCAAGCAATATCCCAGCGCCGCGCTGGGGTACATCGACGAGTTGCGCACGAAAAGTGGTATGGATACGCTAACTTCGTTACCGCGAGCCGATGAACTGCTTGCACCCTGGTTGCAGATGGAAGCGCAGCATCTGCGCTTTAGCGACGACGGCATCGAGCGGCAATTGTTTGTTTCCGGTTCCGAAAGCGATCCGCCGCTGAGTTGCTTGTATCGCAGCTCCGTGACGAATAATCCAGGAGCGTTATTGGCGCGTGAATTCGGGCGACCCAGCGTGTTGAAAGCCATGATTCAACCGGCGTATCAAGGTTATGCCGCGCTGTCACAGTTGCTGGAAGAGGGCGAGCGCATCGGGGAATTGCTTTGCGGTGTGGCGCAACCTTCTCAAATGCTGCTTACCCGTTTGCCTGCGCACGAGGATCGTCTGGCGTTTTTAAAAGAACTCGATGCCCGGTTAATGAAGCAGATGGGACTGGATTACGTGGCCGATCCACAGCAGCGCCTGATCGAGTGGACGCTGGCGCAGGCGGTGCTATCGATTGAAGAAGCCGAAGCAAGGAAAGAAAGAAATACCGCCAAAGACAGTGAGAAAACCCCAACGCTCCCGCATCGCGACCGCTATGAGCAACAACTGAACGAGACCTACGCTTCCTTGTGGTGGGTGTCCTGGCAGTTGCAGCAGCGTTTTGACAGGCAGGATCCGCGCCGGGCGGCTGTGTCGCTGTTATTGCTTAAACTGTTGTTGTTACAGGATCGCGAGGATGACTACCTGGCCGAGATGCGGCGCATGGAAGAGACTTCTCCCACCCAGGGCCCCTGGCGGGAAGCGCGATTGGCGGTGGCACAAGCCTGGATGGCTTCTCGACGCGGTGATATGAATCAACGAAAAGAGGCGCTGCTTCGCGCCATCGAATGCTACCAGCACCTCCAATTCTCCAGCTTTGCCCAGCAGCTTTGGTTGCAGGCGTCGGAATAAGCTTCCCTTTCAACGCCACCGGTTCGGCCTTGAAAAAAGTCGGATAAATTTCGGAATAATTATGTGATAACACCTGTTTATGCTAATTGAGATCCGGCTGAAGTATAATCAATAGCGTTGACTTGAGTTCCCGACCTATGATATACACAGGGGTCAGTGCATTGAGCGGATTCATTGAAGCAACCGGGAGGTAGATCGTGACTCACGCCGTCGTGCAAGCCGCATCGGATCTGGTGCAGGCTAGTGTTTCTCAGGAGTTGGATTTCTTCGCCCTGATTTTCAATACCGGGATCGTTGTGGCGACGGTTCTGGTGCTGCTGCTGTTTTTCTCGATCACATCCTGGGGCATCATTATTTACAAGTACCTGTTTCTGCGCAAGGCGCACCAGCAGTCCATCGAATTTCTGGACTTGTTCTGGAAAAGTCGCAGGCTCGATCATATTTACGAAACCAGCGAGGAACTGACGCATTCGCCCATCGCGCAGGTTTTCAGAACCGGTTACGTCGAGTTAAGCAAATCGCGCCGCAAAGATGAAAACAGCGAAACAGACAGCCGCGCCTTCGGTGAAATGCGCGATCTGGATTCACTGGAACGCTCGTTGCGCCGGGCGGCTACCAGTCAGGTCACGGTGCTGGAAAGCCTGGTTTCGTTTCTGGCGACCACCGGTTCCACCGCTCCTTTCGTAGGGCTGTTTGGAACAGTATGGGGCATCATGGAGTCTTTCCAGGAAATCGGTCGCGCCGGAAACGCCACCTTGGCGACGGTCGCTCCCGGTATTTCGGAAGCCTTGATCGCTACCGCTACCGGTTTGGCCGCCGCAATTCCGGCAGTTGTCGGTTACAACTATTTCGTACAGAAAATCAAGGTGCTCGACGCAGAAATGGAGAATTTCTCCATCGATTTCCTGAACATCGTCAAGCGTCACTTCTTTTAGCGGGCGGAAACGAAAATGTCATTTTCGACCGGAAAACAGGGCGGGCGTTCGAGCCTGTCGGAAATCAACGTGACGCCCTTGGTGGATGTCATGCTGGTGCTGCTGATCATCTTTATGGTCACCGCCCCGATGATCGAGCAGGGCGTGGAAGTTGATTTGCCCAACACGGAAACGGTTGAAATCACTCCCGATGAAGGTAAGAGTATCGTCAGCTTGACCAAAGAGGGGAAGATCTTTCTGGGTGAGACCGAAATTCCGCTGGAGGAGTTGGAAGACAAGGTCAAGTTCAATAAAAAGATCCAGGATGAAAAAGTGGTGTATCTCTACGCCGATCAGGATCTGAAATACGAGATGGTGGTACGGGTGATGTCCATCCTGAAAAAAGCCGGGGTGGAGAATCTGGGGATGGTCACGGAACCGCTGGAGCCGGATGGCGCATCGAAAGGCGGCAAGGGTAAAAGCAAATGAGCGCCGCGACGATCAGTCAGGGGGAGCATAGCTATTTTCTCTCGGCGCAGAGAAATCGCTACGTGCCCTGGTTGCTGATTTCCTTCCTGCTGCACGTGCTGCTTTTCGGTCTGGCCTGGATGGAAACGCGCCGCATGCAGGCGCCGAATCTGGTGCATCAAACGGCGATCATGGTTCAGCCGGTGCGCTGGGCGCCGGAAGAACGTCCCGAGCATTGGCTGCCGCGTGTGGAGGCGACGCCCGAACCGGCCAAGCCGGAGGCGGTCAAAGTCAGCCCCAATCCGGAGACTCCGAAAAAGAAGCCGGACCCGCCGAAAAAGGAACCGAAGAAAGAGCCGCCCAAAAAAGATCCCAAGCAGCGGAAAACGGCCATGAACAAGGCGCTGGAGAAAATCCGCAACAACTATAATAGTTGGGACGGCAGCCCCAACGGCGTTAAGGGCGCGCCGTCTGCGCGGGCGTTGCAGATTCTGGGATCGGTCTATGCGGGGCAGTTGCGGGAAGTCTTTAGTTCCCATTGGACGGTCCCCAAAGTGATCTCGGAAAGAGACCTGGAACACCTGACCTGTAAAATACTGGTAAAAATCGACAGAACAGGTACAATCAGCGGTCACAAGCTGGTGACCTCTTCGGGCAATGCGCAGTTCGACAGTTCCGCCATGCGCGCGGTGAAATTGACACCGAAAGTTCCTTTGCCCGATGAGATGCTGCGAGACGTGGTGTTCAACGACGGTATTTTGATCAATTTCTCGAAGAAAGACTGAAACATGGGTAGACAACCCTTCATTTTTGCACTTGGAAGTATGTTGGTTTTTCTGCTGTTGCCCAAGCTTGCGTTGGCGCAACTGGTCATCGATGTCGATCCCTCTCAATTCCGTCAATATCCGATCGCGGTGACGGCGTTGAAGAATTTCGGAGAGACCGAAGACAGCCAGAACCTGGCGCAGGAAGCCCAGAAGATCATCATGAACGATCTGGCCATCGCCGGCTTGTTCGACGTGCTCAATCCCAAGGCTTTTCTGGAAGATCCCAAAACCGCCGGAATTACCGAGGCGACCATCAATTTTACACAGTGGTTGCAGGTCGGAGCGGAAGGCTTGATCAAAGGTGGCTTCTGGATTATGGATAAGCGCATCAAGCTGGATCTGCGCCTGTTCGATGTCGCATTGGGACGTGAAACCCTGAAAAAGACGTATGAAGGCGATCTCGGTGCGCTACGCAACATGCTGCACGCTTTCGATGATGAAATCGTTAAGTTTTTCACCAAGGAAGAAGGGGTCTTCTCTACAAAGATCGTGTCGGTGCGCCTGATCAACAAGCGTAAGCAGATCTATGTCATGGATTTCGACGGCGCAAATGGTCGGGTCTTGGTGGATAATGGTAGCATCAATCTGCTACCCGCTTTCTCCGCCGATGGCGCTCACGTCTATTTCACCTCGTACATGAACAACAATCCCGACCTGTTCCGCATCCCTTCGGGCGGTGGCAAAGCCACCACCATTTCCAGCTATCGCGGCTTGAATGTGGGCGCAAGTTTGAGTCCCGATGGGAAGAAGGTTGCGGTTACCTTATCTAAGGATGGAAACAGCGAAATCTACGTGATGGACGCTGAAGGCGGCAACCTGCGTCGACTGACCAATACCTGGGGTATCGATGCGTCGCCCACCTGGGCTCCCGACAGCCACCGGGTCGCCTTTGTTTCCGATCGTTCCGGTACGCCGCAGATTTACTATCAGGAAGCCGCTGGGGCTACTGCCGTGCGCTTGACCTTCCAGGGAAACTATAACCAGTCGCCAGCCTGGTCGCCTAAAGGCGACAAAATCACCTTCTGCGGTCGCGACGAACGACTGGTGTTCGATCTGTTTTTAGTCGATGTGGAAACGCGGGAAATCACGCGCTTGACACAGGATCAGGGTACGAACGAAGATCCCACCTGGTCGCCCAACGGCAGGCACATCGTGTTCACCTCCACCCGCAACGGAGGCAGCAGTATCTGGATCATGAACGCGGATGGTACCAACCAACGTCAGATAAGCAGCGGCCAAGGCGTCTTTTCCACTCCCGACTGGTCTCCTCGCTTTAAGGAAAACAACTGATGAAGAATTCGTTATCCAAGCGAACGTCGAAACTGTTGCGCACGGTCATGATTCTGTGGGTCGCCGTGCTGTTGCTGGCGCTGGCGGGTTGCGTGGGCAAGCCACCCAAAGAGGAGCGCGAGCAGGCTGAGCAGGCTTTCCTTGCTGCCAAAGCGGCGGAGAAATGCGCCACGGTGCGGTACACTTCCGCAGAAAAAGCGTTGCAGAATGCGCGCCGGTTGACCACGGAAAAGAAATACGAAGAGGCTCGGCGCTATTTCAATGTGGCCAAGGAGCTGTCTGAAACCGCGTTGAAGGAAGCGAATGCCAATCGCGACTGCATGAATCCTCCCGATCCGAACGAAACGACCAAGCCGGTTGTGACCTCCGGTGGCGAGGATGATAACCTGACTCCCGAAGAACGCATGCTGCGCGATCCGGAGTATGACTTGAAATCCGTGCGTTTTCCCTTTAACAGCGAGGATATCACCGAGGAAGCCAAACAGATTCTGCAACAGAATGCGGCCTGGCTGAACAACTTCCCGGACATCAATGTTCGTGTGGAAGGGCATTGCGACTCGCGAGGCAGCACCGAGTACAATCTGGCGCTGGGTGAGCGCAGAGCCTATGCCGTGCGCAAGTTCCTGATTATGCTCGGCGTCAATCCCGATCAGCTTTCGGTGATGTCCTACGGAGAAGAAAGTCCGCTAGTCGACGAAGAAAATGAAATGGCATGGGAACAAAATCGTCGCGCCGAGTTTAAAAAAGTCGGTCGCTAAGGCGGTTGCCATAATCCAAATTCTCCAATAGAATCAATATGGATTGCTTCGTACGGAAAGCTTTGGAATCGCTGTTTTCCAAACGTTTTTTTTCGTTCTGTGAGAATTTGGGAGAAAACTCTTGACAATAGGCGTGAATTAATCTAAACACTCAGTCCTTGCGTTGGACTGAACGACGGAGTTTTACGATGTCAACATATACACCAAAGCCTGGAGAAGTAGAGCGGAAATGGTACCTCGCCGACCTTAACGGGGTTGTGCTTGGTCGTGCCGCCACTCAGATCGCTACCATCTTGCGCGGCAAGCACAAAGCGGAATTCGCCCCTCACGTGGATACCGGCGATTTCGTAGTCGTGGTCAATGCGGATAAAGTCGCCGTGACCGGAGCGAAGCTGACTGACAAGAAATACTACCACCACACCGGTTATCCGGGCGGTATCAAGAGCATCACCTTGGAAAAGCAGCTTGAGAAATCGCCTGAAGACGTAATCACGGCGGCGGTTAGAGGAATGCTTCCCAAGAACAAGCTTGGTCGCAAACTTATCAAGAAACTGAAGGTATACGCGGCGCCTGAGCATCCGCATGAGGCCCAACAACCTGAAGTTCTGGATTTAACTTAAGAGGATAGAAGCATGTGTGCATTGGGATGGAATTGGCATGCTATCGGGCGTCGTAAAACGGCGGTTGCCCGTGTATGGATGAAGCCCGGCAGTGGTAACATCTTGATCAATGGCCGCAATATCGACGAATACCTGCGTCGTCCGGTCGCCAAGATGATCGTGAACCAGCCGCTCGAACTGACTGCAACGCAGGGACAGTTCGATATCAACTGCGTATGCCGCGGTGGTGGTATCAGTGGACAGGCCGATGCGATCAAGCACGGTATCAGCCGCGCCTTGTTGGCGGTGGATAGCGAAAAATATCGCCCGCTGCTGAAGAAAGCCGGGTTCATTACCCGTGACGCGCGCCAGAAAGAGCGTAAGAAGTACGGTCTGCGCGGTGCCCGTCGTCGCTTCCAGTTCTCCAAGCGTTAATCGCTGCTTCGTTTCGTGTGTTTGTAATGCGGCCTTCCCGTTGCGGGGAGGCCGTTTTTCTTTGCCTGGAAGGCGCTGTTTGGGGAGAATCGGTCACAATTCAAGGCCAACTGTTGACTTTCCATGGCCTATGTGCTAATTTCCCCCGAAAGTTGTCTACTAGGTCGAAAAGATTCGAGAAATCAAGAGGTGGACCATGAAGTTTGGCGTGCTTGGGATGAAGGTGGCGATCCTTCTTGCCGTGGTGTCTGTACTGATGATCGGCTGTGGGCCGTCGTCGTTCGAGCAGGGGCAGGAACTGTTTAACAAGGGATTGTACGAGCGAGCCATTCCGCTATTGGAAAAAGCCAAAGAAGACGGCGAACAGTACATCAAAGCCGAGGAAATGATCCGTCAGGCTAAGGTCAAGATGGAAGAAGAAGCCGACGCCGATTGCGTGCGCCGGGCCGAGAACTACTTGAATGTACTGGGCGAAACCAAAACGGTAGGCACCTGGGACAAGATCGTGGAAGAGTTGAAGGCTTTCAAGTGCCGCAAGCTCAACGCGAAACCCTATGTCGACAAAGCCTATTACCGCTTCATCGCCTACCTGGCCGAATGGGATGCCTATCCGCAGGCCGTCGAAAAGTTCTGTCAGTTCACCGGTTGTGAGACGCAGCCCCCGCATATTCTGATTCGGGAAGAAGAACTCACGATTACCGATGACAAGGGCAAGGAAAAAGAAGAAGTCATTCAACAGGAAATTCCCATCGCCGAGCATTCCACGGCGGTCAAGATGTTCCAGTGGCTGTCAAAAAAAGACCCGAAAAACGGACGCTGGTTCGATCGTTATGCGAAATTCCTGTATGATAACGAGCGTTATCAGGATGCGTTGGATGCCTACAAGGCGATTTCCGAAATCGAGGAATTGGGATACGAAGTCAAATCGCGCGCCAAGCTGGCTGCCGAACACCTGATGAAGGGTGGAAGGCGTCCGCGTATGGAAGGCGAAAAGCTGCGCTTTTTCTGGATTGAAGACGTAAAGAAAAAGAGCAAACTCAAAGCTCTGCGCAAGGATCTGGAAAAAGCTCGCAAGGAACGCGAGCAGGCCGAACAGAAGGAAAACGCCGGTAACGTGAAGTAAGTTTGTAAGGGTGACTTATCTACGGGCTCCTTTTGGAGCCCTTTTTTATTCAGGAAATCTGCGGACATGCGGCTTGAATCCACCCTGAATGTGGTCAAAGAGTTTCGAAACCGCTTTCCATGGTTAGCACTTGTCGTACTGATCGTTTTTACGCTGCTGATTCTGCGTTTGGCGCAACTCCAGCTTTTCAAAGGCGAGCACTATCATTCGCTAAGCGAGCATAATTTCGTGCAGGAGCGCGTGGTTATTCCACTGCGCGGCAACATCTACGATGCACAACACCGTCCCTTAGCGGAAAACATTCCTGCTTACAATGTGTATGTCACACCGGCTTTCATCAAAGATCTGGATGATATCCTGATCAAGCTGGAAGGCTATTTGAACCTAAGCAGCGAGGAGAGCCTGCGCATTCGCCACTCTGCCGAAAAAAGCCGGGGATTGTTACGCTTTCGGGAAATTATGGTCGATAGCGACATTTCACGCGATCAACTCGCTGTTTTAGAAAGCCATAAACTTGAATTAGCTGGAGTCGCCGTGCGGCCCGGTCCCCGCCGACATTATCCGCAAGGGGAACTGACTTCGCATGTAGTCGGATACGTCGGGCGCATTTCCGACCGCGAAATCAAGCAGAATCCCGAGTATTTCCCGACAGATCAAATCGGCAAGAGCGGAATCGAACTGGCGCTTGAAAAACCGTTGCATGGCTCCTACGGTTTGCAACGTGTGGTGGTGGATGCTACAGGTCGTGTAAAGAGCAACAAACAGGCAAACCTGCTGCTAAAAGGGGATTCCGGTTCCGCATCGGAACAGGGAAAAAATGTAGTGCTGTCGCTGGATCTGGACTTGCAAAAGGTCGCGGCGGCGACCTTCAATGCCAAGGCCGGAGCCGTGGTGGCGATCGAGGTGAAAACCGGTTTCGTCAAAGTGTATTACTCCGCACCCGGCTTCGATCCCAACCAATTCGTCAGCGGGATTTCCCAACTCGAATGGGAACGGTACCGAAATTCCATCCTGGACCCGATGATGGATAAAGTAGCGCAGGCGTCCTATTATCCCGGATCGACATACAAGGTTATCCCTGCGCTTGCCGGTCTGCAACAGCCGGAGATCGACGAGCATTGGGGCGCTACCTGCAACGGTGTGAAGTTCCTTGGGAAACATGGATTCCATTGCTGGAAACGCGTCGGTCATGGCTGGGTCGATCTGCGCAAGGCCATCAAGGAATCCTGCGATGTCTATTTCTATAGCGTGGGTGAAACCATCGGTTTCGAACCGATTTATCAACTGGCCATGGATTTCGGTTTCGGAAAAAAAAGCGGGATCGGTATCAACAACGAAACCGACGGCGTCTTGCCGAGTGAGAAGTGGCATCGAAAAACGCACAAACGTCCCTGGTCCACCGGCGACACGTTTTCGCACGTCATCGGGCAAGGAGACTTGAAAGTCAATGCCTTGCAGTTATCCTTGGCATATGCAGCCATCGCCAACGGCGGCACGCTTTGGCAGCCGCAGGTGATTCGAGAAGTGCGTCAGCCTGATGGACAGTTACTGGAGGTTTCCCAGCCCAAGATAAAACGTAAACTGTCGCTGGTTCCCGAAGCGTTAAAAGCGGTGCAGGATGGCTTGGCGGCAGTTCCCAATGAAAAGGGGGGAACCGGGTATCTCTCGCGCTTGATCGTGCCGCAGTTTGCCGGAAAAACCGGTACCGCGCAGGTCGTTCGTTTGCAGAAAGACAAGCGTATGCAAGACGACTACCTGCTCAAAGACCATGCCTGGTTCGTTGGTTACGGTCCGGTGGAAGATCCCGAACTGGTCGTGGCGGTGATTGTGGAGCATGGCGAACATGGAAGCTGGGCCGCGCCTATCGTGCGTGAAGTGCTGGCGGCCTGGTATGAAAAAAAGACCGGTCAGCCGGCGGAACGTCCTCCCTATAGTTATTATTCGCCCATTACCCAGCCACCTGAGCCCTAGTGCAATATCTCACGGGTTACAGTCGAACGCAGTGGCGTTTTTCCTGTTTCTATGGCAGAATACGTCCGGTTAATTGGAATAATGCAGAAAACTCAGCCGTGTATAAGGGGGTTGTATGTTCTGGTGCACAATGAAGTCTTACGCAATCAACGTTCTCGTCATCGGTTTGCTGCTTGTCGTGCAGGCTTGCTACCAGAACCCGGAACTGCCCAAAGCGTATGATTCCGCCAAAGCGGGTGATACGAAGGCGGCGCACGAGCATTTCCAGCAAGCGATACTGCAAGGAAAAGGTGATGTTCTCCCGTTCAACGCCTACATCCGCTGGCAGATTGAAGCCCTGGCCCCTAGACTGGATGCTGCTCGGCAGGAATTCGATCAGGCGAGCGAAGCGACTTTCTTCGACGGGCTACAGACATCGATGCACGAACTGTTACAGGAACTGCGGGGCACGGAGGAGTTTCTACGCGAGCATTGCCAATGCGACCGCCAGGAAGATCTGAATTCCTTCAACTGGTTTCGTCAAAAGGCGCAGGAGCACCGCAACCTCGCCCATTACCTGATCAATGAATCGAAACTTGCTGCAAAGAAATACCGTACCAAATCTAACCGGTTAACGATTTCCGGCGAGAATTACTATCGTTCCAATCAATTCGGACCGGCTTTCGACGCGCTGGATAAGGCTCTTCGCTATGACATTGGAAATCGTAAAGCGGCGGAACTGTTAGCCAATATCGAGCGATATCGAAAAGGTACCGAGTTGATCGAAGGAGTGCAACTCAAGCAGGCAGACGAGCACTTCATGGCAATGGTTGCCGATGGCGTACTGGTTCAGGCTGCAAAAGGGCAGCTTGACCTGATCAAACGTCGGCGTATCATGAGCCAGCATCACATTCATCAGGCGGAAATGTCGCTTGCTCGCAAGCAGTTTTCTGCCGCCCGGAAGTCGTTCTCGAATGCCAAGTCGCTGGATCGTGACCTGGAAGAATTGCTGTCCAAGCGCATTGTGACGGTGGCTTTACTGGAAGAAGCCTGGCTAAAGACCGACCAAAACAACTATGAACAGGCTCTGGAACTCTTTCGACAGGCAGAAAAGGACTGGCCGGAAAATAAAACCATCCAAGCCTGGCGCAAGCGGAGCGAAGCGCAAGTCAATCATGATCAAGCCAAGCGCCTTGTCGCACAGGGCGAGACCTTGTTACTCGCCGGTCAGATCGAGGATGCCGAAAAGGCGTTTGCGGCAGTGTTGCAGATTCCAAAAGAAGGAAGGCGCGCCAAACGCGATATTCGCAAAGCACGCACGAAGGCTCGCAAACAGTTTGTAAAGCAGGCCCAAAAAGCCACTAAAGACGGAGACAAACTGACTGCCCGGAACAAGTATCGGCTTTGCTATGAAGCCTCCCAATACAAGCCCTGCATGTCCAAGCAAAAAGCCTTGGAAAAGAAACTGATAGGTGGCTTGCTAAAGGATGGGAAGAAAGCGCTGGAAGCCAAGGAAAGCTTCTTGGCCTATGCCGCTTTCCAGGCGGTGCTTCAAATGAATGGCGAAAATGCCGATGCTCAAGCCGGTTTGCAACAGGCACAAGAAGCCTGTCAACCGGCCAGTTCGCTGGTTTTACACCTGGATTCGGAAATCGGTCATACGGTTGACCCGACCTGGCCAAGTTCGCTGGAAGAAGTTCTAAAAGCGAAAAACCTGCGTTTTCACTGGGCAAATCCGGAAGAGACAAGCACTACTCCTGGACGGCATGTGTTGATTACCGTGCTGGCTCCGGCGCCGCCTGCCAGAGAAACTCAAGCTGCTCAGGAAAAGTCCACTGAAGATGAAAAGGCTGAAAACGCTCAGGAAACTTCGGAGTCTGTTGAATCAGTTCCCGAAGCAAAAACAGCGGAAGGGTTCGAGTTGTATACCGTACTCGATTTTCGCACTGTTCCCGAAGGAGGGATGGCTACGCTGTTGGAATCCTATGTGAATTCGGAAATCCTGGCTCACATCGATGCGCCGCAAGAAGGCGCATCCGCCAAGCAGGTCGTGCAACGCTATCTGCTTCACCTTACCCCCGCTTCCAAGGTGGATTGGCTGTCTGTGGCCTCATCCGGTCACTAGCAAAGTGTTTGAAATAATTTGGGAAATTAGGATGGTTCAAGGCTCCCGTCTTGAACCATCAGTTTCCGGCTAGGGATTGTGTCCCGACCATGAAGACAAACGTGAGGAGCAGGGCAGGAGCCCATGCTCCAACGCGGGAAATCCTACTGGATTCCTCCGCATGCGCGGGGAATGACATTCGCTTCGCAAAAATGAAATTAGGACCCTTCCAACCATACACATCTTATAAAATTACTTATGACAATTCTGTGACATACCGAAACATGTATGCTACTCTAATAGAATACGAGCCGCAAAAATACGGCGGGCTCACGCTTTTTGGAATGAAGACCTGCACCAATCGGTTCTAACATCTATGATGGGTATTCGATTTCGCCGAATGCAAACCAGGATAAGAAAGGGATGGGCACCATGGCAAATGGTCAAAAACTTCTCGATACTTTATCCAGTCGACTGGATCAGGAAGTGTTCCGCAACCTCAATTGGGAAGGCTCGCTGGAAGATTATTTCGACATCGTTCGCCAGCAGCCGGATATTGTGCGGACCGCATTCCAGCGTATGTACGACATGATCATCTCCTACGGCTTCACGGAATACGTCGATGCCAAGAAGAAGATCACGCACTATAACTTCTTCGATGATCCCATTGGCAAGGGGCGCGACGCCGTTTTCGGCATCGACATTCCACTGATGAAGCTGGTCAACCTGTTCCGCTCTGCCGCGCAGCAATATGGAACCGAAAAGCGTGTCATTCTGCTGCATGGTCCGGTGGGTTCCGCCAAAAGCACCATCGTGCGACTGTTGAAGCGCGGCATGGAGGCTTACTCACGCCAGAACGAAGGCGCGCTATACTCCTATGCCTGGGATATTCCAAAGGATTTCGGACCGGATGGTCTGGTTCCCTGTCCGATGCACGAAGAACCGCTGCACCTGATCCCGGAAGAGTATCGCGAGGAATTGCTGGCGGATCTGCTGCCTTCCAGCGGCAGCGACAGCAAACCCTATCGCTACAATGTAGAGGGCGGGCTGTGTCCGGTTTGTCGTTATTACTTCCACAACCTGCGCAAACGTTACGATGGCGATTGGGCCAAGATGCTGACCAAGCACATCAAGGTGCGCCGCATTTCGTTAAGCGAAAAAGACCGTGTCGGCATCGGTACTTTCCAGCCCAAGGATGAAAAGAACCAGGATTCCACCGAGTTGACGGGTGATGTCAACTACCGCAAAATCGCGGAATACGGTTCCGATTCCGATCCGCGCGCCTTTAACTTCGATGGTGAGTTCAATATCGCCAACCGGGGTGTGATCGAGTTCATCGAGGTGTTGAAGCTCGATGTGGCCTTCCTCTACGATCTGCTGGGAGCGTCGCAGGAGCATATGATCAAACCGAAGAAATTCGCCCAGACCGATATCGATGAAGTCATCATCGGTCATACCAATGCGCCTGAATACAAGAAGTTGCAGAACAACGAGTACATGGAGGCGCTACGCGACAGAACCGTCAAGATCGACATTCCCTACATCACGCGCATGACGCACGAAACGAACATCTACAAGAAAGACTACGAAAAGAAGAAGATTCCCATGCACATCGCGCCGCATACCTTCGAGGTTGCCTCGATGTGGGCGGTGCTGACGCGTTTGGAGGAACCGACGCAGGGCACCATTACGATGCTACAGAAAATGAAACTGTACGACGGTCGCTCCCTGCCCGATTTCACGGAAGACACCGTAGTGGAGCTTCGTAAAAGCGGCAGCAGCGAAGGCATGCAGGGCATCAGTCCGCGTTTCATTCAGGACAAAATCAGCAACACGCTGGTGCGTTTTGCCGACGAGGGCCACATCAGCCCCTTCATGGTCATGAACGAACTGGAAGCCGGATTGCGGCACCATTCGCTGATCACCAACGAAAAGGATCGGGACCGGTACCGGGAACTGCTTTCGGTGGTCAAGAAGGAATACGAAGAGATCATTAAAAACGAAGTGCAGCGCGCCATCAGCGCCGATGAAGACGCCATCCGCAAATTGTGTTCCAACTATGTGGACAACATCAAGGCGTACACGCTGCGGGAGAAGATCAAGAATCCTTACACCGGTCACTTCGATGAGCCGGACGAGCGCCTGATGCGTTCGATCGAGGAGAAAATCAACATTCCCGAAACGCGTAAGGATGATTTCCGGCGGGAGATCATGAACTACATCGGCGCGTTGGCTTTGGATGGCAAGCAGTTCGATTATCGCAGCAACGAGCGGCTGGATCGCGCCTTGGAAATGAAACTGTTCGAAGATCAGAAAGACGCCATCAAGCTGACCAGTCTGGTCTCCAATGTGGTGGACAAAGAGGCGCAGGAAAAGATCGATATCGTGAAAAGCCGCTTGATCAAGAACTACGGGTACAACGAGCAGTCGGCCACCGACGTGCTCAATTACGTGGCGAGCATCTTCGCTCGCGGCGACTCGAAGGGCTGAAAGCTGCGTCATAGATAGCGATAACCGGGAAGCGAGGAATCATGGGCGTCCTGACTATTCGAGGAGATCACGCTCGATTCAAGCAGATTGTGCGCGGTGCGATCAAGCGGGATCTGAAAAAATACGTCACCAAAGGCGAGATGATCGGTCGGCGCGGCAAGGATACCATTTCCATTCCGATTCCGCAGATCGACATCCCGCGTTTCAAATTCGGTCCGCAGGAGCAGGGCGGTGTCAGCCAGGGCGATGGCGAACCGGGCGATCCGCTGGATAGCGGCGAAGAGGGTGAAGGTTCCGGGCAGGGTGAAGCCGGAGATCAGCCCGGCGAACACGAACTGGAAGTGGAAGTCACCTTAAAAGAACTGGCCGAGATTCTGGGCGAGGAGTTGCAGCTTCCGCGCATCGAACCGAAAGGTGCGGACAAGATCCGTTATACGGTCGACAAGTACCGGGGCATCCGCAAAACCGGTCCGGAGTCGTTGCGCCATTTTAAACGGACCTACCGCGAAGCGCTCAAGCGTCATATCTCGACCGGCATCTACAATCCCGATCGGCCCATCGTGGTGCCGGTGCGCGAAGACAAGCGCTACCGGAGCTGGAAAACCATTCCGGAGCCGCAGTACAACGCCGTCATTTTCTACATCATGGATGTTTCCGGTTCGATGGGCGACGAGCAGAAGGAGATGGTGCGTATCGAATCCTTCTGGATCGATACCTGGCTGCAAAGCCAATACAAAGGCTTGGAAAGCCGTTACATCATTCACGACGCCACCGCCCGCGAGGTCGACCGGGACACCTTTTTCCGTACCAAGGAATCCGGCGGCACCGTGATTTCATCCAGTTACAAACTGGCGTTGGAGATCATGGAAGAGGATTACCCGACCAGCGACTGGAACATTTACGTGTTTCAGTTTTCCGACGGCGATAACTGGTCCACCGACGATACCCAGCTTTGCATGGAACTGCTGGAAAAGAAATTGCTGCCTGCCGTTAACCTGTTTGGTTACGGCCAGGTGCGCTCCTTTTTCGGTAGCGGGCAGTATATTCTGGATTTGAAGGCGTCGATCAAGGAAACGGAAAATCTGGTGTTGAGCGAGATCCCCGATAAAGAGGCGATCTACAACTCGATCAAGGATTTTCTGGGTAAAGGAAAATAAGCTGTCGGACTTGGCTTCGGCGGCAGGAAAGGATTTGCGATGCTGACTCCGGAACTGGAAGCGATACGCACCCAGATCGAGCAAATCGCTAAAGATTACGGCCTGGACTTCTATACCACCATTTTCGAACTGCTGGATTATCGGCAGATTTCGGAAATCGCCGCCTATGGCGGATTTCCTACGCGCTACCCGCACTGGCGCTACGGCATGGAATACGAAAAGCTCTACAAAGGGTACATCTTCGGCGGGCAGCGGATCTACGAAATGGTGATCAACAACAACCCCTGTTATGCCTATCTGCTAAACAGCAATCCGGTATACGATCAGAAAACCGTGATGGCGCATGTGTATGGCCACTGCGATTTCTTCAAGAACAACCTGTACTTCAGTGCTACAAACCGCAAGATGATCGACGAAATGGCCAATCATGCCGCCCGCATCCGGCGCTATATCGATCGTTTCGGCATCGAAGAGGTGGAAACCTTTCTCGACCAGGCGCTCTCCTTGGAAAATTTGATCGATCCTCACGCTACGCATATTTCCCGCAAGGCGCGTCCTCTGACGGAAGAAGAGCAGAAGCTGGCGCAGGAAATCCCGCGCATCAAAACCAAGAAGTACATGGAAAACTATGTGAACCCGAAGGAGTATATCGAGGCGCAGCAAGAAAAGATGCGCAAGGAAAAGGAAGATAGCGAGCAGCGTTTTCCGGTGGAACCGGTGCGCGACGTGCTTGAGTTCCTGATCGATCACGCGCCGCTCAAAGACTGGCAGCAGGATATTCTTTCCATTATCCGCGAAGAGGCCTACTACTTTGCGCCGCAATGGATGACCAAGATCATGAACGAAGGCTGGGCGGTGTACTGGCACAGCCAGATCATGACCAAGCATATGGTCGATGCCTCCGAGATCATCAGCTATGCCGATCATCACTCCGGTGTAATCGCCATGAGCAAAGGGAATTTCAATCCGTACAAGGTGGGGTTGGAGTTGTTCCTGGATATCGAGGAGCGCTGGAACAAGGGCCGCTTCGGGCGCGAGTATGCCGAATGCGACAATATGAGCGAAAAACTCAATTGGGACAAGCAACTGGGCCTGGGTAGGGAGAAAATGTTCGAGGTGCGCAAGCTCTACAACGACGTGACCTTCATCGATGAGTTTCTTACGCCGGAATTCTGCATCGAACACAAGCTGTTTACCTACGGTTACAACAAACGACAGGAACGCTGGGAAGTCACCTCGCGGCGCTTCGAGGACATCAAGCAGATGTTGCTGACAAACCTCACCAATGGAGGAAATCCCTTCATTTACGTCACCGACGGCAACTATCAGAATCGCGGGGAACTGTATCTGGTTCACCAGCACGAAGGGGTGGACTTGAAACTGGATTATGCGCGCGATACGTTGCGGAACCTGGAACGCGTCTGGCATCGCCCGGTGGTGATCGAAACGGTGATTCAGGAGAGTATCACGCAGATTCGCTTCGATGGGCAGAATTACTCGATTGAACAGATCGGCGAAATACCCAAAGCGGAAGAACCACATGCCAATGGAATCGGAATCTGATGTGATTCCGGTTGGATAGAGTAATTTTGGATTTGTAGGATGGGCATTTACCATGCCCATCTTTTCCTTTCGATAGAACAGCGCACAGCAAAATTCCCCTCAAATTTTCTTTCCCACAAAATTGATTGACAAGTCAATCAATGGCTGTTAGCTTTTTTACCGGATTAAAAAATCAATCTGGAAGGATGTAGCAGCATGGGTAAGCAGAACGGCCACACACCCAAAGGTGAGGCGCGTGAGGATCTGATATTACGGGCGGCCTGTCAGGTCATCCGGGAAAAGGGCTTTCATCGCGCCCGCATGGCGGATATTGCAGACCGGGCGGAGATCAGCTATGGGTTGGCCTATCACTATTTCGCCAATAAAGACGGCGTGTTCGACGCCATTTTCGCCCGCTGGAACGAAAGCCTGTTTGCAGAGCTTGACCGCATCGCAGAAGATGTGCACGGCATCGAAAAGCAACTGGCCAGCTTGATCGAATACTTTCTGGATGCCTACGAACACCAGCCGGATCTGGTGCATATTTTCATTACCGAATTCAGCCGTTCAAGCCACAACCTGAATCCCGAACGCCTGACGCATTTTAAAAACTTCATCGCCCGCACAGTGAACCTGATTAAAAATGCTCAGGAAAACGGAGAGTTACGCACGGATATCAAGGCGCATTATCTGGCCTATCTTTTTTTGGGTGGTTTGGAAACGTTCTTGTCGTCGATGGTGCTGGAAAACCAGGCCATCGATGGCGCGCGCATGAAGCGCAACATTAAAGATGGATTACTGGATCTGTTTTTATCGGGAGCACGTCCCCGATAACAGCGATTGTATAACCTGTGGAGGAAGCCATGGACTTTGCATTGACCGAGGAACAACGCCTGTTTAAAGATCAGGTTGTTAAGTTCGCACGCAAGGAGATCGTGCCGCGCGTACTGGAGCACGAGCGCGCCCAGCAATTCGACTTCGAATCCTGGCGCAAAATGGGGGAAATGGGCCTGTTGGGTCTGCATTTCCCGGAAAGCTACGGCGGTAGCGGCGCGGACGTCATGACCTGCATTCTGGCCGGCGAGGCGCTAGGCGAGGCCGGAGTCGATGGCGGGTTGACGCTCTCTTATGGCGCGCATACCTATTTGTGCGCGGACACGATTTTCAGTCACGGCAGCGAAGAGCAGAAACAGAAATACGTGCCAAAACTGGCCAGCGGCGAATGGATCGGCTGCATGGGGCTGACCGAGCCGGGTGCTGGCAGCGACGTGGCCGCCTTGCGCACGCGGGCGGATAAAACGGATGAAGGCTACGTGCTGAATGGCAGCAAGATCTTTATCACCAACGGTTCCATTGCGGATGTCGCCGTGATCTACGCCAAGACCTCGCCGGAAGGCGGCCACGCAGGCATCAGCGCGTTCATCGTGGAAAAAGGCACGCCCGGTTTCAGTGTCAGCCGCAACCTGCATAAAATGGGCGTGCGTACCTCGCCAACTTCCGAACTGGCTTTCGAAGACTGCCTGATCCCGCACGAGAATCTGCTGGGTTTCGAGGGAGCCGGATTTTTAATGGCCATGCAGACGGTCGAATGGGACCGCTCGGCCTTGATCGCACCGTTTATCGGAAGCGTACAGAATGTGCTGGAAAAATGCGTGCGCTATTCGCAGGAACGGGAGCAGTTTGGTCGGGCCATCGGGCAGTTCGACGCAGTGAAAGAGAAAATCGCCAACCTGAAGATCTTCATGGAGGCGGCGCGCACTTTGGTCTATCGCATCGCCTGGTGCAAGGATCAGGGGCGGCCCTTGAATCATCTGGAAGCGGCGGTGGCCAAGCTGTTCGTGGGTGACTGGTCGCTGGCACCGTTGAATGACGCCGTTCTGTTGCACGGCGGCTATGGCTATACCGATGAATACGAGGTGGAGCGCGTTTTCCGCGACGGTCGCCTGGCGCCGATCGGCGGAGGCACCAGCGATATCCAGAAACTCGTCATTTCCAAATTAATGTGAGGAGCGGGCAATGAACTTCGAATGGCCCAAGCAAAGTAAAGAACGGATCGAATCCATCCGTGAACTGTTTACCGAGGAGATGCTTTCGGCGCTGCTATTGGCGTCGCAGGCAGACGATAAAGAACTGGCGGCGCGCTGGAAAACATTGCTGCAAAAGCTGGAAAGCTGCGGATATTGGGAACTGGCGCAGCAGCAATTGAAAGAGGCGGACGTCAGTCTGTTGGCCGCGCTGGAAATCGAACTGGCCAAGCAAAACGCCGCACTGGCACTGGCTGCACAACAAACGCGCCTGTTCACGCAGGCGGCGTCTCTGCTGCCGGACTGCTATCCACCCAAACCGGGTGAGGCGCTGGTAAGTACCGTGCTGGTCGATTCGCAGTCTGCGCCAATTTTGGAGGAAAGCGGAGAAGGTTACAGCCTGTCCGGCCATGCGAGCATGGTTCCATTGGCTGCGCTGGCGGAATGGTTCGCCATCGAAGCACAGTTTAACGATAAGCCGGTGCTGGTGCTGGTCGAAGCGAGCGCTCATGGTGTTTCACGAAGCAGCGGAGTGCGCTGTAGCGGTTTGCATGCGCTGGCCTTTGCCGATGTTACCTTTGAACAAGTTGCGATCAGCCGGGAACGTTGCAGCAACCCGGACAAATCAAGCGGAGCGTTGCAGCAACTACACGCCTTGCAGGATCTGGGATTGTGCGCAGCGGCGGCAGGCGTGATGCAGGCGGCGTTTACTGCCGCTCGCGCCAATGCGGAGAAAACCACGGAGCAGGGGCGCTCCAAGATGGCGCGTCAGCAGGTGCGCTATAAACTGGCGGAATTGTTGACTTTGAACCAGACGGCGGAGTGGATGCTGCTTCGGGCGGCGTGGCTGTTGCAAAGCGGCGATTTCGAAGCGTCAACGGTGGTGAAAAGCGCCAAAGTCTTCTGCGGGGAATCGGCCCACGAAGTCGCGCAGGCGGCGCTACAGATCGCCGGTGTGGAAGGCTATCGCAGCGGTGCGGATTTCGAGCGTTTCGTGGCCGACAGCCGCTATCTGCTGCTGGCAGGAACGACGGCGGGTCAGGCCAAGTTGCAGATCGCCGATGATTTACTCAAGCGCTACGAGGTGTAACGATGCCGGTGTTGGATAGTCGGATCGATCCGGATAGTGCGGTATATCGTACAAATTTCGAAGCGATGGAGAAACTCGTTTCGGAATTGAATGAGGAGCTGCGCATTGCGCGGGAACAGCGTTCGGAAAAGGCGCGCAATCGAAACGCCCAGTTGGGAAAGTTGACTGTTCAGCAGCGGCTCGATCGCCTGTTGGATAAGAATACCCCCTGGCTTGAGCTGGCGCCCCTTGCCGCGCGCGGCATGTACGACGGCAAAGTGCATGGCGCTGGTGTGCGTTCTGGAATCGGCGTGGTGAGCGGACGCGAAGTGATTATCAACGCCAACGACCCGATGATCAAGGGCGGCACGATCTACCCGATGGGCGTGAAAAAGAATCTGCGTATCCAGACCATCGCCATGGAAAATCACCTGCCGATGATCAACCTGGTGGATTCGGGTGGTGCGTATCTGCCGCTGCAATCGGAAATCTTTCCCGATATCGATGACGGCGGGCGCGTGTTCTATAACCAGGCGATCATGAGCAAGCTGAACATCCCGCAGATCACCGCCGTGATGGGGCTGTGCACCGCCGGTGGAGCCTACGTCCCTGCCATGAGCGATCATGTCGTACACGTCAAGAAAACCGGTGCGATCTTTTTAGGCGGACCGCCGCTGGTATTGGCGGCCACGGGAGAAGTCGTAAGCGCGGAGGATCTGGGTGGAGCTTCCGTGCATTGTTCGGAAAGTGGGGTAAGCGATTACATCGCCGAGGACGATGCCGACGCCATCGAGCAGTTGCGGGAGATCGTCGCCATGCTGCCGCCGGGCGAGCGGTTCAGGATTCCGATGCGCGAACCGGCAGCTCCCTTGTACGACAGCAAGGAAATCTACGGCATCGTGCCGGAGAAGCTCAGCACACCATACGACGTACGCGAGGTCATCGCCCGCATGGTGGACGGCAGCGAGTTTCTGGAATTCAAAGAGCTATACGGACCGACGCTGGTCTGCGGCTGGGCGCATATACACGGTTACATGGTTGGCATTCTGGGCAATAACGGCGTGCTCTTTTCAGAAAGCTCGTTAAAGGCCACGCAGTTTATTTCTTTGTGTGACCGCCAGGGCATCCCACTGATATTTTTGCAGAACATCAACGGCTATATCATCGGGCGCGAATACGAGCGCGGCGGCATCACCAAAGACGGCCACAAGATGGTGCATGCTGTCAGCACCGCCACCGTGCCGAAATTCACCGTGATCGTTGGGGCTTCGTTCGGTGCAGGCAATTACGGCATGTGCGGGCGGGCGTATTCGCCGCGCTTTTTGTGGATGTGGCCCAACGCCAAAATCGGCGTCATGGGCGGCGAGCAGGCGGCGGATGTGCTGGTGACGGTGAAAAACGACCAGCTCAAGCGCGAAGGTCAAGATCCATTGCCGGATGAATTCGTCCAGGCCATCAAGCAGCCTGTCGTCGAAACAGCCGATAAGGAAGGCAATGCCTATCACAGCACGGCCAACGTCTGGGACGACGGCATTATCGATCCGGCCAAGACCCGCGATGTGCTGGGCCTGGCGCTTTCGGCTTCGCTGAATAATCCCCTGCACGATCGCAAGCAGGGTCACGGCACCTTCCGCATGTAGGAGCAGATCGATGTTCGATTCATTACTGATCGCCAACCGGGGAGAGATCGCCGTCCGTGTGATGCGCACGGCCAAGGAAATGGGCATTCGTACCATCGCGGTATATTCGGATGCCGATAGCGACACCCCGCATGTATTGCAGGCGGATGACGCCGTGTGTATCGGTTCGGCGGAGCCCGCTCAAAGCTATTTGAATATCGAGGCCATTTTAAAGGCCGCCAAAGAAAGCGGTGCCAAGGCTATTCATCCAGGCTATGGATTCCTTTCGGAAAACCCGGAATTCGCTCGGGCGGTAGATGAGGCGGGCCTGATTTTCGTCGGCCCTGCGGCAGAGGTGATGGCCGCACTGGGCGATAAGACCTCCGCGCGCGAACTGGCGCGTTCGCAAGGTGTGCCGGTGACTCCCGGCTTTGAAAAGCGGGATGCCAGCGCAGAAGAACTGGAAGCGGCGGCCAAGGAAATCGGTTATCCGGTTTTGATCAAAGCGGCGGCGGGTGGTGGCGGAAAAGGAATGCGCGTGGTAAGCGATCCTGCTTTGCTTGTCGAATCGGCAAAGCAAGCGGCCAGCGAAGCCAAAAGCGCGTTTGGCGATGGCACGATCTACCTGGAAAAATACCTGGAACGTCCGCGCCACGTCGAAATTCAAATTATGGCCGATAAAAACGGCCATGCCATCCATCTGTTCGAGCGGGAATGCTCCATTCAGCGCCGTCACCAGAAAATCGTGGAGGAATCGCCCTCGCCGGTGCTGGATGCGGATTTGCGCGAACGTATGGGCCAGGCGGCGGTGGCGCTGGTAAAGGCGGCTGGCTACGTCAATGCCGGAACGGTGGAGTTTTTACTGGATGAAAACAACAACTTCTATTTTCTGGAGGTCAATACGCGCCTTCAGGTGGAGCATCCGGTCACGGAGATGATCACCGGCCTGGATCTGGTGCGGCTGCAATTGCAGATTGCAGACGGGCAGGCGCTGTCCTTGCAACAGCAGGACGTAACCTTGCGAGGGCACGCCATCGAATGCCGCCTGTATGCGGAAGATGCGGCCAAGGGCTTTCTGCCTTCGCCGGGGAAGATCCTGTTGGCGATTGTGCCGGAAGGACCGGGGGTGCGCTTCGATCATGCCATTCGAACCGGTCTGGATGTGCCGGTTTATTACGATCCGATGCTGGGCAAGCTGATTGCCACTGCGCCGGATCGGAACAGTGCGATACAACGCATGATTCGGGCGCTTGAAGAATGCGTGATCCTGGGTGTGGCTACGCCGGTGGAATTTCTGCTCGACGTGCTGCGCTCGCCCGCTTTCAGACAAGGCGAAACGCATACGCATTTTATCGAGCAGCATTTTTGCGAATGGACGCCGAGTGATGACGCGGATGTGGAAGCGGCAGTCGGTTATACACTTGCTCCCGCTGTTTCAAGAAGTTCCGTACAATACAATGGTGCAGCACAGGGTATCGCGACGCCTTTCGAACGCCTGGGTAAATGGGATCTGTACGATCCGAGCGGGAAAGGAGAGCGGTCATGACGGAAAGCATTCGCATCACAGAACGCGACTTCGAACTGGAGCAGCTTGACGGTCAGATCCGGCTTGGTGAGAACGTTTACAAGGTCGAACCCTGCCTGCAAAGTGAAAACAAGCAGGTCGTTCGAATCGACAATCGCATTGCCACGCTCTACACCGTGCGGACGGATACCGGTGTTTGGGTGTTTTCGCGGGGCAGGGCGCGCTTCGTCGAGGATCTGTCCAAAAGTGGCAGTCGGCGAAAAAGCAAAACCGGTCAGAGCGAACAGGTAACGCCGCAGATGCCGGGCGTCGTGGTGAACGTACTGGTAAGCGTGGGTGAAGCGGTTACGAAAGGCCAGGGGCTGGTCGTGGTCAGTGCGATGAAAATGGAGGCGGTATTGGCCGCGCCGTTTAACGGCGTGGTGGAGGCTGTGAACGTCGAAGCGGGAGATAAAGTCTCGCCGGGTGAAATCCTGGTGGACGTTACCCGGGATGCGCAAGGAGGCGACGATGAGTGACGAGTTGCTCTATGAAGTGAAAGGACATGCGGCCTGGATCACGTTGAATCGGCCCGAAAAACGCAACGCCATCAGCGTGGCCATGATCGAGCGCTTCAACGAATACCTGGACGCCATCGAAGCGGACGAAAGCATTCGTGTCGTCTGCTTAACCGGCGCGGGGGATACGACGTTTTGTTCGGGTGCGGATCTGGCCGGTGCATTCGAAGGCGGCCCGCAGCAGGGCGCATTGAAATACGCAAATCTGTTATTGCGACTGAACCGTTTTTGCAAACCCTTGGTGGCGCGGCTCAACGGTCATTGTCTGGCTGGCGGCATGGGGCTGATGCTCTCCTGCGACATCGCTTATGCAAAAGAAGGCATCTACATCGGTACGCCCGAAGTTAAGGTAGGGTTGTTCCCAATGATGATCGGAGCCCTGATTTTCAAAAACGCCATACGCAAGCAGGCGTTGGAGATGATTTACACCGCGCGGATGCTCTCGCCGTTACAGGCCGAGCGCATGGGATTGATCACGCGCACCTACGAAGCGGAAGATTTGGACCGCGAAGTGGAAGAAACGCTGGCGGATATAGCCAAGAATGCGCCTTTGGCGATTCAGGCGGGACGGCAGGCGCTGGCTGCGGCGGAAGAAATGGACTTGGAAAATGCCTTTCCTTTTCTGGCGGATGAACTGGGAAAAATCTTTCAAAGCGAAGACGCCGCCGAGGGACTTTCCGCCTTTTTCCAGAAACGCGAACCGGTTTGGAAGAACCGATAATCGAACTCATACAAAAGGAAGCCTGCTATGTCGATGTGGATCAAAGACAATCAGAATTACGAACGCCCCTGCATGATTACCTGCGCGCTTTCCGGCGTGGTGGCCAATCGCCAACAGTGCCCGGCGATTCCTTATACTCCCGAAGAATACGCCGCCGAAGCCAAGCGCGCCTATGAAGCAGGTGCGGCGGTGGTGCACATTCATGCCCGCACGCCCGACGGCAAACCCAGTTACGACGTGCAGGACTATCGCAACATTCACGACGCCATCGTCGATGCCTGTCCCATCATCACCAATTTCTCGACCGGTGCGGTCGGCATCACAACCGATATGAAAGTCAACCCGATCAAGGAAGTCAAACCCGCCATTGGCGCATTGAACATGGGTTCGATGAACTACGCCAAGTATCATCCCAAGCGTAAGGACTTCGTCTTCGAGTTCGTTTTTCCCAATCCCTTTTCGGAAATCAAGGCGATCGTCGAAGCCATGAACGGGGTAGACGTCAAACCCGAGATGGAATGCTTCGACATGGGGCATATCGGCAACAGTTACCCGCTGATCGACATGGGTTTATTGAAGCCGCCGTACCAGTACAGCCTGATCATGGGTGTACTCGGCGGCATTGCGCCCACGGTGCCGAATCTGGTGCGTATGGTGGAGATGCTGCCGCCACAGAGCGACTGGGAACTGATCGGCATCAGCCACGATCAGTGGCGACTGGTAGCCGCCGCCATCAGCCTGGGCGGCAACGTGCGCGTGGGACTGGAGGACAACTTCTATCTTTCCGCCGGCGAAATGGCAGAGAGCAACGGCGATCTGGTCGCCAAGGCCGCACGCATGGTGCGCGATCAGGGGCGCGAAGTGGCCACGGTCGAGCAGTGCCGGGAGCGCCTGGGACTGCAACATCGCTGAAGCTTTCGCAAACGATTGACGTACAAGCGGCAATCGCCTAGACTGGCGTTGTGAATAGAGTAGGTATTACTCATTTCTGTCCATCGAGTAATCACGATGTGCCATGGTCTCACGGAATGGAAATTCCGGAAGGCCGTGTGTAACTACAAGAAGACACACAGCCTTCCACGATCTTCGATCGCGTAAGACTATGGCACACATTATTCAAATTAATGGCTAAAAATGATTGAGAACCGCTATACAAGCGCTTCGGGGTCGGATATGTCCGAAAAGGTTTCCTCAAGCCGCGTGGCGGTGCTGCTGTTTTTCCTGCTGTTGATCGCCGCTCCGGCGCTGTGGCTGGGTCTGTCTCAGCCGCCCGATCTGGATGAACCGGCCTTTCACCTGCCCGCCATCCAGCAGTACATCGACCAGTTTCCGGCATTCGATCTGCAACACTATCACAGCGCCTCCGGTCCCGTGCCTTACATGCTGTGGTCCGTATGGGGGCAGCTTTTCGGCGACAGCCTCCCCGCATTGCGACTGCTTTCCTTGTTGCTTGGTCTGGGTTGCGTAGTCATTCTATGGCGCGTATTGCGGGACGAACCGACCGGAAGGACCGCGCTGCTACTGGGGTTGATCGTATTGCAACCCTATTTTCTGTATCGCTGCTACACCATTTACACCATGATTCCGGCGCTGGTTACGGCCTTACTGGCGCTGGCGTTCTATCTTCGTTTCGAACGGAAGAAGGAATATTCCAGCCTGCTTGTATTTGCGCTGTTCGCGTCACTGGCCGTATGCAGCCGCCAGGTCTATCTTTCCTATGTGGCCGGAGTGCTGGCGCATTTCACCTTGTTTCACCTGCTGCCGTCCTGGCGCAAGGACCGTGGCCGCAGTCTAGCCCAGGGCGCGCTACTAATGCTGCCGGTGTTTGCGCTACTGGGACTGTTCTGGTTGTGGGGTGGCAGCAATCCACCTGATTTTCGCGAAAACGCCGTGCGCGGAATCAATTGGCGCATGCTGGATTTCGTGCCGCTCTTTTTGGGATTCTGGTTTCTGCCGGTGGCCTGGACGCTTGCCCGGCGCGTGTCGCCGGTGTTATGGCTCCTTGCTGCCGTGGCGTCACTGCATCTGATTTTCTGGCCCTATATCGCCGATCCGGTGGGCATCGAGGCGGGAAACGTTTCCGGTGTGATCGCCAAGCTGTTTCTGAAAGCGGCCAGCAAGGGACTGCCACTGTGGCTATTGGGACTGGCCCAGGCGGCGTTGTGGTCCGCCGGAGTCATTGTTTTGGCGGCTCTGTTGTACCGGCTGAAGCATGTCGGCAGTTGGATCGCGTTTGCCCATTTCGGCTTATTGGCCTTTATCCCGCATACCTGGGAACGCTTTTTCCTGCCGGTGATTCCGATTTTGTGGCTGAGCCTGCGTGACACCGTGAAAGCAAGGCCGATCTTTTTGCTGTGGCTGGTCTTTCAGGCACTGCTTACCGCCATGTATGTTGCGCAAAAAAGCGGCGTATTCGGCGGTGCATCCTTTTAATTGCGTGCAAATTCCGCTACACTGACGCGTCGAATAGATTATCTGCAACGAGGAGTCGCTTACATGCCCAAAATCGATATTTACACCACTCAGTTCTGTCCCTACTGCGTTCGAGCCAAGAAACTGCTGCAATCCAAGGGTGCAAGCTACAACGAGATTCGCCTGGATCAAGACCCCTCGCGCTCGGAAGAATGCCTTACGCGCAGTAACGGTGGGCGCACCGTGCCGCAGATCTTCATCGGCGATCTGCATGTGGGCGGTTGCGACGATCTCTATGAATTGGAACGTCAGGGCAAACTGGATACGCTATTGGCTTAACTTTTGATGCGCACCACGCCATCGTCACACAAGGCGGCTATATCTGTTTCGGTATAGCCGCTCTCCATTAGAATTTCGCGAGTATGTTCTCCCAAAAAGGCCGCCGGGGATAACGATGCGCCGTGCTGCTGCAAGGCTGGAACGGCCCGAGCGCGCGTCAGTTTGGAATCCCCGACTGCGACATCCTCGAACAGCTTGTGCGACTTGAAATGCGGGTGCTCAGGTACATCTGCAAGGTTCAGCACCGGCTCGCAGCAGGTGTCGACGTCTGCGAGAATCTCCACCCATTCTTTCTGTGTGCGGCTGCGGAATTGCGCCTGCAATTCTTGATACGCCACGGTATTTTCCGCGATGCGGTCGTATTGATGCTCCATCAGATCCGGTCGCTTGAGCAACTCACACAGCGTTTGAAAGAATTTGGGTTCCAGTGCCGCCAGCGACATGTAGCGCTGATCTTTCGTTTCGTACAGGTTATAGCAGAGATAGCGCCCCGATAGCAGCGTCTCGCCGCGTGCGGGCCGCTGGTTTTGCGCCATGACTTCCGCCAGTTGAATTGGCATCAGCGCGATCTGCCCGTCGCACATCGACACATCCAGATGTTCGCCTTCGCCGGTGCGCATACGACGAAACACCGCCGCCAGGATGGAGAGCACGGCGGCATAGGAACCGGCCAGATCGGACATCTGCGTTCCCGGCATGGCGGGTGCGCCGTTACGAACGCCGGTCATTTCCACCAGCCCCACCAATGCCTGGAAATTCAAGTCGTGTCCGGCGCGGGTGGCGAATGCGCCCTGCTGGCCGTAACCGGTCAGCGAGCAATAGATGATTTCCGGGTTGACTTCGCGAAGATCTTCGTACGAAAGACCGAAGCCGGCCATGGTGCCGGGGCGGAAGCCTTCCAATACGACATCATAGTGCTTCACGAGACGCCAGATCACTTCACGGCTTTTGGGATGCTTGAGATCGATCGACAGATTCTTTTTCCCGACGTTCAGGCTTTCGTACAGCGCCCCGCGCCCTTCGATCAGTGGTGGCGCCATCCGGGCCGGATCGCCCACGCCCGTGTCTTCGACCTTAATTACTTCCGCTCCCATTTCAGCCAGCATCAAACTGGCGAAAGGTCCGGGCAATAACCTGGAAAAATCCAATACGCGCAAGCCTTGTAAATACGCGGTCATCTTCGTTCACTCCGGAAAAGCAGCAGCTTGTTTTTGTTGTAGGCACTGTAGCACGGAGACGAGTGACCGGCCAAGGATTCTTGTCAAAGGGAGTCGGTATCGGGATTTTTGTTAAACCGAAGGTTCGGTTCTTGCGGCTTATTTGATCTTGTCGCGGGCTTCGGCAAAGCGCACTTTGGCGACTTCGATCCAGGTTCCCTGCGGGTATAGAGTGATATACGCCAGGTAGGCGCGCAGGGCGTCGCCGTGCTCTTGCAGGTTGTGATGACATTCGCCGAGCAGGAAACGCGCTTTCTCGCTCTCCGGACCGGGATGCTGACTGATGAAGTTTTTCAGATTGGCAATGGCCCGCAAGGTATAGCCGGAGCGCATCTGCTTATCCACTACGGAATAAAAGCGTCCGATGGCGTCGCGTTGTGGCATTGCCAGGTTTTCCAGCGTCAACTGCCAACTGGTGCGCTGCACAACCGCTTTTGGGCGAGCTTCGAGAACCGGATCGGTTTCGAGGCGGTTACGTGGGTCATTCGTTTTCGGCGAAGGCGTATTGAGCTTCATGCGCGGATCGGGACGATTCAGGTTTTCCACCTGCCGCGACTGTTCCGGTGTAAAGCCGAAACGTCGTTCGAACAGATCGCGACCGGTCAACCCGGTGCCCGCTTGGATCTGGTTCTGTCCGATTTGCCAGGACGCGTTTTCGCCTTCCCGGATGTCGATCTGCTGTCGATTGCCGCGCTGAACCTGAACGGCTCCCTCCAGAACGTCTACCGAGCCGTTGCCGTTACGGTCGGAGCGGACGATAAAGCGGGTGCCGATATCGACGAGCCGTGTTCCCTGTGAGAAAACGAGGAAGGGATCGTTTTCATCATGTAGAACATCCACTGCCACTGCGCCGTGATGCAGGTAGGGATGAACCTTGCCACCGCTTTCGTGAAAGCGAAGTTCCGAACGTTCACCCAAAGTCAAGGTGGCGCGTTGATTCAGCCGGAAACGCAGTGTGGTTTTGGCATCGGTCTTCAAAATATCTCCGGCGCGCACCAGTTGGCCGTTCGGATCGATCAAAGCAAGCTTGGCTTGATCGCCGGAATCCAGGTTTTCTATTGAAGCGGTCAGCCCGCTGGAGTCTTCGCTGCCGGTATCGATTCCGATCAGGTTGTCCAGCGAGGCAATTCCAGGTTGTGTAGCGCTTTGTGGAGTAACGTGGAACAAGCCGGTGGTAATTGCGATCAGTGCGATGGCCGCCAGAATGGCAGGCGCCCAGATCAAGCCCCAGCGTGCTCTGCTGCGGCGCGATTGGCGCTGCTCCGTTCGGAGGCTTGTAAACAGGCGCTCTTCGATGCGCTCCCAGTCTGTTTCGCTGGGCTGGTAGAGATCCAGCGCCTGGGGAAGCAAGTGGTCGAGATTACGAAGGGTATCCAATTCCAGTCGAAGCGCGGCGGAGGTTTGCAACTCCTGCTCAATGCGCAGGGCTTCATCTTTAGGGACTTCCCCATTGATGTAGCGTTGCAATTGTTCGGTTGTGGTGCGGATTTCGGTCATGTTTACTATTCCACTGTTTCTTCCGGTCCGCTGTCTACTCGACTGCTTTCCAAGAGCGCCTTCTGGCGCAGTTTCTTGTAGAAATCCTTTTTGGCGTAAAACAAGCGCGATTTAACGGTCAGTTTGGAAGCGTTGACGATCTTCGCGATTTCTTCCGGGCTGTGCCCTTCGATTTCATGCAACACGAACACGATGCGCTTTTTCGGAGCGATATCCTGGAGTATTTCGTTCACGATTCGAAGCTGCTCGCGATGGTTTACCTGCTTTTCCGGTGGATCTTCCGGATTGATCAACTGGTTGGCCCGTTCCGAAATATCTACCGGTTCAGGGGTGCCTTTTCGCTTGCGAAGATGCTGCAACGCCACATTGACCACCAGTCGATACATCCAGGTCGAGAATTTGCTGTCTCCCCGGAAACGTGGCAGGGAGCGGAAAATCTCCATGAAAGCGATTTGCATGATGTCTTCGAGTTCGGAGTCTGGACCGATGGTACTGATCAGCACGCGGTGAACGTCCGTTTTGATCAGACGAAAAAGCTGATTATATGCCGTCTGATCGCCGGATTGGCAGCGATGAACAATTTTGTTGAGTTCATTGATGGATTGATCCACGCCGTCATTCTCCCCAGTGAACGGTACCAAAAACGATAACACAGCATGGTTCCGAACTCAAGACGCCAAATCGGATTAACATGTAAAAGAACCAACGCCTTCTCCCAATGAGTGACGAATCATTGAGAAAAAGATCAAGAAAAACATTAATTTGTGGAATAAATCATTAAACAGAAGTAAACCATCAAGTCTCCTTTTAAACAAAGGCCAGGAAAGCGAATTATTTCACGTTGTTATAATTGAGAATGATTGTGGATGAATTAGAAGACTTTTATCGGGAATCCTCGTTTTGCAGCGAAGGTGAACACCTTCAGCGCGATATCGCACTCCACTCCGATTTTTTTTGCGGTGTCCAGATTCAACGCGATTTCCATTCCTTCCGGAGGAGTGACCGGAATCAGAGTTGGGGAAACGCGATCTTTCAAAATACGTTTGGCAATGGTGGCAGCCTGTTTGCCGATCAGGGTGTAGTCCGGGGAAAGCGAAACCAGTGCGCCTACTTTCACGAACTTGGAAGTTAATGAAAAGAGTGGGATTTTCATGCGCACGGCGAAATCGACCAACGAAGCATGCGCGGATTGATTCAGAATCAGGTTATCCGGCACCACCCACAATGCATCCACTTTCCCTCGCATTCGCGCCAGGGCTTCGGCAACCTGGTTGCGGCTGTCGATTTCTTCAGCAACCAGTTGCAAGCCGATCGCCGCAGCAACTTGCCTGGATTCCTCGATGATTCTTCCGGTGTGTTGCTTGTTATAAATGACACCGACCGATTGCACGTTCTGAGCCATCAGTTTCAGAACTTTCAGTTGGGTCTTGATGGGTAACTGCATGGAAATACCGGTGATATTGTCAGCCTTCAAGCTTTTCAGGCTACTGTCGGGCACCAGGCAGAATACGATTGGAACGTCTTTCAATGCTTGTTTGGCAAGTGACGCAGCCAGGGGACCGACTGCCAGCACCAGTTCGGGCGGTGTTGCAGCCAGCAACTCCATGACCCGTTTCCCTTTATTGACATTGCGACTTAGATTGTACTCGACAACCGTATCGTTGGAGTTCACCGTAAACGAGGTAATGACGCTGTTGTAGCTATCCAGTTCGGCGCTTTTCACCACCGCGATTCTAGCTGCGAACGCAGTTGAGATACCGCCGCTGACCAATGCGATCCAAGCGGCACAGAGTATCCAAGTCAATCGTACGATCACGTGCATCATTCGTTTTCGAGTTCCCGGTTATGTTGGAAGATCCTAGCAATGAAAATACTATCACAACATATTTGCGAAACGCAACTTTGCGTCGCAGGTTTTTTATCGGCGAAAGATTTGAAAACATTAATGATATCGGCAATATACTCAATGTCTTCTTGTCGGGTGCGCCGCGAGGTAACCGTGATCGAAGGCGTTTTGAACATTGAAATGTGAGTGTGCCACTTTTTAAAAAATGATGATTTAGTACGAAAAACACTTTTCTTTTTAAATTCTTGTGGTATCATCCCGGCCCTTTCGAGATCCGGGCGGCTGTTCGCTGCGACTAGTGGATCTCACTGTTGTTTTTTTGCTTGCACATGGCCCGTCACGCAGCCCGTCGATTGGTCATACATGGAGAAAAGAGATGGGTATCTCGACCGCACGAAACATTGGTATTGCTGCACACATTGACGCTGGAAAGACGACTGTTACCGAACGCGTTCTCTATTATACGGGAATGACACATAAAATCGGGGAAGTGCATGATGGCCGCGCCACCATGGATTTCATGAAACAGGAGCAGGAACGTGGGATCACCATTGCGTCCGCCGCGATTTCCTGCAAATGGAAAGACCATTCCGTTAATATCATCGATACACCCGGACACGTGGATTTCACCATCGAAGTGGAACGTTCCATGCGCGTACTCGATGGCATCGTGGCAGTATTCTGTGCGGTTGGTGGTGTGGAAGCGCAAAGTGAAACCGTGTGGGGCCAAGCCGATCGTTATCACGTGCCTCGCATCTGTTTTATCAATAAGATGGATCGTTCCGGCGCGGATTTCCTTCAGGTTGTCAAACAGTTGGATGAGCGCCTGGGTGCCAGCCCGGTTCCTTTCCAGTTGCCGATCGGAGCGGAAGACGATTTCGAGGGTGTCATTGATCTGGTGCGCATGGTTGCCGTTCGTTTCCCGGAAGGTCTTGTAGAAGAGTTTGAAATTCCGGAAGAATTACTGGCCGAGGCGCAGCAATGGCGTACCAATCTGATCGAGCATCTGAGCGAATTCGATGATGAACTGGCGGAATTGTACCTGGAAGATGGTGAGATTCCTGTAGAATTGTTGCAACGGGTAACACGTCATTGTGTGGTGCGTTCGTTGTTTACGCCGATTTTCTGCGGCGCGGCCTATCAGAACCTGGGTATTCAGCCTTTACTGGATGCCGTTGTCGAATATCTGCCCAGCCCCTTGGACAAGGGAGTCGCAACCGGAGTGGATATCAACGATCATGAAAAGCCGATCACCCGGCCTCCCAGTAGCCAGGAGCCGTTCTGCGGTCTGGCGTTTAAAGTCATTCACGATCCCTACGTCGGTCAGCAGACCTTCGTGCGAACCTATTCCGGTACGGTCAAGGCTGGCGATTCGCTGATGAATGCCACCACCGGCAAGAAAGTGCGTGTCAGCCGTATTCTGCGCATCAAAGCCAAAGATCGTATTGAAATGGAAGAAGTGGGACCGGGCGATATCGTTGCGTTTATCGGACTGAAAGACACCTTTACCGGCAACACGCTGTGTGACATCGAAGCGCCGGTGCTGTTGGAGTCGGTGCGTGTGCCCGAACCGGTGATCAGCATTAAAGTCGGAACGGAAACCCGTAAAGAACTGGAAAAGCTGCATCAGTCGCTGCGCAAGATTTCAATGGAAGATCCTTCTTTCAGTGTGCGCGTTGTGGAGCGTACCAACGAAACGATCATTGCCGGTATGGGAGAACTGCACCTGGAAGTCATCGTGGACCGGTTGAAGTCCGATTTCAACGTGCAGGCCATGGTCGGGCAGCCTTCGGTCGAGTATCGGGAAACCGTAACAGCCGAGTATCGTCACAACTACAAGTTCGTCAAACAATCCGGTGGACGTGGCCAGTTCGCACATACCATCATGCAGATCGAACCGAACCCCGGCGGCGGATTCGAATTCCATAATCAGGTGGTGGGCGGAAACATTCCGACCGAGTATATTCCGGCAGTGCGCAAGGGAATCGAAGACACCTTGAACAGTGGAATTCTGGCGGATTACAACGTGGTGGATGTTAAAGTGACCCTGATCGACGGTTCCTTCCATCCGGTGGACAGTTCGGAAATGGCTTTCCGTACTTGTGGTTCGATCTGCTTTAAAGAAGCCTTCATGCGCGCCAAGCCGCAGTTGATGGAACCCATCATGCTGTTGGACATCGCCACGCCGGACGATTACATCGGAGATATCGTGGGCGATCTCAATCGCCGTCGCGGTCACATTCACAACATGCGACGTTTCCGCAAGGGCTCACAGAAAATCACCGCCGAAGCGCCGTTGATGGAGCTGTTCGGTTACGCGACCACGATTCGTTCGCTCTCTTCGGGTCGTGCCAACTATTCGATGGAAATGAAGCGCTTCTCGCCGCTACCCGAATCCTTGCAGGCCAAGGTGCTGGAAGAAGCTCACAAACGCATGCGCGGCGAGCAGTAATCGGTTGTAAGGATTAGATATATTTGCTCTGTTGGCAAATTTGAGAGGATGGGATTTCCCATCCTCTTTCTCTTTGCGCGCTACGAGTTTGTTGGGGGGTGTACTGGGGTGCAAGTGGTTTTTGAATCTAGCCTGCTCCCATTTCTCGGAGACGCTGGATACGATCCTCCAAAGGCGGATGGGTGTTGAAAAGGCTGCTTTTGCCGGAACTGGCGGCTTTCAACGGATTGACGATATACATATGCTGGGTAGCGCGATTGGCGGAGAACAACTCTCCCTGCTTTCCTGCGATTTTGGCAAGTGCGCTGGCCAACCCATTGGGATTGCGGGTAAAAGCCACCGAGCGGGCGTCGGCCATGTATTCGCGCTTTCGCGAAATCGCCATTTGCAGCATCATGGAAAACAGCGGAGCCAATATCGCCAAAACGATGGTGGCGATCAAAATGATAATCGCCAGCCGCCCGTCGATTTTACTGGAGCGCGAACGGCGGCTGAAGATGCCGTAGCGCAGGAAATAGTCGGACAGCAACGCGATCACGCCCACCAGCGCGGTTGCCAGCATCATGAAGCGGATGTCGAAGCTGGCGATATGCGCCATCTCATGCGCGATAACTCCCTGAAGTTCATCACGATTCAATGTTTCCAACAGTCCCCGCGTAACGGTGACGGCGCTATGCTCCGGGTCGCGCCCGGTGGCAAAGGCATTCGGAGTCGGATCTTCAACCACAAAAACATGCGGGCGGGGAAGGCCGCTGGCGATGCTCATTTCCTCAACTACATTGAACAATTGCCGAAATTCGGTTTCGTCTTCGGTGACCTCGCGCGCGCCTGCCATGGCGATAATCAACGCTCCGCCGCGATAGTAGGCCAGCAGCATGTAAATGCTGGAAAGCACGGCGGCAATGCCCAGACCGATCAGGCCGCTTTGCACCGTCATGCCGTGACTGAAACCGACACCGAACCCCAGGGCGCATAAAAGCAGCATGAAAACAAGCATCAGCACGCGACTGCGCCGTCGATTGCGTCGAATCTCCGCTACGAAGTCTGCCCGTTCGGCAGGACCAAGTGTATTGGGAGAGGCTGTTTGCGGGGCGGAATCGGTCGCCTGCGGCGCAAGCGGTGCAAAAGTCGCCAGGCACAATTCGCAATAGCTCGCGCCTGCGGGGTTAGCGTGGCCGCATTTCGGGCACGGGATCTGTTCGGAAGCGTTCATGATGATTCAGATCGCGAAATCAGAATTTAACTTGAACGTTCTGGCGCTCTTCCTCGGGCGCTTCGAATAGTTCTTCTTCCTTGAAGTTGAACATGTTGGCGATGATGTTGGAAGGCACCACCTCGCGCTTGGTGTTGTAGCGATAGACGCTGTCGTTGTAATACTGCCGCGCAAACGCGATCTTGTTTTCGGTGGCGGTCAGTTCTTCCTGAATCTGCATCATGTTTTCGTTGGCGCGTAATTGCGGATAATTTTCCGATAGCGCAAACAGGCTTTTCAATGCGCCGGAAAGCATGTTTTCCGCTTTGGCCTGCTCGGCAACGCCGTTTGCATTGATGGCCATATTGCGCGCCTGGATCACCGCTTCCAGGGTTTCGCGTTCGTGCTTCATGTAGCCTTTGGCTGTTTCAACGAGATTCGGAATCAGGTCGTAACGGCGTTTCAGTTGCACGTCGATTTGCGCCCAGGCATTTTTTACACCGTTGCGCATGGCGACCAGGCCGTTATAAGCCGTCACCGCCCAGATGATTACGAGCAGAAAGAGTCCCAGGATTACCAGAAGCGCGTATAGCATCGTCATTCCCCTTTATAAATCCGTGTAAAAAGATGGTGTCAGCGCCAGTCGCTCGGTGTCGTCTGTAACAACGACAAGACCTGCTCGGTGTCGGATAGGTTTTCGAGCACCGTGCAGGGACCGGCGGCTTTCAATTCCGCTTCAGTCGTCATTCCGGTCGTGACCGCCAGGCAGCGCAGGCCGTTGTCATCGGCGCAACGCACATCGCCGACACTGTCGCCGAGGATGATGGCGTCCCGATCTCCGAATGATACACCATAATACCTCGTGGCGCGCCGAATGGCAATGGGAATCAAATCCGCGCGGATGGCGCTGTCGGAGGCGAAACCGCCTACAGGGAAATAGCGATTGAGATCAAAGGGGGTGAGTTTCAGCCGTGCGCCGCGTTCGTCGTTGCCGGTTACGAGCGCCAGATACAAGTCCTCGGTGGCCTCGATGCGTTGCAGCAGTTCGCGCACACCAGGCAGTAAAATCCAGTCCTGCGCCTGTTGCTGTTCCTGATCGAGATAAGAGACGTACAACTTCATGAACGGTTCGTAGTCTTCTGGTTTATAGGGAAGTTGATTTTCCGCGAAGAGTTGCGGAACGATAATCGGATCGGTTTTTCCATCGGGTCGCACGGAAACCACCGGACCATTGTAGCCAGTGTAATCGGACAGGGCGCGCGTCATGGCGCGCAGACCGGCACCACCGGTCTTGACCATCGTCAGATCGATATCGAACAACAGCAGCGTAGCCATCAATGCTCCTTTTACATCGTTGCGATCAAGTAGCTTAAAACGGGAATCACCTTATCACAACCGAGTGTCGAACAGAACCAATTACAATCCGATTCAACCTCTTTCTAATGTATGTCACGTTCATCGAGCAGGAATGGCTCTCTGTCTTGACGCCATCCTGACCACAGGGATTACTCCTTGACGCATACGGCAGATAGCCGTATAATCCAGGTAATGAAAGAAGGAGGTGTCCCATGGGAACCCCGACACTTGAAATGAAACGCCTTGAAGCCCGGATTCCGGCCAAAATAAAAGACCTGCTCGAACAGGCCGCCCTCTTGGAGGGAAGAAGTCAGACGGATATTATTATCGAAGCCCTGCGGACCCAAGCGTATAAAATCATACGGGAACATGAAGCCATTCATTTAAGCAGAGAAGATCAGATTCGTTTTGCCGAGTCGCTGCTCAATCCTCCCGAACCCACCGCCAAACAGAAACGTACGGCCAAATGGTTTAAAGAGGAATTCGGCAAGTGAGCCGGAAAAAACTGGGAGAATTATATCGTTTCGAACCCCTCGACAAGTCTCATGATCGTAACGTTTTCGATTGCGGGAACGAACGGCTGAACACCTATTTCCGACAACAGGCATTGCAAGATCAAAAAAGGAAAGTTTCTACTGTTTTCGTGGCGGTAGAAAAGAAAACGAGGGCCGTTCACGGTTTTTACACTCTTTCGGCGGCTCATGTAAAACTCAACGACTTTCCCGCATCAACGGCGAAGAAGCTGAGCAAATACAAGGATCAACCCGCTATCCGGCTGGGTCGTTTAGCCGTTCATAAGGACGTTCAGGGAAAAAAACTGGGAACCTTTCTGCTTTACGAAGCCATGTTGAAAATTATCGCACAGCAAATCGGCTGGGTGGCTTTCATCGTGGATGCCAAGGGTGACAACGCCCGCAATTTTTATCTTGGTCATGATTTTCTGTCTTTTAAAGACGATCCTCTCCATTTGTACCTGATGAGGTACACCATCGAAAAGTTGCTGCGATAGGGTCTGCGCTTCAATGAAAAGAAGCGGAGAATAGCTGAGCCTACATATCGATGACGATCGGAATCACCACCGGTTTGCGGTCGAGCTTTTTATTGAAGAAGCGGCGCACGGTCAGCCGGATTTCCTCTTTGACTTCCTCCAGGTCTGTGCGCGAGATAGACGGCATCGCGTTCAGCGCGGCAAGCACCGCCCGGCTGGCTTCACCAAACAGCGGCTTGGCTTCGTCCTCGAACAAAAAGCCACGGGAAAAGAGTTCCGGTCCCAACAGCAGTTCTCCGGTCGTGCGGTTGAAAATGACCAGGGCGGAAATGATGCCGGTTTCGCTGATCTTGCGGCGTTCACGCAACTGGTCCGGCCCGACGTTGCCCACGCCTTTGCCATCGACGTACACTCGCCCCGTCTCGATGCGATCCACCAGCGTGCCCACGCTATCTTTAAACTGCACCACATCACCGTCGTTGATGATCATGATGTTTTTCTCGGATACGCCGCAATCCACAGCCAGTTTTCCGTGGGTGACCAGGTGCCGGTGTTCGCCATGCACCGGAATGAAGTAGCGTGGCTTGATAAGATTGAGCATCGTAGCCAGTTCACCGCGATGACCGTGACCGGAAGTATGCACGATGTGTGTGCGCTCGGTAAAGACTTCCGCGCCGCAACGCGACAGGTGATTCAGGATGTTGGAGACGGAACGCTCGTGTCCGGGAATGATGCGCGAGGATAAAATCACGATATCCCCTGGATCGACCTTCAATGCCTTGTGGTTGTTCAAGGCGATGCGGGTCAGCACCGAGCGAGGTTCTCCCTGGCTTCCTGTTGCCAGAATGCAAACCTGCTCCGGTGGCATTTTTGCGACCTGGTCTTCATCGATCAACTGGGCGCTGTCTAATTTGAGCAGTCCCAGGTTGCGCGCAATACTGGTGGTGCTTTCCAGGCTGCGCCCGGCAATGTGAATTTTGCGTCCATAGCGGCGGGCCAGATCGCAAATATGCTGAATGCGGGGAATCGAACTGGCAAATAGCGACACGAAAATCTTTTTATTGGCGCGATGGAAAATCGTGTCGATTTCTGCGGCGACTTCGCGTTCTGGACGAGTGAAGCCGGGCCGCTCCACGTTGGTGCTGTCACTCAACAGGGCCAGCACACCACGCCGTCCAAGCTCGGAAAACCCGGAGAAATCAAAGACATCAGAATTGGTGGAGGTGGTATCGATGCGGAAATCTCCGGTATGAACCACCAGCCCCTCCGGGGTATCCAGCGCCAGGGAAATGGCGTCGCAGATCGAATGATTCACGGATAAAAACGAGGCGCGGAAATGCTCGAACTCGATATGCTCTCCCGCCTTGATTTCATTCAGGTAGGTGTAGCCAATACGGTCGTGTTCTAACAGTTTTTCCTTGATCAACTCCAGCGTAAAACGGGTGCCATAGACTGGTACGTTGAATTCCTGTAGGAAAAAGGGAACCGCACCGATATGATCTTCATGACCGTGGGTTAGAATCAACGCCTTGATTTTACCGCTGTTTTCCCTTAGATAGTTGAAATTGGAGATGACCAGGTCGATCCCTAAAAGGGAAGAATCGGGGAATAGACCGCCGCAGTCCACGACGATGATTTCGTCGTGGTAGTGGTAGGCCATCATATTCATGCCGATTTCGCCTACGCCACCCAGTGGAACGATATGCAGTGCCTTTTGCTGGTATAAATGAGTTTTGTATTCCTCAGGCAGCTCGACTTTTTCTGTATTCTGTTCGTTTTGCATCACAACTCTTCAATCACCTTGAACTCGATAAACAACATTAACAACAACAACTCCATCAGGTAACAGAGACTTCATCTTCTAGAAGGCAGCAAGGGGCGCATGGTGCGTCGTTTTTGCTTGCGCGGATTCAGTTCGTCCGAACGCTTTTGAGCCCGGCTGGCTTCGCGATTGCGTCCGCGTCGCTGGTAAAACTGCGCCAATCTCAAATAGGCAAGCGAGGTATTGCCCTGTAGCCGAATCAGCTGTTTCAGCGTCTCTTCGGCTTTTTGATATTGTTTTGTATCCTCATATAGTTTTGCCACAATAGACAACACGGAGACATTGTCCGGTTGTCGTTGCAGCAACCAGTCGTATTCGCTGATCGCCTGGGCGGAACGTTCCTGTTCTCGGTACAGGTTGGCCAGGCGAAGATGCGCGTCTTCGAAATCGGGATTGCGCCGGATGGCCTCTTGAAAACGCCGCTCGGCCACGTCAACCTGACCCAGATGATACTGGGTAATGCCCAATAGATAATATGTCCTGGGATTTTCGTGGTTTATCTCCAGGGCTCGCTGCAATGCATGTAGCGCCGCCTGCTGGTCGTTGTCGTACAGGGGGTGTGTCAGTGCCAATTGAAGATAGGGCAGATCCCATTCGGGAACCATCCAACTGGCTCGCTGCCAATGATGAAACGCCTCGCGCATGTCTCCCTGCTTGAAGCTGCGATGACCTGCCTCGAAGTGAGCGATCCCGCTGACTCTGCGATCGTAAGCCTGCTGTGCCCGTAAGACCTCGATTTCGAACAACTCTTTCTCGTTCAGAAACGAAGGTGGCTCTAAGGTCCGACATCCGCCGCAAAGGGAGCAAAGCAACAACGGAATAAACAGGAAATGTACAATTCTGGTAAAATACAACGTGTTCACGAAACCACTATTAGCCTTAGTTTGTATTCCAAGCTGTTTGAGCAGCCTTACATAAATCAGTTTACTATATCGAACTTCCGATATGATCTCAATGAAAAATAACGAAGCTTTGAGTTGGTTTTTACCGGATTTTGTGGCGAATTACCGCTGCGTGGTCGCCAAGATAGAAAAGCACGAGGGCGAGCTTTTTACAAGGGTCGGTTTTGTCGTAAACAACATGAGCGCCGGAATGAGGGGGTGGTCCATTTCTACAATGGATTCGGTACAGCCGAGTTGTGGATCAAGGAGGGCAAGTACGCCCTGAACTAGACGCGGCTTTCCTGCAAGCGGTTTGTTTCCAACCAGGATGGATTGACCCTGTTCGTGTTGGCTTACAACCCGGGGAATTTCCTACGGCGTCTGGTGCTACCTTGCGCGGATCAGGCGATTGCGATGCTGTGCTGCGTAGCTTCTATGCGAATCCAGTACCGTCGGGGGATTGGTTTGAAAACGACACTTTGGTTTGTGAAAACGGTTGATTTCCAAGCTATACAGGAGTACGATACCCCGCCGCAATGGAGGTTAGAACAAGATCAGGAGGTCGAAGGAAGATTTTGCCGGACACGATGTCCGGAAAATCCACTTCGGAAGTTGATATGGGGAATACCGGATGAATCTGCCTGATATCAAAAAATTTGATAAGGCGACGAGACCCGGGGCATCCTCGTGCATTTTAGGGCTATTCAGTTTATTATTGCTTGTTGTACTGATTGTTCTCGCTTTGAGTTATCGGATTTATGCCGATGACACATGGTGGCATATGGCCACTGGCCGGTATATCTTGGAAACGGGCAGTGTTCCAAGCGCCGATTTGTTTAGCTTCACCTTTTTTGGAAAGCCCTGGGTCAACTGGGAATGGTTGCCGGGCGTCTGCTTTTACCTGGCATATGACTTCTTTGGACCGGTTGGTCTTCAGATCTTGCGCTTTATACTGGTGGGCCTGTTGGTTGCTCTAGCCTGGAAGAGGAGTTCGAATTTCCCGGGCGCTGGAGGCACTTTCAGTATAGTATTGCGTTTTACGTTGGTTGCGATGTTGATTGTTGTTCTTACCAGCCGAGGTCTCGACCGGCCACACCTGTTCGGATATATTTATTTTGCGGGATCTTTTCTGTTGGCCGAGAGGCTGAGAGACAAGGTAACCTGTTTTGGAGGCATTGCCTGGTTTTTACTACTACTTGTTTGGACTCAATCGCATCCTTCCTGGATTCTTGGCATATCCTTTTCCGCGGCCTTGATTGCGGATCCGATGTTGGATGAATGGAAAACGTCGGGGTTTTACCACACAGTAAAGCGATATCGGTACCAGCTTTTTATTCTGATTCTGATGCTGATATTGACTCTTGGACTTCGCTTCTTCAGCTCCTATTCGGAGGCGGTCACCGATCTTTTCGCTTCCAAGAATCTTGTCGAATGGCAATCCGTTTTCACGCTGATCTCCGATTCGAGACTTGGGATGAGCTTGCCGCTGGCCGTGTTCCTGATCGTGTGGGGTTTACTGTTTAGTGCGTTGATCGTATCGCCGCGCAGTTTCCTCAAGCCTTCCAGTATTTTATTGGCCGCGCTTGCCATCCTCAGTGTTTTATATGCCCGGTTCGCACCATACCTGGTGCTTGCGGCCATCGGACCGATCGTATCCGTGTTTTGTCCCCGACTCGCGAAAAAATTGATGCCGGTGCGCACTGCGGTATTGGTTCTGGTTGTAATTGGCGTATTGGCTGCCGGAATCGTAGGGAATATCAACCTGGTTCAAAACAAAAAGTTCGGTTTCGGTTTGGATCGAATCAACTTGTCTGCCGATGCCGCCGATTTCATGCAGGAAGAGAATGTTAGTGGGAATCTTGTTACCAATTGGTTGCCGCTGCATGCCTTTTTCTCGTATCGATTATATCCCGACATTAAGGTTTTCGTGGATGGTCGAACACCTCAACTGTTTCCTTTGTCCTTCGTTGCATCCTGGGAGCGCGGAATGCGACCGGAGGGAATTGATGACCTGCTTCGAGTCCATCCGATCGACCTGGTATTGATCAATCGCACCCTCAGTGTAGATGCGATCAAACTTTTCGAAGCGATGAAAACTCGTAGTGATTTTGAAATCATTTATGCAGATTCGATTAGCGTGATTTTTAAAAGGAACAGTTTGCCTCCGAAATCCAACCGAACGGATTTTTAAGATCGCTTCCTGTATCTCATTGATAGAAATTGGTCGTTTCAATTCTATCTATCTGTCAACTTCTCCATCGTCGAATATTACTCGATATACGGGTGAATCGATGGCAGTGGTACCTACTGGTTCTGCCGTGTCATCTGCTATAACGACCGCTTAGAGTCCGTATTACTTGAAATGCGCTACTGTTGCCACTCCTCATTCTGAGGTTAAGCAGAAGAATCTTTAATAAATTCAGGCAGATCCTTCGTTTTACTCCGGGTGGCTCCATGCTATCCAAAACCTGAAATAAATAATATTGGCTATGAGCTTTATGAAAAGAGCATTTAACATCTGGATAACTATTCGTTGATTTGTGCTTTCTCCAATTATGATAAAATCCGTTATTAATGGTTTTTTAGCGAATCAGTCATTGCCAATACTGTCGTTCTGTATATATTGTATGCGTGTCAGGTGTGTGATCTACCGTATGAAATGGAGTAGCAGATGGGTAATTGGGGCCTTCTACGTTTGTCGATCGCAGTTGGGATCGTCATGTTCTGTATGGTTATCGAGCCAACACAGCCCTTGGCTCAAGAGAATTCCGGCAATGTTGCACAGAACCCCGAAATGTCTTCCACAACGGAGACTCCTGCGGCTTCTGAACCGGTGGCATCGACGGAAGCGGCACCTGCTCCTGAGCTGGTGAATACTGATGAAACAGCTGCTCCTGAGCCGGTCGAAGCAACGCCTGTTGCGGAACCTGAAACGTCTCCAAGCGTTGAGCCCACGGTCGCTCCGACGGAGCCGGAAAGCGTCGAAACGGCGAAACCGGAAGACACGGAAAAGAAGCTGGATTACAAGGCCGGGCAGCAACTTGTCAACCGTTCGGTGCGGGAATTCTTTGACGGTCAAACCCATGCAGCCTGGAAGTATCTCCGTCCTTACCTGCTGCTTAGAACCGGTGTCATATACGAGCAGTTCGATGAAACCAACGTCGTGCTGCGTCGTGCGGGTTTCAAACTCTTCGACGCCCAGCTCGGCTTCCGTAGCGCCATGGACCCCTTCCCGATTTCAAAAAACTGGGACTTTGAACTTGCTTATAAGTTCACTGCCAGCTTCGCCTCCGGCGCGTCGGTATCGGATGCATATATCGAAGCGGCGATTAAAAATTACTGGTTTACGCCACGGCTGCGCATAGGATATCAGAAGGTTCCCTTCATGTGGGCCGAATTGCAGAGCGACAGCGAACTGTATTTCTACGACCGCCCGCAGTATGCGCGCCCCTACGGTGCGAAATATGCCTCCTTCGAAATAGGTCTACATCGTAACGCCGGTGCCGGGCTGAAGCTGGGCTTTTTCGACGAAGTTTTCTGTGTCGAAGGCGGAATCTATTATCCCAGCAATCCCAAAGAGGAAAACTGGGGAGTCGGTATCGTCGCGGTGCGAGCCGAATTGGATACGAAAAAGCTGATTCATGACAAGGTGCGCATCGAAGCCGGTGCGGGATATTATCGCCAGGAAAAGATGGCGCAATATTTCGAAAACAGCCGCGAAGCCGTTGCGGTGGACGCCCGCCTGCACGTATACGGAGCCTTTATCGGGGGTGAATGGGTACTGCACGAAATGAACGACGGTGTCAACAATAAGGAATACCGCCGACTGAGTTACAAGAACAACTACACTCATGCCATGGGATACCAGGTTTTCGCGGGCTACTCTTTTCCGAACCGGGAATACGAACTTGCCGTGCGTTACCAATGGTACGACCCGGATGATACCAACCTGATCATGCCGATACCGCAAAGCGCCAACCAGGCATTGCGCTGGGTCACGGCAAGCGTTAGTTGGTGGCCGATCGATCTGCTGCGTATTATGGTCAATTACACGCACAAGCAGGAACTCGAAGCCGCTGAAACCACAGAATATTCGGAAGAACGCTTAAAGGATCTCAAGAACGACGAAGTGATCTTGCAGTTGCAGCTTCTGCTGTAATCGCCTCGTAAGTTAGGAGGATTACCTATGAAACAGATCATCATGCTTTTCATCTTGTTGACGTTGCCGCTGGCTTTCTGTTCCAGCGCCCAGGCTGAACTGAAAAAAGGTCCGTACCTGCAAAAACTGACGAAGACGTCGGTTACCGTGGTTTGGGAAACCACCAACGATGCCGCCGGGGCTGTGGAATGGGGGGCGGACGAATCGCTGGGAAATCGCGTGGAAGCCGGTGCATCGAGTATGCACGAAGTTTCCATTGAAGGTTTGCAGCCGGATACTGCGTATTATTACAAGGTTTCCAGTGGTGGAGAGGAAACCCAAACCTACGAGTTCTGGACTGCTCCGGAAGGCAACGTTCCCGTCCGCTTTGTGGCTTACGGCGATTCCCGCTCGGGAGAGAACGATCATCGCCGCGTGATATCGCGCATCATGGAAGAAGATCCGGACATCTACAGCAATAGCGGTGATATCGTCCCCACCGGTGAGGACGAAGTCGGCTGGCAGACGCATTTCAATGTCGAGCGCGACATCATGGCCACCCGTCTGATGCTGCCGGCAATCGGCAATCATGATGTCAATGGTCTGAATTTCGAGCAGTATAAAAAATATTTCGTGTTGCCGACCTACGCCGACGGTGAAAACAGTGATTACGAGGAAAATTATTACTATGCGGACTGGGGCCCGGTGCGCGTCATCACTTTGGACACGACACTTGCGCCGCTTAACTTGGGTAGCCCGCAATACAACTGGTTGATCCAGACCTTGGAAGACGCCAAAAACAATGATTACACACTACACGTCTTCATCAACACGCATATCGGTCCCTACACCGCCAAAGCCGGACGCAGCGGCAGTCAATACCTGCGGGCGCTGTCTCCGACCTTAGTGGAATACGACGTGCGCGCGGTGATCTCCGGTCACGACCACCATTATTACAGGGCAACCGATCCCAACGGATTACATGTCATCGTTACCGGTGGCGGCGGCGCGGGTCTGTATGACTGCGATCCCAAACCGGATTTCGGCGTGATCAATCATGCCTGCGAAAAAACGTTCAACTACGTCGTGTTCGACATCAACGGCAAGTACGTCAGCGCGACCGCCAAAGATTCCGAAGGCAATGTCCTGGAAACGTTCGAATGGGAAGGCTTGAAAGAGCCGAAAAGCGTCGTTACTCCGGATGGCGATGACACCGTACCGGTGGTGGATGGCGACGACAGTATCGATGTTCCCGACGGTGACACCAGCGGCACCGGTGAAGTGGCGCCCTACGATCCTGAATACGGATTCGCCGGTTGCCAGCATACCGACAATAGCCTGTCGGCTGGATTGTTACTGGTTGCATTGTTTGCAATCACCCTCTGGCGCAGACGGCGCACCGGGGCGCAAGCCATTCGCCAGCGGTAAGTATTGCGAACGGAAATCAACGAATTACGAACTAATAGTAGTGTAGGTAAGGACGGAAGCATGAACGCAAGTATGAGCCGGGTTTGGGTAAAACGAACCCTGATTTCGCTGTTGGTATTTGGATGGGTCTGTTCCGGTTGTCACAGCAATGGAAAAATTACTCAGACAGACGGCGATGTGGATGGAGAGCTTACGGAAAGTCAAACGGAGGCGGCTTCGTTGGAAGTTTCCAAATGGTTTTCCGGCAATGGCTCCGTGCTTGCCAAAGATGCCGATGGACGCCTGGTTTCCGTTTCCAAGGCTGGGTTGGTGATTCTGGATACCCAGGGTACGCCTGCCGATTTTTCCGATGACACCAAGACGGTTCATACAGAATTGACCGACGAAAACTGGCCGTCCGGTACCGTGCTGGATGCCTGTGTCGATGGTTCCGGCGCGATCTGGTTTGCGGAAAAAGCCGGTCTGTTCCGGTTGCCCGTAGCCGAAGATGAAAACGAACCCGCCATCCAGCAAGCCGAAACGGAAGAAATCTTTACCGCCGGACGCGACGTGTTGCAGCTTATGTGTCTGCATGCAGGCGGTGGCGTGTGGGTTTCCACCACTTTCGGTTTCCTGGAAGTTGTACCGGGCGAGGCAGGAGACGATCCCTCCGCATGGACCATCACCGATCATCGCGACGAAGGTAGCGTACTTTCTCAACGTCCGCATTTCGCATCGTTGGATAGCGCCGACCGCTTGTGGGCCACGGTGTATGATGTCGATACCTACAAGCTGTTCGTCGATGTAGATGGTACGGTTTCGGAAATCGCGTTTGGTTTTGCCGATCCGGCTCCCACCGCGCTGGTGGCGGACGGCGATCAGGGCGTGTGGGTGATGAGCGGCGAAGACGCCTGGTATTTCTCGCATAATGGTACACCGGCGGATGCTTCCGACGATAGCTGGACCCAGCTTCCGGCTACGGGCGGCATCGAAGCGCATACTCTTATTCCCATTGGCTCGGGTCGAGCGCTGGTATATGCCGGAAACCTGCGCGACATGCATTTACTGGATACGCATGACACCGCTGCCGCCGATGACGATACCGTGGTGCTGTTGCCGTCATTGGGCATGGACGATCAGAACCGCCTCGTTTCCGCCGTGGCGCTGGATGATGCGGGGCTGTGGTTTTCCAGTGAAGCCGACTTCGGTCTGGCCGTATACGGAAACGATCTGGCCGCCGATGGCTGGACCTCTTCCCGCTTGATCGATCTTGGTTCCGCACCCGCCAATGACCTTGCAGGTTTCTCCGCATCCGGCGATCAAGTCTATCTCGGTGGACCTAATGGCGTCGTTACTGCCGGTTTGGCTGAAGAAGGGACAGATGCTTTTACCTTTTCCGCTTCGACGCTTGCCATTCCCGATAAAGCCACACCGTTCCATATTCTGTCCATCGCAGCCGTTTCCGGCGGTTTGGTCGTAGGCGGGGATATGCTGGCTTATATGGACAGCAATGGCGCGTTTTCGACCTGGGAGGCCAAGTCGCCCTCCAGCGTTTCGCTGATCGTTCCCGGTCCTAACGATGTGCTGTGGCTGACTTCCACCTTGCAATCCATCGTAACGGTGATTTCATTTGCCGTATACGATTTCAACGGGACTCCCAAAAACGGGATGGACGATGAAACGGAGAAAATCGATACCGAGTACTTCGGCTTCAACGCCGGAGTTTCCGCCGATACCATGGCCTTTTTCGATGGCTGCAAGGCGCTGATCGGAAATTCGCTCGGTCTGCACTATTACGACTGCAACGGCACGGCGATCGATCCTTCCGACGACATCGCGGAGACAGGGCTTTTGGACGGGGCCAAGCTGATCAAGCAGATCGAACATATCGGTGAAGGCAAGTTCTGGGTGACAAACCTGCAAGGACTACATTACCTGGATATGAAACAAACCGCCGATCCTGCTGATGACACCGTCGTCGATTATGAGCATCCCGGACAAGCCGCCAGTTTCGCCGTGGACAGCCAGGGGCGACTTATAACCTTCATTACCGGTGGTTTGTTGGTGCGCGATCCGGTGGACACTCCCGCCGATCCTTCAGACGATCTTGGAGCGCTTTTCCCGATGGACTGGACGACGACCGCCGTCGTACGGGTGGATGCCCAGGACGGATGGTGGTTCGGCAAAGGCGATGGCTCCGGCATCTATTACGGCGAACTCCTGGACGGCGACCTGTTGCCTATCGAGCAGGTACTGACCGAAACGGCTCAATAACCATAACCACCTGACGAAATAGCGAAAAACAGGATCGGGATTGTGTCCCGGTCCTTTTTTATGTAGTCTTAAAAAAAATGAGAAGAGTCTATTTTATAGCGGGTGTAACTCATTTCTGTTTATCACGCAATCGTGATGTGGCATGGTCTCACGGAGTGGAAATTCCGGGAGGCCGTGTGTAACCTTAAACCCCACACAGCCTCCCCATCTTCGATGGTGAGACTATGCCACACGTTATTGAAATCATTGGCTAAGTATGATTAATTGGACCCCTAAAAGCCAAGCACTTAGTAAACGATAGGATCAACACGCATGATTCCACTGCGAGACAACATCCCCAGTCAGCGTTTCCCCTTTGTGAACTACTCGCTGATCGGAATCAATATTTTACTATACGTCTACATGTACTGGATCGTGGGGGATGCACAGGCGGAAGCATTGATGTTCGACTACGGTGTGGTGCCGCGACGGGTGATCTCCTGGGTACTGGGGGCGGATGTCGGTTGGGATATTTCGTTGTTGCCGTTGGTAAGCTACATGTTCATCCACGGTGGTTTCCTGCATGTCGCGGGTAACTGTTTATATCTGTACATCTTCGGGGATAACGTTGAAGATTATTTCGGCCATATCGGGTATGTGTTCTTTTATCTGCTGGCGGGTATCGGTTCTGCGTTTATTCATCTTGCCATTAACTGGGACAGCACCATGCCGACTGTCGGTGCCAGCGGGGCCATTGCCGGAATCATGGGAGCGTATTTTATCCTCTACCCGCATGCTAAAGTCGTCACCATCGTGCCGATTCTGATTTTCATTCAGATTATGGAGATCCCGGCAGTGATTTTCCTTGGATTCTGGGTGTTTCTACAGTTCATTTCGCTGGGCGGGCAGGGCGTCGCATGGTGGGCGCACATCGGAGGCTTTTTCGTCGGCATTTTACTGCTGCAACTCTACAACCGTTTCTTTCGCTTCAAGCCGCCCCGACCCCCTTCGGGTGGACCGCGCAAGGTGATTCATATCAATTAGAGTTAGGTAATACTCATTTCTGTCCATCGAGAACTCACGATGTGCCATGGTCTCACGGAATGGAAATTCCGGGAGGCCGTGTGTAACCACAAGAAATAACACAGCCTTCCACGATCTTCGATCGCGTAAGACTATGGCACACATTCTTAAAATTAGTGGCTAAAAATGATTAAGAACCGCTCTAGACTCTGCTAAACCCTCTGCTGCATGGATTCGGTGGCTTCCGCCTGCATGTCCATGACCGGTTGCAGGGCGAAAAGTTGTTCCATTTCTTGTTGATATTGTAGCATCAAGCTCTCTGCCGTACTATCCGGTAGCACGTAAATCGGATTACCGAAGCGTACTTCCACCTCGCCGGAACGAATGGCCAGGCTGCCTTTGGGCATCAGTTTCTGGCTGCCGACAATCGCTACTGGCTGGATTGCACGACCGGAAAGCAGCGCCATATGGAAACCACCTTTTTTAATCGGAGCCAGCCGTTTGCCTTCCAGGTCGGAACGGGTGCCCTCCGGGAAGATCATGAAGTTCATGTTCGGTGCGATCTGGGAGATGGCGTCGTTCAAGATTTCCTGAGCTTGCTTGGCGTTTCTGCGGCTGATGAAAACCATGCCGACCATGATCATACTCCAACCCAGGAACGGAATTTTCCCCAATATTCTTTTTGAAATGAATGCAAGCCCAGCCGGAATGGCGGTCATCAGAATTGGGATGTCGGCCTGTGAAAGATGATTGCTCATGTAAATCACCGGTTGGTCGAAATCGACTTTTTCCCGGTTTTGAACGTGAATTTTAACCATGAACAGCGCAATCAATGTGCGCGCCCAAAACCGAACCATGATATACGCCCGGCGTTTGCTACGGCCAAAAAGACCGAACAGATAGACACAGGGTGTTAGAATAATAGTGACCATGCATAAAATAAACAGGCTGTATATCGCTCGCATGACAGGACTCCAAATTAGTAATGGTTGTTTGAATTGCAGAGATTCGGAGCCTCGAAATATCTGTAACCGGTGTCTCGACAATCCATCGCGCATATCAGCTGTAAGGATTCGACAGTCCCTTCGGTTGAAAGCGCAAAGCGAACCCGAGGACTGACATGTCAGTCTATCTATTTGTAGATACATGTCAAGTTAGGAATTGTTGCGGATTGAAGAGTCAAAGAGTTGGCGACTTTCTCCTGCTGTGATTGCACAGTCATAGAGCTACAATTTCATTGACAATTTATGTCTCAATGCTATATTGATGGCCTTTTTTAGGGTTTGTTGTTGCGAGAACGAGGCCGTATCGAGCTGGAGCGAACTACAGTCGTTGTGAATCACAACGGCGAAAATGATTTTCAATGAACCCGTAGAATCTCAACAGGGCAGGGCTGATTTTATTCGAGCACGAGGATGGCCAAGGCCAATCGCGGCTCGATCGTTATTGATAGCTGTATCTCAAACGGATACAATAGGCGCATTCTCCGGCGCTATTCAGGTTGATGAAACCACGCGCCGGGAGACGACTGTAGAGCGTCGCAGTTCCGATGGGCTGCTGGATGCTCGTGCAGTTAACCTTTAGTAGTAACCATGAAGGAACGAGCTGGAAATGATTTTCGGGTGCCCGAATTGTAATGCAGACTGCCCCATACCGGATGACAAAATTCGCAACCGCATACTGAAGGTCCGCTGTCGGCACTGCCATCACATTTTCTATGTCAAAGATCCCGAACTCGATAAAAGAGTTACAGCCAGCGTGCAAGCGCCGCCGCCGCCGGACGATGACGATGTGTGGTTCTATGCGGCAGGAGATCAATCCGCCGGTCCCGTTTCGGTTGGCTCGATGCGCATTCTTATCGAAAGCGCGCAGATTCTTTCTTCCACACTTGTCTGGCGTGAAGGTATGGAAGCCTGGACGCCGCTAGCCGATGTCCCGGAACTAACCGCCATTCTACAGGCGATTGCCTCGCCGCCACCTCCCGCCGATGCCCCGGTCGCTCCCGGTTTGGAAGATATGGAACCCTCGGAAAAGGCGGTGGAAATCCAGGAAGAAGTCGATCCACTGGCCTTGATGGAACAGGAAGCGGACAGCGACATTTCCGTAGATCTGGATCAGGAAACATCCTCGGATTCCGATGCGGAAGATGAAGAAATCGAGCTGGAAGCGGACGAGATCGAGTTCGAAGAGGATGCGGGCGGCGAAATCGACGATACCGTAAAGGCGCTGATGGAAGAAGAAGAGCGCCTGCAACAGGAACGCGAGAAGAAACGAGAGCAGTTCGCCAAGCGTAAAGAGGAAGAAGAGAAGGCGAGCAAGGCCGAAGAAGAAGCCAAGCGCAAAGAGGAAGAAGAGAAAGCTCGCAAGGCCGAAGAAGAGGCCAAGCGCAAAGCGGAAGAAGAGAAAGCTCGTAAGGCCGAAGAAGAGGCCAAGCACAAAGCGGAAGAAGAGAAAGCTCGCAAGGCCGAAGAAGAAGCCAAGCGCAAAGCGGAAGAAGAGAAAACCCGCGAGGCCGAAGAAGAAGCCAAGCGCAAAGAGGAAGAAGAGAAAGCCCGCGAGGTCGAAGAAGAGGCCAAGCGCAAGGCGGAAGAAGAGAAAGCCCGCAAGGCCGAAAAAAAGGCCAAGCGCAAGGCTGAAGAGGAAGAAAAGCGCCTGGATGCAGAACGGCGCAAGCTGGATGAAGAACGCAAAGCGCTGGAAGCGGAAAAGAAGCGCCTGGAAGAAGAACGTAAAGCCGCGAAAGCCGAGAAAAAGACAGAAGAAGCCGGCGGAGTTTTCGTTGCGGCAGGGAAATCGGTTGAAACCGCCGTTGAAGAGGCAAAGCTGGCCGAACGCCGCCGCCTGGAAGAAGAGAAAAAGGCGGGAATGCCAATGGGCAAACTCGCTGTGGCCGTTTTGGTTCTGATCGGACTCGGAATCGGGTTCCTGCTGATATTCGAGAGCAACAAGGTAGAGCAGCCGCAGCCGTCCCCGGGCGGTCATGCGTTGCTTGAAGAGACGACGACGGATGCCAACCTGTTCATCCCGGAACAGAATCTGCCTGCGGAAGAGGGTGAAACACCTCCACCGGCGGAAGAAGTCGCCGATGAGACGGAACCCAAGTCCGAAAAGCAGGATCGCAAAGTGGCGGAGCAGATGAAGGAACTGGATTCCGAAATCCACGCCATGCGCAATGCGTTGGGAAAAAAGAAGGCCTCGCCCGCAGCGAAGTCGAAAAACGGCAAAAATGCCGAAACCAAGGCCGTGGCAGTGCCGTCTACGCCATCCGGCAGTTCCATGGCGATGCCGCCCGTTCCAAGCGCTAATGACGCTTTCCCCGAGGCCCTGCTACCCTCGACACTGAGCCAGAGCCAGATCAGCAGTGTAGTCAACCGGAATCTGGCGCGCATCAAATTCTGCTACGATTCGCAACTGCGTCGCAACCCGAATTTGACGGGCAAAGTCATCGTGAATTTCACCGTGGAAGGTTCCGGCAAGGTCAGTTCGGTTGCCGTCAAGTCACGACGATTCCGTGGATCCTACCTGGACACTTGTGTGACCGGTGCGATCCGAAGCTGGCGTTTCCCGCGTTTTTCCGGCGATCCGGTCAGCGTGGACTATCCGTTTATATTCAGCGCTTTTTAAAATTCGAATCGACGTTTTTGAGCCTATTTCATCGGGACGACCATGTATGATCGAGCGGTGCGAAGCAACGACGCCATACACAAGCAATCGGACCTCAGGCAATTGTTCCGGTAGAAACAGGTTGTTATAGTAACCCGTAATCATTTCTGGTCACGGATTCGAAGGTTTTGTGCCATAGTCTCACGCGAAAGAAGATCGTGGAAGGCTGTGTGTCTTCAATAGTAGCGGCGAGGCGTGAGCCCGCCGAAAAAAAACTATAATGACCGCAACCCAGGGAGGAAAGACCATGAGCGAAATCCTTTCCGAGCAAGTATTGGAACGAATCGAAGATCTGTGCAGACAACTGGGCGAAAGCCTGGGTATCGATCCGGACAGCGTTCCCGCCTACGAGCTTCGCCACAAAGACTTTTTTCCCGAAGTTTCCGTCGATGCCATGCAGCGCATCCTGTCCGGCGATGGAGCCGCACTGACCCAGACCATCGACCATACCCTGCTTAAAGCCGAAGCTCAGAAAGAGCAGGTCAACCTGCTATGTGCTGAAGCCATCGAGCATCAATTCCGCGCAGTCTGCGTCAACGGCGGCTATATCGCCAGAGCCAGTTCCTTGCTGGTTAATACCGATGTCCAACTGGCGGCGGTGGTCGGTTTCCCGCTGGGACAGATGACGAGCGAGGCCAAGGCGTTCGAAAGCAAGCTGGCGGTGGAAGAAGGTGCCAGTGAAATCGATATGGTGATCAATATTGGTTGGTTGAAGGACGGTCATTTTCGCGAGGTGTTTGACGACATCAGCCAGGTGGTGCGCGCCGCAGCGGTGCCGGTGAAGGTGATTATCGAGACGGCGCTTTTAACCGAAGACGAAAAAATCATCGCCTGCCTGCTCAGTCACTTCGCCGGGGCGGCATTCGTAAAAACGTCCACCGGCTTTTCCACCGGCGGGGCGACGGTCGAAGATGTCGCGTTGATGCGCGCCGTGGTTGGAGAGAATCTCGGAGTCAAGGCCAGCGGCGGTATCAAAACCTATAAAGACGCCCTGGCGATGCTGAAAGCCGGAGCTAACCGCATCGGTACTTCCTCCGGCATCCAGATCATCGGCTAAGCGCCGAAGATGAAACACCATAACTCGAACAAACCGGGAATCGCCGTGAGATTCGGCGACTTTGCCCTTGTCATCTGGATCGTGCTGTTGATCGCCGGAATGATTTCGCCCGGCTTTGCGCAGGACGAGCTTCTACCTTCGGCGGATTCCACTGCGGCGGTGCAGCAGCAAGCGCCGTCGGCTCAGACTTTGCAGCAGCATTTGAACGACCGTCGTGAGAACGACACCACCGACTGGGGGGCGCGGCTGATCAGCCTTTTGGGAATGGTGGTGTTACTCGGTCTCGCCTGGTTGCTGTCGGAAGACAAACGCAAAATTCCCTGGAAACTGGTAGCCTGGGGGATGGGGCTGCAATTGATCTTTGCGCTGCTGATTCTTAAAACCGTTCCCGGTCAGTGGTTTTTCCAGCAACTGACGGACGCCGTCAATGTGATTCTAGGTTTCACTGAAGAAGGTGCGCGCTTTATTTTCGGCGGTTTGGTGGCCAATAACGTTCCGGTTGGCACACCGCTGGGCGATCCTTCAATGGGGCCGGTGCCCGCCGAGGGAGCGACTCAGTTTGCGCACATCGGTGCGTATTTCGCCTTTTTCGTATTGCCCACAATCATCTTTTTCAGTTCGCTGATGAGCTTGCTCTACCATCTGGGCATTATGCAGGCTTTCGTCAAGGCGGTTGCCTGGGTGATGCAGCGAACCATGAAAACCAGTGGCGCAGAAACGTTAAGTGTTGCAGCCAATATTTTTGTAGGCCAGACCGAAGCGCCACTGATGATCCGCCCTTACGTCAACAAGATGACCCAGTCGGAATTGATGGCGGTGATGACCGGTGGTTTCGCTACCATCGCCGGTGGTGTGATGGCCGCCTACGTCGGTATGCTGCGTCACGTTTTTCCCGATATTGCCGGGCATCTGATCGCAGCCAGCGTCATGAGCGCTCCGGCGGCGTTGGTGGTCGCTAAAATAATGATCCCCGAACGCGAGCAGTCGATGACTACCGGCACCGTTCGGCTTAAGGTGGAAAAAGACACCGTCAATGTGGTGGATGCCGCCGCGCAGGGTGCGTCGGTCGGTTTGAAACTGGCTTTGAATGTCGGCGCCATGTTGCTGGCGTTTATCAGCCTGTTGGCAATGGCCAATTATCTGGTTGGTGCGGCTGCTGGCTGGTTCGGCGCGGAAAACGTAACCTTGCAATTACTGATGGGTTATCTGTACTGGCCGATTGCCTGGGTAATGGGCATCCCGTCCGGTGAATGTTTGCTGGCCGGGCAACTGCTGGCCGAGCGAGTGGTGCTCAATGAATTCGTCAGTTACTTGCACTTGTCTTCGATCTTAACGACAGACGGAAGCGGTCTGTCCTATCGCAGCATGGTCATTTTGATTTACGCCTTGTGCGGTTTCGCCAACTTCGGTTCCATCGCCATTCAACTGGGCGGCATCGGCGGGATTGCACCCGACCGGCGAAAGGATCTGGCTCGCGTCGGCATGCGCGCCATGATCGCGGGATTGATCGCCACTCACATGACAGCCACCATCGCGGGGATTCTTTTATGACGGATTTTCAACACATCCAGGCATCTGCGGATTTTCTGAAAAACAAGCTGGGCCAGGTGCCCGACCGGGCCATCATTCTGGGAAGCGGCCTGGGAAATCTGGTGGATCGCTTCAGCGACACGCAGGTGATCCCGTATGGCGACATTCCCGGTTTTCCCAAGCCGACGGTCGCCGGTCATCGTGGAGAAATGGTCGTCGGTACGCTCGATGGCGTGCGGGTGCTGGGCATGGCGGGACGCTTCCACTATTACGAAGGACATCCCCTGGATGTCATCGCCTTCCCCGCACGGGTGTTGGCGGTAGCGGGTGTAAAAAATCTGATGATCACCAATGCGGCAGGAGGGGTCAATACGACCTTTTCCCCCGGCGATCTGATGCTTATCACGGATCACCTGAACCTGACCGGACGCAATCCGCTGATGGGCGGTAACCTGGACGAACTGGGCGTCCGTTTCCCGGATATGAGCTACACCTACCCGCGCGATTTTCAACAGCTTGCCAGAGACGTGGCCAGGCGTGAGGGATTGGATTTGAAGGAAGGTGTTTACGCCTGGATGAGCGGTCCGAGTTACGAAACCCCGGCGGAAATTAGAATGCTGCGCACTATTGGCGCCGATGCGGTGGGTATGTCCACCGTGCCGGAAGCGATTGCAGCGCGTCATGCCGGGATGAAAATCGTCGGCGTATCGCTGATCACCAACATGGCGGCGGGTGTATTGGATCAACCTCTGACTCACGAAGAGGTTACGGAAACCGCCGATCAAGCCGCCAAACGTTTCGAAAAACTGGCCATCGGTATTCTGACCGGGATGTAAACGGATAAAACGCCGCTCTGCGCCACTTGCCCTTGCAAGCACAAGTGTTTGATAATATAATTGAATTCGTCTACCGAGATCGGCACGGACTCGCCTTCTGATCCTCGTCGTTGACAGATCCTACCAGAACCGTTACATTACTGTGTTTTGTTTTCGGCTCTGGCCAACCGTTTTAATAAATGGAGAATGTTCGTATGAAGTTGTTCAAGTCCCGCCTGTACTCTCTCCTTGCGCTCGTTCTGTTGCTTTCCCTGCTGCTTTCATCGAACGTGTTTGCAGAATTCGCTTCCGAGGACTGGAACCCGGAACTGTTGCGACCGGATGCGGCGGAGATGCCGTCTTTCGAAAGGCTGCCAGTACCGGAGGTTGCCGGTTATGATGAGTTGCTGAAACAGCTCAGCGTTCAGACCCTGGATCGCAATCGCATCTTGTTGAAACAGCGCGCCTTCGATCCGTTGCAGGAAAATGCCCCCCATTTTCTAAGCAATCATCTTTCAGCGCAAACGCTGCACCCTGAAGTACTACGGCGCATTGAAAAGTTGTCCCCTCATCATGTTCGGTTAGTGCAATTAAAGGAAACCGTGACTTCCGATACGGCGGACGAATTGCGCGATGCGGGCTTGAATGTCATTGCTTACATTCCGAACAATGCGTTTTTGGTCTCCGGTAACGATGCTGCCCTGCCTGCAATGCTGAAAAATCAGATCCGTTGGAGCGGTCCCATCGATCCCGGCTTGAAAATAGACGAGACTCTTCAACAGGATCTCTCTACCGGCATCGAAGATGCGGAAGCCTTGATTCGGGTTTCCGGTTATCGTGGTGAAACCATCGACGGGTGGGAGGAACTGGCACTCACCTTGGGTGCCGGGGAAGTTCTGGCTGCGGAGGAAAAACCCTTTCCGTCGCTGCTGTTGCGTGTGGAACGCGAGCGCATGGCGGAAGTGACGGTCGGCATGGCACAACTCAGCGGTGTCGAGCGGGTGCAGCGCTTTGAATTGCCGGTCACGAAAAACCACGGGTCCATCTGGCTGTTGCAGTCCGGCGATCCCGATACCCAACTGACTTCGATCTTCGATGCAGGCATCAATGGTTGGGGGCAGGTTTATGCCGCCGCCGATTCCGGTCTGGATACCGATGGCTGCCAGTTCCGCTACAATGAAGAAGAGGGCAGCCAGACTTTCGCCCAGGATCTGCGACCGCCGAGCACCAGTATTTCCAATCCCGATGACAAGGTGATGGCCTATTACGTGCTACCCGGCTCCGATGCCTACGACGAAACCACCGGCGGCTATCACGGTACGATGACGACCGGTTGCGCAGTGGGCGACAATTACCAGAACCTGGCAACGCCGTATAGCCCCGGTATCGACTATTCCGACGGCATGGCTCCCGGCGCTCGCGTGGTGTTTCAGGATGTCGGCGACATGCGCGGCAATCTATGGGGGTTGGCGCTCTCCACGGAATTCCAGATCAGCCTTCAGGCTTACGATTCGGGCGCGCGCGTACATAACGACAGTTACGGCAGCGAGCGGGTTTACAATGGTTATGACATCAGCTCGCAGATGCTCGACCTGTTCCTCTGGCAATATCCCGACTACAACATCTTCTTTGCAGCGGGAAATTCCGGCCCGGATGAAAGCACCTTGGGCGGAGGCGGTGGCACGGCCAAAAACACGGTGTCGGTGGGAGCTTCCACACCGGCCTGGTTCCAGGATGGGCGGGACATCGTCTCCTTCAGCAGTCGTGGACCAACCGAAGATGGTCGCTTGAAGCCGGATATCATGGCTCCGGGCGTTATTATTTCTGCAACCGAGTCGGGAAGCAAAGCCATTCCCGGCGTTACCAATGTTTACGACGAACCGGCACGCGAATCGCAAACCGTGCCGCCCAACAACAACTGCAAGACCGCCATGACCAGCGGAACCAGTTTCTCTTCTCCCACGGCGGCGGGTATGGGTTTGTTGGTTCGCCAGTATTTCACGGACGGCTTCTATCCTTCCGGCGTGCGTGTGGCGGAAGACAGCATGATTCCTTCCAATGCGTTGGTAAAAGCGGTGATGATCAACTCCGGGCGCAATCTCGATGGTTCGGTGGTGGTTTTTTACGGCCACAGCAGTCGCCCGTTAAGCGGAATCGAACCGGTTCCCAGCACGAATCAGGGATGGGGCCGTGTTACTCTGGAAGATGCCTTGTATTTTAAGGGCGACCGCCGGGATCTCGTTGTATTGGCGGACATTCCCAACGGTAGCGATGACTGTCCCCGGCAAGGCGATGAAGTCCGGTATGAAATCGATGTCAAACGGGATATGCCTCTGAAAATTTCGCTTGTGTGGGCCGATCCGCCAGCTTCGCCTTATGCCGGAGTGAGCCTGGTCAATAACCTGGATCTGGAAGTGATTTCGCCTTCCGGCGTTCGCTATTTCGGAAATATCAATTACTCCAACGGCTATTCTACTCCGGCGCAGATCGGTGACACTTTCGATACATTGAACAATTTCGAGCAGGTCATTATCGAGAATCCTTCCAACGGCGTCTATACGGTTGTCGTTCATGCTGCCAGCCTGCCGGGTAACGGAGAAAACGATCCATTTGATGCAACGTTACAGGGCTATGCCTTGATCGTCACCGGCAATCGTGGTGACATTTCGGATATTGCCGGGCCGCGAATCGGTATTCGTGACATTCAGTTGTCCGGTGGTTGCGATAACGACGACGCACTGGATCTGAATGAAAGAGCAGCATTTTTAGTCAGCGTGTCCAATTCCGGCGACGGCGATGCCCAGGGATTGTATGGCACCCTGACGCTTAATGAGGACTTGACCGAGATCGACTCCAGCCTGATCGCCATTAGTGGCGAGAGCCGTTTTGAAATCGGCAATATCGACAATAAAACCCAGCGAACCTTTACAACCGCAAATATTCGCTTAAGCGCCGAGGCCGTAGATGCTTGTAACAAGTACGCCGCGTTCGATCTGAAAATATTCGATGCCAATGACGAGTTGCTGCAATCCTCGACTTTCCGCGTTCCGTTAGCACGCAACATCACGGTTCTTGAAACGATTGAATGTCAGGATGATCTGTGCAACCCGCCTCCCGAGATCACGGAAATCACGCCCAATTCCTTGTTTGCCGGTATTCAGGGGGTTTCCCTGGAGGTTCGTGGGGAGCGCATCGCCGACGACATGACGGTCGAGTTCGACCCGGATGTGTTGAATTGCGAATCGCTGGATTTCCGCTCCACACGGGAATTGAGGCTGCGCAACTGTACGGTGCCGGAAGACACCGAACCGGGTGACGTGGCGCTGTTACTGATCGACTCGGATGGTTTCCCGACTCGCTACGAGAATATGTTGAAAATTACGGAAGCGCCGGAACCCGATCCGGTTACGGATGGCGATATTGAAGCGGAAATCATCACCGGAGCGGATACGGATGAAACCGATGATGGTGGCGGTTGTCGCAACGCGGGTTCGTCTTCCTCTTCAATCGTTCTGTTGCTTGCCGTAACGCTATTATTCTACCGACGTTCCAGACGTTTGGTGTAAGCGCATTTTAGGATAGGTTGTAACAACATGAATCTGCGCCTGTCGGAAAAGAAAATTTACAACGTGATTCTGATCTTTCTGATCGGCTATCTCGCCTATTCCTGGTTTTTCGTCGATCGCTTCGGCAATGCAACACTGGAACTCGGCCCGCCGAAATCGACGCAAGCCGCGCCGTATCCCTTGTATCCCGCTCCAGCGCTCAAACTGCCACAACCCAGTGGTGGAGAAATTTCCTTGAGCCAGTTTAAAGGGCAACCGGTGGTGGTCGTTTTCTGGGCGCCCTGGTGTCCTCCCTGTCGTCGCGAGTTACCTTGGTTGGAAGAGCTTGCCAAGAAACTTGGGAGCACAGGCAAGGTGATTTCCGTGGCGACCGGCTATCGTGACCGGGGCGAAGTGACGGAGCTGTTCGATTCCAAGCAGCCCCTATCCAAGATTCTGCTGCTCGATGAGGAAGCGGATGCTTCCGCAGACTGGAAGGTTGGCAGCTTCCCAACTGCCTTCATCGTCGATCCTTACGGCATCGTACGTTATCGATTAGCGGGGGCGCGTCATTGGGATGGACCGGACGCCTGGGCCGATATCGAAGCCGTTCGACAGGTAGCCGCACCGTAAAGCCGGTTTTATCGTTGACTTCAACCCATTTTGCCTCATTTCCGAGTTTACTTTTTGTGGACAAATCCCTCGTTTGCAGTATGCTGAGTGAGAATGAAAATCACGAGGAAATTGTCCATGCCGGGTATTGGAGTCATCAATAATCCGAAAGCCAGACAGAATCTCAAAAACCCCGATCGCATCCGGTTGCTGGCCTATATTCTTGGAGACAAAGGCGATAGCAAAGCCACGCAGAATTTCGACGAACTGGAAGACAGTTTAAAGGAGTTCAAGCGGCGTGAAATCGATATCTTGGCTGTCAACGGCGGCGACGGAAGCAATCACGTCACCTTGACGAAACTGATCGAAGTCTACGGCGATCAGCCCCTGCCGAAAATCGCATTGTTACGCGGGGGAACGCTTAATACCATTTCCTGCGCCTTTGGAATCAAGGGCAAACCCGCGTATCTGTTGCACAACCTGGCAGACAAGTATGGCCACGGCGAAGAATTCACCACCATGGATGCGGACTTGATGAACTGTAATGGAAAGTACAGCTTTCTATTCGGAAATGGTGTAGTTGCCAATTTCATGCATACCTACTACAGTTCCGGTACGCCATCGCCCACTCAGGGCGTGATTACGCTGGTAAAAGGGATTGCCTCTGCGATTACGGGAACCCAACTCGCCAAGGGTTGGTTCAAACCGGTAAAGGCAAAAGTAACTGTCGATGGCGAAGTGTTGCCGTTTGAACAGTTTTCATCGATCATGGCAGGCACGATGACGGATATCGGCGTGGGGTTTAAACCCTGGTACCGCGCTTTCGATGAACCACATACCTTTCATATTTTGTTTCTTACATGCAAACCGCTGGAATTACTCCCTGAAGTTCCTCGTTTCTATTTTGCCCGACCGATTCATCCTAAAAATGGGAGTGAAACACTGGCCAAGCATGTTCTGATCGAAGCCGAAGAAGCGTTCCATTTCACGCAAGATGGCGACTTGTACACTTGCGATGATGGGCGCATGGATATTTCCATCGGACCGCGTGTGACCATGATCATCGAATAATCCCCGCTGTAGATATTCAGCATACAGTTAGCTTGATTGGCTTATCTCCTATCCCGTTGAAAACTCGACATATTTGCAACCAAAGACTGTCTATTTTGAGTAGACAGCTCAAGCCATTGACAAATGACAAAGCCTACATTCTAGCAGGGCTCCTGTCCTGCTCCTTGAGATTTCAGACATGTACCGGTTCTTAATCATTTCTAGCCACAGATTCTGTTAGTTTGTGCCATAGTCTTACGCGATCGAAGATCGTGGAAGGCTGTGTATCTTCAACAAGTTACACCCGGCCTCCCGGAACTTTCATTCCGTGAGACCATGGCACATCCCGATTACTCGATGGGCAGAAATGAATGCTATCTTACGTTGGAGCATGGACTCCTGTCCTGCTTCATCACATAGACAGTGTGAAAATTTATCTGTATATAATTAGTATACAGATATAAACCGTAATTCTATAATATTACATGAGTTTTTAAAGACAGGTACACGAATACTCGTGTTTAAAAGCCAGTTGTTTGTTGCCAAATAGTATTATGAATAGATACACCGGCTTATCCGAATAGCTTTGCGTGCTCCACCTTGATGCATTTGGATTGCACCATCTGTAAGCCTGCGGCGCGCACCTTTTCAGCAGATTCGTGATGCGCCAAACCCAGTTGCAGCCAGACCGCTTTGGGATGAATGGCAATGGCTTCCTGGACAACGCCCGGTACGGCTTCAATTTTACGAAAAACATCTACAATATCCACCGGTTCCGGTATCGACGCCAGATCTGGATAGCTTTTCTGCCCCAAGATCTCCTGTTTCACCGGATTCACGGGGATCACGCGATATCCCTTTTCAATCAAGTACTTGGCCACTTTATAGCTATCCCGTTCCGGTTTGTCGGAAAGTCCTACAATGGCAATGGTACGGCTCTCTTCCAGCAGGCCTCGCAGGGTTTCATCCGCAGGGTTTCCATCCGGCATTTCGCAAACAATCTTTTCGTCCATGTGATTTCCCTTTTCGGTTAACTCATCGATATCTAATAACTTAAATCGGATTCGATGAATTGCAAGGGCTTTTTATTTTTCTGTTCAGTGTTTATACAGAATAGACAGTTCGTGTTTGCGATCACATGGTAGCATTTCAATAAGTTGGAGCAATACTCACGCCTGCACATCAATTCCCTTTCAACATGTAAACGATTTCAATGGTGTATTCGAACCGGCTACAGATAAGGTCTGGTTTTTATTGGCTCTAACTGTCTAATGAATATATACATCTCTGGTTTCATCAACCGCTTTTGTGTTCCTTTACGAAATTGAAAATTCGATTAAAAAGTCCTGACATGCCGCTCGTTTCGCTTTTCAAATCATGAATTTATGTTATGCTGTCGCCTGGCTCGTCCATCAAACACATTGGGGAAGCTTGCTCGAACCGAAACAAATAGAATGCGGCAGATGCAGAAGTCGGCTTCACAAACTATGCGGGGATGGAAACCTTTCTATTTACAGTTGCTGACTCTTGTCTTTTCTCTCGTGCTGGTCTGTCAAGGTGGTTGTGCAAGTGTCGAGGAAAAGGACGATCTACCGCCTAAACCCCTGATCAAGAAGATCGAATTCGTCGGCGTTACCATCGCAGACAAGGATGAATTAATCCAATATCTCTACATGGATGAGACCTCCTGGCTGGAGGCTATCGGCTTGGCCGATCCTCACTATTACATCTCCAATTTCACGATTGAAGACAAGCAGCGGCTGGAGCGATACTACGAATCTTTCGGTTATTACCATGCCAAAGTCACGGATATCGAAGCGCTGCCCTTAAATAAAGATGGCAGCAAAGTAAAGGTTCGAATAGCGGTAGAGGAAGGTCAACCGGCACTCGTGCGCGATGTCGCCTTTCACTGGTCCTCCTCCATCGAAGAGAAAGCGGCAGTCGAGTCTCGAAGCAAGCTGATCCGGGGAAAAGCCTTTAGTATGGCAGCGTTGACTGAAAGTGCGGCTGAATTACAACTTGCGCTGAATGAACGCGGTTATGCCCTGGCCAGTGTCAAAGAACACGCAAAAGTCAATCGTGATGACAACTGGGCCGATATCGACTTCGCCATCACCCCCGGTCCGAAGTGCCATATCGGACAAATTCGTTTTATTGGGCTGGCAACCATCCCGCAAAAGCTGGTGGAAGTGGAAATCCACTTCGCTTACGATCAGGCCTACAGTCCGACATTGATCGCCCAGATCGAAAAAAGCGTGTACGCCATGGATGTCTTCAACACCGTAGATGTTCAACCGGCAAAAGCTTTGAATGAGCAGGGACTTCTGGACATAACAATTCAGGTAGTGGAAGGTCAGCACCAACGGCTAAAGGTTGGAGGTGGCATCGGTATCGAGCCGAATCGCTGGGACGGACACCTGAAACTTCAATACACCCATTACAATCTGGGTAGGCAGTTGATCCGTTTCGATCTAAGTGCGCTGGCCGGTTATGCCGTTTTGCCTTATCCCTGGGATGTAAAGGAACATGGTCCGATCTTCAAGGTTCAACCCTGGTTTAAAAAGAAAGGCTGGCTGGAGTCGCAACTGGTCTGGTCGTTACAACCGTCGTTTGAATTGGGTGTGGAGGAAGGCTACCAGTTTCACGCCACCAAGTTACGGGTGGGGTTATCGCGTTTTCTGTTCAAATTCACTCTGGCCGAAATCAGCTACAACGCGCATTTCTTCGATTTCTTCGATAAATCCCCGGCGTTTGACAGCAATAAAACCCTTTTGGGTCGCGATTTCATGGACCCCTTTTTCGTGGACTATTTTGAAGTCGGGTACACCTTATTCTTTACCGACGATTTCCTGGAACCGAAAAACGGTGTCACGCTGGGTGCGCGTTTTACGATTGCCGGTAGCTGGATGGGCAGTGATTACGACTTTATGACTGTCACGCCGGAAGTAAAAGGGTATTGGCAGGTCTTCTCTCATTTACAGATCGCAGCCCGCGCCCGCACCGGTCTGTTATTTCCCTATGGTTCCAAACCGGGAGCGCCGATCTCGATGAAACTCTATCTTGGTGGTTCCGATACCGTGCGCGGTTGGGGCTTGAAGCGCCTGTCGCCACGCATACAGGATTGCAGCGACGGCAGTTGCCGCAGCATTCCCATTGGTGGACATACCAGTATTCTTGGTAATTTCGAATTGCGGTTCATGACGATCAAGCAGCTTTTTATCGTACCGTTTTTCGATTTCGGCGATGTACAGGAGGGAGAGGCCGACTACAAGCCGAGCAAGTGGAACTACTCCACCGGCGGGGGACTGCGCTACGCCAGTCCGATCGGAAAATTCCGTCTTGATTTCGGTTGGCGGCTGAACAACGATGCTGTCCGCTTTCCCGATGACAAGCGCTGGGCGATACATTTGAGTTTCGGAGAAACCTTTTAATGACCGAAGAACGGCAAACAACCGAGGCGAAGAGCAGCCTCAAGCGAAAACCCTGGTGGCGGAGGATCATCCGAGGGACGATTGTCGCTATCGGTTTTTTGGTGTTTGCGTTGTTAAGTTTTATCGTTTGGGCTTTGGGAACGAACGTCGGATTGACGGTCTTGTTGTATCGCGGGTTGGAATTTTACAACGATATGATTCCCGGTTCCATTCACGTTGCAGAAGTACGAGGCACAATCGTCGATGACTTCGAGTTGATCGGAGTGCAGGGGAAAACGGAACAGGGAGAGCAGCTTTTCCATTGTCGTTGCATAACGTTTTCCTGGTGGCCGGTTTTGTTGCCGACTGGCGACATCTTTGTAGAGCGGATCAAGTTGTATCACTCGACCGTTACACTCTACCCGGAGAGAGCCGGAGCAGGATTTTTGGATCTCGCTCCTCGCTCCGATCCAAATGCACCGCCTCCACCTCCGGAACCCGAAAAAGAGCCGATGACTTCTTTTTCCCTGCCCTTGCCGATTCGCCTGATGCAATTTGAATTGGAGCATGTCGCTTTGCGGCAAGTGAAAAAGCAACGCCTTGAGAGTCTTGTGAATCTTGGAAGCTTTCGCTTGCAGGCAAATAGTCGAGGCGAAGAAATCCAGGGTATTCTGAAACTTCGTGCCCTCAACGCACCGGTGGCACAAGCCTACGTCAATTCTCTTCGATTCGAAGCTCACTGGCGGCGCGATACCCTGCGCCTGCGTGATTTCAAGCTTGTTTCCAACCTTGCAAATGTCACGATTGCCGACAGTCTGTTCAATCCCTTCACGATAGATGGCAGAGCGGATCTGACGGCACGCATACCGGAAAAGACGCTGACCCGTTACACCGGTTTGAAACTCGGTAGCAATACAACACTTCGATTGATCGCCGATGGTGGCCTTTCAGGCTTGGATATTCAATTGGATGCCGAATTGCCGCCAGCAATTTTGGAACTTAGCGGGGAAGCCGCATTGAAGCCGACTTCCAGTGCAAAGGTGAAGGCCCACATCCACAATCTGGACTTCAAACGTTTCCAGTTGCCGGTGGATGGCGTTGCCAATCTGCAAATCGAAGCAGATGTAAAGGGCACGGATATCGACTCGTTACAGGCAAACGCGACGGTTCAATGCCTGGATTGCAAAGTTGAAAAGCTTGGAAAGATCGAATTGCGCGCCATCACTTCCATGGTGCAGCGAACCGTCAAAGCGGATGTTACGACATCGGCCCGAGATCTTGCGGTCAAGGTAGACGCGACACTGGATAACTTCCAAGCGCTTGCAGCTAAGCTCTCTCTGCAAGCGCCCGATCTTCGTTCGATTACGAGCTTGTTTTTAGCGGACCCGCTTTCCGGGGCCTTATCCCTAAACGCTGCCTGCAATGGTGATCTGCCATTTCCGGACTGCTCCGGCTCGGGGGAACTCAAGAAACTGGCGCTGGCGGATATCTCCCTGAAACAGGCGACACTTTCCTTTAGCAGCCAGATGCAAAACCAGACGCTGCATTTCGATAGCGACCTGCACGCTACGGAATTATCCGCCAAGCCCGTGATTCTCAGCAGCATTGACTTGCAGGCTACCGGTTCCCCGGAGCAGATCGAAACGAAACTGGCGCTCGATGCGGCCAGCGATGGCAAGGGGCGCGTGAGTCTCTCGTTGCGGCCCGGTCCTCCTCTTCGGGTAACGTTGCACTCATTAACCGGAAACCTGCGCGAGATCCCACTGAAACTGGAAGAACCGAGTCGGATCGAAGTAAACTCCAGCCGCATTGCCGTGACGAAATTTCGTCTCGGTGTAGACAGCGGAGAAATCAAGATCGACGGCTATTTCGACCCGAATTTAAGAAATCGCCTGTCGGTGAAATTACAGGAACTGGATCTGCTCAATCTGGCCAAGTTTGTCGAAGAGCCGATCCTGCAAGGTCGTTTGACGGCTGAATTCTCGTTGGATGGTGCAAGCTCGCAGCCGCAGGCGGACGTTCAGATCCTCATTGCGGACACCCAGGTAGATGACCAACAGCTTGGCAACCTGAGCGTTCAAGCCGGATATCGCAATAGGCGATCCGATTTGTCCTTGTATTTGGAACGGGGTGAGCGCCGCCTGTTCGAAATTCAGGCGAGTGCGCCGCTTGCAATGGATTTGCACCGCAACCACTTCGACTGGTTAAAAAACCAGAATCATTCCTTAAACCTAACCGTAAATGAAATCGGCGTACAGGATGTAGAGGAATGGGTGGAAATTCCCGAAGAGCTGGATTTCTCTTATTCTCTGACTGCACAGGCGCAAGGAAACATCTCGGAATACCAGGCCGATGTCAACCTTACGGGTTGGACTGCTCATCAACAATTAGAGCCGGTGCCGATGACGGTTCGGCTATCTGCAAATGAAGCGACACAACAGGTTTCCATCCAGTCCGACCCATCGAGTCCGCTGCCGCTAACGATCGAGGGACAGAGCGAGATCGATTTGGCAAGTGTGATGGAGGGGCATTTCGATCCGGCAAGCACGCCACTGACAGCCAGTGTGGACATTCGCGAATTGGACTTGAAGCCATTCAATCCTTTTTTACCGGCTGGCGTTCACGATCTGCGCGGAATGTTCAGTACGCATCTGCTGATCGACGGGACCGTGGATAACCCGCACCCCAAGGGTTTTGTTGCATTGAACAAAGGTGAAATGTCCCTGCTCAATATCTTAACGCCTTTCCGCAACATCGGTCTGAAACTGGATATCGATGATACCCGGGCCGATTTGCAGACTCTTTCCGTCACTAGCGGCAAAGGCAAGCTGGAGCTGAAGGGTTGGGCCGAAATAGGAGATGGCGAAAGCATCGCCGCCGAATTGCAGGCGCAGATGAACGACTTCCAGATCGAGTTGCCCGGTGCGCCGCAGAGCTTTGTAGATGGCCGAGTCGCAGTCAACGCTTCCGGCGATAAGGACAAAATCCGGATCGACATCGGCCTGCGTGACATGCTGGTCGATGTGTACACCACGTTCACTAAAGCGCCCAAAGATGCCCCCTTAAATCCCAACGTGGTTTTCGTGGATGAAGAGGGCCTGAAGCAACAAATGAAGCAGCCGTTGAATCAGGACTCCCCCGAGATCATCGCCGAGCTTACACTTGAAACGCCCTTGATTATTAAGGGCGATTTCATGGATATGGAATGGGGCGGCGGTATCAGCGTTCACCTGCTGGGCGGAAACACCTCCGTAAACGGCCAGTTTGAGTTGGTGCGAGGGCGTTACGAGTTTTTAGGGAACAGTTTCAAAGTCGATGAAGCCTTGCTGAGCTTTCCACCCGGTACAAGTAACGAACCTTTCCTTAACCTGGCTGCCAATGCAAGCATGCCCGATGCGGAAGTACTGATGATGATCAAGGGCCGGACCAGCGCACCCAAGTTGACTTTCCGCTCGCAGCCGCCCATGCCCGAGTACCAGATCTTCACCCTGCTGGTAACCGGAAATCTGGAAACCAATGAAGAAAGTCAGGACGAAGTTCAAGGCAAAGCGGCCAATCTGGGTAGTGGTTTGATCGCGTATCAATTCCCCCAGCTTCAACAGCAGCTCAAGCGCCGTCTGGGTATCGACCGCGTCGGTGTTTCTTTCGGCGAAACCGCCGATCAACCGATTCTTACGGTCGGCAAGCGCATCACGCGACGTATTTACGTCGAGTCCGCCTATCATCACAATGCACCGGACGACGTCAACCGCACGCAGGGCAAGGTTGAAATTCAACTGGTGCCGCGCTGGACGCTGGAAACTTTTTACGGTGATGCCAATATCGGCGGCATCGACGTGTTCTGGCACATGCCCTTTCCGGTAGGGACACAACCTCCCTTGCCTGAAACGCCACAAACCGAGCAAGCTCCCGATGATGAAACGCAAAATACTCCGTAGCTGGCGACGCATCAAAATCCAATCCATCTAAAGAATTCTATTGGAAATAATTCTTTCTTGACAAGCATTGCTGCTGCGACTATACACACTGTTCTAGTTGGACGATTTGTACTATTCACGTGAAGGAGATGTTATGAAGAGATCGTTGGTTTTTCTGTTGCTTGCCTTGTTCTGCCTCGTATGCTTCGTTCCCGCTTGCGGCGGCTCCGATGACGACGACAATTCCACCACAGATGGCGATAGTGCTGATGGCGATAGCGCCGATGGCGATGAGTCCGCAAACGTCGAGACCATCGAGCTTTGCGGCGTGACCATCGTCGATGATGTTTGTATCAGGGAAAATTGCAGTTACGAGTGGGAAAGTTGCATGGGTAATTGCGAATGCGTTTTGCTGCGCAAGTGTGACTTCGACTGTTACGCCTGCGAGGAAGATGGCAGCTGTGATGGATCGGACTGTCGGGATAGTTGCATGAGCGCGCATCGCACCGGAACGGCACAGATGGCGGATCTCGGTGAATGCCTGCAAAACAGTCAGGCTTGTCCGGATTCTGAGCTATAGGTATGGCAAGGCTTTATAGCCTTGTTGATGATCGAGCCCCGATGCGTAATTGTATCGGGGCTTTTTCGTATTTCCGGTTCTTGTTTAACCAGTAAATTAGTGCTGCACGCAAAGCATTTCCGATTCTTCGAACAGGCGCGGAACGAATTCCGAAAAGACGAACGCAGAAGCCAGATCGCCGCCGATATCGCCGTTGCACAGTACGATAGCGCCGATTTTGCTTTCACGCCGGGTGTACATCATCGTGCTGATGCCGTCATCGTTTCCGGCATGTCCGAAACGGTCGGCTTCGTCGGACAGTTTGTAGTTCCAGATCAAGGCCTGGTCTTCATCCAGATCCGGTATCTGCAAGCGCAATGCTTCGTCTACGGAAGCCTTTTCAAGAATACGAACACCCTCGTACTCTCCATCACCTAGATAGGCCATCAGGTATCTGGCAAGATCGTGAATGGTCGTGTGCAATCCACCGGATGGATAGTTTGGATATCCGTATTGCGCCATCGCCGTCAATGTACCTTCGGAATCGTGCAGATAGGGAGTGGCAATCTGGTTATCCGATAGATCAGCGAGATGATAAGCTGTCTTCGTCATATTCAAAGGTGTGAATATCGAATCTCGTACAAATTCAGCGTAGGATTTACCCACGGCGCGTTCGATGGCAAAGGCAGCCAATCCGGCTCCGATACAGGAATAAATTGAACGTGTGCCCGGCTCGTCCTCTTGAAACGCGGTCTCGGCATTGTACAAGCTGCCATCCGGTGTTAGATAATCCTGTAAATATTGGCCAAGAGCGATGGGGGAGTCGCCGTTGACGTAGTGCTGCCGTTCGATCGTCCAGTTATCCTTGATGCCGCCGGTATGCGTAAGCAACATGCGTATCGTAATGTCGGTTTCGGGAAATTGCGGATGAACTACGGTAAATGGCAGGTAGGTATTTACAGGCTCATCCAGATCCAACACTCCCAGTTCCACCGCTTGTAATGCCGCCGTTGCAATGAATGTTTTCGAAATGGATGCGATCATAAACAACGTGTCGTCATCAACCGGAATCTCGTTTTCAACATCAGCCCAACCGAAATTTCTACTCCAGCAAATCCGGTTGCCTTGCAGAACCAAAGCGGCCATACCGGGGATATGCGCCTCCGCCATTTTCTCGGTGAAGTATTGGTCAAGTTCCGGCGTCGATGCTTGGTTGTCGGATTCCGAATCTTCCAACTCAGCGTCATTCCATTCGGATTCTTCCATTGTTTCCGACGTGTCAAGGTCGCCGTCGGTGACTTTCGCATCGTCGCTGTTACACCCAGCTAGCAACGAGACAAAAACAAAAGAAACGAGTAAAAAGCATCGGATTCGTTTCATACGCGAATTCTCCTACTGCATCTATACAAGGGAATGACACCTACATTACTAGGCGTATGAGTCCCTGTCAATGTAATAGTGTGAAATACTTTACGGATAAAGTTGAGAGGCTGCTACTATTGTTGTTCCGGTAGTTTGGCGGAAAAAAAAGCGCCGTCCTCGGCCAATAGCATGATGGTGTCGTGTCGGTCGTCGATGTAAATGCCCTCGGTGGGAATGTGCGCCTGAATGAAGGGGCGCACATCCGGGTAGGCTTCGTCGGAATTCAAGACGATGCGGTTTTCGCGTAAATCCCATTCGAAAAACCCTTCCTGTCTGGAAGACAACACGAACAGGCTGTGACGCTTGGCCGAATAGGCAAGGTCGCTGCAGCTGGCATAGGTTTTGGGTGGTTTCATTTGCAACACATTGCCGGTAGGACAGTGGCGCTCGTCCAGCTCGGCTACGAACAGTCGGGCCTGGCTGTGTTCCTTGGCAATGTACAAGCGGTTGTGCCGCGAATCGTAAGCGACTCCCTCCAGCCCGCAGTTGGCAAAGCGACAATCCGGGTTGTCGTTTTTGAACAAGGGAATTTCCAGCGGATCGCAGGCGGCGGAAATCACGTAGCCCTTTGGGTCGATTTCAAAGGCGAGCACCTGCTGGGAAAGGTTGCAGTCGGTGGAGCACTGGTTGTCGGTTTTTTCGATCACAGCGTAAAACATGTTGTCCGTGACCCAGGTGATGCCTTCGAAGTCGTAGGAGCGATAAGTGTTCAATCGATAGGGCAAGGGTTTACAGCGCAACGAATCACCATCCGCTTCGCAGCGTGCGAAAACACCCGGACGGTTGTTGATGGAGTAAATGTGGCCGTCCCGATCCATCGTGATGCCGGAAAGATCCCGCAAACAACCGGAGCAGATCAATACAAGAAGAACGGTTAGTCCGCCTAGTAGTGGCCAGAATAAACGGGTCACGCCTCCTCCTTTTGGAACAGATCGACCAGGCTGGTGTCGAACGAGGCCCGCCGTGCGCGATCCCGCGCCCAGTCGCGCAGCCGCTTGATGTCCTCCTCGTAGGTGTTGTAAATCGGCATGATCATCGCCGTGATCGCCTGTAGATCCTCCGCCGTGACGGCACGCTTTTCGGCAAACGCACGATAGAGCGCATCCACCACGACCTGCTCGATTTCCGCGCCGGTGAAGTTGCGCGCCTGCTTGACCAGATCCGCAACCGGGAAATCGTCCGGGTTCAGCTTTCGCTTGTTCATATGCAAACGCAAAATCTCGGTGCGCTCGCGCTCGTCGGGCAGATCCACAAAGAAGATCTCGTCGAAACGGCCTTTACGCAGCAGTTCCGGCGGCAGGCTTTCGATGCCGTTGGCGGTGGCCACCACGAAAACGGGACGCTGCTTTTCCTGCAACCAGGTGATGAAGTGGCCGAAAATGCGCTGAATGGACACATCGCCGCCGCCTTTACTACCGGCGAAGGCTTTCTCTATTTCGTCGATCCATACGACTACCGGGCTTAGCGCCTCCAGCGTGCGGGTGGCGTTCCGAATTGCTTCCTCCGGCGAGCGGGAAGAGGCAAAGGCGGCTCCCAGATCCAATTGCACCAGGGGTAACTGCCAGTGCGAAGCGACCGCTTTGGCCGTCAGCGATTTTCCACAGCCTTGCACGCCCAATAGCAGTAGACCTTTGGGTTCGGGCAAACCGAATTCACGCGCCCGCTCGTCGAAAGCGGCGTCACGTTCATGCAGCCAGTCTTTCAATGCATACAAGCCGCCGATATCCGAAAGCGTCACCTGACGGTCATAATATTGCAGCAGCCCTTCGCCTTCCACCAGTCGGCGTTTTTCTTCGATGATCACCGTGGCGTCGCCTTCGGCCAATCGCTCCGGCTCAAGCAACAGGCGGCTGAAAATCAACATGGCTTCTTCCGCCGTCAAACCGCTGGCCGCACGGGCGAACCGTTCCAAAATAGGTTTGTCCAATTCAACGTGATGCTGACCGCACATCTGCGAAAGCAGGGCCTGCAACTCGCGCACAACCGGTAGGGGCACATTGAACACCGTGAACTGCTTTTCAAGTTCCACCGGCAACACGTTCAGTGGCGCACAAATCAAAACGGTTTTCTTGTCGCGGATCAAAGCTTCGCGTTGATCCTTAAATCGGCGAATCGTAATGGGATCGTTCAGGCGTACATGAAAATCCCGCAGCAGAAACAGGCCTCCGCCGTTGTGCTCCAAAATGGCTTCCAGGGGATCTTCGGCCAGGCCGCTTAAAGCCGGACTGAAACCGCGATAGGCGCTCCAGTTCACCAAAGGGAGCTTCAGTTTCTTGGCGGCCAGATTCAAATTGGCCGCCACGCGGTTTTCCTCGTGTGAAACGAGGTAGAAATAGGGATAACTCGCGCGGATCTTCTGTTCCAGTTCTTCCCATATCGAAAGCATATGCGCTTCTCTCCTTATGCCAGCACGCGCCGGATTTCGTCGTAACTGGTGGACCCGTTCGCCAGTTTTTGAATGGCGGCTTCTTTCAATGTGACCAGGCCGTCCTGCTTGGCGATTTTATACAGCTCGCGCGAATCGGCTTCCTGCTTGATCAGGCGGCGGAACTTGCCCGTCACCGCCAATACCTCGAACAGGCCGGTACGACCGTACAAGCCGGTATAGCGGCATTTCACGCAGCCGTCGCCGTACCAGCTTTTAAGGCGCTGTGTACCCTCCGGCAGTTTCAATCCCAGCGCGTGAATTTCTTCCTCGCCCAGGTAGGTTTCCATCTTGCATTCGGGACAGATCGTGCGCACCAGCCGCTGGGCGATAACCATATTCAATGTGGACGCCACCAGATAAGGCCGAATGCCCAACTCTCCCAGTCGCGCAATGGTGCTGACCGAATCGTTGGTGTGCATGGTCGAGAAAACAAGATGGCCGGTCAACGCCGCCTGCAAGGCATTTTCGGCGGTTTCCGAATCGCGGATTTCACCCACCATGATGATATCCGGGTCCTGGCGCAGAATGTATTTCAGTGCCGAAACGAAATCCAGGTTGATGCGCCGCTGCACGGCGATCTGGTTGAAACTGTCGATCACCATTTCGATGGGATCTTCGATGGTCGTGATGTTCACATGCGGACCGGCCAGCAGTCGCAAGGTCGAATACAAGGTGGTGGTTTTACCCGAACCGGTGGGGCCCGTCACCAGCACCAGTCCGGTCGGTTGCGTCACGCCCTGTTTGTACTGCTCCAGCGACTCGGAGTTGAAGCCCAATGAGTCCAGGTCTTTCAAAAGCTGATCGGAATCGAAAATGCGCAGCACCGCTTTTTCGCCGAAGGCGGTGGGAACGGTGGAAATACGAATTTCGATTTCGCGGTTATCCATGCCCATTTTCATACGCCCATCCTGCGGGCGGCGGCGCTCGGCGATATCCAGGCGGCTCATGGCCTTGATGCGTGAGACCACCGGCGGATGGATTTTCTTGGGAATCGTGTAGATGTTCTGCAAGACGCCGTCGATGCGGAAGCGGATACGGCTGTAGTCGCGCTTGGGTTCGATGTGGATGTCGCTGGCGCGCTGCTCGAAGGCGTAGTGCAGGATGTAATCCACGGCGTTGACGATGTGCTGGTCGTTTTCCTCGATCTGATCCAGGTTCTGCAATTTGAAAAACTGTTCCAGATTCGCCAGATCCACGCCTTCCTCAATGTACTGCTCGGCGTCGCTGACGGACTTGCGGAAACCGTAGACTTCGGTGATGACGCGCAGGATATCCGCCTTGCTGGTCATGACCGGCACGACTTTCTTGTCCGTCACCCGATTGAGATTTTCGAAAAATTCAATGTCGTAAGGGTTGGCGACAGCCACGTACAGCTCGGTTTCGTTCTCTTCAATAGGCACCGCGTAATGTCGGCGGGCGAAGGGGCGCGAGAATGCGCCGGTCACGACTTTGGCATCCAACTTCAAAGGATCGATCTTGACATAGCGCATGCCGTCTACACGCGCCAGCAGTTCGTAAATCAGATCTTCGGTGATGACGTGGCTGTTGTCGTGGGCTAGGGGGATTTTCATGGCGGCGATCAGTTCGGGCGGCAGAATCTGAATGCGCCGATTTCCCAGTGCGTAGGATTCGCTGGCGTACTGTTTTTCCAGCCGCCGGCGCAAGTGCGGCACCTGGCGTTTCAATTCTTCCAGTTGCTCGGGTTGCATGTATCCATAGCCGACCAGTAACTCGCCTACCGAATCCACCGTAAACATCTTTCGCCCAACCATTGCTTTTCCTTTGCCGGAGCGGTGCTGGCAGTGTGTTTTGCTGCTGCCAGTCCATCTGCCACAAGCTCTATAAACGCCTGCTAACCATGCGTAATCCGGTATTTTATCAGAGTTGTGGGTGGCTGTCTAATTTCAGAGCGAAGAATCCGGCGAATAAGCGAGCAATACGTTTCTTATTCCAGCACTTCGCGCAGCTTCTTGGCCAGGTTTTGCAGCGAATACGGTTTTCCGATGAAGTTGAGTCCTTCTTCGATCACGCCATGATGCGCGATGGTGTTTTCCGTATAGCCGGAGGAATATAGAATCTTGATGTCAGGATAGAAGGTAACCAGTTTTTCCGCCAATTGGCGACCATTCATGCCCGGCATCACGACATCCGTCATCAGCAGGTCAATCGGTCCATCGAATTGTTGCACCAATTTTAGCGCGCTCTCACCGTTGGCAGCTTTCAACACGCGATAGCCCAGGCGAGTGAGAATTCGGATTGCCAGATCGCGAACGACTTTTTCATCCTCCACCAGCAGAATGGTTTCTTTTCCTCCCTGCATTTTGGTGGAAACTTGGTTGCCGTTCAATCTTGTCGTCTGTTCCTCGACAATCGGCAGATAAATTTTAAACGCCGTTCCTTTTCCGACTTCCGAATAGACTTCAATGTTTCCCCCTGCCTGCTTGACGGTGCCGTAAATCGTGGCTAATCCCAGCCCGGTTCCGCGTCCTTTCGGCTTCGTCGTGAAAAACGGTTCGAACAAATGTTCTTTTACTTCATCCGAAATGCCATGACCGTTGTCGCTTACCACCATCCTTACATAGTGACCTGGAACCGCATTGGTGTGAAGGCGGCAATATTCTTCATCCAACTCAACGTTTTCCGTTTCGATCACCAATTTGCCGCCGTTTGGCATCGCATCGCGTGCATTGACGGCCAGATTCACCAAGATTTGTTCACATTGACCTGGATCGATCTTGACCACACCCAGGTGCTTCTCCTTGATCGTTTTCAACTCAACATCTTCACCGATCAGGCGAGTAAGCATTTTATTCAATGAGGAAATCAACTCGTTAAGATCAAGCCGTTTCGGTTCGATCAGTTGTTTACGGGAAAAAGCCAATAGCTGGCGAGTCAACGCCGCAGCACTTTCTGCGGCTTGATCGATTTCACTCAGGAAGTCTGCCAAAGGATGATCTGGCGTTACATCCATCAAGGCCAGTTGAACGTTTCCGGTAATGCCGGTTAGCAGATTGTTGAAATCATGCGCCACGCCGCCGGCAAGGCGTCCGATCGCTTCCATCTTCATCGCTTGCTGAAGCTGAATTTCCAAACGGGCCTTTTCCCGTTCCGCCTGCTTATGATCGCTGATATCGATCCAATTGCAAACAACATTGGTCAAGTTGTTAGCGGAATCGAAAATGGGAAAAAGTGTCGCACTGACTTCAACAGAGGTGGCGTTTTCAAAACGAGTTCTAGGAAGATCTTCGCCATGCCAACTCAATTCAACGGTAATCGTTTCTCCTTCTGTGAAGACTCTTTTTACACGGTCCAGTAAGCCATTCTGGACAATTACCGGATCCTGAAGCACATTGTATTTGCCGACCATTTCTTCATCGGTCACATTCAATGTATTCCTAAGCACCTGGTTCGTTCGAATCACGTAACCTTCCGAATCCGAAATCCATGTCGCAAACGGACTTTGATCGAGAATTCGATTCAGGAAGATTTCACGATTTACACGTTCCAATTCCACACGTTTTCGTTCGGTAATATCGCGAACGTTCAGCACGATGCCCTTGACGGTCGGATCGTGCAACAGGTTACATCCAACCGTTTCCAGATCGACATATCCCCCATTCTTGTGCAGGAAACGGTATTCCGCTTTGTGCACAGAACCCGGTACTTGTAGGCCGTCGGAGAAAATTTCCATGGCGTGTTGAAGGTCGTCCGGGTGAACGCCGTCGAAACATAATTTTCCTACCAGATCTTCGGGTTCATATCCCAGAATTCGAGTGACCTGGTCACTGAGATACATGTGGTTGCCGTTCTGATCTATGATTTCGATGATGTCATTGGAATTTTGTACAAGTAAACGGAAGCGCTTTTCGCTTTCCTTCAAGGCGACTTCCGCTTGTTTGCGTTCGGTAATATCTCTTGCGAGAAATACGGCAGACGTAACTTTCTTTCCACTCCAAACGGGAGAAACACTGACCGCGTATACTTTCGTTTCTTCTTCGATGCCGCCTGCTTCCGTTTCATATCGGCTTGTTTTTCCATCTTTGAACACGCGAGCAAGCGCCTTTTCAACATACGAACGTTGCTCTGGAGGCACGTAATCAAAAACGCTTGACGACAGCACGTCTTCCTGGCTGCTACCACTTTCAACACGATTGATGTAGTTGATGCTTCCCTGCTCGTCACACTGGATAATCGTTTCGGCAATGTTTTCGGTAATGGCTTTGAGCTTGGAATGCATTTCATTGCGCGCCTGCTCGTCCTGTTTTGCTTGCGTAATGTCAATAATCATCGGTAGGAAATACAGCGGTTTTCCACTGGGATCTTTTACGATTCTCAGCGAAACGCGTCCCCATACCACCGCATTATCTTTTCGGATGTATCGTTTCTCCGTTGAATATTGTTCGATGAGGCCTTCCACCAGCCGACGTATATTCTCGATGTCCTCTCCGAGATGGTCTTTATGAGTAACTTCTTTAAAGGACAGTGTTTTCAGTTCATCTTCGGTGTATCCGAGAAAGCGGCAGAACTCGGCGTTTACACGTTGAAACTTGAAATCGAGAGAGAGGATCGCCGCTCCGATGGGAGCCTGGTTGAAGGTGCGCTGGAATTGGGCCTGGCTTTCCTTCAATAATAATTCTGTCTGTTTGGCAGTACTGATATCTCGGGCAATCGTCAGGTAACCGTTTTCATCATGATTAAGATCAACCGTCGAGGTGGACCAGTCCAGCCATATTGTCTGATCCTGATCGGATTTGACTGCTACTTCTCCACGCCATTTTCCATTGGCAGTAAGCTGCGTTTGGATTTCATCGTACGAGATCGATTCCATACAGATTTCGACCAATTGTTGGATCGGCCCTCCAATGGCCTCTGCTGCTTGACGCCTGCACAATTCTTCCGCTGCTCGATTCAAGAAATGGATGTTGAAATCCATATCCGAAACGATAACCGCGTCTGGGATTTCGTTGAACAATTCGAATCGGTTTGTCTCTTCGATCCTATTCATTGTTGAATTACTTTCATTCAAATCACTTCGGGTTACTGCGTTTTGTCGTTCACGGAAGTGTATGTTCGCTCCCTGTACGGGATTTGCTCCCAAGGTTGTGATATCACCTAATTTCATCCTTCATTGAGGTTGGAATAGTTTGGCAGATATCACCAAAGCTTGCAATATGAAATGGAAATTCCTAGAAATAGATCTGTTTCCACTCTTCTATTGTTCGACAAAAAGTCGAACTTCAAACAGTATGAAATGTGTGGATCTTGCAAGTCAGTTGCGATCGTTTTTGTTTTCGGCTCTCGTGTTGACCAGCGGACATTCCGGGGTATAATGCCCATATCTTCAATGAGATGCGGAGACAGCCATGCAGAGTCGAATGGGGTGGTTGGCGCTTTTTATGTTGCTGCTAGTAAGTTGCTCGGACAGCGAGAACACGGTGACTCCCGGTGATGCGGATTCCGGCGACGGCGACATTGCCGATGGCGATCTGGATGCGGAAAGCGAAGAAGCCGCAGCCGTCGTCTACGATTGGCCGGACTGCTCCGAAGTGACGGGCGGAAGTAGCTTGGCGGAGAAAGCCGCTTACTTCGATCTCGTTGCCCGCGAGCAGCATTTGGCCGACGACAACCTGTTCCGCAACCTGCGTCTTAGCGAAAACCTGCAACAAGTCGAAGCCTGGTATCATGTGGAAAACGTGATTTTGTGGAGCGGTATGTACTTGGGCTCGCAGGCGTTGCGCTATGCCGTCACGCATGAAACCGAGGCGCTGGAAAACGCCCGCAGGGTGGTGGACGGCTTACACGAACTGACGCTCGTTACCGGTAAAAGCGGGTTGTACGGTCGCTCGTTAAACGATCCGTCGGTTTCCTACACGCACAGTTTCGATCCGGCGGAGCATTCCGGTTGGTCCCATTCTCCCGCCGCAGGGTATGAAGGCTTCACCTTCCGCAATGATGTCAGTAAAGACGGCTATGCGGGGTTGATTTTTGGGTACGCCCTGGCGCTGGAGCATTTCGACGACGAAACCCTGCTTAGTGACGTGCGGCAGCGTTTGCGCGAAATTGCCGATCACATCGTTTCCAACGGTTTACAAATTATCGACATCAGCGGGTTCGTCACCGAGCATGGCCGCCTGTTCCACTCCGCGCTGGACGACTGGCCCGGCTTCAATGCGCTGCTGGCTTCAAGCTGGATCAAGATCGCAGAAACGGAATTGGACGATGCCGAGCTGGAAGATTTTTATTACGGCTGCCTGATGGGAATGCGGGAGAAGGACGATTGCCCGGAGATCGAAGACAAGCTTGGCATCGCCGCCTTCGAGCTAAGCACCTACATCGACAGCATGGAAAAGCACCTGTACCTCTTTCAAGCCAACTGCAAGGAAAACTACGACAACTTCGACATGTGCTATCAGGCCATCTATCCGCTTTTGCGGCGCGAGAAAGATCCCGAGTTGAAAGAGCGTTTATTGTGGGTGCTGCGTAACAACATGTTCCACACCGAAGATCCCACCTATCGCAGCCTGGCCCCATACGGAAACAGCTTTTTCACCTTTGCCTATGCCGGGTTAACCGGGGACGATCCCGCTACCGATACCATGCTCTACGATGCGGTGAACAAGGCGATTTGCACCATGAAGGAATTCCCGGAGCGAAAATACGAACGCGCCATTTCTGCGAGCACCCAAGCGGTGCAATGCGAAAGCCGGTTAAGCCATCCCCGCGCTGCCGAACCCCTGCCGCTGGCCGAGTATCCCTTCGACAACTACCTGTGGCGGCTGGATTTCTATGAAATGGTAGAGGAAGACATCCAGGAAAATCAGCGCAAGGTCTATTCGCCGGAAGATTACCTGATCGCCTACTGGCTGGGTCGCTATCACGGCATTCTGGATGAAAGCCTGTAAAGGATCAGTGGAAACGGAGAAAACGATGTTCGTCCGCTTGATGTGGTTGATGCTGTTTGTCCTGTTGCTAGTAAGTTGCTCGGACAGCGATAACACGGTGACTCCCGGTGATGCGGATTCCGGCGATGGCGACATTGCCGATGGCGATCTGGATGCGGAAAACGAAGAAGCCCCACCTGTCGTTTACGATTGGCCGGACTGCTCCGAAGTGACGGGCGGAAGTAGTTTGGCGGAAAAAGCCGCCTACTTCGATCTCGTTGCCCGCGAGCAGCATTTGGCCGACGATAACCTGTTCCGTAACCTGCGTCTCAGTGAAGATCTGCAACAAGTCGAAGCCTGGTATCATGTGGAAAACGTGATTTTGTGGAGCGGTATGTACCTGGCCACACAGGCGTTGCGCTATGCGGTCACACACGAAACGGAGGCGCTGGAAAACGCCCGCAGAGTAGTGGAAGGTTTGCACGACCTGACGCTCGTTACCGGTAAAAGCGGGTTGTATGGTCGCTCGTTAAACGATCCATCCGTTTCCTACACACACAGTTTCGATCCGGCGGAAAATCCCGGCTGGTCCCATTCTCCCGCCACAGGGTATGAAGGCTTCACCTTCCGTAACGATGTCAGCCAGGATGGCTACGCGGGTTTGATGTTCGGTTATGCGATGGCCATGGAGCATTTCGACGACGAGCCCCTGCTTGCCGATATCCGAGAGCGCCTGCGGGAAATCGCCGACCACTTCGTTTCCAACGGCCTGCAACTCATCGACATCGATGGCCTCGTCACCGAGCATGGCCGCCTGTTCCACTCCGCGATGGATAATTGGCCCGGCTTCAATGCGCTGCTGGCTTCAAGCTGGATCAAGGTCGCCGCAACGGCATTGGACGATGCCGAACTGGATGATTTCTATTATGGTTGCCTGATGGAAATGCGCGAAAAGGACGACTGCCCGCAGATCGAAGATGAGCTTGGCATCGCCGCTTTCGATCTGACTACCTACATCGACAGCATGGAAAAACACCTGTACCTCTTCATCCCCAACTGCAAGGAAAACTACGACAACTTCGACATGTGTTATCAGGCGTTCTATCCGCTTTGGCGGCGCGAGAAAGATCCCGAGTTGAAAGAACGGCTGCTATGGGTGCTGCGCAATAACATGTTTCATACCGAAGATCCCTCCTTTCGCAGTCTAGCCCCTTTCGGTAACAGCTTTTTCACCTTCGCTTATGCCGGGTTGACGGGGGACGATCCCGCTACTGATACCATGCTCTACGATGCGGTCAATAAAGCCGTTTGCACCATGAAGGAATTCCCGGAGCGAAAAATCCAACGAGCCATCTCGGCGAGCACCCAAGCGGTGCAATGCAAGAGCCGGCTAAGCAATCCCCGCGCCGCCGAACCCCTGCCTCTGGCCGAGTATCCCTTCGACAACTACCTGTGGCGACTGGATTTCTACGAAATGGTAGAGGAGGATATCCCGGAAGATCAACGCATGATCTACTCGCCGGAAGATTACCTGATCGCCTACTGGCTGGGTCGCTATCACGGCATTCTGGACGAAAGCCTGTAAGAATGCTCCTACAATTCTTCGATCGAGGGCCTTTCGCCACCTTTGACAAACGAGTAATAAATTGCGGCGCAGCCTGGAATATGGTAAAAATATAAGCTCATTACAGGAACATGGGTGCCAATAACCCTTTCAAGAAAACAAAAGAGGTCTACTGTGAGCGAAAAAGATTTCGAAACCTTACGGGAGTTTTTGGAAGAGCGCGACGTGTCCATTCGGGCCGCCAAACCGTTGAAGAAACACACCCTGATCGGAATGACAATCGTAGGCGATCCGGAACCCTATCACGTTTCTCGCGAAGATGGAAAAACCCATCTCAATCACGGTGCGCCTCCTAAAGATCCGCATCTCAGTTTCACCATCAGCTCGGCGGCCATCGAACGCTTAAAGAACTTCGAATCGAACAGCATCGGCGAATTCGGCGTGGAATTCTTCAAGATCATGGTTTCGAAAAACGAAGACCAGATTCTCGAAGTCAAATTGAATACGGGCTTTTTGGGTTTGACCGGTATTGGCGTGTTCGGAATTCTGGCTTCGGGCGGACCGTCGGTTATGGCATTTCTGGCCAGGCAGGGATTCAAGAGCCTGGGAGACATTCGCAAGGCGCTAAAGAAGATGCGCGGCTAAGCAACGCTACACAACACCTCCAGATGGAGTCTTTGGAATGGGTGCATCTAAATTGTTGATAATCGACGGCGATCGTAGTTTCGCGGAAAACGTCGTCAACCAGTTGGGCGGTGGAAACGTCGAGATCACCTGGACCGGAACAGCGCAACAGGGCAAAGAAACCGCTTTAGCCTGGAAACCGGACATCATCGTAGTGGATGTGGATCTTCCCGATCAGAACGGATTCGCGCTGTTTGGAGCATTGAAGAAAAACAAAACACTCAAGGGTGTCAGCTTCACGATTACGGCTAGCGATGTCGAACCCGAGACATTTAAGAATCATAAAAAATTAAAACGCCATGCGGATCTGTATCTGGAAAAACCGCTGACGGTAGAGGCGTTCTGCTTCGAGCTAGGCCGCGCGTTTGATATTTCTTTTACACCGACTTCAGTTGCCGTCAGTGATGACGACGTGTTGGGTGAATTGGATAGTCTGCTCGATCCGGTCCAGATCGATACCGATGTGAACGAGATGACTCCGGAAGACGAAGCGGAGCTGGCGGAACTGGATCAGATGCTGGGTGCGGAACCGGTTGAACAGGCTCCCCCACCGCCGCCACAACCCACGCGGGATGCAGAGCCGGAGTTGGACGATCTATCCGATCTGCCGCCCTTGCCCGATCTTCCCGAATTGGAAGGTGCTGGGCAGGAAGATTCCGAAGCAACCGTTTCGTTTGAAGAAAGCGTTGCGGCTGCCGATGCCGATACCGAGGAAGAACTGGAAGAATTGGAAGAGCTGGAAGCCGAAAGCGAACCAGAGCTGATCGATGAAGCCGAAGCTCCGCAACAGGAGCAAGAACAGGCACCGGTTGATGACGATGAGCTGCTGGAAGCTGCGGTGGACTTGGATCAGGATAAGGTTGACATCGCGGAAGCGGATGCGGGTCTGGAAGACGATCTGGACCAGGCGCTTTCTTCTGCTCGTGATGTTCCCGACCCGTCTTCCATCGAAAGTCTGCTTACGGAAGAAACGCACGAAGAAGCGTTGGACGATCTATTGGACGACAGCGTTCCGATCGTGGAGCCGTTTGATTTCTCCGGCAAGATGGAACAGTCTTTAGAAAGCGGTCTGGCCGAAAACCTGCAAAGCGTCAACCTGGAAAGTGCATTGCCCGATGAAATCAAGAACGTCATCGACCGCATGCAGTTTGACCAGAACGAAGACGATATCTCGAAGCTGGCCAAGTTGACCCTGGAATTGGAGACGACGCGCCAGAAGCGCGAGATGGATCGCGCCGAAGCGCAGAAGTCGCATCAGCAGGAACTGGAAATCGTTTCCTCGCATATGCAAAGTCTGCGCGAAGAAAAGGAATCGCTCACCGAAACGGTTGCCAAGCTGCAAGCGACGGTGAACGACAGCGAAGAAATGGCGCGCCTGAAGGCGGAAGAAGCGTCTCGCGCCTGGAAGAGGGTGGAGCAGGCCGAAGCGTCGTTGGAGGAAAAGGAAAAAGAGCTTCTGAATCTGAACTCCGAAATCGAGCGCAAATCGCAGCTGAACGAGGAAAGTTCGGAAAAGGAAGTGGCGCTGCGAACGGAATTGGAAAGCGCCAAAAGCAAGCTAAGCCGCATGCAGGAAGAATGGGAGGCCGAGAAAAACGATCTCTACGAAGAAGCCGACCGTTTAACCAAAACCGTGGAAGGGCTGGAACAACGTCTGGAGCAGCAGCAGGAAACATCCTCGCAAGCAGAGACCGAAAAGCAGCAGAAACTGGAGCAGGTGCAGGCCGAACTGGAAGAAAAACAACAACTGCTCGCCGAACGCGAACGGGATATCGAGCAACTGCAAGGCAATCTAGCCGAAAGTATGCAGCAGGCGGAAGAGCAGCAGCAAGAGAAATTGCAGCAGTTAACGGCGCAAGTCGAGCAACTGCAAGAGCAGTTGGCCAAGCGCGAGACGGAAATTGGCGAACGTCTAGAGGCGCACGAGACGGAAAAAGAAGAATCCGAGACGCGCATCAAGCAGCTTCAGGATGACGTACAGCGCCTTTCCGCTATGGCGGACAAGCTGGAAACAGTCGAAAAAGAGCTGGGCGATACCAAGGTTCGTTTGGAAGATACCGAGCGGGAGCGGGATGAGATTCAGAGCGAGTCGGCCAAACGAATCGAGGAATTGGAGCATGAAACCGAGCGGCTTTCCGAAATGAATCGGCGCAATGAGGAGCGTATCATCAAGGCGTACCGTAAAATCAAGGCGGATGCCAAAATGCAGAAACGATCCGAAGAAGCCTTGCAGATCGCGCTGGATATCATCCGCAAGGACAAAGAGTAGTCTCAGGCAGAAAATCTTAACCGGGTTCGCACAATCCCTGTTGATTGCATATCAGCGTTTCGCCCAACGGCTGCGGACAATCCGAACCGGTTTCACATGCGGCGATACAGATTTTTTCTCCACTTAGAGAAGGACGACACACACAGCCCAGGCGCGCTCCCGGTGGGCATTGGAGCCTCCATATCGAAAGTTCGTCCCATCTATAGGCACTATTACTCATTTCTGTCCATCAAGTACTCATGATGTGCCATGGTCTCACGGAATGGAAATTCCGGGAGGCCGTGTGTATCTTATTGAAAGCACACAGCCTTCCATGATCTTCGATCGCGTAAGATTATGGCACAACTTCCTGGAATCGGTGGCTAAAAACGACTAATACCTAGTCTAAAAGCTAAGAGTAGTGAGCGTTTGCAAAGTAAAGGTGTCCTTCTGCGCTTTGTAAAGGAATTGTAATTTTTCGTAAGTAAGCGTTTTGTGATAAACTTTGGCCGTTTTCGTATTACACTATCAAAAAGGCTGCATCATTCGTTTCCTGTGAGATAAAGAGGATCGTAACCCTATGGAATCACAGCGTATATTAATCATCGACGACGATCTCAAGTTGTGCCGTCTGTTAAGCGATTACCTGCAACCGCTGGGTTATATTACCGAATCGGTTCATACAGGCCCGGATGGTTTGGAAAAAGCGGTGCAAAAAGACTGGGACGCCATCATTCTCGATGTCATGTTGCCCGGCATGGATGGCTTCGAGGTATTGCGTGGCATTCGCAAATCCAGCGACGTGCCGGTCTTGATGCTGACGACGCGCGGCGATGAAATGGATCGCATCGTCGGATTGGAAATGGGGGCGGACGATTATCTACCCAAAACCTTTTCCACCCGCGAATTGCTGGCGCGTCTTCGCGCCGTGACGCGTCGTACTTCCGTGCGACAGGCAGCGGTCAAAGACGCTGAAATCCAAGCAATCGTAATACGCGATCTGCGGATCGATCCCGCAACCCGCACGGCTTTTCTGGCGGAGCAGGCGTTAGATCTGACGCCGTTGGAATTCGATCTTCTGCTGGCGATGATGCAATCCGCCGGTCGGGTGGTTTCGCGCGACTCTCTGCTGGATCAGGTTTCCGGACGCGATTACGAAGTGTTCGATCGTTCCATTGACGTTCACGTTTCTTCCCTGCGACGAAAACTGGGAGATACTCCCCGTCAACCGAGTTATATCAAAACCGTGCGCACGGTGGGTTACATGTTGATGGACGAATCCCCGAAATAGCGAGCTGTCGATGAGTTTGTTTGCGAAAATCCTGCTCTGGTTCTGGATCAGCCTGCTGGTACTGGCCGGATTTTTTATGGTGATGATCAGCCTGCAATTCCAACTGCCGCTGATGCCGCAATTCGCCTTTGCCTCCAGTGGCAAACTGCAACTTATCGAACGCCAGATCGCCATTGAGCTAAGCGACTCCCCCAGGTATTCCTGGGATAATATTCTAAAAGAGTTCGGCAACCTGCACGGCGTGTCATTCGTTCTGACCAGTGTCGAAGGGCAGCGGATGGCCGGATTTCCTCAGCAACTTCCGGAAGAGATCCGCTTCTTGCTTACCAAGCAGTTTCATCTTCAACCGCCTCCGGCGACGAATAACGATTTACCTCCAGAGGATGAATTCGCGCCGCCTCCGCCACCGCCTGGAGCGATGTTCCCAAAAACGAGTGGGTCGATAAGACCACCCAGACGTGCAGGCGGAGAAAATGCGCCTGAAGCAAATCGTGCGCTAAAAGGCGGCTTTTTATTCGAGTACACCCAGAAGCCTTCGCTATATTGGTTCGGGTTGCGAACCTTGATTTGGATCGACAGGGGTCATCCCATTCACGCCATCTTGCTGGCGTCATCGGATTCGATGACCGGAAACGGCTTGTTTTTCGATCTGCATCCCTGGTTGCCTCTGCTTCTTTTATGTCTGCTATTGGCGATTCTAATGTGGCTGCCTTTCGCGCGCCGCTTGACTCGTCGTATCAGCCGCATGATGACTGCCGCCGAAACAATCGGCAAAGGACATTTCGATGTAGAAGTAAAGGAAAAAGGTTCCGACGAACTGGCGCGGCTGGCGCAGGCGATCAATGTAATGGCGCAAAAGTTAAACGGATACGTTCACGGTCAAAAGCGCTTTCTCGGCGATATCGCCCACGAACTGGGTTCGCCCGTCGCGCGTATTCAACTCGGTCTGGGCATTCTGGAAAATCGTACTTCCGGCGAGGATCGCCAGCGCGTGAGTGACGTTTTGGAGGAAGTGGATGAATTGTCGGCGCTGGTAAACGAGCTGCTCGAATTCACTCGCGCCGATTTGAAACGCAAGCAGCTGGAGCTAGTCAAGGTTTCATTGTCGGAGGTCGTTCAGCGCGCCATGGCGCGAGAAGCGACGGGAAAAACGGTAATACGCTGCGATGTTGAAGAAGAATTGTCCGTGTTGGGAAATATGGATTTGCTGGTGCGCGCCGTTTCGAATCTGCTAAGAAACGCTATTCGTTACGCGGGCGAAGAAAGCCCGATTCATATAGTAGCCAAGCGGCAGCACGACCGCATTTTGCTTCGCGTTCGAGATCACGGCCCCGGCGTTGCTGAAAAAGAAGTCCCGCATCTGTTCGAACCTTTCTATCGAGTCGAATCTTCTCGCAGTCGCGAAACCGGCGGTACGGGCTTGGGGCTGGCAATCGTCGCGACTTGCATGGATGCCTGCCGGGGTGAAGTCGAAGCGGCAAATCACCCGGAGGGCGGCCTGGAAGTGACGCTCGAATTCCCGGCTTGATGAATAGAAGTATTAGAAGCAAAAAGACTGGAAATCATCAAATCCGAAACGAGATTTTTGAAGTTGGACCGGAGTGATCCGCAAACCCATCTGTTTGGCCGGTAAACAACCGGTAAACGACCACTAGAAGACCGGTAAACAGCAGTTGGTTAACACAGCATCAGGGTGTGCAATGCAGCGCAATATAGCGCAACGTAACGTAAAGCAGCACCGCAGAGCTTCAGGCAGCAGAAGCGACTGTGCGTTTCGGGGCCAATAGTGGTCGTTTTGTGGTCATCTACTGCGCGTTTACGGTCCAGTACCACGCATCCGAAATCGTGAATTTGGGTGGGTTCGGCAACCTGATTTTGGATTTGAAGTAGGATGGGCATTTACCATGTCCATCTCTTCGGAGTGATGGGCAAAACAGTTGCCCATCCTGCTATGATGTAGTAATTGAATCACGCGCGCTCGGCCTGCCGGATGGCAATGACGCCGCTTGCCAAAGCCAGAACGAGTAAAATCGCTCCAATCCAAGCTTGACCAAGTAAAAGCTCGCCGACTCCGAATAGCGCCAGGAAAAGAAAGGCCGTCAAAGCCAGCCAGCCGGATAAGGCGGGTAGCCAGGCATCCGGCAAATTGCTCTCATCGCGGAAGCGCTTCCAGAATCCGAAGGGCCGTGTTTTTTGGACGAAAGCCCGTAAATGTTCTTCGGAAACGGCGGGCGTAAGGAACGTGACTACCAACGCCAACGGCAGCGAAAGCGCCAGGGTGATCAACAGTGATTCCTGTAAAGGCAATCCCACTATGCGGCAGATTGTAGCTGTGCTCATCGAAGCGGCCATGGCCGTCAATTCCGTCCAGGCATTGGGCCGCCACCAGAACCAGCGTAATAGATAAATCGGGCCGACTCCCGCGCCCATCGAAAGCAGGAAGCGAAAGATCGAAGTGACCGAATCGGCGTAGAAGGTCAATACGCCGGTCAGCATCAAAAAGGCAATCGACATCAAGCGTGAGAGCCGCAGCAGGCGACGCTCGTTGTTGCTGCGGTCGATGAAACGCCCGTAGAAATCGTTTACGAAATAGCTGGTGCCCCAGTTCAGTTGCGTGTCGATGGTCGACATGAAGGCGGCTAAGAAGGTAGCCAGCATGAAGCCGCGCCAGCCTTCCGGAAAGACTTGCAGCATCACCGCCGTATAGGCGCGCGTGCCCTGACCGATTTCAGGCAGTAGAATCAACGACGCCAGCGCAACGAGGATCCACGGCCAGGTTCGAATGACGTAATGACTAAGCAGAAACCACACCGTCGCCCGCGCCGCCTCGCGCTCGTCGCGGCAGGCAAGTTGCCGCTGGATGATCTTTCCGCCTCCGTCGGCATTGATAAAAGCCCACCATTGCACGCCGAATAAAAGCGCAAGCATGGCGGGTAAGCTCTTCCAGCCTTCGCCAGTGCGGGGGAGATAGTTGGTCGCAGCGGGTGAAATCGTTTGCAGTTTCAGGTTCAACCCTTCCATTCCGCCGACGGCCTGCACGGCAGCGAAGGCCAATACCAGTGCGCCTATTAGCGCTAAAAAGAATTGAATGAAATCCGTAACGACGACGCCCCAGAAACCGGAGAGCAATGAATACGCCAGCGTGACGATCAGGCAAAGCGGAATAAGGATCGCGGGATCGAGACCCAGGCTGTCGCTTAAAATCGTGGCGATGGCTTTGACGACCAGAGCCATGGCGATGCAATTGACGATGACACTGAACACCAGCGCGCGAAAACCGCGCAGGAAGCGAGCCCCCGCGCCATCGTAGCGAAGTTCGGTAAGTTCCACGTCGGTCAATACACCCGCGCGACGCCACAAGCGCGCCAGGAAATACACGCTGAACGCGCCGCCTATCGCGTAACACCACCACTCCCAGTTGCCGCCGATGCCACCCGAACGGGTAACGTCGGTTACGTATAACGGCGTATCGGCGCTAAACGCGCTTGCTGCCATGCTGGTGCCGGCCACCCACCAGGGCAGGCGTTTTCCCGAAAGGAAGAAATCGGTCACGCCGCCCTCGGCGCGCCGTTTCAGAAACAAGCCCAGAAGTAATAAAAACAAGAGGTATCCGCCGATGATGGCGAAGTCGAAAAACGATAGATTCATACCGATGGCGTTCATCCAGGCTCCCCGTTAATCCCTGAAAACTAAAGTCTTGCAATGCGTGACTCGTAAGCCATTTTGAAACAGGCCGATTAATAATGTCAACGAAAAGAAAACTTTGTGAATGCGCAGTGCTAGCCTATCGTCATTTTTCCGCTTTCACTTGCCATCGTTTACAAAACTTCTTACAATGAAGTCAATCCATTTCAACATAAGGAGAACCTCATGCTTCTTCGCCAATTCTGGAAAGCTTGTTTGCTTGTTGTTTTAGTGCTTGGATTATGTGCCTGTGGCGGTGATTGCGGAGATGGTTGCGACGACGACGACGATTGTCCAGGCGATGCCTACTGCACCAGCCGTTTTTACATTTCAGGTCAATCCGGCAAGGTCTGCGTTCCCAAAAGTTGCAAGGACTGCGATTCTCAGTGTGTTTTCTTAAAGATCGGTTGCGAATTCATCGAATGTGATTAGCGCCGCTACGGGTGGGAATCAGAAGTATGAATCTAACGAACTGATCTATCCAACGGAAACCGTTTCTCCGCTTTTTGCCGAAAGCGCCAGGGCATCCAATACTTCCATATTGGCCACGGCGTCTTTGATCCCCCATCGCAAAGGACGCGCTCCCCGGCAGGCATCCGTAAAATCGCGCACTTCGGCAGCATAGGCGTTTTCGCCGCCCACCGTGAATACTTCGTCTTCTTCCTCGTGCTTCTGCAAGCGCAGGCTGGCTTTGGTTTCTCCCGGATGCCAGGGGCTGTCTAAAACCAGGCGTCCGAATTCACCATGAATTTCAGCGCGATGCCTCTCCGCGCTTTCGATGCTGGTGGCGAAGGTGGCGACCAGTCCATCCGGAAATTGCAGCCAGCCAGTCATCGTCGTATCCACCTGATCGATGCGCCCGCAGGCGGAAACGCGCTGTGGTTCGCAACCGGCGATCAAACGCGAAAAATTCACGCAATAGCAACCGACATCCATAAGCGCGCCGCCGCCCAATTCCGAACTGGTTACGATGCTGTCGTCTTCGTCGAGTAAAAACGAGAACTCGCTGTGCAGGTGATTCACGCGCCCGATGATTCCTTCTGCGATCAACTCCAGCAGCTTTTCGTAGAGGCGGTGATGCCGGTACATGTAGCCTTCGGCGATCAATTTTCCCGATTTCTCCGCAGCCTGCATGATTTCTCGCGCCTGTTCGGCATTGAGCGCCAACGGCTTTTCGCACAGCACGTGCAAACCGCTTTTAAGCGCGGAGATGGCCCATTTGGCGTGCAGGCTATTGGGCAAGGGCAGATAAACGGCATCGATTGCGCCTGAAGTCAGTAAGCCTTCATAGGATCCGAAAGCCTGTTCGATTGAGAATTTCCGGGCAAAATTCGTAGCTTTATCCACGCTGCGGCTCGCGATGGCCACGCAACGGCTGTGCGATTCGGCTTGAATCGCAGGAACCACGGCATCGCAGATCGAAGCTGTGCCTAGAATTCCCCAGCGGATGTCGTTGACCATGAGCACCTCCCGTGTTTCTGTTCGGGTTGTATCCCTTGCGTAAACACTATCATGCATTCTTTAAAAGCGCACTCGAAATTGCCATGAGGGATGACGATGAGGGATGAGATATCCTCTTATTTATAGAGCAGTTCCAGCGAATCGCAGATTACAGTTCCCGGCTTTTTTGTTCTTCTTTCCACCAGCCGTTCCAGATCTTTTGTGCTTTGCGCCGGTCGCGTCGTCGCTTCAGATCGAAAAAGCCGCGCTTGGTTCCGGCAATCCATTCCAATTCTTGCAATGCCTGTGTCGCCAAAGCCGCATCTTTACCGCCCAATGCTTCGATGTACCATTGCTCTTCGGCAAGGTCGCGATTGCTTTCCCACCAATGGCGCCATTCGCGCCTTTTGGTTCCCAGCGGCAGACAGGAAATCTGTTGCAGCGCGGCATGTGCCTGGGTGAGTAATTCCGGCTGTGACAGCAATTCGATCAGGCTTGGAATGCAACCGATTGCCCGCAGATTCGAAGCCATCGCAATGGCTCGCTGTACATCTTCATCCTGCTCGTGCAGATGGGAATCCACCTTGTTTACTACCGCCTCGAATTCCGGGGTGCGACGATAATAGTGCAGCAGGTGCAAGGTCAGGTTGGCTACTTGCGCTGCTGGATCGAACAGACGCTCGGCCAATTCGGGCAAGGTCTGTGGCACATATAAAAAGGCGAACGCCAGCACTCCCAGGTAGCGACTTCTGGAATCTTCGGCGTGCAGCATATCCATTAATTTGGGCAGACTGTCGGTGCCGCGCTCCACCAATCGCAGCATGCGATTTCCGCCGGGCAGGCGGCGCGGGTCGGGAAACTGTTCCACCGGAACCGGGTTGAAGTCTTGCGGCAGTGACCCACCGACTTCACTGAAAACCGCCGCCAGCACATCCCCATCGTCCGCCGGAACGTCGTCCTCCAAAGCAACGCTTCCCGTGGACACGACGACTTGCTCGCTACTCGGTTCTTGTGCCGAAGTGGCCTCCGCTATCTGATCGTCTTCGGAAAGGATCGTGCTTTCAACCGGCTGCTGTTCATCCAAGTTACTTTCGGAAGCGACTTCTTCTCTTTCATTTTCCTGCAACTGGTCCTGATCGTTGCTGGCTTTCTCTTGTTCTTTTACAGCTTGAGTTTCCGATGCGGTAGCGATCTCTTCCGCTTGTGTGTCCACTGTATCTTGTGGCGATTCTTTCTGACGCGGAACGTGCAGTGCGCGCGACTGTTTGATCTGTCGCAGCATTTTCACCGGATCGGCAGCCGTGGCTTCTGGTGCAATTTCTTCAGGGGGTTCATCCGTAGCGGTTGGTTCTGGCGGCTGCTCTTCTTGCCGTTGCTCTTCTTCCTGTTGCTCCTCGACTTCCTCCGCAAGCGGCTCCAATTCCGTCAACTCGGTTTCGCTTTCCGGTACGGAGGGTTCTTCGACTGGTTCTGGCGGCAATTCGACCGGTTCCAATTCTTCAAGATCCACCACTTCCACCGGAATCAATTCGTCATCAGTGGTCGTGCCTGCCAGCGTTTGCCCGCTCGATTGCGAGGATTCCACCACGGCGGGAATTTTATTGATTTCCTCGGCGGCGGCGGGATTGAGCAGAATATCCTCGATGTTGACGGCCTGATCGAAACCCAGTCGATCCAGTTGCCGTTGCAGTTCTTCATCACTAAGTGTGCGGGCCTGCTGCGGTTGCACCGGAGCCACACGCCTTAGAGCGGGAATCATCTTTTCGGTTCGCTGCTGGCGCGTCGCTTTGGAAAGCCGTCCCTCCGATCCGATCAACGCCGACATCCAGTTCATGCCCATCAGGCGGGTAACTGGCCGCTTTTCTCGCTTAGCCAGACCCGGAAAGGAGCCGCCGCGTTTTTTGAAAACCAGTTGCTCGAAACGCAGACCGGCATGGGTGACCAGTCGTGCCATCACGTTGATTTGAATGGCATTGAAAGGTCGCTGGCGGTCGGCGTAAAAAATAAACGCCGCCTGTGGCCCGACGCGAATGGGAAAGAGGCTCAACGGCAAGGGGTTTTGCAGGCGGCGACGCTGTAACAGGTCTTCATAACTGGGATCGGAAAGATGATCCAGGCTGATGGGTAGATTCTGTTCGATGGCGTGCCGCAGCGACGGCTCGTCCTGCAAATGCAGGCTGAAGCGGTCGATGTCGTAGTCCGGCAAGGGGGGGCGGCAATGATAGACCTGCCCGCTGGCGACGGAATCGCGCAAACGCAGAAAACAGCAGAAGTCCGTTACCCGGCCCAGTTCCCGGCAGATTTCCTCCATGATGCGCTTGGGGGAATCAAGCAGATCGATCCGTCGCACCAGTCCCAGTAAGGGATCGGAGGAGCGGGACTTGGCTGGCGCGGAGGTCATCTATCAGCTTTCTTCTTTGGCGGTTGCTCGAATCACCAGAGTTTGCGCCAGTTTATCGTGCAGGCCCTGCTTGCGGCTGTCTACCGCGATCCACAACAAACCCAGCAGAAACGGAGCGACCGACAAGGCATAGCCGAACAGGCGCACGATAGAGCGTAATCCGCTGACCCGTTCGCCATCGGTTTGAATGACGCGCAGATCCAGCAACAAATCTCCTGGTGTACGCCCGATAGTAGAGACGAAAAAGATGGATAAAAATCCGAAAAAGAAGAAATAGACTGCGGCGTAGGGTACAAGCATGATCGGATAATCCGCAGGCAAGGCAAAGAGATAGCCCAATCCACCCTGCCGCAGATCCGGAAGCTGATCCGAACCGTACACGCCGATAGCCAGTGAAACGAATAACAGCATCAAGCTTAACGCCACTGCATGATCGATGAAACCTGCCACAGCACGACGCAGGAAGCCTGCTGCCACGACCATAATCTCCACAATATCCTCCTGTCTGGCGTTTCCGCTTTTCGGCAGGCTCAACGGTAGCTGGGTCGGCTTCTTTGCCGACGTGTTCTTCGCGGATTTCTTGGCGGACAGCACCGCCTTGGGCTTGTCGCTCCAGGCTGGTTCCGGTTTGCTTATGCCGGCTTTCGGCTTGGTAAAGGCTTCCTCCGCTTCCGGCGTATCGGAAGAATGCATCTGCCAGTCGTCCGCTTGCTCGGCTTTTTCAGGAGCTTTCATTTTTGGCGGATCGGGCAATGGCGGCGGCGCTGGTGCAGCGGGGGGCTGTGGTGCCGATTCGGGAATCGCCGGGGCTTTTGGTTCAACTATCGGTGGTGGTGTTTCAACGTGTTGCTTTTGCGGAGCAGGCGCAGCGGGGGGCGGTTCAACCGATGGGTTTTCCTGAGCTTTTGGAGGCTCCGGAGTGGCTTCCGGCTGCTTGGCTTCTTGTTGGGCAGTGGTGAAAATCGTTTGCAGCACGCGCTTCAACTCGTCGGAATCCTCCTGCTGGGCGGGAGCTTCTTCCAAAGGACTGTGCGTCAATACGGATTTCTTGACGCTGCGCTTTTCTGCGGGTTTGGATTCTTTGGGAGCGGGGGCTTGATCGAATTGCGCTTCCCAGTCTTCCTCGACCTCCTGGCTTTTCGCAGCCGGTTCGGTTTCGGTTGTGACGGGTTCGGATAGTTTATCTAATGGATCCTGCCCCGTGGCGCGATCGAAAGAGGCGGCCCAATCGTCGTCATCCTCCGACTCGGTCGGCAGCGAACTGAGATCCGCTTCCCAGTCGTCCGCTTCCAAAGGCTGGCGGTCGAAGTAGATTTTCTTTACCGATTGCCCCGAGGGTTCCTCGACCACTTCTTCGCGCTCGCCGCGATACGGAAAGCCACAGATATCACATACCTGGGTGATCGGATCGACGTCCGCCCCGCATTTTTCGCATTTCATTGTTTTCCTTGCCTTCCCTTGCCGCCCATATCGCCCCACACGACCTGAATCGCGGCAAGTAACGCCATGCCTGCCGTTTCGGTGCGCAGGATGCGCGGTCCCAATGACACCAGCCGCGCGCCTTTTCGTTGCGCAAGCTGAATTTCCTCTATGCTGAATCCGCCTTCCGGGCCGATCACGAGCGTCAGCTTCTGCGGTGGCTCGTTGTCCATCAACTCCATCAGCGGTTCGGTTCCTTCGCCTTCATAAGCCAGCCAGAGCGCTTCGGTGGGCTGTTGCTCCTCGAAAAGCTCGGCGAATGTCGTCGTTTCATGCAGGATGGGTAAGCGGATACGACGACTTTGGCGGCAGGCCTGCTCGATCACCGTTTCCCAGCGTTCGTGTTTGCCTTCGCGTTTTTCACCCTGCAAATGAACGACGCCATGCTGCGACTCGAAAGGGATGAAGCCCATCGCTCCCAGTTCGCAGCTTTTCTGCAAAATCGTTTCCATCTTGGCCTGCTTGGGCAGGCCCTGCGCCAGCCAGATTTCCAATGCCGGTGACGCTTCTTCCCGCAGCATAGTCTTTAGCTGCACCGTCGCCCGGCGCTTGTCTACCTGCACCAAAGCGGCCTGATATTCGCAGCATACGCCGTCGAATACCAGAAGCTCGTCGCCTTCACCGAGCCGGTGCACGCGCGTGAGATAACGCGCCTGTTCGGGACTCAATTCGAGCTGCTGCCCGATTTCCCGTGCCGCAGGCAGATAGATGCGCTCCATACCGTTTCCTTACAGCCAACCGCCCCGGCGGTGTGTATAGAAGCCCAATGAGAACCCATTCAGTATATCACATTCAACGACGATTTTCCACCGCTTTCCAAGTGAGTGATGGACCTAATTCGCTTGCGGCGTGTGGCATGGGCCAAGCGGAGAGAAACGGAGCTTGCCCATGTGGCTCTTTAACACGGGCAAGCCTGCGGCTTAGCCCGCGCCACCCTAAAATCATACAGGTTTGCAACTTCTTGTGATGCACCCATGGACCTCATTCACTTGCGGGCAACGGATGAAGGTGGGCACGCGTTTCCCATTGCAATTTTGACAGCCCTTGCCAAGCGCGTTACACTGCCACCATAAATATTTCTCGGAGGTGAGCATGTCTACGCATCCCCCGATTCTGGCCGTGTGCGGCTATTCCGGTAGCGGAAAAACCACCTTGATCGAAGCGCTCCTGCCGCGTCTACAGGCGCGCGGCTTACAGGTGATGGTGCTGAAAGCCGATGCCCACAAGTTGAGCGTCGATAAAAAGGGTAAGGATTCCGACCGCTTCTACGAAGCAGGCGCACAGATGGTGATTGCGCACGACGCCGAGCAGGTCTTTATCCGTTTTCGCAAACAGGATGCTCAATTTCCCGAAGAGCTGCTGGTCCATCCTCCGATTCCCTGCGATCTGATCCTGGCGGAAGGTCATAAAAGTCTGCCCTGGCCCAAGGTGTGGTTGCTGGGTGAAGGCGAAGAACAGCCCCCGGCTGGATTGCGGCAGCTTGTGGATACGCTCCCGCGCGACGCCAACCGGGTCGAGCATCTCGAAAAGCTGATCGTGCAGCGATTGGGACTTTGAAGGGGAGTGTTGCGGATGATGTCGGGTTTGTCTGAAGTAGAGTTTGCTGAAACGCTACGCTGCTTTATTGCGTTGGATCTTTCCGAAAGCACCTTGGCAAAGCTGGAGCGGGTGCGTGGGCATCTACAGGATTTCAAACAGCGTGAAAACGTTCCGCTCTCCATTCCGAAACTGGAGAACAGCCACATCACGCTGCAATTTCTGGGAGATACTCCCAGCCGTTTGATTGAGGAGATCGATACGAACGTTCGCATGAAATTACAGGATGTTTCCCCGTTTTCGATGCAGGTGCGCGGCGTGGGAGCGTTCCCGAATCTGCTTTCTCCGCGCGTGATCTGGGCGGGATTGCGCGTGACGGAGCCACTTGGCCGCCTTCATCGAAGGGTTACCACCGCGCTGCATGGGCTGCCAGTGAAGCGGGATCGAAAAGCCTTTGCACCTCATTTGACGCTGGCCCGCCTGCGCGATCCGCGACGGTTGAAGCGCGGCTCGCTGGCGGAGTGGCTGAAGCCTTTGCTGACCGAGGAGTTTGGTGAAACGATAGTGGATGAGGTGATTCTTTATCGATCCGAGTTGTTGCCGGAGGGCGCGCGTTATACTGTGTTAAAACGCTGGAAATTAAGCGCGGACACGCTATAATTCCAGGGTGGTTATGGCAAACGAACGGAAACGGAGAAAGTATGCAAATCTCAACGAGATTTCTTCTGGTGATCGCAATAGGCGCTACGCTTTTTCTTGGCGGTTTCGCTTCCGTCGCGCAGGCCGCCGATTCGGTAAGCGGTATCTGGGGAACCAAGTACGGCGACATGCGCCTGGTGCAGAAAGGCGATCAGGTGGAAGGCACGCTGATCAACACCAGCAATTTCTGTCCTTTCAAGAATTCGGAGAAAATTTTCTCCGGGATGGTTCTGGAAGACAGCATCACCGGTTCGTTCAAAATGTGCCAGGCCGACGACGACTGCGGCCCACCGGTGTGGGCGGTGTCGCTGTTATTGATCGCCAAAGAAGGCAGCGTGTTGACCGGAACCGCCAATTCCAAAGAGGCCATGTGTCCCTTGGTCGGCTTTTCAAAGAGTGAAGGTGGCGAGCGCGGGTTGTACTTTAAGAAGTTGCGCAACTTACCCAAGCCCAAAGCAAAACCAAAAAAGAAGACGGTTGCCAAAAACAACGATACAAAAGATAAAGCCGAGCCGTTACCAGTGGCTCCCGCGCCGGTTATCCCCGGTCCTCCCGCCGCGCCCGGCACCTACGATCCGCGTTCGGCCATGAAGGTGACCAGTGCGCAAACCAAATTGTTACTGCGCGGTAAAAGCCTATTGGCTGCGGGTCAGTTTGAAAAGGCACGCGAACAGTTTAAAAAAGTTTTAAAGGAAGACTCCGGCAATCCCAATGCGCTGGCAGGCATCGGCGTAAGTTATTACGGTCGCCAGGATTACAAAGAGGCGTTGAAATACTACAAAAAAGCGCTCTCCGAAGATCCAAACTACAGCATGGCCTATTACAACATGGCCTGTATTTACGCGCTGCAAAAGAAACCGGACATGGCGTTGCGTTACCTGAAAATGTCGGTGTTAAACGGTTTCGAAGCCGCCAGCACCATCGAGAACGATCCCGATTTGAGTTCCTTGCGGCAACTGCCCGAATATCAACAGATCCTTAAAGGGGACTATTAAGCGCCGCGCTCGCATGCCGCCGCATAATCCAGGAGAAGCATCATGATCCGTACCGTTTTTTCGATTTCATTCGTTCTGTTGCTGTTCGTGTTGGTTCTGCCTGCTTGCGGCTCCGACGATGGCACCGGCTATATGAACTTGACCGACGCCTGTTTGCTGTTCTGTGAAACCAAAGCGGTTTGCGACACGGACGGAGAACTGCCGCAAACCTACCAGAGCGACTGCGAAGCTTCCTGCAAGGCGGGCGTGATTCAGGATGAAAGCCTGGGACTCTCTCGCAATCTCATCAATTGCGCAGGCTACGCTACCTGCACCGATTGCACCAGCGCGGACTACTGCCCCGATTTCACCACCTGCATCGAAAGCGGTGGTCCGCTTGACGGCTGGACCGGCTCCACCGACGATCAGTTCGGCGGTCTGGATGGCGGCCAGTATTAGAATTTGAAATGCGCCACAACCAAGGGACGAGTGGCATGAGCGAAGCGAAGAAAAACGACACTTGCCCATGTGAGGCTCGAACACGGGCAAGCCTGCGGCTTAGCCCGAGCCACCCTGAAATCGGATATATTTACACGATCTGGCGATGCATTCGCTACAGATCAATGTGCATCAAGCCGCTGGATTCGAAGGCGAAGTAAACGGTGTTCTGTATTCTCTGCGCCACGACTAAATCGGGAAGCTGATACGTGGCGTACCTTGAAGGCAGGAAGCGCTTTTCCGGATAAGGATACTCTTCACCTTCGGGAGAAACGTACACGAACGAGAAGTGCTGCCCGCCGTGGTAGCACTCCTTCCGCATCACCATCAATCCTCCCCCTTTAACTCCTTTTGCCGCCTGATAGCCTTCCATTCGCAGCCGGTGCTTTACTTCTCCGCTGGTTCGATCGATGGAAAGAATTTCAAACGCATCCGCCTTGTCTTCGATACCGCATTGGGTATAGACGTCATGGGGGCGAACGGAAACGGCGGCCATGATGCTGTCGCCTTCGACTGCAAGGGCTTCCAGGTCGAAGTCATAATCATGCACGTCATGCGGAGGTGCATTGGCGCCGCTGCAAGGTCCTTCCTTAATAAAAAGTCCGTTCGGATCTTCATAAAGATTGACCGAGGCGACCCGCTTCAGGCTTTCATCGTCAAGTTGCAGTAGCTCAACAGTGAAATTGCATCCGATAATGTACTCGCTGTGGGACGAGGGAAATTTGTATCGGTTCTCGCTGTACGTACGGTTGATGGCATACAGCAGATCCCCGGAGGTCGCCTCGATCTGACCCGGAATGGCAACTCGCTTTCCGGTGGAGATCGTCTGTTTTTCCGAATTGATATCCACTTGCTGGGCATAGCATTTGTTTCGAGGCCAGTTGTCCGGTTCGTCGCAGGTCGGATCTTCCTCCGTAACCGGCATCGGTTCGCACTGCGTCACCCAGAAATTCTGATCCGCCCCGGCAGCAACGACATTGCCGGTTTTCAGCCAATCCGTTTTTTCAATGGTGCCAATCAATTCCAACTGACTTGGATTGTTAAAATCATATACATCCACTTCACTGGGCCATTGCTTGGATACCAGCAGGTAGCCGGGAAGTGGTTCAATCGTAGCCGATACGTGATCTCCCAATGCTACCTGGGCTTCATTTAACCAGGATACCTCGTTGTTTTCCTTGTAATTGAACTCCTGGAGGTTCAGTGCGTATTGGGAGCTGCCGATTTTATTCGAAACAACGAATTGCCTGCCATCGAAATTTTCAAATCGAACATCTCGCCCAACATAGTCTTTTCGAATCCACTGGGATGACTGAATAGGCGCATCCTGGAAAGTCGCTGTACTGTAGCGACGAAGTTGATAGGCAAGATTTAAAGGATTGCTGATATGCAGGGTACAGAGATCCTCGTCACAGGAGTCGATATCCACGATTTTGGAAGATCGCTCGATGTTGAATAGATTCTTCGGGGATTGTTTTTCTTCGATCTCCATCATTTTAATGGTGACTTCAGTCAATGCGATCAAGCGCCCATCGAACAGGAAACTCCTTTGAACGGGTGAGCCTGTTTCGATAAATCCACGTATGGCAATCGTCGGGTTCGAGTAATCCAACAGGTAAAGACGTTCAACATGGCGAGAGCCGCTTTCGCGTGGAATGTAACCATTTACCGGCACCACCAAAAGCCCTTGCAATTCCGACTGCGGAAAGAGTCCGATCATGCGGCGATCCACCTGCCATTCCTGACGCCATCCCAGTGACATGTTTTCCATCGTTTTTCGGTCGCGTGTAATGAGCCGGTTTGGACTGGATGTATCGATCAGCGAAACCACGAAGGTCTCATGATCGTTGGAGCTAAGGGTTAAAAGATCGCTTCCGATCGAGTACAGTTTTTCGATACCTGAAAGCTTAAGACTGCCGGCGGTAAACAATTCTGCGGGATTTTGGATATCGATGTTGTGCAGCGTGTCTCCATGAGAGAAGTAGGCGTGGGTGTCTGTGAACAGGGCGGCGGTCAAGCGATTCGAGTAATCCCCCGGGAAATCTATCTTCATCAACATTGTGGGACCGTCTTCATGTAACAGATCGAAACTCGAAAACGCGGCGTTGCCTACGCCATCACTTCTGGTCGACGTCACTGCGAAAAGGTTTTGGCCCTTCACCTGTATAGCGGAACGGTCGAATACATAACCACCCACTCCGAAGTGCCCAAGCACAATAGGATCTCCATCTTCAGAGGTTAAGTCGATTACGGTAATCGTGTCGCCTGGTTCCTCGCTGCCGATAGGCGGTGGTTCGGTTTCGTTGACGATTACCAGCAGCTCTTCGGTTAAAACGGCGATCTTGGCGATGCCCTCATATTGCAATCGGCTGAAGACATTCGGGTTCCGTTTATCGGAGAGATCGATGACGGCTATAGCCGTCACACGATTAGGGGGCGCTTCATAATCAAGGTAGTCGCAGCCACTCTGCCAGTCTTGGGTCGAGCTGATCGCATAGACCTGATTTCCGCTGTGGGCGGTATCGGCGATGGTTCCGGTCATTGGGATGGTTTTTTGCAGAACTGGCTGCTCGATATCGGACACATCGATGATCGACACCTGGCTGTTGAAGATCGGCATGCCATTCTGCTGCTCGTACATGTGAGAGGAAAATAGAACGACCTGCGAATCCACAACGTAAAGGCTGATCGGATATCCGCTAACGAACAACGAACCCAGCTTTTGGAAACCGGTAGCGGAATCCATACGAGAAATGCTGAAGCCTCCGAAACGGTTAACTGAATAAATCAGGTCGCCTGCCACTTCATACATATCCGAATCCATGTAGTGAATTCCGGCGTTTTCTGGCGTGTTGTAGCCGTTATGTTCAGGATAGTCGCCATCCACCATTGGATACTCACCGCCATGGCCTGTCGCCATGTAGTAATCGTCATCCTGATTTTCTGGATCGAATTCGCCCTCACCGTCAATGTTATTTTCGTTATTCGTCTGGCAGGCACAGATAGCCAATACCGCAAAGACCATGACCGACAGCATGGAAACGGTTTTTATTGCAACTCGCATATTCCCGCACTCCCTTTCCCACTTAAGCAACAAATCGCTCCACATGGAATCAAGCAACATCTGTACCATAAACTATCGTTTCAATATTTGCCATTCATATCAATAGCATAGCGTGTTAAGGCGGAAAAATGACTTTCACTGTTTCGCTTCTCCAAGCTAAATGCAGGACTATTTTGTCAGGGTGGCTCACTAATTTCCCTTAGCCCACGAATTCAGGCACTGTAGACAACCGGGATACATTCCCGCTTGCAAAGGGGGAGGGTGAATGCTATCGTTACAATAGGGAATCAGTTTCATGAAAACCCGGTAACGGTCGGAGGGAAACCGGCCAAAGGAGGTCCACCATGGAGAACAGTGTTTATAAAACCATTGAGCTCATCGGTACCTCGGAAAACTCATGGGAAGAAGCAGCAAAACGAGCCGTAGCGGCGGCGACTCGCAGCCTGAGAGACATTCGGGTGGCGGAGGTCGTCAAGCTGGATATGCGCCTGGAGGACAGCCGCATCGTCAGCTATCGCAGCAAGATCAAGCTGTCGTTCAAGTACGAAGATCTGTAAGAAACCCTGCTGTCCGTCGGGAGTGACGGGGGGCCTCCCGATGGAGCGCACACGCACGATCCCGACATCTGACGTTCGATAGATACCACCACCTGGAATGCATCCCGATCTGAACCTCGCAAACGGAATACAACTTATTCGATACGGTAGAGAAGGAAATTGAAACGCTGGAATGGAGCAGATATGATTCAAGTCTGTTCGTCGAGTAATCACGATGTGCCATGGTCTCACGGAATGGAAATTCCGGGAGGCCGTGTGTAACTTAATGAAATCACACAGCCTTCCACGATCTTCGATCGCGTAAGACTATGGCACAAACTCACAGAACCTGCGGGTAAAAGTGATTGGGAACCGGCTTAGTGCCGCTTTAGCGTAGCCACCTTTTCTTCGCACATGCGCGCGGCGTCCGTTGCGCCCAAGGCCATATAGCCTTGACCCATGCCTTCGAAGGCTTCCCAGTCCTCGGGACTCAGGCGCACCGCGTTTTCAAAGGCGTTGATGGCGTTCTGGAATTCGCCGGTCTTGAGCAGGGACCAGCCATAGGCGACCTGCAAGCGGGAATCGTCGGGTTGCAGTCGGGCGGCCAGACCGTTGGCAAGGCTTGCCGCCTTGTGCAGTTGCAGGGTAGCAAGCTGCTTGGCCGTAGTGTAGAAGAGCGCGCCTAACGCGGGAACGTTGTCGATCGGTGTCGCAGGCATGACACCGAGAAGCTCGGCCAGTCGGACGCCATGAAAGAGCAGCCGATCCGCATCGCCGGTGTCCAGGTATAACGAAGCCAGGGTCAGGCGAACGTCGTGCAGTGAGGCATCGATCTGACAGATACGCTCGAAAAAAGCGGTAGCGTCGGCTTGTCGGTCGGTGCGCATGTACAGGTGCGCCAGGTTGATGGCGCTGTCCAGTTTTTCCGGGTTGCGGTCGATGGCTTCATGATAGAGCTTTTCCGCTCCGACATCATCGCCCAGTTTTTCCTTTACCACTGCCAGGTTGATGCGGGCTTCCACGTTATCCGGAAATTGATCGAGCAGGAGGACGTAATTTTCTTCGGCCTGCTCCCAGTGACCTGCCAGCATTTCCATCAAGCCATCCAGGAAACCGGCTTTTTCTTCTCCGAAACCGGCCTCGCGGGAGATCGCCAGACGCCTGCGGGCATCCTGTAATTGTCCAACTCGCACCAGTAGCGGAATCAGCGTGTTTAAAACCTGTTCGTGGGCGGGTTCCTGCTGGTGAGCGGCAGTGAGCACCGCAACGGCTTCCTCCGGATTGTCGGTGCCGATAAAAAAGCGAGCCGCTGCACAGGCAATGTCGCCGGGATCTGGAGAGAGCAGCTTGGCTTCTTTCAGACTTTCTTCATAGCGTTCCATGTCGCCGCGCCGGTAGGCGTCGATGGCCAGCCGCAGGGTGATATCCGGCATGTGGTGCAGGGCATGAAAGGGCGTCGTGCCGAAAGCGCTGGGTTGTCGTTCGTGTTTTTGCACCAACTCCCGGTAGCGGTCGGCGGCTTGCTGCAACAAGGCGCTTTGGCGACGGATAAAGTGGATACTGGTGCGGATGGCCCAGCCGTCGATGTAGTCGGGCATGATTTCCAACGCACGAGCGATCAGGGTTTCGGCCTCTTCGGTGTTCTTGTTTTCCAGGTGACAGGCGGCGGCAATGTAAAAATTGTCCAGCCAGATCCGCTCCCGTTCGCGATCGCCATCACAGAGCTGGATCGAGCGTTCGGCCAGTTCACGCGCCTCGGTAAACAAGGATTCCGTAAAGAGTGAAACGGCCAGATAGTGCGGCCATTTCGGATTTTGCGGTTCCTGTTCCATTTCGCGTTGCAGTAGATCGGTGGTGCGCTGGAACTTGGCGACCATCTTTTCGCGAGACAGATGATAACCGTAATGCAGTAGCACCGCCGGGACGAACTGGCTTTTACCATTGAAACGGATTTCGTTGTGTACCGCGCCTTCGTAACGAAGCCCGGTGCTGCGCTTGAACAGACGAATCGAATTGTGAACGGACTGCTGCCCGCCCGAGGTTTCCAAAGATGCGGAACGAACCGGAATTACGATGACCTCGGCCTGCTCGCCTGCGACGGCATCGCGCAGTTTCGGTATCGCATCTTCGCTCAGTTCTTCATCGGCATCTAAAATAAAGATCCATTCACCGGTCGCATAGTTGATCGACTGGTTGCGATGTTTGGCGAAATTGTATTCCCATTCGTGGTGAAAGACCTTGGCCCCGTAGGATTCGGCGATTTCGACCGTGCGATCGGTGGAACCGGTATCGACGATGATCAGTTCGTCGGCAAGCTCGCGCGCGGAATCGAGGGCGCGCGGCAGCATTTCCTGTTCGTTTTTCACGATCATGCAGACCGAAATCTGCGGTTTAGCCATTCTGTGCCTCCCCTTCCGATTCGGTAAAGAGCGGTTCTCTCAGGCTGTAGGAGGAATTCTGTATGATGATCTGATGGGCGCGACGGTTCGTGAGGTTGAGTAGGATCGGAGCCAGCAAGTTTCCTGTGATTTTTGAGAAGTCGGAATGCATGGTCACGATCACGAACAGGCGCAACTGACCCGGATCCTGGATATCCAATAGCTGGATGGTCTCATCGTCTACTTCGAAATCGTAATCCTGTCGCACCAGTAGCGGTTCGATCAATACAAAGGCGACATCGGGATCATCCACGCTCTGCAACCACTGAAACGGTTCTTCTTCCGGATTGCTCAGCAACACGAAACGCTCGTATTTCTCGAAACCGACCACTCCCTCCGGGAAGGTGATCAGCTCGTTTTCTTCCACTTCAATTTGTCCGAAATGGGCTGAAATGATTTTCAAAACATTCTCCTTTGACGCTGTTCTGTCCATTGGGTCAGCAACTCGGTTTGGAATCCGATCAAGATTCCTCTCCTTCCGAGTCCGGTGCTTCCGCCTTCTTTTTCCGAAGCAAGGAAGGTGGAGCGACGTTTCCACCCTTCTTTTTCTTCATCAGTTTGGCGGCGCTGGACAGACCGGAGACGCTCGCATCGCGGGCGCGAATGTTCTCCTCTCGAATCCGTTCGTAAATTTCTTCCCGGTGGATTTTGACCGAGCGCGGGGCTTCGATCCCGACTTTTACAAACTGTCGGCTGACCTCCAGGATCTTTATCTGTATCTCATCGCCGATTTGAATCGACTCCCCTGGTTTTCGGGTTAGGATGAGCATTCAGCGATTTCCTTTCACTTCCCAAATGGAATACGGGGCCAAGGTTCCGTAATGCGGCACCGAGCCCGTTTTCGACGATGCTATCGGGGTGACCGCAGCCTAAAATCCATTGGCAATGGCGCTCATGCGTCGTAACGCTTCCCGTTGCTTCTGTATGGTATAACTGATAATTCGTTCTCTGTCTCGTTCTCGTATTTGCATGAAACGGCAGGCAATACCGTATTTCACTTCGTCCAGATCCTCTTCCAGTAACTGATCGACGCGCACCACTTCCGCTAGTGTAATGATTTCCCCAGCCGGATGCACCGGCAGGCGCAAGCGCATACCCAAACGGACTCCCGTGTCGTAGGCGGTATCGCTGCGGAACTGAATACCCGAACCGCTGATCGACACCTTGCGCCGCAGCAGCATGGCGCTATCGCTTTTATCGATCAACTGGCTGACTTGCGAAGAGAGCGCCGCCAGTTTACGATCCAGCGCCTGAACCGCCTGGATCAAGTAAAGCACCGCCTCGCTGGCTTCGTCGGTCTGCGCCAGATTTTTCATTTCGTGGCGCGTCATTTCGGGTAGCGGATCGCCCATTTCGGGAGCGGTCAAGTGGTCTAAGGAGAAATCCTCTTCGTTTCCGGTGAACAATTCGAAACCCAATTCCACCCAGGCGAAAATGCGCATGTACTGGCGGTTGTCACGTCCGCCGATGCGCTCCAGTTCCAGCACGTTGCCCGACAATCGCTTGATGACAATGGCTGTGAATACCGTGTCGCCGGTTTTGGTTTCGCACAAATCGACCATGAGTTTTCCGCCGCTGGAAGAACCCAGCCGGTTGACATCACCTTCCAGCAACTTGACCTGTAGCGGTTCGGCCTTGCTGATCTCGGCATCAAGGTATTTACGGGTCATACCGGAGAGATAAGACACCTTCAACTTATTGCCTTTTTGGAACATCTGCAACAAACCCTTTCGCAATACGGACCATCGCCGCCGGTTTTTAACAGGTTTTGGCCGATACATATATCATACGGCAATGAATTGTTTATGCAAGCGAAATGCCAAATGACCCACAATTGCCGGCAAGGGGTCATAAAATGAAGACAGACCGGCACAAGCCGGCTGACCCGATTCCATTTGTTTGATATTATTGATAAAAATTAAATTGCGGCTACCTGATGAAATCAAGCAGGCTTCTACTCAGAATGCTGGAACTGGCTTGCATCGCCATATTCAGAGAGGTTTCAGCCATTTGGAACTCGGTAATGGCCGTCACATAATCGGCATCTTCAAAATTTTGACGCTTTTCCGCCAGGTTGACCTGCAAGGTATCCAGCGTGCTTTGCGTGACTTCCAGTCGATCCATGTGGACGCCGTTGATCGTGCGAACCTCGATCACCTGCTCGATCGCGGTATTGATCCGGTCCAGGTTATCGGCCATCGCTCCTTGCGGATCGGTCTGCAATTGCGTTTGAATGTCGTTGAGCAATTCGAAGATGTTTACACCACCGGAACTGCCAGGATCTTCGAACACCTGGGTGCCGGGAATGTTGGCTTCGGATTTGACGCCGGGTTGAATCTCCACCATGTTGATGGTTTCATCACCGTGGTAGACGCCGTCTTCAGAGTAGGCTTCGACATCGGTGCGTGCGCCGGAGAAGATGTACTGTCCTTCATGCTGGGTGTTGGCCAGACCCAGCAGATGATCTCTCAACTGGTCGATTTCCGTGTCCATTTGGGTGCGCACGTTATCGGGATTGGCCGAGTTGGCCAATTGCACCATGTCGGCCTTCAAGCCGGACAACACCTGGAACACTTCACTGAAGGTGGTTTCATAAACGCTGAAACGATCCAACTGACGCCGGACGTTGTCCTGGTATTGCTCCAGATCATCCTCTTCTTTTTCGTTGCGCAGGGTGCGCTGTACGGTCAGAGGGTCGTCCTTCAGGCGGGAAACGTTTTTACCTGTGGTTAAGATTTCACTATTCTTATCCAACACCTCGCGGTTGTTGTTCAGTTGGCGTTGAATGAAACGATATTGGTTTTGATTGACGATCCGCATGATAATCGCTCCTTATTGTTTCAGTGCAATTACGGCGGAGAGCATCTCATCGACCGTTTGAATCATTTTGGCCGAGGCTTCGAACGCCCGCTGGTACTGGATTAACGAAATCATTTCCTCATCGACGGATACGCCACTGACCGAAGCGCGATAGGCTTCCGTTTGATCCAACGCGGCCTGCTGATAATCGATTTCGGATTCTAACGAGTTGAGGTTATTGGAAATTCTTCCGACCGTGGCCACGAAATACTCGCTGAAGCTCTGGGAGCCCATGGTGGTTTCATCATTGGCCAGATCCGAAATAGCCAGGGCAATCGTATTGTTGCCATGAGGGGCCAACGGATCGCCCGAGGCGGCGATGCCTTCGGGATTGCCGGTCAGCGCCGCACTCAACTGCAACAATCCGGCTGCGCCATTGACGGCGGCAATCGGCTCGAAGAAGTCGCCGCCGGCGTTGCCATTCAAATCGAAACCGGTGGCATGCAGCGTATTGACGCGATTGGCCAGGTTGAAGGCCATCAGATCCATACGCGATTTGATATCTTCCAAAAATACGTCGCGTTCGTAGATCATGCCGGTCAGGTGACCGGAGCCGTTGGCTCCCTGCATCTCGGCGGTGATATCGGTTGTGACGCCGCCCACGGTTGTCATTTCGATGCTATAGAGCGGTCCACCTGCTACTGACAATTCTCCAACACTGCTTCCTTCCACCATCACGCGGTTGTACAGCAGCGCGTTGATGTTGCCATCGTCATCGGAAAACGTAGTGATATCCAACATCTCGCTCAATTCGCGAACCACCTGATCGCGACGATCCAGCAGGTTGCTGGCTTCATCGCCATTGGGATCGGAATACACGGCGATCTGTCGGTTCAAATCCGCCAATTCGGCAAACAGCTCGTTTGCCTGCGTGACGTTCCCCTCGATATCTAGGTTCAGGTCCAGTTGCATCTGATTCACATTGTCATATGCATTGTTGATGCGGTCTGCCAGGGTTTGGGCATCTTGCAACACCACTTCGCGTTCGCTGATGCCGGAAATGTTGTTGGACAACTCGTTCCAGCTGTTGAAGAACTCATTGAGCGCGTTGTTGATGCCGTCGATTTCCAACTCCGGAAAAACCGCTTCCAATTGCTGAGAAACGAACTGACGACCCTCCAGAAATCCAAATTGACCAAGTTGCGCATTGTTCTGGCGCTCCAAAAATTGGTCGTGAACACGACGAACATCCGCCACCGACGTTCCGACACCGGGCATCATGCCGTTGCCGCCGACCGAGGCGAAGTTTACGCGTTTGCGCGAGTATCCGGGTGTACTAGCATTGGAAATATTATCACTGGTGGTCTGCAAAGCGGTCTGGTGCGCGAGCAGGCCGGATCTCGACGTATACAAGATGTCATTGATCGATGCCATGATTGATGTCCTTATGCACGGCTGTTCAACGAAGACAACTGCGCAATCTCCTGGTTGATAACACCGCCGGCGGAATAGGTTTCGGAGGCAAAGAAGCGACGCTTCAGAAATGCCACGGAGCCTTTCACCGAGCGAATGGAGAATTCAATCAGGCGCTGGTTGATTTCGTTGAGTTCCTGTATGGACTCAATCAGGGCTTTCAATGTTACATGTACTTTTTCAAGTTTCTTTCCCAGTTCTCCATCGATCACTTCACATAATGCCGACAGAGGTGGGTCCGACTCCTCAAAGCCCAGTTCCTTGGCCAACCGCGCCGTCAAATCCTGGCGGCCTTGGTCCAGATAGGAGTGCTGGAGTACGAGGAGTTCCTTCCTTTTGGTTTGTTCCTCCAATGCTTTAGGCTGGAAGCGAACGAGAAATTCTCGCTCGTCCTGCATAATTTCGAGGAGGTTTTCCAGGAGAGACGCCTCTTGCTCCAGGACTACCTTCAGTTCCAATCCAAGTTTTGTTACTTTGACATTCATCATTCACCGCCGTTGCGGCCATGCCTTGAGGCGTCTAGAACCCTTGAAAATCCTGCTCTTCTTCGATCATCTTCTCTGCGATCAAGACGGGGTCCGGGTTGTATTCGCCGTCAGCGATGGCCTGTTTCAGGCTGGCGACCCGTTGCTCGTCTACGACCGAACTGTTATTTGCCAGTTTGGTGAATTCCTGGGCTTTTGCTTTTTCAAGCGCCGCCGAGGAAACGTCAACACGATCCTGCACCCTGTTTAGCTGTCCACCTTCTTCTTCATGAAGACGGGCGGGTTCGGCTGCGGGTGGCTTCTGGATCGAAGCGATTTGCTGGCTCTTGTTTGTAATCTTCATCTCTTTCACCAATCACGGTTTGGAAACCGCCTTTAATCACGTTCTAACCGATAATTCGGCTCAGAAACGAACATCTTTAGCATTTTCCACTCAATTGATGAAATTGCTTATTTGCCAACGGTCCCCCGCCGTGGCCAGCATATCGCCCGGCACCTAATAATCCAGGTACGTATCCGGGTTGATGGGTCTGCCATCCTTTTGAATTTCAAAGTGCAAGTGCGGTCCGGTGGACCGTCCTGTATTTCCACTGCGCGCGAGTACCTGACCCTGTCGGACCCGGTCTCCCGCTTCTACATTGATTGAGTCCAAGTGACCGTAAATAGTACGGTATCCCTTGGCGTGCTCGACGATTACGACCTTGCCGTAGCCGCCTTTTTCTCCGGCGAAGATCACCTGTCCGGCCTTGGAAGAAGCCACCGGAGTTCCTACCGGAACCGCTAGGTCGACACCGTCATGCATGCCCATTTGACCGGTGATCGGATGCTCGCGCATACCGAAAGGCGAAGAAATCGGTCCGGACAGCGGCGCAACAAAACGATTGAGCTGGCGATCCAGATGTGCCGGAAGTTGACCGACACCGGAAAGCAGGCCGTATTCGGACTGAACCCCGGCAGTTGCGGACGTATCGCTCGGCTCTTCGATGCCGAATTGTTCCATCAGCATGTCGGCGATGCCGAACTTGCGCTGGCTGGCCATGATCTGGGAGTATTCGCTATCGAGCATCGACTGGTAAATCGTGCGCGAACTGCTGCTCGGATCGCCGAAAACGTCTGATTCTTCAACGGTTTTTCGCATCGAATCGAGCAGCGACTTAATGAACATGGATTCGAACTTGACCGCTTCCTTGGTGAAGGCGGAATGATCGGAGCTATCCTCACCGGCGAGGCGCTGCAAACGCTCCGCCATCCCACCGGCTTGCGCCGCCTGGGCTTGATCGAGGTGAACTTGTCCGATATCCTTAGTCATTTCCTATGCTTCCAATTCAAGCTAAATGATTTCCAGTTCCGCTTCCAAGGCTCCCGCCGCTTTGATGGCTTGCAGGATATTGATCAGGTCGCGCGGGGAAACTCCCATCGCGTTTAGAGCCATAACGACTTCGCCGATATTCGTGCCGCCCTGCACCACCTGCAACTGGCCACCTTCTTCCACTGCGGAAATATTGCTTTCCGGTGTGACCACCGTTTCGCCGGTCGGCGAGAATGGTGCGGGTTGAGATACGTTGAATGAGTTGAAAATATTGACTTTTAAGCTTCCGTGACTGATCGCGATAGTCGAAATGCGTACTTCCGAACCCATGACCACCGTGCCTGTGCGCTCATTTAATACGACCTTGGCGCGTCGGTCGGTCTGTACGTTCAAGGTTTCGATCGAGGCGACCAGCTCCACCACCCGGCTGTTGTATTCCTCCGGCACCTGCACGACTACCGCTCCGGCGTCGCGCGCTTTGGAATAGGAACCGTTTAAATAGGTGTTGATGGTGTCGGAAATGCGAATCGCGGTGGTGAAATCCTGAGTCAGCAGACTGAGCACCACCTGCTCGCGGTCGTTGAAATCAAAGGCGATTTCCCGTTCGATGCTCGCACCGTTGGGAATGCGGGCGACCGTTGGGTGATTCTTGGTTACCGAAGAGCCACCGCCGCCGCCGAAAGAATATCCGCCCAGCGACAACGGCCCTTGCGCCATGGAGTAGATTTCGCCGTCGGCACCGCGCATCGGAGTCAGTAACAAGGTGCCGCCGACCAGGCTTTTTGCATTACCGATGGAGGAAATCTGCACGTCGATCTGATTTCCGACGGCAGCGAAGGGCGGCAGAGTACCGGTGACCATGACCGCTGCGACGTTTTTCAGCTTGATATCTTTCGGATCGACACGCACGCCCATGCGGCTCAACATCGAAGCCAGCGATTGAATGGTGAACAGCACCTTCTGATCGTCGCCGGTTTGATTCAGGCCGACCACCAGGCCATAGCCGATCAACTGGTTGCTACGCACACCCTGTACGTGGGTGATGTCCTTCAGCCGCGAGGCTTCCAGCGGCGCAGCACTGATCAACAGACCCAGAATCAATGCCAGTGGCAGTGCCTGTTTCAGTAAACCCTTGATTTTATTTTGACATCCTGTCATTTGCGTCTCATCCCTTAGAACGGCCAGATATAATCGAGGGCGCGGCTACCCCAGCCGGGCCGATTCTTTTCCGTCACGACGCCACGCCCGGTGAATTCGATCTGGGCATCGGCGATCAGCGATGAACTGATGGAGTTATTCCGGTCGATGTCGTGCGGGCGAATGATGCCCGAGACATAGAAATGCGCTTCTTCGTTATTCACCAGAATGACCCGGTGACCTTCGATGAACAGGTTGCCGTCGGGCAGTTCGGTGCGGATCTGAGCCGGAACGGTGGCGATGACTTTTCCTGCGCGGCTGGTTTTACCACCGCCGTCGAAGTCGGACTTGAAGACCGAACCCAATAGATTCTTGCGGTCGAAGTTGGGATTCGCCTCTTCAAAGAGCTTCAAGGCACCCATCAGGTTGTCGATTTGCGCCGAGATCTGCGAATCTTTGCCCAACTGAGTCTGCGCGGATTGATTGGCGGTGCTGTTTTCTTCGATGCGCACCACAACGATGTCGTTGATTTGACTGGCGCGCGGATCGGTGAACAGGCGATTGTACGAGTCGCGCTGGGACCAGATCGCACCATCGGCACGCAGGCGATACTCGGGCACCACCTGCTGATCGGGTCGATATTCACGACGCTTCTGCTCGTAGGGCGCGATATGGTTGACACAACCGCCTAAAAAGGCCGCGATCAACACCAACAATATGATTTTACTTGTATGTCTCATCATAACCGTACCATTCCGTTAAAATAAGACCTGAACTTCTTCCGGTCGCGTAACCCGACCGTAGACCACTTTATCCGAAGAAACGTTGAGCACTTTGATTGTCTGATTCAGTTTACCGTCCTGTTGGGCGATGCCCTTGGCTTCCAGACGCATCGTGCTGGTTTCCACTACCAGACTCACCATGTCTCCGCGCTTGATCACTTCCGGCGCATCGACCAGGTTTTCCGTCAACAGCATGCCGGGCGTCAAAGGTGCAGTAGCCACCATGCCGATGGCGCTCTCCGCTTTGAGCAGCACGGTACGCGGCGCGTTGGACAACTCGATTTCCTGAAGTTCGATGTCTGCCGGTCCGATCGGTTGGCCACGCTCGACTTTGTTCACCACCCGCAGCGCATCGCCTTTGATGGCCACGTCGCCGCTGATGTAAAAGTCTTTGTATTTCTGCTTGTTTACGGTCACCGTCACTTTGGCGGTTGCGCGACCACGGAAGGTTTCGGAAGGCATGAAGCCGATTTCAATTTCGCTTGGGCCACTGGGAATCAGCAAGTCCTGATTCAGGTTCAGGCTTTTGACTTCCACCCGATTCGAAGGCACTTTGGCCTGACGCAGCACGGCATCGGTGAACAGTTTCTTCAATTGCTCGACCTTGATGCGCCGCACATCGCGTCGTACGGAGACCTGCTGCGGAATTTTCCAGCTTCCTTCTTTGGCGTAGGCCAATAACATTTTCCGAATGAAACGTTCGTTGTAGATCTTGGTGTTGCCCGGTTGCGGGGAACGGGAGAGGTAAATGCGCTCGATGCGGCTGCGTTCCTGATCGCTGAAGCCATTGACTTCGGCGATGTGTTTGAGCAGCACGTGATCGCCATGCACCACGGCGGAATCGTGTACGACCACCGTTCCTTTGGGCGGTTGCTTCTGGGCCAGCTTGCCTGCGCTGTCGCCGGTGGGCAATGTGCTGGCCAATGGAGCCGCCACTGCCGCCGCCTGCAACAGGCATAAGGTGACCAGGCTGATGAATAGCGATGAGAGTCGCATCACGAATCTCCTACGGGTTAACGCATCTGCGTGACGTTACGCAGCATCTGATCGGCGGTCTGGATGACCTTGGAGTTGATCTCGTAGGCGCGCTGCCCGGCGATCATCTCGATCATCTCTTCCACCACTTTTACGTTCGATGTTTCTAAAAATCCCTGCGACAAGGTTCCCAGTCCTTCCTGTCCTGGGGTGGCGGTAAGCGCCTGCCCGCTGGCGGTGCTGGGACGATAGTAGCCGCGACCGATGGCTTCCAGACCGGCTGCATTGACGAAGCTGGAAAGCTGAATGCTTCCAATCTCTTGAGAGTCGGTTTGTCCGGCCAGATTCACGCTGACGGTGCCGTCTTCACCGATGGTGATGGCGGTGGCGTCTTCCGGAATCGTGATCGAGGGATCGAGCAGGTAGCCGTCGGTGGTGACCATCTGGCCCTGGCTGTCGGCCTTGAACGATCCGGCGCGGGTGTACAGCGTTTCACCGGTGGGGCTTTGCACGCTGAAGAATCCGTCGCCTTCAATGGCCAGATCCAGAGGATTGCTGGTGTTTTTGTATTCGCCCTGGCTGAAGATGCGCTGGGCGGAAACGGCGCGGGTTCCCTGACCGATCTGCAAACCGGTCGGCGTTTCGAATCCTGCGGCTACCGAGGTTCCCGGCGCGCGGATGGTGCGGTACATCAGATCCTGGAAATCACCACGGGTTTTCTTGAAGCCGGTGGTGTTCACGTTGGCCAGGTTGTTGGCGATGATGTCGATCATGATCTGCTGGGCTTCCATACCCGTTGCGGCGGTGTTCAGTGCTCCGATCATGGTGAATCTCCTTTGTTAAAAAGTCCTTACCGGGATATCGCGCCGACATCCTGGATGGAACGTTGGTCCATATCCCGATAGGCCGTAACGGCGCGGTTCATGATCTCGAAGTGACGGTTCACCTGGATCATGCGGGTCATCTCTTTTACGGCATTGACGTTGGAGCTTTCTAAAAATCCCTGCCGGATGGCGTGCTCCACTTCCACCGGGGGATTATCTTGATTGTTGTAGCTGAACAGGCTCTGCCCGGCTTTCTGAATGTCCTTGGTGCTGGGCAGATCCATTACACCCAAGGTTGCGATGGTCTGCTCGCCTTGAGTGATCTGGCCGACTTCATCGATGCTGATCGGACCCTGATCGCTGACGGTGATCGGTGATCCGCCGTCATCGAGAATGCGTCCACCGGTGACGTGCAGTAAATCGCCATCTTCATTAATAAGCATGCGACCGTCACGCGTGTAATACGTTTCATCGTTTTGTTGGACCTGTAAAAAGCCGCGTCCTTGAATGGCGACATCCAATGCGTTGTTGGTTGGTTTGAGGTTTCCGTCTTGAAAATTGATATGCCGTCCCTTGACTTCCACATAGTTCTGATTGCGACGGGCCAGATTGGTTGCGGCGGAGGGGCGTTCCATTTCCAGGATTCCGCCTTCCTGCCCGGCCTGCATACTCTCTGCAATGTAATTGCCGAACTGTAACTCGTCGGCTTTGTATCCAACGGTGGAAACATTGGCCAGGTTGTTTGCGATGACGTCCAGATACTGGCTTTGAACCAGGGCTCCGTTTGCTGCGCTGTATATTCCGTTTCCCATCTGGCACTCCTTTCAAACCGGACTGTCTCTGAAAACGGGACAATCCTCAACCTGAAGGATTGCACAGGTTATGCCAACTGTGTTTTATGTCGGGAGCCGTGGAAGCCTTGACACTTGAAACAGGGTGGACTGACATGCTAATCCTAGTAATATTAACTGGTTATGTGTGTTCTGGCGAAAATCGGTCAGACGAAGCACGGTAGACTGTCAGCTTGGGAAGCGTCAGGATCTCGTCGGCAGAAAAAAGGCAGGGCTGGGAATTTGGCTGTGGCACTCGGAAAAATCTGCCCAGTGAATGGTCGATCTTTCCGGGCGCAGATGCAACTATTTAAATAGCCGGAAGCATGCCGGTGTAGTTGGGTCTCTTGTCTAACTATTTAATATCACAAAGTATTTATAGTCGTCCATTGACAAGGCTGGCGCAAAGAGAGTATGATTTGAGATGGTATCAACGCCCTGTAGGCTGGTAGCTTGTGGCTCTGGTACTGTTTTTGCACGCTTTTCTCCCCGTTCCGGCGGTTGGCGTCGGGAAGCTTGTTGACCGGCCATGAGGGCGTAGGATGCGACGATTCAAATTCCGCTTCGAGCCGCTGTTGTTCAAACGCCAGACCCTGGTGGAACAGGCGCAACAGGAACTCGGCAAGCAGCGGCAGATTCTGGAGCAATACCAGCAGCAATTGCAGGACACCTTCGACGAATTGCGTCGCACGCGGCTGGATGCCAGCCAGGGACCGCTAACTCCGCACAAGCTACAGATCCACAACAATTATAGACGTCGCCTGGAAGACCTGGTGGATCAGTTCCGCAAGCAGGTGCGCGAACAGAGCAAGGTCGTCGACAATGCCAAGAAAAAGCTGTTGCAATTACATATGGACAAAGAAGTCGTGGAGCGTTTGAAAGAACGCGAGCGGGTGTCCTACTTAAAGGAAATGTCGCAGCAGGAAATGAAGCAACTTGACGAATTCGGCTCGATTCGCTTCAACGGAAAGAAAGCCGCCAGATCGGAAGGCAACTGAGCCTATCTTCTTTCTCGATTCAAGAAACCCCTATTGCTAAAATAGCATCCGACCTAGCCAACGTGTGGCATGGGTCAAGCGGAGTGAAACGAAGCTTGCCCATGTGGTCTCGAACACGGGCAAACCTGCGGTTTGGCCCGCGCCACCCTGAAATCAACGAGTGTTTTTCGGCGGGCTTACGCTCCGCCGCTACGGGATTCTTGAAACCCTATTGCTAAATATTACCTGGCCTAACCAAGCACGGCCTGGATGGCGGTTATCCCCAAGGAGACTGCCATTCCAATCATCAGCATGCCCGCCAATAAATCCGAGAGGCGCCGGTAGCGCCGGGCCAAACTGGCCCCGCCCAATCCCACAAGCAGCAGGGCTGGCAGCGTGCCAAGCCCGAAGACGAAGACGCCAAGCGCACCATTGATAATGCTGCCACTGGGTAAGGCGGCGGCAAAGGCGGCATAGCTCAAACCACAAGGCAGAAAGCCGAGCATCAGTCCGAAACTGAAGGTGGAAAGTAGACCGGGAGCGCTGAAAAAACGACGCCGAATGTGTTTGAAGCCGGGGATGCGATCCGGTTGAGCTTTACTCAATAACGCCGGTTCCGGTAGAATGCCTAGGCGGGAGAGTCCGAATAGCAATAGAAACACGGCGGCGAAGAGCGACAGCAGGATTTGTGCACGTGCGATCCATTGCAGGGATGCATCCGCCCCGGCGAGGATACGCACTCCCTGGCCCACGCCGCCAAGCAATCCGCCGATAATCGTGTAGGTGATAATCCGACCCGCATGGTATGCGCCATGCGCCCAGCGCGACGGCTGCCGGCCCGGTATCGCCAGTACCAGCGGTCCGCACATACCGATGCAATGTCCGCTACCCATGAATCCGAGTAGAAACAGCGAAGGCAGGCTCCATTCGGTTACACTGTTCAGCACGACATCGATCCCTCTTTTGCTTTTTTGGCGTTTCCTTGCGATGTGATTGTCGTTCGTTTGTACTCCCTACCCGGGAAATCGTCAAGGATTCGAGCGCCCAAATGAATGAGTGTTTATTGTAACCTATCCGAATCGCTTGACAAAGCCGAATAGATGAACTACCCAAAAAGGGTAGGGAAAAACTGGAAAATCCGGCGTACGTTTGTCAATGCGTCCAAAAGCAAAGGGGGAAAGCATGCCCAAAGATCGTTTATGGTTCGTCGTGAAAACATCACTGATGAGTGTTCTGTCTCTGCTGCTCTGCTTCTCGCTTGCAATCGCGCAGCAGAAGACGGAAGAAACTTCCAAAGCGCCTTGCCCTCACAAGGCGTCTGCCGATGCGGCCAAGATTTCCAGCGCCAAGCTGGCTCCCGCTGAAAGCGGTGAGTTTCGCATCTCGGAAGAGGACCGCTGCCCGGTCTGCGCCATGGTGGTGGCCAAGCATCCCAAGCACGCGGCGGCGATGGTGTTGAAAGACGGTCGTGCCTTTTACTTTTGCGGCAACGGTTGCTTGATCCGCACCTGGCTGCATCCGGAGATCTATCTCAATGAAAAAAAGGAGAACGTTTCCAAGCTGTGGGTGCAGGACTATTTCAGCGGCAAGCCGATCGACGCCAAGCTGGCGGTGTGGGTGGCCGGTTCCGACGTCGTTGGTCCGATGGGTCCGGCGCTTGTGGCGCTAAAAGACGATGCGGCGGCAGACACCTTTACCAAGCGCCACGGCGGCAAGCGGCGTTTCAAGCTGTCCGAGATGAACGATGAGTTGTTCAAAACCATCACCGGCAAAGATGCCGCCGTCCACAAAGCGCATAAGGCGGCCAAGTGAAAGATTCCGCATCGGCACATGACCGGCTGGATGACTCCCGCCTGTTGCTGCGGGTCTTGGGACTCTTGTGTGTAGCCGCGCTTGTAACGTTATTGGCTTTGCCTGGTTTCGTTTCGCCGTCAGCCAAGCAGACGCAGGCGCTTGGAGACTCGCTGGTGCAGCGGGCTGGGCTGCACTCGCTGGCTTTGTGGCCCGCCGGTCGGGAGATGCGTCACCCGGAACTGATGAATCCGGCGGTTCCGTTACGACAGCAACGATTTCCCACATTGCCGAACCCGGATAACGCGCGACTGTGGCAGGGGTGGACATTGCCATGAGCAGAAATAAATCATTTCTGCTTCTATGGGCGGCGCGTGAACTGTTACGCCGACCGGGTGAGATGCTGCTTTTAATGGCCGTGTTGTTGGTCGCCGTTACGGTGCTGGCGGTGGCGCTGCTCTCCGTGCATGCGCTGGCCGATACGCAAAACGCCTGGTTGCAGCAAGCGCCAAGCTTGATCGTGCGCCGCATCGACAACGGCTGGCGACCCATGGCGCAAAAGGAAAGCGTTGCTGCGCTTGCAGCGGTTCCCGGTGTGACTCGCGCCGTGGCGCGTGTATGGGGAGTGGCTTCCGATCCTGCCGGAAAAGCGGTTACGGTGATCGGCTTGGATGAACAATCCGCGCGTATGTTGGGCGAGCCGTTTTCATTGCCGTCGCCGCAGCCGGGACAGGCTATCGCTGGCAGCGAATTGGCAAACTATGGACAGGGGAGCGGAATCACGCTTTCCGCCGTGACATCCATACCGGTCACGCTTTCCGCATTTTTACCCGCTTCCACTGCCGCACTGACGCGCGATTTCGTGCTGCTGCATCCAAAGGACGCCCGCCGCTTGTTGGGCTTGCAGGCGATGGAGGCCAGTGATATCGCGGTGTGGGTGTATCACGATTCCGAGCAGGAGGCCATTCGGGCCGATCTGGCCGCTGCGCTTCCCTTCCCGGTTCGCGTGACCACGCGCATCGAAGCGGGAGACATCTTTTCCACACAGTTATTCCGGCGCGGCAGCTTGTTTGGCATATTGGCCTTACCGATGTTGTTGGCGCTGAGCTTCGTGGTGCTTGGCGTCGTGCAGCGTCGCCTGGCCGGTCGTTATGAGGCGGGGCTATACAAGACGCTGGGCTGGACGGACGGCGACTTGTTCCGCTTGTATCTGTATCGCGGCCTGCTACTGGGTGTTCCTGCGTTGCTGTTGGGTCTGGCCCTGGCGGCGTTTGTGGTGTTGGGACCGTTTGCCGATGCAGTGATACCCTGGTTATTCGGAACGGCTTCAGGCAGCGCGCCGCTTTCCTGTTCGCTAACGTCTGTGCTACTGGTGCTGGTTGAAAGCTCGGCTCTGGTTTTGACGCCGTTTCTTGCGGCCAGCGCCTGGCCCGGACTCCACGCCGCACTTGGCGATCCCATCGACTTGCTGGCCAGGGAGCAGTAGCATGACGCAGGATATCCATTGCGATAACGTATCTTTATTCCGCAGCGGCCCGGATGGTGAACGAGCGCTCGTAAACGAGGTTTCCGCTCGGTTCCCGGCGGGATCGCTATGCTTGATTCAGGGGGCGGTCGGTGCGGGGAAAAGCAGCCTGCTGCATGTCTTGGCCGGTTTGCTCAGGCCGAGTTCCGGCGAGGTGCGCGTCGGTTCGGAAGCGATTTCGCGCTATACCGGTCCCCATCGCGATCTCTGGCGGCGAAAGGCGGGGATTGTTTTCCAGCAGCTTCACATGTTGGCCGATCTGAGCGTGCAGGAAAATCTACTGCTTCCATTGGTCGTGCGGGATGTGACGCTGACGCAAGCGCGGGAGCGGGTTGAAAAGCAATTGCAGGCACTGCAACTGGATGCGTTATCGGGGCAGCCGCTGCAATCACTTTCCGGTGGAGAACGACAGCGGGTAGCCGTGGCGCGCGCTTTAATCGCACAACCGGATTATGTATTCGCCGACGAGCCAAGCGCGCACCAGGACGATAGTGGCGCAGAACTGGTATTACAGCAACTCGCCGCCGCACGCGAAAACGGGGCGACGGTGATCCTCGTTTCGCACGATGCACGCCTGCATGACTTCGACGGCATCGATTTCCGTTTCCAAATGAGAGAGGGCCGCTTGTTTTCCGAAAACGAGCCGGAAGCTTCTGCCGACACTGCGGAACCGTCATGACCGCGCATCCGCTGCTACTGGGCATCGCCGTACTGGATTCATTGGCCACGTTGTTGCTGGTGGTCGCTTCCCTTACCTCATTGCGCATTCTGCTGCGCTGGCAGGCCCAATCTTCCACGCGCCTGCAACTGCGTTTGGAACGCGCCCAGCAAGCCGCGTCATTGGCCACCCGTTCCGCCTGGCTGCTCGTTTTTATAAGCAGCTTGCTGTTGGTCTACGCCATTTCCAACGTGCTACCGGGATTGATCGAGGGGGCAATGTGCGGCACCGGCGTGTTGCAGGCCATGCAGGGACTGGGCGAGCGCGCCCTGGCGCTACGAGCACTCGCATTACTGGCTCTATTCGGCTGGTCGCTGTGCGACCGCTGCAACCGCAGCCTGCCTGATGCCGCACTTTCGGAGCGATGTTCGCGCTTGCTGTTATTGGCATTACCTCTTTTTATCGTGGCATTCTGGACGAGCATGCAGGCGTTGTGGGCGCTGGATGTGCATGAGCCGGTCAGTTGTTGCTCGGTGGTCTACGATCAGTTCGATTCCGTGCAACAGGCGCAAAGCAGCGCCGCGATAGCGGATCGCTTTTGGGTGGCGGCGACATTCATCGGTGTGGCGCTACTTTTGATTCTGGCGTTACTTCAGTTAAAGGCGGGCGTTCGAAAACACGTGACAGCCATTGTGCTGGTGGCAGTCGCCGTTTGCTGGCTGCCCATAGCTTATGTCGCCCTGGTGCGGGTACTGGCCGCTTATCATTACGGCGTGTTGCAGCACCACTGCCCCTGGTGTCTGTTTCTGCCGGAGCATTACCTGCTCGGCTTTCCATTCTTGCTGGCGTTTACGCTCGTATTGGCCGAGGCGCTGGCCGCGCCGCTGTTGCTCTCTTTCGCTTCCGCCGATTCGCGCCTGGAGACCTTCGCAGGCAAAAGGCTGCGGTATGGAATGCTGCGCGTGATTGCAGGATTGCTGCTCTTTGCCGCGCTGGGTGGCTTGCCGCCGCTTGTGTGGAGGTTGATGCACGGCGTGTGGATGAGCGGGAACTGATCTCTAGGGCGGTAATTGCTCTTTTCCATTCATCGAAAAGTCACGATGTGTCCTGGCTTCACGGAATGGAAAGTCCGGGAGACCGTGTGAAACTTCAAGAAGACACACCGCCTCCCACCATCCTCCGGATGTTGTGAGACTATAGCCACACATTCTTTGAATCAGTGACCAGAAATGATTAATGGGTCTTTAGCGTTTGCTTCGATCTTTTGCCTGGATGCTGAACTGGTCGATCAACATGTCGGTTTCGGAATCGAAGACTTTGAATTCCGCTTCATCGGGACCGAAATCGGCCAGAACGATGTGCAGGACCGTTTCCCCAACCACAAGGTTGTCGCCGGGCAGCGCCGTATCCGGTACGATTGCCGTGAGTAGCGCACCCGCGCCGCCTGTAACCATGTAAGGAATGTTGTCCTGATCGAAGCGTTGATAATCATGATCGTGACCGGTGAGCACCATATCCACCTGCCAGCGCTTCATGACTTCGTGGATTGCTTCTTTCGGGGATTCGTGGCGGCCATCACCCCAGGAATAGGTGGGACGGTGCCAGGCGCAGAATAAAAAGCGGATGTCACTGTCTTCGGTAACGGTTTTACGCAGGCGCTCGTCCAGCCAGGCCAACTGCACCGAACCTTCACCCATGTCTTTTTCCGAATCGAGCACGAAGAAGCGAACGTTTCCGTAGTCATAGGTAAAAGCACGTTTACCGGGGTGCTGGCCTTGTCCGTCGATTGTGACCACGCCCGCATCGGGAACGTTGAAAAAGGCGTCGTAGGGAATGCTTTCGCCGGTGCCCTCATGGTTTCCGGCGATGTGAACCGAGGCCATTTTGGTTAAAACGGGAGAGGATAGCAGGAAATAACTGCCCCGATATTGGGCGATCACGCCGTTGTGGACAATGTCCCCCAGGTGAAGCATCAGATCGGCGATATGGTTACGCATATGCTGGATCACATTGTAATGCATGTTCGGCAAGCCCTGATTGTCGCCTACGATCATCATGGAAAAGCGCTCGCCGGGTAGCGGGGCGCTGACGAAAGAACCGCCTTCGAAGTTTTCATATACAACCGGAACCGACCAGGTATTTTCCACCATTGTGGCGGGAATCTGCGCATTCGGGATGGTGTAATTGTAGCGTGCCTGCGAATCCAAGCCTTGCAAGGTCACACGGTAAAGCCAGCCGTCGTGTTCTTCGTCGATCTCATCGGATTCGATCTCGATGCGCTGCGGTTGGGGTGCGCAATCCACGGTGTCCAGGTTGCCGTCTTTTCCCCACAGGATGAAAGAGGGCGCATCGTCCAGGGCTTCCCACTGGATCGTGATTTCGCTGGTGGTCGGATTGATGGGATAGGGAGCGATGGTGTACTGGCGCGCTTCGACCGCCCACGGATCGAACTCTTCGTTACAGTTGTGGTAGGTAAGGCCAACGCCTTCCGAGCTTTCCAGTTCGCCGGGACTGTCGCCGTCGAGTTCTTCTTCGGTAGCGTCCAGATCGCCATCGATGATCGTTTCGTCTTGCGAATCGGAGCAACTCCAGCACAGCAGGATTGCAACCATCACGAGTATGGTTCGCCTAACAACAACACGCATTCTTTATCTCCATAAAAAATAGAAAAAACGACCTTGAAAGGTCTATCGTACAACTGTCGCTCAGTGGATTGGGTTCGTCAATAAAATCAGTCAGCTTGATTGAGAAAAAGTTGTTTTCCGCTGGCCTATTTGGGAGAGGAATCTCTTTTGAAAATCCGTTCCAGGGAGCGTCCCAGGGCGTCGCCCGTGCGCCCGGCGTAAGGGAATACCAGAATGGCGGCGGTCACGATCAGGCATAAAATCAATTCGGGGGTCGTCATGGCTTGGCCTTACCTGGATTGGAGGATCGGTTTCCGGAAAGCTTGAAGACTTCGGCCTTGATCAGATCGAACTTGGCGCGCATCTCCTTGAAATTCAGATGCCGCCCGATCAACAAGGTCAGTTCTCCATCGAATTGCTCGCGAACCTGTTTCAGCAGGATCGCCAGCTTTTCCAGCAGGTAGTCGTCGGATAAATGTGAGCCGGGGATGTTCATGACCAGCGAACTGGCGTTTAGTTTGGCAATCGTGGCGAATAAGCGTTCCACCACACGTACATAGGCCATGTTGTCGAATTCGCGATTAGGCCCCAACCCCCAGATAAGCACCCGCCCGGCGTCGATGCGATGATCGGGTGTGGTCAGAATCTTTTCGCCGTTTTTACCGGTGATTTCGCCGCTTGTGAGCATCTGCGATAATCGCCCGTTGGCGCGCCAGTCCACCAGCCCATTCAAGCCGCGCAGCGGACGTTCGTCCTCGAACAGCGACAGCACCAGCAGATCGCGGTCCAGTCGATCCAGTTCGTCTAGGCTTTCCGGGAGCAGGCTGATTGCGCTTGGCATGCAACTACTCTTTTACGATGCTCTGGGAGATTTTATCGAGTACGCCGTTGATGAAGGAGCCGGAGTCTTCCGACCCGAATTTCTTGCCGAGTTCGATGGCTTCGTTGATGGAAACGCGCTTGGGAATGTCTTCGCAATGTTTAAGCTCGTAAACGGCCAGGCGCAGGATGTTTCGATCCACCAGTGCCATGCGGTTCAGCTTCCAGTTCTTGCTGCTGGTCTGGATTTCGTTGTCGATGCTTTCGCGGTTTTGAAGCACACCGCGCACCAACATATTGGTGAATTCCTGAACTTCTTCGCGACGCAAGTTGGCCTCGCTTGGAGGTTCGAAATTATCCCAGTATAGGCGCAGCGCCTGCTCGCACTCTACGGGATTGACTTCGCACTCATACAACGTTTGGAGTGCACAAATCCTGGAGGTTCTTCTGCTTCCCATCGGTTTCCATTATGTTTTCAAACAGCCGAGTTTAGTAGCGTTGGCTATGGCCTATAACTGTTTGTAAAGGTTACACATTTCGATAACGGCCATGGCCGTGTCAAAACCCTTGTTCCCCGCTTTGGCGCCCGCCCGGTCGATCGCCTGATCCACCGTGTCGGTAGTCAGTACGCCGAAGCCGATGGGAATATCGGCTTCCAATGTCAACGCGGCAACGCCTTTGCTGACTTCGGAGGCGACGTAGTCGAAGTGCGGGGTACCGCCGCGAATGACTGCGCCCAGGCAGATGACGGCATCGAAATTATTCGTTGCGACTACGCGTTTCAGCACGGCGGGAATCTCGAAAGCGCCGGGAGCGCGAACGATGGTGAGCTGGTCGTCACCGGCTCCATGCCGCATCAGGGCATCTTTGGCTCCATCGAGCAGCTTTTCGGTTACGAAGCTATTGAAACGTCCTACGATAATGGCGATTTTCAATCCATCCGCCTTGAGTTCGCCTTCGATCACGCGCGCCATGTTCACTCCTTGTAGCAGGCAATCCGTTACATTGCCTCGTACATAGCACTCTTTACTCGGCAAGGCAACACTCTTTTTCATGAGTCAGGGGAATTCAAGGCTGTCATATTCGGGGTTTTATACTAAACCGACTTCTTACTTTTTAACCGGTTTGGGTTTCACAGGAGGCGTTTTCGGTTTTTTGATGGCTCGGGTGTAGTCCACGCGCGTTCCACCCAATTCTGCCGGAGAATGATACCCCAGCTGATTGAAGGCCTTCTGAATGGCTGGGCTTTGCAGGAAAACCAGTAGATGTTTCGCGGCCTTGGCGTGTGGACTATCGGCGGGAATCACGACCGTCAAGGGCAGGTGATTGGTTCTTCGCTGTTGAATTTTCAAGCGAATGCTTAAACCGCTGGTTCGGTAGACGTCGCTACCCAGTACAAAGGCGGCACCGGCCTTTTTTTCGAACAAGGCTTTCAATGCATCTGCGGATGATGCGGTTCGAATGCCCTTGTTTTCTAACCGCTTATCCAGTTTCCATTTTGATAACAAGGAGTTAACCAGTTCGCCGGAAGGCGTGTCCGGGCGGGCGAAAGCCGGACCAAGTAGCGCCGGCTGCAATAGATGCAGCGGATGGGTGATCGTCAGTGGGTCATCTTTGCGTGTAACCAATAGAATCTGATCGTAGGCGATTTCAACAGGAGCCTGTTGCAGGGTAATACTCTCCAGAATATCGTCGAGTTCCTTATGCCCTAATATCACCGCGACATCGAGTGGAGGATCGCCTAAAAAAAGCTGTCGTCGATGAAAACGGTCGGTGGCCATCAGCGTGATCGAAGGTGCATCGGGGCGCTCGCGGTAGGAGGTCAACAGGATTTTAAAGAGATCTTCCAATTCGTGATCGACTACAAGCTGCAACGGCTCATCGAAAACTTCCGTTTCCCGATCGCCGCGACAATCCTGGCAACCGCCTAAAAACAACAGATGGAGCGTCCCAAGAGCCAACAGGAAAATACTTGCCGGTGACAAGCTGGAAAACGAATGGTTTGTATGACCTATCTGGCGAGCTGGCATTCGGACCTTCTATGATGTCTAAAAGTCGTAATCTTTCCAAACACTTTACAGAAAATCGGGGAAAAGGGCAAGCGATGTCGATTGTGTGCAGCCTGCAAAAATGCAAGTGTGTGTTTACGTGCAGCGAGTAGTTTCTTGGGGTGCTTCTACTGGTTGGATACCGGTTGTTTTGTGTGCATTTGCGGAAGGAGAAATCTGCGTGCTGGTGTTTGCTGCATTTTGCGATTGAACGAACGCTTGTGTGAAAGGTTGCCGCCGTTTTCAGAATGACGTACAATCTCTCCGGCAAATAAACAGATTTCAACAGGAAAGGGAAACGCGACGGGCAAGAAACAGAAAAAACGTAGAGAAGCGGCCAAAGCGGCGGCAGAGCAATCATCCGAATCCGTGCAGAACGAAATCGGTTCGAAAGCCGTATTGGAAACGTTGACCGAGCGGGCTGGACTGTTAAAGCGTCGGACTTTAATTGCCGATTTCGCCGTACTGCTTCCGCCGTTGTTACTCTTTCTGTTATTCAAAGCGTATACGCAAACTCCGGCCTCGGCGGACGAAAATATCTATGTCTATATCGGGCAAGCCGTCTGGCGGGGCGTCGTTCCCTATCGTGATGCCTTTTTGGCGCATCCGCCTTTTCATCTGTTGATCGCCGTTCTATGGATGTTGCCCGGTTATCTGGGAGCGGCCTGGATCAAGCTGGCGGCTATCGTTCCGGCGGCAGTGAGTATGCTATTGGTTCAGACTCTATTACTGAAAAGCGGCGTTCGACATTGGATCGTGTTGCTGATCGGTTTGCTGTTGGCGGGTTCGCTGGATTTCCTTTCGGTGTCCAGCCATTTCACCGGCGCGAACTGGTCGATGCTGCTTCTGGTTCTGGGCTTATGCGCATTGATAAACAACTATCGCCGCACGGCGTCTGTTCTGCTCGCTTCGGCGATGCTGGTTTCCTTTCACATCATTCCGGCCATTGCCGGAGTCGTCGCAGCGGATCTGTTGATTCGGCGACGAGAAGCATTGAAGCTGATGTTGATGGTGGCAGGCTTTTTCATCGGCGTTCACTTTCTTTGCCTGCTTGTTTTCGGAGATCCTTATTACCAGCAGGTTTTCCAATACCATTTGATGAAAACCGCCATGAACAAAGGCGGGGCTTCTTCCATCGTTCGCTTTTTCCATTCCGAGGCGCTGCTGGCTAGCCTGGCTGCACTGGGATTGGGTTTTTACCTGCTCCGGGTTTTCCGAGGTTACAGGCAAGAGCAGAGGCTGGTTTTGCCATCGTCACTGTTTGCCTATGCCGCCATGGCGGCAGTGTTGCAACTGGTTGGTGTGCTGATCACCCAGCGCGTGTATACCTACTACCTGTCGCCGTTGTTGCCGCTATTCGCCATCTTGTCGGCCTGGCTGTTCGTGAAAGGCTATGCCGTCGTTTCAGATGCTGTCAAGATGCGTGGCGAATCGAAACCGATCAAGCGGCATTTGTTTGGGGTGGGAATTAGCTTGCTGCTGCTGGCAGTCGGATTGATTGGAGGCGAAAAGCTGGAGAGCCGCATGGGCTACTATCAGCGGGAGTACGGTACGCTGCATCGCTACGACTGGCAGGATAGTAGGGCTTTGCCGGATGTCGTCAACCGGATGGTCAAAGCGCTGGTCTACGTTCCCGAGCGGCGCATCGGCGATGTGTACAACCCTTTCACGCGCTATCTCTGGCATGAGGTGGTTACCGAAAACCCGGCACCCTTATTACCGGCACTGATGAAAAAGGCTGAAATTCCCGGAACGCTGTTCGGCGATGCCTCCACCGTTCCTTACTTTGCGCTGGAAAGTGGACGCGCAATCGCATTGGAGCAGGCCGATACCAACGCCCAGATCTTCAAATCGGGAATCATTCCCATGTCGGACATGCTGGAAAGGCTGGAACAGGAACCCCCGGCTTTTCTGATACTGGCCAGGCGGCGCGGTATTGCCAGCCATCCGCAATTCAGGGATTACGTAAAACAGCATTACCGACAATCCGGTCAGGTGAGCTTGCAAAAAGGCAAGCGCTTACAGCTTTGGGAGAGAAGGTAGGGAGCTACTCGTTCTTTTCGGTCATCACTTTTTGTACCCTCTTCGCAAGCACATTGGGAGAATAAGGTTTGGGGATGAAGTTGATTCCTTCTTCCAGAATACCATGCTGTGCAATGACATCTTCTGTGTAGCCCGAGGTGAACAGTACTTTCATCTCCGGATAGATTTCCGACAGTTTTTCGGCCAGTTGCCGTCCATTCATGTTCGGCATGACGATGTCGGTCAACAGCAAATCGATACTCGGTTTTTCGCGCTCGACGAGTTGCAGGGCGTCCTGGCCCGATTCCGCATGGTAAACCTGGAATCCCTGCTTTTTCAGAATACGAATCGCGATTTTCTTAACCATCGGTTCGTCTTCTACAATCAATACGTTGCCTTTGGCAGGTGGTAGCTCCAGTTCGACTTCCCGAACCGTTTCCACAACCTGAGCTTCTTCTTCGGCGTCCGGCAGGTAGATGCAGAATTTGGTACCGACTTCCAACTCGCTTTCAACTTCAATCGTTCCCTTGTGTTGGCTGACAATACCGAAAACGGTAGCCAAACCCAGCCCGGTACCTTCGTCGTCTCCCTTGGTCGTGAAGAAGGGCTCGAAAATCCGGTTGGTCGTTTCCTCATCCATACCGTGGCCGCTGTCTTGCACCGAAATAAAGACATATTTGCCACCATCGAGATTGAATGCCTTTTCGGCATATTCCTGCTCCAACACGGTGTTTCCGGTTTCGATGCTCAAGCGTCCGCCGTTGGGCATGGCGTCACGTGCGTTGACTAGCAGATTGACGATAACCTGTTCGATCTGGCCGGGGTCCACACGAATTGTGGAAGTGTCAGGGCTAAGGTTCCACTCGATGTGGATGTCTTCACCGATCAACCGACTCAATAACTTTCTTAAATCGCCAAGCAGTTTATTTGGAGAGACGACCTTGGGTTCGATAATCTGCTTGCGGCTGAAAGCCAATAGCTGTCTTGTCAATGAGGCGGCCCGCTCACTGGCCTCGCCCACTTCGTTCAAGGTTTCATAAAGCGGATGATTTTCCTGCAATTCCATCAGCGCCAAAGAGACGTTTCCGGTAATGCCGGTCAACAGGTTGTTGAAGTCGTGCGCGACTCCGCCGGCCAGTCGCCCGACGGATTCCATGCGTTGCACTTGATTCAGTCTGCGCTCCAACTCCTGCTTTCGCTCTTCCTCCAGTTTGCGCTCGGTGGTGTCTTCGGTGAATCCTAAAAAGCGCGTATCGGACAACCGGATCGCTTCGATCGTCCAGTAGCGGTACTCACCCGATTTGTGAATGAACTTGTTCTCACCGCTGGCTCTTCCACTTTGAACGACCTGCATAAAGTGTTCACCGGCTGCCGCTTTGGTTTCTTCCGGCACCATATCCGGGATGCTCATCGAGCAGAGCTCTTCTTGGGAATAACCGGTCATATCGCAAGCCGCCGGATTGACTTCCAGGTACTCGCCGCGTTCGTTTGTAATAAAAACTCCATAGGGAGCGTGATCGATGTAGCTGCGCGCCCGCATCTCGCTTTCGATCAGCGACTGCTCCACCTTTTTCAATTCGGTAATGTCCTGATTGACCACGATTGCCGCCATCAATTCGCCGTTTTCGTCTAAAACCGGTGCGGTGGAATTCAAGATCGTTCGGGTCACGCCGTCGAATGCGTCGATTTCCAACAGCTCATCGGTTATGGTCACGCCATCGTTGACCGTGTGCGCCAAAGCCCAGTCTTCTGGAGCGATTTCCTCGCGCGAAGGTAGGCGACGAGCCTTGAACACATTGTAGTCGTGTTGTGAAACCAAGGGGGAGCCGCCCCATATTTTAATTCCTGTCGGGTTGCCTCGCACAAGTTTTCCAGATTTATCCGCGATCCAAAGTCCGACCGGTAGAATATCGAAGACTTTACGGAACATGTTTTCACTTCGTTTTAAAGCGTCTTCTGTACGCTTGCGCTCCGTGATGTCCAGCATTACGCCGATCAACCCGGCGATCGAGCCGGTCGAGTCTTCAAACGTCGATTTGAAAAATGCCACATCGCGAATGGTTCCACCTTTAGCAGGCATCTGGAATTCATAATATTGTTTGCCCGGATTTTCGAACAACTCCTGGTCTTTGTCGAAATAGGTGCTGCTGTAGCGTTCCGGCCACATTTGTTGAACCGTTTTGCCGATAAGGTCGTTTCGATCGATTTCAAACAGTTCTTCGAATGCCTTATTGCAACCCAGGTAACGGCCCTGCGTGTCTTTGTAGAACACCGGATTCGGAATGCTTTCCAGCAAGGTTTCCTGGAAGCGGGCTTGTTCCAGGATTTTGTTTTCCATTTTGCGGCGTTCGGAGATGTCCCTGAAAATTCCGAAGTGAATAGTTCCTTCTCCAACAGGAACCATGCCGCCGGAACTGATTTCGACGGGGATCCGATGCCCGTCTTTATGAATTACCTCCCGTTCCGCAAATATCGTACCTGAAGATTGCAACGCACGCTTAAAGCCTTCCTCGTACACGTCCGGACTTTCCTGCGGATGCAATTCGGTTTGGTGCATTCCCAGTATTTCGTCCCGGGTTCTGCCAATCATCCGTTCCGCCTGCGGATTGCAATCCACCACTCTTCCGGTTTCCGGATTGGCTACAAAGATGGCGTCCTGGGCTGTCTCGAAAAGACGCCGGTAGCGTTCCTCACTCTCCTGCAATGCCGCCTGCGCCAAATGCTGTTCGCTGGTGTCGTCGTAAATGGCAACGATCTGGCCGTTGGGAAGTTTATAGACCCAGTTTTCAACCCATTGTTGGACTCGGTTGTCCTGATATTTACGGATGGATAGGTGTCCCTTTTCTCCGGTGCGGTTCACCTGCCGGAAAACATCGAGTAAACCAAGTTCCTCGACATTCGGGAAACATTCCGTAATGGGTTTTCCGATCACATCTTCTTTCTTGATGTTGCTTGCGGCCTGACCTGCGGGGTTGATATCCACGAAGAGGAAATTCTGACCGTCGTTCACCGGTTCGTAAACCGCCACGCCGTTGCTGATTGTGTTGAACAACTGCGAGAAACTGTCTTCACTTTCCTTCTGTTCCGTGATGTTGCGTCCAACACAGATGAAGGATTCGATCTTGTCCTGCTTACCGATTACGGCAGTGGCAGACCAATGCAGCCAGCACCAACCCTTTTGGGTTTTAACCCGTTCGGTGTATTGACTTTCGTATGGCGGTTGCGACAGGCGATTTTTGCTGCGTTTAATCTCTTCCTGGTTTTCTCCATAAATCAGAGGGATGAAATCGCTTCCTATTGCCTGTTTCGAATGCAGTCCGAAGGTTTTGCAATAGGAGGGACTGGCATACAGGATGTGCCAGTCGAGATCTACCTCAACCAGTAGGTCGCGTTGGTTTTCTACCAATAGCTGGTAGTGCTGGCGGCTACGCGACAATGCCTGCTCGATCTTTTTATGTTCCGTAATGTCGATAAACGTCAAGATGACTTCGGTGGGGGTGGAACTATCGTTTTCCAGAATCGGCAAAGTGTTGATCAATATCCAACGTATATCAGTATTGTCATTTGTGGTTATGCCTCGAATGATATTTTTCTGCGGAACGCCGGTTTTCAAAGAAATGGAAGAAGGGTAGTCCTCCATCGATAAGGGGAAACCTTCTTCGGTAACGATGTTCCAACTCGAACTTACTTCAGCCAGGTTCAATAATTCTTCTCTGGACAGAGAAAGAATTTCTGCTGCTTTCTTATTAGCGAAAATGATGTTCTTGCTCGAATCCAGAACCATGATTCCGGCTTCCACAAGATCCAGCATTTCTTTGTGAATGGATGGTGTAATGGAAGGTTTTATATACTGGCGTGCCCCAAGGTCCGCTTTTTCCTTTGCAGCCTTTTTGAGATCGGCCAGTTCTTGCTTGACCGTGTGTAGTTCAGCAATCAATTGGGCTTTTGATTTTTCTTCGTCGCGCACGGTACCGCCCCTCGCAATTCCACTGGTGTAATACTACCAATATTGACTATTTAACTACCGCTATTCTAAAGAGTATACATTGTTTTCATAGGAATAGGTAAATAAAGAAATTGAAATTGTTGTTAAACTGAATTGTAGTTGGTTTACATTAAGTAAGTTATGCTGGTTGTGTGTTCATCAAGACTAGGAATTTTCCAGTGAGTGACAATCCTCTTGCTCTTCTTTACTTAGCTGGTAGCCAGTTGCCGCCACGATCCTTTCGAGAAGGTGCTTGCAATGCAGGGGCCGGTTCAGTGTGCAGCCAGACATCCACAGGCAGATCGAGTTCTGCGAGCAGCTGGTTCAGTTCGTCCGCCTGCGGATGAGGCAAGAGGTCACGCTGTGCAAGATCTTTTAATTGGGTGGCAAGTTCTCGCCGATCGTTATTACTCTGTTTTAGTATTTGTTGTGCGCACTGCATAACAACCTCGCCGCGAACGCGCCCGCAACACCACAAATGAACCGCCAACTGAAAGGGGCTTTTGCACACGATCAGATCGCTGCCGAATTGGTGGAACCGCGCCGGTTCGGTCTGCTTGGCAAGGTAAATATAAACCTGCTGTACGCAGTCTGTGGGGTCAGGTAAGAGTTTGAACTCCTGCACGACCTCTTCCGCGAGTACTTCTGCGCATGCCTGCTCGCGCATCCGGTTTCGCAACGCTCTTTCATCCAAACGACCGGCCACGGCATCGGCGTAGATGGCGTAGACCAGCGCGTCGGCCTCCATGTCGTCTCCGATCAGAATTTCATTTATGTGCTTGCCGAAAAGACGACGCTGGTGAAACAAGGCCGCCAGTTTGTAGGGAAGCTGCTGCTTGATCCAGCGTGGACGGCGGTAGGTCAATAGCAGGCGTTGCCAGTCTTTGAAAGTGATGCCGTCGCATTGTACCCCGTCCAGCAGCATTTTACGCGTCAGGGCAGAAGCGAGTATCGGAGGGCTGGCCGTTAAAAAATAAAACGGGGTTTGTGCGGAGATGTCGCCGACACCCGCGCGCAGTCCGCGCAGAACGGAGCGCATCCCAACGATGCCGACCTTGTCCTCTCCCCATTCGAAGGGTATTCTGGCCAATCCTTTTAAAGATTTGAAATCGGTGTCTAAATAGGTTTTATCCACATCGCAGGTGACGACCAGGCCGTCGTAATCCGGTGGCAGGCGGCGGTGATCGTGACGAAGAAGGGGGAACATTTACAGATCCTTCCCGGCTCCACCACGAGGAGCGAGCCTGGGAATCGGCAGATCAAGCCCGCTGGTGTCCAGCGTTGGATCCTGTTCCTGGCCCACTCTGGCCTGACGAATGATCTCCATGGCCTCCGGGAGCGGTTGCTTTTCGACCAACATGGCATATAGCGAGGAAAGAATCGGGGTGGCGAGTTTCTTTTTCTGAACGAAGCCGATGATCGCCTGTAGCGAGGAGTAATTCTGCGCCCAGTCCGTTTCCGGGTCGATTGGTTCTCCTCGTCCCAATCGCAATCCAAGTTGAAACCCGGCATCCGCTTCATCCTGGATGGTGGCGAACAGCAATCCAAGACCGGGAATGCCGGAGAAGGTGGTTGCCCGAGCGCCGAGCACCGCGCCGATGCGCCCCATTTCCGTAAGGCTGCGAGTCATGATCAGTGAACGTGAAGCGGCTCCCAGTTCAAGACCGGCAGCCACGCCGAAGGCCACGGTAAACAGTCCGGAGAGCGCCATTCCCATTTCCACGCCGACAAGATCCGGGTTCTCGAAAACCATCAGGTTGTCTTGACGGATGAGCAGGCGCAGTTTCTGCGCTACTTCCGGAAAGCGAGACGAGACCACCAGACCGCAGGGGTCGGTGTCGGAAAGTTGTTTCTCTACCGGACAGGCCAGCGCGCCGATTTTCTTCAAGCAGGTGGCACCGTGAATCATTTCGGAAATGCGAACGACGCGGTCCTCTTGATGTTGTATGCCTTTGACCGTATGGACGAGGCATTGATCGCCGGTAACGGAAAGGGCAATGCGCTCGATGACGTCGTGTACCTGATTCATCGGCACACACAGTACTATAAGGGATGCATCGGCTACTACCTCGGCAGGGTCCGTCTTGTCTGTTTCTTCTCCAGTCCAATGACGAAGCGATACTCCGGCCTTTTGTGCGCATTGTGCAAGGGCCTGCCCAAGAACGTCGTTTCCCAAAACCGCCAGACTTTGCAGTGTTTGCATGTTCTCGCCTTCTTCTTTCAGGAGGCGATCTCTTCCAGATCGTAGCCCCACAAGCGATTGCGGTAATAATACAACAGGTTCATGTCGCCCACGAACAGGCGGTCGCCGCGTCGTTCCAATACCGGTTTGATGTGATAGGAATCGAATAGATTCAAAGCCCGATCCACGATTTCCGTTTCATCGCCGGTGCCTGCGCCGCCGGATAGTTTCAGCCTGCCTGCTTTTTCCATGTTTCGAAGTTTGCCCGATACCCGCTTTACCATGCGGTATACCTCCACCATCGGAAGCGAGGCATCCACTGCGGCCTGCCGCAGGAAACGGTAAAAGTCGGGGTCGCGTTGATCGCGCAGCAGGTGTTGAAACACGGTCCAGGCTAAAATGTGCGTGGAAGAGATCACGCTTTCTTTGGCGAAGGTGTCCACCACGCGCTGGCCGAGTTCCCGTGTGTACTGCATATCGCGCGGGGGATCGAAATCCGGACGACCGTTTTTCATGATATAGCGCCGAATGTCCACAACTCGTCCCTGCGGATCGAGCGAGCGGCCCTGCTCATCGACGTCGTTTCCGAACGGATCGCAAGGCTGACCGAAATTGAAAAAGATTTTGGCGTCCATCCGCACCAGGTTGCGCATAAAGGCATAGACGCGACCAAGTTTGCTGAATTCATCGTCTTCGATGATGTAGCGCGAGCGCCCCGCCTCTTTAAGGTGGTCGGCGATCAGGGTGGAGGCTTCCAGCACCAACTGGTAGTTGATTGTACAGGGAACGATGTATACATTCGGTTTTGCCGCTTGGCTTCGAATATTGTGGATGTAGGCGGCCAGGCCGCTTCCCATCAGTCCCAGCTTGAGTTTCCGCTCGATGGCACCGGAGCGGCAGCGTGTTCCGCCGGGAAAGAAAAGGTTGTCGTAACCCAGTTCCATGCTCACCGTGGCGTACATCTTCAACACGTCTTTGTACAGGCTATGCTTTTTACGCCGATCGACTTTGTATGCGCCAAGCCGGTGCATGAAATAACCCAGGAAACGATTGTGAAACAGATTCAAGCCTGCTCCATAGCAGACAGGGGGCAGACCGGCCATATAAATGGCGAATCCGGCGATGATCGAGTCCAGGTTGGAGGAATGGGTGGGAACGTAAATCAACGTTCCTTTTTTTTGAAGCTGGCAGACTTCATCTAAATGGCCGCCGAACAGAATGTTTTCCGAGACATTCGGCAGGCGCGGAAAGCGCGACACGAGTTTGATCGGGGACAAGCCGGTCAGTAGCAGTCCCATCGCCGCAGGTAGCAGGCGTGTGGAGAGTTCATAAGTAGGGACATCGAAATGACCGACGACCTCTTCCACATGCCGTCGTATGATGCTTTCCAAGAGCTTTTTCTTTTCCTGCTCGCTGCTCTTTTCATACACACGCTTGATGGAGTCCAGCCACTGGCGATCCTGTTGCGCGTTGACAGCTTGCTCGTCCTGATCCAGGCGCTGGTCTTCGTAGTAGAACACTTCGTGCACGAGATTGTCTAGGTAGGCTTCCTGGCTTTGCCGGGCCTGTTCGATCACCTGTTCATAGACGCGCCTGGTTACTTCGATCATGATGCGCTCTTTGTCTTTCGGCAACATGAAGCACCCCGTTCCTGAAAATGGCGATTCGCTGCCGTGTCAGAAACACAACGGCAACCGGCGTGATGATCCGCTTAATACGGTATGTCCAATAATGTCATTATTTCAGATTGTTGCGTCAATTGCAACTATCTTCCAGGAGTGTCGGGTCTTGAATCGCTGGAACCAAAAAATATGGAGCAGGACTGAGCCTGCTCCATACATAAAATCCATCCAACCCAAACCGATTCTCGATCAGGGGCAACTGGGAGCGGACGTCGCCAGTTGGTTGATAGTGCTGATCTGGCCGCTGCTGCCGTCGATGCGCACCACATGCCACCAGCCGCCGCCAGCTCCATAACTTGGTCCAGTAATCGAGGCGTACAGCCCGTTGGCGTCGAAGATTTCGACGCGTGCATTCACGCCGCGCCAGGGTCCACCGGCTCGGCTGAAGTCGTAGATCGAATAGCAATACGTACCGGCAACCAGCGAGTTGATGGTGATCGTTTCCGGAGAGGGTTCCGGGTTGAATGCTTGAATTCCGCCATCGTGATCCAGTTGGGCATCCCCGACCGTGCGGTTGCTGTAGTAAACGTGCCCATTGCCGGGCATGTACAAATGGGCGTCCAGATCCGCGCCGCCCAGCGTCCAGTTGTCCCAGTGCAGCACGATGCGCAGCGCACCTTGCGGCAGTTGCGGCTGGCAACTGAAGGTCACATGCGCCGTGGCTTGTTCGATCAACGTTACGGTCATATCCGGGCAGGTGTAGTCACCCATGGCGGGCTGATCGGGAACGTGTGCGCCATAGCTGCGCACCGGGTAGGAGCCGTTTAGCGCGGCTTCACCCGCCGAATTGCTGGTGACGCTGGTGCCGATGGTCTGCCCGTTGTCCTGCATTTCCCAGTACAGCCCGGAAAGTGTGTCGCCGGTTAGCACGTCCACGAAATGACCGATGGCCGCCGGATCGCCGGACCATTGGGTGGGATCGGCGGCATCCAGGGTAATCAGATCGCGTATGCAGGATAATTCCCCGTAATTGTCCACTACTTCCAGCTTGATGACATACGCACCGATCTCGTCGAGGGAGATGGTCGGTTGCGCGCTGCTTGGATCGGACAACGCCGCCTGCGAGCCGCTGGGCTGGCTTTCGATGCTCCAGATATACTCGCTGATGCCATCGCCTGGATCGTCGTCGTAGGAGCCGGTGCCGTCGAGTTGTACGGTGTCGCCCTGGCGAATCTGGTCGATGGGCGGCGAGGTGACGCCGATCACGGCCACCGGGCAGGTGTTGAGCAATTCGTTGCCCAATAGTGCAACGGTCAACTCCGGTTGTTCCGGGTCGTTGCTGGTAATCAGAATTTCCCCGGTATTGTCGCTGTTGGCTACCGGGCTATAGGTTACGCAGACTTCCTGTTCTTCTTCATCGCCGATTTCCGTTGGGGCTACCGGTTCGTGTGTGAAACTGTATGCGCCGCCGCCATCGTCGGTCATTTCGATGCTGAGGATTCCCAGATCCCAGCAGCCGTCGTTTTGAATGAGCGTACAGCGTGATGTGGTGCCGCCGAAGGCGACATCGGTGAAATCGATTTCCTCCGGGTCAGCCACGATGACCGGCTCGCAGGCGGTGCCGGTAAGTGGCACTTGCAAGATCGTGTTGCGTTCGGCATTGGATTGAATCACCAGAGTTGCGGCATCCTCCACTCCATCCGCTGCTTCAGGCGAATAGTGAACGGATACCGTTATTTCGTCTGCCGGTTCCACATCGAACAGACCCACCGCCTGATTGCTATCGGGGGTATCCGTTACAAAGAATTCCGCTGTTTCCGGGTCCATATACATATCCAGCACCGTGATCGTCACGCCACCCAGGTTTTTAAGCAATAGCGATTGCGTATGATCTCCCAGCCGCACCACGCCGAAGTCGATGCGCTGTGGCTCGGCATACAGTTCGGGGATCGATTTGACATCCGTTTTGATCGGAACGCCGACGTTGGGCTGGCTGGGATCGTTGGAACGGATAATCAGCACGTCCTGATCCGCATCCAGATCGCGGGCAGTGTAATTGACGGTGATCTCCGTTTGCTCATCCTTGGCCAGACGGATCGGCAGTGTGTCGGTCTGGGCTTCGAGTTCGGGCACCACATCGTTTTGATCGTAGTACAAGTAAACCGCGTCGATTAACAGATCCGCCGCGCCGATATTGACCACCGTAACCGTTTTCTGTCGTTGGCTCAATTGTGGCACCGCGCCGAAATCCAGAGAAAGCGGATCGACCATGATCCAGGGATTGCTTTCCAAATGCGGTACGTCGGTATCGAAGTCGATGTCCGTAATGCCATCGAGCAGGCCGTCCGGATCGTTGGGATTGATATTGGGCGTATCGCCATCGGGTTGAATGTCGCCGTCGATCTTATCGCCGTCCACATCACCGGCCAGATCTTCATCGCCGGGGTCGATTGTCGGCAGCTTGCATTCACCGTCGATGCAGAATTGTCCGCTGGGACAGTCGGCATCGTCGGCACATTCGGAAAGAATGCAGGAGCCATCCGGGTTGCAGCCGTTGACGCAATCGCAATAAGGCGGCGCTTCGGAAACGTCGCCATCCGCGGGCAAACCGGCGCTGTCGTCGCAGCCGAAACCGAAAAACAGAACGGCAAAGCCGATCCAGGACATCAACAACATGCGGGACATCGACATAACACTTCCATTCCTTGAAATAAGAAAAGCCGCATGGAACAAGCGACAGTCGCTCGTTCTCGAAAAAACCAATTCGCTGACGTGGCAAGCGACTCGGTGAACCCTCCATCAACTGTTGATCGTGACAACGACAAAACGACAACCTAACACGTCGTAAAGCCGAAAGCGTACCAGCCAGCGATTGACAGATCGATATCGGCGGTCGCTTTCGCTTCTGCTGCATAATATTCATACAGGCAGAATATTGTAATATTGTGACCAGTTTTCATATGCTTGTCAATCGCTTTTATTTCTGGATGCGTAAAAGCTGTGTATCCGAGCCAGGATACAAAGAGGTCAGGTGGCTTCATGATGTCGGACGTCTGCTGCCTTACGTAAAATTTCAAACTGGAAAAAATGAATATCCATTCAATATTTTTGTAGGCATTGGATATTTCAGAGCTTTGGCTTTCTGTGGTTTTACTTTGCATTGCCGAAATGAAGCTTTACAATAGATGGAATTCGAATGTGTTGCAGTGGGGAAGCTGGTCCGGCACGGATGGTCCCACCTATTTCGATAAAAGGAGAGAGGCTATCGTGTCCAAGCGCCGAATCGAGTTGGATGTCGCCAAGGGACTGTTGATGCTGCTGGTGGTTTTCGGCCATGCCAGTTATGTGGGCAGTGCCGCCGGGGTATTGGAGTCGGCGCACGATCTGGTCTATACCTTTCATATGTCCGCGTTTTTATTGATTAGTGGCTACTTGGGTTTTGTCAGCTACAGTCAATCGGGTCCGCTTTTGGGGCAGTTTCGTAAAATGGCGTTAAGCATCGCGCTACCCTATGTGATATTTCATAGTACCTATTTTCTGTTGTTATATCTGGCTTCAACTCGTTCGGGGGTTGCAACCAACACCCAGGCCAGTGCCTTGACGCTCTCCGATTTTCTGCTGGCGACCTTCCGCCATCCAAAAGGCGTGTACTGGTATCTCTACCAATTGTTGCTCTTTTTCCCGCTGCTGCTGATTTCCTGGCGCATCGCCAAGGGACGAGCCACGCCTTTTCTGGTACTGCTTTTCGGGGCCGTGGCGGCAACGCATCTGCTGGACAATCCGATCAATCCCTTTTTACCCTTGGGTGCGATGGCTGCACTGCTGAAAGCACCGCCGGAAGGGTCGTGGTGGGGAGCTGTGCCTGTCGCAATGATCCTCGGTTATTTCCTCTGGATCGGCGATCCGGGTAGTTTCTTCATCAGTTTGACCCTGACTGGAAGTATGCTGGCCTTGTTTTTCGCGATGGCTCGTCAATGGCGGGGCAGAGTGATTTACCTGCTCGGTTTCATCGGGGCGACGACCATGCCTGTTTATGTCCTACATCCTTACATCCTGTTTTTGTTCAAGTTTCCGGTTATCAAGAATGCATTGCTAGCCGTGGACCCCAGCGGAGTGTTGCATGTGTTGCTGGCGACAATCGTGACGATTCCCGGTTGCCTGGGGTTATTGTGGATAGCGCAGAAAATGAAGCTGGACCGGCTGCTCTTCGGTCGCACCGTGAACGACTGGCGCATCTTCACCGACCGCTGGGCAGCATAAAACCGGCTACCCAATCAAAGGCTCCCCCCTTCAATTCCGACTCTGTAGAAACTCGTATATATACGAGGCAACGTGATCTATGCAGGCGTCCAGATCTGTAATCATCCAACAGGAAATGGGCTGGTTGGTTCTCCAGTAGCTAAGAGAATTTTATAGCTAGGAATGAAATTCTGGAGGCATGAAGTGCTTATCTTGGATTTTACATGAGTGTAAAACAGCACAACACTATCCAATAATTGTTGCTGTCTCCATAATGTTATGGTACCAATTACTTAACTAAATCAAAATCAATAGAGTGCTTTGCGGGCAACCTGGGTCCACTTCGAAGACGGATGCGATTGATCGATCGTTCAACCTATAGGGATTGGATATCATAATGATACATTCGAGAAGCATGATTGGGAATGGTGTCTTTGCGCTGGTGTGTCTTGCCGCTGCCGCTGCGATGTTCTTAGGTGGATGTGAAGACAACTTCGAGTGCGGGGTAGAAACAGGTGAAGGTGCGATCCGATCCTGTGTCGGGAAAAGCGAAGTGTGTGTATGCGCAACCAATCGTTGTGCGGTTTACGATGCCGGCTGTGAAACGAAGTATCGGTATGTATATGGAACGAGTATAGGTAAGTCGATTGAGGGCGAGAACTGCATAAAAATAGATGATATTGAGGATTTGTACAAAGTAGGTGGATTGATTCACGAAGGCATCGCTTGCCCGTTAGAGCCTCCGGTTTGTGGAATTGCGGGAGATGACGACCAACCGGTTGAATGTGCCAGTGGGGAGCGTTGCTTATGTCAAGAGGAAGGTGGCGTTTGTGTGCGGGAAGACGCGGAATGCTTGAGTGAAGGCGCGATATGTATAAATGAAGACGGGGTCTGTGCAAATTCAGGCTATCGCGCGACGTTCGCTTGGGAATGCATCGAAACACAGCAAGAATCGCTTGTCTTTGCAGATGATGAAACCAGGTTGTGTCCATAAACACGATACGCATGATTGATCGAGCTAATCGCCAATTTCAATAGGTAGGGTATTCAGATGAAAACGCAATCCACGGTCCTGATAACGGTACAGATCTTCTGCATTGCTGTCATCATGTTCTGCGCTACAGCGCAAGCAGAGGCACAATCGAATGACTTCACGAATATCTACATTGTGTATGAGGCTGGTGTACCTGTAGCAGCGGATGGTGATGCCGATGTGGATTCGGAAATTGAAGGAGAGGCGGAGCAGGGTGACGACTCGGAGACTGATGTTGATGCGGACTCTGAAAATATAAGTTGCACTAGGAATGAACTGGAGTTGAGCATCCCGAAGGGAGCAAAAATAGGTTCTGAAGAAGTGAGGGTAGAAGAGGGATACTGTATCGCGAAGGATTGGCCAGAAAGGTGTAATGCTGATTATATCTGTAAACTCAAACAAGAAGAAGAATACAGGGTAATAAGTGGGGAAACCAGCCGGTCGCAGAATATCTACATGATTAAATCCGAACTGTTTGTAATAGATGAAACTAAGAATATGTTTTTTGAATATCTCAGGCCTACAAAGGTCAAAGCCTATATCGGGATAAAAAATATCGCGAATGACAATGTATTGAATGTGATGAAGGAGCATCTCCGTTTGTCGCTTCTGGAATCGGACCCAGTCGGGAACAGCGGCTCGGATTTCCATCCCGATAATGAGTATGCTGTTTGTGATTACGAAAGCAAACGGGATCTGACTGATTCCCTGGCATTGACCGTATCTTTCATTCCAAAGTCTGGAGTGATTTTCAATCCCAACGGCAAACAACTTGGGAGATTCCCTTTTAAAGGAAATGGACACGATGCCAAGGAGTCAATAACTAGCCGCAATTGGCGATTGAGAAACATTCCTGAAACCGCATATTATCAAACAATCAACAACGAAAAGTGTTTTGATTTGAATGTGGGATTATCAAGGCTGTATAATACTGTAGGGAAATGTACGTATCGAGAGACGAAAGAATCTCCTGATGTCCAAAGAGTATGTTGTGAAAATACTGAAACCGAAGCAAAGATAGTAGTAAAATACAAAGATACGGTAAGAAATGAAAATAACATAATTAAAAATAATATAACAATTGATATTAAAACTGAACCAACTGTCTGTAAGAATTACAGTATAACACCATTAACAAAACTATATGGCGGGACCAGAAACGCCAAAATGCTGTTCCAAGCAAAAATGCCGAATGAATTATGCCTGCTACCGAAAAGCATTGAAACCAATAGCGAAATCGTAGAGCCGAAACGAGTTTCCTTACAGCCCTATTCGGTAGATGGCTTGGATCCATCCACGAAAATATTAATGGCGAAATTCGTCTCGGTTAAAGCAAGTACGGGACGGCAAGATGTCGAGTTCGATGTCACGCGCAGCAATGAAGAAAATAAAAAGAAGGTCGTGGTTACAACAAGACCCAGCCCGGTTGTGAAGCGCGATCCGGAAGTCGTGGTGATGGACAGTAAGACTGGAAAGGTATCATACAAGGCAAAAACCCCAGGTGAAGTGTTTATTGCAACGGACGGAGACAATTGGTTCAACTGGCCCCTGAACAGGCCGGATTATTGGGATGTACATGTTCCGAGCGGAGAGTTTGGAGGTTGTGAAAACGGGAAGGTGTGGGTTGAAAATCAAATAAAAGAAAAAGTAAAAGGGTATTGTATCGATTACAAGATGAATGTGGGTCACGATCTCCAAGCGCTTACCTTCACTTTCGGACTTAAAGGCAAAGGGGTTTTTCCTAGAAATGTTCCAAAGGAGATATCTGATAAAATTATAAATGATGATAGCAGGCACTGGGGGTATTTTGACTATACCATGAAGAAAGTGTCCGTCAGGCCGTATCGAAGGGCCCTGAATTTGAAATCTGAAATTCTTGTGGGTTGTAAATTCCGACCAAAATGTGGCCATGCTGATGATTCGGATATCAAGGTGTTTCGAGAGAATGAAGGAGTAATCGCAGTTGATTACGGAAATATCGATGAGTGCTACATGTTGTATCCGTTGAAAAACGATTCTGCCGATATTGGCAGTCAAGAAGAAACAGTCGAGACAACACAAAAATTCCTGCAAATCGTAAACGATGACTTGATTTCAAGAGTCGGACGCCAAAACATTAAAACGGAATTGCTGTACGTCAACAAGGAGGACGACCAGTTTCAACCATCCAGTTCAAAAAGGGCCACACCTCCGACTTTGATTTTGGATGATGGTTTGGAACCGTGGAAAGACCATTCAGATTGGAAATTCGCGTACAGAACGAAAACAGACAATGATAAGAAAAAAGATAAAGATAAGAAAAAAGATAAAGACAAGGAAAACATCTTTGAGATCAGGGACAAAATTATATTCAAGAAGAAAAAAGACGTTGAAATTGAAAAACCGGATGTAAAACCACCTGCGAGCGCAAGCCCGACTACAACCACGACCACAACCACAACCACGAATGCAACCACGAATGCAACCACGAATGCAGCCACGAATGCAGCCGCGAACGAAACCACGAGCGCCACTCCAAACGCAACTGCGAATGCCGCCGCGACTACGAACGCAAGCCCGGACACGATCAAAAAAGAAGATACCAGCACGAAAGATAAAAATGCCAAAACGGAAAATAAAGACGAGAACGCGAACGAGGATGAAATCGATTTTAATGAACCGATTTATTTAGCGATCCCGATTCCGATCACGTGCAATGGTACGCAAGTCGTAGACGCCTACGATGTCGTCCGCTTCAGAGCATACTATGCCGACCCGGAGGCCTATGTCGTGAGCGACGATTCCTTCCCGCAATCGGAGTTCATTCTCGACATTCGAAGAGGGCCGAGACAGAGCCCGCCCGTTGAAAGCAAGGCGAGAATCTTTTTAACCGTACCATTGAATCCGGTGATGGTGCGTTATCCGAACTCCGGCATATATTCGGAAAGCAGCGAGGATTACGAAAAGATGGAAACGGCCAGTTTCGGTCTTGGTTTGCTGATGGTCCTCGAAGGCTGGGATTATGCGCGAAACAGCCAGCTTTTCGTTCTTAACCCGCAACTCCAGTTCGGAGTGTTGACCACTATGGACTACAACCTCGCCGGAAATGTCGATCCGCCGAATCTGTCTATCGTAGTCGGACTCGGATTGAGCCTGCCGAATCGCACTTCGCCGGACAGCACCGTGGAAATTGCTACCAACCTGAGCTTTTGGTATGAGTTCGGTTTGTTGTGGGAAAGCCGAGCGTGGCGGGAACACAAAAACCCGCACCATGCCTTGCTTATCGGTCTTGGTTTGCAGTTTTCATCGTTTCCGGAGCATTGAGAAAACAGAAATCTATGAACGTTTGACGCCCCTTCAGTTCCGACTCTGTAGAAACTCGTATATATACGAGGCAACGTGATCCGCGTAGGTGCCGGGACCGAAGCCGGCATCAAAACCCAGTTCGATGGCCAGTTGATGGCTAATGCGCGGACCGCCGACGATCATGATCATCTGCTCGCGAATGCCGAAGCTTTCCGCCAGTTCGATGAATTCCGTCAGGTTTTGAATGTGGGCGTCTTTCTGGGTGACGACCTGCGACACCAGGATGGCGTCGGCTTTCATATCGATGGCCTTGCGGATCAACTGCTCGTTGGGAACCTGGCTGCCCAGGTTGAGCGCGTCGAAAGATGGGTAACGCTCCAGCCCGTAATGGAAGTTATAGCCCTTCATGTTCATGATGGCGTCGATGCCGACCGTGTGCGCATCCGAACCGGTGCAGGCGCCCACAACGACGATTTCACGTCCCAGATTCTCCTGGATCAGTTTGTTGACCTGTTCGAATGAATAATGCTTGGTATCGACTTTGGGGACATGAATGGCGGTTAAATCCACATCGTGCGTGCATTTTCCGTAAACGACATAGAAACTGAATCCGTTTTTCAAGTCGCCCTGATGCACCACCGATGCTTCGGCCAGTCCCATCTTCTCAGCCAGTAACAGCGCGGCCTGCTTCGAGTTTTCATCCGCCGGGGTCGGCAGGGTAAAGGAAAGCTGCATCGCGCCGTCGTTTAAGGTGTCGCCGTAGGGTTTGACGTGTTTCAAATCGATCTGCATAGCCAACCTCCTAATCCACCACGGCGGTCAATTCACGCCGGAACACGTCGAGCATCGGATTATAGTAGCCCTGCCGCTTGGGAGCGACGCCCGACAGCCCCTTGCCGCCATCTTTGGCGCGCTTGACATCGGCAAAGCGACCCTTGGCGATGCTTTCCATCAGACCGCTGCTCTTGACTTCCTGCAACAGTTCGATGGTTTCACCAAGTACTTTATGGGCGCGCGTCTGCACGATGCCGCCTTCTTTAATGACCATCTCCTTGCCGATGCTCTTCACGGCGTTCATCACCAGTTTGGCGTTTTCCAGCGCCAGGTAACGGTCCTGGATAAACGGTGTGTGCAGGGCTTCGGTGAGCATGCCCAATAGCTGAATGCCCTGGCCGGTCCACTGCGATACGAGGTTGAACAGCGCATTCAACATGTACGCGCGGAAGATGTCGCCGGTGATATGCTTGGTCGGCGGCATGTATTTCAGTGGATGATCCGGGAAGACTTCCCGCACCAGTAGCGCCATAGCCAGTTCCAGCAGGAAGCTGTCTTCGATTTCCGGTTTGATTTCATAGGCGTGGCCCAGGCCCATCAAAGATGGTTTCAGCCCGGAATTATAGGCGAACTGTTCGTTGATCAGATCGCTGGCCAAAACCGTATTTCCGGCTTCCACGGCGTCGGCGGTGGTCAGGTAGTTGTCCTCGCCGGTGTTGATCATCACACCCGCCAGCGCGTTGATCATGCGCGAGAAATGCTGGTCGCAGAAGGTGCGGTACATGTTGATGTCGCGGAAGAGGATGCCGTACATGCTGTCGTTCAGCATCATGTCCAGCCGTTCCAACGCGCCCATGGCAGCGATTTCCGGCATGCACAAACCGCTGGCGTAATTGACCAGACGGATGTAGCGTCCAAGCTTTTCGCCGACTTCGTCTAATGCGCGGCGCATGATCTCGAAGTTTTCCTGGGTGGCGTAGGTGCCGCCGAAGCCTTCGGTCGTCAATCCGTAAGGGACATAGTCGAGCAGGCTTTGTGCGGTGGCGCGAATAACCGCGATGATATCCGCTCCCTGCTCGGCGTGGCGGGTGGCCTGTTCGATGTCTTCGTGGATGTTGCCGGTGGCGACGATGACGTAAAGCAGGGGACGATCTCGCGGAGGCTCCGCCGCGATCTTTTCCTCGCGCAGGCGACGATTTTCGGCGATGCGCTGTAATTGGGGAGCCAGCAGTTCATTGGCTTTGGCGTAGATCTGCTCGGGTGGCACTTTCTCCAAATCCAGCAGGTCGATCTCGCCGCGTCCCACCGCCAGAGCCAGTTCCTTCGGTTCGAGACCGGTGCGCAATAGCCCGCGCACAAAGGGTTCGGTCGCGCCTTCGCCCAAATGGCGCTTGATGGCGTCCACCACTACATTAGGTAAGGGTTCGCCCTGGTCGTTGATGCCTTTCAGGCCCAGCAGCCGCAAGGTGGTGCGCTCGATCGTTACGGTGGTGTGACGATTGATGTAGCCCTGGATGTCGTCGGCGATATTCTTGGCCAGCTCGCGCGCGAGTTCGATGTCAACGGGGTTCAGATTCAGCAGTCCAGCAGTCGCACGTGCAGCATTCACGATCAGCCTCCCTGGTGTTTTAACAAGTCACGGGCCTGCGCGATGATTTCGGTTTCCAGTCCCAGTAATTCAGCCACATCCAGGGCGTCGCTTTTGGCTGTATCGCCCTGTTGCGCCGGAATGACGCGGTAGTCCATCAGTTGATGCAGGGGCGGCTTTGCGCTGCCCTGCTGCTCGCGCCAGCGTGCCAGCGCCTGATGATCCAATCCCGCCATGGCCAGCGCCGTCACTTCTGCTCCGCCCAGTCCATCTAAATGGGAAGCCATCAGCAGGGCGGAAGGAGACTGGCGCACGGTGTCCAGAATGGCCTGAACCAGCGCCCGGCCTTCGGCCACTCCCGTGGTGCGTCCGGGTTCGTCGAGCAGGTAGAGAATCGTTTTGTTTCGATCCGGAAGAGCCTGGCGCAGGCGGTCGATTTCACGGCCAAAGGCAGACAGGCCGCCGATTTCCTGACTTGCGGGTCCGATGGCTTCCACGCGCGAAAAGAGATGGGTCGTAAAGCCTTGCGCCGGAACGAACATTCCGAGTTGCGTCAGCGTTTGCAACCAGCCAACGGTCTGTAATACCACCGTTTTTCCGCCCATGTTCGGGCCGCCTAAGACCGCGCAGGATACATTCAAATTCAAGGTCAACGGGGTGTAATCCGCGTCCGATTGCTCCACCCATTCTTCCACCAGCACGTGTCGTGCTTCGCGGATTCGAATCGAGCTTTTCCCATTGCTGCTGATCTCAGGCTGCACCGCGTTCCAGTTGCTGGCCAGATTGGCCATGGCAAACAGCAGGTCCAGCCGCGCCAGCTTGTCTTCTTCTTCCCGCCAGGCGGTTTCGTTCGGTTGCTGCTGTTGCTGGATGGACTGGTAGATCTCATTCTCGATGCGATGTTCATCCACCAGCAGATCGGACAGGCGCCCGCGCAGTTCGGCCAGTTGCGGTCCTTCAAGCGCTTTGAATGTCACCGTGGTGATGGATTCATCCGCCAGCATCAGTTCGTCGTCGTGCTTCAGTCGCTCCAGGCGTTGGGTGTCGCTGCGGTCGATGACCCAGGCGGCGTTGGTTTCCGGCAATTCGTGCCGCTTGGCCAGTCGCTTTCTTGCCTCTTGCTCCTGTTCGGCGATCTGAACCTGAATGTTCCGAATCTGTTCGCGAACTTTCGATAACGACGGGTTGGAATCGTCTTTAAGATAGTAGCGGATTTCGAAGACATCCACCGGCAGCCCGTCCGAAAGCGCATCCGCCGCCTTCAATTGGAGCCAGCCGGACAACAGGTCGTTGTCTTTCAAGCTGTCTCGCAGTGCCTGATGGTTCCTTCTGAAACGCAATAGCAGGGCGATTTCCGCCTGGCCCCAGTTCATGTCCCACAATGGCGCGATGCGCGGCAGGTCGTTTAGATGATGCCGGATGCGGTCGCAGGTTTCGGGCCAGTGTTGCAGCATTTCCAGCGCTTCCTGCAAGCGTTGTTGATGCTCGCACAGCGCGTCTTCCTCGCCTGCAACGAAGGCGGTCAGCCGTCTGGCCAGAAACTGCCCCGGTTCCGAAATCGGGAGGAGTTGCTTCAGGCTGCGGTCCACTCCCAGTAACCGGGCGCTGTCCCGGTTGATGAATTCATGTAGCGCTTTCATCTTTGCCTTCTCTTTCAGGTTCGATCAGCCAGGGATCGAAACAGGGAATCTCGTTCAAGCGGGATCGTAACGCGCGCAGGGTCGCTATCGGCGGCAGGCTGCGTTGTTCCCCACCATTGGTGCGCAATGAAACGAACACCAGTTCGGGACGCACACCCAGTTGGATTGCCAGACCGCGCCGCTTTAATTGCTCGATGCGCCTGGGTGGTACGAAAATGCGGGAGGGGTCATCGACGATGATGCAACGGCAGCCGGCGTCAAGCAGCACTTCGGATAGCAGCGGCGTAAACGGTCCGCCGATCCAGACGCTTTCCACATGTTCCGGAAGCTCACCGGCTTCCACCGCATGGCGGGTCACACAGTCCCAGTTGCCGTTTGGCAGGGCGAAGGCGACTTCGTCGCCGTCCAGATGTTTCGGGCGCTTGAGTGTGGTTTCGTCCAGGTAATACAGGGAAACCTGGCCTTCGATTTCCGCCGTCAGCGCCTCGGTGGATTGATGGGGCCGGGGACGAAAAGCCAGACCGACCTGACAACCGGGAAACGCGGAGATGGGCGTTCGACGGTCGGCGGCGCCATCGACCAGCACGCGTCTTACACCTAAGGAGTGAATGCGCGTGATGATGGCAGCCAGCATGGCGACCGAAGGCGCTCCAACCAGTTCCACTTCGCCGCTGCGCACACAGCGACCCAGCACCAGACGCCCTGCCTGTCCGCGCTGGGAGTCGGACCAGAGCAGTTCGAAGCGCGCGCTGGAACGGGTCAATAGATCCGCCGCTGTCAATACGATGTCATTCGGATAGGCGGTTACACGCGGCTTTTCTCCACCGGTAAGATGATCCCGGCCTTCGCCGTCCCAGCCGGTAGTCACCAGACCAAAGCCGATCTGGCCGCTGAGTTGCATTTCCGCTCGCAGATGATTCAAGGTTACGGTTTTCCCCGCGTTTTTCTCCGAACCGACGATGAACAGCGGTTTCGAAGACGCGAGCATGGTTTGGGGGGCAAGCATGAATCCGGCCTCTCTCGAAAGGGAGTAAAGCGCTTAATGTGTATATCGCACCGTTACTTCGTTTGCCATGGTTTTCACAGCAGCTTGCTATTATTGCCTATTCTGCACTACTATTGTGATTGGGTGCCATGGGCAAAGCGAAGCTTGCCCATGCCGATCACGGGCAAGCTTCGCTTCGCCCGCGCCACCCTTCCATTGAAAGGCATAGCGATATCTACAGTAGTCCAGCGCTTGTCCTGTCATTCCCGCGTAGACGGGAATCCAGAATGAAAACAAAGAACTGGCCCCCCGCCTGCGCGGGGGTGACAGCATAGGTGAATCGCTGAGATCAAAGAACAACCAGTCTAACGCACTACTCTTCCCGTTTTTTCCGATTCGGAACCGGTCCGATATTCAGGTTCTTGGATGAGGCTTCTTCGATCATCCAGGCCGGCCCTTCCTTCGGAGCGTATTTCGGATTGCGCGGCAGGCGCGGGAAATCTTGATCCGCCTCGGTTTCCTGGTTTTCCACGTAGCGGCTGATGGTGCCCTCGAAATTGCGTAGGATCGTTACGCCGGGTGCCTGGGAAATCAGGTAGTTGGGCATCACCGGAATTTTGCCGCCGCCGCCGGGTGCGTCCACCACGAAGGTCGGTACCGCCATGCCGGAGGTATGACCGCGCAAAGCTTCGATGATTTCGATGCCTTTGGACACCGGCGTGCGGAAATGCCCGATACCAATGGATAAATCGCATTGATACAGGTAGTAGGGCCGGACGCGCATCTTCAACAATCCATGCACCAGTTCCTTCATGACGTACGGATTGTCATTGACGTGGCGCAGCAGAACCGATTGATTTGCAACCGGAATACCGTGATCTGCCAGTTTGGCGCAGGCCGCGCGGGCTTCTTCCGTCAATTCTTTCGGATGATTGAAATGCGTGTTAACGAACACCGGCTGGTAACGTTGAATGATTTCGCACAGTTCGTCGGTGATACGCATGGGCATGACCACCGGGGTGCGCGTGCCGATACGGATGATTTCCACGTGTTCGATGGCGCGTATGCGCTTTAAAATGTCTTCGATGCGGCCATCGGCCAACGTCAGCGGATCGCCGCCGGAAATGATGACATCGCGCACTTCTTCGTGCTCGGAGATGTAATCGATGGCGCGATCCAGATAATCTTTACCGATATCGGCGTCGTGCTCGCCCACCAACCGGCGGCGCGTGCAATGGCGGCAGTACATCGAGCAGATTTCCGTCACCAGCAGCAGCACCCGGTCGGGATAACGATGCGTCAAGCCCGGCACCGGGGAGTCTTCGTCTTCGGCGAGCGGATCTTCCAGATCGTTGGGTGATTTTTCCACTTCCAGGGCTCGCGGCACCGCTTGCAGGCGCACCGGGCAGGCAGGGTCTTGCGGATCGATCAAACTCGCGTAATAGGGGGTAATCGCCATGCGAAAACGTTGCAGGCTTTTCAATACGCCTTGCTCGTCCTGCTCGCTCAGCGGAATCACATGCTTCAGCTCTTCAACCGTTTTGATGCGATGGCTGATCTGCCATTTCCAGTCGTTCCACTGTTCGGCGGTGACGTTCTCCCAAGTTTCCGTGTCCTTTTGGGCCATTGGGGCGTCTCCTTCCTTCACTGATTTATAAATAACGCTTCTCGAACTCCGTGCGGATGTAGCTGCTTTCGCGTAGCAGTTCCAAGGTGATCAAGGCATGATTTTTGGTATAGCCGTTACCGATGATCATGTTGATGTCCTTGCCGACGCCTTCCGCACCCAGCGCCGCTTTGGTGAAGCTGGTGGCCATCGAGAAAAAGTAGACCGTGCCGCCTTCCTTGCAGGGCAGGATCGATCCCATTTCGCAGTCGGGCATGTTCACGCAGTTGATGACCACATCCACGCCTTCGCCATTCGTAACGGCTTCCACCTTTTCCAGCAGATCCACCGCTTCTACAGCGCTGCCGGTCACGATTTTGTCCACGAACGGGGCGTTTCGCAAAACTTCGATGTTTTTGGCGCTGTGCTTGACGCCGATGACTTTGCCGGTCACACCCGCCCGGCGTTTTGCCTCGTAGCAGCACAACAAGCCGCTTTTACCCGCCGCACCGATAATCAGTACGTTGTCGCCCGGCTTCACCAAGCGGGCGGTCTGTGCGGGAGCACCGGCTACGTCTAGAACGGCCAGCGCCAGCTTTTCCGGAATATCTTCGGGAAGTTTGGCGTAAATGCCGCTTTCGAACAGAATGGCCTGCCCGACGATGTCCACCTGGTCCATGCCCTGGCGGATTTCCTTGATCTCATCGATGCGCAACGGCGTCAATGACAAGGAGACCAAGCTGGCGATTTTATCGCCCGGCTTCAGATCGATTTTATCTTTGAGCGCATCGCCAACCTGTTTGACTGTACCGATAAACATGCCGCCGCTTCCGGTCACCGGATTTTTATGTTTGCCGAATTGAGCGACGATACCCAGCATGATTTCGCGGATTTTGGCGTCGTCCCCTTCTGCCTGCTGCTTGATCTGCGTGAAACTGGCGGAATCGACGTTCAACGTGTGGACGTCGATCAGGATTTCGTTGTCATACAGAACAGTTAGATCATTGTTGATTTTCAAAGCCGGTTGGGGCAGAACGCCCTTCGGTTCGATGACACGATGCGTTCCGTAACGATTTCCTTTGGGTTGTGCGCTCATCACCTCTCTCCTTTTTTTCAGCAGACTAACATGTTCAGCTTCGAGGTTCAACCATCGATTCGGCGGGGGGAGTTACGCAAGCAAATTGCAGGTTTTCCCGCCACCCCAAGCGGTATACTCTTTACAGGCGAATGCCTGCCTGTCAAGCAAAGTTTTCGATATCTTTTCGGGGGATTACGCGGCTAAAACAAGCGCGTGAAAAGATGGCTGCATTGACGATGAAGGCAAGGCGTTAGAATCCGGCTTGTTGCTCGTGCTTTCCTTAAGCGAGTTTCTTGCGTAGATGGCAAAAATGCAGTATTAATCATGAGATCTAATCATGTGCGGGATTGCAGACTGTCTTTAAACCGCAAGCTGCGAAAGCCGCTGAATGTACAGCTTCTTTTTGGGGAAATCGAAATTATGAAGGTACTGGTGCTTGGCGCAAGCGGCATGCTTGGCCATCGACTCTACCAGCGTTTGATGGAAACGCCGCAACTGCAAGGCTACGGCAGCCTGCGGACGTCGCCGGAAACGATTCCATTTCGGGAACCGTTCGACCGATCCGGTCTGCATTTTCCGGTGGATGCCGAACAGCCGGAAAGCGTCCGTTCGCTACTTCAGCTTCTGCGCCCGGATGTGGTTGTCAATGCCATCGGTGTGGTTAAAAGCTTGAATCAAGCCAATCCTGCTCGAATGATTGCCATTAACGCACTTTTCCCGCATCAGCTTCATGCGTATTGCCAGGACATTGACGCGCGGCTGATCCACATCAGCACCGATTGCGTTTTTTCCGGCGAGAAGGGCATGTACAGCGAGCAGGATCGCTGCGACGCCTACGATGTCTATGGATTGTCCAAGCATCTAGGCGAAGTGACAGGAGAAAACTCCCTGACCTTGCGGACTTCGATGATCGGTTCCGAGTTGGGCCGGGCACATGGATTGTTGGAGTGGTTTCTCGGGCAACGCGGAGAACGCATCGACGGCTATACGAAAGCCGTTTTCAGCGGTTTCACAACCCAGCGTTTGGCGGAGATTATTCTATGGGTTGTCACAGAGCACCCGAAACTTTCCGGCCTCTATCACGTTTCCGCTCCGCCGATCGATAAATACGACCTGCTCACGCGCATTCGCGATGCACTATCTCTGGATATCGATATCAAACCAAGCGAAAAGCTGGTAATCGACCGCAGCCTGGACTGTCAGGCTTTTACTGCACAAACGGGCTTTCAACAACCGAATTGGGATGACATGATCGCGGAGCTTGCCGCCGATCTTAAGCCGACCCTGTAAGGAGAATCTATATGCTCAAAGATAAAACCGTTCTGATCACCGGTGGGGCCGGGTCTCTGGGAAAGGCGCTGGTTCGTCGCATCCTGCAAGGCGATCTATCCATGCCCAAGAAGATCATCATTTTCTCGCGAGACGAAGCGAAGCATCACAACATGAAGGTGCAATGGAAACAATTGTCGGTTGCGACCGATGAAGTGTTCTACGGCAATTTCCAGGAGATGCTCGATTTTCGGATCGGCGACATTCGCGACTATGACAGCGTGGTACGCAGCATCCGCGAGGCGGACGTCATTCTGAATGCCGCAGCGTTGAAACAGGTGCCCGTCTGCGAATATTTCCCTTATGAAGGCGTGCGTACCAACATCCTCGGTGCACAGAATATCGTGCGCGCCATCCGAGAAAACGCGCAGAATGTGGAACTGGTGGTGGATATCAGCACAGACAAAGCCTGTAAGCCCATCAATACCTACGGCATGACCAAAGCGATTCAGGAGCGCATTTTCCTGGAAGGTAATCACAGTTGTGAAAACACGCGCTTTGTGTGCGTACGCTATGGAAACGTCATGGCCAGCACCGGCAGCGTGATTCCGCTGTTCCAAAGCCAGATTCGCGGCGGTGGACCGGTCACGATCACCACCGAGGATATGACGCGCTTCATGATGAGTTTGGATACGGCGGTGGATACCATCTTCGAAGTGATGCGCTCCGGTAAGCCGGGCGACACTTACATTCCCCAGGTGCCCAGTGCCAAGATGACCGATTTGGCGGCGGTCATGATCGGAGATCGCGACATCAAAACGGATATCATCGGTATTCGCCCTGGCGAGAAGGTGCATGAAATTTTAATTTCGGAAGAGGAAATTCACCGCACGACCGAACGAAACGGCTATTACGTAATCGAGTCGATTCTGCCGGAACTGCGCAAAGGTGAGTCCGAGCGCACCAAACTGGCCGCTGAACTGTCTTCGAAGGATTTCGTGGTCGAGCGCGGAGAGTTGGCCGAGTTGATGAAGCGGGAAGGGCATCTCGACTTTTAAGCCGTCGCCGTATGACCCCAATGCAATGGAGTGCGTCTATGAAAGTAATGACGATTCTGGGCACACGCCCTGAAATTATCCGGTTGAGCCTGATCATTGCCAAGCTGGATCGATATTGCGAGCACCTGCTCGTTCACACCGGGCAGAATTTCGATTACCGCTTGAACGAGCTGTTCTTCCAGCAACTCGGTGTGCGCGAGCCGGATATCTATATGGGAATCAAGGCGGATTCCTTCGGCGAGCAGATCGGTGGCATTCTGGCCGCCAGCGAAAAAATCATGCGCGAGCATCGTCCCGACAGGTTGTTGATTCTGGGTGACACCAATAGCGGATTGACTGCCATGATCGCCAAGCGGCTCGGCATTCCGGTTTACCATATGGAAGCGGGAAATCGCTGCAACGACAACCGGGTGCCGGAGGAAGTCAACCGGCGCATCATCGATCACAGTTCCGACATTTTGATGCCCTACACTCAGAACAGCAAAACCAACCTGTTGCAGGAAGGTTTCCCGCCGCATCGGATTTACGTGAGCGGCAACCCGATTTACGAAGTGATCCGACATTATGAGGATCAGATTCAGGCCTCGACCGTACTTGACGAGTTGGGTTTAACCAGCAACAAGTATTTCCTGGTTACCATGCATCGCGCCGAGAATGTGGACAAGCAAGATCGCCTGCTGGCGTTTTTGGAAGCCTTTGACCGCTTGCAAAAAGACACCGGCATGCCCTTTGTCATCAGTACGCATCCGCGTACCCGTTCAAGTATGAAAGGCTTCGGTGTAGCCGCTCGGAATCCGGAATTACGCTTCTTGGAGCCGTTCGGATTTTTCGATTTCGTGTCCTTGGAAAAGAACGCTCACTGCGTGTTGTCCGACAGCGGCACGGTGCAGGAGGAATGCTCAATCTTCAATGTGCCTTCCGTTACCATTCGCGACGTCACGGAGCGCCCCGAAACACTGGAAGTCGGCAGCAACGTGCTTTCCGGCGCGGAGCCGGATCGTATTGTGGATCTGGTGCGCATGGTGCTTGAAGAAGGCGCCGAGTGGAGCGCCCCTGCCGAATACATGCAGACCGATGTCAGTAAAGCCGTTGTCAAACTGGTTTTGGGATACCGCTTGAAGCAGCAGGTATAGAGCGGTTCTTAATCATTTTCAGCCACGAATCTGAAGAATGTGTGCCGTTGGCTTACGCGATCGAAGATCGTGGAAGGCTGTGTGTTTTCAATAAGTTAGACACGACATCCCGGAATCTCCATTCCGTGAGACCATGCCACATCGTGATTACTCGATGGTCAGAAATGAGTAATACCTACTCTAGCGCTGTTTCCGTTCAGCAAAAGCGCTTGATTACGACTCCGCTTTAGGCTGCCTCTAAAAATAGCTATTCGTCGCGAGAACGCATCCTTTGCGAGACCGGGCGTTTTTCGCAATCCGCAGGCATATCCTGTAGATACGTCGAGGATTGAGAGAAACGATCCGGGCCGAAAAGTGGCGTTCGTAGCAGAATATGGATTTTTAGAGGTAGCCTTTAATCAAATCTCCCGGTTGTAGCCCCAGCAGTTTCTCGAAGCGACTGCGGAAGACATCCTCGTTGATTTCTTCCTCCAGAGCTTGCTTGCCACCTTTAATTGCGTTTGTACGCATCTGCGGGTCAGCAGCCAGCGGTGTCAGATCTTCGATAATTTTTTCCGGTTCCAACGAGTGGCAACGCACGCCGATGGGGAAACGTTTGAAAAAGCGTGTAGGAGAGGAATCTTCCGGACCGTGGAAAATTACCGGTTGCCGTGCCGCCAGATACGTCGCCAGCTTATTCGGGAAACAGTAGCGCACCGATTCCACGAATTCCTTTTCGAACCAGTAAGGAAGATAGCAGGCATCGCAGTCGTTCAATTCGTGCAGCACCTTGGGGAAGGGGTGGAATCCGATATATTCCATGTTCACTTCCCGCTGGGTATGCCACCGGAGATTCGCGCTGGCGATGCGAATGACCACCTTGCGCCCGGCCAGCGTCCAGTTGCAGCGGTGCATGGCTTCCATCAACGCCGCCCAGGTGTTGTCTGCATAGATGCTGCCTGCAAAGCCGATGCGAAACACCGTGGGGTCTGTTGATGTTTCACGAGGTTGCAACCATTGATCGCGGTGTGGGCCGTGAATCTGTACGAAAGGCGTGATGCCGTATTTTTCGCGGTAGCTGTCTGCCATGTTTTCGGAGGCGACGCCATGCCGAATGGCCATACGCATGTTTTTGTCGAATTCACTTAACAGGTTTTGCAGGGTCACTTTGGCCTGACTCTGCCAGACGCCGAAGGTTTCCGGCGGATCCCAGACCGTGACCACCATGGGAATGTTCAAAAGCTTCGCAACGCGATAGGCAGTGTAGATTACCAGGGGGCTGTCCAATACCGCCCATAACAGGTTAACGCCGTGTTTTTTACCGAAAGCCGCTCCCTTGTGAGCCAAGTAAGGCGCATACACTTCACGCTGGGAAGTGTGCAAGGAATAGGAGGTCGCTGCGGATACCGTCGGTCCGAAGCGCAGAACGCTGTTCACGCGCATGCGTGGCTGTTTCAGAAGCGGAAAACCCATCCACTCATCGGGACTGTCTTTGGCCGCCGCCCATTCCGCCGGAAAGACATAGCGGGCAAGATGTCCGGGCGGCAGGTACTGGCAGAGTTCCTTTAAAAACAGTTCACCGACGCAATAGTTCCAGAAGGAGCCTCCCATCAACAGGATACGTGGAATTTCCATAAAACCGTCTTTCGCTACAGGTTGACATGGCTGCCGGGATTATAGCGGAAACAAGACGGTTTCGCCAGAAAGTGGATCAACGGATCTGGACGTACTCACGATCTCCTGTCGCTTCTGATTCTCGATGGTGTCAATTTGCTAAAACACGGCTCGTGGACTGATGCCGTCGCGTTTCATCATCAACTCGGCGGAGATGCGCCCCGATTCAATGATGGTCGGCATGCCGCTGCCGGGATGGGTGCCGCCACCGACCAGGAAGCAGTTGTCGAATTCCTCGAAGCGGTTGTGAGGTCGCCAGATCAGCATCTGCCCGATATTATGCGCCAGGTTGAAGGTCGCGCCGTTATATACCAGTTTCTGCGCCTGCCAGTCATCGGGAGTGATCATCTGCTCGGCTTCGATATGATCGCGCAAATCTTCCAGTCCACCGCGCGTGGTGGCGATATCCAGCACTTTTTCCCGGAACGCCCCGGCTTCCTTGCTCCAGTCGATCGAACCGGTGGTATTGGCGACAGGCACCAGGATGTAGATCGTGCTTTTGCCTTCCGGCGCCAGGGTGGGATCGGTGATGCTGGCGTTCTGGATGTAAATCGAGGGCTCCTCCGACAGCGTTTTCAACACCGCGATTTCATCGACGTTCTTTTTGTAGTCGTTGCTGAAAAGAATGTTGTGGTGCGGAATGTCGTAGACTTTGTCCACACCCAGATAGAGCATGAAGGTCGAGCAGGAATACTTTTTCTTTTCCAAGGTTTCAGGCGTCCACTTGTTCAGGTGTTTGCGGTCGACCAGGTGCGTCATGGCGTGGGCGAAATCGGCGTTTAGAACCACATCGTCCGCCAGCACGGTTTCACCGTTTTCCAGCAGCACTCCGGTGGCACGTCCGTTTTCCACCAGCACCTCTTTTACCCCCGTATCCAGGTGGATCTTGCCGCCGTATTCCTCTACGACTTTCGCCATGGCTTTGGGAATCTGATTGAGTCCGCCGATCGGATGGTAGATGCCCAGACCGTGCTCCAGATACGAAATGATGCTAAAGGTCGCCGGGCATTCCCAGGGCGACATGCCCAGGTATTTGGCCTGGAAGGTGAACGCGATTTTCAGATCGTCGCTATTGAAATAGCGACCCAGGTAGCGGTACAGATTCGTGTGAACGTCCAGATAATTGGCTGCCTTGGCAATGCGTCCGCTTAGCAGGTCCGTGTACTTTTCATATGGAACCTGCAAACAGGGCACCAGACGTTCGTATTTGATTTTCTCGTGTTCGAAAAACTTGCGGTAACCGGCTTGGTTGCCGGGAAAGAGGCGCTCGATCTGCGCTTCGGTGCCTTGCCTGTCCTTGCGAGACGGGAAGAACTCGCGACCATCGCTGTATTGCAGGCGATAGAGCGGATCGATTTCCTTCATGGTCAGATAATCGGCCACATCCCGATCCGACAGCATGAACATTTCATCGACGATATGCTTCATCATCAGAAATGTCGGTCCCAGATCGAAGGTAAACTCGCCCAGATGTACCGAGGAGTTGCGCCCGCCAAGATACGGTTGCTTTTCATATACGGTTACATCGTATCCATGACTGGCCAGAATCATTGCAGCGGTCAAGCCGCCGGGACCGGTTCCGATGACAATCGTTTTCTTTGCGCTCACGCTCGCCTCCTTCTTTATATTCCCCAGTGTTCCCGTTATTCGTTCATGTCCTTCAGGATTTTGTCTCGCACCATCTGACCGGAGTAGATCACCATCGGCATACCGCTGCCGGGATTGACGCTGCCGCCGACGAAATACAGATTCTTGTAGCGCTCGCTGCGTTTGGGAGCACGGAAGCCGTAATTCTTCTTTTTATCGGCGATGACTCCGTAAATGGAGCCTTTGTTGCTGTAATACATGCGCTCCAGATCGTCGGGAACGAGCATGTCTTCCACTACGATGTGTTTGCGCAGATCGTGCAGCCCCATGCGCTCCAGTTTCTGATACAGGCGGACTTTAAGCGCCTCGTAGTCTTCCATTGTAAAGCGCGGTTCTTGCAGATGCGGAATGTGCGGCAGAATCTTGATGATTTCATGCCCTTCCGGCGCGATCGTTTTATCGGTGCGTGTAGGGGCGACCAGATAGATTGTCGGATCGTTGGGAAGTTGATGCTTGTGATACACGCTGTCCCAGTGCTTCTTCTGATTTTTGGCAAAGAAGAAATTGTGATGCGCCAACTGGGGATATTCTTTATCGACGCCCAGATGAATCACCAGCCCGGAGCAGGAAGGCTCGTATTTCTTTTCGTAGCGCTCCATCATGCGGCCCTTTTCCTGCAACAGCTTTTCATAGGCCGGGATCACTTCCATGTTGCTCACGATGACATCCGCTTCGCGCGTTTCGCCGTCGCTGCACACCACGCTTTCCACGAGCTTGCCGTTTTTCTTGATTTCCAATACTTCGGTATTCAAGTGGATGTTCACACCCTGATCCTGTAGCAGGCGATTGAAGCCGCGCGCCAGGTTGTACATGCCGCCGGTGACGTACCACAGGCCGTAGCCGAACTGGGAGTAGGCCATCAGGTTGTAAATGGCGGGGGCGTCGTAGGCGCTGGAGCCGACGTATTTGATGAAGAAATTGAAGATGTCGCGCAGGTGCTGATGTTTGAAGTGTCGCGCCACACCCTTGGCCATGGTGGCAAAAGGATCGCTGCGTTTGGCAACTTCAAGTAACGAGTAGCCCCGTATCACTTCGCGCATCGTGTCCGCGCCCCGGTCGAAGTAGGCTTCCTCGCAGAATTTCCAAAGCTTGCGCGAGTAGTCGAGAAACGAGTAGAAACCGTCGCTGGCTTTGGGACCGAACTTGGCCAGTTCCTGCTCCATCTTTTTCATGTCCGGAGTCAGATCGACGACCATGCCGTCTTCGAACCAGTTGCGCCAGTGGACGTCCAGTTCTTCGATGGCGACGTAGTCCTCCATGCGCTTTCCGGCCTGGGTAAAAAGGCGCTCGAAAAGGTAGGGAAGAATCAAAATCGACGGTCCCAGATCGAAGCTGTAGCCATCGCGTTGCTTGAGATTCAGTTTTCCGCCGATCTGCGCGTTTTTCTCGATCAGATCGACCTGAAAACCTTCACTGACCAGTGAAGAGGCCGCCGAGATGCCGCCCAATCCGGCTCCGATTACAATTGCCCGTTTTCCCGTTGTTGTGCTCACTGTGTCCTCTCCTTTCCACACCATAACGCCGTCCGGTCCGGTATATAAGTGACGGCCTTGTGGCATTTCGGGGGCTTACAAGTCATGTCCCAATCGTACTGCAACTGAATAACACTATTATTACCGGAACTGGATGGAGGATCAAGGAAGAAAAGAAAATACAAGTCCGGTCTTGCAATAAGAGTAACAATCCCGGTTGTTTATTCCGCTAAAAGGAGTTTGATGGGAGTGGGGGTGGGGATTAACGTACGCAGCGGGCGTGAACGGTGTTGTTGTTTGCCGTTGCGTAAAAGATCACCGCGCCAACTTCGAATTGAACACCCCATGCGCGAATGTCCTTGAATGCAAGGACGGAGGACCAATACCAGCTACAGGAACCCTGCAACTCACTCGGCCAGTAGCAGCCGTTGGCTGGTCCCTGGTGTTCCACACAACTTGTACAGCAAAGGTCCTGACAGGTGCCTACGCAGTCATCTGTCACACCACAGGGTCCGCCTGCCATGGCTCCTGGGCAGCCACGAATCAGCGAGCGCAGTTCGTCGATGGTCGGGAGTCGCCACCCCCCACCGTCCAACGTAAGATCCTGACAGTGTAGTTTTGCATCGTTCCATGTGATGGTTCCACTGGTCGGTTGTTGTTGCCACTCAAGACCGGAATCGGAATCTGTGCAAATCCCATCGGTGCAAGTAAGAGGATTTGCCACGGGGATGTCGTAATCCCCCATATCGGCGATACAGGTATCACCGTCGGGAAACTCATCTTCGCCGTCTACGGCAGGATTGTCACTCGTATATTCATCATCACCCGATGGTTCCCCATCGACAGTATCGCCGTCCGTAGTATTTCCTTTGGCGGTATCCCCATCGGTGAAGTCTCCATCGGTAGTGTCGCCATCAAGCGGATCGTTGCTTTCATTGCAAGCGCAAGGGAGAAGCAGGAAAAATGCCACGAGCGTTAAAACGAATAGAGTTTTCTGCAATGTTCTCTCCAACCAGGTAGGTATGCTTACAATGATGTTGCAATACGATTGAACTTCCCCAGAAAAAACCACACCCGAGTAGTTACGGCAGAATGATTTCGAAGAAGCCGGATGCATCCGTCGATCCGGAACCGATCGATTCCGAACTGCTGCTGGCGGTGCGCACGACGAACACTTCCATGTACACCCAAGGCACCGGATTGTTCTGCTCGTCCAGCACGACGCCTTCAAAGAGCTGCCCTTCTTGCAGGGTCTGTTCGATATTGGCGTTGGTGGAGGTCTGCACGTCCGAAACCGTCGCTCGCGCCAGGCCGGTATTGGGTGGAGGCAGGAAGGTCAGGTCATAGCTGCCTTCATCGATGGCCATTTCAAATACGCCTTCCGTGCTGGTGTAGGCGCTTTTCGTATATACGTTGGTGCTGTTTTCCGTCGGTTTCTTTTTAGCCTTCACTTCGACACCGGAAACGGCGCGGTGATCTTCATCATACACTGTTCCCGAAAACACCAGTCGTTTCGGCAGTTCAAAGGCTGCCAACTGCTCGGAGCCGTCCGAAGTGCATTCGAGATCGAACAGGGTGACATTGGATGCGTCGCTGTCCACCGGAGGCAGAATCGTGACCCGGTAGGCGTCCGAATCGTTTTCTGGATCAGTTAACAGCAGGCCGATTTCAAACTCGCCGTTTTCATCGGTCGTTACCATCTTGTCGAAGGTGCCTCCACCGATGCGATTGCTGAAAATCAGGCGCGCACTTGCCACCGGCTGATTGCTGTCGAAACCTTCTTTAACTACGCCGCGACGGATACAGGGCGGTTGTTCCGTATTGTAAATGAAAGAGTCGAATTGCAGCGCCAGTTCGCCGGAATCGTCCAGGCCACCCAAATTGGTCACGCCATCGGCATCGACGCTGAATGCGTTACTGACGACGACTTCCGGTAAATACGGATTGGCCGAACTCGGACCGAAAATCACGTGATAGGTTCCCGGCCAGGTAGAGAGATAGATCGTGAAGCGGCCTTCTTCGTCGCTGGAAACGCCTTCGTTTGAAGAATCGGCGGAAACCGCAATGCTGGAACGTTTCCAGACCGAGGTGTCGTAAGCGGCGACTTTGACATTCGGCACCGGTTCGCCATCTGCCGTGGTCACGATGCCGGACAGCGGCAGCCCCTGTTCGAAGGTGTAGGTTTTGCGCGTATCTTCGGAAAAGGTGATGCCGTCGTGAATGACGATCGGCGGGGCCAGATAATCGGCTTTGGGATACACATACAGCGTGTAGAGCGTATCCGGTAGAATGGAGAGTGCAAAAGATGCCACGCTGGCGGTGTCGTCCAGCGAATTGGTCGAGCCGGTGATTTTAGGTAGTGAATGCCCGGTGATCATTTGATTCTGATCGGAGGGTGACAAGGTTAAGGTCGCTTCCGTAGCGCTTTCGTCGGGTAAACGCACTTCTCCGGTAAAGGAAATGGAAGGTTGCAGAACGAAAACGCCGCTGAATTCTTTCAGGTTGATGCTGGCCCGCTGCTGCACAGGGAAACCGGACTCCGACGATGGCGTAAATTCCACCGCGACGGTTCCCTCTGCCGGGTCCGTTTGATAGTCGCCATCCGTCGAGTCGCCGTCGGACGTTTCGTCACCGTCCGATACCGAATCGTAGTTATCGCTGTCATCCGTTTCCAGGCAACCCCAGACCATAGCGATCACCAGAAACAGACTTCCCCATCGCAACAGTTGTTGCAGCGTGTGTTGGAATCTGGTTTTAGTAGGTCTCATCTTTTTTCTTTTCTCAATCCATTGATTATGTTCATCAAGCTGATGTTTCATTTAGTCACGCAATCTCAAGGTCTGTATTTCTTCCGTATCCTCCGTATCGCAGTAGCCGGTTTCTTCGCTGAACTGGATCAGCCAGGAACGTTGGTCGGTGCTTGCTCCCGAAACCGGAGTGCGGTCCTTCTCTCCGACGTCGCTGGCTTCAAAGCCCAAATCCGAAACGTATACTTCCAAATAGCGGCTTTCCACATCTGCCGACAAGGCCAGCGGGTCGATGGTCAACTGGTATTCTTTCTGACCATCCTTCAAGGGGGAACTCGCTTCGACGCTCTTATCGCGGTAATAGTCGAGATACCAGCGGATCTCGAAACTGAACTTGCGGGTGACATCTTCATCATCGGGCAATTCGGCCAGGATGATGCGGAATGTCGCCTGGCGGCAGTCGGATTTCACAACGATCACCCCCGTTGAAGGAGTGGTGCTGACGATATCGGTTTGATAGATGAAGCCGGTGCCGTCGCCATCGTCGTCCATGTCCGCCGGGGGCCGCTCGTTGATGTCCGCCGGTAACACGCAGCCGGAAAGAAGCCCTAGGGCCATGACAAGCGTGACTGTAATTTCAAAGACCGCTCCCATAATTCCTGCAAAGACAGTGCCAGGATGGCTGCAATGGCAACCTCCTGTAATTGCACTGTTATTGTGTTTTGCAAGTTTCATGGACTATGATATCCTATTCAGTACTATGACATTACTGCCGCAGTTTTAGTCCGACATCTTCTCCAGATAGCGGAAAATCGTGCGGGGATCGACATCCAGCATCTGCGCGGTCTTGGTGCGATTTCCGTTATTACGCTTCAACGCTTCCTGAATGTACTCCATCTGAAATTCTTCCCGCGCAATCGCCAGCGGTTTAATCGGTGCAATCTGATGCGCTTTCAAGTCGAGATCGTCCGGTTCGATGACGTTTTTCTCGGCCATGATCACCGCTTTTTTAATACGATTTTCTAATTCCCGCACGTTGCCCGGCCAGGCGTGACGATTGATCGACTCCAGCGCACGGGGTGAGAAGCCCTTGATTTTCCTGTCATATTCCGCAATATAGCGATTCAGGAAGAACTTGGCGATTAACGTCATGTCTTCTTCGCGGTCGCGTAGCGGCGGCAGCCAGATCGTGATGACGTTTAACCGGTAAAAAAGATCTTCGCGGAACTTGCCTTCCTGGATGGCTTTATCCAGCGGTTTGTTGGTTGCGGCGATCACGCGGATGTCCACCTCTTCAAGCTTGGTGTCACCCACCGGAGCGATTTTTCGCTCTTCCAGCGCGCGCAGGATTTTCACCTGTAACTCCATGGGCATATCGCCGATTTCATCCAGGAACAAGGTGCCGCCATTGGCGACCTTGAATTTGCCTGGTTTGTTGGCGATGGCACCGGTAAAGGCACCGCGCACATGGCCGAACAATTCACTTTCCAACAGTTCGTGCGGAATCGCGCCGCAGTTGATGACGACGAAGGGCCCGCTTTTGCGTAACGACTTGTTATGGATTTCGCGGGCGACCAGTTCCTTGCCGGTGCCGGTTTCTCCCTGGATCAGTACCGGAATGTCGATGTTGGTGACTTTGTCGATTTTACTGAAAACGCTGCGCATCGCTTCGCTGGAACCAATCATCGAGCCGTAACGCATCTGCGCGATTTTCTCCTGTAACTCCTGCCGGTCCAGTTGCAGTTCGTTGATCAATAAGGCGTTTTGAATCAGCAGGCTGGCCTGCGAGGAGAAGAGCTCTAAAAGTTGCAGCTTATCTTGCGTGAACAGGTTGATGACGTTGTTGTTTCCAACGTAAATGATACCCAGTAAATTGCCGCGCGCGATCAGCGGGACGCACATCACCGAACTGAGTTTCAGATTCAGCACCGAAGCGGAAGAGCCGAACTCGTCGTCGTTCAACGCATCGGAAACGATCAGCGGGCGCTTGGTCTGAATCACTCGCGAAATCACACTGTCCGACACATAACTGATGGCGTTATTGATGGTTTCCTGGTTCAGGTTGCGTGCCACGGTGAAATCCAGTTTCTGATCTTCGCGCCGCAGGATTAAAAAGCCGTTGTCGGCATGAGTGACTTCGATCACGAGATCGATGAGCTGGTTTAACAGATCTTCGATGTTGTAATTGCTCATCAGGTTTTCGGTAAACTCGTAGAGCTTGCGATAGGAGTTCAACTCCGTTTGCAGGGTGTCCTTTTCGCCGCCGGAAAAATTGTCGAAGAGATTGAACGTGAAATTGACATCTCCCAGCGCCACTACATCTTTATGGGTGAGCGCGTAGGTTTTTTCCCGCTTGCCGTTTACGAGCACCACGTTTTTCTTGCCCACCCCCGAAATCGAATACTGCTTGCCGTCGAAAACGATGTAGGCATGGTTGGAATCCACCGAGGAGTCGGGAATCTGCACGTCGTTGGTGTTGTCCCGGCCAATGGTGGTGATTTTCTTGAACAGCCGAACGTTTTTCGGTCCGTTGGCGACATGATTGATAAACTGGATACTCGGCATGGTCTGATACGCTCCCCGGCTATGGGTTAATAGCCCTTGTTCCGCCTAAAACAGCAATTGTGCGGCTTCTTCCTTTTCTTTCTCTATCGGTTCTCCTTCCGGTTGGGGAAGGCTCTCGTCTTTCAATGGTTCCGTTTCGATCGGAACGTCCACATACTCCCGGTGGTTGAGCACGGCATCGACGATGCCACCTACAGCCAATACCGTCAGCGCACCCAAAGCCGTGTATTGCACGATGCGCCACTCGCGCGCCATTTTGGCATTGTCCGACGAATACAGGCCGTCATCGCCCTTCAGGCTGTCTGACACGAAATAGCTCGCCACATTCAATCCCAACAGCACAACTTCACCGGTTAGAAACAGGGTGCCTTTAACCGCTTCACCATTTTGATATTGACCCGCGCCGAAAGGAATGAAATTCACGAAGTAGGGGTTGTACTTGCGCACGACATCGACCCGTTCTTCCTCCGGCTTTTCTTCCTTCGCCTTAAGTCGTTCCGCCCGGATGGCATCGAGCATTTCCTTGTGTTCGCTGCGGATGCTCTCGAACGTATCGATGATGATCGGTGGCACGTAGAGCGGATCGAGTTGCTCGTCCGGATTCAATGTCAGTAAAATTAAAAAGTTTTCACGCGCCTTTTTTCGATCCTGCAAAATAAACGAGCCGATACCCAACAGCCTGCGAACGGTCGGAAGTTGCTCTTCGTTGAATTTATTCGCTTCCAGTCCGGCTTCCAGAATCTGACTCATCGACGGATAGTCGCCGTATTCGAACAGGTTCTGCGCCCGTTCCAATAACTCCGTTCCGTTGGCGTCGGGTTCCAGCACTTCCGGCTGTTGTTCTTTCGTTTCCTCGGTGTCGGCTGCAGGCGGCGCTTCCTCAACTTCGGGTGGTTGCTCTTCTGCTTCGGGTGATGCCGTCGCATTCTCCGGTTCCGTTGGGTTGGCTGCTTGTTCGGCTTTAGAAGGGGAGACTTCCACCGCCTGTGGTTCTTGCTGCTGCATTTCTTCCGCGCGCAGTTCTCCCAGAATGAAGCAAGACAAGCTCAGGCAGAGTAACCCAAGGACAGTATGGCGCAGCACAAAACACCACGCCATTCCGTGATGCTTCTTCCCCTTCAATTGTTGCGCCCTGTTCGGTTTCATCCCTTATTTCTTTTTCAGCTTCACGCTCAGATCCCGCGTTTCACCGGCCTGCAATTTCACACGCTGGTTCTGCGGTTCGTAGCCTTCCTTGGTCAGGCTCAGTAACACTTCCTTGCTCGAAACGTGTTCATCCCAGTTGACCATAAGCGGTTTCTTTAACGGTGCCCGCCCCCGGAACTTGCCATCGACGAAAATCATGGTGCCTTCGTCTGTGTTCAATTCCATAAAGGCCGGTTTGATGCGCAGTCGACGACGGATCATGATCTGCTGATTCGCCTTTTCCACTCGCACGGTTTCCGAATACGGTTCGCAGTTCGGATTGATCAGGCGTACGACGTGCTCGCCTGCCTTCAAAGAAAAGGTATCGTTGGCGTTTAGCGGATAGTTGCCCACCAGTTTGTCGTCGATGTAAATATCCGCCCACGGTGCAGTCACGACTTTCAACGATCCGGTGAAATTGCCTAACGGCTTTACGGCTTTTTGGACTACGTTTGAACTTCGCTGCGCCTGTTTTCCCGGTTTGAGCCGTTCCAGTTTGGCGGGAGTCAGTTTTTTTACGGGAGATTCTCCGGCTTGAAGACCCGGCTTGATGCGCCCGGCTTTGGCTAGCGTGCGCTGCGGTACAGTCGGCTCTTTCGCAATCTCTTCCGTTTGCTCATCCGGGTAGGAGGCCATCGGCAACGCGGGCGCTTCGATATCCAATCCCGGTACCGTCGCTTGCGGCAGCGAGTGAACTCCCCAGCGTCCCAAAGTCGCAATGAATACCAGAATCGCTCCCGCCAGGATCCAGCGCTTGACGCGTTCCTGGCGCTGTTGCCGAGAAAGGATCAGCTCGATCTGTCGGGTTGCTTCGGCGTGATCGGGACGATAGGCCAGCAGGCGGTTGTAGATCTGCATGGCCAGTGCCGGTTTGCGTTTGAGGTATCTTGCGGCTTGCCGCTCCAACGATTCCACCAGGTTTTCCGTGAATTGCTTGAGGTACTGTTCCGGTTTCTGAAACAGCTTGTGGACTTCCTGGGTCGGGTTGTCGATTCCGGTTCTCTGAATCACGCGATCCAGATCCTGCAACAGTTCCTGAACGGACTGATACCTGTCCGCCGGATCGACCTGCAACAGCCGGTTCAGGATGGCGTCGAACTCATTGGAAACCGTGGGATTGAGTTCCTGTGCCGGAATGTAGTCGCCTTCCACGATTTTCTTTAAAAACTCGTGCGGGTTGCGCCCCGCAAAGGGAAGTTCCCCGGTGGTCAGAAAATACAGGATGCCACCCAAAGAGAACAGATCGGAGCGGAAATCGATATCCTTACCGCCGACATGCTCCGGCGACATGAAAGCCGGGCTGCCCAGAATCGAGCCGGTCATGGTCATCGTCGCGCCTTCGATGGCGCGGGCGATGCCGAAATCCATCAGCTTGATCTTGCCGTCCTGACGGATCATCACGTTTTCCGGTTTCAGATCCCGGTGGACGATGCCCTGCTGGTGCGCGTGATCCAGCGCCAGGCACAGTTCCCGCGATACGCAGGCGACTAACTCGCAGGGGAGGTTGTCGTGTCGGTCGAGAAAAGCGGCCAGCGTCATGCCGTCGATCAGTTCCGTAACGATGTAGCGGTAGGCGCTGTTCTCGCCGGAGTAATCGTAAATTTCAATGATGTTGGGGTGATGCAGCTTGGCGACCGTGACGGCTTCGCGCTGAAAGCGTTTGACCGCTTCTTCCTGGCGCATCAAATGAGGATGCAGGATTTTCAGCGCCACCTGGCGCTTTAGGCGCGTATCCAGGGCGCTATAAACCACCGCCATTCCACCCTGGCCGATTTCCCGCTCGATTTTGTACTTCTCTACGGTCTGCCCGATCATGTCGGATGGCGGTCCTTGCTGAAAATAATGTCTTACCTACAGCTAATAACCATAATTCAAGCCGTCGAAAAAGTAAAGATTATCCAAAGGGATTTTCAACAGGGTGACATTCCTGTCATGTTCTGACAGTTTGTATTATCCCTTTCAGGCGATTGTTCTTAGAAGAAAGATGCTAGGATGATAATGCCCCCGGGCGGCCGCCCGGGGGCATAGGACGGCGAGATCGTTCCGACCTTGGGCCTTGTGAGCCCGTTCTGTAGCTACGAAACTTTTTGTAGCGGCGGAACGTGAGCCCGCCGTTTTCAAGGTGTTTTTCGGCGGGTATATGCCTTGCCGCTACAAGAAGGCATCACAAACAATGAGTAGCAACTCTTCTAATGAACTTGTAGTAAGTCAATTTTACTTGTTGTAAAAACAAATAAATCTAAAATAATACTTGCAACATGGATTTGATAAATTACTATGAAGTACATAGGATGTGAAAATGATGAGAGGACGTACCATGAAAACACAAAAGATATTGGCTTTTGTCGCGCTGCTGTTTGCGTTTTCTGCGAGCGCTCATGCCAGTTTGGGCGATCCCTTCGGCGATCCCTGCCAAACGGATGACGACTGCCCGGTTTACGGCATGCTCTGCTGCACTTCGGCGGAGGATTGCGGCGATTTGGTAAATACCTGTGTCCGGTGCCAAACCAATGACGATTGTAAGTACAATTATAAGTGTTATGATGGAATGTGCTTGTATCCTTGTCTAGATGTTCAAGAGTGTCCTTACTATTCACTAAATACAGTCTGCCAGGATGGATTGTGCATGGAATGCCAGCAGGATTCCGATTGCCCTGGGCATGAAGTTTGTGTGATGCATACCTGCCGCTCCTGCCGAGAGGATTCCGACTGCCCGCTCCAGGAAGATTACGCGCCGGAGGATATTTACTGTGAGGCTTATTATTGTAAGGGAGGAGCCGAACTTACCGATGGCGATTCTGTTGCTACGACAGACGGCGATTCTGCAATCGATGGAGATTCGCAGCAGGACGGCGATGGCGAAGAGGAAACAACGGATGGCGATCAGGCGACCAATGACGAAGATGGTGATGACGATGGCTGTTCCACAGGCGGCGGAGCTTCCGCACTTGGGTTGCTGTTGCTTCTTCCATGGTTGCGGCGGCGGCTGAGAAACTGATCGAACGGGTTGCTTATGCATGGTTTCCCGGAGAAAATCCGGGAGACCGGCTTTGAATTCCTACTTGGGTTCGTTCAGCGGACTCGGTAAGATGGGGCTGCGGCTCTTGTTTTCCCGCTTGCGCTGAATTTCCAGTTCTTCCACCAACACCGCCGGGCTGACCGTCGATACCGGCACGTAGCCCGATTCCGCACCGCAGAATCCGTTGAACACTTCCATTTTCTTACCGGTCAACACGATCTTATTAATGGAAGTCAAAGGCGTGCCTACCAGTTCCACTCCGCGCACCAGTTCCTCGCGTCCGTCTGGGAAGATGCGGCGCACGACATGCGGCACCACCTTGAAAGCCTGATAGCCATAGGATGAGGTGTTGGTCTGGCCGCCTTCCATGTCTTCGATCAACAGCCCGTACGGTTTACCCTGCTTGACAACCAACTCGATCAGCTTGCGCTTTAGCTCTGCGTCGTCGGTTTGGCGATCCGATTGCAGCAGCAGGTTGCTCATACGCGACATCGGTTTCTGAGTGCCGGAGGAGCGCCCGTGTCCGTTGGAAAGCGGGAAGCCTTCGATCGGGCTGCGGCTCATCAGCAGGTTCGTCAAAGTTCCTTTGTCGATCAGAGTTACCTTTTGTGCTGCAACGCCTTCCTCGTCGTAGGCATATTTCCCGGCCAGGAAGTGGTTGTTGTAATAGCCGATGGTCGGATCGTCGATCAGGTTCAGAAATTCGGGTAGGATGCGGCTGCCGACCTGTCCTTTAAAGGTGTGTCCTTCTTCATCGCTGCGCATGCGTTCGCCCTCCAGCCGATGTCCGATGGCTTCGTGGAAGAGCACCCCGGTGGCCTGCGGCGACAGAATGGCCGGGCCGGTGTAGGGGTCCAGTAACGGCGCATGGCGTAACTGGAGCAACTCGCCGATCATCTCGTTGATTTTCGTCTTCATCTCGTTGAACGAGGGCATCCCCTGCTGATCGGGTCCGTAAAAGGCCCGATTGCCCAACAGGACCATGTCGTCTTCGGCGCGGGTTTCGGCATTGACCGACAGCGAATACAAGACCGTTTCATCCACGATGCGGCTGCCTTCGGTGTTGACGTAATAGCGAACCTGCTTTTCCGCCGTCAAACGCAGTTCCGATTGCAGAATTTCGGGATGCGCCAGAAACAGGCGGCTCAGTTTCACCAGTCGTTCTTTCCACAACGACATATCCGGCTTGAACGGAATTTTAGCTCCGGTAAAAATTGCTGGTGCTTGTTTGGAAAAACTGCCGACTTTCTCATTCGGTTTCAAGTACACCGCTTTGCTTTTTTTCTGCTGGTACTGCGCCAGCGCTTCTTTGTAGCTGGAATCGGTCAGCAGCCAAAGGGTGTTGCGCAAGGCGGCCAGGTTGCCGTCGATGGGAGCCTGCTGCGAGATCGGTGCGCCTTCATCCAGATTGATTCCGTATAGCGGATCGAGTTCGCCGGTGTTGTCGAATTGGTAATCGCCCACGCGGACTTCAACATACAATTCCGCACTCGGAGTATGTTTGGTGCGATACAGCGAGCCGTATTTCACGAGTAGGCTGTAGGTGTCGTAGGTCTTCATCTGGTAGCTGATGAAGTACGGCGTTTCGAAATCGTCCAGTTTCAGTTTCTGTTGCGAACGCTCCAACTCGGTCTGCATCGCCCGCAGGGAGGATTGGCGGGCATCCTGTTTGGCAGCCAGTGACACAGGTGCGAGGAAAACGAGCAGTGCGAATAACGCAAATACGTTGAAACGGCAGGAGCTTTGTTTCATACCAACCTCTTCTGGCAAGGGAAAGTCAATGTCGGACAGGAAAGCAAACAGTCGGATCGCCAGGGAATCACTTGGGGTCCGGTTCATCCGCTTCGAGTTGACCTAGCAGGCTTTGTTGGATGTAGCCGGGTCCGAGTTGATGAAAGTCGAATCGGTCTCCCTGCTTGAGCATGACCAGACCGATGAGAATGACGATTGCCGCCATCAGGAAAATCGCGCCTTTTACAGCCAGGGCAATAAGGAAGGGGAAATCCGTTTGAACGGGGGCATGTTCGATTCGTTTGCCGGTGAATAAGCGCATATTCAGCTTGGAGGTTTTGGAATGGGTCGATTCGCTGTCATCCAGCAAGAGACCCGCGCTTTGATCCGTATCCGAAAAAACGATTTCTTCCAAGGCTTCCAGCTTGGGAGCGATGTAAGCGGCTTTATTTTCTTTGGCGTAGAATTCATCGTTGATCGCAACTTGTTCGGCCTGTTCCGGACGAAAAGCGGCCATTGGTTCATCGGATAAGATCGATTCGCCACCGCCTAATCCCTGTAATGGCTCGAACATTGCGCCGTTGTCTTCGGCTACTTCCATATCGACGCCGGTCCCGGAGGATCGGAACTCCTCGCCGGTTGTCATCGCATAGGTGCCGACATCGTAACAATCCGAACCACGCGACACATTCATGTCTTCGCTGGAGGCATCTTCCGGTGTCAGCTGGTTGAACACCGGCATGTCCTGCTGAGTCACCGCGCGTTCGCCATCTTCCTGCATCGGTGTTGTGGGCGGTTCACGATCGATCTGACTGGAAAAATCAAGTTCGGAAGCATCGTTTGATGCTTCAATCGCGACCTGCTGGAACTGCCCGGTAGGAGTGTGAGAGGCGGTGGCCTTGACATTGGAAAAATCGAGATCGCGTTCCGTTTTCTGAATGGTTTCCGGAGCTACGACCGTAAAGACATTTGCACACTTGGTGCATTTGACCTTGGCGGAACGGTTCTTGATCTTTTTTTCGTCGAATTTGAATTTCGCCAGACAGTGGGTGCACTGGATGACCATGACTACCTCGTCTGTGGACTCCGAGCGATCAGGTCTGAATGGTGCAAGCCTGGTTGCGGCCCTGACGCTTGGCCTGATAAAGCGCTTGATCGGCGGCCTCGATCACGTCCTGCTTGGACATTTTCGGTTCCTGATCGATCTTGTAGGTGGAAACACCCAAACTAACGGTCACGCGAATTTCCATGTCGGCAAACGTCACGACTTTCTTTTCGCAGGCTTCCCGTAAACGACCTGCGGTATGCATGGCATTGTCCAGGTTGGTTTCGGTCAGAATGAGTGCGAATTCTTCGCCGCCGTACCGGCAGGCATAGTCCGACCGTCTCAGGTAGCCGCGTACGACATCCGCAATGGCGCGCAGTACGCAATCACCGGCCTGATGGCCGTAGGTGTCGTTCACTTTCTTGAAAAAGTCGATGTCCAGCATCAGCAGGCTCAGTTCCTGCTTGTAACGCAATGCACGCACCATTTCGCGATCCAGCGTTTCCTGGAAGTAGCGGTGCGTGAACAATTCGGTCAAGCCGTCGGTAATCGACAAGCGCCGGGTTTGTGCAAAAAGCTGGGCATTGGAAATGGCGGTTGCCAAATGCTCGTTGATGTTCAGTGCAATCGAGAAATCCCAGTCGTCGAATTCCGTGCCGTCGTTTTTATCGTTGATGTTGATAATACCGAGCAGTTTTTCCCCGGATTTGAGCAGGGTGATCATCGAGGACTTGGATTTATATTTGCTGCGGTTTTTAAGCCCGAATTCCTTTTCGATATCCCGAATCAGAATGGAATGGCCTCGCTGCACCGCACGGCTGAGCAACTGATTGTTATGAATCGAGATTCGCAGATCCATGTCGTGTTTCAGATCATAGTGGTTATGAGCCGCCATGACCAGTTCTTCCGTTTCCGGGCTGTACATGAAAATGGAACATTTATTGGCATTGAGCAGATTCGGGAGTCCTTCGATCGTGTGCTTGATGATCTGAGAAAGCTCCAAGGTCGAATTGATCTCTTTTGCTAGGGCATTGATGTCGGAAAGAACTTCCAGTTCTCGCGACACCTTTGAGATGGATGTGGGTTCCAACGTTTATTCTCTCATCATTAAAGTATAGGTATTACCATGGTTTAGACTCGCGGCAAAGTATACTACAGATCTGCATGGCGTCAAAGTTTTTTTGGCGCGTTGCAAAATGGGAAAAAGACACCCCTTGCCTCTCCTTACACGCCAAAACTAATATTAAAAAGCTATGAATTCTATTTGAAATTTTGATTTTCGATTTTCTTAAATCTCTTGTTGGCAGTGCCTGTCATATCATGAGGAGTGAAAAGAAGTGTCTCAGGTTATAGGGACAACGAAGATTGTTTCAAGCAAGCAATCATTTCAATATGCATTGTTATTATCAAAAAATTCACTGCACGAAGACGAAGCCAGATCGTTTCCTTTAATAATTTGCACTTCCCGGCACTTAGCCATACAATACCAGATTGATCGAATTCCTGTGTCAAACGGCGGAAGTTGCATGGTAACTACCGAAAGTTTGGCGATCCAATTTGTATTGGGCTATCCAAATCGTGGAGTGGGAGTAGGGACTGCCAATGGCTTATGTACCGGACAATCCGATCATCGTTCAAGGGGATCGAACCGTATTGCTGGAGGTTCACTCGCCGCTATACGCCGAGGCGCGTGATGCGCTGGCGCGTTTTGCGGAGTTGATCAAATCTCCCGAACACGTGCATACCTACAGAATTACTCCGCTTTCCATTTGGAATGCGGTTGCTGCGGGCACCGACGGTCCCCAGGTTGTCGATGATCTCAAGCGCTTCGCCAAATACGATGTCCCGGAGCATGTCCTTACCGAAGTTCGCGAGTACGCCGCCCGTTACGGGCAGTTGATCATCGAAAAGGGAGACGATCCGGCTTTCGTGCTGTTGCGCGCGGCGGATGAATTTCTGGCCGAACAGATCGCCCGACGCAAAGAGCTGACACCGTTTCTAAAGGAGCGGGTGGATCAGACCTCTTTCCTGGTTCCCGTCCACCAGCGTGGTCTGCTAAAGGTCGAACTCATCAAAACCGGTTGGCCGGCGGAAGATCTGGCCGGTTACGTGCGCGGCGAAGCGTTGGCGTTTCACACGGTGGATGTCAGCAAAAGCGGACCGCCTTTCCAATTGCGCGACTATCAGGCCGAAGCGGTTCGCACCTTTCATGCAGCCGGTGGTGTAAAAGGCGGATCCGGAGTGATTGTCATGCCTTGCGGCGCGGGAAAGACGATCATCGGCATTGGCGTGATGGAAGCCGTGCAGGCATCCACCTTGATTATTACCACCAGCGTCACGGCGTTGCGACAATGGATCTCGGAATTATTGGACAAAACCGATCTTACACCGGATCAGATCGGAGAGTATTCCGGGCATCGAAAGGATGTCAAGCCGATCACCGTGACGACTTACCAGATTCTGACGCACCGTAAAAAGAAGTCCGACGAGTTTCCGCATTTCGCGTTGTTCAACGAGCGCGACTGGGGCATGATCGTTTACGATGAAGTTCACGTGCTGCCTGCGCCGGTTTTTTCGATCACAGCCGAGATCCAGGCGCGCCGCCGGTTGGGATTGACGGCGACCCTCGTGCGGGAAGATGGCAAGGCCGAGGATGTCTTCGCGTTGATCGGTCCGAAAAAAGCGGATGTTCCCTGGAAGGAATTGGAGAAAAGCGGCTGGATCGCCCCGGCGGTTTGTCGCGAGGTGCGTTTGCCGCTACCAACGAGCATACGCATGGATTACGCGCTGGGTGATCGTCGGCAGCAGTTTCGGCTGGCCAGTGAAAATCCGGACAAGCTGGATCTCGTAATGGAAATTTTACGGCGGCACGCAGGCGAGCCGACTCTGGTTATCGGGCAATATCTGGATCAACTGGAAGAAATTTCCAGAAGTATCGATGCGCCCATCATTACCGGTAAAACGCCGCAAGGCGCGCGCGACGAACTGTACCGGGAATTCCGCGAAGGTCGCCTGCCGGTGCTGGTTGTCAGCAAAGTCGCCAACTTCGCCATTGACCTTCCTGACGCCCGCGTGGCGATTCAGGTGTCCGGTACGTTTGGAAGTCGGCAGGAAGAGGCGCAACGATTGGGGCGGATTCTGCGACCGAAGGAAGACGGCGGGCGCGCTTACTTCTATACACTGGTGACCCGCGATACCTCCGAATTGGAATTTTCCCAGCATCGCCAGCTATTTCTAACCGAGCAGGGCTACGCCTATGAAATTCTCTTTGCGGATGCCCTGCTGGAGCGGGCGGAGACTGCCCAATGACGCCGAAACCGCAGGCGATTCATCGCAATCTGGTCTTTTGCCAGATTTCCGATCCCGGCTTGTTCGAAGTCGTGACCGGCGATCCGATCCTGGCTCCGAAGATCGTGGCCCATTTCGAAGGTGGCGTTCTGGCCGTGCGGCGAACCGATGAAGACTCGCTGGTGGCGTTTCTGAATAAAATAGGTGTGCGACCGCGCATGTTCGGGAGATGGCTGGCATGAGTGGGGAGGTGAAGTACAATACCCGGCCCGAATCCTGTTTGAACGCTTACAGCAACAAACTGTTACGCGAAATCGCCCAGCAATGGGATGTCGCCACGGCGAGCAAGGCGATCATGTCGAGTCAGTTGATGGATCGCTTATCCAGCCCGACCGTGGTTTCCTCGAAATTGAAAAAGCTGGAACTGGACGATCTGCGCTTGCTGGCGATTCTGAACGAATCTCCCGGCGGCGTCGCGATCTCCCTGCAATTTCTCCGTTCTGCTCACTTCAAAGGTGTGAGTCAGGTCAACTTTCGCTATAAAAGCTTATTGGGTATGGGATTGATTCTGGTTGCGATGGATGAAGGCGCGCAGCCCTTGCCGCATACCGCGGCTTACAATCTGGAATCCCGCTTGCCGGTGTATCTGTTACCGGTCGTGGCCGATCTGCTCCCGGAAATCGCGGCGCGTCCTCCGGTGTTCGACGATCCGGGCATCCCGATGGAAGGGACGCTGCGCAGCGACCGCCCGGTGAGAATTCTGCGGGAATTCGATCTGGTGCTGACGTATGTCGACGAGCATCCGGTCGAGATCACCAAAGGGGGTCACATCAAGGTGACCTATATGAAGCGCATGCAGAAAACGCTGGCCGCTTATCTGCCATCGATCGGCAGCAGTCGTATCCTGTTGTTATTGAACCTCTGCAATTCGCGCCAATTTCTCTCCGATCGCCAGCAGCCTTACCAATATCGATTGACACCCGAGGGATACCGGACCCAGCAAAAGGAACCGATAGAGAAACTGGCGTTGCTCTGGCAGGCCGCTACGGACCCTGGTTTCGATTTCGATCAACTCGAGTATTTCCGTCAATCGCAATTGAACGACCGTTACCGGTCCTATTACGATCTTCAATACATGATGCTGCGGGTGCATGAGGATTGGCCTTTGTTGGCCGATATTCTCAAACTGGCCTCGCATGACCGCTGGGTGCGCATTCAGGATCTGGTGGATTATGCCGGATCGGAATTTCCGTTCATGTTTTTCCGAATGTACAATCCCGGTTATGCGCCAAGCGCCCAGATTCCGGAACGACCCAACGAAACGCAGCGAACCATCCAGCAAACGATTGTCGCCGGGTTTATCGAAGAGATCGCCTTTCCGCTGGGTGTGGTGGACTGGGCAATCGGACCCAAGCGCCGTCTACTGGTGCGGTTGACGGAGTTGGGTCAGTATCTGCTGGGCAAGATCGATCGTAAGGAATACGAACGCAACCGGAAAGCGCCGCTTGCCGTGGATGACGGCCATCCGGCGATTGTGGTGCAGCCGGATTTCGAAATCATTTCTTTTGCCGATCGCCTGCATTTTGAGGAATTGCAAAGTTTGTATGACGTAGCAATGCCGGTGGGCGATCCATCCCCCTCCGATCCGGTGCGGCGTTTCAAGCTGACGAAGGAAACCGTTCAGTGGGCCGTCAATCGCGGCCAGACACCCAATGGCATTCTTTCCAGGTTGCGCAAGTTAAACGGTACGGATCTGCCGGGGAATGTCGAAACGGAATTCAAGGAATGGGTAGGAAGCCTCGAACAGGCTACGGTGTACCGTGGTTTCGATCTGCTGCAATTTCATTCGCAGGCCCAGCGCGATAAGGCAATGTCCCGATATGACGACGCCCAGGCGGTTGGTGATCGCTTTTTATTGACCGCCGAAACGAAAGAAAAGGCGACGGAGAAGGATGTCGTCGACTACGAATCCCCGGTGGAAAAGACGCTCAGCGTTTCCGCTGAAGGCTTGTTGCAATTGCATGACAATAAGCCGCCTGACCTGCAAACCTTGTCGTTATTGGATGGATTGGCCGATTCCCGTGGGGGAAATCGCTGGATGATCACCCGGCAGTTGGTGCAGCAGATGAACATGCCGCTAAACGAAATGGTGCGGCGGCTGGAAAAACGCTGTCACCATTTGCCTGCGCCGCTCTACGCCCGGCTTCAGGGCTGGGGCGGAGGTTCACCCGAATTGCCCAATGCCCTGCTTCGCGTCGTGGAAATTCAAGACGAGCGGATCGTACGCGGGCTCGTGAAAGACAAGGCGGCGAGCCAATTCATTCGCGGAGCTATCGGCAAGAACCTGCTGGCCGTGGATGAAAAAGACTGGACCGCTTTTCAGGCGGCGCTGGAGGAGTTCGGATTGGCAGTCGATCCTAAACGCTCCCCTGATTTCGGCGATGCGAATCGTCCGATGCAGGAAGGGGAGGTGGATATGAATGATTTATCGGGATTCCAGCTTGTGGCAGGTAAGCAGAAACGGCAACTGTTGCAACAGGCGATTGATAAAGGCCGACCGATTGGGGTTTTATACCTGAAGCAACGCAATCGCTACGGCAGCCCGACATTGCAATGCGAACAACTGCTTGCCGAAAGTCTACCCGCGCAGAGAAACTGGGCGGTCTTTCTCGATTCCGCACTGGGATACCGCGTCGAAATCGAGTTACGTCACATCAAAGCGCTGCGGCTGTAAGAGGCAGTAGGATGGGCAATTGCTTTGCCCATCAATCCGTTCGTTTGTCTGTGATGGGCATGGCAAATGCCCATCCTACAAGGTTATATCAACCGGCAGGGTAAATGTCTGACCCGACAATCCAATGCTCGCTATTGGCAGTACCATTTCATGTCGAAGGGATTGCTGCCGCCATCAATCGTAATGTTTAGGTTCTGCTGGAGTTGGGAACCGTCCACTGCCACTGGCGAGTTTTCACTGCCTGAGCCGCCAAGAGGATAACACCAGTAACCCAGGCTGGGGTCCGTATCGCTGGTGCCGATGAATGCCGCTAAATTCCAGTTGCCGCCCGCAATGGGAAAACCGGTGAAGGTGGTGCTGAAGTTGGCGCGCGAGCCGCTGAAGACCGCATCCGCCCAGCCGCCGACATCGGTGATTTCCGTCTCCATACTGAACGGCACCCAGGTAATGTCCCATTCCATTTCAACGAACATCACGCGCGCCCAGATCGGCGTGGCGGAATCGAAGGTGGAATGAGTCACGGTCAAGGTGCCGCTGACTTCGGTAATCGGCATCTGGAAATCGATGCCGGTCCAGTCGCGTTTTACGGTGTCGCTCTGCTGTTGTGCGTCGAAACCGATTTCGAGATATTGCGCCGAGTACCATTTGGGGTAATAGGCGCCGGTCAAGTGGGTTTCATCCAGCACGGAAAGTGCGGCGACGATGTAGCGTTCGCCGTCCTGCAAATTTCCCAACGTGTAGGGAAGTTGCGTGCTGCCGTCGTTTTTAACCAGCAAGATGGTTTCCGCCTGGCAGAACTCCACCGGCTCTTCTTCCGGGTTTTCCGGCGTTACGGTCTGCGCCGAGCAAAGCGACACGCCCACCTGTTTTCCGGGGAGTGCGGCTGGTAATTCGATTATGCCGCTAATCGATCCCCAGTTGGGATCTTTTACGCCGATGTAGAACATCTCGTCAGTGTAGGATTGCTGTCCCTCGCGTTCGTCCAGTGAGATTTGGTAGGGACCATAGGGCGAATAGTACCCCAGAAGCGGCAGGCTTTCCCCGTAATCGACGATCGCCATCAAAAAGAAGTTGCCTCCGTTCAGGTTGGTCAACGAGAAGCTGCGGGCCATTTGATCGGGAGCAGGATTTAGAAACTGCACCGAACTGGGCCAGGCGTCGATGATATTGTTGCCGCTTTCATCTACGCCCTTGAACTCCACCGCCATCAGATACACCCGTTTCTCCTGGTAGGCGCTGGAGAGCATCAGGGTGCCGCTGATCGAGCCTTTCTCGGGATTGTCCAGGCCGATGTACAAATCCACACTTTCGATATCGCGGAACTGCGGATCGATGGGAACGATGGAGACAATATCGGGATAGACGGCGCCGACGTCGTTACTGGCATCGTCATCATCGCCGACATCCACCCGCATCATCACGTAGTACTGCCCGCCGATCAACTCGGTGAAAGAATACAGTTCGGCGGTGTTGCCGCTGCCTGCCAATTCGATCTGTTTGAGCGGCGTGATGGAAAAGTCAGAATAGGGGTTTTCGTCGTACAGAAAAACGATGCGACGAACTCCGGCGTAGTCATTGCTGGCGAAGACCGTGCCTGAAATGCTGCCCAGTTGCGAAGGGTTCTCGTCGCCGTCAGTCATATCGCCATCGGTGTGATCACCATCGGCAATGTCGCCATCGGTGGTGTCGCCGTCAGTCGTATCGCCATCGGTTGTGTCACCATCGGTGCTATCGCCATCCGGCAGAGGGCTGTCTCCATCACTCGTATCGCCATCGATGACGTCGTCGGTATCCGAGTCGCCATCCACAATGGAATCCCCATCGGGAGTGCCATCGCCGTCTGCTTCGTCGTCACTGTCGCCGCAGCCGCAGATCAACGATAACGAAAGCACTAACAATACAAATAAAAAAACACTCCAAACATTCCGTTTCATTTACTGCTCCTTCGGATTGGCTTGGCCGATTGTCTCTTTCAATTCATTACGAGCAACGGGTTGCTACTGAACAACAGGCAGGCTTAGCGTTCGGATAAAAGCAGGATCTCTCCCGCAGATAAAACGAACATTACAAACACAATTTTTCAAAACCGGTAGGATCGTTGAACTGGATGTCGATTCGTGGTGAAAGGTTACAGATCGTCCGGTTCGCTTTTCAAAAATTCGTCCAACTCCCGTACTGCGGTTTCGAAATCCACATCATCTTCATCAAGAGTAAATTCCGGGCTCGCAGGTTCGGTATCGATTGCAAGCATTTTCTTGGCCTCTTCCAATAAGGCCAAGGCTTCCGTTGCTTTCGAATCGCTGATTTTGCTAGACGCCTTTTTCTTCTTCTTGCGCTTTCCGTTGGATGGATCCTCGGATTGCGCTTCCTGCTCGCTTCGATCTTCAGTATCGGGAGCCTCAGCAGGTTCCGCATCCAGCCCAAAGGTTTCCTTGGGAACGTCGCTTGCGTCTGCAAGCGCGGCGGTTTGAATGACACCGGATTTGGAATTGTCGTACAAATCCTCTAAATCCAGGCTCCAGTCATCTTCCCCCAAGCCGTCTTCAGATGCGTCTGCCGCTTTGTCCGGTGAGAGTTGTTCGTCTTCGCTTTCAGCGCCATCCACGGAGAAGTCGTCCAGATCGGAGGACTCTTGCGATGTTTCCTTGTCTTTCGAGGAACCGAGTGCAGGTAAGGACGAATAAGAACCGCTGGGGGAATCCTCGAACTCGGGAGCTTCGGGAATGTCGAAGTCGAAGTCGTCCAGATCATCATCGGAATCATCCAACTCGTTTTCCGATTTGGAAGAGGATTGATCCGCCTCAATCGGTCCGGATTCTTTCTGGACGCCGAATTCGAAACTTTCATCGTCCCAGTCGAGGTCTTTGTCTTTTCCATCCGGTTTGGCAGCGGAGGATGCTGCGCCTGGTTCTTCTATGTCGAAATCATCAAACGGGTCATCATCCAGGCTGAAGTGTTCGCCGTCGCTCTTTTCTTCCGATTCTTCTTCGATGTCGCTGAAGTCCAGATCGTTATCCATGCCAAAGGCGTGTTCCTGCCGCGTTTTGGTGGCTTCTTCCTGACGCTTGAGAATCTCATCGTCTTCATTGGCGAAATTCACCATGTTCAGGGAAAGGAAATCGCTGCTTTCTCCACTATCCGCTTCCGGCTTGTCATCCAATTCGATAAACGAATCGCTTTCCGCAGCGGAATCTTCCGTTTGCTCTTGCGGGCTGGGAGACTCCAGCTCGCCCATGTCAAGATCCAGATCCAGATCAATGCTGACATCATCGAGTTCAATGCCACCTTCGGTTTCGATTTCCGGGGCGGCCTGAGTGCCTGTTTCGGTTACTGCGGCTACCGGCTCGATACCCAAGTCATCCGAATCCGCGATTTCCGAATCCTCAATCAAGTCAATGCCGGCGAAATCATCGTCCGCTTGTTTCGATTGCTCTTGCCCGGCTTCTTCTTCAACGTCGATTTCCACCGGCTCGGCTTCAAGAATCTCCGCCTGTTCGGGTTCTCCCTGCTCATCAGGAATTGGGGGAAGGGCGTCTGCTTGAATTTCAGGCAGTTTCTCGGGAGCATCTTCGCTGGTGGAAGAAACCTCTCCCCAGGGATCCGGACTTGATGGAGCCGCTGTTTGTGTTGCTTCCGGATCGCGGTTGAAAGAAGGCCGTGTGCGTTTTCGTTTACCCGAAGGCCCTTTGACGGGTCTCAGGTAACGGTCAATGGCCATTTGTATTTGAGATGCCGTGGAAACCACGACCTTAACGGGCTTATGGGTGATTTCCTCTATTTTTGCAAGAGTCTCTGCGGTGGTAGGATCGAAGAATGCGACATAAAGGACTTCTTCGTTGCCCTCGTTTTTCGTGGAAACCGGAATCACCTGTAATTTTAGCGCCATTTCCCTGGGAATCAGCTTGGCGACGTAACCGGGTATGCGAAGTTGGTTGAGCATGACGAACGGAACGCCGAGTTGGGTGCTCAACGCCTGTGCCATTTCCTGTTCCGAAAACAGCTCGTCTTCCAGCATCAACTGAACGCAGGGGCGTTTTGTCGTACGCTCGCGAGCATTATAGCCCTCAAGTTGAACGTCATCTATAACGCCAGCCTCAACTAGAATTTTCCCCAGGCTAGAACCTGCTACCATCTGCAACCTCTTTTACTTTCTCACTATTTCCGATTATACATATCATTTGTCCGGGACACAACAAATTTCCTCGTCTTGCAACGTCTCGAAAATAACAAGGGAAAACGCGTTTTAGCCTTTGCATAACCTATTAGAATTGTTGTAATATGACTTTGAATCAGGCTTCATCTACAGAAAGGGACGATGCCAGTGAAACGGCAATGCGAGGCAAATCACCAACAAATTCTTCTGCTTGCTTTCTTGATGGCCCTCCTTTTCGGCTGTGCAAGTTCCAGCTATCGCGAGGGAATATTTGAAGATTCCTTTAACCGCTACCGAGTGCAGGCGCCCTCATCGGGGTGGAAGCAAGTCAAGGTAAAGCAGGCAAATCTCTCATTTTTCAATACCAGGGCAAACGCGGCGATCATGGTCAATTCGACCTGCGATACCTATCGCGACGCGCCACTTCGTGCGATGGCCAATCATATGTTCATTGGAATCGAAAACAAGACCTACCTGCTTCAGGAATCCCACAAGGTCGATGGCCGCGAGGCGGTTTACTCCGTGGTAAAGGGCATGCTGGACGGCGCGCCGATCAAGATTGCGGCGATCACAATCGCAAAAAATTATTGCACGTACGACCTGACCTATTCCGCGCCGCCGGAAACATTTGAAGATGGTTTAGCGGATTTCGAGCGACTGGTGGACAGCTTTTCTGTTCTGGAACGGAAGCGTTAAGCATGGCCGATTCGGAGACTTTTCACAAAACAGTCAGTCTTGAATGGCTGCTCACATTATTGGGTGATCTGGGCATCCTGCTTGCGCAGGTGATCCACCGTATCTTTACCGGTGTACCCGAAGTGCGCGAAACGGCATATCAAATCCGCTTACTGGGTATCAAGTCCCTTGGAATTGCGGTGCTGACTGCCGTGTTCGCCGGTATGGTGCTGACTTTGCAATTCGGGACCAGCATGGCGCGTTTCGGTGCGCAGGAGATGGTCGGACAGGTTGTGGCCATCGCCATTTTGCGAGAGCTGGGTCCGGTCTTGACGGCCCTGATGGTCGGTGGGCGCATCGGTGCGGGAATGACTGCCGAACTCGGATCGATGAAAGTCACCGAGCAGATCGATGCTTTGCGCGTATTGGGTGCGGACCCGATCGCCAAGTTGATCGTCCCGCGTGTGTTGGCTTCGACGCTGATTATGCCGATTCTTACCGCCATTGCCGATATCGTTGGCGTATTGGGCGGGTTGATCATCTCCAGCCTGGAATTCGGGATTTCCAGTAACTATTATTACTCCTCGATCATCGAAATTACGGAAATCAACGACTTTATGTCCGGTATCGGCAAGGCAGCGGTTTTCGGTTTCTGTATCGGGCTGATTGCTTGCCGCCAGGGATTCCAGACAAGTGGTGGTACGGAAGGTGTCGGTCAGTCGACGACTTCCACCGTGGTGATTGCTTCGGTAACGGTTCTGGTCGCCGATCTATTGTTGACCAAACTATTCATGGTACTGTAGGGAGCAGATGGACGAACAGCGAGAAATCGTCATTTCCATTCACGATGTTCATAAGGCCTTTGGCAGTAACGTCGTTTTCGCCGGGTTGGATCTGGAGATCTACAAAGGTGAAACCATTACGATAATGGGTGGATCGGGAACGGGTAAAAGCGTTTCGCTGAAATTCATGGTCGGTTTGTTGACCGCCGATTCGGGCGATGTGCAGGTGCTGGGGCAGTCCACAAAGGGCCTGAAAGAAACGGAATGGCTCCCGATCCGTCGCAGGGTATCGATGTTGTTTCAATCCGGTGCCTTGTTCGATTCGCTTAACGTGCGGGAGAATATCGCCTATCCTTTGCGGATTCACTTTCCGGAACTGACACAAAAAGAGGTCGATATCAAGGTCGCGGAAAAACTGGAATTGGTCGGTTTGCCGGGTATCGAGCAGATGAAGCCCGCCGATCTTTCCGGCGGTATGCGAAAGCGCGTCGGTCTGGCGCGGGCCATTGCCACCGATCCGGAGGTGATTCTCTGGGATGAGCCGACTACCGGTCTCGATCCGATAAATACCAGTCGTATCAACCTGTTGATCAGCCGTATGCAGCAGGTTCTCAAATGTACCAGCGTCGTCGTCACCCATGACATGGGCACCGCGTTTTCGGTCAGCGATCGAATCGCGTTTCTGCATGACAAGCGCATCGTTTTAACCGATACGGTAGAGCGGGTGAAAAACTCCGAGATTCCGGAAGTACGCAATTTCATTACCGGCAAATTCGAAGGGCTTCTGGAAGAATAGGGAACGGGGAAAATAGATGGAAAGCAAAGGCTTGACCACGAAAGTGGGATTATTCGTCGCAGTTGGTATCTTACTGATTTTCGGTGTGGTTTTCATGCTTGGGCAGGAACGCAGCCTGTTTGAGCCGACCGCCAGACTGTACATTGCCTTCAGCGACGTCGGCGGCTTGAAACCCGGTGCGCAGGTGCGGCTGGCGGGCGTCAATATCGGCACGGTCGGCAGCATCGAATTCTCCCCGATTCTGGATGACAAGAAACTGCATGTGGAAATCCACGTGCGAACCAAAATGTTGGAGCGTATTCGCAAGGATTCGGTTGCAACCATCGGCACGAAAGGTCTGTTGGGAGATAAAGTCATTGAAATCACGATTGGAAATCAGAGTTCCGATCCGATCAACGAAGGATCTTTCCTGGCGTCTCAGGAGCCGCCCGATCTCTTCCAGATTCTGGAAAAAGGGCAGGCCTTGATTTCAAACGGTGCGGATGTCGCCTATGGGCTGAAAAACGTCATCAACAAGTTGACCGATGAAGAAAACGTCCAGAATGTCAAAGGAATCGTGTCTTCGGTCAACAATGTGCTCAATGAAATCGAAACTGGCGACGGCGTCGTTCATGGATTGATCTACGACCGCAAGGTGCAGCAGGATTTGAAAGGCACCATGTCCAATATCCGGCTGGCCAGCGCCGGACTCAACCGCAGCATCGCGCATGTGGAAAAGGTTGTCGAGGAAATCCGTACCGGCAAGGGCACCATTCATGGATTGATTTACGATGAAGACGGCAAGCAGATCGTCGAAAATCTGCGGCGTGCCACCGCAACCATTGCCGAGGTGGTGGATGCAATCAAAACCCAGAAAGGTATGCTGCATACTCTTATTTACGAAGAGGACAAGGGCAACATCATTCGTAACCTGAACGAGGCCACCGACGATCTACGCAAACTGACCCAGTATATCCAATCCGGTCAGGGGACCGTCGGAATGCTGATCAAAGATCCTACCTTATTCGAAGACTTGAAGATGATTTTAAGCGATTTAAAGCGTAACAAGGCACTAAAAACCTTGATTCGCATGTCATTGGAATCGGAAGAGCGCGAAAAACTGGACGAAGCCAAAATCTCGCCGCCTCCGCAACCGCCCGAGGAAGTTGAACCCGCCAGTGAGTGATTATCTGACCATCGTTTCCAAAAGCCTGGTCACGTCGTTGCGTGGCTGGTTGCTGGTTCTGGCCTTATTGGGTGTGCGTATGGCCATCGCCATCGCCGGAGCCTTGCCCTTTGTGCTGGGTATCGTCCTATTGGTGCGCTTGTTCCTTGCGGCTCCGATTGGCAGTGACGGCTATGCCGATCTGGATGTCCTATGGCGGCACTGGGTTCAAAATCCCTGGTTTATTACAGGGATAGCCGGAAGTATCGCTACGGTCTGGAGCATCCAATTTCTATTGGCAACCCTGCTGGATGCCGGAGTGGTGGGGGAACTGGCCAGGGCGGTGCGTGAAAAGCGCGAAGTGACGGTAAGTGGATTCATCAGTAGTTCCATGCATTTCTTCAGTCGTATGGTGCTGTTGCGCATGTTGTATGGTCTGGCAATGGTGGTGATAAGCGGGCTGCTGGCTATCGTCTTACTTCTCGGCCTTTTCGCATTGGGCCTGCAAGACGTCCACCAGCTTTCCGATCTGGCGAATGCCGGTATGCTGCTGTGGACGCTGATGATTCTTTCGTTTGGCTCGGTTGTATATGTATTGTTGATTTTACTGGCAACCGGTATTGCGGCGGCAATGACGATGGACGACCTTCCGTTTGCCGACGCCTTCGCGTGTGGCTTTCGTCACGTTCGCGACCATGCGGATAAGATGCTGGTATTATTCAGCTTTAGCTTTGTTCTCGTCGTATGGGTCGGGCTGTTGTCGTTGGCTGGAAACATTTGGTGGCTGCAACTGAGCGCCTTGGAGCAGAGCGCCTCGTGGGGAGCCACCGCCGCCAATGCCTGGGAATTGACCTTCGCGGTGTTGGGAGAATTCCTGTTGCTGTTCATCGTGACCAGTCAATTACAGATCTATGAAAAATGCCGGAGTTCGTCTTCGGAATGACAGCTTCGCTTTTAGTCGCTTGATTTTTTGAATATTTTTCGAGATACTGGATCGAAATAGAGTGGAAGCCTAACGTGGATGATTCACGCCGGATGGCGATGGAGAGAGTGATGCACAGAATCCATCGGTCTTTTGTCTTATCGGTTTTGTTTCTGCTGGTTCCGTTGAACCTGCTGTGGGCACAGCAAGCGGAACCGTCGAAAAACACCAAGCAGATCAAGCGCATCCCGCGCGTGCTGCTGCTGATCGTCGAGCAGAATGTGGGAGAGGCCAGCAGTTCCTGGTGGACGGCGCCGCCAAGTGATAAAAGTGATAAAGGGGAGAATCCGCAGCAGAACCAACAGGTTCCGCCAGGAGCGTCCCCTAATCAGCCCATGCCGCCGGGAGCCATGCCACAACCGAATGGCACCGGCGATCCGAACCAGCCGCCGCCCGGTTTTCCTCCGCCTGCGCCGACCGGCGGATTGATCACCACCAGTTTGGGATTGGTGGAAAATCATTTTGCCGATGCCTTTCTTCACACCGGCTTCGAGGTCATCGACCACCAGGTATTATCCGGGAAAATCACCATCGATGCACCCCTGCGCATTCCCTCGCCAAACAACCAGCAGGCCGCCCAGATCGGCGAACTGTTCGATGCCGACTTCGTACTGATCGGAAAAGCCGTTGCAACGACCACCGGCAATATCGCCGACGTGCAGATCGTTTCGGCCCATGCGACCACGTCGGTGCGCGTGGTGGCGGTAAAAACGGCGGAGATCATCGCCTCCGGTTCCGAGGATGGCACCGGCGTGCATTCCAACAATCAGGTGGCCGGATCGAAAGCGCTGAAAGCTTCTGCTGAAAAGCTGGCGGACAAACTGATCAAGGCCATAAACAGCCGTCCGGGAATCAAGGCATTTGTTTTCGATTAAGCGTTGGATTAATTTGCATTTTACATCGCCTACAATGTAAGATGATTTGAGTGTCTACGTTCTTACTCGCCACGTTTTGACCAAGCCGATTTGGAGTGAGAAGTAGTATTTAGTGACCTGGCGAAAACACGAAGATACCGAAATCTACACGATTCAACTGATTGTTTAATTCAGCCAGGGTCGAATATTCGATAGACGAAGCCTGTGGCCGAGGTGCCATCGGCGTGATCCGTTGTGGATACCAAGTAAGGAGAGGTTGATGCATTACCTAACCCCGAAACGAGCGTTGATGTTGACCATCGCCATAAGCCTGTTGGCTTTTAAAATGATTTCCTGCGATGGCGGTCTGGACTTGGGTTGTGGCGGCGAGGGCGACGAAGAAGGCCCTATGCGTATGTTGGAATGGGGTGAGTATCCCATCGAGGAGAAAGTGAACAACCTGGGGCAGGTTCGCTTGACCAACAATGCCTTTTCGTTTCTGGAACAGAATGCAGCAAGCATCATCGCCGCTGCGTTGGGTGGCGAGTTGGCCTTCGATATCCCGGAAGGTGAACTTTACGACCTGTGGCTGATCGATTGCTCCTATTGCCCCGGTGACTGTCACCTGCAACTGGAAATCGCGTCGATCAATGTCACGCCGGTCGAGCCGGATCGGCTGGAAGTCAAAGTCCGTTTAACGGCTCCGGCTCCCGCGCGTCGCATCGTGATTCCCACGGGCGGCATCGGTTGTCTCGGCTGCAATGCATACATCAGCTTCCTGGATGACTTCGGCAACCACAATCCGTTGGAAATCACCGTGCCGATCTCCTTCCAGATCGACGGTGCCAGCCGCATGCTGAATCTGGTGATCGGAGATCCGCAGTTCGATCTGGACTCGATCGATTTCGGTGTGGAAAACTGGTTGGTATGCGATATCGCCAGTTCGTTGATCGATCTGCTCAAGGGGATCATCGCTCCGTTTATCGCCGATCCGATTTCCAATGCCGTCACCGAGTTGGTGGAAGGTTTCAAATGTGTCAAGTGTGATGAAGACAACAACAACTACTGCCCCGATCCCTTCGGCCAGGGCTTTAGCTGCGATACGGACACCACCATCTGCCGTCGTCCGGATGGCTTCTGCCTGTTGCAGCCGCTGGGTATCGAAATGGAAGTGGATATCGGCTCTTTCCTGGCCGACTTCATGCCGGGTGTGGAATCGAAGATCTGGCTCTCGCTGATGGCCGGTGGCCGGGCGGAAGTCAAACAGGGTGGTGTCGAAATCGGCATGATGGGTGGTACCATGGTCCCGCCGGGTTCCGCCGATCCCTGCACCGACGAAGTCAACCTGCGTATCGACGCCCTGCCGCCGATCGAGGTTTCCAATGTCAACGAGCATCTCAATCCGCCTGCACCGTATCATTTGAGCCTTGCGATTCACGAAGTGCTGCTGGATCAGGCGGGATACACGATTCAGAATTCGGGCTTGCTCTGCCTGACTCTGGATGAATCCATTCCCGATGTCGGCGGCTTTATCGGACTGGCCAACTTCGCTCTGATCATGCCGTCCATCAAGAAACTGACTCATGGCGCCAACGTCGCCACGGCGATCAAGCTCGAACCGGGCGATCCGATCGACTTCGCCATTATCGATGGTCCTACAGCCTTCCCCGATGTCGAAGGCGTGCCTTCCGGCGTGGATGTGGCGTTACAGGTACGCATTCGCGATCTGAAATTGAATGCATACGGCCTGATCGACGAACGTTTCATGCGTGTCTTCCAGCTTATGCTGGATGCCGACGTGACGCTGGGTATCGACAACCAGGAAGCGGCCATCCAGATCGTGTTCGGTTTGGACAACCTGGTACTGAAGAACATGCGCATTCCGTATTCGGTGTTGGGTGAAGATCCGATCGAAATGCCGGACTTGATTGAAGGCTTGATTGACGGCGTGTTGACTGGTCTGGGTCTTGAAATCGATATCGAACCGTTCGAGATTCCGGGCTTCGACATCAATAGCGACGACGTCAACGATCTGTACATCGACATTCAGTCCATCGTGGGTGAAGTGCCGACCAGCACGCCGTCTGAATTCGCTGCGTTGAACGTCTACGCGGAATTGATCAGCGCCAATCGCGATGGCGAACGACCTGCACCCGAGTATGTGGCCGAAACGGAGGCGTCCATCCGTACCAGCTTCCTGCCGACTCCATTCGAATTCACGGAGAAGGGCCTGCGTCCGCGTGTCGAACTGGATCTGTCCGGTATCGATGCCGACGGCGGCAGCAGCCATTTGGAATATCAGTTGGCGCTGGATCAGAAACGTTGGACTCCGTATTACGCCACTGACAATCCGGTGATCAGTGTGCCGCGCTTGTACTTGCAGGGCAAGCACACCATTTATGTACGTGCCCGCGATGCCCGTTTCAAGCGTTCCGGCGATCCCACTCCGGTGGCGTTGAACTTCATCACCGACTTTACGGCTCCGAACCTCAGAATGATGCAGACCGGCAGCCAGCTTCGCTTTGTCGGTTCCGATAACGTATCGGGCACCAAGGATCTGAGCTATCGCTATCGTATCAATGACGGCGCTTGGAGTGATTGGAGCATGGACAACCAACTGAATCTGGCGAACATCAGGAAATTCCCGGTGGAAGTAACTGCGCAGGTACGCGACGAAGTCGGCCTGTCTCAAACGGAGAGCCGCATTTACAAGAGCGCCGGTGTTAGCAAGAAGGCCGAGCGCGTAACGGCTCTGCCGGGAACCGGAACGAATGCCAGCGATGGCGCGGGCTGCTCCAGCAGCAGCCAGTCCGGTTGGCTGCTGCCGTTGTTGCTGCTGCCGCTGGCCTTGTTGCGTCGCCGCACCAATTGGCGCGGAACGGTTGCACTGCTTGGCGTCGTTGGAATTCTATCGCTTAGTGCGCTGGGATGTAGCGATTCCGCTTCCGGCGAATGTCTCAAGAACTCCGATTGTCCCATCGGTCAGCAGTGCGTGAACGAACAGTGCGTACCGGCGGATGATATTACCGATGGCGATATCGAAGCGCCGGTTGGCGATGTCCCCGATCCGGATGGCGACGAGGAAAGCTCGATCTACTGCAACCTGGACGAAGGTATCGATTGTCCGAAGTGCTACTATTGTTCTCGTCGCAGCAATGTCTGTGTTTTGCAGCTTTGCGACCCGGAGTGCACCGATGAATCGCTGGGCGTGGTGAGTTGCGAGGAAAGCACGGGAGATAGTTGTTCCCAATGCGTTACGACCAATGCGGCTTACGAATGCAAAGCGCCTCGCTGTACCGTGGCGAATGTCGAAACCGACTGCGCTTGCCGCACCTGCCCGGAAGGCCGGGCGGTGATCTGTCTCGAAGATACCGGCGTATGCGCCTGTTCGGACCCCTGCGGTGGTGGTTGCGGGGATGGTTCCCAGTGCTGCACCGCCTTCAACCCGGAAGGCTCCTGTGTCGCCTGTACCGAATGGTGCGAAGGCGTGACCTGCCAGCCGGGATTCAGTGTCGGTTGCCCGGGTGGCAGCGATCAATGCGGAAACCCGGATGAATTCACACTGTGCGACAACTACAATCCGGATACCTGCGATTTCTCCGGTCCCGGAACGCCTGGTGATCCGTCCTGTTCCTGCATCGAGAATGAACCGCTGCCCTTCGGCTTCTACGGACGTTTCCTGGGCATGGATATCTTCAACGACGAAGAAATCTGGCTCTCCGCATACAACGAGACCTACGGCGATCTGATTTTCGGTCGCGCCAAGGTCAGCACGATTCCCCCGGCAGGCAGTGAAGACATCGACTGGTACTACCTTGACGGTGTACCGGATGTCGATCCCGATGCTGCTCCCAGTGGCCCGCGTGCGGGTATCTCCAAGAAGGGCGCGGATGTCGGCAAGTTCACCTCGATCAAGCTTTCCGCCGAGGGCTGGCCGCGCATCGCCTATCAGGATGCGGACAACGGTCACCTGGTTTTCGTGTATACAAACGGCGAGCAGGACATCCCGGTTGACGGCGATGCCGATACCACGGTGGACGGCGATGTCGTGACCGATGGCGATGTCGTGACCGATGGTGATGTCGTAGCCGATGGCGATGCGGATGTAACCGGCGGTGGCGGCGGCTTCCGTGGTGATTCCGATACGGTAGTTGTCGACGGCGATGTGGTTACCGATGGCGACGCCGAAGTGGTCGTCCCCGATGGCGATGAAGACGTTCAGGTTCCCGATGAATGGACGGACACCTTAGAAGCCGGTTCCTATACCTGGACCAAGATCGTGGTGGATCACGAAGGCGTGACCGGCCTGTACAATGAATTATGGCTGGATGCACAGGGTCGCCCGGTGATCGTGTACATGACCAAGTCACAAGAAGATGGCGAAGGCAACGAATGGTCCCATCTGAAGCTTGCCATGGCGCGCGTACCGAATCCGACGGGACCGGAAGACTTTAGCATTATCGTGCTCGACAGCGCGTTGGTTGGTCCTGAATTCTGCGAAGAAGACGTCCCCGATGGCGATGCTGCTGCACCGGCGGAATCCTCCTGCACCTTCATGGACAAAGTCACCTTCGGTACCGGTTTGAATCCGACCATCGCGATTCGTCCGACGACCGAGCAGCCCGACGGCCAGTTCGAAGTCTACTACTACCACAACACCAGCTACGACGGCGTGGACAACGTCAAGCAGGGCAACCTGATGCGCGTCTGGGTGGATGGCGGTATGCCGAACTACGACACGTTGGCAACCGGCTGGCATAAGGAAGTCTTTGCGGGTACCGGCGATACGCTGGTAACGGGCGATGTCGGCCAGTTCAATTCCTTCGCCGTGATGCAAACGACAGGCTGGTGGCTGGTGAGTTTCTATAACGCCACCTTGAACCAGCTCCAGTTCATCTACGATTTCGGCGCGGGTGCGCGGTTGTACACCGCCGATGACGGTTGGTATCAGGACGATCAGGGCGACTGGCACCAGGATTATCTGGGTGCGGATTGCGCCACGGTCATTTCGCCCAACGGCGTGCGTGTCATTTACCAGAATCAGACTCGAACCAAAATGATGTATTATTCCGGTCTGTGCACGGTAAACGGTTGCAGCGACTCGGATCATACTCCGATTATGGAGCAGTCTACCGGTGAATACGGAAAGAGCTTTGGCTACTATCCGAACCAGTATCTCATCGGCGTGAAGTCGGTGGTGGCGTCCTACGTAGTGGATATGATGTTCGAAGATTCCGACGATTACAAACTCTACGTACGATTGAACACCGCGCCGCCTACCGTCAATCCCTAGGCGTTTTTTAAAGCGCGTTCGTTTCTCTCCGGCGGGTGGTAACACCCGCCGGTTTTTCGTGGCGTGATGTTGAATTAGAGTAGGCTTATTGTTAGCCACGATTCGATGATATTGTGCCATAGTCTTACGCGATCGAAGATCGTGGAAGGCTGTGTGTCTTCAATAGGTTACACACGGTGGGTGGCATGGGCTAAGCGCAGCTTGCCCATGGGAAATGAATAAGATGAACACGGGCAAGCGTCGTTTCTCTTCGCTTCGTCCCTGCTACACGTAAGCTTATGTTTCACCGCTACAAGAAGACATCGCTAATCGCCAATAGAGTAGGTATTATTTGAAATGCGCAACTTTACAAACTCGTCATTCTGAGGTCTATAGCGGTTCTTAATCATTTTTAGCCATTAATTTGAATAATGTGTGCCATAGTCTTACGCGATCGAAGATCGTGGAAGGCTGTGTGTTTTCTTGTAGTTACACACGGCCTCCCGGAATCTCCATTCCGTGAGACCATGGCACATCGTGATTACTCGATGGACAGAAATGAGTAATACCTACTCTAGCCGAAGAATCTCGAATCGAACCTTCGTTGCACTCTAGATGGCGATGTGTTATTTTGAGCCAGATAGAAATAATGTTGGCTAGAATAACTCTTAATCATTTTTAGTCACGGATTCTATGATTTTGTGCCATAGTCTTACGCGATCGAAGATCGTGGAAGGCTGTGTGTCTTCAATATATTACGCACGGCCTCCCGGAATTTCCATTCCGTGAGACCATGGCACATCATGATTACTAGATGGACAGAAATGACTAATAGAGAGTCTCCAGGCAACACGAAAACTTACTTGTAAGTAAAAATTCGGAGCGAATAAAATCATGAATCTTTTTTTACAGATCATCGCCGATACCGCGTTCATTTTTTCCGTTTACGCACTCTTCGTTTTGCTGCGTCATGATAAAAGCTGACAATCATTGGGGTATTTCGGGACGTCGTCGCGGATGCCCTGTATTGCAAGCTGTTATAAAGTAACAATAATTCTATCCAATTTCTGCATACGCAAATAATCATCCATGAAATCAAACAGTTCCACCACGATTCCGCCCTGCCGAAATAACATTTTTCCTTGACTCACCTGTCTAAATAAGTTACACAGGCGTCTGTGTTCATTCTCATTTCGCTCTTGTTGACATCTGAAAAAGGTAAGTTGAATGAAGCTGACAGCGCAAATTGAATATGCTTATTGGGCCCTGTTGGATATCGCAGAACGCTACGACCCCAACACCACCGTCAACCTCAACGAGATTTCCAAACGAAACGGCATCCCGGAAAAATACCTGCTGCAAGTTATGCTGAAACTGAAAAAGCAGGGACTGGTTCGCTCGCGTCGCGGTAGCGGCGGCGGTTTCCAGTTGACAAAATCGCCGGACAAGATCGATCTGGCTGATGTCGTGCGCATTTTAGGCGGCGCTCAGCAGGAAATCCATACGGCTTTCAAAGGCAGTAGCAACGGCAAGCCCCCGCATCCCCGCTGTGCTTTCTTTGACATCTGGAAATCCGGTCACAACGCTTTCTTCAATGAATTGAAGGGCTTTGACTTGGAAACCCTGTTGAAGAAAGAAAAGCGCGCCAAAAGCCGCAAGCGGAAATAATCCGTTTCCGTCCTTTCGCCTGTCTCGGTTGACAGGGTCGATTTTTGGCCCTATCCTGACGTCATGGCAATCATCAGTGCTTCCAGACGAACCGATCTCCCCGCTTCACACGGGGAGTGGTTCGTCCGGCGTTTGAAAGACGGCTATTGCTGGGTGCGCCTCCCATACGGAGGCGCGACCCGGCGCGTCGATCTGCGCCCGCAAATGGTGGAAGCCTTTGTTTTCTGGACGAAAAATCCCACTCCCTTTCTTCCCTATCTTTCCCGAATCGAAGATCTCGGGTATCGTAGTTTCGTTTTCCAGGTGACGTTGACCGGCCTGCCATCCTGGATGCAGCCGGGCGTTCCCGACGCCGAGAGCGTACTTGCCGGAATGCGAAAATTAGCCGAGCGCTATGGAGAACAGGCGCTGGTCTGGCGCTACGATCCTATTGTAATTACTAAGGAATTGACGCCAGGTAAGCATCTGAAGCGTTTCGAGTATTTCTGCGAACAGCTACAGGGAAGCACCAATGAAGTCATTACCAGCGTATTGGATCGTTACGCAAAAACCGACCGCAACCTGATTCCCGAATTGACTCGACGCGGGGATGAACTGCCGGATGCGAAAAGCGAGCGAAGCCAGGAAGTAGAACATGAGCTACTGCTGGAATTGTCCAGTATTTCCAAACGGTTCGGCATCAAATTGACGCTCTGCTGCGAGCCGGTTCACGTGGGTGCGCAGTTGGAAGCGGCTCATTGCGTGGACCCGGTGCGAATCGAGGCGATTTGCGGAAAGAAGTTGCAGGTTGCAAGCCATCCCACGCGCCCCGGCTGCGGCTGTTTTTCCTCAATCGATATCGGCAGTTACAATACCTGCCCGCATGGTTGCTTGTATTGTTATGCCAATGCTTCTCCGAAATCCGCGCGGCATAACGCCGCTCGCATCGACCCCGACAATCCCGCCCTCTGGCCGGAAGCGATTTCACCGCCCCAACCGGAGTTGTTCGATTGAAAGCAGGGCGGCATGGCGATAGAGTAGGTATTACTCATTTCTGTCCATCGAGTAAACACGATGTGCCATGGTCTCACGGAATTGAAATTCCGGGAGGCCGTGTGTAACTACAAGAAAACACACAGCCTTCCACGATCTAGGATCGCGTAAGACTATGGCACAAAACTCACAGAATCTGTGGCTGAAAATGATTGAGAACCGGTATAATTGCGGAACGGCATAGGTATATGATAATACAGGGCAAATGCCTATCCATCTTAAAAATCCGACCGAAGACCACCACTAAATGACCGCAAAACGACCACTAGATGACCGTAAACGAGCAGTACTCCATTTGCGTATGCTGCTTGGTGATACCAACCGCTACGATGCGTAGCCTCATGATGTTTCATGTTGCCTCATGCTGCACTGTCGCTTACCTGTCATTTAGTGGTGGTTTAGTGTGCGTTTACCGGTCAAACAGGTGCGCTTACGGTCGGAGCAAAATCAGGGAAAGAATGGTTCCAGACAGGAGCCTTGAACCATCAAAGAGAGAAATCAATATCTGTGTAGGATGGGCATTTGCCATGCCCATCATATTAAAACGATTGGAGTGATGGGTAAAACAATTACCCATCCTACTTACTTGAAAAAGAGTGACAAAAACCGTAGGTCGGTCAGATTTTCTGACCGACAATCTAATCCATGTCGGACAAAAAATTTGTCCGACCTACTAAAATATAATGCATCTGGTGAATGACCGACAATCCAATTCATGCCTACCCAATGGTTAAAATAAACCTCATAAAAAGGAAAAGCCCCGCCGAAGCGGGGCCTCTCGAAATCAAGCAGCGTTGCCTGATCACCAATTAGACGCTCACCTTGAAGGTCAACATGATGGTGATGACGAACGCATAAATGACCAGGGACTCGATCAGGGCGAGACCGATGATCATCGGGGTCAGGATCTTGCCGCTGGCTCCCGGATTACGAGCAATGCCTTCCAGCGCGGAGCTGGCAGCTTTGCCTTGACCGAGCGCGCCACCAAACGCCGCCAGGCCGATGCCCAGGCCGGCTGCCAGCGCGATGTACCCCATGGTCGAATCCGCTGCGGCGCCTTCCGAAGCGAAAGCCGAGAACGAGTACAGTAACGACACGATTCCCAACAACACTGAAGCCAATAAACCTTTCTTCTGGAACATTCCAATTCTCCTTTCATCCACCATAATCAAGTATATCGAACCTAACAGAATCAAACTCGGTTTTAATTTAGTGCTCGTGCGACTCCGCAAGCGCGATGTAGATCGTGGACAGCAGCGTAAAAACGAACGCCTGGATAAAGGCTACGAAAAGCCCCAACCCCACGAAGATCATCGGAATCACAATATATGTCATGTCGGTAAAAATGCCCAACACCATATGGTCACCGGTGATGTTTCCTGCAAGACGCAAGGAAAGGCTGATCGGACGAACCAGGTGGCCGATCAACTCGATGGGAATCATCAACCACGCCAGCCAGATCACCGGACCGGCAAACTGCTTCAGGTAGCCGATGCCGTGCGCGCGAAAACCGGAGTAGTTGTAGTACACGAAAATGAAGACAGCTGCAGCCGCATTGGTCGCGACAGTCGAGGTCGGCGGCGGAAAGCCGGGAATCGACCCGATAAGATTGGAGAAGAAAATAAAGATGAAGGTTCCCGCAAGCACCGGAACGTGTTTTTCGGCACCGTGGCCGATGGTGTCTTTTACCAGACCTTCAAGCTGTTCGACCATGAATTCGAACAGAGCAATAATGCCGAAACGCCTTGGCGGAACCACCATGGCTTCCGGATTACTGTATTTTCTTTTAATCATAAAGGCGACTATCAGCAGGAACAGAAACACGATCGTAGCGGAAATCATGTGCTGGGCGGTACTCGTTTCGCCCAGAAAGCCGATATGTCGGAGCCATTCGTTTAACGGTTCATAGAACGGGAGCCAGCTATACCATGAGAAATGTTGCATGTTTGCACCGTAAGCCGTTGGTTCCGAAGGGTGTTGCACCCATCGGGTGGCCTGCGCTACTTGTCGGAATTCTCCTGATCTTCATCCATCAAACGGATGATTCGGAGTATCCTCCAGAACACAGCCACCGTTGCCAAAAGAACGAGAGTTATCACGAATAAGGGAGCTGTACCAATCCACATGTCCAGCAAATACCCGAGAAACGCGGAAGTCCCTACCGCTCCGCCTACCTCGGCTCCGAGAGATAAAAACACGGCAGACTTAACGAACTTCGACTGCCTTGTCTTTTTCATATTGCCAGCACCTCGTTGGCTGAATACGGCTCCAGCGCTTTCGGTCCTACCATACTGGAAAGCAAGAGTCAAGCTTTAAGGAAAACTCAGGCCGCTTTCCCATAAAAAGGTTGAAAGGTTCTATATAATGGGTATGGATAAAAAGAGCACATTTGGCAAGGATGGAAAACCTTATTGATTTCAAACGAGTGCGGAAATCAGAACTCTCTAAAGCGTACCAGGACGGCAAAGAACAGGTTTTTTTAGCTGGTCTGCTTTTTTTTCAGAACCGAAAGAAAGGTGCTTAAATCGTCACGTTTAAGCTCCCGGAAGACCAGTAGGGAGGCTCCGAACAACCCGGTCATGCCGATTCCTTTTATGATGATCAACAGCTTGGACTCCGGCTGCCAGGCCCATCCGGCGGCAAAGAGCAGCGCGCTGATGACGAGCAGACGCAGCAAGGTGGCCAGCGGAAAGCGTGCGTGGAAACGATGTTTCAAATAGGCAACGGCTACGACCGCGCCTAAAGCCATTGCCGCCGCTGTCGCTGCCGCCGCGCCGTTAATGCCGTAAAGCGGAATCGCCAAGGCGTTGAATCCCGCGCTTAGCGCCAGAGTAACCGCACAGATAATCACACTGACCCAGGGACGACCCGAACCGGAGATCATGGTCGAAAAGATCATGATAAAGGAATAGGCCAGATACGCCAGCGGCAACAGTGTCAGTACCGGCCAGCCCTGATGGAAGATCGGCGAAAAGATCAGGCGCAGCACGTCTAATGCGCAGGCGGAAAGCGTGACCGCCAATAGCGAGACCAGAATCAGGCTGTAGCGCGTGGTGGTATAGATGTAGCTGCGGGTGCGTTCCAGATCTTCCGCATAGCTGGAGGCGCTGATCAGCGGGAAAATCACGAAGGTGACGGAAATGATCGCGATGTAGGGTAGCCGCGCCATTTGCAGGGCGACGGAATAAATGCCGACCTGGGTGTCGTCCGGTCCCAGGGCTTTGACCAGGTACAAATCGAAGTTCATTAACAGGTTGCTGAATAACGCGAACAGGATGATCCAGATTTCAAAGCGCAGAATGTCTTTCCAATTGATCTCGTTGGAACGCGGGCCGCTGCCGACGAACAACGCCGCCACGACCAGCATGATGACCGACGTGGTTGCAAAGCCACCGACGGCTCCCATCACGCCGAAGCCCAAGTAGGCCAGTAACAGAATCAACCCGACCTTCAGGGTTGCGAATATGGTATCCATTGCGGCCTGATGAAAGAACATCTTGCGGCCATTGAAGCAGCCGATCAGAGCGGCATAGATCGCGTAGGCGAAAATGATGATCGAAGCCACGCGCAAGTAAGGACTGAGCGAGGCGTCGTTGAGCAGGTGCTCGGCGACCAGGGGCGCGAGCAGAAAAAAGAGAGCCGCACTGATACCGCCGAAGACGGTTTGCAATAAAAGCGCCTGGCGTTTGACGGTGCCGAAACGGCTTTCATCTTCGGAAATGAATTTACTGACTGCCTGGATGGTGCCGGTGATCATCATCATGGTGATCGGGTTCAATACGCTGATGACCACCGTGAAGGTGCCGTAGAGCTTGGCGCGTTCTTCATCGCCGGTGGCGATGAGCTTGGGCAGCAGGGTAATCAGCGCGACGCCGGTCAGCATGAAATAGACCTTTGCGCCGGTGATCCACAAAAATCCCCGTCCGGCCTGCTTGGCCTGCGTTTGAGATGTATCGGATTGACTCATGCCGTTTTCCTTGCCGATTCCCTACTGAATCTCGGTTGTGCCCAGAACGATGCGGTTCTCTGCATCCAGGGGAACGTTCCCGCTGACTTTGGCGCGGTAGTTGCCCTGATACAGGCCGACGTAAAAGCCCAGTTCTCCGGCGGTGGTATCGGGTGGAACGTCGAGCATGTACACATCTTTGATGTACTCGCCCTCCTTCCAGCGGGTAGTCGGGTAGCGGCTCTCCACCGGCACGTGATCGCCGCGCAATCGGAAGAGATTGTCCCGCTCGGCATGAACGAAAATCTTGTAGTCGCGCGTGGGGCGCTTGAGAACTTTGAAATAGAGCGTGATTTCCACTTCGGTTCCCGGCTTGAGTTTCTTCGGGATAGGCTTGTATCCGACCAACTCGATGTCGTTGTCGATCATGGCGTTGACCGCCTGCTCGGGTTTGAAGGGTTCTTTACGAACGAACGTTTTCAGCCGTTGCTTGATCTGCTCGTTGCTCAGTCGCTTGGAGCGCCCCTGGTTGTCCTGGTTGGAGATCAGCCAGAACTCCGGGCGATAGGGCTGGCCGGGAACGGCGTCGTCGGCAATTTTGACGAGTTGCTCGCCGCCGGACACTTCCTGCCACAAGGTGTTGATGCGGCTGAAGTGTTTCTGCTTCTGCTCGATGATGATGAATACCCGCTTGCCCTTGTATTGCTGGTAGAAACGCTTCACGCTTTGTAGGCTGTTCTGCATGCGGTAATAGCGGTAGTTGTACTTTTCCTTCAGTTCGTCGAAGGGGATGTAATACTTGATGCTGCGCGATTTCCAGGTCTGGGTGAATTCGCCGATCGGTTCTTCCGGTCCCGTACGCAGCGCCAGATAGGTGCGCATCATCGAGCGGGCCGAGAACATTTCGGTCAAGGTCGGGATCATCTTCATGTTGATGTAGAACGAGTAGGCCACCGCCAGAACGATCAACCCGGCCATGATGTAGCGATTGAAGCGCCGCCAGATCATGGCGATGCCCAAGACGACGCCCCACAGGATAAAGATCACCGAGAAGAAAACACTCGGATCGGCTACCGCCGGGTGCCAGTCTTGCAGGCGCTCGGTGGTGATGAAGTAGAAGATGGTGCGATAGTTCTTTTGATCGAGCAGATCCGGTGCGACGATCACCAGCACCAGCAGGGCAAGGAACAGTGTCATGCGATTGATCAAGCCCAGGCGATCGTCCGTAAAGAGCTTATCCAGATAAATGGCCAGCATGGCCGCGACCATCGGCACCACCGGGAAGATGTAATGCGGGAACTTGGTACTGATGGCGGAGAAGAAGGTAAAAGAAACCAGAAAACCGGTTAAGAAGAACAGTTCGGTTCGCTTGCTGTCCGCTTCGCGCTTACCCCAGGGAATCAGCGAAATCAGGGTTTGCGGCAGGAAGGTGATCCAGGGCAGGATGCCGATGGAGAAATAGAGCACGAACATTTCGAAGGTGTCGTCGGGCTTGTCGAGCTTGCCCATGGCGCGTTCGAAATGATGGTCCCAGAAGAACTTGGTGACGTAGGGCATGCCGTACTTGGATGTCATGTAAAAATACCAGGGCGCGGCGACGATCAGGTAAATCAGCGCGCCGCGATGCAGGCGCATGCGCTTTAATAGCCCCCAGTCCATGGAGATCAGGCAGTAGAAGAAAATGTTACCGCCCACCAGAATCAACGGAGTCAGCCCTTTGGCTAGCGAAGACAGACCCATGAAAACATAGAAGAGGGTGTACCAGAGCGAGCGCCCCTCTTTTTCACCGAGTAGTAAAAATCCGATTGCGACCCACATGAAGCCGACGAAAGGCAGATCCACCATGTAGGCGCGTGAAATCAGAAAATAGGTTGGTGAGGTAATCAGCAACAAGCCGGTGAGCAGGCCCACCCGCCGCGTGTATAGTCGCGACATGAAGAAAACGGTCAGTAGAATGACCAACAAGCTGGTGAGCGCAATCGGGAAGCGGATGCTCCACTCGCTGTCGCCGAACAGTTTGACGAAGGGATAGGACATCCAGAAAATCATGATCGGTTTGGACCAGAACGTGCCGGGAGCCGCGCCTTCATCCGAACCGACTTTGCTGGTCGGGGTGATCGAGTTGCCGTCGTCCATGACCATCTCGCGCACGACCTGACCGTAATTCGGCTCCCATTGCATTTGCAGGGGGTAGGTTCCCAGCCGGGTGAAGAGAATCACCACGGTAAGAATCAACAACGCCCAGATGGCGTACCGTTCGAATGTTGAATTTTGGTCGTTCAAGTCCATACCTCCTGCAACTGAAGGACGATCCGGCGAGTCTCAGATCGAAGAATCGCGGCAGCTTAGCATATCGACTATTATGCGTCAAATTTGTTAGCAACCAAATGTGAGGAGTGAAAAGAGGAAATTCAACAAGCCACTTGCTGCATTTTCGAGACTTTTTCCCATGTACGGATTGCCGCCGAAGAGATGCGTGATGCCGCTTGCCTGTGAATGTCGGACATGCTACATCCTGGATAGGAGCACAGATCGGAGAGGCATGGATGAATCCGCAGTTCAAAGAAGCCGGTGGCATCGTTCGCAGCTTGCAGCAGGCGGGGCAGCGTGCCTATTTCGCGGGTGGAGCGGTGCGGGATCATCTGCTCAAGCGTTCACCGAAAGATATCGACATCGCGACCGACGCCGACCCGGAGCGCATTTTAGAACTGTTTCCACAGGCCAAGTCGGTCGGTCGCGCGTTCGGGGTGCTTCTGCTTAAAGGCGAATACGGCAACTATGAAATCGCGAGCTTCCGCACTGACGGTCCATACAGCGACGGACGTCATCCCGATTGGGTACGGCTGGGAAACGCCGAGCAGGATGCTCACAGGCGCGATTTCACCGTGAATGGAATGTTCTACGATCCGGTGAGCGGGGAGGTCATCGATTACGTCGGTGGGCGGGAGGATCTGCATCGGAAACGCCTGCGCTGCATCGGAGATCCCAACCAACGCTTTAGCGAAGATTTTCTGCGCCTGTTCCGCATGGTGCGTTTTGCCACGCGCTTGGATTTCGAGATTGATTCAGCCACCTGGCAGGCTGCTTGCGATCTGGCTCCGAAGGCTTTCCGGCTCGCGCCGGAGCGGGTCTTGTCCGAACTGACGGCGATTCTAAAGGGTCCGCAGGCGGATCGGGGCTTGCACCTGTTGACGGACTCGGGCTTATTGCAAGACTGGTTACCGGAAGTCGCTGCGCTTGAGGGTGTGGAGCAGCCGTCGGCCTACCACCCGGAAGGCGATGTGCTGACCCATACGGCGCTGTGCCTCGCTGCGCTTGACGCGCCATCCGATTGCCTGGCCTGGGGAGCGTTGCTGCACGATATCGGTAAACCGAAAGTGCTGGCGTACAAGAACGGAATACCCGTCACGCCTCGTCACGCTCACGTAGGAAGGGAAATGGTAGAGAATGTCGCTCGGCGTTTGCGATTTTCCAACCAGTTGAAAGATTGCGTTTGTGAATTGGTCGGCCAGCACATGCGCTTTGTGGAGTTTCCCAACATGCGCCCGGCGACTCGTCTTCGGTTTCTGGCTCAGGATCGATTCGAAGACATGCTTTTGTTGCATCGCGCCGACTGTATGGCCAGTCATGGTGATCTGAGTATCTATCAAAGCGTCGAAGAAGAGCTTGGGGAATTGTCTCGGAAAGTGCAGCTTCCGCCTGCGCTGATCGATGGTCATGACCTTCTGAAACTGGGATATCGGCCCGGTCCCGAACTGGGTGCGATGCTGGCCGACGTCCGGGAGAGGCAGTTGAACGGGGAGTTGTCGAATCGCGCCGAGGCGCTGAAATTCGTACTGCAACAAGCGAATACGTGTACAAATCCAGGTAAAAAAGAAAGTTTGAAAGAGTAGGATAATACGCCGGGAGCGATCTTGGAAATTCGGGTTTTTGGAAACATTGACGAAAACGCTTATGGAAAACTTGACAAGTGTCGGGATTTTGTGGTACGCCAACCAAGGTCACGTCCGAAGCACTGATTCGATGCTTTTGACCCGCAAATAAAAATTAGAGGATGCAATGGCTGGGATCGACTTGCTCAATATTGACGCCTCCGTAATTTACCAGTTCACGATCTATCTGCTCACGCTGATCATCCTTAGCCGCTGGTTGATTCGCCCTGTTACCGCCACTTTGGCTCTTCGCCGAGAGCGTCTTGCTCCGGCTGACGTGCGTAGTGGTCTGGAAGACTCGGTGAAAGAGAAGGAAGAGGAGTATGCACGGGTGCTACAGGATGTTCGTGGCACCCAGTCCCGGCTACGGCAGGAAGAGCGTGTGGAGGCCAAGGCCGACGAAAGGTCGGTAATCGAAAAGGCGCAAGGTTTGGCCGCCGAAAAATTACAGGCGGGCCGCCAGCACATACAAGAAACGATTCAAGCTGCGGAAAAGGAAGTTGAACAAGACATTCCAAAGCTTGCCAAGGCACTTGCTCGCACAATCCTAGGCCGGGAGCTATAGATGCGTGACTGCACATTCGTCTCTACCGTAATCACCGGACTTCTTTGGGTGTTGCCGATCGGTTTAGCCTGCGCTTCAGAAGCGGCAGGACATGGTGACGCTCACGGTCATGGTGCCAGTCTCGGCTTCATTTTAAGCCTGTTCTTCAACTTCATCGCGTTCGTACTCTTACTCTTTTTCCTACTGAAAAAGCCGGTTTCCGGTTTCTTCGCCACCCGCTCGAAAGAGGTGGAAGATCAGTTGGCTGCCGCCGATCGCCGTCGGGCCGAAGCGGAAGCGAAGATCAAGGAATATGGGAGCAAAATCGACGAGTTGATGGCGACTCGCGACGAAGTGCTGCAAAAAGCCAAAAAAGAGGCGGCTTACGAGCGGGAATGTCTGCTCGATCAGGCTCGCCGTCAGGCAGAATCCATCGTCGAAGATGCCCAGCGCTCGATTGACGTGGAGTTAGGCAAAGCTGAAAAACGCTTCCGGACCGAGGCCATCAAGACTATCGCGGAGGAAGCGGAGCGCCTGTTGAAGACCTCTTTAAACGAGGAAGATACGGTTCGCATGGCGGATGACTACATTGAAATGCTGCGGGAGGTGAAGCGCGCATGAAACGATCCGCACTGGCAAAACGATATGCCCGCGCTTTTGTCGACTTCGCCGGTTCCAATAGTGATGCCGGTAAGTTAGCCGACGAATTGTCCCTGTTCCAGCAAGCCGTGGATACCTGTGATGACCTAAAAAGCGTAATGCACAACCCGAGATTTGCGGCCCAGCGCGATGCCGTGCTTGAGTCTGTAATTGCGGAATTGAAATTGAGCCGCCCCTGCCAGCAGGTGTTGGCCTTGCTTGTTCAACGAGATCGGTTACGCTATGTCGGCGATATTGCTGAAGCAATCCGCCAGCAAGTGGAAGAAAAAACCGGGCGGGTGCGTGCGACGGTGGTTTCGGTCAAGCCGTTACCCGAGGATCGCTACCAGCGCATCCGAGCGGCTGTTGAACGTATCACCGGCAAAATGGTGGTTTTAGAAAAGCTGACCGATCCCAATCTGATAGGCGGGATCGTTACGCACATCGGATCGACCGTGTACGACGGGAGTGTACGGTCGCAGTTGAATCGTTTCAGATCCTCTATCGGCAAGGAGAGTTGAGTTGGAGATCAGACCAGCAGACATCAGCAGGATCATCCGGCAACAGATCGGCGATTTCGAAAGCCGTCTGGACGTTGCCGAAACAGGTTCCGTTCTCACCGTTGGTGACGGTATCGCCCGTGTCTACGGACTCGAAGACGCGATGGCCGGGGAGCTGTTGGAGTTCCCGAACCAACTGTTCGGAATGGTGCTAAACCTGGAAGAGGACAACGTGGGTGTAGCGCTGTTCGGTGAAGACCGGCACGTTCGCGAAGGCGATACGGTCAAACGTACCGGCAAGATCGCTTCCGTTCCAGCAGGCGAAGCCGTGCTGGGCCGCGTTATGAACGCTTTGGGGCAGCCCATCGATGGATTGGGTCCGATCGAGACGACCGAGACTCGACGTATCGAGCTGAAAGCGCCGGGAATCGTTGCTCGTCAATCGGTTAAGGAGCCGCTCCAGACCGGTTTGAAGGCGATCGATTCCATGATTCCGATTGGTCGCGGCCAGCGTGAGTTGATCATCGGTGACCGCCAGACGGGTAAAACCGCCATCGCCATCGATACGATCATCAACCAGAAAAAAACGCATGAGACCGATTCTCCGGTCTATTGCATTTACGTTGCGATTGGACAGAAGCAGTCCACCGTGGCCATGGTGGTGGATCGCCTGAAGAAGTCCGGAGCGATGGAATACACCACCGTCGTAACCGCAGGCGCCAGCGAAATGGCCCCGTTGCAGTTCATCGCACCCTATACGGGCTGCTCCATGGGCGAATGGTTCCGCGACAATGGCCGCCATGTCGTGATCATTTACGACGATCTGTCCAAACAGGCCGTCGCCTATCGTCAGCTCAGCTTGCTACTGCGCCGTCCGCCGGGCCGCGAAGCCTATCCGGGCGACGTCTTCTACCTGCATTCCCGCTTGCTTGAGCGTGCCGCGAAGATGGCGGAGCATTACGTCATCGTTAAAAAGGACGCCGAGCCCACCGTGGAAAATGCTTTGGGCGGCAAGGTGTACTCCAACGTGCTGCTGCACATCGAAGGTAAAAAGAAACTGGCCGAGCATCCGGACAAGGACAGCCTGGCTTGGAAGAAACTGCCTGGCACCGGTGGTTCGCTGACGGCACTGCCGATCATCGAAACGCAGGCCGGTGACGTTTCCGCCTACATTCCGACGAACGTCATTTCGATTACGGATGGCCAGATCTTCCTGGAGACGGACTTGTTCTACTCCGGTATGCGCCCCGCTGTGAACGCCGGTCTGTCGGTGTCCCGCGTCGGTGGTAACGCTCAGATCAAGGCCATGAAGTCGGTTGCCGGTAAACTCCGCCTGACCTTGGCACAATACCGCGAGTTGGCGGCGTTTGCCCAGTTCGGTTCCGATCTGGACAAGGAAACCCAGCGCCAGTTGCACAAAGGTGCACGTCTGACGGAAATCCTGAAGCAGAAGCAATATACACCGTTGTCTGTCGCCAAGCAGATTCTGATCATTTTCGCCGCCAACCGCGATTATCTCAACGATTATGAGTTGAGTGCGATCGGCAAATATGAAGAAGAACTGTATACGTTTGTCGACGACAATCATCCCGGACTGCTGCGTGAAATCTCGGACAAGAAGGTTCTGACCGACGAAATCGAAGCGCAGATCATTAAAGTTCTGGATGAGTTCAAGGCCATTTTCCAACCCTAACGGGACTGCTTAACCGGGTAGAGGCGCCATGCCGAATCTGAAGGACATTCGAAAGCGGATCGATAGTGTCCGCAACACGCAGAAGATCACCAAGGCCATGAAAATGGTGGCCGCCGCCAAGTTCCGTCGTGCCCAGGAAGCTATCCTGAACGCCCGTCCGTATGCCTTCCGAATCGATGGCATGATCAAAGGGTTAACGGAGGTTCTGGACGAATACATGCACCCGCTGATGGTTCCGCATGAAGAGGTCAAGAAGGTGGCGCTTTTGGTCATCACCTCTGATAAAGGTTTGTGCGGTGGTTTCAACGGCAACATTCTGCGCACGGTAACTCGCACGCTGGGTTCCGATTGGAAGGACAAGGACGTTTCCCTGTTCCTGGTCGGTCGCAAGGCGTTCGATTTCTACAAGAGCAAGCCTCAATACAAGGTGGCGGAAAAATTCGCCGAAGTGTACGTCAACTCCCGTTTCGAAGAAGCGGATGCGATTTCTCATCGCTTGGTGACGGACTTCGTTAAGGGCGAAGTGGATGAGGTTTGGGTGATCTACAACGAGTTCAAGTCGGTGATTTCGCAGAAGGTGCAGCTTGAAAAGCTGGTTCCCATTGCGCCTTCCGAGGACGTGGAAGCGGCGGAACTGCACGACTTCGACTATGAACCCGACCGCAAAAGCATTTTGAACGAACTGGTTCCGCAGCATCTTTCGATACAGATTTACCGCTGCTTGCTGGAGTCGCTGGCTTCCGAATTCGGTGCTCGTATGAGTGCGATGGAAGGCGCGACCAAGAATGCAGGAGAGATGATCGACCGGCTCACGCTGATGTACAACCGAGCGAGACAGGCGGCGATTACGAAGGAATTGATGGAGATCATCGGCGGCGCTGAGGCGCTAAAAGGGTAAGATATTTCAAAGAAGAGGTTCAGCCCATGACGGAAGCCACGACGGTAGAAGCCAAAAATTTCGGAAAGATCAGTCAGGTGATCGGTCCCGTAGTGGATGTCTACTTCGAAGAAGGGAATCTGCCGGAAATTTTCACTGGATTGATGATTACCAATCCGGCCATTTCCGATGAAGAGTGGAACTTGGTGGTCGAGGTCGCGCAGCATCTGGGTGAATCCACGGTGCGTTGTATCGCGATGGACACGACCGAAGGTCTCAAGCGCGGCCAGGATGTCAAGAATACCGGAGATCCGATTCTAATCCCGGTGGGACCGTCGGTCCTTGGACGCATTATGAACGTTGTCGGCAAGCCGGTGGATGAAATGGGACCGATCAAATCGGATCACTATTTCCCGATTCACCGCGAACCCCCCAGTTATATCGATCAGAACGTGGACATCGCCGCGTTTGAAACCGGTATCAAGGTCGTCGATCTGCTCTGCCCCTATCAACGTGGTGGAAAGATTGGTCTGTTCGGTGGTGCGGGTGTCGGCAAAACCGTTCTTATTATGGAATTGATCAACAACCTGGCCAAAGAGCATGGTGGTTATTCCGTGTTCGGCGGCGTGGGCGAGCGCACCCGTGAAGGAAACGACCTGTGGGTGGAAATGATGGAATCCGGCGTTATCGACAAAACGTCGCTGGTCTATGGCCAGATGAACGAACCGCCCGGCGCGCGTGCTCGTGTCGGTCTGTCGGCCTTGACTTCCGCCGAGTATTTCCGCGATGAAGAGGGCAAAGACGTGCTGCTCTTCCTGGATAACATTTTCCGTTTCACCCAGGCGGGTTCCGAGGTTTCCGCGCTTCTGGGCCGCATCCCGTCGGCTGTCGGTTATCAACCGACCCTGTCTACCGACTTGGGTGAGTTGCAGGAACGTATTACCTCCACGACCAAGGGTTCGATTACGTCGGTTCAGGCCATTTACGTGCCTGCCGATGACTTGACCGACCCCGCGCCGGCTACGACTTTTGCTCACTTGGATGCGACGACGGTTCTTTCGCGTCAGATTTCCGAGTTGGGTATTTATCCGGCGGTCGATCCGTTGGATAGTTCTTCCCGCATCCTCGATCCCAACGTGTTGGGTCAGGAACATTACATGGTCGCCCGCGAAGTGCAGCGTATTCTGCAACGTTACAAGGATCTGCAAGACATCATCGCCATTCTCGGTATGGACGAGTTGAGCGAAGAAGATAAGGAAGTCGTCGGTCGCGCACGCCGTATCCAGCGCTTCCTGTCGCAGCCCTTCCACGTTGCCGAAGCCTTTACGGGTACGCCGGGCAAGTACGTCAAACTGGAAGACACCATCCGCAGCTTCAAGGAGATGGTGGAAGGCAAGCACGACCACCTGCCGGAGCAGGCCTTCTACATGGTAGGCGACATTGACGAAGCTCTGGAGCGCGCCGAGCAGATCAAAGCGCAAGGGTGACTAACCGAAAGAGGCGACGACTATGGCTGAAAAGCTGAAACTTGTCATCGTGACGCCCGCCGGGGAAAAACTGGCGGGGGAAGCCGATGAGATTGTAGCGCCGGGATACAACGGACAGTTCGGAGTCATGCCGGGGCACATCGAATTTTTCACGACCAATCCGCCGGGTGTATTCAAAGCCACCGATGGCGGCAAAGAATCGATCTGGGCCGTGGGCAAGGGCTTCATCGAAGTCTCCAACGACGAGGTACAACTGCTGGTGCAGTCTGCCGAACCCGCCGAGAAGATCGACGTTTCGCGCGCGGAAGCCGCAAGGAAACGCGCCGAAGAGAGCTTGGACAAACTGGAAGGCAACCAGTCCGATGAAGATTGGGAGCACCAGAACCTGCGCCTGCAACGCGCCGTAGCGCGACTGGAAGCGGTAGGAGCGGCCAAGTAGCTCATCAGATTTTACGAGATCACCAAAGCGCCTCCAATCCGGGGGCGCTTTTTTTGTGAGTGGGGGAGGGGGGTGTATTCATAATAAAAAATATTGGGACTTGTATTTCTGTTATAAAATCGTGATATACTTTCCAGGCAAAAGCCGGAAAATGAAATCGTAAGATCGGACCGAAAAGAAATTGGTTCATGGTAAGGACTGAATCTGTAATGAAAGCTAAAAAGGCTTATAAGAATATACATTTACTGTGGATCTGCTTAATGGTGTTGTTGGGTGTCGTTCTTGTTGTTGGTCTTAAACAGTATTATTGCTGGTTTACAGGAACAGAATATCCTTTTAAAGACTTTCTAAATAGCAATCCCTGGACACTTGTTACTGGATTGGCGGCTGTTCCCGCTTTGTTACTCACATGGTATTGGCGACAGAATAATCGCAGGGAAGATCTGGAGATCGCCCGTGATGCGCAATTGACCGATCGTTTTGCTACCGCAGTGAAATTACTGGGAGATCCCAGCATGGAGGTGCGCTTGGGTGGCATTTATGCCTTGGAACGGATTTCCAGAAATTCACCCGATGATCACTGGTCCGTTGTTGAAACGCTGGCAGCTTTCATTCGGGAAAACGCACCGATTCGCAAAAAAAGCCATCCGGTTTCTCACCCATTCAATCTTGGTAGTGAAGCCTTACCGAAACCCGAAGAAAGGGTGAAACCCAGAACGGATATTCAAGCAGCGTTGACGGTGTTGGGAAGGCGATGGCATACGGAGGACGAAACTCCCGATCAAATCATCGATTTGAGCTATACGGATTTGAGCGGGGCGGATTTAAGAAAGACAACCTTTAAAAAGGCGATTTTTATTGGTTCGAACTTGGAAAAAGCGGAAATGTCTGCAGCGAATTTGAGGAAAGCTGATTTTTCAGAATCAAGTTTGAAAAAAGCAAAACTTTTTGACTGTAAGTTGTTTAATGCAAAACTTGAATATGTAAATTTTAAAGATGCCAGTTTACAACATGCAAATCTTGCAGCATCTCTCATCATTGGATCATATTTTCAGGGAACAGATTTGTATGATGTTGATTTACAGGCAAGTATTCTTTTTGGTAGCAATTTCGAAGGGTGCTCTCATTTGAAATTCGCCAAATTAGATGGCGCTCGTTTTTCTGTAACTGACAAGGTTTACCCAAGAACCATTTTTCCCCAAGGATTCGATCCAGATGAACAAAATATGAAAAGAGGCGATTAGGGTTTTCCGTTGGAGCATGGGCTCCCGTCCTGCTCCAAGTGTTTGTCTTCATTGGTCGGGACAGGAGCCCCGACCGGAAACCGACGGTTCAAGACAGGAGCCTTGAAGCATCATGAAATGTCGGGCAGAATCTGCCCGACCTACTACTGCCCGACTTACAGCTGGATTCCCGCCTTCGCGGGAATGACAGGCAACTTGAACAATCAACAGTAACCAAGTAATAGGAGAATAATGATGGAAATGCAATCCCTGGCATACTGTGGCCTCGACTGCTTCCAATGTCCGGCCTATCTGGCGACAAAAAACAACGATGATCAACTGCGGGCAACGACTGCCGCCCAATGGTCGGCCATGTTCCAGGCAGAGATCAAGGCAGAGCAAATCAACTGCGACGGCTGCAAGAGCGGAACGGAACGGAAGTTTTTCCACTGCTCGCAATGCGAGATTCGCTCCTGCGCGGAAGGGAAGAAATACGAGACCTGCGCCGAATGCGCCGATTTCGCCTGTGAGAAGGTGGCGTTTGTTGTGGACAACGTCCCGGAAGCCAAAGCGGCATTGGAAGCGCTTCGAAAAGCGTAGGAAATTGTCGGACAGAATATATGACTCTTCGTTGGAGCATGGGCTCCCGTCCTGCTGCAAGTGTTTGTCTTCATTGGTCGGGACAGCAGCCCCGACCGAAAAGCGATAGTTCAAGACAGGAGCCTTGAAGTATCAACAGGTTTTGCCCATCGATCCAATCGTCTAAATAAGATGGGCATGGCAAATGCCCATCCTACTCTAGGCTTCTCCTCCCAGAATATGACCAAAATCCGGGATTGAATTCCTACCGAAGTTCTGCGTTTTTTGTTTTCAACTGGTTCGAAATTCCCCACTTAAATCATTAACAATCTATTAAATAGAATTCATTATTAAACAATATTTTGTAAATTTTATTGAAAATTTGCCGAATTTAGGTTAGAAATAAGAGAACGATTCTTGTCAGAGTGTGGTTGAGGCGTTTTTCCCTACCAGGTGGGTTGCTATCTAAGGAGGGAAAAGCAAGCAAAAAAGGATCGATTTAAAGACTTATGAATAAATGCAGGGTGATTGCTGTAGTGTGTGCTGCGGTAGGTACCTTTTTGTATGCTAAGGAAAAACGTATATGAAAGCCGTAACCGTTATCGGGACGCGACCCGAAATCATCAAGATGGCTCCCCTGATTCCGTTGCTGGATGACAGCTTCGAACATACATTTCTCTTTACAAGCCAGCATTATTCCAGCAATATGGTCGAGATCTTTCTAAACGAAATGGGGGTTCGTCGTCCTGACCGGTTTTTGAATGTGGCCGACAGCGATGTCAATAAGCTGGAGGCGGCCATTCGTCCGGCGCTAGAGGAACTGAACCCGAAATGGTTGTTGATTTACGGCGATACGAACTCGACGCTTGCGGCGGCTCGTGCGGCAGGACCGGATACGGCCATCGTGCATATCGAGGCGGGCATTCGCAGTTTCGATGAACGCATGCCAGAAGAGCGCAACCGTATCGAGACCGATGGTCTGTCCAAATGGCGGCTGGCGCCGACCGGACTGGCCAAGTATTTCCTTACGGACTACGAAGGCTACCCGGCTCAGAGCATCGAAGTGGTCGGGAATCTGGTGGTGGATGCCTACTACCGGAACCGGGATCGTATCCTGGCTGCTCCATTGCCTGAAGGTTTGACGGCGGGTCAGTATTGCCTGCTGACCATGCACCGGGCGGAGAATGTCGATGATCCGGAACGTTTGAAGGACATCATGGAAAGCCTGGCGCAGATTCCGATGACGGTGGTTTTCCCGGTGCATCCGCGCACCGAAAAACGAATGCGTGATTTCGGTTTGACGTGGCCCGAAAATTTGCGTACGTCAGAGCCGATTGGATACTACCCCTTCATGCGCATGATGGCTGACTGTTATGTGATTATCACCGATTCGGGCGGTGTGCAGGAAGAGGCGATTACATTGGGTGTGCCCTGTGTCACGTTGCGAGACAACACGGAGCGCATGGAAACGGTGTTTTTGAAAGCGAACCAGTTATACGATGCGGCCCACCGACGCGACCTGCATGAGGTCGTGCAACAGATGGCCGGGCAGCGTGAGCGAATTCAGAAATTGACGAATCCCTTCGGCAACGGCGACAGCGCCGAGCGGATTCTGGCATTTTTACAGTCGCACTGAATCTGGGGAAGCGGGCACGTTGAAATTAAAGCAACGATTTTCGGCTAAGATTTCACTTGGTCTGGCTATGGGGCTGCTGGCCATGGTGGTATGGGCACTCTTGTGCTCGTCTCCCGCGCTGGCAGGCACGTCCAAATACGCCGTGCGTCAGTCCATCGAGCAGCGTTATAAGCTGGTTTCCGAAGGCTTCCAGGCGATGGAGCAGAAGGACTACGACCGCGCGTCGCAGCTTTTCGATGATTCCTTACAGGTCTATCTGCCACCCGAGCAGGAAGAGAACGTTTCGCCTTCGCGGCTGGAGTTGCAGAAATACCACTATTACTCGCTCAAGTCCGGTGGTCACGAGGAACTCTCCTATCGCAAGCTGCGCATGCTGGAGGACGTGTTCCCGCAAGACGAAGACATTCACCGCGAGTTGGGGTACTACTATCTCTCCAAATACGAGTTGCGCTATGCCCGCGACGAATTCGTGATTTTATGCGAGCGCAACCCGGAAAACCTGGATTACTGCCTGCAAAAAGCCTATCTCTACCTGCAATTGGGAGATAGTCCGGCGGCGATTGTGGCTTTCAGCGACATTCTGCACCACCATCCCGAGCATTCCGTCAGCCGCTCCGAGTATGCCTATTTGATGTTCGAAGCGGAGGATTACGAAGAGGCGGCCACGCAGTATGAGTTACTGCGCATGGAAGATCCGGAAAATCCCAAAACCTTGTTGATGCTTTACTATTGCTTCCGGCGTCTGGATCGCCCGGAAGATGCCAAGGAATACCTGCTGCATCTGTTGGAAATCCAGCCTTACCGCTGCGACTTGTGGATGGAGCTTGGCTATCTGTATTTCTCGCAGAAGGAATACGATCAGGCCGAGGAAGTCTTTAAAAAGGTCGAAAAAGACTGTGAAGACGAGGAAGTTCGAGAGTCGGCGAAGGCGGCGGCGGAAAATGTCGGGATCTCCAGACCCAAATGGTGGTTTGCCGATGTCTACGCGCATTCGTTCTTCACGGCGCGTTTCCCCAACCTGATCAACACGGGGCGGGCGCGTATCGGGCTGGTTCCCCCGCTTGTTCCGCTGAAGTTTTATCTTGGGTTGCGCCTGACGCGCGATATTCGCAGCAAAGGCGTTGCAACCGACAAGATCTACGAGGACAACGTGGGTATTCCGCATGTCGGTATGGATTTCACTCCGGGTGCGGACTTGTTCCCATACCTGACACTCTTTTTCGAAATCGGACCGGCCATCTACTTATATGACCGAGATCCGCAGGATCAGGTCGTGTTGGATATGCGCGCCGGGGCGGCATTCGGCATCGATTGGCAGCAGAACGGACCGGTGCCCAATGCGGAAAAGAACTGGCTGGTGCCGTTGCAGCAGGATGATTTGTCGAAAGCGTTTTTCGGTGAATTGTATACGGATCTGATCTGGTTCTACCGCTTCAACAATAACTGGATCGGGACTTTCCAGATCAAGGAAGGTATCAACCTGTTCCAGTATGGCATGCTGCTGGATCAGCTTTACCTGCGGTTCAACTTGGGTTATGATGTCGATGGCGTTTTCTACAACAACTATGCGGAGTTGGGAGCAGGCATGAGGGTCATGCCCTGGGACTGGCTCGGTTTTCAGTTTTATGCAGAGTACATTCTCGGGTTTTACATTCCACGTACGAACTCGGGTAATCCGTACTCGACCGTGTACAACGATGGCCGCATCGGCGTGTTGTTTTCTCATTACTGGTAAGCGGAATCAATGGACGGTAACTGGTTGACAGGTTTGTTTGCTGCGATTTTCTCCGATGAGGTTTTCGGAGTGCTCGCAATTATCGCTACCTGGGGATTTTTTATCTCCGGGCTTGATGACCTGTTCATCGATCTGCGCTATACGGTTGCCGCCGTTTTCAGCCGTAAGCCGGACCGAATCCGCATGGCGCTGGCCGACAAGCATCCACAAAAGCCGATTGCCGTTATGGTGCCTGCCTGGCAGGAGGCCAACGTCATTCAGCAGATGCTGATGCGTAACATTGCCAATATCGACTACCTGAATTACCACCTGTTCGTAGGTACTTATCCCAACGATCAGGCTACCCAGGATGCCGTGGACCGTGCCATCGAGTTTTATCGGCGTATGCGCTTTAACGGCAAAGAAAATGGAAAGGGGCGTGTACATAAGGCGCCCATCGATTTCATTCATAAAGTGGTGACGGCAAGGCCCGGTCCTACCAACAAAGCAGACAACCTGAATTGCGTGTTCGAGCATATCAAAAAGGTCGAGCGCGCGCTGCTGGACAAAGGGCATTTAAGTCAGCCCTTCGAAGTCTTCGTCATGCACGACAGCGAAGACGTGATCCATCCCAAGGAATTCAAGGTTTTCAACTACCTGATTTCGGATCGGCCCGAACGCGAGCGACCTCGCAACGAAACCTTCTGCGAGCAGTTCGATTTCGTGCAACTGCCCGTTTTCCCGTTGGAAATCAGCATTATTCCCACTCGCGAACAGCGTTTGAAGCAGATCGAAGCCTGGGAACGATTTACCAAGGGAGGGATTTCCGTTAAGGTCAAGGAAACCCCGGTGGTGATGTACGAAACGATGCGGGCGGTTTCCACCTACTTCACGAACGTATGGCGTTATTGCGTTTCTGCAACGTACATGGACGAATTCGCCGAGCATCACACCAAGGATATGGTGGTGCGGCGTGCCATTCGCGGCCTGGTGCCTTCGGCAGGAACCGGCACGGCGATGAACCGGCGCTCGTTACTGAAGTTAGAGGAGATGAACCCGAAAAAGTCCATCTTCAACGACATCCACTTGACCGAAGATTATGAAATCAGCCTAGCGCTGAAGAATCTGGGCGCGAAGCAGTTCTTCCTGGTCGAGCCGGTGCGTATGGAGAAATATCGCGGCGGACGTATGGATCTGATCACCGAAGAAGACGAGTTCGTCGCCACCAAAGAATATTTTCCGGACTCCTTCCAGAAGGCGATTCGCCAGAAATCGCGCTGGGTTATGGGTATTACTTTCCAGACCATGTTCCCCGGTAAGAGTAAAAACCTGCTGGTGGACTTTATGAAGGGCTGGGAAGGCAATATGGTCACGAAGTACACGCTGCTGCGCGACAGAAAGTCGCTGGTGACCAACTACATTAATATGTTGGGTTACATCGTTTTCATTTACTGCGTGGCGCGACTTTTCATGGTGGAAGTGTACGATGACGATTGGTCCTTCTCCAACATCTTCCCGCCCAACTCCGTGTTGTGGTGGCTCTTGTTGTTCAACATCGTCGTCATGGTGGAGCGCTACCTGCAACGTTACCACGCCATCAGCAAGATTTACGGTGTTAAACAGGCGGTTTACTTCCTGATCCGATCGATCACCTTGGTCGGTTTGTTCCTGGGTAACTTCATCAACTTCGTATCTACCTTAAGCGCGACCAAGCGCTATTTCAGCTATGTCTGGCAGGCGTTATTGGATCGCTTGTTCCCCAAACGCAAAACGAAGACAGTGGTGCGCAAAACCGCAGAAGGCACGGAAGAAACCGTCGTGACGCGCAAAAGCGCCGAACCGGCCTGGGGCAAAACCGACCACAGTTATCTGTCCGACGAGCAGATGCGGGAATACGTCAACCGTATCGGGCAATTGGCCATGCGTACGCGACTGATGCAGGTGGAAGAGTTGGAAGAGGCCCTGCGGCGGCAACGGGAAGAGCATCAGCGGTTGGGTGAAATCCTGAAAAACATGGGTGTTGTCGATGATGTCGGGTTTTCCATGTTGTACGCTCAACAGCTTTCCGTACCCATGCATGAAATCGATTTCTTCCAGGTCGATCCGGAGGTGCTGAAACAGGTGCCGGAGAGTATCGCCTCGGAGTTCGGACTGGTTCCGCTGTTCATCGATGAAGGTGGAAACCTGATCGTGGCGGTGAGTGAACCGATACACGAGGACAACCGGCGACGCATCGAGCAACGGCTGGGCAAGCCGGTCAAGTTTGTTATTACGTACCAGTCGGATATTGAATTCTCGCGCCAGCGCGCCTATGGTCACATGGTGCAACGTCAGGCATCGCAGATTCCCAAGTTAGGTATTCTGCTGTTAGGCCAAGAGGCGGTAACGGAAAAACAATTGGGCGAGGCGCTCAAATTGCAACGTGAAAAGCGCCAGCCGCTAGGCCGCATTTTGGTGCAGATGGGCGCCATCGACAAGGAGACGCTTTCTCAGGCGCTTTTCAAGCAGAAGCAGTCTCGCTTGACTTTGGGTGAAAGCTTGCTTGAAAAGGGGCGTATCAATTACGACCAGTTGCAGCAGGCGCTTTACCAGCAGAAAATCAATCGCAAGCCGCTAGGTGAAATCTTGTTGGAAATGAAGGCGGTTGATGAAAGTGACCTGGACGAGTTCTTCCGCGCTACCTTGAACATCGGCTATCGGGATATACGTCCCGAAGAAATCGATTTCGGAGTACAACAGCGGTTCTCCCCGGCTTTTTGCCGCATTTACCGCACGATACCGATCTGTCAAAGCGAGGATGGTGAAGTCGTCACGTTCGCCTTGGCGACGACTGCGGTGCGCGGTGCGATTGCGAGCCTGGAAGAACGTATGGGATTTACGGCGGAAGTATTCCTTGCGCCGGAAGCGAGTATCCGCAAAGCGATCGAAACCTGTTTCGACAAACTGGATGTGGTTACTCAGCAAGCCCACTTACTGGGAAATCGTCTGGTGGCGGAAGGAATCATCGACGAGCACATCCTGCAAGAGGCGCTCAAGCAGCATCGCGAAGAAGGCTCGCGACTGGGCGAGGTGCTGGTCAACTATGGCTACTGCGACGAAGAGAGCTTCTTGGAAGTGTATTCCGGCGTGTTACAGTTGCCGGTAATCGAGTTACACCGCGACGAGGTGGACCCGTCGCTTGCGCCGACATTCATGTATATGGAGGCGGTCAACCGAACCGTGGCGCCGGTGGCGCAGGATGGCGACACGTTGACCTTTGCGCTGCCGTTCGATTTCAAGGTGGAGGATATCCGCTTTATCGAGGAGCGCTTCCCCAATATGCGGCTTTCTTATGTATTGGCGAAAAAAGAAGATATCCGACGCGTGATCAGCGCTATCTATACTCCCGGTGGCCGGCATGAAATGACGAGAAGCGAGGAACGCCTGGCTGCAACATAAGGGAGTGGGTGCGAAGAATAGAGGGACAAAGGACAACCGAAACGGTTGCATTCGGACGATACAGGGCGAAAAAGGAATAGCGAGGTGGACGATGCGAAAAACAAACACAACGGGAAGGCTCCTGGGGCTGGTGCTTGCACTGATGCTCGTGCTCGGCAGTCTTCCGATTGCCGAGGCTGCTGAAACAGCCAGAATCGAGGGGCGTTATTACAACGGGCGCGCACCCAGTATTCAGAAACTGGAAGAGCCGCGTTGGGGCGTTATCGATTTGGAAGAGCACCTGTTTATTGCCAAAGACCTGACGTTGAACGGTATCGCAGGTTACTATCGGCTTGATTTCTCGATTCCGAGAACCTGGAAGCCGGTGGATGGTAGCAAGCTGGAGCTGGTTTTGTCGCATAGTCCTTCCTTGATTCCCGCGCTCAGTTCCGCGCGCGTGATTCTGAACGGTACCGTGATTTACACGGTGCGACTGGACGAGGGAAATCAACTCGCCACCAAGTACATCATCGAAATTCCGACGGATCAGCTGAAGGAATTCAACGCCCTGGAATTGGTTGCGAATCAGCACTACATGATCGAGTGCGAGGATCCGTTCGATCCGACGTTGTGGACGGCTGTGTCCAAGAACAGCAAAATTCACGTTCATTATCGTCCCGTGGCTCCGTTTGTGGACCTGGCCGCTTATCCCTACCCGATTTTCGACGAGTGGGATTTCTCGCGCACCATGTTGCACTTTGTGTTGCCTTCGCAGCCTTCCGCCCAAACGCTGCGTTCGATTGCCCGTTTGCAGGTCGCCTTGGGGCGTCAGATCAACTGGCGCAAAGTCGATTTCGATGTCACTACCGTAACACCGACAACTTATAATGGACATACGGTGCTGGTGGGAACGCCGGATGAGAACCCGGCCATCATGGCCTTGATGGATCTACCTCCGGAAAAACAGTTCCCATTGATGTTGGAACGCGGGCGCGGGTTCTCCACCCCAGGCGGAACCCGTGTGGGCGACAGCGAAGGTGTGTTGATCTTTACCTATCATCCTGAAAATCCTGATCTTTCCTTGCTGATCGTTTCGGGTAACACGCCCGCCGGTGTCGAGAAAGCCATCGAAGCCTTGGCGGTGCTCCCCTACGAGCGTGGCATCAACGGTCAGGCGCTGGTCGTGCAGAGCGTGCAACCGCGCCCGCAAGTTGAGGAACGTATAAAGGAAACCCACATTCCTTTGAAAGACGAGTTTACACTTGAAGAGATCGGCTTCGATGATTTGACCGTACGCGGTTTCTATGCCTCGCCGATTATGTTGGATCTGCTGGAACATGCGGATGCGCATCCCGTCGATTTCAAGCAGAAATTCAAGCTGGTGTATTCCTACGGCGCACAGTTGCAGAACCGCTTGTCTTCGTTGGAAATCGTGTTCAATGGAGTCTCGATCGGGTCGAAAAACCTGAACAATCCCGAAGGTGAAAACCTGGCCGAACTGACGGTGGATATTCCGGCACGATTGATTGCGCCGCACAACCGCCTGGTCATCCGTTTCCACCTGTACCCGGACAACTTCTTCTATTGTGGCCGCACCGGCGACCGGCATCTGTGGGCGACCGTACACAAGACCTCTACACTTACCATGCCGCGTAACTTCTACACCCATCTGCCGGATCTGGGACTGTTACGTTACGAATGGTTCCCCTACACGATGTATCAGGATTTGCAGCAGACCACGATTGTGGTGCCCGATCATCCCAGTGCAATGGACTGGGCGGGCTTGTTGACCGTTTCCAACGAACTGGGTCGCGCCACCATTTCCGATGGCATTCTGCTGGATGCTTACACCTTCTCCAACCTGCCGAGTGAAGCGAAAGCCAACGATCACCTGATCGTGATCGATTCCAGCCCGAGCGCGGAAGTGGTTAAGAAACTGGTTGGAAATACAAGGCTCTACTACAATTCCGAAACCAACCGCGTGATGAAGACCATCGAAGACCGCGAGCTGAAATCGATCCATTTCGCCACGGCGGGTATCATCGAGCAGATTGTGTCCCCGTTCAACGAGGAACGCACGGTGTTGTTGCTGCGCGGACAGGATGACGAATCCTTGAAGCAGGCGTTGGAATCGGTTGCCGATCCGGCCAAGCGCGCCAAACTGGAAGACAACCTGGCTTTCGCCTATTCGGATGAAAACCTGAAATCGGTGAAAACCGCAGATAAAAAACTCTTTGGAAAACTGCCGGTTAAAGAAGAAACGCAACGCTGGGTTTACTTGAATTTCTGGCAGACGGCGTTATTGATCATCGTCGCCTTTATCCTGATTTACATCATCGTGGCCGTCATTCGTCTGATTGCCCGCCGCCGCCGTGAAAGCCGTCGGAGAATCAGCGATAAAGATCTTAGATAAGTCGAGAGACTCATTGCATTAGGTCATTTTGGGCGACGGTTCCTCTGGCAGGAGCCGTCGCTTTTTTTTCGGTGATGCTTCACGTTGTTTCGTGGTGTAGCGTACTGCATTTTGGAATATCACGACGCAACTTTTCGCTTGACGCAAAGTGAGAAAATCCGCGTTTTTCCCTCATTTTTTCCTTGATTTTTGCTGCTTGCTGACTACAATATTTTTGCATCTAGGTCTGGTGTTGAGATCAGGTGGGCTTTCAGGCCCACTTTTTTATTGGGTTTCACACCGTTTTGGGAGAAGGTGTTGGCATCGCAGGCTCACAATTTGACGGAGCGACTTACACAGTTGCTCGAACCGACGATACAGGCCGAAGGATTGGAACTGTGGGCGTTGGAGCATAGCGGTGGAAGTGGCCGATTGACGTTGCGGGTATATCTGGAAAGCCCCAACGGCGTTACGGTCGACGATTGCGCCCGTATCAGCCGGGCGCTTGGTGCCTTGCTGGATGTGGACGATCCCATCGCCGGGCGTTACAACCTGGAGGTGTCGTCTCCCGGTATCAATCGCGTTCTGGTCAAGCCGGAGCATTTCAAGCGATTTATCGGCGAGCGGGTGCGCGTTAAAACACGACGCCCGGTGTTGGATAACATGAAGAATTGTTTGGGCATCCTTTCCGAGTTTCATGAGGAACCGCCCGCAATCACGGTGCAGACCGAGCAAGGAGATGCTCGGATTAACCTTGGCGACATCGTCAAGGCTATGATTGATTTTCCGTTCGAAGACGTGCCGGTGCCAAAACGATAAACCGGCGAAGCATTAGGAGATAACAACGATGCTGCCTAACCTCAACTATCTGATCGAGCAGGTCGGGAAAGACAAAGGCATCCCCAAGGATATCATCATTCAAACCCTTGAAGAGGCGATGCTCAAGGCGGCCCAGAAGAAATACGGACTGGAAGAAGACATCGAAGCCCAGTTCAACGAGGAACTGGGCGAGGTGGAGTTGTTCCATTTCAAAGCGGTGGTTGACATTGTTGAAGACGAGCACACGGAAATCGCCGTAGCCGAAGCCCAACAGCTCGATCCGGATGCCATGGTCGGTGATTCGATCGGTATCAAATTGGATAATGAGGATTTCGGGCGTATCGCAGCGCAGGTGGCCAAGCAGGTCATTATTCAGCGAGTGCGTGCCGCCGAGCGTGAACATATTTTCAACGACTACAAAGATCGCAAGCACGATCTGATCGCCGGTACCGTGCGGCGTGTGGAACGCGGCAACATCATTGTGGATCTTGGACGTACGGAAGGCATTCTGTATGCCAAGGATCAGTCTCCGCGCGAGACCTTCCGTCAGCATGACCGCATTCTGGCGTTTGTGTTGGATGTCACGACAACCACAAAAGGACCGCAGATCATCCTGTCCCGCACCGATATCGGTCTGCTGATGAAACTGTTCGAAATGGAAGTTCCCGAGATCGCCGAGGGTATCGTGCAGATCGTAAGCGCGGCGCGTGAACCGGGCAGCCGCAGCAAGATCGCCGTTATTTCGCGTGATAGCGATGTCGACCCGGTCGGCGCCTGTGTCGGTATGAAGGGAACGCGCGTTCAGAATATCGTGCAAGAACTGCGCGGAGAGAAAATCGATATCGTTACCTACAACTCCGATCCCGTTCGTTACGTCTGTAACGCCCTGGCCCCCGCTGTCGTCAGCCAGGTGCTGATCGATGAAGAAGCGCATGCCATGGAAATCACCGTGCCCGATGACCAGCTTTCACTGGCGATCGGTAAGCGCGGTCAGAACGTGCGCCTGGCTTCGCAGTTGAGTGGTTGGAAGATCGACATTCAGAGTGAGTCCAAGGTCGAGAAGATGGCCGAGCAGGCTCGCGAGACCTTCCAGCGCATCGATGGTGTGGACGATGAACTGGCCAGCACCTTGACACGGCTCGGGTTCTTGTCCCTCGAAGATATCATTCGGGCGGATATGGACGATTTGCGCATCATCCCCGGCTTGAATGACAACAGGGCGGATGATTTGGTTGCATTGGCTACTGCCTTGCAGGAAGAAATGCGTGCGAACCGTGAAATCGTTGATGACGAGCGCGGTGGTGAACGACGCAAAGCGGCTGCGGCCAAACCCAAGTCCGCTTCCGCTCCGAACGACGGTCGCCCGGAATTGATGCGATTGAAGAACATGGACGAGGAATTGATGGAGCGGCTCAAAGAAGCCGGCTACTACACCATCCAGGATGTTATTGATGCCGACTTCGATCCGAAGGATTTTTCGGAGAAGTTCGATGTTTCCATGCGCAAGACGCGCGCGATTCTGCATTCCGCCAAGCAGAGAACCGATTCTCCGGATGCGGATGCTGCTGAAGACGGCGCTGAGGACGCGAAGCAAGATGCGACTGCGGAAGCTACGGAAGCAGCGGTAGCCGAAGAGGCTTCGGCAGAGGAAAGCGCCGAGGCTGCGGAAACGGAAGCCGCCGAGGAAAGTCCCGTTGAAGATGCAACGGAACCGACCGAGTCGGATGCTTCTGAGGCGACGGAGAAGGAAGAGGCGTAGATGTCTTCCGGGAAGCGACCGGTTCCGCAGCGTACTTGTGTGGGTTGCGGAAAGGAATTCGACCAGGATCGACTGATCCGACTGGTTGCTTCGCCGGAAGGTGTGATAGAAATCGATTATGGGCGAAGGCTGCCCGGGCGTGGAGCGTATCTGTTCCCCAACCGGCGCTGCTTTGAACGTGCCCAGGGTGGCAAAGGTTTTTTTCGATCGTTGAGACAAAAAAACCTGGTCTTTGAAACTGAACGCTTGTGGGACAACCTGAAGCGGATCAATCGTGAGCGATTGTTGCAGGATCTGGCGCTGGCGAACAAGGCTGGTGCCGTGATTTCGGGCGGCAATAACGTATCGGTTGAATTGAAGCGAGGAAAACGTGGCGTACTGCTAATTGCCGAGGATGCCTCGGACAATAGCCGCGATCGCTTTGAAAGCAAAGGGCGGGGTCTGGAATTGACCGTTCTGCGAGCTTTGAATAGGGACGAAATCGGCCATGTGTTGGGGAAAGCCCCACGCGCGGTCGTACTGGTGGTGCAGCAGGCATTCGCCGATAAGATCATACGGGATGGCGCGATTTACGAAGCGATTAGCCATCGTGTGGATTGCCAATTTGAAAGAGGTAGGGCGCATGGGCAAACGGCGAGCATATGAGCTCATCAAGGAACTTGGGATCGAATTCGACGAACTGACGACGATCGCCGACAAGGCCGGAGTGGTCATCAAAAACAAGATGGCCGGCGTGCAGGACGATGAAGTCGATAAGATCATGCAGGTGATCGAACAGGCCAAGAGCGAGCAGGTCGTTGAGAAGCGGGTAGCCAAGGGTGTCATTCGCCGTAGAGCGGTGGTGCGCAAGGCAAAAGCCGTTCCCAAGCCGGTGGTGGAAGAACCGTCTGTTTCGGAAGAAGAAACGGATGAAGTGGATTCGTCTGCCGAAATGGCTGTGACCGAATCCGATACATCGGAAGAGCAGGCAACGGAAGTCGCCACCGAGCAGCTGGACGAAAGTGTCGACAGCTCGGAGGAAGAACCTTCTGATTCCGAACAAGATTCTACGGAGCCGACAGAGGCGGAAACCGCAGAAGCCACAGAAGCTGTCGAGCAAGTGCAAGAACCCGAGCCGGTTGAGCCTCCGGAGGTTGCGCCGGTATCGGAAGAAGCGCCGAAGCCGGAACCGGAGAAGGAAGAAGCTGCTGCTCAGGTCACTTCCGAGGACGAGGCCCAGGTTGAAAGCGTAGAAGAAGAGAAATCGGAACCGGTTGCCGAGCAAGAGGCGAAACCGGAAGCCGAGGCTGCTGCTGAACCGAAGAAGAAAACCAAAGCGGATAAAAAAGCGAAAGCCGATACCAAAGAGTCGGCAGAAGAAACGAAAGAAGAACCCAAGAAGCGCAAGCCCAAGAAAACCCGCACGATTTCTACAATTGTCAAGCGTATCGATCTGGACGATCTGGAGCCCGCGCAAAGAACGCCGCTCAATCGTCGTCGTCCGGGTCCTGGCGGGGGACGGCCACAGCAACGCCCCGGTGCTTCTTCCAATGCTCCTTCGAGATCGGCATCGCGTAACAACGTGATGAACGGTCCGGTCGAGATTGCTCCCCCGATCATGGATGGGGGCAGACGGCGTGGTAAAGACTTCGGTGGAGGTGATCCCTTCTCACGCGATGACCGTCGTAAAAGAGGCAAAGGGACTCGCAAGCGACAGGTGATCGACGATAGTTATCTCAATCGTCGTGGTCGCGGCGGTAAAGGCAAAAGGGGACGTTACGTTGAGGATGAGTTCGTTCAAACTCAGATCACCGTTCCCAAGGCCAGCAAACGTATCATCAAGTTGGCGACGGATACGATTATTGTTTCCGAACTGGCCAAGCGCATGGGAATCAAGGCGACGGCCATTATCAAGGCGTTGATTCAGATGGGCCTGCAAGTGAATATGAACCAGGCTATCGATCTGGATACGGCAATGCTGGTTGCCAATGACTTCGGCTACGAAGTCGAAAACGTGGCTTTCGAGGAAGACCAGATTCTAAGCATTTCCGAGCAGGACGATTCGGGCGAAATGCTTCCTCGGTCCCCGGTCGTTACGGTAATGGGCCACGTCGATCACGGAAAAACCAGTATTTTGGATTATATCCGCAAAGCGAATGTTGCCGGTGGTGAGGCCGGTGGTATCACGCAGCATATCGGTGCGTATGTGGTACGCCGCAGCAGCGGAAGCATTACGTTTATCGATACGCCGGGGCATGAGGCGTTTACCTCCATGCGTGCTCGCGGTGCGCAGGTAACGGATATTGTCGTGTTGGTTGTGGCGGCGGATGATGGCATCATGCCGCAGACGATCGAGGCGATCAATCACGCCAAGGCGGCCAAGGTTCCGATTATTGTCGCCATTAACAAAATCGACAAACCCAATGCCAATTCGGCTCATGTACGTCAGCAGTTGATGATGCACGAACTGATTCCGGAAGACTTGGGTGGCGATACGATTATCGTGGAAGTGAGCGCCAAAACCGGGCAGAACATCGATCAGTTGCTGGAGATGATTCTGCTACAGGCGGAAGTGCTGGAATTACAGGCCAATCCCAAGCGCGAGCAGGGTGAAGGTATCGTGATCGAAGGTAAGTTGGATCGCGGTCGCGGACCCGTTGGTACCGTGTTGGTTCAGCAGGGTACATTCCGCGTAGGCGATTACTTCGTGAGCGGCGCGCAGACCTCCAAGATCAAGGCCATGATCGACGATCTGGGACAGCGTGTGGAAGAAGCCGGTCCGGCTACTCCGGTTGAAATTTTAGGTTTCAATGAAGTGCCGACTTCCGGTGAAATGTTCAATACGCTTAAAGACGAGAAGCAGGCCAAGATGATCGCGGAAAACCGCTATCGCAAGAAGCGGGAGCAGGAACTGGCCAAGACTTCACGCGTGAGCCTGGAAGAACTGGTGCAGCGCGCCAAAGAGGGTGAACTGACCACCTTGTCCCTGGTTGTCAAAGGTGACGTGCAGGGAACGGTTGAAGCGTTACGCGATACGTTGGAGAAAGAAAGCAGCGACGAAGTCAAAGTGGACATCATTTCCACGGGCGTCGGCGGCATCACCGAAAGCGATGTGCTCTTTGCCAGCGCTTCCAAGGCTTTGATCGTCGGTTTCAATGTACGTGCGGAATCCAAAGCCCAGGTGCTGGCCGAATCCGAAGGTGTGGAGATTCGAAACTATTCGGTCATTTACGATGTCGTCGAAGACATCCGTGCCGTCGTGCTCGGCCTTGCGGCTCCGAAACTGCGCGAAGAGGTTGTGGGTCACATCGATGTGCGCGAAACCTTTACCATTCCGAAGATCGGAACCATTGCGGGTTCCTATATTCTGGACGGCAAAGTACATCGCGACAGCCAGGTGCGCTTGTTGCGCGACAACGTGGTCATCTACACCGGCAAGATCGGTTCGTTGCGGCGCTTCAAGGAAGATGTGGCGGAAGTCGCATCCGGTTTTGAGTGCGGCGTCGGTATCGACGGATATAACGATGTTCATGTGGGTGACAAGATCGAGGTTTTCCGCACGGTGGAAGTGCCTCCCTCGGCCAAGCTTCCCCAGAACATAGGATGATGTAATGACCAGACGGCCCGATTTCAAGCGCAATCAGCGGTTGAACCGCCTGCTTAAAGAAGAGTTGAGCTCCTTATTGGGTCGGGAAGTGCGAGATCCGCGCGTGATGGATATCGTGCTTACCGATGTCGAATGCACTGAAGATTTAAAGCACGCCAAGATTTACTACTCTACCCATCATAGTGACAAAGAAACGCGCGAGCGCATTCAGCAGGGGCTCAACAATACGGCTGCGTTTCTGCGCGGGCGACTGGGCGCGAATTTGCGCATCAGGCGCGCACCGGAACTGGCATTTATTCTGGACCCCGCATTAGACTATGGGGAACGTATCGAAAGCACGCTTCGTAAGATCAAAGAGGAGACCAACGATGACGGTGCCTAGAGGGTTGGTTGAACGGCTGCGCGAGGCTAAACGAGTATTATTGCTGAGTCACCTCAACCCTGACTTCGATACCGCTGCCAGTACCCTGGCCATGATGTTAGCGCTACAGAAAATGGGGAAGGAAGTTGTGGCCTACAATGGCGACGGCCTACCTCCGAACATGGGCTTTCTGCCGGGTAGCGAGCAGATGGTTTCCAAGCTGCACCCCAGAAAACGTTTCGATACCACCGTTACGCTGGATGCTTCCAGCCCCGACCGTTTCGGCGAGCATCTGTTTAACGGTGACAGCCGGGAACGGCTGGGTACGATTTTAAAGGTCGATCATCATTTGAATGGCGACTCGTTCGGCGATCACGATTACGTGGATTCCAACCGTGCTTCTACCGGTGAACTGGTGGTGGATGTGCTGCATGCCTATCCGGTAGAGATCGATTACGATATCGCCCTGAATCTGTACGTGGCCATCGTCAGCGATACGGGCGGGTTCCGGTATTCCAACACCAATAGCGATTCTTTCCGTTGCGCCGGTGAAATGCTGGAGCACGGCGTCAATCCCTGGGATGTAACGACCAAGCTGTTTGAAAGTCGTCCGTTGGCGGAATTGAAGCTGTTATCCTTGGCGCTGGATACCCTGAATGTGTCCGATTGCGGCCAGTACGCGACGCTGTTTATCAGTCGAGAGATGTTCGATAAGAGCGGGGCGCAAGAATGGATGACCGACGGCTTCATCAATTACGCTCGCGCCATCGACGGCGTAGAGGTGGCGGTGTTGATTCGCGATACCAAGACCCCGGGTACGCTGAAAGCCAGCTTCCGTTCGAAAGGCTCGGTCAACGTGGCGGCCATCGCAAAATCACTGGGCGGTGGCGGACACCATAACGCGGCGGGTTGCTCGATCAAGGGTGATTTCGCTACGGTTCAGGCCAAGCTGAAAAAGAAAATCGAAGCCAAACTTCCCAAACCCTGCAAGAACGGCAGCAAAAGCAAGAAGGCTTAGTGGGGGATGTGAGCATCGCTCTCCGTTTTCTCTGTAATTTTTAATGTCAGTCGATGGGTTTAAATCCCTCGCCTTTAGGCGAAACCTTGAGGTTTTTCAATTGAGCGTGATAATGTCTTTGTCATGGAGAAATATCGCACCAGTTCGCATTCGCGTTTCGACCTGAAGTATCACTTTGTTTGGATAACGAAGTATCGGAAACCCATTCTTTCCGGCGCGGTAGGCAAGCGACTAAGGGATTTGGTAATTGAAGTTTGCAAGGCGAATGAGATCGAAATACTGCAAGGGCATGTAGCCAAAGATCACGTTCATCTGTTCGTGTCGTGTCCTCCGAATTTGTCTCCAAGCAAGATCATGCAGAAGATCAAAGGAAAATCGTCACGGAAACTGATGATGGAGTTCAAGCACGTGCAAAAAGCTTTCTGGGGTCGTCATTTGTGGGCGCGAGGCTACTTTGTTGCGAGCAGCGGTAATGTGACGGATGAGACGATTCAGGAATATATCCGATTGCAGGAAGAAGGGGAACCGCCGGACGGTGGAGCCAATTTCAGAGTTGAGGGCGAAGATGCGTGACGACTTGAGTCGTCACGCCGTTGAACGACCACCCATAAATCCTTCGCCTTTAGGCGAAGGTAGTTTAATTCACAATAAAAGCAAATATATCCAGCCTGTTATGAGTAACGTGTCAGGATTGGGGCCAGGTGCTTAAACTTTTAGTGTTGGAGAACAAGTCTCCAGCAATAAAAGAGATTTGTGAGCATACAACACGCTGTTACCGGTCTTGATGTAATCTCTCCATTTCCCGATCTTCAGAAAGAATAAGAATTACATGTACAAGTTAGTGCGATTCAAACAAAGGGTTGGAATTTATGATCCATCCACAACCTAAAATCGTTGTCTCTTGCAATATTGTGAATTGTTTGTATGATTAGAAAGGGGTTGCTGTTTTATTTCGGCGGTTGAATGAGACTGTTATTCTGAAGTGAATCGGAAGAATCCTAAGTGATTTCTTCAAAGTTTTTGATTCTTTGCCAAAGCGTGGAATGACGGTTGTTTCGTGCGAGGAAAAGCAATTTGCAACCCGGTATATATTTTAGGGACTGTTCCATCCTTTTCTGTGTCGTGTGGTAGAAGTAAGTAGTTCACAGCTAACAAATTCAGAAGTGTCAGGGAAGTGAAACCGAATTCAGCTTTCGAGCGGTTGGTTTCTTCTATCGAAGCTGAAGTACAGTAACTGGTCTCTGGTAGTTGTTTTTCGGCGAATGATCGAATCTACTGTGGGAAAGGATAGCCCGTGATTCGTCTGGATGAAGCTTCAATCTACCGAAAACTGGGAATTAAAAAAGCCTTTGTTTTTATCCTGCTCTTTCTGTCATTTTGTATGATCCCAACTGCTGCACAGGCAGAATCCAAGAACATCTTGATTTTGCATTCCTATCACAAAGGTCTTTCCTGGACGGACAGCCTGTCCAGTGGTTTGGCCGAAGGTCTGTCCGAAAGATCGGATTTGGTCATTCACAACGAATACCTGGACTCCAAGCGCTATCCACAAGTCGATCAAATGGAAACGATGGCTCGTTTTCTTAAATCCAAATACCGGGACATTCGTATCGATATCCTGGTTCTGGTCGACAATAATGCATTGACGTTTATATTGGAGCGGCGTTCCACACTTTTCCCGAACGTACCGATTGTTTTTGCCGGTATCAATGGTTTTTCTGACGGCATGATTGCCGGTCAGAAAAATATAACAGGGGTACTGGATGAAACGGAAGGTTTGGAAACCCTAAAAATCGCTTTGCAGTTACACCCACAAGCGAAAGCGATTCATGTTATCCACGATCGAACCGTCACCGCTCTTTTGGAACGCAAGCGACTTCAGAATCAACTCGCCGAATCTCCGCTGGACAAGCCGATTCGTTATTATAGCAACATGGACACTTCTGCCCTGTTGCAAGAGGTCAAGCGAATTCCAGCATCGGATATCGTTCTTCTCATTGCCTGGAACCGAGATAAACTTGGGCACTATTATGATTATGAAGCAAGCTCGGAATTGATAACCAAGGCAAGCCAGGCCCCGGTTTTTGCTCTTTGGGACTTCTATTTAAATTATGGTGTCGTCGGCGGAAAGATGGTTCACGCCAGAACTCAGGGGCTATCAGCCGCCAAGCTTATCCTACGAGTTTTGGAGGGACAATCCGCCTCTTCCCTGCCGATTATTCGGGATAACCAAAATCGCTTGCTGTTTGATTTCAGACAACTCCTCCTGTTTGGCATTGATAAAAAGCTGCTTCCAAAAGGCAGCATGGTTTTGTTCGATCCCATGGACTATGACCCGACGAAAATGCAGGATCATCCGTCTACCTACCGAATCGGCGTACTGGCCAATCGGGGCGAAACCGATTGTCTGAAACGATGGCATGCTACTGCGGACTATTTATCCAGGAACATCAAAAACTCACATTTCAAGATCGTTCCTTTGGATTTTGACGATTTACTCACTGCGGTAAAGGATCGTACGATTGACTTTGTTTTAACGAATCCCGTTCATTATATCGAACTGGAATATGAATACGGCATTCGACGTATCACAACCATCGTCAGTCAAATGGGGGACACACAAACCGTCTTTTTTGGTGGAGTGATTTTCACCCGGTCGGATATGGCCAATCTTTTTGAACTTAAAGATTTAGTCGGGAAACAATTTGCAGCTGTAGATGCCTCCTCCCTGGGAGGATGGCTTGCGGCAAAAGTTGAATTGAAGCAAAACGGCATCGATGCAGAAAAAGACTTTAAGACTTTATCCTTCGGCGGTTCACATTATGCAGTAGTGAATGCCGTACTTGGCGGGGAGGCGGATGCGGGTACCGTCCGAACGGACACGCTGGAACGTATGGCGAAAGTTGGCAAGATTCAAATGTCGGACATACGCGTCCTAAATCCTAAAAGCCACATGACATTTCCATTTGTTCATTCTACAGCACTTTATCCGGAATGGCCGTTTGCCGCACTTTCACATGTTCCACTAAAGATCATGTCCCTTGTTGCTGCCGCACTGATGAATATCGATAGCAACGACAAAGCCGCGACAGATGCCCAAATTGCAGGTTGGACTGCACCATTGCATTACGAGAGCGTAAGCTCATTACTTAGGAATGTCCGCTATGGACCATTTCGCGATTATGGCAAAGTCTCGATGTGGGAGGTGATCAAGCAAAATTGGTTAGCCGGAGTGTTTGCGATTGCCTTGTTGATGATTCTTCTTGTTTTCTCGATTCGCTTGACCATTTCGAATCGAAATCTGATGCATACCACGGATGAATTGAAGACAAGCCGTGAGCAGTTCATGCTTGCGGTAAATGGATCGCAAGATGGAATCTGGGATTTGGATCTTCGTACAGATGTCTTGTTTCTTTCCAGCAAATGGAAAGAGATGCTTGGGTATCGCGACGACGAATTGGCCAATCTGTATAAATCCTTACTTGATAATATTCATCCGGATGACATAAAGCCCTTTAACGAAAATCTGGATGACTATCTAAGAGGAAAAAAAGATCGATATTCCATTGAATTTCGGATGAAGCACAAAGATGGTCACTATGTGGACATTCACTCGCGCGGAGAGGCGATTCGCGACGAAGAGGGACGCCCATATCGAATGGCAGGGTCGCATACGGACATCTCCGAGCGTAAAAAGGCAGAAAAGGCGCTTGAGGAAAATGAAGCCCGCCTTGCCGCCATTACCAATGCCGCTCAAGATGCCATTATCATGATCGATACCGATGGGAACGTCGCCTTTTGGAATCCATCTGCGGAAAGTATTCTGGGTTACAGAGCAGAGGAAATGATCGGTAAGAATTTTCATGAAATCATCGCGCCCAAGAAATACCTTGCGGCTCACCATTCTGCATTTCAAAAATTCAAGAAGTCCGGTCAAGGAGATGCAGTAGGAAAAACACTGGAACTGGAAGCCATTCGGAATGATGGAAAGGAAATCTCCGTTTCGTTATCGCTTTCATCCGTGTTGATTGAAGACCAATGGCATGCAATCGGCCTAATTCGGGATATTTCGGATCAGAAGCGCGCTCAAGCGCAATTGTTAGAGACGAATCGCCAATTGGAAAACGCCAATATTGAGGCCCATGAATTGGCAATGAAAGCTGAAGTGGCCAATACGGCAAAGAGCCAGTTCCTTGCGAACATGAGCCACGAAATCCGTACACCAATGAATGCCGTTGTGGGTATGGCGGACTTGTTACTGGATATGGATCTTTCGCAACGGCAGCAGGAATACGTTTCGGTAATCGCGAAAAGCGCGGATTCGCTTTTAAGCCTGATCAATGACATCCTGGATTACTCCAAAATCGAGGCCGATCGGCTGGACATCGAAGAAATCGAATTCAACTTGAGAACCTTGGTAGAGGATATTAGTGATATTGTTGCCATTAGAGCCTATGAGAAGCGGCTGGAATTTGTTAGCTTCCTGCCGCCAGAAGTTCCAACCCGATTGATTGGAGATCCTGGGCGACTTCGGCAGATTCTTACAAATCTGGCCAACAATGCGGTAAAATTCACGAATGAGGGAGAGGTCTCCATTCATGTTCGTGCGGTAGAACAAAACGATCCAAATGTCCTGCTTCGGTTTGACATTCGCGATACCGGCATTGGCCTGTCTCTCTCGGAAAAGGAAAAGTTGTTCCAGCCGTTTACTCAGGCGGATTCTTCTACCACGCGACGTTTTGGTGGGACGGGGCTTGGTCTTTCGATCTCCAAGCGGTTATCCGAATTGATGGGAGGAGAAATCGGGGTGGATAGCCAACCTGGCCATGGCTCAACGTTCTGGTTTACCGTGCGCATGAAAATGCAAGCGGATCAGCCTCCTGATAAAATGGAACAACTTCCAGGCGACATTCGATCGGTTCGTATTCTCGGAGTTGACGACAACGATTCCAATCGTATGGTGCTACAAGCGATGCTGGAATCCTGGGATTGTCGATTTGAGATCGTAGAAAACGGTACAGAAGCGCTGCGTCGTTTGGAAGAAGCTCAACTGAAAAACGATCCTTATGGGATCGTCTTGCTGGACATGGCAATGCCCGATGTGGATGGCGCGGAGATCGGAAGAACTATTCGCAATTCCACGAATATGGGAAATCCCATCCTCGTAATGTTGACTTCAGTGGGGCGCAAAGGGGATGCTGCGATATTGAAAGACATCGGATTCAATGCGTACCTTACCAAACCCATTAAGCGCTCCCAGTTGTTTGATTGCCTAGTGACAGCTATCAGTGAAAACAATATAGATGGAAAACAGCCAAAGACAGACAAACTCATCACGCGGCATTCTTTGGCCGAAAAGAAAACGTATGAGATGAAGGCGCTGTTGGTGGAGGATAACCCATTCAATCAAATGGTTGCACAGGAAATTCTTGGGAAAATGGGGTTCACTGTGTCTACAGCGGATAATGGGAAGATCGCGGTCGAACGACTTTGCAACAACCGTTTCGATTTAGTATTCATGGATATGCAAATGCCGGAAATGGATGGGCTGGAAGCAACTCGTCTGATCCGTTCGGAGGCTTCCTCTGTTCTGCAACATGATATTCCAATTATCGCGATGACCGCCAATGCAATGAAAGGCGATAGGGAAGCTTGCATGGAAGCTGGCATGGATGACTATCTCTCCAAACCGATTAATAAAGGAGAGCTTAAGCATATTATCAATAAAGTCATAGAGAAAACGAAACGGGCCCACAAGCAGCCTAATGGATTAAACCAAGAGAATACCTCTCTGGTAGAAGATTCGTTGTTTGACGAAAGTGCTTTGTTGGAGCGTTTAAGTGGGGATGAGGAATTGATGCGAACAATCTTGACGGCTTTTGTTGAAGATGTGGGCGCTCAGATTCAGAAATTGAAAGATCTATTCGAAACGACTGATTTGGTAGCGATTAAACGCCAGGCTCATTCGATCAAAGGTGCCGCCGGCAATGCAGGTGCGATGGCGCTCTACGAAATGGCACTGAAAATCGAAAATTACATGAAGGATGGCGACAGCGATAAAGCCTATGAATCTTTTAATGGGCTGACAAATGAATTCGAACTTGTGGTTCACCTTTTAGAAAAGAAAGGCTGGATCAATGCTTGACAACAAAGCAGATCGATTGGAAATCGTCATAGCGGAAGATGACCTCACGTCTCGTATGGTCATGGAAGGATTCGTCGCCAAACTGGGTTACAAAGCGCTTCTGGCTGAAAACGGCATGCAGGCTTTGCAGATATTGCAGCAACCCGATGCCCCGATGCTGGCGTTGATCGACTGGGAAATGCCGGAAATGGACGGCTTGGAAGTGATCAAGACACTTCGTTCCGACAATGATGATTTGTTTCGATATTTGATTATGTTGACAGGTAAAAGCGCCCGAGATGAAATCATCGAAGGCATCAGGCAAGGTGCGGATGATTACATTACCAAGCCATTTGACAGCAAGGAACTGGAAGTTCGCATTCGTGCCGGGCAGCGGATAGTCGATCTGCAAAGGCAACTGCTCGATGCCAATAGAAAACTTGATGAATTGGCACAAACGGATGAGCTTACCGGTTTTTACAATCGTCTTGCCTTGCATCGCAATTTAAAGCGTCAATTTGAAGAGACGGAGTATTCTCCACCTCCTGCCACTTTCATTATGGTCGATATCGATCATTTTAAAAGGGTTAATGACAATTTCGGTCATGATGCCGGGGATGCTGTCTTGAAGCAATTCTCCAAGCGGGTAAAGAAACTTCTTCGCATAGGAGACATCGTTTGCCGAATGGGCGGGGAAGAGTTTTTGATCATTGCCCCCGAAACCGATGAAACAATGGGAGAAAAGGTTGCACAGCGTGTGCTCCTTACTACAGGTGAAACTCCATATGAGCTTTCCGATGGACAGCGAATTACTGTAACCTGTAGTCTGGGCGTTTATACGGCTAGTGTCAGTCACACTAATGAGAATTTCGATGAACAGATCAAGAAGGCAGATGCTGCTTTATATCAATCGAAAGAAAACGGTCGAAATCGTGTAACCGTGTATCAGGAATCTTAAGTTCGGAAAGTACTATGTCAGTAACCAATGAGGTCAAGGCACATATTGTCATTGTAAATGATACTCCCTTCCAGCTAAGAATGATGCGTTCCATTCTTGAAAAGGAAGGGTATGCCGTCGATTGCTTCGAAAGCGCAGAAGAAGCGCTTGCGCAAATGACGAAGCCAAGTGACAACGTACCGCATTTGATCGTCACGGATCTCCATATGCCTGGTATCGATGGCTGGCGCTTTTGCCGATTGTTGCGCTCGCCGGAATATAGGCATTTAAACGAAGTTCCGATTCTTATTAATTCGGCTACATTCGCCGGAGAAGATACGAAGACGATTTCCGATCAAGCTGGAGCAAACGCTTTTCTGGGATCTCCCTATAAGGCTGACGATCTGCTACGCTTCGTTCGGGAACTTATTTCTGGAGGAACGCCGTTTATCAAGTCTCGGTTACTGATCGTGGAAGACAGTAAATCGCTGGCGAACAATCTAGGGCGTGTGTTGAATGAAGTCGGTTTCGATATTCAAGTCGCTTATGATGGAGACAGCGCTCGTAAAATGTTCAAGGCTCACAAGCCGGAAACGGTGATACTGGATCATCACCTTCCAGATTCCACTGGTATGCAACTGTTGCAGGAATTCGAAGTTGTCAATCCGTTGGCGGTATATATCATGGTTACGGGGGATGAAGAACCGGAACTGGCGGTACAAGCCATGAAACTGGGGGCCAGCGCCTTCGTTCGCAAGCCCTGTTCTCACGATTACCTGATTGAGATCATACGCAAGGCACATCGGGAAAACAGCCTGTTGGCAGTAGAACGTTTACTAGAAAAACGTACCCAGACTTTATTGGAACAAGAACGCAGGCACAAAGCTGCCATGGATGCCGCTCACGAAGGCTTTTGCATTTCAGTCGATGCACAACTTCGCTACGTTAATCCCGCGTTTTCACAAATGATAGGCCACCCAATTGAGCAAGTGATCGGTACAAGTCTATTCGATTATGTGGAGGAAGGGGACCGGGCTGAATTAATGGAAGTCTATCGTTCCTACCAGCGCGGAGATAGGTCGATCAAATTACAGCGAGTTCGCTTGAAGACAAACCAGAACGACCATTGTCTTGTCGAAGCATCCGGCAGCCGAATTTATTATGAAGGTGAGCAAGCGCTTTTATGCGTCGTACGGGACATAACCGAGACTCATCGAATGCGCCAGGAAATGGAACATTCTCTGCGCGAAAACGAGCAACGCTTTCGCTTGGCGGCGGAAAGCAGTTCGGATGTGGTTTATGAATGGAATTATCAAACCGGGAAACTTTCCTGGTTCGGTGATTTACAGAAACTTCTGAATATAGAAAAGCTACCTGAAAGGATAGAAGAGTTATCCGGATTCATCCACCCTGAAGATCGAGAAAGGATAATCAGTACAACGAGAGCAGGTATTGCAAACCATACTCGCTGGCAAGAAGAATACCGTATCATCGATGGCACAGGAGCTATTCGCTATTGGTATGCAACCGGGAAAGGATTTTATTCGTCGTCGGGAGACATGCAACTTGTTATCGGTAGCGTACAAGACATTACGGAAAGGAAACGGATAGAAGAGGATCTCCGTTTCAAATCTCTGGTACTCGATCAGATTACGGATCATGTTACAGTTACCGACTTAAATGGCATCATCACGTATGTCAATCAAGCTCAATTAGAGCTTTTTGGAAAATCCGAAGAACAGATGATCGGACAATCCATCCATAGTTTCGGAGAAGATCCGAATTGTGGCGCGACTCAACGAGAAATTGTCGACCAAACCAAACAAAACGGCCACTGGCGCGGCGAAGTGGTTAATTACTCCAATGATGGAGAAGCGCACATTATGGATTGCCGTACACAGTTGGTTCATGACAAACAAGGCAGACCGATCGCGCTTTGCGGAATTGCGACCGATATTACGGAAAGTAGGAAAATCACATCTGCTTTACAGGAAAGCGAAAGTCGTTATAGGCTGGTTGCCGAGAATGCCAGCGATAATATCTGGATTCTCTCGCTGGAATCGATGTGTTTCACCTATATCAGTCCATCCATTGAAAAACTTTTCGGCCATTCCATTGAGTATGCAATTGAAACCCCATTAGAAGGGCACATGACGCCGGAATCATATGAAATCATTGTAAATGCCCTGGCGGAAGAGTTGGCCAGGGACAACGATCTTACCTTGGAGCGGGATCGCTCTCGCGTGTTTGAGTTGGAACAGTACGTTCATGATGGAGGAACGATCTGGACGGAGGTGACGGCATCCTTTGTTCGAGATGACGACGGGAATCCTATCAGTGTGTTGGGCATTACTCGAGACATCAGTGACCGGAAGCGCGCTCAGGATGCCCTGAGTCAAAGCGAACAGAAATTCCGATCCATTGCCGAGCAATCCTCGGATTTGATTGCCCTGCTCGGTCAGGAGGGACAAATCCTATATGCTTCTCCAATCTCCACAAGTATGTTTGGGATTGAACCGGAAGACATGATTGGACTGCACTATAGTCTGTTTTTGCTGGACCAGGATATTGCATTGGCGGCTGCCGCTTTAGAAGACACAATTCTTAAGCGCCAAAGAATCAAGAGTTTGGAACTTAGGATGAAGCGAAAGGACGGTAGTTCCTTTTTCGGAGAGGTCAATAGTTCTCCGCATAAAACAGGCGATCAAATTGGATCGCTCATCATGATTCGGGACATCAGTGAACGCAAAGCTGCGGAGAAGGAGAGGGAACGTCTGGAACAACAGCTAATGCAGTCGCTGAAAATGGAAGCGATCGGGCGCCTTGCCGGCGGCGTCGCCCATGACTTCAATAATCTCCTTACCGGGATATCCGGTCATGCTTCTCTGGCGATGATGAGCTATTCCGACATACCGGATCTTATGGACTCATTACAGGAAATTAGCGAAGCGACCAATCGAGCAGCGGGATTGACGCGCCAACTTCTGGCCTTTAGCCGAAAGCAGATTCTGGAACCTAAAGTGATCAGTATCAATCGACTGATCGAAGACTTGCTGAAAATGCTGGTTCGTTTGATTGGAGAAGATATTTCCTTCGTGTTTACACCGAAACGAAATCTGCCGCGCGTTCTTGCGGACCCTGGACAGATCGAACAGGTCGTAATCAACCTTTGTGTCAATGCACGCGACGCCATGCCGGATGGCGGAGTCCTGACGATCGAGACCGCGAATGTGGAGCTGAATGAAAGCTATTGCGAACACCATCAATATGTTTCGCCCGGAAGCTATGTCATGTTGATTGTCAGCGACACCGGAATCGGAATGGATGAAACAACGAAGCAACGAATATTCGAACCGTTTTTCACCACCAAGCCTAAAGATCGAGGAACCGGCCTGGGACTGGCTACGATTTACGGTATTGTGAAGCAGCATGAAGGTCATGTTGAAGTTTATTCAGAACCTGGTGAAGGAACCTGTTTTAGAGTCTATCTACCTCAGACGGAGAAGTTGGAAGAAACGCCCGCGCAGAAACTTTCTGCCGAACTTCCGGGTGGGACGGAAAGCATTTTGCTGGTAGAGGATGAGACTGTCGTGCGTTCGATTGCAGCAAAGATGTTGAAGCGCTTGGGATATACCGTATTGGAGGCGGCATCGGGTGCGGAGGCCAGAATCATTTCGGACGAACTCACTCAAAAAATCGATTTACTGATGACCGATGTGGTGATGCCGGGAGAAAATGGACACGAACTCGCCCTGTATATCTTGCAGACGCGTCCAAGGGTAAAGGTGCTGTATACCTCGGGTTATACGGAAGACACCATTGCGCACCACGGTGTGTTGGATAAGGGGCTTCAGTTTCTTGGCAAGCCGTTCACTCCTAAACTGCTCGCCAAAAAGATCAGAGAAGTTCTGGATAACGGATCATCGTTGGATACCTGAATGAATTCCTTGTGTTCGCCTTGACCCTGTCCCTAAATGGTTTCTCTTTGTATGTGGGAATTGCCATGCTACACTATGTAAAATCTCAAGTTTATCGAGGGTGAGGCATGGCAAGTCGGGAGCACATCGCACGTGCAGCAAAGGTTTTGGTCGAGCTGAGCGGACAGCTTCATGACTTGCGCGACTTTCACGAGTTTCCGGCGTTATTGCACCAATTTCTTAAAAAGCATATGCCGGTGGACTGGTTGTTCGTTGGGATTCCCAATCCTCGCAAAGACTGCCCTGCTGGATACGACTTTCTCGGTCATAATATCGATTTGACCAGTCCCTGGTGGGAGGAATACCCCAAGATCTGTCAGTATGATTATCTGCTGAAACAGATCTTGATTGTCCCGGAGCGCCATCTCGTTTACGATCGATTCATTCACGATTCTCGTAATGAAGAGCACGAATTCATCAAGAGTCAGGCGAACCGCTATACCGACACCCAGTATTGCCTTGCCGCTTCACTACATAAAGCGCCAGGAGCTTTGATTTCTCTGAGTTTGCATCGCACGGATAAAAAGCATCCCTTTTCCGAACAGGACCGTGAATTTCTCTCTGCCTTGTTGCCGTTGATGTCGATCGAAACCAAGAATTGGTTACTGTACGCACAAAACAACCTGGTTAAGCAGTCCATCGAAGAACTACTGCACCAGCATCATGATGAAGCCATTATTCTCAACCACAATTTGAATGTTGTATATCATGATGAGATATTCTTGTCGAAGCTGCAACCAGGTAAAGGCAAGCACAACACAGGCGACATGCCGATTTCGATTCTGCGCTGGATTCATGAAGAGATCGCCCCGCAGGAGCATTTACCTGCTTTGGGTGGCCCTTGGTATTTGAAACGCAGTTTAGCAAACCCCACCATCGAACTGGTTGCCCATCTGATAGGCAGCCGAGATGGCGCTAAGCGCTACTTGCTTGTTACAAAGAATTCGGACCAGCGGGAATCGGATTTTAGTTCGCTTGCACGTATCGGGCTTACCGAGCGAGAGATTGAAACACTGACCTATCTTCCTTTTGGATACACAAACTCACAAATCGCCGGAGCAATGAATCTTCGTGAGATCACGATAAAGAAGCATTTTCGTCATATTGGTAGGAAGCTGAAAGCGAAACGGAAAACGGAAATTCTTTCTAACGCATTGTTGCAAGTGCAGGAGTTGAAGTAGAGCTGTTACGAGATTCCGATTGGATTCACTTCGGCTAGCCGGAAATGTCTCCGCCGCCTACTGATCGGTCGTTTGCATCTTGTATGTAGACTCTGCCCATATGGGAACCGGTTACACCTATCATCGCTGTTTACCCCAATGCTAATGATTTAAATAAGGGTTCAGTCGAAAGGCACCCTGTCCAAAAAATCACGTTCAGAATCTTACAGGACGTAAAAATTTCTAGGTAGTACCCAAAAGGATAACTTACTCGCTGAAAAATATTGATAAAAACCAGTAAATACGGGTAGATAGGAGCGTGACAGATTAGGTCGTGTTTGTGGTGTGAAGTTTGGGGTGGTTAAGTTCTTGGGTCGGATGCTACGCTGCCAATGCCAGTTAAAATTATTTTCACATTGGGTTACGAGCAACCTGGTGTCATCCTGAGCGTTAGCGAAGGATCTATCTGAAATAATAAGAGATTCTTTGGCTGCGCCTCAGAATGACGAGTCGCATTCGGTAAAAATGATTATGAGCCGAACGATGATCCTGAAATGAAAAAGACCGCGATTGCTCGCGGCCTTAACTGTCCAAATGGACGATTATCGTTTTAGAATGCTATTTCTCAGAAGTTACCGGCGGGGTCCATTCCGGGTCCATGCCGATGGAGAAATTAAGCCAGCTGCCATCCTTTTCCTTTTCCGCCAGGACATCCTCGCAGGTGGCATCTTCTGTCATACGCAACATGCGGAAATAACTACGTTCCTCTTCAGGATAGGGCACCGTCTCAATTTCATACACAAGCTGCGGGTTACTGGCGCTCACCTGATACTGCTCGTTCGTATGATTGTTGATGGCCCAAATGCGATCTTCATCGACAACTTCGGCCTCGATCACCGACGACCAGATCTGAGCCGAGTAGACTTCACCGTTCAAGGCGCCAGTCATGCGCGTCGTCATGGCTACCAGTCCATCTTTGTCCTGATCGAAGAACAGGGCATCGATGCAGGCCTGATCGCCTTCGCAATTGTTATATTCTTTCATACCTGGAAGCACGCCTTCTTTGGTAGGATCGTCGATCCACGCGCCACGCACTTCCCAGAAGCGATCGCTTTCAAACGTTGCACCCGCTTCCAGTTTGGGCATCGAATCCGTATGCTGTACGATCGTCGCCACGTTTTTGTAATACGGTTCGGGGATCACCATGTAGGCGACATCCGTATCGAACACCTTGTCATCCTTGAAATTCTTGATGACCAATGTGCACAGCTTGTGCTTCAACGTGACGCCTTCGTCCTCTTGTGAGACCCTGGTCAGCATGTAGTGAATCGAAACCGTGTCCTGATACGGCACCAGTGGCAAGCCTTTGGTACGCACCGCCGTAGTCATGACCGTACCCCACACGCCGGTATATGCCGCCGCGTTTTTGCTGTCGTCTACCGTACCCAGATCCAGACCGGTGTCTACGCAGAGATTGTCTTCCCCGCAGGTATACTGCCAACCGTATCCGGCACACTCACGATCGCCACAGCCGCTCATCCAATGATGCGAGGAACAGACATCGTCGGTCATGTAGTTGCAACTCCAGTCGGTGGCGATGATCGCCGGGCAACCCATTATGGCATCTTCAGGCAGGCTTTCAGGTAGCTGGCACATGCAGTTGGCGCAGATCTTGCCACCTTCGCCGTCACCGTCTACACCGTCGTTGAACAACCAGCAGTCGTCATCAACACGGCACTGCGCCATGCAGTGACCTTCCTCGTTGCAATATCCGAAAGGTGTACAATCATCGTTTTCGGCGCAGGCGCGGTAATGCTTGTTGCTGATGCAGATTCCTTCGTCGTTGCAATAACCAAAGGCATCACAATCGGCATTGCTGGTGCAGTCGCACTGGCCCTGATCGTTGCAGCTTCCACTGCCGTTATCCGAACAATCGGCATTTTCCGCGCAGGTTTGCGGCAGGTTGGCCAATTCCAGCAATTCTCCATCGGTTTTCGAACAACCAAAAAGACTGATTCCGGCCACCACGATTATGGCGACACAGAGAATAGACGTAACTTTCATGATATCCTCCTGCCCTTAAAACTTATAGCCGATGGAAAGCGACGCCACGAGCATCCAGCCCTTCTGCGTAAATCCAGGATATCCGGGATTGTTCGTTTGCAGACCCTGGGTGGAACCAAAGGGATCATCCGTCTGACCCAGCAGGTGCAGCGAATCGTCCGGTACTTCGTCTTTGAGGGCGTCCGGATCTTTGTAGGTGGTCCGTTCGTTAAGCATCCAGAATTGGAATCCCAGCTCGGCATAAAAATTCTTGCCCATCACGGGGAAGTCGAAACGATGTCCCAGCGCGACACACCAGGTGTCGTTGTCGACGTAGTTCGTACGTCCGATCTGTGCGGGAACCGGTGTCGGATAAAAACCGAATCCGGTTTTGACGGTATAGTAATCCAGGTATTTGTAGCTGAGACCCAGGTTGAACGAAATCGTGTCGGAGAATTTAAACGCATCGCCATCAATGGACGGGATATTGTCTTCGTAGGTGGCGCTGTCTTGCGGATGAATGTTTTGCAGATCGCGATAGCGCGACCAGCGATTCCAGGTCACGTTACCCTGGACGTTCAAACCCTTGTAGTTGAATCCCACACCACCGGCAACTTCCATCGGCTCAAAATCGAGGGCATATTTGAAATCCACCGCGATCTGTTCCGGCATGGTTTTGGAGTCCGGAGTGGTGTCGTTTTTCCACAGTGTCATGTTGCCCTTGCCGTCGATGGCCATATACGACTCGTTACGCCATACCAGGCTCAACGCCATGAAGTCGGTCGGCTCGATCGACACAGAAGCAATGGGACGTACGGTGCCGGTCATTTTGGTATCGACATTTACCAGCATGTAATCCTGCACGGTCGCTTCCGGGATGTAAATGTCCATCACCGCCACGGTAGCCGCTGATACTTGCAAAGCCATACCCAGCGAGATGTATTTCACCGGCATGTAAGACAGCGCCAGCATACCATTGATGATGGGTGACCATTCACCGAAGCGCGAGAAATGCAGTTGGTTGGTGAAGAACTGCTCGCGCTCATCGAAGTAATAGGTGTTGATGGAAATGGCGTTACGCAGCGGCAACATGGCCAATAATCCCAGGCGAAAGCCCTTAAGACCGAACGAATACGTAAATCCGGCGCTCAAGAAGGTTTCGACATCACTTACGCTGGTGTTGCTGCGTTGATTGGGTAGCTCCACCGTCGGCAACGGGCGGTCGGGATTGTTCGGGTATTTCTGCACGTCCGTATCGTAGTAGGTGTAGGGAACGTCTGCCGCGGCGGGACGATCCATCAGGGTGATATCCAGTTCCGGTTTGTACAAGATCAATCCGGCACCGATTTGTTCTTCCATTCTCGAAAGCAGCGCCGGGTTTGTAAACATTACGCCCAGCCCATCGCCATAGGTCATTTGGCTGTTGCCGCTTCCGATTGCGCCGGCATCGTATCCGATCATGCGCCAGGGAGATGCCAAGGCTACAGAGGGCAGCAGCAAGCAGACGAGAAACAATCCTGTCATCCACGGCACGAAAGGCCGTTTACACCAATACTTCATGCACGGATTCATCAGCATACCTGTCTGGAAATGGGCTGCATATACAGCCGGTTAACAATCGCTTTGAAAACGAGTTCACTTTTTGCGGTGCAGATTTTGATCACTAACACTAACGGGGGTCATCATAGAAAATGGAGCAATACTTGGCAAGGAATTTAATCGAATTCTGACATTCAAAGGACCAAGCTAAAAAGCTGTAGATCTAAAGAGTTCCCGACCTCTTCCTTCCAATAACTGAAGAAAGAGGTCGGGATTCCCTTACAAAAGACCTAATAGGTCCGTACGTTGCTCTTATAACCGGTGCAGCCGGTCTGCCCGCTCGTGGCCTGAGAGCCATCGCCGCCGGTGCGACCACCCGCGCCGCCAGCACCACCGCTTCCGCCGCTGCCACCGGAATAGCTTACATTGATGGTTGCGATAGACGAACTGCTTACCAGCGCCGTGCCGATGGATGGACCGCCGCAGCCGCCAGCCGAGCCACCTGCGCCACCGCCGTCACCGCCCGAATTGCCGCCGCCGCCGGTACCGGCTTCGTCACCGCTGGGATTGTATCCCGCGCCGCCGCCTTTGCCGACACCGCCGTTTCCACCGGCGCCACCCGACCCGCCGTTACCGCCGTCACCGAGTTCGATATCCGTGTTGGTCACTCGAATCGTGGAACCGATCAGCACGATGCCGAAGGAGCCGCCGCCCTGACCGCCACCGGTGCCGGGTAAGCCGCCGCAGCCGCCCGCGCCGCCGCCGCCGCCGCCGCCGCCGATCTGCGTACCCGACCAGAAGACGCAATACCAGGGGTCGATGTCGGTTCCACCGCCACCGCCGCCACCGCCACCGGTACCGTTTTTACCTCGGTAGCCTGAGCTACTAGTGGCACCATACCAGTAACCGCTGGAGAAATAGCCGTCTGAGTCGCTGGAGGTGCTGCCTCGCGATCCGGTTGCTCCGGCATATCCGGCTCCGCCGCCACCGCCGTTACCGCCGGTATCGTCACAACCGCTGCATTTGTTTGAACCGGCGGAACCGCCGCCGCCACCGCTGGCGGTATCCGTTCCTGCCGAGCCTGTTCCTCCACCGCCGCTGCCGCAATCCCAGGAGCCGCCACCGGTGCCTCCATTGGCGCTACCGTAAGGGCTACAATTGACGGTGCCTCGCGATCCGCCGGAGCCGCCGGAGCCATTACCACCGTTGCTACCGGTGGCTCCGGTAGAACCGCTGGATCCATCGACGCCGCGACCACCGTTTCCGGCTTGAATCAAGCAGTTATCCACCAACAGGCGCTCCGACAAGGTGTTGTTAACCCACAAAGCGTAGGTGGCTGTACCGCTGCTGGAGTAATTCTTGCCGCGAATGGTCAAGCCCTGCAACTTGGTGTCGCTGCTCAAGCCGTTGGCGATGACCGCTCGTGTTGTGCTTCCTACAATTACTGTTTGAATGGACAGATTGCGCGCCCAGGTGCTGGGATCGTAACCGCCGAACAAGTCTACTCCTGCAACCAGCGTAACGCTGGCGGTATAGGTGCCGCTGCTGATCAGCACATCGCATTTGGGTGAGCAGCTATTGGCCAGCGTGATGGCATGGGCGATGGTTGCGACCGGATCGCCGAATGCACCACTGTTGGAGTCGCTGCCGCCATTGGCCGGAGTCGCCACAAAGATGGATGTCGCCTTGACGCCATCGACGCCGTCACAGTTGGAATCGATGCCGGAGGAATCCGGGGCATCGGTGGATTGCGGTGTCTGCTGTCCGACACAGCTTCCATAGCTTCCACCGGAGCAGGTTTTCATGCCGCCGTGACAAATACCTACATCCTCGGTGCCCGACGGACCGGTGTAGCAGTCGGCGGTAAGGGGATTGCCTGCATCGTCTTCATCGGTGTAACCGTCGCAGTCGTCATCCGAACCGTTGCAGGTCTCGGTTGTGCTGCCGGTGGAGTCGGTACAGACCTGATGACTGGACTGGCACAGGTTCACACCTTCCATGCACAAGTCGCTGTCCGGGCCGTCGCAGGCGGTGTTGTACCAGGATTCATCCGAACCGTCCGGGGTGGCACCGTTGCAGTCGTCGTTGACGCCGTTGCATAGTTCCAGGTTATTGCCGGTCGTGTCGGTACAGGTTTGATTGCCGCCGGAGCAGACGGAAATTCCCTCCGTGCACAAGTCGCTGTCGGGACCGTCGCAGCTGTTTCCAAGCCAGGATTCATCTGCACCGTCGGCGCTGCTGGGATCGCAGTCATCGTCGATGCCGTTACAGATTTCCACGTTATTCCCACTGGTGTCCGAACAGAGTTTGCTGCCGGAGGAACAATAGAAATTGCCTTCCGCACAGAAATCGGAATCCGTACCGTCGCAGGCATCGCCCAGCCAGGATTCATCCGCGCCGTCTGCGGTGGCGGGGTTACAGTCGTCATCGTTGCCATTGCACAATTCGAGATCGTTGCCGCTGGTGTCGCTGCAACTCTGGTTACCGTTGGTGCACGAGTAGGTTCCTTCCTTGCACAGATCGCTGTCTGCGCCGTCGCAGGGATCGCCCAACCAGCTGGCATCCGTGCCGTCGGCGGTGGCGGGATTGCAGTCGTCGTCCACCCCGTTACAGATTTCCGCATTGTTGCCGCTGGTATCGCTGCAACTCTGAGATCCACCGCTACAGGTATACACGCCTTCGTGGCACAGATCCGTGTCGGAACCGTCGCAGGTATCACCCAGCCAACTGGCATCCGCACCGTCTGCGGTGGCGGGGTTGCAGTCGTCGTCTGCGCCATTGCACAGATCCAACGTGTTGCCGGTCGCGTCGTTACAGGTTTTGCTGCCACCATCGCAGATGAACGAGCCCTCCTGGCACAGGTCCGTGTCGGGACCGTCGCAGGGATCGCCCAGCCAGGTGGCGTCGGTACCGTCTGCGGTGGCAGGGTTACAGTCATCGTCTACGCCGTTGCACAGATCCAGCGAATCGCCAGTGTTGTCGCCACAGGTTTTGCTTCCACCGCTACAGATGAAGCCGCCTTCCTGGCACAAGTCGCTGTCGGGACCGTCGCAGGGATCACCCAGCCAACTGGCATCCGCGCCATCGGCGGTAGCCGGGTTGCAGTCGTCGTCCGAACCGTTGCACAGATCCAGCGTGTCGCCGGTCGTGTCGTTACAGGTCTGGCTGCCATTGTTACAGATGTAGCTTCCTTCCTTGCACAGATCGCTGTCCGCGCCGTCGCAAGCCGTGCCCAGCCAACTGGCATCCGCACCATCCGGGGTGGCGGGGTTACAGTCGTTGTCCAATCCGTCACACAGTTCAAGAGACGAGGTGCTGGTATCGGTACAGGTCTGACTGCCTCCGCTACAGACGTATACGCCCTCCTCGCAGAGATCATCGTCCGGGCCGTCGCATACGTCGTTCAACCAGCTTTCCTGGGAGCCGTCTGCGGTGGCCGGGTTGCAGTCGTCGTCGGTGCCGTTGCAAAGTTCCACGTTGTCGGCGGTTGTATCGTTACAGGTCTGGTTGCCATCCTGACAGATGTATTCGCCTTCCTTGCACAAATCCGTATCCACGCCGTCGCAGGTTGTTCCCAGCCAGGTTGCATCTGCGCCGTCAGCAGTGGCGGGGTTGCAGTCGTCGTCTACGCCGTTGCAGGATTCAACATTATTCGACGTGGCGTCGGTGCAGGTTTTGACCGAATCCGTACAGGTGTAGCTGCCTTCCTCGCACAGATCCGTGTCGGGACCGTCGCAGGAATCGCCGAACCAGCTTTCATCCCGGCCATCCAGGGTGGCGGGGTTGCAGTCGTCATCGTTGCCGTTACAGAGTTCCAGATTGTCACCGCTAGTGTCCGAACAGGTTTTCGAGCCAAACGCGCATTCGAACACGCCTTCCAGGCACAGATCGGCGTCGTTGCCGTCGCAGGCCGTACCAAGCCAGGTTTCATCGGCGCCGTCGGGAGTGGCGGGGTTGCAGTCGTCATCCACGCCATTGCATAGCTCCGCACCGAAACCGGGATCATCCACACACTGCTGACCGCCGCTGATGCACTGATAGCTGCCGTCCTCGCACAAATCCGCATCGTTTCCGTCGCAGGCCGTGCCGAACCAGGCTTCATCCGCGCCATCGGAGGTGGCGGGGTTGCAGTCGTCGTCCTGCCCATTGCACAGATCCAAAGTGTCCGCGCTGTTGTCGTTGCAGGTTTTGGCGGCACCCGAACAGATATACACACCCTCCTCACACAGATCCGAGTCGTTACCATCACAGAGATCGCCTAGCCAGGTTGCATCCGCACCGTCGGCGGTGGCGGGGTTACAGTCGTTGTCCAAGCCGTCGCAAAGTTCGGGATTTTCTCCGCTGGTATCCGAGCAGCTCTGCCCGCCATCGACGCACTGGAAAAAGCCTTCTTCGCACAAATCGCTGTCGCTTCCATCGCAGGCCGTGCCCAGCCAGCTCTCGTGTGCACCGTCCGGCGTGATGGGATTGCAGTCGTCGTCCTGGCCGTTACACAAATCGGGGGTGTCGCCGCTCTCGTCATTACAGGTTTTTGCGGCACCCGAGCAGACGTACACTCCTTCCTGGCACAGATCCGCATCGTTACCGTCGCAGGCATCGCCAAGCCAGGTTGCGTCGGCGCCGTCGGCGGTAGCGGGGTTGCAGTCGTTGTCCAGCCCGTCGCACAATTCCAGGTTCGCGCCGGTCGTGTCCGAGCAACTCTGCCCGCCATCGACGCAGCGCAGGAAACCTTCTTCGCACAAATCGCTGTCCTCGCCGTCGCAGGCGTCACCCAACCAGCTTTCGTCGGCTCCGTCCGGGGTGTAGGGATTGCAGTCGTCGTCCTGCCCGTTGCAGAGATCCGGTGTGTCGTCGCTGGCATCGTTGCAGGTTTTCACACTGTCCTGGCAGGTAAAGTTCCCCTCGTTGCACAAGTCGCTATCGGGTCCATCGCAGGGAGTGTCATACCAGGCTTCATGCTGGCCATCGATGGTGGCGGGGTTGCAGTCGTTGTCCTCGCCGTCGCAGAGATCCAGCAGGTTGCCGGTGGTATCCGAGCAGCTTTGCGCTGCATCGACGCATTGGAAAATTCCCTCTTCGCACAGATCGGTATCTTCGCCGTCGCAGGCATTGCCAAGCCACTCTTCATCGTTGCCGTCGGCTGTAAAGGGATTGCAGTCGTCGTCTTCGCCGTTACACAATTCCAGGTTGTTTGACGTCGTATCGTCGCAGGTTTTGTCTCCGTTTACACACTGGAAAACGCCTTCCTCGCACAAGTCGGCGTCTTCGCCGTCGCAGGGATCGCCCAGCCAAACGGCGTCCGCGCCATCCGCCGTATTCGGGTTGCAGTCGTTATCCTGGCCATCGCAGTATTCCAGGTTGTCGGTGGTATTGTCGCTACAGATCTGCGCACTTTCGGAGCACAGGAAAATTCCTTCCGCGCATAAGTCGGCGTCCTCGCCATCGCATTCGTTGCCGTACCAGTCTTCATCTCGTCCGTCCAGCGTAAAGACGTTGCAGTCGTTATCCACGCCGTCGCAGAGTTCCAGATTGTCGCCGGTATTATCGGAGCAGCTCTGTTGCGCGTCGATACAGGAGTAAATCCCTTCCTTGCAGTTATCCGAATCCTCGCCGTCGCAATCCGTGCCGTACCAGCTTTCATCCGATCCATCGGGTGTGTCGGGGTTGCAGTCGTTATCCTGACCATCGCAGATGTCGCGGGTGTTGTCGGTAGTGTCGGTACAGACCTGATTGCCTCCCTGACAGATGTACAGACCCTCTTCGCACAGATCGGTGTCCGTTCCGTCGCAGGCGGTCTGCAACCAGCTTTCACCCGAGCCATCTGCGGTCAATGGGTTGCAGTCGTCGTCTTCGCCGTTGCAAAGGTCCAGGTTGTTTTCGCTGGTGTCGGTACAGACCTGGCTGCCATCCTGGCAGATATACTGTCCCTCTTCGCACAGATCGGTGTCCGTTCCGTCGCAGGCGGTGGAGAGCCAGCTTTCATGCGTGCCATCGGGAGTATCCGGGTTGCAGTCGTCATCTTCGCCATTGCATAGATCCGGCGTATCCGAGGAAATATCGGTACAGATCTGCTCACCGAGTTCACAGGTGAACACGCCTTCCTCGCACAAATCCGCGTCGTTGCCGTCGCAGGGTTGGCCGATCCATTCCAGTGGATCGCCGACGCAGGCGCCATCTTCGCCGCAACGGTCGTTGTCCGTGCAGGGATCGCCATCGTCGCAGCCTTCGCCGACGTTTGCCGGCAGCGCGATGCAGGAATCGTGCTCTTCATCACAATCGGGAACCTGACATTGCGGCTCAACAATGGCTTCGGAGCAGTCGCGCGGCTGCGTGTCGGTGCAATCACCCGCCGAGCAGGCATCATCCACGGTGCAGAATAGACCGTCATCACACAGTGCGCCGTCTTCGATATCGCTCCAGCTTGTTGGATCGAAGAAAGGCAGGCAGATCCGGCAGACATTATCCGGGTTCGAGTCGCGATATTCATAGCAATCATGATCGATCAGGCATTGGTTCTCTTCGATCTGATGACCGCACATCCCCTGTTCACACACATTAAACGTACACGTATTGCCATCATCCTGACACTCCAGACACCCAGAGCCGCAGTGCATGGGATCATCGTCGGGATAACATTGTTCGCCGCAGCGGTGGTAGCCTTGCAGACATTCAAAGTCGCAGAATCCATAGGGGCAGATGGCCAGTGCATAGTCGGGCGGCGTGCAGTTGCTGGTTACGTTCGCACCGTCGTCGGTTTCTCCGTTGCAGTCGTTGTCCAGATCGTCGCAGATTTCCACGCCGTAGTTGCTGATATCGCAGGGATATTCGCAGTCGCTGGGATCGTCGTCCAGATCCCACCAACCTTCCGGGCAGGGAACGCCGCGCCCGGCCAGTTCGTAATCGCTGGTTGTGGAAAGATACGAGTTGCTGGTGATCTGCACGGTGGCATTGAAATCGAAGGGTTCTTCGCTGCTTTCGCCTTCGGGAACGACCGGCAAAAATGCGATATCAACCGCAAGCGTATTGGCTTCGCCGGGATACAACTCAAAGGGCAAACCTTGTTCTGGCGGCAGAATCACAAAGACATCCGAATAGAATCCGGGCAGTACTTCCAGCGAATCGACGACCAATACGCCTAAAATTCCGGAGTTGCGCAGGCGGATGCGCTGCACGTTCTGGGCGGCGAAGTGCGTATCGGGAAATTCCAAAGGCGATACGGGCGCCACGCTCAATCGCTGGTCCGTACCGATTCCGAACAACCCAATGGCTACCTGGGGAGAGAAGGGATCGTCTCCGGTGATCAGGAAACCGCCGATGTCCTCGCCCGGATAGGTAATCGGGCTGTAGCGCAGGGTCACTCCGACGTGACCGCCGGCGGCGATCTGGATCGAACCGGTATCTTCGAAAGAGAATTCCTCTAACGTGGAATTGGTGGTGATCTGCAAGGACTGAATGGTCAACACGGCATCGCCTTGATTGGCCAGATCCAGGACACGCTCTTCCGTGCTGTTCAAACCCACTTCCCCGAAATCGATTTGATCCACGAAATCGGGATTGTCGCGTTCGGTCACGACCAGCACCGGTGCGATACCCAAGCCGCCTACGGCGATATCCTGCGAAACCGTGACCAGATCGTCGGTCACGATATGAATCAATGCGCTGTAATTCTGACGCGCCAGCGGCGCGAAGGTGACGTGCAGTTCGTGTGTGCCTTCGCTTTCCAGGACCACATTTTCCAGCACATCGGTTTCATCGAATGAGAAGACGTCGCTGGTTTCCGCAAATCCGATCGTTACCAGCGTTACCGGCAAGGAACCAGTATTGGTCAATGTCAATGTGCGCGTAACCTGTTGACTGACGCGCGTTTCCGGGAACTGCAACGCTTCCGGATCGGCCAGCAACGAGGAAGGCACCGCTTCTCCACGCAGATTGACAATGAAGTTCTGCGAACCGAAGGTGTTGTTGTCGATTCGGATCTGTCCGCTGTGTTCACCCACCGTCATCGTGTTGAATGTCACCGGCAGCGCCGCATGTTGTCCCGCTTCCAACGCGATCTCGCCATTGGCGAAAGCGGTCAGATCGAGGCTGAATGCCTCTGAAGAGGTATCCACCATTTCGGGTGGTTGCACGATCAACATACCACCGCCGGAGTTGGACAGGGTCAACTCGATCGTTACCGGCACACCCGCTCGCTGCTCACCGAAATTCAAAGTGTTCTGTGCCTGTAGTGTTTCCACTTTCAGAACGGGAGCAACACCGGTGCAACTCAATTCCACGACATAGGTGGATTCGTCGATATCGTTGCTTTCCACGATCAACCGGTCGCTAAATTCGCCCATTTGCGGCGGATGGCACAAAACCGTGATTTCCAGTTCCTGTCCTTGGCCGATGCGTAGCGGCAATGTGCTTGCGTTGACCGCAAAGACTTCGGAAGATTCGGATTCCAGATACAGACCATTGATGCGCAGCACGGCGTTGTCGTTTTCACCGCCTGGCAGGTTTTTAAGAATCAAGGTGCGCTCGGCAGCGGGATCTCCAACGACGACATTATGGAAATCCAACGGATTGGGGTTGGCGTCGATATCCGCCGTTCCCTTGTATTGGGACCGTAACTGCACCCGGAAGGGACCGTCGGGATCATCGGAGCTGATGACCAGTTCCGCCTCGTCGGGACCGGCGTCGAGTGGTTTGTAGCTGATATCCACCTGGATCGATTCGGCAATACCTGTGATCATCGCCGGGAAATCCGGGGGTTGGATCAGGCTGAATTCAGTGCTGGTGGAAACGATTTCCATACTCGTAACGGTGAGTGTCCGTCCCTCGCAGAGATTGGAGATGTTGACTGTGCGCACAACCTCGGTGTTATAAGGGACATAGCCGAAATCCAGGATCTGCTCTGCCAGAATTTCCGGACCCAGTTCGCAGTCGCCCACCGGTTTGTCGCCATCGACGGTGCCGTCATCATCACCGCCGCCATCGCCATCGGGAACGTCGCCATCCGTACCGCTACAGGTGCAATCGTCGCCGCAAGCCTCACCTACGGGGCAATCCGTATCGCGGCTGCACTCCTCGCCTTCCGAACAGGGATTCTGATCGCTGGGGATGCAGTTTCCTTGATGACAAACCGAATCGCTGGGGCAATCCAGATCCAGCAGACAACCCGTTCCGCCGGATTCCTGATCGGTATCCGTGTCGCCGTCGGTATCCGCCACGCCGGAATCGTCGGCACAAGCCGATAGCAACCCGATTGCAAGCATCACCGCCAAAACCAGCATGAACCATCGATTGATAGAGCTTTTCATGGGATATCCCTTTTTATTGCAGTGGCAATGATGGAACGGCGCAACCGCCCGAAGCACCCCACCCGGGCCGCTTGCCGATCCAACCTTCATGACCGTTTCGTTTGTACTAATTTCTAACTCACACTTCCTATTATGTTGTGCCAACTAGCCTTTTGTCAACTTGAACTGAAGGATTCGTATATTTCAATCAATTTGACTTTTTTCACTAGCTCGGCTATGAGCGAATGAGGATTAAATCAGATATGTATTATGAGGAGCGATTCATGATTGAAGCGAAAACCATCAATCTGCGTAACATCGAAGAGGGAGATATCGATCTGCTGCTTGGTGCTTTCCGTGCCATCCAGAAAGTCGGTGACTATTGGCCGATCAATCTCAAGTCCAAAATCAAATTCAAAGAAGATTTCGAAAAGTCCGGTTTTTGGGATGAGAAGATGGGATCGCTGCTTGTGGAAGACAAGCAGGGGGGACCGTTGGGAGTGATTACCTATTTCGAAATCGCTAACTTCATAGCCGGATACGAAATCGGTGGTTTCATGTTCGATCCTGAAAAGCGCGGCCAGGGCGTTATGACCGAAGCGCTCAAGGTTTTCTGCGCCTATCTATTTGAATTGAAACCGATTCCTCGTATTCAGGTCGGACTGATTCAAGGTAACCAGGCAACGCTTCGTGTAGCGGAGAAATGCGGATTTACCCACGAAGGCACCTTGCGAAACGGTTGCTTCCATCGTGGAGAATATAGAAATCTGGAGCAATATTCACTGCTTCGCGAAGAATGCCCCTCGCTCAAGCAAACCTTGGCGGATCTGTAAGCCAAATCTGTCGATCAATCGCAGACCGGCACTAGCGAGACCGTATCCAGCGCGATATTGTAAGCGTTGGATACGGAATTCTTGCTCATCACTTTCACGATCACGCGATGGGTTCCGGCTTTCAAGTTTTGGTTAGGATAAACCGCCATCAACGCTTCGGAACCCGTTCCACGATACAAATCGATGGGATCTCGGCCATAGGTTTCTTCTTCCAAAGCGCGATTCAATGGGCTGTCCATGAAGACCCGCACCATTGCGGAATTGGCCTGCTGATGGAATCCCAGTTGCAATTCACCAGTGAAATCATGCTCCAACTGCAAGGTAAGCACCAACTGGTCACCCACTTCAAATCCATGACCTAGCAGCAGTGAATCATCCGACGAGCCCGATACGTCGATCATTTCCTGATCCTGCGGCGGCAGGCAAAGATCGTGATTTACAACCTCTTCCGCCTCCCATTCCATGCCGCTATCCAGGCAATCCACTACAGGTGGAGCCGTTTCGCAGGCATCGCCAGGGAAGCTACCGTCGTCGTTGGCCTGATCGGCATTGGGTGTGTTGATGCAGTTGTCCGTGCAATAAAAGACCTGTCCCGGCAGACAGTAGGCGCTGCCAAGATCGGAAATCCCGTCGCGGTCACGGTCGAACTGGGGAGACGCGCACCGGAAGCCCAGATCTTCGGCGCTGTTCATCTGCACGACGCTGCGGCGGAAACCGGAGAGGATCGGCCTTGGACCATCCTGATACGAGCCGCCGCGTATCATGCGCACACCGCCCGAGCGTGTCAGCGGATTGGTGGCGTCGGTGGAATCGTAGGCGGCGTAAGCATCGAAAACCCATTCGGCGACATTTCCGGCCAGATCGAACACCCCGAAATAGCTGCGGCCATCCTTGGTCTGGTTCGAGCCGTCGTAGCTCCCCACCGGCATCGGATGCGACTTGCAGGGATCGTCGTCTACGCCATCGCCGTTCTGGTCGCCATAGTTTGTTAACTTGCAGGAAGGTGCATCATCGCCCCAGGGATAATCACGCCCATCCGGGTTGCTGTTGGGGCCGCGCGCGCCATATTCCCATTCCGCTTCGCTTAGCAGGCGCTTGCCGGTATATCGGCAATAGGCTTCCGCCGCCGACCAACAGATCTGAGTGACCGGCCAGAGTTCATGACCCACTTCGGGCACGGCGCCGAATTCGCCATAGGTCGTACCACAGGCGTTGTCGGTATGATTTTTCCATTGCGGCAGCGCCGTTACGAAACTGTAATAGTCCTGCTCCGTAACTTCGGTGCGATCCACCCAGTAACCTTGGTTTAGAAGCGTGTTGTGAGTCGGGCGGGCGTTATCGCAACTCATTGCCTCGCAGCTTTCCTGGGACAGTCCCTGGAGGAAGCTGTTGGGTCGGATGTACACCATTTCACTCGTGCTGTTGCCGTTGCCCATGACGTTGGTTGCACAGAAACCGAGTTCATCTAAGGGCCAGTCCATACAGTCCGGGTTCACCCCGCGACAGTAGCCACCTTTGCATTGATCGCTTTGCGTACCGGGTAGACCGTCGTTGCAACTCATTCCATCCTGCACCGGAGAATAGGTACAGGCATGTTGTTCCTGGCTCCATTGGTCCAGGGTGCATACGTTGTCGTCATTACAGACCGGAAGAACGTCATCCTCGACTTCATCTCCGTCGATGAGCTCATCCGCATCGCCGTCGCCATCACCGTCGAAATCGCCATCGGGCGACTCCCACAAGCCCATCAACACGCTTTCCAGATGTTCCAGAACCAAAACCAGTTCGGCATCGTTGGGACAGATGAAATCGATTAAGCGATCCGTTTCGAAGTCCGTAATATCCTGACCGAAGAAATACAGGTGGCCGCTCCATCCGTCGCTACAGGGACGCCCGTTGAAGCAGTAATCCAATGACTGCAAATGTCCGACGAGGTAATTCACCAGACTGTCGGCCTGATCTGTGGACAATACTCCCTGCTGCTGCTCCGTGCCACTATTCGGTGTTGTAAGTTGCATCCAGTAACTACGATCCGGGTCAAGGCGGAAGACCAGTTCGTTTTCCAGCGGGTTGTTCCGGCGATAGTCGAGCCTGGGCATTTGTTCGTAATCGCCCGGACCGCTGCATTCGCCTTCCCAGTCCAGATCGTCATCCAAATCGCCGTCTACGGTTGATTCATCCGAATCGCCGGGCAACTCATCGCCATCGGCCTGCATGAAGTGTACGATGTACTGATCCAGCCACAGATGCAGATCATCCAGCAGCAACAACAGGCGATCATCAGCGCTGCAACGCCAGCTAAGCTCCGCTTCCGGTGTTCCTCTGAAAATCAGCGAACCGGCCAGACAAGCCCCCGTATCCACTTCATAATCGCCGGTCAGTTGTGGTAGATGTTCTCCCAGCAGTTCCCGCAGAGCCTGAATCGCTGCCGGTCCCAGTTCACCTTGCTTTTGTTCGGTGCGCACCGTCATACCGGTGAAATTATAATCTGCCCGGTAGGTTCCATCGGCTTGCAAATTGAGATCCAGACCCAGTTTTTCCGGAATGGTTGTGGAGAGTTCAACCAGCGCTTCCGTTGCGGCATCCGCAGAATCATTATCACCATCGGGAATGTAAATATCACCGTCCGAGATCTGTGTGTCACTGTCCCCGATATGGTATACGTTCGTTCCGGAATTGCAGGCGTATGATGCCGCCAGCACCATCATCAGGAAAAAACCGGATGCTATCGTTTTAGCCAGGACTTCATTTTGCATGTCGCACTCCCTGTGCATGATTGTCCGATACGACATTTTACCATTTCCCCGCAACGAAGTGAAACTATTACAGAGAATCCCTCGCCATAGGGTACATCACAAGATAGTGCATTGATTCTTTAGGTTTACCAGCGCTCATCCCGAGTGTCGTCCGAAGGGCGGAGTATCGAGGGATTTTCGCTATGGTTCGATAGAATTGGTTTTGCCAATCACTCACCATGAGCGGGATCCTTGAAAATCGCAATCATTTGTGATGCACCCTGCCAGGCTCCCACATCTGAAATTGACTTTACGTTTCAAGGGCTTTCGGATACAGTAAGCGCTGTTGCAACAAGGAATGACGTAGTTATGCGCAGAGATTTGAACGATTTCGACACGTTTTCGGCTTTTATTGCGGATTTAATCCGTGAACGAAGTCCGTTGGAATCCGTGCGCGTTTCTCCCCAGGCAGACGGATCGTTGCGCTTCGATATCCAGGTGAAATCTCTCGATTTCACTTTCTTCTGGAGTGAAGATTCTCCGATCACAGGAATCTGCAACCCGTTAAGAGACGGCTATCTCTGCTGCAACGCAGAGCCGAACGAGTCCGATTTGCTTCGCAAAGCCTGGACCGTTAAATTGACAGCCTTTCTTTCGGAAAAAATCAACCGCTTGCTCGATGGCGAACCGCCCGCCCTGCTGCAATGGCGAAACCGACATCATCAAACGATTTCCTGGGGAATCCGACTTTTTCCGTGGTTGTTTTCCGGGTTGATCAAGAAGGGGCGCACCCGCTTCGGGGAATATACCCTGATTGACCTCAATGAGTATGAAGGATACCTGAATCTTGTTTTCGAATCGAGACAAGCTCGGGTAGCATTTCGGCTTTCACCAAAAGGAACGGTCAAAGGAAAACCGGTGTGCTCGCGTGGTCCGCTTGAATTGCATATCATGGAGGATACACGCAGTCATAATGATCTATTGGAGCCTTTCCATGCGATTGAGCAATTCATGGGGTACGTACTGGCTCGCTGCCTGCCGAAATCCTTTAGTCTGATCTTCGAAGGCAACGATGTACCTGCCGGGTTGCGGTCACCGGAAGTTCAACTCAATTTTCTCAATACGGAGCCGCCGGTCGGTTCCTCCATTTATGAAACGATTTTCACTACTTCACCGGATATCGTGACCATTTCGGCCTGCGATCATGAATGCTTCAATATGTTTTCTTTTATCGCCGCGCCGCGTGAAAGTTGGCTGACGGTCATGCCTTGGTCGCTTAAACCGCGACTGGATTTCGTCGATCATGGACACAACGTGCTGCTCTCGAATCGAAGCATTATCATGGGCTCCGATGAAGTGGAGCATTCCCTGGCGCAATTGGACCACCTGAATCCATCGCCGGAAATGGCGATTTTCGTTGAATCCTGTATTCCGCGTATGATCGGTCTGGACCTGGAAGGTCCGGTCAATCGTTTTCAGAGGAAAAACACCGTTCCTCTCATTCCGTACAAGGTAACGCTTTCTGAAAAGCAGTATCTGGACACGTTCAGAGAGTTTTGGGTGCATTGCTACGAACAAATGGCCGATAAAGCCGCCGCACCGGAGTCGGATGTTGTCTCCCTGTTTGGAATCACAGACGATACAGGCGATTTGGTGTATCAACTGCTTGAACAAAACGGCGTTCGCTGCCAATCGAATCTGTTCCCGCTGCTCGACGTTCCCTCCCTTCGGAATCTACCGAAAAGCTCTCTGCTTGTGGTGAATGAATGGGAGTACATCGAGGTTCTGTTTTCCGATCTGATACAAAAACTGAATCGCCCGGTGTTGCGCCTGCCACTGCCATACGGTATTGAAGGTTCACTTTTATTCGTGCGCGAAATCGTGAAAAGGCTGCATGATCGGGATCTCATGTCGCTGGATCAAAACGAGCAACTGTTGCAATACCAACAGGAGTTTCAAAAGGAGAAGGAGCGTATCGAAGGCGAGCGGGTAGCCATCATTCTGAAAATGGAGGATTTACCCGAGCAACTGCTGCCCGGGCGTCGCTTCGGTCTGCCGTTTATCGATTTGCTTCACGAACTTGGTTTGGCAGTCGATTGTCTGGTGTATGTGCCTGATGCGACTTCAAGCGACCTCGTAGAGCCTTGTAGGGCAGCAGGGTTGAAGTTGGAAAACGGGGATCGTTGCACTGTGTTTCGCCGTTACGACGACCTGACGGAACTGCTTCACGACGGTGAATTCAAGCTGGTATACAGTGAGGCGTTTCGGGATCGCAGGATCACGAGTGCAGGGAAGTTTCCAATCAATCTGAAGGCGTTCCAACCCGGATTCTCGGGAGCCGTAGCGACAGCCAGGCGCATTGCCAAAGCGCTTGAAATGAACTTCTACAAAAATCACGGTTATCGTCTGACTTCGCCGGTCGCCCATCTGCGTCCATCTGAAAAGGAGGAGCGCAATGGAGAATAACAACCGCAAAAATCCTTTGGGAACGCCGATTAACATCGTTGCTCCCTACGTCGATGGCGCATACCTGGCTACCAATGCGATATCGGATGCCTACCTGATCTATCATGCTCACGATTGCGGCTATTTCAAAGCGGAAAAAATTGTCGGGCACCATGATCTGTTCTCGGATCTATTGAGATACGAGCGGATAGGGAGGGTAGTGCGCAGTAATATCGGCTCGAAGGAATTCGTGTTGGGCGGAGAGGACAGGCTCTCGCGCCGCATACGGCAAATCACCGAAACTTATCGCTGTGAAGTGCTGTTCGTAGTCAGTTCAAACGTCTCGATTCTTGCCGGCGAAGACCTGCGTCCGCATCTGGTTGAGATGGAAGGGAAAACCGGCGTACCGATTGTCACTCTGCCTGAGCGTCACGTTTACAAGGATTACCTGACCGGCTACCTGGATACTGTCAAGGCGCTGCTTGAACGGGTGCAGTTCAATTCAGACGAGGCGTCGCACGGCGTTGCGATTACAGGTTTTGTGTTCGAACGCAATGAAGCGGATACTGCGGCGGATATAGAAGAAATCAAATCGATGTTGGCCGCGATGGGCGTTGAAGTGTCGGCGGTGTTTTTGGATGGCGGAAGAGCGCAACGCTGGAAAGAACTTCCGCCACCGGAGGCGGTGATCGACATCGCTCACGGAGAGGGAGGCGGAGCCACGCTTGCCAATCGCTATGACATTCCCTGCCTGGAGATCGGGGCGCCAATCGGAATTGAAGGAACAAAGAAATGGCTTGAGGAAGTCGCGGCTTGGTTGAACGCAGAGGCCAAGGCGAAGTCCTATATCGAATGGCAACTGGAAGGGCTGGTCGATCAACTCGAATGGATCATTCCCCGGTATTTTCTGGGGCGAGGTGCAATTCTGTTTGCCGATCGTCTTAAAATGGTTGCGCTTGCAGATTTTCTTGAAGAGATTGGGCTGACTGTACTGGGAGCAGAATGCACGTCGCATGAATTCGAAGACGATGCGAAAAACCTTCTCGCCCAGCGCTATGGCAGGCTTCCCGTGATGGCCATGGAACTACGCGAATATATTACCGATAACATGAAGAGGGACCGGTTGCATATCGGTCTGGGTACCAGTTTGTTCAACCAGAACGCTGCCGCGCAGGGACTGCCCTTCGTCGAGATCGGTTATCCTTCGAATTTCCACCATGCTCTTTATCCAAGACCTACATTCGGCTTTGGCGGAGTCCGGGTGCTTATTGAGCGAATGATCAACGCGATCAATGCCACCGAAATTTATTATGGGAGTAACCGATGAGAATGATTGCATTTTACGGAAAAGGCGGCATCGGAAAATCGACCCTCGTTTCTGCGCTTTCCACCTTGTTCGCCAAGAATGGGCATCGAGTGCTTCAGTTCGGTTGCGATCCGAAGAGCGATTCCTGCTTCACACTTTTGGACGGCCCAATCACCACCGTAATGGAAGAGTGGACAGAGCGCGGCGAGCAGGATTTGACTTTGGAGCACTGCTTGATGACGACACCCAACGGTGTCGATTGCCTTGAAGTGGGCGGTCCGCAACCGGGAAGCGGATGTGCGGGGCGAGGTATCACGAAGACTTTGGAAATGATAGGAAGCCCCACGGAGTTGAAGAATCGGTACGACATCGTCCTTTTCGATGTGCTGGGCGACGTGGTTTGTGGTGGTTTTTCCGCACCGATGCGTGAAGGCTACGCACAAGAAGTGTACATCGTTACTTCAGGCGAATTTCGATCGCTGTATGCAGCCAACAATATCGCTTTCGGAGTGAAGAAGAACGCCATCAACGGAACGCGGCTGGGAGGTTTGATCGCCAACTTGCGCAATGTTCCGGAAGAAGTGGAAAAAATCGAACAACTGGCAAAGTTGCTAAAAACTCGCGTAGCCGGTGTCATCCCGCGTGACGATGCCATAGGAAAAGCCGAGTTGATGCGACGCCCGGTCGTCGATACCGACCCGAACTGTCCGGCTACCAAGGCGCTGATGAAGCTCTCCGAAACGATTTCCGCTATCGAGCAAAGCCAGCTCGTCGTTCCTGCACCATTGCCTCGCATCGAATTCGAAAATCTATTCTTCAATACCAGGTCAACGAGTTAGAACCGGATATTACCCACCTGAAGCCTCTACAAATGGACTAGACAAATTCTGAGCGGTGCTTCAATTGAATTCAATAAATTGAAACATTCCTACATAGGAATCAACATATTCGCTCGACGAACGGCTGAATTATCGGTACACTGGTTTTGTAAGGAGGGGCTGACAGCAGATCGGTTGTTGTATGCGATCCGCAATCACCTAATTGAGGCGGGGTCTGAACTGTGCATATCGACGAGCTGGAAAAGCGAAAAGCGGAGTTGCTGCAAGAAATCGAAGCGCTTACCGAGCGTGAGCAGGAGTTGCGTCAGAAGCTAGACGCCCTATCTAGTTCAAAAAATACCGACTGCTGTTCCGATAGTAATCGATTTCGCCTGTTAGTTGAAGCCTCCAACGATTGGATCTGGGCGGCAGATCGTAACGGGTTCATTACCTATGCGAGTCCTCGTGTAAAAGAGGTGCTCGGCATGGACCCGGAAGAATTGGTCGGGAAGACTCCCATCGATTTGCTACCCGCAGAAGTCGCAGAACGAATTCTTGAAAACTTTTCGTTTTCAAGAGAAACCGGTGCTCCATTAGATCCGTTTGAATTTTCTCTCGAAAACAAATCTGGAAATCTGCAACAATTGGAAATCGGGGGGCGCGCTATCCTACAAGCGGATGGCACGTTCTTGGAGTATCACGGATACCTACGTGATATCAGCCTTCGAAAACGTGCAGAGGCGGAACTGATTGCTCATCGCGAGAAGCTTGAAAAAGTTGTTGATGAGCGCACTCAGGAAATGGATCATGCCATTCAGGAATTGACTCGGCAAATCAACAAACGCGCCGCCACAGAGCATGCCTTAATGGAAAGCGAAGCGCGCCTGCGTTCGGTAATCGACCATTCCCCATTGATCTTCTGGACGGTGAATCAGAAAGGTATCCTGACCTTCATGCAGGGGCAGGCTTTGACAAACCTCGACTGGAATTCGGAAGAACGGATCGGTCATCCCATAAACGAACTTGGCTTATTGGGAAACGAGCAGCAAACCCGGAAAAATCTGGACCGTATCATTAGCGGTAAGAATTTGACCGTCGAAGTGGAAATCGACGGGATTACCTTCGAAAATCGCTGTGCGCCTCATTTCGATGCCGTTGGCGATATCTCCGGGGCGATTGGTGTGGCTATCGATATTTCCGAGCGACGCAAAGCGGAACGCGCCTTAGAAACCGAACGCGAGCAACTGCTTTCCATTTTCGACAGCATGGATGAGCCGATCTACATTGCCGATCCAGATAATTACCATCTGCTCTTCGTCAATCAGGCGTTCAGCAAAATCTTCGAAACTGGTGATAACGGTTTGTGCTACCAGGTATTATACGGTCTGGATTCTCCCTGCGCCTTCTGCACGAATACGATTATTTTGCAAGAAGAACACGGGCGCTCGCATATATGGGAATATCGAAATCGCAAAAACATGCGGTGGTATAAATGTATCGACCGAGCCATAAAATGGCCCGATGGTCGTATGGTGCGCTTTGAACTGGCGATTGACATCACGGAAAGCAAGCTCGCCGAGATTCAATTGCAGCGCGAAAAGAAAATGTTTATCGCCGGACCGCTGGTGGCATTTAAATGGGTTGCAGATAGCGATTGGAGTTGCGAATATGTTTCGCCCAATGTCAGTCAATTCGACTATGCTCCCAGTGATTTTACCAGTGGCCTGGTCAAATATTCGGATCTTATTCATCCCGAAGACCAGCAGCGCGTCCTCTCCGATGTCAAAACTTTTCTCGAACAGGAAAGCGATTATTCCGAGCGTGATTACCGTTTCCTGACAGGTGCGGGTTTGGTACGCTGGCTCTACGAATTCTCGGCCAAAGTGCGAGACACCAATGGTGTGGTGACGCATCTGGACAGCTACATTCTGGATATTACCGACCGCAAGCAGGCAGAGGCCGATCTGATGACCAAATCGGATGCTCTGGTGCGCAGTAATAATGACTTGCAGCAATTCGCCTACGTTGCTTCTCATGATTTGCAGGAACCGTTGCGTTCGATCGCCGGATATGTGCAATTGTTGGAGAAGAGATACGGAAAAGACTTAGACGACAAGGCCAAGCACTACATCAATCGCTCGGTAGCTGCCAGCAAACGCATGCAAAGTCTGATCAACAATCTGCTGGAATTTTCCCGTGTGGCCACCAAAGCTAAGCCTTTCGAACCGGTTCGGATTGAAGACGTTGCATCTGAAGCTATGGAGAATCTGAAGGCTCGTATCAGCGACAGTGGCGCTAAGGTCATTTTAGGAGCCCTGCCCGAAGTGTCCGCCGACCGGAACCAACTCGGGTTGTTGATGCAGAATCTGCTTGGTAACGCGATGAAATTTATCGACAAGCGCCCACCCGAAATCCACGTCGATGCCTTGCGTACCGAAGAGACTGACGAAAATACTCCCGAAATCGCTCGTGTTCCGGGCTGGACGATCCGTGTCGCTGACAATGGTATCGGTATTGAGAAAGACTATTTCGAACGCATTTTCCAACTCTTTCAGCGTCTTCATACGCGCGAAGAGTATCCCGGTACCGGGATGGGATTGTCGATTTCCAAGCGTATTGTTGAACGTCACGGAGGATATATCTGGGTCCAATCGCAAGTCGGCAAAGGAACCACTTTTTACTTCAGCATTCCCGATCACAGAGAGGAAACCACATGAATGAGCGCGCTTTGGAAATCCTGATGATCGAAGACAACCCCGATGATGTCGAGTTGGCGATCGAGGCTTTGCAAGAAGCCAAGATGCTGATTCACATCGAGGCCGTTCATGACGGCCTGGAAGCCTTGAAGTACCTGCGCAAAGAAGATCCTTACCAAAACAAAACAACTCCGGACCTGATCCTGCTGGATCTCAACATGCCACGCATGGATGGTCGCCAGGTTTTAGCGGAAATCAAGCAGGATCACATTCTGCGTCGCATTCCGGTTGTAGTACTGACTACCAGTTCCGCAGAAGACGATATAATCAAAGCATATGAGCATCACGTGAACTGCTACATCACGAAGCCGGTGGATTTCGAGCAATTTTTAAAAGTCGTGCAAGCCATCGAGAATTTCTGGTTCACGGTCGTACAACTTCCTCCAAAGGAGTGAGGACATGACCAAACCCCAGGTTCGCATTCTATTGGTTGAAGATAATCCGGACGATGCTTTTTTGTTCACCGAAATGCTGGACGAAGACCTGCCATATCATGTCAATATCGACCACGTCGAACGGTTGAAGCAAGCCATCAGCCGTGTTGAGACGCAGCGCTACGATGTGGTTTTTCTCGATTTGGGACTTCCGGAGAGCAAAGGCCTGGACACCTTTCGACTTTTTCAACCCAAAGGCGGTCATTTGCCGGTGATTCTTTTAACCGGCCTGAATGATGAGGATGTCGCATTAACGGCCTTACAGGAAGGAGCGCAGGACTTTCTGGTTAAAGGCGATGTAGACGGCAAGGAGCTAAGTCGAGCCATCCGCTACAGCATTGAACGGAAAAAAGTGCAGTTGGCATTTGAGGAAAGTGAAAAACGTTTTCGAATTCTTGCCGATGCCGCTCTGGAAGGATTGTGGTTTCATGATAAAGGCAAGGTGCTTGACGTCAATCGGGCGCTGTGCACGATGTTCGGTTACAAGGCTTCGGAATTGATCGGAAAGCAGGACTTGAGTTTTTTCTTTGAACCGGAGCCTTCAGAAGAACTGGTGCAGGCACTCTTTTTTGGCTCTGAAATCCCTTTCGAAGCCACCTGTATGCGTAAAAATGGCGAACCGTTTATCGCAGAAATCAACGATCGACCGATTCCATATCATGGAAAAATGGTACGTGTGGTTGTGCTTCGCGATATTACGGATCGCAAGCGTATGGAAGAAGTGCTGCAACAACACGCCACAATGGACAGCCTGACAAATTTATTCAACCGGCGCATGATTATGGATCATCTAAGCCGGGAGTTCAAATCGAGTCAACGCCATGATTATCCGTTCAGCGTTTGCCTGATCGATCTGGATAAATTCAAACAGATCAACGACACCTATGGGCACCAGGCCGGAGACGAAGTGCTGGTGCGTTTTGCCAAATTATTAAAGGAGCAACTCCGCACCGAAAATCTGGCCGGTCGCTACGGTGGTGATGAATTTATCATCCTCTTTCCACACACCAACGCATCACAGGCCGAGATCGCTTTGGAGCGTGTGCGTAAAGCGCTGGAGCAAATTGTCTTTCTCGCTGAAGATGGTGAACATTTTTCCGTTACCGGAACCTTCGGTGTGGCTGAAAATTGCCCGGAATTCAACGATCATGAAGAGTTGTTCAAAATGGCGGATCAAGCTTTGTATGCGGCCAAGGAGCGGGGACGCAACCAGGTTTATAAAATCGAAGCGAAAAACGAAAAATAACTTGCCAACATGGCATTGGATTTTGTAAACTCCGTTCCCACGCCGGAGTGGCGGAATTGGTAGACGCGCTAGACTCAAAATCTTGTATCCGTCAGGGTGTGAGGGTTCGAGTCCCTCCTCCGGCACCATCAAAAAAGACGGTCACTTGGACGATAATCCGGGTGGCCGCTTTTTTTTTGCAGTAGATTCTATGAACATTGGAGTTATTGGCGGCTGTTTCGATTTGTGAACAAAATTGATAAATTGTCCGGCTGTGAGGCAATGACAGCGTGATCGGTATCGATACGGGTTAAATGTTTTTCGTTTTTTCGAGCCAGATCGCCAGTAGCGCAGCCAATCCGAACAGCAGAATCGAAATCAGACCTGGCCAATCCAGCGCCTGCCTCCAGTCTCCACTGCTCCAGATCTCCAACACACGATCTCCCACCCAGGTCAGCATGAAGATCGCCGGAAAGGTGCCAATGGCAGTGCCGATCAGGTAATCGCGCTTGCGGATGCGACTGAGACCGGCGGAGATGCAGGCAACCGAGAAGGGAACGAAAGCCAGTCTCATAAAAGCCACTGCCAGCAGACCACGTTCTTCCAGGCGTCGATCCAGGTTCTCCATGCGATCCGGCAGGAAACGTTGCACCGATTCACGCCCCATGCGGCGTGCTAGAATGAACCAGACTAGCGCGCCGATATTGACGCAAATCACAGACAACACCATGCCCAGCAAAGGTCCGAAAAGGAAACCGGCGGTAAGGGTCAGTGAAGTAGGTGGAATGAACAACAACAAGACCAGACAAAAAAGCAGTGCGTACAACAACGGTCCGAAGGCACCGCTCGTCAATGCCCATGTGCGAATTTGATCCGGGTTCAGCAGGTTTTCCGTTACCCCGCTAAACGCCAGTGCGACAATAACCACAATCAGCGCGACCAATGCGGCTAAATGCCAGCGGCGTTTATGAAGCGGGATCGTCGCCATGCATGGCTCTTTCTGTTCTTGCTACCAGATCTTTTGGACCGTCATACCGCGACGGTGAATGATTGTTTTCCGACCGCCTTTTATTTTGCCTGCGCCGTAGCTGCCGGATCGGATTTCTGGCGGTAGATCAGCAAGGTCTTCTGACCGACGAACTCGTCGTTTTCACGAGCGACGATGTTGATGCGGTTGCTGCCTTCCTTCAGTTCGATCAACGCCGAGAAAGGCATCTGCAAGGGATTGGTGCCGCGCTTGTTCGATTTGAAATAGGCCTTATCTCCATTGGTTAGAATGTAGAGATCTTGAATGTGATTATCGTCCTGTACCTGACCCTCGATCAACAGGTGATCTACATCCGTATACAGCACCTTGCTGCTCTCTGCCAAAGTGATTACCGGCGGTCGAATGCCCGGCAATGCTTTCAGGCGAGTGGCTTTCTGACCCATGCTTTTGGAAACTTCATTTCCAGCGCGAATATAGCCTCGGCGTACCTCTTTCAAGGCGATGCCAAGCCACTCGTTGCCGATGGTTTTAACCTTGAGCAGGCTTTCTTTTTCGGCACGAGCCAACACCGGTGATTCTTCATCCGGAGAGGCATACACCGGCGTTCCGGCTGCCACGCGCACCAGCTTGCCTTTTTGCGGTGTAAATGCCATCGGAGGCTTGATTTTAAAGGTGATTTCCTGGCTCAAAAAATCACGCAGCGTCGGATCCCAGATCGTGATATCCATCGGGAAACTGGATTCCTCCAGGCCAGGGTCTACACGGAAGGTAAAGGTGACCTCGGTGCTCTGATTTACTTTCAGTGGATCGAATTTCACTCGGCCCGTATTGATGAAGATCGCTTTAAGATTGTCGCTGTTTCGCAGTGTCGCCAGACCTTCCGCCATGTCGCCGGGACCATTGTTGAAAATGGTAACGACCAGATCCAGGGTTTCTCCGACCTGGATCAGGTTGTCCTTGTTCCCTTTGTCGTCCACCAGTTGATAGGTGTAGGAGAAGGACGGATGCACCTGCGAGCGGATATCGAAACGCTGGGTCAGTGGTGCGGGGATGTTGTTATTGGCTTCGTAGAAACGGAAAACGACATCATCCGCGCTATCCGGGGAATCCTTTGGAATCGGCAGTTTTGCTGTGTAGGTTTTGCTTTTTCCGGGGGCGACTTTGCCCAGGAAGAATTCCAATCCATCGTAAAGCAGATTGTCCGAATCCGTGATGGCTCGCAATCTATATAGGGGGAAGTTCCCGTTATTGGTGACTTTCAGGCTGATGTTGGCTTCGTCTCCGGCTTTTAGAATTTTTTGCGGTTTTACTGAAATCGTTGCGGCGGTCTGAGGAGTTTCGGATTTTTCCTCTTTCGTGCTCCAATTGATATGGAACTTTTTGAATGCCGCCACCATGTGCGCTTCCTGATCGCTTGCGGTTTTGGCCAAAACGTCGATGGAGCGTTGCAGCAGGATTTCACGCCGGCTGATGGCTCCTACCGTTTTCAGAATGGTGTGTGCCAACTGGGTCGTGAAATCCTTGACATGTACGTAATCCGCAGGTGCGTCGATGTCGTATTCGTCGCGTTTCTCGTCGTAGAGATATTGCAGGCTTTCAAAGGGTTTGTCGTGCATCGTGGAGGCATGCTCCAGGTGCTTGTCCAGATCGAATTCCCGGCGCATTTTCTCGCTGGTATAAAAGTCGATATTGTCTTTTTCTATAAAGACCGGCAATAGTTCGATATCCGGCACGACACCTACGGATTGAATCGAGATGTCCCCTGGCGTCAGGTATTGCGCCACGGTCAGTTTCAGCGCTGAACCATCGTCCATCTGGTAGATCACCTGCACCGAACCTTTGCCGAAGGTACGATCGCCCAGTACGACGGCACGATTGTTGTTTTTCAGCGCTCCTGCCACGATCTCGCTGGCCGAGGCGGAGGAGGAGCCAACCTGTACGATAATGGGGTATTTGTGTTCGGTTCCCAGGAAAGAGGCTTTCTCCACTTCCAGTGCTTCGTTGCCTGCGCCTACGGTCGTCACAATGACGCCGGAGTCCAAAAACAGATCGGCCACTTTGACGGCAGCATCCAGCAAACCGCCGGGATTGCCTCGCAGATCCAGAATCAAGCCTTTCAATTTTCCCTGTTTGGACATTTCTTCCAGGGCCGAGCGGACTTCTTTGTCCGTCGTTTCGTGGAAGTTCAGGATTTGCAGGTAACCGATGTGATTGGCTAACAGCTTGTTCTTGACAGACTGGATTTTGATGATATCCCGAATCAGATCGAAATCCTTCGGATTGGTAAAGCCTTTTCTCATCACCGATAATTTGCAGGGAGTACCGGGATCGCCGCGCATCAAACTAACAGCCTGATCCAAAGACATGTTGACGGTGCTTTGTCCGTCGATCTTGATGATTGTATCTTTGGCTTTGATGCCAGCCCGCCAAGCCGGAGTACCGGGAATCGGAGAGATGATCGTCAGTTTGCCGTCGCGAATGCCGATTTGAATGCCCAAGCCTCCGAACTTGCCGCGTGTGGACAGTTTCAATTCTCTGTACATTTTGGGACTGATGTGTACGCTGTGCGGGTCCAGTGTGTTGAGCATCCCGTTTATAGCGGCGTATTCCACATCTTTCGGGTCCATGTCTTTTTCGAGGTTCGGCTGCATAAAACGGAAAATATCCGAAATTCGGTATTGAATCTTCCAAACCGAGTCGATGTCTCCATAGGGGAAAGATTGCTGTTCGGTATCGACTTTTACGAGCACCTGCTTGGTCTGTTCGTTGTAGTCAACCATGACCGAGGGAACCGAGCGGGCGACTTCGTTCAATGCTGAACGGAACATGTTTTCCGGGTCAATCCGCCCAGGGTCGTAGTAGTAGTTTTTGATGTAGCTGATGACGCGAGTCATAACCACGATGGAAGACAAATTGTAGTCGGCATTGGCAACCGGTTTGGCTTCGGCGCGCTGAATACTGATTCGGGAAGGAGACTCATCGCCGTTTCGGGTGTATTGGGAATACACCAGCGCCACACCTGCCAAAACGGCAAACACACCCAAAATTGCCACGATGCGAATCAACTTGGAGAATTTTTTCATTTTTGCTCCCGAGTCCAAGTGCATAGACCCCTCTATCTTATCAGAAAAACAACTATTTTTACCCGATTTGTATTGTTTGGGCAATCAATTTCTTCCTCTTCGGGTAAGAAAGGAAGGCATACTTGCACCCTGCGAAAGTAAACTTCCGCATTAATTAGAACCCAAGCCCCCACCCAATCATTCCCTATTCTTGCAATCTAAGGCAAATAGTCAGGATCGTTTTATCTTGCGAGGAAGAAGTTGCAATCCGGTTTTTGCTTATATCGAATGGATATTGTCTTCCATCAGATCCATAGAATGAACGATGAATTCGTTAAGGATATCCTGGTGTTCCGATATTACATCCGTGAATTGCACTCCCATGCCGGAGGGGCGTAAACTGCGTTCCGTGCTCATGCGAGCCCAGCGGGGAACCCCGACCGCGCTAACGGCGCCATCGGGCAGATGAAGTTCCAACTCGATAGTTTGACCCAAGGGCATCGGGTAGGGAGTGGCAACAAATGCACCACCCATCGAAATGTTCTGTGTGACCCCTTTGGCGGAATAGTCCTCTGACCGGAACGTTATGTCGAACGAAACCGGAACTCTTGCTGCCTGACGTTTGGTTTCTGCTGAATCCGCCATGGTAGCCTCCTATGATGCGGGAGGTGGTAATCTAAAGGAGCGCTTGCGATGATACACCGGATCACCGAAGCGGTCCGGAAAATTAATCCTCATCCTCTTCTGGATGAAAATAGGGCTCCCGAAATTTCAAGATATACTCGTTGATGATCTTTTCATCTTCGCCGTTCAAGTCTTCAAAGCGCAAACCCATTCCAGGATGGGTTTCGGGATACACGGGATTGTACTCCCGATACCAGCAGACGACTCCGGTGGCTTCGATCGTGCGCGGCGTATTGGGCAACGTAAACGATAGAGGAATCTTCTCGCCGACTTTAGCCGGGACGTGGGTGGCCACAAAAATGCCGCCCGTCGAGATATTCACGGCAAAACCGGTGTAGAAATTCGTCGGGGATTGAATGCCGATTTCTACCTTAAGGCTGACTCGCGTATTGGTGCGCGACTCGTTACCCGATGTCATCTGATTCTCCTTCTTTTCCACAGCGCCCGAATATGGGCTGTTCGCTGATTAAAAACCTTCCGGTATTCCTACATATAAACCGCATCCGGGGCATTCATTCACACCTTGAGGAATGACTGCTTCGCAGGCCGGACAGGTGATTTGCTCTGCTTCCAGATCCAACGCATCGCCGAATTGAGCGGGGTCAACGTTTTCGTTGGCCACTGTCGCCACCAACTCTTGAAACTCGTTCTGCAAAACTTCCGCAGCGCGTTGGAGATCTTCTGCGGCGACGGCCAAGTCCAACGAGGGGGAACATCCGCCTGTCGAGCAACTTCCTTCCTTCCGTAGGATAACATTAGCAATAGCATTTTGGCAAAACAAGTTTTTCACACGCTTCAATTGATCGAGTGGCGCCTGTAAAACTACTGCCAATTCCTTGTCGTTCAGATACTCCATCATGGACCGATCGTCCATAAGGGGTTTGACCTGTTCCAGCGATTCCACCAACGCAACTTCGCAGGTCGCACAAAACGCGACTCCCGGTAAGAATTCTGAGCGGCATTCAGGACAAAAAGGCATCGAACAACTCCACGGTGCTAAGTAATGTATCATAATCTCATGGAGCCGCGACTATATCAGAAGTGACGGGTGAATGTAAAGTAGAAGGAAAGGGATAATTTTCAAGGTCCGATCACATCCCTTTCTTGCGGTTACTTAAGTACCGGAGGTTGGAGTCGTTTACTATCGGGATCAATAATCGTCCGTGGTCAAAGCACGCATCTTGCCGTCTTGCTCGACGACCAACATGCGCATGCGAAGCAGCAGAATTTCTTTTTCTCGATTCGTAACCGAGGAACGAAAACGCGGGTCTCTACTAATAGCTAGAATTGCATCGAGATCACAAACCACATGAGTGGGTGAATAGCGGTATTTCTGTTTGAAAGATTCGATTGCCAATTCAATGGTTTCAACCGGATAACCCTTTTTGGTCCCCCAGTTTTCCGTATCCAGATTCAGATCGTGCAGGCGATTGGCATGGTCGATAAAAATGAGCTTGGCTTTCATGAGTGACCTTTCTTTGTACAACACCTGATTTTAGGTTTACAGATTGTACACGGTCTTGTCAATCTTATCCCGAAAACTGCTGCGTAGAAAACAAATAAACCGTTAGTCTCCGCCGCCACGTTCGCCATACCACTGTTTGTGGAAATTCTTATATTCCCCGGAAAGAATGCGCTGCCACCAGCCTTCATGGTCACGGTACCAGTCGATCAACTCCGGTAGGACGTCTTCGATAGTGATTGTAGCTTGATAGCCCAACTCTCGCTCGGCTTTGGTCGAATCGATGGCGTAGCGCAGATCGTGTCCGGGTCGATCCTTGACGAAGGTAATCAGCTCATGTGATTGTCCGAGTCGATCGCAGATGTATTGCGCGATTTGCAGATTGGTACGCTCGCAGTTGCCGCCGAAATTGTAGGTTTCTCCCACTTTGCCTTCTAATACGATTTGTTCCAGGCCGCGGCAATGATCGGAAACGTGAACCCAGTCGCGCACGTTCTGTCCGTCGCCGTACAAGGGTAGCGGTTTGCCCTCCATGGTGCGCAGAATAAAGAGCGGAATGAATTTCTCCGGGAACTGATACGGGCCGTAATTGTTCGAACAGTGAGTGATAACCACAGGAAAATCAAAGGTTTTGAAGTAGCTGCGCGCTAACAGATCGCTGGCGGCTTTGCTGGCGGAATATGGGTTGTTGGGTGCATAGGGTGTTTGTTCGGTGAACATGCCTTCTGCTCCCAAGGAACCGTAAACTTCATCTGTGGAAACATGCACGAATTTCTGGACACCTTCTTCACGGGCGGCATCGAAGAGCACCTGAGAACCGATTACGTTGGTGGTGATGAATACCTGCGGTCCCAGAATGGAACGGTCTACGAAACTTTCCGCAGCGAAATGCACGACGACCTGGCAGCCTTTCATTGCCTCGTGTACCTGTTTGGCGTTGGTGATGTCGCCTTTAATAAAGCGATAACCGGGTTGGCCCTCGATATCGCTTAAGTTTTCCAGGTTGCCGGCATAGGTCAACGCATCCAGATTGACGAGTTCATCCTTGGGGTATTTCGAGCGCCAGTGATGGATGAAGTTACTGCCGATAAATCCGGCTCCGCCAGTGACCAGTAGTCGCATGTCGTGATAATTCCTGATTAATGGGTAATGGTTGTTCGATTGATGCTAAGCACCATTCTTTTTAACGACAGGTTTTAAAACGACTTTGCCGTTTTTCTCCACAACCTTGAAATCGATATCGTGATCTTTGTACGTTTTTCGCAGTTTTCCGACCTGCCGGTCCAGTTCGTTTTGCAGAGCTTGTTTGCTGACCACCCCGCTCGCTCCGGTTTGCCGTCTGGCCTGGTTGTATTCCTGATAGATGCGATCCACCGAGCCGGAGTTGAGACACCCCGACTTTTCCGGTGAAGGTGTTTGCGAAGTGGCTGTCGCAGATTTTTCCTCTACCGACGGTCCGGCTAGCGGGCGCTTGTGGGACAGGTTTTTCATGTCCTTTTCGTCAATGGTTGTTGCCCGGATATCCAGCCGCCGCGTTTTGTCCTTTTCCTGCGGTGCACCGATCAAATCTTCCCGCTTGTGTTCTGCATTCTCTTCTTTACTGGCGATCTTAGGTGGTTCCTTGCCGAAAAACGCTTTCGGCTTGTCCGGTTGATTGATCGCAGAGCGAAACATGCTGCGCTGAAAGCGGCCTTCCTCGATTTCACGCTGAATGCGCGTCCAGTACTGGTTGAGCGAGACGAAGCGTCCCACCAGCGACTGAAAACGGAAACGCACCGCCGGGTTTTTAATGTGCATTTCATGCAGTTTCGCAATGATCTGTCGGATTCGGATCTTTTTATCGGATGGGTCGATGTGATCCAGCCCGGCGAAATAGACATCGTAAGCATGCTTGATTTTTTCGATACGGTCTTCCAGTTCTGCAACTTCTCTTAGACCGACACTTGATCTCGGATCGCTTTTAAGCATGGATTTGAACCTCTTCTTGCCAGCTCGGTACAGATGAGATAATGTACCAAAGCCGTGCGAATTCTACAAGTAATTGGGAGTACGCCAATAATGAAAGCAACGAACAAGTTACTGCAAGTCGTAATTATACTACTGATTTCGATGTGTTATTCTCCTATATCAGCTCTTGCTGCGAGTTCTCTCGGAGAGGGGGCCAATTCGGAAGTCAAGCAGGATACACCCGGAACCGATTCGGACCGGGAGATGTATTACCAGGCTGTGAGCCTGGCGCGCAAGGATCAATATGAAGCGGCCAAGCGATTGCTTGAGCAATTGATCGAGCTGCACCCCGCGGGAAAATTCGCCGATGATGCCATGTACGAGTTGGCGCGCATCACCGACGAAGAACAGTCGCAGTTTTCGCAGGCAGTCGCTTTGTACAAGAAATTCCTTGAGAATTATCCCAGTAGTCGGTTGATGCGGCGCGTTCAGAATCGCGTAACCTATCTGGAAAAGGGATTGGCGACCGGCGAGGAGGCTTTCCGTGAATTCGAGCAGGTACGCCTGAAATTATCACTAAAATCGGCGGATGAAGGTGTGAGGCGCTTGGAAGCCTTATTACAAAAGCATCCCGATTTCAGCCTGCGCCTCAATGCCATGAGATGGATTGCCAATGCCCATCGGCGAAACAACCATTTCAAAGAGGCGATTGTCGTTTTCGAGCGCATTGCCAAGGAATTCGAAGGCAGCGACGACGCCCGCCGCGCACTTGTCGGTGCCGGGGAATGCTGGATGGAATTGGGGCAAGGAGAAAAGGCTTGGAATATTTTTCATCAGCTTTATGAATCTGAAGGTTATGGCGGTGATATCGCTCGTAATTATATGGACAAGTTGAGCAGCACCAAAGCCAAGGTGACCTTGTTCTATCTTTCGTTAGCTGTGCTTATCCTGGCAGTATTACTTGGGATATTCGCCATCAGCGTTCTACGTCCTCCCTCCAGTGCGTTCGTTCCGACGATCGAAGTCTGGATGGTTGCTACCATGTTCGGGGCCATTTTCGCCGCGACATGGTCGCGTCCCGATTTTTCCTCTGCCATCGCATGGAAAACCGGATTGGCAGTCAGTCTGGTTCTGTATTTCAATGGGATTCTTGCACCGCTGTTGCGTCGGAAACCGCTATTCCGCTGGTTGTACCTGCTGCTGCTTATACTCGTTGGTGTCAGTGCGGCCTATGCAATTATTTTCTCGCTGGAACTGGTCGACCAGGTTCTCTATGATGCGGGTGAATGGTTAGGTTGACTGACAGTCATGTCAGCCTTCACAAAGGTTGCTCATTTGGCGCTCCGGCAATTTTGCTTGCCTTTAACCAGCGTCAACGGTACATTGATATCGCGGGAGGCGTGTGTTCGGCATACGTCGATCCTGGAAAAATGAATCGAAATTTCGAAATAATATCAAGGCCATGATGTAGAATGACGTCTGAAGCCACTGCTGGTGTTCACACGCGAAGCGAAGAGGGATAGCCATGAATGATGGCGAGTTCAGAAGCAATGATGGAATCGAAATCGAAGACATGGACGAAATGGAATTGTTCGAAGCGTCCTCGCCGGAGCAGGGAGGCTTGGCCGACGGTACGGAGACTCCGATAGACGAAGACGCTTCGGAGGCTGTCGAGGAAGACCTCGCCGAAGAAAGCCAGGCCGAAGCTGGGGAAGTATCGGAAATAGAGGATACTTCCGAATCGATTCCGGAATCCGTGGAGCAAGAGCCTGCTGATGAACTGGAGGACGAACCGATTCGTGAAGAACGCGGTGACGATACGGCATCTGTTGAAGCTGCAAGTGAAGAGGCTGATTCTCTAGAAGCGCTGGCAGAGGAGCCGGAAGCTTCTGCCGATTCCGATGCGGATGAGAATTCACTGCAAGCCGAAGATTCACAACAGGCCGAAGATCAACCGGAAACGGATACTGCCGAGGGTTCTGATGTAGCTGATGCAGATGAAGAGGCGCAGTCAGACGAAGCCCCGGAGGAAGTCTCCGAGCGTCAACGCCAGGAATGGCAACGATTGTTGACGATTCTCGAACGCGAACTGGGTGTGACTACCGATCCTTTGCGCATGGCGGAATTGCATTTCGCCGTTGGTGAAATTCTGGAATTGCAGTTTGGGGAAACCGAACGCGCCGTATTGAATTACCAGCAGGCTTATGCCGCCAATCCCTCGCATCAACCTACGTTAAAGGCTGCAACACGACTGTTTAAGGAGTTCGGGCGCTGGGAAATGGTGATCGAACTGCTTGAGGCGCAGGAAAACAGCACGCTGACTCAAAGCGAAAAACTGGATCTGCTGATCGAAAAAGCGCAAGTCTACGCGACCCGGCTGGAACAGCCCGAAGTAGCGGCCACACATTTGGAGCGGGTATTGGATATCGACCCGCGCAACGAAACGGCCTTTAAATTACTGGAGAAAATCTATTCGATCGGAGGCGAGAAAAACCTGCTGATCGAATTTTACAAGCGCTACATCTACGATCCGAATTTTGCCGAATTGCATGTGTCGCTGATGCAGAATCTGGCCCAAATTCAGAGCGAAGAGGACCATCAGCAAATCGATGCGGTGGAGACCTATCACAAGATCATCGAGTTGGATACGCACAACCTGTTGGCGATCAGCGCGTTGAAGCGCTTGCTGGTGAAGCAGGAAAACTGGGATGAACTGGCGAAGTTGTACGAACAGGAAGAAGTTGTCACCGAGGAGCCGCAGCGGCAGGCGCTACTGAAGTATCTGCGCGCCCGGTTACTATCCGATCGCCTCGGACGTACAGAGCAGGCCATCGAATTGTTGCAGCAGGCTTTGGAAATCGATCCGACGAACATCCTGTTACTGGATGAACTGGAGGCGATTTACGAAGCGGCGCACGAATGGCAGCAACTGGTCGGCGTTCACGAGCGACAGTTCGAGCTGGCGGACGAAGAAGGCAAGCGAGTGGATATTGCCTTTAAGCTGGGGGCGCTGTTGCAGGAGAGGTTGCAGCAGTATTCCGAGGCGGCCATCTGGTATGAAAAAGCGTTAGAGGCCAAATCCGACTATCTGCCGGCGTTGCATGTGCTCGGCAAGATTTATTCGCGAGCCGGTGAATTTGAAAAGCTGCTGGAAATCTATCGGCGTGAACTGGCGCTCGTGGAAGATGCCCGGCTTAAAGCAGATAAGTACTTTACGATTGCAGAGCATGCTCAGCAGAACCTGAGCGATTTCGATCTGGCAATCGATTCCTACAGGCACGTATTGGAATTGCTGCCCGGCTATCTGCCAGCGATCAAGGCGCTATCGGAGTTGTTTTCGTATCTCGGTCGCTTACGGGATTTGATCGAGATGAACGAGTTACAGGTCGAACACAACCCGAATCTGAGCGGGGAGCAGTTTGTCTACCTGCTGGAAAAGAACGCCAGTTTGTGGGAACTGGAAGGCGAACTGGATCATGCGGTAGATTGCCATCGCCGGATTCTGCAACGCCGCCCGGAGTATCTGCCTTCGATACAGGCGCTGGGGCGCATCTGCCATAAAGCCGGTATGTGGGAAGATCTGCTCGAAATCAATCGGCAGGAAGTGGACCTGATCAACGATCAGCACCGGATTGTTTCGTTGCTGTATAAGAGCGGTGAAGTCTGCGAATACCAGTTGGAAGATACCGAGCGCGCCGTCGGTTATTACCGGCGGGTGCTGACGTTGTCGCCTTCGTATCTGCCTGCCGTAAAGGCTTTGGGTGCGGTTTACCACAAGCAACAACGCTGGGAAGATCTGATCAAGATGTATCACCGTGAACTGGAAACGGTGAAAGAGGGCGAGCAGGCGGTAAGTATTCGTTTCAAAGTGGCTCAGATCTACGACGAACGCCTGGATGATTACCGCAAAGCGGAAATGAACTACCGCAAGATTCTACAGGAAAACCCGGATTTTACTCCGGCGTTGCACGCCTTGACCAAACTGTTCCAGCGCGAAGGAAATTCGGCGGCGTTGATTGAAATTCTGGAAGGCCAGATCAAGGCCAGTCAGGACCCGGCAGGAAAACTGCTCTCCCTGTACAAAATTGCCGAACTGTATGAGTCGCGGCTACACGACATGGAAAATGCGGAGAGCGCATATCTCCGCATTCTGGAACTGGACCCGGATAATCTGGCGGCTTCGCGCGGGTTGTTCCGGATCTATGCCCAGATCAATGACAAGCCGAAGCAACTCAGCTTGACGCTAAAGGATCTGGAACGCGAACAGGATGTCGCCAAGCGGCTGCCGTTGCTTGTCACCGCTGCGGACATCTGCAACGAACTGGATGACAAGGGCGATGAAGCCGTTCGCCTCTATCGCGAAATTCTGGATCTTGAACCGGGCAACGAAGTTGCATTCCAGCAATTGGAGCGCCTGTTCCGTCACAGCCGTTCGTTCGGCGAGTTATGTGATTTGTACGAGGCGCGCCTGTTGCGGACGGAAGAGGATAAGAAGCGGTTGTCGCTGTTATGGATGACCATCGACCTGCTGGAAAATCATCTGGACGACTTCGAGCGCCTGTTGGCTTGTTACACCGAAGTGTTGCGCATCGATTCCTATAACGCACGGGCGCTGGAGTTCTTTGAAGATGTGTACATCCACGAAAGACAGTGGGAAGATTTGCTGGAGATCTACGAACGCATGCGGCAATTGACCGAAGATCGGGAACAGTTGTTGCACATCAATGTTGCCAGCGGTCAACTGCTTGAACTGGAACTGGGACGCAACGAGCAGGCGGCGCGGCGCTATGAAAGCGCATTGGCGCTGGCTCCGCATCAGTTCGCCGCCGTACAGGGTGCCAAGCGCGTGTATGCCAAACTGGAGCGCTGGTCGGATCTGATGGGCTTATTGGAGGACGAACTTGAAGTTGCAAGCTCTTCGATTGCCTACATTGCCATTGCTTACCAGCTTGCTTATATTAAGGAAACGAAATTCGGTCAACGTCCCCAGGCTGCCAAGCTATACGGAAAGATCCTGGAATTGGACCCAGGGCACAAAGATGCCTTCGTGCGCGCCCGTAAATTGCTGACCGAAGCGCAAGACTATCAGAAGCTGATCGAAATCGGCGAGCGCCGACTCTCTACAATCAGCAAAAATCAGGAAGAGCAGGAAGAGCTACACTCCTGGATTGCAAAGCTGGCCGAAGAAGGTTTGTCTGATATCGAACGCGCCATTGCTCATCGTAAGCGATTGGTCGAGTACAACCCGCAAGACAATTCACAAATGAAATTGCTGGCGGATCTGTATGTTAAGAGTTCTGAGTGGAACGAAGCCATCGAGTTGTATGAAACGATCGCTCCGCGTATCGACAATGCCGACGAACTGCGCGAGTTGTACTATACGATGGGAAGAATCTACCAGGAGGAATTGCAGAATAACTCGCGTGCGGTTAGTGCCTTTGAAACCATTTTCTCCTATGAGCCTGATGACATGCAGGCCATGGAGCGGCTGGGCGAGTTGTACATGATGATGGGTCTGGCGGAAGAGTCCAGCGAAATGCTGCAAAAGCTGCTGTCTCACGATCTGCCGCGCGAAAAGGAAATCCGCTACAACCTGATGGTTGGTGAAATCAATCTGTCCCAGCTTAACGACGAAGACGAGGCTATTGCCTACTTCGAGCGTGCCATGGCGTTGGACCCGAGCAACCGCAAAGTCATCGATACGTTAAGCAGCATTTTCGAGAAACGCGGCAAATGGGATCAACTGGTCAGTATCTACGAGCGCAACATCGAAGAAGCGGCTGAAGGCCAAACTGGCAAGCGTGTCGAGTTGCTGATGGGGTTGGCCCAGCTTGAAATGGAAAAAATCGGTGATGTGGAAAAAGCGCTGGAACGACTGAAAGCCGCGCGGGAACTGGACGAGTATAACCTGGAAATTCAGGCCATGCAGGCCGAAGCCATGGGAATGAACGCGCTCTACTACCTCGAAGCCATCGACACGCATCGTCACCTGCTGGCGCAAAATCCTTTCCGTGTGGAAAGCTACCAGGAAATGTTCCGCATCTTTACCGAGCGTAAAGAACTGGATAAAGCCTTCTGCTGCCTGATCGCGTTGGATTTCCTTAAGGCGCTCGACGAGGAACAGGCAGCGTTGTATCGCCAGCAACGGGAGAGCGTGACCGGAGGAATCGCCGCGACGATTCCGGAAAAGGCGCAGAAGCAACTGCTGGTACATCCGCGTGAGAAGGGGAGTCTGCGCGATATTTTCCACCATCTGGAAACGGCGCTGTACAAACTGGAACCGGTGAATCTGGAGCCTTACGATCTGCCGAACTGCAAGGTAGCCGGGGTGAATTCCTCTATTTACCACCTCATGGAAAACGCCGCCTACCATCTGGGTGTGGATCTGTTCAAAGTGTATATTTCGCAGAAACAGCCGGATATCCTGGCCGTGGAAAACACAAAGCCGCCAACGGTTATCGTCGGTGGCAACCTGGCTTTTGCCACGGAAGGTGTGAAGCGTTTCCTTTCCGGCATTATCATGAGCCGCATTTCAAACGACCACGTACAGTTTGCGGATCTGGACCCGGCCCAGCTTCGTTATTGGGCGGAAGTGGTGGCGCACATGTACATACCGGAAGTCATGGTGCGTGATGCGGATGCCGAGCAGGTCGAGGATCTGGTCAAGCGGCTCAATCGCGTCATTTCCAAACCGGCGCGCAAAGAACTGGAACTGGCTGCCCAGAACTATTACAAACAGGAACCCAAACCGGATTTCAAGAAGTTCCGCGACAGCATGCATCACACCGACAACCGCATGGGGCTGCTGCTGGCGGGCGATATGATGGCGGCGGCGGAATGCCTGATTTTCCTTGAAACCGGCGAACCGTATCGCAACGGTGGCACGACCACGGACATCGTGGAGCGTTTCCGCTCCCACGAGCAGATCAAGGAATTGCTGGTATTTCTCGTCAGCGAAGATCTGTTCGAACTGCGCAAGCTGGTGCGCATGAATGTCGAATAGAGCCTGTTGTAAGCGACTTTCAGAGTTAGGCGTCGAGTCTATCGTACGCAACACATAGACAGCGAAAAGCACCAGGAGGGAAAAGGCCATGGATCTTGGAATCGCCGGAAAAGTGGCTGTCGTGACTGCCGCCAGCAAAGGGCTGGGGTATGCTGTAGCCCAGCGCCTATGCGAAGAAGGTGCGCGTGTGGCCATCTGCGCACGAAACGCCGAAGCCCTGGAGCAGGCTCATGCCCAGTTGCAGCAATGCGGCGGACAACCCGTTTTCGCGCAAACCTGCGATGTCTCCGATCGCCAACAGATTCAATCGTTTTTTGCCGCCCTCAAACAAGAGCTTGGAGAAGCGGACATTCTGGTCTGTAACGCCGGAGGACCGCCTCCAGGCACGTTTGAAAGCGTTAACGAAGGACAGTGGCAGGACGCCTTCGATCTGAACCTGATGAGCGCGGTTCACCTGATTCACCAGGCGCTGCCGGCCATGAAAAAAAGACAGTGGGGGCGCATTCTGCTGATGGTGTCGATTTCGGCCAAGCAACCATTGGCCAATCTGCTGCTAAGCAACGCCATCCGCGCCGGTGTCATCGGTATGGCCAAAACGCTGGCCGACGAAGTGGCTTCCTACGGCGTGCTGGTGAACAGCCTGTGTCCCGGCTTTATCGAAACCGGGCGCATGAAGCAGGTAATCGAGTCGCAGGCGCAGGCCAACGGCGTGGATTACGAACGGCAACTGGCCAAGGTAAGTCAGAGTATTCCACTAGGTAGGCTGGGGCAGCCGGAGGAGTTTGCGGACTTTGCCGCCTATCTCGTCAGCGAGCGGGCTTCGTTTGTGACCGGTGGCACGTTTTTGGCCGATGGCGGTATGTTCCGAGGCTTGATGTAAACGCTTGTTACATTCTTATTCAGTGGATTTACTATAGTCAATCGGAGGAGTTATGAGGGCTCGATGGAGTTTCAGGATCGCAGCGATTATTAGCACACTGCTTGCTGTTTTATGGATTTCCGCCTGTAGCGACAATGCGAAATCGGGCGGCGGCGCATCCTCGTCAGGTACGGTAAGCAAAACTATCGACGGTGTTTCCTACCAACTCGCTTCGATTTACGAACAGGATTTCAGCAGCGGCAAACTCGGCCCGGAATGGAAGATCGAAGGCGGTGACTGGCGGGTGGAAAACGGTACCTTGCAGTCGAATCAGGCGTTTAACAAAGATTTGCTGCTGGTGAAGAACATGCCGCAAAACGCCGTAATCGAAGTGTCCATGATCTCCCATTCGCCACAGGTAGACATCAAATTTCGCGCCTGGGGCCATCGAGACGGCAACCCGCACGACAACGGGGCCTACCACTTCATTCTGGGCGGCTGGAACAACAGCCTGTCCACCCTGGCGCCTTTCGGCGAACATGACAAGCGGCGCATCGTCAAACGTGGCAAATTGAAGCAGGATACCTGGTACAAGGCTACGGTGGTGCGTAACAAAGGCGTGATCACTCTCTATTTAGACGGCAAGCCCTTTATGCGATATGATGACGTCGATCCCCTGGATGCGGCGACGTTTTCCTATTTCAGTTTCGGAAACTGGAAGAGTGTGTGCGAATTCGACAACCTGAAAATATATAAAATCGTGAACTAAAATTGTTAGTTCTACCGAACCGAAAGTGAAGTGATTTTATTTCGTTACAACTCCGACGCGGCGCGAATGTTCTTGACAAAACGCGACATTTGAAATACAAGTCAGGGTCACGATCCGCCGTGCGGTAACCATCATAATTCGCGGATTACCGGTATTTTTCCTCATTGGTTGGAATGCAAATGGCCAAACGTGGGGGAAACGACGTCAACAGACCAATACATGTACAGGTGCAAACATGGCGCTGGAGTTCTCAGCAGAATCGGAAGCGCAGATCAAGGATGCCCTGGAGGAGTTTTACACCACCCAGGCAGCCCTTATCCCCGTGCTTTATGTTGCCATCGACCAATTCGGCCATTTGACTCCGGAAATTCTGGATCTGGTCGCGAAACGGCTCGATTTGCCGCGCATGTTCGTTGAGAGCGTGGCCTCGTTCTACACCATGCTGCACAAGCAGCCGGTGGGGCGCTATCACGTGCAGGTCTGCCGTACGCTGAGTTGCGCTATGACCGGATCGAAGTCGGTGGTCGAGCATATCAAAAAACGATTGCAGATCGAGCCGGGCCAGGTGACCGAAGACGGCAAGTTTTCGCTGGAGGAAGTGGAGTGTCTGGCCATATGCGGCACGGCTCCGGCCATGATCATCAATAAAACCAATTACGAAAATCTTACGATCGAGGCGGTTGACCGTATTCTCGACGAACTCGATTAGTCTCGGCAGCGGAGCATACCCATGACCCAGCTAGTGTTAAGCAGGCGGTTTGGAAAGCCCGATTCCCATCTGTTGGAAACCTACGAGGCCGACGGCGGCTATCAAGCCGCGCGCAAGGCGCTGGCCATGTCTCCCGACGACGTGATCGAGGAGATGAAAAAGGCCAATCTGCGCGGGCGCGGCGGCGCGGGTTTCCCTGCCGGAATCAAATGGTCGTTTATGCCCAAGGAAGACGGCAAAACGCATTTTCTGTGCGTCAACGCCGACGAGGGCGAACCGGGCACCTTCAAAGATCGCGCCCTGATGCGCAACGACCCTCATCAATTGCTTGAGGGCATCATCATCGCCTGCTACGCCATGCGCGCCGAGTACAGTTACATTTACGTGCGCGGCGAAATGTGGGACGAAAAGCAGATCCTGTGGGACGCCATCAAGGAATGTCGCGCAAAAGGCTATTTAGGCAAGGGTATTTTCGGCACCAACGTCAATCTTCACATTGCGGTGCATACCGGCGCGGGCGCGTACGTCTGCGGTGAAGAAACGGCCATGATCAACTCGATCGAAGGTAAACGCGGCGAGCCGCGCCTGAAGCCGCCTTTCCCTGCCCAGGTCGGTGCGTTCGGCATGCCAACCACTGTCAACAACGTGGAGACCATTTCCAACGTGCCGCACGTCATCAATCACGGCGGCGAGTGGTTCAGCGAGTTGAGCCTGGTGGAAAAGGATGGCGGTACGCGGCTTTACGGCATCAGCGGCGCGGTGAAAAAGCCGGGCCTGTACGAGTTGCCGCAGGGCACCAACATGAAAACGCTGATTTACGACATCGCCGGTGGAATGAAAGACGGCCTGGAACTGAAAGCCGTGATTCCGGGCGGCTCGTCCTGTCCGGTGCTGCTGCCGGATGAAATCGACATTCCGCACAGTTACGATGGCCTGCGCGATGCGGGCAGCATGGCCGGTTCGGCGGGTCTGATCGTCATTCCGCATACCACCTGTGTGGTGGCGGCCATGAACAACCTGGCGCATTTCTACGCGCATGAATCCTGCGGGCAGTGTACGCCCTGCCGCGAAGGCACGCACTGGTTGCATCTGCTCATCTCCCGCATCGAGCGCGGCGAGGGCAAAATGGAAGATATCGACACGCTGCTGGAAGTCTGCCAGAACATGATGGGCACCACCATCTGCCCGCTGTCCGATGCGGCGGCGATGCCGATGAAAGCCTTTGTGACCAAGTTCAGAGACGAATTCGAAGAGCACGTGAGATTGGGACGCTGTCCGCTGAATGGACAGATCTAGCCTATAGAGCGAGGAGCCGACGATGCCAGATATGGTAAAAGTCACGTTCAACGGCGTCGAGTATGAATTACCTTCCGGACTGACCATTTTGCAGGCGGCCAAGCAGGTCGGGATCGAGATCCCCTATTTCTGCTGGCACGAGCACCTCTCGATCTCCGGTAACTGCCGCATGTGCCTGGTAGAAGTCAAACCCGGCCCGCCCAAACCACAGATTGCCTGTGCCACGCGCATCGCCGATGGCATGGAAGTGGTGACCGAAAGCGAGAACATCACCCGCACCCGCAAGGCCGTGCTCGAATTTCTGCTGCTCAATCACCCGTTGGATTGTCCGGTCTGTGATGAAGCCTACGAATGCAAGTTGCAGGATTACACGTACAAATACGGTTCCTCAGACAGTCGCTTCGTGGATTTCCACAACAAAAAGCGCATTTTCGAGCGCCGCGACCTGGGCAAGCTCTGGGTGGAAATGAACCGCTGCATCGACTGCACCCGTTGCGTGCGCTATCTCAAGGAAGTGGCGGGCGTGTACGAAATGGACCGCACGCATCGCGGTCACGAATTGAAAATCAATACCTACAAAGACGCGTTCGAATCCGATTTCGCCATCAATGCGGCGGATTTATGCCCGGTTGGTGCGCTGGAAGACAAGAAATTCCATTTCAAGGCGCGTAATTGGGATCTGGTTCGCACTCCCAGTATCTGCCCGTCCTGCTCGATCGGCTGCAACATTGACATCGATGTATACGAGGGTGAGATTCAGCGCCTGTTGCCGCGTGAAAACAACGATGTCAACGCCTGCTGGATCTGCGACTATGGACGCCATAACTATGACTATGTCAACGGTAATCGCCTGGGCAGCGCCTACCGGCGCATCGATGCGGATCTGGTGGAATGCTCTTATGACGACGCCCTTGAGCAGGCGGCTACAAGCCTGAAGGAAATCAGCGCCGTTCACGGCGGAGAAGCCATTGGGATGTTGCTGTCGCCACAGATGACCAATGAGGAGTTGTTCACCGGTAAGCAGCTTGCCGAATTGCTCGGTGTTGACCGGGTGGGCGTGTTGGCCGGATACAATCATCGGCCCATCGTGCCGGTGATGAGCGACATTCTCCCTAAAACGCTGGTCAGCGATGACAAAACGCCCAACAGCACCGGCGCGCGGCTGATGAATTTGCGCGAAGGCGAAGAGGAATTCACGTTTGCCCACGAACTGCTGACGGCGATTGAAGACGGCAAGATCAAGGGCTTGATCCTGTTCCACGAAGATCTGGCCGCCATGGAAGGTTTCGACACCGTACAGGTCAAGAAAGCCATGGCGTTATTGGACTTTTTGCTTGTGGTTTCCGTAAAGCCGACCGGAATCGGACAGCAGGCGCATGTCGTGCTACCGACATTGACCTATGCCGAAAAGGCAGGCACCTTTACCAATCACCAGAAACGGGTGCAGCGGCTCTATAAAGCCGTGACGCCGTTAGCTGGAGTGCTGGGCGAACTGCCTATTCTGACCCGGCTCGGTCGTAAATTCAACGAAACCTTCGGATATGACAAAGTTCGCGACGCTTTTGCGGTGCTGTGTGAGAAGGAAACCGCCTTCGCCGGGCTGCAATGGCAGCAAATCGGCGAGCAGGGTGTATTGATTGACGAAGCGAAAACGGAGTCCGACTAAGAGCCTAACTCAATAGGGTAGGTAAATGCTCCGCAGCCGAATCGGCATGCGGTTGATTATCGGGAGAACGGACACATGGTAGAAGCGATCATTTTCTGGATATTTTCTTTGATGGCGCTGGCTGGAGCGGGGATTTTGATCTTCCATAAAAACCCGATTCACTCGGCGCTGGCGTTGATCATGACGCTATTCAGCACCGCTGCACTGTTCGTTCTGCTGCACGCGGGTTTCATTGCGGTTTTGCAGGTTCTGGTTTATGCAGGCGCGATCATGGTGTTGTTCGTCTTCGTGATCATGCTGCTCAACCTGCAACGCGAAGAGTGGGGCTTGCGCCATATCGCGGTCAAAAAGGCGGTGGCGATCGTGATCTCCGTGGCTATTGCGGTTAAATTCGTGACCGTTGTGGCTTTTGCCAATGTGCCGCGAGTGCCTCTGCCGGAGAACTTCGGTTCCATCGAAAAGGTCGGCATGCTGATGTTCACGGACTTCTTGCTGCCTTTCGAAGCGATTGCCGTGGTGCTGCTGGCAGCGGTAGTCGGAGCGGTCGTGATAGCGAAAACGCGCATCTAACGGGGAGGAGTGATTCCCATGGAATGGTTGACAACGATAACGCTGAATCACTACCTGGCCCTGGCGGTCATCCTGTTTCTGACTGGCATGACCGGGGCGATTCTGCGTAAAAACGGACTGATTGTCTTTATGTGCATCGAACTGATGCTCAATGCTGCGAATCTGGTCTTTATTGTGTTTGCCGCAAAAAACGGCAACGAAATCGGACATGTCATCGTCTTTTTCGTCATGACCGTAGCGGCGACGGAAGCGGCGGTGGGGCTGAGTATTTTCGTGGCGTTGTTCCGCAATAAAGAAACGGTGTACGTGGACGAAGCGACGGAACTGAAACATTGATTTGTCGCATCGAATGCCGAAGCTTCGGCAGGATCGATTCGGTCGTCATATGCGAATACGAGGATAAACGATGAGCCATCACGACCATGAACACGAACAGGGAGCGGTTGCAGCCCAGCCGGTAGGCGCAGGAACGTATGTCCTGTGGGTGCTGGCGGCGGTATTGGCAGCGGTTTTCTTCGCTCTGAGACTTCGCAGCGCATCGGAGCTGCACCTGGAGCAATGGCTGTTCCTGATTCCCCTGATGCCTGCGGTGGGTGCGCTGATCAACGGCGTATTTCTGAACAAGCTGCCCAAGTCGCTGGTAACGGCCTTGGCGGTGGGCAGTGTCGCCGTCAGCTTCTTCATTTCGCTGACGCTATTCATCAGCATGAAAGTCGGCGGGGAAGCGCTGCACCAGGTCGTGTACAACTGGATGAGCAGCGAAACGATGTCGGTGAATGTCGCCTTCACAATGGACGGCCTTTCCGGCGTCATGGCACTGGTGGTTTCCGGCGTCGGTTCCCTGATTCACATCTATTCGATCGGTTACATGGCGCATGATAAAAGCTATGCGCGTTACTTCACCTACCTGAATATCTTCACGTTTTCGATGTTGACGCTGGTAATGGCCGACAGTCTGCCGCTGATGTTCGTCGGCTGGGAAGGTGTGGGCCTGTGCTCCTACCTGCTGATCGGCTTCTGGTTCGAAGACAACGAGAAAGCCAGCGCGGGTAAAAAAGCCTTTATCGTCAACCGTATCGGCGACATGGGCTTTGTGATCGCCATGATGATCCTGTTCTGGCAGGCGGGCACCTTGCAATATGAGGGTCTGCGCGCCGCCGCCGGATCGATTCCTACTGTCTGGGTATTGGTGGCGACCTTGCTGCTCTTTTTCGGCGCTACCGGCAAATCGGCACAGATTCCGCTTTATGTCTGGCTGCCCGACGCCATGGCCGGTCCTACACCGGTGAGCGCGCTAATCCACGCGGCCACCATGGTGACGGCGGGTGTGTATATGATCGCGCGCTTGAGCTTCCTGTACGTCTTGGCTCCGCAGGCCATGATGGTCGTGGCCATCGTCGGTGCAGTGACAGCGCTGTTTGCCGCCACAATCGGCTTATTCCAGTATGATATCAAGAAGGTGCTGGCTTACTCCACTGTAAGTCAGCTTGGATTCATGTTCCTGGGTGTCGGCGTTGGCGCTTTTGCCGCCGGTATTTTCCACCTGATGACGCACGCCTTTTTTAAGGCCTGCCTCTTCTTGGGTTCCGGCTCGGTCATTCACGGCATGCATGGCGAGCAGGACATCCGTGTAATGGGTGGGCTGGACAAGCTGATGCCCATTACCAGCAAAACCTTTTTCGTCAGTTGTCTGGCGATTGCTGGCATTCCGCCGCTGGCGGCTTTCTTCAGTAAAGACGAAATCCTGTATAAAGCGTTCTCCGTCCATTACGGTTCGCCCAGTTGGTTGGGAGTCGCGTTATGGATCGTGGGTGCGGTGGCGGCGGCCTGTACGTCGTTTTATATGTTCCGCCTCTATTACATGACCTTCTCCGGCGAATGCCGCGCCCCGGAAGAGACCAAGAAAAAGGGCATTCACGAATCGCCTTATACCATGACGATCCCCTTGATTGTACTGGCATTTCTGGCCATCGTCGGTGGTTGGGTCGGCATGCCGCACATCTTCCATATGTTCCCCAATGTCTTCGAAGCCAACCTGCATGAAGTGCTGGAGCCGGCCAACAAGGTCATGGGCGAGCACCACGGTTCCGTGGCGCTGGAATGGGCCCTGATGCTGATCTCCACCGGTATCGCCTTTGGCGGCTGGTTCGTGGCCCGCGCGCTGTACAAGGACAACAAGAGCGAGGTTCCGGCGCGTATGAAAGAACGTTTCGCCGGAATTCACAAGGTGATTTTCAACAAATACTACGTGGACGAAGGCTACTTCTACGTATTTATCCGTCCGCTGGTCAATTTCTCCACCTTCCTGTGGGGCTTTGTGGATACGGTGCTGGTTGATGGTGTGTTGGTGCGTGTTTCCGCCTGGATGGTGCGTTCGGTGGGCGAAGGCGTGCGTTTCGTGCAGACCGGCAACGTTCAGACGTACCTGTTGGCTTTTCTAATCGGGACGGCGGCGTTCTTGATTTACCTGTGGCAGGGAGCCGCAATGTAGGAGCTTGGTGATATGAACCTGGAAAGCATCCATATTCTGTCCTTACTGACGTTCTTGCCCCTGGTGGGCGCACTGGTTGTTGCGCTGCTGCCTGCGTCGGAAAAAGGGGCCATCCGGGGCTTCACGCTGGCCTGGAGCGCGCTGGTGTTCGTGCTGTCTTTGCCGGTGCTGTTTGCCTTCAAGGAAGGCTCGGCGGCCATGCAGTTTGTCGAGGCGGTCGAGTGGATTCCCACCTTCGGCATCGGCTACCGGGTCGGTGTGGACGGCATCTCGCTGTTGATCGTGATGCTGACGACCTTTTTAACGCCGCTGGTGGTGCTTAGTGCCTTCCGTGCGGTGGAAAAGGGCGTGAAAGGCTTCATGTTCTCGATTCTCTTCCTTGAAACCGGCATGATCGGCACGCTGGTTTCCACCGACATCTTCCTGTTCTACATCTTCTGGGAATTGATGCTGATTCCGATGTACTTCCTGATCGGCATCTGGGGCGGGGAGAAGCGGATTTACGCAGCCGTCAAATTCTTCATTTACACGATGGTCGGCTCGCTGTTGATGCTGGTGGCGATCATCTATCTGTACATGGTCTACGCGCAGCAGAACGGCGTGTATACCACCGATTTGAACATGCTGATCAGCACGGCCCTGCCGGTCAAAGCACAGATTCTGATGTTCGGTGCGTTTGCCCTGGCCTTTGCCATCAAGGTGCCGATGTTTCCCTTCCACACCTGGTTGCCCGATGCGCATACCGAAGCGCCGACTGCCGGTTCCGTGATCCTGGCTGGCGTTTTATTGAAGCTTGGAACCTACGGATTCCTGCGTTTCGCCATTCCGCTCTTCCCGGTGGCGGCTCAGTACGCCATGCCCGTGATCGCCGCGCTGGCGATTATCGGTATCATTTACGGGGCGCTGGTGGCGATGGTGCAGAAGGACGTCAAACGCCTGGTGGCATACAGTTCGGTGTCTCACCTTGGCTTCTGTATGCTGGGTATTGCGGCGATGAACGTGCAAGCGGTGGAAGGCTCGATTTACCAGATGTTGAATCATGGTATCTCCACCGGCGCGCTGTTCTTGATCGTCGGTGTGATTTACGAACGTCGTCATACTCGTTTGATCAGTGAATTCGGTGGCTTGTCCAAAGTCATTCCGGCCTTTGCCGCGTTTTTCATGATCACCACCTTAAGTTCGATCGGCCTGCCGGGTTTGAACGGCTTCGTGGGCGAATTCATGATTTTAATCGGCAGCTTCCGTTCGGAGTCGCTGCCCTATGCCCCGGTCTTTACCATTCTGGCTTCTACCGGAGTGCTGCTGGGTGCGATTTACATGCTGTGGATGTTCCAGCGTGTAATGTTCGGGCCTGTAACCAACGAGAAAAACGAACATTTAGAAGATTTGAACCTGCGCGAATACATCGTGCTGGTTCCCTTGATTCTGATGATGTTCTTTATGGGATTGTATCCCAATTATTTCCTGCGCAAAATGGACGCCAGTGTGGAAGCGCTGGTTCAGGATTACAATACGAAGATTTCCACCTATAACGCCGGACTGCTGCCCGATGCCGAGCAGCCGTCGATGAAACTGGTGGAACTTCGCGAACGTAACGGTGAGCAATAGGATATTCACCGGATTTGATGGTGAATCAGCACCTGTAAGGAGCCGGGTACATGCAGATATCGTTCAACCCTGCCGATCTGTCGCACATGTTGCCGTGGATCATCGTGGTCATTTTCGCAATGGCCGTGCTTTTGATCGATGTGGTCGCCAACAAGGAAACCGACCGCGCCTACGCCGGATGGCTGACGCTGGCCGGGCTGGGTTGCGCCTTCGCGCTGAACCTGTGGCAGTGGGGCCAGCCGTCGGTTGCCGTGTTTTCCAACATGGCGGTAGTCGACCGCTTCGGTTTGTTCTTCAACGGCGTATTTCTCGCGGCAGCGGCGCTCTCAACGCTATTGGGAATGACTTTCTTCAAGGAACACGGCCTGCATCGCGGTGAATTCTACGCGCTGATGCTGATGTCGGTAGCCGGCATGATGCTGATGGGCATGGTCAACGACCTGCTGATGTTCTTTGTAGCGTTGGAAGTCATGTCGATTCCGGTATACGTTCTGGCCGCTTACCAGCGCCACCTGAACCAATCCATCGAATCCGCCCTGAAATACTTCCTAATGGGCGCCTTCAGCACCGCGTTCTTGCTGATGGGTATTGCATTTACCTACGGTGCGGTTGGAAACACCAACTTGATCAACATCATGGAGTTCATCAAATCTAACGGTATCGCCGGTGCTCCGCTGTTGCCGCTGGGCATGGTTTTCGTGCTGGTCGGTTTTGCCTTCAAAGCGGCTCTGGTGCCGTTTCACATGTGGACGCCCGATGTCTACGAGGGCGCTCCCTCTCCGGTGACGGGCTTTATGGCGGCGGCGGTAAAAGCCGCTGGTTTCGCTGCCTTCGTGCGCGTCTTCATCACGGCCTTCTATTTCCTCAAGCTGGGTGATTTCGGCTGGTACAACCTGTTATGGGTGGTGGCGGTCGCCACGATGACGCTGGGTAATTTCGCCGCGCTGGTGCAGGACAACGTCAAGCGCATGCTGGCTTATTCTTCCATCGCTCACGCAGGCTATCTGCTGGTCGGTTTCCTGACGATCACCCAGAGCCCGGAGAACAACGGCGCGGCCAGTTTGCTGTTTTACCTGCTGGTGTATACCTTCATGAACCTGGGCGCTTTCGGCGTGGTAATCCTGTTCGGCAAGCGCGACCAGGAGAACCTGCTGGTGAGCAAAGGCTGGGGTGGTATCGGATTGCGCGCTCCTTTCCTGGGCGTCGCCATGACGATCTTCATGCTGTCGTTGGCCGGGATTCCACCCACCGCCGGATTTATGGCCAAGTTCTACATTTTCAAGTCCGCCATCGATCAGGGCCTGGTGGTCATTACCGTGCTGGCGGTATTGAACTCGCTGATTTCGGTGTATTACTATCTGCGAATCCTGGTGTTCATGTACATGGTTCCCGAAACCGAGAACGCCGTGCAGCCGTCGTTGGCGCTGCCTGCCACACTGGCCGTCGTTTCCGCTGTCATCGTCACTCTTGGATTGGGTATACTGCCCGGTTCGATGCTGACCTATGCGCAACAGGCGGTGCAGTCGCTCTTCTAAAAGGCAGATACAATCTGTTGGAAATTCCCAGGGGCCGTCATAAGACGGCCCCTGATGGTTTATGGGGTCCTTGACAGAATACCACGGGCTTGCCCGTGGATGAATGAGCCCAAACATGGGGAGCAGGACAGGAGCCCACAGCTGTCCCGTTAACTATTGAATAATTCCAACTGCTTACCAAAAGGGATATTGGTAGGCAGGGAGGCGTTTGCCTTTAGCACCTGTAAAATGGGGCTTTCCTCGAAAAGCGTGACGCTTAAAATCTGTAGAATCGTCATCAAACTGTGCTCGAGATTCAGATCCTTTTTCAGAATCGCAACCAACAGATAAACCGTAATCGAAATCCACACTTGTGTCTTTACCGCATTGGCGCTGCGACCGTAAAACGCCTTGATTCGCAGATTCTGTTTGATCCATTTGAAAAACACTTCGATACTCCACCGCAGCCGGTACAAGTCCGGAATCGTTTCCGAAGAAAGATCAAAGTTGTTGGTCAGCCAGACAAATCGGGTGTTCGATTCTGGATCGATGTAGTTGATTCGCCGCACATGATCCGGATAGCGTCGAATGGAAGCACGGTCCACGAAGCTCACGGTCTGATCGGCGCGCAATCCCAAGCTCTTGTCGATGGGGTGTGAATAGATTCGCTTTGTGCTGGTGTTCTTGCTGGCTCTAAGAATGAAGAAGGCTCCCGCCCGATGGATGCGATGCATGCGTCCGTAATCGACATAACCGCGATCCATGATATAAAATGCGCCCGCTTCCAAAGGCAGAATATCCAGTAAACGCTTGTCATGGCTCTTGCCGTCCGTAATGGAAATAAAGGCGGGAATCCGTCCGCGAAGGTCCATTTGCGTGTGAAGACGCAATGATCCATTGTATCGCGTGAATTTGGCCCATGGAAAAAGCGACAAACTCAAATCAATCGCTGTCGTGTCGAGCGCGTAGGTGGTGGCGTCTAGGTCGACGGCGAGCTTCTCGTCCGCATACAGCGCGCGGGCGCGCCGTATCAGGGGCTGAGCGAGATCTGCGTAAATGCGCCAGTCGCGTTTTTCATTCGCTCTGGCCAGTGTGTTGCGAGAGACTTTTCCACGCAGACCCATGTGATAAAGTTTCAGCTGAATAGCCCGCAAGGTCGCTTCAATATCGCGCAGGCTTTCGCGGTAGGCCAGCTGGGCAAATGCCATGCAAATGAATTGATCCATACAGGAAAAGGTACGAATGCGCTTGTTCCCCTGATAGCGATTGACACAACGGCGGAAATGGCGATCCGGCAAATAGTCGAGCACTTGCGAAAAGACAGTCTGTGTCATTTTGATCTCCTGCATTTCTTGACTATTCGAAATGCAGAAAAACTATCGCGGACACCTGATAATCACAAATTCAATCTGTAATAATAAGTAGTTGTAGCGCTGAACCTGGAAGTTAGCGGGACAGCTGTGATAGGCAAGCTTCGTTTCTCTGCGCTTGGCTCATGCCACACGTCGGCGGGCTTACGCCTCGCCGCTGCAAAAATGGTTACCGTTTATTCACTCAACCATACATGATGTTGGTCATCGCGAGATTCGCCAGAATCGTGACCATGCCGGTCAAGACGACCGCCTTGTTGGTGGCGCGTCCCACGCCTTCCGGGCCTTTCTCGGCGCGAAAACCGAAGTAGCAACACATCGTGGCGATAATCACACCGAAAACCAGACCTTTGATCATGCCGTTGATCAGATCCATGAAACCGATATAGGTGATCGTGTAATTCCAGAATGCGCCGGGGTCCAGCCCCAGTTGCCAGGTGGAAACGGCATAGGTTGCGCCGATGGCGACGGCATCGGAGATCAGAATCAGGCAGGGAATCATAATCAGAGTAGCTAGAAAGCGTGGAACCACCAGGTATTGCACCGGATCGACCGCCATGACTTCCAATGCGTCGATCTGCTCCTTGATCTTCATCAGTCCGATGGAGGCTGTCATGCGCGTTCCCGCTTTGGCCACCAGAATCGCCGCCGCAATGGCCGGGCAGAGTTCGCGGACTTCCGTCATCCCGGCGAAAACGCCCACCATGTTTTCTCCGCCGAAACTGAGAAACACCGTGTAGCCTTCCAGCGCAACGCTCATACCGACGAAAACCGATACCGCTACCAATACCAGCAGTGATTGAATACCGATCTCGTAGCATTGATGAAAAAGCTGTGAGAAGTCCGGGAGATGGGTGGCCGAACTGCGTATCGTTTGCAGTAGAAACAAGAGCAGGCGGCCCAATTCGGCAAAGAATCCAAGTACGGTATTACTGGCGATGGTGAACAGATGCGTAAACATGCCTTGCCGTTTACCGTCGGCTATTTGGTGAATTTGGTTTGTAACAGCAGGCTTTCTTCCGCATCCCACAGTTTCAGCAGGTATTCGCCGTCTGTCAGGTCATCGATACTGGATTCGAACCGATAATAGCAGGTTTCGCTGGTTTGCAGATCCCGGTCGATGAAGACTTCGATCAGGTTGACCGTTTCTTTAACGACGAAGGTTGCCAGTTCAATCGATGTCACCCGGTAATCGCTGTCCTTGTAATATTCCGAATCCGGGTCGTTGTACTGATCGAAAATCCACTGCGGATAGCAAGGATATGGAGCGTTGACATGCACGACGGTGGGCAGCCCGCGCTTTTTCTTGACGTAGATCTGCTCGACGCAGTCATCGGACTGCTCGTCGCAAAACGGTGTCACCTGTCCATCCACGAGCGAAAGGCAATTGCCTTCTTCGCCGCTGAAGTCGGTAGTACAGGTATGCGAAACGGTGTAATCCTGCCCGGTCACAAACGGCGTGGGGACACTGGAGCCGCCACAGGCGATCAGAGTCAGTCCAACCAGCAGGCTAAATAGTAGCTTTCCATTCACGGTACGACCTCCCAACCAAAAAGGAAGGTCGATCCTACACCGCCGCGCCCGGACTGGCAAGCATTCGTCATGGATTTCTTGGAGTGTGCAATCGTTCACTTCATCGTGTTATTGGTGCCGGATTGATTGAAGCGGATATCGAAACCGATGTCGGTCAGGGGAATGTTGCGCCGGACCGTGTAATCGGCTTTCAGGTAAACGAAGCGTTTTTCTTTTGTAACAACAATTTCTTCCGGGTCGAAGTGGTAATCCTGATGCCGCAGTTCTTCCAGTGCGAAGAGCTTGATTTCTTCCACCGACTGCATTCCTGCTGTTTTAGCGGCGATCGAGCGGAACATGCCGCCCAGTTTCCAATTCTGGAAAAATGGAGGCACGAACAGGTAAATTGCCAATATAAGCAAAATCACACCGATCGTTATCATCAAGTTCGATAAAGAACTCGCCCCTTTACGAGAAGAGATCCAACTACGAGTGCCAGCTTTTTCCATCTTCCCCTCCACTTGGATAGTTGCCATCAGCGCGCTTCCCCAAATACGCATTGTCTCATGATGTACGTTTCTCTAGGAAGAACACCATTAAACCACTCTTTGGCGGATGTGTCCAGTGCTTTGAAACGGGAGTTAAGAAAGGGGGGAATCGCAGAGAAGGAAATCGCTTCTAGAGCCGCCAGAAACGGAATTTTCGCGTAGGTCGGGTCGTTTGGCCCGACATTCATCCTTATTCTTCTCCCAACCCGATAAGAATTCCACGCGCTTCGGCGGCTTTGGGATGATCGGGGTAGTCGGTCAGCAGGCGTCGCAGCACCGGGACGCAGTCTATCGCGCGGTTGGCTTTGAGCAGGCTCATGCTCTGTTGATACAGTGCATCGCCCGCCAGTGCGGGAGCGGCTTGCTTGGCAAGACGACCGTACAACTGCGCGGCCTGGTCGAAATCGCCAAGTCGGTAAGCGGCTTTGGCTGCGCGTTGCAGCGCCTGCGGAGCCTGATGGCTGCCGGGATTCTCGTTTGCGATTTGGCTGCATCGCACTAACGCCAGTTCCAGGCGGTCGGAATCGTACAGGTTGCGGCACAGCGCGGCGGCGGCCTGTTCGTGCAAAACGCCCTCCGGGTAATCGCGCAAATAACGCTCCCAGGCCTGGCTCGCCTCTTCAGGGCGTTGCAGATAGCTATCGAGCACGTAACCGATGGTATACAACGTGTTTCCGCGTAATTCCGGTTGCTTCAGATCTCGTTCCGCAATGCGCAACGCTTGCAGCGCTTCTTCCGGCTTTCCGGCTCCCAGCAGGTTTTCTCCGATCAGGTACAAGCTTTGTTGCTGCTGCGGTGTGTTTGGAAACTCTTTTCCGAGTTGAAGCAATAAACCGAGCGCCTCGGTGAAACGTCGTTCTCGCTGAGCCTGCCGAGCCTGATGCAAAAGCGTTTCGGCGGGGTTTACCTGTTCCTCATCGACGATGGCTGCTTCCGGTACAACTCGCGCCAATGCCTGTACGGCTGGAGTTACAGGCTTATCTGAAACCGGGAGCGACGCTTTGACTTGGTTCGCAACGGGCGGCAGTTCGAACAGGTGCAGCGGGATTTTCTCCGCTTCCAAGGGATGCAGGCCGCCGTTGGTATCGACAAGCAGTGCTTCCCCTGCTTGCAGCAGCACCGACACACTTTCCCGTTCCAGGGTGAAAACTCGCACCCGACCTTCTTTAACGGCGATCAGGCTGCCGGTCTGTTTCCGGTGACGGACGGCGAAAACCGTTCCAACGACGTCCACCTGCGCCAGTGGCGTTTGAATCGAAAAGCGCTGGCCTTCCGTGCGTTTAGCTACCCAGGCGGCGATGTCGCCCTGTGCCAGTTGAAACTCGACCCGTTGCGTCGTCGCTTCGCTCAGTGTGGCTGTAGCGCCTTGTAGCAGCAGCTTATCGCCGCTTTCAAGTTGAATGCGGGCGTGAGCCTGCTCCGGCATGGCAATTCGAGTTCCGAGCTGTAAACGGGAAACGTCGCTGTTATTTCCAGTGCTGCTTAGCTGTACGCCTTCACTGGCGTTGATGAGCTTGCCGTCGATCGGTTGGGCCGTGATCGTTGTTGCTGCCGGATCTGAAAGCGGGGAAAGTTGGGATGGATCTTTCGGGGAATCCGTGGCGCTAGTCCACCAGAAAAGGCCGAGAACCGCAACCAGGACGACGGATGCCAGGGCCCAGGCCGGGCGATGGATGGATTGCCACAGCCGCGAATACCAGGTCTCTTCCGCCGAATCCAGCGCGGCATGGATGAAACGGGCGCGCGCACGAAAAACGTCTTCTCGGGTCGGATCGGGAACTTGGGTTTGCAGTCGTTGCAGGGTTTCTTGCGTGATTGCCATGCGTTGGCGGCATTTCGGGCACTGTTCGACATGCACCGCCCATTTACGCAGGGCTGGGGAATTCGGATCGCTTACGAATTCCTGAAGTTCTTCTTGTGTCGGATGGCGCTCCATCACGCTTCCTCTTTCCGCTTGTGACCCGGCTTTTCCGTGTCGAAATAGCCCTGTCGCTCGATTTTCTGCCAGAAGAGCTTGCGAGCATGATGCAGCCGCGAATACACCGCCGAAACGGAACAATTCAAGATCTCTGCAATTTGCTCGCTTTCAAGTTGTTCCACATCCGCCAGCAGGAAGACATCCCGTTTTTTGCGCGGCATGGTGCGAACGACGTCCCAGAGCTTTTGCGTGTGCTCATCCAGCAATAACTGCCACAACGCGCCGCGATCGCCGGAGATCGTCAATTCCGCTTCCATCTGGGGGCGGTTGCGTTCGCGCATGCTTTGCCGCAGATGCTGATTGGCGACGTTCAACGCGATGCGATATACCCAGGTTCCCAGGCGCGCCTCGCCGCGAAAACGCGGTAAACTGCGATAGACTTCCATCAACGCCGTTTGGATGATGTCCTCCAGATCCTGCTCCGGACCTAAAATACGAAGTAATATCCGGCGCATGTCGGGATATTGGCGGCTGAACAACAGATCCAGCGCTTCCCTGTCGCCCCGCTGACAGCGCCGCAGCAATTCTCGTTCCTGCTGTTCGCTCAGTGGGTTCGACTCCTCGCGCTTGTCCGGCCCGAGTGTCATGCTGATCCATCCGCCAAAGATCATCTTCGCCTCACAACTCCTCTATCCATTGGTTGCTCTAGTCTGCGTTTTCTTCCATCGAATCGACCGTTACCGGTGAAAAAAATCGAAGGTGAAACCGGCCATGGCCCACAAGGCGTAGCTCGGCTGGGTGAAAACGGTTTTTCCATCGATCTGATAGCGCTGAATCTGCGGGGTATAACTCACGTTGAACTGAGCCTGGAAGCCCAGTATCTTATGGAAATAATAGGAGTATCCCAGCCCGCCGACCAGTCCTACATTCACCCGTTCATATCGTTTCTGCTCGATCCATTTGTAGCGATCGGTAAAGGTAATCAGGGTCACATCCGCCAGCATCGATAGATTGACCTGGATTTCGTGGCCATTCAGCAGCGCAATGTAGTGTCCACCGACCCAGATCGGCACCTCCCGATAATGAATCTTGAACCGGTCCTGCTTGGGAGCGGCAGTGCTTAGCGCCCCCACGCCGAAGCCCAACGCAACGGGAGGAAAGGGAAAATAGGTCAATTCAACGGTGGCTCCACCCAGTACGATCTCTTGTTGCGGATGGGTCAATACCGCGCCCAATAACGAAACCGCCAGCTTTTTCGGTTCGGGAACGGCCAGTGCATCCGCCTGGGTTTCAATGACTTCCGGTGCGATGTCCGTTGCATTCGACCGATCGCGAGACTCGGGAGGAATCAACTCTTCCGCCAAAAGCGAAACCAGTGGAGCCGTGGCGACCGCCTGGTTTTTCCGGCTGGCAAGCGAACGCAATACCCGCCTGCCTGATTCTGGAAAGTATATTGAAATCAATATGATAGAGTCCTGCTGGTCCTCGCTTGGCGGGTTCCAGTCCAGCCAGATAATGGCATTTACCTTTTGTGGAGGTGGGTTTTTCTGGAAATGCGTTTCCAGTTCCGAAGATGCCAGGGCCTGTCGCTGCAAACGGATCACGCGCGTGTGCAGATCGGCGCGGGAAATGTCCGCATCCAAAAAGGCGGCTACTTCCTGCACGTTGCCGCCGGGCTGCTCGATGGAATCACCGCGATCCAACAGCCAGACTTCACGAGTCCCATTTTCGGCAGCGTGGGCATGTGCCGCAAGGAGACACAATAAGGCCAGGGCCACTAGCAAGGCGGCTCGACTCGCAAGAAAGCGAGGCGTATCAATTGGTAGAAAATCCATGTTCATCGTTATATTGTAGCCGGTTTCCGAAAAAAGAATAGATTGTTTTTCACGATTCCCCAATATATATGTTATGGAGCGTGAAAAAATGCTCAGAGAAAAACAGACTCATCTTTTTGATAATACTAGTTTATTTGTGTGTTTGCCGATTTGCCATGGAAAATTCTCTTGACGCGGCTTGTCACCTCGCTATAGTCGTGTGCTGTTTGGGTCTGGCATAAACGAGGTGTGTTTGTGAACGAGCAACGACAACTCGCACTGCTGTGGCTGGCAATGAAGCTGGGACCGGTAGGGCAGCGGCACGCCTTGGCCTGGATTCAGGATGACAGGTTCTTTGAACGCACGAAACAGGACTGGCAATCCAGCGGATTGACCGAGGCGCAGTCACAAGCGCTTACCGGAACGAAGGGGCGCAAGCAGGCGGAACGAACCCTGTTGCGAATGCAGCAGGAAGGGATTCAAATCCTGCTAAGTGGTCAGGATGACTTCCCTTATTCCTTGCCAACCGCAGAATATCTGCCGCCGATTCTCTTCATCAAGGGATCACAGCACGCGTGGCGGCGCGCAGGCTTGGCCGTGGTTGGCACTCGCAAGCCGAGCGGCTATGGCCTTGAAATGGCAAAGGAAATCGCCTGCGAAGCAGCGTTACGCGGCATTCCGGTTGTAAGCGGTGCCGCGTTGGGAGTCGATACCGCCGCGCATCGGGGAGCCTTGCAGGCCGGTGGATTGACCGTGGCGGTATTGGGCTGCGGCTTGTTCCATACTTATCCGCCTTCCGCCAGGGAATTGCTGGAGCGCATCGCCGAAAACGGTGTATTGGTGAGCCAGTTCGACCCGGAACGTCGCCCGGATAAATCCACCTTCCCGATTCGCAATCAGGTTATTGCCGCTTTAAGCGAAGGTGTGGTGATCGTGGAAGGGCTGTTGCGCTCCGGCGCGGCTCATACGGCGCGTTTCGCCGGGAAAATGCAGCTTCCGCTCTACGCATTACCCGGAGATATCACCCGGCCCCAGGCGCAGTTGCCCAACCGCTTGATAACCGAAGGCGCGGTGCCGATTTTGATGCCTGCCGATCCGGTGGACCCGGTTGGGCGAAAACAGGCCGGTCAGGCGGAATTACCGCTACAGCCTACGCGAAAACAGGCCAGGTCGAAATCGGGTCTTTCACCGAAGGATCTGTCTGCGTTGCCGGAATTGCAGCGACGACTTGTGAGTTGCATCAACGAAGGCAGCGGTTCGGTAGATGAGTTATTGAGCGCCGGTCTTGGGGAGGCGGGCGAAATCAATCAGGCGTTATTGCAGTTGGAACTTTCCGGTTTGTTGCGACAGGAGCCCGGACGTCGCTATGCGCTGAACAAACCGGTTTCGGATAGCTAGAGGAGTTACGATTCATTATTGGCGATCACTTTTTGTAGCGGCGAGGCGTCAGCCCGCCGGAATACACCTTGAAAACGGTGGGCTTACTCCACCGCTACGGGAATCCAAAAAGTCTTTACCGCAAAAATGAATGAGACTGCTGTAAGAATGGCGAAAGGAAACAGACAACATGGGTAAGTCACTCGTTATCGTCGAGTCACCGACCAAAGCTCGGACCATTACTCGGATTCTGGGTAAGGAATTCAACATCATGGCCAGTGTGGGTCATGTCAAAGATCTTCCCAAAAACTCGCTGGGCGTTCAGGTGGAAAATGGGTTTGAACCGGATTACGAAGTGATCCGTGGAAAAGGAAAGATCTTAAAAGAGATCCGGCGTGCAGCCGAAAAAGCGGATAAAGTCTATCTCGCGCCTGACCCCGACCGCGAAGGAGAAGCCATCGCCTGGCACATCGCCGAGGAGATCCGCAAAAAGAACTCGAATGTCTACCGGATTCTCTTCCACGAAATCACCAAGGGTTCGGTGCGTGAAGCGCTGGAACACCCCATGGAGCTTGACCAGCAGAAGTTCGAATCCCAGCAGGCGCGGCGTATTCTCGACCGGTTGGTGGGATATAAAATCAGCCCGCTATTGTGGGAAAAGGTGCAGCGCGGCCTCTCCGCCGGGCGGGTGCAGTCCGTCGCGGTGCGCATCGTCGTGGATCGCGAGCGGGAAATCCGCGCTTTTACGCCGGAAGAATACTGGACCTTGCTGGTCGACTATCAGGGTTCGGTAGATCCGAGCTTCTCCGCCAAGCTGTTCAAGATCGATGGCGACAAGGCAGTCGTGCCCAATGGCGAAATGGCCAACGCCATCACGGACGTGCTCAACAACGGCGCGCACGTACTGACCAAGGTGGAAAAGAAAGAGCGTCGCCGCCATCCAGTGCCGCCTTTCATTACGTCCAAGTTGCAGCAGGAAGCCTCGCGGCGGCTGCATTTCTCGCCGCAACAGACCATGCGCGTAGCCCAGCAACTCTATGAAGGCATCGAGCTTGGGCAGGAAGGCGCCGTCGGTCTGATCACCTACATGCGTACCGATTCAACGCGCGTGGCCGATACCGCTATTGCCTCCGTTCGAGATTACATCGTGCGCGAGTTCGGCGAATCCTACTTGCCGCAAAAACCCAACACCTACAAGAATCGCAAAGGCTCCCAGGATGCCCACGAAGCCATCCGCCCCACCGCGATGGAACACATTCCGGCAAAGATCAAATCCCTGCTCACGCGCGATCAGTTCCGGCTGTATAAACTGATCTGGGACCGCTTCATCGCGTCGCAAATGGTTTCGGCGGTATTTGATGCCACCGCATTCGATGTCGAGTGCGATAAATACCTGATGCGCGCCACCGGTCAGGTTATGAAGTTCAAAGGCTTTATGGCGGTGTATACCGAACAGAAAGACGAGAGCAAAAGCGAAAGCGATTCGGATGTCATGCTGCCGGATCTCAAAGAAGGCGAAACGCTCAAGGTGCTCGGCTTGAATCCCAAGCAGAACTTCACGCAGCCGCCGCCCCGCTTTACCGAGGCCATGCTGGTAAAAGAACTGGAAGAGCGCGGCATCGGTCGTCCTAGTACGTACGCGTCGATTCTTTCGACGATTCAAGACAAGAATTACGTCTCCAAAACCAAAGGACGGCTGAGCCCCAGTGAATTGGGCGAGATGGTTACGGATCTGTTGCAGGAAAACTTCCCGCGCATCATGGACGCAAAGTTCACCGCCGAAATGGAAGAACAGCTCGACGAAGTCGAAGAAGGCAAGATGCCCTGGCTTAAAGTCTTGAGCACCTTCTACGGTCCGTTCTCCGAACTGGTGGAAAAAGCCAAAGAGAACATGCGCAACCTCAAGCGCGAAGAAAAACCGACCGGCATCGAATGTCCCAAATGCAAATCCGAGCTGGTCATCAAGTGGGGGCGCAACGGTTCGTTCATCGGTTGTTCGGCCTATCCCAACTGCGATTTCACCAGCGAATACGTGCGCGGCGAGGATGGCTCCATCAATCTCGTGACCGACAAGCGCACGGATGAAGTCTGTGAAAAATGCGGCGGCGGCATGGTCATCAAAAACGGACGCTTCGGTTCGTTTTTGGCTTGCGAAAACTATCCGAGTTGTCGCAACACCAAGCCGGTCAAGGTCGGGATGAAATGCCCGGAGCAGGGCTGCAACGGCGATATCATCGAAAAACGTACTCGCAAGGGCAAGCTGTTCTTCGGTTGCGATCAATATCCGAACTGCAAGTTCGCCTCCTGGGATCGTCCCCGCCCGGAAGCCTGTCCCGCCTGCGGACATAGCTACATGGTGGAGAAAAACGTGGCCAGCGGCATGAACCTGCGTTGCCCCTCCTGCGGCCATACCAAGGAAGTCGAAGAACATGACAACGCAGCAAGCTAACCCGGACGTCGTAGTCGTCGGCGCGGGATTGGCCGGTTGCGAAGCGGCGCTGCAACTGGCCGGGCGCGGGCATCGCGTGCGCTTGTACGAACAGAAACCGGCGGCGCGCAGTGAAGCCTCGGCCTCGAATCTGTTTGCCGAACTGGTGTGCAGCAATTCCTTTCGCGCCAAAACCCCGGAAAATGCGGTCGGGATGCTCAAAGAGGAAATGGAGCGTCTCGGCTCCTTTTTCATGGCGGCAGCTCGTCAAAGCGAAATTCCCGCCGGTGGCGCCTTGGCGGTGGACCGGGAGCGTTTCAGCGCATGGCTGACGGGCCGGGTTCGAAACCATGCGAATATCGAAGTCGTCGAACAGGAAGTCACCGAGGTTCCCAAGGAAGCGGAGGAAGTGATCCTTGCAACCGGACCGTTGACCTCCGATGCCTTTGCCGAACAGGTGGCGGCCTTGACCAACCGCGAGCATCTGCACTTTTACGACGCCATCGCCCCGATCGTCGAGGCGGACTCCATCGATCTGAACAAGGCGTTCTTTCAATCGCGCTACGATAAAGGCGGCGACGATTACCTGAACTGTCCTTTCAGCAAAGCAGAATACGACGCCTTTGTGGCGGAACTGTTGCAGGCGGAAAAAGTCGCCCCGCGCGATTTCGAAAAACCTAAATATTTCGAAGGCTGCCTGCCGGTAGAAGTGCTGGCGGAGCGTGGCGAGAAGACCCTGGCTTTCGGACCGATGAAACCGGTGGGTCTGCTCGATCCGCATACCGGCAAAATGCCTTACGCCGTAATTCAGCTTCGCGCCGAAAACGCCAATAAAAGCGCGTATAGTCTGGTCGGTTTTCAGACGCGCATGAAGCACGCCGAGCAGCAGCGCGTCTTCCGCATGATTCCGGGCTTGGAACATGCGGTGTTCCAGCGTCTGGGCAGCGTGCATCGCAACACCTTTATCAATTCAACCCTGCTGGTGGATCGTCACATCCGCCTGCGTCGGGATCCGCGCATCAGTTTCGCCGGACAGCTTTCCGGCGTGGAAGGTTATGTGGAAAGCGCCGCCAGCGGTCTGGCCGTGGCGCTGTTCACCGACAGTCGCCTGCGGCGGCAGCCGATTCCGCCGATGCCATTGGAAACCATGATCGGCGCGCTGATGGCTTATCTGGTCCGAATGGACGAGCACTTCCAGCCTTCCAACGTTACTCACGGCATGCTGCCTGCTTTGCAGGGAAAGAAACTGCGCAAGCGTGACCGCAAGCTGGCGTATGCCGAGCGGGCGCGGGAAAAGCTGACCGAGTGGATCGTGCACAATCGCGTGGCGCTATTGACTCCGCGTCAAGAGGAAGCGACCGGGAGCGAGGAGCATGGCGCGTAAGTCCATCGTCACCGAAGCCGCCAAAAAACCGGTGCGCCGCATCGGTTGGCGGCATATTCTCTTGTATCTGATTCTGTTGGCGGTGCTATTGGGTTATATCTGGTGGAATCGCGTCTCCGAAGAACTGTACACCGTGCCTGCGCCTGCTGCCATTCCCGCACCACCCAAGCAAACAACCACCTTTCGCGTTGCGCCGCCTGCTCCGGCAAAACCGGCCTCGGATTCGACAACAGAAAAAAACCAACCTCAAGGCTCTGACACTACAACGCCTATCGCAGAGTGAATCAATGTAGCTGAGAATCGTCGTCGGTGGTGTTGACGCGCCCGGCGTTGATGGGATCGGTTTCAGAGGAATCGGTAGCTGTGCGCTTCCGTTTTTCGTTGACCGGTTCCGATGGCTGCTCCACTTGCTTGGCAGCGGTCTTCTTTTTGGGAGTGACGTTGCGTTTTGGAATGGTGCTCTGTTGCAGCACCGAAAGCAGGTGATTGATGAATCCCGGCGAAAAGCGCCGCGACCTGCGCAACAGCTTGATATCCTGAATCGAAATGCTGGGTAAAATCGCCATAACCAGCCGGGGCGGCGTATCGGGATTGTTGACCAGCGCCTTTTTGACTTCGTAGCGTGTGAACCAGCGCGGATTGTTGAACACCTCGCGCAGTACGTCGGGATGATTGGGCCGCCTGGCGCATATCTTGATGACGTCGCGTTCCAATAGGCGCGGATGGCGCAGCAGGTTGTGAATGACGGCGGGGTCCGGGTCCACCAGCAGTTTTTCGATTAACAGCGGGTCCGCTTTACGGGCCATCCACTTTCGCTCGCCCAGCGTCACATCCTGCAAATCCTGATGGGCATACAGTTTCGCCTGGCGTTTGGCTTTGATGGGAATCGGCGCCAGCCATTCGGCAGCCAGCATCAGTTTTTTGCGGTCGGCGATTTCGAAAATGCCGGACAGCCGCCGCCCCAGTTGGCGCTTGACCTCTGTAAAGTCACTGAGCGCCTCCAGCAGATCCAGGCAGTCGCGGTCCTTGTTCAAAGCGCGCCGATACAGCAAATCCAGTACATGCGCAATTTCCAGATCGCTGAAACGCGCCAGGTCACTGATGACACGCCGGGTTTTGAATTCGCGTTGTGGCAGCGAACTGACGCGGTCGACAATGGCGGTCAGAATCTGGGCGTATTCCATTGAATATTTCCGAGGTTATTCAGATGGAGATGAATATGCGCAGGCTGCGCCGAACCTGATGTATGGCAAAAAAGAAAGGATTGGTATTCGAACCCAAACAAGGTTGTCTAAAAGGTTACCAGCTACCGTGTGAGCCGTGTGAACCGTGTGAACCATGTGAACCATGGGAGCCATGGGAAGAGTGCGAACTATGAGAACCATGAGAACCATGGGAACCATGGGAGCCATGCGAGCCGTGCGAGGAATGCGAACCGTGGGAACAGTGTGCGGCCTGCTCGGTGCCGTCAAGCCCCGGGGCATCGGCGCTGCCATTCAGGAAATCCTGATCCATGCCGCCGTCGAAGCCGTCGTGCTGATCCATGCCGTGATTCTCTTCCGCTTCCGCCCCTAGCGATTGACCCAGAAGCAGCAGCGTCGTCGATGCGGTCAACGCCTGCTTCTTCGTGATCTTCCCTTCCTCGCTGAGGAGAAACTGAGCCACTTTTCTTTTGATTCTGGGGACCTTTTTATTGGTGCTCACAGAACATTCCTCCTAGAAGAGGCCGATCTCTCGCCTCGGTACTGACGACCCAATCTGCCGCATTCATAGACGATAAACACAATGCACGGCAACCTGCGAAGCGCCTCTCCAGACCCTCGTCTCCAATCATTCTATCAATTTGACATCAGAAGTCAAGGACTAATATCCGTAAGTCAGATCGATTTGCACGGGAACTTTGTATGAAGAATTCAAAGGTTGGCTGCTTGCGGCCTTCCGTCAACTACTGAAGCCATTCCAATGAAATCTTCGTCATTATGTCAGACATCGATGTCAGAATAGGTGTCGCGAATTGACTGCGACAGGAGCGCAATAATTACGCGAGGTGTTGCGCAGTAATTGCGCGACACCCGATGGAATTTGGAAAATTACTATATTTTGCATACTAAAAAAAGAATTGGTAACCATTCTTATATGCTTTCTCGGTTGAATACAATCTGGCATGAGTCGTGCTTATATATGCGGCGTTTGGCGCGAGGGGGTTCACCGACATCACAGGAGTAAAAACAACATGACGCAAGAAAAGAAACGAAACATCCTAAGACGCTTGACCCTGACCCTGTTTGTTGTAAGCCTTCTCTTGGCCGGGTACACCATGGTGCAAGGCAACCGCGAGATCGAGGTTCCAAACGAGATGCTCTTGCCGATGCTCAGCCAGAAGCAGTCCGGTTCGGTAACGGAAAGCATTTCACGAAACTTGAGTGAAGCTCGTGAGTTAAGCGAGAATTTCATTCTGGAAAGCGATAGCGGACGGCTGGAAAGCATTGAAACCGAATTCGACAAGCGTATGGGTGTGATTGCCAGCGAACTGGATCGACTCAGTGATGTGGATGATCCGGGTTTGGAAGTGATTGTTGCCCAGTTGATGAGGTTGAGCGTGACCTATCGTAACGATGTCAAGACGGCCTTCACCAAGCATCGCCAGGATTTGGGTTTGGATAGCTGATGCGTCTAATGGTTATTATTCATTAGGAAACTCAATAGGTTACCGAAAAGACTAGATTGAACTTTCAGAAAGCGGGCAAATAAGCCCGCTTTTTTCTTGTCAAGTATTCAAATCCGGGAAAGAGAGACGTTTTGTCCTGTTTGGATAGATTTTCCTGGATTGTAATGTTCCCCCTTTCCGCGAGATTCCGATGGAGCATTGGCTCCCGCCATGCTCCAACGGAAACCGGTATATATCGGTTCTTAATCATTTTCAGCCACCGATTCCAAGAATGTGTGCCATAGTCTTACGCGATCGAAGATCGTGGAAGGCTGTGTGTCTTCAATAAGTTACACACGGCCCTCCGGAATTTCCATTCCGTGAGACCATGGCACATCGTGATTACTCGATGGACAGAAATGAGTAATACCTGCTCTAAACAAAATCCCCCGGTCAATGTCATCAACCGGGGGATGTGTAAACTGCATGTAAAGAAGCTTTACTTGCTACTGTAGTATTCGTCCGCTCCCAGATCGAAACCGCTGTCATGACGTCGACGGTCGCCGTCGATATCGAAATAATGATAGAAACCGCTGTAATAAGCTTCCGGATCGATTCCGGCGTCCACCGCGCCATGCTCGTCGTCGGGCAGCGTGTAGCCGTTTTTGGCAAAACTGCTGGTCGCCAGATCGAAAGTGTTATCTCCAGATGCGACGCAAGCCGTGAAGTTACAGGAGTTCAAATCGTCCGCTCCGATGCAGTTCCGGTTGTAGCCTTCCCATTGCAGGGTGTTGCATTGTGAATTGGTTCCCGTGAGTGCGTAAATGTTGTTGTTGAACAGGGTCACGTTCCCCGGAGAATGGAAGCTGACCCCCATCGAATCAACGCTGTCTCCCGTGTACACGATATTGTTGATCATGGTGAGTGTGGTGCCGTAACTGCCAAGTTGCTGAGAATTGCTGACTCCCATGCTGTAGTAGCGACCGTCACCACCGAAAATGGTGTTGTTCACCAGCATGGTCGTAGCAGGTGAGGGAATGGCCAGCGCGATGACATCGCCACCGCTATTGGAGACATCCCAGCCGTTTCCTCCTTTGAAATAGTTGCCAACAATGACCGACTCCACAAAGAAGCCGCCTTGCAGAATCGTTACGGCGGTGTAGGCATAGCCATTGCCGCCGTCGATCAGGTTATTGACCATGTCCAGTTTGCCGTGTACGCCATCATACCCATCGATTGCAATGCAGGTAATGTTGCCACTGGAATTCTCGCCACATTCAATGCTGTTGCGGCGCAACTCCAGCGACGATCCGGCTTCGGCGTTGACCACTCTGAAAGCGGGGTCGTTCGACGAGGAATTCGTGCAGCCGTAAATGAGGTTATTCCACAAGATCAGTTTACCGTTATTGACCACTTTCATCAGGGTAATGTCGCTGTGAACATCCTGCTCGTAGGCTCCGCATTGCAGCGTCAAGCCATCCAGTTTAGCCGTTTGGCCATCGACGGTCAGACCGACATCGCTATCCGCCGGGCGGTTGATTTGCGTCACGTGCGCTGCGTGGTTGCGGGTCCAGCCTGTGGCTTCGTAACCGCCGAAGATATCTGCTTCCAACGTCACAGCTTCCGTATATTCGCCTTCAGCGGCAATTACCTGCCTGTCGGTGTCGCGTGCCATGGCAATGGCTGAAGCCAGTGTTTCCTTTGGTTCAGAGGGAGTGCCGGGATTGAGATCGTCGCCGCCGTTGGTATTGACAAAGACGAAGAGCGACGCATTGCTGGCGGCAAGCAGATCACCGGAGTCGCAATCGTTATCCAGGCCGTCGTCTGGAATTTCGCTTGCGTCGGGGCGCACGAAGGGATTGGCATCGTTGCAGTCGGTGCCGGGAGTCACGCTGCGGCTGACGGTGCTGTCTCCCCAGTTGTCGAGATCCTCGTCTTTCATGCAGGCGTGAACCGCTTCGTTCGGGGCCGCGCCCGGATTGGTGTAGTAGTTGTTGTCATCGCAGTCGATGGAAAGGCCCTGCGTGCCGCTGACGGCGTAACCATCGCCATCGTTATCGCCGGTGGTCGCATCGCCGAATTTGCCATCGCAGTTTTCATCCACGGCATCCAGATCGTTGTCTTCGCGGGAAGGATTGATAAAGAAGTTGTTGTCGTTGCAGTCGTTGCCGCCTTCGCTCTGATCTTGATAGCCATCGCAATCGTCGTCCAGTCCCTCGTCGATGGTGCCATCGCAGTTGTTGTCCAGGCCATCGAAAGATTCAGTCAGGATGGAAGGATTCGCCAGGTTGCTGTCGTCGTTGCAGTCGCCCTGGTTTTCCGTGTAGCCGTCGTCATCGTCGTCCACATCCATATCACCGATCACGATTGCAGTGGCTACGCAGCTATCCGGCTGTTCTTCTTCATCCGCATCGCTGTCACCGTCTGTCATATCGCCATCGGGCATATCGCCGTCTGGCGTATCTCCATCAGGCATATCACCGTCTGGCGTATCGCCATCAGGCGTATCGCCATCGGCAGAATCGCCATCAGTGGAATCGCCATCAGTGGAATCGCCGTCAGTTGTATCGCCGTCGGTTGTATCGCCGTCGGTTGTATCGCCGTCAGTAGAATCGCCGTCAGTGGAATCGCCATCGGTTGTATCGCCGTCGGTTGTATCGCCGTCGGTTGTATCGCCATCAGCTATATCGCCGTCTGAAGAATCGCCGTCCGAGGAAGCTGGATAGGCGCAAAATGAGCCAGCGTCGACAGTCAGGCAGGTTTCGCCGCTTTCGCAATCGTCGTCGCTGCTGCAAGGACGATTTGTGTCGATCACCCAATCCACATCGCCGTCAGTGGTATCGCCGTCGCTGTCGCCGGGATCGTCGGAACTACTCGATTCGCAGGCACCGAGAATGAATGTTGCCGTAATAAGTATACACAGTAAATAGAATTTCCGTTTCATTAGTCCTCCACACGTATTGGTTCACTTCCCCTTGTCTCTTCATTTGGTGGGTATCATACCGTAAATTCAGAACTATTTCGATAAAAAACTCAAATGGGCAGATCGGAGGGCCGGGGCAACTTGTAAGCATTTACGAGTTTATTGTGTGGCAGCGTCTCACCACATTCGAAGGTTGAAGGGAGGCTGTGTGCATTTTTTGGGGAAATGTCACACGATCTCCCGGAATTTATATTCTATTTGACCATGTCACATGGCGATTTAACGATGGATAAATTGAGGTATGCCTGCTTTCAAATCGATCAAATTTCGTCGGCCCCATTCCGACCGAAGATGACCGGTAAATGACCGGTAAATGACCAGTAAATGACCGTAAACGAGCAGTTGAAATTACCTGAATTTATGCGGCAAAACGGCAAACAGGAATATGGGTCGCGTATTGGCTGCTTTGTAATGCAATATGCGAAAATCAAGTGGTCATTTACGGTCGGGTGATGCGTTTTAGTGTGATTCTAGTGTGCATTTTGTGTGGTTTTAGTACGTTTGGCACCGCGTAGTGGCGCAGTTGTCGGAATAATCGGTTTTTTACCCTGAGTCAAAGTGCTATTTCTGACATCTCCGTCGGGTGCTTTTTTCCGATATCGCTTCCAAGTTGAAAATATGCTAAACTACATTCGTGAAACATTCTTGAACTTCAGGAGGCCGTCATGTGTAGCGTGAAAACATCGTTTACTCTTTCCCCCGTCGGTTGGATGCGAACGCCTTACGATCCATCTTTTACGCCGCATCAGCCGCCCGCGCGCGAAATCGAAGCGGGGGCGTTCCGGTTAGAAGTCAATCCGGAATTTGCAGAGGCGCTGCATCGATTGAATGAATGCCGCTATCTCGCGCTGCTTTCCTATTTCGATAAAAATCAAGGCGACGTGGCGCTTCGCGTTAAGCCGCCTTGGCTGGACGGCGTGGAAGTCGGTTTGTTCGCCAGTCGTTCTCCCAAACGGCCCAATCCGATTGGATTGCACGTTGTGCGTCTATTGAAAATCGAGGGCAACACCCTGTTCACCGGGCCGATCGATTTATACGACAGCACCCCGATATTGGACATCAAACCCTACTTCGTCACCTTGGATGCCAAAGCCGATGCCGGTGACGGCTGGATGGACAGCGTCGAAGGTAAGGCACATTTATTGGAACATATGCTCGGAATTCCACACGAACACGGCGAGCATGGACACGATCATGCGCACGGGCACGAGCATCAGGCCGGGCACCAGGCGCACGATCACGGCGAGCACAGCCACCGCGCAAGTTCGCAAGTCGATGCGCTCGATGGCGATCACGCTCACCAGCATGAAAGCGGCGCGGATTCCGAACACGATCATCATCATCACCATCATAGTCACACTCACAGCCATAGCCACGCGCAGGATCATATCCACGAGCACGGCGAGGACGAAGGCCACAGCCACAGCCATCACCACGCGCATTCTTCGGATCATGGCCATCAGCACGGCGTGACGCATGAACATCTGCACGAGCACGAGCATCGGCATGGAGATGAATCGCACACGCACGTTCATCATCACCATCATCATCATGATTCGGCTCCCGATCATCACGATCACGAGCACAGCCACACGCACGAACATCCGCACGCGCATGCAGGCGAACACGCTCATTCACACGGAGACAATCCGGCGGGAGAGCATTCTCACGCGCACACGCATCAACACGCCCACCCACACGCGGAAGGGCATCACCACGATGCGGATTCCAAGGAGTAGGATACAATATCTGACCCGACCTACGGATGGATATAAAATGAAGCAGCAGCAGTAGGTTGGCCAAATATCTGACCCGACACCAATCTACGCCTGGCTGGTAAGAGGGAAAACGAATGGGCGATCGTCCATCGGAAAGAATCCTTGTACGAAAAGTTCGGATTGGGTTTCACGCTTGACGAGTAGATCCGGTGCGTCCATCAAATCAGGGGTGAAATCGTAGATAATCTTTTTAACACCGGGGCCTCCGATAAATGGGAACAGTTTCGTTATCGGTGGAATGGTTTCCCCGATAACATCGATCAGACGCAATGTGTTTCCGCTTGTTCGGAAAATGATCGCTACGCCTAGAGATTCTATAAAATACAAATCGTTGGGGTAAGCTACCGAGGCGTGAAACATAAGCAGCCAGCTCTGCCGTTGAACGCCGACCAGAGATGACACGGAAGTTCGAGAGACCGCCAACCCGTTTAGCAACTCCCGGTCGTGAAAGTTCATCAGGTCAAGCTTTGCTGCCTTTTCGGGCGAGACAGTGAAAGGCGGTGCCGCAGATTCGAAAGTATACTGCGGCAGGTTCCGATAACCGAACTGCTGGTAAAAATCAAACGCGGAGGGATTTGCGAAAAGAAAAAATAACTCGTGTGTATCTCTCCTGTGCTGATGAGCCTTTTTCATCAAGGTTTTAATAAGACCTTGCTTGCGATAGTTGGGCAGAGTGGCAACCGTCCCAATCTGGATCGCGTTAACAGGCTTGTTCGCTACGATCAGATTCATTGGAGAGGCGGAAACGTTTGCTACAACACGATTCTGCTTGAAGAATGAAAATGGCGTATATTCCGTAAACGCATACCCGAGATCGTTCCAGGGTGAAAAATCCAGACCGCCGAAAATGTCGGACACAAAGGAATTGAGCGCTTGTCTGGCTTCCGGCTCATGATAATAGGCCTGTCGAAATTCCAAGTCTTTCATAATATCGCTCATCATACAACACCTATAACCAAACGACAGCACCCGTAAAAACGGCTCGGGCAAAGCCATGTTCACCCGAGCCGTATATCTTTGTCCCCCCGCCTTAATAACGGGGGAAAACGATATTACAAACGTATCCGGAAATTAATCCAGGCGGTATTCCACGCGCTCGATCAGATGCTGAGCGATCAGATCTTTCAAGCCCATCGTGTTCAAACCGTAGGGTTTCATCATGCGATGCATGGCCTTCAGGTTCTTGGCGAATTCTTCCTCGCTGTCTCCGGCGACATTGGCGCAGATCTGGCGCACGCGCTCCTGGATGCTGCGGAATTTTTCGTAAACCAGCACCTGGGTCAGCATGATCGGCACCTTGCAGGCTTCCTCGCCCTTGTCGGCGATCATCTTCATGGTGCGCAGATACGCACTCTCGGCACCGTAGACATCCATCATCATGTCGGCAAGGTTCTCCAACAGGATCTGGTTCTTCATCAGGTATTTGGGATCAGCCATGGCTTTTTGAGCCGGAACGCCAAGACCGAAGACGCCCCACTGGCGAATCAATTCGACCACCGTGGCTTCGCGACCCAGTACGCCCTCGGCGTCGTCGCGGTTGATCTGGTCGTCTTTGATCTTGCTCATCAGGGTCGTGATCGGCGTCATCAGATCGATTTCCCCGCCCATCGCGCGGCGCATCAACGTGCCGGGCATGATCATGCGGTTGACTTCGTTGGTGCCTTCGAAGATGCGGTTGATGCGAGCATCGCGGTAGTGACCGCAAACCGGGTATTCTTCGATAAAGCCGTAACCGCCGTGCAACTGCACACCGTCATCGACAACGCGCGCCAGCGCTTCGGAGCCGTACACCTTGAGAATCGAGGCTTCGATGGCGTATTCTTCGATACAGGCGACTTTCTTCATCGGATAGGACGCATCGTCTACCGGAACGTCGATCTGCTCGATGGCGTCATCGATCAGACCCGCAGTGCGATAGGCCATCGATTCGGTGGTGTAAATTTCGGTCGCCATGTCGGCCAGCTTGCGGCGGCTCATCTGGAAACTGTCGATGGAACGGCCAAACTGCTTGCGCTCACTGGTATAAACCAGCGACTCTTTGAGCACCTGTTTGCACACGCCCAACGAACCCAGACCCAGTTTCAAGCGGCCAATGTTCAGAATGTTCAGCGCCACTTTGTGGCCTTTGCCGATGTCACCCAGCAGGTTTTCGACCGGGATCTTGGCGTCGTCCATGATCAACTGACGGGTCGAGCTGCCTTTGATGCCCATCTTGTGCTCTTCCGCACCGGTGCTCACGCCCGGAGCGTCGGCATCGACGATGAAGGCGCTGAAATGCTCGCCATCAACCTTGGCGTAAACGGTATAGACGTTGGCGAAACCGGCGTTGGTGATGAACTGCTTGGTGCCGTTCAAGATCCAGTATTTACCGTCTTCACTTTTGACGGCCTTGGTTTTGGCGCCCAGCGCGTCGGAGCCGAAACCTTCTTCGGTCAGCGCATACGCACCCAGAAATTCACCGGTGGCCAGTTTCGTCAGGTATTTTTCCTTTTGCTCGTGATTGCCGAAATAGACGATCGGCAGGGTGCCGATGCCGGTCTGGCACATCATCGAGGTGGTGAAGCTACCCAGTTTGCTGGAATGTTCGGCTACCAGCATCGCGGCTTTCAAACCCTGCTCCAACCCGCCGTACTCTTCCGGTACTTCGACCATCAGCAGGCCCAATTCACCAGCTTTTTTCAATAGTTCCGTGTTCAGCTGGATTTTCGTTTCCGACGCTTCCAATTCCTCTTTACGAGGATAGACTTCGCCCATCACGAAATCGTGAGCAGTTTTGGCGAACATCAGGTTGTCTTCGTCGAAATCTTCCATCGTGAAGATGTCGGCGGCATTCGTCGCTTCGAGCAGGAACGTCCCGCCCTTTTTCAATGTCTCGGCCATGGTTTCCTCCTTATTTAAGAACAAAATCAAGAACAGATAAATTCACGGATTGTACAAGCGGCAACCGTAAAAATGAATGGCTATTCATTATGAATTTAACCTAGCACGCAGCGGGCAAGACTGTCAAGATCTATCCTGGCGTTGCCATCTGATGAAGGATGGAAACCCTGCGATCCAATCGAAGTTGTAAAAAAACGACTACCTATTATTTTTAAGAAAAAACACAAAAAATCGGCCTCTCTACCCGCAAAAACGCGCCAAACACCCATAAAAACGAGCTTTCTTCCCTATTTTAATTATGAGCGGGATATTTGACCTGGGACGTCAATCTGAGGTACAATACAAAAGTTGTGGCTATTTCGGAATCATCCGAAGCCGTTTTGCGTCTTCACAATGAGGCGAGTGTCACCCAAAGCGGAAACGCTGGGAAACGCGATCATTTGAAGGCGCTCAAATTTGTCCGATCCATGGAGGTAACATAGTAAAATGACATTGGTTCCCATTGTAGTAGAACAGTCCCATCGCGGCGAGCGGACCTATGACATTTATTCGCGGTTGCTCAAAGAGCGGATTATCTTCATCGGGCAAGCCATCGATGATCATATCGCCTCGCTGGTTGTCGCTCAGTTGTTGTTTCTGGAATCGGAAGATCCGGAACGCGACATCCACCTGTACATCAATTCTCCCGGCGGTGTGGTGACTGCCGGAATGGCGATTTACGACACCATGCAATATGTCAAACCCGACATCTGTACCTATTGTATGGGCCAGGCTGCGTCGATGGGAGCGGTATTGCTGACCAGCGGTACGGCCAACAAGCGCTATGCCCTGCCGCATGCCCGCATCATGATTCATCAACCCTGGGGAGGTTTCCAGGGGCAGGCGACGGATGTTGAAATCCACGCCAAGGAAATGATGAAAATGAAGAAAAGCCTGACCGAGATTATGTGTAAGCATACCGGCCAGAGCTTCAAGAAACTGAGTAACGATATGGAACGCGACTTCTTCCTGGATTCCGAGCAGGCTTGTAAATACGGGCTGATCGATAAAGTCCTGGAGCACAAAGCGGAAGCCGATTCCAACGACGATACCAAATAACGAGAGAGGAATCTCGCGCAATGAGTAGCAATAAAGACCTCAGGTGCTCGTTCTGCGGCAAAAGCCAGCGGCAGGTCAAGAAATTGATCGCCGGACCGAGCGCCTACATCTGCGACGAGTGCATTTCGCTGTGCAACGAAATCATAGCGGAGGAATCGGAGCGGGATGAAAGCATTACCGCTTCTGCGTTTAACGTTCCAAAACCCTATGAAATTCATCAGCATTTAAACGACTACGTCATCGGTCAGGAACGCGCCAAGCGCATTTTGTCGGTGGCGGTGTACAATCATTACAAGCGGATCAGCCACCCGGCCAAACCCGGCGAAGTGGAACTGCAAAAAAGCAATATTCTGCTGATCGGACCGACCGGAACAGGGAAAACGCTGTTGGCGCAGACCTTGGCCAAACTGTTGGATGTGCCCTTTGCGCTGGCGGATGCCACCACATTGACCGAAGCCGGTTACGTGGGCGAAGACGTGGAGAACATCCTCGTCAGCCTGTTGCAGGTGGCCGATCACGACCTGGAGCGCGCCTCGCGCGGCATCGTGTATATCGACGAAATCGACAAGATCGGACGCAAGAGCGACAATCCCTCCATCACCCGTGACGTCAGTGGCGAAGGCGTACAGCAGGCCCTGTTGAAGATTCTGGAAGGCACGGTTGCGAATCTGCCGCCCAAGGGCGGACGCAAGCACCCGCAACAGGAATTCGTGCAGATGGACACAACCAACATCCTGTTTATCTGCGGTGGTGCGTTCAACGGTCTGGAAAAGCTCGTCGAGCAGCGTGTGGGTGTCAAGGAAATGGGATTCGGCGCCAACGTGGTGAGCCGCAAGGAAAAGAAACTGGGTGAATTGTTCGAACAGTCCGAACCGGAAGATCTGATCAAATTCGGTCTGATTCCGGAGTTCGTTGGACGTCTGCCCATTTCAGCGGCGCTGGACGAATTGAGTGAACAGGATCTGGTACGAATTCTTACCGAACCGAGAAATGCGCTGAGCAAGCAGTATCACCGGTTATTCGAGTTGGACGGCGTCCGTTTGAAATTCACCGACGAGTCGTTGGTGGCGGTCGCGCGAAAGGCCGCTCGTCAGAACTCCGGTGCGCGCGGATTGCGGTCGGTGATGGAAGACATCATGCTGGACATCATGTACGACATTCCATCCAAAACCAATATTCGAGAAGTGGTCATCAATGAGGATGTGATCAATGGAGGCAAAGCCCCATTGACGATTCTAAGCAACAAGAAGGAAAAGTCCACCGAAGTAGAATCGGCCTAGGACAAGCCACAAGCTCGCACTAAAAGCTAACATAAGGTTTTATAATGTTTTTCAAGCAGAACGAGAATGAATCCAGCAGCGGCGAGGAAAAGAACATTTACACGCTGCTGCCCCTTCGCGATGTCGTGATCTTCCCGCACATGATGGTTCCTTTGTTTGTGGGCCGGGGAAAATCGATCAAAGCGTTGGAGGAAGCCACCAAGAACGATAAAGACATCTTTCTGGTCGCCCAGAAGCAGGCCAAAGTCAACGATCCGCAGGCCAGCGATATTTTCGATGTGGGCACCATCGGTTCCATCGTTCAAATCCTGAAACTGCCCGACGGCACCGTGCGCGTGTTGGTTGAAGGCAAGCATCGGGCGCGTATCCAGCGTTTCGTGCAGACCGATCCCTACTTCGAAGTCGAAGTGGAGGACATGACCGATCCCTCCGCCGATGCCGTGGAATTGAAGGCCATGCGCCGTTCCATTTACAGCGCCTTCGAATCCTACCTGGAATACGCCAAAAAGATTCCGAAAGACATCTTGAAGTCGCTTTCCAGTATCGAGTCGCCCTCGCAACTGGCCGACACCATCGTGTTGTCGCTCAATCTGAAACTGCGCGAACGACAGGAACTGCTGGAAACGATCGACGTGCGCGAGCGCCTGGAGAAGCTGTATGAGATTCTTCAGCGGGAAATCGAAATCCTGCAAGTGGAGCGCCGCATCAAGAGCCGCATCAAAAAGCAGATGGAGCGCAACCAGAAGGAATACTACCTGAACGAACAGATGTCCGCCATCCAGAAGGAACTGGGTGATCAGGACGAATTCAAAAACGAGTTGAAAGAAATGGAAGAAGCCATCCGACGCAAGGGCATGAGCGCCGAAGCGGAAGGAAAAGCTCTGAAGGAATTGAAGAAGCTGCGCATGATGTCTCCCATGAGCGCCGAAGCAACGGTGGTGCGCAACTACATCGACTGGATGATTTCGATTCCCTGGCAGGAGAACAGCGAAGATGTCACCGACATCAACGAGGCGAACCAGGTACTGGAAGAGGATCATTACGGGTTGAAAAAACCCAAAGAGCGCATCCTGGAATACCTGGCGGTCAAAACCCTGGTCGGCGATATGAAAGGCCCGATCCTGTGTTTCGTCGGTCCTCCGGGCGTCGGTAAAACCTCACTGGCAAAAAGCATCGCTCGCGCGACCGGTCGCAAGCTGGTGCGGCTGTCATTGGGTGGCGTACGTGATGAAGCCGAGATTCGTGGACACCGGCGCACCTATATCGGTGCATTGCCGGGCAAGCTGATCCAGATGATGAAAAAAGCGGGAACCATCAACCCGGTGATCCTGCTCGACGAAATCGACAAGCTCTCCTCCGACTATCGCGGCGATCCCAGTTCGGCGCTGCTGGAGGCGTTGGACCCGGAGCAGAACCACACCTTCAACGATCACTACCTGGATGTCGATTACGACCTGTCCAAGGTGCTGTTCTTGACCACGGCCAACTATCTGAACAACATTCCACCGGCTCTGAAGGACCGGCTGGAAATCATCGATCTGCCCGGCTACACCGAGGACGACAAACTGAGCATCGCCAAGCAGTTCCTCATTCCCAAGCAGGTCGAGGCCAACGGCTTGAATGAAATGGACATTCGCATATCCGACCACGCCATCAAGGGTATCATCCAGAATTACACCCGTGAGGCGGGTGTGCGTAACCTGGAACGCGAACTGGCAACCCTGCTGCGCAAAGTGGCGGTGCGTGTCCTCAAAGAGGGTAAACAGAAAAACTACAAGATCGGCAAGGACACACTGACCAAGAGTCTGGGTGTTGCCAAATTCCGCCGTGAGGCAATGGAACGCAAGAGCCAGATCGGTTTCAGTAACGGCCTGGCCTGGACGGAGATGGGCGGCGAGATCCTGAACATCGAAGTGGTCTTGGCTCCGGGCAAGGGCAAGCTGATCCTGACCGGCAAGTTGGGCGAAGTCATGCGCGAATCCGCTCAGGCGGCGCTAAGCTGGGTGCGTACCCATGCCGAAGTGCTGGGTGTGGAAGCCGACTTCTTCCAGAATTTCGATCTGCATCTGCACGTTCCGGCGGGTGCGACACCCAAAGAAGGTCCATCGGCAGGTATCGCGATTATCAGCGCCATCGTTTCCGCCATCACCGGCATTCCGGTGCGTCACGATATCGCCATGACCGGCGAGATCACGCTGCGCGGGCGCGTGCTGCAAATCGGTGGACTGAAGGAAAAACTGATGGCCGCCCATCGGGAGGGTGTCTTTGAAGCCATCGTTCCCAAGCTCAATGAACTGGATTTGACCGAACTTCCCAATGCGGTGCGTAAATCGATGACCGTGCATACCGTAGAGGATGTCAGCGAAGTATTGAGTCTGGCGCTGGTGCATCCCTGGATGCAGGAAAAGAACCCGGACAAGGCCTATCCCGCCGAACACGGCTCCAATGCACCGATGTAATGATTCGAAGCAGGATTGATTATCGCGCCCCCTTTATCGGGGGCGCTTTTTGTTGGGGGAAGCATGTAATCCCGCGCGTAATATTTCGGATCGGGATAGAATCAAGGACAAACAAATGGTTCAAGACAGGAGCCTTGAACCATCAATGGAAGAATGTCGGGCAAGAAATTTGCCCGACCTACGCGAAAATGAAGATTCCAGCAGTCCTACTCAATAATAACGATCTTCAGTCCGTTAGATTCGATTCTGCGGCGGTGTAGGAGAAGCGAATCCGGTAGCCCATTTCCTGCGTGTCCTGGAATGTGTAATCGGGTGTCTGGCCCAAATAGAAAAAGGCGTTGGCCAGGGTTACCTTGAAGGTGCCGTATTGAACCAGAACCAGGTTGTTGGCGTCGGTTTCGCTGATGGCCCCGCTTAAAATGCCGTCGGAGATGGTACCGTATTCCTCGCTGTAGGTGCCGCGCAATTCCGCGTCGCGAATCACTAAAATCGTGTCGGCGGTTTCACCCAATGGAAATTCGATGGTGAAATGTTCTTCGGTCATGAAACGGCGTTCTTCCTGACTGGCGACTATTTCGATAACGACTTCTTGCTCGCTGTTGAACTGATAGGCCGCCCCGACCCGCTCGGCGACTCCCAGATGCATGTCATAGGGCAGCAGCGTCAGATCTTCGGTGTCGGGAGCGAGCATCATGTTCAGATTGTTCTGCGAAATCTGATCCACAAGCTGCTGATTGGCCATGGCGGTCAAATCCTGCGATCCCTGACCGGGAATCGTCACCACCAGTTGCGGCTCGGCCATGATCAAGGTATCCATGCGATAAGCATCGACATCCGGTGTCGGAATGCTTTCTTCCTCGGCTTCGGCTTCCTGTTCCAGATCGCCGTCGGTGCTATCGCCATCGGGCAGCGGTTTGTCGCCATCGGGCAGCGGTTGATCGCCATCGACGACCACGAAGTCGCCGTCCGGAATGTAGACATCGCCGTCCGTGCTTTCCTGCTCGGTAGCTTCGGACTGATCCTCATCGCCATCGACGATTACATCCGGGCCGCTGCTGTCTTCACTACAGGCAACGAGAAGCAGGGCGAGCAGGAAGATTGCGAAAAGTGAGCTAACAGCTCGGAAAGATAGGGACTTCTTCATCTGGACCTCCTACAAACACGGATCAGTAATATGCAAAATAACCGAAAATCAACAGGGTTACGGCTCCGGCGATACCAATCCAAAGCACGACCGGGTCAAGCCGAAGACGCTCGTATAATTCCTTCTGCCGGGGATCGTTTTCCGCCCACCGAATGCGCTTGAACAGGGCGCGCGAGCGGAAGTTATTCCCTGTGTTCAACGCCTGTTCCAGCGCGGGCATGTCTTCTCGTGAAGTCTGCCGGGACATCGACCGGCCTCCTGTTCATGTTGGAATCATACAAACGTGTTTGCAGTGTAGCACAGCTTCCGGTAGCGGAGAAAAAAAAACAAAAAAGCGCGTCATAAGACGATCTATATTTGAGTTTGAAGCCTCCTTCTGATAGGATAACGCGGCTTTTTGTTTGTGAGGATAGTGCAGCATGAACGTGACATATATCGACGATGAATTGGACGAAGTCTTCTCGAAGTCTGTTGTGACTCTTGGAAATTTCGATGGCGTACACCGGGGACACCAGAAATTGCTGGAATTGACCCGGCTGCAAGCCGAGCGTCTGGACGCGCATTCGGTGGTGATTACCTTCGATCCGCATCCGGTCGAATTGTTCAAGCCGGAGATCTTTCAGAAAATCCAGCTTTTACCGGAAAAACTGGCGAGCATCGAAAAGAGCGGAGTGGATAACTGCGTGGTAATGGCATTCAATCGCCGCCTGGCCAATTACAGCCCACGTGACTTTGTCGAACAGTTTCTGGTGCAGCGCTTCGGGCTGAAACATATTTTCATCGGTTACGATACCACCTTCGGCAAGCAGCGCGCCGGAGACCCGGAAATGATGAAACGCCTGGGGCTGGAATTCGGTTTCGAGACGACCATCGTTCCCGCCGTGCTTCACGAGGAGCAACCGATCAGTTCCAGCCGTATTCGGCGCTCGGTATTGGTCGGAGATGTGGAAGAGGCCGGGGAATTGTTAGGTCATCCTTTCCAGATCGGCGGGGAAGTCGTTCGCGGATTCGGTTGCGGTGGAAGCCTGCTCGGTTTTCCCACCGCCAACCTGAACACCGGGCGACGATTGACACCTAAAAAGGGCGTGTATGCCGTGCGCGTGCGTTTGGGAGAGGAATGCTATTCCGGTGCATTATCGGTTGGCACCAACCCGACCTTCGGTCAGCAGGAATTGAGCGTCGAAGTGCATATTCTCGATTTCGACCGGGATATCTACGGCGAGCAGTTGACGTTGGAATTCGTACGTCGTATGCGCGACGAAAAGCGTTTCGACGGCGTCGAGGCGTTGAAAGCGCAGTTGCGCCGCGATATCGAGGCGACCCGCCATGTTCTGCTCTAAACGGGTGGCGGTGGTCGTTCCCTGCTATAACGTCCAGAGCACCATCGCGGATGTCGTTTCCGACATGCCTGCTTTTGTCGATTCCATTCTCGTCATCGACGATGCCAGCACGGATGAAACGCTGGCGCTATTGGAAGATCTTGATTTTCCCCGCGTAACGATAATTCGTCATCAAACCAACAAAGGGGTAGGCGCGTCGATAGCCAGCGGCTATCGTGAAGCGTTACGCCAGGGAGCGGCGGTAACGGCGGTTATGGCCGGTGACGGTCAGATGAATCCCGACGAGTTGGAATCGCTGATCGCTCCGGTTCTAAATGGCGAGGCGGACTACGCCAAAGGCAATCGCTTTTCCGGCGGTCAGGCCTTTCGCTGCATGCCGCTGTCGCGCTATGTGGGGAATGTAGCCCTTTCTGTACTCAATAAACCCGTTAGCGGTTACTGGTCTTTGTTCGACAGTCAGTGTGGGTATACTGCGATTTCTTCCGAGATGCTGCAACGTTTGGATCTGGACGCGATCTATCCGCGCTATGGCGTTCCAAACGATTTGCTGGCCAAACTGCATTGTTTGCAGGCGCGTGTCATCGAAGTGCCCGTAACACCGATTTATCCCCGCGCTCATTCGCAGATGAATCCTTTCCGTGTTCCTTTTTCCGTTGCTTATCTGTTGCTGCGCTTGTACGCCCGGCGCATGGGCGGGCGCTTGCAGCAATCGCCCCGGATCAAAGAAGATGTCGCCGATGCCTTGCGCTAACACACTGGTTTTAACCAGTTCGTTTCCGCGTTATGCGGGGGATTATGCCGGATGTTTCGTAGCCGAGCACGCTGCGCTGTATCGGAATCTGGGCGAGGTGCAGATTTTAGCGCCGGCGGATGCCCTGGTGGACCCCGGTTTCCAACCGCTGGAGTTACAGGTCACCCGATTTGCGCCACGCTATGAAGATCGCCCCGGACCCTTTTACGGTGCAGGTGGCCCCGAGAATATGAAGCAATTGGAACGGTTGCTGGAAGCGCCTTATGCCGCGCTGGCGATGCTGGCCAAGGCACACGAACTCGCGCCGAACGCCGGGCGCATCGTGTCGCATTGGATCGCCCCGGCTGGTGTCGTTGGCGCGACGCTGCGTCGCCCGGATCGACCTCACCAGCTTATCGTTCACGGCGGCGCGTTTCACCTGCTCAAGCGTACCCGTTCAGGGCGCGCCCTTATTCGTTGGGTGTTAGAGCGAACGGATGACATTGTGGTTGTGGCCAGTTGCCTGAAACGGGAGTTGCTGGACGTTCTGGGGGTGGCGCAGAGACCTTACTGGGAGCCACGCATCCGCGTGTTGCCGATGGGACTGGAAGTCAGCCGCTTCGAGCGTCCCATGATGCCGAGCGCGGCGCAATCCGAATGCCGTCCGACGGTCTCCGTTGTGGGACGGCTGGTGCCGATCAAGGGAATGGATCGGCTGGTGCGAGCCCTGGAAGGAAGCGAGGCCAGACTACAGGTTGTGGGAGACGGTCCAGAGAGCCGCCGCTTGCAACGGATGTGTATACGAGCGGGTCTGGATGCAACGTTTCACGGTATGCTGAACCAGTCGCATCTGGTGGATCTGTATCACCGGACGGACATTCTGGCGCTGCCGTCGCGCAATCTGTCGCAACGGCATGAAGGCGTGCCGCGTGTCTTGATGGAAGGCATGGCCGCCGGGGTGGCCGTTGCTGCCACGGATACGGGCGGCATTGGCGATCTGGTGCAACACGAGCGAAACGGTCTGTTGGATTCGGGGAATATCGAGCAATTGCGTGAAAACCTGCAACGCCTGATCGGACAGCCGGAATTCCGGCGTAGTCTGGGCGAACGGGCGCATCGCGACATCCGCAGGCTGGACTGGAACCGTCAGCAGCCATTATGGTTATCACCTTTTGAGGGTGCCCAGGCGGTGTAGCCGGTCTTGAAAAGAATCTATCCGATAGGGAGACGAGTACGATGAAAGATGCCTACCTGGCCCACTTTTTCCGCTATTTGTGGGATGAGAAGAACCTGCTGGTCATTCGCGGGGATGGCAGCCTTTTAATGGATGGTCGTGCAGCTTATAATCTGCGCTATGGCATCGCGCCGGACAAGCCGGAACAAGAACGTGAATTGGGGCGCTTGATGACGGCCTGCGGGCTGGCTGCCGTTTCTTTATCCGAACGGGAAAGTTGGGGCTGGTCGGTTACGCATCGGCAAATCACGAGCGGCTACTTTTGCGGTGTGGAGCCGGAAGGCATGGTCTGCGGCAGCTTGCGTGAAAGCGCCGCATCCGCACAGGGGGTCGTCGTTCAACGACAGAAACCGGAAGAGGAGTTGACCCAGAGCCATTTCATTCCGGAACATGAGGATGTCATAGAGAGTGTGACGCAATACTTTGCGGTGTCCGAGCAGGTCGCTTCGCGCCTTGTGATAGTGGAGCAGGGAGAAAGCATCCTGCTGCGTGCGCTTCCGGGAGGCCAGCTGGAAGAATTCGCCGCCTTATCCGACGAGCAGATCAGCGAGCTGGTGAAACAGCAGATTTTACAGGAGCAACTCAAGCAATTGGATGAAGTGCTGCTGTTCTATGCCTGTCGTTGCGATGAAGACATGATTCTAAATATGATTCTCAACCTGCCTCAAGCGCAGCGGGAGGAATTGTGGGGTGATGAGACAAGCCTGCACGTAGATTGTCCCCGTTGCGGTCGCGGTTATACGTTGAATCGTCAGGGATAAGGATTAGTCGTTTTCTAAAAAGAAAGAGTTGATGTAGTTCAAGAAGACGTCTTTATCGTGGCCGAAGAAACGCACGATTCGCAGGCCGAAACCCGCTTCGGTGTTTTTCTTTTTCGCATCTTCCTCCGAAACGCGGTACATGATTTCTCCCGTCAGGTAAACCATCTTATTCACGTCCGCCAATTCGACTTTGATTTCCACATGCGAGCCGATTTCCACATCGAGAGTGGAGGCGATGAACATGCCGGTGCGGCTGATGTTCAGCGTATATTTTTCAACTAGTTCGCGTGGATGGTTGAAGGTGACTTTAAATACCTTGGCGATGCGTGGCTCGCCGCGCATTTCGGCCAGTTCGTCGCTGACCTGATTGAAGAATTCCGTGTATTCTTCGGGGGCGTTGATCAGCTTGATTCCCATGTCGGATTTGATGTTGCTTTGAATCGCTCGCCGCGACACCCAGGCGACTTCGCCTTTCATGCGCAAGGGTTTTCCATCCGCTTCGAGAATAATGTTCAATATGGTTTTGGCGCGGTAGAGCTTGGGCGAGGTAATTCCCAGTCCACCAATGGAAACGTCTTTAATGGCACCTTCATAATATTTATTCGCCTCCGTGCCGAAAAACACACGAAGTCGTTTGGAAACCCGCTTTTCATGTCGTCCGCCCACACCAAACTCCTTAACAAAAAGCCGCTAAAAACGGCCTTGTGTTGTGCGTACCGCTTTTACTGATGGAATCTTCCAAAAACGGTGTCTTTTCATTATATCCAAAAGAGGAGGTGAAATCAAGATTCTTCAAAGAATATCAAACAGATTAGAGACGAACACCTGAAGGTGAGAGGAGGGTGGCCCGTCCCCGCTGCTTTGCCTCAGCGGGGACGGGTCGATGCACCGCCACGTGCATTACAAGACGCCGGGTATCAAGGCTTTGCGTTGACGAGGATAGTCCAAGAAAGCCTGCTGATACCAGCGATGGTGGGCAAGGGCTCGGGGAACCAGGTTGGCGGCAGTCCACACGGCGAAAAGCAAACCCGGCAAAGACCAGGTCAGAATCGCCCAACCGATCCACTCCATCAGTTCTCCGAGATAATTCGGGCAGGAAATCCAACGAAAGAGTCCTGCCTGAGGTATTTTGTATTCCTTCTCTCCCGGCTTGCGCAGGTGCAACAGGATATGATCGCTTGAGATGTTGATCACGAATCCACATGCAAACAGCACGGTGCCGGCGATGAAACGCAGATCGAAGAGCCAGGAAACACTTAATTCCGGTCCCAGCGTAAACAGGTAGCGCCCCTGCGTGTAACCGTTGACGAGATTGAAGAACACTCCCATTGCAACGATCGAAAGCGGCATGGGAGCGCTTGTGCGCAGCCTGAACGGATAGATCAGGGAGCGTTGCAGATAGTGCAACAGCCAGATCAGCAGAAAGCCCATTGCCACCAGATTGTCCGTTCGGTTGCCGATTAAAAAGAACAACAGCATCGAAAAGGCGGCGGGGGTTTCCATAAGCAGCCAGCCCAGGCGATTGTTCACCATTGGCCCCCAGCCTTCACGCGCGTGACGTCCATAGGGCGCGTCGATGAACAGCAGGGAAATGAACGTGATTGCCGCAACGGCAGCCCAGCCTGCAAGCAGGTATGAAAAGAGTTCCTGTTCCATCGTTTTTCGTGTTTAACGACCCCACTTCAGTTTTCGGACGGAAAATTCGGATTCCTTCAAACCTTGATTGGCTTTGAATTCCTGGAGTTCCAGGATGGTTTTGTGTCCGGTCAATTCGTCGGTCATGGTCACCACACTGAAGCGGTCGAAACCACAATCCCAGTGCTTCATCTTGTCGTTGAACAGGGTCTTGTAATGTTTGCCGTCGCTGTTGTAATACTCGGCTTTTCGTTGATTGAAGTTTTCTTTCAAAATGGTGAAGAGCAGGTAGTTATACACAGCCTTTTTGTCCGGCTTGGGTGTGCAGCGGATGACCCACTCGGTTTCGTTTTCCGATTCCAGCGTCGGAACGCACATTTCAGTCCAGCTTCCACCGGCAATATCGTCGTTACTGAAGTCGGAGCCAGCAAAGGTCTGGTTCATGCCGTGGGCGGCTACTCGGCGCACTTTCTTGAAGCCGGGCAGGTAGACATACACGTTGTTGCGGTCTTCGGTCAGCATGGCCATGCCCTTCATTTCACCGGTCTGGAAGCGAATAAGGCGTTTTTCGCTGCCGATCTGGCGAATGTTGAAGGTGTAGCTCTTTTCGGTTCCGTCTACGTCCACCACGGTCATGATGTTGGTCATTTCCTGGTCTTTGTAACCATTGATGGTTTTATCCATTTCAGCCAGGATCTGTTCCGGGGTTGCCTTAGCGGTATCGACCGTCGATTTCGCCTGGGCGTTGGTCGGGCTTGCCGCGAACCATGCAAACAGGCAACCAAGGAGTAACAGTGTTGAGATAGAGCGGGTAACGGACATAAATATCTCCATGTGTTTTGGACATCCCTTTTCAGACAACTACTGGTCACTGGATTTCGAATGGTCTGTACCGGTCATTACTGCGGAATGGGGATGCCTTTGGATTGACAAAGATACAAAACAGAATGACATGCCAGTCTAGTAATACTGACATGTCATTCTAGTTTTTAAGATCCAACTGTCAAGCTCTTTTTTTTTATGGTTGTTGGAGCAGTGAACAATGCTGGTGTACATAAAAGAATTTACAAATTCTTAATGTCGCCGTATATTTTTTGCAGTGCTGAACTAAACTCTTGGTAATGCGAGGTAATAATGCAAAAAGCACGCTTGATGGTTTTCGGGCTTCTGATTCTGGTTTTATGTTGGGCTTGTACCGAAAGCGATGATGATCCCATCACGGATGGCGATGAACTGACCGGTGATAGCGATCAAACGATCGATGGCGATAGCGATGCGGAATTGGAAACGGATGGAGACGTTGAGGCGGAGTTCCTTTTAGCCGAAGAACTCGGTCCCTATAATATCGGTGGATTCCGCTATACGTTCACGGAGCCGGCACGGGATCGCACGCTGCCGGGTACGGTTTGGTATCCTACGGAAGTCGAAGGTGAGGAGCAGTTGCGTTATCAAGGCGCGTTGCCCTTTGGAAACTGTCAGAAAGAAGTGGATCCTGCACCGGGCGGTCCCTTCCCATTGATTATTTTCTCTCATGGCCATCAGGCTTTCGATGCGCAATCCTATTTCTTGACCGAGCATCTGGCATCCCACGGCTACATCATTGCCGCCTGCGATCATGTGGAAGACACTACGGCAACCTCCGAAGATCAATACCTGGCAAAGAGCGCCATGGATCGTCCGAAGGATGTTTCGTTGCTGATCGATACCTTATTGGAATGGAACGAAACGCCTGGCCATATGCTGGAAGGCAAAATCAACCCGGAGCAGATCGGCGTGGCCGGTCATAGCTTTGGGGCTTATACCAGCATCGCGGTATTGGGACCACCTGTGAACATCCAGGACTTCGTGGATCGCTGCACTGAAATCGGCGAGGAAAACTGGAAACTGGATATGCGTTTCTGCAAGGAAATGCGCGATGCGGACATGTCTTATGTGGAGCATTGTACACCTTGCGTGCAGCACGATACGCGAATCAAGGCTTCGGTGCCGATGACTCCGGCGGCGTTGCAGGTTTTCGTTCCCGGCAGTTTTGCCGATATCGATGTGCCGGTTTTGGCGATGGCTGGTGAACGCGACACAACCGCCACGCCGAACGAGGAAGTCAAGCCCTTTTTCGAGCAGGCTACTCATCCGGAAACCATGTATTGGGAACTGGCCAATGCAGGGCACTTCGCTTTTTCCAATATGTGCGACATTCTGGGGTCGAGCGAATTCGGCCTGGAATATGGATGTGGAGAAGGCTATATCGATTCGGAGCGTGCCTGGAACCTGATCAACACTGCCACCTTGGCATTTTTCAACATTCACTTACGCAACGACGAGCGGTATCGAAAATATTTCGAACAGGATTATTTGGATACGGCACCTGAAATTACGTTGCTGAAAAAACAGTAAGATCGTTGTTCCAAGACGGGGGACAGAGCGTCGCCCGTCGGAAGATTGTGGCTGGAACGAGTTGATCGTTCACTAGTGGGGATAGTGTCTTCTTGTCCTAAGTCTTTATTGTTGCAATACATATGGGAATAATCGGATATGCTATGGCGGATTATACGCCGTGGTTGATCGCTGTTCCCGAAATAATCTTTCGGTCCTTTGCCGATCCCCGGCAAGGGTCAAACAGGCACGCTTGCAGGCCGGGAAAAAGAGCTAATTACATGATGGTTATGATTATAATAGGACGTACTGTGTCCCACGAGTAGTGCGCAATGTTATTCGTTAGGTGATAGTAGGCAGCGGAGGATAACATGCCACGCCGAAAAGCGAATGGGAGAGAGTACATCGAGTTCGGAAAGCGGGTTCGATCGTTGCGCAAGGCTTTGGGTTGGTCCCAGGTGGACATGGCCGAGCATGCCAGTTTGAGCCCAAGCTATCTGGCGGAATTGGAACGAGGTGGACGAAATCCATCCTTGGAAACGATTCTGAACTTGGCGGCAGCCTTGAATGTCAATTCGGGCTATCTGGTCGATGGCTTGCGCTACGACCCACCGGCGGGTTTGGAAACCGTTGCGGAAACATGGCCATCGATGAGCGATGACAAGCGCGCGCTGGTGCTTCAGCTTGTTTCCGTGCTGGTTTCGGATTCATCCACCTTCGGGAATATCCCCAGAAATCGTCCCAAGACATCTGCGTAGGCGTTTTCAAGTTCGGCTTGTAACCAGGCGCTTTGTGCGGCGGAGCAACGAACGAAGGTGATTCGTTCGTTCTGCTTCATTTTGGGAGTCCAGTTTTCTGCCACCCACCACTTGCCTTCGATCTTCATGAAAGGGAACGTCTGCATTTGGCACCTCATTGCAGTTGCTGCATGGTGTTCACGCGAAATTCCGTCATTGCCGCTACAGACTTACAATCCGGCTGACAAGCTTATTCTACAATGATTCCAAAAATTAATAAACGACAATCAACGTCGTTATTATAAAATCTCTATAATCTTTTTTAATTACAATTGGAACTGTTACTTTTGGGGGGAGACTTGGGACAGAAGCAAGTCAAAGTTGGCAAAATGCAAACTCGCCGTTTTCACGATGTTTTTCGGATGGCTTACGTCTCGCCGCTGCCAAAAGACATCACTGATAATGAATCATAACTTTATTCTTCGGTGGGATCAGGAGTTTGCTTTTCGATACGTTCTTGCAGTTCACTTAGAATCCGCAGGGTTTCATGATGCAGAATTCGCGAAAATTTTCCGTTTAATCCTTCCAATTCGATGCGGATGCCTTCTTCCAATGCTGCAAGATCATTGGTATTTAAATAGGCTACCAGGCATTGCCGGAAGTCCTCGATTAGCGCCTGTACCGCCCGTTCGGTTGCATTGTTAAGGGGTTGAGAAGCTTGTGGTTGCACGAACTGAGTGCCCTGTTTTTGCTTCCGCTCGATTAGAAGGCGGCTTTCACTTTTAAGCATTTGGATAAAGCGCTCGTTGGCGCGTTGCATATCGACCTGGATGGACATTTGCCAGGCATGCGCATCACCCAGGTGTTCTTGCAGATGGGTTTGGATATCGTTGCGATAGTCGGCGAGCAGGGTCTGAATATCGGCTTCGATCGTACCCGGTGCCGGTTGCTGCATCGTGGTGGTATCTTCCGCTTTTTGGGAGGATTGGGTGGTGGCACAGGACAACAGCGCCAACGTCAGCACGAGCAGCAATAAGAATCTCATGTACACTTCCAATCCCGGTATTTTCCGTAACAGATTGACGATCAAGCGGTTCCGATGCTGCGGACTATAGCGCATCGAAGGCTGCGAGTAAATAGAAAGTGACGGATCTCGGGGGCATTCGCAGAAGGATAGGAGCTTTGCGCCAACGGAATGAGTTCCTAGCGCTGTCGCTTTCATGCTGCGAAAAGATGCTTCGAATCCGTTGTACTTTGCTGTCAATTGCCTTATAATCGCGAACCTTTGGCGGCAGACTAGCGCCGCTTGACTTTCCGACCCGAACCGCAATCGGGATGCGGGGAACGAAAGAAAGAGGATGATCGATGAGCGAGAAGAAAACGAAGTTAACGGTAATCGAAGGCGGAGCGCTTCATTCCAACGAAGCCATCGCAGAAATGTTTCCAACCTATGCGAACCTGAATTTGAGTGAAGCGGAGATCAATGCACTCGATTTCAGCGGTCGTTGCGAGTTGCTTTCGGATTTGAATTACCGTCACAAATATCAACTGCTGCGAAGAGCGGACGATACCGGTGAACTGGTGCGCAGCATGCCTGCGGAAGATCTGTTTTTTACAATGGAAGTCGCTGGGCGAACTGATGCCATCGATTTATTCATGGAAGCAACGCCTGCTCAGATGACCCACATCTTCGATCTGACATGCTGGCATAACGATGATATGATCGCGGAGGAACTACTGGACTGGCTCGGCTATATGGTCATGATCGATCCGTCCGACGCGATGGATAAACTGGAGCAACTCGACTCGGAAATTCTGATCGCCATGCTATCCAAACAGATCCGGGTGCATCGCTTCGAATGGTCCGACGACCGCCGCTACATTGATGATGACAGCCTATTCAGCTTCGATGACATCTACCTGTTCGAACTACTCGACCCTGAAAACAACAGAAACGAACGCTTAAGCGTCTTTTTACAAATGCTCTATCGCTTGAAATTCGATCTGTACCAGACCGTGATGGAAACTCTGGTGTGGGAGTTGTCTAGCAATCTTGAAGAATTAACTTATCGGGCGCACAGCGACCGCATGTCCGACAACGGTTATCCCGAATACCTGGATTCGATTTCGCTGTTTGCACCGCTGAACCCGGAAGCGCTTCGCAAGAAAGTGGCTTCCATGTCGCCGCAGCCCAAGCGTGTTGCCGGAGGACGTGAAAACGTTCCGGCCTTTTTCGGAAAGATGTTGGATGCCGACAGCTTTCTCGTGCGCGTTCTGCTGCAAGGTGACGATGACTTACGGGAGCGTATTCAACCCGAGCTGGTGATTCTGGGCAACCGCATTCTGATCGCTCGCAAAGCGCTTGATGACATCGACAAAGTGCACGATGCGCTGGATGAAGCCCAGTATACAAGTTCGGTGGGCTTGGAATGGCTCAGCGAGCAAGATCCGAAAAGGGCAGGCGAGTTACTGTTGTCATTACCCCTGGTCGAGATTTTCCGCTGTGGTTACAGTTTGGTGTTGCAACTGCAAAAGAAAGCGGCAGATTTTCGCCGCAATCAACTGGAACCATACGGGCAAAAGATCATGGGGCTGATTTCTTCTCCTACGCGCGAAACGCTCATGGCGCTGGCGCAACGGCCACCGCTGTACTTCGAGGGACAGTCTCTGCGGCAAACCCCGATTTCAAGACCTTTCCGGGCGTTGGCTGAAATCGAGAAGGTTCAGGTTTTATTGGCGCGCATCGAGTTTCTGTTCGATCTGCATTTCCGCCTGCTGGCGCAGGATATCAAGCAGATCTTGCAGGGACATGCACCCATCAATCTGGAGCCATTGGACCCCGACATTCGTTTCGTGAAGATTTTCCTGACGCTGTGTGCGCATGGCTTGCAAGGCCAAGAGGCAGCTTATCGTCCGTTGGATACTGATTCGTTCGAAGCGTTTTTAACGCAGTGGCTCGAACCCCGCAGCGAAGGCGGTTTCCAGGTTCGCGAAGAATTGTATGCAGAGGTTCAAACCTGGCTGAATCGCTACCTTGCTGCCGAGAGCGAACAGTATCAATATTTGGCACAACAATGGGCGCAGCGCACTGTCGGCGTGCTTAACCAACTGGCGGCGGAGTTACGCGAACTCTCTTCCCGCATGGCTATTTCCTTGTCGCAGGTGTTGTTGCTGGGATAGGAATTGTCGGGTCGTATGACCCAACCTACCCTGAAAATAGATCGCAGTACAATCTTCCAAAAAGAAAAACCCCCGAACCGGTAAGGGATCGGGGGTCATATCTTGCGTAGAATTGCGGATCAGTAATTCTTCTCCATCACCACGCGGTCGCCGATCTTCAATTCGATCAGGCTGCGTGTAACCAGCGCCACGCTGGTGTCGGAACCGGCGGAGAGTACGATCATCTCACCGATTTTTTCATAGGGCAGTTCGTCGTTGTCGAAACCTTCATCGTAGTCGGTGGGGTCCGATTGGCGCACGGCAAACAGGCGGTTGCCTTCCTCGATGCCCTGGCTGATGCCCTTGTCCAGGAAGATGACCTGGTTTTCCGTCATGAATACGGTTTCCAAGAATTTTTCAACAATGTAGCCGCTCAGCGTGGTTTTGTTACGACGCGGGCGAATGTCTTTGACCGGGTTTTTCCAGGGGCGTACCAGATCGCCACGGTTGATGGCATCGAAACTCGAAAGGATCTGAGCGGTAACGGTGTTTTTGCCGATGCGCTTGATGACGCAGCGCCCTAGAATCTTGATCTTGTAACCGATGTCTTTGCCGGTGACCGGATGCTCGACTTCGCCTAAATTGCGGAAAATCTGATAGGTCTGGCCGATGGAAAACTGGTTGATGTTTTCCGGATCGATATAGAACGTATCGTAGTCGGTCAGATCGATCTTTTCCTCTTTCGCGTTTGCAATGACTCCAGAGAAACGCAATTCGTTCTTCGCGATAAAGCCATCACGTCTAAAGTTGTAGAAGTTGAACGCGGAGGATTGCACCTTGGTGAGGTACTGTTCGAGCTGATACTTGCCGCCTTCCACAACCTGTCCCCAGGATTCTTCATCCATCACTTCGGGAATGGTCGCCAGATCTTCGGCGGAAGTCTGATCCTGCATTTCCACCAACGTTCCGCCCATGCCGGCCTGCTGGAAGTAAATCACGTTACCCGGATAGATCCAGTGCGGGTTGGCGATTTGAGGATTCATCGCCCACACTTTCTGCCAGTACCAGGGATTGCCAAGCAAGCGCCCGCAGATGTCCCACATGGTGTCGCCCGACTGCACCGTGTATTGATCGATCCGTTCCGCGTTGACCGGCGGCAGATCCTGGCCGGTGGTGCGAACGTCGCCGTACATGCTGTCGCCGGAAAATTCGTCGGCGCTTTGCGGTTGCGAACCGCCGTCCTGCATGTCATAGCGATTATCCAAAGCCTGCTGAGCCGAGGCAATCCCCGCAATAAAAGTGAGGATCGTTGCCGCGATCAGACTGTATAGATACCGTTGTTTCATCCTGCCGCCTCCTGTTTTGGCTGACTGGCGCGCCCGCCTCAGCTACCGTTCACCCGCTTGGCTGCTTCGCTTTTCGGATGGCGCGTTTTTAATTCCCGCCAGGTTTCCTTGGCTTTGTCTTCGTTGCCCTGCTTCAAATAGCATTGACCGATGTAGTACAGCGCATCGGCTTGCTTGTTCGATCCGCTTTGCGGTCCCAGTTTTCGAAACTCCGTTAAAGCGAGGTTCCACTCGCCCATTTCGAAAAAACTGACGCCGCTCCAGAATATTGCGTTGTCCGTATACTCGTTCTTTTTGTACTTACGTTGGAAATCGGCAAACGCCTCTAAAGCGTCATTATACCTCTTTTGTCGGTAAAGCGCTAGTGCGTTCCGATAATCCTGCACCAGTTTTCCAGGCGACACCGAAATTTCCGATTTCGCTCTAGGCTTTTTTTCCTTTTTATCCCAGTTGGAGATCAGAATCGGGTCGTTTTTGGGTTCCGGTTGCTTGGCGACTTTCGGCTGCTGCGCTTTGGCTTGCGGCTTTTCAGCTTGCTTTTCCGGCACCAGCCTTACACGTTTCAGGCTCTGCGGAGCTTTGGTGCGAACGCCCTGTTGCGTTCGTAACGCTTCCAACTGGTCCTGTGTCAGATACAGCCGATTATTCAATTCCTCGATGCGCACATGCGCATCGCTTAACTGCCTGTTCAACTCTGCAATCTGTGCCTGTTGGTCGTCCAAACGTGCAACAAGCTGCGCCTGCTGGCCACAACCGACGGCAATCAGCGTTACGCCGATCAACCAAACTCCCCAAAAACTGTACGCGATTCGATTCTTCATATTTATCGTTAAAAGAAATTAAATCTAATTTACTATAATTATATTGATTTTAAATTGTTCGTCAAGCCTTTTTCCCTTGAATTTCACGGATGTGGAAGCACAGAAGCGCAATGCTCTGCCAAGGAAATAAGATCGATTCGAATTGTATTGGATTATGGCAGGATTTCCAGTGCAGTCAATGTCTTACCCAGTGTCAAAAGCAGGATGCCCCGGCCCTGCAAGTCTCCTCCTTCACAGAGAGAGGTGGGGATTTGTCCCTGCTGCACGTAGTGCGAACAAAGCGCAGTGGCAATGGCTCCGGCGGCTGGATGTTGCCCCAACGTGTCGCGCAGATTCCAGACCGGCCCCGAAAATCCACTTTGTTGCAGGAATGCAGCTTTTTGCTTTTGACCACTTTCGCGATCTGCTGCCGGGATATTCAGAACCAGTGCGCCATAGCGCTTTACAATGGTATCGACTCCGCCAAGTTGCCGGATAAGCTCGGCGATGGCATCCGTTTTTCGTGCGGAAAGACAGGCCACGATGCCCAAACGCAGACCGGAATCGATTTCCGATGGAACGAGCAGCAGCGAACCGCCACCGTCGCTGGGTTTGGATTCATTGGCGAAGGATTCGTCGAAGCGCGGTGAGAGCGTCGGGTGGTATTCGTCCGCGCCGATCAAACAGAGCGGCTTGTCCGCTTCTGCCAGCAGGGTGGCACTCAAGACGGCCTGCTCGAAGGACGTATCCCCGCCGGTCAGGGTCACGTTGTGTCCCTTGGCGGAGAGCAGTAATGCCGCCTGTCCCGCCGGAGCATTGTGCACCGAGCCGATGAAATCGGTGGGGCTGGCGAGCTTTTCGCCGGAGTTGAACAGCTTGATCAGGAAATCATGCGTTTCCGATAACGGTCCCCAGGCCGTCCCGAAATAAATTGCATCCAGCGCTTGTTCGGGATCTACCGTCATTTTGGCCTGCATCGCCAGCGCCATCACCAACCGGGAAAGCCGTTTCAGGCGGCGAATCTGCCGGGGTGGGAGGTTTTTCGTTAACGAGGCATCCTCGACGAGCCCCTTTAAACTTTCATTTCCTTCGATTGCCGCCAGGCTCGCATCGAGATCGCCTTGTGCCGTCAAGCAGGAAGCGCCCAGAATTCTCAGCCAACGCCGGTTGGAATTCGACTCGATTGGGCGCGATGTACTGGACGATTGCACTACCAGCGCCGCGTTATTGCCGCCGAAACCGAAGGAATTGGAAAGGACTGTGTTTATCGGTCGCGTTTGCGATTCGCGTAGGGGGTCCAGTTGCAATTCCGGGTCGAGAACGTTCAAGCCGATATTCGCCGGAAGAAAGCCGTTCTTGATGCACAAGGCCGATACCACCGCTTCCATGGCTCCCGCCGCACCCAGCGAATGTCCGGTCATGCCTTTGATCGAGGAGACCGGCAATGCACGAGCGCCGAACAGACGCGCCACCGCGCGGCCTTCTGCCTGATCGTTATTGGGCGTACCGGTGCCGTGCAGGTTGACGTAGTCCACGTTTTCCGGCGTCAGTCCGGCATCGGTCAGGGCCGCTTGCATGGCGGTTTGTGCGCCTTCGCCCTCCGGATGAGGCGCTGTGGCGTGGTGCGCGTCGCAACTCAAGCCACCGCCGGAAATGCAGGCCAGTGCGCCTTCGGGTTCGCTGTCGCTTCCCTCCAGCAACACAAACGCCGCCGCCTCACCGATACTCATTCCCTGTCGTTCGGTGTCCAAGGGACGGCAGCCTTCCGGGTCCAGTAGTTGCAAGGAATTGAACCCATGGTAGATGAAACGGCAAAGCCCGTCTGCACCTCCGGCCAGTACGCGCCTGGCCAGACCGTTGCGTATCAATTCGAGTGCCAGTTTGATTGCAGAGGCTCCGCTGCTGCAAGCGGTGGAAACGGTCAGAACCGGTCCGTTGCAGCCGAGTTTTTCAGCCAATAGCGCGGCAACCGTGCCTGCTCCATGAAAGCGATAAGCTGCCGGGTCTTCCACCTGATCGCGAATACGACATTCACTGTCGGGCATGCCACCTGTCGTGGTGCCGATCACAATGGCGTCCGGGGGATTTTCAGATAATGCCGAAATCTGTTGCACTGCGGCCCAGGCCAGCCGATGCGTCATGGGCCATTCGGCCTGTTCGGCGGGAGGATCTAAGATTTCCCCTACCAGTTGCGCCTGTGCATCCACCAAAGGGAAGCGAGAAAGTGGTGTTAACGCACGGGTTCCGTGTTGCAGTGATTTTGCGGTGGCTGTGAGACCTGCGCCAAGCGGCGAGACGATCCCGACATCGGTGATGAACACACGTAGCTGGGTCATGAAGCCTGATTGTTCAGATGGTTCTGGACGAAAGCGGCCATGCTTGCAAAGGAGCGAAAGACCTGCTCGCCTTCTTCTTTGCTGTCGATCTTGACGCCGTAATCCTGTTCCAACAGCATTACCAGTTCCAGAATATCGATGGAATCTATTCCCAAAGAACCGCCGACCAATGGTTCATCTTCGGAAACGTTTTCCGGGCTGATATCCGAAATATTCAAGACATCCAGAACCTTGTGTTTTAATTCGTCCACAAGTTGCATGATGCGGATTCCTTTTTCTCTGCCGAATGAATTGCACCAGGCGATTTCTTAGTGAAAGCAAGCCACGCTTTTAGAAGTGCAGCCGCTTCCGTGCAATTCGAGCGATGGAGTCGTCGATTCCTTAGAGCAGACGCTGAATGTACTCGGCGATGGCCTCTACGTTGGTCAGTCCGGGATAATCGTCTTCATCGATCGTAATGTCGAATTCATCCTGCAACACCAGGACCACTGTCGTCAGGTCCATGCTGTCAATGCCCAATTCGTCTACCAGATCGAGTTTCACATCGAAGGTTTCCGGGGTTACGTCTTCCAACTTCAGTTCGTTGATGATGACTTCCGCCACTTTCAGGCTGATGGTGTTGAGATCCTGACTCATGTCTCCTGCTTTCCTTTCCTCAATCCTGTCATAATCATCGGATGCCGTTTTCAATACTCAATCCGGCAGCCGGCAATTCCAACATAAGAACCACGTTCGATTTGGTTCAATTATTCGATTCCGTAGAAGTGCGCATGACCTGCAATTCCGCCACGCCCACGCATTTCGATTCTGTATTTACTTGTCCTTTGTAGACGGCATACGTTCCACGCCCGCCTACCTGTTCGACGGTTACCGTCAGTTGTTCTCCAACCGTTAAAACCGGTTCGAAAAACTCGGCGTTTTTAATGCCGACCAACATTCCTCCCTGCGGTTCCTCTTCGTCGTAAAATTCGACGCCCACCGCCAGCCCTGCCGTCTGAGCGATCAGTTCGACGATCAGCAGCGATGGTGTTTCTCCGCTTTCAACCAGCGGCCATTGTTCGGACACCTGCGTTTGAGCGATGCAATGTCCGGTTTGCACCTTTACGATGCGTTGCAATAGCAGCATCCGGTCGCGATGTGGAAGCAACTCTTCAATGGTCGGCATGAACCGTCCTTTCCGAGTGTGCTTGGTCCGTGAAAACCGCCAGTCCCGAAGCTACCAAATTTTCAGCCTGACGGATTTCGAAAGCAACCGTTGGCAAAGACGCCTGCTTTTGCCACAATAGCCGAAATTCCAAAACAGCACCAGGTCTTAACATCTGTTTAAAGCGCACGCGCTTAATCGAAACGAGCCTTGCGTCCGGATTTTCACTACCAGCCTGCAAAATCAGCGCTTGTTGCAACAGCGCAAGCAACGCGACTCCCGGAAAGATGGGATCTTCCGGGAAGTGACCCGAAAACCAGGGAGAATCCACAGGAATCGTGTAGCGGTAGCCCTGCCCGGAAGGCAAGGGTTGCAACTCGTTTCGATCGATCCAACTCTGGTTTGGCATATCCCACCTGCATCGTAAAAGCAGGGCTTTCGTCCCGTTTTTCTTACATGAAATCGGCCAATACGGACAGCGAGCCGCTTGTTTTTCACAATGCAAAAATCCAGTAAAACCGGAGTTTCCAATACCGGATCTTGTCTCTAGCATGACGGCACCACTCTGTCAACGGATTTAGCCGCCGAAGGTCAGATGCGCCATGATCACAGCCATGGTTAAACCTGCGGCATCCGCCAACAATGCGGCTGCCACTGCATGACGTGGACGGGTGATGCCCACCGCACCGAAATACACGGCCAGGACATAGAATGTCGTTTCCGTGCTGCCTTGCATGATGCTCGCCAAATACGAGGAGAAGCTGTCCGGTGCATTTGCAACGATTTCGCTCATCACGCCGAAAGCTCCCGAGCCGGAAAGGGGACGCATCAGCGCCATGGGTAACACGTCTGCGGGAATGCCCAGCGCCTGGGTCAACGGCGCGGCGAGATCCGCGAAAAAGGCAAAGGCTCCGCTGGCTTTGAACATGCCGATGGCCACCAGAATCATCACTAAAAACGGGATGATACGCAAGGCTACCTGAAGACCTTCCTTGGCGCCTTCGGTGGCGACTTCGTAGACTTTGACGCCGCGTAAATAACCGAAAACCAGAATGGCCAGCATAATCAACGGAATCACCCAGTATTGCAGGACTTCGTCTTTAAACGACACCAATTCGCCCTGCTGGATCGCCTCCGAAACGCGGAACAGAACAATGGCCAATGCCGAACCGATGCCCAGGCCCATGATATATTTTCCCAGCTTGCCGGGGGGAATCAACGGCTCGGTGTTCGTGTCTTCAATAACTGTATCTAGCTGATCTTGTTCGCTATTATCAGATGACACCTGAGTACTGGCAGTCGCGGGGGATTTGCGGGCCAGCAGTTTGGCCGCAATAATACCCACCAGGGTGCTGGTCACTGTGGCGACAATTCCCGGTACGATGATCGACGCCGGGTCGCTGGCTCCGGCGGCGGCGCGCACGCCGATCACGCCCAGCGGTAAAATCGTGACGCTGCTGGTATTGATCGCCAGAAACAGGCACATCGCGTTCGTGGCTTCACCCGCCTTGGGATTGAGCTTGTTCAACTCAATCATTCCTTTAATACCTAGTGGTGTCGCGGCGTTACCCAAGCCCAACATGTTGGCGGCAATATTCATGATCATGGCTGCCATGGCCGGATGTTCGGGGGGAACTTCGGGAAAAAGGCGCACCATCAAGGGGCGGATCGCACGGGCGATCATCCGCATCAGGCCGCCCGCTTCGGCGACTTTCATCAGGCCCAGCCAGAACGCCATGACGCCGATCAGCTTGATTGCCAGATTGACCGCGCTCTTGGCGGCATCGAAAGAGGCGTTGGTTACCGCTTCCATGCTGCCGTTGGCCATGCCTACGAGAATGGCGATGACGATCAGCCACAGCCAGATTGCATTGATTGCCGCAGGTTTCTGCTTCATATCTACCCCTGCCGTTCGACTCAAGATGGGCCATTATACCCAGTTTGTTATGGTATGCCAGTAGGAAAACGGGTGAGATTCCACAAAGAATGCAGGGTGGGGAGGGATTGGCTGTATCACTGGATATCGCAATTAACTTTAAAAGGGGTGTCATGGGCGAAGCGAAGAGAAACGGAGCTTGCCCATGCGAAACTCAAACACGGGCAAGCCTTCGACTTAGCCCGTGTCACCCTGAAATCAAGCAGGTGTGCAATATGTAGTATTGAACTTGGAAGCTATTCGATCTTAGTTCGTAAAGCCAAGATCCTCTACTTTGCGCACGCGGCTGCGTTTGCGTTGTTCACGCTGTTTCTGTCGGACCCGCTGCTGAATCATTCTACGGTTCTGTTCGGATTGCTGTCGTTCGAAGGAATTTCGATCGTGCGCGTTGTTGTAACTGCGTCTGGAGCGATTCAGGGGCAGGTAGTCGTCCTCTGAATCTTGTTTGTTGATGATGTTGACTTCCGGCAGATCGGCGGGACGGCTTTGGTTCCGATAGCGTGGGGGGATATCGTCTATGGAATTGGTGTAATGTACGGTGCCGTGGACATCCACCCAGGTATAAAGTTTTCCCGGTCCTTTGGAAGGTCTGGTCTGCACCCTTTTCGGAGGTTCCGGCACGAAGATGTTGTGGTCCGGGTCTTTTGAAACTTCAGGTTCCTTTTCGCCCTCTCCGGGTAATCGAACTCCGGGCACGGCACCGGTGCTGAGCACCTTGATGCTCTCCATCAGTGCACCAAATTGCGAGAAATACTCGTCATCTCCTTTGCGCAGCTCGTCCGGGTCCATTGCTTTGGTCGTATGGAAATAATAGACCAATAGCGTCATGAGCAGAATAATGAAAAGCAGGACTTTCAAAAAACGCCTCCTTTTCGACGTTGAACACTTACATTTCTATTGTGCGCGAAATAAAAGTGACCTTCAAGGCATTTCATGCCGACCATGCATTTTTTACGTTAAAATTCCCAACTTAAATCCAGATCCGCTTTGACATCCCACACCGATTCCAGGTTGGGGAAGTAACGCGCGCTGGGTTGAACGGTTTTGCGGATGCCGAACTGGAAGGAAAGCAGTTGCACCGGACGCAGCCGGGCCAGGGCGATGAACATGGTGTTGTCCGCCGTGGGATCGAAAACGTTCTTGGCCGAATCGACGTTGACCTTGTAGTACGTTGCCGAAATCTGGAAGTATTTGGTGGCCGGAATTTCGAGATGCAACAGGAAATTGCCGTTGTCTTTTCCGTTGGCTCCATCAAAGGCCAGGGTGAATCCGACGTAGTCCAGCAAGGCATAGGAGAATTCAACGTAGGCCCCGAAATGTTCCCAGTCGGACGGGCGGTTGTGGAATTCCAAGTATTTCGATGTGGCGGTGTAATCCGTGGTGCTTTTATTGTTTGCCGGTTTGTTCTGACTGAACCATTTGAACTTGGCGATTTCATAGAAGGAGTCGAAATAGCTGGGCGTGTAGTTGTCCTGGAAGGTGCGGAATTCCACACGCAGCCGCATGGCCTGCCGGATTTTACTGTAGAGATTGAAGCGCCCCAACAATCCCAAAGAGACACCCGCTCCGTTGTGCAGCCATTTGGTGTAGTCGGCATAGACTTTTACATCGACTTTTGGCTGCTCCACCGGCCAGCGCACTACTTTTAACTCGGCATCCACACCGAAGAAATGAATGTCGGTGCTGTCGTAGATGTAGCTGTTATCCGAGTTGCGCCGATTGGAAACGACGGTATTGGGGGCGTCCCAGTCGGTCATGTAGGTGAAACCCAACGAGAAACTTTCCGCCATCCAGCTATCGCTGAAAAACGATCCCGGTTTCAGGAAGAATAGACCGCCGACGATGTTGGCTCGCGTAATGTCATTGGTGTAGAGTTCCACGCCGCCGTATTTGGAATAGGCATCGAATTCGCCACTGACACGCGTCTGGAAATAGTCGAGGTTGGGCAGATAGCGTTTCATGATGATGCCATGCCCGAGCGACGCCGCATAGACGCGGTTGATGTTCAAATACAGGTTGTCTTCCTTGCGCCCGAATTGAATGTAGCGGATGACCTGGAAGAAGTCGCGCCAGTTATCCCAATCCTCGCTGCGGATTTTGATGTCGAACTTGTCCAGTTTCCCGTTATCGTCCTGATCCTCACCACTGAAGATTTGTAAATTCAACGGGATACCGAAGCCGAGGCGCAGTTTGCTGTCCTTGGTGATGTCGTCGGGGAAGAAGCGCAAATCGACCTGTGGTTCGATATGCGCGTAATGGTTGAAGCCCAACCGGCGATAACCCAGAACAACGCCAGCACGATCATTTAATGGGATGATCTCCAGCGGACCGATGGTCGTCAGTTCGCCTTTGTAGAAACGTTCTTCTTTGGCCTGCTGCTCGCCTTCGGTTACACCTTCGGCAACCTCGCCGACCGGAATGGCGTCGACTTCCATCGGTTGTTGCTGCGGCGTGACTGACAGCGCCAGTTCCTGCACCGCAGTTTTGAGCGGTTCGTCTAGCGTCATATCCGCCGGGATTTCCTGACTCTTTTTACCCAGCACGGTTCCACTGTTGGCATCCAGCATGATCAATGAAATCCGGACCTGATCGCCTTTTTTACGAATGTCTCCGGTCAAGACCCAGTCGGCTCCCAGTCCGCGTCCGGCCTGCACGCTGCATTCCATCGAGTAGCAACTCACGAAGGGCTTGCCCGCATCGCTGGCCAAGAAGGTTTGGGTTTCCTGCTTGCTGATGCCACGCTGGCCGCTTTGCAACAACCCGCTTTGCAGGGTATCTTCGATTTCGCCGTCGGCGGTTTTGGTGTTTACGCCATAGCTGGTCAGGTGGATCACCGCAACCAGTTTCGGCGTTGCTGCCTCCGGACTCGTCGCTGCGGCTTCGTCCGTTGCAACCGCCTGGTCCGTTTGCTGGGCATCGGCATCGGGCATAGCGATGATGAACGCCATCCATGCCAAAACCAGGCACGAAAGCAGAATAATCTTGTGGCACGACGCAACAGGTAAGTGCATGATCGTTTCTCTCCCCGGTAGCATCCGTTTTCCCAGCGTTCTTTATAACATACCCGACCGTATCAGGGCCAGCACGAAATTCAGTGAGAATTCGACGGGTAATGTAAAGCCTACAGTGTAATCTTAAAATCCCTGCCTAGGCTTTCACTTCCGGATGTTTGAGCAGCCAGCTTTTCAGTTTGGCTTTATCGGATTTCCGTAAATGACGCCGCTTGCCCATCGGCTTGTCTTCATAGCGTTTACCCAGATCCTTCATCCACTCGGCGTCCGGGAATTTTTGCATCTTTTTGTAAAACGCCATCGCCTGCCGATCGAGACCCGCCATGCTGTAGATGTGTCCCAGGTACATATTGGCGATCAGCGGAGAATCGGCGTATTCGGCCTTGCGGTTGTTGCTCCAGTACACCAGATGCTGCAAAGCCTTTTCATCCCGTGAAAGCAGCACTTCGGCGTAGGCCTTGCGGATATCGAGCAGGAAGACATCCGCCCGTACAGTCAGATCGTGATAGGCTGACATCGGTTTGTTAAGCAGGTTGCGCGCGGATTTCAGATGTTTCAGGGAGCGCCTGTAATCACCCCGTTTCTCATAGGTGTAGGCATAGAGCAGATAGACATAGTAATTATTGGGATACAGGGTGGCCATCATGCGGCATTTTTCCAGCGCCAGTTGCCGCGTGGTGCTGCGGGGGGCAAATGCATAGATGGCGTAGACGTTGGCGAAGTAATGCAGGGGGCTGTCACTGGCCGCAGCCTGCTTGATCTGTTCGATGCCCTTCTTGTAATCGCCGGAAGGGATACCGACAAGGCGCAACAGCAATCTCGTTAACAGGCCAAAGCGACCCGTGTAAAAGTTATAAACCCCTTTTAAAAGCACGGCCCCGGTTAAGGTCGGACGTCGTTTCAGAATCTCATCCAGGGTTTTCATGCCTTCTTTGGCATGATGGTGCGCCTTTAAGTAGTTGCCGCGAATGCCGTGGAACATGGCCAGTCCCGCATTACTGACCGTCTCATAGAACAGGCCGGCATCCTTGTATTTGGGTAGGCTCTGGGCGCGCTGCGCTCGTTGCAGGCATTCGGTGAAGCGGCTCAGAATCTGGGCGTCGTCTTTGGTGTAGTTGGGGGCTAACAGAACTCGTCGCACCTTGAGCAGGGCGGACATGAAATACAACGAAAATACATGCGGTTGCAGCTTGATCAGCCGTTCCACTTCTGCGTCGAAATCGAACACTTCCCCGGCGGTATAACGCTGCATGGCGTGGAAGAATTCCGGCGTGTACAGGTACACATCGTTATCGCGCAGCGAGAGGCCCTCGCCTTCCGGCAAGGTGCTTTCTGTGGCAGCCGGTTTTTGTTTCGTCTGCGGTTCAGTCGTTTTCTGGCTGTCTTTTGCCGGAGTCGTTTCCGCCGGAAGTTCGGGACGAGCGGCGGGTTTGGCCGCTTCTGCAAAAACCAGCGTAGGGGCAAGCAGCAGCGACAGTATTAAAAACATCGAGACAGCAAACGCCGAATCGAGACGAGATCGAGTGGTACGCATCACGTTACTCCTTGCGATTGCATGAGGTCGTTTAAGGTTTCACGATACACCAGCAAGTCGCCTTCGGAAAAAAGCACGAAACGGACTTCGCGAATGTCGGATAGCGAAGCAAGCTCTTCGATCACGGTCCGTAACGCGATCGGGCAGGCGAGTTTGATCGGGTAGCCGTACACTCCAGTTGAAATAGACGGAAACGCCAGGCTTTTCAAGCCCATCGAATCGGCCAGGCGCAATGATTCACGATAGCAGCTCGCCAACAGGCGGGCATCTTCTTCCCGTCCCGAATAGATCGGCCCCACCGTGTGAATGACATGTTTGGCCGGAAGGCGATACCCGAAGGTCGCCTTGGCCTGCCCGGTTTCACAGCCGCCCAAGCCTCGACATTCCTGCACCAGTTCCGGCCCAGCCGCATCGTGAATGGCGCCGTCTACACCGCCACCGCCCAAAAGCGAGCGATTGGCCGCATTGACGATGGCATCGACTTCCATCGTGACGATATCTCCGCGCAGCAGTTTCAGGCGATCGGTAACCGGCATACGTTGATCCCTCCCTCAGTCCAACTTCTTGTAATGCACCCGGATGAATTCATTGAAACCGCAGACTTGTGACCAGAAATGGTTTGACTGCGGATTACGCGAGCTGGTTTTAACTTCCAGGCGTGTAATCCCCATCAGGCGAAAACGTTCTTCCAGCACCTCGTACAACTGGCGTCCCAGGCCAAGGTCGCGGTAGCGTTCATCCATAACCATATCGGCGATGGAACCGATACTGCAACTTTTCATGGCCGGAGGCAGATTGCGAATCGTTGCCAGAATATAACCGATTATTTTCCCCTGAACTTCTGCAATCAACAGCAGACTGTCGGATTGTTGCAGCAGGTATTCAAGCCATTGGCGGTAATGAAAGCGCCCGTCACGGGAAGGAGTAAAGATGTCGTCGAGTTGTGCGTGAAGGGTGAAAAGCTGTTCCCACAAGTCGCAAATCGCGTCCAGATCCTGTTCTTCGGCATCCCGAATGTAGGGTACCAATCGCTTTTCTTGCGGGCCGGTTTTCCGTTGCATCGTTCGCGGTTCGCTTTCTAGGCACGCCGCAGATCGTCTTCGGGCCGGGCGATTACCTGGAACAGAAGTTCGGGGTCAAACAGTACATTTCGTCACCACCGATTCCCTGACAACAGCCACCGGGAAAGCTTTCGGCGCAATCACCGAATGCTTCACAGATCTGCGAACAGAACGAAATGGAACTGTTGTACAAGCAGCGCAAGTTGCGTCCGCAGGGTGGCAGATCCGTTTCCGCCGAAAATCCACAGGGTTCGGCCAGTGCGGCATAGGTCATTTCTGGACAACGCGCGTCGGGGTGGCAATACCCATCGTTTCTTGCCGTAAAGCCGGCAGGACAGTCATTCTCCGCCGCCATGCAGATTCGTCCACCACCCGCTTGCTTGTCGGCCATGCAGATGGCGTTACCGCCGCAGTCGCTGTCTGCATCGCAGGGGGTACAGGTGATATCTTTGCATTCTTCGCTTTCGGCATCGCAGAACTGCCCATCTTCTGCAATGCAAGCCGGATCGCATTGAACCGGCTCGATGCTGGAATCGCCGTCCTCGTCGCCATCATTGCCTGGATCATCGACACAGGCTCCCGCCTGGCAGCGTTGATCCTCGGCGCAATCGCTGTCTACCAGACAGAATACGCACAGGTGATCCGACGAGCAACGGTGGCGCGGATAGCGGCAATCCGCCTCGTCCTGGCACAGGCGTTGACAGAGTTTATCCACACAGGCCTGACCGTTGTTGCAGTCATCGGCGTTCAAGCAGCTATTCAATTCTTCCGGCTCGGTATTGGGAGTAAGGCGACACGATCCGGCAAAGCAGTATTTGCCTTCTTCGCAATCCGTGTTGTCTACGCAGTCGGTGCAAACCTGCATTGCATGACAGCGGTTGCCATGGGCGCAGTCGCTGGTTTCTTCGCAGGTTTCAAGACAGGTGTTGAACACGCAGCGTTCGCCGTCCAGGCAGTCGGAATGCATCACACAGCTTCCTACCCGATCGCCGGAATCGGTGCCATCGGAATCCTCGCAAGCCGGGCAGAGCAATAACATAATGGAAAGAATAGCGATATTCGCCAGCATTGGATGTAGAAGAAACCTGAACATCGAGCACCTCGTAACGACATCAAAAGAAAATACAACGCTATGATTTAAGTGCCAATTCGTCGCCTTGTCAAGACATTGCGGGGCGTGAACGCCGATTTCCGCCGGGAAAGCGGGATCGGAGTCGCACATTCGAAGCAAACAGAGAAAAAATGTCTGCAATTCAGGCTGTCATTTCCATATGATGGGAGACTTGCCCAGCTTCGCGAGCAGTGCTACAGTACAGGTCTTAGCAGAATCAGCGGGTACGCTTTTTTTTACATGCTGAAAGATGTGTCGATGAACCAGACCGAGATCTCCCGACGCGCGGCGTTGAAAAAAATCGCTTATGGAGGCGGCGCATTGCTGCTTGCCGCTACCGGAAGTTACTTCGTGTTCCGTTCTCCGCGAATAGCCGATGACGTTGCACGCGCGCTAACCGAAAAACTTTCCGGCGAAGTGATTCTGGATCGACTCCAACTCGGTAACTACTCCCGTGATTTCGGGCGATTGATCGAAAAGCAACCACGTGTGGTCGTCAAACCCGCAGACGAGAAAGACATCCGCAGCGTGTTCGATATCGCCAGGAAATTCCAGGTGCCGGTGCAGGTGCGCGGAAACGGGCAAAGCTGCATGGGACAATCGCTGTCCGATGGTGGAATCGTGCTTCACACGCAAAAGCAAGAAACCGAAATCGAGATCGATGGAAACGAGGTCTGGGCGGATGCTGGAATAAGCGTAAAAGAATTGCAGGCTCGTCTGAAGGCAAAAAAACTCTGCATGCCGATTGCTCCCAGTGATTCACAGATGACCTTGGGCGGGTTGCTGTCGGCTGGTGGGCTGGGGGCTGCGTCGATCGAGCGGGGCTTATTGGTCGATTACGTGCGGGAACTGGAACTGATCGCCCCGCATGGTGGATTGTTGCGCTGCTCTGCCGTGCGCAATCGGGACATGTTCCTGTATTCACTGGGCGGATTGGGTCAACTTGGTGTTTTGCACCGGGTGCGCTTGGTTACGGTGCGGCATCAACCTTTCGTCAAACTGGCCGAAGTACGCCTGCCGGGACCGGGAGCGATTGTCGAATTGCTGCAATTCGCCATGCAGGATCATTTACAGGGGCGCATCTCGTTTTTCCAGGCGGATCTTTCCTATAGTAAAACGATGGTCACATTGGGACGTGCTTTCGAAACGGCGGCAGAGGCGGATGCCTTCGATCCGGCGCTGATATTGCCCGAATCGCGAATGCTCGTTCAAGCCAAAGTCGTGCAGCAACCGCATTTCGACTTCTACGGGTTGAACGAAGAGCCTGATACTGGCAAGGCGAAAGGCTATCGAGTATGGGCGGATCTCCTTTTTCCAAACGACCGCTGGCAGGAGTATTTCGAGCGTTTGCTGATTCTGGCGCGCAATTCACCAAAGGAAGTTCAGCCGCATTCGATTCGCCTGTTCCCGATCCACAAAAACGATGCCCTGCGCCTGCCTTACGGCGCGCAGGTTGCCGACGGAAAACGCTATAACGTGCTTATCGGTACCGGCTATGCATTGCCTTCGTTCGATCCTGATGCGTTGGCCAAGGTCGAAGCATTCCTGGAGAAATTGCAGGATGTTGCAACGAGAATGAAAGCGCGTCCATACTTGACCGGCTGGTATCGACTAGACGAGGAGAAGAAACGCGCAGTGTTTGGTGACGACTTCAACACCTTGAAACGATTGAAAAATGATGTGGACCCCGATCGGTTGTTGAATCCGGGGGTCTGGATCGAAAACGCCTAGGGAAATGATTCGGAAAAACCGGCAAAACTCCTGGAATCTTTACAGAAGGACTGGCAGACTGGATACATGAATTGCATCAACCATCCACAAACCCCCGCCGCCTTTTTCTGTGATGGCTGCGGAAAAAAACTGTGCGAGGAATGCATTTACGTGCGCAGCTTCGGCGCAACGAAAGTGGAAGTCTGCCCGTTTTGCGGACAGCACCTTCACCCGTATTCCTCGCCGGAACAGAAAAAGGGTCAGCTTAAAAAGAAACTAACCGGCTTTTTCAAACGCGACCAATCCGCCCAGGACGGGCCGGACCCACGTTCGTTATTGGAACAGGCTCGCGGCCTGCGAACCATGCATCGCTATCCGGAAGCGTTGCAAGCCTTTGAGGAATTGCTGGTCCTGGCTCCCCAAAACGGTCAGGCGCTGGAGGGACGTTTCTCGCTTTTAGTGGAAATGCTGCGCAAGCCGGAAGCTCATCAGGCGGGAACAGCTTACCTGGAGCATCTGATTCGTATCAACGATCAGACCGGGGCAACCAACGTTTACCGGCAATTGCAGAATCTGGACGAAAGCGGCCTGGTGGATGTGGAAAGTTTATGGACGGTGGCAAACTGGTTTAGAGAACGCGGGTTGCATATGGATGCCGTAAAGGCACTGAAGCGTCTTGCCGTAATGTACAGTCGGCACGACCGAGCGCCAGAGGCGCTGTTACTGGGTGCGCAGTTATTGGATGAAGAACTGGGAAAGCCACAGGTCGCACGCAGTTTCTACCTGCAACTGGCTAAAAGCTATCCGCGTCACGAACTGGCTCAACAAGCGCAGAAAGCCTTATCTCTTCTGGCGGAAAAAGAACCAGATAAAGGGTAAAGCAAGCCGGATTTTGTCCGACATGTACGGCTGCCTGACTCGATTTCCCGGTCCGTCAAACGGTTGTCAGTCCCATGAAACAAGTCGGATCGGAATGGCAAACTCCCAGGATTGCACACTGGAGCATTGCTCGTCCGCCGTTCCAATCATCAAGAGACTATATCCACCGTGAATGGAAGACGACCAACGGATGTTCGTTGCGAAAGCACCGGATTCATCGATTTCCACGCAGGTGTCCTGCCACGTATCCTCTCTGGAATTGTACAGGGAGATATACACCATGCCTTCTCCCAGCATGGAAACTCCTGAAATCGGGTAGAACCAGTCGATTTTGGCGACGGCACACGGGAAGCCGGAATCTAGCAGGATACCCATAAATGCAAAGGTGTCTTCCGGACAAAAAGAGAATTCGGTGTCCTGCTCACAACTTGTCGGCGCGACGTTCTCCGATTCTGCCGTCATTCCGGCAACGGGCCATCCCCGCGTCCGGTTTTCGAATTCGATGAATTTGATGGGTAAGGTCTGGAAATACAGATCGCGAATGTCGAAATGCAGGTGCGGTCCGGTGGAGTATCCCGTATTGCCTGATCTGCCGATTATCTGCCCGGTACAAATCGTATCTCCAAATGCAACATCCGCGCCGTTTAATTGAAGGTGCGCATACGTGGCGATGGTTCCATCGCCGTGGTCGATCTGAATCATGTTGGCATCGTCCACGCAGCTTGCTTCGGCACAGCCGTTATTGGAATCCTCTTTGACGTAAATCACCTTCCCTCCGCGAGCCGCCGCGATTTCCTCGCCTTCGTCCATAACGAAATCGATTGCGTAAGAGGAGTTGTTCTCATGGTTGTGTGTGAAATAGGCGTGGTATCCCTGGGAAATCGAATACGTCACCCCCTGCGGAAACGGCAGGTTAACCCATTGATCCGACAAGGGAACGCAGCTTTCACCCCGCACGACCGTACCGTCGCCACAAGTGATTTTCGGTTCTTCCAATACACATTCGCCATCCACAAAAACAGTGTCAGGACCACAAACGACTTCTTCATAATCGGGAATGCACTCGCCATCTTCCTCGTGCGAACCCTCGCCGCATACGATCTCTTCATAACTGGGAACGCATTTCCCGTCTTGTTCGTAGGAACCTTCCCCACACACGATTTCTTCGTAATCGGCAACGCATTCGCCATTTTCCTCGTGCGAGCCCTCGCCGCAAACGATTTCCTCGTAATCGGGAATGCAAACCCCATCCTCTTCATGAACCCCTTCTCCGCAGTCGATTTCCGGGTAATCTGGCATACACGCTCCATTCTCTTCGTGGGTTCCAACGGCGCATTGCAAATCATTTCCACTGCCGCAGCTAATCAACAGGTTTGCCATGAGAAGAAAGGAAATCGCTAGTAAATGGAAACATACTTTCATCTTTCTCTCCTTCGCCGGTAGGTAATCTGTAACGATGGCAGTAAAGCAACCTTTTCGTATGCGATTTTCCACCACGCTCTCAATGTTTATGAATATGACCGTAATGTATTTCAAAGGAGGAAGAGTCGTCAATAAAAAAGGAGGGTGAATAAGTTAACCAAAGACGTGAATAGAAAAATGGGAATCCTCTCTATTGGAGTAGGGCTCCTAGTTGTCTTCATGGTCGGGATGAAGACCTGTGATGGATTTGGATTGTTTCCAATTTCGAAACGTTACGAGCGGGATGCAATCCCGCTCGATCTTTCGAAAAGTAAGGAGATAAAGCCCATAAAGGGAAGTTGGGAAATCGCTTCTAGAGCCGCCAGCCATGCGGGATGGGCTGATCGTCGAAGTGGATGCGTCCGGCTTCATCTCGTGCGAACCTGCCGCGCGCCATGGCTTCCAGCGTCTGCGGGAAGACCACCCAGTCGCCATCGATTTTCAAGCGTTCCTGGTTGTCCTCTTCCACCTGTAACGCCGTGGCCGGATCGGACAGATTCACTCCGGCAGGCACTTCCACCGCTACCGCAGAGGAGATCATCAACAGCCCGCCGCCGTCTACTTCCGCTTCGATCAGATGCGTGCTGGAGCGCACCGAGGTTTCTCCCGCCAATATCGCATCGCGCACCGCATGATCGCCGGTATAGCGCCGCTTGCCCTGCTCGTTAAGCACGCTTAAATCCGCCGGGTGAACGTTGACACCCAGAAAGGCGCGAATAAGCGGTTCGGTGGCGACACTCATATAGCCGCCGTACACGGCGACGGTTGCCTGAAAGGGAGCCAGCGCCGCCACGGTGGCGCGGTCGAATTCGGCACGGACTTGCATGTCGCGCCGGGGCTTATTGCGTGCGGCGTAAAACGCGCGAATGTCGCGCGTGAGCACCGGCAGATCGAAATCGCGTCCGATGGCGTTGGCCTGACTGTCGGCATTATCGGAGAAAAGCGCCACCATCTGAAAGGGACTACCGCCCGGTTGTTGTTGCAGCTTGCGTTCGTGTTCGAGGATTCGGCGCAGGTTGGTACCCGAACCGGACATCAGCCCGATCATGCGCATGGGACCGTTGGTTGGATCGTGAAAAGGGGTCAACATGTACTCATCTCCCATATCGGTGTCCAGCAATCCGATCCCTCCCCGACTATCGGTGGGATCAGCCGAAATAGTGAACTGCGTTGCGGAATAATTGCAGGCCCTGACCTTCTTCCGGCAGGGACTTTCCTTCTCGCCGCAGTTTGTCTGCCATGGCGGTCCACTGCGGATGGTTGAGCATCGACAAAAAGCGCTCCGGATGCGGCATCAGACCGAACACGCGCCCCGAGCGGTCGCATAACCCGGCGATATCGCGGGGAGAACCGTTCGGATTGGCCGGATACGCGCCATTCACCGGCTGGCCTGCTTCATCGACGTAGGTCAGCGCGATCTGCCGGTTACTCTCCAGCCGGTCCAGGGTCTGATTGTCGGCGTAGAATTTGCCCTCGCCATGAGCGACGGGGAAATACAGCGTATCGATGCCGCGTAGCCAGACGCAGTCCGGATTCTGCACTTTCAAATGCACCCAGCGGTCTTCGAAACGACCGGAATCGTTGTAGGTCAGCGTAAGCGCCTGTGCGCCCAGCGGTTGCTCGGCATCGGTGACCAGACCACATTTGACCATCACCTGGAATCCGTTGCAGATGCCGATCACCAGGGTGTCGCGCTCCAGAAAACGCGCCATCGGTTCGCGTAGGTTGGTCACGAATTTATTGGCCAATACGCGCCCCGCGCCGATATCGTCGCCAAAGCTGAATCCGCCGGGGAAGGCCAGAATCTGGTAATCGTCCAGCGATTTGTGACCGTCGATCAGATCGTTGATATGCACCCGCTCGGCCTCGCCCCCGGCCATTTCGAAAGCGGTTTGCGTTTCGTAATCGCAATTGATGCCGTAGCCCGTTAAAATCAGTGCTCTTGGTTTCATCTGTCTCGCCTTACCAGTCGAGGGTTTTCTTGTATGCGGTTTTCATGCGTTCGGTAGTCAGTGACACCAGCGGGGAAGCGTCTCCCGCGCGGAGTTCGACCGTTTCACCCGCTGCGACTTCGCCGATACAGGCAAAGGGCAAGCCGTTTAATAACGCTTCGAATTCCTTTGTGTTTTCAGGGGACACACTCACTACCAGACGCCCCTGCGATTCGCTGAACAGCAGTCGCGCGGGGGTCATTTCTTCGCTTTTTGGAATCAACGCCAGATCGGCGGAAAGTCCCAGTTCACCGGCCATGGCGCATTTGGCCAGCGCCACTCCCAACCCGCCCAGATGCACGCTGGCGGCGCTGGCGAGCAATCCTTTTTGAATGGCGTCTGCAACCACCAGATAAAGAGGCCGGGTTTTGGCCGGATCGGCGACGGGTGCACGGTTGCCGGTGTATGGGGCGTCCTGTTCGCGTTCGCCCAGCAGCCGGAAGTATTCCGAAGCACCTAATTCATCGGCGGTTTCACCCAGCACATACACGCGATCTCCCGCCGCTTTGAAATCCAGTGTCACGCAGCGGCGCACGTCGTGAATGTGACCGACGGAACTGATCAGCAAAGTGGGCGGCACCGAAATGTTGACGGCCTGATCTTGCCCATCAAAGCCTTTGAAATCGTTGAACATACTGTCTTTACCGGAAATGAACGGCGCACCGTGAGCGATGGCCATGTCATAACAGGCTTTCGCGGTCAGTTTTAATTGTCCCAGTCGTTCGGGATCGTTACTGCTGCACCAGCAGAAGTTGTCCAGTAATGCAATGCGATTCGGATCGGCACCGATCGCCACCTGGTTGCGGATGGCGGTGTCGATGGCTGCTGCTGCCATCTGGTAGGGATCGAGATCGCCGTAGCTGGGATACAGGGCGGAACTCAGGCCGACACCTGCGGTTTTTTGCAGCATCGGGCGTACCACGGTGACGTCGGTGTGAACGTCCAGACCGCGTCCGATTAGCGGCTTGATCGTGCTGCCGCCTTGCACCTCATGATCGTACTGACGTACCACGTATTCTTTGGAGCAGAGATTCAACTGCGCCAGCATGGCGGCCAGATCTTCATTGAGATCGGGCGTTTCGGCCAGCTTCGGTTCCGGGAATGAGGGCGCTTGCCACTGACTGGCCAAGGTCTTTTTGGGTAGGCCATCGTGCAAAAAGTCCAGATCCACATCCATTACCTTCTCACCATTGAAGGTGGCGACGCAGCGCCCGCTGTCGGTGAATTGACCGATGACGGTCGCTTCCACATCGCGGCGGCGCATCAGATCCAGCAGTGCGTCCAACTTCTCCGGCGGAACGGCGTAGGTCATGCGTTCCTGCGATTCGCTGATCCAGATCTCGTTGGGAGCCAGGCCGACGTACTTGATCGGCACCTTGGACAGGTCCACTTCGCAGCCGCCGGATTCCTTGGCCATTTCACCCGCCGAGCAGGACAAGCCACCCGCGCCGTTATCGGTGATCGAACGGTACAGGCCCAGATCGCGCGCTTCCAGTTGCGCGTCTCCCAGCTTTTTCTGTGTGATCGGGTCGCCGATCTGCACGGCTCCGGTCGGCGAACCGGCGTGCAGGCTTTCCGAAGAGAAAGTCGCGCCGTGAATGCCGTCGGCTCCCACGCGCCCACCGGCCATGACGATCAGATCGCCCGGCAGCGCTCGTTTTTCGTGGCTGGGCTGCCCGTTTACGATTTCCGGTAGAATGCCCAAAGTGCCAACGAAAACAAGGGGTTTACCCATGTAGCGGTCGTCGAAAGTCAAAAAGCCCCAGCTTGTGGGAATACCGCTCTTGTTGCCGCCGTCTTCCACGCCCTTGCGCACACCCTCGAAAATGACCTTGGGATGCAGGATGGGGTTTTTCGAACCAGGCTTTCTGTAAGGTAACTCTTTGTTATAATAGGGATTTCCAAAACAGAATCCGTACATGTTGGTTACGAGTTTCGCGCCGATGCCGGTGCCGAGCGGATCGCGATTGACACCCACGATGCCGGTAATGGCGCCGCCGTAAGGATCCAGCGCGCTGGGGCTGTTATGCGTTTCCACTTTGTAGCAGACGTTATAGCCGTCCACAAAACGGATCACGCCGGAGTTGTCGCTGAATACCGACACGCACCAGTCATCCTTGCCCAGCTTTTCGCGAATTTCCCGTGTGGCGCGTTTGATGAAGCTGCCGTACAGGCTTTCCACATCGTCGATACTGGCAGCGAAAATCGTATGCTTGCAGTGCTCCGACCAGGTCTGGGCCAGGCTTTCCAGTTCCACGTCGGTGGGTGTGCGGCCTTCCTTATTAAAGTAGTCGCGAATGACGTGCAACGATTCCAGATCAAGCGCCAGCGGTCCACGGCGCACCTCGCGACCGTCCGCCTCGACGCGGTCCAGGATTCCCTGCGAACCCAGTTTTTTCAACTCGTCATCATCGACATCGAGCGGTACACGATCCACGCGCGGATTGGGAGCGAGCGTCACTTTCGGTGGCGCACCGGTCAACGCGGTCGCTTTTACCTGCGCCAGCGAATGAATCGCCGCCCGGTTGATCAGCGGGTTGCTCAGCCAATCGGCAATGCGCTTGGCCTGTGCTTCGTCGAGCGAGCCGGAGAGCAGATAGGCGCGTGCGGAATAGACCGCTTCGCCCGGCTGAAAACTCACGCCCAGAAGATCCCGGATGCCGTCGCGGCTGGTGCGCCCGACGTTATCGGTGACTCCGGGCAGAAAGCCGACTTCGATCCACCAGTCGAAATTCAGGCTGACCGGCGTATCCACGCTGGATTGCTGCGTGACGGGATCGGTGAACAGTTCGCTTCGACAGCGTTCGATCTGCTCCGCGCTCAGCTCTTTGTCGATGGTGTAGACCTCGACCACGCGGACATCGGATAGGGAAATACCCAGATCGGTTTTCACCCGCCCGGCCAACGCCAGACCGGCGGCGTCTTTGACCTCGGGTTGATGGATAACTTCGATTCGTGCCGCCATGATGATCCTCGATCGTAGTAAAATGATGAACAAAACACCGGTCCCGTTTTGCGAGCCAAGCGGCTGGCATTTAACGTTTCCGATGTGGATCGCTACACCAAACTTGCGGCTACAAGCGCCCGGTGCAGCATGGAGCGCAGAGTCTACGCGTTAAGACCCAATTCGTCAATCAATTCGGGAGCAGTTTGTTGTAATGCTTCGCGCAATTTGGCAACTTGGCTTCGATTCAGGCGCACCGCACCGATAACGTGTTCCTCGAACGCTTCCCAGCTATGGGGAGCGACGGCTTTGACCGCGGTGGCCATGGCATCTGCGTAGACGCGGATTTCATACTGGGCGTGTGCATCGAGCCGGAGGCGGATGAAGTGCAGCAGGTTGCGAAGATCGATCTGCCAGTACATTTCGGTATAAAGAGACAGCGGCAGGTTGATGCGCGACAGTTCGCGGGCGATATCGGCATCGATCATTTCGCGGTAACCCTGGAAGGATTGTCCCTGATCGCGGCGCAGAATTTCCAGCACGCGATTTCGCAGTTCGCCGGGAACCTCTTCTTCGCTGCCGCCTTGACGGTTGGTTTTACTCTGGAAGCGGATGTCGTTTTCCGCCGGAATGTAGAATTCATCCGGCATGGGGCTGTAACGACCCGAGATTTCATTCATGCGTGCGGTGCGATGCCGCACCAGTTGACGCGCCACGAAAATGGGCATTTTCAAGTGGAAGGTAAACACCACCTGCTCGAAGGGCGACATGTGCTCGTTGCGCAGCAGGTAGTTGATTAACCCCTTGTCTTCCCTCACGGTTTTTGTGCCCGCTCCATAGGAAACGCGCGCGCTGGCGACGATGCGGTCGTCGGAACCCATGTAATCGACCAGACGGACGAATCCGTGGTTCAATACCGGGATTTGCTGATCCAGAAGTTTTTCGGCTTCGGCTACGGTTACATGCGCCATGCGGCACCTCCCTGATTGTTTGCGAGGCGTGTTCGATCTCGATAAAGCTGGTATTTCCAACCGTCCGGGCAGCCCATAGAAATGTGAAACTCCAATTGACTCCCCTCAGTATATTTATGGGTCGGAGTCTAGCATCATTGGTACGGACGGGCAAGCCACTTTTATGAAAAATGGAAAGGGATTTTTCGGATTCACTCAGGTCTGGTGCGAGGACGTATAATCGGGTTCTTCGGAGAAGCAGTCGGCCATGGTTTGCAACAGGCGATTCAGTTCAAAGGGGCGCGCCAGAAAAGGAATTTTAAACTCGTGGATTAGCCGTGTGGATTCCGGTTCCGGTTCTCCAGCGCATGTGAATATTACCTTAATATGTGGAAATAACTGGTGTAATTCACAATACACCTGGCAGCCGTGTTTCTTCTCAATATTCATGTCCAAAACGCAGAGATCGATGGTGTTTTCCGTCGTCAATAGGTATTCTTCGGCTTCGATGCCATCGCTGGCTTCCTGCACCAGGCAGCCGCAATCCACCAGCATTTTACGCACCACCGAGCGTGTCATACGATCGGGATCGACCAGTAAAACAGTTCTGTTTTCAAGTTTGTCTCGCAGCTGCGATTGAATGCGGTACACTTTCGGTTTCGGCGGAGTGGCTTTGGCTTCCGGGAGAAAAAGTTCACAGGTCAGATTGTGAGCTTGATGATTGTACATCTGCAAAAATCCCCCCATCGCTTCTATTTCTGCCCGCAATTCGGACAGGTTCTTACGTGGTGGTTGCGGAGGGCGTTTTTCGACGGGAATCGTTTTTAACCGATGCATTCCGTTGGCGGAATCTTCTGTCAGGATCATGCGCAACATGATGAAAGCACCCGCTTTGCCATGTTGCCGGGCTTGACTGCTTTCCGCTTCAATCTGCACTTTGCGGCTTTGTAATGTAAAGCTTCCTCCGTGACAATCGCGGTTGCAATGAGCGGCCAAATCGAAAATCATTTGTAATAGTGTTTCACTGTCGGCCTGTAGTAGACAGGGGTCTTCCGAAGCTTCCCAGAATAGATCGCGATCGGCTGGAATGTAGCAGCGAATGCGCGGAATCGATTCGGCAACCAACTTGCGCAGGGACAATCGATGAACCTGGTGCTTGGCAATTTGAATGTCCTGCTGCTGCTGCCGCTTGGATCTCCAGCGATTGGTTGCCACCAGACGCGCCAGGCGGTTCTCGGTTCGGATCGTTTCCGTCATCGAGCCGAGCTCGGCCAGCAATTCCTCGAAAGGATCTTGCCCGTTCATGTCCAACCCCCTTGGTTGTTTTGTTCAGATAGGTACTGAACCCGTTTTATATCGTCGCACTGGAATTTCGCTAAAACTGCAATCCGGTTGCCACACGGAATAGTTACCGATCCGGAAGCAGGTTTGACAAAAGAGCGAATTCCAGTCTGACGCCCACTAAGGATAGTGGACATGAGATATTTGTCAAGTAGAAATCGTTTTTATTTGTGGCTTTTTATTTTTACATTGTGTAAATAATTTAATCTATAGGAAAGCTGCGTTGAAAACTGACACAATGAATCTAACTAATAGAAATTATTGAAACATTTTATAGATCAAAATGACATGCGTGTCAGTTGCTTGGTTGTAGGCAAGTACGATTGATCTGTCCTGGTGCAATGTCGAATTCAAACCAAAATTTAAAGATGGAGAGCCATCAAGATGGAATCCCTCTGTCTGAGTATCGAAGAAACAGACTCATCCAATTCTTGACTTTTAGTGGGCTTAAGGTAGGCTTGGACGATATTGGATAGACGGTTCTGTCCCTTTGCTGGAGGTCATGCATGTACCGCGTGATAGTGGATGAGAGAAGCTACGATCTGGAGTCGGTTGAGCAACTGGAGAAATGGTATAACTCCGGCAAGGTGTTTGCGCATACCCTCGTTGTTGATCCGGTGAGCGGGCGGGAGACCTCGGTGGTGGAGTTCCTGGAGAATCCGGTGTTTTTTACAACGGTTGCAGGTTACCAGAAAGAAGATCCGGACCAATTACTTGAGCGTCAACTAGCCTACATTACCAGTCGTCCAGCCGAAGATTTTACGGAAGCCGAATTCGAGCGCCTTCAGCAGTACATGGATCTCTTAAAGGAACATGACAAGCAGGGACTGATCAGTTGGGAGCAATTGATTCTTTTCCGCAAGCACTTGCGGAAGATCGCCATGGAAATTGAAATGCGTGAGCGGTTAGCGGAGATTCTGGAAGAAGATCGCATTTCAAAGCAACTTCGGGAAGAGGAAGAAGAGGAGGAACGGCAAAAGGCGACTCCGATTCAACTGTTACCCGATCTGTTCCTAAAGCGCAGAGGCGAAGGCAACCGCCGACAACGTCCCGAGCGCCCGGAGCCCAGGCCATACCGACAACCGCGTGAAGCGCAACCGCCCCAATCGCAGCAATCCAAGGATGAAAGCGCAAGCCAACAGCAACCGGCCAAGCGCGTCTGGTTTTTCCACTCACCGATGATCATCTTTATTGCACTGGTTTTTTTCACGCCATTGGGCCTTGTGCTGCTCTGGACGGCACCGCGTCTGGGGTTATTGGGCAGTATTTTCATTCGCATCGTGTTGACCTTCATGTTCCTGCAATCCTATTTCATAGGGGAGAGCGACAATCTTTTCGAGAATTTCAGGAATCGTATCGAGCAGGATCTGGGGGTTTTCACCCAGTTGCAGCCGGTGCAGGCCGAATTCGGGACGACCTTTGTAAGTGAACCGGAGTGGCAGGTTTCCGGCGCTGCCGGAAGTTATCCGGCAGGTCAGAAAATCTATTACCTGCTGCGACACATCACCTGCAATCAACCAACCGTGACCAGTACATTGCTGGTGTTGACCGATGACGGCTATACGGAGTTGGAAAAAAGCAGCCTGGAATGGGATGCTTCTTACAAGATCTACACCAATCAGTTCGTTCCCAAAACCGAAGGCACTTACCTGGTTAAATTCCACTGCGGCGAAAAGGAACTTACTGTTTTGGATGCCGCAGTCGATGTGCATCCCTGACCTGTTCCCATTTTCTTGCAATTTGAGAAAACCGACGAGAAGTTATCATGGAGGATGGCATAGGCCAAGCGAAGAGAAGCGAAGCTTGCCCATGTAACTCTCGAACACGGGCAAGCCTGCGGCTTAGCTCGCGCCACCCCGAAAACGGACAGATTAGCAAGTTCCTGATCCGCTCCTCTACCAAGCACGACATTCGCATTGCCAAGTTACCCTGATTCGGTTAGCATAAAAGGAGACGGGATTCTCGGCTCTGACGTTCAACCTAGGGAGGGAGCGATCAATGGCGCAGAAGGAAAACCTGAAGCTTCTTGAGGCGTTAAACGATAGCGTACGGCAGCGTTTCGACGCGCAGAAAAAGATATTGAGCTACGAGGATTTTTTCGACCTGTTTGCGCAAACCCCGGTGCGTTTCAGTCGCAGCGCCTATCAGTACCTCACGGATATGATCGAATACTACGGTGTTGACGAAACTCCGGGACCGATGGGCCGAAGCTTCAAGGTCTTCGAGCAAGCCTTCAATGGCGGCAAGGGCGCTGTGTGGGGACACGGTGACGTGCAGTCGGAGATCTATCATGTGCTCAAAACCTTCGCGCGAGGCGGACGGGCGGATAAGCTGATCCTGTTACACGGTCCCAACGGCTCGGCCAAAACCTCGCTGGTAGCCTGCCTGCTGAAAGGCTTGGAGAATTATTCCCAGCAGGAAGAGGGCGCGCTGTATCGCTTTAACTGGATTTTCCCGGAAGAGCGCATCACGAAGGAGAGCATCGGATTTTCCAAGTCCGATCAGAACGGTATCGATCCGGCGGCCAGCTATGCCTATCTGCCCGAGGATCGCATCGCCGCCAAAGTTGCGTGTCAGTTGCGAGACAATCCGATCTTTCTGCTTCCAAGAGGGGAGCGCGCCAAGATCTTTGCCGAGTTGAAGAAAAGCAATCCGGAGTTCGACAACCACGACCTGTCGATATTCATGCAGGACGGCGACCTCTCGCCGAAGAACCGGCAGATTTACGATTCCCTGCTGGCGGCTTACGGTGGCGATTACGCGCGCGTACTGCGGCACGTGCAGGTGGAACGCTATTTCCTTTCCGAGCGCTACAAAGTCGGCGCGGTGACGATCGAACCGCAGATGAGTGTCGATGCTCACATTCAGCAAGTGACCGCCGACCGCTCGCTGTCCTCGTTGCCACCGGTGTTGCAGAATCTGAATATCTTCGACACCTCGGGTCATCTGATCCAGGCCAACCACGGCATCCTGGAATATTCCGATCTGCTAAAGCGCCCGCTCGATGCCTATAAATACCTGCTGGGAACCTGCGAAAAAGGGACCATCAACCTGGATGTGGCGCTGGTTTACCTGGATCTGGTGATGATTGGATCGAGTAACGACAAGTACCTGGAAGGCTTCAAGCAGGTGCCGGATTTCACCTCGTTCAAGGGACGCATGGAACTGATTCGCACGCCGTATTTGCGAAACTTCCTGGACGAACAGAAGATCTACGACGAGCAGGTGTCGATGGGCCCAAAGGATCGCAAAGTCACGCCGCATCTGACGGAAATCGTGGCGCTGTGGTGCGTATTGACGCGCCTGCTGCGCCCGAACCCGGAGAAATACTCGGAAGACATTCGCCCGATCATCAAGCGTATCAATCCATTGGAAAAAGCGATTTTCTATGCGAGTGGGGAAGTGCCCGACTGGATTTCCATGGCTGAAGCCAAGGAACTGTTGGCCCAGCGTGGACGCTTGTTGCACGAATTCGATGCAGGTCCGATTTACGAAGGCAGCATGGGCGCGAGTCCACGCGAAGGAAAAATGCTGATGCAAAGCGTGGCGCAAGGCGATGATCACAGTTGCATTTCGCCGCGTATGCTCTTTGCTCACATTCGCAAGCTCATTCAGGATGTGTCCGTTTTCGAATGGTTGCAGGCGGTGCCCGACGGCGAATACGGCGATCAGAAAGCGCTATTGGACTACGTCCAGCAATACTATATCCGCAAGGTGGACAACGAACTGAAAGTGGCCATGGAAATGGTCGAAGAGGCCGAATACGCCAAGGCGCTGGAGCGCTATGTGGCGCAGACTTCCGCCTGGTTACAGAAAACCAAGGTCTTGGACCCCATCAGCGGCGTCGAGAAACCGGTGGACGAGCGCTTTATCCGCGAAACGGAGTTGATCATCGCTCCCGAAGACGATCCGCGCACCTTCCGGCAGGATGTGGTTTCCCGTGTGGCGGCTTACGCCCTGGATCATCCCAACCAGCCGGTGGCCTACGACAAGATCTTCTCGCGCCAGATTCAGCGCATCGAGAACCATTACTTTTCTCAACAGCAAAGCCGCATTGCCAAGCTGCATGAAAACCTGATGCGTTACATGACCGACCGCAAAAACGAACTGGCCGATGAGGACAGGCAGGAAGTCGAGCGCCTGCTGGACCGGATGCAGACCCGTTTCGGTTATCACCCGGACTGCACCCGCGAAGTGGTCGGCATGTTGATGTCCACCAAGTACAAGAAGAATGGGGGGTAGATAAAAGATCCAAGCACTAAAGGGTCAATTTAGGTCCCGGGAACATCGGAACCCGCTGCCGTTGAGCGTCATGACGGGATCGTAATAGTACCGGAGCGAAGCGCGCAGATTGTTGAAGTCGAAGCAGTCGCCGCCGCGAAGCACCCGGTAAGAGCAGTCGCCGCCTTCCCATACATCTCCCGTACCCGGATGGCCATTATAATCGCTGTGATAACAATCCTCCACCCATTCCCATACGTTGCCACTCATGTCGTACAAGCCGAAGGCGTTGGCATCATGCCCGCCAACCGGACAGGACTCCGCCTGATACCAGCATGCGATGTCGTCCAGGCTGCTTGAGGTGTCACCGCAAAGCCAGGTCGTTGTGGTTCCCGCCCGCGCCGCGTACTCCCACTCCGCTTCACTCGGCAGGCGGCCGCCCACCGCCTCGCAGAAAGCCTTGGCGTCGTACCAATCCACCTGCTCCACCGGACAGGTGGAACAATCACCATTGTAGCTCGGATTGCTCCCGGTAACCGCCTCGTACTGCGCCTGCGTGATCTCCGTCGCCGTCATTTCGAAGGCGTCCACCGTCACCGAGTGGCGGGGGCTTTCGTTCGAATTGCAATTCGTGTCCTGCGGGACGCAGCCCTGCTGATAGTTTCCAGAGGGAATTGAGATCCAGGTCAAACCAAATTCGACCACATCTTCATCTCCATCTGCTGGAACATCTCCGTCAACGGGTTCGTCACCATCCACCGGGGCATCGCCATCTACAGCATCCCCATCGCTAGGCAGGTCGCCGTCTATTGTATCCATGTCCCCATCAGGTGGGTTATCGGTATCCCCATCAGTAGTGTCCTTGTCCCCATCCGGTGGGTTATCGGTATCCCCATCAGTAGTGTCCTTGTCCCCATCCGGTGGGTTATCGATATCGCCATCCGTGGGCAGATCGCCATCCACGGTATCCTGGTCCCCATCCGTTGGGTTATCGGCATCACCGTCCGGTGTGTTTGGGTTCACGCAGTTTCCATCTAGACAAATCAATCCATCTACGCACAACCCACCAGTCGTGCAGGGTTGCCCCAGGTGACCTTTGTCAGGCAGGAAGGAGTCACAAGATACCAGGAAAGCGGCTAGAGCAAATAGAATGGTAAATTTTGTCATCTTACCACCTCCCACTCAGCGTAATCACGCCACCTGAACCATCCGCCGTGGTACCCACCGAAACATGGTGCTCCTTCCACCAAGCCTCATCACCAGGCGAAAGCACCCATAGAACAATACCTGTAATCATCAACGCTCCGCCAACAGCGATGCCCGCATAACCCATTGCCGCCATGTTTTTGGATTGATCCTCCGAGCCATTGATGGACCCGGAAGTCTGACTGTCGTATTCATTTGCATAGTGGGCAGCCAAGCCAAAACCAGCGCCACCTAAAATCGCAGCCACACCGACACCCGTGAAGAACGTGACATAGCCGTACTTCTTGTATGGATTCATCGGATAATCCCGCTCCAAGGTCAGGTTCAAGCGGGTTGTCTCTTCCGACTTCACCCTTACGGATTCCTTGGCCGTCTTGTAGCCGTCGAGCTTTAATGTAAGCTTGTACTCGCCGACATCCACCTTTTGCTTAAAGGGCGTCTCTCCCATTTGATCGCCATCGAGAAACAAACCGGCTCCGGAAGGCTCGGAATGCACGTATAGCCGCCCCGGCTCCGGCGGAGGCGAGGGTTTGGGCTTCGGTTCGCTTCCCCTCTCTCCGTGGGAGAGGGGGCCGGGGGGTGAGGTCCCGAACAGTTCCGCCACCGCCTGCGGCAGGCTTTCTATCAGGGCGTTGATATCGCCCTTGATGTTGCGGCTGCTGCGCCCGATCACTTCCGCCGTGCGCACATTGATGCGCCGCAGGTTCAGCATCCAGTAATCGCCGAGCTTGCCGATGTCGCCCGAAACAGCCTCCGGTACGCCCAAGGCCGCGCCGATCTCCGCCACGCAGGAGGTATCTTCCGCACCGCACTGCTGCCGGGTTTCTTCGCCTTTCAGGATTGTAGTAATGTCGGCTTCGGAAATGACCTTTGCCCCGGAATACTTCGCCACCTGGTTGGCCACGAAGTTGGAGATCAGGTTCACATCCGCCTGTTTGACGTTTTCATTCCCCTGAAGCTTCCACACCACGATGCCGGGTGGCTCGTCTGCCAGTGATACAGCCGGAAAACTTGCGAAGAGAATCACCAAGAAAATCAATAGCGGATTCATCCATTGCTTCATCTGTGCCACCCATGCAACCATGTAAATTGCGAGAAAGGTTTTGTGCCGAGATGCGGCAACTATATCATAATTCAAGTGGTTTTCAAGAATTTCACGGAAGATTGTCGCACCCAGAGATTAACGGTATTTCGATTGTCGTTGACCGTTTTGTGCGCTTGCGATATTCTAACAGAATATTGGTTTCATAAGGAATTCCCGTGAAAGCTCGACTTTACATATGGTTACTGCTTCTAGTATTTGGATGTTGCGGCCTGGCCTGCGAATCTTCCGCCGAATTTCCCGATGGTGACATCGAACAGGAAGCGACTGGCGGTGACCCGGATACGGAGTTGGACGATCTCCCACCCGGCGATCTGGATGTGGAAGCATTCGAAGAAATGGCTGACACCGAAGCAGATGCGGAAACGACGGATGGCGATGTGGAACTGGAAGCCGAGAGCGAAATGGAAGCGGATGCCATCGATGTTGTAGAAGTCGATCTCGTCGAACCCTGGCCGGAGCGCATCGGCTACGACGAATTGCAATACGAGGGCGGCTATCAGGCCCAGAACATTCCCGATCCGGGCGAGTTGGTCTCCGTGATCCGGGTTCAGGGTGATCTTCCGGTATATACCTTGAGCTTACGCGCGATCATTCTGCACGGTTTTCTGCCGGATCTGCGCATCGAGTTGCAGTCACCTTCCGGGCGACGAGTGCTGTTGCGCGAAGCGGGTCTGGCGATCAGTGGAACCCAGTTGGATGAAAGCTGGGATCTGGACGCCTTCATGGGCGACCGCACCGAGGGCGACTGGAGCCTGATCATTACCGATCTGTACGCCGGGGACCATGGCACTCTGATGTTCTGGGAACTGCAATTCCAGTCGGGACCGAACTGGCAACCGGAAGACGGCGACATGGAAGATGTAGTCGAAGGCGATCTGGACGAGGAGTCGGAAATCGAGTTGGATGGTGATCTGGAAGCGGACGTACAAGCTACGGACTTCCCCTATCCCATTCCCGACAATGATCCGGCGGGTTTGAGCGCGGTTATTTCCATTGCCGGTCAGGGAGCGGCAACGGTGGTCTGTGCCGCAGTGGATATTACGCACGAATACGGCGCGGATCTGCTGATCGAACTGGTCAGTCCATCCGGCACTGTGGCGACTTTAAAAGATGTTGGTGCACCGAAGAATGCCATCGATGGGCGCGAAACGTATTTCTCCCAGGACTTCGTGGGCGAAGAGCGTAGCGGCAACTGGACCTTGTGGGTGCGCGATCTGTACGAGCAGGACATGGGCCAGCTAAACAGTTGGACGATCAGTGCCACCTGCGGCACGCCCGATCCGGTGGATGGCGATGACGACGGCAGCACGGCAGTCACGGGTGGAACTTGTGCGCAGCCAACCGGCCTGCGCGGCTTACCTTACCGTGTGGATTCCAACAATTTGAATGTCGAGGCGTTGATCACGCCGCCTGCTTCCTGTACGGGTTGGACGATGGCTGGACCGGAGCGTGTGTGGGCACTGAATATGATTGCAGAGCAGACGATCACCATCGATGTGGATCCCACCAATTTCGATGCGGGAATTTACGTGCTGCAACCTTGCGATGCCAGCGGGATGTGCTGGGGTAAAGATGAGGGAGAAACCGGTGAACCGGAGCGCCTTGTTTTTACGGCCCCTGAGAACGGCAAGTATTATTTCGTGGTGGACAGTGCCTCCCAAGAACAGGTGGGACGCTTCAATTTGTGGATTCGCGAAGGCGATTTGTCTACACCTGCCAGTTACATCACGGATGAGCATATGCCTCGCGTTATCCCGGACAATCACCCGCGCGGTGCGACCAGTCGTATCGACGTAACGGAATCGATTGAAGTGGAAAACGTGGCAGTGCGAGTGGATGTCACACACCCGGTGCCGACCGATCTGGAGATAAGCTTCAGTTCGCCGGCAGGAACCACGGTAGTACTGCACAATCATGAGAGCGCGACGGGCGGTATTCATCGCGATTGGACGCTCAACCAGTTTGAAGGTGAACTGTCTACCGGCGAGTGGAGCCTGCGCCTGCTGGATACGTTGGCGGGTGGTGTAGGTAGCCTGGATAACTGGCGCATCGCCTTCGTATCGCAGTCTGCTATTGCAGATGGTGATTTGGATATCGATCCCGATCCCGAGCCGGAAATCGATATCGACCCGGATACCAGCACCAATTGCCCCGTGGATATTTTTGGAAACAACAACTGGGATCACGATCACGCCGCGTTACTTACGCTGCCGGTTTCTTACACGAATTTAACGACCTGCTACAACAGCCAGGACTGGTACAAGTTCAACGTCACTTCCGGGCAGCGCATCAGCGCCAACGTGCATTTCGACGATGACTTGGGGGATATCGATCTGTACCTGTACCGGGAAGGCAGCTTCAGCACGGCTCTGGAAAGCTCCTCCGGAGTCTCCGACAACGAGTCGATCGGATACACGGTACAGCAGACGGATGTCTATTACCTTTGGGTCAAGCTTTACACCACCAATGGCCAGAATAGCTATAGTATGAATATCTCCTTGAATTAACTCGTCTATTCTCGTAAATACTTTTTTTGCCCCATCCCTGAAAAATCCCTTTTCTCAGCGTAAGTTTCTTGTGGTATAATTCCTGAGATGTGTAAGAGCACCTGCGGAAGTTCCTGTATACAAGAGGAGGGATGGATGAAACGGAATTTTGGATTGATTGCAACCATTGTTGCCATTCTGCTTGTTTTCTCATTTGCGGCAGTGGGATGCGGCAGCGATGACGACCCCGTCGACGGTGACACGCCGACCGACGGAGACAATAATCCGGATGGAGATCAAAGCACGGATGGCGATCAGCCGGTTGATGGAGACAGTGACGGCGATCAGACGGTGGATGGCGATGCCGATGGTGACCTGGTAGTCGATGGGGATGACGAACAGGAGGTCGTAACCTATCCGATGGGCAGCATTGCCGGAACGGTCAAAACCAGCGCCGATCTGGCGGCTTTCTCCGGAGAACTACGGCTGTACAACGAAAGCCCCTATGAAACGCATGGCGTGGAACCGATTTCAACCCAGGCGGTGGCTTTCGATACCGGAAGCACTGAAAAGGAATACAGCTTTACCGATTTGACGGATGGTCAGTACTATTTAATGTTCGTAGTCGATGTGGACGACGATCAGGAGGCCGCCAACGATTTCATGGCGGTGCATCCAGACCAGGTGAATATCGTGCGCGCCGACAGCGAACAGCGCGATATCACCGGGATCGACATTTATGCCAACGTGCAAAACCAGGATTGGGGTTCTGTGGATGGCACTTTGTATCTTACGGCGGAATACGAAGATCGTCCGGTAACCATCGTGGCCGCACAGCAAAAGCCCGGCGGCGAGTTGGAATTCTGGCCCAGCGCCATTTTCCTGACCGCGCCTGCAACGACACGTCAGCAGGAGCGCAGTTTCTCCCTGATGAACTTGACCGACGGCACCTATTTCGTAGTCGCCTTCATCACGTTGGAAGACGATCAGGGGTGGAAAGTCTTCGTGTCGCCTTATCGCTATGAAATTCTGGCCTCGGATTCGACCAAGAAAACCTACACCGATCAGCCTTTCTATCCGGGTCAGCAGCATCCCGAATTGGGTTCGATTTCCGGTTTCTTGACGTTGGGCGGAGCCATCGATGGCGGCTTGACGGGTGTGTATCTCTTCAGCGATCCGGCGAAACCTCTGGAGTCGGCGGTAAGCTGGACCTTCATCGAAAAGAATGATACCGATACCCAGTACGCCTATACGGTCAAGAATCTTCACGCACAGACCGGAATTTACATTGCCGGTTTCTATCAGCAACAGGAAAGCTGGCCGTACTCGCTGGCGATCTGGCCGGATGAAATTGAAATCGATTTCAACGATCCTTATAAGAAAGACTGGACCGGCGTCAATTTCGATCTGGCCATCACGGCGGTTTCGGGAACCTTGAATTTACCCAGCACCGGTGCACCGACCGGTTTTAGCACTGTAGCTCGCTTGATTCTGTATTCCATCGCCGATAACGAATATGCCGCCGGAACCGATTTGTTCCTGGGCAATCCCGAAGACGGGCAGTGGACGGCGGATTTCCTGCTTTACCCGGTGCCTAACGGTGACTGGACGCCCATTCTGATTCCGGACATGAATGGCGACAACGTGATTGATGGCAACGACGACTGGTGCTATGAGCCAAACGACACCATCACAATCGATGGTACACAGGCCAGCCAGATTCTAAGCTCGCCCATCTTCTTCTACTGGAACAAGTGCGTGGACTCGCTGTAAGTTCAACAGCGTCCGATTCGAATAGCAAAGCCCCCGTCGGTTATCGGCGGGGGCTTTTTCGTGCAGGTTGTTTTATATCCATCCGCAGGTCTGGATCAGTGGCCCCGACACCAATCTGTAGCTAAAACCAGGACGACTCCCAAAACGTGGTTGTCTTGGGAGTCGTCCTTTTATATTTAACCCGCAACCTCAAGCCTGCGACGGATTCCGGTTTTCAAAAGTTGCGTACAACTTTTCGCAAGCTAGCGATGCTCCATGCTACATCACTTCATTTACCGTAATCACCTGACTTTGCTGTTCGCTCTTGTTTTCCGGATTGTAATACGGATACACACAGGCTTCTCCGGAAGAAGCATCCATCGGCCAGCGGGCCAGCAATTCGTATCCAATCGTTACTTGTCCACCGGAAGCGATTTCATTGATGTAAAAGAGAATCTGGTGCGGTGTGGTTTCGTAACGGGTCAATACGCCGCCTTGACTGATGCGTTCGTCCAATGCGGTCGAAACCAGGTCGAATCCGGGGGGAAGGCCGACAGAAGCCAGCACCATGGCAACATTCGACTCGCTGACATTGTCGATCGTCACCGTTACACCAAGCAGGTCGTTGACTTCCAAAGAGGTCCGATCGTAGGCGACATCGATGGTCAACGGTCCCTGCTCATCGGGAATCTCTTCTCCCGGTTCATACCAGCTCGCCGTTGCCTGGTACATCAAACGCCCGCTACCTCCAAAGTCGATATCGATCTGGTTGTCTCCCGGAACCACCTGCTCTCCCAGATCCACCAGGCGCATCAGATCGATGGTATCCGAGGTGACCACAAGCTCCGTTTCCGTGCCGCCATTTGCCGAAACCGTAATTACGGCATCCGCACTTTCCAGTCGACTGCCCATCGAAGCGATCATCAGTCGTAATGCCAGCACGGTGCCTTGTGTGGTGGACCAGTTGCCGAACGAATCTTTCTGGCGAACCAGCCAATTGATAATTCCGTTTACCACATCCTGATTCAGACCATCTTCCAGCAGCATCAGTCCGATCAAGGCCGTGGTTTCCAGTACCGCATTCGGACCGGTGCTGTAGGTTTCCGTTGCGGCATCCTGCGTCCAGAAATAGCCGTCGCTTTCGTCTTGTTGCTTGGCGTTGACAATCGATGTGATCAGCGAACGCAGGGAACCGTTCTGCTCGTATCCGGCAGATACCAGCGCCATGGCGACCATCGCCTGCGTGTAGGTATCTTCCGCTTCGTCGATATGACTCAGCAGGAAATTCGCCGCAGAAGAAACCGCAGAAGCTTGCAAACCGGAGCGAGACAGCGCCCAGGTGACATATGCTGTCGTGCGCAACACGGAGCCCTGATAGTTATTGATTGCGCCTTCCGAAATGCCGCCGGAGGATGGCGGAATGGAACCGTCGGATGACTGCTTCTGCGCCAGCCACGCTGCCGTTCGAGGAATCAAATTGGCATCGATCGCATGGACCTTCGCCATATCGATGAATTCCATCAATCCGTAGCAGGTGAGCACGGTGTGAGCCGGTGTATTTCCAAACCACTCGAAGCCGCCGCCATCCACTTCGAAGGTCAGTAGGCGTTGATAGCCCTGGGAAATGTAATCCCTGGCTTTCAATTCGATTTCCGGCGTGAGTTGATCGGTTTCAACCAGATACTGAAGCACCAGGATATTCGGGTAGGTCGAGGAAGACGTCTGCTCGAAGCAGCCGCCCGGCATCCGAAGCATCGAATCCAGTCCTTCGACCGCCTGCGACAGCAAACCCGGGAAGATTTTGACGAACAGACTTTCCGAGTCTTCAATGGCGCGATCCGGGATGGTCAGTTGCAGCGAAAGCGATTCTTCCAGCCAGTCGCTTTGCGAGGCAGTGCGCTCTACGCCGTCCGGGCGAACGGTGACCTGGCGTTGTACGGCATCCTGCATTTCCGTTCCTTCCGCCCAGAGCGTCATGGACTGCTGCCCGATTTTCAGCACTCGAATCGGGAAATAGATACCCACGACCTGATTGGCGCCGACTTCAACGGATTTGCTCAGCCCGTCCAATGGTTCGAACCAGTCTTCCGCTTCCGCCATCAGTTGAATGGTCTGACTCTGCGGCAGATAGTTGTAAATCGCCAGCGGCAGATACACTTCATCGTTTTGCGTCAAGAAAGTCGGGAAATCGATATCGACGAAGAAGTCCTGGAATACGAGAATGCCATCGGTCATGCTGCCCAGTTGGCCGTCTGTGGTGTTGGCCAGCGCTGTGAGTCGCCAGGTGGTGATGGAATCCGGCATCGTTACGGACAGATCGACCGTTCCATCCGAAGCCGTGATCAGGTTCGGTTCCACCAATAAGGTTTCCGGGAACCAGGAGCGCAGATGTGTGCTTGCAGTGGTGCCATTGCCGGAATCGTAATCGCCGTCTGCGCAAGCATCACCATCCGTCACCCATGAATCGCCGTCTGCCGTGTTGTAATAGTCCTCGCAGAATTCATGCGTTACCTGGATGTCGTATTCCGTGCCAAACACTTCGTCCGGTCCGGCGCTTAACGCCTTGACCTGAACCGCCCATCCCCGGTTGTAAAAATCCCACTTGATCGGATTGCCCCAGGGATCACATGCGGAACAATCCGATAACGACTCCACCAAAGCATCGACATCCAGGTTCGACGGAGTGCAGGATTCACCTACCTGCTGAGCGATCAGTTTGCGTACCAGTCGCGATACGGTACTTGAACAGACATTATTGAAATTAATTCTAACCCTTTCAAAGCTATCCATATTCACGGCATAGGTCTGCGCGGTTCCGTTAGCCGCAAAATAGGCCTGCGCCCGCTGATCCAGATCGTCCTGCTCTTCCGGGTCTTCCGGTTCGCCGCCATACAGATCGCTCGGACTGAAGCCGTGGATCTCGTAGGTTGGATTCATGATTTCCTGTTCGAGTTGAAAATAGGTGCGTTCCATTCCCGGCTGGTATTCCTGCAACGCAAAGACCGCCTCGTCCACGATGGTGACACCCAGTCCCGCCTGGACCGGATCGCCGTTCAAATCTTCCACCTGCATCGTGATCTGCGCCTCTTCCCGTGGCCGGTATTGGCTTTGCGAAGTCGCCATGCTGACCGAGAGATCGGAAGCCTGGCGCACGTAAATCACACGGGAATCGCGGATAATCTGACCTTCCGGTGTCAGGTAATACGCATACAGTTCCATGGGACCGGCCAAATCGGGAGAGAGATCGAGGTTGCCCATACCGTGACCGTCCTGCAATTCAACAGTGCTCATCAGCATTGTCTGGCCATTTACAATCACATCCAGGTAGATCCGGTCGGGCAGCAATTCCGGTTGTGTCAGGTCCGGTCGATTGGCGACGATGATTTCCGGTCGAATCGTTTCTCCGACATCGTAAATCGCTTTCAATAAACGCATCATGACGTAGCTGTTGGCCATTTCCGCTTCGAAGGAGAAAGATCGATTCAAGGCATATCCCGCCACCGTTGCTTTCACTTGAATCGATGTATTCACATTTTCAGGAGTGTATTCGAACACCGCCATCCCAAGTGCACCGACTTCGACCTCGAATTCATTCGAATCCGCAGAAATGGTGCAGGTCGCCGAAAGTGGTCTACCTGCCGGATCGGATAGCAGCAGGAAAAATCGCTGCGATTCTCCCTGAATGATACGGCCTGCTTCCGGTACCAGGTTTACCATTACCGGTTCGGCCACAACCTGAACCGAACGATTGAGAACCTGGCTGTGCATGGCGGCATCCGTTACCGAGATTTCCAGAAAAACGCGCGCCTTTCCCTGATCCAGTTCGCTGCCGACGAAATATGCGGGTAGATCGAGTTGGAAGGAGTAGGAGCCGTTTTCGTCCATCGTGCCGTCGATGGTGGTGAAATCCACCATTTCCACATCGTACTTACGCGCCACGATGTGTACCTTGCCGGAAGAAACCGGTTTTCCGTAGAAATATTCGGACGAAATCGTTCCGGTCAGCCTTTCGCCCGGTTGGTAAAAACTTTTATCGGCGTTAAACGCGATTTTGAATCGAGGCAGGGTGTAGTTATCGACGGTTACGGTTTTTTCAGAAAGGATCGTTCCGGAGTTGCCCTGTATGTAGGCCCTGATCGTGTACTTTCCTAAATCAACCAACTCGGCAAGGCGGAAACTGGTTGCCGCCACACCGTATTCACTGGTTTGTTGGGTGTCTCTGAACAGCTTGTTTCCCTTGCTGTCTACGATTTCAATAGTTATATCCTGATTGCTTAACGGCAACTGATGGGGCACCTTCAATGCCAGAGTGCGGACGTGCATCGTCTGTCCGGGTTGATAGAAAGGCTTATCCGTAGTAACCAGGATCCGGCTTTCGCGAACCACGATTACAGGTGCGGACAAGGTCTGCTGACCATGGCTATCCGAATCCACTACGATATTGAGCGTATATTGCCCATCCAGTTCCGAGGGCACATCGAGAGGCACGGTTGCAATGCCGAATGAATCCGTTTGCACGGTCATCGACTGCAATATGGAATTCCCTTCTTTCAACTCGACAGCGACCGATACATCGGCCATGGGTTGCTGGGTATCCGGATCTTGTGCAAGAATTCGGTAAACGGTCTGTTCGCCTTCCAACAGATTATCGGACCCCATCGCCTTTGCCTGAATTTTGGGTGCGAGCATGAAATAGGATACCTTGCCGGAAAGTACGACATCTCCCCAACTCGCCTCATAAGCCAGCAGGTAGCTTTCGATTTCCTCCGGTAATGTAGGACAAGCGCCGAGTTCGACCATGACCTTCTGTTCGCCGCGTTGAATCTCATAACTCATCGCGCTTGAACGATTCGCCAGTTCATCGCCGTTCAAATCCAGAAATGTCGTTTCGATTCGGATTGTTTGCTTGGATTTGTTTTCCATACCGATGGGCATTTTCAGGTAACATTGCTCATTGTCCATCGCCAGTTCGAAACGGCTTTCATAAATGGTGATGTCTTCTGCCGTCGGGTCAAGGATTTCCGGTGTGTCGCTGATGTGAGGTAGATCCGGGTTGCTGTGAATGTCCGGATTCCCATCGCCATCGCTTCCATGGACATTGACCCAATCGCCATCGCTGCTGTCGCCATCGGGTAACAGGTAATCCGACGGCGAATCATCCGCGCAAGCCGGTAAGAAAAATAGCAGCACAAAAACGGTATATACAATTGCTTTCATTTTACTGGGTGTCTGCATGGCTCCCTCCTGCCAGAAAATGGTTAGATATCCAAAGTCCTTTGAAAGCGAGGTCACCTACACACCTCGACCCTCAGCGATGTTCGTTCTACCGACATATATTTCAGACTGTCGTGTTCATCTCAGTTCTTACTGGATACTTTGCAAGTCTTGCGCCAAAAGGATGTGTATGAGAAAAACGTATTGATATTAGTGTAATAAAAGGTTTGTCCTGTGATTCGGAAAAGCGCGAGTATGACAATAATGTCACTTGTAGGTATTGGTCACGACAGAAGTGTCATTCTTTTTCACTGTTTCGTAGACAGCTTAGATCCGTTTTCTTTAACGATTGTTTCTGCCCTTGGAAGACGAAAAGCCGCCTTTCTCATGCTGGCCGATTATCGATACGGTCATGAGACGAATTCATTATTATATCTAATAAGTTAGCTCATCTCGCCGCATTTTTGCCGGTTAGCCGTGGCATGAAATTCGAGACGGGGGCTTTGTCCGTTTTCGGTTAGGAATTGCCTGACTATTGACATTGGGGAAAATTGCGGTATAACTCGAATAGTTAACGATCCGCAGCAAGCCTGCCGGACTGTATGGGACCGCTTCGTGAGGATAGCCGACCAACGGACACCTCGCTTACCAACTTTCAACCATCACGGAAACCGGACACCGCCTGGTGGTCAACGGTGTGTTTCCGTAGTACGACTCATGTTGGCGCTCGCGCAGGTAGTAAACGAATAAACGAGTACATGGGGAAATCGAAGTAGCAGTAAGGAGCCGATTATGGAAGTAGCCTCGAAAATCATCGGACTGGGAGCGTACATTCCCGAACGTGAAATCACGAACGACGACGTTTTGCAGATGTTGAAAGATCACAGCGCCGCCTATATGCACAATGGCGATCTTGAAGCGCTGATGGGTAAAGCTGCCGCCACATTGAATAAGGCCGGCAATGTCACTCGTTATTGGTGCCGACCCGATCAATACACCACCGACATCGCCCGTATCGCTTCCGAGCGCGCCATGGAACATGCCGGAATCGCTGCGGATGAAATCGATCTGATCATTTATACCGGCATGAGCAAGGCATTTGTCGAACCGGCTACCGCGCACGTGCTGCGCGACGAGTTGAAAGCCTATAACGCCAATGTTATCGATACTCAGGACGCCTGCACCAGCGTGATGAAGTCGGCTCAGATTGCCGATGCACTGATCAAGACCGGCGCGTATCGCACCGTATTGATTGCCGTAGGCGAGCGCAGCTTCGACTGGGCGGATTTCCGCTGTAAAACGATAGAGGAATTGAGCTGGAAAATCGGTGCGTTGACCATTGGTGACGCAGCCGGGGCGGTGATTATGCAGCGCACCGAAGAGGCGGTATACTGTGAGAATCCCAAGCATATGCAGTTCTACTCGCATATTATGCCCGGCACGTTTGCAACCTGCCACATCGGCTTGAATCATCGTATTGGCGACCGCTACCGCTTGTATTCCCACGCCAGTAACCTGGTACGCACCGGTTTGACGGCCATTCTGGAACTGCTGCCGGAAGTGTTGAATCAGCCGGGTTGGGAAAATCTGACATACGAAAACCTGTTTATTCACGATATCGGAAAGATCATCGATATCCTGGTGTTGCCTGCTTTGAAAGAAGCCCAGGTGCATATCCCGGATACCTATAAATCCTTCTACGACCGGTACGGCAATGTCGGCAGTGCCAGTATTTCCGTGCAGTTATGGGAGGCCATGAAAGACGGGCGCATGCAGCGCGGTAATTTGTCGGCCTGCATTTTCCCGGCGGCGGGTGTCCAGGCAGGGATCTGGATGTTCGTATACTAAAGTATCGAGTTTTACTTGATTTTCATACGGCGGGGCGGGTGCTGATCCGCTCCGCTTTTTCATTCCTTCACACACCGAAAGGACGCCCATGAGTGCTGTCATCGCCGGACTCGTAACCCTGTTTTTTACGGCGCTATTGACGGTCAGTGGTGTGGGGGCGGCCTTTATTCTGATTCCGGTTTTCGTGGCGTTACAGGTCGAGGTGCATCAGGCCATGGCCACCGCGCTATTACTGAATGCCATCGCCATGAGTGCGGCCAGCGCCTGGTTCATCCGTAAAAAGCTGGTGGTATTCGAAATTGCTGTGCCCATGCTCTTGATGGGTTCCGTTACCGCGCCGATTTGCGCCTATGCCAGCAATTATATCAATCGTACACCGCTGTTATGGATGTTTGCCCTGTTCTGCGTCATTGCCGGTCTGATGATGCTGTTGTTCACACCCAAACCGCGAAACGAGGGTATGAGCCGGAAAAAGCTGATCCTCATCGGCCTGATTATGGGATTTATCTCCGGTATCGGCGGTGGTTTATTGGGCGTGGGCGGCGGAAATATGATCGTTGCCGTATTGATCGTGCTGGGGCTGGAGGCGAAAAAGGCGACCGCGACCACGGCCTTTATCGTTATCTTCGTTTCCTTCGCCGGATTCCTGGGGCACGTGCAAACGGGAGTCGCCGAGGGAGCTATTCTGGCCGTGGCGGCAGGATGCGCGCTCGTCGGAGCGCTGATCGGAGCCTGGTTGATGACCGACAAACTCGCGGCTGGACAGGTGAAGCGGGTGATCGGCGGCGTGCTGCTCTTCATTGCAACCAAGGTCATATGGGATCTGGTGGTCTAGGTTTCTATTCTTGCTCTTCTTTCCGAGTCCTATTAGAATATCAAGTTGAAACAGGGTGTTACCTTTACCAAAGGAGGGCAGGGCGATGTCTACGACCGCTGCCATGCGCGTATTGAAGCAGAAGAAAATTCCATTTGAACTGCGTGAATACGATCATAAAGTCAAAGGTGCCGAATTCGCGGCGCAGGCGCTGAACTGGCCCTTGTCCGCCATGGTGAAAACGCTGGTCGTCAAGTTGGATGGTAAAAGTTATATCCTTTGCTGTATGCCGGGAAACCGGGAGTTGTCGCTAAAAAAAGTTGGCGCGGGCGGCAGGAGTGAAGAACGCAAGCATGGCGAGTACGGAGGAAGCCGAAAAGGTCACAGGTTATCTGGTTGGCGGTATCAGTCCGTTCGGAACGAAGAAGGCGCTGCCGGTATGGTTTCACGAGTCGATTCCGGTTTTGGAGCGGATCGGAATCAATGCCGGGCGACGCGGCTGTATTCTTTTCCTGAATCCTGCCGATGCCGTGACGGTATTGAAGGCGCAGGTTTGCGATCTGGCCATGTAGTAAAATTCCCTGTTTGTGTCAGTGCAAGAAAAACGAAACGGCCCGCATCTCGCGGGCCGTTGATCGTAGAAAACATGAAATTGTATCGCCGGAATCAGGGGTAGATTTCCCCGCTGGTTCCGTTGGCACCGTTGTTGGAAGTATTGGGCGAACTACCACCGGTTCCCGGAATTCCAACCGAGTAGGTATTGGATTGCAAACTGGGAGCGCTGCTGCCTGATTTGTAGATGGCGTAGACATTGCCGCCCGCGCCGCCACCACCGTGACCGCCGTTGCCGCCCTGTCCGCCGCTGCCGCCGTCGCCGCCGTCGCCAGCGCCATCGCGACCGTTTCCGCCTTGACCGCCGCTGCCGCCCGAGCGTCCCTGGCCACCCTGTCCGCCGTTGCCGCCGTTGCCACCATTGCCGGTGATGATTTCGCAATCGTGCAGGGATGGAGAAGAGTCGATCAGGAAGACGCCGAACACGCCGCCACCGCCGCCGCCTCCGCGAGCCGCAGTGCCACCGCAACCCGCTCCGCCGCCGCCGCCGCCGCCAGCGCCTTCATCCCAGCCGGAATCGCCGAAACCGCCGCCGCCGCCGGAACCGGAATCGCCGTTTTGACCCGCCGTCCCGTCCGTGCCGCCATTGGCGACCCAAAGCCCGCTGTCGTCCAGATAACCGCTGTTAGAGCCGCCCTGGCCATCCGAACCGTGACGGTTGCCGGCACCGCTGCCGCCGTTGTTGCCATCCCGGTCGGTGTAGCGTCCGCCCGAGCCCCCGGCTGGACCCGAGCCGCTGCTGCCGTTATCCGTTCCCAAATAGCTTCCGGCCCAGCCTCCGTATCCACCGCTGTAGCCGCTTCCGCAAACACTAAAGCCACCCACGCCCGGGTCACCGCCGTTTAGGTTGCAGTTGGAACAATCCGTTTCGCCGTCGGTTCCACGACCGCCGCCGCAGTCGAGCGTGCTACAGGAACTGTCGCCGTTGCGATCCTCAGAATCCACTTCGCACTGTCCGTTCTGGTTCGCATCCCAGCAAAATGCTCCGTTAATTCCGGAACTTCCATTTTGACCGACGTAGCCATCCACAGCGGTGATTCGGCAGTGATCGAGTTTCAACTGGTTGTTACTGTTTCGAATTACAAGACCGTAGCTGCTGCGCCCATACTGCAAGCCACCGATTGTATTTAAAAACGCGACTTTCTGTAAGATGGTTTCCTGTTGAATGTTCTCGATGGATTGGCCGATGTAGGTGCTCGACTGGAAGACGCTGTAGTCGCCGCTGACGCGGGACCATGCGAAATTGCGGTCGTCGTATCCGCCGTACATGTGAACGCCGGCGCGAATGGTAAAGGTCTGATTGTAATAACCGCTACCGATGATCAGGTATTTTTTCGGGTTGGATGCATTGGCCAGCAGAATCGCTTCCTCGATGTCGTTCATCGGTTCGGTCGGCGTTCCCGCGGCACCGGCATAGCCGTATTCGATGGAAACGAAGATCGCCCGTTCCACTTCACCGTCGACGCCGTCGCAGTCGGTGTCGATGCCGTCCATATCCGGAACATCTTCCTGGCCGTCGTCCACACAGAAGTATTCACAACCATTTAACCAGTTTTGGTCGAGATTGAGATAGTTGTCCTCGCAGGTATAGGTGCACTCACCGTCGGTACAGTGGCGGATGCTGTGATCGCGAGCAGGGCAGGGCGTACAGGAGTCGCCGCAGCTGTCCGGCGATTCGTCGCTGACGCACTCCGTGCCACAAAGGTGATAGCCATTATTGCACATTTTTCCGCACACGATTCCATCGCAGGTTGCGGTGCCGTTGACAACAAGCGGGCAGGGGTCGCAGGAATCGCCGCAATGCTCGACATCGCCGTTGAACACGCAGCTTTCTTCTCCATCGATCGTACAGGTGTGATATTCCTGATTACAGGTATATACACAGTTCTGACCGTTGCAGCTTACGCTGGCGTGTTCGCGTTGCGGGCAGGGATCGCAGGAATCGCCGCAGTGGTTGACGTTGTAGTCGTACACACAGCCGACGGAACCCAGGTTGTCCGGGCATTCGTGGTAGGCGGTGTTGCAGGTCAACGTACATTGTTGGCTGACACAGGACATCGTTCCGTTGGCCACGACCGGGCAAGGCGTGCAGCGGTCGCCGCAGCTATTGACGTCGTAGTTGCTTACACAGTTGCCGTAGCAGTCGTGCGTTCCGCTCAAGCATTCATATCCGCAGTAGATGCCATCGCAGGTAGCATAAGAATTGGCCGGTGTTTCGCAGGGATAGCAGCGAGTGCCGCAGGTAAGCGGGCTGTTGTTGCTGACACATTGACCGAAGCAGTCGTGATGGCCAGACAGGCATTCGTAACCGCATTCGCCGCCGGAACAGGTGGCTACACCGTTTTCCGGTGTAAAACAGCTTACACAGTCCAACCCGCAGCATTGCGGTGTTTCGTTGGAGACACAGCTTTGCGTTTCTTCATCGACATGGTAGCCGATCTGGCAACTCAGTTCGCATCCGTACACGCCGCTGTCTTCCACGCACAACCAGTCGCCATGGGTCGGGTCGCCGTATTCGGAGTAGCAGTCCAGATGCGAGGGACCGCAGTCGTTGGGATCGGAGGGAATCACGCAACTGTTGTTGTAGCGCACGTAGTCGGTGTCGCAGGTGAACGAGCAGAAAAAGATCGAGCCGTTGAAATCGCAACTCGCCTGGCTGTGATCGGGCTGCGGGCAGGGGGTGCAGCGTGTTCCGCAGTGGTTGAAGTCGTTGTCGGTTACACAGTCGTCGCCGCAGCTATGGGTTCCTGCCTGGCAACTGTAAACACATTGCGAATTGATGCAGTACCAGTCTGCGTTTTCGTGTTCGGCGCAAAGATCCTGGGCGTCGTCGGGTACGCCGTTACAGTCTTCATCCAGACCGTTGCAGACTTCCGGTTGCGAGGCGTCCTGGCTGCCGCCCGGACCGGTGGAGCAGATCCGTTGTTGCGGGTCGTTCGCGTTGCATTCCCATACGCCGGAGGGGCACAAGCCCGGATTGCTGCAAATGCCGCCTAACTCGAAATCTTCATCGGTCAGACCGTTGCAGTCGTCATCGGCGTTGTTGCATAGTTCCACACCGTTGGTGGCGGAGTTGTAGTCGCATTCATATTCGCAGTCGCTTGGATCATCGTCGATATCCCACCAGCCTTCTTCGCAGGCTTGCGAAGAACCGGTCAGATACACTGTTTGCAGGCTGTCGCGGTAGTCGTTGGTCGTCAGTACGATCTGTGCATCATGCGTCCCCGTGCTTGTCGGGATGAATGTGACGTCGAAAGAAAGCGCCGATGCACCGGGAAGAAGTTCGCGGGGTAGCGGCAGACTCTCCAGATCCAGCATGTAGGCGGTGGAGGATTCCGCGGAAAGGTCGATCTCTTCGATGCGCAAGGCTCCTCTGCCGATGTTTTCGATCTGCACGGATAATGTATCGGACTGGCTGTTCTGCCGCACTTGGCCAAAGTCGTAAGGCGAGCTTTCCGACGTATCCGGCGTAAGGCTGATTTCAGGGGCGGTGGCCTGACCGGAAAGATAGATGTACAAGGTTTGCTGGGCCGGATCGTTGGTGTGCAGGGTCAAGCGCGTGTATTCATTGTCGGCGTTCAAATCCGGCACGAAGCTGATATCCAATCGTTCGCTTTGGCCATCGCTGATTTCCGGCAGGCTTTGCGGGTCGATGGTGAAGTAGGTCGAGCTTTGTGGATCGAGTTCCATTGAATCGACGACCAGTGGATAGTTGCCGCTGTTGCGGATCAGCAGACCGATGGTTTCCTGCTGGTTGGCCGGAACATCCCCAAAATCGAGATTGCCGGAGAAGGGTTGCCCGTTGACCAGCGTAACGGAAAGTTCCGGCTTGGAACCTTGACCGGTAACGGTCAGTCCTGCCGGTTCGCGCGCGTCGCCGATATCGAAGCTGTATTCTTCTTCGTGATAGGCAACGGAGACCGGGCGATACACGATGGTGGCCGTGCGACTGTCGCCGGGGGTCAGAGTAAAGGGCGTGTCGTCCATCTCCAAGCTGAAACTGGGAGAGCCATTGCGTGTATCCACGCCGAAAACCGTAATGTCTGCTTCGCCCTGATTGCTGAGCAATACGTTCAACTCGACTTCATCGTTGATCAGAACCGAGCCGAATCCATAGAATGAAGGTTGCAGCATTAGATCGCTGATGTAGCCGGTTCCGGTAACGGAAACCGTTTGAATGTGGTTGCTGTAATCGTCGCTTTCGATGACGAGCGTAGCCGATTCCATGCCGCTGTTATCCGGCTCGAAACTGAGCAGAACCTGCTTGTCTGCGCCGGGAGAAATAAAGGTGCCCTCGTAAGGGGCTGAAATAATTTCAATTTCAGTTGAAGTGGACTGCGCCAGATAGATCGGTCCCATTTCGATTGTCGATGTGCCACTGTTCGTCAATGTGACTGTGGAGCGGGCGAAGTTGTCGACCGTCACCCGTCCGAAATCGACCTGTTCCGGAGAGACGGTCAGTTCTTTGAGTCCGCCGGTACAGCTAAGCAGGATGCTCATCGGGTTGGATTGATCCGCTACGTTGTGTGTTAGCAGCAACTCGACTTCCACCAGTCCGGCCTGTTGAGGATGGCAGACCACTTCTACGGGAATGCCGTCGGTAAATGGTGGAATCGTAAATGTTTCCGGCGTGTTTTCTCCCAGCGAGAAACTAAGGTTTTCTTCCGGGTCGAAGCCGATGGCGCTGATATGTAGCGAGGCTGTCGTGGTGTGATCGCTGGGACGATTCTGGATGACGATCGTTTTGGGCTCGCTGGTTTCACCGACGGGTACGGTGTCGAAATCCAGTCGGTTCGGGGAAACCAGCAATAGCGGAGAACCCACTTCAGCGGCCACCAGGTCGACATCCACCTGCGGGCTTTGTTCGTCGTTGCTTGTGATGCGCAGTTTGGCCGTAACACGGTCGGAGCTTTGGGCTGTATAGCCGACTTGCAGCGTTTCGGTTTGGGCGCTGTCGATGGGCAGTGGGAACACGGGTGGCGAAACCAGGCGGAAACCGGTGGGATCGTCGACGAACGTGATCGATTCGATGCGCAGGGTACCCAGACCACCGTTGGTCAGATTCAGATCCACCGTGTGTTCGGTTCCGATTTCAGCAGGAATATCCAGGCGGATTGGCGCGACCAGACGAGGATCTCCGGTCAGTTCCAACTCGCTTTCCTGTTCTTCGTCGCCATCAACCGGAGTTTCGATGATGTCATTGTCCGAAGAATCCGGTTCTTCATCCAAATCGGCTGGCGGTAAGTTCGAATCCAGGTCGCCGTCCGGTTGGTCCGGGACACAGACGTGGTTGTTCGTATCGCAGACGTAGTTGTCCCCCATGCCCTGGCAGTCCGCATCGGTCTGACATTCTTCCTGTTGGGTCAATTCCGAGGAGCAACCGCAAACCAATACCATCACCAACAGGCCAAGGGCGATCCCGACCTTGGCTATCGCTCGTTTCCATCCAGCCATAATGTTTTATTCCTCGTTTGAACGGTCCCACGTCCGGCAAGATTCCGGAAATTGAAAGCATGGCAGGGTGACGAGCGTGGTCACTCGTCACCGCTGCATGTATGTTCGATCAGGGGTTGGGTTCACCCCATTGTCCGCTGACTTTGTTGATAAACCATTCCATTGACTGGCCGGTTTCGGTCAGGTGAACGGTGCGGGTCCAACGCGGTTGGATGTCGTTATCGACACGAATGCTGATTGTAACGTCCGTGTTCTTTTCATCCAGGCAGAATAGTCCCATATCCCAGGAGGCGCAGTCTTCGGTAAAGAGCACCGAAATGGTATAGGCACCGTTTCCGGCGTTGGAATGCGTGATGGTCTCCTTGTTGCCGTTGGAGAAGGCGCTGGTGTGATTGGAGACGTAGGCGAAGCCGTAGTCGCCCATGTTACAGGTCCGGTTGGAACTCATGGACGTGTCCGAACAGATCGCGCCGTTGGGTGCGCGCCAAGCCAGATTGACGTTCATGTCGCCGCTGCCGGTGAAGGTCATGTCGATCACGATTTTCTCATCGCCCACGACGTTAATCAGCACCTGCTTGGGGTCACTTTCCAGTCCGTCGGAATCGGTTACTACCAAGGTAACGGTATACGGTCCCGCCCAATCGACATCCATCGAAATGATTGGACTTTCGTCGTTGGGCCAGATTTCGGTCAGGCTGACATCCGGTTTGTCCAGGGTCCACTTGTAAGTTAGCGGATAGTTTTCGTCCGGGTCGTAGGAAATGTCACCGTAGAGCGTAATGCGCTTGGCCTGGCTGCTGGCGTTTTCCATGACATCGATGGGCAACAGCAGTTCCGCGCCGTTGGCTTCGCGCGAAATACGGGCGATCGGGGCTTTGTTGGCTTCTCGACCGCGTCCGGTGACCGGAGTTTTGGAGAAGCGGGAGGGGCCTTCCTGGTCGGTTTCGATCAGGAAATAGCAGCCTTCGTCCAACCCGGTGTTGGTCGGCGAATATTCGACGCCGATGGTCGAGATCGTCGTTCCCAGCGGGAATTCGTAGGGGAAATTGTCGATGTCGATCAGCGCCAGTTCGAACTCTTCGCAGTGATTGCCGCTGAGCAGGATGTTCTGAATGTTCAGATCGCGACCCGATTCGTTGGTGACACTGACCTGCACCGCTCGGTTTTCTTCGATGTTCACCGTTCCCAGATCGATGGGATTGGGTTCTACGTACAGACTCGATTCGCTGGCCGCGCCGGTCATCTCGATTTCCGTGCGTCCGTCGTCTTCGCCATCCGGGTCGACCTGCGCGTCGTGATGGACACGCAACTGATTCTCGTGAATCTCCGGCCAGACGGTTTCTTCGGTCGGTTCATAGGTCAATTCGACCGGCAGACAAGTGCCGGGAACGATGTAGTAGGGAGCGTTGGGGGAGGGGGCATCGATGTTCATATCGAAGTCGAAATGCGGCGTGCTGCGTACCAGCACGATGCCGGTAACGGTAATGGGCTTGTTGCCGTCGCCGTCGTTGCAGAGTTGCAAGGTTTCAGTTAGCGCCATGTCGCCGACACGTACATTGCCGAACTGCACTTCTTCCGGGTCGGCGCGCAGGACGCTGGTGCCCTTCAGTTCGCTGGTCAGCATGACCGTTAACAATGGCTCATTGTCCGCATTGGAGGCGATTTGCAGCGGTTCGTTGGCTTCGTAGGGGCGCGTTGGGCTGAACGTTACCGAAAACGTTTTCGGCATTCCCGGCACCAGCGTCAGCGGCAGATCGTCCATGCCGTTGATCACGAAGTCCGGGTTTCCCGTTGGCAGGTCCAATGCGCGGATAACCAGGTTTTCGACGCCTCGATTGGTCAATTCGACGTTGCGCGAGGTTTCTTCGCCGATCTGCACGGAACCGAACGCCACCGTTTCCGGACCTGAGATGATCACGCCGTCTTGCAGGTCGCCATCGATATAATCACCGTCGACAGAATCGCCGTCGGGTTGTGGATCGACGATGCAAGTGCCTAATGCGGAACAGATTTTTCCGGTTTCGCAGTCGGAGTTGACGGTGCATTCGGGAAGATTGCCCTGAATGGTGCAGATTCCCTGTGCGTTGCAATATTCATCCGTTGCGCAATCCGTATCGAGTTGACAGGTTACGACTTCCGGGTCTTGATCGCCATCGACGACGGCATCATCTCCACCGCAGCCGGTCAAGGGTAGCAATAACGCACAGATCAGCAACAAATACATCCAATAAAGCCATCCGGATTTCACAACATCCTCCTTGCACGTACCAGAAAAAAGGCGTCTGTTTCTTAAATCGATTGAGTTGAACTTCCGTGGCGCAGACTCCAACTTGCTCTAAATCATTATATTAGCACAGCACACAAAAAACACAACTAGAATTGCAGGGGTGCGGTGTTCTGCTGAAAGGATGAGGGCAGTGGCTGGAGGGAGAAAAGCTAAGTGGTTTAAGTCACTAAATGTATTTAAATTGTGGATAAATAGCCGTTATCTTGAGTACAATGAAGGATCTGCTTGAAATTATAAGGGATTCTTTGGCTAAACCTCAAAATGACAAATTCCATAAAGTTCTTCGAAAGGGCTTGAAAGCTCGCTCGATTCTTGCTAGCTTTTTACGTGGGACTTGCCGGAAAATCAAATCCGAATGGGCTTTGTGTGTTCTAGGTTCCCTATCCGTTACTCCTGCATGATTACTCATCCAAGGGACAGAGATTGTTGTGAGCTTTAAAAGGAGCCATGCATCTCCTTAGAAAGGCTGAAATCGATGTCAACTGTAAAGACGTTTACGATCTTCGGAATTCTGATCCTGATCGGCCTCCTCGCTTTGCCCGCTTGGGGAAACATGCCGTCTGGAACCCTTTTTGTTCTCGATTGTCGCGATAGTGGAACTCTGTTTTTCGGCAATATAGATTCTTTGCCTGCGCAATCGGAACTTTCCTCACTCGACTTCAATTTCTGTACTGGTAATGGAAATGATGGGGTTGTATTAAACTACGATTTTCGTTGGGGAAGCTTTCACAACAATGGAGAGACAGGCTTAGTAGCCTTCGTCCCACTTTTCGATTGCGACAGTATCAAGGAACACGCCAAGTGGGTTTGTCTCGGATCAACTTGTGAGAATGAATGTCAGGATGCCTTTGGTGTTATAAGCCAAGGAGCAAATGGAACGCTGGTCACGACTCTTCAAGAATTATTCTCCCAGTGTGAAAGCTCGGACGATTGTCCGGGTAATGATGAAGATTGCTGTCATCCTTGGTGGTCGTACAGGCCGATTTGTATTGACAAATCAGACCGGTGCTACACGTGCGAAGGAGAATGTGCGATTTCCGAAGATGAAATTCCGCAAATCACCTGTGACGGCGTATGGTCCAACACCGACCAGACACCGATCGATCCACCCGTTTTCCCTGAACCTCCTCCGATTGATGGCGATTCCGAGGTCGTTGAATTGGAAATGGAGAACTCGGAGGCGTCCGATGGAGATCTGGACACTCTGGAATCCGACACGGAAAAAGACGTCTTGGAAGAGGATAATGCCGATGGGGATTCCAAATTGGAAAACGATGATGGTTGTTGCGGCGTTCCCGGAAAAACGGCGGGGCTTCTTTGGATATTGGCTGTCGTGGTTTTGGGAGGATTGCGGATGAAGCGATGCAGGCTCTCGAACTGATTCATCGAAGTATCTATCCATATGTACTTGCCGTTACCATGACGATTGAGCTTCCGCTGGTATGTCTGCTGCTGTACAGGAAATCATCTATTCGGATACGTGGTAAGGCGGTTGTACTTCTCGTCGTGGCGTTCCTGGCAACGCTTATCACTCATCCGTTTTTCTATTTCGTTATTCTTGAAATCCCTGGAATTTCCAGGAACAGCGCGGTGTTCGGTGGAGAAGTGCTGGTTATGCTGGTCGAAGCGGCGATCTACGCGGTTTTGCTGCGCCCCAAACCGATCTACTGGGCCTTCTATGCTTCGATTCTCGCTAACATTGCTTCCTGGCAGGTAGGCCCATCTGTACTGAGCTATTGGCTTCGTTCGGCATATTGATGGCCTCGGTTTATTTCCCGATCCGGCTGCGATATCCTTTGGGGAAAATCCTTCAATCCTCGATGACTTTGACCACCTGTATGTACTGGTGAATAATGCAATTTGTGGGTTTTCCGACGCAGTAATCATCTTCTTCTATTCGGATCAAACGCTTACGACTGTCGTAGACGTATTCTTTGCAATGCCGATTGGTTTCATTGTCGCAGTTCGTATCCAGTCGCGAGGCCAATAGTTGATCGTTTTCGTTGTAGTCCATAACAAGGCAGGAACCATCAACGGAGTTATCGCAGGAATCGTTTGGAACTCAATATTGCATCTATCCGCATCCGAAAGAGTTGAAGTTGCTCAACCACGTTTGATGAATCACCTGCGATGATTTTTTCCTTATAATCCAAAGGTATACTGGTTCAAAGATTCTTCGCAATGAGGTAAAATTCTTAAAAGGCGTATTCCAGGACAATGAAGGAATATCATGTCTGTACCATCTGTCTTGTCTATGCATAATAGAAGGATGCAGCGAATTTCAGGACGGAGAACAGTTGAATTCCAAGCTGTTTTGGGCGTGAGCATTGCGCTTGAGGAGCAGAAATGACGAATGGAATCACAGTCGGGATCAGTTCATGTTTACTGGGTAACGAAGTTCGTTACAATGGGCAGCATAAGCTGGACCACTATTTAGCCGATCTTCTAGGGCAATTCGTGCAATGGATTCCCGTATGCCCGGAAATGGAATGCGGCTTGCATGTTCCACGGGAATCCATGCATCTGCAAGGCAATTTGTCACAGCCTCATATGGTAACGACAAATTCCGGCATCGATCATACGGATCGTATGAAGAACTGGATTGCAATTGCACTACCCGAACTGGAAAAGCAGGATCTTTGTGGATTCGTTTTCAAAACGCGCTCTCCTTCATGCGGGATGCGTGGAATCAAGGTATACAAAGAAAAAGGCAAACCGATAGGGTCTCGGGCAGGATTATTTGCCGATGCATTTATTGAAACCTTTCCATTGCTTCCTATCGAAGATGAAGGCCGCCTGAACGATGCGGGTCTGCGAGAGAATTTTATTGAACGTCTTTTCATCGTTCATCGGTGGAAGACGATGCAGAAGTCGGGTATGCAGTATAAGGATCTGATTGATTTTCACGCTCGCCACAAATATACGCTGATGGCGCACAGCCCGAAGTATTTAAAACAACTGGGGGTAATGGTGGCCAGTGGAAAAAAACGAAAACTCGATCTCTTGATGCAGGAATATTTTGCAATGTTGATGGAAGCACTGACGTTAAAAGCGACGATAAGCAAGAACACCAACGTGCTCCTTCACATTATGGGTTACTTTAAAAACCAGCTGAGCAGCGATGAGAAACAGGAACTTCGAGAAGTTATCGACGATTATCATCAAGAATTAGTGCCTCTGATTGTCCCTGTTGTGTTGATTCAGCACTATGTCAGAAAATACGATCAGCCCTACCTCAAAGAACAATACTACATCTATCCGCATCCGAAAGAGTTGAAGTTACGCAACCACGTTTGATGAATCACCACCAAGCCCGGTAGATTGAGTCCTGGGTCTGGTTAATCACGAACCAGGCTAAAATCAGCTAAGGCTACCTGCTTTGAGTAGAAAATCAATCAACTCGAACGCAACGTATACAACCGTTGTCTTTTTTCCCATATTTATCTTCATTCAGGTATAAAGCACGACTCATTGCTGCCTGGTAATCGCTGGCGGTAATGATCCATGTGAAGTACTGTGTACTGAATTCGAAGATTGCAAATCCGAATTGATACGAACACGTGCACTCGTAGGTGCGTGGAGGTGGTTCGTAGACAGGAGCAGGTGGTGGCGGTGGGGAAGGTGGTTCCTGATAGGGTTCTTCGAACGTATCGTAATGCCATTCACCATCTTTTACTTGCCCGTTTGAATAGGTCATCACACCTGATCCGTTGCGCTGGCCTTTCGAATTCAAACTTCCTGTGTAGCGGTTTCCATCGTCGTAAATGATTACCCCTTTGTCAGGAAAAACGCCATTTGTGAATTGTCCCGTGAAGCTGCCAATGAACGAATAAATACTCCCTAGGGAATGATACGTGCCCGTTCCGTGATATTTATCGTCTTGCCATTCGCCCTTATAGGAATCACCCGTACACCAGTAAGCCTCCGCATAACCATTCAATTTGCCGGAAATCCAATTGCCATCCATTTTATACTGTTTAATAGAAGAATTCACTCCGCAAGAATCCGTATAAACGCCTTTGCCCGTGCGCTCTCCGTTAACCCATTCTCCACTGTATTTCTTATTGCCACTATACCAGGTTTTCTCGCCGAAACCGTTTTCTCTTCCCTCTTTCCATTCGCCTTTGTAGATACTCCCATTACAATACTGTACTTCTGCATAGCCATTCAACTTGCCGGAAACCCAGTTGCCATCTGCTGTATACGTTCTTGCTGAATTCTTATTTAAACAGCGATGTGTGAGAATTCCTTTGCCTGTGAGTTTTTCTTCATCCCACGTCCCTATCGTAGTAAGACCGTTATCTTTCCGTTCTCCCTTGAAATGATATCCATCGCAATAGCTGATTTCGCCTGGGTTCATTAACTGGCCAAACTCGTTAAATTTTCCCACCTGGAGGCTTCGATGCGCATCGTAGGTTCCTTCACAAGGAGCTGCTAGAGATCCCTCCACAAAAATGTCGGAGTCCCATCTACCAATTCTCTCCGTGCGGTCCTGCTTGGTTAGCGTACCATTTCCGTGTTTCTTTCCTTGAAGCATTTCTCCTTCATAGCGGCCCAATTCCTCATGCTTGCTATTACTAAAAAATACTTTTCCTTCGCCGGCAGCTAGACCTTCTTTGCAGTCTCCCATCCAGTATACAATCGTTGCGCTGGAGCCTTTTTCCAGCCATACATAACAGGATTTTCCCTTTCTCTCTTCGGACAGTAGAAAGCATCCCTCGGTTGTTGGCTGTTCATTGTTTTCTTTGCAGACCGGTTCGACGAGAAAACGTCCGACCGCGTCTTTTACATCCGACCATGAAAACGCTTGGATCAGCGAAGTAAGGATAACCAGGCTCTTCAAAAACATCGCTTCAGACTCCTTGAAATTTCGATCATTGAGTCCAGATGGTTTTTCTCGGCTTCGGTTAAATTACAGATACTGATTGTGCGAAGGGGAGAAAAGTGGGGGATAGAAAATTATCTCCCGGAATTTCCGTTCCACGCCTAGTACGTCAGTGCCAGGCTGATGGTGTAGGCCAGCACCAGGGATTGCTCGATCTTCACGCGCGCGCCGATTTCGTTGATCTGGGTGTTGTAACCGCTGGTGTCGGAGGGGCGCAGGGTCGAGTATTCCAGGTTTTCGGGCAAGGAGAGGAAGTGCTCGGTGCGATGACCGATGGTAACGTCCGCCCGGAGTTGCAAATAGTGATACAAGGTCGCATAGAACCCCACCATGCCGCGCAGGTAAACGTAGCGATCCTCGATGGGCAGTTCGTAATCGGGAGCGATGCCGCCCGGATAGAAGTAGAAAACATGCGCCGGGTCGTCGTTGGCGCGCGGATCGGTATCCCAGTAGGTCTTGGACGCCGTGTTGTTTTTGTCGCGTCGCCAGGCCAGCGCGTCGGTAATGGCGTTGAAATCCTGCCCGCGACCGTAGATCGTGGCGGCGAACTGGAAGTCGAAGGCGACCTTCCAGCGCGGCTCGTTCTGGCCTTCGATCATCTGCTCGTAGGCGATGGCTTCCGTTCCGAAGATGAAGCCGCCCTCGTGGCGCGGATCGTCGATCAGGTCGCCCAGGGAAACGGGAGCCGTATAGAACACGCCGAAGTACGGGTCCGCCGCACCGGCGCGCTTGGAAATGTCGATACGGAAGGTAAAGGCCAGCAGTCTTTTTCCGACCTTGATATCCGAGGTTGCGCCCTTTTCGAGATTATCGGCGTTGGAACCCATGTTCGGGCTGATTTCCTCGCCGGTGGGCAGCGTCAGGTCCATGGTCAAGCGCAGGGAAGGGTAGTCCTTGTCGCGGTCATTGCTAAGCGGCGCATAGGAAAAACCCAGGATCATGTCGCCGAAGCCGCTGTGTTTGCTCGTCCAGGCGGGATAGCCGAAAACGTAGTCCGTCAGCAGTGAGGGCCGACCCGGCCAGGCGAGTTGACTGGAGGAGAAGTCGCCGCCCCAGTATTTGTCGCGCCAGTGCCCGGACATGTAACCGTCGTAGGTTTCCAGGATGTGGATCGGCAGCGTAAAGTGCATTTCCAGGTCTTTGTACAGCCCCAGTTTGCCGTTGATGTTCAGAATGTTTTTGACGTGCTTGTAAACAAACTCGTTCTGGTTGAGCATCTGGCGTTCGGTGGTGCTCAGCGCGTTACGCTCGCGCGTGATCATGGCCCATTCGCGTTCCTGGAAGAAGGCGATGCCCAGCACGAAATCGAAGGGGTCGTCGTTTACGTCGGCGGCGTCGATGACATCGGTGGTCATGGCCGCCATGACCGTGGTGGGCAGCAGCACGGAAAGTACGAGTATCGCCAGCATCAGCTGCAAGAGGCGCTTCATTGTGAAACCTCCGACGTTATACAACCACGAAAAGTGGGTTCGATCCGATCGTTATGACTGCGCGCCGTCCTTCAGATCCCAACTCAGGCGGGCAATCGCGATTTCCGTTTTGGCGTCTCTGATCTCGCCTCGACGGCACATGGTCACGGCCTGCTGCAACGAACAGGAAAACGGCTCCAATAACTCTTCCATTACCGAACCGTCCAGCGTCGGTTCGCAGCGCCGATCCGGGTCCACCTTGGCCGTTGCGATCCAGAGTTTCTCCGTGTAAACGCCCGGTGAAGAGTAAAACGGCGCACCCAGTAAGCGGATCTGCCGTTCGTCCGTCAATAACCCGGCTTCTTCCTTCATTTCCTCGCAGGCGCGATGCAGCACCCCTTCCGGCGTGTGTTCGCCCTGCTCCAGAACACCGGCGATGATCTCCACCAGAAATGGGGACTCTTCCGGCTCCAGCTCGCGAAAATGCAGGGCGGGACGGAAAGTCTTCAACAACATCACCATCACGCCGTCATCCGTCTCCCAATATGGCAACACGCCGATGGCGTCGTAATTCTTATGGGAGACGACATCCAGACCGTAGGGACGCGAGGCGTCGCCGCTTTCGTAGTGGTTACGAACGCGGAAACGTTGAATCCACGAAATCCGCCCGGAATCTTTCTCCGGGTCGCTACGGTCCTCCAAAATTTCAATGCGCTCTAATCGTTTCGTTTTCAATGTGTTAACAGCTTACCTTTATTTCTCGCTCGCTTCCACGACGCATTGCAGATTCAGTTGCGCTTGCAGGAAATCCACGTAATCCCCGGATGTTTCGGCGGTTCGAATGTCGCTCATCAAATTGGATGGCATGCTGTCGCCCGCCGAGTTGACCTCGCATTGATCGAGGCAGGTGTCGAGATTGGGTGGATTGTAGACGACGTGCTTGCTGCTGCCCGTTTTGCAGGCGGCTAGCGCGTTGATAGAACTGTGATAGCAGCAGTCGACCTGCTGGCCGCTGTTGCTGTCTGTGACCTGCTTGATTCCCCGCAGGCAGGTGCCGGCATCGGTTGTGCTGTCGGAGGCGTAGCAGGCCCAGGTGCCGAAGGCATTGGTCAGGTTCATTGCCGAGCAATAGGTCTGGCAATCTTCGGAATTCATGTCTCCACAGCCGACCTGCAATGCCGCTGCCGCTAAAAGCATTAAGACAAACGGTTTCATGAGTCACCCACTACCCAGCATGGAGTTGATTTCAATACGAAACGACCCTCTATATATTGGGCTCACGATACCCGTATCGTGAGCTAACGTCAAGGGATTTTTTGGTTTTTGGGCACGGCGGCATAGGGTAAGACGTGGATGTTTTATGAAGAATGGCGCAGGCGAAGCCTTGTTTTGGCCGGGTTGCCAAGCGACCGTTCCGGCAAATTCGAATGACCGAATTCGGCCTATCTCAAACTGCGGACAAGGCGGAAGCCATGCGAGGGTCCACCTTTTCTCTCTCTTGCTTTAACTTTTCTGTCAGCTAATGATTCTCGAACGTTACATGAAATATAGGCCGCGCGATGGGCTGCACGCAGCTCGCATGGATCAACCAAATCGTAACTTCCGCCTCTGTAAGAATAGTTGTGAAGATTTTGGCCCTCACGAAACGGGTCTATATCCGGATTACTGGTTGTCGATTCCGGATAGCAATCCTCGTCAGATCGATGAATGTACTCCTCCACGTTTCCCAGCATGTCGTAAAGCGTCCAAGCATTGGGTTCTTTCTGCATGATAGAACGAGTAGAGTACTCGCCGTTGCAGACATTGGCATAATACCAGGCGATACGATCCAGATTCGGATCCAAGGTCGTGCAAGCACAAGGGCCATCACAATCACCATCGACAACGCCGAACTGTTCAAGATTCCCGGAATAAACATCCGTTGTGGTGCCTGCTTTAGCGGCATATTCCCATTCCGCCTCCGTTGGCAGGCGGTAGCCTTCGCAATCCTGTGGACGCGTTACGCCGTTTAGAGTAACGGTCGCTGTTGTGATCGTTGTCTGGCCTCGATAACAGACCATATAGTCAGTTGAACTGAATAGCTGGTCTTCCGGCGGAGTATCTTCCGAATTCCAGCAATCGATATTCGAAAACACATAACAGGGCGTTAGTCCCGCTCTTTTCGACAATTCATTTGCAAAAGCCATGGCATCGAAATCCATGACGCCCTCGACCGGACAGTTTTCAGTACACAGGTTTTGACCGTTGGAGCCGAAATAGGCGGGGTTGTAACCCATCAGGGCTTCAAATTCTTCCTGGGTTGCTTCATGCTGCTGAATTTCAAACGGAATCGTTAACTGGACATAATGCAACAATTCGCTATCTTGCCGGCAAGGGCCTCCACACCACGCAGGATTGCAATTTCCAGTAAAATCTACCGGGCAGGAAAGGCAATCCGGGCTGCCCATCCAAAAGCCACCGGTAGGAATGGCAACAAAACCTTCAGCCATAGCGTATTCGATATCCTGTTCATTCTCCCAAGTGTCGGCTTCTGTCATTTCATTGGATTCAGTGAACTCGCAAGCATCGTTTTCTACAAGTTCATCCTCCAAATCGACTTCAACATGTTCCGTAATATCTATATCCTGTTCTATCTCTATGTCCTCTATGTCTGAGATTTCAAACAGGTCGGAATCCTGCTCTTGCTCCGGATCAGAATCATTTTCAACCACATCCAGTTCCGTAGATTCAACGATGTCGTTATCCAGTTCCATTTCAGAATCTTGATCGGCGTCCGCTTCTGGGAAATCAACGGAATCCTGATCTCCCAATGCGTCATTTTCCAACACTTCGAATAGTTCCGCATCGGTCAGGTCGTATTCGATGTCGCCGTCCTGATCGGAAACATCCATCCGATCGACATCCATGTCGCCGTTGGTTTGGCCGTTTTCGTTGGTGCAGGCAACTGCAAGCAGCAGAAAAGCGAATAGAATCATGTAGTTCTTGGCGTTCATCGTCCCCATTCCATTCCTGTGGAAGTCCGTTTTCGTAGCGTGTGACGAAGTCCTTGAGTCATAGAATAGACAAATATGGGGAAGAATGCAAGCTGAAAGCGGCGACTATTCTACAAGGGGCGCATCACAAGATATTGCGATTGACTTTGAAAACGGGTGCCATCGGCTAAGCGAAGAGAAACGTAGCTTGCCCATGTGGCTCTTTAACACGGGCAAGCCTGCGGCTTAGCCCGCGCCACCCTGAAATCAGACAGGTTTGCAACTTCTTGTGATGCACCCTTCTACAAGCAGGTATCACCGAGAACTGAAATATCCGTTTGACATAATCACATTGTGATAACCCTTTCCGCAATGCCTCGATATACACCCCCAAATGGAAATTCGCGCCTTGAAATCTCTTGCCTTTTTGCCTTTGATAGAGTAATGATATGAATTCTTTTTAAACGTCTATTATGGGCGGATTCCGGCTGAGAGTAAGGGAAAAAGACATGTACAAGAAGGTTGAAAGCTGGGTGGATCTGATCGATTTGGAACATCGCGTTCAGGAGTTCTGGGACGAGACGCAGGCCTTTGACAAGCTGCGCAAAAAGAACGCGGGAAACGAGCCCTGGTCGTTTCTGGACGGTCCCATTACCGCTAACAATCCCATGGGCGTGCATCACGCCTGGGGACGTACCTTAAAAGATCTGTTCCAGCGTTATTGGGCCATGAACGGGCGGGATTTGCGCTACCAGAACGGGTTCGACTGCCAGGGCTTGTGGGTGGAAGTCGAAGTCGAAAAGGAAATGGGCTTCCAGACCAAGCAGGATATTGAAAACTTCGGCATCGACAAGTTCGTCAACGCCTGCAAGGAACGCGTCCGCAAGTTCAGCGGTATTCAGACTCAGCAGTCGATTCGCCTGGGTTATTGGATGGATTGGAACGATTCCTATTACACCATGAGCGACGAGAACAACTACACGATCTGGTCGTTTTTGAAAAAATGCCACGAGCGCGGCAAGATCTATCGCGGCACCGACGTTATGCCCTGGTCCGGTCGCAGCGGCACCGGCTACAGCCAGATGGAAGTCGTGGAAGGCCGTAAACTGGTCGCGCACGAAGCGATTTTCCTGAAATTCCCGCTACGTGGACGCGAAAAGGAAAACCTGCTGCTCTGGACGACCACGCCCTGGACATTGACCAGCAACGTGGCCGCCATGATCAATACCGAGCTGGAGTACGTCAAGCTGCGCTGTCTGGGCGATGGCGAGCTCTACTACTTCGCTGCCGAGAACCTGAACTTCCAGCGCCTGGACCGCGAATTCAAGGAAAAGAAGGAGTGGGTCGATGGCGTTCCGAAGCTGAAAACCCTGTCGCAGATCTTCAAAGAGCGCGGCGGCTACGAAATAGAAGGCCACATCAAAGGCGAGGAGATGATCGGCTGGGAGTATGACGGTCCCTTTGATGAATTGGAAGCCCAGAAGGAAGTCGGCGGCTATCCGTTCACGGATAAAAACGTCGAACTATGCGGAACCACTGCGCATCGCGTCATCGACGGCGGGCGCGACAGCCACGGTGGAGCCGTGGTCGTCGCCGGTGAGGGTACCGGCATCGTGCATACCGCGCCCGGCTGCGGTGATATCGATCATGAAGTGGGGATGAAGCTGGGGTTGCCGCAGATCGCGCCCCTGGACGAAGCCGCCCATTTCCTGCCGAAATTCGGGGAGTTGACCGGCAAGCACGCTTTGGCCGAAGAAACCGTGCAGTGGGTCATCGACAGCCTGAAACAGAAAGGGCTGCTGGTGGCGGTGGAACAGTATCCGCACGTTTACCCGCATTGCTGGCGCTCGGGCGATCCGCTCGTCTTTCGTTTGGTGGACGAATGGTACATCAACATGGACTGGCGTGACGAGATCAAGGATGTCGTCAAGCAGATCAAGTGGATTCCGGATTGGGGCGAGGAACGCGAGCTGGAATGGCTCACCAACATGCGCGACTGGATGATCAGTAAAAAGCGCTATTGGGGCCTGGCGCTGCCGATCTGGTTCTGCGACGAATGCGAGCATTTCCACGTCATCGGCGGCAAGGAAGAACTCAAAGAGCGCGCCATCGAAGGTTGGGAAGAGTTCGAGGGCAACAGCCCGCATCGTCCCTGGGTGGACGCCATCAAGATCAAGTGCGACAAGTGCGGCGCCAAAATGCACCGCATTCCCGACGTCGGCAATCCCTGGTTGGACGCCGGTATCGTGCCGTATTCGACCGTCAAGTACAATACGGACCGCGAATACTGGAAAAAGTGGATGCCCGCCGATCTGGTACTGGAGTGCTTCCCCGGCCAGTTCCGCAACTGGTTCTATTCGCTGCTGGCGATGAGCACCATGATGGAGAACATGCCGCCGTTCAAAACGCTGTTGGGTCATGCTTTGGTGCGCGATGAAAACGGCGATGAGATGCACAAATCGAAGGGCAACGCGATCTGGTTCGAGGATGCCGCCGAGAAAATGGGTGCGGACATCATGCGCTGGATCTATTGTACGCACGAAACCACCAGCAACCTGAATTTCGGATACAACGTTGCTCGCGAAGTGCGCGGGAAGTTCTATAATACTCTATGGAACACCTATTCGTTCTTCGTCAACTATGCGCGTCTGGACGGTTTCACGCCTAGTGCCGAACCGACACCGGTGGCCGAGCGTCCCGCGTTCGACCGCTGGATTCTGAGCAACCTGCAACTGACTATCGCGGAGGTGCGCAGCAGCATCGAAGCGCAGTATCCGCGCGGAGCGACGCGCGCCATCAACCAGTTCGTGGAAGATCTGTCCAACTGGTACGTGCGCCACTGTCGCCGCCGTTTCTGGAAGGGCGACGGCGATACCGACAGCCGCAACGCCTATCAGACCTTGTACGAATGTCTCTACGCTGTGATTCGCCTGGTCGCACCGATCATGCCCTTTACCACCGAGGAAATCTATCAGAACCTGGTGCGCGCCATCGACGAAAACGCCCCGGAGAGCATCCATCATACCGATTTCCCGCAAGTGGATGAGACCTTGATCGATCAGCAGTTGAGTGACGACATGGCCGAAATCCAGAACATCATCGGCCTGTTCCTCTCTGCGCGCGAATCGGCGGGCGTCAAGGTGCGTCAGCCGCTTTCCGGTGGAGATTATTCTCCCGCCAGCGACAAGCAGCAGCGCGCCGTCGAACGTTTCGAAGAACTGCTAAAAGAGGATCTGAACATCAAATCGATCACCTTGAAGCCGATCACCGAACCTCTGCCGCCGTTGCCGATCGAATATTCGGTCAAGGCCAACCTGAAAGTGTTAGGCAAGCGGCTCGGTAAGCAGTTGAAAGCTTTCAAGGCGGCCTTCAACGAGCAGAAGGATGCCATCGCCGCGGCGTATACCAAGGGTGAGACGACCTTCAGTGTCGATCTCGGTGGAGAATCGGTGACCTTGGGCAAGGACGATCTATTGGTCAAGGAAGATCGCGCCAAGGATCTGGCCATCGCCGTAGACGGCGAGAACTGGGTGATTCTCGACACTGTAATCACCGAAGAACTGCGCCGGGAAGGGTTGATGCGCGAACTGCTGCGTCGCCTGCAAGTGCAGCGCAAGGAGATCGGTCTGGAGATCGAGGACCGCATTAATATCACGGTGCAAAGCGACTCCGACACCATGCAGCAGATCTTCACTGAGTATGGCGACTATCTCAAAGAGGAACTTTTAGCCGTGGAACTGACGATGGGTGAGGCGGCTGACGGCAAAGCTTATAAGCTCGATGGTGAGCAGGCCACGATCCTGATCGAGAAAGCCTGATACGAAAACTCATAGAGTTTGATTCTATTACGCGGGATGTCCAGTGGGTGTCCCGCGTTTTACGTTTTGGGATTCATCTGCTCGTAGTGAGCAAGCGCGTTGGCGATGCGCTCGACCAGTCCAAGTACGCCGTCGTATCCCATAAACGGCATGGGCAGCAGATGGTGGGTAAAATAAGAGTGATACCCCAACTCGATGTGGGCGAATGGAAATTTGATGTGTGCTGTATTGAATGAAGGAGAAATCAGTGCGTTTATCTGATTGAGATGATATTCTATCTCTAACAAGTTAATCAAATCCGAAAAATCGGCATCGAATTTAACGGAGCTGTATTTTTCCTTTTGATCGTCTGCTGAAATATGGCGTTTGTCGGCGGTGGCGATTGTGGCTGCGATTTCTGCTCCAAAGAACCGCAAGGCTTCCCCTAAAGCAACGATGAAATAGGGATCGCCCATTAACGCAAAGCGTTTTCCAAGCAAATAGCGTTCGACTGGAATGCGTAGTTTAGGCAGGATTTCCGCTTCCATCGTTTCGATAATGGACTCGGCGCGAGCTTGTTCGTTGCAGGCTTCTGCCACTACCCGGAGAAAATCAGCACAGCCTTCCACGCCGATGGGCAGAGGTGCTTCCACTACCTGTGAGCCTGTGCGCCGGGCCAGGATCTGTGCCGCTTTGCGACCATAAGGTAGAGATATCAGAATTCCGGCCTGTGCCACTTGTGCCAGCTCTTGGCAGGTTTCACCGGAAAACCAGATTGTACCCGGCGTCAATCCGAGCATAGACAGCAGCAGACGGATCTGTTGCAGGTTGGCTTGATGATCGCTTTCGTTGCGGTCCATGAAATAACCGATGACCGCCACCGTTTTGGGAATGGGTTTTGCTTCGGGAAGTGGAAGACGTTTTGCCAGTTCGGAAAGCATGGAGCCATAGCCGTCGAGCCAGTCTAGTTGCAGTTCTCCCTGAACCAAAGGGAGAACCGGTTTGTTGTATCGATCCTGTGCATCTTCGAAAATAGGGTCGTAGTCGCGGTGTGTCGCTTCGACCATCGTAGACGCCGTGACGGCGATAGCGGAAAACGCTGGGTCTTGACCTACTTGATTCAGCGCCTTTTCTAACGAGGAGGTATCTCCCATCGAACAGACGGGAATTGTGAGTTGTGTATTGATATGGCGCGGATTGGGAATACGAGCCAGCGTACTGAACCAGTCGTGGCTGCCGCTGATGCGCGTGGTTTTATTCATGTAACAGTCCGGCGCGTCGCTGATCAGCGCCAGATCGGCAATGGCGTTGGCGGCGAAATAGACACCATCGGAAAAAACCGGACATAATGAAGGTAGGTACTTGCTGATCATGACTCGTGTGTTTTCCTTATTCGGTCAGCGATCCGTCTATAATAAGGCGTTTCACAGCGTTGCATGAGACGCTCGAAGCTGCGGTCCGCACCTTGGAAACCCATTTCGAAATCGCGCACGGAGAAAGTCGGTTTTCCTACGGTGAAAGCGCGTTCTTCGTGACTGTAATCGCTGTACACCGCGCCGATCTCCGGTTGGACGAGTAGATGCTGTAATTCTTCTTGGGTGCTGAAACATTCGACTTGAAGTTCGCTTAAATCCACCGTTTCTTCCTTGCTTGTTGCTAGCAATTCGCGAAGGGAAGGGCAGAAGTCTGGAATGGAAGCATCTTCGAAAACCAGCGCCCGGCAGGAAAAACCGAACTCTCGCAATACACGAAGAAGTGAGAGGCCATCATTGGAGAGTGGCTCCCAGATGCGTCGTAGCTGGCTTGCTTCAACAACGAAGGCCAGTGTGATCGATGCACTTCGCTGCTGCCATTGTTGCAATTGACGTTGCAGATCCTGTTCGATCTTTGCATAAGCGGCTTGCCAGCGGTCGGATAGATCAAGTGCTTGTGCGATTGCCTCGCACCATAGGCGCGTCGCTTCAATTCCAAATGGTGCTGGAGGTTGGATATGTGGAATGTTTTCGAATGACTCGAACAGGTTTTTAAGATTTTCTTCGAACGTATTGGAAATCGGAAAGACCTGTAACCAGGCTTGATGGAAACCGGTTAGCTGAGCCGGTTCGAGGTTCGGAATCACTTGTGCAGAAACTTCGATGCCGCTGTTATTTAAGCTGTGTACCAGTTCCTGAGTGTCGGGTCCGGCAGGCAAGCCGATCAAGGCGACCGAAGGCAGTTCGTTACGCTTGGGCGGCATGGCCGGGTCGATCAGTTTTTCGAACAGCATCCGCAGGGAAGCTTCCGGCGAAATGAAATAATCTTCCGGGTAAAAGGGGAAGACCTCCAGTTTGGAATCCTGCTTGATCTCGTTTAAAAGTGCGTTTACATTTTGACCCAGTAATTTGAACAAACAGGTTTTACGGATGACATAGGTGCGCTCCGGGTTGGCGTTATTCGCGCTTTCCAGTAACAAACCACGCAAAACGTCTTCTCCGCCGGTCAGCAGGGCGTCATGTCCGCGAATGTCGGTGGCCAGGGTAGAGGAGGTATGGTCAAGGTGATTTCCCTGCCCCTCGTGAGAACGCAGATTGTATAACGAATATTCCTGCTTTGGAATTGCCGGGGAAATACTCATGCAGGCGCGGTCGGCATGTTGAATGAGCGATACGTTCGGCGCATCCATCCAACGAAAAGCATGACGGCTTTCAATTTCACCTACTGCCATAAATTGCCGCCAGCGTGTTTCAGGCGGCAGAAAATAATAGCTATCCAGTTGTTTCACGGCTCCAAGTTGTAGAATACTGGCCAAGGCAGGTGAGATTTCGTCGGAATAGGTTTGTTGTCCTTCGAACTTGGGTAGTATTCGTGCAATTGCAAAGCCGACTGCTCGCTCCACCTGGTGCTCGATTGTTTCGCGCTCTTGTGCGCTACGTTCATCCGTATTCTGATAGAGCGACAGAAAACCGCGTTGGAGTAATAGGCGGCTTTCTCCATGCGTCTTGGGGTGCGTCTCGGTTTGTCGGGGATCGCTTATCCGTAGATCGAAACTTACTTTTATTTGTCCATCGGAAAAGATCAACTGGACGGAATTTCGCCCGGGAAGGACTTGCTTGATGCGGTAACGATGCCAGCCGGATCGCTCCGGCTCGAACCAGTTCGTAATTCGCGAAATACATTCTTCGGCCTGGATTCCTTCTTCCGAATTTTCCAGTGGTATCAGTGCGCAAAACGATGGCCTGGAAAGGGAAGAGGAAAGTGTGCGTCCCAGGATGTGAAGCAACTCGTTTTCAAGTCCGGTCTGCTTGCTTTCCACTTTGCCGAAGGCAAAGCAGCCGGGCAGGTTGTCCAGTTTCTTTCCGATTCCTTCGAGCCAGGAGATGTGGACCGTTCCAAGGGAACTCTCGAACAAGAAACTCAATGAGCCATCCACTTCGGGAAAGGCGCTGACGTCCCAGGGCTGACCGCTGCGACGTGTGGCCAGCGCTGCCGCGATACGAGCCAGCGCGTGGCAACCCAGGTCCGGTCGCAGGCGGATATCGAGCGTTCCTTCGGGCGATGTCATAAGGAACTACCCCGTTGTGTCTGGATGAAACTGAAGAAGGCTTCATCGTCCAGCGGTGTGGGCAGTACGAGATCCTTATCGGGCAGGCGTTCAAGTTGTTGCGACAGCGCCTCGAAGCGCTTGGATGCTTCGGATTGCGGCGCATATTCGGAGACCGTTTGCCCGTGGATTTCGGCTTCTCCTATCAAGGGATCGCGCGGCATGACGGCCAGAATCGGAGCGCCAAGCTGCTCTGCAAAACGTTCAGGCAAAGAAACGGGAACGCTGTTGTCTCGTCGATTGACGACGATGCCTGCCAGACGGATACCACTGCGTTGCAACCGTACAATGGCGCGTGCGATGTTGTTGGCGGCAAACAGCGACATCACTTCTTCGCTGATGACCAGCACGACCATATCGGCAAAACCTTTGCGCAAAGGCGCGGCAAAACCACCGCAAACCACGTCGCCGAGGATGTCGAACACGATGGCCTTGTAGCCGTTACGCTGGTAGTCGTTTTCCTCCAGCATACTTAATACGCGAGCCACGCCCCAGCCTCCGCAACCCAAACCGGGTTCGGGGCCGCCCGCCTCGATGCAGTCGATATCCGCAGCACCTTTCCGGATGAACTGGTTCAGGTGCAATTCTCCATCTTGGATTTCGATCAATTTGGAGGCGACCGTCACCGGGCGCTCCCCGTGTGTCAACAGAATGGTCGAATCGCTTTTCGGATCACAGCCGACGTGCAGGACTTTTCCACCGCGCAAGGCGAACTGCATGGACAGATTGGCGGAAATCGTCGATTTACCGATGCCGCCTTTTCCGTATATCGCCAGTTTTACCGTTTCTCGTTCGAACATAAACGTGTCACTCTCATATGATAGACGTATATAACAGCGATACTAAATAGTTTGCGTGGTGAGCGCAAGGTAAAAAGGGGGCTGTGTCCGTTCGTGTTTAGAGGTAGCCTTTATAAAGAGTAATCGTTACTGTGGGTCACTGTCTGGGAGTGAATGCTGGGATTGCTGCATACGAATCCAGGGAGCGAGCGTCTGTCCCACGACCTTGTTTCCCAGTCGATTCCAGTGGAAGTCTTTATCGAAGTAAACCTTTTCCCCCCGCCGTTCGTAGGTTTGCAGATTTGTGAGTAGATCGAATGTTGGAATCGAAAGCGACGCGGTGGTTTGTTGCAATAGGCGATTAGGTTGGGTCCAGTCGATCTGCTCATCGGTAACCTGCTTTTCCAACTCCGCCTGCTCCTGTGGCCGCACCTGTTCTCGCGAAGGCGCCAGTGCGTAAAGCAGGGTGATGCCACGCCGGTCCAATTCGGTTTTCATTTCATTTAAAATGGCTCGTTCGACCCGGATTCCCTGTTCGATACGAGGAAGCTGCTGCACTAGAAAAATTTCGTTGATGTAAGCGGTCGCTTTCGTTTTTTCGAGCGTTTTATCCAGTGAGTCCAGAGCGTGATACAGCACCCGGAACAGGTAGGAACGTTGGTAGAGACCCATCCATTTTCCCATGGTGCGTAAGGCCCAGCGTTCCGCGAAATCGCCGGAGGGTTTTGTTAGCGGCAGTCCATGCGTTTGCAGCTCTCCGTTTGCTGACAGGCTGAAACTCGGGCGGGGATAGATTTCCAAGTTGGGACGGTCCGCGAGGTTGTCGTACAGGTCGTTTCCAGGATAAGCCATTACCAAAACAATATCCGGCTCAAACGCAAGCACGTCGCGTTGCAATTGCAGCCATTGTTGGCCACGACCGAAGCCGCTTACTCCGAAATTGAGCACCTCGTAGTTTTTTCCTAGTTGCCGCTCCAGCACTTCGGTGAAAATTTCGTCGTTATTCACGGAAAATCCCCAGGTGAACGAATCACCCAGTACGGCGATGCGACGTATGTTTTTCGGTTTTTCAAGGAAGTATTCTCGGTCGCGCATGCCGGAAGAATTGATGCTCACCTGGACTTTGAACTCATCGCCTTGTGAGAACTCGCCTTGGGTGTTTGGGATGCAGTGCCAGCCCAGATGATCGTCGAATTCGAAGAAAACGAACTGATTTCCCTGCTGTACGAATGAGTCCGTAAATGACCACCTGGCCGCCAGTTCCGCCCCCAAAACGATCAGTCCGATCAGGACAAGATTCACAATGATAATGGTAAAAGCTTGTTTCAAATTTTTCATGAAACTCTTTCAGCGATCCTGGTTTCAACAATACATACAAAGGCATATTTCATGCATCTGTACGGATTGTATTAGAAGTTTGTCTATTCCGGCTAAAGCGCTTTACAGAAAGGATTTCCTTGCTCATAATAGCACGATCTGCATTCGATTTGAATACGTGAGTCCAAAAATCAGGAGATGACATCATGCGGCGGAAGCGACTGTTGAAGGGGACGTCTTGGAAATACAAGGCTATGATATTGTTTGTGTATATGCTGCTACTGATTCCTTCTTCGGCGTTTGGCTGGGGAGCGGGAATGCACGCGACAATGACCTCCCACGCCCACGAGCGCATGACGTCGCGCTGGGCGTCCGCCTTGGATCATGGATTGATGCTGCACGGTTCCTACGGGCCGGATGTCTGGTATATCCTGTCGGACGACTTTATGAGCATGTTATGCCCGATTGCCTGCGGCGGGGACGATGGCCGCATTTCCAATGAATGCTGGGGGCGCTATACCGACCCGGATCGCAGCTTTGCCTATTCGCGTCATCTGCTGGTGAATTGCGAAACCATACAGGAGCTCTCCTGGTCATTCGGTTATGCGGCACACACGGTTGAGGATTGGCGCGGTCATCTCGAATATATCATTCCGGATTGGCGCAGCCCAGAAGGCGATCTCTACAGCCGTCACACCATGATCGACTCTACCGGAGCGGCCCTGGCATTTAATGTATGGGGATTTCATGGCTATCCCACGCGTTTTCCGGTGGATCGGGAAATTTTCGGTTACAAAGACGGCGGTTTTCTGAGCACTGAAAACTTCGAGCAGACCGGCGGACGGGATCCCGAAGCAGGGTTGATTGTCGGTGTGCGGGAATTGTCCAACGGTGATCGCATCGCACAGTGGAACGGTGGTTTGAATCCTGAAATTCGAGGTGTCGGCGGGGAGGATATCTGTCGTGTCAGCAATGCTGCCAGCCTGGGTTCGGCCTCGGAAGGTATTTTGGCAGCGCAGTATGGCATGACAGATTATGACGCCTACGGAAACGATTTCCCGATCGTCGTTGAAGATGGCGCCGTGGCGATCGACTGCGGCACGAACTATTGCCAGCGATTCGACAGCGAACTGGGCGGAGGCGGCGGTATGGCCTGCCAGGTGAATATGGGCGCGATCAGTGGGTTGGCGCAATGGGACAGCTATTTAAAACCGGCGGATGAAAGCTCCGAAGAGATCGTGGTGAACCGGGAGGAAGTCGAAGAGTGGATGGACAAAATCGCCGGGGAATTCAGCCACGGCGGTGTGCGTATGGACGACAATGCGCTATTCGGCATCGACCCGGATACGGGCAAGAGCACGTTGCATCTGGAAGGCGTTGACGGGCGCGATTATACCTACGGTCGCACCATGCCTGAAATCGTGGATGAGGTATTGGACCTCAACATTCAAGACGTTACGGATCAGCTATTCGAAAATGGACACGTAATAGGAACGGTGTTGCAGTCGCGTTTGTCACCATTGGAGAAAGCGCGTTTTGTGGCCTTCGGTTTTCATTATCGACCTCGCATGAGCGCCTGGCCGGACAGTCTCCCATATGAAGATGCTTCCGTGCAGCTTTCGCCGCTAGCGCCCGGTCCCTTTGCCAGCGTGCAGTTGCCCGTCGATCTGAGACCGGAAGAAACGAATGCCGCCCCGGAGATGGTGTTTCCGTATTATCTGGCCACCCTGCGCTTCGATCCCGAGAGCCTGTATGGGCAGGGGCGCATCGAAGGCGGGGTCAGCTATCGTGATGCGGAAGGGAACATCGATGGCGAAGAAACAGGCTTTACGCTTGACTGGCCAGCCGCAACCTTGACGCAGCCGGGGGAAATGGCCAGCTTGAAGGAAGAAGAAGGCGAACAGGTTCTGCGCATCGTTCTGGATAATCGCGAGGGTGGCTGGTTCTATTACCCGGAAGGCGAGAAAGATCGTGCTCTGATGCTGCAATTGAATCTGGTCGTTACCGACGAAACCCAGCCACCGTTCGACTGGCTCTGGGACATCGAATTAGCCGGATATTGCGATGCACCCGACTTGACTGCTCCCGCCGCTCCGCCTTCGGATAACAAAGCTTGCCCGCTTGCCAAACCCGATTTTCCCGAGCCGGAATCGGATGGCGACATGGAAACGGATGCCAATCTGTCGGATGGCGATCTGGATAATACTGGCAACGACGGCAGTGACGACGGCTGCCGGAGCGCCTCTGAGGCTCCGTCTGTCTGGTTGCTCCTGTTGATTGGATTGGCACTGTACAGAAGAAAAAGGTGGGTGTATAGAAAGTAAAATGAATATATAATGGGTGGTGTAATGTAGGTTTTGGTGGTATGGTAATGTACATGTTGAAGTCCTACCTCAATAGAAAACGATTTATCGGGGGAACGCGAAGGATTGAAGGTAAATGTTATTATCGTTCCCAACGGAATGTAACCTAATGGAAGGAGTGAGAAGGGGGAAAAATGATTCCTAAAAATGAGAGCGACAAAATCGATGTTCTGAAAATGCAATTCAATCAAGTTTATCAGGAATCCAGGCGCTACAGCGATATGAATTGGAAGAATCCTACTGTAGCAGCAACAGCCATGATCGGTCTTGTTGCAATACTTAAGCAAGTTCAATTTTCAATAACCGATTCGAACTATCCGATGATCCTTGCATTCATTGTACTTATTGCAGTTGGAAGCCACATAAGATTGATATTCGTAAGAAGCTGTTTAACGATAAATCGTACTATTATGAATAATTGTAGAGAAGCGCTGTCTCTTTTTGAAGAGAAGGCATACCATCAAGAGAAATCGATTCTTCCAAAGGGATGGCTTAATACGACAGGGAATACTTGGTTCCATTGCTTTTTGCACCTTACAGTTTTTGGCGCAATGCTTCTCGCAATCATATTGCTTAACGGAATGAATTAATATTAAGACAAGCTAACCAAGGCTGAAGCTGTCGTTAAAAATCGAGAAAACTTACAGTCTGATTAAATTCTGCTATTTCCACATCACCAACCCCGACGAATTCTGTAGTGTGCGTTTACGGTCATTTAGGTGTCATTTACGTGCTTCTCCGGTCGAGCGAATTTTTGATGTGGTCATGTAGTGTTCGTTAGGGTCATTTAGTGTTGCTTTATGTGTCAGGTAGTGTGCGTTTACGGTCATCTACGGTCGTCTGTTTAAATTTGCCGTACGCTAATGTAAAGCGGAAAACCGAAGTCGAATTGGCTGCGAACTACAAGCGAATAGGATAGAAAACGCCTCTAATGTATTAGATAACCGTCAGCAGCGATGCATGATAAATGCACGGGATTTGCTTCGTCGCCCGCAAACAGAGATTTCGTATTTTAACCTGGCAGCCTTGCGCAGCAATCGCCTTGCGCAAGGCTTTCTACTTTTTCCAGCTTTGCTCTGGTACCCGGTAATTCTTTTAGCGGCTGACAAAAATTGCCACAGATTCCAGCCCTATGTTTATGGGGAGCTTGCCATCTGTGACCGCGATAGCTGAAGAATATCAGACCGACCTGACCTTCTACCGTTGAACGCTTGATTGACAATCACGGAATCAGTTGTAGAATCCATGGCATAGAAAACCGTACGAAAGATCAGGAAAACGAAGACGGTCAAACGCAAATTAACGAGGTTACATGCTGCTTGTTCCCAAAACGCCTCGATTTAAAATTGGATAGGGACTAATGAATATGGACCCGATCTATTTAGACTACAACGCTACCACACCCATCGACCCACGGGTTGGTGAAGCGATGATCCCCTTTATTCGTAAACATTACGGCAATCCGAGTAGTAGTCACGTTTTGGGCGTGGCTACACGGCAGGCCGTTGACCGTGCCCGCAAGCAGGTGGCGGAACTGCTTGGTTGCGGAATCGAAGAGGTCATCTTTACCTCCGGGGGCTCGGAGTCTAACAACTACGCGATTAAGGGAATCGCCTGGGCGCGCAGGGACCGTGGCAATCACATCGTGACTTCGGCCATCGAACACCCGGCTGTGATCGAGGTCTGCCGCTATCTGGAGGAACATGGATTCAGCGTTACCTATTTGCCGGTAGATGCTGACGGTCTGGTCTCGGTTGCGGATTTAGAAGCCTCTCTTACACCCAGGACTATCCTCGTCTCCATCATGCACGCCAACAACGAGGTGGGAAGCATTCAGCCCATCGCAGAGATGGCGGCTATCACTCGGGCGCGTGGCATCGCCTTCCATACGGATTGCGCCCAGGCCGTCGGTAAAGTCCCCGTGCGGGTTGACGATTTAGGCGTGGACCTGCTGTCCGTGGCCGGACACAAACTCTATGCACCAAAAGGAATTGGGGCTCTGTACGTGCGTAGCGGCACTCGACTCGAAAAGCTGGTACATGGTGCCGATCACGAGATGAACTGGAGGGCCGGAACCGAGAACGTGTTGGAAATCGTGGGATTGGGAGAAGCCTGTCGCCTGGTCCGTGAAGATCTGGACGAGGAGATGCCCCGTCTGGCAACGCTGCGTAACAAACTGGAACACAGCTTGCGCGAGCGCTATCCCGACTTGCGTTTCAATGGTCATTCTGAAAAGCGTCTGCCCAACACGGCCAGCATCAGTTTTCCGAGTCTTGAGGCCAATACGATTCTCAGTGAGTTGACCGGCGTTGCCGCCTCGGCGGGGGCGGCCTGCCACAGCGACCACGTTGACGTTTCCGCCGTGCTGACCGCCATGAACGTACCCCTGGAATACGCCATGGGCACCTTGCGGTTTTCCGTCGGACGATTCACCACCGAGCAGGAGATCGACCGGGCGATTATCGAGATCGGCGAGGTCGTGGACCGCTTACAGCCTGCGGGCCTCTGCGAAGTGGCAGCTTCTGACGAGGAGATCAAGCTGACCCGCTTCACCCATGGATTGGGCTGTGCCTGCAAACTGCGTCCCCAGGTGCTGGAATCCGTAGTGAGCCGCCTGGCTCTGCCGGACGATCCCAAGGTGTTGGTTGGAGCCGATACTTCCGATGATGCTGCCGTTTACAAACTGGACGACCTAACGGCCCTGATCGCCACGGTGGATTTCTTCACTCCCATTGTGGATGACCCATACGAGTTTGGAGCCATTGCCGCCGCCAATTCACTGAGCGATGTCTACGCCATGGGAGGACGCCCATTGTTCGCCTTGAACGTGGTGGGTTTTCCCTCAAATCGCCTGCCGGTTTCGGTTCTGGAAAAGATTCTGCTTGGCGCTCAGAACAAGGCGAAAGAGGCGGGTATAAACATTGTGGGAGGCCATACGGTAGATGACACGGAACCCAAGTTCGGTCTGGCCGTAACCGGTGTTGTGGCTCTCGATAAGATGGTGGCTAATCGTGGCGCTTGTCCCGGCGATGTTCTGGTGCTGACCAAGCCGTTGGGAACCGGTGTGCTGTCTACGGCTCTTAAACAGGGATTGTTGGACGAGACACAGCGGCAACGTCTGGTGGAAACCATGGCCTGCTTGAACTGGGGCGCTGCCGAGGCGATGCAGGAAGTCGGCGTGCACGCCGCAACGGATATTACCGGCTTTGGATTGTGCGGACATCTTCTGGAAATGCTGAAGGCTTCGGGTGTTGGTGGAGAACTCCGCTTCGACGCGGTGCCATTCTTACCCGGTGTGTTCGAGTTGGCGGCTTCGGGTGTGATCCCCGGCGGGTCACGAGACAACTTCGAGTTCACTCGACCTCACCTGACTTATCCTGAGTCCTTGTCGGAAATTCGCAGGATCGTGCTCAACGACGCGCAGACTTCGGGCGGGTTGCTGATTGCCGTGGCTGAGGATCGAGTCGCCGATCTGCTACGGGTGCTGGATGCGAAGCAGGTTGAAACGCAGGCTGTAGTTGGAAGCATCACCGAAGGTTCCGGCATACGCGTGATCTAAACAGCGTACCAGAACGGCGGCATTGACGTATTGCTCATTGTTCACATCCGTCAGTCGCTTTGACCGTGGGAATCCGTAAGCTTCCGACGTTGGACATCGCCGCGTAAGCGGATCGCACGAATCATGCAAAGAAACGCCCACAGGAACAGACCGAACGGTAGCAACTCGTTTGATGATACCTGGTGGCAGCCGTCACCACCCTCATCCGAGATTGCGGCGTTATCCTTATCCCCATTGCCTTCCATATTATCGATGTCCTCATCACCATCCGGCAGATTGGATGATGCAGGTCGCACAACTTCGATATGCGGCCACTCCAGCGGATCGAAACCGTCGAATAACTCCATCGCGGGTGTGGCGTCGCCGACGGGATTATCGGCTATCGATAGCGCAAAGATCCGAATCGTCGGGTTGTTTGGTAGCTGCAATGTGCGAGCGCCGTCCGGAACGGGAAGCTCATAGATATACACGGACCCAAACGCATAGGGTTCATTCATGTAGGGCAGATGGCGGTGCGTCGTGTAGAAAGCGATCGGATCGAGATTCAGAAAACCGGGTGCGATATCCTCCGGGTTCTCCACCACCTCCCCGTTGACTACCAGGCTGTGCCACTGACCGATCCATGCGTCGAATGCTCCAATGTGCAGCGGGAAGGACTGACCGTCGATGATGAACGATTCCTCGACGGCTTCGCTCGCTGCTGCAAGCAGGTATAGTCGCTCACCGGGAACGGGGTCGATAGTTATCGTCTGTCCTTTGCAACTCAGTGCGTTGTTTTCTCCCTCGACAGATGAACCCAACTTGAATTGTACGCCCATGACGGTGACCTTGTCCGGCCATTGCTCTCCAGGATAGGCGCTGTCCGTGGTTTCGTCGAAACCGCCATCGGCACGGTTCGCATCCAAACTGACGACATCGCTATCGAAAGACAACTCGACCGAGCGGCTTGAGGACGGGTCGCTCTCGATCATGGACGACACGAGATTCACGCGCATGGTGCGCAACTCGAACGGTTTAAAATCGAGAAGAAGTTTGCCATTATCGACGTCCAGGGAATTCAACTCCCGTTCTTCTCCGTCCAGTTCCCAGGCGGCGCTGATTCCGTCACCCATTGTAAGCGCAACACCGGAAAGGGTGCGGTTCTGCGTCTCGCGCAGGCGCAGGACATATCCGTTTCCATCCTCTGCGGCTTTCATCGCCATTAACTGCAATCCTGTGTGGTCTAACTGGAGAAAGGAAGCATGACGGCCAAGATCTCCCGCATGTTTCGACAATTGAGCAACCAGCAGTGGCCGATTCACCACCGCAGCCGCTCGAACGGAGTCATCCAACCAGTCACCCGTATGCGGAAATAGGGCCGTGCGCAGGGTGTGGGAACCCAGATCCTGTAGATACTGGAATTTCCTGTCCGAATCCGGCTCACCTGTCGGTGTGTGAAGCAGGGTCAAGCGCAATTCGTTTTCACTGGGTCGATCCCAGCCATAGCGGGAATCGTTTATAACGGTTAAACCTCGACTTTTATCCTTGTTGCTCAGGTCGGCCCACTGCTGCGCGGGTGCTTCATAGAGACGTTCGGTATTGACGGGTCGTTCGATGACACCCAGGCCGAGATCGTAGGTCGCCTGTGCCGCATCGGTAGGAAATGTAACCGACAGTTTCAACAGCGATCCAAGGGTTTGCCAGTCGATGGCGTAGTCGATAAGCGGGAAAGCCATGCTAGACCCGGCACCGAGCCCGATCTTTTCTACGAAGGTCGAATCACCAGCATGACGGGTGACTTCGACTTCGACCAGGGCCGGACCGTTGCGGGTGACACGCACCTGGGCTGGAGCGGATACCACGGATCGCGGCGCAGCACTGACATCCTCATAACGAATCTCCCAGGCTGGATAACGATCCGGTCGATCGTCGAGGATTTGAAGCGCAACCGGAGCCGCCAGAAACTCTTGTTCCGTGTTCTTGTCGAACAATGAGGCAATGTTGCCATTGCCATCCAGTTCCAGCCGGTATCGATCGTTTTCAAGGGCATTTTCGCTTGCCTGCAAACCCTTGCTCATCTCGCAGGGCGTTTCGGATTCGCGCACGTCGTATACAACGACGCCCACACTGGGAATGGCGGCGACAAATGTTACTTCCAGGACCGTATCGGACACCACCTGCATCTGTGAGGGGACTTCCTTTCCATCCGGATCGAAAACGCGTACGGCTTGAGGTGCGGACGTATTGTAACGAACGAGCGCAGTCACGGCTTCTTCCCGGTCGAATGCCAGCGTGTTGTATACCGCCAAGGGCTTGCCTTCTACATTCGTATCGAGCACCTGTGCCACGGCTCCCATTCCCCCTGAAATCAGAGTTGCAAACCGGTTTTGAGCCACACGTTCGTCGTTCCATGAGAACCGAAGTGCCTGCGGAATGCTGGTTCCGGTAAGATTGTCGTGGAAGTGCTGGTTCAGCACCCGCATCCAGGCTTCGTCGATGGCGTCTTTCGGGTAGGGCTGCGTTTTCATCCAGTCGGCGATAACCGACAGCCGTTCGGCGGCTTGTGCCAGAGCCTCGTTCTGTCTGTTCCAGAGTTTGAGCGCCGATTGCGAGGTCAACGTACCGGTCCCGTGCGTGGAGAGGAGAAGTTCGCCCTTGTATATGGGAAGTGCGGCGATGTCATTCTCATCGAGATCGCGGAACAGCTGATCGGATGCGGCACTGATGACTTCCACCGGACCGTCACCGTTGATACTCTCCTGTAATTTCTCCAGGCTGTCGCGATTCACGGAGCCACCGCTGTCGCCCGTGCCGAAATACATCATCGCCAGATCAAGTCCCGATTGCTGCCGCTGTTGCTCGATGCGGGCTAGCACTTCCGGATCGTTGCTCAGGTCGCTTTCAATCTGATCTCGGTAATGGCCATTTTTTAAAGAAGCAACAATGGAGTGTCCGTCCGGACCTTCCCAGACACCGATGGCAAAGGGCAGATCCACGGCGGTTTCCATAATCTCGAGTTTGGCGGTGGAGAAACCGATACGGCCACAATGAGCGGCGATGGATGGAAGACTGTAGGCGAAGCCGAAACAATCGGGTAGGAATACATCCAGGCTTTCACGGCCATATCGAGAGCGAAAGTAACGGTTTCCATAAAGAAATTGACGGATCAGGGCTTCGGGGGAAGGGATATTGACATCCCCGCCTTCCACCGATCCACCAGCGGGTGACCATTGACCGCTGTCCATGTAGGCTTGCAGTTCTTCGTGGATGTCGGGATTGTATTCTTCGAGCAAGCGGTAGCGGAAAGAGCCTTCCCAACTGAAACGATAGTCCGGGTAATCGTCAAGCTGATTGAAGGATCCCTGAAAGGTGGAGGGGATAAGAAAGAGGATAGTTTCATTGATATCCCACAGATATTGCGTATCCAGATGCGAAATCGCAACGACGTAGAGTTTTCCCGACGGTTCTTCATCTGCCGCGGCGCTACTCGGCCAAACGGCGAAGCACAATACGGCTAAAGCGAGAATAAAGGCGATTCCAAGGTGTTTCATCCTGTTTTCCAATCGTGATGCATGGGGGATTACTCGGACCCAGATGATTATAGCAGCCTTGGTTGAATTCAGAAGTCATTTCGTCATTTTCGCCGAGGCGGGAATCCGATGACCTGTCAACTGGTCGATCAGCTGGTTGTCTTTTCTGTAATGTCTCTCGTAGGGTGACAAATAAAAGAAAATTACTTGCATTCGACTACGTAGAACCCTATTGTTAACAGTATATATCCTAATTAGTTTTAGACAAACTCGGTAAGGGGCAGTCATGAAATATCTTATCCTTTTCATGCTCGGGCTTCAGTTGATACTGATTTCTGCCGCAAGCGGTTGCGATTCGTCCGATACTTCCGTTGGCGCGGATGGCGACAGCGATGTGCTGGATGGCGAGAATCCCCCGGATGGAGATCTCCCTCCGGATGGAGATCTTCCTCCGGATGGTGACACGCCGGTTGACGGTGACACGCCCGTTGATGGTGACACTCCCATCGATGGTGATACCCCCGTTGATGGCGACACCCCCGTTGATGGTGACACGCCCGTTGATGGTGACACACCTGTTGACGGTGACACACCTGTTGACGGTGACACGCCCGTCGATGGTGACACACCCGTTGATGGTGACACGCCCATTGACGGTGACACACCTGTTGACGGTGACACGCCCGTCGATGGTGACACACCCGTTGATGGTGACACGCCTGTTGATGGCGATACGCCTGTTGATGGTGACACGCCCGTTGATGGTGACACACCCGTTGATGGTGACACACCCGTTGATGGCGATGTTGAAGTGACACCATCTGCGCCGGTTTTGCACGTTGGTTTTAGTGCGGCGTCAGGCTCCATGATTTCGGATTCCCACCGCCTTACCTTCAGCTTTGCACCCTTTTCCCTTAAAACGACCGGCAAGGCGACGAATGGCGAAGTGATTCTGCATTCGATTCTCGTTCCGGCTGCGCGGTAAAGGAGGTGCGTATCATGAAGGTCTGTCTACGAATATCGGAGGAGAGGATGCGACAGGCTATTCTTTGGCTTTCACTTGTGCTGTTGGGGTGCTTGAGTTCGTTCGCACTTGCTGAGGTGCCCGATACCATGACCTACCAAGGCTATATGACCGATAGCGCAGGAGAACCACTAAATGGTGTGCAGTCCGTAACTTTCAAAATCTACGGTGCGGAAACCGGGACAGAGGCGATCTGGGAACAGACTGATACCGTTACCTTTGAGCAGGGACGTTTCGAGGCACTATTGGGTGGCAATGACAACCCATTGGATGCCAACGTCTTTTCTTCGCCGGAACTCTGGATTGCTGTTTCCATTGGTGGTGGCGACGAACTGCTGCCGCGTGTCATGCTCCCGAGTGTTCCCTACGCGACTCGCGCGGACGTTGCAGAAAATGCAGTAGGAGATATCACGCCACATACTGTCAGCGTGGCCGGAGCGACCGTCATCGATGAAAGCGGCCAATGGGTAGGCGATCCGACCGATATCCAGGGACCGAAAGGAGATCAGGGAGATCCCGGCGAACAGGGCGAAGCCGGTGAATCGGTTGCGATTTGGTCAGCGGAATCAGAAAATTGTCTTCAAGGCGGGGTCGGTTTCTCAATTGGCGATGCGCCTCCCCAGTTCCTTTGTAATGGCGATGCCGGTCCTATGGGAGAGAAGGGGGACAGAGGACAGAAAGGCGAACCGGGAATCCAAGGCGAGACGGGAGAGCCAGGCCAGGATGGTGCGGATGGACAGGACTGCTGGGATTTGAACAACAATGGAACGTGCGATACGTCCACGGAAGATACCGATGGCAGCGGTGGATGCTCATTGGCGGACTGTTATCTGCCAGAGCCGGATCTTTTGTGCAAGAACTTCGGATGGCCCTCTTTTCACCTAAGCCTGGGGTGGTATAACAACGTTTGCATTTATAGCTGTGATATCTGCACCGAGGGCGATACAACCTGTGTGAACTGGATTGAAGCTGCCAGTTACTGTAGTAGCTACGGTCTCAGCTTGTGTACTTACGAAGAACTCTATCTGGCAAAACGCGATGGTATGAGTCTATCTCAAAATTTCTGGATGGCAGATCGCACGGCGGACAATGGTGCGCTATATGTCAACGATACAAGCAATGAGAACAATTTCGACGCCCAAGACAATGTTCGTGATGACAGAACGGGGTTTTACTGCTGTTATCGCTATCGTGACTAAGATATTTGGTGATTTCTGAATTCATGACACTGAAAAAGTCATAGAGGAAAGCCATGCGAGTACGAATACTTTTTATTTTAATCGCTACAACGTTGGGATTGGCTGGCGGTGCGTGGGCCGAAGTCCCGGTGAGGTTGCAGTATCAGGGGTTTCTAACGGACACGAGTGGAACACCGTTGTCCGGAGAACGGAACGTCTCTTTCTCGATTTATGGCTCGGAAAGCGGGGACGACGTGAATTGGACGCAGATAAGCCAGGTGATGGTTTGTCAGGGGTCGTTCAGTGTCCTATTGGGGAGTGAGACCAATCCGTTGGACGCCAATGTCTTTTCAGGTTCGGATCTCTGGCTAGGCATTACGGTTGGCGATGGACCGGAATTGCTCCCGCGCATGAAGGTGAGCGCCATGCCGTTCGCGCAACAGGCTGGAGTGTCTGACAATGCTATCGGTGACATCACACCTGCTACTGTCAGTGTTTCAGGAAATCCAGTGATCGATGCTGATGGAAAGTGGGTTGGTGATCCATCCGGGTTGGCTGGACCGAAAGGTGAGAAGGGAGATACGGGCGTACAGGGGGAAACTGGCGTCGCCGGAGATTCTGTCCAGGCCTCTCCCGCCGATTCCTCGTCTTGTCCCGATGGCGGCTACGAATTCTCCGTCGGTGATAGCCTGTCGTATTTTGCTTGTAATGGCGCTGCGGGTCCGCAAGGGGAAGCAGGTGACCAGGGAGAGAAAGGTGACCAGGGAATTAAAGGGGAAACCGGAGCGGCTGGTGATGATGGTGATAGGGGACTGACTTGTTGGGATAAAAACAACAACGGAACCTGCGATTTAACCACTGAAGATACGGATGATAGCGGATATTGCAATGCAGAAGATTGCAGTTTGAATAACTCGCTTCCACAATGCCGTGATGACTATAGATATTATAAAGTGGATCTTCCTGGTCGCAGAATCTGTTATTACGTGGAAAACAATGATTGGGGCTATACGTGGAATGAATCTGCTTCTTATTGTTCTGGCGGAAATGTTGCATACTCGTTATGCACCTATGAGCAGGTCAAACACTTAAAACAGAGCAATCAAATATTTTATATGCCCGAAGGATGGTTAGCCGATCGTACGGCAGACAGTAATGCCTTGTATCTGCAAGGATGGGGAGATAGTACCGGGCAAGCGAATCTCGAGTCGGAACTGGACGATTACTACTGTTGTGTTGAATACCGGGCAAGAGATTAGGCTTAAATGATCTTGGGTTACATGAAACATGCGATTGGGTGAAATCATGCAAAAACATGTGGTAATACTTATCGTTGTTTGGGTTCTGGGATTGAGTGGTGCCGTCCATGCCGAAATGGTGGAGCGCATGCAGTTTCAAGGCTTTCTAACGGACGCGGAAGGGCAACCGTTGGAGGGAGATCAGGAATTGGTCTTTGCACTGTATGGATCTGTAGAAGGGGGGGAGGCCATTTGGACTCAGACCATAACGGTGTCAATGGAGAATGGTATTTTCAGCGTGTTATTGGGTAGCCAGGCTAATCCGTTGGATGAAACCGTTTTCAGCGGTCGAGACCGCTGGTTAGGCGTAGCGGTTGGTGACGAAGTGGAAATGACGCCCCGTGTGCAGGTTCGCTCCGTTCCCTATGCCGTTCGAGTTGAACAAGCGACAAATTCCGTAGGTGATATTACACCCAATACGGTGAGTGTCGGCGGTTCTGAGGTTATCGATGAAAACGGTCATTGGGTCGGTGATCCGACCGGTCTTGCCGGACCGAAAGGAGATCAAGGCGATCGCGGTTTGCAGGGTACGCCCGGCGCGGCTGGGGTTTCCGTTGCCAGCTGGTCGGCGGATGTCTTGGATTGTCCGCAGGGCGGGACGGGGTTTTCCATCGGCGATGGTCCGGATCAATTCATCTGTAATGGAAGCGTGGGCCCGAAAGGTGACATCGGTCAGCAAGGAGAAACGGGCGATCAGGGGGAGCAGGGAGATCCCGGCCAGCCTGGTAGTGCGGGGCATCCTTGCTGGGACATCGATGGCAGCGGAACCTGCAATGGCAACGAAGATGCCGACGGCGTAAATGGTTGCACGGTGCACGATTGTCGTGAGAACAGCGCCTGCCCGACTATGGCTGGAGCCACGGGAACCATTACACCTTACACTTTAGATCAGCCAAAACAGCAAATCTGCATCTATGCATTTCCCGGTTGTCCGGTCGGTCAGAGTTGCAATACCTACGATCAAGCCATGAGCGTGTGCAGCGCTCTTCAAATGGACCTGTGTAGCTACGAGCAACTTCAAGTTGCAGTATTGGATGGCATGACAGCTGTCGAGCAAATGTGGATGTCCGACATTACGGATGGTAGCAAGGCGCTTTATGTCAATAGAGACAATGACACTACTGATTTCGACGGTGAGGCGACGATGACGACGGAAAAGCGTGGCGCTTACTGCTGTCGCGTGATGTGGATCGGAGATTGACATCCTTTCTTGCGGATCAGGAATAGAAAAAACACGACAGCTTTGCTTCACTGCTTGTCATGACCGGCTGGTAAGTTTTATCAACCTTCTGCTCGCCGTTCTTGGGACCGATCAGTCTTCGACCTCTCTGATTGTGCGCACCAGGCGAAAGCCAATCGATTTCCAGCGAGCGTTGGGTAACTCGATGTAACGATCGGCAAGGCGACTGGAGCGGGGAGCATTCAAGCAACTGCCGCCACGACGAGAACGCAAGACCCCACTATCCAAGCCTGAGTAATCCGTTTGAGGTTCCGAGGGATAGTCTCCATACAGATCCCAATTCCATTCCCATGCATTTCCGAGAACATCATACAGTCCCCAGGCATTGGGGAGTTTCTGTCCCACGGGGTGCATGGTCTCCCCTGAATTGCCGCAATGCCAGGCAATGAGATCACAATTCGGATCTGAGATTCTGCACTCGCTCGAAACTTCCGATATGCTGCCATCGCTGCCTTCCACCTCGTAAAAGGCCGTCTCACTTCCGGCTCGGGCGGCATATTCCCACTCCGCTTCCGTTGGTAACCGAAAACCAGGGCAGTGCTGGGGGATGCTGAAAATCGGTTTCAGACTGCATTCGGTCAACTCCCCTTCGCCTGTACAGTCAAAGCAAGTCGCCAAGTCATGAGCTTCGGAGAACTTATTGGCAAACTTCAGGGCTTCATACCACGAAACCTGTTCAACCGGACAGGTGTCTCCGCAACTCTTGAAATAGGATGGATTGTATTCCATCAATTCGGCAAACTGCCCCTGGGTCGTTTCGTAGGTCATGATCTCGTAATTATACGTCAACGTAGCTTCCCACTGCGTTTCATCGTCGTCACGTCCACCTTCTGCAAGGGGGCTTCCCATTGTGAATGTACCGGCCTGAATAAATGTAAATCCCTCGGTAACCACTGAGATGCAGCGACCTTCCACGCAACGGCTTTGTGCATCGCACATCCCGCACTCAACCCCGCATATTGGATCTGGCCCACAGTCCAGCTCGCTGCAATCCGCATCATCCGGGCAGGTGGGTGATTGTTCTACACAGACACCTTGATTACAGTCGTAGCCACTCTCACAAGATCCACAGATTATTCCACAGACCGGATCGGCTCCGCATTCCAACTCGCTGCAATCCGCATCTTGCGGACACTCGGGTGTTTGCTCCACACAACTTCCCTCTAAGCAGTCATAGCCCGTTTCACAGGTTCCGCAAATGGTGCCGCAGACCGGATCTGGTCCGCATTCCGTGTTCTCGCAATCGGTTTCTTGCGGACACTCGGGTTGCTGTTTTACACAGTTTCCGTCGATGCAATCGTATCCGTCCGAACATTGGCCGCAGATGATTCCACACACAGGGTCGTTTCCACAGCTTCGCCCCGCGCAATCGGCATCCATCGGACAACTTGGATTGTTTATTTCCAGCCATCCGTCATCATCCTGATCCTGATCTGCTTCCAGATCGCCATCGAGTGTGGAGCCATCGGAATCCCCGTCGGATGTGTTGCCGCTGTTGTCCTCTACACAGGCTGTAACAAGCACAGTCAAAAGCAACAGCAACAAACCTAAAAAGCTCGAGCGCAACATGATCTCATCCCCTATCTATCGGAGCATCCCGTGATCAACTCACCATCATGAATCGTTCCTGCATTTCCAGATTCTCCTTGTTGAGTTCCTGGAGCGTCTGCGTTTCCTCCGACCCCGGCTGTTCCCGGCTGTAGGTCGTTTTCATTCAGAGTCGCATCTGTGCCGCAAAGGAAAATCGGGAACGACCAGCCTCCACTGCCTCCGCCGCCTTGGCCACCGTTACCGCCTTTGCCTCCGTCACCGCCGTCACCGCCTTCTCCGACTTCGTTTGAGGACGTGCTTCCACCATCGCCACCGCCACCACCAGATCCGCCATTTCCTCCGCTGCCGCCATCGCCACCGCGACCGCCATTGCCGGTTTCAATGACACAGTTTGATATCTCAGTTCCACTTGATCGGAACAGAAGAATGCCGATGGAGCTTCCGCCGGCCTGACCGCCGTGACCGCCGGTTCCTCCACAGCCACCGGAACCACCACCACCGCCGCCACTGCCGGCTCCATCAACGCATAGATAGCCGGTTTGTCCGGCTCCACCACCTCCTCCTCCGCCGCCAGCGCCCGATTCACCGGAGTGTCCGGTTTGACCCGGCGCACCCGACCACAAAAAGTAATCCACGACAAGCGCGTTGGAGATTGCACCCAGGCCCGGCTCTCCCGTTTGTCCCGACTGGCCTATACCTCCATCAAACCCGTCGCCACCGCTGCTGCAATTGGAATATACCGTGCCTCCTTGACCGCCTTGTCCGCATGACGATCCGCCGCAGCCCGTGTTTTCAGCACCTGTTTGGCCGTTACATCCTCCAAAAGCCGGATTGGATCCTCCATCGCCGCCACTGCCACCCTGTCCGGACTCTCCCACTGTACAACTTCGACTATTCCCCCCGGAACCGCCACTGCCCTCTGCGTTTTCATTGTCGATGCTTCCGGCTCCTCCATTACCTCCAACAAGACCACCCAGGCCCTGCTGCCCCGTCTCTCCAACGTGGCCATCGGTTCCATTTGCTGTGGCGATGGTGCAATTGGCAACGCGAAGTCCAGGCGATAGAGAAGCCCAGATGCCAAAGCTGCCAACGCCGTCGCCCAGGCTGTCATCGGAAGTTTGAATTGTGACGAATTGCAGTTCGCTTCTATCTGTCAGAGTATCGGCCAGCACCCCGACGACTTGACCGCTCAACGGATCGACCGTATCGGCCAGGATGGCTGTAGTATAGGAAATCGGATCAAAGGTCCATGAAGTGTCATCTGCAAAACCGCCGAATACTGAAACGCCATTTTTCATGTGAACGGTTTCGTGGTAGTCCCCTGCCGCGATATAGACATGTGGCTTATTGTTGGACAGATCATCGTCCGATAGACTGGCATTGGCCATATCAATACCGGCTTGAATGGAATCCAGCGGTGATTGACGGGTTCCGGCCCCATCGGATGCTCCCTGGAGGCTAACATATACCGCACTGCTATATAGTCCATCCACTCCGTCGCAATTTGCATCGATCCCTTCGAGATCGGGAGGATCCATTGGATCCGTTACAACGCACTGTTCTTCACAGCCATTTCCGGCACCAGCTTCATTCAGATCTTCGTTCACATCGATCCAGCCGGGGAGACAGATTAGATCACAGGTCGCATTATGACAGACTGCCAGAGTATTGGACGCATCGGTCGGGCACGTCTTGCCACAGCTACCGCAATTTAACGCATCGTTATTTAGATCTGTGGCGCATTCTGTCTGTGAACCTTCACAATTTGCCATGTTTTCTGGACAATTTTGGCCAATGCATTCTCCAGCGGAGCAAATAGTGGCATAGGTATAGGGATCCTGGTCATCACAGGCATCGCCATTATTGTCGGGGTCGTTGGAACAGGTTCCCGAAAGCAACTCGCATGTGTCAGCAGTGCATGGGTTATTGTCCTGGCAGTCGGTGTCATTTAAACAAGTCCATGAATTCTCGCGGTCCCCCTCCGCAGAATCGTAATCCGATTCATAAATCTCCCAATCGGTTTCCAGTATGTCGTAATCCTCATCACCGTCCACAGAATTGGAACAGAGACAAGCATCTATAGGCTCCCCTTGTTCGTTTTGCTTTTCGCCGCATCCGACCGAACCGCATCCAAAGGTTTGCTGACAATAATCCTCACAGTTCTGGTAGAACCAGGTACCATCGATGCATGTGGCCAGATTTTCGGACAAACACATCGTTTGGTCTTCCGTACAGCTATTCGTATCACCATCCGGTACATCTCCGTCCGATGAATCCCCATCCGTATTCACGTTACTAAAATCCCCATCTGGAAGTGGGATACACTCATAGTTGTAACAGCGCCATCCAAAATCGCAATCTGTATCGGTTTCACATGTATACTGACAGGTTTCATCGATACAATGCTTGCTACCTTCGCAGTCACTATCTTTCTTGCATCCTGAGACTGCATCATTATCATCATCACCTTCTGATATTTTAGTTGAACCCTGACAGGCAATAATCAATGTCATGGTTGTAGCAAGACAAAGAATGAATAGCATTCTCAGTGTGGTAGGCATGTCAACTCTCCATAAATCCCCAAGTTTCATACGTCCGCCTCAAGAGCACCTCAACGCAACTACTACTATGCGCTGTACGCAGCATCCCTCAGCTGTTTTGATAATAGTGACGCCAACCTATCACGATATGCACTGACATTCAATTCATAATTTGCTTAAAATAATTCTCGCGATCCAAAAAACACGAAACCCGCTTCCCGATGCACTTGAAAGCGGATTCAGTTATTTATGAGTTGGTGTATGGTGCTTGTATCAAGCAATAGTGAGACCATTTAAGTGATTGAGAGCACGAGTTGTTTCGGCTGATTAAGTAATGCTTTGAAAGATTGTTATTTGCGATATTGCAGTTGTTTTGAAGCATATCATGTCGATTGCTGAAGAAGGAATCTCTTGGTTAACGCTAACCATATAGCGATGTGGTACATGCACCTGTCCCCGGAAGTCAAACGGGATGCGGCTAGGCGATTTTAAGTGTATGACGTTAATGAATCTTTGCTGGTTTTGCAGCATTCTCTCGTAGCTTTTGGGTTTCACATATCAATAGCAAACAAGCCCGATGATTTGCTCATTGACATTCCGGCGAACGAAGAGTATGTAGAGTTGTTGTTGAAGAAGGGTTGTATTTAATATGCAGAAAAGAAGCCTTTACTACTCGAAATTGTCCACATATTTAAGCACCGCCGCCATGGCGGCGCTGGTGCTGCGGACTTTGCTTCTGACCCTGCACTTCATCTCACTCCCGCATGCCATTGATCCGCACACCGGGCACTTCGTTCACCTGCATAATCACGCCAGTGAAGAATTACACCAGTATGAACCTCCCACGGCGCGATCCAAGCCGGGTATCCAGGCGAATTCACATTCCTGTTGTGACAGTTGCGCTCATGACTGTCCCTACAACCACTTCCTTCATCAGCCTTCCAGCCAGAACCTGAACCTGGTCGACAATATCTGGATTCTACCGCCTTCTGCGGAGACAAGTCTCCCGTATGGTCTCTCTCTTTTCATACGTGACGACCTACACTTGCTAGCCCCAATGAATTCACCTCCCGTGTAATTGTTCGTAGCTACAACGATCCAACGGTCCCACAAAGACCGCTGGAAACTGTCTTACCGATTGATGAATCAACTGAAGCTTCCATCGGGTGCTTGCGCTTGCGCTTAAGGCGGGCTGTACCTATGGAGAGACAGTGAAAATGCGACTACAACACAATGGAGAAACCCATGAATTCATACAAGGTTATCTTGCAGTACACCCTTTTGATTGCTTTTACCCTTTTACTTTCCGCCTGCGGCGGCGACGATGACGGAACGAATACGGATGGAGACACCTGGGATGGCGTCTGCACCGACGAACGCGACGGTTGGGAAAAATGCGAAAGCAACCGGATCCTATGGTGCCATGTTCTGGAAGGCATGGACCCGCATTTCCATGAAGGCTCAAACTGCGAAGCGCTGGGCCTGACTTGCGTAGAGCATGTCCACCAACATGACGGTCACACTCATTACGAAGCGTTCTGTGTGGATGAATCTATCACCTGCGAGGAGGGCGAGTTCGCCTGCGTAGACAACACCGCCCAAAACTGTATCGACGGTGTCATGGCTCTTGAACCCTGCGGTACGAGTCAGTGCCACGAGGAAACCGATGAGGCCGTCTGCGAAGAAGAAGGCGAAGAGGTTTGTGGTGGACATGGTCACATGGATGGAGATGAATGCCATTGCGATGAGGACTACGAAGTCGACCCCGACGATTCGACGAACTGCATTTCTTCGCTGACCTTCCCGGAAATGGCTTGCAAATTTTTCAACGAAGGCAAAGACGACATCGAGGAGGATCACCATCTCGACGCTACGGATTCGACTCCCGGGCCACACGCGCATCTGGATGAAGTGATGGAGGCACATCTTCTAGCAGCCAACAGCTCGAATTACGTGCATTTTCCGGTACTGGAAACCGGTGAGTACGTCATGTTCCTGGATACGACGGGCGTGGTCGCGACCTTCTACGACAAGGACGGCGAGGAAGTTCCCTTCACGAATCCCGGCCCAAACGGCTTCTGTTCAGATAGCCTCGTGGATCATTTCCACATCTCCGCCACCTACACCGGTGATGGGGAAAATCCCGTTCCGACCATCGTGGAATTCCAGGTGAATGCGGATACCGAGGTAAAATTTCTCATCATGTTACATGAAGAAGACGACCACGATCACGAGTAGATCCCACACCCCAATCGTCCGCATGTCCTTGTTTTCCAGACGTGCGGACGTTTTCGGGGTGTTCTGCGTGAATTAAGGAGGACGATATGTCCACGCAAAAACACGATAACTGGGCTATTGCACTGCTCATACTGATCGTCTTGACGATTTGGGGTTGTGGCGATGAAACCGCCGGGGAGGCACTGTCGTTCGACACGGCAGCGCAGGGTGTGACCGAATCCGGCATGCCTAACCACACTTTCACCAACAGTAAGGGCTGGCAAATCACACTGGAGTCGGCAGTACTGGCTGTTGGTCCTGTTTACTACTACAGTTCCCAAGCGCAGGCGAGTTTGTTCGACCGGTTGTTCTCAATAAAAAGCGCCTACGCCTGCCCAGCCCATGCTCAGTACGACAAAGGCACGGTCCTTGGTGAAATCCGGCAACAGGTTGTCATCGATCTGTTGGCAGAATCACCAACCACAACCGGCATCAGCGAGGGAGAAAAAGGCCATTGCCAGATGTTTGAGTTGCATTTCCATCCCCCAGGTGAGATTCCGTCTGCTTCCGATGGCGCGGCTTTTGAACCACTGGATGGGCACTCCTTTGCCATCTCCGGCATCGCCGAAAAGGATGATGTAGAGGTAGCCTTTTCCGGTTATTTGACGATTCCCGACGAAGGCACCATGCGCATCGTGGAGAGCATCCCAGCGGATGTCGTGTTGGATGGCAGAGAAGGTCTGGCCGTTACACAGATTCACATCGATCGACAACTCACCAATCTGGACTTTGCTTCCATTATTGACGAGTCGGGAGTCTGTTTGGAGGACGCTGGAGATGGCATCTGCCGAATCGGGGAAGAAAGCCAGGCATACCTTGCGTGGCAATATGGTGTAAGTTCGCGCGAATCCTACAGCCTCGTTTGGCAAGAGTAGGATAGGAGACAATCATGCGAAACGATAACATACAGTTTACCTTGGCGTTAATCATAGCACTTCTTATCAACCTGTTCACCATCGGTTGCACCAGCGAAGATTATGCCGGAGAAGGCAGCCTACGCCTTCAGGCAGGGGGTGGCAAAGCACTTGAAACCGGATTTCCCTACACAGAGGGCGGCGTGGAATACGCTTTCGTGGATGGATGGTCGATGCAGTTCACGCACTATGTCGTGGTCATCGGTGACGTCAAACTATCCGATGGCGGATCGATCGTCGGCTCCTGGAACGGTCCGGCAATTATCGACCTGAAGAAAGCGAGCGGAAGCAACCATGATATCGTGACCCTGGAGGGACTGCCTGCAACGCGTTTGGATCTTCAATATCGATTCTTCGAGGCCACCGAACAGGCTGAAAACCGGAACGCCGATGCTGCCATCGTTGAAGAAATGATCGCCAACGGCTATTCCTACTGGATAGAAGGTGACGCCAGTAAAGACGGCGAGACGGTGCATTTTCTGTTGCGGCTTAAGACTCCCACTCTTTACACGGACTGTATCAACGGTAAGGACCAGACCAAAGGTATCGCTATTGAAGCCAACAAGACCATCGGAGCTTTCATATACGCCCACGCGCTGCACCTGTTCTGGGATACGCTCACAGCCGGAGATGAATCCCTGCGTTTCGACGCTTTCGCGGCGGTAGCCGACGTTGAAGGCGAGCCGGAGACTGTGACGGAGAACGAACTTGCCTATCAGGATCTGACCGATCTGCGCGATGCAAACGACGATCCCTTGCGCGATCAAGATGGTTCCCGTGTTGTCTATACAAGTGGCTCCGTTCTTCCACAGGACGACTTAACGCTCTTGACCTTTGTTGAATACGCCGCGCGCTACGGGGTTCATTTCAACGGCGTGGGCTTGTGCCTGTCGGAGATTGAGTAATGCATGACTATGAAAGTGAAGCAACAAGCCGGATAATCGGCTTGCACCGTATAGTAACAACGACCACTATTCTTCTGATAACGGTGGGTTTTCTGTGCTTTTTCACTTCAGCACAGGCACAGAATCAGCCACCTGTCGATCTAGAATCATCTGGGGAAGACACAGAGGCTGCCGAAGCTGTGGATGAGCCACAACCAGAGGAAACTCCAGCGGCTGAAGCGACGCCACCGGAAGCAAATACTGAAGGAGAACCGGTCTTGCCTTCCACCTTGGTAGAACAAGATCCGGCATCGGTTGAAGTGGAGACGCCCTCGCAAGCCGATAATCCAGTTGATCAAACAGAGCCTTCTCCCGTAGAAAATGGTGAAGCGGAAATCATCATCGAGATGGACCCGGAACCGGAAGACGCGCAAGGGGATGCACCGCCGAAAGACAATGGCACGTTCATGCTGGGGGAAATCACCGTGTTCGGCCAACAGAGGGATACGACCGTTGCAGCATCTAAGTACGAAGTCGAGATCGGCAAGCTTCACATCGTGCCGCGAAAAAACGCCGCCGAGCACCTCATGTTGGCACCAGGCGTATTAACGCTTAACCACGGAGGCGAGGGACACGCTCACGAAACGTACATGCGCGGTTTCGCTGCCAAGGAGGGTCAGGATATCGAATACACACTCGGTGGCGCGCCGCTAAACGAAGTGAGCAATCCTCACGGTCACGGATACGCGGACCTGTTGTTTATTCCTCCCGAACTGGTTATGACGGTGCGGATTCAGGAAGGCCCCTTCGATCCTGAGCAGGGCGATTTCGCTTTTGCAGGTTCTGCCGACTATCAGCTGGGTGTACCCGAGCGCGGATCGTATGTGAAGTACGGATACGGGCGCTGGAACTCGCAGCGCACGCTGTTCCTGATTGCACCGGAAGACTTGAACACCGAAACCTTCGCGGCCTTTGAATACTATGAGACTGATGGCTATGGCCCTAATCGCGCAGCCAAACGAGCCACCGCGCTGGGACAGTATGCCCAGGAAATACAACGGTTGAATTTCAAGTATGTCGTTGGCATATACGGATACATGGCTCGATTCGACCAGGCCGGGGTCGTCCGAGAAGACGATTACGAAGCCGGACGCATGGGTTTTTTCGATACCTACGATTCGAATCAGGGTGGAGAGAGCAACCGCATACTGTTCACGTTTCGCACGCTCGTAGGTCCAAAGGAATCCCGCTTTCAACAGGTGGCTTTCTTAGGCTGGCGCACCATGAGGCTTCGCACCAATTTCACCGGCTGGCTGCTCGACGATCTCACCGACGGAGAAGGCAACTACGTCGCCGACGAGCAGCGCGGAGATGGAACCGAGATGCGATATAACGTATTGACTGCCGGATCGCGCGGGGACTATACCTACAAACCTACTCTGCTGGGTCACGAACAGGCTCTGAGTTTCGGTTATGCTTTGCGCTTCGATCAGGGTGATACCAGTCAGCGTCATCTGCGTTCTGTAACAGCGATTCCTTACAAACGGGTTTTCGACACCTCGTTTACAATCCTCAATATCGCAGGATGGGCGCGCCTGCATTTCCGTCCCTGTCGGTGGTTTGCGCTGAAAGGCGGCGTGCGGCTGGACGCCTTCTCCTTTGGTGTTACCGATCACATGCTACCGGAATCCGACCGTGAAGGTGTACGAGATCCGAGCCAGACGAGCCAGTCATTGGGCTATGCGGTCAATCCTCGTGTCACGATGGATATTCGGCTACACAAGCAACTGCATCTGTTGGGCAGTTACGGACAGGGCACACGTTCCACAGAGGCGATGGCGCTTTCCGACAACGAGACTGCGCCGTTCGCCAAGGCACATTCCGCCGAGGGTGGCCTGAGCTATCGCCAAGGCAAACCGGGCGATCCCTTCTCGGTCAGCGCCCAAGCCAGTTACGTTTACACGCATATCACCCAGGACATGTTGTTCTCCGAAACCGCAGGACGTAACATTCCAATTGGCGCATCCAACCGGCATGCCGGACTTTTGGGCCTGCGTTTCATGGCCGGGAACTGGTTTGACTGCCTGCTAAACGTGGGCTATGCACATGCCACCCTGGCCGATACGGGGGAATTGCTTCCCTACGTACCGGAGTGGATCGTACGCCTGGATATGGCTGCGCATGGACAGATCAGTGATTGGGAGTTGGCCGGGGTGCCGGTCACTGGACGCATCGGGTTAGGCTTCACCTATGTGCCCGGACGCCCACTGCCGCTCAAGCAAACAGGCGATCCCATGTATTTGTTGAACCTGGGTGGTGAGATCAGATTGTACCACTTCTCGCTGGGCATCGAAATGCGTAACCTGCTGGACCTGCGCTATCGGCAATCGGAGTATCATTACTCCAGCAACTTCGAATCAGCCGACGCGATTCCATCGCAGGTTTCCGAGCGCCATTTCGTGGCTGGGGAGCCTTTTTATGCCATGGGGACCATCATCTGGCACATCGAAGACATGATCAGGGGCTTGGTGTCAGGGGCGGCCAGTATAGATCACAGCGAAGACGGCGCAATGTGATATCGGGCTTTCTTCGTCAGGTTTAGACCGCAGCATTGAAAAGTGCAGTGGTTGTCGCAGGGAATCAGACCCGTCACGATGGAGGTGGCTAGAGCCTTTCTACAAAAGTATGGAATTCTCCGTTCTCGCCGCATGGGTCGATTCCTGAAGGAAGGTCATTTAGAAAGTTCATGTCATATTTACGTCCGATGAAATCGGGAGAGAGCCGCGAAGCATCGACGCTCGTTATGGTTGCGACAATGCCAGATTCGATTATATCCTCGGCCAAGCGTGCGGTATCAATTCCCCATAACGGGAATAAAGGTTCGATGCCGGTACCTTGAAAAAGGTTCTCGCGGAATTCCCGGATGTCTTCGAGAAAAAGATCACCGAAAGCTACGCCATCGATGCGAGAACCAGGAAAGGAACGGATTTCATCAAGAAACCGCTTCCGGTATTCCTCATTCGGACAGGGTTGCAGAATTCCAACCGTAACAAGTGGTAGGCCGATCATTTGCGCTTGTCTGTGCAGGTCGCTGGCTACCGTCTCATGAATGGGGATTGTCCCAGAGCCTTCATTGACAGTCGTGATCAAACCGACGACTTTCACCTTGTCGCTTTGACGCAATTGAAGCAAGGCATACGCACTGTCTTTTCCCGAACTCCAGGAGAGAAGCACTCGTTTCACGATGTCCATGTTTCCTCCAGCGATGATAAATCGCAAGATTCAATTTTCAGATGATCGACAGCCTCGCTCATTACCTGTTCGAAATCGATACCTTGACACAAACTACGCACAACACGAATTACGAACTTGAGTAATCCACTCAATAACAAAGGCATGTTGTTCGGTCAAGAAACGATTTTGAGAAACCCGTTGACAACAATCGGACCCATAGAGTACGATCTAACCTGTCTTTGCGTTGCGGACAAGGGAAGTCGGTTAAAAGCCGACGCGGTCCCGCCGCCGTAAACGGGGACGAAACCGGCAGTCAAGCCACTGGAACAGAAATTCCGGGAAGGCGCCGGGAGTAGGATGATCCGTAAGCCGGAAGACCTGCCGCAACCCGACCAAAGACGTATGTTTCCCTCGCGGAAGGGGAGTACGGCTGTTTCTGCATATTATAAAAATTCTCCTTTCGTAGCGGTGACCGAGACCTGAGTACTGTCAGTAAAGAGCGTCTGTTTTGATGTTCGGATTGTCGGTACCAAGAGTTGGGTAAATCGATGTCGAAGTGCACATGCGACATAGTAAGTGCCGATGGTTGAAAAACGAATGAGGACAGACAATTCGAACCGATGGAGGAGATCGAAAATGAAACGAAGTATGATGATGGTGTTTGTATTACTGCTCAGCTTGTTGCTTCTTGGACTGAGTGGTTGTGGTGACGATGAAGATGAGGTGATAGACGGCGACGTGGACGGCGACAACATCGATGGGGATGAGATTGATGGTGATACGGTTGACGGTGACACCGATGGTGATGCTGTCGATGGAGATATGATTGATGGTGATACGGTTGACGGTGACACCGATGGTGATGCTGTCGATGGAGATATGATCGATGGTGATACGATTGACGGTGACACCGATGGTGATGCTGTCGATGGTGACATGATAGATGGCGATACTGTTGATGGAGACACCGATGGTGATGCTGTCGATGGAGATATGATCGATGGTGATGCTGTTGATGGTGACACCGATGGCGATGCTGTCGATGGAGATATGGTCGATGGTGATGTTGTTGACGGTGACACGGACGGAGAAGTTGATCTTTGCGATGGTGTGAACTGCTTCGACAACGCCACTTGCGATGAAGCGACGGGTAATTGCGTCTGTGATGAAGACTACGAGAACTGGACAGATGGTGTCGGCTGCACGATGGAAGCACTTGATGTGACCGGAAGCTACGACGATGGCTTTGGCGGCCATCACGAGATCACGCAGACGGTCTGGACGCAAAGCGGTTACGGCGCGGCCAGCCATTTCTTTATCAGCCAGTATTCCAACGCGAATTCGTATCTCATTGCCCAAAACGGTCCGAACAACGCCTACAGCCCTGAAAAATGGAGCCGCTTCGACTGGACCTGGTACGACGATGGAAGCCGATCCGAATCGCTCTGGTACTGTCAGACCGTCTACGGAGCCGATACGGAAGCGGATGCTTTAAACACACCCGCAGCCGACTCTACTGACCCTTCCAGTGGCGGTTGCGGAGGCTTTTCCTGGTCCAAGGCGACGCCGGGTAACACAATGCTCACGATCTTTGGAAGTTACCAGGACAGCTACGATGGCCATCACGAGATCACGCAGACAGTCTGGACGCAAAGCGGGTACGGTGCAGCCAGTCATTTCTTCTTCAGCCAGTTCTCGAATGCGGATCAGTACGCCATCGCCCAAAATGGCCCAGACAACGCCTACAGTCCCGATAAATGGAGCCGCTACGACTGGACCTGGTACGATGATGGTGAAGGATTGGCGCTCTGGTACTGTCAGACGGCCTATGGCGCAGATACGGAAGCGGATGCCCTGGCGACGGAGGCAGCCGATGCGACCGATCCGTCCAGCGGCGGCTGTAGTGGTTATTCGTGGTCGAAGCTTTCCTCTGCGGATACGACGCTGACAATCTTCGGAAGCTACGCCGATAACTACGGCGGCGGCCATGAGATCTCGGACGCACTCTGGACCCAGGGCGGTTGGGGTAACGCCAGCTATTTCCACATCACACAATTCTCGAACGATTCGCAATATGCCATCGCTCAAAACAATACACATAACGCCTACAATCCCGACAAATGGAGCCGCTTCGACTGGACCTGGTACGATTCCGGTAGCGGTGTCGAATTGTGGTACTGCCAGACGGCCTATGGTGCAGATACGGAAGCGGATGCCCTGGCGACGGCGGCAGCCGATGCGACCGATCCTTCCTCTGGTGGCTGTGGTGGTTTGGCGTGGTCGAAACTTACACTTGGTACATCCAATCTGATTCTGGTGGGAGATTGGTTGGACAACTTTGGTATGAATCACACCATTTCGGGTGAAACCTGGTTTCAGTCCACCGATGGCTTTCCGGAATACGATTACAACTTCGAGATCAGCCAGTTCTCGAACGTTGAAATGTGGGTGAGCGCTCAGAACGACACGGATAACCCAACCGGCGGGGACAAATGGAGCCGCATCGATTGGACCTGGTACGATGCCGGTTCCGGTCTAGAATTGTGGTACTGCCAGACCGTATATGATGCGGATACCGAGAATGACGCACTCAGCGCCGCCCGTGCGGACGAGACGGATCCGTCCAGCGGAGGATGCGGCGCATCCTCCTGGTCGAAATTGACGCCATACGTGGACGAGGCAAAATGATGAAATCGAATCCGTTCCAAAACCTGTTTGGGGGATGGTTCCGTCAGGGTGGAGCCATTTGGCTCCTCCCTCTGCTTATTTGTACTTTGTTCTTATGCAGTGGATGTGTAGAAAGCGATTCTGATTCTGTGGATGGTGATTCCGATTCCATAGATAGCGACATCGAAATTGGCGACATCGAGATCGAAAATGACGCTCAGCAGCGTTGTCGCAACGCCGATTGTCCCGATCATGCATGTTGCAATCCGGAAACGGGTGAGTGCGAATGCGAATTAGGATACGAGCCGCTCGGTGGACGCTGTGTGGTGGTGGTCGAAGATGGGGATCTTGACTCCGAACAGGGTGATGAAGTGATCGATGGAGATCTGGACAGCGACCTCGTATCGGATGGCGACAGTACCGACACGGATGTAGACGGCTCTTCCGATGGCGATATCGAGACCGATGTTGATAATGATATCGATGGCGATACGGATGGCGATGGAGAGGCCGAGACCTTGTTGCTTTGCGAGGTTCCGCAAGCGCCAACGATGACGGTGATTCACAAAGGTGCGGAACTTTCCTTTACCTGTGCTTCAGCCGGTGCGATTCAAGTTGGAAAAGCCTCGTCTCCGAGCGCAACCGAGCCGGACGCCTGGCTGGATCAGGATTCACTGGCCTTTGAAAACACGGGTGCATTCAAAATCTTCGCCCGTCTGGTTTCGGACGAATGCGAACCACAACCTTTTGTTTTTACCTATGATGTGGAAGAAACATTTCCGCCTGCCTCCGGACAGGATGGATCGACTGCTGTTTCCAAGGATGACACCTCGATACTTGGATGGGCCACGGGAGTCGAATCGGTCACGTACGGAGAAAACGTAACTGAGGGCTGGCAAACGCCTGACAAGGCACTCGGCGCGGCAGAGGGAACCTCGTTCGACATCGTCAGTCTGGGACGCGGCGGTGAGATCACGCTGTCTTTCGATCCGCCTATTGCCAACAGAAGTGGTTATGACTTCACCGTGTTTGAAAACAGCTTTTCGGATACGTTTCTCGAAGTTGCCTACGTAGAAATCAGTTCCGACAACGAAACCTTTCTACGCTTCGACAGCGCCTACCTTGGAGAGTCGGAGGTCAGCGGTTTCGGCAATACCGACACGGTGCTTTTCGACGGACTGGCAGGAAAATATCGTCAAGGCTACGGTAATCCCTTCGATTTGGAGGTGTTCGTCAATCGTCCCGAAGTGCGGGACGGCTCGGTTGATCTAGACGCGATCCGATATGTACGATTCGTGGATATCGTCGGGGATGGGAGCGCCATGGACAGTTTCGGGCATGTCATTTACGACCCCTATCCAACCACCGACAGCGCGGGTTTCGACCTGGATGCGGTGGGTGTCCTGAATCAGTAAGCCGGTATTCCTCAATGAGAAACTACGCGATCATCTCTGGGCTGTGGCTATGGATATGCCTCGTCTCTCCATCTTTTGCAGGGGAGACACCCCCCGAAAATTCGGATGATTCGGTCCAGGAAAACAATATCGAAGCCGAGATGGAAATGATGGACGATGACGAATCGGTGGAAGGCGGCGACGAAACGTTTTCCATTGCACCGGTGATGATCAGAGCCGCACGTGAATCGCGGGATCTCCGCCAGGATCGCGCCGCATCAGGATCGGTCCTGTTGCCCGAAGATTTCGATGATGCTGGGGATACCATGCCTGACGTACTCGACCAGCAAGCCGGGGTGCGTGTTACAAAGCTCGGCGGACCAGCTTCGTTTTCCACACTTTCCATTCGCGGCTCCACCTCCGACCAAGTGCTGGTGGTGCTGGACGGCGTTCCGCTGAATTCGGCGGCTGGCGGTCCGGTGGATCTGTCCCGTATTCCGCTAGGAAACATCGAACGCGTTGAAATCTATCGAGGAGTATCCCCGCTCGCCTTCGGCTCCAGCGCCATCGGTGGCACGCTTTCGATCACGACACGTACAGCTCGCGAGCGACAGCTAACACTTACCGTAGGTGGCGGGTCATTTGGCGCCAGAGAAGCGAGATTGTTTTATTCCGAACCGCAAGATACCTGGGATCTTGCTCTTGGACTGGATTACAGCGGTTGGGAAGGCACTTTCCCATATATAAACGACAACGGTACTCGCTTCGACAGTACCGACGACAGACGAGTAACGCGGCAGAACAACCGTTTCGATCAGATCAATCTGCTTGGAAAGATCCGATTGCATCTTGACGAGCAGTGGACTTTGTCTCTGATGGAATGGTTCTTCTGGCGTGACCAGGGCGTGCCGGGTCTGGGACAGTTCGAGACTGAAGAAAGCCAATACGGAGTCATGGACAGTTTGTCCGTGCTTTCGGTCAAAGGCGAATTCCTGGCCGGTCTTGCCGAGTGGAGTTTCCAGGCCGGTTTTCGGTATACGCAATCCACATTCAGCGATCCTTTAGACGAGATCGGCTTGACTGGCGACGATGCAGAGGATCGATCCTTTTCGCCTTTGCTTTCCACAGCACTGAAACTGGAGCCGTTTTCCTGGTGGGATGTGTCCGCGCAGGCCGCTTATCGATACGAACGATTTGAACCCTCGGTGGAAAGTACATCGGCGGCGCAGTCGGACCGGCACACCATCTCGGCAGGTCTGGAAACCGGTTTCCTGATCGATGCAGCCGACCTGTTGGTTTTACCTTCAGGACGGGTCGAATGGGCCGACAGTCATCTCGCTCACAAGGAAGTCACCTCAGGCAACCAGCCTCTCGTGATAGAATCAGAGCAGACGGAATGGTCCTGGCGGGTTGCTCTGGTAAACACCTCCATCCCGGACACCAAACTGACCGTATCGGGTGGACGGGCGGTACGCCTTCCCTCCCTGTTTGAGTTGTTTGGAAACTCGGGTCGAGTAATTGGAAATCCGGAGTTGAAGTCGGAGTCCGCCTACAACGTAGACGGCGGGATCATCTACGATTCCAATATGCTTCCCGATCCCTATCGCCTACGCCTTGAAGTGTACGGCTTCTATTCGGACGTCACGAACTTGATTCAGTTCGTCCAGACCTCCCAGAACATCGCCAAAGCCGAAAATGTCGACCGGGCGCGTATGTGGGGAGTTGAAGCCGGATTGCGAAGCGATCTGTTCGGCCATCTACGGCTGAACGGAAATTTCACGCTTCTCGATGCAATCAACACTGGTAAGATTGAAGCGAGAAAAGACAGGCACCTGCCGTTTCGCCCGGCAAGCAAATGGTATGTGCGCGCCGAGGGGTATGTGAAGGAGATTCCAGCGCTTGAGGAATTGTCCGTGTTTCTGGATTCGGAATGGATCGCGGGTAACTTTCTGGACAACGCCAATCTCGTTTCGGTGTCGGATCGCTTCTATCTAAATACCGGTATGAGCATCGAATTGAAGCGCTCCCTGGCCAAACTGAGTTTTACGGCCAATAACTTGACAGACGAACGTACGTCCGATCTGGCTGGGTATCCATTAGCGGGTCGAAGCTTTCACCTCTTGTTTACGATGAAGGTGCTGTGATGACGATATTATCCCGGACTAAAAAGGTTCTTTTGGTTTTGATGTTCGTCGCCGGCTTGTGCGGCGGATGCATCGACAACACGTCGGGATTATCGGATGAACCGGACGGGGACGAAGGGGCTCCTGACCGCCTCGATGGCGATATGGATTTACAAGAAGGAGATGATGATTCCGGGTCGCACGAAACGCCGCCTTGGACCATCGCCGTCGTCGGAACGGACTACTTCTCGACCTCGATTTCCATCATCGACAGAGAAACCCGTTCTCTCTTTCGGGAAAACATTGTCAATTCGGGCTCATCCTCCTCGGGACTGTCTATTGCGCTCTCGGGTGATGTGGTGTTTCCACGGTCGTATAATCACAAAAACTGGATCGTCTTGCTAGACCGCTACCCGAACAGCGTCCTGACCTTCGTTGATCCGAACGATTTTTCCGTTATTGGTCAGTTGCCGGTTGCTACTGGTTTCGCTTCCAACCCACACGATTTTCTCTGGTTGTCGGAGAATAAGGCCTATATCACCCGTTACGAAAAGAATCCGACTCCGGGAGACATGGAGTTCGACGGAGGAGATGATATTCTGATTGTCGATCCCATCACAAATGTGATTACGGGAAGGATTCCGCTTGCCGATTACGCCGATACGAAAACGAATTCGAATTTACAGGCGCGACCTGATCAAATGGCCGATGCCGATGGCATTGTATGGGTGACGCTCGATCATCTCACCGACGATTTCAAGGAAAGCGGTGAAGGCCGTGTCGTCGGTATCGATGTGGAAAGTGATGAAGTCGTAGAACTCGTTAGATTACCGGAGGTCACGAACTGCACCGGAATCGTCTACAGCAAGAGTCATCATTCACTTTATGTGTCGTGCAGTGGTTTGTTTATTGCGGGAACCGACGACCAGCTTCAGCATTCGGGAATCGTACAAATCGATCTGGATGCAAATCCTCCACAGGTCAGTGTATTTCGTCGTGCAGAGGACAGCAATGGTCGTCCCTACGGTTTTGACCTTGATGTGTTGCAGGATCGTTATCTGCTGGCCGTCCGTTACGGGGATCTCGAAACTAACATCCTGGATACACTGGTGGCGATCGATCTGGAAACGGGAGAGGAGAGCGTCCTTCACGAAGCTGGATCGGCGTATGGGATGGGCGGTTTGCTTGCCGACGACGCGACGAATTCGGTTTATGTCGGTGACGCAGACCCCGTCAATCCCGGCATTCATCTGTATTCCATCGAAAACGATTCATTTAACTACGATGGCATGATCAATTCTCATCCCACCGTCGGACTTCCACCGCGATACATTCGCTTTTACTGATCCGTCCGTCAGTTACGAAACGAGGACTTCATGTCAAACCGGTTTAAAATAGGGTTGTTTCTTCTACTTATCGTCACCTCGGCGAGTTGCTCGCAACAGGATCGACCGAAACAGGAGGCGAAGGAAACACGGTATCCGCAACGGATCGTATCCCACTTGCCGAGCCTGACCGAGATTGCATATGCTTTGGGAGCGGGAGATCGTGTTGTCGGTGTTTCGGACTTCTGTACTTTTCCGGAGGACGCGACACGCAAAACCCGGGTGGGTGGCATGATCAACCCTAATGTCGATGCGGTGCTGGGGTTGCGACCGGATCTGATCCTGCTTATGGACAATCAACAGGAACTGAAGGCTAAATACGTCAAACTCGGGTTGCCTGTACTGCGGGTGAAGACCGAGAAGTACAGAGACGTCATGCAAAGCATTGGTATCATCGGAGAACGGCTCGGGCTCAAAACGGAGGCCGACAATCTAAATGCACGCATCGAAAAGGAGTTGGATACCATCCGCTCGAAAACGAAAGGTCACAAAAAGGTAAAGACGCTGATAATAATCGGACATGAATCCGGTTCGTTGCGTGATATCTGGACATCGGGAACAGGTTCGTTTCACGATGAAATGTTGGAAATCGCGGGCGGCGAAAACATGGTGGAGGATTCTCCGGCAAAATACCCGATGATTTCGAAAGAAGCGATTCTTCGCGCCTCGCCGGAGGCGATTGTCGTTTTGTTTCCCACTCCTATCTCGGAGGAGGACCGGCAAAAGGAAGTCGCCCTCTGGAAGCCATTGGGTTATATCGACGCCTACCAGAGCAACCGCATTTGCATTATCGGAGCGGACTGGGCGCACAAGCAGGGACCGAGAATGCCGGAAATCGCCAAAGCATTCTATGAATGTCTTCACGGGGCGAAGGAGAGTCAACGATGAACACTTCCGTATTGTCCGCGAATAAGATAAACGCGGGATATGGCTCGAAAACGATTTTACAAGAGGTCTCCATTGATTTGGCCAGAGGAGAGTTTCTTGCAATCGTTGGACCGAACGGATCGGGCAAGTCCACACTAATGAAAAGCCTGATAGGATTTGTCCAGGTGGACAGCGGTGAGATTCGATACGGGGAACGGCAGATGAATTCGCTCCGACGACAGGAAGCGGCCCGGCATGTCGCCTTTCTTCCCCAAAGTACGACCTTCCACTTTCCATACCGCGTATTCGATTATGTTTTGCTTGGTCGCAGACCGTACCAGGGACTATTTCGTTCGCTGACTGACGAAGATCGAGCTGCGGTCGAGCAGGCCATGCACAGAACGGAAGTCTGGAATTTACGCAATCGGATCGTAACGGAGCTTTCCGGTGGGGAACGCCAGAGAGTTGTACTTGCATCTGCTTTCGCGCAGCAAACCGCCGTTCTCCTTCTCGACGAACCAACCAATTCCCTCGATTTGCGACATCAACTGCGAGTGTACGAACTGTTATCGGAAATGAAAGAAGAATGCGGACTCGCCGTGATGGCGGTCACACACGATCTCAACCTGGCGGCACTGCACGCGGACCGGATTATCGTGATGAGCGAGGGGCAGATCGTGAAGCAGGGAACTCCTGATGCCATTCTATCAGCCGATCTGTTGCTGGATCACTTTGGAATTGAATCGACCGTGCGGGTCGATTCCGTCACACAACGACCCTATGTTCAATCACACCGAAGCATCTCGATATGACACCTACCACTGCATCCAAACGAGTCTGGCTCAAGATTGCCGTTATTGCCGTCTTGAGTGTTACCGCCATTGTCATGGCCCCGCTGATCGGCGGGACACCGATCGATGTTTCGGCGGCCTTTTCCAATATCCACAACATCCAGGGGAATCTGGACGCCAGCATACTGTTTGTCACGCGCCTTCCAAGGGTAGTTCTGGGCGCGTTGGCGGGTGTCGCTTTGGCAATGTCAGGTGTTGTTTTCCAGGCTCTACTTAGAAATCCACTTGCAACCCCCTATACATTAGGAGTTTCAAGTGGCGGTGCGGTCGGAGCCGTACTCGCCATCAAACTGGGGTTGGATATTTCACTGTTCGGCTTCTCAACGATCCCGATCTTTTCGCTTCTTGGAAGCGGTGGGACAATTCTGCTCGTGTACATGCTTGCAAGAACCCGGAATCGCCTTCCAACGACGGTGCTTCTCCTGGCGGGCGTGGCGGTTAGTTTCTTTTACTCTGCCTTGATTCTCTTTGCTCACTACTTGGCCGACTTCACCGAGAGCCATAAAATGATGCGCTGGATGATGGGTGGACTCGACATCATCGGCTATGACTCCATCATTAGCCTGTTGCCACTTTGGGGTGCGGGGTTGCTCTGGATTATTTTGCGATCCCGCGATCTGGATCAACTCTCTTTCGGCGGTCTGGCCGCCCACAGTCGTGGCGTCAACGTCACACGGTCCCAGAAATCCCTGTACATTGCCTCATCGTTGCTTGTCAGTTCGGTGGTTTGTGTCGCCGGTCCCATTGGTTTCGTCGGGCTGATTGTTCCGCACAGCATCCGATTCATCCTCGGTCCCTCTCACGGACCGCTATTGATAGGAAGCGCTTTTGCAGGAGCAGGGTTCCTTGTGATATGCGATACATTCGCACGTACGATCATGGCCCCCATGGAGTTGCCAATCGGTGTCCTGACCGCTCTTATCGGCGGTCCGTTCTTTATCGGACTGCTATTCAGGGAAAAAGGAAAGCATGGTTTTGAGGATTGAACATTACGTGGTGTTCGTGTTTCTTGTATTTGCTTTTTCGGCTTGCGAGAAAGAAGCAAGCATTTCCCAACCAGCAAACGGTCTAAATCGCCAATCGTATCGAGTTGCTTGTTCTCGGCATTTCCATGAAAGTCCAAGATGATGGGTAAAGACGAGAAGAGATATCTTGGATCATGTGTAAGCATTCTCGGTACAGGCTCCGATGTGGGGAAGAGTATCGTCGCCACAGCCATCTGCCGTATCCTGAAAAACGACGGTATTCGGGTAGCGCCGTTCAAGGCCCAGAACATGTCCAACAACTCCTGGGTGACGAGTGAAGGGCTTGAGATGGGCCGCGCACAGGTCGTACAGGCCCAAGCTGCGGGTGTCGATCCTCACGTGGATATGAACCCGGTGTTATTGAAACCGAGTTCGGACACCGGATCGCAGGTTGTTCTGATGGGTAAAGCTCTGGGTAACTCAGAGGCATCAGATTACTTTCATGACACGAACAACCTATTCGACCACGCTCGAAAAGCACTTACACGTTTGCAGAATGCCTATGACGTCGTCGTTATGGAGGGCGCTGGCTCATGCGCCGAAGTCAATCTTCGCTCACGGGATTTCGTCAACTTCAAGATAGCTCACGCAGTGGATGCGCCGGTGATTCTGGTGGCTGACATCGACCGTGGCGGTGTCTTCGCACAAATCATCGGCACACTGGCCGTACTTTCCGAGCGCGACCACAAACGAATCAAGGGGTTCATCATCAACCGCTTTCGTGGCGATGCAGAATTGTTTACGGACGGCATTCAATACATCGAGGAAAAGACCGGCCTTCCCGTGCTTGGCTTGATTCCGTACTTCCATCACATCGATATCGACTCCGAAGACGGCCTGCCGTTGGACGTAAAAATCGACCCCAAGGAACTCCTCGAACCTTCTCGCATGAACATCGCCGTGTTGCGCCTGCCGCATATTTCGAACTTCACTGATTTCAATCCGCTTGCCCGAGAAGCAAACGTGCGACTCGACTACCTCTCAAGACCTCGCTTACTTGAAGGATATGATATTGTATTTCTACCGGGATCGAAAAACGTGCGCTTTGACGCCGATTGGTTGAGGAATACGGGATGGGCTCCGAACCTGTGTACCTATGCAAATGATGGTGGTCGCATTGGCGGCATTTGTGGCGGCTATCAGATTCTCGGTAAACGCATTCTCGATCCGCACGGCGTTGAGGGTACGCCGGGTGAAACAAAGGGACTTGGGTTACTGGATGTCGATACGACGTTGGAAAAGGAAAAGACGCTTACCCGTATTCGGGGGCACTGGAAGGAAAACGGAGAGGCGCTTGACGCATACGAAATCCACATGGGACGTACCACAGGGGAAGACGCTCAGCGGCCACCGGTAGGTATTATCAACCGCAACGACTTACCATGCGAGGATCGGGATGGAGCGCAGACGGCGGACGGTCGCATCTGGGGAACCTATTTGCACGGCCTGTTCGACAGTCCAGGCTTCCGGCGTGCCTGGCTGGAAGAATTCGGTAAATTTGCCGGGAGTATAGAAACAGCAAAGGGCATTCAAGAGATCGATGCCTATCGCGAAGAGCAGTACAACCTTCTTGATGCGCACTTCCGCAAGTATTTAGACGTGAGACAACTATTTGACATTATGGGCATCGGGGAGCGACGGCACGGATGAGACTGGCGATTTGCGCGGCCAATAATGTCCTTCGAAGTGTTGCTAATTACAAGGAAGGCTAACCGCGAGTGCGTGCGTCCCGAAATCTCCGTCCAAGCTGAAGTTACTTGCATTTTCGTGATCTCTTGGCAAAGCTGTTTTGCATGAAACTCTTGCTCATGATCTTGGTATTGGCCGCCCTGAATCTCTTCCTATTCGTTTATGTCCATCGGAAACTGATCCTGCTCGTCGCCTTGCAACGCCAGCAACTGGCCGTTTACAAGCGGAGGATCAAACGACCGAGGTTCAAAGAACGGGACCGACTTTTCTGGAACGCTTTGACAAAGATCTGGTCGGACTGGAAAGAGCATCTGGTCATTGTCAAACCGGAGACGGTCATCCGTTGGCGTCGCCGGAAATTCAAGGACTACTGGCGAAAGTTATCAAAGTCAGAAAAGATGATCGGTAGACCGCCCATCACGAGAGAACATATTGTGTTCATCAAACGGATTTCCACGGATCACCCGGACTACAGTGGAAAACGAATCGCCGGGATGCTAAAAGAACTTTTCGGTGTCGATCACGCTCCAAGTACTGTAGATCGCTACCGGGTCAAGCTGCCGAAACCGCCCCGTGGAAACCAGCAGTGGAGCACCTTTCTCAAGAATCATGCTTCGGTCATCTGGTCCTTCGATTTCTGTGTCCAGTTCACTTTCTTCTTCGCCCGGATTTACATCCTGATCATTATTGAACTGGAAAGTCGAAAAATCGTTCACCTCGCTGTGACCTTGCACCCAACCTTGGACTGGCTCAAACAGCAGATTCGCAACGCCACTTGGGATGATTGCCCTAAGTTTCTGATTCACGACAACGACGGCATCTTCGGACAGTTGGGAAAACCAGTGACAGTTCAATTCAAGGGGAAATCGGTTTCTTGCCGCTCGTCGCTGGACTATTGGTTGGTCACGATTATGGGTATCCGGGGAATTCCAACCCCATTCCAAGCGCCCAATGCCAACTCCCATTGCGAGCGCGTCGTCGGCACGCTACGCCTGGAGTGCCTGGACCACATGCTCTTTCTCAATGAATGGCATCTGATGAGGGTGCTTCGGGAATACAAAGAGTATTACAATCACGAGCGTTACCATCAAGGTATCAAGCGGATTCCAAATCCAGCCGCAAACATTGCTGATAGCCGGAACCTTGAAGGTCAGGGTAAGTTGGTCTCCAAACCGATACTGAACGGATTGCATCACAGCTATCGGCTGGCGGCCTGACTCATTCCGGCTTCCTGCTGGATGATTCCTAGGTCGGCCCGGCATCGAAACCGATGGACAGGTCTGACCCAATCTCGTCATTTTCGCTTTTCAAGGAACAATTCAGGCAGGGGCGACACTGATTTGGCTCACCAATATCGCTTTCTTCCGTCCCTTCCAAGCTCATGACGTCGTCTCTCACCAGTCATTCATCACCGGATCATGCCCGGATAGAGTTTTCGGGACACACGGCGGTTATCCAACTTCATCCTTTATCTTCAAAACCTCAAACCGGTTTTCGAGGAATAGCCTAGCGAGCTTTGGGTCGAAATGCGTTCCGCTATCGTCCATGATGATCTGAAAAGCATCATCCACGGGAAATGGTTCTTTATAAGGCCGTCGCGATGTCAAAGCGTCGAAAACGTCAGCCACGGCGGCGATTCGACCGACGATGGGAATCTGAGTGCCCTTGAGTCCTTTAGGGTATCCGGATCCGTTCCATTTTTCGTGATGACTCAAGGCAATCTGATTCGCCCACTGCAAAACAAGCGCATCGGATTCACCTAAAATCTGCGCCCCGATGATCGTGTGCGATTTGATGATATCGAATTCTTCTTTCGTTAGTCTTCCTTTTTTCAGCAGGATCGCATCCGGTATGCCAATCTTGCCTACATCATGCATTGGTGCAGCCAGAAGAATCGCTTCAACATGCGCTTTTTCAAAACCTAGTTTCTCAGCCAGCATGGCGGAGTACCGGCTCATACGAACGATATGATCGCCTGTATCTTCATCCCTGTATTCAGCCGCTGTGACCAGTCTTTGAATGGTGGCCGCGTAGGATCCCTGCAAAGCCTGGTGCGCGGCTTGCAAAGCGGTGTTGGTTTCGTTCAATTCTCTTGCGTATATCTGTAATTGTTCGTTGGCTCGTTGAAGTTCCTCCCGCTTCTTTTTTTCGGACTGATAGACGCGAGAAAGATCTTCAGCGTATTTGGATAGTTGGTCGTTTTTGGGGGTTAGGGTATCGTCAGGCATCGGCTGCTTCCTCTTTCTGGCGAGGCTTGTAGATATCTACTTCAGACTTCAGTCGTCCGCTACGAATGTAGCTCTGAACCCGATCCAAATAATTATTGGTAATCACCGTATCTGCACCAAGCAGTTTGACTCCATCAGTTGTAATGACTGGTTCAGCAAGAATCATTCCCTCGCGCAGTGTTTCCATTGCTATGCGCAGCTTCTCCTTAAATGGATCATCATCGCCAACAATCAGTCGTTTGAACTCAATAAATACCTCTGGATCGAAAGCAATGCCTGCATCTTTTGCCAATTGTTCGATCACTCTATCGGGAGAGATGCGGGACGCTTTGACATTCCGATGGATGTCGTAGTGATCCACCACCGTTAATATCCGGCTCTCCAAAGGAATGGCGGTGCTTTTTAGGCGGTTGGGAAAGCCGGTTCCGTTGAAATATTCATGATGGGCTGCGATGATACTGGCGACATTCTTAAATCTTTCCGACGAGGCGATGGGGCGAATATGGACAACGGGATGCTTCACATACATTTCCGGAAGCTTTTTAACGTCAGTGGAATAAAATAACAGTATTTTGCGCGGGGGTATACCGATCAGTTCGATATCATGCAGCAGGGCGGCAATTTTCAGGTCATTCAATCGCAGATTGCCTATCTCCAGGCGCTTGCCAAGCAGATCCGCATAATACGCCACGCGTCTGCAATGACCGCCGAGAAATTCATCGTAAAGGTTGATCAAATCGAAGCCCATCAGAACCGTTTCGTAGTAGTTCTCTTCAAGCTCCCGCTGCGTTTCCTGAAGACGACGGTTTTCCTCTTTGAGTTCCTTGTAGACTCGCGAAACATCTTCGGCGTACTTGACCAATTGCTGATGAATAATCTTGTCTTCGTTGCTTTCCGGCATGGTTGCCACCCGTTATTGTTCGAGCACTTCGTCCACCTTGCGCATCAGATCGAGTGGACTGAATGGTTTGGCGAAATAATCGTCTGCGCCCGCCTTGAACCCGGCCTCGCGGTCCGCTTCCTGGCCTTTTGCCGTCAGCATGACGATTTTGCAGTCCTGCAGCGATTTCTCGGCTTTGATGCTGGAAGTTGCCTGCAGACCGTCCATCCCGCCCGGCATCATCACGTCCATGATGATCAGATTCGGGCGATGACGCTTGGCCATAGTAACAGAGTGAAAGTGATAACTGGTGGAAAACAGTAGGGAAAGATGGTGGAGGGAAAGATGCCGGAGTTGGAAGTGTCTCCGTGGTTTTCAGAAGCTAGAGTGTGACATCGGGTGGGCGGAAACCAGGTTTCCATAAAGCAGTTGCAGAAAAGTTACATTCTAAGTATTTGGCAATGCTCATGATTCTCAATTTTCGTCGAATCGTCGTTTTGGTCTCGATTTTGGTCATAAGCAATGTCATCTCACAATCCATTTTCGTTCAATTCCTGTGAGTTTTCGCTTTTCAGGCATACCAACCCATCAGCGATCCACTCGCAATTTTGCAATCCTATTGCATAATAGCCGATCCGGAGTTCTCTCAGGCGGCCTTTTTCTCTTCGTCTACCCAACGATAGCCAACCAGCTTACCACCCGCAAACTCGACACTTTCGAGCCGCTTATCGCGTACATCGTCGATACGGGTTACGTCGCTAATCCGTTTACCGGAAGCGAACTCGGTCGGTGTCATGCCGTTCAGGGTTTGATGAGCACGGTAGTCGTTGAACCAGGTCTGGTACTCGTCGAGAAAATTCTGTAGTTCCTCAACCGTCCCTGCTCTGATATGGTTGACCAATTCGTATTTGACGCTTTGCACGGATCGTTCGGCGTAACAATTCATGGTCGGATATCTCGGTGGAGATTTCAATTCCTTGATCTCGGTCACAGCCAGCAGTCGTATGACCTGACCTTTGAAAAGCGGATCGCGATCATGCACAATCTTCTGTGGACGTCGCTTCCATTTTCGGAATACATCGACCAGTGCTCCGGCCACTCCGTATGAATCCATGAATCGACGACCTTCAAAGACTCGAAGTTCCAGAAGCTCTTTTGTAAAGGTGTCGCAAACCAACAGCACAGCGACTTCCGTTCCTTTACGAAGATGAGTGAAGAAAAAATCGATTGCCCACACTTCGTCCTTGAAGGTTCCTGCCCACTTCTCCCATTTCGATCTACGATCATCAATCGGATGCAGGCCATGTTCTTTCAAGATTTTGGAGACGGTATAGATGGACACCCGAATCCCCATACGACCCAGCGTCTCTGATATTTTCGGACTACCAAACCTCGGATTCTCCCGCTTAATCCTCAGCACCCATTTAACGATCACCTCGTCTACCGGCGGTCGACCCATTCGTTTCTTCTGTTTCGTAAAAGGATGTCGGAATCGTGTAGCCCATGTCTTGATCGTTGTCGGGCTGGAACCAAGGAACTTATCGATAAAGAGTTTGTTTCCTCGTGTAAGCAAGTAGGCATAGACCTGAGATAATCGGGTGGAAATCGTCATCGGGGTTCGCTTGTTTCGAGCCTTATGCAACTCCTTCCGCAACGATTCATTGACGGCCTTGAGAGCCAGGTTCTCAGAGTAGAGTCGGCGAAGTTCATTTGGATGGGGCGAATAGCCAATTTTCGAGAGTTGATCAACGAGTAATATCAAGGGCCAGTAAAGGCAAAATCGAAACAGGGTCATAAAGCAACTTTCCAGTAAAACGGTTCAGGTTACTGATCGTGTTCAAGGCGACGAGGAGTATCGAGTAATGAAGTGTGGCAGGCACTATTCCAGTAATTTAAGAAGTTCGTCATCCAAACCGTAACGAACAACGTCGATTGCATTGCTCTGCTGTGAGACAAAATCACCTGTCAATTCGGGAAGATGAAATGGGAAAAATGCTGGATTGTCTTTCAACAGCTCGAATGCGATCTTGCCTTCTTTTGTTGTGTGAAGAGCTGATTCATAGAGAAGTATTGTGAGATTTGGATCACTGATTCCCACTGTTTTGCTTTTTTTATAGCAACCTTTTGCCTTGGCATCCTTTAGAACACCCCAAGCAACAAAGGACCTGATTGCATAACGGGCATTCCTGGCGACTGTTTCCCTATCACCATATTGTTCCTTGAGACGAGAGAACACCTGTGCCTGCGTAATCTGATCCTGCAAGTTAAAAAGCCTTCCTGTCTGCTTTGCCACATTAAACCAGAAAGGATAAGATGCAGAGATTACGGCCCAATGGTATGGAAGCCAGTTTTGGGGATTTTCATGGCGAATAAGTTCAAGAGCATGATCCCTGAAGGGGGTTAACTCTTTGTCCGGTGCAAACCACGAAGCGAGAAAATGAATAACAAACTGATGAGTTTGGGGAGCACTTCCATTATATGGTTTTTCTATTGCCAAATATCCCTTTAATTCAGCACGAATCTCTTTTTCCGAAAGACCTGCCAACATCATTTTGACAGCATAGTCCATCCATTGTTTTTGAATGGTCTGCTTGATGCCTAGTTTCTCGTGCCTTTTGATCATTATTGCTTCCTCTTCTCAACTTTGACCAGAGGAACAATAACTTCTTCGATAGCAATACCTCCATGGCCGATAATTTGGTCGCCTTCTTTGACAAATGCATCATTCCCGGTGGCAACCAATGGGAAATAATTGTCAGGAAGTCCCGTGGGCTTCCACTCATGTCCAAAAGCAATTTTCGACGATACTTGAGAACGTAGCTCTGGTGTCGGATATATGCGAACTCTTTCACCACGACTTTCTGCAATAGCACCTTCTGTCGGTCGCCCCTTGCCAATTGATTCTATGTTGCCATGGTCAGATGTGATCCAAATTTGATATCCATGGTTGTCCAGATAATTAAGCAATGAAACCAGGTATTCGCCTCGACACCATTGATCTATCTGATTATGCATGCCTGCGGCTCCAAGCTGCATCCCATGCATGATCTTATCAACTTTATCTATCACAAGCCCGACAACCTTAGTCTGTGCTGGATTGATTAAACTGTCCATAACGGCCTCAATATCTCCATCTCCGAGGCCACGTTTATACGCTATATCTAACTTGGAAATGTCATAGCCTTGCCAAAATTGCTTCCACAGCTTTTCTTCGCTGTTTGTTGAGTTTATTGAGGATGGAAAATAGATTGGCGGTTTGCCTGAGAATATTGACTGTCTGGAGACTGACGTGAGCGTTGGTATCCATGCAAATGTTGCAGACTCACGTAGAACCAGCTCACTGTTTTGATCCTGGATAATATTTCGGACAGTTACCCATTGATCCAACGAAAGCCCGTCGATTACTAACAAGGCTATTTTGTTGCTTTGTTGATCTTCAAGATATCGAGCCAGGTGTCGTGGAACATGGTGCAACATTGCCGGGGTCGAGGGCGGCAGATTGATCAGACTGGCATAATGTGTCGCCAACCAATCAGCAAACAGGCTATTCAGCTTTAGGCTAAACTCGTTATAGCGGTCTAAATGTATTGAGCTACTATCAGCAAATATCAGAGCCGAGAGTTCAGCTCGTTTCATGGCAAGTGAAAGCCAGTCCGTATATCGTGATTCTATCGATAGTTGAGTCGCTTCAATGAGTTCAAATAGTCGAGAAATCCTGAGATCCTCGTTGCCGGACGTTGATGTTGAAATTCCGCTTAGAATCCAAGAATCCTTCTCTATCTCCACATCTGGTAAATCAACAGGTGAAAGCTTTCCTTCGATAAACAAGTTGTCGATATAAACTCGTATATCCTGATGATCAAAAGGTAGCATCTCCGGACCTTCTACCTTAAATCCATAGGCTGTGCGGTCTTTTTTAACCGAGTTTGAATGTTTGAGAGTCTCTAGAAATACTGGCCACCGTTCTTGAACAAAAGTAAAAAACAGGTCTTCATCTGGAATGATTTTCGACAACTTCCAGTTCTCAAAGCTCTTATTGTTTTTTAGAACCTCGATCAACCTGTCAGCCAATATAGCTGGAATGGCCGTGCTCCCATAATGCAAGCGCAACAGAAAACGGAAAAGCTCAATTTCTGTTAGAATGACTTCTGCTGCAACTCCAAACACGTAGTGAAGGATGAAGTCTTTTGTGGCGTTATCGCCCATGCGATCGGTTGGTGTTTTCGATTGAGCTTCAAATAATGAATCCAGCAGGCTACGATCAAGCTGTTCAACAACTGGATAGCTCATGTTGGGAAAAATCTCTCCCAAGTTGAAAGAAAGCTTTCTTCCTACCTGCAGTAGGTCATAAGGAAGGGCATCAAATTCAGTATCCTGTATTCGCAGAATCACTACAAGGTCTGTGTGTTCTCCCCTGTCCCAAATAGAGCGATATCTTGATTCATAGGCATATCTAAACTCAATCGGATCGTTAAATTCAATGAGATCGAAGCCACGCTCTCTAAGTTTTGTTGCCAACTTTTCTTCAGTCAATAGACAATCCGGATCGGATACCAAAGTTAGTTTGGCAACATTGGGTACGAAATCTTTAAGGATGGTGTCTCGCCAGCTAGTCACAAACACCTCCATCACAAATATTGAGCATTAAAAGAGGCCGCATTTCCGGTACGATCTGCCGGGCCGATTTAAGCTCGCTTCTCCACTGTGCTTCATCTTCCTCCAGACGAGACATTCTGAACAGCCTTACTTCAGGTAGTCCTAGTCGATCAATGGCTTTGCGACGGGATGCAAAGGCGATCCTGCCACGCTCTTCTTCACGAGTCACTGCTTTCAAATGGGCTTCATGCATAGTGTCAAACAACTCTTGACCGGCCTGTTCAGCTTCGGATAGAAGCTTTTCTCCAAACTCATTGGATTCATTAGATTCCATCAAGTCAACTATACGAACATCATTGGTCAACAACTGATCCCAGATGTGTCTTGCAGTTGGCATAAACAGCTTTCCTTCATTGCTGACGAAAGCCGGAAGGTAGCTTCGCCTCATCAGAGGGATTCGGATTTGAGAGTTGGCTGGTTGCTGAACAGAGATACGTATCTCAAAAAGCCCCCATAGACCCGTAACCGTCTTAGGAAGACCGCTTATCGATACATTAGGCACAGGCTGCCCAGGAATAAATTGAGGAAGATTCATGGCTAAGCCACGAACCCGTGCATTCTCAAGTGACAAGAGATTGCCATCAGACAAGAGGTTCTTGGATTGAAAAACTCCGCTTTGCACCCTTTCACCATCTGGCCATTCAAAGTTCCAACCGAGAAGATCCTTTTCAAGCTTGCACTCTTTCATTTTCAGATAGTGCGTCGTCATTCGTTCGATCCAGTGGGGCAAAGGATGACTTCGTAGTTTTTCAGCAGTCTGCAAGTCCGGATCTTCAGATATTCCATATACGGCACATTGCTTGCGAACTTGCTGCACTTCGTCCTGCAGGTTTTTTATAGTTTGGTCAACCTCCATATCTGGATCAGAATCTTCCATAATGACCTGAGTCATCATCTTCTCGATCATTTCACCAGATAGAGATGTGTCCAGAATATCGTTGGCTTTATCAATGCCCATTTCATCCAGAATAATGGACAGTTTTGTTTGAAGAACTTCCCGAACCCTGCATTCAACTGAGTTTTCATATACAAAATTGACTGCCCGCACGATTTTGCTTTGGCCAATACGATCAACACGACCGATTCTTTGTTCAATACGCATCGGATTCCATGGCAAATCGTAGTTAACCACCACATGGCAAAACTGCAGATTAAGTCCTTCACCACCTGCATCTGTTGCAATAAGAACTCTAGCTTTATCACGAAATTCACGTTGGGCGAAGGTGCTGGGCGTCTTTCTGTCCGCCTCCGCTGTTCGCAACATTCTCAATCGTCCCCAGCCCAAAGATCCGTCTCCGGCGAAATGCGTGGAGAAACGGGAGCTTCTGGACGAAAACAGCTGCCGGATTCCGGCCTGGTATCCCAACCATTTGTGGAGCGTGGACTTGACCGAGGTCTATTACTGGGGCTTATGGAAAATCTACATCTTCGTGGCCATCGACCATTTCTCCCGCAAGGTCGTCTGCGTGACTCCCCTGGAAGGTCCGAACTCCGGCTGGGTGATCAACGCGCTGGAAGCGGCTTTCGCGCAATTCGGCGTCCCCAAACATCTGGTCAGCGATCAGGGGACACAGTTCATTAGCGCCGCCCTTGCGGAATTCCTGGGCTTGGATGAATACCAGGTCAAGCATCGTTTCGGCGCGGTAGGACAACATGGCAGCATCGCGGTGACGGAGCGGGTGATCGAAACCCTGAAATACGAGTGGCTCAAGCGTGTGGCCATTATACGCGGGTACAAGCATCTGCTGGCGCTTTGCGAAGACTTCGCGGAATGGTACAACGACTGGCGACCGCACGAGTTTCTGGGCAGTGCCACGCCAAGTGATGTCTACCGGGACAAGGCCGTCCCCTTCGTTCCAAGAATTGCCAAGGCCGTGCCGGAGCACATAGAGGTCAAGCGCTTCGCCGAGACGAAGGTCACCGGCTATCAGCTGAAGCGGGCGGCGTAGATTCTCCGGGCGCGAAGGTCATCCTGGCGATCCATCACGGGCCGACGTGCGCCCGGATGTCGCCAACGGAGGCTACGTCTGTAAGGAAATCCTTTCTGGACCTCTTTCCGCCAGCTCGCAATCGCCTTCCCAAGATCGGATCCGTCTCATTTTTCAGTTTTCAGAGAGCGAAACGCACCGAAATCCGCTCACTCGCGACTGTCCCATTCAAGCTGGACAGGGACACGCATTGGCTTTACATGCCGTTCGATCTAGTAGAAAATGGCGTGGGGACTCGTCATGGATCACCTCATTATGGAAACTAGACACTTCCGAGGTTACTCCATGGCGCGTCCCTTTCAAAATTACTGGGGATAGGTCAGGTCCACTTTCCCTACTTTATTGATATTCATTGCAATTTAGCATCTGATTCACTACAATCCCTCTGTCACCTACCTTGTTGTTAAGAAAAAGGTAAAATCCGCGAATATGCGGAAGTCTTCAAATATCCAAAGATGTATCAACCATGGCTGGAAGCGAGGCTATGTTGTATGTAAGCCTGAAACGATAAGATTGTCTTATCACACATGCAGGGAAACCGGAGAAATCGATGGCGAAGGACAACAACCAGAATGACTCGGGAACGCTGTCTTTTTCAGAGTCACTTCTCGATTTCATCCGCAAAGCCCACGAGCGCTTTCTGGCGACCGACGATTCGGGCGAGGTCTTCAAGTTTCTGCTGGAATCTCTCGTCAGCCTGACGGACAGTGAATACGGTTTTCTGGACGAGGTGCTGCGCGACGACAATGGCGATTTGTACAAACTGAGCCTCGCGCTATCCGACATCTCCTGGGACGACGACTCCCGCAAGATCTACAATGATCTCGTGGCCCGCAATCTGGAGTTTCGCAACCTGAGCAACCTGAGCGGCGCTCCTGCGGTTTTGGGAAAGCTGGTCATCGCCAACGACGCTCCGCACGACTCCCGTTCCGGCGGCCTGCCCGCCGGGCATCCCTCCATCCAGGCGTACATGGGTCTGCCCCTCTATTTTGGCGGGGAACTCGTCGGCGTGGCGGGCATCGCCAACCGACCCGGCGGCTATGATGAAGACATGGCGAAGGCTCTGGAGCCGTTTCTTTCGACCTGCGCCAGCATGATCCACGCCACGCGCCAGAGGGAAAAAGTAAGGGGGTACTTGAAAGAAATCGAGGATTCCAACCAGACGATGGGTGCGATTCTAGGAGCCTCGCCCGAGTCCTCCTTTCTGATCGACACGAACGGCATCGTCCTCAACGGCAACGATATGTTCGCAAAACGGCTGGATCATTCCATTGAGGACCTTCTCGGAAAGAACGTCTTCGATTATCTGCCGCAGGAGATAGGAGAGAGCCGCAAACAAAAAGTCAATGAAGCTCTGCAATCCGGGAGGATGGTTCAGTTTGATGACGTGAAGAACGACCGGATTTTCAGTCATCACATTTTCCCCATTCGGGATCAAAGCGGCACCATCGACCGTGTGGCGATCTTCGGCGCGGACATCACGGAAAAGAGGCGGGCGGAGGAAGCCATACGACAAAGTGAAATCCGCCTGAAGGAATCAAACCAAGTGCTTTCCGGTATTCTGGACAACACCGATGTTTTAACCGTTTTGCTGGATAGGAAATTCAATTTCATCTGGGTCAATAAGGCATACGCCAAATCCTGTCGGTTCGAGCCATCATATTTCCCAGGCAAGAATCTCTTCGACCTCTATCCACATCAGGAAAATGAAGCCATATTCCAGTCGGTTGTTGATAATGGAGAACCGTTTTTCATTACGGCCAAACCTTTTGAATTCCCGGATCAGCCGGATCGTGGCGTCACTTATTGGGATTGGAGCCTGATTCCGATAAAGAATCACCGGAACGAAGTAACCCACCTTGTGTTTACATTGCGCGAAGTTACCGAACGAATCCACACCGAAGCGGCTTTGAAGGAATCCCTCCTACGTGAAACGGAAGCGGTGAAGGCGGCCAACGTGGGCTTCTGGGATTGGGACCTGAAAACGGACAGGGTTCACTACTCCGTCGAATGGAAACGGCAGATCGGTTATGAAGACCACGAGATCAATGATGATTTCGAGGAGTGGAGAAGCCGGGTTCACCCTGAGGATCTTGAGGAGACCGTCGCCACTGTGCAGGAAGACATTCGCACACTGAGCCGTGATTTTGAAATCCGCTTTCGTTTCCTACACAAGGACGGCTCGTACCGCTGGATTCTGGCGCAGGGCTCTGTCTTCGGAGATGAAAGCGGGCAACCCGTGCGGATGCTCGGGTCGCACACGGATATTACACGGCTCGTGACGGCTGAGGATGAAGCGCGAAAGCATCGCCGCGAACTGGAATTGACGGTGAACGCCACAACGGATGGCCTATGGAAGTGGAACTTTCTGACAAACGAAATGGAATTCAGTCCCCGCTACTACACCATGCTTGGCTATGAGCCCAACGAATTCCCCGCCGATTTCGACAACTGGAAGGCGCTGATCCATCCGCACGATCTGGACCACGCGCTTTCAGTTGCGGCGGAGTTTCTGGAGACAAAACAGGACAGCTACGAGAACGAATTCCGACTGAGAACCAAAAGCGGGAAATATAGATGGATCAAGGCAACGGCCAGGGTCGTGGAGCGCACCAGAGATGGCGAGGCCGTGCGCATGATCGGCAACCACCAGGATGTTACGGAGCACAAGCTGATGGAACGGGCTCTTAAGAAGTCCGAACATGAGAAGAGTATCATTCTTGATTCAACCACCGAGATGTTTGCAATCTACGATCTGGATCTTAGAGTGATCTGGGCCAACCGAGCTGCGGGAGAATCTGTAGGCAAAAACATGGAGGATCTGGTCGGGAAATGCTGCTACGAAATCTGGAATCAGAAAAGAGAGCCCTGCGAAGGCTGTCCGGTGCTAAAGGCAAAGGAGACGAAAGAACCCCAGGAAACGATGCGAAAAACACCGGACGGAAGGATATGGCGCCTGCGCGGTTATCCCATCCTAGACGACGACGGCAATATCGTGAATCTGGTGGTATTCGGTTACGACATCACCGAAAAGAAATTGATTGAGGATCGCAATAGCGCCCTTGCCGAAATGGTGGATTCGGCTCCAAACACCGCCACTGTTCACGATTCTGAAGGCCGCTTCGTGTACGCCAACCGCAAGACCTTCGAGCTGCACGGCTATACGCCGGAAGAGTTCTTCGCCATCAACCTGCATGAACTCGATGTGCCGGAGAGCGCGGAGAAGATCGAGGCGCACACCCGCGAAATCATTGAACTTGGCGAATCTACCTTCGAAGTCGGGCACTTTCGGAAAGACGGCTCCGTATTGCGTTTGGAAGTGTCGGTCAAACCGATTGTTTGGGAAGGAAAAAAGGGCTTTCTCAGCATCGGCCGGGATATCACCGAGCGCAAGCAGGCAGAGGAGGCAATGATCGCAAGTGAGGCTCTGTTCCGGGAAATGTTCAAGGCAAACGAAGCTGTGATGTTGCTCATTGACCCCAACACTGGCCAAATTGTTGAAGCCAATCAAGCCGCTGCTCGATATTACGGATACCCGCTGGAAAATTTGGTGCAGATGAAAATCCAGCAAATAAATGTTTTACCATCGGCAGAAGTTTCTGAATTAATGGGCAGAGCATTTAACAAACAGGTTAACATCTTCGAGTTTCCGCACTTGCTAGCAAATGGGCAGATTCGTGACGTTGAGGCTTACTCAACTCCACTAAAAATTCAGAATCAAACACGGCTATTTTCGATTATCAACGATATCACCGAGCGTAAACAAACAGAGGAACGACTACGTAAAAGCGAAGCATCCTATCGGGCGCTAACAGAAACGATTCCGGATCTACTCTTTAAAATCGACAAGGATTTGCGCTTTGTTTTCATCCACGCGGGAAGAACGGAAAAGCTCCTGATTCCGAAAGAGGAAGCGCTAAATAAAAACGCCTACGATCTGCTTCCTCCTGAACTGGCCGAGATGACCGAACGGAACGTGAAAGCCTCTCTGAGTACGGGGGAGATTTTTGAATACGAGTATTCGCTGCCCGTTGACGGAGGCATCCATTATTACGAGGCCCGAATGCTCCGATGCTCGCCAGACGAGGTCCTGGTTCTGGTGCGAAACGTCACCGAGCGGAAACAAGCGGAAAACCAATTCCTGGAATTGAATGCGCGAAAGCGCGCCATGCTTGATACCACTTTGCAATCGATCGTTCTTTTCTCGTCGGCTGGTGAGATCGTGATGCTCAACAAAACTGCGGAGTTCTGGATCAAACAGGTCTATGGACATGACGCAAAGGAAGGTGATTCAGCTTTTGTTTTTCCCCATCCGGAAGATATCGAATCCTTCCGCTTGAATTTCCGGAAAGCGCTGAACGGGAAAAAAACAGCAGGAGAATGGCGCACCCGCGATCAATCGGGGAAGGTTTTCTGGTTTGCACTCGATTATCTGCCGATTTGGGAAAATAATGTCGTTTCGGGTATCTGCTTTTGTGCAATGAATATTACGGAGCTGAAGCTCCTTGAGGAAGAAATCAAGAACCGCCAAACGGAAGCGGAGGAACAGAGCCGGCTTCTCGAAAGAAAGAACATTGCGCTTTCGGAGTTGATCGATCATGCACGCGTCGAACGTGAACTCTTTGAGAGAAGAATCTCCAATAATATCGAGCAGATTGTACTTCCGATCGTTTCAAGCATGAAATTAGCTAGCGGCGAACGCCGGGAGGAATATGCTCAATTACTGGAAAACAGCCTGCGCGATCTGCTTTCCGAAAAAGGTTCCAGACTGGCTCGGCCCGAACTTGGCCTGACTCCGCGTGAAATCCAGATCTGCGAAATGATCAAACAGGGGCTTTCTTCCAAAGAAATCGCCAAGTTGCTTGGTATCGGACTCAGAAGCATTGATAGCCATCGGTATAACATCCGCAAAAGACTTGGTCTATCAGATCGTTCATTCAAGCTTATCACCTACCTGAAATCGCTATAATACTTAGGTAATACTTAAAAACAAACAGTATTAATTTGGTGTCAGGCCGACGGTACGTATATTGTATAATCGGATGAAATCGACATGGCATCTGTTTAGGAAATGCTAATGACTTGGAATTCCAAGGTTATTGTGGTTTGGGACGGGCTTTTTAGATCTGTAATGATCGGCTTCACGTTTTTTGCTGCATTCATGGTAATGCCGGAATTTGCAAAGGCCGAAAGCGATCTTCGCCATTTCAACGAATCACTCTCAACGTTTCGAATAGGTGTTTTAGCCAAGCGCGGAGAACAGAAATGTCTGGAGCAGTGGCAGGCAACCGCGGATTACCTCTCACGCCAGATCCCCGGCTCGGTGTTTCAGATTGAACCGCTTGACTTCGATGAACTGCGAAAAGAAGTAGCTAGCGCCAATATTGACTTCATTCTGACCAACTCCTCCTATTATATCGAACTAGAGGTCGGATACAAAGCAAACCGAATCGCCACCATGATAAATAAGCTGGGTGACATTCATTCGGTTCAATTCGGCGGCGTCATATTCACAAAGGCTGCGAACAAGAAGATCCAATCTCTGAATGATCTTCCCGGTCGATCCTTCATGGCAGTGGATGAATCGTCTTTCGGGGGCTGGCTTGCCGCACGAAAAGTTCTGGAAGATGAAGGGATAACTCCTTACGAAGATTTTGGATCGCTGCAATTTGCAGGCACGCACGACGCGGTTGTAAACGCCGTTCTGGATGGACGCGCCGATGTCGGGACCGTGCGGACAGATACGCTGGAGCGGATGGCCCAGGAAGGCACGATCCGCATGAAGGACATTCGTATTATCCATGCACTCAAGCAGAATGGCTTTCCATTCCTTCTCTCAACGGAACTGTATCCTGAGTGGCCGTTTGCGGCCATGCCGCACGTTCCAATCAGAGTGGCATCACATGTTTCTTCCGCCCTCCTTGACATGGAGGAAAGTGATGAAGCGGCTATCAGAGCGGATATCGCCGGCTGGACAGCACCGCTTCCCTATGAGTCCGTCCGGTTAACCATGCAGCAACTGAGCTATGGTCCTTTTAAAAACTACGGCAAGATAACCCTGGTCGAACTCTTGCGTCAGCACTGGGGTTCCGCTGTGCTTGGTATTGCGTTGTTTATCGTGCTGATTTTATTCTTGGCTTGGACCGTTTTCTCAAGAAGGACTATCAAACAGACTGCGACAAACCTTCAGAAAAGCCGTGAACAGTTTCTTCTCGCCGTAAACGGCAGTCAAGATGGTATCTGGGATTGGAATCTTCTCGACAACAGCCTGTTTCTTTCAGAGAAATGGAAACGCATGCTGGGCTACCGGGATGACGAGTTGCCCAATATTTTTCCCTCTTTCATCAATAATATCCACCCGGACGATTTACCTGGTGTGCAAGCCAATCTAAAAAAATACCTGAACGGCGAATCCGACAATTATTCGATCGAATTCCGCATGAAGCACAAGGATGGCCACGATGTGGACATTTTAGCGCGAGGAGAAGCGATAAGGAACGATGAAGGTAAGCCCATACGCATGGCGGGATCACATACAGATATCACCGAAAGGAAGAAGGCGGAAGAGGCCGTTCTGAAAAACAATGAAAACATGAGATTGGCTGCGGATGCCGCCGGATTCGGCATTTGGAACCTTGATCTGATTGAAAACCGGCTGGAATGGGATGAATGGATGTTCCGGCTTTATGGAGTCCGCAAGGTTGACTTTGGAGGCGCGTACGAAGCATGGCAGGCCGGCGTTCATCCTGATGATGTGGCTCGAAGCAGCAAAGAGGTTGAGTTGGCTTTATCGGGTCAAAAGGAGTTCGACACCGAATTCCGCATTGTGCGTCCTAACGGTGAGATTCGTTACCTGAAAGCCTACGCGAAGGTTATGCGCGATGAGCAGGGAAACCCCATTCGCATGACGGGCATTAACTACGATGTGACCGAGCGCAAGCAGGCTGAAACGGAGCTTTCTGAGAAAGAAGCTCGCCTAAGTGCAATCACGACATCCACCCAGGATGCCATTATCATGATCGACAATTCGGGGGCTGTTTCTTTCTGGAATCCTGCTGCCGAGAAAATTCTCGGGTATCCATCCGATGAAATTGTCGGGAGAAATTTTCATAAAGTTTTCGCGCCGGAAAGGTTTATGGAGGCGCATCGAAAAGCTTTTAGACTGTTCAAGAACACCGGCGAGGGAAATGCCGTCGGAAAGACGCTGGAATTAGAAACGACACACAAAGATGGTCATGAATTTCCCGTTTCGCTTTCTTTATCGGCGGTCCAGATTGACGGCCAATGGAATGCGATCGGACTTCTACGAGACATTACCGAGCAGAAGAAAGCCCAGAGTGAGATCCAAAAGAGCCGCCAATTTATGCTGGACCTTTTTGAGAGCGTACAGGATGGCATTAGCGTCATCAATCCTGACCTTTCCATTCGTATGACGAACAAAACCATGCGTGACTGGAATTCAAAGCAGTGCCCTCTCGATGGGAAGAAGTGCTTTGAGGCTTACCATGGTTCCGAAACGGCCTGTGATCCCTGTCCGACCCTGCGCTGCTTTGCATCGGGACAACCTGAGTACGAAGTGATACAGCTGCCGGAGAACCGCGGGGGTAAATGGTTAGAGGTCTACGCCTATCCGTTAAGAAGTACGGATGGCAAACAGGAAGCGGTTATCGAATTTATCCGCGACATCACTGAGTTCAAAAGAATTGCGCTTGAGCGAGAAGCATTTGCAGCGGTGGTTAAACACAGTGATAACATTATCGTTGTTAAGGACATGGATTTGCGAGTTGTGGCTACAAACGAAGCGTTTGCCAAGGCCAGCGGCCATCCTACGTCTGAAGAACTTATTGGCAAGACAGATGCCGAGATATTCGGGATCAGCCAAGAAGATGAGCCGGTTCGGAGTTACATGGAAGACGAACGCAGAGCACAAGAACTGTCACAGGGAGAGTTTATAATTCGCGAAGAGCCAGTCATTTTGTCCACCGGAGAGGTGCGGACGGTATTAACCAAGAAATACCCCATATTCAACTCGGATGGAAAACTTACCGGAACCGGAAATATCTCAACCGACATCACCGACCGCAAGCAGACGGAAAGACAGCTCCTCAACACCAACCGACAACTGGAAGAAGCCACGATCCAGGCCCGCGAGATGGCTGTGCAGGCGGAGGCCGCCAATATCGCAAAAAGCCAGTTTCTGGCCAACATGAGCCACGAGATCCGAACACCAATGAATGCGGTTGTGGGCATGTCGGACCTGCTGCTGGACATGGAGCTATCCGACCGGCAGCGGGAATACGTCGCCGTAATTTCCCAAAGCGCGGATTCTCTGCTGGCGCTGATCAACGATATTCTGGACTATTCAAAAATCGAAGCGGACAAACTGGATATCGAAGACATCGATTTCGATCTTCGGACATTGTTGGAGGATGTCAGCGATGTCGCCGCCCTTCGCGCCCATGAGAAAGGCCTGGAGTTCGTCTGCTTCCTGCCCCCGGATATTCCAACCCGGCTGATCGGCGATCCTACCCGATTACGCCAGATTATCACCAACCTCACCAACAACGCCGTGAAGTTTACGACGAAGGGCGAAATTTCCATCTTGGCCGAGATCGTTGAATCCGGCGAACATGACGCCCTGATCCGGTTTGATGTGAAAGATACCGGTATCGGGCTTTCGCAAACGGCGATGGAAAAACTGTTCCAACCCTTTACACAGGCGGATGCATCCACCACACGGCAATTCGGCGGAACCGGACTGGGACTTTCCATCTCCAAACGTCTCTCAGAGATGATGGGCGGCGAAATCGGCGTGGAGAGCAAGGAGGGAGAAGGTTCGCGATTCTGGTTCACGGCGCGTCTGGGTAGACAATCCGATTCCGATTATCCGGAGTTGTCATCGCTCCCCGGCGATATTCGCAACGTGCGCATTCTCGCCGTGGATGATAACGACTCAAACCGGATGGTGATATCCGCCATGCTGGAGTCATGGGAGTGCCGGTTCGATGTGGCCCGAAACGGACGCGAAGCCTTGGAGATGATGTTTAAAGCTGGCGAACAAAGCGATGCTTACGGCCTGGTGATTCTTGACATGAGCATGCCGGAGATGGACGGCGCGAGCGTTGGCGAAAAAATACGAGCGTCGGAAACGATGGGCAGACCTGCTCTGGTGATGCTGACCTCGGTAGGTAAAAAAGGCGATGCGGAGCGCCTGCGGAAATTCGGATTCGACGCCTATCTGACCAAGCCGATCAAGCAATCCCAACTGTACGACTGCCTGGTCACGGTCATCGGTTCCCGTGACGGCTCCGGAGCCGGAGAAAGGAAAGGCAAATTTATCACCCGCCACTCGCTGGCCGAATCGAAGGTTAAAGGCAGGCGGGTGTTGCTGGTGGAAGACAATGTGTTCAACCAGATGGTGGCGCAGGAAATGCTGGGCAAACTCGGATTCTCTGTTGAAATTGCAAACAACGGCAGAATCGCTGTTGAGCGACTATGCCGGGAGAGTTTCGATTTGGTCTTTATGGACATGCAGATGCCGGAAATGGATGGCATTGAGGCGACCGGCGTTATCCGCAATCCTTCTTCCGAAGTTCTTCAGCACGATGTGCCCATCATCGCCATGACCGCAAACGCCATGAAAGGCGACCGGGAGGCTTGCCTCGCTGCTGGAATGGATGATTACGTGGCCAAACCGATCAAACGGGACGCCCTTGAGGAAGCGATCGCCAGAGTTCCGGAGAAAAGCCCCAAAGTAAAAACCCTTTTGCCTAACGGTGATAGCGAAACATTTTCAACGGTCACAGCCGATGAATTCGAAGACGACGATTCTGATTTGGACAAGAACCCTATAGAATCTCAAACCAGTTCCAAGGTGGATACGGAAACGGATGAAAATATCTTCGATCCGAACGCTTTGCTGGACCGTCTGAGCGGCGATGAAGATTTGATGAAAACCATTCTAGCAGCGTTTGTGGAAGACGTCGCCCGGCAGATTCGCATCATCAAGGAAAAACTCGACACATCCGATCGTGAAGCGGCCCAGCGCCAGGCGCATTCCATCAAGGGCGCGGCGGGCAATGCTGGCGCGCCTGCATTGCAGAATACGGCGTTGGCCATGGAAAATCACTTGAAAGCATCTGAAATCGACGAAGCGATGAGTTTATATCCCGGACTGAGCGGACAATTCGACAAGCTGATTGAAACATTGAAAACGAAGGAATTCATTGATGGCTGATGCGGAAAAGCGAAAGGAAGCGATCCTGATCGCTGAGGACGACGTGACCTCCCGGATGGTGATGGAGGGCTTCATTTCCAAGATGGGTTACGAGCCGATTTCCGCCTCGAACGGCAAAGAGGCCTGGGATGTTTTGCAAAAGCCCGATGCACCGGCTCTGGCGCTCATCGACTGGGAAATGCCTGAAATGGACGGGCTGGAGGTCGTTCGGAAAATAAGAGCGGAGTTGCCACACCAATTTTCCTATCTCATCATGGTGACGGGAAAAAGCGCTCGCGAGGAGATCATCGAGGGAATCAGCCAGGGTGCGGATGATTATGTGGTCAAGCCTTTTGATAGCAAGGAGTTGGGGGTCCGAATACGCGCAGGTCTTAGGATTGTGGAATTACAACGGGAGCTTGTGGAGGCCAATAGAAAACTGGATGAACTTGCCAAGACCGATGGTCTCACCGGCTTCTATAATCGTCTGGCGCTTCATCGGGATCTCAAGCAGCGTTTTGAAGGCGTGGGATATTCCCCACCTTCCGTGACCTTCATTATGGCGGACATTGATTTTTTCAAACGTGTCAATGACGATCATGGCCATGATGCGGGTGATGCGGTGTTGAAGCAATTCGCGGATCGCGTTCGCAGGCTTTTGCGGCAAGGCGACATCGTCTGTCGCATGGGCGGAGAAGAATTCCTGCTGATCGCGCCGGAGACAGATGAAGCCACAGGGAAGATGGTCGCGGAGCGGGTTCGAAAAACTATCGCCGAGAGGCCTTTCCTTCTGCCTTCAGGAACGAGCATTTCCGTAACGTGCAGCCTTGGGATGTATACATCCATTGTAAATGACTCCAATTCTACGTTTGATGAGCAAATCAAAAAGGCGGACAAAGCGCTGTATCAGTCCAAAACGAACGGACGAAACCGCGTGACCGTCTTTGTTTCCGAAAATCAAGGGGGTCTTGATGGGGGAGAACAATAACCGGAAAAAGCGTATTGTCGCCGTCAACGACACGTCTTTTCAGCTGACGCTTTTGCGATCCATTCTTGAGAAGGCCGGATACGATATCGCCTGCCATGAAAGCGCGGAGGAAGCGCTCCGCTCGATGACCCCTGAAAACATCCCCGATCTGATTATCACCGACCTGCATATGCCCGGTATCGACGGCTGGCGCTTTTGCCGCCTGCTGCGGTCGCCTGAGTACAGCCACCTGAACCAAGTGCCGATCCTGGCCAATTCGGCCACGTTCGGAGGCGAAGATACACTTTCGATATCGAGCGCCGCCGGTGCGGACGCCTTTCTTGAATCCCCTTACAAAGTGGATGATCTGCTGCGCTTTGTCCAAGAACTGATTTCGGGTGAGCAGCCCGAAAAGAAACCTTCTCTTCTTATCGTTGAAGACGTAAAAACCCTTGCTAATAACCTGGGCCGTGTTCTGGAGCAGGTCGGCTTCGATGTGTCCATCGCCTATGACGGCGCGACCGCTCGCAAGCTATTCGATACGTACAGACACGAAACCGTGATTCTGGATCAGCATTTGCCGGATTCTACCGGACTGGAGTTGCTCGAAGCCTTTGAAACACAGAGTTCAAAAACTGTTTTCATTATCGTTACCGGTGACGAAGACCCGGAACTGGCGGTAAAAGCCATGAAAAATGGGGCCAGCGCATTCGTGCGCAAGCCTTGCTCGAATGATTATCTGGTTGAACTGATCCGGAAGGCGCACCGGGAAAAAAGCCTGATGGCGGTCGAGAATCTCCTGGAATTCAGAACCCGGAAACTTCTGGAGGAGGAACAGCGGCACAAGGCGGCGATGGATGCGGCGCATGAAGGATTCTGCATTTCCATTGACGGCATTTTACATTACAGCAATCCGGCTTTTGCCGACATGCTTGGCAAACCTTTAGAACGTATTGTTCATACGGATATTTATCAATACATCAATGCAGCTGACAGGGAGCGCATAGCCTCGATTTATCAGCGTTACGAAAACGGCGGGCACAACCTTGGCCTGCAAGTGTTCTCTCTGAAGAGAGAGGATGGAAAAAAGTGTATCGTCGAAGCCTCCGGAAGCCGGATCGAATACGAAGGGAAAGACGCCGTTCTATGCGTTGTGCGCGACGTTACGGAGACCCAGAAACTGGAGCGAGAAATAGACGATCAGCGCCGGCGTTATGCGGATATGCTGTCCAACATGCAGATCGCCGTTACGCTGCTAGACAAGGACATGCGTGTGCTTTGGGCGAATGATTTCGCAAAAAACGAGTTTCCGGACTGCGATCCGGTCGGTTGCTTCTGCTACGAACATTTCGAGAATCGGGAATCACCCGTTGAAGATTGTCCGGTTGTGAAATGTTTTGAAACGGGAAAGACTCAGAAACGCGAATTCTATAATCCCCGAAACAGCAAGTGGTATTTCAGCACGGCTTATCCGATCAAGGATGAAGACGGGCGTGTTGTCCAGGTGATGGAAACCGCGATTGATATCACGGAAAGAAAGGGATACGAAGATCGACTGGCCTTGCAGGCCCTCGTCTTGAACCAAATCGAAGATCGTGTCACCATAACGGATCTACAGGGCCGAATTACCTATGTCAACAACTCCGAAGTAAAAGCCCTCGGATATTCCCGTGAAGAACTTTTAGGGAGAACGACCGAGGTGTACGGAGAAGACCCGGAAAAGGGAGCCACACAGCGTGAAATCGTGGAAGCCACGATACGCGAAGGCGGCTGGCGCGGCGAAGTCCTGAATATGACGGCGGATGGGCAAGAAGTCATCATGGACTGCCGCACACAAGCTGTCAGGAATGAGCATGGAGATGCGATTGCGCTTTGCGGGATTGCCACCGATGTAACGGATAGAAAGCGTCAGGAAGAAATCCTGCGATTGCAGCGGGATTTGTCCGTCACGCTGGCAAGGGCAAATGATCTGAATGAAACATTGCGCGCCTCTCTTGAGACCTCTATCCAGATTTCCGGATTGGATGCCGGCGGTATTTACTTGATCAATGAACATGACGGATCGCTTACGCTTTCTCACCACGAGGGCATTCCATCGGCTTTGTTAGAAGAAATGATCTTCTTTGATGCGGATAGTCCTCAGGCGCAATTGGTTAGGAAACAGAAGACACGATATGCTTCGCATCGAGAAATCCTCTCTGAAATCGGTTCAAACCCATCGGAAAGCCGGATCAAAGCGCTGGCCATTATCCCGATTATTCATGAAGGAAAGGCTGTCGGTTGTCTGAATGTTGGTTCCTTCACGGATGAAAATATTTCGCAGCAGTCGAGAATGATTCTGGAGACCATCGCCGGGCAAATCGGGGCCGTCATCGTCCGGCACTGGATCTTTTCCGAATTGCAAGTGCAGCGAGAGAATCTGACAACCTTTTTCAATACCATTCATGACTTTCTGTTCGTGATGGACGAAAACGGAACGGTGATTCAGACGAATAATACGGTGAGCGATCGGCTTGGCTATTCGTTGGAAGAAGTCGTCAATAAATCGGTTCTGGCTTTTCACCCGGAAGACCGGAGAGAAGAAGCTGGGCGCATTGTTGAAGAGATGCTGGCTGGAAAACGGGAAATCTGCGATATTCCGCTCCTTGCAAAGGACGGCGAATTGATTCCGGTGGAGACAAAGGTTACCCGAGGTCGATGGAACGCCCAACCCGCCATTTTCGGTATATCGAGAGATATTTCCGAGCGGCTCAGGATGGAAGATGAGTTGCGGGAAAGCGAGGAGAAATATCGCACATTGGTGGAAAATTCTCTTCAGGGCGTGGTTATCGCACAGGCCAGTCCGTTACGGTTGAGTTTCGCCAATACAGCCATGCGGACTCTGACCGGATATGATGTACAGGAGCTCTTGCACATGGCGTCGGAAGAACTCATTTCCCTGATTCACGTGGATGATCGAGAACGATTCATTGATTCTTTCCAAAGACGGGTGTCAGGAGAAAATATCCCTTCGATAGGCGAATACCGGATTGTTACGAAAGATAGCAGCATCAAATGGGCGCAAAGCCATTCCTCGAAAATTGATTTTCTTGGAGAACCAGCGACGTTAACAACCTATATTGATATAACTGATAAAAAACGCGCAGAAGAAACCGTCGCCAGAATCAATGAGCGTCAACAATCCATATTGGCCGCCATTCCCGACATCGTTATGGAGGTGGATGTCAATAAAGTTTATACATGGGCGAATCAGCCCGGACTGGAGTTCTTCGGCGAAGACATCATCGGTAAAGAAGCAAGTCTATATTTCGAGGGAGAGCAGCATACGTATTCGATTGTGTCTCCACTTTTCTCTGGAAATGAAAATACAATCTATGTGGAAAGCTGGCAGCGGAGAAAAGACGGTGAAATCCGCTTGCTGGCATGGTGGTGTCGTGTACTTAAAGATGAACAGGGCAATGCGTTGGGGGCCATTTCAACGGCTCGCGATATCACTGATCTGAAAGAGACAGAGAATGAATTGCGTATGATGGCGGATATGATCGATGCCGCTCCCAATTCCATTACAATACATGACACCGATGGACGCTTTTTGTATGCCAACAGGCGCACCCTTGAAATGCACGGATACAATGATAAGGAATTTCCGGGCATCAACCTGCACGATTTGGATGTTCCTGAAAGTGAAGCCTTGCTGAACGAACGCTTCAGATTGATTGATGAGAATGGCGAAGCTTCTTTTGAAGTGGCCCATTACAGAAAAAACGGAAGCTGTTTTCCCCTTGAAGTGTATGCCAAGATGGTGCAGTGGAAAAATCAACCGGCATTGTTGAGCATAGCAACAGACATCACCGATAGAAAGAACGCCGAAGAAGCTCTTCGCCGGAGCGAGGAGAAATACTCGACCATTGTCAGTATGGCTCCCGAGGCGATACTTATCTGCGATGATCAGGGAGCAATCACCTTTGCAAACGATCAGGCCTCCGCACTCCTCGACATCAGCCAGGGAAACTTGCTTGTGGGGAAAAGCATATTCGACTTTCTGCCTGGAGAGGAAGCTGAAAAAGTAATCGCCAATCAATGTCTGACGCTCGAAGGGAAGGATCCCGGTCCAGGTGAATACAAGGCCATTCGTGCAAATGGTGAGATGATCGACATCGAAGTGCATGGTGAAATTCTGCGGGATGTTTCGGGACAGTTCGGTGGCTGGCTTCTGATGGCGCGTGATATTACGGCGCAGAAACGGCTGAACGAGGCATTGGAAGAAAGCCAGCAGCGGCTTAACCTGGCTTTGCAGGTTGCCCACATGGGTTACTGGGACTGGGAAGTTGAAACGAACCAGGTCCGCTGGTTTGGCGAAAGTGCGGCGCTGTTTGGTACGACGCCTGAATCCTTTGACGAAACGCTTAATGGCGTGCAGACCCACGTACATCCGGATGACCGGGATCAGGGAATCGAGGCGTGCAGGCGTTGTGTTGAGGATGACTTACCCTTTGATAATACCTATCGAGTCGTCTGGCCATCGGGAGAAATCCGCTGGCTTCATTCACTGGGCAAGCTCTTCAGGGATGAACAGGGAAAACCGGTCCATGTGTTTGGCGTAACGACCGATGTGACGGATCGAAAGATGGCGGAAAATATCCTTATCCAGCGTGAAGAACGCTTCCGCAAACTGATCCAGAACTCAAACGATATCCTGGTAATTCTGGATGAAACAGGCAAAGAGCTATATGTCAGTGATTCCGTGGAGAGGATCACCGGATACACGCAGGAAGAATGCATAGGCAAAACAGGCTTCGACTTCCTGCATCCCGACGATGTGAATAAAATAGCGGAGGCATTTAGTCAGCTGGTAAAAACTCCGAAGCATACAATGCAAGCTGAATACCGGCACCGAAGGAAAGAGGGTGGGTGGGTTTACCTTGAAGCCATTGGTACGAATTGGCTCGATGAGCAGACGATCAGGGGCATTGTCCTGAATGTTCGTGACGTAACGGAAAGAAAGCAATCGGAAGATGAAAAAGACAAGCTCGAACAACAGTTGACTCAAGCCATGAAAATGGAGGCTATCGGACGGCTTGCCGGTGGCGTGGCGCATGATTTCAACAACATCCTCACGGGTATCTCCGGCAATGCATCCATGACCATGATGGATTATGCGTCTGATCCCTCGTTATTGGAAACTCTGAAAGAAATCAGCGATGCCTCTGACAGAGCGGCCGGATTGACTCGGCAGCTTTTGGCCTTCAGCCGTAAGCAGATTCTGGAGCCTAAAGTTATCAGCCTGAATCGTCTGATCGAAGATCTCATGAAGATGCTGGTGCGTCTGATCGGAGAAGATGTTTCGTTCACGTTCTCACCGAAAAGAAGATTGGGAAGAGTTCATGCGGACCTAGGCCAGATCGAACAGGTTGTCATCAATCTTTGCGTGAATGCGCGTGACGCCATGCCGAATGGCGGGAAATTGACTATAGAGACCTCGGATACCGAACTTGACGAAAGCTACTGCGAAAATCACAAGTACGTAACGCCGGGGCGATACGTGCTGATGGTCGTCAGTGATACCGGCACGGGAATGGACGAGGAAACCCGCAAACATATTTTCGAGCCCTTCTTTACCACCAAGCCGCAGGGTCAGGGAACCGGACTGGGGCTTGCCACGATCTACGGAATCATCAAGCAGCATGAAGGGCACATTGAGGTGTATTCGGAGCCGGGCAAGGGAACGACATTCAAAGTGTATTTGCCGAGTACGAGAGATGCCGCCGAATCCACTTCAGCAAGAGACAGTATATCTTCAATGAAAACCGGAACGGAAACAGTACTTCTGGTTGAGGATGAACACCTGGTCCGGTCGGTTGGCGTGAAGATACTCAAGAGACTGGGATATGCGGTGCTGGAAGCGGTTTCAGCCGAAGAGGCCCGGACGATATCCGATGATTATGAATCCGATATTGATCTGCTCATGACCGATGTCGTGATGCCTGGCGAAAACGGGCGAGAGCTTGCACGGTATATCGAGAAAAAGCGAGCCGGCATCAAAGTGCTGTACACATCGGGTTACACGGAAAACGCCATCGCTCATCACGGCGTTCTTGATGAAGGCTTGAATTTCATAGGAAAACCCTTCACACCATCGGAGCTGGCGAGAATGATACGTAAGGTATTAGAGGCATGATGGGTAATCCTGAAAGGTTGATTTGGTAATGGAGAGAGACAAAAATCCCAATATGGTCGATAAACCCGAAAACGATGCAGGAAAACCAGCTGCGATTGTTGGCATCGGAGCCTCGGCGGGCGGCCTCGAAGCCATCGAGGCTTTCTTCAGAAACATGCCCGTTGACAGTGGAATGGCTTTTGTGGTGGTGCAGCATCTATCACCCGATTACAAAAGCTTGATGGTGGAGCTGCTTTCACGCAAGACCGAGATCCCCGTCTGTCGCGCCGAAGAAGGCATGCGGGCAGAGGCGAATCATATCTATTTGATACCGCCCAAGAAAAACCTGACGATCTTCCACGGCCAATTGCTGCTGGAGGAGCAGAAACAGCGTGAAAGCATCAACCTGCCCGTGGATATTTTTCTGCGTTCGTTGGCCGAAGACCAGGGTGAGCATGCTGTCGCCGTTATCCTGTCCGGTACGGGAAGCGATGGAACGCGAGGCGTACGGGCCGTCAAGGAGTGGGGCGGACTCGTTTTGGTGCAGGACGAAGGGAGCGCCAAGTTCGACGGCATGCCGCGTTCGGCAGCTTCTACAGGTTTGGCGGACTTTATCCTGTCGCCGGAAGCCATGCCATCGCAACTGATCGCCTGTCTTCGTCACCCATACGCCGCACGACAGGAGCGCCGACAGCAGGGTTTGGAAAATGAGACGGGCATGACTCGCCTTTTCTCGCTTTTACGCGCCAAAACCAAAGTTGACTTCACTTACTACAAACCCAGCACTATAACGCGTCGCGTTGATCGGCGCATTGCCGTCACGCAATCGGAGGATCTTGAGGCCTACGTCCGATATGCCGAGCAGACACCTGCCGAAATATCTGCGCTTTATCGTGAGTTGCTAATCGGCGTGACCAGCTTTTTCCGCGATCCCGAAGTTATGGACATGCTTCGTGAACGGGTGCTCCCTGAACTGTTCACAAAAAATAATACCCATGAGATGCGTTTCTGGGTGGCGGGCTGTTCGACGGGAGAGGAAGCCTATACGCTGGCAATTCTGTGCCGCGAGACAATGGCTGCGCTGGGGCTGGCTCGCGATATTAAAATTTTCGCGACGGATATAGACCGTGACGCGATCGCCAGAGCCGGTCAGGGAATATATCCAGAGAGTATCGCGGCCGACTTGAGCCCGGCATTTCTGACAAAATATTTCCACCGCCGTGGCGACCAGTACCAGGTGGCGCGAAACCTGCGTGAGATGGTGGTTTTCGCTCAGCACAACCTCGTCAAGGATCCCCCGTTTACACGCATTGAGATGGTCAGTTGCCGCAACCTACTGATCTATCTGCAAAGCAACCTTCAGCAACGTGCGTTGGAGATGTTCGCCTTTTCGCTACGTCCCGGAGGCGTTCTGCTGCTGGGCACGAGCGAAACGGTTGGAGAGATGGAGGACCACTTTGAACCCATCGATCGAAAGGCTCGTATTTACGGTTTTAGAGGCAAAACGTCTACCCGGTTGACGTATGACGGACAACAAAATCAGCAGCACGACGAGCGGATGTTGCCGTTGGCTGCAAGCGGGTATGCCGGCCCCCGGCGGGTCGGTTCACGCGAACACGAAAGACTGATCACGCGCTTGCTTGATTTGCTTGCGGACTCGTATGTCCCGCTGGCGGTGGTGGTCAATGAACACCTCGAAATCCTGTACACGCTTGGCGATCCTTCGGGCATTTTCAGTATGCCGACAGGACGCGCCGTTTACGACATTTCGAAAATGGTCAGCCGAGAACTGGGCATTCCCCTGGCTACGGGCATTCAGAAAGTTCTACGTTCGGGCGAGGAGTTGACTTATTCCAATGTGCGTCTGCGGGACGGCGACGTTACACAAGCGATGCGTTTGTGTTTGCGGCTCCTGCCCGGACGCAAGAACGATGAGATGCTGGTCGTCGTGTTTTTTGAAACAGTGGGAGAGAATCGTTCCCCCGGCAGCAGCGAAGCATCCGCTGAATACGACCTGGACGAGGAAACCGACCAGCGCCTGCAGGATCTGGAGCAGGAACTGCAATTCACGCGCGAAAACCTCCAGGCTACAATCGAAGAGCTCGAAACATCAAACGAGGAACTGCAAGCCACGAACGAAGAACTGCTGGCAAGCAACGAAGAGTTGCAAAGCACCAACGAAGAACTTCAGAGCACCAACGAGGAACTCTACACGGTCAACACGGAGTATCAGAACAAGATCATCGAGTTGACCGAGGCGCGTAATGACGTGGAGAATCTGCTGTCGAGTTCCCGGATCGGGACACTGATTCTGGATGAAGACATGTGTATCCGTCGCTACTCGCCACAAACGGCCAAAGTGTTCAACCTGGTGGACAGCGATATGGGCCGTCCTCTGCAACATTTGTCACACCAATTGCTGGATTTCGACGCAGTGGAAATGGCCAGGCAGACGCAAGAAGAAGGTAAATCCTTCGAAAGAGAGGCGTTGGACCGGGATGGCCGTTGGTACTTGGTGCGAACGCTGCCCTATCGCGTCGGACCGCAAGCCTTGGCTGGTGTGGTCATCACACTGGTTGACATCACCGAACGTAAACGGGCTGAGAAGGCGTTGCATGAAAGCGAGCAGCGCTATCGGACACTCGCCGATAATGGCCGCGCTCTCATCTGGACCTCTGGTCTTGACAAGAAATGCGATTACTTCAATAAAGTTTGGCTGGAATTCACGGGACGGACGATTGAGCAGGAGATGGGCGATGGCTGGGCCGAGGGCGTTCATCCCGACGACCTGGATCGTTGCTTTCGGACCTATGTATCGGCCTTTGATAAACGCGAGCCTTTCAGTATGACCTATCAACTCCGGCGGCATGATGGGCAGTATCGCTGGATTCAGGACGACGGTGTGCCTCGTTCAAACGACGAAGGTGAATTCATTGGATACATCGGCCATTGCTTCGACGTGACGGATCGCGTGGAGGCTGAAGAAGCGCTGAAGGAAAGCGAAGAGCGTCACCGTTGCCTGTATCATCTTCTCGCTGACGCCGAGAAGACCGCCCGCATGGGCAGCTGGACATGGGAAGTAGCCACCGATATCGTAACGTGGTCGGAGAACCTGTATCGTCTTTTTGGACGCGATCCGGAACTTGGCGCGCCGTCTTTTGCCGAACACGCTCCCCTCTACACTTCCGAATCAATGGCGCGTTTACAGGAGGCCGTGCGGGAAGCCGTGGAACATGGAAAGGCCTATGAATTCAGATTGGATGCTTTACGCGCCGATGGCTCGATTATGCCTTGCATCGCTCGCGGGCAAATAGAACAAGATGAAACAGGAACGATTATAAGACTTTACGGATCATTGCAGGAGATTCATACATGAGTGCGGACAGATCGAACACTGCCGACGAACTGCGTAAACGCGCGGAGGCACTGCTGGCGAAATCACCAGAAGTCTTTCAGGCAGCCGACCTCAGGAGCATCAGCAAGCTGGCGCATGAACTGGCGGTGCATCAGGCCGAGCTTGAAATCCAGAACGAGGAACTGCGCGATACGCAGTTGGCTCTTCAGCGTACGAACGATCATTATTCGGCGCTTTTCCAGCAGGCTCCGGTCGGATATGTGGTGCTCGACGCCTCGGGCATCATCCGAAAGACAAACGCCACCTGGCATGCCTTGGTTGAAAGTCCCGACGAGGATTTCCGTGGAACATCCTTCGCGGATGCGCTTCTTGAAGAGGATACCCCGATCTTTTTATCCCGTTTTCGCGTGTTCTTTCGCAACCCCGCCGATAAAAGGATTATTGTGCGGATTAAGCGCAATGGCGCTCCTCCGTTTCATGCGAGGATTGAAGCCAGGCCATATAATGCATCGCATCAAAAGACATCCGCCGCTTCGATGTCTGAATTACTGGTTATCGTCAGCGATATTTCCGATTTGCAGCAGGCGCGCCGGGAGAGTGAGACCCGCAACGAAGAACTGAGCCGGACAAATGAGCGACTCGATCATATCCATCGCGTTCTTTTAGGCATCCGCAATGTAAATCAGCTTATTGTGGAAGAGGACAATCCGGAGCGGCTGATCGAACGAGCCTGCGAGAATCTTACCGAAACATTGGGCTACATGAACGTCTGGATCGCCCTTTTAGGCGGAGAGGCAGGCCGATCCCTAGGTTTTTCGGGTGTTGACCCGGTCGTTACCGCCGCCTCTTCGGGTTCTGATGGCGGCTTTGGAACGATGCGCGAACGCTTGCGGCGCGGTGACTATTCATCTTGTATGAAAAGCGCGCTTGAGTCCGAGAATACTGTCGTGATGGGCGATCCCCGTTCCGACTGCCCCGATTGCCCGCTTTCGATTGAGTACGCAGGACGCTCCGCGCTGGTTCGCCGCCTGGCTTTCGATGGCCGGACCTACGGCATCCTGACGGCTTCCGTTCCAGCCGACTACGCCTGGGATGCAGAGGAGCAGGACTTGTTCAACGAGGTGGCGGGCGATCTGGCCTTCGCCCTGCACAAAATCGCCACAGCCCGCAGTCTGGAGGAAAGCCGGCGGCGCTATCTGGAAATATTCGAGCACAGCCGAGATGGTTTCGTCATGGTGAACGCGGAAGGACGCATCCTTGACGCCAACGATTCCTATTGCGAGATGCTCGGATACAGCTTGGAAGAATTGCTGGCGATGCATGATTTTTATGAGATCACTCCAGAACGCTGGCGCGAGTGGGAATCCTCGGAAATCTGGCAAAAGCGCTTGTTGGGTCAAGGCTATTCGGGGCTTTATGAGAAGGAGTATATCCGCAAGGATGGAACGGTTTTTCCCGTCGAGTTGCGCTCCTACGCGGTCCGTAGTGAGAACGGCGAAATCGACTATCTCTGGGGAACAGCTCGCGACATTACCAAACGCAAGAAACTTGAAAAAGAGATGCTTTGGCGTGAGGAATGGTTTCGCGGCCTATACGAACACAATCCCGTCGGAATCGCCTTGGTCGATCCGGTTTCCCAAAGGTTTTTGCAGGCGAATTGCGCATACCAGTCCTTGCTCGGTTATTCCGAGGAGGAATTGCGCAATCTCACGGTCAAGGACATCACCCACAATGAGGATTGGGAGAGAGAGCGGAAGGAAATTTCCAGTCGGAAAACCGGCGAAACAAACAATTACGAAATTGAAAAGAGGTACTTCCATAGAGATGGAAGCATTCGTTGGGTTCGAGTCACCGGAGAAATTGTAGAGGATCCAAGTAAGAAGCATCTCGCATTGGCGACCGTTATGGATATGACGGAACGCAAAAAGGTTGAAAATTCCTTGCGTGAAAAAAGAGAAAGGCTGGAGTTCGTCATCGAGGGGTCGTCATTGGGAACCTGGGAATGGAACGTGCAGACCAATGAAACCGTCTTTAACCGCAACTGGGCGGAGATGCTGGGTTACACCATTGAGGAACTTACGCCTTACAGTTACGATACCTGGAAACGCTTGGTTCATCCTGAAGACCTTGATCGGGCAGAGCTTGAATTGAAGAATACGATCGAAGGCAAGACGAAGGATTACTCCTGCGAGTTCCGTATGCGCTCCAAATCCGGCGAATGGGTCTGGATACTGGATCGCGGTCGCGTCCTGAAACGGAATGAGGCCGGAAAACCGTTATTGATGTACGGCACCCATACCAACATTACCAATATTAAAAAAGCCATGGAAGCCCTCGCCAAAAGCGAGCAACGCCACCGCGACTACATCACCAATACCCCTTACGGCGTTTTCGTCACCGATGAAAAGGGCCGCTATCTCCAGGTTAACCCCGCTGCATCCTCAATATCGGGGTATTCAGAGAAGGAACTGCTTTCCATGAACGTCTCCGACATGCTTCCAGAAGAGGGGCTGGAAGACGGGTTGGCTCAGTTCCGACAGGTTGTAGAGACCGGCAAGGCGCATGGGGAACTGGTGTTCCGTCACAAAAGCGGGGAGATTCGCTGGTGGCAGGTATCAGGTGTCAAGCTTTCAGATAAGCGCTTTCTTGGATTTTGCAACGAAATTACGGACCGCAAGATGGCGGAAGAGGCAATCCTCAGGGAACGGGAACAGCTACTTTCAATTTTTGGCAGTATCGATGAGGTGACTTATATTACGGACCCGGATACATATGAAATCCTATATGTCAATCCTGCATTTAAAAATATTCTGCAAAAGGATGTCGTGGGCAGAATCTGTTACAAAGAATTCCAGGGGCTCGATTCTCCTTGTCCGTTCTGCACAAATTCCATTATTGTTGAACAGAGTCCAGAGCCCTACATTTGGGAATATTACAATCCTAAACTAGACAGGCATTTCCTTATAACCGATCGTATCATCAGGTGGTCCGATGGTCGAAATGTCCGTTTCGAGATGGCCATTGACATCACCGAGCGTAAGCAGGCGGAAGTTCGGCTTCGGGAAAAGACCGACCTACTCCAGAACATCACCGATCACATGTTCGACCTGGTTGCGATTACCGACCTTTCCGGCGTGTTCACCTATGTCGGTCCCTCCCACCGGATTCTCGGGTTTGAACCGGAAGAGCTTATTGGAACCAGCGTCTTTGATTACGTGCACCTGGAGGATGCCGAATACATTGCAAAGGAGTTCGCAGAGCTTAGTGCAAACCCCACACCGGAAGCGACCCGAACCATCGAGTACCGCCAGCGCTGCGCTTATGGTAACTACAAATGGCTCGAAACGAAAGGCAAATACCTGTTTTCCGAAGATCTGATTCCGTATGCACTGTTTTTCAGCAGTCGTGATATCACGGAACGCAAGCGGGATAATGAGGAAAGAGAAAAACTTCAGACCCAACTCCAGCAGGCCATGAAAATGGAAGCCGTAGGCCGCCTGGCGGGCGGCGTGGCGCACGATTTCAACAATCTGCTCACCGGTATCACGGGCAATGTCTCTCTGGCTTTGATGGACCTTCCCAATGGAGACCCGCTGCGGGATGCTTTGGAGCAAATCAATCAGGCCGCCGACAGCGCCGCCAATCTTACCCGACAGCTTTTGGCGTTCTCAAGAAAACAGTTGATAGCTCCAAAAGTTCTCGATCTCAATCAGATCATCGAACATTCTTATAAAATGCTGCATCGCCTGATCGGCGAGGATATAGACTTGGTTTTCCGGCCAGAGAAAAAACTCGGCCAGGCCAAGGTCGATCCGGGGCAACTGGAGCAGATTCTCATGAATCTGGCGGTCAATGCACGAGACGCCATGCCGGATGGTGGAAAGCTGACTCTGGAAACCGACAACGTAACGCTGGACGAAACCTACAGCAGCACGCACGCACACGTCACCCCCGGTGAGTATGTGATGATGGCTGTGTCCGATGATGGCATCGGCATGACGGAAGACGTTCGCTCCCGGTTGTTCGAACCTTTCTTCACGACAAAACCCAAAGACAAAGGAACAGGGCTCGGTCTGGCTACGGTTTACGGTGCGGTCAAACAGAACGGGGGCAATATCGAAGTCTATTCCGAGCCAGAAGAGGGAACGACCTTCAAGGTATATTTCCCGAGAATCGAAGCCAAAGCGGAGAAAATCGACAGACCGGCTACGTGGGACGATTTGCCCGCGGGGACAGAAACCGTTCTTGTCGTTGAGGATGAGCACATGGTACGCAACATCGCGGTCAAGATACTGAAGCGGCAAGGCTATAAAGTCCATTGGGCAAAATCGGGTGCAGACGCACTCACTCTCGTTGATACCGAGAATCTGACACCCGATCTATTGATGACCGATATTATAATGCCCGGAATGAACGGTCGCCAACTGGCCGGAAAACTTCAGACTGATCATCAGAACCTTAAAATTCTGTATACCTCCGGCTATACGGAGAACGTTATCGTTCATCACGGTGTTTTAGATAAAGGGCTGAATTTCATCGGCAAACCGTACACCCCACAGGCGTTGGCGAAAATAGTTAGAGAGGCGCTGGATAAATGATCACGTATACTGTCTTTTCATTTAAAAAATGGATCTAAGTCAATGAATCAACCTCCCAGTAATACGAAAAACGGATGGAACGAATTGTCTCGGCAAATATCAGAGGTCGGGCACGATCTGAACAACATGATTTCCGCGATGATCGGCAATATTGAATTACTTAGACTCGATCTGGATACGACGCAATACGAAACAAGTGAAGAGTTGCTTTCCGCAAGTATGAATGCCAGAAAGCTTACAAGAAAACTGATGAACATTGTTCGCAGCAACTCAATTGAAGTCAACAATATTGAAGCAGAAATATTCTATAAGGAGCACAACAATCCCTTGGTTGATGATCCAAACAAAACCCCTGAATACTGTCCGGAAGGGACCGAGAATATCCTGCTTGTGGATGATGACGCATCGGTACTTCGCATAATAAACAAGAAGCTTTTATCGCTCGGATATCATGTCACTATTAGTCCGAATGGAGAAGAAGCGGTTGAGAAAATATTAAAGAACCTTAAAGGATATGATTTGATTATCACCGACCAGAACATGCCTGTAATGACCGGCATGGAACTGGCTAGAAAAATCGCGGAAATTACGCCTTCAACCAAGGTGATGATGCTGACAGGAGGAAATCCTTCCGAGTTGAGGAATGAATTCGGTCGTTTCGGATTCAAAACAATTCTTCAGAAACCTATTGATATCATTGAGTTGTCTCATCGAATTCGATCTGAACTGGATGATTATAATTTCGGGAACAAGAAATGAGCGATATTTTAATAATAGACGACAGCGTGCATTACTGCAACATGCTGGCTGAACATATTCAACATGCCGGACATGGCGTTTCCGTATCGCACAATATTGCCGATGGTCTGAAGAAGGCCCAGAGAAATATTTACGACGTGGTCTTTCTTGACATTCAATTGCCTGATGGTTCCGGACTGGAAATTCTGCCTTGGCTACAGCAACTCGAACAAGCGGCTGAAATAATCATCATATCCGGATACGGCGATGCGAAAAGTGCGGAGATCGCCATCACTAGCGGAGCCTGGGATTTTATACACAAACAATCCTCTACCCAATCCATTCTTCTATCTTTGACCCGAGCATTGCAATACCGGGAAAGCAAACAAAAATCAGAACGAAAGATTGCTTATCATGCGCCGGACATTGTCGGAACTTCATCGCGGATGAAAGCGTGTCTTGATACCGCCGCGCAGGCGGCAAGCAGCGATGTCAGCACGTTGATTTCGGGAGAAACGGGTACTGGAAAGGAACTATTCGCAAGAAGCATACATGAAAACAGTTCCAGGCATAACGAGCCTTTTGTGGTTGTGGACTGCGCTTCGCTACCGGAAAATCTGGTAGGAAGCATTCTTTTCGGATATGAGAAAGGGTCGTTTACTGGAGCGGATAATCGAAAAGATGGCCTTATCAAGCATGCCGACGGTGGGACTTTATTCCTTGATGAAATCGGCGAAATGCCCCTTGATCTACAGAAATCTTTTTTGAGAGTTATCCAGGAGAGATGCTTCAGACCCGTTGGAGCGAGAAATGAAGTCCGAAGCGATTTCAGATTGATTTCCGCGACCAATAAGAATTTGGATGAATTGGTAGAGAAAAATCGCTTTCGTTCGGATCTGCTTTTTCGTATTCGAGCATTGACCGTAGCGATACCTCCGCTTCGAGAGCGCATGGAAGACCTAGCCACCCTTGCAAGTCACTTTGTTGTTAAGGAATGCCGGTTGCGGGGTCGGGAAATTAAAGGTATCTCTGAAAATTTCCATGAGGCGATCGAATCCTACGACTGGCCTGGAAATGTGCGAGAACTTGAAAACGCCATATACGGTTCGGTCTCAAAGGCAGGGGCTGAGCCAGTTTTATTTGCCAAACATCTGCCCATCAATATTCGAGTTCCCGTTGCCCAAGCTTCGATACCAAATCACTCGCAGGAGGGCTATAACGCGAACAGTGATATAGATGTGAGTCTTTCTGAGCTAAAGCCAATAAAAGAAATGCGAATGAATTTTGAGAAAGCTTATCTGCGTGAACTCATCAATCAATCAGAAGGAAATATTGAGAAGGCTTGTTCGATTTCTCAACTTTCACGACCACAAGTTTACTCCACCCTTAAAAAGCACGGCTTGAGATTGAAATAGCTTTACCTTTCAGCCCTTTCCCGCCGTCTTAAATAATCAGACAAATCAAAATTCCCAGACTCGAATTTGCAGACACATCGTTTTCTTCGCTCTAAGTGAAAAGCGAGGCAAGATGGAATACGCCTATATTATCAGTGATTTATGGCATCTGTCCGCGCATTCTAAAAACTGGTCCGTTTCTTGCTAAAGTTCAAGAGCATCTCCGTAATTGTTTCTTCTTGTTTAGGGGAATGGGTGATATGAAGCTGTTGATATGGAGCAATGATCTCTCGATCTACAAAAGCAAAATATCCAGGCTTGTCGAGCAGGTCGACTCGGAACAGGTGATGTGGGAAGAGGATCTCCTTTCCTTTCGAAAAACATTACTTGAAAATCGTACGGAAATCGAAGCCCTGCTCATCGCGCCAATTTCGCTTGAAGGACTCAAGCAGATTCTTGAATTAAAGCCATTATTCGATGGATTGCGATTGTTAATCGCCCTGCCGGATACGGAAATCGAAAGCCTGAACCTCGCCCTGAAACTCTTTCCACGATATGTTGCCCAATCGAACGATCCACCCCGTCACATCGAACTCATCCTGATGAGAATGCTGAATAGGGTATCGAGCAAAACAGATACAGATATAGAAGGCAAGGTGCCAAGAAAATAAGCATGCGATTCGATTCAGCATTGAAAGAAAAGGAATCTGAAAATATGGAGGGCCAAAATATGCACGAGAATCCAACAGCAATTGAACGGGAATCAGGCAACGAGATAGAAACCGTACCAATTGGAGACTTGCTGAAAGGCAAGTATATGACTTTCAAACTGGATAAAGAGGCCTACGGACTTCAGATTCTGAAGGTTAAGGAAATCATTGGATACATGGACATCACCAAGGTGCCGAAAACCGAAGCATTCATGCGGGGAATCATCAACCTGCGAGGCAAGGTGATTCCGGTTATCGATCTACGCCTCAAGTTTAATATGGATGAAATGGAGCCTGATGAACAAACCGTTATTATCGTGGTTCAGCTCCGGTATCGCGATAGTGACATCACGATGGGCATTATCGTAGATGAAGTGATGGAGGTTCTGGATATTCAGGCTACCCAGATCGAACCGTCTCCCAGTTTCGGGTCTGCTTCCGTGGACACTGAATTCATCCTCGGAGTTGGTAAAGCCGAAGAGCGTGTCATCTTTTTACTGGACATCAACAAGGTTTTGTCTGGTGAAGAGCAGCGAGTGCTCGCCCAAAAACAGAGTGAAATGGAGACGCAAGTCCAAGAGTAAAATCTCGAGGAATTCAACATTTTAAACCGAGCAAAAGGAGACAGTAGGATGAAAAACATGAAGATTGGAACCAAGTTAATTGCTGCGTTTGCCTTTATTGCAGCGATCGGCGTCGCAATCGGGATCGTTGGGCTCAACGCTTCCGATAAAATTGGAAAGGCCGGAATAGAAGTGGGAGAGGTACGCCTGCCAAGTGTGGATGCGCTGCTTGTAATGAGCGAAGCGCAAACGTCTGTAATGGTAGGAGAGAGAAGCTTGTTGTCGAGACGATTATTTAATGATCCAACCGAGCGGGCGATTCAATATAAGAGGATCGAAAATTCATTAGAACGCGCGGCTGCTGCAAGAGAGCAATACGAACCCCTACCCCAGACAAAAGAAGAAGCTGCGGAATGGAAACGTTTCGCAAAATTGTGGGAGGAATGGAAATCAGAAGATGCGGCTTTTGTTTCGCTGTTGAAACAAAAAGAGCAGATCATGCAAGCACAAACGGAGGATAAAGAAAGTCGTATCGCAGAGATCGACGAGAAAATATTCAGCCAAGTCGCGCCCTTGCGTGACAGCTTCAGGGCGGCGGAAGAGAGTCTCGGTAAAATCATTGATATCAATAAGGATATTGCAAAAGCCGAAATCCTGCACTTGAATGAAACTGAAAAAAGCTCTTCAACATTGATTCTGATTGTCATGATTATCGGCTCTCTGATTGCGCTGTTTATCGGGTATTTCTTCTCGAAAAACATTTCAACACCGGTGAGAAAGATGGCTGAGATTGCCGATGCACTTGCCCATGGCGATATCAATCAGGATATCAATATGAATCGAGGGGATGAGATTGGAGAACTTGCTGCTTCCTTCCAGCAAATGATTGAGGTACAAAAAGGTTTGGCTGAGAATGCCGGAGCATTATCGGACGGGGATATGTCCGTCGAAATCGCTCCTCGATCTCAAAAGGATGTTCTTGCGCATGCGATGTTGAAGATGAAGACGGTTGTCAATCTCCTAATCGACGAGATGAACCACATGGCCGCCGAACACAATGCGGGCGATATCGATGTATTGGTGGACAAAGGAAAATTCAAAGGTGCGTTTGCCACGATGGCCGAGGGCGTTAACGATATGGTAAACGGCCATATCGCCGTTAAAAAGAAAGCAATGGCCTGCATTGCCGAATTCGGGAAAGGCAACTTTGACGCACATTTGGAAAAATTCCCAGGAAAAAAAGCTTTTATCAACGATACGATCGAGATCGTTCGAGCGAACTTAAAAGCTTTGATCGAAGACGCCGGCAAGCTTGTCGATGCGGCTGTTGGCGGCAATCTTTCTTTCAGAGCCGATGCTACGAAGCATGAAGGCGATTTTAAGAAAATCGTTGATGGTGTCAACAAAACGCTCGACGCCGTTCTTGATCCGATCAACGAAGCGGCGACCGTACTCGAATCACTAGCCGAGAGGGATTTGACAGCAAGGGTCAAAGGAAATTATCAAGGGGATCATGCCAAGATCAAGGATTCGCTTAACCAGATGGCAAATGCGCTTCACGATGCCTTGAGCCAGGTGGCCGAAGCCGTCGGACAGGTAACTAGTGCGTCGTCTCAGATTGCATCTTCCAGTCAGGCCGTGGCCGAAGGCGCGAGCGAGCAGGCATCGAGCCTAGAGGAAACAAGCTCCAGCCTCGAAGAAATGGCCTCAATGACTAAGCAGAACGCCGATAATGCCAAGCAGGCGGATGTCATGGTTCGCGATGCTCAAGGCGCGAGTAACGAAGGCGGTAAGGCTATGGTTCAGATGTCTGAAGCAATGGTCAAAATTAAGACATCGGCAGAAGGAACGGCCGCGATCATCAAGGATATCAACGAGATCGCCTTCCAGACCAATCTTCTTGCTCTGAATGCAGCGGTTGAGGCAGCTCGCGCCGGTGAAGCCGGGCGAGGTTTTGCGGTCGTCGCCGAGGAAGTTCGCAATCTCGCGCTTCGCGCAAAGGATGCTGCCCAAAAGACAGAATCCTTAATCAATGAATCCGTAAGTCTTGCCGATCAAGGCGAATCCGTATCTGGAGAAGTCAATGCTAAACTTAAGGATATAGTGGCTGGTATCACCAAAGTTTCCGGCATCATAGGCGAAATCGCTACGGCAAGTCAGGAGCAATCCAATGGTATCGAGCAGGTTAACAGAGCCGTTGCCGAAATGGATAAGGTTACTCAGCAGAATGCGGCGAATTCCGAGGAGTCTTCAAGCGCCAGCGAGGAGTTGAACAGTCAAGCAGAAGAGTTGGCCGCTATGGTGGGCGGGTTCAAGTTGAATCGAACCTCTTTTGGAGCAAGCAAAACAAGATCGCTCTCCAGGTCTCCCCAAAAGCAATCGCTTCCCGCCCGGAAACAAGAAGGAAGCAATGGCTCGGGGATGATGCTATCTCCAGAAGACGTGATTCCAATGGATAGTGATCCCGATTTTCAGGATTTCTGATCTTCTCCCGCCATTGCAGCCATTGCAGCAGGCAAAACAAACCGGGAGCCCTGAACCAACTCCCGGTTTTATTATGTATCGAAAACCCCGCGCTATGCGTGGGGTTCATAAAAGGCGAAGCCTATCGGTATGAAAAAACCACTCTCCGTGTATAAAGGAGTTGTTCCGACTTCCATCATACCCTCACCTCTGAATATGAATTTGGAGGTTACAGATTTTTCAAAAGTACTCTGGAATCGCACAGAGCTAGAAAATCTGTCGAGCGATTTCGCGATGCAATTAATAGATGGAACAAAGACTATAGTCAGGAGGCTCAATGAGATGAAAATGATAACAGTTGAACAAATTATAAAGCCAGGCTATGGCCGCGCCCCTTCTACCCCGGTTTTTGCTCCAGGGGAAACGAATCCCAAAGAAACGGTCCTTTTAGCAGCGCAACCCAACGATATTATTGACTAATAGTGGTCTCTTTTGGAGCATTTCCCAAAGGAATCGGCGTGTTCTTTGGGAAGTCACGGTGGCTTGGAAGGCCATGATATTACACGGCTATTCCTGCGCTCTTTGGGAGCGATTTGTTTTCGATTCCCAAAGGATACCCACCAGTGGGAAGCATAAAACGAGATTCCAAACTGAAATCATTGAGGAATTCGTCTCCAGTGGGAAGCATTTTCAGGGTATTTTCGGTCAAACCGAGGCTGGCGAAGGGGCGTAGAGACGTTCTATCTATTTATTATCACTTGGTTATTAGTGATCTCTTTGGGAAGTCGACTCCGACCTGCTTTCAGCCCCCGAAATCGCATCGAAAACCCTCAGCCACCGGAGGCGCGAAAACAGGGCTGCGGACATGTTTTCTGTCACTGTGTCCGCGAACGAGCCTTTTTCGCGGGAGTGACATGGTGACGGAAAATGCGTCACTTCGGAGCCGACTGGCTATCTCACAATCTCCCAGCGAGCGCCGCGGCCTTTGCCGGTGAGCTTGACGGTCCCCTCATCTTTCATCTGTGAAAGCACCTTCTTGATGAGTTGGCGGCTGGCGGCGGGCAGTTGCGCGGCCAGATCGGCCAGCGTGAACGACTCCACCTGGGCGAGCACAGTCTGGCGCACCCAATCGCTCTTGGCCGAGCGGCCGCCGGCGGACTCCACCTGGCGTTCGAACTCCCTATAGCCCTGGCGCAGGATGCTGAGGAAATAATTCCACCAAGGGAGAATCTCGTTTGTTCCCTCATGCCAGCCGGTCGAACACTCGGCCAGCACCCGGTAGTATTCCGACTTGTCTTCTTCAACGAGGCGTTCGAGACTGACGTAGCGGCTCACCTCGAAACCCAAGTCCTTGAGCAACAGCGTCGTCGCCAGCCGGGAGACGCGACCGTTGCCGTCCCGGAAGGGATGGACACACAGCAGGTCGAAAACGAAGGTGGCGACGAGCAGCAGCGGCGGGATCTGCTGCTCCTCGATGCCTTCCCGATAGCCGGCGCACAGGCGCTCGATGGTTTTCGGAGTCTCTTTGGCGCTCGTCGGAACGAAGCGAATCAGCCGTTCGCCGTTCGGCAGAATCTCGATGATTTCATTGTTCCTGGCCTTCCAACGTCCTGCGTCGCCGGAGAAGCCGCCCTGGGCCATGGCGTGCAGTTTGAGAATGACCTCGGGCGTCATCGCCACCGGTCGTTTCCTGGAGAAGATCCAGTCCAGCGCCTTGCGGTAGCCTGCCAGTTCCTCCTCCGGACGGTCTTGAGGCCGCGCTTTGCCAATCACGAGGGGGCGCAGACGTTCGGGGGAGACGGTGACTCCTTCGATGCGGTTGGAGGACTCGACGCTCTGGATGATGGCCTGCTCGCGCAGCACGGCGAGGACTTCCGGTTTCTGCCGGGTCCATAACTCCTGCTTGCCGCGCGCCTCCATGCAGACGCCCAGCATCCAACCGGTAGTGACGGGGATCGATGTCGCGGCCAGCCTGTCTTTCTTCAGTGTCAGCATCGTTTCTCCTCGGTTGCCTTCGCGCAGTAGCCCAATAATAGCCGATTGTGGCCCGAGTAGCCAATTCTTTTTTCCAGATCAAATCGGGATGGTTATTGCAAAGCGAGGTTGAAAGTAAAGGCTGCTTTACTAAAGAGTGGGGTTGGAAAAAGTTTCTTTCCTGGCGAATGATAGCAGAGCATTGTTCACAAACATCGGGCTGACAAAAGCAACCGTCTGATCCCTTATGGACTGTCACCGCAAGTGTCACCGATGTAACCGCGTGTAACCGGTAACCGGTGACACGGATTCGCCTGTAATTCCATGTGGATAAGTCCTCCTGTCACCGCGTCACCGCTTTTTTTGCCATATCTTACGCAATGCAGCTCAGAGGGAAGGCCATCCTCGCGTTCGTCACATGCGTGCGCATACACGTATAGTTGAGAGAGATGTCCGAAAAAGCGGTGACGCGGTGACAATCTCATAATGTCCATTATTATCAACGACATAACTCATCCAAAGACCGGTGACGGAAGCGGTGACGGCGTGGTGATGCGAATGCACAGCCTCGCGAAATGGTCAATGACCGGCTGGCGGCATTTATTCCGCATGCACTTCCACCCACCGCCCCTCTGCTGGAACTCGACGAAACCCTGCTCGAACTCCTGAATCGGGCCGAGCGAAGCCTGGTCCGACTGGAATCGTCGCTATTAGCAAAAACACTTTAGAAAAACGATGCGATGGGTATTAATTGGTTGTAGTAACACATCACATTTCGGCGAATAGATCCACTTCATCAGCAAGATCATACCCGACAGACCGATAGCCTTTGAGGCGACGATCAAACATGCGGGACAGCATGGGGACGTTCAGGTCGGCGTAATCGTAGATGATGACTTCCCGCTTGCTGTGATGGATGCGGTGCAGGCGACCGGCATATTGGGCAAGCGTTCCTTTCCATGAGATGGGCAGTGCCAGAAACAGGGTGTCGAGTCGAGGATGATCGAATCCTTCCCCGAGGAAGCGGCCCGTGGCCAGGATGAGATGCGACTCCCCTTCCGGCAGGCCATCCAATTTCTCAACCGTGGCCTTCAGATCCTTTTTCTTCATGCCCCCTTTGAAGACGATGAGATTTTTGACCTGATCTTGCAACATGCCTTCCAGCATGTCCAGGTGCTTGCGCCGTTCCGTCAACAGAAGCGGGCAACGCCCCTCACGCAAGGCCTCCAAGACATCGGCCACGATCATGTCGTTCCGTCGCTGGTCCGCGATCAGCATCTGATAGAGATCCGTGATTTTCGGCTCGTCGTCAAAGGCCGTGCGGTTGGGCAGATAAAAGGGCGTTCGCTTGACAATGAGTCGGTGCTCGAATGGTCGTTCGATTGCCTTCTTCCTGGCATTAACGGCGTAACGGACCGGGCCGCAGTTCATGAAGATGATGGGATGGTGTCCGTCTTTGCGCGTAACCGTTGCGGACAGGCCCATGACATAGCGGCCTTTGAACTCACGCAGTATCGACTCGAAACTGGGTGCGGAAACATGATGACATTCATCCACGATGATGTGTCCGTACTCGGCGACACGATCGTCGACAACGCCTTTCCGGCAGAAACTTTGTATGATGGCAACATCGATGATTCCAGATGGTTTCTTCTTTCCGCCGCCGATCCGACCGATATCAGTGGGATCGATATCCAGGAACTCTCCAAGGCGAGCAAGCCATTGTTCGAGCAACTGCTTGCGATGAACAAGGATCAAGGTGTTCACCCCACGCTTGGCCAGGACATGCATGGCCACCACGGTTTTACCAAAGGCCGTTGTCGCAGCCAAGACTCCAACATCCTTGGCCAGCAACGCTTTGCTTGCCTTGGTCTGGTCCGGATAGAGTTCGCCAAGGAACCTGCTCTTGATTGCATTTCCAGTGAAGCGCTTATCCGAAATCTGAACAGAGATTCCGTTTTCTTCAAGGAGTCCTACGAGGTCATCCTGGCAGCCGCGAGGCAGGGCGATATGTTCGGGGAAGTTCTCGGCGCATGTGATGATTCTGGGCGTATTCCAGATCGGCATGCGCATGGCCTGCTTCTGGTAGAAGTCCGGGTTCTGAAAAGCGGCGATGCGGACGATCGCATTTCGCAGGGATGGTGAGAGCTTCTGCTTCGGAACGAACACCTGGTTGGCCAGGACGATCTCCATGGAATCCGGGAACGGACCGGCAATGGCGCGTCGCCGCTTGCGCGAGGGTCGCGCCTCCCACGGACGGTCGGAGTCTTCGTCTGTCACCGGCATCCTGACACCAGTGACCTGGCCGGAGTCGAGCGCTTTCCTGGCCCAGTCCTGCACTTCCTCGCCGGACATGCGGCGGATGGAAGACAGGAATTCCCATTGATCGGGATAAGGAGATAGGGACGAATCGAGGAACACGCTGAAGCCCTTACTGCGCGGTTTCTGCTGGAGCGGCAGGGCGATCAGGTTGCCGAAGCCACCCTTGGGCAAGGTGTCCTGGTTCGGAAACAGGCGATCATAGGAATTGAAATCGATCTCCGGCCGCCGCTCCATGGTGACCGTGATCAACCAGGAGGCCATCGTTCTGGCCACATCGCAGGGAACCGGTTCATTGAAGAAGATCCATGCATGTCCACCGTTTCCCGACCGGGAGCATTCAATCGCCACCGGAATGTTAAGTTCCTCGCAGGTTTGCCTGAAGGCGCTTATATCGCTTCGCCATTCCTCTTTGTCGAAATCAGCAGCGATGAACCAGCAGGTCTCATCCAGCAGCATGGGATAGACGCCGATGGTGAAATCCTCTTTTTTCCGGTCTCCCGGCCAGTGACCGCGCAGGTGCGCTTCGATTACAAGGTCGGCAAGCGGCAGAAACAGACGGTGTTTACATTTCGCGCATTGAACGCGGGGCTTCTCGCATATGCCCGGCTTCCATTCATTCTCACAGGCCGGTTGGTATCCGGACTTCCCGGTCTTTCGACTTTTGAAGCGACGGGGGTACACATCTGTCCGCCCTCGAAACAAAGACCGGAACAAGCTTATTTTCTCGGCAGGGGATGACTTCTCGTTGACGCGTGCAGACGCTTCCTCAAAGGCGGACAGTTGTTGCTCGGACTGGTTCAGGGAGGTGATTTCCTCGAGGATTTCGTTGCGGCGAATATCGAGGCTCGCCAGCTCGGCTTGCAGTTTCTTCAGGCGATCGCCCATCGTCACTCCGGGTCTATCGCAGTTTCACCCTCATTGATCTCCGCTTCCAATTTCCCCAGCACCTCAAGCATCTCTTCAAACTCCGGCGCCTCACCGAAGATCATGATCTGCATTTCAGCGTAGTCCCGTTTCAGTGTGGCGCGGACGTGGTCCGGCGGAACCAGTTTCAACGTGCCGATCCGGGCCAGGTCGTAGCGCGCCCAGTTGCTGGGATAGAACTTCTGCTTGAAGGCCACGACATCGGGCAGCAGATCCGTACTGGTCAGGAAATCACGCTTTCGGTCCGATTGCACCATGCGCACCAGGTCGTAGTAATGACGGGAATAACGGGTCGGCTGCGGCTTGTCCGGCGGCCGGTGCGCTTCCTGGTGCAGAATGGTGGCCTTCTCCCAAAAGGTTCTTTCGGCCAGGATGGCTTTGACCCTGGCTTCCGGTTCTTCGAACAGCTTCGGAAATGCTTCCGCCGCATAGGGCTTGATGGCGTATTCGGCATTGGGCAGCCAGGCTGCCAGCGGACCCACTTCGAGTCGAATCTCGGGCCGCAAATAGGTTTCCTTGAATGCGCCCGGATATACGATGTCGATCACATCGGGCGTTTGGGGATCGATACCAGCCGTAGCGACGCCCTCGATGAGATCGACAACAGCCGGTAGAAAACGGTCTCGCAGGTAGACCCGGGCCTGTTCGTTGGTGGCCTTGTTGAAACGATCCTGCTTGGTTTTGGATCGGTCGAGCTCAGGCTTCTCCTCCGCCACCTCGTTCCAATCGAGGATCAGGTCGATGTCTTCGGAAAAGCGTTCGATCAGACCGAAGACCTTGGAAAGGGATGTGCCGCCCTTGAACAGAATCCTATCCCTGAAAAAGTCCGACGAAAACAGTCTGTCCAGCACCCAGCAGGTCCAGAAGTCCTTCTCGATGACGGCGGGTGACAAGCCCCGAACCGCTGCCGTCTCCGTGAACAGGTCGCTACGATCTTTCAGCGACAGTGTCGCAATCTTCCGCATCCTCTTCCTCTCTGCAGATTCGCCGTATGGCGCTGTACACCCAGGCTGTCACTGTCTTTGTATCCCGAAGCACTTTTTTCCTCTCGCTCTCGGGCAACCAGTTGCGGATCCTGTCCACGACCTCGTCGGTGACAGCCTCCTTGCCCAGCGACTTCAGGCCCTGGACGATCAGGGCGCTTTCTGCATACTTGAACGAGGCCTCTTTCAAAGCCGTGTGCCTGAACACGAGTTCGGTCTTGCCAACCGCGTAGCGCCGGGTCGGTCCGTCCGACATGTACAGGATTCGCCCGGGCACCTGCGAGGACAGGCCCATCAGGTTCAACGCCGCCGCCCCGCTCGGGTGGATTCTCCAACCGAACTTCCGGGACAGAGCAGAAGCAACCTTTGCGAGGTCCGGGCTCAAATGTTTCTCCAACAGCTCGCTGTAGATCGGATAGTCGTAAATGCCGCGCAAAATCCGGCGGATCGTGCCTTTTTTCTCTAGCCGATGGAGCGCCACATGGATAGCCTCGGTTGAACCAAGCTCCGAGAAATCGGCCTGTGAGAAAGACCAACCCCTACCGTTGCCGTATATGCGACTAACTATCCTGTTTTCTATGCTATTATCCATAATTATCCTCGATATTCTGTAAGGTAAATTAACCTATTTTCCTTACAATAGTCAAGGCAATTCAAACCGCAAAGCCGATCAAGTTCGGACCGGAGAATTATTTTAGGAGCCTTTATTTACGGTTACGCGTCACGCCTGTGAACTTTTCCCATCCACCCGTTCCCGCAAGTTCTTGCCGACCTTAAAAAACGGCAGATGCTTCTCGTCCACCTGGATCACTTCACCCGTGCGCGGGTTGCGCCCTTCGTAGGCCGGATAATGTTTGGAAACGAACGTACCGAATCCGCGAATCTCGATGCGGTCGCCGTTGGCCAGAGCGTTGGACATGGAGTCGAAGACCAGGTTCACAACCTGTTCAGCCTGCTTCTTTGTGGTTTCAGCTTGCGATGCCACTTTCTCGACCAGATCGGATTTGTTCATCATCTCTCCTCATTCGGCGGCGGATCGGGTGTGTCGTCAAAAAGCAGACTTTTGTCCTCCACTGCAAGATCGAGCGCCGTCAGTATCCGGCGCTGCGTATCGATCCGGCAGGCATGGCCCTTCTCGATACGGTCGATGGTCAGCGCCGACAAGCCGGCTCGCCTGGCCAACTCCGCCTTCGACATCAGGCGATCCTCTCTGTATTTCTTCAACTTGTTCATACGATTCAACACACGTCCTTGCGACGCTTCGCAGAAAACCCGACCGGCGTCCATCATAATAATCATCGGATTGCGTTGCATATTATCACCACCGATGTCGAATATCACAAGGTTTTCTCATTTCCAAACCGTTCGGATCGTGTGCCCATTCATTCTCGCATCAGATATCTCGGAGCTTGTGTCGGGATAATGGACCGAGAGGCGTCCCGCCCGCGAGGAACGGAATCTTTTGGGCGGATGGAATCAGGAAGACAAAATTCCTGCAGCGCCTGCTGGAAATGCTTTTTACGGATCGCCAGGTCATCCGGCGTTGGATTATTCCGGCTGGCCTCCTTCACGCAGAGCCGCGCGGCGCTCTGGCAGACATGGGCGATGTCGGCTCCAGTGAGGCCGGGGGTGAGCGAAGCGAGTTCCGTGGCGAGACGATCCGAATCGAGCGCGGGGTTGAGGACGAGCGGCTCCAGATAATGTTTGAAGATGGCAACGCGTCCCGCTTCATCCGGCGGCCTCATGTCGATCACCCGATCAAAGCGTCCGGGCCGCCGTAAGGCCGGATCGATGTCGTCTGGCCGGTTGGTGGTGGCGATGGCAAAAATGTTGCCGCGATCTTCCAGGCCATCGAGCAGTGCCAGCAGCTGCGTGACCATGCTCTTCTGATACTGGGCGTCAGCGGAACCGCGAGAGACGGCCAGACAGTCGATCTCGTCGAAGAGAATGACGGAGGGCGCGAGGGTCTTTGCCCGCTCGAAGATGGATCGCAGGGTGGCTTCCGTCTCGCCGACCCACTTGGAGAGCAACTCCGGGCCGGAAACCGTTTCGACATGCGCGACGCATTCCCCGGCCACGGCGCGGGCCAGCAGGGTTTTACCCGTTCCCGGAGGACCGGCCAGAATGACGCCGCCTGCTCTTGGCGTTGCGCCAATACGCACGAAGAGATCGGCGTGCCGCAATGGTAGTTCGATCAGATCGCGCACGGCTTCGACGGCTTGGTCCTGTCCCTGCACGTCGGCATAGCGCGTGGGAGGGATGGTTCTCTGCGGGGTGGATGATATCGCTTTCGAATCGCTGGCTTCCGTATCTCCGTTGCGCTCGATCTCTTTACCAAATCCCACTCGGATGTTGAGGCCGCCGGAGCGCCAGGGATTGTCCTTCGTCGTACGCAGCGTCGGCGGTGTCTTCGCATCGACTGGCCAGAGCCAGGCGGCTTCCCCATCCTTATTATAGAGCGTGATCCAGCCTGCGGCGTTTGCCTCGATGGCGTCGGGCAATGCGTCGATCTTGTCTAACATGGCTACGCGGTCGAAGTGCGGACACATGCGCACACCCTCATTACGATCGGCGTCAATTTGGCGTTTCAGTGCGGCTTTATCAATTGTGACACGCTCGCCGTCGAAGCATCCCACTGCCCACCAGGGTGGCTCATCGCTACCGGAGTGATTGAGCCATTCGTGAGAGGTCCAGATATTCAGAGCGCTGCATCCGAACATGCAATCTTGTTTGCAGGCATCCGCCCCCTGCTTTTTGCGCTTGAGCCAGCAGCGCCGGGCATCCTCAATTCGGTTCATGAAATTTTGCAAATCGTGCTTGCCGATCAGCTCGCCATCGAGCGACACCTCGGTCGTCTTCCAGGCCTTGACGATCTTCAGCAGATTGTCGATGCGCTTGGCGTTTTCGACCAGACCGTGCGTGATCGACAACTCGAACCAGGATTCTCGGTCCTTGTCGTCCCTCGTAATCTCCAGCAAACCCAGCTTCGCTAACGCATCCAGTCGTCTCCGAATGATGGGGAAAGTCGGTGAGGTGGACGGGGCGAAGGCGATGCGCAAGGCCGGAGACTGTAGACCGGAGGCTGGATGTCGGGTATCTTGAGCCTCAGTTGCGACAGTTTCCTCTTCCGACCTACGGTCTCCAGCCTCAAGACTCCAGCCTTTTTTGATGTTGGTGGCCAGCCAGTCGTCCGCGAATGTATGCATCGTTTCTTCGCTTGCCGCCACACGCAGATCGGTTTTAAGGGGCTGCTTGCGTCTCGGTGCGTAGTCGGTGAAGAAGATGACGTAGTTCGGATAGGCCGGATCGGCTTTGCGCTTGTTGCTTTTCCAGCAAACCAGCTTGCGCAGGGCCATCCCGCGCGGCGTGCGTTTTGTGTAGACCTCACGGCGGATGATCTCACTGGCGGGCAAGGTCGCCGGATTGATGGTCGCCAACTCGGCAATGGGAACGAGATCCGACACTTGCTCGGCGCGCACGTCCGGTCGCACCGCCCGCTTGTCATCACGAATGCGACGGAACACGGCATTGATCATGCTGACAGACGATGCAGGGCAGAGGGGTGACCATCCGGTTTCGTCTTTGTATCGGAGCACCATGCGGCGGACGGGTTCGTCTTTGCTGTTGGCGGCGATGAGGTCGTTGCACTTGATCTTGACGACGAGTTCCGGTTTTACCCAGTGATAGAGCAGACCGTGGTCGTTGGCTTTTCGGTACGTGGATGCGCAGGTCAGCGGTGTCAGGCAATTCAACAAATCGGCGCTCTCCGCCCGGCTCCAGCCCGTTTTCACGCGCCCGATAAGCTGAAAAACGCCATCCGATTTCACCAGCGCCAGGAGCAGTTCAGAGACGCCGGAATCCGATGCAGCGTAACCAACGACCGCCGCGTCGATGGAAATCTCCGGCTTCACCTTATAGGTTCGACCATCCGATGCGTGAACGACGATGCCTTCCGCCCCTTCAGTGGTCACGATGCGCTCGTAGCAGGCAGTGACATCCTCCGGGGTCGCAGTCGTCTCAAAAGGTGCAAGATGAAAGCGACCGTCGCGCGGAATGGCCAATTGGCGCAGGCAATCAAGCCGTTCGGCGAAAGGCCGCCGCTGCATATCCGTTTCGCCGTCCATGAGCACGTCGAAGGCGGCGAAACGCAGACGAGCGGGGTTCCCGTTGGTTCCCATCGCGGCGTGCAGATCGAAAACACGCGGACGGCCTGAATCCACGGTTGCATAGAGTTCGCCAGCGAGCAAACCGCGCCATCCATTCAGCGACTTGCGCGCTTCGTTTGTCAGCGGAATGTCTTCCAGCGTTTTACCAAATGGTGACAGCAACACGCAGCATTCATTGTCACATTGCAGAAACCAGGTCTCGCCATCGATCTTCTCCGAAACGATGCACGGTCCCGGCGGCAATGTGGCGAGCATCTCGTCCGGTGGGCAGGAGCGATAGGTTCCGGCGACGTTGCGCTTGTAAGCTGCCAGTATGGCCAATACGGCTGCGTTCATAATTGCACCTCTGGCGATTTCAATTCGAAAGCGGCCAGGTGCAGCACAAGCAGGTACGTTTCGCCTTTCACCCGACCTTCCAGAAAGCCCTTCATCGGCGTCCCGTTGCGCTCCAGGATGAGCGGTCCCGTTCCCTTCGGACCCGAGCCGACCAGCGCCAGTGCGTTACGTTCTTCCAGGTGACGGGCCAGGCCGAAGAGAAAGTCGTATTCCAGCGAGTTTGTGTGCCGCACCTGGTAGGCCCGCGTGAAGGCGTAACGCCGCGCGGCTTCCACCTTCGAGATCAGCTTGCCCGACCAGCGCGGCGGTGTATCGGGAAGCAGATTCGACGGAGTCTCCACCGGCTCTCGGCGGGCGATTTCGTTGCCATCACGGTCGTGCACCACTTCGATCATGCGCACCGAGTAAAGCGGCTGGCCGTCCGCGCCGATATGCACGCGATCACAGGGACCGGTTTCACGTCCCGCCGACTCCAGGTCGATTTCCGGATCGCCGTCGATCAGCGCCCACGCCAGGGACTCCGGATCGCCGTATCGGGACAGTAATGTGTCATGGTCGGTTTCCGCCGTGCTCTTGATCAGGCGGGTGAAACGCGCGGGCGCACCTGACGGATCGGCGAAGCTGGCGCTTGGCGGCTTGCGTCGCGGGACCAACAGAACCGTGGCTTCACGTCCGCGATGATCGACCAGGCGGATCTTACGCAACGACATGACCATCCCTCCATTCCATCTCGAAAGCGAATTCGTCGTCCTCCGTGTCAGCATCCTCCCACGCGTCATCCGTTTCCGAGATGGTCTGGGCCAGCCCCACGTATTCGAAATCACAGAGTTCGGCCTGCATCAGAAAGACGCCGTGCTCGTTCGCCAGCAGGAAGGCGGGAGTTTCCATGTGGCTCGGTCGCGGTCGGAAGGGAATCCGAAAGATGGCATCGGCGCGCAGCTTGCTTTCCAACACGGGATCCAGCGCCTCGGCCTCAAGCGTGTACACCTTTGTCACGACTTGATCGAGAATGTCCTCCTGGCTGGCGACCTCTTCGGCTGCCTGTGGGCGGTCTATCGTGGCGGGCAGCGTCGGCAACGGTTTTCCTTCCGCATCCACGGCGACCAGATCATCACGATTGATCGCGTCTCCATCATCATTAATATAGAGCGCCGCCGTGCAGCCGGCGCTTAAAAGAAAACGCCCATCCCGCGTGAGATGGGCACTGGCGCATTCGTCGCCGTTTTCATCCAGTGCAATCCGGCGCTTGAAGCCGTTCAGGCGTTTGCGGTCGATGGGGACGAGGACGAAGCGGGAGACGCGCTCCTCATAGTTGATCTCGATGCTTTGGGTCATGACTACTCCTCCCCGTCCGATTCCACAGCGTGAGGTTCCACGATCGCGAACACATCCATGCCAGGCACCAGAGAAAGCGAGCGACCGCTATCCCACTTTACAATAATCTGGGCGAGCGGCCCCTCGGTGACCTCGATGACCACTCCCTCGGATCCCGGCGGTATCGGATCGGGATCGTCAGGCATTTCGATCAGGCGAATCCGATCTCCCTTGCGTACCGTCGTCATGGCTTATTCCTCCACTTTGTCAAAGTGGAAGCTGGCGATGGTTTCGCCTTCCACTGCAGGCTTTTGGTCGTCCTCGAAGCCGGTCCATGCCTTCTGCTCTTCGGACGCATCGGTTTGCGTGGCCTTTGCCTTTCGGCTCCGTTTGGGCTTGTCGACTTTCTCACTCTTTGCTTTCCCCTCGACTTTGGTCGGGACAGGCTTGGTTTTCGGCTCCAGGTATTTCTTCTCCGTGGCGGGAAGTGGCAGTCGATCCGACATTCCCTGCTCCTTCCACCAGACCAGCGCCGAACGCACAATGCGCCGGATCTGCAGCACGCTGGCCTCGGCGCGGGGTTTCATACCATCCTTACCCGCCTGCATGGTGGCCGCCTCGCTTTTGAAAAACTTGTCCACATGCAGCGGCAGGATTTTAGCAACATCCTTGTCCTCGCCCATCTCGGTGACGAGCAGATCGAGCGTGCGCTTGGCCGTGCCGATGGTGGACGGCTTTTTACCGATGCTTTTCAGATGATCCAGATACTTTTCGCAGGCTTCCTTCAGGTTCATGTTCGTTTTCTTCGTCATTATGGTTCAGTCCTCCTGTTTGGGGTTGAGTGCGCGCCGCAGCTTGGCGGCGGTCTTGATGCGGACCTCGCGGCCCGTAGTGGTATTGACGCCGGTCCAGCCACCGTTGAAGTGCTCGTCCTTCAGGCGAACCGGAACCAGCTTGCCGGATACTTTGACCAGATAGGTCTTGCCGAGTGTCACGTCTTTCTTCTTCATGCTCGCCTCCTATTTTTCGTCTGTTTTCAGAATCGCGCGGGCTCTGGCTTCCGCTTTGATGAAACGGCGGTGGGCTTTCTCCTCCACGCGCCGGGCCTTCTCGAATTCCTCTTTCGCCAGCTCCGTCTCGACACCTGCCAGCGCCAGTTCCCGCTCGGCTTCGCCCACTTCACGCAAGATGGCCTCGCGTTCGCTTTCGTGCTTCCTGTCGTTTTCCGTGTTCGTCATGCTCGATACTCCTTCTCAGTCTTCGTTGTCGGGGATGGTGACGAAGCGTCCGATGTTTTCGGCCCAGTGCATGGTGATGCCGTACTTGTTGACGTAGGTGTCGCCGTGGATGTCGTGCAGAGCTTGCAGATGCAGGCTGCTCATTTCACCGAGCGCCATGTAGCGGGCAAATGCCATTTTTTCAAACGGACGGACCGTGTCGCCGCATGGATGTACAGGGGAAACCGCCGGCGCGCCCGTTTCGAAGATTCCCTGACTATTGAGGGATGAAAGGCTTCTTTACTCCGATGGAGACAAGCAAATGAACTCTCCCGTTCGTAAAACAGAAACCAACTTGCCAGAGTTCTCCGAAGCCCGGCAACGGCTGCTCACTCTGTGCTGCGAGATCCATTTCGGTCGCATCGGAGCATTCGATATCCGGGACGGCGAGCCGGTTTTCGAACCCGCGCCAAACGTCATGCGCGAGATCAAGTTCAATGGGGAGCATGCAAATCCGGCCAAACGCAACGGTGAGATTACGTTGCGCAACCAGAGCACAGAGCTTTTCGCCTGGTTCGACCGTCTGCGAAACGCGCATGTCCATTATCTGGAGGTCAAGCACGGTCTTCCCTTCAAAATGAACGTGCGACACGATCCCGATCAACCCAAACAACGCTAAACCGCCTGTACAGGCTCACCCCTAAGGAGAAGCCGTTGCCCGAGCACCAAGTCAGAAACATCAAGTATGAACGGATTGAGCACCGTTGTTTGCGTTGCCGCCTTGTGGATGGCGCGCCACGTACGTCCACTATCCGGTGGGGCTCGCCATGAAGGCTGAGTCCCAGGCCATCCCGAAGCGCTTCGAGGGCATCGTCCGCGCCTTTTTGCAGGTTTTTTTCCGCGGCCGGGCGGATGTCTTCGCCTATCTCTATAATGGTGGGAACGGAAAAAACTACTATCAGTTTCAGTGCTCGAATCTCTTCGATCCCTCCTTCTGCGGCAAATCGCGGAAATTCAATGGGAGAAAAGTCCCCTGTGCCGAATGTAAAAGTCGTGAATTTCGCCCGATAAATCAGAAGGACGTATATCTGCACCTGCGCGGTGAGAAACCTATCGGCTGCTATCCGCTGGTCCCTCAAGTGGAACAGGACGGAAGCGTAATCAAAAACGCCGCCTTTCTGGCCGCACTCGACATCGACGACCATGAAAACGGCCGGCCCATCCCCGGCAAGGATGCCCGGAGGGACATGCTGAAGCTGCATGAAACGCTTCGGCAGGCGGCCATTCCTCATCTAGTGGAGCGCTCCAAGAGCGCGACCGGCTTCCACATCTGGATCATCCTGGACAAGGCCCTGCGCGCCTCGCTGCTGAGAGCCGTGATCCTGACGGTGGTACGAAAGTCAGGCATCGTGGACAAGGGCTATCCCACCAGTTTCGACCGCATGTTTCCGGCCCAGGATGAATTGAAGGACGACCAGGATCTGGGCAACCTGATCTTGACGCCCTTGTGCAACCGCTACATGCCGAAAGGTGGCGCGCTCTTTCTGGACCCGGCCAACCATTTCGAACCTTATCCCATACCTGAGCAGAAAGGGTTGCTCCTGGACCTGGCCGGACAGTTGGGAAACGGCGGCGGCCCGCTGGTCTGCCCGGTGTCGCGCATCGAGGAGCTGGCAGGGGAATGGAAGATCGATGAAACGAAGCGGAAGCGTTTGCGGACGAAGAGCGCGCCGATGAAACTTCCGGCCACCGCCTCCGAAAGGGAAACCCTCAAACCTTATGGGGCAGAGACCTGCCTGGTGCATTGCGCGTTTCTGCAGCACTGCCGCGATGCCAGCGCCTCCCTTTCCGAGCCGCGCTGGATGGCCATGATCAGCAATCTGTGCCGCTTTGCCGACGGTCCGGCGCTGATTCACGAGCTGTCCAAAGGCTATCCGGCCTACAGCCCGGCGGAGACGGACGCCAAGATTGCTCATCTTTCAACATCCTCTGGTCCGGTCACCTGTGAGGTTATTCAGAGCGAGGGCTTTGACGACTGTCCGGAGGGCGGCTGCGGGGTGAAAGCCCCGGCGGTGCTGGCGATCACCTATCGGACCGAACGCATCGACCGGCTCGTCGAGCAGTTGACACTGGCGGACGGCGGCGCGCCGTCGGAGGAAACCATTGAGCTGCTGCTGCTCGAACTGAGCGCGCTCGGCAAGGAGGATCTCCCCAAATACAAGAAGCTGACCCTGGAGAAACTGCCCACCTTGAAGCTCGGCGACCTCGACAAGACGCTGGCCGCCCTGCGCAAGCGGCGCAAGGACCAGACGGAGGCGCTGCCGGGCTACCGCATCGAGGACAACGGCTATTTTAAACGGCATGTCGATGAGGAGGGCAACGAGCACTGGACCCGCTTCACCAACTTCGTCATCAACCTGGAAACCGACAAGCAGTACCTCGACGAAGTGGAAAGCCATCGCCGCATCGAAGGGCATATCCTGACGGAGGATAATACACGCTGTCCCTTCCACATCTCCGGCCGGGATTTCAACAACAACCCGCGTTTCGCCGAGGCCATCGGCGAGCAGGGAGGCGTGAGCTGTCGTTTCTGGAACAAGGAGCTTGGCGATGTCCGCCGGGCAACTCAGGAATTGAGCCGGCCCGTTTCCATTACGGCCTATACGCGCATCGGTTTTCTGATCGATGGTGAGGATCGATTTTTTACGCCATCCGTTGTCATCTCGTCGGCGGGCATCGCCCAAAACACGGAGACGGTGATCGACCTCTCCGAGGTTGAGCACGCCCGGCATCTGGATTTTTCGATTCTGGACGAGGCGACCTTCCAGGCCACCTGCCGCCACATCGTGGACGACCTCCTGGACTTGACCGACCATTTCGTGACCTATCCGCTGGCGGGTCACACCTTCATTTCTCCGTTCCTCTCGCGACTGGACACCTCGCCGCTGTCGTCCGGCGAGCGCTGCATCCTGTGGATCACGGGAATCACCGGATCGAGCAAGAGCTTCGCCGCTCTGCGTTTCGCCAACTTCTTCGGCTCTTTCCACGTCGGTAAGAGCGTGAATTCCTGGACCAGCACGCCCTATCAGATCCAACGGGTCGGGCATCATCACGCCGACGCCCTGTTTCTGGTCGATGATTTCAAGGCGAAAAACCTCTCCGGCCGCACGGAGCAGGTGACGCAGATCCTCCAGGCCTACGCCGACGGACGCGGTCGCGGCCGACTGAACAGCGACGCCTCGGTCAAGGCGACCTATGTCATCCGAGGCAACCTGCTGGTGACCGGCGAGGATCTGCCGGATTACGAGTCGTCGAATCTGGCGCGCATGATCGTGGTCCACACCAGCAGCCGGGAGAAGGACACGCGCCGGGGCCGCGCCTGCCTCAAGCATCAGGTGAACTACCGGGGCGTGACCCCGGCCTTTTTGCATTTCGTCATCTCCAGGTCCGGCTGGTTCGACGATCTCATCGCCCGCATCGATGCGGCCACCGATCACTTCCACCGCGACATTGAAGAGGCCTCCAACGGCCTGCGCATCGCCCGTAACTACGCCCTGAACCAGGTCGGTTTCGATCTCTTCGTCGAGTTTTTGTGTGCCACGGGAACGATCAGCGAGACGAAGCGGGATGCCATGATGGCCGAGCATGGGGAGATTCTTCTCGCCTCGCTGGACGAACATGTTCAGCGGGTAAGCGACGAGCAGGCGGACAACGTCTTTTTAAGCGTCCTGGCTGATCTGCTGCAAAGCGGGCGGGCGGTGTTGCACGAGCCGGGACACACGGTAGGCGGCGGATTCTCCGAGCGGGAAGCGAGACCCGAGGATCTTCGAAACGTCATTGGCTTTCTGAAACCTGGCGACGGACATGCCTATGTCTATCCCAAGCTGGCGGTGGGCGAGGTGCAGAAATCGCTGCGGGACACGGGCGGCTGGCTCGGCTTTTCGGTGAAAGCCATCGGCAAGCAGCTGGCGGCCGAGGACTACCTGGCTAATTCGGATGAACAGAGGACGACGACGACGGTTCGTCATATGGGAAAGATCCATCGAATCTGGAAAATCAGCAAACATCATCTGGGTCTCGAAGATCGGGGGGACGACGATGAAATCCCATTTTAATGATCATTCCTTAAGCCTTTGCATTCGTATTACCGCGCCGTCACCGCTTCCGTCACCGGTTTTTGGAGGATTTATGTCGTTGAAAATAATGGATATTATGAGGTTGTTCGAGATTCCGTGTCACCACTCACCGGTTACATGCGGTTACATCGGTGACGTTTGCGGTGACAGCCCATCCTGGATCAGGGCGACGGCTCCTCCGCCGCTGGCAAAATCACGGCGCATTCAGGATCACGCCTGGCCCTGCACCCAACTATCCGAAACGAGGAGAAAGCCATGAGCAAAACCGAAAAAACGTCCCGTTCCCCCGGCATAAACCCCCACGCCCGGCCCTGCGCGGCGACGAGCAAAAAGACGGGCAAGCCCTGCGCCAACCCCGCAGTTGCGGGAAGCGATTTCTGCCGCATGCACGGCGGCAAGGGGTTGGAAGTTGCGGAAGCGACCTCTGAAACGAACGCCAAAGCGCAGAAAACCGACCAAGCCAACTCATCTCACAGACGCGGCGCACGCCCAGGCAACAAAAACGCAGTCACCCACGGGGCCTATGCGTTGACGCTGCTGCCCGAGGAGCAGGCGATCTATGAGCAAAAACAGGCGCAGTTTCTCGCCGAAATCGGCGCGGCGGACGTTTTTGATCGCCAAGTTATTCACGTGCTGTCCCTCATCGCAGCCAAACTGGATCTGGCGGCGGCCAAAGGTGCGCCCGCCGAGGCTTTGATTCCGATCTCCAACGAGATCCTTAAACTCTTGCGCTCACTGAAGGAAACGCGCGATTCACGCGACGTGCGAGAGGAAAACCTGCCCAGAACCGCAGCCGATTTCCTGAACGAATTGATCGAGCGGGATCGCGAGCGAGGCGTGACGGTGAGTGAGGAGGCCTTGCTGACCCGCGTTTATGAACTGGAACGCGAAATCAACGATTTGCGCACCCGGTTGAACATGGAGCCTCGCCCGGACATCGCCCACCGGATGGACACGTGCTCGCATTGCCGGCGTGAAACGGAACAGCGCCTTAAGGCGAACAGCCTGTGGGTCTGCCTGCGCTGCGGCTGGGCGATGGAGGAGCGGAAGGCGGACATCGAAACGCACACCGTCGAGGAATCCGCCATTCCCCAAACATCGGTATCTGAGTTGAACGGAGATTGATCATGGAAACCTTGTCGCAAACGCCAAACGCCGATAACGGGATGCTTTTCGAAAACGAAGCTCCGATGAGCCGTCTGCCCCACCTGATCCGGCACAGCCCCGCTGCCTGGGGCGCGCTGTTTCTGAAAGATCGGGACAGCGGCCCGCGCCGCTATCGCTGGTACCAGCGGGAGGACCTGGAGTGCCAGGCAACGCGTGTGATTCACCTCGATGGCCGCGCCGTGGGAAAGACGATCAATCTGAGCACGTATCTCCTGTGGTTTGCGTCGGTCAATAAAGGGAAGTCCGTGCTGGTCGGCGCGCCGTATCAGGGGCATCTCGATACGATCATCGAGGAGGTGGAATTCCAAATCCACCATGTGGAGGCGCTGAAGAACAGCCTCTCCGCCGATTCCAAACAGCCGGGAATCAGGCGCAAGCCGTATTTTCAACTGCGGTTCACCAACGGCTGCATGGTCTATTTCCGTCCCGCCGGGACGGACGGCGACGCTTTCCGCTCGCTGCACGTTGATCTGATCCTGCTCGATGAAGCCGCCTGGCTGCCGGAACTCGCCTGGACCACCGTTTTTCAGTACCTTAACCCCGGCGGAACGCTGCGGGTTTATTCGACGCCGAACGGCCTCCGAAACCGCACGTTTTACAAACTGACCCAGAGCAAAAACTGGACGCTGTTTCACTGGCCAAGCTGGATCGTCCCCGACTGGAACGACGAGCGTAGAAAAGAATTGCTCGATTTTTACGGCGGCGAGCACTCATCCGGCTGGCTGCACGAGGCGGCAGGCGAGCACGGCATGCCATCGTATGGCGTGTTCAATCCCGCCCAGGTCATGCAGGCGCTGACCGATGGGCTGGATTATCAGCTCGTGCGCCTGGACGGCGATCTGTTTGCCGATTGCGCGGATGAAGCCGAAACGCGTACACGGATGGAGCTGCTGGCCGGTCTGGACGGCGGCCAGGGGACTTACTGGTTGGGTGTAGATACCGGCTACGCCTCCGATCCAAGCGAACTGCTGCTCTTCGAGGAGGACGAAAACGAAGTACTGACGCTCGTGGTGCGCATTCACGCCGAGCATCTGCCGTACCCCCTGCTTAGCGAACTGATCCATCTTTTGGACCAATTGTATTCCCCCGCCGGGATCGGTCTGGATCGCGGCGGCAACGGCACCGCCGTCGAGCACGAACTCCTGCGCCTGGACAAGTACCGCACGGCAGGTTTTGCCGGAAAGTTAGTCGGCGTCGATTTCGGCGGCTCGACGATGGTGGGCGAAGACAAAGACGGCCAGCCTGTGAAGAAGCGGACCAAGGAGCACATGACGGCGCTGATCAACCGGGCGCTCAACGCCCGCAAGCTGCGTCTGCCGAAGGAGGACCGCGAGATCGAGGATCAGCTGTGCACCCATACCTACATCCGCTCCGAGCGCGGCATCGTCTATTCGAAGGGCAACGACCACATTATCGACGCCTTGCGCTGTGCGCTGTACGCCCGCGATCGGGAAACCGGGGAAGGGTATGATCCGGTGTTTATCACCCCGGAATGGCCGGGATTTTACCCCGTTACCCTGCCCTGGGACCGCAACTGAAAAATGTATGAACGACTGTCGGCGTTCGACGTCATTCACGTTAACAAAGGAGGAACGACAATGCCCTGTTATTACGAATTCATGGTGGAGCGTTTGGATTTTCGGCCAATCACCTGGCAACGCTTTCTGTTTCGCGCGAATTTGACCTTCGAAGACTTGCATCAAGCCATCCAGGCGGCCGCCGGATGGAGCGACAGACACGCCTACCGATTCTGGTCGATTGAGGGAGATCTCATCACCCGAAAGGACCATCCCTCCCTGGAAGCATGGCACGCCGCCACTGGAGATCGGACACCCATCGGAGCGTATTTCTGTCTGGACGACTCCGTCAAATCCGACGATCCCGACAGATATCCGCCGCCGCCGCCAGATATCTGCGTATACGAATATCCGCCGGAAATCGGATTCTTCAAGGTCACCCTGCAACATCGGGTGCTGCTCGATGAGGTTTTCGAGCGCCGCCTGCTTGGCGGCGGGGGTATCTTTTCGCCGGAGATGGAAGATGTGGACGGCGACAACCATACCGTCTCTTTCGAAGAATGCACGGGGAAAACCGTGATGCATACTTCAAACAGACACAGTGAAAGTGATAAGTCCGACCCTGTTCCCATGTGGGACTTGGCTTCCTTCAATCTTGACATGCGCAAGCTGGCGTTTGATCGATGAACGTGCAGGGCGAGACATTTCAGAGATGGCTGGATTCCCATTTGAACACAGTCACGATTCTGGCGAGGCGTTCATGAATCACTCCGTCTTATGCAACGACAACCAGGTGAATCGCCGAACAATGGCCATTCAACCTTTCGGCCACGGTCCTTACTCTCCTTTTCCGGCTTGCTCCGAGATCGTCGATCTGCTCGCCACCGCCTGCCTGCGTCATCGCAAGCGCGAGGCTGTAAAATGGGTGAAAGAAAAAACAGAGAAAACCCTTGATGATGTCGCCCAACGAGGGAAGCTCCGGACGACGGAGAATCGAACTCCGGAGAAAGGAGCCTGATATGACAAGCAAACCCGGTGGACGACAACGTGACACCATCCTGCATCAACTGGCGGAGCTTGAATCCCTGCCCACAGCCGAATTGAAGAAGCGCTGGAACGTGCTCTATGGCCAGGAGCCGCCGCGCTTCAACCGACAATTTCTGATCAAACGCCTGGCCTACAGGATTCAGGAAATCGCCTATGGTGGAGTCGACGATCGAACGCGGACCCGAATGAATGACCTCCTTGAAGATGAGGGTTATGACGAGTTGGGGCGAAAAGGCCGCAAACCGACTCGTCGGGCCTCCGAACGCGCCATCGTGCCGGGTACGGTTCTGGTTCGCGAATGGCAAGGGGAGCGCCATGAGGCGGTCGCCATGGACGATGGAGGTTTTGAGCATCGCGGCATACCCTATCGCTCCCTCTCAGCGGTGGCGCGGGCCATCACCGGTACACGCTGGAATGGCCCGGCGTTCTTCGGATTGCGAGGCAAGACGGTTCCATTGAAGGAGGCCGCTCGTGATTAGGGACCCAAAGCAAGACAACAACAATCCGATCATTCGTTGCGCTATCTACACGCGCAAATCAACCGACGAGAATTTGGACTCTGACTTCAACAGTTTGGATGCCCAGCGAGAGTCTTGCGAGCATTTCATCCAGTCCCACGCACGCGAGAACTGGCATGCGCTCGACGCCCGATACGACGACGGAGCGTATTCAGGCGCAAGCATGGAGCGCCCGGGACTGAAACGGCTGCTGGCAGACATTGAGGACGGCAAGGTGGACTGCGTTGTGGTCTACAAAATTGACCGGCTGTCGCGATCCATCGCGGATTTTACGCGCATGATGGAGTTTTTCAAACACCGCGATATCACCATGGTCAGCGTGACCCAGGCCTTCAACACGAACACATCCAGCGGGACGCTCATGGTGAATTTATTAATGACGTTCGCCAGTTACGAACGCGAGGTCATTGCCGAGCGCATCCGGGACAAAGTAGCCGCCAGCAAGAAACGAGGCAAATATATGGGTGGTGTCCCACCCCTTGGCTACGATGTGGATCGCGACAGAAAACGGCTGGTCGTGAATTCCGAGGAAGCCGCACTGGTGCGATTTATCTTCCGTCGTTACCTTCAATTGCATTCCGCCGTAGCGCTCATCAAAAAGTTGAACGGAAAAGGCCTGACCACCAAGTCATGGGTAACGAAAAAGGGCATTCATCGGAAAGGCCGCGCCTGGAACAAATCGCACATCTATCGCCTGCTGAACAACCCAATCTACGCAGGCAAGATCAAACACAAGGATCGGCTCTATGAGGGCGAACACGAGGCGATTATCGAAAAGTCTTTATGGGATGAGGTGCAGTCGACGATCGGATCCGAGGGAAAAGCAGGAATTCGGCATAATGACACCTTGTCGCCGTTAAAGGGGATTCTTGTCTGCGGTCACTGCCGCAAACCGATGGGAGCCACATTCACAACAAAGGACGGCAAGCGCTACCGCTATTACCTCTGCCAACAGGCGGGAAAATCCAGTTACGACAGCTGTCCGATTCGTTCCGTACCAGCCGGAGATCTGGAAAACCTGGTGCATATTCAGGTCAGGCGTATGCTCGGCTCCACCGAGATCGCCGCCGAAACCTTCCGGGAACTGGTGAAACGGGAAGCCGAGACGGTAAAGAAACTTGAACAGCAGACCGACAAGCTGAGAGAGGAACTATCAACACTGCAATCCGCTCGTAAGCGACTGATCGAACCTGGGGAGGGAGCATCAAAACTTGTGGCAGAGGAGCGGATCGGAATCGAAGAGAAAATCAATCATCTTACGCTTCAGCTTGCAAGCATGGATGCCGAACGCGAATTCTACGACAACAATCTGATCAGCGAACATGAATTGGCGGCGGAACTTCAGCACTTGGATACCCTCTGGAATGAACTCTTTCCCGGTGAAAAGACACGGATTATCAAGCTGCTGGTGGATGAGATCATCGTGAATAAAGACGGGATCGACATTGCGTTGAAGCCGACTGGTGTCGAAGGAGTTGCGTTGGAGATGTCGGGAGGACCACATGCACAACTGTGATGGAACAGAGGCACTTTCGAGGCCAAAGGCAACTGCCAGCAAGCCCGATAAAAGGCAAAGAGTTTATCGGGACAAGCGCGGGCGATTGATCGTTCATATCCCGATGAACCTGAAAAAACGGGGGGGTCGTAAAGAGATTGTGCTTCCACATGGCTCTGATCCCAACAGCCTCAATGACGCAACTTCACTCAATCGACCACTGGCGCTGGCCGTGGCTCTCGGGCATCGCTGGTTGGACCTGCTGACCGAGGGACGATTCGGTTCCGTGCAGGAACTGGCCGAAACGATCGGTATGGATCCGTCACAAGCACGGCGGCATTTGAGTCTGGCCTGCCTTCCACCCAAACTTGTCCGGGCAATACTGAACGGCAAGGAGCCAGAGGGTTTGTCGGTGGAAGAATTACAGAAAGTTTCTCTAAACTGGCACGAACAGGAAGAATAGTGGATCACTTAAAGGCATGTCGGTAAAACTCTTCAAGTGATCGGAAGTAACTTATACACATATCCCGCATGGTCATCCACTCGCCGAAGGTGGTTCTCGTTTCGATCCATATAGCCTCCTTCCAGAAGTTATCTTTGTGTTATTGCTCAGTTATTGTTGTCACCCGTATCACCCCATGATATCCTTACGCTACGAAATTCCAGAAGGCTGGAGAATACTCATGAATAGATGGTTGGCTGTTAGCGCCGCAGTTTTATTTTCAATCGCGATATCAGGTTGTAGTGCCGATTCAACTAATGGCACTGCTGGCGATGACGATACCGCTCCAGTTTTTGATGGAGATAACGCCGATGATGGGGATTGGTTTGACAGCGATTTCAGCGATGGAGATGCTTTTCAGGATGAAGACAGTGAAGCAGAATTGGATGATGACACAATCAAGCTCGATGGCGATCAAGCAGAGGGAGACGAATTTTCTGATGGCGATGGGATTGACGGTGAGGTAACTGACCGTGAGGCGGATATCGACGGAGACAAGGATACTGACAGCGAAATAGAATTGGAAGATGATACGGATACCGACACCGAAAACTGCCCGGAAATGTGGGAAGGGCCGGCGCCGCCGGATTGCAAACATTGGGACTGTGAACTGCAACCCTGGCCTTCTTGCTGGGTTTGCGACCTCGCGGCTGATCCCAGCCAAAATGGGCTGTCCTGCGAGTATTGCGATGACCAGTGCGAATGCATTGAACCACCCTGTAAATGTCTGAATGGGAATTGTATCCCTGACTCAGCAGTTGATGGCGATGGTGAAACTGATGCGGACTGGGAATCTGATACTGAATTAAATGGGGAAGAGGATGAAACTACCGTTCATGCAATTGAACGAATTGTCATAGCAGGTGATAGCTGGTCCTGCGGCATCGTTGCCCCAACCCGCGCCATCCTTGACGAGCGTGGTTTTTCCGATATTGAAATCACATATTCGACCACTGCTGTTGCCGGATCTACAGCTGAGGAATGGGTATACAACCACGATAACAAGTTACTGAAACTCACCGCTGCCTTGGACGAGGATCCCCAAGCCGAATTGCTTCTGTTGGTTATTGGTGGAAACGATGTCAACGCTTCCATCTACAACGACGGTTTCGATGCCATGTCTGATGGTCAAAGAGCCCAAGTGCTGGACGGCATCCGGGATGACATTCGGGCCATTGTTGATTTTGCTCGTCTCAACCGTCCACATTTATCAATCGTCTTGGTTGGATACGACTATTTTCACTATCTCTTCCTTCAGGCATTCTATGGATTAGGGGATATGTACCTGGACGAATACAACCTGGCGTTCGTTGGTTTGGGGAACCGAAAACTGGAGATTGCAAACCAGGTGAACGGCTGTTACTACGCCCACAATTACGGCGTACTGCAATACACATTTGGTGATCGACCTCATCCGCCTTTTTCCCTGCCGCTTTTCGAATATCCACCGGGGTACGTTCCTGCCCCAGGCATTGCGCCCGATTACACTCCTTTTCCAGGAGGATTGTACCAGATCCCTTCGCCGCTGGACCAGATTCCGGATGGAATCCACCCCAGTGAAGAGGGGTTTTCCGCCATCATGAATCATGTGTTTGACCAAGGGATGGAAAACTTATTGCTGGGGAACGACTGGGTTACCCCCTAATCGATCCATGTCGTAAGAAGATATGAAAGCACAATCTGAATGAGTTGTTGGGAAAGAGATGAAGGTGTGCATCGTTCAGTGATTTTATTACTATAGTGGATAAGTCATTGAAATTGCCGTCAGATAGATTGCATGTTTGGTAAGGCCAATCGCATCACGTCGGAAACAGAAACCTTGCTCGGTCGCAAGCTAATCACCCTGCGACAGTTTGTCGAGGATTATCGAGAGGTATGGAAAAAGGCTTGATGCATTGACTTCTTGGTTTACATGAGTTCCAGCATCGCCTCCACCTTCATAAATTCCTTCTCTTCGTTGTATTGGCGGGCATCGGCGTGGTCGACCTCGATCATGACAGTAGGAATCCCGAAGCGCTCCTCTATTTTCCTCTTCAGGTCCATCTGCATCACGGAATAGACCTTGCACGAACGGTTGGAACTGAAAATTACGCCGGTAATTCCGTAGCGCTCGATCAACTGACACATCGCTTTGTAGCGCAACTCCAAGCCGGACGGACAGACAGAAAAGTTCTGGATGCGGGCAAGATAGTGCATTGGATCAACCCCATCGTAACGATATGGATCGATTTGACCTTCCACCGTACCCATGCAGGCCGTGTAGGTTGCCGAAATCACGTTGGCATCGAGTTTAGCCAAACGCGAAGACATATTCCGCAATTGATGCCAGGGTGCGATGTTGTCCCAAAGGAGGCGGTGCTTTTCATTAGGGACGGAAACGTCGTTCGCATAAACGAGTTCCTCGGCTTCATCCGCCAGCAGCTTGCAGTGATCGACCAGTTCCTGCGTGCCGCGATAGCTGGTGATGTAGGGAGCCATGTGAACAAACGAATCGAAAGCCGTCATTCCGGCTGGATGGTGGGCGGCCAGATCGAGAAAACGCTTCCAGTGCGTATTGGCTTCGTCGGACAGCCGCACGGCTTCACGCACCTTCACCTCGTCCCAGGTCTGCCCTGTCTTGTTTTCGATCAATGCGATCAGGTCGTGAAACTGAGAAACGATGTAATCCAGATTCTTCTCTTTCTGCGGTTCGTAACAAAAAGGGACATCCAGCGTGAAATGGGGAACGCCGAGTTTGCGTCGATAGACATCGAACCATTTGACCAGAAGCGAGCAGTTATTGTTGTTGCTAACCAGCAGATCAGGACTGGGCATGCCCATGCTGGGCGAGCCTTCACCCTTTGTGTACCAGGTTCCCAGGTCGATGCGGGCATAGGAGCATAGGTCCATCGAGTAGCCGCGATGCTCCGCTTTCTCCGCCTGCGTTGCGCCGACGCCTCTGGCAGCGCACATGGCTGAGTGGTTTTCCGGAACGGCGACAACGAGGTCGAATCCCTTCAGGAGTTCGATGGGAACGATGATGGCGATCCAGGCGACGAATTTCCCCTGCGCAGCATCCTTGTGCATTTCGGCGAAGTAACGACCGACAAGCTTTTTCAGGTTCGCAGCGGACCGTTCCAGTCTGATCGTGCCGCTCATGGCGAGTTCTCCAGCATTTCGGCGAATGCCTCGATTCGGGTTTGCACTGACCCGGATTGCGTATCGCCCATGTCGAATTCCAGTTGCAGGGTTTTGATTCCTTTCCTCCTCAATACTTCATCGAGATCTGGAAAGTCGAAGTATTCATACTCGCAATATTTCTCACCGATGAAGATCAATCCCAATGCGTCATACTGCCTTGCAAGGTCTAGCAGTGTTTCGAGCCGACGTTCAGCGGTATGCAGTAAGGTCGAACAGGGCGTGTGATTCATGTAGAACTGATGATAGTAATCCTCCACGGTATCGAAAGATTCCGGCGTATACCCGACAGAGCGACCGACCATTGCAGTATCGTCCACAACGACACGCAGACCGGCGCGATCCATGGCTTCACAGGCGTACAGCGGAGGCGGAAGGATTCCACTGACGATAATCCTCTTCCCACCGTCCGATTTGTCATTCCCACTGATACTCGCAATGGTCTCGTCGAGCGCGTGAATCTGTTCTTCGACCGGCTGCGTATTTTGTTCCAGCAACAGCCGCGTTTCATCCGCGTAGCCGATTCTTCCATCTGCGACATGTTCGCCAAGGACGTTCACCTTCTTTCGCAGGCTGCGATACAGAGAAACGCTGTCTCTAAATGCTTTCAAGTTGAATGGCGTGTCGGTTCGTTCTTCATGGAACTCAACCAATTGCCCGATCTCATATTGCAGATAGTTCCGCCCATAGTCGCTGTCAAGACGCGCCGCCGGGATGTGCATGCGCAGCAAAGGCAGTGAATCATCGTCAAGGCCGCTTTCGATAATCTCCGGCAGGTTGCGGAGCGTATCGCAGGCGTTGTACATGAAAAGCAGATCGAATTCCTTTGGGCCGTCGCTGAGGATGTATTCGATCATCTTGCGGGCGATACCGCAGCAGAAAGTTTGGATATACCGGTCGGCGTGAATCGTTTTGTCGTATTTTTCAGCGAGTCCCCACAGAACCACGGGTGTCATATTCATAGAGTGAAACAGTTCGAGCGGCGGGTACAGGGGAAAACACCCTATAACTGGTCTTCTCTTTTTCGTTTTATGTTTCTCTTGAAACATCAACTTTGCTTTCCATCAGAGCAGCCAAATAGCGGGAAAAGCAGTAAAAAGAGGATTGTAAAGATTGCCTTGTTCATGATCTCTCCATGAGCGGTATCGGTTGCAATCGTTGAATTTGCATTAAGAAATTCAAGCTAACTCTATGATACCAATGGCTGTTCCAGTATTACTCTTGTGCAAGATCGTACAGCACTTCTCCGCGGGGATTCGCCGTTCCCATGATTACATGCGAGCCCGCTTCAAACATAACCGGGAGGCTTCCTTGCAAGGCTAATATGGCCGCAGCACGGTTATTGCTTTGAATGGTGTCAAACGCCACACCCTGGGCGACGTGGATAACCGGCAGACCACCAGAATCGAGAAGCCAGTCCAACAAATCCTGCTGCTCTGGACTGAAATAGCTTTGAAAAGTTGCTATGACCACAGCATCCGCTTTTTGGCGGTGTTGCTCGACCCATTGTTTGACGGAATCTTCGGTGATACCGATAACAAAGTTCTTCTTGTCTACCGATGGCTCTACACGTTTCAGAACATCACAGAAGCTCTCCTCAAGAATCCACGACCAACCAGAAGCCGGATCGGGAAGCAATTTATCCGGGCTGGCGCACAAAATACGCTTCCCTGTGAGTGGAAGAATATCGTTGTTTTCAAGCATGACAACAGCCTGTTCCGCATGGTCCAGCGACATGATCGCATCTTGCTCCAGTCCGATTCGGCTTGCTAACTGTGCCATATCATCTTCGTCTGGATACGTAGGTTTTTCGAACAGACAGTATTTCTGCTTGTAGCGCAGGATGCGCTTTGTGGAAGCGGCGAAATCTGCTTCTTTGATGTCACCGGTCTGTAGACCTGTCTCGATCCGAGTGAAAAGATCTTCGAGATAGTCGTCTTCGATGTAAACGTAAAGCAGGATGTCCGCTCCCGACTTCAGAGCCTCGTATCCCTGCTCCTGGTCTTCGGTCAGGCCGATTCGCGTCCCGTACATGTTGAGGTCGTCGGTTACAATCAGACCTTCAAAGCCGATCTCACCACGCAGAAAGCCCCGCATGATCTTTTCCGAGGTGATCGCCGGTCGCTGATCGTCCAAAGCCGTGTACTGTGCGGGAATCATCATCACCGCATCAGCCCCAGTAGAGAAAGCCGCCCGGAATGGCTTGAGCAGTTTGGTTTCCAGTTCTTCCTTCGTCGCGGTGTTAATGGAGTACTCATGATGAGTGTTGACAGCGAGCATGCCATCTCCCGGAAAGTGTTTGACCGTCGGGATGACGAGGTTGTGTTGAAACGCCGAAAAGGCGGCCAGGCCAAGCCGCGTGTTCAGATCCACGTCTGGCCCGAAGGTGCGCGTATTCAGGTTGCCGCTGTCTCGCTGGTAATGGGTGTCGAGCAGGGGACCGAAGTTCATGTTGACACCAAGGGCCTTGATTTCGCGGCCCATCAAATCAAATTGATCAAACGCGATCCATTCATCTTTCGTTGCGCCGATGGCGGTCGGTCCAATGCTGTCCGTGCCGCCGGTCATATGGTTGACCGACGTGTAAACGCCCCCTTCCTGGTCGCTGCTTATGAATAGCGGGATTCCCATCGCCTCAACCGCGATAGTCTGGGCGTGATGTAGAAAACGCGCGCTTGTCTCTGGTGCATCCACTGCGATGCCGGTGATCTGACTGACGAAGCCACCACCGAGAAAGTATGAGCGAATCCGCTGTTCGTCTTCTGTGGAAACGGATGCTCCGGAGCGCCCAAGTTCGGTGATAAGATGCTGCCCGATGCGCTGGCGTATGGACAGGCGATTGTAGATGGCGTCGATTTCACTTTCATCGATGGGGCAGTAGGGATAGTCCAGCGACATCGGATCAAAGGCGTCGTCATCGGATTCCAGCGACTCTGTATCAAGGTCTCCATCTCCGGAGATCTCGGTCGATTCCGAGTCGAAAGCCTCGCTGTCTCTATCGCCATCCTGAAGATCCCCCGGCTCACTATTCGAGCACGAAAAACTGGTCGCTAATAAAAGTGAGATCAGAATCAAAGCAAAGAATTCGGATAGCCAAGATTTCATTCTTGATCCTCCTTGCCGTCTCCCGGAAGTCCTTCAGCATGCCAAGTTTCAACCTGAAGATTCACCTCACGGATGAAGGTGACGAAATCCGCGTATGGTTCATCTATATTATTCATCAAACCGACATTATGGCCATCGAAAAATCCATCAGACGGATTGTCGAACCATTTATACCAATGGTAGGCCACAGCATAGGGACGGCGCATGAAGCTCTCCACGTACACATCGTAGGCCAGCGCCCGATCCTTCTGGGTTTCGAAAACGAAGTCATCCATGAAATTTAGAAGTCCGGAATCCTTCGCCCGGAAGGAGAACTCCTCAATGAGAATGGGTTTTTCCAGTTCCGGCCAGAGAGCATCCAGTTCGTCGACCCAATTTTCCTGATAACCTGCCATGGAAACCACGTCGAAATGCCGGGCAGCCGCTTTAACCATATTATCCCCAGGGTACCACGCAAAACGGCAGCCCAGAATGAGGTGATTCGTTTCCGCTGCTCGCAATCCCGCCACGGCAATTGTGGCGTATCGGTGAAAGGTGTGAACCATGAATTCTTCGGTCACGCTTTCGGCTTCAGCCGTCTCGGGTTCGAAGTTATCGGATATCAGGCCAGGCAGATCATCCCAACTCGCCAGTGTCGTTCCCCATGTCGCGTTGAACTTATCAAGATCGACAGCGGCCTCCTTCACGAATCGTAACACCTCAACCCGACCTGGCGCATCCACAGGGAAGTCCACATAGAGTTGAATCAGGGTTTCATCTGTCCGCCAGTCCGGTCCCCAAACAAGCTCATTGTCCAGGAAAAAGCCAAGCAGATTCTTGTCTTCGGCAAGAGGCGCTGCGCCATTGACAGCTACCGAATAGGCATGATCTTCAAATCCCTGTGACCAGTAATCCGCCACGGGATCTTCCGGATTGTAGCGCGGCGCCCACATACCCGAATTGAGAATCGGCTCGGCGTGTGTGTTTCGATCCACTATGGAACGGCTGCTCCATGGACCGATGGTGTTGAATTTCCAATCATGCAATCGATCCAGGGAAGCATCGATCCAGGCTTCTTCATCTCCGTATTTATCCACAAGGATCTGGTGGTATTCGTCGTCTCGAAGATTCGAGCCCTGATAATTGACATCCGTAACACCCTTGGACACCAGCGGATACCCATCCGGCGTGATGAACCACCAGCGGCCATCAATCTTCTTCACCCGGAAATACTCACCAGGATCAGGCTCGCCGAAAGATTCAGGTGCATTCATCCAGCCGCCGTAAGGATCGAGTTGAACAGTCAGTCCGGCATTTTCGATTCGTAGCTCGTTCAAGCGGGTACGGTAGGCTTTTTCGGTTTCCGTTTCAGTTTCATTGGCCACACAACGTCCGGCTTCGCAATTCCAACCGTTTTCAGCACAGTCAGCGACGGCCCTCCATTCTCCATCTCGGCAAACCGTCAGGGAAGCGCCTTCACATCCAATCTGCCCATTCACGCAGGTAGTGGTTTCACTGTCACCATCGGATTGCGCACCGTCCATATCGCCGTCGATGGTTGGACGTTCTGCGTCCGAATCTCCGTCAGTGGATGACATGCCGGAATCACCGGACGTGCTGCTGCATGAGATATGCAGGAATACGATGGCCAGAAGGACTGCCAGTGATCTTAAGGTCATGATAAAAGCTCCTATTATTAACCCGGTTTTATTATCGAGTTTCCGGGACGCCTTCGGCATGCCAGATTTCGGCTTGGAAGTTCACCTCGCGGATGTACGTCACGAAATCCTGGTAAGGATCGTCATTGCTGTTCATCAGGCCGAAGTTGTCTCCCGCGATGAAACCGTCTGTGGGATTGTCAAACCATTTATACCAATGGTAGGCCACCGCATACGGACGGCGTATGAAACTTTCCACGTACGTATCAAATGCCAGCGCCCGGTCTTTCTGGGTCTCAACCACAATGGCGTAGTTCATGATGTTGGGAAGTCCAGAATCCTTTGCCTTGAAGGAAAACTCTTCGATGAGAAAAGGTCTGTCCGTCTCCGGATAAACGGCATCCAGTTCGTCAACCCAATTTTTGTGGTACCCTGCCATAGAAATGACGTCAAACACCTTTCCGGCTGCACGGACGAGGGCATCGCCGGGATACCAGGCAAAGCGGCAGCCAAGAATCAGGTGGTTCGAATCTACGGCACGTAAGCCCGCAATGGCAATGCTTGCATAGCGATTGAAGGCAAGAACGCTGAAGTCTTCTGAAACCGCTTTGGCATTGTCTGTATCGGGTGAGAGATCGCTGGATGTAAGGATAGGCAGATCGTCCCAGCTTCCTAGCGTTGTTCCCCAGGTTGAGTTGAATTCCTCAAGGCTTGCCGCCTGTTCCTTTATGAAGTGTAACGCCTCAACCCTGCCCGGAGCCTCAGCCGGAAAATCGAGGTAGGCCTGCAACATGGTTTTATCTGTTCGCCAATCCGCTCCCCAGAACAGTTCGTTATCCAGGAAATACCCGATCAAAAACTCGTCATTGACATGCGGCGTCGCCCGATCAATGGCGACCTGACGCGCGTTTTGCGAAAAACCCTCTGACCAGTAATCAGTGACGAAATCGCTCTCTGGGTAGCGGGGCGAATGGCCGGCGGAATCCATGATCGGCTCGGCATGTGGCATGCGAGTAACCATCGATTCGCCACTCCACGGCCCCACGTTGTTGAATGACCATTCCTTGAGTCGCGCCAGCGAGGCATCCGCCCAGGTTTCTTCATCACCATATTTGTCGACGAGGATTTGATGGAAGGGGTCGTCGGAAAAATTAGGACCGAGATAGTTTACATCCGTAACACCTTTGGAGATAAAGGGATACCCATCCGGAGTGATAAACCACCAGCGGCCATCAATCTTCTTCACCCGGAAATACTCACCAGGATCAGGCTCGCCGAAAGATTCAGGTGCATTCATCCAGCCGCCGTAAGGATCGAGTTGAACAGTCAGTCCGGCATTTTTGATTCGCAGTTCGTTCAGGCGGGTGCGGTAGGCAACTTCGGTTTCCGTTTCCTCTCCCGATGCAATGCATTGGCCGTTTTGACACGTCCAGCCATTTTGGGCGCAGTCAGCTATAACCAGCCATTCTCCAGTGTGGCAAATCGTGAGAGAGGAGCCTTCACATCCGATCTGGTCGTTCACGCAGGTGGCGTTCTCCTCATCGCCATCGGTTTGTGCCCCGTGGTCAATATCACCATCTGGGGAAGCATCCATCTCCGTGTCCAGTTCGCTCTCGCCATCACCGTCGATGGCAGGAAGGTCCACCTCCGCGTCACCGTCCACCCCCGAGATACCGGGATCATTGGATGTGCTGCTGCATGAAACAGGCAGAAATACGATGACCAGAAGGACTGCCAGGGATTTAAAAGTCACAACAAAAACTCCTTTGAGCTATGGCTGCTCTTTCATAACGACGACGAGTTCGCCGCCGTCGCGGATCATGGGCCAGGTCAGGATTGGACGCGCTAATACCTCCCCATTGAAGCGGTATTCGACGGGCACGACATTGCCTTCAAGAGGCCCTTCTGCGCGAATGACCAACACGCCTTCGGCAAGCTGGATTTCTGCTTTGCGTACTCTCGGACAGGCCAGCCAGTAATCGTCCGTTCCGGGATTCGGATAAAATCCCAACATGGAAAAGACCAGCCAGGCCGAAAGCGTTCCGACATCATCGTTGCCGGGCAGACCGTCCGGCGTGCTGTTGTAATGCGTGTCCATCACCCAACGGACGGTCCGGCAGGCCAGATCGGGACGCCCTACTGATGAAAACAGATAGGCCGTGTGCAGGCTCGGTTCGTTTCCGTGCCAATAGTAGAGGCGGTTGCCGCCGATGACTTCCGGATCGTCGGGAAGGGATTCGAATTCATCTCGTGAGAGCTCGAAGAAGTTTGACAGCCGTTCGGTGAAGCTCTCCGGCCCGCCGTTCATTTCAATCAGCCCCTGTGCGTCGTGGGGAGCGAAGAACAGGTAATGCCAGGGATTCCCTTCTGTGAATGCAGAGTTCTTCCCGTCCAGCACGTTCGGTGGTATGGATTCCGGCGAGAAATCCGGCCAAGCCGAGCCACCATCCGCGTTCAAAGGCAAAAAGAACGCGTGTTCCTCATCCCAAATATTCCGATGGTTGAACCGCGTCTGGCATACCAGTTCGGCGTCTTCCGTGCGTCCGAGCCGCGTTGCCATCTCGCAGAGTGCCTCGTCAGCGACGGCGTATTCCTGGGTCTTGGATACCGAGCCGCTTTCAGCGTCTGCCGGGATGTATCCGATATCCAGATGTTCCGAAAAACTTTCGCGACCGAAATAACCGGAACCCGGTTCTGTGGGAGCACGCACTGTTAGCATACTGAAATCGAGTGCTTCATCGAAAGGAAAAACGAGTCCTTTCAGGTAGCTGTCCGCAATCACAATGTCGGCGGGTGTACCTACCATAATGTTGGTTTCGCCATTGGCGAAGGCCCATTTGGGGAAGTAGCCGCCCTGACGGGCCATATTGAGCAGGGAATACACCATCTCAAGCTGATATTCCGGGTAGATAATGGTCAACAGCGGATGCTGGGTCCGATAGGTATCCCACAAGCTGAAATCCGAGTAATACCGACTCTGTTCGGTTTCATGCAGTTGGCCGTCGAAGCCTAGATAACTTCTATCCACATCGCTCATGAGTGTGGGCATGAGCAATGTGCGATAAAGTGCGCTATAAAACTGCCGTCGGATATTATCGCTTTCGCTGTCAATGCGGATGCGGGAAAGCAACCTGCGCCATTGATCCTGTCCTTCGGCAAGAACGGAATCAAAGTTAGAGTCAGACGTTTCTGTCTCCAGGTTGATGTCTGCACCATCTGCTGAGGCGAAAGACATTCCGACCTGTATTTCCAGACTATCCGCATCTTCATAACAGAGTAAAGCGCCGAGCGTTATCGAACCTTCGGCTGAAAGGCGGTTTTCCTCAAGACCCGCGGAGTTCCAAGTTGCGACATAGTCCGGGTTCGGAGGAAACGCACCGGAAGCGTACATGGTCAATCCTCCGATTTCGAAAGAAAACCCACCGATCTGAAGAAATGTGGCCGTGAAGCGTCCGTCTTCCTGGTCAAGGTCAATCCTGGCATCCGTGATAATGTTATTCGGCAAGGCGTGGGCGACATCGATCAGCACGCAGCGCAGATCGTTTGATTCTGTTGGAAATGAATACCGGTGCCAAGCCACGCGATCCGAGGCGGTAAGCTCCACTCGGATACCGTCCTCCAGTGTAACGGCGTAATATGCGGGGCTAACCGTCTCGCTACTCTTATCGAAACGGGTTCTGTAGTTCTGATCCGAGAATCCTGAAATCACGCGCCCTAATTGCGGCAACATCAGGATATGGCCGTAGCTCGTAACGCCCACTCCGTGCATGTGGGTCTGGGAAAATCCGGCTATCCAGTCATCGTGATAATAGTAACCGGCGTGATGCAGCGGGTCCGGTGTCCCATCGGTTCCTTGTGTGTCTGGCGATGGTTTCACCATGCCAAACGGACGCGTCGCGCCGGGGGTGCCGTTGCCGCCGCCCCAGAAACCGTAGCCTCCGGTTCCGATCAGCGGGTCCACCCAGTCCAGGGAGAACCAGGAGTCCGCATTGTTTTCCTCTTCTTCCCCTTCGGCTTCGCTTTCTATATCGCCATCGGGGGAGGATTCCTTATCTCCATCAGTATGGCTTTGGCCCGCTTCATTTGTACAACCGAAACAAACGAAAAAAACGACCAGCACAACAAGATTTATTGATGTCTGAAATATCATTCAAGCCATCCTAAACTTTCCAGCGCTTGCCATGCACAGGGACCGGAAGACATTCCAAGACCGGTCTTGGCTTCATATCCCTCCAGTCGACCCGACGTGTCAGCTTCGACGGATTCCGGATCGAGGATATAACCAATAGAATCATCGGCAAGACCGACTGTGAAACGAAACGGCCCGCTCATCCTTTCCCGCGCGGCCAGGGAGTATTCCGGGCTTGGCTCACCTGGAAAGACGACGAACTCGGCATCTCCGAGCCTGTGTAGGGAAATGGGGATTTCCGACACGATCATTCTATCATCGTCTTCAATGACCGTGCGTTTGGGCATACCCAGAAGGCGGTATGTGTCCACGAGGTAGGAGTCCCGCGCTTCGCAGGAGTAGAGGGTCGAATTATGCCGGATGTCGAATCGGTTCGACGGCTCGAACTCGTCAGTCTTGGCTAGCACGGCATCGGTGAGGGCGCTACCCACCAGCCATGCGTCGTCCCACATGGTTTCTTCCGGGGAGAAGGTGTACGGTCCATGCACGGCAGCAATGAATCCCTGGAGGAACATGGCCGGGGCGGCGGTATTTTCCTTCATGGTTTCCCGAAAACCCCAGAGGAAATCGGCTGAGGCGAGAGTGTTCGACTCCGGCAACACCGTGGGATGCTTGGCGAAATTGATGATGGTGAGCAGAACCTCGTTCTCCGGTGAGCGAGCTTGGGCGACACTCAGCGTGTTGTCGAGAACCGGTGAGCAGTTTTCGTCGCGTCCGGTATAGCCATTCAGTTCCGTTTCTCCGAAAAACAGAGTGACTTCGCTAAGCTCTTCCGCTGCCTTTATGGCCAGATCGGTCAAGGTTACACGCATGAATTCCAACAGTTCCTTATCCACACCCTCACCGATATCCTGGTAGAGCCCTCCGAGATCCGTAGAGGCATGGCTATGGCTGCTGGTGATGACGATCTGGTCGGGTGAAGTGATCAATCCGCCGGGACTTTTTTCGATGATAGAATATTTTACGTCCCTGATGCCCGGCCCCCATTCGCCGAACTCCCAGCAATACATTGTGCTATCCAGGCTTATAATAAGAATAGCTTCTCCGGCTCCGTTGGTGAATAACGCCGCTTGCGCAAGCAAGGGGTCGTGGACGCCAGTAGCCGCCCGGTGTTGGCCTGGAAGACCGAATCCGCCTAAGATAACACCTTCGTCGGGGCTGATGTCCGCCTCGGCATAACCAAGCATGAAACCGCTGGTTTGTTCGGGTTGGTCGGTCATCTCGGAGTCTTGATCTCCATCGCTGCCAAGAGTTTGTTCGTTATGCGTTTCTTCGCATCCTGCGACAACCAGAATGGTAAAAATCGATAACAGCAAAATCATTTTCTGGTTGAGATTCATCAGAACGCCTCCTATCGTGTAATGACGACTTCAGTCGCACCACTGGCGTTGACCATTAGGGAAACCAGCACTCGACTTTACGATCCTGTTGATATGGTCAAGCATCGCCATGTTGCATTCCTTTCAGCCTCATGGACGAAGCAGCGTTTCCGCTGTTTTTTCGGCGACAATCGCCTCGCGGTCATGCGGAATCAGTCGATACTCGCCCTCTAGCCAATCATCAATCTGATCCCCAAAACCGTAGGGCATGTTGTAATAGGTCTGAAGCCTGCCATTGCTATCGAATGTCCATAAAAGCCGATAGACCGAACCGGCGGAAGAATTGCAACGTTCCATCAGCTTTCCAGAATCCCAACAGTGGCTTTGGCTGACATTGACCGAGGAATCGTCGCCATTCTTGTTTTCCCGCTTGATTATTTCTCCCGCAGGATTGTCGAAGACGGCTTCATGAATATCGCTCCACGTAATGTTTTCCAACTCACGAGTTGCGATGTCGGCTAAGGCATCGTCCATCGCTTCGATCATCAGCAGTTCAGAAGAAACATCGAGGAAAGTCGCGATCCGATTTCTGTGCGTATTCAGAGTGAACTTGGTCATGGTCACCGGTTGTGCATCATCAAGATCTTCAAAAACCAGCGACAGGTCATCCCCTAAAGTGCGTTTTGATAGATAGGCGTACCAGATTCTAAACAGTGCAGCTGCTTCCGAATCCCGTGTTACCATCCGATCCCATGTGGAAAGCAGATTGATCGCCTCCTGTATATCGATTCGATCTCTATATTCACTAAGGGTTTCATCTGAACCAAGCATCTGACCCGCATTGGAAAGCATTGGAATAAGACCCGCAGCCAGGTTGCTGTAGCTATCCATTTGAAGGATCTTCATATCTTGAAGGGTGATCGGTTCCGCCTCGATCATATCGTTCAACAGACCGGTAAGGCGTGTGGCGCGAAAACCCGGAGAAAAATAGCTGCCATAGTAGAACTCGTCATTAAGCGGATCATTATCGTCAGTATGCCCCCAGGGGTCGTTGTTACCGGTTACGACAAACGGACGCTGGGTGTGATCAAGGTATGGAAGTTGCTCATCGGGAAGCACATTGCCATTCCAGAATGTGCTCGGATCGGAGCCGTCAAGAATGCGATTGGCTTGAGGTCGACCGATCCTGGGACCACGATCAGGAATTCGTCCGTGCGCCATGAGCGTGAATCCTTCGGTGCTAGCCGCCAGCCAGTTCTGCATGCCGGAGATCTGCAAACTGGTCGCCGCTTCGAAGTCATCAAGTGTCGCCATGCGATCGTAATCCAGATATTGGAAGACTTCGTGGCTTGGGCCGAACCCGACCCAGTTCATCAGGACACTGCCTTTGGCAAAGAGAAACGATGGTATAGGCAGGATATCGTCGGGAATCAGTACACCATATCCGTCCACGCTACGAATTTCAAATGTTTCCGTATCGACCGTTCCTTCCTCCCGTTTAACCAGAATATCTTCTGAACGAGTATCGAACGGTACTTTGTTGTTTCCGATGACAACCTTACCATCGTTCGTTACACTTACATCCCAGATGTCCATCACATCGGCAAAGTTCGTGGTTGCACCCCAGGCAACCGATGAGGTATTGCCGACATGCACTCCGGGAACCCCAGGAAAAGAGAGTCCCATTACATCAAATTTTCCTCCTGCATCGGAGGAATTGAGATGGGCCAGGTACATATTACTTGGGTATCCATAGTGGGCGTGGGAATCGTTGGCGAGCATCGGAAAACCGCTTGCCGTGTAGTCGCCGGAAATAGCCCAATTATTGCTGCCTTCACCAAGCCGCAATATTTCTCGGTATTCAAGTAGCGCTTTTGTGAACGTTTTCAGTTCTAAACGATCCTTCTCTGACAATGCGTGTCCCACTGTATTTGAAATGCTGCGCTTTGTATTAGGATTAAAAACGGAAGTGCCCTCTGTCATGAAATAAGCCGCTCCGCCCGGCTTGTAGATGGGCAATTCATCCACGTTTGCCACCAATTTATCAAGGACGGAAGCGAGCATATCGAATTCCATGGTGCTGGAAAATCCGAACACCATCATGATCCCGATGGATATCAGATCCTTTTGCGTAAAGGGTTCGGGATCGAAATCATAAGATATATAGTCACTTGGACGATCGGCGCTCCCGGTTACGATTTCATCCACGCGTCTGTTGATTCCTGCCGTATAAGCCACGACAAGCTGCCAGTCGTTCGGACGCTCGGAACTCATCAGATCAATGCTTTCCTGGGCAATGGTTGTCAATCCAATCGTGCGCATCAGCTTATCCGAGGTCAGTTTTCTCTCGCCGAGCACCTCGGCAAGTCGACCTGTTGCACGACGACGATTAACATCCAATTGGAACAGGCGATCGACCGCAAGCTGGTATCCAGAAGCGAAAAAGAGATCGAGATCGTTCTTTGCAAAAATATGCGGCACCCCGGTTTGGTCGAAAAGAATTTCCACATCGTCACTGAGGCCATTGAAGAGTTCTACCGTTTCGGTATCCTGATCATCATCGATGTCACCATCCGGACTGGTATTGTTTTCTTCATTACTGCTACATGCCGTGATAAGCATGAGCAAAACTAGGATGCCGATCACGTGACCAAAGCCGGATACTCGAATTTGCTTTTCTGATTTTCTCTTCATAAGTAAGCCTTTTCGTTTACTGTTACTTTTCGCCAACGGATAGCTACTATCTACCTGAACTACAGGCCAATTTGTCAGTCTCGAAACCCATCGGCGAACATATCTACCAACCGTATCAAGTCTTTATCCATTGATGAGAGATTCTGAAGACAACCGCCTTCAAACCATTCTCCAAGAATCGCACGGCTGGCTCCAAGCATCGCACCTGCAACGATATCGGCCCGCCGCTTGGTTAAAAATGGCTTTCCGGTCCAGGATTGAAGGCTGGTGGAAATGATCTTCTCAAACTCGATATCCAGTTCCATATCTGAGGAGATCAACTCTTTGGAAGAGGTTACGATCCTGTATTCGTCCAGGAGTTGGTTCTTTTGCTGCTGATACTCCTTTGATATGGCTAGTAGGGCGTGTTTTAAACGGTCGAATGGATTTCCGGTACCATGCCCATTGGTCAAATATTGTTTAAGCGATTCACGGCGATAGTCGTGATTCCAGAATACAATGGCCTCTTTGGTTGTGAAATATCTGAAAAAGGTGCGCTGGGACAAGTCGGCCTGATCGACGATTTCATCGATCGTCGAAGCCTCGTATCCCTTTTCAAGAAAAAGCCGCGTGGCAACCTGGATCAAGCGGTCCCGGGTCTTGATTTTCTTTCGCTCTCGAAGTGGAAGACGTTCCAATTACTAGCTCCTTTGGGTAAAGAATGCAAAACTCTTATTCTCCGCGCAGACGATCGGAAATTTGGCTGCGTAATTCGGCGTCTGTTGCAAACACAAACATGTGCACCGGGGTTTCATTCGATACCGGAATATCGCTCAGGACAATACGGCGACCATCCATGGTAACAGGATAGGACACATCCTCCACTCGATCCGGAAATATCTCGAACACGTCATTCACTGCAAGATCGTCCGGTATGGTAACGGACACGCTTATCGTCCGTTCCGTTAAAATCCAGTGGGGTTCATCCTCAATTTGACCGAGCCCATAGAGCAAACAATCTTGATCGGTTGGAGCAATGTCGGCCGCCAAAGTTATGACTGGGACCACCAGAGCTTCCGGGCTGCGGATTGCTTCAGTTAGCGTGTCGGTGTCACTTGAGGCCAAGCCTGTCACATCACCTTCGCGAAGTAGAGGCCGGACACCACGCACCATCCAGTTGACATCTGACATGGCCTGCCAGGTATCTGGGAATTCCTTGGCCAACTCAGTGCCGGCCTGGAACCACATTAAGCCTTTACCGCCTGCCGCTATAACCTCAAATCCTTGAACTAGGATTTCCTGTGGATCGGGATTGATCGTCCAACCCCCAAGTCCTTGTGCGTATAGCCATGTCGGCCAAGGCATGTGGTTGTTGCGTGCGTTTCGCAAATAATCAAACGGCGCGCGCAGTGGAGGATGATCACCAAAATTAAGGATATGGGGTGCACAGCCTGCCGCATAAATATCAATACCTTGCACGTCGGCCATTCCGGCGAACGCGCCGATATGCTTGTTGGTCATAGCTCCGTTGTAGGTGAGCAATTCCGGGTAGGACCGCCATATTTTCCGAGTCATAGTTGCTTTGTTTTCGGGCTTCGGTCCGCCCTCATCGGTCGTGTAAGACCAGTCGGATTCATCGCCGGTCAAGATTCCTGCAATGGCCGATGTGTCAGTCAGGATGTCGAGTGGAGGATCGTCAAACGGAAAGTCGTCACCAAGCAAGACGTGAACGTCACCGCGAGCGGGCAAGGTTTCGTTGTACATGCTTGTATTGTCGTAACCGCAACCACTTCCGCCTCCCCAATAGTGGTAGAAAGTATCAAGTCCACCGGCAAGAAAGAAATCCGTTGCGGTATCATTGACTCCAGGCAGCGCACAATCGCCACCTTTCTGCCAGGCTTCTATTGGGAAAAACGGTTTCAGGTGTCGTCCCACGGCTGCGACCGAAGATTTGTTTTCCGTGTCGATAACAAGTGTCCATGCGCTGCCTGGTCCTGGAGTTTCGCACAGAGGTGCCGACCATATCGCGTGCTCTTCTGGATTAAGTGTCGTTGATGGAATACAGATGACACCCCCTTCCATGAGATTAACGCCATTGTACAAAACGCGGGAAACGGTCACTGCATCATCTCCCGTATTAGTGACGTGAATCAACAAGGTATCGCGGGTGTTGTTGACAGTTACATAGCCAATCGCGAGCGGATGGATGCTAACATCGAACGTGCCGTTTACCGCTATGCCATTGTCAGTTTCAATTCGGATATGGCCACTCTCGGCACTATCCCATGAGCTACTTCTTGAATGAAACGCAAACCAGACGGGTTTTCCCGTTTCGACTTGTTCGGGCCACACATGCTGCCAGTCCATCGAGAGCTCTGCCAACAGATCAGTCACTTGGGTGTCGTTGATGAAAACTCCGGTCACCGTACCAGTGACTTGGCTGATCGCCGCTATGTGAAATCGGCCGCCATCCAGCGGATCATCGAGAGGCTCGTTATATTGATCGCTGGGTAGATAGTAGTCTTTGCGGTAGGATGCATAAATGTCTGAATCTACAATCATCGATTCGCAGGCGGGCTGAACTGACCCGCAGCTGGCCAGAGCGGATATCGGTTCAAACCCGTGAATGTCGAATTCCGAAGACTCGGCATCCGTTCCATCCCTATCGGCCTGTTCCGTTTCAGTTGTGTCTCCATTATTGATGTCGCCATCCAAAGTATCGCTATTGGATGAACATCCCAATAAAAATAGTAGCAATACCGCTGGTAACAAGGCGGTTATCGGGCTCATTATTTTCATAACATCTCCTCAAACATTATGGGTTCAGCTCAACGAGGACAACAATCTAACCAGCGGATCGTCAGCGGTTATCAGAGTTGAGCGAAATTTCTCAGCGTAATCGTAGTCCGTGTTTTTAGCAGCTTGCTGTGCCGCGCCGAAAAGTAGCGCCTTCCAATAGTCTGCATAGTCTTCCGTGTTTCGATTTTTAATAAATGGAAGGCCAAACCCGGCGGCTTCCAATCGTCTCTTCTGATCCATCATTGCCGTAACAAGCATCGTTTTGTGTTCGAGAACCGCCTGGATCTTTTTTTCGAGAGTTCGTTCGATATTCACCACGGTCTCGCCATGAACGAAATGGCGGGTGAAATAGTACTGCCCGAGAGGCGTGTGCGGTTCCAGTCCTTGCTCCATGTGCTCCGGGTGAAAGTTTGGATAGCCCGCCGCCCAGCTTGCATCGGCAGCGGCCTTAGCTGTAACGATATGATCGGGATTTTCGTCGTCCGCGGTCGCCGGGTCGAAACTCACGATGATCTGCGGTTTGAACTCACGGATCTTTCGGATCATCTTTTCGCGCAATTCGCCGTATGGAGCATCCATCAACTCGCAATCTCGATAATCCAGATCACATGTTTCTTGCACTCCAAGCGTTCTCATCGCCAGGTGAAACTCCTTTAGATTGATGGCGGCAGCTTGCTCGGGAGATAGTATAAACGAATCTTTTTCATCCTGCGTGACGCGCACCACCAAGACATCACAATCCTCTTCCACCCATGATGCAAGCGTTCCTCCTGCAAAAAGGGTAATATCATCCGCGTGTGGTGTTATGGCTAAGGCGCGTCTGGGTACAAAAGTCGACATGATTATCCCTCAGTCCAGATTGTCAAAGTTTACAGGCGTGTACGGATTGTTCGCATTATTCTCCACGGCCTGCTTGAAGGTGGGATGGGCGGAGAAGTTGGCGCTGTCAAGTGCTTCAAAGTCCGCTTTGATTTTTTCGTAATCGGCATCCTTAACATCTATACGGTAACCTGGATTGTCCGTTGGATGATAAAGCCCCCAAGTACTTGTGTCGGTATAATATTTCCATGTCCAGAATCCCCAGTGAATCCCTCTTTCGTTCAGTAGTTCCAGTACAAGATCCATCCCTTCCACCGAAACATCCGGATGTCCGTCGTTTCCATCCGCCGCATTGAATTCACCCAGATATATGGGACATTCAAAGCGGTCAAAGGCATTACCAAATTCTCTCAGATTGCGATCGATATTATTCAGATACTCCTGGGCTGTATCCCCACCCGGATAAAGGTGCAGAGAAAACATTGCGTTTTGCCAGCCCATCTCTTTGGGCGAACGGATACTGGAAAGCGATTTATAGCCATCTTCGATCATGATGATATGACGAGAATCGACTTCGCGAATGGCCTGATAAATCCCATCATGTACACTGGCGTACGTCTCCACATCCGGCGACGCCATCGGTTCGTTCATCAGGTCGAGTATGGCAATATGCGGTTCATCTGCGAAATAACTGGCGATGGCTTTCCAAAGGCGGGTCGTTTTATCGATGCAGGCTTGATTGGTCCATAGAAATCCACCGTTCTCCAATCCTTGATGCCACGAGGTGCTTTGCCCACCCGGTGTACCGTGCATATCGAGCATCAGATACACTTGATGTTTGCGCGCCCATCCAACCAAACGATCCAGTCGTTCCCAGCCATCCGGCTTGAAAGCGTTTTCGTCTTCTTCATCGCTTTCGAGCGCTTCGTACCAGATCGGAACCCGGATCAGATTCAAGCCCAGTTCCGCAACCCGTTGCACATCCAGTTCGGTGATGTAACTATCCTGGAAGGTTTGTCGCAATTCCAGGTATTTTTCCTTACCGAAACGAGCATCAAGGTGTTTCCACAGCGAGCGTTCCTCGTAAATCCAGGGCTCGGATTCGAACCATGCCCAGAACTGATCCAAGCCGGGAAGATCCTGCTCTGTAGCATTTTGATAAGTATACGGTTTCCACTCCTGCATCAACATCCAATGGGATTTCGATTCGATCAACCAATCAAATGCCGTTTGATCGCGTGCGGATTCTACCAACTCTGCTACACCGAACTCCTCCGCTTTTGTTGGGATCAGCTCTAGAAAATCCCACTCAAACAGCAAACCGACACCGGAGAGCCAAGTTTCCATCATCATCCAACTTCCAAAGTTCACACCACGCAACATGATTTTATTGTCATCTTCATCGACGATGTCCGTTCCATCCACATGCAAAAACGGTAGGGTCGCTGCTTCGGCAGGTGTTGGCCGGATTGGAAAGGTCTGCGTGTTCGGCTGGCAATCCGCCCATTTCGTATGATCGAGAGAAACATCTGCAAAGTCGGCATCACTTTCAAAATCAACATCCCCTTCATTCTCGATATCCGTTTCAACGTCACCATCATAAACATCCATGTCGCCGTCCGGGACGGTTTCCCTGCTGGTTGTGTTGCAGGCTGGCAACAGGACGATGCTAATGATAAGTAGCCATATCGCCGGGGTCGTTTTCATGTTGTCATCCCTTTAATTCTCATTGGTATAGTGTTCGGATTCGCAAACGAATTCCGCAATATCAAAACCCCAAGCCGTCGGCAAATCTCGTTTCATTCCTATAATTACAGTCCTGTAGAAACCACTATGGCTCGGATTCCATTTAACCCTGTTGTCTATTGCACGTGCATCAGCCAGGCCAAACACGACGAGGTCAACCGCATCTTCACTTGGCGACCAAACCCAGTTTTCGTTTGTTCTGCAGTTCTGTTCGGGCTGATAAAACGATAAAGATGTCACATTTCGATCTGTTACGGGTAAGGCTCTTACAGCATCCAGTAATTGGGCAACCTTACCAATGCTAAACACAAAGCGATTTTCACTGGAGCGCTCGCGAGCTTCTTCGGCTTTCAGCAAAGCGTCGTTGCCCGATTCACCGCCCTGTTTTTCCGCCAGTGCGCGAAGCGACCACAATCCCATTTCACCTTCGGACTGGATCTTTTGAAGCGGAAAAGCCAGTTCATCAACCAGGTCAAACGCCAGGGCGCTGTGGTGAACTTCGAACCGGATGGCGGCCATCCGCCCGAACAATGGCAACAGGTCGAATACTTCATTGAGATCCGGATCGGAATCGTATTTTAGTTTCTGAATCAAAGAATCGATGGCCGTTTCCAGTTTACGGTGCCCCGTGTCTTCCTGTGCGTGACCGTCAAAGAGTTCCATAACAAAACGAAGGGTATCGATATCATTTTCACTGGAATCGTACGGCCTGATTCCGTTTTTCCCCTCCAAATCCGCCGCCACGTCACGACCCTTTGATGGCTTGTATGGTCCCGGATCCTGCATAAACATCGCAAAGCTGCCGATATTCAATCGCGACAACCCACCTTGAATGGAAGCGTTGTGCATGATACCGGATACCGAAGATAAGAGCGGCTCGTCCCGCCCGGAGAACGCACCAAGCAAAATACGCCCGGTAAAACCGTCCCCACCATCGTTCGCCCAGAAGTTGTCCCAGATCACCGGTTTGCGATCAAGCGCATCCACAAACGCATCCAAGTCGGAACCGAACATGTTCAGATTCGAAGTGCCGGGTCCCGTCCACATGACAGCGATTTCCCGGTCTAAATCAGCCAGCGCGTTCAAATAGCCGACACCATCATCAAACATTGCGATGCGCTCGTCGCTATACACGGTCGGAACAAACATCATATTGACGTCAGGATCCAGCAATTGCAGTTCGCCGAACAGGCGATTGGCAACCGAGACATGATTGGCTGCCATCTCAGCATCCACGGGATATTCCGTATCGAATTCGATATCGTCCGCCAATAGTGCGATTCCACTGGCTCCAAGCTGGACAAATTCAGTCGCTTTGTTTCTCAGAATGTCAAAATCCTCATCTTGAGACGCATCGAAATCGATATAGGGGCTGATGCCGAAAAGGAAGGTGATCCGGGATGCTTTACTGTATTCAAACAAGTCCTGAAACCGGCTCTTTTCCGATTCCGTGTAGGGTTCTCGCCAATTCTCACGATGTTTGTCGTCCCATTTCGGGCAATACAGATAGGTCCCAAGACCGGTTGCGGCGATTCGTTCGATCATGGCGAGCCGTTCGCCCCACGACCACGGAACCCCATAGAAGCCCTCAATCACACCTGAGAGGGGAAACAATGGATCTGTTGCATCTTTAAAAACATCCGGCTCAGGCGGAATGAAGGATTCAGGCGCCCATGCCTTTATTTTCAGACTGCTCAAAGAAGCCGAGCCCTGTGTTTGGAAAAGAAGCTGTATGCATCCCGCCTCTGACCCTGAGAGATCGATTTCTTCCCCGATTTCCTCCCAAATCAGACTCTGTTTTGCTTGGCCTTGACAGGCATCCATCAAGGTGATTGTCAGTTTTGGGATTTCTCCTTCAACAGCCAGTTCTGCGCTTTCAATGGAAACCTGCTCATGCAACCACGGTTGCAAGTCGATCATCAGCGTGGTTTCGTTATTTTCCGGAATCTTCCAGGAAGTCTCGGGATTGTCGTCGCGAATGGTCGCGATGGCGTCCTGGCTTTCGATCGGCCAGGGAAAGAAGTCTTGTTTCGTATCACTCGCGTCGAGACGGCTGTATGGAATCACATCAATCAAAACGAGGCGTGCTTCTACGTCGCCTTCGTCATGTTCTTGAACATCACTTTCGGCCTGATCCAGATCCGAATCTCCGTCAATATCTGGAAGATCAGAGGATTCACCACTCGTACAGGCTGCAATTACCAGACCTGCCAGGCTCAACAGAACTATCGACATCCAATGTTTCATCCAAGTGACATCCACGATACACCAGCCCTTAACGCAAAAGCGATTTCAACTTACCCCGTAATTCTTCGGCTCTGCCTTTATCCATTCCCTTGTGATGATATATGCCATAGGGCAACTGCGTTTCTTGTTTGAGGAAATCAGGGAGTGCGACAAGAGTTTCGACTATTTCCTTTTCCGTAACGCCTATCTGTTCCGGTTTATACCTAACTTCGGCTTTATCCAGGAAGGACTTAATTGGAGTAACATCCTGCTCCTGGTATAGCGCCGTTATTAAAATCGCCAAGGCAATCAATTCGCCGTGAATGTACGAACGGTGGGTGATCGATTCCAGGCAGTAGGCGAAGTAGTGCTCCGAACCTTCTTCTGGACGGCTGTTGCCGTGCGTTTCGCACAATGCTACTTCACCGACATACAGCTCTGAGATTAACTTCAATCCCCCATTATCACAGGCGCGAACTGCTTCCGGTTTGGCAAGCAAATCATCGAGAAGCTTCTGAGATGCATGCGCTATTGATTCATCATAGTCTTCTGCGACGGTATCGGCTGCCAGTTTCCAGTCATGCAGGGCCGTGAAGATGGAAAGAATATCGCCGACGCCCGCGCGGTTGAGCCGCTTGGGTGAGCGTTTCAGCAAATGAAAATCGATCAGCAGTTTTTCAGGCAGAATCTGACCGACATAGCGGACGTGGTGATCGACGCGCACACCGACCGCGCTCGTGAACGCGGCATCCACGCTTACAATGGACGGCATCAGGATCAGGGGTAGCCCTTTCATCCAGGCCGCCATCTTCGCCGCATCGCAAGCCGACCCGCCGCCAATGCCGAATAATGCAGATACCTCGGATAAGGATTCGATTTGCACCCTTAACGCACCTTCTTCCATAGATTTTGGGGTAACCACGAATTCCGGTGCAGATGGAAATTCATCCGCTACCAGATCCCACGCTTCCTCAGCACAAAAAACACCACACGTTTCAAATAAGCTTGGGTCTAGAGTTTGAAGAAGCTTTTCTCCATATATTGGCTCAGCCTGCCGTACCTCAGCCATTTGTCATCCTTTCATTTTCCGTTTACCGTGGTGTCGGTTTCCGCCAAGCGGTCGAATACAACTCGATATCCCCGCATCAATCTTGCTGCCACGGTGGGCCCTGAAGAATGTCCTTGGGACCAGTGATTGTCTGGATCCAATTGATAGTGGGGAAAGATGTACCCTATCTCCACATCGCATAATCCGGAGATGAAGCGGTTTGGGGTGGTGATAAACTGTTCCAGGTAAGGTTCCCGCTCATAATCGGCATACTCTCCCGGGACAGGTTCCGGGTCCGGATATTGCCCGATTACCAGTTCGGGAGTCATTTCACCGGGAACGGATATCCAGGTCATGACGTCGCCAAACAAAATGGCGCTTGCCGGGATATCAATACACGCAAACAAGTCGCATTCGTCACCATCATCGTATAAGTAGCCATCAAAGCCGTCAATCATGCCGCTTACTAGACCCGCATAGAATTCGAAGTTTTCGAGTACCAGTTTCTGTCTGACCATCGCCGAATTTATGGAAACACAAACCGGAGGATCGCTGCTGCCCAATGCGGAACCAATCACCTCTGCATAAGCTTTCCCGATGCGTTCCGCATCCTCAAAGCTTTGCGTGCTCGGCGTCTGCATCAATCCCAACGCACCGGAAAAATAGATCGCCATGCCGCCGAATTCCGCTTCGATTTCTTCGCGTAGATAATGAGGATAGTCTGAAGACAGGAGCAGATTTTCAGATCCTGCCGCTTCCGGGTGATTGGCAATGCTCATCATGGTGGAGATGACATCTCCATTTTGTGCCACGCCCTGGATGATGCCGATTGTTGGATCTTTCACATCCGGCGGATCAATATCCACAACGACATCTCTGGGCTGAATGGCGGAAGCGAATCGCAACTCACCGGGTTGCATATCATCGAGAGCTTCCACAGCCGCCTGCGCTGTCAATTCAACCACTTGATCGAGGTATTCCGGGGGCATCAGATCCCAAATACCCTGTGTATCAGGCCCCTGGTGGGTATGAGTGCTTGCCCAGTGAACGGTTCTTTGAGCGATATCGGCTTCCGGACGCAACTCGCTGATTCTATCGACCAAGCCGTCATAGCGAGCCAAGCCCAACCCGATGAGATCACTGGCGCAAAACAGGTAAGCCTGACCGTTTGCCTCTACAGCCATACATCTGCTCCAGAGTGAATCATGAACTCCCTGGGCCTGCCGTGCTCCAAATCCGGCTAAATATACGGGATCGTATTGTCCGTTCTCATTCGTATCCGCATAACTTTCCTCATTCTCGCGCCAGGAGTTACCGTTGGTATCCTCGTATGGTTCAACGGTAGGCGTGATGTTGCGCTTTGCAGCACCTATCCTCATCGTGCAGGTGAAAGGAGAATCCATTTCGCCATTTTCAATATCTGCATCTTCCGTCGCATCAGATTCAACTACCTCGTTTGAATCGAGGTCTCCATCCGTGTTTGGCAATGCTTCATTGGATGTGCAGGCGGTTATGCAAGCCATAACGAGCCCTAAAAGCATCAGCAAACAAACCCGAAAATTAATGAGTTCATCTTTTTCAATCATGGCAAAGCTTATCTCCTGAGTCTGAAAACAAGGCAACAATGACGGCTGCTGTCTATTGACAGTTGCTGCCAACAAATATCATTCCAAGAGACCTTTTGCAATGAAAATGGGTTATCGTAATCGTACGAAGGGATTCAGGCGGGGGACGAATGCCGCGAGGTTATAGAAAAGCACGAACGAATAGCAGTGGAAATTGTAAAGCTAGCTGAAAAAAGAAACGAGGAGCTAACGAGATGAACAACACATCTCAAGACGATATTGATTACAAGGTCTTTCGAAGCGACAGAAAGACTGCAGACATCGTAATCGAAAGAGATGGCCGTGTTCTGGTGCGCACACCTGAATGGGTAGATGACAGTCAAGTTGAAGCCATTATCGACTCCAAGAGGTACTGGATCTATAAGAATCTCGCTGAATGGCGAGATCTAAACGCCACCCGAATTTTGAGAGAATACCGCAACGGAGAAGGTTTTCTTTATCTTGGCCGCTCCTACCGGCTGTCGCTTGTTATGGAACAGGAAAAGCCGCTTCTTTTGAAGAACGGTCGTTTTTATCTACTCAGAGAACTGGTTGAACAAGGGGATGTTGAGCCTGCTCGTGTGGCGTTCAGGAATTACTACATCACTCGAGGCCTAGACCGCATCAGCAAACGTGTTGAATACTATGCACCTAAAGTCGGAGTGAAGTACTCCAGCATTGACGTACGCGAATTGGGTAATCGATGGGCGTCTTGTTCAAAAACGGGAAAGCTCGCTTTTCATTGGAAATGCATGATGGCTCCCCAAACTATTCGATTACGTTGTCGTTCACGAACTCTGCCATTTGCATACCCGTGATCACACAGACGTCTTCTGGAACGAAGTGGATAAGATTCTCGCCGATTATCGCGAACGGAAAGAATGGCTACGTAAGCAAGGGGCGGGGCTGGATATATGACCTCGCTAATATCTGGGAAAAGTCCTTTATTTCAGCGCCTATATTCTTCGTGATTTCAATATATTCCAAGTTTTCACCAGTCCAGTACACCCCAATCAGAGAGAGTTTGTCGGTAACACTCGCACAACGTACCGGGAATCGAACTCGGGGTTTTATGGCATGGCTAACTATTTGGCGGAAGGGTATGATATTGTTAACGATTCTCATTTCGGACGGGCAAGCCCACATTTCGGACGGCGTCCGAAATAATAGAGAAACAGAGAGAGATTTGCGGAGAATTGGTGAGAAATGGGCAGGATGTGGAACAGGCTCGTCCTTTTTAAGTCCGAATTGAGAATGATAGACAGCGGCGAAAACCTATAGATATTCAGCACATATAGCGCGTTATCATAAAACGAAACAAGCTCCATGGAGTAACCATAGAGCGAGTTCGAAAAACAACTAATGGTGGAGGCGGGACATTGCGTTGCGTATACACTAACCGACCTCCACTCTGTAAGTACATGTTATATCGAAACTATCTACGGAAAGCCAGCCAAAAAGATGAAAAAGAAGCGTCGATGATTCACATCATATCCTGATGTCCACTACCTCGTTTTCTCTGCAAGATTGCCGACAGTTGCGTACAAGAATACAATTATCACGAAACCATCTTTAATGATCCCAAATCACCCGAACCGAATCCACAAACACCCAACGGGGACCTGTGCCATCAAGGCAATCCACTCCGGTAGAACCGTGATCGTACAAAATCAAGGTATGATCTCCAGGTTTCAGCCATATCACTCCACTGGAAAGATCCATCCATTGGTTTTTATATTGCGATGCGGCAAACGGACCGTATAGCCTGTCGCTTGCACCTTCTCTGATGAGACCATAATAAACATCATCTGCGTGTCGGTATGAAGCTCCATAATCACAGAGGTATCCTTCCGCCGGTATCTTTACCTGGATTTTGTAGAAACCTTCTACCGGCACACTAAAGTCCCAACGGGCGTTGTCGCCGGAATAGTCTGTAAGATCACTTGCATCCGGGATCTCGCAACCTGTAGTCCATGTCCAGCGAATATTTAGGTTGTTGACGGTCGGCCCATCGTGCCATCCGCCAGCTGTCGGATTGGCGCAGGTGGCACTTGTATCCACTGGCGTATTTTGACGATATTGTTGGCCTTCGCGCTGATGTACGAAATCATCACATGTACGGAATCCGAAGTCTCCACTGCTGCAATCGAGGCAATAACCATCCGGATCGCAGGCCCAGCCTTCCTGGCAGTCTCCACAGTCGCAGTCGCCGACATCGCCGCAGCGGTTCTGGCAGCTGTCCTCACAATCGTTCTGGCATTGGCCACTCAGGCAAGTAGTCTCCGTATCGCAGGTCTGAGTTCCGGTTACTACATAGCATGAGCCATTCGTTCCGCAACTGGTGATAGTGCTGTCGTTACTGCACCAGGAGCCGCTGCCGTGGTTGTTATCCTGGCACCAGTTGGACGGGCAGGAGCAGGATACGCAGCCGCCGATGTCGTCATTGCAGCGACGGTTACTGGCGCAGTATTCGTAGACCTCGTAGGAGCCCCTTGACACAAGATCGCCGTTGCAGCTGGCGCTGGTACCCGAACAGTAGCGGTCGTACCACATGATGTACACGTCATCGCCGCAGGCGGTGCCATCTTAACCCAGGATCCATCGTAGCCATGGACATGGGCTAGTCAGTTTACCGTTTTCCCAGCCATGACTCAAAAGTAGGCCAAACTAAACTATTTTGCTTCTCCAGAAGATAAATATAGGCCTTTCTTTCATCTCCCATAATTTGGATCAACCTGTCCAGATATGGCTTTCGGTTAATTCTAACTTCGGAATCTTTTTTTCGAGCGTGCCATCCTGCTAAAATCTTTCTTCTAAGTTCACTCTCTTCCGAATTAGTCTCGACGTATTGGATGGTGATACCTTTTTCGATTTCCTGCTGTTCCCAGTGTTGTCTTGCGGAGATTGGGGCTTGGAGACTATTTTCTTCTTCTTCCGCAATGTCGATTTGTTTAATAGCAAAGACTTTTCTCACAAGCTCTTCAGTGATCATCTTCGAGTCGGAATTGCCTTTATGGATATGGCAGGAATATGTGAAGTTTTTCAGTTCACGAACGTTCTCCGGCCAATGGTACAGATTGAGCAAGTATAACGCTTCTGCCGTGATTCCTTCGAATACAGGCTGTTTGCCATTTTTTCCTTCGAATACAGGCTGTTTGCCATCTTTCTCATACTGTAAATTGAACCAGTTGATGAGAAGTGGTATATCGGATTTTCTTTTCCGCAATGGAGGAATCTCGATTCGACAAAGATTGATTCTGGAAACGAAGTCGGCATTGAAGTGTTCCCGGTTGTCAGTATTCTCATTTGTTGCGAAAATAAATCGCACATCAATCTTTTTCTCAGTGTCGCTTCCAACTTGCTTGATCTCTTTTTTATCCAGGACCGTATTCATGGAGGTCTGGATGTTTTTTTTAAGACAGTGGCATTCGTCGATGTGTATCGTACCACCTTTATTCTCTACGATAATACCTTTTCGTTCCTTACCCGCTCCGGTATAGGCACCTGGCTTATGGCCAAACAAATCCGACCCATTCAGTTCATCGGTAAGATTGGCCGCATTGATTTCACCAAACGGTTTATGATATTTGCTCTGGGCACTGCAGGCCATAGCGACCTCTCGCTTTCCTGTGCCCATCTCGCCTACCAATAGAATCGGAAAGTTCAAACCGGCGTATTTAGAAATGTAATTATTCACTTCCTGCTGCGCTTTCGATACTCCGATCAGGCGATAGCAGTATGGGGTCTTACTTCTGTCTCTACTTTTTTCATCCTCATTATCCTTTTCCATCATGCAGAACTGATTGAGGGTTTCCTCATCTACAAATCGATAATCGGAAAGGTGCATTTTATTACTCAGAAGTATTTGCAATGACTTCGAAAACAGTTTGATTTCTTCTTTTTCTTGTAGGGAAAACGCAAGATCATCACCCGTGCTGACACGTTCACGGAACAATTCGATTACCAGCATGATCTCGCCAGAGTCGTTTAGAATCGGAAAACCGAGATAACTTATGATCGTTTTATTAGAACCGGGATCGAAGTAAGGAACGTTAAGAAAGTAAGGACGCCCTCCTTCTTCAATTCTATGTTTCATGGATGGGCGTTCAACGATTTCATCTTTCCGTAATACAATTGAGATGAGATCGTTCTCTTCTTCCTCACTGGAGAAAAGATGCTGCTCCAATATCTCCCTATCTTTTTCGGAGATTATTTCAGCAAGTTTTCCCGTTATCGTATGTACCTTCGCTATGCGATTTCCCTGGTTGGGATAGCATTTATAAATGATTCCAGAAATACCTGAACCGTCGGCATCGATTGAATTGGACAGGTGTTCGAGAAGATGATCGATATCAAGCCATTTCTTGTCTTGATTGAAATCTTTCAGCCAATCGTGAGGACTGATAGAAATCTTTTTCTGTTCATCCTTGAATACATACCGTCCAACCACGCTGGCCCAGCTTTCAATCAGTTCTCTCCGCCCATCCTGCTTCAAGGAGGTATATGTTTCCATGAGCAATGAGCCAATCAAGCGGCCGTCGATGACAATAGGAATTGCCAATTTCGTGTCTTCTGAAACGGACTTCTTTCCTTTGCTCCACGAATCCAGAACCTTTTCCAATAAATCGGATTCTATTTTTTCCCTTTTCTGTCTTAAGCGCTCCGATTCAGGCTTACTATCGAATTCGTTTTTAATGGGAAATCGATGAATGTTGCTCCACCATTGGGTTTCATCTGAAACAGCAGCCAGATTTCCAGAGACGGCTGCAAATTTCTTCAGAACAAACCATTTAATAGATATTGTGTCTTGAAGAATATGCAGCAACATCCGAGTCATCGCATCAACTTGCAGTGGCACATTCCCAACGAAGCTTAGAATCATTGCCAGAAAGTTGCGAAAGTCGGTAGTCGAATCTTCAATTTGCGGTTTTGCGGCTTTATAGGCCATGTACAGGCCTGCAATCTGTGCATATTCCTCGTAGAGTAACTGCGTGATATGTTCATCATAAGTATTGCGATTGTTAGAACCGGCCTCTAGAGTTCCTAGAAGATTCTTTCCGAATATAATGGGAGTAACGATCTCGGATTTTAATTCCTTATTCATTTCGTGATAGCCGATCCGATAGTCACCATCTCGTTCGTTGCCGTTCTGGTTTATCAGAAATTGTTTTCCATCGATTTTGTGAATGAAGCCCCGTACGGGTTTTGCATATTTGGCCACATGGCATGTAGTGGAATTGAGAGACTCTTCTTCGATATTCCATGAAATATCTTCCTCCCACTTTGCACCGACTTTACAGACAACCCGCAATTCGTTGTCAGTATCGGTCTTTCCCAGAATCACTTTCGAAATCGATCCCCAGATAACCCAGCCTTCATACCGTGGCTGACTTTCGATTGTTGCCTTAAGCAAGCGCTGTAAAATATCGAGATCCTCATCCGATTGTATATCTGGCTGGCTTTCTGCTTTTACTTCTTTTTCTTTTACTTCCTTCAATTGCAACTTGGAGAACAGCTCACTGTCCTGTATGAATCGACTGATTGACCGCCAGGCATTGGTATAGTGGATCAAGTCCAGTTGATGTCTCTTCTTCTCCTCTATGGTATTGGTGTCGTTGCCTTTTTCTCCTCTACCAAGGGAGCGGGTATCGAAATGGCGAACGAGTAATCCCAGGCAATCAGCAGCCAATTTCAATTTATCCAAATCGCCTTCTTCTATTTCCTCTTTATGCGTTTCCACATTGAGGATGCCCATTACCTCCTTATGCCAATATGCTTTAAAGGCGATATTTCTGCGTGTTCCAGGAAAAAGAATATGATGCTTATCGGTCCAACCCTTCTGGACTTCCATCTTAGTTTCATTTGGAGCACCTTCGGATTTTTGGTTTTTCTTCTTTTCCTCGTTCTCTTTCCATTCCAAGCTAGGTTCATCGTCTTCAAAAAGACGCCCAACTACTCCATGACCTTTTGGATATTCCGTAAGTAAAAGGAAACTACGACCAAGTTTTCCTGCAATGGCAGAGAGTTGCAATGAATCGGTTCCTGGAATTGGCTTATGAAAACTGAAGTTATAATTTGGAAAAGCACTGGATAGCGCAGCCAATGCCATTTGCAGCGATTCTCCTGGTCCAACAGAATTGTTTAAAAGGTAGATAGATCGATTTTGAGCACGGATCGCTTTGCGGCCTGGTCTTTTCAATTGCCAGCGACGAAAAATGCGCTGCAAGATCATGAGCGGCTCTTTCAAGCTCTCATAGATCGATTCGACCTTTGTTTTGGTGTCTTTTTGACTGGTGTGAAAGATCGGCTCGTTAAACACCAAGCTTAGAACTCCGATCGGTTTGATCACGGGAGTCGCCAGTTTTGCAGAATCAGGACAAGGTTTTGACCAGGCACATAAACATGAAGTCTTATTTTCATCTTCATTGATATCTGGATATACATCTAGCTTTTCTATCCCTGGCGGTAAAATCGGATCGAATAGAGGAATGCTAAGACTGGCCTGCGCTGCAACGTTTTCCTTAAGTTTGGTCGGTTTAATATCGACATAGGCAGGGCAGGATTGTTTACTTGAAGCAAGATCGACTGCACAGAGCTTTCCGGACAGTAAAACCTGCCCGGATAATCCCAGGCGGCGAATCTCTGGAACTCTTTTCTTTGGTATAGAGATTCGTGAAACGTGAGTGAGGCAGGCGGAAGGTCCATAGCGGCAGGGCTTAATTAGCAGTTCTCCCATAATTTCTTCCTTAAACACCTCCTGCATATATTCCTTTTTCAAGTCTGAGAGATGCAAGGTTCCAAGCACCATCATCGGTGGGTTTTCAAGATCCAGGATCTTGTTTCCAGAAAATAGGGAGGACATATAAATCAACAGGTGTTGCAGGGCATTGTCATAGCCTCGCCCCCGAAGGAGATAATTGTCGCTTTCCGTGTCTAGAAGCCAATTCAATCGCCTTTTTGCAATTTCACCTGCATCCACAGGGTTTTCATCTGCATATTTGTATAGAATATCTAATTCGGTGGTAGACCAGTCATCTAGGCTGATATTATATGGATTTATTGTCTTTTCCATAGAATCCTCCAAATTGAAGAATCGTATTATCGTAAAATAAAAGATAAAAAATAATAATATAATATTAGAAAAACTGAAATAAAAAAATAGAAAAACAGTAAAGTACAAAAATATAGAATAATACATCAAATAAAAATAAAGAATAAAAAATAAAAAACAATATAACAGGTAAAAATACCAATAATAATTTAGATAAACTATGCAAATAACAAAATTATTATATTCAATATAAATACTATCCTAAAATGAAAATCCTATCATTATGAAATAACATGTAAAAATGTCGTTCATTTCAAATTGGTATCCCGATTGCAAATAAATAGCGATACGAATTTTGCGAAAGGGAGAAAATGAGATGCCAAGAGTTTGCCAGTGTCTAGCACACCGAAATTGCAAAAACACTCCGATTCTGGAAAGACCGCCGCCGTCGGTTTCAGCAACGTTGGAGATCGGCGAGAAATCAGGTCATTCAGGTTTTTTGCGGACAGAGTCCGAAACCAGAAACTACGAAAAGGAAAAAGCAATGCTAACCACTTTTAAGTATTTCATGAAGGCCTTGATGATATTATTCATCATGAACGGCTGTAGCGGCCCCGAGATTCCCTTGGGCGAAGGCGACACCGACACGACATCAGGTGAAGAGCCGACCAGTGAAACCTCGGGAACATTTCTTCTTACATCGACTCTTGGAAACCTTCCCGAGGGTTTTACCGGGAACGGGACAGTTACGGCGTTCGATGAAGAAGGCATCGCCAGTCAATATGCGTGTCAGGTCGAAAATCGCGACAACGATTCCGGCAAGACCGTGTTTTCCTGCGGTCCATACAAGATCGAAGCGATACCACACCGCTTTATTTTGGAGGTCTTCGACGCCACCACACAACAGCTTTTCTGCCAGGCGAAAAGCGATTTCGTTTCCATCGCTGCCGGTACGATTACTCCTGTGGATCTGGGACTCTGTGTGGGGGTAGAAATCGAGGGCGAGGACGGAGTAGGCGACGCCTACGTTGTCTTGTATTCCGAATACGAACCGATCTACCTCAGAACGCCGCCACTGAACACGGTCGTCAAAGAACTGACCCGTGAGTTCAGTGTGAGCACTCCCCTACAGGAAGGCATCGAAACCTATCACTTCATCCTGGATCGACTTTCCATTCCCGGCATTGGTGAGGAAGTCGAAATCGAAACGTTGGGAAGCTGTGAAACAACAGAGCCGACCTGTACGTTCTCAGACATCCCCTCCAAGAGCGTTTTCAATATTACTGGCTTTGTCAGCGCCCTTGGCGTTGATGGTCCAAGCATGACCGTTATGTTGGACACCAACGACTGGAGAGAAGACCCTGTCGACGGTGATGTCACTGACGGTGATGTCGTTGACGGTGATGTCACTGACGGTGATGTTATTGACGGTGATGTTACTGACGGTGATGTCGTTGATGGTGATGTCGTTGATGGTGATGTCACTGATGGTGATGTCACTGATGGTGATGAAGAACTACCCACCGGAGGTTCAACCATCAACTTCATCGGCGCAATCGACAAACCTTTTGAAAATACATATGCCACACGATATTTTGCTCAAGAAACTGATCGTGGCGTACATTTAGGCCAGGATCTCCGTGCAGCAGTAGGAACCCAGGTTAGAGCCGGATGTACCGGCCCCGTCTCGTTTAGTAGCGATACGGTATCCGGTTACGGTTCCACTAGTGGTGCAGACGGAAGCGTCACCTTACAGAACTGCACCGACATCGACATAGCTGCGACGATGAATTACGGGCACTGCACATCAACTGGGATTGCGGAGGTTGGTGACGTTATACAACGTGGCGATGTTATTTGTGAAGTCGCAGAATTCTATGGGCCTGATGGTGTGACATCATGGGCTCATCTACATGAGGCTTGCCGCATCGGACACTACGGAGTTGACCCGGGCAACTACCTGATCGGTTATGCCAACGGTGCAGAGCAGCCGATCTCCAATGGCGGAAGCTGGGTTGACCCGGCTACGCTCGATCCGGAGAACCTCGATCCCTGTGTGGGTCTCGACGACGGCACCTACTGTGGTGACAACGGCTTGTACAACTACGCGGGTGATGCCGAGGATCTGGTTGAATGTAAAGAGGGTGTCATTGTGGATTTGACGGCCTGTACCCATGGTTGCGTTCGTAACGAGCAGGGTTACAACGACACCTGCAACCAGGGTTCCTCTGAAACCTGCGATGGCGTGGACAACGACTTCGACGGTCTGGTTGATGAGGATTACGGCATTGGCACCGCTTGCCAGGGCAAAGGCGAGTGCGGCACCGGCACGATGGAATGTGACGGTCCCTATGCGTCCCGTTGCTCCACCGATATCGGTGGTAGCGAGTATGCTGGTAGCAATGACGTTTGCAACAACCTCGACGACGATTGCGACGGCAATACCGACGAGGATTACAGCATCGGCTCCAGCTGCCTGGGTAAAGGCGAGTGCGGCTGGGGTGTGTTCGAGTGCAACGGGATCTATGCCAATCGTTGCTCGACCGATGCGGGCGGCAGTGAGTACGATGGGTCGACGGAAGTCTGCGACGGTCTGGATAACGACTGCGACGGCTCCGTGGACGAGGGCTATAGCATCGGTTCCAGCTGCAACGGAGTCGGGGCTTGCGGCTATGGCGAATACGAGTGTAACGGCCTGTACGGCACGCGTTGCTCGACCGATGCGGGCGGGAGCGAGTACGACGGCTCGACCGAGCTCTGCAACAACCTCGACGACGATTGCGATGGCAGCACCGACGAGGGCTATAGCATCGGTTCCAGCTGCAACGGAGTCGGGGCTTGCGGCTACGGTGAGTACGAGTGTAACGGCCTGTACAACAAACGCTGTTCCACCGACATAGGAGGCAGCGATTATGACGGCACGACGGAAGTCTGCGACGGTCTGGACAACGACTGCGACGGCTCCGTGGACGAGGGCAGCTCGCTTTGCGGCACCGATCAGATCTGCCAGGCCGGTTCCTGCGTCGATTCTTACTACATCACTGCGGATTACGAAGACGACTACTCCCCCTCCGGCGTTTGTGACACGGCTGTCAGCCGTGCCCTTTACCGGATGCAAGTCATCTATATCGATGGCAATTTTGTTACCCTACGAGTGAAGAAATGCACCGATACGGCCCAGAGCTCGGGACGCATTTACTGGATCGTGACAGGCGAGCACATCTATCCTCAGGAGTCACTGATCAACGCGTATGTGCCTCGGGTTTCCGGAACCTGGAGCAGCACGATCACCAAGACGATCTACAATGTTCCGGTGTGGCCGGATGTAGCCAGTCTTCGTGAAGCTGCCTGCGGAGAAACGAAGCGCTTGTTCGTTATCACCGATGGCTCCGACACGGTAGGGGAGCGGATTTGGTACCAGTACCGCAGCGTGCAATTCACCAAGGTTTGCCGATAAGCCAGAAGTCATTGAAAAGTAACGGCTATTGGTGACAGTAGCATAAAAAAGGCGGGAGTTGCTCCCGCCTTTTCCTTATGGAGCAGACTGGTTAACATCTCGCTGAAAGCAAGAGAATTTCATCTGATCAAGAGGTCGACAGGTTGCTCAGGCAATAAAATACTGAGTCGTAGGGTTGCTACGGTGGGAGAAAGAGGAAGACGAAAAGGCACTGGGAGCAGGGTTATTCTTTTTTTTCTTCTTCTTTCAGCCACTTAACTTGGGGGCTGAAAATATTGCGGGATCTGAACAGAGAAAGACCTTTCCGCGGTTTCAAGCGGGGGGCGTCGTCCTCAAGGTAGTCGAAGCGATCTTGCGGAGCCCACATACCGTGCTCCACGCCAGCGCCGACTTGTTCGTAACTAACCACCCAACTTTCAGGACGCTTCATTTTCAAGCGCATTCTTTGTACCGTACTGTCTTACGTGCCCGTAGACAGCCCTTCCTTGGTGGTTCGACAATCAGCGGATTTTCTCTTCCGCCTTTTTGCCATTCTACCACTCCCGTTAAAAAAAATCAAATAAATAGAAGCTAACGAAGCCTTTCTCCTGGTGTCTTCCCCTGATGAAGATTTTTCGGTTTTACCCCGTTTCGGCGCTTCTGATTTACTACTGCATAGAACCGATGAATATCAGTTTCGGAGTTTTCAACTCCGTTTAAATTCTTAGTGAATTTTTGCCAGATTGAACAGGTGTTGTCAACAAAAAAATTCAAAGTTCGTTTCCTACGTCCAAGGAGGTGGAAGGGAAAGGAGGCTTGGAAGTCGATGTTTTTTCGTAGTTTTTTTCAAGCTCCCATTTTATTATCCCCTTGGCCCGTCTGCGCGAAAGGAAATAATGGCACTCATATTTGTGATCGGCATCGGGGGCTAAATCTTGAACGGGAATGTCAGTCGGGGCCGTTTTAAAAAGTTGCGAAAAACGCCGGGTGCGGGCCTGAGCGGTGCGCTTTCCAAGCTCGCGGACAAAAAGCTGGTGATCGTCCGCGAGGGCGACGAGATCCCTTGCGCACAACGGTGCGCCGTCGTTGTGCGCCAGCCAGGCCGAGAAAAAAAGCTTGAAATCTGGGGACGTGACGGGAGAAGACGCAAGAAAACCGGAGATGCCATGCATGGCCAAGAGCCCGTCGAGCGCGTGCGCCCAAGTTTCGAAAGTGGAAAGGTGGGCCTTTCCTCTGGGCTGACCTGCAAGAAACCAGGCGCGGACCAATAACAGCGCAGCACGCAGGCCCTCCAAACGGTGACGGCGCAAAAATTGCAGCAGATCCGCATGGCGAAAGCTCGCGGGGTCTTGTCTTCTTCGGCGTTGAAGGCGAACACGTACGAGGCGACGGGCCAGCTCGGGCGTCGTACTAAGATGATTGGCCGTCAGACACCAGGAGCTGCGATTCGTAAGCTTGATTATTTCGGAGTGGCCCAGGCGGCGGGAACACCACTCGGTGGAAGAAATCACGCTGGCCAGCGAGGGAGAATCAAGCAGGAAGGACAGGTTGTCGAAACAGATGAAGTCCGCCGAATCACACAACAAAGCTGTGATCTGTTTGCGGCGCTCGCTTTCATCCTTGTCCAGCACGGTCATCGTCGGGCCATGACCCAATAAAATCGTGCCGATCGCCTGCACCAATAGGGTTTTACCAACGCCGGGCTGTGGAGCTTCGATACTGAACAGCGGGGTTGGGGCGTGGAGCGCATCGAGCAAAAAAGGTTGCAGTAGCAGCGCGAACGCATGAGCCCGGTCACTTGCGGAGACGAAGGGGAAATCATGAAACAGATGTTCATCGAACCACTGCACGGCGCGGCGGCACTCTTCCGGAGATGGATTCTCGGGGATAGCGGGCAGTTCCTCATCGAGCGAGACGTACAAGCGGCTGTCGGCGTAGTAACCGGAACGCGCCAGCAGACGACCTTCCGAATCGAAACAGGGACGGCGGCGGACTCCAAGAAGTTCCGGCCATTTCGGATCGGGATTTACACAGAGATCTCGGGCCAATTCGCGATTCGGGCGGGATGGGCGCCGGTTTGGATTTTCACCGCGCACCCAATCCGCCGCCCGAACCAGCAGTCCGAAGGACAAAGCCTCCGTCAGGGGTTTCAGTCGGCCTCCTTCTTGCTCGGAATCGAGCAGGAGGGATTGGCCATCCAACCTGAACAGGCGCGGCGGAGAACCATAGGCTTTTCGTAGCGCACGATGCGTGTCCAATAGGACATCGCGAAACTGGCGCCCGTCTACTCGGATTTCAGGGTGCTTTTCATCCTTTTCAAGATCCATTGGCGGTGGGCAACCGGCCAGGTTGCCCACACGTTGCACGGCGTCTTTAAAATCCTGCGCCTGCCCGGTGCGTTGCATGAACGAAAAGACGGAAACCGTTTCGCCGGAACGAAACGAATGAAACGAGCCGCGTTCGGCGGGACCGCTACCATCCGCGACGCTGGCGGAAGGACGACGATCGCCGCTGGGACTGGCCGGGTCTCGGCATTCCAGCCAGCCGCCGGAGCTGGCTCTTCCGGTCAGCCACGGGCCATACACATCTTCCAATGGGAGGCGGTCGAGGGCGTTTTGCCGCCAGTCCGGGAAAGAGTCGTACAGGGCTTGCAAATCGAAAGCGGGGGAGGGCAGCTCCGGCGAGGAAATGACAGGCGGTTCTAGTTCCTCTTTCACCTCGGTTGTTTGGTTTAGCCGATCGGGAGGGTTGGGGCGGAAGTCGGCGGGTGAAACCGGCCTGAAGCCCTGCTCGGTAGGGCAGAAAAACCGGCAGGCGCCGGGCTGCGCACCCTGCCAACCCGGCAGCCAAACGAAATTTCCCAGTCCCTGTCGCGTTGTCAGCGCAGCCTGTTTGGGAAAAATTTCCACCCGGCGGCGCGTTGCCTCATCCAGCTTTGAGAGCAGCTTCTTAGCGAGACGGCGCAATCGATGCGCCTCTACAGGCTCGCTAAAGAGCAACCACACATGCCAGCCATGGCCCGAAGCGGAGCGCTCCGCCAGGGGAAATAGATGCAAGGTTTCCGTCGCGGCAAAAACCTGTTTCATCGTCGCGTCGGGATCGGGCAGGGCATCGGCGTGATCCGGTCCCCCATCGAAGTCCAGGCAAAGCCAGCGACTTCTACCCAGCGCGTCCGGTGCATAGCTGCCCAGCCGAAAGCGACCGAAGAGACGGCGGGTTTTCCCGTGCAGGGTGCAACCGGCCAGCGGCGCCTGCGGGCCGAGCAGATGCGCCGTGAGCAAGGCGTCCAGATCGTCGGGCCGAACCGGGTGTGGGCGGCCCCACGGCATGGCGGCGGCCACGATATCCGTGCGATTGAAAAAGAAATCTTTCAACAACGTCAGCCAGTCGATCACAGCAGCAGGGGTCAAGTCGGTCACGGGAAATCCTCCTAAATGCTTCAGGGCGGAAATCGCCCGAAAAAAACATCGGAGGAAAACGTTTTTTCAAAGGGACGATTTTTTTATACCAAGAAATCCGGGGGGGCTGCAAGAGACGTAGAGCAGCAAAAAGCAGCGCAGCGGAGCATGAGGGTTGGCACAGCAGCGGCAGGCAGCGGGAAGGACAACAGGGACGGCAACAAGCGACCCGAGAGGCTGGAAGGATGTAAAAAAAGAAAGTGCGGATAGTATTCTTATAGTATTTTTTTCTCCCGGAAAATTGCGCGAAGGGAAGAAAAAAAACGTTGTTTTCGTCAAAACCAACCTAAGCTAATGAAATAAAAAAAGATATTAGGGGTGTAATAAAAAAAAGTGTTCCCGCCTTTCTCCCTTCATACCCCCTGAAAATCGTTTCGGAAGTAAAACTGGTTTTGAGTTAAAAACTTTTACATGATGTAAGGAATGTGAAAATTTATTGCTCCATTTTTTTCATTCATTAGTTTGACTTTTAGAAGGTCTTGATTAGAATGGCCAGTCATGGTTTAAGTACAACCAAATCCCTCATTACCAAAAATTCGTGGCGGACAACAGTAGAGGTATGCTTTATGGCTCCAAGCAATGATCTCAATCGATGTAGGCTTAAAGATTACGGTCTGATGATGTCGTTTCATGCCACACCGCCGGATCGAATCTTTAGCATTTTCGACGAACTCAAAGATCATTACGCCCGCTTTCGCGATCCCTTGTTTCTGACCTGTAAAGAATATGAGGAAAAGAGCAAGCGCCCGAGAACGAAGGATTTCAAAGAGAAGAAACGGGAGTTTGAAAAGTTTTTCTATCATCCGTTTTTCGCGTTTCTGTTCGGTCCCTTCGACGCCATGAGCATGGCGCTGGTGGATCATTATGAGCTATCGATGTTTCTGCATCCTCCTTCTTCCTCTTCCCTCCAGGTCGCCTTTCACGCCGTTCCGCAGAATTTTCCTTCGAAGAGTCAGATAAAGGTGTTTTCAGAACAATGTCCTGCTCTTGCAGGTTTCGACCCGCGACTTCGGGAAAAGCACATCACAGAAACCGTAAAAAGCGTGTTCGTTTCGCCGCTGTCCATGTTCGGCAACGAGTTGTTCCCGACACAGGATTTTACGGAGCATTTGATCTCGAAATTACAGGCTCATGGGTTATTGAAAAAGGAACTTCCTGGGTTACCGGAGAAATATCCTCTCAATAAGCAAGTTCATTACATGCTGCATACCGTTTTTAAGCCCATACCCTACCCGGAATTGAGTAAACCCAAGCCCCCTTCCGATTCGCAATTAGGGAAGCTTTTCGACTTGATGCAGAGCGCCGATTTTATTGAGCCTGGTAGTTCTCTTGCGCTTTATAAAGATGTTGTCACTGCGGTCTATGTCAAATCCATTGACGATCTGAAAAACGAAAAACGCAACGAGCCGATCCACCGGCAGCGCAAACGCCTTGCCAACGAAATGCCGCTGATCGCCATTGTCAAGATCAAACTCAACGCCGTGCTGCTGCTTACCTTTGGGGCCTCGCTGGTACGTCGAATCAACCGGGCCATGCGTGCGTTGTTGCATACTTACCGCGACGAGGACGATGGGAGCCTCAGGTACAACCCTTTGGAATGCGATCTTAAAGTAAAAGTCACGGCGCTGGAGCCCATGGGCTGGAGCGAGCTGAGCTTATGCTTAATATCAAATAATTACGAGGACTTGGCCGCGGCCATCCTTCGCATCCGCGAGGCAAAGCTCTCTGATTTGATCATCGAACCCGATCCCGAAGCAACTGGGAAGGAAGCAGAAAACGAAAGCATCCTGAAACAGGCGGCCTATCAGTTAAAAGAACCCTGGTTCCCAACGGATCTCAGCAGTTTCCCACTGTTGCGGCTCTTCCACGGCGACCGCAACAAGGCAGAAATCTTGTTTTCGACCTTCCTGCTTGAAGCTCTTGCCAACCCCGCCTTTGCCGATTTGGCTTCCGGTGGCTTCCGGCATGAATATCCCCATGTTTATGCGCGCCGCACCACGTCGGATGAGCCCTTGTATCAGGACGCACCGCTCGGCTTGTATTTTCGGGAGCTGTGCCATCTTTTCGGTGTACCCGATAAAGATGGAAAACATGATAATCCCAACTTGAGGGGCGAAATTGAAAGCGCCATAAAGGACTATCTGGCCCAGTCGAAAACCAATCCACCCAAGTCGCTGCTGAGTTTTTTGCGCCCGGTGTTTGAACGACCTACTATGGATGATCCACCTTCCCCCCATGATTGGGAGGACAACGAGAAAAAAAATTTAGAACGAGAACAACGGAATTACCTGGGGCGCTGTTATCACGCGGTGCTCTCCCGCATCCTGGCGCACTTCGACGAATTGCCTCCCTTTCTTGCAAACGAGACCTGGAAACAGCATCTGGCTGGATACGATAAGACCGTCGAGGATATCATCAAAGAGATGCACCTGGCGGTGGATAGCAACGCGAAAGACATCAACCTGATCAGCATTACGCATTCCTTCTTCGGCGTGGGCCGTACATTTATGGAAACCTTGCGAGATTTCTGTTTTCAGCGTGGCGACTTCGAAGATTTGAATAGTAAGGACGAAGCGAAACGCGCGCAGGCGGAGCAAGCGAAAACGGAACTGCTTGCCTCGTTGGATAATATCAACGGGTTTGTGCTGCCTTCGATCGGGTTCAATGCCCGCCCGGGTAAACTGAATGCTCTTTATAATAAACTAAATGAGTTGGCTTATGATCTGATCAATATTAATGCGGCCACCGATGAAAACTCCTCCTTTAACGATAAACCCCACTTGCGCCGATTGCTCAATGACCTGAAAAACCAGCCCATTCCAGTTCCGGAAGACTTTGGTGAGGGGAAGTACATTCTGGTTGAACCGGGCAAAACGGATATGAATTTGCAGTTTTCGTGGTTTAAGGAAAGCTCCAAAGACTGGATCTTCAATCCTCGTGCTCCAATTCCGACAAGGCTTTTCCTCTTGCTATTGATGGCGTCAATGACGACGCTAGCAAAACAGGAAGACAGCGAGGCCTCGCCCGCCTCCGTTCCCAAGAATTACCGCGCCTTCGCGTTGGAAATCTATCGGCAGCGCAGCTCGCTGGGGGTGTTGGTTGAGACCAAAAAAACCCCGGTCACGTTCATGGACCCAAAAAAACGGGCAGACGAGACGAAAAACGTGATGAACCCCAATTTTCAGTTATTGGAGCTTTTGCGACTGGGCGAGTTGTACGATCTGTATTTAAAAAGCAACATCCGCAAACTGGGAATTCCAAAGCATTTAAAAAACGAGTTGCGCCTGATGTTGGGCGTCTACGATTCGATCATTACCGATCCGATTCAGTTCGACGCCATTTTGGAGCTTGGCCCCTCTTTGGTGCGTTCGCTAAAATACATTCAGGAATGTATGGATACGAAAACGCCCGGGAAGAAGATCCTACTCGAATCCAAAAAGCAGGAAAAGCTTATTGAAGATATCGAATTCAGCTTGAGACGTTTGCGCGACGGCTTTTCCAATCGCTATAGCAGTTCCTTCGCTCTAACGGAACTTTCCGATGTCACGCTTGAAGTAAAGGGCCCGATTCAGCATCTCCTTACAAGCCTCGATGGAATCCTTGCTTCGGCGCTACAAGATCTGCCTAACTTCGTAGATCACGCCGATCCGCTGGACTGGCCGATGCGTTCCGGTTTTGCCGTGATCGGCGAAAAGACCTCTGTAACTACCTTGCTGCCAATAGGGTCTATTACTCGCCAAAATATGGTGGAAATGTATCAGGCAGAGCACGTGATGACCTTGTATCACGAAGCGCTACATACCTTGCTTGTCATGTCCGAGTTCGACCCCTTACGCGAATTGCTTAAGCATTACAGCAACGGCACCTTCGGCTCCAATATCGAATATGAGAATAGGACACCGATTTTGGAAGAGATCATGTCGGATTGTTTGTTGGCGGAGAGGGTGTTTTTCCCTGAGCTGGGCGATCTCCTGAGCGACCCGAACGAAGAACAGAAAAATGATCGCGCCAACCGTTTCAAAGAAAGCAATCGTCACTTTTTACGCTGGCTTTCGTTCAATTTCCTGCAAATCGGTACGTCTTCCGATCCGACCCTGCAAGAGTTGGAAAAGGATTTTTATCGCCGTGCCCGTTTCTTTGCCCGTTTGATTTTCGCCATGAATCTCGACGAAGAAGACCAGTTGGACCTCGCCGATAAGGACTATTTCAAGACCTGGGAAGAACGTTTTCATAGCCCGATGCGCATGGCAAACTATTTCCTCCCGAAACTTTCCGGTTTCAAGGATGAGTTGAGTGCGCACATTCCGCCCAGTGCCCTCTCAGAAGAGACTCTGAAGAACAAGAATGGTGTGGGTTGGAAGTTTTGGGTTCTGTTGCATCAGAAGTTCCAACACCTGGTTCTTGCGCCGGAAGGCTTGTTGAAACTCGAATACGAGCATCAGGTCCAGCTATTCGAGAAATTAAAAGAGAATTTCGACATCGAACAGGATATTGCATCTCAGGACGAGCATTTAAGAAAGAAATTCGAAACTCGGCTGGAAAAGATCAAGTGTCTGTTGCAAAATTTTGTGAACAAGGCGCACGACGATCTACCTCCCCCCATGCTGCATTTCCTATTGACGATGAAGTATTTGCTATGGGGATTTCGGAGCTACGACACCCACGAAAACCTGCCTTTGGTCGGTGCGGATAGATGGGAAACCCTTAGCAAAGAAGATTTTATCGATTACCGCCAAAATCGCCTGGCCGCCTTCACTCTCGATCCGATCCGTGACCCCGACTATCTTGGTCCCCTTGACGGCTCTCCCTCCATAAAGGATATCGATTGTCAATTTAGTCGAGGATATGGTTTCATCAGTAAGGTGTTCTCTCAATACCTGGAACATCTCTTCGATCCACCTATAAATAAAGGTGAAAATAAAGATTGGCCGCGAACCCCTTTCAAGCGTTTGGGTCGCGCGGAAACAGACTGCTCCCCTGAATTTGAGGAAGGCGATCCGCCCCTGTTGGCCGATCCGGCTGGCGGCTCTTTTACGCCTGACTTCGAGTATCGCCGCCTTTATTTTGGCGCTGGCGAGGTTTGCATGTTTTCGCTTTGGGATTATGGTTTATTTGCTCGCCGCCGGAAATTGTTGAACCTTTTATTGCGCCCCTTCGTTAAAGCTCAATCAGGAGATTACAAGGAGTTTTTGGGAGAAGACAAAAAGGTCGAGGAGGTGAGGGAAGTATAATGCCTGTCGACTTCACCCAACTATTAGCTGATTTCAAGCCCGAATTTGTTGAAACCTTGGATCGTCTTCGATCCCAGGAAGAACAACCCATTTTTTCCAAATTCAATGTCAATAAAACCAAACTGGACTCCCACTACGATACTGGGACCGAAGAATACACACAGAAAAAGAAGCAACTGGAAGATACAAAAGAAAAGGAAATGAAAAGTGTTGAAAAAGATTACGATCTCTTGCTCCGCGAATACGATCGAATCTCCTCTCTTTCCTACCGACAGGAATCGCATGCAAGCGAGCAGATTATATTTCCCTATAAACTCCTCATTTTATCGTATCACTTGATGCTTGACTACGAGTTGAATAGGACCGTCTTCGGCCTCCCAATGCGCGATTTTCTCGGAAGAAGAGCCCGAGCAATTCTATGGCGGATTCTTAATCCGCCTCTGGGTATGACCTCGATTCCGCAGCGCCTGTATTTTTCCTGTTGGTGGCTTATTTTTTACAGTTACGCCTCTTCCGGTAATGCCCTGGGACTGTTTCAAGCCCGCCGAATTATGCTTAAGACTCTATTGCTTTACTCTAAAACAGTGGGCGTCTCGCGTCATACCGTTAACGTATTTTGCTGCATAGTGGATCTAAATCTAGTCATGCAAGCAAGAAAAGATCAGAAACTCAAAAAGCCGATTTCCCACACTGATCCTCATTATGATAAATTAAACAGCTTAGTCAACCTCCTTAGCGAAGATCCCTCCTCTAAATACCTGCAACGCGAACTTTCTACTCTTATTTCTGAAGCGAATGACCTATTGTTTTCTTTTAAGTTAGAAAATCCATCTCAGGATTTCGAAGTATTTTCCATCGATATCGATTTACAAACCTGTCTCAATAGTCTGAGATTATTGGATATCAAGGCTATACCTCTTTATCAGGATCTCTACTACGAATTACAATCTTTTTCCAAAATCGGCAGTAATGACAACCTCTCAATTTTCGAGAATATGTTCAGTCGTTATGCCAATGAACTTCTTGCGGATAAATTCGCTCCTTGCAACTTTATCCAAAAACTCGGCGCAAGGAAAATTATCGAATCCTTGTTAAGAGGACATTTCGATGAAACCTGCCCACTCAATGCTAGATCGATGCGCAGCAGATTTTCTCGGACTAAGATTCCGCAGGAAAGTCCACAAACACCTTTACAAGTCGTGGTGATAAACTCCCACACTAACATACACTCCTATCCCTCTTCATTTCTCACCAACTTATTCTTATATATTGAAGAAAAATACGAAGACTACGATGCTTCGAATATTGACACCTACCTCCGCTATCTGGTTGCGGAAATCGCCGAATCTTGCCTGAGATATGAATTGGAACTTGCGGCGGAGTTGATGACGCTGGCCCGCCTTCATTTTATCTACCTGGAAAAGAGCAAAAAGAACATTCCTTCCGGTTTTAAACATCTGGGTAAATTTCTCGTAAAAATTGCTCCTGGCAAAGATAAGCGGTCCAACAGCGAGGTCAAAGCGAAGTTTCAGGAATACTTGAGTTCCCTTTCCTGGCCGACTGGAATGCGCCATTTCCTGCTTTCCTTGTTTCCTTCGAGTGGCGTCGGTGCGGATCACCTGGCCCTTTTAAACCAACCTCGAGGTCTTACGGATTCGGACGACGAAATTCGCATTCACTGTCTTCGTCGTTGGGGTTCGGATACATCCCTGTTTACTTGGAACCGCGAAAAGGAACAGAACTGGGGGGGCGGATTCTTTATTTATGCCGGCAAGGACAGAGGAGTTGCGGTTGATCCCGGTCTGGATTTTCTTGATCTATTTTATATGTACACACCCTATCGCTTTTCGAACATCTCCAGCTACCTGATTACTCATACCCATATCGATCATGCCGGAGAATTCGAGAAAATGTTCTCGATCAGTGTGAAATATGCAGAACTGGCTAACAATATCCTAAAACCGTTGCAGATCATTTCCTCCAGGGATCGTGGCCATTATATAGAATGGATGAGTTGGACTAAAGAGGAGTGCCGACGCTGGCAGAGGATCAGAAAACTGAAGAACCCTAGTTGTTGTCCCATTATCGAAAAAAAGGATCAGGGGTTGCCTGAGTTGTTCAAGCAACGCTGTACAAGTGACAATGAAATTTGTCCTCGCCAGTTTCCTTTTATAAACAAATTGGTTGTAGTAAAAAAGACGATCGACGAAACAAGTGCAACCGAAGATACAGTGAGTATTCCTCTTACAGACACGAGTCAGATCGATCGTAATCAATGGGCAAAAGTGGTTCCCTTTAAGGCCGAGCATTATGAATGGCCACTTTCTAAACTCTTTCCAAAGTCTCATAAATACGACAGCAACTCATCCTATCCGAAGAAACGTCGCTCGTATGAGTTTCCTCCTAAATACTGGACCCCAGATACACCCTCGGATTACAGTGTTGGCTATAAACTAAGCATTAACCCCCCCGCCTCGCAAATGGATTCCTGGTACAATATCCTAATTACTGGCGATTTCAGCTACAATCAGGTCAGTGAATTTAAGAAATCAGTGAATTCGGGGCGATTGAATCTCACCGATACGCATGTGATGATTGCCAACATCAGTTCGGTCAAATCCAGCGAGTTGGATGAACACAACGGCGATCGTAATGGGGGCAACCATCTGGGACTTTGCGGGTTGATTGACATTGTAGAAATTGTGAAACCGAAGGTGCTGGTGATCACAGAAATAAATCGGGAACAGTCATTCAAAGATCTTCGCTGCAATCTGCTTGATCTGATCAAGTATCGTCTTAATATTAAGATGGGGGACGAAGCTCCACCGGTTTTCTTGAGTGAGCTTGGTTTGACCTTCATTTTGCGCGATGGAAAAATCCTGGTGGAATGCGCCTGCTCCTCACTCGCTGATGAGGCACGCGAAATCTATCCTAACCCAGTTACAGTTGAGCAAGTTAAATTCAACTCTTCCGAGCATTACAACAAAAATGGTGAGCTCGCTGTTTTGTGTGAAAAATGCAAGCCTCTATTCTCAACACCAGAGGACCAGCCACCTCAAGGTGGTGTAACAATCACTCCTCCTCCTCCTCCGGCAACTTCCCGTTCAATGGACATTCCCGCGGCCACCAGACAAAATAAAAAATGGGGTTCATCTCCTTCCTCCCCCACTCTCCCAGAAACAAACATAGAGGTTCCCTCTCAAATTAACTTGGAAGATAAAAAAGATTCTGATCCAAAAACTGTGACCTGACTGACCTGCCCCCCTAACGAGAATCCAGTAATGATGCTTTGCTCCCCTGACCTGACCCCGATAGTGACGCCAGTCATTGTGGTAGGCCCGGATCAGCCGATTGACTTTGGAGACCCCAGATATCCGTGCGTCCCGAAAACTCCGTCCAAGCTGAAATCACTTGCCTTTTCGTGATCATTCCGTAAAGCTGTTTTGCATGAAACTCTTGCTGATTATCACGATGTTGGCCGCCCTGAACCTCTTCCTATTCGGTTACGTCCACCGGAAACTGATTCTGCTCGTCGCCTTGCAACGTCAACAGCTCGTTGTTTACAAGCGGAAGATCAAACGACCGAGGCTCAAAGAACGGGACCGTCAATTCTGGATACTTCTTTCAAAGATCTGGTCGGAGTGGAAAGAGCACCTGGTCATTGTCAAACCGGAAACGGTCATCCTATGGCGTCGCCGGAAATTCAAGGACTACTGGCGGAAACTGTCAAGAGCAGACAGGAAAATAGGACGACCGCCCATCACCAAGGAACACATCGCCTTCATCAAACAGATTTCCGCTGACCACCCAGGCTACAGTGGCAAACGCATCGCCGGGATGTTGAACACGTTGTTTGGTGTAAATCACGCCCCAAGCACCGTAGATCGCTACCGAGTGAAGCTGACGAAACCGCCTCTTGGAAATCAGCAGTGGAGCACCTTTTTAAAAAACCATGCTTCCGCTATCTGGTCCTTTGATTTCTGTGTCCAGTTCACCTTCTTCTTTGCCCGAGTTTATATCCTGATCATCATCGAATTGGAAAGTCGACGGATTGTCCATCTCGCTGTGACACTGCACCCAACCCTGGCCTGGCTCAAGCAACAGATCCGCAACGCCACCTGGGATAATTGCCCGAAGTTTCTGATCCATGACAACGACGGCATCTTCGGCCAACTGGGAAAGCCAGTGGCCGTTCAATTCAATGGCAAATCGGTTTCCTGCCGCTCGTCGTTGGATTATTGGCTGGTCACCATCATGGGCATCCGGGGAATTCCGACCCCGTTCCAAGCGCCCAATGCCAACGCCCATTGCGAGCGCGTCGTGGGCACGCTACGCCGGGAGTGCCTGGAGCACATGCTCTTTCTCAACGAATGGCATCTGATGCGGGTGCTGCGGGAATACAAAGACTATTACAACCACGAGCGTTACCATCAAGGCATCAAGCGGATTCCAAACCCAGCCGATGACATTGCCGATAGCCGGAAACTTGAGGGCAAAGGCAAGCTGGTTCCCAAGCCGATCCTGAACGGACTGCTCCACAGCTATCGGCTGGCGGCTTGACGTTTTAGCTGGTGATCTTAGAATGGGTCTCGGATTGAAACCTATGGACAGGTCCATCCAATACTCGCCATTTACACGTTTCAATGAACAATTCGGTCATAGTGGGAGGGGAGTTCATGTCCCGCGCCGCCGAATTCCTTCTCCTCCAGACTCGCAAAGTGTTTTCTCATCGGGCGATCATCGCCAAATCATGTCCGGATGGAGTTTTCGGGTTGCACGAGTTGCGAATCAGTCCCTTTTTAACTATGAAAAGAACGGTATCAACAGTCTTTTTCTCAAGCCAATAGAGCATGAGATCAATTGCAATTTTTGTTTTTCCGAGTCCTTGCTCGTGAAAGATTGCAGCGTACTCAAGTTCGCGGACAGCCTGAACAGCCTCGCTTTGGTAGGAAAACGCCTGATGTTTTGCATCAAGTCTAGGTTCTTTTTTCAGCTTAATCTTAGGCATAATTCCTCAACCTGCATTTCTGTCTAGCAAGGGAGGTTGGCAATTACATCAATTGATACCGAACTAGAATTGGTTTCAATTTGAAGACGCTTGGTTAAAGCTCTCGCAAACCTGCTCATTGGCCATGGAACTGCAAATACAAAAACAGAGTTTCCACATGTGGAACCATATTTTAAGAAAGCTCTGATTTGTTCCACCGAATGAGGTCTTTCAACGTCCCCTATTGTTTTGGCTTCACCAATAACAGTTAAGCCATTTGGTGCTGTTGCAGTGAAAACGTCTGGAACGTACCCGTTAATTTTAGGAGGTTTACTTGAAACGTTCATCGTAGGGTGATCGATTAATAAAAACCCTTTGTCTCCATTCAAATACGTCTTGGTAACCCAAGCCACTAAATCTTCCACAAGTGTAACATGAGCCGCTGATTCTGCCATTATTCTTCCGAATCAAAGCCGATATCTTTACAGAGGTCGCTAAGGGCATCTCTGGCATCACAAACCACGGAGACTTCTGGTGTGTCTTTCCTACTCCGAAGTTTCTGAAGATCAATATATTGAATTCCACTTATTCGCTTGCTAAGCTCTCTTGCCAGTTGCTCCAGTGTTGCATCCTGCAGGGCAGATTCTGGATTTGGCACATCCAAAGCCTTTATTGCTTCTTGGGCGCCATGTTTTAGAAAAATGGCCTTGGCTTTTTCATTCTGTAAGATTTGGGGTAGTTTACGAACAGTATTTAAAGGGAATATTTTTTGAGTATTGACCCATTCTGCGAAATCCTTTTTTGTGTAATTTGCTAAAAGAAGTGCATTGACTACTCGCGGACGCTGAAGCTCGACAAATGCACTAAAACGCGAGGGATCAAAATCTTGGTCGCTATCAAGCAGGGGTCTGTAGTTAGACTCCATGTCGTTGTAAGCTTCAATATAATTTTGTACTTCCCGTTTATCTCCACCACAAAAGTCCACTAGTTGAGAAAAAGTAAGATGCTCATTGTTTCTAAGAAGATTCAGATATTTCGCTTTTGAATAGGGATCCCATTCTCGTGTCCCAACCAAGTGAGCCTGCAATCGTATCGCATCAATTGAATCTGTGGGTAGCTCATCATGGACCATAGATGGGATCTTGTCCCAAGGTCCTTTGGGATCACTCGCTTTCAGCTCTCGATAAATGTGCGTCCTTGTGTTCCCTTCGATTACAACAAGCTTTCCATCGCTCTCTCTATTCACAATAATTGGGTGGATAATTCCACAATTTGTTTGAATTGACTGTTTTAAACTTTGGTAGCTTGGACCTCCCACATCATCTTGCCCTCCACCTGAGCGCAAGGCCAATTCAATCTGTGCGGAAGTTGGTGCTCCTTCATATATTTCAAGCCATTTGGCGATCCTTGGATTCTGTAAATCCAAATCGATCGAATCGACATCTAGCATTTCAAATCTTGCACCCGCAGGTTTAGACATATGCGACTCCGTTCTTGTAATGGAACCAAAGGTGGCTCATCCTTGAGGTATGAGAAAGATCATAGTAAAGATGTGAAGTCTTCACAACAATTTTCTCTTTTCATTTCATTTTTAGACGTTCCCTCGCCATGTGCGCGAGGGAGTCGAACTCGGAGAAATTAGTCTCCTCTATCAGGATCGCGTAACCGTCCGTAAACAATCGGGATTCACATTTCGGACGAGGTCGGCGAAATTTCGGACGAAGTCCGAAACCACGGAGAACAGAGAGAGAAAAACGGTGATTTCGGGTAGCGAGGGGAACGATGGGTGGAAGCCCCGTCCGAAATCGAGCGAGAGCGTGCCGACTAGAGAATCCAGAAAAACCATAGAAATCAAGCAGATATAGGCTACTCCAGAAACACGAAACCCGCTGCTCTGATCAAACAGAGAGCGGGTTCGATACTGAAAAACTGGTGGAGGCGGGGGGAATCGAACCCCCGTCCGAAATGCGTCTTGCGTGAGCGTCTACGTGCGTAGTTGATGGTTCAATCTCAATTCATCCCTCACCCATCAACAAGAGAGCAATGAATCCAGTTCGATTGATCTCGCCTCAGCAGGCTCGAACAGCGCCCGCATCGGCCAGCCATTAAATTGACGCCTCTTCCCATGCAATGGCATCACAAGAGAGACGGACGGGCATTATGCCGCCATTTGGTAGTTGTTTTCGGCAATTGTATATGCCTGCCGGCTTTTACGAAGATCCGGCGCTCCGGCACGCGACCCAGGCCTTCTACACCCCGTCGAAGCCATGTCGCCCCCAGTTGGAAAAGAACGAGAACCATCCACGAGCGTAGCGTAAAGTGAGGACGCCGTCAATAAGTTACGCAGCAATCGACAAGATAATCCCGACTAATGCCGGATTTCCTTGAAATCGGATAGTACAGCTTCTTGTTGCGGGTTTGGTTTAAGTGGATCTCAATCCGCAAATAGCGCTGTGCTTTCACCCGATTCTTCCGTTTGCGCCGGTAATACGATGGAAAAACGCGCGCCCCCCTGCTTACTCGACTGGCAGTGGATGTTCCCCTGTAAATCGTTGATGATGTTTAGTGCCATCGCCAATCCCAAACCGGTCCCCTGCGATTTGGTGGAAAAGAAGGGATCGAAAATTTTCTCGCGCATGGTCTCGGGGACGCCGGGACCGGTATCCTGGATGTACACCTCGCAGCTTTGCTGGTTGCGCAGGGTGCCCAGTTCCAGAATGCCGCCTTCTTCCATCGCCTCGATCGAATTCTTGATCAGGTTGTGGAACACCCGTACCAGCTGGTTTTCATCTGCCTGAATGATCACCGGTTGATCGTCCAGATCCAGGTGGCAGGAGATGTTGTGTTGCGACAGTTCCGCCGCGTAAAAATCGGAGAGATTGGTCAATACCCGGTTCAAATCCACGGAGCGTCTGCTCTGCACCGGCATACGGCCCAACTTCAAATAATCCTCCGTAATCGCGTTCAGGCGTTCTACTTCGCGAATGATCGCCTGCAAAATCGGCAGCGTTTCGGGAAGATTGGGATTACCCGAGGAGAACTCGTCTTGCAACATTTCGGTGTTCAGTGCAATGGAGCTTAGCGGATTGCGTACCTCGTGGGCAATCTTGGAGGAAATCCGACCCACTGCGGCCATGCGTTCCGATTGCAGCAGGCTTTCCTTCATGCGCAGTTCGTCGGTAACGTCCTCGCCTAAAATCAATAAACCGTTGACGCGCTCATTGGCCAGAATCGGCACGGCGGTAAAGGTCAGGCGTCGAATCTCGCCATTTTCCTGTTTCACTTTTATCGCTTCGCGCACCAAGGTCGCTTTGGTTTGCAGCACTTTATCAAAGGGTAAAACATCACCCAGAACGCCATCTGCAATGGGAACGGAAGAGACCGGCTGCGACAGGAAGTGCTGCAATCCTTCTCCCCATATTCGCTTGGCGCCATGGTTCACGGTTTTCAAGCGCTGATTCACGTCCGCCACCAATACCGGTTGCCATAAGGTCTCGATAATATTCTCGTAATGCCCTTTCAGCATCCCCAACTCGACATTGCTGGTTTCTAGCTCACGAGCCTGATCTTTCAAGGCCAGATCGCGTTGTAATAAGGACTGCCGCATGCCTTCGAAGGCCTGGGCCAATTCTCCCATTTCATCGCCGGAATGAATCGCGACCGTGTAGCGATATTCTCCCTGACCGATGCGCCGGGCGGCTTCGACCAGGCTGCGCAATGGGCGAATGAGGAAGCCGGACAATACCGTTAATATGACGGCGGCGACGAAGGCGACGGCAAACAGGAAAATGCCGCTCCAGGTGGCGCGATCTCCCTGTTGTTCGGCGCGCGCCACGATCTGGGTGACTTCACTGTCCAGTTTCATCGATAACATCTTGATTTTACGATTCAACTGCAATTCCAGCGCCCGCAGTTCGGACAAGCCCAGCCGGCGTTCCTCTTCTGTTGCGTCCTGCGCTTCCAAAAGGGTAACGGCGCGGGCGTGATAGCGTTCCGTCTGCGTACCGACTTCTTCCAGACGTTGTTGAATATCCTGGTAAAATTTCCGTTGTTCCTTATCGGAAACCACCAGCAGCAGCTTGTCGCAATGCGCCACCCCTTGCGTGATGTGCTGTCGTACCAGGCGCGGAAAGCGGTTTTTTACGATGGCGATGAACAATCGCCGGGTGTTGGAGTCCTGCACGTCCAGAATGCGCTCGATATCCGTTTTCTGGCTCTTGGTGGCGGCGTCGATCTGGGCGATAATCCGCGACAAAGGCATGTAGCCCATGTTCAACTCGTAGAGCGAACGGGTGGAGCTGCGCATCTGGTAGATCTGATAGTAGGTGACGCCGGTGAAAATCACGATGACGGTCGCAAACAGCAGCACGATTTTAGTGACGATGGACAGCTTCATGATCAGGCGCATACTCCCGAAAAAGGGTTCTGTTTTCCAGACACTAGCAAAACTCCATCACCTTAGCAAGACTTCTGAAACCCATACTGTATCCCGTCGAAAAACAGCCGCAGACTGCTCCAGAAAATAAATTGACTCCATACCTTAAGTATGCTAGTGTCCCAAACTGCTTTCCAACAGTGCGAAAGTACTACGGAAGTATCCGAAGTGATTAACTATTTTCATAGAACCAGCCGATAATTTGGAGTAGGTCCACTAGCTAGTTAGCCTGAGATCGAGAAGTCTTGGACCAGGAGAGGACAAGGATGAAAGCAATGCGATGTAATGGTATTTGGGCCAAGGTCGTTGCTTACGCGGTCATCGTGACGATGAACATCATGTACATGCCGCTAATCAACCAGGCACCCGTTTATGCTGCAAAGTCGAACCCGAAAGTGTTCGTCTTCGGCGTTTCCCCGGATGGTGATAAAACACCGCTGGAATTGCAGGGTATGACGGAAGCGAAATTCAAGGAACTGTTCGACGGGGAGCGGCGTATCACGATTGTGTCCGCCAGAGACGCGCGCAAAATGCTGCGTCCCGTCAAGCGTCAGCCTCCCACCCCTGGGATCGAAGGCACGCAAAAAGAGTTGAAGAGATTCGAGAAATACCTTTCCCGGGCGGAAGAAGCGCTTGAGGAAGAGGAAGTCGAGGATCTTTACAGCAGCGCGAAAAAGGCTGTCAAGTACCTGAAACGCGCCGCGAATCTGGTGGAAGATTACGACCAGGCGCGTGATGCCTATCTCTATCTGGCCGCCGGTGCGGAAGAGATGGAAGAAGATGGCGCGCTGGTAGCCATGCAGACCGCGTTGAGCTTCGATCCCAAATACAGCCCCAAAGGCGATCTCAAATCGATGACGCGCGGATTGTACAAGGAAGCGGATCGTGCCCGTGGTAAAGGCGAATTGGAAATCAGCGCCGATCCCGAAGACGCCACCATCTGGGTCAACGGTATCCGTCATAAGTCCCCGGCTTCGCTAAGGAACCTGACGGAAGGCGACTATTACATCCGTGTCGAAGCACGTGGCTTTAAAGCCAACACGACCTTGGTTGAGTTGAGCGGCGATTCGAAAGAACTGAATATCGTGCTGGCCGGTGAAGGCGGCGACGCCCAGGCGGATAGCGGTATCGATAAAAAAGCCGTGATGAAGGGTCTGTATAAGAAAGTCCGCGCTCAGGATTTCGACAAAGCCTTCTTCGATGACGCCCAGCGCTTTGGTGAATGGATCGAAGCGGATTACCTGGTAGTTCCGGCTTTCAAGTCCAAACGGAAAAGTTCCAGGCTGTATCCGCTCGTGTTCGATGTGTCCAGCGGCAAAATGGGCCAGGTGGAAGTCACGCGCATTCGTCACAGTAAATCGAATCCGGTCGGCGACATTGAAGCGTCTTTCGAAGACACCCGCGACGCCATCCTGGAGGATTTCCCGGGCGTGCTGATTGTGGCCGGTGGTCCGATCGGTGCCGATGCCGTGGAAGCGGCTGAGGAAGATGACTACGAAGAGGACGAACCGGTTGCCGCCGCTGTAATCGAGGACGAACCGGAAGAGGATGTCTACGATGAACCGGCTCCGCGTCGCAGCGAACCTGTTGCGGCAGCGATTAACCTGGATATTGATGAGAGCGTGTATTTCTCCGACGACGATCTTTCCAAAGCACAGGAAGATTCCGAAGGCGAAGAATCGATTGCCCCGGTGGAAACCACTCCGCTCTACAAGAAATGGTGGCTCTGGACAATCGTCGGTGTAGTCGTAGTCGGCGGTACTTTGGGTGGTCTTGGTGGAGCTGGACTTCTCAGCACCACGGATAACAGCCAACCCAACCGTTTCGTTGCACCGCAGCGCTAGGGGGACGAACCATGATAGCGCGAAATGTACATGCTCGTCCGGAGCGAAGTAAGGAGAAAAATGAAATGACGAAAAAGCGCACGATTTTGGGCTTTCTCGTGGTTATCCTGATTCTGGCCGCAGGTCTGATGGCTTGCGATGACAAACCCGATCGGTCTCTGACCATTCAGGCCTATGCCCCGTTGAACCAGGAATCCGGTAAAACGACACCGGTTATGCAGGACGTCAAGCGCTTGCGTATCGGCGTGTTCGAGAAAGAAGAGAACGGCAGCTACACCAAGGTGACCACCTATCCCTTCCAGGGTCTGGTGCAGGACTACTACGAGTGTTCCGCTCGTATCACCGTCGCCTCCACCGGCAATATCGCAGATAGTGTTACCTGTCAGCATTGCGTAGAGGGCGAATGCAAAACCGCCAGCGAATCTAGTGATTCCGATGGCGTGTTCAAGATTTTCAAAGCCACCTGCCAGGCTCCCACGGTTAGCGGTTCTTCGAACTGCGCCATGTTCAACGGCGAGAACGTCTGTGTTGAAATCAACATCAGTGGGGAAACCGGTTCCTGCCAAGGCTATTACGAAATCGATCCTTCGTCCATCGACGAAGTCATCCTGGATGATTTGCCGACCTCGACCACCGTTCCTTATTACTACCTGGTCGAAGGTTATGGTAATGCCAGCGTGTATTCGCAGGTTAGCTGCGATATTGCAGGCACCAGCAGCGAGTGCGACACGGAATGGTATTGCCGCACCAACCCCAACACCATGAACAACGTCTGCACGCGCACCACCTATCTGACTCCGGTCGCGCGCGGAATCAGCGCTCCTACCATTTATAATGGCGACGACGCTGCGGTGGCGGAAGTCTTCTTCTCGCTGGTCAGCAATTTCGGTTTCACCACGCTTCTCGACGGCAGCAATTCTACGCTGAACGGCGCGATTGCCACGACCGACAGCGGCACGGGTGGCGGCGGTCAAACCACCAGCAACGAACGTGCCTATCACGAATCGCTGGCGCTGCCCGACGGCAAGGTGTTGCTTGTCGGCGGTGAAGGTCCGGCTAGCGCCACCGGCGCGGCGACCTATCCGCTTAGCGGCCTGCTGTTCGACCCGGATACCAACGAATTCAATGAGATCGCCTTAAGCGGTCTGTCCCAGGGTCGTGCATATTTCGCCATGGTTCCCGTGGCGGAAGAAACCAGCTCGGTTATCGAGCCGACCGAAACCGACGGCGATACGTCCATCACCACCGATGGTGATACCACGGTTGACGGTGATACGGCGGATGGCGACGCTGTGGTAGACGGTGACTCCACCGGCGGCAGCGTGTTCAGCAACATGCAGGAAGATGACACGACGACCAAGCGCTTCTTCATTATCGGTGGAAAAATCGCTACTGGCCCGACAGGCGAAGTGCTTTACGGAACCTATCAGTCCATCGGCGACGAAGCCGCCGTGGCGCTGCAAGCCATCAATGGCACCATTACCCCGGTGTTCCAACTCGCGACTGCCACCCTGCCGGATGGCAAGATTCTGATCACCGGTGGTTACAGCACCGAAGGTCCGGTCAAGAACGCCTACGTGTTGGATCCGTTCAACGCTGCCGGTCCCACCTTGCAACAGGTTGGTGCGATGCAAGTCGCCCGTTACCGCCATACCGCTACAACGCTGCCCAGCGGCCACGTCGTGATCGTCGGTGGTATGACTGCGGATGGTTCGACCATTTCCGATGTGGAAGTGTACGATCCCGACACGATGAAGTTCAGCAGCTATGAAGCTTCCGAAGATGAGACGGCTTCCGATCCGCTGCTGACCAGCCGCGCCGGGCATATCGCCGTTCCGTTGGTTCGTTACAATGCCGATGGCACCGTCGATGCCGCCGGCAGCCGCGTTGCCATCTACGGTGGATATCGTGTGCTGGAAGGTACCAAAACCTACTTCAATAACGAAAAAGCCAGCACCCGTGAAGTCGATGTGCCTTTGATCGACTTCCAGGGCAAAGTTTATCCGTACACGCCGACCTATAGCTCCGGATATTTTGCCGCTCAGAAACTGGATACCTTGAATCAGGGTCGTGCCAACACGCAGGTCAAAGTGACCTCCTATCATCTGTGTGTGGATTCGGAATGGGCCTGGTTGGGCGATTCCCCCAGCACCGTCATGGTATTTGGTGGTCGCGGTGGTTACGTCAACACCCAGGATACCGCCACGGGTTATTTCTACAGCGATTGGTTGGAAGTGCTGACCTTCGTGCAGGATGAATCCGCTGGCGGATTCAAGTTCGGAAAATTCCTGTTCGGTGCGGATGACAACGACAACACCCAGACGCCGTTCAAGCTCAGCAGCATGAACATCGGTCGTGGCGGCATGAGCGTCACTCCGCTGCAAAACGGGATGTATCTCGTTGCCGGTGGTAAGACCAGCCGCAACGGAGCCAGCGAGCAGATCACCAGCACCGGTGAAATCTTCAATCCGCCGGTTTACAACAGCTGGACCAACGACGTGCTTTCCGTGATCGAAAGTTACTATTGATTCGATAAAGCCCGCCTTTAGCGGCTTTGGATTCCGTAAGGGGCGCATTTGCGCCCCTTTTTTTGTAGGTAGGTGATAGTCAATCGGGTAGCGACTGTTATCAAAATCAAGCGAATTTTGGTTTCCAGTGGTTGTAATTCGAATGAAGGGAAATGTAAACAAGTAGGATGGGCAATTGTTTTGCCCATCACCCGAGATTGAGTCTAATCAAAGAAGACAAACATTTGGAGCAGGGCAGGAGCCCATGCTCCAACGGAAGGTTTCCAGTGGTTGTAATTCGAATGAAGTGAAATGTAAACAAGTAGGATGGGCAATTGTTTTGCCCATCACCCGAGATCGAGTCTAATTAAATAAGACAAACATTTGGAGCAGGGCAGGAGCCTATGCTCCAACGGAAATCCTGATCCATCGCTGGGAATGAATAAGAGAAACGATGTATTCGATTGTGGGAGGAAGCATGTTCGATACGCTGACGCAGACCGGTTTAAAGGCCATGGCGCAACGCATCCGAAAGGATGTCTTGATACAGACCTTTGTGGCCAACTCCGGTCATCCGGGGGGGCCGTTGTCTGCCGCAGATTATTTGACGACCCTTTTTTTCCGCTATTTACGCAGCGATCCACAGCGCCCGGACTGGCCGGATCGCGATCGATTCGTGTTAAGCAACGGGCATTGTTCGGCGTTGATCTACGCCCTGCTGGCTCGCCGCGAATTTTTTCCCTTGGAAACGCTTTTAAGTTTCCGACAATCCGGCTCGATCTTGCAGGGACATCCCAATCGCTTGAAAGTACCCGGCCTGGATGCCTCCACCGGTTCGCTGGGGCAGGGGCTGGGCCTGGCTCACGGCATGGCGCTGGGGGCCAAGCAGACCGGCAAAAACATACGGGTTTTCGTCAACCTCGGCGACGGCGAACTTCAGGAGGGAGCAATCTGGGAAGCGCTGATGGCCGCCGGGCATTACAAAACGGAAAACCTGATCGCCATGGTGGATTACAATCAGGTGCAAATCGATGGTTGTGTGGAAGATGTGATGGGTGTAGCGCCGTTGGCTGATAAAATGCGCGCTTTTCGCTGGCGCGTAATCGAAGCGGACGGCCACGACTACGACGCCATCGACGACGCCTTTTTCCAGGCGTTGTCACCCGCCGACCGCCCCAGCATCATTCTTTTCAAAACCTGCATGATGCACGGCGTGGCCAGTTTCGAAGACGATGCCGCCTGGCATGGTCGTCCACCAAAAGAGGAAGAACTGGCGCAGATGCTGGCTGAGCTGGGTTTCGAGCTGACCGTGGAAGAGGCCGTAAGGCAATATCGGCAGGGGAGGGCATGATGAAGATTTCGACGCCGGAACCTCAACCTTGGAAGATGCAGTTGACTCGCCAGGCCTTTGCTGATGCGTTGCTTACATTGGGCGAAGAAGATGAACGCGTGGTGGTGTTGGATGCGGATTTGTCGCAGTCCACCTTGACGAGCCAGTTTGCAAAACGTTTTCCCGAGCGCTTTTACAATATGGGGATTGCAGAGCAGGACATGGTCGCGACCGCCAGCGGCATGGCGCTGATGGGCCTGCGTCCGTTTGTCACGTCGTATGCCATGTTCGTTGCCGGGCGGGCATGGGAGATCGTTCGTCAGCAGGTTTCATACGGTCAGGCGGGCGTGGTGGTTTGCGGTTTGCATGGTGGAATCTCAGTCGGAAAAGACGGCCCGACTCATCAAAGCATGGAAGATCTTGCCTTGATGCGCGTACTGGCCGGGATGAGCGTCGTCGTTCCTTGCGACTACTGGGAAACGTACAAAACCGTGTTGCACGCCGGTCGCAGTAACGAGCCTTTCTATTTTCGAATTGGACGAGAAACGGTGCCGAGTATCACGACGGAGAAATCGCCGTTTGAAGTTGGAAAGGCGGCGTGTCTGGCCGATGGCAAGGATGGCTGCATCGTGGCTTGCGGTTTGATGGTGAGCCAGGCGCTTGCCGCTCTGGACATATTGGCGAAGCGTAATGTTTATCCGCGCTTATTGAACCTGCATACCATCAAGCCAATCGATCGCGAGACCATTCTTCTTGCTGCCAGGGAAACGGGTGCCATTTTAACGGTGGAGGAACATTCTGTTAACGGTGGCATGGGCTCGGCAGTGGCGGAAGTCGTGGTGCAATCGAAATCGCCTGTGCCCATGCGTATAATGGGCGTTAAAGATCGTTACCTGGAATCGGGAACGCCGGAAGAGTTGATCGAACTGGCCGGACTGACGCCGGATGACATCGCTATTAATCTGCTGCAACTGAAGGAAAAATAATACAAGCAGATGAAGGTCGGATAAAATTCTTGTCCGACATGAATCTAATCAAAGAAGGCAAACATTTGGAGCAGGGCAGGAGCCCATGCTCCAACGGAAGGATTGTCGATCAGAAAATCTGACCGACCTATGGCTTATAGATCGCAAACTGTGACACGACGCGGCGGCAGACCTACTAAATCCGCACTAAAACGACAGTAAACGCACACTAAAACTACACTAGATGACCGTAGATGAGCACCAGATTTTAGGATTAGCGGCCCATAGTGAGCCATAAAACGCCCAAAGAGTGCCAGGATGCCGAGTTGCCGATATGCCGCACGGTTTGGGCGCTTTTTACCGGTCGTTTACGGTCATGTAGTGTCATTTGCGGTTCAGATGGGATTTCGTCCAAAATGAAAGGCAACGCGATTGCCGATTTTGCGAATCTTTATCGCTTACGGAGAGGAGCTTTTTAAAATGTCTCGGGTCTTTTTGAGGTAGGTTTCCAACTCCACCATGCGTTCCACGTCGTTGTTTTCCAGCGCGCTTTTGGCGTTATCCACCACGGAGTGAATTTTGCCCAGCGCCGCACGGCTTTTGTCGTTGGCGTCGAACTGACCTTCCAAGGCAGGCAGCACCGTTTCGATGTAGTAGATCATCGATTCCACGTTGGTGCGCACCCGGTTGAGCATATCGTCGTATTCCTGCTCCAGCGCGTATTCGCGATTGTCTTCGATCATGCCCTGGATTTCGGTATCGGTGAGATAGCTGTAGGCGCTAACGGTGATGGATTGCTGCTGGCTGGTGTCCATATCGCGGGCGCTGACTTTCAGGGTGCCGTCGGCGTCGAGATCGAAAAATACCTTGATGCGCGTTTCACCGCGAGGCGCGCGCTTGATGTCGCTCATGGTGAATTCGCCAAGCACCACGTTTTCTTCCACGTTTTCGCCATCGCCTTGCAGAATCACGATGCGCACGGCTTCCTGGAAATCCCGTTCGGTGGTAAAAATGTGGCTCTTGCTGATGGGAATGGGAGAGTCTTTACTGATGATCTCCTTGAAATAACCACCCGTAATGGCAATGCCCAATGAATGCGGTGTCAGATCCAGCAGCAACATGCTTTGCGATTTGGATTCGATCAGCATGTTGCCTTGAATCGCTGCTCCCAATGCCACGGCCTCGTCCGGGTTCAGGCTTTTTTGAGGCGCATTCTGGAAGAATTCAGTTACGGCATCTTGAACCAGCGGCATACGGGTTTGCCCGCCTACAAGCAGAATGGAATCGATTTCCTCTCGCCGCAACTGCGAGTCGCGCACGGCTTTGGAGCAGATATCGATGGTTCGTTCGATCAGATCCTCGACCATCTCCTCTAAATCTTCCCGGCTCAGGGATTTCTGAAGATGCAGAGGTTGTTGCTGGCTGCTTGTGGCGATAAACGGCAGGTTGATTTCCGTATCGTTGACGCTGGAGAGCGAAATCTTGGCGTTTTCTGCGGCGTCTTTGAGGCGTTGAATCGCCATCTTGTCGTCGCGCAGATCGATGCCGTGCTCCTGGTAGAATTCATCCAGCAGCCATTCCATGATGCGGCTGTCGAAATCTTCACCGCCCAAAAAGGTGTCGCCGTTACTGGTTAGAACTTCATATACACCGTCGTTGATTTCCAGAATCGAAATATCGAAGGTACCGCCACCCAGATCGTAGATGGCGATTTTCTTGTTCGTGATTTTACCGTAACCATAGGCCAGCGCGGCGGCGGTCGGTTCGTTGATAATACGAATGACATCCAATCCGGCAATGGTTCCGGCATCTTTGGTGGATTGCCGTTGCGGATCTTTGAAGTAGGCCGGAACGGTGATCACCGCTTTGTCTACCGTCTGGCCGACGTGTTCTTCGGCCACTTTTCGCATTTCAGCCAATACCATCGCCTGGATTTCAGGGATGGAATAGACTTTATTCTGCAACTTGATGCGAATGTCCTTGTTTGGTCCCTCGACCATTTCGAAAGGACAACTGATCTGTGCAGACTGAACGATGGGAGACTCGAAAGAGCGCCCGATATAGCGCTTGGCCGCAAAAACGGTATTGGTTGGATTGGTAATGGCCTGTCGTTTGGCAGCATATCCGATCAGTCGTTTGCCGCTGGGTGTAATCGCGACAACCGAAGGAGTGATCTTGTATCCTGACTTGTTTGGGATGACCTTGGGAACTCCGTCGTCGATAAAGGCCACGCAGGAGTTGGTCGTTCCAAGATCGATACCAATCACGATGCTCATATCTAATTGAGCCTCCACCTAAGAAGAAACAAGGCCGCAATACTCAACAAGCGATTAGAACCACTTTTTCGCTTCCTTGAGTTGACTTTTGGCCAATTCGTTTTTTGGATCTACTTCAAGTGCGGCCTCGAACTGCTTAGCGGCCTCATCCTTTTTTCGCAATCTTAACAGGATTTGTCCAAACAACAAACGATATTCTACATTTTTTGGATCCGATTGCACCGCACGCTTTGCGAACGGCTGTGCATCATCCCAATCCATCTGATCGGCATAATGACGTGCGACCTTGATATTGTATTCGGCACCGGATGGGTAAATCTGAACCGCTTTTAGAAAAGCTTCCAAATAGCCGTCCTGACCGTAGGATTCCAATACCAGGCCTCTTTGATAAAATCTCTCGGCGGTGGCCTTTTCCGCGTTGTCGCGTACCTGCTCCAGTTTCAGCTTGTACAACTCGTTGTGAGCGTCGAATGAAATGGCCAGCTTCAGATTGCTGGCGGCGGAAAGCCAGGATTCTTTGGAAATATCATGCAGCGCGGCCTCGTAAAACTCGCGCGCTTTCTTGACCCGTTCCATCAATGGATTGCGGCTGGCGCGGCGTTGCCTGAATTCTTTTTTACGCCGCTGCTCGCGCTTGACCGGATCCTCCATAATATCTTCTTCACTCTGCTCGATTTCACCTTTCTCGATCAATTCGCGTCGGTATTCTCTGTGTTCCACCGAGTCCATCAGAAGATTGTGAGCTTCGGAGAACCGGTTGTAGATGCGTTTGATCTTTTCTCCAAAGGAACCAAGTTCTTTTCTGAAATAATTGTCCGGATGATAGCGTTTGGATAGTTTCAGGAATTGAGTTTTAACGGCTGCTGGATCTGCACTCGATTTTAAACCGAGAATCTCATAATGATTCATGTGTTCAAGGTTTTCGAAAAGATAGAGAATTTCCTTTTTGAAATTTTCATCCAGTTCAACATCTTCCTGTAACTGCGTCAGATCGAAAATGAATCCACCAAACTTGTAAGGCTTTAATACGCTTTCGGAAACTTCCTCTTCAACCTTGGGCAACGGGGTGATCTTGCCAGAGGATTTTTCGTTTTCCGAGGAGCCTTTTTCCTGGTCTTGAATCTCTAGAATGCCTTCATCCGCCAGTTTCTTGATAATCGTGGCCGTAGCGGATTTGTCCAGCAGGCTTAGAAGGTATATTTCACGAACGGTGATTGGCTGCGATATTCTGGAAAGAATGTAACCTTCCTGGGGGGAAAGTTCCAGATTAAGGATATCTACACCAGGTCGAACGCGAAGAACTGTGTCATCGTGGATGATTTTAGACATCAAGATCTATCTATTCATAAAGTTTTTCGATTTAAAACGCACTACCATCTTGGGATTCATCCTTTCCGGAATTATGCTTCATTAGGTCTATAATGTCAAGGAAATCAAGGGATTCCTCGTTTTGTACGGCTGAATGCATTTCGGGTTCATCCTGAATCCCGGCAACCTGCAATGCATTTCCTGTTCTGTTGACTCGAAAAGTTGCAGATTCCTACAATCCTAGTTGATATTCTTGACCATCGAAACTCAATTTTGGTATGATGCGCAATCGCTGAAGGAAGTCATGAGATGCAATCTGATTGGGGAGATTAGAATAATGAAGAAATCCGTAGTGTTTATCGCTTTGTTGTGTTGGGGGCTATTGAGTTGCGGGATCGGATGGGCTCAAGCCGAAAAGGAAAAACCGACTGAAGGTGACGCTCCGGCTCAAGCGGCAGCGCCATCCGCCGAGCAGGCCAAGCCGGCAGAAGAGGTCAAAACGCAATCCGTTGTCGATAAAGGGAAAGAACTGCTCAAGAAATCGGATGATTTATGGCAAAAACGGCAAAAATCGGGTTGGGCGATGAAGTCTATCAAAGCCGCAGAAAAAGCCATGACATTCGACGCGGACGAGTTCGAGTGTCAGTGGCGTGTGGCGCGTGGTTGTTTCTGGGTGGCGGAGCGCAACCCGGATAGCAAGATAAAGGAATCCTTTGGGAAAAAGGGTTGGATTGCCGGGCAGAAAGCCGCCGAATTGCAGCCGCAGCGGGTTGAAGGCTGGTTCTGGGGCGTGGTTTCGCTGGGGCAGTATTCTACCGGCATTGGCCTCATGCGCGCCTTTTTCAAAGGAATTGCAAGCGACTTCGAGAAAATGAACGAAAAGGCGATCAAGCTGGATGGAAAATATGAAATGGGTGGCCCGCTACGCTCTTACGGTCGCTACTGGTTCAGCGTTCCATCCGTCAAGCGGGATCTGGATCGATCCGAAAAATTGCTGAAGCAGTCGATTGCCGCTGCACCCAAAAAGCTGCGGACGCATTTCTACCTGGCGGAAACCTATCTTGAAAACGACAAGAAGGATCTGGCCAAGCAGGAACTGGAACTGTGCTTGAAACTCGATCCCAAAGCGGAAGAATACGCCGATGGCATCATCTTCAAGAAGGATTGCCAGGCGCTATATGATAAGGAATTCAAGAAGTAGGTTTCATTATCTGCTTCGGATGATCTAAAAAACCTTTGGTCGTTTCTTTGTACCGGGGGTACAATCGCGGCATGCAGGAGGCGAAAGCACCGGATGCGTATCGGTATACTCTCGGACATACACAGTAACCTCGAAGCCTTGCAGGTTGTACTGGAAACCATGTCCCATCTTAAGGTGGATCGATACATCTGCCTGGGGGATCTGGTCGGGTATGGCGCAAGCCCCAATGAAGTTGTCGATTTGATTCGGCCATTGGTGGATTATACCATCATGGGCAATCACGATGCGGCGGTGGCGGGCTTTATGGATTACGAGTATTACTACGACTCCGCCCGCGAAGCGTTGGACTGGACTCGCGAAACACTGACTCCCGAAAACATGGAATACCTGAAAGGCATGCCGTATTTCCGTTTGGAAGGCGATGCCCAGTTCGTGCACGGGGAGCCGATGCGCCCGGAATTGTTCAATTATCTCTATACACTTGACCATGCAAGAAATTTGCACTCGCATTTCAACGCCATCCGCAAAGTCACCTTTGTGGGACATTCGCATTTGCGCCGCGTCTACGAATTATCGGAGACAGAGGTAACCGAACTGCCGGTCGAGAACCTTTCCTTCAAACAAGACAAGAAATACGCCATCGCCATCGGATCGGTTGGGCAGCCCCGCGATTACGATCCCCGCGCCTGCTTCGTGATTTTCGATCCGGATATCATGCGCACGGAGTTCTATCGTGTCGAATACGATGTCGATCAAGCCGCCGAAAAAATTCTTCAGGCCGGATTGCCGGAATACTTTGCCAGTCGGTTGTATAGCGGGGCCTAGTGACACGCTCGGTAACTTGGGAATATCTCGGGGAATCTTCCGTTGTAGACGCTCACCAGCGCATGGCCTTGCGAGCACAGACCGTACAAGAAGACGAACGCACCATTGGCTGGCTGCAACTGCAACAACACCCACCGACCTTCACCTTGGGACGTCGTCCCAATGAGAACAACCTGCATGTCGATACAAGCACATTGACCGATTTGGGTTTCGAGGTCGTTCAAACCGACCGTGGGGGATTGGTGACCTATCACGGGCCGGGGCAGTTGGTGGTATATCCGATTGTCCACCTGGGCCGACTGGCTTGTCCGCGCATCCCGGATTTCGTGTCTAAACTGGAAACGGTGATGATCGAGCTTTGTGCGTTGGCGGGAATTTCCGCTTCACGCATGGACGGCTTTCCCGGTGTCTGGGTCGGTGAAGAAAAGATCGGTGCGATCGGTCTGCATGTCTCCAACCAGGTCGTGACACATGGATTCGCGTTGAATCTCGCGCCGGATCTGGGACACTATCAGTACATCACGCCCTGCGGTATCCTTGGAAAAGGCGTGACATCTTTTCAAAAACTCGGTAAGACAATACCCATGCGCCAGGCTGTAGAACACGCGGTTCGGCTGTTCGGGGAGGTGTTCCACATCGAGATGGTTGCAGCGGAGAAATCGAACGACTCTATTTAAAAGGAAAAATCAATGATGCGTTCCAGGTTCCCTTTGCATGTTTTCGTGTTTGTGTTTGCTACTTTGCTTTTAATCAGCGCCTGCGTGACTGGCGATAAAAAAGCCGACAAAAACCCCGCTACCGATGCGCCTCGTAAGCAGCAGGCCCAAAAGGACCAACTGGATGGTTTCGGTACGCGCAGCCTATCAACCTTTCTGCCGCTGAATCTTGGCAATACCTGGGTGTATCGTCGCTCGTTTTTGGGGGAAACGGGGCAACTGACCGTAACGATAGAGAAAAAAGACGAGCAGGGCTTCTATGTAGACAGCCAGGGCGGACGTTTCAAAATTACCAGCCTGGGCATTCGCGACGACAATCGCTTTTTGATTATCCCGCCGACGGAAAAGGGAACCCGCTGGCAGGCCCAGGTGGCGCCCAACATTGCGGAGCATTTTGAAATTACGGAAGACAATCAAACGGTGACGGTTCCTGCCGGCAGCTATGAACATTGTCTGGTGGTGCAATCCACTACGCGGCTGGATGCCAACACCCGCATGGTCATCACCGTGACCTATGCGCCCAAGGTCGGGATTATCCGCAGCGAAACCCGCATGGAAAACAACCAGCGCCGGGTTGCCAACCAGGTCGTGCTGGAACTGGAATCCTACCAATTCCCCTAGTGAGATCAGTGGTTTGTTTTAATTCGGGTATGTCGGACAAATATTTTGTCCGACATAAATCGGATTGTCGGTCAGAAAATCTGACCGACCTACAGGGTAGGAATTATACCAATATCCCAAGTGATATCAGTGGATTATATACGGTGATAGCCGCTGTGCTTATTCTTTCGGCGGGTCGGGAATGAGTGGCTCTAACTGTGCGATCAGGGCGGGAATTTGTTCTTGTACCGTGACCCATACCTGTTCATTATCGACACCATCGTAAAAATGGATTAGTTTGTCCCTCATTCCGGCGATTTTCTTCCATGGGACTTGAACCTGCTTTTCCCTAAAATCCGCGCTTAAGCGTTTTACCGCTTCTCCCATGACCATGATCTGGTGCAGGACGGCGTGCACGGTCTTGTCGTCATTGATGAATGTGTCGTAATCGAGACCGTCTACGTATCTCAATATGTTGTGAGCGCAATGCCAGATATCCGTTAGGGTCGCATCATCCCGATACATGGTATGGCTCCACCGATTCCAGGATGGCCTTTTTTCGGAATGGATTTTTAGACATTTCGATGCTGCGCCGGGTGACCAGATCGACCTCCCGCCCGATGATTTCCTTTAACTCGTCTGTCATATCTACCAGTTCAAACAATCCCCATCCAGAATTCGGTGCAAAGGATACCATCACATCCACATCGGAATCGGGACCGAAGCGATCCGTCAGGACGGAACCGAACAAGGAGAACTCAGTCACCTTCCATTTGGCGCACCATTCGACGATTTTGTCTTTTGGTAGTTGCATCCGGGGTTCGGACATCGTTTGCCTCCTAAGCTTGAAAACCATTATATCATCAAGAATCGACCGCCGCAACGACTCTTGAAAATGGGAAAATTATGGAGATTTCAAGAATGGAGCTGATGGCAAGTATTCCCCTTTGCCGGTTCGGGGTGTTCCGACCAAGAAGACAAATTCAGGGAGCAGGACGTGAGCCCTGCTCCTGCGTAAATAACCAGTATATATACGGTGATCGCCGCTGTGGTTATTCTTTCGGCGGGTCTTGTTCGCCAAGCTTGAAAATATCGTCTTCCTTGCCGATGACGACTAGCACGTCTTCCGGGCGGATTGTGTATTCCGGTTCGGGCATGAACAGAAAGGTGCCCTGATCGGATTGCTTGACGGCGATGATAAAGACTCCGAAGCGTTTGCGCAGGTTCAATTCAATCAGTGTTTTGCCATGAGTGAAAACCGGAGCAGTCAAATCCATGACCCGGTAGTCCTGCTCGATGGGGAAGAAATCGATCAAATTCGGATTTAGAATCTGTGCGGCGACGCGGGTTGCGGTGTCGCGTTCCGGGAAAACGACATCCGTTGCGCCGACCGCCGTTAGAATCGAGGCGTGATCTTCGTTCGTGGCTTTGACCCGAATGGTTTCGATGCCGATCTGCTTGAGATGTAGCGTACACAGCACGCTGGCTTCAAGCGATTCCCCCATACTGACGATAGCCTCATCAAAGTCCGCCGTGACCACCGCTTTCAAACTCGCCAGATCTCTGGCGTTCATGCACACCGCCCGCTGAACCTGATCCGCGATGCTGTCCACGCGCGGCTTGCTTTGATCGATGGCCAGAACTTCCGCATGTTTGGCAAGATCGCGGGCGATCTGTCCGCCGAACTGCCCAAGACCGATAACGGCGATCTGCTTCCGTTTTCTGTTATGTTTCATCCGATCATTACCTTTCCTTCCGGATAGCCGATTCGTTCCTTGCCCATGGGAATCGCCCAGAATGCCAGCGTCAACGGTCCAAGCCGCCCGATGAACATCGTCAGAACGATCCAGAGTTGGCCTTCCACACTTAATTGAGGCGTCACGCCGGTAGATAGTCCTACGGTGGCAAAGGCCGAAATCTGTTCGAACAGCAGGCTTTCCAAATTCGCACCGGGAAGGGCGTGTTCGCTGATAAGGAGAAACAGCGTACCCAGTACATTCCAGATCAGCGCCAGGCCCATTAAAATAGAGACGCGACGCACGATGTCCACCGGCACGGAGCGTCCGAAAATGACGGTGTCGCTGCGCCCCATCAGGCGGCACTTCAGGCGAGCCAGCCAGATCGCGGTCGTGGTGGTTTTGATGCCTCCCGCGCAGGAACCGGGAGAGCCACCTACAAACATGAGAATACACATGAAAAACAGGCTGGCCAGCGGCAGTCGCCCGATCTCGACGGTGTTGAACCCCGCCGTACGCGCCGTCACGGATTGAAACAGAGCGCCCCAGAGACGATCTCCGAAGCCGCTTTCATCCGGCGTCATGCCCAAGAGCAGCAGGGCAAGCGCACCGCCGAAAAGCAACACGCCCGAAGCAAGGAATACGATCTTGCTATGGTGGCTCAATGTAATCCGCGCGGCATCTCGTTTTCGTCTGAAAAAGCCCAGAAATTCGGTCAACGTGAGATGTCCGATGCCGCCCAGCACGATCAACAGCATGATAACGATTACCACGCCTTTATTGTCTCTCAAGCCGAGCAGGCTGTCAGAATACAGTGAAAATCCGGCATTGCAGAAGGCGGAAACGGAGTGGAACAGCGCCGATCCCAGAACATTCAGAGCCGGTCTGTCATGCGGCAGGAAAACAAAGAGCAGCAGTGCGCCCAGGGCTTCTATCGAAAAAGTGAGGATCAGGATACGTTTGAAAAGCGAGTAGAACTGGTCGGCGGCGTCGCGCTGCAAAAAAGTGTCGGCCAGTGCCGCCTGGGAAGTCAAGGTCAAGCGTCCACCGAGGATTAAAATCGCCAGCCCGGCAAAGGTCATTACACCAAGTCCGCCGATCTGAATCAGTAGCAGAATCACCGTTTGGCCGAACAGGCTGAAGTCGGTTCCGGTATCCACGACGGCCAGGCCCGTCACACAGACGGCGGAAGTGGCGGTGAACAGGGCATCCAGCACGCCGACGCGATTCGTTTGATGCGCCCAGGGCAGGGAAAGCAGGAAGGTGCCCAGCCCGATCAACCCGGCGAAACCCGAGATCAATAAAGCTTGCGGCGACCCGACGAAAAATCGTTTGAAACCTGCCATCTACCGTCTTTCCGAATGCTTTTAGGAAATGGATGGATCGTCTGTTTAAACCGCTAGAGTCGAAAGTTTATTCCATAACTGGTATTATGCAACAGGAGCAGGACGGGAGCCCTGCTCCTGCGTAAGGGAATCCCATAATGTTGGAGCAAAGCTCCTGTCTCGCTCCAACATACGGTCCGTGTATGGATCTTCTACTCCATTTCGCTGAGCAGTTGTTCCAGGCTGCGGCCCTTTTCCTGCTCTTCCTGTTCGTATTCTTTCAGTTTGTACTGGATTTTGCGCGGGCTGATTTTCAGAACCTCGCTGGTCCGCTTGGTGGATTTACCCATGGCCAGCCAGGTCTTAAGTAGTGCTTCCTGTTCGATTTCCTTGAGTGAGCGACCGACGATCATGCCGGTATTGCTAACGGATTCGCTCTCTTTGTGCAAGGTCGGCATGTGTTTGGGTAGGATGGTATTGCCGCGCGTCATGATGACCGCTCGTTCGATCACGTTTTCCAATTCGCGAACGTTGCCCGGCCAGTCGTAGCTCAGCGCCGTCGTCAAGACGTCGTCGTCCATGTCCTGCACTTCTTTTTTGTTCTTTTCCGCATACTTACGGATGAAGTGCTCGATCAGTAACGGGATATCCGAGCGCCGCTCACGCAGGGGCGGCAGGTTGATCGGGATGACATTCAGGCGGTAATACAAATCCTCGCGGAAATGTCCCAGCGCGACTTCCTTGTCCAGCGGACGGTTGGTGGCGGCGATGACGCGGACATCGACCTTGATGGTTTTAGTGCCGCCGACGCGTTCGAATTCGCGCTCCTGTAAAAAGCGCAGAATCTTGACCTGGGTGACTTCCGGCATCACGTTGACGTCATCCAAAAACAGGGTGCCGCCGTGCGCCAGTTCGAAGCGTCCTTCCCTGCGACTGAATGCGCCGGTAAACGAACCTTTTTCGTGTCCGAAGAGTTCGCTTTCCAATAGCGTTTCGGTAAAGACCGCGCAGTTGACCTTGACGAAGGGACCGTCGGAGCGGGTGGAATTGCGGTGAATCGCTTCGCCGATCAATTCTTTTCCGGTGCCGGATTCACCGTAGATCAGCACATTGGCAGTGGAGGGCGCGACCTGCTCGATGATTTTGTATATTTCCTGCATATGTGGATGATTACCCACGAGCCGCTCGAACTTCTTGGTGGCTTTGAGTTGCTCGCGCAAATATTGCGTTTCCTCCAGCAGCTGCATTTTTTCAAAGGCGCGTTTGACGATCAGTTCCAGCTCATCCAGGTTCACCGGTTTGGTCAGATAGCTTTCCGCACCCAGGCTCATGGCATGCACCGCTTCCTTGATGGTACCATAGGCTGTGAAGAGCACGATCTGAATTGAAGGTCGGATTTCCTTAATCTTTCCAAGTAGTTCAATTCCGGACATTCCTTCCAGGCGAATGTCGGAAATCACGACGGAGGGTAGATGTTCCAATACGAGTTTCAAGGCATGTTCCGCACGCGCGGCTTCGAACACTTCGTAGCCGACATCGCGCAGATAATACGCAATGGTCGTTCGCGCGGAGGGCTCGTCATCTACCACGACGATGCGCTTGGTGATAAATTGGCGACTATCCAACCCGTCGGTCATGTCATTGTTTTCCATAAGGCAATCCTAGTGATTTCAAGCAACTACAACCTATCATAGCCGGGAAGCAATCAAAGTGCAAGAAGAAAAAGAAGCTGATGCGAAAAAATTGCACTGACATCTTCGTAGGCGCAATCCTTGCGTGTGTATTGTGCGCATCCAAGGTTTTCATTCTGCGAAAAATGAACGTGCAGTCAGTTTTTTGAGTGCTGTATCCTGCTGTATTCATAAGGGAAATTCTAATATTAAGATCATTTAATACGGAAATCTGCATGGTTGGCACGGCGTTTGCGTATAAATATGGGCGTCTGTACCGCAATGTTCATTGAACCATTTGCCTTTAGTTTGAATCCTTCGGTTGCCCCTACCGTTGGATTCTGCGGCGTTCCTGCAGTATGTAGTATGGAAGGGAACGTTGCAAGCAGATTCAACGTGCCCCCAATGTGTTGAATCTGTGTAGTACCGTAGCTCAATTAGTAATGTAGTAGACGAGCTGCGAAATTGGCGAGAGGCCTCCCCCAACTCTCGCCTTTTTCATTTTATGCCTATGATTTTTCATCTGTAGGATGGGCATTTGCCATGCCCATCTTTTCCGAGGTGATGGACAAAACAATTGCCTTCCGTTAGAGCCGGGCTCCCGTCCTGCTCTATACGTTTTGTCTTAGTGTTCGGGACAGGAGTCTCGCCTGGAAGCCGATGGTTCAAGACAGGAGCCTAGAACCATCCAAAAAGACTTTCCAGAATTGAAATGCTCATCCCAGCGGGGCTTGTCAAGCCCTGACAAAGCAGTTATACTGGGTTATGGAAGCGCTTATTTATGTGTGCTGACTCTCGTAACCTCCGTTGCCGCTAGGCGTTTCGCGTATCGGCGTCGGGCCAGGAGAAAGGAGACCGTCATGCAATGGGTGTACCGATGTCCGTTCTGCCAGGCACATTTGAACCCCAGCGGGGAACGGGTGGTGCTGCTGGCGGATTGCGAACTGGGTCGGGGCTTGTTCCTTTTCGACGATGAGCCCGGCAACTACGAATTGACGCTCCCTCTGGATGTCGAGGTTCAACAGGGGCAGGTGTGGGAGTTTCTTTGTCCCGTCTGTCGCAAGAACCTGACCAGCAAGGCCGATGCCAATATCGCCATGATTCGCCTGACCGACGAGCACCAGGAGGACCACGCGGTCTTTTTTTCCAAGATCGCAGGAGAACGCTGCACCTTCGTCGTAACGGCGAAGGGCGTGCAGGTTTTCGGTCCCGAAGCGGCGATGTACGAACACCTGCTCTGGAACAAATTCTTCTAGGTAACGGGCGGCCATCCTTTTATAAGGGGTGAGACAATATCCCTGCGCTTGCTTGTTTCCCCTGTTTGCAATTCAGATTTACGTTTGTGTAAATTTGCTTCTCCGCTACAATGCGTTTAGAGATTTTCTTACATTGTGAAGCGGAGCCGAAGATGGGATTCAAGTGGTAGCAGTAGGGTGGTTTTCACTCGACATTTATTTAAACAATAGAAAATTCTTGGAATTAGGGGGGAGGGGAGATTATGTTGATCATCGGAATGTGGTATTAACATTTACATGTTCGGATCGTTTCCACGGTTCAATCTTGCTTGTAAGAGTGCTTATTTGACGAATTGCGGAGGATACAATGACAAGAGACCGATCGAAGTTCTGGATGGTCTTGGGCGTTGTGGTGTTGATCATGAGTTCGGCGGCGTCCAGCCAGGGCGAAGTAAAAAGCGCTCTTGGTGAAAGTTGTGTGAGCACAGCGGACTGCATAAGCGGGTTAGTTTGCGCCAATTCAAAATGCGTGGGCAAACTTGATGCTGCGAAAAGCTGCGCAAGAACGGCGGACTGCCCGAGGGGCTTGCGATGCATCGACAACAAGTGCATTGCTAAGCAAATATATGGCGCTTGGGTCGACCCCGTAAGCGGCCTGACCTGGCAGAATCCACCAGCGCAAAAGATGTATGATTGGAAGGATGCTAAAGCTTACTGTTCCCACCTGGAGCTTGGTGGCTATAGTGACTGGCGGTTGCCTACGATCAGCGAACTTCGGTCCTTGATTCGCCGATGTTCAGCCAATCAGACGGGTGGTAGTTGCAGAGTGACTGATACATGCCTTTCAAGTAATTTGTGTGACGAAAACTGTCACGCATGTGAAGCTAAAGAGGAACGCTATTACTGGCCGGACGAGATGGAAAAAGCAGGGAATGATACATGGCAGTTTTTTTGGTCGTCGTCGCCCGTCGAGGACCGCGTCTACAACGTGTGGCTCGTCGGCTTCATCGGCGGCATCGTGTACAACGGCAGCGTCGACGACCCCAGCAGCGTTCGGTGTGTGAGGTAGTGGCGTAGTCGTAGGTAGGTTACTTTTCACCCGACATTAATTTGGATAGTCGGCTCCACTGGAGCCGACCTCCTCGTTGGAGCATTGACTCCTGCCATGCTCCACAGGTTTTGGTCGGGTCTTCTGACCCGACACTTGAGAGCTTTGAACCATCAAACGTCGAGTGATGGGCAAAGCAATTGCCCCTCCTACCTAAATTACCCCTTCCAAACTCAGAAAAACCTTGGCCCAACTCCACCCAAGTATGTATAATCACGCCATTCATTTTCGTACCACAGCTCGATGACGAATGCAGGAGGAGGCGGCATGGCGACGCAACCCGATCGTGGGCATTGGGGAAGTAAACTGGGATTCGTTCTGGCGGCAGCCGGTTCCGCCGTAGGTTTGGGAAATATCTGGCGATTTCCATACGTTACCCAGGAAAACGGCGGTGGCGCGTTCGTACTCTTTTACATTCTGGCCATTCTGGTGATCGGCCTGCCGGTCATGCTAGGCGAATTGACGATCGGTCGCCATAGTCAGAAGAACCCGGTCGGTGCCTATCGCAAGATCGCTCCCAGATGGTCCTTCGTCGGCGTGTTGGGCGTGGTGACCGGTATTGCGATTCTCTCCTATTATTCCGTAGTTGCAGGTTGGACGCTGGGCTATGTCATCAAGTCCATCGGCGGCGATCTGGACCCGGCAGCTTTTGGCGGCTTTATCGGTAACGCCCCGTTACAAATTGGCTATCTACTTGTATTCATTACTGTTACCGGGTTCGTAGTTGCACTGGGCGTGCAGAAGGGCATCGAAAACATGGCCCGCGTGTTGATGCCGCTATTGGTGCTGTTGATGCTTGGCCTGATCGTTCGCGGCTTGATGCAGCCTACCGCCATGGACGGGCTGGAATTCTTTCTGCTCCCCAATTTCAGTGCAGTAAGTGGAAAAACCGTATTGTACGCCGTGGGGCAGGCCTTCTTTTCGCTGTCATTGGGTATGGGTGTGATGATCACCTACGGTGGTTACATCGAAAAGAAAGACAACCTTGTAACCAGCGCCATTGCCGTGGTCGGCTTCGATACGCTGATCGCCATCATGGCCGGTTTTCTGATCTTCCCGCTGATCGGGCATGGCCTGGCTAAAGGCGGGCCGACACTGGTGTTTATCACCATGATCGAGCAATTCAACCAGATGACCGGCGGGCGCTGGGTGGCGTTATTGTTCTTCTTCATGCTTGCCGTTGCCGCATTGACGAGCACCGTTTCGCTTTTAGAGGTCGTAACCTCCTATTTCGTGGACGAATGGAAGCTGACCCGGCGCAAGTCGGTGGTGATCGTGGTGGCCATTTCGGTGGCGCTGGGCATTCCTTCCGCCTTGTCGTTAGGAGCGGTGCCGGGACTGAGTAACGTGGTGGGCGGTATGGGATTTCTGGATCTGATGGACTTCCTGTTCGGGAACCTCTCGCTTTCTATCGGGGCGTTTTTAATGTGTATTTTCCTGGTGTATCGTTGGGGAATCCAGAACGCCGCCCAGGAAATACTGGGCAGCGCGCCGGGATTCGCCCCTTATGTAAAAGGTTGGCGAGCATTAATGGGTGGCATCGTTCCGCTGGCGATTCTGGCCCTGATTCTGTACATGATCGTTACCGGTGGCAGCCTGTAAGGCGAGTAAGTCCGGCGTTGTGAGCCCTGGAATCCAAGCTTGGAAATGGACGTGCTTTTCGACCGTTTTTGCTTGACAATCTTCTGAAATCATGGTTGACTCACGCGCCTTTGAGTGAGACAAGTTTTTAATGATCGAGGTGACACGTGAAACCGACATATAATCCTCATAATAAACGACGGCTAAGAACTCATGGTTTCCGCCTGCGCATGTCGACTGCCAATGGCCGCAAGGTGCTGGCTCGTCGTCGCGCGAAAGGCCGCAAGCTGCTGAGCGTTACGATCGGGAAGAAATAACCGCCGAACGGAATGACTTTACACGGTTTTCCACGCTGCCGTCGTATTCTGAAGAGCTGGCATTTTCGCCTGCTCCAGAGTGAAGGCGAGCGGCTGGTGACCCGGCGAATGGTGTTTTTGGTACGTCCGAATGATGTAGGCTACTCCCGCTTGGGGCAGATCGTCAGTCGTAAAGTAGGAAACGCCGTGGTTCGAAATCGGGTGCGACGGGTCGTGCGCGAAGTGTTTCGCCTGCACGATGACTTGGCGTTGCGTCCGCTGGATATCGTCGTCATTCCCCGTCCGGCCCTCAATAAACCTGCTTCCTTTCACGACGTGGCAGAGGAATTTTCCCGTTTTCTCGATCGATACGATCGCTTGCATAGCGAGAAAGAGGAGGCGCAATGAGCTGGTTGCGCAAAATCGTCCTTTTGCCGGTCCGATTTTACCAGTGGTTCATTTCGCCCCTTTTAGGTCCGCATTGCCGGTTTACGCCGACCTGCTCCAACTACGCCATCGAGGCGGTGGAGCGTTACGGCATTATCATCGGTGGACTGAAAGCCATCACCCGGTTGTTGCGATGCCATCCCCTGTTTCCCGGCGGTTACGATCCGGTAGAAAACGGGTGGCCGCGCGTCGGAAAAGACCGAAAGCGATAGGAGAGTCTCGTGGAACGACGCTTTATTTACGCGCTGTTGCTGTCTCTGGGAGTGCTGTACCTGTGGAACGTGGTAATCAATCCACCGCCTCCTCCGCCTCCGGTTGAAGAAGGTCAGCCCGCAGCACAAGTCGCCCAGCCCGCTCCCAAGCCCGAAAAAATGGATGCGCCGCTGTTCGACGAGCCCAGCTCCGAGCCTCCCGCCATGCTGCCCCCGCTGGCCGAAAAGAAAGTGGAACCGGCCCCGGAACAAGATCCGGCCCAAGCCGACGACGCCACTGCCAAGCTGGATGCAGACCCGCAGGAAGGCAACGCCCCGACGCCGCCCGCTCCGGTCGTTCCCAAAGTGGAGCCGCCCAAAGAGCAGCCGGAACGGTTTATCACGCTTGAAAACGATCTGTTCAAAGCCGTCTTTTCGTCGCATGGCGCCAAGCTGAAAAGCTGCGAACTGAAAAGCAAGAAATTCAGCGAAGCCATTCCCGATTCCGATGAACGCATGCAGGTGGATCTGGTGACCACCGATCATGCGGGTCGATTACCTTATGCCTTGCTGCTTGAGCAGGCCAATTTCCAGTATTCACCCGATCAATCCTTTGAAGTCGCTTCTAAAAGCGCAACGTCCGTGACCTTCCGCAGCAAGACTCCGCAAGGCGTAACTATTGAAAAACGCTTCAGTATGACGGATAAAGACTACCTGCTCGACATGAACGTGTCGGTCATCAACGGCGCGGGTGCGGCAGTCAGTTTCTTCCCCAAGGTGCGTCTGGTCGGTTTCCAGGACGATCGTCACGTTCAATCGGGTATGTTCGGCTCCATGCCGATGAACCTGCAAATTCCCAAGGCCTTTATCAGCGGGGAACTGTGGGAAGAGGAAGATCCCTCCAGCCTGGAACAGTTGCTGGTGAAAAAGGGCGATATCACCTGGACCGGCATCGACAACCGCTATTTCCTGATGGCCTTGATTCCACCGGAGGGTCAGCGCTCGCAGGTCGACATCAAGACCGTGATCAAGCAGGCCAGCGACGAGCAGGGCAAGGAATTCAAGGAAACCTGGCTGGGAATCACCCACAGCCTGGCGAAACAGGAACTTCAGGCGGGGCAGAACGCATCGCTAGACTACAAGATTTATGTTGGCCCCAAAGGCTACGATCGCCTGCGCGAAACCGGCTATCACCTGGAAGAATCCGTGGATTTCTGGGTGTTGGGCGTGCTGGCCAAGCCGATGCTCTGGTTCCTGATTGCCAGCCAGTCGGTGGTTGTCAACTGGGGACTGGCCATCATCATCCTGACGGTGGTCGTCAAACTGCTGCTCTATCCGCTCACGCGCAAATCCTTCCAATCCATGCAGAAAATGAAGGACTTGAAGCCCAAGCTGGACGCCATCAAGGAAAAGGTCGGCGACGACAAGCAGGCCTTGAACCAGCAGATGATGGAGTTATATAAACAGGAGGGCGTCAACCCGCTGGGTGGTTGTTTGCCGATGCTGCTGCAAATGCCGGTCTTTATTGCGCTCTATAAGGTGTTACAGAACTCCGTAGAGTTGTACAACGCCGCCTTCATTCCCGGTTGGCTGGACGATCTGGTTCAGCCGGACCCTTATTACATCCTGCCGGTGCTGCTGGGTGTGATGATGTTCGTCCAGCAGAAAATGACGCCTACGCCCGATAGCCAGCAACAGAAAATGATGATGTACATGATGCCGGCCATGATGTTCTTCTTCATGCTCATGCTGCCCAGCGGCCTGGTGCTTTACATTCTGGCCAATACGGTTGTCAGCCTGGGACAGCAGTGGTGGATCAACAAGAAAGCGCAGGAAGAAAAGGCCAAGCAGGCCACGGCGTAAAGAGCCGCTTGAAATCCTTGACGAATCAAGGTTGTGCTGCTAGGAAAAGAAGAGATTCGTTCTTTAAACGTTCAGATATGCGCCATTAGCTCAACGGGATAGAGCAACGGCCTTCTAAGCCGTAGGTTGAAGGTTCGAGCCCTTCATGGCGTACCAGAAAAAACAGCGAGCCGCCCTGCAATACCGGGGTGGCTCGTTTGTGTTTGGAACTTGGAGTAGGTATTACTCATTTCTGTCCATCGAGTAATCACGATGTGCCATGGTCTCACGGAATGGAGATTCCGGGAGGCCGTGTGTAACTACAAGAAAACACACAACCTTCCACGATCTTCGATCGCGTAAGACTAAGCCACACATTCTTTAAATTAGTGGCCAAAAATGATTGAGAACCGATATAAATTTGTGGAATCCTGCTCCGTTCAGGGCAGTTTGCCGATTTTCAGATAGGCGTAGGCGGCGCGAAGCTGGTGATCGTCTTCCTCAATGGACTTGGGCGCGCGCACCGATTGCAGCAGTTTCAGTCCGGTTTCGTCGGTCAGATCGTCCATCGCGCCTTCCGGTAGTTTGTCCAGATCGCCCTCGGCCAGATGCAGCAGGGTTTCCGGTTGCATCACCGTGACATCCGGCGTGATGCCGTTGCCGTCGATGGCCAAGCGATGCGGCGTGAAATAGCGCGCCACGGTGATCTTCAAGCCGCTGCCGTCGTCCAGATCGATGATGTTCTGCACGCTGCCCTTGCCGAAGCTGCGATTCCCAAAAATCAAAGCCCGTTGGTGATCCTTCAGTGCGCCCGCCACAATCTCGGAGGCGCTGGCGCTGCCACCATTGATCAAAACCACCAAGCGTCCTTTCAAAAAGGAACCGGTCGGATGAGCGCGTTCCGTTTCGATGTGCTGGCGGTTGCGGCCTTCGGTGGTGACGATCAGACCTTTTGCGATGAACTCGTCCACAATGCGAATCGACTCTTCCAGCAGCCCGCCGGGATTGTCGCGCATGTCCAATACCAGCCCGCGTAAATCGCTTTGCGATTCGATGCTCAGCTTCCGCATGGCCGAAACCAGTTGCGTGCTGGTGTGATCCTGAAAGGACTTGATATGGATGTAGCCCAGACCCGGCTCCAGCAGGCGCGATTCGACGCTGGTTACGCGGATGTGCCCGCGCGTGAGCACGAAATTCATGGGTTTGGTTTGGCCGTTGCGAGAGATCGTAAGCGTGACATCCGTGCCGACCGGGCCGCGCATCAGATGTACGGCATCCTGTAGTGACAAATCGGTGGTGTCTTTGCCGTCGATTGCAAGAATGATATCGTTCTTTTTCACACCGGCTTTGGAGGCCGGGGAATCTTCGATGGGATTGATGACCGCCAGTCGCCGGTCGCGAACTTCAACAACCAGACCCAATCCCTGAAATTCGCCGGTGGTGTCGATCTTCATTTCCTTGTAAATTTCCGGCGGCATGAAAATCGTGTGCGGGTCCAAGGTGTCCAACATGCCTTTGATCGCGCCGTAAACCAGGTCTTTCTGCTCTACCTGATCTACGTAATTGGTTTCCACGTAGTGCAGTACCTTGGCGAAAATATCCAGCTTTTCGTAGATATCGCTTTTCGCTTTGGCGGCGACGCTGCTGCCCGCACCGGACAGATACCCGGCAAAGAAAACCGCTACCAATAGCAGCACCAGGTTTCGGCGTGTTTTATCGAACATCCAGTCACTCCTTTGCGCTCATCGCCCGCCCGCAGATGACTCTCGGGCGCAACGTGTCTCAATCCATCCATTCTACCATAAAGAACATCGCTTGGCTTGGATTATTCCGTTCGGCTCATTTCGGAATGTCGGAACATTCACCCTCCAACCCACGATGATTTCGTCTGTCTTTTGGGAATTACGTAGGAATAACAGCCTGTTCCTCGTTGCCATCCCCGACGGAGCCGCCTCGCGTCATGAGGCGAAAGGACCGGGGCGGAAAAGGGAGGCAGTCAAGGCCGCAGCGAAGCGGAGTACAGTTCAGCCTTGACGGCTTCCCGCGCTCCGGTACAAGCCGAAAATGACGCGCGTGCGAGCGATGGAGGCGGATGGCAACGGGCCATCCTCGATGGTGGGCCTTGGCCTGTCTTTTTGAAATGCCTTCATTTTCAACGTGTTGACTTTTGACCTTTACTTCGGCTTGTGATACGCCAATGCCATGAGTTGGACGAAATGGATGAACTTCTATTCCGCGGGGGAGCGGGCGGCTTTTAGCCGATTGAAATCGTGGTGGCGATCTCGCTATGCCGACAGCGATTCGTTCGATTTGCTGGCTAATAGCGTAGCCGAGATGGTGGCCTTGCGTTTGTTGCAGCGTTGGCATGCGGCAGGCTGGCAGCGGGATTCAGCAGAGCGAATTCTTCGTGAACGCTATGGTTTCTCCTCACCGGTGTTGGAAACGATTCTGCATCGAATCGAAAGCCACCTGCAACAAGCAGATTCACAAGACGTACAAAGTGTGCCGCGATTTCCTGATCTCCCCGATATAGCCGCGCCGTTTCTGGACGTCTTCGCTCCCAAAGCACCACGGCGCAGCATGGGGTTTTATCTCACGCCATTGCCGGTGATCCGGCAACTGCTGGAGCAACTGCACTTAAATAAAGCGGAATCCATTCCATCCCTTGCCGATGATGGTGCGGGTTGCGGTTCGTTAGCATTGCTGGCCTTGCAGACTGTGATGAAAGGCTGGTCGCATGAACGTAACGAACGGGCGCAGCGCTTGGAAACGCTGTTACAAAGCTGGCGCATCTGCGAATTGCATCCCGTGCTGGCTGGCATTATCGACTTGCAATTGTTGTGGTTATTGCATGACGAGTTGCGGAATTCGGATAGGGAGCATTGTCATTGGCCGGTGCTTTGCGGCGATGCATTGCAGGAATTTCCGCAACGACAATTTTCACACCTGATCGGAAATCCGCCGTATATCGGGGAAAAGCAGGCGCGAGAACGGATAGCCAACGCATTATCGAACGCGCCGGAACTGGCTCAGGCCTATACGGGCAAAGCGGATTATCTCTTTCTGTTTTTATTCCGAGCAGTCCAACGCCTGCAACCAGGTGGACGTCTTGCCTTTCTGACCCCGGCGTATTGGCCGGGCGCAGATGGCGCAGCTAGTCTGCGGCGCGCCTTGATCGGTCTGGCGGATCTGCAAGCGTTATTGCAGCCGGTGGTTCCGGTGCCCAGCGCGGCGGGTGTCGATACCTGCGTGGTAGTTTTTCAAAAGCCAAGTGATGATGAAAATGCAATTGCCGGAAACACAAACACGTCCGTAACGATCAGTCGGGCCAATGAGCAGTTCAGCGTTTCCGTAAGTCGCAAGAGATTGCAGGACGCTCCATGGCGCTTCATCGAACGTCCGCACGAACAACGCTGGCTGGACGAAATGGAGCGTAGCGGCAAGAAACTGGGTGGGGTAACAGGAGCATTTGATATTTTTACGGGGGTGCAGAGCGGACTGGATAAAATCACCCGAGCGCATCTTCAAAAAGGATCTGGCTTGAAAGAAGGGCAGGGGGTGTTCGTTTTATCCAATGAGGAAGCGGACGCGCTATTGCAGCGGGCCAGTGAATTGGAACGGGCGCTGGTGTTTCCGCTCTTCAAATCTCCGGCGATCGGTCCTTTTCTGATGGATCGGCACCACTCCGGTTTTCTGATTTATCTGGATGGCTCCCAGCCAATCGAAGAGCTTGCAACGCTGCATCAACACTTGCTGCCTTTTAAAAGCTTACTGGAGCAGCGGCGGGAAAGCAGAAACGGGCGCATGCCCTGGTGGCGGCTGCACTGGCCGCGCAAGATAGAAAACCTTCTCGCGCCGAGTCTGCTGGTTCCCCAGCGCGCCGCATGGCCGCGCTTTGCGCTTGCGCCCGAAGGTGCGATGAGCAGCGTGGATGTCTATCACCTGCTACCCAACGAATCGGAACGGGAGCGTCTGTCGGCCTGGTTGACGATTCTTCACAGCAGCCCGGTGCATTTGTGGCTGCGGCGACGCGGCAAGCGCAAGGGCGACTTGTTGGAGTTGTATCATACGCCGCTTTCAAATTTACCCATACCCACTCTAGCCGAGCAGGATTGGCAGCACCTGAATGATTTCGGTCGGCGCAGCTTGCAATTCTGCAAGGATTTGCAGGCAAAAACGACGCTTACTGTTCCCTGGTATCGAATCTGGCAGCAAGAGCGGCTTACATTTGCAGGTATGTCCACCTGGATGCAAGAGTGGCAGCAGGTGGAAATTGTGATCGCCAGCGGTTACGGTTTGACTCCGAGTGAGCTTGCCGCCATCCGCAAGGCGCTTCCGCAGTTGCCGGATGTAGTGGGTGAAGGAAATTAGGTCGGCTAGTCGGGCGAGATATTTTACTACGCTATGTGGCTAGTCATCCCTTTTTCTTCAGATAAAGTTGCCACTGGTTCGCCCCCTCTACATGCACCGGGTGATGTTCCAATAGCTCCATATCCGCCAGACTAGAGATGATCTGTAACGCCTGTTTGGAATGATGATTGCTGAAGTGTTCGTAATTGGGTTGCCCGCCCTGGCTGCGAAGGCGTTGCATGACTTCCTGCGAGCGCACGACGCCAAACGCGATGTTATCCACCACCATCAGGCTGCCGCCCGGCTTCAACCAACGCAGCATGTTTCGATAAGCGCGGGATTTGTCGTAGAAATGATTGTGGCTGCGCATCACCAGAATCATGTCGAAGCGCTCCGCTTCAAAGTCGATATCCTCCACGTAACCGCGCCTCAGGTGATCTTCGATGTCATGCTCTTTCAGAAATTCGAGCAGCACCTGTGGTGGATTCGGCTCCAACACGAAGTAGTTCATGCCGTGTTTGGTGATGCAGTCGCTGAATTCCTTTGTGTAGCGGCTGGGACCGCCGCCCACATCGAGCAACTCGCCTTTTAAATGCCGGAAGAAGGTCGCCAGTTTCTGCTCGCTTAGCGCGAAATGCTCCTTGGGGTCGAATTCGTACAGCGCCGGGCACCAGGAAAAATCCGGGCAGGCGGTACAGACCGGATGCGGTGAAAGCTTGACCAGATCGTGCAGGAAATCTTCGTGGTAAAGGTTGCCGCTGCGGTCGAAGTAAAGCTGGCCGAAGTCCTGCTTGATCTGTCGAATCTGTTCGATGCTGAAGTCGGAACTGTCGGTGCGACACAGGCGCACCCGGCTTTTATCGCTTAGCAGCAGCAGGCGTTCGGGATCTTCCGGCTTCCATTGTCCGGAACGGATAGAGCATGTGTGAATATCGAAATCCGGCAGTTCGCGCAACGGCTCGTAAACAAAGGAGTTACTGATCGGCCCCAGAAACGGCGTGAGCTCCTGCTCTCCGCGCGATTGCAGGTAACTTTCGTACACCCCAGGGCAGACTTGCTTCAAGCGGCACTCCGTACAAGCCGCGACGTGGCGCCGCCCCAGAAATTCCGCCGGCTGAAAGCCCTCGCCAAGCAGTTCGGAGACATCGGAAAGATTCTCTTCGCGCAGTTCATCCATGCGGTCAGCGTAATTGGGCAAGGCGCACAACGGCAGGCCACTGTTTGTAATCGTCAATCGGGCTTGTGTTTTCGGTTGATTGTCACCGAAGACATACAGTGCTGCCAGCGCATCCGCCGCCTCTGAAATCGTCGGCAGCAGTTCATCGAAACGCGCGGGATCGATACCCGAGGGATTGGGAAAGACTGCCTCCAGAGTCAGCGGCGCAAAGGCGCGCAAACGCTCGGCCAGCGGCAACAAGTCGTTCAGGTTGGGCCGCGTCAATACGTACACGACCTTTAGTTCCAACCCGAGCTCGTGCAGCAGCTGCAATCCCGCCCAGCTTTCATCGAAGCTTTTTGACGCGGTAAGTTGGTTGTGCAGCGCTGCCTTGTTGGCATGTATGGAGAGCGTAACCTGTCGCAGGCCGTGTCGCTGCAATAATTCAACGTAGGTCCGATCCGACAAACGCCGCCCGTTGCTGATCAGACCCGAAGACATGTGCAGCTTTTCGGCCAAAGCCATCAGTTTGGGCAGGTCAGGGCGCAGGGTGGCTTCGCCGCCGGTAAATACCACCTGGCGATAGCCCAGTTGGGAGGCCAGTAAGATCTTTTTAGCCAGCGCTTTGGTGTCCGGTTCCGCCAGGCCGCGATAGGCGGCGCAGTCGCAGAAGACGCAGTCATTCTCGCAGCGCGCCGTTACCTGCAACTTGGCGCGAGGTCGCTGGATGCGCGCTCCCTTGGTGGCGGCGCTCATAACAAGCACTCCCTACAAAGAGGACGCCTCACGCGCTTGCAAATGGAGAACGGGCAGTTCATTGCTAGTTATCGACGCCCCAGCTACCCGGCTCCGGTCCCATTTCGAAATGCAGGGTGCCGCCGGAGGCGATCATGTCGTGGGTGAACCAGGGACTTTCCAACTCTTCGCCGTTGAAGCTGACGCTTTGCACGTAGATGTTCTCCAGCGAGGCATCCGGTGCTTCGATTTTCAACACGCCGCCCGGCAGATTGATTTCGGCCTGCGGGAAGAAGGGACTGCCCACGATGTACAGGTCGCTGCCCGGCATCGGGAAAAAGCCCAGCGCGGAAAAGACGTACCAGGCCGACAAGGTGCCGCAGTCGTCGTTTCCGGGCACACCATCTACGCCGTCTCCGTACAGATGTTCCGCGATCCAGTGCACCCATTTCTGGGTCAGATCTGCGCGACCCACCCTGGCGAACAGGTAGGCGGCGTGAATGTCCGGCTCGTTGCCGTGCCAGTAATAGGTTGGTGGCAGCAGGCTGTTCAAGGTATAGCCATCTTCCAGTTCCTGCTGGCGTTCTTCGCGTTCGATGGCCGCCTTTTCGAAGAAGGTATTCAATTCCTGCGCCATCGTCTCATTGGAGCCGAAGAGTTCCGCCAGCCCTTCCGGGTCGTGCGGCGCCAGGAAACGATAATGCCAGGCATTGCCTTCCGTATACGCCTTGACCTTGCGGCCACCCGGCTCCACCTCCCGCTCGATTTCGAACTGCAAGGGATCGAAATCGTCCAGCCATGTACCGTCGGGGCGTTTGGCCCAAAAGAACTTGTAGTCGGAATGCCACAGGTTCTTGTAATTTTTCGAGCGCTGTAAGAAGATCTCGGCTTCGTCGGTCTTGCCCATGGCCGCCGCCATCTGGCTGATGGCATAATCGGCTACCGCGAATTCCTGGGTGCGCGCCACCGGACCGCCGGTATTGGTAGTGGCGTATCCAAGGTCGATGTAATTCTGGATGTCGCTGCGACCGGAATAGGGATGCTCCGGAGGAACGGGGGCGTTGGCGGTCAACAGCATGCCCTCGAAAGCCTTTTCCGCATCGAAATCGGTGATGCCCTTGACGTAGCTGTCCGCAATCACGACATCCGCCGGGCTGCCGTTCATACAATTGGTGTAGCCTGCGCCCATCGGCCACTTGGGCAGGTAGCCGCCCTGCTCGTACATCGTGACCAGCGACGTCAGCATGTCGCGCTGTCGCTCGGGTTTGAGCAGGGTCAACAGCGAATGCAGGGAACGGTAGGTGTCCCACATCGAAAAGTTCGTGTAATAGGTAAAGTCCTGTGCCTCGTGCACTTGCTTGTCGAAACCAATGTATTTACCGCTTTGATCGGTGAAGGTGTCCGGCATGTAAAAGGCATGGTACAAGGCAGTCGCCATCATGGTGCGTTGCGAATCGGTGCCGCCGGTAAAGCTCACCACCGACAATTCCTGCTCCCAGGTATCTTCCAGCTCTTGCGCGGCGGTATCGAAATCCCAGTCCGGCATTTCAATATTCAAGTTGTTGCGCGCCTCTTCGATACTGACGTAGGAAATCGCCACCCGCGCCTCGACCGGTTCTCCGTCGGAAACGTCGAAACCCAGATACGCGCCGATCGGCGTGCCGCTTACCTCGGTGGCGTCGGCAGTGACCGTCCAGTCTTTAAAGGTTCCGGTGGAGCTGAACGGACGATTGAACTGCATGACGTAGTACACCGACAGGCCGCCGTAACGCCCGGTAAAGCCGCCTTTGCCGGTCAGCCAGCCTTCGATGGTCTGTGTGGCGGAATCGATCGTGATATCGCCTTCGGTCACTTCGGTGTCATCCACCGCGTGGTAGTGATCCAACAGCACGAAAACTTCTTTGGACTGCGCGCTTTGTGGGAAGGTATAGCGATGATGCGCCGCTCGTGTGGTAGCGGTCAGTTCCACCCGGATGTCGGTGTCTTTCAATGTAACGGCGTAATAACCGGGTCGGGCTTCTTCCGTTTCCTTGTCGAAGAAGGACCAGTAGCCGTTGGGCTTGACGCTGTCATTGGTGATGGCGTTGGTGGTGGGCATCAGCATGACGTGCCCCAGATCCTGTGCGCCGACTCCGTAGAGGTGCGTGTGCGAAAAGCCGGTGATGATGTCATCGTCGGCATAGTAGCCGCTGCAATGGTAAAACGGCTCCGCGCCCAGTTCCTTGCGGGTGTCGGGGCTGGGATAGATCATGCCGAAAGGCGCAGTGGGGCCGGGTAAACCGCTGCCGACATTGAAGCCTGGACCGCCGGTGCCGATGAAGGGATCGACCCAGTCGACCATGCGCAGGGGCGCGGCCTGTTCTCCCTCTTCTTCCGTGTCCGCCCATTCGCCATCGCCATCGACCTGATCGCCGTCAGTGGAGTCACCATCCACCGGGTCGTCACCGCCGTCGTCACAGGCGAACATCAAGAAGGGAATCATCAATAAAAGCAACATCCAAGACCATCGAATAGGTGCGAACATGACTGATCCTTAGTAATGGTTACAAGACGCTCCCAGTGTACCGATTTTCACCGGAAAGTGAAGGGAGTTTCTTTGCTTTTGCCAGATTGCATATCCTCATCCGCTAGACTCTGTACAAGCGGCGAGGCTTGTGATAGCGTTTGAGCGAGTTCGAAACAGACCACGACGAGGAGGAAGCATGATCCGTATCGACCGTATCCTCATCGGCTTCTGCCTGATGGCCGTACTCGCCTGCGCTTATTCTCCTGCGATTCATGCACAACAGCAACCTGCGGCGCAATCCATCGAGTATGCCGCCTGCTGGTCAAACCCTGAGCTGGAATCCACCGGGGTCATAAATAGCGATTTGCTACTCTATGCGGCGATTCGCGACCTCGCACAAAGCGAGGGACCGCTTGAAAAAGCATTGATGGAAATTCAACGGGAGTTACTGCAACAAGGCCGGGACGCGCTGGTAAAACGCTTTAAAATCTGGAAGTTGGACGATGCCGAATTGCGCGCGGCGCTCACGGAATTGATGCTGGAACTGGCTGTAATGACCCGAGCTTACGAGCCGCAACGGGAATTTCTGCTGAGCTTCGAGAAATCCGTTCAACTTCGTTTCACCAGCTTTACTCGTGAACTGATGGCGGGTGAATGGCTGCCGCTGGTGCCTTTGCCACCATTGCAGCACATGCCCGATCCCGGCGCGATGGCGCAGTTGTATAGCCTGGCGCATCCGCTGAATATGGCCACGGAAAAGGGACGACTGATGGCGCTGCTTTGGCTGCACCTATTGCGTACCGAACCGGAATTGAAGCAGCTTTGGCAGCGTCGCCGGGCGCTTGTCGAGTTGGATGACCCTTCGGCCTTTCGCGACTGGAACCGGCTGGAAAATTCCCTGCACGGGCAACCGCTGGGCAGATACAGCGATCTTGCGAACCCGGAAGTCCGCCAGCGAATGTCGGCATATTGGAAACCGGAATCCACTGCCAGAGATCCCAATACGCCCACGGCGAGCATGGACCCCTTGTCGCTGCTGCCGCTGCACAATCATGCGCTGCACCGGGAATTGCTGATCCTGGTCGACTGGGGATTGCAGCCTTCGGGTGAATTACTGGCCGCCCTGGCAAGTAACGATGACACGCTGGATGGCGCAAACCGCTATCGCTTTCAGGCAGAACCGTTGCAGTTCGAGCAGGCGAGCGCCTCATTTGCCGCGTTACTGAAAAAAGCTCGCAAGCAGGGCGACTGGCTGGCATTGCTGGACAATCAGGACGAAAGCACTTCGATGGGTTTAGCTGCCAACACCGCGCTGGCATTGTGGACGCAGGCACAAAACGTCCGCTTGGATGTTTCCAATATGGCAGATGTTTCTCTGCCGCCGTGGGTCGAAGTGAATGAGCCTCTTTACCGGAACGTGGCCGCACTGCTGCTTGCCAGAGCTTCGCGAAGCTTCGTGATGCAGCAGCAGGATAGGCGGCTTGTCGAAACGCTGAACGCGCGCGCCACCCAATGGGCGCAGTATTTTCAGGATCTTGCCTTGCTGACAGCGGATGCGAGCGTGGCTGCTACGATCAACCTTGCGCCGCTTCCAGAAACATTGCGTTCACTTTCCGCTTTAAAAGAAGCGATTGCAGCACCACCCTCCGGTCGTGCGGTGTTTTCCAGCACGCTGGCGCGTAAAGGCAGCGCTACGCTTTTCATGATCGGCGAGGCGCGCTGGAACTGTACTTCCGAAACCGCCATGCAGCTTGTTTCGCAAGACGGTGACGGTGACGGTGACGACGAGATAGAACAGGTGCGGCAGCAGATGCTGTCGTTGTCGGTTCCAAGGTTGAACTACTTACAAGAAGTGATGCCCTTGCAATCCGATCTGAGCCTGGGACAGCACCGGACTCATTCTAAAGAAACCACACCGAGCACGACGCCAAGCGCACAGGAGTAAGCCTACATGGCCAAAGCCAAGACCATCTACAGTTGTCAGAAATGCGGTTACCAGTCTCCCAAGTGGCTGGGACGCTGCCCGGATTGCCAGAGTTGGAACTCGTTGATCGAGGAAAGCGTGGAAGCCGCCGCACCTGCACCCACCCGGACACAGTCGGGTTGGGCCATCAGTGAGGAGCACAGCGCGGCGCTGCCCATAACCGATATCGATGTGACGGAAACACCCCGTATGGTCTGCGATTTAAGTGAGTTCGACCGCGTAACCGGTGGCGGCTTGGTGCCGGGTTCGGTGTTGCTGGTCGGCGGCGATCCGGGCGTCGGCAAAAGCACGTTGGCTTTGCAGGTATTGGGGAGGCTGGCGGAGCAGGGACAATCCGTGCTGTACGTTACCGGCGAGGAATCTGCGCGGCAGGTGAAGCTGCGCGCCGACCGGCTGGGCACCTTAAATGAACGGCTTTTAGTTGCGGCGCAGACGGATTTGAACAAAATCCTGGGCATGATGAAGAAACTCAAACCAGCGGTGGTGGTAGTGGATTCGATCCAGACTATGTACACCTCCGAACTTACCAGTGCACCGGGGAGCATCAGCCAGGTGCGCGAATCCGCCGCGCGTTTGCTTGCACGCTGCAAGCGCGACGGTGCCGCTTCGATGCTGATCGGGCACGTCACCAAGGTCGGTTCTCTGGCCGGACCGCGCGTATTGGAACACATGGTGGACTGCGTACTCACGTTCGAAGGAGAGCGCGGGTACCCCTTCCGCGTGCTGCGTGCGGTGAAAAACCGTTTCGGCTCCACAAACGAGGTCGGCGTGTTCGAAATGGGCGAGCGCGGCCTGGAGGAAGTGGTCAATCCCTCGCAATTGTTCCTGGCGGAGCGTTCGGTAGACGAGCCTGGCTCGGTGGTGACGGTATCCATCGAAGGCACGCGCCCCTTGCTGGTGGAAGTGCAGGCGCTGGTTTCGCCTACCAGTTTCGGTACGCCGCGTCGCACCTGCATCGGCGTGGACCCCAACCGTGTGGCGTTATTGGCGGCGGTGCTGGAAAAGAAGGCCGGGCTGGATCTGATCGGCTGTGACATCTTCGTCAACGTGGCGGGTGGCGTGCGGCTGTCGGAACCGGCGGTGGATCTGGGCATTGCCTGTGCGCTGGCCAGCAGTTTCGTGGATCGTCCTGTTCCCGCCGATACGCTGATCGTGGGGGAACTGGGTCTGGCGGGCGAAGTGCGCTCGGTCGGGCAGCCGGAGCAGCGCCTGATGGAAGCGCGTAAAATGGGTTTTTCCCGCGCGGTCATGCCCAGTTACAAACAAAAGGGGCTGTCGATTCCAGAGGGGATGCGCGTGACGGCGGTGCGGTCGATTCAGGCCGCCATCGATGAACTCTTCTAATTTGTGAGCGTTCCATGATGACAGAAACGACTTTTCCCACATTGAGTGACATTCGCGCCGCGCATGAGCGCATCCGGCCTTTCATTCATCGCACGCCGGTCGTGACCTGCCAAAGTTTGAACAAATTGGCAGGAGCGGAATTGTTCTTTAAATGTGAGAATTTCCAGAAGGTGGGCGCGTTCAAGTTTCGCGGGGCAAGTAACGCCGTGCGTTTGTTGACACAAGAGCGGGGCAGGGCGGGTGTGTGTACGCACAGTTCCGGCAACCATGCTCAGGCGCTGGCTTTGGCGGCCAGGCAATGCGGCTATGCAGCCTATATCGTGATGCCTGAGAATTCGCCTTCCGTCAAGGTGCAGGCGGTGCGCGGTTACGGAGCGCAGATCACGTTTTGCAAGCCGACTTTACAGGCGCGGGAGGACACGCTGCAAGAAGTCGTGCGGCAAACCGGGGCGACGTTCATTCATCCTTACAACAATGCGGATATCATCGCCGGGCAGGGGACAGCGGCGGTGGAACTGTTGGAGGAAGTCCCGGAGCTGGACGTCGTCATGGCTCCGGTCGGTGGGGGCGGATTGCTTTCCGGCACGGCGCTGGCCGTACATTTTTTATCGCCGCAGACGCGCGTCATCGCTGCCGAACCGGTCAACGCGGATGATGCCGCCCGGTCATTGCATGCGGGAAGGCTGATTCCTTCCGAAAACCCGCAGACCATTGCCGACGGCCTGCGCACTTCGCTGGGCAGCTTGACATTCCCCATCATCCGGCAGCATGTCTCCGACATTCTCACCGTCTCCGAAGCCGGAATTGTCCAGGCTTTGCGCGCCACCTGGGAACGCGCCAAGATCCTGATCGAACCCTCCAGTGCCGTCCCGCTGGGAGCTCTGATCGAGCAGGGCGAGGCTCTACGCGGCCTACGCATCGGTGTGATTCTCTCCGGGGGAAACATCGATCTGGATGCTCTGCCCTGGTGACGAAGAGCCCATCAAGTACTATATACCTAAACAAAAATAGAAGGCTAAGCCATACGTATGATATAATAAACCATATTATTTATGGGAAATAATCCATGAAACATACGTCTCTTGCTAACTTTGCGGATGGAACAGATGTCTGGTCTAAATCTTTCTGCATGAACTAGTAGAGCATGTCGGAAGACATGTTCCAACATTAGGAATCTAGGAGAAAACAATGATTAATCCGCTGGATTCTTTGGCATTTTCGTTGGCGACTAACAAGGGAGTCTATGCTGTATTACTCGGCTCAGGAATCTCTCGTAGCGCAGGTATATACACAGGCTGGGAAATTACCCTCGACTTAATCAAACGACTTGCTGTGGTTGCCGGTGAAGATGCTGAGTGTGAGGAGGCTTCTCCTGATAACTGGTATAAAAATAAGTTCAATAAGGAACCTGATTATTCAAACTTGCTAGAAGAGCTTGCCAAGACTCAAGCAGAAAGAATGCAGCTTCTTCGTTCGTATTTCGAGCCTACAGAGGAAGAGCAGGAACAAGGGTTAAAACAGCCTACGAACGCTCATAAAGCAATTGCTAAGCTCGTTAATAATGGGCATATTAGAGTCGTTCTCACTACTAATTTTGACCGTCTAATGGAACAGGCTCTGGAAGAGGTAGGTGTAAATCCATCGGTAGTTTCTTCAAGCGATGGGCTCAACGGCGCTTTGCCATACGTTCATTCCAATTGCACCTTAGTCAAATTGCACGGTGACTATTTAGATACGAGGATTAAAAACACAAAAAGCGAACTGGCTAAATACGATAAAGAGTTAAATAGTTTCCTCGACCGAGTATTGGACGAATTCGGCCTTATTATATGCGGCTGGTCAGCAGAGTGGGATGCAGCACTTGGAGAGGCTATTAAGCGTTGTCCGAATAGGAGGTTCCAAACTTTCTGGACTGTTCGAGGAAAGGTGCCAGATAAAAGCAAGGATCTAATTCAAAAGCGTCTTGCCAGTACGATATCAATAAATGGGGCTGACGAGTTCTTCTCTTCTTTAGAAGAGAAAGTAACATCAATAATCGAATATAAAAGACCACATCCTGTAAGCATCCAGGCGGCCATTGCTACTTTAAAGCGTTATCTTTCTGAAGACAAATATCGAATTCGTTTATACGATTACATTAACGAAGAAGTTGACCGTGTCATTGACGCGACTGGTCCCGATAAATTGCCAATAGGAATTACCCCTACAAAAGAGACGGTTACAAAACGGATCAAAGAGTACCAAGAAATTACGAAAGTGCTTCAGCACCTCTTTGCTGTTGGCTGCTATTGGGGAGGAGATGACCATATCTCCATCTGGACGAAAACATTAAAAAAGATTGCTGACTATAGATCGATAGTAGGAAGCTCTCATGAACTGTTTGAAACCCTAAGACTCTATCCTGCGCTACTTCTAATGTATGCAGGGGGTATGGCATCAATTGCTGCAGAAAACTACAAAACCACTTTGGCAATACTTTTTCTGGATGGAATTCGAATGAGAAATGCAACGTATCAACTGCCTTCCTTTGTAAATCCAATCTCAGTACTTGAAGCTGCGAAGAAACATATTGAAGGAAAAGAAGATCGCAAAACACCAGGCAGTGACTTGCTTTTTGAAGCTATAATCGATCCTATGAAGTCTTTCGCTTCCCATATCCAAGAAGAAACCCAAGATTATAGATCCTACGAAAGTGAATATCATAGGGTCTTTGATAGATTCGAATACCTAATGGGTCTGTCTGTCATTGGTGCTAGAGCTACCGGATGGGCTCCTATTGGGCAAAACATATGGAAACATCAATACCAGTCCGAGGAATCAAGGGTTTTTAATGTTATTGATTGGGAAGTAGAAAAAATGCAAGAAGACTGGCCTCCTTTAAAAGCTGGGCTCTTTGGTGGTTCACTCGAAAACCTTAAGCTGGCAATAGAAGGGCTTAAAACCTTCTATTCAAGAGTTTCTCGGAGTGAAGGAATCTTCTAAATTGTATTATGATTAATCAATAGGGATTTTGTCGGCTATACTGTAGCCGACATACCTAGCTACAACCCCCGTGTTTAACCTTCCATCACCTCTCTTTTCGCGAGGGGTCACGACAAAACACTTGCTCCAATAGGCAATCGAACGTATGATCATAGCCACGCTGCTACGGCAACGGGAATGGAAGGCTACCTGGTGGGGCCCGCGGACTTCAAATCCGTTGTAGGGCGTGAGAGCGTCCTGGGTGGGTTCAATTCCCACACATTCCCGCCATTTTTTTCTTTGTCGGCATATACGGAAGCGAAGCCATGACAGACGCCTTTCGCCACATTCCGAAAATCGACCGCCTGCTGCAACGTGCGGATGTAGGCGAACTGGCCGCCCGCTACGGTCATCCCTACGCGGTGCAGACTTGTCGCAGCATCGCAAACGAACTGCGCACCCGGCTGGCCTCCGATCCCGGCGAAGACCCGGCGCAACTGGTGGAAAAAGTGGCCGAGTGCGTGATCGACGACGCCCGGCTCAATCCATCCCAGGAGGTCATCAACGGTTCGGGCGTGATTTTGCATACCAACCTTGGCCGCGCGCCCTATGGACGCGAACTACTGGCTGAAACATTTGAACATTTGAGTGGTCCTTACAGTGTGGAACTGGATCTGGTAGACGGCAAGCGCGGCGTACGCGGGCGTTTCGTGCGTGAAACGCTGGCACGCATCTGTCACGCCGAGGACGCCCTGGTTGTCAACAACAATGCCGCCGCGGTGCTATTGGCGCTTTCCGCATTGGCCGCAGGACGCGAAGTGCTCGTCTCGCGCGGGGAGCTGATCCAGATCGGCGGAGGCTTCCGCATCCCGGATGTCATCCAGCAGGGCGGCGCAAGGCTAAAGGAAGTCGGCTCAACCAATGTCACCACCTTAGACGATTACCGGGCGGGCATTGGTCCCGAAACCGGCGCGCTATTGAAAGTCCATTTAAGCAATTTCTATCAGGGCGGCTTCTGTCAACGTCCGGAAACCAGCGAACTGGCGCAGTTGAAAAGCGCCTCGTTGCCACTGATCGAGGATCTGGGCTCGGGCTGTCTGGTGGAGCGCATCGGCGAGCAGGTCATGCCGGACCCACTTCCCTCGCGCGTGATCGACGACGGCGCGGATCTGGTCTGCTTCAGCGGTGACAAACTATTGGGCGGTCCGCAAGCCGGGTTGCTTGCCGGGCGCAAGGATCTGATTCAACGACTGGCCAAGCATCCGCTGATGCGGGCGGTCAGGCCGGACAAGTTCCAATACGCTATGTTGCAGACCGTGCTGGGTCACTACGAGAAAAACGAAGCCGAGCACATGGCCCCCTGGAGGCAGATTCGACAGAGCCGGCCACAGATCATTGCGCGTATCGAAGCTTTTCGTAACAGGCATTCCCTCGATTCCAAGCGCTTTCCAATCGTGCTGACGTTGGGCGAATTCGGAGCGGGCAGCCTACCGGGGCGGACCATCGAAAGCGCCGCCCTTCAACTTCCCGCAAAGCAACCGGATGAACTGGCCCAGCGACTACGTCGCAGCAAGCCCCCGGTCATCGGGGTGATCCGCAACAATTCCCTGCATATCGATTTTCTGGCCATCGAACCCGAACAGGAAGATCCACTCGCCCAGGCGCTGTTACAAGCGACGGGAGAGGCCTGATGGCAAACGCGGTGATTGACAATCTCCCTGCCGTACCGGTGATTATCGGCACCGCCGGGCATATCGACCACGGCAAGAGCAGCCTGATTCGGGCGCTCACCGGTACCGATCCCGACCGGCTCAAGGAAGAAAAGAAACGCGGTATCACCATTGAACTGGGTTTCGCGTTTCTAAACGACCGCATCGCCTTTATCGACGTGCCGGGGCACGAGAAATTCGTCAAGCACATGGTGGCGGGCGCGGCTACGGTCGATTACGCCCTGCTGATCATTGCCGCTGACGATGGCGTCATGCCGCAGACGCGCGAACATCTGGACGTGCTGACGCTGATGGGTGTCGAGCAGGGACTGGTGGTTGTGACCAAGGCGGACTTGGTCGAGCCGGACTGGCTGGAGATGGTGCAGGAGGAAATTTCCGACTGGCTCTCTTCCACCGCTTTCAAGAATGCACCGATTCACGTGGTGGACAGTTTAAGCGGACGCGGAGTGCCTGAACTGGAGGCTGCCATTATCAAGCTGGCTGCCGGCAAGCGCATCAGCGGCGGTAAAAGCCTGTTCCGCATGCCCATCGACCGCGTTTTCACCATCAAAGGTTTCGGAACGGTTGTCACCGGCTCGGTACTTTCCGGGCGCGTTCAAAAAGGTGACACGCTGCAACTGCTGCCCGAAGGCCGCCTGCTGCGCGTGAAGGGCTTGCAAAGCCATGGACACGAAATTCCGCAATCCGCCGCCGGAGAACGAGCGGCCATCAACCTTGCGAACATTTCGGTAGAGGAGATCGAGCGCGGCGATACGCTGGCCAGCCCGGACACCTTGAGCGCCGATATGGCGCTGGACGCGCATCTGCATGTGTTGCCAACTTCCCCCGCACCATTGAAACATCGCCAGCGCGTACATCTGCATCTTGGCACTGCGGATATCCTGGCGCGTATCGTGCTGTTGCAGGGCGACGAAATCCAGCCGGGAGAGTCCGGTTACGTGCAGTTCCGCCTGGAGCGTCCCACCGCCGCGCAACGGCTGGACCGCTTCGTCATCCGTCGCTACAGTCCGACACTGACCATCGGAGGCGGTATAATCTTAGACGCCACGCCCGCGCGGCATCGCCGCAACCGACCGGAAGTCATTCAGGCTTTGGAACGCTTGCAGGGCGGTGATGATGGCGGCATGATCCGCACCTCGCTACATGCTACGCCGTTGCAAACGCTCAAGGAGCTTTCCCTTGCACTGAGCAAAGACGAGCAGGAACTGGCGCAGGCCATCGATACGTTGCTGGCGGCTGGCGATCTACTTGTGTTCGACGGTCCCAAGGGCGCGATGTATTGCGATCTGGACCTGTTGGGTCAATTCATGGATCTGGCGCGCGCCCACATGAGCAAACAGCACGCCGCCCATCCCTTGCGGGCGGGTATCCGCCAGGGTGAACTGGCGCCACAACTGAAACACAAAATTCCAAAGGCGGCTCAACCCTTGTTGATCGAGCACGCCTTGCAAACCGGCCTGTTGATCCGGCCTGGAGGAGATCTGCTGGCGTTGCCGGAACATCGCGTTGCCTTGACGCCCGAGCAGCAGCAGGCCATCGACCGTTTGATTTCCATTTTCGATCAGTCCGCACTTACTCCACCTTCCCCGCAGCAACTGGCCGATGAACTCGGCCTGGCGAAATCCGAACTCACACCCCTGTTGACTTACCTTGTTGATACCGACCATCTGCTTTGTCTGGAAGGACAGCTTTTCTTTTCGATGACCGCCATCGAAAACGCCAAGAAAACGTTGGCAACGTTACTTGGTGGCGGCGAGAAAAAGACGTTGTCCGAAATCCGAGAAGTCTTGAACAGCACGCGCAAATTTGCGCTACCCTTGATCAACTACCTCGACGCCTGTGGCTGGACCCAGCGCAACGAGGACGATCTACGCATGGCCGGAGCCGCCATGCAGAAAGCGTTGAAGCTCGAAATCGAGTCGTAAACGACCCAGGTGTTCACAGTAACGGCAACTATCGGATACAAAGGGGAAAACTATGGATGAGTATCGCGTTGTGTTCATCACCACTCCCAACGAAGCCACCTCGCTCTCGATTGCACGTACGCTGGTCAACGAGCGGCTGGCCGCCTGCGTCAACATTCTGCCCCAGGTGCGTTCCATCTACCAGTGGAAGGAAGACATGTGCGACGAAATGGAGCAGATGCTGGTCATCAAAACCATCTCCAAAAACGTCAAGCGGTTGGTGGCGCGTGTGAAAACGCTGCATGGCTACGAAGTACCGGAAGTGATCGCCCTGCCGATATTGACCGGAAACAAAGACTACCTCAGTTGGATTTCGCACGAAACGGATACCGAAGAAGGATAAGCGCAGTCCGGCTCGATCACTGTAGGGGGTCGATACGCGGTAACTGAAAACCGCTGATCATAGCCAGGCGTACGGCGTTGATGGGTGAATACGCACCGGATTCCGTGGACACGCTCCAATCGCTGACATGATCGCAGGAAATTTCAACAAGCTCATCGGCGCTACTTTGTGGTTCGATTTCAGCTGGACCTACCGGGCGGACCAGCACCGTATTGGAGCGAACCTCTTCGACTTCGAACCAACGTTGCCGTGATAGTGCCGTGGGGCCGTGTTCTTCTGCCGCGCTTCGCACCAAGAAACGCCAACCTGTCTCCTTACGCCCCTTCCACAATGCCAGAAATACGGACCAGCGATAGCGCGCATAGTAGGCCGTGCGTTCCACTTCCTGCTCGGTATGGTATAGCCGTCCCAGCCTTTCCAGACGCGCCAACAGACCGTCGAGATAAATCGACTGCTGCGGAGGCTGGAAAAAGGAAAGCCCCTGCTTGTCCGCACCGGTTGCTGCTACAAGCACCGCCCGTTCCGGTTCGTGGGTTTCGTCCCGGTCGTAGTCGCCACCCAATACTTCCTTGGGAGCGCTATCCAATACGTCCTGTAACGGCAGTAAGTGGAGCGCCAAGCCCGGTTCCGGGCCGAGCGACACGGTGGAGCCGATTTCTGCAACGCCATCGAGCAGGCGGTCGGCGACCAAGGCGATAAGGGATGCAGCTAGTTGACGATGCTGCTCCGGCACCGCCAGGACATCCAGATCGGGAATGCCGGTGCGTCCCAGGCCGTGGGTATGCAGCCACAGGCGGGACTCGTCTTTACTATCGTAAATGGCGTGCAGGGTGTACAGTTCCCGCGCAGGTGGCGCAACGGGAAGATCGGCGGTCCATTCGGCGGAACTGCGCGGAAGGATGCGCAGGGCGTTTTCGTCGTAGATCAAAGGGGCCGTGCGCCCGAGCGAGAGCGCCACGATCAGCAGATCGCGCCAGCTCATGCGCGGATCGTCCTCGCCATCGAGCATCATTTCCAGCACCAGCCCGAAATGACAGCGTTCGAACTCGCTGCGTTCGTCGGCCTGAATATCGGTGGCGGACCACCAGGCTTCTTCGGGCAGTTCATCCACTTCACCCGGCCAGATCAGAATAGGACGCTCGACCTTGGGAATCTCGACCAAAAGCGCCCAAGGCAGTTCTTCGTCTGCAATCATTTCCAACTCGGCTTCATGTTCGCGCCAACCGGGAAAATTCTGATTGAGCAGTTCCCGAATGTAGGACTCCAGCGGCAATTCCACAAGCGGCAACGGAACCAGAAAACTGCATGGCTGATGGATGGACCTCAAAAAAGCCTCCCTTGCGGTTTGAATTCAAGCGCATATGCAAGCGCCAGATTTGAGCGAACGTCAATGTCGGCGGTAGCTTACCCGGCAACGCCTGAAATAGCAAGCCGGGAGACGGGAGGAAATTCTAGCGTTTCTTTTCTCTTTTTTAATTCTTTCTCATTAATGTCAAGTATTCAATGTGCCAAGTTTCCATTATCACCCCGCTTTCTTCACACCCGGAACTTGACCTTGACACCTACCCGGGGATTCCGTAAGATGAAGATAAGGGTTGGAGACAGTACATACGATATCTGACAATCGAGCGGACGGAATTTTCGCCTGGCATTTCTGTTGAGTTGCAACCGGGGCTAATCCGGGATTCGTAATAGAGCAGTTAACCCTGCAGTACATTATGACATCTTTCGCAACCGGAAGGAGGGCGCCATGGAAGAAATGAAAGTCCAACGGTACAGTACGGAAGTCAAGGTGTATATCCTTGCCACCGTGATGCTGACGGCTTTGATCGTCGGGTTGATCTGGTGGAATGCCTCCGAAGAAGCCAAGCGCGAGGCCCAGCTCCTCTCTTTGTACAACACCTATCTCGATCTCGAAAACCACATCAAGACCAACGTGGATATCAACGGCATCGCGGCCTGCGAAAAGCTGATGCAACCGCAGATCAGCGAGGAGCAGCGGGAAGCGCTGTCGCCGGAGGAACTGCAAAAAATCGAGCAGGAATTTCAGACTTCGGTGCAGGCCCAACGTGCCAAGCGGCAGGACTTCACCAATCGGCTGGCACGCGAGTTCAACTACCTGACCGACCGCAGACCGCAGAACCCGGACCCGGCATTGATGACGGATGCGCTGTTGTTCCGTCTGACCAAGACCTACGACGAATTCTCCGATGCGATGGAGAAACTGGCGAGCCGTTGCGGCGATCTGACCGAAGATCAGGTGGCCATGCGTAAACGCCGGTTCAACAAAGCGTTGGCGCGTTTTTCGGAGAACCTGCGCAAGGTCAACGAAAAGAAGTAGTATTTCGTTCGGTGTGGGGTTTTAGTTTTCGATCATGCTGATTAACGAGCGGATTTTCTGCCGTGCGTCCTGCATGCGACTGTTGAGCATCATTGGATCGTTCTGACAGGGAATCCAGCTTCCGGGAGAACAGTTCATCACCGCGTACTTCGGCTCCCATTGTGTGTGTTCGAGTACGACGATAATATTCTGTAGCAGTTCGGTGGCCTTTTTGGTCTGGAGGATCTCCGTAAAATCGCTGCCGACAGCGACCAGCACCTGGCGCAGTCCCATTGCGACCCCCTGTGCGAAATAGAAGTGGTCGTCTTTTTCCGTCCAGCCTATTTCTACGCGAACACGTTTTTCACCTTGCAGCACGGTATCTCCTGCGGTTTCTTCAGACAGAAACTCGTTGTAATCACTAGGAATCATCGATAAACGTGTGCAGACGCCACCCAGGAGCGAGTTCATTTGATTGAGCAACTCGATCAAGTTATCGCCGCGAGGATAGAAGTGCGCCTTGCCGGTCTGCAAGCGTTGCCGGAAGGTCTCCAGGTGCTTGACACCTGCCAGAAACTTGCTTTCGGCAGAGGGCAGCATCCAGCGCATGGGATCGTTGGAAAAACTGGTATAGGCCATATCGGCGTCATTATCGATCTGATCGGTGGTGCGCAACCGGCTCAAGTTGTCGCGCAGAACCCGCACGGAGTAGCGCACGACTTCAAGTTGCCCCAACTGGTAATTTTGCGGATTATCCAGCAGTACGCTGGGCCAGGCGACATCGTTGGGCAGCCAGTGCGAACTGAATTCTTCGCTTAGTTGAATCAGCGTAGACACGGTGGCATCCCCGGTGAGTTTCTTGTCGTACTGGGGAGTAAAGAAATCCGGGAAACGGTAATTCAAGATGGCCCCAACCAGGTAAAACACCACGATCAGGCCGAACAGAACTTTTAAAACGGTCAGCAGTGTTTTGCTGCGGGTGGACGATGTCGATTTCTTATCTGTCATTAACAATCTCCCTATTGAAGGGTTTAGCTTCTTCTCTTGGTGTACTCCGCTTTGTCTTCGTTTTCCAGCACCAAATCTTCTTTTTGCCGCCACCAGGCGGAAACCTGTTCCAGCCGATCCATTTGGATTGAGCGCGGCAGGCTGCGTAAAAAGAACTTGCCATAGGATTTGCTGCGCAGGCGACGGTCTAAAATGGCGATGATGCCCCAGTCGCCGTGATCGCGAATCAGTCGTCCCACCCCCTGCTTGAGTTGAATGATGGCGGTAGGCACCTGATAGGTATAGAAGGGGTTGCGATCCTGTTTGCGCAGGTAATCGATACGCGCTTCCGTTACCGGATCGCCGGGCGACTCGAAGGGCAGCTTGTCGATGATCACCACCCGCAGCGCTTCGCCCAGCACATCCACCCCCTGCCAGAACGTCCCGGTGGCGAACAAGACCGAGTCGATGTTGGAGCGGAACTCGTCGAGCAGGCGGTTGCGGGGAGCATCTCCCTGTTTCAACAACGGTTGCTCGATGCGACTGACCAGCCGTTCATGCACGGCGTTCATGTTGGCGTAACTGGTAAACAACACCAGCGCGCGCCCCTTGGACAATCGAATCAACTGGTTGATCAACTCGGCGGCGCGGGGAACGAATTGCTGATGCGAGGGTTCCGGCATGACGCGTGGAATGAACAACGCTGCCTGCCGACGGTAATTGAATGGCGAGGGAAACAGGCTTTCCACCGCATCCGATGGCAGCCCCAGGCGGCCCTTGAAATAGTCGAAGTTGCCATCCGCTGCCAGTGTGGCGCTGGTGAAAATCGGATGCACCGGACGTTTGAACAGGTAGCTGCGCATCAAGGGAGCGACATCCAGCGGCGATCCGTGCAGAATGACGGAACGCGGACGCACTTCGCCCCAATACACCATGTCCTCGCGCCGTTCTTCAAACATTTCATGAAGATCCGTGATGATGGCCTTGGCACGGTCGCCCAGCCCCCTGGCTTCGTCGTCGTCACGCTGTTCCCCGATTTCGATGCACAGACGTTGAACGGCAGATAAGGCCTGCGCCAGTATTATATGGTCTTCCTGCATCAGGTTGTCGATCATACGTGCTTCAAAGCGAAAACGAGGCTGCATGGCGGAAAACGCTTCGAACAAGCGCACGGCGGCGCTTTTACATTCTTCCAGCGCCTTGCTCAACGCGAGAATCGACAACTGCTTGGCCTGTAACCAGCGACTGATGTCGTCGGTCAGCGAAAACACGCGATAATTGGACACCGAAACCCCGAAATATTGCGTGGCCACCGATTCGAGCAGGTGCGCCTCGTCGAAGATCACCACATCGTGATCCGGGATGACCTCTCCAAAGCGCCGTTCCCGCACCGCCAGATCGGCGAAATAGAGGTGATGATTGACGATAATCAGGTTGGCGTCCTGCGCTTTCTTGCGCATTTTAGTGACGAAACAGGAATTGTAAAATCGGCAATGACTGCCCAGGCAATTGTCCGAAGTCGAGGTGATTTCCGACCAGGTGCGGAAGTCGTCGGGCAGATCCGTCAATTCGGCGCGGTCGCCGGTTTCGGTCACATCCGCCCAGCGCACGACTTCATCGAACAGCGGACCTTCAGAGGCGAACCGGAACAAGCCTTGGGCTGTGAATTGACCGAAACGCAGTTTACACAGGTAATTGCTGCGGCCTTTCATATAGGTTGCCCTGACTGGTAGATCCACGGAATCGATCAGTAATGGCAGATCCTTGAAGAAAATCTGTTCCTGCAAGGTTTTCGTGCCGGTGGCTACCACGACTTTCAGTCCGGTCAGAATGGAGGGAACCAGATAGGCCAGCGTTTTTCCGATGCCGGTGCCGCCTTCGGCCACCAGCGGCGTCCGATCCAGAATGGAATGCGCCACGGTTTGGGCCATCGCCACCTGTCCGGGACGACTGGAGAATCCGTCCAGGCGGTTTTCCAAAATACCACCGGTTCCTAGGATGGACTGTAAATCTTCCAGCAGACGTTCGCGGTCGATACTCATTCGTCAACCACCGATCATCATCATGGTAAGGGCATATGCCGCCAAGCCCACAACCGCACCTACCACCAAGGCGATGAGTATGCCCTTGGTGCTAAGGCGTTCGGATTTCTCACGGGGAGGACGATCGGGAAGCATCATACCGGCCTGCCGCACCACCTGATCCAGGCGCAGCCGGATTGCAGCGGAATCGGGATTGGTTGCCAAAAACGCGCGGTAGCGAGTTGAGGCGAAGCGCAGACCGTTTTGCTGACTGCAATAGTTGTGAAAATTGTCCAAAGTTCGTTCGTTCTCACAATCGCGTTCCACAGCCTGCCACAACAACCGGGCTTGTTCCAGACTGCCGGGTGGCATTTCGGCGTAGAGTTCCTGCTCCAGTTCCGGTTTCCAGTTGGCAAAGTTCAAGCCGCACATCGCACAACTCAGTTCGTTGTCATTGCCGTGACCGCACTTGGGACAGACTTTCACCGGTGGCTTGACTGGCTGGGCAGAAGTTGCCGGAGGTGTTGGAGAAACAGGAATATCCGATGTGGGTGCTGCTGCTTCGGGAGCGTTTGCCATCATCGGATTAGCAACGGCATCAGTAGCCGGAATAATCGGTGCTTCAACCTTGGGTGTACCGCGCCATTTCGCAAACACCAGGCCGCAACGGTCGCAGCTTTGCGGATTGGATTTTGGGAAACCGCATTTGGGACAGGCTTCGCTTGCTGCCGGAGTCTCTACGGTTTGCGGTTTCACTTCCGTTTCGCTAGCGGTTTTGGGCGGCTCAGACGGCTCACCCAGCGCCGGACGCCAATCCGAGGACAAGGGCAGATCGACCTCCGCCTGTGCTTTCTTTCGAGCGTCTTGATTGTCGTTTCGGTCGGCGCTCATGCTTCGCTCCTGGATTCGCCCTCGGTGCAATCGTCAGCCATCAATTGGTCGGTTTTCCTTCCGGCCTGTCGAATTGTTCGAACTCCTCATAGACTTCCTCGGGGGTTTTGTCCTGAATGGGTTCCGCGTTCAATTCCTTTTTCGCCGGAACGATTACGCCGTCTGTCAAGGTCAGTATGAGCAATTCGTTGACCATCTCACCGTTTTTATCGAAACGCATCGAGCCGGTGGCTCCCTGATACTCCGTGAGGTTCAACAGGGCAGCACGAAGTTGCTTGCGGCTTTGCGCCTGGCTGGTGAGCAGTGTTTCAGCAAGCAGACCGACCGCATCATAAGCATAAGCTTCCATCGTGCCGGGCTTGCGCTTGTAGTCCTTCTTGAAAGCGGCGACGAAATCCGCGCTTTTGGGGTCCGGTGATCCGGTATCCAAAAAGCCGTCGCAGAAGATGCCGCCTTCCACCCATTTCCCGCCGAAATCCTTCAGGCGTTCGTGGTTCCAGCCATTTCCTCCCAATAACTGTACCGCCTTGATTTCATGGCCGGTGCGGCGCTTGTTGCGCTCCATGCGGCGATAGGTCGAAGCCAGGTGATTGTCGATCTCCACTTCTTCAAAGGGAATGGCAGGCGCGATCATGCCGACTTGCTTGGCGTAATCCGGAATGAAGAGGGCTTCGAAATCGACGGTCGGCACGGTTTCTTCCTCGAACTTGCGAACCACGACTCCGCAGGTCAGCTTGCTGTTATCGCGGCAAATGCCTCCGCCGCTGGCTCCATAGAGCAGTTCATAGCGCCAGACCATGCTGCGCACCTGCCGTTTGAAGGTGCTGGCGTCGTATTCATAACGCTCCGCCGCCGTGACTTCTCCACCGCGCTTGCGTACCTGTTCCCAGAATGCCAAGGCCAGATCTTCGCCGTAAGGCTGCATGGGATACAGAATGCCGAAGCTGCGCTTGCCCAGAACTTCCCAGGCATAACCCACGATTGCCTCTGCCTGCATGGTGGCCGTCATGCCGGAACGGAAGACGTTCGGTCCGATTTCGGGTAGACCTTCGCGCGGCGAGAGGCTGATCAAGGGAACCTGCAACTGCTCGGCCTGATAGGCGGCAGCCTGCGAGGTGTCGCCCATCAACGGGCCGATAATCGCAATTACGCCCTCATCGTAAACCAGTTCTTCCATGGCTTTCTGTGTCTGGATGGGATCGCCTGCCGTATCTTTATACAGAAACTTCAGTTTGCCTTCACTGCGCGCCGCAGCCTCGGTGGCGGCCATGTCGAATACCTGCTTGACGCGCTCCCCGAATACCTTGAAGCGCCCGCTTAACGGCAGCAGGATGCCTACGCGACCCGCTTTGACGCTCTGGCGCTGCTGAAGACGTGCTAATGCTTTTTCGGCCTGTTTGCCCGCTTCGCCAAGCGGTTCGGCTTTTTTCGCCGCACTAAAGTGTTCGTGGGCTGAGGCCCAGTTGTGCAGGTGCATCTGGCGACGCCCCAGGCGATAATGAACCAGCGACAATAACGGGGCATCGTCTTCGACTTCCTCCAGCACCTTTTCCAGGTCGGATTGACTCAGGCGGTCGGCCTTGGTGCGCAGACGTTCCAGGATTTCCGGGCGCTGGGCCAAGGTCGCTTCGCGCCATGTTTCCACCAGTTCCAGAAATTCCGCTGCCGAGACGGCATGGTATGGCGCGGCCAGCCATTCGCCTTCGTTTACCGGCAAAGTCGGTGGCGTATCTTTGGTAAGTTCCGTGTCATCCGAATCGCCCGAATCGGGAGTTGGTTCTACCGCCGGTTTCGGCTTCGGGGGAGGCGGATTTTTGCGTTCCCGCTCCACCACTTTGAGCATGTGACGTGCTTCGATGGTGTACAAGGAGGTAGGAAAACGCTGTTCTACCTCGTGAAATCGCTTGGTGGCAGCATCGTAGTCCTGTTCGTACAGATCGATCTTACCCAGCGTCAACAAGGCTTCGGCGGCGTTTTTGTCCTCGCCTTTTTCCTTAATGAAAGCGGACAGTTTGCCGCGCGCCGCCTTCATCCGTCCCGCACGGAAATCCTGTAAACCCGCTTCGAAATTCTCTTGTGGGCCCAGTTGCGGACCGGATCGGTCGGGACGCGGCTCGGCGCAGGCGGTAAACGTCAGAAGCAATAACAAGCATAACCAGCAGCTTATTCTCCACTTTGCTAGCGGGAAACCATGCATCGGTACTCACCTCATAAAGGGTTCTAAACGGCAATCAAGATACCTTAGCCCCCGGTCGCTTTGCAAGGAAAAGGGTGCCACGGTCTTCGATTTGAAGAATCGATGGCCGTGCCGAATGTTGGAGCTGGGCTCCCGTCCTGCTCTATGTATTTGTCCGAATGTTGGAGCAGCGGCTCCTGCCCTGCTCCTAATGTTTGTCTTCTTCATCAAGACAGGAGCTTTGACCATCCACCCGGAGCTTTTACTCTTTGGGGTTTTTCTCTACCCAGAGTCGATTGCTGAAACTGCGAACGGTAAAGGATTCCTCGTCGCGGCGCACCAGTCGTTCAGGCGCCAAGGGCACCTTGCCATAGGGCGTATCGGCGGCGAACTGCGGCACAGCCAACCCGCTGGTGTGACCTTCCATGCGTTCGATGATCTCCAGCCCGACTTCCACCGGTACACGCAAGTGTTCGGTTCCTTTAACTAAATGAGGCAGGAACAGGTAATAGGGGCGCACTCGGGCCATCAGCAACTTGTGGCACAACTCGGTCATGATTTCCGCCGAATCATTCACGCCACGCAAAAGAACCGACTGATTTCCCAAGGGAATTCCGCGATCGGCCAGGCGCGTCAAGGCGGCGATGGCTTCCGGCGTCAATTCGCGCGGATGGTTGAACTGCACGTTGACGAACAAGGGGTGAAAGTCCGCCAGACCACGGGCGAGTTCTTCGGTGACGCGCATGGGCAGCATGGCCGGAGCGCGGGTGCCGATGCGCAGAATCTGAACGTGTTTCAGTTCCCGCAAACGCGCCAGTTTGTCGAACAAGACCTTGTCGCTCAGCATCAGGGGGTCGCCGCCGGTCACCAGAACATCCCTGATTTCCGTATGTTCTTTCAAATAGCCCAGCGCCTGCTCGAAGGCATTGGCAGGTGGGGTTTGATGGGTGCGGCGTTTTCTGAAGCAGTGGCGGCAATACACCTGACAGATGCTGGTGATACACAGCGCAACCCGATCCGGGTAAAGGTGGATCATATCCGGTGTCGGGCAGTGGCTCTCTTCCAGCAAGGGATCGTCTTCGCCGAGTACATCGTGGCATTCGCGCTCGCTGGGAACGATCTGCCGTCGCAGGGGGCAATTGGGGTCATTTACGTCGATCAATGTCAGGGCATAAGGTGTAATCGCCCAACGAAACTCTTCGGCGGCGCGTTGTGCTCCTTGCTGTTCTTCTTCGGAAAGTGACAGGATTTCAGCAAGTTGGGGAATCGTTTCGATACGATGCTGCATCTGCCAGCGCCAGTCGGACCACTGCGACTCGGATGCGCCCATCTGTTGGCGGATCTTCTCGGGGACTGGTACGAACATAAAAAGTGCTTTCTTGTGAAAGGGAACCGACGCTTTAACTTGGCTACGACCAGGTTCGGGCGTCGAAAGGGAGAACGCGGATTAGACGAGCTGGCTGCTCACCGGCAGACGCGGTCCGGGAACTTCGGCGCGGTCGAGTTCCTTGATCCGGTTTTTCTCGTCTACAAACACCAGCTTCGGCGTGTACTTGCGGGCTTCCTCATCGGTCATTTTCAGCCAACTGGCGATAATCACCAGATCGCCCGGCTTGGCCAGATGCGCCGCCGCACCGTTGATGCAGATTTCGCCTTTGCCGCGAATGCCCCGCAGAGCATAGGTTTCAAGGCGCGTGCCGCGGGTCACGTTCCAGATGTGAACGTTTTCATTTTCCCAAATGTCGGCAGCTTCCAGCAGGTTAGGATCGATGGTCACGCTTCCTTCGTATTCCACATCGGCGTGAGTGACGGTTGCCCGGTGAATTTTCGACTTCAGCATTGTTCGTTCCATCGTGTTCTCCTCGCATACATATGATGCAGGGTGTCTATTCCAAAGAGACACCAGCGGGTGAAAACAGATGAAATCCTTAATGGGGGGAAGATGAATTGCGGCGAAACGTCCGGTACAGCATCCCGTTTTCCGGGGTTGCCATCCGCTTTTACGACGAAACAGAGGGCCTTAGCATCCATCGTCCAGGTCCACAAGGATCCCAGCGACGGGGGAAATATAAAGTTAACGAAATTAAATGTCAATATTAATGATCAAAAAGCCATAGGTTTTTGGGGTTTTCATAGACAAACCTCTTTGCCCTTTGTACAATACGGATCCTGTGTGTTTCTTGGTGAAGAATGAGGAAAAGTGAATGAAATTAGACGTCTTTGTTGTTGGAGCCTTTCAGGAAAACACCTATATCATGACGGATGAGGCAAGCAAACTTGCCTATATCATCGATCCAGGTGGCGATGTGGAACAGATTGTGGCGCATCTGGAGAACAACGGCTTGACCGCCAAGGCGATCATCAACACTCATGGTCACATCGATCATATCCTGGGTGTGAAAGCCTTGCAGGATATTTTAAAGATTCCGTTTATGCTGCATCAGGCCGATGAACCTCTTGTCGATCAGGCCGAAGCCAGCGCCCGACTTTTCGGTCTACAGGCGCAAGGCACCCCGAAGGTGGACGATTACCTTCAAGATGGACAGGAACTGGAACTGGGCGAAACACGCATCAAGGTGCTGCATACGCCGGGTCATTCTCCGGGTGGAGTCTGTTTCCTGTCGGGAGAAGATGTGGTAGTCGGCGATACCCTGTTCGCCATGAGCATCGGGCGTACCGATCTGCCCGGCGGCTCTTTCCAAAGCTTGATTCAATCGATCAAAACCCAGTTGCTCACCCTGGACGACGCCGTGCGCGTTCATCCGGGTCATGGTCCGATGACGACCATCGGTCGCGAGCGACGCACCAATCCTTTCATCGGATAAGGCAGTAGTATGAGCGGATACGGAAAACCTTTGCCCGTGCTTTCGTTGCCCAATTCGGTGCTGTATCCGGGAGCGGATCTGCCGATTAAGGTTTTCGATCCGGCGCATAAACTGATGCTGATCGATGTGATCAAAGGCGACAAGACCCTGGTGGTGGTGCTCGTTCACAATCCCTGGGAGGAGCGCGGCGCTAACGCTCCGGCCTTGCATTCGCTGGGAACCGTGGCGGTCGTCAGCGGTCACGAACCGCAAAAAGACGGCAGTGTCAATATTTCGCTGCACGGCATCGGGCGTGCCACGGTGCGCCAGGATATCCGCTTAAAACCCTACCGCGTGGCGATGACCGATGCGATTGCGGAAGAGGACGAGTCGGAACAGCAGCCGCGCATCGACGAACTGCGCAAACAGATCATGAAAATGCTCTATCAAAGCAGTTGGCAGCAGGAGTTGGGGCCTTTCCCCAGTTCGATGCTTAAACGGGTGGAGGATTCCAAAGCGGCGAATTTCGTGCCGCTGGTCTGCGGCCTGCTGAAACTGAACGCCGAGGAGCAACAGGGCCTGTTGGAACGCGACGGGCAGCTTTCGCGCTTACAAGGATTGATGGCGCTGTTTGAACGGCAGCTTTTGCAGGCCGCCCATCTGGGCGAGGGGCCCTCCAGTTCGGATGAAGACGGCGAATTTTCCCATTAAACGACAGGTTGCCCAACGCTAACCAGCATCCGTGATTTTTCCTGCCAATCTCAACACTTGACGAAGGGATCGCAATCGGCGAAAAAGAGTTGCGTGTCAAAGCGTTGACTATGGTTGACCCCGGCGAAAATCGGGTATAAAAGAAAGAAAAGCGCTCAAAAACAGGTGCCGAGCGTAGCAAAAACGAACCGAAGGAAGAAATCATGGCGATATTGGAAATCGTGGAATTGCCGGATAAACGCTTGCATCAGAAAAGCGAGCCGATAAAGGAAATCGACGACAGCATCCGCACGCTGGCCAAGGATATGGCGGAAACCATGTACGCCGCACCGGGAATCGGTCTGGCGGCGGTGCAGGTGGGAGAGATGCTGCGCATGTTGACCTGCGATGTCAGCGAGAAAGACGCTCCCCCGGCGCTGATGACCGTGATCAACCCGGAAATCACCAGCCGCGAAGGCGAGTGCAGCGGCGACGAGGGCTGCTTGTCGGTTCCGGGCGTGTTCGACGAAGTCAAGCGCGCCGAGCGCATCACCGTGAAATATCTGGATCTGGACGGCAACGAGCAGACTATCGAAGCGGAAGGCTTGTTGGCGATCTGCCTGCAACACGAAATCGATCACCTCGATGGTGTTGTTTTTCTGGACCGGCTTTCCTCGCTGAAACGCAAACTGGCGCTGCGGCGCATGGATCGTTTCAAGCGGGAACGCGAAGAAGAGCAGGACGAGTCACAGCAGGAACAGGCGTAAGCAGCATGAGCAAGGGACGAATCGTATATCTGGGAACGCCGCAACTGGCGGTGCCGACCTTGGAGCGCGTGGTCGAAGAAGGCTACGACGTCGTGGGTGTCGTCTGCCAGCCGGACAAGACGCGCGGGCGTGACCGCAAGAAACCGATTCCGCCGCCGGTCAAGCAGAAGGCGCTGGAACTGGGTCTGAACGTGATGCAGCCGGAGAAGGTCAAGGAAGAGGCGTTTTTAGAGGAACTGGAGGCGCTGCAGGCAGATGCCTTTCTCGTGTTTGCCTTCGGACAGATCTTGCCTCGCCGCCTGATCGACATGCCCCCGCTGGGCACCTTCAACGCGCATGCCTCGTTATTGCCCAAGCTACGCGGACCTGCGCCGATCAACTGGGCGATCATCAACGGCGATGAGCAGACTGGGATGACCATCCAGAAGGTGGTTTTCGAGTTGGATGCCGGTCCAGTCTGTCTGCATCTCCCGATCACGCTGGACCCGCGCGAAACCGCGCAAACTCTGGGTGCGCGGCTGTTACCGCTGGCTTCGGAGGGCTTTGTTACGGTGCTAGAGCGGGCTTTCAACGGAACGCTGGAATTGATCGAACAGAATCATAACGAAAAGACCTATGCGCCGATGCTGAAAAAGGAAGACGGCTACCTGGATTTCAGCCGCTCCGCCATTGAACTGGACCGCCGCATCCGGGGGCTGACTCCCTGGCCGGGTGCGGTGACGAGTTGTGGCGAGGAATACATTAAAATCCACGACGCCCTGCCGCTGGAAGAGCATTTCGACGCCGAGCCGGGACGACTGGTGAAAATCCGCCCCGACGGACTGGTGCTGGCCTGCGGCGAAGGATCGCTGCTGGTTCGTGAGTTGCAGCGACAGGGGAAAAAGCGTATGTGCGCCCAGGCTTATCTGTGCGGCTGCAGCATGGAACTCGGTACCTTGTTTCAAGCGCCCGCCTCATGAACGCACGCCGCATTGCCTATAACGTATTGACCCGCGTCGAACGCGACCAGGCGTATTCCAACCTGGCGCTGATGCACGAACTGTCCCGACAACGTCCGGCTGCGGAGAAGGAGCGGGAAACGCAGGAAGCCGACCGCCGTCTGGCGACCGAGCTGGTGTACGGCGTGTTGCGTCATCGCCGCCTGTTGGACGTCTGGATTCGGCATCTAAGCAGTCGCCCGGATAAATCCATCGATCCGGTGGCGCGTCAGGTGCTGCGTCTGTCATTGTATCAATTACTGAAGCTGGATCGCATCCCGCAACACGCGGTGTTGAACGAAGCCGGAAGTCTGCTGCGGCAGTTGCAGCGCGGCCATGCGGTGGGTTTCGTCAATGCGCTATTGCGTCGCTGCCTGCGCGAACTCAAAGAGGAGCGCGGCCCCGAGTTTCCGCCCGATGCCGCCGGACGGCTGGCTATCGAACATTCAATTCCAAACTGGCTCGTGCAGCGTCTGCTGCAAGATCCGGAAATCCGTTGCGATGATAAGAAAAAGCAGGTCGGGCGACTGACCGAGCGGCTGGAGCGCTTCAACCGTCCCGCGCCGCTGTCGGTCTGCGTCAATACCACGCGCATGGATGTGGCGAAGCTGATCGCTTGTATCGAAGAGCAGGGTGGGGAAGCGCAGCCAGGAGAATGGTCTGCGGATGCCGTTACGGTAACGCGTGGTGGAATCGGAGTGTTATTGCCGCTATTGGAGCAGGGGCTTTGCCACGTGGCCGATGAAGCCTCGCAACTGGTGGCGCGTCTATTGGATGCCCAGCCTGAAGAACGCATTCTGGACTGCTGCGCTGCGCCGGGCGGGAAAACGCTGATGGCCGCCTCTGCCGTTGGTCCAGATGGATCGGTGCTGGCGGTGGATCTGTCCGAAGCGAAACTGAAGCTGCTATCCGAACAGGCTGCGCGCCACGGCTTTACGCACATCCAAACCTTTGCTGCCGATATGAGCCAGCCGCAACCGAGCCTGGAAGCGGGATCGTTCGACCGGGTGCTGGTCGATGCACCCTGCACCGCGCTGGGTGTCATACGCCGTCACCCGGAAATCCGCTGGCGACGCGAAGCCAAGGACGTGCGCGGCATGGCGGCGCTGGCCCGGACCATCGCCGAGCATGCGCTGAGATACGTCAAGCCGGGTGGGGTACTGGTGTTTTCGGTTTGTACGCATACCGACGAGGAAGGTCCGCAGCAACTGCGCCACCTGCAACAACTGAGTGGTTGGAACTGTGAACGAAGCGATTCCATAGACGCCGGATTGTGGAATCGGGAAGAAAATTTGTGCTGGTTCGATACGCGCCGCGCCCCGGAGCTGGACGGCTTTTTTGCCTTCCGCCTGCGGCGACCGCAGCAATAAAGTAATAGATTTCATACGAATCTCCGTTGTTCATCATTCAAACGAAGGAAACGATCATGCCGTATAAGTTGTTTCTAGGCTGTCTGCTGTCTCTGTTCTTGTTCGTAGCCTGTGGTTCCGACGACGATCCCGTCACTACTCCCGATGGCGATCAGGATGCCGATGTCGCCGACGGCGATCTGAGTGAAAGTGACGTCGTGGATGGCGATGCCGTGGATGGCGACGACGACAGCATGGTGCTTGCAGACTGGGTGGTGCCGCAGGAAGAATGGTCCACCTGCCCGGCAGAAGATTATCTGGGAGGCATGACGCTGCATGAGAAGGCGGCTTATTACGACTGGATCGTGCCGAAACTGCATCAGGTTCCAACCGATGTTCCCGGTCACGAGGATTACTCGCGCGTTTTCACCGTCAACTGCGACGCACCGGTGCCGGACAGCATCGTCTCCGACGATCAGTTGCCTACCTGCACGTTTTCGCTTTCGGAGAACAACGGTTTGTGGACCGGTTTGTATGTGGCCTCGCAGGCATTCCGTTACGCCGTCACCGGTGACGCCGATGCGCTGGCGCAACTCAAGCGCACGCTCAACGGTACCTACCAGATGATGCAGATCACCGGCAAGGACGGCCTGTATACGCGCGACTTCCGCGATCCGTCGATTCCGCAGCAGTACTGCATCGAAGACGAAGATCGTTACGCCAGCGCCGCTACCGACAACGAACGCTACGCGCGTTACATTCCCCCGGCGGAGAACATGGTTGGCAATCAGTTCATCAAGGTGGATACGGACGGCTGCTTCAAGACCTGGAATCCGGAGTTGAACGACGGCAACGGCGGCTGGGCCAAGGACAGCGAACACTGCACCGATCCACGCTTTGCGGGGTTCTGCTGGCAGATGAACGTCAGCAAGGATGAATACGCGGGTCATATGTTCGCGGCGGGTATCGTAGCGCGCATCGTGGACGACCCGGAAGTACGCGCCATCGCGGTGGATATTTTGCAGCAGGTAGGACATCACCTGGTGGATCACAGCTATTGGATCAACGATTACGACGGGCGTAACACGCGCTACGGCTCGGCTCACGCCATTTCGCTGGATTCGGTGCCGGGTGCAAACGCCTTATTGGCCTTGACCTGGAGCAAAATGGGCGCGGTGGTCGCCAACGATCAGGAATTGATCGACAGCTACTACGACTGCCTCCTGCAACAGTCCGGGGAACTACAGTGCATCGATCAACCCTTTGAAACACCGCAAGACTACAGAGAGCACCTTACGAACATGGGCTACATGCTGGGCTGCAACTCCAACTACGACACCATTTCCATCGGCGAGCTGGCCTACTTCAACCTTATCTGGTACGAGCAAGACCCGGAACTGCGCAGCCTGTATCGGCAGCGTTTCCGCGAAAACACCAAAGGCCCGGATGCCAAGGGGCGCGATTTGTGGAGCGAAGCCAACCCCTTCCGCAACATGAATCTCGTCAGCCGCATGGAGACCAACGACAACTACAATGCGGATGAAGCCAAGCAGTTGATCGAGGAAGCCGTCTGCACCTTGAAACGCTATCACACCGACAACATCCGGCGCGCTCACGACGACACCGGCTATGAAGAGTGGTGCGTGTCGCCTCGCCACGGCAGCCTGGCGGAAGATCAGATTCCGATCAACGAGCGCTGTCCGTCGATCTTCGAATGGTGGGGCGATCCCAACCAGCGGGAAGTCTGCTCGGAAAACCTGAATTCGGCCATTCCCCCGGCGGGTTATCTCTTGCCATACTGGATGGGTCGCTACTTCGGCTTCATCGGGGAAGAGTTGTGAGTTGATCGGTTCGAGTGTATTTCTGCGGGCTTACGCCTCGCCGCCTAACGTTGGAGCATGTCTCCCGACATGCTTCAAAAGTTTTTTGTCGGGCAGAATCTGCCCGACCTACAATTGATATAGATATGCCAATAATAACATGTGGTTACATTTCCACAGTAGGTCGGGCAAATGTCTTGCCCGACATCATCAATCGGAAATGTCGGGTCCACTGGACCCGACCTACGGGAAGATCCAGCTAAAATCCTAGATCCGTACGCGGCGTCTGCGCAGCAGAGTCAACGCTAGCAGCAGCAACAACGCCGGAGACGGCATCCCGGAGCCGCTACAATCCGAGCCGCTGCCAGATCCGCTGTCATCTCCATCGGTTACGGCATCGCCATCGGGAGTGCTATCGCCATCGGAGCTCTCGTCTCCGTCTGCAACCACATCGCCATCGGAGCTTTCGTCTCCATCGGCAATTACATCGCCATCGGAACTTTGGTCGCCATCAGGGCTTGTGTCACCATCGGGAACTACGTCACCATCGGGAGTAGCGTCGCCATCAGGGCTTGTGTCACCATCGGGAGCTACGTCACCGTCTGGGGTTACGTCACCGTCTGGGGTCGTGTCACCATCAGGGGTCGTGTCGCCATCGGGGGTGGCATCGCCATCGGGGGTGACATCGCCATCGGGAGTCACATCGCCGTCAGGAGTGACATCGCCATCGGGAGTCACATCGCCATCGGGAATGACATCGCCGTCTACGGCAGGCGGAATAATGTGAGCTGTCACCTGAACGGAGGCGGGCCCGCCGCTGGGAGTTGGAGAAAAACTCACCGTTCCCGATCGTTCCCCGCTTGCATCGGCGGCGGGTTCGAACCAGAGTTGTACCATGGCACGGCCATCGATATCCAGAGAGCCGCTTTCCGGAAGTACGCGCACACCTTGGATATCGGTCTGTGCCTGCCAATCGGCATAGCCGACGCCGCAGTTTTCCACATACACGGGAACCTGGATCTTCTCTCCAGCCAGCACGTTTACATTCACGATTGCCGGGTCCACACAAAGCTGCTGATTGCCGCTGGGAATGGTCGCCGGGTCCACTTTCAGCCAGTAGGCCGAGAGCGCAAAGCAACTGCTGCCGCGTTTGATCTCGAAAAAGCCATCATCGCCCCAGTCGTCGCCCCAGCTATTCTTGGCTATCCAGGAGTTATTGGCGTCGTTCCAGCCGACGAGCAACACGATGTGGTTACTGGCCAGCACGCAGCCGTCGTGTTCGTAGACGCCGCCGCTATAGCGGTAGAAGTCGCTGTAAACATTGGTTGTAACCGCCATCGGTCCGACCATCAGCTTTTCCTTGATGGCATCTTCGAAGAGTCCGCCGTAAATCGGACCCCAGTCCGAAATGTGTACGGCGCGGTCGAACCAGTCGCTACAGCGATCGTTGCAGTTACCTTCTTCGGCCAGGTAGGGATAGCATTCCTCATCGGGAATACCGATGTTCTTCAGATACAGCATCACTTCCTCGGCGATGCCGCCGTAATCGCAACTGCCCAAACCGCAGGAAACCATGGTCTGCTCGGACAGGTCGATGTCGTAGTCGGGATCGTTCAGGTGAATATTGATGGCCGCTTCCATGGCGGCGATGGTGCCGAAAGCCCAGCAGGAACCGCAGGATGCCTGATCGCGTACCGGCGAGGTCCAGTCGTGTCCGCCTTGATCGCGCCAGTTGAAATAAGCGGGAAGATCTTCGATGGGTTGAGGCGGGGGCTGGTCGGGATTGTAATCCACGTAGGGTTGCGGAACAAACAAACCCTCGGTCAAATGGGCGCGCTGCTGTTCCGGGGAAAGACGACCGATTGCGGTGTCACCGGACTGCCATTCGGCTTGAACGACCGCCGGAGCGAACAGCAATCCCATACAAAGCATCCACAGCATGACCCGTTTCATGGTACGACTCCCTCGTTGTTGGCCTACGACATCCTCTCCTTGTACATTCCGCCTTAACGGCAAACACCTGTATTACTGCTACAAGTTACAACCCGCCGAAAAGCACCGAAAACGGTACGGAACGCCAGAGGCCCGTCAGTATATGTCAACTTCCAGAGTATAGCTACCATAATCGGACGAGCCGTAGCCATCTACGATGATATAACCGATGCCGCCTGTCGTGATTTCCAATCCCAGCGATTCCGATCCGCAGAAAAACAATCCACAGGATGCTTCGTCCGCGCCGATGCACACCTGGGCCTGATCGCCACAGGGCGACTGTACCAGCAATACAGAGTCGAAGTCGGCATCCAGGTAGATGTCCATTTCCGAATTGTCCGGCAGACTGACGGCGTAGACCACATCCGGTGCGCTGGACTGGTTGTAATGAGAACCATCACAGCCCGCTACGCTGATATCGTTGCCTTGCCCGGAAGTGCTGCCGCTGTCGGAAAAATAGCTGGACGTAATCAGGAACGGCTCATCGCAGGTGCCGTTTTCTTCTGCCGGTTGCGCCTCGCAATCGGTGCGATCCCAGGCGCAGGTGTCGTTGCAGTCGCATTCGCCATCCCGATTCCAGCCGCAGGGGTTGTCTTCCCGGCAGCAATCGGTGCGCGAGCCGGTGTAGCCTTCGCAGACTGGCGCAGCGGTATCGCCGTCTACAACCTCATCACCATCGATAGGCGGGTTGTCGTCGCCGTCGATGGGCGGATTGTCGTCGCCGTCGATGGGTGGATTGTCGTCGCCATCGATAGGCGGACCGCCCTGGCAATAGCCGTCGTCGGGTACGCAAAGCTCCACCAGGGTATCCACTTCCTCGCAAACGTAACCGGACGGGCACTGCTGGCCGAAAAAGGCGCAGGGGGTTGCACAGCCGTTATTGATGCAGGCCGCATCGGACAGCGACCAGATATCACCACATTGGGAATCCGATGTACATGCCTCACACAGTTTGTATTGGCATTGACCACCCAGGCACACCTCACCCAAACCGCACTGGCTATCGAAATAGCATTCCTGCCCGGTGTTATAGTCGCCATCGATGGGTGGATTGTCGTCGCCATCGGGGAACGTGCCGTTGCAGTACATCGAGGTCGGCCAGCATTGACGTACTTCGCTGTTCATTGCGCGACAGTAGGTATCCATCTGGGTGCAGCCCTGCCCCTGGGAGCAGTCCGTTCCGCAGAAGGTATTGCCGGAACCGTCGGGAATACAACGATCTTCCGGGCCGCCGCATTCGTCATCGGTCAAGCAGGCCTCGCAGAAGCCTTTGTCGCCCATCACGATTTCATCGCCATCGGCGGAGTCGTCGCCGTCGGGCTGGACTTCCGGTTCGCAGCGACCGCTACTGGGACGGCATTGCTTGCTGACCAGTTCGCCGGTGTTGCTGTAAATCGACGAGCAGATATAATCCACCGGACAGACGGCGGTATCGCCGCACAAGCGCCCGCAATAGGTTGAACCGGAGGTGTCTTCCAGGCAGTAATTGCTGTATTCGCCCGGTTCGTTGCAATCCGGGTCGCTTTGGCAGGGTTCGCACAAACCAAGATCCTGGGAACTGCTGTCGCCGTCGGGTTCCACGACATCGCCATCTTCGTTTTTATCGCCATCGGTCACATCGCCGAATGGAACGCACACACTGTTGTCACAGCGGTATCCGTCCGGGCAATCGCGGCTTTCACTGCAACGAATTTCGGCGTCGCCATCTTCGTTTTTGTCGCCGTCCGTGCTATCGCCGTCCACTTCCACGCAGATTCCCATAACCATGTCGCAGGTTTCATCGGCATTGCAGTCGGCGTTGGTGGTGCAATATGGGGAGTAGTTGTCCTGGATGGTTTGGCAATATCCGTTCACGCAGTCCATGTTTTCCGGGCATTCTTCCCAGGTGATGCAGCTTGGAGAGGGAACGCAGGAATTGTTCTGGCAGACGAAGCCGGCCTGGCAGGCGCTGTCATTCACACAGAATTGCGGCGTTTCGCAGGCTCCCGCCATGCAGACTTCTCCCAACGAACAATCCGCGTCGGTTTCGCAGGCCACGCCCTGGCTGGTTTCCTCGTTACAGGCCAAGCCGCTTAGTAATAAAACCACACCCAGTATGCCCCTGATGCATAGACTGTATCCCCTCATGGTACACCTCGCTCGCAAACTCGTTTTCTTTTGCGTTTTTTCCGTGGCGATATTGCAATGAATCCATGTTACCAATTACTGAACTGAATCGCAACTATTGATTTTAACAACATTAACGCATTGTGTCAACCTGGAATCGGAACACTTCGGGTTTTGTATGAAATATCTGTCTCTGATTTGAAATCTTCTAAAACTTACAGTTTTGTAAAACGTGTAGTGATTATGTGCTGCTTAGCTATGATTGATGTATATTATCAATACCTTAGCTGAAACTCGCGCAAATTCGGTCTTTTACAAAAAGGGAGAAATCTCCCGCCTCGGGAATGTTTTCCTTTTCCCGATTGTCTGGTATAGGGTAGGGGAGTCGCGCTATTTAAAGGATGAACACGGATGTTGCAAATCATGTTCTATGTGATCTTCAGCCTGGCATTTCTGCTATTTCATATTTATGTGGGACGTCGTTTGATCGGTCCCTCCAGCCTTTCCCGCTGGGGACGCGCAGGAGCCTGGGCGGTAGTTGCGACGTCCTATTTATTGTTGTTGGGTGGAAACGTTCTTTATCGCAACTGGACGACCGGGCCGCTGCCTGGGTGGTTGAGTGCTTTGCAATGGACGCTGTACATTTCCATGGGGTTACTGGTGCTGCTGCTCCTGTTGTTACTGGGACGCGATCTGTTGCGCCTCGGTTCGCGCATCCTGCGCCTGTTTCGTCGTTTGCTTCAACCGAAAGATTCCCGCAAAACGGATGCTCCCGATCCGTCGCGCCGCCTGTTTTTGACCAACTCCGTCAATGTCGGCGTGTTGGGCGCTTCCGGTCTGCTGATGGGTGCAGGCGTTTATCATGCAACGCAAGCCCCGACGGTCGAGCGGGTTCGCATTCCCATCCATAACTTGCCGCAGGAATTTGAAGGTTTCAGCATCGCGCAGATTTCCGATTTGCACATCGGGCCGACCTTGGGGCGGCGCTTCGTGGAATCGGTGGTGGATACTGTCAACCGGCTGGGAGCGGATGCCATCGTGATGACCGGCGACATGATTGACGGACACGTGCCGCAGCTGCGCCCGGAGCTGGCTCCATTAACGGAACTCCACGCCGCTGAAGGGCGCTACTGGGTAACGGGCAACCACGAGTATTACTGGGGTGCCCGGCGTTGGAGCGAAGAAGCGCAGCGGCTGGGGTTCGACGTGCTGCAAAACGAGCATCGCGTGATTCGGCGCGGCAACGCCCGTTTGTTGATGGCCGGTGTCACCGACTACAACGGAGGCCGCTTCGACGAGTCCCATCGTTCCAATCCCGAAAAGGCGCTTATGGGTGCCAAGGCGGACGACGTAAAGATTCTCTTGGCGCATCAGCCGCGCAGTTGCTACGCGGCGACTCAGGCGGGGGTGGATTTGCAGCTTTCCGGCCATACTCATGGCGGGCAGTTCGTCCCCTGGAATTTGCTGGTGCGGTTGCAACAGCCTTACGTGGCGGGCTTATTTCGTCACGACGACAGGCTACAGGTTTACGTCAATCGCGGCACCGGTTATTGGGGACCGCCGCTGAGACTGGGAGTCCCTTCCGAAGTCAGCCTGCTTGAACTCGTACGCGAGCCGGAGAAGAAGACAACGTAGGCTTTCGTTGGGGTGATGAATTATTGATTATAATTTTCTTTGATATATTGTATTTTATTTGCAATCGATTTGAAAAACGGACAGTTGTTTGACCCATCAAATTGTTTGCCCGGCATCAGGAAAGACAATGCAAATGCAATTTAGGACTATTAGGACAAAGCATCGCGTAGCGGTTTCTTTGCTAACTGTGCTTTGGGTAGCTACATTTCTTAATGGGTGCAAATCCTCATTAGAGCGCCTCGGAGATAGTCCTAATCAGAGATGCGGAGTTACAGGTCAAGAGTCCATTGTAGAAACCAGCCTTGCTGTTAAACCTAGTTGGTTGACCGGCGCTGTCGAAACCCAAAAAGGAACATCCTTTTGGGTTGGACGAAAAACCGGGGGAAGTAAAAATTTGGGGGATACTGTTGCTGACGCTCGTATGGATGCTTATCGGCAGATTGTTGAGTCCATGGGTGCAACTATTGGAGTATGGTACGAAAGGCTTCGCCAACAGGATACGAATGAAATTCGAGAGGATCTCGTCGCTGTTTCAAGTGGTGCGGGAAGCGGTTGGAAAGAGTCGGAAATATATTCGGAAAAGATAGAAACCTGTCAGGCAGACGGTTCTGTAGCCTATTCATACAATGTGTGGATACTGGTGGCGCTCGACAAGGCGCGTTTTCTTGCCTATTATCGTGCACAACACGAACGACTTAAGCTGTCTGCACAGTTGAACGCCGAGAGATTTCGGCACGGCGAGCGCCTACGCATGGGAGTTCGCGTTTCGAAAGACGCGTATGTTTATGTCCTAGCTGTTTCGGAAAGCGGGCGAAGAATATTGGTCTATCCAAATGATATTGACGCAGAGAACTTCGTGCGAAAAAACAGTATCTTTTATATCCCCCCTGAAACTCACGAATCTTACCTGGAAGTGGTGCTGCAACAAGATCAAACCGAAGCGACGGAATCGATGTTCGTTTATGGATTCTGCTCGGCGATTACACCTCCGTTAAGGGCGGAAAGCATTCTGGAAGCGTATGCTTCATGTAATGCAGGTAACGACCCTGTATGTTGTGCGGTGCAAGAGATCAGGTATCGGATTGTGCGCAAAGAGAATTCTCTACATCATTAAGAATTTATCTACATTTTAGGGATTTCACGGTTCATTATCATTATTTACTTCAGAGTCTACTATTGCACAGCGGAAAGATATATTTGCGCTTTCTCTAGAGACGTATTCCCAACCGATGGTATTAGCATCCTCAATTCTGAGAATTGCGTATGCACTGCTGTAACGGGGACTAGAAGAAGTCCACTCAAGGTTATCCCCTAGTGCCTGAAGTGAGTATGAGCTATCTGAAATTGTATCGGTACCATTTTTAATAGCCAGTTCCAATTGGAATTTATTAGGAGTATTGGAGGATACAAAAGTGCAATACCTTACGGCTGAATAAGTGTCAATTTCATTAACATACGCGGTTTTGGGTTGGGGATTCTGCCATTCACCATCATTGTTTACCGGATACCCCAGTTTATTGCAATCGCTATTGAGGACACAGATTTCGTATTGCTTATAGGTAATGGGAGAACGGCTGATGTAAAATGAATCAACGGTTACATACTCTTTTTCTTGATCTGCACTCTTGCTTTTTTCTTCTTCTGGCATAAAGTGATCCCCTGGAATCCAAACAAATTCGACTCCTTTGTCGAAGTAATTGACAATTTCGTGTGTGCCGTTTTGAATTTTCTCGAAATCTTCGTTAAAACGTTTGTAAGCCAACTCGAATTGCTGCTTGTACCAGTCTTTCTTCTTTGGAGGAATTCGTCGAGCCGGGGCATCCAGGAGTTTTTTCAGCAGAGATTTATGTTTCCGCCATTGTAAGAATGCCTTTCTCAATTCCAACGATCGAGCGGCCTTTTTCTTTTCCGCGGTTTCGTACATCGCCACGGCTTTTTTGGCAACAGTGATATGTTTTGGTTTTGCATCAACGTGATTGATTACCTCTTCCCACGCGTTGGCTTTTTCCGAATAGGATGTACTCGAATTATCCTCTACATCCCAGGCGTGATTGAGCTGATCGTAAAACTCCTCTGAAATTCCAAATAGATCTTCTGGTGGCAACTCTCCCGTTTTGGTGATTTTGGGAGCGGGAGGTAAATCTGGGATAACACCGAACGGATTAGGTGGAGTAGGCTGAGGAACAGGTTTGAACCCCTTCAGGTTTGGCCCATGGCTTTTTGCTCTAATCGCCAGAACCATTTCGGAGTCTTCACTTGGAAAAAACTGCGGTTCCTGGTCGCGATTAGTTGTGTCGCGGATAGCTCGTCCGGCATAAGCCACCGCCTCACGCACCGTAACCTTTTGATCGTGATTTCCGATCAGGTCATTGTCTGCCCATCCAAGTAGAGCACCTAGCAAAAGGTAGCTAAATGCCGGGCGCGATTGCCCTTGTTGTAGTGGACCCGCCCATTGATCCTTACGACCGGCAGTAAGCAAGGTCGCGTTGCGCCCCGAATATGCGTTGTCTCGTACAATGCGGATAGCTTGATGTTTTCCGAAAAGAGAGTCAGATTTTTCGCTTCCGATACGGCCACTGAAACAGGTGTCGATTACCATAACGATCTTGCGATGAAAACCGGTATTTGCCAATTCAAGCATCGCGTTTTTTGAGATTCCTGTTGCGTTGATGATATCGGGATCTTGTTGTGCATTTGCTCCAAGTAACAGGAGGTCGTTTCCATCATTTGTGGGAATTCCGTGTCCGATAAAGACGATCCACAACAAAGCATTGGGGCCAACATCCATTGCAACTTGTTCCAATTTCTTTAATATTTTACTTTTAACTCCTTTTTCATTTTTCAAAATCTGAATCTTGGATGAAGAAAGTCCGCGAACGGTAAGAAAGTATTTTTCCCAATCTTCGGCGTTGCTCACAGCACCCGGAACGGGTGCAATATGGTCGTATGCATCTATCCCGATTATTAGCGCTGCATCCTTTTCTCCCCCGCCTTGAAAGGTACTTTGTAACATTAAATCGGATAAATCCGGCCAAGTTGAACGGCTGCTATCCGCACTTGCAAGGTTCGAGGTAAAGAATAGAAGTAGACTAAAAAGTAAAGTGAGGAGAGCGCTACGCATTGTTAACAACCTCCGATGATGCAAATAAGTTTATTTATCTATATACAGAATGTTGGTGAATTGTCAAATCTCGATAGAATTAAGAATTGCAGACGAAGTTACCCCGTTGATTCTCCACCCCCACCTCAATTCACATTACCTTGTTTCGATTTCGTCTTGTCGGCCAGTTGCGCGTGGGCTTTCATTTCCGGCACCGGCAACAGCATCAGGTTCGTGCCGCCCGTTTCGGCGTCGTGGAAACTGGCCGCCGCCAGGCGTCCCTTTGGATGCAGCCAGACTTCCACGGCGGAACCGGACAGTTCCACGTCTTCGTGGCGGTCCATGCTGCGTGTGTAAAAACTTAGGATGTTGCCGGCGCGCCCTTGCTCGTCGGGCGGGATGGTGACGAAGAGGGAGGCGTCCGCCGGGATTGACAAATCGCCGGGGCTGTCGATGAACAGTACCAGTCGGCGCTCGTGGGTTTTCAAGTCCACCTGCTCCACGCGCAGAAAGCGGTTGCCGCGCTCGTCTAACAATTGATAGTGCAGCAGCAGGTGTTCGCCATCGGCCCAACCAATTGAAATCAGGTGCGAAGCAGGGTCCGAACCGGGGGGAATCAGCTCAGGTGTGCCGCCTTGCAGCGGTACGACGTAGGCTTCGTGACGAAACGCGCCCAACGACTTCAAATCCGGGGGCTGGTCGAGATCCGGCATCGGAATCGCCATAAAAGCGATGTGGCGGCCATCGGGGGAGGCGCAGGGTTTGGTCGGCTTGGAGGGCAGCTCTTTTAATGCAATCGCCTGCGCCTTGTCGCGTCCCTTTGGCAAAAAGACCAGGTTACCCGCTCTGTCCAGCGCCACGATACCGTGATTTGCTGCGTAACTGGGAAAGCTGCCGCCATCTAGGGCGGAAAGTCGTTCCGTTTCAGGCTCGTCCGGGCGGCTGTAGTCGATCTCTACGATGCTGCGCTCGAACAACTGGTCGTTATTATTGATGTTCTTTCCTTCTTCCGGCAGAAGTCGCAGCGCCAGCAGGCGTGCTTCGGTCGGATGAAAGACCAGTTGCTCCTCGCGAAAAGCGCCCTGAGAAAGCCGGGTTAGGGCATCTGGCTCTTTACTCGGCGACTGCGTACAGCCGGAGGAGCAGACGCTACTTACGCCCAGCGTAATCAACGCGCAGAAAAAGATGGGAACAATGGCAATCAATCGTGGAAAATGTCTTGACAATCTCAATATCCTCTGCTAGTCGTAATGGCCCTGTAGCCCTTTGAGGTTACGGTTGTATACAGTACGTTAATCACGCCCCCGGGGCAAGGAAAGAAGGCAAAGTGCGAAATAATTACGACGGCAAGGGTACACGAAAGATGGGAAGTCCGCAACGAGGCAGGGATGGAATGACCTGTTTGGAAGTGCGGGTCAACGATGACTTGGAAAAAGCGATCCGTGCGCTGAAGAAGAAAATGGCTCAGGAAGGGTTGTACAAGGAAATGAAGAAGCGTCGCTTCTACGAAAAACCCTCCGTGCGCCGCAAGCGGAAATCAGACGAGGCCGAGCGCCGTCGCCGGAAGAACGCCCATCGTTAAATCGGTCGTTTTCGCGCGATTCCAATAGGTTCTTTCATTGCCTGATAAGATAACGAGGAACTCTCTCTCTAGAGGGGTTCCTCTATTTTTTTATGCGGAGCAAGCTTTCCGAAAGCACTTTGAAGCTACTTTTCACCTCCACGCTAGTTTTCGCGCTGTTTGGCTGATTCCTTCCTTTATATATAGAGCGTTCTCCCGTCGTTGCCACTGACTTGTGATTCAGAGTAATATCTGAGATGACTGAATTCTATTGGACAATACCCGATTCATCCGCTACGTTAGCCCCCGTCTTGCATCGTGAAAAGACTGCGAATTCGGTTAGGTGTCGTGCAAGATGATCCTGCTGAACAAAATCCCGAGGTACAGGCAAGTATGCTGACCAAGCTTCTGAGCGATAAAAGGGAAGCCATCCTGAAGAGTTGGTTCCAACTGATAGTGGAAACCTATCCGGCGGAGTCCTCTCGTTTTCTGAGTATCGAGAAAGATCGCTTCGCCAATCCGGTAGGGTTTTCCCTGCGGGATGGTATCGGTGTGTTGTTCGACGATCTGCTCGCCGAGCGCCAGACCGATCAGGAAAGCTCGGAGCTAGATGGCATTATTCGCGTGCGCGCCATTCAGCAGTTTCGGGCGAGCGAAGCGGTGACCTTTGTATTTCTGCTGAAATACGCGATCCGCTCGGAACTGGACATGAACAACGCCGATGCGGAGTTGTTGCGTGAAATGCTGGCGTTTGAATCGCGTGTGGATCGTCTGGCGCTGACGGCCTTCGACATCCACATCGCGTGTCGCGAGCAACTTATGGAAGTGCGCATCAACGAGTTGAAACGTTGCGTTCCCAAAACCATGGAATTGGAAGTGGCCCGCATGGCGGAAAAGATCGCCTGTCAGGCTACTAAGATGGATAAAGACACAGAGAGGCATTAACCCGCAAATTCACACGTAGTGAGGTGGTGGCCGATGAACGCCCTTGGTTCCATTTTAATTTCGCTAGCAGCAGTTCTAATTTTGGTCGTGCTCGCAATTGTGGGCTCTTCCATTGGGCTGCAATCTGTTTTCGGGATCGTTCTCCCGTATCTGGCGATCGTCGTCTTTTTAGTCGGCTTCGTCTGGCGGGTGCTGCGCTGGGCTAAATCCCCGGTGCCGTACAACATTCCTACCAGTTGCGGACAGCAGAATTCGCTGCCCTGGATCAAACAGAACAAGATCGAAGCGCCCAGCACCAAGCTTGGAGTGTTCGTGCGTATGGCGATGGAAGTGCTGTTCTTCCGTTCGCTGTTCCGCAACACGCGCGCGGAAATCACCAAGGAAGGACGCCTGGTGCACGATTCGTCCAAATACCTTTGGGCAGCTGGGTTGGCCTTTCACTATTCGTTCCTGGTGATTTTCCTGCGCCACATGCGCCTGTTCAGCGAGCCGGTTCCCTTTTTCGTGCATGGGCTGGAATTCTTCGACGCTTTCTTCGAGATCGCCGTGCCGGCGCTGTATCTGACCGACCTGATCATCGTGGGCGCGATCAGCTACCTGTTCCTGCGCCGCGTGGTGGAACCGAAGCTGCGCACCATCTCGCTGCCCGCCGATTACTTTGCACTCTTTTTGCTGCTGGGTATCGTGTTGTCGGGCATTCTGATGCGCTACTTCACCAAGGTGGACATCGTCGGCGTGAAAAATGTGGCCATGGGCTGGGTCAACTTCAACCCGGTGGTGGTCGATGGACTGGGCGCGGTGTTCTACGTGCATATCTTCCTGGTCTGCTGCCTGTTCCTGTATTTCCCCTTCAGCAAGCTGATGCATATGGGTGGTGTGTTCCTTAGCCCGACCCGTAACATGTTGAACAACAGCCGCGAGCGGCTTCACGTTAATCCTTGGAACCCCGAAGTCAAGCCTCATACCTACGATGAATGGGAAGAAGAATTCCACGATGTGTTGGTCGCGGCTGGCTATCCGTTAGACAAGAAGGAGTAGAAATGGCCAAGACTCCGAAACCACAGGAACTGATCAGTTCGGCTGGATTCAAGCCGATCACCAAGGGGTGGATGGATCCGACCATCGATTTCGAGGCGCGTGCCGGAAGCTGGTCGTATGCGGGCGCGAAAAAGAATCTGGAGTATCTGGATTTGCCCAATCCCCGTCAGTGGACGCCAACTGATGACGACTGGCAGTTGCCCGACAACTGGAAGGAAATCATTCACGAAGGCATCCGCGAACGCTTGGATAAGTACCGCAGTTTCAAGCTGTTCATGGACATCTGTGTACGCTGCGGCGCTTGTGCCGATAAGTGCCATTTCTTTATCGGTTCTGGTGATCCGAAAAACATGCCGGTACTGCGCGCCGAACTGCTGCGCTCGATCTATCGTAACGATTTCACCTTGGCCGGAAAAATCATGGGCAAGATGGTCGGCGGACGCGAGTTGACCAAGGATGTCATCAAGGAGTGGTTCTACTACTTCTTCCAGTGCACCGAATGTCGCCGTTGCTCGGTATTTTGTCCGTACGGTATCGACACTGCCGAAATCACCATGATCGGTCGCGAGCTTCTGGGCGAGCTTGGTATCTACATCAACTGGGTCATCGACCCGGTCGCCAACTGTCACCGCACAGGAAACCACTTGGGGTTGCAGCCGCATACCTTCAAGGATAACCTGGAATTTGCCTGCGAGGAACTGGAAGACGCCACCGGCATCGCGGTCAATCCGACCTTCAACCGCAAGGGCGCGGAACTGCTGTTCATCACGCCTTCGGCAGACGTTTTTGCTTCTCCGGCCTACTATACCTTAATGGGTTACCTGCTGCTGTTCCACCAGTTGGATCTGGATGTGACCTTCAGCGGTTATGCTTCGGAAGGTGGTAACTTCGGTCTGTTCACCTCGCACGAGATGATGAAACGACTGAACTACAAAATGTACGCCGAAGCCAAACGCCTGGGTGTCAAATGGATTCTGGGTGGTGAGTGCGGCCATATGTGGCGCGTGGTTCACCAGTACATGGCGACCCACTGGAACGGCGCGGACTTCCTGGAAGAGCCGGTTTCGCCGATTACGGGTACCAAGTTCGAGAACGCCAAAGTCACCAAGTTGGTTCATATCTGCGAGTTCACTTCGGATTTGATTCAGCATAACAAGTTGAAATTCGACAAGAGCCGCAATGATAACGTCAAGCTGACCTACCATGATAGCTGCAACCCGGCGCGTGGTATGGGCTTCTTCGAAGAACCGCGCCACGTTATCAATACGGTGTGCAACAACTTCTACGAAATGCCCGAGAACACCATTCGCGAGCAAACTTTCTGCTGCGGCGGTGGTGCCGGACTGGGCAACGACGAAAACATGGAAATGCGTATGCGTGGCGGTATGCCTCGCGCCAGCGCAGTCAAATACGTACACGACAAGCACGGCGTCAACATGTTGGGTTGCATCTGCGCAATCGACAAAGCCGTCTTGCCTACATTGATGAATTACTGGGTACCGGGCGTCGATGTCTGCGGTATCCACGAACTGGTTGGCAATGCCCTGATCCTCGACAACGAGCCGAAGCGAACGATGGACCTGCGCGGCGAACCGTTGCCGGGCGTTGAAGAGGACGAAGAAACGGAGGGTAACGGCGATGTATGATGGCCCGAAGATCATTACCGGGATCGTGATCTTTCTCGTGATCGTCACGTTCCCGATCTGGTACAACGTCGCAAGCGGCAAGGCCGACTATCAGCCGGACCCCAAACTGCCTGCAACGGAGAAGTCCTGTGTCATGGACACCGCTTACATGAAGGCCAACCATATGGACCTTCTCAATACGTGGCGCGATGAAGTCGTGCGCAACGGCGAGCGCGTGTTTACGGCTCAAGACGGTCGCAAATACAATAAGAGCCTCACCGGCAATTGCTTGGGTTGCCATGAGAGCAAAGCGGATTTCTGCGACCAGTGCCACAACTACGTGGGTGTTGCTCCATACTGCTGGAACTGCCACGTCGACCCTGAAAAGGATATGAAGTGATGGATGAGAGCAGGAGAAAATTTCTGAAGTTGGCCGGTGTCGGAGCTTTGATGTTCGGCGCCAATCCGATGGTGAACGCCGTTGCGGCTCCGGGGCAGGGTGACGTTCCGCAGGAACACCCGCTGACCGCGAAGCGTTGGGCGATTGTCATCGATGTAAAGAAAATGCAGGCGAATCCTGGCCTGGCGGAAAAATGCGCGGCGGTCTGCCACAAGGTTCACAACGTCCCGAAATTCGACAATCCCAAGGACGAAGTCAAGTGGATCTGGCAGGAAAAATTCGAGCATGCCTTCCCGAGCCTGGAGCAGGAAGTCGCTTACGAGAAATTCCACGAAAAGGATTTTCTGGTTTTCTGCAACCACTGTGACAATCCTCCCTGCGTGCGCGTCTGCCCCACCAAGGCGACCTGGAAACGCGAGGACGGCATCGTCATGATGGACATGCACCGCTGCATCGGTTGTCGTTATTGCGTGGTGGCCTGTCCTTATGGCTCGCGTAGCTTCAACTGGCGCGACCCGCGGCCTCATATCGAAAAACCGTTCAGCTCTTTCCCGACCCGCCAACGCGGTGTGGTGGAAAAATGCAACTTCTGTGCGGAACGTTTGGCTATGGGCCAGATTCCGGCATGCGTGGAGCTTTGCAAGAACGACGAAATGATGTTCGGCGATCTGGAAGATCCGAATTCCAAGGTTCGCGAAGTGCTGGCCAAGCGTTTCTCGATTCGTCGCAAGCCGCATTTGGGCACGAGCCCGCACATCTTTTATTTAGTATGAGGGTGACATGCTAGAGAAAGCACTAAGTGGTAACACTCGTTATTGGGGATGGCTCGGAATTCTAGGGCTGTTCATGGCCGTGGCGGCTGGTTGTTATCTTTATCAGTTGCAGCAAGGTCTGGGCGTCACTGGCTTGAGCCGTGATATTCCCTGGGGCTTTTACATTGCACAGTTCACCTTCCTGGTCGGTGTTGCGGCCAGCGCGGTGATGGTGGTGATGCCCTATTACCTCCACAACTTCAAAGAGTTCGGCAAGATTGCGGTATTGGGTGAGTTCGTCGCCATCGCCTCGATCATCATGTGCCTGAGCTTCATTTTCGTGGATATGGGCGGCTCGCATCGTATTTTCAACGCGATCCTGCATCCCACGCCGAATTCCATGATCTTCTGGGATATCGTGGTTCTAAACGGCTACCTGGTCCTTAATGTCATCATTACGCGCGTGACCTTTGCCGCCGAGAAAAAGGGCGTTGCTCCACCGAAGTGGATCAAGCCTGTCATCTATCTCTCGATTCCCTGGGCGGTCAGCATTCATACCGTTACGGCGTTCTTGTATGCCGGTCTGGGCGCGCGCGCATTCTGGATGACTGCCATTCTGGCTCCGCGCTTTTTGGCCTCGGCTTTTTCCGCCGGTCCTGCGCTGCTGATTCTGCTGTGCCTGTTCCTTCGTAAAACGACGAAGTTCGATGTTGGTGAAAAACCGATTCACAAACTGGCCGAGATCGTGACCTACGCCATGGCCGTCAACCTGTTCTTCGTTGGCCTGGAACTGTTTACCTCGCTTTACAGCAGTATTCCCGAGCACATTCATCATTTCGAGTATATGTTTATCGGTCTGGAAGGACATACCGGCCTGGTCGTTTGGATGTGGATTTCGATGATCCTCGGTATTTCCGGCTTGACGATGCTGCTGATTCCGAAACTGCGTCGCAACCTGAAACTCCTGCCTGTCTTGTGCGCCATGGTGATTATCGCGCTGTGGATCGACAAAGGCATGGGCATGGTTATCACCGGTTTCATTCCCACTCCGCTGGGCCATGTGATGGACTACACGCCGACTCTGGTCGAGTTGCTGATCAGCCTTGGCATTTACTCGCTGGGCGCTTTCGTTCTGACCGTGCTGTACAAAATCGCCGTCACGGTGCGCGAATACGAAATGCAATAATCGATTCGAATTCAGAATTCAAAAGCCCTCTGCTTGGAAAAGAGCGGAGGGTTTTTTTGTTGGTACGTGAAGTGCCACAGTGCAGTATGAAACTTCATGCTGTGACGTGATCGTGTTGGACCGTAAAAGCACGTAGATGACCGGTAAATGACGCCAACTAACCCATGGCAAACAGTATGCCGATTTGCCACGAAGGAAACAAAAGGCGTTATGAGGCAGCATGAAGCAGCAAAGTGTTTTCATCCAAGTGTCCACGAACTGCTCTTTGGTGTGCTTTTAGTGCGCGTTTAGTGTGTGTTTAGTGTGTGTTTAGGGTCGGAGCAAAATCACGTTTAGTCTCTTTTTTGAATGCTGAAAAGAAAATTCAAAGATAAAACTGGAAGCCAGGGAAGAGAAAAAGTCGGAAAAATGTGAATGACGTTGTTAAGATAATCGACGGACTAGTGACTGCTGGTAGTCAGCATGATAGCCGGAAGGAATATAAGAGTTTTAGGCTTCCTTGGAGATTTAATCGTCACCATCTTGATATGAATTGTAGTCAATGCCGTAACCCACTGGAAACACTGAATTCTTTTTCAGCAGCATAGATACTGAATGTAATCGTGAAACGGTGTTTAGTAGTAATGGTTTATTATTACTTTTTCGAATAGTTCTCAGATTAATAAATCATTGGAATTGCGGTCGTTTTTACTTGAATTGTCCGTGAGTTTGCCCTAAAAAACATTGCGGATAAGAAATGTATAGGCACGAGAACTGTAACTTGCGGAAAGAGGCTTTGGTTATACAATTACACAAGAAATTGCAAGGTCATTTTTTCCGATGTGCTGTTCCTATTTTAGGTTTGGAATCAATAATGTGTGGATTCCAAGGCGATCATTCCATCAATTGAGGAAGGAAGGAGATCGAGTATGCCGAGTTTTGTAATCACTGAGAAGTGTGACGGATGCAAAGGGCAGGATAAAACCGCTTGCATGTACATCTGTCCCAACGACCTGATGGTCCTGGACAAGGACAAGATGAAAGCGTTCAACCGCGCTCCCGATATGTGTTGGGAATGCAGTTGCTGCGTAAAAATCTGTCCGCAGCAGGCCATTGACCTCCGCGGCTATGCCGACTTCGTGCCGCTAGGCGCAAGCTGCGTGCCGATGCGCGGTTCCGACAGCATCATGTGGACCGTGAAGTTCCGTAACGGAATGGTGAAGCGCTTCAAGTTCCCGATTCGCACCACCCCTGAAGGTAGCGCGGTCCCGAACGGCGGCTTTGGCGATGGCGACGGTGCGTTCGACAACGAACTGCTGTTCTCCGAGCCGGCTTCCCTGAACTTCGTCCCGGGCAAATAAGGAGGTAAATAATGGCTAATTTCGAGACTGTTGAAGTTACGACTGATCTGTTGATCGTCGGTGGTGGTATGGCCTCCTGCGGCGCTGCCGTTGAAGCGGCCTACTGGGCAAAGAAAAACGGCCTGAAGGTCACCTTGGTTGATAAAGCAGCCATGGATCGTTCCGGTGCGGTGGCCATGGGCCTCTCCGCCATCAACCAGTACGTTGGCGTCGCTGAAGGCGACAACACCGTGGAAGACTACGTACGTTACGTCCGCCAGGATCTGATGGGTGTCACCCGTGAAGACTTGGTTTACAACATCGCGCGTCACGTCGACTCCACCGTCCATCTGTTCCAGAAATGGGGCCTCCCCATCTGGGCGGACGAAGAAGGCAAGTACATCCATGAAGGTCGTTGGCAGGTCATGATCAACGGTGAATCCTACAAGATCATCGTTGCTGAAGCAGCCAAAAACGCCCTGAAAGAATACGGTCACGAATACTTCGAACGTATTTTCATCGTTGAGCCCCTGATGGACGGCGACCGCGTCGCCGGCGCCGTGGGTTTCAGCACCCGTGAAAACAAATTCTACGTATTCCGCGCGAAAGCCGTCATGTGTGCCATGGGCGGCGCCGTGCACGTGTTCCGTCCGCGTTCCGTCGGTGAAGGCTTTGGCCGTTCCTGGTATCCACCGTTCAACTCCGGTTCCTCCGCGTATTTCACGATCCGCGCCGGTGCCGAGATGACCTGCCAGGAAGTCCGCTTCATCCCCGTGCGTTTCAAAGACGGTTATGGTCCTGTCGGTGCGTGGTTCCTGCTGTTCAAAGCCGCTGCCACCAACGCGTTCCATGAGAGCTACATGCAGACTCATGCTGACGAACTGCAGAAATATGCCCCCTACGGTTTGGTCAAGCCGATCCCGGCCTGCCTGCGTAACCACTTGGGCATGATCGATCTGTTCGCCGGTAAGGGCCCGATCTACATGCAGACCGCCGAAGCCATTCAGGCGATCGCCGAGAACACCAAGTCCGAGTTCGCCGACGATCCGAAGAAAGCCGAGAAGGCCTTCAAGAAGAAGATGAAGCACCTCGAAGAGGAAGCTTGGGAAGACTTCTTGGACATGACCATCTCCCAGGCTCTGCTGTGGGCCGCCACCAACACCGAGCCGGAAAAGGCCCCGAGCGAGATCGCTCCTTGTGAGCCTTACTTCATCGGTTCGCACTCCGGCGCTTCCGGCGCTTGGGTTTCCGGTCCTGCCGATCTCGAAGGCAAGGGCGGAATGTTCTGGGGCTATGCCAATATGTGCACCGTCAAGGGTCTGTTCGCCGCCGGCGACGCCTCTGGCGCCAGCTCCCATAAGTTCTCCTCCGGCTCCCACGCCGAAGGTCGTATCGCCGGTAAGGCCGCTGTGAAGTTCATCGTTGAGAACAACACGCTGCCGAACATCGACGCCGCGAAGGTGGACGAACTGAAAGAGCGCATCCTGCGCCCGATCGATCTGTTCGAAGCTCACCAAGCTGAGACCACTGACCCGATGATCAACCCGAACTACCTGATGCCGCGTCAGTTCATGGATCGCCTCCAGAAGATCATGGACGAATACGCCGGTGGCGTCAGCATGCAGTTCACCACCAACAAGCACCTGCTCGATCGTGGTATGGAACTGATGACGTTCCTGCGCGAAGACAGCGAGAAGCTGGCTGCCGAGAACCTGCATGACCTGATGCGCGCTTGGGAGAACATTCAGCGTATGTGGCAGGCCGAAGCCCATCTGCGTACTCTGATGTTCCGCGAAGAAACCCGTTGGCCGGGTTACTACTATCGCGCTGATCTGCCTGAAATGGACGAAGAAAACTGGAAGTGCTTCGCCAATCTGCGCTGGGATCCGGCGACTGGTGAATGGGAATCCATGAAACGTGAGATTCCGAGCATCGGTATCGAATAGTCCTCTTCGGTTCCTACTCCAGGCGCCCATTGGGCGCCTGGAGACTTTTCTTTGTATGCCATTCATTTCGGTCTTTATAATTCCCGTTAACGAACAGTGAAGAAGTGGAAATACCATGACGGATCAAGACCCGAGAATTTGCCCACATTGTAACCAGAAAACCAAGAAGTGGCTACCGGTTGAAGAATTGAACTGGGGGTTGGATCCGCAGTACATCTGTTTCAACGACGAGTGTCCTTACTATATCCGTGGCTGGGAACACACCAGGAAAAGCATGAAAAAGCCGGCCTCTTATCGCTATCGCTACATTCCCGCGACTGGTGCGGTTCAACCGATTCCCGTCTGGTCGGAAACGGCGTTGAAAGACCGGATCGTTCCCGAAGATGAATAGCTGGCTGTTGAAAGTGGAGTAGTCTCATGAGCGAACGTGATACGATGGCCGATGTGTCGAAGATGAAGGATGAAATCCTGACTCAATACGAGCGATTGGGTTTGGAAGACGAAATGATCTTCTCCTGTAATCCCAGCGTTCCCTGTTTCGGGAAATGCTGCCACGATATCAATATCTTTTTAACCCCTTATGATATTCTGCGCTTGAAAACACGCCTTGGAATTTCTTCCGAGGAGTTTATTGCAAAATACGCTTTGTCACCGCCGGTGGCGGCTACAAACCAGGTGCCCATGATCGTATTGCGTATGAGCGATCAGGAAGGCAAACCCTGTCAGTTCCTGAGCGAGCAGGGATGCACGGTCTATGAAGATCGTCCCTGGGCCTGCCGTATGTATCCGCTGGGAATCGCCAGCCAGAAAACGGAAGCCAATCCCGACGGCGAGGAATTTTTCTATTTGATCCATGAACCGGAACGCTGCAAGGGCCACGGCCTTGGCGAACCGATGAAAATCAAGGATTATCTTGACGGACAGAAGGTGCAGGATTACAACGAAATGAACGATATGTTCAAAGAGTTGACAATGGCACCTTTCTGGCAGCGGGACGATCGCCATCTGCCGCCGCAACAGGTGCAGATGTTCTATATGGCCTGTTACAATTTGGACATGTTCAAGCGCTTTATCTTCAACAGCCGCTTTTTCGAGATCATGGATGTGGAAGAAGGGCTGAAAGAGCGAATCGAAGCAGACGAAGTGGAACTGATGAAGTTCGGTTTCCAATGGCTGCGTTACTCGCTTTTCGGTGAAGGTCCGTTGAAGGTAAAAGAAGACGCGATCGAAAAGAAAAAGGTGGAATGGGCCGCTCAGATGGAAGCGGAACAAGAGAAAAAGCAAAAGGCCCAACACCAGAACAAGAAATCATAAGCCGTTCAGCATCAATTGTATCGGCGTGAATGTTTCGCATTCGGTTCGGTTCCCAGGCGTCAGAACCGGGTATGACCTTTGCGGGGCGCACGTCGGCGATAAAAATCCAATCGGAGATCAAGGTCACATTGACGCCAGTCGCTAAGGAGTGATTCATGACAGAGGAAAAACACAGTAGCGTGATGGTCGTTGGAGGGGGCATTGGCGGGCTCACTGCGGCTGTCGAAATCGCGGAGATGGGATACGACGTGATCCTGCTTGAAAAATCTCCGTCTCTCGGCGGACGAGTTGCCCGGATGACCAAGTACTTCCCCAAGCTCTGCCCTCCCTATTGCGGGTTGGAGATCAACTACCGCCGGGTCAAGGAAAACCGCAAATTGCGCGTATTCACCCAGGCGGAAGTAGAGCAGATCACGGGAGAGCCGCAGAACTTCGACGTGAAAGTCAAACTGAATCCGCGTTATGTACTGCCGGAGCAGGACCAGTTCGACAAAGCCGTGGAAGCTTGCAAGGTCAACGCTCCCAACGACTTCAACTACGGATTAGATGAAATCTCCGCGATTCACTATCCGCACGATCTGGCTTATCCCTACCTGCCGGTCGTCGAAGCGGAATTCAAGGACGATCCCGGTGTGAAGGAAGCCATCGAAGAGAGTGGCTGCACCAAGTTCGACCTGGAAATGCAACCGCAGGAAATGAATTTCAAAGTCGGCGCGATCGTCTGGGCCACCGGCTGGACGCCCTTCGATCCCACTCCGGTGCATTACCTCGGTTACGGCAAGTACCAGGATGTCATCCAGAACGTGGAAATGGAGCGCTACTGCGCGGTCAACGGTCCCACCAAGGGTAAACTGCTGCGTCCCTCCGATGGCAAAGAAGCCAAGCGAGTGGCCTTCGTGCAGTGTGCCGGTTCGCGCGACTCCAATTATCTGGGATATTGCTCGGGCATCTGCTGCCTGGCTTCGATGAAGCAGGCCACTTACGTGCGCGATCAGTATGCGGAAGACGGCGAAGCCTGGATGTTCTACATCGACGTCCGCTCCGGTCGTTACCACGATTTCCTGAATCGTGTTGAAGGTGATGATAAGATTCATCTGGTCAAAGGCAAGGCCGGTTCGGTCAGCCGCGACGATGAGAGCGGCGACATGATCGTGACGGTGGAAGATATCGAAGCCGGTAAGGTCAACCGCTATCCGGTAGACCTGGTCGTGCTCGCCACCGGCATGGTGCCCAACACGGCCACCGAGAAGATCCCGTACGACGGCCTGGAGTACGACGATTACGGGTTTGTCATTTCCGATCCGCAGAAGACTGGAATTTATCCGGTTGGTTGCCTGCGCAAGCCGGTGGACGTGTCCACGACGGTTCAGGATGCGACGGGAATTTCCATTAAAGCGATTCAGACTATCTTGGGTGGGTGAATACCATGGAGCACAAAGTCGGATTTTATATTGACGAAGGCTGCGGTCTCGACAAGGTCATTGACCTGGACCGCTTGGAAAAAGTCGCCACCGGTGAATACAAGGTGGCCTTAACCCGGCGTCTGCCGCATGCGTGCAGCGCCGAAGGTGCGGACATCATCGGCAAAGACATCGCCGATGAAGGCATCAACACGGTGGTCATCGCCGGAACGTCTCCGCGCCAGAACTGTCCCTACCTCGATTTCCCGAGCTGCATCGTAGAGCAGATCAATCTGCGCGAGCAGGTCTTGTGGTCTCACGATCCGGAATTCCTGGAAGAGACGCTCGAAGAGGACGAGGCGGAAGACTGCGTGAACATGATGGCCGAGGATTACGTGCGGATGGGCATGGTGCGTGCCACCTTGTCGCAGCCGCCGGAGCCTTACCTGATCGATTCGCCCAAGACCGTGCTGGTTATCGGTGGCGGCGTTGCCGGTATGGGTGCGGCGCTCAACGTAGCCAAAGTCGGTTACGAAGCGGTGATCGTGGAGAAGCAGGACACGCTGGGTGGCTGGGCCGCCAAGATTTATCGCGATCTGCCCAAGGGTGGCAACTACGAAACGCTGCCCAACACGCCGGTCGAAGGCATGGTCGAAGAAGTACAGGGCCACAAGAACATTTCCGTTCACACGGGCTGCACGGTTACGCAGATTGCCGGTGCGCCGGGTGAATTCGCGGTGGAACTGAGTAACGGTCAGAACATCAAGGTCGGTAGCGTGATCGTAGCCGCCGGTTGGAAACCCGTTGACACCGTCAAATTCGATGCCAAATACGGTTACGGTGAGAATCCGAACGTCATCACCAGTTTGGAACTGGAAGAGATGATCAAGGAAAAGGGCAAGATCGTGCGTCCGTCCGACGGCGAAGAAGCCACCACAGTGGCCTTTGTTACCGCCGTGGATATGGCCGAGGGTGAAGATCAGCGTCCCCATTTGGGTAACGTAGCCGACATCGTGGCCATCAAGCAGATTCATTACTTGCTTGAAGGCAATCCGCACGCAACGCCGTATCTCTTCCACGAGCAGGTCAAAGCGGCGGGTTTGTACGAAGACCTGTATCGCGAAGTGCAGAAAAAGGGTCTGTTGCTGGTGCGCGGTAACGTGACCAGCCTGAGCGAAGGCGACGAAAAGCCGGTTATGATCGAAGGCGAAAACAAGCTTTTGGGCGCGCCGGTCATGATGGAAGCCGACCTGGTCGTGTTGTCCGTCGGTATGGTGTCGGTCGCTTCCGACGAGAACCTGCTGAACTTGAAATACCGCCAGGGACCGGAACTTCCGATCCTGTCCAACGGTTATCCGAATTCGCACTTCATCTGCTTCCCCTATGAAACGCGACGTTCCGGCATCTACACCTGTGGTTCGGTGCGTGAGCCGATGGAAGTGATGCGTGCGGTGGAAGATTCCGCCGGTGCGGCGATGAAGGCCGTGCAGGCTATCGAACTGGTCAGCCACGGTGGTGCGGTGCATCCGCGCGTCAACGACATGAGCTACCCGGAGATCGACTTCGGTCGCTGCACCCAGTGTAAGCGCTGTACCGAGGAATGTCCCTTCGGTGCGTACGACGAAGATGAGAAGGGGACACCCAAGCCGAATCCTTCGCGCTGCCGTCGTTGCGGCGTGTGCATGGGCGCCTGTCCCGAGCGCGTGATCAGCTTCAAGAACTACTCGGTCGGCATGATCGGTTCGATGATCAAATCGATCAACGTTCCGGACGAATTCGATGAAATGCCGCGTATTCTTGTGTTTGCCTGTGAAAACGACGCTTACCCGGCATTGGACATGGCGTCGCAGAACAAAATCCAGTACAGTTCCTACGTGCGCATCATTCCGCTGCGCTGCCTGGGTTCGATCAACCTGGTGTGGATCGCCGATGCGCTGGCCAAGGGTATCGACGGCATCCTGCTGCTGGGTTGCAAGCGCGGTGACGATTACCAATGTCACTTCATTAAAGGTAGCGAGTTGGCTAACACGCGTATGGAGAAGGTATCCGAAACGTTGCAGCGCCTGATGCTCGAATCCGAGCGTATCCGGGTGGAAGAAGTGAATATCACCGACTATCACACCCTGCCGCAGCTGATCAATGATTTCGTAGCCGAAATCAAAGAGATGGATCCGAACCCTTACAAAGAGTAAAAACCGCGGTCGCCTGCGGTGGACGAAGCACACCCAGGCGGCATTATCTCAGGATTTGGGCTTCGTCTAATATGGGAGCATAGCATGGAACCGAAAAATCCATTTCCCGAGGTCACGGAAGTCGTCGTAGAGACCGGCGCCAAGACCATTTTCCAGTGCATGCAGTGTGGCATGTGCACCGCGGCCTGTCCCTGGCGTCTGGTCGAGGGCGAGATCGCGGAGAAATTCAACAACCGCCTGCTGCAACACATGGGTCAGATCGGTGTGGACGGCTACGAGGAAGAAGACATCCTGTACGCCTGCACCACCTGCGGCATCTGCACGACGCGCTGTCCGCGCGAAGTCAACGCCATCGAGAACACCCGCGTGCTGCGCACGATCATTTCCGAAACCTCCGGTCTGCCCAAGAGCATTCGCCCCATCGCGGGTAGTCTGCACGACAACGGCAACCCCTGGTCGGGCAAGCGCGAAGACCGCTTCGCATGGGCCAAGGATCTGGAGATCCCGACCTTTACCGAGGACACCGAATACTTCCTGTTCATCTGCTGCACCTCCTGCTACGACAAGCGTAGCCAGAAGATCGCCAAGAGCGTGGTGAAGCTGCTGAAGGAAACCGGCGTCAGCTTCGGCGTGATCGGCGCCGAGGAGAACTGCTGCGGCGAATCGATTCGCAAGACCGGCGCGGAAGACGTCTTCCAGGAACTGGCCGGCGCGAACGTGGAACTGTTCAACAGCAAGGGCGTAAAGAAGATCATCACGACTTCGCCTCACTGCCTGTGGACCTTCAAAAACGAGTACCCGGAACTGGGTGGCGAGTACGAAGTGATTCACTACACCGAGCTGTTCAACCAGATGTTGAAAGACGGCAAGCTGGAATTGAAGAACGAAGTCGAAGGCAAAACCATCGCCTTCCACGATCCCTGCTATTTGGGCCGTCATTCCAAGATCTTCGACGAGCCGCGTCAGTTGGTGCGTAACCTGCCGGGCACCGAGACAAAAGAGCTGATGCGCTCCGGCGAAGCCAGCCTCTGTTGCGGCGGCGGCGGCGGTCGCGTGTGGATGGAAACGGAAGTCGGCGCGCGCTTCGGCGATCTGCGTATTTACGAAGCGCAGGACAAAGGCGCGGACATCCTGGCCACCGGTTGCCCCTATTGCGTGATCATGCTGGAAGCCAGCAACATGGCGCTGGGCAAGGATGAAGAGATCAAGGTGCGCGACCTGTCCGAGCTGGTCTGCGCCTCGGCGTTGGGTGACAAGTAACCCGGTTTAACGGGGGACGGTTCGCTTGATATTCGCCCGGATCGGTGTGCTGATAGTGGCCCGGTCCGGGCGCTTTCGTTTCGCTGCGGCGAGGCGATGACGTATGAACGCAGGACGTAAAAAAAGCTTGTCAACATTGGCAAGCGAGGGTATTCTTCCCCGGCCTGCATGAGCGCAGGGCGATAGCGATTCGGGGCGTAGCGCAGCCTGGTAGCGCATCTGCTTTGGGAGCAGAGGGTCGCTGGTTCAAATCCAGTCGCCCCGACCAAAAAAAACAGCCACTCCTGATACCGGGAGTGGCTGATTTGGGTTTATGGGGGGGAAAAATTACTCTTCTGGGTCTTCATCGATGTCTTCATCGGGAATAGAAATCGAAAAGCAGATCGCTGCGTTAGGATCAGTGATTTCGAATTTGGATTTCTGATACACTTCGATCACAACTTTTTGACGCAGGTAGCCTTCTTTGTCTTTATACTCGTTAAGCCAGTCTGGCTGTTTATTCAGTATCTTTTTTCTTCGTTCATCGTCTGCATTCAGATCCGTAACTCGGATAAACAAAGGTCCATGCTTGTGTTCCTGATCTTTGGAGTCTTCAACTGGGGAGTATTGCTTCAATATGCCATATCGAGAAAGATCTGCGAGGAGGAGTTTGTTATCCAATTCACTTTCTCCTACAAGCACGCGTATGGTAGGAATGCTTTTATTTCCTATTTTCAGAACACCTTCATAGGCTCCAATTCCATCAAACTTTGTTTTTGGGCAGTCTTCATTGTTTTTGCCAAAGAATGAATCTGCATCAAGTAAATACCTATAATAAACGGAAAAGTCCAAAGAATGTATAATAACAGGAGTTTTTGGTACAATTTCATTAAGAGATTCCGAGATTTCGTTAAGTAGTTCTTTCGGTAAAATCGCCTTCCTATTTTCGGAAACAGTTCCATCTATCATGGATTCAAAGATCTGGTAATCCATAGTTCTGGCCAATCCTGGACCGTATTGTCCTCCCCAAAGAGAATGATCGATATACCAATCAGGGATAAAGGCTTCTTTTGGACCCATATCGTTATAGCCGTAAGAATAAATATCCGATGGTGGAGGTTCATTGGTGAGATCTTGCTGTTTGCCAACGAGTTTAAAAACTTTAAGCAGATCACCGGATTCGTTGAATGTTCGCTGAACATCGTCAATGAATGATTTGAGCTTTTTGGGATCGATTGCATAAGATGTCAATTTCTCTTCATCAGATCTTTTTTGTTCTAATCCCAATAATTCCAAACGTTTTATCAAGGCAGTGCTTTTTTTACACTGTTCTTCTGTTAGGACAAAGGCCCACTGCTCTGGGTGAGTACCCATTTCCACCAGTTTTTTGTAAAGACTGTGTTGCTGTGGATCTTGATCCGGCATGATGGCAAGTTGCCTATTTAATGGGAGTGACGTATTCAAAATTCGATCATCGGTCAAATTGTCAAGAATTCGTAGGGCTAATATGCAGTAAAGATAGTGGAAATTATTTTCAAAGGTCAATATGCGGGCACCTCGTTTCCCTTCCATTTCCCAGAACATCCAGCCCCAACGCGAAGAAGCGCCTTCGCTTCGTACGGAAATATATACTTCTGTTAGAGTCTTGATGTCTATAGCAAAGGGGACACGAGAGATTATATATTCGAAGAATGGTTTGATTTCCTCATTATCGGGATGCTTATGGAAGCGACTGAATATCCAAGACGACAGTCCGAACAAGATTTGATTTCTTGCCGTAAAGATATGGTGCTGAATCTGACTGCCGTATTTGCCCTTTGGGTAAAAATATTTAAACAAACCATTAAACTCATCAAGAATGATTTTAAAGGAATCAAAATCTTTATCATCTATACAGCTTTTCAGGATCTTCTGAAAAGTATTGAAGATTGGCCAGATAAATTCTTCATTTTCCTTAATTTCTTCCTGGCTAGTGTTTTCCGAGTGGTCTTCAAGGATAGGTTGAATGTGTAATTCTAATAATTCGGAAAGATGCCGCCATGAACGATCTATCATGAATGCTTTGGCTTCATTGTTGGATTTGTCTTTTGTCATATAGTAGAGGAAAGCTGGAAAAACAATAAATTGCTGAAATAGCAAATGATCTTTAGCCAAAATAGCTCGGGTGGCGATAGCGATAGGCAAGTACATCACGTCAGCTATTACATCTCGATTATCACTTTTAGCTGCAACTTCCATCAGCTCACGAATGTCTCTATCTAGCCAACTAACGATATCCCAGCCCTCGAAAAGATCGCCACGCTCTTTTTTCGCCTGCTCGGCCGTGTATCCACTCCCAAGTTGGTGGATTGTATCAAGAAATATTTCTGCCAAACCAAGATAGGTGTTTTTAAATTCTTCAATTGAACCACTCATCTCAGAATGAATAGCTAGAACGAATTGATCTTTGATCAATAAAAGTTCTCGACGAAATACGATTGAAGATCTTTCCGTCTTCTCAAATTTGAATATGAATGGAATGGAATTCTGAATTCTTGCAATTAGCTTTTTGTCATTTGCAAGTTCATTAGGCAAGGCAAAAAGAGCATTTCGATTATTATTGAAACTAGATAGCGGATGGGTTTCTTCTTCGTATCGAATACAAAGGTAAATATTCTTTTTATCAGGAGAAACGGTTGTTAAATCTTCTAAAGGATCTATATATTCCATATCACTCTTGGAAGTATCATCCAGTCCATGTGCTAGAAATGCTTCCTTGATATAGCGAATAACCTTATTCAGCCTACTGATATTGATATCTGTAAGACGCCCCGAGTCTTCATTTTCGATAAAGAAATACTTATCCGTATTTGAATTATCCATCATTATGATGAACTTTGATTCTAGGTTAACTCCATGAAATTCAGACCATTCTTTACGAAGTATATAATTTCCCAAACGTTCACGGACGAAATCAAGAACGATTGCGCGAGTCCTTTTTTTGAAAAACTTGGCTTTATAATAATTACGTTTTCTTGGGTCCATCAGTAGGTGGATAACCTGCCAAAATGAAAAAAGAACCAGTACACTAAGAAGTATTGGAAGTAGCAAACTGACTACTCTAACATCAAAGTATAAGAAGTTAATAAGCATCAATACTGTAATAATAATTAAAACCCACAGATGGCTTTTTTTAAGGAACAGACGTTTTTCATCTTGATCCGCAGATTTACGAATGGATTCTGCTATAAAGAAAATAAGAGCAAATACAATCGTCACCAATCCACCAAGAACAAAATAAATACTAGACAATTTAGTATCGATTGAAACTTGTTTTGAAAGAAAATTGTACCAACCTAAGAGTGAAGTGAGCTGGTGGCAAGGAACATCGATATGAGAAATAATGAAGAATAATAGAAAGGCTAAAAATATTAAAATGGCCTCTTTTTTTGCTGGTAGATCTAATTGATAAATATCTCTTGGCGCTTTTCTTCCAAAACTGCGTAGAGTGTTGAAATAGCATTTGAGTAACCATACTTTGGTTGAAAAATAATATCCTTTTGATTCGCTTTCAAGAAATAGTATTTTTACCTGCTTGTTTTTCCTGTTCTTTTCTAATTCTGCAAGCTTTGCTTCTATCTGATTGGACAGCCACCCTTCATTCCATTTCCTGTATCTACGGTATAGAAGATATAGTATGCCGATTACAGCAAAGCCAATCAGCAAGTAAACCGGCCATGAGAAGAAAGACATCATAACCCTCAAAATCTAAATAATGGTTTATTGATAACAACGAATAATAGCCTACTTGTATCATGATGAGAACATGAGGTCAATTGGCAAATGCCCCCTGAAAATAGTGCTTCGATATGAAACTCCTGAGAAAGTAAGTTACCCTCGACTTACCATCCAATCCTAAAACCAATCGCTTGACAACTACGCGCCACGGGGATTAATATACTGCCACAGTGGATTAAAACAAAACGGGTAAACGAATAAATTCTTTGGATCGATTCGTGTGGATAAAACGGAATCGTTACGAGAGAAAAAAGGGGATCGGACATGCTTAAGCTGATTCGAGGGATGTCGGGGTTTGCTTTTCTGGCCATTTGTTTTCTAGCGCTTACAAGCGGCTGTGGTGGATCGGGCGGCGATGATATCGAAGTCGACGGCGACTCCGATAGCATCGATGGCGATCTGACCGATTCCGATTTCGAAGGTGAGCAGGCCGAAGATTCCGAAGAGCCTGAAGGCAGCGGAGACGAGGCCACCTGCTGGACGCCTTGTCATACCGGGACGGTTATCGATGGAACCTACGTCGCCTGCTCGGAAGAAGGTCTGCTCCCCGGTTGCCTGGGAGGGACAGTCTGCGAAAACGGCTGGTGTGTGGCCGCTGGTGCAGAAAAGAGGGCTCGCTTTAAAGATAATGAAGACGACAATAGCTGGGATCTGGGCGAATGTGAGAGCGATTGCGATTGCGCGGAGCATGGCACTTGTGTCGATGGTTTCTGTAAAAGCATCTGCAACACCGATTCCCAGTGCAGTGAGGGCGAATCCTGCTACAAAAAGGTATGCCGACAGGTTTGTGGCGATTCGAGCTCGGACTGCGATGAGGGCAGCTACTGTCTTGCAGGCAAAGACGGCGTAAGCGGACACTGTATGCCGCTGTGCGAAACGCAGGAGGATAACTCGGCCAGCAGGAATTGCTTGCTATCTGCAAACGACAACTCAAGCAGCCCATTTACGCTTTCGGGTGATGACCTTATAGAGAAAATCCTGCTGTTTACCGTTGATCGCACCGACGCCCTGTTTACGATCACGAACAATACTCAGTGCGAATTGAGCTTTCAGATCACCAAAAAACAACACACCGTTTTCAGCGTCGATGGTTCCACCGTGGTCACGAACGATCCGATGAACTGGGTCTCTTTGCAGCCTGGCGAGCAGGACGCCGTGACCGACAATGAAATTACAGTGACACTGCAAGCGGGTGATGCAATCGACATCACCGTGGCGGATGTACATAACGACCAGATTCCGAACTGGCGCGGCATTTTGAATATCCTGAATACCAACGGTCTCGGAAGTACGGAAATCAACCTCAGTTTCAGTAGCGGTGCAACGGGGCGCTGGAACGGTAAAATGTACTTTTTCGCCAACTTCGGCTCCGATAATCTAGATGCCTGGATGGCCGACAAGGACAACGCCTCCAAGTTGAATTCCGTAAACAACGCATTCTTAAAACGCTGGGATGTGCTGCGGCGCGGCGAAATTTCCATGGATAACTTCATGGCGCTGGTGGCTTCGACGCTCAATGGTTCCTGGCAATGGCCCAGCATCGAAGAAGTCTGCCCGAAGCGCAAAGGCGCCTGTTATCCCTTCGCCAATCCTGCGGAAGGAGCGTCCGACGACGGCATCGAGAATTACTCCGACGATCTGGACCGCGACCCGATTCCCACCGGACTGGTTGAGTTGCCCATCGCCATGAATCTTCAGAAAAACAGCGGAAGCGCAACCGATCTGGAGGGACGCATCATTTCAGGCGATACGCTGCATTATGCAGGGGAACCGAATGTCTCGCTTTCGATGCAAGATAACGCCGATACCTGCTCGGAAGTCGGCGAATTCAGGGTGTGCATCAATCGCATCGCGGACATGACGCTCGACGTCGTTGTGGGGGGGCGCTATTACTCGGAGCCTGGGCAGACGACCTGCGATCTTGCGACCGGTTACGAAGTGGTGCAAACACCGTGGTTACTGGCCGATTTCCAGGATGGCACGGAACTGATAGACGGTTACCGTTATCGCCCGGAATGCCGCGACACCTATCGACCCTACACCGAGAAGCCGGAAGACTCCGGAGCGACGTCGCTTGAAGATCTCAACGCCACCCTGGCAAGTTCCAACCCGCTGCCAGACGGGCGCAGTCTGGAGCGTTCGCTGCAACTTGTGGATGGCGCCATCATCGACCGCGATACGATGATCCTGATTTTCCGCGAAGAGTTCTTCGTCGATCTCGATACCTTACCCGATCCGGAAGATTTTTCAGCATACGGTTTCATGGTTCTGCGACGCACTCCCGACCCGGTTGAAAGCGCCGAGTTCATCGGCTCCGATCAAGCCGAAGATCGCGCGATGCCGGAAGGGATACTTACGGTCGGATGCAGTGCGGATGTTTTGGAAGCGGCTGGATTTTCCGCAATGCCGACAGACACGGACGATTTGCGGACGCTGGCGAACATCATGATTGCGGGGTACGACATCAGCTCGCCGTTAACGGAACTTTCACGTCCGGTACATTACCTGTGTTGGGAAACGGGCGTCTTCGATGCCGGTTCGACCGGTTTCATTCCCTGTCCACTTGGTAGCCCCGTTTCATTCTTTTACTTCCCCGATCCTGCTGACGAGGTAAACCTGGCCAATCACGATTGCCAACGTGATGCGGATATCGAAATCGATCAGGACATGGAAACCATGGAAATCGATGTGACTGTTACGGCTCGCGGTGCTTGTGCTGAAGTGTTCAAGCAGTGGGAAGCCGGAGCGGCAAACATCACGGTCAATCCCTACTGGCTTTGTGATGGCGGTGAAGATGTGTGCGACAATCCCTGGGATCGTCGCGCGGATAAAATATTCTATGATTTATCCGTAGAACCGGACCGTGTAGCGCTGCCGCAATTGGATACCGCCGTTAACGATGCCTTCCGCTATAAAACCGCCTTCCGCAACCGGTCGGGAAAGAACATCGGATTTGCCCCCGAAATCTGCATTGAAGGCTCGACGACGGCTCCCTATTGCTATGCGCCGTGGTTGATCGAGGAAAACCAGGAACGCGTCGATTGTGCTCTGTCGCTCTATCTCGACGAATTCAATACGCCGGGAGACGAGACAGCGGATCTGCTGCGGGGATATCTGGCTCGTAACTTCTCTTCTCGCTGCTTCGATGAAAATCTGGGAGCGGAAGCCTGTAATCGTCCCGAAAACCGGATCGACGGCTTCGAGGCGCTCTCCAGCGAATTGCTGGTCATGCTGGGCGATGAATCCTATACCCGCGCATTCGCCAGTCGTTTCGATCTGGCGGGAACCGGCAAAGCGGCTTTCGAGGGATCTCTTTTCGAGCCGGGCGGCATCAACCTGTCCGGGGTCGCCGGATACGAAATGTACAGCCTGTATCAGGCAACCCAGTATTACCAACTTGCATTGGATCGCTTCTATCGCCTGCTGCCCGCGATTGCCGAATCCGTGGCTGCCGCAGACGGTGCTATCATCAGTGCGGAAACCGTTACAAATTATCTCGATCGCCTGATCCGCGCCAGCACGCAGAAGTCGCGAGCCTGGAGTGAAGTGGCTACGCGCTACCAGAGCTTCAACCGACCGGATCTGGCAAGGCGTGTCGTGCGCAGGGCTTATACCGCCACTTACCTGGAATCGGCGTTGATTACCCGCGTGATGCACAACATCATCGATGCCGTACCGCCAGAGAACGAAGCCCAGATTCTGGCTATCATCGATCAAGCCCAGATGCTTTACAAAGCGGCTCTGTTGGCTATGCGCGATGTGAATAAGGACATCACCGACGACGTGAACTATTTCGGCTTCTCGCCGGATTACATCCCGTTTTTGGCAACGGATTCCAGTAACTCCAATGCCTTTGAAAAACTCATGGATAGCGCCTGGAGTAAAGTCGAATTCGCGGCGGCAAAAGAGGACAAGGCGCTTAGTTCCAATCGTGATTACGAAACCGATTCAGCCTCTTTCCAGGCGGAACTGGTCAAAATCCGCAATTCCTATGAAACGCAGTTGATCGAGTATTGTGGTACATTTATTGGAACCGACGGTGCTACCTATCCGGCTATTGTCGAATACGCCGCCTATCATCCCAAGGCTAAAATCCTGGCGGACCCCTGCGGCCTTGTCGGGAACGGCGCGATTTACGAAGAAATGGTTGGTATCGAGCAGGCTTCGATGGAACTGGATCAGAAGATCCTGGAGCGCTCCAACATCATCGAGCGCATCAAGATCGAAGTCGATCGGCGCAACCAGGTTTGTGATGCAATCGAAGAATTGAAAGATTTCACCCTGAGTATGCATGACACCAAGATCGGCCTGCAATCGGCAATCGATTTGGCCGACATCATCGTCAACACGATTAAGCGTTCACAGGACTCGATTACCAACATCGCGGATTTGTCCAAATGCTCCGTCGGTACCAGTACTGACTGTCCTACAGCGGCCTGGTCCATTTCGATGGTAGCAGGAACGAGTATCGCCGCCAATATTGCATTGACTTCGGTTGAAGCGGGAAAAGCGCTGGCGCAAAAGGGAATGATGGTGGCCGATAAGGAAATCGTGCGCATGGAGATGGATACCCAGTGCACCCTGGCCGAAATCGACTCCGATGCGGTGATCCGCAACCTGGCTTTAGACATGCTGACGGCGGATGTGGAAATCCACAAGGCCGCGCTGGCATTGCAACTGGCGTATTCCCAGCTTGAAAAGCAGGTGAATACAGCGACGTTGACACGGGCGGAGTATTCGGAGATTCTTCAGCAGGCGATCAACGTCGAGGCGGCGCGCAACGATCCCAACGTCCGTATCTACAAGAACGACGCCGTCATCAATGCCGACCGTTCCTTCCAGACCGCTCTGCGAGAAGCGTACAAGGCGACCAAGCTGTTCGAGTATTACACCAGCCAGAGTTACGAGCATCTTGTGGATCTCTTTCTGGTGCGCATGGTTTCAGCCGGAGACTATAACCTTGAAAATTATCTCATGGAGCTAGACGGTGCGTTCTATGATTTCCAGGAGCAGTACGGCAACCCCGATCTCCGGTTGAGCATCGTGTCGCTGCGTGATGATGTGTTTAAGATTCCATTATACGACGAACAGAATCCCGGTGTCGCTTTGCCGCAGAGCGAGCGTAACCGCTTGTTCGTCAATCGGTTGATGGAAGGAATGCGCTATGGGGAAGGCGGATATCTTGTAAGCTTCAATACCCAGCTCGATCACATTTCCCCGTTGACTCGCAATCACAAGATCAATTACATCGAAGCCGAATTCCAGGGGGAAAACCTTGGAGATGAAGTCGGTAGACTTTATCTGATTCAGCGGGGAACGGGCACTGTTCATGCGGTGAGTGGAGATAAGGTATACTATCGTTTCCCGCCGCGTGCCGCCGTTATCAATACCTTCTTCAACGGCGATCGCAGTTTGCGTGTCGATGTCAACAGTAACGACATCTATGCAAACAGAAACTTGCGGGACCGGCCATTGATCAACACCGAGTGGCAGTTAATCTTCGATCCGATTGCTGAGTGGGTCAACCAGGATATCAATCTCGATGGTATCAGCGATATCCGGCTGTACTTCTATTACAACGACTACACCAGTCTCTGATTCTGATATACGGGTGGATTCCATTTCGCTGGAAACGAGGACGTGATGAAACGCTTGAATGTCTGTTGGATCTCGATGCTTATGCTTTCTTTATTGCTGTTCACGGCTTGTGGCGGTTCAGGTGACAGCAACAATACCCCGCCCGATGGGGATGCCGATCAAATCGACAAGGAGATATCCGAAGATGGCGATGCGGATGTTGGTGATGGTGATATCGAGGAAGATGGTGCGACAATCGATGCCGATATCGATGGCGATATCGATGGCGATGCAGATGAAGAGTTGCCGGATGGAGATCTGGAAGTGGATGCCGATGGCGACACGGAGGGGCTTGTAGAAATCGATTGTGTGGCGTTGTACGGAGAAGGTTGGGCGTTCAATCCTTCCGCTACGGAAGGCGATGGTTGCAAGGACTGTTCCACGAAAGTCTGCCCTGCCGAAAGTTCCGTCGGTATTTATCGCATCACCACTCTGGGAGGCCGATGTGTTTGTGAAACAGTAGACGACTATTTCTTCTCGGATACGACCTATCTTCCCACGCATTGCGACAGAGATCATGATGGTTGGGTGACGATCACCGCCCAGGAATTCGTTGAAAGCGACGATCCGGCGTTGCGGGAGAATGCTCGCTGTGATGTACGAACGGTGGAGCAGTTCTGGCTGCATCCCGAAGAGGAAACCTACCCTGATGTCGAGGTCGATGTTGAACCGACCTCGCTTTACGAGCCGAACAACCGCGACGACCAGAACCAGCTCGATCTCGATGCCAGCCGCGCTCCGGAATACGGCAATGGTCGCCGACTTCGTGCTGATGAGTTGAACAGCCTGACCAAGTTCTGTGTAAACACCTTGGCGGATTATAACGGTAATGGCGTGGGTGATGTAGCGGAGTGGTCCGGGCATGAAGAACTGGACTCGACTTTTTCCGTATATGCACCTTTTGCATATTTCGCAGAGTTGAACCACGGATGGTACGATCCGGAAGATGGTGCGTATCATATCGCCGAAAACGGTCGTTTGAGTGATGAATTTCAAATGAGCGTTCCTGTCGTCACGGACGGTGGCAGCGAGTATTGGCGGCAGTGCCAACGTTTGACCGATGCCGCCTATGATCCCGAAGAACCGACGATCGGAATGGATTTTGCGACCTATGAAGGCATGTTCCATCATAGTCAGTTCAAGTGTCTGCATGTGGTGGAAGCTTCCGAACTGAGTGACCGCGAACCGCAAAAAGTTTCCGTAGATCAGGTGGCGGCTGGTTGGCGCTTGAATGAATGTCGGGTGCCGGATGATACGCCGATGGATGGAGATATCGATAACGAGTCTCTCCTGGACGGCGATCTGGAAGAAGAAATCGAGCTGTCCAGTCGAGGCGGCGGTGGTGACATAGACGGCGATGGGAGTGACGACGAAATCGAGTTCATTGACGGTGACGATGAGGGGAGCGTAGATGAGGACGAGCCCAATCCGTCTTATCCCGTGGTGGAATGCGAGGAGCGCGCAACAGTCAATGTCGGGGATGTCGGTCTGGCCGTGAGTAACTACATCGATTATTCGGCTGAGGGAGGCTATTCGCGTGGGTGCGTGAATGAATGCGTTGAAGGTTGGGGTGGTCTCGTCGACTGCAATGGCTACGAGGCAGGAACGGCGGATTGCGACACCGTTACTTCCGAATACGGCGCGGGTACTTGTGGCTGCGCTGGTAACTACGCCTATCCGGATTGCACCTCCTGCATCAACCATTATTCGTCGGAAAGCAACTGCACCGCCTGTTATGACAATTCGGAGGAAGGTCACTGGAGTGGTGCGAATTGCGATGTGTGCCAGCAAAACTGGAACATCAATTCAGATTGTACCACCTGCATCAACCATTTTACTCCAGGTTCCGATTGCACCAGTTGCTACGACAACGACAATCGGGGGCACTGGACTGGTGACGAGTGTAATATTTGCAAGAATCAGTACACTCTGGCCTCCAACTGCAAGCAATGCGAAACGAATTACACCTTGGAAAGCGCGTGTACGGAATGTTCCGGCAACTTCGATGTAGAGCAGAGCTGTGCTGAATGTCTGGATAACGATACGGATGGTCACTGGACCGGATCGAGTTGCGATACCTGCCGGGAGAATTATTACAGCGGAGAGTTCGAGTCGGACAATCTGGTGATGACCGCTAACGGCAGCCAGACGATGGCGTATTGGGAAGATATGACGCCATCAAATTATGGTATTGAAGGTGGGGTAGGGTACATTCGGATAGACGTCAACCCATACATTCCGTATGTTACCTCGACCCACCAGATCATTCCTCTCGATTACGCACTTCCGATCATTGCGGACACGCAGTATCAGAACGTCAAGTTCTCCGTTCAAGCCTCCATGAAATCCGTCGGTAACGTTCCGCTTATGGTTCAGTTCGTATACTACAATCGCGCTTACAAGAGTCTCGGAACAACGACATTTCAAAGTTCCGCTGCTTCATGGACCACAGCTGGACCGGAGACGTTTACTCTGACTACTGCCCAGCGGGAAATTCGTTTCGTCGTCGTTCGACTTATGACTTTTGGTGGAATCGGAGCGGGTTATTTCCGAGGCATAACCCTGACCGTTACTTCACCGAAAGTAGACAGCCAGCAATGCCGTTTCTGCGAAGCCGGGTATGCGGATGATCCGGATACGGAAGGCGATGACTGTCTGAATTGTCCTTCCGGTGTGATGAGCGAGGAACACTGGAACTCGAACGGCTGCTATAAGTGTGCGGATGACAATACGAACGGCCATTGGGAAATGCCGGACTGTTCGGAATGTAAATTCCTGTGGAGCGGGCTTGGCTGTAATGTCTGTCAGGAAGGATCTTTCGCCAAGGATTCATCCGATCAATGTACCAAGACAGCCAATCAGGCTTCCAATGGAGGTGCGGAATCCGCTGATATGAGCGCCTGGAACTCGAACATTCCTTTAACGCGCCACACCTCGCTGCACGATATCGATGCTGCCGCCAAGGGGCAGTACTTTTACTCGATGACGGATGCAGGAGGTGAAAACAATCCCTATGCCGAACAACGCATTACGGTGAGCCAGACGATTCGCGACGCCATTTCGGCAGGAAAGATCGGATATTTGAATGTGTTCGCATACCTTGCCGCTCACAATGAGTCCGATTCGCCGACCTTGAAAGTGTATCAGGTTACAAACGTTGGCGGCTCGGGAAGTCTGTGCAGCACTTCGCTCTCGACGGATAGTCCAACCTGGACTCAAATATCCAGATCCTGTTCGGTGAATAGCTCGGTCAAAGAGATTCGCATACGCCTGGAAGGCGAAAACGACAACGGCGGAGCCTGCAACGCATACTGGGACGACATCCAGGTGTTTTTCTCTGCCAAGACGAAAGATCTGTTGTAAGTCGATCTCTTACCGAGAAGAGGGGGGAAGCTAGCCCAACTGCGCCAGCAGCAGCGATTTCAGCCGCTCCAGGTCGACCGGTTGCGGCTCGATGGGAATGCCCATCCAGTCGGAGAACTCGAAGATCTTTTCCGGGTCGTTCATTGCGACATCGTTGAACGAATCCAGGGGGCATAGCAGGCAGGCCTTGCCATGCTTGGGAAAGGTTTCGTTATTCATGCCGGCATCCCAGTTCGCGAAGACGGCCTTCCAGTACAGGAACCAGCCTGGTGTCAACCAATACCGTTCCTGGCCTTCATACATCGTTTTGCGCTCTTCCACAGAGGCCAGAAAATCGAAGCAGTTGGCGGCCTGTAGCCGAGTCACTCCCGGTCCGTATTCACCCATAATGCTTTCTACGCTCTTTTCCGGCTGTTTCATATCCAGGTAGCAGCGTTTTCCGTACAATACGATCACTCGCTCGGACTGCGCCGTCGCCTTTTCCAGTTGTTTGCGAAGCTGGCTTTCCAGTTCCGTCGGTTTGTCGTGTAGGCCGGGGGCGGTGTAGTAGATCTGGTCGGCATCGAGCCAGCCTTCTTCCTGCAACTTCGTCAGCTCCGGGCGCATGACTCCGCAGGATACGAGAGAATATCCTTTAAAGCTGTGTGTATCGGACATGTGATCTCCTTGCCTGGATGTAGGTGGTTCAGCTAGTAAGTTGAAATATTTATTTGTGATGCCTCAAGTCTAATGTCATTCTTCTGATCGTTTTATGTTGTTTTTAGTATGATGCCTTTATCGAAGTAGCAAGTGTCCAGCCCTTCTGTGCCAATAAAGCTAGCTTCATTAATATTTTCCGCTTCTCGGAAATCTGCGTTATGGAGCAAGCATCTGTCGAAAACTGCACCTCTTAGATCGGCTCCGCTGAAAGCGGGTTTATAAATTGGAATGATATCGATTTCCTTCAAGTTTTCATCTCGTTCAATTTCTTCCCAATCTGCGGGGTCCGCCTTAACTTGGTCTTCATCCCATACGAGTTCTGAATTGGTAAAATTAGCTTTGCACAATCTCGAACAATGAAAAGAGCAATTTTCAAATTCAGCAAAGGATAATTTTCCAATACCAAACTGAACCGCTTCACAATCAACAACTGAGAAGTCGACATTCACCAATTTGCTAAAATTATTCCTATGACTGAAACCATTTGAGAATTTACTTTCCTTCAATGAGCTAATGTCTATATCAAAAAAGGAAAAGTCTTTTACTTTCCACCCGCTGAAATCGATGTCCGTAACTCCATAAGATGCAAGTTCTTGTAAAGCCGAGCCGATCGTCGCCTTTGCAAGCTCGTTATCTACGTCCTTGTAATCATCGATCTGACGACGAAGATGCTCGATTCTATTTTGCTGTTTTTGTTTGTGTTCGAAGATTCCAAGAATAATGACCACAAGAAAGATTTCCATGGTCACACCGACCATTTCAACAGCAACTCCTTGCCAATAATCGTTTAACAAATCCGTAAAATGACATAGAATTCCCAAGCATACCGTAAATAAGAATATGATGAGAAAGACTATAAGGCCCGGTTTCAGCCACGTTTTATTTTCACCGTAATACGTTTTGATTTGGATCGAATGTTTCGAGTAGATAGCAATCAGATCACGAATCCATTTGGCATAATAGACGTTCTGTGTTCGTGCCATATTCAAGAATTTCCTTAGCTTACAACCACTTTGATAACGTTTCCTCAATGATAGTATTATTAAAATCATTTTACAAAGGAAAAGGCAGTGTTTTCCGTGAGTTCAATACTGTATCGTCTCAATTACACCTGCGACATATTCTGTCCTACTTGTTTCGCACCTTATAATGATGGAACGCGTTTCTCCCATGTTTGTGACCCTGCGCGAAAAGCTACAGGGCCTGGCGGCCAGACCGCTGCTGCTGGTCGTTACCGGACTGATTGTCGGGCTTTGCCTGGCTCATGCCGAGATGGCCTGCTGGTGGCAGTTCGTTCCGGCGGGAATGCTGCTTGTTGTCCTTTGGCGCTCTCATAGTCGCTATCTATTCAGTATTACACTGCTATTTGTTGCCGCAATGCTATTGGGTCTGCGGCTAATACCGCATAAGGCGGAGTCATCGATTCCACCGGATCACCTGTTGTACGAGTATGCCAACCGACCTATGCTGTTAACCGCCATCGTGCAAGAAGCTCCCGAACGGGGCGCGCGCGCCAGTCATCTGCTGCTAAAGGCGCAGAGCTGTCGTCTTCCGGAGAGTGGACGAGCAAAGCAAGCCTGTCAGGGGCTCGTGCTGCTTTACATTACGGATCGATCCATGCCGTGGCGAGCCGGGGATCGTGTACAGGCGCGCATCATGGCTCGACCCACCCGCGATGAAGGCATCCCGGGTGCTTTCGACTACGCCACCTATCTCAATCGGCGCGGTATCTATGCGACCGCGTATGTAAAGAGTAGTCGCAGCGTGCGCATCGTGAACGGACCGGAGAATCCGGGATGGATCGTCCGTATCGAACGGATGCGCAGTGAGTTGGCTTATTGGTTGGAGCAGCAGGCTCCTCCGCAAACGGCGGAGGCGTTGAAGGCGCTGGTGTTAGGGATGCGCAAGGGGCTGGACGGGAGCGTGTCGCAGATTTTTCAGCAGGCCGGGACGGCGCATTTGCTGGCGATTTCAGGGATGCACCTGGGAGTTTTGACGCTATGGATTTACCACCTGGTTGCGATTTTGTGGCGGCGTTCGGAAATGCTGCTGCATTACGTTCGTGCCGAGCAGGCGGCCAGCTTTGCCGCCCTGCCTGCCATGTGGCTATACGCCTGTATGGCCGGACTGCGGGTGGCGACCTTGCGTGCGGGACTGGTTATCAGTATCTATCTGTTGGGACGTTTGCTGTGGCGTCGCTCGGACGCCATTAACAGCTTGTGCATTGCGGCGCTGATTATACTGATCGCCACTCCTTACGCCCTGTTTGAAGTCGGGTTCCAGTTGAGCTTTCTTTCGGTGTTGGCCATCGTGCTGGCCGTGCGCCGCATTCAGGCCGCGTTACCGCTGGCGCTGCGCCGCATTCTTTTCGAGAAGCGCTGGCGGGGGCGCATAATCGACTACCTCCTGTTAGTGACCATCACCAGTCTGGTCTGTTTTCTGGCCACCGCACCGGTAATTGTTTCCTCTTTTCATCGCCTTTCGCTGGTAGGACCGCTGGTCAACGTACTGGTCGTGCCGGTTTTTGCGCTGGGGATTATTCCTTTATTGGGACTGGTGACCGGGTTCTGGCTATTGGGATTCGATCTGCTGGCCGGATGGCTGGTGTCAGTTCCAAGCAGGCTGTTTGACATCATGGTTGCATGGCAAGGGTGGCTGGTAAAGCCGAGCTTCAGCAGTTTGGCCCTGCCGGATCTGCCGGTGTGGATTTTGGGTTTGTATTGGTTGGGACTGTGGTTTCTATTGCAGTCCATCCCGCCGCTGCACGGGCAACGCGGACAGCCGGAAAGTCGTTTATGGTCGGCTTGGAGTGGACGTAAAACCTTGGCCTGTGCAAGCCTGTTGTGTCTGTTGCTGGCGTTTCTGATGACAGTGTGGCGTTATTTCTATCCGCCGCCATGGCTGGAAGAATGGACCGCGCTGATTCCGCCCATGTCGCAAGGCAGCACCGTATTCGTTCATCAGGATGACGGCGGTGTGCAACTGGTGTCTCCTGGTAGGCTTTCGGAAAATCGCTCGGATCCGGTAAAACGGGTCATCGCTCCGGTGCTGTGGAATACAGGACAAAGTCGTGTAACGCGTTTGTGGCGCAGCACGTTTAATGATCAGGAGCAGGCGGCGCAGCAGGCGCTGGAGTCGCTGTTTTCTGTTGAAGAAGTAGAATTCCTTTGGCGGGCGGGGACATGCCGTCGGGATGGTCCCCTGCGGCGTTGTATGCTTAAGGAAGGTACACGGCAAAGCGTTGTCTGGCTGTTCGAGAAAGAGGGGGGACGTCGTTCTGCGCCACGGGCTCGGCTGTTAGATATGCCTGCCGGGAAGGGACGTTTGCTGATTGCAGTGCAGCCGCATCGGATGACAAAAACCGATTGGCAGCAATTGGCAGCCCGATTGCCGGATGCGCCACTGGCGGTCGTCTGCTTTGGACCGGGACGCGTGGAGACACTGGCCGCGATGGGGCAGGAGTTGAAGCCGGAGTCCGTGGTGTTGGCGATGAATCGGCGTCTGGCGCGTTATCTCTCGGATACAGACTGGCAACGCATGCGTGAGCAGCTACCCGGCATATTGCGCACGGATCGTCACGGAACGGTGGTTCTGGATGCGGCTTTACAGGCAAACACATTGGCCAAGCCTTCCTCGTTCTCAAGAAATCCCGAATAATGACGGCTAGATAGAGGTGCCTGTTCGCAGGTGAACCAATCAAGCAGCCGGTTGTTGCCTTATTCCTCCGCTTCTGTATATTGTCTGCCTAGGATTGCAGCCATGAAAATTCTTGCCATTTGTTGTCCGATCTGTAACAGTAGCGAATGGTCGGGCGGAAACACGACCGGGATAACACGTAAATATTGGGGCAGAACGAGGGCATCATGGTCGATACGCTTTTGGGGACGGGATTACCGTTATTACTGTTGCTGGTGGCTTTCATCTTTCCGCTGCTTGGATTGTGGGCGGAAGGTATGGATCGGCGCGGGCGCAGGTTTCTGATCGCCGTTCTTTTGCTGGATTTGCTGGCGGTCGTGGTGGTAATGCTCTGGTCGAATCTTCACAGCGGCTTGATGATCGGGCTTTTTGCCGTGTGTCTGTCCTTGGCCGTGGTGCATCTGAGCCGATCGAAAACTCAACCGGAACAGCAGAGCCAGAAAGCGTTGGATGACAAGATCGACTATGCCGAGGCGACCCGCAACATCGCGCTGTTTTCCGTATTCAATAACCTGCACGATCTGGTGCTCGTGACCAATCTCGACGGTATGGTGGTGTTCATGAACATGGTGGCGATCCGGCGCTTCGGTGACGGCGTCGGCTTTCCCTGTCATGCCGTGCTGGGCTGCGATACCGAGCAATGCAAAACCTGTTCGGTACGTATGGAAGGCGAAGAACTACGCCTGCCGCAGAATCGTGAGATGGTGGTCAAAAACCGGCAATACGATTTTTCGATCACGCCGATTCGCAACGATTCGGAAGGGCGCTGCATCCAGATTGCCCGGGACATCACGGAAAAGAAACAGCTTGAAACACAGATTCTCATGAACGAGAAAATGGCGTCATTGGGGCAACTGGTGGCGGGTGTGGCCCACGAAATCAATAACCCTGTGACGGTATTGACCAACAACCTCGAAATCTGGGAGATGCTGCAAGGGAATCTGTCCGAGCAACTGAATTCCATGGAAAAACTGCTTGGAGAGATTCGCAGCGAAGGTAAAACCGGGTTGTCCTCTCGCATTGATGAGCTATTGCCTAGCGGCGAAGAGAATCCCATTCGTGAAATGCAGGCCCAGCTTCCCGATATGGCGCAGGACATGTTGGATGCAATCGGGCGGGTGCGCATGATCGTGCGCGACCTGAAAGAATTTTCGCATCATGGCGGCGAGCAACCCTACGAGGAAAACCTGAACAAGTTGATCAAGCAGACTCTGCGCATCAGCCACCACGAACTCAAGCGCAACATAACCGTGGTCGAAGAATTGGACGAAAAGCTACCTCCCTTTATTGGCTATCCGCAACAGATCAAGCAGGTGTTGTTAAATCTGATCGTCAATGCGGCGCATGCGATGCAGGAAAAAGAACAAGGAGAGCTGTTGATTCGCACCGGTGCGGATAACGGACAGGTGTTTATTACCGTAGCGGACAACGGTTCCGGTATGCCCGAAGACGTGCGGGAGCATATCTTCGAGCCGTTTTTTACCACGAAGGAAGTGGGCACCGGAACCGGCCTGGGGTTGTCGGTGGTTTACGGTATCATCCAGCGTCATGGCGGAGAAATCAAGGTGGAGAGCGAACCGGGCAAAGGGACGCGCTTTTACATTGTGCTCCCGCGTATCATTCCATCCGAGCGGGAACGCTTGATTGAAGAAAGCAAGCAGTTGATTGCCGAGCAGCAGTGACAATACCCGTTGCTACAGGGTAGGGAATCTCCAAATCGTAGTGAATTCACAAAAAACGATAACAGGTGCGTTGCCGTCGCACCTGTGTACATGATAGTATCGGAACAAATCCGAACCATGGGAGGCTGATATGTTTGATCATCTGTTAACCGACCGGGAACGCAACGTTCGTGATCGCGTTCGTACATTCCTAAAAGAAGACGTTCCCCCGCAATTGATTCACGACATGGAAGCGGAGAAGATTCACTTTCCCAAGCAATACCTGGTGGCAGCGGCCAAACGCGGCCTGCTTGGCCTACGTTTCGATCCGAAATACGGTGGTGGCGGGCTGGACTGGCGTGCGGAAGTCTGTGCGCTGGAAGAACTTGGCACTTTGGGAGCGCCGCTCAGTTGCCTGTATTCGCTGGTGAGCATCGTAGGCGAAGCCATCAACGTATTCGGTACCGAGCAGCAGAAAGAGAAATACCTGCTGCCGACATTGAAGGGTGAAAAATTTGTGGCCGAAGCGTTGACCGAGCCACGTGGCGGGTCGGACTTTTTCGGCGCAACGACTCGCGCTGTTGAAACCGAGGGTGGCTTTTTGTTGAACGGGCAGAAGCGTTTCATCGTCGGAGGGGAAGGCGCGGACTATTTCCTGGTTTACGCTCGCACGAACTTCGATGAGGACAAGAAACCGCATCAGCAGATTTCCGCATTATTGGTGGATCGCGACGATACCGTGCAGGTGGAGCACTTGTTCGGCTTGATGGGCGCCAAAGGTGGCGGAACGGCGCGCATCGCGTTTCACGATACCTTCGTACCCAAGGAAAACGTGATTCTGGGTCTAAATCGCGGAGCGGAAGTGTTCAACCGCATGATGGTCCCGGAACGTATGACGACCTCTGCCGGTGCGGTGGGGCTTGGTCGGGCGGCTTTGGAAGTGGCAACGCGCTACAGCACCAAGCGGCGTGCCTTTGGCCAGACGATTCAGAAGTTCCAGGCGGTCAGTTTCCATATCGCCGAAGCGGTTGCCAAACTCGATGCTGCCCGCGCGCTGGTGTGGACTACGGCCATCTTGGCAGACAGCGGACAGGATCCGCGCCGTATGGTTTCCGAATCCAAGAAAATCTGCACCGAAGCCTCTTGGGAAGCCGTCAATCGTGCCATGCAGGTGATGGGCGGTATCGGTTATTGCGATGTTTACCCGGTGGAACGCCTGCTGCGTGATTCCCGCCTGATGATGATCTGGACCGGCACCAATGAAATCATGAACCTGTTGATCCAGCACGAATGGTACAAAGAGCACGGCAAGAATCCGGTAGCTGGCCGCGACGTTGAACCGGACGCTATCGGAGCCGAGCACGAAGAAGAAAAACACTTCGGCTAAGCAAGTTTCATCGTTCAGCGATTTTAAGCGGAGTTCCAACTGTCTGGAACTCCGCTTTTTCTGTGGTGGGTAGAAAAATGATGACTAAACTCATTATCCCAAGCGTCTTTTTCTATCTCGCTGAAACAAACAGCTTAGCAGCATCGTAAGCAGCAAGACGGTTTCTGTTGACGTCGAGTTGTCGCCACTGTGCGAGCAGCCGCTACCGGAACCGGAGGGATTCGTTTCGCCATTATTTCCAACCGGATACAACAGGTCGCCGTCTGTATCGGTTGGATATTCTGGGGTATTGGGATTCGACGTGGTGTTATCTCCATCTGCGGGATCTACTACGGAATTATCACCATCGATTTGGTCGCCGTCCGGTTGGGGTTTGTCGCCATCGGGGGATGATGTATCCCCGTCTGCGGGAAGTTCATCGCCATCCGTGATGCTGTCTCCATCCGTGACATCTACACACATACCACCTTTACAGACTTGCCCGTTGCCGCAATTCTGCAACCACACCCATTCACCGGAGGGATTGCAAATTTCCACCGAGTCGGTTCCATTGCAGCGAAACTCGTTGAACGTGCAGCCGCTATCTCCATCGATGACATCTCCATCTATGCTATCGCCATCGACCGGCGTGCCGCATTGGGAGGAAACTTCTCCTGGGCAGGTGTCCGTCCCTGTGCCACAGCCGTCCAGCCGCGTGTCCAAAGAGCCGCGCAGATCGGTGCCTTGCGGCCACCAGTTTTGGAGTTCGGTGCGATAGGAATCCACTTTGGCGATGTCGAAGTTCGTCGGAGGCGAACCCGGTTGATAGAAAATGGCGAATCCGGCTTTCAAGTGGCAGTTTTCCAATTCCGGCACACGCGGGCCGTTGGCGCGGATGATATCCTCGATGGGGAAATTGACGCGAGTTCCTTCATGCACCCATTCTCCGCCTGGCCGGTTGGGCATCGATGGGCAACCTTCCGTGGTTCCATCTACATCGACGTACCACATGTCGTCTACTTCATCTGCCGTGCGCAAGCCCATCAGGTATTGATCGAGCTGGCTGTATTTACGGCTGGAACCGGTATCGGTGAATGTGCCGTCGCCGTTGTCGGTCAGGTTGCCACCGTACATCACCGAGCCGTGATTGTTGAACCAGCAGGACCAATGACCGTTGGGACTGTCGCTTTCCCAGCCACGCAGGATGGGAATTGATCCGCGTCCGTCGTTGTGATCCACGGTGATCCAGGCCATCCATTGATGACCGATTTCATGAGCCAACAACTCAATTCCGGTGATTGGTGGCATGGTGTATAAGTCATTAGGATTATTAGGCAAGTCGGGTAGAGAACCCATCTTTACGCATTGCCTCAGGCGACCGTCCGATCCGAATTGGCCGGGATTGAACAAACTGGTGCTCTCCAGTCCGATGCCTTCGGCGGCGATTTGCACGGGAAAACCCATTTTGACATCGAACAACGCACCCAGAATCTTCGGAGTGAAGAAAACCAGGATATCGTAATTGTCGGGATGAGCAGTGTAGAAGGCTTGCGCGGCGTGATTGACGCAGAGTCCCTGCGCGAAAAGCATGTTATCGCACATGCCGCTTTCAGGCAGAATGTTGCCGTGGATATCTTCGATAATGGCGATCTGACCGACGTCGTAATTGCCTTGGGCGTTGGCGTTGGTAGAAACAACGCAGAGCATACCGGCAACGATAGCCAGAATAATCAGCAGGGTATGATTTCGCATATTGGTTACCTTCGAGAATGGATCGATTTTACGCACGTGTCAGTTCTGCATACAATTCATTTCACTCTAAAAGCGGTAAAATGTCAAGAGTTGCCGTTTTGCCGGGAAAACCGAGAAAGTAATTCAGAAAGTTAAACAAGCGCCGATTAATGCTTAAGAGTGGCTTGTTTGCCCATTTGCTTGGCTGAATACTTTTGTGGTAGTGCTTTGTAACCTGGTTAAATAAAAACTGGATACGGCAATATGGGAATACTTCTTTTCATGGTTTTCTCATACATAATATCCTTCTATTTTTACCTCCGAAGCGCCTGCTGGTTGTGCCTCAAAAATGCATAGTAATTACAGTGTGGTAAACTTTGATTAGCCCTAAAAGCAAAATGAATGAAGACACAAGAAAATTTCATCAATGTGGAATTACTGTTATTTGGTAAATTTTCTCGTGACAATTTGCCTGTTTGCTGATATGCCTATAGTGTCTTTTGGGATTGGATAACGCAGTAATAAATAAACCGGCGCAAGCCGAAAAAGTACGCTACGCAGAATTGCATAAATCAAGGAGGGAGACATGCGGTTGGGAAAACGAATGGTATGGGTTTTCTTGGTGTTGGCGCTGGTTTGTTTGTCCGCGCCGTTATGGGCGGCAACGAAAACGACCACTATCACGGTCGATTATGCCATTGATTATCCGGATCCAGATTGCGTCTGTTCTCACGGGTATTCAGATCCTCCTGTTTGGGGTGGTAGTGCGGGTCTGGCTCAATACTTTAATGATCCTCTTCCGAGCTCTGCGAAAGTTCTCAGTTTCGAAGCGACAGCGTATGGAACGACTTGTGGCAGCAATGTAAATGTTACGATCGAGATTCAAGGGACCAGCATCGGTTCGCTCACAATGACAGGAGCCTGTGATTGTGCAGATTGCTATAATGAAATTGTAACTTCCTCCACCTATACGGATTTTCCTGGTTACAACCACGGCGGCCAGAACAGCTTCCAGTTTACAAGCTTCAGTGGTGAATTTTACCCTTCTTACGTAGAACTGGAAATTACGTACAACGACGAATGCGGAAACGGAACGCTTGAAGCCGGTGAAGAATGCGACGACAACGGTAACGACGACGGCGACGGCTGTGCAGCCGACTGCACAGTGGAAAGCGGCTGGCTCTGCAACAACACGCCCATGCCGACGGTTTGCATCGATTACGATGAATGTCTGGGTCAAAATGGCGGTCACAATTGCGATACCAACGCCACCTGCACCAATACGCCGGGTAGCTTTACCTGCGCCTGCGATGCGGGTTATTACGGTGACGGTACCAGTTGCACCGCTTGTCCTGTTGGAACGTATAACGCGTTGACCGGCCAGACATCCGTTGCTGCCTGTTTGGATTGTGCCGCCGGTTACTATGCCGATTCTACCGGGCAAACGGAATGCTCCGCCTGTCCGGAAGGCAGCTATGCTTCAGGCACCGGAAACGATTCTTGCACCCTTTGCGCAACCGGAACCTATAATGGTTCAACAGGGCAGAGTTCCTGTACAGTTTGTCCAACTGGAGAATATGCGGATTCAACCGGAAGTACGGCCTGCACGAACTGTCCTGCAGGAACCTATAACGCACTTACCGGGCAGACATCCATTACTGCTTGCTTGGATTGTGCGACGGGATATTTTGGTAGTTCTGCTGGACTGGCTTCCTGCACCGCTTGCCCGAGCGGCACCTATGCTGCAAGTACGGGAAGCACGGCCTGTGATGACTGCGCTGCGGGAACCTACAACAATATACCCGCGCAAGCATCTTGTGTCGTTTGTCCGATGGGATCTTACCAGGCCAATACCGGCCAGACGGCTTGCACCGACTGTCTGGCAGGCAGCTATGCCGATTCTACCGGAAGCACTTCCTGTGATGACTGCCCTGTGGGGTCATATACCGACTCAGCAGGCCAGAGCGAATGTATTCCCTGTTCGGTTGGATATTTCGCTTCCAGCAGCGGCGGCACCTCCTGTACGGCTTGTCCGACCGGCACCTATGCTGATAGTACGGGAAGCATGGCCTGTGATGATTGTCCCGCCGGAACCTACAACGATCAGACGGCGCAGAGTTCGTGCACGAATTGTCCCGCCGGATACTACAACCCAAGCACGGGTGAGGCCAGTTGTACCGAATGTCCGTTCGGTTTCAATTCGGATGAAGGCGCCACAACCTGTTACAACGTATGCGGCGACGGTAACGTCGTTACGGGCGAAGAGTGCGATGATGACGACACCGACGACGGAGACGGGTGCTCCTCCACCTGTACGGTGGAAGATGGCTACGCTTGCGATGCGAATCAGCCCTCCAACTGCGCGGATATCAATGAGTGTACGGAAAACACGGACAACTGTGACGATAACGCCACCTGCACCAACACGGTGGGAAGCTTCACCTGTGCATGTGATACCGGGTTCTACGGGGATGGCGTAACTTGCACGGCCTGTCCGGCGGGAACCTACAATGCTTTAACCGGTCAAACTACGTCGGATGCCTGTGTGGCTTGCGACGCCGGAACCTTTGCCAGCGGTACAGGAAATACTACTTGTATCGCCTGTGCAGCGGGTTCCTATACCGACTCTACGGGTCAGGCTTCCTGCGTGGCTTGCGACGCCGGAACCTTCGCCAGCGGCACGGGAAATACGTCTTGTACTGACTGCGCGGCGGGTTCCTATACTGACGCTACAGGTCAAGCTTCCTGCGTGGCTTGCGACGCCGGAACCTTTGCTAGCGGCACGGGAAATACGTCTTGTACTGACTGCGCGGCGGGTTCCTATACTGACGCTACAGGTCAGGCTTCCTGCGTGGCTTGTGACGCCGGAACTTATGCCAGCGGCACAGGAAATACCTCCTGCACCGACTGCGCCGCGGGTTCCTATACCGACTCTACGGGTCAGGCTTCCTGCGTGGCTTGCGATGCCGGAACCTTCGCCAGTGGAACCGGGAATACTTCCTGCACCGACTGCCCGGTGGGTAGCTATGCCGAATTGACGGGTCAGACTTCCTGCTCCCTTTGTGCGGCTGGAACATACAATGATCAGACAGGCCAGGTCTCCTGCACCGAATGTGCTGAGGGTCGCTATACTGCCTTGCCTGGCCAAATTTATTGTCTTGCTTGTGACGCCGGTACCTTTGCCAGCGGCACAGGAAATACGTCTTGCACCGACTGCGCCGCGGGTTCCTATACTGACGCTACAGGTCAGGCTTCCTGCGTGGTTTGCGATGCCGGAACCTTCGCCAGCGGCACAGGAAATACCTCCTGCACCGACTGCGCCGCGGGTAGCTATACCGACGCTACAGGTCAGGCTTCCTGCGTGGCTTGCGACGCCGGAACCTTTGCCAGCGGCACAGGAAATACGTCTTGCACCGACTGCCCGGTGGGTAGCTATGCCGAATTGACGGGTCAGGCTTCCTGCGTGGTTTGCGATGCCGGAACCTTCGCCAGTGGAACCGGGAATACGTCTTGTACCGATTGCGCTGCGGGAACCTTTGCCAGTTCCACCGGACAGGATTCCTGCACCGCTTGCCCGACCGGCACCTATGCTGCTGGCACGGGAAGTGTGGCCTGTGATGACTGTCCCGCTGGCTTCTTTAACGGCCTCACCGGGCAGGCTTATTGCACCAGTTGTCCGCCGGGAACCTACCAAGACATTTCCGGCGCAACAACTTGCAATGATTGTCTGGCAGGGAGCTATGCCGATACCTCCGGAAGCACTTCCTGCTCTGCCTGCGATGCGGGTACTTATGCCAGTAGTACCGGTAGTGCTGAATGCTCTGTCTGCGATGCCGGAACCTTTGCCAGCGGCACGGGAAATACGTCTTGCACCGATTGCGCTGCGGGTAGCTATACCGACGCTACAGGTCAGGCTTCCTGCGTGGCTTGCGACGCCGGAACCTTCGCTAGCGGCACGGGAAATACCTCCTGCACCGACTGTGCGGCGGGTTCCTATACGGATTTGACAGGGCAGGCTTCCTGCATGGCTTGCGATGCCGGAACCTTCGCTAGCGGCACGGGAAATACCTCCTGCACCGACTGTGCGGCGGGTTCCTATACGGATTTGACAGGGCAGGCTTCCTGCGTGGCTTGCGACGCCGGAACCTATGCTAGCGGCACGGGTAATACTTCCTGCACCGCCTGCGCGGCGGGTTCCTATACTGACGCTACAGGTCAGGCTTCCTGCGTGTCTTGTGACGCCGGAACCTTCGCCAGCGGCACGGGTAATACTACTTGTACCGACTGCGATGCGGGTACTTATGCCAGTAGTACCGGTAGTGCTGAATGCTCTGTCTGCGACGCCGGAACCTTTGCCAGCGGCACCGGGAATACTACTTGTACCGACTGCGCTGCGGGTTCCTATACCGATTCTACAGGTCAGGCTTCCTGCGTGTCTTGTGACGCCGGAACCTTCGCCAGCGGCACGGGTAATACTACTTGTACCGACTGCGATGCGGGTACTTATGCCAGTAGTACCGGTAGTGCTGAATGCTCTGTCTGCGACGCCGGAACCTTTGCCAGCGGCACCGGGAATACTACTTGTACCGACTGCGCTGCGGGTTCCTATACCGATTCTACAGGTCAGGCTTCCTGTGTGGCTTGCGACGCCGGAACCTTCGCCAGCGGCACAGGGAATACGTCTTGTACCGACTGCGCAGCGGGTAGCTATACCGACGCTACAGGTCAGGCTTCCTGCGTGGCTTGCGACGCCGGAACCTTTGCCAGCGGCACAGGGAATACGTCTTGTACCGCCTGTGTGGCGGGTAGCTATACCGACGCTACAGGTCAGGCTTCCTGCGTGGCTTGCGACGCCGGAACCTTTGCCAGCGGTACAGGGAATACGTCTTGCACCGACTGCGCCACGGGTAGCTATACCGACGCCACGGGTCAGGCTTCCTGCGTGGCTTGCGATGCCGGAACCTTTGCCAGCGGCACAGGAAATACGTCTTGCACCGACTGCGCTGCGGGTTCCTATACCGACGCTACAGGTCAGGCTTCCTGCGTGGCTTGCGATGCCGGAACCTTTGCCAGCGGCACGGGAAATACGTCTTGCACCGACTGCGCGGCGGGTAGCTATACCGACGCTACGGGTCAGGCTTCCTGCGTGGCTTGTGACGCCGGAACCTTTGCCAGTGGTACAGGGAATACGTCTTGTACCGCCTGTGCGGCGGGTAGCTATACCGATCTGACAGGTCAGGTGGCGTGTGTGCCTTGTGCTGTAGGCAGTTATGCGGCAAGCACGGGTTTGACGGCCTGTGTGCTTTGCCCGGCTGGACTGTTTGCGAGTGAATTGGGAAGCGATAGCTGCCAGCAATGTCCCATTGGAACGATTGCAGCAACAGAAGGTAGTTCGGAATGCACACCTTGTGCTGCGGGGACGTATATCGGTGAGGCTGGTCAGAGTGCATGTCTGTCCTGCCAGCCGGGTGAATATTCCACTGGCAGTGGCAACTCTGTCTGTACGGCCTGTCCCATTGGATACTACAACGATCAATCCGGTCAGTCGGAATGTATCGCCTGTGATGAAGGATTTAATTCCGGTGAAGGCGCTACCAGTTGCTTCTCGGTTTGCGGCGATGGTCTGGTTGTCGGCGATGAAGAATGCGACGATCAAGATACCGATAACAACGATGGCTGCTCGTCGGTCTGTACGATCGAGGACGGCTATCTGTGTCCGACTCCGGGTGCGGATTGCGTGGTTGCCTGCGGTGGTATTGCCTACTACGATTCCACGGTTTGCAGTGAACACGGCACTTGCGTCGCTCCCAATGAGTGCGAGTGCGAACCCGGATTTGTAGGTGACAACTGTGGCTTGGCCGATACCGATGAAGACGGTGTGGCGGATATCGTCGATGTCTGTCCCGATAGCGCCGATGACGATGCCGATGAAGACGGTTACTGTGCGGGCGAACGCTACAACGAGCCGAAGCTTGGTGGTGATGATTGCGACGACGATCCGGGTGCCTGCGGTGAAGACTGCTATCCCGAGGCGGATGAATGGTGCGACGGATACGACAACAACTGCAACGAAGAAACCGACGAACTCTACGAAGACCTGGATGACGTTTGCTATGTGGGTGTCGGTGCCTGCGAAGCGGAAGGCGTGATGGTCTGCACCGTCGATGGAATCACCACGGAGTGTGATGCGGTTGCGGGTGAGCCTGCGGCAGACGATGTTACCTGCGACAACGTGGATGACAACTGCGACGGTTCCACAGATGAGGGTTACGTCAGCCTGGAGACCGACTGCGGCGTGGGAGCCTGTGCGGCTACCGGTTCCACAAGTTGTGAAGATGGCCAGGTGCTGGATAGCTGTACACCGGGTCAAGCGGCAGCGGACGATGTCACCTGCGACAGCGTGGATGACAACTGCGACGGCTCCACCGATGAAGGTTATGTCAGCTTGGATATCCACTGCGGCGTGGGAGCCTGTGCGGAGGCGGGTTATACTAGCTGTGAAGATGGCCAGGTGGTGGATATCTGCACGCCGGGTGAGCCTGCGGCAGACGACGTCACCTGTGACAATGTGGATGACAACTGCGATGGCTCCACCGATGAGGGTTACGTCAGCCTGGACACCGACTGCGGCGTGGGAGCCTGTGCGGCGACCGGTTCTACTAGTTGTGTGGAAGGTCAGGAAGTAGATAGCTGCACGCCGGGAACTCCTTCGGATGAACTCTGCGACGGCGTGGACAGCAACTGCAACGGCGTAGCCGATGAAAACGAACAGCTCGACAGCCTGTGTATGGAATATGCCAGCTGCCAGGTGGATGGCGAAACCTACGCCTGTATCTGTGACGATGGATACGAAATGGAAGGCGAAGTCTGCGTGGCGCTGCCCTGCACCGGTCAGGACGACTGGACGGCCTGTGCGATTCTCGAAGGGGATGCGGATATCGAAGGCGGTTGCTTCGATCAAGCCTGCGAAGCGCTTGCGGTCGGTGATGGCTGCTTTAACACCGAGGAAATCTTCGTGGACGATCTGTATGAAGCGGACTTCGGTGGTGCGCACGCTTATGCCGCTATCGAATCTCCCTGTGTCGACGGGGCAGCCGTATCCGGGCTGGATCTGTTCCTGTTCGCTTCATTGGAAGCGGAACACAGCTACAAGCTGAGCTTCTCCAACAATAGCGGTTCCGCACTGACAGCAGCCTTCATGCTCGATTGCGACGACTCGGAAACCTGTCAGGGAACGGCAATCGAGATTCCGGCGGATGCCCAGGCTCTCGGCTTCGATCTCCCTGAGTATATGGAAGAGACTGCACTGTTCTTCCACATCGTATCGAACGCTGCGGATAAGGATGCCGCCGGATTTACGGTTCTACTGGAAGATGTCACCCCGGTCGTTGATGGTGATGGTGTTGACGGCGACATGCCCGATGGTGACATGCCTGATGGCGACATGCCCGATGGTGACATGCCTGACGGCGACATGCCCGATGGTGACATGCCTGACGGCGATATGCCCGACGGTGATATGCCTGACGGTGATATGCCTGACGGCGACATGCCCGACGGTGACATGATCGATGGTGATTTAGTCGACGGCGATCTGGTTATCGACGGCGATGGAACCGATGGAGACGGTGTCGTCGATGGAGATGACGCGGACGGCGACGACGCCGATGGCGATGAAAGCACCGACGGCGACGGCTTCGATGATGACGACGATGGCTGCCATCAGACGGAATCGACTTCGGCTATGTGGTTATTCGCCGGATTGCTTCTGGCACTGACCGTACGGCGAAGGCGTTTTCAAATTGTAAAAGTTAAGTAGGGAAGTCTCCTTGCTGAATGGAACAAAAAAGGCCGGGGCAATCGCCTCGGCCTTTTACTTATACAAATTCAGATGGTGGGTACCTTGGTTTTGATTGTGTGTCCTTAAATAGCCTCGCTTCCCGTTTTGCTTCATTATTCGGAGAAGTAGATAAAACAAAACCGGGGAGGTGGTCCTCCCCGGCTTGACCGGATCAAAGTTGAAAGATCAAGGTGCCCGGTAATTTCTAACGGAAATTACGCTTTCAGTTTCTTGAAGCACATGAACCAGTCCAGGCAGTACTGATCGTCGCTCTGGCTTTCCATACGCTCGGCGGCCTGTCCGCAGGATCCCGGAGGAGGAATGATTACGTCGTCGCCGGGACGCCAGTCCGCCGGAGTGGCAATTCCGTGTTTGTCCGAAGTCTGCATGGCGACCAGCAGGCGCTTGATCTCGTCGAAATTGCGGCCATTGGCCAGCGGATAGTAAACCAGCGCGCGAATCTTGGCTTCCGGATCGATAAAGAAGACCGCACGAACGGCCTGGGTGTCGCTGGCGTTAGGCATCACCATGCCGAAGCTTTTAGCGACATCCATTTTCAGATCCGCGATCACCGGGAATTTGACTTCCACATTTTTCATGCCTTTGTATTCGATCTTTTCCTTGATCGTGCGCAGCCAGGCGATATGTGAGAAATGGCTGTCGATAGAAAGACCGATCAGTTCGGTGTTCAGTTCGCGGAATTCATTCTGCATTTTTGCGAAAGTCATGAATTCCGTGGTGCAGACCGGGGTAAAATCCGCCGGGTGGCTGAACAGGATGGTCCATTTTCCTTTGTAATCTTCGGGGAAATTGATTACGCCCTGGGTTGTCATGGCGGTGAATGACGGAGCGGTTTCGCCGATAAGAGGAATACGGGGAGCAACTTCCTGGGTTTCAATGTCGTGATGGCTCATAGTTTTTTCTCCTTGCGTTTCAAGTTTTGGTATATGAATCGTACAATGATGTGTCGAGCAATGTTGTATCATGAACGATCGTCCGAGTGAATACATGGGGAACGCGAGTTAGCGACCGTTCATGCATTGAGATGCGGGAAGAGGAAAAATTATTCCGTTCCTAAAGAAAAATAATTTCAAATAAAAAAACGGGATGGAACGAGTAAAAGTTAGAAACGGAGTTTCACAGAGTGATGTGCTGCCTCGTGTTGTAACGTGATGCGATACGAAAACGGCCTGCCGATAAGTGGCAGGCCGCAGAAGTTTACAGATAGGAATATAAGACCGAAAAATTACCTGGTCATTTCGACGATCTTGACTTGCAAGGATTCACCCGTTTTTCCCTGGAAGAGATCGCCCGTGGCATGAGAATTTCCGCCCGGTCCGCCGAAGCCCACCTGAATGTCGTTGTTTTCCACGTAAGTGCTGCTGTCCTCCGGTGGCTGGTAAACGAAAACTCCGTAGCTGACGCCACCACCGCCGCCGCCGCCATGACCGCCGCGACCGCCGTTGCCACCGTTGCCGCCATTGCCGCCAGAGCCGGAGGCATCGCCGTTGCCCTGCCAGAATGCGCCGCCAGCGCCACCAGCGCCGCCTGTGCCGCCCGTGCCGCCCTCGCCGCCGTCGCCGCCAGCGCCGCCGTTACCGACGACGATTTCATTCGCGAATGCGGATGCCGTAGAACGATAGTAAAAGATACCGATCGAACCGCCGCCCGGCGCACCGCCGCGACCGCGCGTACCCATGCAGCCCGCCGAGCCGCCGCCGCCGCCGCCACCGCCCCAACCGGCAGAGTTGTACCATGCGCCGCCATCGGTGCCGCCGCCACCGCCACCGCCGCCGCCACCGGTGCCGTTTTTGCCGTCTCCGCCTTGCAGCCCCGCAGAACCGATCCACATGCCCGCCTGCGTGACCAAGCCGGTTTCGTTTCCGCCAAGGCCGTCCGTACCGGCCTGACCGGGATCGCCGGGTTGACCGACTCCGCCATCGCCGATGCTGGAGCCTAAGCCGTAGTTGCCGCCATCGGGCGGGGTGGTTCCGTTTTCGCCATTGGTGTCGTTGTCTCCCGCACCCCATCCGGCTTTTCCGCCTTTGCCGCCGTAGGTTTCACCACAAACGGCTCTTGCGCCGTTGCCGCCTTGTGGGCGATCGCCCCAGCCGGTCAGGTCGCGATAACCATTTTCGCCGGGATTGCCGGGAGTGCCATTGGCTCCGCCGACACCATTTTCCCCATCGGTACCGGATGCGCCGTCTCCGATGAACAGGCGGCAGTGATGCACCCTCACGGTCAGGCAATCCTTGATCCAGACACCGAAGTTGGAGCCGGATGGTGCGTTATAGTTGCTGGTGGTGCGAATGGTTACGAAAGCCAATTCGGTGGTGCGGGTCAGATCCTCTGCGAGTACCGCACGCAAGTTGCTGGTATCATCGACGTTATCGACATACAACTCCGTGCCTGTTGCTTCGCGGGCCCAGCCGTTGGCCGGGTTGAAGCCGCCGTATACGCTCACACCGTCTTGCAGGCTGATCTGGCCGGGATATTGGCCGATGGCCAGATAAACGTCTTTATCCTGCTCGACTGCCAGAACGAACGCGCGTTCGATGGTCTTGACCGGTTTTTCGGCGCTGCCACTGTAGAGCAGATCGTTTCCGTTGACCGGATCTACAAAGATCGCTCCGGAAAGGGAACCGTCGATGCCGTCGCAGTCGTTGTCGATGAACTCCGGATCGGGAAGATCCGGGTTGCCGTCGTAGTCGGGGCAGGGCAGATCACCATCAACCGGCGTATCGCCATCTACTGGGGAGTCTCCGTCAACGGGTGTATCGCCATCCACCGGAGTATCGCCGTCTACGGGAGTGTCTCCGTCCACTACCGTGTCCCCATCCGTTTTGTCACCATCGGCAGTGGTATCGCCGTCGGGAGCGTCTCCATCTGGTGTGTCGCCATCTGGTGTGTCGCCATCTGGAGAGTCGCCGTCTGGTGTGTCGCCATCGGGTGTATCGCCGTCGGGCGTGTCACCGTCTGGAACGTTGCTGGTTTCCTTGTCGCCGTCGATGAGGAAGTCGTCCGTCGATCCACCGCCTACGGCACAACCGGATATCGAAAGAAGGCTTAGTACGAGGTACGAAATCAGAACCCATCCTAACAAACCGATACCATACTGCTTTTTAGCCATAATCTTCCTCTGCGCTGATTGAAATGATTCGACAACTTTGTTCATGATTCATTGCTATTATATATTGTAACGAGCTTGACTCGAAACTGTCAACAAGGGATTGAAAGAATACGAGAAATGTGACCATTTAAAATGGGTAACAAGCCGAATCCGTTGGCTTGCGGTTGGATGATGCTTGTGCTACAACCTGCTGAGGTTCGAAACAACTTAGGAAGCCATTATTTGCATTGGAGGAAAACATGCTGGATAAAATGAGCATGAAAGGGAAGGTTGCCATCGTAACCGGAGCGAGTCGCGGAATCGGAAAAGAGATCGTTTTCGGGCTGGCCTCGCTGGGCTGCGATGTGGCTCTGGTTTCGCGTAAGCAGGAAATGCTGGATCAGGTGGCGCAGGAAGTCAAGGACAAGTACGACGTTCGCGCCTTCCCGATTGCTTGCCATTGCGGCAAGGAAGACCAGGTACAGGCGATGGTCGCCCGCGTATCCGATGAACTGGGGCGCATCGATGTGCTGATCAATAACGCCGCCACCAACCCGCATTTCGGTTTGGCCATCGACGGCGACACGAGTATGTTCATGAAAATACTCGAAACCAACGTTGCGGGATATTTCTCGGTAATAAAAGCCGTTGCTCCGCACATGGACAAAGTCGGCGGCGGTGCGATCGTCAATCTGGCGAGTATCGCCGGGTTCAGCCCCATGCCGTTTATCGGCCTGTATTCCGTTTCCAAGGCCGCCGTCATTTCCTTGACCAAATTGATGGGCAAGGAGTTGGGACCGCGTAACATTCGCGTCAATGCGGTTGCACCGGGCCTGATTAAAACGGACTTTTCGCGTGCGCTGTGGACCAACGAAACGATCTTGAATGAGGCGCTCAAAGACAATGCCATCGCCCGTATCGGCGAAGCGGACGAGCCTGCAAACGTGGCCGTGTTTTTAGCGACTCCGGCGGCATCGTATGTAACCGGCACGACCTTTACGGTCGATGGCGGTGCGAGCATCTGATTTGTAGCAATCCGATTCGATTGGTAAAGGGAGGACGCCTCGCTCGAACGCGACCCGTACCAGATCTTTGTGGGCAGCGAACATCCGGCTGCGCTGTACGCCCGTCGTCACTGGATGGGCGAACGCAGCCGGGCGCTGGGGGCGCGTGTGCGGGATCTGTTGGAACTGCGCCGTCAGGATCAGCACAAAGATGGCTCCTTCGGTGATCTGCGGGTGACGATTGAACGCCTGTTCGAATTGCTGCTTTTGGATGCCGGTCATACGGAGATGGCGCAGCAGGGTGTGAATTTCCTTATGGAATTGCGCAATCCTACCCGCATCGACTCCCAACCCAAAAGCGGAGCAACACAACACCTGTTTTTGCAGGTGCATTCCGCCGACCGACGCAGCCTGGTCGATCTGAATTCCTGTCCTTTCATTCATGGGGATGCGGGCCTGCTAAAAAGCAGCGCGGCCTTGTTTTTTGCGTCGCATTTCGGGCGCGTCTCGGATCTGCGAGTGGTACTGGCGTTCAAGGATTTGGATGCCTTGGCCAAGCAGGGCGATCCGCTCTGGTGTGCCCCGAGTTGCGCGGTCAATGTGCTGCAAGCCTATGCGGCACATCCCAAATGGCGGCGGGGTCGTTTGGCCTGGCGGGTGTCGGACTGGTTTCGCACCCAGCAAAGCGACAATGGCCGCTGGAAGGCGGGGATTCCCTTTCTACGAAGCCTGTGGGCCTTGTCGCACATTCCCGGTCGTCCGGCCCGGGACATCCTGCACAAAGCGACGCCTTCGTTAGTGCGGTCTCAACGTGAGGACGGTGCCTGGGGGCGCAAATATGCGGAGTTCAACACCTGGCTGGCGCTGTCGATCATGAAGCGCGAAGGGATGATTCCGTAAAGGGGAGGGGAGAACAAGACTAAAAGCAGAGAAACACTTCAAATATCAGAAATCCATAGTTTTAAGTCTTTAAGAGGAGGTAGTTTCACAGGAATAGTTTCTACGCAATAGGGTAAAGGAGGGGAAATTTCTGTAACTTTGTCAATAGGGTGATCTAACAAATTACGATCTTTAGTGATCATGATAGCCAATTTTAAGTATCGTCGTAACAATAATATGGGCGGAAATTCTTTTCTTTTGTTTGCATACCAAACAATTAAATCAGAAGAACCTTTTGAGCTATTACAATGCTTACAAGCAAATACCATATTGTCAGCACTATCAGGTCCCCCATTATGTTTCGGAATCAGGTGGTCGATCGAAATGTTCTCTTTTGATCCGCAATAACAGCAGGTGCCTGGCGATATGTATTTTAGTTGTTCATCTTTCAATACTGACGAAATAGACATATTTCCTTCGCTAAGCCCCTTGAAAAGCTTCGCACGGATCATGTGGTGAGTTTTACTAAAAGATTTTGCACTTTCTTTCAATGCAGCATCCGCACGACCCATATTTGCGTATGCCCAGTAAAGACGAGAACCAATGGTCTTGAATTCTTTCATCTCCCCCTGTCTTCTTATGCTTTTTTCTAGAACGTAAACCGTGTGTCGAGCGTCATACCCCATTGTTCGCGGCGGTCGCGTTGTGTCACGGCCACGAAGAAGCCCAGTCCACCCTCGTAGAAACCTACGTTCCAGTGGTAGCCGCCGCCGATATTCAACAGGTGATTGGCGTAATACCGGAGATCGACCTGGTCTTTTAGCGAGGTGATACCGGCCTGATTGCGCAGGATCTGGCGGATGTCCTCTTTGCGCTGAGAATCCATGGTGTGGAAATAGTAGGTGTCTTCGATCTGGATGCCCAGGAAATGCACTCCGACGATGCGGAACAGCAGGTTCAGGCGTGCATACGCGCCGTGCACCAGCTTGCGGTCTTCTTTGACATCCTCGCCTGCGGCGGTGGTGTCTGAGCCGATGGCCTGTGGGTCTACTACGTTGAACAAGTAGGCGGCATCCAGTTCCATACCGAACCATTGTGCTAGATTGAAGTAAAACTGCAAACCGGGGTTCAACTCGTATACCTGGCCTTCGCGGTAGCTCTTGGAAAGCGGAATCTCGAAGTCGATGGCGAAGGAACCCCAGAACATGTCGGTGTTTAGGAAACGGTATTTGGGAGTCAGACCGATGGTGACCTGGGTCGCCTGGAAGTTGCTGCTTTCAACGGCTTCGCCGCCGCAGATCGTGCTGTCGTAGCTGTCCTGAACGACGGTGGTGCCATCGCTACAGCGATATGTCACGACTTTTTGCCGGGTGCTGCTTAAATTGGTCTTCAATTCGAAGGAAAACGAGTCTTCCATGGCCAATTCCAACGAAAAAATCCCACCGAATGTCGGTTTGGCGATGTTTTCCACTTCGCCGTATTCATTGAACAGGCTGAAGCGGACCGCATTTTCTACGCGGGCATTGGGAGCCGAGCCGAAAGGCGGGGCATACATGGAGTTAAAGGTCTGTTTTTCCTTGGCCTGTGCCGGAAACGAGAGCAACAGTAGGACGCAGGCGCATAGCAGCGAAACGCTAGCCAAAGGCTTTCTGACCATCTTCGATCTCCCATCACTGAGGTCTTTTACAGAGGGTTGCAACATCATTGCATGTGAGCCCACTACCTATCCCATTTCCCTGTTAGTGTCAAGATTTTTCTTGAATGACGGGTAGTTACCGCATGTTGGGGCCGACAAAAAGCTTGACAGTGGAGCCTTATTAGTGCTATGAATCCGACCTGAATCCATAGCCGCGTTGAAGACGATCAACCCGGTGCATGCACAATCACCGGTCATAGGGAGGCCTAGATGAAAGGGTGTTTCACGTGGTGCGTCACGGTTTTTGCGATGTTGCTGCTGGCTGCTCCGTTGTGGGCGCAAACGCAGGCGGATCAAACCGAACCGTCGCCGACGGCTGAAAGTCCGGCAACTGCACAACAGGATGCTCAACCTGTTGAAACTACGCAAGAAACTTCACCTACTGCCGAAGCTCCGGCAGTAACTGAGACTCCGGCTGAAACTCCGGCTGCTGCTGAGCCCCCGGCTGAAACGCCAGCCGTTACGGAGAAGCCGGTTACGGCACCGCCTCCCGCGCCAGTGCCTCCGCCTCAGCCCGAACCCGAAGTCAAAGCGGAAGAAATCGGTGAACTGGAAAGCATCGACAGTTTGGAAGAACTGGAAGAGCTGGAGCAACTTGAAAAGCTGGACGAGGCCGAACTGGCGGAAAAAGAGCAGCTTAAGTTCTTTGAATTAAACGGCTATTATCGTTTGCGAGCCGACCTGTTCCACAACCTGGACATCGGTGTATTCAACGATCTGCGTCCCCTGGGCGACATCGACACCCTTAACAGCAGCAAAGACAAGCGCAAGGACAACACCATCGGCACCGCCAACATGCGTCTGCGCTTGAGCCCGACTTTGAATGTCAGCGAAGACATCAAAATCATGATGGATATCGACATTCTGGACAATGTCGTACTCGGTTCCACCCCCGACACCTACCTGCGTGGCGGTCCTGGTGCGATGGCTCCCGGCATCAGCGGCTTTTCCTCCTCGCAGGTCGTGCCGCGCGCGGGTGCAAACTCCGATGTGGATTCCATTCAGGTGCGGCGCGTCTGGGCTGAAGTGCGTACGCCTTTCGGTCTGTTGAAATTCGGTCGTATGCCCTCGCATTGGGGTACCGGAATGTTCATCAACGACGGCAACAGCATCGACAGCGACTACGGCGACACGGTGGACCGCATTCTCTTCGGCACCAAGTTGTTCGAGCATGTGCTCTTTGCCGGAATGGACTTCGTGAACGAAGGCGTCACCAACGACACCACCTTCGAGTACGGCGGCCAGGACGTAGACGCCACCCAGTTGGACGATGTGCAGCAGGTGGTTTTCGGTTTCGCACGCAAGCACAGCGATGCCGAAGCACAGGAGATGATCGAGAACATGGACGTGGTTATCGATTACGGCTTTTACAACGTCGTGCGCTGGCAGTCTTATGCGCTGGAGCAGTCGACGATCGGCAGCAGCGAAATTCCCTACGGCTACACGGCGGCGGGCGATTTCGAGTCGCGCATCAACAAACTGCGTCCCAACCTGATCGAGCGCAACCTGCGCATGTGGATCGGCGATCTGTGGTTCAAACTGCTTTACGAAAACTTCCACCTGGAAGCGGAAGGCATTTGGATCATCGGTTCGATCGGCGATGCCGCTAAAGATGCTGCCGAGCAGATTTCCATGCGCGGCAAAGGTCTGAGCGACAACTCGCTGGATATCAACCAGTGGGGTTACGTGCTCAAACTGGATTACACCTTCATGGACGACACGCTGTTCATCGGCCTGGAGCATGGTATCGCCAGTGGCGATCCGGCCCCTGGTTTCGGTGTGTATCCTTACGAAGAGAAGCAGTTCAGCGACGAAGCCTACCGCCGCACGGCGAATGGCCCGTTGAAGGAAGACCGCGCCGTTACCAACCTGCGCTTCGACCCGGACTATCACATCGATATGATCCTGTGGCGCGAGATCATCGGCACGATCACCGACGCCATTTACGTCAAGCCGACCTTGCAGTACAACATTACGCCGTCCATCGGTGCGCGCCTGGACGCCATTTTCTCCTGGGCCTACGAAGCGGACTCCACGCCGTCTTACGATCACAAGAAATACGAAACTTGGTCGGACTTCACCAACAATCCCAACGAGCCGACCAGCCGTCAGACTTCGCGCTGGCTGGGTGTGGAGTTGGATGTGGAAGTCTTCTACAAATCCTTCGACGGCTTCGGCACCGGGTTGGCCTACGGCGTCTTCTTCCCCGGTTCGGGCTTCGGTTACTGGGATCCCAGCTACGTGCAGGACGACGGCACGACGATGCCGACCTGGTTCAATGCTCCCAACGTGGCGCAGACCCTGCAATGGCGGCTGTCCATCGAGTTCTAAGCCGCACTTCTACAATCCGACATGCTTTCCCAACGGGCGCAACAAGCGCCCGTTTTTTCGTGTGGGGGGAGGGGGTATATTTTAAACGAAAAGGGGTCGGTTGGATGAATTCACCCAACACTATATGATGGTTCAAGGCTCCTGTCTTGAACCATTGGTTTGTCTTGACAAAATGAAGATAAAAGAGAGGACAGGAAGGGAGCCCTGGCCCAACGTTTATGCACTTGCACGTTTACGAGAACAAGTGGCCGATCTAAGAGAGTAAGTTTTCTCTCCCCCCCCTTACACCATTTCTTCCGTGGCGATGGTGGCGATGTCGGTGATACGGCGGTTGACGGTCAGCAGGGCGTCCATGATGCTCAGGTGGCCTTCGCTGGAAGTGACGGTATCGCTTAATCCCATATGCAGCCGTTCCACGTGCGCGGCGCGCAGCTTGCGGGCGTACCATTCTTCCTCTTCCGCGCGCTCAAGCAGTTGCCTGATGCCGTCGAGTTTCATGTCGCGGGCGGAATCGAGCACGATATCCAGGCGCGAGATCACCCGTTCTAAGAAGCGCAGCAATTCTTCTTCGCCCTCTTCGGAGAAACGCAGTTTCTTGGCCGCCATCTTTTCCAGTGCGTGCAGCATGGATTTGGTGATGATGTCCCCGATGTTCTCCAGCGTATCGGCGATATACAAAATAGCCCGCTCGCGCTTGGCCAAGGTTTCGTTCAGGTCCATGCGACCCACCTGCGCCAGAAACGGTCGGATGGCGCGCTCCAGGGTGTCGATTTCATCATCCTTGGCGGCTGTCATGTAAATGTCGTGTTCCTTCGGGTCCAGAATCAGGTTACCCACACTAACCAACTGACCGCGCACCAATTCGGCCATGCGCATGGTTTCGCGATAGGCCTGCTCAATTGCGATATCCGGGAAGGAGAGGGAGGACTCTTGCAGGTATTTCGGCTTGAACGGTTCCGGCTTCTCCAGGCTGGGAACGATTTGGACCGTCAGCCAGCGCAGCACATTGGTAAACGGCAGAAACAATAGCGCTGCAACCAGTGTGTATAGCGAGTAGCCGTTGGCGATCTGGCGCACGATGTCGGTGTCGCCGGTCCAGTTGCTGAACACGCGTGTAGCCGCGACCAGCGGGTCCAATAGCGGCAGCAGCACCAGCATCGACAACACGGAATAAATCAGGTGTCCCAGCGCAACCTGCTTGCCTTCCCGGTTCGATCCCAAACTGGCCAATACCGCCGTGGCGCAGGTGCCCACCGCACTGCCCATTGCCAGCGGAATACAGGCTTCCAGCCCGAGCATCCCCTGTACCGCCAGGGCCATCGCCAAACCGATGGTGGCGCTGGAGCTTTGAATCACCGCCGTAAAGATGGTGGCAAAGCCGATCGCCAATAGCGGGCTGCCACCCAACTCGATCATCATGGCGGTGAATTCCGGTTCGGCGCGTAGCGGGCTCATGGCGGTGGACATGTAGCCCATTCCGAAAAAGAGGAAGCCGAAGCCGATCACCACCTTGCTGCTGCGCTTGACGAACTTGCTTTTGCTGAGCATTTTCAGCACGAGCCCCAAGCCGATAATCAATAGCGAATATTGGCTGATATTAAAGGAGATGATCTGCACGGTCAGGATCGTACCGACCTTGGCACCGATAATCACACCCATCGCCTGGCTTAGCGTCAACAGTGTGGCGCTGACCAGACCGACCAGCATGACGGTGCTGGCGCTGGAACTTTGCAGCAAAAAAGTGGCCAGTGCGCCTAGCAGCGCGCCGGACCACTGGTTGCGCGTCATGGTGCCCAATAGCTTCCGCATCTTGTCGCCTGCAATGCGTTGCAGGTTGCGTCCGGCAAGCTCCATGCCGAAAAGGAAAAGAGCCAAACCGCCGATCATGTTGATGATCAGTTTCAACAGCCAGTTGGAGGCCAGCACCTCGGCGTAAATGCTGGTACTGATGGTTTCGCCCTCATTGGTAGCCGTACAGGCTCGCACCACGCAGGGGCCTTTGCCCTCGATTGCCATCAGCTTGGAGCGCGCCATGCCCTGCTGATCCGTAAGTGCGATCTTCGGGTTCAGAGTTGCTCCACCACCCGCTTTGCCTGGATCAAGTACGATATCGAAGCTTACTTTCGCCTTGGGGAGAGGTTTGCCGTCTTGCAGCACCTGAACGGTAAGAAGCTGTGCTTCTTCGCTTCCCTGAACGAGTCGAAGCTGGTCCGTTCCGGGAGCATAGGACAAATTACGGATCTGTACCTTGGCCGGGGGAGCTTGTTGCGTAATTTCAGGATGATCCTGAACCGGAGCAATGGCCCGACTGCTTGCAATCGGGAATCCCCCCAATATCATCATGCAAGCAATCGCTACGGCGATTGCCAGTCGATGCGATGCGTTTCGATTGCGATCCGATAGAAACATTATTCTCTGCCTGCCGCCAAACCGCAGCTTTTCGTTACTCGCTAGATGATCGAGTCGGACTTGCTGCGCTTATTGTACGAAGCGTTGTGCCAGGTTGAGCAGCACGCAAACTGCCTGTGCCATTACGCGGGTCGAGACCCACTCGCGGGGACCGTGGAAGTTTACGCCGCCAGCGAAAATGTTCGGGCAGGGCAGCCCCTTTTCCGTCAGCACGGAACCGTCGGTGCCACCACGAATGGGAACGAGGTTCGGCTCGATATCGGCGTCCTTCACCGCCTGAATCAGCCGTTCGGTGACTTTGGGTTTTTCCTGTAGCCACAGACCCATGTTGCGATAGGTTTCCGAAATCGTCACTTCGGTCTTCAAACGCGGCTCTTCGGCGTTGATCTCGGCGACAAGTTTCTTCAAGCGTTCTCCTCGCTGGGCGAGTTGATCCGGATCGAAGTCGCGCAGGATCATCGACACCGTGGCCTCCGATGCGCCACCCTCCACGCCGGTCGGATGGTAAAAGCCTTCTCGCCCTTCGGTGCCTTCCGGGCTCTCCTCGTTCGGCAGCCGGTCCAGTAGTTTACCTGCATAGCGCAGCGCATTGACTAGTTTCCCTTTGGCGTAGCCGGGATGCACCATGACACCGGTAAAGGACACGCTGGCGGCATCGGCGCAGAAGGTCTCGCTATTGACTTCACCACTGAAACTGCCATCCACCGTGTACGCCAGTTCCGCGCCGAAGCGCTTCAAGTCGAACAGGCTGGCACCTTGCCCGATTTCTTCATCGGGAGTAAATCCGATGCGCAAGGTCGGGCGTTTGATTTCAGGGTTTTGTTGCAAGATGTGAATGGCCGCCAGGATTTCTGCGATACCGGCTTTGTCATCCGCACCCAATAACGTGGTGCCGTCCGCCGTGATGATCGTATCGCCTTTGCAGGACAATAATTCCTTGGACTGCTCCGGCGAAATCACGACGTCGTTTTTCAGTTCCAGATCCTGTCCCTGGTAATTTTCGTGCAAAATCGGCTGGATGTTTTCACCGCTGAAATCCGGTGCCGTATCGATATGTGCGAGCAGACCGATTGTGGGAGCCGAATCGACATTACCCGGCAGGCTTGCAAATAAATAGCCGTTTTCATCCAATTCCACATCGGTCAGTCCCATTTCCAGCAACTTGTCTTTCAGTCGCTTCAGCGCGTCTATCTGACGGCTACTGGAAGGATGCGTTTCCGATTTCGGATCGGAGGTGGTGTGCTGGCGCACCAGCCATAAGAAAGTATCCACCAGCGGCGTCTGTTCTAAAATCATAGCAGGGTCGTTGAAAGTCTTCATCCTCGTACACTCCTTACCATCAGGCAATTTGTTCGATCGTGTATTTCATCGTTCCCAAATCGCAGTTTGTTCTAACTACTGTTTTTAAGAAGCACCTTGACCAAGTTGGTGGCAATGGGATGCGTAACCGTGTAGTGCATCGTGTTGCCCTTTCGCGAACCGGTTACGACTCCCCGGCTGCGCAGAATACCCAAATGCTGCGAAACCGTCGTCTGTGGAATGCCAAGCGAACTCCAAAGCTCTTTTACCGTTGCACTCTTCTCCTGTAGCATGACAATCAGTTGCAGCCGCAGAGGATGAGCGAGAACTTTAAGCAGATCCGCTTCCAGGGTGAAACGGTTGGTTGCGTTGTATGGTTGGGATTTCGGGGACACGAAACCTCCTTGTGATTCCGGCGGGCTGCTTTGATATGTCAAAGCGATGCCCGAGCCTCATCAGTATACGCAAGGGGCGGTGTTTCTGGCAAATTATTATAGGAGTTTTACAGGCTTTTCAATAACTGATCATCGGATCCTGGTTGTCCATGATGTCTTGCAGGGCGTTGGGAAGAATGTTGCGGATCGCCAGAACCAGTTTCTTTTCAAGCACCGGCTTGGAAAGGAAAGTGTCCGCTCCCATACTCAAGGCGCGTTGACGATGCTTGGCTCCACCACGGGACGTGAGTACCACGATGGGCAATTGGGAAAACTCAAGCGAATTACGCACTCGCTCCATCAATTCGAACCCATTGAGATTGGGCATTTCCAGATCGACGATCATCACGTGCGGGCGGATGCCGTGCAGCTTTTGCCATGCGGCAAGGCCATCTTTGGCGGTATTGGCCTTGAATCCATGCCGTTCCAGCATGAGTTTGATCGTTTGGCGAACCGACAGGCTGTCATCGGCGATGAGCACCTTGATCTGTTGTTGCTGTTCGCTTGCGCGTTCCGTCGATTCCGGCAGGTCGAGGCTCTGTTCGAAAATAAAGGGAATGTTCAGCACCAGGCGCACTTCACCTTGCGGCGTAATGGTCGATCCCAGGAAATGAATGCAGGAATCCAGAATCGGCGACAAAGGCCGGACGATGACGTCGTCGCGTCCCATGACCGCATCGACCATCAACGCCATGCGCTGATCACCGTTTTTCAGCACCACGACCGGCTTTTCCAGGGACTCCACTTCTTGCCCGGTATGGAAAAAGCTTTTCAAGTGGCGCAGCGGTATCGGCTGGTCTTCGTGGATCATCCAGTCGCCAAGATCGTTGGTTACGATTTCCGCGCGATCCGTATCGTAAATTTCTTCCACATAGCTCATTGACAGGCAGAGTACGTCCGTATCCGCCATGACCGAAATGATCGATTGCAGCGCCAGGGTCATCGGCAATTTAACAACATAGCGTGTACCGATTCCCAATTCGCTTTCCACCTGAATACTGCCATAGCTTTCGGAGATCGCGTGCCTTACGGCATCCATGCCGACACCGCGACCGGAAATGGAATCGACCGAGGAACGCGTGGAGATATTTGGGTGGAAAATCAGATTCAGAATCTCATCGTGCGTCAAACGATCCAGTTCATCCTCGGGCATCAGGTACTGTTTGCGCGCTTCTTCCAGGATGCGTTTGGTGTCGATGCCGCGTCCATCGTCGTCGATGCGCAGCACTACATGCTGCTTTTCCGCCATGGCGGAAAAGCGGATGGTGCCAGCCGAATCTTTTTTTTGGGTTTCTCGTTCACCCGGTGGTTCGATGCCGTGATCCAGGCAGTTCCGGATAATGTGCACCAGCGAGTCCGCCAGTGTGGTGACAATCGCCTTATCCAGTTCAGTATCGCCACCATAGGTTTTGACTTTGACTTTCTTGCCCAGCATGCGCGCCAGGTTGTAGGTCTGAAATTCCAGTACGTGAAAGAGGGTGGAAACGGGCACCATGCGTACTTTGACCATCTCATCCTGAATCGAACTGACGAGTTGGTTGAAAGAGGAGCCTTCTTCGGTAAAACGTCCCAGCATTTCTTCCAGCAACTTGAAAACCGAACTGATTTTAAAGTCCAGTTCTTCCATGTTGCGAGCGAAAATAGCGAGTTCGTTGTACCGGTCGAATTCCAAATCGCTGAAGCCGCCCATGCTGGGACCAGACGTGTTAGATAACGGCAGATCCCATTGATGCTTGCGCTGAAATTCGCGAATGACCTTGTTCAGGTTTTTTCGTTCCCACTTGAATTTTTTGCTGACTCCGGCAAACGTTCCCACCAGTTCATCCATGCGGGATCGATGGATACGCAACTCGCTCATCAGATTCATCAACAAATCGAGACGTCGCATGGAAACGCGAATCGTTGTAGAGGAACTTAGAGAATCCTTCCCCGGTTCGGGGGATGGCATCGGCTCGGTCTGTTTTTCCTGGCTTGGTTCGGATTCCTGTTCCGTTTGCTGGTGTAGACCGATTTGACCGATCGATTCTTTCATGGCGCGTTCGATCGAAGTGACCAGTTCCGCTCGTATTGCCGCCGCCTCTTCTTCATCATGTAGTGAGGCATCTAAAAGCAGCCGAAAGCCTTTGCCTGCTTCATAGAGCAACCCTAGTACCGTTTCATCCGGTCCCAGATTGGCTTGTTTATATTGGTCCAGAAAGTTTTCAAGCTGATGGGCGGAGTCGGCTAACAGGTGGAAACCCACAGTGGCTGCCGCACCTTTCAGCGTATGTACGACACGGAACAACTGATGAATCAGGTCTGGATTGTCCGGGTTCTTTTCCGCCTTCATAATCAAGGCGCTCAGATTGGCCAGATGTTCCTCGCCTTCGGTATGAAAAACCTTTTGCAGGTGGCTTTGGATGTCCTGTTGGCTGAGATTTGAAATCTCCAGGGTCGGATCATCCATCACCGGTTTCGATTCGGGCGGCGGGCGGCGCCGTCTGAACAACTCCGGCAAACGCGTATCCGCTTCCAAAAAGAAACCGCGTACCTGCTCGGAATGATGGGAATTGCCTTTCGATAGCTCCAATAAGGCTTCGGAGATCGAGGAAATACCAAGGCGGAACAGGACGACGGCGTCCTGATTGAAATTTAGTTTGCCTTCATCGATCTGATCCAGAATGGTAATCAAAGCATCGATCAGGCGGATGATATCCACCAGTTCGATCATGCCCGCCGAGCCTTTGAGGTTCATCAGGTAGCGGAACAGGTTGCCGCGTTCGATACCGCTTTCAGGATGCTCGATCAGTCGTTCCAACGCTGCGGTCATTTCCGGTATCAGTTCCTTGGACTCCTCCAGAAACATGCGCAGCAGTTCGGTATTGAAATTGGATGGCAGCTCGAACGATGGGCTTGAGGCGCTGCGGTCGGCTTTGATATGCTCCCACAACTCCTCCAACTCATCCCATTGATGCTCTTCGATCAGCACCAGCATTTCATCAAGTACCGCCCGTATCGATGCCGAACGATTCGCGAAATCCTCACCGGTCAAGACCGTGCTGGTAGCGGCCTGCTTGAACATGGTGTGAAACATTTCGCAGGCTTTGGCCATCGGGTCGCAACCGACCATACCGGCAACGCCTTTGAAATTGTGGATGGTGTCGCTGATAAGGGCGACATCTCCTTCCGCCATGGGACGATCGGCATATTCCTTTAAAAAGGCGTCTACCCGATTCAGGTAGCCATTCGCCTCCGAAAGGAACATTTCAACCAGTTCTGGCTTGATTTCGCTCATGCCCGCCTATTCATCCGTAGAGGAAGTAGGATCCGTTTCATCATCGTTGGAAGCGCGCTCTGAATTCGAATCGGATGGTGCGTTTTCGGCGGCAAAATCGGATTGTTCGAAAATACCCACCACGCGATCGCGTTCTTCCATAGACGGACCCGGAATCATCCAATCCAGCCCCGAGTTACGTTCCAGTTCGCTGCGCAACCTGAAATTACGAATGACGACGTTCAGCGTATTCAAGGGAGACATCAGGTTGGTGGTTTCATTGGTGGTGCGATAAATACCCTCAGTCGTTTCCTTGGAAACCTGGTAGATCGATTTGATTTCCTCCACCATTTCGTCCATCTGCGTCACCATGGTGCGCGAGACTTTGGAGATTTCCAGAATTTTTTCTGCGGCGGAAAGAATCACGGATTCGATCTGTTTCAGTGTGTTACCGGCTTGATCGGTCTGTGACCAGCCCTGTTCGACATCATGCGTAACTTCCTCCATCGACAGCACGGCATCGTTGGTTTCGATCTGGATGTCTTCGATCAACGACGAAATCTCTTTGGTTGCGTTGGTCGTGCGTTCCGCCAACTTGCGGATTTCATCCGCCACGACGGCAAAACCCTTACCCTGCTCACCGGCCTTGCTGGCTTCGATGGATGCATTTAACGACAGTATGTTCGTTCGTGCGGAGATGTCGTTGATCAGTTCGACGATGGCGTTGATTTCCAGGCTGCGGTCGCCCAGCATTTTAATGGTCTTGGCGGTGGACTGCACGTTACTGCGCATGCGCAACATGTTCTGAATGGTGTCGTTCACGCGCGAAGCGCCGTCTTTGGCCGAAACCGTGGCGCGCTGCACTTCCTCGTTGGCCATATCCGCCGAAATGGATACGCGCTGCATTTGACGAGTGGCCTGTTGCGCCAGACTGGTGATGTGGTGAATTTCCCGGCCTTGTCGTTTGGCATCCACCGCGATTTTACGGGAGGCATCCATAATCGAGTTGGAGGCCATCGAAATCTTTCTGCCGGATTCCTTGACCTGGGCGATGACTGTGGACATGCTTTCCAGAAGCATGTTCAGACCATCTACAACCGCGCCCAACACTCCAACGGTCACCGGGCTGCGTTGCGTCAAATCGCCTTCACTGGCTTTACTGACGATGTTCAATAACGACATGATGTTTTGTTGCAGCTTTTTGCGGTCTTCTTCGCTCTGGATGAGTACCGTGATGTCTTCGAGCATACGGTTGATTTCGCTTCCGAGTTCCATGAAATCGTCGCTCATCATCGAAAGTCTCACACGGCGGCTGTAGTCACCGCCGCGAATGGCGTATGCGGTTTTTTTCAGTTCTTTGACCGGAGTTAAAATGCGACGATTGGTTATTCGGAACAGTAAGTACATGATCATGATGCCGAACAGCGTACTAAAGAGCAGAATCCAGTAGCTGGTATTCGTTACCCGCAGGGATTCTTCATCGATTTGCAACAATGTCTTATTGATGCCGGCCAGTGAATCTTGAACTTCTTCCAGCACCGATGCCGTCAGTCCACCCATGGAAGAGACAACCGACAGCGAGTAGGGGGTGCCCTTTATCGGGGTTACGACGATGAATTTTTCCTCGGACTCTCCAGGAGTTGTTCCCGGACGGGCGTTTGGGGAAGTGTTTTCGTCAACCGGAATATAGGCGCTTCCGTCTTTCCCCTTCACTTCGCGATAAACTTCCGATACCGTACCGATGTTGCCCTGCACGGAGGGATTCTCCCGAAGTTGTCCCAGTATACGGAGATAGTCCTTCTGCTGAATGACGCGTACTACCAACGGCAGGCTATGGCTCAGATTTTCACCCGAATCGATAAACTTATCCAGCAGCACTTTGTCCAGAATCGGATTGATGATGGAAATCTGGCTGTCCTGACCGATGCGTTCCGTTTGCACCATTTCCAGCAGGTGCGGATCGGAAGGGATTTCACTTTCGATCAAGTTGCGTAGCGAAACGATCATAGCCGCCTCGCCAGCCAGGGTTTCCGCTTTCTGAATCGCGGAAAGTTTGAACATCTTCTCCGTGGTGGCCAGTGCGATACTGAGCGAATCGTTGGTGTGGGAATACGTTGCGTTCGTTCTTGTTTTAATGGTCAACAGCCCACCATTGACGATCAGAATCAGAGAGATCATGCAAAGATAGGGGACGGCAAAAGCCAGCAGAATAACCACGGCCAGACGTTTTCGAAGGCCATGCAGCCAGCCCTGTCGCTGTTCTTGTGATTTTTCTTGATCCGAATACGTCATGAGTTTCCTCGATTCCTATCGGAGGTGTTCATGTTGCAATACCTGATTTCTTGATTTCGCGCCGCGTAATGACTCGTATCAGATGTACCAGCTTCTCCGCATCCAACTCTACGCGCGGGATGTCATCGACTACGAATGCATGGCAACTGATTTCGGAATCCATCGTGGTTTTTGATTCATCGGCGACAGAGACAATAGCCCCGATTTCGTCGGCCAGAATACAAAAACCGTACTCTTCGGTTTGCACCAGCAAGCTGCGTTTTCCCTTGGCTCTCCAAATCACGGTGGGTTTTCCGAATAGCGCACCGATATCGAGCACCGGCAGCGCCACGCCGCGAATATTGGTCAAACCCAAAATAATTGTGGGGGTCAATGGGATCGGAGTGATGTTGTCCAGGTAAAACGCCTGTACCAGGATATCGGTCGGAATCGACCAGAACCGTGTTCCCGTGCGGAACAGCAAGTATTCCTTGCGTACTTCCGTTTCTCGTCCCATTTCCGACAAGGGCCAGGGGACCGGTTCGGTTTTATCCGCAGCGCTCATAATAGCCCTGTTCGTAGTTGGTTGTGTTTCGATCGGTTAGACTTTGAGAATGCAGTGAATCCGATCGTACCTTTGCCTTGTCCGACAAACTCTGGTTCGGAACGATCGTGACCTGACAGTGTCTTGAAGCGGGAAGTGGAACTCATGCTTCGGAGCCGGATTGTTTAAGCAGGAAACTTTCCACAGCTCGAACCAGTTTTTCCATGCTGAACGGTTTGGCGATATATTTATCGGCGCCCTGTTTCAATCCCCAGTAGCGGTCGCTTTCTTCTTTCCGTGCGGAAATCATGATGATCGGGATAACCCGGTAACGATCGTCCGACTTGATTGTTCGACAGAGCTGGTAGCCGTCCTTGCCCGGCATGACCACATCCAGAATCAGCAGGTCGGGAGTATCCTCATCCATCAGCCGTTCCACTTCAGGACCGTCGCCGGCTTCAATCGTTTCGAATCCGGCCTTCTGCAATGCATCGGCCATCATGCGCCTTTCCGTAGGTGAATCGTCGGCAATCAAGATTTTTGCCATGTTTTCCTTCCCAACTCGCAGACGGATTGTCCACGCCTTTTAATTGAGTTCACGCCCTTGTAATTACTAGCATATTATTGTTTACGAGTCAACATGGCGAATCTACTTAAAATACAGCATCTTGCCGCTATGATTGGCTGAAAGAGGGGAGTAGGAAAATGCTCACCCTGGCTTTTACCTTGCATTTCCATTGGTTTAACCCTATAAAAGTGACCGAACGATGGACCTACTTTAATTGATGGGGACATGTGGATATGCTAGCTGCTCTGCTCAGTTCCATGAGGCCGAAACATTGGGTGAAAAACTTCATTATTTTTGCACCCTTGGTGTTTTCGAACAACCTGTTCGTTTTGCAACCGGCGTTGCGTGCGTTGGCGGCTTTCGGGATTTTCTGTTTGTTGGCGGGTTCCGTATATCTGCTGAACGATCTGTTCGATATCGAGAAGGATCGCCAGCATCCGGTCAAATGCAAGCGCCCGCTGCCGTCCGGCAAGCTTAAACCGCAGATCGCGATTGTCGTGCTGATCGCGATGAGCCTGGGTTCATTGGCTGCGGCCTTTACGATTGACCTGCTGTTTTTCTCGTTTGCGCTGGCCTACTTCGTGAACAATCTGGCATATTCGACCTATGTGAAGCACATCGTGATTGTCGATGTCATGTCGATCGCCTTTGGCTTTGTGCTTCGGGTGCTGGCCGGTGCGGCGGCAATCGACGTGCCCACCACGCCCTGGTTGTTGATGTGCACCGTATTGCTGGCGTTGTTTTTGGGCTTTGCCAAACGCCGTCACGAACTGGTCCTGCTAAACGATCATGCGGACTCGCACCGCAAGGTTCTGGTGCACTACACGCCGTATTTCCTGGATCAGATGATCATGATTGTCGCGGCTTCGACGGTCATGAGCTATGCGCTCTATACGATCTCTCCCGAGACGGTGGCACACTTCGGTACCAAGAACCTGATCTACACCATTCCCTTTGTCCTTTATGGTCTGTTTCGCTACCTTTATCTGGCGCACCTGAAAGACGAAGGCGGCAGTCCTACCCGCGTGTTGCTGACCGACAAGCCACTGATGTTCAACATTTTCTTGTGGCTGGCCAGTTGCGTGTTGATCGTTGAAGGTGTGTTGTAACAGGTTGCTATTGAATCACCTTGAGCGGGCTGATCGGGTTATTTTCATTTGAATTTGCCTGTTCCGATTCGGAATCGGATTTTCGAACGTAGACTTTCTGGCTGTCGATGCGGAAACCGTCCTTTTTCTGCCAGCGGATAACCGACATCTGCTGCTCGCTTTTTTTATAGCGTTGCTCCACTTCCCCACGGCAGAAATCCGGTAAAGCGTTTAAATCTCCCACAATCGTTGAATATTCTTCGCTCAGGATCGGTTCGAGCAATTTCTTCTTGTGCAGTTTGGCATTGCGTCGGTCGCGCATGAGATCGTCGATCAGGCTCAGGTGAGCCACGTTGTTCTTGTGTAATCGCGAGGTCAAATTCCCACTTTTCATCACCCAGACTTTCCCTGGCGTATGCTGCAACAGTTGCAGCGATTCTTCCCCGCTGCGGCGCATCTTCTCTGTTGGAATGAAGTTGCCTGGATTGTAGACGAGCATGCCGAGTTGAAAGAGAAAAATGAGCAGCAGAAAATGAAGCGGCTGCCACTTGATCGTGGAATCCTCTATTTGTTCTTTCGCCATTCCGATGGCCAGTCCGGCTCCAATGGCCAGAGCGGCGTGCAGGGGAATCAAGGTGTTTAGCGCTCCGCCGATTTTAATGCGACCAAGAAAGGCCGCTGCGAGCGAAGCGCCGAACAGAATGAGATAAAACAGGCGCTCTTTGCACGATCCGTCCTTGTTGCCTGCGCAGAAATAGCTGATCGCCAGTACCGTTGCCAAGCCCATCGGCCATAGCCAGTCCTGTTGCCAGAAGCTTTCCAAGCGACCATGGATCATCCCGTGCCGAGCAGGGACGGTGACTGTGTAATAGAAAAACAGATCGCCGTACATCAGATACATGGTCAGTAGCGAAAGCGCAGCGAAACCGAAAAAGGAGCCGAGCAGCCAGCTCCAGCCGTTTCTGCGCCGCAATATGGCCCAAAGCAACAGCGCTCCCGCAAAACCCAGTGCCGTCTGTTTTGCGAGAACGGCAAGAACCAGCAGGCCGCCGGCAACGATCTGATCCAAAGGCCGTTTGGCAAAGCGCACCCATACCGCTGCCCATAATATCAGTGCCATGCACAGCATGTCTACGCGCGCCAGATCCAGCCAGTAGGCGTTGATCGAGTAGGACGCGGCAAAGAGTCCCGCTCCCAGAATCCCGGCTCCGTGCTGCCCGGTTTCCCGTTGGATCAGGCGGTAGATCGCGCCGAAACAGGCCAGTGTGGACAGAATACTGATCAGGCGCAAAGGGAGCAGGCCGACTCCGAAAATCAGGCTCAATACGCCGGAGAGGTAGTAATACAGCGGAGTGTAAGGGAAGGGGATGTATTCCAGTGAAGGTTCGGCGTAGAGGTTGCGCCCTTCGAGCAGCCAGCGTACCTGATCGACCATGGCTCCTTCGACCCATTCCAGATCGTACGGAAATCCTGCCCGCCAGAGTGCGAGCAAAACGAATGCCAGGATAAACCAAACGGCGGCCAACAGGCTTAAAGCGTATAGGGGGGACCACCACGGAATAGAGATCATGCGATGGGGCATGTACATAACCCTTTGCGTTTACGATGATCTTTGTCCGTAGCGTGTTTGTATATTACTCAGGAACTAGTCACATTGCAAGCATAAAATTCACTTAATTGGAGTAAAAAATAGCGATTGTTTTTTTGTAAGAATTGCTTTCTGTTTTTGCTTGATTGGGCAAAGTCCGAATGTCACGGATGCAAGTGCAAGAGTCGTTGCAGGCAGGTCTATGCAACGTCTCCTAGAGTTTCATGTTGTCTCACGCTGTTTTAGAAGTTGAACTGCAACCCGCCCATGCCATGCACCATGTGGAGGCCGCCGCCCTGATCGCCGTCGACCAGATACTTGTATTGTCCCATCAACAGCAGATCCAGGTTGGAGATTACGCGGTAGGAAAACCCGAACGAGCCACCGGCATGAAACTGCACCTGGTCGTCTTCGATGAAATGACCGTTGGATACGCCCATCAGCGCGGCGATAAAGATTTTCCAGCCCGGCAGCGGAATGACGAACTTGAAGTTGATCGAAATATCGGTGATACCCGCATTGTCGGGCGGTTCGGCGTCGCTGTCCCAGGCGGACTTATTATCCCCGCCTTTGTAATCCAGCCGGTAGAGAATTGTCTGGGGCGAGATGTGAAAAGTGCTGATGACCGGAATGTCCACGTAAAACCCGTAGGATTCCGTGATTTTGTAGTTGTACTTGTTTTTAAAGGGGAACATGGCTCCGGCGATGACGCCCAAACCCACCTGTCGATTGCCCGGTCCGATGCCGCCGTCTTCTTCCTGTGCCTGAGCCAAAGGCAACGAAAGCATAAACACAAACACTACGATCGCCACCCGGATCAGCATGGTCCGCATCATCCACCTCTTCGTTTTGACGCCACCGGTCTAGAACTATTGAAGCTTACAGACTTTTTCGTTAGACAACGATAGCGGAACGTTGTAGCAGTAATAGCCTGCGGGACATTCACTATCGTCTACACAGTGTATTGTACAATAGCTGACCATATCTGTCAATTCGAGGAAATAGAAGCAGACGGCATCGTCGATTATGAGATCGGCTCTGTCCGAGCCGCATTGCGCTTCGTTATCCGGTATGCGCCAGGAGCAGGGGGCGCCCATATCCAGCATACCGCCGCAGGTGGCATACAATTCCAGGTTGTCGTTGTCCGGATGTCCTTCCGGTTTTTTTCCGTACTTGGGAACGCATTGAAAGCCGGTGGCGTTGTTGCCGAGGTTGCGCTGCTTGCAGTGATACCCGCGCTCGCAATCCTCATCGGTGGTGCAGTTGGGGGCGCAGGCATACTCGATAACACCCTCCGGTCCCTGGAACTCCACGCATCCGGCATCGGGACCGCAGGCGAAGTTGTCCATGGGGTTACAGGACTGGCAGGTGTTGGTGTCCGCCAGGCGCTGAACCGCCACCACGAATTCTCCCGCGCCTTGGGGAGAGTCCGTCTGGAAAATGGAATCGATCACCAGATAATAGGTCTTTCCGGTATCGGAGTGGAATTGGAACACATCCTGCTCGTTGGCGCGCCCGCTGTCGTCGCCTGCCAGGCAGTTGGGAAGAGGATCGCTGCAATCCGGCAGCAGATACACCGCCGGGTTGAAGTTCGAAGTGATCGGCACGACCGTGATTTTGACGTCGTCGCCCGCTTGCAGATCCAGCGAATAGACCACATCCCGGCCTGCGAACGGTGTGCTCATGCAGTCACCGGCGTCGAAATCGTTGCTGGCGGCGAAGGTGTAGCCGGATGTCGGAATGTCCAGTGGTATCGGAATCACGGTGTCGCAGGCATTTCCAGCGGGGACTTCATACTCGATTTCCGGCTCGCTTTCGATTTCCGGTTCCGATTCTTCATCAAGGTCGCCATCTGAACTGTCTACTTGTTCCACGGTATCCAGATCGCCGTCCGTGCTTTTGTCGGAGTCTAAATCGGCAGGGATTACATCGCTTTCCGTCTCATTTTCCTCAGAATCGACAGCATCTTGATCGCCTGTCTGCTCGGAATCGAGATCCGCATCGCCGTCGGGGATCGTATCCCCCGCGACGCATTCTCCCTGCCAGCATACCTGATTGCTCGTGCAATCCGCATCCTGTTTGCACTCGCCGGAAGAAAGGCTGGAGCTTTCGCAGCCAAGCAGCAGTCCGAGAACGAAAGACAATGAAATCATTGACAAAAGAAACTGTAAGCGCATCGATTGCATGGTACATCCCTTTCCATGTGCCTGTGTGATCCAAAATATACTCGAATCGGCAACGCGAGTAAAGCTTGAAATGTCAGTGAGATTCATGAATCCGGCCAGATGTGAAGATTTGTCCTGTTCGCACTCGCTTGAATGGGAGTCGGAAAACCGAATCGAACCCGGAGGCTTTCCAAACGAGGTTCGTTCAGGCTAACTCTTTGAAAAAGCATAGAAAGTGTTACTTGACAATCCCCCGTTTTCGCGGTACTGTCGCTATCCAATATGGCTCACTGCGAATGGGTCATCTATCCCAACCCCGCAGAAAAGCGGATGATCAGGCGTCAGGTATAACCATATCCATAAGGGAGAGTGATAGGTGTCTACCGAGTATATGCCCGTTCTCATCATGCTGGTCGTGGCCTTTGGCGTAGGCGGAGCCGCCTGGCTGGTCGCTACGATCTTCGGTCCCAACCACAAGTCGCCCGTCAAGGATGCGCCGTTCGAATGCGGCAATCCCTCCTACGGAACCCAGGGAAAACGCTTCAGTATCAAGTTTTTCATCGTGGCGATTCTATTCCTGGTGTTCGATCTGGAGATTGTGTTCATCTACCCCTGGAGCGTATTGATGCGCCAGCTGGGTCTGTATGGGCTTCTGATCATGCTGCCATTCATCACGGTGCTGGTTGTCGGCCTGGTGTATGAATGGAAAAAAGGAGCACTCGAATGGGAATAGAAAAAGCGCTCGCCGGAAAAGAGGGCTTTGTCACCACCACGGCTGAAGCCGTGCTTGGCTGGTCGCGCAAGTTCTCGCTCTTTCAGTATCCGTTCGTCACGGCCTGCTGTGGCATGGAATACATGTCGGTCATGAATTCGCACTATGACCTGGCGCGTTTCGGGGCCGAAATCCCGCGCTTTACGCCGCGTCAGAGCGACGTGCTGTTCGTGGTCGGCACCGTCAACCACAAAATGGCACCGGTTCTTCGACGGGTCTACGACCAGATGGCCGAGCCGCGCTGGGTGATCGCTTTCGGTGCTTGCGCCTCGACCGGCGGTGTGTACGACAACTACGCGGCGGTGCCTGGAATCGATCATATCGTTCCGGTGGATATCTACATCGCCGGTTGCCCTCCGCGTCCCGAGTCGGTGATGAAGGGCCTGATGAAGTTGCAGGAAAAAATCGCCAAACGCAAATTGACCGACGACTACCCGGAAGTCCTGTCGGCGTCTACGGAGGAATAGGCCAGATGCTGGACAAAGTCGTAGCGGCGCTTGAAAAGGCAGCCAAAGACGCGGTGTTGGAGCAGATTCCGGTGGCGGAGGACGATCGCCTGATCGTCGATGCCAAGCAGATCAAGACAATCTGCAAAGCCTTGAAAACGGACGCCGGGCTTGCTTTCGATTTGTTGGTGGAGTTGACTTGCGTGGATTATCTGGGTGAAGAACCGCGCTTCGAAATGATCTACCAGCTTTATTCGATGAAGAACAATTACCGCCTGCGCTTGAAGGCGCGTCTGCCTGAAGGCGAGGAAATCGATACGGTCAGCGATGTCTGGCGGGTGGCCAATCCGCTGGAGCGCGAAGTCTGGGATATGTTCGGTGTGCGTTTCACGGGCCATCCCAACCTGAAGCGTTTGCTGATGTACGAAGAATTCGAGGGGCATCCGTTGCGCAAGGATTATCCGCTGAAAAAGCACCAGCCGATCATTCCGCTGATCAAGCCGATCGAAGTGCAGGACGATCCCCCTTACATGTGGACAGAGGCGAACCGGCAGAGCCGACTCGCGGATGAGGATTGATACCCCGTAGACCATCGGGTTCCCTAACAGACTGAGGGTAACACATGAGCGATATCAAGAAGGATCCGGAAGTCAAAAAGCTGCCGTTCGATGTCATGGACATCCAGATCGGACCGTCACACCCGGCGATGCATGGAATCGTCAAATTCCAGACCAAGCTTTCCGGCGAAACGATCCTGGATATGGATGTTGAAATCGGCTATCTGCATCGCGCGTTTGAAAAGATGTGCGAGCATCGCAACTGGAATCAGAACATCGTGTTCACCGACCGGTTGAATTACTGCTCGGCACCGGCCAATAACGCGGCCTACGTTTCGGCGGTGGAGAAGCTCTGCGATTTCGAAATTCCCGAGCGCGCCAAGTGGGTCCGGCTGATCGTCACCGAAATCGCGCGCATCACCGACCATCTGGTGTGTACCGGCGCGACCATTATGGAATTGGGCGGTTTCAGCGCATACATGTATTTGGTGCAGGCTCGTGAAGAATGGTGGTTCATTCTCGACAAGCTCTGCGGGTCGCGTTTGACGACCAGCATGTCGCGCGTCGGCGGGCAGGCTTACGATTTGTACGATGGCTTCGAAGAAGACGTGGAAAAGGTGATCGCCTTCACACGCGAGAAAATGGACGAAGCCCATGTCATGCTTACGCGCAACCGGATTTTCTACGACCGCATGCGCGATACCGGCGTGATCACCAAAGAAGACGCCATCGACCTGGGTATTACCGGTCCCTTGTTGCGCAGCACCGGGTGCGACTATGACGTGCGCAAGGCCAAGCCGCACTGGACCTACGATCAGGTCGAGTTCGACGTGCCCACCGGTACCCATGGCGACAACTACGACCGCTTCCTGATCCGTTTCGAAGAGGCGGAACAGTCGATGCGGATTCTGGAACAGGCCATGAACAAGATCCCCGAAGGGGAAGTCTTCGTGCAGGACGACAAATTCTTCCTGCCGCACAAGGCCAAAACCTACAATCACATCGAAGGACTGATTCATCACTTCAAGGTGATCATGAACGGTCCTCCGGTTCCCAAGGGCGAAGCCTACTTCGCCATCGAATCGCCAAACGGAGAACACGGTTATTACGTCGTATCCGACGGCACCGGCACTCCCTATCGCGTGCGGGCGCGTCCTACCTGCCTGCCAGCGACCATGGCGATGCCCTTTATCTGCAAAGGCGGCATGGTGGCCGACATCATCCCGACCTTTGGATCCATTAACATGATCGGCGGCGAGTTGGAGCGATAAGGCATGGAACCTATCTGGCAAGTGGTAGCGGCATTGGTCAAGATCGGCGTGATTTTCGCTTTTGCCATGACGATTGCGGCCATTCTGACCTGGCAGGAACGCAAGGAATCGGCGGCCATTCAGGACCGCATCGGTCCCAACCGGGCGCAAATTCCGGGTATCCCCTTTAAATTGTGGGGCTTATTGCACCTGGCGGCGGACGGCGTCAAGATGATCTTCAAAGAAGACTTCACTCCGGCCAATGCGAACAAATTCCTGTTCCAGATCGCTCCGGTGATCGCCATCGTCCCGCTGATCTTCGCCCTGGCGGTGATTCCCTTCGGCGGCACGGTTACGATGTTCGGTTATCCGATCGAAATGCAGATCGCCAACGTCAATGCGGGTATCCTGTTCATCTTCGCATTCGGAGCGCTTTCCGTATACAGCTCCGTACTGGGCGGCTTCGCTTCGGATAACAAGTTCGGTCTGATCGGCGCGATCCGTACCAGCGCCCAGATGATCTCTTACGAAATTACCCAGGGGTTGACCCTGGTCGGTATTTTCATGATCTTCCAAACGGTCATGTTAAACGAAATCGTAGCGTCTCAGGCCGGATCGCTGCTCCATTGGGGCGTGGTTGTACAGCCGATCGGCTTTTTGCTGTTTTTGGCGGCGGCCATTGCCGAAACCAAGCGGGCTCCCTTCGATCTGCCCGAGGGTGAAAGCGAGATCATCGGGTATTTCGTGGAGTATTCCGGCTTGAAATTCGGCTTGTTTTTTATTGGCGAATTTATGGAAGTTGTCATCGCGGGCATGCTGATCACTGTGTTATTCTTCGGTGGACATCACATCCCGTGGCTGGACTGGGCGGTGGTGGAAAACTGGCTGAATGCCGTAGTCGGCACCAGCTGGCTGCCGGGATTGATCGTGGCGTTATTGATGTTCGCGGTTTTCGCGGTCAAGGTGCTCTTTTTCTGCTTCTTCCAATTGCTGGTGCGCTGGACGCTGCCGCGTTTCCGCTACGATCAGCTCATGGCGTTCGGCTGGAAGATGCTGCTGCCGCTCTCATTGGCCAACATGGTCGTAACGGCCATCATCCTGGTTATTTACGATCTGGCCTAAGGAGGAATCGATGGCCTTCAAATACATGAATCACAACCACGAGCTGACTTTTTTAGAAAAGATCTATTATCCAGAGATCGCCAAGGGGCTTGCGGTTACGTTCAAGCATTTCGTGCGCAACTGGATCGGCAAGCGTGATGTCGTCACGGCGCAATATCCCGAAGAGAGCTTCCCGCTTTCCTATCGGGCGCGCGGGCGTCATTATCTGACCAAGCGTTCCGACGGGCGACTGGCTTGTGTGGCTTGCATGATGTGCGCCATGGCCTGCCCGGCCAACGTCATCAAAATCGAAATCGGTGAAATGAAGAAACCCTTCTACACCGACCGTCAGAAGATCGACCGCTATCCCAAGTCCTTTACCATCGATCAACTGACTTGTATTTACTGCGGAATGTGCGTGGAAGCCTGTCCGGAAGACGCGATTCGCATGGACAGCGGCCAAACGATGATGGCGGTGTACGACCGCAAAGATGCAATGATGACCATCGATTTGCTCTCGGAGGAGCCCAAGCCGGAAGCGGAGAAAATCTTCAATCCGTTGCCGGGGCAGGAACCCGTCCCCGCTCCGCACGAGATTTTGAATCCCAAACCGTTCAAAGAACGGGAGTATTAAGCCGAAATTTCGATCGATTTCGACTCGAAGGGACACCCATTCAACGGGTAGGCGCATGGCTTGCCCGTTGTTTTTCTTTTATGACGCGTGGGTTTAACGAGTAAGCAAGCATGAACGAGACCGAAGCGAACATCTGTGAATTGAAAGGCGTGACGAAGCGCTTTTTACGCCGCGAAGGCTGGCGCGGCTGGCTGCCTGGCAGCGAGGCGGTGGAAGTCGTGGCGCTGGATCGTGTGGATCTGGCGGTTCGCAAGGGGGAAGTTGTGGGGCTCGTCGGCAAAAACGGCAGCGGAAAAAGCACCCTGCTTCGTTTAATCGCCGGTTTACTCGAATGCGAGGCGGGAACCACACGTGTTTTAGGCGTCGATCCGGTCAAGGAACCGATTGTTGTAGGCGTCGATGTCTCCTATGTCCTTAGTAACGACCGCAGCTTTTTCTGGCGCTTGAGTCTGCAACGCAACCTGGAGTTTTTCGGCATCCTGAACGACATGCCGGGCGATCTGCTCAAACGTCGGGTGCAGGAATGCATCGACCTGTTGGGACTGCGTCAGGCGGCACGGCAGCCGTTTCGCGAATTGTCCGATGGCATGAAGCAGCGCGCGGCGATTGCACGCGGTTTACTGGCCGAGCCTCGTCTGTTGCTGGTCGATGAAGCGACGCGCAGCCTGGATCATGGACACGCGCAGAACGTGCGCCGCATTCTGCGAAAGCTGGCGGATGAGCGCAGTGTCGGCATTTTGTGGGCCAGTCACAATCTGGAGGAAGTCGAGGCGGTCTGCGATCGTGTAATTTTATTGGAAGCGGGTCATGTGGCGCTAGAGGGCGCACCGCTAGAGATTGGCGCGGAGATCCGTCGCCGCCTGGAACTGGAGGCGGCGTCATGATGGCTTCTCGGAGCGCGGGTGTCAGCGGATTTCTGCGCAAGGCGTTTGCCTGGATTCGTAAGGACTTTTTAGAGGAGACCTCCTATCGCTTCGCCTTTTTCTTTTCGTTGTGGGGTATTCTGTTTGCGGTGGTGGTTTTCTTTTTCCTCTCGCGCGTGATGCCCGAGGCCACAAACGAAATGCTTGCCCGCTATGGCGGCGGCTATTTTCCCTTTGTGCTGGTGGGTTTTTCATTGGCGCATTATGTGGATCTGGCGTTGAACGGCATGTCCCGGCGTATCCGCGAAACGCAGATTCTGGGCACCTTGGAAGCCTTACTCGCAACGCGCACCCCGGCCTGGCAGATTCTGTTGCTGTCGATTCTCTATCCGCTGTTGTCGATGGCGTTGATCGGCTTATTGTATCTGTTTGTAGCCTGGCTCTTTTTCGGTCTGGACCTGTCGAAAGCGGTGTGGGGCTCGGCCTTCCTGTATCTCATTCTGACGATTTCCTCCCTGCTGCCTCTGGGCATCGTTTCCGCCTCGATCACCCTCGTTTTCAAGCGCGGCGATCCGGTAGCGTTCGCGTTGACGGGCTTGACCTACCTGCTTAGCGGCGTGTTCTATCCTGTGGCGGTGATGCCCGCCTGGTTGCAGACACTGGCCCAGTTCTTCCCGCTGACTCACGCACTGGAAGGCATGCGGAGGGCGCTGTCGGTCGGTGTCGGTGTGTTGCAGGAACCAAAACCGTTTCTGTTTCTTGTAGCGTTTACGGTCGTGCTGCTGCCCTTGTCGATCGTCCTGTTTTCACGCGCGCTGACCTATGCTCGCCGCAGCGGTGGGCTACACCATTATTAAACGTTCAACATTACCGGATAATGGGGCGGGTATTAGATGAAATGCACTGAACATCTTGACAGATGGGTGGCGCGGGCTAAGCCGCAGGCTTGCCCGTGATCGGCATGGGCAAGCTTCGCTTTGCCCCTGGCACCCTTTCACAATAGAAGCTTGGAATTGGACATCGTGACGATAGCTTCAAAACTTCCCCACATTTATTAGGTCTTCTTGACAAGCGCCGAACACTTGCGGTAGAGATGATATGGTATTAATGGCGGGGGTGTGCCGTCCGCCGAAGGGATGTCCACATGGATGGCTTTTTCAATAGTGAGTCGATTGTGGTTGTCGGGGTTTCCTCGTCGCCTACCAATCTTGCCAAGCGAATTCTGTTCAATCTCCAGCGTTTCCGCTACGAGGGGAACGTCTATGCCGTCGGTCCGCGAGAAGAGGAAGTCGAAGGCTACCCGGTCGTTCGCTCGATTCTGGATATCGAAGAAGAGATCGACCTGGCGGTGCTGCTGGTTCCGGCCAGCAATATTCCCGAAGTGGTTGAAGACTGCGGAAAGAAAGGCATCAAGCGCCTGATCATCGAATCCGGTGGTTTTCGGGAATTTGCCGGAGATGCCTCCGAGCACGAACGCCGCATGCTGGAAATCTGCCGTAAATACGGAATCCGTTTTATCGGTCCGAACTGCATCGGCGTGATCCATCGTGACAACGGGCTGTGTACCGCCTTTTCCAGCTTTGTGACCCCGTTTAAAAGGGGTGGAATTTCCGTGTTGTCCCAGTCGGGTGGCGTCGGAATTTCTTATATCGGCGATCTGACCAGCGAAAACGTGGGAATCAACAAGTTCGTCAGCTACGGCAACGGCCTGGATATCGACGAAGTGGAAGTCATCGAGTACCTGGGGCAGGATGAGAAAACCAGTTTGATTTCCTGTTACCTGGAGGGTATCTCCAATGGTCGGGAGTTCATGCGGGTGGTGTCGCGACTGGATAAGCCGGTGGTGGTGCTTAAAAGCAACACCCAGCAGATCGCGCATCGTATCGCGACGTCGCATACTGCGGCTGTGGCCGGGGATGAAACGGTTATGGACGCCGCCTTCCGGCAGGTGGGCGTGTTGCGGGTAGATAACACCCTGGTATGGACGAACGTTACCAAGGCGTTGACTCTGCCATTGATGCGAGGCAACCGGATCGCGATCTTGTCACATTCGGGTGGGCATTCGGTCCTGGCGGCGGATGCTGCGGCCAAATGCGGCTTCGAATTGCCACGCTTCCCCGCCAGTTTCTTCGAAGCCTGCGAACAGTATTTCAGGCAATCGGTGGCGCGCCTGCAAAATCCCTTGGATCTGGGGCAGATTCTATACGACACCGTGTTGTCTCACATTCTAGAGGAAACCCTGAAACTCGATGAGTTCGATGGCGTGGTGCTTTTCCATAGCTACGATGCCGAACAGGACAGCGACGAAACGCGCTCGTTCATTTCGCAGATCCGCCCCCTGATGGAGCGCTATGGCAAACCGGTGCTGGCGGTATTGTCCACCCAGCGCGACGAGCGCCAGTATATTCGCGAAAACTATCAGCTTCCACTGTTCCGCTCTCCCTATCACGCGGTTCAGGCTTTGGCATACAGCCGCGATGCCTTCCGTGTATCGCAGCAAAGACGCCCCTTCGACCGGGTTCCGATTCCCAAAGGTGGAGAGAAGGCACGGACTTACCTGACCGAAGCTGTTATACACGGGCGACATCCGCGCTGGGAAGAGGGCTTACAAATGATGGAAGCCTACGGCTTCCCGATTGCACCCTTTAAAGTTGTACATTCCAGGGAGCAGGCGTTACAGGCCGCCGACGAAATCGGCTATCCCGTGGCCATCAAGATCATTCATCCCGATGCCCCGAAAAAGACGGCAGTTGGTGGCGTCGAATTGAATCTGAAAAACGAATACGGCATTGTGACCGGTTGGGACGAAGTCGCTCATGCCGCCAAGCACGCCAATTTGTGCGACGACATGAATTGCGCCATCGTCCAGCGCATGGCCGATACCGGCTGGGAATTGTTCGTCGGCGCCAAGCGAGATCCGATTTTCGGACCTGTCGTGATGGCGGGCAGCGGCGGCGTCCTGGCGGAAGTCGTCGAGGATCTGGCGGTGCGTGTTGCGCCTCTTTCGGAAGAAGATGTGCTGGATATGCTTTCCGAAACCAAGGCGGCAAGGCTCCTGGAAGGTTTTGCCGGATCGGGTAAAGCCGATACCAAGGCCCTGGTGAATCTGATCATGACGGTGTCTCAATTGCTGATCGATCTCGATGAGGTTGAAGAGTTGCGCCTGAATCCGGTGGTCGTGCATCCACGCCATCAGGGAATCACGCTGGTCGATACGCGCATCGTTTTCCGAGAAGATTACCTGGAACAGCAGCGGCAAAAGGCGGAACAGTCGTGAACAAGCGGATTCTGTTGCGTATTGTACGAAGTACATTGTTGATATTACTGATACTTTCGTTCGCAGTACCGGTCGTGTTCTTTTACAAGCTGGCAATCGACATGCATAGCCCGGTCGAGTCGCCGGAACAGTATCTTGGTTGCCGAGTCACCCCATTTTCTGTAAAAACCCAGGATGAAGTAGAAATCAGTGGCTGGTTCTTACCCGGCAAGCCGGGGCAGGCGGCGGTGGTGCTGTTGCATGGTATCGGTGCCAGTCGCTTGCAGATGCTCGAACAGGCGAAGTTCCTGAATCATCATAAATATCCAGTAGTTCTCTTCGATTTCCGAAATCACGGCATTTCCGGCGGCAGGCGCACCACCTACGGCGCGCGCGAGCAACTGGATGTCGCGGCGGTGGTCGAGAAAACCCGGGAACTGGCTCCCAGTGCCAAGGTTGTATTATGGGGGCTTTCCATGGGAGCATCTACGGCGCTTTTAGCGGCTAAAGGAGTCGAGGCGGACGGTGTAATCGCCGAAAGTCCGTTCGATTCGTTAGATGGCACCTTTACTCATCATGCCTGGCTTTATTTCAGGCTTCCACGTCTTCCCGTGGTCCCCTGGACGTTGGCGCTGATCGGCTGGGATGCGGATTTCGACCCGGATCTGGTCTCACCCATCGAAGCGGTAAAAGCCTCCGGCGCGATTCCGATGCTGTTTGTCACCAGCAGTGAAGACGAGCGCATGACGCCTGCTCTGGTGCGCCACATCGCCAAAGCGCATCCGGGACCGACCCGCCTTTTTCCCGGTAAAGGCGAGCATGCTCTGATTTTCCATGCAACCGGATCACCGTATAAGCAGGAAGTTTTGCAATTCCTGCAACAGGTCGATTCCCAGAAATAACTGCTCCAGAATGCTTCTTGCGAGCATCGAATTTCTTTCCCCTCGAAAAAAAATACGGAACTTTTTTTTATTGGAGGATGTTTTCCTATCAATTTTGTGTACGAATCTCATTTTTTTAGAAAAAGCGGCAAAATTTCAAAAAGACTGTCTAACAGTCGTATTCTACGAACATGTGGTAGGATTTCATGATTGGCATACAATATCTGGTGTTAGCAAATGCGACAATACATATCGCAATAGGAGACGGTTTTTAAAAAAATAAAAAAAAGCGTGAAATTGTGAAGGTTTTCCTTGCATTTTGTTTCAGCCATCGTTATCATCCGAGCAGTTACATGGTAAAGGGTCAAGGCTTTGAATACCGGTTACGTTAGATTCTGCAAATCACGAATATTTCCCACCGACATTTACTGCTCCTTGCCTGTCCGGGAATGGTCCCGGAACCAAAATTAAGATTCTGAAAGGATACGTAGCATGAAGAACAAACTTTACGTTGGTGGCTTGGCTTGGGCGACGGACAATGCAGGGCTGGAAAATGCCTTCTCGTCCTATGGTGACATCGATGAAGCAAAAGTCATCACGGACCGCGAGACGGGTCGTAGCCGTGGTTTCGGTTTCGTCACGTTCGCCAGTGAAGATGCCGCACAGGCCGCTTTGGCGATGGATGGCACCGAGCTGGACGGACGCACCGTACGCGTCAACTTCGCCGAAGACAAACCGCGCCGCACGGGTGGTGGCGGTGGTGGCGGTCGCCGCTGGTAAGCGACGACCCCTTGTTCGATTCTTTTCCTGACGGGGATAAGCCCTCGAGGAAAAGATCGAATCCCCTAGTAAGCAAAAGCATGGAAAGCATCTGTTTTCCATGCTTTTTTCGTTTTATGCCTATCTCCTTTTTGGGGGTATCATTAGCTGGGTGCCCGGGTCTTCGATTCGTTACGAATCGATGGCCCGGAATTGTCGTATTTACACGGCCATTCCTTAGTTAGGTTGTCCAAAGAGTTTTTCCCGAAACTGTGGAGTTTACCAGGGGATTATGGTATTCTAGCGCGGCATACACACCAGGGAGGAGCGTACGATGAAAGGGGTAATTCTTGCAGGCGGACTGGGCACCCGGTTGCATCCGTTGACGAAAATCACCAACAAGCATCTGTTGCCTGTATATGACAAGCCGATGATCCACTATCCGATCCAGGCGCTCATCAACGCCGGAATTCAGGATATCCTCATCGTGACCGGTGGCAAACATGCCGGAGATTTCTTGGAATTATTGGGAAACGGACAGGAATTCGGTCTGAAGGATATCAATTATACCTACCAGGAAGGTGAGGGCGGTATTGCCGATGCTCTGCGGCTGGCAGAACATTTCGCCGAGCGCGAGTTGATCTGTGTCATTCTGGGCGACAATCTGATCGAAGGTAACGTCAAGCAGGCGGCGGCCCGGTTTCGTCAGCAGGGTGATGGAGCCAAGATTCTGCTCAAGCAGGTTCCCGACCCGGAACGCTTTGGTGTGCCGCGCATTGAAAATGATCGAATCGTAGAGATTATCGAGAAACCGAAGGAGCCGCCTTCAGAGTATGCCGTAACCGGTATCTACTTCTACGATCATACGGTCTTCGATTTTATCCGTACGTTAAAGCCTTCCCAGCGGGGCGAACTGGAAATTACCGACGTCAACAACATGTACCTGGGGCGTGGCGCGTTGACCTACGAAATTCTCGACGGCTGGTGGACGGACGCCGGTACGTTCCCTTCGTTATTGAGAGCCAGCAATCTTGTGGCGGAAACCGGCGCAAACAAGCTGTAATTGGAAAGGATCAATCATGGAGCGCATAGCAGGCAGCGCGGTTAAATCGCTGCGCGTAATTCCCGATGAACGCGGACGCTTGATGGAAATCCTACGCAACGACGACGATCTTTTCGAGCAATTCGGCCAGGTGTACATGACCACGGTCAGTCCGGGAGTCGTCAAGGGCTGGCATTATCACAAGATTCAAAGCGACCATTTCGCCGTGGTGCGCGGTATGCTCAAACTCGCCCTTTACGATGTGCGCGACCCGAAACTGGGATTTGGATACGAGGGGCCGGTCTCGGAAACGGCAGGTATGGTGAACGAGTATTTTCTCGGCGAGCACAATCCCATTCTGGTTAAAATCCCTCCCTTCGTGTTGCATGGCTTTAAAGGAATCAGCACACAAGAAACCATCGTGATCAATATCCCGACCGAAGTATATCGCTACGATCAACCCGACGAGCATCGGGTTGAGCCGCACAGCGAGCGCGTACCCTACGATTGGGCGCTGAAAGAAATGTAAGACTTTTGGATTCGGAGAAAACCGCTTCAGAGTGTGTTTGTTTCCGAGAGGATCTTTTCGTAAAGTTCCAGGTGATGCGCCAGAAAGTGCGGCAGGGTAAAGCGTTCTTCGATACGCTTTCTGGCGTTGGTGCGCCACTGTATCCGCAACTCTTCGTTTTCAAGTGCATCGCATAACGCTTCTGCCAATACAGAGCGGTCGCCGGTCGGTACCAGCTTTCCTGCCTCGGCCTCTCCCAGAATTTCGGGAACGCCGCCCGTGGCATAGCCGACGATGGGAACGCCGCAGGCCATGGCTTCCGCCGTGATCAGCGAAAAGGTTTCCGCCAATGGTGTGTTCAGCAGGACATCCGCACAACAGAACCACTCGGCGAGTTGTTCGGGTGATTTGATCAGCCCTGCGTGATGGTGAGGGATTCCATCGAGAGCGTTTTCCGGCAGGGATTCGGTTCGGCCTACCGTAAGAACGAACATGCGTTTCTCTTTCAGTCGATGTAAAACCTCCAAAGAATCCTGCACGCCTTTATAGGGAATCGTCAAATCCGCTGCGGTCATCAGCACGATGGGAAGATCCGATGGAAGACCGAGTTTCCGCTTGAGTTCGGATTTGTCCCGCAGTTGGAAGCATTCTGCGTCGATTCCATTTGGGAGCAATGCGGGAGGAACCTGGCAGAGTCCTGAATCCATGGCGCGCGCCTGCATCCATTCCGATGGAGCCGCTGCATGGATGTTGGGATGAGAAAGCACACGGCGTTTCATGTCCTGCATGGCGCCGGTGCGGTCGATGTCGGTTGTCAATGGCCAGCGGCCCAGTTGTGGGCAATCACCGCAGCGCGTTTTGTAGCGCTCGCAGTCCAGTGGATACAGGCAGCCCCCGGTAAAAGGAGAGGTGTCGTGGAAGGTCCAGACAACCGGTTTTTCTCGTGCGACCAATTTCAGTGTAATCGGTGAAATCGCCGAAGATAGGTCGTGGAAGTGAACGAGGTCGCATTCCCTGAAAGCGGGGTTGCCAATCAAGCTCAAATATTCCAACGGCAGCAGATCTGGCCAACCCAGAAAGCGGGTGGCACGGCTTAATACCCGGACCGGAAAGGATGCGACTGGCGGAATCAGCGGTTTCGTCCATGGATGACGATGCTGGCCATAGCGGAACCAATGATGAACACCGTGTCCCTGCTCGTGCAGCAGCCGTGCAAGCGTTTCCGCCATGGCTCCTGCTCCGCCGCCTGAACGATCCGATTTGCTTACGATGGCGATAGTGAGTTTGCGCATGATCTATTTGCGTTTGTCGAAGAAAGAGAGACCATCGAAATAAAAGTGGCGATGGTTTCGCCCGACAAGGACGTTGGCTGCCAGTCTGGCGCTTTCGAGTGCGCGCCAGTCCGAAACGGACAAGGGTAGCGAAAGCGCATCCAGGCTTTGCAATGGTTCATTGCGTTCGTATTGCTCGCAGAGTTTTATGTGCCGCGTTTCAAGCCGTTTTAACAATGCCTGGCTCCAGCCATCCACTTCGAACTCTTTTGCCACAGAAGAATTCTGTAGCACCACATCGTGCCTTTCCTGTTCCATAGCGGCGCTATCACTGTTCTGCAATAGTCGTAGCGAACTTCCAAGCGAGTAGGCATAGCCCAAAAGTGGCAACTCGTAGGTGGCCAATACGCCGCGTCCCCAGGAGGCGTTGCGGTAGCCACGCTGCAACAGGTCTGTCAGTCGTTTTGTAAGCGGTGCGCCGCGCAGACTGTGACCGATGCTGTTTGTCTGGCCTTCACCATAGCTTTCGGAAAACATCAATCGAAGCAGTCTTTCGGCTTCTTCCGCGCTGGGACGCCAGGCCATGCGCGCCAGCAGGCTGCGGGCCAATGGCAGCGTTTGCTCCGCTTTAAAATGCATAAGCGAGATAGTCGCTGCATAATGCGCTGCATAGGCCAGCACGCCGTTTTGAATTCGGAGAATGCAGGCTTCATTTTTTCGCTCTGCCAGTCGCAAGGGATCTTTTTCGTCCATCAGTTGCGGATCGCCGTTGTCGGCGAAGGATTGGACCGTGCCGTGCGGAGCAGGGCTGAAGGCTTCCAGGGCATGCAGGAAAGAGAAGGCCGAAAAACCGTAATATCCCAGGTGGCGGCGGTCGGCCAGAACGCCCGTGCACAGACTTTTCCCGCCCAGATACTGGTTCCGCTCGCCTTTGAATGCAAGGTACAATCCTTGCAGCGAGGGGAAGTCGGGCTGTTGTCCGAATAGTTCGCCCAACAGGCGTTGTGTGGTTCCGGCCCAGCCAATGTCCACTAAGCCCACGCGACCACCGGCTAAAAATCCGGTGCGTTTAAGGTATCGTTGCAGGGCGCTACGCCTTGCCGCAGCAGTCTCGAAAAGTTTCTGTTGCAAGTCCTTGTCGGTCAATAGATCAAGGAATTCCGGGGACTCCAGGTCGTCTTCCGTCAGCGGCTGGCTGGGAGACAACTTCACTCGGCGGCAGGCATCGTCGATGACTTCCCCAGGCAGGCCATAGCGGTATAGCGCAGAGCGCAACGTGAGCGGATTGGAAGCGAGCCAGTGCGAGAAATCTTTTTTCACCAGCCGGTTGCGGGAAGCCGGAAAGACGGCTGCCCGGCTAAGCGCCAGATAGTTGGAGGCCACACAGTCCATTCCGGGCAGCGTCGGAGCGAGAATATCGTAGATGCGCTGATACAGGTACCCATCGCGCGCCATGAAATATAGCCGGTCCAATCGCTGTTCGCGGCTGATCTCGCAAACGCGATGCACGAAGGGCAGAAGCACCGGTCCCAGTTGCTCGTAGCCAAAGGCCATGTCGCGACTCATGTTGAGTCGACTATCCTGCTTTGCGGCGACGGCAACGAAAACGCCGCTCCAGCGCTCGTTGGTCTGGCTGTGACGGTATTGGCGTTGCAGAAAGTCGCGCCGTTTTATGTCGCGTTTGTCGGACCAGATGAAGGCTCTGATTCCCTGCCGTGCCGGAACGCGGCCATCGGAATATACGTTGTCGCCGATGTGCAACAGGTTGGCGGCTTGCAAGCCTTCCGCTTGCAGCAGACGGCGAAAGAGCTTTCCGCTCCATTTATAGGCTCTCCAGTCGCTGGAGACATATCCGGTCTCGAAGCAATTTCCATAACCGTTTTTAGTCAGCAGTCGTTCGATTGCAGAGCGTCCCAGGTACATATCGGAGGCGAATAGCAACCTGACTCCGCGTTCGGCCAGCGAGCGAACGAAGTTAAGCATGGGGGTATTGGAGAAAGACGAATCATACTCCTGCTGAATTTCGAACTCCACGATCTGCTCGGCGAAAAGGCGGCTGCGCTCGTCGTCTGTGCCAAGGCAGCGTGCCGTCCAGACCGGAGCGAATTCGGCCAGGGTGCAGTCGGCATCGCCGTCTGCGGGACGTTTCTGACTGGCAACCTGTTGATACGCCTGCTCTCTGGCTTCGTGAACCGAAAGCAGGGGAGGGCGTCCGGCTTGCTGGCACAACTCTTCCAACTTCCGACAGGTGCCGTCGATGATGGCTTCCGCCGGGACGCGACGATGAATCAGGGTGTCGAACACGTCGAACGAAACCGCGCGAATATCTCCCCTGCGCCTGGCGCGATCCACGTGCCTGGCGAGTGAATCCAGGTGGGTGATTTTCTGAGCCATCATGGCGACGCCTGTTTCGTTAGCTCGGGCGTTTGCCCAGTTCCTCCAGTTTCAGTTGCAGTTCCTTGTTTTGCCGTTCGATACGGTACAATTCCCGCCGATTGGTAACAATCAGCATGGATAGCAGTCCGAATGCGATCAGTTGCATACCGCCTAAAAAGAGCAGTACCAATAAGGTCATGGCGGGACGGGTCGGGTTGAGTGCGGCCAGTTGCCACAGGTAGACCAGGTAGCCGCCCAGCAGCAAGCTGCCCAGCATGGCAACGATTCCTAAAAGGCCGAACAACAAGAAAGGCCGCTCCGCGAAAACAAAGGCAAGATGGCTCATGATGATGGGCTTCATCTTGCTTTTGCTTTTGCCACGCTGGCGGCTGGCGAGTGTCGCAGGAATTTCCATGACCTTGTAACCCAGCGCCATGATTTTGGCGAGCACTTCCAGGTGGATCTCTTTTCCGTCCGACTCGATATCCAGTCTTTCCAGCACTTCGCGACGATAGGCGCGCACCACACAGGTGATCGTGTGCACGTCGCCCGGCAGGGTGCTGTTCAATAAACGGTTACCCATTTTCGAAACCAGGATCTTCACGAAATCCTTGCTTTCCACATTGCCGCCAGGCATGTAGGCGCTGGCCAGCACCACGTCCACATTGGGATGTTCCAATAAGGCGTTGTACATGCGCAGAATGTGGTCGGCGGAATAACTCAGGTCGGCATCGATGGCGCAGATGATTTCCCCGCGTGCGGCGGCGAATCCGGTTTTCAAGGCGCGCCCGCGTCCCACGTTGATCGGGTAACCGGCGGGACAGATGCGCTCGTCCTTGTAGGATAAGGTTTGCAGGATGGCTGCCGTGTCGTCCTTGCTGCCGTCGTTCACGGGCACGAGTTCGAAATCTGTCATTCCTGCCTGTTGCAGGGTATCTGTCACGACAGAGAGGGTATGCTCCGCATTCTCGGCCTCGTTGTACATCGGAATGACAACGGATAATTTGGGTCTTTCAACGTTCTCGCTCACGGTTTTGTCCATTCTCGGTCTAGGATTGAAATGATCTTCTCGGCGGCGTGTCCATCGCCGTACTGTTTGCGTGGCCTGACGCGTATTGCAAGCGCCCGGTTGACTGCCCGTACGATAGCCAGGGGTGTCGGGCCACACAGTCGATTCGCGCCATCTTCAAGTGTTTCGGTCCATTCTGTTTCTGTTCGAATGGTAACACATGGTTTGGCCGCAAAGTAAGCCTCTTTTTGCAAACCGCCCGAATCGGTGATCAACAGCGAACTACAGTTGAGTGCCGTTTGCAGTTCGATATAACCCAATGGACGAGATACACGCAGGTGCTGCTTCAATTCCTCCAAGGCTCCAATTGCTTGTAGAGCCTGTTCGGTGCGTGGATGCAGCGGCAATAGTAAAGGTAGCTTGCGGTTTATGCGCAGCAGTCCTTCCGCAATACCCAGCAGGTGTTCAGGAATATCCGTATTCTGCGGGCGGTGGATCGTCACCAGGCCAAAGCGTTCCGGCAATTTCAAGGCTTTTACCCGGCGTGGGTCGGGTACGCGGAACTGCTCCGATTGATCCAGCATGACGTCTCCGGTAAAAAACACGCCTTTGCGGATCGAGTCGCTTTTCAACTGGCGCACAGCCTGACGGGTAGGGCAGAAAAGCAGGTTGCTTATGATATCTATCGTGACGCGGTTGACTTCCTCCGGCATAAGCAGGTTGTGGCTGCGAAGCCCCGCTTCGACATGCGCCAGAGGCAGGTTATAATTGCGGGCGGCTAAGGCTCCCGCTAATGTGGAATTGGTATCGCCGTATACCAGAACGCCGGTCGGTTTTTCCTTTGCGAACAGTTCGTTTAATGCGTCGAGAATACGCCCGGTCATTTCGCCATGAGAGCCGCCGTTGATACCCATGTGGTGGTAGGGCTCGGCGATTTTCAGTTCACGAAAAATTTTTGTGGACATTTCGTAATCGAAGTGCTGCCCGGTGTGGATCAGTCGTTCGATGATAGGCGGACCATGCTCGGCGCGATGAGCGCGGATCGCGCGTCCAAGTGGTGCGGCCTTGATGAATTGGGGCCGTGCGCCGACAATGGTGAAAATAACTCGTTTCTTGCGAGAAGTCATTTGAGCGGCTTCAATCTCCATATCCGAATTCGAATTGTGTGAAACTGACGACGAGCGGTTAGTCGGTTCTCTTAATCCAGCACATTTCGTCGTCGCAAAAAGAAAAGTCCAGCTAACAGCAGCAGGCAGAACGTACCGCTAAAAGAATTTCCTTCAAAGGCATTGGAACAGCCGCATTCCCGCGTGCAGCGCTCTTCGTAGATGATTCTTCCCTCATCCTTGTCACCATCAACGGTAATCGCGTCGCCGTCTGTGACCGTATCGCCGTCTGCATCCATGTCACCGTCGATGGCCGTGTCGCCGTCAGTGGGCGTATCACCGTCAGCAGGCGTATCACCGTCAGCAGGCGTATCACCGTCAGTGGGCGTATCACCGTCAGTTGCCGTGTCACCGTCAGTTGGTGTGTCGCCGTCAATGGGTGTATCACCGTCAGTGGGAGTATCACCGTCAATGGGTGTATCACCGTCAATGGGTGTATCGCCGTCTGTATCCGTGTCACCATCAGCAGGCATATCACCGTCTGTGGGTGTGTCGCCGTCAGTGGGCGTGTCACCGTCAGCGGGTGTATCACCGTCAGTGGGCGTGTCACCGTCAGTGGGTGTATCACCGTCAATGGGTGTATCGCCGTCAGTGGGCAATTCGATATCACCATCAGCCCAGGCCGGAATTGCAAGCAACAACACCACACAACAAAGCCAGCAGCCCCACATCCGTTTCATATCCTGAACTCCTGTATAAACGTTTTCGAGGATCAAACCGCATCCGGTTCGAGTGCAACCTGTGACAAATCAATATTCAGTATAGCAGAAAACCAGGGAAAAGTCAGGTGTTGATTTAGTCAAGGTGAAATTGAATGCCGGAGACTTTTTGCCTGTGAGGATAAAGGCAAGCAAACAGCAAAGGAGAGCAGTGGATTAACGAACGTTACTCGGTTTTCTCCGGCACGTATACCACCTCGCCGCTAGGCAGGCGATAAGCTACGCCCAGTCGTTGCCCGCTGCCGCCGACTTGCTCTTCGGTCATGCGAAAGCGGTCGATCTTGATACCCTTTTTCATGATGATTTCCATGTTGGCCTTGCCGGGATTCTTGACGATCGCGACATCGGCATCGGATGAGAGCAGCTCCGGTACGCTTAGCGCCGTAAACATCGCCAGAATCAACGCCACGGCGAAGACCATCGCCACATCGAACAGGTTGGCGACCGCTCCCAACGGATCGTCGTCCGAAACATCGAGCAGGCGGCGATAACGTCTGCTGGTGGTGTCACGCTCCATGGCGATCCTCTTTCAGAGTGCGCGCCAGTCGCTCCAGATCGGCCATGTCCTTGGCATACCAGTATTGCCGGACGATCAGCATCACGTAACAGAGCGCACCAACCAATAGCCCCGCCACCGTGGTGCTGAACGCAATGATGAGATCGTTGGACATCACTGTGAGATTGCCTTTGGAGATGTTCATCAGCGCCGGTCCCATCGGGATCAGCGTGCCCATTAAACCGATCACCGGGCCGATTCGCAAACCGATGCGCAGGCGGGTCAGGCGCCTGGCCGCTTCGAATTCAACCGCTTCCAGCCAAACATCCGAAGCCTTGCTGCTTGCGTCTTTCACCGAAGTGGCGCGCACGAGTTCCGGTGCGAAAGGCAAGGACAGCCGCTCGGCGAGCGTCGCAGGCTTGCCGCTGGTCTCATGCAACTGCGCATTCCATTTGGAAGCCTGTTTTCGCCGCTCGATCCATTCGCTTAAAAAGCCACCCGTTGCAAACAGCGACCAAACCAGCGCCGTCAGCACGGCCAGAACGACCGGCCCCTTCAGCGCCACCGTAATCGTATAGAGAATTGCTACTGCCGCTTCGATCATGATTACTCGTTCCGTTTCCCTTTATTACGCGAAGATCGCCAGAAAAATCCGGCCAGGACGATCAACAGCGCCATCCCTACCACGCCAAGCAGCATAGCATGATTGTCAAGCAAGGATGCTTTTTGGCGTTCGCTTTCTTTCTTCTCCAGTTTCTTTCCCTGTACCGGCTCCCGCGACGGGTCGATCGGATGGGCGGGGACGTTCAGTTCGGCGCATCGCTTCTGGTAGGCGTCCAGCAGGGCGTCCATTTCCGGGGTCTTCGGCGCGGAAAGCGTATCGGCTACAAAGCTTTCCAATTTTTCGTTGCCGCCTTCGCGCGGACCGCCTGCTCTGCCATGCTCGGCCACCGAACGGGCATAGGCCGTCGTCACTTCCATGCGGGTTTTCTCATCGGCGTTCCAGAACCCCTTACGCATGGTTTCAAGCAGGGTCACGGCTACTTTCTGGAAGGCATGGGGATTGTTCTTGTCGAACCAGTCTTTCAGACCAAGCTTGCGGTTGTCGCGCACGTACACGTCGGTCAGGTCGTTCCAGTTGGAATCGGCCACGCTGCGCTCGCGCATGATTTCCCAGCCCATCAGGTTGTCGACGTTCTTCGCGATGATGTTGCCGCCTGCATAGCCTTCCTTCATCATGCCTTCGATCCACTTGGGATTGGTCAGCCGGGCGCGGAAATCCCGTTGAACCGCTTCGGTGGAATCCACCAACGACGCTTCCTCCGGGTCGCGCACATCGACGAATAGATAATCCGGTTCCTTGCCGGTGATGTGCTTGATGGCCAGTGACAGGGTGCCGTCCACCCACCAGGTGAACTTGTTGGAAAGCACGAAATCGCGGTTGTCGTACCAGCTTCTAAGAATCAGTTCCGTGTCTTGGATGGCCGAATCGAAAGACAGCGCCGACTTTTCCCCCCAGACGCCATCAGCGTAAACGTATTTGGACTCGTCCAGGTATACATCCAGCAGATCCTCGCGGGTTTCCCATTCGCCCGAGCGCTCGGTCAGATAAAAGAACCAGTTGTGGCTGTCGATAATCTCTTCCGGTTTGGCGCCGTACATACGCGCTTTGGATAGCGCCAGCGCCTTGTCAGTGGCGATGCCCTGTCCCTCCAACTGCGTGCGTATGGCCTCGCTGTTTCGATAGACCTGGTTGTTCGGCTCCTTTAACGACGCCGCCAGCCGGATCGCCTTGTCCAGCAGGTGCATCATGGAAGGCAGCTCGTCGCGATAGACACTGCGGGCCGATAAAAAGATGTCGATGCGCGGGCGACCGAGTTCGGCGGCGGGAATCAGTTCGACATCTCGCACGCGATTTTTGGCATCCCATACGGGGCGTACGCCGATCAGCCGCAGGATCTGCGATTCGGTAATGCCGAAGTCGCTGTAAGTGGCAAAGGGAACCAGGCTGAACGCAATTTTCTTGGGGTAGCGGCCCTTGATGGATTTCTGCTCGGCCAGGTAGTCCTCGATCAACTTCGATCCCAGTTCCCAAGAAGCCCGTGTCGGCAGTTCCGCCGGGTTGAGCACGTACATGTTGCGTCCGGTGGGCAGTACGCCGGGATTGCGCTCCGGGTTGCCGGATGGCCCCGGCGGGATGAATTTGCCGTCCAGCGCAGCCAGGATGTTTTCAACTTCCTGCGGCGCTTTGTCCAGGTTCGCATTCAGTTCAACAGCGATCGCCAGGCTTTCCGAAACGGCTTTGGGCAGTTGCCCATCAGGCGCAACGCCGCCGCAGGCTTTAATGGCCTCCATCGAACTGAGCCCCTGCTTCAGCATCATCTGAAGAATCTCTTCTCCCTTTTTCTTCAAGAAGTCATCGTCCTTCTTGTCAGCTTGGGCGAACAACGTTCTGGAGGCTTTCAGATATCGCTTGCCCATGCAGTGGACGAGATAGGGCAGGCGCAGATTTTCGGCAGGCGCTTCGCCTAAAACGTGCATGCTGGCGGGAATGAATTCGTTACTCAAGTCGTGCAGGTATTGCGAAACGACTTGTATATCCGCCTCCGTGAAACTGCCGTCCGCTCCAGCAGTCAAGGCCAGGTCGCGGTCCAGCTTGCAGGCTTTGATTTGTTTGGCAACGGAGGAGGAGAACTTCTTTTTCAGCGCACCAGCATCCAGCGCTTCGTACTTGTTGATGGTCGATTCCAGGTTGAGCAGTTCGTCCGACAGTCCCGCCTCCATTAGCGGCGGCGGCATGAAATCGATGGTGACGGCTCTGGCTCGGCGCTTACAGGGCAGGATCTCGGAAATGTTGCTGGAGAGCCACGGGTTGATGTTGGGCATGTTGCCGATCAGCATGTCGCTCCAGTCCGAGCGCGACATCACCGCCTGTTTGCCCGGATACAGCCATTCCTGACCGTGCGAGCCGAAATGAATCAGCGCGTCGGCCTTGTATTCCCGCTGCAACCAGAAGTAGGTCGCCAGGAAATGATGTGTCGGCGGCAATAGACTTTCATTGGGATCTTGCGCTTTCATCGAGGCGGTGATGGTTTCGCCTTTTAGCGGTTGGGTCAACAGGGTCACGTTGCCCAGATCGATTTTCGGCAGAACCAGGTATCTCTTCCCTTTGTGCGTCCACACCATGATTTCGCCGGGAACGTCGCCCCATTGCTGGATCACTTCCTCTCGCCGCCATTGCGGTACGCTTTCTTCGAACCACAGGCGATAGCTATCCTCCGGCACCAGCGCCGCTTTACCGCTGCGGGCCAACTCGTCTATCAATGCCGGTTCCCATGCGCCCATCTGCCGTCCGTGATCGATGATGCGCGCCAGCAGTTCGTCTTCGTCGGTGGGCAGGTTTTTCACTCCGTATCCCGCCGCTTTCATGGCGGCCAGGAACTTCACCAGGCTGCGTGGCGCGTTCAGATTGTGAGCCGGTCCGCTGAGCAGCCCCGCCTTGTCCGCTTCGCGGTCGTAACCGATCACGGCGATTTTCTTCTTTTCGTTCGGTTTGCGCGATAAGTCGATCCAGGCTTTGGCGCGGCCGACGATGCGCCGGATGCGATCCGGTATCGGCAGGATTTCCTCGCCGCCGTCGCCGCCAGATTCCGTGCCCCCGGCGGTCAGGCATTCCGTTGCACCCTTCAATTCGGAAGAAACGATCTGGTGGAAGATCTGACCTTTGGTCATTCCCGGCTGGTTGCTTTTGCGCCAGACGTCGATGGATTCGTGGGTGAACCACAGCGCATGGATGCGTACCACGCCGAGTTTCTCCCAGAATGCGGGCGGTTCGCGCGTGTGCGAGGTGAAAATAACCAGATCGGGTTTGTATTCCAACAGGTGTTCGCGGAACTTGGGATCGTCGGCCACCAGATCCAGTGTAAGCAGTCCCTGCTTTTCCAATGCCTCCACCAGGGCTTCGATTACCTTTGGTTGATGGAACAGAACGTGATGCCGCCAGGACGCGATGGCCACTCGCGGTGCGGCCTTCACATCCCAACCGTCTTTTTCCTTTCGGCTTAAAAAAACTTCGACGCTATCCAGATCGCCGTATCGGGGATGAAAAAGTTCCACCTGCTTTCCCTGTCCGGGCGGCACGATTTCTCCCTTTCGCCCGAAATAGGTGATCAGCGCATAGCGCAGCATTTCCTTCATCGATTCCTTGGAAAGCCCGTAATAAGCCGCCATTTTCGGATCGATTAGAAGATGTTGTGAACCGATCCACTCGCCCCAGGCATCGCAGATCGGCTTTGGACCCACACAGAAGATTTTCAATTCCGATTTTTTAGCCAGCGCATCCGTTACCGCCTGCTTGTAGCGATCTTTCAAATGAGCGGAGGCAAACGAGGTGATGACGGCGTCGAATTCGGAGAGATCCGGCGGCTGTTCTTCGAAGCGTCCTGGTTTCAGTTGCGTGACGCCGACATGCAATTCCTGTTCGTAGGATTTCAGCGCATCCACCGCACCGCTTGCCATACCGATGATTCCAAAGGAAACCGCGTGATCCGATTCTGTGGATTGGCACCACCCGTAACAGGGCAGCAATAGACTGATAAGCACCAGCGCCAACAACCATCGTAACGATACATCCGCTTTCATACAACCACCTATCGGCCCGCTCGGGCGCATTTCCATTTTACTCATAACCACCAAAAGACATGGATGCCGGATTCATTGAACCCGACACAATCTATCCATCAGAACGAAAGCGCCAAGGAACCACTGATCAATAGACCCGGTGCTTCGGAAGGTGTGGTCGGTACGCTGTAAACATCGTACTTTTCGTTTAACAGGTTTTCAATAGCGAGCGACCACTGGATGTAATCCGTAATTCCGCCGGACAACGCCAGATCGAGAGAAATGTAATGATCCAGTTTTTTGGTCTCCGTGTTTTCCAGATCGACGTAGCGCTCGCCTTCGTAACGACCGCTCAAATCGATGGCGATCCATTTCAGGTATTTGAAAACGACGCCCAGCCGCGCGCGGTGCAGGGGCTCGAAGGGCAGGTAGTTATCTTCAATCGTCGCATCGGCATCATCTGAAATGACGGTGGAGTAGTTGAAGTTATATCCGCCGTACAAAGACCACATCTCGTTGATATCGAATTGCAGTTCCGCATCCACGCCGATCGCCTGCACTTCGGTGATGTTGTCCACCTGCGACTGATTCTCGCCGATGCTGCGATAACCGATGAAATCGTAGCCTCGCGTATAGTAAGCGGTTAGGCGGCCAAGGAAGTTTTTCATGAACCACTGATCCAGGCCGATTTCACCCGACCAGGCGCTTTCCGGGTCCAGTTCCGGGTTTCCGTACAGCAGCAAGGGACCGCGCGTAAAGACGGTGTACAGTTCGAACAGCGTCGGCGCGGCGAAAGAGCGACCCGCCGAAGCACGCACGGTGGTCATATCATCGTAACGATACACGAACGACAGCTTCGGGTTAACGGCCACCCAGGAACGGTCCTGGTAATCCTCGTCAATCGGGTCGTTGGGACCGGGTGCCGTATCCACGCTTTTGCCGTCGCCGCTGCGGCTGTAGTCCATGCGCACACCGGGAGTCAGCAGGAATTTGTGTTTGCCGGCTACGAACTTCATTTCATCCTGTGCGAACAGTGAGGTCAGTAGCTGGTTGCCTTCGGCGTTTGCCTTGCGTTCCACCAGGGCGTACTTATTATGTTTGTCCATCATGGTGAAACTGGTGTCGAGTCCGACGGTCATCGTGTTGAAGTCGGCGACTTTGAAATCGGCCTGGAACAGCTCGCCGAACTTCATGGTGTCGTCGAATTCGGAGTGCTCGTGCTGGGTGTAGTCCGGGCGGGCTCCCAGATCGACTTTCCGCATCAAGAAATGCGCGTAAGCAGAGGCCGATAGGTTGATATCGTTTTTCATCTCCCGTTCGTAGCTCAAGCTCAGCATGGCGATCTGGTTGTTCTGCTCGTCGGTAAAAATACCCCGGCTGAAATCCTCGTTGACGTAATTGACGTTCAGGGTAAGCTGCGAGCGGTCGTCCGGCAGCAGGAAGAAACGACCCATCACGCTCATATCGGTGCGGGCGTTTTTAACGTGATAGGCTTCCGGATCTTTGGCTTGAATGTAGCCGTCGGTTTTGTAAATGCCGCCGCCGATCATGTAGCCGCCTTTTTCGAACATGCCGCCTTGAAGCAGGGTGGCTGTCATTGTATTCAAACTGCCGTATCCAGCTTTGATTAGCGTTTCATTGTTGTTCTTCGGCTTTTTCGTGATGATGTTGATCACGCCGCCCATCGCGCCCGAGCCATACAGCGCGGACATGGGACCACGAACGATCTCGATACGGTTGATGGATTCTTTGGGAATCATCGACCAGTTGACCGCGCCGGTAACGCCGTCGTTCATCGGGACGCCGTCTAAAAGAATCAGCGTGCGTTTCTGCTCGTGAATCCCGCGCAAGGTGATATCGCGGCCCGGGCCGCATTCGGCGGCGTGAACGCGCGAGAAAGAGACGCTGGGTATGCGCTTTAAGAAATCATCGACGGTTTTTTCCGGCGCGCGTTCGAGTTCTTCTTTTTCGATGACCGTCACCATGGCGGGCGCGTCTTTCCAGGAAGACTTGCGGCGGGCCGCCGTGACTACGATTTCGCCAATCGAGGCGGATTCTTCTTCCTCAGCTTTCAATTCCGTTTTATTTGCATTTTGCTCGGAAACGCTTTGAGCCTCTGTTTCTGCGGTTGGGCGCGTGTTGACCTGCTCGTTTTCATTTACGGATTCATTCGTTTCTGTTTTCTCTGGCTCAACTGCTGCCGTTTCAGCGCTTGCCGGTTCGACGGCTTTTGGTGGCTCGTTTTCAGTCGCGGCTGTCGCCTGAATTGCTTGCTCCGTTGGGCTAGCTTGTACGGCGTCGGAATCATTTTGAATTAAGGTGGCCGGCTCGACCTTGTTTTCCGCTTCGGTTTGCGCGAATCCGGATAATGGAATGCTTAGCAAACAAACGAGCATTGCGAAGAAACTGATCCGAAAACGCGCGGATTGACGTGACATAACGCGACTTCCTCCATGAATTCCTGTACGATTTCAAAGGTATAACTAAAGAACAACTAGAAATGACCAACGCGATACTATGACGCAGCAGGATTTGAGGTCCAATTAAAATTCATTAATGAACCGCGTTTCACTGAATCTTAACAAGCGGGGTCGGGATTTGGCAAAAGCTTGAAAGCGGAAAGGGGGTAACAGCCTGTAATTATGCGGGTATTATAGATTGTTGTCGCTCGATTGTAGCTATCTTCGGGTAGGTCGGATTCAATGAATCCGATAAAGAATAAATGAAGTGATAATGAAATAAATGCAGTAGAAAGTAGTAAAACGGATTCAGTGAATCCGACCAAGTTTCTATTCCAACGTTAGCATGCGTTCAAGCGCGAGACGCGCTTCGGCGGCGATGGCCGCAGGCACTTCAATTTTTGCGCCACCGCCGTCTTGCATCACATCCAAGGTATAAGCTAAATCGTTTAACGTCGTGCGATACATATTCACGCACATCGGGCAGATATCTTTGGAAAGAGCCACGATTTTGCGGTCTGGATATTCATCAGCAAGGCGAGAAACGAGATTCAATTCCGTGCCGATGGCAATCGTCGATCCGGCGGGTTGATCTTGTACGAAAGCGACGATCTGCTTGGTCGAGCCGCTGGCGTCGGCAGCCTGAACGACTTCCTCCCGGCATTCGGGATGAACGATAATGCGAATATCCGGAGTATCTTCGCGACGTTGCTGAATCTGTTCCAGCGTAAATTCCATGTGAACGTGGCAGTGGCCTTCCCACAAAATAACGCGCGAACGGCGAATCGCTTCGGGCGTATGACCTCCCAGCGGCAATAGCGGATTCCATTTGATGACCTGCTCGCGGTCGATCTTTAATTTGTTGCTGGTATTTCGTCCAAGATGTTGATCGGGAAAGAAAAACACCCGCTCGCCACCTTTGCGATCGAAAACGTAATTGAAGGCTTTATCCGCGTTGGAACTGGTGCAGATCAAGCCCTTGTTTCGTCCGCAAAAGGCTTTCAACTCTGCGGTGGAGTTCATGTAAGAGATCGGATAGGTGTTGTCTAACTCTATGATATCAGACAGTTCTTCCCAGGCTTGCAGCACTTGCTTGGCCGGGGCCATATCCGCCATGGGACAGCCTGCGAAGGGATTGGCCAAATAAACCGTTTGCTCTGCTCCGGAAAGAATATCCGCCGATTCGGCCATGAAATGCACGCCGCAAAAAACGATGTAACGCACCTGTTTCTGCGCGGCGGCTTTGGCGGAAAGATCGAAACTGTCGCCCAGGAAATCATGAAAGGGAACGATTTCCTTACGTTGATAATGATGGACCAGGATCGCCAATTGCTCTCCCAACTCTTGTTTTCGTTTGAGAATGATTTCCTTGCAGGCATTCTCATCGAGTTTGCGATATGCTTCCGGCAATTCAACGATCTGTGGCATCAATTCCTCCGATTGAAATTCAGTACAACGATCCCCTTTCGATTAGCACAATCAACCGGTGCAGGCAAGTCTTGCGAGCAGCTTCTTTGGAAACAAAACAGGAATAACAGGTTTTATAAGGCAGCATGGGATTGCATGGTGCAGCATTGTGGATGAAAGCGCGTGATGGGGTTTTGCGAAATGGCAGGATGTTATATAAGCTGACATATGGCAGCGAACTGACAGTAGTGTAAGCTGTGCCATCTGGTGCGAAACGGGCACTAAACCACACTAAAACGACACTAAAGCGCACAAGGGGACCGTAAACGAGCACTTGGATTTTGCCGGAATGTACCAATAAATAGCCAAAGGCTGCCATGTTGCCAAAATGCATGCATGCCCGGTGCGCGTCTTCGGTCAGTTAGTGGGGCTTTGGTGTCGTTTTGCGTGCTTTTACGGTCGGATTGGGACCGCCGAAATTCTGCGATTTTGGCGTTTTCAGACGAGGCTCGCAGCATAAAAAAGATGACCTCATAACGACACACCGCCTCTGTCCACCCATCGGATATCGTGAAGAAATAGCTCAAAAATGATATGGTGATGCTTGAATATTGCATAGCGTGGTCGATGTTATTGACTGCAAAGGTCGCCAAACTGGATTATTAAATATCATTGGATTCTCCGCCTGCGCAGAGCATGACATCATGATCGACATCGATAAAATCAATTTGCACTGCAATAACCAGTTTATTAGAATTCAAGAACGCTGTGTTTTTATAGCCGGTTTGTGATATAAGGTTGGAACGGAGATAATTCAATTCTTCCATTCGATGGATTAGGGAGTATTTCATGCAACATTTACAGTCGCCGTTTTATCAGGCTGCGACGTATGTCGCCGTGATTGCTTGTTGTGCTCTGATTTTGTTCACGGCCTGTGATGATCAGGACGATACGGACCCTGGCGATGGTGATATGGAATCCGACTTGGAACAAGAGGCTGGTTTCGAGGATGACGACGCGGAGTCGCTTGCGGACGGCGATATCGAAAAGGATGGAGATGTTGCCGATGCGGATGGCGATATTGATGAAGAGCCAAAGATTGACGGGGATGAAAAGGAAAATGAACTTGATGCTGACATCGAGAATGAAATAGACGGCGACGATCCCGATGGGGATTGGGATGACGAACTCGATGCGGAATCTGAAATTGAAACATGTCCGGTGATGTGGGAAGGCCCCGCTCCGCCCGATTGCCAAATATGGGATTGTAGCTTGGAACCCTGGCCGGATTGCTGGGTTTGCGATATTGTGGCGGATATCAGTCAAAACGGAATGCCTTGCTCCTATTGTGAAGGAGAATGCGATTGCACCGAGCAGCCCTGTATCTGTCTCGATGGGGTTTGCATCAACGATCCGAGTGTCGATGGGGATGCGGAAGACAGCGATCGTGAAATTGATACGGACAGTGAACTTAATACTGATACAGAAGATGAAGAAGAAATACAGAATGCTACGGAACGTATCGTTGTTGCAGGCGATAGCTGGTCCTGCGGTATCGTCGCTCCAACTCGAAACATTCTCGATGAGCGTGGTTTTTCCAGTATTGAGATTACATATTCGACCACCGCAGTTGCTGGTTCCACGGCTGTAGAATGGGTGAATAACCATGATAATAAACTGCTAAAACTTTCCGCCGCATTGGACCAGGAGCCTCAAGCCGAGTTGCTTTTATTGGTCATTGGAGGAAACGATGTGAACGCCGCGATCTACAATGACGATTTCGACGATATGTCGAACGAGCAAAGATCTCAAGTTCTGGATGGTATCCGGGATAACATCAGGGCCATAGTCGATTTCGCTCGTCTCAATCGTCCTCATCTGTCAATCGTTCTGGTTGGATACGATTATTTCCACTATCTTTTTCTTCAGCAATTCTATGGGTTAGGGGATATGTATCTGGATGAATACAACCAGACATTCGTTAACCTGGGGCTCCGCAAATTGGAAATCGCAAATCAAGTGGATGGCTGCTACTACGCACACAATTTCGGTGTGTTGCAATACACTTTTGGTGATCGACCTCATCCACCTTATTCCCTGCCGCTTTTTGAATACCCTCCAGGGTATGTGCCCGCTCCGGGAATTGCACCCGATTACACTCCTTTTCCTGGTGGGTTATACCAGATCCCTTCTCCGTTAGATCAGATTCCTGATGGAATCCACCCTAATGAAGAAGGGTTCACCGCCATCATGAATCACGTGTTTGACCAGGGGATGGAAAACTTATTGTCAGGTTACGACTGGGTCATTCCTTAATGTCAGTCGATGGGTTTAAATCCCTCGCCTTTAGGCGAAACCTTGAGGTTTTTCAATTGAGCGTGATAATGTCTTTGTCATGGAGAAATATCGCACCAGTTCGCATTCGCGTTTCGACCTGAAGTATCACTTTGTTTGGATAACGAAGTATCGGAAACCCATTCTTTCCGGCGCGGTAGGCAAGCGACTAAGGGATTTGGTAATTGAAGTTTGCAAGGCGAATGAGATCGAAATACTGCAAGGGCATGTAGCCAAAGATCACGTTCATCTGTTCGTGTCGTGTCCTCCGAATTTGTCTCCAAGCAAGATCATGCAGAAGATCAAAGGAAAATCGTCACGGAAACTGATGATGGAGTTCAAGCACGTGCAAAAAGCTTTCTGGGGTCGTCATTTGTGGGCGCGAGGCTACTTTGTTGCGAGCAGCGGTAATGTGACGGATGAGACGATTCAGGAATATATCCGATTGCAGGAAGAAGGGGAACCGCCGGACGGTGGAGCCAATTTCAGAGTTGAGGGCGAAGATGCGTGACGACTTGAGTCGTCACGCCGTTGAACGACCACCCATAAATCCTTCGCCTTTAGGCGAAGGTAGTTTAATCAAGCAGAGGGCTTCTTGAGACGAGGATCGCAGCTTTAAAAAGATGACCTCATAACGACACACCGCCTCCCACTATCCTGCTGATGTCGTGAGACTATGACTTAATATTGACAGGCCGATGAGAGGTGTTATGATGGCTGGCCGGACTGTTGATCTGTAAGTTTTGTAAGTGGAGTGGAGGTTTGTGTAAAACAAATAAAATCTTATTCGTTGGAAGAGTCGGGAGAATTCGCCTTCTCAATTTCCTCGTTCAACTTCTCGACTAATTTATAAACAGTGGTAGATGGATTGGGGAATGGTTCAGACTCACCTAGTTTTTCATAATCGTGATACAGTTTTTTCGCACGTCGTATAGCGACCTTTTGTCTGCCTAGCAATTTATCATACATACCAGGATCATTCTTTTTGTATTTGTATCCCAGTTTTGTATCCAGTTTATCGGATAGCTGATCGCGAGTATAGCCTGTAACAGTGTGATCGAAGTGCAGTAAATACCACAACTCGAAAGCTTCATTGGAGAAGGCTATTCGGTAGACGTCCTTTCCTTTGAACGGCTTATTAAGTTCTTGTATTTTACAGAAAGCTTGATTGATTTGTTTGGGTTTGAAACCATCTCGGTCAAACACGCACCAGACATGATCGAAAGGCCCCTCTCTCATTACTATCTTTTCAGCGTATTTGACCAGTGAAATCGTATTTCGGCCTGCTCCTTTGATGGTGATCTGGACGGTGTTTTTATGCAATTTCTGGCGAAATGAATCAAAATACTGGGGTTCGGTTTTTTCTCCTTCACAAACGATCAGAATCGTTTTAAACGACTTACGTCTCCTTTCAGGTCGCTTTGGCCGCTGCCTTCGGATACGTCCCGATTTTTTAGCACCTTTACTCATTGCATGAGTCTCCACCTGCAAAACCACCTAAAAACGGGATTGCTCCGTATTTTCCTCGAAGATAATTCAAGTCTAGAGCCTCATCTTTTCTGGGACTGAATTCAGCCAAGCTATACAAATCGCTGGATTGATCCTGTCGCTTCTCAGTAAACAGGATCTGGTCACGCCTGAAGAGGTTTGTGCGCCTATTAAGCAGGTTGGAGTCGTGAGTGGTTACGATGAGTTGCGCGTTGTTTTTATTCATTTTATCCGTACGAAACAGGCGCAACAACTCCATTGTAATCAGAGGATGTAAACGGGCATCTATCTCATCTATTACCAGCACCCGACCCTCTGCTAAAGTTTTAAGGATAGGTCCAGCTAACGCATAGAGCTTCTGTGTGCCATGTGATTCGTGCTTTTCCAGATCGAAATGAACCTGTTTTTGGCCTTCGATCTCATGAACGGTGTTTATTGATGTCACACCAATTTTTCCAGTTTTTCCGTCATGGGAAAACTCAAGTTTACCCGCCTGCAAGCCTGCCTTGAAAAACTGTTCGAACTGGTTTTCATCTAGTAATGTTTTGTTGTAGGTGAGGTTTTTAATACCGAGATCAAGTCCACACAAAAAATTATTTATTTCTTCAGAAAACGTTCCTTTTTGATGAAGGGAGAATGTAATTCCTTTGAAGGATGCAGGGTTAAAGCCATCAATGATGATCAGTCTTCCGAAATATTTAACAACATCCCCCGCTATTCTTCCATCCATTTGAGCAACAAGGGAAAGGAAAAGGGCGTTTTCCCGGGTACGTTTCTTAAGACCAAGCCCTTCTTTAAAAGCTGCTTTGTTGATATAGTAAACGCCATCAGCGTTTCGCTCGAAGAGACGAGTTTGTCGCTTCTTGCGCCTGAACAACCATTCTTCTATTATCGCCTCTTTCGTCACTTTAAATCCATAAGTATATTCGACATTGCCTATAAAGAAGATCAACTCAAATAGAGAAGGTTCCTGAGCCGACTTTGGATCAAGTAGAAACGGTTCAACTTCAATGGGCTCACCCTTTTGCGTGTCTTTCGAGGAGTGCATAACCATATCTTGCATGTACCGAAGTGCCTTTACAAGATTTGATTTTCCGCTGGCGTTGGCTCCATATATAGCGGCTGTGTTTAATAGTTTATCACCGTTCGGAGCCGTGAACAAATTTGTGCGTTCCATACCTTTTAGTTTTTCTTCGGCTTCCATAAATAGGGTTGCCTGTTTACGGAAGGAACGAAAATTTTCGACGCTAAATTGCCTTAACATTTGATATTCCAGTTCTAAGCTTTAAATATTGTGAATTATCTGCACAAAACCCTTATAACATGCTGTTATGGGGAGAGTCAATTGTTTTTGATTTATTCCGGATTTTTTATTGACCCATACCCAGTCGCAGGTCATGCAAATTTCTTGCCCGACACATGATAAGCATGTGGAGCGGGTCCGGAAATTAGGTTCCGACTGAGGAATTCGTAGGCTCCACCTCTCTCACCCTTCATAGCGGAAGTTTCACTTGCCTTTCAAAAAGCCGGGGGGTAGACTAACATACTGTAAAAGGGAACTATTTTCGGCACAGGAGGGAGAAGATGCAGGAAAGCGGCAAGCGGATCGAAATCTTTTTCCAGGCGCGTCAGCTACAGGTTCGCGATTTGACGTACATCCTGAACAACCTGACCAGCGCTTTTCGCCACGCGGTGTTTCAACTGAATGACAGCCTGGGCGCTACCCTGAACCGCGATGAATACGTGCTGCGCCTGTCCGAAATGAATCATGGAAAAACCACTACGCTCTCTTTGCGTGTGGCCGCAACGAAAAAGGGCGTGCAACTGGCTTCGCCGGAGGCGATCGAGTCGCTGCGCTCGGAGTTGACGGCGGAACTGTTCAAGGTGCTTTCGGTGGGCGACGTGCACAAAAGGCTGCTTTCCTTCCGAAAAGCCATCGTTAAAAAAGCGCCCCGTATTTCAAAGTTTACTGTTCGTTTGATCAGCACCTCCGCTGCCGGCGAGGAAAAAATCGAAGGCGTGGAAAAGTGGATCGATTGATGCGTAAGGATTATCTGCAACACCGGGAAAAGCTGTGCCAGTCTTGATCACCCTGTTCAACACCATTTTCCAATCCATCAAAGCGCGCCTGGAAGGCTTCGGCCTGTTCGGCATGATGATCTTCGACACGCTCGCCTGGACTTTCCGTCCGCCGTTTCGTTTCAAGCAACTGTTGCGACAACTGGAGTTTGTGGGCAGCAATTCGATGTCGATTATTCTACTAACAGGCTTTTTTACCGGTGCGGTGTTTGCCCTGCAATCGGTACTGGCTTTTCGCATCTTTAACGCCGAAAGCATGGTGGGTTCCACAGTGGCGCTGAGTTTAACGCGGGAACTCGCTCCGGTATTGACCAGCCTGATGGTCACCGGGCGCTGCGGCTCGGCCATGGCTGCGGAAATCGGCACCATGCGCGTTACCGAACAGATCGACGCGATGACCTCCATGGCGGTCAACCCGGTGCAGTATCTGATCGTCCCGCGTTTATGGGCGGCGGTGATTATGGTGCCGGTATTGACCATGGTATTCAACGCCATCGGCACGTTCGGAGCCTATGCGGTGGCGGTCTGGATCAACAACATCGATCGAGGCATTTTAATGGACAACATCTCCTGGTTCGTCGATCCGGCAGATATTTACATCGGATTGACCAAGGCGGTGATTTTCGGATTCATTATCGCCATGGTGGGCTGCTTTAAAGGATTCACCACCAAAGGCGGCGCACGCGGCGTGGGAATCGCCACGACGCAGGCTGTGGTCGTTGCCAGTGTGACGATTTTAGTGGCCGACTATTTCCTTTCGCAGTTGATCAACACGCTTTTCGAGCAGAAAACCTGGCTCGTATATTAGGATCGTTTGTCATGGATACCGCCGTTCGCTTTGTCAACGTCACCAAACGTTTCGGTTCCCAGCTCGTGCTGGACGAACTCTGCCTGGACATTCCCAGGGGGCGCATCACGTATATACTGGGTCGCTCCGGTGTGGGAAAAAGCGTATTGATCAAACACATCATCGGTTTGCTGAAACCGGATGCAGGGGAAGTCTGGGTAGACGGGCAGGACGTGACCAGGCTTTCCGAGGCGCGTTTGAATGAACTGCGCATGAAGTTCGGCATGTTGTTTCAGGATGCCGCCCTGTTCGACAGCATGACGGCATATGAAAATATCGCGTTTCCTTTGCAGGAGCACCGCGCTCTCTCCGCGAAGGAAGAACGGGAAGTCGTTGCCAGTAAGCTGGCCCAGGTCGGCTTGAGTGGCGTGGAGGAAAAATTCCCTTCGCAACTTTCCGGCGGTATGCGCAAACGTGTCGGATTGGCACGGGCCATTGCGCTGGACCCGGAAATCATTTTGTACGATGAACCGACTACCGGGCTGGACCCCTTGATGGTTCAGCAGGTGGACGAGTTGATCGTGAAAACGCAGGAACAGCAGAAAAGCACCAGTATTGTCATCAGCCACGATATTCCTACGGCGCTGCGCTCTGCCGATCTTATTGCCGTGTTGGATGCGGGAAAGATCGTAGCGTTGGGAGAACCGGAGGAAATCCGCAAGAGCGAGCATCCCTTCGTTAAGGAGTTTCTACTGGCCGGGAATTGATGCGGCCATCAAACACGGGCAAACCTGCGGTTTAGCCCGCGCCACCCTGAAATCAACAAGTGCTTTTCGGCTGGCTTACACCTCGCCGCTACACCTCAAAATGACGGCGCTAATCGACCGCTAAAATTGGATTCGTTTTTACCCTTTGAACATGATGGCGGTTCCGGCAAAGAGCAGCACGGAATAAACGAAGATGCGGAAGCCCCTTTCGGGGAGCTTGTTGTGTATCCCTTCGCCGATAAAAATGCCCAGCGCCAATGCGGGCGAGAGTTGCAGGCTGATCATTAAGGTCGATGAGTCGATGCGCCCTGCGGTCAAATGGCCGATAAGCAGGATGAGGTTGAGGATCAACCAGACGGCGCTCAAAGTGCTGCGAAACACCCGTTTGTCCGGTAGCGAATAGCTGGCCCAGTACGCGATTAGCGGACCGCCCGAAACCCAGAGTCCTTGAACGACGCCGCCGACCAGCAGCCACAATCCGGATGCTTTCGACTTCGGGTCGGAAAGATTCTGTGGAGGATTATGGAAGTGTCTATATAGCTCGAAAAGCGCCAGGAAGAGCACGAAGGCGCCGAACAGCGGCTTCATCCATCCCGCTTCCGCCTGGCCGAACAACCACAAGCCCAGCGGCATTCCGGCGATGGTCAGTGGAAGAATGCGCTTGATCAGCGCCTGCACATCGATGCCGCTGCGATGGCGTATTGCCAGATAAAGACAGATCACGATGTTCAACGGAACGATCACCGGGACCATCAGCGAAATGGGAAAAAGCAGCACGGAGAAGGTCAGGGAAATAATCGCGCTGCCGAAACCGACGGCTGCCCCTACCATGTAGCCGATCAAGATAATCGGAAAGAGCGCGGCATATTCAAACGACATCGAAAATCCCCTGCATTCAAGCGGATATACGCGCAGCAACGCCACGCGAGAGGAACATCACTCCGGTTACGACCAGTAACATCAGTAACACCTGCGAAAGCGTGGGAAAGATACCATAAATCGCGATTTCCAGAAACAATGGCGTTAGAATCGTGGCGGAATTCACGGCGGATACGACTTCGATGGCCCGGCTTTTTAGAAAACCGAATTGCGTAATGACCGTGGCGGAGGCGGCGAACAGCAGTGCGACATAAGGGTAGGGGTTATCCAGTTGGCCGGAAAAAGAGCCGCCCGCTTCCACGAGGGCGATGTCCGCAAGAAAAATGGCCAAGCCGATACAGGTACCCGCCAGACAACCGAAGGCCAGGCCATGAATGGCGCGGTAAAAGCGTGCGAGAAAGCAGGCGACTGCGCCAGCCGCAAGCAGGATGCCGATGGAGATGATCAGCCGCCCTAACGAAAAGTGACGCTCCGTGATCTCGTGGTTTCCGCCCAAATAAGCCAGGGCGGAGGTGCCTACTACCACGAGAGCGATTCCGATGAAATCGCTTTTACCGAAACGCTCCCCGATGACGTTGACCGCATAGATTCCCAATCCGATCAGACCTACGCCGGTCATAGCCGAAACGGAAGACGGCGACTGCGAGAGCTTCAGTCCCAGCGAAAAGGGAATGGTTGCGCTGGCGGTCATTGCAAAACCCAGAATCCAGAAAATCAAGTCGCGCCGATGAGCGGAGGTCAAGATCAAGCGTCCGCTGGTGAACACATGCACGAATTGCTTCTGTACGCCTTTGCCGATGTTCATCAATAAGGCCGCGACGATTCCGAGCATAAGCCCGTAAACAAACAGGTCGTTCATCGACTCTCCTATAGCAGCTTGGCCGCTTCGAGCATGAGTGTGTCGTTGGTGCCGTCCATAATCGCCAGCAGTGGCGCGTCGCGGGAGTATTTTTCCAGTTTGTAATCCTTCGCGATACCGTAACCGCCAAGAACCTGGACCATTTCGGAGGTATGGCGAATCGCGAGATCCGTGGTATGGATTTTACCCGTCACGCTGGTCAGCAGATCGCCGGGGAAGGCGTTCTGGCAATGCCAGCTTCCCTTCCACAACAGCGCTCGGCAGGATTCGATGGCCGTGCGACATTCGAACAGGCGCTTGGTGACGAGTTGATGTTCGATAATCGGTTTGCCCCACTGAACGCGTTCCTTGGCGTAAGCCAGCGCTTCTTCATACGCAGCGCGCATCAGGCCGACCGCCAGATAGCCGGTGCCCAGGTTTCCAACGGTCATGATGGAATGATGCAGGAAGGGATAGGCATCTCCCGGCGGGAAGATCAGGTGATCTTCGGGGACTTCGACATCATCGAAGTAAACCGGGGCCTGATTGAGTGCCCGCAGGCCGATGCGGTCTACGGCTTTGCCGCGCGTGACACCGTCTGCATCGCCCGGAATGATGAACGCGCCTGAACCCCGTATGCCCAGTTCGGGAGAGATGCAGGCGAAGATGATGTAGTTTTTGGCGATTCCGCCGTTACTGACGAAGTTCGATTTCACCCCGTTGATGACGTAGCGGTCGCCTTTTTTGACGGCGGTGGTGCGATGGCGCACTTTCGGATCGAAATAGTTTTTTCCGTCCGAGCCGATATCGGGTTCGCTGCTGCCCCAGGCGGTGATGGCGTTGCCGGTTTCATCTTCGCAGTAGGGGCGCACGTACCGGTCGATCAGGTCTTGATTTGTGGAGGCCAGAAATGCCGTAAGAGCCGGCACGACGGAGGCGGCCATCAGCGATGCGGTGAAGCCCGTTCCGTAGCGGGCAAGCTCTTCCCAAATCAGCGCGTTCGTTGTGGGTTCAAGCCCCAACCCGCCGAATTCTTCTCGGATGCCCATTTTGTGAAAACCGAGTTGAAAAGCCTGGGCCATGGTCTTGCGGAAAAGCTCCGATTCGAACGCGGCTTGCGGGTCGGACATTTTATCCAGTTCGATTTCGGCGGGTTCCAGCATCTCTTTGCCGAAATCCCGAGCGGTCTTGACGAACTGAGTTTGAGTTTCGGATAGCGTAAAATCGATCATCCTATCCTCCTATTCGCCGCTGCTGAAGTCGGTCATTTTAAAGTAATGGGGTAAAAAGCTTTCCTGGTCCACTTCCTGAAGGATCTTGCCCGGCAGCATCGTGTTGTGACTGACGATATGGAAAGCCATGATGACGCTTAGCCCGTCCAGTTCATGCCAGGGATCGGTTTCGGAAGGTTGGAACGTGACTTGTGCGCTACCGATTTCGAGTTCGACCAGGTCGATCTCGGTTTTCTGCTCGGCCAGGAACACGGGACCGTCGAAGCCGGGCTTCAGATCGATGCGGGGCATCCCCTTGAAAAGATAGGTCGGACCGCTCACCGGAAGTTCCGGTAACGTGCCGGACAACTCGCCTTTGATCTCCAAGAAGCGCACACCGTTGCGTTCGACCCAGCCGTGGATGCGGTTGCCGTCCTTTTCGTAATGGATATTCGCCATCTTTTTCGGGAAGCCGAAAATGTCCCGCCCGTTGTAATTGCGCGCTTCATTGTTTATCGGCATGGAAAGACAGTATGCACCCGGTTGTCCCTTGTACTTGCAGCGGATAAACAAAGCCGCTTCGTGATAGCCCGGTCCGAGATTGGTTTTAGGATATTCGGCGATGAAGATCAATCCACCGGGCATGTCCGCCTGTTCCAGCGGCGCGGGAAGCAGGGGCGCGGTCTGTTCGGCTGGCGAGGAAAACATCACGCCCATCATCTTGGCATTCTCGAAGCGCCGCACGCCCAGTGCGTAGTAACGTTCCAACTCTTCGGTAGTTTTCACAAAGCCCATTGTCTTACCTCCATGATTCTTGTTGGTTGCCGTTTCAGGAAAACTTTTTATACATCCCGATTTTCGAGGACTGCGCCTTCAAGATGGCCCACTCTACGAAACCGGGTGACAAGCGGTAAATCATCCAGCCCAATACGCCCACCTTCGTCATGATCAAGCGGCGTTTCCGTTTTCGGATCATGTCGACGATCAGTGAAGCGGCATACGCCTGGGTATGGTGTGCGGGCCGATCCGGAGGCACCGGTGTGCCGTCTGCGGCGAGGATGCGCTTTTCCGGGTCGTGTTCGGTAAAGCCGAGATACACGACGCCCGAATGTACGCCGTCTTCCGCCAGTTCCAGGCGCAGCGATTCGCTGAATCCAGTTAGAGCGCTTTTACTGGCGCAATACGTGGACGCGCCGGGTAAGCCGAACAGGCCTGCGATACTGGAAACGAAAACAACGTTACCCTTGTTCTTTCGCAGGTCGTCGATGGCGGCAGAGGTGGGATAGATACAGCCCATCAGGTTGGTTTGAATCGTCTGTGCGCAGACCTCCGGGGCAAGTTCGTGAAATCTGCCACGCATGGAAACCCCGGCATTGTTCACCAGAATGTCCACCGGGCCGAACGCTTCACGCGCTTTGGCGACCATGTTTTGAGCGTCATCCCAGTTGCCGACGTCCCCGGTGACCGCTTCGACCTGGCCTCCGAGTGTCCTTAATTTGGCGAGAGAATCCATCAGCCGGGTTTCCCCCCGAGCGGAAATGACGACCTTGGCCCCGCGCTTCACGAATTCGCGCGCCAACGCGTATCCGACCCCGCGACTCGCGCCCGTTACCAACACGACGCGATCCTTGAATTCATCGCGGAGGTTACTGAAAATATGGCCGTATCGCATCAGGCTGCGCAAGGTTTCCGCAATGCCCGTTTCGATGGGTGTCTGGGGCAGGTCGAGTTCACGTATGGCTTTTTGTGAACTGTAGTAGGTGCCGCAGATGGCAAGCTTTGCCAGAGTGCGGTTCAAACCGATACTTTTACCGGTCAGTGTTGTGATGAAACTGCCCAGCAGGCCGATCAGGAGAATCAAAAAACGCGGCAGCACGTACTTGGGCGGCGTGACACCGATTTGGCGTGCGACCTGGGTGAAGAAATCCTTATAGGTCAGGTTCGGTCCGCCGAGAATGTAGCATTCTCCGTTACGACCCTTATGCAATGCCGAGATCATGGCATCGGCGACATCCGGTGCGTAGGCGAAGTTGCGGCCACCCGCCGTGACTGCTTTCATCTGACGCACGATGAACTGGCGGATCAATTCGCCTGAACTGGGACGCCAGTCGAGATCGCCAAGCATGAATGTCGGTGAAACGACGACGGCTTCCAGTTTCTTTTCATTGACGTACTGCAATACGAGATTCATGGCGCTGTGCTTGGATTCCATGTACGCAACGCCGTGGTAGCCTTTGGCCATCGGAGTGGTTTCGTCGCCCGGCTTCTCGATAGAGCCGTAGCCGAAGGAACTGGCCGACCCGGTGAAAATCAGGCGGGTAACGTTCTTGGCCACGCAGGCATCCAGCACTTTCCGAGTCCCCTCAAAATTGACCTTCCACGTCAATTCGGAACTGGCCCACATATCCGTGATCGCCGCCAGGTGAAACACATAGGTGCAGCCGTCCATGCACTCCGCCAGCCCGTCGCCTTCGTCGAGCAGATCGCCTTCGACTCGCTCGATGTTCAGCCCGTCCAAGGTGGGACTGGTGCTCCCCTTTTGACTGAGAACCCTGACCTGGTACTGTTGTTCCAACAGTTTGCGGACCAGGTGGCTTCCCAGCAAGCCATCGGCACCGATGACGAGTACCCGTTCTTTCAAGTTGTCCGTTTCTGCAACCATATTCATCCTCCCCATATCGGCTGGCAGCCTGCCAATTGAAATGCATCCACGATGCGTTGCCTGTCTTTTTCCTGTACGTTCTCGAAAGAACGGTAGTCGTTTATACGTCCGGTTCGTTCGTATTTTCCTTTGGCCCAGCCGTGGTAAGGCAATAGGTCCACGCGACCCGTATAACCGGCCTTTGCTAGAAAGGCGGACATCGTTTCGATGCTGTGGTTATCAGTGTTGAATTCCGGAATGAGCGGAATGCGCATGATCAATTTGTCGGCTGCAGTCGAGATCAACTGCTGAAGATTTGCCATGATGGTGTCGTTACTGACACCAGTGTAACGGCGATGTGTTTCGGGATCGTGATGTTTGAAATCGAAGAGGAATAGGTCTACAGCGGAGATAAGTTCCGGGAGGAGGTTCGTGTTGAAATGTCCGCAGGTTTCGATGGCGGTATGTATGCGTTCGCTTTTCAAGCGCGCCAGGATCTCGAGCAGAAACTCGGGTTGGCGCGTCGGTTCGCCTCCACTGAAGGTCACGCCACCACCGGATGACTCATAGAATGGGCGATCGGCCAGCAAGAGCGGCATGAGATCGTCTGCATCCATGTCATATCCGATGTATTCCTGCGCCGATTCGGTGCAGGTTTCCACACAGGTTCCGCAGACTGTACAGCAGTTCAAATCCCTGCTGATGCGGCCATCGGTCAAGGATAAGGCTTGCTCGGGGCAAGTCTTCACGCAGTTGCCGCAGCCGATGCAGGTTCGGCTGCGCCAGCCGATTTCTTTCTTGTCGGATTGCGACTCGGGGTTGTGGCACCATGCGCACTGCAAAGGACAGCCCTTTAAAAAGACGCAGGTACGGATTCCGGGGCCGTCGTAGATGGCGTTGTACTGGATGTCGAAAAGAACGCCAGTGGTCATTTAGAAAGCTCCATGTTCGGTACGCGCGATAATTTCATCTTGAATTTCGCTTCCCAGATCCACGAAGTAGGTGCTGTATCCGCCGACCTTGACGATCAGATCCTGGTGCTTTTCGGGATTCGTTTTCGCTTCGCGCAATTGCTCCGTGGAAACGCAGGTAGGCTGTAGCTGTGCGCCTCCCATGTTGAAGTAGGTACGGATCAGTTGTATCCATTTGCGTTGCGTTTCTTCGGTTTCGCCGATTGCACTGGGGTGGAATTTCATGTTGACGGCGCTGCCCATGACATCGCCAAACGGCAGGGCAGCGACCGAGCGAAGTGCGGCTGTTGCGCCGAAACGCTCGACGTTATACGGATTGCAACTGGCCGCATAAGGAAGCGCCGCCTTGCGACCGTCCGGTCCGGCGATGGAAAGCCGCCCGTCGATGGTATGGGTAATCATGCTGATGACGTACACCACGAAAGGCCCGTTCCGGGTGGTGCGATACTTGTAGGTGATATCGAATAGGCGCTTGCATACGGTGGCCGCCAGTTCATCCGATTCCGGGTGCCCGTTTCCCCATTTGCCGGGAAGAGCTTTGATCTTTTTTGCAAGCTCTTCATAACCGACGAAGGAGTGATCCATGGCTTCTAAAAGTTCGCGCATGCTGCAAGCACTCTCTTCGTAAACCAGCTTTTTGATGGCATAGAGCGAATCGACCATGTTGGCGATGGAGTTGATCATCGAAATACCAGCCAGATCGTAGGTCGCACCACCAGTAGTGACATCTTGCTTGGATTGCAGGCAGCCATCCATGAAAGCCGAGATGTAAGGTGCAGGTAGATAGCGAGAGAATAACGAATCGCGCAGGTTCGATCCATTGACGAGTTTTTCGATGAAAAATTCCGCCTGCTTGTAAAGTGCTTCCAGGAAGGATTCGAAATCCGGGAAGTCGTCGGGATCGCCCGTGCTGGGGCCTTCCTGCTTGATGATCCCAGCCAAAATCGCCGAGTCCCCGTTGCGCATGGTGATGTCGAGCAGCCGTGCCAGTTGCAGCGCATTGGCGCTCATGCTACCGGTTTTTCCGGGACAGGTCGCTTCGACACAACCCATGACAGCGTAGTTTCTCGCATCCTCTTCCAGAAAGCCTCTCTGAAGCATGGATTCGATATGCGTCGTGTCGTTGAACAGGGAATAACTGGACGTACCCTGCTTCAGGTAGTGGGCCACGGCTTGCAGAAGCTCGCTGGGCGTGTTGTCGTGAATGCGGATGGACACGTTGGTGATGGCCTTGGAATGGTGCGCCGCTTCGATGAAAAGATAGGTCAGCTCATTGGTTGCGTCCTGGCCGCTTTCGTCCACACCACCTAAGGTGATCGGGGATGATCCCAGAAAGCGGTGATAGAAATTACTTAAAATGTTGGATTCGGGACGAATGTTCTGGCTCATGATTTTAAGTAGCAGCTCTTCCAATAACTCCAGGGCGTCCTGTTTCGATATGTCGCCGCTTTCGATGTCGCGCCGGTAATAGTCGATCAGGCTCTGATCCAAACGACCGAAGCAATGCAGATTGACCGGATGAGCCAGTTCCAGAGCGGTCTTGACCGTCCACAGCGACTGAACCGCCTGCCGGAAACTGCCGGCGGGTTCGAAGGGAACGTGGCGGCAGATGTTAAGCATGGTTTCAAGTTCGCGCTTGCGTTCGCTGTCGTTTTCCCGTTCCATTTCGTTCGCAAGCTTTTCTGCCAAGCGCTTGGAAAACACCTCGACGCCTTGCAGCGCAACAAGTTGCGACTCCAGTGCGGCTTTCTGTTCGGCTGTCAGATTCTTTTGATCCAGGGCCGCACGAAGGTTTTCAATCAATCCCTTTAATCCAAGGCGAAGGACGCTTTCGTAATCCGCAATGACGTGCCCCTGATAGGTGGCGATGGTCGTACAGGTGGAAACCATTTGCACCTGCCGCGACGTGTTGCCCGGCAGCGCCACGGCGAAGTCGTGCATGTCCTTGGAGTACAAGCCGGATTTCAGCGTCTCCCGTTCCAGGTGATCGACCACGGTTTGGCCGTCCCAATACGGGAGAAGCTGGCTCAGTAACTCTTTTCGATCGTCTTTATTGATGTGATAGGGATTGATGTTTCGCTCGCCCATGGTTTTGAAATCCATGTTCAGCGGTTGCGATCCCGCCATTTTGGCGAGCTTCTGATTGCGCATGAAGTCACTAAGGGTTCCCTTTTTCAGCATGTAGGAAAGCCCTTTGGCCATCGAACCGATTCTGAAACGGATCATGGAGGATTTAGTCAATTCAGCCTGAAAGACCTTGTTGAACACGCCGCGCTCGATGTCGATGGGAACGCCAAGGAAGAATTCGGTCCAGCTACCGGCTATGCGTTCGTCCCGGTCGAGGTAGATCGTCATGTTTTCGAAAACGTGCTTCATTGCATGGGCCACGCGCAGAGGTAGCGGCATTCCCGAGTTTTCCGTTTGCTGCCAGCTTTGCGTGTAGTAGCGGGCGCGTTCGACGGAAATCATGGCGGGTCCGAACTGGTAGCGATGCTTCATCCTGGCGATGCGGCTATCCGGTTCGTTTAGGTAGCGATCCGTTTCTGCTGATAGCTGATGTGTGGTTTCCAACACGTCCTCGCTTTCACTTTTCCGGCGGTCCGTTCTCGACGGAATCGATCAGTACGTTTGCAAGCCAGCTTAAATGCAGCTTGCGCTCTTTGACCAACGCCTTTGACATCGGGTCTTTATTGAGCAGGCGGCTGAGCAACTCGTCGTAGGTGAAATAGCTGATGATCGCGCCGTAATAGCTGACGAGTAGATGCTCGGCAGCGGTTTCTCCCTTTTTCGTCTTCGGGTAGACGTCTTTTAGCGCCCGGATTCCGAGATCGAAGAGCGGGGTCATATGCGTGGCGATACGATCCAGGTGAGCGCCCCCGGCGGCTTCCCGCTGGACGATGCGCCCGAAATTCCGATTCTCGATTAGGAAATCGACGTACGCATCGATCAGGGTTTGCAGGCGCTCGCGTAAGGTGACGTCCTGGGAAAGGGTGCTTTGCAACTGTTGACCTAGTTTCACGTAGTATCGGTCCAGTAGTTCGGTTAAAAGCCCCTGCTTGCTTTGAAAGTGGTAATGGATCAATGCCTTGTTCACGTTCGCACGTTCCGCAATTTCGCGGGTGGTTGTGGCATCGAAACCGATTTCACCGAACAGTTCATCCGCTGCTTCAAGAATTTTCTCTTTTGCATTCGTACTCATAATCGACTCGCTCTATGAATGTGTGCGTGAAAATTAACCGGTCGCCCAATTAATTTCAATTATCAGCATACCGCAGGGAATTGTCAAGTCTATTCGTAAAAGGAAAAAATCAGCGAATTTGGCGGCGGTTACAAAGAAGAAATACCCTAGCCTTACGCTACTGAAGATTGCGAAAAATCTCGTGTAGTGATGCAGCTACACACGGCCTCCCGGAATTTTCATTCCGTGAGACCATGGCACAGCTCCGATTGTTTGTCACGCGAGAAAGAAGGCGCTCCGGCAATGATCGATGCCTAAACCGGTTGGCTATGGTTCCAATTTTCCCGGATTCAGGATGCGATTCGGATCGAGCAGGTTTTTTACGCCCTCGATGACGTCGAGCATGGCTGGGTTGATCTTTTCGGCCATGCGCTTCCAGGCCCAGCTTGGCGTTTTGTACATCAGGAAACCCTTTTCGCTGAGCATGGTAAGCAATTCGCTGTTCAGCGCTTTGATGGCCTCGACTTCCTTTTCGTTCTTCTTGTCGAAAATGGCGATGAAGCGCAGAACGCCGAAGTGACCGCCGCGCATGGGGCGGGAAACGATGATCGGTGGGAAACCATGGCGTGTCATGATTTCGATGCCCGCCTCTGCGCCTTCCTGAAATTTGGACAGGGGACCGTAGGTGCCGATCCAGGTCAAGCCGCCGCCGCCGTGGTCGGTGAGAAAATCCAGGTCCGTCGGGAATTCCGCGAACTTGTTCATCTTCGGGTTCACCTTGACCAGCGTTTCGATATCCAGTGGGTCTTCGTAGCGTTCGCCATCTGCCCGTAACTCGTGGATGACGGAAAGCAGAATCTTCTCTTTGACCTTCATTTCTTCTTCGATCTCCGCCGTCAGATCGATGTAGAGGAAAAACTGCGGTTCGCCTTCGGAGGGGACCGGATGCGGTCGCTTGACGCCCATCATCATCTTGCCCGAAGGCCAGCTCAGTCCGCCGATGTCATCGCAGATTTCTTTTTTGACAAGTCGCCGCATGGCGCGATAGGTCGCCTGGGGATCGTAGGTCAAAATAAAGAGCCGCTTATTCAACGGATGGGCGGGCCAGAGCTGGAAGGCCATTTTGACGGCAACGCCCGTGGTGCCCTGCCAGCCGATGAACAAGCCGGTCAGATCTGGAAAAGGCACGAGTCCGAATGGTGTTGTGTTTTGATGCGCCCAGGCACCGGTTTTTAAGATGTCGCCATTGGGCATAACGACTTCCAGCCCGGAAATCCAGTCCGACTGATCACCGTATTTCAGCGAGCGGTTGGTCAAGCCGCCCAGCAAAGCATTGGCGAAAATCGAGGTGTTCGGCGGCGCCAGAGAATATCCCAATGTCAACGGCAGGTCGTGTTCGATGAGATAATCTTTGATGATCTGCTGGGTGACACCGGGCTCGATGATGGCGTACATGTCGTCTACGTTGACTTCCAGCACCCGATTCATGCGTGTCATGTCGAGCACCACACCGCCGCGCTCGGGGATGGTCAGCCCTCCGACATTGGTGCCGTAGGCACGCGGGGTAAGTGGCATTTTCAACTCGTTGGCATGGGCGACGATTTTCCGTACCTGTTCCGCATTATCCACCATGGCCACAAATTGAGGATCGTGGGCGGGGGCCTCGGTAAAGTCCTCGCGATATTTCGCGATGTCGTCCGTTTGTGTGAGCACATTTTCAGCGCCGAGCAGATCGATTAAAAATTGTTTCACGGTATTGCTCTCCTTGATCGTCTGGTAAGAGATGGAATGCCTTTGTAAATTGAATCGATCGAAGCTGCATCAGGTAGTAATCAAAGGCAGCATTTTCAGCAGGGCAAACGGATTGCCGCCGATCTTCAGCTTCCCGGCCATAAAGGGTGCGACCATTCCCGCTCCTGTGACTACACCGAGCAGTGAGGTCATGGTGCCGGCTACTCGTGCTTTGGATTGGCCCGTATCGCCGCGAATGATCGTCAGTTGACCGTCGGCAAAGCGCAGCGTGACCGACATATCCGCTGCCTTTACCAGGATGTCTCCGCTCATCGAGCAGGCGCGCGCGTACTTGTGCTCGTCGGCGAGATTGTTGGAGAGCAGCCCGTGCATCAAAAGGCCAAGGATGCTCATTTTTTCCGGTTCCGCAAGGACCACCCGCTCATTGACATCTCGTTGCATGTTGTTCCCTCGATTTCATCATGTTATCTGGATAGTGACGTTCTACAGTCGATTCCCTCCACAAAACAAGGGCCGTCGTTGCAGTGCATCACGATGCGTCCCTCCTCACCCTTGGCGAAATAGTCGGCAACCTGTTGGTATACTTCCTCGTTGCAGCGCAGGGCATGATGCGCGCCGTTATCGAAAGTATCTGCGTTACTGTAACTGGGTTCCTCTTTGCCGGCGTCGTAGAGCACCATACCGGAACTTCCTGCTTGCGTTGGAGTTGAGATGGTCGCGGTCGCGCCGAAGATTTCATGCGTGCTCGGCAATACGAGAGGAATGTCCGCAGAGCGTAAGAGGGCATATGCGCCGAAATCGGGGGCGTTGGCATCGTGATAGGAAACCTGCCAAAGCAGATTCTTTTCGGATTTTCCGTCTAGACGGGATATTAAGAAACGCTCTCGCCAGTTGATGGGGTCGATGGGGTCCAGTGCTCGCTGGACCAGGGCGAGAATGATCTGCTGATGAATGGGATTCGGTTGAAAGATTTCCAGCATCGCCTGAAAATCCGTGAATTCGGCGGAATGCTGCAATAACGAGGAAAACATGGCGCTGGGCACGTGCAATACCGCCGTGCCGATATCTTCCGACAATGCAATACCGACTGCACCGGCTATGGCTCCCAGGCTGATTCCGAAGTAATAGGTTCGATTCGGATCGATCAGGGAATCGCCTGCACTGTTCAAAAGCAAAGGATCTTGCTTCAAGGTGGTATTGACGAAGTCCGCCATGCGGTCGTAATCGAGCATGCCTTGAATCAGGCTGTCGTGCAGCATCCACATGCGGTCGAAGGTTTGCAGGATCGTGACGATGTCGCCAAGGTCCGCAGTGGCCATGCCTTTGAAGTCCGCACCAATGGCAAACACGCCCAGCTCATCAGCCATTTCCAAGGTGCCGTTTTCGTCGCGATCCGTCATGATATAGCGCCAGGCGGCGGACATCAGCCCGTGACCGACGAGCATGGTGGGGACGGAGGCGCTTGCACTCTGGCGCGTGGAAACGGGTAAGGCGGCGGCAATGGCCACTCGTTCGTTTTGCTGGAAAACGGGAGAGCCGTTCTGCCAGTTCATGACGCCGTTTTCCATGAGATAGCTGGGTAACAGGACCGATCCTTCCATGCGACGCCATATGCTTTGATGCAGGTCGGGATTTTCCGAGCAGTTAAAGGTTTCCCGATCCGCTAGATCGGCAGCGATGCAGGTGGTTTCGTACTCCAAATCACTTGTTGCGGTTTGTTTGCGTACGGCGTCTAGAGCGGCCAGCAGTGGTGCTTCGGCAAAGTCTCTGCTCATGGTGATGAATTCCCAGGCAAGCACAATCGAGCTTTTCTCTACATCGTTTGTTTGCAGGAATTCGAAAAGATCCTCATAGTCGCTGAGCTGGGATTCGATCTGGTTGCTGTCCGTCGGATTGCCGTCTAACAGAGCCTGCATGGCGTGTGGAATCGGTAATGCATCACCCGTGTCGGTTTTAACTTTGTCTGTGACCACCACAGCGTATCGATGACTCCAGCGCAAGGCTTGCTGAGGTCGGATGATCATGCTGCGCTGCTCGTCAATCCAAGTACCGGACGCATCACGCGCGTAGTTGTCCATCTCGGCCCAGACCGGAATCCGTTCGCCCGTTTCCCGGTCGAGAATCTGAACCGACGAATTCATCGTAACACTTTCGGCGAGAGTATGCAGCGAAGGCAAGCTACTTTCATCGACGTGCACATCGGGGAAAATCGCCAGAATCGGACTAGCTATGGAGAAGCCGTCGGCAGCGTTGAAGCGTTGCAGGAAGTAGTCCCGGCCTTCCTTTGAACTTACTTCAAAGGGCAGCATTTCGGGAGTCAAGGCGACCCTGTAGCCGGTTGGGGACGTCTGCTCGGTTTGTAGTTGCGCCATCGACGGATAGGGGTACATGCAGACTTCGGAAATCAAGTGGGCGCAACCGGCTTCGGTGGAAAGAGTGACGATCTCTTTTTCCGTATCCGATTCGCTAGCGTATTCCAACTCGTTATCGCCATCGGTAGCTGTATCCTCCGGGTCGCTTTGACAGGCGCAAACAACCAGCAGAAAACAAGCTATGATTGACAGCGATAGCAAAGCAGATTTCAATTTTAGGCGCGTATTTTCGTTCACGGTTTTACATCCATTCGGTTTTGCAGATACCACAAGGCATACAGAAACTGGAAATTGCAGCCGGAGCAGTAAAATTCGGGATCTTCGGGGAGCGCCACTCTTCCGTCCATCCAATGGTGCAGGATGCGGCCTTCTTCCGGCTCATACAGATAATCGCGCACGAACAGTATGATGGATTCGATTTCGGAGAGATACGATGTGTCTTCTGTGATTTCGATCAGCATCATCAGCGCCAGAATCGTATAGTTCATGCTGGACAGGGTGGTGTAATTGTCGGTGGTGGCCCCCATGTGTTTGGCGCTGTAGGGACTGTGGTAGCGATTTCCCTCCGGGTCTTTCAAGTCTTGAATTGCCTGGTAAAGCAACAGGCTGCGGGTTTTGTAAGCTTCCTTTTCCGTCAGCTTATAGGCGATGCAATGGGAAAGCATCATCATGATATTCGGATAGAGATAGAGAGCTTCCGTGTCCGAGTTGAAGCGATAGTAGTTTCCCATGAAGGCTTTTTCATTGATGGTAACCATGATGCCTTCTGCAAAGTCGATCCGCTCCTGCTTGCGTGGCGTGTCGAGCATTTCCGCATAGCGCAGATTGATTAAAACCAGCACACCCGCAATGGTTGTAGGACCGTAAGTTGACAGCGCATACGAGCCGATATCGAGTTCGATATACGTACCGAAAGAGGTCAGCGTATCGTTGGCGAGATCGAGGAATTCATCGACGGTGGCCAGCGGTGCGGTGTCTCCGGTGACGTACATGTATTCGATGAGCCCCAGTTCGGCCATCATCAGTTCTTCCAGGTTGTCGATGAAGCCAACGAAGTCGTCTTTGCTGTCGTTAATGATCGTGATGTTACGATCCTTGACTTCGGTCGCCCGAGCGATGTAATCCTCCCTGGATTCGCTGGTACCGGCATTGATGTAGTAGGCCAGACCGTAATAGGCGGCATCTCCGAAATCCAGAGTCCAGTCTCCGGATTCGATCGGATAGGACCAGGCGCTATCCCGCAGTTCCATATAGAAGGCTTCGATTTCCGAGGGTTGGTAATCCTCGGATTCATTTTCGACGTCTCCATCGGGCAGGCTTATCGTATCGTCAGAACTCGAACAGGAAAAGACCAACATGATTGTGCATGGAATCAGCCAGCAAATGAAAACTTTTGAAAGCGACAAAAACATGCTCTTTCTCCATTTTCCTAGGCGATTGCAATCACTCATCCTTTTCTTTGAGATCACCGATCATTTTCATGCCACGTCTGGCTCCCCACAGTCGAACCGACAGGGGAATCCATTTTAAGAACCAGATTCCAAGCGCGTTCATAAAACCCGTGATAATCGTACGGCGCCTGGTTGCCATGGCGTTCAGGGCGATTTCAGCAACCCGCTGCGAAGGCATCATGGCGAGTGATACGGCGGATGAAAGCCGATATCCGGCAGTGGACCAGAACTCGGATTCCGTAGCACCTGGATGCACCACGGTGACGTTCACCCCTGTACCCTGTAGTTCGCAGCCGAGGGCCTGTCCGAAACTGGTGACAAACGCCTTGGACGCGCCGTAGGCGGCGAAGCCGGGCATCGGTGAATAGGCGACACCGGAGGAGATCAGTAGCACGTCGCCAGAGCTGTTTCGAATCATACTGGGAAGGAGAAGGTGAGTCAGCACGGTGAGCGTCATCACGTTCAGTTGAAGCATGGCCTGGATGCGCGGCCAGTCGCAGTCTATGAAATCGCCGCCGATTCCCACTCCCGCATTGTTGACCAGCAGATCCACGCTTTTCTCAAGCGTTTCGATTCGTTCGACAAGGCGCTCGGCTGCGTCGTAGTCGGCCAGATCCGCAGCAAGCACATGAATTTGAATGCCATGCTTTTCCGCAAGATCGTTTGCGAGCTTCGTCAGCAGTTCTTCGCGCCTGGCGACCAGAATCAGGTTACAGCCCGCAGCGGCGAGCAGGCAGGTCATATCCAGTCCAATACCCGAACTGGCCCCTGTAACCAGAGCGGTTTTACCTTTCCACTTCGCAAGACGGTCCATCTGCGGCCTCCAGTGCTAGTGGGTATCGATTTCGATATTGCGGCTGTTCAATACACGGATCATACCGCAAACTCAGCCGTTTACAAGAAAATTCCCAAGCAGTTCCAAATTGCTGCAAAGAATAGTAATCTTACAAGTGCTGTTATGGAATGGGTTGATGGGAGATGTTTTTGGGAAAACACACTTAGACCCTATAAGGTTTCACGGTGTGGCGTGGGGCGAGGCGGGGGCGAGTGTTTTCCCGACGAAGTCCTTTATCAGCGATACCAGCTTTTTCGGCGATTCGAGTTGCGGCATGTGGCCGACGCGATCCAAAACCACCATGCTTGAATTGGGGATGTTCTTTTGCAGTGACTCCCCGGCGGCAAGTGGAATCCAGTGGTCCTGTTTGCCCCACACAATCAGAGTCGGTGCGGAAATGCTAGTGATTCGTTTCCAGGGAACCGGCTCGCTTTTGATTTCGATGAGCTGCCGAATCATGAAGGATCTTGCACCGGAGGTATTCAAGGGCAGGTAGCGTTCTTCCGCTTCCTGATCGGTAACGACGGAAGCCTGGTGTACCGCCGATTTCAAGGCGAGGCGATGAACGAAGCGTCCCAGCGCCTGGGCGGCCAGATCGTTGATGGCGTCGACGGAGAGCAGTTTGATCACCCAACCCGAACGGTTGATATCCATCGGCACTGCCGCATCGATGGGAATCAGCGCGATTACACGCTTGGGGTAGGTCGCCGCAAATTGCAGCGAAGCGCCGCCACCCATCGAATTCCCAGCGATGACGGCCTGCTCGATACCCAGTTCATCGAGCGTGGCGGCCAGGACATCCGCCATTTCCGAAAAGGGGACGGCTTCTGCCGGTTTGGACGAATACCCGAAGCCCGGCCAGTCCAGGGCAATTACTCGGTAATGTTCGGCGAGCGGGGGGATCACGTGGCGCCATGTAAAGCTGGAATCGCACCAGCCGTGCAGTAATACGATCGGTGTGCCCTTTCCTTGATCCAACACTCGCACGTGATGACCGTTGACGTTTAACGTTTTAGAGACAGAAACGGTGTCCACGAGCCATTGGCTGGTGGTCGGATCGGTTTCCGAGATGCCGCGATCGTTCAGCCATAAGGCGATCAGCAGAAGCGGTAAGGCGAAAAAGAGGACTTTTTTCATGGCGGTTCCCATCCGATTGATAGGTTGAATGGCTAAACTACGGAAACTCGGTCGAAAACAGCAGGATGACGATATAAAGGTTATGTTTAGTTATAGTGCGAAAGGGGACTGCTTTGTCAAAGAGTTTCTATCAACAGGGAATTAATCCGAATTACTTGCGAAACTCGGCAGTTTACTTATACTGGTAAAACTGACCGCACCGCTTCGTTGTTTTGTTTGATTGGCGAGGATATGCAGAATTACCTAACCCCACTTCGGGTGGGAGTCGTGCTGATTATCGGCATTGCGGCTTTCATCTGGTATGTGTTCGAGACATCGGACAGCCCCATTACGCGCGGCGACGGCTACCGTGTGCAGGCGGTTTTCAACGATGCCATGGGGTTGGTGCGAAAATCCCGCGTGGTGATTGCGGGCATCTCGGTCGGAGAAATCGAGAACATCGAACTGGAAGGCGGACGGGCGCGGGTGCATTTGAAGATACATAAGAGCATCGTGCTGCACCAGGATGCTTCGATCCGAAAAATCCCCGAATCGATTTTAGGCACCAGCCTGCTGGAACTTTCGGCGGGCAATCCCAACCTGCCACCGTTAAAGGATGGCGATGAAATCACGCGCATCGTAGCCAGCACCGGAATGGACGATCTGATGGCGCGCATGGGCGATATTACCAATAACGTGCGTGATATCACCGATGTGGCGCGTGGCATGATGGAAGCCAAAGATCCCGATCAAGGCTCGGTGCGGGGCATGGTAGACGATCTTTCGCGCATTATTGCCGTACTGGCTGGGACAATCGAGCAGAACAACCAGAATATCACGCGCATCCTGCAAAATTCGGAGCGCATCAGCGAGCAGGTCGTCGGCTTGACCTCCGAAAGCCGGGGTGAAGTGCGCGACATCCTGCGGGAAATCAGTTCGATCACCAAAACCGCGCGGGAATTGACCGATAACAATCGCGGTAAAGTGGATGAGACGATGCAGCGCTTGACCACAGTAATGGAAAAACTGGAAAACAACCTGGATCGCTTGCAGGATACCTTGGGGCATACCGCCAGCATCGCCAAAAAAATCGACGAAGGCGAGGGCGCGGTAGGTACGCTGATCAACGACGAACAGGTGGCCGAGGACATTCGCACCATTACCGGAAAAGCCAGCGATTACGTTCGCAAGCTGGATCAACTGAAAACGGCCTTCCACATTCAGAGCGATTTCTACCCGCGTGCGATGTCCTTCAAGACGGCTGCTTCATTACGCCTGATTCCGCGAAAAGACAAGTACTACATGATCGGCATCGTCGACGATCACAAGGGGCGCACGACTCGCAGCCAGACCATCATCATGACCAGTAATTCGGAGGACGATGCCTTTATCCGCGAGGAGCGCATCAAAACCAGTTACGATATCAAATTCGATCTGCAATACGCCCAGCGTTTCAAATTCGCCACGCTACGTTTCGGTATCATCGAAAGCACCGGTGGGCTGGGACTAGACTTTCAGTTCTTCGACGACCGCCTGATTATCCGCAACGACGTGTACGAGTTCACCTCCGGCGAAACCTATCCTCGCTGGAAAACCCAGCTGAACATCCGGCTTTGGAAAGGGATTTTCATTTCCGGCGGCGTGGATGATGTCATCAACAACAACACGCGCGACTATTTCGTGGGAGCGGGAATTCTCTTTTACGACGAAGACCTCATCACGCTCTTCGCGTCCGGCGCAGGTGGTGCGGCGGGAGCAGTGGCGCGCTAGGGTGGACTAGACGCTTCCCCGCCAACCTTTCCTAATATCGTAACCCGTGAAAAAGACACGAAAGAGATAGAGTTCATGCGCGCCCATTATCTGCAACATGTGCCTTTCGAAGGACTAGGCAGTATCGAGAATTGGTTGCGGCAGGCTGGGTATGACATAAGCTGCACTCGTTTCTACGAATCCGAACCGTTACCTCCCGTTTCGGACGTGGATCTTCTAGTCGTCATGGGTGGTCCCATGAGTGTTCACGACGAAGACCGTTATCCCTGGCTCGTTTTAGAAAAGGCATTTATAAAAGCGTTTATCGACTCCGGCAAACCTGTGCTGGGAGTTTGCCTGGGAGCGCAGCTCATTGCGACCGTCGCGGGTGGTTCGGTAAAGACCAATAAAGAAAAGGAAATCGGTTGGTTTCCCATTCGCTCAGTGGTTCGTTCCGAAGAAGATGACTTCGTTTTTCCGGAAAATGTGGAGGTTTTTCACTGGCATGGTGAAACCTTCGATCTGCCGCCGGGAGCGAAACGACTGGCTGAAAGCGTGGCTTGTAAAAATCAGGCGTTCCAACTCGGATCGTCCGTGATTGGTCTGCAATTTCACTTGGAAAGCACGCCGAATTCGGTGAAGCAGCTAGTATCCAATTGCCGGGACGAATTGGTCTTCGCTCCCTTCGTTCAAAGCGAGGAAGAGATTCTATCAAAGGCAAAGGCGGATTATGCTGCCATCAATCGATTGATGGGAGATGTCCTTTCGTTTCTGTTGCGGGGGTAGCTCTTAACGAGGGATGCATCTCCGTTATATCGTGATTCCCACACGTAGCCTTATTTTTCGTACACACTATAGTTGGACAAAATTCCCGTTCTTGAGTAGGATAGGCGCACGTTTTTCTCGATCGATTCCAACAACGATACACAAGCAGATTGTATGACCAAACGAACCCGCTCGACATCGGCAGACGGCCAAGCCTATATTCTGCCTTTAACTCCCGCTCATTTAGTGGGATTGGGGGCGTTTCAACTGGCGATCCCTCTGGCGTTCTGGCAGCCTTGGCTGGCGGCGATTCCACTGGCGATCTTCGTGCTGCTTTGCCTGATTGCGCCTTTCTGCTGGCGCATCCCCTTTTTCCTGCCCGTGATTTTTCACGGTCCCCGAGATCGTCGCCGAGTGGCGCTGACGTTTGATGACGGTCCCGACCCGGCAACGACGATTCGCTTATTGGAGTTGCTGCGCGAGCAGAAGATCCGTGCCTGCTTCTTTTTAGTCGGCGAGCGTATCAAGGAAAATCCGCAACTGGTGCGAGCCATTCTGGCGGACGGGCACGAGATCGGCAATCACAGCCAGCGGCACGATCCGTTGTTGATGCTGAGGAAAACGGCTACCCTGAGGCAGGATATCGACGCCTGCCAGGCAGAGTTACAGGCTTTGGGTGTTCGGGCGCTTGCGTTTCGACCCCCTATCGGCATCGTAAACCCGCGCCTCTGGCGTCTGTTGTTGCAACGCGGGCTCTTCTGTGTGAACTTCAGCCGCCGCGCACTGGATTTCGGCAATCGCCGCATGGCAGGGTGTGCAAGGAAGATCATCAAAGGGGTGCGCTCGGGCGATATCATTATGATGCATGACCGCCTGCCAAGTAGAGAGCAGGATATCGAGGCATGGTTGCTGGAGGTGTCTACCGTGATTCATGGCGTTCAGGCGCGAGGACTGCGATTTGAGCCGTTGTCTGCCGTGATCGGTCGTCCTGTATGTATGCCGGAACGTGAAAACGCGAGGGTGGGTGCGGTGACCGGTTTTTACGATGCCCTGGCCAAGCAATACGATACCGAGCAGCGCCGCGCCTCGCATGCGCTGATGCGCCGCCTGGAGCGCCGACAGGTTGAACGAAACCTGTATCCGAGCCTGGATTCATCCGATTGTGTGCTGGAAATTGGTGCTGGGACGGGACGGTTTTCCATTCCGCTGGCTCAGCAGACTTCGCAGGTGACAGCCCTGGATATTTCGTCGTTGATGTTGGCGCGGTTGAAGGAGAAAGCCGAAGCGGAGAATCTTTCAAATCTGCAACTGGTTGAAGGGGATTATACAAGCATTAGAGAACAAGAGCGCTATAACTGTGTTTGCAGCTTTTCCGCATTGGAATATATTCCGGATTTGGAACCGTTCTTTAAACAAGCCTGTTCCTGTTTGCAACCAGGGGGCATCTTGTATTTCACGACCGCTCATCGAAGCTTTTTCCGATTCTGGACGCAGGTTGGGAATGCATTGCGACAGGGGATCTGGTTGTGCGCGCGCAGCAAACGCAAGCTGAAACGACAACTGAAAGCTGCCGGATTCGAAGTTGAAATCATGCAGGATCTCGGTTTGAAGTCGCTTTTCAGCAGCGGAATGCTTGTGGAAGTACGGGCAAGAAAGCCGGAAGAGAAGAACGAGGCACATCGGTTATAACTTTCCAGAATCATACTGAACCGCTTTTGTTTGACAGCATTCGTTGTTTAATCGTATCATAAAAGCAATCGCCTATCTGGACTCGGGACCATTCCATTCATGGGGAACGTATGATGAAAATCAAGATAACCGTGGTTTTCTTGTTTGCGCTTTGTTGCACTGCAATCATCGGTTGTAACGGAGAGGATGAAGACATCATTTTCGATGGCGACACAACCGAGTCCGAAGAAACGCTGCCGGATGGTGACATGGAAAATATGGATGGCGATTTCGATTCCGATATCGAGTTCGAGCAGGACGGCGATTTGGATATGGATTTGTATGATTCCTACGATGCGGTGGATACTACGGAGTTCGTCGATGACGATGTGATCGACCGCATCGAAAATTGTGGAGATTCGGATCCGGAGCCGGATATATTGCCTACAGCCTGTGTGGGTCTGGCGGATTGGAGTGCTTGCGATGATGAAAACTCTGATACGATTCGCGATGTCTGCCTGGAGGAAATCTGTACCGGCGTAGAAAGTTCGCTTGGGGGTTTGTGTAGTTCAGCCTCGGATTGCAAAGGCGAAAGTTACTGCGCCATCCGGAGCGGGGACACTTCCGGGCGCTGTCGTGCACGAGTGCAGCTTTTGGCTCCTGCTTCTACAGCTATTGCACTCGATCCTACGGGAACCGTTGTGGCGACTGATGTCGGCGGCTTGATTTACATCTACCATGTGGCAGACGGAAGAGTCGTACGGATTCTGGAGTGCAACGGCTCAATCGATAGCTTGGCGTTTACCCCGGACGGTCGAAGTTTATTGAGCGGACATTTGGACGACCGGGCGGTGTTGTGGAATCTGGGCGACGAAAGCGCCACGTTTGAAATTTCGCTTACGTCTTCTGTAGAGGATGTGGCCGTTTCGCCTGGCGGCACCCGACTTGCTATTGCGCATCAACAGGGAGTTGGCGTTTACGACGCTTCCACCGGCGGATCTCTTGTGAACTTGTATCCCACACGATCGTATGCCTTGCCATCGGCAAAACTGCGTTTCGGTTCGAACGACGATCTGCTTTTCGTAGTCGGTTACGATAGTGTCAATGGGAAAGTCGACCGCTGGGATCTCAGTCAACCGCTGGTTCCCCGCAGGTACAGTTCATATGGTTTGGAAGTATTCGACCTGTGGCCCATCGGTGATAGCTATCTTTTACTTGCCGGTGTGCAGCCTTCCTTCCCTTTGGATGGCGATATCGACGGCGTTCCCTCCGTAACCGAAGACAAGGGGGAATTTATAATTCTCGATTTGGATAGCGGTGATATGGTCGGTCCCACTCATGAACTTCCTGGTACCGTAAGCGCCATTCGCGCAACCGCAGACGGCAGCCGGGTTTTCGTTTCCGTTTCCAACGATTTGGATGAGAATCCTGCTGTACAGGACGCCACCGGTTGGCTTTATAGCTATACGCTCTCTGCTAATCCCGTTCAACTTGCTGAATCCTGGAGTGTGGCGAGTAAACGAGAATTTTTCGATGATCTAGTGTTATCGCCGGACGATCAATGGTTGGTTTCCACCGGTAGAAATGGCTTGTTACAGCAGTTTAGTGCGGCAGATGGCAGCGCCATGAAAGATATCAATGCCTATTTCATCCCGAACGGCTTACGCAGCAGGGGAAATTTTGTGGCAGCGGCTGGTCATCAGGGAAACTGGCAGGATATTGGAGCCTATGGGGTATGGTGGCTCGATACGCTTTCTTCGGCCTACCAGCATCGCTTTAGCTATTATGAAAGCAGAAACCTGCGCAGTGTAGCCATCAGTAGCGACTGTAGTAAAATGGCCATCAGTTCGGCAATAGGAGATGTGTACGAGATGCACCTCCCGGATGGTCCCGGTCCCTATGCAAGCTATTTCCACAATGGACCGTTTGTGCTGCGCTTTGCACCGGATCGCTATCTGCTTGCCAGTGCCGGACAGGACGAGCGTATTCTGTTCTCTCCCTTTGCCGCTCCCGGGCAGCCGCGCGTGGTACGTCCACACTCGGTGCCGATCATGACGATTGACATTACGGACAATCTCCGTTTCGCAAGCGGAGCCTACGGGTCGAGTCGTGACACGACGGCTGAGATATTCGTTTGGGATCTGCCGGAAGAAGGCGACCCGATAATTGTACAGGATCTTTCAGACGGTTACGCAAGGGTCAATCAGGTGCTGTTCTCCAAAGATGGAGCCTATCTGGCGGCGGGTGGCTATTCCACTTCGATGCAGCCCCAGGTTTCCGTATGGCGCACAAGCGATTGGCAGCGGCTGGGGCTTTTGGAGGACAACGTTGTCGCTTTCACACCCGACGGCGAACATGTGATCACCTCCCGGCTTTCGGCTTCCGAAACGATTCGAATCTATTCCCTGCCGGGGTTGGACCTAGTGCGGGAAATAGAGGGTGAATTCGCTTCTGCCTTGGAAGTAAGCGATGATGGTCGCTGGCTGATCGGTCTTGCCTACGGCAGAATGCTTCGTCTTTGGGACATCGAAGATCTACAAAGTGGTCCGAACTGAGCGAGGTGATTTACAAGATTGTTTTTAACCTCTGATCGAGCGGGATTGCAATCCCGCTCGAATGGAGAGACCTAGCCAATTCGTTGCCTTCGTCTTACGCGGAGGATGAGAACCAGCGTGAGTAAGAGCCATGCAGGGTTGGAACTTGTCGTAGTATGACAGCCGCCAGCACTGCCGTCGGTGTCTTCCTGATCGCCCTCGATGGCGGTGTCCGCAGCGTTTTCCGCATCGCCGTCAATGATGAATTCGAAATCCGAATCCGACTCATTTGATTCGATGTTTTCGACGAGATCATAATCACCCGCTGTGTCGATAGGGTCGAAATCCTTATCCGCTTTCTCGAAAGTGTCCTGATCAGCATCGCCATCCGTGTTGTCCGAATCGGCAACTTCAAAAGCATCCTGATCCCCATCCAGAGTTTCCCACTCGATCCAGTCGGTGTCCAGATCGCCATTCGGGGAATCGATTTCTGCTGTTTCTGTGTCACCGTCTGCAAAATCTCCGTCAAGATCGTCGGTATCCCATTCGTATTCGAGCCGGTCTGCGTCTTCCCATTCCAGCTCGAAGTCTGCGTTTTCAATATCCAGATCGCCCTCAAGGAAATCGGTGTCGCCGGACTCTCCCTCGATCCAGTCGCCATCGCTGCTGTGGTATTCATCGATTAATAGCGTATAGCCGGATGTGGTGGCGCGTTGTCCGCCTAAGTTTAACACCTGTAGTCTTTCCGCGTATGAGGCCATTTCGAAAATGGCGTGCTCCGTTTCACCGGAAGATGCATCATTCAGCCAGCCGAAACAGGTATCATCGGATGCATTACAGCTTTCCCAAATGACGAGCGCCAGATCCTGACCGGTATGCGGGGTAAGCGTGATTTCGTATTGATTGCCTGCTTGCAAAGGAAGATCGAAAAAGGCGTCCGCTCCGCTCTGGTCTTCTCCGGCGCAGGAAGCCGGTGCCGTCAGGTAGGCATGGAAACCGGAAAGATCTCCTTCAAATGGAATGCCGAGCGTCAGTGCATGAGCCGTTTCACAGGTGTCCTGTTCGCCGAGTGTTTCGCATGCGCCATTGAAGCAGGCTCCCTCATCACACAGGTGCCAATCGGGATAGGCAGCATAGAGGCATTCCCCGCTCTGCGGTTCACATACACCTGCCTGGTGACAGTCTTCCGCTTGCGGGCAGGTTACAGCAGGTTCGCTCTGTTCGCAGGCGCCAGCCAGGCAAGAATAGATGCCATTGCACAAGTTGCCATCGTCGCAGCTTGTATTGTTGGGCAAGTGGTTACTCTGGCAAACTCCGAGTTCATCACAGGTATCTTGTGCGGAACAATCGCTGGGACCGTCCCCACAATCATTTCCAATGTGCGAGGTCGGATCCTTCACACAGCTATATTCATCTTCACCGTCGGATTGGCAGATGCCGGTGTTGCAATCATCGTTTTCTGCGGAGCAATCGGGTGCATCACCAGCAACACAACTTCCCGACTGGCAACTGTCGTTGACGGTGCAGCCGTTGCTGTCGGCGTTGCAGCTTGCGCCTTCGTGCGTTGTCGGATCTTTCACGCAGCTATACTCGTTTTCGCCATCGGATTGGCAGATGCCTGTGTTGCAATCGTCGTTTTCTGCGGAGCAATCGGGTGCATCTCCCGCGATGCAGCTTCCCGACTGGCAACTGTCGTTGACGGTGCAGCCGTTGCTGTCGGCGTTGCAGCTTGCGCCTTCGTGCGCTGTCGGATCCTTCACACAGCTATATTCATCTTCACCGTCGGATTGGCAGATGCCGGTGTTGCAATCGTCGTTTTTAGCCGAGCAGTCGGGAAGATCACCAGCGACACAATTTCCAGACTGGCAACTGTCGTTGACGGTGCAGCCGTTGCTGTCGGCGTTGCAGCTTGCGCCTTCATGCGGAGTGGGATCCTTCACGCAGCTATATTCATCTTCACCGTCGGATTGGCAGATGCCGGTGTTGCAATCGTCGTTTTCTGCGGAGCAATCGGGTGCATCGCCCGCGACACAATTTCCCGACTGGCAACTGTCTCCGACGGTGCAGCCGTTGCTGTCGGCGTTGCAGCTTGCGCCTTCATGCGGAGTGGGATCTTTTTCACAGGTGTAATCGTTTTCTCCATCGGACTGGCAGACGCCGGTGTTGCAGGCATCGTTTTTAGCCGAGCAGTCGGGAAGATCACCAGCGACACAATTTCCAGACTGGCAACTGTCGTTGACGGTGCAGCCGTTGCTGTCGGCGTTACAGCTTGCGCCTTCATGCGGAGTGGGATCGGCAAGGCAGGTTGAGCTGCCATCGCCGTTGTCGTGGCAATAGCCAGAATTGCATACATCGTTCAGATGGCTGCAATCCACGTTATAGCAGGGATCGGGAACGCAGTTCGGATATCCCTTGTAACCGGTGGCGCACAGGGTGCAATCCGTTCCATCATAGCCTTCAATGCAGGTGCAGGCGGAAGGTGCGAGATCCAGAATCAGCATTCCACTTTGATAGGCTGTCAGATAGGCCTTGCGATTTGCAACGAAGCTTTCGCGATTAAAATCCGGTGTGTCGTACTCGCTTATAAGCGTGGGTAAAGCAGGATCGGAAACGTCGTAAATCTGAAGACCGTTATCTCCAAGCGACAAATATGCGCGATTGCTTTCTACGAAAATACTTATTGAACCGCTTTCAATATCGAGATGACTCAACGATACCGGCGCCAAGGGATCCTGTACGTTGAGAATGTCCATGCCTTCGCTGCTGGCCATATAAGCCAGCGAGCCCACGACTTGAACGTCGCGTGCATAGCCGTCTAAATATTTCCTGTTGAGTGAGCCTGGATCCGCCGGATTCGATACATCCACCATATGAAGATCGCCTGTCGAGTCGGCAATATAAGCGATTCCACCGTGAACCTCGATAGCATTTCCCCAGCAACCCAAATCCGGGCGATAAAGGCTGCCTACTCTTACCGGCATGGAAGGATCTGAAACATTGAAGATCAGCAGAGCCGTGACCGAGCCGAACGTGATATGCTTGCTTGCGGTTACATATGCCAGATTCCCAACCACATAAACATCGATGGCTTCATAGGTGCCAGGATCGCCACTTCCAACAAGCACCGGTGCGCCTGGATCGGAGACATCGATTATCTGTAAACCGCTTTCCCCGTCTGCGATATAAACCATGGAATCCTTGACGAAAAGATTGCGGGCGAAATCCGGTGTGTCGATTCCACCCAGAGTCACGGGTGTGGAAGGATCGGAAACATCGACGATCCACAGCCCGTCTGCGCCGGAAGCGAAATAGGCAATTTCCCCAACGACCTGTACGCGGTAGGACAACCCTGCAAGGCTTCCCAGCAGTTGAGGGGTTACTTCATCGCATTGACAGGCAGCAATTCCGCTTGAGTCGTCACAGACCGCATAGCCGCAGTCCATCTCGCTATTGGAGCAGCCGGGCAGGCAGATGCTGTCGTCGTTATTGTCCTGGAAGCCTTCGGTGCAAAGTTCACAGGATTCCCCGACATATTCCTCCAGGCACAGGCAGCTTCCATCTCCGCCGCAGATGCCGGAAGCGGGACAACTGTAAATCGTTCCACCGCAAGCGCCGGCAGTGCATATGTCGTCATAAGAACAGGGGTTGAAGTCGTTGCAGGATTCGCCTTCATTCGGATCGGAGGATTGTATGCAGCTATAGCTGCCATCGCCATTATCCTGGCAGACACCGGTCAGACAGACGTCGTCCTCATCGCTGCAATCCACGCCGTAGCAGGGATCGGGAACGCAGTCCGGGTAATTCTTGTAGCCTTCGGCGCAACTGTCGCAATTCGGTTCGGCATATCCTTCCAAACATGAGCATACCGCCACGCCGCTGCTGTTGTCGCAAGACTCATGTTCCTGGCAGGGGTCAGGATGGCAGGGATCGTCGATGCAGAGACCGGAGTCGCCTGGGTATTCAAAGAAGCCAAAGTCGCAGACTGTGCAATCGTCTCCCGCGTATCCCTCCATGCAATCGCAGCCGGGAGCTTGATAAAGTTGTAAACCACCGTAACGCTCCGCGACGTAAAGTACTCGACCGGAGATAGCGACTTTGTACGGCATGTCATATGTGTCTAAGCTGTGAAGCAATACGGGTGCGGCGAAGTTGGATATGTCGATGACTTCCACGTTGCCGTAATTGCCGTCAGCCACATAGACTCTTTGCCCTCTCCTGGTAACGCCCAATGCGTTATGAGCCGTGTCATAGCTGCCAAGTAATGCTGGAGCCACAGGATCGCTGACATCGACAATCTGCAAACCGCCGGGAGAACCGTCTGCAAGATAAGCCGTGTGCTTGGACACGACGACATCGTAGCCGTAGCCGGGAGAATCGTAACGCCCCACATAATCAGGATCGGTAGGATCGGAAACATCCACGATATACATTCCCGCCGTGGAGTTGGCTACGGCGTATAGCATCCCGTTCTGAACGACGATTCTTCTGGCGCCGATCTCTTCATTTGCACCCAGAAAGAGCGGTGAGGAAGGATCCGAAACGTCATAAATCATGAGCCCATCGTAGTTTAGCCCCACATAGGCTTTGTTATCCTGGACGAACACGCCGGAGGCTTCATCTCCCATTGTGACATTGGCAAGCGGTAACGGTGTGGTCGGATCGGAAATATCCAGAATAAAAAGCTTTCCCTCCGTATCCGTGACGTAAAGCGTGGAACCGTCTGCAAAAACGCCACCAACTTCCGCTTCCGTGTAGTAATGGTGGTAGAAAACGGGAGCATCCGGATTGGCAACACCATACAGCAACAAGCCTCTATTATCATCAACCACATAGGCGATATCGTCCCATACGGAGACCTGAGTGGCGAATTGGGGAATATCGAAATAACCCAGTTGCACCGGTGCACTCGTATCGGAAGTGTTGAATACCTGTAATCCCTTGTTCTTATCTGCGATGTAAATCGTATCGCCGGAAACGGCAACAGCCTGTGGTGAATCCGGTGTGTCGTAGCTGCCAAGCAATTGAGGAGCGTTGCTGATTGAAATATCGAAAATCTCATACTGTCCAAGCGAGGTGCCGTAAACCACGTACAACTTATTGCCTTCCAGTGCAAGACCGTAACCGCGAGTCGGCGTTTCATGGCTACCTACTAATGTCGGTGTGGTGGGGTCGGACACATCGATGATTTTCAACCCGCCGGTATAAGCGTCGGCGACATATGCGATATCGTCTCGAACGATTACTTCATAGGCCCAGCCAATGTCCCAGAAATGACCGATCTGAGAAATTGCGGATGGTGTAGAGACATCGAAAATTTTCATTCCGCCGTTTTCATCTCCAAGATACAACGTTTCTCCATATAGAAACAGGTTGCTTGCATAGCCGGAAGTATCAAAACTGTCCAGCAGGACCGGGGCGGCTGGATCGCTGACGTTTAGAGTCAATACTCCTTGTTGTTTCGCAGCCAGATAGGCGATGCCGTCTTTTGCAATCACGTCGAGAAGATAGCTCGTAGTGGCATAGCTGCCCAGGAAAGCAGGTGCGGTCGGATCGGTGACATCGATGATCTGTAAGCCCCCGTCTTCATCCGCAATGTAGGCCGTGGTGCCATCCACGTACACGTTCAGAGCCTCTCCGGGAGTATCATAGTTACCCAGTAATGCGATGTGGGATGGGTCCGACACGTCGAAGATGTACAATCCACCATATTCATTAGCGACGTAAGCCAGATCGCCTTCTACTTGAACATCCATGGTGTCGCCATAGATGCCAAACATAAATTCCGGTGTTTCACCACCACAGACGCATTGGGCCGGACCCAGCGAATCATTGCAGGCGATATTTCCACAATCGACATCGGGATGAGTGCAGGCAATTTCGCAGGTGCCGTTTTGATCGTTGTCTTGATAATCCGTATCGCAAAGTTCGCAGAGATCTCCGGTGTAGCCGGGATCGCAGCTTGGATTCTTGGACGAACGTTTATTGGTTGTATTTATTGTTGAGAAGGAATTCGCCTGCAAGAGTGCAGTTGCATGCCTTGGTGCTTTGCCGCCAGCGAGACCCGATTCATTATTGTCTGCTTGTGTCCCGGAAGTCAGGTCGGAACAGGATAGCAATAAACTGAATGATAGAATCATGCACCACAAGACATGGATGTATGACGAATACACATTGGCCTCCTACACATACGACAAGCACATTTGTGCGAATTATTGACTGCTCGGGCAGTGTTGAAATGTATCGAATATCAATGGTCACATACTCGTGCACATGGAGGGACTTGTCAAGCAAAACGCAAGTGTTTCACTAGGTTTGCTATGAATTCTAAAGCCTGAAAAATCCGTTAGGACTGGCAAGGTGATGCAGAGAGTGCAAGTCGTAGAGATATTATGTTTTCACACGTTCCAGTATCGCCAGGGATTCAACGTGGCGCGTCTGCGAAAAGAAATCGAATGCGGTGACTCGTTGCAAACGATAACCGCCCAGCAACAAGGGACGCAAATCGCGCGCCTGGGTGGCGGGATCGCAGGAAAGGTAAACCACCAAGTGAGGTTTCAGCGCCAGGATATGCTCCATTCCGTCGGGGCATCCTGCGCGTGGCGGATCTAAAAACAATACGTCCGGTTTGGGTTCGTTCTCATCTTGAAGCAGGCGGGTCAAGCCGTCTGCCGCGCCTGCCGCCAAGGGGATGATCTGTGCCGGAGAATGTTGCATGTTTTGCTGCGCCATCGACACCGCGCGCTCATCCAATTCGACGCTCACCACGCGCCTGCAATGCGCCGCCAGCACCGAGGTGAAATTCCCCGACCCGGAGAATAACTCGATTGCAGCGGGCTTTTGTTCGCGGTCGTTAAAACGCACTTCAAGTTCTTCTGCTACTTGTTGTTGAACCAGGCCGTTCAATGCAGCGTTGGCCTGCCAGAAACTGTCGATCTGATGATGGACGCCCGCTATATCTTTCGTTCCAAGTTGCACTGCGCTATTGCCAAAGACTTCCCGCTGCTTCCCGCTGCTCCACACGACACCACAGAGTTTGGGAACGGATTGCAGCAGGGTATCGATTGCGTTGTCCTCGGCTGGCTTTGCGGCGCTTAGTGCAAGTACGCAGCGGTCTTTGTATTCCGAATAGCCGATCTCCATGAAATTGAAATCAAGCTTATTGCGAGTAAGGAATTCTTTGACTTGTTTCAGTGTGGCGTCCAGTTCGGGCAGCAGGGCAGGGCAGCTTTCGAAAGGAACGACCGCATGGCTTTTTCTGGCGAAGAAGCCGACTTCTCCCTTGTGGTTATTATGCAGTCTGGCTTTGCTGCGGGTGCCGTACGGATCTTGCGCTCCGATGATTTCAACCGGAACGTCCGGTATACCTGCGAATTTTCGCAATGCATCCACCACGATGCGCCGCTTTTCCTGTAACTGCCGCTGATAGTCGATGTGCTGCCAGTGGCAGCCACCGCAGGTTCCGAATACTGGGCAACGGGGTTGCACGCGATCCGGCGAAGGCGCCAGTACCTCAACGCACTGCGCTTCATCGAATTTCCTGGCCGTTTTGGTGATGCGTGCCCGGACGAAGTCTCCGGGGCAGCCATCTTGCACGAAAACCACTTTTCCAAGCAAGCGCCCCACCGCCAGGCCGCTGGAGGCCAGACCGTCTAAAGGCAGGTCGATCAAGCGTTCCGATACAGGTTTCTTGGGTGTTCGTTTTCGTTTGGTTTTCATGAGGCTGCCCTGGCTTTAAAAGAGGCGATATATTACACGCGACGAAACTGAATCAGGCTCCATTCGCCCTTGTGGCGCGTCAGTTCCGCCTTTAATCCATGTTCTTCAAAGGCTTGTTGTACGTCCTGTTCGTCATCGGTGAGAATGCCGGAGAGCAGCAGGCGACCGCCGGGAGCTACGACTCGCACGAGATCCTCCTTCAATCGCAACAGCACCGACGAAATAATGTTGGCAATGACGAAATCGAATGGACCGGCGACTTGCGCCAATGGAGTCAAGGAAACCTGGATGGTGTTTCGTGAAACCTCATTAAGCTCCAGGTTCTCTACTGTGACACGTTCACATTCCGGGTCGTTGTCGATAGCAACGATTTCCGGTACACCCAGCTTGGCTGCGGCGATACTCAGAACTCCGGAACCCGTGCCGACATCCAATAGGTTTTGCGGCAGCGCATTTTCACGCGCCAGTTCTTCCAGCCGTTGTAGAACGAGAGAGGTAGTTTCATGACCGCCGGTGCCGAAAGCCATGCCGGGATCGATGCGAACCACTGCCGCGCCCGGTTCGGCTTCGACCTCTTCCCAACTGGGTGAAATCCACAGGCGCTCGCCGATGCGAATCGGGTGGAAGAAGGCTTTCCAAGCCGTTTTCCAATCCTGGTTGTCCAGCGGTTGGATGTGAAGTGGAAAGTTTTGTGCAGCCTGTTCGTTATTGGCAAGGCAATCCTGCCATGCCTGCCGTACGAGTTGCACCTGGGGATCTTCGGAGCGATCGGCTTGAATGTACCAGATCAACCTGGCCCGGTCTGCGGCGGGCGGGTCGCTTTCGCCGGGAGGAAGGCAGTCCGCCGTGATCGTCTGTACGCCGCCGATTTCTGCATCCATCAGTGCATCGCACATCGTTTCCACCAATTCCAAGGGGAGTTCCCCCTTGACTTCCAGCCATTTTTCTTCCGCCATTCGATCCTCATTTCCGTATGTCGTGCATGCGTCCAAGATGGACGTTGATTTGTGTGCTGTTTAATACGAGTCGATTTCCGCCTTGTTGCCTGATGGCGCGTTGCGCACCCGAAACGAAAACCAGCCGTGCAGTTCTCCGCGTGCGGCCTGATCTTCCCTGCCGATCAAGGGACAGGAAAAGCTTGCCGCCACATCGTTTCCGACTTCATTGCCGAATCCGGTAAAGGTGATCGTAGATGCAGGTTCTTCGCAAGCCAGCGGGTAATAAGAAAACCCGAAGCTTTGTAGTAAATGCACCTGCAAACGCAACTCTTCGCGTTCGCCCAGCGGCAGTGCCTGTCCGATTTGCTGCTTTAAATTATCCGGCGATTCGACGCTCAACGTCAGGTTGTCACTGTCGGATGGCCATCCGTTTGAGCTTAGAATCTCAATGGTTGCGTGCGTGCCGATGTTCTCCAAGGTGAAAAATGAAGCGTCCATGGTGTAGGATTCGCAGTCTTGCGGATCATCGGGATTGACGCAGACCGTACCGGAAATTTCGCCCTCGCCGTCGCCCCAGTCGTCACCGCAGCCTGCTGCCATTGCAAACGGCAGCAGCAATAAGACGCTCATAATCGCGTTTCTGAAAATCGGACAACGGCAAGGCATCATGCGTGTTTCCTGTTACTCCTTAATCCGCTTTCGGACCGACTTCCGCCAGCGAATAGGCATCGGATCGGATCAGGTGTTTGGCAACGTCAACCACGTGTTCCAGGGTGATGCCGGAAATGATTTCCGGGTATTTCAAGTGGTTGGCGTAGCCGATGTCGTACAACTCGTTCATCAGTAATAGTCCGCTGACGGCGGAATTGGTTTGCAGACCGATGGCGTGGGAGCCGATCAGGTAGCGCTTGGCATCTTCCACTTCTTTTTCCGAGATGTCACCATCCACCAGCCGCTGCAACTCCTTCAGGATTCCTGTAATAGCCTGTTCGCGTTTTTCAGGACTGGAGCCGATATATACGGCGAAAAAGCCGGGATCGATGGATTCGAGGTGATTGGAGGACACGGAGTAGGCCAGGCTCTGCTTGTCGCGCAGCTCCATGAACAGCCGCCCGCCCTGCCCGGCGATAATGGCATTCAATACATCCAGTGCATAGCGCTTGGAGTCGTAAAAGGTCAGACCGGGAAAACCGAGCACGAGATGCAACTGCATTTTGTCCAGGAGTTTGTGGTTGCGCCGGATTTCCGTTTGAGGCGTTTCGGGCGTCGGCTGGGGCAATTCCTGGGTAGAGGGAAGCAGGTCGCCGAAACGTGCTTCGACGTTTTTAAGCACCAGATCGGGGGAGATATTTCCCACCACCGAGATGACCAGACGATCCGCCGAAAGGTGCTTGAAGTAGTAGTCGTGCAGGATCTCGGAGCTGATGCCCTCCACCGATTCCAGGCTGCCCATCGGGTCCATGCGGAAGGGGTGCTCCTTGTACAACGTGCGGTTGAACAGGTCGAACGCGGCGTGGGCTGGGCTTTCATCGCGCGCCCGGATTTCCTCTTTTACCAGGTACTTCTCTTTTTCCAATTCACTTTCTGGCAGAGCGGGAGAAAGCAGGCATTCGGAGAACAGGTCGAAACCTTTTTCGAAATTGCGGCTGACGAAAACGCCTTTCAGTCCCAGCGTGTTGCGTCCGGAGAAGCCGCCCAGGCTGCCCGCCATGCCATCGACCAGTTCGGCGATCTTGCGCGCGTCTTTCGTGGCCGTTCCCAATGTCAGCATACGAGAAAGCAGGTTGTTCACGCCGTTATTGGTTTCATCTTCCATGCGCAGCCCGGCTAGGAATGCGGCTTGAACGCTCACCAGCGGCACGGAGTCGTTCTGTTTGATCAGCACCCGCACACCGTTTTTAAGCGTGCAGCGAGCGATTCCATGCTCATCCGTTTCGATAGCAGGGCGGGATAGCTGGTTGGCTAACTCGAAGCCTTTATTTACGGCGTCCAGTAATTGCTGCTTCTCTGGCTGTGCTTCCATTTCCGTGGGCAAAAGCGCCACAACATTAGCGGCTTGCGGACGGAAATAGCGGCGTGCGGCATCGAGCAGATCGGCGGCGGTCAGATTTTTCACCCGTGTAATGAAGTTCTGGTGAAAACCGAGATCGCCTGTGGCACTGTAAAAATAACCCAGCCGCCTTGCCTTGCCCTGGGCCGTCTGTTGCTGATAAATCGCCTCGTTTTCCACGATGGTCTTGGCTTTTTCGATTTCCGCCTGGCTGGGCGGCTCGACTTGGAACAGGAAGGCTTCATGTGCCAGTTCCTGCAAGGCTTCCAAGGTGTTATCGGGGGAGAGTTCCGCTTCCAGCATGAACAGGCCGTGGCTTTTTCCCGCATAAGGATAGGCGTAGGCGTCGTTAACGAGTGTGCGGTCGCGTTGCAGGCGCTGCACCAGGCGGCAGCTATCGCCCTGGCCCAGCAGGATGCCCAACACTTCCAGCGCCGGGACATCCTCGTGGGTGACGCCGACAGCCGGGAAGGTGATTGCCACGTGCGCTTGCGACACGGAATCGGTCAACAGCGAAACGCGGGGCGTGGTTTGTTCGGGTTCGTGCGTCGGCTGATGTTGGGCGACTTCGCCATTCTGGAAGGAACTGAAAAACTGTGGCAGCTTGCCCTTTAACTCTTCCGTATCGAAGTCGCCGACCATCACCAGGGTCATGTTCTGCGGCGCGTACCATTTCTGGTAAAAGGCGTTCACTTTTTCCCGGGTGAAGGAGCGTACCGATTCATCCGTTCCGATTACCGGATTGCGATAGGGATGATCGCTGAAAGAGATTCGGAAGGTTTCCTCGCTGATGCGCCGCTGCGGAGAATCCATGCCGCGCTTGATTTCCTCCCGGATGACTTCCAGTTCCTGCGCCAGTTCGGTTTTATCCAGCGCTGCATGTTGAATGGCGTCAGAAAGGATATCCAGGCCCTGATCGATTTCGTTACTGGGCATCACGATGTGATACACGGTTTCATCGAACGAGGTCCAGGCGTTGATATCGCCGCCTGCGGATTCGATATCGCGAGCGATTTCGCCCACGCCGCGCTTGGCGGTGCCTTTGAACAGCATATGTTCCATCACGTGCGCCAGGCCGGCTTCGTCGGGGTGTTCGTCGGCGCTGCCGACCTGCACCCAGATCTGATAAGCCACGACCGGTGCGAAATGATCTTCTTTCAAAATGACGTGTAACCCGTTGTCCAGGTCGAATTGCACGATGTTCACGTCGGATGCTGATTGTCTGTTCGTCATCTCTTCTGATTCCTCCCGAAAAAGAAACGGTATTCAAACCGAAGGTAGCATTAATGAGGCGGTAGCGCCAAAGAACATTCCATATATAGACCGAGATTTCCGCCGGAATTACCATTTGAAACCTTAAAGTGGGTCGTATTGCCACAAATGCGGCCAGGGTATGGAAACAATTGTTTTTAAAAGGAAATTGAAAGTGTGGGCCAATGGTGATATGCTATTGTGCGTAAAAAATGGCGGATAAATTCAGCTACTGCCGCTTACCGAACGAGGAAAGGGCGTCGATGTCCGAGCAAGTGACCACTCGCAAGCCGCGCAGGTTCAAGCGCGCGATTGCGATTTCGATTTTATTGATCCTGCTGATGCTGGTGTTCCCGGCGCTGTATTTCAATGGCGATGCCGCGAAAATCTGGCGTGCCTTGCGCACCTGGATGCCCGTTGTCGGTCCGATGATATATATCGTCAGTGCGATCATACTGATGGTGGTGATTCAGTTGATTCGTACGCATCTGAAAAACAAACGGGAGCAGAAGGAGCAGGCGGAGAAAGTGCGCATGACGCGGGAACTGGACCGGGCCGATCGCGCCGTTCCGTCTGTTTCCAGTAAACTGGCCGCCGAGCGCAAAGCCGCACGGGAACAACTGGAGGCGCGTGCAAAGGCGGAAGTCGCCGCGCGCTTGCAGGATCCGGTGGAGCCGCGTTTTGCAAAAGTCACATCCGAACCGAGCCCGGAACGCATTCCGATCGACAGAAACCAGCTGAAAGACGTCTTCGAGCAGGAAATTCAACAGCGTTTCGCCAGCAAGCCGGAATTCCCGGATTCGTTGCAGTCTGCCGCTCCACCTGTTACGGCTTCTGCTTCTACGGAAACGGAACCGCAGATATGGGACGCTCCCCCGGAGTCCATTTTTCAGCGTTCCCAGGGCCAGGAAGAGATCTTGCAGGATCCCATACAGCAGGCACAGCGCGATCTGGCTTCAGGCTTTTTCGCTCGCAGCGAAGTAGAGGAGCATTCGGCAGAGGATGCGCCGCTTTCGCCCCCCACGATACCGGAGGAACCGGTTGTGGCGGATCAGTCTCCACCGCCGGAAGTGTTGCTACGCGGCAGCGCAACGGAGGATTCCTCCGGCATAGGAAATGGAATGAACGGAAACGGGCGGCACTTCGAACCGGAAGAACCGGCGGCGTTTTCACGAGAGAGCGAAGTCGATTGGACCGCTCGCATGGCCAATGCCGCACAGCAGGGCAAGGGTGCTCCGGATGTGACTGCTTCCGATCCGGCGGCGGAAGACAACGATTTTGAGAATATGTTCGCCGATGAGGGGTGGAAGGCCCGTTCCGGCAATGGAGCAAGCCCCGGTGCTTCTGATACGGAAACGAATGGCCAGGAAAGCAATTCGACGCAGCCTCCGCCTCCGCCACAGCCAGAAACAGCCACGCCCCCGATGCCCTTTACCGATCAGGAGCGGCAACGCCTGGAATGGGCGCTGACGACTTTGGGTATTACCGATGAAGATGTGGAGATGGTCGATCTTACCCGAGACGATATCAATCGATTCTACCGTTTACGCGCCTTATTGTACCACCCCGACAAGCATTCCATTCCTACCGAAAAAAGCAAGAACTGGGCCGAGCAGAAAATGCGCGAATTGAACGAAGCCAGAAAATTGTTATTCACCCTTGTAGGTGATGAAGCCAGAGGGTAGAATGGCAGAGTAGAGGTGATGTTTTTTCGCATTCGCCCGGTCTTTGTCAATGTGAATGGGAGCACATCCGTTCCGAGCGATTGAAGAGCGACAATCGCTCCGTTCATTGCGAGAGAAGTTGTGGCTTATTGTTAGCGATGGTGTTTTTCGGCGGGTTTACGCTCCGCCGCTGCGGCAATCATCAAAACTCTGTTGCTAATGATCAAGAGCTGCTGTTCTTAGAAAACATTGTAAAATCGGTGTGTTAGCTTGATGGAAGGAGTGTTAGTGAATCCTAATTATGGTATAATTAAATAAAGTTTGATAAAAAATTGCAAAAATATCTTGAATTTATTTTGCAAGTAGGTAAAATATACCCAGTAGCTAATGCTTTTCTTGTGAAACGCAACCAAGCTTTTTCCGAATGAGCGGTGGAGGTGTCCAATGGCCGGAAACGTAAACGATCTCGCAATCGGAAGATTATTGGAGATCAACAGGGCTCGCAAGCAGGAAACACAAGACGATCCTTTCGAGCGCGCCCCGTTGAACGTGGGAATGGAGATGTATATCGATACCAAAATCGGTTTTTCTCCGAATAAGCCCATGAAATCTCTGCTGGTCGGATACATGAAAAACCAGTATCTGATTGTCACCACGCCGCGCATCGAGGGTCTTTCCGCCAAATATGCGGATTCCTCCAATATCGTGGTTCGCTACATTTCGCGCCGCAGCGTTTATTCTTTCCGTACGCAGGCGCTACGCACCATGGGACCGCCGTTCCACCTGACGTTTTTGCAATTCCCCGAAAAGGTAGAGGAAACCGCCTTGCGCGCCAGTCCGCGTTTGCAGGTCGGTATTCCTTTCGGTCGCAGCGATGTCGAACCGAACCGGGAATTCATCATGAATCTGTCGTCGACCGGAGCGCTGTTGAAAATGGCTCAGCAGGTACCGATGGACTCCACTCTGATCGTCAGTTTCCACCTGCCCAACGGCCAGTTGCTGGAAAACGTGCCTTGCATGGTCAAACGTGTCGAGGCCAGTGGCAATGGTGTGTTAGCCGGTGTCATGTTCGATCCGAAGTATCCGCGCATTCGCCTGATCAGCGACTATGTGCGCTTCGTGCTGGAGGGCATCAGTTCGGAGACTTCGCTGGTGCGCTAAGAATCCTCATAGGGTTTTACGAGACACAAAAAATCCCGCCACGTTCGGCGGGATTTTGCTTATAGGGCATGTTCGATTTTCTTTATTCTTCCTTCGCTTTTTCTTCCTTGGGTGCCAGTTGCAGGCCCAACTCTTTTAATTGTCCCAGATCCACTTCGGAGGGGGCCTCGGTCATCAGGCAGTTACCCTGGGTGGTCTTCGGGAAGGCAATGACGTCGCGAATGGAGTTGGTGCCGGCCAGCAGCATGATCAGGCGATCCATACCGAAGGCGATGCCGCCGTGCGGTGGAGCGCCGAATTGCAGGGCGTCAAGCAGGAAGCCGAACTTGATGCGGGCTTCTTCTTCGCTGATTCCCAGGGCGGTGAACACCTGCTTCTGGATGTCGGCGCGATGAATACGGATCGAGCCGCCGCCGACTTCCAGACCGTTGAGCACCATGTCATAGGCGCGCGCACGCACCGCCCCCGGATCGCTTTGCAACTTGTCCAGGTCTTCCGGTTTCGGATGCGTGAAGGGATGGTGGGTGCTGACCCAGCGGTTTTCCTCTTCACTGTAGTCGAACAGCGGGAAATCCGTAACCCACAGGAAATTCCACAGCGATTCGTCGATCAGGCCCATGGTTTTGCCGGCGTGCAGGCGCAGATGAGCCAAGGAGTCGTTGGTGACTTTAGCGCTATCGGCGACAAAGAACAGCACCGACTCCGGCTGTGCGCCGACGCGCTCGTTGACTTTGGCGACCAGTTCGGGATCGAAGAACTTGCCGATGCCGCCCTGCCAGCCGTCCGCAGTGACGCGCGTCCAGGCCAGTCCTTTTGCGCCATACACCTTGACTACCGCCTGGAAGTCTTTTTCGATGAAGCTGCGGGACAGTTTCTTGTCCGGATCGGCTACGCATAAGCCCTTGACGAGCCCGCCGTTGCTGATCGTATTCGAGAAGACTTTGAAGCCGCAGTCTGCAAACAGGTCGTTAAAACCATACAGTTTACAGTCGAAGCGCGTATCGGGACGGTCGATGCCGTAGCTTTCGATGGCTTGCTTGTAGTCCAGGCGCGGGAAGGGACGCGGCAGGTCGATTCCCTTGGTTTCTTTCCAGATGGCGGCGACCAGTCCCTCGAAGATGTCGTAAATGGTTTCTTCGGTCGGGAAAGACAGTTCGCAGTCGATCTGGGTGAATTCCGGTTGCCGGTCGTTGCGCATGTCTTCGTCGCGGAAGCAGCGCACGATCTGGAAATAGCGGTCGAAACCGGCAACTTGCAGAATCTGCTTGAAAAGCTGCGGCGACTGCGGCAGCGCGTAGAAGTCGCCTTTATGAATGCGGCTGGGCACCAGAAAGTCGCGCGCGCCTTCCGGCGTGCTTTTCGTCAGATACGGCGTTTCGATTTCCAGGAAATTCTGTTCGCTTAAATAGCGTCGCGTGATCTGGTTGACCTGGTGGCGAAGCAGCATGATGTCCTGTAGGGGTTTACGGCGCAAGTCGAGGTAGCGATACTTCAGCCGCGTGACCTCGGTGGCGTCGGTTTCGTCTTCGATCTGCAACGGCAAAGGTTCGGATCGAGCCAGAACTTCGAAACGCTGCGCCTTGATTTCGATTTCACCGGTAGCCAGACGGGTATTGATGTTGCCGCCGCGTCCGATGACTTCGCCCTGCACCGCCAGCACGAACTCATCGCGGATGGCGTTGGCGCCGGTGACGTCCTGACCCAGATCGTTGTAATCGAATACCACCTGCGTAAAACCGTAACGGTCGCGCAGATCGATGAAAAGGCAGCCGCCGTGATCGCGCCAGGATTTCACCCAGCCTTTGAGCACGACCTGCTCGCCTATATGTTCTTTTCTCAATTCTCCGCAAGTATGGGTGCGGGCCACTGTTTCCAGGCTCGTCGTCATCCGGTCCTCCTTCTTCTTCTGATGCCTGAGCGATCGAACCGCTTAAGGGGGGGATTATGTCGGTTGCGCGTAACGGAGTCAAGCTTTGTTCGGTGAACCTAAGGATTTTCCTTGCAAAGCCCCCCGTTCAGGCTAACATGGTATTGACGTCCCGAGGACGCTTAGGGTAGTTCGAAAAAATGGAATCGGCAGGGGAATGTTTCGACAATTGCTGGCTTTTATTGCGTTTGTAGTGATCCGGCTCTGGTGCCTGACGCTGCGATATCGCTTCATTGATGGTCATCATAGCTTGTTGAAAGTTCAGGACGGCTACTCGGTTCTGTATGCCTTCTGGCATGGCAAGCAGTTGATGTTGTTCGGTTATCCCGGTCCCCGTCCGATGGTGCAGATGGTTTCGCTGTCCAAAGACGGCGATTTGCAGAAAGCGATTCTTGGGTGGTTCGGTTTTTCCGTGGTGCGCGGTTCACCGAAAAAGCGTGGTGAACAGGCGCTGTACGAAATGACGGAACAGGTGCTGCAAGGCTATCACGGCGCGTTGGCGGTGGATGGCTCGCGTGGTCCGGTGTGCCAGGTCAAACCGGGAATCGTGCATGTCGCGCGCGACACCGGAGCGGTCATCATTCCCATTGCTGCTGCGGCGCGTTACCGGACGGTGCTTAAAAGCACCTGGGATCAGTACGAAATTCCCTGGCTTTTCTCTCCCACGGTGATTGTGGAAGGCCAGCCTATCGAAGTCGATCAGGAAATCGACGACGACGAATTGGAGCGTATCCGCAAGCAACTGGAGTTGCGCTTGCGCATGTTGAATCTGAAGGCCGAAGAAATGGTGCGGCCTGAAAAGCAGAAGTCAGCGGATGATGAGCAGAACGTGGACGCGAAGGGCGATGACGAGTCTGAAGACCGCAGCAGCGACCGGGCAGAGAAAGATGTAAGGCCATGAAACGCATGTACAAATGGTTCAGTTCAGCAAGCGCTTTGCCGGTCGCGTTGTATTCGTTGTCCAAATCGGATTTGCGCGCGGGTGTGCTGCGGCGCTACTGGCCGGAAAAGATCAATACCGAGGTCGAGGCTTCCGGGGCCAATCGTTTGTGGGTGCAGGCAGCCAGCGCCGGGGAAGTGCAGCTGGCGAATCTCTTTGCTACGCATTACATGCAGCACCATCCCGATGCCGAATTGCTGCTGACCTGCAATACATCATCCGGTGTGAAAGTTGCCGGAAACGGACCCTGGCAGCACGTGCGGCGCTTTCCGTTCGATGCGCATCCGAGCCTGCTTCGACTCTTCGAGCAGTTCAAGCCGACCGGTATCGTAACGGTCGAAATGGAATTGTGGCCGGGTCTGCTTCAGATCGCGCGGGAGCGGCGGGTGCCGGTAAGCGTGATCAATGCCCGCATGGCCGAATCGAGTGTGGCTCGGTACCGCTCGTTGAATGAGAAATTCGATGGTTTGTTTGCCTATCCGCTGTATCTGACTCGCCAGGATGCCGACATGGAAAATCTGGCTGCCGTAGGCGTACCGCTGGAGCAGTTGTTGATCACCGGTGAAATGAAAGTGGATATGACGGTCGAGCGCTTTGTGACAAGCGAAAACAAGCAACCAAGGGAAGCGATCAAGCGCGAGTTTTTATTGGGAGTCAGTACGCATCGAGGCGAAGAGCAGATTTTACTGGATGCGTTTTCTCAACTGAAGCCGCATTTTCCCGAATTGCGCCTGCTGCTTGCGCCTCGACATCAGCGCCGGGCGGCGCACGTCATGCAGTTGGCGATGAAAGCCGGGTTCACCTGCGCCAGGCTCAGCCGTTCGGATATTCAGGATCAGGATTGGACCGACGTGCTGATCGAGGATCGCTTTGGCTATATGGAATACTGGTTTTCTCGGGCGATCATTGCCTTTGTGGGCGGATCGCTGGTGCAGTCGGGCGGGCACAACGTGCTTGAGCCATTGTTTTTCCTTACTCCGGTGTTAACCGGTCCGCATGTGGCCAACTGGGAACATTGGGTCAAATTGTTGGATGATTCCGGCGCGTTGTCCATGGTGGAAAATGCTACCGATATTGCAAGAATTACCGGAATCGTGATAGAAGAAGAGAAGGAGTTGTTGCCGATGCTGGTGTCTGCCAAAATGAGGGTGGAACAGCAACTGGGAGCAACCGATCGCAACGTGGATCTCGTATCCCGACTGCTGCAAGGAGCGTCGCCTGGTGGCCCTAACTGACGACAAATGGTACAAGGGATTGCTGGAACCGCTGGCGGCAATATACCGCAGTGCGGCCAGTGCGCGGCGGCAGTCCTACGAAATGGGCAAGCGGCCTCAGCATAAGCTTCCCCGCCCGGTGATCAGTGTCGGCAATCTGACTGTCGGTGGCACCGGAAAAACACCGTTGACGCTATATCTCTGCGAAAAATTCTCTGGCTGGTGCAATGTTGCGATACTGAGTCGCGGGTACGGGCGCAAGGGAAAACGTTCCTATGCGCGTGTGCCGGACGTGCGCCTGCTCGATGAACGGGCGGCTCTCTTTTTTGGAGATGAACCGGTGATGCTGGCGCGTCGTGCGCCCAATGCCTCGGTGCATGTCGGCCCTTCCCGCTACAACTCCGGATTGAATGCCCTGGCGGCCACGGCGGTCGATCTGTTCGTATTGGACGACGGCTTCCAGCATATCGAACTGCACCGCGACCTGGATATCGTGGTATTGGATGGCGAGGACGATCCGCGTAGCCTGTCACCGTTGCCTGCGGGACCGTTGCGCGAGCCGGTAGAGGCGATCGGACGGGCGGATATTGTGGTGATCAACCACTGCGATCCCGACGGCAAACACGCCATCGACATGTACTGGCTGCGCAGCCAGTGTCCGACTGCCCCGATTGTACTGAGTAATTACAAATTCGATGACTATGTCGAATTGAAGAGCCAGGTGCATTTGGAACAGGAGGAAATCGAGCCGCATCCGCTGTTCGCTTTTTGCGGAATCGGCAAGCCGGATGTTTTCCTGAAGCAGTTGAAGGGACAGAAACTTAATGTGGTCGGGCACCGCTTTTTTGCCGATCACCACGTCTTTTCAGGTCGTGAACTGAAGCAGATCGAGCAGGAGGCCATTTCCGTCGGTGCGGCGGGATTGATTACGACCGAAAAGGACGCCATGCGGATAGCGACTTCCAAAATTCGCGGTCTGCCGATTTACACCATGTCGGTTTCATTGAATATCCTCCAAGGCGAAGAAGCGATGTGGGAGCGCATCGGAGAGGTGTTGCATGTCGGCTAGGCCGATTTTCCGCTTGCTTCTTGCCTTCTTTCGCATCCTTCCCGAATCGTTGGCCCTGTTTCTTGGCAGACTATTGGGCTATTTCTGGTATTACATCGTTCCAATTCGGCGCACGGTGGTGCAAGAGCAACTACGCCGTGCACTGGGGACAGAGCGCCCACCGGATGAATTGCGGCACATCGCTCGCGGAGTCTTCGTCAACCTGACAATGAATCTTGTCGAATTCCTGCGCCTGAACCCGGAGCAGCCGGAACGCATTCTGCAAAAAGTGAGCAGACAGGCAATGGAGCGTTTCGAGGCTGCTGCCGCCAAAGGCAAGGGCGTATTGGTGCTGACGGCACATTTTGGCAACTGGGACTTGCTCTGCTGTTCGCAGTCGCTGGCGGGACATCCGATCACGATTCTGTCCAAGCAGATCAAGCCGGACTGGCTAAACGAGTATTGGATGTCTACCCGTTCCCGTTGCGGGGTGCGAATCCTGCCCACGCGTCACGTCCGTACGGAATTATTGCAGCGATTGACCGATGATCAGGTGATCGGGTTCGTCATCGATCAGCACATGCCGGAAAAGCGCGGTATCGCAAGCGAATTCTTTGGGCGACCGGCTTCTACGACTCCCGGATTGGCGGAGTTGTCCCTGGACAGCGGAGCGCCTGTCGTCCCGATTTTCATTGAACGGTTGGAAAACGGACGCCACCGGATGTGGGTTGAGGAAGCGATTGAACCTATTTTGGATGCTGAGCGCAGTGAATGCGTGCAGCGCTTGACCGACCGCTATAATCAGGTGCTCGAAGAGGTGGTGCGTCAACGTCCCGATCACTGGCTCTGGCTGCATCGCCGATGGAAAATTGCCCAGAAATCCGAGCCGCAGACTAAAAAAAGGGGATAGATTCTTAATCATTTTTTGCGACATGTATTGTTTAAATTTCTGTAGCGGCGAGGCGTCAGCCCGCCGACGTGTGGCATGGGCCAAGCGGAGAGAAACGAAGCTTGCCCATGTGGCCCTTGAACGCAGGCAAACCTGCGGTTTAGCCCGCGCCACCCTGAAATCAACTAGTGTTTTCCGGCGGGCTGACGCCTCGCCGCTACAAGAAGACATCGCTAATAATGGATAATAACTCCATTAACCCTAAAACCAGAAAGCAGAACGGGCAGACAAAAATCCACAAGGCCCACCATCAAGGAAGGAAAAAGGATGCTACCAGCACTTTTCGTTCGAATCGGGAAAGCTCCCCGGAAAGGGGAGTTGAAGACTAAAAAAAGCTAGCCAACCAGTTGTATTTACATGGGCTGGAACAACCGCTTTTCCCTTGCGTTTTTCCACGAAGCACGATAGTTTACCGTCTCGTTTATTCGACTCGACGGGATCGAGTCAATGTGATTCGTGCGATTGAATAACGATGGTTGCAAGCTTCGGAGAAGCGAGATGCTGCTCGAAATCAATACGGAAAACCCACAAGTTCGGCACGTTCGCCGCGTGGTTGAAACGATTAAAAAGGGTGGGATTGTGGTGTATCCGACCGATTCCACTTACGGTTTCGGCTGCGACCTGTTCAATAAACGCGCCATGGAAAAAATCCTGGCCATCAAGCGTATGCCGAAGAACAAGCTGCTGTCGTTGATCTGCCCGGATCTGAAACTGGTCAGCCAGTACGGCTACGTGACCAACCAGTCCTATAAACTGATGAAGCGCTGCCTGCCGGGGCCGTATACTTTCGTATTGAAGGCCACCCAGTTGGTGCCGCGCATCATGATGACCAAACAGAAAACCATCGGTATCCGTATGCCGGAAAACCAGGTGGCGCTGGATATCGTTACCGAATTGGGACATCCGATCATCACTACGTCCGTGCGCCTGGAAAACGAAGATATCATGAGTGAACCTTATGAAATCGAGGATCGCCTGGGACATCTGGTGGATATCGTGATCGATGCCGGAATTATTCTGCCGTATCCGTCCAGCGTACTGGATCTGAGCGGCGATATGCCGATCGTCCTGCGCGAAGGAAAAGGGGATACCTCTTTCATCATCACCGAGTGATCCGGCCCGTGTATGTGTTTGATCGCCAGCCTTTGAACCGAATGGTCCACCTGACATGACCGTCTCTTCTTTTGACAAGCCATCCAAGACCGCCGGAGACTGTCCGCAAGAATTGTTGCGCCTGGATGCCTACGATTTCGACCTGCCGCCGGAATTGATTGCCCAGCATCCTGCGGAGCGGCGCGACCATAGCCGCCTGTTGCATCTTAACCCGCAAACGGGCGAATTGGCGCACCGGCGCTATTACGAATTGCCTGAAATGCTGCAAACCAATGATTTATTGGTTTTAAACAACACCAAAGTCATTCCGGCGCGTTTGATCGGTCGCAAACCAAGCGGCGGACGGGTGGAGTTGTTCCTTTCCCGGCCTTTGTCCGACGCGCGTTGGGAAGCGCTGGTGCATATGAGCGGCAAGGTTCGAGAAGGGCGGGAAATCCTGATTCAGAATGAGCGTATCGTGGTGGAAGAGGCGTTAGGCGAAGGGCTGTGGGCGATCCGTTTCGATACCTCACGCAACCCTATGGAGTTGATTGAAGCCGTGGGCGGCATTCCACTGCCTCCCTACATCCATCGGGAAGAGGGAGAGCTGCGGCGCGAAGAAGACAGGAAGCGTTATCAAACGGTTTACGCCCGCCACGCCGGAGCGGTGGCTGCACCGACCGCCGGATTGCATTTTACGGAAGAGTTATTCGAAACACTGAAGAAAAAAGGTGTGAATCGTGCGGAAGTGACACTGCACGTCGGGCTTGGCACTTTCCAGCCGATCCGCGAAGACAACCTGGAAAAGGCGACGTTACATGTGGAGCACTATCGCCTGCCGGGTGAGACGCTGGAAGCTATCGCGCGTTGCCGTGCGGATGGCGGGCGTGTGGTGGCGGTCGGCACCACGACCGTGCGCGTGCTTGAAACCGCTGCCAGCCGGAATTTGTGGCGCGAGCATGAAGGTGAAACGAATATCTTCATCAAGCCGGGCTATCGTTTTCAGGCTGTCGATGTGTTATTGACGAACTTCCATCTGCCCAAGTCGTCGTTATTGATGCTGGTTTCGGCGTTTGCGGGCAAAGACAACATTGACCGGGCGTACCTTGAGGCCGTGGAAAAGCGCTACCGCTTTTTCAGCTACGGCGACGCCATGCTGATCGGGTGAGAATCATGCCGCCATTGACCTTTACTTTACAGAAAACCGATTCTACGACCATGGCCAGGCGTGGGCGGCTGCAACTGCCGCATGGCGAGGTGCAGACTCCGATTTTCATGCCGGTAGGAACCCGCGCGACCGTTAAAGCCATGACTCCCGAGGAACTGCGCGAACTGGGATCGCAGATCATCTTAGGTAATACCTATCACCTGTACCTGCGACCGGGGCACGAATTGATCAAACGCGCGGGCGGATTGCACCGTTTCATGAACTGGCCGCATCCGATTCTGACCGACTCGGGCGGGTACCAGGTATTCAGCCTGGCCAGTACGCGCAAAATCCAGGAAGAGGGCGTCCGCTTTCAGTCGCACATCGACGGTTCCCGGCATATGCTGACGCCGGAAAAGGCAATCGAGATTCAGCAGGCGCTGGGATCGGACATCATGATGGCGTTTGACGAATGCCCGGCGGCGGGGCAGCCGCGCGAGTACGTCGAGCGGTCGATGGATCTGACAACGCGCTGGGCCGAACGCTGCCTGAAAGCCCGTGTGGGCAACGAGCAGGCTCTGTTCGGCATCGTGCAGGGTGGCATTCATGAAGATCTACGGGCGCGGCACGCACAGCAGTTGACGGCCATGCCCTTCGACGGTTTCTCCATCGGCGGCTTATCGGTGGGGGAAAGTACGGAAGATATGTATCGGATCACCGAAAGTACCACGCCCTATCTGCCGCAGGACAAGCCCCGCTACTTGATGGGCGTGGGAACGCCCCAGAATCTGGTGGAGGGTGTTTCGCGCGGGATCGACATGTTCGATTGCGTGATGCCGACCCGTCACGCCCGCAATGGCTACCTGTTCACCAGCGAAGGTCGGGTGGTGATCAAGCAGGCGCGTTACATCGAAGATCATGGCCCGCTGGACCCCAATTGCAACTGCTATACCTGTCGCAACTACAGCCGCGCCTACCTGCGGCATTTGTTCATCGCCAAAGAGATTCTGGCCATGCGACTCAACACCCTTCACAACCTGCATTACTACCTGAATCTGATGAGCGAAGTGCGTGATGCCATCGAGCAGGATCGCTTCCCCGCGATGCTCTCGCACATGCGCCAACTGGACCGCGACGCGGAATAGGGCAGATTCAGGTTCATAGAGGAACTATTATTCATTTCTTTCCATCGAGTTATCGAGATGTGCTATGGTCTCACGGAATGGAATTTCCAGGAGGCCGTGTGTAACTTAATGAAAACACACAGCCTTCCACGATCTTTGATCGTGTAAGACTATGGCACACATTCTTGGAATCGGTGGCTAAATATGACGAATACTTAGTCTAAGTACGCCTCAACGAAAACGGGCAGACCCTTTGGCCTGCCCTTTGTGTTTTCCGATGGATAACGGAAGCTTAGTTAATTTTGGCTTCGCTGTCATTTTCTTCAATATCGTCCGCGTCGTCTAACTCATGATAAACCAGGATGCGGCTACAGGCCGGGCAGGCCATCAGTTCGTTGCCGCGAATCAACTCGTTGAACATCTGTGGCGGAATCGCCATGTTGCAGGTCAGGCAATGACCGTGCGCCACGCGCGAAATGGCAAGCCCTTCTTTGCGCTCGGCGATGTACTCGTATTTCAGATAGATGCTTTCATCGATATCTTCAATCATTTCATCACGCTGGTCGTACAAACCTTCCAGTTTCTCATCCAATTCTTTCAGATTGGTTTCCAATTCCTTGCGGGTCTCTTTTTGCTTTTGCAGCATGGTGGCGATGTCGCTTTCAAGCGATTTGCGATCCTCTAGAATCTGCTTGATCCGTTTTTTAATGCCAACGATATCTTCCTGGATTTCTTCGCTGGTCTGCTCCTGGTGCTCTACTTCGCGAACGAATGCTTCGTACTGCTTGATGTTGTCTACCGCTGTTTCCTTACTGCGTGCATTCTTCAACTTGATGTTTTCCAGATCCAGGATTCTCTGCTTGTCGGTCAATTCGCTTTCCAGTTGAGCGACCTGGTTTTCACTGTCATCCAATTGATGCCGTTTGCTCATCAGAGCGCTTTCCAGTTTTTCCTGCTGCTCGGGAATAAGCTCCCGTTCTTCTTCCAGATCCATGATGCGATTGTCGAGCTGTTGCAAATCGAGCAATTTCACTAACTGGATATGTGTGTAGCTTTGTTCGACGGGAGTGGTGATAGCCATACTTCAAGCCTCCAACTTGGGGTGATCGTAACCGAGAAACCGAAAACCGTAGCGAATTCGCTCCGGAAAACCTCGTTTCGTCCTTGTCTGCATGAAATAAGGGAACGGGGACATTCCTGGACGAAAGGAAGATGAATGGTGGTGTGTTTCAAGAAGTCGATTCATCTGAGTCATGTTGTAACGCACCGAGGGACTCGGATCAGGTCGGTTTTCATGGCGAAGGTTGTCTCGTGCATCAACAACCAGAAAGACGCCTGGGCGAGAATGCCAGGCGTCTTGCTCTTTTTCATTACATGCACACATCAAAATAACCAGGGATCGATAACCTTCCGCCATACTTCATAACCGTCGTGATCCGGGTTGAAATATGGTGGGCCCACCAGGACTTGAACCTGGGACCAACCGGTTATGAGCCGGGGGCTCTACCAACTGAGCTATAGGCCCATAAAAACGGATTCCAGAGTATAGAGAAAAATCGATGAATTGCAAGAAAAATAACGTAGCACAGATGTTTCACTGTGATGTTGTTACTGTACCCCGTTGATATAACACCAGAATTGACTCCGGGTGCCTTGTTGCAACTCACCTTTTTCCCGTTCGTACCAATCCATTTCTTCATTCGGCTTCGGGTCTTGAGCGAGTAGGGGCTGAATCCCCATCGTATTCAGTGCCTGTTTCGTATAGCCCCGTACTCCGGGATCGGGATGACTGAGCGAGCGATTCTGCAACACCGCCTTGCCATCTGCGTAACAGCTCGGTTCTACTTCCGAAATGCGCGCCATCGCCCAGTGAATGCCCCGCTCGAAGGGCTCTTCGTACATGAAGTAGACCAGAAAGCGCGCGAATTCGGGAATCAGGATGGGGGCGCAGGCCAGAATTTCACCCATGGCCTCCGGCGCTTGATAGATTACACCGCCGGATTCGTCGTTCATGTGCCATAACAGACGGCGCATCGCCTCCCGGATGTTTTCAATACGGTCTTTTTCCACTGCTTCTCGCGCCAGGATGCCCAGCCCTTCCACTGCCCGCCAGCGGATTTGCAGATCCTCATCCAGCAGAAAGCGGATCATCATACCGAATTCACGTCGATCGCCACGGCTCCATTGAGCCAGACCTTCCCAGTCGCGCCGGGCAAGGAAATCGGCAATGGCCTGTTTGCGTTTGTTACGAGAACCTGCTGGAATTGCTGCTGTTTCCGTACTTCCGTTCATATTGTATCATGCTCCCGTATCGGTGGGGGTCGGTAGAGTCAGTACGCGCTGGGCCAGTTCGCGGTCGATCATGAACAGGGTGTGTCCGTCCTGGCCGAAACGCCGCAAGCGCTGGACAATGTCCCTTGCCGAGGCTTCTTCCTCGATCTGCTCGTTGATGAACCATTGCAGGAAGAAATTCGTGGCGTGATCGCCTTCCGAAAGAGCCTGCTTCGCCAGTTCGTTGATGCGCGCGGAGACGCTGCGCTCGTGTTCCAGCGCTTCCTGAAATGCCTCCAGCGGCGATTCCCAGGAAGTCTTAGGCGCTTCGATGGCTTTCAGTGTGACGCGCCCGTCCCGTTCGTTGACGTAATTGAAGAACTTGTCGACGTGCAGCAGTTCTTCGCGCGTCTGCACCTGCATCCAGTTGGCAAAACCGGGCAGATCGCTTTCTTCGAAGTAGGCAGCCATTGCATAGTATAAATAGGAAGAAAACAGTTCGTAATTGATCTGATCGTTGATCATGCTCTGCATTTTCTCGCTGATCATCTCATGTTTCCTTTCTCGTTTTAGAGCGGATCTTTTAGTCGGATTCACTCCAACGGCTTGACAGTTAATTTTCTTGCAGGACGTTCTGGTCGTATTCGACTTCGAAGCGCAGTTTGTGACCGGCTTCGTCGTGGGCCAGAGACTTGAAAACGTTGCTCAATTCTTCGTTGTCCGTACTGGCTGCAAGATCGCTATATAACTTGAACGCGGCTTTCTCTTTTTTCATTGCCAGAATCAACGCATCCTGGTAGCTCATGTTTTCGTGGGTTTCGACCAGTACCAGATAGTCGGCGATGCGCAGATCCGCAACCGGCTTGGCTTGTGAGGGCACCAGCTTTCCGCTCTTGATCTGCTCCAATCGCGTTTTGTGGCGTGCTTCTTCTGCCGCAAAGCCGCGAAAAACTTTTTTCAGCGCTTCGCTGCTTACCCGTTCGGCCCAATCCAGGTAAAAATCGCGGGCCTGTTCCTCTTCACCAATGGCGAAGTCCAGGATTTCTTCTAGAGAATTGAATTCTGGCATGCGTATCTTCCTTTGCCTTGGACCGGATCCGTCCCAAGATCCGGCTACCGGTTGCCGAAAATAAATGGCCAATCGACCTGGGGACCGTTCTACTCAGGGATACAGCCCTTTCTTGATCAGTGCAAGATTTTCCAATAATTCATCGTGTTTTTTCTCATCCGTCAGCAGATAGGATAGCAGGTAGCGAGCCATGGCCAGGCTGGGATCGGAAGAGCCTTCCAAGGCTTTGGAGACCGTGTCGACGATCGCTTTGGCGTTCTGTTCGATACGCATATGCAATTCAATCGCGCCCCACACTTTTTCCAAGTCCTCGACCTGGATACTCGTTGTTGGCCGTTCCAGCGAATCGATGATCATCTGTTGTACGCGATAATGCATGTGCGAATCGCGCTGGATGATTTCCATTACCAGCCGGATCAGGGGATGGTCGGTTTCGCTCATTACCTTGCTGGCCTGGGTGATGGTGGCGTTTTCTGCGTTCTGCCATAATTTTAATGATTGTGCCAGATTCTGTTGTTTTTGCTTTGTGTCCATATCTACTTCCTTTATTTGTTTGCAATTAAAAGCTGAGTTTGTCTCTCAAGGTGCTTTTCATTGATAAAGAAGAGAATTGGCGGTGCTTTATTCCTGCTTCTGCTTTTTGTGAACAGGTTTGTTGCTCTTGATCGGTTTTATCCTTGCCAAGGTCGATGCTCCCCGCTATGCTGGCGCGTGAACGGCTGAGGGAGAAATGCACATACGCTCATTCGTACGGACGATCGATGAACCCCCTGTACCCGATATTCATCAAACTTACAGACTGGCCGGTGCTGGTAATCGGTGCCGGTGACGTGGCGCGTCGCAAAATCCGAGGCTTGCTTGGACACGGGGCGCAGGTGCGTGTGGTGGCGATGCAGGCACATGAGAGTGTGCTGGAATGGGCCCAAAAATCCGAATTGCAATTGAGCCTGCGGGCGTTTGAAGATTCGGATCTCGATGGGGCGCGCTTGGTGGTGGTTGCCACCAACGATACGCCGCTAAACGAGCGCATCGCAGGGTTGTGCAATGAGCGTGGCTTGCTGCTCAATGTCGTAGACGTGCCCCACCTATGCAATTTCTACGCTCCTTCGGTTGTGGATCGTCATCCCTTCCAGATCGCCATTTCCACCAGTGGACAATCTCCGGCTCTGGCGCGGGAAACGCGCCGTGAACTGGAAAAACAATATCCGAAAGAACTGGCCGGATACGTGGCGTTATTGGGAGAGTATCGAGAACGCGCCAAGCGTGAAGCGCCCGAAGCGGTGGGACGGGTCGGCGAAGGACTGGCGAAAAGCGAAGCCTGGGAACTCTGGCGAAATGGAAATGAAAAAGATGCGCTTGCCGTATTGGAGCGTGACTATACAAGGTTGATTGCATCGTGAGGAGTGGCAAGGTGCCAAAAGCAAAAAAACGGGAGATCGTTGGGCATGTGGCGTTGGTGGGAGCTGGATCGGGAGATCCGGGACTGATTACGGTTCGTGGGTTGGAACTGCTCACCGACTGTGACGCGCTGGTTTACGACAACCTGATGGCCGACGAGTTTGTGGCGATTTCAGTAGCGGAAGAAAAGATCTTTGTTGGAAAATCTTCCGGTCGGCATGCCATGCCGCAGGAGGAAATCAACGCCCTGCTGGTCAAACTGGCTGAACAAGGAAAACTGGTCGTGCGCTTGAAGGGCGGGGATTCCTTTGTCTTCGGGCGTGGCGGCGAGGAGTGTCAGGCGTTGATGGAAGCGGGTATTCCCTTCGAGGTCGTGCCGGGCGTTACCGCCGGGATTGCAGGTACGGCTTATGCCGGAGTGCCGGTGACGCACCGCGAAATGTCCCGTGGCGTGACGATGATGACCGCGCACTTCGCCAAGGATCGTCAGGTGGAACTGCCCTACGAGCAACTGGCAAACTTGGGCCATACGCTGGTCTTTTATATGGTTGTCGCTTCGGTCGGGCAGGTTTGCAAAAAGTTGATCGATCATGGACTGAATCCCAAAACGCCGGCGATGGTGCTGGAGCGCGCCACGACAAGCAGCCAGCGACAGGTAGTGGCTACGGTGAAGACGATCGCAAAAAAAGCCGCAGAAGTGGGTGTACGCCCGCCTGGAATTTTGATTATCGGAGACGTCGTTTCCTTGGCCGGAAAATTGACCTGGCAGCCGGAGCGGCCATTGTCGGGCAAAAGCGTGCTCTTTACCCGCGCGGTGGAGTCGGAATACCGGGCCATCGATCATTTGCGTGAACTGGGTGCGGAAGTACTTGATGTTCCTGTTATTTCCGCTGTTCCGCGCACACATGATCCGCAGGTGAAACACGTAATAGAGCATCTGGACGACTATGCCTGCATCGCCTTTACCAGCGCATTGGCGGTAGAAATTCTGTTGGAAGCATTGCGGGAAAGCGGCCAGGACGTGCGCCGTCTGGCGCGGCAGAAACTGGCTGCCGGTAGTCCGACCGTCGTGCGTAAGTTGTCGAAAATGGGCTTGATTGCCGATATCCGACCCGCTTTGGCAGGGCAGGGGCAACTCGTTAAGGAAATTGCCAAGGCAAATCTTCCGAAAAACGCCAAGGTGCTGCTGCCACGCTCTTCCTCTGCGGATGAAAGTATGCCGACGGCGCTGAAGAAAGCGGGGTTGACACCGGTTGTGTTGTCGGTTTACGACAGCGAACCGCTGAATCTGAACTGGTTGGATGTCAAGCTGGCCAACTGGCGCCCCGATGCCGTCGTGTTCTTGTCGAGTACCTGTGTTTCAACGATTATGGAAGCTGCGCCTGCTCTTGCGGAGACCGATCCGAAACCCATCTGGGCTTGTGCAGGCAAGAAGACCGCTGCCAGCTTGCAGAATTTCGGAGTAACGGCAGACGTTGTGCCTGAAAGTCCCGATGTAAATGCCATGATCGAGAATGTAATCGGGCGACTGATGCCGAAGGATTGAACGAAAGTCAGCAGCAATGACTCGCAGGAATCATAGTTAAAGGAAGTAGTTATAAGTAAAGGTTATTGACAAGGCGGGATTTGTGCGGTACACCGAATTGCGTTAATTACATTGTCACGTTTCCGCCGACCTTACATAAAGGAGAACAATCATGGCCAATGCAGAACTCGAACAGAAAATCCACGAATGGTTCCAGGAAAAATCCAAAGGCGCCAAGAAAAAGTTCTATATGCGTGACGTGGTGGATGCGTTCAAAGAGGATTTCAAAAAGCGTGACATCCAGAAAGCTGTCAATCAGTTAACGATTCAAGACAAGGTCATGTACTGGTCCAGTGGCAGCACGACCATGTTCATGCTTCCGGAATTTTTCAAGGACGAGAACTAAATCCGGTATCGAGTATCGGATCGTTCCATCTTTAGGTGACCGCCGGATATTTGTCCGGCGGTTGCTTTTAGAGGACACACTTGTTTGACATAATTAATAATTATATCAAATTATGTTAATTATTTCGTGGTTTTATGTCTTAATGCAAATGTCAGAATCAAAAAGTTATTCGATAGGGTAGATAGGCTTTGGTTATGTGACTCATACATCTTTTTTATTGGACGGATACCTTTAAGCTATGCTAGAGCTTTCTCTGCTCAGGAATAGTCCGTTTATGGCGGCAGAGAATCGTACCTTTACATTTCAGAGTTGAATGGCGATTCATCGCTCCTGAATTGTGTGATCGAAACGTTTCTTGTTGATGTGCTAAGCTGTATCGAAGCTGTATTATGGTTAGTGCTCTATCGATCAGGTAACAAGAAAACGATTTTTGCTCTCGTTCTGGAATTTGGTTCTATCAATCTAACCGAAGGAGGACCCATGTCCGAAGTCAAGACACCTTTACTTGATGAACTCGAGAAAGGGCCATGGCCGAGCTTTGTGACGGAGATCAAGCGCGCGGCGAAAGTCAAGCCGATGTGTGCCGATCTGCTCGTGCAGCTCGAACAGTCCTATGTCGACAAGATCGGTCACTGGAAGCATGGCGGCATCGTCGGCGTGCGCAGTTACGGTGGCGGCGTTATCGGTCGTTATTCCGATATGCCGGAACAAGTGCCGGCTCTGGCGCATTTCCACACGCTGCGTGTCAACCAGCCCGCCGGTTGGTTCTACACCACTAAATCCTTGCGCACCATCTGCGACATCTGGGACAAGCATGGTTCCGGTCTGACCAACATGCATGGTTCCACCGGTGACATCATCCTGCTGGGTACCACCACGGATGAATTGCAGCCGACCTTCAACGCACTGTCCGACGCCGGATTCGATCTGGGTGGTTCGGGTTCTGCGTTGCGTACGCCGAGTTGCTGCAACGGCCAGGCTCGTTGCGAATGGGCCTGCTTCGACACCATGGCTCTGTGTGACGATCTGACCCAGACCTATCAGGACGAACTGCATCGTCCGATGTGGCCGTACAAATTCAAATTCAAAATTTCCGGTTGCCCGAATGATTGTGTCGCTTCCATCGCGCGTTCCGACCTTTCCTTCATCGGTACCTGGAAGGACGACATCCAGATCAACGACGCCGAAGTCGCCAACTATGCCGACGCCGGCATGGATATCATGGAAGAAGTCGTCTTCATGTGCCCGACCAAGTGCATGCGCTACGACGCCGCCGGCAAGAAGCTGACCGTCAAAAACAGTGAATGCACCCGCTGCATGCATTGCATCAACGTCATGCCCAAAGCCTTGGCTCCGGGTAAAGAAAAAGGCGTTACCCTGCTTATCGGCGCCAAAGCTCCGATCGTTGAAGGCGCGATGCTCGGTCACGTGCTGGTTCCCTTCATGAAACTGGAGCCGCCCTATGATGATCTCAAAGAACTGATCGAGAAAATCTGGGATTGGTGGGATGAAAACGGCAAGATGCGTGAGCGTGTCGGCGAATTGATCGAACGCTTGGGTATGGCTTCGTTGTTGGATGCCATCGACCTTGAGCCTTGTGTCCAAATGGTCAAGCATCCGCGTGACAATCCTTATTTCTTCTGGGATAAGGAAACGATCGACGAAATCAAAGCGAAAAAGAAGAATTAATCGAGCGGATGTCCATTGTGAACGTTCGGCTTAACTAGCAATAGTAAGGAGATAACGATGGGTGAAGCGTATTACGCTAAGACTGACATTGGGCCACCAAATTATAAACAATTTCTGCCGCCCGTCATTCAGAAGAACTACGGGAAGTGGACCTATCACGAGATCCTGAAACCGGGTGTGATGGTGCACGTTTCCGAAACCGGCGACAAAATCTGGACAGTCCGCCAGGGCTCCGGTCGTTTGATCGCGACGGAAAGTATCCGCGAATACTGTGAACTCGCGGACAAATACTGCGACGGCTACCTGCGATTCACTAGCCGCCACAACGTCGAATACCTTGTTTCCGACGAGAATCAGATCGAACCGCTGATCAAGGATCTGGAATCCCGCAATCTGCCGGTCGGTGGAACTGGAAACGGCATTACCAGCATCGTGCATACGCAGGGCTGGGTACATTGCCATACTCCCGCTACCGATGCCAGCGGCCCGGTCAAGGCCGTCATGGATGAACTGTACGAACATTTCGTCAGCATGAAGCTGCCGGGCAAACTGCGCATCGCGTTGGCCTGCTGCTTGAACATGTGCGGCGCCGTGCATTGTTCCGATATCGCTATTCTGGGTATCCACCGCCTGCCGCCGCACATCGACGACAAAGGCGTGCACCAGTCTTGCGAAGTTCCCAACGTCATCGCTGCCTGCCCGACCAAGGCTATCAAGCCCAATCCCAAGGCTCAGAGCGTGACGGTGAACGAAGAGAAGTGCATGTACTGTGGTAACTGCTACACCATGTGCCCTGGTATGCCGCTGGCCGATCCTGACGGCGATGGCATCTCCATTTGGGTCGGTGGTAAAGTCAGCAACGCCCGCAGTGGCCCGACCTTCTCGAAACTGGCGATTCCCTACATCCCCAACAATCCGCCGCGTTGGCCCGAGACTGTTGCGGCCATCAAGAAGATCGTGGATTGCTACGCCGCCGGTGCCAAGAAGCACGAGCGCGTGGGTGAGTGGATCGATCGGATCGGCTGGGAGAACTTCTTCAAGCAGACCGGATTCACCTTTACCAAGCAGCACATCGATGACTTCAAGCATGCCCAACTGAGCATGCGCACCACGTCGCAGTTCCGCTGGTAATCCATGACCCGATTTAGGGCCAATGTGATTTGATTGAACGATATCCGGCCTCTTCCGCCTGTTTGGAATGGTGGAGGAGGCCGGTGTCGCTTTAACTCGCTGTTCGATATGGCTTGCGCCGAGAGCAAAGGGTCTTAGATGAAGCTGTCCTTACCCCGCATCATGGTAGCTGGTGCTTGTGGTGATGGGGGGAAAACAATGGTGGCATTGGGACTGACCGCCGCGTTTACGCGACGCGGTCGCCGGGTCGCCGTGTTTAAAAAAGGTCCGGACTACATCGATGCGGCCTGGCTGGGGCGTGCCGGTGAAGGCGAGTGTGGCAACCTGGACACCTACCTGATGCCTCGCGACGTATTGCTGCAAGCGTTTGCGGAACGTGGCAATGGGGCGGATCTAGCTATTGTCGAGGCGAATCGTGGTGTTCACGATGGTTCCGATGCTTCCGGGGCTCACAGTTCGGCAGAACTGGCCAAGTTGTTGAAGATGCCGGTGGTATTGGTGCTCGACGCTACGAAAACAACGCGAACGCTGGGTGCAATCGCACTGGGTATCAAGAGTCTCGATCCGGCAACGACTTTTGCCGGGGTGGTGCTCAATCGCGTGGCGGGAGAACGTCACGCCCGTGTGGCCAGCAAGGCGATCGAAGAGATCGCAGGGCTGGCCGTGCTGGGGAGCATCCCCAAACTGGCTGATGCGCGCCGTATTCCAGGGCGTCACCTTGGGCTGTTGCCCATTCATGAATATGACGATCTGGAGGGGGCTTTGGCCTATGCTGCCGATGTGATGGAACGACATGTCGATCTGGATCGCATCGAGCAATTGGCGGGTGAGACAGAGAATCTTTCCGTTCCTGAGTGCGAAATGGTTTCCGTTTCGGAAGAGCCGGTGAGGATCGGCGTGTTGCGTGATGGGGCGTTCTCCTTTTATTATCCGGAAAATCTGGAGGCGCTGGAAAAAAACGGAGCGACGTTAATAGCGGTAGATTCCGTTTCTGATCGCAGACTTCCGCAACTGGATGCGTTGTATATCGGTGGTGGTTTTCCTGAAACCCATGCCGAGCGCTTGACAGGCAATAGTGATTTGAGGTATTCCATTTCCGTGGAAGCCGCCAAGGGTCTCCCGATTTACGCGGAATGCGGCGGCTTGATGTACCTGGCCGAATCGATTGAATGGCAGGGTAAGCAATACCCGATGTGTGGCGTTCTTCCGATTCAAGTGGCAATGCATACAAAGCCGAAAGGCCACGGATACGCTGATTTCACGGTCGACCGTGACAATCCGTTCTTTGATGTCGGTCAATCCTTGAAGGGCCATGAATTCCACTACTCGCAGATCGTTGATTCCGAACCGTTGGATGTAAACACGGCCTTTGCTCTATCGCGCGGCAGTGGAATCGGAAAAGGGCGCGATGGAATATTGCGCTATAACACCTTGGCGTGTTATACGCATGTACACGCACTGACCTCGCCGCTATGGGCGAAGGGGTTGGTCAAGGCTGCACGACGTTATGCGAACGAGCGAAGCGTGCAAGGGTTGGCGAGCTGAATTTATAAGTAGTGTGACGACTAGAGAGAAGGAAAACGTGAGCGAAGAAAAGAAATCAAGTATTCGAAGTCTCTTCAATCCTGCGGAAGGTTCGTGGGATGATATCGTGGGACGTCATTTGGAATACCTGGAATTCTACCCGAAGTCAGCAGTGGCTTTTTACAATCTGGGGTTTGCCTTCGCTCAGCGTGATCAGGTCGGAAACGCGGAGGTCGCATTCAATAAAGCGCTGGAATTGAATCCTGACATGGTCGAGGCGCAAGTCAATCTCGGTGGTCTGGCTTTCGGTAAAGGCGACTGGGATGAGTGCATACGATACAACAATTTAGTCTTAGTAAAGAAGCCTGGATTCCCGCAGGCCCGCACCAATATTGCTTATGCGATGTTCATGAAGGGTGAGAACGAGGCGGCGGAAAAAGAATTTCTGGCTTTGGAGAAGGAGCGTCCGAAGGACGGTTCCATACAATATGGTTTGGCTGTTTTATATGATTCCCTTGACAATCGGGAATTATCCCGTAAATATTTTGAGCGCGCCGTGCAACTGGGTTACCCCGTAACCAAAGAGTTTGCGGCAAAATTCAAATAGCGAAGGTTCTTTGTTCGAGAGTAGAACTTTGTTTCGGGTTATCTGCCCGTAGGTTTCGCTTCGGCGAGTACCGAATGTGTACGTAAACTGTCATGACTAGGAGGAAGAAATGCCAATCTTCGAATCGGGAAACATTCAGGTGGAAGTTGACGAAGACGGATTCTGCGTCAATCCAGACGATTGGAACGAAGAGATTGCCGTGGAATTGGCCAAAACCGAAGATATCCATGAGCTGTCCGAGATGCATTGGAAAATGCTGCATTATCTGCGCGACTACTACAAGAAATTCGGTGTTGCTCCGATGATCCGCAAGCTCTGCAAAGAGACCGGCATGCCGCTGAAGGAAGTCTATGAACTGTTCCCCAGTGGTCCGGCCAAAGGCGCCTGTAAACTGGCGGGTCTGCCCAAGCCGACCGGTTGCGTCTAATCCGTTAGAACGCATGAACGATGAAACGGACCGCACTTCCCGAAAAGGGGTGCGGTCTGTTTTTTATGTGTTCGTTTGAAGAGATCGTGAAATTGAAATCAAAATTGAAGATTTAAAAGTGGCTTTGATCTCTCGGAAAGGGTTGGATGACGATGAAATGGTTTGTTGTTTCCATAATGATGGTTCTTTCATTCACTATTGCTTGTAGTGAAGGCAACGACGAGCCGGGTGGACAACCCGGAGACTTTTGCGGCACCAAAGACGATTGCAGTGGCGATCTGATTTGCTGGGATTTCGTTTGCACTGAAGAAGACAGTATTGATGGCGATGGTACTACCGCTATCGGTGATGAGGATGTCGTTGTGGATGGTGACGACATGGAAGCGGCGAGTGAAAACGGATAATAAGACGAAGCGACAATTTTTGCGGTCCCGTTTTTGTGAACATACCGGTTTCTTCTTGCATTCAATCCCTGTTTCTATATATGCTAGGCTCGGTTAGAGATCGCAGACGGTTTGCCGTTGCGAAAATGCCGCGTGCGCCACGCTTGCACGTAAGAAAAAGCACATTGCAGCGCCGTAGTAGTATTTGCTATGCGGCGATTGGTAGGAGAACACCGGCGCGGGGATGGGGCGCAGTCGGTGCAGTTGGTCGTGACCCTGATCCGCAAGGAGACGCTTATGCAAGATGGCTGGTTTGATGGCAGCGATGGAACCCGGTTGTATTATCGTGTGGAAGGGGAGGGGCTTCCTCTTATTCTGAACGATGGTATCGGATGCGATGGGTTTATCTGGAAGTATCTGAAGCCGTATCTACTTGAAAAATTTCAAATCGTGCATTGGCATTACAAAGGTCATGGTCGCTCGGACATGCCGCGCAGCATGGAGCATCTGTCCATTCCGGATTCCTGCCGCGATTTAAACATTCTGTGCGAAAAACTCGATTTACCTCCAGCGGTGATTATCGGTCACAGTATGGGTGTCCAGGTGGTATTTGAATTCTGGCATATGTTCCCAGAGCGTGTTTGTGGGTTGGTGCCGATTTGCGGCAGCTATGGAAAACCGCTGGACACGTTTCATGATAATCTGATGCTTAAGACGGTTTTTCCTTATGCATATAAGCTTATGAAAAAGCAACCCGGTATCAGCCAGCAGTTGTGGTCCTTGATTACCGATTCGGAGTTGGCCTACAAAATAGCCACTACCTTCGAAGTCGATGGCCGCATGATGAACCGCGACGACTTCAAACCCTATTTCCAGCATATCGCCAGTATGGACATCAAGTTGTTCATGTCGATGTTGTCCCAGGCGCAGGAGCACGACGGAAAACCCTATCTGGGTGAGATCGACGTGCCGGTGCTGATTGTGGGAGGCGAAAAGGATACGTTTACGCCGGTATGGTTGAGCAACGAAATGAAGGCAACCATTCCAGGAGCCGAATTGCTGATGATTCAGAACGGTAGTCACGCTGCGCCCATCGAACAGCCTGAACTGGTGAATCTGCGCGTTGAAAAGTTTTTGATCGATCGTGTCCTTCCTGCTGCTTTACCCGCCAAACCGGAAAAAGAAAGCAAGTCGGAAAGCAAGACTTCTTCCAAGCCCAAAAAAGCGGCTGCGAAAAAGAAAGCGCCAGCAAAGAAGAAGGCTGTGCCCTCTGAAAAAACTGCTGTAAAAAAGGCGAGCGCAAAAAAGACGACGAAAAAGAAAGCTCCTGCAAAAAAGAAAGCGGCAGCAGCCGTGGAATCTCCAGAGGTTCCAGCTGAAGTTGTGGCTGCCGAAGCAAACTCGCCACAATCCGACGAGAAGGCGGCTTCCTGATCATTTTCCTAGTAATCGGGAAAGAATATGTTAATCTTCGGGGCGCATCTGGGATGCGATACCCCAGTTGTTTTGATTAATCCTTAAGGGAATAGAATAGGAATCGATTATGGCTGTTACCGAGCAACAAATCATTCAAGCACTGTCCACCGTCAACGATCCCGAAATCAAGCGGGATCTGGTAAGTCTGGGCATGATCAAGGACATCAAGGTTGAAGACGGAGCGGTGTCGTTCCAGGTCGAGTTGACCACCCCTGCCTGTCCGCTGAAGAATACCATTCGCGAGGACTGCGAAAAGGCGGTTAAAGCGGTTGAAGGCGTCACGGATGTAACCATCGAATTCGGTGCGAAAGTACGTCACAATGTCGCCAGTACCGATGATAACCTGATTCCGGGTGTGAAGAACGTCATTCTCGTCGGATCGGGTAAAGGTGGTGTGGGTAAATCCACCGTCGCATTGAATCTGGCCTGTGCATTGGTGAAGCAGGGTGCGAGCGTTGGCTTGATGGACGCCGATGTCTACGGTCCTTCTATCCCGACCATGTTGAACGCCGTTCATGCGCGTCCCACAATGGATCACAACCGCGAAAAGATCTTCCCATTGGAAATCGAGGGCCTGAAAGTCATGTCGGTCGGTTTCATGATGGAAGCCAATACCCCGGTCATCTGGCGTGGTCCGATGCTTTCCAGCCTGATTACCCAGTTTTTATCCGATGTGGCGTGGGGCGAGTTGGATTATATGGTGGTTGATCTTCCTCCGGGCACCGGCGATGTGCAACTAACTTTTGCACAGAAAATCAAGGCTACCGGGGCCGTGTTGGTTACAACTCCTCAGAACGTGGCTCTTTCCGATGTGTACCGCGCGAAGTACATGTTCGATAAGGTCGAAGTTCCGGTGCTGGGCTTGATCGAGAACATGAGTACCTTTATTTGTCCCGATTGCGGCAAAGCACACGAGATTTTCCGCAGCGGTGGCGGTGAGCGCGCCAGCCAGGATCTGGGAATTCGCTTGTTTGGCAAGATTCCTATCGATCCGGAGATCAGCCAGGGCGGTGATGCCGGTAAGCCGGCAGTGTTGGCACATCCCGACAGTGCCTATGCCAAGACCTTTATTGAAGTGGCACAACTGATTGCCAGCAAGCTTTGTTCGGATACGCTAAACGCCTGATCCGTTAGCAGCACAGTAAAATTGGTCAGCAAATTACTCCTCCGGCCAGATACAGGTCGGGGGAGTTTTCTTTTTATAATGTATAGACCGGGTTACTCGATTTGATTTCAGGTCTTGGGTGCTGTGGACCAGCGAAGGATCTTGTGCAAATAGTATGAGATTCACCGTTTTTACCTCTGAATAATGGTATTGCCCGGTCATAAGGATCAAATGAAAATTAGGATGGAGTCAGTACAGTCAGGTAGAAATTACCGCTTTTTAGCTATTCAAAATTACATATAGTTCGTGAGTTAACATATATTTAATATCTCTATATCATTAATATTATTAGCGTCTTAGGTGAGTGACAAAAAACGTCACTGACGATTAAGGGACTATTAACAGGGTGTCAAACTTTGTCACCCCCGAAATTTCAGAATTGGACAGAGTATGTCCGGTATCCTGGAATTGTGATGTGTTTTTGAACAGATAAAAAAAACAAAAAGAAAAATTGCAATTTGGCACAGCCCTTGCTTATTAACCTGACCATTGAAAGTTTAGTCGTTTTTTTAATTCCGTTAGGAGGGTGAGATGAAAAAAGGTTTTACGTTGATTGAGTTGATGATCGTTGTCGCCATTATCGGTATCTTGGCTGCCGTCGCTATCCCGGCTTATTCCGAGTATGTGAAGAAGAGCCGCGAAGCTGAAGCCGTCAACGCCCTGGGCGACATCCGCACCGCGCAGATTGCTTACAACGAGGATCCGGCTGCGGGTAATGGCTCTTATGCTAGTGACATTGCTGCTCTGGGTTGGAAGCTGGACAAAACCGGTACCCTCGGCAATCCGCCTGCTAACTACGGCTACGCCACCAACAGCACCGCCTGGAGCCAGGCTATCGCTGGCCAGCCCTCCAAGGTCGTCCATGGAACCATCGAGTTGACTCGCACCGGAACGCTGGAGTACAAGTAATCAATCACAAATTTTGTGATCGGAATCCCCGCCTTCGGGCGGGGATTTTTTTTTGCTTAAATCTTGCCGAAAAAGCCTTGACAGTCAAGCGGTGGAAATTATCTTATAATCGTTGATTGTTTTTATAAGGGAGTTTTGCGTGGATCGTCGTAGACGGTTGATTATGTGGGGTGTTTTCCTGGCGTTGCTGGTCGGGTACTTGTTTGTTGAAGCGGATATCAAGCAACGTGAGCGGCCCTCACAAGGTGTGGAGCAGAACAATTATATTGTCAGCCGATCCACCGCGCCTTTGATTTCAATGGGTTTCCAAAATTTATGGGCGGATTTCGTATTATTGCAAGCCCAGTTTTTTTATAACGAGCGTCGTAAATATCGTTTATATGAAGATGGCAAACAGCTGAGAAAGCTGATAGAACTGGTTTTTACCCTTGATCCGAGATACACCATCGCAGCCCGATTCGCCAATTTCGCGCTGGGAGAGTCCTGGCGGGAAATGGGAGTGGCTGATGCTAATGAACTTCTTGAAATGGCTTGGAAATTAAATCCTGATGAATACAGGTTGCCCATGTATATCGGGTATAATTATTTCCTTTCAAGCCACAATGCCGAACAGGTTGTAAAGTGGATGAAGATCGCCCTGCGCAACCCAGAGGCGCCCCGGCGGCTGCTTTGGATTGTCGAAGAGGCGGAAAAGGGACGTTTCAGCGGTTATGGCAGTTTGCGTCATATTATCTGCACACAATGTGAACAGGCCGAGGATGCCACTCAGAAAAAGGTGTTTTGCACGCGTTGCCGTTTATACTCGATCCTGGTGCAACTGGAACAATTGCGCGAGCGCTACGAACAGCAGCAGGGACGGCCACTCGATAGCGTGCGGGATCTTGTAAGCGCAGGATATTTGCGACATTTGCCCAGCGATCCGTTGCAGGGGGAATGGGTAATCATGCGAGATGGCCGCATCAACAGTAGCTTGAATCTTCCCAATGGTGAAAAGAATCAAGGGGTGTGAATGCGAACCGTACTGCAAACAAAAGGATTGAAAAAGCACTATAAATCAAACTTCCAGGTACGCACCATCAAAGCACTGGATGGCATCGATCTGGACGTTAACGAAGGTGAAGTGTATGGTTTTATTGGCCACAACGGAGCCGGTAAAACGACTACCATAAAAATCCTCACCGGCTTGATTCGCGCTACGGGTGGCACAGCGGAAATCATGGGTCAGCCTGTGGGACACAAGAAAACCTTGGAACAGGTCGGTTTTTTACCTGAACGACCGTATTTTTACGAGTATTTATCCGCGCGTGAGGCCTTGGTGTTTTATGGACGCCTAAATGGCATGTCGCGCGCGGAAATCAGTCGGCGTTCCGAGGAACTATTGCATCTGTTGGATCTAGAGCATGCTGCCGACCGTCCCTTGAATTCCTATTCGAAAGGCATGTTGCAGCGTTTAGGAATGGCCCAAGCTGTGTTGCACGACCCGCACCTGGTGATTCTGGATGAGCCTATGAGTGGGTTGGATCCAGTTGGGCGAGGACAAATAAAGGATATCATTCAGCTATTACGAAAACGTGGGAAAACGATTTTCTTTAGCACTCATATTCTGGCCGATGTCGAGCAACTCTGTGACCGGGTTGCTCTGGTCGCTAACGGCAAGATGTGGTATTCGGGAACGGTGGACGGTCTGACCAGTCAGTACCAGCAGGGCTACGAATTCACGCTGCTTGGACTGACGGAAGAGCAGCAGCGTTTCTGCGAGTCCTTGGGAGGCCATATCCAGGAAAAGCTGGATAAGCTGGTAATGAGTCTGCCTGAACTGAATGAGCCTGGAGATGTGGCGTTGAAGTTACTGCAACAGGGGATTTCTATCGAGTCCATGGCACCTCAGCGCATGAGTCTGGAAGAAATTTTCGTTAACGAATTCAAGAAAGAAGAGGAGGCATCGGGTGAAGGTCTTCGCGATCGCGCTTAATACCTTCCGCGAGGCGGTTCGAAACAAGGTGTTTTACACCTTGCTCTTTTTCGCCATTGCATTCGCCGGATTTTCGGTGTCGCTATCCACGATGGTCCTGGGTGACATCATCCACATGATCATCAACATGGGACTGGCCAATATCGAGGTCTTCGGCACTTTAATCGCCATTTTCGTCGGTGTTAGCCTGGTCTATAAAGAGTTGGAAAGGCGCACCATATACACCATCATTACCCGTCCCATTCAGCGTTACCAGTTCATATTGGGGAAATATCTGGGCTTGCTGTTGACGCTGGTCGTGGAAATTCTAATCATGATGGCGGTGTTTTTCCTGATTCTTGCATTATGGGACGCAGCGGACCGTATCCCGGAATTACTGGTGGGGATCTGGCTGATTTTCATCAAGTTAGCGCTGATTACCGCCGTGGCGGTCTTTTTCTCCTCCTTGTCCACTCCGATTCTGTCCGGTATGTTTACCTTGGCGTTCTACATTATCGGCAACACGAGTTTCTACCTAACACAATTGGTTGATCCGGCTAACAATCCGGTATTAGCCACATTTTTACGGGTTCTGACCTTCGTACTGCCCGATTTCAGCTATCTCGACATCAAAGCGCAAATCGTGTACCAGCAGCCGATTGAAGCAACATACGTCGTTCAAGCGACGGGCTATGCGCTTTTCTATTTAATGACAGTGCTTGTGCTTTCGGCATTGATCTTCGACCGCAAGGACATGAAGTAGCGATAGATCGCCAGGCTTTGTAGAAAACCGACAGCAACTGTTGTTCCATGCTTGACAGCGTAGACCTTTCCCGGTATTCTCTCGCAACTCAAGGCTGAGAGGATCACTGTAGCTGGCGTCCTATCACTACAGACGGGGTGATCCCGTAATAAACCAACCATTTGAAAAGAGGGTCATATGTTGGACGAATCCATCCCGTTGGGGCTTACCTTTGATGATGTTTTGCTGATGCCGGCATATTCGGAAGTGTTGCCGCAAGACACGGTATTAAGCACTCGTCTGACGCGTCGGATCAATTTGAATTTACCTCTGTTGTCAGCGGCGATGGATTCCGTGACCGAATCACGCTCGGCCATCTGTATGGCGCGTGAAGGTGGAATCGGTATCATCCACAAGAATATGAGCATCGAAGAGCAGGCGCTGCAAGTACAGCAGGTCAAGAAATCCGAATCGGGTATGATCGTAGACCCGGTGACAATTTCTCCGGAGAAGACTATCAAGGATGCGCTGGCGATCATGGATCGCTATCACATCAGCGGTGTACCGGTTACGGTACGGCGTAAGCTGGTCGGTATCTTGACCCACCGCGATTTGCGTTTCGAAAGCAACTTGAACCGCAAGGTCAAGGAATTGATGACTTCCAAAAACCTGATCACGGTGACAGAGGAAGTGTCGCTGGAAGAGGCCAAGGTCATTCTGCACAAGCACCGCATCGAAAAACTGTTGGTGGTAGACAAAAAGCAGATGCTCACAGGTCTGATCACCACCAAGGATATCGAAAAGGCGCGTCAGTATCCCAATGCCGCCAAGGATAGCAAGGGCCGGTTGTTGGTTGGTGCGGCAGTCGGCACCGGGGAAGATCGCAAAGAGCGAGCGGAAGAGTTACTGAACGCCGGGGCGGATGTCATCGTGGTGGATACCGCGCACGGTAATTCCATGAACGTCATCGAAACGGTGCGCGAATTGAAGAGCAAAGCGCCCTTGTCGCAGATCATTGCAGGTAACATCGCCACCGGCGATGCCGCCGAGCGACTGATCGATGCCGGTGCGGATGGGGTGAAAGTCGGTATCGGACCCGGTTCGATTTGCACTACGCGCATTGTGGCGGGTGTGGGTGTTCCTCAGATTACGGCGATTGCCGATGTCAAGAAGGCATGTGAATTGTTCGGCGTGCCGGTAATCGCCGACGGCGGTATCAAGTATTCGGGTGATATGGTGAAAGCCATTGTCGCCGGTGCGGATACGGTGATGCTCGGCTCGCTGCTGGCGGGTACCGAGGAAAGCCCTGGCGATACAATCATTTATCAGGGACGTTCCTATAAAGTCTATCGCGGCATGGGTTCGATCGGTGCGATGAAGAAGGGAAGCAAGGACCGTTATTTCCAGGGGCATGTATCCGAAGAAAACAAGCTCGTTCCCGAAGGAATCGAAGGGCGCGTGCCGTACAAAGGCAAGATCAGTGACGTCGTGTACCAGTTGGTAGGTGGTCTGCGAGCCGGAATGGGATATGCCGGCTGCAAGAGCATTGAGGAATTGAAGCAGAACGGTCACTTCGTGCGCATTACGCCTGCGGGTTTGCGCGAGTCGCACGTGCACGATGTCATTGTCACCAAGGAAGCGCCCAACTATCGCATGGACCCGGTGTAGGCCGGAAGGATCGATAACGAAGAAGGTCTGGTTTTAGTTAACGCCCGCGTATGCGGGCGTTGTTGCTGGAATGGAAAACGCACATGCAACATGAAAGTATTCTGATTCTCGATTTTGGTTCACAATATACACAACTGATCGCGCGACGTATCCGCGAATTGAACGTTTATTGCGAAATTCATCCCTGCACCATGAGCGCTGCGGATATTCGCTCGATGCAACCCAAGGGCATCGTGCTGTCGGGTGGCCCTTCTTCCACTACCGATCCCGATGCGCCTTCCGCGCCGGAGGGATTGTGGGAGATCGACGTTCCCATGCTGGGAATTTGCTACGGCATGCAGTTGATGGCTCGGGATCTGGGAGGCCGGATTGTCAAGGCCACCGAACGGGAATACGGATATGCCAGGATTGAAGCGGCGGATGGTGGTTGCTTCTTCGAGCATGTGCAGGGCGCAGACAAAAGCGAAGCGGGTGCGCGCCTGATCGACGTGTGGATGAGCCACGGCGACCGCGTGGATGCTGCGCCTGAAGGCTTTTCGGTGCTGGCCAGGACGGGAAATTGTCCCGTTGCGGCGATGGAGAAGGATGGCCGTTATGTCGGCGTGCAGTTCCACCCGGAAGTCAGCCATACTCCCGAAGGTCGCACGATGCTGAAGAATTTTGTTTTCTCCATGTGCGGTTGTTCCGGTGACTGGACCACCGAGAATTTCATCGACGAAACGGTGGCGCGCTTGAAAGAGCAGATCGGCGATGAGCGTGTCGTGCTGGGCCTGTCCGGTGGCGTGGATAGCTCGGTGGCAGCGGCTTTATTGGATCGCGCCATCGGTGAGAATTTGACTTGCATTTTAGTGGACAACGGACTGATGCGCATGAATGAGGCACAGGATGTGGCCAATACCTTCCGCAAGTTGAGCCGAATGAACCTGAAGGTGGTCGATGCATCCGAGCGTTTTCTTTCGTTACTGAAGGGTGTTACCGACCCGGAGAAAAAGCGCAAGATTATCGGGGCTACTTTTATCGAAGTTTTCGAGCAGGAAGCCAAGACGCTGGGAGACGTCCGTTTTTTGGGACAGGGCACCATTTACCCGGATGTCATCGAGTCCACCAGTTTCAAGGGACCGTCGGCCACGATTAAAAGTCACCACAATGTGGGTGGACTGCCGGAGCGCATGAATATGAGCCTGGTAGAGCCGTTGCGTGAACTGTTCAAAGATGAAGTGCGCAAGCTAGGCTATGCTTTAGGTCTGCCCAAACTGCTGGTTGGACGTCATCCCTTCCCCGGACCGGGTCTGGCGGTGCGAGTATTGGGCGAAGTGACGCGCGAGCGTTGTGATATTCTGCGTAAGGCCGACGCCATTTACATCGAGGAAATCGAACAGGCGGGCTGGTACGACAAGATCGCTCAGGCGTTCGCCGTGCTATTGCCGGTGAAGTCGGTAGGAGTCATGGGCGACGAGCGCACGCATGAAAACGTACTAGCGCTGCGAGCGGTAAACACGACCGATTTCATGACCGCCGACTGGACGCATCTACCCTACGAATTATTGGCGCGCATCAGCAACCGCATTATCAATGAGGTTGTGGGAATCAATCGCGTCGCCTACGATATCAGCAGCAAACCGCCTGCAACCATCGAGTGGGAATAGAAGTTACTGCATCTCACCTCTTTTTCCTTCTCAATGTTTAGTGAATTCTTTACTAAACGTAAAAACCGACATTGTTAAATCGGCTCTCCAATCTTGATAGCGATTGACGTAGTCAATGCACTTCGCTACACTAGACTCACTGTTCTGAAAAATGCTTGGGGTTCAAACATGAGCGATACAAATCAGACATTATGTGGACCTTTACGCAAAGAAAACCCCTAATGTACGATTGATACTGTTCAGGCTGTTTAAAAGCCGGTGCAGGGTATCGATACTTCATAGGTATATTAGCAATTTAGTTCGGGTGTTGATGCACATGGCAAGAGAAAGCCGACAGTTCTTATTGCTGATCCTGATCATGATGGCGGTAGCCGCATGTGTGAGCGGTGTCACCTACTTCATTCTCTATAAGGCAGCGTTTGACGGCCAACGGGAAAGGTTGCGGGAAACCGCGCAAAGTCGGGCGAGCCTGATCGAATCCGTAGCACGTTTCGATATGGAATTCAGTGAAAATGATGCACCAGGGGGAGCCTTCGAAGCCACCATGTCGCAAATCGTCAAAGCTCATGACGAGTTTCAGGGATTTGGTAAAACTGGTGAGTTTACGTTGGGTCAGCGGACAGGCGATAAGATTGTATTTCTATTAAGTCACCGCCACGGAAAAGATGCTGAAAATCCAAAACCGATTGATATCAAATCCGAACTTGCAGAACCCATGCGGTTGGCTTTGTGTGGAAAGTCCGGCACCTTGATCGGCTTGGATTATCGCGGTGTTTTGGTCTTGGCTGCTCATGAACCGGTAGGCGTATACGGATTGGGTATCGTTGCTAAAATCGACGTGGCTGAAGTAAGGGAACCATTTATAAAAGCTGCGCTATTGGCTTTGGCGTTTCTATTTGTGTTCGGATTATTGGGAGCTTTTATTTTTCTGCGTGTCGCAAATCCGATTGTAAAGCGGTTGAGAGAAAACACTCGTCGAATAGAGCGAGAAATGGAGCGGCGCGCACAGGCATCTCTGGCGCTTGATGAAGAGAAAAAACGCCTGGAAAGTTTGATGAACAATTTGCAGGGCATGGTGTATCGTTGTCGCAACGAACCGGATTGGCCAATGGAGTTTGTCAGTCGTAGTGGTGTAGAACTACTTGGGTATACCCCCGAAGAACTTACGGACGGCTCGGTGATTTATGGCGATCTGATTCATGAAAGCGATAAAGAGCGTGTATGGGATATCGTGCAGGAAGCGATTGAGAACGATGTTCCATACAAAATGGAGTTCCGTCTTCACGACCGCACGGGAAATGAAAAGTGGGTCTGGGAACAGGGTGAAAAGCGTTATCTGGAAGCGGAAAATCGCTTTGTGTTGGAAGGTATCGTAACCGATATTACCGAGCAGAAGAATCTCGAAAACCAGATTATGCAGTCGCATAAAATGGAAGCAGTGGGACGCCTGGCCGGTGGTATCGCTCACGATTTCAACAATCTGCTTACCGGGATAAGTGGCAATGTGTCACTCGCTATGATGGATGTCAGCCCGCAAGATCCATTTTATGAAAGTCTGTTGGAAATTAACGAGGCGGCGCGTCGTGCTGGAGATTTAACCAGGCAGTTATTGGCTTTCAGTCGCAAACAGCTGATTTCGCCGAAGGTGATCGGTCCTAATCAACTGCTTTCTAATCTGGAAAAAATGCTGGGACGGCTGATCGGAGAAGATATCGATCTGGTGTGGAAAATGGCCGAGAATATATGCAACGTTAAGGTTGATCCGGGGCAGATCGAACAGGTGGTGATCAACCTCGCGGTAAATGCGCGTGATGCCATGCCCGATGGTGGAAAACTGACCATCGAAACTGCGAATGTAGAATTGGATGAGGAATATGTCGCACATCACTCTCAGATCGAAAGCGGTTCTTATGTGATGATCGCAGTGAGCGACGATGGTGCCGGCATGGATGAGGAAACGAAGAGTAAAATATTCGAGCCGTTTTTTACAACGAAGAAGGAAGGCAAAGGAACGGGGTTGGGGTTGGCGACGACGTTCGGCATTGTCAAACAGCATAAGGGCGGTCTGGAAGTCTATTCGGAGTTGGGACAGGGAACGACTTTTAAAGTATATCTACCTGCGGTACAAGAAATCGTTCAGTCTGAATATAGTCAAAGTCGTTTAAATGCGCTTCCTCGCGGAAATGAAACGGTGCTCGTTGTGGAAGACGAAGAAATCGTACGCAATGTAGCGATTAAAACCTTGCGTCGTCAGGGGTACAATATACTTTTCGCGGGCAGCGGCCCTGAAGCATTGGCACTGCTGAAAGACGAACCCAAGAAGATCGATTTACTGATGACCGACATCGTCATGCCGAATATGAACGGAAAGCAATTATCTGAAGAGTTGCATAAAGTCTATCCGAATCTGAAAACGTTGTTTACTTCCGGTTACACCGAAAACGTAATCGCTCACCATGGTGTACTGGATGAAGGCGTGAACTTCATCGGCAAACCTTACACACCAAATGCGCTTGCCGAACGAATTCGAGCGATTCTGGACGAATGAAAGAAACTACTACAAAACGCCACTCAGTGCCCCCAATCGGATGATTGCGTCAGGCTAACTTTTCGTAGTCGTCACTGTGTTTCAAACCGGCTAGCAAATCCCGAATCTGTTGCGGTGGAACTACCAGCTTTCTTTCGCGAAGATCGAGCCAGCCACCGAAAGACGTTACGGTCGCAGCCAGTTGGCCGTCTTCTTTATAAAATTCGTTTCTAAGGCGCATCTTCGAAGCATCATCGGAAAGCCCGGCAATAAACAACTTTACAAGCACCGTTTCCATCAGGCGGATTTCCCGGTAATATTCCAACTCGTCGCGTCGAACGACAGGCCCTACGCCGAGTTTCATGAATGCTTGCATGGAAAGACCGTTTTCTTTGAAGAACATCATGCGGCAATCGGAAGCCATATCCAGAAAAGCGCGATTGGCCATGTGACCGTTGTAATCCATCAGGCCCCAGCCTGCTACAATTTGCGTTTTGTATTCCTTATTCATTTCCATTTCCTGCATAAAGCTGAAAGAACGGATTCATTAAGTGCGGCATCATATTTTAAAACTTCGGAAAAAGAAAGAGGTTTACTTGAGGGCCGTTGGCGTTCGGGAAGACTAAAGGCTATAAAACAAAAACCCCGGCAAAAGCCGGGGAATTCAAATCGATCATGTTGGTCTTGATTTACTCGTGTGGCAGCGCGGCCAATTTGTCGCGATCCTGATTCCATTTGACCCAGTCGTCCTGATCGGAGGCGAGTGTGAAATCGTTCATCGACATCGCGCCGTCGGCAGCTACACGGACTTCTTTCATGGCTTTGGCTACCAGCTCTTCCCATTTCTTTTTGGTTACTTGCTGCGGGCCGGGAACCTGTACGCGATCGCCTTTGGCGTCGGCTTTGCGTTGGTAAATCGGGGCGTTGCTGACGGCCACCGCGCCGGAATATACTTTGATCACCGTAGCTTGATCCTCCATCAGATCGACGCGGAAAACCGTGCCGCGCACACCGGCGACGGCGTTTTCCGTATTGACCTGGAAGGAGTCGTCCTGGCCAACCAGTTTGTTGACGTTCGCCCAGATTTTGCCCGTCGTTACTTTGAAATTCATGTTGCGCTTGGTTTTGCCTTCGCCTTTAATCAGGCTTTTCAAGCGCACTTGCGAGGAAGCCGCTACGCGCAACAGTGAACCATCGGGTAACGTCAGTTCCAGCTTGGAATCTTTGCCGGTACGAACGCAGTAATCCGCGCCCAGTTTGTCGCCTTTGGCAATCGGTTTCCAGTCCGTTTTTCCTGCTGCTTGCGCTTCGACAGTGCCCTGCATAAAAGAGGCCGTGGCCGTTGGAGCGGCTCCCGCGTTGACGGGCTGGGAAAGCCAGGCAACCATCGCAATACATACAGCCAATCCGATCAACAGGCTCGTAAATACGTGCTTGTTCATTTTGTCCTCATCCTTTCCAGATCGGTGCCGGGATCAGTTTTTCGTTAACTTCACCTGTAGCACCTGAACCTGTCTCTCCAATTCAATTTCGGTCTTGTAAGGCTTGTAGCCTTCGCGCTCGACGCGAACATTGACTTTCACTCCACCCATGAGCGGATAGCCCTTGTCCTTGGAGCAGAAATCGCGCGCCATTCCGATTTTCATACCATCGATAAACACCAGCGCATCGTCCGGGTCCGCCTGAATCACCAGGCAACCCACCCCGCCTTCGGGGCATTTTGGAGAATGTGCGCAACCACAAACGGCGATCAGGAATACAGCCAACAGCGCCAGTACAACTCGATACCGGATCATAGCTCCTTCTCCTTCCGCCGCGATGGGCGGCGCGCCTAGCGCTTGCTGACGCGCAGCTTCAACTGATTCGCGGTCATGTTTTCGACCTGCACCTTGATGCCTTTAAAAGTTTTCTGGGTTAATTCGCTGGCCAACAGGGCCACTTTTCCGGAGTAATACAAATCGATCTGGGCAGAGTCTTTCATCATCTTGCGCAGACTCACACCCTTGACGCCGCGTACTTCGTTCTGCAACGCCGACTGCAATTCGTCCAGCATCGGATAGCCGGTCAAGCCGACCACTTCCAGGGTCACGATGGCTGTGGAGTTCAGCCAGCGATCCACCAGCTTTTTCACGATCTGTTCGGACAGTTTCTTGCCACCCTTGATCAGCGCCTTGTTTCCGGCGGTCGGCGGCGAAATATGCGCCTCGGCAGCGTGTACGCTGGCGGTCATCAAAATTTCACCATTGTCGGTGTTGATGGCGCGCACGGTGATGTCGCACTGGCCCGATTGCAGCTTGCTGCCTTGCATGACGGGTCCGGCGTTGGTGGCGATAGCCGTTCCTACCAGTACCACCTGGGCGTTGGTCAGGTTGGCGATTTCCACGGCAGCCTGATTGCTGATACCGGCGCTGGTGACCTTGTAGGCGTCTTTCATCTGAATCTTGCCAGCCAGCACTTGCGGGTCGACGAAGATAAAGCCTTTAGGCGACAACTGATCGATCAGGGTGTTTTCCACCTGGCTCATCGAGATCGAGCCGGTGGTGTTACCCCACCAATAGGAGTAGCCACTCTCGCCGATATTCTGCTCGGCGATCAGCACCATCAGGCGCGGATAATCCTTTTTCGCCAGCGCCCATTCGATTTCATCGAGCGAGCCTTTCAGCTTGGCGGCGGCGACGGTGGCTTCCACTTCCACTTCCATCACGCCGTCCACTTCTTTCGCACTCAATTCGCGCCAGCTTTTAACGAAACCTTTGGACTGGCTGAAGATCTTGTCTTCGACCGTGATGTAGTTCTCCACCAGCGTGGAAGATTTAACGTACGTTCCCACGACCTGCTCGACCGCGTTACGCAGCGCTTGCTCAATGGCCTTTTCCTTGGCGGTGGATTTGTCGTTCTGGAAAATGGCGGCTTCGCCTTTAACCACGACCTTTTTCTCGTCCGCCGCCGCAGCCGTGCCCAGGCTATATACCAGCGCCAGGGCCAATACGAGGACGCTGAACAGAATCTTTTTCATGTTAGTTCTCCTTCTTCTCTATCGCTTGGATCCTAGATCCGTCCTCAGTCTTTAACGATGATCACACGGCCTTCGCTCAGAATCGGGCTGGCCTGCGCCAACGTGCGAACTTTTTCGGCGTCGGCATTGGAAATGACCAGATCCACGCTGTTGGGCGAACGCAGCGCAGTAACGACCAGCGGCTTGGCGGCGACTTTGTTGTCGGCCTTGGCGGCGTCGTTTTCCTTGAAATAGCTGGCGATGCCGTTGTCGATTTTGTCCGAACTCACCATGGTGACGTCGTAAACGTCCTTGCCGCTTTCATCCAGAATCTTGGGCGCCATCACCGGAATGACCTTAAAGCCCTTGGCCACCACTACCAGCCCGGTCACATCGCTTTTTACCACGGCTTTTTTCTCTGCCGGAGCGGCGGGAGCCGGGGCGGCAGGAGCCGCAGGAGCGGGTGTCGGGGCGGGAGCAGCCGGTTCCGGCTTGGCTTCTACCTTTGCAGGTTCTTGTTTTGCTTCGACTTTTGCCGGTTCTGCCGGTTTCGGTTCGGCTTTGGGAGCCGGGGCAGCCGGGGGAGCAAGCTGATCTTTCAAGATCGCCTGACTCAGTACGCCATCCAGCGGAATACGCAGATCGCGCTGCACGCCGCCGTCGGAGTAGTAGCGCGTTTCCTCTACGATGAAGCCCCGCACCACGCCTTCCACTTCGGCACGGATGCCGTCGTTGGCCTGCATTTTGTCACCGACCGTCTGCCCGGCGGTGATTTTAACGCCTTTCAGCGCTTCCAGGGCGTTGCGCAAGGCCGACAATTGAGCGGCTCGTTCCGCGCCCAGTCTGGCCGAAGCGGCGTTGGGGGCCTTCAGATTCGGTGCGCCGTCGCCTGTGAAGACCATTTCTTTTTTCGTCCAGTTGATCTGGGCGTTGCCTGAAGTCTCGGTTACATCCTCTGCAAATGCCACGTTTGCAAAGAACAGAACCATGAGCAGCAATGCGCCCCATTGTACGGGATATCTCATGGAATGCCTCCCTCCTCGTCAATCAAACCCGTTACTTTAAAAATCCTGGTTTTCGTCCCTAAAAACCGAAATATTTTAACCAGATAGCTTGACGGTATCATTCAGTTGCGGGACTGTCAAGCGCTTTGTCCCATCCATATCTCGTCCGATTGTCATCCCCCCACCCCGATTATGGGGCTCTGCCATTTTTCGCTATCGAAGCAACCCAGTGGCCGCCTCGTGAAGTGTCAGACCGGAGATCATTGGAAATATTCACTTAAAAAAGTGAGGAGGGAAAACATCCTGTTGTGAATTCATTACCCTGCCGGAATACCGATGCTGTCATAGCTCACCGGATGCGATTCCCTGCGGGTGCTTGGAAATTTTGATAAAATGAGATTAGAGAAAGACCATGATGTACGTCATCTGGAAATGTGTAGTAATAATAAACACATACAGCTAACCCGGTGTAAGCTGAAGCTTCCAAATTCGCACTGCCATTCCTTGACGGCTGTGCTAATATCATCGAATCGGCATTTACGGTGCTCATTGTTTACCATAACGAACGGATAGGTAGAGCAAGCTCCCGTTTTACCAAGTTATCCTGCTGATTTATTCATATTATCGGAGTCGATTCATGATCGTAGCTACCATGAAAGTTCGCGTGCATCTGCACATGAGTCAGAGCCTGAAACAGAAACGTTCGGAGGTCAAGCGCATCCTGGCACGTATTAAAAACGCCGTACCGGTGGCCTATGCCGAGGTGGGCGAATTGGACAAATGGCAGGTGGCCGAGTTGGGTTTCGCCTGCGTTTCCAACGATGTCGCGGTTTGCGATCGGATGATGGACCGCGTAGAGGATGAAATCGAAGCCAAGTCCGACGCGGAGATCTTAGACGCCGAACGGGAAATCCAGCATTTGTGAAAGAATGGGCACGGCAAATACCTATTCGGCGTGACAATAATTATGTACTGCCGCGCAATATTGAGATCAGAAACCTAGTGCACTTCTGACTATAGTATGTCTTTCCGCTACATGCGGTTTTAGGGCATCGGCTGCAATGCTTACAGAGTTGTTGAAGTCACTTGAACTTCTGAGAAATGTGTATGGGCTTTTTTCTGGTTCCGAGCCAGTGACATAAGGTGTTATGAGTTCATGGTAAGCATCAATCATTGCATTGACCGAATTGATTTCAAACCCCGATTCAAGAGCAGAAGCCAATTCCGACTGGTACCTGGTTCTGTATGTGGAGTCATCAAGTAAGTATCTTATCATTGGCCAATTATTACCGACCTCATCCAACATGACTGATTCTGCAATATTGCTGCTCATACCACCAACCAACAGCGCTTCGTTTAAATCCCAGGGGAACCAGGTGATTTTTCCGTCATTACTAGGATCTGCGTAAATGTAATAGTTGTGAGTCATAATGCCGTAGCTATCCCAGTTCACCATTGCCTGGTTGTAGGCAAGGCATTTCAAGAAACCATTGACATCAAATACAGCTTCAAGACCAGCTCGCCATTGCTCACCATTGGTGGTTGTATGCAAAGCGCTAAAGATTGAAATCACATCACTCCAGTCGGAGTCGTCTTCATTGGTCTTCTTCTCAAAACTGTCTTGATCAAATGTTACGAAGGATGCGCCTGTCCCGTCAGGCTTGTAAAGATTGCCGCTGCCATCTTCAAACTGCTGATCCAGCATTTCATCGGAAGGATCTTCAATCATTGTGTAAAGCCCGAAATAGGTTGCACCGTCACCAAAATCAACATAGATCCTCACAAATGCACCACGCGCAGCAGGCACCCCTCCTGCCCTAAAGATATCGGCAGCAAGCTTGTCACGAATTAGGCTCATGTCTTTGTAGCCATTGGAGAAGGTCATTTTCTTAAAACCGAAAAACCTTTGGTTGGCGTATGCCGGATGGTCATCTTCGAATTTATCGAAATTCAACCTGAAGGAAAGTTTCTTTACACCAGATTGGTACGCACTTCTCAAAGAGGAGTTGCCTTTGTATCTCATTCCAACATATTCCCAGGTAGCATTGTTATATTTTACTGTTGCCGGAACCCACATGGGTTCGGCATCGCTATCCGGAGGAACATCAGGCGGTGCGTTTACACTTGTATTGTCACTGCTTGCAGGGACAGGGAAGGGATGTGAATTTCCATAAAGATCTTCAAGATCATCCATGGTATCTTGATAGTCGGAAGAATCTATTATTATGTCAATGCGATGTACAACGGTATTGTCAAAGAGTTGGTCGTAGTCTGGATCTACACCATTGCAATGACTGAGTTTTCCCCAATTTTCAGGGCGAACGGTATTCTCATCGTCATCATCGCATAACCCGGAACTAGGAATGTTGCCGGAATTATCAATGTTCTCAGCTTTCTTGGTTGGCGTATAAAGAGTTTTAAAAACTCCCAGCCCGTTTGGGATTCTACCCCAACTTGTGTTTTCCGGTGCTTCTCCATCATTCCATGATGTTTCGTCAACAAGCTCTTCTTCACTATTATACAATCGCACGGAATCGGCGCTTCCAAGTCCAAATGTAAAACCGGATTCGCCTAATTCATCCTTCTCAACGACAAGATATCCCCCACTTGCAATCATGGTTCCAGCAGGAAACACCATTATGCTATCGTCGTTCTCATCTTTGATGATAAAACCGCCGATGTCGAGTGCATCGCCTCTGTTGAACAACTCTATCCAATCCGGTAACGTTTCGTCATTGTCATCTGTGCTTTTAGCCACTACTTCGTTGATAACCAGAAATGACTCTGCGATTTCTGTATCCACGTCTCCATCGACCAATGGAATGTCTCCATCCGACAAGGAGGTATCTACATCTGATTCTGGAACATACCTATCTGATTCAAAGTCATCTCCGTCCAGCATGGCTGTTTCACCATCGGAATATCCATCGGAGACCGTGGTTTCAGAACAACCTGACAGAATAAATAAGGCTGCTAGGATAAGAATGAATGGGATTGATTTTAACCAGAGCATGAGAGGTCTCCTTGGCATTATACGAATAGTCAATAATTCAAGCTTTGATTAGCAAAGCTTCTTAACGTAAATTTAACTGAAGAATGTAAAGAAAATATTTTAGAAAAGCGCAAAATTGTAAAGCAATTGTAAAGATGAATAAGGATTGGGGATGTTATCAAGTATGTTGAATAGGCAAGTACTAATTCGTTATTTCAAGGCTATCCAGAGTATCATAACCTCCCCGCCCCACCCGTTACCAGCGGTGTCAAATCCAGCGTAAAAAAGACATCCGGTGCGCGCTGGCCTTGTCGATGCAGCAGGGAGACTTCCGCGCTCCAGCAGCGGCAGGGCGAGTCGTAGCGAAAGACCATGGCCTGCTCGATCAAGCGTCTGGGCGTGAGTCCCAGTTCCAGCGCATAGCGTAAGCTCCAGGTATCATGCAGCACAACGGATGGTTGCAGGCTCAACTGATGACGGCTGATGTCGTCCTTGTCCAGTGGCATATACAGCCAGTTTCCGCGCGGCACTCCGGGGGAGAGATAGCGATACTGCGCAGCCAGGCGAATCCCCTGAAACGGTCCCACTTGCAGGCGGCTGGACGCCGAACCCAGTTCGCCATCCTGCCAGCGAACGCCTAACTCGCTGCGCCAGTCCAGCCGATCCAGCATAAGGTTCAGGTGCATCAGGCCATCGTCCCAGCGCGAGTCGTAGAGCCTGCGACTAGCCGCATCGAGAAAGAGGCGTTGCCCTAAACCGAATTCCAGAAAGCGCCGGATCTTTCCGCTCGAGCCATCCCGCAAGGCAAAGCGTTGCAGTAGCTGCGCCTGCACCCAGTGCGGGGCGCGGCTGTCGTCGATGGGCCGCAGCAGGTTGAGCGCGGAGGCGGTGCGGGCGTCGTCGCCGTAGATGTAAGGCAGATAGTGATAGGTTATCACCGGTTGCAATTCGTGCTTGAGCCGGGAACCGTCGCCCAGCGTAAACACCCGATACAGGCGGCTTTGCAGGGTTGCGTCCAAATACACATGACCTTCCGAAATAGCAGAAGAATCGACATCGATCGGAACGTACACGCGGCTGCGCAGGCCGAGTGTCGGTGTGAAGGTGGCGATCTTTCCCAAACGCAGCGGCGCCTGCAACGACGGAGCCGCGTACAGCCGCACGGCGCGTGCCAACGGTTCTCCGAAATCGTAGTGATGATTGCCTTCCTCATAATCGATAGTCGATGCGACGCCCGCTTCTGCATCGTTGAACACGCCATCCGAGCCGCTGTCGTCGTATGCGCCGGATAGGCGATAGAGTAGATCGCCACGCAGATCAAGCGACACCAGCAGGCGTCCATTGAACAGCGGATAGGCAGGCAGGGCGAAACGGGCGGCGGGCAACTGCCAGAGTTGCTCGTTGGCACTGCGCGTCAACAGGCTGCCGTCTACCTCTTTGGGAGAGAATAGCGCCTGTCCGAGTTGCAGCCGTGCACCGATGAACAGATCGGGCAACTCGGAATGAAGCTGAAGCTGACTGACGGCGAAATCAGGCGTACGTTGACGCCAGTCGCGCTCGAAATCGGAACGATAGAAGCTGTCCGAGTACAGCTCGATCTGCGCCTTTTGCCGCAGGCCGGAAATGGGCCGCCAGTCTTGATCGGCGCGGAGGTGCGCCCGGTGACGGATGCGCTCTTTACTTCCGCCCTTGACATCGTAAAGATACCCGGCCTGAAATTCGCCTTTACCCTTTGCATTGGCGTAGCGATACTCCAATTGGGGGCGCAGGCCGCGCTCGGTAATGCCGTCCAGCCCCAGTGTCAGATCCCGTTGCGCATCGATGGCCCAATACATTTCTTCCTGCGCACGAAAACCTAGCCGGTCCGTGTAGCTGAAACTGGGAGCCAATAAACCCGTTTTACGGCGGGCCAGCGGCACACGCGCATAGGGCAGGGCGAACACGGGCGTATCCCGAATCAAAAAGACCGGCGCGTGCAGGATGGCTTCGTCGTTTGGATGAACCTCGGCACTGGCGCAACGGGCCGACCAGCTCGGAGGTTCGTCGGAGCCGCAATCGCAGGGCGTAAAGAGCGTATCCTGAAGCCGCCACAGGCCGGAGGCTTCCCGCTCGATACGCGCGCCGGATAACAACAGGCTGCGCTGGCCGGGGCGACGTTCATTGACTGCGGGACGTGCTTCGCGCCAGATTTCTACCTTGGCCTGCAACACGATCAGGGCGGCATCATCGAGCGACAACTCGATCTCTTCGGCCTGCAATGTGCGTTCGCCATCGAGAAGTGTGACGTGACCGGTCGCGTACAGGCGGCGACTCTGCAAATCAAAGCGAACGCGATCTGCCTGCAAGTGTAAACGATCCAGCGACAGGCGCACCTCGCCACTGGCCGTCAAGTTCTGCTCGGATTGGGAGAAGGTTGCTTTCTTGGCGCTCAAGGAAAGTTGATCACCCGTTGCAGGCAGTTCCAGCGATGCTTGTGCGAAACCCGCAAAAGAATTGAACACACACACGCCGCACAGCAGAATACAGCATAAAAGTCGATATGAAAGGATGCGCCGCACGCTACTCGTTGATCTGATGGCTTTGGGCCAGCATGCGGTAATGATAGGCCGTGGCCGAAAGCGTGGCGATTTCATCCGATGAGAGTGGCCGTTTGAGTTTGGCCGGGCTGCCGACAATCAGCGATCCCGGCGGGAACTCGCTGCGCTCCAGGACCAGCGCTCCGGCTCCCACGATGCAGTCTTCGCCGATGACCGAGCCGTCCATGACGATGGCCCCCATGCCGATCAGGCAGCGATCTCCGATGGTGCAGCCGTGGATCAGCGCCCGGTGTCCGATCGTGACTTCCCGCCCGATGGTGGTCGAATACTTGGCCGTGGTGCAATGCACCATGGAAAGATCCTGGATATTGCTGTTGGTTCCGATGCGGATCTTGTTCACGTCGCCGCGAATCACGCTGTTGTACCAGACCGAGCAGCCTTCCTCCAGCACCGTGTCTCCGATGACCACTGCGCCCGGTAGAATGCGTACGTCCTTACCCAAAGTCGGGGTGATGCCGTGATGTTCCAGAATCATGTGTTTTCTCCGATTCGCCGTTGCAGCTCAATCAGCCAGGAGTCGGTTACGCGAAGCAGCGTGTCGAGCACGAGATCCGCGCCGGATAAGTCCATTCCGGTGGTATTGGCTGCTTCCACGGCGATTGTCAGCATACCGGCAGCCTTGGCGGAAGCAATGCCCATTTCCGAATCTTCGAACACCACGCAACTCCGTGGTGCAACATGCAACCTTCTTGCGGCTTCCAGGTAGGGACCGGGCGTCGGCTTGCCGGGTTGCACGTCTTCATTGGAGACGATGAAGCGAATGTCGTTTTGGATGCCTAAAGCCTGCATCGTCGCTTCGATTTCCCGTCGATAACTACCCGATACTACCGCCACCGGGGCGTACTGGGTACAACGGCGCAGTGCCTGCACGGCCCCCGGCAATGCCTCCAGTTTATCCTGTAAAATTAATTCCTTGGCGGTAAGTACCTGCTCCTTGAAGGTTTCCGTATTCACCGGAAGTTGGTAATCGTTCACGCTGTTTTTGAAGATGGTGTCCCAGGGCAATCCGACAACTGCCTCTTCATCTTCTTTCGAAAACGAACGGCCATAGCTTTCCACAGCCTGGCGCACGGCCAGTCCCGCTGCCCATTCGGTGTTCACCAGAGTGTTGTCCATGTCGAAAAAAAACGCTGCGATCATCTGCTGCTTCCTATTGGATCTGAATTCGTGGCCAGATTATAACGGGGCAGCGGCGCAGGTCAAGCCGAGAGATGAGCTTTGTGGGGGATTCTTTGCGTACCAATTCTATCTGCCGGCAGGCGTGATGGCTTTTACTGGAATGATGAAAAGTGGAGGATGTGTTGTTTTCCCTTCCCCGACGGAGCCGCTTCGCGTCATGAGGCTTGAAAACCGGGGCGCATCAGGGAGACAGTCAAGGCCGGAGCGTAGCGACGTTTATATAGCCTTGACGGTCGCCCGCGCCACGGTACAAGCCGCCGGATGACGAGGAGCGAGTGAACGAAGGCGAAGGGAAAATCCCTTCCTTGATGGTGGGCTTTGTAGAGGGCAGGTTAGATAAGGATAGGAGATTCCTGAATAAAGGCTTGATCCAAAAGGAACCGTTTCGTATAGTGAAGCAGATCGTTCACGATAGGAGATCAACATGGATGAAAGAAATCCGGTCATTCGAGTGGAAAAGAAGGGCGCAATCGCCCATGCCATTTTGTGTAATCCGAAAAAGCTGAATGCAATGGGCGCAGGGTTCCAGGAGGATTTAAGCGCTGCTTTCGAACAAATCGATCTGGATGATGATATCAGAGTGGTGGTGTTGAGCGGAGAAGGACGTTCCTTCTGTGCCGGTCTGGATCTGGCGGCGTTTGCAACCAGTGAACCCGTCATGATGATGATTCCTCCGCCTACTTACACCAAGCCGATCGTTTTGCAGGTGATTCGTCGCTTCCAGGCGGCCATCAACAGCGTGGAAAAGTGCCGTAAACCTGTAATCGCTGCAATTCAAGGTCATTGCATCGGAGGCGGTTTGGATCTGGCGGCAGCTTGCGATATTCGGTTGGCCAGCGCCGATGCCGTTTTCTCCCTGCGCGAAACACGCGTGGCTATTATGGCGGATCTGGGTAGTTTGCAGCGCCTGCCTCATATCATCGGCGAAGGTCACACGCGGCAACTGGCATATACGGCGGAGGATATCGACGCCGAGCGCGCGCTGAAAATCAACCTGGTCAATGAGGTGCTGGAAAACCCGGATGCGCTGTTGCAGCGAGCGATGGAAATGGCCGAAACCATTGCCAAGAATGCACCATTATCGGTACAGGCCAGTAAAGAAGTGCTGAACTGGGGCCGGGGACGCAATATCGATGAAACCCTGGAATATGTCGCGGCGCGCAATGCGGCGCTGTTGCCGTCGGAAGATCTGGTAGAGGCACTGTCCAGTTTCATGGAGCGACGCGATCCGAATTTCAAGGGACGCTGATTCCATATGTGGAATGGGTTGAAATCCTAAGAAATTCTTGATAAACTTCGGTAACTAATCTATATACGAAGCGAGGATAGGCATGGCTGATCAACCCGATTCGATCTCATCGCAGAGGCGCGGAAGTGAACGGCTGCCGATGCACATGCGTGTCAGCCTGAAAAGCGGCCAGATGGAAGGTGAAGTCTGGTTCAATACGCGGGATATTTCAGAGGGCGGCGTTTATCTTCTTTCGAATTTTCTGCTGGAAAAGGGAGATCCGGTAACCTTATGGTTCGATACTCCCAAACAAACACGTGCAGCAGAAGTGGAAGGAAAGGTGGCTTGGGTAAATCTGGGTTTCGATGAAGCCTCGGAGAAAATACCTGCCGGAATGGGCATTGCGTTCGAAACGTTGTCCGATCAGGCTGTTAAAGTGATTCGACAGATACTTTTACAATCGACACAAGGATAGAGAATGTCGGAAACCATTGAAGGAATTACGATTCAGTACGAGGAAAACGGCGAAGTTCTGACCAAGGAATTGGACAAAGAGATCCTGACGAAGGGCAGCTGGACTACCATCCTGTTCAAATATTCCGAGTTGAACCGCAAAACGGGCGAATTCTCGGCCCCTAAAGCATCCATTCGCCGGTACAAAAAGTACAATGGACGCTACCAGCTTCAGAGCAAGTTTAACATCTCAGGAAACAAGCAGGCGCATCAGGTTGCAGAAATCCTCGAACGCTGGTTTGAAAGCGAAGAATAGAGCGACGCAGTAAGCTGCAATTGGATCGACTCCAGTGCAGCTTATGATGAGCGCTTAGTTTTTTTGCCGTGATTTCAAAAGCTTGAGTTCGCGCGTGGCTTCTAGATGTGTCGGGTTGAGTTTGAGCACCAACTCGAACCCCTTGATGGCTTCCTGGTCTTTTCCCATCAAGCGCAGTATGTACGCGCGACCGAAATGAGCGAGTTCCAGTTTGGGGTCGAGCCGCAGAGCCTGCTTGATCTTGTCGAAGGCTATCTCGCGATCCGCATCGGTATTCTTGGATATGTTGAATTCCGCCCAGGCCATGATCGTGAGCACCGTAGGATCATGCGGATAGATGGCATGGGCGCGTTGCGCGGCTTCCAATGCCTGTTTGTAATCCCTTTTCTTGAAGAGGATTTTCACCTTCTCGATATCCAGGGCCGCTCTTTTGCGTTGTTCGGCCCTGTGCATGTTTCCCTTCAGAGCCGGATCTTTATAAGCCTTCAAGAATTCTTCGCGGCTTTTAGGATTACTCAATGTCTGATAGGCATTGCCCAAGGCAGAGAATACCTTTTCGCAGCCAGCAACCAGGTCAGGATTCTCGATTCCCGACAAACGATCCGGGTGAAAACGGCGAACCTGTGACGAGTAGGCGGCTTTGACTTCCTCACGGCTTGCTTCTGGCTCTACGCCAAGGATGGTGGCTGGGTTATGGCTTTTAATGGCCTGTAATTTGGCATCGATCTCTTTCTGGAGTTTTAGAATTTGCGGGTCCAAAGTAGGAGCCGCTTTCGCTTTCACCTGCGGTTGCGCTTGCGGTTTGGGTGCAGGGTTCGGTTGCTTGTTTCCATTTGAAGCAGGCGTGGTCTGAGAGCGCTTCACTTCGGAATCCGTATTGACCGGCTTGGCTCTGAGATGGACGGAATTTCCCGCTTTGCCATTTTCGGCACCGTCACGTCGTTCCGGTTTGGAACGTAGCTCCAATACTTGAGTCAGCTTCAATAATGCCACCACTGCCATGGCTTCTCTTGGATTCAGACCGCTGATCATGTTGAAGTCCTGATAGGTTCGAGGAACCGACCAGTTTCTTAAAGCTTGTACGATATTCGGCGGTAGTTGAAGGTTCGGCAGCAAAAAACTCAGGCTGGAATTCGGGATCAATAACTTATCGCTGAATTGAGATTGTAATTGCGTTACTTGCTCAGGAGTGCTGAAAAAGCGGAATGCAATGAACAAGACCTGAAACAGGTTAACCGGCGTCAACTGATCAGGAGCGAAAGGAAGATCCGTTTTCTCGGTAGTCGTTGAGGCTTGCTTCAAGCAGAGCATCGCCAGATTTCGCCCCAGAACTTCCATGCGTGCATTGCGTAACTGATGGGAAGTGATCAGGTTCTTTTTCCTGAGAAAATCGAGTGTATCTGCGGGAGGAGTGTCTGCGGAAGATATCGCTGCACGGATTTTCTCTTGTGTGCAGTAGCCCGCTTCGATGATGATGTCCTCCGGGGATGCCCCTAAGGCATTCGATTCGATATAGACAGGAATCCCCTCCTGGAGCCAAATATTGGAAACCCCAGTGCTATCGGTTATTTCCATTCTTCCCGAATGGCGTTCAAGATAAAGGCGGTACAATTGGACCGCAACCGGATAATCTGATAACAGGTCGCCCACGTAAACCAACTCTTGCTCGATATGTTAATACTCCCTACCCCGACTCATTGGAATCAGGGCAATCCCTCTCCCGTTTTGGGGTTCCTATTGTAAGTTTCTTGTTATGAAAGTCAAGCGCCTGAAACAGTAAGTTTTGGATGCTCTGGCTTTTTTTGTGCAAAACCATAAGAAAGTCCGGTTCTAAGCGTGTTGTATACAAAGTATGAAGAATGGATCGAGTGCTTATAAGTGATTGAATCTCCATATTAAAAGCGGGATAGTATGTTTTATGCTTGACTGACTGAATGTCAAAATGTAAAATCAATTTCGTACAAAAAGAAAACAGAAATTATAATTACTTGAAAAGACAGTGAAATAAATGGGTGTCACGAAAATGAAATATATGTCAGTTTCGTGCGCTATTGTTTGGTGTGGTTTTTTGGGTTTGGGTTCTACGGTTTATTTTTCACCAGCAGTTTGAGTATTCAGTAAAGGGAGGTGGAAGGATGTTGACCAAAGACTATATTTTAAAGCAAGCGGCGGAGGTGGTTTTCAGCCAGGGTTACTTCAAAACACGGTTATCCGATGTGGCGCAAAAGATCGGGGTTACTCGACCGAACCTTTATTATCATTTCAAAAACAAAGAAGATCTGATGATCCAGCTTCTCGATTGGGTCGAAGATACGCACGGCAGCAAACTGATCGAACCGCTGAAAGCCAGTGAAGATCCGATCATTGCCGTTTTGCAATATCTTGATGTGATGACGGGTAATTGCGAGAAGCGAAGTCGCAATCGTTGCGGTGTGGTGCTTTCTTCGCTTGTCAGCGAACTTGGCAACCAGGGTTTGCTGTTTCAACGCAGGGTGCAGCGTCATTTTGAATCCATGATCGAACGGATTCGCGAACGACTGGAAGAAGGGGTGGAAGACGGCTATTTCAAGCAGGAAATGGACGCCGCCCAGGTTGCGCGCTGGATCCAAGTGCATCTGCAAGGCTACGTGATGCTCATGCATTCGCACATGGAGTTGAGCTACAAAAAGGATTGTCGTGACTTCATCCAGGGATACCTGGAATACATGCGAAATCCTATGCGCCCAACCACCACGACAGTTGCAAACGTGTAGAACGAGTACGGGCTATTTACCTAGCCGTTTAAGGCGCTTAACCGTTTGATTGGCAAGTCCGCGAGTCCAACGGTTGTCATACGTTGATGCCACTTTTTTCAATAATGGCAAGGCCCGCTTGTCATTTAATTTTGCAAATCCGTAAATGGCGGGGACGATCATCATGCGATCGTTAAGCGCTTCTTTGCATAGCTCAAAAGCTTCTGGGGCGCGTGTTCGGGCAAGGGCCACCAGCAGTCCGCGTTTCACCAAAGGATGAGTTTCTGTTTTGTAGTGCTGGAGCAAAATTGTAGCGCTGGATGAGTAGAAGCCCAGTGATTCAGCAGCCGTATAACGAATCTTGTAATCCGGATCGTTCAGTAGCTGTTGTAACGGCTGTGCAATAGATTTCCCACCGATGCCATGAAGAGCTTTGATAGCCGCAACTCGAAGCGCGTTTGGCTGTCCCGGCTTTATCAAATCCAAATAAGTAGCCAATGCTTTTTCACTCGATTTTTTTACAATGGCTTTCGCTGCAAGTTGACGCAGTGCGGGATCTTCTTTCGAATCATTGAGCATCTTCAGGAACAAACTGTCATGCCGTGTGGATTTCTGCCTGTATAATGCATAGGCCGTTTCGTAGCGCTCTCGTCCATGAGATTGCGTGAAGCGCTGCAAAAGAGCATCTCTTCCCTGTTTGCCGGAATACTTGTTCAACAGTTTCGCCAAGGCAATGCGCACCTCGGAAGAGCTTTCCGCTTTGAAAAGGGCAACCAGCTCCTTCATATGTTTTTTTCTCAGAGCACTGGGATGAAGTCTCACTAACCCGGCGGCTACACGGCGGGCACGAACGGAAGGCGCATGTTTCAGAAGTGCCAGGCATTGACTGAAGCTGGTTTCGTCCAATTCGCCGAGCATCTGCTTCCAGGCCCAAGGGTAAACCTGATACAGCTCAAGCATCAACCGCTTGGCCACCGGCGATTCGGGATAGAAGATGTCTCGCATCTCATTGGGATCGCTTTGAAGATCGAAAAGTTGCAGGGTTTTCGCAGAGTAGATCAGCTTGTAGCGGCCATCCAGCACCGCGCGGGCTTTTTTGCCGTCGGAACGAGTGAAATAAACGCGATCCGCCTGGTCCTCTTCGCCCATCATCAACGGAATCAGGCTGCGCCCCAGAAAATGTGTGCGGTCGGGCAAGTCGAAAAGTTCCGCTGCGGTCGGCAATAAATCGAGATTACCAACATGTGCATCCGTTTCGCCACCGGACATACCGGGAATGTACAGCATCATCGGAACGCGCACCTGCTCCCAGTAACAGGATGTCGAATGTCCTTTGCGGCCATGTTCCATAAACGCTTCGCCGTGATCGGCAGTGACGGCGATGATGGTGTTTTCCAACAATCCCTGTTGGGTCATCTGTTCAATCATGCGTCCGAAAACTTCATCGGTGTATAAGGTGGCTTTGTCGTAGTCCGACAGCTTTTCGAATCCCGGGTAATCATTCGTGTAGCCGGGTGGATAGTAGTATTCTTCGTGTAGTTGATAGAAATGGATGTAGGCGAAGAAGGGATCTTTCGTTTCCTGCTCGAGAAGCTCTTTGGTGCTTGCTTCGAAATCGACACGGGTTTTCTTTTCCGTGTATTCCACCCGCCCGAAGCCTTCGTTGATGAATGTGACATGTTTCAGGTTAATCAGGTGAAAATACTGCGGCAGTGCACCGAATGTGTGATAACCGATCTGGTCGAACTGGTCGATATAAGTCGGGAAACGCATTTCGTTTCCGGTCAGAACCACTTGGCTGGAGAACAGGCTGGGAATGGAAAAAGCCGTATTGGACGCCTGGCTGGTTGTGTTTCGAAAACGGAAACTGCGCCGGGCGAACTCGTCTAGATGCGGAGTCAGGCTGGGTTCATGTTTACGCAGATTGAACGCGGCGATTTGATCGGCTCGCAACGCATCGACGATAACGAGCATGAAGTTCAATGGAACGGTCGGCAGCGTGCTTTTAAATTCCTTCAATTTCGCTTCGGGAGTCGGCACGTATGGAACCGGGATGGAATCCTCTGCCGGTAATTCCGCCAGATAATTGAAGAAATCGGAGGCGGTTTTATCCGGCCAGAGCGACAATAACTGTTCCGTCGAATAACGACTGACACTGCCCCAGCTTACGAATCGCGAGAGCGCCGGGGAAACCGGACGTCGGGTAGTAGGAATCAGAATTAACAGGGCAACCGGCAACGCTATCGCCCATAAAACAAAACTGGAGCGGAGCAGGCGCGGTAGTGTTTGCGGAAGCAAAGCAAGCAGGGCAATCTGTAGGGCGAGCAGAGCCAGTGCCTGCTGTAGCCAATGCATGGGATGATACAGACCCGGTAGAATCATCCGATCGGAGATCAGTAGCAATAACGCGGCGATAAAAGCGAGTAGACCCGTACCAAGCACGACCGGGCGGGATCTTGCCAGTAGCCAACGCGAAATGACAAGTAGAATCCAAAAGCCGATCGGCAACAGAACGGCTGCCAGATAAGGTGCATACTCTGCCAGCGCCATGGTGCGAGCGGCAGGGCCGGAGAAGAGTTGTTTGCCCAGTGGAAATCCCAAGACAGCCAGGGGACTGCAAAGCAGCAGTAAGCTTAACGCGGGACGCTTGGTCAAACGCAACAAACCGCCAAAGAGGGCGGCAAATAGCATTTCAATCGGTAAAAGCAGGCAGAAGACCAGTGCGGCCAGCCCTAGTTCGGCGGCGAGTAGGATGCCGATCAGTTGCACATCCTGTCCGCCGGGAAGTAGAAAAGCAATTAATGTAAAATCGACGATAAACATCACGAGAACACTGAACAGAATCGCCGCACCGAAATTCTGCCTGAACGACGCTTCTGAATATCCTCGATTATTCGGCGGTTTTCTAATCCAATCGGTCATGGTTTCCATTCCCGTATCGCGGTTACTGTCGTTGGACAACGACGAAAAGAAATAGGGCTGGTCTATCCCGTGAGATTTGCGAGCATACCGCTTCTACAGGAGGATTGCAACTTTTTCATGGGAGCCCTTGCAGATCGTTTGGGCTGTGCGAGGGCGCGCTTGATAGATCAGAGAAGCCAAACTTCTTGTATATTTTCGGAAAGAATGGTAGATTCTAGATAGTTACGGTACATCTCAAAGCTGGTGGAGGGAAGCATGCAGATCTTTATCACGAATCGTTTCATGATACATACGGAGCAATTTGTTCGCGATAAGTTCGGCGCAGAAAGCTGGGAAAACGTGCTAAGCGCCATGCCTCACGAAACCAGTATTCTCTATCGAACGACGCTGAATCCCAAAGGAGCCACGGAATTCGATCACATCCAGCAGGTCTTGGAAGCGGTCGAAAAGGTGCTGGTCGAGACATCGCCGACTGTGCTCTATGATCTGGGTCTGTGGAATAGTGAGCACGATCTGACCAGCACCCAACGGTTGCTGATGAAGCTCATCAGTGTTTCCTGGGTGTTGAAAACCGCTGCGGTTTTGTGGAAGCAGCGGGTAAAAAACGGGGGGACGATCCATATTTCTACGTTGGGTAAGGGGCATGTCAAAGCCGAGGTACGCAATTTCAGCAAGCCTTCGTCCCAATGGTGGTCTTACTTGGCAGGCTGGTTTGCCTGTGCCATTACCTTTAGCGGTGGGGATAAAGCTTCCGTACGCTGGACCGGAGGCGGCGAACGTTCCAGTAAACCTGCCCTTTTCGATGCTCGCTGGTTTTAGAAAGCCACATTCTCCCGGTTTTTACTCCTGGTAAAATAGAGGCGATTTTCTATATTCATTAGACTCCTTTACTTGACCACTGCCAAGTTGCCGTGGTACAATCTCGATAGTGATTTCGGGGATCTCGCCCGATAGCCGGTGATGCCACGCCGGTGTTTAATTCGATGAGAACCCTGGATGTTTCCAGTATTGACGGTTCCTTGCCGGGAATTGGTCCATCATGATAAAGCCTACGGCTTACCGCCGTTATTGTTGTGGATGATTGAATTACCGTGTTACAGCACTTATGGGTTGATTTCGTGCGTTTAGCAAAAAAGAAACTGGCTGGAGTGACCAACCTGGCCGAGGGGGCATCCGGACGTAAAAGTCAAAGTGTCGTGTCACGGATACAGAAGCTGTATCGTGTGATCAATCCTGCCCCACCTCCCTTTTTCTATCCCGAACAACAGCATGACTATCTTTTCAAAAAGATCGCCAAGCGTTCCGTTCAAGTCATTACCGAAGACGACATCACGCTGACGATTACCCACAAGTATCCACGCGAACGGACGCAAAACCTGTATCCCGTGCTCTGTCTGCCGGGATTGGCGGAAACGCGCTTCGTGCTGGATCAGGCGTTGGGAAACAGTTTCGTCGATTACCTGGCGTTGAACGGTTTCGACGTGTACATGGCCGAGATGCGCGGGCATGGTAAAAGCCTGCATTTAAAAGAACGCTACAATTGGAACGTTCAGACTTTCCTCGATTTCGACGTTCCGGCCATCGTGAATAAAGTGTTGGAAGATTCGGGCAAGGAAAAGATGCTGTGGGTCGGGCATTCGATGGGTGGCATGCTGCTGCTGGCCTACTTGATTTCCGCCGGATTGAACAAGGACAAGAATATCTACGATGCCTCCGTTATTCGCGGCGGTATTACGATCGGCTCGCCGGTAACCTTCAATCTGCCAAGCTTGATAATGCTGGCGATGGCCTACAAAGGTACGCCGCTGTCACGCCTGCCGTATATTCCAACAGACTTTCTGTCCAGCCTGCTTTCCGTATTGGGTTTTGCACTGGAATCGCCGCTGACCACGCATTTCTGGAACTACAGAAATATGGAATTGAACAATAAAATTCTGTATTTGAAAGATGGTCTGGACAATATCGCCCAAGGCGTGATGCGCGACTTCATGGAATATGCCATGGTAGGGGACTTCTGCTCCAGCGACGGCAAACTGAACTATCGCGAAAACCTGTACCTGATCCATTCGCCGCTGTTGAACATCGGCGGAATGCGCGACCCATTGGCAGGACCGGAGGGGCAGGAAATCATTTACGACAATATTTCCAGCAAAGACAAAGAATTGCGCATCTTCGGCACTCACGGATACATCCGGCGCGATGGCGAACGCTTGAAAATGAAAGATCACACCGATTATGGGCACGTCGATTTGACCTTGGGTAAATATTCCAAGGACGAAGTCTGGCCTTACATGCTCAATTGGCTGCGCAAACGTGGCAAAGTAGAAGACTGAGCATCCTTCCTTGACCCAGTTTCTGATCATATTCAGTCATGGATTCTATGAATTTGTGTCATAGTCTTACACGTGTACAGACCGGGGACATAGGTAACAGGTGTTCGGTGGGTGGCATGGGCGAACCGCAGGTTGCCCATGAGCCGAAACAGGAACACGGGCAAGCTCCATTTTATTCCGCTTGACCACGTGCCACCCTTTGCTATGGCCACCCATCCGGTTTAGCCGGGCACCTCTACTTTATGGATCATTTTGATTTGGTACGATTCGTAGCCGAGAGACTCGAATAGTGCTTTTGGACCGTCATCTTCCAGGGGAACATCCACCACGATCCAGTCTATTTCCCGGTTTTTAAACCAGAAGTTCGCGAGATCGATCATTTTCGTGGCCACTTTCTCACGCCGGTATTCTTCCTTCACATATAGCGTACGGATGCTGCCTCGGTCAATGCCGCCGGTAAGAGAGTTGTACTGCACGATGGAAGCTTCCAGCACGCCCACCGCCTCCGTACCGGCCTTGGCCATAAGCAGTAAATGCTTTTCCGAATCGATGCGCGGTTCAAGGAGTTTGAACGCCCGGACATCGTTGATTTCCGCAAATTGCCCCAGCAATTCGACGACGGCGCGGATATCTTTGGAACCGACCTTATGGATACCGATGTTGTTTGTCACAGTACTCTCTCCTTTTATGCTTTGGCTTCTTCCGGGAAAAAGCCCCGATGCAGCTGTCTAACTCCGCGCTGCACGTCGTTACAGGCCACGTTAAACGTGATCCGATCTCGTAGAACACGCATTCCGAATACCGTCAGGGATGCTTCTTCCAGTGTCGCCAGGGCCTTGGCCACGATCTGAAACGATTCCCCGATTCGTGCGCCGATCAAACTGACACTGCCCGTGTCGCTATCGAACTGCGCGGTATGTTCGCTGATTCGGTCGCCAATAGCGCGCACCGCTTCCCAATCGGGAACACGATCCGGATGCAGAACGATCGTGCATCCGCCTGCCTCTGAAGAATCCCAGTCTATTTCTTCTGCGCTTACACGTTGCTCGGCCAGCGCCATTAACAAGGAGTGATGCCGCTGGCTGCTTAGGCCGGGGAGATGAATGCGGTGCAACTTCTTGTGACTGGTTACGGCTCGAACCCGCCGGGTCGCTCCGTTGTCAATTGTTTTAAGCAGCAGCGTACCTTTGCCTTCTTGGAAGGTGGCGCTTAAATATACTGCCATGCCTTGGGTGCGCGCAAATTCGATGGCATCCGGGTTTAACACTCCCGCACCGGCAACGCCCATGGCTTCCATCTCATCGTAGCTCAATTCCGGGATTTTGCGAGCATCGTGGACCAGACGCGGATCGCTGGTATACACGCCATCCACATCGCTACAGATTTCGCAGTATTCCGCCTTCAATGCCGCTGCAATGGCCACGGCGGAAGTGTCACTGCCGCCACGACCCAAGGTCGTGACTTCGCGTTTGTAACTCATTCCCTGATATCCGGCGACAATTACGATGCGGTCCCGTTCCAGTTCATCCAGAATGCGCACCGGGCGCACATCGATGATACGGGCGTTGGCGTGGCTGTCGCTGGTAATGATGCCACACTGTGAGCCGGTGAAGCTGATGGCGTCCAAGCCCTGATCCTGTATGGCCATCGTCAATAATGACATGGCGATGCGCTCTCCCGCCGAGAGCAGCATGTCCAGCTCCCGCTTTTTAGGGGCAAGCGTAACTTTGCGGGCTTTCTCCAGCAGGCTGTCGGTGGAATCGCCCATGGCGGAAACCACGGCTACGACCTGATACCCACGCTTTTTCGTGGCGATGATGCGATTGGCGACACCACGCAGGCGCTCGACATCCGCCAACGAAGATCCCCCATATTTTTGTACGACAATCGGTTTCATGTCCGTATATCCATAAAAAAAAGCTCGCAACGTTGTAACGTTGCCACGGAAAAAAGTCAACGTGGAAAGAATACTCCATCATACCATCAAAAAACCGGGCGCACCTTATGGCGCGCCCGGCAATATCGCACCAGCTCGGTGGATAATCTCAGCCTTCGATAAAGCTCTTCAGCTTGCCGGAGCGCGAACTATGCCGCAGCTTTTTCAGGGCTTTGGCTTCGATCTGACGAATGCGCTCACGGGTGACTTCGAAATTCTGGCCAACTTCCTCCAGCGTATGATCGCTGCGTTCGCCGATACCGAAACGCATACGCAATACCTTTTCTTCACGCGGCGTCAAAGTGGCGAGCACTTTGCGCGTCTGCTCGGAAAGGTTCATGCTGATTACGGCCTCGGAAGGCGAGACAATCTGCTTGTCTTCGATGAAATCGCCCAGATGGCTGTCTTCTTCTTCGCCGATCGGTGTTTCCAGCGAAATCGGTTCTTTGGCGATTTTCAACACTTTGCGCACTTTTTCCACCGGAAGATCCATGCGTTCGCCGATTTCTTCCGGGGTGGGTTCGCGCCCGATTTCCTGCACCAGATGACGCGAGGTGCGGATGAGCTTGTTGATGGTTTCGATCATGTGCACCGGAATGCGAATCGTGCGGGCCTGATCGGCGATAGCGCGCGTGATGGCCTGACGAATCCACCAGGTGGCGTAGGTCGAGAATTTGTAGCCGCGCTGGTATTCGAACTTGTCCACGGCTTTCATCAAACCGATATTGCCTTCCTGAATCAGATCCAGAAACTGCAAACCACGGTTGGTGTATTTTTTAGCTATCGAGACGACCAGTCGCAGGTTGGCTTCCACCAGTTCGCTCTTGGCAAGTTCGGCTTCGTTTTTGCCCTTCATCATACGCTGGAAGGTTTTGCCGATCTCACTGGCGTCCATACTGACTTCGCGTTCCAGTTCGACCAATCTTTCCTCTGCATCCAGGAATCGTTCTTCCTGATCCAGCAGTTGTTCGCGTGAGCACTTAAGCGCTTTGAGCACCTTGGCTTCCGCACTCTGGCGTTTATAGAAGAGCTTCATGTGCTCGCGGAATTCGTCGTAATCAACGCCGGCTTGCCGTTCGGTATTGCGGATGCTCACATTGATATCCGACGCCCGATCGTAATAAGCGCGCATTTTCAGCACGATCTGATCGATCTGTTTTTTATTGAGAACGATATCCTTAAGCAATTCCCGCAGTTTTTGCTGGATCTGTTCCAGTTGCGTCTCGAAACGCTCCGTCTGTTTTTCGGAGGGAGTTAACAGTGCCGTATATTTCTTGATCAAGACTTTACGGTCACGGTCATATTGCTTGATGTGGTCGATGATCTCGATGACGCGCTCGACCAATGCGGAATCGTTGGACTCGTTTTCTTCTTCTTCCGGATCGCCCTTTAAAATATCCTTGGCTCGCATCTTGCCTGTTTTGAGCTTTTCGGCAATCGACAAGACTTCCGAAATCGCCATCGGCGATTCCAGGATCACATCGAGCATTTCCTTTTCGCCGCGTTCGATCCGTTTTGCGATCTCGACTTCGCCTTCGCGCGTTAACAGAGACACCGATCCCATTTTACGCAGGTACATGCGTACAGGATCGTTGGATTTTCCCGCGGCAGAATCGTCTTCATAGTCCTGACGCTTGGTTTTCTGACGGACCTTCTCGTTGCCTTCCTCATGGTCGTCATCGTCATCAGAGTCTATAGGTCGGTCGTTTTCGTTTTCCACAACGGAGATGTTCATGTCGCCCAACATCACCATGATGTCATCCAGGTCTTCCGGGGAGACTTTATCGGAGGGCAGCATGTCGTTGACTTCATCGTACGTCAAAAAACCCTGCGCTTTGCCCTTTCCGATGAGTTTTTCCAACTCGTCTTTCTTCGATTTGTCTTTTCCCATCTAGCGTCACCTCACGGTTAATGGATGGTGGATGTTTTCAGTTCTTGCAGTTTCCGGTTCAAATCAATCAGTTGCAGAGCAATTTGGTTTCGTTCCTCTTCTTTGGACTGTGTCCTGTCCTGAATCTTCATTCTTAGCGTCAGGATTTTTTGTTCGATGGAACGTACCTCCAGCTTTGTCAGACAGTCTTCCAGTGTCTGTAGAGCAACCGATTCCTCCATGTCCTCCTCATTAATGAGGATTTTTGCCACCAGATTCTTCCATTCAAGATCATCCACCTGTTGAAGCAGGGTATCCGGAGAGAATTGATCTCCCTCATCCAGGGAATCCAGAATGCGTTCTGCGAGCCGCTTGAGCGACTGCACCGACATCCCATCCAAGCCTTGACGGCTGGAAAAAACAGGCGCAAGCTTATCGCCATGCAATAGCAATAGCGCCACAATCCATACCTGAGCCATTTCACCGCCGTCTACCGAGCGATGGGTTTGCATGCGCAACGCCGCATCCGATACACGACTGTCCCAGTTCCGATTCGTGAGATGTTGCCGCAGCAACTGCGCGACCATTGATTGTCCAACCCCCAGCCTGCCTGCTATTTTCTGGACGTACAGCGTCTTTTCTACGGGGTCGGCGATCTTAGCCAGCATGGGGATGATGCCATGCAGACTGTCGGCTTTTTCCCTCGGACCCACATCCGAGTCAGGATACTGGTGCTCCAGCCAAATGTCAAATAAATAGCGAGCATTGTTAAGCAGTTCGGTCATCGCAGCAGCATTGTTTTCCTTTAGAAAACTATCCGGGTCGTGCGGGTCTGGAAGCACCACGGCACGCGCATTGATCTTTTCCGCCAAAAAAAGCGGTAAAGACTTGAACATGGCCTTGCGACCGGCGGCATCGCCATCGTAAAGCATTACAAGATTCGAGGTCATACGTTTGAGTAACTTCAGGTGCTCCTCGGTCAATGCTGTGCCCAATGTAGCGACAGTGTTTTCAAAGCCGAACTGATGCATCATCACCACATCCAGGTTGCCTTCAACCACAATGGCCTGATCGTTACGCCGAATCATCTGGCGCGCCTGATGATATCCATAAAGGCACTGTGATTTCGTGTAGATAGGTGTGTCCGGCGAATTGATGTATTTGTAATTCTGCTCATCACCCAAAATGCGTCCGCCAAAACCGACCACCCGCTCGTGTTGCATTATGATCGGGAACATCAAGCGATTCCGAAATAAATCGATGTGGCTGCCTCTGCGACTGAGAGCCGCCAGACCTGCGCGTTCGATGGCGTGCGAGGAATATCCTTTTTTCTCAAGGGCTTTCAATAATAAATCCCAGCTTTCAGGTGCAAAACCGAGCCGGAATTTTTCGATCATGTCACGATTGACACCACGTTTTTCCAGATAATCGAGTACCAGCTTTCTGGTAGGATGCTCGATCAACTGTTTTTGAAAGTGCTGCGAAGCCAGCACATTCAGTTCGAGCAGTCGTTCCTTTTCGCTCAAGGCTTGTTTCTGAGTTGCATCGAGCGGTTTCTGTTCCGGCAGTTCAAAGCCGGTGTCATCCGCGAGTTGCTTGACGGTTTCGTAAAAAGACTGGTTTTCGATCAGCATCAAAAAGCGAATGACATCTCCGCTTTCTCCACAACCGAAACAATGAAAAAAGCCTTGATCTTCTGACACATTGAAGGATGGCGCACTTTCACTGTGAAACGGGCAAACGCCCTTGTGGCTGCGTCCCGCGCGTTTGAGAGGCACGTAACGACCAATAACCTCAACGATATTGACGCGCTCTTTCAGGTCTTCGATGATGTGTTTTGGAATCGTCGGCATGTGCTCATTCGTTTCGTGTGGCGACATCGAACAACGGCGACTTGCCGTGCTCATTGGAATCCGTAAGTATAAGGATTTGGTGGGGATAGCGTCAAGATTTTTAATTGGACAATTTCAGCATATTTCACTTCATGGAGATCCTTGCATTTTGAGACGCCGCGATTCGGAAATTGCTGGATAATCTCTACAATCTCAAAAAGGAAATCCCTTGCATATTCGGTGATTTTCTTATATTTTTCAAGCGTATACGTGCCATTAGAGTTGGGAGGTTAGGAATGATTGTAAAGTGTGATAATTGCCAGACTCAATACCAGGTGGATGATAGCAAGATTCCTGCAACTGGAATGGCCGTTAAATGCTCGAAATGTCACAACTTATTTGTTGTTCGCCCCGAAATATTGGAGCCGCAGGCCATCGAAGCGGTGGATGTGTCTGAAGTGTCTCCCGTCGAGCCGGAACCGGAAGTCCGTCCGGAAGTTGCCGCCAAATCTCCGGAGCCCGAACCGGAGCCTTACTACAGTTTGCGTCGCCCGGATGGAAAAACCTTTTCATTCCGAGAACTTGCCACATTGCAACGCTGGATTGTCGAACGTCGCGCCTTGCAGGACGATGAGCTTTCCCAGAATGGTTCAAGCTGGACGCGCCTTGATGAGATTCCCGATTTTGCGCCGTTTTTTCAACTAGTTGAACGAGCCACGGGAACCTTCGAGACTCAGCCTGAACCTGAGCCGGAACCTGCGCCAGAACCTGCGCCGGATCCGCAACCGGAACCGGAAATCCAGGCACCTGCACACGAACTTGCGGCGGAATTACAACCGGAATTGCAACCGGAACCGGAACCGGAGCTTGAACCAGAGATTCAGGTAACTGCTGGAAATGAGACGGAAAAAGAAGCCGCTCAGCCAAAAATGACGATGCAAATGTGGGCGATGCCAGAGGAAGAAACGCCTCAAAATCCTGAAATATCTTCGCCAAAGCCGGATTCTGCACCAGAACCTGCACCAGAGCCGGAACCAAAGCCGGAACCTGCACCAGAACCTGCGCCGCAACCTGAACCCGAACCTGAGCCGCAACCCGAACCCGAACCCGAACTTGAACCTGTTGCAGAGCCAGAACCCAGGTTTGAAGCGGCATCTAAACAAGAGGAAGACGAAGGCTTCGATTTTAAAGCAAGCCCACAACCCGATCAAGGGCCTTCCGAATGGGACGAATTGCCTGTGCAGTCCGCCAAACGTGATTCGTGGGACGAGAATACCGACTGGGATGCATTGGCCGATGACGATTCCGAGTTTGCACCCGGTGGTCGTGCGAAAAAAGCGGTATTAATCGGACTGGCTGTCATCATTGCCGCAGCCATTGTGTACGTTGCGCTCAATCCGGCTTTATTGCGACAGGTGCTGCCGCTGGGACCGTCGAAAGAAACTTTGGCCCATTTGCAGGACGCGCGGATCTCCTTGAATTTGAATACGCCGGATAGCCTGGCAGATGCGGAACAGGCGTTGAACAAACTGGTCGAGCAGGATGCGGAACTTTATCCTGCCTTGGCGATGCTTGCCGAAGTGCATACCTCGCGTGCGGATTTACTGGCTGTTAAAGTTACGGGAGCGGAGAAAACACAGGGCAACCTGGACAAGAAGCTGAAAGAACTCTCCAAGCAACTGGAGGAGAAAGAGGATGCCGAACTGAGAAAGCAGGCGGAGACGTTGCAGCAGCAACTTCAGCGAGCGAATCAACAAGTTCAAACTTTTAGTAGCGAGATCAGCAGTGAATTGCAACGCGCATTCTCCTTTGGTGAACGCGCCCATCAGTTGGCTCCTGACAGCCTGGAGGCCAACCGCGCCCTGGCGGATTATTATCGTCTGGGTATGGATGCCACAAAGGCCAACGACTATCTCGAGCGCGCCGAAAAGAACGCTGCCGACGATCCGATTTGCCTGTATATCAAAGGCGCGATGTTCGCTACCGACGACAGCCTGCTGGCCAATGCACTGCAATCCTTTAAACTGGCGATCATCGGCGATCCGACCTTGATCAAGGCGAAATTCCAATTGGCGTTGCTATACCTGAATCAAAACAAGCCGGAGGAAGCCCGGCCCATCCTGGAAGAAATCCTACAGCAGAATCCGCAACATCTGGCCTCGCAGGAACAATTGGATCGTTTGAACGAACTCGAAAAGGCAAAGCAGGCCGAAGAAAAGGCTCAAGAGGAAAAGGCGGCGGCGGAAAAACCCAAAGCACAACCCAAAGCAACTCCGCGAGCACCAGCGGAACCGGCGGCTCCTGCAAGTTACGAGCAACTGATGAATAAGGCGGATCGTCTACGAAATTCCGACCGCGCCAAAGCAGCGCTGTCGTTGTATCAAAAAGCTGCGGAGCAGAAAAAAACCGCCGAAGTGTATTCCGGCATCGGCTTTTGCCATTTCGACATGCAAAATTACAAGGCGGCTTTAAGTAACTTCAAGAAGGCGATGTCCGCCCAGCGCAATCATCAAGGCGCGATAATCGGTATGGCGATGTGTTACGATCAGCTTTCCAATACCGATCAAGCGATCAAATACTACGAACGTTACTTGAAGTTATTCCCAAGCGGCATGGATGCTGCTGCTGCCAAAGGCGCACTGGGACGTTTGGGTAAGTAGAGGAATTGGTATTCATTAACACGGGCAAGCTCCATTTCATTCCGCTTGGCCCGCGCCACCCTTTGCCATGACCACTCGTCGATCAATCGGAAATGTCGGATAAAATTTTAATCCGACAATTTGCTGTTATTTAAAGCCCCAACTCGCCAATTCCACATAGGTGAAATACACGGCGGCGTCTACGAACAGCACGATCATGGCCCACATCAAACCGCGTTGGACTTTCGGATGTGCAAGCGGGCGGGAGAGGGCGAAGCGCCCCAACAAATAGAACAGAATAAACGCGCATACACTCCACAGCAACGAACCGTAGTAGCCCTGCGCGATCATGCCTTCCGGCTTTACCGTGCTGAACACGCCTTGTGTCGGCAAATAATACACGGTTGGTAACGAAGCCAGCTTGACCAGCGGGTACGTCAGCAGAAAACCGGCGCTTCCCAGTAATGCACCTGAAAGATGGGAGCTGGGTTGTTGAACGGAGGAGGTCTCTAAAGCGTTGTCTGTGTTTGTTTGTGCCAGCATGAACTTCCTCCTACAGAGCTTTTAGCGAAACCAGCATGAGGCCGGTCAAACCGGAAAACCACACGATGCCCATCAGTGTCAATCCGCTGAAATTGTAAAGCGGTTGCAACGGTCCCGGCGGTTGATCGTTGATTCTGCGGCTCATCGGGAAATACCACAATAACAATCCCAGTCCCAGTGCGGCCAAATGCTCTTTGCATTCGAAAAAGCCGGTTGCCAAAGGATGCACCACATCCAGAAAATCGGGACGCACACCGACGCGAAAAGCCGGGTAGATGACCAATCCCAAGCCGAAGGTGATCAGGTAGCTGACGAACATCACGGCGGCATAACGCCGTTGCAGAACTCGTCGGCGATAATCCCCACGCATGTGGAACCAGGCCAGAATGCCATTGTGAGTGGAAGAGCCGAACAGGACGATGGCGGAAATCGCATGCAGAATCAGTAAGAATTTCATCACGGCCTCGCAAAGAAGTACAATCGAAGCTTGTCATACACACAATGCTCCGAAATTTGAAGAGCTTTCTGCAACATTACGAAAAATTAATATTGATGAAGGAGGAAACGGTTTAGCGTCCCGTATGCCCAAAACCTCCGGCATTGCGCTCCGTTTCATCCAGACTTTCGCATTCTCGCCATTGAATCTGCGTTACCGGTGCAACGATCAATTGGGCGATGCGCTCGCCCCTTGCAATGGTGAACGGCTCTGCGCCATGGTTGATCAGCGCAATACGAACCTCGCCGCGATAGTCGCTGTCGATGGTGCCCGGACTGTTCAAGACGGTTACGCCATGCTTTACCGCCAAACCGGAACGCGGGCGTACTTGAGCTTCATAGCCGATAGGCAGTGCGATCGCCAGACCGGTGGGCACCAGCGCCCGTTGCCCGGGAGCCAAGGTAACGGGGTCATCCACGGCAGCGGGGAGATCCAGACCCGCCGAACCAACAGTTTGGTATTCGGGTAACGGGATATCGTCAAAACCGGCGCGAATGCGCGTGACATCAACAGGGATACGATTCGTCATGGTGGCTGTCCTATTCGTCATTCAATCTCGAAGTCAATGGATACGTTGTGGATACGGCATACCGCCGCATGCGGGCAATATTCGCAGGTGCGCGGGGTAATCTGAAAATCTCCGGCTTGCATCTGCGAAACGAGTTCTTCCAGTTGATTGGCGAGGTTGGCCTCGCCGGATTGTCGGTACTGCTCCCGTAAGCCAGGGTTCAAGGCAAAGTAGGTTTGCACGAAGTCAGAGTCGATCTGCTTCTTAAAAGTCGGTTTGTTTTCGGCATTGCCGACCAGCAGATAGCGCGCCTGTAAAATGGAAATGGAAGCATCCGGCTTCTGCTCGTCGTTTGCATAGAGCAGCGCCAATAGATAAATGGGCATCTGGAACGACGTTATTCCGAAAGCTTCCGGTTTCAGATAGCTGCGGTAGCGCGACTTGTTGCTGCTGGATTTATAGTCCACCAGGCTGATCACGCCGCTGCCGCTGTCGATGCGGTCGATCCGACCGATCAGGCGGATCGGCGGTCCCTGCTCGGAAGGAATCAGCAACTCATCGCTCAGCGTGGGGGGATGCGGAATGCCGAACCAGACTTCGAAATGGGTAGGCGGGCTCTGTTGCATGGCATCCCGTTCAATCTCGATCAGGCGTCGTACCTTGACCGCCCAGCGTTGCGCGGTGTGCTGCGCCATGCTGCGCACGTTTTCCGGCGCCGACTGCAATTGCACTTGCAACGCCCTGTACAGATTCTGATAGGCGCGTTCCTGCAAGTCTTCTTCGCTCAATGAGAGCGTCTTCGTGCTGCTGCGGCACAGTTCTTCCAGCGTTTGATGCACCGCCAGTCCCACCGCCAGGGCATCCGGCTCCGGTCCTTGTTCTTCCCAAGGCTCGCTCTGCCAGATGCGCTCTACGAGAAACCGGAAAGGACAAGTGGCGTAGGTTTCGAAATGCGCGGGGCTGTAGCGCTCCGGCAAGGGGGAAGGCGCTTTCTGTTGCCAGTTGTCCTGCAACCTACCGGTATAGGGGAAAGCCAGCTCGGCGCGAATCGGGGCGTTTTCCTGCCGCATGAATTCTTCACGCGCTTGTTCGATGCGAACCTTATCGCCAAGCCGTTGCAGACGACCACGTTGCTGTTCCGAAAGGAAATCGGGTAAAGGCGTATCCGATTGCTGTGCTGCGATTTCGGTGGCCTGCCTGATCCATTCGATACGGAAAGGTGCAAGCGAATCGGATGGCAGCAGCTTCGGCTCGCCAAGTTTGTCCCGGCATTCCTTGAAGAAGGGGCTGGGTGCAAGTTCTTCGCCCTGTTCATCCACAAGCGGAGCGATCAAGGTAAGTCGCTCTGCCTGGCGAAACAAGGTCGTAAAGAGCATACGCTCGTATCGGTAGCGGCGACCCGCTCCGGCCAGGAGTGGATAGCCCGCCAGCCTGTTGACCTGCCGTCGTTCGTCGTCGCGCAGCCAACCGATCGACTGGCTCGCTCGCGGGAACACACCGTCGTTGATATCCAGTATGTACAGATGTTTAAAACGGCGGCTGGCCGCTTCTTCCGGTGGCAGTACGACAATCGACTCCGGTTCCGGGGTGGAGCGTAACTGAATGGCGGCATCCAGTACTGCGGTGAGCCAGCTGAGAAACTCCATCCCACCCAGAGGCTGTCCTTCCTGTTCCAAATCGGGTTGCCATTCCGAAAGAATCTGCTCTGCGGTCTGCCAGGCGTGAAAGGAGAGTGTGAAGTGGCGCTGGTCATGCACCGATTCGAATGGAGGGATGCGCATGGCCTGCACGAGATCCCGAAACGATTGCAGCCAGTCCGCCAACGGCATGCGTTGCTTGCGGAACGGTTGCAGCCAGTCCAGCCAGGCCAGCAGCGAGGCGGCGATGTGCGTGCGGGTCGGCTCGTCGATCTCGCGATTCTGCACCAGTTCCCGAGACCAGTCCACGCCATCGAGCACGGACAGCTTCATTTCTCGCAGCACGGCTTCCGCCTGTTGCAGTTCCGCATCTTCCGGGCCGACGCCGAAAGGCTGCGCCGTTCTGGCCAGTCTGGCCAGTTTGCTGATCTCTATGGGCTGTTGCAGCAAGTCAATCAGCGTGTGCAGCCAGCGGAAAGGCGGCGTATCCAGCACCCGCACCGAACGATGGTAGGCGATGGGCAGTTGCCATTCGACGATGGCCCGCCGCAGCAAGGGGCGCATCGCTTCCAGATCCGGGGCGACAATGCCGATGTTCGCCGGGTTTTCTCCGGCTTGCAGAAGCTTTCCGATTTCCTGGAAGATCCAGCGCAGTGAGTGTTCCCGGTTGCTCGCTTCGAACAGGCGGATTCTCGTATCCAGGCTGAAAATATCGCGGGTATCCTCTTTTTCCGTTGAGAAAAGCTTGGCGATCAATTTCTGCCGAATGGCGTCGTGGTCCAGGGAGCAAGTGGAGAAAGCGATATCGGCCTGGGTCTGCTGGCCGTTGCGTTCGATATAGGACAGCACCGGCTCCAGATTGGAATACAGATCCGCCCGTTCATGTAACAGGCAGAACTCGAAACTCGTATTGTAATGCAGCGCCAGATGCAACATGGCATGCAGCCGCAAAGGGCCGGGATCGTCGAAGCCGATGAAACGCAGTTCGCGCTCGGGATGCAACCCAAGTTTCAAACTTGCCGGTTCACGCTCCAGAAACGCCTGTAGACAATCGCCTTCGGTATAGAGCCTGCTTTCGTTCAGCGAAATTTTATACGCCTTCCAGATGCGATCTAAATAGCGTCCTTTGGGAGTGGGCGGCCAGATTGCCTGAATCGACTGTTTCCCGCGCAGGTGGCTGGGTAAAAGATCCAGTGCCGAAAACAACTGTAGCAGCGTATCCAGCAATTGTTCACTGGGAAGCTCCGGTTCACCGGGTATGGCTGGTTGCGTTTCCAGCACCTTTTTCAATGTCATGCGCAGTTGCAGGCGCGTGGCCGCACGACCGGGCAAATGCAATGCCAAAGCCAGCGAACGCAATAAATCCGCAAAGCTGATATGCAGTACGCCTGCCAGGGTGTGAGCGGCATTCCGGCGCAAATCGGATTCCGCTGCCACCGATGCCTGAAAAAGCGAAGGATGTATGGTCAGCGGTTCCGAAATCATCATTTTCCGTTCCCCGTCGGTTGGTTGGGTTGATGGCAGCGGAAGCATTTTTCGTTGTTGATCGGATGACTGGGTTTGGTCGGATTGGGTCCGTCGGGCGAATGGCAACGCAGGCATTGGGTCCAGTCGGTGATGCCGGCATGATCTTTATCCGCCGGGATGGGCGGGCTGCCATCGTCCTGCAAGGAGAGCCAGTATAGTGAGCCGACGATAAAAACAACGACAGCAAGATAAAGCAGGGTCTTGATGAGCGCTCCCTTTTTATCGCGCGTGGAAGTTGCCGACATCTGTACGGTTCCCCTGTTTCTGCAAAAATAGCAAAGCTGATCCGCACCGAATTTCCCCGCATCCGCAAGGAGGAGGATTTCCGGGATCGAATCGTTAATATAACGAATGTATCCTAGGACAGAGAGCCCGGCTTGTCAACGCCGTTGCGAAAGCAACTCCTCGTAGGTCGATTTGGCCTGTTCGGCCAGATGGGGCTGACCCAGTTGGGCGTAACAGGTTCGCAGCAATCCATAAATGCGCGGATCGAAGGGATTGATGCCGAAGGCGTACTGCAACTGCGTTACGGCCCGTTCGTAGTCGCCCATCGCCGCGTAGGCATGGCCCAGCCGGATGTGCGTCGGCAGCCAGTTCGGCGAAAGCGGCAGGATAGGTTTTAGTTCCCGTACCGCATCCTGGTAGCGCTCGTTGTCGATGTCGCTTTGGGCGAGGTAGTTCTGCAACAGAATGTTTTCGTTTCCCAGCACTCCCTGCGCTTTTTCAAATTCGATTCCGGCGGCTTTGGAATGCTGACGATCCTTTAAAAGCTTGCCAAGAGTCATCAGGTTTCTGCCCTTGGTTTTCTTGATCTGCCGGATTTCCTTTTCCTCATCGGTGGTGCTGTCGCCGAAAAGGATGGAATAGTCGTTGACGATGCCGTCCCGCTCGCGCAGATTGCGGATCTGCATGGCATGACGCCACTTGCGCTGCAAGGTGTCCATGCCGAAACCGTAAACCTTCATAAAGGCAGCGTTCAGGTTCTCGCCTTGCCCAAGCGTTTGCAGCAGTTGTTGCAAGCCCGCTCCGCCGCGCAGATTGTGCAACCACTGAATGATGGTCAGCACTTCCGCGAAAGCGAGCGCGGTGTGTTCCTGACTGGGCAGGTAGGCCATCGAGGGGCTGATGTCCTCCAGCGTAACGAGCTTGTTTTCCTTCAGTGCGCGTGCAAGCAGAGCTTCGGCACTGGCTTCCAACTCACCGCCCGTTTTGCGCCGCCAGCGTTCCTCGTGAAACTTGGCCAGCCCTTCGTGCAGCCAGATGGGAACGTTATTCCCGCCGATGCGCGAAATCACCAGGTGTACATACTCGTGGTTGACCGTGTCGCGCCAGGGATAGCCCAAAGGCGACACGCGCGGGGAGGTGATCATCAGCCGGTTGAATTTGCAGATGGCGATGACGCCGGAGGTCATCAGGTTTTCCAGCGTCAGTCCCGTCGCCCGCGCCAGCATACCCAGTTCGGGGTAAATCTCCAGAACGATACGATCCGGCGGCGCATAGCCGAGGTCTTTTTTCAAGGCCGCGTAGCTTTTCTCCAAAGTATCCAGGGCCGCATCGGCCAGCAGCGCGTCTTTATCCGGGCGGTAACGCACCTCGAAATGCGCGCTCTGTTTGCTGGCAAAGCCCTGGACATTGTCGTAAACGGCCTGCAACAGCGGTGCATAATCCTGCCGTCGCTTGTCATCGGGACGATACCCGGCGGCGCCGTTAAGGTATTCCAGCGCCGTTTCATAGTCGCTCATTTCGAAGGCATAGCGGCCCATCAGGTACATCGCCTCGGGGGATTCGTCTCCCTCCTGCTGCAATTGGGCGACGACTTTCCCCGCTTCGTTGCGCTGCCAGTTGTCCAACAACAGGTGTGCCTGCTCGATGGTTTCGGGCGAGGCCCACAGCGAGTTCGACCACAAGAGCAGGATAAATAACGGCATAAATAACCAGGCACGTTTCATTTCACCAGCTCCTTATAGTATTGCTTGTTCTGTTGGGTGTAGTCTTCGGGAGCCTTGCGTTTCATTGCTTCCAGTAAATCTTCGCGCAGTTCCTTGGGCGTGCGGTATTCCTCCGCCTGCGGAATGACGACTTTCTCCTGTTTCAGCTGCCGCCCACCGGGGCGTTGACCGTCGCGCATGTTGGGTTTCATGCCGCCGAACTTCATACCGCTCTGCATCTGCTGCATGGCCTGCTGCATGCCGTCTTGCAACTGTTGCAACTGGTGAATCGCCTGCTGCTGCTGTCCCTGCGCCGGACCCGGCTGCAACTTTTGCAGATTCTCGCGCGAACGCTCCATACCCTGGTTGGCGTCGTGCATCTGCTGCATGGCGTTTTGCGGCATAAAGGGAACTTCGTCCATCAGTTCGGAGATATCGCGATTGAGCTTGTAGCCTTCGCGCAGCAACTCTTCCTGATTCTGGCGCATCTGCTGCATTTGCGCTTTCTGCTGGGAATCCATCAGCTTGTTAGGATCGGGCATGATGTTTTTAAGCTGTTCGAGCACTTCTTTCATATTTTTCTGCGCGGTCTTCGCGTGTTTGCGATTGTCGCGGTCTCGCTGCGGTTGACGTTGACTGGGAAATGGCGATTGCAGGAAGGCTTGCAGCGTGTTCAGGTTCTGCATGGCCTGCTCGGCCACATCGAGTGAGCCGCGAACATCCTGATTTTCCATGCTTTTAAGCAGATCCTGCATGTTCTGAATGGCGCGATCTCGATAGGCTTGCAGGTTGTTTAGTCCGCTGGGAGTTACCTGTTCCGCCTCGGCCTTGGCGCTTTTCACTTTCTGAGCCAGTTTGTCCATCTGCTGTTCGAAGTTTTTCTTCATGGCTTCGGCCATCTGCTGCTTGTATTGTTCCTGCTGGGCCATGGTCTGACGTTGCAGGTTTTCTTCCTTTTCCTTCAATTGCGCCAGATCCGTTGCCGCATTCATCATCTTTTTCATCGCTTCGGAATACAGCGATTCGCCTAGCTGCTCGCTGCCTTCCTTCAGGTTATCCAACAACTGGTTCAACTGCTGGGACATCTGCTCCAGTTGCTGCAAGGCGCGTTCCAGATCGCCGTTTGCCAGCATTTGCTCCAGCGAATCGAGATTCTGGTTCATGTTTTCCGTGTCCATCGACTCCATGTTGACGAACTCTTCCGGAATCTCCTTTCGTATTTGAGCCATTTTCTGGGCCAACTCTTCCATTTTCTTTCGGAATTCAGCCATCAACTGCTGGATGCGTTCCTTCAACTGTTCGTTTCCGGTGGCCTTGTATTCCTCCAGCAGGCGGCGCAACTCGTCACGCATCTGGGCCAGCTTTTCGCTGTCGTGCACCAGTGCGTCGTATTTCTGTTTTTGCAGCAGTTCGTACAACTCCATGATGTACTTTTCCAACCGCTGAATGCTGCCCTCGCGTAAGCCGTTCAAGCGATGGAAGCCGAAAAGCACATCTCCACTGCGTTGCATCATGTTTTCGATTTCGACCGCCATGTTGTTGTAGTCGTCCCGATGCGCCAGGAAATCCTCGAACATGTTGCCGAGCATATGCTGCACCGCTTCGGTGCTTAAGGGGTCGTCTTTCAACTCCTTTAAAATTGCCTGCAACGGATCGACAATGATTTCAGTAAGTTGCCGAATGGTATCGTCGAAGGCTTTCAACACTTCACTGGCCAGCTTGATTTTCTCCTGGCCGGGCGGGTTTTCCAGATAGCCCGCCAATAATCCCAGCATGCCTTCCCAAAGTTGTTCCTGGCGTTCGATGAGCTTTTGGTGATGTTCGTACATCGAGAAAATCTTCAATACCTGGGTGGCGGATCGTCCTTTATTGGGACCGCTGACACTGTTGTTGTCGGTGGCTTCGATGTAATAACTAACACGGTCGCCCGGTTGAAAGCGCAGCGTGGCCAGATCCCACAGCCACTCGGATTGGTGGCGGCGTTTGGAAGGCTCGAAGCTTTCGATCGGGAACCGACGATCTTCGCGTCCCTTGCCCGTGTCGTAGTTCATGACCAATTCGATTTTACTCAGGCCGAAATCGTCTTCGGCTTCATAAGCGATCTCGATCTGATCGGTTTCGCGCACTTCCATTTCACTGGGAGGATAGGCAATACGCACACCGGGGGAGCGATCCGGCAGAACGAGAATTTTTCTGGCGCGCGAATCGGCGACGTCGTCGAACTGGAAGTAATAGCTGTCCTTGGCCGCAACCGACAGTGTCCCCTCGAAGCGCTGTTGACCCAAGGAGTCCAGGGAAATCTCGCCGCCTTCATCCATCACCAAAGAAGCTTGTTCCGCGTTTGTGGCAGCGCGCACGTTGACTTTGACCTGGGTGCCCGGATAGGCTTCGATATCGCCGGAACAGTTTTTCACTTCCAGCCGGTCCAGGCCGGTATAGGCCGGATAGGTGTACGTCAGGTTGACATCTCCGGCTAAAAAGCTGGCTTCGCCGGAAAGAAAAGACGCCGCTCCGTAGCGCCCAAGTATGGAAGAGAAGGCCCCGCGCGTACTGTTGGGAGCAAGCCAGATCAATAGGGCGATCAGCATGGCTGTCAGCAGGGTTCGCCCCATGGGGCGCCATAACCCACCATAGGGCACCAACTTGCCCGGTGAGACAGTATCGAGCAGCGGGAAGACGCTTTCAACACTGGCCTTTGCCAGCGTGGGCGAGTAGGGCTGTTGTCGTCCTTCGCTTTCGGTAAATTGCACCGCGCTTAACAGCCGGTCGCTAAGCGTAATATTTCTTGCTTCGACGTAGGCGGCGATGCCGTCGGATGGGCGATATGTCCGGTAAGGCAACCACAGGAATTTACGGATCAAATACACGCTGCAAGCAGTCAGCAGGACCGCAAAAATGATCTGAAGGCTTAGCCCCACCGCACCCAGGGCGAAAAAACCGATGGCCAGCAGGAAAAGCCCGAACGTGCTTTCAAGCAGCCGCAGCCCCGCTTCCAGCCAGAAGCGCAGCATCAGTCGACGTCGCACGGAATCGATGAAAGCCGATAACTGACGATACGAATCGCTCATGAATACGGATCCTTGAACAGCAATCGGTTTTTCATCGACACGATACGGTCGTGAGATTCCTTTAGACGTTCCGGTGGCACGTCGCCGTTGCGAACCAGCCGTTGCAGCCAGATCAGCACTTCTTCCGCCAGTTCGTAGCTGTGGCAGATAGGGAACAGGTCGATGCCGGCGTTTAGCATCCCTCGAACGATTTCCTCCGTCGAGTAGCGCCCGTGAATGGCTTTCATCTCCAGATCGTCCGCCATCAATACGCCCTGAAAGCCAAGTTCCCCGCGCAACAGGTCGGTGCAGATCGGGCGTGATAGGCTGGCGGGCGTTTCCGGGTCCAAGGCATCATAAACAACATGCGCCACCATTAACAGGTGCATGCCCGCTTCGATTGCGGCTCGGAAGGGCGCAAGTTCCACCTGGTCGAGCCGTTCTCTGTCGTGACTGACGCTGGGCAACGTGAGGTGACTGTCCTGAAAGGTGTCTCCATGTCCCGGAAAGTGTTTGCCGCAACCCAATAGTCCGGCTTTGCGCAGCCCTTTCCAATAGGCGTTGGCATAGCGCCAGACGGTTTCCGGGTCGGAGCCGAAGGCGCGGTCGCCGATGATGGGGTTTTTCGGGTTGGTATCCACATCCAATACCGGAGCCAAATTGACGTTCACTCCGATTTCCCGCAGCCGCATCGCCATGTAATAGACGTCCTTTTCAACGTCTTCCGGTTTGTAGCTGGCCAGTTCGCGCGCACTGGGCAAGCGAAAGAGGCGCTCTTGCAGGCGCATTACTCGGCCACCTTCCTGATCGATCATGACCAGTAGCGGCGTTTCGGCGCGGCGCTGCATCGCTTCGACCAATTGGCGCGTGGTTTCCGAGTCCTTGCAGCTTCGTTTGAACAGCAATACACCACCGACTCGATCTTCGGAAATCAGGCGCAGCAGCGTTGCATCGGTGCGATCTTCATTCGGACTACAGGCGACCATCTGCCCGGCCCAGCGTGCCAGCTCAGCCTGGTTCATGCGTTTCCTCCTCTACATAATGCAACACGCGGCGGCTGTGTTCTATTCCTTCCGGCCAGTTGATTTCCTGGCAGAAACGGATCGAATCCAGCAGCATCAGGCGCGAATGTTCCTGGTCTTTTTTCAATGCGTACAGGCGACCGCCCTGCATCGAAAGGGTGGCCATCGATTGTCGGTCGCCTACGGTGCGGGCGACATTGAGTCCCAGGTTGATAAAGCCGATGGCGCGGTCGTATTCCTGCCGCTGGCCGTATAAAGCGCCCAGCCGTTCCATGGATCGGATCATGCATTTGACGTTGCGGCTTTTCATACTGCTTTCCATCGCTTCGATCAACAGCGGCAGCGATTGACTCAACTCGTTGCGATCCAGTTTCAGCTGACCCAGCGAAAGGCGGATTTCGGCGGACCAGTGGCGCGTCGGCTCCACTTCCGGTTCGACGTGATCGGTCATTTCCAATGCTTCAACCAGCAAATCCTCCGCTTTTTCAAAAACTTGCTGTAGTCGCAGCAATTCTCCGTGTTTACCCAATGCACGGCTGATGGTGTAGGGGTCGCCATGCAAACGGGCTTTGTCGATGGCTTCCTGTAGGCAGTTGGTGGCTTCGATCTTCTGACCACGATTCATCAACAGGTCACTTAGTTCCAATAGCGTGTCGATGGTCAGGTAGGTCATTTGCAGATCGTTGGCCATTTCCAGAATCAAGCGATAGGTTTTCTGGGCGCGCTTGGCGTCTCGCATGGCTCGATAACAGCGGCCAAGCTTGAACAGTACATGCAGCATCTTTTTACGCTGAATGTCCGTGCTGTTTTCGGGATTGGCAGTCAGGTAACGGGCGATCTGGCTTTCCCGCTGGAAGCAGAGTGCAGCCATGCGGAAGTGCAACTGGCGCATCAAAGTGTTGCCGACCATATCCAGCGTCTGCATCAGATGAGCCGCTTTTTCGTTCTGGAAAACGATGTGATGCACGATCAACCAGTTTTTCATCGGTTGATTCAAGGTCTGGGATTTTTGCAGGTATTCCGCAATCTTGGGGTGAAAGACCTGCAAACCGGCGGCGGATGTCTGCCGATAAACCCATTCCTGTAGGTAATTATGACTGAAATTGATGAACTGCTGCTCACCCAGAATCCGTGTACGGATGAAGTGGGCCTTGATCAACTCATCCAGATCTTCCATCAGATAATTGGCGTAGCTGTACAGGTTTTTCAGTGCGGTAACGCAGGATTCGCTGGCCAGACAGGCGATCAGCCGCAGCAGATCCTGAATGTGCGGCTTAATCAGCTTGAAGCGCTCGGCCATCAACTCGGAAAGTTCGCTCGGGATCGCCATGCCACGCAGTTTTTCACTGACCCGCCAGCTTCCATGAAGCAGGATAAGGTAGTCCTTGTCGCGCAGATAATCCAGCAATACGAATAATACCAAGGGGTTTCCGTTGCTTTGCGTTTGCAGGTTTTCTTCCAGTTCAATCGGTAGCCGTTCGGTTTCGAAATGCTGGCGCGCCAACTGTAACAGGTGTTTCATGTTCAGCGGAGGCAGTGGCAGCATATGCACGTGCGGATTGGGCGAAAGCACGGAATTCGCTTCGCGGCTGGTAGTGATGATCAGCACGCGCTCGTTTTGAATGATTTCTTCCAGCGTTTTCAAGTAACCGAACGACAGACTGTCTGTCAGGTGCAGATGATCCAGGATCAACGCCAGCGGTGCTTTCTTGGCCAGACGGCGAATCAAGTGCGTGATTGCGGTGCTTAGTCCCATCAAGCGCACGCGGTCGTCCAGGCGCTGATCGGTGGTCTGGGGAATATCGATTGGGAAAAGGTGCGACAGATAGTGGGTATCCACCGCGCTCAATCCAAGCGAGCGCAGGTTGGAAATCATGGCGGCTACCATGTGTCGCGGTGTTGTTGGAGTAATTCCGGTTATTTGCACTACCAGTTGATGAAACAGGTGGTAGGACAGATTATTGAACTCCGGCATGCCATGCAAGCGGAACACTTGAAAACCGTTGTCATTTAGAAAGGGTGGTAATTGTTGGGTGAACGCGGTTTTACCGATGCCGATCGGACCTTCGACCACGATCATCTGGCCCTGGTGGTTTAGAACCTTCTCCACAATCGGTGGAACGAGCTGCAATTGTTCTTCGCGTCCAAGAAAGAGTTTCTGCGTTCGAATTGCAGTTTCCGTTAGCGAAAACACCTGTGGTTTCCAGCCGCTTTCCGGCATGGGCAGGCCGCAGCTACCGCAGAATTTCGCAGTTTCGATTAAAGTTTCCCCACAACTTGGACAAGTAACGGTCGTATGTGACACGTGCTGATTTCCTGTCGTTTCTACTCTCCACCCCGCCGGTTCGACTGAAACCCGATGGATGAATCCATCCAGGGATGGGGACGAGTTGTCATTCGTATACGAGTCGAGAATCTCGACGCATTTCCATAACCTATCATTATATTCCCACTCACCGTGCGAACGCAAGCCTTGTAGCCGCTAGAAAAGCAAAAAAACAGGCCATGAGCGTTTGCCCATGGCCTGAAGGGAGGTTTGTGTTGGGATCTGCTTAGATGCAGAAGCCGATGACGCCGTAGACGATGGCACTGCAACTGTAACCCGCACAGCAGGAGCGCAGACCCCAGCCGCAGATCAGCGGATTCTGGCATTCGCAGGTGTAGCAGTTCGGCGCGCTGGCGGCGTCGCAACACTCGTCATCGCCGCATTTCGGGCAATTCAGAGCGCAGGCGTTATACAATGGATCGCATACATGACCCGCCGGGCAGGAACCGCCGCAGTCGCCCAGGCCATCGCCGATGCCGCAGCGGCCATCGTTCTGGCATTCCATGTTGCCGGGGCAGGGGTTGGATTCGCCGCACATTTCCAGGCAGCAGCCTTCGCGCTGGCCGATGGGAATTTCGCAGTATTCGCCGAAGTGGCAGGCGGCGTTACTGGAGCAGGCATAACACTCTTCGTATACGCACTTGCCGTAGTTCAATGAACTGAGATTCTGATCGCAGTAATGATGCGTCGGGCAGGATTGGCCCATCACATCGCAACGAGTATAACACAAGCCGTCATCCATGCCGGGGCGCTTGTCGCAGAATTGGTTGTGTTCGCAGTTAGCGTCGGAAACGCAGTAACCGGCCACGCGTTCACATTCGCCGCCAACGCAGCTATACCCGCGCGGACAGTTTCCGCCTGCCAGATCGCAATAAATCCGGCACTCGCCGTTGCCTTCCGAGTCTTCTTCGGTAAAGCAGTATTCATTGTTTCCCGCGCAGCCGTCGTCCGACGTGCAGGGCACGCCTACCGGTTCGTCTTCATCGCCGTCCGCTGCATCGCCATCGGCAGCCGTGTCGCCATCCACCGGAACGTCGATGTCCTGGCACATACCGTCGATGCACAACTGGTCGTCGTCGCAGGTGCGATAGTATTCATAGTCGGAGCCGTCGGACTTGCAGCGCTGGATGTCGTCGTCGTAGCAGCGGTAGGTATCCGGACAGCAGAAGGTACTGCCGTCGCACCAGTCGCCGCCGTCGGAGTTGACGCAATCTCCGTTGATGCAACGTGTTTCGCCCGAGCAGCGCTTGTAAGCAACCCATTTTTTTTCGTTGTTGCAGCGAACGATGTTTTGCAGATCCTGGCAGTCGTAGGTGTCCGGCGTGCATTCGGTCGAGGTTGTGTCGCCGTCGACAGCCGTGTCCTCGTCGCCGTCGCCACTCGTGCCGTCGCAAGCTGCCGCCGGGGTACAATAGTAACCCGAACCGATGCGCTGGCAGCAGCCGCCGAAAAAGGCGTTGACGTCCTGGCATTCGCCGTCGTTCGTGCAGAGTTTCGAGCAGATGGCGGTGCCGCCGATCGGGATGCATTCGGCGCCATCGCCGCAAGCGGAGCCGGGAGAGCAGGGTTGGCCAAGTGTCGGAGTGCCGGTGGAGTCGCCGTCGAGATCGTCTACAACTTCATCGCTGTTGCAACCTGCCAGCAACAACACACCCATCAGCGCCATAATCATCCACTTCCAGACAGACATTACCACCAACCTCCTTTTTGGGCCTCATTTCGTGGCGAGTGTGGGACTTTACGATTTTTCCTATTGAATTCCCACAACAGACTCATTATAATGAAGTTGGACTCGCCTTGTCAACTTCAAACGTGAGAAGGCGAAATGCGTCGTTGGCGCATCCTCGCCCTTGGTCTCAAGGACGCGGGGATTGTTGTATTTACAGGGGGGAGGAATCATGAAGCCAGGCAAAAAGGTGGTATCGATGAAACGTAAGATGTTTGTTTTGCTGGTCGGAATGCTCGTGGCTGGGTTATTGCTTGCGTCCTGTTCGGATTCTTCCAGCGCCAATGGCAACCCCGATGGGGATTTCACCCAGGTGTGTTCCATCGATGAGGAATGCGAAGTCGGTCTGTGCTGTTTGCAGAGCATCTGCCAGCCCTGCACCGATGGCGATCTTGTTGTTCCCGATTACGACGGTGACAACTTCGTGGATGGCGATCAGATTGCAGACGGCGACGACGACTGGTCGATTCCGACCGCCAAGGAGCGCCTGATTTTCATCGATCCCGAGGAAGTCAACTTCGGCTCCGTGCAAATCAACGGTTTGGTGACCAAATCGTTTTCAATCCGTAATGTGAGCAACGAAGACATTAACCTGACCATTTATAGCGTCAGTTATAACGACACTCTGCAAACTGCCGAATTCAGCCTGACGAATCTCGAAAACTATGACTTTCCGGTCGTTTTGCTGCGCGAACAGAGCATGTCCATTGAAATTACCTATGCACCTACAGACACCGGAATCGACACCGGTGTGGTCGATATCGTATCCGATGCCAGCAACGAACCGCTGGCTCATGTGCAATTGGTTTCTCGGTACAAAGGTACCAAATTTATCGAAGTCAGTCCGCTGCATCATGATTTCGGCGGGCTGGATCTGGGTTCAACTCCGGTGGAGCAGGAATTCGTGATCAAGAACATCGGTGAGCCCAGTGGAAACAAGGTGTTGACCATCAGCGATATCCGCCTGGCCAGTGGTTTCGAAAATGACAATTTCTCGATTATTTCGGGTGAGATCGACCGCTTGAATCCGGTGCAGCTTACTCCTTTTCAAGCGGATATCCAGTTGCCGATTCACACCTTTACCGTGCGCTACAGCCCGCAGACCAAGGCCAATATCTTCAGTCCGCATTCCGAGCGCATTCTGATCGTCAACGATTCCGACGACATTACCGAGCAGATCAAAAACGTCACCGTGGAAGGCTGGGCGGAATCCTCATTGCTTTCGGTAATTCCTTTCCCAATCGAATTCGGAACGGTCATCATTCACGATCACGAATGCTTGCCGCCCGACACCTGCAATCCCGACTACGGCACCTGCTGCCCCAACGGGCAGGTCTGCCTGGAAGTCTCCGGCGAGCACCAGTGCTACAAGCAGAAAGATGTGCAGATTGCAAACTGGAGTGACAATCCGGTGGCGCTGAAGGAACTGCGGCTGAGTCCACGTGGGGAGTGCCCGGTTTTCCGTATTGATGATTACAACGGCATCGCCGGGCAGCTTTGCGACACGGTTGACGACTGTGCCGCCAATATGACCTGTGAACCGATTGCGGGCGAAAGCGAAGACTTGAAGTTTTGTCATGTTGACCAAGGATCGGATAAACTTGTTAATTTCCGGATGACATACAAACCAGTTGAAGTTGTGACCGACACCTGCAACCTACAGATTTTCAGCACCCTGCCGGGCGCGGATGTAATGAACTTCGAAGTTACCGGCAAAGGCCGTTTGCCCAATGTCGCGCCAGTACCGCGTTTGGCGTTACAGAGTCACGGTCCGATCATTGTCGAGCCGATCTGGGGCATTGAGGAAGACACCACTTTGTGCTTCTATGGCGATGTCAGCTACGACGAAGACGGAGAAATCATTCCGCCGGGTGTCTGGTCGATGCCGGTCATGCCAGCCGGAAGCAGCGCCTATTTCCGCTATCTGGATAACGACCAGTTCAGTTCCTGTGTGAAGTTCGATAAGGCAGGCGATTATGAAATCCACTTCACCGTCAGCGACGATGAAGGCGCTTGGGGCGATCCCTTCCGGGTCTATGTTACCGTGAATGGGCAGCAGGGGCTGAGCATCGTGTTGCGTTTCGAGCGGGGAGATAACTCCTTCTTCGGCAACAACCTGGTCGATATGGACCTGGGGATGATTTCTCCCAGCGGTTTTAAATGCAGCGACGATACCATTATGAACACCGGCACCTGTGTCTTCGGATTGGGTGAAGGCGTAGTGACAATGCCGACGGTTTGCACCGGCGGCGGCACCTGTAACGGAGTGGAGGAAATGCGCGGCCTGAACATGGTCGATGGAGCCTATAAAATCGAGGTGACCTATGCGAGCGACTGCGAGGTGTACAATAACTGGCTGATCCAGCCCTTCTGCGGTTCTCGCCTGAAAAACAACGATTTCAAGATTGAAATCTACGACACCTCCGATTTCAGCGGCAACACGCTCTTCCCGATCATTTCCGGCACATTGAGAGAAGAGGGTGATTCAATGAGTTGGTTGTTCGTGCGCGATAACGGTCTCTGGCAGCAGCCGATATCGATGAACTAGCAACAAGCTTGATTCCTGTCTCACGGAGCCGCGTCTTTCTGGCGCGGCTCTTTTCAGGAAACCCCTTGACCGATACGTCCGGGGAGGGTATGGTTTCGCCCCGGTTGGCTCGTATTCCGTTTTGGAAGCGGGATTTTATTGTAATGAAAACGAAATAGGCGACCAATGACTCGATGGATACAAACGATACTGGTGATTCTGCTTATTGCTCTGCTCGGTCTGGCGAATGGTTGTTCCAAGGCGGACAGTGAAGACGCCGAACAGCGCGTGATCGAAAAGAAGGACGTGGCCGAAGAAGTCAAGGAGCGCAAGGTTACGTTACACGAGATCGATCTGTCCAAAATTCCGGGTGACATCGGCGAAATGGATAAGCTGATGCTGATGACCCAGGAAGAAGTTGCCGCGCGACTGGGCGGGTATCACTTTAACGCCGAAATGGTTTTCACCACCGGTGGCGGAAAAAAGAAAATCAACCTACTTGAACGGCACGAACTGGAACAGGCCGAAAACGGCGATTTTCGTGTGCGGATTTTCAACGACAATACCAAGAACTACGAATTGTACTGGGTCAATGGCGAAGTGCTGGACCGCACTGGCTACGGCGCGTATAGGACTTCGATGTCCACCGGAAAGCACTTGTACTGGCGCGAAAAAACCTACATGGCGCTGGACCGCTTTTACCGCTACTTCCGCGGACATATGAAATTTTCTCCTGCCGAATCGATGGAATACGAAGGGCGTCCGGCTCTGAAGATCGCGTTCACTCTCGATCCCGCAGGTGCAATCGGCGAAGCGGACCTGCCGCTGCAATACGATTTCCCGAGCCAGTATGCTTTGAGCCTGCTCTCGATGAACAAGATGATGAATCAGAACCGCAAGCGCGTGACCCGTTTCGAGGAAGCGGATGGCTATGTCGTGGTGGATCGGAATGCGGGCGTGATTCTGTCGTACAAGTTCCACGGAAAATACTTTATCTCAATCGGCAAAAAGCGAATCGAGAAAATGATCGCCGCCGGCGACAAGAATCCGCCTAAGGAAGTTCTGTTCATTCTGGACGGATCGCTGAACATTGATAAGATCGGCCAGATCAAGTCGATCGAAAAGCCGAAAAACGAACCCGCCGCCAAGCGCGAGCAACCGATGGAAGACGTTGCGCCGCTATTGCCGGAGGGTGTGAAAACCAATAAACAAATCAAAGCCGAGCAAGCCAAGGCCAAGCCGGAGAACACGGACAAGTAAACCCCATGAGCGAGACGAACGAAACCACCTCTGAACAGACAACCGAAAAAACTTCCAAACCGGAAGAAATCAGCCTGCTTTCCGAAGAACGCGACAAGCTCATTTTAGCCGTTCGTGCCGTGCAGGAAAAGAAGGCGTTGGATGTCATGCTGATCGATGTCACCGATCGGCAGACCTACACCGACTACATCCTGATCTGCCACGGTCAGAGCGACCGGCAGGTGCAGGCCATTGCCGAGCACGTACAGCAGACGCTGCGCGCCTATAAAATCCGTCCCATCGGCACGGAAGGCGAAACGCTGAACCACTGGGTGCTGATCGATTTCGGCGGGCTGATCGTCAACGTGTTCTACCAGCCGATTCGTGAACTCTACGATCTGGAAGGCATCTGGGCCGGATCGCCGCTACTGGATATCGAATCCGTCGAGGCGCTGCCGGTTGAAATCACGCCGAAGAAATCCAAACGGTTGATGAAGGACCAGGCGTGAAGATTCGGCTGGTCAGCATCGGCAAGACCAAGCAGCCCCATGTCAAAACCGGGGTCGATCTGTACCGCAAGCGCTTGTCCCACTACATTCCATTCGAATACGTCGAACTGCCCGATGTCAAGGGCGGCGGCAAGGCGGAAGTGTTGCGCGAGCGCGAGGCGCAAAGCATTATGAAGGGTCTGTCGCCGCAAACGGTTCTGGTGGCGCTGGACGAGCATGGGAAGCAGTTTTCCTCCGTTGCTTTCGCCGGGTGGATCGAAAAGCAGATGAATCGCGGCGCAAGCGACGTCGTGTTCGCCATCGGCGGCGCAACCGGGCACGGCAGGGCGCTATTGGATCGCGCCGAGTTGACGATGTCGCTTTCGAAAATGACCTTTCCGCACGATCTGGCGCGGTTGCTCTTTCTGGAGCAGCTCTACCGCGCGTTCACGATCATTCGCCACGAGCCGTATCACAACGAGTAGCAACTACCTGTTGATTTCGGAAATTCTTCTATAACGTCACTTGATCCAAGGCGGGCTCATCAACACCGGAGAGCACACGAACGCCCGTAAAATCGGCGATCTCCAGGTGGGCTTCCGTGTGCATCATGCGGGTGGCCAGATAATAGCGGCAACTGGCGAACAAACGGTGCTCGTCGGGAAGTTCGTCGCTGATCAGTGTGATATCCGCAAATTCGCCCGAATCGGGAATCACCTGCTGAAGCTGTTTCATTTTGCGGTCGAAAAAACGATCTCGTATCACGCGCAGCACGAGAGTCACATCCGAGTCGGCGTTGAAACGCTGTAGATACTCGCGAATCAGTTTCGGCCAAACAGGATAGGGGTCTTCGAAGTCGGGATAGAGCAGGATGCAGGTGCTCCGTGCTTGAATCTTTAGCGGTTCGGGATGCGGCTCAGGTACGCCGTATTTCGAGATGAAGCCGTCGATGTCCGTACCGAAGTCGGTTTCACTGGCTTGCAGTTTTTCATGTTCCCAATGCCAGTATTGGATAGCCTGCAAGGCTTTGATCTGCTCCAGAGGGAAGCGATATTTAATGATTTGCATCGGGCTGCCCACCGCCACGGCGTAAGGCGGCACGTCTTTACTGACGACCGTTCCCGATCCGATGACCGCGCCGTTGCCGATGCGCACACCAGACAGCAAGGTTACCCGGTTGCCGATCCAGACATCGTGGCCGATTACGATCTGCCCTTTGCGCTTGAAATCGTCGCGTTTACCCAGATGGAAGGAACTGCTTATGCGCTCTATGTCGTGATTCAGATTGAACAGACTGTAGATGCGATTGCCAAGCGAACAGTAGTTGCCGATTTGCAGGTTGATGATTTCGTTGCCTTCGTCCATATAGATGCGCATCGAGCCGATGAAACTCATACGACCCAGGCTGCCGAACATGAAATTCTTTTTCACACCATCGCTGATGCTCATCGGGCGCACTTCGCTATCCGCCTGGATGGTAATATCGAATTTCATGTAAACCCCTTTGTTGGAAGCTTGAACCTAACGGCCTGGAAACCGAATGTGGCGCTATTCCCCCGCCAGATGCTTTTCGATGCCGCGATTGACTTTGACCAGGTTCGGTTTGATCAAGGCCAATACGACCTTTTCCACCTGGCTGGTGATGCTCTTGGCAAGAAACTTCGGGATCATGGGATGCTTGGCCAGATCCAGGTTCAACTCGCCGCTGAGTTTGACGGTGGTTTCTTTTTCGTCGCCGGTGAAGAAGTTTTCGCCGTGGACATCGACGTATTCGGTAAAGAACATCATCTCCAGCCGGTAACGCACGCTCATCGTGCTTTCATCCCACTCGGCATAATCCACCCAGCCCAGTTCCTCGGCTTTGATGAACTTCTTCAATCCACCGGGGATTTTGTCTTCGCTGTACCAGTGGTTGACGATGCTCACCTTGCCGTCGCCCTTGTCTTCGTATTTCTTGCAGTCGATTTTTTTAACATCGGGCAAATAGGGGACGAGGTCGGGCATCTTGTCACGCATGGTGGCGTAGACATCTTTCAAAGGATAGGGCACATGGTCGATGACTTCGAATTTCATGTCGCTTCTTCGGCTTTTTAGGGGTTGGCGAATGGAAGAGGATTTCCCCTCCGCTTGCGTCTTGTGGTGCGCATTGTAACAAAGCCCCGGAATGCGTTCAACAAAAATTGTATAGTGCTTCAACGGTACTTTAAACCACAGGTCGAAAAAAAGTATTTTTAAGCAGGATAGCGATTGATGAAATCCCTTACCGCCATAAGAACAAGTTCAACTTTGGTCTTATCGTATTCATCATAATGTCCGTGAGCAGCATCGTTTCGAAGACTTAACCAAGCGGTTACACTTTTTTGTTCACTTTTTCCATACGCACCAGCTTTAACGAGATCGGCATTTATTAAATCCGCCTTTTTAAACCGGCTTTTAGGAGAGGTTGTATCTACACTAACTTTTTCGCACAATTTTCTAAGGTGTGTTTCTAAAGAGCTTCCAATAATTACAGCCGCAGGATCTTTATAACCATCTTTTAATAGATATTCTGCCATATCTAGGTAATCTGAGAATAAGTCAGCTCTAATCAAAGATTTCAAGGATGATAGATAGCCATTTGAGTAATCCTCTCTTAGAGCCATCGCAATTCCTGTATAATCTTCCATTAGAAGAATATCATCATCACCTTTCCTATTTTGGACAGCTTCATATTTCTCCCAATAAGCACTGCCTTTAGGAGCCAAATCCATTATTGCAGCCTGAAGCCGAGTGTAAACTTTTGTCTCTTCTGCTGGTATAGGAACATCATAACCATATTCAACATTCAGTCTCCCATGGTGAACCTTTCCATATTCTTCCAGTAATTTTCTTTGGTCTTCAATTACAGAATCCAATCGTTTTAAAATACTTTTGAGGATTTCTTCCGATAGCATTTCTAAACCTCATTTTGCTTTAGCTTAATCATACACAACCATAGCATCCGGCTGGAAATTTTTAGCATTTTCCAACCAGCCCAATAGCCAGCCTTATCCGGCGTTTCTACAATCCCCATTTCATTCATGAGACTTCCTTTGCATGGATTTGCTCTATGATACTAATGTTTAAGCCATTTTGCCAGTCCATTTGTCAAATTGTTCGAAATGGTTTGTAAAATTATGAAGAGATGAAAGTGAAATCGTTACCAGTTAATAAAACGATAAATTTCCTGCCATGCGTGGAGTTCCGGTATGCTCCGATATGCTCCGATATGTTCCCTAAAACCACTTGATTCAACAGATGACTTCGGGTATTTTGACTGCGGATCTTATATAAGGTATCGAGCAGTAATTTTCGGAACCTCACACGGTGGAGAAAAAGCGAATGCGGCGAAGGCTGGCAATCATCCTGATGATTCTTCTTTTTCTGTTGGGTACGCTCCATGCGGCAATGGCGCAAAGCCGAAGCGGCGTGATGGTCTGGCGGCTGGAAGCCAAGGAAGGCGTAAGCGAACATCACATCGATTCCCTGACCGGTATCGTGGCGGCGGAGGTGGATCGCTACTCGGGAATGCAGGTCGTTTCCGAAGCGGATATCCGCACGATTTTGCAGGGCGAAGAAGTCCGGCAACGCTGCGGCGAGGAAAGCACCTCCTGCATGGTGTCCATCGGCGCAGCTTTAGGCGTACCCGAAGCGGTTTCGGGTGATCTGGGGCGCATCGGTTCCATCTGGGTCTTGAATCTGCGTCGCATCAATATCCGCAGTACCGAAGTTGCCGGGCGCGTAAGCCGCCAGGTAGATGGCACCGTGGAGGATCTGGTCAAAGTCGTTCCCGCAGCGGTGGCGGAGCTTTTCGGTAAACAGGCTCCCGAACTTCCGGCCACCTTGAGTGTCACCACCAAACCCGATGCCGCAGAAATCCGCATCAACGGTCAATCGGTGGGGCAGGCTCCCGTCAAGAAAAACGTCCCAGCCGGGGACGTTACCGTGCAGGCCGAAAAAAAAGGCTACGAGTTGATCTCCCGCACACTGACACTGGAAGCGGGGCAGAGCGAAACGCTGCAACTTGAAATGACACGCTACCCCATGAACCCTTACAAACTGGGAGGGCATATCGCATTCTGGAGCGGACTGGGTCTGGCGGTTATCGGCGGCATCGCCACATGGCAGGCGTATGATACCGCCGGTGACAATAAAAACGGCGACTGGGGTGATAAATCCGGTAACAAAGCCTGGTCGGGCGCTGCTTCGGCCTGCTACGCCATCGGCGGCGCAGCCATGATAACCGGAGTGGTGCTGTGGGCGATCAGCCCCGGAGACGAAGCCTGGGCGGAGAAGCACCGCGTATCCATGGGAGTCAGTCCCGATGGCAAAGGGCTTGCGTTGAGCTGGCAGGGGAGCTTCTGATGAAACGACACATACTCATATTCCCGTTGCTCGTCGTGTTGCTTGGCGGTTGCCAGTATTTCTGGGCCAATTACGGCGAACTCGATCAGCCCTGCTCGACCAAGGGCACTTGTCGCGACAACCTTGTCTGCGTCAACGACATCTGCAAACGACCGGGCGATATTTCAGACGGCGATCAGGATGTTGTCACAGACGGCGACACGATCACGGATGGTGACATGCCCACTGATGGCGACACGCCCACAGACGGCGACACGCCCACTGACGGTGACACACCCACGGATGGCGACACGCCCACCGATGGTGACACACCCACGGATGGCGACACGCCCACCGATGGTGATACACCCACGGATGGCGACACGCCCACCGATGGTGATACACCCACCGACGGTGATACGCCCACCGATGGCGACACGCCCACCGATGGTGACGAGCCGGTGCCGGATGGCGATCTCGACTGGGAAGGCGAAACCGAATTTTCCGGTGGTCTGATCATCGGTTTGCTTAACGCTCCCGTCGCGACCTGCCGTGGTTTGGTTTCCGATGGCTTGTATTTCTGGATCGGCGATGTCACCAACAACCGGTTGTTGAAGGTTCGTAAAACCGGCGGTGTAGCCAACAGCTATCCCTTGCCTGCGGATGACTTGATCGATCTGGCCACCGACGGAACGAAGCTTTACAGCATCCACGACGACCCGGACGCGGTGTATGTCATTAACAAACTGAACGGGCAAGGCACACTTTCCGATCAATCTTTCAGCAACCTGAAAGGCGCCACCTATACCGAGAACCAGGTTGCAACCTGGGAAGCCAACAAGATCGAACTGCGCGCCCCGCAGACATTGGCGCAGGAACACGTCGTCACCTGTGATTCTCCCGGCTCGCTGCTTTGCTTTAACGATCCGAATTACATCGTCTATGCCGAATCTCCCTTCGACGGCAATGCGTTCACAACAAACCTGAACATCTTAAACGGTACGCATCTGGTTAATGCCAGTATTCTCAAAACCCTGGTCGTGCCTATCAACGCCCAGCGCGTTACGGGGCTGGATGCCAGCCTGAACCACGTTTGGGTGCTTACCGACGGCAGCGGCCCGGATGCGGATAAAATCATTTTCCTTCGCCTGGATGAATAGGAATTTCCATCATGACACGCCCAACAATCATCTTGCTGTTTCTTGTTGCTCTATTGTGCCTTGTGCTGTTTACGGGCTGTACCCCCGACGATGACTCCAGTTCAAGCGACGGTGACAGCCCGACCGATGGCGACGGCACCAGCGACGGTGACAGCGACGATCCCGCCAATTCCAACGGTCTGACCATCGCGTCGGTCGTGGTGGTGGCGGACGATGGCGGTAACCTGATCGCCAATCCGGGTGAAGAAGTTCACGTGCGGGTTTCCGTCCGAAACAGCGGAACGCAACGAATCGAAGGATTGAACGGAAGCCTCGCCAGCAGTAGCCCATACGTCACCATGACCTGTGGAATGGGAGTGGCCCTGCAATGGGTGACGGAACTGGAAGTGAACGGCGTACAGGCGCTGGGTTCGACCATGAGTTCCTGTTTTACCAGCGGCACCTTTTCCATGACGCTCTCTGCCGAAACACCGGAAAACACCATACTGCCCTTTACCCTGATCTTGTCCGACTACGACATGAACAGCTATCGGCTTACGTTTTCACTGACCGTCGGTGCAACCAGCACTACAACCGGAATGGTGTTCGACAGCATCGAGGTGCTCTCGGATTCCAACAGCGACGATCTGGTCAGCCCGGGAGAGCTGGCCGAATTGCGGATTACGCTGCGCAATGCGGGAACGGAAACCTATGAAGAGTTGCAAGGCAGTATCCAATCCAAAACCGAAGGCATTGTGATTCTGTGCGGGGAAGCGGTTATTTCCGATTCCTACTATTACAGCATTTCCCCCGGCGACACGGTGGATTTGAAAGAAAACGAGGAAGACTGTTACACCAATGGCACAACCAAGATTCAGGTTTCGCCGAACGTTGCTCCCAATACGAAAGCCAGCTTCGAAATCAACTTGACCGACGATCAGAACGGAACGCATACTGTTACTGCCCAATTAACGATTGTCGAACCACAGGGCGATCTGGTGTTCGATTCCGTGCAGGTCATTAGCGATGCCAATAATGACAAGATCGTCAACCCTGGTGAAGAAGCACAGGTAAAAGTCTTCGTTCGTAACGATGGAACCGCCCGCATCAATCCGCTCAGCGGTACCTTGACCAGCGACAGCGACTACGTCACGATCCTGTGCGGAGAAGTCGTAAAGACGCGCTGGGATTACGCCATCGAACCGGAGGGGCGCGAGTGGTTGCAGGAAGATCAGGAAAACTGCTATTCCGATGGAACCATGAAAATCAAAGTGGCGCAGAATACGCCGCCGGATACCTTGATTCCTTTTACGTTACAACTGACAGATCCCGAGCAAAACATCTATCAGGTGCCGTTTTCCATTACCGTATTGGATGCCGGTGGTGCACTGGCGTTTGAATCGGTGGAAATCACACGCGATTCAAACAACGATCATATCGTCAATCCGGGTGAAGAAGCCGAGTTGAAAGTCACGATCACCAACACCGGTGCAAGTCGCATCACGGCGCTCAATGGAACCCTGCAAAGCAGCAGCGAGTATGTCACCATCCTCTGCGGCGAAGTTGTCAAGACCTACAGCGATTATTCGCTCGAACCCGAAGAAAGCCAGTTCCTGGTAGAAGCGCAGAGCGACTGCATGAACTATTCCAGTTTCAGCACGGCGAAAATTCAGATCGATCCGGCGACTCCGGCGGAAACCTCGATTCCCTTCATGCTGAATCTGTCGGATCAGGAAGGCAATGTCTACCAGATTCCATTCGCAATTACGGTGCAGGAGCCGGGCGGGGAACTGGCATTCGATTCGCTGGAGATTCTGACCGACTCGAATAACGACGATTTGCTTTCCCCCGGAGAATGGGCCGACGTTCGCATTTTCGTCACCAATACCGGCAGCAGCCGCATTACGCCGCTTAATGGAACGCTGATGAGCACGAGTCCTTACGTGACTTTCCTGTGCGGCGAAGTGGTAAAAGTTTACAATGATTATCAACTGGAACCGGATGAGCGCCAGTATCTGGCCGAAAACGAAAGTGATTGCACGATTAGCGGTTCCATGAAGATTCAACTCGAACAGGACACCCCCATTGGAGCCGAGTTGCCATTCATTCTGAATATGGCCGATGAGCAAGGGCATGGATATCGGGTGGAATTCAGCATGACCGTACAGCAGAATGACGGCCTGCTGGAGTACGACCGTCTCGAAATCCTGAATGATACCAATAACGATCACATCCTGACTCCGGGCGAGCGCGGAGATGTGAAAGTGTATGTTGAAAACACGGGAACCGCCCGCATCACCAATCTGATCGGCGCCTTATCCACTACCAGCAATTACGCCACCATCGAGTGTGGCCATCAAATTCACGTGGATTGGGATCGAGTGCTTGACCCGGGTGACATTCAAATGTTAAGTGAATACGACAGCAACTGTAGTTGCTCTGGAACGATGAAGGTCACGATCTCATCTAGCGCCCCGCAAGGCCAGTCAATTCCTTTCCGTGCGGACCTGTACGACCGGGAAGGCCAGCTATGGAGTGTGTCCTTTTCCTTAACGGTTCAATAGTCGAAGCTTTGAGCAGGTATCCTGCGAGGTGCATCGACGTTTAGCCGTGAAAAACGTGGAAGCTGAAAATTTGTAGTTCAGTATCAAGAAGTGGAGGGTGATGTGACGGACACGAACGTACGAATTCCGAAAGAGGGCAGGGACAAGCAGGCCGTACTCGATGATATGAAAAGCTTCGGTCAAGACGACGCCAAATACAAAGATGGCCGCACGTGGAGCCTGGTCTATTACCTTGGAGAAGAATATACCGATTTCCTGAAACAGGCGCATGGCTTGTACTTCTCTGAAAACGGTCTGAATCCGATGGCGTTTAAAAGCCTGAAACGCTTTGAAAAAGACGTTGTCAGCATGGCTGCCAACCTTTTCCACGGCGACCACGACACCGTCGGCACCATGACCAGCGGTGGTACGGAAAGTTGCTTGTTGGCGGTTAAAACCTACCGCGATCTGGCGCGCGCCAAGCGCCCCTGGATTCGTCACCCCGAGATGATCGTTCCCGAATCGATTCACGTCGCTTTTGAAAAAGGGGCGGAATACTTTGGCTTGAAGATCGTGCATGCCCCGGTCGGCAAGGACTTCCGGGTAAATGTCAAAGCCGTGAAAAAGCTGATCAATCGCAATACGGTCATGTTGGTGGGCAGCGCTCCCTGCTACCCGCACGGCGTGGTGGACCCCATCGAGGAACTGGGCCGCTTGGCGCAGAAAAAGAAAATCCCACTGCACGTGGATTCCTGTGTCGGTGGCTTTATGCTGCCTTGGGTCGAAAAGCTCGGCTACAAAGTGCCGCCGTTCGACTTCCGCGTGCCGGGTGTCACCTCGATTTCTGCGGATGTTCACAAATACGGCTACAGCGCCAAAGGCGCTTCCGTTATCGTGTACCGCAATATCGATTACTTGAAGCACCAGTTCTTTGCCTATACCGACTGGTCGGGTGGCATCTACATTTCCCCGGCGCTGCTGGGTACTCGTCCTGGTGGCTCCATCGCAGCAGCCTGGGCAGCGATGCAGGCCATGGGTGAAAACGGCTATTTGGAGCGTGCCCGCGCGATCATGGACACGACGCGCAAATTGATCGACGGCGTCAACGCCATTCCCGAATTGCAGGTACTGGGCGAACCGACCATGAGCGTCTTCGCCTATCGTTCCATTGATCAGGATGTCAACATCTACGCAGTCGGCGATCAGATGGAGGAAAAGGGCTGGCACATCGACCGGCAGCAGAAACCGGAAGCGCTGCACGGCATGGTTTCTCCCACCCATGCGGCAGTGACGGAAAAATATTTGCAGGATCTGCGTGACTCGGTAGCTTTCGTCAAGGCGCACCCCGAAATGGGAACGAAAGGGAATGCCGCCATGTACGGCATGGTCGCCCACATTCCGATGCGCGGCATGATCAAAAAGAACGTGCTTAAGCTGATGGAAGGCATGTACGGACCGGATGGCGAACTGCCGGATATCGAAGGCGCGGGTCAGGCCGACGATCTGGCCACCAAACTGGGTATGATGTACGTGAAGGTAAAAAGCGAAGTGATGAAAAAGCTGTCTTGATCAGCTAGTATAAAGCGTTTCTTACAAACGACGCCGCCAGCAAGCGGCGTCGTTTTTGGTTACAAGGTGGCTATATTCTTGGGTCACACTTGGAAAGCGTTACAATTCCATTTCATGGTCATCGATCTCAGTGCTTTCTGCATCCTCATCGTCGCTATCACCGGCTTCGTTGTTCTCCTGCTCCAATTCCGATGTCTCCAGGTCGCCATCGCTTAGATCCGGTTGACAACTCGCTCCTCCGTAGCCGTCGCCAACACAACGCTCATCTTCTCCACAATCGTCCTCCAACGTTGCTTGGCATTCTCCACCTGTCATACAAGGACCACAGCTTACCGTTTCCAAGCGCCAGACATCTCCCTCATAACACCACAAGCCATCCTCGAAGGCTCCCCGGTCTCTCCAGGTCTGATCGAATTCACAAGGATAGTCGCAGGAACCGAGTGGAATCTCGCAATCGCCATCGGCATTGTCTTCAATATCGTTCTCATTCTCAGTGGTTTCGGTATCTATTTCTGTTTCAGAGTCGCCATCCGGAACAGTTTCCTGTTCCTGAACCTCGGAATCTCCATCTGTTGCATCGTTTTCACTGTCGTCGCATGCAAACAAGCTGCAACAAACCAAGATCAAGAAAAGAGCTCCAAGTATTTTATATCCCTTTGACATGTCGATCTCCTTCCCCGTCATGTTTCGGGTTTACGAAAAGTGTATAAAAGATTGTATTGTTGTAACAATAGCAAAAACTGAACCACATTCTCGAATGTGCGTAACATGACAGTATTCTTGATGTTTTAGGGAGTTATGCAAAGAATAGCATCGAAACTTGCACTACAATCAAGACAATTATGTCAGGTTTCCTAACTCCCTTTCCCACTGGTGCTGCATAGCACGCTAAAGTACGAGGCGCATACCTAATTGACGAATCTTTGACAATTCGGTACATTTCAAGCATGTACATTTAGGCCATCTGCCTGACATAACAAGAGGATCATTCATCATGACACAAACTGCCAGATTTATTCGCGTGCAAACAGTCTTCCTTTGTGCATTGCTGACGCTTTTTCTTCTTGTAACCCACGCCTGTTCTTCCGATTCCGACGATCCGGTCGTGGACGGTGACAGTGAAAGTACGGATGGTGATGCAAACAGTGATTTTAGCGCCTTGAGTAATGAGTTGCAGTTGCATCTCAGCGAAGCGGGGGATATCGAGTTGCATCTGGGCGAACGCAGCCTGTTGGCGCTCTCCGGCAAATCGGGACTGCTCACGCGCCGCTATGACGAAACGGTGGAAAGCTCGTTCGGTCAATACAAGTTCACCCGTTCGAATGAAGAGAAAATCGAATTGCTTCGCAGTGACGAAGCCCCGATTCAAGGAAAAGATAGCTACTTGATGCACTACGCTGCTTCAGACGACTCTATAAGCGCAGAGTTGCAGATCAGCGTGGTCGATGATGACACTTCGCGCATGACCTTTACTCTTAGCGGCCAAGAGGTCGATTCCTTTTCGATTCCTCTCCGCTGCGATGAAGAGGCGACATTCCACGGTTTCGGTGAGCAATACAACGGCACCGACCAGCGCGGCGAAGCCTTCCGCCTGATGGTTTCCGAGCAGGGCATTGGGCGGGAACCCTCGATGGAAGGGGGACTGTGGATGGTCAACGGAAATCAGCACACGACCTATTTTCCCATGCCCTATTTCATCAATGCCACAGGTGGATACGGTGTCTTGCTTGAAACCGACTACCGCAGCTATGTCGATCTGTGCCAGAGCGACGAAGACATTGCCTGGTTCGAAGTCACTTCCAATGAGCCTCTGTCCCTGCTGCTCTTTCACGGTCCTCAAACCCTAGACGTGATCGAACAACTTGGTAGACAGATCGGAAGGCCTGCTGCTCCACCGCAATGGGCGTATGAAGCCTGGATGTGTACCCAGGGTGGACCGGCGGAAGTGGAACGCAAAGTTGCAGAGTTGGAAGCGGCGCAGGTGCCTTTCGGGGCGATCTGGGTGCAGGACTGGACCGGGAAACGGGAGAATATCGGTGGTGGCTCCGGCGTGGAATATCGCTGGGAACATGATAGCAGCTACTATCCCGATCTTGCCGGGCTGGTTGCATCCATGCACGAAAAGGAAATCAAAGTATTAGCCTACGTCAATCCCTTCGTACAGCAGGAATTACCCAATCATTTCGAAGAAATGGACGAACAAGGACTGTTGGTGAAAAATCCGGAAAGCGGCGAAAGCTACATCTTTACCAGTCCCGCCGGGCAAGCTGGAAACCCGGACTTTACCAATCCGGCTGCCGTTCAATATGTACAAAATGCCCTGTCTAACATCGTGACCGAGTTGGGAATCGATGGCTGGATGAGCGATTTCGGCGAATACCTGCCACTGGACGTGCAACTTTCCGATGGCAGCGATCCACGGGCCTATCATAATCGCTATCCGATCGAATGGACGCGCATGACCCGCGAAGTCATGGATGAGTTGCGTCCAAATGGTGATTGGGTCATGTTCAGCCGCTCCGGCTGGACCGGTTCGCAAGCCGTGGCGCAGATTCACTGGGTGGGCGATCAGGAAGCGACCTGGAGTGAGTATGACGGCCTGCCGACCGTCGTTCCGGCCATGCTGAATCTAGGGTTGTGCGGGCAGCCCTACGTTACGCATGATATCGCTGGCTTTTCTGGCGGTCCCAGCAGCAAGGAACTTTTCATGCGCTGGACGGAACTTGGGGCTTTCACACCGATTATGCGCACGCACGACGGCAACAACAAGGACGAAAACTGGTACTGGAACCGGGACCAGGAAACTGCCGCTCATTTCAAGCGGTTTGCCAAGATTCACCAGGTGCTCATTCCGGATTTTGTGGCGCTTTCCGAGCAGGCGCAGCAGAGCGGCGCTCCAATCCTGCGACATCTGATGCTGGTTTTCCCGAACGATTCCAATTGCCTGGATATTTCCGACCAATTCATGATCGGCGATGCGCTACTGGTTGCACCGGTGACGGCAGAAGGTGCAACAACTCGCTCCGTCTATTTTCCGCCGGGTGATTGGTACAATGTCTGGACGGGAGAGAAAGTGGAAGGTGGCCAACGTATGGACGTACAAGCGCCGATTGGATCGCCGCCAGTATACGCTTTTGGCTCCGATCGAGCAGACCTGCGTGCAATCACGGAATAAGGATCTTATTTCGTAGTAAATCTATGATATTGGGGGATTGATATCAATCGGACTTGCCGTTTTCCGGTTCCGCAGCGGACGGCGTTTCTGCGGTCGCATCCTTATCCGGATTCAGGATGGGATGCTCGCAATAGTGGAAGCGCATCCAGAATGCGAATGCAACCACAATAAAAATAATCAGCTTATAGCGCAGCTTGATCTTTCTTTTCGCATTTGCCATTCGTATCCTCAACAGGCTATTGATTTCGTCCGATTTGAACCTGCATATAGCACGTCTATTCGGTTCTGGTCAAAGAGAAACATTCGATAGAAAATGGAATTCGCCTTGCGCAGGTGGCGTTCGGTGAACGGGTTGGCTTTGCTGTTGAGGTGGTTGTAACCATAAAAAATGCCGCCCCTCCCCAGGGGCGGCGAACTCTCATTTTCGGCAAAAGACCGAAAAAGGAGTGATTGCTTATGCTTGCGCAGCCAACGCCTCGGCTTCTTCGGCCTCGGCTTCGGCACCCTTGCGAGCGATGGCGCGGCTGACGAAGGTCAGCACGGCGGCGATGATCATCAGAGCGCCCGCCACCACGAAGGTGATCTTGGAATTGCCGGTGGCGTCGATGATGGCACCGTTGACGCGCGGCAGAATCAGGCCGCCCACGCCCCAGGCGGTGAACATGATGCCGTAGTTCATGCCGAAGTTCTTCAGGCCAAAGTAATCTTTGGTGGCCGAGGGGAACAGGGTCAGGTTGGCACCGTAGTTCGCACCGGCGATCAGGATGATGGCCAGCAGCATGATCGCGTTATCCTGAACGAAGATCAAGGAGGTGACCATCAGCGCCTGCAGTACGAAGGCACCGAACATCGTCCACTGACGACCTATTTTGTCGGACACGATACCGGACAGAATACGACCGCCCGCGTTACCGATGGAGAGTACGACGACCACATAGAAGGCCGCTTCGCCCAAGGAGGCCACGCCCAGTTTCTTGGCAATACCGATCAGCATCAGGCCGGTAGCCGCGCCGCAGGCGTACATGAACCACAGCATCCAGAACTGCGGAGTTTTGATCATTTCTTTCCAGTTCATCTCTACGCCCATGGTTGCAGGAGCCGGAGCGGAAGAACCGTCAGCCGCTTTGGGTGCCGCTTTTTCCGCCGGTTTGTAACCAGCCGGGGGATTCTTGATGAATTGCGCCAGCACGACGACCACGACCAAGAAGGCCACGCCCAGTGTCAGCATGGTTTTGGAAACGCCCATTTCCATCACGCCGTTGACTTCGGTGGCATAGCTTTTCAACAGCGAGGTAGCCAAGGGAGCGATGTACACGGAAGCCAGACCGAAACCGGCCACGACCAGACCCGCGATTTTACCGGTCATTGAAGGGGGGAACCATTTGACGGCTGCCGGCGTGGCGGCGGCGTAACCGAAGCCGATGCCGATGGCGGCGACAACACCGAAACCGGCGACGAAACCGGCCAGCGAGCTACCGGCCAAACCGGAAATGATGCAGCCCAGACCGATCAGCACGCCGCCGATGGTCACGACCCATTTCGGACCGATTTTGTCTTGCAGGCGACCGGCGGGGATCATCGCCAGCGCGAAAACGAAGCACGCCACTGCGTAAGGCAGCGATTTGGCAGAGGCATCCCAACCCCAAGATTCCGGAATTCCACCGGAAATGACACTCCAGGTGTACAGAACACCCAAAGCGAGGTTTACGCCCGTACCCGAAGCGGTTACGAGCCAGCCGCTGTTCGAAGATTGTGAGTCACTCATTGTTACCTCCATGTTCAGGTTTCAGCACTCAGGTTGATACAAAAAACGCTACAATTTCAATAAGCTCGGTTGGTTGGTCAATCCACTCACCTGAACTGTGCGGTTGGTGAACACAGATAGGTGAATTCTGAATCAGTATTCATTTAACATAACGCTCTGCGTAATAACAGAGTGCCGGGCACTTGTCAAATCAATTTCCCGGAAAGTACGGAAGAAAATTCCTCTAGGTATTATAACAAGAAGGAATGGGTAAGAAAATTGGGGGGAGATTGAAGCAAGCATCACGAAAAAGTTCCCGTAGAGTAATACATATTGCTTGATTTTTTATGAGAACGACTGTTAGCATGAGAATAAATCAGCTTAGAAAACACAGGTGGGAGAAATGACCTCTGAAAACGCTACAAAAAAAGCGTGCTCCAGATCGACAAAAGGACAAGAGCACTCCGGTGAATTTTCCAAGCTTGTGGCCAGCTTACTGGAAACGGCTGGATTTATTTACTATTCTATCGATTCCAAAGGCAAACTTACTCTATCGGACGAAAAGATTTTCAAACCTCGTCAAGATGAAAAAGAGGTGTTATTTAAGGATCTCCATGTCTTCCCTCCCGATTTTCAACATGTGATAAGCCATCAGCGTTCTCAGCAAATCATACAGGTCTATTCCTTACTAAACACCAATATAGGTAGAGGCTGGTTTCGTAATTTGATCCATTCCAGTGAGAACAATCTTATCGAAGGTCTTCTCACCGATGTAACGGAAGACTTTGAAAAGAACCATCAAGCTTTTCTTATCACGCGTGAAATTGAGACAGAAAACGGAAAAGAAGAGCTGAAAGTCGTGTACTCCAATCAAAAAGCAAGGAAACTGCTGGGATTGCGGGTAGGTCCTTTTAACGAGCTTTCTCCATGGGATTTGGTTGTGGAAGAGGACAATGAATCTTTACAAACGAACTACCAAAAATTTCTTAAAAGTAAAACCAAGACGGATTCCCCCCAAGCTGATTTCTTACGGCCATGGCGAAGCCGCGCAGTAAACAAGAGGATTTCAATCGAATTCCAAAAATGGGATTATATGCCTGCTGGAACTAAATGGCTAATCAACGATGCAACAGATCAGGCCAAGGCCCAGCAAGAAGTCGAAATGCTGGCGGATAGTTTAAGCCAAATGACGGATGGTGTTTGTATCTATAACATGAAAGAAAAAAATATCGACTGGGCTAATCATCGCTTCAGAGAGATTTTTGCAATAGGACAAAACCACCCCTTGCCCAAAATCCTAGAACTTTTCCCTGAAGAAGCAAAGTCTTTAATCAACGAGAAAATTCGTATTAGAAAACAAAATGTAATGGAGTATGATTATTATGAGATTAAAGCCCAAAAATTAGATCGCAATAAAACGCCATTCTACATAGAAATTAGCTCAACGAGAAAAGCAAACACTAATCAAGCAATTTTCTCCGTTCGGGATGTAACGCATAAAAAACTAGTGGATCGCATTGATAGCAATTTGGATGATATTGAAAAGACGTATGACAATATTTTTAATGCCATAGATCATTTGCTTCAATCTCGCCTAATGCTTTTATATTACTTCAACGAAGACAACAATACGCTTTGCCTTAGGAAATCCAAATATCTGGATCTGAAATACTATGAGGATATTGATAACCTATACTTCAAACCTACCAAGGAAGAAATTCAGCTTATTGATGAACTTGCGGATAATACTAAGACAAAACATTGCAATTTTTCTGAATATCCATCACAAAAACCATTTGAACCATTCACTAGGAACTACCTCAACAAAAAAAGTCACTCTCTTGTTGTGTTTCCCATTCGCATAGGAAAAGAAACCGTAGGTGCACTTTATACCATCACAGATTTACAACCGAGTCAAAATCCAGAAATAAGCTTCCGTTTGGAGCAACTTGTTTCAATCAGTTCGCGTGCCATTGAAAATGCGTTGACCATACGAACCAATTTGGTCCGCGATCAGATTGTGCAAGATATTGTATACAGGGAGGGAATGGAGTCGGATGAATTCTTCAAGAAATTAGTGAATAGTGTTAATAAGCAAATCAATGCTGGAGCTGTAACGATATTTACAGAAGATGGGGACTGGTGTCTCCATTTCAAAGCGAGTACAGTAAGTGTGATAGGCAATGCATCCTACTCTTTCGGAGTTGGAATTACCGGACTTATTGCAGATCAGAGAAAACCAATCACGGTCCCCGATTTAAGAAAAGATGGTCGAGTCAAAGGCAATGTTAACGAATTCTCCCCGATTAATACCATCTCATTTTTAGGTGTTCCGATTAGGTCAGAAACGAGAGATGTTATTGGTGTACTTCGCTGTGTGAATAATTATTTGCACGTCGATGGGTATCCTAAGCCCGTGGTCTGTTTCGGTTTTGAAGAGATTTATATACTTAAATCCATCGCTGATGGTATCCGATCGTTTATTGTTACCTATAGGGCAGAACAACTTAGACGTCGTGCGTACTTACTAACCTCTCACGAGTTTGCCGCTCCCCCAATTCAAATCTTGAATGCAAAACGCGCACTGCAAGTCAATATGCAAACCAGTAAGGGAAGTGTTGAAGACAACCTTGCACTTCTTGATGATATTGATGCATTGGCCAATTATGTGATCTCGATTTCAGATGGTCTTAAAATACTTCGACAAGATCCTTCCGTTTTAGCGGATTCGCGATGCTACCTTCATGAAGACATTTTTGAGCCTGCTGTACGAGTGGTAAAAAAAATGTATGAAAGTCATAAGCCTAGAATCAGTGTCGCTCAGCACCCGGAAAGGGTATATTCTTTAAACAAAGGTCAAATGATAGCAGCAGTAACAAATCTCATAATAAATGGGATCAAGTACAAGAAACCGAATGAAGAGCAAGCGAGGATATTTATCGACTACTATTTGTCTGAAGATAGAAGGTTGTACATACGGTTCACCGACTATGGAGTTGGAATTGAGCCGAAAGAAAACGACAAAATCTTCGACATGGAATTTAGAAACACAAAAACATCAAAAACAGTAATGGGAAGCGGGCTTGGATTATCCGTTGTAAAGGCTGTCTTCAAAGCTCACGGTGGTGATATCGAAGTGATTCAGTTTAAAGACCCAACTATTTTTCGCGGATATATTCCTGCGGAACGTTTTGTTAGCTAATTATACGGGGAAAACATGCCAAAGAAAATCCTATTCGTAGATGACAATCCTGATCAAATAAAGTACTTCCGCAGGTATTTGGATTCTCAAAACGATTTCAAAACAGAAATTATGGTGAAGATTTCTGAGTTGTTCAAAATGATCTCCAAGGGAAATCTCGCGGATCTTATCGTATTGGACATTATGATGCCAACGGAAGGGCGTTACGAAAGCGACCCGGCACAAGGTGGAATTATGACTGGCGTCAAGGTGTATGAGGAACTTCAAGATAAGCAGATTAATATTCCGGTCATGATTTATTCCGTACTGCGCAAGGAAGATGTTCCCATGTTGGATGCAAATGTCCCGTATCACTGGAAAAACGACGACTTTGAAGAAATCGAGTATACTATTCGTAAATTATTAAAAGTATAGAGGTAATCTGGCATGAAACAGCACACTGCCTCCAACATTGGAATGGGAGTGCTTTATGCACTAACTATAGCTTGCGCAATTTTAATTTTATATCTTGTATTTATGGAAATTCGCATTCAATTTTCTAAAGACCTCGTTTTGTCCGAAAATGGGAAGTTGCTAATCGTGGTCGATGCTGGTCCCGATACAAAATGTGTAAAATCAAAGCAAGGTCTTAACCATATTGAAATAAAGAACAACCAGAACTCTTCGGATATCTTGACCCTATTAGGCTTATTTATCGCTGCAATCACATTGACCGCAGCTATACGATTTTTCTCGTTTGTCAAAGAAACCGACAGCCTCAGTCAGAAACTGGAAGAAAAAATTAAGGAGCATGCAAAGCTTATAAATAGTTTTGACGAATTCCGAAAACTCAACATATTCCAGACCGATATTTTACTTCAACTTACTAATGAAATGTACGGTCTAACTAAATTAAGCGGTATTAAAAACGAAAATCTTAAAAACACACTGACTGGTATTGCCTTGCAGTTTTTCAGGCTCATTGTAGATAGAGCCGACTTTCGCCGCCTTAATGAATTTCATTACCTACTTCCTCAATACAAAGATCAATTTAAAGGTGATAATAAAATTTATAATGGCTTGGCAAAGATGAAAGCCGACCCGGATTGTCCAGATGATCTTCGCGAGAAATTGAAGTATATCCTGCCGCTGATCAAGCCTGATCCCTAACCTTTTCCTTGACTATCAGAGCGGCTTACCGCAGAGTATAAACAGTGAGTTGCACTACCCTGTCACATGCCGGAAGGAGGGCGCCATGCAGTGTCAGACCTGTGGACATCCGCAGATGGAAAAAATGCAGTATGAAGGCGTAGAGATCGAAGTCTGTCCGCGCTGCGGAGCGAAATGGCTGGATAACGGGGAGTTGCAGCGTATCGTCAAACTGCGTGAAGAGCGGTTCGACCAGGCGATCATCGACGAAGTCTCCGAGTTGGCCAAGAAAAGCCGTTCCATGCCGCCTGCGGAAATTTCGCGCGAGCGCTTCTGTCCCAAGTGCAACGCATCCATGACGCCGGTGAATTACCAGTATTCCTCCAACATCATTATCGACCGCTGCCCCAATAACCACGGTGTGTGGCTGGACCCAGAAGAGCTGGAGAAAATTCAGGCGTACGGCGAACACTGGATGGACGAAGTCCAGCAGAATAAGGGCAAGTACACCGATATGGCTCGCCAGATCAAAGTCGAATACGATATGAAATATCAGAAGGAAGACAACGTCAAGGTTTCCCATTTCGACTTCGTCAACAAACTGATCAACGGTATCATCAAGCTCGATTTCTAGCCTTGTTCCTTGCCGATCCTGTCGGTGAAATAGGGAGAAATCCGGGCGAAACCGTGTCATTCGAGGTAAGCAGATGAACCGCATTGTGGAGTGTGTGCCGAACTTCTCGGAGGGGCGCAACCGGGAGGTCATCGACGCCATTGCTGCCGTCGTGCGCGCAGTGGATGGCGTACGCCTGTTGAACATCGAACCGGACGGCGACTACAATCGTTCGGTTTTCACCTTTATAGGAGAACCTCAGGCGGTCGTTTTAGCCGCCTATAAAGCGACGGAGAAGGCGGCGCCACTTATCGACATGCGCACGCATAACGGGGGGCACCCGCGCATGGGAGCCACCGACGTTGTTCCCTTCATTCCGGTTTCCGGCGTAACGATGCAGGATTGCATAGAATGCGCGCGCGAATACGGGCGACGCGTTGCAGCCGAACTGAACATTCCGATTTATCTATACGAGCGGGCCGCCTCGCGCCCGGAACGTCATAATCTGGCCGACGTGCGTAAGGGGCAGTACGAGGGACTGGTGGAGAAACTGCAAGATCCCGACTGGGCACCCGACTTCGGACCAGCGCAATTCAACGCCCGCAGCGGGTTGACGATTACCGGCGCACGCCCGTTTCTGATCGCCTACAATGTGAGCCTGAATACAACGGATGTGACGATTGCCAACGAAATCGCGTTAATGCTGCGTGAAAGCGGAAGAATCAAACGCGATACCCAAGGCAACAAAGTCATCGGCCCGGACGGAAAGCCGGAACGGATCGCCGGGCGGCTGAAAAACGTCAAAGGGTTGGGAGTGGCGCTGCCGGAACAGGGCATCGTGCAGGTCTCCATGAACCTGACCGACTTCACCGTTACGCCGCCGCATGTGGCCATCGAAGAATGCCGAAAAGAAGCCGAACGGCTGGGAGTGCGCGTCACAGGCTCGGAAGTGGTCGGCCTGATTCCCAAAGAGGCTCTGCTATTGGCTGGCCGGTATTATTGCGAACGGAACGGCGACGATTCCAGCGCATTCGAAGCGACCCTGTTGGAAGCGGGAGTGGCTGGACTCGGGCTGCACGATCTGTATCCGTTCGTTTTAAAGGAAAAAGTCATCGAATTGATGATCGACTAAATTCGACCCTGAAGGAGAGCGCCATGTTGATCGATCAGAAAGTAACCGCGTTTCTTCAAACTCTTGGTGCCGGTACGGCGGCTCCTGGTGGAGGTTCCGCCTCTGCACTGTCCGGTGCGATGGCTGCGTCACTGGCGGCGATGGTCGCCGGATTGACGATCAACAAGAAAGGGTATGAGAGCGTCTGGGAAGAAATGACTGGCATCCAACAGCAGGCGCGCGAACTTTCCCTTCTGTTGTCCGAACTGGTCGACCGTGATGCCGCTGCGTTTAATGAAGTCATGGCTGCTTTCAAACTGCCCAAAGGCAGCGACGATGAAAAGGCGACGCGCTCCAAGGCCATCCAGGAAGCTACTCTGCATGCCGCCCGCGTTCCGCTGGAAACCATGCAAGCCACACAAAAGGCGAGCACCTTATTATTGGCGGTGGCCGAGCGCGGCAACCGCAACAGCGAAACCGATGTTGCCGTAGGCGCTTTATTGGCGCAGGCGGGCTGCGAAGGAGCGTATCGTAACGTAGAGATCAACCTGAGCAGCATCAAAGACAAAACCGCAGCAGAAAAACTGCAAACAGAAGCGGAACGGCTGCTGGCAGAAGTCAAGGCTACGGCGGAAAAGATCCGGCAGCGCTTTTTCGGCTAATTCACGTCACTGCTTCGAATCCTTACTCGCAATATGAAAAGTCCTGATCCTGTTACTTCGTTCTAGACATAAAACCATGTGATTTCGCTGATTCGAAAACTCGAAATTTCGGAGGGGGAGGCAACGTTTTGTTATGTTTTCTATTTCAATTGTCTTTTAGGAATAGCATCGGAAATTCGGGTTCTTAGAAGATGGAAATATTACATTGGTGTAAATCGATCTAATGACTTGAGCAGCTTTGTCTAGCATTTATTGGTTGCGTTGCGATATACTGGATTGGGAATTGGAAACATCTATTATTTCATAAGAAGAGGGAAACGACTGTTTCAGCATTATACTCGAAACGGTTTTCCACAACAGAAGCGAAACGGCGTTTAGGGAATAGATTGCATGGCTTATAGTCCAAAAATCGAGACCGAACTTGCCAAAGAGCTTCAAGCTGCCAGAAAACGGATCTCCGAATTGGAGCAGTTTCTTGCATCGCAGTCTGTTGAACAAAGCGACGAAACCATCTCGCGATTGAGCGACACAGACCAAATACGATCAGAGTTGGAAACACAGAACCGTTTCATCACTCAGATTGCCGATACCAGTCCGGTCGGTATCACACGAGTCAACAAACATGGTGAAATTACATTCGCCAACCGAAGAGCAGAGGAAATATTCGGGCTTTCCAAAACGGATATTGAGTCGAGAACATACAAAGATCCGGAATGGAAGATTACGGATTTCAACGGAAATGCGTTTCCAGAAGAGAACCTTCCTTTCGTTATAGCCAGGAAAACGGGAAAACCGATTTTCGGTGTTCAGCATGCCATCGAATGGCCCGATGGCAAACGGGTTCTGCTTTCCATCAACGTAACGCCACTGTTTGATCGTGATAATGAATTTGATGGCATCATTTCAACGATCGAGGATATTACCGCACGAACGCAAACAGAAAACGAGTTAAGAGGAAAAGACAAATACTTCAGGGCATTGATCGAAAACGTCAGCGACGTGATCTCGATTCTCGATGCAGGGGGGAACGTTGTCTACGAAAGTCCGTCCCATAAAGTCGTTTTAGGTTATGAGACCGGTGAATTGATAGGACAAAACATCTTTTCCTACGTGCATGAAGAAGACCGGGAACGCATTATGCTGGAGTTTGCCAGCCACATGCAAGAACCGGGGGATATCGCTCCGGTTTCGTTCCGGTTTCTGCGCAAAGACGGGCGATGGATCAACCTGGAAGGAACCGGCCACAACCTGCTTCACGATCCTGTAATTAACGGAATCATCGTTAACTATCGAGATGTTACTGAGCGCATACGAATTGCAGATTCTCTCAATAAAAGCGAAGAATGGCTGAAAAGTATCCTGACTTCGGTTCCGGCTGGTGTCGGTGTCTTGAAAGACCGTGTTCTTATGGAAGTCAACAAGGTCGCATGCGAGATGGTCGGGTATACGCGGGATGATCTGATTGGGGAAAGCGCTCGCATATTCTTTCCCAGCGAGGAAGAATATCAACACGTTGACCAAGAAGAGTATCGTCAAATCGAAGAGTACGGAACAGGACAGGTCGAAACCCGATGGCAGCGAAAAGATGGCGGGATTATCGACATTATCATGAGTTCAACTCCTATCGATTCATCCGACCTGGAAAAAGGTGTGACTTTTAGCGCAATCGACATTACACAACGAAAAAATACCGAACGAGCTTTAAGGGAAAACGAGTATTTTCTAAGGAAAGCTCAGGAAGTGGCTCATCTTGGTTGCTACAGTTTCGATATCCAGAAAAACAAGTGGGTAAGTTCCGACATCCTCGATGACATTTTCGGTATCGGTCCAGATTTTCCACGCAATGCCGAAGGTTGGGCCGAAATCATTCACCCCGATCATCGGGATATGATGACCGATTACCTGCATAATTACGTCTTGACCGAAGGAAATCTTTTCGACAAGGAATATCTCATTCTTCGTGTGGATACCAGGGAACAACGATGGGTGCACGGCAAAGGCGAGCTGAAATACGATTCCAACAATGTCCCTGTGGAAATGATCGGTACGATACAGGACATAACGGAATTGAGACGAGCAAGCGATGTCTTGCGTGAAAGCGAGGAGAAACTTCGAGAAGCCCAGGAGATGGTGCACCTGGGATATTGGTTCTGGGAAGTTAAGACCGGTAAGGTTCAGTGGTCGGATGAAGTTTATCGTATTTTCGGGTTTGATCCCGAAACCTATACCCCTCATATCGATTCGATTATGGAGCTTTCGCCCTGGCCGGGAGAGAACAAGCGCAACCAGGAGTTGATCCAACGAGCCATTAAAAGCAAAGAGCAGGGACAATATGAACAGCGATTTCTTTTCCCGGATGGGAGTGATGGATACTATGCCTCCACATTCCAGGGTGTTTACGATGCGAAAGGCGAGTTGACCGCGATCAAGGGGACCGTGCTCGATATTACGGAGCGCAAGAAAACAGAACTGGCGCTAAGTGAAAGCGAAGGGAGATTCAGATCCATTACCGAACAATTGTCGGATATGATCTCCCTGACTGATGAAACGGGATTCATTACTTATGTTTCTCCCGTATGCGAAACGATGTTCCGCGTAGATTCTGAAGAGATGGTCGGTAAGCATTTTATGGAGTATCTCGACGAATCTGCGATACCGATTGCTATTAAAAACTTCCAGGAATCCCTTGAGGGTAATTACCAAATAAGAAACCTGGAATTGTTGATGAAACGAGGTGATGGCTCCAGGTTCACCGGCGAATTACATGGATCGCCATTCAATTCGGGAAGTGTACAGGGTGTTCTGGTTGTTATTCGGGATATTACCGAGCGCAAACAGGCTGAACGTGCTTTGCGAGAAAGCGAACAAACCCACCGTTCGCTGCTTAGGAATTTAAATTCCGGTGTGGTCGTTCATGGATCGGATACCCGAGTGCTGCTTGCTAACGACGCCGCGTGCAATTTGCTTGGATTGTCCGAAGATCAGATGCGTGGCAAGGAAGTGATTGATCCCGAGTGGAGATTCGTCAGTGAAGATATGCTGGATTTGCCGCTTGAGCTCTACCCTGTCAATCAAGTGATTTCCACCCAAGCTCCCATCTATAATAAAATTATCGGAGTTAGACGGACGAATCCGGATGACCTGGCTTGGGGAATCGTCAACGGATTTCCAGTTTTCAATGAGTTGCATGAAATTGAACAGGTCGTAATCAACTTTATCGACTATACGGAACTGAAAAAGACGCAGGAAGAAAAAGACAAGTTGGAAAACCAGCTTCAGCAATCGCAGAAAATGGAGTCGATCGGTCGCTTGGCAGGAGGAGTCGCTCACGACTTCAACAACCTGCTTACCGGTATCACAGGAAATGTTTCCTTGGGTATGCTGGATCTTTCCCCAGACGATCCGCTTTATGAAACTCTGGGAGAGATTGAGAAAGCTGCCAAAAGCGCTGCCGGTCTGACACGCCAGCTGCTTGCTTTTTCTCGAAAGCAGATTATCAGCCCGAAAGTGATCAATCTGAATGAATTGATAGAAAACATCCGAAAAATGCTGGAGCGTTTGATCGGAGAAGATATTCATCTTCGTATCATCCCTGATCGGAATCTTGGCAGAGTCAAAGTCGATCCCGGTCAGATCGAGCAGATCATCGTGAATTTATCCGTCAATGCCCGCGATGCCATGCCAGATGGAGGCAAGCTGACAATCGAAACTCAAAACAAGGTTCTCGACGAACAATACTGTAAAAACCGTCCCAATGTGAACCCGGGAGAGTTCGTGATGCTGGCCATTTCCGATAACGGTGTCGGAATGGATTCAAATACCCAGCTAAAAATTTTCGATCCTTTTTACACCACCAAAAACGTTGGAGAAGGAACGGGGCTTGGCTTGTCAACCTCTTATGGGATCGTCAAGCAGCATAACGGGTATATTCAGGTGTATTCGGAATTGGGAAAAGGCACGACGTTTAAAGTATATTTTCCCAAGGTTGAAGATGAAGCGGAAGATATCAAAGAGAATAGGGTCATCAATGATTTACCGAGGGGGACGGAAACGATACTCGTCGTGGAGGATGAATCCCTCGTTCGCAATATCGCCATAAAAATTCTGAAGAGACAAGGTTACAAAGTACTTTGTGCGGACAATGGACCGAATGCTCTTGCGATAGTCGAACAAGAAAAACCCAATATCGACCTCTTGCTCACCGATATGGTTATGCCATACATGAACGGTAGAGAGTTGTCGAATCGATTGGCCAAAGCATATCCGGTCATGAAAATCCTGTTCTCCTCTGGTTATACGGAAAATGTTATCGCTCACCACGGTGTGTTGGATGACGGTGTCAATTTCATCGGAAAACCGTATTCCCCGCAGGAACTGGCAAAAAAAGTCCGGAATGTTCTAGATGAATAGGGCATTCTAATTGGCTCCTTTGGTTGCGTAAAGAATGTAGGAAGTCAAAATTCTAAAGCCGCTTATTCCTGCCGAGAAAAGTTATTAACAGAAAATATCGGAATCATACTGGGAATTGATCCTGTGGTCGATTTCATGATGTCTCCTGTTACCTATGACGTAATAGCATTTCGTCTCTTTCATTCTTGACTAAAAACGACCTGTTAGAGATCGTGATCTTCTTTCCGGGCCTGAACTTGTGTCTTTGATCAACGGGAGGATTACCTCTATTTATAACTTTTAGTAACAATTCCTCTTTTATACCTTAAGTCGATTATCTTCCGAAGGCAGGAATAATTATCTGGGAATTCTTGTCCACGCTGGAATGAAATTTAGCGGCAGTTGTTTTAACAAGGGTGATAAATACGTTTATTCGGAGTAATGACTGGTATAAGAAGTTAAAATGAATGAGGCTTCATTTTTCTCTTGACAAGCGAATTAGGGGTTCCTATACTCGCGCCAAATTAGAGAATGTTTTGTCGCAATGCGTCAGATGAATTTGAATTGCCTTGTTTTTCCATGTGGTTATGAGCATACCAGAGCATCACAACCAGGGAAATGTTTCGTTGTAACGAACTCTTTAACTGTGTCAAAGTAGGAGGTCAAAATGAGCGATTTTCTGTACCACGCACCTGATAAGTATCGCGAAAACGCATGGGTGAAGACGATGGACGAGTACAAAGCGATGTACAAGCGCTCCATCGATGATCCGGAAGGTTTCTGGAGTGAGATCGCAGAAAACTTCTTCTGGTACAAGAAATGGGACAAAGTCCGTGATTTCAATTATGATATCCGCAAAGGTCCCGTCAAAATCGAATGGTTCAAAAACGCAAAAACCAACATCACCGTCAACTGCCTGGACCGTCACCTGGAAGGCGAAAACAAAGACAAAATCGCCATCATCTGGGAAGGCAACGAACCTGGCGAGCAGAAGACCTTCACCTATGCCGAATTGCATAAAGAAGTCAATAAGTTTGCCAACGTGTTGAAGTCCAAAGGCATCAAAAAGGGCGACCGCGTATCCATCTATATGCCGATGGTTCCCGAACTGGCGATCGCCATGATGGCTACCGCCCGTATCGGCGCGATCCACAGCATCGTGTTCGGTGGTTTCAGTGCTGAAGCGCTGGCGGATCGTATCGTCGATTCCGAGTGCAAAATCGTCATCACCACCGACGGTGTGTACCGCGGTAAAAAAGCCGTTCCATTGAAGGGCAACGCCGACAAGGCCATGAGCATCTGCCTCGACAACCACAACCACACCGTGGACACCTGTGTTGTCGTCAAGCGCACCGGCCTGGACATTCCGATGCAAGACGGTCGTGATTACTACTGGGAAGACCTGATGACCGACGCGGCTGATTTCTGCGAACCCGAGCAGATGGATGCCGAAGATCCGCTGTTCATCCTGTACACCTCCGGTTCCACTGGCAAGCCCAAAGGCGTGCAGCACAATGTCGGCGGTTACATGGTTTACACCGGCACGACCTTCAAAAACATCTTCGATTATCATGACAATGACATCTGGTGGTGCACTGCTGATATCGGCTGGGTCACCGGTCACAGCTACATCGTGTACGGACCGCTCTCTCAGGGCGCGACCAGCATCATGTTCGAAGGCGTTCCGACCTATCCCGACGCGGGCCGCTTCTGGGACGTGGTGGACAAATGGAAAGTTACCCAGTTCTACACCGCTCCGACCGCGATCCGCGCTCTGATGGCGCAGGGTGATGAGTGGGTTGACAAATATGACCTGAGCAGCCTGCGTGTTCTGGGTTCGGTTGGTGAACCTATCAACCCCGAAGCCTGGAAATGGTACTTCAAGCACGTCGGTCACGAGAATTGCCCGATCGTGGACACCTGGTGGCAGACGGAAACCGGCGGCATCTTGATCACGCCGCTGCCTTACGCCATCGACCAGAAGCCGGGTTCGGCGACTCTGCCTTTCTTCGGCGTAGATCCTTGCGTCCTGGACGATCAGGGCAACGAGTTGGAAGGTGCCACCGAAGGTATCCTGGCTCTGCGTCAGACCTGGCCGGGCCAGATGCGCACCGTGTACGGTGACCACAAGCGTTTCGAAGAGACCTACTTCCAGATGTTCCCGGGTTACTACTTCGCCGGTGACGGCTGCCGTCGCGACGAAGATGGTTACTACTGGATCACCGGTCGTGTTGATGACGTCATCAACGTTTCCGGTCACCGCATGGGTACCGCCGAAGTCGAGTCCGCACTGGTTTCCCACGCTGCCGTCGCCGAAGCCGCCGTTGTCGGTTTCCCGCACGATATCAAGGGCCAGGGCATCTATGCTTACGTTACCCTGATCGTGGGTCAGGATCCGACCCCCGAACTGATGAAAGAACTGGTCGTTCACGTGCGCGGCGAAATCGGACCGATCGCTACGCCGGACAAGATTCACTTTACTCCGGGCCTGCCCAAGACCCGTTCCGGTAAGATCATGCGCCGCATCCTGCGCAAAATCGCCGCGGACGAATTCGACAGCCTGGGCGACACCTCGACGCTGGCCGATCCGACTGTCGTCACCAGCCTGATCGAAAAGCACAAAACGCTGTAATGTTTTTGTAGCCTGGTGCTTCAACGGCCCGCCGACCGGCGGGCCGTTTTTTGTGCGCCAGTCCTTGTGCGAGATGATATCCGAAAAGAAAAAACTGCAAACCCGGTTTCACTGAAGCGATTGCAAACAAGCTTGAAATTTTTACTTTCCAGTAACTAGCCGATATGGGAATCTGCTTGCGTGGATACAGGTCGAAATGGTAGAAGAGGGGGCGGGAGGAAAGCATGGCAAAGAAGATACGGCGACCGATCCGAAAAACCCTTCTGGAAGAATTCCTGAACGTTCCCAACATTCTGACTCTAATCAGGATTATCGCAATTCCGTTTGTGTGTGTCTTGATGCTCGAAGACAGTCGCGTCTCCGCATTTATGGCGACGGGATTGTACGGCCTTGCGGCCATTACGGATATGCTCGATGGCTACCTGGCACGGCGCAATAACGCCGTCACACTGATCGGCAAGTTCCTGGACCCGTTGGCGGACAAACTGATCGTTCTCACCATTTTACTGACGCTGCTGGCTATGGGGCGGATGCCCTTGTGGATTGTCGGTCTTATCCTTGCCAGGGAAATCACGGTAACCGGTTTGCGGGCGATTGCTTCTGCTGAGGGCATGGTCATTGCCGCCCGCCCGCTGGGCAAATATAAAACCGCCTTTCAAATGGTAGCCCTTTTAGCGCTGCTATTACATTACAGTTACATCATCAATTTCGCCGTGTACGTCGGTGAATTCGATTTTCACAGAGTCGGAATGTTCTTCCTGTATGTATCCCTGTTTTTTTCCATTGTCAGTGCCATCGACTATTTCATGGGTTTCATTCGTGAAATGAAGCGAATGCGGGCCGTGCACGATGAACTGGAAGTGGAGGAGGAAGACGAGGACGAGGAAGAAGAAGCAAGCGCAACTACAACATAGTATTTACAGCACTGGGAGGTTGACGTGAGCGAAGACAAACCTGGAATCAAGCTCTGTTACCCCTGTAGTCACCATCGAGAAAAAAACACGGCACAACCCATGCTTTCCGGCACCGGTGCCTGCGGCATCGACTGCAACGTCTGCCGCCTGCATGTCATGGGCGTTTGCAGTCATTGCGGATCGGGAGTCAGCCAATCGGGGCGCGCAAAACTGGAAGCTCAACATCGCCTGTTTGGAATGGGGTGCCCGATTCTGGAGTGTGCAAGTCAGCGGAAAATTGCCTATTGTCTGCGGGATTGCTCGGAATTTCCCTGCGATCGTTTTTCATCCGATCGGGGGAATTATCCCTACAGCAAGGGATTCCTGGAAATGCAAACCCGACGCCGCGAGCAAGCGGAGTCCAGGCCGGTGGCCAGTTGGCCCGATACCGCCGAGCAGTTCTGGAACATGCTCGATGAAAAAGTTCCTGCCGAAGTCGTTGCTTCCAGTTGCGCCACCCTTACCAGTCAAGGTGACTACGAGTTACTGTGTCTCGGCGAACGCTGGCTGATCGAACCGAAAAAGCGGCAAGTTACCAAGATTCAAGGTTCTTTCGGTGGGGAATGGGACCGTCAGGTACCGTTTTTACTGCTGGTTTACCTCGTTCACGCCCAGGATGGCAATCTTAGCGGCGAGATGACGACCATTCGCGATCTGTTTGTTGGCGTAAATGTCTTCCAGAGTCATCTGGCTGTGGAAACGACGGACTTCGAAAGCACATTCGGAACGGATGGCGAAGCATTTAAAAATGCGGCAACAAGTCTGGGTGGGCAGGCAACCTCAAATGCGGATGTTTCCTACCGTTTTCAACTACTTCCAAAATTCCCGGTTGAATTCTTATTATGGTTGGCGGATGAGGAATTCGAAGCAAGAGTTTCCGTGCTGCTGGATCGCAGTATTCCCCACCATATGCCGGTTGATGGTGTTGCAACTCTGCTGAATCTGTTGATTCAGCGTCTGTTATTGGAAAGCCGTCCTCCCACGGATTAAAGATCCACTGGTTTTCTGAACATTCACTTAAAAGATATGGCTACAAAAGGCTTTCGCTTGACTTTCCGATGAGTTAGGTCTACTAAGGGAAGGCTTGGACATCATACTGATGGCCCGGCGGGCTTGGGAGTAGAAAACAGGAGTAAGGCGTGAAGCCCCAATGGCACCATTTTGTCGTTTTGTTGTTGTTGTACACACTAGGGTCTTTCGGGTTCTCGTTGGGGGAAACGATTGATCTGGGATTGCGTGGCGCACTCAGTGGTTTTACGAGCGCTACCTTGTTCTCTTTTTTCTGCGCCCAACTGGCCTCCAATATGACATTGGCGATTCCCGTTGCGCTGGCAGGATGGTTGATTGCCTGGCTGTTATTGCGCGTATTCGGCGGGAAGCGGGTAATATCCGGACTGATCAGTGCCTTTTTCACGATGGACCCGCAAATCGGTCCGCGCATCGGAGCCAGATTACTGGTGGGTAGCCTGATGTCCCTACTCTTTGCCGGGGCGGTTGCCGGCATATTCTACTTTATCCTCATTACCTACCACGGCAAGGGCCTGATGGCCTCCTTCGGAGCGGCTTGGGCGCTGCTGGTCGGTCTTTTTGCGGTGATGCTCTACCAGCTTGGCTGGCGACTGTTGGCCTACATTGGAACGGCGCTAGCGAAGCGTAAGAAGTGGTTGGCTTTTATTGTTTCTGCACGTTTTTTAGTGCCGTTTCTGTTCCTGTTGGCGCTTGCCGGAGTGATTGGGGCGCTGATCTGGCAGTATGACGCCGTTAAAGTTTACGATCTGCGTATGTACATCTACATCGCATCCTTTGTGGCGGTTGGCATTGTCGGCATTGTTTTAAGCGAACTTCATAGCGTACGGCATTTCCTCGTTCCACGTGCCTATTCCAACGTTGCATTTCTCGTAATGTTGACCGTACTGATTTTACTGCACTTCTTGACTCAGAGCGTATTGGCCCACGACATGACCGTGCGTTACGTCTTTTTCGGTCAAACAGCCTACACGCGCGAGGTGATTGCAAGTATTCAGAGTTTGGTCGATTTCGATGGCGACGGCTATTCGATTCTCTACGGTGGTGGCGATTGCGACGATTTCAATTACGCCATCAATCCGATGGGGATCGAGATTCCCGATAACGGTATTGATGAAAACTGCACGGCAGGTGATTACAAGTCCAGCCGGGAAAAGGTTGACACCCATCTGTTGTATCCTCGTGCCAATAATCAGCCTCCGGTGCGTAACCTACTGGTGATTGTCATCGACGCGGTGCGCGGCGACCGGGTGTCATTTAATGGCTACAAGAAAGAAACCACCCCGAAATTGAAAAAATGGGCGGAAACACGCTGCACAAACTTCACCCACGCCTATTCACAATCGACCCGCACGGCATTCTCCACGCCGTCGCTGCTCTTCGACCGGTTGCCTTCCCATTTGGTATGGGAAGCGAATGAAGGATTATATCCGATCGTAAGCCAGGATAATATTTCGGTGGGTGAGGTCTTAAAGCAGCGCGGTTTCGACACCTTGGCGTTGACCTTGCCTGAATACCTGGCCAAAAACATGATCGGCATGATTCAGGGGTTTGAAGATCGCAACTATTATAAGTGGGCGCCCGCCGAATTTCGAAAGGATCAGGAAACGCCTTCTTCGGGTTACTACACCGATGAGTTGATTCGGTTAATGAAAAAGCGAAACCCCGAAACCGGTAAACCGATCTTGATCTACGCTCATTACTTCGATCCGCATGCCCAATACCGGGTTTCCAATGGATTCAGGAAATTCGGCTCCGACGCTCATGGGCGCTACCTCAGCGAAATCGCTTTCTCCGATCATCATATCGGGCGGCTATTGGATTGGATGGACGAAAACGGCTGGTTGAAGAATACTGCTGTCGCCATCACCGCCGATCACGGGGAAGCCTTTGGCGATCACCACACTTGGTTCCATAGCAAGACTCTGTATAACGAGTTGACACATGTACCGCTATTGATCTGTGCGCCCGATACGGAGCCGCAAAAGGTGGATCAGCCGGTCGCTTTGCTGGATATCTTTCCAACGATGCTAAACCTGGCCGGTCTGCAATCCCCCGCACATTTCGAGGGGCGCTCGCTGGTACCGTTGATTGACGGACAGCCTTTGCCGGAAGAGCCGGTTTTCTCTGAAGTTCTACCGGACAAACAAGGGCCGCAACGCATCACCGCCGCGACGACACGAGACTGGAAGTTGATTTTCGATCATTATCGCAACTTCTATCAACTCTATGACTTGAATCGGGATTGGGAAGAACTGAACAATGTTTTCAGCGCGCGACCCGATGTCGTGTCAACCATGTTGCCGCTGGTGGAATCGTTGATCGATCAGGAGTCCGTTACACGCGGTGAACGCAGGCAGTTGTACGTCATAGATGAACCGCCGAAGAATATGAAGCGGTTGAACGTGTCGTTCGAAGACAATGTCGATTTGATGGGATATACGGTATCCGACAAAACACCCAAGCCGGGAGAAACGATCAAGCTTACGTTGTATTGGCAGGCGCGGGGATTGATTTCGATCAGCTATAAAATCAAAACGCATATTGTTGGAAAGAAAAGCGGTAAAACCTATCGTATCAATGCCAGCCATTCACCGGCGAAAAACGACTACCCTACGAAAATCTGGTTGAAAGGGGAAATCGTTGTTGATGAAATGGACATTACCATCCCCAGTGACTGGCCGAATGTGACTCCGACCGTATGGGTCGGGGTTTACCGAAAGCACCTGCTCGATTTTACGTTGAACGATGTCAAGCTTCGGCGTAGCAAAAACAAATCCGTGGCAGCGTTCAAGTTGAAGGTGCGCAAATACAAGTACAAGTCTGCATCCAAGGACGACGAAGAAGATCCTGACGATGACGAATCGGTGGATGAAGACGGGAACCCCATTGAGGAAGACGAAGAGAAAGATTCCGCTTCGAAAGCCAGCTCCAAGAAAGAAACGTCATCCACTTTGAAACCGAGTAAACTGAAAATGCCGGATATGAAACTGCGCAACAATCGGTTCCCCGGCAAGGCGTACAACTCTTCGAAGAGCAAAGACAAGAAAAGAAAAGCGGATTCCACCAAGCCGAAAACGAAAGATGAAAATCGGTAAAGATAACGATTGAATTCAGGGTGTGAAATTCTCGCAGGTGACGGAATCACCAGTTTGCAGTCCCCATTTTTTGGCTTGGCCTGCATTGATTTCCAATACATATTGCGATGGGGTTGGAACACGCAGCGACGTTGTGTCCAGCGGCTGGGCGTCTTTAACGATGCCTACAATCTGCAAGTCTTTGGAGATAAAGAGAATGTCCAGGGGAATGTAGGTGTCTTTCATCCAGAAACTCTGAATTCTCTCACTTGGAAAAACGAAGAACATCCCATGATCGTCGGGAAGTGAGGTCCGTTGCATCAAGCCGATTGCGCGCTCCTGTTCACTGCGTGCCAACTCCACCTGGTAGACAATCCGCCGACCTTCCGACGTTTCAATCGCTACCTGGGCGTTTGTCGGGTCGGATTCGAATGCATCCTGATCCGAGGCGTGTTTGATTTCCGGTGTCGAGTTGCAGGCAAAAAACAGACTCACCATAATCACCAGCATTCTGAAAGAGAATTGCAAGAAGTAATCCGTTCGATTTTTCGTAGCTTGACCGAACATGTTATTAAGTGAGCCCTTTTGCTGCCGTTACGTTGTTCGTTTCAACGACCCTTATACCGCAGCCTGGAGAATTTGGCCAGCACTCATCCTATAAAGAAAAGTGAAAAGAACCAGGCCACATACGCTGTGTTGGCTTGATCGTTCTTTATGCCACTCGTTTTGTGTCGGGCTGTTTGAGATGAACGGCCGTTCGCCACCCTTTGAATGCGACAGTCAATGCATAGTAAACCGTGATCGTCCATAAACCGGCATATACCGCATCGAAAAGAACGAAGGGCACTAAAAGCCACATGTTTGTATTTCGACGGCTTCCGATCAATCTGAAACGGCGTTCGAGCGGACCGAAGTCGTCCAATTGAACGTGGCGTTTCAGCTTGAAAATATAGCCGTTCAGCACCTCAATACCATGCAGAATGAACAAGATCGTAAATAAGGTGTAGGGAACGGTTCCAAAAGCACCGCTATTCACCAGCCAATATGCAATGGCTCCATACCAGCCGTATTCGTAAATACGGTCGGACAATTCCTCGAACTTGCCGATTTTCGTCATCATTACTTTAACTCTGGCCTGTTTGCCGTCCAGCCCGTCTACGATTCCCGCAACAAGGGCCAGAATAAGACCGAGCAGCATGTGTCCATAGGCGAAAGCGGCGATACCCGCAAAGGCAATGGCGATGTTGATCAGCGTGATTTGATTGGGAGTGACGGGAAATTCGCACAAATAGAAGGTAATGGCTTTTTCTATCGGTCGATGTATATACCATGCTGGCCAGTCTAAAACGGATTTCTGTGCGCGATCCAATAGTTTTCTTTTGGCCACGGAATTATCGGCACTGGATTTGATTGGAAACCAAAGGCAACTGTTTTCGCGCCGCATGTCGTAGTCATACTGGCTTAGCTTGGAAACATCGACCAGTGCTTCCGGGTGTTCGCTTAAAATTGCGGACAGATACTGTCCAAGCCATTTATTTCCCAAACCAGGATTCATATCTTCATAGTAGCCAGCCGGAAGATAGGCCAATCCATAGAAATAGTAGGATTCTTCAGATTGTGTGACTTGCAGGGCTTCGTCACCGATTCCAGGTGCGACGGATGTCTTGCGAATCAGTGGAATTCCTGCCTTGGCATTCGAACTGACGCCCTGGGGTAACTGATAGTCGTAAATACTGGCTCCATCACAAAGAAAGAAACCCTCATCATTCTGCCCGATGAATGACTTCGGAAGATCCTCGTCCTGTGAAACCGAGTGTAGGGTGACTTTCAGGCCAAGCGAGTTGAGCCTGTGGGAAACCTTCTTGATCGGTTCGGAGTAACTATCCGTGATGACGAGAAGTTCATCGACATCGTTTTGCCGCAGTATTCTGGCCTGGCGTTCAAGAATGGAGATACCGCCGATATGTATAAGAGCTAGAAGGTTTCCGTCAGCATCATAGCGTGTGCATAGAATGATTCCCTTCATCTTTGTTCTCCTCTACCGAGTGGTTTACCACCGGGAATGTCGTGTGAGTTTTCTTTTTAGTGTGTTCGAAAATTCAGCTTTCTAAGTTTCTGCCGGTATTTCCGGTCTTTTCCTGCCGTTGGGTTGGTTGGTCAGGAAGTAAATGGCGGCTTCCCATAAGAAGCCGACGTTGTATTTGAATTCGCAGTTGGAAAAGCTGGGCCAGAACAGATTGCAGGTGCTGCAAGGGGGCGTTTGCTTTCTTTTGTTGGTACGATGCTGCTGCTTCATTCTCCTGGCTTCATCGCTGTTGAACACTTCGAGAACCGAGTGTGTATTTAGATCACCCCAGCCGTATTTTCCTTCCTGGTCCATGCAGCACAGGGTCGACTTGCCACTGGAAAGGATGTCCAGCCGGGTGATATGCTCGCAGGGATAGCCGGGGGAGGGCAACGTGCTTTGAACGTCGCCTTTGTAGTTGAACAGTCCGACGATGAACGGCTTGACGCCTACTCGATGGCAGTACTCAATAAATTGATCTTGCATGAACAAAGTCTGACGGTTCGTTCGTGTCATTCTGAACGTGATGTTTTTTGCAACGCGTGATTTCCGTTTCGAATCCGTCAGGTAAGCTAGGTTGGAAAGCGTTTTCTCCAGATTGAGGCCCATTTCTTCCTTGTAGACTTTGGAATCCAATGTGTTCAGGCTGATAAACAGATGATCGATACCGAGATCGACCATTTCATCGATTCGTTTCGGCGTCATCAGGTAGGCGTTGGAATACAGGCGCAACTTCGTTTTCGGTAGTTTGCGGCGGATGTGTTCCATCCTGGAGATGATTTTCGGGTCCATGAAGGGTTCGCCATTCAAAAACGGTTCGATGGCTGGCAGCGGAAACCGGGTGCAGTCATCGACGATCTTTTCGAACAGGTCGTCGCTCATGGTTTTTCGATCACGAGCCAGTCTTGAATTGGGGCAAAAAGAACATGTTGCATTGCAACGATTGGTCGTTTCAATCGAGACGAGTCGTGGAATTTCGGTCATGGATCGCGATGTCATGTTTTGCATATGAAAGCTCCATGGTTAGTTGAATTTCCTCTCCTTGAGCTCTGTTGTTCCCGATGCCGCTAGTCGTCAAGGAATCGATTTGATATCCATACCGATCGTTCATGAAATTTTTCGTGAGTCATTACTTTCAATATAGTAAACTGTACCGAGTAGTTTCGTCAATCCTTGTTGTTTAGAGTCGGCTCGAACAGATCGGATGGCACAAAATATTGAAAAAGAATGATGAACTTCATGCCGGGGATAACCAAAATGGCTAAATATTTCAGTGATAACAGTTTGTTAGGTGGGTTGTTACCGCGTGAAAAAAGTCCAATCTTATAGAGTGGTTTGCAGTCTGGAAGATATTAATTGCGATTTGAGACGGAGTTCAGCATTATTGCACTTGAGTTGGGAATATATACCGTTGAGTGTAAGGTTATAACAAGAGACGGCTGCTTCTGTAAGTTACTGTAAGCGCAGTCGTTCTCGTTTCGTATTAACTTTCATGAAATCAGGGAAGGAAATAAAAAGTAAACTGGCTGGTCCGCATAAATGAAATGGCCGTGATTTAAGATCTTTCTTTAACGATTTCAAATAGCTTGCCGGATAAACAAAACATGAAAAAATCGTGACAAGCTTATGGAACTATGAAATGATAGCACTCCTGTTTAGAGGTTTGATCTTGGAGGAGATGTGCGCCGCAAACAATGGTTGATCATCTTGGGGATGCTTGTAACACTGCCACTGCTTGGTTTTTGTGCAGATGCGGCGGCGTCTGATGGAACCCATGTTTCGCAGGCCGAAGCCAAAGTGCTACCCAACGCCGAGCAAGTCGCCGTAAGCGCGCAAATGGAAGAAGAAGAAGAGGATTGGGGCGATGATTGGGACGATCCGGATTGGGGGATGGATAATGGCAAACCCAAGGATGTACCCCCGGAGCAGATCTATGACCTGACCCGTTGCATCGAAATCGCGATGGAACGAAATCAGGCCATCAAAGCCGCCAATTGGGACGTTCAATATTACGATGCCAAAGCCAGCGAAGCCTGGTGGGCATGGTTCCCATCGATTTCCTTCCGTTCCCTTATTGCGCCCGCTCCCGATTACAGCGATGCACCCGATCCCAGCGATATGCAGGCTTTTTTGAACTATCGCAGTGGAGATTGGTGGGATTTCAATAGTGTGATCTGGGGTAACCGCGCCAGCCTAACGATGCCGCTTTACACCTTCGGAAAAATTCGCAGTGTTCGAAAGATGGGCCCGTTGGCCAAGCATGGTGGCCGTCTCCAGCGGCGTGTCATCAAGGGACGCATCGCTCATGAAGTCAAACGCGCCTATTACACCCTGCAATTCACCAATCGTATGAACGATTCGCTGGATGAGGCGATACACTATCTGGAAGAGGCTGAATCCAAGCTCGACCGATTGCTGGAGAAAGGTTCGGAGTCCGTTAGCGATACCGATCGCTACGAGTTGGAAGTGGTACGGGTGGATATCGAGGCGCGTAAAGCCGAAGCCAAGCGCAGTACCTATTTGTTGCATCGGGCGTTGCAGGAGTTGATGAATTTACCCAAGAATACGCCCTTGTACCTGGATCACCGGATTCTGCAAAGTCCAACAGCCAATCCGGCTTTGAAGACGTTTGAAGGCGCTCAGAAAGCGATGGAGCTGAAGAGGCCGGAATATGAGTTGTTGGACCTCGATGTCAAACTCAAGCAAAAGGAAGCGGATCGGAAATTTGCGGACTACTTCCCGAATTTCTTTTTACGCCTGCAATATGATTACGTTTATTCTCCTGAAATCCAGGATTTGAAACATCCCTATTTAAACGATCCATACAACGTCAACAGCTTTACCGGCTTTATCGGTTTGCAGTATGACCTCGATTTCAACCGCATCATTCCGCAAAACAGGCAGGCAGAAGCCAAACTGCACAAAAGCCAGCACATGCGGGACTTCAAACGCGGGATGATGTCGCTGGAACTGGAACAAGCCTACGAGAAATACTTAGAAAAACTCGAGCAGGTAAAGATCAATGAAAACGGCATGATCGCAGGGAAAAAATGGATGGTCGCCGAGTGGATCCGCTACGATGTCGGCACCACCAGCACTTCCGATCTGGTCAAGGCCGTGGCGGCTTATTTCAAAACCCAGTTCTACTATCACGCTGCGGTGCACGCCGTGTATCTGGCGGAGTCCAAGCTGCAATTCCTGATGGGCGTTGAACTGGAAGAACTGGCCGGCCCCCAGGAGAGACTGTTTTTAGAGGCGGATGACGTGCCGGAAGAAACACCGCTGCCGGATCTGCCTTAACATCACGAGGTGTCATGATGCGTTCAATAGCTTCATATTGCGTTTTGTTTATCGTTTTTGTTTTCGTGCTTGGTTTTTCACCTGCTGCCCAGGCCGGACCGGCTTTGGAAATGATGACGGCGAAGGAAAAGACCATCCGCAATTTACTTGCGACGCCGACCGTGAAAGGCACGGAAGCGCACCTGAAAAAGGAAACCACGCTTCGAAGCGTCATAAACGAAATGTTCGATTTCGAAGAGCTTGGCAAACGCGCGTTGATCTTCCACTGGGACAGCCTGACGCCGGAGCAGCGCATCGATTTTCTGGGTACGCTGCAAGCACTGATCGAGAAAAACTACCTGCTGCGTATTGCCGGCTCGACCACCTATAAACTCAAGTGGTTCGGAGAGGCTCCGGTTCCGGATGAGGATTACACGGTGGTGCGTTTCAAATTGAAAAGCGGAAACTACAAGGCAGCCATTCAATTCCGTACGATTGTCAAAAACGGCAAGCCGGTCATTTTCGATATGCTGATCGACGATGTCAGCTTGATGGAGAACTACCGTTCCCAGTTCAATAAAATCATCCGCAAAGACGGTTTTAATGAACTGATGGCCAAGATGAAGCGCAAGCTAGGTGAGATGGATGCTCCTGCCGGTGGAAAGATCGGCAATGACTCCTTCGACAAGCCGGCGGCGCCTGCTCCTACAGCCCCTGCGGCCACTCCGTAGCGTCGTTTGCCATTTCAAATTATGAGCCAGACTCCTCCAGCCGAAAGCCATCAAATTTTGGGAGGCTGGCGGCTTGTCGAATGCCTGCACCGTGGTGTAGAGACGGAACTCTGGCGCGTCCAACGACGTAACGCTACAGAAACTGAGCAGGCCGTCATTAAACGCCTGTATCCACAGCAGGCGCAGCTTTCGTCGGCTCGGGATCGCATACACGCGGAGATGCGCTGGCTTTCTCGTCTGCAACATACCAATATCATTAGGCTGCTGGATTTCGGAAACGAAGGCGGTTCTCCCTTTGTGGTCCTGCAATGGGTAGAAGGGCTGGACCTTGCGCGTTTGTTCAAGAACATGTGCGCCGCAGGCGATCGCTTGCCGGAAGCTGCCATCTCCTATATTGCTTATGAGCTATCACAAGCCTTGCTTGCTGTTCATCGCTGTACAAACTCGGAAACCGGTGAATGTCTGGGCCTGGTTCATCGGGATATTTGCCCGGCGAACGTGCTGCTGTCCACGGATGGCGAGATCAAACTGATCGATTTCGGGCTGGCGTTGAGCTTGTGCCAGCGTCAGCAGCAGCCCAAGCTGGAGCCCTGCGGGCATCTTGCGTATCTCAGTCCGGAGCGCGCACGGGGTGAAATGGCGAGCGAGCAAAGCGACCTGTTCGCGCTGGGGATCATCTTGTGGGAGCTTATAGAAGGCAGGCGGCTGTTTGCGGCTGACGACGCGACACAAAGCCTGTATCAGATAGAAGCCTGTGTGATTCCGCCTGTAAGGGAAAGCGTGTCTGCAAATCTCGCCGAGCTGCTTCGCAGCCTATTGCATGTCGATGCCAACCAACGCTTTTGTCATTTCAACTTGTCGGAATCGGAAGTGGAAGAGGGAAGGCGCGCTCTTGCCCAACTCGTGCGCCGCTATGCATGAGGCTTTGTGAAGCCTCACGGTGTTTCTTGCTGCTCTTTTAAAGAACACGCGGATAGGTCGGGTGTGGGAAGCAGGCCGCTGCGGCGAATCTCGATGATTTCCGGTACGAACCGGCGGCTGCGTTTGGCGAGGCGGTCGAAGCTGATACTGATGGCGAGCATAAGCGCCAGCCCCAGACCAGCACCAATGATGGAGCCGTTTTCACTGGCAGAAGCGTCTGCCCCGCCAAGAGTTGAGCCGATCAGAGCCCCGGCGATCAAACCGATCAGTGGTAACAGATACATAAATAGCGAGGAAATGAGAAAGGTGCCCTGCGGCATGGCTACGGAAACGTAATCGCCTACTTTGCCGCCGACGCTGTTCAAGGCCCGCAGCATATCCGGCTTGTCTTTTCCCAGTGCAAAGCACAAACCGCGCTCCGTGCATTTCTCGCACGCGCCCCGGCGGGGTGTCGCGACAATAGCCTGGTTTCCGTCAAGCTGCCGAATCACTCCGTTGCGTACTGTCGATGTATCCGAATTCATATCCCGTGTTCCTTGCGATTTCTTCCGCTTAAAAACGAACGCCGGTATTATTGCGCCCACAGGGTGTTACGTCAACGATTGATGGCCGTTCATTCCAAAAAGAAAAAGACCTCCGATGCAGCAGGAGGTCTTATGAAGTCGCATAGAGTTGTTTTAAGTACTTGGTTATTCCTTGCTGTCGCGATCGACCAGGAAGCGGTAGAACGCAACGAAGCAGAGCAGCCACGTCACGATGACCACATAGGTGACGCCTTCGGAATGAACCAGGAAATCCTGTAAGGTATAGAAAATATTGCCTTCGTGCATGGCGTTCTCCTGTGGCTAGTCGTGTTCCGGGTAATCGGGATGTTCGTAGAAAATCGGCATATGGGTAACGATGAAACGGAAAGCCAGAACTCCCAACGTTACCAGGAAGATCGAAAGAGCAACTTCCATCCAGTGCGGCGTGTAGCGCAATTCACTGGGCAGGTGGTAGTTGAACGCGGTCAGTGAGATATTCAAGCGGTTGAAGACGATTCCCAGCACCGTGATAAGGGCCGCCCAGCGGATCAGCGTGCGGTTCTTTTCGCGAACGCCGATTGCATACATAACACAGGGCGTGGCCACGAAGCCGAACATCTCGACCAGGAATATCGCGCCGTAGTCCGAGTTCAAATAGCCCCAGTTGTTGTCCAGGCTGACTCCGATCCATTTAATGGCGAAGTATCCGGCCAGCACCATCGAAGCGGCCTTACCGAATCCGAAGACTAAAGCATCTGCGGCTTCCAGGTGTTTTTCGTCCATCTTGTGATGGAAGTATTTGTGCGACAAGCCACCCTCGAAGAGCACCATGGATAGACCTGCTGCGATACTGGATACGAAGAAGAAGACCGGCAGGAAGGAACTGTACCACAAAGGGTGCAGTTTTCCCGGCGTCATCAGATACATCGCACCCAGTGAACTCTGGTGCAGCGTGCTCAGTACTACGCCGAAAATCGTCAACAGGATCGTCAGTTTGTGGATCAGACCGCGCAGCTTTTTCAGGCCCAGCCATTCCATCGGTGCAATGGAGAATTCCAGGAACAGAACGGTCAGATACAACGCCACGCAGGCGGCCACTTCGAACATAACCGAGGTGGTTCCTTGTTGAACAAGAAACGGGTAGGGCAGCCGCAGGGGGCGTCCGACATCATAGAGCAGCGCAACGACCACCAGGGCATAGCCTAAAAATCCGGTTAAGATCGCCGGGCGCACGGCGGCGTGGTATTTTTTCATACCGAATAAATACACGCCTGCGCTGGTGGTGTAACCACCCGCCGCCAGGGCAACACCGCAAAGCAGATCGAAGCCGATCCAGAATCCCCATGGGGTGTAGCCGTCTAGATTCGTTACGGTGGCCAGACCACCGGTGAAGCGCAGCACGGTGATGACCAGACCGACGATCACGATGATTCCGGCAACGATGTTGAACGGTGTCAACAGCCCCCTCCCATTACTCTGAACAGCAGTCTCGTGGGACATCAGGCTTTCTCCTCGGTTTTCTCTTGAGCAGCTTGCTCCAACTCTTTTTTATAATCGTCAATCGCCTTTTTCACGGCGCGATTCACGGCCATTTCCTGCGATTTCTTGGCGTTTTCCTTTTCCTTTTTCACTCGTTCCGCCAATGTGGCGTCCGCTGCTTGCTGGTTTTGCTGCACGGCCTGAGCCAGTTCCTGAGCCGCAATCTTTTCTTTACGCTTGCTCATGGCATAGATACCGGTCAGCAGCACCGGCCAAAGACCAACGACCATCGGCACCGCGCCCAGCGCACCGGCAGTCAATTCCGGTGGTGGAGAGTGAGGAACGTGCGTCGAGAGTCCCAGATCGTTGAAATCTACTCCGGCGATATACAGCCAACTCGTTCCGCCGATTTCTTTTTCACCAAAGATGTGGTCTTTATAGCGTTCGGGATGATCTTTGATGCGCTTGCGAGCGATCTTTAACAGGTCGTCGCGCTTACCGAAGGTCAGTGCTTCCATCGGGCAGGCTTCTACGCAGCCGGGCAACTTGCCTTCTTTGATGCGCGGATAGCACATGGTGCAGCGAATGACGACCGGGGTGGTCGGGTTGTCGTATTCATATCCCGGCAGGCTCCAGGGGCAGGCCAGCAGGCAGAAGCGGCAACCGACGCACACGCTGGGATCGTAAACCACCGGACCTTCAGGAGATTTGTGGAAGGCATGCACGAAGCATGCATTGGCACAGGCCGGCTCCAGGCAATGGTTGCATTGCATTTTTCGGAAAACCGGCGAGCCACCTTTCCCAACACCGTCATACCGATTCACGACCGTAAAGCGCCCTGTTTCCACCCGGCGTTTCTTGTCCAGCACCGAAAGGTCGTCGAAGGGCTTTTCGGGTTTGGGCTTGTTGTTGACCCGGTTACAGGCGTCTTCGCAGGAACGACAGCCGACGCAACGGGTGGTGTCGTGCAACACGCCGTAGCTGCCCTCATATCCTTCGAAGTGCTTGTTGGCCGAGCTGGCATGTGCCTTTTTACCCACGGCGGCAGTCGCCCCTACGGTGGCTGCGAGTTTGAAAAATCCTCTACGAGATATGCTCATGGTTCACTCCTTGACCGAACCTGTATCGCTTGATCGAGTATGAGTCACAGTTTTTTCTTGATGTGGCAGTCCTGACATCCCTGGGCTTTCTCCACTTTCATGCTCTTATGGCAGCCCATGCACATCAAGTGATAGGCTCCCTTTAATCCCGGACGGTGGATGTCTTCATCATCGAAGGGCGCACCGTGACAATTGCTGCATAGCGGCGGTTTCTCGCCGACCGGCGTATTGTGATGGCAGCCCTGGCACAGGGCGTCTTCTCCGCCGTGGAAATACAAGGCCATCGGACTTCTCCGGATACCTTCCAGCAGCTTATCAACGTGGTTGTCATGCGCGAAATTCACTGGCCGATAAAGGTTTTGCAAGCTGGAAATTTTCACCTCATCCGGCAAGTCTTCTTTGTTAAAGGACAACGTATGTTGCTGTGGATCGAAACCGGAAACCTGCTGGAATGTTTGCGGTACCTGCTGGGTTTCTGCGGTATCGCCATCGCTGCTTTCTGCTTCAGCTTCCGCCATCTTTTCGCCATTTTGGTTGTGGCAGCGCACGCAGGCGTTTTTCGCGTATTTTTCCTTTGGCATCAGCGAATGGCAGCCGGCGCAGTTCTGTTCCGTCATTTTTACGTCTTCATGGCAACCCAAGCAGCTTGCGCCTTTCGTCAGCGTGTGCATGGCGTCTTCCAGATTCACACCGCCGCCGCGCTTGGTGCCGGTCATGGTGTGACAATCGCCGCAGGCGTTCATGGAATTGTGATGACAGCCACGGCAGGAGTCGGTGTAGTTTTCGTGTCCTTTGTGGTTGAAGGGGACAGCTTTTAACTTGGCTTGTTTGGGTTGTTCTTCACCATATGTGGAACGCACGACTACGACATCGGGTTGACCACGCTGCAAACGCGGCGGATTGTCGATTTCTTTGCAATTGGCCTGTTCCTTGGCGTCATGGCAACCGGCACAGTTGGTCGGACCGGTTTTCTGGTTTCCCAGTGACATGTTCCGGTGACATCCCAGGCATTGCTCGTGTGCCACTTTGCGGAAGGAACTGCGCCCGTGCGGCGTATTGGATTCTTCATTCTGGTGGCATTCCCGGCAAGAACTTTCGTGTCCTTTGACATAGCTTGGCTTTGCATCTGCGGCACTGTCGGAACCTTCGTGGTGACAGCGGTCGCACTGGTTTTCCATGGCCTGAATATGGCTATAGTGCAGGGATTTGTCAAAGCCGACCGGCTGGCGGGTGGAGGTGTACTCCGGTTCTGCACGGTGGCAGTCGCCACAGGTGATGGGGCCGCTTTCCTTGCCTTCATCTCTGAATTTCTGGTGGCAGCCGATGCAGCCTTCGTGATAGAGCTCCATCAGTTCCGCACCCTTCGATTTCCACAGCCGCATGAATTTCTGGGAGAGCAGGCCGTTTTCCTGCTGCTTATGGCAGGTGCTGCAATCTTTGCCCGATTGCCCGACCGCCTCGACGTGAGCGTCGTGCTTGAATTGCACCGGCGGTCGCTCCAGATCTACGGAACTCTTCATCACGTCGATGAGTATCAGATCGGCGCGACCGTGGCCATGTTCCTCTTCGTCCCCGAAAGCGAGCATTCCGCTCAGTCCGACCAGCAGAATCAGCGCCAGTCCCGCTACGTGTGGCCACATGCGATGCTTTGAAAAAAACGCCATCTCAGTTTTCCTTCATCTGCTTATGAATACGCTACGATCGTTTCGTGCCGTTCGTGTTGCGTTCTTACCCGAAATCCACTACTTCCATTAAAATATCCAATACGAATTTGGTATGCATGTTCAAATTGTAGTGGCTGATGATGTCCTCGATGCCGCTATGGCAGTTGTGACAGGGTGTGACGCAAATATGCGCGCCCGTCTCCCGCAATTGATCCGCTTTAACACGGATGCTCTTCATACGCGAGTTTTTCCAGGGCGGACCGCAGTTGATGATGCCGCCGCCCGCCGCACAACAGTAGTTGTGTTCGAAGCGCGGGCTGACATCGGTGAACTTTTCACAGGTTTCGTTAATGATATAGCGCAGTTTGTCACCCAGACCCAGTCCGCGCACGGTATTGCAGGGGTCTTGTACGGTCACATGTTCCGGGTATTTCTTTTTAATGCGCACTTTCTTGTTTTTGATCAAATCGTAATAGAAATCAATGGCATGCACCATTTCGATCGGCGGATACTGCCAACCCAACCAGCGGGGACCGTCGTAAACCGCGCCGCGATAGGCATGACCGCATTCGCCCATAACGATCTTCTTGACCTTTAACCGTTCTGCGGTTTCCCAGTGCAGCCGTTCCACGCGCCCCATGACTTCGAAATCGCCGGAGAACATGGCCATGTTGCTGTTGTCCCAGCCGTCGGTTGCAGGCATGGTCCAGTCGATTCCGGCTACCGTCATCAACTTGGCCATATTGGCGAGCAGGTGCGCCATGATCTTCGGTTCCGGACCGATAACGGAGTAAAGCACTTCCGCGCCTTCTTTTTCCAGCGGGATGCGCAGGTTCGGCATGTCGAACTGGGCTTCTTCCTCCTGCCACATCAGCGTATCGATCCATTCGTCCTGGTTCACCCACATCTGGTTGTTGGTGGCCGAGTGACTGTTGGTGGTATCTTGCAGGAATTGCGGAACCACGCGCAACAGGTGGCAGATACGACGCGCCAGCATCATCAAATATGCGATATCGATGCCGAAGGGGCAGTACATGCTGCAACGACGGCAGGTGCCGCATTCGGTGTAGGCGATCACCGCCATTTGTCGGATGAATTCCGGTGAGACGTTGCCGTCTTTTTTCACCAGCTCCCAGATCGTGTTGCGTACTTTGCTGACGGGGGCGAATTCCGGATCTTTATCCCGTGATAGATACGTGTGACAGGCATCGGCGCACAAACCGCAGCGCACACAGGTTTCCAGGTAGACTTTCAGCCTGGCGGCGGATTCCTGTTTGAGCACTCGGTCAACCGCCCATTTGATTTTCTCGGGAGTGAGGCGCTTGATACCCTCGTCGAGCCCTTGGTCTTGTACGTGTTCCCGGGTCGTGGTCATGTTCAATGGTCCTCCAAGCGATTGATCGCGTCTCGACTACCAGTCTTTGCTGTTACGAACAAAGCCGAACTCACTGCCCATATAAGCTCTGGTCAGTGGGAAAAAGAGCATATGGCTGATCCGGGTAAACGGTATGGCCATCAGCCACACTTCACCCGTCAGAATATGAGCGGTAATGATGGTGGTGTAGTCGGCTGCCTGATAATAAGCCAGCATGCCGGTGAAGAAGGGGCTTAGCACCAACAGAAGCAGCACGAAATCCCAGATCGAACTGACCATGCGCACGGTCGGCTCGGCCAGTCGGCGCAAACCGAAAATCACACCCACCACCAACACGATGATCGTCATGCTGTTGGTCATGCCTTCCGGCAGGTTCGCCCAGCGAAATCCCCAGGACTGCTCCAGCAGGATCAAATGACCCAGTGTCAACAGCGGGGTGACGATCAGGCAGAAGTGAAACAGAAACGACACGATCGTAAAGAAAGGACGTTTACGCATATTGAGGCTGCCAAACGGGATCAGCCAGTGAAACACGGAGCGCAGTCCGAATTTCCAGTTCATGTAGGGGTAGACCACCTTGTCTTTCTTGGCCAGGCGGATCATCGAGACCAGCTTGTAGATGCTGCCCAGGATGAAGACCAGAAAGGCGATCCATACCAAGGGTCCGCGTGCAAGTTCGTACAGTGCCACGGTCAAACTCCTTTATAGATGAGTCGTGTCTTTACTGATTCGGTTACCAGTTACAGTTCCACGATTTCCCGGATGTACGAGCCATCCTGAATATAACGCAACATCAGCTTGTTGCCGTCCGTGCTGAAAATGGGATCCCACATTTTCTCAACGTTTTCGCCAAGTTTTCGTCCGTTCAGATAACAGCAGAATGTTCCATTCTGTTCTACTTTGGCCGCAACCCGGTGTCCATCGGGGCTGATGACCGGATCCCAGGCCATGTCGAAGGTGTCCGCCCAGGCTTCGCCGTTGACGGCGACTCCCCAACGATTATCACTCTTTACAAGGGCGGCTACGGTCGCCCCGTTTGCAGAAAGCACCGGTTGAGTTACCATATCCTTAAAGGTGGCCGACCAGGGTTGATCGTCTACCGCGATGGACCAGCGCCCGAATTCTTTGGCGACGACCGCCGCCAGCCGGGAACCGTCTTGACTATACACGGGTTTCCAGCACTGAGCGAAGGAGCGGCTCCAGAAGGATTCGCCGTTACGAACCAAGGTCCAATTGCCCTGGATACGTACCGGAGCGATGACATCTTCGCTGTTGGGAACAAACAGCGGTTCCCACACCGCGGGATAGCGTGCCGACCAGGCAAGCCCGTTTTTAGCGATGGTGTATTCGTGGTTGCTGGTGCGCACTTGAGCGGCGACCTGGCTGGCGTCGTCATTGAAAACCGGCGCCCACAAGCCAAGGAAGCTTTGCTCCCAGGGGGTGCCATCGATCAGCAAGGTCCACATGCCTTTGAAAAACGACTCGATATCCGCCTCTTTGCGGGGGCCTGTTTGGATGCTGTAGGCCAGATGCTGTCCGTCGGGACTGACACAGAACTCACGAATGGCAGGGTAGCCGGTTTCAAAAGGTTGGCCGTTGATCGATGCGCCGTAATCCATGCCGCTTTTACACAGGAAAGCGACAACTTCGCCATTGGCGCTGAAACGCGGCTGCCAGACGAAATCGAAACGTTCGCCTGCAACCTCACCATCCAGCGCCAAGCCCCATTCGTCGTCGTTCATCGCCAAGGCCATCAATTTGCCGCTGGGCAGATAGCGCAGATACCAGAGCTTTTCAAACGAATTCGGCCAGGGCTGATCGTTCAGGCTGACCGTGTATTCATCATCCTCGGTTTTTCCCAAGGTGGCCAGGGTTTCTCCATCCGGAGAGGCGGCCATTTCATGAACTTCCTTGTAACCGGAATGAATGGTGTTGAGGTCCGCAAGGACTTTTTTCCCGTTACTCCAATCCCATTGCTCTTTCGCGCTCATGCTCGCTACTCCTGCTCGTCGGCTGGATAGAACGTTATGTAATTGTTACACTAAACTCATTCACTTCCGGACCGTCGTGGATTCATCAGGCTGAGCCCGTTACGGATCTTGAGATTCGAATCCCCATTGCTTGAAGTAACTGCAATCCCGGCAATCTTGTTGACTGCATAACACTCCAGGCAATTGACGGCGCAGAATGAAGCAATTTAAAACTTTTCCCTTAAATATCGGACAGGTTTCACACGATTCTACCGTTGCAATACGATGTTTCGATTTCAGATTATGAAATTCCCAGCAGTGCTCACGATTAGCAACTTCGGTATCCAACAAATCCGTTGACATCCCATGAGAACGCATGAACGTTCGAAGGTCTTCGACCATCACCCGGTGCTGGCCACCTGCCGTCTTTTGAGCCGGCAAGCCTTTGGTTTTTATCCAGACCAGGATTGTATCGGAGGTGACGAAGCAGTAGCGGGCCGCTTGACCGGTAGACAGTGCCTTCGTTTTTTGGTTCGTATCCGTTTTTTCGATAGACATTGTGCACCCGAGGGGCCATCGACCCGGCAGATTCGGCTTTTTCAGCCTTTTCCTGGGTTCGTCGCTGCCGAGTATTGCAAATTCACGGGAATTTGTCAATTCATTTTGCTACAGACTTTGGTTTGGAATAATTGCGTTTTCAACAGGTTATCGCAATAATACTACAGCTGTAACAAATTGTTACACCTCTTTGTGGGCTGGATTGTGACAGCTATATGACGAACTTTGGTTTCCAGATGAAACGCCATGGAAATGCTAGTGCCTGATCCTCTGGAATATCTTTAGGTTATGGTAATTTTCATATTTCGGAGTGTGTTCTTGCGCCGAAGTGAGCACTCATTCACTTTTTTTAGAGAAAATTTTCTGCTACAGTTAAGGGATACAGTTGCAGCTACAGTGGTTTCAATCGAGGACGATATCGATCGGCACCGGTGGTTGACAAGCACGCTTTTATCCTTGCGTAACAGGTTGGAAATCTTTCATAATGTCGGCACCGAAGAAGTCAGTTTCCACTTGAAATTGCAAAGGACGGAAAATGGATGTGTTGCTGATCGCCCCTCCGCTAGGATTCGAAACGGCTTATCCGTTGCGGCTGGCGTCATTGGCGGCGAGTTTGAAGCAACAGCAGTATCGCGTGGATGCGCTGGATCTGGTATGGGCGTCGAATACGAAAGAGGGCTGGCGTAAGCAACTCGCTCGCAGCTTGCAAGAATGGAACGATCAGCCACCGCAGGTCGTTGTGCTGGAAAGTTCAATTCGAAACGTGAGCGCCGTGCGCGATTGTGCAGCGCAAATCAAAGAAAAGCTGAATTGCCCGATTGCCATCTGTGGTAGTGCTGCCGCCATCTCTCCTGGCACCTTTGCCGAATTTCAATCCGTAGATCTGATCATTACCGGAGATGCCGAAGATGTATTGGCAACTTGGCTTGCTGCACGGCACAAGGACACTTCCTTGATTTCCGGCTTATGGCAGCGGAAAAGCGATGGTTCATGGCAACATGCCGAACCGGTTTTTCGCAGCATCAAAGAGCTTCCTGCACCGGATCGCAGCGTTTTTCCGTTGCATCGCTACAGTACCCCATTGTTCGCCGGAAGAAAGCCGCAGGCGGCAGTGGAATTTTCAAGGGGATGCAGCCTGAATTGTCGCTTCTGTCCGACTCCGCACCGCTATCGCACTACCTGCCGCTACCGTGACCCGGAAAGAATTGTCGAGGAACTTCAACGTTTGAAAGCGGATTTCGGTATTATGGCAGTGGCTGTCGAAGATGAGCAGCCTTTACTTGACCGCAAAAATCTGTTTCGTGTCTGTGAGTTACTGCGGCGCAATTCACTTGGAATGGAACTGGATTTTCCCAATGGCGTCTGGCCGTCCTTGCTGGATCATGACATGATCGACGAACTCGCCTCCGCCGGTTGCCGTCGCATTGCATTCGGAATCGAATCCGCTTCGCCACGGTTGCGAAAGGAAATGAATCGTCCGATAGAGATGGCGCAGCTAGAAGAGCTACTTGGCCGATGCCGCAAGCACAACATCTTGACCACCGGTTATTTTATGGTCGGTTTGCCCACGGAAACGCCAAGCGAACGGCTGGCCACGTTGCGGATGGCATGTTCGTTACCTTTGGACTATTCGCATCTTTCCGTTTATTGGCCATCCGATCACTTACAAATGGAAATTACGGAAAATCAAAGGAAATTGGCGCATTGGCGTTCTGCTGCCTATACCTTGTTCTATCTGTCTCCTCGCAGAGCCGCACGCTTGCTGGCGAAAGGGGAACTGGCTTTGCCGGATATTCCGAAAGCCGCGTTGCGTCTTTTTCAATGGAGAAGTGGTGGTGCAATTGGCGGTGGGGGCTGGTGATAGGTGCTTTTTACCCATTGTTAGTTGTTGATGAATATTGAAAAGTTCTTTTAGAAACAAACAGGCATTGTTACGAAAAAATAACCCATGTTACACCTGTGTCTGGATTATTCGGTCGACTGTCCGAATTCCTTGTTGTTTTACGTTGTTATTAGATCTGAAATATTCCAAGTGGTTCGATTTTATTGACGAATTGTGAATGATGAGGTAACCTTTTACAGGTGTGATAGGTACACCTCCCTCTCGCTCGGTGCAGCCCGAAAAAAGTGTAGATAAAACTTTGCTATTATACTTGGTGTGGGGCTAACGGCTGAAAACAATCATGGTTGAGAAGCGATTAAAACAATCCAAATCGAATTTCCGAGCAATTGGAATTTTGCTTCCATCTTTTCTAACTGTTCTATTATTTGTTGTTTCAATTTTTTCGATTATCCTGCCCTCCGTTCGAGAAAACCTTTTAGATCGCAAACGAGAAATGCTGAAGGGGTCTATTCAGATGGCTTACAGCCTTCTGGATTATTACGACCAGCAACAGAAGGAAGGTCACTTAACCCTCGAGCAGGCGCAAGCCAAGGCAATCGAGAAAGTCCGTGGAATGCGCTATGGGGTGGAGGGGAAAGACTATATCTGGATTCACGACACTCATCCCCGCATGGTGATGCATCCTTATCGCCCGGAAATGGAAGGGCAGGATCTGACCAAGTACAGCGATCCGGAAGGAACCCGCCTGTTTTGGGAGAGTGTGAAATTACTGAAAAATAGTCCGGACGCGTTTATTCACTACTACTGGCAGTGGAAAGACGATCCCAACCGGATCGAGCCCAAGCTCTCATATGTAAAAAAGTTTCCGCAATGGAATTGGATTCTGGGAACCGGATTATACATCAACGATGTCAATCAGGAAATCTCCAAATTAACCAACAAACTGGTCGTAATTTCCTCTGCGATTTTAGGGATTGTTATCGCTCTTGTATTGCTGATTGTTTTGCAGGCTTATCAATCGGAATATAAGCGCGAACAGGCGCGGATTGCCAGAGAGGAAGCGGAGCGGAAACTGAGTACGTTGATCGGCAATCTGCCAGGAATGGTGTATCGCAGTCAAGCCGATGAGCGCTGGACATTCGATTATGTCAGCGCCGGGTGTCTGGAATTGACCGGGTATCAGAATGAGGAGTTGATTGGCGGGCTTGGTTTCAGCGATTTGATTCATGACGAAGACCGGCAGAATATGATGCAGGCGCTGGAAGCAGCATTGACGCAGGGAAATTCCTTTCAACTGACATTCCGAATTCATTCCAGACCTGACGCCAGAGTGAAGTGGGTGGGCGTTTTCGGAGAGGCGATAGAGGACGATCATGGAGAGATCGTTGCATATGAAGGATTCGCCACGGATATCTCACAGCGAATCAGCGCTCAATTGGCGTTGACGGAAAGTGAGGAGCGTTTCCGAGGCATTGTAGAAAACGCCAACGATATCATTTTCACAACGGATGGAAATGGCAATCTTTTATATGTCTCGAACAAGTGGACCCAGCTTCTCGGACAGCAAGCTTCCGATTTGATCGGCCATTCGGTGTTTGAATTCATTCATTCTGAAGATGTGGTTATGTTCCGCAACGGTTTACTGGAAACGCAGACCAAGGATGCCTCGCGTCCGAGCATCGAGTGCCGCTTTCAAAATAAGGATGATGCCAGTCGCTGGATGATGATCAATTCAAGTATTATTCAGCAGCAGCCACACGGTCGTATCCTGTTGGCGATTGCCCATGACATTACCGAGCGCCGGTTAAACGAAGAAGCAATCCGTAAAAGTGAAGCACAATATCGCTTGTTGGCGGACAATGCCACGGACATTATCTTTACGACGGACATGGCGGGGCGATTGACCTATGTCAGCCCGTCGGTGAAGTATCTTCTGGGATATCAACCGGAAGAAGTGCTTTCCATGGACGGCTTGGCGTTTTTAAGCCTCAAGTCTCGACGACATTTCCTGGAAGTGATGGAAAAGGAGTTCTTACAAAAGGAAAACTCCGAATCCCAGCAGCCGCATACCGTAACCTTGACGCTAAGAGCGATGGGGCGTGCCGGAGAATCGAAATGGCTGGAAATCACCACTCGAAGTTTATATGACCCGCAGGATGGAAAGCCGATCGGATTGATCGGAGCGACACGCGACGTAACCGAAACCCGATTTGTACAGGACGCGCTCCAAAAGGAACGGGATTTCGTTGCTGGTATCTTCGAGAATTCCGCAGCACTGGTTACCGTGCTGGATCAGGAAGGGAAGATCATTCGCTTCAATCGTGCCTGCGAGGAACTTTCGGGCTATCGGCTCAAGGATGTGAAAGATCGTTTCCTCTGGGATACCTTGATGCTCTCGGAAGAAACCGATCGAATGAAAGTGATTTTCCGAAAGCTGAAAAACAAGGAGAAGCACGAAACTCCGATCAACCACTGGGTCACTCGCAAGGGAATCAAGCGGTTAATCACCTGGTCTACCACCGCCCATTTCGATGCCTATGGGCAAGTCGACTACGTGACCCTGGTCGGAATCGACATCACCGATCGTCATAAGGCGGAAGAAGAAAAAGCTCGTTTGGAAGAACAGTTGCACCAATCCCGCAAAATGGATGCCTTGGGTACACTGGCTGGAGGGATTGCGCATGATTTCAACAATATTCTAGGGATTATCATGGGTTGTACTGAAATGGCGCAAGATGAGTTGCCCAAAGATAATCCCAGCCAGGAAGATCTCAATCAGATTCTTTCGGCAAGCCGAAGAGCGCGCGATCTGGTCGGACAGATTCTGGCGTTCAGTCGACAGAAGAAAGTGGAAAAGATCCCGGTCGATATGCGCATCATTGTCAAAGAGACTCTGAAGATGTTGCGCGCCTCATTGCCGTCAACCATCGAGATCATTCAGGATATTTCTCCGGCTCCTTGCATTATCGAAGCCGATCCAACCCAGATTCATCAGATTCTAATCAATCTGGTCACCAACGCTTCTCACGCCATGAAAGAAGAAGGCGGCGAACTCGATATCGTATTTGGGGAAGTGGTGTTGGATGAAGAATCCGCCCGGCATTTGCAAATTCCCCAATCCGGTCCCTTTGCCAGATTGGTCGTGAAAGATTCCGGTCATGGAATGAGCGGAGAAGTGCAGCAGCGCATTTTCGAACCTTTCTATACCACCAAGGATCTTCAGGACGGTACCGGACTGGGATTATCGGTGGTTCATGGAATCGTCCAAGATCACTATGGCGTAATCAATGTGAATTCCGAAGTGAATGTCGGTTCCACGTTTGAAGTTTACTTGCCGATTTTTGAAGGTCAGGTGCAGGAAAGCAACCTCGAAGACCATATGCCCTATCTGGGTAATGAAAGAATTCTCCTGGTCGATGATGAGGAAGGCCTGGTTCGGATGAGCCAGCGCATGTTGAAGCGTTTGGGATATTTCGTTACCAGCGAAACCAGTAGCGAGAAAGCATTGAATATTTTCAAGGAAGCTCCTGATCGCTTCGATCTTGTGATTACGGACAACACGATGCCTCGTATGACGGGAATTCGTTTATCGGAAGAGATTCTTAAGATTAGACAGGATATTCCCATTATCATGGCCAGCGGTTATGGTGATCGCAATATGCTGGAGCAAGCGGAAGTAATTGGGATCAAAGAATTTCTTTTCAAACCTTTGACGGTGCATGATACTGCTCGAACGATTCGGCGTATCTTGGATGACAGGTAAAAGGGGAGGTAGGTTTTAATTCAATGGCGAATATTCTGATCATTGATGACGATCGGATGATGGCGGAGATGCTCTCGCGCAAAGTGAGCCGTCTGGGGCATGGTTGTCAGATGGTGTTTACTTTGTCCGAAGGACTTAAGCAACTGGAGACGGAAGCGTTCGATGTCGTGTTTCTCGATGTCGGGTTACCGGACGGCAATGGGCTGGACATTCTTCCTGATATCAATGCGATCCCAAACGCTCCGGAAGTGGTGATCATTACCGGGGCTGGCGATCCCGACGGTGCCGAGTTGGCGATCCAGAGCGGGGTATGGGACTACATCGAAAAAGCCTCTTCGCTAAATGCCATGATTCTTCCATTGACCCGTGCTTTGCAGTATCGAGAAGAAAAGCAGCAGCGAAAAGCTCCGATGGTACTGCTGCGTGAGGGGATTATCGGCAATAGCCCTCAGATTCGTTCCATGCTGGAAATGGTAGCGCAGGCGGCCACAACGGACACAAACGTATTGATTACGGGAGAAACGGGAACCGGCAAGGAATTGTTCGCCAATGCCATTCACCTGAACAGTACCCGTGCAGATCAGAATTTTGTTGTGGTTGATTGTGCCGCCTTACCGGATACGCTGGTGGAAAGCATGCTGTTTGGGCATGTCAAAGGAGCGTTCACCGGCGCGGATAAAAGTCGTGAAGGTTTGATCTTGCAGGCAGATGGGGGCACGCTATTTTTGGATGAAATCGGTGAGTTGCCGATGTCGTTGCAGAAAGCGTTTTTGCGTGTGTTACAAGAAAGACGCTTTCGCCCGATCGGCAGTCACAGCGAGGTCACCAGTAATTTTCGTCTGATTGCCGCCACAAACCGGAACTTGCAGGAAATGGTGCAAGCAGGCTCTTTCAGAGAAGATCTGCTTTTCCGCTTGCGCTCTTTCCCCATTGAACTGCCTCCTTTACGTGTTCGCAAATCCGACATTAAAGATCTGATTGTTCATTACAGCAGCAAAATTTGTGAGAAATTCAATATTCCTCCCAAAGGGTTTTCACCGGAATTATTGGAAATTCTGACTTCCTACGACTGGCCTGGGAATGTTCGGGAATTCATCAATACACTGGAGCGCGGAATCACCGCTGCCTACCAGGATCATATCATTTATCCGAAACATCTGCCGACCCATTTTCGCGTACATATAGCGCGTTCCTCGGTTGAACAGGGACAGGTGCAGGCTCAGGCTCAGGTCCAGACAGAGGAAATAAGTGGTACCGGTTTGCTGCAATCGGATCGATTTCCTTCCTATAAAGAGTACAGGGAGCAAGTGATTGCGGATATGGACCAACGGTATCTTCAAGATCTGATGACCCTGGCGAAGTCCGATATTAAAGAAGCTTGTCGCTTGGCTGACCTGTCGCGTTCTCGGTTGTACAGTTTGCTCAAAGCTCAAGGCTTCACCGATCGCAACGACGATTAATTCTCCTGTGATTTTTGCTTGTTTCCGCGAATAATTCCCCGCGAAAGTCCATCATTCAAAGACACTGTCTTCTTTCATAAGACGTTATCTGTCCAGCTAATGTGGATGTGAACCGAATTAAGACGACGAGTTGCTCGTTACTAGCATCAAGAAAACGCAGGACGTGCGTGTTTTGTGCTTTTGGGTGGATGTCTTAACTTGTTGTAAATATTTATTATTATATCTTTTTATTGAATGCGCGTATCTCGATCAGGTGTGAAAGTACCCCGCTGAGAATTAGCTTTCCCTTTCATGCGCTCAAGTTGGCCCGGAAGTTGCTTATTGCTTATTACCGAGCAGTAAATTTGACTTCTTGAAGGAAAGGCCCAGCAGATGACGATACTCGCACTAATCCCGAAAGAGACTTATTCTGGAGAGCGATTACGGTCTGTACTGGAAAACGGCCAAGATCAAACTTACCTGGAAACCTTCGATACAATCGAAACCTTTTTATCGCGAACCCATCAATACCTCGAGCCGGGCAGCATCGGTGTGTTACTGGCGAAATCCGATGATGACCTGACCGAACTGGCTGTTGTTGCGGATCGCTTGAATTCACTTACACTGCTGTTGGTAATTCCCAGTACGGAAAAACATATCGTCTCGCTTGCACACAAGTTGCGACCAAGATACCTGACCAGTTTCGACGATGACTTTCGTGAATTAAGTAATGTCCTGAATCATTTAGTGAATCGTAACAATTAATAATTACCAGGGGAAAAGGAAAACGACATGTTGCAATTAAGAAGCGTCAAATCCAAGATTATCCTTTTGAGTGTTTCAGCCATTGTGCTGGTGGCGGTTGCCATGGTTGGCATCATTGTTTATCAGAAGGGGGGACTCAAGGAGGATATCGGGCAGGAACTGGATGAACTGGCCCGCAACGAAACCAGCAAGATCGCCAAGGATGTCTACTTGATGGCGCGTGCCACACAAGAGTCGTTGGATATGCAACTCTCCCACAACTTGAAAGTGATCGAGAACGAATTAAATAGAGCAGGTGTGCAGCTTTCCTATGAAAAGGTACAGTGGAATGCCATCAATCAGGAAAGCAAATCCGGCCGAATGGTTGAACTGCCCAAAATGCTGGTTGGCAATACTTGGTTAGGACAAAACCGTGAGCTTTCCGAAAAAAGCCCGGTCGTTGATGACATCATTAATCTTATCGGAGGGACACTCACCATTTTCCAACGCATGAACGATGCCGGTGAAATGCTGCGAGTCTCGACGAATGTGGTCAACGAACGCGGCGAACGGGCGATTGGGACCTACGTTCCTGCGGTAAAGAGCGATGGCTCCCCCAATCCCGTTATTGCTGCGATCAAGAACGGACAGACTTACAGGGGTAAGATCTATTTACTGGGTAGCATGTATCTGACGGCTTACGGCCCCATCTTCGATAAGCAACACAATGTTGTGGGTATGGCAGTGGCGGCCATCAAGCAGGAGGATATCAGCAGCTTGCGCAAGGGTATTATGGATGTGGTCGTTGGAAAAACCGGATACGTCTTCGTTCTGGGCGGGTCGGGTCAGCAGAAAGGTGAATACATCATCTCCGCAGGCGGCAAGCGCGATGGTGAAAATATCTATGATGCCAAAGATAGCAATGGCGAATACTTCATTCACGATGTCGTCGACAAAGCGGTTGCCACCAGCAAAGGCTCGGTCGATTTCGTACGCTACCCATGGAAGAACGAGGGCGATGCTGAAGCCCGATACAAACTTACGGCTGTCACGTACTTTGAGGAATGGGATTGGGTTATCGGTGCGGGTGCTTACGAAGATGATTTCCATGCCGCCAAGGCGCGAGTGGATAATTCTCTCGGTCGCATGATCGCTTGGGGTGTCGGTGGCGCGATTCTCATGCTGATCCTGGCAAGCGTTGCTTCATTATTGGTTTCCAACCGCATTACCAAACCGTTGGTGAAGATGGTGGAAGTGGCTAATGCGCTGGCGGAAGGTGACATTGAACAGGAGGTGGAAGTTACCAGTAAAGATGAGGTGGGTGAACTGGGAGAAGCCTTCCAGAAGATGATAGAAGCGCAGAAAACAATGGTGCTGGCTGCTCAGAGCGTGAGTAGCGGTGATACGGATGTGGTCATCAGTCCGCGCTCCGGCAAAGATCTACTGGCGATCTCTCTACGCGACATGGTGCAGGTCATCCAGAAGTTGCTTGGTGAAACCAATGGTTTGATTCAGGCCGTGCAGAATGGCGATCTCTCCAAACGCGGCCAGGCGGATAACTTCCAGGGTGGTTACAAAGATCTGGTTGGTGGGATCAACAACTTGGTCGAAGCATTCGTCAATCCCATCACGATGACGATGAACTATGTGGAACGCATTGCCGCTGGTGACATTCCTGAGAAAATCACCGATGAGTACCGTGGCGATTTCAACAAGATCAAGAATGCTCTCAATACCTGTGTGGATGCGGTCGGTCTGTTAGTTGTGGATATGCAGGATCTGGTTACCGCCGCCTTGGATGGCGACTTGTCCAAGCGTGCCGATGCGAAACGTCACAATGGCGACTTTGCCAAGATCGTCAATGGTGTCAATGAAACCTTGAACGCCGTAATCGAGCCGATTCGTGAATCCGGGGATGTGCTGGATAAATTGGCCAACCGCGATTTGACTGCGCGTGTAACCGGTGACTATCGCGGCGATCATGCCAATATCAAGAATTCGCTGAATATTATGGCCGAGGCCCTGCACGATGCCATGGGCATGGTTGCGGATGCTTCCGACCAGGTGGCCAGCGCCAGTAACCAGATTGCATCCTCCAGTCAGGCTGTGGCCGAGGGTGCCAGCGAGCAGGCCAGTTCTCTGGAAGAAACCTCCAGTAGCCTGGAAGAAATGGCCAGCATGACCAAGCAGAACGCGGAAAACTCCAACCAGGGTAACGCGATGGCCAAATCGACGCGCCAGGCCGCTAATGACGGTAAAGAAGAGATGGTGCGCATGATGGAGGCCATGAAGCAGATCCGCGAAGCGGCGGAAGGTACTTCTGCAATCATTCGCGACATCAATGAAATCGCATTCCAGACCAACCTGCTGGCCCTGAATGCCGCCGTCGAAGCGGCTCGGGCGGGTGAAGCGGGCCGCGGGTTCGCAGTGGTCGCCGAAGAAGTTCGTAACCTGGCTCTGCGCAGCAAAGACGCCGCACAGAAGACCGAGGAACTCATTCATCAATCGGTGCAGCTCTCCGAGAACGGTGAATCCATTTCCAAATCGGTCAGCGACAAGCTGATGGAGATCACCGAGTCGGTTGGTAAAGTGACGGAGATCGTCGGAGAAATCGCCACTGCCAGCAACGAGCAATCACGTGGTATCGAGCAGGTCAACCTGGCCGTCGCTCAAATGGACAAGGTTACGCAGCAGAATGCCGCCAACTCGGAAGAATCTTCCAGCGCGGCAGAGGAGCTGTCCAGTCAGGCGCAGGAACTGGCCAGCATGGTCGCACAGTTCACGCTCGCACGCCGTGGCGGTAGTGGTGCCAAGAAAATTTCAGGACCGACAGGCGGCGCACCAAGCAAACCGAAAGCTCAGAAACCCAAGAGTAACAACGGTGAACTGAGCACCTCCAGAGGTGACGGCATTCGCCTAGCCCCGGAAGACATCATCCCCTTGGACGATGATCCTGATTTCAAAGAATTCTAGGTCACTTCATCGGGTAGGACTCGAAAGAGTCCTACCCGATTCGTTTATGCGCAAAAATAGAAATATTATCCGGAATGGAGCCGAACATGTGTGTGCCGGAAAAACAACCTGAATTTGTGCAGAGCAAGAAACAGCACACTGCCATTGATGACAATTGTGATCGTGCAACCGATCGTTCCGGCGAGTTGACTGCTACTATGGAAACGAATACGAACGAGACCGAATCTGTTCCCACAGTTGAGAATATTCAAGCGATTGGCCTGGAAATTTTGGATTTCGTTCCCGAACCGATCCTTGCTGTCGATCGCGATCATCGAGTGATTGCATGGAATCAAATGATGATGGAATTAACGGGAATTGAAAGTAAGGATATTCTGGGACGAGGGAACTTCGAATACGCTCTTCCTTTTTACAAAGTACGAAAATCGCTGTTGTTGGATCGCGTGCTGGATCGTTATTTGAGTGACGAATCGAGTACTGAAACGACGATGGCGGATGAGATCGAGAGTTTTACCGTTTCCGTTCCTGGTCTGGGAAGTTCTCCCCGCCAGGTTGAGGCAACGGCACGTGTTTTACGCGATGCGCAGGGGCGCGTGGCGGGAGCTGTTGAAGTTATTCGCGATGTAACGGAAAAAAAGCGTATCGAAAAGGAAAAAGAGCAGCTTCAAAATCATATGCTTCATTTCCATAAAATGGAAGCCATCGGTCGGCTGGCCGGTGGGGTTGCTCACGATTTCAATAATTTGATTACCGCGATTATGGGAAATATTTCGTTGGCTGGCGAGCTGATTGAGGACAATGAGGAATTGTCCGGTGTGTTGAAGGAAGTATACCGTGCTGCCGATAAAGCGGCGGCATTGACCAGGCAACTGCTTGCATTTTCACGTTCCAAATCGAATTCTCCATCCTTGCTGAATCTGAATGATGTCATTGAAAGTGGAGAAAATATCATCCACCATCTGATTGGAAAGAACATCACTCTACAAATCAAGCCGGGAAAGTCGATTAAACCCGTATACATGGATCCTGTGCAGTTCGAACAGATTCTCGTGAATCTGGTCGTTAATGCCCGTGATGCGATGGAAAGCGGTGGAAAACTGATTGTTGCTTTAAAAGATGTCATTTTGGATGATGATTATTGTCAGGTTTGGCCGGATATGCAGGCTGGTGAGTATGTGTGTTTGACCGTTGAAGACAACGGTTGCGGTATCGAGCCGGATGTGTTGGATAAAATATTTGATCCTTTCTTTACTACAAAAGCTGTGGATAAAGGTTCGGGGTTGGGACTCGCTACCGTTTATGGCATCGTCAAACAGAGCAGAGGTGCAATCACGGTGGAGTCGACGCCTTCCGTTGGAAGTACGTTCCGTGTGTTTTTTCCAACTTCCGATTCCATTCGTGAACTCAAGCCCGAATCGATCGGCAAGCCAGAAAAGCCAAGGGAATCCCAATGTGTTCTCCTGGTAGAGGACGATTCCATTATTCGACAGGTGGCGAAAACGATCCTGCAACGTATCGGTTATCGGGTGTATGAAGCCGGCGACGGCGATGAAGCGATCTATCAATGCCAAAGCATCAAAGAACGGATCGATCTGCTGCTGACCGACATTGTCCTTCCGGAATGCAATGGTGTTGAGTTGGCTAAGCAACTGCTCGAGCAACGCCCGGAAATGAAGGTGATTTACACTTCAGGATACACGCACCAGATTGTTTGCCAGGAAGGTATGATACCCATTGATGCGCCGTTTCTCAGCAAGCCTTATTCAATGGAGAACCTTGCCGAGAAAATTCACCATGTTCTGAATCCTATCCAATAATTTGCCGATGCTGCGCTTTGGCGCACCTGTCGGCCACTGCTTGAACATTCAAAACTCCCATCCCCCAACTCTCCCTTTCCATGAAGGCGCAAACCATAAGGTGATCGTGGAAAGGGAGGGCTCGCCAATTCAATCGGATTGATGAATTCCCTTGCCCCGGCGGATATGCTTGCCTAGGATAACCACAGTTGGAGGTATTCGATGGCAACGGTCCGGGAAATTCTGCACGGTGCGCCTCATAAGCCGGGCGTGTACATGATGAAAAATGCTAGGGGACGTGTGTTCTATATCGGCAAAGCCAAAGATCTACACAACCGCATGCATCAGTATATTACGCCCAACAGCGATACCCGACCCTTTGTCCTGATCCTGGACCGCTTGCTCGCGGATGTGGAATTCTTCCTTACGACAAGTGAAAAAGAAGCGTTACTGTTAGAGAACATTCTAATCAAGAAACATCGTCCGCAATACAACGTTCGCATCAAAGACGACACCAACTTCTTCTCCCTGCGACTCGATCTGCACCAGGATTTTCCCCGTCTGCAAGTGGTTCGCAAACGGAAAAAGGACGGTGCGCTTTACTTTGGTCCCTATTCCGGAGCGGGCAAGGCAAGGGAGATGCTGCGTCTGGTCAACAAGCACTTTGCGCTGCGCGATTGCACCGAACGTGCGTTTCAAGCCGCCAAGCGGCCCTGTATGCGTTATCAGATGGGCCGTTGCAAGGGGCCTTGCTCCTTGCCGGTTGAAGCAAAGGATTATCATGAAGAAGTGCGCCGGGTGCGCATGTTTCTGGAAGGTAAAAAAGAGCTTTTGGTTCAGGAACTGGAACCGTTGATGCAACGGGCTTCGGAGAATATGGAATATGAACTGGCGGCGAAATACCGGGACCAGATTCAGGCGGTCAGTGGATCTCTTGAAAAGCAGGTGATGGATCTGTCCAAGGATGTCGATTGGGATGTCATCGGTTGGTTGCGCAAAGGCGAAGTGGCGGTGTTTACGGTGGTAAAGGTGCGTCTGGGGCGCATGGTGGACCGCGTGAGTCAGCTCATCGATTGCCGGGCGCTTTCCGATACCGCTACCATCAGCGGTTTCTTGTCGCAATACTACGAAGACGTGTGGCCTTTGCCGCAGCGGATATTGCTTCCGCTATTGCCGGACAATCACGAGGGCGTTCAGGAGTGGCTGTCGGAGCGACGCGGCACACGCGTGAACCTGTCGCTTCCGGAGCGGGGAAAACCGGCTCGCTTATTGGGTATTGCCATGCAGAATGCGGCGCATGCCTTCGCCGAAATGGCTAGCAAGAAAAGCGCGCGGGAAAAAGTGCTGTCGCGGCTCAAGCAGGCATTGAGTCTTAAGCGTTCCCCAGTGCGAATCGAATGCTACGACATTTCCAATATCCAGGGGAGGTTGGCGGTCGGTTCCATGGTTTGCTTTATCGAAGGCGAGGCGGCAGTGCGTGAGTACCGTCGCTACCGCATCAAGTTGACGGACGGTCCCGACGATTTCGCCATGATGCACGAGGTGCTTTCGCGTCGCATGGAACGAGGCATCAAGGAAGGCAATCTACCCGATCTGATTCTGGTTGATGGTGGCAAGGGGCAGCTCAATATGGCTTTAGCCGTGTTCGATGAATTGCAGGTGAAGGATGTTGAACTGGCATCACTGGCCAAGTCGCGTTTAAAGGAATCGGTGGGTGAAGGGCAAATCGCGGAGGAATTCGAGGGCAAGCTGCGCACTCCCGAGCGGGTGTTCCGGCCAGGCATCAAGAATCCCGTCGTATTGAAACCCGGTACCGCCGAACTGAATCTGCTACAGCAACTTCGGGACGAGGCGCATCGTTTTGCCATTACCTACCATCGAAAGTTACGCAGCAAGCAGAACCTGCGTTCCGGTTTGCTCGATATCCCCGGTATCGGGCCGAAACGGGCACAGGCGCTGTTGCGTCATTTCGGTTCGCTAAAGCAGGTGAAGCTGGCTAAAGTAGAGGATATTGCCGCCGTCGATGGCTTCAACCGGACGATAGCCGAAGACATCCTCGCGTTTTTGAGTCGAAGCTGAATAAGTCGGGTTTGTAGCCTGAAAGCCTGGAATTTTCGAAAAGCTCACCATCAAGGAAGAAAAAAGCATCCGCCAATGCTCATCTTACCTGGAGCAGGTCTGCATGACGAAGCGCTCGAAATGCGTGTGACGTGGAGCCTGGCTGGAACGGATGGCGCGGTCACAGGTGTGCAAGTTGTTCAGAGCCTTGACTAGTGCCACTGTTGGGAAAGCAGAGGCTTGTTGTACGCGGATCTTTGCTTTCCAGGGCGGGCCGGGATATTCGCTCAGTAGGGCTTGGGCTCGCAAACCCTGATCGAGTTTCTGGCGCAGTTGCGCCAACTCCTGCAACACGCGATACAGCGCCCCCAAAAGCAGCAGGTCGTCCTCCGGTTTGCTGTTTTCCATCAGTTTGGTCATGATGCGCAGGGATGGGCCGAGTTGCCTGGCTGCGATGGCGTCCTGCAATTTCCAGATGTCTTCCACGCGCGAACTGGTGATGCATTTCTCGACGTCGCCGCATCCGATGGCGTTGCCTTCACCCACGAATAACGCGAGTTTATCGATGGCCTGTAGCAACTCGTTCAAGTCCAGGCCCATGTATTCCATCAACATGCTGATGGCGCGTTCCTCGATTTTGACTTTTCGGCGCTTTAGTTCCAGCTTCAATACCGGCAGGGCTTCGCGATCTCTGGTGAAGGGTGCAAAGCGCGCCATGGCGGCGTGAGTAAGCAGCGACTGCTTGGCCGCCTCGCCGCCTTTGTTGCGGGTGGGCAGGTGAACGCCGATGAAGACCAGGCAGGTGGTCGGGCTGGGGTTGGCCAGGTAACGTTCGGCCACACGCCACTGTTCGGCGTTGAACTCGTGCGCGTCCTTCACCACTACCAGTCTTTTGGGGCGCATCATCGGGTAGGTCTCGGCGATCTCGATCACGCTTTTCATATCGGCTTCGGGCGCGGTAAAGCCCGAGTAATTCATGTCGCGCAGGTTGCCATCGACAACGATACGTCGTATCTCGTGAAGCACTTTATCCAGCAGATAATCATTGAAGGGATTGACCTTTTTCTTGTCCGCGCCGCGCGGCGGTTGATCCGAGGCGTGGAGATAATAAACGGGCTTGATCTCGTCTTTTAAAAGCGAGGCGAGCAGGTCTTCCGGTTTAAGCCGGTTTTTCGCCCGGCTGCGTGGTTTTGCTGTGGCCATTAAAAGGACTCCGCTAGTTCATGATAGGCGCGTTGCATCATGCGCCCGGCTAGTTGTTGTAGCGCCGTTTCTCGCCCGGCATCCATGCGCAACAGGCTGGCTGAGCCGGGGTAGTCGATACTATCACGCATGGAGTAACTCCACAAGACAGCCCCGGCGGCATCGGCCAGCTTCAAGTCGATGGCCACTTCCACCTCGGCGATGCCGACTCGTTGCCCCTGCTCGGAAAGGCTCACCGCGATATTCTGCGACACCGACACGATGCGTCCCTGTAGCTGGTATTCGGCTCGATCCTTTGTGACGAGATCGAAGCTGCCGCGACCGGAAAAGGCTTGCCGCGCTTGCTGCGTAAAAGCGGTTTCCGCTGCGAACTCGTGAGTATCATTCACGAAAACCGCAATAAACAGCCTTGTTCCTGGCTTGGCCCATTCGGAGCGCGTTTCCCCGAAGCGATAGCCGCAACCGGCAGTCGTCAGAAGAAGCAGCAGCAGACCCAGCAGCAGGGCGGGGGGCGTGATCGAATTGTAGCCGCATCGTCGTGTCATGGACCGGGAAGGTAGCAGGGAAGGGCAGAGGCTGTCAACAGACAAACACGAATAGGTAGCTTCGGACATTTGGGAACGCATAAAAAGTTGAGAAGCGCTTTGCAACTGTGATACATCTCGCGTATGAAAACGATTGCCCGAACATTCTGGAAGATGCTGTTTTGCGGTGTGCTGCTTGCTCTGTTGTTCGCCTGCGAGGGCCAACGGCAGGTCGAATTCGTTCAAACGGCTTCCATGCGTGAGGCCGTCGCTGCGGGCGGCTGGGAGCGCACGGCCAAGCGAATGAACGCGTTAATTCCCGCCTCTTTGTGGTTGGAGAATTCAGCCAAGTTGTATTTCGGTCGTACGGTAGAGGTGAACTGGCAGGCGCAGCGCGAGCGGGATGCCTGGCTGGTGGAAGCCTCCGCCAAATTGGAATCGATCCATTTGGAATGGGAATTCGCCGTCAATAAAGGGGAAAAGTCTCCTCGTCTGTTGGAAGCCGATGCCGTGCTGGCCTATCGGATGGAACGCCTGAAACTTGCCGATCACCCATTTACACCCGTTGCCCGCGTGCAACGGATCGAGCGCAGCGCCAACGGAGATTGGTACTTTAGTTGGGAAGGCTGTCTGATGAATCACGGTCTGCAACCCATCGAGCAGATCGAACTGCGCGCTTCGTTACTGGTCGACGGTCCCGACGGTCGCCTGGGAGCGGTGGGGCAGGCTCGCCACACCACCGCGCGCTCCGGCATCCCGAAAACCGTGCAGGCGGATGCCTTTTTCTGCACCACGCTGCGCAGCGGGCGCTTATCTTCCGGCGTGATCGGCGAAAAGCCGGAGCAGGTGTTGGGTGTGGTGGAGGCTCACTGGATCGATTCGGTGGGCTTGCAGCGCATCGGTCCCATCGTGTTGGAACCGCTAGCGTGGACTACGGAAACGGAGTATGAGCGCAAAGGCTATGCCATCGTCAACGGCGGCGAGTTGAAAGCCCTCGATTCGGAAAAGGTTCTTGCTACATTGCCTGTTCCAGCGTTGGTATCCTTGCAGCAACAGCGCGGCAGTCGCCTGCAAGTGCGTTCCACGGAGGGCATCGTCGGATTGATCGAGCAGGAACAGGTTCTTGCAGAGTATCCCCGCACGCGGGTGGACTTGGACCCGGCGGTCAAAGAGCAGATCCAGAAGCTGTTGACCTTGCTGCTGACCGATCGGGCGGAAGCAGCCACGGCGATGTTCGACGAGCGCACCCAGGCGGAGCGACATGGTGAGTTATTACGGGATCTGCACCGGCGAGTGGATGTTCCACCGGCTTTGGAAGTGCGCAAGGTGACCATTCATCCATTGAACGTGCAGCGAGTGTACGGTCTGGTCATGGTGGAATACTTTGCCTGGATCGAACTCGCGGACGGTAACTTGTGGCGCAGCTACGATGTGCTGCTTTATACACACACCGCCAAGGGACCGCGCTTCACGCTTGCTCCCAGTAACGCCTCGCCGAAAGTCGAGAGCGAGTCTGATTGATTCGCTATTTCTATTTCAGCTGTAGCGACTGTTATCAAAATCAAGCGAATGTCGGTCGAGTGGCCATGGCAAAGGGTGGCACGTGGCCAAGCGGAATGGAATGGAGCTTGCCCGTGTTTATTATTTTGGAGCATGAGCAACATGCGGTTCGCCCATGATTCCACCCACCTGCGGACCTACCAGAGTTCGATGAACAGAAATAAATAATATCTGCTCTATTTCAGCATCAAGTCGGTCGGGTTGATCAACTGCGTACGATGTGCCTCGACGGTTTGATAGCTTTGCTCTTCCGGTGTTTTCGCCATCACACGTACCAGGATTGAATAATACTCTTTCGGATCGATCTTGATTCCGGCGAAACTGGCCGTCCCACTTGTAAATCCGCCGGGCAGCAGGTGAATTTTTTCCTCTTTGGTGTCTACAACTCGCTGGTCGCCTTCGATCAGAGAAATGTCCAGGCGCACGTCGGCGCGTCCGTAAGGCAGCCCGGAAAGTCGGTAACGCAAACGAGGTTGACCGTTGATCCATTCGCCAACCCAGAACACGAGGCGCGGCACGTCGGTCAAGGTGGTGCGATCCACCTGATTCTTCGTCATTTCCGCAAATTCAAGACGGGCTTCCTCGCCCAGCGAATCGATATACTGGTTCAAGGCCACATAAGCGGTTGCGCCCGGATGCTTGGGGGATTTTTCCAGCACCTGCTGCATGGTCAAAGCGGCGGCGTCTTTCTCTCCCCGTTGTTCCTGTGCAAGCCCCTTGAAATACAAGGCTTTAATGAACATCGGATCTTTTTCCAACGCCTGGTTGTAGAGTTGAATCGCTCCCTTGTAATCGTGATCGAAACCGGCCAATGCCGCGCCCTGGATGAACAGCAGACCCACGCTGTCGGGGTTCAGTTTTTTGACCTCTTCGATCTCCTTCTGCATGGCTTCCCGGTCGCCCATCACCCGGTAATAGTCGGCCATCACGCGGTGACCGATGTAGGTGTCCGGATTGTAGCGGACGATCACCCCGCCTAATAGACGAGCGCTTTCGGTGACTTCGCCAAGCTGGTTGGTGCGCAGATCCAGTAATTGCAGCACATTCATCCGTTCCGATTGCTGATCGGCCAGTTCCGCCGCGATCAGTTTCAGGCGTAACAAGTCGATTTCACTGCGCAATTGTTCTGTCCAGGCCACATAAAGCTGCGCCAGCCAACCGGCGGTATGTACGTCGTCACGATCTTTCAAGCGCAGCATTAAAAAATGAACTTCCGCCTGTTCGAACTCGCGAAAGTCATCCAGTCGCAACATACGTTCGGCGGTTTTCAGGTTTCCGCCGTATTCGGAGGTGTTCAGGATATCCCGCGCTCGGGCTTCTTGCTGCGTATCGCAGGCGCTAAGTAGGCCAATGGAAACCAGCAAAGCGGCAAAGATGGCCAGGGTTCGTAAAGTCATGGTCCGGTTCCTCCTCACGTTGTCGTACCAAACATTCCGGTTCCTTATAGGCAATCGTAACGAATCTACTGGAATGATGAAAGCATTTGTTGCAAGATAGTTGAAAATGGTAGGCTTGGCAAAAAAGAAATTCGGGGCTATCGAAGCTGGAAGGAGTCGTCGTGCCGCTACCGAAGCAAGCATATGTCACAGAGGAAACACTGACGGAGTCGGCCCATGCGTGGTTGGAGCGCGTGCGGGAGCGAACCGGTCGACGTCCCAAACCGCTGCCGGAAGGGAACTCGGCGCTGTTGCTGATTGACATGCAACGCTTTTTTCTCGATCCGGAATCGCGGGCTTTCGTTCCGGCTTCGCAGGCGATTCGGCAACGGCTTGTGCTGGCCATCCAATGGGCGCGACAGGCGGGAATTCCGGTTGCCGCAACACGCCACGGTCACGAAGAAGGGGCGAATCTCTTTCCCATGGATCATCTGTGGCGTCAGCCCCTGATGGCCTCCGATGAGTGGGCTGATATAGATAAACAGTTGATATCGGAAGATATTCCGGTGTTCGATAAGCAGAGCTATTCCGCTTTTCAATCTCGGGAATTACTTGGCTGGTTGCAGTCGCAGCAGGTGCGCAAGCTGTTTCTAGCCGGAGTGACCAGCCATTTGTGCGTGGAAAGCACGGCGCGTGACGCGGTTTGCCATGGGCTGTTTCCGATCATGCTGGCGGATGCCTGCGCGGCCTGGACCGAGCGGCAGCAGCTGCGGGCGCTGGAAGCTGTGGAAGATGGAATCGGGAAAACGATGTTGCTGGAAGATCTGTTAGCTGGAGACGTGAGACCATGACGGAATGCCAGGTCGCGATTGTCGGAGCCGGTCCATCGGGAATCACCTGTGCGGTGCAACTGCTGCGCATGGGAGTGACTGTCAAGCTCTTCGAAGCCGAGCGGGCTGGAGGAACGATTCGCCTTGCCTGGCGGGTCGAAAACTTCCCGGTCATGCCAGCCGGTGGACCGGGGGAGGAGATTGCCCGACGTTTTGAGGAACATCTGGCCGCTTTCGATATCGTCCCGGTTTGTGCGCGCATCCGCCGCATTCTGGTCGATTCCCGTTTTCGCCTGCAAACGGATGAGGACAGCTACGATGCCCAGGCGGTGGTTCTGGCCTGCGGCTTGACGCCGCTGACGTTGACCGAGCCGCCTGAACTGACTCCTTTTCTCTGGCAGGGAGCGGAGTTGCCGCCCCCTTGCGAAGAGGGCATATTGGTGATCGGTGGTGGGGATGTAGCCTTCGATCAGGCCGGCAGGCTGGCCTCTGCCGGGTTCAACGTCACGCTGGTGCATCGCTCCACCCGGCTTAAAGCCCTGGCGCGCATTGTGGATGCGGCGCGGGAAGTGGGTGTGACGATCCGGCATTCTTCCGAGCCGCAGTGGAAAATCGGTGCAACAGCGGTTCGGCGCGGCGATCTTCCGCAGGATGGCCCGTTTCGTTACGTGCTGCCCTGCATCGGACGCGAGGCGCGTCCGCCTTCGGTGGTTTCCGATTCCGGGCGGGTTCCGCTTGTGCCGATTTCGGCTTTCGGCGAAACGAAACAGCCGGGACTGTTCGTGGTGGGAGATCTGGCGCACGGGCGCAATCGGCAGGTTTCCATCGCGATGGGTGATGGCATGCTGGCGGCGTTGGAGTTGGCGCAGCGTTTCGAAGCGGTGGAGCCGATCGCCATTAAAAGGGGGCGCTAAGCTTTAATTGTCCACATTTTCTTTCACATGCGGTTGCCTTGCACTATGATGATAGCGAACAGCCGATGAGGAGTCGATGAGTACACGCGGTTTCACAACCTCTGAACAGGTCCATCCGAAGCAATCGGAAACCCGAAGGGTGCGCGGTGGGCGGAAGGCGGGTTTCGTCTGTCGTTGCGTGGTGGGCATGCTGTTCGTGTTGTTGTCGTTATGGCTGCGAGTCGGCGATGTGTGGGCGTATCCGTCCGATCTGGTCTGGCGAACCCTGGAAACCGAGCATTTTCGAATCAGCTATCATCAGGGGCTCGAACAGATGGCCGTACAGGTGGCCAGGATGTCCGAGGCGGTGCACGCCGAACTGGTCAGCCTCTTGGAGTACGAATCGGGTTTGAAGACGGAAGTCGTGCTCGTCGATCACGTCGATTCGCCAAACGGCTTCGTCAATGTTTACCCCTACAATAAAACGGCGCTCTATGCCGTACCGCCAGAGGCGGACAGCGCATTGAACGATTACGACGACTGGCTGCGGGTACTGGTTTCCCACGAGCACACGCACGTCGTCGCGCTGGATACCAAGTCCGGGCTGCCGCGCGTCATCAATCACATTTTCGGCGGGCTGCTTCAACCCAACCAGGCGGTGCCTCGCTGGTATTCGGAAGGCATGGCGGTCTTTCACGAATCATTTTTTACCTCCGGCGGGCGGGAACGTTCCAGCGTATATGAAATGTATTTGCGCACCGACGTGCTGGAGGACAATTTCCGGGAAATCGATCAGATCGGCTCTAACGGCGATATCTGGCCACGCGCCACCTTGTGGTATCTGTACGGTGCCAAGTTCATGCAATATCTGGCGGACAAGTACGGCCAGAAAACCTTTGCCGCGCTGGGATATCTCTATGGTCAACGCTTGATTCCCTTTGCGTTGAACACGGTGCTCGACAAAATCACCGACGACGATTTCATCCGCCTGTACGACGAATGGCACCAGGTGCTGGTTGAGCGCTATCGGGCCGACGCCGCGCGTCTCAAGGCGCTGGGGTTGACCGAGATCAACTATATCACCGATGGCGGCGAGGAGCATCGCTCGCCGGTGCTCTTCCCTACGGGAGACAAACTGCTCTACTTCCATGGTCCCGGTCGGCCCTATCAGCAAGGTCTGGCGGTACTGGACATGAACACGCTGGAGCATGAAATCGTTTACATCACCACGGTCGACGGCGGGGCGAGTGTGGCGCCCGACGGTCGCCGGATCGTCTTTTCCCAGGTGGGATATTCGAGAAAGGAATACGCCTATCACGAGTTGTACCTGCACGATTTGCAGGAGGGCACGACTGAGCAGATCACGAAAAACAAGCGGGCCCGCGAGCCCAGCTTCGCTCCCGATGGAAAACGAGTCGCTTACGTGCGCTACGCGCCGGGTCGCGCCTTTCTGGAAATCATGAATATCGACAGTGGCCGGACGGTTTGCCCCCTGCCGCCGGAAAGTTTCGACCAGATCTTCACTCCGGCGTTTTCTCCCGACGGTCGCTATCTCGCCTTTACCGGCTGGCGCTTGGGCGGATTCAAAGACGTCTACATGCTGGATCTGCAAACAAACCGCTTGCTGGCGGTGACGAACGACAACGCGCTGGATGCTTCGCCGAGCTGGTCCTTCGACGGGCGTTGGCTGTTCTGGTCCTCCGACCGCACCGGCATCAACAATATCTATGCGCATGATATGCAAACGGGCCGGACGCACCAGTTGACCAACGTGCTAAACGGCGTTTTCACTCCCATGGCTTCGCCCGATGGCCGACGGCTGTTCGCTTCCAGCTATCACAAAAACGGCTACGATCTGGCCTGGATCGATTTGACACAGACGAAGCTGGGACCGTTGCCCGATGAGCCGGAACTTCGCCCCAGCCGCAGCTATTACGACCCCGAGGTTCCATACGAGGAAAAAGAATACTCGCCGTTTCCGTCGCTGTATCCGAAAGTATGGCGACCAACTTGGGGCGAGGATCACGATGGCATGACGCTGGGTGTCAGTATCTGGGGAAACGATATCGTCGGGAATCACAGTTGGACGCTGGATGCCTCCATGGGTGTCTTTAGCGCCGATCCGACGATAGGCGTCGCCTATGCGTATCGCGGTTTCTATCCGACCTTGTCCGTCAACGCCTCGCATGTGTCCTACTCCTTGATCGATGCCGGAATCAAGGATGGCCAGCGCGTCGATCAGGATGAAGCGCGCACCAGCGGTTCCTTTTCCGTTTCGATTCCGTTTCGCAGGCGGGAATACGCCGGAAACATGGGTAGCAACTACAGCCATACGCTTTCTTTCAGCGCGGGCTTCCGCCACACGCGGCTGTTGAATCGCTATGAATATGAACCGCTGGAATCCGCGCCGGTCTACGCCGACACGGGCTTGTCTACCAGCGTTCGACTCGCCTGGAGCTATCAGGATCGCGACGGCGAACCGGGTTTTGTTGCAACGGCCAGGGGGCGTTCGATGAGCATCGCCGTTCGTGCCGAAACCGATCTGTTGGGCGGGAAATTCAACAGTATCGCGGCCACCGCCAGTTACGCGGAATACATTCCCATGCCGTACATCAAGGGTCATTCGCTGGCGCTGAAGATCGAAGGCGGCATCGGTGCGAGCGACTATAAGAACCGTGCGCTCTTTTTCATCGGCGGCCCGCCCGATCAGGATATCGTAGACGATCTGATCCGCAACGAGCGTTCGTATGGAAACTACCTGCGCGGCTACGAGCCACTCAGTCAGGCGGGGGATCGCTACGCGATGTTCAAGTCCGAATATCGTTTCGTCGCCTGGCAGATCGATCGCGGAATTTATACACTGCCGATTTACTTCCGGCGGCTTCACTTCGCGCCGTTTTTCGATGCGGGCTATGCCTGGACCTCGTTCGATGCCGGAGAAATCCGTTATGGCTACGGCGGCGAGGTGCGCCTGGACATGCTGCTGGGTTATTTCACGCCCGTAACGCTTCGCATGGGAGTGCAGAGCGGACCGCGAACAAACGGCAAAACCTCACTGTTCTTCGGACTGGATAATTTATTCTAAAGACCAAAGCAGGTCATGATGTTGCACGAAACAGCATATCGCCACAAAAGGGACTGTACCTGCTACCGCTGTGTTTGGCGTTGGGTCGCGGTTTTGTGGATCGTTATACTCCTTGCGGCATGTACGCAGCAGGCGGAAAATTCAACCATCGAATGCACCACCGACACCGACTGTTCCTCCGGCTGGATCTGTGCGGCTGGCGGAATCTGCGAGCTGGCTGCTACCGAATGCCTGTCGGACATCGATTGCGGAGAAGGGAAAATCTGTGAGGCTCGCGTCTGCCGCACGGCGGATTGCGCCACCGACTGCGAATGCGCGGTGGATAGCGTTTGCAATAATGGCCGTTGCGATTCCAATGAAACGCAATGCTATCGAGACAGCGATTGCGGGGAAGGCTATGTGTGCGATCCGTTGGAACCGGATCTGTGTCTTCAAAAACGTTGCGTGCTGGCGGATTGCGCCCTGGATGAGGATTGCCCGGAAGAGCTGCTTTGCCTGCGTGGCATCTGTGATGTGGCCGAATGCTACTACGATTCCGATTGCGGCGTGGAGAAGGACTGCTTCGATTTTCGCTGCCTGACTCCTCTCTGCTCCACGAACTCCTGCGATACGGGCTACGTCTGTTTTCACGGCGTCTGCGACGTCTTCCCCTGCGAGAGCAGCAGTCAGTGTCCACCGTTTACGATCTGTTCCTACGATCTATGCCGACGGCAGCTCTGCGCCCACGATTCACAATGCCCCGACGACGCCATCTGCCAAGACGGCGTTTGCAGTCCCGCAGAATGTCAGCGTGAAAGCGATTGCCTCCCCATCGAACATTGTTCTCAAGGACGTTGTAACCTGAGCCTGTAAGGGTTCTAGCAATGAAGCAAGGGTGCTTTGACTGTGTGGCATCGTCTCACGAACGGAGTTCGGGAGGCTGTGTGTCTTCCTCTTGTTGGTTCCGCTTGTTGGTTCAAGTCTCCTGACCACATCTGTCCGGTTAACTTTAACGCAAACCACAGTAACTATCCAGTATCTTTAACAAAAACACCTCTTTCAATGTGCTTGCGATAGATTTTCGTTCTCGTGCAAAATGGACTTGTTTTCCATGACCCATTTGCAGGAGGAGCATATGCCTCAAACTGTCTTTTCGCAAGTACTTGATTACTTGCCCAATTGGCATTTCAGACGTTGTGTCCACCGCTATCAGGGGAACAAGCGCATTCGTACCTTTTCCTGCATGGATCAATTCATCTGCATGGCATTCGCGCAGTTGTCTTACAGGGAAAGTCTGCGCGACATCGAAGCGACCTTGCGTGCGTTGGGATCAAAACTCTACCGAATGGGGGTTCGAGGAAAAGTATCTCGAAGTACACTGGCCGACGCCAACGAGCACCGCGACTGGCGTATATACGAAGATCTCGCGCAACCTCTGATACGGCGCGCTCGCACACTGTATGCGGACGAAAAGCTCGGCGTCGATCTGGATGCCACCGCTTACGCTCTGGACACCACGGCCATCGATTTGAGTTTGTCTCTTTTTCCCTGGGCCAAATTTACACGTCACTATGGATCGCTCCGACTGCATACGCAGATGGATCTGCGCGGACGAATTCCTACCTTTATTTCCATTACAGACGGTAAAAGCCAGGACAAGCGTCTGCTGGATATTCTGCCCCTGGAAGCGGGTGCTTTTTACATCATGGATCGCGGATATCTGGATTACAAGCGGATGTATAAAATCAATCAAGCAGGAGCTTTCTTTATTCTTAGAGCACGAAAGGATACGCACACAAAAAAGATTTATTCTCGTCCTGTTGATAAAAGCACAGGTTTGAGAACAGACCAAACCGTTTCTCTTGTTGATCGCGCTTCCCTCAAGCGTTACCCCGACCAGTTGCGGCGTATCAATTACACCGATCCGGAATCGAAAAGCCGATTTGTCTGGCTGACCAACGCTTTCGATCTGCCATCGGAAACGATTCCGGACTTGTATCGGCTTCGTTGGAGCATCGAAGTGTTTTTCAAATGGATCAAGCAGAATCTACGCATCAAGGCGTTCTACGGGACCAGTGCCAACGCGGTGAAAACGCAGGTATGGATTTCGATAACAGTTTACCTTTTAGTGGCGATTTTGAAAAAGGATCTGAATCTCGAGCACAGTTTGATGACGATTCTACAGATTTTGAGCGTCACACTTTTCGAGGAAAGCCCCATTTTACAGGTACTGAAGGCAAATGGTGATTCAGCGAAATCCCCCCCTTTCGGTAAACAGTTGGAATTATTCAATAGTTAACCGGACAGATGTGGTAGGGAGATCTGAACCAACGGAAGGCACCCACATCTGGTAGCGCAAATCAACGAATAGTGACTTGTAATCCCAGTGATAGCCCCGCCATTATTTCTTGAACGGATAGCGCGTAAAGGCCAGAAACGCGCCAAAAACCAGCAGTCCGCCTGCCGGGCCGACCAATAGAATTCCCAGCGGATTCTCAACCGAGTTTCCGAAGGTGGCGAACAGGAAGGAGGACAGGATCCAGGCCAGGCCGGAGCCGGAGCGCGAGAACAGGCCTTCCATGCCGTTATACATGGCTTCACGACGGAAGCCGGTCTGCTTTTCGTCGTAGTCGATGATATCCGCCAATAGTGGCCGCAGCAGAATGAAAAAGACCGCCACCGGGAAGGTCGCCAGCGCAAAAACGATGTAGCCCTGCACCATCGGATCTATTCCCGGAACCTTGCCGACGAAGTAGGTCATCGGAAGAATGATGGTGAATCCCAAGGCTCCAGCCAGCGTAACGGCTTTCTTTCCAAACTTCACCGACAGCTTGTTCACTACCGGAAAGAGCAGAATCGATCCGACCATGACCACGATCTGTACGCCTGCGGCATCGGCTTCCTCGCCGCCCATTACGGTGGTGACGATATACGGGATGGCGACGATCACCATGTCCATGCCGATGCGGAAGAGCGTGGCGAGAACGAGATAGGGGGTAAAGGTGTGATTTTTGAATACTTCGCGGATGCCTTCCAAGAAGGTAAAGGAAACCTGCTTGTTCGGCGTATACGGTTTTTCCTTTACGCTGAACGCGGTCAGCATGAAAGCACCCAGCGTAATTGCACCGAAGACGATGCCGGAAAGTTGAAAGCCGTTGAATTCCTGAGCACCGAAAGGCGGCACGCCGCAGCGGTAGGCGTCGATCAGCAGACCGGCTCCGCCAGCCGCCAATAATACGCCAATCACTTCGAATAGCGCCATGATGGCACTGACGGTCAGGCGTTCGTCGTTGTGCGGCGTCAGTTCCGGCAGCAGCGAAAGATATGGAGCAACCACGGCGGCAAACGCGCAGGAAACAACGACCATCAGGCCGCAGACCCAGGCGGCATTGATCAGGCTTTCTCCCATGACCGGCGGGAACCAGAGCAGAATCATACCGACCACCATAATCGGCGAGCCGATCAGGATATAGGGAATCCGGCGTCCCCAGCGCGTGTTGGTTTTGTCGGACCAGTCGCCGATGAACGGATTGAGCAGCGCTTCGGCGATGCGCCCGATGGCGAGCATGGTTCCAATCAAGTACATCGGAACGTAAGTCATCAGGCAGGAGCCTTCTACGTCGGGTGGCGCATAGTAGTACATCGCCCAGGAACCGACGATACTGGGCAACAAGCCAATGCCGAGATTTCCGGCAGAATAGCCCAGGCGCTGGGGGGTGCTCAACTCGCGCGGCGCGGCGGATTCGCTCATGATTTTCTCCTTCACAACAACAACGGAAAGGACGATTCGATCGTGTAACGTTACAATGCGTAATCAGAATGCAAGCTCGACGAATTACGGCAACAGTGGTGTTTGAACGTTCGGTACATTCAACGATGGCAACACCCAGAAACGACCATATTCGATCGCGGTCTTTTCGCCAAAGGTTATTCGAGCCGAAACAGTGCGTTTTCCCGTGCGCGCGGAATTTTCCGCTGCCAGGGCGATATCGTAAAATTCCAGTTCATCGACATCGAAACGGACAAGATCGAAGCGAATGTCCGGCCCGAAATCGATGCGCCAGCTTTGAAACGCCTTGTCGGCGTCGCTGAAATAGGATTGCAGTTCTTCTACATTTTTGAAATGAATGTGCAGATCGTTCAGGCTTTCGCCCTGGCGGATGAAATCCACAACTTCCTGTTCCGGTTGGTCATCACGGATAACCGTGCGCGTGACCACCAGATTGAATTCTTCGATTTCGCCGTCCTGTGCTTCTTCCGATTCCGTGGTGTCGCCGTCTTCCGCATCCGGTTCCAGCTCGCTATCGAGATCGATATCCGTATCCTGTTCCAGATCGCCGTCGGGAAGATCTGGATCTCCCGGAGCGGAAGGCGCAAAGGCGGCGTCGCAGCCGACGAGTAACAGAAGCGCTGTCAACAGCAGCCAGATTGTATATTGAACTCGAATCACGCCTACCCCGGTTCTAAGGATCAAAAGCTGCCGGATTCTAACACAACTTTAAGTTGATTCGTCAACAGCTTTATGGCATAGCATGACGATGCTCGGCGTTCGAGTAAACGCTGAAAGAAAAATGGCCACTATTTGAATGAATCAATTTGACCCGGCTTGCGAAAAAATCGATGTTGCTGTATACTCAGTTTACTTTTTTTGATTGGGAGAAAGCCACGCTGATTCGACTTACTTTGTGTACGATGTTCATGGGGGCGCTGCTGCTGCTTTCGATGTCCGCGCGGGCGGAGTCGGAAGAGATGGTTCCGGTGATTTCGGAAACCTTGAGCGTGAAAAGCAAGGTGGCACTAGTTGATATCAATGTGGGAACGTCCAAGCGCCTGGTGCAGCTTTCACGCGATGGCAAACGGGCCTACATTCGCATGAGCATGGAAATCAAGGTTTCCGCTTTTTTAATGAGCTATCGCCGAAACCTGGTATCCAGCGCCTGGTTTGATGTCAACGGGCTGACCCGCTTTGCCACGGAAATCGACGAGAACGGAAAGCTGACCCAATTGTGCGGTGAGCGCTCCAGCGGTGCCGGAGGTACTCGCATGAGCATCACTGGCATTATCGATGGCGAAGTGGTGGATAAAAGCATTTCCTTCGATAGTTTCAGGTACACGAATCTTGAGAATTTCGCTTATGTTGCCGCTTTGGCGCGGCGGCAGGTGAATTATCCGATTCTGGATCTGTTTACGGGCAAGGTTAACGTTACCACGGTTACTCCGTATGGCCGCGAAACCTGCGCGAAACCGGTTATGGATTCCTGTTTCAAGGTAATGGTGGAATCGCCGGAAAATAATGGAACTTTTTACTATGCTTCCGATGGTTGGCTGGTCAGTGCCTCGGGTGAGGATACCAAAGGTTCCTATATTTTGCAGGCAACGGAAGCCGGGAATCTTCCCGAACCGGAATTCTTAAACGATGAAGAGAATCCCGAAAAACAGCAAGAAGGCGAACCCAGCCTTATCCAGCGATTGTTCGGATTTTTCGGAACCCCAAAGGATCTGATTTCAGCCGGAGAAATGGAAGCCGGTTCTGAAACCAGTACGAATTAGGGAATGTAAAATGGGAGTATACTGTCGCAGGATTCGTGGAAAAATTCATTCCGGCAGGCGTGCGTTTTCCATGGTTGATCTGATGATCGTGCTGGCGATCATCGGGATTCTGGCGGCGTTTGCGGTGCCGATTTACAAGGATTACGTGCGAAAATCGAGGGAATCGGAAGCGATGCGGGCGCTGGGGTCGATTCAAGTCGCGCAGGCGGCATATAAAACCGATCCAGTGCTTGGAAACGGTGAATACGCCGATAATCTCACGGCTTTAGGATGGTCATTGGATAAAAATGGGAGCACAACAGGTGTTGCTCCTGCCCGTTATAAATATAGTACGAATTCAGAGAGAGCGCGCGCAGTGGCGGGAAATGGGGATGCCGTCAATCATGCCACGATCGAATTGACTCATACCGGACAGTTGGAATACCCCTGACAACCTGCGATCATCTTCGTCCGGATTTACTGGAATGCGGGTATAATACCATCGCCAGCAGTAACGGCTCGGTCTTGCTCCCGAATATACAAGAATATTCAGGCGGTTAGCATACCGTTCGATGAAAAGTGATTGCTATGACTTGGGATAAACTTATCACGCTGGTTTTCTGCTTTGTGCTTGCACTGGTCGTTGCATTGTATTTTGTGCCGGTGATGCGTAAAGCCGCCATCAAATGGGGCGTGGTGGATAAACCGGATGGCCGCTTGAAAACTCAGCGAGAGCCCGTGGCCTATCTGGGTGGCATCGGTGTTTACGTTGCGTTTTTGCTTGCGCTTAGTTTTGTTTTCGAATTTTCCCCGCAAGTACTTGGGCTTCTTTTAGGCGGTACGATCATGCTGGTGATCGGGTTGGTAGACGATTTCGGGGTGTTGCTGCCTTATCAGAAACTGGCGGGTCAGGCCCTGGCGACCTTCGTGCTGATCAAGGCCGGGATTTACATCAAAATCGAATTCCTGCCAATTTGGGTAACGATTCCAATGACTTTCCTGTGGATGCTGGGAGTCATCAACGCCGTGAATATCATCGATATCATGGACGGCTTATCCAGTGGGGTGGCTTTTATTGTCTGTCTGGCATTATTGGCTGTATCGCTGATTAATTTGAATCTTACCATTGCCATGCTTACCGTGGCGCTGGCCGGATCGCTTTTAGGATTTCTGATCTACAATTTTCATCCAGCCAAAATTTACCTGGGTGATTCCGGCTCCTTGTTCATTGGCTTGATGCTGGGAGCACTGGCCATGATCGGGGATTATTCCAGCCACAACACGCTGGCCTACGTTACGCCGATTTTCTTTTTAGGCGTTCCGATTTTCGACACTCTGTTCGTGATGGTCATCCGCTCCCGAAAAGGAATTTCCCCCTTCCTGGGAAGCCCCGATCATTTTGCAATTCGCCTGCGAAAACGGGGGCTTTCGGTGCGTCAGGTCGTGATTCTCTGCTACATCATTACTGCAATATTAGCCATTTCCGGGATTCTGAACATTTACTTCAGCCACATGTATACCCTCGCTGCCGTTGGGGTTCTCTTCCTGGCCGCAACGATTATCGGGTGGTGGCTTTCCCGTATCGAAACATGATCGAAACGCGCCAGCCGATCATTCTGGTGATTACGCATTTGCCGCAAGGCGGTGCGCAGCGGGTCGTGTTGACGTTGGCCGAAGGTCTGGATCGCAAGCGTTTCGAGGTGCATCTCGTTGCCGGTCCGTGCGGCGGATGGGTCAATCGAGCGAAAAAAATTGAAAATTGCCACTTTCACCCGGTCCCAAGTCTGGTGCGGGAACTCTCTCCGAAAAATGATTTACGAGTGATTCCGGATCTTTACAGAATCTTCCATCGCATTCGGATGCAACACCGCAACTGCCGCCCCATCGTGCACACGCATGCACCGAAGGCTGGCATGGCGGCGCGACTTGCGGCGCGATTGGCCGGTTGTGTGCCGCTGCATACCTTGCATGGGTTTCCTTTCCATGAGGGGCAGTCGAAGTTGCGCCGTGGTTTGTATAAGGCGCTAGAATCACTTGGTTATCTTGCCGGAGGTGAAGTGATTTCGGTGACGGAAACCAACCGCCGAAAGGTCATCGAACAAGGCTGGGCCACTCCCGAAAACGTTACGGTTATTCCTCCCAGCGTGGATTTGGAGCGTTTGTCCGGTCGCAAGGGGCCACGCGTGCATCTGGCCCGCCACGGCATCGGCGAACAGCAGCGCGTAATCGGGATGGTGGCGAGTCTGAAACCGCCGAAAGATCCTTTTCTGCTTGCGCGAGCTGCTTCTGAAATCATCAAAGAAAACAAGGATGTTCGCCTTGTCTTTGCCGGTGGGGGAGAAATGCGGCCCGCACTGGAAAACGAGTTGCAACGCCTGGAAATCGCCGGGCAGTGTGTCTTGTTGGATTGGTTCGATCCGATCGAGGAACTTTATCCAGAACTCGATATACTAGTATTGCCTAGTTATTCCGAGGGTTTACCGCTGGTGCTGATCGAGGCGCGCGCTTGCGGAGTGCCGGTCATTGCTAATAAAGTTGGTGGAATCGGGGAATTGATTCGGCATAATGAAAATGGAATCTTGTTAAATAGCTATGATCCTAACGAGTTATGCGATCATCTTCGCAGTTTGCTGAACGACCCGAAACGATATTCAACCTTGCGAGAGCAAGCTTTTAAAGGGTTGGAATGTTACTCGCCGAAAACGATGATTGCTTCTCACGAAGCGCTTTATCTGCGTTTATGTTCCACACGCTGATCGTACTTCGCTCGTTTTTTTAATCCATCCAAAAATTTGAATATTTTCAATTCAGCGCGCTCCAATACTCTATTGGGTGAGGAAACGCAGGATTGGATATTTTACGCTGAATTCTCCTCGTCATTGACCGATATATAGGAGGATGATACAATTTAACAACGCGTATCAGTTGCCATTGGTTTCCTGGATTGGACTGAGAGACCGGAAGTAAAAATGATATCGTCCGCGTTGTATTGGATGCGGATTCAACGTTACAAAAACCGGGAGCGGTGTGCCCGGCGCACATGTTATTTTACAAGGGGATCGAGCATGACACATGAAAACCTGAAGATCCGGCTCATCACGTTGCGGTGGATCGCCACGTTGATCGTCTTGAGCTTGTTGTTCGTTTCGGCCTGTAGCGACGACGGCGTTACCACGGGGCAAAACGGAGATGAGGAAAGCGACTATGCCAACGTGGTTTGCACCACGCCCGATCAATGTCCACCCGGTTGGCTGTGCGTCGACAATCAGTGCTACGACCCCAACTCCGGCATTCCCATCGGGCCGGACAGCGTCATCTCGTGTAACAACGACGCCGACTGCCCGGAGGGCTTTCTGTGCGGAGAGGATAACACCTGCTATCCCGATGATGGCTTCCAGTGTGTAGATGGAAAATGTCCGATCGGTTTCGAATGCGTCGATGGCCTTTGCCGGAAAGTCGGCGATCCGATCACCTGCCAGGAAGACAGCGACTGTCCTCCAGGCTCGATCTGCGAAGCCGGGTATTGCTGGGAAGTGGAAACTCCCGATGGCGATGATGACAAAGTGGACAGCGATGAGGATCTGTTCCAGCCGGATGGGCCGCAGATTCGCGTTCCCGACGAAGTGGACTTCGGCGCAGCGCGCCTGAACAGCCATATCACCAAAACTCTGCAAATCGTTTCCAGTGGCTCCGAGCCTTTGCACGTTTACAGCGTGATTCTCGATGGCTCCTCCGATCCCGACTACTCCCTGATCGATGCACCAAGCACCGAGCAGATTTTAACGCCCGGTAACGTGCTGGATCTGACCATTGAACTGGTTCCCATCGAAGAAGGCGTACGCCAGGGCAAAGTGATCATCACCAGTAACGACGTGGAAACCAATACGGTTACCGTCAATTTGATCAGCCAGTATAAAGGCGAGCCGAATATCGTGGTAGATCCGTTGGAAGTCGAATTCGGTTCGGTGGAAGTGGAAGGCGTTGCTGCCGAGCGCACCGTTCAGATTTTCAACCGGCCTTCCGACACCGACTCCAACCGGGTGCTGCGAATCACCAGCATCGAACTGGGATCGGAAGCGGATCAGAACTTTGAAATCGTGATGCCTCAGACCGATCCGCCTACCAGCCTGCCGAGTTTGGAGAATCCCATTACCGTCGGTCCTGGCGATATCAACGTATTCGAGTTTGTCGTTCGCTACCACCCCGCCACGGTAGACGTTCACACGCAGACTCTGAACATTCAGAGCGACGATCCGGACGAGGCGGAACGCAATATCCAGGTGCTGCTATCCGGCGAGGGCGTTATTCCGCAGTTGGAAGTGACGCCGGTGGGCGATATCCATTTCGGTCTGGTCAGTGTGGGTACGCCCGAAGAGCGTACCATCACCTTTACCAACCTGGGCGGCGCGGATCTGGTCATCAGTGACGTGCTGTTTGAAAGTCCCGTGGATGAGACCTTTGGATTGGATACCATGGATGCCGTTGGTGCCGTATTGACCAGCGGTCAGCAGACCAGCATCGTATTGACTTACACGCCGACCGATCAGGTCAGCAATCTGACCTATTTGAAGATCGTGAGCAACTCCTACAGAGACAGCAATCTCGTGCTCAAAGTAGATGGGCGCGGCATTGCTTCGGACATCCGCACCGTGCCGCCATATCTCGAATTCAACGACGTGCTGGTGGGAACCTCGCGTTCGCTGGATGTTGTGGTGCGTAACGAAGGCGACGATCCTTTAATCGTGACCGACATTCACTTCTCGGAAGGAATGGAGGAAGTCACAATCGTCAATGCGGATCTGCTGCCGTTGAGTTTACAGCCTGACGGTCAGGAAACCTTGGTTTTCCGCTATGCGCCCGTCGATGAAAATGCCGACAGCGGCAGCGCGTTCTTCCGGGTGAATATCAGCAGCGGCGACTACGAACTGCCCATCAGCGGACGTGGCGTGCTGCCGCACATCAGCTGGCAGCCTCCGGGATCGAGCATCGATTTCGGACCGGTTGTAGTCGGTTCCAGCCGAACGATTGATTTGACGTTACAGAACATCGGCTTGTTCGATCTGGAAATTACGGACATCCATATGGACCCGGCCAGCCAGAATAATTTCCTGGCCCTGCCTTCCGACGATGCCTTGATTCCCGCCGGTGACAGCCATGTCGTGTCGTTGCGTTATCAACCGCCACTAGGCGCGACGCTGGGATCGGAGAGCCAGCATCTGACTTTCAGCACCACCGATCCCGATTTTCCCGAAGTGGTGATCGAACTGTTGGCCGAAGCGGTGGACCCGATATTGAGTCTGTCTCCTCAAAGTCCATACGATTTCGGTAATGTCGATGTCGGCCAGCGCGAGTCGCAGGTCTTCGTACTCAGCAACCTGGGTACCGGTTTACTCGAAATTACCGATATTCACATTTCCTCGGCTTCTACCACGAACGGTTTTGCCCTGGATTTGGGCGGCGTGACGTTCCCGATTCTATTGGAGCCCGCTACTCGCGATCAGCAGCTACCGATTACCGTGGCCTTTTCGCCGCCAGGTTATGCGCCTTACGCCGGTGAAATTACGATCAGTAGTAATGATAACCGCCATCCCAGCGGCTTTACCCTGGATCTGTCCGGTACCGGTGGCGGTTGCCCGGAAAATCAGCACGAATGCGGTGACTTGTGTGTGAGCAACAGTTCTCCCGATACCTGTGGAGATCGCTGCGAGCCTTGTTTCGAGCCGGAATTCTCCACCGCAGTGTGCGCGTTCGATGAAAACACCGTGACCTATTATTGCGATTTCGAGTGCGACAACGGCTACGTGCGTTTCGGTGATGAATGCAAGCTGGGTGGTTCGCCCGATTGCTGCGGCGACGATTGCGTGGTCTGTCCCGATCCGCCGGATAATGCCAGCAGCCAGTGTATCGACGGCGAGTGCGCCTTTATCTGCACCAACGGCATGCATCTGTGCGACGTTCTCGGCGAGCCGGTATGCTATCCAAACGACGATATCACCCATTGTGGTGATGATTGTGTAAGTTGTTCGGTGCCTGAAAACGGTACTACCTATTGTGTGGCGGGTGAATGTGTGCCGGTTTGCAGCAATGGGTACCATCCTTGCGATGATGGCAACTGTTATCCGGTCAACGACCCCACGCATTGCGGCGATGAGTGCTTGCAGTGCGAAGCGCCTTTCGGAGGCGAAGGCGTTTGCGAAAATGGCGAATGTATCCAGCGCTGCCCGGACGAGGAGCACCTCTGCGACGACAACATCTGTTACACCGACGATGATATCACTCATTGTGGCGAAGACTGTACGCTCTGCCGCATCCCGAGCAACGGCCAAGCCTATTGTGTGGGCGGCGAGTGTATTCCACAATGTTTCGAAAGCTATCACGCCTGCGGCGACGACTGCTATCCAGGTGACGATCCGCTGCATTGCGGCGAAGAGTGCGTACAGTGCGAGGTGCCCAGTAATGGTGTAGCTATTTGTCAGGGTGGTGAATGTCAGAAATTCTGCAATAATTCTTTCCACATCTGCCCGGATGGAAACTGTTACAGCGCCGACGATATCACGCACTGTGGCGATGACTGCGACGTTTGCTCCGCACCTATCAATGGTGGCGCGCGCTGCGAAGGCGGCGAATGCTCCCAGTACTGCCAGCCAGGTTATCATTTCTGCGACGATGGCCAGTGCTACCCGGATACGGACATTACCCACTGTGGTGATGACTGTCAGGTCTGCTCGGTGCCGACCAACGGCGTAAGTTACTGCGTTGGCGGCGTGTGCGTTCAGGAATGCCAGGGCGGTTATCACATGTGTGACGACGGCCAATGTTATCCCGCCGATGATCCGACGCACTGTGGAGCCAACTGTGTAAGCTGCGATCCTCCTTCCAATGGTTTTGCTACCTGTATGGGTGGTTCCTGCGGGCGCATCTGTAATGAAAACTATCATATGTGCGCCGATGGAAACTGCTACTTGAATAGCGACGTAAACAATTGCGGTGCGGGCTGTTTGGAGTGTCCTGTGCCGGTAGGTGGTTTTGCCCAGTGTCTCGACGGTCTGTGTGAGCGTAGCTGCGATCCGACCAAGCATGTTTGCCCGCAGGACGGCAACTGTTACCCGGACAACGATCCGACGCATTGCGGCGAGGATTGCACGACCTGTCCGCAGCCGCTGCACGGCTATGCCATCTGCGATGGTGAATGCCGCGCTTACTGCAATCCCGGTTACCATGCCTGCCCGGATGGCCAGTGTTACGAAAGCGGCAACATTCAGCATTGCGGCGATGAAAACGAGTGTGTGGCCTGTAGCGCTCCGAACAATGGGTACGCGCTGTGTGTAGGCAATCAGTGCGAAGTCTACTGCAACGAGACGTATCATTCCTGCCCGGACGGTACTTGCCAGCCGGTGGATGACGTCAAACACTGTGGTCCCGAATGTATCGCCTGTGAAATCCCAAGTAACGGTGCCGCCTACTGTGTGGGCGGTGAGTGTCTCACCCAGTGCAACCAGAATTATCACGCCTGCCCGGACGGCGATTGCTATCGCAACGACGATACCCAGCATTGTGGTGACGAGAATGAATGTGTGGCCTGCCCGGTGCCACAGAATGGCGTGGCAAGTTGTCAGAGCGGCGAATGCGTCAGCCAGTGCAACTCCAACTTCCATGCCTGCCCCGACGGTAACTGCTATCTGGATACCGACACCACGCATTGCGGCAACGCCGATGAATGCCTGGTCTGTCCGGTGCCGAATAACGGCTCGGCCAGTTGCGTGTTGGGTGAATGCGAAAGCGAGTGCAATACCGGACATCATTTCTGCGAAGACGGCAACTGCTACAGCAACTACGATATCACCCATTGCGGCGACGATTGCGAACTGTGCGAAACGGTTCCCAACGGAAGCACCTCCTGCACCCAGGGTGAATGTACGTTGACCTGCCTGAGCGGTTTCCACCAGTGTGGCGAGGGTGACAGCCGCGAATGCCGCAGCAATATCGATCCGACCGCCTGTGGCGAAGACTGCGAAATCTGCGAAGTGCCGCAGAACGGCACGGCGGTTTGCAGCAACGGTTCCTGTGTGCCGACCTGCCCGGCGAACTCGCATCTGTGCGGCGCAGAGGGCAGCCTGGCCTGTTATACGAACGACGATGCCGCGCATTGCGGCGATAGTTGCACGGCCTGTCCCGCGCCGACCAATGGTTCTGCGGTTTGCAACAATGGCCAGTGCGACACCAGTTGCCCGGCCAACTGGCATCTGTGCGGCGATACCTGCTATCCCAATACCGATGCGGATCACTGCGGCACGAATTGCACCGACTGTCCCGAGCCGACGGATGGTACGGCTATTTGCAGTAACGGCGAATGCGACACCAGTTGTCCCACCAACTGGCATCTGTGCGGCGATGCCTGTTATGCCAATACCGACATCACCCATTGCGGCGATAGTTGCGTTTCCTGTACCGCACCGATCGACGGCTCCGCTGTTTGCAGTAATGGCGAGTGCAGCCAGCAATGCCCGGCCAACTGGCACTTGTGCGGCGATACCTGCTATCCCAATACGGATATTGCACACTGCGGCGAAAGTTGCACTCCCTGCACCGCACCGATCAATGGTTCCGTCCTTTGCTCCAATGGCGAATGCCAATCCAGTTGTCCGGCTAACTGGCATCTTTGTGGAGATACCTGCTATCCCGATACGGATGCGGATCACTGCGGTGAAAGCTGTGAAAACTGCCCGGAACCGGTTAACGGCAACGGTCAGGCGGCTTGTGTCAACGATGGTTGCGTAACGCAATGTGTGGTCAACTTCCATTCCTGCACCGACGGCAGTGACGTTTATTGTTATCCAAACAGCGATCCGGATCATTGCGGCGCAGGCTGTTTGCCCTGCGAAGCGCCGATCGACGGTACAGCCCAATGCGTAAATGGTAGTTGTGAAATGACCTGTCTTTCCAACTGGCATTCCTGCTGGGTGGGACCGCTGCCCAATGACTATCAATGTTTCGCCAATTCCGATCCGAACCATTGCGGTGAGTTGTGCGAAACCTGTCCGGCCCCGACCGGTGGTTCGGCAAGCTGTGTCAATGGCGAATGCGAGTCCAGTTGCCCGGTCAACTATCATGTATGCGGCGATACCTGCTACCCGGTCACCGATGCCAGCCATTGCGGTGAAAGTTGCACCGCCTGCACCGCGCCGACCGGTGGTACCGCCAGTTGTGTCAACGGCGAATGCGAGTCCAGTTGTCCGGCCAACTACCATGACTGCGGCGGGGTCTGCTACGCGGTCACGGATGCGGATCACTGCGGCAGCAGTTGCACCGATTGTACGGTGCCGACCGGCGGCTCGGCCAGTTGCGTCAACGGTCTATGCCAGCAGACCTGTCCTACCAATTACAATTTGTGCAGCGGCACCTGCTATCCGCCCACCGATGCGGAACATTGTGGAAGCACTTGCAAAGTCTGCGATGAGCCGGTCAACGGCACGGCTTTGTGCGTCAACGGAGAATGCGACACGGCCTGTCAGACCAACTGGCATCTGTGCGGCGACACCTGTTATCCCAATACGGACGCCGAGCACTGCGGTAGTTCATGTACGACATGTGCTGTTCCGGTTGACGGTTATGCGACGTGCAGCAACGGTTCCTGTTATGAAAACTGCAACCCCGGTTCGCATCTCTGTTCCATCGGCGGTGGTGACAGCCAGTGCTTCCTGAACAGCGACCCGGATAATTGCGGTGATACCTGTGCGGAATGTCCGGACCCGGGTGGCAACGGTTACGCTACTTGCGTCAACGGCGAATGCGAAACCGCTTGCAATCCGGGGAACCATACCTGCGGTAGCGCCGGTACCGACTGCTACCCGGATAACGACCCGGACTACTGCGGCGATTCCTGTCAGACCTGTTTCGAGCCGCCCAACGGTTCGGCGTTGTGTATCAATGACGATTGCGACTGGTCCTGCGATCCGTACTACAGTAAAAACACGGCGCTATCCGAGTGCAACTCCGGCAACCAGAACAGTTGCTGCGAACCGAACAACTCCGACAACTGCTGCGGTTTGAACTGCAACGAATGCCAGCCTTCCGGTCCCAACACGGTGGGGATCTGCGAAGCGACGGGCGACGTCAATAATCCCTACGCCTGCGGCTACGACTGTGCTTCGGGCTATGTCGATTACAACTCCGACTTCTCCGATGGCTGCGAGTGCTACTACCAGGGCAGCAATGATCCATACGGAGACGGTGTGGATCAGAACTGCGACGGTGTGGACGGCTATATGAACGAGGCCATCTACGTATCGCGTGATGGATTGGATACCAATAACGGCGACTACCTCTCGCCGGTACTGACCATCGACCGAGGTTTGGAGCGTGCCGTGCAATATGGACGCGACTGGGTGCTGGTGACCGGTGAACGCTACACCGAAAACCTGCAATTGATTGAAGGCATCAACATTCTGGGGGCTTATTCCATCACCTTCCGCTCGCGCGATCGTGTCAATAACCGTACCACGCTGCAAGGCGAACCTGCCGATGACGGCGGTGAGTATGGCACCGTAACGGCAGTGGATATCTTGTCCAGCGATACCGAGTTTTCCGGTTTCGAAGTCGTAGGGCGCGAAGGCACAGCCAGTGAAATCAGCACCTATGCCGTGTACATCCGCAATTGCGACGATCACCTGATCTTCCAATACAATACGGTTATCGGAAATGAAGGTTACGACGGTTCGCGTGGTTCCAACGGTACCAGCGGGACCAACGGAGCTAACGGCAACGGAGGTAATCCTGCCAAGAGCGCCGGAAGTTCCAACGACTCCTGTAGCGGTTCCAATGCAGGCGGTTCCGGTGGCGTAGCCAGTTGCAGCAATTCCAATGGCGGCGCCGGAGGCGGTGGTGATTGTCCAGTGTCGCGCGATGTGGCAGAAGGACCGGGCGTGGCCGGGCAGGGATCCGGCGCAGGAGCTGGCGGCTCGGCAGGCTACAGTTCCGAAATCGACGCCGGTTACAGTTGCGGTACCTGCTTCGTGCCGCCGACTTCCAGTGGTCATAGTATGACCGGTGGTACGGGTGGAACCGGTCAGCCCGGTGGCGATGGCTCCGGCGGCTCGGGTTGTTCGAATCAGGGGAGCGTATCCAGCGGCTTCTGGCAGATCGGCACGGCCACTCGCGGAAACACCGGAACGCATGGTTCTGGTGGTGGTGGTGGCGGTTCCGGTGGTGGTGTGAACTACATCCGTGACTCCTGGTACGGCTCTTGCGGTGAGCCCGATCAACTGGGCGGTACTGGTGGTGGCGGCGGTTCCGGCGGTTGTCGTGGTACCTACGGTTCTCCCGGAACTTCTGCCGGTGCGTCATTCGGGTTGTTCGTCATCTTCGATTCCAACCCGGGTAGCAGCAATAACGTGCCTCAGGTCAGCAATAATACCATTGTGCTGGGTCGTGGTGGTTACGGCGGCGACGGCGGTGCTGGCGGCGGCGGTGGTTCCGGTGGTTCGGGTGGCGCAGGTGGTATCGGTAATGCCGGTGACTACTGGTGCACCGGCTCGGGCGGCTCAGGTGGCTCGGGCGGTCGCGGCGGTCATGGCGGCGGCGGCGGCGGCGGTTGCGGCGGCAGCGTTTACGGCATCTACGGATACAACTACGGCTCTGCCAGTTACCTGTCGAGTTGGAACAGTACAAACAGCTTCGACACCAGCCAAGGCTGGGGCGGTTCCGGCGGTGCAGGTGGCTACAGCCCGGGTAACCACGGCGTGGATGGTTCGGATGGTGCTTTCGAAGATACCAATTTCTAGCCGTCAGGTTCGTTAATAAAACACAGGCCGGGAAATTCTCCCGGCCTGTTTGTTTTGGGACTCTGTAATCAGAATGCGCTTTCCTTTCGATGGATCAGGATTGCATCCTGATCCGAAACGTTACGAGCGGGATGCAATCCCGCTCGATCAAGGGGGCCGGGCACCCATTTCTAATAGTGCAATATATGATTAGGGGACTTCGTTTATATCAGACTCATTCTCGGGCAGGCAGATCAGAAACACGTAGCGCCCATGGGTCAATCGTTGCGGATGGCTTTCATCCAAGTATTGACAATGCAGAGGCAAGCGCTGCGCCAGTTTCGGTGGTCCTGTTACATTCTGCCTCGCTACCCAAATGAATCCTCTAGACGGTTCCGGTTGCTGCCACAGATCGTATTGACTTTTACGGCGTTCTACTTCGGCAGCAACTCCGGGAAGCTTCTTTTCGGGGAAGTTGTACGCCCACAATGAGGCCAACTGGTAGTCGCGGGCGAATACCGGCAACTCCAAAGCGGATTCGGGTAACAACTCCAGCGCGGTCTGGCCTTCCTGTTGTAAATCGTGCGCCTGTCTCAGCACATTGTTGCCGCCGAAAACGCCAAGCCCCCACAGGTAGAGCAGCAGAGTAAATCCAGCTGCCAGCCACACGGTCTGTCGGGCGGCAAGTTGTATGCTTGGATGGCTTGCAAAGGCTGCCGCTACCACAAGCGCCGCCGGATAGGCGACTGCCGCCCAGCCCGCCTCTGCATGGGAAAAAAGAGCGATTGGCGTAAATAGCAGAATCGGAATCCAGGCAAATGGCAACAGTGTGCGCAGCCAGTGCGGCTGTGATAATCGCTCCCGACTGGCGCGGATGAACAACCACCAGAAACCGGGAGTAAACAATACGACTTGCGCCAGCACAAAGCCGCCCAGGTTTTCCCACCAGCGTCCCGCACCGGAAAAACCGTGGTCGAATTGAAAGCGCAGGCTGATCCAGTCGTGCGCCAATAGCCAATTCAGATGCGGCGTAATTATTGCCAGAGTGACGATGCCCGCCAGCGCCAGTTTAAAACGGTGCTTGTGGATTGTCGTCCAGCTAAGCGCAAACAGCAAACAGGGAACGAACAGCGCCATACTGTACTTGCTGAGCAGGCCAAGAGCCAGATATACGCCCAGTCGCACGAAATCAAGCAGTCGCGCACGCTCATTGATATCGACCGCTGCAAGCAGCGCGAGAGACCAGAACACCAATAGTGGCGTGTCGGGAGTCAGGATCACGCCGCCCAGATTGAAAAGCGGAGCGACATTTAACGCCGTTACCACCCATAGCGCCTGTCGTTCCCCCGCCATGCGCCGCATCCACAGAAACAATCGCTGCGCTATCAGGGCAAAGGATAGCGGCGCGAAGGCGCGCAGTGCCAAAGGGGAGTCTCCGAAAATCGCGGTGCTGGCGGCCATCCACCAGGCGATCATGGGGGGATGATCGAAATAGCCCAAGGCTGGATGCTGTGCCCACTGAAAGTAATAGGCTTCATCCGGGGAAAGCGGCAAGACCGCTGCCAGCAGAAGCCGCAGCAGCAAAAACGCACTGTTGATCCATAAAAAGCGGCGGGTGGTGGAGGTCATCTCCCGGTTTACAACTCCATGAATTCAGGTTCCTGTGCGGGTTCGACGACCGCAGGCGCAGGTTCAACAGTCTCTGAAGGTTGTTCCTGCTGCGCTTCCGGTTTCGCCGGTTCGGGTTCTGCTTCGATTGCTGGTGCGACCTCCGGTGCTTGTGCTTGCGGTTCAACCTCTACGGGTACTTCTTCGGCTTTTGGCGTTTCAGTAACTTCCGGTGTGGTTGCCGGTTCCGCAGGGGCTGCTTCGTTCATGGCGGGAGTGTTCGTCTCGGAGTCCGTTGCGGCTGGCAGAATCGGTTTCGCTTCAACGGCCAAAGGCGCTTGCTCGATCGGCTCCGGCGACGTACTGCCTAAGCCTTGGTAGTTCGTGCATTGCCACAGCGTGAACAGGCGTACCTGTCGTTCTCCGCGCTGAATGGGAATCTCGCGCAGCTTCGTCAATCCGCCGCCGCAGCTATACAACGAGGACGGGTCGGTATTGTAGCGATTGTCGGTCACGATCAGCCCGTCCTGCCCAACGGGGCTTGGTTGTTCGAAAAAGTCGAAGGCGTCGGTGCGCTCGGATAGGCAATATACCGGCAAGGCGCGCCCGCGCAGGGCGAAACTCAGTTGACCGCACATGGTGTAGTGATAGCTTGCCACAAAAAGAGGTTCGGTGTGTTTAGAACTGATTTCACCGATGGCTTGATCCACCCGGTCCCATCCGATCAGTTCGTTGGCCAGATCGTATTTGGCATCGTACCATTCGTCGGGTAACAGGGAAGAGGGGAAGGCGCTTAACAGATGTGCTACCAGCAGGCCATTGATTGCCAGCGCCGGAAGCAGCAGCCAGCTCATCACGGCGCGTCGTTTTTTCGGTTGACGCCAGAAGGCGAAGGGACCGACCAGTAACAATGCCTGGGCTTTCGTCGCCGTTTCACAGCGTATTGAAAGCACCATGCTGGCCAGCAGCGGATAGAGCAGCAGATAGCCGATTAACGGCCAATGCGGCTCGCTTTCTCCGGTCCAGCCGCCCACGAAAACAAAGAAGCCAAGCACCGGTACGCTGAGCCAGAACAGCAGCCCGGCGTCGTGTCCGGTTCTGCCGAACAGATCCCACAGCGAACGCCCGGCAGCCAACAGCAGACCGAGAAAGAGCAATGGCGAGAGATACAGCGCCTGTCCGGCAGTGAACACTAACAGACGGTTTAAGTCAAACGACGCCGCCTGGTGGCGTTCGAACAGATGATAGGTGAACGAGATGAAGTCATGCTGCGAGTTCCAGATCAGTACCGGGGCGAAGATCGCCGCCGATAATACCAGCGCCAGCGGCAGCCAGATGGAAACCAGTAGCTTGCGTCCGGGCGAGAAGAGCAGGTAGACAATTGCGACCGGCCAGAACAGCAGCATGAAGTATTTGCACAACAGCCCGATTCCGACGGCAGCGCCTGTAAGCAACAGGTACAACGGGCGTTGTGTATGGGCGGCGCGATACAGCAGCCAACTGGCCAATAGCCACATTACGCCCAAACCGGCATCCGGAGCGGCGGCGATGGAACCCAGGAAAAACACGGGGGTCAACAGGAAGAACAGCAGCGCAACAAAGCCGACGCGATGGCTGCGGAACAAACTCGCGCCCAAACCGTATACGCCCAGTCCCATTGCGGTGGAAAGCGCTACGGAAAGTACGCGGACGCCCATCGTGGTGTCGCCGAACCAGCGCGTCCCAAGCGAAATCAGGTAGGCCACCATCGGTGGGTGATCGTAATAGGAAAGTTGAAGATGCTGTGACCAGGCATAGTAATACGCTTCCGAATCGCCCAGTCCAAGTTGGCCGGAGAGCCACAGCTTCATTGCACCGAAGCCGGTCAGCACCAATACTGCCAGAAAGAGGAACAGTCCCTGCGATTGAGACGCATTGCCGGAATCTTCCAGGTCTTCGAAATTCTCGAAGTCCTCGCTGTCACCCGTGTACGTATAGGGGCGCTGCGAAACCTGTTCCGGGATGGTTGCTTCTTCCTCTTCCAACTCGTCTTCAGGCTCGCTTTGCTCTTCTTCTTCCGAATCTTCTTCCGAGTCGGTGCCGTCTACTATCGCGTCAGAGCTTTCAGGCTCGTTGAGATCTTCTTCTTCGGGCTTTGCTTCAGGTTCCGAGTCCGACTTCGTTTCCAAGTCCGATTCGGATTCGAAAGAAAATGCCTCTCCCTGCGTGTCAACAGGGGGCTCATTCTGTTCTTTTGAGGCTTGACTCTGTTGTTCGTCCGCTGTTTCGATACCTTCTTCGTCCGGTCGTTTTTCGTCGTTCATGGCTTGGTTTCATCCGTTGGAGGGAGGGGAATCATCCAGATCCTCGATGGTCGGAACCTGGGGTTCCTTGAAACTCAACAATGCAAAGATGATTCCCAGAACGATGGAAATGATCCCGACATACTGATACATCCCGTAGAGACCATGTACGATTTTCGCTTCGGCGTCGCGTTCCACTTCCTCTTTACTGAGTTTAGCTGCGGTTTCTCCGGTGGGTTTGTCCGGTTGCTTGAGTTGATCCAGAAAACGGGCGCGTTCGCTCTGACCCAGGTGCGGATAGCTGGTTTCGTATTTATCCAGTTCATAATGGGAGAGCAGATTGATGAACAGTCCGGCGGCGATGAAGATCATGCCGATGAAAAACCACTTTCTAAGATAGAAGGGACGCTTCACGAACTTTTCCCCGTCTTTTTACTACCGATCTGGATCTTGCTGCCTTTGCTTCCCGGCTTGTCGGAGCGTTTGAAGTTCACTTCCGCTTTGACTTCGATGGTCATCTGGCTCAGCGCCTTGACGACTTCCTCGGAAAGATCGGTCGCTTCCAAAAAGCGTTTGAATTCCCGCCCGAACAACGAAATGATCTCGCTTTTACTGCGGTCGGCTTGGCCGATCAGGTAGTTGATCAGTTCTTTGGGGAGCGCAAAGGGTTTGACTGTGACCTTTTCGCCTTCTTCCGATGTGTTGAGAAGCACGCCCAGTCCCGAATCGATCAGACGCCGGAATAGACGTGGGCTGTCCTCGATTTCCGGGCTGTTGTCGGTTGCGGAGCCTTCTTCCCGATCCGAATTGCGTTTTTTCGTCATGTAACTGTCCCCTAGAAAGGTCGCTGGTGCGGTTAATCGACTTCCGCCAATACCTGCTCAATGTAACTGGTGTCGTAGCAGATGCGCCCGTCGATGTTGTTTTCCAGGCACTCGCTTTCGTTTCCCTCGCTACAGTCGTCCAGTTCGATCGTTCCCGGATTGTCGAAGAACTCCGCCTGGATCTGGCTGCATTCGCGTTGCGAGAAATTGCCCACAGGCACCTGCTGTACGCCGCTGCAATAAATCCCCAGGCTTTCGCCGTCTACACGAATCTCGACCATGCTTGAGCTGTTGTTGGTCACGAGCAGCCGGTATTCCCCCGGGTCGGGTTCCCACAGCGGACTACTTTCACTTATACAATGGGTATCACACCCACAGACAAAAAGCAACGCCACCCACAGCCAGCAACGGTTCATCCGCATGTAACTAGGAGCGGAAGGGATTGACGCGCATGATGGTTTCGCCGCGCTGTGGACCCACCGAAACGAGCGAAACGTTCACGCCCAGCAGATCTTCGATGCGTTGAACGTATTTCTGAGTAGCGGCAGGCAGTTCTTCGTACTCGCGCATGTCGGCCAGTTCTTCTTTCCAGCCGGGCAGCTCTTCGTAGATCGCTTCGCAACGTTCCAGTTCCAGACCGGGCGGCACCTCTTCGTCGTAGACTTTGCCGTCGAGTTTGTAGCCGACGCAGACCTTGATTTTGTCGAAGCCGGAGAGCACGTCCAGTTTGGTGAGCGCCAACGAGGTCAAGCCGTTCAGGCGAACCGCGTTTTTAAGCACGACCATGTCCAACCAGCCGCAGCGACGGGGACGACCGGTGGTGGAACCGTATTCCACGCCGCGTTGACGCAGCCGCTCGCCGGTTTCGTTTTCCAATTCGGTCGGGAAGGGACCGGCGCCCACGCGCGTGGTGTAGGCTTTGCTGATGCCGATCACGTGATCGATCTGGGTCGGTCCGACGCCCGCGCCGGTACAGGCGGCAGCGGCGACGGTATTGGAACTGGTCACGAAAGGATAGGTTCCGTGGTCGATATCCAGCATGGTGCCCTGTGCGCCTTCGAACAGGATGGCGCGACCCCGCTTTATTTCGCGATGTACGTACAATGGCGTATTTTCAATGTAGGGTTTGAGTCGTTCACCCCAACTCGTGCATTGCTCCATCAACGCGTCCAGATCCACCGGCTTGTCCTGGAAGTAGTTCACCAACTGGAAGTTGACGAAGTCCAGCACTTCTTCCAGCTTGGTTCGCAATTGTTCCGGGTTGAGCAGTTCGCGTGCTTTTACGCCGCGCCGGGCAACTTTGTCTTCGTAACAAGGACCGATGCCGCGTCCGGTGGTGCCGATTTTACCCTTGCCTTTTTTGGCTTCGCGCAGGTGATCGAGTTGCTTGTGGTAGGGCAGAATCAGGTGAGCGTCTGTCGAGAGGCGCAGCTTGCTCGGATCTTTCAGGATGCCTTTTTCCTGTAAACGGCCAATTTCCATCAACAGGGTTTCGGGATCGACGACCACGCCGTTGCCGATGATGCAGACTTTGCTTTCGTGCATGATTCCACTGGGAATCAGGTGCAGAATCGTCTTTTCCTGGTTGACGACCAAGGTATGGCCGGCGTTGCTGCCGCCCTGGTAGCGCACGACCAAATCTGCGAATTTCGTAAAGATATCGACAACTTTACCTTTTCCTTCATCACCCCACTGGGAGCCGACGATCACGACATTGGGCATCTGGGTACCTCGTATTGAGTTATTCGAACACAAACACACACGTCTCCCCGCCGTGATGTAGACGGGGAGACGAAGCAAACATTGGAATTCTTTTGGGAATTAGCGTTGCACGTCTTTTTCGTTCAATGCATTTCGCAGCGTTCCCTTGGTCAGATAATCCGCCACCTGTTCCGCCGCCGCGATGGCGACATTGTCTTGGGCTTCCTTTGTGGATGCGCCCAGATGCGGCGTAGCGATCACGTTGTCCAGCTTGAGCAGCTTATGCTCGCCTGGAGGTTCGGTCGCGAAGACATCCAGCGCCGCACCGGAGAGGGTGCCGTCCGTCAACGCCGTGTACAGCGCTTCTTCATCGACGATACCGCCGCGCGAACACTGAATCAAGAACGCCCCCTTCTTCATTTTGGCGAATTGTTCCGCGCCGATGAAGCCGGTGGTTTCTTTGGACTTATTTAAGTGGATACTGATGTAGTCCGAACGCTGCAAGAGCTCGTCCAACTCCACCATTTCAACGTTCAGGCCTTCGGGCAGTTCCGGCTTGAACTTATCGAAGGCAATCACGTTCATGCGCAGGCCACAGGCGCGGTCGGCGACGATCTTGCCGATGTTGCCCAGGCCGATCACACCCAGGGTCTTTTTGAAAACTTCGCGGCCCTGAAGCTGTTTCTTGGCCCACTGGCCGTTTTTCAGCGTCATGGTTCCCTGCGGCACGTTGCGCGTCAAGGCCATCATCATGGCGATGGCGTGCTCGGCGGTGGTTACGGTGTTACCACCGGGTGTATTCGTGACATACGTGCCGTTTTTATTGGCGGCTTCGATGTCGATGTTGTCCACGCCGGTTCCGGCGCGGGCGATGATCTTGAGGTTTTTGGCGGCACTGAAAATATCGGCGGTGACTTTGGTGGCGCTACGCACCAGCAGACCGTCGTATTCGCCGATCACGGCTTTCAGTTCTTCCGGGCTCATGCCGGTTTTCACGTCGAATTCGATACCGGGAACGGAACCCAGAATCTCGTTTGCGATGTTGGACATACTGTCGCTAATCAATACTTTCGGCATCACTGCTCCTCCAATTGTCGCGGGTGGTCGTTGACCGCCAAGTTCAGAATACGAATCGCAGGAAACGTTGTCGTCCGGTTCCAGTCGCGAAAAAGGCCGTCCGGCGACAACACCCGAACGACCGTCAGCCCGCAGGGTTTTACCACTGCTGGCGAGCGTCTGTCAAGCTCACAACGCTACCTGTTTCCCGGAATAATCGGGGCGAATCGTTTCAGTCTTCTTCGTCGTTCAACAGGCCGTTTGCCAACTCGTCACGGAAACGATCGTCGAAGTCGTAATCTTCGTTGATCGCAGCGATTTCCTGGGCGTGTTGAGCCAAGTAATAATCGACCACGATTTCCGCCAGACGATCCAATCGCTTGCCCACGCGCGCTTCCAATAGCTTCTTCGTGCGTTCTTTCAAGAGTTCCTGGAAGGATTCTTCCGTAATTTCAAGCATGTGTTCTTTCAACTCATCCACTTCGTCGCCTTCTTCCATTGCTGCCGGTTCGTGGCTGTGCGGCATGTCGTGAGAATGGGCGAAAGGATCGCGCGGACGGCCAGGCCAGTCCGCCGACGGCGGACCGCCGTGATGGTGGTGGTGATGACGATCGTCACACATGGAGCGCCTCCTCATCGAAGGATTGGGTTAGCGATTCGATTTACCTTCTGCACGTATCAGAGGATAGCAGGCTGGCAGCAGAAAATGCAAGCGCTTTCGAATTCAAGAAGTTTTCATCAGTTTATAGGGATGAGAATTCCGGCACTTGGTTGTATTCCGAACGATTGAGTAAGTTACAGGTGTGCCCCTGCCAAGTGCATAGCACCCGGCAGGGGCGATTTCAATCACAGTCGGGTGAGTTTTACCCGGCTGTAGCCACTATCTGGTAATATCGGTTTCGTTTTCGATATCGCCATCTTCAACAATCACTCCCTCGCCTTCATGTGAGCCGATGTCGTAGGCCGTGCCGATCGGTCTCGAAACGCCGTCGATGTCTTCGTCGATTGGCAGATTTAAATCGGTCGGATCGGCACCGGCATCGATGCAAGGGCTCATTTGCTGCAACCGGTAATCATCGGTCAGGGGATCGACAAACAAGGGATCGGCCATGATGTTCTCTGCGCAGGTTCCCCAGGAGCAGCCGTTCACTTCATCCATGTCGTTGATGCAGCGATTATCTCCGCAAATTGCGTAGTTCTCGTTAAGCCCTTCCGTGCGGGCATCGAAGAAGGCGTTGTTGAGCAAGGAGACCATGGTGGAACTCGACATCCCGTACACTATACCGCAACTGTAGGATTCACTGTTATTGCAGGGGGCCATCGGTTTGCCGAGATCGATGATGTTGTTCACAATCACATGCAAACCATGCGATACTTTAATCCCCGCGATTTGGTTGGCTGGGTTTTCTGCGGCGATGATGACATTGTGGGCAATGGCCGTTTCGCTTGACGAATCCACTTTGATTCCGGTCGAGAAACTGGATCCTCCCTCGATGCGAATGTCGTTGTTATAGATATTTGCCTGCTTGGCTTCGGACAGATCGATGCCGATGGATCGGCTATAGTGGGAACCCGTGACGATACGATTGCCGCTGATCTGCACCAGTTCGTTGACGGGATCATTGATTCCGATAGCGGTTTGTTCGGCGTGGATTGTATTGTCGATGACGGTCACGAAATCGTGCGAGCTTGCGATAATCCCGTTCGTGCCGCGCAGGATATTGTCCCGGATATACGCCGCGGAATCCGATCGGATGTGGACGGCGCAGTTGTTCTGGTGCACCTCGCCGTTCATTAAAATTTCATTGCGCAGTAGCACCAGATCGGAATGAATCTTTGCATCGACCATGTAACAAGATTGCTCCGTGCAGGTGTGCGACAGTTTGTTGTCGGTAGCGGTCATGTTGACGAAAGAGTCTACACTCAACAATCCCTGCCCGGTAATCGTAATGCCCTGAATTGCGAGATCTACCGGTGGTCCATAAGGATCTTCCCCCCAATTCGGGTTCCATTTCGCAAAGCCGATGGGGCCTTCGATGGTAGTGACGTTGGTCTGGATGTCCCGGGTCCAGTTTTGGTCTTCATAACCGCCGAAGATGGAATTGCTTGATCCTCCGACTAAAGGTCCATAGTCGCCGGCGGCGACGAAGATCACCTTGCCGCCGAAGCCTCGCAGTCGTTCAACCGCCAGTTTCACCGAGCTCAATGGCGCTTCCCGAGTGCCCGGATTGTCTTCTTTTCCGTTAGGCGATACGAACAAGCCATTTTCGTTGGTGGCTTCCGGTGCCAGATCGTCCGGTCCCGGCATGGTTTCCCAGTCGGCGTAGAAGGGGGGCCAGTCCCGCGGTTTGTTCGGATCCCAGGCTTCAGGATCGCAGGTCGGGCATTCGATTGCTTTGGCGACACACATGCCGTCCTTAAACACACCGTTTTCGTCGTAAACCGGCAGGCACAGGCTGTTTTCACCACAGATATATCCCTTGGCCTCACAACGAGTGTAGCTGGTGAAATCATCATCCAAGCCGCAACGGTCACTGCAACGCTGCGTATCGTTCTGGCTGGCATCGGGTGATTCGCAGACCGGGTTGTTTTCCTCGTAGCAGATGCCGCACTCATCCGATCCGCCGACATTGATGCAGAACGCGCCCGAGTCGCAACGATTCAGATCGCAGCGCATCACGCAGTAGGATGGATCGCCGTTTTCCGGGTGATAACAATAGGGATATCCCTCGCCCCGTTGCAGGCATTCGAAATCGGTGGTGCAGGCATAGGAGCGGGTGCATTCCACAATATCCTGCCCGGTATCGCTTGCAGCTTCCTTGCATTCGCAGGTATAGACAATGCCTTCTTCCGGTCCCGTCTGGGCGCATGTAGCCCAGTTGACCGGAATCTGTTTCCATTGGTTCAACGGGTTTCCGTTTCTGTCGAAGTCGATGCATTTGCAGATCTTATCGTCAGGCATACAGATGACCTGTGGACCGTTATTAAAGTCACATGCCCCTTCACAAACGAAGGTATTTTCGCTCTCTTCCTCCGATTGTGTGTCGAAATCACCGTCCGACGGAGTCTTCTCGATCTCCTGCTCGCCGTGGCCCGAGTCGAAATCTCCATCCACACCAATCGGATCGGCATCCATATCGCTATCCGAATCGCCATCTGAATCGCCATCTGTGAATGAGCCATCCTGATCGCTCTCACTACAAGAAAGGACGAGTAGCATCAGCAGCAAGGTTGTGAATAATAAGGTGGTTGAAAAAAAACGTTTCATATCGTACCTCCCAATCAACCGATGAATTTCCGCATACCCGACGATGTGCCGGTTGTTGCGTTTTCTGTTTTCATCGTATTGGGATTATTGCTTTCAGACAAGATAAAAAACACCAAAAATTTCGAAAAGTGTTCACTGTTAGTGAACGATAAAATCCTTAAAAACAAGGAAAAAATAGAATATACAGTAAGATAGACACGGTATCTTAAATTGTAATGGAATAATACATCTAAAATTAGTGAACGTTATGGAGGTGACAGAGAGGTCGTCGGGGCGCATTGTCGTGCAATGTGCTTTCTTGAAATTATACACGGCCTCCCGGAATTTTCATTCCGTGAGACCCTGGTACATCGCGATTAGATTAATAGATAGGCAGGAACGAGTAAGAACTCCTATAAATGCTTACTCCTCGCTTTGCGGGGCGTCGATCATCTTGAAGTAACGCGCCATCCAATAGGGGAGCAGGAAGAATACGCCGTCATCCTCCATGCGTCCACCGAGTTGGTCGGGATCGTCTTCGCTGCTCCACTCGCAGGCATAGGGGTTATCGTCATAACGGCAGAGCTTGCGCTCGTTGATGGGTAGCGCTTCCGTAAGCTGCTTTTTGCCTTCGCTGTCGGTGGCCGAATTCAATTCCACATCCGCCCGCCAGCAGGTGTCGATGCGCCAGTCTACCAGATCCAAAGGTGTTTCGCGCAGCGTCTGGACTGCCTGAGCCAGATCGAAGCCGTTGTGTTTGAATACACCGTAGATAATGTTGAACAGCGGTGCATTCTGCTCGCGGATCTGTCCGAAGGCTTCTTCCAATGAGTCCATGTAGATTTCACGGAAATCGATTACGTCGGCATAACGCAGCAATGTCAGATACGACAGGAAGGCCAGTTGGTCGCTGGCATGATCGGCCTTGCGCGTGGCGCTCATTGTAGCCTGATGCAGGGTGGTGTTGGCGTACTCGGCTACATGCGCCCGATCGATGTAGGCTTTCCAGTAGGTGTCGTCGCCGGTGATGTGATAGGCCGCGCGTAACAGCGCCAGCACCTTCAAGGCGTTTAATCCGCCTTCGCCCTCTGCCCCAAGCGCACCCGTGACGGCTTCGTCGTTGTAGCGCCCGGCAGTGGTGGCGTTGCCCGTTTTCGGATCGATCAACTGGTAATTGTGCTCGATGATATGCGTGGCGATGCGCCCCAGGGCTGCGGCGACCGTTTCTTTTTCCTGCTCGTCTGCCAACAGATCCCAGTAGAACGGATACAGCAACACATGCCCGACGATGGAGTCGCTGCCGGTATCGGAGAGCCAGTCGTACAAGTCGCTGCGGAACCAGTTCTCCTGATCGATGGGTCCATCCCCACGCGGGAAGATGGAAGCAGCCGGGAAGCCGGGGAAGGTGTCGAAATTAGGAGCCTTTTCCAGCTCCAGCAGTAGATTCAGGCTGGCTTTGGCGTTGGCGGCGGCTTCGGCTTTTTTCGTGGCATCGGTCAGCGTTTTACTGCGGAAGACTTCCGAGAGCGCGTACATGCCGGTCCACAGGGCTTCGTCGTTTAGCTGCTGCGGCGAGCAGTCGCTGGTATCTCCGGAGGCGGCCAGGGTGCAGCGCGCCGTAAAGGCTTCCATTCGCAGGTGGCGTTCGCGCAGGATGCTATGGAAGTATTCCGCTTTTTCCTCCAGGGTCCACAAGTCCTGATACACGCGTGAAACGCCGCCATCGTGGCCGATCCAGGCTCCGCCCTCCTGATCGAAACCGATGCAGCGCACGTCATCTTCCAACAACCATCGGCGACTGTGGAAGACTTTCCAGCGGTCGTTGTCGCTGTCCGGGTCGTTCATCATGACACCTTTTTCGGTGGCCAGCCACAAGCGCCCGGTGCTGTCCAGGGTGACCTGCTTGATGTTGTCCCAGGGCATGCCGCCGGTTTTTGCGGCAATACTGGACAGGCGACGGTGGTTGTCGTAGCGCATCAATCCGGTATCCAGGCTGATCCACATTTCGTTGCGGTCGCCGAACAATTCCACCGATTTCAAACGCCCTTCGATCAGCTGCTTGTCTTCCTCGTCGCTGTCGGAGGCAAGCACGAACCACTGGTTGTTGTCCAACAGGTGCACCTGATCGGCGGCTCCCAATCCACGCTTGATCAAGGCAATGCGGCCATCGACGCTATCGGTGATATCTACAATCGGTCCGCTCGGATAATTCCCTTTTTTATTACATTCGCTTGTCAGTTCCCATACGCCATTGCTGCTACCGATGAGAAGCTGATCGTAGGAGCCGGTGGCGATGGCGTTGGGACTGTCGGTCAGGGCGCAGTCCACCGTTTCGATGGAGCCTCCCAGCCGATAGGAAAACAGGCGTTCGTCCGTGTTTTCACTGGTAACCAACATGTACAGCGTATTATTGTAGCCTGTTGCCAGGTCCAACACCTGGAAGTCGTCATAGGGAGCGGGAACGCGCGTAAGGCTTTCTGTGTCCGGATCGAAGCGGAACAGGCCGTTTTTCGCGCCGATGAATGCGCCGCCGCCGACCCAGGGTTCGACCGCGTTGACTTCATAGGGTGTTTGTTGCTGGCCGGTTGCGCCGCTCCATTGCATGCTGCGCCATTGCAGGTAGGGATCATCGGCCAGATGGTCATTGGTGTAGGCACCTGCCTCCCAGCGATCCCAGTCTTTATCTCCCTGCGCTTCCGGTTCTTCGTCCACATCGCCATCGATCCAGACGTATTCCTCCGGATCTTCGTCGGTCAGCGGTTGGGTGTCATTATTGTCGTCCGAACAAGCGCTGCAAAAGCATAATGACAACATCAGGATCGGAATGAAAACAGATAGGCGCTTCTTCATGTTATGGAAACTCCTTGGCAACGGAATGCGGTCGTTCACCCGAAAAGGCGAATGGGAACACTTCGACTATATTCGCCGTAGTGTAGCACAGCTCCGAAAGGGTGTCTATGCTGCGGGAAGCGGGAAAATACTCGAAAAGGAGCAGTAAGCGTGGGGACGATTTGATGACAGCAATATCCTTTGATCGTAGGGAAGAATCCCCAACTGCATATTCTTGTGTAATTACAATATGTTGAAGTTCTTGAAATAATTCCGCTGATCGTAGGGAAGAATCCCCAACTGCATATTCTTGTGTAATTACAATATATTGAAGTTCTTGAAATAATTCCGCGTGACCCGGACTCCATCTTTGTGTACGATGCCCGCGTGATTGATGCGTATGGTCGTAGCGTTGGTAAATTTTGAAGTAGAAACGGAAAGACCGCTTATGGTTTTAGCCTACCTTACGGAAGTCTATAATATCCTGTTGGAATTGTCGCCTTCACTGTTGTTGGGACTATTGCTCGCCGGAATCCTGCAAGTGTATCTGCCCAAAGGCTTGATACAGCGCCGGTTGAGCCGCAACAACACTCGTAGTGTACTGGAGGCGGTGCTTTTGGGTGTACCGATGCCGCTGTGCTCTTGCGGTGTTGTACCCACGGCCATCGGTTTGCGTAATGGCGGTGCCAGCAAGGGAGCGGCTACGGGTTTTTTAATCAGCACACCACAAACCGGTTTGGATTCCATTCTGGTGTCGGCTTCCTTTTTGGGGTGGCCTTTTGCATTGTTCAAAGTAGTTGCTGCATTCGTTACCGGCATGATCGGCGGATTGCTGGTCAATGCCACCGAGAAAGCGCAGCCGGTTAACCCGTTGGCGACACTTCCCGAAATGGAGTCCGACTCACCACAAAAACGCCATCCGTTCGATGTGCTGCGCTACGCCGTTTTCGATCTGCTGGCGGCTATCGATCTATGGTTGATTGTCGGCATTCTATTGGCGGCTTTGATCGGCTGGCTGGTGCCGGATGGAGCCCTGTCCGATATGACTTGGACGCAAGGCATTGGTGGAATGTTGATCGCATTGGCTTTTTCCATGCCGTTATACGTTTGCACGACCGGCAGCGTTCCCATCGCAGCGTCGCTGATCGCAGCAGGTATGCCGTTGGGAACGGCGTTGGTTTTTTTAATGGCCGGACCGGCTACCAATATCGCAACCATGAGCATTATCTACCGTGCGTTGGGTAAGCGTGTATTGGCGATTTATCTGGGTGTAGTTGCTTTGATGAGCATGCTGTTCGGTCTGTTTTTTCAATGGGTGCTGGGAGCAGGGGCTGGGACCTCAGTGCAGATGCAACACAGTCATCACGAAAGTGATTGGCTTGCCATGGCCAGTGCGGCGATTCTGGTGTTTCTATTGGCGCTGCTCTCCGTGCAACGTCTACAGAGGCGCTTCAGCGTGCCCATTAAATCACAAGGAGATACCGGTTTGGAACTGATACTAAACGTGGAAGGGATGAGTTGCCAGCATTGCGTGGCGACAGTCAAGAAGACATTGGAAGCACAACCCGGCGTACAGCAGGCGACTCCCGATCTGAATTCAGGAAGAGTGGCTATCGAAGGAGAAAATCTGGATGGCCAGGCGCTGGCGCAGGTGGTTGAAAAAGCGGGATACAAAGCCAGCCTGTAAAACGTCGATTAAGGGTGCTTGTTTCCGTTTTGGTTCGTTGTGCGAAGATCTTTTTACAAAATGCGAAGATCGTCCAGGTCGATATGGTGAACCCGCTGGTGATAGCGGAATCCGCCGACATTCAGCAGGGTCGTCTCTCCCAACGTCGATTGAGCCAACTTGGGATTGTGAATGTGACCATATAGGTGGAGCTTGGGTTTGGTTTGCTGGATGTAGTCATTGACCATCGTGCCTCCACCCTCATTGCGCTTGGCCACCGTGTCCCAGGTCAGATCGTCAATGGCCGGAGGAAAGTGGGTGCAAAGGATATCCACTTTGCCGATGGACCACAGCTTTTCCGCGTAAGCTTCATCCGTATGTTCACCGGGCAGGTTGATCGAATAAGGATAGCTGCCCGTACCTCCAACCATTCCGATACGTACCCCGTTGATTTCCTTGACAGCTCCATCGATGTAGCGCTCTCCCAATGCCTCGGACAAGAGTTGGGGATAATCCACGTTGCCATGAGTGACCAGTGCATTTTCGGGGAGTATCTCCGCTAAAATCTTGTATTCTTTTCGTATTTCGACTTCCGCTTTTTTCACTCGTTCCGGGTGATGGAAGAACAGACGATTGGCTGTTTCTAGTGCTTTTTTAGGACCGCCAACACCCAGATTCATGAGAATCTGTGCAATGTCGGTTTTGGTTAGCACTCGCGCCGCTACACCTGAAAGTGTATGAAAATCAATAAGATTCAGGTTGTCCCCCAGCAGGAAAACCGGTTGATCCGGATCGAGGTGTTGTTTAAGACGATTGTGCGCACCGTGTACGTCGGCAACAAATTGCAGGATCATATCCGTTCCTTTCACAAGAGACTGAAAAGACTCTATCAGACGAGGAAAATCTGTCAAGTACGCGCTTTTTTGTTGTCCTCTTGTCCTTTTGGCACAGACACTCTGATGCCATCTTGCCATAATAAAAATTAAAGAAGATTGCTTTTCTGCTTGAAAGCTGAGCAAAAATACATGATGATAGAAAAGGATTGTGATTTGGTGAGAGTGGCATACTGGGTAGTATCGAAGATCCTGATTGATTTGTCCGTATCGGGTGGGAGGTTGTATTGGAAATGGAGTCGAATTCCCTTTCGAAGGTCTTACATAAAACTCGCTCAACACGCATTCTCGTAGTAGACGACGAGGATCTGGTACGAGGCGTTTTCCTACGCGCGCTGGAGCGTTGGGGGTATCAGGTCGATGGTGCTGCGGATGCAGAGACTGCGTTCAGTATGGTTAAGGGATTCAGTTACGATTTGATCCTCAGCGATGTACGTATGCCGGAAAAAGATGGCGTCTGGTTGTTGTCTCAGGTCGAAACCCTGGAAAATCCACCCATGATGATGATGGCTACCGCTCATGCCGAGTTGGATGTTGCCATTCACTGCCTGACTCACGGCGCATATGATTTGCTGCTCAAGCCGGTCGAACTGGGCTATTTGAAATCCAAGGTGGAATCTGCGGTCCAGCATATGCATCTGCTGGAGGACCGGAAGCGGCACCAGGAATTGCTGGAAGAAGTGGCTATCGCCGAGCGTTGGCGTTCGCAACAAATGTTTCTTAGCGCCATGGATGCTCTCAATCGTGCCCTTGAAGCGAAAGATGTCTATACCGAAGGTCATTCCGCTCGCGTGGCGGTGATCAGTGAAGGCATTGCGACGCATTTGAACCTGTCGACCGGCCAGATAAACGATGTCATTACGGCAGCGCGTATTCACGATATCGGGAAAATCGGCGTGGAAGATTCCGTATTGCTCAAGCCGGGTAAGCTCACGGATGAAGAATTCGAGGAAATCAAGCGTCATTCGACGATCGGAGCCCGTATTCTTTCTCCGATCTTTAAAGACCGCACTGAAATCGTTGCGATGGTCAAACATCACCATGAACGTTTTCTTGGTGGAGGCTACCCAGACGGCATCAGCGGGGAACAGATCCCCTTTTTGGCGCGGATCATCACCGTGGCGGATTCCTACGACGCCATGACGTCTACACGCGTCTATCGCCAGGCGCGTTCCAGCAAAGAAGCCGTGAACGAAATCATTAAATGGACCGGCAAGCAATTCTGTCCCACGGCAGTTAAAGGCTTCTTGCGCTTTTACCGACATGCCATTTCCACCGAACTTAAACAGGATGCCTGGCAGGATCAGCGCCGCAATGAGCGCTATGAGTGCGATTCCAACTTGAACCTGTTGTACAAAGGTGAGGAGGAATTTGTAGCAGCTCTGGATGTTTCCAACAGTGGCATTCGCTTGCTAACTTCCATGGATCTACCCATTGACTCGGAAATTCGAATTGAACTGGAGCGCATGGAGCAGTTGGAGGCGCGCATCAAGTGGTCAACGGAAACTACGCAGAATGGCGAACCGCAGCGAATGGTCGGCGGTGAAATTTTGAACCCGCATGATGCGTTTCTGGAATTCGTTCAGCAGGCGTCTTTGCGGGAAGCCGAACGGCGGCTTTCTCCGAGAGTGTACCAGTTCATTCCAGTTGAGATAACCCATGATGAAGAAAAGGCACAGCTAAACATTCTGAACCTTGGGCTGGATGGGGCGTTTATTCAAACCAGAACGCCTTTAATGCAGGGGGAAAAGTTCTTTTTCCGCTTCACCTTGCCCGATCCGGAGGAACACGTTATCGAAGGCCGCGGTGTGGTCATGCATCAACTGTCGCTGGAAGACGCGCTCAAGATCGAGCGTGCCATTCCCGGTATGGGAGTTCGTTTCTTCGAAATGGAACAAAGTGTGCTTAAAACGTTGGAACGTTTTGTACTGGATCAGGCTGCCAGCCGCCGATGGTCAGCAGCCGGTAACGTGAATTTCCCGATTGCGGAACCTGAGGCTCAATCGGAATAGGCGTATCAGTAGGCGTAATTAAGTCCTATCCCAACCGTACCCACAAATCCTTTCGACGAGTAACCCGGAAAGCCGGGGTTGTTGGTTTGCAATCCCTCGCTGGAGGCAACAATGTCGCCGCTGCGGATATCCACCGATTCCGGGAATTCATCCAATAGCAGATCGGGATCTTTGGTGTGGCTACGGGGAACCAGCACTTCAAACTGTAAATGCCATTCCAATGACAGCCCCTCCACCCAGGGCAGGTGGTAGGTGTTACCGATACTGGCTTCCACACGGTCGTTGTCTACGTAATTTGTGCGACCGGTCTGTTCCGGAACCGGGGTGGGCAACCAGGCTACTCCGGCGCGCACCTCCAGCCAGTCTATAGGGTGGGCTTGAAAACCAAGCCGTACGGTATAGGTGTCTTCGAAACCGTTCGTTCCGTTTGCGGCGATCTCATCCTGAAATTCCGACCAGCGTAACCAGGCGGCGTCTACACTGATCGTAACGGCTTCTGGAATATCGAACCGTAACCCCGCGCTTAACGTGCGCGGCGAAAACGAAGCGGCGTAGCGGAAAGTCTGCTTGGTGATCGGTTCTCCCTGATAGATTTCGAAATTCCAGAATTGCAACTCGTTGTTGATTTCGGCGTTGAACCAGGACCGGTCGCGGAAATTGATGCCCAGGCCGAACCAGTCCAGCGGTTCGATCTGTAGACCCACTGAAAGCGCGGCGTCGTAGCGGATATCCGTATCCATCGCGAAATAGATCGTCTCCTGCTCCAGGGCGTCGGGAACGAACATCTTGCTTTTTACGGCGACATTGGCGAAGACGTTAACGGCCAGACCGAAACCAAGCCAGTCCAACGGACGAAACGCGATGCTACCCAGCGCTGTAGGCCGCCGGACCTTGCGGTTCAATAACTGGAAGTAAAGCTGATTCGAGAAAAACTGCTCGCGTTCATCCACAAAATGGAAATCGTAGCTCAGTAGAGTTTGCAGCGGCACTTGAAAGGCAATGCCCAGGCGAAACCAGTCCAGACCGAAGTCGTGTACGATACCGCCGGATAGCAGTATCGCCATGGGATCGTCGGTGGTGTTTTGCCGTGGGGACAGAATTTCATCGGTGGGTAAATAGCGTACCGTCGCCTTGGTGGCGTCGCCACCGGTTTGAATCGAATCGTATACCTCAACCGGAACGTCGTAACCGGAAGGGCGCTCGTCCAGGTTGATTTCCACATCATCGAAACTGATGGCCAGATGAAAACCGAAATGCGGTTTGATAAAGCCCATACGACCTGGGTTGTAGTAGATAGCCGAGTAGTCATCTACCGAAGCCGTCGCGGCACCGGCGCGACCGATCGAGCGGGAGGAAAAACCGTATAGATCCAGCGGTGAGGCGCTGGCCGTTGCGGAGCATAAGACCAGCATCGATAACGAAGCGATCCAGAAAAAAGCGAGCCGGATACACAAGTTGGGAATCGAACGAAAAGCTCTTGGCATCATTACTTCTTCCTTTTTCCGCCTAAAATTCAGGCGCTTCGCTGTGTCACCGCGTGCGAATCTTATTCTTCCTCGTCCAGCGGTACCGCGTAGGACATCGGATCGTAACTGAAGAACACCTGTTGCTGGGCGACCAGTTCCTCACAGGTCAGCGCCTGTGGAAGCTTGATCATCTCAAAGCGATGCAAATCCGCATTTTCCTGGCGTACCAGGTCAAGTTGAATATCCAAGACCGGTGTATCCGAGCCAATCGTCATCATTTCCACCGTGGAATCGACCAGACCTTCCGCCTTGCCACCACAGAACATTTCTCCGATGAATTCCCGCCAGAAGCGCATCACAACGTACACTTCTCCCTGCACTGCGCCATTCAAGCGGGCGGTCAAGCCGGGCTTTCCGTCTTCGTCGAAATCTACGACCTCCGTATCTTCCGGCTCTTCTGGCAGCGGATCGTTTTGCGGATCGGTAAACAGGCTTTCATCGGCGCCATACAGATCCAGGAATTCCTCGGTTTGAAAGGTGGCTCCTTTTTCAAGCGACGTAAGCGAGGCCTGCCGTTGGCGAATGGGAATGTGTTCCACCGCGACATCGGGGAAGATGATTTCCAGTCCTTTGTCTTCCACGATATTCATATCCAAACTACAGATATGCTCGCTGAAGGATAAATCGGTGCCTGTCTGTTCGACATCCATGAACTCGATTCCAACCAGTACCAGTTGCACTTTGCCAAAAATCGGGAAAACCGTGGTGTAGGCGATAGCGAATTTCAGACCCCATGGGCCACTGATATCGTCATAACCGGAGGCGACGTCACAGCCGAAAAGAATACCGTCGGAATCGCTCTCGGTGTCTCCGTCGGTAACAAGATCGCTGTCTCCCTGATCGCCGGGGTTCGGGTCGTCATCTCCCCCGCAGCCAAGCGGCAACCAGCAAAGGGACAACGATAGCAACAATAGTAATGTACCCTGTGTCAGTCGGACGGGCGCATGCTGAACGGCGTTTCGAATCATGAGCGGAAATCTCCCGTAAAATGGTGATTTTTCAGATATTTCTGAAAATAGTAAAACTACCAGATAGAGTCAAGTAAAAGTTCTCCCGGCGCTTTTAACGCCGGAAGAACGAATTCCCACCCCCATCCCCGCTATGATTGCATTTCAGTGGTGTAGTAGAGTGAGGGAGTGGAGGTTTTCTTCCCCAAGATTTCAAAGAATCAGCGATCTCCGTCCGCCTCGTCCAGCGGCACCGCGTAATCCATGGGGTTGTAGGTGAAGAATTCGTCCTGTCGGGCGACCAGTTCTTCGCAGGAAAGATCCTCGGAGAGTTTGACGCCTTCGAACCGATGCAGGTCGGGGTTATCCATGTATTGCAGGTCCAGTTGCACGTCGAGCACCCAGGGATCGGCGTCTAGGGTGACCATTTCGACTTCCGAACGGGTAGCGCCTTCCATCTTTCCGGGGCAGACCAGCGCACCATCCAGCACGCGCCAGAAGCGCATCACCACATAGACTTCTCCCTGCACAGCGCCATTGATTCGCGCCGTCAGACCGGGTTTGCCGTCGTTTTCGAAATCGACGACTTCCGGGGCTTCGGCATCGGTGGGTAAGGGATCGTAACGGGGGTCATCGTACATGCTGGCGTCCACGCCGTAAAGATCCAAAGCCGGAGGAGTGGTTAGAAATTCGCCGCCTTTTTCAAGTGCGGAAATGCTGGCGTGGCGGGGATTGACCGGGAAACTCTGGATGGCTACATCCGGGAAAATGACCTGGAAATCCTTGTCTTCCACTACATCCATATCGAAGCTGCAAATCTGTTCGGTAAAGGTAAAGTCGTTGCCGTCGTGTTCCGCCTGCAAACGCGCTACGCCGCTCATGACCATCTGAACTTTGCCGAAAATGGGATAGACACTGGTGTAGGCGATGGAAAAGCGCATGGTCCACAAACCCGAGAGATCTTCGTAACTGAAGTTGCCGTCACAGCCGAAATTGGGAGAATCCATATCGTAATCGATATCTCCAGGAGAGGAGTTTCCTTCAGAGTCTTCTTCTGCATCTCCGTCAGTAGCTGTACAGTTTCCATTGATACATTGCAGTCCCTCGTTGCAACTGGAGTCCAGGTAACATTTTTCTCCCTCGCCCCCATATTCGTCGTATTCGTTGCAAGCAATAACTACTGTTGTAAAAGCGAATATCAGTAGCAAGGCTGAAATAGGAAGACCGTGATATTGCTTCAAATAAAAGGAAGAACCATCAAGGTGGTTTCTGGATCGGATGTAACGGTTCATGTCGGCGCTCCTGATCGATACGGATCGCGTTTTCAATTATTTCTGAAAATAGTAAAACATCAGGCAAGAGTCAAGGTAAAAGTCCAGCTATAAAGAAAAGGGGTTGTAACATGTGAGAATTACAATTGATTGCACTGGCTTTCAGGCTGTCGATTGTTGCTGGGCTACCGTCAGGAAACGTGCCAGTAAGCGCCCGAGTGCATGACGGCGGTAGTCCGCCTTGCTGCGGATGTCGTCGATCGGCGTGATTTCTTTTGTAGCGGCTTCGGCTGCTTTTTCGATGTGCTCGTGATCCAGCGGATTTCCAATGAGAATCGTTTCGGCCTGCTTCAGTCGCATGGCGACCGGACCGACGCTGCCTGCCGCTAACCGAGCATTGGCAACCAGGTTTCCTTTGAATTCAAGATACCCGGCCAGAGAGAGCTTGGAGATGGCCTGGGCCTGGCGCGGACCGAGTTTGAAGAAAGCGGAAACGGCTCCGTGAGGTGGCACGGGTGCCAAAACGGCAGTAAGCAGTTCGTCTTCGGCCAGATCCATAGTGCGGTAGCCGGTATAGAATTCTTGCAGCGGAACCACTCGTTCTCCGCGTGGTGAAGCGAGTCTGACCGAAGCGTCGTATACCAATAGCGGCGGAACGAGATCCGCGGCGGGGCTGGCATTGACCAGGTTTCCGCCGATGGTTCCCATGTTCCGAATGCCGGGTGCGCCGATGCTTTCGGCAGCCTGCCCCAATGCTGGCAGATCGCGGCGGATGTGACCATCGCGTTCCAGCGCGGTGTGGGTCGTCATCGCGCCGATTTCGATATCCATTCCTTCGATCAGAATGCCGTAGAGCTCGTCGATTTCGTTGATGGTAATCAACTGCTCCGGTTTGTTTTCGCCGCCGTGAAACTGCGCCAGCAGATCGGTTCCGCCCGCAATATAGCGTGCATTGGGATGTTCCGTTTTGGCCTGCACGGCCTGGGCGACTGTTTTCGAGATCAGGATGTCCATCGTTTACCAACCTTTATCGGCTATCGCAGCCTGAACGGCCTCGATGATCATTTCGTAACCGGTGCAGCGACAGAGATTACCTGCCATGGCTGTTTGAATCTGCTCCCTTGTCGGTTCCGGTTCATAGGCCAACAACGCATAGGCAGCCATCATCATGCCGGGCGTACAGAAACCGCATTGCACCGCCTGCGCTTTTTCGAATCCACGCCGGATGCGCCCGCCTAATGGCGTCAACACCATGCCCTCCAGAGTCATGATCTGCGCATCGTTCGGCACGGTGGCCGCCAGTTGCAGGCAGGATAACACCAGTTGATCGTTAAGCAGGATGCTACAAGCACCACATTCGCCTTCGCCGCAGCCTTCCTTGGTTCCCATCAGATTCAGTTGATCGCGCAGCACGTCCAGCAGGCGCGCATCATCTTCGAATTGCAACGTGCGAGGGCGTTTGTTCACCCACCATTTCTTCTCGATCATTGCCCGCCTCCTTGCTGCATGGCGGCGAAAATCCGCTCGGGCGTCACCGGGATCGTATTGACGGAGACTCCCAGCGCCTGTTTGACGGCGTTACGCAGCGCCGCGGCGACGCCGTTCATCGGTAGTTCTCCCAGTCCCTTCGCTCCGCCAGGGCCGTGTGAATAGGGATGTTCCAGAATGTTCAAGTGAATTTCGGGAATGTCGGCGGTTGTGGGGATAATGTACGTTTGCAGTTTGTTCTGCCGAAAGCGGCCATCCTCGATATCCATGCTTTCGCACAGACCGTAGCCCAGCGCCTGCAAAGAACCGCCTTCCAACTGGCCGCGCGCCGCCACCGGATTGACTGCCCGTCCGATATCATAAGCCAGCCACAGGTTCAGGGGGCGTACTTCATAGGTGTCCACATCCACATCGACTTCCACTGCTACCGCACCCCAGGCGAAGACCGGATAGCTGCTTCCTTTATAGGTCTCTTCATTCCATTCGATGCCGGGCGGCATTTCGTATTGTTCTTCTACCTTGCCTTCGCCGTTTTTGCATAGCTGTCGGGCGGCTACGTTCCAGCGAAGCAGGTTACCGTCGGGCAAACGAAAATGTTCGCCTTCCCGTTTTGCGCCGTCACCGGCAAGAGCTTGCAGGCGCGCCAATAACGACCGCGCCGCCTTTTGCAGAATCGAACCGACGATCATGGTCGAGCGCGAGGCGACAGTCGGTCCCGAATTTGGAACGCGCGAGGTGTCGGGTAAGGGATATTTCACCCGCTCGACAGGCAGGGCCAGTTCCTCCGCCACGATCTGCGGAAACACCGTTTGAACCCCCTGTCCCATTTCGGTATTAGCGGCCAGAATTTCCACCGTGCCATCCGGTTGTAGATTCAACGCCGCGCGCGATTTTAAATATTTTTCGCCGCTGCCGGTAAAGCCCGCACCGTGCAGGACCGTGGCGAATCCAAGCCCGCGCTTAGTGAAACCCGCCGGATCGGTGTTGATCTTTGCTATATGCGCCAGCCGCTTTTCCGCCTGGCAGTGCTGTAACACATCCTGCAAGCATTCCTGCGCGGCCACGCTTTCGGCCAGGATTTGTCCGGTAGCCATGGCGTCGCCGCTGTGCAGCAGGTTCACTTGCCGAATTTCGATGGGCGAACGGTTCAGGGCATGGGCGATGTCGTCGATGTGCGATTCCATGGCGAATTGCGTCTGCGGTGCGCCGAATCCGCGAAAAGCCCCGGAGGGCGGAATGTTCGACTGCACCGCGATGGCGTTGACTTCGACGTTCTTGCAGCGATACGGTCCCAGCGCGTGTAGAATTCCGCGCGAAAGCACTACCGGCGTTAGAGTGACGTATGCGCCCGCATCCATCACCACATCCACTTTGAGTGCCAGCAATTCGCCTTGATCATTTGCGCCGCTAGTGATGCGGGTGTAGCAACTGTGCCGCTTGGTGGTAACGGAAATGTCTTCCTCCCGGTTCAGCAACAGGCGCACCGGATGGCCGCTGGCGCGGGCCAACAGCGCCACATGCGCCGCCAGCAGGCTCGGATAATCTTCCTTGCCGCCGAAAGCGCCACCGGTCGGAGCTTGTTCCACGATCACCCGTTCATCGTCTACGCCCAACACTTTCGCCACAGCCGGACGCACGTAATAGGGGCATTGCATCGATCCCAGACAGCGTTGCACACCGTGTTCATCCGGTGGTGTGGCCAGCATGGCCTGTGTTTCCAGGTATAAATGCTCCTGCGGTCCGGTAATGTATTCGCCTTCCGTTTGCTGCGTGGCCTGCGAGAATCCGGCTTGCAGGTCGCCATCGGAAATGCGGTAGCGGCTGAAAACGGTCAGACTGTCCGGGTTTTGCTTGTAGCGGGCCACGATGTCATCGATGCCGCTTAAAATGGCGGATGGTTCCATCGTGACGTGCACGTGCTCGACGGCTTGTTTGGCGAGTTCGCGCGTGGGAGCGGCAATCAGCGCCAGCGGTTCACCTGCATAAAGGGCTTGTGTTTGCGCCAGACAGGGCATATCCGCCTCGATGATCTGGATGACGTTCTCGCCGGGGATGTCTTGCGGCAATAGCAGCGTAACCTGCGACCAATCGAACGCATCGTCGGTTTGAACGGAAACGATACGCCCGGCGCATGTTGCGCGCACCGTGGCGGCGTGCCAGAGATCGTCGATCTTCAGGTCCGCCGAAAAGCGCAGCGTTCCCATTACCTTGTCTCTTCCATCGACCCGAGGGACGGCTTTTCCTATGCTCACGGTTCTCTCCTAATCGGGAATCGTTCAACGTGAAAGCAGTGTATCACGACGACGGCGTTTGCTTCCATGATTTTCAGGGTTTGTCCAGATCTTCGGGGCGATTGCAATTGGAACGTACGGCAGGATCTGGAACATCCACCAGGCGTACGCGTGCTTGATGCAATTGGTGGTCCAGCCGATTCGTCAGCGGGTCCAGTGTTAGCAGGTGACGTACGTAGTTAGGAGACAATAAAACCGGATGTCCCTTGCGTCCCTGAAAGACAGGCTGGATTGCATCGCAGTCCGTTTCGTCTGTGTGAAGTAGTGCCGAAAGCGTTTCGGTGCGTAATCCGATGACATCGACCGGCAGCACCAGTGCCCAGCGATCGGGCGGGACTTCGTTCAACCCACGCAATAGCGAGGAAAACTGCCCGCTTTCCCATTGATGATTCAAGGTCACCTGTGGCCAGTCTTGTAAAGCTGCTCCGACTCGTTCTGCCTGACAGCCGATCACGATGCAGCTCTGCGCGCAGCCGTGTTCCTGTATAAAACGCGCCTGTGCCAGTGCCAGCGGTTGACCGTGGCTATCCAGCAGGGCTTTGGGCAATCCCATGCGTTTGCCACAACCTGCCGCCAGAATGACTCCGCTTGCGGAAATCACGTGTTGTTCCAGATTTTCTTCGGATCGGCGTGTTGACGGATCAACTCGGCGGCAACGGAAACCGCGATTTCCTGCGGCGTTTCGCTGCCGATGTCCATTCCTACCGGTAAGGTGATGCGCGATAAATACTGTTCACTGATACTTGCCTGTTGCAGGCGTTCGAACAGTTGCTTGCGCTTGCGCAACGATCCCATGATTCCAAGCGAGCGGAAGGGTTTGTCGCACACACGCTGCGCCACCTCGAAATCGAAACGATGTTCGGGCGTCATGACGATGATGTCCAACTCGTCGTGAAAGCGAAGGCGTGTTTCCAACTCTTCATAGGGTGCGGTGATGCGCTTGCATTCCGCAAACGCTTCCAACTCCAGGCGTCCCTGGCGGTCATCGAATACCGTAACGCCGTAGCCCAATTGTACAAGCAGCGGACATAACGCCGCCGCGACGTGCCCCGCACCGAACACCAGAACCTGCCTGGCTTGCAGCACCGGTTCAAGGTATACGCTCATCTGTCCACCGCAGGCGTGACCCGCTTTTTCGGAAAGATCGAAAGGCAACAGTTCCGCTTCGCCACGTTCGTCCATCAGTTGCCGGGCGCGTTCGATGATCTGCAATTCCACATCGCCACCGCCGACGGTGCCCTCGATGCGGCCTCCACGATCGATAAGCATCTTGGCGCCCGCTTTGCGCGGGGTGCTGCCCGAGGTCTGTACGACTACCGCGTATACGAATTCCCGGCCCTGCTCGCGCCAGTCTGCCGCCAGTCGAAACAGGTCGCTTTCCTGTATCGCCTTCATCGTAAGCTTTTCCGGCGGGAACGTTGCAACGTCGCTGCAAACAGCGCAAACACCAGCAGTAAAACGGCTGGTGTCGTTTGGGTACTCTGGCAACCGCCGCCGCCACCGCCGCAGACTTCCTCGTTCGAGTCATCGGGCAAGCAGGGATCGCTGTCGTCTTCGTCCGGTCCCGTGCAACCGTTGCCCTGGCCGTAGCCGTCTTTATCCTGATCCACGCAGCATTGATCCGGGTCGGGATCGCAGGAACAGGCAATGCCTGCGTTACGCTGGGCATCGGTGTCGTCGCAGTCGATCGGCACACCGGAGGCGCAGGTGCTGCCAACGAAATAATTGTCTTTGTCTTCATCGACGCAATCGTCGGTGTTGCAGACTTCGACTGTCAGTGTCATTACGTCCGCAACCGAGTCGCCGTTTTCGAAACCATCGGAAACGATCAACTGGATTTGCGCTTGGCCAGTGTCGAAAGCGGTAAAACTGACCTTGTCGCCCGATTCGGTAACGGGAATCAGGTCGGCGTCGGATAAGCCCAACGTGTTGCCGTCCTCCAATACTGTCCACTGGAAATCGACGAGTTCATGGCCGTCTGGATCGGAAGAGTTGGAGCCGTCGATATCCACGGGGTTACCGATGCACACCGTCAAATCACCACCCGCATCGGCGGTGGGCGTGTTGTTCGGGTCTACATCGATGTCCACGCGCACGCGGCAGTTGGTGCTTTGATCCCAGGAGCGGAACCAGAAAGCATAATGCCCGTAGGTCAGCGGGGTGAAGGTGGCAGTCGGAGTCAGGCCATCCACCAGAGTCGTTACCTCATCCACCACCGAGTCGGCGGAGATCAGGGACCATTCGTAGGTCAACTCGTCCTGATCCGGATCGTAGGTGTCGGAGCCATCCATGACAATCGGGAATCCGACGACCACATCATCGATGATGGTTTCGTCCACCGAACAGACCGGCGCGGAGTTATACTCGGAAAGTGCTTCCACATCCACGATCATCGGCACGCTGGGATCGCCATGATCATCGTAAACCACCAACTGGAAGCGATAGGTTACTTCCAGAATGTCGGGCGTAAAGGAAACGCTTTGGGCGGTCCAACTGGAAAGCACCACCGCCGGTCCATCCAGTTGCGACCATTCGAAGTGCATCTCGTCGTCATCCAGATCGACACTGCCGCCGGCGTCGAGTGTTACCAGCTCGTTGGGATTGGTGACGATGACGCCATCCGCGCCGGGCCGCGCAGCTTCTGTATCCATATTCAGGATGGAGGGAATCGGCGCGCTGTTGCCTTCACTGGAAACCGCCACGGTAACGGTATCCGGCAGCGAATCGATTTGACCGTCGTTGACGGTTAATTCGAAGGTGTACAGGCCGCTTTCGGATGCGTAGAACGTCGGACGCTCCGTGTCCGAGCCTTGCAGTGTCACGGCAACGCCGCCGATCTGCCGCCAGGAGTAGCTCAATGCCGCCTGTTCACGATCCGTACTGTAGGAGCCGTTCAATTCCACCTTGACGAACGTTGTCGGCGGTGCGGAACCGTCAACGGTTGCCAGCGTTGCACCGAAGGAAAGATCCGCTTCGGCCACCGGGGGTTCGTTGCTGGTTTCGCCGATGGCGAACTGCCGCAGGTAGGGGCGGCTGTCGTCGACTTCATTGGAAACCATCAGACGGAAGGTATACAACCCGGCTTCCGTTGGAGTGAAGTACAGATAACCGGGCGTGCCCGTATCCAGGGTGGGCGTATCCATCGGACCTTCGATGTATTCCCAGGTATAGGTCAAGCTTACCGGGTCTTCCAGTTTGCGGCGGTCGCTGGAAACGGAACCGTCCAAAATAACTTCCGTGCCCGTTACGGTCAGCGGTACTTCACGGATATACGCGCAGGGCAGGGCCTTGTGGTTTTCGATGTCGAGCACTTCAACATCCACCGCCAGCGGTTCCGAGTCGTTCAACCCGTCGTTGACGGTCAACTCGAAGCTGTAAAGCCCTGCCTCTAGCGGTACGAAGCTCGGTTCGGCAATGGTCGTGCTGTCCAGTATCTCGGCATTGTCGGTCCACAAGTAACTGATGCTGTCGTTTTCGTTGATGTCACCCGAGCGCGAAGCGTCCAGGTAAACGATGCTGCTGGGTGTGTAGCTGCGCCCCAGTTCCGCAACGGCAGTTGGCGGTTGATCCAGAATGCTAATGCTGGTGCGATCCGTCGGTCCCCAGCGCAGGGTATTGTTTGCGTCTAGCACCAGGTTGTATTCCCCATGCGCGGTGGTGTAGAAACAGGCGATGGGATCGTTGGGGTATTCGCTCATCCAGTCGGGGTTCAGGTAGACTTCGACGTCGTCGGAATTGTCCTGCACCCAGCGATAGGTCAATTGACGGTTATTGGGGTTACTGGTTACGCTACCAGCCGCACAGACATAGCCCGGTAATAGTTCCTGATCTTCTCCGGCGTCCACTTCGGCGGCGTCTGAGGGATTGAGCACTTCGATGGAGTATTCGCGGCAGGTAAAGAGCAGTTCGTCGTCGCGGATACAGACGTTGAAACTATGTGAACCCACATCGCTTTCCGTCGGCGTCCATTTGAAACGACCTACATGGTCGATATTCATGCCGTCTTCTTCGTGTTGCAGGTAATAGGTCAGAATTTCGCCGCATACATTGTCCGGGTCGTATCCACCGAATTCGGTGTTGAATTCGCTGTTCGGGAAAGCGACCCCGTTTTCGGGAAAGACAACGAAATCCGGTGTGTCGTTTTTATTCATGACCAGAATGTCGATGGTCAACGTGTCGCTGCCGCCGTCGTCGTCTTCCACTTTCAACTGTACTCGGTGGCTGGGGTCGGGCGTGCCGGAGCAATCGACATCGCTTGAAGTGGTGACCCAGGACAAGCTACCGGTGAAGCTGTTGCACTCCATGCCTTCCGGCTTTTGCAGGCAGGTGAAAGTCAACGGGTCATTGTCACCCGGCTCGATAATGGTCGGAGTGAAGTTGAAGGTGTCCCATTCCCAGATGCGGTCGCTGATGACGATGCTGTCATCGAATTGCGGTGCCACATTCTGCACCTGAATGGACAGCACGAATAGCGATGGGTCGCCCTCCGTGCAGGTGCTGTTGCCGTCCGTATCTTCGATGCACAACGCAACGTGTTCGCGATCGGTACCGACCGTGTTTTCTCCGAAACGCACATTGACCTGACCTGCGCCGGTAGGGCAGTCTTCGTCTTCAACGCATTCGATGAAGGTGGCTTCCGAGCAGAAACCTCCGGTGCAGGTGGAGGTTACGGTCTCCGCTTCTTCATCGTTTACGAATGCGACGCCATCGTAAGACAGATCCCAGTGGATGGCCACGATCCGGTCGCCGGGGGCTACACTCGATTGCATGGCGCTGAAGGTCACAACCTCGCCTTCGTCCATGGTGTATTCATTGCTCGTGCCATGGGGCGTGATTATTGCCGTGGGTGGTTTGTCCACGATGTCGATCAGGTGATCGTCCAGCGAGGTGAGATTGTCATCGTCGGTGATGCGCACGGCGATATGCGCCTGCCCAGTGGCATTCCAACTCGGTTGTACCAGCCAGGCGTCATCCAGATCGCCGGTCAATACCGAGCCGGTCACTTGTGCCGTGAAATGCTCTGGATCGCCATCGTAACCGAAATCCCATTCAATTTTGATAATTTCATCGGTGTTGTTGGAAACATCGCTGACCGAGAAATGACCTTCGTCGCCTTCCTGCAACTCGGTTTCGCCGCTGATGGCGGCTTGCGGCGGAATGTCGGTGACGATGACCGACACATTGGTGAAATCGTCGGTAGAGTCGTCGTCGATCACGCGCAGGCGCACGACAAAGGGGGCGCTATCCGGGTTGTGATCGCTGTCTTCATCCCAGCTATGATTTATGATGCGTGCGGAATCGCCCGGTGTGGGGCTGAAGCCGACCGACTCCAGATAATCCCAGTCCCATTGATACCCGGTAATCGAGCCGGGCACCGCCTGCGAGCCGGAGGCGTCGAAGCGAAGTTCCTGGCCTTCTTCGATGGTGTAAGGAGCTTCGAGCAAGTCGCCTTCGGTGGTTCGAACCACCAGATTCGCTTCCGGCAGCACGTTTTCTGGCGTTACCTGGGCAAATGCAATGTAAGTGCGGCCATTGGGATATTCGCCGGAAGAGTAGTTGTCGGTTACACGCACGGCGGCATTGTAGAGACGGGCGTCTTCGAAGCTATGGATAACCACTTCCCCAAATGCTTCCGGCGAAAATTCCGCCGGGCTGCCGCTGTAATCGAAATCCCATTCGAAGGAAACGATTTCATAAGGATTGGGGACCGTATGAACGGCGTTGAAACGGACTTCCTCGCCTTCGGCAAAGGTTTCCAGGTCGCGATCCACGCGCGCCCAGGGACCTTTGTGGATGACATTCACCGTTAAGCTGGTATAGCCGACGCCCGCCGGGTTGTCGGTGTCGGTTACGCGCAGACCAACCATATAGGTACCGATGGTGTTCCAGATGTTGCTTGCTGTGGCATTGGGGTTGTCGGCGTCGAAATGTGTCGGGCTGCCGTCCCAGTCCCAATCCCAGGCGTAGGCGTTGATCTCGCCGCTGGCGTCGCTGGAGTCTTCACCGTGGAAGGTCGTCCAGGTGTCTTTGAAAACCGCCAGTTGTTCGTATTGAATGGTGCCGTCTACATCGAATCCATACGCCACCGCTTCCGGGGTCGCATTCGAAATCGGGATGATGACGCTAGTCTGATCGGAAGGGTAGGGCGCGGTATTGCTGGTAACCGTCAATACGACGACAAAGCCGGTTGCCTGACTTGGAACGCCCGGATTATGCGGGAAAACGTAGGTGTGCGCCGGATTCGGTAACGTCGAGGGCGTGGCCACATCACCGAATTGCCAGTTGTAGCTGAGCGTATCGATTTCTCCCTGGCCGGTGGAGTCGCGCCCATCGAATTGGACGGTGTCGCCTTCCACTCCGCTGAAACCATCGCAGGATTCGCCGTTGCACAAAATCACGGCCTCTACGGCCTCGGCGCTGATGGGGACGGCAATTGAAAACGACAGCAGGGCCAGCAGCACTAGAATTCTACTCATGCGACGAGGATACCACATCGTGCATACACTCCTTCACAGCCTTCATTTAAGGGCGAGTCCAATCATTTCGACGCTACGGGGATTTCGACACCGCGCACCGACATTACAGATCTTATATGGTACCGGGATATCGGGAAGATGTCAAAGTATTCAAGCGGTTCGGAAGGGAATTAACCGCAGCGCAATGCAACGTAAAACAGCAGGAAACATCATGCAGCAATTCGTTTACTTTGATGTTAAAACGGTTTCCGCACCTTCCCGATTTTTTGCTGTTATTCTTCGCCGTCGCCATCTGCTGTTTCGGCATCGCCATCGGTGATTTCAACGCAGGACTGCGTTTGCTCGTCCCATTCTTCGGTTTCGTTGCAATCGGCGGGTGAGGTTCGCATGAAGTTGCTTGCACTGCATCCGGCATCGAAATCATAGGCGTCGAATTCGAATTCCAGTTTTCCACTGGCATCGGCCAGCGCCAACTGCAACAGGTGGCGGTCGGAGCGTTTGAGAGAGCAGTAGGCAAGAATGTAAAAGCTCTTGGATAACGCCACGATATCGGTGGCGATGGTATCGAAGGTTGTGCGCAGTTGGGTAACATCCTGCGCCCAATAATGACCGTCACTGGCGATGGCTTTCAGCACCTTCTGATCCAGGTCCACTCCCAATCCGACAGTAAACACGGAATGAGTGCTCTGCTGGGCTTCGATTACCGCTTCTTCATCACTTACACGCGCCGCCTGGTCGCTGCCGTCGGTAAAGATGACCAACGATCCCGCGAAGAGAACGTCGTCGCGGCGGATATCCTGCTCGTGATCGTCCAACAGGCGCAGGCCGTTGATCACCGCTCCGTTGAAATTGGTGGATTTGTCCACTGGCTGGTAGTCGGATAACGAATCGATTGCAGCATCCAAAGCTTCGACATCATTCGTGAAATCGATTAATGATTGCAGATCTTCACGTCCGTCATAGGTGTAGATCGCCACCATTTCCTGCCCGGCCACGCGATCCACAAAGGTGCTGGCGGCATCCTGCAAGCGATCTAAGTTGCTGGTTCCGGTGATCGAGCCGGACATGTCCAGCAACAACAGGGTGGCCAGTTGGAAACTGTTCGGATCGGTGATGATCGCCTGATCGCTTTCAAAGGGGCTGACATCCTTGCCGTCTTCGCGAATGACGAAATCCGAGCCGTTTCGGCCCGTGATCGGCAAACCGCCGCAGGTTTTGATCTGGAAATAGACCTTGACCACACTTGGCTCGTAGGTTTCGCCTTCGATCAACTTGAACTTGGCGCAGGATTCATCGTCTGGTGCAGGACTGTCGTCGCAGGCGAACAGGCCAACGGCAAAAATGGAAACCAGCAGCACTAAAAAAGACAAACGTCGCATAGTCACCCCATACTTAAATCGGTTGAGATGTTGATTTCATCGTCACTCAGACTCGGCAAATGGAGTCTATTCAGTGGATTATTATACTCGCAAGTCGGGTCTGACGTCAAATCTTTCGCGAAACACGTCAAAACGTCGGGCAGCAGGTGTGGAGGTTGTTCTCGGGTTCGATTTTTTAACTAGACGCTCACGTACAAAAAGGATTGCCCTTAATGGGTAGTTTGAGTTAGGGTAGCCCGCGAAAGAATTCAGGAGGAACGCAATGCCGAAACGGTTTTTTACATGGTTACTGAATCATAAAATTTTAGTGCTGGTCATCTATGCGCTGTTGCTGATCCCGTCCATTTACTATGCCGTGCAGGTTAAAACGGACAACTCGCTGGATCGCATGATCGTTCCCGGCGATGAAGGGCGCAAGATCTTCGATCGCTTTTCCAGTATTTTCGGATCGGATGAATTCATTCTGCTCGGTTTCGAAGGCAAGGATATCTTCAGCCGCGAATTCCTGACCAAATTGGATGAAGTCGAGCGCCAACTGCACGACGTGCCTTACCTGGCGCATACCCGTTCGCTAATGGGAACTTTCCGCCAGGTCAATCCGCTGTTCAATCCCAATGAGCCGCGCTGGTGTGAGCGTTTCCGCGATTTTTCACTCTCGACGCCATTTTTCAACAAGCAAGGCTTGGTGTCTGCCGACCGCATGTTGACCATCGTGCTGCAACTGCGCATGAAAACCGCCGAGCAGCGCCGCGAAGTGGTGCGCGCGACCAACAAGATTTTAGAACCTTTTGAAAAGGAGGAGAATTCCCCCTTCCGTACCATACGCAAAGTGGGGCAGCCGTATCTGAATTATGAAATGGATTACAGCGCCTACGAAATCGGTACGCAATTCTTCCCGATTTACTTGTTCTTTGCTATGGGGCTGGTCTTTTTCCTGTATCGGTCGGCGCGGGGATTGCTGGCGGTATTGGTTACGCTGTTGGTCAGTCTGGCCATGGCGGTCGGTCTGGTGGAAATGTTCCATTCTGTGCTTACCTTGATCTCCACCGTCATGCCCATGATGGTTATGGTCGTGGTGATCGAGACGATGATTCACCTGTATTCCGGCTACGTGCGTCCGCCGGAAGGGGTGGACATGCACGATCATCTGATTCATGTACTCGACAGCAAATGGAAAGCCTGCTGGTTTTCAGTCGTTACCACCGCTGTTGGATTCGGGTCGTTCGTTCTTTCTCCGGTATTGCCGGTGCGGGATCTGGGGCTATTCGTTGGAATTTCGCTGGTGTTGTGTTTTGCCGCCAGCTTCACCCTTTTTCCGGTATTATTGGATCTGCTGCGTCCGACTACCATGCGCAAATCCGGCAATGTCGGTCTGCAAATTCTGGATCCCATCCTGGCCGGGATTCCTACTTACACCTATTGGTATCGAAAAACCCTGGTGCCGGGAATCACTATTATCGCTGCACTGGCGATCAACAGTTTCTTTTCCATGGAACTGGAAACCAACACCCTGAACTACCTCAACGAGGAAAACAAGCTGCGTATCGATACGGAGTTCATCGAAGAGAACCTGATGGGTCTATTATCGATGGAGATCATGCTGGAAGGTGCGCCGGAACAGTTCGCCAGCCCGGATAGTCTGCGCAAACTGCAACAGTTCGAACAGAAAGTGCTGTTGGTGCCCGACGTGCAGAGCATCTTGTCCAGTTCGACCTTGATGCGGGTGGCCAATTTCATCGAAAACGGCAAGGACAGTTTCCCGCGTTCCAACTTCGATGTGTCCAAGTATATTCTGGCTCTCTCGCAGCAGGACATCTGGGGTTCTTATATCTCAAAGAAATTCGACAAGTTACGAATATCTGCCATTACACCGGAAATCGACTACCACGGTTTCGACCGCCTGCAAATGTCCTTTAACCGGATGTGGGATGACTTCAAGGAAAAGAATCCGGAATTCAAGGATGTGAAAATTACCACCACCGGCATGGCGCCGCTAATGGCCAACATCACGCGGCATATGCTGGGAACCTTGCTCAGCTCCTTCTTAACCACGTTTCTAATCGTGTTCTTCATCTTCTACATCGAAATCCGGCGTATCACCTATGCGATCTTGGCCATGTTGCCGTCGTTATTCGCCATCATGCTGATGTATCTGGTCATGACGACCAGTGGCGTCAAACTGGATATCGGTTCGATCATGATTGCCGCTGTCGTACTGGGAATTTCGGTGGATGCTACCATCCATTTCTTCCAGCATTACATGGAAAAACTGGAAACGGGCGCCACCGTGGGCGAGTCGCTGGAGCATTCTCTGATCATCACCGGGCGTGCCATCATGGTTTCCACGATTGTCATTCTGGCCGGGTTTGTGACTTTCACGTTCTCCGACTTTCCACCGATCAAGCATTTCGGCTCGTTGACGTCGGTGTCGATTTTCTTTTCGCTCTTCGGCACCATGGTCTATTTGCCGGCTTGTTTGTGGCTGATGAATCCGAAGGAAAAACCGAAGCATCTGGAACAGTATGACAGCGGTTTCCGTGTGCTTCCCCCGAATCCGCCACAGAAAGAAGAATAGCCCAAGCGGAAATAATTTCAGCATCTGGCAGGTTTACTCTAATGGAATTCGTGTCGCATCATGAGGTCGCGTAAAACTCCGAATTCCATTGAGTGCCGGAGCGCGTTATGCTAGGCTAAGCGCTTGATTTGCGGGAGGCGGCATGTCTGCACCGGTGAAAGATATCGCGATCTTAGGCAGTACGGGTTCGATTGGAACGAGCACGCTGGACATCTGCCGTCGTTTCCCGGATCGCTTTCGCGTGGTTGCTTTGGCTGCCGGAGAAAACGACGAACTCCTAGCCGAGCAGATCCGGGAATTCGAGCCGCGCCTGGTTTCGATGAAAAGTGAAGCGGCGCTTTCCCGCTTGCAGCGGCGATTACAGGCAAAGAGCCTGCAAGAACTTCCCGAATTACTTGCAGGCGAAGCCGGCGCACTGGCGGTTGCCGAATTCGAGCGAGCGGAGATCGTTGTTTCCGCTTTCGTTGGGGCGGCTGGACTCAAACCGACTATGGCGGCGTTACGGCGTGGTTGTCGGGTGGCGCTGGCGAACAAAGAAGCGCTGGTTATTGCAGGGCGGGTCATGATCGACACCGCCAATCGCTACGGTGCAGAGATTCTGCCCGTCGATTCGGAACACTCGGCGATCTTTCAATGTTTGCAGGGACATCGCAAGGAGGATATCGACCGTATCATCCTGACGGCCTCTGGCGGACCCTTCTTGCATAAGGATCAGGAATCGTTAAAGAATGTCACGGTGGCCGATGCTCTTGCACATCCAGTCTGGAGCATGGGAGCAAAAATCACCATCGATTCCGCCACCTTGATGAACAAGGGTTTCGAAGCGATAGAAGCCCACTGGCTCTTTGACGTTGCAGCCGATCAAATCGAGGTGCGCATCCATCCGCAGTGCATCGACCACAGCATGGTGGCTTATGTGGATGGTTCGGTCATTGCGCAATTGGGAGCCAGCGACATGCGCGGTCCCATCAGTTATGCGCTGGCTTATCCTGAGCGCTTGCCGCTGCCGTTTCATCGGTTGGCGCTGCCGGAAAGCGCGCCGTGGGAATTTTTCGTTCCCCGACAGGGTCAATTCTTATGCCTGGAACTGGCGTTTCAGGCTATGGCTGCGGGTGACGGTTACCCGGCGGTTTTAAATGCCGCCAACGAAGTGGCAGTCGCGGCCTTTTTAAATGGAAGTCTGCCGTTTCTCGGAATTGCCGAGATCAACCGGCAGGTATTGCAGGAGGCAATCCGAACCGAGCAGGGAGAGCGAATCGAAACGCTGGAAGAACTGCTGGTTTTGGATCAATACGGACGTGAGCAGGCAAAACGACGCCTGCAAGCAGATGACGTCCCGAATTAACGAAGGAGTAATCGCATGGGCCTTTTCTGGGCGCTGATTTTACTTGGTATTCTGGTTTTAGCGCATGAACTGGGGCATTTCCTGGTCGCCAAGGCGACGGGAGTCAAAGTGCTGGCGTTTTCCATCGGTTTCGGACCGCGCGTGGTGGGATTCCGATTCGGCGAAACCGAGTACCGCATTTCGGCCATTCCGCTAGGCGGTTACGTCAAACTGTTGGGTCAGGAATCGAGTGAGAACCTGCCAGCCGGTGTATTGCACCTGGACCCGCAGGGACCGGCGGCCAAGGCCGGAATCAAGGTCGGGGATATCATCGTTCAAGTCGATGATGTGGAAACCGAAAACTGGGAAATGGTGCAGGATGCCGTGCTGGATTCGCTGGACTCGCCACTTAAAATGGCCGTCGAGCGCAACGGAGAACGGCTGGAATTTTCGCTGGTGCGTGGCGATGCCACCGCTCCTTCCGCGCCAAAAGAAGATCGCTGGGGCCGTGGCGGCGGGGCGCAACTGCATGAACTGGGCTTGACGGTCGGCGACCATTCGGTGGAAAAGGAACATGCCTTTTTTACCAAGCCGTTGTGGGTGCGTTTTGCCGTCGTGTTTGCCGGTCCGGCAGCTTCTCTGATCTTCCCGATCCTGATTTACTTCGTATATTTCCTCTCCGTGGACAGTATGCCCTCCGCGCAGGTCGGTCAGATTCTGGCCGGCAGTTCCGCTCAGCAGGCCGGATTGCAGCCGGGTGACCGCATTGCCGCTATCGATGGCGAGGAGACGCCGTTCTGGGACAGTATGCGGGATATCATTTCCGATTCTCCCAATAAAACCGTAACGTTGACTGTGGAGCGCGATGGCCGGGAGTTGCAGCTTCCCATTACGCCGGAAGCCAGTACCTTCACGGATCAGATCGGCGATCAAGTTACAGTCGGGCGTATCGGCATTACCGCAGATACCATCCCGGCGATTGTCGGCCCAACCGGCCCCCAAACTCCTGCCTATCAGGCCGGAATTCGACTGGGTGACACCATCACGGCCATCAACGGAGAAAAAATCCAGTATATCTGGCAACTTGAAAACCAGTTGCAGGAAATCGAAACCTCGGGTCGCACGGTGCAAGTCGAATTGTCGCGCAAGCAGCCGGAAGGCGAACCGCAGAGTTTGTCGGTCAAGTTGATTCCCGCTCCAAAAACCGATGGCGGCGGTTTCACGGTGGGACTGGCTTCGGCGGATACCTTTATCGGCAAAGTGGATGAAGACAGCCCGGCCAGCCAGGCCGGACTGCAAGACGGCGACTGGATTGTTTCTATCGACGGACGCCCCGTTTCCGCCTGGATCGCTATCGAACAGGTGTTGCGCCAGAAAATGGATAATCCAATCGAAATGGTGATTTCCCGCGATGGGAAAGACCAGACACTGACTATGGCGCAGAAAAAGGAAGTAGTGAAAAGCGAATTCGGCGACGAGATCACGCGCTACCGCTTTGGAGCCTGGTCGGCGGTGGAACGCAAAGACTGGGTGCGTGGCGAGTGGCTGGACATCGACAACCGCCTGACCTTCGCTACGAGTTGGGCCGGGAAAACGATGGTGGAAATCACGACCCTGGAACTGCGCATCTTCGCCAAGCTTTTCCAGGGTGAAATCCCCTTCAAATCCCTGGGCGGACCGATCATGATTTTCGACATCGCCGGAAAAGCCGCGGAGCAGGGCTGGCTCCCCTACCTGTGGATTATGGCGATGATTTCCATCAACCTGGGAATCCTGAACCTCTTGCCGATTCCGGTGCTGGACGGCGGACACCTGATGTTTTTCACCATCGAAGCCATCACGCGCCGCCCCTTGAACCAGCGCCTGAAAGAACGGGCGATTATGGTCGGATTGGCCATGTTGTTGATGCTGATGGTTTTGGTGTTTAAAAACGACGTGGAGCGCTATTTCTTCTAAACGGTGGCTCCTCGTTTTGCTGGGTGTCTATATTATGCACGATTCGACCGAACGCGGCTTGCGCCTGCTGGCGATTGAAGCCTCAACTATGGCGGCGTCCTGCGCTTTGTTCGAGGGCGAACGCTGTATCGTCTCCGATTTCAGGCTGGACCCGAAAACGCATCATTCCGAAACATTGCTGCCGCTGATCGACGGTGTTTTCAAGCAGGCAGGCTTGACACCGCGGGATCTCGATGCAGTGGCCGTCACGCGCGGGCCGGGAGCTTTTACTTCGGTGCGCATCGGGTTGGCTACAGCGCGTGGGCTGGCGTATGCAAGGCGACTGCCGGTCTATGCGCTCTCCACCCTGCGTGTATTGGCAATGCAAGCGGAAGGTAGTGAATCTACACCGGTTCTGTCGTTGATCGATGCAAGAAAAGGCGAAGTGTACGGGCAGTTGCTGGCAGGGTCGTTGGCAACATCCGAAAGCTTGGTGACCGCTCGAACCGACAAGGCAGAACGCTGGATGGCCGATGCATTACAGGCGATTTCCGGTGAGATTTGCTGTATCGGAACCGGTGCGCTGGCCTATCGAGATCGATTGGTCGAGCTTGGCGGTGATCGCTTGCACTTTGCAACGGAAGAGGGGGCTCATCCTCGTGCGGAAACGCTGGGAACCTGCGTATTGCAGCGTTTGGTGGCGAATTTGCCGATGGATGAAGCAATTCCGGTATACCTGCGTAAACCGGAAGCCGTCGTGAATCTGGAAAAGCGGGAAAAAAAGAAGTAGGGTAAAACGTTCGGTGTGATCGAATGCTGAGCCATCTAATTGAAATCACATCTGTTTGTTATTCGTAAGCAAAATGTAAGTCCGTTCGTTTGTTTGGATAGAAAGTAAAGATTGCTTGTGTCAGGCCCGCAAATGGGCTATCACATTCAAGCGTTTGAGCGAAATAGAGGATAGCGTTGATATGGGTTTGTTCCCGGATGTAAAGCTGACCCGCGATGTGATTAAGCTCGCTACGCCGGTGGTTTTGGGCATGGTGTTCCAAACGGCGGTGAACCTGGCGGACACGATCATGGTGGGATGGATGCCCGACGAGACACAGTCGGTGGCGGGCGTTGCGGCAATCGGGATTACGCTGCCTCTATTCTGGGCGATTGGCGGGTTTCTTTCGGCGATTGCCGTAGGCACTCAAGCGCTGACGGGCAGGCGTTTCGGCGAAAATCGTCCCCAACTGGCGGGGCGAGTGCTGTACAATTCCCTTACAGTGTCTTTAACGACCGGAGCTTTTTGTTCGATTGCCGGTATGTTATTGATTCCATACGTGTTTCCTTTCTTCAATTCCAACCCGGAAGTGCTGAAAGTCGGCATTCCCTACGCGCAGATGCGCTTTATCGGCGTGTTTTCCATGGTCGTCACATTCAGTTTCAAGGCGTTTTTCGATGGCATCGGCAAGACCTATGTACACATGGTGGCGTCCATCGTGATGAACGTGACGAACGTGGGCTTGAATGCGCTATTGATCTTCGGTTTGTGGGGATTTCCGGAAATGGGTGTTTTGGGCGCGGGAGTTGGTACGGTTATTGCCAGCTACCTGGGACTGATTATTATCGCCGCGTGGAGCTTCAAGCCGAAGTATTTCAAACTGTACCGCTATTTCCGCAAAGTCAATCTCAACTGGACCGTACTTCGTGAAATCGTTCGCCTTTCTTTGCCTGGTGGACTGGCGACGGTGTTTGTGATGAGCGGCTTTCTATTGTTTATGAAAATCGTCGGTTTGATCGATCGCACCGAATGGCTGATGACTTTCCCGCGTGGCTCGATGATCGAGTTGGAGGCGACAGTCAACACTTATCTGGGCCAGGGGGCAGGCAGCGACATGCTCAAACTGCTCACCGGCATTCTGCCGCACGTCGATCATATTACGGAAAACATGCGGGTACCGGTTTATACCGCTGGAACGAAGGTGATTACCGACTTGATGTCCATCAGTTTCATGACCGCCATGGCCATCGGCACGGCGACGGCGACGCTGCTGAGTCAGAGCATGGGTGCGGGCAAACCGCGACTGGCGGAACGCTACGTTTGGGAAGCGGTGCGCATCGGTGTGTTTTTATTAGGTATTCTTGGAATTCTGGAAGCCCTTTTCCCGACATTCTTCCTGAATCTCTTTACCAACAAAGTGGTGGTCATCGAGGCCGCCTCCAGCAGCCTGCGTATGGTGGGTCTGGTTAACTTCATGATCGCCATCGGGTTGATCGTGATGCAGGCGCATTTCGGCGCAGGTAACGCCAAGTTCGTGATGTACGTGGAACTGGCGCTGCACTTTACCTGCCTGGTGCCACTCTCCTATCTGTTTGGAGTCGTTTTCGATTTCGGCATGGAAGGCGTTTGGCTGGCCGCCGTGTTTTATATTATCAGTTTAAGTAGTATCCTGGCCTGGAAATTCTACCAGGGGAAATGGAAGTACATCAAGATCTAGCCGATCCGAATTGAAGGAGGCGCCTGGATGCCCGTATTGATAGAACAGAGCTGGATTCTATACCTGCTGGCCGGGCTGTTCGGGGCGGTCCTTGCCTTGCTGGTTCTGGTGAATGTTCTTAGGGCGCGCAACCTCAAAAGCATCAATCGGCATTCCAATAAACGCTTGCAACTGGTTGGTACGCTGCTTTCCGAAGGCAAACCCGAAGAGGCTTTGGAAATATGCCAGGAATTACTGGAGCGGCTCTCACCGCAACGTAACCCGCAACTCTATGCTATCGTACGAAACACCGAAGGGCGCTGCCTGCGCCAGTTGTTCGTCGATACCGGGCAAAGCACCTACCTGACGCAGTCCGTTCAGATTTATCAGAATACGCTGAAGGTACTCAGCGCTCAATCCGCACCGGAACTCTACGCCGCGACGGTCACCAATCTCGGTAACGCCCTGGCGACATTGGCCGAGTTGCGCGCCCCGCAGGAAAACCTGGCGCGTGCGGTGGCCTGTTTCCACGAAGCCTTGGATATCTGGACCCGTAAAAGCAAGCCGGGCGGTTATGCCGGAGTTCATAACAACCTGGGTGGAGCGTATCTGGCGCTGGCGGCCCATCGCGATAAAGAGGAAAACACCCGCTTGGCGGCACAGTCCTTCGAGCGGGCTTTATCGGTATGGACGGTCGAATCTCAACCGATCGAGCGTGGCATGGCGCTGAACGATTACGGCAATGCTTTAATGGAGTTGTTCCGCTTGAAACGCGATTCTTCCTTGTTGCAGGAAGCGGTCGCCGCCTACCGCGATGCGATGGACTGCTTCCCCGCCGCTTCTCATCCTACGGAGTACGAAACCGTACGTGAGAATCACGAACAGGCCGAGGCGCTGTGGAAGCGTTTGCAGACTCCTACCGGTTGATCTTACGGAGTATCCGGTGGCAGGATGTTTTCGCAGGTTTTGATATCATCCAGGTACAACTGCTTGATTTCCGACAGTTCTTCGCGCGAGCGCTCGATCCAGCGATTATGCACGCGCAAGCGCTCCCCGATCTCCAGCGTACGCTCATAGGTCTTCATCGACTTTCTGAGCAGGCTTTGTACCTGCTTCTGAAGCATACAGCGGTACATCTGGATTTCGTCCGCTTCCGACCCGATTTCCGGTGGCAGCGGCGCTTGTTTGAAGGCCAGGTAGAAGTCCCGGTACAGCAGGCCGATCTGATAGCCGGAGGCTGTAGCCCAATGAGCGTTGTCCTGTTCGATGCTGTGCAAGAATAAATCCTGTGCGTCCAGCAATCGCTGGGCTTTGCTTTCCAATTGCTGTTCCAACTGCTGCTTGTCCGGTGCAGCGAGTTCGATATCCAGGAAATATTGACGTTGGATCAGACCCAGGTAATAGGCGGCCATTGCGCCGTATTCTTCGTTGTACACATCACCGCGCAATAAACCGATGCGGTATTGCTGGAAAGCGTCTTTCAGTTGTTCTTCCGCCCGTTCGTGTTCTCCCATCGAATACAACGCCACACCGCGCCGCGTGTCGATTTCCACCCGGTCGTCCGCCGACAGCAGCCCGTAGGAGTCTTTTAGTTCATCCAATTCGGCAAGTAGCGCCTGCCAGCGTTTCAACTCGTGCAGGCAGGCCAGAATGCGAAATCGAGCATCGATCACGTCCTTGCCACGCTTCGTGGTTTTGATAACCAGTCGGTATAGCTCGATGGCTTCTTCGTAGTTTTGCTGGCGTTGATGCACCAGCGCCGCATTGTAGGCGCTGTCTGGCACCTGCGGCGCATTGGGATAATGTTCCAGAATAGCGCTGAAGTAGGCCAGCGCCAGGGCTTGCTCTCCTGCCGCGTAGGCTTCGTATCCGGCATCGAACAGGGTTTCGGGAGGCTGTGTCCAGTCCACTTGGGGACCGGCGCTTTTCTTTTCTTCGCTTTGCGGGTCGCCCTGAATGGTAGCCGGTTGCAGCACGATGCGACTTGGAGCACAACCGCCTAGCAGAATGAGGAGCAATCCCATTACAATAAAAACGGCGAATGGCAACGGCAAGGTGTGCCGGGTATTGGCCAGCAGGTGGAACATCCTGTGTCCTTTCTAATTGCGTTCGACTGAGACGAGCTTGGTGAGGGCGAGCAGGCCGGAGACATCGGAAACATCCTGCTCGAATAGCGGTGCCCGGTAAATCGTCGGCGCCGGATCGATACCGGAGAGGAAACGCTGTAATCGTTGCTGCTGGCGTTCGGCGGCCAGTTGATAGTTGTTCTGCGATTCCACCAGCCGATTCAGCAGGCCGCTGTCGTTTGTCGTTCCGGAAAAGTTCTGCTGCAATTGCTCCAACGAAAAGAGTTCGGGCAACGGCGGCATGGCGCGGTTGATCAGAAAACCGCCAAAAGGCAGATCCATGCGTGCCAGTTCGCGATGAAACAGCGCCGCATCCTGCAAGGAATTGGGTTGTGGGGTAGCGACGACCACAAAGTGAGTGTTGGAATCGTGCAGCAGTTTCTGTACGGCGCGTGCCCGGTCGCGAAATCCTTCGAACATACCCTGGAAAAGGCGCAAATATTCGGAAAGATCTTCGATCATCTGGCCACCGGCAAAGCGTGTCAGTGTTTTGAAGATGTAGGCGGAGCCGAAACTGAGCACCTGCACACCGACTTTCCCTGCCATCAGGTAGGGGGTGATGACCCAGCGGAAAATCGATTCGTCGAAGGCGTCGATCAAACGCTGGGGAGCGTCTAGGAAATCCAACGCATGTACCGTGGGTGGCGTGTCCAACACCAGCAAATCCCAACGCTTTTGCTCTACCAGTTCGTATAGCCGCTCCATGGCGGTATATTCGTGTGAGCCGCCCACCGCGCCGGAGAAATGCCGGTAGAACTTGTTGTTCAAGATCCCTTCAACCTGTTCGGGTGAAGTCGCATAGCGTTGCACGAGGCGGTCGTAGGTGCTACGCACGTCGAGCATCATGGCGTCCATGCGGCTTGCTTCTTCGCCGTTTTCGCCGGGAATCTCCACCACGCTGCCATCCTGTTGAAATTCGCGCATACCCAGAGACGAAGCCAGCCGCCGGGCCGGATCGACTGTCAGTACCGCCACTTTGCGTCCCGTTTGGGCCGCGCGGCAGGCAATGGCGGCGGCGCTTGTGGTTTTACCCACGCCACCTGCCCCGCAGGTGATGACGATGCGTTTATCTTCAAAAAGACGATCAATGTCCATTGCGACCGTCCAGTGCGCGTTCGATCAGATCCGCCACTTTTTCGGTGGTTTCGGGGCCGAAGGATTCGCTGTATAAGTAAGGAATGTGAATTTCTGGCAGCGGGATACGCTCTGTCAGTTGTCCCAAATAGCGTTCGGCCATTTGCCTCCGCTTCTGGGAGATGCGCCCTACGCGCAATAAACCTTTGAATTTAGGTTGCTTTTTAGTGAGTTCGGTCAATTGCTGCAAGCGGGGCTCGTCGCCAGGTTCGAAAAACTTTGGAAATATAGAATTCACGAACAGACAGCCCAGCGGCATTTTGTATTGTTGTGCGATGGTTTCAAACATCTCCTCGGTTTCGGCCACCGGCATTTCCTCGGGTAGCGTGACCAGATTGATGATCGTCATCTGTGGATCTTGCAGCATTGCCAGCATCTCATCCGCCGCTTTTTTCACCGGACCTTTCTGCACCGCCCGCAGCATGACGTTAGGCAGATTTAGTAAAAACAGGCCGTGTCCGGTAGGGGGCGCATCAAGCAACACCAGGTCGTATAAGGGTTTTTTACTGCGCTTTTCCTTTTGCATGACGTGGTAATGCACCTTGCCCAGCGTCACCAGATCTTTTAGCGCCGGTACCGCCCGCAGGAAATAGCGCACCGCCCGGTTTTCGAAAACCAGACGGTAGATCAACTCCAGTTTGACCTGAAGGATCACGTATTCTTTCAAAGCCGATTCGGGGCGGATGTTAACGGAAAAGAGATTGGGGGCGACTTCGCGGATGTCTTCGCTGGCGCGTTCACAACCGAGATAACTGGAGATTTTATCCTTGGTGTTGACCTGGACGAGCAGCACCCGCTTGCCGCGTTTCAGCGCAAGATGAGCCAATGCAGCAGTGACGAAACTTTTTCCGACGCCGCCTTTACCCATGGTCACGATCAATCGACGATCCAGAAAGTCTTCCATACCCGTCCTTTCCAGCATGATGCGGCGTTAACATTAGCTCGGCTGGGATTGGGTGTCAAGCTATGTGACCGGAAGAGCGGGGGATTTCCGGCATCCGTTTCTTTTTCGATCGAACAACCAGGATCTTGCCTAATGCGGTAAATCGTGTAGCCGATGGTTGTAGCGGCTGGACCTGAACCCACCGTTGTAGTAATTCCAAAAATGCAAAATACTACTTGAATAAAAACTCACCACGCTCATAATAATCTCATGAATATCAGAATTGTACGAATGGAGGCGGTGATGCTTCGTAGTTTCGTTTTTATTTTCTTGGCGTTTGTGTTGATAGCAGGTTGTGGCGACGATGATTCCTCCTCGCAGCAACCGCCCGCAGATCAGGATGGCGATCTCGATTTGCTGGAAAGCGAAGCGGACGCGGGGGAGCAGGCCGCCGATGGTGATCTGATACTTGACGGCGATGCCGAGGGCGAAAGTGCGCCAGATGGGGACATCGAGCAAGAAACAATAACAGACGGCGATATGGAACAGGAAGCGGAAATACAGGAGCAGGAAACGAATGCCTGCGTTCAAGCTCTGCCGCTTGTCTGCGGCGATCAGTTGCAGGGAAATACCGCCGTGGATGGGCAGGCGGACGCCTGGCGGGGGTATAGCTGCTCGGCTCGTCTCGAATCCGGCCCGGAGGTCATTTACAGTTTCATAAGTGGCGAGGATTGTAACGTCGTGTTGACCTTGAAAGACTTAAGCAGCGATCTGGATCTGTTTCTGCTTAGCGCTTGCGACTCTTTTAGCTGTATCGGGTTCATGTCTACGCCGTTGGATATTCAGGATGAGGAAACGGTGAATTTTTCAGCCGAGGCTGGAAAGGCGTATTATGTCGTCGTAGATGGTTACGCCGATGCCGAGGGCACATATACCTTGCAGGCGGCGTGTTCCTGCGGCACGGACGGCGATATGGAAGGCGAAGCGGAACAGGTGGAATCGGAGAGCATCGTTGACGGCGACAGCGAATCCGAAGCGGAGAACGATCAAGAGGCTATGGTTGATGGTGACTCCGACGGCATGGGTTTGATTTGGCAGGATCCTCCTAGTGATACAACCATGACCTGGTCGCAGGCTAATTATTATTGCCAGGAGCAAGCGCAGGGTGGTGGAGGCTGGAGACTTCCAACGGTATCAGAAGCACGCAGTCTTATACGGGGTTGTGCTACTACTGAAACCGGCGGGAGTTGCGGTGTTGATGACGGCTGTATCGAGTTCAGTTGCTGGACCGAAAGCTGCGGCGGCACGTGTGAGTTCATGAACGGCCCGGACGTGGGAGAGGATGCTGGATGTTATCGTCCAGAGGAAATGTCTGGTGTGTGCGGCTGGAGCTGGACGGCCTCTTCCTTCGAACACGAAGCGGAGCAGAAAGCCTGGGCGGTTTTGTATCACTACGGCTGGGTGGATGCCGGAGCAAAAACAAGAACATTCTATGTCCGCTGTGTTAAAGATCCACAATAACAACCGGTAAATTTGGGTGTAACCAGTGTAAGCAGCGCGATCAGTCGAAACCGCAAGACTTCCGTACGATCACGGTGTTTCGTCGCTCAAGCTCGTTTGTCCCTCGGTGGCGACGTAAAAGCGATCCGCCGCCACCTGCTCGAATTGCGTTTCGCTGCCGTTTGGCCAGCGCACGGTCACGTGATCGATGCTTTCATGCTCACCCAGCCCGAAATGCAAAGTCATAGGCGGTTGTTGGCTGAAATGCCCCTTGCTTCCCTTGACTTCCCGAATTTGTTGTAAGTCGCCGGTGGTCACGGTGACACGCGCACCAATGGCGCTTGCGTTGGAATCCACACCGACAAGGCGGATCTGGAGCCAGTGGTTGCCATTGTCTACATCGTTGCGATACAGATGCAGATGTGCGCCGGTGCTGCGCCTCGCGACGAGCAGATCCAGATCGCCGTCACGGTCGTAGTCGATCCAGTTATTACCGACCGAGTCGTGCGTCCAGATGCCTGCCAGATAGGTGACGTCCGTGAAACTGTGGTCCCATTCCTGGCGATACAAGCGCCCGAAATGCAAGGTGTAGAGCGAGGCGACAAAAAGATCCAGGTCGCCATCGTTATCGAAGTCCACCCACATTGCATCGACTTCGCCCTCGTCGTAATAGATCCCCAGATCGCGCGTCAGGTTTTCAAAGGCGAAATCGTTCTCCGAGCCGGTATTGCGAAGCAGGCGCGAGGGGTCGCTGTCCGGCTGATAGCGCGGGTGGGCGATCTCGGCCAGGAATGCATCCAGGTTGCCGTCGTTGTCGAAGTCGCCGCAATCGATGCCGAAGGTGTTGCCGCCGGTCGTTCCGCCGATGGCGTCGTAGGCCAGACCGGCTTCCACGCCGACTTCGTTAAAGCCGCCCAGACCGGTGTTGGCCCAGAGCAGGTTGCGTCCGTAGCCGTAGTTGGCCACCATGATGTCCGTCCAGCCGTCGTTGTTCCAGTCGCAGGTCGTCACGCCGTAGCAGGGCTGGCCCCAGCGCTGACCTTCCAGATCCAGTCCCACCTGGTCGCTGACGTCCGTGAAGGTGCCGTCGCCGTTGCCTTTGAAAAAGAAGTCCGGCATGGCGGTGGAGTAAGGATACTGGTACAGCCAATTGCCCACGTACAGATCCAGCAAGCCGTCGCGATCGTAGTCGATAAAGGTAGCCGCGCTGGTGGTGGAGGTTTCCTCTACTCCGGCATTTTCCACTTGTGTGAAATGGCCCGCACCATCGTTTAAGAAAACGGTGTCGCTGCCGGGATTCGGGTTTTGCTGGTCGGTATACACACCGCCGTACAGGTCCACGTAGCCATCGTTATTGACATCCCCGGCGGCGAAGAGGCTGGTGTAGTAGCCGTTCAAGCCGGATTCGGTGGTGAAATCGAGGAAGCCACCTGCTGTGTCGTTAAGCAATACACGCACCCGGTCGGGATCGTCTACGTTATTGGCGGTTTCGTGCAGCACGAGATCCGGCCAGTCATCATGGTTGATGTCCGCGCTTAGAATGCGGTTTTCCTTGATATCGATGATGTGCGAATCGTCGCCTTCGCCGTTGGGAGCGACTACGGTTTGCTCGGAAACGTCCGTAAAGAACGTACCGCCGCGTTGACAGAAGGGCTCCGCTTCGATGCGCACCATGTAGTTGACACCGCTCTGGATACCGCCCCAGACGAACATCTGGCCCTGCTCGCGCCATTCGGCGATGGCTTCATCCGAGCGGAACATACTGTGGCTCTGAGTGGCGCAGTTTTCGGCCAGACCCAGCATGGGGAAGGGCACCAGATGCCGGTAAACTACCCAGAAATGATCCTTGGGATGGACGTACACATCGTCGTTGCTGAAGTCGAATTCTACCCACTGCTGCGCCTCGCGCCATTGAATCATGCGCGTCTGCTCCGGTGCGAGCAACTGTTCCAGATCGGGTTGCGAGCGTGCCATGTCGCGGACCAGGCGCACCGCCACGGGCCCGGCGTGGGTAAAGACCATGCGCACTTTGTTGACTTTCACCGGTTGTTCCGGGATGAAATGCACGGCTTCGTCGTTGTAGTTGTAGCTGCGCATGAACGTCGTGATCTCGCCGCAGTCGTAACCCATTTCAATCGAATCGCCCATCGGGCGCTGGCTGCCACCACAAAGCAGATCCAATGACGCCTGCGGTTCCTGGTAGAGCGAGGTCTCGTTGTATTCGCCATACTCGGCCAGTTCCGGCCATTCCAAATCGCCATCGGGTATGACGGATTCCTCGTCGAGATCACCGTCCGTGCTATCAGCATCAATGGTGTCGCCATCTGTCGTGTCGCCGTCGATGCTGTCGCCATCAGGTATATCGCCATCCGTCGTGTCACCGTCGATACTGTCGCCATCAGCGGTGTCAGCATCCGTAGAGTCGCCATCGCCGGTTTCCGTGTCGGTCTCATCGCCATCCAGGCCGTCGCCGTTTACCAGATCGCCATCGCTTTCACTGTCGCTATCGGAGCAACCGGAAACCAGGGTTAGCAGTAACGCCAGTAAAAGGACTGCAAACCAAAACGAAAACCCATGCTGCGCAGTTCGGATCGACATTTCATCTCCTATGAACATGTAGTGTGGTTTGTCGATGGACAAACGAAACAATTTGCATTGTAGGCAGTCGAGCTGGATCTGTCCAATGAAAACAGGGGGGAGATTTAGCTGGCATGGAGAAACAACAAAACAAAAGCTGGACAGTAACAGCCGGATTGATTAGCCTCCGAGGTTGAGAAAAGAAGATTTAGTATTTTGTTCGAAGTTTTAGAGAGAGAAAGCGAATGAGCGCTATAAAGAAAAACGGCTGGTTGATAATTTTTGTTCTGCTGGTTTTGCTGGTAGCTGGCTGCGGCAATGATGAAGACGAGCAAGTCAATCCTTCCGATGGCGATGCGGATGTTCAGGATGGTGATATTGACTCAAATGATAACGGCTCGCAACTGCCGCCTGTAGTAACGGATGGAGACCGACCCGTTGTTGATGGTGACAACCCCATTATAGACGGGGACAACTTCTCCGATGGTGATGTTTCACCTGATGGGGATACGCCAGTTGATGGTGATTTGGTGGTGGATGGCGATCTTAATCCCGACGGAGACTCATCTGTGGACGGGGACAATCCCTCCGATGGTGATTCTCCTGTGGATGGTGATTTCAATCCTGACGGAGACAGCTCTCCTGATGGCGACGATCCGATCATTGATGGGGATGTGCCTGTCGATGGCGACGATCCGATCATTGATGGGGATGTGCCTGTCGATGGCGACGATCCGATCATTGATGGGGATGTGCCTGTCGATGGCGACGATCCGATCATTGACGGGGATGAGCCTGTCGATGGAGATGATCCGATTATTGATGGGGATGTGCCTGTCGATGGAGACGATCCGGTTGTAGACGGCGATGACCCCGTAACTCCGCTTGGTGAAAAGGTGCTCGTTTATTACGGGCATTCCGGTGTCGATCCTGATGGTTTCTACGGCTACGGCAAGCATGGCGCACTGGTTTCACGCTATCGCACGGCAGGTTTGACTGTAGCCTATAGCGATCAATGGCCCGCAGACCTGTCCGAGCACCGTCTGATTGTTTTGGCCGTGCCGGGCTGCTACGACGAGGAAGATCTGTTCAGTAATGCCGAAGTGTTTTCCATGATCGCCTTTCTCAATCGTGGCGGCTATTTGTACATTGAAAATGAAAAGAGCTATTACAGCGGTACGGCGGTCATTAACGATCTGCTCTCGCGCTTAGGCAGCGTGATCCGGCAACAGAACGATACCATTGGCTCAGGCGGCTACTATGGCGTATTGACTACGGAGATCGGCAGCCATGCCTTGATGGACGGCATCGATACGCTTGGTTTCGGGGAAGGCTCGCGCGTCTTGCCTGCTACGGGTGATGTGCTGGTGAGCTACCAGGGAACATGCGTGATGGCGCTGGAAAGCATCGGTGCGGGCCTGTTGATAGTCAGCGGCGATCAGCAGTTTATCGACGATCACGCCTTTGAAAGCTATCCTCCAGACGGCGGCGACAACCTGCAATTTGCCGATAACCTGGCGCAGCTTCCGTAGGGAAGGTGTTGTAGGGAGTTCTTCAGACGATTCGTTGCAACTGAGCTACACCTGCGCTTCCGCTTGGCGCGTTGTGTGCGAACGACCCAGGCGAGGGAGTTTGCCTTTCGCTTTGGGGCGGGCTTCTCCCAACTCATCCAGCAGTTGCTCTGCCATCATGATCTGCTCACTCTCCGAAATGCCATAGATGTCGAACACTTCGCGGTCGATTTCCTCGATCAGTGCCTCGCGTTCCGGACCTTGAGCCTGCATCAGCAGGCGCACACGGGCTTCGATGGCGCGCTGGCGCTCGTCTGGACAGTAGCGCAGCGGCAGGCGTTCCAGGTTGCCTCGCAGCACCTTGACGGTGAAGAAATTGAAGGTGTAGTAGAATTGCAGCACCGGCGAATTCAACAGCGCAAGCAGATAGCCGATGCGGAAACCGGGCAGGCGTGGCACCAATACATTGGCGTTATTGAGCGTAAAGCGGCTTTCCTCGTCCAGGGCGAAGGTCAGGCGTTTTCCGATAAAGCGATAGATCAACTTGGCCGGGACGTCGAAAATCTCGCGCGGGCAGGCCTGTTGCAACTCGTTGCGGTCGTAGCGAATCCAGTGGTTGGAAAAATCGATGCGGTATGGGCTTAGATCCTTGCCCACGATCAGCGGTTCGTGCTCTTCCGTCAGCCGCTCCGAAGCGATCAGACGCTCGTTGTCACCGGTGACCAGTCCCAGCCCGAAGGTGGCGTGACCCTTTAAATAGGCCGCGTTATGCGCGATGCGACTCAGCAACTCGCTCATCCCGGTTTGCAGGTGGATGTTGAAAATGTTCTCCGGCGTTTTCATGAAGGCGGCGGAGTCCAGGGTTTGACTGCGTTCTCGCGGTGAGCCGAGGTTGTGGATGGCAGTGAAGCGGCTCGACGTCGAATCGTCGCTTGAGGGTTTGCGCCGGAATTGCAGGATCATCGATGGTGCGAAAACCTTGTCGAATAACTCTCCGCAGGTGGCGATGCGCTGCAATTGCGCCTGCTCCAGTAAAAGCTTGCGAGAAGCCCTGTGAGCGCGAATATTCAGGTAGGCATCGGGAATCAATAGGCCGACCTGTCCGCCCGGCTTGACCAGTTGCAGGGCGCGTTCGATGAACAGGCTGAAGGAGTTGACACCCGATTCGGCAGAGAGATACTCCAGCCGATAGATTGCCTTCTGCTCTTTACTCAACTTCGAACCCCAAGGCGGATTGCCCACCACGGCGTCGAAGCGTCCGCTTAACTCGGGCGGATGCTCCGTTTTCTGCAAGCGGAAAAACAACTCGTTCTCCTGCCGACAGAGGCTGTCGATGCGGTGCACGTGAAAGCGGATCGGGTCTTCGCTGCGCTGCATGAGAAAGAGGTTCATTTTGGTAAGCGCTACAGCGAAGGGGTCGGAATCGAAGCCGTACAAGTGCTGTTCCAGTACCTGTCGGTGGGCGCTCTCAGCGTCAATCCCAGAAGACTGTAGCTTCTGCTTCAGTTCGCGATAGACACCCAGCAGAAATTGACCGGAACCGCAGGCCGGGTCCAACACGCGCAACTCGGGGTTGTTCACCGGGTCCAGCTTCATGGCGGTGACGACTTCGGTCACGACCATTGGCGGCGTGTAATACTGGCCGCTTTTTTTACGAGAACTTTTCGAGCACAGCGCCTGATACACAACTCCCAACAGATCGGGGTCCAACAGTTCCAACCGCGCGGTATTGAGCTTGTCAAAGAGCATACTCAGCCGGGCATAAGGCAAAAGGCGCGAGTCGATGTCCAGATCGCTTAGCAGGCTATCCACCGCCACGCGCAGGTGGTCTTCGCGCCACATGTCGAGTTGATCGGTGGGGCGGGGTTTATGACGCCGTAACTTCATCAGATCCTTAAAGGACGCAAGCCGTTCGATGTGCAGAATCTGCTTTTCCTGTGCCAGTTTTAAAAAACAGCCTTTAAGCACCAATGCAATAATGGTGTTGCGTACCGCCTCTGCCTCCGCACGCGTTTGTAGCGATTCCGACAACGCCTGCTGATAGTCCAGCAGCGATTGCAGAAAGGTCCGCAGATAGGGATGCGGCTTGGCCGCCCGCGCGGCCCGCATGGAAGGCTTGACGGCCACCGGCTATTTCTCCTTGAGCTTCTTCAGCAATTGGTCTTTAGCTTGTTTTTTCGCTTGCTCCCGGTCTTCTTCGCTTGCTGCCGGTTTTTTGCTGGAAGTGCGCTTGGTTGTGGATGTGGCGGCCTTTTTCCGGGGACGACCGACTTTACCCTTTTTAGCCGATTCCTTTTCAGTCGCTTCTTTTTTGACAGGGCTGCTCTTTTTACGCCGGGCTGGAGCTTTTTTCTTTTTCGTTTCTTCAGGCTTTGTTTCTTCCGATGCGGTTGCCTGGTCGGATGCCGCTTTGGCATCTTCCGCCGGTTTCTCATTTTGCTCTGAAGTCGTAGTGGTTTCGGCTTGTTGGGTCGGTGCGGCTTCCGTTTTCTGCGGTTCGTTTTCTTCCGGCAAAGGATCACTCGGTGGAGCAACGGCCTCGCTTTGCAGCAGTGTGCGCAAAATGCGGGCTACGGCTTCGGAGCGCAGCAGACCGCCGTGACCGACTCCGTAAAGCAGGTGCTGGTGACTGTTGCGCATCAGAGCGTTGTCGAAGGGAACGACAATGTTATCGTGTACGCTGGCGATGGTGTGAACGTCCACCCGCCGGATGTTCGGATCGGTGTCGAGATTGGCCAGAAAAGCCGAATTCGGGCGCATCTGCCGCACCGGCTTGCCACCCCAGATTAAAGCCAGGTTGGTGCCGCCATGCGGTGTACCAAGCGTAATCAGCCGCTCGACATGTTCCGCGCCGTACTCCTTGATGTAAGCGCGGGCGACCAGTCCACCCATGGAATGACCGATCAGAGTGACTTTGTCGTGACCGGAATCGGCCAGGGCATGATTAACGCGCTGGGCAAGTTGCTCGCGGAAAAAGTCGATGCGCTGGCTCATTGGCCATAGGTTGAGGCTGTACATACGGCGGCTGGGATCCTGTCCCAAACGCTTGCGCATCCAACGCCAGAAACTCTGGTTTTCGTACCAGCCGTGAATCAGCACCACCGGGGGGCGCTCGTTGGTTTTAGTGCGATTAGCGGCTTCGTCGCGATTGGTCCAGCCACGTGGCCAGTTGAGATAGCCGAAACTGTTGGCCCAGAAGTCGCCGATCATGGCACTGAATGCACCGGGCGGATAGCTGGCTGTGAGATCGCTTTTGAACTCCGGATCGGCAAAGCGGGCGCGCGCGAAGATGACGGAAATAAACATCGTCAACGCGGCGAAGATGAACATTCCAATAAAATAGACCATTAGCAGCTGCAATAGAAACACGATCATGACGTCCCTCTACTTCCATGGATGGGTGAGCCAAATTAATCGATTAAGTATATCATATTGGCACTGATATCGCAAGGTTAGAGAGATTGCAAAACAAACTTGTCGATGGCTTGGGATGGCGTGGAAGAATTGCAGAGTATGAAAACGGAAGCCAATATGCGCCGGAAGGGCAGTTTGGCAATGTAAACCATACAAATTGGTCTGCAACAAACATTGCCATTCAAGACCGAATGATCCTATAATGAAGGGACATATCCGCGTAAAGGGTCTGCCTTGACGCGCTGTTTCGATGGGCCGTCGTACAGTCGTAAAGGAACGGATGATGAAGGGAACTTGTTTTACCTTGGTGCTGTTGCTTGTAGCCGTCCTTTTATTTGGGGCGTGTTCGGAAGGAAGTCCCGGTCTTGCTGGGGATGACGATGAGACGTGGGAAGCCGAAGTCGATGACGCCTTGGATCCGGTGCTACAGGCTTGCTTGGATTTTTGCGATAAAAGCTATGAATGCGACCAGACAGGTGCATTCGGTACGGCGCAACTGAATGAATGCAAGGTTGTGTGCGAGAATCTGCAAGGAACCTGTGTGACCAAGGACATGCTTGAGTGCGCCCTGGAAACACGCTGCGACGCTTTTGGCACCTGTGTGTTGCAATACGAGACGAACGGTGGTTGCGTATTTCCAGTAGATGGCGATATCGACCAGGAAGATCAGAGTTCCGGTCCCGTGATCGAAGTGGAGCAGGATGTCTCTTTTGGAGCCGTGGTGATGGGTAGCAGCGGTGAGCGTACGTTGACCATTACCAACAGCGGTGCGGTTGCGTTGGAAATCTACAACCTGACGATCGTTGGAAATCTGAATGAATTTGAAATGGATTTCACCAATGATGAGGTGTTGAGTATTCTCCCTAAAGACGACGTGGATATTCAACTGACCTATACTCCTTTGGATGCCGGTAAAGACGAAGCGAAGTTGGTGATTTACAGCAATGATCCGAATCGACGCCTGGTCGAGGTTGCACTTAGCAGTGAGTATAAGGGTACCGCCAATGTGCAGGTCGTACCGGAAAGCGTGAACTTCAATGTGGTGGAGGTTGGTCAGGATTCCAATGCGCTGACGCTGACGATTTCCAACATTCCAGGGTCGTTCGACGACAACCGCCTGCTGAACATTTTCGATTTTGGCATTGAAGATGGTGCGCAGTCCGGTTTTTCTCTGGTTGGTGACATTCCGCAAACACCATTCGTGATTGCCCCGAATGAAAACGTTCCCCTTCAGATTCAGTTTTCGCCGCAAGCTTTCGGTGATGCTTCGGATACCCTGCTCATTCAATCGGACAGCCACGAGCAGGAAGATCAGCTCATCAACGTACCCTTGGCCGGGTTCGGTGCGGCGGTACGCCTGTGTTACTTCCCCACTTCGGTGCAGTTCGGTTCGGTCAAAGTCGAAGAAAGCGCGCAGCGTTTCGTCGATCTGGAAGCCTGTGGGGATTCAACGGTGCTGCTAAGCGACATCGGCCTGCGCGATGAAGGCGGGAATTTTACGCTGGTGGAACCTCCGGAAATTCCAGATGAAGGACTGGCGCTGCCGCTGGGAGAAACGCTACGGCTGGAACTGGATTATTCCCCTCAAGCGCAGCTTGGCGTCGAAACCAACGTGCTGGTCATTGAGAGCGATGACATGTTTGTCCCGCGTCAGGAAATTCCGTTGTCGGGTCAGGGGTCAATCTCCAACCTGACGGTCTCCCCGACTGTGTTGCAGTTCGAGGATGTCGGAATCGACTCGTCTTCATCGTTGAATTTGGTGCTGCGTAACACCGGTTCATGGCCGGTGGAGATCGAATCGTACCAGATAGGTGAAAACAGTCCATTTGACGTTGAAAACGGAGACAGCCTGTTTCCGATGGAACTGAATGGATTGGGTGGGCAGCAGACGATTCGTGTGGTGTTTTCACCTGTTACCGAAGGTGCCGTGGTGGATAATCTGACTTTTGTGTCGGACAATTCGAATGGGGATGTGACTGTCGGGCTGACCGGGCGTGGTACTGCGGTTAAGTTGACCCTATCGGAAGAGGAGAGTTTCGATTTCGGGCAGGTTCAACTCGGGGAACGTCATGACATAATATTGACCGTGGGTAATAGCGGACGTGCGCCGCTGGAAATTGCCGAGTATGGGATAAACCTGGGTGAAAGCATTTTTTCCGTATCGCCGGAAAGCTGGCCGGACCCATTGGTATGGAATTCTTCCATCGAGTTGACGTTAAGTTATGAGCCGAGCGAACTTGGCGCTTCAACCGGAAGTTTTTACATCGATACCAACGATGCGGATATCGCGCGTCGCCACATCGAGATTGATCTGGCTGGTGAGGGAATCGATCCTGCTTTGCAACTCAATCAGCAAAGCCCTTACGATTTTGGACAGGTCTTTACCGGGGCGCAGGTGGGTCCGGTGGCCATCGAACTGACGAACTCCGGTTCGGGACCGTTGCTGATCCAGAGTATTCAGGGTGACGCCGGTTTGCAGCAGGCATTCGTTATGGTGCTGCCGGATATGGTGACTTTTCCAGCGTTGCTTCGTCCGGATTCGGAATCCGACGATCACTTGACGGTGCTTGTCAGCTTTGCACCAAACGATGTGGGTGATTACCAGGGGGGTATCTCGATTGTCAGTAACGATATCGACAATACGCCGCTGGAATTCGTAGTTACAGGAGAGGGCAGAAATTGCCCGAGCGGCTTTTACGACTGCGATGACAACCCTTTGGACTGTGAGTACGCCTGCGATGGAGATCCAGCCGCGTCGGAAGTCTGCAATGGCGAAGACGATAACTGCAATTGCGAAATCGATGAAGGATTCGGTGTTGGTGGACTTTGCGAGGGCGTCGGGGTGTGTCGCAGCGGCCTGTGGGAATGCCGCCCGGATAATCCCGGTCAGGTGATCTGCTCGTCCAGCTATGGAGGCAGCGCTTATCAAGGGTCGGAGGAACTGTGCAACAATTTAGATGACGATTGCGATGGCTCCACCGATGAGGATTTTGGTATCAACCAGCCTTGTGATGGAGAAGGAGCTTGTGGCGCCGGTGTGCGCGAATGTCGCAACTACCTGGCTTGGCGTTGCTCTACCGACATTGGAGGCACCGATTATCCCGCCGTGCCACCCACCGAGTTGTGCAACGGCATCGACGATGATTGCGACGGCCAGACCGATGAAGGATTCGGTGTTGGTGATTTTTGTGCCGGAGTCGGCATGTGTGACAACGGGGTAATTGAATGCGCCACAACGAACAGCGTGGTTTGTTCCACATTGCCGGGCGGTTCGGAGTACCCGAATCAGGATGAGGTTTGTGACGGGGTCGATAATGACTGTGACGGCCAGACCGATGAACTCTGGCAGATTGGTCAGTTCTGTGAAGGGGCTGGTGAATGCGGTTTGGGTGTGTGGGAGTGTGAAACCGGTTCTACGCGCGTCTGCTCCACCGATATCGGTGGTAGTCTGTATCCAAATCCTGCTCCCATCGAGTTGTGCGATGAGCGCGATAACGATTGCGATGGAGAAACAGACGAAGATTACCTGATTGGAGAAGTTTGTCAGGGTTACGGAGTTTGCGATGATGGTATCTGGGAATGTGATAGCTTGGTAAGCGCGCGCTGTTCCACCAATCAAGGAGGCAGCCAGTATCCGATACCATGGCCGCAGGAATTGTGTAATGGCATGGACGATGATTGCGACGGAGAAACTGACGAAGCATTTAATCTGCATCAAATGTGCGTTGGAGTTGGAGCCTGTGGTGAATATGAAGGTGAGATTGAATGTGCTGGTCTTTACACAATTGTCTGTTCTACTGATATCGGCGGTAGCGACTATCCCGATCCGCCTCCGGTGGAATCCTGTAACAGCATCGACGACGATTGTGATGGTCAGACCGATGAGGGATTTCTAGTTGGGCAAACCTGTGATGGCATCGGAGAATGTGGCCTGGGCGAGATTGAATGTGACGAACAGGGCGACGTGCGTTGCTCTTCTGATATCGGCGGCAGCGATTACAGTGCAGCAGAAGAAGTTTGCAACGGTGTGGATGATGATTGCGACGGCATAACCGATGAGAGCTGCAAGGCGTTGATTTATCGTTTCGAGCGTGTGATCTCCGGTTCCGACCACGATCATCGTCTGGGTATCGGTACCGTACCTCCCGATGGCTTTACGCTGAATCCAAGTACACCGGTGTTCTCCTTATATCAGCAGGTGCGACCAAATACCGCCGAATTGGTGGAACTGATTAATTCTGCAACGAATGATAGCATTTACACCAGCAACTCGGCTGAGATTCTAAGCCTGACTTCCTCCGGTTGGAGTCAGAGCGGTAGCCTGGGGTATATTGGGACTGATCAGCAAATGCAAGGTGTTTTACCTTTGTACCGCTTACAGAATAGTGCGCTAAGTGATCATGTTTACACGGCAAGCAGTGATGAATTAGCCCTATTCATGAATGAGGAAGGCTACGATCTTGAAGATGTAGCTGGCTATGTATGGGAAAGTTTTATTCCCTGAGCCATATCCTGTACCTGTCAGTAACCGGCACGAGAGATTGAGGAGTAGGTGACTCCTTTTTCGTGCCGGTTTTCCTTTGAAAATCTGTAGGTTGTGCAGGGGTAAGATACTTCTTGAGTTTTCAGGTGATTTTAGGTATAATACTTTTCAATTGATTCAGGAAAACTTTTTTAGTTGCCACTAATTTATATATAATTATAAGTCAAATAGAAAAAACTTCTTGACAGAGAGACCTTATTTAAAATAAAATTCGAATTAACGGTGCATAGTTTCGTGGGTATTACGGAGACATTTCATATGAATAATGTCAAAAAGATTCGGAATCGAAAGCTTATGAGCAAAGCAGAGCTGGCTCGACGTTCCGGACTTTCTGTTTTAACGATCGATCGCGTGGAGAGTGGCAAGCAGTGTCGCCTGGATACCATGCGAAAAATCCTTTTAGGGCTCGGATTAGCGCTGGAAGACAAGGATCTTGTTTTCGGACCGGATGAACCCCTGCGAACGTCCTCTCGTGGAAAACGGGATTTCGGGATGAGCGAAGCGGAATCCCGGGACGGAATATAAGAGGAAGGACCGGCAATGGCCAAGGGACTTATCGGATTGGATATCGGCTCCAGCTCGATCAAGGTGATCAGTCTTCGAAAGAGCAAGAAAGGCTACGAGTTAACCAACTTCGGCATTGCGCCGCTGCCCCCGCAGACGATCGTAGATCGATCTCTGATGAATTCGGGTGCAGTGGTGGACGCCATCAGGCGGTTGATTCAATCTCAGATGATCAAAACCAAAGACTGCGCTTTGTCGATCTCGGGACATTCCGTTATCATTAAAAAGATTTCGTTGCCGCAGATGACCAAATCTGAGCTGGACAATTCGCTGCAATGGGAAGCCGAGCAGTACATTCCCTTTGATATCAATGATGTGAATGTCGATGTGCAGATTCTGAACCCGACCGGTTCGGAGCCGGGGCAGATGGATGTGCTGCTGGTAGCGGGCAAAAAGGATATGATTTACGACTACGCTGCGGTCGTCAGCGAAGCCGGGCTGAATCCGGTTGTCGTCGATGTTGACGCGTTTGCCGTTGAAAATGCTTTCGAGGCGAACTATACGGTTCCCCCCGATGAAACGATTGCCCTCATTAATATCGGAGCATCGGTCACGAACATCGTGGTGCTGGCCAATCGGCTTAACACCTTCACTCGTGATATTACAATCGGTGGTTTGCAGTTTACCGAAGAAATCCAAAAACAACTGAATTTGAGCTTCGAGGAAGCCGAAGACCTCAAACTGGGCGGCGAGCCTGGCGTGGATGCCGACTCTGTCATTCCCCAGGAGGTTGAACGGGTTATTCAGGAAGTGTCGGAAAATCTGGCTTCCGAAATCCGTCGGTCCCTGGAGTTTTTCTCTGCAACGAATCAGGACAGCGACATTTCCAAGATTTACCTTTGCGGAGGAACCTCGAAGATCTCCACCCTTCACAAAATTCTGGAAAGCCGAACCGGTATCGAGGTGGAAACGTTCGATCCCTTCCGAAATATTCGTATTAACGAAAAGATTTTCGATATCGGGTTTATCCGGAACGTCGCCCCAATGGCCGCTGTGGCTGTTGGACTAGGGTTGCGGAGGTTTGACACCTAATGATTCGGATTAACTTACTACCAGTCAAACAGGCGAAGAAGCGTGGCGTTGGTCAGCAGCAATTGATTCTGTTCGCCATCATTCTGATCGGCATCGGGTTGCTGCTCTATTCCGTCAACCAGTCGGAAGAAGCGACCGTTACGCAACTTCAGGATCGACAAAAAGACATCAAAGCCGAGATGGATCGCCTTGAAGAATTGATTGGCGACATCAACGTCATTCAGAAAAAGAAAGAAGACCTGCGCAAGAAACTGTCGGTCATCGACTTGTTGCGTAAGGGAAAAACCGGTCCTGTGCGCATCCTGGATGAACTAAGCACCATCATTCCCAAAAAGGTGTGGCTGGTCTCTTTGGCGGAAGGAACCAATCGCCTGATGATGAAGGGATTTGCGACGGACAACAAGGAAATCGCGGTTTTCATGAAAAACCTTGAAGCTTCGCCGTTCTTTTCCGATGTTACATTGCAGACGATTATACAGGCGCCAGATAGGGAGTACGCTATTCCGGTGATGAGTTTTTCCTTAAATTGTGTCTACCATTTACCGAAATCCTAAGTAGGACAGAACAATGGATGCCTTTTTCGATAAATTCGCAAAGATACCCATCTTCCAGAAAGTGCTGGGTTTCGTCCTCGTCTGTCTGTTGGTCATCGGACTATATTACTTCTTCGTCCACAGTGCGCAGAAGCAACAGCAAGAGGAAATCCGAAATAGCATCATTTCGCTGGAAGCGAGCCTTGAAGAGAAGAAGAAGATGGTTGGCGATCTTTCCCAATATAAGCGGGAAGTGGAAAAGCTGAACCAGGATCTTCAGAAAGCCTTGAAATTACTGCCTAATAGCAGTGAAATTCCCTCCTTGCTGCAAAAGGTTTCTTCGTTGGCCAAAAAAGCTGGGTTGGACATTTTGAGCTTCCAGCCAAAACCCGAAATTCCGCAGGACTTCTATGCGCGAGTTCCGGTATCGCTGAAATTGAGCGGCAGTTACAACGAACTGACGAACTTCTTCGATGCTGTTGGCAAACTGTCACGTATCGTGAATATCAGCAATTTCTCTTTTGGGTCGGAAGAAGGCGGAAGGAACGCAAACAAGCAGGCGAAGAAGGTGCTTTCCGCCGAGTGCATCGCCACGACCTATCGTTTCATCCCCCCCTCTAAACCGGCGGGAACCGATGCACAAACGAAGGGGAAAAAATGATGGCTGGGCGCTGGATTAAAAGAAAAATTCGCATTGGTAAAGCGCTGCCACTTGCCGCTGTGGTCCTGATTGTGCTTGCCATGCTGGCCGCTTGCGGCAGCGACATTACAGTTAGTAAGAGTACGAAGAAAAAAGCTCCGGAAGCGCGTAGTGCACAAGAAACTGTAGCCGCAGTTGCTCCGGCAGCGAAAGTTGAGAAGGATTACGTTTACACCAGTATCGGTAAGCGTGATCCGTTCCGATCCATCTTCGACGAAACCGGTGGTGAGGCGACGATGGATGCAGTCGAGACGATTTTGAGTCCGCTGCAGAACTACGACATCACTTCCTTTACGGTAACCGCTATCCTTTGGGGAATTCCATCGCCTTCGGCAATGGTGGTTGCTCCGGATAGTAAGACCTATACCGTCAAACAGGGAACGCTGATTGGACGTAATTGGGGACGAGTAGTCAAGATCAAGCGTGATGGCATCGTGGTGTTGGAACAGACGCGGATGCCGAACGGACAGAAGATCACCAACACGATCACATTGAAACTGCCGGTTAAAACCATCTCTGCAAAAGGGGTGGAATTCGGTGGGGGTTTGAATTTGGACGAAGCCCTGGAAGAAACTCAGGATAGTATTATCGAAGACCTGAGTGGCTCGAGGGGTCGATAAGGTGGATGGAAAACAAACGCCAATGAAACGATTTGACATTGCCATGCAGATCCTGCCCTTTAAGGAGAGACAGATGATGTCACTCACCAGAATTGCACTGCTGTTCGTGCTGGCCATTTGGCTAACAGCATGCGCGAGCCAGTCCGAGGGATTGTCTCCCGATGAACAGGCCGCTCTTCAACCCTCAGTCAACGAGTTGACCGCCTTGAATGTTTCCGTTCAGGACGGCAGGACCGACCTGATGATTGAGAGTGTCGACAAACCGATCTATAGCGTGTTCCGGATGAGCGATCCGCAACGATTGGTCGTCGATTTCGACAATGCCGTAGTGAAGGAAATTCCTTCGATCACGGAAGTCAACGATGGTCTCCTGACGCTGATCAGTACAAATCAGTTCAAAGAGGGAGACAAATCAGTCACGCGCGTGATGATCGGGTTCGCACAGGATGCTGAATTCTCCGTGAGCGAGCAGCTCAATGGTGTGACCTTACATCTGGTTCATCCGGAAGGATATGCTGCTGAGGCGGTGACAGAAGAGCCTGTCATTGCGGAAGCGGCTCCGGTCGTTGAGCAAAGCGTTATTGAAGAAGCTCCTGTTGTAGAGCCGGCTGTTCAGCCTGTAGTACCGGTTGCATGCAATCCGGATCAACCGGTCATTGAAATGGCTTATGATGGTGTCATCTCTAAGGGCAAGCTTACTTCGGTTACGTTGACGACCAAAGAGAATGGCGTTCAATTGAAGGCAAATGTCCGGGGTTCGGTAAAAGATGGTAGCATTGAGGTGATGAGACTCTGTGAGCCAGACCGAATCGTCGTCGATTTGTATGGAATTAAAAATGGCATTAAATCCCGTAAGGTGGCCGGTGACGGCGAATACATCAGTGGGGTTCGCGTAGGCAGTCATCGCGACAAGCTACGTTTGGTTCTTGATTTGAAACGTGATTTACAGGAACTCAATATCGATACCGGTAAGGCTGGTCTGATCCTGGCGCTGGACGAGGTCGTACCGCAGGCCGTCACGGTTGCCAAGGTTGAGCAGACCGAACCTGCCGCTATCGAGGAAAAATTAGAGGTCCAGACTGCTAAAGAAGAACAAGCAGCAACAGTTTCCGAAGAAGGAACGAAAGTCGTTGCGCTGGACTTCAAACATCGTACAACCGGTTCTACAATTGAGATTCGTACAACCGGCAACACGGATTATCGCTTGGTTGAAACAGCGGATGATCAGGTCGTACTGGAACTTCCCGGTGCGCTTTTGCCGGAACAGTTGGAGCAGAGCCTGGATACCAGCGAATTCAACGGACCGGTTTCCCTGGTTAGCTCTTATGTGGCGGACCCCGAAAGTAAGCTGGTCAAAATCGTGGCTCAGACTCGGTATGCCTCTCCGAATTCGGTAACGGTGAAAGATAACGTAATTCGCTGGAACTTCGAAGCTTCTCAGAGCATGGCTGCAAGCGAAGGCGAAGGTCGTATCCGCTTGGCGGAAAACGGAGAGACGGTAATCGAATACGAACCGGCTGAAAGCGCCGGTATGCAGCAGACTCTGGCGCCTGTGGCGGGTGCCGCCACTGCGGCTCAACCTGCGGGTCAACGGATATCACTGGAATTGAAGAACACCGATATTCTGGATGTGTTACGTCTGATCGCAGACGTCAGCAAACTGAACATCATCACTTCGGATAACGTGAGTGGTGCCGTGACCGTTCGACTGCTCAATGTTCCATGGCAGCAGGCTCTGGATATTATTCTGCGCTCGAAAGGATTGGGCAAGGAACGGCAGGGTAACATTATCCGCGTGGCTCCGCTGGATGTCTTGCAGCGCGAACGCGAAATGCGCATCAATCAGATGAAGGCGCAACGCGAGTTGGAACCGCTGTCGGTTCGTTTGATCCCGATCAGCTATGCAGAAGCAGGAAGCCTGATTCCGCAAATCAAGGATCTGCTTTCCAATCGCGGTACTGTTAACTTCGATCAGCGCACGAACGTTATCATCGTGAAAGACATCGACGAAGTGTTGAGCAAGGCCGAGTCGATGGTTTCCAAGTTGGATTTACAGACTCCTCAGGTCATGATTGAAGCCAAGATTGTGGAAGCTGATATCACCAACGAAGACGCATTCGGTATTCAGTGGGGTGGTTTTTACCAGGCTAGTGAAGCCACGGGTAATCCTACAGGATTGGCTTTCCCTTACAACCTGGGTGTGACCGGTTCGCAGAATCCATCGTTGTTGTCCACTCCGGGTGTGGCAAGCACCACATCGCCGCCTGATTGGGTTGTCAATACGCCGACTACCACAGCCCCGGCTGCTGGTCTTGGATTTACGTTCGGTAGCGTTCGCAATGCCGCCAATCTGACTCTTCGTCTGACGGCTGCTGCCAGTGCTGGTAAGATTCGCATCATCTCTTCGCCGCGTATTTCGACCTTGGACAATACAGAGGCGACCATCGAACAGGGTTTGCGAATTCCAATTCTGTCCATCAGCATCTCTGGTGTGCCGGTCTCAAAGATGATCCTAGCCAAGTTGCAGTTAACTGTAACACCGCATATCACAGCGGATGGCAGCATCATCATGAAACTCAACATTCTGAAAGAAGAGCCGGATTTCTCGCGTACAAACTCGTTGGGCGATCCTGCGATCATTACCAAAAAAGCTAAGACCGAAGTGTTGGTTCGTACAGGTGAAACTACGGTTATCGGTGGTATCTACACTAAGAAGACGACCGAAAAAGACATCGGTGTGCCGTTGCTTTACAAGATCCCGATTCTTGGATGGCTTTTCAAGAGTCACACCGAAACGGAACAGAAGACGGAATTGTTGATTTTCGTGACACCACGTATTATCAATCGAAGCCAGTCCTCTCTTGTCGCGGACTAGTTGTCGGTCGACGAAAGACAGCCTTTGGCTTGGTTGGAGGAACCCATGAAGAATTGGAAGCTGATCATACTCGTTCTGATTTTCGCAACCAGCGCAGCCTGCACGGTTGACGAGAACTCGGGTCTGCTTATCAGGGGATTTCTTGCCTGCGGGGAAGAGGAATACCCTAAAGAAGGCCAGGATGCAAAGTATCAAACCGGTGGTGTTTACGACTTGCTCGTAGCGAAATATTACATCCCCTACGATGGATATCTAGCTCGAATCGCCGTCGAGAATACACGCATGGAGAGCCTGAACGAGGATTCTCTTGCGGGCGAAGGAAACATGATTTACCTGAGCCACTACGAAGTCAAGTTCGAGTTCCCGACTGACTGGGAAGTGGACTTGAATCCGAGTACGCCGGAAATGGATGATACCATCCGTATTTCCACCCAGCAAGGTATGGCTCCGGAAGCGCAGTTATTGGACACTGTTTATCTAATCCCGGAAAGCGTACGCCAGGTTCTGGAAGAATATTACATCAACAATGCGTACAAATCAGTTAAGGAAATCGCGTTGGATAGACCCGATGCAGCCAGAGTGGCTTGCACGGCAGATACTGCTGCGGATATCTGCGATGGCTACCCCTGTATCGGTGGATTCTGTTCCAATGCCTGTACGCTGGTTACGGGTTGTGCAGATGGTTTCATGTGCGATTTGGGTGCGGGTGATTTCGGCTATTGTAGAAGGGCTTGTGAAGCAGGTGTGAACGATTGTAAGCAAGCTGGTGATCTATTGGATTACGAATGCGTCAAGGGTATGTGTGTGCCGTCCAATACAACGGTCAACCCGCATCTTCCGGAAGACATTATTTTGAAAATAACGGCTGTTGCCAAAGACGCCGCTGATCTTACGATTCGGTCTAACACTGTGCAGTATCGGTTGAAGGTTTGTCGCTCCTGTTCATTGGAATTCAACGCCTGCGCTTGTTTCCGTACTCCTATTGGCGACGGAAGCGCTCAGGAAGAATGGACGACCTACCTTTCCACATTGGAGTATACGGAAGGTGTATGTGGAGATACTATGGTGATGCAAGATCGCGACATCGAATGTGCTTACCTGAGGGATTGTTATGATTGGTACTGTGCAGACATCATTACGGATGCTGCTGCTCGATTGGCTTGTGGATATTAGCCTAACGCGCTTTTGCGATAAAGGCGGGGTTTTTCCCCGCCTTTTTCTATGTTCAGCTAAAATGTTGAATTGCTTGACGTGTTACCTTATGTTGGATACAAATAAGGCTGATTCTTTGCTTGGGGTATAGTGGTCGCGTAATGAAGGATTCGATTCAGACAATTACTCTCGCGGAGCTATATCTTGCACAAGGACATCCGCGAAGAGCGGATGCAGTTGCACGGAAGTTGCTGGAAAAACAACCTGGCGATGTACGCGTGTTGGCCTTGATTGAACGTATCGCGAAGTATAGTGAAACAGAGGCAAATTCTGAAGAAAGTCCGGTGCGTCGCGAAGAAGAACAATCGTTACGATTCGATTGGCAAGCGTTTACTCCTGTTGAGCAGAAGAAAAAGGAAGTTTCAAGACAGGAGAATAATATAGAGGCTCAGGTCGGACAAGAGACACGTAAAGTGGTCCAAGAGGAACCAGCCACGCTTCGAGAACGTGCAGTTGATCTAGGGACAGAAGTAGTCGAGCGATTGGCAAGTCATGCCGGTGACCGGCTAAGCAGGATGCTGGATCGAATTCGCGAGAGGAGACGTCGGTGATATTTGAAAAGAGTTTCAATGCGTTGATGGAACGATTGGATCAGGGGCTGGCCTGTTTATTGATGGGTACAGACGGTATTCATGTCGTTTCCGTGATAAAGCCCGGTGTGGAACTGGACTTGGAGTTGATGGGTGCGGAAATTTCCGTTTTCGTCAATCAGTTGAGAAAAGCCGCCTTTGCATCTCAGTTCGGTCAGAGTCGGGAAGTCGTTATTCGATCAAGCAAAACGAAAGTATTGCTGCGTGTACTGACAGACGATTATTTCGTCGCATTGGTTATGAGTGCAGAAGCAACCGTGGGTAAAGGACGATTCCTGTTGGATCTTGTCGTTCCTGAAATATTGGAAGAATTAGAATAATCGAGTCAAATGCAAACTGAATTTTGATTCGCTCAGGAAATAAATAAAAAGGAAATAAGCATGCAAGAAAACAACCCGATTCGTTTCACTGTAGAAATGTTGTTTTCGGAATATCGTTTGGATGCACTGTGGGTGAAAAACCTTGTATCGATAAAATATCTAGCTGGATTTACCGGATCCACGGCGAATCTGCTGATCGAGGGGAATCAGTCTAAACTGATGATGGTGGATAGCCGCTATACCATTCAGGCTGGACAGGAGTGTGCAGGCAGCCGGGTTATTGAAATAACAAAGCCTTTGGAAGATCTTGCAGAACAGGTTGTTGAATCGGGGTATAAACGCCTGGGTTTCGAGGCCAACCAGGCCACGTATGCAGATGTAGAAACGCTGAAAAAGTTGTTGCCGAACGTTGAACTGGTTGCTGTTGAGAAAAATCTGGCCAATCTGCGCGTTGTGAAAAGCTCTGAGGAAATCGAGAAATTAAAAACGGCAAGTAAAATCGCAAATATTGCGTTTTCGGAACTGCTCGAGCAGATTCAGCCTGGCTGGACCGAAAAAGAGGCTGCTTGGTTTTTGGAAAAGCGCTTTCGTGAGAATGGTGCAACAGGATTATCCTTTGATACGCTGGTTTGTTCCGGTGCAAGGGCTGCAATTGTTCACGGGAAACCAAGCGATAAAAAGATCGAAAAGGGTGAACTGATTATCGTGGATCGTGGTCTGGTGGCCGATCACTTCTGTTCGGATGAAACAAACACGTTGTTGATGGGGAAAGCCGACGATAAACAGAAGGAAATCTACCAGATCGTGCTGGATGCCCATGATAAATGCATTGAATCGATCAAACCAGGGCGTAGTTGCATTGACATCGATGCTGTAGCGCGCGATTATATCCGTGAGAAGGGGTATGGGGACTACTTTGGCCATGGCACCGGGCATGGAATCGGTTTGGAAGTCCACGAGCAGCCGATGATTTCCCCGCGTGGCCAGGGAATTGTGGAAGAAGGTATGGTTTTCTCCGTGGAACCGGGTATTTATATTCCCGAGTGGGGCGGAGTTCGAATAGAAGATCTTGTCGTGGTGACCTCGGATGGATGTGAGGTAATCACGCGTGCCGATAAAAAACGGTTCGAATTGGAGCGATAATATTTCTGGAGTCAGGAGAGTCAGATGGCAGTCATTTACACAAACGAATTTCGCAACGGCTTGAAAATTGAATTGGATGGAACACCGTATGAAATCACGTATTTCCAAGCGGTTAATCCAGGTAAAGGTTCCGCTTTTACGCGTACGAAGCTTAAAAATATGCTAACGGGAGCCGTGCTTGAGCGCACCTTCAAATCCGGTGAAAAAGTGGACAAACCGGATATGAGTGAAGCGAAAATGCAGTATCTCTATCAGGATGACATCGGCTATGTCATGATGGATCTCGAAACCTTCGAGCAGGTGACAATCGAACGCGATGTAATCGGCGATTCAAAGGATTTCCTGATTGAAAACGGGGAAGTGGATGTGTTGTTCCATAACAGCACTCCGGTAGGGTTGAGTTTCCCCAACCATCTGGTGTTCCAGATTACGCAGTGCGATCCTGGCGTGCGCGGCGATACCGCGACTGGCGCGACCAAACCTGCTACCCTTGAGACCGGGATGGTTGTAAATGTTCCTCTGTTTGTCGAAGAAGGCGAGAAGATTCGAGTCGATACACGAACTCGCGAATATTTGGAGCGCGTCCGTGATTAATGTGGTAGAGTAAGCGGATATGGGAAAACGTATGTTGGCAATGCTTACGATCGTTTGATAACAGGAGACCCGCTGTCCGTGGCATTCAATAAAGAAAAAGTCACAGCCGTTGCGATGAAGCACCTTCAGAAGGGGGCGCTCGAAAAAGCGGTACGCGAATTCGAGAAGATCCTTGAAATGGAGCCGAGCGACGAGCGCACGTTGCAGAAAGTCGCCGATTTGTATGCTCGTATGAATCGCAAACAGGCGGCTCTAAATGCGTATCGGCGCGTTTCTGATTTGTACGTCAAGCACGGCTTTTACCTCAAGGCGATTGCGGTTTACAAGCAGATCCTAAAGCTCGATCCGGAGCAGATGGAACTGTACAAAAAGCTGGCGGAGATGTATCAGCAGCTTGGATTGCTATCTGAAACGATTCAGCAATACAAGATCCTGATCAAGTATTACGAGGAAAACAACAAAGAAGCCGAGGCGCTGGATGCGCTGAAAAAAATCGTCGAGATCGAGCCGGACGACCTGCCCAATCGTATTCGACTGGCTGAGGGTTTGATTCGAAGCGGTAAAGCGGAAGAAGGTCTGGCGGAATACGATCAGGCTGCCAGCGAATTGAAACGACAGAAACGCGAAGATGACTATATTCGCGTTTTGGATCGCATTGTGTTTCATGCTCCGGAGCGGATCGAACAGGGGCGTGAACTGTGTCGCCTTCTTATTGAACGTGGCGAGTCTCAAAAAGGACTGGTGCGTTTGCAGAAAGTGCTTAAGCAGCAGCCGGAAAGTATAGAGACTCTGGAATTATTGGCCTTGTCTTTCCAGAAGATGAGGCAACTGGTCAAAACCATTACCGTTTACCGAGAGATGGCCCGGATTCTAAGATCGCGCGGCGATCATGCTCGGTTGGGTGATATTTACGACGCCATTTTAAAGATCGATCCCGAAAATCAGGAGGCGTTGGAGGGCAAAAAGGCAATTCCTTACTCGTTAGGGCGTCCTGGAGAGGATGCGACGCTTGGCGAGGATGTAGAGGATGACCTGGAGGAACTGGGTACGTTAAGCGAAGTTCCTGGGGGGAGTAAAACTCCCAAGAAGCCCAAACGACGTACGGCTCCGAAAACGCCCGATAAGCCATCTACCGTAAAACTGATGACCGAGGCGGAAGTCTTTACAAAATACGGATTGCACGATCAAGCCGAAAGCCGTCTACGCCAGATTCTGGAACTGGAACCTGCGAATCTTGAGGCGTTGCAAAAGCTTAAAGTCGTTCTGGTTGCACTGGAGGAACTTGAAGATGTCGAGCAGACTCTGGTGGAAATCGCTGCGCTGAATCTGGATGCCGGAAAATTACTGGAAGCGCGTGAGGCGTTGGACGAAGCGGTAAAGCTGGATATCAACGCACAGAAAATCAGCGGTATTTTAGATGAGATCGATCAGGGCGAGGCTGCTGGGGCGGTTGCGAAGTTGCGTGAACTGTTCCATTTACAACCAGTAGAAGCTGCGGCGGAACTGACCTTACCCGAGGTCGCGCCCATGGCTCCGATTAGCAACAGCAGTACACAACCATTGCAATTGGAGCCGGATGTCGATGAATTCGGCGTGGAAGAAATTGAAGCTGTTGCCGAAGATGAACCACTGGTTGAACTTGATATCGATTTCGATCAGGAAGTTGAGTTGATCGACGACGATGACCTGCCTGTTGAGGAAATCGAAGCGGAGCCTATGGTCGAGGAAGAAGCCGAGCCGGAAATTATCGAGGAAGTTGAGCTTCCTCCGCACTTGCGTCCCGAAGCGCAAGCGGAATCCGTTGCGGCTCCTCCCGCTCGAGAAACGCCCAAGCCACCGGCTTTGCCGCAACGGGACGGCATTGAGATCTCCGAAGAATTCGATGATGATGTACTCGACGAACTACTGATTTCCGAGGAAATTGAATCGGTCGAACCGCCGCCCATGCCTGCGGACTTGATCGGACAGACCGAAGATACTACTGGTGTGCCGGAAGCGGAGATCGAGGAATCCTTCGAGGAAGTTCTGGTTTTCGATGATATCGAAAACGAAGAGACACTTGAGGCGGAGTTGGTGGAAACTGTGGAAGAGGAGACTATCGAGCCGCCACCGCTGGACTTGATGGACGCGGAAGAGATTACTTCTACAGAGGAAGACTTGGAAGCTGGTGCCGATGACGTCCCGAGTGTGCCACAGGAACCTGTCTCCCAGGAAATCGCCTTCGAGGAAGTCGAGGCGGAAAGTGTTTCCGAGCCGAATGACGATCAAATCGTAGAAACAGCCGAAGAAGAAGCCGAATTCGCTTTGGAAGAGGATCTACGGGAAGATCGCTTACAAGAAGGTGAAGCTCAACCGGAAGATCTCGACACCATCGGTTTGGATGACGTCCTGGAAGAGGTTGAGAGTGAAACCGTTTCGGAAGCTCCACCGCTTCCCGAAGAGGCCGAACTGGATTTGATGGATCTGGCCGACATTGAAATAGAGGAAGAAACTCTCTCCGTACTTGAAGAAGCGCCGGACCTGGAAAGTGTACCGCTGGAAGAGTTAACGGAAGACGTGGCTCAAGATTCGGAGGCGGAAGACGTCGGATTCCTATTGGAAGACGATAGCTCGGATACAAGCTTCGAAGTGGCGGAAACGGAAGTGGAACCGGAGCCCGAAGCACAAGAAGATCGAGAGTTGGAACTGCCTCCGATGGAACTGCCGGATCAGCAGTCGGTTGATCATCTACCGTTGGCGGAGTTGCTGGATGAAGATCAGTTGGAGGATTTTGAGGAAGCAGAATTCTTCTTCGAGCAGGCGGTATATGCCGAATGCCTGGCAACTTACGAGGAGCTGCTGGAGCAATATCCTGCCCATCCGGAACTATTAGAAAAAGTAGAGACCTGCCGTCGAGAGCTGGACGAGGCTCAGCAGCGACGGGAGCACTTGCATCTGGACAAAAAGTGGAGCGCCGCTGTCGATGAACAGGCCGAGGAGATGGGAGCGGGAGAGACCCAGATGGAAGCCGTTGTCGATTGGTCGACATCCGAAAAGGAAGAGCGGTTGGCCGGTGGCGCTCAGGAGAACGGATCGGTGGATCTAGGTGCGGAAATCATGTCCGGTTTGGATTTGGATGATGACGACGATGAAGACGGTGAGCCGTTTGTCGGAGAAGGCAAACGAGTGCATGTGGCCGATCAGATCGCAGAAGATGAAACGGAAACCCATTTGAATCTTGGAATCGCGTATCGGGAAATGGGTTTGCTGGATGAGGCGATTGGAGAGTTTCTCGTTGCCGAGAAGCGGGGGTTGTCCTTGCGTGCAACGATGCTGCTTGCGTTCTGTTATCTGGAAAAAGGTCGTCTGCGTCGCTCGATGGAATTCTTCCAAAAGGCCACCCAGCATGAAAAACTGACTCGCAGTGCATTTCTTGGAATGCGTTACGATTTGGGAATTCATTTCGAAAAGACCGGTCAGGTTGAGCAGGCGCTAAACCAATATAAAGCCATCGAGCAGTTGCAGTCGGATTACCGCAATGTGGCTGAATTGATAGAAAACCTGGAGCAAGCAGGCGAGACGCCAGCCGAGCCGGGCGACCTTGAAAAGATTCTGGACGAAACCGATGTGGATGCGCTACCGGAGGGCGACCCTGAACCGGGACAGTCTCCGAGTCGCAACAAAGCCAACATTACCTATGTGTAATTTCGACGTTTATTTGTTTTAGTCGTTGTAATCGCTTCGAAACAGGCGGTGGAGAGTCATGCCGTATAAGGAGTTTTACAACCTCGTAATCGAACCTTTCTCCAACGCCCCCAATGCGCGCTTGTATTTTCCCGGTCCACAACACGAACGCACCCTGGCGAAGTTACGTTATGCCGTAGACAACATGAAAGGGTTGGCCGTCTGCACCGGAGATATCGGTGCGGGTAAGACCACGTTGGCGCGGCGTTTATTGGACAGCCTGCCGGACAAGGAATTCGAGGCGGCGCTTTTAGTGATCGTTCATTCCGGTATTACGGCGAATTGGCTGTTAAAGCGGATCGCGTTGCAATTGGGTGTAAAGGAACCAGCCGCCGAGAAACTGGCTCTGCTGTCACAACTGTACCGTCGTTTGGTGCGACTGTATCAGGAGGGCAAAAAGGCGGTGGTGCTCATCGACGAAACGCAGATGCTCAAATCGCGTGAGTTGATGGAGGAATTCCGGGGGCTTTTAAACCTGGAAGTTCCGGGGCGCAAGCTGATCACGTTTATCTTTTTCGGCTTGGACGATCTGGACGATTCCCTCAAAATCGACGAGCCGCTTCGCCAAAGGGTCGCGGTGCGAACGCGCTTGATGCCGCTCGATCAGGAATCGACCGGCAAATATGTGCTGCATCGTCTGCAATTGGCCGGGGCGACCCGAACCGTGTTTTCTTCGGGTGCGTTGGTCGAAATCCACACCTGTAGTCGAGGCATTCCGCGTTTAATCAATACCTTATGCGATAATGCGCTTTTCGAAGGCGCGTTGATTCGTGAACATGTCATCGGGGCGAATCTGGTGCGTCAGGTGGCCGAAGAGTTAGGTATGCTGGATGTAACTCCAGCGCAGCCGTCTTCTTCTGTGTCCGTTTCGGAATCGAAGCCGCAGAGCGGGGAGGAGAGCGGTGACGCGCCGGATGGTATGACCGCCCACAAGCAGGAGTTGGAAACCTTCGACGATCTGCTTCGCCAGATCGATAACGACTGATTCTGAATAATATCGAACATCAAGGCAATCGTTTTAAGGTGCCGCAGTCGGTACAATCAAGCCACATGGTATAGTTGCTGGTGGCGCCCCCAAAGCCGTCTACGACCAGGTACACGCTTTCTCCCTGTGTCACGTTAAAGCTTATCGATTCGCTCTCGCCACCTATGTTAGCGGATTTATCCAGACAGGAGTCCGGGGAGCAGTCGGAAAGAAGAAACAGATCCAGATCGCCGGTGAGGTTGGTTAAGCGGGCGGTTTGTGCGCAGCTTTGCAAGGCGGAATAGCGGTAAATGATCTCCCGACCACTAACTGGTAGGGTGGAACAGGAATACGTATCCCACACCGCGCTTCCCTGGGCGTTGTTATAGACGTGCGAGTCGTCGCAGGCCAGACCGTAAGGAGATTCACAACTTCCATTACCCGTGATGTCGCCGTCTGGATCGACACAGCCGCAATCCACCTGAAACGTATAGTCAGACACGTTTCCATTGTAGCCTTCTACAACAAAATACATCGTCTCTCCCGCAGCAGCGGTAAGGGATATCGTTTCGGCGGAGGTGCCGCTGTGTGTGGCGCGTTGCAGGCAGGTGTTCGGGTCGCAGTCATCCAGCAGGAAAAGATCCAGATTCTCTTGCATGTCGTCTAATCGCGCGGTGATCAGGCAGTTGCGATCCAACTCCAGATGATAGATCGCCTCGTAGCCGGTAAAGCCTGCTTTACTCGGGCAGGAATAGCTGTCCCAAACGGAAATACCGTTTTGCTGGTTGTTGTGGAAAAAGGGTTCTCCACAAATGATCTGATGCGGGTCGCTGCAATTTCCGGTGGCGCTGTCATCGTCGGTGTCTTGATCGCCGTCGGCGTCGCAGGCACAACTTAGGCGAAATAGGTAGGATGATTGATTCTCGCCGGGAGCGTCGACCACCAGGTAATAACTTTCTCCTGCTCGTGCATCGAAGTTCAGGCTTTCGGAAGTCAATCCGCTATTGGTCGATTTTTGACGGCAGCTAAGCGGTGACAGTTCATCCAACAAAAAGAGATTGAGATCGGCCAGCAGGCCGGTAACGGTAGCGGTGACGCGGCAATTTTGTGAGGGTGTGAAATGATAAATCACTTCTTTTGCACGTTGTCGCTCAGAACTACAGTTATAGCGCGTAAATACGGACTGACCATAAGTGTCGTTGTGGTGTCGGATTGCCTCGTTGCATGGAGCGGCAAAGATGTTGTTCAATTCGACATCCAATTCAAACGTGTCGGAATCTAGCTCATCTGAATCGATGGCATCGGTTTCGACTTGATCCAGATCGCCATCGGTGGGTGGTCGATCGGCATCTTCCATTGATTCCACCGAATCCCATTCGATCTCCCATTCTTCATCCAACTCTGTATCGCCATCGACGGAAAAGTCGCACTGGCAGAATACCGACCAGTCGAATGGAGTAAGCTGGGAATCAAGTCCGTCCACGCTTAAATAATGATATCGTCCCTTCTCGCTGTGAAAGGAAAGGCTCTCCTCCTGCCAGCCGAAGTTGCTCGAATCCGCTTCGCAGAATTCTCCACCGCAGCCAGAAAGCCTGAACAGGTCCAGATCGCTCTGCAAGCCGGAAACACGCACCCGCACGTCGCAGTCGGCGGGAGAATAAAACCAGAAGAGTTGTTCGGCTGCGGGATACGCAATCTCCGAGCAGGTATAGTCTGTAATGACGGATTCAAGCTCGGAGCCAGGCTCGATGCGTTCCTGTTGTCCGCAGAAGGCGCGACGAGCCAGTGGGCAATCTCCCGGTTCAGCGGCGTCGCCATCGACATAACTTTCCGGTTCCTGCTCCGCTTCGAATTCGTATTCAAGGTCGACATCGCCCGGCCAGAGTTCGTTATCACCTGACTCTACAATGTCGATGTCTTCCGTATCGCCATCGGGTTTTGTCGTCTCATCCAAATCGCCAAAGGCGTCCGGGTCGGGATCGAGATCCGCCGGGAGTGGGGATTCGTCACGATCTGCGGGTGGTATTTCCTGCTCCGTGTCGCTGTCTGATGGGGTTTCATGCTGCTCTATATCATCACGATCGGCAGCGGGCACAGGGGAGTCGAGATCAAGATCGGTATCGCCGTTTGGTGTGGAAGAACCGGAAGTACAGCTACAAATCAGCAATAACAGCAAGATTCCCAGCCCGTATCGTGCAAAACTGTTTTGCAGCATTTTCATCGCGCACCTAAAAGACCTTTGGCGCTATGCCGAACGGATGTCATCGGCTTTTTTCAGTGCAAAGCGGTCGGTCATACCCGAAATATAATCACAGACATCCAAGTGCCCTTCGACATCGTCTTTTAAAAGATGGCGTCGCTGGACTTCGTAGTGGAACAGATCTTCCAACAGCGCCGCGCCTCTTTGGATGTCGGCTTTGAGATTGGCATCTTGATACATGCGCTTACGCAAAAACGCTCCCAGTTGCTTGTACGGTAAGCGAACATCGTCGGAGAGTCCCAGTAAAGGAATGATCGACGCAATGTCGGCATCTTGTCCGGCTTGTTCGATGCGACTGCGGCTGGTAGCGATCAGATCGGAAACCAGTACCGAAACGAGGTTGCGAACGCACATGCTTACCGCGATGCGGGCATCGGGCACATCGGTGGGAAGGCAGCGGCGGATCAATTCCAGATCCAGCCCTTTTAGCTCATCCATCGACAAGTTGTGGTAACGGGCGAAGTCGTCGAAGTCGGTGGCGGTATAGGCCAGATCGTCGGCGTAATCGGCCACGGCGGCTTCCGCCGTCTCGATTTGGTGCTCGGTGCTCAATCCGTACAGATGCTTTAAAAAGCGCTTGGCCCGCTTGGATTTGGCGATGCCGGTGATGGTTTCATAGGTCAGGTTCAAGCCTGGATAGAGCGAGGATTTGACCTCGATCAGAGTGACGACGCGCACGTTTTGCAGGTTGTGGTCGAAGCCGCCGAAAGGTTTCATCAGCCGCTCTAAGACATCCTCTCCCTGGTGGCCGAATGGTGGATGGCCCAGGTCGTGGGCCAGCGCAATCACCTCCGCCAGTTCCGGGCAGAGTCCGAGCTGTTCGGCTACCACACGTGCAATCTGCGCACATTCCAGGGTGTGCGTCAACCGGTTGCGGTAGTGGTCGCCTTCGGAAGGCGAGAAAACTTGGGTCTTGAACGCCAGTCTGCGAAAGGCTTTGCTATACAGTACGCGACCGATATCGCGCCGGAAGTCGGAGCGCGTCGGGTCGGCATCGCTGTTGTAGCGGCGACCGATGGATTGGAAGGTGGCGTATTTCGCGGAACGGATCATATCAGCGCCTCTTTTTACCTCGTAACGTATCGAATACCAGGGCTGCACTCGAACCTAGAAACAACATGCCCCCCAGCCAGCCGGAAAGCGGTAGCCCTTGTGTAGTGGAAGCCAGCCCGACGGTGATCAGCCCTCCTGCGGCCAGAATTGCAAGCACCATGCGCCAGTTGTTGCGACGCATATCGGCCAGCAGATCCATATCGGGTACGCGCACATCCACCGCCAGCCCGCCTTGTTCGGCGCGACGCAGAATGCTTTGCAGTTGGGAGGGCATGTCGCGGCTTAAATCCGTGATGTCGCGCAGTACCTGAATCAGATCAGCGGCCAGTCGTTCCGGTTTGTAGCGCTCCACAACAATCGTGCGGGCGAAATCGGAACTGATATCGATCACGTTGAATTCCGGGTCCAACTCGCGCCCGATGCCTTCCAACGCGGCGATGGCGCGAGCAAGCAGCAATAAATTCTGTGGAACCTGCAAACGATGCCGCTGGGCCACGGCGGCCAGATCCATCAATAATTCCGCGGAGTTGATATCCTTTAGTGCCAGACCCATCAGGGGTTCGAGCAATTGACGCAGGTCGGCGGCCAGCAGATCGGGGGAAACCACATCGCGTGTGCTGGTGGCCAGGCGCAAGTATTGCCGGGACACCGCACGGAAGTCGCGCATCACCAGCGATAAAAACAACCCGGCGATATCTTCCATCAGGCGTTGATCCAACCGCCCGACCAGACCGAAATCGATCAAGCCGATTTTATTGCGGTCAACCACCATGATGTTGCCGCCGTGGATGTCGCCGTGGAAGTAGCCGTCGATAAATACCATTTTCAAGAAGGTTTGTGCGCCCAGATGTGCAATGGCCTTGATTTCCGTTTCCGTCAGATCCTGTTTGCGGATGGCATTCAAAGGGAAACCGTCTAAAAAGGTCATGGTCAGCACGCGCTGCCCCGTGTGCTCCCAAATCACCTCCGGGATTACGACCTGTGGATCGTCTGCGAAATTGCGCTGGAACTGCTCGATGTTCTGGGCTTCCTGCGTGAAATTGAGTTCGTCGCGGATCACGCGCCCGAATTCATTGGCGAGATCCACTGGGTTGATGATCGCCAGTGCGGCCACGTAGCGATCCAGCAGATTGGCAACGGTGTAGAGAATGGACAGGTCCGTTTCGATCTGTCGTTCGATGCCGGGGCGGCGCACTTTAACAACCACCTCTTTGCCGTCTTTCAATTTGGCGCGATGCACCTGGGCGATGCTGGCGGCACCGATCGGGGTTGGGTTGATGTCGTCGAAAATCGTTTCTGGGTCGACTTCCAGTTCCTTGATGATCTGAAGGCGCGCCTGCTCGAAGGGAAAGGCTACCACCTGATCCTGCAACTTGCGGAATTCCTCTATGAATTCGCGTGGAATCAGATCGGGACGGATGGAGAGCATCTGCCCCAGTTTGACGAAGGTGGTCCCCAGTTCTTCGAAAGCCATGCGCAGTCGAACCGCCGGGGAGTGGGGTTTGGAGTTGTCATCGACTTTTTGGAAGGGAATGATACGATCCAGGCCCATCTCCTCGAACACGCTGCGGAAGCCGTGTCGACCGAAGACCAGCCCGATCTGTTGAAGTCGCTTGAGGTTTTTAAACGTCTGATTGATTTTCATCATCCCCTGCCTTTGGTATTTCACGCGGCGTCATTGTAGCACAGCTTGATAGAGGGCAGAAATGCATTTTGGAAAGGGGCGGAGAAAGGGAATGTTATATAACAAGATATTTAAACTGAGCGTAGAAAAAACAAGGTACCACACTGAAAGCGCTACATCAAAAATTCAATTAAAACTGAGAGTGAACACCTAATCCGTGGGCAAAATGAGTTGGGCTTCGCTTGACAGTTTCAGCCGCCCGGTTTACCTTACGAAAAGGAAAACCACACGATGTTTTTCAGGGAGGATGGCATGGGCGAAGAAGAGAAAAAAGACGCAGGTTGCGGTTGTCACCAGCCGACGGCATCGCCGGAACAGGCCGATAGTCGAGATCGGGAATGCGCGAAGGAAAAAGCGGAACAGGCCGCCGGTGCGTTCGGTACGCCTCCGCCCATCGATTTCTCGACCTTCATCTACTCGATGGCCACTCAGGTGTTCATTCATCTTGGCGAAGCCAAACTCCCCGGCTTGCCGGAGAGTGAGGTGGATTTACCCGCCGCCAAGCAGACGATCGACATCATCGAACTGCTGGAGAAAAAAACCAGAGGCAACTTGACCGATTCCGAGTCGAAGTTGATCTCCAACCTGCTTTACGATCTGAGATTGCGTTACGTCAAAGCTGCCAAGGCAAAGAAAGAGACGGCGTCATGAGTCGGCAGCGAAATTGGGAATGGGAGGGGATTTCTGCCTGGGCAGCGGTTGTCGTTTTAAGCACGACGCTGCTGGTCACGATTTCAAGTTGCAAGCGCCGGGATGATGTAGCCGAACCGATTTTCTCTCCCAGTCAGCGGATTCTGGGCCAGATCGACGAGGAAATCGCGGCGGAAAATCCTGTTAAACCGGCAGGGAAAAAACAACAATCCAAATCGGTAAATACGAAAAGTAGCGATAAAAAAGTAACAGGTGAACCCAAGTCCATTGTCGCATCAACTACCGTTTCAGAAAAACCGGTAAAATCCAAGCAGATACAATCTCCTAAAACGAAATCGGTGGAACCCCTGTCTGAACAGGCTCTCGATGCAGAGAGAACGATGGCAGTTATCAAGCCTGCTTTGGGCCTTATTGCTGCGACAGGAAGTCAACCGCGCTATCCGGTAGTATGGTTGGGAAAGGTTGGGCTTTCTTCATTTGATGGTGCAGTACAGGGACCGCTACAGGACATTGTCAACTCAAAAAGCGTCAACACTATATTTCCTATAACGGATTCCGGCTTGTGGTTGATAGAACGAAATACAGAAGACAAGTTCGTTGCGAAAATCCGCACAACTCCCATGAAGCTTGGGGAATTTGTATGGATTGTTACCTTGCAGTCCGGTCGATCTCTTGCAGTTACCTCCCGAGTATCATCACTGGCCCTGCACAAGAGGAATTCACGACTCATTCAGGGTACGATGAGGTTTTTGGTTCTTGATCGGGCTTATTCTGAGCTGCTTGTTGGTGCCGCCGTAGTAGATGGAAAAGGGGCGTTGGTCGGAGTGATCACTTCCTACAACATGCAAGGGATGAGCACGGTTATTGATAGTACGGAATTGCGGGTGTTAGCCGCCAAAGGCAGCGCGGCTCGAAATTTGTATTTTCTGCCGGAGAAGAGAGAGACTCTTTCAGAGGATAGCGTCGCTTCTCCTGCCATGCCACGCGCGTCGGAAACGGTTTGGTTGGGCCTGCATACTCAGGCGATCAATGCGGAGTTGGCTGAAAGCTTCGGTCTTGGCGAAAAGATTTCTGGAGCTCTGGTAACGCAAGTGCTGCCCGAATCGCCTGCACAGAAAGCGGGGTTAGCCGCCGGGGATGTGATTGTCGCCATCAATGAAAGTATGATTCACAAACTTTCGGATCTGCCCGGTGCGATGGCTCAGGCTACAGCGGGACAGCCGCTTTCGTTGCGCGTAATACGTGAAAGCAAGGAAACGACGCTTTCCGTTGTTCCCGCCCTGCGAACTTCGGGAAAGTAAGCGCCGAAGCGAGGAAATCGAAAATCAACAAAGCCCACCATCAAGGAAGGGGCTTTCCCTTCGCCTTCGTTCGCTCGCATTGCGTCACATTCGGCTTGTACCGTGGCGCGGGCGACCGTCAAGGCTATATAAACGTCGCTACGCTCCGGCCTTGACCGCCACCCTTCTCCGCCACGCTTTTCAAGCCTCATGACGCGAAGCGGCTCCGTCGGGGAAGGGAAAACGAAGATCTCGCCTTTTTCATCACTCGATTCGTGGAAGCGCCAAGCATGCTTGGGTCAGAGAATCCTTGTAAGATTTCGGATGATCGTCTGTCGTTGCTTTCGTGCAAGGCTTGACATTCGGAAAATCGTCCCCATTTTATGAAGGTGGAAGTCCGGAATGAAAAGCTCTCAATCGAGGGACGGATACCCGAAGCACCGGACGACGGAGGTTTCCAAAATGAGAATGGATCGATTTACAGTGAAAGCTCAGGAAGCGCTGGAACTGGCGCAGCGCACGGCGCGGGAACTCAATCACCAGCAGGTGGAACCGATGCATCTATTATCGGCCCTGCTGGATCAGGATGGCGGATCGGTGGAGCGCATTCTGCAACGTGCAGGTATAGAGTGCTCTATGCTGTCTCATGAGGTGAAAAGCACCTTGTCGCGCAAGCCCAGCGTGCAAGGCGCGGGGCAGATGTATCTGGCGCGGGAAATGGAAAATCTGCTGGATGCTTCGTTCAAGGAAGCAGACAAGCTGAAAGATGAGTATGTCTCCACCGAGCATATGCTGCTGGCGATGCTGGAGGCTCGCGACGAAGCCTCCCAGCTTTTAGCGAAATTCGGTGTAACGCGCGATCGTTTTTTGCGAGTTTTAAAAGAAGTGCGCGGTACGCAGCGTGTGGACGATCCCAACGCGGAGGATAAATACGAAGCGCTGGAGCGCTATGCGCGTGATCTGACGGCCCTGGCGCGTAGCGGCAAACTCGATCCTGTCATCGGGCGGGATACCGAAATCCGGCGCGCGATTCAGGTGTTGAGCCGACGGACGAAAAACAACCCGGTGCTTATCGGTGAACCGGGCGTGGGAAAGACGGCCATTGTCGAAGGGCTGGCGCAGCGGATTGTGGCGGGTGATATTCCTGAAAGCCTGAAGAATCGACGACTGGTGGCCTTGGATCTGGGAGCGCTGGTTGCCGGAGCCAAATATCGGGGCGAGTTCGAAGATCGCTTGAAAGCACTCTTGAAAGAAGTGGAAGCCGCCGAGGGCGATGTGCTGCTGTTCATCGACGAGTTGCATACGCTGGTTGGCGCGGGTGCAGCGGAAGGTTCGATGGATGCCAGCAATATGCTGAAGCCCGCTTTGGCGCGGGGCGAATTACACTGTCTGGGTGCAACGACGCTGAATGAATACCGCAAGCATATCGAAAAAGACGCCGCCCTGGAACGGCGTTTCCAGCCGATTCTGGTGCAGGAACCGACGGTGGAGGACACCGTTTCGATTCTTCGCGGTCTCAAAGAGCGCTACGAAGTGCATCATGGCGTTCGGATCAAGGATGCGGCGCTGGTGGCGGCGGCGACGTTGTCGGATCGCTACATTTCCGACCGTTTCCTGCCTGATAAGGCTGTGGATCTGGTGGACGAAGCGGCCAGTCGATTGCGTATCGAGATTGATTCGATGCCGGAAGAAATCGACGAGTTGCAGCGGAAAGTCTTGCAGTTGCAGATCGAACGCGAGGCGCTGAAGAAGGAAAAGGACAAGCTTTCAAAAGAACGATTGGAATTGGTGGAGCGCCAGATCGCGGAACTGACCGAGCAGGCAGACGGCATGAAGGCGCAGTGGAATCGCGAAAAGGAAGCCATCGCGCGCGTGCAGACGATCAAAGAGGAAATCGAACGGACGCGCTTTCAGGAACAGCAGGCGGTGCGCAGCGGCGAATTGGAAAAAGCGGCGCAGTTGAAATACGGGACATTGTTGCAGTTGGAAAAAGAACTGGAAGCGCGCAAAGAGGAACTGGCGAATCAGGATGCAAGCTCTATGCTGCTTAAAGAGGAAGTGGATGCCGAAGACGTCGGTCAGGTCGTGGCCAGTTGGACCGGTATTCCGGTTTCCAAGCTGCTTGAAGGCGATACCCAGAAATTGCTGGGAATGGAAAGCCGCATACGAGAACGGCTGGTAGGACAGCAGGCGGCGGTGCACGCCGTATCAGACGCCGTGCGACGTTCCCGCGCCGGGTTGCAGGAGGCGGATCGTCCGGTGGGCGCTTTTATTTTCCTGGGACCGACAGGAGTGGGAAAAACCGAACTGGCTCGGGCGCTGGCGGAGTTTCTGTTCGACGACGAACGCAACCTGGTGCGCATCGATATGTCGGAATACATGGAGAAGCATTCCGTGGCTCGGCTGATCGGCGCGCCTCCGGGTTACGTCGGTTATGATGAAGGTGGCGCATTGACCGAAGCGGTGCGGCGTAAGCCGTATTCGGTGGTGTTGTTTGATGAAATCGAAAAGGCGCACCGTGATGTCTTTAACGTGCTGTTGCAGATTCTGGACGATGGTCGATTGACCGACGGTCACGGGCGCACCGTCAATTTCACCAATACGATTATCATCATGACCAGCAACCTGGGATCGCAGCTAATCCAGCAGTATGGTGGTGAGAGCAGCGAAGAAATGGAAAATCAGGTCATGGCGCTATTGCGGCAGGAATTCAGGCCCGAATTCATTAACCGCATCGACGATATCATCCTGTTCCACTCGCTCACTCGCGAAGATCTGCGGCAGATCGTGGATATTCGCTTGAAGCGCATCAACCGCATGCTGGCCGACCGGCAGCTATCGCTGGAACTGACCGATGCCGCCAAGGATCGTCTGGCGGAGATGGGCTGGGATCCGGTTTTCGGAGCGCGACCGTTGAAGCGGGTGATTCAGCGCGAAATCCAGGATGCTCTGGCACGGCAGTTGTTGCAGGGCGAATGTCAGAGCGGCGATTGTATCGAAGTGGATGTGCTGCCCGAGAAGGGCTTCCGCTTCCTTTCGGTGGCGCGGGAAGAGCATACATGATTGAACCGGGCGACATTCCTGCCTCACCGGGCATTTATCTGCTGTTGATCTGGTTGCCTGAAGCGATGGATCTAAAGGTCGGGGCTTTGGGAATGAAGCCTTTCAAAAGAGGTTTGTATGGTTACGTAGGTAGCGCCTGGGGACCGGGAGGATTACGGGCGAGATTGTCGCGACATGCGAAACTTGAAAAACCGCAACGCTGGCACATCGATGCGCTTACGCGGAATGTTTCGCCGCTGGGCGCTCTCTATTGGGAGGGAGCGGAAAAAGAAACGGAATGTTTGTTAGCAAGGCTACTGGCTCGGCGTTATGAAGAAGTGAATGAGATGGGAGCAAGCGATTGTGCCTGCCGCTCGCATCTGTTTCATCTATCGCCGGGTGTTTGAAAAGCTTGGCTATCACCTGCTTTCGTGCTAGGCTGCGCGACGAGATGGTAACTCTTTTTTAGGAGCGAAAACGATGCCTGTATATCCTGTCAATATCTCGATCGCCAAAGCCTTTTTCGGGCTGGGGTACTGGGAGTTGATTATCATTCTGCTCATTATCCTGGTCGTTTTCGGCGCGGGGAAACTGCCTGGCGTCGGTTCGGCACTGGGTGAGGGCATCCGCAATTTCCGCACCTCGTTCAAGGGTGAAGACAAGGCCAAAGAGGAGCAAGCGGAGAAATCGGCAAAAGAGCTGGAAGCACCAAAGACCTCGACCTCCGAAATTACGTCCGAGAAAAAAGACGAAAAAACGAACGCCTGATCCTCATGCCGTTCTTATCGTAATCGTTCGATTTACCCCGTTGTTTGGACCGTGGAACCACACGAAACTTCCTGCCGAGCCTGGTTTCAGGCGCGTGATTCTTCTCTGGCGAAACGGAACCGATTGCTGTTGTGAAGGAGAAAGCGATGAGCGAATTTACGCTGAGTAAACACGAAACCTATCCGGGCGTGCCCGGTTCGTTGCTGCTGATTATCATGGACGGCGTCGGCCTGTATAAAGGCCAGGCGGAAGGTTACGAGGGCAACGCCTTCGATCAGGCCAAAACCCCCAACCTGGACCGTTTATTCAAAGACGCTTCCGTATTCCGAAAGTTGCAGGCACACGGCAAGGCGGTCGGTCTGCCTTCCGATGGCGACATGGGAAACTCGGAAGTGGGGCATAACGCCATGGGTGCCGGGCGTGTCTTCGCCCAGGGAGCCAAACTGGTCAACGAAGCAATTTCCAGCGGACGTTTGTTCGAAGGAACGGCCTGGAAGGAACTGGTGCAGCAGGTAAAAGCGCAGGACAGCGCGTTTCATCTGATCGGTCTTCTTTCTGACGGCAACGTGCACAGCCACATCGAGCAGCTTTTCGGTCTGCTGGATCGGCTGAGTCAAGAACAGGTAAGCCGCATCCGGCTGCACCCGTTGGCGGACGGTCGGGACGTAGATCCGGTGACTTACCACGTTTATTTGAAACAATTACAGGGTAAATTGGACGAATTGAACGCAAAGGGCGCAGATGCACGAATCGCCAGTGGCGGCGGGCGCATGTATATCACGATGGACCGTTACAATGCCGACTGGCAGATGGTCAAGCGTGGTTGGGATTTGCACGTGCTGGGCAAAGGTCGCGGTTTTGCTTCCGCTCAGGAAGCATTGACGGTGTTGAGGCAGGAAAACGAGGGTGTTCTGGATCAGGATCTGCCCGGTTTTGTCGTTTTGGACGAGCAGGGAGTGCCGGTTGGACCGGTTCTCGATGGGGATAGCGTGGTGTTTTTCAACTTCCGTGGCGACCGCGCCATCGAGATTTCCCGCGCCTTCACAGAAACCGATTTCGACAAATTCGACCGGGAACGCCTGCCGGATATCTGCTATGCCGGGATGATGGAATATGACGGCGATCTGCACATTCCGCCGCGTTTTCTGGTTGATCCACCGGCAATTTCCCGAACGGTGTCCGAATATCTTGCCAAAAACGGCATTTCCCAGTATGCGATCAGCGAAACACAGAAGTACGGGCACGTCACCTATTTCTGGAACGGCAACAATTCCGAAAAGTTCAGCAAGGAACTGGAAACCTGGGTGGAGATTCCCTCTGACAACATCAGTTTCGATAAGAAACCACAGATGAAAGCGCGTGAAATCACGGAAGAAGTCATTAAAGCGCTGGATTCCAAATCCTATAAATTTCTGCGTTTGAATTTTGCCAACGGTGACATGGTCGGACATACCGGTTCGTTGCCTGCCGCAGTGCAGGCAATGGAGGTCGTTGACGAATGCATTGGCAAACTGGAACAAGCCGCCAAGCGTGTCGGGGCGACAATCGTGATCACTGCCGATCATGGCAATTCCGATCAGATGATCGAAATCAACAAGAAAACCGGAGAGTTCAAGCTGGACGAAAACGGAAAGCCGATCACCAAAACCAGCCACACGCTGTCTCCTGTGCCCTGGTTGCTGTTGGGACAAGATGCTACGCGCTTCACTTCTAACGATGAGGTAGATAACCCCGGCCTGGGGAATCTGGCGGCTACCTTGTTGTTATTACTGGGTTATCAAAAACCGGAGGATTATCTCCCGGCGCTGGTCAAAGTGAAATAAGCGTCAAGTTCCGGTGCTTTCATAGCGCGCCAGACCCAGGTGGAACAGGGATAATCCGACTGTCACACAAATTGAGGCAGCCACGCCCATTGTTAGCCACAGACCGGATGTATCTCCTTTATCCAACACCCAGATAGCAGGATAAAACGCACAATAGGCGAAGGGGATGATATAGCTGAAGAAAAGCCGGATGTGCAGCGGGTAGACCGTTAATGGATAACGGGAAACATCGCTCATTGAAAACAGAGGCATCAGCATACCGCCTCGATCCGGCAGCCAGAAGGAAAGCGACGCGGCGGTTAAAAACAAACCCAGATAAATGACGGTTCCGATTGCCAGTCCAAGCGCCAGTGAGCCGATTGTATCAAATGCAACTGGAATTCCCAGCTTATACCAGGCCCAGGCGACCAAAGCGCTTCCTTTGAGCAGAATGGTGATATCGAAAACGTCCAGGTTTTCCATCATCAACTGCATAAAGGGCGAAATCGGACGCACGAGCAGGCGGTCCAGGTGCCCCTCGACGATGTAGTGCTCGCTCAATCGTACGCAGAATTGGAAAAAGAGGATGGAGAAGAAACCGAAGCAAAGCTCGCCGATGCCGTAGAGAAACACCAGTTCTTCGAATTTCCAACCGGCGATAGAGGGAACTTTGGAAACCAACACCCAGAGAAAGACAATATTTAAAAAGCCGTAGGTTACGGTTCCCAAAAAATTGACGAAAAAGTCCCAGGGGTAGCTCATCTTGATCTTCAGATTCTGGGCGGCGTAAGCCAGATAGATCGAAGCATGAAAACGAAAGTTGGTTCCGGGAAAAGACATATTTGTTGCCACCTGAATAACGCCGCGTGTGAAAATCGACTCGCGTTGTGAAATACAGGCGAGCGACGAAGCGGTTTTTCTTGCTCCGTCCGTTCTACTAAATTGACTTCGGAGCCTGCATATGTTAAAGTATTCGTTGCAGAAATGCAAATCCAGGCAATATTGCCAGCAACGGAGGGAGTGAAAACCCAACCTGGACTATAGGAGCAAATAATGGCTTGGACCATTTTGGTGGTCGATGACAGCCGCACCATCCAGGAAGCGGTGCGGATGACTTTTATCAATACGGAATTCAACGTCATTGCGGCGCTGGATGCGGAAGAAGGATTGAAGCAGGCGAAGGCGTTATCGCCCAACCTGATTCTCGTCGATCTGCGTCTGCCGTTCATGGGCGGGTTCGAATTCTGTCGCGAGATCAAATCTCAACCTGAAACCAATCGTATTCCGGTCCTGCTGTTTGTGGGCCAGCAAGTGGAAATCGACCAGGTGCAATCCAAGGCCGTCGGCGCGCAGGGACATTTTTACAAGCCCTTTGCGACCCAGGATCTGATCGATCAAGCCACCATGATCTGCCAGGCTGCACCGGTTGAGGTGAAAGTCGAGACGAAACCGGAGCCGGAAGCTGCGGTACTTCAAGATGCTGAGCCGATGCTAGAGGCGGAGGCGGTTGAAGAGGAAGAGCTCGTGATCGAGGCGGAAGAGGTTGTGCCCGAAGCCGAGGTCGAGCTGGAGGAGCTTGTCGAAGCTGATGTTCAAGCTGAGCCGATAGCAGAACTGGAAGGCGAAGACGTTCTGCTTGAAGTCGATGTGGAACCGGAAGAAGCAGAGCCGATTCTTGAAGCCGAGCTCGAAGAGGAACCGGAGCCGCAGATTGAAGCCGAGCCATTGGCAACCGATCAGTTGGGTGGCGGATTGGAAGACTTTGTGGAAGCCGAACCGCTGGACCAGGAAGTTTCAGAGGCTGAAATCGATGCCGACGACATGTTGGACGACGACTGGTTCGGAGAAGATCAGGGCGTCATTTCCACGGATGCCGTGGTGGCGCAAGCTCAACAGGAACAGGTGGGTTCCCAGCAATCGGAAGACGATGCCAGGGCGAGCCAACCCGATCCGGAGATGATGCGAACTTCTTTCGATGGTGGTTTCGGGGCGCAACTGCGCCAGGATGCTCAACAGGCTGCCTCTATGCCGGAAGAAGAGGAAGCACAAGCTCCGGTGCAGGTTTCCGACGAGATGGCGGCTTCGTTGCTGGTCGAAATCGGAGCGGATGATGACGAGGACATCGCAGAAGCCGAAGCGGTCGATAATATCGATGAAGCTGTAGCGGTCGCCGACATGGTGGATGCAGATGCCATTATGGATGAGTTCGAGCTGGCAGAAGACGAAACGACGCAGCCGGCTACCGATGAAAGCGTACAGGAACTGGAACAGGCGGAATTGGATCGTTTGCGGCGTATGCCCTTAAACGAGCCGGAGCCCGTTCAGCAGCAGCAGGCCGAGCAGAAGGAAATGGATCCCTTCGGCTTGGGATTCGAGATGAGCGAAGATGAGGTCCAGGAAGCGGAAGCGGCGGAAGAACTCGATATGGAAGAGTTGGACTTCGATGTCGAAGCTGAACCGCTGGAGCCACTGGAAGAAGAGGAGCTGGAGCCGGTCGAAGAAGATCTTGAAGAACTGCTGCTGGAAGAAGAACCTGCCAGCGCGGAAGAAGATCAGTTGTTCGAACTGGAAGATGGCGTTGCCTTGGAAGAAGTTCAGGACGAAGCTGAGGTTGAAGAACCACAGGTGGAACCTGAACTCGAAGCTGAACCTGAAGCCGAGCTTGAAGCCGAGCCAGAAGTTGAGATCGAGTTGACCGTAGAATCGGAAGAGGGTGTTGTAACGACGGAAACCTTTGTTGCCGATGAATCGGAAGAACTTGAAGCGATTGAGCCTGCGGATATCGGCACAGAAGAGGCGGACGTCGTTTCGCTGGCTGCCGTAGCTGCGGAAGAAGCCGTTTTGGATGAACCGGCGGAAGAGGAAGAGGCTGTCGAACCGGTCAGTGCCCCGGAAGAGGAATTCGTCGTCGAGCACAAAGAGGGAGTCGAAGCTCCTCTATCTGCGGGAGAGGGCTTGCCTTCACCCGAACAGATCCTGGCGTTGTTCAAAACCGCTGTGAGAGAGGAAATCAGTGTCGGGCTTGGGGAGTTGAAGGATTCTCTGCGCGAGATGTTGCGAGAAGAAGTAAAGGCGGCGGTGGCGGAGGAAGTACGCCAGATGCAGCCTGCCCAAATAGATGAAGAGCGGTTGGCGCAATTGGTAAGTCGTAACCAGCCGGAACCGGTCGAGCAAGCCCCGGCGGCTGTCGATACGGAAGCGTTGGCGGCGCTGGTTCGCGAGCAACTGGAACAGACCTTACCGGAATTGCTGGAAAGTCAACCTAAACCGGCTGCTGTGCCCAGTAGCGGAGATGTAGCGCTGGCCGTGGCGCAGGTGCTCAAGCAGCCCTTGGCCGACATTCTCGATCTGCTCAGCACCCCGCCGAGCGAAGAGAAAGAGGATTTGGGCGAAGAGATTCATACCTGGATCAGTTCCGCCATGAGCGAACTGCCCTCTGCCGAGGAGGTAGGTCAGATCGTCAGCCAGGCTATGCAGGTCGTTTCACCTGCCGCAGGCTCGACGGCTGCCCCGTCCGTACCGGACAATGTCGCCGATGCGGTGCGTAATGCGGTGCGTGAAGAAATGGGGCAATTGATCGGTCAGCAGACCGAAGCCATTGCCTGGGAAGTTGTGCCTGAACTGGCTGAGATCATCATTAAAAAGGAACTTGACCGCTTAACCGCGGACCGCGTATAACCATTCCAGCCAAGGATCGACACTAACCTGTAACGATCCATTCAACACTCACGTTCGCCGAGCAGCCGGGAATGGTCCCTGGTCTGCTCGGTTTGCTATGACTGGCAATCCGGAGGAAACGATGTCCGAACTGATCGACAAGGGCTACGACCCGAGCCGTGTGGAAGAAAAATGGTATGAATTCTGGCGGGAAAACGGGTTTTTCCACGCCGATGAGAACGATAAAGACAAGCCGCCGTTTACGATCTCGATTCCCCTGCCCAATGTAACGGGAACCCTGCATATCGGGCACGCGCTGATGACTTCCATTCAGGATATGATTATCCGCTGGAAGCGCATGAGTGGCTATAATACGCTGTGGATGCCGGGAACCGATCACGCTGGAATCGCCACCCAGATGGTGGTGGAAAGAAACCTGATCGCCAATGAAGGCATTACTCGTCACGATCTGGGACGCGAAGCGTTTTTAGAGCGCGTTTGGCAGTGGAAGGAAGAGAAGGGCAATCACATCCTGAAGCAGTTGGAAGTGCTGGGCGCCTCGTTGGACTGGGACCGTACACGCTTCACCATGGATGAGATCTGCTCGCGCGCGGTGCGTGAGGTGTTCGTCTCGCTGTATGAAGAAGGCTTGATCTATCGCGCCGATCGCCTGATCAACTGGTGCCCGCGCTGCCGCACGGCGCTGTCCGATCTGGAAGTCGAGCATGCCGACGTCGCCGGTGAACTCTGGTCATTCGCCTATCCCTTCTCCGATGGCAGCGGGGAAATCATTGTGGCTACGACCCGCCCGGAAACGATGCTGGGCGACACGGCGGTGGCGGTGCATCCGGAGGACGAGCGCTACAAAGATCGCATCGGTCAAACGGTGCGGCATCCGTTGTTGGACTACGAATTCCCAATCGTCGGCGATGCCGAACTGGTCGATCCTGAATTCGGTACCGGTGCGGTGAAAGTCACTCCGGCGCACGATCCCAACGATTTCGAAACCGGTCTGCGTCACAACCTGGAATTCATCAACATTCTGAACGAGGATGGCACACTGAACGAAAAGGCCGGTCCTTTTGCCGGAATGGAACGTTTCGAAGCACGTAAGGCCGTCAAGGCGGCGATTGAAGAAAAGGGTCTGGCGCGTGGACGCCAGGATTACGCCATGAGTATCGGCGGTTGCCAGCGCTGCAACACCGTGGTGGAACCGTTCATTTCCAAGCAGTGGTTCGTCAAGATCGAGCCGTTGGCCAAACCGGCTATCGAGGCGGTGGAAAAGGGCGAAACGGTTTTTGTGCCTCAGAACTGGGAAAAGACCTACTACGAGTGGATGCGCAATATCCGGGACTGGTGCATCAGCCGTCAGCTCTGGTGGGGGCATCGCATTCCTGCCTGGTATTGCGAAGACTGCGGCCACATCACGGTCAGCCGCGAGGATGTTACCACCTGTGAATCCTGTGGCAGCGCCAAGCTCCATCAGGACGAAGACGTGCTGGATACCTGGTTCAGCAGCGCCCTGTGGCCGTTTAGTACGCTGGGGTGGCCGGAGAAGACACCGCAACTGGAGACCTTCTATCCCAACAGCATGATGGAAACCGGCTTCGACATCATCTTTTTCTGGGTCGCACGCATGATCATGATGGGTATCCACTTCATGGGTAAGGTGCCCTTCGATACGGTGTACCTGCACGCCATGGTGCGCGATCATGAAGGCCGCAAGATGTCCAAATCGCTGGGCAACATCATCGATCCGCTGGATGTCATTTACGGCATCGGCGCGGAGGATCTGTTGCAGAAACGACAGAAAGATGCCGAGGCACTTGGAATTCTTCCCAAGCAGGTCAAGCAGATCGTCAAGGACACCAAGAAGCTCTTCCCGCAGGGAATACCGGCTTCCGGCGCGGATGCGCTGCGTTTTACTCTGTTGTCGATGGTCGGCGCGGGGCGGGACATCAAGCTGGATATCAAGCGCGTGGAAGGCTACCGCTTTTTCGCCAACAAGATCTGGAACGCCAGTCGTTTCGCCATGATGAACCTGGAAGGCTACGACCCGGAGAGTACGCCCAGCACCGAGTTTTACTCGCTGGCGGACCGATGGATTCTCTCGCGATTGCGGCGGGCGGTGTTGTCCGTCAACGAAAACCTGGAAAATTACCATTACGACCAGGCGGCCATGGCGGTGTATCACTTCTTCTGGGATGAATTCTGCGACTGGTACATCGAACTTGCCAAAACGTCATTGTATAAACCCGAAAAACCTGAACAGCGCAGCAGCACCCAGCAGGTATTGGCGCGCATATTGGAAACCGCGCTGCGCCTGCTGCATCCTTTCATGCCTTTCGTGACGGAAGAGATCTGGCAGAAACTACCCAAAAAGGCAGACAGCCCCGCTTCGATCATGATTGCCGCGTTCCCGTCCGGTGAGGAACTGGCCGATGTGGCCGATTTCGAAGCGGATGAGCAGGCGATGAACGAAATCCAGGAGATCATCGGAGCGGCGCGCAACATTCGCGGCGAATGCGGCATCGAACCTGGAAAACGAATTCCCATGGTGTTGCAGTCTTCCGATGCCAGACTGCGCGAACTGGTGGATGCGCAACGTGCCTCGATTCTGGAACTGGCACGTATCGAAGAATTGACAATAACCGAACAGTTCGAAAAAACCGGACCGGCTGCAAAAGGCGTGGTTCCCAAGGCGGATCTGTTTGTGCCGTTGGCAGGCCTGATCGATCTGGAAGAGGAACTCAAGCGTGTTACCGGGCAACTGACCAAGGCGGAAAAGGAACTGGCTTCCTTGGTGCAGCGGCTTGGGAATCCGCAGTTTGTGGAGAAAGCTCCGGCGGAAGTGGTGCAGAAAGGGCGCGACCGTGAAGTGGAACTGCGCAACATCTGTGAAAAATTGACTGCGCATATCAAAGAACTGGAGAGCTGAGATGTCCGGGCGGCAACTGCATCCGCGCGATTATCGGCGCATTCTCGATTTGGCGCTGGAAGAGGATTTGGGCGGTGGCGATTTAACCGCTGAAGCCTGTATTCCAGCCGAGCGGTGCATCATGGGGCGCTTGGTTGCCAAAGAGAGTTTCGTGCTGTGCGGTCTGGATGTCGCCAAGGCGGCATTTCTGGAATTGGACCCGGACTGCGAGTTTCCCTTTTCGGCCAATGATGGCGATGCCGTGCAGCCGGGCGATGAATTGTTGCGAGTAAAAGGCCGGGCGCGGGCGCTATTAGGTGCGGAGCGCGTGGCGTTGAATTTTCTTCAGCGCTTAAGCGGTGTGGCAACCGTGACGAGTCGCTACGTCGATGCGCTGAAAGGAAGTTCGGTCTCGGTGGTGGATACGCGCAAAACCACACCGGGATTGCGGACTTTGGAAAAATACGCCGTGCACGTGGGTGGCGGGCGCAATCATCGCACCGGGTTGTTTGATGGCGTATTGATCAAGGAAAACCACATTCGTTCCGCAGGATCGATTGCGTTGGCCGTTTCTGCTGCACGGGAGCACGTGCATCATCTGGCGGCGGTGGAAGTGGAAGTGACGAACCTGGATGAACTGGATCAGGCGTTGCAGGCGAGAGCGGAAGTCGTAATGCTAGACAACTTCTCGCCGGAGCGCATCGCTGAGGCCGTGCAGCAGGTCAATGGACGCGCCAAGATCGAAGTCAGCGGCGGCGTGACCTTGGAACGTCTGGCAGATCTGGCGTTAGCCGGTGTGGATTACATTTCTGTCGGCGCTTTGACTCACAGTGCCCCGGCGGTTGATATTTCGATGTTGTTCGAACAGTAGAGCCGGGATCGTCACGATAACCGAACGATGGAAGGTCGCACGAAACTCTTGTTCATCGCCATGCAGAGCAGCGAGCATTCCGTTCGGTGAGTGCGTCAAGTCGAGTTCAGCAACTGGGATGTTCATCTGTTTCCATCCGAGGGCGCACTCTCAAAACTTCACCCCGACTGGCAGAATGTCATCGTTCATCAGCCAGTATTATTTGAACTGCTCCCCCGTTATATCCCGCCATTCTGAGGCGTAGCCGAGGAATCTATTGTAATTTCAAACAGATCTTTCGTCCCTCTCGGAATGTTCACACGCTACTCGCAAAAAAAATAACCAAACAATGACAGCCATGAAATCTCCTATAAACCTGCTCTAATGTCGGATTGCTTCTTTGGAGTTGATCGGTTACACTCATAGTGTTGTATGGAATTCTGGTAGGAATTGTTATTTTTGGTTGTAGGTGTGGACAATCAGGGATGAATTGCCTTTTCTTGACGGTTGGTCTTTCAGGTCATGAAGGATCGGTATTTGTTGACCGTTTCGTAATTACTCCAGAGAAGTTATGGTTTGTCTCGGTTTAACATTCGTGTTGTTGAGATGCATATTTTTCGGTTGTTCATGAGACTGCTACCAAGGAAAGTTCTGCATGGTGTTTAAGAAGCCCATAAATAAAAGAGAGTTGATGTTTTGGGGCATCCTCTTTTTTGTTTCCCTGTTTTTACTGGGAGGATTTGCCTGGGGAGTGCTTGGGTATGCGTACAGCAATGACGTTGAGCAGATAAAAGAGCGGGGTCGCGATACGTTGGCCCAAATGCAGTACGTCGTTCCCCGCATAGAGGTAGAGCAACTCCAGTCTTATATCAATAATGTGTACCGAAGTTCGAAGCTTTTCAGCTATCTGTTGATCATGGATACAAAAGGGCTAGCCCTTGCGCATAGCGACCCGAGTCGAAAAGGAATGAGTTTTTACGAGGATGGGTTGCAACGGGCCGTAGCAACTGAGATGCCGATCGAGCAGGTGTATACCCGCGATGCGGACAAGCCTGATTCGCCACATCATGGGGAGAAAACCATAGATATTATGGCTCCTACGTTTAACCAACGTGGCGAAGTGCAGTATGTGGTCAACATTGGAATATCTTTACGAACTTTGGAACAGATTCATGAGCTTTATTTCGGAATTACGATGTTTGGTGTTTTTATTATTTTACTGCTAATTGGAATCCCCGCGATTTTCCGATTTATTGCCATGCGAAAACACGCGATGCAGATTGAGGGCAATCAGCAAAACCAGCGTATTTTGCTGAGTAACATTCAAAATCAAGTCTGGTATCTTACCGATGATCGCAGCTATGGTGATGTCAACAAGGCCCATGCGGATTACCTGGGCTCGACAATCGAAGCATTGCATGGCGCGGACCTGTACGATCTTTTCCCGAAGGAAATCGCGGACGATTTACGGCAGGGCAATTCAAAGGTTTTTGCAACAGGTCAAATGACGAAAACGGAAGAATGGGTTGTCAATGTCAAAGGAGAAAGACGACTGTTTTCTCTCATTCGGACACCGAAGCTGGATGAGGTAGGACAAGTTGAGTATGTGGTTTGTTCGGCGGAAGATATCACCGACCGGAAAAAAGCGGAACGTGAACTGAAGGAAAGCGAAGAGACGTTTCGGGCGCTGACTGAAAACTCCGGTGACGTGATTATGCGCTTCGACCGACAGTTTCGGCATTTGTATGTCAGTCCAGCTAGTGAAAAGCTGATCGGGATCCCCTCTGATCAATTTATTGGGAAAACTCATGAAGAGTTGGGGTTCGATTTGGATCTTTGCCACACATGGTGGCAAGCGATGCAACATGTCTTCGAAACCGCCGAGGTTATCCAGATCGAATTCAAAATTCCCAATGGAGTGTGGATCGACTGGCTATTGATGCCGGAGTTCGATTCTAAAGGCAAAGTGAAATACGTCATCACATCCGCTCGCGATATTTCCACGCGGAAGCAATCGGAAGAGATTCTTAGAGAAAGTGAAAACAAGTTTAAAGCCCTGATCGATAACCTCAATGAAGCCGTGGCATTGCATGAAATCGTTTGGGATGAAGTTGGTAAAGCGTGTGATTTCATTTATCTCGATTGCAACCCGGCATATGAATGCCTTACAAAGCGTGCTAAAAGCGACCTTGTTGGCAAGCGTGTATCAGAAGTCTTTCCGGACCTTTTACAAGAGTGGACCCCAATATTTAGTGAGGTTGTCTCATCCGGAGAACCGACGACGCTTACCAGCTATTCGGCCTATCTGAATCTCCATCTGGAGATGCGAGTGTATTCACCCAAGGAAAATCTGGTGGCTGTGGCGCTATCCGACATTACGGCTCGTGTACTTTCCGATCGGGAAATGCGCCGAAACGAGCAGAGATTGTCGGTCGTGCTAAAAGGTGCCGGGGCGGGATTGTGGGAACTGGACCTGAAGCGAAATGAACTAACGGTAGACCCCGCCTATGCTCACATGCTCGGGTACCAAGGCGCCGGATTGACGGTGAATCTGGATGAGCATACTTTTCACCCGGAAGATCAGCCTTCTATACTAAAGCAACTGTATGACCTGCAATCGGGGAAGGCCAGTTCATTTAAAGATGAATACAGGGTTTTGACTGCGACGGGCGACTATGTGTGGATATACTCCTGGGCTACTATTCTTGAACGGGATGAAGCTGGAAAACCTGCAAAATTGGTGGGAGCAGGATTAGATATCAGTGACAGGAAAAAAGAAGAAGAGGAAAGGGATCGACTGGAAACCCAGCTTCGTCAAGCGCAGAAAATGGAGTCCATTGGGCGTTTGGCAGGTGGTGTGGCACATGATTTTAATAACCTGCTGACTGGCATTTTCGGCAATGTTTCGATGGCGCGTATGGATGCCGTGCTTGATGAAGTTGCTGAGCAGGCTTTCGATGAAATTTTCCAGGCTGCGGAAAGCGCAGCCTCGTTGACTCGCCAATTGCTTGCGTTCTCACGCAAGCAGATGATAGAACCTCGCGTGTTGGATGTGAACGATCTGATTTCCAATCTCTCCAAGATGCTTCGCCGACTTATCGGGGAAGATATCGAATTGAAATTTACACCCAAGCCGGATACAGGGAATATTCGGATCGATCCCGGTCAGGCGGAACAAATACTCGTCAATCTGGCTGTCAACGCCCGAGATGCCATGCCGGATGGTGGAAAACTGACGATGGAAGTTGCCAACGTCGTGCTCGATGAAAGTTACCTGGACGAGCACGCTCATTCCAAACCGGGCGAGTATGTGATGCTGGCGGTGTCGGACAATGGGATCGGAATGGATGAAGAAGTACGTTCTCAGATTTTCGAACCGTTTTTCACCACAAAAGGAAAAGGGAAAGGTACTGGGCTGGGATTGGCCACGGTGTTTGGAATTGTAAAGCAGAATAACGGGAACATCGAAGTGTATTCCGAACCTGGTGTGGGAACGACGTTCAAAGCATATTTTCCTCGAGTTCATGCTGAAGTAGAATCGCTGGTAAAGAAAGTGGAAAAGGAATTGATAACCGGAAATGAAACGCTGGTTTTAGTTGAAGATGAACCGATGGTTCGGAAACTTGGCGAGCGTGCATTGGTTCGGCATGGATACAAGGTTTATGCATACCCGGATGGGGATCACGCTCTGGAAGAATTGAAAGCGCTTGATGCCAAGGTGGATTTGCTGATCACCGATGTCGTTATGCCCGGTGTGAGTGGAAAGGTTCTGGCGGAAAAAGTGCGGGAAATGCGTCCTGGGACCAAAGTGCTGTTTACCAGTGGCTACACCGAGGATGCCATCGCGCATCACGGTGTTTTGGATGAAGGGATCCAGTTTATCGGAAAGCCTTTCACGCCGCGAAAGCTGGCTGAAAAGGTTCGAGAAGTTTTAGATGGATAAAGCCGTTCTTCGTTTTCGTTCTAAAAGAAACATGTTTCTTCGGTTGCAATCGTGTCATCATCCTGTACAGGAAAAATGATTGATATACCTTTTGGTTGCAGCAAAAATCACGGGTGTGGTAGACTGAAATCCTAGACGGGAAAGCAGGCGCGAGGCGGGCGCGTCCCCTTTGCGTTGCGATTCCACCTATGTCGTTCGGAGGATGGTTTGATCGAATTAAAACGCATTTTGGTCGGGATCGACTTTTCGGAATACTCGCGCGAAGCGGCACGCTTTGCGCTGGTATTGGCCAAAAAGTTCGAAGCCGAAGTAGATTTTCTCTATGTGTGCGATCTGCCTACCTATATCGGGTCGGGGTATGGTCCCTACCAGACCGCTCAGATGCAAAGCTACCTGATCAAGCAGCGCGAGATGGAAGCGCAGAAACGCGAAGAGATGGAGCGTTTTATCAAGGGTATTCCGATCCAGGATATTTCGATCAGCTATCTCGTTACCTCCGGCAATCCGCCAATCGAGATTATCCGTACTGCCTCTGAACGCGAGAGCAACATGATTGTGGTCGGTACACACGGACGCACCGGCATTTCCCAGCTTTTAATCGGTTCGGTGGCGGAAAAAGTCGTGCGGAAATCCCCCTGCCCGGTATTGACGGTGAAGCTCACGAATCAGAACTTCGTAATGACGAGTTAACGGTATGAGGGTGAAGTCGGTTGTAATCCTCTGGTCGCTGGTGGTGCTGCTGTTTTATGTGCAGCCAGCCCAAGCTGTTGAGGTGGAATTATGGCCGGAAACCTTTTTTCAGGTTCAGCAGTACCGCGATGTGGACCAGCTTAAAATCGACGAAACCCGGTTTACCCAGTATCTCACCTTAAACCTGTATCAGACGCTAGACCCGCAGGAATTCTACAAGCAGGCGGAGCATGCCTTTTTCTCTTCGATGCGTGTGGATGTCGACTTGGGGCGCGATCATTCGCCCGATGAGCCGAGCAATGCATTGGAAGGGCAGCGTTTCGCCCTGTTGTATGCGTATTGGGAATGGCGGCGCATCGGCGATGCGCTCGATCTGGCGCTGGGACGGCAGGTTTTAACCGACGAGTTCGGCATGGCGGCGATGGACGGGCTACGCATGACGATTCGCCGGGATTGGTATGTAGGGCTGGAACTGTATGTAGGCAGTGAAGTCAAAGGGGAGGTCATTCCCGATGCGGGTGGTTTTTCCCTTCCGAATTCAGATACTTTCGAACCCGATGGACTAACCGATGACGACCGCTGGACCGGCTTGTTCGGAGCCGCATTGTTTCTGGATGGCTTAGAAAATACTGTGCTGCGGTTGCACTATCGGCATCGTTATTCCGGAGAAACGGACAGCATGCAGCTTGGGTTGTCTTTCCGACAGCGTATTCTGGATGTATGGGAACTGTATTCGATGGACAGTTTCGATTTGATTCAGGAACGTTTCAGCGAACTGCGCTTCGGGACGACGGTCGATTTCGACTGGGTTGGATTTTCGCTGGAACATTGGTCCGGGCGTGCGGAGTTTGATGCCGATTCGATTTTCAATTTCTTCGACGTCAATTCGGAAAAGGAAATTTCCGCCCGGTTTTACATTCGCCCCGACAGTCGTACGCATATTGGAGCAAGCTATGCACGCCTGTTTCAGGGCGGAGGCGGTATTCTGTTCGATGATTGGGGGGATGATGGCAACGCTTCGCATATGGGGAGCCTGTACGTGAACCGAATGCTGGGTGATATCGCCGACGTGCGAGCCAATTATCGTTTCACGCGGGGATATGGAGGTGACACTCAACGTTTTTCTGTCGGCGGCGGGGTGGACCTATGGCAACGCCGCATTCGGCTTGATGGTGATTTTATGGGTAGCTTCTACAGCCGCCTGACCTATAATGACATTCTTGTGGAAAACGGGAATTCGGGTTTCAGTTGGGGATTGAGCCTGCGTTCCGAGTTTCGCATACATCCGGAAGTTACTCTGGCGTTTCGTGGAGATGGTTATTCCAACCCCATTATCGAACGGCAATTCGCCTTTTTCTTTGAACTGGACGTGCACACATGGCAATAAGGCAGAAAAAGCAATCCGCAGTTATTCTATGGGGCTCGATCGTTGTTCTCGTTGTTTTGGGAGCAAGTCTGGCCTGGGCGGTTCCTGAAAATCTGGTTCCCGGTTTTGAAGTCATCTATCCGGCGAATCAAAGCAAAATCAAGTTCAGTCACAAAATTCATGCCAAACACGATTGCCTGACCTGCCATGAAAGCGTGGCGACAAGCACAAAAAGCGAGCAGCGCAATCTACCCGCCGAAACGGTGTGTGCCGGTTGCCATGCCGAGCAAACGCGCAAATTGACCAATGAAGTCGGCGATGTCGCTCGCTGCGAAATGTGTCACCGGGATTACGACCCGGCCAACCGTTCCCGACCAAGCCGCGTGACGGTTACTCCGGCCAAGTTGATCTTTTCACACCAGGCGCACCAGCAACGGTTGATTAGCTGCAAGCACTGCCATGCCGGAATCGATACGGATGCAGGGCAATCTAAACGACCGATGCCTAACGAAGCGATGTGCCTTTCCTGTCATGAGCGAAACAAGAAGGGAAATACCTGCGGTTTTTGTCATCCGAGTCTGCCCTCCGGGCTGATTACGACGGATTTCAATGGGTTGAAACTGGTGCCGACCAAAGGCAAACTCAATCATTATCGAAACTGGGAAGCCAATCACGCGATCGAATCGCGTATGCGACCGGAGTCCTGCCGCAGCTGCCATCAACAGCACGATTGCAATGCCTGTCACGACGGCGTCATGAGACCGATGAAGATCCATCCGGACGATTATGCTACAACCCATGCGATCGATGCCCGCAACAATCGGAACCGTTGCAACAGCTGTCATCGATATCAGAGTTTCTGTTTAGATTGTCACCAGAAAATGGGTCTGACGACCGGTGCGGAACGCAAATCGGAAAGAACCCGCATTCATCCGGAAGGCTTCGATGCCTGCATCCGAACTCCCAATCATCATTCATTCCAGGCCAAGCGTTCCTTACTGAGTTGTGTTTCCTGTCATACGGAGAAAGATTGTCTGAACTGTCATAAGAGCGGATCGGCCTGTGGTGGTGGCGTTCGAATCCACGGACATCTGAGTCCATCCCAATTGGACCGGATGAAGGCCAAAAATCCGCGTGCTTGCAAGAAGTGTCATGATGAGTTCAAGTGACCGAAATCGCCAGGGATTGTTGATACTTGTGTTGGTTGCGTTGTTTACGGGACTGTATGCGGCGGCTTGCTCGAATATCGGAGATGATCCGCTGTATCCGCAGGATACACGAGGTGGATTGGATGTGTTGGATAGTTGTCCCTTACCCGGTGAAAGTAACGTTTCCACCGGTGCGGTGGTCAAGTTGCTGTTCAACAAAGAACTCGATCCGGCGACCGTGACAGACAATGCCATTCTGATGGGCAGCGGGCGTTGGCATGTCAAGGGGGATTTGTACTACGATGACCGGACTGTGACGTATGTGCCGACTACGGTTTTGGATGCGAACTCGAAATACACGATCTACATTACCAGTTCGCTGCGCGATATCGATGGTTTCGCTTATACCAAAGAGCTTTCCGTCATATCCTTTCAAACGGGAAGTGAAACGGGCGTGACTTGCAGGTGAGAAACTTTGGAGATTATTCAGTTCTGTTTTCATTGGATTTATTCTGCAAGATCAAGTACGATAACACGCAACAAGTGACTTGTATGTAAAACATTCCCAACGCCGTAATGACTAAAACCGATGTTTGTTTCATTGAGGGTGAGCCGTGCCAGCAAAGAAGACCAGATCGACTCGAACGAACATGAAGAACGAAGGGGGTGAAACCCCAGCCGGAAACGGAAATATTATCGAATCGGCAGTTGGCAAACAGGATAAAGAAGCCACCGATTCGAAAATTCTGATCCTCGATCCGAGCACCAATCGGTTGATCAAGCAATCCAATCTGGATGCGGACTGGGTATTGCGTCATGGCTTTTTTCCTTTGGAAATCGCCCGTTTTTTGTCCATGAACCTTCGCGACAACAATATCCCCTGTGAAATCGGATATGATCTGGAACTGGCCGAAAGCGAAAGCGAAACGGCAATGGCGCTGAGAAACTCATTCCGAGACAGAAAACCTTTTTATTACGTAGGGTTTCCGGGTGCCTACTATCCGAAGGCAAAAGATATATTGGAGAAGACCAGCTATCCGCTAAAAGATGATGGTGGGGTAGCCAGGCGTACCTACGAAGCGAAGATGTCGGCGATAAACAAAGCCAACGAGGCTATTCACAAGCGCCAGTTGTTCATATACTTGATGGTGGCAATGATTGGCATGCTTGGTTTATATGGCTTTTTCATGCTTGCCAAGATTCTTATACCCTAAGACCGATCGTTTCTTATCACCTTTCCACTTGGGAAATCCGAAAGCTGTTGACATTCAATCCGTACGATTGTTATAAGGTTAACGCTGAGCATAGAAGTCATCTCGTAATTGGGTGACGGTTTCTTGTCATGCCGGATTTCGTCCGGCATCTCTATTATTTTACACGAGAATCCGTTTCGCATGTGAAATGACATCTTTCTTGATTCCGAACAAAACAGGGTGGCATTGAATAGTTAGAAGGACACGAAACCAGAGTTTAATAAGGAGGTTCCATGTTCCGAAGGTTAGTACAATTTACAGTTATCGTCGCGTTGATCACGACTTTCATACTAGCTTGCGAAAAAGCGCAGCAAGCCGGATCGAATTTCGAGACAGAATTAAAAACGCAGTTGGAGCAAGCCGGAGGTGATTTCATCTTAGCACCGGATGCAATCAAAGGTGACATGAAGGCCATTGCCGCAAGTGTAAAAACACCAATAGAGGCCCAACCGGTTTGGAATGCCTTGAAATCGGATTCGGAAGCGGATCTGGTAAAACAGATGCTGGCAGCCAAAATCGGACTGATCGTCTTACCGACGGATGTTGGTGAAGACGTTGATCGCAGCGGAAGCGTAGCAGAAGCGATTTTGCACAGTGGCGATTTGCAGAACCTGAGCTATGTCCATGTTGATACAGACAAAATTGCGGTGGCTTTGGCTCCATTGGCGTTAAGAATGAGCGAAGCTCAATATCCGATGGTTTACAGCTATGTCAGGGCGGCTTTAACCGGGCAGACACTCCCCGCTCTTCCGCCGGGATTCGACCAGAAGCTAAAGAATTCTGCGGTGTTGGATCTTCGTTTCACGGATTCTGAAGGGTATAACAAAACACTCGGATTGATTCGCGGCGTGGGTGACAGCTACAAGGCGGCATTGGACAAGGCGGTCAAGATGGCGCAAACGCGCTACCAGAAGCGTGGTGCGGGAAAGATGAATGCCGAACCGCTGGAAATGTTCGTCAAGGGAGCGATCATCACCCTGAATTTCCATCATGCACCGGCGACTTTGGCGGTAGATGCCAATCAGTTGTCGCGTTATGTGTCGGTTGGCTTGGATGGTCTGGTGCTGCATCTTCCGGCGGCGAAACCGGGAGAACAGGGAAAAACGGTTAAAATCTCACCGGACAAATCGAAGATCTGGCGTGAGAGCAATTTGAATAAGCTCATGGAAATCGCTTGTAAAAAGTACAAGTTGGACAAAGATGCCTGGAAACAGGATGGCGTTCGTTACGAGAAATTCCGCACACTGGACCTGACCGAACGTACGGCAGGTGGAGAAGTGATTCGTTTGTTCCGAGGATTTGAATGGGTGAACCCGGCCAAATTGGACAAGAAAGAAATCATGGCGGGGTTCATGGATGGTGCCGAGTGGCTGCTTTCGATCAACATACCGGAATCTGGGATGTTCGAATACAGTTACTACGCCACTCGCGATCAATACGCCAAAAATCAATACAACCTGATTCGTCACCATCTGGCTACCTTGACTCTGATTCAAGCCTATGAATTAACCAAGGAACGTCGTTTTCTGGATGGTGCCAGGCGGGCAATCGAATGGAACTTGAAACTGGTGGAATGGGAAGGCAAGATTGCAATGTTCCGTCATCCTCGTTTCGATGGTCGCTACAAACTGGGTGGTGCTGGAACGTTATTGCAGGCCATGTGCGAATATTTCCGGTTCGAGCGCGTACCGGAATGGGAAAAGACCATGAAAGGTCTGGCCGAATTCATCATGGTGCTACAGGAGGAAAACGGTCATTACAAGAGCTTCTATGTGAAAAAAGGGCAGAAACCCTTTGACCGCGAAGTGACCATCTATCCCGGTGAAGCTAACCTGGCGTTGGTGCGGCTATACCATATCTTCAAAGATCAACGCTATATCGACACCGTGCAGAAAGCCTTCGAGTATTACTCGAACTGGTTCAACAAAAAGAAGAGCAACCGCAGTAAGGGCGACTTAGGCCCCTTCGTACCCTGGGATATGTCGGCGATGATGGAATTCTGGGAAGTTGTAAAGAAAGATGAAGTGGCCGATTATGCCTTTGCCATGGCGGATTGGATCATCGACAACTGGTATGTGTTCGGACACAAGCAGACATACTGGAAAGATTACGTAGGCGGATTCCATGGTTCCAAACGGAAATGGGATATGCCCATCTGGAACAGCGGCGTTTATGGCGAGGGTGTGGCGTCGGTGTATCACCTGGCCAAGATGCGCGGAGATGAAAAGCGTATGGCGAAATATCGCAAAGCGGCATTCTTGACAGTGCGCTTTGTACGCCAGAGTCAATATCGCCAGGGTTCGGTTTACTATCTGCCGAATCCGAGCAAGGCGGTTGGCTGTATTCCGGACAATTTCCATAAAGACGAGTGCCGTTTGGACTTTGCCTATCACTGCCTGACGGTGAATTATCGTTTATTGAGATTCTTCCAGCCGGATGACTGGGAAGCGGTCAAGAAGATCCGTTAGAAGAGTTTCTTGCAAACGTAAACGTTAGAACATCAAAGGGAGTCTATCCATGAAAATATCCAAGGGAATGCTCGTGGTTGCCTTGTTCGCTCTGTTGTCGCTGCTAATGTTGTGGAGTTGCGATAAACAGTCGGAACCCGCACAAAAGCAGGTGAAGGCCGAGAAAGCGGATAAAAAGTCGGCGAAACGACCTGCAAAGAAATCCAATGAAGTGCAGATCACGCTTACCGAGGCGGAAAAGAACGAACTGATTCTGTTCGCCCGCAAGGCGTTTGATACTTATGTCAAAGACCAGGAGCGTCTGGATGCCGATGAGCTACCGGAAGGATTGAGAGACCGCAAAGTCAATCGTGTATTCGCTACGATTTACAAAGAGGGCGAATGGCGGGGATGTGTCAGCTCGATGGGGAAAAATATCGGGACGGCAGTTGTGGGTGCGATCATCAACACGGTGCGCGATCGACGTTTCAAGAATCCGTTGCCGGAAGAACTGGATAAATTCCGGGTGGAATTGTCGTTCTTGCAGCCGACCGAGCGCATCGATACCAAAGATCCGGTCGAGATTGAAAAAGTACTGGAACCGGGCGTGGATGGCATCATCGTAACTGGTGCATCGGGAAAACGTGCCTTCTTCTTGCCTTATGTGTTTGTCAAGAAGCAGCGCACCACTGTTACCTGGCTGGAACGCTTGAGCCGCAAGGCCGGTATGGATAAAGATGCCTGGAAGCTGCCCGATACCGTGATCGAGCGCTATGGGACCATCAATTTTATCGAAGAGAAGCCATACGGAAAATCGGTGGATCTCTACCGCTACAAGGTCGAGCTGGACGAATTGCCTGAGCAGGTGTTGTCGAAGTCGATCGATTCGGCGTTGAAATGGTTTGAAGCGCACAAGGTCGTACATGCCAAACGTTTTGCGCCAGGATATGACAACAACCATCATCCGTTGAAGAAGTCCAATGATGGGCACCAATTGTTTGCGCTTTCCGCGTTGAATCGGGCTGCGGAGTTGGACAAGAATGTCGAACTGGGCAAGCTGGTTCGTTGGGGATACCAGGGAATCAAAGATCTCGTGGTGGATGATCCGGAAAAAGGCTTGCTGTTCAAAACCGAGGGCGTCTCCGATCTGGAAGGTCGGTTGTTGCTTGGCGATTTACTTATTTCCGGTGGTGCGGTGAAGGGGCGCAAGGAACTCGTTAACAAGTTGGCGGCGAAGTTGCGCACCTTGAAGGCCGCGGATATTCCAGAACAGGGACGATTCGTTCAGGATTTACGCAATTTCACCGTGTATGTGGTTGCCGGACTGGCACAACTGACCAAGGATGCCCAGGATCGCAAGCAGGTTCTGGCTCTGGTTGATTCATGCTGGAATGCGGATGGTCCCTGGGCTTTGACGGCACTGGCAAAGGCGGCGGCGGTACTAAGCGATCCGGCCATGTTGGTGCAGCTTGGCGAATCCGTGCAGAAGACGATGGGGCATCAGTACCGCAACCAAACCGCTCCCTATGCCGACTTTGTGGGTGCGTTCGACGATCAGAAAGTGCCGACAACCGTATTTGTGGCGGCGCGTTTGCGCAGTCTGGCAGAGGCTTACGGTGCGTTGAAGGATCTCAAACCGGAATTGGCGAAACAGATCGCCGAGGCCATCATGCTCTCCTCCCGGTGGTTGTTCGAACAGCAGTTTACCAAGGTCAGCGCTTTCTACTTCGAGAACTGGGCGCAGTTACAGGGTGCGTTTAAGCGCGATATTTTGCTGAATCAATCAACTCTGATCGACACCGCTTCGGCGTTATTGGCGCTACTGGAAGTACGTCGCCAGATGGGCGATGAGTTTGAAACCTTGCGGGCAGCGATGCAGGATCAGCTCAGGAAGTAATGATGGATACACAAGCTGAACGCATTCCGATTGCCAGTATCCGGGATTTGGAGGAGGAAGGTGCGACTTGTGTAGTTGCCGGTCGTCTGGTGCAGTTGTCCCCGGCGACATTGACCCTGGAAGACCAGACCGACCGCCGTACCTTTGGGTTTCCAAATAACAATCCGGATCTGACGCGGGTGCGACTGGGAGACATTCTGGAAGTAACGCTGATGCTGCGGCAGAAAGCCTGGCGCGTCATGAGTCACCGGGTGTTGACTCCTTGTATGCTTGATCAGGAAAAGATGCGCCAGTGGATGGCGCGTTGGATGGAAACCGGCAATCGCAAGCGGCGCAACTTGGTGTTGCGTGATGCCGTAATGCGCTCCATGAGAGACTATTTTCTAAGCGACAACTTTTTGGAAGTGGCGACGCCAACCTTGGTAGCCTGCCCAGGCATGGAGCCGAATCTTACCGGTTTTTCCTCACAGTGGGTTGGGCCGTTCGGCGGTTGGGAACAGAATTACTACCTGCCTACCTCGCCGGAGTTCCACATGAAAAAGTTGCTAGTACTCGGTTACGAGCGGATCTTCGAATTCGCACGCTGTTTCCGCAATCGTGAGTTTTCTGCGCATCACCAACCCGAATTCACCATGTTGGAGTGGTACCGGGCATATTCCGATTATGAAACGATCATGACCGATACCGAGCAGTTGGTCAGCAAAGCGGCCCAGGATGCGTTGGGTACCATGACCATACAGTATCAGGGGCGCACGATCGATTTGACGCCACCCTGGCCGCGTGTGTCGGTGCGAGACCTGTTTTTGCAGCGTTTGAAAATCGATTTGTCCGAAACGAGAAATGCGCCGGCACTGGCGCGAGCCGCCATCGAGCGTGGATTCTCCTATGTCAGCCCCAACGAAACCTTCGAGGTGGTGTTTTTCAAGCTGTTCCTAACGGAAATCGAGGAACGCCTGGGCTGGGATCGTCCGGTGATTTTGCGGGATTATCCCATGGAAATGAGTGCCTTGGCGCGACGTAAACCCAAAGATCAGCGCTACTGTGAGCGATTCGAAGTGTATATAGCCGGAATCGAACTGGCCAATGCCTTTGGTGAGTTGACCAATGCTCCCGAGCAGAAGCGTCGCTTTATGGATGACATGGCCGAGAGCGACAAGGAGCGAGGCTTCCACTACGAACCGGACGAGGAATTTCTCGAAGCACTGAGCTTTGGTATGCCTCCTTCGGCGGGAATCGCGCTGGGTGTGGATCGTGTTGCCATGCTGCTTGCCAATGAAACCTCTCTCTTCCCGGTAACGGCATTCCCTCATCGTTCGCCGGTGGGACAGAAAGAAGAGAACTGATGCCCTGGTCGCAATTCGGCAGTCAACCGCGAGTGGTTTCCATCTTGCGTCGGATCGTCGAATCCGGAAGGATTGCGCATGCTTTCCTGTTCTGCGGTCCTGATGGCGTTGGTAAACGTGAGGCGGCGATTCTTTTCGCCCAGGCGTTGAATTGTGACCGCTCCGATAGCGATCCCTGCGGTATTTGTTCGAACTGTGATCTGTTGGATCGCAGCCGAGATCCCAAGGAGCAGGTGCACCCCGACCTGATGCACCTCGTACCCGGCGGTTGGATCGGCAAGGATGGTCGCAAGCAGAGCAGCCATACCATTTTGGTCGATGCGATCCGCGATTTGAGATCGAGTTTGTACGCCGCACCACTAAAGGCAAATTACCGCCTGGTATTGATTCACGAAGCGGACACCATGCAAATTGCGGCGCAGAACGCATTTCTGAAAACACTGGAAGAGCCGGTCGATCGGATTCGGACGATCTTCCTTCTGCTCAGTTCGCGTCCCAATGCCTTATTGCCGACCATTCGTTCCCGCTGCCAGATCGTTCGTTTCGGTGCGGTGAGCGCCGGGAATATTCGTCGTCGCCTGGAGATCCACCATCAGTTGGACGAGGAGCAGGCGGAGTTATTGGCTTCGCTGTCGGATGGAAATTTGCAGGTCGCCGAGCAGATGGCGGAAGCTGGTGAGGATGGGAGCTGGAATACGAACCGCTTGCAGTGGTTGGATTTCTGGCATGAGATCGCCATAGGAAAGTCCGGTGAAACCGGTGAGTTCGTAGACCAATCCGCACGAACGAGAGATCGATTGTCTGAATTGCTGGCTTTATTGATCACCTGGCACCGGGATCTGCTGATTATTGCGTCCGATGCGTCGGAAGAGCGGGTTGTGAATCGCGATCGCTTACAGCAGTTGCAGCAGGAAGCCCGACTCGTTCCTGCCGGTCGAATCGCCTACCGCATGGAACGATTGATCGATATCCGACGGGATCTGGAATCCATATATATCCGAGGGGATGTGGCAATGAGTAGCGTATTGATGGAGGTTGCGAGTTCCCGCGCGTATTCGGCATAACTTAAAATCCGGTATACGTGGAAAATCATTGGGATTATTACAAAAGATTGTCTATAATACTCCCCCTTATTCATCACCGTGGCATGCCACGACTGGAGAACGATCACTGTGCAAACAGATGAAAACGATAAAAGCGTTGAAACAACGGAAGAGGCTTCCGAATTGCAATCCGCTAATGAGGAATCAAAGCCGGAGCCGGTAGAGCCTGCGAGCGAGAGCGAATCGGATTCCAAGCCGGTTGAAAACGTTTCGGATGCTTCGTCCACCGAAAAAGCGGATGATACCGTACCCGAACGGAACAACGAGGATTTGAAATCGGAGCAGGTGGAGGGCGAGGCGGAATCCTCCGAACCGCCTAAAAAAGTTGAGACCGTTCGAATCGCCGGTGTGCGTTTTCGCAGTGCTGGAAAGATGGAGATGTTCCAGTGTCAGAACCTGGAAGTTCACGTTGGTGACCGGGTGGTTGTTGAAGTGGAACGGGGCTTGGAAATCGGTAAGGTCGTGTTGGTTGATGAAAATGCGAAGCCCGGTAAGCAAAAGCTGCATCGGGTTGTTCGCTTGATGGATGAACGCGACAAGATGATCCTGAAAGAGAACGAAGAACGCAATCGCCAAGCTTATCATAGCTGTCTCAATAGCATCGCGAAGTTGAATTTGCCAATGAAGCTGATCGAGGTCAGCTACCAACATTCAGCCAATAAAGCGGTTTTCTATTTTTCTTCGGAAGGTCGGGTTGATTTCCGCGAATTGGTCCGATTGCTGGCGCAGGAGCTACGCATCCGTGTTGAAATGCGTCAGGTCGGCATTCGGGATGAGGCTAAACTGGTCGGCGGTATGGGCCCATGCGGGCAGCCTGTTTGTTGCGCGACCCATCTAAGTGATTTCACTCCTGTTTCGATTCGCATGGCCAAGGAACAGAATCTGACCTTGAATCCGGAAAAGGTTTCCGGTTTGTGCGGCAGGTTGATGTGTTGTTTGGGATATGAATCCGCAACCTATAAAGATCTTCAAAAAGGTCTGCCAAAAATCGGCAAAAAAGCGGACACCTGGAAAGGTCGTGGGCGCGTACTGGAAATCAACATTTTCAGCCGCCAGATGCGATTGGAATTGCCGGGCCGTGAATACATCTCGATCGATCTGGACGACTATAAGTCTTACAAGCAAGACCCCGAAGGCTTCGGTGCGCTTATGATGAAGAAGGAAGAGGAAGAGCGCACCAAAGCGTTGCGGCGTGATGTGGAAAAGGTTACTTCCGTGATGGAAGGCAGCCGGGAAACGGAGTCTCGCAAGGCCAGACGCCAATCCAACTCGGAATCCAATGGAAAGAGACCGGATAAACCTGCCGAAAAGCCGGATCGACGACCGACAAATCCTAAGCAGGGGGGCGCTCAGGGAAATCAATCCCAAGCGAACAAGGATGGTGGTGATCCCAATAAGCCGCGACCTTCACGTCGTCGGCGAGGTCGAGGCGGTAGAGGCCGAGGAGGACAGGGTGGCCAGGGTGGCCAGGGTGGCCAGGGAGGACCGCAAGGAGAGCCTCGCCGAGAAGGAAAGCCTTCTCCCGATGGAAAACCGAAGGCTCCGCAAGGTGGCGGTAGAAGCTCTGGACCCAAAGGTGGTGGGGCTGAAGGTGGTAAGCCCGGTCAAGAAGGCGCTCCCAAACGCAAATCTCGTTCTCGGCGCAGGCGCAGACCATCCGGTCCGCGTGGCGGCGGTTCCGGCAATCCGAATTCCGGAAATTCTTCACCGCGTTCCGGGGGACCGAAGCCGGGTGGAGGCAAAGGGTCTGGTAGTGGTAGCGGTAATAGCTAGATTGATCGGTACTTCGCGTTCGGTTCACAGATGTTTCCCGATCAAAATACAAATAACAAGTGTAGTGAAAATCCATAGCTGATCAAACGAAGACGGCATGGATGGTGCATAGCAGCAGGATGAAAAAGGCAGAGTCATGACGAAAAAGACTTTTTATGTGTCTACCCCGATATATTACTGCAACGACGTGCCTCACATCGGGCATGCCTATACGACGATCAATGCGGACGTGCTGGCCCGTTATCATCGCTTGATGGGAGAGAAAACCTTCTTTCTCACCGGCACCGACGAGCATGGGCAGAAAGTGGAAACCGCCGCGCAGAAGCTCGGAAAGTCGCCCAAAGCCTTTGCCGATGATGTCGTGCAGCATTTCCGGGATTTATGGAAAACGCTGAATATCAGTAACGACCGCTTCATTCGCACTACCGACGACGATCATGCCGCACTGGTCAGTGACTTGTGGAAAGTAATGGTTGATAAAGGCGATATCTATCTGGGTGAATATGAAGACTGGTACTGTGTGCACGATGAGACCTTCTGGACGGAAAGTCAGTTGCTGGAAGGCAATCTCTGCCCCAATCCCTGGTGCAAGCGCCCGGTTCAGAAGAACAAGGAAAAGAGCTATTTCTTCAAACTGTCCAAATACACCCAGCCTCTACTCGATTACTACGAAGCGCACCCGGATTTCGTGTTGCCCGGCTACCGTATGAACGAAGTGAAAAGCTTTGTTTCTCAAGGGTTAAACGATCTGTCCATCAGTCGCACCTCGTTTAGTTGGGGCATTCCCGTTCCGGGCGACCCGGCGCACGTCATGTACGTCTGGCTGGATGCTCTAGCCAACTATCTTACCGGTTGTGGTTACAAGCTGGACGATCCGGATTCGAACGAATTCTGGCCTGCGACGATCCACCTGATCGGCAAAGACATTCTTCGCTTCCATGCTATATTCTGGCCGGCCTTCCTGATGTCGGCGGGTATTCCGTTGCCCGAGCACGTTCTCGCGCACGGCTTCTGGACCATCGACGGTCAGAAGATGAGCAAGAGCCTGGGGAACTTTATCCGTCCGACCGATATGGTCGATGCCTATGGTCTGGACCCGGTACGCTATTTCCTGTTGCGTGAAATCTCGTTGGGACCGGATGGCGATTTCTCCGAGACGGCGCTGGTTGGGCGTTTGAATTCCGATCTGGCCAACGATCTGGGGAACTTACTGAGCCGCTCGCTGGCGATGACCAAGAAATACCTGGGTGGAGTGGTGCCGGAACCGACCTCGGCGGATTCTCCGATGGCGCAGAGCGTGAAACAGGCCGAAGAGCACTATCATGCGGCGTTTAAGGAATTTCAACCCAATAAGGCCTTGTTGGCGCTGTGGGAAATCATTGCTGCCGGGAACAAATATGTAGACGAGCGCGCCCCCTGGGTGCTGGCCAAGGACGAAAGCAAGAAAGAGGAATTGGCCGGTGTCATGTATGACCTGCTCGAAGCATTGCGACACGTTGCCATTCTGGTTTCGCCGATTATGCCTACCAGTGCTGAGAAGATGCTGGAGCAACTTGGAATGCCAGGCGAAGTTCCGACCGGCAGCGAAGCGTTGCAGTGGGGCGGATTGTCGAAGGGTTTGCAGACGCAACGCGGAAAATCCCTGTTCCCGCGTGTGGAACTGGCCGAAAAGAAAGAGGAAGCACCTGCCTCCAAAAAGGAAAAAGCGTCTAAGAAAGCCGATCCGAAGCCCAAGGCGGAATCTACACCGGAAGGGGTGGCGCTGATCGAATTCGAGGACTTCAGCAAGTTGCAGATGAAGGTTGGAAAGATTCTAAGCGCCGAACCGGTGCCGAAAACGGACAAGCTCATGTTGCTGTCCGTAGATATCGGCGAGGATTCGCCTCGCACCATCGTTGCCGGAATTGCCGCGCATTATACGGCGGAGCAACTGGTTGAAAAGTGTGTCATTGTGTTGGCCAACCTGAAGCCGCGCAAGCTACGCGGGATTTTCTCGGAAGGCATGTTGCTGGCAGCAACCGCTCCGGATGGAACCCTGCGGTTATTGACTACCGATGGCGTTCAGCCCGCCGGTTCTCGAGTTGGGTAAGGGAGAGCGGTTGTGTTGATCGATTCGCACGCGCATCTATGTACGCGCAACTATGATAAAGATCGTGATGAAGTGCTGAGTCGCTGCCGTGAAAACGGCCTGTTGCGTTATGTGGAAATCGGGGCCGTCTCCGGCTTCGAAGGCAACGAGCAGGCGCGGCAACTGGCCGAAGCGCAGGAAATGATTTACTTCACGGTCGGGCTGCATCCACACGATGCCAAATTACTGAATCCGACCGACTGGAGCGCCCTGGAAACGCTGGCTACGCATCCCAAAGCGGTGGGTATCGGCGAAACCGGACTGGACTATTTTTACGATCACAGCACTCCCGAACAGCAACGCAAGGCCTTTGTGCAGTCGATTGGGCTGGCGCGCGAGTTGAACAAGCCGATCGTCATTCACGACCGTGAGGCGCATGACGAGGTGATGGAGATTCTCAAAGCGGAACGCGCCTTTGAAATTCCCGGTGAATTTCACTGTTTTTCCGGTGATTGGAATCTGGCCGAGCGGGTCATCGATATGGGCTGGATGGTGGCATTGGGAGGTGTGGTCACTTTTCGAAACGCCACGGAGTTGCATGAAGTAGCACGTCGCATCCCCTTGGATTCACTGCTGCTCGAAACGGACAGCCCTTTTCTGACCCCAGTTCCTTATCGCGGTAAACGAAACGAGCCTTGGATGGTGAAGCTGGTAGCGGAACGTATTGCGGAATTGAAAGAAATTTCTGCCAATGACGTGATCGAGGCTACTGGGCGAAATGCCGTTACTCTGTTCGGGCTGGGATTGTCTGATTCCATTGACTGATTTCGTTCTCGGATTTGTTCTCTTCAACTCTGCTAATCCTGCAACTGGCGTCGCAACCTTACAGGCAAGGTGGACGCTTCTGGATCCTTTTCATTCGCGTAGTACTTTCACGAGGTGTACCCATGATGTTTCAACTGCGATTTAGCCTGCTCATGATCTTACTTAGCTGTGTTCTGCTCGTATCTTCCTGCGGTGGTTCCGATGAAGACGGTTGCAGCAACGGGGAAACTCGTTGCGCCGGATACAACCTGATTCAACTTTGCAATCCTGATGGTAGCTGGGGAGAAAAGATCCTTTGTCCCGGTACACAAACCTGCCAGGATGGCGCCTGTGTCGGTGCTTCCTCTCCCGATGGCGACAATACCAGCGAATGTGCACCCGATGAAACCGAATGTGTCGGTGAGCAACTTAGGCGTTGCGATACGGATGGCAACTGGGGCGAGCTGGAAAATTGCCCCACGGGTACAACGTGTAACGTAGACCAATGTACTTCTAATGAAGAACCGCTCTGTCAGGCGGCTGTTGAGACGCGCTGCACCGATGACAGCCACATGGAAACCTGTGACGACACCGGGTTGTCCTGGTCCGATCCGGTTGCCTGCGACGACGGACAGTTCTGCATCGACGGGAGTTGCCAGTTGATCGACTGTCAACCCGGTATGGACACGGCCTGCAATGCCGAGGGCGATGTTGTGACCTGCAACGCCCAGGGAAACGGCTACGGCGCTCCCGTGGCCTGTCCTGCCAATACTCGTTGCGAAGAAGGAATCTGTGTGGAAATTCCCTGTACTGCCGGGGACTTTCGCTGTGTAAGCCAAACGGAGATTCAGTATTGCGTTCAGGATGGCGGTAGTTGGGATACTGCTCAAAGCTGCGCCAGCGGCGAAATTTGCGAGAGCGGCACGGGCTGCGTTCCATCCGGCAATCAGGTTTGTGAGCCGGGTAGCACGGTTTGCCTGGACGAGCGCACCATCGCAACCTGTAATAGTGAAGGCAGCGGCTATATGGACGAAACCGACGCCTGCGAGGCGGGAGATGTCGGTTACAGTTGCATCAACGGTCAATGCCTGGATCTGTGCGACAAGGCGGAACTGACGCAAAGCTACATGGGTTGCGATTACTGGCCGGTGGTTACTCCCAATCCTGCTCTGGATCGCGCCTTTAAAAGCGGAACGGAATCGGAATACGCGGTAGTGATCTCCAATACGAACGATACGTACACGGCGCAGGTAACGATCAGCCTGCCAGGCCGGGAAGACATCGTGACATCGGTGGCTCCCATGGACGATAAAACCGTGCGCCTGCAATATCTGGAGTTGCAGGGCTCGGCGAAGATGAATTTCGCCTACCATCTGCATGCCAGCATTCCGGTTACGGTGGCGCAATTCAACCCACTTAGCGAATATCACGATGGCGAACACAGCTACACCAACGACGCATCACTATTGTTGCCGACCAGTGTGTTGGGCAAAAGCTATATGGCCATGAGCGCCACGCCGGTAACCGTCAAGGAATGCGACAACTTCTGGTGCGATGAGTATCATTTCGAAACCCAGGGCTACCGGGCGTTCGTGTCGATTGTCGGTACTTACGAAGGAACCACTACCATCCAGGTCACTGCCAGTGCGGCGATCAAAGCCGGTGCCGGGGTGGAGGGAATTTCCGCCGGTGAAACACGAGAATACACCTTGCAGCAGCATGAGGTTTTACAGCTTGTCGGCGACGATGCCTTTGCCAACGAAGAACATTGCTGGCGCGACGAGCAGGAGAACAACACGATCTGCATGGGAGCCGATTTATCCGGCACCCGGATACAGTCCGATCAGCCCATTGCGGTGTTCTCCGGTAACGAGTGCGCCTACGTGCCGTATACGCAGTATGCCTGCGATCATCTCGAACAGCAGATGTTCCCCACCGACATCTGGGGACAGTCCTATCTTATGGGAGAATACAGCCAGTACGAATGGGACTATCCGACTTATTACAAAATCATGGCATACGAAGACAACACCCAGTTGCAGGTAACGCCGGACTACATTCTGGACGAAGTGCCCTACGGTTTCGGCGGCGAGCAGATCGTTGGTTGCCAGCGCACTTTGCAGGCCGGAGACTATTGCATGATCGAGAGCGACAGTAACCTGATGGTAACGGCTTTGGACGGCAAGAAGATTGCGGTGGGGCAGTTCATGGTCGGTGGTTCCTACGACGATTCCGACCCGGCGGAATACGGCGATCCGGCATTTTCTCTGGTGCCGCCGATCCAGCAATACCGGAAAAACTATATTTTCCTGGCTCCGGACACCTATGCCTACGACTACATCAACATCATGTCGATGTCGAACACGGCGACCATCCTGCTGGATGGCGATCCGTTACGGGCGCGCGATTTCGAGCAGATCGATGGTGCCAACGCCTGGGTCATGCAGAAGAAGATCAATGATGGCACCCACCTGCTGACTTCCGATGTGCCGATCGGCTTGATCGTTTATGGCTATGACCGCTACGTTTCTTATGCCTACCCGGCGGGCTTGGATCTGGTTTTCGTGCCGTATTGAGACGATAGGGGGCAGTGAGGAACGTCTTGCTCCGGCTGGTAGCGGTTCTATACCGCAGGAATGTCTTGTCAGGCTCCAAAGGGTTCGCCCAAGCTGGGGAAAGAGCTTGACAAATCGCGTAATTCCAAGATAATGCATACCAACGCTAGGCCGATAGTGGTCTCGCGTGGTGTGCATTTTAGTTGCCCGTTATAAAAATTCGAGAGATTAGGAACACAGTCTATGGCTCGTGACGACTTGATTCAATTGGAAGGATCCGTAGTAGAAGTGCTGACGGATGGAAATTTCCGCATCGAAACGGAAACCGGACAGTCTTTGCTGGCGCGGTTGGCCGGGAAGTTGCGTAAATTCCGCATCCGCGTGATTCTGGGTGACAAGGTCACCGTAGGTGTTTCTCCCTACGATCCCACCCACGGCTTGATTCTGCATCGCCATCGCGATGACTCCCGCGGCGGTTTTCGTCCGCCGACCCGCAAGAATCGTCGCAACTAGCGGCGCTCTTTTTCTCGCTGGCCTCATTTTACGAGTGGAATCATAAACAAGAAAGCAGGTATCGGTGCCTCAATGGGATGATTTCCCATTGGCCACAGCCATGCGGTACCAGTTGCTGTCCCGCGTCAGGTTCTGTTGTCTGAATTCGCCGATAAGCATCTGCATTTGTGCGGCTTTTTCCGGTAGCAAATCGAAGAGATTCTGCTTTTCCTTCGGATCGTTTTGCAAATCGTACAATTCGAAGAGTTGTTCGTCGGCGCGGTGAATGAGCTTCCAGTGTCCCTGGCGAATTCCCTGCATCGACCATGGAAAGGTCGGGGCGCGCAGTTTTTCGAAATACACCGGCGGATGAGAAATTTCGTTCGGATGTTCGGCCAGTGCCAGCGCCATCAGAGAGGTTCCCTGTACCGCATGCTTTTTGGGATTGACACCGATCAGGTCGTACATCGTGGGAACCAGATCCACCAGGGAAACGGGCGTATCCACCCGATGAGCCGATAGGCGTGGACTGTGGATGATCAAGGGAACGTGAACGCTTTCTTGATAGAGCTGGCTTCCATGATAACGGCGTCCATGGTCCAGGAATTCCTCGCCGTGATCGGCGGTGAGGATAATCACGCTGTTTTCGTACCATTCGGTCGTTTTGAAGTAGGTCAACAGGCGGTTCACTTCACGACTGGTGAAGCGCAGTTCCGCGTCATACAGATCCATCTGTTTCTGCCCGAATGGATTGTCTGGGTCGGAAACATAGAGGAAATGCGGGTCGAAGTAGTGCACCCACATAAATAGCGGTTGGCGGCTACCGCGTAGGCTGTCCAGATGTTCGATGGCGTAATCCGTCAACAGATCGGAGGTGCGGACATTTTCCGCGTGACCGCGTTCTCTGAAAGCCCGCGTATCCCACCAGTCGGCTCCACGTTGCAGATTGCGGTTTTTAAAGTACCAGTATGGAAAAATCCCGGCAACATGATAGCCCTTCTGCTTGAACACGTCGATTGCGGTTTCGGTCTGGTTCTGCACTTTCGGGAAGTTGTGATAGTGGCTCCAATGGATTTGAGAAGGATAGGTTCCCGAAATGAAGGACGGAATCGACTGTGGCGTGTTGGGTGCCTGTGCATGGGCCTGCGTAAACACCAGGCTTTGTTTGGCCCACTCTTCGATTTCAGGCATGGTGTCACGGGTGTAGCCCATCGATTTCAAATGATCGGCGCGCACCGCGTCGATGGAAATGAGCACGATGTTGTAGTCGCTCTTGATGCTGTCGATCCGTTGCGCCAGCAGTTGGTCCTGGATCTCGCTAATCAAGGGGGGCCGCTGCGAGGCATCACCACCCATGCAGTCGTCATCGATGCCGTTACGGGGAATTTCCGTTGCCATGGGATGAACGAGGGGGTTATGATCGTCGCAATCTCCGCCGCGAAGCAAGGCCGAAAAGCCGTCGCCATCGCGGTCGCTGATGCGCTGCACCGCCAGAATCACGGGGCGCGTCAGAGGCGCTTGATTCCGTAGGATGCCAGCCACGCGAGGTTGCGAAGGATAGGCTAAGAATGTGATTGCCAGCATCAGTCCGACGAGCAGCAGCCACATTCCAGTAGAGACGGCGTGTGTGCTGCTATCCAGCAATTCTCTGCCCATCGGATGGCTGAACAGACGATAAAGCACAACTTGGGTCAACAGAAACACACCCAGCAGCAACAACGGAGTGACATCCAGCATGAGCCAAAGCGTCTGGTTGCTTGCGATCCAGGCGATCAGTCCGATAATGGCTGCCAGATTGAGCAGCAGCAGCTCAATGGCCACTACCCTGCGGGGAAACCAGCGTTCGAGCGGCGCGGAAGCGAGAAAGGTAAGCCGGCGCAGAGCGGCGTATACGACGATGGCGAAGGGCAACAGAAGCACCATGACGAGCAGGTACAGAAGCGCTGCCAGGGTTTTGTTGTTGTAGGCGCTGCTGAAATGTAGCAGTATGACGAAGGCCGCGCCGAAGTAGCACAGGGCGGAGACGACCAGGCCGAGCAACTCGGCTGCGAATTGCCGATCCAGCTTCGGATCGTGTAGACTTCGTTTTCGTGCGCGCCGAAAATGTCCGAACGGATCCACGTGGGCGACCATCGTCTGCCAGCATACACCACCTACGAAGCCGTACAGGGTTACGAAACTCCATAGGAATGACATGGACACAAACAAATTCCATATCCACTCTCCAATGCTTCCAAAATAAGTGGGGGAGCGCAAAACAATCACGAGTTGTTCGCCCAGAATCAACAGCAGACTGGCCCAGATAGCCGAAACGGCAAAGCGTCGACCCGAACCGTTTGTGTCGTTAAGTTGATCCTGTTTATCTGTTTTACGCACCATTAAACTCCCTAAAATTAGATTTAAATTATATTAAATTAAGCATAATTAATCAAACTTAAATTTCAAAAAAATGAGCGAATTCCAGCCGATCGCCTCAAGGACGCTTTTCTGCGGTTTGCCAAGCCTCTACCTGTCCTATCTTGAATAATTTCAACAGTTTTCCGATTTTACCTTTCTATTGTCCGGTCTTCTCGACTGTTGTCAAGGGGTTAAGGTGGATGCGAGAGAACTTGGCTGCATCAGCAAAGCGGAATACGAATCGCTCGTTCGCTCCCTATCTACAAAGTCAAGTGAAGAACATTGCCTTTGCTTACATGCTTTTGGTAGAGTGCCCTCTGTTTCAATGGATGAGCACCCCTTGCCGCCCGCCGCCCGTTATACTGGCGAGCGACAACAGAAACTATGCCCGCCTCCCGCCCGGCTGGCACGATTTTTGACTTTCTGGCGCCGCATTTGCGATCCGAAACTGGAATGGACGAAGGCAAATGCTGTGCCAGCTGCAAAAATGCGTGCCAGCCGGGCGGGAGGCTCCGGTGCGGGATCGGGAGATGGCGTTGCCGGGTGGGGGAGGCGGCGGAGCGGCAAGGGGAACACGTATATGTGTGCTTGTTGTGTGAATGTTCTATCCTTTTCGGGCAGGTGACGAGGTTGTCATGAAATATGAGGTGCGATGGTGCTGTGGAATTTAGGTTTGCTATTACTGCTGGCAATGCTGATCGTCCATATGCTGGTAGGATGGAAGTTGGGGCGTGCAACGCATGATCTGCCGCGCTATGTCTTGACGGACGGCAAGGTGTCGGCTTTTGGCGTGGCGTCGTCGTTATTGGCGACGATATTGGGGGCCAGCGCCGTGATCGGCGTCTGTGGACTGGCCATGACGCATGGCTGGACGGCGCTCATCTGGCTAGGCGCCGGAGTGTTCGGATTACTGGCCTTGTCTTTTCTGATCGACAGAGTCGATTTGAAGTCCGCTTTGTCGCTTCCACAGGTATTGGACAAGCAGGGAGGGCGCAGTATGCGCCTCATCAGCGCCTGGGTGATCCTTCCTGCCTGGATCGGGATCATTGCCGCGCAGTTTGCCGCTTTTGGCCGCTTGACGGAGGCATTGCAGCCGGGATCGTTTTACATCATGACGGCGGTGATGGCGTTGGCTGTGATCGGCTATGTGGGATTTGCCGGGCAGCAGGGGGTGATTCGCACCGATCGCGTGCAGATCGGCATGATTCTACTACTGCTGCTTGCATTGGCTTTTACGTTGTTATGGTCGCCGCCTCAACCGTTGTTTCAACCCTCATTACAAAAACCGCTTCAACCGCTAAGTCCCGTGCGCTTGCTTGATATCGGTTTGGCAGTCGCCTTTCCCTTTCTGATAGGACCGGACATCTTTTCGAGAATGCTGACCCTGCGCTCGGCAAGGCAACGCGGACAGAGCCTGCGTTATACCGCCTTGGGACTGGCAATATCGGCCTGTCTGATTGTCGGAATAGGTGTGGCTGCCAGAGAGTGGATCTCAGCAGAAGAGGCGGAACAGGTGTTGATTCACTTGCCGGAGTTGTTGTGGGGATCATGGGGCGGCATTGTGGCGGCTTTGGCTTTGGCGGCGGTGATTCTCAGCTCGGCGGATACCTGCCTGCTCAGTGCGGCAACGATCTTGACGGTGGATGTTTTTGGTAAGGAGTCGCTGCGGACAACACGCATCGGTGTCGTGTCGCTTGGAATCGCTTCCCTGTTTATTGCCTGGTGGCTGGGAGGCGTGATTAAAACGCTGTTACTGGCCTATACGATTTATACGTCCGGACTGGCTGTTCCGGCCATTGCTGCCTTGTTCCTGCATCGTCCCTTGCCGAAATACACGTTGATGCTGACGATTTCTGCCGGTGCGGCGACCGGGATTTACTTGCGGTTAACAGAGCAGCCTTTCGGTCTGCCACTGGCGCTTGGGGTGTCTACCCTTATTGCCGTGTTTGGAAGTTACCTGGAAAAGAAAAACGCCCCGGCCAGCGGCGCGGGGCGTTAGATAGAGACTGTATGGGGGTAGGGCGTCAGGGTTGACAGGTATACATGTCGCCGGCTCCGATTTTACAGGTTGTTCCCGCACAGCAGAACATGTCTCCATAACTGGCCGCGCAACTGACTCCTTCGGGAATGCACTGAATCGGGCAGGTGGCGGTGGGAACGCATTGTGCTTGCAGCATATGGCAGATCATACAGGGATCGGCACAGGCGGTCAGCGGATCGCAGCCTTCCTGGGGCATGGGCTGGCAACTATAGCCGGTTAACGCGCCGCAGGTGTAACCCCATTGACAGCCGCCGCTGGGACATTCCGGGCGACAGTCGCCGGTGGTCATGTCGCAGACCAGGTCGCCTTCGCACCAGGCATCGGGTGCCACCTGCTCGCGACAGTCCTCTTTTTCGATGCAGCAAGGTGACGATGGCGAGCAGCTCGGGTCTTCGGTGCAGACTTCCATCGGAGCGCAAGGCGGTTCACAGCAGGGACCGCAGGTGCCGCTGTTGCAGCATTCGCCATCGGAACAGGCTGGGGTGCAGAAGGTTTCACAGTACCCCGTGGTGCCGTTACACAACCCCGTGGAGCAGCCGTTGATTCGGCAGCCGTCCTGGCAGTAGCCGGATAAACAGGTCAACGGTTGGGTACAATCTTCGTATGTATCGCACAGAATCTTTTCTTCGCATTTGCTGTCTTTGCAAACATAGCCTTCCGGACAGAGAATGCGATCCGAGCAGCGAGCGCAGCCGCCGACGCCGGAATCGCCATCGAAAATGCAGACTTTTCCGTCGCTACAGGTGTTTTCCTCACTTTGCGGATTGCAGACCGTACCGCAGTGGTCGTTTAGAATGCAGATCAGATCTCGTTGGCAAAGTTGGCTACCGTAGCAGAATTGACCGTCTTCCCTGCCGCTGCCAGTAGGTGCAACGCAAATGCCGATACCCTTGCTGGAGTTGTCGCCTTCGTCGATGACGTGACAGATATTACCGTCCTGGCACTCCGGGTTAAAGGGATCGCATTCCGGGGCGCATTTGGAGTTGTAGGGATCGCAATGCTGGTTTGGCAGGCAGTTCCGGTCGTCTTCGCAGCGACCCGTTGGAATCACCGATCCCTGATCTTCGTCTTCATCGCCGCCACTATCGCCATCCGGGGTGACGTTGTCGCCGTCCGGCTCTTCAATTCCGCAGCGATTGTTAAACCAGGTCCGATCGGCCACTGGGACGCAGTTCCCGGCGATATCCGGCATGTTGGGGCATTCCAGGCAGTAATGATCATCCGGGCAGCCTTCGCCTGTCGTGCAGTCTCCGGCGCAAGCACCGTCTGTCTGACCGCCTTTGACAAGGCAAAGCCCGTCACACGTGGTATTGGATACCGGATAAATGCAGACGTATTGCCCGTCGGCACAGGTGCCGGTGCAGGAATTTCCGGTGCGATTGGTGTCGGTATTCTGGTCGCCATCTACCGGCTGGTAGGGTCGATCCGGTGGAATGTACTGCGGGATGTCCGGATCGCCGCCATTGCCGTCGTCTTCCGAATTACAGGCCGCCAGTAACAGCAGACTTACACACAACCATAAAAGCAGAAAGCGGTTTTTTCGAATGTGGGACATGATACGACTCTTTCTTTTCTTCTAGTGGGAGCGAAAGCTCCTCGAACCGAGTGAAGCCGGTTGTACGATAACGAAAAACGCACGAGCGGTCACATTTCACTCATCTGATATCCAGTATGACTCGGAATCGATCTCGGGGTCAAGCGCCAATTCGCAAGACGAAGTCGGCACAAGAGCGACAGTCGAGAATCGATTTGCTACATAATGAAGTTCCTTGCTGCTCCTTGTTGCTCCAAGCTGTTTGTCAGAACTCGCGGTTGCTTCTCGGAACACATTTTTATTGAAGACTACGTTCAATTGCTACTTTGCGCAGGCTTCCTTGGTAAAGCGCGATTCACACAACGTGCTGCCGTTTTTACATTTGGTCACGAAATTCCCGGCTTCATTGTCCCAGTAAAGATGGCAGCCTTCATAGCCGGTTTCGTCGTAGCTTAAAATCGACTGCGAGTCGCAGGAACCGAATTCCGCAATCCATAGGCCGCTGGCGCTGGTGCCTTCAAAGGCGCGGAACCAGCAGGCGGCGATGCTGCTGGCGCGGCTGACGGTCACTGCTGCCTGACGCTCGGGGCAACTTGCCTGCTCGGAATCGCGGCACCAGGAACCGACCAGTGCATCGCATTCCGGGCAGTCGTATTCGCTTGGAGTCGTGCTGTCGTCGATGCCGGGCAGACTGCATCCGACGCCCTGCACACAGTATTCCGGCGGGCAGCAGACGGTTTTGCCTGCCTGTGCCATGCAACAGCCCGAATTGCCGCAGCAGGAGAGGTATTGCCCTCCAAGGCGCGAACAGGAAACGCCGTCGGGAATGCAACTGATGCCGCACAGATTGGTGGCCACACACTGATTGGTGTCGCCGAACGCGCAACGTTGGCAGTTGTTGTCGCAGACATCGCCGAAAATGTCCGGTTCGTCGCAGTATTCCGGGCTTTCCGGTTTGCAGCGGAATTTCGTCGAGGCGTCGCATTTCCAACCCCAGGGACAATCTTCCAGGCATAATCCCAAACAGACGCCCGAAGACGGGTCACAGGGCTTGTTGCGACAGAAGCCTTCCGGCTTCAAGCGACAATCGACCCGGTCATCGCAGCAGTAAAAATCATCCTGGCAGGAAGGCGTGTAGCGGCAGGTTTCATCCAGACCGCAGCCCTGGCAACAGGGACCGCAGGTGTCGTGATCGCAGCATTCGCCTTGCGGACAGGAAACCGCGCAGATGTCCTCGTAGCAGAATTCGCTGTTATCGTCGCAGGTTCCGCGCTCACAGCCGGTTTGGCTGCAACCCGGTCCGCAATGGCCGTGGAAACAGGCTTCATCGTTTTCGCAATCGGCGCTATTGGTGCAGACCGCGCCCAGAGAACAATATCCATCGAGGCATTGCAGGCCGCTGTCGCAGGGATTGACCGAGTCGCTGCAAAACGTGCAGGTGGAAACTCCACTGTTTTCGTAGGATTGACAACGTAACCCGTCGGTGCAGGCGGTTTCATTGTTGGGATTACAGGGAATCTCGCAACGAGATGCCTTGCCACAGATCAGGTTTGCCTGGCAGGGGCGGCTGGCGTGACAGACTTCGCCTTCGCCGTAAGCATTAGCGATGGGATCGACGCACATGCCTTTTTTTGAACCGCTGGAGAGTGCGGTGTTTAAAATCACTTTACAGAGTTGATCGTCGGGACAGGTTGGGATAATGGGGTCGCATTCGGGAACGCAGAGATTGATTTCGAGATTGCAATGCTGGCCAAGCGGGCAGTTCTGCTCGCTGGCGCACCAGCCTTCGCCGCGTTCGATGTCTTCAATGTCGCCATCTATAGGGGGCATCTCGTCCGGGTCACCGTCTACGGGAAGATCTATGTCTGCCGGGGGTTGATCGCCATCGACGACTGGCGGTGTGCCTGGATCGCATAGGAAATCTTCATTTCCACCGTTGCGTTTGCAGGAGGTGAAACCCGCGCAATCCTCATCTTCCAGTTGACCGCAGGCGATCAGCGCGGAGTAGGTTTGCTTGATATTGATGTTGGAGCACATTTCCAAGCATTCCGCATATTCGCGGCCATCGATGGCGGTGCAGGTGTTTAGCAGGTTACAGTATTGATCGCAGATGGGTTTGCAGGCTCCGGCAGAGACCGGCGCTTCATCGCCGTCCGTGCTGGTCTGGTTGTCTCCGTCCGTGCTTGGATTGTTCGGGGTGTTGCCGTCTCCGGGGGTATATACCGGAATATCGTCTTCGGTTTCTGATCCCGAGCTACAGGCGCAAATTTGCAAAACGCAAAAAACAAACAGCAGAAACATCGCCGGGAGTGCGAGTGAGTTCACACGGTGTTTCATCGTTTCTATTTCCTTTTCGTTTATTTATTGTCAACACCGAGCCCGTCGATCCCTGCATAGACGCTGACGTCGATGTCATCCGACTATATAGTTTATAGGGAAAAAAATGTCTACCAGTTTTCGGGGATATATCAATTTTACTGGCGTTTTACGGAAAAAACATCAGGTTGGATCGATTCCAAATATGCATGTTTTCAATGCATAAAATGGAAGAAATTCGTTTCTTTCGCTTGACAACTCGTTTCCTACTAATACAATCGCTTACCAACAGGGGTTTGTACCCTCAATGATGACAAAGCAGTAATTAAACATACCACAGGGTTTTCAGTTAGCCGAGGCGTTTTGCTTGCGTCGATCGGTGTGAGTGGGTTTGTGGATCAGCAAAAAAACGGGAGAGAGAGAAAATGAAAAAGCAATGGTTTGTGGTCTTGGGTGTTCTAGTGGGCATGTTTGCCCTGACCAATTGTGACACGACGCCTGAAGATGGCGAAGGCAATTGGGCGAAGTGGCCGCTCGGTCTGAAAGTAGTCGGCGAACGCTTGGAAACGGTTACGACGACCTGGTACAAGCAGGTAAAGGGAAGTAGCGCTGTCGAGCAGAAGGGGACGATCGAAGCCGGAATGTATGCCGGTCAGTCTTCCGGTACGAGAGAAATCGTTGAAGAAGGATCTCGCTGGTTGGACTGGGAGATCATCGGTAAAATCGATACGCGCGAATTCATTCCCGGTCTGGACAACATCGAGCAGGTTCCGGTGCATGTCGCCGAGTTGGTTGAAGTGTTTACCGGCAAGGTTTTTTCGCAGGAAACTTTCAATCAGGAGCAGGCGCAGAATGTGCTGTTCCAGTATCGCACGGAAGCAACCGACTATCTGGATCGCGAAACCACAGCTTCTCATTTCGGTCTGGCTGGCGACTACTATGTCGTGACGATCGGCGATCTGAGCTCGGTTTACGGCGAACTAAAGGACAGCGATACCAAGAGCACCAATTATGCGCATCTGCTGACCAAAAAAGATCCGGAAGTCGGTGATTTCTGGGTTTCCGAAAGCGGCAACGCCACCTATCGCGTGGTTGCTTCCGAAGAAATGAAAGTGGACAAGAAACGCGGCATGGCTTATGAAGTCGAAGTTCGCGAAACCAGCAACGCCACCAACGACATCGCTGGACTGTGCTTGAAGGAATACGCGGACCGCGACACCCAGGGCGCGACGGCTGGTACCCCGCCGGTTGGTTTCAACTATGACAACCAGTATCCGATCATGCACCTGGACCCCGGTTGCGAAGGCAGCTTCGTGCATCGCAAAGTGGGTACGGAATGGTGGATGGAAAACGTTCTGGTCAAAGAAGAAGCCACCTACTACGAAGTGCAGATCAACGACTACGGTTATGAGTGGATCGTGGCCAATGGCAATGTCTGGCAGCGTGTCACGGCTCGTCAGATGACCCCGGACGTTCCGCTGGATGCCAACAAGTTCGTGGAATACACCATGAGCGTACGTGAGGTTTCCTACGAAGCCGATACCTGGGAAGAGCCGGAAGACTACGAAGGCCCCGAGGGCGATTTCCCGACCAATCCCGAAGATTACCTGGATGATGGCTCGGTCCCGGCTCCGAGTTGGACCTATCCCAATGGTGTTCCGGACGGTGATGAGCCGGTCGTAGACGGCGACACCGCCGTGGACGGCGACACTGCCGTGGATGGTGATGATGACATGATCATGGATTTCTAATTGCGATAGATTCGCAGTGTGAATGACAAACGGGGAGATCTTTGGATCTCCCCGTTTTTTCATATCCATAAGACATTCGGTTCTTGGTTTTGTTACAAAAGAGATGTGAAAACTGCATGATCTGCAAAAAGTATGAAGCACTTTGAGATTGAATCCTCACATACTGGTCATTATTTGAATTTAGCGATGTTCATGTCATTACCTGCGAAGGCAGGTAATCCAGGTTCTTAAATAAAATCAATGAATTGTCTGTCTGCACGGACAATGACATCGTGGTTGGTATCGGCAAAATTATTTTTGCACTGCCATAAACGAAAAAAGCGGGCAAGTGTTTTGCCCGCTTCGTCGAATTTTTGTTGCGGAGTTGTTCTATCTTTTAACGATGCGCACCTTTTTCAGTACGACATCTTCTTTGGGTTTGTCGCGAGAGTCGCGTGGGACATTGGCGATCTTATGGACGATCTCCATTCCCTTGACGACTTCACCGAAAATCGTGTGTCGATTGTTCAGATGCGGAGTCGGTATTTCCGTAATGAAAAACTGGCTGCCATTGGTATTGGGACCGGCGTTGGCCATTGCCAATAGTCCTGGACGATCGAAGAGCAGGCCCGCTTCGAATTCGTCTTCAAAGCGATAACCGGGACCGCCGGTGCCGTTGCCTTTCGGATCGCCTCCCTGAATCATGAAGCCGGGGATTACACGGTGGAAAATGGTGCCATCGTACAAAGGCTTGTACTGTTTCTGCAAGGATTTCGGATCGACCCATTCCTGATCGCCTGTCGCCAGACCGATGAAGTTCTTGACGGTTTTCGGCGCTTTATCCGCGAATAGTTTGACTTCGATTTTTCCAAGGCTGGTTTCCAGAATGGCATGTGTTTCTTTTTTCACGTCCGCCGCTCCGCCTTTGCCTTTTGCATCGCTGGAGGCGCCGTTCGATGTGGACTTGTTGGAACAGGATGCCAAGGCGAAGGAAAGAATAAGGATTGTGATGACTAACACGATTTTCTTCATATGTCCTCCTACATCCAAGCAGGTTTAGCGATTACCGCCAGATTGTTTCCTGGTAGATAACCAATGTCGTGCGAATTTTATTCGCCGCGAAATATTTTTGCTGGGGTGGTGTTACCCCGAAGGATCATGACCGATCCGGAAGTGTTTTTTTCTGCCGCACCGCCATCACCTTTACTTGATGATTATGGCGGTCATTGCGTGAGAATTCAAGAAAATCAGAAATAATAGAAAAGACCGATCATGGCGCTGATGCCGTGATGCAGTCTTCGAATGGGTACGTTGTCGCCGATGGAGTAGCCGCTGCCGCGCTTGTCTCCATTGTCATCGACGAATTCCACCAATTCCACAGCGGTCTTGTCGCTGTTCAGCGGCAGATCCTCGCCGTTAAGCCAGAAATTGGTGTTTAGATCATCCTCGTTTTTATTGAGTGCATAAGTCAGCAGGTAGCGTACTTCAACTCCGATGCCGAAGTGATGCGTTACGAGATACTCGATACCCAACGCCAGCGGCATCTGCAGGTTGAAATAACTGATCGTGTCGTTCTGAGCCTGCAAGGCAGGGCTATATTGGCACTGGCCGTCTGCTGCATTGAAGGCATAAGGAACGGCGCATTGGTTGTTGACGACCGGCTGATAGCCGGACTTGGCATAGTCGGGATGCTGATAGGTTTCCTCGACGTGAACGAGTTGTAGCTTTTCATCGTCCAGGCTGTATTGCTGCCAGGAAAAACCGAGACCGGCCTGGAAGTAAGGCAGCAGTCGACCTTCGGAAGGTTGGAATCGAACCATCAGATTCAAGGGAATGCGCATGGTCTGGTAATCCAGTTCGGTAACGCTGACATCGGTGATGGCGTCGAAGTCCATCGATCCCTGGGCCTGTACGAAAGAGACCCGGCGATTCTGCGCCGAGTAGCGCTCGGCAATGGATGTCGCGAAACCGGTTTCGATGACCACTTGCATCCAGGGCTTGACCTGGATACCGCCACTGACATTCAGAGTCAGCAGGCCGGGAAGAAGATAGGCGAAAGAGGAATCATCGTTGGTCGGTCCTACCGGCATTTCGTATCCGGTGCGGAAAGTCAAAAAGAAACTTTTCTTTTTTCGTGAAATATTCAGGCTTTCGATCAATCCGGCAGTGATATCCGGGGCAATGCCCTTTTCTTCCAGCGCCAGCGCGACCACGGCGGCATGCAGCGAGCCGATCAAACCTTCCTGATCGCCGGTCAAGGTCTGGTTGACGCGCCGGACGACGCTGGCGTTTCTGACATCGATCAGGGTCAAGGCCAGTAAGTAGGTGGCTCCGACCTTGCCGACGCTACCGCGAATGAGGAAGTCGCTGTCCAGTTTCTGGCTGGCGCGGGCGAGATCCTCGTCGCTGTCTACGCCCATCAGTTGCTTGAATTCCACTTGACCAAGCAGCGCCTGAAGTTCATTTTGTGCCATAACTTCATATAGATAAGTGCGCTCCAGCTCACTGGCTAGCAGATCGGTCAGGCTGGCGGTGACGCTTTCCGGGACGCCGTTTGCGGCTAATGGCAGAACGATTACATCGCGTTTTTGTTCCTGCGGCTCCGTTGTTTCTTCCTGGGCAAATACAGTGCTTGTAAGCACTAACGAAAGAAGAATCACCAAGAGTGTCGTGCATTTGGCATTCATGAATCATTCCCCGAATTGGTTGTCGCATCTTGCAGCAAAAGCATGCTGCGTGTGTGCGAAACTGGTTATGGTCGGACAAACATGCGAATATTTTCGCGTTTACAGCCGGGCTATGTCAAGCCTTTTGTCAAAAAGAGCATTGCCGAATGGAAGATTGGACGTGTTTTGGTGGTGAATATTCACTGAAATCGAGATGCTTGGGAGATGCCGAATTCGTACTCTTCTGGCAAAAACTTTTGCTTTCTTGGGAGTATGTTGGTGAAAAGGGGAACTTCGCCCGATTCAGTCCATTTCCGTCAGCAGAATGGTGGTTGCGATCATCGTGTCCCAGTCATTGAGTTCTCGCTCACTCAGGCCGGGCACGATTTCTTTTAGCCGATCGAACAGTTCCATTTCGGCTTCGTTGAAACCGATCAAATCGAAGGGGATGCGGTGACGGTCGGGATGTTGCAGCGGGCATTCATCTTCCAGCACGAAACCGCTGACCGGATCGACGAATGGCACGCCCTGAAAACGGCAAATAGAGGGGCGATGGGAGTAGATACGGCATTGCTGCTTCTCATTGAGAAAAGGGCAAGGTGTTTCTTCCAGATGTTGTACTTTGTCCTCTAAGTTTTCCGGAATATCGCCCATCGTTTGGGGGAAGCTCCAGCCCTCCATTTCGACCTGACTGATCAATTCTTTCGCTTTTTCATACACCACTTTTGCAAAACGCCGCGAGCGTTCCTTTTTCAGGATAAGTAGTGAATCTAAAAGGGAAATTTCGAACACTCCCCGGCAACAGTCACAGCAACCGGGAGAACAGGTCGCATCGACCTCTCCGAATTGATGAGCTTCCTCGAAACGATGGTCGATTCGTTGGAGTAACTTCTTGTAATTACTCAGCAACTTGTCGAGATCACCTGCTTCGAGATGCTCGATGAGTTCTTTTACCGTCCGATATACCATGCAGGCATTGTACATATTATTTCTGACATTTCAACAAATTTTATAAAAACCGGATTTTAAGGAAATCAGGGTTTGTTTTCGCGTTTTCATGGCATTGAAGCTGTGAGAATTAAGCCGCCTTTCCCACAATAAATTGGAAACGAGGTGTGAATTGGTGTAGGATTTGCATGAATTAGTTAATGGACTCGGCCATGTGGTGCTTGCCACAGACATCAACCTGGACAAAAGGTGTTGCATGTGGTAAATTTTCTTTTGTTATTCCAAAAGGCTACCTCTCCTTACCGGGGATTGAGGGGGAGAGGTCGAAGCCACTCTCACATACCGGGGATTTGGATGACCACGAATGATGTGCAAAATATATCGTATATTGTGAAAAAAATGCGACCTTCGCTTTCCCAACCCGGAGTAGAATCCGGGAAAAACAAAATCCGAGGTGTTGTCATGACGCGTAATGTTGTAAGTTCGATCCTGTTGGCTTTGCTGGTTTTTCTGCCTGCTGCCTTGATGGCGGAAGACTTTGCCGGATCGGAAATCACTGGTCGTAACCACGGTGGTGATTCCTGGATAATCACGGGAAACAGCATGCTGGCTGGAAAGCACGTGAACATCAGTGAGTTCAAGGTGAACTCCGGTGTGCTGGTCGGGATTCCGTATCTTGGCACGTTGCATGTACGCGCAGAGGAAATCAACATTTGGGGAGAAATCAACGCCGATGGTCGCGGCTATTGGGGTGGCTATGGCGGTGAAGGCGGAGACAGCGAGCGCGAAGGCGGTCACCATGGTGATTCCGGTGATGGTGAGACGGTCGTTGGACAGAAAATGTATGGCAGCGCCGGAACCAATGGTGGCAAAGGACCGGGTGACAACTGTTACCACGGTTTCTTCGATTGTGATTTAGCCGGTTTCTACTGCGGCGGCGGCGGCGGCGGCGGTGGTGGTGGCGCTGGTTATGGAACCGATGGTTGCAAGGGACAGAACGGTCGCAATAGCTGGAAATTCGGTGGAGGTGATTGCGCGACAAACGTTCAGGGAATTGGTGGTGCCGGTGGTAGCGCCGTTACGAACGATGCGGCAGGAACGGCTTATCTGGGTGGTGGTGGTGCCGGTGCCGGTGGTGGTGGTGCCGGTTGGTTCGATGCCCGCAGCGACGGTTCCCTGGGCGGCGATGGCGGTGGACGGATTATTCTCGAAGCCACAGATAGCCTGAATGTGTGGAGTACAGGTAAGATCACGGCCAATGGTACTCGCGGATATTCCGGTGGTGATACCGGATGGGGATTTTTGGAGTTTGGTGGTTTCTGTTGGCATTTGACCTGCATGAACCACTTTGGCGAAGGTGGTTGGGGAGGCTATGGTGGTGCAGGATCCGGCGGAGGTATTTTGCTGTCTGCGCCGAATATGTATCTTTCCAAAAGTGAAGTATTAAGTGCCAAGGGAGGTACAGGAAAAAGCAACGGATACGAGGACGATGGCGCAGGCGGCGCGGGAAAGATTCGCCTGTACCGCGACTCGGGTTTGTTCCACACGTTCTATTGCGGCTATTTGACAAATAAGGATAAGTGCCATAAAAATGTGTATGCCCTGGATGGTTGTATCGATACGGATAGCAATGGTACCGACGAGCCGGAAATTCACGACAACTACTATGTGACCGTTGAAATTCGTAAACTGGATGACAATAGTTTGATCCGTTCCTCTCTGGCAAAATTTTCTGTAGATGAGAAACCGTTTTCGACGAACAGCGAAACGATGCAGATGCTTCCGACCCGTACCTACCGCATGAATACGGAAGCCAACCTTGTGGATATCGCGCATTTCGATTTCATGGAGTTCCGACATTGGACGGGGTATTCAGACACTTCCGGAACGAATCAACTGTGGGAGCAAACGAGTCGTAGCTTCGAAATGACTCACACCACAGACCTGAAACTGGTCAGGGCTTATTTCGCCACTGGCGTCTTCTTCAAGTGGGTGGGCACTGTAAGCAGCGATTGGCAGAATCCCAATAACTGGCGAGTTATCAGCGAAGCCGATCCTAGCGGATATATCCCGCCTCATCCGCCCAGGCAACACTCCGCGACCGGCTTGAATTTTCCTGTGTATATTCCAGATTCAACTCAGTATGGCTTCGTTTGCATCGTTCAAAACGACGGAGCCAATATCCCGGAAGCTGTTGCTATGATTGTCGCAGAGGGAGCTGAAATTCGTTGGGATATTTCCAACGATGCGGATTTGGACATAGAGTACTTTTTGTCTGTTTATGGTGATTTCCTACAGTATGCCACCTCCGGCTCATACTCGTTGACTATTGGTGGAGATCTTGCTGTCGAGGCGGATGCCACTTTTGAGTTGGCTTATGTGGATGTAGAGGTGAGTGGGAATGTCTCTTTTGGTTCGAACAGTTATGTCGTTAGTGATGATGGAAGTTCCACGTTTGACATTATCGGGAGCACCGATACGGAAATAGTGAACAATTCCGAGTTTCTTATTCTGGACAATCTGACCATCAACAAGACCAGCCAGGACAATGTGGTTACTCTGTATGGGAACCTAGGCGCTTACGACGTTGCGGTAACCAACAAGCAGGACATCGACTATTTCTACGTGCGGTCCGGTAAATTGGATTTCAATGGCAGCAGTCTTGCCGTCGATGAGCTACTTGAGGTCAGTAATGTCGGATCGCTGTATTTGCCGTTCGCTTCCGCTGGATCCTCTACTCTGAGAGTCAAAGGGCGCAGCGGTGGAACTCCGCTCGTATTGAGCAATGCCAGTGGCTTTACTGGGGTTTCCTTATATGGAGATACAGCCAATATCTATGTTGGACCATTTTACGATTTAGACATTGCACTGCCAAGTGAGACATCTGCCATTTCCATCGGTGCGCACAGTTCGGTTGAATTGGTGAACGGTGGACGGTTTGTAATTGACAATCGTCAGGAAGAAGACGGTTGGGATTTGGTGATCGGCAATGGCGCCAAGCTCAGTGCGGAAGATGTTGAATTCAACGTCGATCGAGACTTCATCGTTCGGACACCGGAAGAACTAACATTTACACGCACTTCGCTTGAAACCGGTTATGGCATCTCCGGCAATGGAGATATGGTAGTGAGCACCGATTCCGCCCATACCTCTTTCGATCGGTATTCCCGCTTTTACCTCACCGGTGATTTGACGACCACTGGAAGTATTGGTGGAGATGGTGGTTGGATCATCGCCCAGGGCGATACGACGATCAAGTCCGGTGTGACATTCTACAAGTTGGATGTTTCCGGCGACGCAACCATCGATAATTCCGGTAGTCGCCAGAACCCCATCTTTACGAATGCTGTCGATATCTATGCCGGTGGAGAACTGACGATTTTACCGGATGCGTCACTTCGGCTGCTGGATGAGGCTACTGTGTCGGTTTCCGGAACTCTGACTGCGGTGGGAACATACGGTCACTATGCCACCCTAACTCAAGGTAGCCCGGACAATTATTACGATGTGGTAGTCAACAGCACGGGTACGATCAGCGCGAAATATGCAATCTTCGAGTACATGGATACTGCCGGTCTGGTTGTATCCAATGGCGCGACGATCGATTCTGTAAACGATTTTGACAATTGTGTGTTCCGATACAGTAAAGTGGATTCGGTCAGTCCGGAAACATCCACATTTAACATGTTGACATTGAACAACAATCAGGAACTCAAGATCACCGGTGCGACATTCATTAGCCCATCCGCTACAGCGGGTGGGGGACATTTGAACGTTCAGAAGTCTTTGGATCAAGGCTTGGTGTTGTTTACGGATTCCACCTGCAACGGCAGTCCGCTGGGCTGTGGTACCGGGTCGGATATCAGTGGCGAAGCCCACGATTTCGATGAGTTCGAGCGCGTTTTCTGGTCGCTCAACGATCCGGCGTATGACGCGACCAACGTTGAAGTCGTTCAGGCTCCGCTCAATTCAGAGAAGGGATTGATCCGCCTGTTCATCGACACGGCGGAAAATCCGGTCGGTACCGAATACTGCATTTGGGATCAGAAAACGGGGCCCAACAAGTATGCCAACGGTAGTTGGAACCTGGACAATTCGAGTTGCTACTGGGGTACCTATGCTTTCTGGGGCGGCGAAGACGGCTTCCTGCTGGCGGTGCCGGATAACCAGGATTTCGAGCTGCGTATCAAGGCAAGGTTGACTCTAGATTTCACAACGATGAGCGACGAAACCCTGCTGGCGGGAGACACCAACACCTACGATACGATTCTTTTCGAAGATCGCACTCCGCCGCCGGCTCCCGAACCTCTGACATTAAGCACCATAACCAGCGGTGCGGATGATTACCTGTCTTTTGACTGGACGGATGTTGCCGGAGCGACCGATTACATTCTGATGCGCGGTCAAGGGGGCGGGGTTGGCCTCAATGATACGGCTGCTCCTCCAGCCCGGTTGCAACCGGTCAATGGTGTGCTCGATGATTTCTCTACGACGCGAACGGAATGGACGTACACGTCCTCTCCATACAGCTATCTCGTCGATGGGAAATTGCAGGGTAATGCGGGTGGTGCACACTTCAACTTCGATGGAGATGGGTTTAACCTAGACACTACCGATGGGTACATCTACAGCGTGGATGTGAAGAAGTTCAGCGGCACCAACGGCGTGGAATTGACTATCCCTTATCTGCAATCGGCAGTTCGTTGGGCTATCGGTGAGGCGGTTGGTAGTAGCCCGACCGTGTATTGGTCCAAGGTGTATTACGGCACCGGTACGTTGCCGGGTGGCGCAGGCACATTAGTGGACACCACGACGAGCTTCGGTGAAGAATACGAACTGGAAGTTGGTAAATGGCACAATGCCATGGTGTATGTCAAAGGTCAGATCGCACGCGGTTTCATCGATGGCGTCAAGATGTGGGAAATGGAATTCGAAAGCGTTACCGGTGATGATATCGCGAAAGTTAACGATATCGGTATGTGGCTGGATAACACTACGGTGTTGTTCGATAACTTCAGTGTAGCTCCGATGTTGGGTTTGGTCAGCATGTACACCGACGAAACCGCATTGGATGCCGACGCTCCCATGACGCCGACCTATACCAACAACGGGGCGACTCCGATGGTTGCGGCAACCGGGACGAATTCCATTCAACTAACGGTTACGTTGCCGGATACTCCTCCCAACTCGGCGGCTCCGGATCTGGATTATGGCACCCCGTATTTCTATGTGGCACTGGCGGTCGATGCTGCCGGAAACGTGAGTAACCTCTTGCAGAACCCCGGTTTCGAAGGCGAGTTGAACAATCGCGGTTTCAGCATCTGGCAGGATGCACCCTCCGAGATGTTGTCGCGTAATCAGGCTACGATGATCGAAGGTTCCAGTAGCGGCGCTCTTGGATACAACGGCAGCAATGCGCAAACGATCGCCGGTCAGCAGAATGTGACGTTACCGAGTTGGATGGCCACGGTCGATCGTACCGGTGCGGTGCTGCGTTTCTCGCGTTACTACAAGATCCTCAATTACGTAGCTGGTGATATGTACCCGGCGGTGATCAGTGTAAACGGAACGCCGACTGCGGGAGATATCGTTTATCCGCGTGGCACGAGCGGCGAGTATGCAAGCGATATCAATAGCTGGTTGTTCGTTTCCAATATCGCCGATGTCAGTGATCTGCCGACGTCTGTTAACAGCGTATCGGTTTATGCCGCTCCCACTGCGACAAGCGACTACGATCTCTATTTCGATCAGAACCGGTTGGATCTGCTTAAAGGCAGTGTCGTCAGCGAAGGTTACTCCTACACCCAGGTGCAATACCTGCTGGAGAGCGATTGGTTGGACGCCGACAAGAACTGGGCCTGGAACAATTTGACCGAATTGGATCAGGGTAATACGACCGATACCGGTATGGGTGAGAATAGGCTGCGTTCCTATCGTTTCCGCACCTGCGATGCGCGCGATGCCGCGCCGAAGAATTGCGGTCCCTGGCAAGGTGGATATACCTGCGCCAACGTGGGAGAATGCCCGACCGGGTATGATGCTTGTAATGAGTTCGGTCTGGAAAAATACTGTGTACGCAGCTTGCCGCCTACTTCAGGCGGCCAGAATGGCGCGTTGCCGGGTATCGAAGTGTACTCACATTCCAATATCCCGGAAGCGCCGGTTGTGCAGGTGTGGGACGAAGACGATTCTTCCTCTCTTAAAGTCAATCTGGATCTGAACTACAGCACCAACCGTGCTCAAACCGACATGCTGGTGTACGGGTTCGTCGCCGATCAAGTTGGCGAATGCGAAGCCGGAAACGGTGAGCGTGTTGGATTCCTGGATGGCACCGGTATTTTGCGCCCGTTAAGTTCCGCTCCCGAAACCTATTGGGATATTACGCGTTCTCTGCATGTGGCCGGTTATGAAGATTCTTCCGGCACGGAACATGGATTGGATCCCAACTCTTGGTATTGCTTCCGGGCATTGGCTCGCAACCACGACGGCATCCTGACCAGCGATCCAAACGGTACCGACGGTTGGATGTATGGTTGGAATGGCTGGTCGGATCTCAGTAATGCCATGCAGCCTCCGGCGCGGCCCTTTATCGTGGCCGATTCTCTGTCGATCAAATACGGTGTTGGCATGAATGGCGGTGTTCCGCGTGCCATGGCCGTCGATTACGATCCTGCGCAACCCGAACTTGGCGGTACCGTGCAGGAAGCGTATTTCACGGTGGAAGATGCTAATAACCTCACCACCCCCGATACCTATGTGGATGTCAGCAGCATCGAATTCCGTGTTTCGCCGCACGGCATCTGGAATGGTACCGGCATTTACAAGAGCGGATATTTCCAGGCCACCACGGACGACTATGGTGCGACGTGGAGCTTCTCCAAGAAGTACGAAGATCAATACGGTAACCCGACGGTCACATTGCTGACCGATCAGTGCTCGGTAACGCAGGACGGCGATCAGTTGGATGTCAAGTTCGCCTGGATGCTGAACAAGGCTCCTATCACTGCCAATTACCGTCCGGACCAGGATCAGGGCGTGCAGATTCAACTGGAAGATGCAAACTCGTTGATGTCCTATTTCGGTAATAACACCATGTACGGCTGTGACAAGGTTTTCCATACGTCCTACCTGCCGCAGTCGCCGCGACTGACCAGCCCGTCAGATGATACCTGGGTGAGCAAGTCGCTGCTCTCCAGCGTCGATTTCTCTTTCGAATCCGATTTCGACAATGACCGGCTGTATCTCGAAGATATCTACAACTTGTGCACAACTTTGGGCACCTGTGTGGATTGGGGACTCAGCGGTCCGCTCAATTGCGTCGATACCGATGGGGCTACCGACCATGCCGACGATGTCGAATTCCAGATGGCGTTGTATACGGCAGTTGATGGTAATGGCGTCTGCTCCGGTTCTCCGGCAGCTCCTGCTGCGCCGTTCTGGCTGACCAAGGATTCACCGGAATACAGTGAAGAAAGCAACGATTACAAGTTGCAGCAGAGTGTAAATATCACTTCTCTGGCGGATGGCGTCTATTATTGGTGTGTCAAGACACAGGACGAGCATAACTACAGTTCGGGTCTGCGTGATGATCCCGACCCGGTTGTGGCGCCTGCTGTCACCAATAAACTGGGTATCGACAGCGTCAAGCCGGTAATGGGTACGCTTTCCGTCGATGGCCGCAGTGTCAGCGAACCGGCGACGGTTTCTCTTGTCAATGGCGAGTGGACCTTCCGCAATTACATGCGCTTCAAGTGGTTCGACGCCGAGCAGGATCCCATGGGGCTGGGCGAAGACAAGACGGCTCCGATCAAGGGCTACCATTACAAGTTGATGCTGCGCACCGATGCGTCCGGCCGTGTGGCTCCCAGTACCGGTGGTTATTGGGTAAACAAGCATTCCGATCCGGCTCACGAATATATCGTGACGACCATCGACGGAAGCAACTACTGGACTACGGTCCAGGTTCCTATCGGCGTGCATCAATTCGGTGTACAGGCCGAGGACATGGCCGGCAACATCAGCGATCCAGTCTGGTTCGAGATGCGAGTGGATGTCTCCACTCTGGATGCTCCGATCATTCGCAGCGATTCGCATCCCAACGAGGATGAGATTTACTGTAACCATTCATTGAGCGATGATGGATTGAGTGTCAATCTGGACCCGGATGCGTTTGACCCGCAATTCGAGATCGTTCATCCCACGGTGGCCAATCTGCGCGAATACATTCTGGAATACGGCGCGGATATGGACCTGGACAGCACATACTGCAACCCGGATGCGGATCTATCCCAATGTACCGGCTACCCCTGGTCGCTGGCCTACAGCGGGATCAAAAGCTACAGTTTTACTGTTAACGACAAGCGCTGTAGCGGTGGCTATCCGGATGCCACGCCGGAAGACGACAACAATCCCGGCGCGTTGAGCACGATCTGTGATCAGTATATGAGTTGCACCGATAGCGATCAGACCGGTTCAAGCTGGAATACGCAGTTCCACTTTACTTTCGATCGCGAGGATTCGTACAACATCTACGACATGCTCACCTACTTCATCAAGCATGGTCCGGCGGTTAAGGCGGGCTCATGGTACTTTAAACTGATGGGTGAATCGTTGGCGGGCGCGACTACCGGTTGTTCCGACTACCGCGTCAACCTCTGTTATTGCGATGGCAACCCACCATGTAAAGATGCCGATCCCAATGCCGCCCGCATGGGTGTTGGATCGATGGCTTTCTTCGGTGGCGGTCGGCTGGACACCGGCAGTCTGGATGGTTCCGGCTCCGATGACGGCTCCAGCCAGGAAGTGCTGGTATTGCCGTTCTACATGGACCGCAAGGAAGTCAGCAATGCCGACTATCAGGCCTGTGTGACGGAAGGTGTTTGTCAGGCTCTACCTGAAACCCTGTTCGCTTCCAATACCCGACCGTTGTACTACGAGGACGAAACCTACCAGGATTACCCGGTGGTGAACGTCAGTTGGGACAACGCGCAGAGCTATTGCCAGTGGGTGGAAAAGCGGCTGCCATACGACACTGAATGGCTCTATGCTGCGCAGGGGCAGGTGTCCGATGCGGACGGTCTCTCGACCAGTTTCTATAATGATCTGTATGAGTTTGGCGATACGGTCAGTGTTGCTGAGCATCATGGTCCCGCCGTTCAGACCGATATCGATCCGCTGAACCTGTTCAATAACGTTTCGGAATGGGTACAGGATTGGTGGCTGCCTTTGGATGCGGTGGATTACGTCACGATGCCTCGTGGTCCGGAATCGACCGAAATCTGTCTGCAACAGTGTGAAGATGGTGCAGAGACACAGCAGCCGAGTGAGAATGAATTCAGCCTGTTCAACGTCATTCGCGAAATGGGTTTTGCTGAGGACGTGAACGAGATTTCAAAGAGCACGGCGGCGTGTGAACTGGAGTGTGCGCGCAAGGTCGTGCGCGGCGGTTCCTTCCTGGAGCGGGAAATCGAAGCCGGATTGCGCCAGGCCGAGGCCCCAGGAGCAGGGCAGATCAACCTGGGCTTCCGTTGCGCGAAAAGCGCCGTAGAGTTTCCCGAAGCTCAATTGGGAACCCCGGAAGTAGGTACGCAGGGAAGTCTGCAACTTGAACAGGCTTCCGAAAGCGATATCGCCCTGCGTCCCTAGAGCAGAAGAATGTGAATTACATCCGGCTGTGGAGTCTTTCTCGACTCTACAGCCGGATCCGTGTTTACCGATTGGTACTTTGGATTGATAAGTGATTTGGAACACGTGGCGCCATGAAAGGGTGCACGTACAACTTTGCAAAAACATCTCCTGAACGATGACTCGTGGTTCCGTGCGGTTGGTGGCGATGAATGATTGAGGAGAAAGTATGAAACCTTACAGATCATTCCGGTTGGCGGATGGATGGCTGCTATTGTCGCTTCTTTTCACAATGGCGCTTGTGCTGCCTGCCTGCGGTGGCGGAGATTCCAGTCCGGACGGAGATGTGGAAATCGTCGATTCAAACTGTCCGCCTTGCTACATCTGGTTCCGCGGAGAATGCGTGGAAGATCCGAAGTGCTCCGACGGCGATAGCACCGGAGACGAAGATCAGATCGAAGACGGCGATCAAATCATTGATGGTGATAAAGACGATCCCGACGGTGATCAGGTCGATGGCGATGGCATCATCTGGCCGGATGAAGACTTCGAAACCGTCGATGGCGATCAGATCGTGACCGATGGTGATGACGAACTGGATGTTATCGAAGCTGAAGAATGGCCGGATCGCGAAGACATCGGCGACTGCCAGGAAGATCGTGACTGTCCCGATAACCGATATTTCTGCAACCTCGATACGCACTTATGCGAACTCAAGCCGATCGATGGCGATTGGGATGTCGAAGGCGATATCCCCATGTGCGACAACAACTATCGCGCCTGCGAAACCCACGACGTCTGCCGTTCGGGTGTGTTGTGCAATCCCGACACCGGTTGCTGCGATCCGCTGTATCGTCCGACCTGTACCTATCGTACCGACTGCCCCGATGGCTGGTTCTGCACTCCCGATCACTACTGCGACATTCAGTGCTGGTCGCACGAAATGTGCGAAGATGAATTCGGGATTCAGTTCTGCTGCCGCGCCGACGGCGTGTGCGTGCTGGATGATATCTGTGACGCCATCGACGGCGACGAGGATGTGTCTCCCTGTCAAAGCTGCCAGGACTGCGTAGCGATTTACGGCGATCACAGTCATTTCTGCAATGTCAACCTTCAGGAATGTATGCCGATTCCAGACGATAAGGGTTGCTGTGAAAGCGCAGACTGTCCGCAATACGGTGCCGGATATGCCAACGCTCTTTGCGATCAGCACGTGGGACTTTGCATTCCTCAGGGGGATGAAGATCCGGTCGGCCTGATCGGTGGATACATCTACGCTTCCAACGCTCTGGATGATCTGGGCGATGAAGACATCCGGTTTATGGTTGAATTGGAAGACAGCACGGGACAGCTACTGGATCAGCGCACCAATTTAATTATGGTGAAGGTATCGGCGGATCTGTACGCCGTCAGCTACCAGTTCGTGGATTTGCCCTTACAGAAAAATTACTACCTTTATCTCACAATGGTTCCGCCGCCCATCCCCTACCTGGATCACCAGCGCTATCCGCTCAATCCGGTGTATCTGGGTACAGGAGCCGCCGCCCAGGCCAACGATGTAGATTTCTATATGGACCTGGACGATCCGCGCCTGGCGGTTATCAGCGGCGACATTTACCTGGAGCCCGACTACCAGGATGGAGAAGTGAGCTTGCGGGTATGGGGCGAAAATGAAGATGGAACCGGTTTCGAGCGTTTGCCGGAATACCACTACATGTCCGACATCGGTGATTTGGTAGAAGGTGTGCGCAGCTATTCTATCCGTAAATTGACGAACGGCAGCTACTATGTGTCCGCTTACGTCACCGACAGCACCGCTTCGGCGGGAGAGTTGGGAGACTACATCAGCACCCCGATTGTGGTTGAAAACCTTTCGCAGAATCCTTCACAGCAGTTTACCGGTGTGGATTTCCACTTCGGTAGCCAGGATTCGGAATTGGCTTCTGTCAGCGGTTCGGTCTTTACCGCGTCATACATGGACGCCGATCTCTTAGAAGTGTGGCTCTACGACAACAGCGAGTTGTCGTATCCGGTGGCAGGTGCCTGGTTGGCCAGCGGCTCGCGTTCGAATGAAATTCTGTATACCTTCCCGAACGTCGAGTTTGGCACGTATTATCTACAGGGACAATACGCGGTGGATCTGCCGGAAAATGTTTCCGCACCCATTCCTACCGCGCAGCCCGATGACTTCGTCTTGTTGATCGATAGTGCGCAGGAATACGACGGGATCGATTTGACGTTCGATACCACCCGTAGCGGTTACGGATCGATCAGCGGCGAATTGCTCTACGACAGCAGTTACTCCGGGTACACGTTCAGTGTGGAAGTTTACCGGGGTGAGATTCTGCCGGTGCTGCTCGAACGTGAAGACCTGATATTGGATCAGGATGACATGGCGGGTCAAGGCAGCTATTTTGTGGAAAGCCTGTTATTGGACACCAGTTATTACCTGCAACTGATCGGCTACGATGGCTTTGGCGGTCGTGAGATTTTGGCGGAGCAGGGTCCCTATCTGGTCGGTGGCAGTGCTCAGGAAAACCTGACCGGTGTTGATTTCGACCTGCGCCCCTAGGGAAGTGCGGTTGTTGCGGCGCACGGCGCGCCGTTTCGGTAGTTTTTGAGGTGGAGGAATTCAATGATTCGATGGCTTATGATTTGTAGTATTCTGATCAGTGCGATGATCATTGTGTTGGCCTGTGACGATGGTACGAGCGGCACCAGCGATGGTGATGCGGAAGGTGTATGCCCGGATGGTCAGGAGAAAGGCCCGGACGGCTTGTGTCACGACGTGCTGCCTCCCGGCGATCTTCCCGACACCACCGATGGCGATGAAGAAGGGACGAAGCCCGATGGCGATAACGACACCATAGTCGACGGCGATAAGGACACGGATATTGATCGTGATCTCGATCTTATCAAACCTGATGGGGATGCGGACCCCGATCCTGACCCGGACCTCGATCCCGACCCGAACGACAACGACTTCCACTTCCCGCCGGGTGACGAAGATCCTGATCCCGATGTCGATCCCGATCCGGACCCCGATCCCGATCCGGAGCCGGCGGAGACCGGTATTCCCTGTGACGATCACGATGATTGTCCCTATGGTCAGTATTGCGGACCAGGTGGCTACTGTGGTTTCGACTGCCTGACCAATCGCGAATGCTTGCCGCAGTGTTGTATTGTCGAGCGCGGCTGGTGCCGGGATTGTCCGGTGGATGGCGACGAGGAACCGGATGAAGATCAGATCATTCTCTGTGCCAACGATTCCTCCTGCCCGACCGGTTATTACTGTTCGCCGCCGGTAGATGGCGTTTGCGTGCAGGATTGTGTGCGAGACAGCGATTGTCCCCAGGGTCGCTACTGCGAAGAAGAGCGCGGTCGTTGCCGTATCATTCCGGCTGACGTCGATGTAACTCGCGGCGGTTCGGTGGGTGCGCAAGCTTGCGAGAAGCAGTCGGACTGCGGAGCTGGCTGGGTCTGTGATTGGACCCGTTCGGTATGTGTACCGGGATGCAAAAAGAACAGCGATTGTCCGCCTGAAGCTCCGATTTGCGCGGAAGGTATTTGTTACTGATCGAAACGACTGATCCATCTAATACAAACGGCGGCTCCAAGTGGGCCGCCGTTTGCTATTGGGGGAAACGACATTCTGTTGTTGGCTATTTCTGCTTTGTCGTCTTCCAAAGACCGAAGCCGGTGGCGCCATCACCGTACAAGTGCCGATAAATGCCGTAGCTTTTCAGCACTCGCCGTGTATAACGCCGGGTTTCCCTGTAGGGGATGTCTTCGATAAACTCATCCATCGGTCGCTCGCCATGTTCGCGCAGCCAGCGCCGCACCGCCGTTTCGCCGCCGTTATAAGAACTGATGGCCAAGGCATGGTTGCCCTTGAATTTATCGATCAGTTCCTCCAGGTAGAAGCTACCGAAACGGATGGCGATATCCGGGTTGGTCAGATCGCTTTTTCGGAATTGTTTGACTTTCAACCGCCTGGCGATATAGCGCCCGGTGGAATACATGATCTGTGTCAGACCGGTTGCGTGAGCGAATGATTCGATTTCGGGATCGAAGGAGGACTCTTCCCGCATCAGGGCATTCAATAACAGCGGGTCAAGTCCTACAACTTTGCAATGAACCTCCGTCAATCCCTTGAATGGGCGAGGATAAGCAAGCTTCCAGATCGCGTCGTTATTGGCAGATGGATAGTTGCGGGCAAAGTCGTCCAGCCGGGTGCGGAAGAAATAGACGCTGCGGGAGACATTGCCGTTTAAATAGTAGAGATAAGCCAAAAAGGACACCAGGTTCTGATCTTTCGGAAAGCCTTTTTCAAGAGCTTGAAACTCGCGCTTGGCTTCGCTGTTGCGGCCCAGCCGCAATAATTCCATGCCTCGCCGGAAATGAGGCATGTACAAGTATGGTTTGATGGAAATATCCAGCGCGTTGGCCAGCGGCTTATCGGCTTGTTCCGCTTTCTGTAGCGCCAGAAACTCTTCCGGTAACGGTGCGCCCAGTTCCTGTAGACGTTGTGCCGCCAGCGAAGAATAGTATCCCAGGGGATACTCCTTGACGAGAGTGGTCCACTGCGAGATGGCGTTTTCCCGTTGGTTTTGCAGCAGATGAACGCGCCCGATCCAATAGCTGGCACGCTCGGTTTCAAATCGGTCGAAGTCATTCTGTTTGATTGTGCTGAACGAGGCGAGCGCCTTTTCGTAGTGCTTGTTCTTATACTGCATCCAGCCCACGTACCACATTGCATCGGGAAGATGACCGCAAGTTTTGTGATTGTCGATCAACGACTGATAGGCCTGAAGGGCCAACTCATCCTGGTCGCTTTCTTTATAAGCTTTACCCAATAGCGAACGCACAGCGCAGCTTCGTTTGTGATTCGGATTTTCTTTGGGAAATCGCTTGGCCAGCGCGATGGCTTTCTCGGTTTCACCTTTGCGCAGGTGCGCGTCGATTTGCAGATAGGCGGCTTCTCCCTGTAACTGCGCGTCGGCTGCTTTCTTTTGGATCGCTTCAAAGAGTGGAATGGCTTTACTATAGTGGCGGCGTTTGAAATAAGCCCGCGCATGTTCAAACTGCATGTGTGCATAATACGGTGCGGATTCGTGCCGTTTAAGCTGTTTCAAGCCTTTTTGCAGTAGACGGTTGGCTTCGCGGTAGCGGAACTGGTCGATGTAGGTGCGGGCTTGAGCGGTCATCAACTCTGCCTGATCTTTTGGCGTCATGATGAAATTGCGTTCAAGCATGTGTGTCTGAGCCAGTTTTCCGAAGCCGCTGAATGGTTCCGCGGCCTGCACTTCCAGATACAATCGTTTGGCCTGCCTGGCATCGGCTTCGCCAAGGATTTCCGCCAGTTCATAGCGAGCCTGGGTGCTGCGGAAATGAGTCGGTTCGTTTTTCAAGATCAATTCCAGCAGCATGCGAGCGTCGGGATCATTTAATTTACTGCGGCAAGAAGCGATGCGAAAGCGTGCCTGTGTTGCGATGCGGCTGTCCAATGGAACTTGCTGGTACCAGTCCAATGCCTGTTGCCATTGGTAGCTCTGGTATTGGATTTCCCCCAAATAATAGGCAATGTAGCCCTGTAATAAACTGTAGCTGCCGTTGATCTGTAAAAACGTCTGCTCTGCTTTCTCCATTTGCTGTGCTTCAAACGCGCGCAGTCCCAGTAAGAACGACAAGCGCCGTTTCTGATCGTCATCCTGCTCGGCAGCCAGGGCTGTTTCCGTTTGTGTGACACATTGTTCGAGATCGTTCTGGTCGCAGGCCGTTTGCATTGCCTGATAGCGTTCATCGGAGAAATATGGCTCGGAATGGATACTTTCCAGCGTTTCTCCCTGTTGTTCCGGTGGTGGCAATGGATAGGGAGCCTGGGCCTTGGCTTGGAAAGAGAGGATTAACAGCAACAGGGCGGCAAAAGCGATTCGGTTGCAGGTCATAAGGGGAATTCTACTCCTTTACGTCATTCGATGATGGAAACAGTTCACTTCTACCGGAATATTGAAGCTATGGCAAGTTCTTCCCATATCCGATTTCGTGCAATCCTTTCATCAGGCAGATGAAAAACATTGCGTCCGCTTGTTCCCATACCTATAATACAAACGCTTTGCATAAGGGAATTGTCGAACGATTTCGCCCTTGTCTCTTTAAAGATATCTTTTATTTATAAGGAAGATGGCGTGACGGGAGTGCCAGTTAAAATTGCCGGTCGGCTGTGGATAGGATGGATCGTGCTGGCGATTTTGCTGTTTGTTGCCTGTTCTTCCGATCCCAAACCCGAAGTCAACGATACTGCTCAAGAAGTTACGCTGTTGTTTTTCAACGACTTTCACGGCCACTTGCTTCCTTTCGAGCGGAATTATAAGGACGCAAAGCTTTCCGGTGGATTTGCCAGAATGGCGCAGCTTGTCGCGAAAATTCGTGAGGAAAACAAGCTTCAAAAGATCGATACCTTCTTTTTCAATTCCGGTGACGTCTTGCAGGGGACGCCACTATCCACCGCCTTTGAAGGGGAGGTGGAGGCTAAGGCGTTTAAGGCTGCCGGTGTCGATGCCATCTGTGTTGGTAATCACGATTTCGATTACAGTTTCGAGAAACTGCTGAAGTTGCAGAAATTAAGCGGAATTCCACTGTTATCGGCCAATGTGTTCGAGTTGAATTCCTCTAAAATGATTTTCGACCCTTATCAGATGTTCCATACTAAAAATGGATTGACATTAGCAGTGATGGGTTTGACGACTCCGGAAACCCCGGTGACGACACATCCTCGCAATGTGAGTAACCAGCGTTTTTCCCGTCCCGATCTGGCCATGCAATCGATGATCGACCGACTGGACGACAAAAGCGATGTGCTGGTGTTACTCAGCCACCTGGGATACAAGGCGGATGTTGAAGTCGCTCGTCATTTCCCGCAGTTGGATGTGATTCTTGGGGGACATTCTCATACTTATCTGCCGCAGCCGCGCATGTTGGGTGAAGTGATTATTGCTCAAGCAGTGGATCGCGGATTGTATTTGGGCCGTGTCGATCTGCAAGTACGCGAGGATCGTGGTTATCTGAAAAACTATGAACTGATTCCAATCACCGACGATATGTCCGAGCATCCCGAGGTTGCAGAAGTCATTGAGGAATATCGACAAAAGCTGGACAGCGAAATCAATAAGGTGGTGGGAAAGAACGAGGAATTTCTGGATGGCGAACGGGGGCACATCCGTATTGGAGAAACCAATCTTGGTGATTTGACAGCGGATTTGATGCGTTTGCAGACCCGTTCCGATCTTGCGTTGATCAACAGCGGCGCTATTCGAGCCAGCATTCCTCCCGGCGAGGTCACGTTGAGCCACGTCATGCGGGCTTTCCCGATGAACAACACCATCGTTACGATGCAGATAACCGGTGAGGAACTTTACTATATTTTAAAGCGCGCGGTTACGGGCTTGACCGGGCCGGGACCGGATGAGCTTTTTGGCGGTTTCCTACAGATTTCCGGGTTGCGGTACACATTGAAGAATGGTGTGCCCACCAATATCAAGATCGGTACTGAAGGATTGAAATTGTTCAAAACCTATAAAGTGGCAACAGTCGATTTCCTGGCTGCCGGCGGCGACGGTTACCGGGAGTTAAAGGACGGTCGCAACAAGTATGATACCGGCATCAATTTGCGGGATCTGATGGTCAATTATCTGCGGGAACGATCTTCGATTCATGTATCTACTGATGGACGTTTTACACGGCAGTAAACTTCTCTCCTACTCCTCTTCCACTTTCTGATGCGTTCGATAAATCCGCACATAGCGGCGCTGGTCGGGACCGTCGTTGTTGCCGGTAATGAATTCCTGATACGCTTCCTGCGTATTGGGGTTGATGGTGGTGCTGCGAACGTTTTCGATGCGCACGACGATCGGATAATCGTAGGTGGGCAGATCGCGTGGAATCGTCCACTTTGTTGAAATTGTTTCCATTACCGGATAGGGAGCGACGGTCACCGGCAGTGAAGCGATTTTTACCAATGAACCGGTGAATTCCGCATCAAAGCCTTCCAGCCCCAAACGCCCATCGTCATCGTCGGTCAGATCCCATGGCGTGCTTTCATAATACAGTGTTACATCGCCACTGGCGGCTACATCGCCGAGATTGCGCACGGTGAGCGTGATATCAATTTCTCTCCCCACCAGCGGGGCGGTATCCGAGAAAACGATGTCCATGGGATTGACAGTCAAATCCGGCTGCCGCGTGCGGAAACGCTCGCCGGTAACAATCATATTTTCCGGGATCGGCCCTTGTTCTTCGCCAAAGGTTTTGGCGTAATCCCGCAACGCCTGCCAGGCCACTACGCCGCTATCGAGGTAAGGCAGGTCTTCGTTCCCCTGCAATGTAATCGGTCTCGACATCCACCTGCCGTCGCTTCTCTCTCCGGTAATGACAAAGTTCAGAATATACGCCAGGTTGCTACCGATGGAATGCACCATGGCCAGTCGATAGCTGCGCTCGGTGTCCATCGGTTCGCCGCCGATTTTAATCGAGCCGGGAACGAGGCGGTGGAAGGGTTCACCGCTGGGGTCGATTTGATAGGAGAAGTTGGAAAACTGCATCACTTCCAGGTTGAACTCTTTACTGGCACCGGCGTAGACCGTATCCAGCACTTCGATGGAGTAAACCAACTCAAGCACGTATTCCAGAATCGAAATGTCTTCGCGGCGGCTTTCTTCGATGCCCAGGGCGCTCAAGTCGAAAGTTCCGGGCTGGAAAAGCAGCACCACGAGAGGTTCGTCGTTCAAGCCGTTTTCATCCAGATTGTGCAGCGGAACGATATCATACGCGCCGTTTTCCGTCAGCGTTCCGGCTGTCAGATCGGCGCGGTAGATCGAAGGCACGACCATGGCGACATCGCATAAGACGTCTTCTTCTTGTAATTTCCATAGGAAAGCGTCTGCCAGGTATTGTCCCAGACCGCTTGGCGCACGGCTGCGGTGGCTCAGATCGATGGAAAAATCAGCCAGCGGAGTATCGTAAACATCGCCGTATTGTTCGATCAAAATGCCGTTCAGTTGATCGACCCATTCGGAGACTTCTTCATCTTCCTGGATGGTTTGATCTACCTGAATTAGATGAGAGTGCGTGACGGTCGCCTCGTTTTGTGTCGTATCGATTTCGAGCAGGTTGGCTGTGACGAATTCACCCGCTTCACGCCCTTGAATTACCACGGTTTCACTCCCGGCTGGGTTATCGATCAGGATAGGGTGGTTCAACTGAATGTGTGAATGGGCGGAAAGCAACAGGTCGATTGCGCGTCCTGAATTTGCGCCGATGCCGTAACGGGCTATGAATTCATCTTTACCGGCGGGGATGTTCACCCGGTCGCCGAAACCCAGTCCGGCATGGCTGGCCACGATGGTCACCTGCGCGCCTTGCTCGTCCAAACTATCCAGACCGTCTGCAATATAGCTGCTGCCGGTGGGATCGGGATCGAAGAAGGTCAAACCTTCCGAATAGTCGCGCGGAGCGCCGATGATGCGATAAAAGAACGGATCGCCCGCTACCTGCGTATAGATGGAAGCGTCGGTGGTTACGCCCAACAAACCGACTTTCAGACCATCCAGATCCAATACCAGGTTCTGATTGTAGCGGATATCCGCCTCGTTGTGCGAAAAGTCGGTTTCGAATGATGACACATAGGACTGGTAATCCTCTTTCAGTGTGGAAGGATCTACGTTGCCCCACATGAAGTACATCGGGTGGCCTTTGTCACCATCCTGGAATCGGGATTCCGCTGTGGCGATTTGACTGTCCAGCATGGGAATTCCAAAATGATAATCGTGATTTCCCACCTGTACCACATCCACTCCGATGGCATCGTAGATTTCATACAGGCGACTGATCGCGCCGGATACGTTGTGGAACAAGGTGTTTTCGAAATCGTCTCCGCTGTTGACGATCAGTGTGGAAATGCCTTTCTGCGCGTTGTTGTCCCGGATGGTGCGGAAGATCGTTGCCAGCCTTGCCAGTCCTCCCAAGGAAAGCCGGTCTCGTTCGTGAGGCAGCATGCGCATATGGAAATCGTTGATCGACAACACGCACAGCGAGTGATGTTGCTCGTCGATTGGGTGGAAACTGAAAATCTGGAAGCGAATCGGTGCGGCCAGGCTCAATTCGTGACGCGCCTCGATCAACGCCAGACCGCTGCTGTTTCCTAGCTGCACCGTGGTTTGGGCGATGCCCGTTTCATCCGTTCGTATCGAATAAGGAGTGATATCGGCCTGCTCCACGCTGCTTTGGCCTTCACCATCCAATAGGGAAAACGTGATGAGCTGTCCTGCAACGGGCTGAGCATCATCGTCCACTACATTGAGTGACAATGTCAGCGATTCTCCATGAAACGCGCTTTGAAACTGGTTCTGCACCGCCTGCAACTGCAGATCTACTGCGGATGCCGTGTCGTCGTCGTTATCCGAACAGGACCAGGAAAAAAAGAGCAGCGCGAGGCAGCATAAGGTTGCAAAGCGTTTCATTTCGTGTCCCTTTCAGTGGCCTGAGGAAAACCGTTCTCAAGCAGGCGATCGAAGATGAAGCGCGCAAAGCGCTTGTTGGTTTTACCGGTAAAGTGTGCGTCCTGATGATTGTAAATCGCGGTGCGGCTGTTGTCACCTAATTCTTCTTCCATTTGGCGTATTTCCGGTGAAAAATCGTAGCAGGTCAACTGTCTTTTGTCGCATTCCTGTCGCCAGACTTGGGCTACCTCCACGTCGCCAAGCGTTTTTTTTCGAGGAACATAATTTTTCGCTTGGCAGCCTGCTCTTTCGGGAGCAACTTGTATGTGGGTGATACCTACTGTAAAGTCGTGGTTGGAGAATCTCAACTTTACCGGATTCCTGCCTGGGAGATATTACCCGTCTTTTAACACTCGACAACTCTGATGAAGAATATATTGACTTCTACTACCTTCAGGGTAGAATACCTCAATTCGTTTTTGGCACAGGCGTATAATGTGAGTGAAAAGTCCAACAAGATATCCCCATTTAACATAAAAATTTTATCAAGTGGGACTGCTGCCGTTTTCGTTTTGTATGGGGTCTTGTTGTCTCTTCTATTAAGTCATGTCGAAGATTTCTTCTTTTTCCTTCTCAAAGGAATACGAGAAAGCCAATGGTCAACAAGTTTTCTGATAATATTCTCATCCATATTCGGACTACTGGCGTACTCCCTACTTTATATAGCATTGTTTAAGCGCATCCTTGTTAATTGGAGGATCTTACCTCTTTTATTAACGATCCCTGTGCTATTTTCTTTTTATGTTCATTTCGTTCCTTCAAGTATTCTGATATACCAACTAGTTCTAGACATCACTCACTATGCGGTCGCTTTGTTTTTTGTTTGTCTTATAAGCTGGATACTTAAAGATGATTTAAGAATAAACGAATCGCTAGGTAATGGGTGGGTGCGTTTTGAAAAGCTTATTTTAGGGTTCTTTTCAATTGGCTTTTTCATATGGAGTTGTTTCTTTATTTTTAGATCATCTTCAATTGCAATTGATGGGAAACGGTATTTTTGTTTGTTCGATGATGCGATGATATCTATGCGGTATGCGTGGAACTTTGCACACGGAATCGGACTCGTGTGGAATGATGGCGAAAAAGTTCAAGGTTTTACAAATCTTTTAATGACATTAATAATGTCCGTCCCTGCCTCAATATTAAGCAAATCGAACTCAGTGCTGTCGATTCAATTCTTTGGTGTATTTGTAATGTTGGTTGTTGCCTATGTTTCAACAAAAATTTCAGATGAATTCTCGGAATCTATGACAACAAACAGTAAATCGTTATTTAGAATTCTAACATGGCTTGGCGTTCTTTTGTACTATCCGCTGGTGTATTGGACGCTAATGGGGATGGAAACGGGATTGCTTACACTTCTTATTTTATCAAGTATTCTTTTTTCTTTTCGATACATTAAGAATGGGAAATTGTCCAGTGTGATGATGGCGGCTTTTTTTTCTGGAATGGCATATTTAGTTAGGCCTGATGCATTGATCTATACAATGGTTATCTGGCTCTATTTGTCTTTATTTTGTCTTAAATCTGACTGCCGTAGAACTATTGCGAAAGATTTGCTGTTTTCCATTGGGTTAATTATGTTGTTTATCTTTGGAAAGCTGTTGTTTCAGTATATGTACTACGGTAGCATGCTCCCTAATACCTACACTCTCAAGTTGCAAGGAATGCCGTTTCATTTGAGATTATTAAACGGTGTAGGCTTTATTGGATCTTACCTGAAAGAGACGAGCATTCTTCTTGTCATTGCATTCTCGAGTTTGTTTACATGGAATAAGAGATATGCAGTATTGCTATTTGCGACCGTGCTGACTACTATTGTATATCAAATATATACTGGTGGAGATCCTTGGAATTATTGGCGTATTCTCGCACCAACGATGCCTCTTATTATAATATTAGTTGTTACTACCTCTTCTGTTTTAATTTCCATTATTACTAAGCAATTAGCAATAGGAACAGGGGTTCTAGAAAAATTAAATTCAGTGCGATGGATCTTGATTACTTGTGTTCTATTGACAGGATTGTCAGTGGCAAATTTGCGCTTTTGGCCTGAAATTTCATTTAAACAGATGTCATATCTTGCCAAAGAAAATAGCCAGAAAGTGAACGTTGCCGTTGTGCTTAGAGATTTGCTTACCGACGATGCAAGTATAGGCGTTTTTTGGGCGGGAACAATCCCTTATTATTCTGGCAAACGAGCGATTGATTTTTTAGGTAAGTCAGATAAATATATTGCGATGCTACCTCCAGATGTTTCCGGAAACTGTAGTTGGTATGGTATGCAAAGTGTACCGGGACATAATAAGTATAATTTGGAATATTCTATAAAAACCCTTTTACCGACCTACGTCGAGAAATTTAAATATTGCCAACAGGATTTATCTGAATGGTCAAAGTCTCAGTATGTCAGTGTCAATCGTTCTGGTGTTGAAGTCAACTTGCGACTAGGTGCACCTGAAGTGCGTTGGGATAGGACTGTCCCATAGAAATATTATTGAAATATGCGGAACGAAGAGTGCGAAATGACATATATGAAAACGGATTATATTAACAGGGCATTCCATTAGTTATCGGCCAAGGTGCTTTTTGAAGAAGTTTGCAGTTTCCCTGAACATCTCAGAGGACTCAGGGCAGTCGGGATTGAAACCGCATGTCCGTGGGTGAACCCATGATAAACATTAAGATCCGCCTCAACCCCGGAGCGCCTTAGTTTACGGTGTGCACGTACAACGTTGGAAAGAAACAGATCGCGTGTGCCACTGGTCAAGATGGTTGGTGGAAAGCCCGAGAAGTTACCATAAATGGGTGACAGGTAAGGATCTTTCATATTGTGTCCGTTCGCATAAAGCTTGGCTGCTCGTCCCAATATGCCGTTCCATGATACGAGAATGTTATCAATCCACTCGTTGATGAAATAGGAGTCACCGATCTGGTTAAGATCAGTCCACGGTGTGTTTGGTGCAATAGCAGCAGGCAACGGCAAGTTTTTATCTTTTGCACGTAAGATCATCGCCAAGGTTAAGCCTCCACCTGCGGAAGTGCCGAAAATTCCCATTTTATTTGGATCATGAGTTTTCAATAGTGCGACCCATATTGTCATCACGTCATCCAAGGCAGCTGGATAAGGGTGGTCGGGTGGCATTCGGTAGTCGATAGAAATTACTTTATAACCACCTATACTTGCCAACATGAAGGCTTCGGGAAGTCCTGATTTGCCAGGATTAAAAACATAAGCACCCCCATGTAAATGTATTAAAAGGAATTCTTCTTTTTCTTTGGTGAGATTTTTCGGTGTTACAATGAAAGCATGTACTCCATTAATTGTGATTGAGTTATACTCAACACATAGCCTCTCCTCTAATTTCGGCAAGCTAGCCAAAACAGCATTGGAAACTTTTTCAACAAGTATTTTCCATTCCTCCTCATTCCTGGGGATTGCATTGAAGATTGGGTTAAGTGGCTGGCTAATCAGTGCTTGTAGCTGAGGACTTATATCTGAGGTTGGAACAGGAATTACTCTGGTTGGTATTCTATGCGAACCGATTTCGGGATTTTCATCTAAAATGGTATTGCTGTTTTCCGGAATATTAGTGTAGTCAGAGCAGGAACACAGTCCTAGTAACAAAACCAATATCAAAAATAAAAGCGACTTGGTTTCCATGATTTTGTACCTAGCGATTATAAGTAATCGTTATTATTCGCGGTTTTGTCATTGCCCAGGACATTTCGTGTCCCTTTCAGTGGCCTGAGGAAAACCGTTCTCAAGCAGGCGATCGAAGATGAAGCGCGCAAAGCGCTTGTTGGTTTTACCGGTAAAGTGTGCGTCCTGTTGATTGTAAATCGCGGTGCGGCTGTTGTCACCTAATTCTTCTTCCATTTGGCGTATTTCCGGTGAAAAATCGTAGCAGGTCAACTGTCTTTTATCGCATTCCTGTCGCCAGATCTGGGAGAAAGGCCGCTCTTCCGGTGTCGTCCATTTTCCGTCCTGTACGCCCCAACTCATCAGCCATGTTTTGAATTCACTGGTATCGCGCAGGTGAAAGGGCCAGGGGTAATTGAAAAAGATCGTGCGTGCGCCGTCGGACTGTGCGCGTTTGGCAAGCTTGGCATTCAAGTCGAAAGAGTAATCCAGCATCGGTTGCAGCAAGCGCGGATTTTCGATGTACAGCCCGCGATTGATCAGGCGAAGTTCCATCGGCAGGTAGTGCCAGTCGTTTTTCACAAGCCGGTAGGCAAACTGAATGAAACGGATCAATACGCTTCGGCGCAGCCCGGTGTTGTAGAACTCTTCGCCTACAACCGCTGTGGGATTGCCCTGCTCGTCGAACTGCGCCAGGTCGCGGTAGATGGCGTCGTCGATCGGGTCGCAGGTGTCGAACAGATCGAGCACCCAATCGGGTTGCAATTGTCTGACCAGGCGTTCGTATTGAATTCTTTGGATAATCGGTGAGTAGGAGACGAAGCCGAAGTTGAAGATTTCGATTTGGTGGTCGGGGAATTTCTCTTTGACGAGTTGTTCGAAGTGGTAGGGAATGGTCTGATCGTGCGGTGTAAAGCCGTAAGTGAAGCTGTCGCCGAAAAAGATTACACGCACCGTGTCTGGATTTTTGTGTTTCGGCAGCGTGCGCCCACGATAGTCGTATGTCCCCAATCCCGCCTTGGCGAAGGCGATCGGCACGTGATGGTAAATCGGATCGTTACCCTGCACGATGTAGGTGAGCGGTGGCTCGATCCAGAACAACCGGAAAAAGACCTCTGCAAAGGCAAAGCCTCCAACAAGGTAAATCAGGCTGTATAGAAGAAACGTTTTCAATTTAGAGCGGTTTGATTTCTCTGTGTTTTTCATCTTGACTGCGTTTGCGGCTCCTGCCGATTTTCATTATAGCGGTTACTACCGAAGAACCCCACCGGTGCAAAGTCTTTTTTACAGCGGATCATACCGTGCGACCTTGTGATGTGCAATGTTTTGATGAATTGCGATAAGTTGCCTGATGTGGCTCGCTCTTTTCTTGCCAAACCGGCTCGGTAGAGTATGATGAATCCGTTCGGAAAAGTGTTTGTAAAGGAGGAACGATGAGCGACCAACATATCAAAGTGGAACGCAATGGGCATATTCTGTTGATCGGTGTCAACCGCGCCAACAAACGCAATGCCTTCAGCGTGAAAATGTATCAGGATCTGGGGCTGGCGCTGGGTGAGTTGCAGCGGGACGACGACTTACGTTGCGGTGTCGTGTATGCGGAAGGCGATCATTTCACTTCGGGTCTGGATCTGGCCGAGTGGGGGGCGACGTTCGGTGCGGGCAGTATGCCCGAACTTCCCGAAGGTGCTTGCGATCCGTTCGGTTTCGATGAATCCAAGCGCGTGATGAAGCCTGTGGTGATGGCGGTGCAAGGAATGTGTTATACCATCGGGCAGGAATTCATGCTGACGACCGATATTCGTGTGGCTGCCTCCGACGTGCGTTTCGCCCAGTTGGAAGTCAAGCGTGGCATCTACCCGGTGGGCGGCGGTACGATTCGCCTGCTACACGAAATCGGCTGGGGTAATGCCATGCGCTATCTGCTCACCGGCGAGGAAATCACGGGACCGGAGGCGTTTCGTTTGGGGCTGGTGCAGGAACTGGTGGAACCGGGCGAGCAACTGGAAAAAGCGCTTCAGATCGCCGAGATCATCTGCAAGCAGGCTCCGCTGGCGGTATATGCCACATTGAAATCGGCTCGCCAGGCGCGCGCGCACGCCGAAAACGAAGCCATGCAAAAGCTGTTGCCCGAATTGCTCAAACTGATGACTACCGAAGACGTGCAAGAGGGGATGATGTCCTTCCTGCAACGCCGCGAGGCGAATTTCAAGGGCCGGTAAACAACCTCTCATATGGCAGGGGGAATCGGAGTTGCATGGGTCACCACGCCGCGAAAGTGGTTTATCCTCTTTCACGCCGTAAGGGCCTGTGCTACACTCTAGCGGTTTTATTGGTGAACATCGCTGCATTGCGGCGAGATGGAGACGGAAACAGTGACTCTTTCCAGGCGGCGATTCTTGGCATCTTCGGCGGCAGGGCTTTGCGCTCTGGCTTGTCCTGCGGTGCTGCACGCCTTCGGACCGGAGTCACTATTCGAAATGCCGACCCTGGTTTATTCGGGCAGTTACGATCGCCGTAAAGGCGCTCAGGAACGGCTGGCCTGGGAACTGATGAAGCGCACCAGCATCGAGGCTAAACTGGAACAGGGTGAAGTGTCTATCGAGTCACCCGAATTCTTTAAAAAACCGGTCTTCTACATGAGTGGCGACGCCGCCTTCGAGCCGTTTTCGGACGAGCAGATTGCCCGCTTGCGCCGTCATCTCCAATTCGGCGGTTTCTTGTTCATCGATGGCAACCCGGACATGGGAAGCGGTTTCGACGAAAGCGTGCGGCGGGAATTGAAACGCCTTTTCCCTCGCCTGCCGCTGCAAACCCTGCCCGCCGAGCATACCCTGTTCAAGTCCTTTTATCTGCTAGACGGTCGCTGGGGCCGCGTACAGCGAAAGAGTTTTGTAGAAGGAATCACGCGCGATAACCGCACGATGGTGGTGTATTCGCAAAACGATGTGGGTGGCGCATGGCTGCGCGATAACTTCGGCAACTGGCAGTTTCCGGTGATCCCCGGCGGCGAAGCACAGCGCGAAATGGCGTTTCGTTTCGGTGTGAATCTGGCGATGTACGCTCTGTGTACCAACTACAAGAGCGATCAGGTGCATATCCCCTTTATTCTCAAGCGCAGGCGCAGATGATCGAGTGGTTGGTCGGACAGCAGGCGGCGGGGGAGTTCAACTTCTGGGAACTGGTGTTTCTGCACCAGCCGAACCGCATCGAACTGGTCATTTTAGGGCTTATAGTGGCGGTATTGATTCCGCTGTTTATCTTGAATCTGAAACGGCTGCCTTCGCGCCGCTGGCGACTGGTTCTATTGGGGCTGCGTCTGCTGTTTCTGGCGGGCTTATTGCTGCTTTGGCTGCAACCCGCCGTGCAATTGCAGAAACGGCTGCAACAGAAAAGCCACGTGATATTGATGAACGACCGTTCACGCTCGATGTCGCTACTGGCCGGCGACGGCGACCGGACGCGGGCCGCGATGGCAAATGAATTCTTCAGCGAAAATACCTCCTGGGTTAAAAGCATTGCGGCAAGTCATCATTTACATGCTTTCAGTTTCGAGCAGAAACCCTCTTCGATTCCGCTTTCCAAATTGACTGACAAAGGCGAACCCTCTGGAGATTATTCCGATTTCGGCGCGGCGCTTTCCGTTTCCACGGATCAGTTCCGAAAGGGCGAAGTGGCGGCGGTGGTGCTGGTTTCCGATGGCGTGAGTAATCCGTCGCCTGGAACGGAACAACTGCTGGAAGATGTCCTCGCCACGCTGAAAAAGGCCAAGGTGCCGGTGTACGCATTCGGTGCGGGAACGGAAGGCGCAGTAAAGGATATGGCGGTGCGTGACGTGCGCTACGATGGTTTCGCATTCGTGCACAACAAGACGACCATCGAAGTCGATATCGCTTCTACAGGCTACCCGGAACGTCCGGTTCAAGTCACGCTGGAAGCCGATGGCCGCCCGATCGGGTCACAGAATCTGGTCGTGCCGTCCGGTGAAGTCGTGAAAGCGGCGTTCAGTTTTACGCCGGAGCGGGTCGGACGTGCGGTCTATACCGTCAAGCTGCCGCTTTTCACCGATGACGCCATCCCGCAGAACAATACGCGCAGTTTCATTATCGAGGTGATCCGCGATAAAGTGCGCGTGCTGCACGTCTGCGGTCATCCCGATTACGACGAGCAGTTCCTGCGGCGCTTTTTGAAGAACAATCCCAATGTGGATTTGATCTCCTTTTTCATTTTGCGCACCAATGCGGATCTGCAACTGGTGCCCGAGCGGGAATTGTCGCTGATTCCCTTCCCGACGCAGGAATTGTTCGACACACAACTGCACACCTTCGATCTGGTGATTTTCCAGAATTTCACCTACCAGGGTTACGAGATGAGCCACTATCTACCCAATATCCGGCGCTACGTGCTTGAAGGCGGAGCATTGCTGGTGTTAGGCGGCGACGTCTCCTATGGGCCGGGAGGCTACGACAATACTCCGATTGAGGATGTCCTGCCCTTTGATATCAGTTTGCAGGATCCGGCGGCCAGTTCCGCACCTTTCGCGATGCAGGTCACACCGGAAGGTTTGCGACACCCGATTATGCGCCTGCGCCAGGGAATGGAAGCCAATCGGGCAGCCTGGCAGCAGGCACCGGAATTATTGGGTTTGAACCTGGGATTGATGGCTCTACCGGATGCGCTGGTGCTGGCGGAGCATCCCACTTTGCAAACGGGTGGAAAACCTGCTCCGGCGATTGCACTGCGCAGGCCGGGCAAGGGGCGCGTACTGGCTACGGCGCTCGATTCGACCTGGCTCTGGTATCAATCGGAAATCGAGCAGGGTGGCGATGGAGAACTCTATACCCGCTTTTGGAGTAATGCGCTGCGCTGGCTGATCAAAGATCCGGACTTGAAGCATCTTGCGGTGCGGGCGGATAAAGACAATCCCTCACCTGGGCAGGAAGTGCAGCTCGATATCCGCCTGACCGACGATGATTTCCAGCCGAAAGCCGATGCAAGGTTGCGTGTCAGGGCTATCGAAAAGGCGAGTGGCAAACCCCTGTTCGATAGAGAACTGGCAACCGATAGCGAAGGCACGGTAATTACACGGTTTGCCGCTCCGGAAGTGGAAGGCGTGATGACGGTGCAGGTGGAAACCGTCGATCCTGCTGCGGGAGAAATCGAGCGGGAAGAGTTGTTGTTGTATGTTTCCAGTAATTCCGGTGAGTTCCGAGATGTGGCGGTGGACTTCGACCGGCTGCGTAAAATCGCCAAGGAAACCGGCGGCGAGTTCAAGTCTTTGCCATATAAAATGCCTGCCGATTTCCAATTCCCAGTCAACACCGTGGCGCGCATCGGTAAAAAACGCGATGTGCCGATCTGGGACAACAGCACCGTATTGGGCCTGTTGGTTTTTCTGATCGCCCTGGAATGGTGGTTGCGCAAGCGTAAGCGCCTGAATTAAATCATAATTTATCTCTCGGTTTTAACTTTGACCGTACAACTGTTCGTGATGCGCTTTTTGTTGCGGTCGAAGATCGGACCATCTTCACTGCCGTCGTTGTTGTAGCCGACGTTTTCCCAGTAGCCACGGTACTGCTCGTCGTCGGATAGTTCAATGCGAGTGACCCACTTGGCCCACTTGTAGCCCCACTTCTCATATGCCGCAAGCTGGAAGGGAAAACCGCGCATGGCGGGCAGGGCGATACCGTTCATGTTAAAGGCCAATAAAGGTTTGTACTCCATTACATAGGACAGCGGCACCGAAGTCGTATAGCCGTCGTAACAATGGAAAATGACCGTTACCGCTTCTGGTTGCGGTTTGCTGGCTTCGATAAGGGTATCCAGGCGGACGCCCTCCCATAAAACGTTGGCCCGCCAGCCTTCCACACAGTGTAGTTCCATGACTTCCTTGAAATGGGAATTCGCCAGCACTTCGTCGTAGCTGTAATCTGTCGGTTGATCCACCAGACCGTCGATTTGCAGTTGGTAGTTTTCCATCGGCACGTACTGTGGTCCGGCAATGGAATTTTCCCGGAAATCCAGGATGGAGTCTAATTGCTGATCCTCATACTTGTCCAACTCCACAAAAAATACGAAATATCCCTGTACTTCTTCATTATTGCTGAGAAATGTGTAGATCACGTCGTACACACCGATACCGGCGGTTTCAGGTAAGCTCGCGGAAAGCACCGTGTCATTTTCGGTCAAAATATCCGAATCGGCGATCTTCTCTTTGTTGCGATACACTTGCACCGAAGCTCCGGCTGGCAATGCCGTATTGAACAGGATGGAGACGTCGGAAGGCGTTTCTATAAGTACATCATTATTTGCAGGGGAAGTGGTAACGACCTCTGCCGGTTTCTTTTCGGGAGCGACGCCTAAAAACGGCCCTTCGTAGATCGGTGCAATCTCGTCACCGTCGCTGTTCATATCGCCATCGCCGTTTGAGTCCCCATCCGCCTGTTCGTCAATATCGGCGGGGGTCATATTGTCCATGCTGTCGCTATCGGAAAGCGAAGTGGATTGGTCCCCGTCATCGCAGGCAAAAGCCAGCATCAGTAGCAAAAACGGAAGCAGAATTCGATGGGCGTGCATGATGTTTCTCCTGTAAACGAATGGACTTCCATTGTGATCATACGTGAGGCCGCTCAAAGTATAAACGGCTTTCGTCATACATTGTAATGATTCTTATTAAGGGGATTATGTATTGATTTGACAAAGAAATTAAAGTGAGATACTTTATTTTCGTTTCATATTCCGATGCCGACAAACACAGCGAAAATTATAGTGAGAGGGAGGTCTGTACATGAAAAAATATATTTGCAAGATTTGCGGTTATACTTACGACCCGGAAAAGGGAGCGCCTGCTGATGGTATCGATCCCGGCACGGCGTTTGAAGATATCCCGGAAGACTGGGAATGCCCGGTCTGTGGTGCGAAAAAAGACGAGTTTCGCCCGGTCGATTAATGTGAAAATGAGTCACACTTATTGAATGAATGCAATAAAGGAGGAGTAGTTATGGCGGGAATCAAAGGAAGCAAGACAGAAAAGAATCTGCTGATTTCGTTTGCGGGTGAAGCCCAGGCGCGCAACCGGTACACCTATGCCGCTGGTGTGGCTCGTAAAGAAGGTTACGTGCAGATTTCTCGTATTTTCGAGGAAACGGCGGATCAGGAAAAAGAGCACGCCAAGCGTTTCTTCAAGTTCCTGGAGGGCGGCGATGTCGAAATCACGGCGGCTTTTCCGGCGGGTGTGATTGGCGCGACGACCGAAAACCTGTTGGCTGCGGCTGACGGTGAACATCACGAGCACACGGAAATGTATCCCGGTTTCGCCAAAATTGCCCGCGAAGAAGGCTTCGAGGCGGTGGCCATGGTGTTCGAGGCGGTTTCCGTTGCCGAGAAACAGCATGAAAAACGTTTCCGTGGCGTACTGGAAAACATTGAAAAAGACCGTGTGTTCAAGCGTGAGCAAAGCGTTAAGTGGCGCTGCCGCAACTGCGGTTATGTCCATGAAGGTACAGAAGCTCCTGCCAGCTGCCCTGCCTGCGCCCATCCGCAAGCCCACTTTGAACTGTTGGGAGAAAACTGGTAAGCTTTTCGTTCCCTGTTGATAGGAGCGTTGCTTCAATAACGACTGCCGGGTCCATGTGGCCCGGTTGTCGCTTTTTATGGTGCTGTCAATTCTTTTAACCCTGCCTCAAATCTACACTACTGCACTTGCTTTTAAGGGATAACTTGTTACAATTTCAAGTGGAAGTTTTTACAGAAAGGACTCTGCATGTCTATCGATCCGCGTTGCGCGCAGTATAAAGATCGCATTCTTTCCGCGCCCTATGAGATCTGCATCGAGCGCGCTCGCTTCGTCACGCAATCCTATCGAGAAACGGAAGACCAACCCAAGGCCATCCGCGCTGCCAAGGCTTTCGCGCATACCGTAAAGCATGTATCGATTCATATCGAAGAGATGGAGCGGATCGCCGGGTGGCGCTCGTCCAAAGTCGTGGGTACCGTAATTCCGGTCGAGCGGGGCGAAATGAACCTGATTCTGGAACTAGAGCTGGATGCCTTGCTGCAACGCGAGCGGCAACCGTATCGCATCGATGAAGCGGACCGCAGGGAATTGCAGCAGGAAATTCTTCCATACTGGCGCGGCAATACGTTACGGGATTATAAAAACAGGTTGTGGCGCAAGAACGGTCTGTTTTTCCGCCCCGCTGTGAATCCGGCCAGTTTGCTGCGGCGTGTAAAAGCTTTGAATCTCAAACGCCTGAAAGAAACCACTGCCGTCCCTGGAGTCGGTCTGGATTATGCCTTCAAGGGTATCCAGGCGATTTTGTACAACAATATCGCTCTGGTCATGAACGCATTCGACGTGCAGGGCCACTTGATTCTTGGTCATCGCAGCATTCTGGAGAAGGGATTCGGCGGCGTTAAAAAGGAGGCGTTGCAGCGGCTGGAACTGGCGCGTAAGAAGGGGGACGAACGGGGAAAAGAATTTCTACAGGCAGTGATTATCTGCTGCGACGCCATGAGGGAACTGGCTGAACGCTATGCCGTGCAAGCCGAACGGCAGGCGCAGCATTGCCTGGACATGGAGCGACGCTACGAGTTGGAGCAGATTGCCAAACGTTGCCGTAAAGTACCTTACGAAGCTCCACGCAACTTCAAAGAAGCCGTGCAGACGATCTGGTTCACGCATGTTGGAGCATTGCTGGCGCATGGCATGGCTGGGATTTTCGCAACCGGCAGGCTCGATCAGCATTTAAATGCTTTTTACGAAGCGGATTTGGCTGCCGGGCGTATCGATGAAACAGAGGCGCGTGCCTGGATCGAAGAATTGCTGTTAAAGCTAAGCAGTGGCTTGTTGTTGCTACCCTTTGCCGGAAAGCAGACGAGCAACGAGTTGGGCGCGGATAGCTGCTCTCCGACTATCGGGGGTGTGGGGCGCGACGGGGAGGATGCCGTCAACCCCACGACGTATCTGATTCTTGAAGCGTATGAGAATGTCCGTTCCACCGGCAACAGTTTCATGATTCGCCTGTCAAAGAAAAATCCGCAGGTTTACTGGGAACGGGTGTTGGCCAGCTACCGGCATACGTCCGGAGCGGCGCTGTTCAACGATGAGGTCACGATTCCCGCTTTACATGATAGCGGCATGTCTATTGAAGATGCGCGTGACTACGGCCTGATCGGCTGTGTGGAGCCGACCGGCGACGGCGACACATTTGGTTGTACCTCCGGAAACGACATCTCGCTGGTGGCGGCCCTTGAAATGGCTTTGAACGACGGTTACCTGACGATCATGGGACGGCGCATCGGGCCGAAAACGGGCGACGCTCGCCGGTTTACCCATTTTGAAGAATTATTAACCGCACTGGAGCGGCAAATCACTTTCATGGTGCGAACGGTTGTCAAGGCCGTCAACCTGAAGGATCTTGCGTACATGGAAAAGCTGCCCAATCCATTCGTTTCCATGACGTTAAAGGGTTGCGTCGAGTCGGCAAGGGACATGACCCATGGTGGTGCGAAATACAATTATGGCTCGATGAGCGGGCGTGGTTTGGGGACCGTGGCCGATTCGCTGGCGGCAATCGAGCAATTCGTTTTCACGACGCATGAATTGTCGATGGACAAGCTGTTGAAGATGCTGGCCACCAACTTCAAAGGGCAGGAAATCTGGCGGCGTAAGCTGATGAGCCGTGCGCCGGTATATGGTGCGGATGATGAGCAGGTTGACCGGCTGGCCAAGCGGGTCGCCGAGTTCTTTTGTCAGCAGGTCAGCGAGCAGCAAACCATACGCGGCGGTCCTTTCCGGCCCAGTTTCTTTTCCTATGGCATGCATGTGCTGGATGGTCTGCTGTTGGCGGCCACGCCGGATGGACGCCTTGCCGGAGAGCCGATCAGCAACAGTTTTTCGCCTAGCAACGGATCGGAACGGCAGGGACCGACCGGCGTATTCCGTTCGCTGGCGCGAATCGATCAGAGTAGAATCTCCAATGGTTGCGCGTTGAACGTCAAACTGACGCCCTCGATGTTCGAAGGTGCTGAACGATTGAAGAAAATGACGGCGCTTTTCCAAACCTACTTCACTGAAGGCGGTATGGAGATCTCCCCCAACGTGGTGTCCAACCAGATGTTGAAAGCCGCTCAGGCCGATCCCGAAGCCTATCGAGATCTGGTGGTTCGGGTTTCCGGCTATTCCGCTTACTTCACGGATCTTGGCAGACCGTTGCAGGACGAAATCATCTCGCGCACGGCATTCGAACGGGTGTAGAGCTGTTGGTGAGGTAGAGCCAATCCTGGAAAAGAATGATCCGGTCAAGTCGCTAATGGAATAAAAAAAACGAGGTGGGTTGAACGGACCCGCCTCGCAAGGAAGAAATGGCCCGCACGGTAACGTGCGGTCATGGAAACTCGGTCTGATTTCATGAGACACTATACGGTTTCAAAATATTACATTGAGTAGCGTCTCTTATTTACTAATCGGACGTTTGCCGCCCGACTTTAGCGACTGGAGACTTTTTTTTAAAAATTTGCGGGATTGGCTTCAGATGCCTTCCTGTCCCACCTGGCGCATGGCGTTCAAATCGAAACGAATTTCCAATTCGACGCTCAGCCCTTCCGACTCGTTTTCGGCGCAGGCATGCGCGCTTTCGCGCGGGGCGCTGATCGTCATGCGTAGCGTTTCTTCCTGATTGCCCAGCCAGGGATGGCCTTCTTCGTCCTGCCGGTCGAAGAGCAGGCGGATGGTCGTCGGTGCGCTGATAACGACATCGCCCTGTTTGGCCATGCGCCAGCTTGCCATCTCCCACGCCCGCTGGATGTCGTGTCCCAGAACGACGGCTTTTCGCGGATAGCGGATCTCGCCGTCGGAGCGGATCAGCGCCGTTCCACGTGTGGCCAGTTGTCCCAATAGCGCATTCATGCAGGTGTCGATGTCGGCGTCGCCGGGGCGTGGATTGTGCAGCAGGATGGCGGGCACCAGGGTCAGATCGATGACGATGGTATCGCTCAGGTTGACGAAGCCGTTCAGTATCGTTTCGATATCTTCTTTGTAGCCGGGGACGATGAACAGGGCGCGATGAGCCCGATAGGCGGCTTCCGGGCCGCTGGGCCACAGGCCGGGATAGGTTTTGAATAGTGGGCTTGGAACGATAAGGTGGTTGGGTAGGGGGTAGGGCGGTTGGTCGCTGAGAATCATTCCTTGTCGGTGAACGGCAACGTCGGCGGCGTATTCCGGGTTGTATTCGAGCAAAGGAAGAATATCCGCCTGGTTTTCCAGCAGGATGTCATCCCGCACGCGCTTGAAGAAGGGAGAAACCCAGCTTGCGGTGACGTCTAAGGCTGCCTTGGTTTCCGTTTTCCAGCCTTTAATGGCTCCGCGTTCGTGTTGCACCCAGGGACTGTCGATCAGAAAGCCCTTGCGGTCGTTGGTGCTCCATTTGTCGAAACTGGCATCGATCAGTCGTGCGGACCAACTCGAGGCGCAGGCCGCAAGCAATAAGGGCAAAAGCAGCACAGCCAATTGACGAAACACGGTTTTAGGCATGGTGGGTCTCATATTCGATCTTTCGGTTCGGATTCATTGCGGATGGCTTCGGAATCATCGGTTTGACCGGAAGGCCACAGGCCGCCGATCACTACACCCAGGACGATATCGCTGATGCCGATGGCAAATCCTAGTGGGTGTACGCGCAACACGAAAACCGCAACGACGATCAAGAGCGCTATGATGCCGTATTTCATGAAAAAGCGCAGCATGAGGCTCCGTTTCGCCTCCGGCTCCAGTAACATCTTTCGAATCATCAGCACAAGCAGGTACAGGTTCAGCCAGCCGATAATCGCGCCCGCAGCCACACCGCCAAGTAACGCCATCGGAAGCGCGAGCCAGGCTAATATTACCAATGCCAGGCCGCTGAGCAGACTGGCCGTGAGTATGGTTCGAATCCGGGTTTGGGTCATTGAATACTTTCCATTGTTACCCTCTCGTTTGCAGGTAACGCTATCCTCAAAGGAAAAAACCGCTGATTTGAGTCGAGTATACTCATGGTTTCCAGCTTTCCATAGTAAAATCGAAGGATATGGGATCAGGGTGCATCACAAGATATTGCGATTGACTTTGAAAACGGGTGCCATCGGCTAAGCGAAGAGAAACGTAGCTTGCCCATGTGGCTCTTTAACACGGGCAAACCTGCGGCTTAGCCCGCGCCACCCTGAAATCAGACAGGTTTGCAACTTCTTGTGATGCACCCATGAGATCATCAAATTTCGGTGATTGTTGACAGGTCACGAGTCTCTCGGGTATTCTCACTGTATTTACTGTAGGAGTTGAACCATAACGAAAGCGCAGCATTATATGAATGCGATTCGTTGTGAGAATGGGAGAATTGAATGAAGCATGTCGGATTATGCCTGATCTTGAGCGTGTGGTTGCTCGGTTTTTCCGTGCAGGCGGAGGAGATTCTGTCTCCCTGTCCTCCGGATGGAACTCCCGAACAGCAAAAAGCGCGTAGTCAGGCAGATGACTACAACTTGCAGGGGTTGGAGTTGTTGAATCAGGAAAACCCGGAGGAAGCGATCAAGCGTTTCCAGCGGGCGGTTGAAATCATTGATGATTACGCCGATGCCTATTTGAATTACGGTATTGCGTTGCAGATATTGAATCGGCATGAAGAGGCGCTGTTGCAATTCGATAAGGCGATCCGTTTCCGCCCGAAATGGTCGGCTCCCGTTTTACAGAAAGCGGAATCTCTGATCCGGTTGGAAAAGCTGCCAGAGGCGGAAAAACTATATTTGGAGGTATTGAAAATCGATCCGAAGCAGTTCGATGTAACGAAGAAACTGATCGGATTGTACCGGGAAAAGGGCGACATCGGCAACATGAAAAAGATGATGCAGGCCGTGCGCGACAAGCAACCGGGTAATTTAGAGGCAATCTGGATGTACGCCAATGAAATTGAAATCTACGATCCCAAGGAGGCGTTGGAGATTTACCTAAAAGTGAAAGATCAGAAACCGAACGAAGTGCTGGTACGGCTGGCCTATGTTTACATGAGGTTGAAGCAGTACGATCTGGCAAAAGAATACGCGGAAGCAGCCATTCGAAAGTTCCCTGAAGATAACGAGGCTTACCTGTATCTCACCGAAATCTATATCGGATTGGACAATCTTTCCAAAGCCTGGGATACGCTTCAAAAAGTAGAGTCGTTTGATGACAGCGAAGAGGATGTACAGTTTCTGCGCTTTCTACTGTTGGTGAAAAACGGAAATATGGACAATGTGAATGTAGAGATGAACCGCCTGATGCGTAGTAATCCATGCGAAAACAACTGGTTACGAGAGCTAGTGCGTGGGTACACGTTTACTGGCGCGACATTGGATGAAAAGGCGTTTTTCCGGCAGGCTGCTGAACAGTGCAAGGTTTTTAAAGCCGAGTTATTGAAGTTGCAGGGCAAGAACAATCCAAGAAACAACCAGAGTTTTCCACGAGATGAACCGCAGGATACACCCAAAGATAAACCAGTTCCCTAAGTACATAGAAATCGCGAAAGGCTGCCTGTAGCGCGCCTGTCATCGTCTTCGAATCATGATTTCAATGAGATGTTAGCGGGTGGTTTTGACAGATGCGGTCTGGATGGTTACAATCGCCGCGATCTGTTTTGTAGGAGTGATGATGTCCGACGCACGGAAAATCTGGATCAGCCCCACACCCGATGCTGCTGCCGTGAAGCATTTGCAGGAGCATCTGCGTTTACGCGAGCCGGTGGCGCGGGTATTGGTCAACCGTGCGATCGTCACCTCGGAGCAGGCGCAGGATTACCTGTCGCAGACTTTGCAGGCGTTGCCGGACCCCTTCCTGTTAAAAGGCATGGATCTTGCCGTTCGTCGCATCGAGAAGGCCATTCGCAGGCGCGAAAAAATCGTGGCCTGGGGGGATTACGATGTCGATGGCGTGACGTCTTTGGCGCTACTGACGCACTTTTTCAAGGCGATTTCCTATCCCTTGACTGCCGAAATTCCTCTGCGCATCGAAGACGGCTACGGCTTGCAGATGAAAGCGGTGGAGCGGCTGGCCAAGCAGGGCGCGCAGTTGATCGTCACCGTGGATAACGGCATCAGCAGTGCGGCTGAAATCGAGCGGGCGCGTGAATTGGGAGTGGATGTCATCGTGGTGGATCATCACCAGATCCCGGAAACCTTTCCCGATGTCGCTGTAGCCGTCGTCAATCCCTTGCAGCCGGATTGTTCTTTCCCATTCAAAGACCTGGCTGCCTGTGGCTTGAGCTTCATGCTGCTTGCTGGGTTGCGGCGCTACCTCGTAGAGCGTGACGTGATCGACCGCGAGAGTGCGCCGAACTTGAAAAACCTGTTGGATATCGTTGCTTTGGGTACGGTTGCCGATCTGGTTCCGCTTACCGGGTTGAATCGCCTGTTCGTGCGTTATGGCCTGCCGATTCTGTCCCGCAGCAAGCGCCCCGGCGTCTTGGCGCTTAAAGAGGTTTCCCGTGTGGATGTGGATGCCGATGTGGATGCCTATACCGTCGGTTTCATGCTTGCACCGCGTATCAATGCGGGGGGCCGCATGAGCGACGCCAAAGCCGGGTTGACGCTGTTGACGACCGATCACTTGGCCGAAGCGCGTCAACTGGCTGCGCTATTGGATAAAAACAACAATTTCCGGCGCAGCATTCAGGAACGGATGCTGGAAGAAGCCTTGCAGATGTTGGAGAGCGATGAAGGCCTGCAACAAGCTCCGGCCCTGGTGCTGGCTAAGGAAGGTTGGCATGAAGGGGTCATCGGACTGGTGGCGTCTAAACTGGTCGATCACAGTTTCCGCCCGACAGTAGTGATTGCACTGGATGAGGAAGGTGGTGGCAAAGGTTCCTGCCGTTCGATTCCCGCATTCCACATGCAGCAGGCATTGGAGCGTAACTGCGAATACCTGGATACCTTTGGCGGACATCACATGGCGGCGGGCTTGAGTTTGCGCGCCGAGCGGCTGGCTGATTTCACCGAGGCATTTATGGAGGATGCGCGGCAGCATTTGACGGAGCGGGATTATATTCCCGAACTGGCCACCGATGGTCCCTGTTCGCTCTCGGAAATCGATTACGACCTGCTTGATCAATTGGAGAAACTGGCGCCCTATGGAATGAGCAACCGCCAGCCGATGTTTACCGAGCAAGGAGTGACGATTGCCACGGCGCGTTTATTGAAGGGTAAGCACTGGAAACTGAAATTGATGAAGGATGAACGCATTCTGGAAGCGATTGCCTTCGGGCAGGGAGAGCGGGAACTGCTGCGCGGGCAGCGCATCGACATCGCCTACGTGCCGGAGTATAATAGCTTTCGTGGAGCGAAATCGATCCAATTACGTTTGGTGGACATGCGGTCTTGCGAGGAGGAAGTATGAGCGGGTTTCGTTGGGCCGGATGGGCTGTGATCGCGGCGTTCGTGCTGTGTTGCATGATCGGCTGCGAGAAAAAACCCGATATGAAAATGGATTTTACTGCGGGGGAAAGCCGCGCCTACCAATTCTGGATGAGCCAGCAAGTGGAGCCGCATCAACAGAAAATCGAGCCGCAGCGCGTGATGATTCGGGCAACAATGATTTTTGAAACCAAAGAGATATTGGAAGATAGTTCTGCGCGGGTGGCGGTTCGTCTAAAGAAACCCAACGGTCTAGTTTCCGGTAAAGATGGGCGTAAGCCGATTCCCCAGATGAACGCTTTGGAAGGGGTCGGTTTTACGATCACGCAAGAGAAAAACGGTGAGATCCGCTCCATCGAACAAACGGGGGAGAGTTCGGATCAACTGGCGGCCACCATTGAAAGCCTTCAAATGACTTTGCGTGAAATGCTGCCTACTTTGCCGCAACGCTTGACGCGCGGCACGGCCTGGCCGCGTCGGGTGGAGTTGAGAGAGAACAAGCCACCTTACGGTGAGATTCGCCACGTGACCCAGAGCGCATTTGAAATGAAGCAGGAAACCACGGTCGATGGTACGAAGGCGGCGGAATTGTCCGTGAATTTTCGCATCCTGATCGGCGATCAGGTCTTGCACTCCGTTTCCGGCGAAGCGCTTGCGCCGCGCGTTAAGAAAGAAGCGCTGGCAGAAGGAAAATCCGCAGAGGCCGGGCTGAACATGTACGGCTTAAGCGGATTGGGAGAGGGCAGGGGAACGATCTTCGTGGATTTGAAGCGGGGATGGCTACTGGGCGCTCAGTATGATACGACTATCGAATTGCAGGCCCGCATGTTGCGCGGTGAGGAAGAAGAGCAGAGCAGCCAAACGATTCGCTCGCATATCGAAATGCAGCCGCTGCACGCCGTCGCCAAACCGGGCGCGTTCGAGTCCATCGAGCGTAATTCAAAGAACATCGATGCGCCGCCGACGGTTCACACCGACGGTGAGCCTAGTAAGGAGCCGTAATGAGAAATATTCCTTTCCACAAAGTACAGGGCGCGGGAAACGATTTCGTGCTGTTCGATCCGGAATTTCAACCGGATGCCTTTTCAACCGAAGATCTGCGCCTGCTCTGCGACCGTCATTTCGGTGTCGGCTCCGACGGCGTGTTGTTCGTCTGTCCCTCCGAGCGCGCACACGTGATGATGCGCATGTTCAACCCGGACGGCTCCGAAGCGGAGATGTGCGGCAACGGCATTCGCTGTTTCGCCAAACACGTATTCGATGCCGGTGTGATCAAAGAACGCGAACTCAAGGTGGAAAGCCGCGTGGGTGTGCATCTGTGCAAGCTGTTCTTGGGTGAAGACGGCAAGGTGGATGAGGTGGAAGTCGGCATGGGGCAGCCGCAGTACGAGCGCGGTGCGCTGGGTATGGAAGGACAAGGCGAGTTCGTCGATCAGGCAGTACAAGCCGAAAATTATACCTTTAAAGGCACGGGCGTGTCGATGGGTAACCCTCATCTGGTGATCTTCCATTCCTTGCAAATTCCCGAGGCTGAAAAGATCGGTCCTTTATTTGAATCGCACCCGGATTTCAAGCACCGCACCAACGTGGAGTTCGTTGAGCAACTAGGCGAGCAGCACTTGCGGGTGGTGGTGTACGAACGGGGTGCGGGAATTACGCTGGCTTGCGGAACGGGCGCCTGTGCGACGGTGGCGGCGGCGGCCAAGGAAGGGCGCGTTTCGCGCGAGCAGCCCACCGTGGTCGATCTTCCCGGCGGTCGCCTGACGATCCGCTTCGATGAGCAGAGCGGCGAAATCTGGATGCGCGGCCCGGCACGCTACGTCTTTTCGGGAAGCATCGAACTGCCGGAAAGATAAGCAGGCAGGTTAAGGTGTTTTAGGAATTAGGTGTCCGTCCGCATCAGCCCATCAACAAACAACAGCGTTTGTGCGGCCACGGATTCCAGCTGTAATTGATCGATGAAGCGCCGGGCTTGTATTCCAAGTTGCTCTAAGTCACTTCGTGTGGCGATTTGCTGCAACATCCGCCGAGATGCAACATCATCGGACTCTTCGAAAACCTCTCCACAGCAAGCGGCTTCGATCCGCTCCCGCAATCCAGGATGAGCAACTCCGAAGACCGCCACTCCCGATGCCATTGCTTCCAGCGCTGCGCGGCCCGATGCGTCGCGACCGACGGCGGGCAAAAAAAGCGCATCCATCGCCTGATAGGCCGCAGGCAGGCGTTCATTCAGGAAACCGGGAAAATGGATTCGATGTGCCAACTTCCTTTCTGCGGCGAGATAGCGAGCCAGGGGAAGGTCTTCGCCCCAGCCGATCAGCAACAGGTGCAGGTTCGGATAGCTGCCGGCGATGTCTGCGAAATGACGGACCAACTCCACCTGTCCGCGTCCGGCCTTGAATCGTCCAATGCTTCCAATCACTCGCGCCTGCGGCGGCAGTCCGAAAATTTGCCGGGATTGCTGCTTTGCTTCTTCCGTAACCACATGAAAACGTTCTCGGTCTACCAGATTGGGTAGCGGCCATAAGCGCTTTTCAGGTATGTGCAAAACGCGCGCCCAATGGCTCCGGTCGCTGGTGTAGGGCAACAGCAGTCCGTCGGCCTGGCGCAATAACGCAAGGCGCGCGGGATGCCCCTCCAATTCTTTCGGCGTTCGATTCAGGTAATGAACGATAGGCACACGATTTCGGCCAAGGCTCCGTGCTGCGACGGCCAGTGTCAGGGCGTGGCTTTCCGTCGTCAGAACCAGATCGATTTCACGATGCTGGCACCATTTGCGCAGGCGCAGCAGGTCACGCAGATGCTGGTCGGGCCGTGCGTGGGTACATAGAAAGAAATCTTCAGTGTGATTCAGATCCCAGCTCCTAAGCCAGGATTGCAGGTCGCCTTCATGGATGGTATCGCTGGCGACAATCACCTCACAGCCGCTCCGTTTCAGAAGTTTTGCAAGCTCGCACACGGGATGTACCGGACCGGTCAAGGTCGGCGAAGCGGCAAGCACGAGGATGCGCCTGGTCATGGGCGCTTTATGGAAAAAGTGGGGTCGACGGTTAAGCCATCCAGCCAGCCGAAGAAATCGCGTGAGATTTTGACCCGATCCGGGATTTCGGAAGGCACCACGAAGGTGCGGTGCGGCGGTGTATTGTAAGTCCAGCGCGTGGCGACTTGCGGTGCGGCAAGTGCGTAGGTTGGCAGTCCTTTTGCGGCGGCCAGATGCAAAGGACCGGTGTCGTTGCCGAGATAGGCGTGCATCCGTCCCAATAGCGCCGCTAAAAGATCCGGGTCGGCCTCGGGGATCAGAAAACTGTTGGTGGTGCGCGCCAATGCCTGCGCCAGATGACGTTCCTGCGGTCCCCAGCCGATGACCGGCTGCCAGTGTACCTGTCCGCGCAGTCCGGTCAGCAGGTGCTGATACAAAGTCAGGGGAAAGCGCCGGTCTGCCTTGCGCCCGCCGGGCCAGACGAACAACAGCGGACGGTTGAGCAGGGAATTTTCCGCCAGCCAGCGCTCGGTAAGTCGGATACTGTTTTCACTGGGAGCGCCCGTCCAGCTTGGAAGCGGCGGTTGTTCTCCGAAAGGTGCGAGCAACGACATCTTTTGCTGTTGTTCGTGCAATTCTTCTTCCGGAATCGGAGTGGGATGGGTATAGGCGCGGTCGAATTTGCCGCGAGCATGTCCGATGCGCAGTGGAGAATTGGCCCAGAGTGTGATCAATAGCCCGGTAGTGGATTGCGCGTGGCTGTGGCTGGCGTCGATTGTCAGATCGTAATGCATACGCCTGAGACGCAGGAAAAAGAGCAGCCAGCGCAATGGACGCTTGAAGAGCCAGCGCTTGTTAAAGGGCAGCATTGTCAGTTGATACGGGTTCTGCTTGACCAGATCCTGAAAACGGGCGGGTACGAGCCAATCGATACGAGCTTGTGGAAACAGGTGGCGCAGCCCCGCTGCAACCGGCGTGGTGAGAATCAGATTTCCCATGCGGTCGTCGGGGCGTACTAACAGAATCCGGTGGATGTGTTCCGGCTCGATCTCTGCACTGGCTCGGCGTGAGACGAACAACCAGCAGGCAAGCCATAATAGGATTCGCTTTAGCGTACTCATGCCCCTCTACTGCTTTCTATCGAAGAAATATCCTACAGCAGCAATCAGCGCCGCAACGCCCGGATCGGGTCGATGCGCCCAGTTGTCAGCGCCGGACCCAGCGCGCCCAGTATGCTGAAGATCATACCATATCCGATTGCCAGCGGCCACAACCACAAAGGAAAGACCACGATTTCGGATGGCGAAAACGGCAGACCCGATAAGTGAGAAACCGCAAAAGATTCCAGTAGCATAGAGCATGTGGCTCCAAGCAGCGATCCGATCAGGCTACCGATGATCCCGATTACCAAGGCTTCCAGCACGATCATGACGGTCATTTCAGAGCGCGTTGCACCCAGAGTACGCCACAACCCGATTTCGCGTCGTCGGCGGTGGACGATCATCAAGAAGAGAAAGGATAGATTCAGTGCGGCAAGCAACATGATCAGCACCGAGAGGCTTACAAACAGACCGGTTACAAAGGTAATTCCCTGTTCGATGCTGCGACTGGCGCCTTCTTTGGCGGTCTGCACCGAAAAGCCTTTTTCTTCGGCGAATGCCTGGATGTGTTGCACCTGTTCCGGCTGGCGCGTATCGATGTACAATGCCTGATAACGATCCCCACGCCCGGAAAATTCCTTGTTCCAGCGTTGCACGTATTCCAAGGGGAAAGTCACACCGATCGTCACCGCTTTCTTGCTGAAACCGACCAGTTCGCATTGCACTTTGCGGGGCTTGCCTTGTTTGGCCTGACCGCCAAGATAGGATTTTCCCAAATGCAGATCGAAGCGGAAGCCGATGATGCTGCTTTCTTTGATTTCGGGGAACTTGTTCATCGGGGCGAAAGAATGATTATACAATTCCAGCATTTGTCTGGAAACGATCACCGGAACCGGTCCTTTTTCGCGATACGCAAAGCGCTCGGGCTGCTCCAGTTCATCCGCAACCACTTCCGGGGCCAGTCCGGTGGCGATCAGGTCCGTGGCGACTCGTTGACCGAAGAGCGCCCCGGAAACCTTGATGGGAAAGGTGATATTCATTTCGCCGAAGACCTGCTCCACGCCCGACTGCTGCCGGATTTCCGTGATGAGTTCTTCCGTTATGGCGGCTCCTTTTAGAAAGCCGGGTTTGGCCAGATTGAACAGCCCAAGATCGATGGAACCGGGCGAGAGCTTTAGCCGGGTTTCGGGCAGGCTGTCGAAAAGTTTGGACGTGACGTGTTTCTTCAATCCGACACTTAGTGAAATGAAGAAAATCAGCACGGCTACTCCGGCGGCGACGCCGATCATGGCGAACAGAGAAAAACTCGTGTTTCGCCGGAGATTGTCTTTGACCAGGGCCATGACGGCGGCTCGTCTCATGCGGTTTCCTCCTGTAAGCTTCCGTCCTGTAAACGGAACAGGCGACCACAGCAGTCCGCCAAATGCCGGTCATGCGAGGCAATGAACAAGGTTTTTCCCTGGGAATGCAACGTTTTCAGTTCTTCTATCAATTGCTCGCCGGTTTCCCTGTCCAGGTTTCCGGTAGGTTCGTCGCAAAGCAACAGAGGCGGATCGCCCACCAAGGCTCTGGCCAGGGCCAGTCGTTGCAGTTGTCCGCCGGATAGTTCCGAAGGCAGCGCTTTCCCGAAATTCTCCAGGCCTACCCGTTCAAGTAGCTGCATCATGCGCTGCTCGGAAGGGTCCGAACCGGTCAGGCGAGCTGCCAGAATAAGACTGGCCAGGCAGGTAAGGTGAGCCGGGAAAAAGGGCGTTTGAAACACGAAACCAAGGCTATGGCTACGCAGCAGGGAGCGCTGATGGTCGTTCATTTTGTGCAATATCTGCCCATTGACGGTGATGTTGCCCTGATAGGCGCTGTCCAGTGCGCCGATGCAGTGCAGCAGAGAAGATTTACCGGAGCCGGAGCGACCGAAAAGTACGGCAAAGTCGCCCGCTTCGATGTGGGCGTTGACATCGTTCAGTACCGTTTTCTCGCCGATGCCGGATCGATAGGATTTGTGCACCGCTTCAAGTGTAATCATCGGGAACCATTCCTTTTGTCAGCACGGGCGAGGTTATACCAGTCGGAGAGATGTGTGTCAACTTGGTGGATCAGTTCCACAAGAATGTAACGGGTGACGCAGGTTACAAGAATGCTTAATGAAATCAGTGCGTTGTTAAATAATGAACATGCCGACACCTTGGCAGGAGCAAGGTGCCGGCATGTTAGGTTCTATCAAATGAAACTGTCGTGTTTTTCAGTCGTTAGCTTGTCCGTTCTAGTCGTCGAGTTTGGGCATACGACCAATAGGACCGCGCATCAGCAATTCGCGTTTTCGATCTTCATGGAAGCGATTCGCTGGATGGGTTGCTGCCAGATTCACTCGTTTTTGAACCGGTGTGATCTGGGTGGAGTTGCCTCCATCGACTTTGTCGTAACGCCCCACGCGGCTCGCTCGCAGCATGTCGCGTTTTTTCTGCTCGATGAAGCGATTGGTTAGCTGTGTCGAGGTCAATTCGCTGCTCGGTTTTTGCACCGGCTGCATGCTTGGTTCTTCGGTGTCGTCTCCAACCTTGTCAAAGCGGCCAACTTCTGCTCCCAATAGCATCTGACGCTTTTTCTGCTCCTGCATTTTGCATTCGTTGGTGGTGCAGGCTTCTTCGGCGGATTTGCTGTCCTTGCCAGCTTCCGCAGCCGTTTTGGGACGTTTGGGGAAGTGAATGTTCTCCGGCATTCCACCAGTCGGGGGCGGCGGTGCAGGTTCTTTCGAGTCGTTGGAGACTTTGTCGCCCCGACCCACGGTTCCCGTCAACAACAGTTGTCGTACTTTGCCTTCTACGATGCACTCATGTCCTTTGCAGGTCGTTTTGTGCAGTATCGGCATCGGAGTGAACAGCGACGAGCCTTTTTGCGCGTTCCCCAATCTAAACGATAGATGCCCGAAGAGATTCGGACGCTCGCGCGTGTCGGCCATACCCAGCTCATTTCCCGCCGTATTGTCCAGTTTGAGTTTTAGGCTGAGTTTGGTTTTCGACAGGTTCAGCTCCGGGGTGAACTGTCCGGCTAATGCGGGGGTTGCGAAAAGCACAAGTACCAATACAATCAGTAGCTTTTTCATTGTTACCTCCCATCGTGTTATCAATCAACGAACTTATATATAGTGCCTGCAATGGATACTAATGTCAATCCTCAATTGTGTGTTGATATGGTTAGATCTTGTTTGCGGATATTCGGAGTTATGCAAAATTAAGATACTAAGTATAATCCATTCTTGATTTTCTCTGCTATTTGTGCAATAATTACATTCACTTCGTATCGGATGAAGTTTCTCCTTTTTATTACTGGAGTGTTTTCGGTGCGAAGGCTCTCTTTATGAAAATCATAACAAACGGAAAACGGCATTACGACTTATGACATTCTGGCAAATTGCAACATTCATCGGTGTTTTCGGCATTGCGAGTTTGGGGATTATATCCTATCGCAATTGGCTGCAACGTCCGAAACGTAATACCTCTCTGCCGAAAGCGGGAATTGTACATCCCTATCGAGCGCGTTATGGGAATGTCTATCGCGATAGCGAAAAGCCTTTAGGTGCATTTAGCGGCTATACTCCGAAGCAAAACGATAGTCTTGCCGAACCAGCCAGTCTGTCTTTGGCGATGAAGTCCGCCCATAAGCCGCGGTACTCGAAAGAATCGCATCCCGTATTCCGCCAGGTGCGCTCAAACTCCCGGTCCTCGCAAAAACGCTGAATCGAAACTTCTACTACGCTTCAAAATCAATGTAACCAAATAAAACGACCGCACCTTTCGATGCGGTCGTCATCATAAGATGCTCGAGCCGGGTGAAAATCAACCATGGCTTTTTGCGTATGCTTTCAATCCATCACTATCGGGTTTCATGGTGTCCGCGCCGGGAGTCCAGTTGGCCGGGCAGACTTCCCCGCTTACCTTGGTGTGCTGAAAAGCCTGAATAAGGCGCAGTGTTTCCTCTACGTTACGACCGACCGCCAGGTTGTTGATGGTGGCGTGCTGAATTACGCCTTCCTCATCGATCAGGAACAAGCCGCGTAACGCGACGCCTTCTCCGGTCAGGACGTTGTATTTCGTAGAGATTTCCTTGTTGATATCCGCCAACAGTGGATAATTCAACTTGCCGACGCCGCCTTGGTTGCGCGGCGTGTCGCACCAGGCCAGATGCGAAAACTGGCTGTCCACGGAAACACCGTAGATTTCAACATTCAACTCTTTGAATTTGTCGTAGGCATCCGAGAATGCAATTACTTCAGTCGGGCAGACGAACGTAAAATCGAGCGGGTAAAAAAGCAACATCGTCCACTTGCCGTCGGTATGCGGCAACTCATAGTCTACGAACTGACTGTTCAATACGCCGACGGTTTTGAATTCGGGAGCTTTGCTTCCTACCAGCGGTTTCGCTTCATGACACATTTCTCACTCCTTTTCCACACTCTCAAGTATGTTTAATCGGGTTGTCTATGGTTTTCCTGCTCTTTGCAAAGCGGTGGAATCCATCATTTGCTTTACAGAGAGATCCATTTCGGTGCTTATTCCTGCTATGCCGATTTTTTTTCGTTCTGGGGTTGGTTGCAAAAAGTCATCCGCTCGTCAATCCGTTCTGTTGGTAGTTAGTTTGAAGTTTATAGGTACGATAAGTTATTGTTATATTGAGCTTTTTTGCCCGAAAAGGCGTTGACATCGTTCTGGGGATTGTCTACATTGAAAACATGTTATGATACCGGGAAGAAAATGATGATTGTCTGCATTGATGGCCCAGCCGGTTCCGGGAAATCCACTATAAGTCGTTTGGTGGCCGAACGGGCGGGGTTCGTCCATTTGGATACAGGTGCAATTTACCGTTCCATCGCTTACATCGCTAACGTGCAGAGCATCGACTGGAACGACTCGGATTCTCTAACGAAATTGGCCGAAAAACTGGATTTGCGTTTCGAATCGACTCCCAAAGGTCAGCGCGTATTGGCCAATGGAGAAGATGTCAGCGAGCAAATCCGTTCGCCGCAAATCAGTCAGGGCGCGTCGATGGTTAGTCGTCACCCTGAATTGCGGAGACAGTTGCTGGACTTGCAGCGCAACATGGCAGCGCGTCAGTCTCTGGTTGCGGAAGGCCGGGATACGGGAACGGTTGTTTTTCCGAATGCGGAACTCAAAATATACCTGGATGCCAGTCTGAAGGAACGCGCACGTCGCCGCATGGGAGATTTTATCGCACGCGGTGAAACGATTGCGTTGGAGCAGGTCGAGCAGGATGTCGCCGCCCGTGACCGCGCCGATAGCGAACGTGAGGTTGCACCTCTTACAGCCGCGGCGGACGCCGTTATCCTGGACACCACCAATCTCACGCCCGAGCAGGTGGTGGAAAACATTCTTGGGCGCATAAGGGGAACCCGTGCCGATTAAACCTTTTTCATTCGAGTGCACCCAATGCGGCTTGTGTTGTAGTTGGGGAGGTTGGGTTTGCCTGGACCCGCGCGATGTGTTTCGTCTGGCCAACTATTTGAACGTGACAGTGCAACAGTTTGCCGACCGTTACACGGATCATATTGCGGTGGAATATCGAAACAACGAAGAACTCGTGATCGTTCCATATCTTGCGCTTAAATCAGTTGATAACAACTGTGTTTTTCTGAAAGACAAGCTCTGTTCGGTACATGATGTCAAACCGATTCACTGCGAGCAATCCCCGCTATTGGCCGAGTTTTTGTTGGACGAGGAAGGTTGGGAGAAGTTCAGCGAGATGTGCGAAGGTGTCGGCAAAGGTTCCGTCATTACCCGCCCGGAAATCGATCATGCCTTGCGTATGCAGGCCGAGCGCGACATGGAATACGAGCGTAAGCTTGAGGAAGTCGATTGGAACCTGGGTCGTTTACTGGGAATCGACTTGCCGGAGCCACAGGTCATTCCGGATCTAGGGGTGGAAATCGAAATCGAGGACGACGGGGAATGAATCTCGAATAGAGAGGCTTGCAGAGGTTCTTTTTTCATAGAAAAAAAGTCTTACCAACACTGGTTTGAAATACTTGACGTTCAAGATTCCGTTCGTTAGGATAAGGGTAGCCTGCCTGGCTCGTGATGGGTAGTGGAACGATTGGTCCAGTACTTTACAGCCCGGGATCGGCTTCTTTGGCATGGAGTGCAAACCCTTCGATGGGGAGCCAGAAGTGCCATAGCTGGACCCACGTTTAAAAACGAGGGCTAATGTTTACTTCCCACACGGCTAAGGCGGGTTTGTTTTATTTTCCAACAGATATCGGTATTCTAAGATAACCCGATAGTTGATTTTACGAATTCCTTTCAGCTTGCAAAGGACATGGAGGAGGAGAAAGATGGCTAAGGCGAAGTTTAAAGTAGCGAACCTGAAACTGGCGGAGCAGGGGTTCAAAAAACTGGAATGGGCGGAATCCCGTATGCCGGTGATGGCATCGTTACGCAAACAATACTCTAAAAGCAAACCTCTAAAGGGTATGCGGATCGCCGGATGCCTGCATGTAACCAAAGAGACGGCGATTTTGATGCGCACCTTGAAAGCCGCTGGTGCGGATATTTCCTGGTCCGGCTGCAATCCGCTTTCCACCCAGGACGATGTCGCGGCGGCATTGGCCAAAGAGGGCTTCTCGGTTTACGCATGGCACGGTCAGTCGGTTAAAGAATTCTATTGGAGCATTGACCGCACTTTGGATTTCAAACCCACGCTGACTTTGGATGACGGCGCGGATTTGATTTTCACGATTCACAATCGTTTCCCGAAGCTGGCCGAGCAAGTGCTGGGCGGCACGGAAGAAACCACAACCGGCGTGCATCGTCTGCGCGCGATGGGCAAAGCAGGAAAACTGCTTTATCCGGTAGTCGCCGTCAACGATGCGAAAACCAAATGGGAATTCGATAACGTTTACGGTACCGGCCAATCCAGCATCGACGGCATTATCCGCGCTACCAACATCCTGCTGGCGGGTAAGGTTTTTGTCGTAGCCGGTTACGGTCATTGCGGTCGTGGTTGTGCCATGCGCGCCAAAGGGCTGGGTGCCTCCGTCATCGTGACTGAAGTCGATCCGATCGAAGCGCTTAAGGCCACACTGGAAGGCTTCCGCGTAATGAAAATGGATCAGGCTGCCAAACTCGGCGATATCTTCATCACTGCTACAGGTATGAAAGACGTAATCGTAAAACGTCACTTCCAGAGCATGAAGGAAGGCGCTGTAATCAGTAACACCGGTCACTACGACTGCGAAATCAACATCAAGGAACTGGAGACCGTTTCCAAGAGTTCCCGCGAGATCCGTCCCAATAACGAAGAATACACGCTGAAGAACGGCAAGAAAATCTTCGTGTTGGCTCAGGGCCGCTTGGTGAATCTGGCCGCTGCCGAGGGACATCCCTCCGAGGTCATGGACATGTCTTTCGCCAACCAGTTCCTGTCCATGGTCTACCTGGCCAAGAACGGTGCGAAACTGGGTAAAGACGTCCACGAGATTCCCGATGGTCAGGACGAGCGCGTCGCTGGCCTGAAACTGAAGACGATGGGCTTCTCGATCGATAAGCTAACCGCCGATCAGCTGGCCTATTTGAATGACTATGCAGCTGGAACCTGATTTGGAAGGCTGTGTAACAAAATCGTAATGTGCATCTACCGGGCCAGGGATTTTCCTGGCCCGGTTCGTTTTTAAAAGCCATGGCAGATAAACTGGTCAACACATTGTTTCGGGGGCGGTGGATCATCGTAGCCGTTTGCTTTGTGCTGGCGTTATTGGCGCTGTGGCAGCTACCGCAGTTGGCTTTCAATTTCTCGTTTCGACAGTTCTTCCCACCCAGCGACCCGGATGTGATCGCCTTTTCTCACTTCACCGAAACCTTCGAATATGACGATACTGCGGTGGTGATCGCCACCGAATCCGATTCGCTGTTCAGCCCGGAAAAGCTTCTGGCAATCGATCGTTTTACCCAAGCCGCAGAGAAAATCGATGGTGTGGAGAAAGTTGTTTCCTTAACCAACATTCGCCGTGCTGCGTGGCGCGACGACAGTTTCTTCATGGAACGTGTTTTCGAGAACATGCCTCCCAGCTCAACGGAACTTGCGGCAGGGCGGGATTATCTGCTCTCCAATGAGCGGATGCTGGGTAGTCTGGTTTCACAGGATGGACGTATCGGGACGATTTTCATTCAAATCGATCCGGCTCGCAACAACGGAAACGAACAGCGCATCCCGATTCTGAAACAAATCTGGTCGCTAGTAGAAGAGTTGCGTCCGTATTTCGACAAGGTCACCGACGGTGGCATTCCGGTTGCACGCAGCCGCTATGCGATTCTGATTCACGATACCACCGTGCAGCAGATTCCAGCCGCACTGGCCGTGATTCTGTTGATCTTGGCGCTGACTTTCCGACACTGGATGGGCGTTATTCTACCGTTATCGATTGTTTCGCTTTCCTTGCTCTATACGCTTGGAGTAATGGCAGCCAGTGGTACGCCGATTAGCGTCATGAGTACATTGCTACCGATTATCGTACTGATTACCGGTATCGCCGATGCTGTTCACTTTTTGACCCGCTACTATGAGGAACTGAACAATGGTCACGAGAAGACGGAAGCCATTCGTATTACGCTAAAGCATATTTCACTGGCCTGCCTGATCACCAGTATTACCACGGCGGTCGGTTTTTCCGTTCTGGTATTTACCGATATCGCTATCTTGAAAGAATATGGTTTCTTCGTGGCCTTGGGGGTGATGCTGGCTTACCTGTTGACTATCACCCTGATGCCCTCTCTGTTGGCGATTCTGCCTCGCCCAAGTGACAAAGTCGCTGGAAGCTATTTCGCAAAGGGGCCGGGGCGTCTAGTGCCATGGATTCGCGAAACAGTCATCCGGCGTCAGAACCTGATGCTGGCGCTTGGTGTGGCATTGGTGCTGCTATCCACCGCAGGTGCACTCTACGTCAACCGCTCGATGCGGCTATTGGAAGATCTCGACGACAGCCACCCGATCATTCAGGCCGATCGCTACTTCCAGGACTACATGGGTGGCTTGATGCCGTTTGAAATCATGCTGGACGGGCACGAAGCCGATGCAATGAAGGAACCGCAGAACCTGGCGTTCATGGATGCGTTAAAGCAGTTTCTGCTGAAACATGATGAAGTCGGGCGGGTTTTATCGGTTGCTGATTTTCAAAAAGAGATCAACCGGGTGATGCATGAAAACCAGCCCGCCTACGAAATTCTGCCGGATACACGTGAACTGGCCGCGCAGTATTACCTGCTATATTCGATGAGCGAAGACGATCCAAACGAAAACTTTCTTTCCAACGACAAACGACTGGGGCGCGTGTCGGCCTGGGTGGCGGATGTGCTTTCCGATCGTGCCTTTGCGCTCATTCAGCAGACACGGACCTTTTTAGACGAGCACCTGCCATCTTCTTTAAGTGTTAGACTGACCGGCACCTGGCCGGTGGCGCATAAAATCAACCGTTATGTCGTTAACCAGATCTTTTTTACCTTCGTATTGGCGTTTGCCGTGATTTTCGTGTTGCTGGCTTTCGAGTTTCGCTCGCTGCGTTTGAGTTTACTCAGCATGCTTCCTAATGTCTTTCCATTGCTGGTTGTGTTGGGTGTAATGGGAATCGACGGCATCGCGCTCAAGCCATCCAGCGCCGTTACGTTTTCCATAGCGTTCGGTATTGCGGTGGACGACACCATTCACGTTCTCACCCGCTATCAAAGCGAGTTTCGCCGCGATGCGGATTATGTCGCTGCTCTGCGTCGCACGTTTGACGGTACGGGCCTTGCGGTAATTACGACAACCGTGATTTTAGTGGGTGGTTTCATCGTGCCGTATGTCACCAGTGACATTCTCTCCAACAAGAATTTCTCGGTCCTGGCCAATTCCTGTGTGGTTGCCGCTCTGTTTGGCGACTTATGCATTCTTACCGTTCTGATGTTGAAAATCAAACCGCGCTTGAAAACCGACGTTGCCGAATCTGATGTGCATCAACCGGAAACGATGGAGTTGAATGGTGCGAAATAGTGCGAAATAGTGCGAAGAGGTTACGCTATCCTTTTTTGGTTGGAATAGGCATCTCCAGGTAGGTCAGCACTTTCTTGATATCTTCCCATACCAGGCGTCGCTTTTCATCCAGAGGAGGGCGCAGACAATAGCTGGGATGGAAAATCGGCATGGTCGGGATGCCTTCGAAACGGTACCAGGTGCCGTGCACTTTGGTGATTCCGGTCTTTTCGCCGAGCAAATGTCCCATTGGAACGCGCCCCAGCAGGATGATCACCTTCGGGTTGATGGCGTGTACCTGCTTTTTGATGAAACCGATGCAGGCGCTTACTTCGTCGCGTTCCGGATCGCGATTGTTAGGCGGGCGGCACTTGACGATATTGCCGATGTACACCTTCTCGCGTGGGATGCCCATTCCCAGTTCGATCCATTTATCCAATAATTTTCCAGCGCGCCCGACAAAAGGACGCCCCTGCGCGTCTTCATCTGCACCCGGTCCTTCACCGATAAACATGATCTCGGCATTGGGATCGCCTTCGCCGAACACGATTTTATTGCGCGTACTGTGAAGTTTGCAGCGTGTACAATCACCCAGTTCCTCTTGAACATCCTGAAGTGTCGGACGTTGCGTGGGAGAAGTCAGCAAAGGTTGTTCTTCTTCGACGGGTGGCATATCGGAAACGGGAGCTTGTGCTTTGGTCGTTTTCTTGGGCATGGAGACGGCTTCTTTCTTGGATTCAGAGGCGCTTGGGTCATTTACGGTCGGAGCGGGATTGGCCTTGCTGGCAGGTGTAGTTACAGTGGTGTCGGCATCCGATTGCTGTGTAAGCTTTTCCTGTTCTGCGATGCGCCGTTTTCGAAGCAATTCCCAGGGCAAGCCAGGATGTCCCAGCCGTTTCTGCCAATGCAGATAGCTTTCCACCTCCTCGATCAAGGAACGGATGTCGCCATCGCCACTCATGCCGATTCATTCTCCTTTTGGGTTTTGGATTCTTTTGCAGCAGTTTCTTTTTCGGCGGCTTTATCTGCGGATGTGCTGGGTTCTTTGGCTGCGGTTTCTTTTACTTGATCATCGGTTTTCTTTGCAGTCGTCTTTCTGCCGCGTGTTGAAGTACCACGGGTCGAACTGCTGCGTGTCGATGTGCTGCGAGTTGAACTGCTGCGCGTCGATGTGCTGCGTGTGCGTTTCGCTCGCGCTGCCGGTTTTTTGGCGGGCGCTGCCTTTTCTTCCTCTTTCGATGGTTCCTTGCTTGCGTCCTTTTCTTTATCGGAAGAGGCCATTTCCTTGGGAGCCGAATCTTTCTTGGCGTTCTTCGAATCCGTTTCCTCTTTTAACTGTTTCGGTTCCGTTTTTTGTTCTTTGTTCTCAGCGGGTTTTGCTGCCGGCTCAACGCTTTTGGTTTCTTTCTTGTCTTCCACTTTTTGCGGTTGTGGTTCTTTTACTACAGGAGCCTTGTCCTGTTCAGGCGCTTTGGACGCTTGTTCCTGCTTGATTTCTGTATCCGGTTTCGAATGTTGCAGTGGTCGTTGTTGTATTTGCTGCTGCTGTCGCGGTGGTTGTTGTTGCGGAGACTGTTGCGCCTGTTGCTGAGGTTGCTTTGATGCCGGTTGCGATTGCTGTGAAGGTGCCGGTGCTGGCTGTGTTTGCTTGTCTGGAGGATTGGCTCCAGCGTTACTATTTGCGCCGGAGTTGTCAGCAGGTTTCTGCCGTGAGTCATCGCGGTCGTAGTTTCGATTTCGATTTCGATTGGAGCGCGAACGATTGCGCCCGCCGCGAGAACCCCGGCTGGACGAATGCGAACGGTTATCCGAACCGTTTATGGGGCGACGTGTGCTGGATGCGCGCAGAGACTGAATCGTTTCGAATAACTCCGTGGACACGTCTCCCTTGTCCATAACCGGTAATGACTCGACGTGTCCTTTACGGTCGATGATATGCACGATGTTGGTGTCCACTTCGAAACCGGCGCCTTCCTGGGAGACGTCGTTGACGACGATCAGATCCAGGTTTTTCTCGCGCAGTTTCTTTTTACCGCTTTGCATCACCTGATGCGTTTCCGCCGCGAAACCGACCAGGAACTGGCTGCGCTTTTTCCTGCGCCCCAGTTCGCGAAGAATATCCACCGTGCGCGAAAGATCAAGGTTGAAATCCTTGCTGTCCTTGTGGATCTTGGTGTCCGACGAGCGGGTGGGGCGGTAATCCGCAACCGCCGCCGCTTTGATAATCACGTTGGCGCTTGCATAATGGGAAAGGACTTCATCCAGCATCTGCTGCGCACTGCGCACCGAAACAACATCCACATCGTAAGGCGGACGCAGTTTTACGGGACCACTGACTAGCAGAACGCGTGCCCCTCTTGCCCGTGCTTCGCGTGCGACGGCATAACCCATCTTGCCGCTGGAACGATTAGCCACGTAACGTACCGGGTCGATATCTTCGTAGGTGGGTCCGGCGGTCACGAGCACCAGTTCACCGGCCAGATCCTTCTCTTCGCGCACGGCATACTGTACGGCATCCTGGATCCAGTCCAGTTCCTGTAAGCGACCTTCTCCCGTTTCGCCACAGGCCATTTCTCCGCGCTGCGGATGAACGATATGATAGCGGCTGACGGCACGGATTTTTGCCAGGTTGGCTTGCACCATTTCGTTTTGCCACATGGCCCAATTCATGGCCGGAGCGATTACGATGTTGCAGCGAGCGGCCAAAATGATCGTGCTGACCAAGTCATCTGCAATGCCGTTGCCGATTTTGCCGATCAGGTTTGCGGTAGCAGGTGCGACCAGAATGCAGTCCGCCCAGCGGGCAGCTTCGATATGGCTGATCTGCGATTCCTGCTGCTGGTCGAACAGATCGATCATTACAGGATGTCCGCTTAGCGCCTGAAAGGTAAGCGGAGTAACGAAGCGGGTGGCCGCCTGTGTCATAACTACACGAACCTGCGCGCCCTGCTTGCTCAGCATTCGCGCCAGTTCCGCCGCTTTAAATGCGGCAATTCCACCCGTGACACACAACAGGACATGTTTGTCCTTCAGTGTCTGCATTGTATTCTCCTTGTTGTTCATCCATCGATCCGGTGCGGGATAATCCGTGCTTGCTTCGATGCGAGCACAGGTCGGTTTCCGCTACTCGAATCAATCCTCATTCAGTTTCAGTGCGGCCAGGAACGCTTCCTGCGGAATGATGACGTTGCCCACCTGTTTCATCCGCTTCTTTCCTGCCTTCTGTTTTTCCAATAGTTTGCGTTTTCGCGTAATATCACCGCCGTAGCATTTGGCCGTCACGTTTTTACGATAGGCTCTCACGGTCGTGCGAGCAATGACCTTCGATCCTACCGCAGCCTGTATAGCCACTTCGAATTGCTGGCGCGGAATCAGTTCTTTCATTTTAACGCACATCGCCAGACCGCGCTCACGCAGGCGGCTGTTGTGTGTAATAATCGAAAGCGCATCCACCGGTTCGCCGTTCACCAGGATATCCATCTTGGTTAAAGTCGCCGGTTCGTATCCCTTGATTTCATAGTCCAGCGAGGCATAGCCTTTGGTGGTGGATTTCAGCTTGTCGTAAAAATCGAGAATCACTTCGTTCAACGGAAGCTTGTACGTTACCATAACGCGATTTTCACCGGCGTATTTCATGTCCTGTTGCACGCCCCGGCGATCCTCGCACAATTGCAGAACCGCACCGACATACGATTGCGGCATGTGAATGTTGGCGATGATGATCGGTTCATAAATGTTCTCGATCTTTAAGGGGTCAGGCATTTTTGCCGGGTTGTCGATGGAGAGCTTGCTGCCGTCTTTTAGTTCTATGTTGTAAATGACGGTGGGTGCGGTAGTGATCAGATCCAGATCGTACTCGCGTTCCAGCCGTTCCTGTACGATTTCCATATGCAGCAGACCAAGATAGCCGCAACGGAAACCGAATCCCAATGCCTGCGAAGTTTCCGGCTCGTAGGTGAACGAATAATCGTTAAGCTTCAGTTTGTCCAAGGCATCTCGAAGCTGGGTGTAATCTACCGGATCGGTCGGATACAAACCGGAAAAAACCATCGGTTTCACGTTCTTGAAACCCGGTAATGCGCTGGTGCTTTTCGTGTCGGCATGAGTAATTGTATCGCCCACGCGGGCCTTATCGATTTCCTTGATGCCTGCAATGATATAGCCGACATCTCCCTCCGACAGTTCCTTGGTATCCTTCATTTCGGGTTCGAAAACCCCGACACGCTGCACGAGATAACGGCAGTCGGTGGCTTTGAAGTAAATTTCGTCATCCTTTTTGACCGTGCCGCTGAACACGCGCACGAGTACGATGACTCCCTGGTAGGAATCGTACCAGCTATCGAAAATCAATGCGCGCAGCGCATCGTCCTGCTGTTTCTTGGGAGGTGGAATCAAGTCTACCAGGCGTTGCAGGACTTGCTCGACGTTCAAGCCTGTTTTGGCGCTGATGGCGACTGCATCGGTGCAGTCCAAACCGATTACATCCTCGATCTCTTCTTTGACGCGGTCAACGTCCGCCGACGGTAAATCGATTTTGTTGATGACCGGCACGATTTCCAGATCGTGATCCAGCGCTAGGTATACATTGGCCAGAGTCTGTGCTTCTACGCCCTGGGTGGAATCCACCACCAACAGCGCACCCTCGCAGGATGCCAGACTGCGGGAAACCTCGTAATTGAAATCGACGTGTCCGGGCGTGTCGATCATATTCAAGGTATAGTCGTTGCCGTCTTCTGCCTTATAAGGCAGGCGTACCGCCTGGCTCTTGATCGTAATGCCGCGTTCTCGCTCAAGATCCATGCGATCCAGATATTGTTCTTTCATATCCCGGTCGCTGACGAGACCTGTCAGTTGCAGCATTCGGTCCGCCAACGTGGATTTCCCGTGGTCGATATGTGCGATAATCGCAAAGTTACGAATGTATTCGCGCTTCATGATTTATTTTCACCAATTCGCTTCGTCGGAAAGTAGGTTTCCCAGCTTCCGCATGTACTACAATACCAATCCAACTTGTTACTGGAATGTCCGCATTGCGAACAAATCCACGAATCGCAGACTGCCTCGTCTTTTAGACGGCTGGACAAGTCGATGTGTAACAAGGCTGCCAGTTCGCAGATGTCCGGGTTCAACCAGCCATCCGATACCAATTCCGTTACGATTTCCCGTGCCGGCAGATCTTCACCCTGCTGTTGATATCGGATCGCCTGCTGAATACGAGCATGCTGCCTGCAAAGTTCATCGTCGTCAAGCAGTTGAAACAGGTAATCGTCGAAAATATCGATTTTGTCAATGTTTTCACAAAGCTGCCGCAATTCTGCCAATAAGATCGGGGCGGCTTGCGGAGATTGACCCATCGCCTGTTTCAACTCTTTAACTGCCGCTTTGGTTTTGCCGCGTGCTGCCTGGTAGCGCGCCATTGCAAAACTCACCTGAACGCAATCTGCCTGCTGCTTTTTTGCCGTAACCAACAGTGGCTTGGCTGCATCATGTCGACCGGAATCGATCAGTTGCAGGGCCCGCTGCGCAAACACTCGCGCTATCAAAGGGTTCTGCTGCGAACGATTACCCGCGCCCAGACGCGGCAGGTATTTCGCCGCGACTTTCCAGTTGCGTGCCCGGATACTCAGATCGATCAATCGTTGTAAGGGCTCGGCCCAGCGTGGCGCTTGTGCGATCAATTGCTCAAACTGCTCGATGGCTTCTTCAACTCGACCGGCGGCGACCAGATCTTCCGCCAGTTCGAACGTCGCTTTGTGCATCGTGGAGTCATCCACCAACTCGTGACGATTCAAGATGCTGCGATGCAGATAAATCGCTCGATCGGTTTGCCCGATGCGACGAAACAGGCGACCCAGCACGAAATAGACATCTACGCTTTCCGGATGCTGGCGAGCCGCCTCGCCGAATTCCTTTGTCGCTTCCGTCCAGTTTTCTTCGATAATCTGATACGCTCCCCGCAGCAGACGGCGACGTTCTTCGCGGATATCCTCTCCGCTTCTTGCTTTTCGAATGCCCAGCCAGAATCCCAGCGCTAGTCCCAACACCAGCCCACCCAAACCGATTCCGACATACATCAAATACCCATCCATCGTATCACCTGCTCGCGGAATCGTCCGATGATGTATCCCCGAAGGTGGGCAGCGAGGATAGATCCTGCAAAGGCTGATGACGGAAGGTTAAAAGTTCATCTTCCATCTGTTTTATCTGCCGGTTCAATAATTTGATCCGACGGCGATAGCCGAAAGCCATGACAAGGCAATACGTAAAAGAAAGCGCCGCGCCTAGAGCCATCGATGCCAAGACGATCAATGAACTCCACAACGGAACGGTTTCGAAATATAAAAATGACAGCGTCATCGGTTGCTTGTTGGTCAGCACGAAAATGACCGCCACAATACCCAATAAGACACCCAAAACAACCAGTGAGATGATCTTCGTCTTGCGCATGTCGTTCCTTACTGACCCGCCCGATATTCGATGGATTGCCGCCAGCCGCCGGAGACTGCGTTTGCCAGTCCTCGCGCACCGGATTCGAACATTTTCTCAAGGTAATTCAAGGTCTTTTTCTTCGGGTATAACAAGACCGGATCATCGCCCAGATTCTCTTTTTCGGCGATGTACCTTACAGCATCCTGCATGGTGCCCATTTCATCGACTAGACCGGCTTCCTGCGCTTGTTTACCTGTCAGCAAACGTCCATCGGCGACCGGTCGCAGGGTTTCCGTTTCGATGTTCCGAGCCGTTCCAACGGCAGACAGGAATTGTTCGTATACGTCTTCAATCACACCGTCGATCAAGGAAACATCGGAAGGTGTCGCTTGACGGAACGGCGAAAGCGTATCTTTGTGTTCACCCGATTTATAAACGGTCATATCGATTTTGGCCAGCTTGAGCAGTTCCTGGATATAGGGTGCCTGGATAATTACGCCAATGCTGCCTGTCAGTGTACCGGGGCTACAGAAAACTCGTTCCGCGGCGCAGGAAATGTAATATCCGCCGCTGGCTGCAACGGAACCCATGGATGCGACCACTGTTTTTTTGCCGCGCAATTTCATCAGCTCACTATAAATTTCCTGTGAGGGAGCCACGGCGCCGCCGGGAGAATCCACACGCAGTACGATTCCTTTCACATCTTTGTCATTGGCAAAATCATGCAAATCTTCCAATACACGGCTGGAGTCCTCGATCACTCCCGTCACTTCCAGAATCCCGATGCCTTCCGTTTCTCCGAATCCGGAGAAATCGCTTTCCACGCCCATCATGCTGAAGAGAAGCACGAAGAGAAACGCGAATAACATCAGAAAGCCCGCACCCAACAGGGCTACGACTAAAAACAGATTCTGGCGGGAAGAGTCCATTATTTACACTCCCGAATAGTTGAAATCCTTGAGAACCGGGCCCCATTCTAGGGAATTCACCCCATTCTCGCAACATAAATACCGATTTGACAATTTACACTAAAATAAAAACGGGCGACCGACCTGGTCCAGTCGATCACCCGTTTCGTAAGCTATTGGACAAGCTCACCGAATGCTTATTCAGCTTTCGGTTCTTCGTCAGCAGTCTCAGTCGCTTCTTCTGCCGGAGCAGCTTCTTCCGCCGGGGCCGCTTCTTCTGCCGGAGCGGCTTCTTCCGCCGGAGCCGCTTCTTCCGCCGGAGCCGCTTCTTCTGCCGGGGCTGCTTCTTCCGCCTGGGCTGCTTCTTCCGCCGGAGCGGTTTCATCCGAATTCAGTTGCAGTTTCTGCTTGATAGCCGCACCCAGGTTGGTGGTAGACGCGCCACCCAGGTTCATGTACTCGGCCATTTCCAGTTTTTCCTGGTTGTTCAGCAGGGAACGGATCGACAGAGCGATTTTGCGTTCCACCGGGTCCAGATGCTTGATCTCGGCTTTGACTTCCTGACCTTCTTTCAACACCTGGTTGGGATCTTCGATACGTTCGTGAGAAATTTCCGATACGTGGATCAGACCCTCGACGCCGTCCTCGATCTCCATGAAGGCACCGAATTCGGTGATCTTGGAAATGTGACCGGAAACCACCATGCCGGAATAATATTTTTCCGGGATGCGTTTCCAGGGATCGGGCACCAGTTGCTTGATACCGAGCGAGAAGCGTTCCTTGTCCGGATCGATGTTGAGCACGACCGCTTCCACTTCCTGGCCCTTCTTGTACATTTCGGAAGGATGCTTGACTTTCTGCGTCCAGGAAATGTCGGAAACATGCACCAGGCCGTCGATGCCTTCTTCGATACCGATGAACACACCGAAATCGGTGATATTGCGGATCTTGCCACGGATAACGGTACCCTTCGGGTATTTCTCTTCCAGCAGCGACCAGGGGTTGGCTTCGACCTGCTTCATACCCAGGCTGATGCGGCGGTTGGACACGTCGATGTCCAGAATCACCACTTCCACTTCGTCGCCGACGGAGACCAGCTTGGACGGATGCTTGATGCGCTTGGTCCAACTCATTTCCGAAACGTGGATCAAGCCTTCGATGCCTTCTTCCAATTCGACGAATGCGCCGTAATCGGTCAGGCTCACAACCTTGCCGCTGACTTTGGATTCGACCGGGTATTTCTCCAGGGCATTTTCCCAGGGATCCGGCGTCATTTGTTTCAAGCCCAGGCTCACGCGCTCGCTCTCTTCGTCGAACTTGAGCACTTTGACTTTGACTTCGTCGCCGATACCGAACATTTCGGAAGGATGATTCACGCGGCCCCAGGACATATCGGTGATATGCAGCAGACCGTCGATGCCGCCCAGATCCACGAACGCACCGTAATTGGTGATGTTCTTGATGATACCGGTGACAACCATCGACTCTTGCAGGTTCTCCAGAGTCTTGGTCTTCATCGCTTCGCGTTCTTTTTCCAACAACGCCCGGCGGGAAAGCACGATGTTGCCGCGCTTTTTGTTAAACTTGATGACCTTGAATTTCATCTTCTGGCCGATCAGTTTATCCAGGTTGCGCACGGGGCGCAGGTCCACTTGGGAACCGGGGAGGAAGGCTTTCACGCCGATATCGACGGACAGACCACCTTTGATGCGCGCTACGATCGTACCTTCGATCAGTTCGTCGCGCTCACAGTCTTCACAGATCTTGTCCCATACTTTCTGGCGATCCGCTTTTTCCTTGGACAATACGATCTGGCCGTCTTCATCCTCGATCTCTTCAAGGATGACGTCGATCTTGTCGCCGGGTTCGATGGTGTAGCCACCGGCGTGATCGGAAAATTCGGACAGATCGATCAGACCTTCGGATTTGTAGCCGATATCCACCAGGACGTGATCTTTGGAGATCTCCAGCACGGTGCCGGTGACCATTTCACCTTCTTTGATGTCGCGAGTTTGCAAACTCGATTCGAACATCGCGGCGAAATTTTCTTCCTCTACTTCGTTGACGGGGTTGTTTACGTTTTCTTGTGACATGAATTGCTTCGCAAATCTCCCAATTACAATAAGGTTTGTGCATCCAGGGAGAATGTCGATGCACGAACCTGGGCCTCTAAGGGGGCGTACTTTACCCGCTTAACCCTGCATTGTCAAAGTATTTTTTTGCTCGGAAAAGCAACCGTGGACAATAAATTCCATTCGCTAGAATCGAGACAAAACCGACTTGGCTGCCTCGGCCACAGCGGATTGGCCGTCTTTGGAGGCTGCTTTAATGGCTTTCTCCACTTCCGGATATTGGAATGCTGCCAGGGCGAAGCAGGCACGCGCTCGAACTTCGGGATTTTTCGTGCGATTTTTAGAGAAAATTCCTTCTTTTTTCAAGGCGGTCAGCAGGTAGGGAACCACCGAGCGATCACCGATTTTGGACATGGCGGTAATGGCATCGATCTGTAGGCCGTCGTCTTCTTCGACCTGCGCGATCGTACGTTTGGAAATGAAATCGGCCATCATAGGGATCGATTCCGTGTCCTTGAGCACACCCAACAGTGAGATGGCAATCCGTTTCACACCGAGATCGCTATCGGAAATCAACGGGCGGATGATATCCGCAGCTTCATTCGGGTCCAGCGCCGCAAGTGCTTTGGCGGCTTCCTTTCGAACACGAGGATCTTCGTTGGAAACAAGTGGAACCACCCATTCCGCATGATCCTGATTTCCTATTTCTTCTAGTAATACAAGCATGTTACGGTGGACATACCAGGGGTTTCCAGCTGCGCCTAATTCCATTCGCACCGATTCCAGCACGTCGCCTCCCATATTGGAGAGGAGATCCAGAATTTTACGGCGAACCTTGCGATCCTCACTGGATTTCAACAGTTCCAATAAGGCATTCAGCATGCGATTTCCCATTTGGGAAATCAACTTGGACACCTTTTCTAGCATATCGGGTTCGCCATGCTGATAAACCGTCAACAGCATACGAATCACTTCTTCGGATGCCACCATGTCCAGAGCCGATTGTGCCCTCAATTTTTGATCGTGATTCCGTTGCGCATCCTCACTGCAATGAGATTTAAATAAGGTAGAAATCTTCGTAGCGGTTTCATAACCTTCGTTAAAGATCAACTCTCGTGCCGCATGTTCCAGAAAATCGGAAATAGACTTATATACGGAGTTGAACTCAAGCTGCTCTTCCATCTTTCGGACCATGATATCCACCAGACGGTCCAAATTCGGATGGAAAATCACTTCCGCTACGATCTCTTTCAGTCCTGCCGTTACAGATGCGATATCACCGACGGTCAGTCGGTCATACATTTCCATCACGCGGTCCAGCGCTTCTCGATTAACGGTGCCATCGTTGTTTAAAAACGATTTCGGAGCGCGGGTGTCCTCGCTCGGTGCAGCTGTCTCTGCGCGTTCAACGAGTTGCTCGGCCACGCTTTCCTTAATCAATCCAGCACCTTGCAGCTTTTCAATCATTTCCGGGAAATGGCTGCGTTCCATGTTGGTATTGATCAGGGTTTTCACTAAGTCCTTAATTGCGGCAATCTTGACTTGTCGTTCCTCGGGGGACATCCTACCCGCGTTTTGTTTGAGGTTGCTGACTTCCTCGATAACATACTGAGTCAGATCAAGCACTTCCCCGGAATCCAGGTGATCGAACACGTTCTGTTCGATTTCCAATTTGGAAAAATCCGTTGGGTTCTGGCGTTCGTTGTACAGTACGGAGCCGATGACTTCCGGTTCGAATTCGGCAACGGCTTCAGCCAGGCTGTCTTTAAAAACCTCTTTCTGACCTTCATCGGCGATCTGCATGGTCATGTAATAACCACGCGCCATCACGTCGATCAGTTTCTGGGCTTTAACCGCAATGATATCTTCTTCGCCACCGGCCTGGCTTCTTTCTTGCTCATCGACGTCCGCATGCGCGACGATCATCGATTTCAAGATGTCGGAAAACTCTTCCGTATCTCCCATCATTTCCAGCAGTTCGCTGGTATCGACATCATCTCCCATGTCATCGGAAAGCATCTTCGCCAACAACTGTTCCTGATGCTTCCGGTTTTCCTCTTCTTCCTGGGTGGTCGCAACGTAAATGCGCTCGTTCAGGTTGATATTGGCGATTCCCTTTTCTTCCAACAGTGCCGGAAGGGAACCCAATTCTTTTAATTCATTCGGTTTTTTGCTAAGAAGCACCAGGAAGTTGATCAACTCTTCAGCGGAGGTCTTTTTCTTGAAGGTCAAGCTCTGAATATTACGTTCAATCAAGGATGTCGTAAAATCAATAACCGGAGCGCGTTTGCGATCGCGTTCGTCCAGTTGCTGGCCATCGACCAGCAGCAATCCGTTCACTTCGCTAAAGGTGATGGAAGACTGCATTTCCAACACTTTTTGCAGGTTGTTGGAAACTTTTTCTACGGCATTGGCGATGGTTTTCGATCCGGGAGGGTACATCCCCAAACTGACGGTCGTTGCTCGAATGCTGGTAATAAAGTCAACCGTAAAGCGACTTACTTTCGCTTGGTTCACCACGGAATCAAGAGATTCTTCTTCAACATCGAATGCATTTAGGAAGATCAACATAGAATGCCCCTACGCTCCCGTTTGAGAGTTTATTGCCCGATAAACCTACTTCAACCGGAACATATTAGCAGAGGTATGTCAGGCAATCAAAACATTAATTTACTTTTCCGGAAAGAATAGGGTAGCTATTTCCTCTAGTTACTTGGTTGTTTTTGCTCCATGCCTTACTCGGAGAATCGTCTGTTTTCTGGCTCATCCCGTAAAAGTATGGTAAATACTAGTGGATGAAGATTCTTCAAATCGAATCAACAAAGCGGAAAAAATGAGAATTACAAAGCGTAGTCAACAATTTGTAACCTTCCTGAAGCAGAACTTGACAACAAGCAAAGCGGTTGTCGTATTGCATGACAATCCGGACCCGGATACCTTGGCAGCCGGACTTTGTTTAAAGAAGATCTTCGAGAACGCATATAAAGTGCCAACGACCATCGTTTACGGGGGAATCGTTGGGCGTGCGGAAAATCGAAAAATGGTTCAAGCTTGCGGAATACAAGCGCAGAAAGTTAGGAATTACAAGGAAGATAGCGACACCTTCGTTGCCGTGGTCGATACCCAGCCCGGTGTTGGAAACAACGTATTGGAGCCGACGGCGAAGGTCGATGTCGTTGTCGATCATCACCCGCGTGTTCGATCTACCTGGAAAATGCCCTGGGTGGATGTTCGTCCCAAATACGGTGCAACGGCCACTATCGCGCTCGAATATCTGTTGGCTCACAATCTGGAACTGACCAAGCCTGAAGCTACCGCTTTATTGTATGCCTTGAAGAGTGAAACCCAGGATCTGGGTCGGGAAGCCTCCGTTGCAGATCGGCGCGCCTACTTCTATCTGTTTCCTAAAAGCGATTTCAACGTGTTATTTCAGATCGCCAATGCGGAAGTTACACGGGAATACTTTCAAGTGCTGGCTCGTGCGCTGGAAAACGCCAAAATACACAACAACGTTCTGGTTTCCGCCCTTGGGGAAATTGAAATCGCGGATTATGTGGCGGAAGTGGCGGACATGCTGCTGCGCCTGAAGGGCGTCAACTGGACCTTCGTTCTCGGTCGCTTCAAAGGGGCGATGATTCTTTCCATGCGCACTCTGCAACATGACAGTGATGCCGGGATGGTGATGAAGCAGGTGGTTGAAGGTCTTGGGACCGGTGGCGGTCACGAAATGATGGCCGGGGGGCGCATCGATGAAATCAAGGAAGTCGATGGTGCCGAGCCCATGGAAGAGGAACTCTCCTCCCGGTTCCTGCGCGCGCTTAGAAAGCGTAGCAAGGGGCAGGAATTGCTGGATGGTCCACCTGCAAACAAGCCTCCGCAGTAAGCGCATGAACTGTGAGATGAAAGAAAAGCGAATGTTCACTGCTTTTGTGTATGTTTATAAATGTTGCAGATCGATTCCAACTAGCTTCCGCGAAACTACGATTCCTGCTTCAATCCTGTTGCTTCTTCTCAGTCTGTTTCTCGTTTCAGCTCCGGCGTGGGCGAAAACACCTGTTTTCGATCCTGAAGTTGCCTATCCGGATGTGATCGAACCGTTACTGACCAACTCTTTAAATGATCTTTCCCCACAGCAACGCATTCAGTTGGCATCGCATTTCGCTCATACAGAACATCCGGCAATGGCTAGCTATCTTTTAGATGCGGTTGCAAACGGTAATGCAGATCCGCACCTGCTGGACATCCGTTTCCGGATTGCTGCCAGTGTGAAGCAGTACGATAGGGCATTGGGCTTAGCCAAAGAACTGATCGAAACGCTGAAACCATCAAAGCAGGTGTCGTCTGATCTATGGGATGAGCGGTTAGCGTATGTGCTGAGCTGGCTGCATGAGTATTCCTACTGGCAACAAGGCCGGGAGTTGGCAGAGAAGGCAAGCAAGCGTTTCCCGGACTGGCCCAAGCTCGCGGCGCAAGCGCTGCATTTTCAACTCGAAACCGAATCCTGGGAGGAAATCGGCGCATCGGTCCGGGAACGGGTGATAAACTGCCCGTCTTCCATCGGCTGCCTGGAGCTGGCACTTGTTTTGCGACAGACGGGACATCCCGAGCTGGCCCAGCTTGCCGTTATTCAAGCATGGCGGACTGCGCGCAGTTTTCAAGAGCAACTCGAGCTCTTCCGTTTTACGGATCGAAGCGATAGCCCGGCATTTTCCGAACGGATGCTTCAGCATCTGTTTCAACAAAAGCCGACAGACGCCCAAATTGTCGCTTTAGCTAGTGCTGCCAAGCATTCTCGGTCATGGCTGGCTAAGCAATTGGATGGCAACGAAAAACAGCCTTCCGAACTCTTGTGGGCTAGGATCATGCTACTAATTCAAAGTGGAGACACCAAGCAGGCTGTGGCGCTATTGCCGCCGCTGGAAAAAACGCCGCTTTCTGCCGAGCAGCTGTATCGGGAATTATTTGTGGTCCGGCAATTACTGGATGCGCTTGGCGCGGGTGCGGAAAAGGCAGTCGTGCAAGCCCGTGAACACGAGCTGTTGCACATGTTTCCCCCAAAGACGCTCAGCCCGTTATGGCGGCTGCGTTTGCTCTCTCTGGTGCGTGAGGTTGCCGATCCCAAAACCAAGCAGGTGGTTTTGGCTGAAGTGCAGAAGCTTGCAGAACCAGATAATCTTTTCGTTCATGGTGCGGAACTGCGCATCCGGCAGCAGATGGGGCAGGGTGAAAGCGTGGCCAACCTGCTGCGGCAGGATATGGAAACGAATGCAAAGGATAATTTATCCGTTCGATCCGTCATGATTGAACAGGCCATGCAGATGAATCGCGATGGTTGTTTCGATTCAGACTCCCGCGCACGCGAAGCGCTGGCTGATGCGCTCTCGAAATTGGTTCCCAAGCAACTGACTCACTTTGTTCTGTTGCAAGCTCTTGAGTCTCTCACCGAGCTGGATAAGCGTTTCGAAGTCGCTGAATTGCTGCGTAAGATCGACACGGAAACCTGGTCTGTCGCTCAACGCCTGGAAATATCACACCTGATTCTTGCCAATCGATTAAACCGCGAGGCGGGAAGTTTTCTGGAGTCGATTCAGGCTGCGGAAACTCGTGACCGGCTCGAGCAGATCGAGCAGTTGTTTTTGGCCGATCGTCACGAGCAGGCCCAGGCGGTTTGCTTCGCTTTGGAAAACGATGCTGCGAATTCTTCTCTGGACCTTGCGCGAAGACTGCTTCCGCATTACTTGAATTATCGGTCCTCTTTGACCTTCCTGAGTCGTCAGCAACGTATCGGGTTGGATATCTTCACCCAACTGATCATCCGCAATTTGTTGCGGCACATCGATCAGGCCAAGGCTTCCGCCGATTGGGCAACCGTCATCGATATCGTCACGCGTATGATGCAAGAGCGGATAAAAGACGAGAAACGCAATTCCCTTCGCAAGGCGCTGTGGGAAGTGGATGTCGATCTCGATGCTGTCCTGTTCGATGTCTACCAGCGATTCCAGTCTTTCGGTCCGCAACCGTTGGATAGGCGTTTGACGATTCTGACCGCTCTGGTTAAGGCTCCGAATCCGGATTTCTTTTCCGTTGCCTGGCAGCATGTCGCCGAACTTAAGCTTTCCGCCAGTCAATTGCAGCATTTGATTCGGGCCTTGTCACTGCGACGGCAGACGGATATGCAGCCCCTGATCGACGAGTTGATGGAAAAGTGGCTCGATGCTTTGGACGAAGACACGAAAGATCATTTACTGGCCGCTCACGCTTTGCAGGCCAGTGCGGCGGCGATTGAGCAGCAAGGGGTCCAGCAATCCGAGATAGACCGGCTTCAATCGAAGCAGGAAGATATTGAGATTTTGCAGGCTACCTTGGACCGGATGGATAAGCGTATTCAGGATGCCCGCAACGCGGTGGAACTCGTTCCTGCGCATGCAACGCTTGAACTGACGGCGAAGGCGGAAACGCACGGATTCAATACGGCGGAAGTCAATGAGCAGATGATGCACTATGACTGGTTATTGGAAGACTGTCTCTTGGACACGAAAGGTCTGGTGCAGCCGGTCAGTTTTTCGATGGAAGCGACGACCGACCGCTACGGTCAGATCCGCCAGGTGTCCTTCAGTAAAGCGCCCAGCGGCATCGCTGCCGAGCGGACCTGTCTGCGCAATCGCTTGAAAGGTCTGACTCTGGCGAATGTTGAAGCGCCCTTCGGAGTCGGTTTCCTGATCGTGCGCATCGATCCTACCCGGAAAAGAGGGATGACCGTTCTTGCGCTGGATCATCAGGAACAGCAGATCAAGCTGACCCGGATGGTGATAACGCAACATCTGGATGACTTGAAATCGGAACGCTCCCGTCGCATGGATGCAATATTACAGCAACAGAAACTGGCGCGACGCTTGATGATGCTGGCCTATCGCAGCAGTTTCGATCCTGCAATTTATCGAACCGCCTCCTGGTGGTTTGACGTCATGGGAGACGATCCGGAATTCGCCCGAAAAATAAAGGGCGAAGTCAAATGGATTCAAGCGGCCAAGTTGTCGCCGGTGGCTTTGCTCGCGCTTGTGGTGGTCTGGCTGCTTCGGCGTCGGCGTAAGAAAAAACGGTAGGCGAACTGACCGTACACGATATTTCACATGACAATCGTTCATGATCTGGAGTCACTATGAAAGCCTTGGTTTTACCTAAATCAGGAGACTTGCTATCCCTGCATTTCGAATCCTATCCGGAGCCTGAACCGGGGCCGGGAGAAGTGATCGTGCGCGTTGCCGCCGTCGGCCTGAATCCCGTCGACGCCAAGCTGGCGTTAAGTGGATGGCCGAGTTGGCGCTACCCGCATGTCCTCGGTCTGGACGTGGCTGGAATCGTCTGGTCGGTTGGCGAAGAGGTTCAAAACTGGCGCGAAGGTGACGCCGTCGTGTTTCACGGTGACTTGCGCCGCCCCGGCGGACTGGCCGAGCTTGTCTGTGCTCCGGCCCATGTGTTGGCTTCCATTCCTGAATCGGTGCCTTTTGCGGATGCCGCTGCCTTGCCCTGCGCCGGGCTGACCGCGTTTCACATTCTGTTCAGGCGCATGCACCTGCATCCCGGCCAGACCTTATTGGTACAGGGGGGCGCCGGCGGCGTGGGCGGGTTTGCCGTTCAACTGGCGGCTTATCACAAGCTCCAGGTTGTTGCGACCTGTTCCGCTCGGAATTTCCCGACCGTACTGGATCTGGGCGCGATGCACGTGCTCGATTACGAATCGGAAGAATGGCCAGAAGACGTGATGGAACTGACGGACGATCGCGGGGTGGATGCCGCAATCGATATCGTCAGTTCGCAGAGCGCTGCACAAACGCTGGAACTATTGGCGTATGGCGGTCAACTGGCCTGCGTGGCCGGTATGCCGGATCTGGGAGCGGATGCTCCCTTTATGCGTGGAATTTCCATCCACGACATCGCCCTTGGCGGCGCTTATCTGTCGGGAGACTATCGTGCCCAGCAGGATCTGGCCAAGATGCTGGATGAACTGCTTTCGCTGGTGGCGCGGCATGAGATTCAACCGCGTGTCGAACGTCTTGTGGAGTGGGATGAAGTGGGAGAAGCGTTAAAGGGTTTGCTCGATGGCCACACGCGCGGCAAGCTGGTTGCCAATATCGCGCAACTGGACAAAAAGCGTCTGCGAAATTCGAAACTCGTTTCGCTGGATGAAATCCCAACCGAATTGCGCGATCTCTCGGAACGACGTGAAAAAGGGAATCTGCGCGTTGCCCGCGTGGAAGAGGACAACGAGGAATAGGCTGTTGTCCTTTTACAGGAATTCCAGAACCCGGTACAGGTCTTCTGGGGTTTCAACGTGAACGAACGCGCCTAGCGCGGAAAAGTCATCCTTATCCTGTAAACGGTCATCCACCGCGATGGCTTCGTGTCCTGTTACTCCGTGTTCCGCCAGAAAGTGTGCGACGTGCGCCGGTTTGCTGCGCTCCGGATGGCGCAAGGCCACGTTACTGACACCCACCATGCGCCCGTTCTGTTGTTGCACGTCGTTGGCCACGACTTTCACCCGGCCATCCGGCAATCCGGCCTGTTGTAAAACACGTTTGGCCACGCCGATAAATCCGCTGGAAAGGATCATCATCGCCACCGGCGAACCGTCCGCCAGTCGATGGGCAGCCACTTGCGGCAGGACTTCCAATGCGGCCTGTGTGGGTTGAATCGTATTCAGCACGTTCAGCACATCGTCTAACTTGCGTCCCGACCACAAGCCAGAGTCCTTATCGGCCCAGGTTTCGTAGTCGATCTTTCCTGCAAAAAACTGATCGTGGTAGGTTACGGCCTGATCCCAGGTGCCGAAGGCTTCATGAACCAGCCGCCAGGGGCTTTTTACCGGGGTAAGGGTGCCGTCCAGATCGAAGATAATGGCGCGGGCGGGGAAACCCCCGCCCGCCTTGGAGATGACTTGCACGATTTAACTTCCGAATTCTTTCTTTACGATGGCAAAGGCTTCATCGGCCACATCCAGCGCCTTGTCGATGTCTTCGTCGGTATGGGTGTAGCAGATAAACCAGTTATGGTGCGGATGGAACAGGACGCCGCGTGCCACGCATTCCTTCGCCCAAAGTTGCTGACGCAGGAAATTGGTTTCGTTGGAGAAGGTCATATAGGGAATGGTCGGAGGTCCGCTGACCGTAACCTGCAACCCGTTCTTTTCGGCGCGCTCCTTCAATCCGGCCTGAAGGCGTTTGCCTTTTTCCATCATGCTGTCCAGCACGTTCAGGTTTTCCATTTCGTCCAGTGTTGCCAGCGAGGCGGCCAGTTCAACGGCGCAGGTATAGTAGCTGCCGGTAAAGAAAACGTTACTGGCGGCGTTTTTCATTTCATCGGTTCCCACTGCCGCACTTAAGGAAAAGCCGTTGGCGATAGCCTTGGAATAACAGGCCAGATCCGGCTTGAACCCGAAGTATTCGCTGGAACCGGCAAGATCCAGGCGGAAGCCGGCGCGCACATCGTCACAGATCAGTACGATGCCGTTGTCGTCGCAGATGCGGCGCACGTCCTGCCAGAATCCCGGAGCGGGCAGAATGGAGTTTCCAAACGCCGGATGATGGTAGGGTGTCAGGATGACGGCGGCGACTTCGCCTTCGTAGCGTTTGACCAGATCGTTCAACTGGTTGGCGTCGTTCCAGTTGAAATGGTGAATGGTGTTGATATCCTCTTCGATCAGGCCGCCGTGCCCCGGTGTGCTCCAGGCATGCGAACCGTGATAAGCGCCCTTGGCCATCAGCACGCGTTTGCGCGAAGTATACTCGCGAGCTACCAGAATGCTGAAGGTCGTGACGTCCGAGCCGTTACGGCCAAAGACCGCCCAGTCGGCGATTTTGATCGTCTTGACCAGTCGCTCTGCCAGTTCCACGGTACGCTCGGTCGGATGATTGAAACAGGTGCCCTGCTTGGCCTGTTCGGCAGCGGCTTTTTCGATCTTCTCATAATTATGGCCCAGGATAATCGGACCATATCCGCACAAAAAGTCGATGTAGTCGTTGCCGTCTACGTCCCAGTAGTGACCGTCTTTGCCGCGGTCGGCGAAATAGGGGAATGCTCCCGGAATGCCGATGGCCGGATTCTTGTGACCGGGAATGCCGCCCGGAATGACTTTGGCGGCCCGTTGGAACATCTCCATCGATTTATCGAACTTATAGAGGCTCATGGCTCTCCTCCTTTACCTTCTCTATGCAAAGTATTTGTTGACGCGATCCATCAGCGCGGTGAAATGATCCGCCAGCGGAATCAACCCGATGATGCGGACATCGCAGTTTCCCAATGCGGCGTAGGTATCCAGCTGGTTGAGCATCATACCGGCAGCGACCTCGATGTCCTTGATGATCACCGTGGAACTGGGATCTTTAACGGTATCGTTCACTGCGTAGAGATGTCCGTTATCCACCAGCACATGCGCCTCGGGACCGTCGCCCAATACCTTGAACAGCAAAGTGCCGTTGGGTAGCATGTTCTTCGTTTTTTCCATGTGCGGATCGTGCTCCGCCAGTTCCCGTGCGCCTTCCAAACCGGCCATCAGCATCATCTCAACCGCTGCACGGCGGAATTCGGGGCGCGCCATGTCCGCTTCGGTGGGTTTGAGATAACGCGGCATGATTTCGGTCAGGCGGGTGAATTTCTTCAACACGCCGAATTTGGTAAGACCCCGATACGGAATCGGGATGACCTTTTCGCCGTCGAACATGCGGTTCAGTTTATCCGCCGAGGTAAAGAACAGACCGATATCCGCCTTTGCGGTTTTCTGGCGACTGGCTTTGACTTCGCCGTTTTTGAAGGTCAGTTCCACCTGCGGACCGCCGTTGACGACAAAACGGATAACCGCGTTCATGTCGCGGGCGATTTCCTTGGCTTCGCTGTCGTAGCGCACCAGTTCTTGCAGTCGTGGTAGGGCTGCGTGCAGATTCAGATTGGCAAGAATCGTTTCTTTGTTCATTTCCTCCACCTCGATTTTACTTTCTAACGCAGGCGGTGTTTGCGCCGCCGCTCGGTGTCTGCCGCTGCCTGCACGATCGCCTGCAACGGCTGTTGGCTGTTTTCATTCAGTCTTGTTCAACGCCTTCGTAATAGGTCAATGTCACGCCGCGTTTGGCGATACGCGGCAGAAACTCGTTCGGGTCCAGAATCGCTTCGGCGGCAAAGACTCCGCGTTTTTTCAATTCCCCGCGAGCCACCATCAAGGTTGCTTCCACGCAGGGCATACTGGTGATTTCCGCGATGTGTCCCACTCCGGTATAGAAGTTATGGCGGTTTTTCCCTTTGTGCTTACCGTAGACATCGATGCGGAAGACCGACTTGTTGGCGGAATCGCCAACGACAAAGAGATTCATGACCGGTGCCAAGAGTTTCGCCCATACTTCGCGTTTGCGATGGCTGGTGGTCAGGTTCAGATCCCCGAACGTACGCGCGACCAACGCCGCCCAATTGGGCTTGACACCACCATGCAAGGTCACTTCCTTCAGCCCCTTGAGATTTCGAGGCAAGGAGACGGATTCTGCATGCCCGGTGTAATGTACCGCTTGCATTCCAACCGGCTCGGGAAACTCGACCATCTTGGTGCCGCGTCCGGTCTTGACCATCACTTCCTTGCCGTCCAGCCATTGCAGCGTTTCGCCTTCGAAAATGTGCATTACATGCTTGATGTTGGCCGGGCCGACTTCCTCATCCGATCCACCGGTCCATTGGACGTTGATCCGTTCCGGTGCATCCATGGACAAATAGCCCTTTTTCGCCAGTACGTTGGTGATGCCCGGAGAGTTACCGATTCCGCTGATGATGGTCACTCCCGCCTGCTTGGCCTGTTCGAACAAGCCTTCCACCGCCAGATAGCTGTCGAAATCATCGGCAATGGACACGTAATGCGTACCCGCTTCGATGCAGGCCTGTACGATTACGCGCTCGGTCAGGTAGAAGGGACCGACGTAACCCATCATTACATCGGCCTTTTTCGCCAGATCGGTAAGCTCCTGGGGATTCATGGCGTCTATGGCGACGCCGCGGAATTTGTCTCCCATGGAAGTTGCCGTTTTTTGGGCATTTTCCAGGCTTAAGTCCGCAAGAATGACCTCGGTGACTTCCGGTTCGTTTGCCAGTTCACGCAAAGCCGGGACTGCCATTTTGGCGCAGCCGCCCAACACGCAAATTGTAAACGCCTTTTTCTCCACCTTTTTAGCCGCCATCATGCCTCCCGTATTCGATTTAAAAGTTGGCTTTTCGATGGACGATCAGAGTTGCTAGCAATGCAAGTCCACTTTATTACCTGTGTTTTACAAGTCAAGCAAAAGATCGAAATTCTCAAAAAGCGATGAATGTGATCCGGCATTCTGCTGTGGAATTTAGGTGACACAGCTTTACATGGTGAATAGAGATAGCCCCGTAGTGCATCTCGTGGTACAACTACAAGACGTTACAGAGCGAAACGGGACTCTATGAAACAGGAACGGACATCATGGAATACTATCCGGTAGTTCTTTGCGAAACCTACGAGCAGATTCAGCAGGCATTTGTGATTCGTCGGAAGGTTTTCGTGCTGGAACAGCAGATTTCAGAAGAATTGGAACGTGACGAAAAAGACGAAGAGGCCCAGCATTTTCTCGCCTTTGCAGATGATCGACCGGTCGCCACGGCGCGTCTGATCGCCGATCGTGATACGCTATGGCTCGGACGCATGGCCGTTTTGGAGGAGTATCGCCGCCAGGGTGTGGGGCGGGCGCTGATCAAGGCGATTCTTCAACATGTCCGCAAATCCGAAGCGAACGAAATCAAACTGCATTCGCAGGCCTCGGCCAGGCTGTTCTATGCCGCCATGGGATTTGTCGAAGAGGGAGCGCCCTATATCGAAGCGGGGATCGTCCACATCACCATGCGTCTGGACCTCCGCGATAGGTAAGAATGACTTTCGTCCGGTAGGGTTTGTTATCTCCCTGCTGCCAGCCGATGAAATTCAATGTAAGCTGCAATACCCCTTTGTTTGCCACCAGCAGGATCGGGGATTGATCGGAAATCGAAAATCCGTTCAAGCGTAACTGCTCGGCGTAAGCCTGGTGAATGACAATCAAATCCTGCTGGAACCCATAGGCGACTTCCGTATCCTGTCCGTCGCGCAGGCTGTATAGCACGTTGTATCCGTCCGGCGGTGGCAGCAGATGATGAATGTAGGCCGCCGAATGCAGGAAATCGGAGACCAGCATCAAGCCGACCAGGGGAATGATCAGAAAAAGCATTCCGGCGCTGGCCGAAAGAGAACCCCAACGCCGGGCGGAATCTCCCCGAACGACCTTCAACGCGCCTCTGGTTTGTCCGCTCAGATCCGGAGCTAGGGTGCGACCTTTGAACAGTCCGACCAATCCCGTGACCGTCATCGCCACTCCAAGCAGGGCGGTTAAGCTGAAAAGGATTGGAAGTATATATAGATAGATCACCATTGGAGTTTCTTATATTTATCCATTAACGATATGTCGATACTGATTCTTGATCGGTACAAAACCAAGTAAGCACCGCTTTAACCCGAAAAGCGCACTCAGACTACCTTGATTTCAGCAGCTTGTAAATCATCATTTCAACTTTTCCGGTTCTCGTTGCCACACGATGCGTGTTACTCGCAGCCGCTATCGATTGCCTGTCCGGTCTGCTCCGTAACGGTAATGCCGCCGTCACTGGCTACGTGAATGGTCGCCACGACCTGATGCTGGCAATAGCTGCCGCTGAAGCTGCGATCGGCTGCGTAGACGGAAGCATCGGATACCTGCACCGTCAGGAAATAGTCTGCGGGTGCAAGCTGGGCGTTGTTTTCAATCACCACCTGGTATTCTCCCACGGCGGGCGTGTCGAGCGTCAACAGTTCGTGCTGGGGCGCATCCGGCGGCGTGATAAGCAGTGGATCGTCCAGGCGCAGTCCTGTTTCTCCCCAATCGGGAGCGTAAGCTGGACCGGGGCAGCCGCGAAGGGGACAGTCGCTGGCGGTATTGCGCAGGCTGCGACAGTTGGCCTTGTGGCAGTCGCTTTCGTTATCGGCGTTGTTTCGGGTGAACGTGCCATTCGGGCGAATCAGGTGCAGGTCAAGATCCGCCGCAGGATTCGACCAGGACAACGCGATTCCCAGTCGCGTTCCAAAGTGGGAAATGATCGGTTGAGTGACGCTATCGCTGTTGTTGCAGGTGTCGTTTGTGGAGCGCACCTGCAAAGCAACGGTATACGTGCTTCCCGGTAAACTGGTTGTGAACATCGGTGTGGCTTCATCGCTCCAGATGTCGCGGATGTCCTCGCCTTGGCGGTTTAGAATCGGTAATAGGGGAGTGCCGCCCGGACGATTTTGCAGGCTCCACTTGTAGGAATTGACGATGCCGTCGATGTCGCTGCTGGCAAGACCGTCGAGATACAACCGGCCACCCGGACGCAGGTAGAGGTCGCCACCCAGTGTGGCCTGGGAGCAGGGTTGCTCGGTGTCCGTCGTTAACGTAACGAAGGTTTCCTTTTGTTGCAGATCGTCCGACCACTGAATCAGCAGTTGTGTGTCGCTCGGATTGGGAACGATGCTCCCGATTCGAATGGTGGAACTCATGCCGGGATTGAGTACGGTATTGGTGAACGGCTGGTCGATCTGGAACACGGAGCCGAGCACCTGGGCGTTAGTAATGGACATCCCGCGTTCGCCCGTGTTGATAACGGTTAAACTTACGACAGAAAGCGAACCAAAGGGAAAGCGCAAGCGTTCCGGCGAAGCCAGTCGGGCGACCGGTGGCACGGTCAGGTTCAGCGGAATATCGCGCCAGTTATTCTCGTCGTCATTGGAATGAAGGATAATGCGGTCGGCATAGATACCGCTTTTGGAGGATCCACCGTAAACGGGTAACTCCACGCTTTCACCGGGGGCAAGTTGCAGCGGCAGAGCCGAAGGCAGCCAGAGCTGGAAAGCGCCGGGGCCGTAGCCGAAGAGATGGGCGCTGTCGATGTTCAGTGTTTCCGAGCCGTTGTTGCACAGTTGCGCCGCGTGAACGACATACTCGCCTGGAAATAACATGCCAAACGCTAAATTGCGCCGATCCACCGACAGGCGCGGGCCTCCCGCTTGCATATCGGCCTCACAGGCAAAGGCGGCATCTGTATCGTAATCGCCATCGGCCAGACCTTCGCAGGCCGCATAGCCGTCGTGTTCCACGCATTGCTGGGGCGAGCAGTCCTGGTTGTTCCAGTTGTGCCCGTCGCAGTAAATCAACAGGTTTCCTTCGCAATAGCTGGCTTCTTCCCATTGACACTGTGGACCGCTTTCCTCTTCCATCTCCGCCGTGTCGGCTTCGAACGCATCGAGATCGGCGTCTTCATCACCGTCCACATCGGGACCGATTTCATCCTCCAGTTCCACGAATTCCGGGTCGCCGTCGGGGATGTCTCCCACGCAGGCGGGGGGATTCTGTGAGGAATCGCAAAAGCCGGGATCGCAGTTGTTGAAAATCCAGGTGCCGTCCCACTTGCAACTGATCAGCACATCATCGGAGCAGAAGGGCGTCATGTACGGGTCGCACTCCGTGCCTTCTTCCGCGTCCATTTCCGGTTCTTCATCGCCGTCCGCCGGGGCGATGCATTCCGGTTCGGCACCCAGCCACTTGCAGGTTCCCGGAGAACAATCCGTCACCTGCCAGTAATCGTTTTCTCCGCAATAATACAGCAGGCTGCCGAAGCAATACGGTGCATCGATAGAGGAGCAGCGCTCTCCCTCCGGTTCCGGGTCCATGTCTGCATCGGTTTCGATATCGGTTTCCGCATCGCCATCGGATGCGTTTGCTTCCTCTGTCTCCGCGTCGCCGTCCGGTATCGCGTCTCCGTCCGGGGATGTCTCGTCTAAATCGCCATTCTGATCGCCGTCGGTCGGTGGGTTTTGGTCCGACGATCCGCCGCAGGCGGAAATGCTGATCGAGAGGATGAAAAGCAGCATGAAATAGCAAAACTGTCGGCAGAAATTCATTGCACGCCTCGCAGGTTATTCACGTTCATTCGTTCATTGTAACCAAGAGTGGGGAAAAATACGTAGGAAAAATGCCGGATCGCTTCTATTTTCCGCGCAGCGCCATCAGCGTTTCTTTCATCGAATAGCGCGGGCTGAAGTCCATGTCCCGTTTCGCGCGGGAGCCGTCTACATTGCAGATGAAGCGGGCGTAGTCCACTTCCGGCGCAGGGAAATCGGACAGTTTGAAGTCCCAGAGCTTGGCCATCAGGTATTTTACCAATGGATGCGGAATGGAAATCGAACGTTTTCCAAGCGTTTTGATAATCGAAGACAGCGGTGCTCCGGTGGGACCGATGATGTTGTAAATACCTTTAACACCCGGTTTCATGGCCAGTACCAGGGCTTCGACGACGTCTTCCTCGTGGATGATCTGCAACACCGGGTCGAAGCCTAGTAATCTTGGGATCATGTCCATCCGCAAATAGTTGGTGATGCCGTTGCGCATGTTGGGACCGACAACATGCACCGGGCGCAGAATGACGGATTCGATCTCCGAATGCTTCCAGAAAAAGCTTTGACCCAGCATATCCAGTTCGATCAGGTCGCGAATGTGGGGGAATTTGTGACCCGCCAATAGCGGTGCATCTTCGGTCAGAAATACCGGGTTGTTCGGATGCGGACCGTAAATGTTGGCGCTGCTTAAAAGAATCATTTTGGGCACCTGGTAACGCTGGCAGTAGTCCAGGATTTTGGTGGTGCCCATGACGTTGAAATTCTGGTGTTCCTCTCCGAATTTTCGAGGATTGTGATGCATGCCCAGATGATAAACGGCCTGGAAATTATGGTTGCGGAACAGATCCTCGCAACGCTTCTTGCGGATGTCGATATGATGGACCACCACATCTTTGGGCAGGCCACGGAAGGGGCGCATGTCCACCCCATGCACTTCGGCGATGCGGTGCAGGCGCTTGGCCAGCAGTCGTCCCAGATTTCCAGAGATGCCGGTTACCAGTACTTTGGGTCGTGAAGTTCGCTTTTTGCTGGAGGGTTTCGGAGGTGCCGGTTTTTGGGCCACGGCTTTTTTCGTAGACGGCTTTGCGGCTCGTTTCCGTTTCGGCTTGCTCGTTGCTGCTGTTTCTGTTTGCGGTTGTTCTTCATTCAAACTCTGGATGACCGCTTGCGTACTGATCGTTCCTTTCGGCAGGCGATCCGTTTTCGAAGATTTCTTGGCTCTGGCCATCGTTTCCACCCCGCTCTTTCGTTACCAGAAAATGGCCCGGCGCTTTTTCAACCCGTAGGTGAGCATCGACTGGATGACTTGCTGAACTTCCGAAACTTTTCGTTCGATGACGATATCTTCGTCGTTGGCGTCGCCCTCGAAATGCATGGGTTCGCCAAAGTAGATACGGTATTTGGTCGGAAGCGGTAGCCAGCCCAATACCGGCACCAGCAGTTGCGGCAGCATCGGTACGGCGGGCATGTTCATCAGTTTCGCCAGCGTCTTGAAGTTGCCGAAGGAGGGGAGTTGCTCTTCCGCTCCCACCACGGCGATCGGAACGATGGGGGTATTGGTTTCCAGCGCCAGGCGCATGAAGCCGGGACCGAATTTGACCAGCTTGTAGCGGTTCCAGAAAAACTTGTTGATACCGCGCGTTCCTTCCGGGAAAACAAGCAGTGCTTCGTCGCGTTCCAATAACGCTCGTGCGTTTTCCGGCGTTCCCAGAATCTGACCGACGCGCGTGAGGAAGGTGCTGACAAACGGCAGGGTGGGAACCCAGCGATCCACCATCGAGCGCAAGGCGCGGGGCGGATTGCCTTCCAGAATCAGCGACAGCCCGATCATCACGCCGTCTAAAGGAATTTGGCCGGAGTGGTTCGAAATCAGCAGTACGCGACCTTCCGGCACGTTCTCGATGCCGCTGATTTCCACCCGGAAATAGTATTTGTATATGGATGCGGCGATGGGCAGCGCCACCTTCACCCATTCCGGTGAAAAACCGAAATCGTCGAAGCCGAATTCGTTGAGCTTGGTGGGTAGTGCCTTGATCTGTTCGTCGTATTTGCCGCCAGGCGGCTCTTCCATCCATTCTCGCAATACGGTTTGCAGTTGCCTGAGCCTATCGGCCACTCGTTGCCTCCATCTCCAGGATATCCACTGCCTCTTGCTGCGTGACGACATGACGGGTCGCTTTCAGGGTTTCGAACACGCGCCGGAACAGACGCTCTTTCTCCTCCCAGCTCACGGCCACATCCGGCTGCTTGAGCAATGCTGGCTCCAAGCCGTCGGCGCGACCGTCCATGAAGTCCATCGCGTGCAGCTCCAATACCAGGCAGCGTGAGTTCAGCGACAGCATCTTATAAAATGACGGGAACCATCGTTCACCGCCCATTATAAGGAAAGATCCCAGAAATGGAAAGCGGAAAAGGGGACTTGTCGAAATCGGCAGTTCCCACAAGGAGGTCGCCCCGCGCTTCCAATAGTGGTGCAGGTTGGGGCGATACGGGTTCAACGGGGCCAGCAGTACCTCCGGTCCGCCCAGCAGACTGTGCGAGGATTTCCCGCGTGCGGCCATGGTGGCCAGTACACCGGCTTTGGTCAGATAGTATGGGGTGCAGGGGAAAACGGAACTGTCGTAGCGGTGCCCGCTTTTAGCGATGGTCTGCAATAGTTGCGGCGTCAGGTTGTAGCCCGGCGCGCGAAATCCAACGACTTCCCGTCCGGTGACCTGCTCGATGGTCTGTTTGCCCTCTTCGACTTCGCGTGTCATTTCCGGACCGGAAAGCTGTGTAAGCCGATAGGGGTGGCTGTAGCTGTGATTGGCGATTTCCCAGCCTGCGTCGGACAGGTACTTGAGCAGGCGCGCATTGCCCGCCATCTGTATGTCCTGGCCCACCACGAACAGCGTGCCGCGCAGGTCCAGTTCTTCCATGAGATTGACGAAGCGCTCCAGCCCCACTTCATACAGGCTGTTGTCTTCCTTGTCCTGTTCCAGGTCGTAAATGCCCTGATAGCAGTACAGTGAATCGACGTCGATGCTGATACAGGCTTGGCGGCTCATTTGTCCGTCCCCCAATCAGCCTTTGACGCGAACCAGGTAAATCAGGCGGGTCAGATCTTTAAGCGCTTTGGGAACCCGGCGATACAGGTTGATCGACGGTGCGCGCATCTCACGCACTTTCAGCGGCACTTCCGTTACGCGGAAACCCTGCCGCTCCGCGCGGATCACGAATTCGCTGGCGAACAGATCTTTTTCCAGCTTGCATTCGTCCACGACCTTGATCAGGCGCTTGCGGTTGAAGGTTTTCAAACCGTGCGTGTCGGTGCCTTTGAAACCCACGCCATAGCGCAACATGCCGTTTAGCACGCGCGTGGCTACGCGACGTCCCAGCGGGCGCTCGTCCTGCGACTCGGCCAGGGCTTTACTGCCCACCACCATGTCGGCCTGGTCGTTTTTAAGCAGGCCCAATGCCGTTTCGTAGAAGTTCACGTCGCCCAGATCGATTTCGTCGCATACGACATACGCGCCGCGCGCATTTAAAATGCCGTTTCTAAGCGCCGCCCCGTAATTGGGTTCGGGATGATGCAGCAGGCGGATGAAATCGTATTTTTCAACCAACTGGTTGGCGAGCATCACGGTGCTGTCGGTCGAACCGTTTTCGGTGATGATGATCTCGTAATCGTAGTCTAAGCGATTCAGTTTCGCCACCAGTTGTTCCACGCTGCCGTAAATGATCAGCTCTTCGTTGAAAACGGGAATCACCACGGAGAGCATCGGCGTAGACGATTTCTTGACCACCGGCTTTTCATGCTTTACTGCTTTCTTTGCCTTGCTCTTGCTTTTGCTCTTATCTTTGCTCTTGTCTTTGCTTTTGGCCTTCGTGGTTTCTTTTTCTTTGTGACTGCTCATCGGACTGCCTCTTTGTGTCGTTAGCGGTTGGAGCGGATCGTTTGTGCGGCCTCGCGACCGTCGATCAACGCGGTTTCCATTGAATTGTAGGTCCAGCGGCCATAGCGACCGATGGACTGAATGCCGTTCTTGTTCAGCCAGGGATGCAGAATAGACAGGCTCTTTTCGTAGTGCTTGTCGAACACCACGTAGGCGTAAGGGATGTTGCGCGCCTCGTGGAAGAGGACGTCGTCCTGGCTCTTGATAACGCGCGCCTGGATCAGCCCCTTGACGGTGCGGTTCCACAGCGTCCGTTTGGACGGCAGGTTCCCGCGATGGCTGATTTCCACGTACAGGCTGCTCTTGCCGCGCGGAGCCATGCTGGGCACGGCGTTGGAATAGCACCCGGCACGATAGAACGCGAAGGGCTTTTCCGGGAAGTAAATCCAGTGCGACGGAGAACCGGCCTTCCGGTTCAGGGCGATGTTGTAATAGAACACCTGGTTGTGCAGCAGCTTCGTTGCCGCGTTCTGCACGGTTTTGGGTGCATCCGCCAACAGTTTGATCAGTTCGGGCAAGGGCAGGCTGGAAACCAGGTTGTTGTAGCCGATGGTCTCGCCGTTACTTAGCTCGATTTTCTTTTTCTTGGCGTAAATGCGCACCGGTTCGGTTTTGTACTGCACGTGATTGCCATCCAGCGCGGCGGCCAGATTTTTACTCAGTTCACCGATGCCACCGGTTTTCGGATACACGAACCCGGCGTTGTAGCCGATGGTTTCCTCCGGTTTGCGCAGCGCGCCATCCAGTAATTGATCCAAGGTCGGTTTGGGCACGTAATGCTGGCACCAGTGCGGCGTCATATCGCGCGGATGGGTACACCACAGCTTCTCGTTGTAAGGAATCATGAAATGCTTGGCGATGCCCGCGCCCATGTGTTTGAGCACCCATTCCTCAAAGCTCTTCGGTTCGGAAGAACTGGGGTTGTGATACACCGCTTCCACGAAACCGGCGATGATCTCCTTGATCACGTCCACCGGCAAACCGTAAGTGTTCGTTTGGAAGGGGTAGTATGTATAGACGTCCTTGCTGAAAATGCGCGAGTCGCGCACCACGTTTACAAGGCGTTTACCCATCAAATCCGTCACCATGCGGCGAATGCCGTCATCGCGCATGTGCAGCCAGTGACCGGTGACATCGAAATGAAAGCCGTCGCGATTGTGCGTCACGACCAGCCCGCCCGGATGCGCTTCGCGTTCGATGATTTCGTAATCGTCACCCAGGTGATACGCCGTTGACATACCGGCCAGCCCGGCTCCTAGAATAACTGTCTCTCGCATTGCAACTCCGACCCGTTTTTGATCGTTTCAAGCGGTTTCTAAACGTCACAACATTGGGGGCCGATTACTACCATGGCAAACGGGAAAAATCCAGTGAAAAACGTAGCGATCAAAGGCGTTATGCATCGACAAAGCCGTGGTGGTTCCGCCTTTCCGTTGTTTTGTGCGGCAGCGATTGGGAAGCGCCGATATCGCTTTTGCTCGTGAACAAATCGTATCGCCAATACGACACATGGGGATAGGAAGAAATTCATAGCGGCGGCATATGGCGAGGCTGTGGCGGAAGCGGCAAAAGCAGGCTGCGTATTCTTTTGCTTTTTTGCTTGACCTTGTTGTCAAGGTTAATATAATCCACTTAATGTATACGTAGGACATACAAGGCGCAGGGAAGGGAGTCGAGAATATGAATGACTACAGCATCGAGCCCGGTTCTCGGGTACCGTTGATGCATCAAGTTGCCCGTCAGATTCGAGCCAGCATCGCACGCGGTGATCTGGTCATCGGTGATTATCTGCCCTCCGTTCGGGAGTTGGGACGGTCGTTGCAGATCAACTTCAATACGGTGGCGAAAGCGTATCGATTGCTGGAGCGCGAAGACCTGATCGATATCAAGCATGGCCTGGGCGCGCGGGTGAAAAACGTGACCGTGGAGAGCCAGGAAAACAAGGGGCAGAAGCACTTGTTGTCGGAACTGGAAGAAGTAATTTGTCAGCTCACGCTTTCCGGAGCCAATCAGGAAGAGGTGGTGGATTTCTTCGCCGAGGCGATCGGACGGCATTACAGCTAGTCGTATTCTCTGAAACTCCAGTAAAATCATTGCGTTAGACTTGTTTTTGTAAGTCGTGGGGTCGGTGCGTGGAATGTGGCACGTGCCATTGGTGACGCTTGTTTTGCCGGTCGGAAAACGCAGTTCGAAAACAGGAATCGAAGCCGGTTTTTTCTTGTGTAAAAGTCGTGTAATAACAGCATGTTAGGTGCTGTTCAGAATGCGTTTTTTCCTTTACAACTTCCGGTAAATATGGTACAAATATTCTAAATGGAGCGTAATTCTCCAACCTGTTGTTTTTACTTCATATTAAGAGGATGTGATGGCAGCCAAAAAGCCCAGCGCGGGTGACTATTCAGCAAAAGATATTAAAGTATTGAAGGGTCTGGAAGCGGTTCGAAAACGGCCCGGTATGTACATCGGTGATACCGACGACGGCACCGGTTTGCACCAGTTGGTGTATGAAACGGTGGACAATTCCATCGATGAGGCTCTGGCGGGTGTGTGCGACAAAATCAGCGTCATCATCCATCAGGGCAATCGTATCACGGTCAAGGATAACGGGCGCGGTATCCCGGTCGATATGCATAAAGGCGAGGGCGTTTCGGCGGCTACGGTCATCATGACGGTGCTGCACGCCGGTGGCAAGTTCGATCAGAATTCCTATAAGGTTTCCGGTGGGTTGCACGGCGTCGGCGTTTCCGTCGTGAACGCATTGAGCAAGCATCTGCGGATGGAAATCAAGCGCGACGGCAAAGTCTGGGTGCAGGATTTCGAACGTGGCAAGCCGATCAACGATTTGGAAGAGATCGGTAAGACGAACAAAACCGGTACCAAGATCACCTTCGTTCCGGACGAAGAGATCTTCTCGAATATCGAATTCAATTTCGATACGCTTTCGCAGCGTCTGCGGGAATTGTCGTTTTTGAACCAGGGTGTCAAAATTTCGCTGGAAGACGAAGTCGGCGACCGTCGGGTGGACTACGACTATCGCGGTGGTGTGGCGTCGTTCGTTACCTACATCAATCGCAATCGTAACATCCTGAACAAGAAACCGATCCACTTCGTGGTCGAAAAGGAACGACTCACCATCGAAGTCGGTATGCAGTGGAACGACAGCTACAAGGAAATGGAGCTGTGCTACACCAACAACATTCGCAATCGCGATGGTGGCACGCACCTGGCCGGTTTCCGTGCGGCGTTGACACGCAACATCAATTCCTATGCGCAGGGAAACAACCTGCTGAAAAACACCAAGGTCAACCTGACCGGTGATGACAGCCGCGAGGGTCTGGTGGCGATTATCAGCGTAAAAGTTCCCGATCCCAAGTTCAGTTCGCAGACCAAGGACAAACTGGTCAGCTCGGAAGTCAAGGGCGCGGTGGAGCAGGCGGTCAACGAACAACTCGGGATTTACTTCGAGGAAAACCCGACTATCGCCAAAAAGATCGTGGGTAAGGTCGTCGAAGCCGCCCGCGCACGTGATGCCGCCCGGCGCGCACGTGAAATTACGCGCAGAAAAGGTGCGCTCGATTCCGCCAATCTGCCCGGCAAGCTGGCAGACTGCCAGGAAAAAGACGCTACCCAGGCCGAACTCTATCTGGTCGAGGGTGACAGTGCCGGTGGCTCGGCCAAGCAGGGGCGTGACCGTCGCTTCCAGGCGATTTTGCCGCTTCGAGGCAAAATCCTGAATGTGGAAAAAGCGCGTTACGACAAGATGCTGGAAAACCGCGAAATCACGACCATGATTACCGCCATGGGAACCGGCATCGGGGCGGATGATTTCAACCTGGAGAAATTGCGCTACCACAAAATCGTAATCATGACCGATGCCGACGTGGACGGTTCGCATATCCGTACTTTGCTGTTGACCTTCTTCTACCGGCAGTTCCCGGGAGTGGTGGAGAATGGGCATCTGTATATTGCTCAGCCGCCCTTGTACAAAGTGAAACGTGGCAAGCGCGAACTGTACCTGAAGAACGAAGCGGCCTTGGAAGACTTCCTGATCGAGAACGGTACCGAAAACCTGCGCCTGATTCCCAACGTCGATGGTCGTCAGCCGGTGGCAGGCAGTTATTTGCAGGCGCTTTGTAAAAAAGTGTTGGGCTACCGCAAAATGATCAGCACCTTCCAGCGCAAGAAGGATCTGCGTATCGTCGAAGCGGTGCTGCGCGCAACGGACATCAATCGTCAGGTTCTGCGTGATCAGAAAGCCTTGGAAGCGGAAGTGCTCAAGCTTGAGCCCTACCTGCAAAAACATTTCCCCGATGTCTTCCCCATCGAAGTGGACATTCGCGAGGACAGCGAACGTAACGCCTTTAGGCTTGTCATCACCACACGCGTCAACGGCTCGATGCGGCAAACCTACATCGACACGAACACCGTCAATTATCCGGAGTTCGAGGAATTACAGCGTTTGGAAAAGGATTTCAATCAGCTCGGTCAGCCGCCTTTCAAAATCGAAACCGGCAACGGCGGGGCGGAAGTCGAGCGCCTGGAAGATCTGGTGCAGATGGTCATGGAGTTTGGCGAAAAGGGCCAGAGCATTCAGCGATACAAAGGTCTGGGCGAAATGAACGCCGATCAGTTGTGGGAAACCACCATGGACCCGGAGAGCCGCACGCTGTTACAGGTCAAAGTGGAAGACACCATCGCCGCCAACGAAATGTTCAGCGTGTTGATGGGTGATCAGGTCGAGCCGCGCCGCAAGTTCATCGAAATGAACGCTCAGAACGTGCGTAGTCTGGACATCTAGTTTCAATCTGAAAACGAAATCAAAACCGGAAGTTCGATCTTGCATCGGCTTCCGGTTTTTTTGTGTTTGCTGAGTGTGTATTATTTAAAATGGCTAAAGTCAAGGGTGCCACGGCCTTTCGCCTGTAAGGCGAATGACCGTGCAAATTTTATGATTCCGGGCAATCGATTCGTACCAAATCGAAGACCCGGGCACCCAACTAATAATGAATTCTAGACTAGGTATCAGTCATATTTAGCCACTGATTCTAAGAATTTGTGCCATAGTCTTACGCGATCGAAGATCGTGGAAGGCTGTGTGTCTTCAATAGGTTATACACGGCCTCCCGGAATTTTCATTCCGTGAGACCATGGCACATCATGATTACTCGGTGGGCAGAAATGAGTAATATCTGTTATAATTCCTCTATTTAAAATGAACGATATATGCTTCAGCCCCGGTCGGATGGATGGAGCTTGAACAGCAGTTTCATCACGACCAGTGAACCGATGCACAACGAAATGAAACTATTAGCGCCGATGATCAGCCAGTCTTCGCGGAACAGGCCGTAAAACAGCCAGCACAAGGTTCCCGCGCCGAATACACCCAGCATGGCAAAGGAGAGATCCTCCAGCCTCCGGGTTTTATAACCTTTGACGATCTGTGGTACCCAACTCGTGGAAGTCAGCAGGGCGCCGAAAAATCCGAGCACGATGAAAATCCAGCCGTTCTCGTCCACGTTCGCTCCTTATCAACTTGTTAAGAAAAATCAGGTGTCCTTCTCGATGCCTTCACCGAAGAAGTTGAGCGTTTCGTAAGCCGCCGCATTGGCTCCGTAGGAGCGCACCCATTCTTCCGAAACGAAAATCGTGGCCTGCTCGCCGAAGCGTTTGGAAAAGAAAACCTGTCCCTGTGCGCCGTCGGTATAACGGAAATGAATTTCCGCCAGGTTGCTGTCCACCTCCGAATCCAGATTGGCCGAGCAGACCGGGCAGAGGAATTTGATCATATCTCCTGGGGAAAAGGAGAAATCGTCGCTGGCGATCATCTGGTAGTTGCCCGGCTGTGGACTGAACAACACCAGGCCGCGACTCATATCCTTCACGGCGGTTAAAATGATTTTTACGTTCGGGTTCAACGTCGCGTTGCATTTAGGACAGTAGTAATATCGTTTCATTGCGTTTTCTCCCTATTGGCAGACCCGTTATGCACCGGTACGATATCGATGAGGATCACCCTTATGCTACTCCGTTTCGAAGCGGGGGTCAATTCCGGACAACCTCCGAAATACGGGATGGTTGCATTGAAAGGTATTGAAAGCCTTTCCGATTTCAGGGTGGCGCGGGCTAAGCCGCAGGCTTGCCCGTGTTCGAGAGTCACATGGGTAAGCTCCATTTACTTCGTTTCACCCATGATTCCCATTGCAACATATCGCGATATACCCCCTACCGAAAAGCTCCATAAAAACACGTTGAAAGCGCAAGCTTTACGGGTATAATCCGCCGAACGATCTGGATTACTTGAAAACAGGAGTATTTATGCGCGAGTCCGAACTCTCATTCCCCGTTCCTCTGTACGAAGTCGATATCGGCGGTGGCGTATACCACGGACATTACTTTCATTTTTTCGAACTGGGGCGCGAAGCGCTGCTGCGCGCGGTTGGCTTGCCTTATCCCGAACTCGTCGAGTTGGGAGCGCATCTGACGGTCGCCCAGTGCCAGGTGCAGTATCACAAACCGTTGCGCTATAACGATCCGGCCCGCATTCGCTGCGGCTTCGTTTCATTAGGCAATCGCAGCGTCCGCATCAGTCATCGCATTCTGGTCAACGACGTCTTGTATACCGAGGCGGAACTGGCGATGGTCTGTGTCGATCGCCACACGGGACGCGCCACCGAACTTCCCCAGGCATTGCGCGACGGCGTAGCGGCCTGGGAAGAGGGCGGTAACGGGCAGATAGCTACAGAGAGGCAGGTGGACTGATCTCGGCGCTCGTTCGATTCATTCTGCAACTGGGGGACATCGGCAATTTCTTTTTGCGAGCGGTGTACTGGGCGCTGCGCCCGCCATACGATGTCGCCGAGTGGGTGCGCATCATGAACAGCATCGGCTGGCGTTGCCTGATTCCGGTGCTGTGCGTGGTGGGACCGATGGGCGCGGCAGTCAGCTTGCAAGGCATGAAACTGTTGCAGATGTTCGGTACCGAGCACATGCTTTCCTCCATGCTCTCTATCGCGATTCTGCGCGAAATCAGCCCCGTCATGGCATCGATGATGGTCGCCAGCCAGGCGGGTTCTTCTATCGCAGCGGAATTGGGTGCCATGCGCGTCAAGGAGGAAATCGACGCCCTGGAGGTCATGGCGGTCAATCCCATGCAGCGGCTGGTCGCCCCGCGCCTGTTGGCCGGGTTGATCATCACCCCGCTATTGAATGCGGTCGCCTCCTTTGTGGGTTTGCTGGGCGGCTATCTGGTGGCGGTGCCGATCAAAGGCATGAATTCGGGTACCTTCTGGGCGAACCTGTTCGAACTCGTCTCCACTCAGGATCTGACTATCGGACTGATCAAAACCAGCCTGTTCGGTTTGATCATAACCACCATCGCCAGCTATTACGGCTATCACGTTACCGGCGGAGCGGAAGGCGTTGGGCGCGCCACCAACCGCACCGTCGTCTACAGCGTCGTGGTCGTCCTGCTCTTCAACTACCTGCTTTCCAGCCTGTTTTACGGTAAAACCATCGGATAACTGTGAAATAAAATTATCCCGATTCTTTCCTCATCTCCTTTCGTAAAAGATTTGACCCCGCAGTCTTAGGGCGCTAAGCTTTCAGCATAGAGAAGAATTTGGTTGTTGGGGAACCCTACTTTTTAGCGAAAGGGAGTATCGTTCATGGCGATTTTTCAATTCGACGACCGCGTTCCGAAGATCGGAAAGAATTGCTACATTGCAGACAGCGCCGAGGTGATCGGCTCGGTTGTTTTGGGTGACGACTGCTACGTGGGACCGGGTGCCAAGATTCGCGGCGACTACGGCCAGGTATTCATCGGCAGCAACACCGGAGTCGAGGAAAACTGCGTGATTCACGCCCGGCCCGATGAAGTCTGCACCATCGGCGACTGGGTCACTATCGGTCACGGCTCGATCATCCACAACGTCGCCAAAATCGACGACTACGCGGTTATCGGCATGGGTGCCATCGTCAGCGACTGGGCGATCGTCGGGCGCTGGGCGGCGGTCGGCGAAGGTGCGGTCGTGCGCAACAAGCAGGACATTCCACCGGGTGGCATCGTGGTGGGCGTACCCGCCAAGCTGATCGGTCAGACAAGCCAGGAATGGCGGGAGCAGTGGAAGATCTTCAAGCAGTATTACGTTGAATTTGCCCGGACGTATCGGCAGCGCTTGAAACGGCTGGATGGCTAACCGTTAGAGCGGTCGTTACACTATACGTCTTGAAAACGGGAGGAAACTCATGGAAATGCTTGATCGCTGGTTTCACCTGACCGAAGCCGGATCGACCTTGCACGACGAATTGCGTGGCGGGGCGACGACCTTTCTTACCATGGCCTACATCATTTTCGTGCAGCCGGCCATTCTTTCCATCGCTGGTATGCCCTATGATTCCGTTTTTCTAGCCACCTGCCTGGCCGCTTCTGCGGCGACGATTTTAATGGGTTTGGTAGCGCGCTATCCCATCGCCCTGGCTCCGGGTATGGGCGAGAACTTTTTCTTCGTCTTCTCGGTAGCGCTGGTAAAGGTCGGTGGCGAAACGGTAGGTTGGGAAAGTGCCTTGGCAGTGGTTTTCATTTCCGGCATTCTTTTCTTTGCGTTGACGGTGTTCAAGATCCGCCAGATGATCCTGGAAGCCGTTCCGGCGAGTTTACGCAACGCCATCGCCGTGGGCATCGGTCTGTTTATCGCCGAAATCGGCTTGATGCATGGCGGGATCATCGTTGTGGATCGCATCAGCCTGCTGCCGAAACTGGGGGATCTTTCCAGTCCGCCGGTTTTCCTTTCCATTTTCGGTCTGTTGATTACGGCGGGTTTGTTGCTGCGCGGCTTCAGGGGCGCGATTTTGTGGGGTATCCTGATTATGACCGGGTTGGGTCTATTGGTCGGAGTCGTACAGTATAAAGGCATCGTCGCATTACCTCCCGGCGATTTCTCCGTTTTCTTTGCAATGGATTTCAGCAAGGTGTTTACACACCCGGAATTCATCACGCTGATTCTGGTGTTTCTGTTTATGGATATGTTCGATACCTTGGGAACGCTGGTCGGAGTGAGCGAGCAGGCCGGGTTCATCAAGGAAAATGGCGAACTGCCACGAGCCAACCGGGCGCTGTTATGCGATGCCGCCGGAACGGTGGCCGGTGCCTGCATGGGAACCAGTACCGTTACTTCTTATATCGAATCGGCCTCCGGCGTTACCGCCGGTGCGCGTACCGGCCTGGCCAATCTCGTAACCGGCCTGCTCTTTCTGGTTGCGCTGTTCTTTTCGCCGCTGGTTTCGATGGTCGGTGCGGGCTGGCAGATTCCCGGCTCGGACCCGGCGGTGTTTCTGTATCCGATAACCGCTCCGGCTTTGGTGCTGGTCGGCGTGATGATGATGCGCAACGTGCTGAAAATCGACTGGAACGACTACGGCGAAGCCATCCCGGCCTTTTTGACCATTCTCGGCATCCCCCTTGCATTTTCGATTTCCGACGGCCTGGCCTTCGGTTTCATCAGTTATCCGTTGCTGGCGCTGCTCGGAGGGCGAGCGAAGAAGATTTCGCCCCTGCTCTTTGTACTGGCGCTTCTGTTCTTCTTGCGGTACGCTCTACTCTGATGAGCAGGTTCTATTAAGAAGTCGGTGTGAAAGATAAAACCGAACCCAATCGCAAAGGAACCGCGCATGATTACCACATCAGATGATTCCATCCGTTCGCTGATTCCCGAACTGATCGCTACTCGCAGGGACTTGCATCAGTATCCCGAGTTGGGCTACAAGGAAAAACGTACCTGCAAAAAAGTAGCCGACCGATTGGAAGAACTCGGTTTCGAGGTGCGCCGCGATGTAGCGAAAACCGGCGTGATTGGCTTGTGGCGTGGAGAAGTCCCGGAAGGAGAAAAAGCGACGACAATCGCCTTCCGCGCCGATCTGGATGCGTTGCCGCTGGAGGAATTGAGCGACCACGACTACATGTCCAGAAATCCGGGTGTCATGCATGCCTGCGGGCATGACGGTCATACCGCCATCTTGCTGGCGTTCGCACGTTGGCTGAGCGAACGAAAAGAGAAGCTTCCGGGGCACGTCAAGCTGTTGTTTCAACCGGCGGAAGAAGGTTTAGGTGGTGCGGAGCCGATGATCCGCCAGGGCGCATTGCGCGACCCGGATGTCAATTGCATTTTCGGCCTTCATTTGTGGAATCCGCTGCCGGTGGGCACCATCGGTGTACGCCCCGGTCCCATGATGGCGTCGGCGGATGAATTTACGGTTACAGTCAAAGGTCGCGGAGGGCATGGCGCGATTCCTCAACAGGCGGTGGATGCTGTCGTGGTGGCGTCGCATATCGTGACGTTACTGCAAACCATTGTCAGTCGTTCCATCGATCCATTAAAGCCCGCCGTCATCACCGTCGGCAAATTGCAGGCCGGTTCCGCTCATAACATCATCGCCGAAACGGCAACGTTGGTGGGTACGGCGCGTGCTTTCGATACGGACGTGCGAAGCGCCATCCCGGAACTGATTCAGCGCACAGCCAATGGCGTGGCGCGTGCAATGGGTGCGGAAATCGATTTCGACTGGCGACCGCAATATCCACCGACCATCAACGATGGCCGTGTGACGAGTTTTGCAAAACGCATTTCCAAGGAACTGGTAGGACCGGAAAACGTGCTGCGTCCCGATCCTTCCATGGGTGCGGAGGATATGTCGTTTTATTTAAACGCCGTTCCCGGTTGCTTTATCTTTCTAGGATCTTCCAATAAGGAAAAGGGTCTGGACAAGCCGCACCACAATCCCTATTTCAACTTCGATGAAGACGCCATGCCGATCGGCGTGGCGTTATTCGCCCGTATAACCGAATCCTTTTTCGAAAAGAATCCGCTGGGGTAGGGGGCGGTTGTGACAACTTGCAGAAATTGCGGAGCATGACCGGAATGGCAGCATTGACGATAAGACAGGTGGATTCTTCTGATGCTCCATTCAACCTGTTATTGGAAGCGGACCCAAGCTTAGATCAGATCGAAACCTATCTGCCCATTTCCGAATGTTATGTCGCGGAAGAAAAAGGAGAAATCGTCGGCGTATGCGTTCTATGCAGACGCTCGGAAAAGATGACGGAGTTGATGAACATCGCCGTCGCTCCAGCGCGTCAGAGGCAAGGGATCGGAACGAGAATATTGAAAGAGGCGATCTCCGTCGCTCGGTCCTCAAAGCTGGAAAGTCTTGAAGTCGGAACGGGAACATTCGGCTATCAACTTGCCTTTTATCAGCGGGCGGGATTTCGAGTGGACCGGATCGATAAGGATTTCTTCTTGAAAAACTATACCGAACCGATCTTCGAGAACGGTATACAATTGAAAGATATGCTCCGGCTTGTATTATATCTAGAGCAAATAAATGAGTAGGATGGGCAATTGCCTTGCCCATCATCTCTGCCGTTTGCCTTGTGGCATAGTCTCACGAACGGAGTTCGGGAGGCTATGTGCTTTGTTGATGTGATCCTTTCATCAGGATTGTATTTACCGCTTGATTTCTTCCTTCACGTTTACCTGCACCGAATCGATTTTTCCGTCCAAGCGCCCGGATGAGCCGCGACGGTCGTCGATTTTGATTGCCGTGCTAACGCGCTCCGATTGTGCAGCCATATTCAGATGTACCTTTTTGATCAGTTCGAAAACCTGATCGGCTTCGCCCTCAACGATGGTGCCCATGGCTGTCAGCCGGTAATCCAGACCCGAAGCCTGAATCAGTTCGATGGATTGCGCCACGTATTTCGAAAACCCTTCCAGGGTCTTGTCGATTGGAGTAACGGAAAATTCAGCCAACATGATGATGTCCTCCGTTGTTTCGTCTTTGCCTTCGAATGATAGATAAACCTAGCAAGGAGAAGAGTAACCAGATGCCAGACGGCGTACCCGAATTCCGGCAACCGGAATCGGGACCATCCGGGATGCGAGTGTCGCCGTCAGTGGTATCGTCACCGTCCGGGATCACATATTGATTCGGCGGTTCGAAATCCTCATCGCCGCCTTGCGTCGGCGTGCCTTCCACACAATGGCCTTCGCCGTCGCAGATACTAGACGCCGTTTGCGGATCGCCGTCATCGCAGGAAACGCCGTAACTCTGCGCCGTGCGGCAGTTCGCCAGGCAGCAGTCGCTATCGTCGCGGTTGCCGTCGTCGCAGATTTCGCCTTCTTCCAATTCACCGTTACCGCAGGTGCTCTGAATTCCCAGCCATTCTGCCGCCGCCATGACATCCACTCGCGGTGCCTCATTCGGTTCGCTTGGCAACTCGACATTAACCCCGCTCTCCGTCATTGCCTGCACGATCTCCTCGTTTGTGGCTTGCGGTTTCAGCGAAATCAATAGTGCCGCAGCGCCGGCTGCAATCGGTGTTGCCTGGCTGGTGCCGGTGAACCATAAACCGGCTGAGCCATAAATGTCGGTCGAATAAACTTCGACGCCGGGAGCCAATAGATCCAAACAGGAACCGATATTCGTAAAGCATGCCAGGGTATCGGGCAAGGCGTTTTCATCGTGACAGTTGGCGTCGGAAAATTCTCCTTGGGCGGGATAGCGCCCATAGTCCTGGTCGTAAACCGCACCGACGGAAATGGTGGAAGAAAAACAGGCAGGCAGCGCCATTTTGCCTCGTCCTCCGAAATTGCCGGTGCAGGCAAAGTTGATGACTCCGGCTTCTTCCAGATTATCGTAGGCGTCTCGCGCGACTTGCGACCAGCTAAATTCGTCGCCGCAAGGGCAGGAGGAAAATAAATCCCAGCTTTGCAGGCTAGAATTACTTACGCGAAGTTCCGGCCAATCCTCGATGTGCTCGGCGACGTAATCCGCCGCTGCCGCCCAATCACTCACCCAGCCGGAGTTGTCGCTGTCCAGTACTTTGAAAATCAAAAGCTTGGCTTTCGGCGCCATGCCCGTCGGCGCGATCGTTCCCGCGGCTGCCAGAATTCCGGCAACGTTGGTGCCATGGCCGTGATCGTCGGCGATAGCGCCTGCTACGAATCCACTTTCATTCAAAAATGAGCCACCCGCGATAATGCGGCCAGAAAAATCGGGATGCGTGGTGTTGATTCCAGAATCGAATATCGCCACCGTTACGTTTTCGCCGCCGATTCCGTATTGATTGCGAAAATCGGAAGCCCCGACAAACGGAACCGTTTCCGCGGCTTGACCAAAAATACGCGCATCCGCACCGATTCGAAGAACGTTCGGATTCTCAGCAAGTTTTTCCACGACTTGCGGCGAGGCAGTCAGTGTCAACGCGGAAAGATGGCGATAGCGATAAACTTCTTGCCAGCCTTCATTAGGAAGTTGATTTAAAACGAGTTGCTGCCGTTCATAAATCTCGCGACTCCCCGCGATGCTCAAGGCGGAAAGGCGGAACTTTTGCAAGGAGTTGGCAAGTTGCACGATGACAACCTGCTCGCGTCCCGCTTGCATGTTTTCAAGCACTTTCGCCTCGATTGTAGCCGCCTGAGCCGCCCGAAAAAGGCTGCCGGAAATGCACGCAACCGACACCAAAAAGCACAGTAAAAGCACACGAAAGCTACACAAGCCGACAAGTAGGCGATTGGTGTATTTTGAGGTAGTATAGGGTTTCATCAAGTTGCTTATCGCTCCATTTAGTATGTTGTAACAACAAAAAGCAGTGACCTTGGACGCATCACAACAGTGTATGACCGCTAAAAAGCATTGTCAACTGGTGCGTTAGGTGTCAGGTAGTGCGCATCTTCGGATTGGGGAAAGTAAAATATGGATTTGTAAAAAAACGGCGCGGAAGGCCGCGCCGAGAAGGAATAGTCAATTATACTGTAAAACCAAGAGCTTAGCTCATAAGCATGGCCATCAGGGCTTTTTGAGCGTGCAAACGGTTTTCCGCTTGCTGGAAAATCGCCGAGCGTGGATCGCGCGAAGCGTCGTACGTGATTTCTTCGTCGTAATGAGCGGGCAAACAATGCAACACGATGGCATCCGGATTGGCGGCGTTTAGCAAATCCATGTTGATCTGATAACCGACGAATTTCTTTTGCCGCTCGATTTTTTCCGCTTCCTGGCCCATCGAGGCCCAAACGTCGGTGTAAAGCACGTCGGCGTTTTTAACCGCTTCTTTTGGATCGGCGGTTAAAATAACTTCCGCCCCGGTTTTCTTTCCAATGGCGGCGGCTTCTTCCACGATCTGCATTTGCGGGCGATAATCTTCCGGCGTGGCCAGGGCGACACTCATGCCTAACTTGGTGCAACCGTATAATAAAGAATGCGTCATGTTGTTGCCGTCGCCGATGTAGGCAAGCTTCAAACCCTTCAGCGTTCCCTTGCGTTCAACAATCGTTTGCAAGTCGGCCAGCACCTGGCAGGGATGGTTGAAATCGGTCAGGCCGTTGATTACCGGCACCTTGCTGTATTTCGCCAGATCCAGCACGATCTGATGTTCGAAGGTTCGCGCCATGATTCCATTTGCATACGAAGCCAGTACGGTGGCGATGTCTTCCGTGCTTTCGCGTTTGCCGATGCTGATTTGATCCGGGCCAAGATACACGGCGTAGCCGCCCAATTGATGCATGCCGATTTGGAAGGAAACCATGGTTCGTAAAGACGGTTTCTGGAAAATCATGGCCAGCGTTTTACCCGCCAGATACGGATGCGGACGGCCTGCGTTGACATCGGCCTTCAAGCGGATGGCGAGTTTGAAAATGGCATTCATCTCTTCAACGCTCAAATCGAGCAGAGAAATCAAATGTTTGGTAGACAGGGAAAACTCGGTCATGTTTCTCTCCTTTAAAAAGACATCGGAATGCTTGCCCGATATCGGCTGGTGGCTGCGAATGAATACAACAAGCGCAGCCCTGCGCGAAAATTCGAAACCCCGTATATTCAAAGAAAGGTTGGGTTTCTTCGCGGTTGCTCGTAAACCTATTGGAACGTGATGGTCGTCCCGGCCTTGCCCTGCATCGCCTGGCGCAGGTTTTCATGGTCGGTGATGATCACTTTCTTCGTTTGCTTGCGGCGCACGCCTTCCAGATAATCGATGGCGGCCTGGATCTTCGGTCCCATCGAACCTTCGGGGAATTGGCCCTGCTTCAAATATTCCTTGGCTTCGTGAACGGTCATGTGATCCAGCCATTTGGGATCGCCGCTCTTGAAATCGAGGGCGACCCGATCCACGGCGGTCAGCATGATCAGTACGTCCGAATCCAACGACAGCGCCATCAAACCCGAAACCAGATCTTTGTCGATCACGGCGTCTACGCCTTCATATGAGCCATCGCGCTCGATAATGACCGGAATGCCGCCGCCACCGCCCGCGATGACAATCGCGCCGCTGCTGATGAGGCTTTCGATGACATCGAGTTCCACGACTTCAAGCGGGTAGGGCGAGGGCACCACGCGCCGCCAGCCGCGTCCCGCGTCTTCGACCATCGACCAGCCCAGCTCGTCCATACGCTGCTTGGCGTCTTCCTCGCTGTAGAAAATCGCGCCGATCGGCTTGGCCGGTTTGATCAGCATGGGATCGTGACGATCCACCACGACCTGCGTTAAAATCGTTACCACCGGCATGTCGCGGTTTTCCATCAGCATGTGATTCTGCAAGGTCTGCTGAATCATGTAACCGACCGAACCCTGCGTAGCTGCACCCATTACACCCAATGGCTGCGCGGGAACCTGGTCCATCGCGCTTTCCATCTGGATCAGCAGATCGCCGATCTGCGGGCCGTTGCCGTGGGTGATGACCAACTGGTAGCCTTCCTCGATGAGATGCCAGAGCGTGCGAATCGAGGCGCGTGTGTTGGCGAACTGCTGGGTGATGGTTCCCTGTTCTCCTTTTTTGGTCAAGGAGTTGCCGCCTAAAGCGACAACCGCGACCTTGCGTCTTGCGTGTGGCATACCCGTTTTCCTATGCATCATTGCAACCCATTAGTACGGGTGCGTAACGAAACAACCGCCTTCCACGGTCTGGCCATGGAAGGCGGCTAAACCCTGTTACCAATTACAGTTTAGAACTTTTCAAGCAATTTGGCCAGTTCGCCGGGATTGCGTTCTTCCAGTTTGTAACCGACGCGCACCATGGGCTTGTTGACTTTGATGATGCGGGTCAAGTCGATCGGCGTTGCCGCCACGACCACGTCGCAGTCGGTCTTGTTGATGGTTTCCTGCAAATCCTTCACCTGCTGATCGCCGTAGCCCATCGCCGGAAGCAGGGTACCGATGTTCGGATAATGCTCGAAGGTTTCGGTGATCGTGCCGACGGTGTAAGGACGCGGATCGACGAATTCAGCCGCGCCGAATTTCTTGGCGGCCACAACACCAGCGCCGTATTTCATTTCGCCGTGAGTCAGGGTGGGGCCGTCTTCGACCACCAGCACGCGCTTGCCTTTGATGACGTCCGGATCGGATACGCTGACGGGGCTATTGCATTCGACCACTGCCGCATTGGGGTTCAGCTTTTTGATGCTGGCTTTAACGGTAGCGATGCCTTCTTCATCTGCGGTGTCCATTTTATTAATGACGACCACATCGGCCATGCGCAGGTTGGTTTCGCCCGGATGATAAATCAGTTCGTGACCGGCGCGATGCGGATCGACCACGACGATGGAGAGGTCCGGCTTGTAGAAGGAGAGATCGTTGTTGCCACCGTCCCAGATGACCACGTCCGCTTCTTTTTCGGCTTCTTTCAAAATTGCGCCGTAATCCACGCCCGCGAAAACGACTTCGCCGTTATCGATGTGCGGCTCGTATTCTTCACGCTCTTCGATGGTGCAATCATGCTTGTCCAGATCCGGGTAATCGCCGAAGCGCTGCACGGCCTGCTTGGCCAGATCGCCGTAAGGCATGGGGTGACGGATGGCGGCCACGGTGCGGCCTTTTTCCTTTAATACGTCGCATACGTAACGGGTGGTCTGGCTTTTACCGCAGCCGGTGCGCACGGCGCAGATGGAAACCAGCGGCTTGTCCGATTTGATCATGGTGTCGCGTGCGCCCTGCATCAGGAAGTTCGCGCCAGCGGCCAACACTTCGGAAGCCAGGTGCATGACATGCGTGTGCAGTACGTCGGAATAGGCGAATACCACGTAATCCACATCGTGTTCTTTAATGATTTCGGTCAGGTTTTCTTCGGCCAGAATCGGAATCCCCTGGGGATACAGTTTGCCTGCCAGTTCGGCAGGATAGGCGCGGCCATCGATGTTCGGAATCTGAGTTGCGGTAAACGCCACTACCTGATACTCGGGATTGTCGCGGAAAACGACGTTGAAGTTGTGAAAATCGCGTCCGGCTGCTCCCAAGATAACCACTTTCTTCGCCATGGAATCCTCCTCGCTTGTCTGATTCAACTGTAAAAAATTGTTCTGGATACCGTACCCACCCAGCGGATGGATGGGGAAATCGCGAAGATTTCGGACAGCCTGGCGACCGTCACGGCTGGAGGGAGGACTGGGTCAACTCCCGCTATGATTTGTACCCAAAGTGGAAACGCTTGTCAAGTCCTGTAAGCTGAGATCGTACAATTTAGGAAAAGAGAAACAAAAGGTCGGTTGACGGATTTTTTACGTCGTCATGCCATACTGCACTACAACATTGTAATCTTTGGAGCTTTTCTCAAGTCAAGTGTAGGATGGGTAATTGTTTTACCCATCGATACAATTGCTTGATTAAGATGGGCATGGCAAATGCCCATCCTACGGAAGGGCGGCATTTGTCGGGCAAGACATTTGCCCGACCGGTTCTACGGTTCTTCATCCAATTCGATTTCCATCTGCATGGGTTCCACTTCATCCATGACCTTGGAAAAATCGATGGGCAATTCTTCCTTCTTGCGCCAGATGTTGAAGCGCGCCATGTAGCGCACCGCCTGCTGGAACTTTAACTGGCGATCCAACGCGCGCCCGGCGTAGAAATCCACTTCCGGGAAACGCTTGCGGAAGGCTTCGTCTTCGGCTAAAGGCACCAGCAAACGCTCGGCCCGTTCGAAATCGAGTTGCTTGACAGCCAGTGCGCCGGCTACCAGTTTCAAGCGGGGATCTTTATCCTTGCTCATCAGTTCATCCACCTGCCGCCGCGCTTCTGCCGGTTCACCCGCCACGATGGACATGGCCAGCATGGTATATTGCTCGTCTTCCTTTTCGGTGATCAGCCAGCCGTTGGTGACCGGCACCCATTGATGATCTTTCAGGTAGATCAGTTCGCAGACTTCCTCGACCTCTACGGCCAGCTCGTTTATGTGGATCTGCATCGAAGCTCCGGCCACCTGATAGGCGGCGTCGGTGCGGCCATGCGCCAGCAGATGCAGCGCCAGTTCGCCAAGCCGCGAGGCGCGGGTTTCTTTCGTGTCGCCCAGATCGTCCAATAGGGGCAGCAACTCGCCATGCTCCGAATCGAAATGAAACTCCAGTGCGTTTTTCGCGTAGCGCTCGTATTGCAGCATGTCCTTGGGTCCGGCGAATTCGATGTAGCCGTTGTCATCCGTGTTATAGATCCCGCTTCCCACGAAGCGCTGTACTTCAAGATCGTTGACGGCTAACAATGACAGCAGATCGTAAGCGCCTCCTTGGTGAGCGACGGAAAGCGCGTCTTGCGTACCGGCGCGTTTGGCGCGTTCGATCAACTGGTTGACCTTCAAGCGCCAGGGTGTTTTCTTGCCAAGCAGGATCAGATCCACACCGCGCTCGGAAGCGGAGAAGACCAGAATGTTGGGAAAGACTTTGTGGAAGCCGCGCATCAGAATTTTCAGATTTTCCGGCGACAGTTCATAGAGTTGCAGCCACTGCGCGTAAATGCCGCCCTCCGCCAGCCTGCGTTCCATGCGGCGGTAGAAATCGACGGTAAACAGGCTGCCCGCCCCGGCCACCCAGGGATTGCTGGGTTCGGAGACGATGACGTCGAACTTGTTGGCGCTGTATCCCAACACCGTGCGGGCATCGCCGATGACCAGATTCATGCGCTCGTCGTCGGTGGGATGGAAGTTGACGCCTTCGAAGTAGAGCGAAGCATCCACCACGCGCGGCTCCAGTTCCACTGCCGTCAGGCTACGCAAGGGCGTTTGCAGCATTGCTCCCGCCGTGACGCCGGAGCCATAGCCGATCAGCGCCGCCTTGTGACCCTCTTCACGATCGTGCAGCAGCATCGGTAATAAACCCACAAGCACCTGGGTGGGCATGTCGAAGCGATTGCTGGCTTCGGCCTTGCCGTTGACGCGCATCGTGCGGATGTCGGCGCGTTGCTCGACCGTTACCGTACCGACGGGACCATCTTTATAATACAACATGCGGCTGCGCACGGGCCGATCCTGCTGAGCCATTTTCTGCGCCAGTCCCACTCGGAACATGCCCGAGGTCAAGCGTCCCAGATCCCAGCCGGGCAGCAGAAAGAGCGCTACCGCCAAAACCACTGCCACCGGGGCGTTGCGCAGGATTTTCTTTTTGCTTAAAAATCCACCTTCGGTGCTGGCGAATAAGGCCGTCCACAGGATAGCCACTCCGGCGGCGTTTAAAATGGTGGCCTGCAAACCGATCATGGGAATCAGCACGAAGGCGGCTAAAAAGCTTCCGAGTATCGAGCCCAGCGTATTGAGAAAATACGCGACGCCGACATCGTAACCCAGACGACGCACCCCGGCGGAGATCAGTCGCAGCGCCGCCGGAAAGGAGATGCCCATCGCCAGGGTGGGGAGCAGCAGTACCGCGGCGATCAAGCCGCCGTGAACGAAAAAGATCTGAGGCGTAGCCACCTGGCCGCTTTTCGCATAGGCCATCAGCAGTTCGGGGAGCCTGTCGGCGAATTGCACGCCCAATACCAGAAACAAAGCCAGGATGCCTTGTGCAATCGCCAGGGTGCGAAAGGGCTTTACCCGCCCGGCGAGAATCGAGGCATAGAGAAGGCTGCCCAGTCCGATGCCTGCCAGAAACACGGCGACCGTTAACGTAAAACTATAGATGCTGGAACCCAAAACCACTGCCAGTACGCGCGTGTAGGCCACCTGTACCAGCATGGCGCTGAAGCCGGAAAGAAACATGAATGCGCCCAGCATGGCGTAGGGTTGCAGCGGTTTGCCCAACTTCGTAAGGTCCATGCCCGTCGGTTCGGGAAGGGCCGTTTGCTTTTTATCCAGTAGCAGCGAAAACAAAAACGCCGCCGCCGCCACCGTAAGCGATAGCGCCGCCACCGCCCAGATCGACTTCTGCTGGCCCAGATAAGGCAATAGCAGAAAGCCGCCGGTCAGAACTCCGGCGAAAGCTCCCAACGTGTTGATGCCGTAGAGCGCGCCGATGCGCGGGCCGATCTGCTCGTAACGCTGGGTCAGACCGCGCACCAAAAGCGGCAGCGTGGCTCCCATCGCCATGGTCGGCGGCAATAAGGCCAGGAAAATCGCGACGAAACGAATGGCGGCGTAAGCGGAAGCCGAGAGCATCGCACCGCCTAGTACGCGGTATTGCAAAACATCCAGTTCAGCCAGAACCAGCGGACTCAGCAGCGCATACAACCCCACGAAGCCTTCCAGCGCAGCATAGAGCAGCACCGGACGCCGGACGCGGTCGACCAACTTGGCCGCTACCAGCCCGCCCAGACCCAAACCGCCTAAAAACGCGCCGGTAACCGTGCCGCTGGCCCAACTGCTCGACCCGAACACCAGGCTCAACTCGCGGAACCAGATCGTTTCCAACACCAGGCCCGTCAGGCCGGACAAGAAAAAGAGAGGGGCTATCAAACGTATCATCATGTCATTTCCTAGACTGATAGACGGGGAGATTGCATGTGCGGGGTGTAAGTTACGCGCAACGTGATTCGCGCCAATTTCCGGCGCAAGGCGGATATCCTATTGAAACACCCCGCTTATTCCTTGCTCCTTCTACCAGAATCGGCTAAAAGAGGCAAACAGGGAAGCGGAAAAAAGTGTGCGTCGGCCTGGAGTTTGAAAGAATGACCGATAAGAGGAGCCAAGCATGAATTTTCTACAAGAGTACGCGCGCGGATTCGGATTGCCGCTGGACGGCTTTTCGCTGATGCGAAAAGAGCCGAGACTGAGAACGTTTGTCCTGATTCCCATTCTCATCAACGCCATCTTGTTCATTGCCGGAATGACGGCGCTTTGGATCTATCGCGTGGATGTGGTGGAGTTGATCTGGAGCTATCCTGCTGAAAGTATTGTCCGAATCGTGTTGTGGTATCTGGTGGCGGTTCTGGTGATGGGAGGCGCGATGGTGCTTTCCTACTTCCTTTTCACTCCCATCGGCTGCCTGATCGCGTCTCCCTTTAACGATGCGCTTGCCGGACGCACCGAACAGGTGTTGGACCCAGACTCCAACCAGGCGGAAGTGTCGGTTTCTTTTAAGGAAATAGCGAATACGATCAAGAAGGAACTGGGCAAGGTGCTGCTGGCGAGCGTGGTGTTTTTAATCGCGATCGTGGTCAACCTGCTGCCTGCGATCGGTCAGGTGATCTCCATTGTCGTGACCTTACTGTTGGGTGGCTGGGTGATGAGTTTGGAATACCTGGATTATCCGATGAGTCGTCATGGTTACACCTTGGCCGAGATTCGGCGCACCGTTAGGGAAAATCAGGCGCTTTGTTTGGGATTTGGTGGTGGCGTGATTGTGTTGTTGATGATTCCGCTATTGAATCTGGTCTGTATTCCTGCTTGCGTAGTTGCTGGAACGGATCTGTTTGTACGCTTGCGTAAACAGAATCGAATAACCCCCCCGGTGAATGTTGCTGCCAAGTAGACTGAAAGCCCGGCTATTAGCTCGTCAGTTCCAGTTCTTCGAGCGTTTCTAATAGCTTTTTCTTTTCAATCGGTTTGATCAGATAGGCATCGCATTCGGATCGAAACGCCTTGCTGACGTTTTTGTAGTCGCTCAATGCGGTGGTCATGATGATCTTGGCTCCAAGACCTGCCGTGACGCCATGTTCGGTTTCCAACTCGCGAATGGCTTTCAAGGCCTGCTGTCCATCCATGCGCGGCATCATGATGTCCATGCAGATCAGCTCGTAAGGATTGCCTTGCTGCAAAGCCAGCTTTACCGCCTGGACGGCCTCTTCCCCATCAACGGCGACATCGCAGGTGCCGAAACGGGACAGGTTGCCAATAAGAATCATTCGCGAAACCAAGTCATCTTCCGTGATCAAAATTCGCATGTACACCACTCCTTCTACAGTTCATGCTTGGTTGGGTTGGAAAAAGTCGAGGTATCCCATTTTGAGAAATCGATGTTTTGCAGTTTCTCTCGAACCGCAAAAAACTCTGTTTGCAGATTCTGCAAACGTTCACCAAGGGGTTCGAGATCTCCCTGGCTGGCCGTTTTCTCGATTTCGTAGGCGACTTCATTGAAACGACCTGCACCGATGCTTAAACCGGCACCTTTCATGGCGTGTGCCAGACGTTCGACTTTAGCCGGATCGTTGTTGGAGAATGCCTCCTGTATCGATTGCAGATGCTCGTTTGTGTCTTGAAGAAACGCCTGGACGATCTGTTCGAGTAATTCTGCATTGCGCCCAACGGAACGAAGTAATTGGGCCGAATCGAAAACCGGTGCCTCTGTCGATGTTTGAGAGGATAGCATCGAATCCGAGGTCTCAGACGAGGTCAAATCCGTGGGTTTACAAGGGAGCCAGTTTTTTAGAACGTCATACAACTGATCGATTTGCAGAGGCTTGCCAAGGTAATCATCCATTCCGGCCTTTAAATAGCGTTCCTTCGCGCCATTGACGACATCGGCGGTCATGACGATGATTGGCGTCGGTGCTTTCTCGGATTGAATTTCTCGAATCAAAGCCGCAGCCTGTATTCCGTCCATGATCGGCATTTGAGCATCTAGCAGAACGGTATCGAAGGTTTGCCGCCGGTATTCTTCTACCGCCTCCTTGCCATTGTCTACCGCAACCACTTCGCAGCCCAGACGCTCAAGCATACCCACGGCTACTTTGCGGTTGACCAGATTGTCTTCGGCCAACAGTATTTTTGCCTGCAAACCGGCGAAGATGGGCGAGTTGCCGTACCGGTTTTCTGCCAAGGTATGGCGCGTGATCAAGCGCTTTTCTCGATCCCGATCGACCGCCAGCCCCAAAGCGTCCATGATTTGTTCGGATCGGATCGGCCAACTGAGGTAGGCGAGATAGCCTGCTTTGGTCATGCGTCGAGCATCTCCGCGCAGCCCGTTATTGGAAATCAACAAAAGCGGCAGACGATTCAATCCCGGTTCTGAACGAATGCGCCAGGCCAGTTGTTCGGTATCCATGCCGATTGCGCCGGAATGAACGATCAATGCATCGAAGGGACGTTGATGCAAGGCTTGTTGCAAGCGCTGGAACATATCCGCTTCCGAGGAAGTAACTTCGATCTGCAAGCCGGATTGCTGCAACTCGTCGAGGATATGTTCGGAACTGGTGGAACGCTGTAGAAAAGCCAGTATGTGTAAGTCTTCCACAGTTCCGTATTGCAGAGAAGTTTCGTTGGGGGCCGTATCCAGCGGCAGTGTGATGCTAAAGTTGAAATCCGAACCTACGCCGATTTTGCTGGAAACCGAGATGTCACCGCCCATCATCTCCACGATTCGTTTGCTGATGGCCAAGCCCAATCCGGTTCCACCGTATTGCCGGGTTGTAGAGGTGTCCGCCTGGGTAAACTTCTCGAAGATCAATTCATGCAGCGCCGGATCGATGCCGATACCCGTGTCTCTGATGCTGAATCTAAGTGTGGCTTGCTTGGCGTCTTTTTCCAGGCAGTCCACGCATATCGTTACCTGACCTTCCTCGGTGAACTTGATTGCATTGCCGGCCAGGTTCATGATCACCTGCCGAATTCGTCCCGGATCGCCGATGAAACGGCGTGGTGCATCGGGCTGATAGCGCACGACCAGCTTGATGCCTCTTTCCACCGCCTGGCTGATCAAGGGGAACTCGATGTCGCGCATGGTGATACCCAGATCAAAGGGGATCGGATCCAGGTCCATTTTCTGCGCTTCGATGCGGGAGAAATCCAGAATGTCGTTGATGATCACCATCAGGGAGTCGGCGGAGGAACGTACCATTTCAGCATAGTCACGCTGTTCTGCGCCCAATTCGGTTTCCAGCAGAAATTCGGTCATGCCGATAATGCCGTTCATCGGCGTTCGGATTTCGTGGCTCATGTTGGCCATGAATTCGCTTTTCGCACGACTGGCGGACTCCGCTGCTTCTTTGGCCAGCCAGGATTCTTCTTCGGCCCGCTTGCGATCCGCAATTTCCAATTTCAGTTGTTTATTGACCAGTTCCAGATGGTGGGTGCGCTCGATGATCCTTTGCTCTAGTTGCTCCCGATGTTTTCTTGCGGCTTCTTCGACGATGAACTTGGACCCAAGCGAAAGAGCGAACTGCTGAATTTCCTGGGCGTGAAAAGGTTTGAATAGGAAGTAGACGTTTTCCGCCGGTGGCACTTTGGCGGCAATTTCATCCAGCCGTGTCGTTTCGCTGTGGGCTGTGGCGAAAACGATGTTGACATCGCGATCGAAAAAGCGAATACGCTCCGCGCATTCGATACCGCCGATGCCTTCGGGCATACGGATATCTAAAAAAATGATTTGAAACGGTTCGTTGTCCTGCTTGGATTGACGCACGACTTCTACGGCGGTTTCTCCGTCGTCGGTCAATACAACTTCCAGACCACGCAGGGATTTCAAGGCTGGCGGGGAACGATAGACGTCCACGGAAAGATTCTGAGACAACGATCGTTTTTCCGGTTCTCCGAATCGACCCACAAGAATATTCCTGTAGGTCTTTAAAACGAACTCTTCGTCGTCTACAGCCATGACGCGTATCGGTTTGTTTGTTTCAGATGTGCTCGTCATATTGAAACTGCCCCCGCAATCTCGATGATGCTAAATTCCCAGATGCTCAGCTCCCAAGTAAAATACCAATCGGAGTACGTCATTGATTACATGATCGTTTTCATGCACGTATCACATGATACTGGGCTCCCGTAACGGAGCACACACAATAGCACCAATATCATGTCTTCGTCATCAACCGAAAGTCGTTTGAATCTGTGTCCAATCCGGTAGACGATCCAATAAGCCGATCGAAGCCAGGAAGTCTTCGTCGACTTGTAAAAGATGTTGTCCCTGCGACTGCCCTGCCAGTGCATTGGCAACATGTACTGCTACAATAGGCGATAAACCCGAAACCCGAGTTTCATTCGGACTATGATGAAAAAGGATTGCCTGCACCACGGGATCCGCAAATCCCCACAGGCTCATTAAAAACGCACCGACTTCCGCATGCGTCGCCCCAAACACTTCTCGCTCAAGCCGCTCGACATCACGATGGAATTCAGGAGTTTTTTGCAGGTTGGCGCGTTTTGCGAGAAACCACACCATTTGTTCCGGAACGCGGCAAGCCAAAACCAGCTTTCCGCAATCGTGCAGTAAACCGGCCAGATACGCCTGGTCGATGATGCGCTGATTGGTGCTTTCCCCGGATGCGATGCGTCGTGATAGTTCTCCAACAAGCAGGCTATGCTGCCAGAGTTCATCGATGGAGAATCCGGGAGTTTGGGAAACATCGAATTTTGTAAATAACTGTGTGACCAGTACCAACGCTTTTACGGTTTCCATTCCCAACAGCACAACCGCCTGACCTGGGCTGGAGACACTTTGCGGAACGGAGAAGAATGCGGAGTTGACGAGTTGCAGAATTTTGGTCGTCATTCCGGCATCGCGACCGATGATTTCACCGATGCGGCGCATGGAAGATTCTTTACTGAGCAATTCTGCATGCAGTTCTTCAAGAATCACGGGCAGACTGGGCAATGCTCCGATCTGAGCTATCAACTGGCGTAATTTCTTGGAAGCCAGACGCTGACGCAATTCCAGCGTTTGTCCGATTTTGGCGAAAAGTGCTTCCGGAAGAATGGGTTTAAGCAATACTTGATGAACGATATTGCTGGAGAAGAGAGCGGTTTCCTTGTCTGCGTGAGAACAAAAAGCGATGCGGATGGTGTCGGGATAGCGATTGCGAACCCGCCGTAGCAACTCCACTCCGTCCATACCCTTGAGATTGATATCCGTGACCAGGACATCGAACGGAGTCGGTTCAAAGCGGACAAGCGCCATTGAACCGCTTTCCACGAAGTCAAGCTCCCACTTATCCCGCCACGGATGCAACGACCGCCGTAATGCCTGCAACCGGACAAGATCGTCATCTACGAATAATATACGTTTCATCCTTGCGCCAGTATAACAGAATAGACATCTATGTCAACAGCATTTACATTCTAATTCGGACATTGAAAGGCCGGATCATATTGATTCTATTAGCTTTTTTGCTTTGTTAAACAGAAATGGTTCCTGATTGGGGTCTTGAAAAAAAAGCATATGCTTTTAATCCTAGTGTGTTACTGAAACTTACTTATGAGTAAAATTATGATAGCCAGGTTACAGGCAAGTTAAAGGATGATTTGGAATCCGCTAAAAATCGGGTGCCTGAATCGGAATGAAAGATCAGGCTGTTTTTAGTCCATTTCGATGTCTAGCTCGGACCGAGTTTGTGACCGCTTGGTTTGCGCTTGAGAATGCGTCCGACCAGGTCGTGCTCGTGGCTGTCAGTGATGCGCACCGGGCGAATCGTGCCGACTTCGGCTTCACCCTGCGTCAAGTATGTCACGCCGTCGATCTCGCGCGCCTGTCCCCAGAATCGCCCCGATAGCAGAAATTCATGTTCGGCGCTTGCACCTTCCACCAGCACATCGACGACTTTACCGCGATAGCGTTGCAGACGTTCCTCTGATACTACGCGTTGCACTTCCAGAAGGCGTTCCAGCCGATCTTCTTTCACTTTTTCCGTTATCTGATCGGGTAGCGTTGCGGCCACGGTTCCTTCTTCGCAGGAAAATGCGAAGGCTCCCAGGCGGTCGAAATGTCCTTCGGCGACGAAGTCCAGCAAGTGCCGGAACTGCGCGTCGGTTTCGCCCGGATAGCCGACGATCAGGGTGCTGCGCAATACGGCGTTGGGAAGAATCTCACGCACACGTTCAATGGCAGTGCGTGTGGAGGCTTCGCTATCTTTGCGGCGCATCGATTTCAAAATCTTGCTGTCGATATGCTGAACGGGCATGTCGATGTAAGGCAGCACCGTGTCGCTCTCCCTGATGCTTTCCAATAGTTCCCGCTCCAATAACGACGGATACAGGTAATGCAAGCGCACCCAGTGGCGCCCGCGAGCCAGTTCCGGCGTGCGTAACAGCGCCGCCAGGCTGGCGCCGTCTGTGCGGTCCTGCCCGTACGCGGTGACGTTCTGCCCGATCAGGACCAGTTCCTTTACGCCTTGCTGTCGCAGCTTTTTCGCTTCGCGTTGAATGTCCTGTATCGAGCGGCTGCGCTGCGGTCCGCGCACGCGCGGAATCACGCAAAATGCACAATGACTGGAGCAGCCTTCCGACAGTTTGATGTTGGCGCTGTACGGCGGTGTGGCCAGCACACGCGGCGTATCGGCATTCATCAGAAATTGGGGGCGAGCGACGCGGATGCGTTCGCTTTCGTTACCCGAAAGCAACTCTTCCAGCACATACAATTCACCGGTGCCCAGAAAGACATCGACTTCCGGCAGTTCCTTGGCCAGTTCCTGCGGGTAGCGTTGCGCCAGACAACCGGCTACGATCAGCTTTTTAAGCCGTCCCTTTTTCTTGAGTTCGGCGATTCCCAGGATCGTGTCGATTGATTCCTCTTTGGCTTCTTCCACGAAGCAGCAGGTATTGATGAGCACCCAGTCGGCCCGTTCGGCTTCGGGGATGACCTGCCAGCCGGCCTTAACCGCCAGACCGACCAGCACCTCCGAATCCACCAGGTTCTTGTCGCAGCCCAACGAAACGAAACAGATCGTTCCCGGTTTCTTGTTGCTTGCTTGCTTGTTAGCGTTACTCATCATCGTGATCCTTCATGCGGATTCATTGCGAAGTTGAACTTGACGGCGCGCGGCGCGCAGACCGTCGACGGCGGCGCTGGTGATTCCGCCCGCATATCCCGCGCCTTCCCCGACCGGAAGCAGTCCCGGCAGGGTAACGGAATGGAAACTGTCCGGGTCGCGCAGCACACGAAGCGGCGCGGAGGTTCTGGATTCCACCGCGAAGAGCAGGGCTTGCTCGTGACGCGAGAAACCGCGTAGCAGATGGTCGAAACGCTCCAGTCCTGCATCGAGCGCCTGAAGGATGGCAGCCGGGAAGATCGAACGGATATCCGCTCGAATCGCACCCGAAAGGCAACTGCTGCGCTGCGGCAGGGTTACATCGCCTTTTCCGCGATAGGCCAATAGGGGCAGGGCAGGTGCTTGGGAATTTCCTCCGGCCTGCTGCACCAGATCGAAGGCGCGTGTTTCCAGTTCGTGACGAAAGGCCAGCGGCGCGAAGATGTCCGCGCCCCAGTCGCGAGGATCGACGGTTACGACGACGGCGGAATTGGACCAGCGCGAACCACGCGCGGTGTTGCTCATGCCGTTGACGACCATTGTTGCGGCTTCGGTGGCGGCGGGTAATACGTAACCGCCTGGGCACATGCAGAAGCTATAGACGCCGCGCTCAAGTTGTTTGAGGTTGCAGGTCAGCCGGTAGCTGGCGCTCTCCAGCGCCGGATGCCCGGCGGATTCGCCAAACTGGGATCGGTCGATGAACTCCCGTGGATGCTGTACACGCAGACCGACGGCAAAGGGCTTTTGTTCCATCGCCGCGCCGCGTTGATGAAGCCAGCGGTAAGTGTCCGAGGCACCGTGTCCGCAGGCCACCAGAACGACATCTGCATTTAGCGTTTCTTCGCGTTCCTGCTCGTTCAAACGCAATACGCGGATTCCGCTGACCTGGCCGTTTTGCTGCTCCAGATCGACGGCGCGTGTGTGGAAGTGAAATCGAACCCCCCATTGTTGCAGGGCTTGCGCCATATTGCGGATCACCTGGCGGATGAGATTGGAGCCGACGTGTGGATTGTAGGCCCACAAAATCCGTTCGGGTGCGCCGAAGGCCGCCAGAATTTGCAGGATTTCCGATACTTCTGGATGCTTGATTCGTGTGGTCAGCTTTCCGTCCGAGTACAACCCGGCTCCGCCAAGGCCGAAACAGACGTTGTCGTCCGGGTTCAAGATGCCGCGCCGGAAGTAGGCACCGGTGGCGCGGTGGCGCTCCGGTAGTGACGAGCCACGCTCGACAAGGTCCACTTCCCAGCCACCACGGCGAAATTCCAGTGCGGCGAATAAGCCCGCCGGTCCCGCGCCGACAACGATGGCCCGCCCTCGTGGACGATCGTAGGCGGTGATTTCACGGGCGTAGCGTTCTGGGGTTGGAGGGCCGGGAGGCGTTTCATCCACGGCGAAGACCTGCAAGCGGTAGATCACGCGAATCGCGTTTTTACGGCGGGCGTCGATGCTGCGGCGCAGAAAGCGCAACGTTCCGATGCGCTCTTGTTTCCAGCCGAGTTGTTCCGCCACAAGCTGTCGCAATTCGGCATCCCGCTCCAGGGGGACGATCAGGTTATCGATCTGTTCCATGACGTTCCATCCGCCATCAATGAAAGCCCGGTTTCGCGGCCATGTATTGGAATGTGACAGGAGTCATATAAATAGACCGGGCACATTCGCCCGGTCTTTCTAGCTGTATATGCTGAAAAATCCTAGATTTTATTTTGCTGCGTCTGCTTTTCAGTCGTCGGTCAATTCTCCCGGTCGCGGAAAACGTCCGATCTGGCGTTTGGAAAACACCAGTTTTCCGTCGCGCAGCACTTCGAACACGCCGCCACGACTGGGAATGAAGGTAATATCGGCTTCCGGGAATTTCTCTTTGATTTCTTCCGACGCACGGTCGGCGCGAGGTCTATAGTTTCAAGAAGTGCAGTATTCGATGGACCATTTCATGCGTGGTTCTCCTCTGTGTCCATGGTGGCGTTCTCGCTGGTGTCATCGACGGAGAATTCGTCTTGTACGTCCGCTACCGGAGGCGCAAAAGTCGTCGCGGCGACCGGTTCTTCCTCGCGGTCGTATTTCCACATGTAAACCGCCAGGCAGCCCAGCCCCAGACCCCAGCCGATCCAGTATATCACATCGCTATGCTTGGCGGCGAAAAAACCACCCGCCAGACCGAAAACCAGGCTCAATACCAGCAATACCCATCCAAACCACTTCGGCATACTATCCTCCAGGTTCACGTAAAAAACGAGATCATCCTGTAGCACATTCAGGGCTGAAATGCAAGCGCAAGCTACAGAATATAACTGGTATTCTTGGCTTCGCAGTAGGTTGGGATTCAGCTTCGATATCAGGTAACGTAGTTGTTTTGCCCGATGAAATCGAGTATGCTGCTTATGCAGACGAGCCAATCATGAGGAAATGGATGAGCGAATTCGATTCGAAAACGCAGCCAATGCAGGACGAAGCCGTATTCTGGCAAGAGTTGGCAAAGGGCGAGGTGCTGGCATTTCGCGCCCGAGGGCGCAGCATGCTGCCGTTGTATCGGTCCGGGACGCTGTTTCTGATTCAACGGACCGAGCCTACCGCCCTTCGCATTGGCGATCTGGTCTTATGTAAATATGGAGACGATGTCCGCCTGCATCGCCTGCTCGGTCGAACAGAAGACAACCCACCGAAATTGTTTACAAAAGGCGACTGGCTGTCCGAAGTCGATGCGCCCTGGACACAAGATTGCGTACAGGGGCGGGCCATTGCCGTGCAATTCAGGGGGCGTTTCATTTCGCTTCAGGGCGCACTGCAAAACCGCATGAAACCTCTTTCGGCCACGCTAAGCCTGTTCAGCGCTCCTTTACTTTCCGCCATGCGAAAACTCTCCCGGCGGCTGCTTCCTTCACGCTGGGATTGAGTCGTTAATCAGGCTGAATTACAAGATACTGAAGTTCTGCCCGATTCCAGGGTGGCGCGGGCTAAGCCGCAGGCTTGCCCGTGTACAAGAGCCGCATGGGCAAGCTCTGTTTCTCTTCGCTTCACCCATGGACCTGTCACTGGGATTGAATATCCATTCAGGATGATCTCACTTTTCGGTTGCCAGCGGGGAGACAGTTGGCTACACTTGAAACGGCCAGAAATCAACCGAGACAAACCGAGTCCATTCGTTTTCAGATCGGAGGTGTACATGCGAGCGAAACGAATCGCCACGTGCTTGTTTTCCGCATTATTGCTGCTGTTATTGTGTGCTTCTGTCGCACAAGCTGATAAATCAAAGAAATCGCCTAAAGCATCCAAACCGATGACCCTGCAATCGGAAGTGTTTTCCGATGGCGCGCAGATTCCAATGGAGTACGGCTGCAAGCCGGATGGAAATTTCAAGAAAGCCTCGCCTCCACTCAACTGGACCAACGCCCCGCAAGGCACGAAAAGTTTCGTGATTTTAATGGACGATCCTGCCGAAGTCGCCAAATACTGGGTGCATTGGGTGGCGGTGGATATTCCTGCCGAAACCTCATCGTTGCCCAAGGGCGCCAGTGGCAAGCGTATGCCGCTAGGCAGCAAGGAACTTCAGAATACCTTCGAAACGCTCGGTTATGGCGGTCCCTGCCCGCCCGATAAAGCGCACAGCTACCGCATTCGGATTTACGCCATGCCGACCGAAAAAACGGATCTTACCGTCTGCGGCAAGCGCGGCGACGAACTGAATCGGGAGTTGGAAAAATTGGCGCTGGCACACGCGCAACTCACCGGCAGCTATCCTAAAAAGTGAGAAAAAGAAAACGGGCCGCCCCTGATCGAGACAGCCCGTTGTGATGCGGTTTGCAATTCAGCCTTACAGTTTTTCCGCTTTTTCAGCGAATTTCTCCAGTTCGGCATCCTCGATTGTAAAGGTGTGTTCGACTGCCGGGAAGGTCTGTGCTTCCACTTCCTGACGATACCCCTGCGCCGCTTTGAGCATGTCATCCCCAATGGTGGCCCAGCTCTTGACGAATTTGGGCGTGAATCCGGCGCGAATGCCCAGCATGTCGTGCAACACCAGCACCTGGCCATCGCAGCCTGAACCGGCGCCGATGCCGATGGTGGGAATCTCCAGCTTTTTGGAGATCAATTCCGCTACCCGGTCCGGCACCATTTCGAAGACGACCATGCATGCGCCCGCTTCCTGCAACAGCAGGGCGTCTTTTAAAATGTGCATGGCCTGTTCGGCAGTTTTTCCCTGTACGCGATAGCCGCCCAGCATGCCCGCCGTCTGCGGCGTAAGACCCAAGTGACCGACGGTCGGAATTCCCGCCTGCACGACCGCTTTCAATGTTTCGGCCATAAGGCCGCCGCCTTCCAGCTTGACGGCGTCGGTGTGTGCTTCCTTTATAAAGCGTCCGGCGTTGCGGATCGCTTCTTCGCGATTGACGTTATAGGACATGAAGGGCATGTCGCCGATGACGAAGGCGTGTTGCGTACCACGCGCCACGGCGGCGGATAGCATTACCATTTCGTCCATAGAAACCGGCAGCGTGTCCTTGTACCCAAGTACGACGTTGGCGGCGGAATCGCCGATTAGGATGCAGTCGATGCCTGCCTCATCCAGTGCACGCGCGCTGGGGGCGTCGTAGGCGGTGAGCATGGTGATTTTTTCGCCCTGCGCCTTTTTCTGCTTCAGTGTCGCCAGTCCGATTTTCTTGCCCATCGCCGAATCCTCCTTACATCAGAAACTACATCAAAAAACCTCGAAGCTTGCGCGCGCATTGTAGGGAATTCCCAGCGAGATTGCAAACTTGAAAATATAGAATGACAGGTAAGTTTTCATAATCCCCTTTCAATTTCCCGATTCTGTTGACAGAAAATGTCTCCTTCGGGTATCGTGACGCTTCCTTTATCAAGGAAATATGTTGTTGGAAGTATCCTTATCCATTTTAGGTAACGGAGATGGGCCGTGCGAACATTCAATACTCTGGCGATTCTTTTCATTCTTCTCTGCGGATTGAGTTTATGGGCCTGCTCGGAGGACGACGCCACCATAGATGGCGACAGCGACGGCGATCTGGGCGAAAGTGAAGATGGCGACATCGACGGCGATGCGGATTCGGAAACGGATGGTGAACTTGTTGTGCGCCCGGCTTTGCCGCATGCCCATTGCGGTATGGAATCCTACGATCTCATCGATCCTGACGAACTGGGCCAGGTGATCGAATACGAGGAAGATCCCCTGTTCAACCTGGGACCGGATGCCATCGACGGCTTGCTGCAAACCGCCGGATACGATCAGTTGTCGCCGGTGCCGTATGGCACGCGCCTGTTCCGCTATCGTTACACCACCCAGGACAAAGGGCAGGTTGTGGAAGCCACCGCCGTATTGGGCATTCCCGCCAACACCGATTTGCCTGATGGCGAAATGCCCTGGGCGATCTTCCATCATGGCACGACCGGCTTCTCGCATCCCTGTGCGCCCAGCCGCAACGGTGACGGCCAGGCTATGGCCGCCGTGGTGGCCGCAAGCGGCCTAGTCGCGGTAGTGCCCGATTACATCGGCTTGCAGGGCTTCGGCACAACGGACGATTCCCGGCACGGGTATCTGGTCGGTGAGCAGGTGGCCATCGGTTCCTGGGACGCCTTGCGCGCCGCGCATAAACTGTTGACGACCGAACTGACGGATCTGGTTGACGTCGGCTACGATACCGTGTTGTGGGGCGGTTCGCAGGGCGGGCACGCCTGCATCTTCACCGAACTGTTCGGTCCCTATTATGCACCCGAGTATCACGTCGCCGGAGTAAGTGCCGCCGTGCCGCCGATCAACATTCTCGGCCTGACCGAGATTGCCGTAACGGAATTCACGGCTCCCGCGCAGACCTTCCCCGCCGTGTTGACCACCATGCGCAACTGGTACGGTATGCCAGCGGATATGAGCGCGGTGCTGGTTAACGAGGAGCCGTTGTATCTGGCGGATAACGCCGAAACCATTTTCTACCCGCAGGAGGAATGTGAGGCCCCCGAAGGCATGGAAGAAGCCATCACCGGCATCGACAAGATCTACACGGTGGACTTCATGGATAAGGTCAAGCAGGGAAAATGGGACGAGTTGGAGCCTTGGTCCTGCTTCTTGAAAGAGTCCCAACCCGCCACCAGTTCCGTGCCGATGCTGCGCGATACGCCGATACTGATGAGTTTTTCCGAAGATGACGATCTGGTCGTGACCCAGCCGCAGCGGGAGGAATTCGATCGCCTGTGCGATGCGGGCTGGAAACTGGAATACCTGGAGTGCATGAACGCGGGACATTCGCAGGGCGCGTTGTGGTCCTTGCCGGAGCAGTTGCAGTGGTTGCGCGACCGCCTGAACGGCGAACCCATGGACGAAGACAGAATCTGCCAGCGTTTCGACCCAATCTGCTGCACCGCTACCGAAAAACCGGAGGAGCGCTGTCAGTAAATTCCTGATTTCGACTCGAAACGAACGGCTCATTTCACAAAGTTGGAATGAGCCGTTTTTTATGGGGCCAATCCCAAAATCGGGGAGTCAAACAGACAGAAAGAAATCCACAAGGCCCACCATCAAGGAAGGGAACAGGAAGCGACCAACTCCGTTCGTTCAAATCGAGAACGTTCTCTCGAAATGGGTCTTGACCTCTTTTCACCCCAGTGAACCGATGCTCTCTCTTTTATTTGAAAACTGTAAACGCATCTGATACGTTTGGATTGTTGACGCCATACTTTTACACGAATCTACCGGGGAATCAGATATGGCAGTACGTTTTACATTTCTGATGATTGTCCTGTCGCTGTGCTTTGCCTGCAACGATTCCGAAACCCGCTTTCTGATAGATGGCGACTCCGTTGATGGAGATCAAATTGATGGAGATTTGGATCAGGAGCGGGAAAACGCGCCAGCCGATGAGGATACGAAGGTTTCCGATGGCGATCCGGATGCTGACGCGCCAACGGACGGCGATGCCGACATGGAACTTGAAGCAGAAATCGGAACCGAGTTGGAACGCGTTGATTGGGATGAGGGCGAACAGTTGGAACTGATGCCGATTACATCGGATCAGCCTCTGGGCTACGATGCCCGCGTGTGCACAGGGCGTCCCGGACGAATGACCGGCTATCAAATGACACTAAAAGCCTGTGATCCATTAGGTACCTGGAAATATGAGTATGCTGTCGGTATAGATACAGGCTTTGGAAGTTGCATGTACTGGCCGGGATCGAGCTGCTATTTTCGTCTGCCTCGAAACGAGCAGGGAGAGATTGTCAGTGGTTATCTTGGATGCCGAGAGGAAAACGATCTGTATTTCGACCGTTTGGAAATGACGATTGATTCGTATGCACTGGTGGAGTTGAGTTTGGATACCACATGCGACTGGTCTTCGACGGATGGCGATGTGGACGGCGAACAGGAAGGCGATGTGGAGTGTGTTGACAATGAGGATTGCCAGCCGGGATATCATTGCAGCCAGATCCATGCGAATGTCTGTATAGAAGATTGCGTGCAAGCCGGTTGTGAAGCCGGTATGGCCTGTATTCCCATGGCTGCCTACAACGAGTGTTACGAGTGTACGCTGGATTGTCCCGCTGATGCGACTTGTAGATTTTCCGTACTGGGCTTGGAAACTCCCGGCTCGGAACCATGGGATTGCATTTACGCTTGCCCCTCCGACTGTCCGAACGAGCAATGCAATCCGCTAAACGGAACCTGTGTGCCTGCCTGTGAACGTTCTTGTGATGAAGGGCAGGTGTGCCGGTTTTATCGCGACGACTATTACTGCCTGCCTCCTTTCGATGCGAACCGTCCCATTGAATGGGTCGATCTGAATACCGGTAAATGCCTGACGGACTAGTTAAGATAAATTGCCCCTTTCTTTCTTGGAAGCGCAACGACATCACGTTGTGGATATCCAGTTCACACAGGTCTTGAAATCGATACCATTCTTTGGTAATAGGAATAGTATGAATCGAAGTAACCTATTATCCAAGAAGGTGGCTATGCTTATCAATGTACGCGGCTGGTTCGTGATCGTGGTACTGGCGCTTCAAGTCGTCGCTTGTTCCGATCTGGAAAACGAGCAGTGGAACGCGGATTACGACTGGCAAGAGTTGGACATCGAAAACGGCGATAGGGTGGACATCGACCGGATTGAGACCGAGTCTGCCGATTCGGATCAAAAGAGTTCCCCTGCCGATGTAGATGAAACGCTGCTGGACGGCGATTTGGATCTGGATGTTGTAGACAGTGACCTGTTCGAGAATGAGGCGGAAATCGAGGAAGACCTGCCTTTGCCATCCTTACCGAGCGATGGTCCATTTGGCTTTCAAATTCTAACCTGTATCGAATACGCCGGACATGCGGTTGGTGTGGCCGAGAGCATAGTGGCCTGTGAACCGTTGGGTGTTTGGAAATATTTGTGGGCCAGTGGAAACAACAGCGCTTTTGGAAGCTGTTTGTTCTGGCCGGAAAGTGTGTGCTATTTCCGTTTGCCGCGTAACGAGGCCGGTGACATCGTAAGCGGTTATGTCGGCTGCCGTACGGAAAACGATTTATACTTCGACCGGCAGAAAATGACCATTGATAACAACCCGTTAGATGTATTGGAGAGCGATACCGAATGCAACTGGGATTCCAATGACCGCGCGCTGGGCGAAGTGGAATGCATCGATGATGAAGATTGCCCATCCTGGCATCTGTGCGATTGGGATAAGGGGATGGTTTGTGTAGAAGGCTGCCTGCTAACTGGTTGCGAAGCGGGGCAGGCCTGTGTGCCGTACCGAAACGAATGTACCAGTTGCGAACTGGATTGCCCGCCGGGTTCCGCCTGTAAAATCGGCATGTTTGCCGTCGGTGAGCCCTATCCGACGCTACGACATTGTATTTACGATTGTCCCACCGATTGTCCGCGCGAGCAATGCGATCCGCTGACCGGAACCTGTATGCCTCCCTGTGAGTTATCCTGTGATGAAGGGCTGGTTTGCCAGTATTATCGCGACGACTATTACTGTCTGCCTCCTTTCGATTCGGACTGTCCGCTGGAATGGGTTCGATCCAATACCGGAGAATGCATGTCAGAACCGGTCTGGTAGACGTTTCGAAACGCTCACCCCCATTTTCCAAGTTGCGCATGACTCTTGACGGCTTGTGAAAGTCGTGCTAAGCACGGGCATCAACTTTGTTTAGGAGGACCACATGGGAGCGCAACTGCCGAAAAAATACGCCGACTCAGAGATCAGCCGCCTGTTGATCAGCCAGGGAATGCAACGCTTGCACCAGGGAAAGGTACGCGATACGTTTGCCTTGCCGAATCACCCGGATCTGCTCTTTTTAGTCGCCACCAACCGACTGAGCATTTTCGATTTCGTACTGCCGGGCCTGGTGCCGGATAAAGGCGCGGTGCTGACGGCGCTGACCGTGTTCTGGATGACGAACGTATTGAAAGGCATCGAACACCACCTGGTGGCCTTTGGTTCGGGCATCGACGAATTCTTGCCCGAAGCGGCGCGGGGTAACAAGGAACTTCAAGCACATGCGATGATCGTGCGCAAACTCGACATGCTGCCGATCGAATGCGTGGTGCGCGGCTATCTGACCGGTTCCGGCTGGGGTGCCTACAAGCGCGGCGGTGAAGTCTGCGGTCACAAACTGGCCGAGAATCTGCATGATGGTTCCAAGCTGCCTGCACCGATCTTCACCCCCACCACCAAGGCGGAAGAGGGTCACGACGAGCACATCTCCTTTGAAAGCGTGCGTGCGGATTTCGGCATGGAGCCGGAGAACTGGACTCTGAATGTATACGGTCAGTTGCACGATCACGCCAGAAACCACGGCATCATTCTGGCCGATACCAAGTTCGAATTCGGCAAGGGCGGCGTACTGGGCGACGAAGTCGGCACACCGGATTCCTCGCGTTTTTGGGACATCGGGGAATGGGAAGTGGCGGTTAAGGAGCAACGTTCGCCGGTCGGCTACGACAAACAGCCGGTGCGTGAATGGGGCAAGACCATCGAAACGCCTTTCTCCTCCGATGGCGCGGCCATCGTGGGCATTCATAAACTGGATACCGAGGATGCCGAGCACTTGCAGTTCGTTCACGAACAGATCGAAGTGCCCGCCGATGTGCTGGCCGCCACAACTAAACGTTACCGGGCGATCTTCGAACGTCTGACGGAACAGAAACTGGAAGACTTCCAGCGCGACACGATGAAAATCGTGTAAGCCAGCTACTACTGTTCAGGTTGAATGAAAACGCCCCGTACCGGGTTTCCGGACGGGGTTTTCTACTTGATGGGGTTGAATCTTACTTCGAAATGACCAGCCAGCTTTGTAGACGGATATTGGCGCCCGAACCGGTGTAGGGTGCGTCGTTATAGAAGCCCTGATAGTCGAAGTTGTTCGATGCGCCGAGAGTGACCTGATCGGTGATGTCGAAGACTTCCACCGGTACCTCCATACCAGGACACCAGCCGCTGCGCCCGTACCACCAGGTGCCGTATTGATTCGGAACCGCGCCGACTGCCACCTGTTTCATGCAGCCTTCGTCATCGCCGATATAGGGGAAGTCGCGCATGTATTCGTGGCCGTTGACGAAAAAGTGGTGGGTGGTATTGCAGAATTCGGCGCAGTTGCCTGGCTCGGACATACCGTGACCGCTGATGACGCTGGCCAGTTCCACCTTAACGGCGTCGGCGGGTATGTCGATGGAAATCGGGTCGTACTTGTCGTTGTAGGCGGCGGAAAAATCCCCACCGGTAAAGAGTGCAACGGTTTCCATCGGGCGCGCTGCTTTGGTCTGATTGCTGAATCGCAGGGAAAGCGAAACGTTGTACAGTTGCGTGGAGTAGAATTCGAAACGCCGCTCGCCGCCTTCTCCCAACAGTGGCAATAAGGAGCTGACGTCGTGTACCCAGCGTCCTTCGCGGTGATAGGTGGTGATCCAGCGTCCGAATTCGATGTTGCAGGTTGTAGGATCGTCGGCGTCGCACAGGTACAGATACACCAGATAATCCCAGGGCGGGCAGGTACCGTATTCGCCCACGCCCACACAGTCGAGCGTCAGATCCAGGCTCAATGTATCGAAATTCGCCATGCTTGCTGCGTCCGGTAGCTGCACCACGGCGCTCCCGCGCGTACCGGCCCAGCCTGTATCGGAAATTTCCACGTTGTCGAAGATGGGAACGACAGTTGCCTGCTCGGCCTGCATGGCCTGATCGCGCGTCGCCTCGAAGTTGTAGTAGATCGCCTCGTTGGCGGCCATGGCGAGATTCGGAGCGAACCAGCTCTTGTTGGCGTCGTAGCGGCTGTGATCGGCGAAACTGCCAATATAGCGCACCCGCTGGAAGCGGTCGATGCCCGCTCCCCAGCGCGGACTAGTCATGATCTCCCCCAGCCAGCCGCCCACGTCGCGGCAGTGCTGGTTGACGTAGTGGATGTGCGACTGCCAGTGCGTTTGCTGCTCCGTCGTCATGCCTGCCAATACGGCATCGACCTTGATTTTCAAGTCTGCCAGCTTGGCGTCGATGTCTTCCTGCGTGCTGCGGTAGGTCATGAAAAAGACGTGTACGTTATTGGGTAGCAGTTCGAACAGGCGTTCGGTGTCGCGCTCCCAGATCTCGATCGGCCAGGTCAAGGTCTGCTTGGGAACGTCGGGGATAAAGAGGTAGCTTTCACAGCCGGTCCAGTGCTCGCGCAGGTTCCAGTCGCCCTCTGTGGTGGGCAGGGTGAAGTCGGCGGCATCGGCTAACAATGTTGCGTCATCCACCGCTGCTTTAAAGCGACGTGTCGGTTCGCCCAGTTGCAGGCAGAAGGGATGCTCCTGAAACGGCAGATCCGTGTCGCCATCCGTACTATCGCCGTCCGGTAGGTCGCCGTCGGGCAGGTCGCCATCGAGTTGGTCGCCATCAGATGTATCTCCGTCGGAGGTGTCGCTTTCCGTAGCGTCTCCATCTGCGGTATCGGCATCCGTCGAGTCGCCGTCGGGTGTTTCGATTTCCGAAGAGTCGCCATCGGTTACTCGGTCGGTATCGCCATCGATAACATCTCCGTCCAGGGAGTCGGAGGCGTCGTCGCATGAAGCAACAAAAAGCAGCAGGGAGCACAATAACAGGACAGGCAACATCCAGTGGTTATGGGACATTAGTGCGGACCTTTCCAAGGCGTTATGGTTTCGAGTTGTCTTTGAGCCGGGCGTTGTGGCGGAAAACGTGATTTCCCCGGCTCGCCGCTACAGTGTGCTATGCGGTCCGGGTAAAGTCAAGGGAAGCCGCTTGACAAGCGCCGCCGCTCTTTTTACGATCACACTCGAATGAAAACGGCTTTTTATCTTACGATCAAGCGAGGTCACATGACATCCACGAAACGGCGATTGGTTCTGGCTTCCACGTCGCGCTATCGGCGCAGGCTATTGGAGCGTTTGCCGCTGCCCTTTGAAGTCTGCGCGCCCGAGTACAACGAGCCTCCGTTGAAACTGGAGCACGAGCAACTGGTGCTGGCTCATGCCGTCAACAAGGCGGGAAGTCTGGCGCGGCGTTTTCCCGATGCCTTGATCATCGGGTCGGACCAACTGGTCAGCTTTGAAAACGAGGTGCTGGGCAAGCCGGGATCGGAGCTGGCAGCTATCGAACAGTTGCAGCGCCTCTCCGGCAAAACGCATCGCCTGTTGACTGCCGTGGCGGTTCTGGATGCCTCCAGCGGTCGCGCCGAAACGGCGGTGGATGTCCACGAAATGACCATGCGCACGCTCGACGAAGCCGCCCTGCGCGCTTATGTGGCGTTGGACAATCCTATCGACTGTGCCGGAGCCTACAAACTGGAAAAGGCGGGAATCGCGCTGTTCGAGCGCATTCAAGGGCAGGACGATACTGCCGTCACCGGCCTGCCGCTTTTATTGCTGGTCAACCTGCTTGCCCGCCTGGGCGTGGAGCCGCTGGGAGTTTAAAAATACTCCTGCAAGCCGCGGCGCGTGGCTTCGTATGCAAGAATCTCTTCGGGCAGAGGATTCGCCGGTTCCGATTCATTGCTTGAGGTGGATTGCAGTGCCTTTTCCAACTGAAGGCGGCCCGATTCGGAAAGCAGTGTGTCGGAAAGATGCGGTTGCTTTTCCACAAACAGGTGGAATTTCGGCGTCAGTTTGATTTCCTTGAAAAGACGGCGGTAGCTGTTCTGGGCCGAAAGCAGCGCTTCGGAATAGGCGGCTTTTATTTCAAGTCCGGTAAAGTCCACTTGCGACCAGAGCCGCTCATGGAAAAAGAGACGATCCTTTTTGGCGCTAAGAGACCAGGTGGAGCGGTCTGCACCGGCGCTTTCGAAGCGCTCGGCCTGGCGGGCTAAAGCCTCTTCGGAGCCGGAGAGCGTCAGGCAGCGAATGAAACCGCTGGGAGTGACGCTTTCGTAGGGTTGCGAAATGTGCGGCGCGCTACGGCGTCTGGCGGCAGCGCGCTGATAAAAGTGCTTATATACAAACGAGCAGTAGTTGATAGGCAGTTCGATCTTTTCCGCACGAGCGTGGTCCATTAGCGCTAAAGCGGTCGATTCGGATTCGAGCACGGTCACTTTCTCACCGTGCAGGAAAGTATAAGGGTGCATCAGCAGCTTGGCGCTGTTAAACGGCGTAAGCCGCAGTTGATGCAGGTTCAGGTGATTCACTCCGGCATCGTGCAATTGCGGGAGCAGAGCTTTCAGTTTCTCACGATCTTCGGGAATGGCCGGAATTTCCACCGTGATGCAGTCGATGGTCCCGGCGGCCAAAGCGATTCGGTTCACATCGTAGTTCACCGCGCTCAGATCGAAGCGCAATTCGTTCAAGCCAGCGGCTTTAAGTGCCTGTGCGCGTTCGGCGGTCAGCAGGGTGCTATTGGTGTAGAGCCAGATATGCAGCGCGTCGCCTGCGCTCTTCCGAACGGCTTCGATGTAGCGAAGCGACTGCTCGAAGGTCAGCAGCGGTTCTCCGCCGCTGATGCTGACGCCGCGAAATCCGAAATGGCGGATGTAGGCCACATAGTCCTTCGGTCGCCGAAACGGAATCCGGTTGGTCGTTGGAACGCTGATCGAATCCTGGGTGGTGGGACAGTAAAAGCAGCGGCAATTGCATTTTCCATTGATGAACAGACAGGACCAGCCACCCTCGGTGCAGATTTTACAACCCGGCGAGAGTGGGCCGAGATGAGGTTTGGTTCGGTTGCAGGATTGTGTGACGGCGGTGTCCATGGCCGCAAGCAATGCGCTTCGTTCCTGCTCCGCCGTTTCTGCCTTTTCGGGCGTGACCCAGTTCATATCTGGCGACAACACACCGTATTCCGCTTCATTCGCCACGACGAGTTGCTGTCGAGAGGGAAGGTTTGCTTTTACGAACATGATCGTTTTTACCCTGTCTGAAAAATAGGCGAGTGACCGCCTGGGCGTGAGCAGCTTTGCCAATTCAAAGCTCGAAACTATTGTAACACAGGGTGTCAATCATGAAACGCACGCGCAACAATTTGCGAACGTCTAGTTGGGTTGTATTTTCTTTAACATTATGAAATAATAAGACTATTCTGGTTGTTGTGTTCAAGCCGTTGCTGTTTGCAATGTTTCCGGGGCATCCTCGAACAATCCCATGGCGCGTACCGCTTGACCGCAGTTGCTGCCGATTTCGTCTTCGCGACCATCACCGATACTGATGATCACTTCGTAACCGGCTTGCTCCAAAGCCTGGCAGTCGGCGCTTAAACGGTCGGCGCGGTCACCGCGCAGAATGGTTTGCAGGCCGTTTTTGTCACCCCGGCTGGTGGGATTCAACGGCGTCAGTTTGACGGCGAACACTTCCGGGCTAAAGAGCGTTTGCACTGTTTTCAGGTCGAAGGGAATGTCCATTGCCAGCGCGAAATTCAACACAGGTTTTCTGTCGCCGGGCCGGTAGAAGCGTTTACCGTAGGCGGCGACCTGCTCCAGACTCCATTTGCGGAAGGGCATCAGCCGGTCGCGTTCGACCGGATCGGTGGTATTGATGGAAAACTGAAGCTGGAAGCGTCCGAAGTAAATTTCGTTTTTCAGATCCAGCAACTTCTCGAACCACTCGTCCCGGTTTCTCGGTGCGACGGTGGGCATGCAGCACCACAAACCTTTGGCGCCTTTCAATTCGGGAAGTTCAGGCAGCGCGCGCATGGCGTCTAACACGGCGTCGTTCAGCGACGGTTCTCCCATGCGGGCGAAATGCACTTTCAGTTTGCCGCAGGTCGAGGGTAGTTCGGGATGGCGTCGCAGAACGTGGCGTACCTGCAACAGCAGTTCCTCTTTCGTCAGATTCCCACGAAAATCGCCGCCCGCATCGCAGAAGACGCAACCGACCGGGCAACCGAACTGCGTGGATACATTGACGATCCACTTGTCCTCGCGTTTGAAGCGCGTATCCAAGCCGTCTACGAATTCAATGGCCGGACCATCTGCACCGCGCATACGGGCCACGAAAACCTCGGCCACATCGGGGCGACCGGACACGTTCAGTATTTCCATTTCGGGAGTGACTTCGTTCTGCGACATAAAAGCCTCCTGTTCGAATCGTTCCGCAACATTGATAGCGCGACGCACACGAGCGCAAGCGGGCGCACGTTACCGAAACGATCGGGATGCTCCGTTGCCGGACCTGACATAATCGTTGAGTATGGGATCTTATACCACAGCCCAAAGTGGAAATCAAGGACGGTTGACTTTGAATTTGGAAGTGGGCAACAGACAAACCTATGGCGCAGAACGGGAGCCCAATTCTAACGTGAGAAGTGGGTAAGGTATTGAAATGAAACGAGTTGTGCGACTAGATCTATTTCTTGTTTTGCAGGAAACGAGTAAGCAGTTCATTGGCGGCGCGGGTTGGAGTGCTTGTGCCGTGTAGTAACGCGTCTTCCAATGAGGGTGCGAGCTTTCGTATACCCGGATGGTTTTTCAATTCCATCATCAGGCGATCTTCAAGCTGGGTCCACATCCAGTCAAGCAGTTGACTTTGGCGCTTCTGCTGCCAGCCGCCATCGGCCTGCAAAGCACTGCGATAGGCATTGACGGTCTCCCAGAGTTCGTCCAACCCCTGGTTTTCCAGACCGCTGACCGCCAGCACCGGCGCCTGCCATCGCGGATCGTGAGGCCGCATCAGATGCAAAGCGCTTTCCAGTTCACGCCGGGCTTTATTGGCTTTAAGCTGATTGTCGCCATCGGCTTTGTTGATGGCGAAGATATCGGCCAACTCCAGAATGCCACGCTTGATGCCCTGTAATTCGTCGCCGCCGCCGGAAAGCATCAGTAAAACGAACACATCCACCATCCGGGCGACCGTCGCCTCCGACTGTCCCACGCCTACCGTTTCCACGATGATCACGTCGAAGCCAGCCGCTTCGCATAACAGCATGGTCTCGCGTGTACGGCGCGCAACGCCGCCCAATGTGCCGGAACTTGGCGAGGGCCGGATGAAGGCATTCGGATCGGCGGACAGTTTTGCCATGCGGGTTTTATCGCCCAGGATGCTGCCGCCGCTGATGGCGCTGGAAGGATCGACCGCCAGCACTGCGACTTTGTGCCCCTGGGCGGTCAGATTGCTTCCGAAATGTTCGATCAAGGTGCTCTTTCCCGCGCCGGGAACGCCGCTGATGCCGATGCGAATGGCCGCCCCAGTATGCGGTGTCAACCGCACCAGTAAATCCTGAGCCAGTTGCTGACGGTCGGGATGGCGGCTCTCGATCAGCGTGATGGCCCGCCCCAAGATGGCGCGGTCACAGGCCAGCACGCCCCGAGCGTAATCATCCAGATCCAGATGTTTGCGCCGAGGCGGCAGGGCAGGTGGTGTAGAGCGACTCATTACAAATCCATTACTGCTTGAGTTGCGCGATCATTTTTTCCAGCAATTCCGAAGCAGCTTTGCTGATGACCGTGCCGGGACCGAAGATCGCCGCGACGCCCTGCTTGTACAGCTCGTCGTAATCCTGCGGAGGAATGACGCCGCCTGCGACGATCAGGATATCCTCGCGTCCGAGTTTCGCCAATTCATCGCGCAATTTCGGAATCAGTGTCAGGTGACCGGCGGCCAGCGAACTGACGCCCACGATGTGCACGTCGTTTTCAACCGCCTGCCTGGCTGTTTCTTCCGGCGTCTGGAACAACGGGCCGATATCCACGTCGAAGCCCAGATCGGCAAAGGCGGTGGCGATGACCTTCTGGCCTCGGTCGTGACCGTCCTGGCCCATTTTGGCAACCAGAATGCGCGGGTTACGGCCTTCCTCTTCGGCAAAGCGCCGGGTCAGTTCCAACACGTGTATGCCTCCTTCATCTCCGGCGAGTTCGTTCTGATATACACCGCTGATAATGCGGATGGGCGCTTCGTGGCGACCGTAAACCTTTTCCAGTGCCGAACTGATTTCACCGACGGTGGCTTTGACACGAGCCGCCTTGACGGAAAGATCCAGCAGGTTGCCCTCGCTGCGATCGGCAGCATTGGTCAAGGCTTCCAGGGCCTGTTCAACCTCACGCGGGTCGCGGTCGGCGCGCAGTTTTTCCAAACGTGCCACCTGGGAGTCGCGCACGGCACTGTTGTCGATTTTCAGAATTTCAAGTTCCTGTTCCTGTGTGGGTGGATATTTGTTTACTCCGATAATGGCCTGGCGATTGGAGTCGATACGCGCCTGGGTGCGGGCGCTGGCTTCTTCGATACGCATTTTCGGCAGACCGGTTTCGATGGCCTTGGCCATACCGCCCAGCGATTCGATTTCGTTGATGTGTTCCAGGGCGCGGTCGTAGAGGTCGCGGGTGAGCCGTTCGACGTAATAACTTCCGCCCCAGGGATCGGCCACGCGGCAGGTGCCGTTTTCCTGTTGCAGGAAAAGCTGCGTGTTGCGACTGATGCGCGCGGAGAAGTCGGAGGGCAGCGCCAGCGCTTCGTCCAGTGAATTGGTGTGCAATGACTGCGTATGACCCTGGGTGGCGGCCATAGCTTCGATGCAGGTGCGCACCACATTGTTGAAGGGATCTTGCGCCGTTAAACTCCAGCCGGAAGTCTGGCAGTGTGTGCGCAACGACATCGACTTCGGATTTTGCGGATTGAAGGGCTTGAGCAGCCGAGCCCATAAAAGCCGGGCGGCGCGCAGCTTGGCGACTTCCATGAAGAAGTTCATACCCACTGCCCAGAAGAAACTGATGCGCGGTGCAAAGGCGTCGATGTCCAGGCCGGCGCGAATACCCGCACGGATGTACTCCAGACCATCGGCGATGGTGTATCCCAGTTCGATGTCCTGGGTCGCACCCGCTTCCTGCATGTGATAACCGGAAATGCTGATGCTGTTGAAGCGTGGCATGTTCTGAGAGGTGAAACCGAAAATGTCCGCGATGATACGCATGGAAGGTGTAGGCGGATAAATAAAGGTGTTGCGCACCATGAACTCTTTCAAAATGTCGTTCTGGATGGTGCCCGCCAGTTGCTTGTGCTCCACGCCTTGTTCTTCGGCGGCGACGATATACAGCGCCATCACTGGCAGCACCGCGCCGTTCATGGTCATCGAGACGCTCATCTTGTCCAGCGGGATGCCGTTGAAAAGGATGCGCATGTCGTAGATGGAATCGATCGCGACGCCCGCCATGCCGACATCGCCGGTTACACGCGGGTGATCGGAGTCGTAGCCGCGATGGGTGGCCAGATCGAAAGCGATGGACAGACCCTTCTGTCCTGCGGCGAGATTGCGGCGGTAAAAGGCGTTACTGGCTTCGGCGGTACTGAAACCGGCATACTGGCGTACCGTCCAGGGACGCATGACGTACATGGTCGAATAGGGGCCGCGCAAGAAGGGCGGTAGACCCGGCGCGGTATGCAGGTGATCCAAACCATCCAGATCCTGCGCCGTGTATAAAGGTTTGACCTGGATGCCTTCCGGTGTCGTCCAGTTCAATTCTTCAGGAGCTTTACTGTCCGCTTCCTTGGCGAGTTGCGCCCATTTATTCGCATCGGCTTCACTATTGCCGGGTTCGAACGGAAGGGAGGAGAAGTCCGGAAACTCGATGGGATTCGTTTTTTGATAGCTCATGCCAACACTCCGATCTCCGACAGAGTCGTGCGCAGGGTTTCGTATACGTCGCAGCCGAGGTAGATGAATGCATCCACTCCCGCCGCTTTATAGTCGGCTTCTTTTTCTCCGGGACGCCCTGCCAATAACAGGTGCTTGACTCCGGCGGCTTTCAGAGCCGGTGCGACATCGGGAACGCTTTCCGGGTAGAGATCGTCGGAGGAGCATATGATAGCGATATCGGCCTTGGATTCCGTGAAAGCGGCGGCGCAGTCGGTGGCGTTATTGAAGCCGTCGTTTGCGACGATTTCGAAACCACCCGCCTGGAAGAAATTGGAGGACCATTCGGCGCGGCCTTTGTGTTTGGGAATCGGTCCCATGTTCGCCAGGAACACGCTCGGTCGTCGTCCGGTTTTTTGCAGGTGCGCATCGGATGCGTCGCGCAGTTCTTCGAACGGTGCGGCTTCGTTGTTGAAGGTAAAGGCCGGAATGTGACAGCCTTCGGTGTTGGCGAAAAGCGCGCTGGAGAGCGTTCCCAAACTTGCGCCACTCTTAGCAGCTTCAATGGCGGCGGCGGTGCGCTCTGCCAGTTCGAAACTGTTTTCCATCAACACCTGAGCGGCGGTTTTCTGATCGTGTTCCTTTCGCAGCGCTTGTAAGGATTCCGCCATTCGAGTTTTCACCGTGGCTAGATCCTGTGATGTGCGCTCGATCGATTTTTCCTCGACGTTGGCGAATTCGCTGACGCCGGTAATCGGATCTTTGCGTTTTTGTACCGCTTTGCGTTTTGCAGAATTGACCGTAGATAACTGTTGCTGGAACCAGCCGTTTTGCAGCACTTCGGACATGCCTCCCTGGCTTTCGATCTGCTGGAACAGGGTCCAGGCCGCTTCGCAGAGCTGGTTCGTGAGATTCTCGACATACCAACTACCGCCAGCCGGATCGATGACCCGATGCAGGTTGGCTTCTTCTTTAAGAATCGATTGCGTGTTGGTGGCAAGGCGGCGGCTGAAATTCTCGCTCATGCCCAGCATCTCGTCGAAAGGAGAGGTACTGATGATTTCCGCTCCGCCTGCAATGGCCGAGAAGCATTCCGAGGTGACGCGCAACAGATTGACCCAGGGATCGCGCGCGGTCTTGCTGCGGCGGCTCGTTTGCGCACGTAGGTAAAGACGTTTAGCGGTTTCATCACCGCCAAGCGCCTCGATCAAGCGCGACCAGAGCAGGCGCAGCGCACGAAGCTTGGCGATTTCCGTGAAGAAGTCGCGGCCCACGCTGACACTGAAGAGCAATTGATTCGTTGCCGTTTGCAGCGAAATGCCGCGCTGGTTGACCTGCTTGATGTAGTTCAACCCGGTGGCCAGAGCGGCGGCAAGTTCCTGCACCGCCGTGGCTCCGGCTTCGGGATAAGTCGTTGTATCCACCAACGTCGTGCGCAGTTTGGGGGCGTGTTCGTCCGCCCAGGCCATCATATCGGCCATCAGGTCGAAGGCGTTTTGCAGCGAAGTTGGAATGGCATTGTTGCGGGCCAATGCACCGAGCGGATCGTATCCCAAACTACCGGTCAATGTTTGCGCGTCGGCGTCTTTTTTGGAAGCCAGCCACAGCGCCAGATAGGGCAGGGCGTTGGCACCGGTTTGCAACGAGATCGGCGTGCTCGAATCCAGACCGTTGAAGAGACGATTGAAGTCCTCTGCGGTTTGGACGCAAACGCCATCCTGGCCGATATAGTCGGCGGCCTTGGGATCGTCGGCATCTTGCCCCTGTTGACCGGCTCGATCCATCATTACCCAGACGGAGGTTGCACCTCGCTTCAGATCGTTTCGCATGGCTTCGTTACAGGCGGGGGCATCAGCCAGCGAGTAGCATTGGCGGACATCCCAGCCGTTTTCGACTGCGCCCAGCGGGGTTGCTCCGCGTGTGTAGGGTGCAGAACCCGGAACGCCTCGCCCCGCTGTTTCAGCTACGGCATTTTCCATCATGTACAATGGGTTGATAGAAAAGCCTTCGTGCGTTTTCGTGACGAGACGTTTTTCAAAGGGAGCACCTTTGAGGTCGCGTTGTACAACCTCATGCCATTGCTCCGGAGTCACATCGGGAAAATTTCCCAAACGTACGGTCTTTGTTTCCTGCGTATCGGACATTGCCTATTCCCTTCTCCCAATCTGATCAAAACCGGGCGACAGTGTACAAACTTCCCCACGATTAGTAAAGGTTCCTGCGATCAGGTTTTCTGGATGGATACGTGTTTTGGCCGAACTATTCCCTTATGAAGCGCTTGAGCCGTTTGAACCGCCGTTATCGTTCGGATCGTTGGGGTCGGTCAAGCGCCGGGCTCCAAGCACGATCTGCCAGACGCTGTCGAAGTCCTCGTTGGTAAAGGAGGGTACATCATACCCAAGATAGGCGAGTTTCTCCAGTAAAACCTTTCCTGCGTTATAAAGATCCGGATCGGTGGTTTTCAACTCGGTCATGAGTTGTTCGTTGCAGGCGATATTGAGTCTGGCTGCGATATCTTGCAGGAAATTGGTGCAAAGATCGCGCAGGATGGGTTGCATCTTGCTGGAAGCGGAAAAAGTGGCCACTTTATTAACCAGCATGTTCGGTGTGCCTAGCTGTCGTGCGAAAGCCAAATGTGTATTGGAATGCGGCAGGGTGAGAATGCTGGCCTGTAGAGATCGGATATCCTCGGTGATCGTATCCGGTGAAAGAAAAATAGGAGTGGTTTTGCGCCAGGCGCCGTTCGTTCCCCTAACCACTACGCCATTGCTTACCAGCCATTTCCAGGCATTGCGGAACTGCTGTTCCGTTTCCTTACGGCTATAACCTTCCGTAACACGCCACAGGTTGGTTCGTGCCGTTACCCATTTGGGGATTTCTTTTTCATGAACAGGAAAACCCTTTAAATCCAATATGTTACGCAGTAAGGAACATTCCGGGGAAATCCAGTAGATCAGGCTTTTTACCGGGCTGTCGGTCGGGTCGATCTCTACCAGCTTGCGAACGATGGTCTGTGCTCGGGATTGCAGCCGCTTGCGATTGGTGGAAGTGCTGAAAGCGGCGATAATTGCCAGTAGTTCGAAGTATGAGCCTTGCAGGCGATTGAATTTCAATGCACGTTTCCAGGCCGCAATATGGTTGATGACCAGGCGTTCATGCCCATTGAAAACCAGCCCAATGGCCTGGGGGGTTAAACCGATGCGCTTTGAAAGCTCGGAGAAAGTGACAGGGCGGTCTTCCTTCAACCCTGCAAGGTAGGTTTGTAATGTATAGTGTTTGAATACGTTTTGCAAAAGTGACTCCAACTCGTACATGTATAGCAGAACGAAACCAAGGTTTCATATCACTGGGTTACTCATCGAAAAACCCAGTGATAGAGTGATAATGCGGCGCGTCGTTTTGAATGCCAGCAACAAAACTAATGTTTACCTAAGACATTTTCTGTCACACATTATCCGATATTTCAAGTCCTGTGACTGTTTTTTTTGTATTTGATTATCAGGATTGACAATGGGTGTCATAACTGGTTGATATAAAAGTTGAATACAAATACTGCAGAAGTGCTTTCTTATGGAAAAATTTGCTTTTGGAGTCTGTTGGAGTTGAAATTTCAGGCAAATTGGCAATGGTTTTTGAAAAAAATGAAAGGGAGTGAAGAAATACGGGGATTGCTGTGAAAATCGATTGACTATGACGACAAGGTTTGTCAGAATAGAACCTACTAGGACCGCCACCTAATTCTTGACTTTTTACTAACCACTATGTTAGCTTTTCCCCCTTCCTGCGAGATAGGATTCGCTGGGACAAGGTAAGTACTCATGCATAGATGTGCGTAGGTTATACCAGAGTGGGGTATTGTTCAAACGTAATGAAGGAGGAATGTAGGATGAAGAAGAGTTTATGGTTAATGCTGGTGTTGTTGCTGGCGTTCTCGCTCGTCGCATTCGGTTGCGGCGGTGATGACGAGGATCCGGCCGATGGCGACACCGCCGATGGCGACGGTACGGTTGATGGCGATGGTACGGTCGATGGCGACGGTACGGTCGATGGCGACGGTACGGTCGATGGCGATGCTACTGACGGCGATGCCACTGACGGCGATGCTACTGACGGCGATGCTACTGACGGCGATGCCACTGATGGTGACGCCACTGATGGCGATGCCACTGACGGCGACACCGTAGCTTGTGCTGGTGGTTGTGGCACGAACGCTCACTGCGACGAAGTCAATGACGTGTGTGTGTGCGATACTGGCTACGAAGAAGTTAATGGCAACTGCGTTCTCGACGTTGGTCCGGATGCGTTCGAAGCCTGCACCTTTGGTCAGGTCAATCCGACTGCGGGCGACTGCTCCGGCGGCGCGTCTTGCATCGGTATGCATGCCACTCCCGATAGCGGCGGCACCCCGGCTCCCTGTTTGACTGACGATGAATGTACCGCTGATATGGGTTCCATCGCGACTTGCGCGTATGGCTACTGCGGTATCGCCTGGTGTGCGCCGCCTTGCGTCACCGACGATGACTGCCGCCAGATCGACAGCGGTGCCTGCTGTGGTCCGGTCGGAACCGACACCATGTGCTACCATCCCGATTTCTGCGATGCTCCTGGCGAGCAGGATTGGTTTGAGCCCTGTTCCTTCGGCGAAGTGAATGCCGATGCCGGTGGTTGTTTGTCCGAGCTGAACTGCATTGGTATGCATGCGGATTCCACCACCAGCCAGCCTGCTCCCTGCACCGCGGATGCGGACTGTGCCGCTTCTCTGGGTGAGCATGCAGTTTGCGCCGCTGGCTACTGCGGTATTTCCTGGTGTACCGGTGCTTGCACCACCGATGACGATTGTACTGCCATCGATGACGGCGCCTGCTGTGGTCCGGTCGGCAGCGACACCATGTGCTACATCTCCGATTTCTGTTCGACGGTCGAACCGGGTGATCAGGAAGCGGGCGAAGCTTGTACTTTCGGTGCGGTCAACGCTGATGCCGGTGGTTGTGTCCAGGGCGCTTCCTGTATCGGTATGCATGCTGATTCCAGCACCACTTCCCCTGTGCCTTGCACCGAAGACGCCGACTGCGCCGCCGATTTGGGCGATCGTGCCGTTTGCGCCACGGGTTTCTGTGGAACTTCCTGGTGTGCCGAAAGCTGCACCACCGATGATGATTGTGATGCTGTCGGCTACGGTGGTGGTTGCTGTGGTCCGGTTGGCAACGACACCATGTGCTACATCAACGATTTCTGCGCCCAGGCGGGCGATCAGGAACCTGGCGAAGCCTGTGCTTTCGGCGATGTCAATGCCGAAGCCGGTGATTGTACTGCGGATGGCTCCTGCATCGGTATGCACGCCAATGCCAGCTCGACTTCTCCTGCGCCTTGCACTGCAGACGCCGACTGTACGGCGGATCTGGGCGACACGGCTGTTTGCGTGACCGGTTACTGCGGCGTGTCCTGGTGTGCCGAAAGCTGCACCACCGATGACGATTGTACGGCGGCTGGTTATGGTACCAACGGTGGTTGCTGTGGTCCGGTCGGCAGCAGCACCATGTGCTACATCGAAGGCTTCTGTGCGACTCCTGGCACCAACGACAAGGGCGAAGCCTGTGCTTTCGGTGATGTCAATGCCGAAGCGGGTAACTGCCTTGAAGCTCTGAACTGCATCGGTATGTATGCGGATGCCGCATCGGCTCAGCCTGCGGCCTGCACCGAGGATGCGGATTGCGCTACCGTGATGGGCTCGGAGGCGGTTTGTGTGTCCGGTTACTGCGGCATCTCCTGGTGTACCGAAGAATGCACTACCGATGACGATTGTACCGACACCGGTTACGGCGCCGAAGGCGGCTGCTGCGGTCCGGTCGGCGACGACACGATGTGCTTCGTCGGTGACTTCTGCGAGCCTGTTGTTGATGGCGACGTGGATGGCGATGTTGACGGTGACGTGGTTGTCGACGGCGATGTGGTCGTGGACGGCGATGTGGTTGTCGACGGTGATGCGGTCGTGGACGGCGATGCGGTCGTGGACGGCGACGTGGTCGAAGACGGCGATGCGCCTGTCGAATAAGATCTAGAGGGTTCTCCCCGCTAGATTCACCGATTCTACGGTGATCCCCGAGGGGCGCGGTTTTCCGCGCCTCTCGCTTTTTATGCGGTTATTGACAGGAAAGCAGCAGTAGGTTGGGTTGCTTTTGCTACCCGTATCTTATGCATAGCGCGGGTTTTAGGTACATAATAAAAGCGCCCTCAACCTGCACTTGAGAGCGTTAACCAAATAGATCGAAAGGATTTGTTTGTTTGGTTGGTTTTAAGTATGACTCATGGTATTGGGATTTGTCAAACCCAATTCGCTACAACACCAAAATCAGCAGCAGCAGTAGAAATAAGAGCCCAGCAAGATGCTATGGCAGGCTAACCGTGGCCCAAACCGGCAGGTGGTCGGAAAGGTCATCGAAAACGCTTTTTTCGCCGATGTCGGGCTGGGAAAATACATCTTCTGTTGCGAGCAGGATGTCCAGAATCAAGCCGTAGCCGACTTTGGTCCCTCGTTGCTGCACGTCGAGAGTGGCGTGTGCATCTACATAGCCCGCATGTAAAAACGGTGCGATGGTTTGATCCGATACGGTGCCGAATTCGAGATCGATGGCATAATAGCCACTGTTGAAGTCACCTCCCAACACCGCAGGATGAGTAAGAGTGGAAAGAGATTGACGCAGTTCCTCTCCTTGAAGGGCGCGGTAGGTTTCCGTGCCGTCGGATTCGAAGTGAATTGAAGTGACATGAAGCAACTTATCACCATTTTTAACATCAGCAGATAGCGAGATGCGCCCACCAAGGCGAGGTTCCTCCGTTCCGTACCAGACGCGCTGATCTTTGTGGCGCAGCAGGGTGACGTTGCCGAGCGGATAGCGGGAAAGAATGGCATTGCCGTGTTCGCAGGTCGCTTCTACCGTGCCGCCGGGACCGCCCTCGCGCGGCAACTCGACGAATTCCACTCCGTACACGTAGTTCATCGATAAATGCTGAGCCAGTTCGCGCGTGATGTGACGGTTTCCGGTGCGGCTGCAACCGCGATCCGATTCCACCAGCAGAATCACGTCCGGTGTCGGCGCATCGACTCCCTCCTGTAGAATCTGCATGATGCGGTCGATCTCATAGCCGCGTTCGATGTTGTAGGCCATTACCAGCAACTCGTTTTTCGGTTCGGCAGGTGTTTCGATAAAACTTTCACCTTCAATGTCGCAATCGATGGCGATTTTATCCGCTGCCGATTCAGGGTCATCGGCGTCCGGGCAAAGGAAGTCTTCCATGAAGTCGCGCGGTTGATTTAGCCAGGCGAATTCTTCAAAGTAAAGGGCAGGGGTATCTGTTTCTGTGGCTTCGGAGTCTCTATCCGCTTCACTGACTTCTGTATCGATTTCATTGTCGCCATCGGGCAGGGAGGAATCGTCATCGGAGGAGCAGCCGCTTTGTATACCAAGCCAGAAGACGATCGTGGTTGCGAGGCACAGCAAATGGAAAAACTTGTTCATTCCGGTAATCCTTATTGAGGGACTTTAAAAACCTTCGATTCCGGATCTTATGGCGAAAGGGGAGAGAGGGTCAAGTTTCGTTTTGGTTATAAGAAGAATCTCTAGCAAATGGGAGGATTAAAACAGAATGCCGTGTTCGCGCAGGATGTTGAAGCCGATGCCGATCAATACCACGCCGCCGACGATTTCCGCCACCGGTCCGATGCGCTTGGCCGAACCGAGCAAACGACCCAGGTGCAGCCCGCTTGCCGTCAATACAAGCGCCACCACTCCGATAACTAAGGCCGGGAACCAGGCATCGACTTCCAACAGGGAGAAGCCCAGTCCCACCGCAAGTGCATCGATACTGGTTGCTACGGAAAGAAAGACCATGGTACCGCCGCGTGTGGGGTCTTTGCAGGCTTCGTTTTCCTCTTTGCGTGTTAGAACGTCGTAGATCATACGGCCGCCTACAAACAGCAGTAAGGCAAACGCCACCCACGGCGCAATGTTCATGACGAAGGGGCGTATTGCCGTGCCCAGCGTCCAGCCGATCAAGGTCATTCCCGCCTGGAACAGACCGAAATGCCAGGCCAGCCGAAAGGTCTGGCGTGTATCGACCTTGCGAAGCATGACACCGGTGGCTACCGCCACGGAAAAGGCATCCACGGCCAGAGCAATTGCCACCAGAAAAACCGAAATGAAATCCATTGTATCTCCCGACATCCGTCAGCACGTCCAAATCAGTGTACATTGAGTCTGTATTTCGCGCCAAATTATTCCCAACGTCGGTTTCCAGATTAAAAAATGGAAATAACCCGAGGATTTCCTTTATCCTGCATACAACGCATGTACAGCACGATCATACAGCGATGTTCAACAGATAAATTCGAGTTCAAAAAGAGGAGGCAATTATGGTGGAAGAAGGCAAAAAGATTCCGGCATTTTCCTTGCCGGATCAATCGGGCGAAAAGAAGAAACTGAAGGATCTGGCGGGTGAACAGGGGGTAATCCTGTATGTTTATCCCAAAGACAATACCCCGGGATGTTCCACCGAGGCGCAGGATTTCCGCGACCGGGCGGATGACTTGAAAAAGCTCGGCTATAACGTGGTGGGTATCAGTAAGGACTCGGTGCAGTCGCACTGCAATTTTACCGACAAGTTCGAACTGAACTTTCCGCTGCTTTCCGATCCCGACGTGAAACTGATCGAGCCGCTGGGTGCGTGGGGAGAAAAGAAAAACTACGGCAAAACCTACATGGGGATCATTCGCAGCACCTTCGTGATCGACAGCAAGGGCAAACTGCTGCGCGCCTATCGTAACGTGCGTGCCAAGGGACATGCCGAGCGTGTCTATAAGGATTTGACGAGTTGATCGACGCGGTTATTTGCGTCGACCCATTAAAAAGCGCTGGTTTTTCTTTAACCAGCGTTCCGCTTCTTCATAACGCGGGTAGCGATTCATCCACTGCTTGAAACGTCTGCCGTGGCGGATGTGTCGCCCGTTGACAACTTCGCTTTTAATGTGTGCGTGTATCATCTCGTGGTACAGGATCGACTCCACCACGTAGGCGGGAACGCGTTTGTGATCCAGCACCGGATGCATGCGGATCAGGTTCTGATCTTCCGAGTAGCTACCCAGCTTGATCGAACGCCTGCGACGTGAAAGACCCACGGACATCCAGGTCAATCCGGCATCGATGCTGTTGTCGAAGTAGCGCCGGTTCAATTCATCGAATATCGGTTTCAGATCGTACTGTTGCCCCTGTGGGTGTTGCTGCACATGGCGTTTTTTAGGGGGGGCTTGCTTTCGTGCCTGGGCGATATGACGGTTGATAAAGGTGTTGAGTGCAGCCGGCCATTTCTTTCGTCGACGTTCTACCACGGCAGCGATCTGCTCGATCAGTTTGTCCGGAGCCTGTTGAAACATGTTGTGAATGCGAAGTTGCGGCGGTGTACGATCGGTGCGGTAGGAAATCATGGTGCTACGGTTACGAGTCCACACGATGCGCCAGTTCAATGCGGTTGCTTTATCAAAAAGCCGCTCGAAATGTTCGTTCGGTTTTTCCTGCCCGTCATCCGTGCATGTTTCGAAATGGAAAAGCAGCGGCAAAGGAAGCTGAATGAACGTTGGTTTCGGTCGTGAGGTCGATCTGGGCATGGTTATTCGATAAGATGACCCATGCGGGAAAAGCGGATGCCGTCCAGAGATGAACTGGACCACCACACGACGATGGCTCGTCCCTTCACGTTATCCAGCGGCACTTGGCCCCACACGCGGCTGTCGGCGCTGTTGTCGCGGTTGTCACCCATGACGAAAAGGTGTCCTTCTTCCACGATATATTCGCCGCCCTGGTGATTGCGGCGCGGGTTGTAGATTAGATCGAATTCCGCCTCGCCCAGCTTTGCCGGACGCAGGACGCAGTCCCGTTTGTCACCACTGACTTCATCGTTGTAGGTATACAGCGCTTCCTTGCCTAGTTCCACTTTCTCACCGTTGACGAACACATCCTCGCCACTGACGCGGATGCGGTCGCCTGGCAGGCCGACGACTCGTTTGATGTAGTCTTTGGATGGATCGTGCGGATAAACGAAGACAATCACTTCTCCGCGCTTGGGCTGGCCCCATTCCACGATGCGCTTGTTGATGATCGGGAGCCGGATGCCGTAGATGAACTTGTTTACAAAGATATGATCGCCTACCAATAGGGTCGGGATCATCGAACCGGAAGGAATTTTGAAGGCTTCCAACACGAAAGTGCGTAGAAACAGTGCGATTAACAGCGCCACTAATAGCGACTCGGTCCAGTCGCGCAATGCACTTTTTCGTGCAAAGGAGAAGTCGTTGTCCAGTAGCGCCTGTAGATTTCGCAATTCCCGGCGGCAATCGACAAGTTCCTCTGTCTCAAATGCCCGCTCCAACGCGCTTAACGTCTGCAAAAGCGGTTCCATCTGAGAAGCAGTCAGTTTGGCGCTCCATTTTGAGATGATGCGTCGTGCTTCTTTAACTGGATAGCGTGCTTCATTTCTGCATTTGCGAATATCACGATTCAACGGACCACTTTCTTTCTAGCCAGACTTTGGTGACAAATCCAATGGCGCAGGCATTATAGGTCTGCCATGGAGAAAAGTAAAGCGAGTGTCTAACAATATGAATTTAAATCGTTTTCCTTTAATTTGGCAATCATTTTGCTGCGAATATGATGGCTATTTCGGAAACGGATATCTGCCATGCATCATGATTGCTCACTCCCTCTAATAAAATACAACCTACCGGGTTGGCTATTTGTTCCCAATTCTTCAATATTTTATGATTTGTATTGCAGCAGTTCTGGATTTTAAGGTGTGGGTTGTATTCCCTGACTTTCAAGTAACTTGCGATAGGGACCGTTTTGGGCCGTCAGTTGTTCCGGTCTGCCTTCTTCCACGACTCGTCCCTGATGCATTACCACTACTTTGTCGGCGTGGCGCACGCTGGATAGGCGGTGGGCGATCATCAGCACCGTTCGTTCCTGGCCAATTTCTTCGATAGCCCTGGCGATGGCCGCTTCGTTATGGGCATCGAGCGCGCTGGTGACTTCATCCAGCACGATGACCGGTGCACCTTTGATAAACGCCCGCGCCAGCGCCACCCGTTGTCGTTCGCCTTCGGACAAGCGCGCCCCACCTTCTCCGATAGGAGTGTGAAGTCCCTGCGGCAGATTTTCGATCAACGTTCGCAGTTGCGCCCGTTCGATTGCTTCCCATAGTTGAGCTTCCTTAGCCTCCGGTCGTGCCAGTTGGATGTTTTCGCCAATGGTTGTATCGAAGAGCAAAGGTCGCTGTTCGACGCTCACAACCAGGCGGCGTATGCTATCCAGGGTGATGTCGGATAAAGCGATGCCGTCGATTGTGATGCGACCCGTGTCCGGCTCGAAATGCCGCAGTAACAGTCGAAGCAGTGTACTTTTTCCTGCGCCCGATTCTCCAACGAGGGCAACTGTTTGCCCGGCTTGCAGGGAAAAATCGACGCCGCAAAGCGCCTGCCGTTCTCCATAACCGAAGTGGAGATTTTCGAAGCATAAACGGTCGTGAAGTTCTTCGACCTGTTGCCGTCCTCGATCCAATTGGCGTTCATCCGGCCAGTCGAGCAATTCGAATACCCGGTCCGCCCCGGCCCGCCCCGATTGGATGTAAGTATTGACGCGCCCTAGGTTTTTCATGGGTTCATAGAGTAATAGCAGGCTGGCGAAAAAGGAGACGAAATGCTCCGGCGCCAGTTCACCGCTACCGATGCGCCGCGCCGCCAGCCAGATCGTGGCGCCCAGTCCCACTGCGCCGATGATTTCCATCAATGGAGAAGCCAGCGCCCGAATTCGGAATGAACGCAGGCTGGCACCAAGATAGGCGCGATTACTGGTTTTAAAACGTTTCAGGCGTTGCTGGCTCAAGTTGAAATCGCGAATGACGCGTTGGGCGCGGATGTCTTCGCGCACGTGAGAAACGATGTCGGATACCTGCCGCTGGCGGTCGGTGGCGGTGTTTTTCAGTCGCTTTCCCACGTTTACGATCGGCCAGGCTACAAGCGGCAGAATCACCAGCGTGACCAGCGCCAACCGCCAGTCCAGCCACAGCGCCAAACCCAGTAAAACCAAGACCTTCATGCTGTCGGAAACCACCGTGGCGGCGGCGTGAGTGACCGCTTCCTGTAAAAGCGGCAAGTCCGAAGCGATGCGTGATATCAGGTCGCCACTTGGTGTTAGGTCATAGCGCTCCACCGGCAGGCGGTGTAGTTTTTGCAGCAGATCCGCGCGCAGATGATACACACCGCGTTCCCCCACCCAGCCCATCAAGTAGAACTTTCCGTACTGTGAGGCACCTTTAAGCAGCGCGGAGAACAAAATCAGCAGAGGCAGCGCCCACAGGAGATAGTCGCTGCGTTCCAACTGAGGTTCTAGCCCCATCCCGCGCAAAAACGAGGTTAAACTGTCCTGTTCTTTCAAGCCGCCAGTGAAGAGGAACTTGACAACCGGTCCGATTAAGTAGGCATACAAGCCGGTTGCAAGAGCATTGGTTACCATGCAGACCAGCGCCGCCAGAAATCCGGGAAGACCTGGATGCAGATAATGCAGGATTCGCTGCGTGGTCGAGGTCATGACACCAACTCGTCTTCCAGCAGTTCCAAGGTTCGCAAGGCTCTTGGAACCTGAGACTGCAACAGCGAGCGACTGACCGCCTCGATCTGATGCAGCATCTCACGCGACAGACGAATCGTTCCCAACCCGTGCAAAGGACCGTCCAGAATGCGTTGCATTGCGTAGCGCGTTGCATCCGAAATGGGAATCAATCGGGCAGGATATGCCGTCCCCGCTCGGGCAATCATCAACTGGCGGTCGGGGTCGAAGTAGGATTCGCCGCTTAACTCCTGGCCGCAATCGCCACAGAAACTTAAATCCGGACGATTTCCCAAGAGATCCAGCATGCGAAGTTCAAAGAAGATGCGGTGCTTGATACTGGCTTTTGCTTGTTTGAGTCGCCCCAGAAAGAATAGCACTAACTCGAAAACCTCCGGGTATTGTTCGCCTTCTACCAGTAGCAGATCCAGTAGTTCACAATAATGCGAGGCCAGATAAATCGATGCCAATGAGCCGTGTAGTTCGGCATGGGCGTCGATCAATTCGGCCTGCTGCAATCGATCCAGATCCTGGTCCCGACGCACGGAAGAGACGATCTGAAGGTGGGCGAAAGGCATCAGAGCGCCGGAAAAACGTTTACGGCTTTTACGTGCATTCTGTGCAAAAACGTTTCGCCGTCCCCGATTATGTGTCAGTAGGTGCAGGATACAGTTCGCTTCGCCCGTTTCGATCACCTTGAGCACCACGGCTTCGTCGGTAAAGGAGGGCATTGGCGTACCTAGAAAATGAGAAGAGTGGCCATTGCCATGTAAATGTACATGCTGACCAGATCCATGGAAGTTGTGACTAGCGGTCCGGTGGCAATGGCCGGGTCGATCTTCAAGCGGGTGAGGGCCATCGGTACGGCACCACCCATTAAGGCAGCTATCAGCATCCCTGAAGCCTGTGAAACACCGACGACAATTGCGATATTGCCCACACTGGTACCGAACTGTATTTGCGCCACCGTCCCGATTGCCGCACCGTAGATCAATCCCAAACAAAGGCCGGTCATCGCTTCGATACCGACTGTTGATAAAAAGCGTGAACCATCGACTTTGCCGATAGCAAGACCACGTACGATAATGGTGGCGGATTGCTGGCCGACATTTCCTGACATTCCTAATATCACCGGGAAAAATGCGGTCAATGCAACTACGCCGGACAGTTTCTCTTCGTAGTAGCCAATCAGGTGCATTACGAAAATGCCGCCGATCCAGGTCGCCAATAACCATGGTAAGCGACTGAGAACGTTGGTTTTTAAAGAGTAATCCTCCAGCAGTTCTTCGTCTGCACCGACCAGTTTCAGGATATCCTCGGTATCCTCTTCGCGGATAACGTCGATGACATCATCGACTGTGATGATACCGATAACGTGGTTCTCTTCATCCACTACCGGAACGGCCAGCAAATCGTAACGGGCGATCATGCGCGCGACGTCTTCCTGGTCGCGATCCGGGCGAACCTTTGTAATGTCGGTTTCCATCAGGTCGCTGAAAAGCGTGTCTTCCTGCGCTTGAACCAGTTCACGCAGCGAGGCTACACCTGCGAGACGATCTTCTTCATCCAATGCATAGATGTAGAAAACCATTTCGGCTTCTTCACCGCTTTCCTGAATGGCCTGCAACACCTGGCGACAGGTATATGTTGCCGGAACGGCGATGAAATCGGTGGTCATCAAACCACCGGCGGTGTCTTCATCGTAGCCGATCAGTCCTTGCAGATCTTCGCGGTCGTCTTTTTTCATACGACCCAGAATCGCCTTGACCTTTTCCTCGCCCAAATCCTGGATAAGGTCGGCGGCATCATCATCGGACATGTATTGGATAATATCGACGATATCGTCTACGGAATAATCGGCGATCAGACGATCTGAAATGGATTGGTCCAGATTTTCGAGCAACTCGGCCCGCTGCTCCGAATTCTCCAGCAGGCCGAATAAAATTTCCTGATCGTCATCGTCTAAAAATCGAAAGGCTACCGCGAGGTCGGCCAAGTGGACGCGGCGGATGATATCCTGCACGCGCCGATACGCTCGCTTGCGCAAAAGCTTGGCGATTGTGTTGAGCAACACTTGTAATTTGCGTGAAAGCACGCGTCACCTCTCGCGATATTCGCGGTTATGAACCTACACGATGGATAGGGGTCGTCTGTCATCCGTCGCCAGTCCTTAAAAGAGAAAAGCTAGTCCAAAAGCTGCAAGTATTTCTTGCATTCCTTCGCTTCGTCGGTCACTCCTCCCAACTCCAAACATTTTTGTAACGCTGGGCGGGCTCGCTCATTGTCGCGTGCCTGAATTGCGGCAAGCGCCAGTTCATAATAACCGAAGAAAAACGTATCACATTGGGAAACCGCCATCGAAAGCGCATCGATCGCCGCTTCATATTCGGCATTGGCTTTATAGATCCGGCCCAGATTGTACCAGGCATGGCAGTTTTGCACATTTTCAGTTGTAGCGGATTTTAACAGTTCAACCGCTTTTGCGCTGTCACCCAGTTTGAAATAACACCAGGCCATGTTATCGAACACGACATCTTTTCGTGGGTACATGATGTCCTGGGAAGGATACTCCAGTTCCTTGACGGCTTCCTGCCAGTGACCCTGATCCATGTGCACCGAGGCCAGTCCGATATAGGCATCCGAGAATTTCGGTTCCAGGCGGATCGCTGCTTTGAAGTATTCTTCTGAAAGTGCATGCATTTTCTTCGAAAGGAAAATCAAGCCGTATAGATATTTTACATGTTCGTTTTTAGGATTGTACTTTTCGGCTTCTTCAAGTGAACGTAGCGCTGCGATAATGTTTCCGTTGGAAAAATCATTGACGGCAAGCTGATAGAAATTCATTGAAGCCATGCGATCTTTATCTGTGATCTGGCCGATTCTTGGTCCGCAACCCATTGAAAGCACTGAAAACATCGCCAACAATAGTAAAAGCGGCAGTAACGACCGTAGCGCCTTTATGCCCCACATCGTCTTTTTCCCTTTAGTTGCTTCAGGCCTTTCAACGTTCATTCGAGGACACCTTTTCCGGCTTGCGCCGCTTGTCTAGCTCGATACAAGCATAGGCGTTATGGTTGTGAATCGATTCGATATTTTCCGATTCCACCCGAAACCAGCGTACATTTGGATCGTCGCGCAGTACAACCCCGATCTCACGCACGACATCTTCCACAAAGCGGGGATTATCATACGCGCGCTCGGTTACGAATTTCTCATCCTCGCGCTTCAATAATGCGAACAATGGTCCACTGCCTGCCTGATCCACCAACTCGATCAAATCTTCCAGCCAGACGAAGCGCCGTACATCGACTTCCAACGTTACATGACCGCGCTGGTTATGCGCGCCACGCTCGGAAATCTCTTTAGAGCAGGGACAGACCGTAGTGATGGGAACCACTACTTTCATGGTGAATGTCGCCCGGTCCTGCTCGTCGATGGTGCCATAGTAGCCCACATCGTAATCCATCAGCCCTTCCAGTCCACTGACCGGAGCCTGCTTGGTGGCGAAGTATGGAAATTCGATTTCAATATGCGCCGATTCCGCGTTGAGTCGCTTTTTGACTTCAAGCAAAATCGTTTCGAAATGCCGGATATCGATCGAGCCGCGATATTCGTTTAGAATCTCGATGAAGCGGCTCATATGAGTGCCCTTGAACTGGTGCGGAAGATTTACATACGCGTTGATGCGAGCTACGGTGTGTTGCTCGCCACGGTTTTTATCCAGCACCGTAATCGGATAGCGCAGCCCCTTAACACCGACTTTGTCGATCGGCATGGAGCGATGATCGGGCATTTGTTGCACATCCTGCACCGGGCTTCTCCCTTTTCGATTCTAGCGCTCGCGCCAGTTGTCCTCCAGCCGTTCCGCCCGCTCGATAAGCGCCTGTACGCGCTTTCTTAATTCGACAAGTTCCTCTCTGCGAGGGATCTTGATTGCACGGATTTTCTGGGAAACGAATTCATCGAGTCGTTCTTCCCACATCGTGCGCGTTTTCGCCGAGCGCGTCAGCAAATCCTCAACAAGTCCAATGGCTTCTTCTTTGGAAATGCGCTCTTTTTCTTCCAACCATTTGACTGTCCGCCGAATCGTGCCTTCCGCATCGCGCCAAAACGCATAAGGCGCGGAGGCCAGATCGCTGAGCAGTTTTACAATCGGATCTTTGGACATAGACGGTACCTTCAAGCTGCGCATCCGGCAATGAATAATCGAGAACCAAAATCAAAGCGGGAGAGATCATACTTCCTCTCTTTTGGATTGTAAAGGATTTTGCCGGAATGGGGATTGTTGGAAAAACCGAGTGGATTGATTAACATGTTGATAATACAATTATATCACGGGTTTTCACCCAAATTTGATGAGATTTGAAAACTGTAAAATGGCTTCGATGTATATAAGAGGTCGGATGAAACGGCACTGTTGATTGACGCATTTCCTAGTGAAGCAGGGCGCTTACAACATGTTCGATTTGAGTGGTTGTCAGGGCTGGAAATAACGGCAGGGTCAATACTCGATTACTGTAATTTTCTGTAATCTTTAATTTTGCATGGTTTAGACTTTCAAACTCGCTGAAGCGATGAATCGCCGGATAATGCACGCTGGTAAAAACACCTTGCGCCTTCATCGTTTCGATGCGCCTTCGGCGATTTTCGCCTTCGGGAAGCAGGATCGGAAAGATGTGAAACGAGCCGGATTGGCGCTGGGCAAAGGGAACCGTCAGGTTTCCTGTTTGGCTCAGCAATTCACGGTACTTCGAGGTGAGTAAACGTCGTTTCTCGTTTCGTTTTAACAGCTTAGGAAGTTGGATCCGTCCGATGGCGGCGCGTAATTCATCGAAACGATAATTGTACCCCAACTGGTTTACATCATACTGACCGGCGTGACCCACTTCGCGAGTACGAGTTTCTTCCGTCATGCCGTGACTGCGCAGTCGCCGTGCGCGCTCGGCTTGCTCTGCGTCGGAGCAGAGCAGCATGCCACCTTCTCCAGTGCTCAGATTCTTGTTTCCGTAAAAGGAGAAACATCCGAAATCGCCATAGCATCCCAGCATGCGCCCGTTTTCGTCTTTGCCGGGACCGTGAGCCGCATCTTCGATCACCATTAACCCGTGCTGTTTCGCAAGTGCGAGTATTTCCGGCATATTGGCGGCATACCCGGCATAATGGACAACGATCACCGCCTTGGTTTGCGGTGTCAAGACACGTTCGATCGTTTTTACGTTAAGTAAGGGGGAGGTGAGCGATTCGATATCTGCAAATACGGGAGTCGCACCAACATAGCGTACGGCATTGGCGGTCGCCACGAATGTCAGCGACGGCAGCACGACTTCGTCGCCCGGTCCCACATTTGCCAGTCGTAACGCCAGGTGCAGTGCTGCGGTACAACTTCCTACCGCCACGGCTTCATTATTTTCATGCAGCAGGGAGAATTCACGCTCGAAAGCTTGTACCTGTTCCCCTTGCGTCAACCAGCCCGAACGCAATACCGACAGTGCCGCCTGTTGTTCGGCGGGACCGAAACTTGTGTCGAACAGTGGAATACGCTCGGTCATGAAAAGATTCCTTCGCCGGATTACAAACCGTACTCCTGCGGACGATAAAGATCCAGATGGTCTCGTAGCCAGTCTGCGGTTTTCGCGATGCCATCTTCCAATGGTACTTCGACCTGCCAGCCGCAGTACTCCAGCGCAAAGGCCGGATTTGAAAGCAGCCTCATCACTTCACTGTTCATCGGTCGAATACGCTCTGCATCTTCCTCTATTTTCAGTTCCACCCCGATCGTTTCTGCACATAATGCGGCTAGATCGCCGATGGAAATCTCTCTACCGGTGCCGAGTTGTACTACACGTCCCAGTGCGACGTCGCTCATACCGACATCGATGATGCCGCTGGCGGTGTCGGTAACATAGGTCAAATCGCGAGTGGGTGCCAAAGCACCAAGATGCACCGTGCCGTCGTCGGAAAGCAGTTGAGTCAGAATGGTGGGAACCACCGCTCGCGTGGATTGTCTGGGTCCAAAGGTGTTGAAGGGTCGTACTACCACAACGGGTTGACCGAAACTGCGATAACAGGCAAGCGCCAGTTGATCGGCAGCGATTTTACTGGCCGCATAAGGTGACTGGGCGTTTATCGGGTGTTCTTCGGTGATCGGAAGAAATTTTGCGGTGCCGTAGATTTCGCTTGTACTGATGCAGACCATTCTGCATCCGTTGGGTTGCTCGCGTGCCGCTTCCAGTATGTTAAGCGTGCCACCGACATTTGTCTCGATGTAAGAGGATGTCGCCATATAGCTGTAGGGAATCGCGATCAGTGCTGCCAAGTGGAATACTGCATCGCAATCACGCATGATTTCACGCATGCGTCTTGGGTCGCGCACGTCGCCGGAAACGATTTCGATATCGCCGAGAATTTCCTTCGGCAGATCCGAAAGCCAGCCGATGGAACCGGCTGAGTTGTAATGCACCAGCGCCCGTACTTCATGATTTCTTGCGCACAGCTTTTCAACGACATGACTGCCGATGAAACCGCCTGCTCCCGTTACCAAAGCTTTCATGATTTTCTCCCGTTGGATCCATTCGGTGAAATGGAACCGGATAGAAAGCGCGCCGGATCGGCGGCAAATACTTCGTTGGCGCGTACATGGTCGCGCGGTGAGCCGATGTCCAGCCAGAGGTTGTCGGAGCGATACGCTTGTACAACTTCTCCTGCCTCGATCAGTTTGACCACCAGATCCGGGAAATCCAGGTGTTCGTTTTGCGGGATGTAGCTGAACACGCAAGGATCGTACACATAGATTCCCATGCTGACCGAGTAATTAAGCCGAGGCTTTTCTTTGTAGCTGCGAATGCGTCCGGCGTTGTCTGCACCGATAACGCCCATGTCGATCTGTACGGCGCGTTCGCTGCTGGCGATAGTCAATGCTGCGTCGGAATGTTCGTGATAGACCATCAGGCGTCTGAAATCCATGTCGGTAAGGATGTCGCCGTTCAATACCAATAGCGGTTCTTCCGGCGGTGGTTGCAGCATCGATAGAGAACCGGCGGTACCCAGCGGTTGGGGCTCTTGCACGTAGGTTAGCGTCATACCGATGGGAACGCGCTCCGGCTGAAAGTAGGCGCGGATCAGGCTTTCAAGGTACCCGACGCTCAATACCACATCTGTAAAACCGGTTCTAGCCAACTGATTCAAGAGAATCTCGAGGATCGGCACTTCTCCGATGGGAACCAGCGGTTTTGGTAGCACCATGGTATAGGGATACATGCGAACGCCCTGTCCGCCGGCCAGGATAAAAGCCTTCATTAATACTGTTCCTTCATGCTAAGGATTGGCTGAATAAACGAATCGCTGTCGATCCATCGCACGGTATTACTTCTTGTCAAGTGCGGCTTTCAGTAGCTCGGCCATTCTTCCGCTTGCAATGACGTCACTCTTAACCTGGGAATCACGACCCGATTCCCTTTTGCGGTTACGACCGCCGCGTCCTTGTTGCCCAGGTCGGTTGCTACGATTACTCGACCTATCCGAGGGTCTACGCTCGTTCCGGCGCGATTCAGAGCGTTGTTCCGGCGGTTCGGGTAGTGTCTGTTTGCGAGATAGCCCGATGCGCTTGCGTTGCACGTCCAATTCGATGACTTTAACGGAAATCGGATCGCCGGTTTTAAAGATCTGAGCTGGATCGGGAATGTATTGATGATCCAGTTCCGAGATGTGGATCATGCCGTCCTGGCCGATACCCAAATCAACGAATACCCCGAAATTGGTAACGTTTTTCACTTTTCCGCTTAACTGCATGCCGACATCGAGATCGTCGATGCGTCGGATTTCATCGGCGTAGGCATCCGCAGAGAAAGCCGGAATATCACGCTTGGCCGGTTCTGCCAGTTCTTGCAGAATCCACGTGATAGCGTGTTCGCCCAATTCGGCAGTGGTATATTCCGCCGCTTTCAGATTGTCGAGAACCATACGATTGCCGATCAGGTCTGCCACCGCCAGGTTAGAGTCGGCAGCGATCTTTTGTACGACGGTTTCATGTTGCGGATGAACGCCGGTTGCGTCCAAGGGATTTTCCCCTTTCACACGTAAAAAGCCTGCTGCCTGATCGAGTTGTTCACCGGAGAGGCCATTGACTCGCGACAATTCCTGCCGTGTACCAAAAGCTCCGTTGGCGGTTCGGTCGGCAACAATGGCCTGCGAGGAAACGTCATCCAATCCGGGGATATAACGCAACGTTGTTGCATCGGCTTCATTCACGTCCACACCAAAGGCAACGGTCTTGGTGCGCACGGTATCGAGCAGGCGCTGTTTCAACCAGGGAGACTCGCTTTGGATAGGAGAGGTCCGCCCGAATTCCAAGGGGCCGACTGCCAGATACTGTTTAAGCGGATTTTGAAGACTACGCGCCAGGGCCAGTAATTGCCGGTGACGCACACTCCATTGTTGTGTTTCCGCTATGAAAACCGAACTGCCGGCCAGTGTTTTGCTGGATTCGGTATCCATTAGCAGCAGATAGCAACCCTCGACCTGCTTGTCCTGCAAGTAGCGTCGCAACAGCTTAAGACTATCCTTGTTTTTGCGATCTTTACGAACCGCCAGCGCTGCTGGGTGTTTGATTTCGCGTAACTCGTCCATCGCAGCAAACAGGGACGCTTGCATCTGCTCTGCTTCCGCGATTGGAACTTCTCGTTCTTCCACCAAATTCCCGTTTTCATCTACAAGAATCAGCAACAGGGCTTCCGGTCCACTGCCGTCCAGTGCGATGAGCGGAACATTTCCCAGTGGTGCTTGTTTTAATATCAAGTCCAATTGTTTCAGGGTGTCGGATACTTCGGTCGAATCGCTTTTTTGACGTAGTCGCTCGCGCAATTCGGATTCGATATGCGGTGCCAGCAGGCGTTCGTAGGCATTGCGAATCGACTCGAGCAGGGTGCGTTTCCAGATGGAATTCGGGTTCGTGATGATTTCCTCATCCAGAATGGCATAGATTTCATGGGGATCCACTTTAATACGCACCGAAAGTTGCTTGTTCTTCAATCCGTGTGAAATTGCTGCAAAACGTGCCGGGCGGATGTCGCGCACCGGTTCGCTACGTCGGTTGAAAGACTCGTAATTGCCGGAGAATTCATTGGGTTCCACCAGTACGTGGCATTCCAGTTCGCCTTCGCGCCAACTTACATCGCGAATGCTGCTGCGAATTTCGGGGTCCATGAAAATGCGTTCGGCGATGATATCCTTAGCACCATCCAATGCTTCTTCCGGGTTGGAAAGCGAGACCGAGCGCCCATAAACCTCAACGATTTCATTGGGTAGCCCCTCTTCGTCCTTTTGCTCCAGAATACGTAAAGCCAGCGGTTCCAGCCCCAGTTCCAACGCCACTTGTCCTCGCGTGCGTCGCCCCTTACGCAACGGCATCAGCAGGTCTTTTAACTCCATGCGATCAGAGCAGCTTTCCAGTTTTCCGCGCAAATCGTCGGTTAATTTACCTTCTTTTTCCAGTTCGGCGAGGGCATGTTCCTTTTCAGCGCATAATTTCTCGAAGGCGTACACGCGGTCCAGGATATCAAACAGGGTCTGTTCGGACAGCCCGCCGATGTCGTCCGGGCGATAGCGCACCAGGTAAGGAATGGACAATCCCTGCTCCAACAGCGCTAACGCTTTAGAGACATCCTCTGCGGGTAAAGACAGATCGTTCGCGATCTCGACAGCTACATTTTCCTGCATGAAAACCTCTAGTTCGCCTTCCGATAAGCGTAATTGAGTTTCGGCCAATAAACAAAGCCAGTCTACAGCGATCACGGGCCGTAAGTCAACTTTGGGGCACCGCTTTTTGCCACTTGTAGGAGAAACAGTGTGACTACCCTTTATAGAGATTGCTTTTGAAGTGGCGAGTGTTTCTTTGACTTTCAGCGTTCGATTTGCTAGCGTTTAGAGCTATGATTCGGTTCAGTTTTTTCGGGAGGAACGACACCATTCCGTGAGGAGGACAAACCTATGCCGCGCTATGAAGTGTTTATTCCAGCCAAACCAGGCACCGACGGGCAAAGTACCACTGTAGAGGTGGAGGCGTCGAGTTGGCTTTTAGCCCTGCGATCGGGCATGAAAGAGATCGGAGAACAAGGCGATTCGTTGGCATCGATCATGTGCGAAAACCGACCGGACGGAACGGTAGTCGTTAAGGATCCGACTTCTCGTCGTATGTTCCGCATCAAGGAATGTGCAGAGGACGCCGGGGCGAAAGTTACCAGCGAACAGATCGCTCAGCAGCGCGAGCAGGAAGAAGCCGAAGCGGCTCGTTTGCGTGAGGAAGCCGAAAAGGCAGCCAAGGAACGTGAGCTAGCGGAAAAGGAATTACAGGAGAAAATCGCCCGCGAGAAGGAAGCCGAAGAGAAGGCGCGCCGCGAGCGGGAAGAGGAACGCCAGCGAAAAGCCAAGGAAGAGCAAGAGCGTAAAGCCAAAGAGGAAGCTGAGGCTAAAGCCAAAGAAGAAGCCGAACGCAAGACCAAAGAAGAGGCTGAGCAGAAGGCCAAGGAAGAAGCTGAACGCAAGGCGAAGGAAGAGGCGGAGCAGAAAGCCAAAGAAGAGGCCGAGCGCAAGGCCAAAGAAGAGGCTGAACGTAAAGCCAAGGAAGAAGCCGAGCGTAAGGCTAAAGAAGAGGCTGAGAAGAAGGCTAAAGAGGAAAAAGAGCAGTTAGCAAAAGAAGAAGCTGAAGCAAAAGCCAAGGAAGAGACTGAACGTAAGGCGAAAGAAGAGGCTGAGCAGAAAGCCAAGGAAGAAGCTGAGCGCAAAGCCAAAGAAGAGGCCGAGCAGAAGGCCAAGGAAGAAGCTGAACGCAAGGCAAAGGAAGAGGCCGAGCGTAAAGCCAAAGAAGAAGCCGAGCGTAAAGCGAAAGAAGAAGCCGAGCGCAAAGCCAAGGAAGAAGCGGAGCGCAAGGCCAAAGAAGAAGAAGAGCGGAAGCAGAAAGATAAGGAAGAGCGCAAGCGGCAGAAGGAAACAGCCAAGAAAGCCGCCAAAGCTGCCAAGGAACGTGAAGAGGCGGAGCGCAAACTTAAGAAAATCCGTGAGAAAGAAGAACAGGCCAAAAAGGCTGCCGCCGACTCTCAAGAGGGTAAAAGTCGCGAAATCAAAGTGACGCACTCCCGCTTGACTGCCGCCGAAATCGAGCAGGTTTTCGGCGAGGCAGAGGATATCCAGGAACCTTTCGACGTGGAAGACGTGTTGAGCGACTTGTTCCTGGACGTTATGGATATTGCCGAGATGGACGAACGCGCGGCCACGGATTTTGTGTTGGATCTGGCCATGAATGCCATTGCCGCTGAAGCCGGATCGGTGATTCTGTCCGATATCAACTCGGCGTTGCACGATCTCCACTTTGCAGCTGCCAAAGGCAAGGTGGCCGAGCAGCTTAAGTCCATCCGCATTCCGCGCGGTCGAGGAATTGTGGGTTTCTCCGTTCAGGTCGGTTGCGCCATGGCTGTTAACGATGTAGACCAGAATCCGAATTTCTACCGCGCCGTCGCCGATAAAACCGGCTATACGACACGTTCGATTCTCTGCGTACCGGTTCAGCACGACGAGCGTACCTACGGTGCGATGGAGTTGATCAACAAAAAAGACAGCAACCGCTGGACCCCCGGAGAACTGAGTGTGTTACAATTCCTGGCCGGAAAACTTGGCGAGCATTTGAACCGGTTCCACGAAGCGGTGCCATTGGATCTGAAATAACGGTCTTAGTTTGAAAGATCGAACGTATTTGTCTGGAGGAATCATGCGATCGGCACAACTGTTCCGTCTGTCATCGATTGTGGTGCTTGTTGTGGTGTTGGTCCTGTTCGGTTGTGCTTCGCAGCGCGCGGCGCAGCAACGGGAGTTGGGTGCGGGTTATCTGAACCAGGGCGATCTGGTCCAGGCTCGGCAGGCTTATGAACAATCGCTGGCAGAGGAAGACAATGCATTGGCACATGCTCAGCTTGGGCATATCCTGGCCAAACAGGATCTGTGTCTGGATGCTCTGCCGCACCTACAGGCAGGGTTGTCAGCTCCCGATGGTCTTCGCCGGGTACGTTTGGATCTGGCCGCTTGCCATATGAAATTGCAGAACTGGGGTGAGGCCGCCGAGCAGTTTCTGCTGGTTATCGAAGATGACCCTGCCGATTCAACAACCGCCGTGCAGAGCGCCGATCTCTGGCCGAACCTGGACAACGATCCCCGGTTGGAAGGTTGGTTAGAACGGATGGTCAAGGCGCAGCCGAACAATCATTATGGTTGGGCCTATACCGGTAATCACTTCTATCGACAGGGGAAATGGAAAGAGGCGTCTTACTGCTACCGGAAGGCGTTGGAGATCTTCCCGACTTCCTCTCCGGTTCTGATTCGTTTCGCTGCTGCCGAGTCGCGCCAGGGAAACCTGGAACTTTCCGAGAAGTTATATCTGAAGGCTCTGCAACTGGAAGATTCGTCTTCTGCTCGCTTTGGGTTGGCGGGTGTTCTGTTTTTGAAAAAGCAGTATCCCGAAAGCTTGGAACAACTGGCGACCTTATTGAAGGCGCAGCCGGACAATCCCCAGGCTCTGGCATTGGCGTGTCAACTCCATTACATGTTGGGCGATCGTGCTGCTGCCTTGCAGGCGGGAATCAAAGCGTTGGAGAAACTGGGTGACAACCTGGCGTTATTGCGCCTTGTTGCCGGGTTGGCATTCGATGAAAAGGACTATGCCAAGGCGGCGGAATATTATCACCGTCTGATCGGTATCAACGAAAAAGATGCTGTTGCCTATCAGCGTTTAGGTGTCTGCCAGGCCAAGCTCGGTCAGGCCAACAATGCCCAGCAGAGCTTGGTGCGCGCCATCATGATCGATCCCAAAATGGCCGTGGCGCATCGAGAGCTTGGGCGATTGTATCGCGATTACAAACAGAGTGCTCCCGCCTTGGCGGAGTTGTCTGAAGCCGTGCGGCTGGATCCGAACGACGGTGAAGCGCAACTGCTTTATGGATTGACGTTGTTCGATCAGGGACAGGCTAGTTACGCCAAGGCCGAAGCACCGTTATTGGCGGCGGTGGAGCGGTTGCCGGATAATCCGATTTCCTACAGTCGTCTGGCGGTTATCTCTATTTCCAAGCGTTATTTCTCCGAAGGGCTCAGTCGCTTGGAGCAGGCAGTGGAAATGGGTTTCGACGATCTCGCTTTTCTCGAAGGCCCCGGTTTTTTGAAGGTCAAGTATGGTCCGCGCTTTTTGGCCGTCAAGCAGCGCTTGGAACAGAAGCTCAACGAAGCGGAAGTTCCCCCGCTGGCACCGATTCAACTGGTAGCGCCGTAGGGGATCATCCCAAAAGCGATTCATGAAAATGCCGGGCAGAGTTGTTGCCCGGTATTTTTTTGCAACGAAAACGGGGCGGCAAAAGCCGCCCCGAGAATCGAAAAGGTGCGAAGGAATCAGACGTTGCCGCCGCCATTCTGTTTGCCGTCTACGCGGCGACGGAAGCTTGGAATCTTGATCTGCTGTTCGTCCAGATCCGGCTCGAAAATGCGATTGAACGAGTTCGAAATCTTGACCTCGCGGGAATCGTTCATTAACTGCTCCGGGATCGGAGGCGGGGTCGTGGCCGTGAAGCTATGCGTTTCGTTGCGTTCGCGATTTTCCCGGCGTTTGACGGTTGGAATGTCCAGGTTTTCCATGATCCCGCGCTGACGCGGACGGCGCTCGGGTTTGTCTTCGTTCGTTTCCGGGAAGCCGGTAGCGATTACCGTTACCTTGACTTCGTCCTGCATGTTCTCGTCAACGACGTAGCCGAAGATGAAGTCGGCGGCAGGATGCGCACTTTCCTGGATGAAGCCGACAGCCTCGTCCACTTCCTGCAACGTCAGGCTGCTTGGACCGGTTACGTTAACCAGGATGCCTTGGGCACCGTTGATCTTCAGGTCGTCCAGCAGCGGGCTGCTGATGGCTGCCTGAGCCGCTTCCAGGGCGCGGTCTTCGCCGCTGGCGGTAGCGCTACCCATGATTGCCATGCCCATATTGGCCATGATGGTGCGAACGTCGGCGAAATCGACGTTGACGTAACCGGCGGTGGTGATCAGGTCGGAGATGCCGCGCACGGCGTTGACCAGGATCTCATCGGCCAGTCGGAAGGCATCCATCATACCGATATTCATGTCTTCGATTTCAAGCAGCTTTTGATTGGGAATGACGACCAGCGTATTGACCGATTCTTTCAGTTCCTGCAAACCTCGGGCGGCGAGTTGCTCGCGTTTTGGGCCTTCGAAACGGAAGGGCTTGGTAACGACGCCGACCGTCAGAATGCCCATTTCCATAGCCTTGCGGGCAATGACCGGAGCTGCGCCGGTGCCGGTGCCGCCGCCCATGCCGCCGGTGATGAAGAGCATATCGACGTCTTTGATTTCTTCTTCAATGGCCGCGATGGATTCCTCTGCCGCTCGGCAGCCGACTTCCGGGTTGCCGCCTGCGCCGAGTCCACGCGTCAATTCTTCGCCGATCTGAACTTGCAGTTGTACCGGTGAGCGTTGCAGCGCCTGGATATCCGTGTTGCAGATCATGTGCGACACGTTTTCCACGTTGCGCGCCACCATGGTGGCTACTGCGTTTCCGCCTGCGCCGCCTACACCGATCACAGCCAGCTTGGCTCCCTTGTAGCTGACCGGATCGAAATCAAACTTCAACCGTTCCTGATCCGTCATGTTCATTCCTCCTTTTCCGATCCCATGTCCTTGCGTTTCTTCGTTTCTGTGTTCCCAAAAAAATATAAAACGTAGAAATAATTATACGAACGTATCCCACCAATTCTTCAGTTTATTCTTGATGCGGCCCATTACGGAGACTCCGCTGCCCGGATAGTTCTGGGCATGTTTGACCGCGTATTGCAATAAGCCTACGCTGCTGGCGTAAATCGGGTTGCGCACGAGATCGATCAATCCGGCTACTTCGATGGGTGCGGCGCAACGCACGCGCATGTCCATCAGTTCCTCCGCCAGTCGTGCCAGACCGGGCAGGTTGGTGACTCCGCCCGTCAGTACGACACCCGCTCCCAGTAATTCTTCGACTCCGGTTTTGCGGATTTCTTTGTTGATCAGGGTGATGATTTCCTCGGCGCGCGCTTCGATGATGTCGCATAAGACCTGCTGGCTCATCTGTTTTACTTCGCCAGAGCCAACGGTCGGAACGTTGATCGATTCGGTTTTCTCCACCATGTGCGCCATGGCGTAGCCGCATTCCTGCTTGAGCTTTTCGGCTCCGGCCATCGGGGTTCCCAGGCCGACCGCGATGTCATGCGTAATCAGATCGCCACCTAAAGGCAATACCGAGGTATGGACTACGTTCCCTTTCAGGTAAATGATCAAATCGCTCGTGCCACCGCCGATGTCAATCAGCGCCACACCCAACTCGCGCTCGTCTTCGCTAAGCACTGCCAAAGACGACGCCAGTGGCTCCAGTACGAGTTCCGCAACGCTAAGTCCAGCCTTGTTGCAGCAGCGCACTACGTTTTCAGCTGCCGAAATCGCGCCGGTCACGATGTGCACTTTAGCTTCCAGGCGAATGGCGCTCATACCGATGGGATATTTGATGCCTTCCTGGCCATCGACCACGTAATCCTGCACGATGGTGTGCAACACTTTCTGATTGATCGGAATCGCCACTGCGTTGGCCTGATCCACCACGCGCTCGACATCCTCTTCGGTGATCTCCTTACCTTCGACTTTTACGATGCCGTGCGAATTAAAGCCGCGAATATGCTGTCCGGCGATTCCCGCGAAAACCTGGCTGATCGCCACACCGGCCATCAATTCGGCTTCCTGCACCGCTTCACGGATGGAGTCTACGGTTGCGCCGATATCGGTGATGACGCCGTTCTGCATACCCTTGGAAACGTGGGTGCCGCAGCCGATTACTTCGACTTTTCCGTTGTCCTTGATTTCGCCCACCAATGCCACCACCTTGGTGGTGCCGATATCCAGGCCGACGATGATTTCTCCCTTACTTGCCATTGTTCCTCCGCAGCCGCCACCGCTTTATCGCGGTTATTGTTTCCCGGTCGGCTTGCTGTTTGCTGTCACGTTATCGGCGTACTTTACGGTTACGCGCTCGGGTTCGTTTCGATTGTCCAGGTGGATCGTTTCCGCGTGCTGTCCCTGCTGGGCCAGGCTTTTCCACAATTTGGCTGCACGGTCGAGAGCTTCGCTTTGCACGCTTTGCCCGAAAACCAGCGTACTGGGCAAGTCACCCACCAATAACTCCAAGCCGTTATGGTGATAGCGGATACCCTTAAGCTTAGCCAGCACCGACATCGGGTGCTCGTTGTATTTCTTTTGCAACTGCAATGCGCGCAGCATCTTGCGTTGCCCCGCTTCCAACGGTTCGAAATCCGAGTTATGCAGTCCTTCGATCAGCACCAGTTCTTCCAAGCTGGAATCATCTGCGAATTTGAACGGCGTGCCTTCCTGGTTGACGTAATACATCCGGTCCAGCTTGACGCGCGCCATAGGTTGATTTTCCACAACTTCCACCAGTAGCGCATCGGGCAGACGACGTGACACGCGCGCCGATTTGATCCAGGGATGTGATTCAACCTGCAACGCCGCTTTTTTGACGTTTACATCGAAAATCGGTCTATGCGTGGACAGATGTCCGTATGCCAGAATTTCCGCATTTGGAACGCGCTCATTGCCGACGATGTCGATGGCGAGAACGTCGAACCAACCTTGGGCCAGTACGCCACGATACAGTTCCTGCCAGACCAGAAAAACCGCCACGAACACGACATAGATCACAATCAGGGAAACCAGTCCCTTCAGCGCCGATTCAAACAAGGACGGTTGCACGTCCTGGCGCTTGACGTTTTTCGTCGTTCGCTTGTTGCCCTTGGCGGGCGTCATTTGGCGGTCTCCTCGTGGCTACTCAGTTCCAACGATGCTCCAAGTAGAATTCGTTCGCACAACTGCTCGAACGAGATTCCTTCGCCCCGTGCGGTTTTCGGCACCAGCGAGTGGGATGTCATCCCCGGCATCGTATTGATTTCAATCACGGATATGGAGCCATCTTCACCGACGATCATATCGGTTCGGGTCACTCCCTGAGCACGCACCGCCCGGTGCGCGTTCTCCGCGAATGCCATACACATACGATATACATCTTCCGGCAACGGGGCAGGGTAGATGTATTCAGTAGAATCTACCAAGTATTTTGCCTCATAATCGTAGAAATTACCAGAAGGTTTTATCCAAATTATTCCAATTGCTTTTCCATCGAGTACCGTGACCGAAATTTCCATGCCCGAACAGTATTTTTCGATCAGGATATAAGAATCTTCCTGAAACACCGATTGTAGCGCAGAGTCAAGCTCTGTCTCGTTCTGAACTATTTTGACGCCTACCGACGAGCCGCTGGCGTTGGGTTTGATGACCGCCGGATAGTCAAAAGGCAGTTCGATGGGCATTCCGGAAAATTTTTGTTTTTCCAGTAGAATCCAGTCTGCAACCGGAAGATTTTGCGAGGAAAAGAGCAATTTGGCAATATGCTTGTCCATCGCAACAGCCGAAGCGAGCACTTTTGAACCGGTATAGGGAATCCCCATAACTTCCAAAAGTCCCTGTACCGCGCCGTCTTCGCCATAGCGTCCATGTAGCGCCAGAAAGGCGATTTCGATCTGGTGATCGGTCAATTGCTGGGCCAGGTCGCGTTGCTGATCGAGCAAAACGGCGTTATAGCCGCGCGCGAGCAGAGCGTTGTGAATTGCTGCCCCCGTTTCCAAAGAAACGTTTCGTTCGCTGCTGAGTCCGCCATACAACACGGCGATTTTTCGCGTTAGCATCTCTTCGCGTGTCATGAATCAGCCTTTCATGTCGGAACGTTGGCTAAGCAAATCAAGCAGTTCCGGCGCCGCCTGTTTGACGTTGCCAGCTCCCAGGGTGATGAAAAGATCGCCCTCGGCGGTTTCCTCACTGGCAATTTTCGCGGCGTCGAACATATTCGGAAAATAGCGTACATCCGGATGTCCGGCTCCTTTGATGGCTTCGCTCAGACGCTCTGCCGTAATGCCGGGAATCGGCGTTTCTCCTGCCTGGTAGATGTCCGTTACCAGCAGCACATCGGCGTCGCCGAAGGAGGCGGCAAAGGCGTCGAACAGATCGCGTACGCGGCTGTAACGATGCGGCTGGAATAGCGCGAAAACGCGCTTGTTGAAGTTGTTTTTCGCAGCACGCAATGTGGCGCGGATTTCCTCCGGGTGATGCGCGTAGTCGTCCACGACCGTGACGCCGCCTACCATGCCTTTGACCTGGAAGCGTCGGTCGATGCCTTGGAAGCTTGCGATTGCGCTGGCAATGGTATCGAAGGGCAGTTCCAGATCGAGCGAACAGGCAATGGCCGCCAGTGCATTCTGTACGTTGTGACGACCGGGCAGGGGAACGAAAACTTCTCCCATCGTCTGCCCTTGTACGCGAACCTTAAAGCGAGTTCCCAGCTTTTCGGGTTGCAGATCGAAAGCCGACACGTCGGCCTCTTCCATCAATCCGTATGTGACGAAACGGCGCGTGATGCGCTCGCGGATTTCTGCAACCTTGGGATGATCCAGGCAGATGACATTGGTGCCGAAAAAAGGAACGCAGTTGGCGAATTGTACAAAGGCATCCACGAGATTGTCGTAGCTGCCGTAATGCTCCAGATGCTCGGGGTCGATATTGGTGATCACGGTCAAAACCGGAGTCAAGCGCAAAAAGGAACCGTCGGATTCGTCCGCCTCGGCCACCAGATAGGCGCTTTCTCCGAGCTTGGCGTTGCTGTCGAAGGATTCCAGCCGTCCGCCTACCAAGCAGGTGGGGTCTACGCCGCCTTCGGATAGAATCCAGGCGATCAGGCTGGTTGTGGTGGTTTTGCCATGCGTTCCGGCAATGGCGATGCCTTCTTTCATACGCATCAGTTCGGCCAGCATTTCCGCACGGGGGATGATCGGAATACCGCGTTCTTGCGCCTCGATAAATTCAGGATTGTCGGGGTGGATGGCCGAACTGTAAACCAGCACGTCGGCAGCACCGACATTTTCGGCGCTGTGGCCGATGAAAATCTTCGCGCCCAATCCACGCAGACGGCGCACGTTGGCACCGTCGTGAATGTCCGAGCCGCTGACTTCGAAGCCTTGCGTCAATAAAACCTCGGCGATGCCGGACATGCCGATGCCGCCGATGGCCACCAGGTGAATCCGTTTGATTTTCGTTTTTAAAAAGCCTTGATTGCGTTTACTCATGATTGGATTCCGTTTCATTGCGCGAAGATGCCGTACTAGAAGATAATCCAGCTAAACGCTTTAGTAATTCAACCGTATCAACCGTTGCCTTTGGGCGTCCGGCCATTTTTGCTGCTTGCCCACGCCGGGTCAATTCTTCGGGATCGGCCAGGCGATCCTTTAGAAAAGAAGCCAGGAAATCCGGCGTGAATTCCGGCTGACGCACCATCCAGGCGCCGTCGTTGTCCACAAGTTCCTGGGCGTTGGCTGCCTGATGATCGTCGGCGGCGGTAGGTAGCGGAACGAATAACGCCGGGCGTCCGACGATTGCCAATTCCGCGCAAGTGCCTGCGCCCGCTCTACAAATTACGAGATCCGCAGCTTGATAGGCCGAGATCATGTCGTCGATGAATGGGGAAACCTCCGCTTGGACGTTCGCTTCTGTGTAGGTTTGTTGCAGCCAGGGAGCGTCTGCCGAGCCGGATTGATGGTGGACGAACAACCGCTTATGGTAATCGGGCAATTGAAGCAGGGCTTTGGCGACCGTTTCATTGATTGCGTGTGCACCCTGACTGCCGCCTGTGACTAGTATCCTTATGATATCGGATGTCTTTTCCTGTTTGGTCGTTTCCTGTTCGGCTTGTTCCAGAATGCGTGTCCGTATTGGATTTCCCAACCGATGCACTTTTTCAGCAGGGAAAAACGCCTCGGCACGGGCGAAATGCGTGATGACCGCCCGCACTCGTTTTCCTAGAATTCGATTGGTTACGCCGGGGCGGGAGTTCTGCTCGATAATCGCAGTCGGACGACCCAGAAGCCAGGCCGCCAGCACTAATGGACCGGAGGCATAGCCGCCCACTCCAAGCACCATATCCGGCCAGAAGCGCAACACAATCCAACACGATTGCAACAGACTAATCGGAAGTTTGATGAGGTTCAATAGTGTTTTAAATAACCCCATGCGCTTTAGGCCGCCGACAGTAATCAGTGCCAATGGGTAGTTCAATTTCGGTAAAATGCGTGCTTCTATGCCGTTCTTTGTCCCGACGAACAGCAATTCGTGATTGCCTTCTTCACTAAGTATTTCAGCTACCGCCACACCGGAAAAAAGATGTCCACCGGTGCCACCGCCTGCGATTAAAAGTTTCATCGCCGACCTCCCCGGAAATTGGAATAGTTCACGGTATAGCGACTGATATTCAGAAGAATACCTACAGCGGCCAGAGTCGATAGCAGCGCCGATCCACCATAGGAAATAAAGGGCAGAGCCAGTCCTTTGGGGGGCAGTACACCCAGCACGACGCCGGAGTTGAAGAGGAACTGTAGCGATAACAATGTCGTTAAGCCGAAAGCCAGGTAGCAGCCGAAGGTGTCCGGCACTCGTAGTGAAATCTGGTAGCCGCGTATCGCCAGCACCGCAAACAAAAACAGTAACAGTGCCACTCCGAAGAATCCGAGCTCCTGTCCCAGTGTCGCCAGGATGAAATCGCTGTGGGCTTGCGGTAAAAAGAACATTTTCATCGTTCCTTTGCCAAGTCCTTCTCCGAAAAAGCGACCCGAGCCGAAACTGATCAGGCTTTCGCGTACCTGATAGCACAACAGCGTATAATCCTCCTTTTCACCGAGGATCGTCAGGATCTGATTCATAAAGGCCGTCAAGCGCCCCAGCGCGTGCGGGAAAATCAACATCATACTGCTGATCAAAGGCAGCAGAACGGCACCCGCCACCAGCAGGTATCGCATGGGTGAACCGGATACGAAAAGCATGGCGATAATCGCCAGCAGCATCAAGGCGGTGGTACCGAAATCGGGTTCAATTAAAATCAGCGCCAGCATACCGATGGGAATCAGCAGGTGATTTAAGAAGCCGGAGACAAAAGTCTTGTTGCGCTCTTTCTGTTTGCTGACCGAATAGGCAACGTACATAATCAAAATCAGCTTGGCCAATTCGGAAGGTTGCAGATGGAACGATCCAATGGGTATCCAGCGGCGCGCACCACCGATCAATCTGCCTACACCGGGAATCAAAACGGCGATCAGCATGATGAGCAGTACTGCCAGCATCGGATAAATCAGCTTTTCATAATTTTTATAGTTGATGTGGCTCGTGATGAACAACACAACAAAACCGCCAACAACAAAAGCCAACTGGCGATAGAAAAAGAAAAATTCGTCGCCGATGCGGCGCTCGGCAAAGAAGGCGGAAGAAGAGAAGACCATCACCAGCCCGATGGCAAGCAGCAACAGCGTAACCGCCAACAGGATCAGATCGATCTGTCGTGCAGCCAGGGTTTGAGATGATGTCTTCCGATTCGCCATCGTAACTCGCTTAGAGGTTGAATTTCAGTTTCAAGGTGGCCAGTCCCAACAGTGCTAAAATGATGGAGACGATCCAGAGCCGCACCACCATTTTTTGTTCCGCCCAGCCGCGCAGTTCCAGGGAATGATGGAACGGAGCCATGCGGAACACGCGCTTGCCTGTCAATTTGAAGGACGCTACTTGAATGATGACGCTTAGCGTTTCCATTACGAAAATGCCACCGACCAGCACCATTAGTAGTTCGTTTTTCGTGGCGACCGCCACATAGCCCAATGACGCACCCAGGCTCAAGCTACCGACATCACCCATAAATACCGAGGCGGGATGCGTGTTGTACCAAAGAAAGGCCAGGCAGGCTCCGAAGATCGCACCCGTGAAGATCGTCAGTTCTCCCGACATGGCGATGTGCGGCACGTGCAGGTAGCTGGAAATGACCATGTTTCCGGATATATAGGCTAATACGGCATATACCAGCGAGGTCGTCATCACCGGACCTACTGCCAGACCGTCGGCACCGTCTGTCAGGTTAACGGCATTGGCCGTGCCGACGATGATCAGCGCTCCGAAGGGCAGAAAGAACCAGGCCGGAAGATCCTGAATTGGATGCCACAGGAAAGGAATCGCCAGATCCGTGGTCATATCGGTGTGGGTGAGCAGGTAAAACACCAATACAAAGGATAGCGCAAACTCGATCACGATTTTATAGGAGCCTTTGAAACCGTCGGTATTCTTTTTGGAAACCTTCAGGTAATCGTCGATAAAGCCGACCAGGCCAAAACCACCTGCTACCGCCAGGGCGATCCAGGTGACGTGCGTGTCCAGCCGAGCCCACAAAAAAGTGGAAAGAGCTAGCGACAATAAGATGATGCCTCCACCCATGGTGGGGGTGCCTTGTTTGGCAAGGTGCGACTGGGGACCGTCTTCGCGGATTGTCTGGCCATATTGATGGTTTTTCAAGGTACGGATAAACCAGGGTGCGAACACGAAAGTGATTAGAAATGCGGATAGAACCGCCATAAAGGTTCGGAAGGAAATGTATCGGAAAATGCGAAATACGGTTTCCGATCCGAAGATTTCATAGAGATAGTAAAACATGTTTACTCGTTTCTCCCCACCCGGTTCTCGATAGCGGCGAAACTACGCTCCATGCGCGAACCGCGCGAACCCTTGATTAAAATCAGGTCTTCCGGCAACAGAATTCGTTCGATGGCTGCCTGGTAGTCATCCCAGTTTTCATAGGCTTGTGCCTGTTCAGCAGACAATCCCGCCTCTTGCGCCCCTGCGACCGTATACTGTGAAAAGCGCCCGAACGCCAGCAATATATTCACTTGATTTTCGACTGCTGCCGCTCCGATTTCGCGATGTAATTGTTCCGACTGTACGCCCAGTTCCAACATATCGCCGAGTAAGGCGATTTTGCGTTTGTTTGGTCCCAGTTCTTTCAATAATTGCAGCGCCGCCTTAGTGGAAGAGGGGTTCGCATTGTAGCAGTCATCCAGAATCGTATAACCTTTATATGTCGTCACCAGTTTCAATCGACGACCCGGAATTTCGACCTTGGCGATACCGGCAGGCATACAGCTTGGCTCAACTCCTGCCGCCCAGGCTCCGGCCATAGCACACAGCAGGTTCGAAATATTGTGGCGACCCAGTAGCGGCAGAGTCACATCCACCCGATCCTGCCCAAGACGCACGGTTGCCTGGAAGCCTTCGGAAGAGGGGCGGATGTCTTCCGCCTGGACATCGGCGGTGGGATCTTGCAATGAAAACGTAAGGGTACGCGCCCGGCATTGTTCGCCCAGCATACGTGTATGTGGATTGTCCAGATTCACAATGGCCACGGCTTCCGGTCCCAGTGCATCGAACAACTCGCCTTTGGCACGTCGAATGGCATCGATGCTGCCCAGAAATTCAAGGTGCGCCGGGTGAACGTTGGTGATCAACCCGATATCGGGTGCGCCGATTTTCGCCAGCCGTGCAATCTCGCCCAGCGCGTTCATGCCCATTTCCATCACGACGGTCGGTTCGTCCCGTAACGAGAGCAGGGTCAATGGACCGCCGATCAGGTTGTTCAGGTTGCCTTCCGTTTTGTGAACCGGGGTCTTTTCCGCCAGAATGGCGGCGAGTAGCTCTTTGGTCGTGGTTTTCCCATTGGAGCCGGTAACGGCCAGTACTTTGGGCGCTTGTTTCATCCGCCAGAAATGCGCCAGATCGCCCAGGGCGCTCAGGGTGTCATCCACAACGAAGGCTGCCGCAGTTGGATGAGCTTGCAGCAAGTGGTCCAGATCGTCGCAGCGGGAGACGATCAGGGCTGTGGCACCAGTGTCCAAAGCCTGCGACAGATAGTTGTGGGCATCGAAACGGTCACCGATCAACGCCACGAACAGTTCATCGGTTTTCAAGCTACGGGTGTCGGTGCAGACCGATCGCACCATGCCTTGCTGTGCGCCTCTCCAATGAGAGAGACCGAGCGCCTGTGCGATCTGTTGAAAACTCAGCTTCATGCTCATGGTGAGCCCTCTGTATTTTCGTATTTGAGCGCAAGTGCCTCGGCTGCTTCCTTGCGATCATCGAAGTCGTGTTTGACCGTACCAATGATTTGATAGGTCTCGTGGCCCTTGCCCGCGATGAGAATCACATCCCCTGTACGTCCAGCATTGACGGCAAAGCGGATGGCTTTCCGGCGATTTTCGATTACGACGAAACTATTTCGTTTCATGGCGGCAGGATCGTAGGGGTTGCCTTCCTGCAAGCCGCTTTTGCGAACACCTGGAACGATCTGTTCCAGAATTTCAACCGGATCCTCGGTTCTTGGATTATCGCTGGTAATGACGGCAATATCTGCCAGTTCTCCGGCAACTTTCCCCATTAATGGTCGTTTGCCCTTGTCTCTGTCGCCGCCACAGCCCATTACCACGATTAGCCGTCCAACTTTCAACTGTTGCAGCACTCCCAGTGCGTTTTTCAATGCGTCAGGCGTGTGGCTGTAATCCACGAAAATATGCAGGCCATTAGGATCGGCGACGCGCTCCAGTCTTCCTGGGATCACCTGAAGCGTTTCCAAGCCCGCGATGGCGTCGTCGGGGTCCAGCCGACAGGCCAAGCCGATGCCCAGAACCTGTAACAGATTGGAGACGTTGTAATCACCGATCAAAGGAGACCGCAGGGTATAGGTTTTACCGTTGATTTCGAGTTCCGCCAGTGAGCCCTTGATCGTGACGACATTGTGTGTGCAACGTAAATCGGCTCGCCAGTCGTCTTTGAGCGAGGTACGCAATACGCGCCCGCTGAATCCTACGATCAGGGAATCGGCTACCGGATCGTCGGCATTGATGACCGCCGTTTTGTGCAGCTTGGCGCTTTTTTCCAACAACGGTACGAACAATCGCCGCTTGGCTTCCGCGTAGCGACCCATGGTCTCATGATAATCCAGGTGATCGCGGCTCAAATTGGTGAACAGAGCACAATCTAGCTCAATGCCATCGGCGCGTCGCTGGTCCAGGGCGTGGCTGGAGATCTCGACGAACAGATGCGATACTCCATGCTGCACCATGTCACTCAACAGTTTCTGAAACGTGATGGGACCGGGCGTGGTGTTGGGTGCGTCCTGAACGATATCGTCATAGCGGTAGTTAACCGTGCCGATGACGCCCGGTTTCTTACCGGTGGCTTTCAACATGGCTTCCGACATGTAGGTGATCGAAGTTTTTCCGTTGGTGCCGGTGATCCCGCAGATAAATAGCTTTTTGGAAGGATGACCGAAAAAGTGCGAAGCCAACGACCCGACGATGTTGCGGGTGTTTTCAAAGCGCGCAAAGGAGATACCTTCCGGAAGATCGGTTTCGGTCTCGGCGATAATGGCGGTTGCACCTTTGTCCAGCGCCGATTGGATGTAGCGGTGTCCGTCTGCCGCAGAGCCACGGGTGGCGATAAAGCAGCAACCGGGCTGTACCTCGCGGGAATCGGTGGTGATTTGTGCGATTTCTGGATCGAGCGAATTGTGCTGCAAAGGTGAAAAGGGTTGAATGAGATCGAGAAACTTCATTTGACCTCCGCGAAACTTTGAGTCTTGGTGGTGCATACACCCAATAACGGTGCGGATTTCTCCGCGATTTCCTTGAATGCCGGGCCGGCTACGTCGCCGCCGTAATATTTTTTCCCCATCGGTTCGTCCACCATCACGGCGATTAAAAGCTGGGGATTGTCAGCTGGCAGAAAGCCGACGAAGCTGCTGGTCCAGTAATCGCGAACCTTGTATTTCGCATTTTTAGCGAGCTTTTCCGCCGTACCGGTTTTTCCAGCAACCGGACAGCCTTCCACCTGCGCCTGCGTTCCGGTGCCGCCTTCCTGTACCGCAGCGACCAGCATCTGGCTGACCTGCTCGGCGATTTCTTCGGAAATCACGCGGCGTACTTCAACCGGTGGAAAGTCTTTCTTCACTTCACCTTCGGCGGTCAGCACTTGCTTGACTAGTCGCGGACGCATCAGGCGGCCTCCGTTAGCAATTACCGCAAAGGCGCTGGCCAATTGCAGCGGTGTGACGTTCAAACCCTGACCGAAGGAAATGGTGGCCAATTCGACGGGTTGCCATCTTTCCGGTTTGGCCAGAATGCCACGTATTTCGGAAGGGAGGCGAATGCCCGTGGGCTGGGCAAAGCCGAAACGCAGCAGGTAGTCGTATAGCGTTTCTGCGCCTAATTCCGTTCCGATTTTGGCTACTCCAATATTGCTCGATTTGGCAAGCACGTCAGTGATACTCAACCAACCGTGTTTCTTGGTGTCGTGAATCGTGTCAGGACCGATGGTCAGTTCCCCGAAACCACAGTAAATTTTATCCTGCGGTTTATGCATTTCCTCCGCCAGTGCGGCTGAAATGATCATCGGTTTCAAGGTGCTACCCGGTTCATAGCTGTTTTCAATGGCGAAATTGTGCAGCCGTTCCTGGGGTATGCCGTTCAAATCATTCGGATCGAAAGTCGGGTATTGCGCCATGGCCAGGATTGCGCCTGTTTTGGGCTGCATGACGACCACGATCCCGCTTGCGGCTTTGTGTTCCTTAACCGTTTTCTTGATAACGTGTTCGGCGGCGAATTGCACGCCTTTGTCAATGGTGAGCAGTACATGATCGCCGGTCGGTGGGTCAAGGGACAGATCCAGCGTTTCCAGCGTGACGTTACCGAAGAGATCCTTCAGGCCCTTCAACTTGACGGCGTCGCTTTGCAGATCGTCATCGAAACTGCGCTCGACCCCCATTTTCCCATTCAAGTCGATATTGGTGAAACCAAGAATAGGCGCAGCCAGGCTGCCATTGGGGTAGAAACGCTTGTTTTCATCGGAGAGCAGCAGTCCGCGCGGACGGTCGTCTTCCGGCAATGCGTTCATGGCGGATTGAAAACGGTCTATTTCTTTCTCGTTTAAACGGCGCTTGAGCCAGACGAAGTAGCGGTCGTAGTCGATGCGTGCCAGTCGGTTGGCACGATTGCCGATGGTTTTTTTCGCTACCTGACGAGCGAATTCCTTTTCTTTGGGAGTCATGTTGCGCGGTTGTGCCGCTAAAGAGGGCACCTGCTTGTTGGTGGCCAGTAAGCGCTTCTGACGGTCGTAGATTTCACCTCGGCGCGGATGGATAACGATGGAGCCGATCGTTTGACGATTGGCCATGTTCCAGTGTTTTTCCCCATCGACTACCTGAATCGAAAACGCACGAATACCGATCAAGGCCATAAACATCAGCACCAGCGCCATGATGATGCCGATTCTCAAATGCGTTTTTCGGTAGTTGCGGTCGAGCATGACTCTTTCTGTTTCGATTATTTCAGTTTCGTAATGTCGGAACTGCTAGGGCGGCGCATGCCGCGTTTTTCTGCATTTCGGATAATCAACTCCGGTTTCAAATAGGTCGTGATCTGGTTTTGAAGCTTTTCCTGTTGCAGATGCAAACTCTGCTCCTGGCGCATTAACTCGGTGATTTTGAAGCGGGTTCGGCGATCGTGCACGACCGAGGACACGTAGACCAGGCAGATCGCAACCAGGGCTACGATAAGGGACACGAAAGCCAGTCGCTGAATGTTGCTGATCTGAAACGCGCCTTGTGGCTTGGCCACGGGCTTGGCTGCTTGGGCACCGGTATTGCGGCGGGTTTTGGTTTTTGCAGCGGCGGAGTTTGCATTGGCCAGTCTCACGCGGGTCGTGCGTGTTGCGGCGGTGCTACGTTTGGCCGTGCCGGATGAAGCGCTACGGCTTTTTTTCGGTAGGCTGATTGTAGCATAGCTCTTTTTCTGCTGAATGACATATTTCATCGGACACTCCTTTCCGCTACGCGCAGTTTGGCGCTACGGGCTCGGGGATTGGCCTCGATTTCTTTCTCGCTAGGCAATATCGGTTTCCGGGTCAGCACAACGGCTTCCCGGCGTTTATCACATCCGCAGACCGGCAGGTCCGGCGGGCAGATGCAGTCGATGGTCCAGTCGCGCATCGTGTGGCGCACGATACGATCTTCCAGGCTGTGATAGCTGATAACTGCAAGCCTGCCGCTCGGCTTGAGTGCATGCAGGGCCTGGGGTAGCAGTGCTTCCAGGCTGTCCAGTTCTCCGTTGACGGCAATGCGCAGCGCCTGGCAGGTCTGCGTGGCGGCATGAATACGCTTGGGATGAAAGCGGCGTGGAATCGCTTGCTCGACGATAGACGCCAGTTGGGTCATGTCGTTCAACTCACCTGCCTCCAACGCCTCTTTAAGCGCACGCGCAATGCGGTAGCCGTTGCGCTCTTCGCCGTAGCGGCTGATTATCGTCGCCAACTGTTTGGTGTCCAGTTGTTCGATCAGATCCTTCGCGCTGTTTCCTCGGCTTTGATCCATGCGCATGTCGATGGGACCGGCGAAGCGGAAACTGAAGCCGCGTTCGGGATCGTCCAGTTGGCGGGAAGATAAACCCAGATCTGCCAGGATGCCATCTACCGCTTCGATTTCAAGTTCCTCTAGTACCTGGGCCAGCTCGGCGAAGTTGGTTTGAACCATTTGCAAACGTTCGCCATAGCTGGACAGGCGCTGTCGGGTGTATTCGATTACCTGGGCGTCCAAGTCCAGACCGATCACCCGGCCTGTCGGTGCGGAGCGCTTCAGCATTTCTTCGATATGACCGCCGCCGTTTGCCGTACAATCGACATACACACCGCCATCCACCGGTTGCAGCCAGTCCATGCATTGCGTAAGCAACACCGGCTTATGATGCAGCGCCAAACTCGTCATTACATCTGCTCCAGCGCCTGGCGAGGCGAGTCGAAACAATCGAAGGTCATCGGATAGCCGACTGCCGAGAAAATACTGGACACATAGTGGTTCATGCCCGCCAGTTGCAAGCTGCCATGTCTGCGACTCAATCGCCCAGCCACCGCAGCCAACAGATCGGCGGTGCGATAGTAAATATGCGAGGTGGCGCTTAAATCGATGACGAGTTGCCGGATGCCGTCGTCTTCCAGATTTTCCAGTGCGCGACGCAGCACGGGCAGGTCTTGACGGTCGATGACCGATCCTGCCGAAATAATGGCGATTCCCGTTCGTGGTTGACGAATGGTGAGCATACTTCCGGTCTCCCAAGTTCCCAGTCGGTTATGAAAATCGAAAAGGCAATCAAATGAAAAATAGAAAAAATCTCAACTGCTGAAATGGTGATTGTGCTTGAGCCACACATCGTGCGCTTTGGCGCGCAGCATATCGTCGATGGCTTCAAAGCGTTCCTTGGCCCAAAGTTCCATTTTCGAGCCGACACCGATCCACAGCACTTCGTTGTTCATCCCGGCCCAATCCCGGTAGAACTGTGGTAAAACCATGCGGCCCTGACGGTCCAGCTTGCATTCCATCGCTCGTGAAATGTAACCGATGTACATGGCGTGGATCGCTTCCGGCTCTACTAGTCGGTTTACTTCCTCGCAACGTTGTTGCCATCCGCCCAAAGGCCAGATTTCGAAATAGCGTTGCTCCGGGTCATGGCCGGGAACGGCGATGATGCTTCCTGCTTCCTCTTCCGAAAGTTGGCTGCGGAAAGAACCGGGCATAATCAGGCGAGCTTTGGCGTCGAATTCCTTCGCTACCATCCCCTGAAATAAATAGCCCTGTCGATCGTCCATGTTCACCATCAGCAAATGGTTGCGCCCCGAGGGGGAGTGTGTTAAAATCCCATCAATGTATTCGGGGTGTTAGCCCCGGTTTTCAACCCCCGAAGCATCCCCTTTTTTACAGAAAGTGGAAAAAAGTGGGCTAAAGTGGGCTGATATGGGAATTATAAGCAATACCCTATTATAGGGCAAGGTCTTTTTGGGACATCGTGTCTTTTTTTTCGTCGCTTTGCTATCTTGTATGTCATCGCCAGGGAGGGCACAGGATATTGTGGTGTATAGTGCCTTGAACGGAGGATTTAAAAGCGACATGTAAAGGGCGATAGTCGTAAAAGATTAATATCATTAATAATATAGGCGTTTTTAGTGTTGGAAGACCTTGGTTTGTGGTGATCGTTCCCAATCGGCTGGTAGTGTTTGTGAATGGGAGAAAGTGGGCATGGCTCGTACCGTGGCTGAATACAAAGAAGACATTGCCCGACAGCGAGAGCAAATTCTTCAGATATATCTAACTCATTATCCGAACTACGACACCTCCCGTATCGAAAAGGCAATGGATTATGCCGAGTTGTTGCATCGAGGTCAGATGCGTCGCAGCGGCAATCCCTACATTTTTCATCCCTTGGCCGTCACCCGCCTGGTGGCGGAAGCGGAACTGGATGAAAGCTGTTTGATTTCAGCCATTTTACACGACACGATTGAAGATACAGTCGCCAGTAAAGATGTGATTGCGGATAAATTCGACCCGTACATCTCCGATCTGGTTCAGGCGATGACCAAGATCAAGAGCTATTCCGCTGAGCGCCGCGAAGAAGACAAGCGACTGACCTACAAGCGTATCCTGAAGGCGGCGAGTAAGGATATTCGGCCTTTATTGATCAAGATATATGACCGCTTAAATAACATGCGTGAGATGTCGCATATGCCCGAGGGGCATCGATTGCGGATTTCACGTGAGACTCTGGAGGTTTACGTTCCCCTGGCAAGGCGTCTTGGCATGAGCCGCGTAGAGCGGGAACTGATCAATCACTCCCTGAAATATCTCTATGCCAAACCCTATAAGGCGATCAAGGAACGTTTGGCCAAGGAAAGCGATCTACGCGAAGACGAAATCAGCGCAACGTTGGAACTCATCGATTCCACCTTCCGCGCCCAGAATATCTGGTTGGAACTGGTTTCCGCCTGGCCGGCGGCTGCGGATTTCTACCAACCGAATATCGGTATTGCCACCGAAGGAGAAATTGAAGTACAGCTTAACCTGATCCTGCCGGAAATACAGAATTTATACCTGGCCTTGGGGATCATGCATCAGCTCTTCACTCCGGTACCGCTACAGATTCGCGACATGGTGGCCAGCCCGATGGCCAACGGTTTCCGCGCGTTGTTGACCAAGGTGGTGATCGGGGGTCGTATCTATCGCGTGTCGATTTCCACGCCGGAAATGTATCAGGTCAATCAACGTGGCATCGTTCACAACTGGAAGCAGAATCAGAACCGCCTGTCCGGTTATTACACCAATTACATGCAGATTCTGGAAGAACTGCTGGCCGACGAGGAAGTGCGCGTCGATGACGTGCTGCGTCAGTCCTCGGTGGATGGTCTGGCGATTTTCTCTCCGCGCAAAGATTTGTATATCCTGCCGGAGGGCAGCACGGTTATCGATTTCGCTTATGAGATCCACCAGCAGGTCGGTGAACACGCCAAAGAGGCGCTGGTAAACGGTGTCGCTCGACCCATCAGCCACGAGTTGAAGACCGGGGATGTCGTGCGTATCATCACCGACAGCAAAGTACATCCGGAAAAGAACTGGGTGGATTTTGCGAAAAGCCCCAAAGCCCGGTCCAATATCAACAACTGGCTGCGGCGCGAAATGGAGCGGCGCATTGTCGAAATGGGGCGTTCTCTGCTGTTTGCGGAACTGGAAAAATACGGGCGCGATCCGTTGGTTGTAGTGGAAAGCGCGGAATTTAAGGAGATCTTAAAGCAGCATAAATTCAAGCTGGATGAGTTGTACCGGCGCATCGGATATCGGCAGATTATCGCGAGTCGCTTCGTTCGCAAGAACGGGATCATTCCGGCGGAACAGATAGACCGGCGTAAGCGCATCGAGCGGCAGTCGATCCGTGACCGTTTGTTCAATACGTTAAAGAGCAAACGCGGGCAGACCTGGAAGTTCAAAAAAGACGATATTTTCGTAAAATATGCGCGCTGTTGCAACCCGATCTTTGGAGACAAAGTGGTGGGAGTCTTAAGCGAAGGCAAAGGCGTGACCGTGCATCGCGACATCTGCCCGAATTTGAAAACGATCGAAGCCGACAAGCGTATTGAGGTGGAATGGGACACCGAGGGTTTATCCACTTCAGCGCTTTTGAATCTGCATATCGGAGACCGGCAAGGTGTGATGGCCAAGATCCTGAATGTCGTCAACAAGCACGGCGTTAATATGAGTGAATTCAATGCCTATACGGTCGGTCACGAAGCCTTCATGAAAGTTCGGCTGGATGTGAATAGCCAGCGCGAACTGATAAAAATCGTGAACGATATTCGTAAAATCGAAGAAGTGATCTCGATTACGCGCGAAGAGTAACCGGTTTCGCTCCTCTTTTCGTTTGACCATCAGACAACCTTGACAAGTACCTCAAGCTGACATAACCTACCGGATCAAGAGCTTGATTCGCCATTTTGAATAACCCAGTCGTTATTTAGCGCAGTACTTTCGGAAGTATTTGCCAACAGGTGATATGCGTTATACACGGCGCTTTCAAATGGCGTTGTCACGGCATACAAGTAGACATTTACCAGTAAAGCAGGAGGTTCGGTTATGAATCGGAATATGGTGGCGTTTTTCGCCTTTTGCGTTGTATGGCTAGTAGCCGGTTCCGTCGCGGCGACCGAGCCGGGGCTTTCTCTGCAAGGCTTTACCGCCAAATATCCCACTGCCAAGTTGGATATCCAACAGGGGCAGGTGCGTATGATCGCCAATGTGAAGATTCCGACAACGGAAGCAAAAACGGCCACCCTGCGGGCGCAGTCGTTTTTACAGGCCAATGCCCGCTTATTGCAATTGGGTGACGTGCAGCGGGATTTCAGCGCGCAGAAGGAACTGACTCTGCGGCAGGGTAAGGTGGCTCATTTTATCCAGACCTACCAGGGAATTCCCGTCTATCATGGGGAAATCAAGGTGGTGTTGGATGCAGAGGGCAATGTGACTCGCGTTCACAATCATGCTCGCCGGGTGGAGGGCTTGTCGCTCGTGCCCGCCATCAGTCCGAACGATGCGATCATGGAAGGCTGGGCGCAGGTTTACGGAGTGGCTGGAAATCAATTGACCGCTCGCGAGATGGATTCCAAATACGCCCGTCTGCTCGTGATGGGACATGGTGCAGGCGCGGTTTTAGCCTATGCCGTTGGGATGCCGATCGGACTGCCGACCGAGCGCCGGGTGGCTTTTATCGATGCGCACACTGGCGATTTTCTGGGTTCGATGAACCAGGTCGTGTACGCGCATATGGCGAACGTGTACGAATTCAATCCGGGTGGCGATACAAGCAATCCGCAGGCGACCGTCGTGCGCGAGATCGGCTATATGGCGCCGGATCAAAAGCATTGCCTGGGCATGTTCCACTATGCTTATAACTGCATCGACGAAGGCGATACGTTCAATATTCCGTTCCTGGGCAGTATTCCGCGCTGCACCGAGCGTTACAAAGCCGAAGCCGATGAAAACTACGATTTCGACAAGCACGTGCTGCCGGTACTTGGCGATGCCGAAACGGAAGGCGTGTTGGATGATGACTTCTCCGAAGTGCATCTGTTCTACCACGTCGATAAAATCTACACCTACTTCCGCCAACTGGCGCAGCACATCGATGATACAGACCCTCCCTTTGAAACGCTGACGGAGCCGGTGCTCAATTGCGTGGCGAACTTCCGCACGTTGGACGTCGAGGAGATCATGTCCACCGGCCAGATTCCCACCAACCCTGAACTTGCGCCGTTTAATAACGCCATGTTCGTAACGGGTGGTGGCTTGTTCGGCTTCTATCCCGAGCGGGATTCCATCATCTTCGGACAGGGTTCCGGTGTAGACTTCTCCTACGATGCGGACGTCATCTACCACGAATTCACCCATGCCGTCGTGGGTAGTACGGCGGGACTGGCCTCGACGGCATACGACCAATACGGGGCGGCCACCGATCCGGGCGCGATGAACGAAGGCTATGCGGACTTCTTTTCCGCGACTTACGTCGGCAATCCCGAGATGGCCGAATATGTGGGTAATTTCCTGTCCGAGGAGAACTATCTGCGCAACTTGACCAACACGAAGAGCTGCCCGACCGACGTCAAAGGCGAAGTTCACGACGATTCGGAATGGTGGTCTGGAGCTTTGTGGACGGTGCGCGAGCAGTACAAGGCTTCCGATCAGGATCACTGGGACGTCGATGCGGCGATTTTCAGTGCTATGATCACCCTGCCTGCCGAAGCTACGTACACCGAAGCCGCAACGGCAACGGTTGAAAGTATGCGCACCTGGTTCGGCGAGGATGCTGCCACGTTTGCAACTACCACCTTTACCAATCGCGGCCTGTTCAACTGTACTCGCGCAGTGCCCACCAATGCAGGGCAGGCGATCTCCTCCTACTCCTTCCCCAGCGACAGCAAAACGCCTTCCACTCCGGGCTATTTCCAGTTGGACATTCAAGGCGCTAGCAAGGATTACATCCGGGTTGAATTTCTGGCAATCGCGCAGGGCGGCATTATGGGCGGTTCCACGGATGTCACGGTCTTCATCCGCAAGGATCTGCCGGTGACGTTTGAATACGATGGAGATACCGTTACGGCGACGGCGGACATGGTGGTGAATCCGGTCAAATTCGGAACGATCATGAACCAGTTCGATCAGTACGTCGGTATCGCGCAAAACGAGGATGGCAGCCCCATCGGCGGTCATTACTATTTCGCGTTTGGCGTGGCCAGCAGTGGTGGCGGCATGTTCGATATGGGCGGCGGCACACTGTACAACCTGAAAGTGGAATTTTTAGACGGCGTTCCCCCCTGCACGGCGGATGAGGATTGTGGCGATTGCCAGATCTGCAACGACGAGCATGCCTGTGAAGATGCCTATGGCGAATGCATGAACGACTCAGACTGCGATAGCGGCTATGTCTGTGAAGACAACGAAGGCTGCGGCGGTCATTGCGAAGAAGTGCCCTTAGATGGCGATCTGACGGACGGCGACATGACGGCGGATGGCGACAATGCTCCCGATGGCGATGTCGATGGCGACGATTCCGACGGGGATACGAGCGAACCGGACTGCACCGTCAGCGCGGATTGCGGCGACTGTCAGATCTGCGTCAGCGGCGTTTGTTTGGATGCCGCGCCCGAATGCGAAGAGGATGAAGATTGCGAAGAGGGCGAAATCTGCGGTGAAGGCGAGTGCGGTGGTGAGTGTCAGGCGATCGACGGCGATCAGGCCGATGGCGATGAACCTGCCGATGGTGATACCGGCGTCGGCCAGAATGATGGCAGTGGCGGCGGTTGCGGACAGACCACGGGGTCGGCAGCCTGGCTATTACTGCTGGGCTTTGGATTGCTGCTGCTTCGCAGGCGCTTTGTCTGAGCGGTAACATAGTAACCGGTTATTGCGAACGGCCACTCATTCAGGGTAGCCGTTTTTCGTAGTAAGGTTGTGTTGATATTCGCTTGAACTATTCTTCGGGATGTTTATTGTGACGATAGAGGTGAACGAAAACCGGTTGCAGTGTAACCAGTCCCTCAGAGATCATTTCGTCCAGTTCCGGCAATAGGGCATCGATGCGCTCCTGCTTGTCTACGATTTCCACCACCATGGGTAGATCTTCAGACAGGCGCAGGATTTTACTGGTGTGAATGGTGCTGTTGGCACCGTACCCCAAACAGCCTCGAAGAACGGTCGCACCGGCCAGGCCCAGTTCCCGCGCACGCTCGACGATGACTTCGTACAGCGCCTGTCCCTGCCAGCTGTCGCTTTCTCCGATGAAGATGCGCAGCAGTTTCGCTTCGGATTGATGAATCATCGTTTCCTCCTAAGCCATGCGACCCAGTGCGATGCCTGCGAACAAGGCGACGACCCCCAGGCCGTTTTGCAGGATGATGTTTCCAGCAGCCAGCACGTATTGCGCCTGGCGCAGCAGTTCTCCGGTTTCCAGTACAAAGGTGCTGAATGTCGTGAATGCGCCCATTAAACCGACCATGACGATCAGTCGCGTTTCAGCGGAGATTTGCAGGCGATATTCGAACAAGGCCCACAATAATCCGGCGATAAAGCAGCCGCTGATATTCACAACCACCGTTCCCCAAGGAAAGCTTACGCCGTTGATGCGGTACACAAGGCCCGATAATCCGTAACGCGCCAACGCTCCCAAGCCGCCTGCAAGAGCCATCCATACAAATTTCTGCCACATGAAAAGATCCTCTTTGTTGCTGTCCATTCGTTTCTTTAACTACTATACGCCCGCAGCATCTAAGGGGCAAGCCGTTCATCAGCGACGCTCACACGAAACCGCCCGAAGCGGTATCACTTCGGGCGGCGTTGGATCGCAATTTGTATGAGATCGATCAGGCTTTCGGTTCCGCGGCATAAAGCGCCTCTTCGCGTACCAGATCCTTGGCGATTGGCTTTTGCGGGAAGCGGTCGATGATTTCAGCCTGTACCGGCAGTACCGTTTTCAGTTTTTCTTCCAGTTCCAGTGGCATTACCAGTCCCTTGCGACGATTTTCCGGCAGCATCGGGAACACGGCGATTTTGCCCGGTTTGGTGTATTTGCGCAGCACGTAGGCCAGACCGATCTGCAAGCCGTTCATGTCGGTGGCGCAGGAGGTGACGTTACCGATAAAGTCTCCACGCGAGTTGGCCACCGGATCGCCCGGTTTAAGCGGCTTGGTGCCTTTTTCCGGCACGCAGAAGCGCACCGTTTCGCGTGTACGTTCAGCTTCGGCTTTGAGCATGGCCTGCTTGCCGATGAAGAAGGGCTTGTGGAATTTCACATAGGATGGGAAGCCCGCGCCATGCGGCGTCAGGTCGAATGTGCCTTCCAGTTCGTGACCGTACAACGGCAATCCGGCTTCGGTGCGGGTGCTGTCACGCGAGGCCAGGCCGCAGGGCAACAGCCCGAAGGGCTGCCCGGCCTGCATCAGTTTGTCCCACATTTCCGGGGCGCGGTCGGGATGCACGAAGACCTCGAAGCCCATCTGCTCGCCGGTGTAGCCTGTGCGTGAAATGACCACCGGCAAACCACCCAATGTGAATTCACCACAGCCGGTGCGCTTGACGGCCAACAGGCGGTCGCGTTGCTCCGGCTCGATCAGCGCCAGTAACACGTCGCGGGAGCGCGGACCTTGCAGCGCCAAATTGACGCGGCAGTCCTCGCCGTGGGCACGGTCTTTCAGGTTGCGCAGTACAGCGGGTTTCAGGATGCGTCGCTGCGGAATTTCGTAGTCGATCAAGACCTTACCTTCGTTCACCGCATTCATCCAGGCCCAGTCTTTATCTTCATTACCGGCGTTGACGACCACAAGGAAATGCTCTGCATTCAGGCGATAGACCATGATGTCGTCCAGCAGGTGACCGTTGGGTAGCGGCAGGTAAGAATAATAGGATTCGCCGTCGCGCACCCATTTCGAATAATTGGTGCTTACAAGATCCAGGAAATCGACCGCATTGGGACCGGTAATGTCGAAAACTCCCATGTGCGACACGTCGAACAGACCGCAGGTGCTGCGCACAGCGCGATGTTCTTCCAGAGTCGATGTGTACCAGACCGGCATTTCCCACCCGGCAAAGGGCACCAGTTTTTTCGTCAGCTTTTTATGAGTTTCGTACAGGGTGGTTCGCTTGAGTTCGCCTTCCTCTTCCTGCCAGCTGAATTCCGGCAGGTTTTCCGGTTTGTCGAAGGCGTCTTTCACCAGATTCTGACCGATGAAGTAGGGCTTATGGATGTCGAACCACTTTGTCTGTCCCTTTTCAATCAGTTCCTTTACGGGCGTTCCCGGTTCGGGGCGCTTGTCCGTTTCACGCAGTAATTTGTGCCCGCCGACTGGATGCTGGGTCCAACTGCGCAGCAATTTGCGTGTTACTTCTTCATGATCTTCCATCGGTACAACCAGACGGACAAGATTCTCACCCTTTACCTGGGCCAGAATGACGCCATCGCGCCAGGTTTCGTCTTGCGCCAGAGAGGGAGCGCGTTTGCCGTACAGATCGTAAACAAATACCCGGTCGGCTTCGTCGCAATCCTCGCTTGTCAGATCCTCAACGACCGCTGGTCCTTCCACCTTGGCGGTGATGTCAGCCGGTTCGAACAGCAGGTAGCCGTCGGCATGGCCGCGCGTCCAGCTTAATACGCGCTGGGCGCGACCGGCGCTGGGCATCACGTAAAACCCGTTGTCCGATTTGTCGTCACGCTCGCGGATTCGCATGACCACCACATCGTCTAGCACGTCACCTTCACCGGTCAGCATCAGCGTGCGCAATGCTTCACCGGGTTTGAGAACGGACAGATCGTTGGTAACCTGGTTTTGCAGGTGCGCTTCCACGCGTTCGCCTGTCACGCGAATGATGCCGGTCGGAACCGGAATAAACACCGCTTCGGAGTTGACGATATCGTCATCGGCTCCCTCATCCTGGTGCTCTTCCGCCAGGATCTGGTAGTGCGGATAGCCGGAGGTTCGCGTGTCGCGGCCTTCCAACTCGTCCACCAGTTCGGCCACTTCCCGCTTGGCTTCTTCCAATACATCGAAATGCATTTTGCCGCGCGGCAAGGTGCCGGTCAGACCGTCGTATTTGAAGGGATGGATGTCGTGCAGGATTTTACTGATCACGTTGGCAAGTCGGGTCAGTTGTTCTTTGGTGATGCCACGCTGGGTCAGCCAGGGCGTTCCCATGCGTACGCCGGTGGCCATGGCGGTCAGGTCGTCGCCGGGAATGGTGTTCTTGTTGGCGACGATGCCGCATAATTCCAGCATCCGTACCGCCATTTCGCCGCGCAGTTGCTCGTCCGTCACCTTCGGCAGACCCTTCAGATCGGTCAGCAGCAGGTGAGTATCCGTGCCGCCGTAGGCCAACTTCAAGCCTGCTTCGGTTAATGCATTGGCGAAGTGCGCCGCATTTTCCACGATTTGCTTTTGCACCGCTTTAAAGGATTCCGTTTTCGCCAGTTCCAGCGCCACTGCCAGCGCCGTAATGGTGTTAACGTGCGGACCGCCCTGCTCGCCGGGGAAAACCGCCAGATCGACCATGCGGGCTTTATCCAGATCGGTAGTCAGAATGATGGAGCCGCGCGGACCCATCAGGGTTTTATGCGTGGTGAAAGTGGTGACGTCTGCCAGACCGACCGGACTGGGGTAAGCGCCTGCACTGGCCATACCCGCCGGGTGGGCGATATCCGCCATCAACAACGCGCCGCAACGATCCGCGATAGCGCGGAAGCGTTCCCAATCGGGCGCCCAGGGATAAGAGGTATACCCGGCGATGATCAGGTTGGGCCGATGCTCCATGGCTAGTTCTTCGATGCGGTCGTAGTCCAGCTTTTCCGTTACCGGGCTGATGCCGTAGGGAACGATCTTGAAGCGGCGGCCCGACATATGGAATTCCGAGCCGTGGCTCAAGTGACCGCCGTGCATCAGATCCATGCTTAGAATCGTGTCGCCGTCGTTCAAAAAGGCTTCGAAAACCGCCAGGTTGGCCGCTGCGCCGGAAAGCGCCTGCACGTTGGCGAAAATGTGGTCGGCGTCTACGCGCTCGTTGGCGAATACTTCCGCCGCGCGCCGGATGCACAGCGACTCGACCATGTTGGCGTAATCGGTGCCTTTATAGAAACGCCGGTCGGCGTAGCGCCGGTAGATCGACAACTGCCCGCGAAAGTCGGACAACTGCTCTTCGTTCATGTGCGATACCAGAGAACTGGGGTAGCCCTCGGCGTAGAGGTTGCCGTATACACTCTGCATCGTCTGACGCACCAGGGGATGACAGAGGCTTTCAGACGGAATCAGGATGAGCCGTCGTGTCTGACGTTCTTCTTCCATGCGGATCAGGCTGTCAATGGCAGGATCGGCTTTTGCGAGCTCGCCTTCAAAGGGGAAAGTACCAACGGTTTTAATGCGGTCTGACATGGAAACTCCTTTCGATCAACCCAGCATGTCTTTCGATAAGAAGGGAAATTCAAGCTTTTATAAATCGTTTTCAACGGCCCGAAAGCGCAATACGGAAACCCGGGCCGACCGTTGGCTATGATACCGTTTTAAAATTTCTTGTAAAGGAAGGATTCAGACTATTTCGGACTATTTCGCAGCGTCAAGTTGCACTCTTTTTCGATAGGAAAAATAACCTGATCGGCAAAGAAAATGTGGATTACGGACCGCAGAAACCGCGATCCTTGTGCCAGCCCCAGGCATCTGCAACGATGCGGTCCAATTCGCTGTATTTACGCTGCCATCCCAGTACGCTGCGGATTTTTCCGCTACTGGCGATCAGTTCCGCCGGATCGCCTTCGCGGCGTGGACCGATGGAATGCGGCACGCTTTGCTTGCAAACCCGCTCGATGGCGCGAATCACTTCGAACACGGAGTACCCGGTTTCACTGCCCAGGTTAAAGGCATGGCTGTCGCCGTTTTCCAGCAGGTGATCCAGCGCCAGCCGATGTGCTTCGGCCAGATCGATGATGTGGATGTAATCCCGGATGCAGGAACCGTCCCGCGTCGGGTAGTCTTCGCCGAAAACGGTCAGTGCCGGAATTTCGCCCGCCATGGCGCGCATGGCGACGGGAATCAGGTGGGTTTCCGGGTCGTGCCATTCGCCCGTACGGCCTTTGGGATCGGCTCCGGCGGCATTGAAGTAGCGCAGGGCGACGAACTTCAGGCCCCAGGCATTTTCGCAGTCGGCGAAGATCTGCTCCATGATACGCTTGGACCAGCCGTAGGGATTGATGGGGGCCTTGGGATGTTCTTCCGGGATCGGCACCTGTTGCGGTTCGCCGTAAACCGCCGCCGTGCTGGAGAAGACCAGACGCCTAACCTCGTGTTTTTTCATTGCGTTTAACAGGTTGATGGTTCCGCTGATGTTGTTGCGGTAGTAGCGCAAAGGGTCTTGTACCGATTCGCCTACTGCAATAAACGCGGCGAAGTGCAGCACCGCGTCGAACGAGTTGGAGGAGAAGACTTCCTCCAGCCGGTGTTCGTCCAGCAGATCGGCTTCGTGCAGAATTCCGGCTGTTGCCAGTTCTCGATAACCGGTGGATAGATTATCCAGCAGTTCCACGTCGTATCCGGCGTCTTTAAGGTGATAGGCGGTTGTCGAGCCGATGTATCCGGCTCCTCCCACGACCAGTATATTAGCTGCTGGCATACGGTGCTCCTTCCGTTATTTCCAGTATTATAAAAGGGAGAGGCGACATGCGCAACGGAAAGCTCGCGTGTTTTCGCCCTTGACATCAAGAGGATTATCAGGGATAACCCCTGACTGGACATATAAAGGAGGTTTCACATGGCAAAAGCGAAAGTCGCCGTGTTGCGGACGTCGCCGGAAACGGTAGTGGACGACTACCGGAAACTGCTGGAACTGGCAGGCGCCGATAGTGCGATGGACAAGAATGCAACCACCATTTTGAAAGATAACATCACCTGGCATCTGGCATTCCCTGGCGTCAACACCACGCCCTGGCAGATGGAAGGCACGATTTTAGGTCTGAAGGATCTGGGATTTTCCGAGATCGTGGACGTTCACAACCACACGGTTGTTACCGATCCGCACATCGGCGAAGTCAATCTGCATTTCAAAGCGGTGTACGACAAATACGAAATTCCGCGAAAATTCAACTTCGTGGAAGAGGATATGCACTGGGAGATCTATAAACCACGCGCCAAAATGCACGTGCTGGATCACATCTTCCCGGAAGGTATTCGGGTGCCGGATTATTTCCACGGCAAGAATATCGTGCATCTTCCTACTATGAAAACGCATACCTACACGCAGTGGACCGGTGCGATGAAAAATGCATTCGGTGGGCTGCTGAGCCAGAAACGGCATTATACGCATACCTGGATACACGAAACCCTGGTTGATTTGCTGGCGATCCAGAAGGAAATCCATTCCGGCGTTTTCGCCACGATGGACGGCACCACCGCCGCAGAAGGCCCCGGGCCGCGCACCGTCCAGCCGCATGACAAAAACGTGATCATCGCCAGCGCCGATCAGGTGGCGATCGATGCCGTAGCCGGAAAAATCATGGGATTCGATCCGATGCAGGTCAAATTCGTGCGCATGGCGCATGACGACGGGCTGGGCGTCGGCGATCCGCGTGAAATCGAAATCGTGGGAGACGAGTCGGTGTTGAAAGAAAACTGGCGCTTCCAGGTTGGTGCGAACTTCGCCACCGGCGCGGGACTGATGCTGTGGCGCTCGCCGTTGAAAGTCTTCCAGAATTTGTTGTTCCATACGCCGCTGGTTCATGGTTTTGTGGCCGCCAGTGCGATCTATCACGACAAAGTCTGGTACCCGATGAACGGGGATAAAGTAGTGCAGAACTGGATCAACACTTCGCCGTGGGGGAACCTGTTCACCCAGTATGAACGTGCGGAGCAGATCCCGGATCGTGGTGAACGCGCGTAAGGTCATTCGGAAAGTATCTCGGAAGGATGGGTAGTGATCTGCTCATCCTTTTTCATTTGTGCAGTGGGTAAACGAAAGGAAACGCCATGCCGGTCGTGAATTTAAAGGTGTTAGGCGAACTGACGGACGATCAGAAACGGGAATTGACGGCTCGCTTTACCAAAGACCTGGAAGAGGTGGCCGGAAAGCCGCCCGAGTACACGTATGTGATTATCGAGGAAATCCCCAGGAACAATTGGGGTCACAAGGGTGTACTGTTCTCGGACAAATAGGGAATGTTTTGGGATATGGGGTTTGTTGTCGCAACATGAGACAGCAAGCTGCAACGTGAAGTTTCCGTTTATACAAGGTCGCCTCTGGTGTGAAGCGAACAACCCCCATCTTATTCGAACGCGAAGGAAACCTTGGCGGCAAGGGTGATGTAAAGTGGATCGCTCCAGCTGTCGGGCAGGATCAGGTGATATCGCGCTTCCAAGCCTGCGCCGATGCGATCCGTGGCGGCGAATTGCAGGGCAAAGAGCACATGCCACACGCCTTGAAAGCGCCAGCCTTCGTTATCGACGTTGCGCAGTAACGGTCCGATGCCGCTGCCGATGGTGACCATCAGAGGTAACAGGTCGATATCGTAGTTCACTCCCGCCGTGGCATCGAGCAAGTACCCCTGTTTTTTCAGATCCAGTTGCAGCATGCTGAAATCGGTATCCAGCTTAAGATACAATCGGTCGAACAGGCGATAGCCGCCCATCCAGCCGATGTTCATGCCGTGCTGTTCGCCCGGTTCCTTTTTCAGGTAAGCATATCCGAGCCGAACCTCGGTCAGCCATTCGGGAGGGTCTTGATCGGCCAATGAGGGACGCTCGGAAAGCACAAGCAGGCCAAACGCCATTAAACCAATGAGGATGAACTGTGTGATACGTAACGGCATCATTCTCTCTATGACTGTGATTCAAAAAGCAATGAGTGGAAGTCTAGCCCGGCCCGGCAAACGATGCAAGCCCAAAGCATCCTATCGAAAATACGCATAAAGCGGTTGACGCAGCCGAAACTCTGAGCCTATGATGTTTGGCGATCCTAATTGTTGGTCTTGAAACGGGGAAAAGCCATGAAAGTATCGGTGCTGGTGGAAAACTCGGCGGGTGAAAATAGCGATTTACAAGCGGAATTCGGCTTGTCCATGCTGATTGAAAGCGCAGGCAAGCAAATCCTACTCGATACCGGATCGAGTGGCATCTTTGCCGACAATGCTAAGAAACTGGGGATGAATTTGGGCGGCATCGATCACATGCTGCTCTCTCACGGGCATTTCGATCATGGCGGTGGTTTGGACGCCTTTTGCGAGCAGAATCAAAATACACCGGTTATCCTGCGCAAGGGAGCCGATCGACCGAGTTACGGCACCATCGCTCCCGCCTTGCCTGACCTGTTGCATCGCAGCGGCATACTGACACGCTACATCGGCTTGGACGAGGGTATTCTAAAGAAGTATGCGGATCGTTTGCAGTGGATTGAAGAGGATATGGAAGTTTCTCCGGGTGTATGGGCGCTAACCTCGATTCCACGCGATCATCCCATCCCCAACGGCAATCGCTTTCTTCTGGTCCGGGAAAACGGGCATTACCGGCCCGACGATTTCAGCCACGAACTGGTGCTGGTAGTCGAGGAAGAAGGAGAGGCGGTTGTCTTTTCAGGCTGCGCCCATAATGGAATTCTGAACATGCTCGACGCCACCCGGCGACAGCGTCCCGAACTGCCCATCCGGGCGGTGGTCGGCGGTTTTCACCTTAACCTGCCGCGCTCGGAGAATATGTCCGCCCCGGCGGAGGAAATTCGTGCTTTGGCAGAGGAACTGGGAAGGCAGGTTACGGGAACGATTTACACCGGCCATTGCACCGGTCAAGAGGCGTATCGCACGATGAAAGAGGTTTTGGGGGATCGTTTGCAACCGCTGCATACGGGGGCGCAGTTCGAAGTTTAAGCCAGCCTACAAACTACTCTTTGCTTTCGCGAGTGCGCCGCTGTTTCCAGTCGAACAACAGGTTCAGCGCATCCAATGGCGAAAGGGTATCGGGGGTCAGTCGGTCCAGTTCATCCAGAATCGGATGCTCCTGGCTCTGGCCTTCTTTGGCCGGTCGCGGCGTGAAGAGCGAAAGCTGGTTGGGATCCTGCCCTTTGCCGAAATGACGCCCAAAGACCGGCAGTCCGTTTTGATCGTCGCCGCCGCTTTCCAGATTCTCCAACACCTGTTTGGCGCGCTGGACTACATCGCCCGGCAGCCCCGCCAATCGTCCGACCTGAATGCCGTAGCTGCGGTTCGTTGCGCCATCGACCAGCTTGCGTAAAAAGATGATCTGTTCTTCCCATTCCTTGACCGCAATATTCATGTTGCGCACACCGCTTTTCAGCCGCGCCAGTTCGGTCAGTTCGTGGTAATGGGTGGCGAACATCGTGCGCGCGCCGATGCGGTCGTGGATGTATTCCGCCACCGCCCAGGCGATGCTCAGACCGTCGTAGGTTGAGGTGCCGCGCCCGATTTCATCCAGAACGATAAGGCTTTGTTTCGTGGCGTTGTGCAGGATGTTGCTGGTTTCCGTCATTTCGACCATGAAGGTACTCAGCCCGCGCACCAGACTGTCGCTGGCTCCAACACGGGTGAAAATACGATCGGTAACGCCTACTTGCGCCTGTCGCGCCGGAACGAAAGAGCCGATCTGAGCCAACAAGGCGATCAGCGCTACCTGTCGCATGACCGTCGATTTACCGGCCATGTTCGGGCCGGTCACGATCAGCAGTTGATTTTCATCGGCATCCAGTAGCGTGTCGTTTGGAATAAAGGGTTCGCCCTTTTGCAGCGCTTCCACCACCGGGTGGCGGCCATCGACGATGCGCAGTTCGTCGCCGTCGGTTACTTCGGGACGCACGTAGTCGTTTTTCGCGGCGATTTCCGCGAAGTTGGCCAGGGCATCCAAAGCGCCCACCGCTCCGGCAGTGATGGTCAGCGAGCGGCTTTTTTCCGACACCTTTTCCCGCAGCAGTTCGAACAACCGGTATTCCAACTCGTTGCGGCGCTCTTCGGCGTGTAGCACCTGGTCTTCGAATTCCTTCAACTCCGGCGTGATGAAACGCTCGGCGTTGGTCAAGGTTTGCTTGCGGATGTAATATTCCGGCGCTTTTTCGGCGTTGGCTTTGGATAACTCGATGTAATAACCGAAGACTTTATTGTAACGCACCTTCAGGCTGGGCACACCGGTAGCCTGCCGCTCCTTGGCTTCGATGCTCAGGATTTTGTCTTTGCCGTGTTCCGCCAGATCGATCAACTCGTCCAATTCTGCGGTGTACCCTTTTCGGAACATGCGACCCTCGCGCACCGTCAAGGGCGGATCATCGGCGATTGCGTGAATCAGTTCGTCGCACAGTTCCGGTAAAGGATCGATTTTCTTCGTGAAAACGCCGAACAGGTCTTCGCGCTGCGTCTCCAGAAAATCGTGCAGCACGCGCAGTCCAAGTAAGGCATCGCGCAATGAAGCCAAGTCGCGCGCGTTGCTGCGGTTCATCGTGATGCGCGCCGACAGGCGGCTGATGTCTCCCACATCGTGCAGCATTTCGCGCAAGGTATCGCGCAACGGTCCGTGCAAAAACAGTTCTTCCACCACGTTCTGACGCGTTTTGATGCGCGTCAGATCCAGCAGCGGATAGTTAAGCCACTGTTTCAAGGTGCGGCTGCCAAGCGGTGTGCGGCAGCGGTCCAGTATGCCTAAAAGCGAACCCTGCTTTTTGTTGCCGACGATAGTGCGTTCCAACTCCAAATTGGTTTTTGTGGTTTCATCGAGCACCATGAAGTCGTGAATGGCATAAGGAAGCAGCGCAACGATGTGCCCGGCATGTTGTTTCTGGGTGTCCTGAACGTAGCTCAATAGCGCACCGGCGGCGCGCAAAGCCGAATCCATGTTCTCGACACCGAAACCCTTCAGGCTGTCGGTCTGGAACTGGCGGCAGAGCAATTCCTCGGCGCGTTGCAGGTCGTATTCGATATTCGGGCGACGGTTGATGAGAATGTCGCTCTGCTGGATCGACGTACTGGCTTGCAGTTCGATTTCCTGCGCCGAATCGGGCAGCAGTGCTTCGCGCGGCGTCAGCTTGATCAGTTCGTTATGCAGATCCGATAAAGCATGGACTTCGGTACAGCGGAATTCTCCGGTGCTGATATCTAACGCTGCCAGTCCGGACCGTTCTTCATCGGGCCAGATGGAAACGAGGTAATTGTTTTCATCGGCGGAAAGATTCTCCTGCTCCAGCACCAGGCCGGGAGTGACGATGCGTGCCACATCGCGCTTGACCATGCCTTTGGCCTGCTTGGGATCTTCCATCTGTTCGACGATGGCGACCTTGTAGCCTTTCTCGATCAGGCGCGTGATGTACTGATTGGCGGCATGATAGGGAACTCCGGCCATCGGCACCGGAGATTCGGAGTTTTTATCGCGCGAGGTCAGGGTGATATCGAGTTCGCGCGCCGCCACGCGGGCATCTTCGTAGAACGTTTCGTAGAAATCGCCGCAGCGGTACAGGATCAGGGAGTCGGGATTGTCCGCTTTGACCTGGAGAAAATGCCGCATCATCGGGGAGGGTGCTTTGGCAGCAGCGCTTTTTTTACGAGTGGCCGTCATCGTTACTGAATCCGTTTCAACTCGGGTCTACAATCAGTCTGTGTTTGAGATCCTCAACGAGGCTGTACGGGTCCATTTCGCGTTGTGCCAGCCGTTCGCGCCAGTCCCGGTATTCATCGGAGGCCAGCATTCCCTGTACCTTCTGATTGAAGGCATCGTAGAGCAGATCGAAAAACTGAAGTTCCGCATTCTGACGTTTGCGCTTTTCCAGTTGTCCGGTTTTTATAAGCCAGTCCCGATGTGCCTGTACCGCGTCTACAACTTCATCGATGCCTTCGTCTTTGAACGCGATGGTTTTCAATACTCGTGGCTGCCAGGGATCGTCGCCCTGCGGATGCACCATTTCCAGCATCGTCTGTACGTCGTTGTAGGTGCGCTCGCAACCTTCGCGGTCGGCCTTGTTCACCACGAAAACATCTGCGATTTCCATAAGGCCCGCTTTAATGGCCTGGATTTCATCGCCGAGGCCGGGCACCATGACCACGATGGAAGTATGCGCCATCTTGGCGACATCCACCTCCGCCTGACCGACTCCGACCGTTTCAACGATCACCGGATCTGCACCCCAGGCTTCCATTACGCGAATGATTTCACCGGTGGATTTGGACAGACCGCCCAAATGCCCGCGTGTAGCCAGCGAACGGATGAAGACTTCTTCATCGGTGAAATGATTTTCCATGCGCAACCGGTCGCCCATAATCGCCCCACCGGAAAAGGGGCTGGTCGGATCGATGGCCACCACGCCTACCCGGCATCCCTGCTTGCGGTAACGCGCAATCATGCGGTCCACCAGGGTGGATTTGCCCGATCCCGGATTTCCGGTGACGCCGATGATGGCGGCTTTACCGGTGTGAGGATACAGGGCTTTCATCTGATCGACGTTTCCTTCGAAATCGTCATCGCACAAGCGCATCAGTCGTGACGCCGCGCGTAAGTTACCCGCCACTACTTTTTCATATAGCTCCATCGCTTCCATCCTAACGAATCAGTCCAAACAGAGGGGCTACTATAGCAAAGTTTCCAGCCTTTGCAAGCGTACTGAATGCGCTTGTTTAAATCGGTGCAGACTCCTCCTGAATGGATCTTTAATGTCTGTGAAAACAAGTAGATAGAGAATTCTGAATTTTTTTGTTGAATTCCGATTTTAAATCATTATCCTCGCGTGGTCTTTTTCCGGGACGCCCTTCAATTGTTTTATTCGGCGTCTCGTGTCTGTCGATGGCGGCTAGCCAGTAAGGAGGTTCACCATGAAACATCTTCCCGAATCGCTGCGCAGTGTAATTACACGCCTTCTTGCAATCACTATCGGGGCCGGTATCATCGGTTTCGGGTTGAATTTCTTCAATATAGCCAATCATCTGGCGGAAGGCGGCCTGGCTGGATTGGCGATCCTGATCAAGTTCGGTGTGGACATCAACCCCGGTTCCACTCTGCTGATCATGAATATTCCGCTGTTGATCTGGGGGACGATCGAACTGGGAGGGCGTCAGACCGTGTATACAGTGTACGGAACGGGGGCGCTGGTATTGGCGTTATGGATTTTCGACTCCATGCGTATGCCGCTGGGCGATCCTTTACTGGCGGCTTTGTATGCGGGAGTTTGTATGGGATTGGGACTGGGATTGGTCTTCCGTTTCGGTGGTACCACCGGTGGTGCGGATATTCTGGCGCGTATTGCCAACAAGCGCTTCGGCTGGAGTATCGGCAGTACCTTGTTCGGCGCGGATATCTTCGTGCTGGCGTTGTCGCTGGTTTATCTCAATTTACAACAGGCGATGTATACGCTGGTGGCGGTGTTTATCGGCACTCGCGTCGTGGATCTGGTGCAGCAGGGGGCGTACCGCGCCAAGGCGCTGATGGTGATCTCCAACGCGGAAAACGAAATCAGCCGGGCGGTCATCGACGAACTGAATCGTGGTGTTACGATTTTAAAGGGTGTCGGTGGCTACACCGGACATCAACGGGAGATTCTGTATGTCGTGTGTGCCCGGTCGGAACTGGTGCGCATCAAGAGATTGATCGAAAGTGTGGACCCTATGGCGTTTGTGACGGTAACCGACGTTCACGAGGTGATCGGCGAGGGCTTCTCGCGGCGTTCTCCGGCTGTTAGCCAAACGGCTTAGGGGGCTGTTTCTTCCGTTGGCGTTGGTTTCGCCTGGATGCGGGAAAGAAAGCGCCCTGCACCTAAAAACAGGTTGCGATTGCCTTGCGTTTCGGCTTGATCGTTCTCGAAGTGAATGGCGATGCGGTTGGGACCGCGCCGCAGCGTGAATTCGAAGGCGTAGCGCACGAACTGATCGCTGACGGCGTCCTGCTCGTCGATCTTTTCTCCATTGATCCACAGTTGCATACGCGGGTACTTGCCCTTTATCGCCGTTGCACTGGCGCCGAATTCCAGACGAACCGGACCGGGTACGAACTCTCCTTGCAGGTACGCTTCGCCGTTCTGATACAAACGCCACTTCTGTTTGCCTTCCCAGGCAGTGGGAAGGAATTTCAAGGTCATGCGCTTTCTAAGGCGGCGAAGTGGAATGTCGTATCCGAGTTCCGCATTGACGATCGCCAGATTCCCTGCAAGTCGGTAATTGCTGCGATCCTGCCGCCAGGCGGCGGAGGCATAGGGAAAAGCTTCCGTGAATTTCCCCTGTTCGATCAGGATCTCCGCCATCTGATTCAGGGCCAGCGGATCTTCGGGATTGACTGCCAGAATTGACTTGGCAATGCGCCGGGCTTCGTCGTAGTGTCCCGAATAAATGCAGTAGTCGCCATAACGCCGTAAAACCTGTTGTTCGGCTGGGATGTTTTCCGCAGGCCGTAAAATCATCGTTTCTCCCTTTTGGGGGAGATGAACAAAGGGTTTGAGCGTATCCATTACAATATCGATGCGATTACGCGAGCGCCATATTTCCGAGATCCACAGAGCCTGAACCGCATTACAGGGAGAAGCCGCTAACAGTTTGGAATCCGGGTAGTTTTCTTCGTTGAACTGGTTTAGCGCCGGGCGAACCTGACCGGCCAACAGCAAACGTCCACCCAGTTCCAACTCGGCTTGTTGGTCTTTATTGTGTACGTGTTGGTATTGCGCCGCGAACACAGCAGCAAGGGGAGATTCTCCCGCCTGGGCAGCGGCGTGCATTGCTTGCACAAGGGCTGAAGATTCAACGAAAGGCAAACCCATTCGGCGAGCGGTGACAAGATCTTCCAATCGCTGTTTCAACTTCGCTTGCACCGAAGCCGGGGTTTTCTCGTCGCTTATTTTCTGTTGTTGGACGCAGAGACGTGTTTCTGCATCGATTTCAAAGGCGTGCATCAGTGGATCAAGCCAGCCGATAACCTGCACCGCAGTGAGAATAATGACAACGAGCAGCCATACTTTGGCAGCTTTTAAAAGGTGTGACTGGCAAATTCCGTGTAGTTTTTCTTCCGCTGCCAATGCCACCGCCGCGCCAAGGAAAAGCGTCCATGCAATTAGTGCATACAGAAAGGGCAACTCTGCGCCTGCGGCAACTGCGGTGCCAGGCATAAGCCAAAGCTGATCGTTATAGAGTGAGCCATCAAGGACGAGACTCTGCGACGAAATATTAGGTGGAAACCAAAGAGTGGCAACCCATGCTGCAATTGAGGTGAACACGGCCAGCACCAGCAAACCTAACCAGAGAAAACGAGAAAAAGGGGAGGGCGATTTGGGCGGTGGACGTAAGCCTGTTAATTGGAGTGCTGTAACAAGAAACACCAGTAATATCAATGGCCCAAGCCAGAATACGCCGTCCAGGTACCAGCCGCGCCAGCTATGAGCAGCTACGAATGATGCCAATAAGATGTTTGTTCGAAATAGAAAGAGGGAAGAAAAGGGGGAATGCTGGCTGATCCGTTTCAGCAATATCGCCTGCCCAAAAAGCAACAGTATAAACCAGCCTTGCGCCGGAATGTAGACCAGTGAAAAAAGGCTGATAGCCAAGAATGCAAAAACAAGGCTTTTATCAAGGCGTTGCATGTTGTTTCCAGGCGTAGTCAATCAAGCGAATCCTGTTGAAATAAGATTATTGAAGTTCCGCAAGCTGATAATATTACTTCATAAAGAACAGGCCGGGCACAAAATTGGCCCGACCTGTCAATATTAGACGTTTTTACATTAAGCTACTGCACATTCAACCATTCACCGTTCTGTCTCCAGAGGTTGAACTGGTACACGTCTCCGGCATGTTCGACAACTCGACTTGAGCCGGTAACGGTGAAGGTAGGATACTGCGAATCGCCGGCAAAGACACGGAAGGTCAAGTCGGCTGCGATGTCTTCGCATACATACTCGTCTACACAATCTTCGCAGTCGTTGCAGCAGATACGCAACACCAGGCAGAAGGGCTTACAGTCACAATCGCAGATTTCGCAGTCATCGTAGAACCAGCGGCAATCTCGCACGTAGCCGCAATCTTGCAGCGGTGTGATGAATTTGGCGGCTACTCCGTACATGCCGTCGCAGGGATTGTCGTGCTCAACGACTTCCGGAGCGATACCGTTGGAACTACTCTGTGTAAATTGAGGAATGCCGCATGTACCCCAGTTGGGCATGGGATTGGCCGCGTTGCAGTCGGCATTGGTATCGATATAGCCTCCCGGTTTGAGGAAGTGCAGGTCCACGTCGCCCTGGCCGCTCCAGACCATTTCAATTTTGAGAGCTTCATCCTTGAACACTTCGATAGTCACTTCTTCCTGCAAATCCACATTCGGATCGGACAGGTTACCTTCGTTGTCCACAACGATCAGGCTGACGTAGTAAGTTCCTGTTTGTGTGAAGGTATAGCTTGAGCTTGGGGAAGAACCGACGGCGAAGTTGGCCGATTGTCCGCCGAGTTCCTGCACGTACCAGCGATACTCGCTGATAGTGCCGTCTGGATCGCTGGACAGGCTGCCGTCGAAACAGGCCGTCGTACCCGCTTCCACGCGCATACTGGTAGAGAAATTGGGATCGTCGCAGAGCTTGGCGTAGGCTTTGGCCGTGGGAGCCTGCTGCACGAGCACCGTTAGCTGCGAATCGAGATCCACGGTAGAGGACCAGGCATTGCGCGTATCACGTACGCGCAGTTGAATTTTGTACTCACCGGTGTAGTCGAAGCGTGCCGAAACCAGACCGGCCTCTTGGGCGGTGCCTTCCGTTACCGCCGAAGTAAAGGTCACTTTGTCGGTATCGTCTACGGTCCATTCGAACCAGGTCAGGCTGTCTTCGGCCACCGCGGTTTCCGGGTCATCGTCCGGGTCGTAGCTGGACCAGCCGTCCAGGTTGATTTCCTCACCCAGGTTGACCACGATCTGGCGGGTGCCGTTTTGACCTGATGGTACTCCCGGAGGCGATTTGACGATGGCCACCGGGTCCGTATTGCCGCTGGAAGAACCGGAGAAGCGATAGTACCAGATCGGGTAATCATCGCCTGCGTCACTGCCAAGGCAGGCGGCGTCTTTATCGTTGTGGTGAATGTCCAACGTGCGGCTGTCGTTGCCGTCGGCGCTGGGTTTATAGAAGACGGTCACGGTGATCCAGTCGCCGTTATTAAGTTCGTAACCGGTTTCGGGCCACTCATCCATGGGCGGCTGGATACCGCCTTCCGGGATGTAGATGTCTTCATCGATGGCGAAACCCATGTCGATATCGGTGATGCGCACCGGCCCTGTGCCGTTATTGGTCAGTGTCACCAATGTTGAAAGGGGTTCCATATCCGGCATGTAGGTCACGTTCAGCCAGCGAGCGGCACAGCCGACCGGGGTGATCGTGGCGCTGGTGCTAGTGGCGGTCACGTTCAACTGCGGTGAAATGGCGTTACCAACCAGGCAGATTTCGTGCGGAGTCAGGGTTGAGTCGTTGCAACTGAAATCGGAGCCGGAGGCATTACTGGCATTACTGCACACGATGATATAGGCGTTGTCTTCGCCGTAGGAGTCGGGAATGTAACTGACATCGATGCCGAAAGTACCACCTGGCGGAATGGGAGTGGGCAATGGCGGATGCACGATCTTGAATTCGTCGCCGAAGAACGCCGGCAACTTGATTTCACCGATGTTCAGTGTGTCCGAGCCGGGATTCGTCAATAGAATCTGCTTGTGCTCGATCCAGCCCCCTTCTTCCAACTCTTCACCGGTCATATCGGCGGGAGGTACCTGCACGTCGTTCCAGGTTACGCATTCCGTTGGACCCTGGATCTGTGGCACGATGGCAGTGGCAAAGAGCGGAATCACCGTTTCCTCGCAATCGCCATCGCGCGGAATGATGTGCAACTCGCCCTGGAAATTACCCTGGCTGGTGGCCAGGAAAAAGACATTGATATTCAGTGCGTCGGAACGAGGGAGAATCTCCTGCGGTAAACTAAGCGTATTGTCCAGCGAGAAGTTCAGACTGCCGGTGATGTAGGCGTCATCGATGTGCAGCGTTGCCTGTCCCGGGTTTTTCACGATTACGGTCATCATTTTCTGCGAGCCGACTTGAACGCTGCCGAAGTTCAGATCCAGAGGAGAAATCTGGCAGTCGGGCATGGTGCCGGTGCAGGTCAGCGGAACCGGCATCAGGTTGTTGTCGAAGGCCAGGTCATTGCTGCGAATGTCCAGGAAATTACTGTAACTTTCTTCGCCTCTGGGACAACATAGAACTTCGATGGCGATGGCTTCGTCTTCGGGGTTACATAAACCCGGAGACACTACGTCTGGAATATTCTCTGTTCCGTCGATATCCGGGTCGAGATCCAGGCGGAAAACATCCGTTTCCGGGTCGGTAACATTGCGTAATACGGCGCTATCTACCTGTAAATCCGCACCGCCACGATTGCAGATCAGCGTGGTCACGCTTTTACAGTCGTTTGCGGATACGCTTCCGAAGTTGATCGGCGATGGCTGCACCACCATCTGCGGCACCACACCGATTCCATAGAACGTGACCCGCAAGGGATTCTCGATATCATCGCGGTCGTCATTATGTGTGATCAACAGTGTGGCTGTATGCTCATCCTGATTGCGGGGCTGATAGACCATCGTAATGGTCTCCGTTTCGCCCGGAGAGAGCCAGACCTGGTTACCGTTGCCGTTCCAGTCGATACTTTGCTGGTCGATTTCGTAGTTTTCATTCAACGAATCTTCCAGGCGAATGGATGTGATAATCAGAGATTTGGTGTCCGAATCGTTCTGGCGTTCATTGCTGATATTCACCTGCATCAGTTGCGCCTCACCAACCGGCGTCAGACCATACAGGCAGGCATCGGCATATTGATCGGGTGGAACCAGGGTCGGATCATCGTCGCATTCGACTTTGATGACCGCGTCACCCTTTTCCTGGCTGCGCAGGGGAATGTATTTTACTCCGGCATTGGAGCCGATCAGCAGAATAGCGCAATCCAGACCAGGATTGTCGGGAGCATAGTCGACGGTGATATGGTGTGAATCTTCCGGGGCCAGTTCTTTTACGTTGTTTGTGCTGGAATAGCCTTCGCGAATCGAAAACTCCGACGTATCGCCGCGCTCTGTACAGTCGGGCCAGTCTGGGAAATCGTCTCTGGCCTGGTAGGGGATAATGTCGGTGGCGTTGATTTCCAGAATGTCAACTCCGGCGTTAAAGACGGAAATTTCTTTCGAAACCAAATGTTGACGAGGCACTGCACCGAAATCGACCTGTGACGGATCGACGCCCAGCACGGGACTCTCGGTGTTTTTATCACCGTCCGTTATATTGTTGTCACCATCGGTGATGCTGTCTTCATCGCCGTCCACCGGACAGACGCAACGATTGATCTGGCAGTAGCAACCTGCGCCCAGATCGGCGCAATCGACGCTGCTATCGCACATCGGTACCGCGCAGTATTTGCCTTCGCCGGTATCCACGCAAACGCGGCCAGTGCCGCAGTCGTCATCCGTGCTGCATATCCCACCGATGTCGACGTAATTTTCCAATTCGATATCGACATCGCCATCTCCCGGATCGGAGCTGCTGCCGTCGCTGGAGCAGGCGGTGAACAGAAGAAGGAGGGAGGCAATTACCATCATCCAGCCAACACCTGCGCGATTGATCCATTGCATCGATACTGTCCTCGTTTTCATGTTAAACCCCGTATTGCCGCCGATAAACAGAAGGCGGCCCGCTGGCTGCAAATCATAATTCGTCACTTACATCTCCGGGTAAACATCGGCTTTGAAGCCGTCTTCTCCGTCGTAGCCGTACACGGCATCCCCAGGGGAGCCACCAAAACCGGGACGACCCAGGCTAAAGGTGTTCTCGCCGTCCATGGTGGGCTGCGAGGTTCCAGCGCGATAGATGCCGATGCACAGACCGCCTGCACCGCCGCCACCCGAGCCGCCGTCGCCGCCCCAGCCGCCATTGCCGCCCGGACCGCCGGCTTTGCCTTCGTCGTAGCCTTCGCCGCCGGGAGCGCCATCGCCGCCGCGACCGCCTTCGCCGCCCTGGCGACCGTTGCCGCCATTGCCGCCGTTATCGGTGTTGAATTCGCAACTGATGATAAAGGGTGAACTGTCGTAGAGGAACAGCGCGAAGGAGGAACCGCCGCCTTCGCCGCCGCCGCCGCCGGTGCCGCCGCAACCGCCGCCACCGCCGCCGCCGCCGGTGCCGCCCCAGTCTTCACAGGTCAACGTGGAGTGGCTGGAGCCGCCACCGCCGCCGCCACCGCCGCCGCCGCCGTTACCGCCGGCGCTGCCGTGCTGGCCGTCGTTCGGTTCCCACAGACCTTCGGTCAGGTAGCCTTCGTTTGTACCACCTTCTCCTTGTGCTCCGTTGTAGCCGTCGGAGCCGCTTTGCCCCTGTGAGCCGTAGCTTCCGGTATGTCCGGGACCGCCTTCCGCGCCGCCGACACCGCTGCCGCCGGTATATCCCGCGCAGGAACTGCCGCCCGTTTTGCAGGAATAGCCGCCATTGCCGCCGGTCGCATCGCAGTTGGAACGACCACCTACGCCGACGTTGGGACGTCCTTCCTTGTTGCAGTAGAAGGTGCTGTCGTCTTCGCGTCCGCTCTGACCGCTGGTGCCGCTGTAGCCGACTTCACCGTTTTCTCCGCCGTTGAAGGCGTAGGCTCCCTCGCGCCCTGCACCGGCGAAAACACGTACATTTTCAAGTACAAGGCCGTTGCTGCTGCGCGAGTAGATCCCGTAGCTGCTCTTGTTGCTGTCGGAGCCGTTATCGGCGTAAATCGTGACGAATTGCAGCGTGGTGGGATGCATCAGCAGGTTGGCGTCGAGTCCGACCTGACCACCCTGGAAAATGCTGGTATGCGTGATGGCGCGTTTCCAGCCGAGCGGTGCTTCGTTCAACTCACCTGAAGTGACCAATTGGCGATATCCGCCGTAAACACTAATGGTATCCAGCAGTTGCACGCGCTCGAAGTAGGTGCCTTCGGAAACGTATACGTGGATTTTGCCGGAGTTGATGGCGCTGAACACGCCGGTATTGACGTTACGGAAGGGATTGTCCATGCTGCCGTCGCCGGTCTCGTCGCTGCCGGATTGGCTGACGAAGATGGCGCGTTCGATCATGCCGTCGATGCCGTCGCAGTTGCTGTCTTTAAAGTCCATATCCGGCTCGTCCCAGCTATCTTCGTAGTCGCACTGATACTCACAGCCGGGAACGTCGGGCGACAGATCGTACCAGCCTTCCTCGCATTCGCTAGCGATTCCGAAGACTTCCACGAAGTGGGTCAGATCGTGGGTGCTGGAAGACTTGGCCGGGATGCGAATAATGGATTTATGCTGGATGCTGTCGCTGGTGCCATGTTCGGTCGGTTCGTAATTCAACGTCAACCGGATGCGTTGATCCCCCGCCAGTGCAATACACCCTGTAAAATCTTCCGTGCCGTTATCACAACCGCTGGGCAATACCTGTCCGGCGTCGGGATTGGTGATGGAGAAGGTGCCATCCGGTGTGCTGGTGTCGTTTTGCATGTCGATGCAGCAAACGTAAGCGGATGTACCCGCCGGACCGCAGTTGTAGATTTCAAAATCCTTGGGAGTGGCGCTCGCTCCGCCGGAACCGGAACCGAAACGAACCACACCGAAATCGATGGGCGTTGTGGGTTGGGTGCAGATGGTTGCACCGACACCGGTACCGGCTAGTGGAATCTGGAAAATGTTGTTTCCCGGCGCATTCGATAGAATTTCCAGGTAAGCCTGTTCGCTACCCTGCCGGTTGGGAAGATAGCTGACTTTGACCTGGATACAGTCGTTGCCGTCGATGGCATCTTCCGCTGTAGGCAGCGTAATGGGGAGCGTGGCGTCCATGACCTGGTAAATAAAGGCCAGCGCCTCGGGAGGTTCGATACCCACTTCCTCGATGTTCAATTCATAGCCGCCGCAGTTGCAGACTTCCACATACTCGCTGGCGCGGGTATCCAGGGCGACTTCACCAAAGAGCACCGGGTAGGGGGTGGCGCAGATGCGCGGCTGTACACCTTCGCAAATGACATCGATTTCAAATAAGGGATTATTACTGTCGTTGGTTTCGAAGATCAACGTGTTGGTGTGTTCTCCCTCGCGGATCGGGTGACAAGTGATCGGCAGATCGGTCTGTTGACCCGGCGCAAGCAAAATTTCACCTTGATCGTTCAAGACACTGTCTTCGATTTCGAAATTCAGATCCTCGGGCGCGTCGAAGCGGAAGTTTCTCGCGATCATGGTTTTGTTGTCGCTGTCGCCCACACGCCGGTTTTCGATCGTCACCGGCAATGTGCGGAAACTCTCCAGCCGAACCCGTTCGAAGTCCAGTGGGCTGGGCGGTTCGGGCGTGGTGTAGGCGTGGACTTCACCTTTTTCTCGGGAAACGAGATCGACGTAGAAGCGCGAAATCGGTTCGCCGGTAACGATGACTTCCATCGAACCGGTGTCTGCCCCAGGATTATTGGGAGTATAGTGAACCAGCACTTTCCAACTGGAGCCGACCGGCAGGCAGACGGACTGTCCGTCTTCCAGCACATCTTCCTCGTCGATGTAAAATTCTGCGAATTCTTCCGTATTTTGATCCAGCGCGTAGATGAGGCAGGCTTCGCGCGTAGGTCCGATGTTTTCGAAAGTGATTTCGCATTCACCGGTCATGCCGAATGCTACCGAACCGAAATCGCAGGGATTGGTGTAAATGACCTGTGGATCGGCGGGCTGCTCCGAAATTTCAATGTCTTTGTCGCCATCGACGACTACTGCATCCGTGTCACCGTCGGTGCCATCCAGGTCGCCATCTGTTTCGTTACGCGGGACACACTCGCCAGTGGTATGGTCACAGACGTAATGCTCGACGTAAATGCAATCCGCATCGGTTTCACAGAATTTCGGACAGGAAGCGTCGTTGCAAAAATCTTCCGGCAGGCAGTAGCCTTCCGAAAAATCCGATCCCGGCGGTGCGAAGTTGACACAGCGCATGTTCGGTTCGAGGCAGTCGCCCACCATGACGCAGGGAGCGGCGCAGATCGGGTCCAGGAAACCGTCTTCCGGTCCGATGCAGGCTTCGCCTGGTCCGCAGGTATCGCAGACATCTCCGGTGATGTCGCCATCGGTATCACCGTCCGTGCTGGCGGAGTCACCGCCACTGCATCCGGTTAGCACGAGCATGAAGACGATCAGGAAAAGTACTCCCCATTTCTTTACTGCGTACATTGGGCAAACTCCCTTAGGCTGTGGTTCAGCATCGCAGGTCATAAACGACAATTATCCGTTGGTTAAATCTGTTTCCTTCAGGTGATGGTCGCGTCGTGGCTTTCGCGTACACAAATACCTTCTAGTACTATATTCCAGATATGGGGCTTTCGTCAACGTGATTTTGCCTGTTTCGGCAGGATTTATTAGTGAACGAAAATTCACTAAGTGACTGAAAGAATTGGAGGAATGATACCGTTTCTCCTCCAGTAGTCCGTAGCCATTCTGTTTTATTTTCGATAAGAAGAAAGCAACTCGGGCAGAGCGTTCAGCAGATGCACCGGTTTGAAGCCGAATTCCTGCTTGATGCGGTCAATGGCAATGCGTGGAAAACGCTGGCTACAGGCATCCGGGTCGACATCGAAACCGATGCCCAGTTGTGCGGCCAGGGCTTTTAACAGTTCGGCATGGGTCGTATTGCGACCGCTGGCGATGTTGTAAATGCGCCTCTTGCCTTCCAACGAGATGCGCGGCAACAGGGCAACCACATCTTCAATGGAAACATAGTCTTTTTCCGAATCCAGCGCACTGCGCAGGCGGATGCGCTTCTTCGTCAAGGCTTCGGTGACAATCGAATGCAAAAACGTGTCACTGCTGGGATGATAGCCGAAGACATTGGACAGCCTCACCACGCGCACCTGTTCCTTGGCCGCCATGCACAAGGATTCTCCCATCAGCTTGGAAATATTGTACAAATCCTCGTCGATGGCCGGTGTAACCTGCAATGTGGCGCGCTCGTCTCCATTGTTTCCGCTGCTATAAACCCGTGTGGAAGACAGATACAGCAGCGAGTCGAAATGAGCTTCTACCAGGATGCGGCGCAATTCGCAGACATGCGCCTGCACCGTATCGAACGGTCGCCGTCGAAAATCGGAAGTGACGCCGATACAGTAGAACACGTGACCCAGTTCACGGTCAGTCAGGCTTTCGTTACGCTCGGGACAGTAGACTTCTTCTCCTGCCTGTTTCAAGCTTTCAGCCAACCTGGAGCCGATAAACCCCTTTGCACCCAATACGGTGAACATCAGTTTCGTTCCCCTTTGACGGTTGCCGGTCGGCCATGGCTGATGGAATAGGGCGGGAGTTCCCCGACGACCAGTGAATGCGCACCAACCACCGCGCCCTGTCGAATGCGCGCACCATCCAAAATAACGCAGTTGGCGCCGATCCAGACATCGTCTTCTATCACGATGCCGCCTTTGGATGGCAAAAAGCCTTGTTCTACAATCAGCCTGTTTTTATAGCGGAAATCGTGGTTCGTGGGTGCCAGGGTGCAGTTGGCGGCTATGGCAACATGTTTTCCGATGCGGACACCGTTGCCGGTATACATCACGGTTCCGGAATTGATATAGCTGTGTTCGCCAATTACCAGATCTCCCGAGCCACCCGCCGGTTTGATTTTGACAAAGGAGTCGATCATGACGTCCTCTCCGATATCGATGCGGCTGCCTCGAACCGACTCTTCGATGTCGGCAAGTTCGGAAATTCTAGCGCTTTTGGCAATACGCATGGCGTTTTTCTCCCGGCGAAATCTATCAGCTTCGGATGTTTTGACTATGTACGCGGTGTAAAGGGAAAAGTCAAGCAGGCAAGGTGCGGATGATTAAAAAAACAAAGCAATCCTGCGCACATTGGAGTTGCATGGAGTGACATGGAGCTTCATTTTCGACTGGTGCTGAAATTCTGCGCTTACACAAACATGACTTATCCAAGCTTCATGAGCCAACAACTTCTTTTCACCCGATTAATCGTTGACAGTCTCTGGGGCATTGCCTATCCTGAAGAAAGCAGCTGCGGGCCACGCCACACGAGGAACATCATCTTTCATCGTTACCCGGCAAGGTAGATAGGCCGGAAATTGGTCCTGGTTTCGCTATTGTCTTGCCTTAAATGGATTGCCGGTAGAACACCCGCTCAGTCGTTTTTCCTACTTATTCGATCTGATGGGGCCACCGGTAACGAACGTCTGTTTCTTTTTACGGTGCTTGAAAAGCGGAGTTACGTCATGCTTCGATGTAAACAGATCGTATGGATCATAGTCGTATTATTTGTCGGTTTCGGTTGCACCATCGGAGGCGGCGATTCGGAGGACGGCGATCAGATCGTGGTGACTCCCGATGGGGACAACTCATCGGTCGACGCCGATTGGAACCAGACGCCCGATGGCGATGCAGACCCCGATCCTGTTTTCCCGGAAGATGGAGATCAGGAGACGGATGGGGATGATGTGATCGATGGCGATAGCGATATCGATGCAGACGAAAGTGAAATCGATTCTCCGGTGGATGGCGATACGCTGGAAACGGACTCGGATCTGCAACCGGATGGCGATCTAGAACGCTTGGAACAGGATCTGGACTCGGAATCTTGTGACGAGGACGAATTCGTTCCAGATGGCGATCTGGATATCGAGCCGGAAATCGAAGAAGTCGAATTGGATGAGGAGATTGAAGCAGACGCGGAAGCTGAGTTGGAGCCGGAAATGGAACCGGAAGCGGATTGGGAGATGGAAACCGATTGCTTCGAGTTCGATTGGGAGCCGGATGAAGAAACGGACGAACCGCTTGTTCCTTGTTCCAACAATACGGAATGCAATGACGATGTGGTTTGTACGCTGGATATGTGCTTTAACGGATATTGTTATAACCTTATCGACCACTCGCTTTGTTCGCCCGGTGAGGTGTGCAGTCGTTCACAGGATTGTCAACCCGCTGCCGGGAGATTGTGCGAATCTTGCAGTGTTACGCTGCAAAACTGCCCCCGCTCAAACGATGTCTGCGCGCCTGCCAATGGCTCGATGAGTGCGTCCTGCTTGTTGCCCTGCGACTCTTACGAAAGCTGCCCGCCGGGATTCACCTGTAACGAAGTGGCGATCAGTTTCGGTGTGACGCGCTATGCCTGCGAGCCGGATAACCACCTGTGCTGTCTGGATGAAGACGAAGATGGCGCGGGCATCGGTGTGGATTGCGCGGCATTCGATTGTGATGAAACAGATGGAGCCATTCGTGAAGGTGTAGCGGAAAGCTGCGATGGTGTTGACAACAATTGCGATGGCTCAACCGACGAGGGCGAAAATCTGTGCCCTGCGGCTCATTGTGACGGTAACGGGCAGGATGGATACACGGTCTACGTTGCGTCGAGTTGTGAGGAGGGGCAGTGTTCAACGCCGACCGGGACACCCTGCGGTGCTTTTAGCTGTATCGGCGGCGGGAGTGTCGGTGACATCTGCGCGACAAGCTGTACAGATGAGCAGAGCTGCATCGATGGGGCGGCCTGTCAACAGGGAGTCTGCGTGGCCGTTTTCCAGAACGGTTCCCCTTGTGTGTACAGCAGCAATTGCGAGAGCGGGCATTGTCAGAACGGTTACTGTTGCAGCGCTGGGGATTGTTGTTCGGCGGTGCAGAATTGCCCGGAAGACTATTCGCGAGCACCTGCTTGCGATACGCCTGAGACTTGCCAGGGATCGCGCCTCGATGCGCAGTGTGTTGACTATCAGTGCTCGTCGGTGACGGTTGACGATGACAGCGGCTGCACCGCATTGGAACTGGCACGTAGCTGCGAATGGTTTGCGGATTTATATTGCAACGGTCAACTCGATCAGGACGTTTTACAATGCCCTGAAACCTGTAGCAGCAACTGGGATTGCGATTCCGGTGCGCATTGCGACGAAATCTGTGTGGCCGATTTGCCCAATGGCGCAGAATGTGATGAAGTCAGCGATTGCGAGAGTGCGCACTGCCAGAACGGCTACTGTTGTGCCAGCGGCGATTGCTGCGATCACGCCGCTCATTGCCCGGAGTCTTACGCCGAAGAGGCGATTTGCGACAACCACGTGTCCTGCCAGGGGCATCGACGCGACGCGACTTGCATCGATGGCAAATGCGGCAGCATCTATGATATCGAGGATGACAGCGCCTGCGATTCGTCCATTGTCAGCAAAACTTGCGGTTACTATCAGCCTGCCACCTGCAATGGCGACCCGAATCAGAGCGAGCCGAGTTGCCCGACTTTCTGCCAGTCGGATTCGCAGTGTGTCGAGCAGGCGCATTGCGACGGCCAGTGTCAATTGGATTTTCCCAGCGGTTCTCCCTGTGATGAAGACAGCGATTGCGAAAGCGGACATTGCCAGAACGGATTTTGCTGCGCGGCGGGGGATTGTTGTTACAGCGCCGCCAATTGTCCTGCCGGTTACAGCCAGTCGCCCGTCTGCGATGATACCGCGACCTGCCAGGGGCATCGCAATGAAGCGGCTTGCGTGAACAATATCTGCCAGACCGGCTCCGCGCTGGATGACGATCGCGGTTGTACCGGCTCTGTATTGGCAAAGAACTGCGGGTATTATCTGCCACGTTACTGTAGCGGTTCCACGGTTCAAAGTGAACCGCAGTGTCCCGTTTCCTGCACCGGTGATTCGCAGTGTATTGGTGGGGCTCACTGTCAGGGAGGCTTGTGCGTACCGGATCAGGGAATCGGCCAGGTTTGCAGCGGTACGGATCAATGCAGCGATGGATTATACTGCATTGACGGCGTCTGCTGTTCGAGTGTCTGCGACGGATTGTGTCGGCGCTGTGATCTGCCTGGGCGCGAGGGAATCTGCTCCAACATCGCATATGGCGACGATCCCGACTTGGAATGTGGCCTGGTGACCTGCGGTGGATATTACTATGGTTGGGAAGACAACATCTGTTATCGGGCGGCCAACGTTTCCGGTGCGGATGTTTCCTGTAACGGGCAGGGCTCCTGCCAGACGGCGGCGGATCTGTGTTTATCCCAGCCGCGTGGCGTGCAGGAAATCGTATGCAACGAAACCTGTCAACAACCGGATACAGGCACCTGTACAGGAACTTCTATCGGAGAATGCAATAATTTGGACTTGGGAAATCTGACCTGCGGTACGGGTGCTTGTCAACGCACGGTGCCTGCTTGTGAAAACGGCGCGGCAAATGTTTGCGTACCGGGAAATCCGGGAAATGAAAGTTGCAACAACATCGATGATGATTGCGATGGCGTGGTAGATAATCATATCAGCAGTGCGGAAGATAATTACGAACCGAATGAAACAGCGAGCACCGCTTACGATCTGGGTACCGTGGCGACCGATGCCAATCAGGAAAGTTTCCCTGGTACGATCTATCCGGCTGGGGATGTAGACTATCTGATGTTCTATGCACATGAAGTCAGTAGCATTTGTGTCCCGTTTACTAATGAGTCATTCACTATCGAAGTGTTGTTGACGCCGCCCACCGGTGAAGACTGCGTGGACTACGATCTGGTATTGTACGATGCCGATGGCAACTATCTCCGCTCCAGTTCATTGAGCGGCTGTGCTACTGAAACGATACAATACACTTGGGCGGGAGTGTGTACGCAAAACGACTCTCGCTATTTCAAAGTGAGAATTCGTCCCTGGGAAGATGCCTGGGAGTGTGAAAGCTACACGTTATTTGTCGATTGGTGGCAGAACTAGGATGACTATGGAGAAGCTATCGGAATGTAAGCAACCGGGAGAATTCATCATCGTGACTGTTTGGCCTGCCTGAAAACCGATGTCCATCAACCTGATGCATTGTGAAAACGGTTTGTATTTCCGTTGTTTGGTACGGAGCGTGCTGTGGTGTGTGCTGATCGGCTGTTGTTGCATGCATGTGGAGATCTGTCATGCACAAAAATCAGGGTTTCCCTTCGATCCAAACGAGCTGTCGAAAAACGCATTGAACAAGGAAAATGTAAGTAACTTCTCCGAACAGAATGAACCGCTAAAGGATGTATTCATCAAAGGAAACGTTTGCGTAGAGGATGCGGTTCTCGTCGATCTGATTCGTCCGATGAGCAAGCAGCAGTTTCTTTTAGGCAAGGCGACTATGATTCGTAAGCGCTTGCTTGAGTATTACATGGCCAAAGGCTATCGGCTGGTGCGTGTGTGGACGAAAATTCACCGTGGCAAGATCTATGTGTCCATCGATGAAGGACGCTTGGAAAAGATCATCATTCGGGGACGCGACCCGCTACAGACGTCGCTGATGCATTTAACCATCAAGCTGCCGTTCAATGTGTACAATCAGTATGTAATGGAAGAGGAACTGGAGAAGCTCAAAAAGCGATTCTGGGTCAAGCATGTTTCGGTGCAATTCGACGAATCCCCACCGGTAACGCATGCCGGTTGGCAGCTTTCGGATCAGGAGTTTGCATGGTTTCCCAAGGCCGGGGCTTATGAAATGCACGTGTTGCTCGGCATTCATAAACTCAGCGATGGGCCGGGCTTGGAATTGCGTATGGAATCGTCTTATGGTGTGGTGCCGGAAGCCTTTTACCGCCATAGTGGGTTCTTTTTCGATGAAGGGGATGATTTTCGAATCGGACTGGCTAGTGGCTATTGGGTCCGCAAGAGTCTGAACACCGGTGATTACGGGGTGGATTTTACGTATGTCGGATTGAACGCAACCTACGATTTTCCGAAAATCGCGGATCTATTACAGTTCAATCTTGCGATTTCGAGTGAGTTGAGCAAATACCAGCGAACGGATTTACCCTTGGATAGTTATTGGGATTTTTCCAATCAAGTCGTTTTAGGGATGCAGTTCGATGTGTACAAAGGTTTGAATCTGGGGATTGGCGTTTGCGGCGGTCATAAAAATGTCTTTTCAATTGAAAAGGTGGTGGGAAAAGACTTTTATCTCAATCCCTTTCGACATTGGCGATTTTCGGTGCCGCTTACGCTGGAATACGACTGGAGCGAAGATGAGATCCGGCGGGATCGTCACAGCAATTTCAGTTTCTCCTTTGTGCCGTACCTGGTCGATGTCAGCATCTTCTATCGTTTCGATGCGAGTTATCAACACCTGTTCGATTTCGGGTATCACGATTTGTGGTTGAAGGCTCGCACTGTGATTACCCTGGAACCATCGGTGTTTTACGATGAAGTCCCGCTGGCCGGGAAATTGTTGAGATCCTTTTATAGTGAAAGCTATTACATCGATAACGCCTCGTGGTTGTCGTTGGAGTTTCGTGGTTCGATCTACCGCGATATCTGGAAGTTGTCTATCTATCACGATTTCGCACTCTTTCGTAAAATCTCGCACGATCCTAAAGCGCTACAGAACGCCAATTATCGCATGGACGACGAGTCGACTTCGTTGGCCTGGGCGAATTCTTTCGGTCCCGGCGTGCACTGGTTGATATTGGACAGTTTCCAACTGGATCTGTATTGCGCTTTCGGCTTTGCGCCAAGCGGTTTTGCGGTAAATCCTTATTTTCGTTTGTTGAAGGTGTTTTGATGACAAGGTGGTTTTCCGGACATTTCATGTGCTGTAGTAGACGGTTAATTCTGGCCGTTTTCATGCTGATGCTTTGGAGTCAGACGGCGGTTGCAACGGAGGTCGTAGAGATGCCGCTAAACCCACCTCGCGACCAGTGGCTGGATAAGCTGACTTTCGTGCCCAAATTCAGTTACCAGTTTTTCATGCAACAGGAAAACACCACGCTTACCGTACCGATGCGCCACGGCGCTCAGTTGCAGTATGATATCGACGTCGGCGATCAGGGATATGTTGGAGAATTCGCCCCGTATTTCTCCGTGCAGTGGCCCGATAGTGGCGATGTGTTGCTGGGTGGCGGACTGGTTTTCGATCTGGTTTATCGTTTCGATTTCGAAGGAATCGCACCCAGTTTTGGGGTAGGTATGCGTTTGGGGTATGTGCATGCGGATGACTTAGGGCATGGATTGGATATCTACGGGCGATTTCCTGTCGCTTGTACTTTTTATCTTAGCCCGGATTTCGCCATCCATCTGGAAATTGGTGTTTTATACGGTATCACCGGCTTTTGGATCGCCGATGCTTCAGGCAATGGCGATAAGGAAATTCACTTCGTCGATGGGTTCGGAGTCGATGCAGGCATCGGCTTCCGCTTTCCTTGAAACTTTTCTCTTTTGCTAACATTTCTTTTTTTTACTACTCCTGCCGATTTTCATCTTAACAGTATACTGAGAATACACATAAACCTAATAATATCAATGCGATATGCAAGGCATTGCTATTGTCATTCATAGGGTCGGAATCCATTTTCGGTTTTGTAAATTAACCGAATCTGAATTTGCCAATCATAATATCCGAACATACGAACCCCATTCTAGCCCCATCATGAACGACGGAAAAAGCAGCAGATAGAAGCTGCGCCGAGTTCAGAAATGATCGAATCACGAGTGTTGTAGCTTGGTTTGATAATTAACAAGGAGAACGAAATGAAAAAGAATGGTTTAATGGTTTTGCTTTTACTGTCGATGTTGCTGATGGCCGTGTCCTGCGGTGGCGACGATGAGGGTGACAACAACAACAACGACGGCGGCATCGCACAGTGCGACGGCGATGTCTGCACGCTTTCGGGTACCATCACAGAGGATCTCACGTTGACCTCCGATATCCAGTGGGTGCTGCGTGGTATGGTCGCGGTTGGTGACGATGTAAACCAGACCATCCTGACCATCGAACCCGGAACCACCATTTACGGTGAAAGCTCCACCAACGGTTTTTTGGTGATTACCCGCCATTCCAAAATCATGGCGGAAGGCACGGCGGATGCGCCGATCGTGTTCACCTCTTCCAAGGAAGTCGGTAGCCGATCTCGCGGAGATTGGGGTGGCCTGATCATCAACGGATTGGCGCCGGTCAACGGATGCGAAGAAGAAGGCGTGGTTTGCGAGTCCTTCGGCGAAGGCGGCACGGGTTGGTACGGCGGCGACGATGCGGCTGATAACAGCGGTGTGTTGCGCTACGTGCGCGTGGAATTTGCAGGAACGATCATCAGCCCGGATAACGAGTTGAACGGAATTGCATTTCAGGGTGTGGGCAGTGGCACCACCGTGGAGTACATCCAGGTTCACATGAACAAAGATGATGGCGTTGAATTCTTCGGCGGCACTGTTAACGTGAAATACGCGCTTGTGACCGGTCCGGCAGACGATTGCTTCGACTGGACCGACGGCTGGCAGGGCATGGCCCAGTTCGTCGTCTTGCAACAATATGATGATGCGGGCGATCAGGGTATCGAAGCGGACAACAACGCTGAAGACAATGCTGCAACGCCGCGCTCCAAGCCGACCCTGTCCAACTTCACGATCATCGGATCGCCGGATTCGGAAGCCTCGGATCTGGGTATGCTGTTACGCGAAGGCACCGGCGCCAACATCAGCAACTTCATCGTGACCGGTTTCAACGATGCCTGCTTGGATCTTGATCACACCGAAACCTTCGAAAACGCGATGAGCGGCGATACTCTCAGTGGTGAGTTGACCATCACCAACAGCATTCTCGACTGCGTGACCAACTTCAAGATGGATAACGAAAAGGACGAGGATGACAACGCCATCACCGATCCGTTCAGCGTTGAAGATTTCTATAATGACCAGGACGGCAACCAGCTTACCGATCCGCAGTTGGCCGATGCGATGAATCAGGCCGCTCCGGACTTCAGCCCGGCTTCCGGCTCTCCCGCTCTCTCCGGCGGTCAGGCTCCTTCCGATGCGTTCTTTACCGAAGCTTCTTTTATCGGTGCCATCGGTTCGGATAACGACTGGACCCAGGGCTGGACGACGCACGATCAGAACTAAGGATCGTTATTGTAAGTGACTATGGACAGCAATACGGCTGGCGGATCAATCGCGATCCGCCAGTCGTGTCGTAACGAACAGGCTGAAAGCATGCAAAGCAGAATGGTTATGTTTCAACGGTTTCACAAGGTTGCCTGGTTCTTCCTTGCATTTGCGTTTCTATTCACTACTTCAACGGCAAAGGCAGAGGAGCTTTCGGATCTGGCGGAGGCGTTGGTGAAACTACGTGGGGAAGTGGAAACGCTTTCGATGAAACTAGAGCAGCAGAAAAACGATCAGGCGGATCGCCTGCGCTCATTGGCCAGACGGAAAACCGATCTGGAAGTTCAGATTCAGAAAGAAGAATTTCGCATCAAGCAGATCGGGCAGTCGCTGGAACGTCAGCGTGAATTGCTGGCGAAGGACAAAACGACAGGCGATACGCTTCGTCCCACCGTTCAGGCCTCGATCAAAGCCATCCGGGAATATGTCGAAGGCTCGCTTCCTTTTCAGAAATTCGAACGCTTAGCCGCCTTGGAAGAATTGCAACGAAAAATGGACAGCGGTCAGTTAAGTGAGCAACGCATCCTACAGCGCTTGTGGGCATTCGTGGAAGATGAACTTCGCCTGACGCGCGAAAGTGGCTTGTACCGACAGAGCATTCAATTAAACGGCGAAGACAAGTTGGCGGAAATTGCCAGGGTCGGAATGATCATGCTTTTTTTCCAGACTTCCGATGGCGTCTGCGGTATGGCGAAACGCGAGAATTCAGGTTGGAGGTACGTAGCCGTCAGTGAGCCAAAGCCACGGGATCAGATCTTAACCCTGTTCGATTCGTTCAAAAAACAGATACGAAACGGGTACTTTGTGTTGCCTAATGCACTGTCTGAAAAGGAGGGTGCATTATGAAAATCTGCATGAAATGGGTCTTTCTGTTCGTTCTGTTAGTACACTCTCTGCCTGCATTAGCGGCGGATAAAGCCGATCTACAGGCGGCGTATAAAAAGGAATTTGCATTTTTAGATGCCGAGCGTCGCAACATGCAAATGCGATTGAAGAAATTGCAGGACGAAGGCGACGAGCGCATTCGGTCGGCGGAACGGGAGTTGAACACGCTACAAAGCAAACTATTGGGACTAAGCGCCCAGGCCGATGGCCTCTCGGATCGCTTATTGGAGCTGGATAGGGACAGTGAGCAGGTAGGAGAAAAGCAGGAAACGCTTTTAGCCGTGTTCCAACAAGCGCAGAGAAGTTTGGCAGAATACGATGTCAAGGTGCAGGAACTGGATTCGGAAAAACCGGAATTGTTGTTGGAAAATATTCCGGATGTCTATGCCAAGGCGGCTGTACTGCTTGGCCAATTGAACACGGTACGCCGCCAGGAGGGTGAATTCTTTCTTCAAGACGGAACCCTGGAAAAAGGCGATCTGATTCTGATCGGAAATGTGGCCAGCTATGGTGTGGGAACTCGCGGTGCCGGTGCATTGGCTCCGGTAGGTGATGGTCGCTTGAAAATCTGGCCTGAAGCAACTGAAGAAGTCGCGCGTGATTTCGCGGCGGGTGAGATTCCGCAGACATTGAACATTTTTCTGTACGACACAAAAGAAAAGAGCATCGAACCAAAAGAAGGCAAGACCGCGCTGGCCGTTATCGAAAGCGGTGGGGTGATCGCCTGGGTAATCGTCTTCATGGGTTTGATCACCCTGGTGCTGGTGCTGTTGCGTATCCTGTTCCTCTCTCGGGCTGCATCGAATACCGATGAACTGATAGCACGTGTTTCTCCGCTGATCGAACAAGGCTGGCGCGAGGAGGCGATTGAACTGTGCAAGCAACGCAGAGGCGCCACGGCGAGGGTTCTGGTCGCAACGATCAAGCACCTGGACACGGAGCGGGAAAATCTGGAAGACATCGTTTCCGAGCAGATTTTGCATGAGACGCCGTACCTGGAGCGTTTCGGTGCGATCATTCTTGTGCTGGCCGCCGTGGCTCCGCTAATGGGTTTACTGGGTACCGTGACCGGAATGATTTCCACCTTCGATATCATCACCGAATTCGGCACCGGCGATCCCAAGATGCTCTCCGGTGGAATATCGGAGGCGCTGGTTACCACCGAATTAGGTCTGATTGTGGCGATTCCAGCGTTATTGTTTGGCAATCTGCTAAGCGGGTGGGCGAACCGGATTAAAGTCGGTATGGAACAAGCCGCGCTGAAACTGATTAACGTCTATGTGCTCTACGGCGAACCCCGTAGTCAGATGGTTGGGAAATCCGAGAAAACGAATCGTACAGATAAAACGGTTTCCGTAGAGACGTCGCAAGGTAATGGGGCCGGTGCATGACGGAGATTTTTACCAGGCTGTTCGACTATTTCGGTCAGGGCGGTTTCGTCATGCCACCGCTGATTCTTGGCACCCTGGTGCTCTGGTATGCGCTGGGGTATCGCTTCGCCACACTGAAACGCGGTAACGCTCGCAGCGTCCGGGTGCTGGTTGAGCGCTATTCTAGCGGATACGAGCGCGAAGCCAAGGGAATCATCGACCGGGCTGTGCGGCTGGGACTTTCCATCAAAGCCAACCGAACCGAAGAACTGCGCAACTATCTGGACGAAGCCTTCTATCCCTTCGTGCGCGATATCGATGCCTACGCCGTGCTGGTAAGAGCCATCGTGGTGGCCGCTCCCTTAGCCGGATTGCTGGGCACCGTTACCGGTATGATCGAAACTTTCGATTCACTGGGAGATATGTCGCTGTATTCGCAGTCGGGAGGCATCGCAGGCGGAATATCCCAGGCATTGTTTTCCACTCAGATGGGTTTGGCAGTGGCTGTACCGGGTCGAGTAGCGGGGCGTATTCTGGACCGTAAGCAGCAGACGCTGGTGCGGGAACTGGAGCAGATCAAGGATATTCTGTGCACAAGTAGTGATGGTGGGAACGAGAGGAACGTATGAAATTTCGAGAAACCAAGGAAACCGATGCGGGGATCGATATCTCACCGTTGATCGATATGGTGTTCATTCTATTGATCTTCTTCATGGTCTCCACAACCTTCGTTAAGGATATGAAACTGGATCTGGAACGACCCTCCGCTTCCAGCGCCATGCAGGCCTCAACCAAAGCGCTGCGTGTGTTTATCGACAGCGGTGGTGATATCTTTGTGGATGGTACGCCAGTGCGTCCCTACATGTTGCAAAGTCGTGTACGGGATTTCGTAAAGGGCAGCACGGCTAAGACCGTATTGGTCGTAACGGATCGCCGGGTGGCTGCCGAGCGGCTGATCGAGGTGGTGGACCAATGTCGCCTGGCCGGTGCAACGGATGTGGGAGTGGCAACGGAAAAGGAAGCGGGACGTGGTTGAGTTGCAGCGAAGTGAAGCGGATCGAGTGCAGGCCGAAAAAATGCGGCGCAAGATCGTTGCGATTTTGTGGATGCTGTTTGGTTCCTCCATGGTGTTTGCCCTGCTGTTGCTTATGAATGAATACATCGAAGCTCCCAAGCCGGATTCTTCCAAAACGGTATCGTCATTTAAGGTGGAAAAAAGAAAGCCACCGCAACCGCCAAAGCAAAAGACTCGACCCAAGCGCAGAAAGAAAACCCGGCGCAATCGCGCACCGCAGGCTCCACTGCCTCAGTTGGGAGGCTCCATTGCAGGACTGTCACTGGGGATACCCGACTTCGATGCGTCCGATGTGAGTCAACTCGTCGGTGGTGGACTGGGTAATGTGAAGGATGTCGTGATGACGGAAGACGCCGTGGACGATCCTCCGCGTGCACGTACGCGATCCGAGTTGGTGTATCCCAAACGAGCAAGGGCAAAAGGGCAGGAGGGATACGTCACACTTAGCCTGCTCATCGATGCCAATGGCGAGGTCGTGCGCGTCAAAGTATTGGAAGCGCAACCAAGTGGCGTGTTCGAGGAAGCGGCCATCGAATCGGTAAAACAGTGGAGTTTCGAACCGGCGACATATAAAGGTGAGGCGGTGCGCGTGTGGGCCAGGCAGACCATCCGCTTCGACTTGAGGTAAATGGATGATGAGGAAGATGGGTAAAGGTTATGCAACCATAGTATTGCTGACGGCGTTCATTTTGTCGACGATGCTGTGTTTCGCTGCATGGGCAAAAGAAGATGAAGCCGAACAGGAAATCGACTACATCGCCTTGGCCGCGTTGTTGATCAAGGATGGCAACTATGACCGTGCTGAGAATGCGTTGAACCATGTTGATGAGAAGGATGAAAACATCGATCTGGCTCGTTTGCATACTCTGCGGGGATTGTTGTTTCTAAGCCGTAGCCTGTTCAAGGATGCGGCAAGGCGTTTCGACCTCGCTTTGGAGTTGGGTAGCGCCGACACGTTTTTGCATGTCTACGCGGCGCAAGCGCGTTATGGCATGAAGGAATATCAAAAAGCTCTGGATCATCTGCATCTGGCCAAAGATGCTGCAACGAGTTCTCCCGGTCTGTTTATTTTGCAAGCTCAGTGCTATTGGAAACTCGAAAAGCATGAAATAGCTTGGAGCCTGCTGGAGCAGGGAGAAGAACGATTTCCCGATGCGGTGGGGATCGCGCGTCAGAAAGTGTTCTACCTGATCGAACTAGGACTATTTCAGCAGGTACTGGAAACCAGTGCAGCTCTTTTAGCTTCGGATAACGCGGATGCGAGTATGTTTCTTGCGATTGCCGAGGCGTTACGGCGTAGCGGGCAGATGGAGGCCGTAGTTCAATTACTGGAAACGGCTCGCTTGATGTTTACTGACAACGAAGCGGTGCTGATCGGATTGGCTGGCGCGTATGCACAGGCCCAGCATCCTTTATCCGCTGCGGAGCTGTTTGAGGTAGCGGCCATTGACAATAAAGCTTACCACCGGGAAGCGGCGGAGATGTTTCGAGAGGCGGGGAAATTCAATCGCGCGTTGTATCACAACGCTAGAATTTCGGAACAACCCGTAAAAATGCGACAGCGATTGGGTCTGTTGTTACGAATGAGCCAATTCGAACAGGCTGCCGGGCTGGCCCCCCGCCTGTCACGTCTCGGCTTGTTGGAAGACGAAGATATCCGCTATGCCCTGGCTTATGCCTGTTTCAAGGTTGGTGACTACGATGCCGCTGAAGTTCATTTGAAAAAGCTGACGCGGTCAGACCTGTTCCGTAATGCGGCTGATCTGCGAGCGGCCATGCAAAGCTGTATTGGCGATCCCTGGAGGTGTGAGTAACGTGCAGAAAGTCTTTACCGGTATTGGTCTGGTTGTTGCGTTGACGTTGCTATTGTCGGGAATGGCGAATTCCCAGCAGGGTGAGGATGTAGGCGCGATTTCCTGCTACGTGTTCCAGGATGAAAATGGTGCGCCCGTTTCGGGAGCCGAGATATTTGTGGAAGGCGTCGATTCTTCCGTAACCAACGAAAAGGGAATGGTCAACTTTGTGACCTCTCCCGGTGCATATAATCTGCACATCGTGAAGGCGGGTTTGGCGGAGGCGGAACTTTCTTCCGTTCAGGTAGTAACTGGGGAAGTTACCGAAGCTATCGTCACGATGTTCTCGGACGGACGCCCGGCGCTCGTTTCGTTGGAAGTCGCCGCGCATAAACTGCAAGGCAAGCAGCAGATTTTAGACGAGAATCAGCCGACCGGCGAATTACAAGGCGCAGTTGTAGATATTGAAAAGCGCAAGCCGGTGCAAGGCGCACGCATTTTCGTGCGTGGAGTGGATGTGGAAGTGAAAAGTGGAAAAAACGGAAAATTCACGTTGCGTCTACCGGCAGGCATACACGCGCTTTCCGTGGTGCATCCCGATTTCAGTATGCAGACTATCGACGATGTTCAGGTGACCGCCGATGAAAAACAGAGTGTCGATATTGAGCTGACTCCCTCGTCATTGGAGTTGGATGACTATACCGTGGTTGCCCCACAGATAGAGGGAGGCATTGCCGAATTGAACCGGGAGCGGCAGGGGTCTAGCGCCGTGGCGGAAGTGATCGGTGCAGAGCAGATTGCAAAAAGCGGCGACAGCAGCGCCGCCGGTGCCTTGAAACGTGTGACCGGTTTGACGCTGGTCGGCGGAAAGTATATTTACGTGCGCGGGATGGGCGAGCGCTATTCCAGCACCTTGATGAATGGTTCGACGTTGCCTAGCCCGGAGCCGGAACGGCGCGTGGTGCCGTTGGATATGTTTCCGGTAGACATACTGGAAAGCGTGCTGATTCAGAAAACCTATTCAGCGGATCTACCCGGAGAATTCGGTGGTGGAACGATTCGCTTGAGAACCCGTGGTCGTCCAGAGGATTTAACGGCCAACGTATCGATCTCGGCTGGGGGTAATACCAACACGACGTTCCAAAAAGGTTTGAAGTACAATGGCGGAGACTGGGACTGGTTGGGTATCGATGATGGAACCCGTTCATTGCCTGGTGCAGTATCCAAAGCCAGTGACGGCCAGCCGCTATTGGAGACGGATCGATTTTCTTCCACAGGATATACGGCAAGTGAACTGGAAAACTACGGCGAAATGATGTCCAATGTATGGACGCCGAATAAGAGTACGGTGATTCCCGATCTTGGATTATCGGCTACTGTGGGAGATTGCTATAAAATCGGTGCGACGCCCATCGGATTTCTGCTTTCAGCCAGCTACGATCAGAGCTGGGATCTATCCAAGGTGAAACGAAACTATTACATCGTCGGCAACGAGGGCGAATTGGAATTGCAGCATAGTTACGATTTCGAATCGTTGACGCGCAACGTTTCTTTGGGTGGTATTCTGGATCTGAGTACGGAAATTGCGGAACATCACAAACTTAAAAGCACCACCATTCTCATTCGCACCACCGATGATGAAGCGCGTATTTACGAAGGATTCAACCGGGATGTTTCTACAGATATCCGTGTCACTCGTTTGCGCTGGATCGAACGCATGTTGCTTTTTCAGCAGCTCTCCGGTCAGCATGAAATCGCACAGGCCCATAACCTGCTGCTAGATTGGCGCTATACTTTCTCCTTGGCCATGCGCGACGAACCGGACCGGCGCGAAGTCCGCTATGATTACGAATCGGGTACCGAACGCTGGATACTCTCGGACAGACCCGAGGGCAACCAGCGCGTGTTCAGTGAATTGGTCGATTATAACCACGATGTCGGTCTCGATATCACCGTGCCGTTTGCAATCTGGCTGGATCTGGAAGCAAAGGCAAAATTCGGATTCAATTTCGTGCATCGGTCGCGAACGGTGGATACGCGCCGCTTCAAGTTTCAGCACAAAGGCGAGTTGAGTACCGACACGGATATTATATCCCAAACGCCGGAACAGATATTCGTACCTGAGAATATCGGAAACGATGGTTTTCAGTTCGAGGAAATCACCCGCGAGACGGACAACTACTCGGCCTCGCAGCGCATCATTGCCGGGTACCTTATGTTCGAACTGCCCATACTCCAGTCGCTGAATCTGTCTGCCGGGGCGCGTGTGGAACAGTCGGTGCAGTCCGTTCGTACCTTCGAATTGTTCAACCCGGACAAAGAACCGGTAAAGGCTGATCTGAACGACGTCGATGTGCTACCCGCCGCAACGCTGACATGGATCTTTTACAAAGACATGCAGTTGCGGTTAGGTTACGGAATGACGCTTTCCCGGCCCGATTTTCGTGAATTGTCGCAGGCGACATTTAACGACGTCACTGGTGGTCGGCAGATCTTCGGCAATCCGGATCTGAAACGAGCGACGATCCACAACGTGGATTTCCGTATGGAGTGGTACCCCAGCGAAATGGAAAGCGTGTCTGTCGGCTTCTTTTACAAGAAATTCACCGACCCGATCGAAACGGTGGTTATCCCCAGCGCACAGTTGTCGATTACCTACGAAAACGCAAAGGGCGCGCAAAATATGGGTGGCGAAGTGGAGTTTCGTAAAAACTTCGATTTCGCGCATCCAAAATTAGCGGACTTGTATTTGGCGGGAAACTTCACCTACATCTGGTCGCGTGTCGAACTTGGAGAAGACAGCGGCATTCAAACCAGCAACAAACGTCCTTTGCAGGGGCAGTCGCCTTACGTTGCCAACCTGCAAATCGGATATGACAACGCCGATTGGGGTACCAACCTGGCCGTTGTGTACAACGTATTCGGCAAACGCATCGTCGAAGTCGGCGCACAAGGAGCACCCGATGTTCTGGAGCGACCCTACCATCAGTTGGATTTCGTGGCCGGACAGAATCTGGGCAAAGGATTCAAGTTGTCGTTCAAAGCCAAAAACCTGATCAATCACCTGGTGAAATTCACCCAGGGCGATGAAACCACCGAAGCCTTCCATCGCGGGCGTGAGTTCAGTATCAGCGCAAGCTGGTCTTACTGATAACAACATATCGGTCAGAAAAAAATTCCTTCCTTTTCCTTTCTTTCGAAATCTGAATAAGTGCGGTATAGTGCCCACTCATCGCGGATCTGGCACCATTCGAACCATGTTGTTGGATGAGACGAAGCGGAGGTTGCAATGGGTATAAGGCAGGACGCACAAGGGAAAAATGTATATATCAGCGGGGGTTCCAGTGGAATCGGTCTGGCTGCGGGGGAAGTGTTTTCCGCACTGGGAGCCAACGTGCTGGTGTTTTCCATCGATTCCAAAGAACAGCAAAAGGTGGCGTTGGAGTCCCTTCGAAAACGAGCGACAAGTGAGCAGCAACGATTCGAGGCGCTGACCTTGAACGTGACAGACCGCGACGAAGTGCTGCGCGTGTTGGGCGAGGCTTGTCAGCGTTTTGGTGCGCCCTGGGCACTGATAAACAGTGCCGGTATGGGTGGTGCGGTTTTGTTCGAGCAGGAACCCATTGAGCGTTTCGACAAGGCAATGCAGCTAAACGTCTATGGTCTGCGTCACGCCGTCGAAGCCTGCCTGGAAACGATGAAGCCTCATGGGGGATACATCGTGAACGTGGCTTCCATGGCCGGATTGATCGGAAACTTCGGTTACACGACCTACTCCGCTTCCAAGTTCGCTGCGGTGGGATTCTCCCAGGCCTTGCGCGCAGAGTTGAAGCCGCTTGGAATTCAGGTATCGGTGCTGTGTCCCACTCAGGTGGACACGCCGATGCTGGCTCATACGGATCAGTTCAAGCCGCCAGAAAGCAAAGCCATTAACGACAAAGCCGGTTTGATGACTGCCGAGGCGGTTGTAGAAGGCATGCTGGATGGAATGGACAAAAACAAGGGAATCATCATTCCCGGTTTCAAGGGCAGCTTCGTCTATCTGCTCAGTCGTGTACTACCCGGTCTGCGGGAGAGCATGACGGATCGTATTATCGCCAAGGTGCGCAGGCAGCGCCAGCATACGGATGCATAGCGAACAAGGAAGTGAATGATGGATCGCAGGCAGTTTTTACAGTTGACGGCGGCCACGGTAGCCGCCGGGGCCTTGTCCGGTTGTGCGACCGGCTCTTCTTCTTCCCGTTACACTGCTGCACAGTCGCCGGTATTGGCCCATGAGCGATTGCTGTTGACCAATGCACGGCTGATCGATGTCAATACCGGACAACTCCGATCTGAGAGCCGCCTGGTGTTGCAGAACGGAAAAATCGCGGCGATTCCGCAAAACGATGAAAAGGTGGATGCCGATCGCAGCCTGGATCTGGAAGGCGCTTATGTCTCTCCGGGGCTGATCAACGCGCATTGCCACATGACCTTGCCCTGCGGGATGACGTTAACCCCTGGGATTCTCTTCGCATTTGAGCGGCAGATCGAGCGCAACGCAGAAGAATGCGTAAAAAATGGCGTAACCTGCGTGCGCGATATGCTGGCCATGACGAAGATCATGGTCAAGCTGAAGGAAAAAATAGCAGGTGGGGAAATCGTCGGACCGCGCATCATCAATAATTGTGTGTTGAGAGTCGAACACGGTTACGGCAAAAAAATGGTCTTCTGGGGCGACGATCCTATGGTGCTGCAAGCGCAAACGCCGCAGCAGGCCAAAGAAGCGGTGCGGATGGCCTTCGATCGCGGCGCGGATTTCATCAAGATTTTCCAGCAGCCGGTGTCCTTATATTTACCCAGCAATGCCATGCCGGTAATGGATACCCCGACCGTGGCGGCCATTTGCGAGCAGGCCGCAAAAGATGGAAAGCAGGTCGCCCTGCACCAGACCGAGCATAATGGTTTTCATCGCGGTTTGCAGGGGGGCGTAAGCACCTTCGAACACGTGGTTCGTGACCGACCGCTTACTGACGCGGAAGTCAGGCAGATGCAGGATTCGCATGCCTGGTCGGTGCCGACCTTATCGGCGGCGTTCGGTCTGGCCAATAAGAAAGAAGGCGATCCTTTCTGGGGTAAGGGGATTCTTCCCTGGATGCAGAAACTGCGTCAGGTTGTCATGCCGAAACTGGCAAAGCAATATCTGGAGCCGGAATTTGCAGCAGGGACGCTGGGCTTCCTGCACCGTTTCAGTGACCCCAGGCAGAACGAGAGCAAACACCTGATCCCCTGGCCGGATCCCAGGCATTTCACCTCGGCTGTCGTTCAGGGGGGTGAAAACGCAATGGCCCTGTATCGAGCCGGAATTCCATTCGGTTGCGGCAACGATGGCGGCATTCCTTTTGTCTTCCCCGGAGCGATGGATCTGGAACTGCGCATTTTAAGCAAGATCGGCATCCCTCCCGCAGCGGGGTTGAAGATGGCGACCATCAATAATGCAACCCTGCTTGGTCTGGAGCGGGAAATCGGCTCCATCGAAGTGGGAAAAACCGCAGATCTGGCGGTGTACGTGAACAACCCGCTCGAATCGGCGCGGAATCTGGCGCAGCCGCAACGGGTCTTCCAAGCAGGCCGTCTGGTAGTTGATCGGGTCGAAGGTTAGAGCATCTTTTTATTAAGAAACGATTTCTCGAAATTGTAAAAAGTTACAAAGGAAAAACATTCCGATTGGACTGCTGTGTCATTTTTCTGAAAGAAGCATTTGTAAAAACAGGAAATTCGTATTAGCTTGACCGTACACAATCTGGTGTCTTCAAAACGATAAAAACTGAAGGTACAAAATCTCCTTGTTTGCTGGAAAGGATGTTGCCTTGATCCAACTTCGAAGGTATGTCGCGGTTTTCTTGTTTGCTCTATTATGGCTTGTCAGTGTAGGTGATCTTGCCCAGGCCGGTCCATTGCGCTTTTACGGATACGATGTTACCGCAATGGGTTCCGGCAACAGCCAGAGCGCCTATGGCGAGTCCATGGCCTCACTTTACAGTAACCCGGCGATTCTGCCGGATGTAAAACGGGAACTGGATATCGGTTTTATCTTCGCCTATACCGATTTTTCCACATCGTTGATGCAGCGGCCATCCGGCGTGGATGTGCCGCTTTCCTATTACAATTCGGATGTAGGAGTGGAAAGTTCGGAGGGTATGACAGACCGTCCCCTGCCTACCGTTGAACTCCCCATCAAGCGTCATGACAACCACATCGACACGCACAACGAATACCTCACGCTCTCTTTCGGGTACAACTTCAACCGCGACGATCTGATGGCCGGATTGCATGTGGCTCTGCCGGTTTCCGGCATGGCCAGCATTCATACGCATCACGACAATGAAATGGGGCAGTACAATACCAACACGGTGCATTTCACTCGTTTCGGCGAATGGGACAAGGTCTTCTCCCTGTTGCTCGGTTTGGGCTATCGGCCAGTCGAATGGATTTCCTTGGGGGCCTCCTTGCAACTGGCGGCCCAAACCGTGGTGGACATGCGCACCTATGTGCCGGACAGCACCGTCAGCAATTCCGTGGTGGCGGATACCAAAATGAAGATCAAGTCTGCCGTGCGGCCTATTGTGGGTGTGAATTTTAGACCCTTGGACTGGTTCAGCTTCGGTGTGGCCTGGCGCTACAAGTTGATGATCAAGAGTAACGCAAAAACAAAGATGGTGCTGTGGAACTTCCATGACAGCGAGAATCCGGACGAAAACGGTCTGGAGCGTTTGAAGATCAGTGAAACGTCGGTGCCCATGGTGTTCAACTACGAGCCGATGGAACTATCCGGGTCGATCGGTTTCCAGCATTCCGGTTTTACCGGGCAGGCACAGGTTACCTGGAATCGCTGGGTCGATTTCCGCGATCATCACGATTTGAGCCCGCAGGACGCGGCTTATTTCGAAGTGGTCAATGAAGGCGATATCGAAATCGACAAAGGGAAGTATGGTTTCAAAGACACCGTTTCTGCCAACTTCGGTCTGTCCTACACTTATTACGAGGACTGGGAAGTCCGTATCGGTGGTGCGGTATATCCGTCTCCCGTACCCGAGCAGACCGGTAGAACCAATTTCGCCGACAATACCGTATTCATGCTGTCACTGGGTAAGCGATTCAGTTGGCAGGTGTGGGAAGATCACATCGAATTGGAACTGGCGCTGCAATTCTGGGACATGCTGAAAAAGACCGTGCATAAAGATGCGTCACAGATTCGAGACGAATTCCCGGACGGTGCAAAAACCATTCTGGAAATGCAGGAGATGCCGGAATCCACCGGACTGCAAACCAACAACCCCGGTTTTCCCGGCTACAGCCTGAAGGGCTGGGAGGTTGTGGCGGCGGTGTCGTTGGGTTACAGGTTCTAAGGGGATTACAGATGATGAGGAAGATTATGAAGTCGGAAAAACTGCTTCAATTTATAATAGCAGCTGCGTTGTTGGCGGTGTTTTGCATGGGCTGCGAAAGTACCGAGGGAGAGCCTCTCGATTCGCAGGAACTGGGCCTGTCCAGTTGTGAATTGGATGAGGATTGCGGCGTTGGGCGTTATTGCACGGAAGGGCATTGTCAGGTGGATTGCCTGGAGCATCCGGACTGTTCCTATTTGGGAAGCGATCTGGCCTGCAACGCGCATGGGCGCTGTTTACCCGATCCATGCGAGATTTCCTGTAGCGAACATGTTGACTGCGGGGAAGGTGGATATTGCAACAAGGGCTTGGGCCTGTGTGCGCCGTTCTGTCGCGATCAGGGCGATTGCGTAGAGGCGATTCAGAAACATGCCAACTTCGCCGACTATTGCGGGGATAAAGAACTGGATGAATGCATGGTTTGCTCCGCTTTCGGTGTGTGCATTGCCGAAGATGGCAACGACAGTTGCACCTCGCATGACGATTGCGGCCCGGATCGTTTCTGTAATGTCAATGTAGGTTTGTGTGCACCATTCTGCAACGGTCGTGCGGACTGCTTCGATTACTGTGCAGCGACCGGAGAGTGTAGGAGTGATTGCGAGGCGCTGGCGGCTTGTGAAGCCATCAACATGGATGAAGAGCAGGAACTGTGCTGCGACGATCCTGGCGAGCAACTGGAATGTACGGAGTTTCGTCAATGTGTGGAAAAGGCTGTGCTGCAACTGCCGGAAGACGATCCGAACTACATCGATCAAAGCGACCTGGGGAAATTGCTTTGCCCCAGCTTCGACAGCGTATGCGCCTCCAAAGGTTTTGGTTTCAGTTGCAGCCCCAGCAAAGTTTGCGAGGGTAATGCGGACGAAGTGGATTTCGGGGAAGTGGATGAGAACTATGCTGCGAGTAACTACGTTGGTATCTGGGGAATTCTGACGGTCACGGCCACCATCTCGGCAGAGGTGCCGATCTACGGCGTGCAGCGGGTCTATTCGTATCGACTGGAACTGGCGCGCATTACCCACGATAAAGACGATTTGAAGTGGGAGCGGAAAATCTGTTCGCTGGATGTCGCGAATTTCAGTGAAGATGGCAGCCCGGTGCAATCGCCATCGCGCATCTTGAGTCCACCCAATTATATCCGGGCCTTGGGAATCGTGCCAAATACCATTAGCGATGTCAAAGCCATTACGGCAGGAACCGTGATCCGCTCTGAGCCTATTTTCGAGGTACGTGGCTGGACGCTGGAAAATCCAAGTTCCTCCGACTACGACAACATGCCCAACAAGGATACCTACCTCGCTGGTGATTCGCGGATCTACGACCAGGATCTGGATGGGCGTCCCGGCATGACCAACATTATGGACGGTCTGATTCGTGGCGAGATTTACAATGTCTCGATGATGCGCTACCAGTATGATGGAAAAGTGGTGGACGAGGATCATATTGCCGGGTACATTCTACAATTCAAGAATGTGATCAATAACTTCGATGCGTCCAAGGAGATTCTGATCCAGAACGTGGCGACCAGTCAGCATCCGGACCAGGAGCGTACCTACTTTCGCATGATGCGCATCCCGGATTCTTCGTCGTGCAGCGATGTTATCGAGATGGCCAGTATTTCCGGGCACTGGCTATCCAAAACGTATTACCTGGATGATGTGGATGTTTCAGGGACAAAGTAAAGGAAGATGCAGAGCATGAACCACACGGATCGGCAAACCTACGCGGACACGACCTTAGCTGCATTGATGGAACGCATCCCAGCTATTGCCGAACTCACCGGAAACCGGGCGCGGATCGATGAACTCTATGCCGCCGTGAAACCGACTCCGTTGGCGTTTCGGGATGGCCGGGTCAATCTGGATGTGTACGAGTCGCAACCAAATGACCCGGTGCTGATCTTTCATACCGGCATCTGCAACTATTCACGCTTCTACTTCGTCTTTCTTGCGCTTTTAGCAGAGCAAGGATTCAACGTCATCGCCGTAGATAGGCCCGGCCATGGTTTTTCCGATGGCCTGCGTGGCGATTGCGCGGTGGAAGATGTCAAGGAGTTGATGCCGGCGGTTATCGATTATGCGCACAAAACCTACAACGATAAAATCGGGTTATTCGGAACGAGCCTGGGTGGCATCACCACCTTTTATCTGCTGCCGGATATTGAGGGCGTGAAAAGCGCGCTTTGTCACAACTGGATTTATCCTGGCGAACTGGCGGATCCCAAGAAATGGCTGCTGAACGCGGTTTTGCGACAGCTTAACAAAATCAAGCCCCGCATGGCGATCCCGGTTCGAAAGCTGGTCGATCCGAAAAAAGTGCAGGATCTTTCCGCCCAGCAACCGCTGGTGCGCTATTTCGAAAGCATTCACAACGATCCGATTTATTGCCAGTCGCTTACCCTGCGCTCGGTGGCCTCATATTTCGGTGGCTATCAACCGCTAAACGAATATGGCAGCGTTGACTTACCCGTACTGGGACTGATTTCCGAATATGAAAAAGTGCTGCCGTTACAAACCAGCCGGCAATGGTGGGCGCGTGCAGCTATCCCGAATAGCGAAATCAAAATTATCGAAAAAAGCAAGCACATGATCTTCCACGACGCAATCCCGGCGGTTCTACCGATCGTTGCAGACTGGTTCAAGAAAACCCTGAATGCATAGGAGCGTTTTCGCGATGCAAAAAAACGAATTGAAACCCGCACCGGAAAAACTGGTATCTTCCAATGGACTAGCTCCCTTTGGAACTTACGCCGGTCCTCTGCCGGTGATCAATGCGCAGGATTTCGATTACAGCAAGTTAAAGGCGCTTCCTTTCCCGCTAGGCATCGGGGGAAAGAGCACGCGTTTCAAGCGCTGGCAGTTTTATGGTGTGATCGACGAAAACCTGGTGTTGGGTGCGGCCATCGCACACGTACAGTACCTGGCGACCGGCTTTGCATACGTCTACGATCGCAATAGCAGAGAGATCGTGGAATGCAATATCAAAAAACCCCTTGCCAAGGGTACGATCTTTTCTCAATCGGCCAATGATGGTATCAGCGAAATCGTAAAAGGAAAAACGAGCATTCGCAGTGACAACAGCGATGCATACGACGACCGCCATTTGTGGGTCGATTTCGGTCCGACCTTATCGGCGGATGTCGTTTTCTCCGAACCAGGCACCGGCGTTTCGGCGCTTTGCCCGCAGGATACAAACGGATTTCACTATACCTACAAATCCGCCGGGCAGTTGGCTAAGGGTGTCGTTAACGTAAACGACAAAGAATATCGCTTGTCCGAAAATGCGCTGGCTTTGTTCGATTGGACGGCGTCCACCGCACCGCGCGCGACAACCTGGAACTGGGCCTGCGCCGTTGGCCACGATGCGCAAGGACGTCCAATCGGCATCAATTGTTCCAAGGGTTTGGTTGGCGGTCCATATAGCCAGAATACGATCTGGCTGGACGGCGAGCCTTGCGTCCTTAGCGGCGTCTCCTTCGATTACAATTCAGAAAAGATTTTAACAGAGCCTTGGCGCGTGCACACCGACGACGGTAATCTGGATTTAGCTTTCGAGCCGGGTACCGAGCGCTACGAAAAAATAAATATTGGTTTGGTCGCAAGTAGCCTGCATCAACCTTTTGGAACATTCAAAGGCACTCTGGTGCATCACGGAAACGCCTTCGAGGCCGAATTATTCGGTTTCTGCGAAGAACATTACGCCAAGTGGTAACATGAATATCGAACTGAATTATGGAAAATCCGGCTACACGTTGTGTTTACCGGAGGATTTGGATGTTACGGTGATTCGAAAGCGTCCGATGCGGTCGTTAACCGACCCGGAGCTAACGCTTTCTAAGGTCTTGAATGCACCTCTTGCTGCCGCAGAGTTAGACAAGGTTATCACTAAAGACACCAACGTCTGCATCGTAATCTGCGATGATACCCGTCCTGTGCCTAACGGCCTGATTCTTCCAATTCTGCTGAAGAAAATCGTTGCGGCAGGTGGGCGCTTGGAAAATATTAGCATTCTTGTCGCTACCGGTCTGCATGAACCGCTAAAAGAGGAAGCATTAAGGCGAACTGTCGGGAACGATGAGGTCTTCAGGCAGGTTCGGGTAGTCAATCACGATGCCAAAGATAAACACACGCACGAAATGCTCGGAAGCACCAGCAGCGGGATACCTACCTGTCTGGATAAGCGTTTTACCGGCGCGGATGTGCGTGTGATCGTTGGTTTGGTGGAGCCGCATTTTATGGCGGGTTACTCGGGCGGGCGCAAATTGATCGCTCCCGGTATCGCCTCGGCGGAAACGATTTCTTACCTTCACGCCTACAGCATTCTCAGCCAGCCGAAAGCGACGAATTGCATTCTGGATGGAAATCCGCTGCACGCCGCACAATTGGAAATCGCCGCTAAATTTGAAAATTGCTACGCGGTGAATGTGGTTTTGGACGAGCAGCGAAACGTCTGTTTTCTGAATTTCGGGGATCTCGTACAAAGCCATGCCGAGGCGGTGAAATATTTCAGGGAATACGGAGAAATCGAGTTGGAGCGGCAATATCGTACCGTAATTACTACGGCTGCCGGGCAACCGCTCGATAATACCTATTATCAAACGATTAAAGGCATGGTCGGCGCGAAGCAGGCGTTAATGAAAAACGGGCGCATGTTCGTTGCCTCTCGTTGTGAAAAGGGTTTTGGCTCAATGATGTTTCGTGATGCGCAACGGCGTCTCGTGAAGCTTGGAGCTGCCGCATTTTTAAGCGAGCTACAGAAGAAAATCAAGGCGGATATCGACGAATGGCAAACGCAGTTGCTTGCCGATGTGATGCTGCGCGGGTCGTTCGGATTGTATAGCGAAGGCTTGAGCGAAGAGGATCGAAAGCTGACCGGAGGGGAGGATCTACCTAATCTGGAATCGGCTATTTTAAGCTGGGTTAAAGAATGCGGCGATAAGCGAGTGGCCGTGATTCCGGAAGGCCCCTACGTGATTCCGCTCTATCACTCACATGAATCGAATTCGAAATAATGACCGATTATCGCACGATACTGCAAGGCATCTTTTCTCATGCGCTGGATGCCGTCAAAACGGATCGAGCCGTACAGCGGCATTTGTTGCGTGATGGCGAAACGCTGAGAATCGGTGCGGACGAGTACGATCTGCGCAAATATAAAAGCGTGCAGGTTGTGGGCGGTGGTAAAGGTGCAGCCCCGATGGCGGCGGCGCTGGAAGAATTGCTGGGCGATAAAATCACCGGCGGCGATGTCGTTGTCAAAGACGCCCACACGCTGCCATTGAAAACGATTACTCTTTGGGAAGCGGCGCATCCGGTACCGGATCAACGAGGAGTTGATGCGGCGCAAGTCATTTTGCGTCGATTGCACCAATGCTCGAAAGACGATCTGGTAATCAATTGTATTACCGGTGGAAGCAGTGCGCTATTGATTTCTCCAGCCGGAAAACTGACTCTGGTGCACAAGCAGCGGCTTTCCGAAGTGTTGTTGCAGTGCGGGGCGACGATCCACGAAATCAACACGATTCGCAAGCATGTATCGGCAATAAAGGGTGGATGGCTGGCGCAAGCCGCAAATCCCGCTAAGGTGCTGTCGTTGATCGTTTCAGACGTCATCGGCGACGATCTTTCCGTCATCGGTTCCGGGCCTGGCGTTCCCGATCCATCCCGATTCGAAGATTGCCTGCGAATGATCGATTCCTATGGAATTTCCGAAGAGTTGCCTGTTGAGATCATGGATCATCTAAAACGGGGCAGGGCAGGCGAGATTGCGGAAACGCCTAAAGGCAAAGACGGACGGTTTGTGAATGCGAGCAATCATTTGATCGCAACCAACGAATTGGCCCTGGCGGCGATGCACAAAGCTGCACAAGAAGCGGGCGCGGAAGTCGAAATCATCAGTTCCAGGATGGAGGGCGAGGCGCGGGAAGTTGCTGTTAAACTTGCCGAGATCGCAAAAAACAGAGCGACGAGTCGCGCAAGAGCGAAACGCCCCTTGTGGCTTTTGGCTGGAGGAGAAACCACAGTCACGCTTAACGGTAACGGCAAAGGCGGTCGCAATCAGGAAATGGCGCTGGCTATGGCTATCGAACTGGAAGGAACGCGAGGTATTCACGCTCTGTGCGCGGGCACGGACGGCAGCGACGGTCCCACCGATGCTGCCGGAGCGTTTGCACATGGCGACACGCTTTCTATTGCAGATCGAAAAGGTCTATCCGCCCGTGAGTATCTTGCCAATAACGATTCCTATTCGTTTTTCGAGCAAATCGATGACCTGTTCATCACCGGTCCCACGCTGACCAACGTGATGGATCTGATTATTGTGTCGATCCAACCTGAAAGCACATAACGGCTATCGTTGCATCATTCCGTTATACGTTATCGTTTCCCTCCGGTTCGCCTGAAAGCCTACTTCGTACCCGGTAAGGTATAGTGATGGAATCGTCCGCCGTTGACAGCCGGATCATTGTCGTATCCCATCTTTTCGAAGTCCGAACGCTTCCGTTTCGCCTTGCTCGCAGGGTAGTGTGGACCGATCAGGCTGTCGCTGTCGAAACCGGGCTGTTCGCCATGGCAGCGAGCACAGGTTACTGCCGGTTTCGAGTGACAGTCTGCACAGCCAAGCGCCTGACTGGCTGGAACCACTTCATGGTTGATCGCCCAGAACATATCCGCTTTGCCGAAGCCGACTTCGCCCGAGAATGGTTCACCGTATAGTTCCATACCGGCGGTCAGGCTCTTTTTCCAGTCGAAGTCTTTCCAGAAACCCATCCACAAATTCGGGACGGCGAAAACCTTACGCTTGGCATCCATGGGAATGACCGCCGAATAGCATTTGAAGGGATACAACTTCGCGTTTGGATCGTCGATCAAACCGACCGGTGCATTCAGCAGGGTCGGTTTGTTCGGATCTTCAACTTTATCTCCCAGCAAATAGCGAGTGTGAGTTCCATCGTACCAACTCACGCAGGGATCGACGAACATCCCCCATTTGAAAGTACCTTTCTTGTTGTTGTAGTTCGGCATGCCGTATTCATCTTTTTCCACCGGCAGATTCTTACCCGCCGACGACCAGTCCCAGAACATTTTCGTCGGTGTTTTCTTGGCGAACTGCGGAATGTGGCAGGTCTGACAGGCAACGCTACGCCCATGTTTATCAAGGTGATAGCCGATTTCAAGGTTCATGCTGTGTGGAGTGTCGCCGTGGCACTGTTCGCAGTTCACCCGACCTTCGCTTGTCGGTATCGCCAGGCACTGTCCGGCAATACGATGCTCCTTGGTTCGGTGGCAATCCTGACAATCCATTCCGGCGCGCCCCATATGAACATCGAAGTCATCCGGCGGATCGATCAGCGTCGGCTCTAGATCGCCATGTTTGACGTTTGCACCGCCTCCACCATTGAAATGGCAACGTCCACAGGTCTGACGGGATGTTTTGCCTACGTGCTGCGCAACTTGAACCGTATTGACTTCCGCTTTCGGCATGCCGCCATTGGGAGCGTCTTTGCCATAGGTGCCGGTAGTGTCGTGGCAGACCAGGCAATCGATGTTTGCCGGGTTATTGAAATCGAAGCTGTCATCCTTCCAACCATAGCCGATGTGACACTGAGAACAACGCGCTTCGTTCGAGCGCACATGGATGCAGTAATTGTTGATCACGTTTTTCTTGCCCAGGTCCGTTCGATGTTCGTAGCCTTTGGTATTGGGAGAGGCTCCCTGCCAGTTCCAGTGTGCGGAAGAGAGAATCTCTTGTCCCACATTCTCGTGACATTCCAAACATCGCGCGGTGATCTCCTGCGGTTCGGGCTTACCGGAAAACTGGACGAATTCCTCATGATTGGGTGTGCGCTTGGCATGACACCCGGTGCAGTCGGTCGGCGCATTCTCCGATGCCGATTCCATATGACAGTTCACGCACTGCTCGTGATACGCCCCCTTCAAGCCCGGACGCATCGGTGCATCTGTTTCGTTTGGATATTGATGACAGGCCGCACAGGAAGCGGGTTTGCGGTTGTCCATATCGGAGAATGCAAGCTCCTCCCCAATACGGTCATTGTCGTCTTTTTGAACACGATGATGACAGACGCTACAGTTTCCATCCAGGCGAGATGCATGCGCTTTATGCATGAAACGCACGGGGTCGTAATCGTTGATTTTCTCGTTTGTCTGGTGACGATCGATCAATAGAGTCGCCGGCATCGTTTCTGCCGAGAAGGAAAGTATTTCTGCAATGGCGATTGGATCCTGGTGCGTTTCCTCTTTCTGGGCTGCCTTGGTAAAGACGGTCCTGTTCGGTCCGGCAACAGACGACTTGATTCCGCTCTGATGTACTACGGCATAAAGAGCCACGAAAGATAGCATCACAAGCACAGCCAGTCCGCGTGCAAACCATGCGAGTTTCGGAGCTTTGCGCTGCCGCACTTCGCATTCCTTTTCGCGTAGGTTGAAATCTTTCTGATCGAGAACGGGAAAATAATAGGCGAAAAAGCGGTACAGGAAAACGATGGTTGCGATCAGACCCAACGTAACCGAAATCTCTCCGATTGCCGGGAAGTAGCCACCCTCACCGAATGGAGGATGAAAGCCGACGATAAACACGTTGATGCGGTTGAGCAACACACCCATAATGATCGACGTTACCGCGAGGAATAACCAGCCTGTTGAACGTCGCACGGATTTTTGTAGCAGCATGACGAAGGGAATTACGATGCCGATTCCAAGTTCCACGAACAATGCCGCCGTATCCGTTGGCCGGGCATAGAAATCGAGCTGGTCCCAGCGCAGGAACAGATCGCCGAATTTGACCAATGCATACAGACCGAGAAACCATGGAATCAGGCGCGACAATGGTGTGAGAACGTCCATTTCTACTTTGCGGTTAAACGATCTGGCGGCAAGAATGGATTCGAAAATCACCATCGGGAACCCGACCATGATGGCAGAGAGCAAAAACAGGATAGGCAGAATCGGCGTCCACCAAAGAGCACTCAGTTTCGTCGGCGCAATCAGCATAAGCGATCCGAGCGAGGACTGGTGCATGAAGGACAACACGACCCCGGCGATAATGAAGATCGGCAATACGCGGCAAATCATCAGGTGCAGGCTGTTCAGAGGTTTTTGCATCCTCGAAGCGAATCGACCGAGAAGGCTGGTTTCGCCGACCCTGTGAAGAATTCCCTCAAGAATCGCAGGCGAGAACTCCATGGTCAGCACCGTCAGATAAAACATCACGCACATACCGACTTCGAACAGTACCGAATTTCCCTGCCAGTAAATCGCTGGATGCCAGATGTTGTAATAGCGACCCAGGTCGAACATCAACCCGGCGCCGACAAAGCTATATCCAAGCCAGGCTGTTAGAAGCGCGGGGCGTTCCAGTACGTGATACTTTTTACGACCGAAAATATTCACCAGTGCAGCGGTGGTGAATCCCCCGGCTGCCAATGCGACCCCTGAAGCGACATCAACCCCGATCCAGATTCCCCAGGGGTACTGATCGGTCAAATTGGTGACGGGACCAAGGCCGGTTATGAATCGAGCCAATCCAAACAGATAACCCAGAGCCATAACGGCGAGCAGGACATAAGCACCCGGCGTCCAGAATCGAATCGGTTTTTTATTTTCCATTGTCATTTGCTCTTCGCTTGTGCGTGAAAAAATGGTTTTCGTTTACTTGTCGTCCGGATCGGAACCTGCGTTACGCTTCTTCCGGTTGCTCAGCCACATCACTCCCGCCAGGCTCCCGTAAAAAGCCAGCGGAATGGCGCCATAGTTGAAGATGCCGTGCTGGATGGATTCAGACAGCCTCGGTGGGGCGGTTTCTGGCAGCTTGGGAAGATCCAATTCTTGTGGATTGCGACCCGTAAGGTACAACCAACTCGTACCGCCGACTTCTTTTTCTCCGTAGATATGATCGACATACCGATCGGGTTGCGTTTTTATTCTGCTACGCCCCAGTTCAAGCAACTCTGAACGTTTGCCGAATACAATGGCTTCCATCGGACAGGCTGCCGCGCAGGCAGGGGAAGCACCTGTTTTCTTTTGTTCGTCCACGCAAAACGTGCACTTCATCACTTTGGGTGTAATGGGGTCGCTGTATTGATAAGCGGGAATTTCAAAGGGGCAGGCCACCATGCAGTATCTACAGCCGATGCATTTATCGGCATCATAGGAAACGGGACCGCTTTCGGACTTGGTCAACGCTCCCACGATACAGGCGGATACGCAGGCCGGATCGAGGCAGTGCATGCATTGAACCTTGATGTTCGTCTGCTCCCGATCTTTCTGCACCGGAGATGGATTGCCGGGATAGCTGTTGATCACCGTAAACCGGGTGGCATCCGGGCGGCGACGCTCGCGCAGAACCCACAGATCGTCGAACGGTTTTTCCGGCAGCGGCAGACTATTGGACCGGTTACAGGCTTCTTCACATTTCCGGCAACCGATGCATTTCGTGGTGTCCACCAGACACCCAACTTGATCGTCATTTTGCGGCAAGGCTTCTTTCGCCCTAGCCTGCTTTTGAGGCACACATGACGCTGCGGTAATGGCGGCCACTTTCAAAAAGGTTCTTCTGTTCACGCCCATGACAATTTCTCCGTGTGTTTCCCGCTTTGTGTTGCTAATCAGTCGGACAGAACCTGACTCTTGCTTACAAGCTGTTCTAATAATCCTTCTCGAATTTTCAGGCAGCCATGGATGAATTTGTCGTTTGCAATTCGGTAATAAATGGCCTTTCCCTCGCGACGGTATGTCACTGCGCCACGGTCGTACATCATCCGAAGGTGCTGAGAGGCATTCGACAACGTCAACCCCAGTTCCTCTGCAAGTTCGCTAACCGAGCGTTCTCCGTTTTGAAGAACCCACATGATGCGGAGTCGTTTCGGTTCACTGAAAACCTTACAGAATTCGGCATGCAAATCGAAGATATCTCGAGCAATTGGCTTTTGCTGTGTTTTACGACCACTCATGCTAATCATCCTTTCCCTGGGGAATAGTCAGCAATAACAATCAAACAATCGCACAATCATGCGAATGTGTCAATGAGAATTTTAGGTTCCTGCAAGGGATTATAAAACATGTAGAATATTCATGAGATACGTCGAGGAGTTCTGGAGCCGATCCGGATCAAAAAGAATCTTTTGCTGCCGGGTAGGTCGATTGATCTCACCCGACGTTGCATTGAATTGTCGGGTCAGATGTCCCGACCTGCTACTACCGGCCACAACAAACCACAACTATCTACAACCGCCCACAAGCAACCGGTGACACACAGTAAAAAACCGGAATTTTCCAGGCAAATGCGCAAACGGGACTGTCGGCCAGTCTTGAGCCGTGTTTTTACGGGCGATACTACAATCCAAGTGGTCGTCTACGGTCAGGTAGTGTTGTTTTGGTGCGCTTTGTGCCACTTAGTGTAACAGTTTCTGGATTTGTCACCTTGTGGCACCCCGGTTTTACACGACGTGGCGGCACTTTTCAAAATTGCCAGTCGGACAGACGACAAAGAAAGTCCGAAAGAAAATGTAAGATGATTTCCAGCATTTACGGCCTAGGGTCTGATCATTGCTCGGATTTGTAAGAAAAAATTATTTTTCTTGAATATTTGTGCGAATGAATGATCAAATGGGATGCGAACAGAGCTGGTGGCTCTGACATACAAGGTATAAAGTCCAATTTTACGATAAGGGAGGGAAGGTTCAAAATGAGAAAGCAACAACATACCCCGTTTGTATGGATACTCTTTCTGGCAGCGGCATTACTGGTGGCCGCCTGTGGCGGTTCTTCCGATACGGTGAGTACGGATGGAGATCTGAGCGGAGACGAGGATAGTCCCGGTGAGAATCCGGTCGATGGCGATCTGGATGGGGATTGGCCCAGCGATGGTGACGAGGACGGCCCCATACCGATTGATGGCGATATGCCGGTGGATGGCGATGTCGATGGGGATACGGATGGAGATACGCCGGCGGATGGCGATACCCCGGATTGCCAGGAAAACGACGTGCGCACACTGGAAAACGTGTGTGGCTTGAATGGTCGCGGCGATCAGGATCAGGTCTGTACGGGTGGAGCCTGGATCGATGATGGCGATTGCGACGACCCGGATGAATGCGTAGACGATGCGACCCAGGCTAGTCAAACGGCTTGCGGCGTGTTTGACACGGGATTCATTTCCCTGCTTTGCGTTACCGGACAATGGCAGGATAACGGATGCGATGATCCGGCGAGTTTCACGATGGTTAAGGATATCGTAACGGGGTCGATCGATGTGGAACATAATCCGCAGAGCTTCGTTGCTGTCGGTACAACCGTATTTTACGCAGGACATGGTGTGAAAAACGGATCGGAATTGTGGAAAACGGATGGCACGGATGAAGGAACGGTGCTGGTAAAAGATATCAACGCAGGACCGGATTCTTCCTATCCTGCCTATTTAGTGGCATATGGTGATCTATTAGCCTTTGTGGCTATGGATAATACCACTGGAAACGAGTTGTGGATTTCCGATGGAACAGCACAAGGCACGTTGCGTATGACCGATATCAGTCCCGGAAACTACAGCTCGGAATTCCGCTTTAATGAAACGACGATTTATAACGACTACCTGTACTTCCTGGTTCGAAAGATCGATGAGGCTCCCAGCAAAACGACGCTTGAAGCGACAGTCGAGCTATGGCGCACCGATGGAACCGTGGAAGGTACGGAAAAGGTGGTGGATATCGGCACCAAGATCGATGATGTTGCCGTCTACGACATGAAACGCATGGGTGACACGTTTTATATCCTCGTAGGATTGAGCGGCGATAGCGAACTGTGGAAGTCGGACGGCACCAACCCTGGCACGGAAATGGTGATGGATTTCGGCCAGATCTATATCTATCAACGCGAGTTGGCGATCGCCGGTAACAAGCTTTACTTTTCCGCCGGCGCTCCGAATGTGGGTCAGGAATTGTGGGTGTCGGATGGCACCTCCGTAGGAACCGATGTCGTCAAGGATATCAATCCGGGTTCTGCTTCCTCCGGTCCGCGCTACTTCACGGTTTTCGGAGATTATCTCATCTTTTCCGCCTTGGGTCCGAATGGTACGGAATTGTATTTCAGCAACGGCACCGCTGTCGGAACCTATCTGATCAAGGATATCAACCCAAGCGGCAGTTCGAACCCTACTAATTTGATGAGAATGGGAGGGAATATCTATTTCCGTGCGGTCGGTGAAGCCGGTGATTACGAGTTATGGAAAACGAACGGCAATGAAGCTGGAACGAGCTTGGTGAAAGACATTGAAGTTGGTTCCGGTTCCGGCAATCCAAGCGGTCTGGTCAACGTCAATGGTACACTGTATTTCTCCGCCCATACAAGTGAATATGGTGAGGAATTGTGGAAGAGCGATGGCACCTCCAGCGGAACGGTGCGTTTGACCGATCTGGTGCAAGGCACGGGTAGTGGGTCGCCTTACAGCTTGAGAGATTGCGGAGGGACGCTCTTTTTCTCGGGTTTCAAAGGGAACAACCGCCGGGTGTATCTTAGTGACGGCACTGCCGCCGGGACGCGTGCGCTGGAACCTTCTTTCGGTGGCATCCAAAATGGGGAATCCAATCCCATATTGGATGCGGTTTCGGGCGACAAGCTGTTTTTCCGCGCACAGACACCGGAAACCGGGCGCGAATTGTGGGTCAGCGATGGTACGTCGGACGGTACACAGCTAACCAAGGAAATTCGCGCAGGCAACATAAGTGCGGATATCAAATACATTACGCCTTTCGCCGGTGGCGTGATTTTCCAGGCAACCACGGAAAGCGAAGGTGCTGAACCCTGGTTTAGTGATGGAACTGAGAACGGAACCGTTCTTCTGGGGGATCTCAAGCCGGGCAGCGAAAACAGTTCCCCAGCATACTATTTTGTTATGGGAGATACCTGCTATTTCAGTGCCGATGATGGTGTGCATGGTCGTGAAATGTGGATGACCGATGGCACTCCCGCCGGAACGCAACTGTTTGGTGATTTATATCCTGGTTCCAATGGTTCAGGACCATCTGACATGCAGGAATTCGACGGGAAGCTCTTCTTCTCTGCCAGCGATTCGGTGAACGGGAATGAATTGTGGGCAAGTGCAGGAACCGTTGCCACTACAGGATTGTTCAAGGATGTCGATGCTTCCGGCAGTTCCTACCCAGGAGTGAAGGTTGTTGCAGGCGATGTGATGTATTTTTCCGCCACCGTGTCTACCGTAGGCACCGAGTTGTTCAAAACCGACGGTACTCCTGCCGGAACGGTCATTGTGAAGGACATCAACCCCACAAGCTCGGGTGATCCCAGTTCGCTTACCGCCTTTGGCGATCTGGTGCTTTTCTCCGCTACCGATGGCGAGCATGGGCATGAAATCTGGGTCAGCGACGGCACCGGGCTGGGAACGGTGATGCTGGCGGATATCAACGAAGGGGATTACAGCAGCTATCCCACGATGTGGGGTGAATACAATGGTGAATTTTATTTTTCCGCCACCAGTAATGTCTATGGGCGTGAATTGTGGAAGACCGACGGCACACCGAGTGGAACCGTGCGCGTAACGGACATGTGGCCCGGTGTGGGCAGCGGGCGTGTGTATTCGGTCGCGGTTTATGAGGGCTGGTTGTTGTTTACCGCCAATGCGCCGGAGTATGGGCAGGAATTGTGGGCCACCGATGGAACGGCGGATGGCATCTGGCTGGTGGCGGATATTGCCGCCGGAGCGGGTTCATCAGATCCGTGGTATCTGCTTCCCTTTGATGACGGGCTGTTCTTCAACGCCAACGACGGTATTCATGGCATGGAGTTGTGGCGGGTGGATGCTCGGTAATCACTAGAACTTCCGTGCTTTTCCGGGGCAGGATTCTTTTCTGCCCCATTGATCTACGATCCATTCTGGTCGTGAGTATCCGAGTTTGGATATTCACGGCCTTTTCATTTCCCAGGGAATCATGTCTTCTGGTGTTTCTCTGGTTATTGAATTTTGCGTGGCTGATATCATTGCCTGCAAAGGCAGGTTGTCAAAATGGTTTAACGAATTCGATTGATTATCTTCCTGTGAGGGAAATGATATCGCGATTGGTATAGATAACATCAATTAAAAAACTGCTACTATACATCCGCCTCGTTTGAATCAGGTGAATCCAGCACTTCGCGCACTGTTTGAAGCAGAATTTCAGCAGTGAAGGGTTTGGGGATGAAATGCGTTCCCTTTTCCAGCACTTCGCGCAGGGATGAAACGTTTTCCGTATAACCGGACATGAAGATGACTTTTAGATCGGGTAGTATCGGCTCGATGCTTTCGTACATGGCCAGACCGCTCTTGCCCGGTAAGACGACATCGGATAACAGCAAATCGATTTCCCCTTGGTGCGCATGGCAGAGCTTCAGTGCTTCATCGCAGTTTTCCGCCTGCAACACCTGGTAGCCGTAGGAATTCAGCACTTTCTTTGTCAGGTTGCGTACGATTTCTTCATCTTCAACCAGCAAAATGGTTTCGTTTCCCTTGGGCAACTCCGATTGTTTTGCCACAGGGCGAACTTGTTCGGGGCTATCTTCCACCATTGGGAAGTAGGCTTTAAAGGTTGTTCCCTTTCCAAGAGTGGAATCGACTGTAATAAAGCCCTGGTTCTGCTTCATGATGCCGTAGACGGTGGAGAGTCCCAGGCCGGTGCCGCTGCCTTTGGGTTTGGTGGTGAAGAACGGCTCGAACAGATGTTCCAGAATATCGCTGTCGATGCCGCTGCCGGTATCGGTTACGGAGAGAAGAATGTAGTCTCCCTCATAGGCGTCGCTGCTGTCTTGCAGGTCTTTCTCGGTGATTTCCACCGCCTTGGTTTTAATGATCAGTTTTCCGCCTTGCGGCATGGCATCTCTGGCATTGACGGCAAGATTCAACAGTACCTGCTCGATCTGGCCGGGATCGATTCTTACTCGGCCAAGGGATTGGCCGGGCACGAACATGTAGGTAATGTCTTCACCGATCAGGCGCATCAGCATGGAGCTGGATTCATAAATCAGGTTGTTGATATCGACGACTTTGGGATTGATGATCTGCTTTCGTGAGAATGCAAGCAGTTGCGAGGTCAGCGCCGCTGCGCGCTCGGCGGCTTTTCTGATTTCAAGGGTATCTTCATAATCGGGACTCTCTTCTGGGAGTGAGGAAAGCAGCATTTCCGAATAACCGATGATGCCCGTTAGAATATTGTTGAAATCGTGCGCAACGCCACCGGCAAGCCTGCCAATGGCTTCGAGACGTTGCGAGTGCTGCAATTGATCGACCAGCTTGATACGCTCTTCCTCGGTTTGCTTGTATTCCGTGATGTCTTCGGAAATCGAGAGCAGGTATTGAGGCTTTCCCTCGTTATCAAGTATCGGAAGCTTCTTGGTATGGAGAATACGCTCCCCTTTGTTGTCGGATTGGATTTGTTCTTCCTGAATATCGACCAATTCGTTGTTGGTTAAAATCAGGGTTTCTTGTTGGCTCAAGCGATTCGCCACATCTTCCGGGTAGATGTCGTAGTCGCTTTTTCCGATCAGATCTTCTCGCGACGTTCCAAGAAGCTGCTCTCCTGCTTTGTTGAAGCGGACATAGTGCAGGCTCTTGGCGTCTTTTACGACGATCATATTCGGAATGTTTTCGATGATGTCATTCAGGAATTTCTCGCTTTTGTGGAGACCTTCCATCGTTTCTCGAAGTCTTTCCGTCATGATGTTGAAGGAGGTGGCCAAACTGCCGATTTCGTCTTTTGAATCGATCTCTACGGTTTGATCCAGGTTCCCTTCGATAATGGTTTCCACGAACTCCTGCATTTCGTGGACGGGTTTTGCGATGCTTCTTGCGATCAGGACGCCGATAAACCCCATGAACAAGATGATGACGACACCGGCCAGCATCATGACGTTCATCATGCGATGCCGACCATTGGTAAGAACGGCGCGGAAGGTTTGAATTTCGTCTTCATAGACACTGGCGGCAATGACCCAATCCCAGGGTTCGAAATAGGCAAAGCGTGCGACCTTTTTACGAGATTCCTTTTCCCCCTTGTTGCGCCAACGATAATGAGCGGTAGCCATTTCACCGGATTTGAGCGATGTGGCAAGGTCGATGATTTTTCGAATGCTGTCGCTCATATCTTTGTCGGGAAGCTCAAACAGATTTTCCCCGTCTCGTTCTCCGTTTTTGGAGATGATGTAATGTCCTTTTCTGGCTCCCTTTCCGGCAAGGATGTACACATAGCCGGTTTTACCGATTTCCGTTTGTAGAATGGCCGGTCGGATGCGCGCTTCCACGATTTGCTGTTTAACTCCGACATAGAGCATACCAACCAGTTTTCCGGTATGGTCTCTGAGTGGTTCGTAGGCGGTTAAATACCAGGCATTCACGACATAGGCGCGGCCATGGTAGGTTTCGTTTCTGAGAATCGTGGAAACCACGGGATTCGGTGTTCCATCCGGATTGATTGCCGGAATGAAGGTTCCGATTGCGCGTTTGCCATCGACGCTTTGAACATTGGTGGCGATGCGCAACATGTCGCCTTGCTCGTTGATCCGCTGAAATATGGTTGCGGTTTCACCAACCAGAGACGTGATGTCGTCGATAATATCCGTTTTTACGCTTAAATCCGTATTCTGTCCCAACCAGCGATTTCCAAACAACATTTTGGGAAGCCGAATCGGTTTCGATTGTTTGGTGTACTGATTGACGGCGTTCCACATTACCGTTTCTTTGGAGAGATGAACTTTTCCGGCGTTCTGTTGCAGATGATGGGCGACTTTCAGGTTGTAATCGACCTGCTGCTGAACGACTTCGTTTTCCACCTCTACAAGGTGGTAAACGCCGTTGGTGATGTGGTCCAGATCGGAGCTGACCAGTTCTTCCACTTCATGTTGTGCAAGTCGATTGTATAATCCGCTCTGCCAGGTGGCCAGCACCAGCAAAGCCGTGGCTGTAATCAACACGCTGATTGCGCCTAGCAGGGATACCTTGATGCTTAATCTGAGATTTTTGATAAATGTAATCATGCCGCCCCTGAGCCTGAACTGGCGAACGGAACCGGACCGATTCCCAAGTGTCGCTTATGCAGAGCAGAACCTCTGGTTACAACAAACGATAGAAAAACTCCCCAATGTCACTACACCTTCCCTCCCTCCAATAATACAACGATTTTCTCTTTTCGTACATGGAATTAAGGGATTTCCTGACATTAATTAAACTGATGATCGTGTTGGGGCTCAATTATTCAAAAATCATAAATATCCATTATGTAGGAGAATTACACGTAATCAAGTCGTCGGGCAAAGTCTTTTAACGCAGTGTTCGGATGCGTGCACAGCAATTTAAATGAGTATGGAAAGTGTGTTAAATATAAGATATTACTAAAGAAGCATATTGTGTGGTATCCTGTTTTGGGAAATCCAAGGAAATCTCTTTCCTAATATTAAAACCTGACATATGATGGATATATATTCATATACGGGGTGGAGGGGATGGGAGTACGTTGCATCCTCTTTTTTTGCCCGATGGGGACGAAACAATGCGTAAGATTAAGCACGAACGCTATGAAGAAATTAAGGAAAATCCTGGCCGGGGGGGGTGCGGTATTCTGGCTGTGGCGGAATTGCATGATCCGGCGTCACATGAGTTGCTGCAAACCGCATTAACCGGTTTGGAAAGGATGGAACATCGCGGAGGAACCCTGGAAGACACCGGTGATGGGGCCGGGTTACTGATTCGCGTGGAGCGGTCGTACTTCGAGCGTTTCCTGGCGGCGGGCAAGAGCCTGGCGAATCCTAAAGAGCCGTTGATGGTAGGAACCGTTTTTTTCCTGCATGGTGAACGCAACATTCCCGATTACAAGCACGAACTCGATGCCATTCTGCGTAACGAGGGCCTGGCTCCCTTGGGTTGGCGAAAAGTACCGACCGAGCCGCAGGCACTTGGGATCCGGTCACAGAGCGACGTTCCCCAGATCTACCAGTTATTGCTGGCCAAGGGTTACCGGCGCGAATCGCAGCTTTTCGAAGTGTTGCACCAGGCGAAAGTGACCATCGACGAGCAGTTCTCGGGAATGGTCAATGTGGTTTCTTTAGAAGCGTACACGACGATTTACAAAGCGCTCTCGACTTCTTCTCAATTGGCTGCCTTCTATCCCGACTTGCGTGACCCCGCGCTTGCCACACGCCTTGCCATCGGTCACAGGCGCTACTCGACGAATACCTATTCGAACTGGAACCTGGTCCAGCCCTTCCGACATCTGGCCCATAATGGAGAGATCAACACCATTACCGCCAACTGTCGTGCGGTGCGCGATGCCGAGCGTTCGATCAATCTGCGCAACATTTTAATGAACCATGGCTCCGACTCCGCCCAGATGGATCGTGTCGCTGAAATGATGGCGGCCTACGGTGTCAGCGGCGTTCCCGAAGCACTGCGACGCATGATGCCTCCTGCCTGGGAAGAGGAAGTCCTGGACGAGCGCCAGCGTCGCTTTTTCGAAGCCAATCGGCGTGCTTTAGGGACGTTGGGAGCCTGGGAGGGACCTATCGCGCTGGTTGCGACAGATGGTCGCTTTATGGTGGCCGCGCTCGATCGCATGGGCTTGCGCCCTTTGCGTTACATGCAGAGCAAGCAGGGCAGGTTGGTGGTGGCCAGCGAAATCGGTGCGGTGGATATGGCCGGGCAGGATATCGCCATGGACGGGCAACTGGAACCCGGTGGAATGATTGTCGTCGATCTGGAAAAGGGCACGTTCATCGATCAGAACCGATCCACCGACTGGATGCTGGATAGAACGGGATTGAACTACGAACGGCTTTCCTCGGTCGATCTGCAACCGTTATACGATGATACTGTGGCGACTCCGCTTTCCATTCGGACCTTGAACGCTTTCGGTTGGACCAAGGAACGTGTGCGCCTGCTAAAGGACATGGCCAAGGGAGCCAAGGAGCCGATTTACAGCATGGGTAACGATCAACCCCTGGCGATCTTCAGCGAAAACCATTCTCGGCTGTATAGCTTCCTGCATCAGATCGTGGCGGTGGTCAGCAATCCCCCTATCGATCCCATTCGAGAAGGCGGAGCCATCGACACCACGGTCTATCTCGGACCGTCGCCGCGCCTGACGCGCGACAGCACCTATCACAGCAGTCCGCAATACAAACTCACCCATCCCGTTTTAACGAACGATGAGGTTGAGCGTCTGTTGTTGCAACCTGCGTCGGAAACCGCAGCTCGGCGGCTGGATGCAACGTTCATCGATACCGGCAAAGCGCGTGAAATGGTTCGGCGCATTCACGATCTGACGGAAGAAGCTCTTGGAATCGTTCAGCGACGCGAAGCGACGATTTTAGTGCTTTCCGATCTTGCCGCAGCCACCGGTGAGCGTCTGCCTTTGCCAATGCTGCTAGCTACCTGCGCCATTCACCGCGCCCTGGCCGAGAGAGGCAATCGGCGCAGGGTGTCGATTGTCGTACAGACCGGCGAGGTGCATGAAGGCCACGATTTTGCCACGCTGCTGGCTTTCGGTGCAACGGCGGTCAATCCTTATGCGATGTTCCATATCGCGCGGGATGTGAACTCGCTCGATGATAGCGAGGCCGAAGCCAATATCGTCAAGGCGCTGGTCGATTCGCTACGGCGGGTGATGTCTAAAATGGGAATCACCATGATCGCCGGATATCGCGGTTCGGCTTTGTTCGAGGCGGTCGGTATTTCCGCCGGGGTCGTCGATTTCTTCCTGCCCGACACCATCTGCCGCCTGGGCGGTATTCGCATGGAGGAAATTTATGAAGGCATTGTGGAACGCGCAGGGAGCAGCGAGGAGAAACTGGAGCGCAATCGCAATGTAGCTGTGTATCGGAAAGAAGTTACGGATTGTCTTCAACTGGTGGCGCGTAACGGTAACGAGCAGGGCGACTACGACCGTTTCGTCACGTTGTTGCAGGATGCGCCGCCAGTGTATTTGCGCGATCTGCTGGATCTGAGATCGAGAAATCGTCCGCTGCCGGTGGAGGAAGTCGCCGAGGTCGAGGAGATCGTTGCAACTACGATACGTGGTGCGGCCATGAGCCACGGGGCGCTCAACTCCACCGCCCATCGCGCTATCGCTGCGGCTTTCAATCGTTTCGGATCACGTTCCAGTTCCGGCGAAGGGGGCGAAGACGGTCGCCGGAATCCGGGCGGTCCATGGGAAAGCGCGCAAAGTCGTATCCGCCAGATCGCCTCCGGGCGTTTCGGTGTCGATGCCCGTTACCTGGTGTGTTCCAATGAAATCGAAATCAAGATCGGACAGGGCGCCAAGCCCGGCGAAGGCGGTCACTTGCCGGGGCATAAAGTCACCGAGCAGATAGCCCGTATCCGAAAAACGAAACCCGGTATCGATCTTATCAGTCCGCCTCCGCATCACGATATTTACAGTATCGAAGATCTGGCGCAACTCGTAACCAACCTGCGAGAACTGCATCCCACGGCCCAGGTTTCCATCAAGGTGCCCAGTATCAGCAATCTGGGCACCATCGGGGTGGGGATCGCCAAAACCGGGGCGGACATTATCGTCGTGAGCGGTTTCGAAGGCGGCACGGGGGCGGCCACGTCCAGCAGCATTACCCATGCGGGTCTGCCGCTGGAGCGCGGTGTCAGCGAAGTGCATCAGTATCTCGTGGTCAACGGTATCCGCGAGAAGCTGCGCATCCGGGCCGACGGCGGTATCAAGCACGGACTGGAAGCGGCGAAGATCTTGGCGCTTGGGGCCGATGAAGTCTCGATCGGCACCCCGCTACTGGTTGCGGAATGCTGCATTTTCTGTCGGGGCTGCAACAAGGGAAACTGTCCCGTCGGCATTGCCACGCAGGATGAATCGAAGCAGTCGCAGCGTTTCATGCGTAACCGCCTGGAACAACGGGATATGGAAAGCGTGCCGGAGGATGAGCGTTACGAAGAAGCCACGAACGGAGTGACGCGCTATCTGCAATGCATGGGAAATCATTTGCGCCGTATTCTGGCGCGGCTGGGCTTGCGGCATCCAAGTGAACTCGTCGGGCGGGTGGATCTGTTGCAGCAAATCGGCACGGACAATCCACGCTGGGATTTGCTCGACCTGTCCGAGTTGCTGCTGGATTTCCGGGAAGACGATCGTTCGCTCCAGAGAACGAAGGGTGTGGCAAAATACGCAGTTTCAGCGATCAATAAACGGATCGTGGAGGAGGCTACAGAGGTTTTGAGCGGCCAGGCCGAGCGTGTATCGATTCCGCTTGTGCTGGAGAACCGGAACCATGCCGTCGGGGCGACTTTGGCCGGACGCATAGCTGGGGTGAATGGCTTGCGAAAAGGGAAGCGAATCGAGATTCTGGCACGTGGCTATGCGGGGCAGGCATTCGGTTTCGCGGCCACCAGTGGCATGTACCTGCGACTGGAAGGCTACGCGAACGACACGGTGGGCGAGATCATCAGTGGTGATGCCCGGATCGTGGTGTTGCCGCCTGAAGAAAGCTTGCGGGATGTCCGATCCAATCTTGTTGGAAATGCCGTGGCCTATGGGGCGACCGGAGGTTGTTTGTACGTTGCCGGGTGTGCGGGACAGCGTTTCGGCGTTCGAAATTCGGGGGCGGTGCTGGTTTGCGAGGGCGTCGGCAAATATGCGTTCGAATACATGACCGGTGGAGTCGGTGTGGTGCTGGGGTCTTGCGGGCCTTGCGTTGGATCGGGCATGACCGGTGGGGAACTGTTCCTGTACGACGCTGAAAAGCAGGTAAGCAATCAGTTGCATCGGGACGTTTCCCTGTGCGGAGATTCTTTACAGCCAGCGGATACCGCAAGGTTGAAAACGATTTTGGAAGATTTCGTAGCAGAGACACAAAGCCGGGTGGCCTTGGGTATTCTGCAAAACTGGGAGCAATCGCTACTCGATTTCCGCCGGGTGTTGGCGGCGAAAGGGTTGAACTGAAAACGCGTTACTCGTTTCGGTCGTCGTCCGGTTTCACTTCGCGCGCCTGCACGATGATATCCGGTTTGACGGAACCGCTTGGGCGCGTCGCTTGTTCCGGGGGAACATCCGGTCCCGGTTGCGATTCGAAAGGATTCTCGGTGCCGAATCCGAAGCCTTGAGGGGGCGTGCCGAAAGTCTGTACCACCACCTGCTGTTTGAAGCGCTTTTTCAACGTTTCTCGAACCAGGGCGCGAATCGGCGGAATCAACAGCGAAAAGCCAAAGGCATCCGTTAGAAATCCGGGAGTGAGCAACAAACCACCCGCGAATAAAATCATCAAGCCTTCCACCATCGCATCGGTCGGCATTTGCCCGGTATTGAGCGAGGCTTGGGCTTTTTGCAGCGTGCGTAATCCCTCTTGACGAGCCAGCGCTGCTCCCAGAACTCCCGTGAACACGATAACGGCGATGGTTGTCAGCACGCCGATCTTGGCCCCGATGGTGATCAGCAGATACAGTTCCAATGCCGGAACCAGCGTAAAGAGCAGCAGCAGTTTTCCAAACATGTCATCCGCCTGTTACAAGCGCTCCTCGGTCCAGTCCGGACCCGGCGCGGTAAAGATAAAGTGGCCAGCCGGAAACGTCTGGTTGGTTTCCGGATTAGAGAAGATCAGGTGATTCAGGTTGCCGATGGTGTCCACCAGTAACGTTTCTTCGATGCGGTGACTTGCCGGATCGAGCACCAGATAAAGCGTATCGAATTGATTCTTGTCGTGTTTGGGAACGAGTTCCAATACCAGTCGCTTGTTCACCGGCAACACACCTTCCAGGTTTTCTACCTGCAACCGGGTAATGGCATAGTCCGCCAGCAGGTCACCTCCACCCCATAAAAACGCCAGGCTCGATTCCAGCGCGCTGCTTTGCAGATCTTCTCGTATCGTCACACGCTTCTGTTCCCATTCCACCACCCACAGGCTTTTTCCATTGGTGATGAACGACTTCTTTTCCGGTTCGGTATAAGCCCAGTGCATATTCGTCGGGCGCGCGAAATCGACTTGTCCCTTACTGCTTTTTTGTCTCTTGGTGAGTTTGGAGTGATAATTCTGAGTAAACGTTGCCCGAAAGTTTTCCGCTTTCTTGTAATAATCGCGCAATCCTTCCACAGCCTGAAGCACTTCTGCGGGTGCTTTGGGGTCTGCTTTGGGTGGTGTTAGCTTTACGGTGGATTGCTGCGCCCATGAGGCATTCAACTCGCACAACGAAAGGGCGATCATCAGGCAAAGCAGTTGCATAGAAATCCGCGTCATCCTACCTCCTATTATTTTTAACTCCGAAATGCGGAGAATTATTCCCTGGCGTCGTTTCGTGTTTATCCGTCGTTCTATTAAAAGGTACTTTGCTTTTTCCATTGCTGCCACAAAAACATGAATAAAATAGGCAATAACGCATTACGAGCGAAAAGCCAACCGATTCCGACCGGTTTCATCTGCACCAGATCGAGATAATGATTGGGATAAACCTGATGAGTAAAAGCAAGCAACGCTCCCATGCATAGCACGGTCCAAACAATTGAATGACGGTTATACGGCAACACGAGAACGAGTGGCGTCAGCCAGCTAAGGAACTGGGCGGAAAAGATTTTGGAGCCGATGATCAGAATCAACAGCAGCAGCGTTGCGCCAATCAGCGCCATTCCGAACCCATTTTCTTTGTGCCACAACATTTCCCGTTTTTGCCACAATAGCCATAAAAACGAAAGCGAAGCCGTTATCAGTAGCACAGTCCATAGTTGCGCGAGTATTGCGGAGCCGGGAAAAGAAACCGAAACCGCCAGCGCTTCTTCGTAGAGTTTCAATGTGCCGCCTAGAAGATATTGCAAAATGCCCAGGGATGCCGGAATGGATTCAAGCTGCAGCCCGCGCTGAGTCTGGTAGGCGATGAAGCTGAAAGCATCCTGTCCCGCTGCGATCCAGAAGGGAAGGAATCCGGCCAGAATTCCCATTAATCCGGCGATGGCTGCTCGCATTCGATACGGATGGCCTTTGGCATCGGTTTGCGTCCAAACCCAGATGAGCAGGGGGGGAGCAAGTACGATGGGCGATAGCTTCAACGCCGCTGCCAGACCGAGAATGAAAGCGGCAGGGATGAATGCGCGTCTGGCGGCTAAAGCTAGCGCTGCAATGGTGGTCGCTGCAACGGCAAGATCCAGCTTATTGTATAGAATATAGGGACATAACAGCGGTAAAACGATGTAGAACGCTTGTCGCCAGGCGAGTTGGGCGGTACTGATGGTTGGTACGACGACCCGTATAACAAGAGGTAACAGTAAAAAAACGAACAGATCCAGAAGCATCATTTGAAGGTGGAAGAATAGGTTGTACGTTTCGAACAGATCGGAACCGGCAAGAGATGCAATCATTCCCGGCGTTAACACGAAGGCGAGCATAAGCGGAGGATATTCGAACGAATTCTCACTGAAAAAGCTTTTCCCTTGTTCTCCGGCTAGTTGAAACTGTTGGTAATAGTGGTGATACAGAGGGACGTCGCTTAGTGACAAGGGACCTTGAAGCGTCGGAGCAGTGATACTGAAATATACATAAACGGCCCGGCTGATCAGAAATAATGCAACCATTCCTAAAAGCAGGGCGCGCGTATTCGAATTGGATTGTTGTTGTTTCGAAATCGTACTCATCCCTCAATCCATCGAAATCGGGCGACCGTACACCGGGCGTCCTTTTACCCCGTCGGAGGGGCCGACAATTCCCTCTTCCTCCATCTTTTCCACAATGCGCGCCGCGCGATTGTAGCCGATGCGCAACTTGCGTTGCAGCATGGAGATCGATGCCTTGCCGCTATCGCAGACGATGGCCACCGCTGCATCGTATTCGGAGTCGTATTCTTCCGATTCGATCTTGGCTTCCTCTGCTTTTTGTTCGATACGGTCAAGAATATCCGATTGATAGGTCGCCTGGCGTTGGTGGCGCACAAAATCGACGATCGAAGCGGTTTCCTGCTCCGAAACGAAGGCTCCGTGGATGCGCTGCAAGTCTCCCGAACCGGTGCGATAGAGCATATCACCCATACCCAATAGCGATTCCGCGCCGTTCATATCCAGAATGGTGCGGCTGTCCACCTTCTGCGACACGCGGAAGGAGATGCGCGCCGGGAAGTTGTTCTTGATCAAGCCGGTGAGCACGTCAGTTGAAGGTCGCTGGGTGGCGACGATCAGGTGAATACCGCTGGCTCGCGCCAACTGTGCCAAGCGCGCAATGGAGATTTCCACTTCTTTACCGGCCACCATCATCAAATCGGCCAGTTCGTCGATCACCACCACGATGTAAGGAATGCGTTTGGGTGGCGGGCTGCTTTTCAGCTTGCGTCCCAGGGTGCGCAGATCGCCGCCTTCGCTGGCGGAGAATTCCTCGATTACGCGCTCGATATCGCCGCCTTTCTGATCATAGGCGTCTTCCAGGTGCTTAACGAGGCGATTGTAGCTGTCGATGTTTTTCGTGCCCCACTCCGAGAGCAGCTTGTAGCGCTGGTCCATTTCGTGCACCGTCCAGGCCAGAGCCAGTGCTGCCTGCTTGGGATCGGTGACGACCGGTAGCAGCAGGTGCGGGATGCCTTCGTAGAAGTTGAACTCCAGCCGTTTGGGATCGATCAGGATGAATTTGACGTCGTCGGGCGTGGCGCGGTAGAGGATCGACAGGATCATGCCGTTGACCCCGACCGATTTACCCGCGCCGGTTGCACCGGCGATGAGCAAGTGGGGCATCTTTTGCAGATTCGCCACCACAGGATAGCCGAAGATGTCCTTGCCCAGCGCTACCGTCAATTTGCCTTTGGATTTCGCGAATTTGCGATGCGCGATGATTTCCTTTAAGTATACTGTTTCACGGTTGGCGCTTGGGACTTCGATACCTACCACGCTTTTGCCCGGAATCGGAGCCACGATACGTACTTTCAAGGCTGCCAAAGCCATGGCCAGATCGTCTTCCAGGTTGGAAATACGGGAGATTTTGGTACCGCGCGCCGGGGCAAACTCGTACATGGTAATGACCGGCCCGGGATGAATTTCCTGTACCTTGCCTTCGATTTTGTAATCCATCAAGGTCTGTTCGAGCAGACGCGCGTTGCTGTATAACTGCTCACGATCCAGCTCGTTGATTCCTTCGTTGGTGTAGGACAACAGCGAAAGCGGCGGTAGTTCGTAGGGTTCCTCCTGCTCTTCGCTTTCAAAGGATAGATCCGGCAGTTCTTCCGCGCTGGGGCGCTTCGGGCGTTGATCCACGATCTGCGGTTCTTCTTCGTCGCGCTTTTTGCGTCGTCGGTTGGTGGAAGAGGGTGGGGTGGTGGCTTCTACAGATTCCAGAGCTTCCTGATCTGGGGAGGCGTTCTCTTCTTCTTGGATTTCTTCCTCTATTTCCTCGATGATTTCCGCATTCTCAACAGGTCGTTCCGTTTCTGAAACCGGACGCCGCACCTGGATCGCCACTTCGCGTTCGCCGTGATCCAGTAATTTAACCCGTTCTACTTCTGCATCACTGGATTCGGGATTTACGGGACTGTCTTGCCCATTGGCTTGGATGATCTGAGGTTTTGCGTTTTCCTGAACGCTGGAAGTGGCTGGAACTTCCTGCTTATTCGGAATTTCATTTTCCAGTTCCGCACGTGCTGCTGCGGCTAACGCTCGTTTTTCACGCCAGCTTTGCAGGCTGTTTCGCAGCCCGTTCCATAATTTTTGCAACAGCTTGGCAAAAAGGACCGCAACCCGCACGATAGCGTGCCAGAATCCAAGCGCTACGCGGCGCAGCGTTTGCCAGAAAAACAGCAATAGATGACCGGCAGTGCGCATGGGAGGTACGCTGGTGGCCAGCACTACCGCCAGAATCAACACCAGACCGCTGACGATCCCCAGGCCCCAGTCTCCCAATAATGGCTGTAATAGCCTTGCAAACAGACCGCCTACCAGCCCACCGGGCGCGTACGGCATGTTCTTTGCGGAAAGCAGCAGTTCCAACAGCACCGAGCAGCAGATCACGATCAGGAAAATTCCAAGGCTTTCCCGCAGTTTCAGTGCTACCGTGCGCCGCATACCCAGCACGATGCCCAACGCACCGATGCAGAAGGTCGCCAGATAAGCGCTGTAGCCGAAGCCTTGTAAGGCCGCCAATGCGATATACGCCCCTGCGCGACCGATCAGATTGCGGGCCGCGCCGTTTTCCGTGACGATGCCCGGATCTGCCGGCGTATAGGTGATCAGCGAAAGCAGCATGACAACCGCCAGCGCCAGCAGCAGTAAGCCCCAGATTTCCAAACGCAGACCGCTATCGCCGCCTGGCTGTTTTGCAGCGGAAGTGTTGGCTTTTGCTTTCTTTTCTGCCGGTTTGCTCGCTGCCTGGCGTTTGGTCGCCACGCGACGTACCTCTTTTGTGCTATTTTTCTTCGGTGTTTTCGCTTTAGTAGATTTTGCTGCCATGATCGTTCTTATCCATCATCCGTCGTCGGGACGGTGCGTGTTCGCCCCCAAATCGCAACGCCGTTGTTACTACAGGGCTATTTCGGCGCCGGGACTTCGTGAATTCCTTCCGGGCGGGGAAGGAATCCCTTGCGTTTCGATTGTTTCGAAGTTTTTCGGTGCTTGCGTTTATTCTTTGCCACTTTACGTTCCGGCTGCGTGGCGTCCTGATATCCGGGTGGCAGCGCCGGTCCGTAAAACTGGGGCAGTTCGATGGCTTCCAGCTTTCCTTGAAGCAAAGCCCGCGCCTCGGCCCAGCGGTCGTGGTATTTCTTTGCCAGCGGTTTGCCCGGCTCGTACTTGACTTTCAACGGGTTGATGTATTTGCCATACTTCTTCAGACCGAAATGCAGGTGCGGCCCGGTGCTTCGTCCCGTGGTGCCCACGCGGCCAACCAGTTGTTTCTGGCGGATTTTCTGCCCGGCGTTCATGGCGATGGAACTCAGGTGGCAGTAAATCGACTCGTAACCGTTGGCGTGTTTGAGCACCACGCCCTTGCCGCAGGCGCCCATCCATCCGGCTTTCTTCACACGTCCGCTGGCGATGGCCCAGATCGGCGTACCGACCGGCGCGCCATAATCGACGCCGTTGTGCTGTTTGCGTTTGCCTAGCGTGGGGTGCATGCGGAAACCGAAACGCGACGTCACGCGGGTGGTGTCCAGCGGGGCGCGCAAAAAGCTTTTTTGCAGCGCGTTGCCTTCGCTGTCGAAGTATTCCGCGCGAGATTGATCCGGGGTTTCGAAATAGTAGGCATGCAGGTCTCCCACCAGATCGCCGTGGAAGCTGGCGGCCAGAATCTGTCCGTATTTCACGAACTTGCCCTTGTAATAGTGCTTCTCCACCAGTACGCGCCAGCTATCGCCTTTGCGGATATCGGAATAGAAATCGATGTCCCAGGCGAAGATCGAGGAGATCAGGTAGGTCAGCGCATCGCTTTCGCCCAGTTTCCAGACGGAGGTGCTTAGCGACTGCTCGATGGTGCCTGCCAAGGGGACGACGTACATCTCGGTTTCGCCATCCATGCGATAGCCGACCAGCGCGTCGTTTTCGCGTCGCGCGTAATAGTCTTCGAGCAGACGATAGTGGAAGTTGAAGGATTCGATCTGGCCGGTCGGATCGGTCTTGACTTCCCAGGTGTTTCCCGCGTGGATGCTGCGGAAATTGAAGACGTCTTTAAATGCGGCGATCACTTCCATGGCGGCGGCATATTCCAGCCCGGCGCGCATGAACGAGGTGCTTAAGGTGTCGTTCTTTTCAATCGTGCCTTTGACCGTGCGCGCCAGCGAGGTTTCCTCTACGACCTCGGTTTCATCCGTGGCGGGCTGGGTGGCATCTTGCGTGGTGTCATTTGGCAGGACGGTATCCGGCGCGGCGGCGGCTTCTTTCATTGGCTCCAACTCGTCCGGGTCGATTTCCATGCCCATGGGCTGCTCGGATTCCGCGTTGGCCTGCGGTTTTTCCTTTGTGTTTTCAGCAGGTTCCGTATTTGTTGGAGCTTCCGCTTTAACGGCTTGCGGTTCGGCTGCTGCGTTTGTGTTATCTACAAAATCCTTAGCGATATCGGCAGGTTGACTGTCCACCGTGGCGGGTTGCTCCGGGGCGGGCTCGTTTTGCTTGCCGGTGGCGTCGTCTTCCGGCCACAAGCCCCATAGCAGCGAGGCGCAGGCAAATCCCAATAGGAAGACGAAGACCGGGGAAGACCACAGGGAAACACGCCGGGAGCGGTGTGGTGACGACGATTGACTGGATGGGCTGTATATTTTCTGCACGAAACCTCTTGATCGGGAGCCTGGCTGTCCGATTGATTCAAAGTGTTACGACATCGCGACGCTGCCGGTCGCGTACAACTCGGACATTCGCCGGATTCTGTAGCGATGCCCCAAGATACTTAATATCATTTTATCATACTTTATAGAAAGGTTTCAACGGCAATCGTTGGCTTAAAGCGGGAAAATCTGTGGAAATCGCGAGAAATCGCTCCGCCTGGCGCAGCATCGGCAAGGCAAGCCGAAACCTGCGTGCCGATTACTGCCATTTCGACGGTGGACGTCTGGCAGTCCGGGGGAGCAATCCCCCTGTTCCGGCCAAAAGATGACAAACAAAGTCGGTGTGGAAAAAGGTTTGTACTATTTTTCATGACCGTGCTATTTTTACCGCACATCAACTTAGTCGAGATCCATTCATGCTGGGGAGTTCAGATGCCGGAAGCGACCGTTTCGATACAGGACTTTATTTCGCGTTGGAAAACCAGTGGGGCCTCCGAACGCTCCAACTACCAGCTCTTTTTATCGGAGTTGTGCAAGATCATCGGTGTGATGGGACCGGAGCCCAGCCAGCCCGATAACGAAAAGAACACCTACGTTTTCGAGAAGGCCGTCAGTCAGCACCATGCCGACGGTTCCACCTCGCAGCGTTTCATCGATCTTTACAAGCGTGGTTGCTTTGTGCTGGAAGCCAAGCAGGGCGCGGAAAAACGCGAGCATGATGAACTTGCCCTGAAATCAAAAAAGCTTAAAACCGGCCACGGTACGCGCGGCTCGCATGGCTGGGATGTCACCATGACCGCCGCCCGGCATCAGGCGGAAGGGTACGCCAAGGCGCTGCCAGTAGAGGAAGGCTGGCCGCCGTTAATTATGGTGGCGGATGTGGGCCACGTGATCGAGGTCTTCGCGGATTTCAGCGGCACCGGTAAGGTCTACCAGCAGTTCCCGGATGCGCAGAACTTTCGCATCTATCTGGACGATCTCCAGAAAGATGACGTTCGCGAGCGCCTGAAACTTATCTGGAGCGATCCGCATTCATTAGACCCCGCTAAGCGTAGCGCCGCCGTTACGCGCGAAGTGGCCGACCGACTGGCGAAGCTGGCGAAAAGCCTGGAAGGCAGCGAGCACGAACCCAAAGTCGTGTCCGAATTTCTCATGCGCTGCCTCTTTACCATGTTTGCAGAGGACGTGGGTCTTTTGCCCAAGGACGCTTTTACCCGGCTTCTAGCCGAGTTGAAGGCCGAGCCGAGAAAGTTCCAGCCCATGCTTCAATCGATGTGGGCGGATATGGATAAAGGTGGATTCTGCGGCGTGTTGCGCGATACCGTTTTGCGTTTCAATGGCGGCCTCTTTGCCGATCGCACGGCGCTGCCTTTGACCGGAGAGCAGATCGAACTTTTGGAGCACGCCGCCAAGGCGGATTGGAAAGACGTGGAGCCGCGTATCTTCGGCACCTTGCTGGAGCGCGCCTTAGATCCTAAAGAACGCCATAAACTGGGGGCGCACTTCACGCCGCGTGCCTATGTGGAGCGGCTGATCGAGCCGACACTTCTGGAGCCCTTGCGCGAGCAGTGGGAAAACGCCAAAGCCGCCGCGCTGATGGACGCCGACAAGGGCGATTTGAAATCCGCTACCGAGCGCGTCAAGACTTTCCACCGCCTGTTGTGCGACACGAAGGTGCTGGACCCGGCCTGCGGCTCCGGCGACTTTTTGTACGTCGCGCTGGAGCACATGAAGCGGCTGGAGGGCGAGGTGCTGACCCTGATGGAGGATTTCGGCGTGGAGTCGCGCGGGCTGGAGTTGACCGGCCTGACCGTCGATCCGCATCAGTTCCTCGGCATCGAGATCAACCCCCGCGCTACGGCGATTGCCGAGATGGTGCTGTGGATCGGTTATCTGCAATGGCATTTTCGCACCAAGGGCAATGTGAACCCGCCCGAACCGGTTTTGCGCGATTTCAAAAATATCGAGTGCCGCGACGCGCTTTTGGTGTGGGATCGCTGCGAAATCGCCACGGATAAAGACGGCAAGCCCCTTAGCCGCTGGGATGGCGAGACGATGAAGACGCACCCGGCCACCGGCGAACTGGTGCCGGATGAGACGGCCCGCGTCCCGCAACTGCAATACCTCAATCCCCGCAAGGCCGAATGGCCCCAGGCCGATTATGTCATCGGCAATCCGCCGTTTCTGGGAAAGGGCGAATTGATACGCGAGGCATTGGGGGACGGCTATGTGGAAGCACTTTGGAAAAATTATCCAGAAATGCCCCGTTCAGCGGATTTTGTACTGTACTGGTGGAATAAAGCAGCCCATTTGCTGAGAGATGGTAAGCTCAAGCGATTTGGTTTCATCACCACCAACTCAATTCACCAGACCTTTAACCGGAAAGTCCTTGATAGGCATATGACGGCGAAAGATCCGCTATCCATTCATTTCGCCATTCCCGATCATCCCTGGGTGGATAACACAGATGGCGCTGACGTTCGAATTGCTATCACTGTAGCACGAGCTGGGGAATATTCAGGAAACGTAGCAAATATCGAGCGAGAAGTAAAAAGCGACCAAGATACCCGGATGGTACTGCTTGCAGAAAGCAAAGGAGTAATTCACAGCAATCTGCGTATTGGCGCTGATGTAGGTTCTGCTGTCGCGTTAATGGCTAACCAAAATCTCAGTTGGAATGGCATTATGACTGCGGGTCGCGGTTTCCTTGTCACGCATGAACAAGCAGAAAAGCTAGGGTTTGGAAAATCGGAGACTCTGAGCAAACGTATTCGCCCCTTCATGAATGGACGAGATATCAATCAAACTCCAAGAGGAATGTATGTGATCGATCTTTTTGGATTAGAAATCAAAGAAGTCCAGATGCAGTGTCCTGATTTGTATCAATGGGTCTACGAAAATGTTAAGCCGGATAGAGATGTAAAAAGGGACAAGAAATTTAGAGAACGTTGGTGGGATTTTGGACGACCAAGACCTGACTTCAGGAAAGCTACAGAAACCCTTGAAAGATTCATTGCGACGGTTGAAACTTCAAAACACCGAATGTTCGTTTTCCTTTCTTCTGAAATATTGCCAGAGCATAAACTGGTGAATATTGCTCTTGATGATGCGTTTTTTCTAGGCGTTCTATCGAGTCGAGCGCATGTATGCTGGGCGTTAGCCTCCGGTGGTCGTTTGGGGGTTGGTAACGATCCTGTTTATGTGAAATCCAGATGTCTAGACACCTTCCCCTTCCCGGATGCCACGGACGAGCAGAAGGCCCACATCCGCGACCTGGCCGAGCGCCTGGACGCCCACCGCAAGCAGCGCCAGGCCGAACACGAAAACCTGACCATGACCGGCATGTACAACGTGCTGGAAAAGCTGCGCAGCGGCGAGGCGTTGACCAAGAAGGAGCAGCATATTCACGAATGGGCGGCCACAACCGTGTTGAAGGAGTTGCACGACGAGTTGGACGCCGCCGTTTTCGACGCCTACGGCTGGCCCGCCGACCTGGACGACGAGGACATCCTGGAGCGGTTGGTGGCGCTCAACCATGAACGCGCCGACGAGGAAAAGCGGGGGGTGATCCGCTGGCTCAGGCCCGACTACCAGAACCCGGACGGCCACAGCGCCGCCACGCAGACCGAAGCCGAACTTGCCGAACGCACCCCGGCCAAGGCCAAAGCCGCCGCCATGAAAAAACGCCCCTGGCCCAAAGCCCTGCCCGAGCAGGTGCAGGCCGTGCGCGAGGTGCTGGCCGAACTCCCGGAAGCGGCCGACGAGGCGACCATCGCCAAAGCCTTTAAAGGCGCACGCAAGGACAAGCTTTCCGAAATCCTGGCGACATTGGAAGTTATGGGTGGGGCCAAGCGGACGGATGAGGGTTTGTGGAGTTGCTGAAGATAGGGAAACAGCACCATAACCGAATTGCGCATATTTTTTCCCCCGCCCTGACGTCTTCGCTTTACAAAATGGTGAAACGGGGTAAGGTCGGCAGGGTGAGTTCAACCCCTTGTTTCAAAGGAAGCCGCCATGCCTGAATTGACCGATACCCAGGTGCTGATTCTCTTCGTTGCCGCCTGGTTCATCTTGCAGCGTTTCATTCTGCCCCGCCTGGGCGTGTCCACCTGAATGGCCGAATCCTGTCGCGTGCCGACGGAAAACAAATCCTCCCAAACGGAACCGCAAGCTTCCGACACAGACGAAGACGAAACGAAGTAGCGCAGGGCAACTTGCTGCATTGCAAGGTTTTAGGGGGGAATCCATTTCCGGGAGGCCGTGTGTAACTTAATGAAAACACACAGCCTTCCACGATCTAGGATCGCGTAAGACTATGGCACAAAATCAAGGAATCAGTGGCTATAAATGACGGATACCCAGTTTAGTCGTTCAGATTGTGCGTGAGCGAAAACCGTTGGGCGAGTTTATTTCTCTTTCCCTTTGCGTTGGGCGGCTTGCTGCTTGGCCTTTTCCGGGCCGGTGGGTTCCAGTCGCGCCAGCATGACGTGCGACTCCATGAAAAAGCCCGCCTGCCGGTAGAGATTCATGGCGTTGTCGTTTTTCTGCAACACATTCAAGCGCAGAAAGCGCGCGCCCGCCTTTTGCGAACGGCGCTTGAATTCGTTCATTAGCCGTTTGCCGATGCCCATCTGGCGGTAATCCGGGGCCACCACCAGTGAATACAAAAAGCCGATGGTCTCCGGGAAAAAGAGATCCTCGTCCACGCCGTACCAGGCCACACCCACGATGCTGCCCTCGATCACCGCTACAAGCACCTTGTGCTTTTCCTGGCGGTACCACTGCGCCAGCAGTTTGCGATGCTCGCGAATCAGTTCCGCCTCGCGCAGAGGACGCCCGGAGAGCGGGTGGATGTCCCAGTTTTCCCGGAGGTTGTCGCGATCCACCGCCCAGACCTGTCTCATTTCCTCCGGTTTGGCATAGCGAATCGAAACCCGCCCCTTACGCGAAGACGCCGCCGCTTTGGCTTTCGTGGCTGTCCCCTGCTTCTCCACGATACTTACCTCTTTTTCCGTTGTTGGGATTTCTCCGGCGCCGGGTAGCGCAGTTCCTGCAATTGTTCGCGCTCCATGCCGATCCAGAAGTCGTCCGGGTTGCCCGGTGGATGAAAGAGCCATTCCTCGACATTCTGCTTGAATTCGTTCGGCTCGGCCTTGCGCAGAAAGACGAAGGGCACGCCGTCGTCGCGTAAAAGTTCATCGCCCGGCTGTAACGCATCGGCATCGACCGGACGGCCATTCATCCAGCTTTCCGGCGGACCGGAAGGCGCGTCTTTGGCGTTCAACTCCGACATTTTACCGGAGAAAAAGCGCACGATCACGCCGAAAAACGCAAAGAATAGAATCACTTTGAGAATCTGCCACCACAGGGGATTGTCGGCTAACGTCCCTTCCACTCCGGTTTCCTTTTCTGTAAGAACGAGAGCACCCCCTCGCGGGCGTCTTCGGTCTGCATGTTCAGCGCGTGTTGCGCCAGTAAATACTGCATGGATTCCGCATAGCTCATCCGGTCGATGGCCTGGAAGGCTTCCCGTCCCAACCGAATGGCCGCCGGGGAGAAATCCGCAATCTTTCCAAGTAGATCATCCACCTTCGCATCCAGTTCTTCCCTGGCTACGACCGCATTGAGCATCCCCAGTTTTTCAGCCTGGGCGGCGGTTACTTGCTGGGCGGTCAATACCAGTTCCTGCGCCTTTTTGGGACCGACGTGCCGCTGCAACAGCGCCAGAATCAACATGGGAAACAGACCCACTTTCAATTCCGGGCAGCCCAGACGAACGTCCGGGCAGGCCAGCGCCAGATCACAGGCCAGCAGAATCGCCAGTCCGATTCCCAGGGCGTGACCGTTCACGCGCGCCAGAATCGGCTTTTGCAACTGGTTGATATCAATCAACAAGTCCACGATATCACGGTTTGCGTCGTAGCGGGAAATGACTCCGGCGTCGTTCTGATCGCGCCCCAGATCGCCTCCCGCACAGAATACGGTATCGCCAGCGCCTGTCAGCACGATGGCGCGCACGTCGTGATCGTGATTGGCGCGGCTCAAGTTCGCACGCAGAACATTGACGACGGCGGACGTGATGCTGTTTCGTCGTTGTGGACGATTGATGGTGATCCAGGCGATCAATCCCCGTTTTTCGTAGAGAACCTCATCCATGACCCACTCTCCCGCAGCCAATCAATCAACAAAGCCTAGCAGAGCCAGGCAGTGAAGTAAAGGAAATGCGTATTGGCATGAACGCCTGAATATCGGACACGAAATGGATGTTTATGCAAGTAGGATAGGGGGTTACCTTAGCCGGGGAGAACGACTTTCGGTTCTTCGGGATGCGGCGCGTACAGCATGATCACATGCCCGATTTTCTGAACGCAGGTGGCCGACGTTTCCGCCTCGATCTGGGCGATGATCAGTTTGGGGTCCAATGCGCAGCCCTTACCGATGCGAACTTTGATGATTTCGTGGTCCAGCAGCGCCAGCCGAATGGCCTCCAGTTGCGGCAGATCCACTCCGTTTTTTCCAAGGATGACCACGGCGTCCAGATGATGCCCCAACGAGCGAAGATAGCGTTTTTGTTTTCCGGTCAGTTTCACGTTGCGTCCTTTCGATCCAAACATGGATGCACGCCTATATCATGGGTTTATCAAAGATGCAACTGGAGATTTTCAAATGCTCCAGAATGATTAATAATATTAGGAATTACGGAACGCTACAAGAAGTTACGGAACGCAACAAAATTAATGAATTTCGGTTCATGTTAAACCTTGACATGAAATCTAACAGGAATATAATCAAGTATCGGATCTTTTGTAGGTTCGCCACGGGCCTGCCGAAGTAAATCATGTGGAGATCATTACGAAAAGCCCTCGTGTGTCTCTGGTTTTTTATGTTGAGGGACGGAAGGAAGAGTTGTGATGCGAATGGCGAATTACGGATGGTGCAAGTATGGCATGATGCTGGCCTTGTTGCTCGTTGCCTCTCTGGCGATGCTGCAATGTGATGATTCCGGATCCACGGGTGTTGATGGCGACGACACCACTTCTCAATGTGTTTCGCATCAGGATTGCCCCATCGGTTTCTCCTGTAATATAACCAGTGGCGTTTGCGGTCAGGATCCTTACGCGGTGCTGTGCACCTCGGATGTCGATTGCAACGTCGATTATACCTGCTACATTTCAGCGGATTCGCTGGATGGCACCGGCAAATGCGTTCCGATTACCGTTGTTGACGGCGATCCGAATATCGGCGATGGCGATACCAGCACGGGATGCACGACGGATGACCAGTGCGAAGCCACCGAGTTCTGCTATCAGGGAACCTGCCAGGACAAGAACCCCACCTGCACCGGCAATGCCGATTGCTGGCCGGGTCAGTATTGTGATCCCACCGATGGCATCTGCAAGGGTGAGATTGTGATTGATGGTGACAAAGACACGGTCGATGGCGATCCGGATGCGGTGATCGATGGCGATGATGACAACGTCGTAGACGGCGATCCTGACACGGTTGACGGTGATGAGGATGAACCGGTCGATGGTGACATTCCGGTCGGTCAGCCCTGCGATCGCACCAGCGACTGCCCCGTTGGCTCTGTCTGCGGCCCCTCGGGTGTCTGCATCGAGCATTGTCAGACTTCCGGTTGCACGGCTCCGGCCCACTGCAACCCCAACAATGGCTACTGCGAATACTGTGATCAGACCTGCGCTGCCAGCCAGTGCTGCAACTACAACGTGGACTTCTGGTACTGCGGCGGCTGCTGTGTACCTCCCTGCTCCGCGGGTAACGCCTGCCAGGCGGGAACCTGCATTCCGTTGCAGTGCCCCACCTGCTCGCCGGGTGAATACTGCGATGGCGCCAACACCGGTTACATCTGCGTGGACGATCCCACTCAGGACACCGGCGAAGGCGAGCGCGGCAACGTAAGCTGCCTGCCGGCCAACTCCGCCTGCATCGAAGGCGTGGACATCTGTTGCAGTGGCACCTGCCTGATGGGCACCTGCCTGTAATCGCACACAGCGCATAAACATGCAAAACCGGCGAGTCTTTTCGGCTCGTCGGTTTTTTTTGTTGAACCGATTGTATGTAAGCTGTTACACTTCTTTCATCTGCAACAAGTACAACACATTCGCATCGATATCGAATCCTTGGTAGCGCTGTAGGAAAGGAGCGAAAGATGGGCCATTTCAAAGGTATTGCATGGCGTTTGGCCGCTTTGCTGATTTCTGGAATTGTCGTAATCGGCTGTTACGATCAGACCTCTTTGACCTTTGGAGCAGGTGATGAGGATACGGCACCGGGCGGCTGCCGGACCGATCTCGATTGCCCGGAAGGATACTCCTGCGATGCCGATGGGCAATGCGTGCAAGATCCTTATGCCAACGGATGCAGCGAAGACAGTGATTGTGTGAGTGGATACGAATGTGTTATCGATCCGAAAACAGGGGAGGGTATCTGTCGCCTGCTGGTTGATGGCGATGTGGAACCGGAATGCGTGAAAGACGAAGATTGCAGTACGGGGATGATTTGCGTACAGGGAGAATGCCGGATCAAGCGAGATTGCGAGCGCGATGCAGACTGTCCCCCCAATTTCCGATGTAACCAGCAGACTTGGCAGTGCGAAGAGGTTATTGGTCCTGTCGATGGGGATTTCGATGCGGACCTGGAGCTGGAACTGGAACAGGAAGAAGATGCGTTCCCACTGACCTGTCAAGGCACGGCTAATTGTCCGGTTGGATATGTGTGCAGCTTGGATGGAATCTGCATTCCAAGCTGCGAGCAGACCGGTTGCTTGTATGGCATCTGCAATGTCGAAAGCGGTTTGTGTGAATACTGCGATCCGCCTTGCCCGGATACCCAGTGTTGTAATTACGCATTCGACTTTTGGTACTGTGGAACATGTTGCCGACCGCCCTGTCCTCCAAATCAAGTTTGTCAAGCGGGTGACTGTATCAGTGTCGAATGCCCACCTTGTCCGCCGGGGCAAATATGCGGAGCTGAAACCGGCTTTATCTGCATGGATATCATCCAACCGGATGGCGACGTCGAACAGGATGCGGACCCGGACCTTATACCATCGTTCTGCCGGTCTACTGAGGATTGTCCACGCGGGTATGTTTGCAACGAGCAGGGCAAGTGCGAACCTTCTTGCATCCTGACCGGCTGTGAATTCGGCACCTGTAATACGAACACCGGAGAATGCGAATTCTGCGATCCGCCTTGTCCGGATGGAAGGTGCTGTAATTACAACATGGATTTCTGGTATTGTGGAAGCTGTTGCAATCCTCCCTGCGAAGACGGCATGGCTTGTCAGGGAGGAGCCTGCATTCCCCTGCAATGTCCGCGTTGTCCGCCCTGGCAGCAGTGTGGACCGGAAACCGGGTATGTTTGCGAGGATATCTGGACCGATGGCGATGTGATCTGGGGAAAACAAGGCAAAACAACGTGTTTGCCGGCAAATTCCTCCTGCATCGAAGGCGTGGATTTTTGTTGCAGCGGCACCTGTCTGATGGGCACCTGCCTGTAAACGTCGAATAGTGTAACGAGTTGACTTTCCTTTGTGAAAACGGGTTTATATGGGCGAATGGTCGGCGAAACGTCCGGTTTCGTCCGGTTCTCGCTTACAATGATGGGGTGCATCACAAGAAGTTGCAAATCTGTATGATTATAGGGTGGCGCGGGCTAAGCCGCAGGCTTGCCCGTGTTCGAGGGACACATGGGCAAGCTCCGTTTCTCTTCGCTTGGCCAATGCCACCCATCCGGTTCTCGCTTACAATGCGGAATACATCGGAAAATTGGTTTACACGGCGGCGGATTCGAGCTAGCATACAAGATGGTTTTTGGAACGCCTAACTGTAAGTGATAGGAAGAAGATATGTTCAAATCGAGGTGGATAACTGCTGGTTGTATTTTCATATTGTTGTTCATAGCGGGTTGCAATGGCAACGACACGAACATGATTTTCACCGATGGCGACGAGCAGATTCCCGCAGACGGCGACGGGGATTTGGATGTGCCGGAAAACGAAATCGACCAGGAAGTCATTCCTTGTGAAGAAGGCGAGCTACTCTGCGAAGATGACAGCACCCTGCTGGTATGCAATGCCGAGGGAATCTGGGTATTGAAGAAGGTTTGTGAGAACGGCGAAAGCTGCATCGATGGTAGTTGCCAATCTCCGCTACCCGACGGCGACAATCTCCTGCCGGATGGCGATGACCCACAGCCCGATGGCGATGACCCACAGCCCGATGGCGATGACCCTCAGCCCGACGGCGACGATCCTCAGCCCGACGGCGACGATCCACTGCCGGATGGCGATCAGGTCGTTCATTGTGTGGAACATACGGACTGTGCCTATGGTATGGCTTGCAATCCTACCGGTGCCGGTGATGGCTGCGAAATGCGCATGGCGTGCAACGAAGATGCCGATTGCGAGAATCCGCGCCTGATGTGTGCTGAAATGGAAAACTGGAAGGAATGTGCACCCACACCGGATGAATGCATGGAAGATGACGAATGCGAGTTCGGCTTTGCCTGTCAAGAGGGAGAAGACGGCTATAACGATTGCGTAGACACCAACGAGTGCGCATTGTCTACCGACTGTGACGAGAATATGGTGTGCGTCCAAACGGATACGCGCTGGGTGTGTCAACCGGATGGCCAGGCTTGTACCGAGCATAGCGACTGTGAATTCGGCTACGAATGTCACACCGAGTTCGAGCAGCCGATCTGTTTGTATGCCAGCGAGTGTACCGTCGATGCGGATTGCCCTTCCTATCAGCGTTGCCAGGTGGAAGAAAACTGGAAAGCCTGCAAGATCGATTTCAATGCGTTCTGTCAAAGCGATGCCGATTGCGAGTTCGGCGAAACCTGCGACATTCTATTTTCCAATTACGGTTCCTGCAAATCCATGAACATCTGTACTTCCGATCGCGAATGTCCGACCGGTTTCGAATGCGAAAGTAACGGAACCTACATGGATTGCGTTGAAGTTGCCCCCTGCGTAACCGATGCCGATTGCGGTTTCGGATTCCGTTGCGTAGCTCAGCAGCCGAAAAACCTTTGTGAATACGCCAACCAGTGCAGTTCCGATGCCGATTGCGGCTATATGCAGGAATGCGCCGTCAGCGGCAATTGGACGAGTTGTACCACGCATTTCCCGGATGTGTGCACCGGCGATGATAGTTGCGCCGAGGATGAATACTGCGACACGCTACTGGGACCACTGGGCGAGTGCCGCTCGAAGAGCCAGTGCTTCGTCGATGAGGATTGTGGCGAAGGGATGGCTTGCGAGAGCAACGGTACCTTCAATGAGTGCGTGGCTGCCGACCCGGATGCCTGCTGGTTTGATTTCCAGTGCCAGGAAGACTGGCTCTGCCTGGACAATACCTGCAAGCCTCAATATGAAGGAATGTGTACGGATATCGAGGGCTTGTGGACGGTCTGGATTTCCGACTGCACCTTGATCATGACCGGCCAGACCTATGAATTCGTTCCGAAAGACGGATGCAACGGGGACATTCGCCTGGGTGATACGCAAGTTCCGGCTGGTTCTTTCGATGAAACGTCTACCAGTCATTACGATCTGACGATTGCTCTTGTGTTGCAATGTACTTCCGAAGTGACGCTGAACACCGTGATGTCGGTTGATTGCGGTAGTTGCACTGTGCAGTTAGGTCGGCTGTAACAGCTAGAATTTGTTACGAAAATTGTTTTTTGCGCGGCTTGTCTCTTCATGAGACGGCAAAGGTGTTTTCGGTTACGATGTCAGCGGCGTCCCCTTGACTTTTTTTGTCGACGGGGCTAGTGTGGCTTCGTAGCCTGAAGATAGAAATCGGTATTGCGAGGTAACGAGGATGACACGGAAATTCCAGAACTGGATAGGTCTTTTGCTGGCTATGTTGCTGATCGTCACCGGGGTTGTGTTGGCCTGCTCCAGCCTCGATTCGGGTGCATCGTCGGTTACGATTGGGCATAGTTGTACCAATCTTGCAGATTGTTCCTACGGAGAGGAATGCGTAACCTATGGTGTTCGTTGCGACGATGCCGGGGAAAATTGCGAAGGCGCCTCGCTTTGCGTACCTCAATTCTGTGTAACCCATGCCGATTGCATCAATACCGACGAAATGAAATGCTGCAAGGGCCAGTGTGCCGACCGTGAAGCCTTTTGCGATGGTCCCTGCCAGGATAACAGCGATTGCGAAGAAGGGCTCTGTGTGGCGGGCGTTTGTACGAACATTCCGGGCGTTACCGGCGGCAGTTGTACAACCATCGACGATTGCCCGGAAAATACGGTCTGCGTGGCCGGGCTGTGCATTGCCAATCCCGGTATCGATGGCGGCCAGTGCGACGATGATTCGGATTGCGAATCGGGAAACTGCACGATGGGTTTCTGTACGCAGAGTGAAGGCCAGGATGGTCGTTGCGAAACGGCTGCGGATTGTACGGAAGAGGGTGCGGTCTGCGTGTTGGGACTGTGCATCGGTGGGAATTCTTCCATCGAATGTCAGAGCGATGAAGATTGTTTGCCGGGACAGAGTTGTGAAAATGGAACCTGCGAAGGCGATGTCGTGCTGACCTGTGAAGTAAATGACGACTGCCCCAGTGGTTTTTACTGCGCCAGCGGCTTGTGTCGCCCGGAAATCACCGATTCTTGCATCCTGGATGAAGATTGCCAGGAAGGTCTGGTCTGCACGGAAGGGCAGTGTTTGCCTGAAGGTGTGGAGCTATGTGAAGATGATAGCGATTGCAGTAACGGTGCAACCTGCATTGCCGGTTTCTGCTTGGGCGGCGACAATCCCAGCGACGGTCGCTGCGAAGACGATTACGACTGTCCCGAGGGTGAAAGCTGTCTGATGACCTTCTGCGTGGAAGACGGTCAGACTCCCGATACCTGCGAAGACGACTGGGATTGCCTGGGCGGAGAGCGCTGCATTCTTGGCGTTTGCATCGGCACGCCCCAGCCGGGTGGTCCCTGCCAGACCAACGATGACTGCTACAACGGCATCTGCCTGTTCGGTCAATGTTGGGGTTCCGGTCCGCAAACCTGTGAATCCGACTACGATTGTCCCACTGGACAGGAATGCATTCTGCAAACCTGTATCTAGGTGAAGTAAATTAAACTTCTTGTTCTTGCATGACCTCCCGGTAGTCTCATTTCGTGAGCTTCATTGGTAGGGCAAATGTCCTGCCCGACACCAATCGGAATTGTCGGGTGAAATCACCCGACCTGTAACTGGCTTTGTGCCGACAAAGGTAGATCGAGCAAACAGATCGTCAATAGGATTGCAATCATCACGGTTACAGGCATCCGCATCTTTCACCTCATTCCATAATCGAAGGTGGTCCATTTTAAATAACAGCATGGTTACAAGAATTTGTTACAAGAATTCGAATTGTGTTTTAATCGGTATTGATCTTAAATTTAAAAGATTATGATTTGCTTCAAGCATATAATCCTCTCTGTTTCATCGGATAATATCCAATAAATAGTTCAAGAAAATTCACATTGTCAGGGAAACCGGATGCAGATTGTTTTTCGATCAAACGCTAACCAGACACTTCGATCTCCTCGCCACACCCGGGCCTTCGTAATATAATTTACCGACACTTTATATTCCCATCCTTCATCGCAACCTAAGCCTACCCAACTATTAAATATAAAAGACTCTGTTTCCATATTCGCTGAGCTAAGGGATTCCAGAAAATAAAACCTCATATGGAGTAAACACATTTCTGGCCACCAAAGGCTCTCTATTACAATATCAATTGTCATCAATGGCCAGCCGCCCATACCGAAAGTCGTAACCAATCTGTCATCGTTTTCGGATTCAGGCACTGGCAGCAAATCGTGATAGGACGTGGTTTCTCCACTAATCGGGTTATAGTGGATTTGATCTTTCAGCGCCCGATAATCGAGGCCGCTGTCATCCGGAAAATGCCTGGAGATCCACAGACCGTTTTCATCGACGCCGATCAGGCGCGAAAGATCTTCTCCGAAATCGGTTCCAAAGTCGCGAATCGAGGTGCAATCGGTAGCTTCGGGTGTCAAAGCATAGAGCCGGTTGCCACCCATTAGGTAATAGGTTTCTCCGAACCAGTAACCAACTTCGTTGAACTGCGCCAGCATGTCCTCGCAGGGCGGGACGCGGTTCCAAGCTTGTGTAGTGGTGAAAAAGAAATGAGTGGAATCGTATTCCCGACCAGTTTCATAGACGCCAGTATTGGAAGCGTAAGCAACGTTCAGGGCAACGACCGCGCCTTGCACCTTCAGGCTGTAGGGATGTTTCACTTCTTCAACGCCTTCTGAATCGATGGCTGTTTCGTTCTGCACGAGATCAGCGGGTAGATCGAAAAAGCTCCATTCGCCTTGAACCAGGCGTCCGAGCCGGGTCGCCGTCGCGATCCAGATTTCCACCTGGCCTTCCAGCAAGCGACCATCCAAAGAAAAGACTTCCTCATTCACCCGTTCGTCGCAGCGCAGTTCGTTACTGGCTTCATCGTATTCCCAGAAACGATTGCCTGCAAACCAGGTTTTACCTGCATCATTTGACCAGACATCCAGAGCGTTGAAAGCTCCGCCACCCTCACAGCGAACGACGGTGGTATCTTCAAAAGGAAAGGTGTCCATACTCAGGTTCAGGGCTTCGATATCCGGTTCCTGGTCCATCTCGGAGGCACTATCCGATTCGGTTTCCACATCCGGTTCGAGCTCGATATTGTCCACATTGTCCGGGTCGGCGTCGAGTTCCAAGGTGTCTCCGTCCGTTTCCGGTGTTTCGTTATCGAGATCATGATCGCCATCCGCATCGGAATCGCCATCTGTATCTGTATCGCCGTCCGAATCCGGATCGGCGTCCCGGTCTCCATCCACCGGTGTTTCATCCAGATCGGCGGGGGGAGGATCACTATCGGGAAGGTCGGCGTCCAAATCTCCATCGGAAGAATTCTCACGATCAACGAGTTCCGTATCCTGGTCGGCGGGCGGCAGGTCGCCATCCGTCGAGGAACCGTCGTCCGAGCAGGCAGGCAACAGCAGTAAGCAGACAAGCAGGAACCACACAATCCCAACGCACTGCTTCTTGTGGAGAATGGGTGACATGAGAACCTCCTGATCGTCGATACTTAATAACGCTCGGAATATTATGCTGTATAGTTATAGTTACTTCATAATTCTTATCAATGCAAGCGGATTCATGGTAGCCCAGAGAGTGTTGCCAGCGGAAGATTTAGAAAATTGTAACTGCCGCCGGTGAATAAGATCCTACCATCCTGCAATCGTGTGACGCGTGTGGGGAAACCTTCGTGAGCTGTAGTTAAAAAGCGTGGATTGGATATAGAACCGTGCGAAAGGATATCCCAACCTGCGGGATTTCGTGGGTTGGGCAAGTGCCTTGCCCGACACCAATCGGAAATGTAGGATACACTTTACCCGATCCACGACTCCCTGCAACTTTGTCAATATCTGTCAATTTGAACGAAAAAAGGACTTGGCCAAAATGGCTAAGTCCTTGAAATCTATGGTGGGCGATGGCAGGTTTGAACTGCCGACTTCTACCGTGTGAAGGTAGCACTCTACCGCTGAGTTAATCGCCCATTCGATTTGTAAAAGTTCGTGAACTTGATTGCTCTGGTAGGCGATGCCGGATTCGAACCGGCGGCCTTTGGCTCCGGAGGCCAACGCTCTATCCAGCTGAGCTAATCGCCCAATGGGACAGGATATATACCACCGGAGATAAAGTCGGTCAAGGCTTTTTTCAAGCAGTATTGGAACAAAGCAAGCCGATGCGAAGTGCCGGTGCGCGCAAGGGATACAATCGGTTCTCGATAAGTCGATTGCAACCCGCATAATAATGGCATCTCGCCATTAACTGCCACAAGAGCTCGTTTCCCCTCCAGGTTGAACTGGTTTATGATAGCCGTGGGGTTGGGGAACGATACAGATCATACGAAGGCGAGTTTTCCCGACATTCCGAAAATAGTGCTCCTCGTTCGGCTCGATAAATACCGCGTCGTAGACTTGGACCGGTACAAAGGTTCCATTCCGGAAGACCTCTGCTTCTCCTTCCAAAATGAAGGTTTCATGCTCGTATGGATGTGTATGATGAGGAGTCTGGCCACCCGGCTCGATGTCGAACACACGAAAATTGAAGTTCGGGGCACCATCCGCTTCACTGAACAACACGCGCATACCAACTCCCTTTGCACCGTCCAGTTCCACCTGCTCTGCCTTGATCTCTTCAACCGATTTTTTGATCATTGCACGATTCTCCTGTTTTCACTCTCTGTTAAAAGACAGAAAAAAGAAGGGTTTTCATCCCATGATGAAAGGAATTTGCCGATTAACCACGGCTTGCTCGATTATTCTCAGTCTTCTTCATTCATGTCTTTAAACAGTTGATCCTGGCGTTCGGAATAGGAAGGCAAAATGCCGAAGCCGTCGGCGCTACGCACGGCATCTTCAATGGCGCGGGCCACGCAACGACTGGCCAAGGTGCCTACACGATCGACATCCGCTTCAACATACCCGGTGGCTGCGCAGAAAATCACATCCCCATCGAAAGGAGCCAGCGCCGGGCGCATGACAAGGCGCAGGCCATCCTCGGCTCGATTGGCTACCTGCACACACAGAGGTTTATCCAGCCTGGCGTTTGTCAACACTGCCATCAACACTGTATTTTCATTTTTAGGCGGTACAAAGCCAAGCGGTTTGGTGGTCCCTTCGCGCACGGCACGTTGACTGCCCATCAGATCCATCGAATCCGGTGCCATCCGCGCACCTGCCAGAATCTCTTCGCTGTCCGGATCGTGGACATCACCGAAACCATTGCAGGCTGCAATGACCTGTACCGACAAATCCCCCTCAACCATCGAGCTTGTTCCGATTCCGCCTTTCATCGCGCATTCAATGCCGGAAAATTTTCCGACTGTGGCTCCGCAACCTGCACCAACCGAACCTACCGCCATGCGATTGGGCTCGGCGACTTCACAGGCTTCCATGGCCATCTGGGCGGTCGGTCGCACGTTAAAGGAACCAAATCCCAGATCGAACAGCGCCGCCGTAGGGCAGATCGGTACCGGTCCATAGCGCGTTGGTAATCCTCGTCCATTGTTTTCCAGAAACTGCAAAACACCACCGGTCGCACATAAGCCATACGCACTTCCTCCGGTAAAGACAAAAGCATCCACCCTGTCTACTAAATGGGAGATCCGCAGTGAATCAGCCTGGCGCGTACTGGTTGAATGGCCGCAGAAATGTCCACCCGCCGGTGTGGCCTGATCGAACAACACGACTGTCACCCCCGTCTTTCCGTCGATATCTTGCACCTGGCCAACCCGAACGCCTGGAACGCGAATATCTCGATAGGTAATGCCGACAGGCCCCCTCATGCCGCTCTCCTTTCATTTATCAGATGCATTGCTGTGGGATCTAAAAAAAATGCCCCCGCCATAATAGCGGAGGCACTTATTTACCGAAGTAATCGTTTGCTTTTCATTCCACCTGCCAAGAGTTCATTAGGGCAGACAGAGTGTATCGTAATCCACATCAATCGTGCTTCCACCTGGCGGTTCCTGACCTTCCGGGTAAATGATGCTGTTGCTGTCTTCATCATACTCCCAGGTGTTGTCGATCACACCGTCGACCTTGACCACGATGGTATCGGGATCGGCCTGGCGGGTTAGGAAGAACTGGTTGAAGAGCACGAACAGGTTTTCGGCCATGGTGTTGAAAACATCATCGAAGGAATCTTCGCAGATCGACTCGAAATGCTCGTTGTCGTGGCGGTTGCAGGCGTCGGAGACTTCGATATAGCGCGGTCCTGCAGAGGCGTCGCCGGTATTCTCGTTCTGGCAACCACCGGGATCGTCACCGACGATGGCGTAGGTTTCGATCATCGAAGTGTTACGCATACCTTTGATGCTACGCAGAAAATCGATGAAGAAGGGCACTTCCGAAGAGGAATTGTCCGGTTCATCACTGACGAAAATGATCGACAGTTTGGCTTCATCGCGCAGGAATCCGGCATTCTCGTTGCTGATCAAAGGTTCAGACAAAGCCAAGTGTGCGGCTTCCAGACCGGCTTCCGTATTGCCGTCGCAACTGGTACCCAGTTTTACGCAGTCTTTGAATTCGCTCTTGATTTGAGCGTCCGTGAGTGCATCGGGACCGGAGTTGGACAATACTGCCGGAGAACATTGCAGTTTACCGGAATGATCCGGGTCCACGATGTCCATGGAGGTGACTCCGATGTGCAGATCGACCGCACCTTCACCCCACTGAAGGGCGTCGTTGATGAAGTTATCGAAGTTGTCTGCCAGATTGTCCTGCTCTTCCTGCATCGATCCGGAACAGTCGACCACCCACAGAATGTCCACCATGGGGTATTGGTTCTGGGTGAAGTGATCGGTCGCATGACTGAGCAGCGTACCTTCGCCCTGTAGCGGTACAACCAACTGTGCGTTGTTTGCATCGTCGCTTATAATTTCCACACGTCCTACATGTGGTCCTTCATGGCTTGGACAGAACTTGACTTCAAAAGAGAAGCTCTGTGGATGCCCACCACCCAAGGTAATCGGGAAGTCTCCCTGTCCAGGACCGCTAACGATTTCAAAACGCTCGTCACTACCGGCACCAATTTGCATATCGGTGATGGTCAATTCAAGGTTACCTACGTTCCAGACCTTAACTTCTTCCGCCCGCGAGCAGCACTCCAGAGTTACCAATCCGAAGTCCAATTTGGATGGAATAACTTCGATTCCGCGCCGTGCACCAACACCTTCGATTCCGACGACGGTCGGCACCGTCGGGTCCGGCACGAAATTCGGATCCAGCCACATCAGTTTTTCAGCATTGGTGAAGAACTGGAAGCCTGCGGTATAGCGGGAATTCTCCGTGGGAGGTGTGAAGGTGATGTTGACGTAAATCGTTTCGCCACGTTGCAGGGTATAGTCATGGAAACTGCCGTAATCTTCGTAGAAAGGCCGCGGTTCGATCATTGCAGGTGGGAAGTCGTACAGCGCGTTCCAAGCCAGACCGGTCACGCTTAAAGGAAGGTCACCGCAATTGCTGAAGGATACCTGCCGCGTGTTGGGAACATTCATTTGCGAATAACCGAAGTCGATACCGGGACCGGGAACATCGCCAAAGCCCCAAATACCTGAAGAGCCGTCCAGCGGTTGCACGTCAAGGCAAGCCGGCTGACGCTCGGTGACACAACCCACCAGGTCCACCTGGATCTTCTTTTCCGCCTGATCTTTGTCAAGCCACACGACTTCCATAAAGCCAACCTGCTGGCTGTCGTAGGGATGTACGTTTTCAATCGGTTTGTAGTTTACCGTGATGGCTTGTGCGCCACTTGCGTCCAGGGAAAACGGGGGTTGGTTTTCCGGGGTCCATTCGATGGTGTATGCGCCGTTGGAATCGTCGAGCATATTGACAGCTACAACCTGAGCCGTGGCGCAACCGGTATTTTTGACCAGCACGTATTTGCGGTTGTCGAAGCCAGGGGCCTGGCAGCCGTAGCTGATCGCAGCCCGTTCCACTACTATCTGGGGAACACACTTGGCTTCCGAAGACAGTCGAAGGCGCGTAATCGGTTGGCTGGGATCATCGGTCAGTAAAACCAACATGCCTTGCTGCGGCTCATCTCCTTCTGGAGCGAATTCCACAATCAGGTCTTCATCCAAGCCGGAAGCAATCGATTTGCCATCGGGCCAATCATCGGGATTGGCTAAAGAGAACTCGGTACTTGTTTCAGGTGTAAAGAACAACCCTTCGATATTCAGTGCCCCGTCTCCGTTATTGGACACGCTGACTTCCTGGTATTTGATTTCACCCGCAGACACGGCACCGAAACGGAACTCGGTAGGACGTACATCGATGCGTCCTGTACCTGCCGCTTGTTTGGGGGTCAGCGTAATGGTGCAGTTGTCATTGCAATTCAGTACAACAGTGTCGTTGCCGCTATTGAAGTTGCCCGTACAGGTTTTTCCGTTATCGGTTTCGATGGATGAACCGGTTACTTCACCTTCAATGCTCTCGCCTCCGTAGTAGAAGACCACGTCGCAAGTTGTGTAATCGACGACGACATAGGTGTCGTGATTTTCAACCGAACCGCAGGCGAATTCACCATCGTACAGACCCGTGAAATCTTCACAACCTTCAGTTTGATCTCCATCAGGGGTCGTATCTCCATCAGGATCATCGGTACCGTCACCATCTACCGCGTTATCCTGATCGCCATCCGGGCCGATGCTTAACACACAGATGCCGGTACCGGCGCAATAGGGCTTGGATGTTCCATACCAGCTTGCGCATTCCGTGTCGGTCTGGCAGTTTCCATGTTCCACGCAAACCTGACTGATCAGATCACAAGTGGGATTGGTACCGATGCAGTCGGCATTGGATGTACAACCCGTATTCGACGAGTTGTCTCCATCTGGTATTTGGTCGTCACCGCTACTGTCGGAACAGGCGGTAAAGAAAAACAAGACCAAAACGACAGACGCCAACCATAAGGTCAGGGTTTGTGTACGGCTCATGAAACAACTCCTTTAGCAGTAAACTTATGCATTTGGTATGGGCGAAACCCGTGGCGACGAACTAGATAGTAAAACTCGACTGCGTAAAGCTAGAATACGCTGTCAGTTTCTTTACTTATTATCAATTAATGTGGTCCCTTGTCAAGCGTTACAGTACTATATAGTGTATCGCGTAATAGTGTATCGCGTAAACCATAGATCACCCTGTTTATCATACAGGTGATCTAAAGGGGGTATGTCTTACAGATACTGTCGGACTTAGAATAAGAATTGGTATCCCGCCAACAGACTCAATCCGCCATGCTCGGCGTTTGTCAATTTGAACTCTCGATTTTGAGCCGCGCCGCCAAGGTTAGGAATTTCCTTGGAATAATCCGTTTGGGAAATCATGTAGCGCGCTTTGATAAATGGTCCACCCTGCCACACGTTGAACTGAACGCCTGCCCAGAATGCAGCCGCATAGGTCCATTTTCGAATTTCGACATCGGTGATATCCAGGTTCTTGTCCACCGGTACGCTACGGGAATCGACGGAAACGTAGTTGCCGCCCACACCCAACCCGACAAAGGGCTGAACCAGTCCTTTGGTGAGGATAAACACATTCAATTCCGCCATAATGGGGATGGACATGAGAGTCAGATCCATATCGCTTTCTTCGGAAGTACCACCGCTTAGGATTTCCGAGTAGCTATACCGGGAATAGTCTACCGATATTCCCAACCGCAGGCGTTCCGACCAGACGGGCAAAATGTAATCCGCGCTCAATCCTGCTGCAAACATGGGGCGTACGTTGGTGCTGGTGTTGTAGGCTTTTTCGATTGGATCGTAAGTTTTTAGGCTTTGAATGGCCAGATTTGCTCCCAGGCGCACTTCGATCATAACATTATTGCGACCACCTTCATCTGTCTTCGGCGCTGCGGTTTCGGTTTGGGCTGCTTCTTGCGGCAGAGGCTCCTCGACAGGCGTCATCGGAATTTCATCCACCGGTGGAGGGATGGCTTCTTCGGATTCCTCGGTCGGTTTCGGTTGGGGTTCTGCGACCGGTGCAGGAGCAGGCTCTTCCTTTTTAACCGGTTCTGGTTCTGCGACCGGCTGAGGAGCAGGTTCTTCTGTGACTGGCGCAGGTTCGGGTTGGGCTTCAACCGGGGCTGGAGCGGCAGCCGGCTCCTCCGCCGGAGTCAAAGGCACTAGCGGCACCAACGGCACAAGAGGAATCAGTTCCGGTTCCGGTTCGGCTGCGGGTGCTTCGAAAGAAAGCTGTACCCCACCTCCCAGCATCGCGTCGGGAGCAATCAGAATTCCCATACGCCAGGTTTCTTCAGGTACGTCTATGGTCCACGTTTGTGGAGGACCGGGAAGATAGTCGCTTACTCCCTCATAGCTCAACTTTCCACCTGCTTTGGCGGCAGCGGAAATTGTGGTCAGGGGGGCATTGTTTTTATAGATGGAGAACGTAACCGGTTTTGCAGCATTGGCACGATCATTGGGGGCGTAGTGTTTGATCATACCGACAATCAGTTTGCCCGGACCTGTTACTTCGAATTGAATGGGAGCGAATGCGGAAATCAGATAGACGTCTGAAGCGGCCGCCCCATCGAGAAGACGCACCTGCTGATTGGCACTCAAAACCCTGATTGGTTCTGCCTGAGCGTGAGCTGAGAAATTTGTGCCGAATAGCCAGAGCGTACCCGCCAACAGCAGGATCAGGGCTCTTTTAGTCTGCAAGTTCGTCTTCATTCTCGTTTTACTCCCGAACAACCCAAAATTAATAATCACACACAAGAAGTGTTTCAGGGATGTGTGTATTTATGCGAAATCGCAGCAGGATCTTAACGTAGGTCTCAAAGGGGCGTCAAGAAAAAACTCCGTAGGGAAATCAAGGCCTTTTAATGAAATCAGCATGATTTTAGCTTCTTCTGCTTTTCTTCTCCATGAATGAGAGACTACAGTGAATTTTATTTGGTGTTTTCTGTTTGTGCGAATAAAAGAATTTTCAACAAAGAAACAGGAGGGCAGAAGGTCGTTCGCAGCTTTTTTAGCATTGTCGCCTTCATTCTGTTTGAGTGAGCTTCACTCCTCATTCGGTGAGAATGGTTGGATACGGAGTCTGCTCTGCTTCACGAGTAAGGCGTTGCCATCGGCGATTCTTGTCATGGCCGATTTAGAAGTAATAGAATTGGGTGATCAAGGATGGTAAATATTGTACTTCGTGTCAATTTCTGAAAATTGGTTGCGGAAATCGGCGTCAGTTGGTATGATTCCCTGCAAATATGCGGCAGTATTCCCAAATGTTTTTATTCCCTTAGAGGTGATGAATGAAGGTCACGTGCCAAAAGTGCTCTGCGCGCTTCAAAATCGATGACGCGAAAATCCCCGAGCAAGGACTGTCGATGAAATGCCCGAAATGCGCGGCTCCGATGGTCGTTCGTCTCGGAAACCCCGTCGAAACGCCAGTTGAAAGTGATCCGGTAATGCCGGATACTCCTGATGCGATAGAAGACACTGCAACGGCTCCCGCAGACGACTTGACTTCTCAAGAGGAACAAGTCTTGCCTCCGGAACCACCCGACTCACCTGAATTGGGATTTGGTGAACTGGATCTGGACACGTTGGGACAAACGCAGGCGGCACCGGATGAACCGGATTTCGGTTTGTTGGATAATGCTCCGGATGAAAACTCCAATGTTCCAGACGAGACCGCTTTCGATTCGCCTCCCGCCATGTCTCCTCCCCCGGAAGAGGATGAGTTCTCCTTGGATATGGGCTTGGATGATATGGATGATGCATTGAGCATGGACGATCAGGAGTCTTTGCCGCCCAAGCCGGAAGAATTCGAATTGCCGGAACTCTCCACGACGACCGAGAACACGTTCGACGAAGCGATCGGTTCCTCGACGGTGGATTCATTGCAAGATGTGCTTCACGGAACGGAACAGGCCGTTCCTTCCGCTCAAGAAGATGATTTTTCATTGGATATGCCTTCTTTATTGGAAAATGCTGCGGCGGAGTTGGAGCGCGAAATTTCCGGAGAGTTGAGTAGCGCGGAAGAATTACCGCAGCCGGAAGAAGCTTTCCCGGACGACGGGTTTAGTTTCGACGATATGTTGGGACAATCCGATTTGGTGAGTCCTGCTCAAGAGACAGGGGTGGGCGAAGCTTCAGAGGAGATTTTGCGGGAAACCGTAATCGAGCAGCCTTCATCTGAATTCGCCGAAACCATCAGCGGAATGGATGAGGACATCGCGTCCGATGGTCCCCCACTGGCTCAACCGTCCGATTTCCTTTCGGAACTGGGAGACTTCGAACAAAGCGAACAGGTCACGCTATATCAGATCCGTCGTGATAGCGGTAAAGTATTCGGCCCGTTCCCATCCAGTACTGTGGAACAAATGATCCAGGATGGGAAATTGACTGGTTCGGAAGAAATCAGCGTTTCTGGTGGTGAATGGCAGGCGATTGAAACCATCGCCGAGTTCAGTTCCCTGCTTCCCGATCAAGCGAAGAAAGCGGGTGACAAGAAGACACGACCGGAAGAAACCAGCGCTATCGAACGTGAGAAGCAGAAGGTGCTGGAACAGCAGAGGCAGCGTCGTCGCGCGGGCTCACTGGATGTTGTCACCCCAATGAAGCAGAATCGTTTCCGCTTGACGCCCAAGGTGATTATTCCCTTGGTTGTCGTGTTGTTGCTGTTGGTTGTAAGCGCCTACATGGAATTTGTTCAGGAAGTCAGCATTGTAGACGTATTGACTGGGCACGACGTTTCCGATTTGCCATTGGTTGAACAACTGCGCTCCAAACAGCGCAAAGTCTACGATAGTGCTGTCGAAGAGCTGGAAAAAGATAGCTATCAGGGCTTTATGAAGGCTCGCGAAATTACACAAAGTCTCTTAGCCAATCCGGATTTCAGAGGTGTTGAAGCAGTATGGGCTTTGTCTGCACGTATTGACTACGAAATCTTGATGCGTTTTTCAATTACAGCGGATCTCGTGGCCGATGCGAAAAAGGCAATGACGAATGTTGAACAGGTCAAACGTCAGGATCCTGAAATCACTTTCGCAAAAGCCGCTCAGCTTATGTACGAAAAGCAATATCCCAAAGCACGTGACCTGCTTAAAAAAGTGCTCATCGGTGACGACACCAATCTTACCGCCCTGCATATGATTTCCGAATGTTATCTGCATCTTCCTGAAAAAGCGGAAGCGGAGAAATACCTGGCCAAAGCGGTTGCCAGCAAGCACGCCACCGTTCGCACCTATTACCTACAGGGTAGTTTGGCTATGGCGCTGAACGATTTTACGAAAGCACGTGCGGCATTCGAACAAGCCAGCAAACTTTCTCCGGAACACCTGGATACTCAGATCGAAATAGCCGGATTGAGTATGAAGGAACCGGGTGGGTTGAATAAAGCCGAGCGAGAACTGCAATCGATCCGAAGCACCTTTACTGATCGTATGAGTAAAAAGCAATTGGCTCGTTTGCATTACTATGCCGCACAGATCTACAAACAACGTAATGAACCGTACAAGGTCGTAAAAGAACTGTCTGCTGCCATCGAGAATGAGCAAGACAATTATCTGTACAATCTGATGCTCGGCGAATTCTATATGGATAAGCATGAGTATGGAAAAAGCCAGGAACAATATGGTCTCTGTTTGAAGAACAATCCTGTCGAGATCCGCTGCCACATCAAACTGGGCGAAAACCTGCTGATTCTGGAACGGGCTGATCAAGCGTTGTTCAAGTTGGAAGAAGCCGCCAAAATCGAGCCAAACAACGCACGAATTTATTTCCTGATCGGCAAAGCGCTCGAAAAGCTGTTCAAACCGGGAAAAGCGCTTGAGATGTTTGAAAAGGCAATCAAGCTGGACCCCAACGGTGTGGAGTACTACACCAGTGCGGCGATGTCTTATCTCAAGCAGGACAATCTGACTAAAGCCGGAGAGTATATCCAGAAGGCGAAACTGGTCGATGCGAACTCTCCATTGGTGCACAACTTCCTGGGGCAGATGCATCTGCATCAGAACGATGTGGACAAGGCCATCGAGGAATTCAAGCGGGCGATCGCTGTGGATCGCAACTTCATCGTTGCTCACCATCATCTGGCAGACACCTACCGAAAAATCGGTAAATATGAAGATTCCCTCAAGGAATACGAAACGGTGTTGAATCTGGATGATAAAAGCGACAAAGCCTACTATGGCAAAGGGCGCACTTATTTCCTGATGGGTGAAGTAGACAAGGCGATTGCGGAATATGAGAAGGCGTTGAACCTGAATTCCCGCAATTACGAATACTATCACCGTGCTGGCTTGGCCTACTACAGCAAAGGTGACAAAGAGAAAGCCCGCTCTTCTTTCGAAAAAGCGCTGGAACTTTCTCCCAGCTATGCAGAATCGGCGTTCTATCTCGGTCGGGTAGCAATGGATAAAGGTGCTTACGACCGGGCCACAGAGTATTTCGATCAGGCCATGCAACTGGACAAGCAGAACCCGGACATTCTGTACTACAATGGCTGGCTGCTGGAAAAGCAGGAGAAGTTCCAGGATGCCCTGGATTTCTACGACATGTCCCTCAAGATTCGCCCGAAGTTTGCTCCGGCGTATCTTAGAAAGGGCATCACGCTACGCGAACAGAACAAATACCCGCAAGCGATCGCCATGTTCCGGAAAGCGAACAAAATCGATCCCACAATCAATACGGCGCGTATCGAATTGGGTGACTGCTACTTTGAAATGAAGAGGTACAAGCAGTCCATCAAACAATACAAAGATGCCATCAAGTTGAATCCGGATAGTCCGGAAGCACATTTGAAATTAGGGATGGTTTATCAGGAGATGGGCAATCCAAGGAATGCCGTGAAATACCTGAAGCGTGCAGTGGACTTTGACTTCAACGATCCTGTTCCTCATCTGAATCTCGGTTATGCGTTCAAAGCTCTGCGCAAACGTAGCGATGCCGTGCGCGAATTCGAAACCTACCTTGAATTGAACCCGACGGCGATTGACCGTCAGGATGTGGAAGACGAGATCTACTGGCTGAAAAACCGCCGCTAGGCTTGTCGTTCGTTTAACAGTTTTTGCAGCCGGTTTGCCAATTATGGGCATTCCGGCTGCATTCATGTTTGGCTCTGTTTTCGAGTTGTACTGGAGAAGAACATGTTTCGGCTCGCTTACGGTTCAACGGAGATCGAACTCGATTCCCCGCTCGTGCAACACGCTACAATCATTCAGCCGCGTTCGGCTACCCCTATTGAAGATCCCCCCGCCTACCTGAACAATCTATTGCAGAAGCAACATTTACTGTCGGACCAATTGAGCCATTCTGATCGTCTGCCGGTGACGCTGGTTATACCGGATCTGACGCGCGGCGAGCATTTTGCAACATTGCTGCCGGTGTTGATTCATTATCTGCAAAATCAGGGAGTAGGGCGGGAAGAGATCCGAATACTGGTGGGCGGTGGGGCGCATCGACTTCACACAAAGGAAGAAATGTTGCGTCTATTGGGCGAAGCCGCTTCATGGTGTCAATGGAGTATGCATGACTGCGACAGCGATGTGCTTGTGGATCTCGGTCAAACGCAAAGGGGTACTTCCATAAAAGTGCATCCCTGGCTGACACAAGGTTCCGTCATCGTACTTGGAGTTGTGAAGCACCACTATTTTGCAGGCTATTCAGGTGGACGCAAAGCGATCCTGCCCGGTTGCGCATCGCGTGATTCCATTCTGGCCAATCATTCACTTTGCTTTGAGCGAGAGCAGGCCAAACGTCATCCCGGTGTGGGACTGGGACGCCTGACTGGCAACCCGGTGCATGAAGACATGCAGGAGGCAGTGGAAAAAGTGCGTGTAATCGCCGCTTTGCAATTAGTATTGGGAGCGGATCACCACCCGGCAGCCATGTTTTTCGGCGAATTGAGTCAGGCGTTCGATCTCGCTACCCAGCAGGCCGATCGATTGTTTCGTTTCGATCGTGGTGAAGGTGCGGATTATGTGTTGGCCAGTTGCTCCGGTTATCCGGGGGACATCAATTTCGTGCAGAGCCACAAAGGAATTCACCATGCGGCGAGTTTCGTGCGCCCTGGCGGCGTGATCGTGATCTTGGCGCAATGTCGGGAAGGCATTGGTAATCCTGATTTACTCGACTGGGCGAGCATCGGCGATCCGGTAGAGATGATTCAGCGTTTGAAGCGAAGTTATTCTGTTCCCGGTCAAACCGCTTTGGCGATGCTGGAAAAAGCGGCACGTTATCGTATTTTTCTGTTTAGCGAGTTGCCCCCAGAGCAGGTGAAATTGTTAGGAATGACACCGCTCGATTCTGCGCAGCAGGGCTTGCAACAATTATCAGGACAGGGGAGGGGTGTGATTCTTCCTCATGCCGATCAAACCCTGGCGATATAGTCCTTTCTGGAAGTTGGTCCTCTAGCCCGTTCCTTCCTCCAGGATTTGTCCTTTGATGCCGATCTTGATGAAATTCAGCGGAATCTCGTTGCCGCTTTTCTTCAACGCCTCTTTGGTAAGGTGCAACAGACCCGAGCAGCAGGGAACCTCCATAATCGCGCAGGTGATCTGCTTGATCGGGTTCTCGAAGATGGCGGCCAGTCGCTGGATGGATTCATCCATTTTATCCAGTTTGGGACAGGTCAGGATAATGGTGTTGCCACGAATCAGCTTTCGATGCAGATCAGGGAACGCCGCCGCAACGCAATCGGCGACTAGCACTACCTTCTTGTCATTATAGAAAACACCGGACGGCGGCATTAAACGGAGTTGGATGGGCCACTGCGATAACTCGGAAGCCGCAGGCCCACGATCATCGGTAGAGGAATTCGCCACCGATTCGTTGCTTTGCGATGCAGGCTGCAATACTTGCACCATGCTGCCGGCACAACCACAGGCCATTGTTTCCGCCGGGTTTGCCGCTTTATGCGCCAGGTGTGCTTCGACCGCTTTTTCGTCGAACTCGTCGGCTTCACGCTCGATGATTTCCAGCGCGCCCTCCGGGCAGGCTCCGAGGCATGCTCCTAAGCCATCACAAAAGCTGTCCTTGATAACACGCGCTTTGCCGTCGAGGATCTGCAACGCGCCTTCGGCGCAATCGATTACACAAAGTCCGCAACCGGTGCATTTTTCTTCGTCGATTTTAATAATTTTGCGTACGGGCATGATGCTGCATCCTCTCAGCTTGGGTCCGGGTTTTCCTGTTGTTCGCGTAGTGCTCGTGTAGCCAGAAATTCTTTATAGCGCTCTTCGCCAAGGCATTCCTTGGCAGCGGCGCACCATTCGGCGCAACTGGGAACGCTCTCTTTTTCGATCACTTCACGACAGTGGGGACAGCGGCGGCGAAATTCATCCGAGAAGATTTCCACTTCTGCGCCGCAATTGGGGCAACGGTAAAAAGCCGCTGTCAGTCGCCGCATGTCTTTTCCTGGACAGTTCGCCATGATTACTCCATGTTGATAAGCGTTCCAACCATTTAAACATCACCTGGAAACTATGAAATTGCAATGACCTGTTCGAGGACTCGAAATGCGGAAGGAGAAAGCTCCTTCTGCCATCTTTAAAACATCAGGCCAGACAGGCTTTCAAATCCTCTTCCACTGTTGTGATCAGAGCGATGTTGAAATTTTCCACCAGCACATTGAGAACGGGAGGCGTGACAAACGCCGGCAGCGTCGGTCCCAGACGAATGTCTTTGATTCCCAGGTGCAGCAATGTCAACAGAATCGCCACCGCCTTCTGCTCGTACCAACTCAGAATGAACGATAACGGCAGGCTGTTGACGTCGGTGTCAAACGCATTGGCCAAGGCCACTGCGATCTGCACGGCGGAATAAGCATCGTTGCACTGGCCGATATCCAGCAGACGTGGAATGCCGCCGATGTCCCCATATTCCAATTTGTTGAAACGATATTTGCCGCAGGCGAGTGTCAAAATCACGCAATCCTTCGGTACGGCTTGTGCGAAATCCGTGTAGTAATTGCGGCCCGATTTGGCGCCATCGCAGCCCCCGACCAGGAAGAAATGCTTGATATCGCCGTTTTTAACTGCGTCGATGACCTTGTCGGCCACACCCAGCACGGCATTTCGTGCAAAACCGATGGTAATCGTTTTTTCTTTTTCATCTTCGGTGAAGCCGGGAGCGGCCAGGGCGGCGTCGATCACCGGCGTAAAATCGTAACCGTCGATATGCTCCACTCCGGGCCAGGCGACCAGGTCGGTAGTGAAAATACGCGCTTTATACGATTCCTGTGGTTTCTGAATGCAGTTGGTGGTCATTAAAATCGCACCTGGGAACGCTTCGAATTCCTTGCGCTGATTCTGCCAGGCGGAACCATAGTTTCCTGCCAGATGCTTGTATTTCTTCAAACCTGGATAGGCCAGCGTCGGCAGCATTTCCCCGTGGGTATACACATTGATGCCTTTGCCTTCGGTCTGTTGCAGCAGTTCGTCCAGATCCTTTAAATCATGTCCTGAAACCAGAATGCACTTGCCTTTTATCGGAGTGACGCGCACCGCCGTCGGTTCGGGGTGGCCATAAGCGTCGGTATTGGCTGTATCTAATAGCTCCATCACCTTCAGGTTGACTTCACCGACTTTCAAGGCCATCCCGGTCAATTCTTCTACGGAGTGATCTTCCGTTATGAAGTTCAGCGCCTCATGCAAGAACGCATAGACATCGTCATCCGTGACACCCAGAATTTCGGCGTGATCCATGTAGGCGCAAAATCCCTTGATGCCATAGGTAATCAACTCCTTGAGCCCGGTGATGTCCTCGCCTTCAATCGCCTTGCGATTTACGATGGAAATAGTTTCGCCTTTAGCCACGAGCAGACTTGGATCGCCATCAAGATCCATCGTCGCCAAACCATCTAAACCATTTCCCGCAGGTTGGGTCTGTTCGTACAATCCCTTGGCCACAGCACGCCATTCCGCCGCCTCTCCGATCAGACGTTGCAGTCGGTTGGGATCGAAATTGACATTGGTAATGGTGGTGAAAACCGCCTGCACCGTGAAGCGGTCGATCTCCTTGTGGCGCACTCCGGCGCGATGCATGTACATCGAGATGCCCTTGGTGGCCGCTAAAAGCAAATCCTGTAACGCGGCGACTTCCGGACTTTTTCCACATACACCGATGTTGGTGCATCCGCTGCCTTTGGCTGTCTGTTCACATTGATAGCAAAACATGGGATTCTCCTTTTCAGGCTAATTAAGGAAAAAAGACTCCTAATACCGAAAATGCCAACCAAGTTTACCTACTGCATTACTCATCGTTCAAACTCCAAAGTCTATGATTGTATTGGAAGCTGTCGTTCCGAACGCATGTCAAGAGCGGGAAGCAGTAGCAGCTCCGAAAGATGTATTTCGCCAAGTTCCCTGGTGACCAGATCCGTGACTCGTCTCATCAATCCTTGTAGGCGACAATGGCCTTTCTGGCACACCGGTTCGCCTAAAAGACATTGTTCTCCGGCAAAAGGTCCATCGACTGCTACCAGGATTTGCAGCAGGGTGATGTCCTTCGGGTCATGATCGAAATAGAATCCGCCTCGTTTTCCTCGGGTGGACTGAATAAAGTTTTCGCGTGCCAGGCTTTGCAGCACCTTGCTTAAGTGAGATTCCGAAACCGAAATATCGGCAGCGATCCGGCTGGCGGATACCGGCTGATTGGGACCGAGCGTTGCCATGTATGCCAGGGCGTGAATGGCGAGGTTACTGGCTTCTGATAAATTAAGTAGGGACTTCATTATGCCACCTGAAGAACAAAAACAATATTAAGACTCTTAATACCGAATAAAGGGGTGGATGTCAATATAAAAAATCTGGAAAAATCTCTATCATCAGTGCGAAGTAAAACAATTTCTTATCATAACAATGGTTTAGGTGAATTTAGGCTTGAGCTTTTTCATATGGAAAAAATCGACACAGCATCTTAAAAACGACGAAATCCCCACCGGAAGATGGGGATTCCAAGAACAATTCAAGCGAAGGAGTGAATTGTGATCGTTTGATACTCAGGGGCAGATTACCGTGATGCAGTCGATCAACCCTTTTCCCGGTCCTTCGAAAAACGCCTCGCAGGTATCGGCATATTGACCGGACTCGATGATCGCCCATTGAGCGACGGCTTCCTGGTAGTTGTCGGCGGTCAGGTTATCGATGCAGGTTTGCAAATAGCCCGCTTCACAATTACCCATAATTTCACAACATTCGTTCAACAGTCCGCAATAATGGCTGATGCTGCTGTCCATGTAACTTCCTACAACCACGCACTGCTCGTTGATGCAGTGAACCTCTGCTTCCTGCGGGCAGGGATCTTCAGGCGGGCAAACTCCCGATGTGTAGGCGGTATAGTCGGAAGGATCGACGTTGACATTGGCTGCTGCACACACGCAACCCTTTGAAAACAGCTTACAATCGCTATCTTGCGCGCAGGTATCGTTCGGGTAATTGGACACGCAATGACCTTCCACGCAATCCACCGGCAGGAACTGACAGGAGTTGTCCGCCGTGCACTGCGGGTAGCTTGGAAAATGATGGATATTCACGGGCGTACAGGAAAGGGGGTTCATCGGCAGACTGTCGCAACAACTCGATTCCGCTTCCATGCGATACGCCGTGCAATCGTCACGGGTGGTGCAGGTGTCGTCGAAGGTAATGCTGGTGCGTGTCGTGCAAAGTCCCTGGGTGTCTTCGATCAATGTGCGCGAAGAAGCAATGGCGGCTCCCAGCAGTTTCTGGTAAAGAGCTATCAAGGCGTCTTCGATGCTTTGTGAGTGAGATCTCTGTTCATCCGTGATTTCGTCGCCAGCCAAACAATAATAGGAAAAACCGATTCCGTCCTGGTACTTCGGCTCGAACAGCCATACTCTTCCCCCACCTGCATCTCCACAATCAGAATCCGAAACATCGCAAGGCAACTCGGGCAATTCCGTGTTGAGTAATTCCACCAAGTCGTCCCAGTCGGCAGTATCTACCCATCCCGTAACATTCGCCGGAAATCCACCGGTGCAGTTGTAATGCTGTAACTCATAGAAAAGAGTCTCGAAAATGCGAAGCGTAAAAATCTCGTATCCCTCTCCATCAAAAGACTGCTCTCTTGTGCAGTAATCACCCGAAGAGGGGCCGCCTGGATATATCGATGCATACAGAACTTCCTCGCCGATAAACCCCAATTCGCTGCGCTGCTTATGGCAGGCACTGGCACGGCTTTCCGGTTCGTCGTTCGTACCGGGAGATGGCGCCAAGCGATTGCTCTGCTGAGATTCCTCCTTGGAAGCCTGACCATCCCTATCCTGATCTTTGTACAGGGACAATGCCAGCTGCACCGCATTTTCCACACTGGCTAGCATATCTGCGTTGTGAGTCGCATCAACCCGTACAATGCCGTCGGTATCCGCTTCAAGTTGAGTTAGCAAACTATTTGGTAACAATACCCCGAGATCGACAAGCGCCAGCCAAAAATGGTAGGTATCCGATGAAAAACGAAAGACTTCGCCCGGAGTAAACACCAGTTGCCTCCCTAAATCCAGTTCCAATGAGACAGTTCGTCCCGCTTTCGTCATACCTTGTGCTCTAAACGTGCTGTTTTCAGGAAATTGCAGGCGCATTTGACAGAATTCTCGATCGGGGGGGACTTCCACCTGCAAACCGGGGCGTTCGTCGTCCAGAACGGACATTTGCGCCGCCTCTGTGGCTTCTAACAGCAAACCATCAGTGTCGTTGCAGGTCTGTTGATCCGGCCAGAAAACGGAATCGATGTCCAATTCCACCGTGTGCCATTCCACGGCAGCATCTTCATCGGAATCCGGAACGACATCGAAGTTCAGGAATATTGTAGCTTTAGGGTTGCCGTCTCCGCTACCGGTACCGAAAAGAACGTAGCTGCGCTGCAAGGCATCGAAGGTAATGTCGGATTTCTCCGAGCAGGCCGATCCAAGAATCAGCACTGTGCCAAGTAGCAGAAAAGTCCACAGAAATTTTGCACGATACGTCATGGTATACTCCTTGTTATTCAGTATTTGGCTATCCCGTTTTAGATTCAAGGTTTTATTTCGTTTTTGGCTCTTCAGTCGCATCGTCGAGCAGAGGAAAAAGCTGTACATTCAAGCGATAAGCCACTTCGATCGGTTCCGGTTCGACGATCAGTTCTTTTACGTCGTTCAGTTGCTGCGCCAACAGTTCTTTTAGCGCCTCGGCCTGTCTGCGACTGATCGCCATGGTGATTCCGCTGATAAAACGCCGTTGTTGCGGATAGGCTTCAATCGCTTCCGAACCGAGCCGGATCATCTCGCGATGAAAATTGCGCACTGACAAGCGGGCGGCTTTCGTCGAATCTTCCCGGTCGGCAAATTCACCGATAAACGGGTCGCGAGGCTGTAACTTACCCTGGGGATTCCTGCTCAGAAAGCCAAGCTCGATCAACCGGTTAAGTCCGCTGCGCGCCTGTCGTGGCGTAATGTGAGGTCGTAGTCGGGATGCAATCCAGGATGGATCTTCCTTGAAATCCTCAACACTCACAAGCTCCCGCAGTACCGGCAAGTACCATTGCGAATAAAACTCATGTCGAATCAGCTCCGCATTGTGCATGGCTCGTTTGCCTCCCAATCGTCGTAATTGCTCCATGATCATCTGGCGCTGCTCATCGTTGCTGGCCTGGTCCAACTCGACCAGGTGTAAAAAATAGCGGGTTTCACGGTTGCCGAGACCAAGCGCCTGCGCATAGCGTTGGGCGGCTCGTGGGCTCAGCTTGGCGTAGCCGGTTGCAATTTGCCAGAAGTGGTTGGATTTGTCGGAGTAGCCCGCTTTCTTCTGAAGGTATCGATGCGAGAAGGCGGCGTCCTGGCTGTTGTAGTCTGCGTAGATGTCCTGAAGAAATCTTTTATAGTCCAAATAATCATACGCAGTAATATTCTTTCTAAGTTTTTTCATAACATCTATATTCCTTTGTAATCACGAGTATTAGTCTACTTTTAATTTTGGATTGCCGTCAACATGAAAACCTTGAATACTAAAATTATCGCGTAAAATCATTACGCGAGTAGATGTGCAGGAAAACTGTGGGTAAGCGGATTGACCCAAGAAACGGAGTTTTCGATGTTTTTTCCGGGAAGAAATCGCCTGAAACCTGGAATAAACCTGGTGGAAAGAGTGAAAACGAAGCGTCATTCAGTCAAAGATTGAAGACGGTTTTTTGCGAGCGAATTAGCGAGTAATATCAAGCAGATAGATCTGAAAAAAAGCACCGAAAAACGTTGACAGAATTTGGGGTTTGGCATATATTAAGTTGATTGTTTGACGGGCTGGATAATCGACGCTAAAAGCGGATTTTCGAGAATCCGGCGCGGTTTGCTATTTTTTTGATATTCGCGACATCAAAGGATGTAGATATGCTGTTTCAGCCGAAAGAAATTCCGGTCAATATCGAAGAGGAAATGAAAGAATCCTACATGGAATATGCCATGTCGGTCATCATTTCTCGTGCATTGCCGGATGTGCGTGACGGACTCAAGCCGGTTCATCGCCGGGTTTTGTACGCCATGTACGAAATGAAAAACTTCCATAATCAGTCGTATAAGAAATCGGCCCGCGTGGTCGGTAACGTCATCGGTAAATACCACCCACACGGCGATTCTGCGGTGTACGACACGATCGTTCGTATGGCTCAACCGTTCTCGCTGCGTTACCCGATGGTCGACGGCCAGGGTAACTTCGGTTCGGTCGATGGCGATCCCGCAGCGGCTATGCGTTACACCGAAATCCGTTTGGAGAAAATCGCGGCGGAAGTGCTGACCGACCTGGAAAAGGAAACGGTCGATTTCCAGCCCAACTACGATGGGTCGGAGTTGGAACCTATGGTCATGCCGACGCGCCTGCCCAGCCTGTTGATTAACGGTGCTGCGGGTATCGCAGTTGGTATGGCGACCAATATCCCTCCCCATAACCTGGGCGAAGTCGTCGATGCGGTAATCCAGTTGATCGAGAATCCGGATTTGGGCGTTAAAGAATTGATGGGGGTCATTCCCGGTCCCGACTTCCCCACCGCCGGTTTCATTTACGGGCGGGAAGGTATTGAAAGCGCCTATACAACCGGACGCGGCATTATCAAACTGCGTGGACGAGCTGTCGTCGAGCGCAATCGGCGCAACGATCGGGAATCCATTGTCGTGACCGAAATTCCCTATATGGTCAACAAGTCCAAACTGATCGAAAATATTGCCGATCTGGTTAAAAAGAAAAAGCTGGAAGGTATCTCCGATCTGCGTGACGAGTCCGATCGCGAAGGCATGCGCATCGTCATGGAACTCAAGCGCGATGCGGTCGCTGGCGTGTTGTTGAACAACCTGTATAAGCTCACTCAGATGCAGACCAGTTTCGGTGTGATTCTGCTTTCTCTGGTCAATGGCCAGCCCAAGGTGCTGGACATCAAGCAGATGTTGCAGTATTTCATCGATCACCGCCGCGATGTGGTGACGAGGCGCTGCATTTTCGAATTACGCAAAGCCGAAGAGCGCGAACACATTTTGGAAGGTTTGAAGATCGCGCTGGACAACATCGACGAAGTCGTCAAGACGATTCGGGCGAGCAGTACTCCCAGCGAAGCCAAGGAACGCTTGATCGCTCGTTTCGGCCTTTCCACGCGCCAGGCCCAGGCTATTCTCGATATGCGCCTGCAACGCCTCACCGGTTTGGAGCGCGACAAGATCATCAGCGAGTTGAAACAGGTGCGTGAGGAAATCAAGCGTCTGAAAGCGATCTTGGGCAGCGAAGCGCTGTTGATGGACGTGATCAAGCAGGAACTTCAGGAAGTTCGCAACAAGTATTCCGATGCTCGCCGAACGGAAATCGTCGGCGAATCCCGCGAATTGTCGGTGGAAGACCTGATCGTGGAAGAAGACATGGTCGTCACCGTTTCGCATTCGGGCTATATCAAGCGAAATGCCATTTCCCTTTACCGCGCACAGCGCCGCGGCGGTAAGGGAAAGACCGGTATGACCCCCAAGGCCGAGGATCTAGTGACCGATCTCTTCGTGGCCAGTACGCACGACACTATTCTGATTTTCTCCGACAAGGGCATTGTTTACTGGTTGAAAGTACATCAAATTCCGCAGGGTGGTCGCGCCACACGCGGCAAGGCGATCGTCAACCTGGTGCAAATGGCCAACGGGGAACACGTGGCGGCGATTCTGCCGATTCGCGAGTATCGCGAGGACTACAATGTGATCTTCGCCACCAAGAACGGCGTTGTTAAAAAGACCAGCCTGATGGCCTATTCCAATCCTCGCAGCGTAGGCACTAAAGCCATCAACCTGGATGAAGGCGATGAAATCATCGATGTTCGCCTGACCGATGGCAGCAAGCACATTCTGCTTTCCTCCTTGAAGGGTAAAGCGATTCGCTTCAAAGAGGAAGAAGCTCGCCCTATGGGACGTGTGTCGCGTGGAATCAAGGGAATCACACTGGCCGAGAATGACCGGCTGGTTTCGATGGAAGTCTTGTCGGAAGGTGCAACCATTCTGTCCGTGACCGAGAACGGCTATGGAAAACGCAGCAGCACCGATGATTATCGCATTCAGGGCCGTGGCGGTCGTGGTATCATCACCATCAAGACGACGGAACGCAATGGCGATGTCGTAAGCGTGAAGCAGGTCACCGACGATGATGACTTGATGCTGATTACCAACAAGGGAATCATCATGCGTATGCGAACGGCGGGTTTGCGCGTGATGGGCCGCAATACGCAGGGTGTCCGCCTGATCAACCTGGATGCGGAAAGCAAGGTGGTGTCCATCACCAAGTTGGCAGAGCAGGACGACAAAGCCGTTGATGGTATTGACGCCAAAGCGGACGGGTTCGAAGAAGAGCCGACACAAGAAGAGACCGAGAGCGCACAAGGTGAAGAGACGGATCCGAAATCGACTGATTCCAAAGACTAAGGATCCAATTGCGATATCTGTCATGAATAACCCGCCCGTTTTCGGGCGGGATCTTTTCGACTACGACGAACGAAACGGTGAACGATGGATACGATACGTTGGTTGCTGTTGATTTTAGTATTGGTATCGGTCGGCGCGTTCTATCTGTTTCTCTACAAACCCTCCTATCAGAAATTCTACGATCGCGGAATCAAGCGCTATGCCGAGCAGGAATATGAACGCGCCGCGACGGAGTTTCTAAAAGCCATCAGCGAGGCGGAAGAAAGCGAGGCACAGCAGGCGCGTGAAGTGTTGATCGACGCCAGCATGATGACCGCGGAAATCTATAACCTTCGCCTGGGTAAGCTTCAGGAAGCCATTCAACAGTACGAAGAAGTTGCAAAAAACTTTCCTCATCATCGAAAAGCCGTTCTTGCACTGGACGAAATCGCATCCATCTATCTCAACAAGCTGGACGATCCACGCAAGGGTATCGAAACATTGGTTCAATTGGTCAACCGGGTGCCAAAACCGGATCATGTAATGCGTTACAAGCAACGAATTCTGCAAGCCTATCTGTCATTGCATGAGTTCGAACAGGCAGCCATCGAGGGGCTTGACTGGTTGAAGCAGGAACCGAATGCACCTGGCAACGGGCGTCTGCTTTTTCTGGTCGCCGATGCTCTTGGGTATCAGGCGAAATGGCAGCAGGCTATTGAATTGTACAAGCGCATCGAGAATGAATACCCCAATGCTCCGGAAGCCAAGCTGGTGCATTTTGAGATCGGAAATTGCTACTTGAAGCTCAAGCGCTACGACGAGGCGACCAAGGCTTTTGAAAAAGCGCTGGAAACCTATCCCAATGCCGATGTCGTCCGGTTACGCATTCAGGAAACCAAGGGGCGCTTGTTGAACGAAACGGATGACGAGGGTCTGCCGCATTGGGTCAAGCAACGTAACCGGAACCGGGATGTAGAGCCTTTCCCGGAAGATCATTCCCGACGCAGCATCAAGCATATCATCAAAGACGATGACGAAAAGAAAGCCAAACCTTCCACTACCAAGCCTGCTAAAGCGAAACCGACAGTGAAATCCAAAGCGGTAAAAAAATCTCCCAAAACGAGCAATACCAAGCCGGAAAAAGCGCCAGCGAAGTCTGTGAAAGATTCGGTCCAGCCAGCCGCACAGAAGCCGACAACGATACCAAAGCAGCAACCAAAGCAACCTGCTCAGAAAACGGAAAAGAATGCCGCTTCAAAAGCGGAAGCAAAACCCATAGCGAATTCTGCAAAGAAAACGGCAACTCCTCCAGCCGCCAAAGAAACCGCCGCCCCTGAGCCGATTGTTCCCGTTACACCTTGACGATTCAAGTATGACGCTTAAAAGTCGATGTTGTCACCGACTTCGTAGGATATGGGTTGCATGAAATCCCATGAGGCGAATGTGTCCAGATATACGGCGCGATAGGTGGCCATAATCGTTAATACTTTTTTGACGTAATTGCGGGTTTCGAGGAATTCAATCGATTCGATGAATTCATCCCATTCCAATTCAGGATGACGTTGCAGCCAGATTTCGACGTTATGAGGGCCTCCGTTATAGGCTGCGATTGCCAACGGCCACTGTCCCTGAAATTTCTTCTTCAACTCCGATAGGTACCAGGCGCCGAAGCGAATACTGGTTTCCGGTTTGTACAGCAGCGAGTGGCTATGGCTCGCTTCACCGTTACTATCGGCGATCTTGGCACCGGTGGCGGGCATGATCTGCATCAATCCCAAGGCGTTCACTCGCGAAACGGCATGTGGTTTGAAATAGCTTTCCGTACGCATAATCGAGAGCAGCAGGTCTTCCCGTACGTTCGATTCTTCGCTGAAACGACCAATGGTGTCGGCAAAAGCGGGAGGATAGGTCAACATGGTTCGGAAAGGCTGTGGAATCTGTTTTCGATCAGCCCTGGTTAATCCGGCAGTGAATACGCGAAAAGCGCCGGAAATATCTTGATACTCAAGAAAACAAGCCAGGATGTCGAAAGCGAATCGTTTTGGAACTTGTTGCAGGGCTTGCAGTCGCTCCATGCGCAAGGCAGCTTCAGCGGGTGTCTCGTCTTTGTAAGGCGTTTCATTTGTGCGTGACTGCAACTCGATCCAGCGCTCCACGAAACCTCGTAAAGCAGCGGAGGCTCGTTCGTAATATCCCAATTCCTGCCAGACGACGGCTTGTTTCAGCTTAGGAAAAAGTGCGGCATACGGTTTGACCCACTTCCTCAACCGACTGTGACGGCTCGATCTGGTAGCCACGAAACCGATTGCTTCCGTTTGAAAGCGTTCCATCATACTGTGATGAAAGAGCTGCGAAGTAAACAGTGGGGATTGTCGCAGGATATCCACAGCATCTCTCCAGTTTCGTTTACGTTCGCGAAGAACCAGCATCACATCCGGATCGTCAACGGTGGCCTCTTGGATGGGGTCCAAGTGCAAGGGGTCGAGTTCGCCGACGACAGCGTGGGTTTCATCGATCACCAAAAAGGAATTCAATCGAGCCTGAGCGGCCAGCCTGTAGTAGTGACGGCGCTCGTCTCCGGCCAGATAAACGAAATAGCTTTTGGCGCGTGTGTAGTCGTGACGCTGTTCATAGATACGCCCGATCCAGTAGCGACAGGCGGAGGCATAGGAAGAACGCGGGTAGTTGTCTAGCAAGTCCTTGAAACGGGATAATGCAATGTCGAACTTTCCTGCACGATAGGCGAACCAGCCCCGAAACCACAAGGCTTTGCGCGCCAATGAGTCGCGTCGATAACGTTGCTGGAAATCTTGTAGCAGGCGGTCGGCGTCCTCGTAGCGACCGGAGCGATTTCCGGTCAGCCAGGCGGCCATAAAGCGCGCCATTTTGGCCAATCCCGATTTCGGAAAACTATCCGCCATTTCCAGGTAGGTATCGACCGCGCGTTGCAATTGGTTCTGTCGTCCCAGTGTTTTGGAGATCATGTACAGGTACTGGTCCTTTTCGCTTTGCAGACCGGATTCGGTATAATACAGATCCTGAAACACCTGTAGCGCCTCTGAATAACGAGTCAGATAAGAAAGCGTCTGCCCTTGTTCGTACAAAAGCTTGGCATTGACAGTCCGGTCAAATCCGTCGGAGCCGGGGGGATGTTCCTTCAAGTGCTGTTCGATCAACGCCAAGCGTTGCTCGTCGCGCCGCTCGGTTTTCAGACGGCTGACTTCCCGCAGTAACGCAGTCCCATACGCAACTGGGGGTTGGGCAATTTCCTCATTCAATTGCTTGCGACGTTCTTCCGCTACACCACAGTAACGACAACTCGGGTCGAAGGGCTGCATCCGGCGCAATAACAAACGCTCTTTTTCCGTTTGTTTCAATGCCCTGTAGGCGCGAGCGCGCAGCCAGTATAAGTCGTTTTGTCGGGGATGCGAAGGAGGATCGTCTAACTCGAAACCCGGTAAGGTCTGGGCGTACGAGCTATACTCCCGTTCGAAATGCAAGGTCAACCGGGCAGCCTTGCCTGCTTCTCCTTCTTCAAGCAAACAAGCGACTTCACCCAGTTGTGCGTCGAAAAAGTGTGTGCGCTCCAATTTTCGGCGAATCGTTTCCGGGGAAGAACCCGCGCGAATCCAACGCAAACGGCGATATTGGCGTCGCGCCTGATCGTACTGACCTGTTTTAAAATGTGCTTCGGCCAGCATCCAGCGCAGATCGTCATTGATGGCGCTGAACGCGCCGATAGTCTCCGGAAGTAGCTGTGCTGCCAGTTGATCCTGATCGAGTTCCAGATAGGCACTGGCCAAGGCCAGCTTGATGCGCTTGTCCCAGGTTTTGTAAAATGGACTCTGTTGCAGCGCGAAAAAGATCTGCAACACTTCCAACCAGTTTCGCTTCCGAATCTGTTCGACTCCCTGCTCATACAGGGCGGCGGCTTCCTTTTTGCTATGACCCACGGCAAGACGGTATCGGTATCCCGGATCGCTCTGGTCGGTCGCGATGGAAAGCGGCTCCTGATGTTCTTGCACTGATTCCGGTTGGCAGGATACATTCCGTTCGGCTTCGCCTTCGCGCTCGCGATCCCACTCGGGATCGGGGTCCGCATCCCAGTCCAGATCGGCGTCTACAGCCGAATTTTCAACCGCTTCGCCTTCAAAAGGATCGCCTTCTGCGAATGCGCTTGTCCAGGCGATCCAGATCAACAGCAACAGCAGGATAAGTTGAGACTTTTTCAGATGATAATATAATCTATTCAACATGCTAGAATGATTGTTCCGCCTTGTATTTGAAAACGTCCAGTCGTTGCCGCATCAAGGTGTCGGCGAGGAAAGTTGAAAGAAAAGCGGGAATCGGTCCCTTTAAAGCGACTTTTTGACGAACAGACAAACGCAGGCGTTCCCGCTCCAGCGGTTCGATTCGAAACTCGCCGCTCCAATTGGAAAGAAAGCGTCCCTTCTGCAAGTTCCAACCCACTCGGTAAAAGGGTTCCTCCTGTAACGTAAGTGTAACAGGTAATTCCATTCCCCAGACTTTCAAGCGCAGAGCCAGATGCTTTTCATGCCCGTCAACCGGTTGCTGCTCGATTTCCTGTATCTCGGGAATCGAAGCGGGGTAGGCTTCGTAATTCGTCAATACGGCAAACAGCCTTTGCGGGCTGGCCTGGATTTCCTTGGAGATCCGATTTTTGTCGCTAGTGAAACTACGCATCGTTTCTTTTCGTTTCAGGGTGCATCAAGTAACACCGAATTGGCGCATTGTAGCGGAAATAGGAGAGCCGAGCAAGCGTGCTTATGAAAGGGGAGAATCAATCGTGAGATGTGGAATCTTTTTCCTTGCACCGCTGGCTTTATCCTGGTTATTGAAAGCTGCCATCGGTTTCGTTATCAATCCGAAAAAAAAAGATCGCTCTGGACGGTCGGAACAGAGCGAATGGGTTGGATGGAAATCACAATGCTTTTCTGGCCTTCCTATATGAAATTATGCTAAAAAATAACAGTTTCTTCATAGTTCACCAATGAAAAGGAACGAAGTCATGCGTATCTCTGCTTTACGTGTTTTCGGCGTGTTTCTACTTTGCTGCCTGTTTCTATACGCCTGTTCTGATTCCTCTGAGGATTCGCCCTGGCAGGGAGATGCAGACGAACCGGAGTTGGAACTGGAATTGGAAGTGGAACTGGAGCAAGAGCAGGAAATCACACCGGTTAATATCGATGCCGCTACAAAAGGCTTTCAACTTTATTATAAAGAGCGGGTAGAGCGGGCGGTCATCGCATATAACCGCTACGCCATTTTCGGCGATGTCGGTCTGGGCACCAACATCGGAAAAGCGGGAATCAAAAAGAGCGGGCAGGACATCGAAGTCGTGGCCGGTCCCAACGATAACAACATGATCGGTTACAACACCTGGCATGCCTATATGGCGTATCGCGTGTTCGGTTCGCGCATCCTGGAGTTGACCCTGCTGCGTATGTTGGAAGGACTGAGCTTTCAAGAGGGCGTCAGCGGTCATCCCGGCCTGACAAATCGCATGGCGTTGACCGGTTGGACACTGCAAATCGACGGCCTGAACGGCAGCAGCACAAGAACGCGCGATGGAGCGGAGGTTCAATCGCCCTACAGTATCGAAAGCGCGCTGGAAACGGAGATCATCCATGCATTTTTCGATCAGTTCCGTTTTACCTATCGTCTGAATCCGGCGGATTTCATGTTCGACTACATGCCCGGCGTTGAAGTCGGTCCCTATGCCGTGACCTACAGTTTCAGTATGTTGCCCGATTATATCCGTGTTTCCGACTGCTGCGCCACGATGATGCGCACCCCGGAAGGTTATGAATGGGAGGGCGCATTCTGGAGCAATCACAACAGCCGCGACAATTTCCCGGATCTCGGTTTGGGGTATCTGGTGGCGCTGGCGTTGGAGCAGGATGATTCCATCCCGGAAGAGTTGCATGTTGCCGCCACGCAAGCCATGCAAGCCGGGCAGCGTGTGGGCGATCTGGTGCAACAGTACGAGGGCAAACTGATGACCGTGGACGAGCACCATCCTTACGACTCGCTGGTGGTTGCCGGCGCGCTGCGCCCGGATGGAGAAACGGAAATCGAGGATCTGGGCAGTCTCTCCGATTGCCAGACGGCTTTTCTCGCTCGCGCGATTTCTTCTCAGGGCTTGCCCTTACCGGTTCCAGAACTTCCTTTGCCCGGTTCCATCGAGTTTCTGCTGGAAGGCTTGATCGATGAATGCCATGCCCCCGAAGGGGTTCGCATGTGTAGTGGTCTCGGTGATGCCTTCTGTGAAGGTACCTGGGGCGAGGCTGAGAACATGCACTTTTTCGGTCATCCCTGGTTGGAGTTCGCGCGGGAAATCGAAGAGGATTCCCCTGGTTCGGCGCAAACCCTGATCGGCTCGTTTCAGGATGACTACTACGAGAAGACCCTGGCTGTTGTCGCTATCGTCGTTTATGCTGAGACTGTCGGTGATGAAGCCCTGCTTGAGGAAGCGAGAGGAGTCTTGCTGGATATGACGAAGCTGATGCGCACCTTTGCAGATATCATCTACGAGAAAACCCAGCCGGATCGATGGGTTAACCGGCGCTATGAAGCGGCATTATTCGATGGTTATGGAGGTTTGGAGGTTCCGGTGGAAGATCTTAACGACTTCGCCCGCGCCGAATCCCACATGGCCCGTTTGGAATCGCTGCTCACCTTAACAGACACCGAACCGGCTGCTTTATTGACGGATGAAGAAATCTTCGCCCAGGCGGAGGAGCGGCTTGCCGGTCGCAGTGAGACCGTCAAGCAGCGCTATGAGGATCATTATGGCAGTACCCCTCCGATCCGCCGCACCGATGACGGCTACGAGGCGCGCCGTTACGAGTCGGAAGCGCTTACGGACTGGCAGCCTGTCTCTCGTCCGCAACACCAGATCGTCGGTGGGTTCAAACTGATGGAAGCGATCAGTTTATGTATTACTGCACCGGAACGGTTGGATTGCACCTGGGCTAAACTCGGTTGTGCGCGTCCCGATCTGAACGCCGACCGCAAGGTGGATGAAAGTGACCAGCAGCAGTTCGATTCGCTTTTTCAAAATTATCAGGGACAAGCCTGCGATGACGGAAACCAGTTCTGCGAGGGGGTCGATTTAGACCAGAGTGGACTGGCGGACGAATACGACCAGGCGTTTATGCTGGCGGCGCAGGGGTGCTGGTACGAGTAGGATAAACGAAAGAAGGCGCAGTCTTTCGACTGCGCCCGCTTGTGGTAACTTGAAACTCCGTAGAGTTACTTGTAGCTCTTCAGATACTTGAACAGTTCGCTGTCGGTCGTCATGATCAGCGAATTGTCCTGGCTTAACGTTTCACGGTAGATTTCCAGGGTTTTCACAAACGAGTAGAAATCCGGATCGCGGCTGTAGGCGTCTGCGTAGATGCGCGTAGATTCTGCGTCGGCTTTACCTTTGATCTCCTGAGAAGTTCTGTAAGCTTCCGAAGTGATCTGCTTAAGCATCTTATCCTTCTCACCTTCGATCTTCTGAGCTTCACCACGACCTTCCGAGCGGAATTTCTCCGCGATCTGCTTTCTTTCCGCAATCATGCGTCCGTAAACGGATTTGCGGACTTCCTCGACGTAATTGATGCGCTTGATTTTTACATCGACCAGATCGATGCCGAATTTTTCCAACTTGGCGCGACTGGCTTTCAAGATGCCCTGGGTGATCTTCTCCCGTCCCACTTTGACTTCGCCTAAGTGGCTCTTTTCTTTGGTCTCTTCCAGCCCGATCTCGAAGGTATCCAGTTCCCGGTTGGTTTTACGAACCGTCTCGATCAGGGGATGACTGGTCACGAAGTTGCGCACTCCGGCGTCGATGATGTCGTCCAGGCGGGCCATCGCGCTACGTTCGTTATTCACGGTCTCCAGATATTTCAACGGATCGACAATCCGCCAGCGGGCGAAGGTGTCTACCCACAGATAGGTTTTGTCCTTGGTCGGAATTTGACCGGGATCGCCATCCCACTCCAACAGGTTTTTAGGAAAGACATTCACCCGCTGGATAAATGGAAGTTTGAAATACAAACCCGGTTCGACCTTGGGCTCGCCCACTGATCTTCCGAATTGGGTAATAACCACTTGCTCGGTTTCGTCTACGGCAAAGGTGCAAGTTAGAAAAATGAAGACGGCCAGAATAATGACGGATAGGGCGATAAGCTGTTTCATTTCGTCACCCCCTTTCCCTGACCGAGATTGAGTAGCGGCAGGAAGTTTTTCTGATCTTCGTCCACGATTGTCGTTTTGCCCATGCGCGGCAACAGGCCTTTCATGGTTTCGAGATAGTATCGCCTGCGGGTTACATCCCTCGCTTTGCTATATTCCTTGTACAGCGCCAGGAACCGGCTGGCGTCACCCTTCGCACGATTGACCCGGTCCATCGCGTAACCTTCCGCACCACGGATCATCTTTTCCGCCTCACCTCGTGCTGCCGGAATGGCCTTGTTATAATCTTCACGAGCCTGATAAATCATCTTCTCTTTTTCCTGAGTCGCCTGATTGACTTCGTTAAAAGAAGCCTGTACAGCTTCGGGAACGTTGGTCTTTTTCATTTCAATGGTCACGATGTCGATACCCGTTTCGGCGTCGTCCATTTCTTTTTGCAGCAGTTCGCGCGTTTGATCGGCGATTTCTTCGCGCTTGCTGATCACTTCATTGATCGAACGATCTCCGACGACCAGACGCATGGTGGCTTCGGACAGATCGCGCAATGTTTTTTGCACGTCGCGAACTTTGAACAGGAAATTCTTTTCGTCCTTTACGCGATACTGTACGATCCAGGGCACTACGGCGACATTGAGATCGCCGGTCAGCATGAGCGATTCTCCCAGATAGGCTCGTCCGCTGGCGTATTCGGTGCGCACTCCAGCGCGCAGCGTACGCAGACCGAATTCCTCCTTGTACACGTACTTCACTTTGACTTTGGTAACCTTTTCGATCCCGACCGGAAGTTTGAAACTCATTCCGGGCTGGGCCGTGCGTTCGTATTTTCCGAAACGCTGCACCACCCCGACTTCATCGACGGAAACCGTATACACGCAGGTTACTAGCCACAATCCAAGTAAAATCGGAAAGGCGAACCAAATTCCCGATGCACTATTCTTCATTTTCTGCTTGAATTGTCTGACCACTTCATCCAGATCCGGTTGTCCGGACCCGTTCCCGTTTCCGGGATGAATCTCAAAAGGCATTGTTAACTCCTCATTCTCAAATTATGCGAGTTTCATACTATGCGATGCCAATGCTTGGGTCAAGGTAAGCCGGAAAAAGAAAGACGATTCTGATCTGTAATCTCATAAGTGGTTGGCATTATTGTGAAATATTTATAATAATTGAGAATTGGTAAATGTTGAATCAAGTAAATCGGTCCAAATTCCCTTGCTTCCACACTCGGTTTGAATATGCTGAACGTCTGGAATGGCTTGTACAGTGAAACCTAATTGTTTGAAAGTGACGTACCGCATGAAACACACTCATATCATTCTTTCCCTGATCCTTCTTCTCTGCTGGATTCCCATGACCGCCTGTGATTCTTCGGATGACGATCCGGTAATCGATGGCGATCTGGAATTGGAAGGTGAGCAATCCGAGCTTGAAGAACTCGATGGGGATGTTGAAACCGAAACCGAAGCCGAAGACGAATCCGATCCCATGGCGCTTTTGCCCAACGAACCGGATGCAGCCGATCCTGCGCGCGTGATGACCGACGAACCTTATCTTCAGGAGTTTAACCACACGACGAACGAAGTTCCCGAAGGCATGGGTGCTTTGGTTGCGTTAGTCGAACCGCCGCAGAGCTTAACGGGCTTCAATCATCCCAGTTACATTGCGTCTCGCGGAATCTGGCGGCAGAACGAACAGGAAAGCTGGGAGATGGTGACAATTCCGGAAGCGTCATCGGGTCTGATCGCCGCTGAAACCGCCCTGGATACGCTCTTTCTCGCCAGTGCGGATACGCTTTACAAAGTCGAAATGGATGCCACGCTGTCGGTTGTTGCCGAAGTCACTCCGGGAGTTCAGATTACCAAGCTGGTTTTTGCGGATGACGAATTGATCCTGCTGACCACGAATGGTTGGGCGAGATACAATGGAACCGATGCGCCCCAGTGGCAGGCGTTGGAAAATGTTCCGACAACCTTACTGAAAAAGGACGACACGCTTTATCTGGCCTGGGAGAACGTTCTGGCCGCTTATCCGATCGATGACTTGCCGCAAGTGAGTAACGAGAACTGGCGAGTTGCCCTGGAAATCGGCGTTCCGGTGGCGATTCTGGCCGACCGCACCTTGCCCGAAGCGCTAGATCTGGTTGTCGTCGGTTCCGATGGCCTTGCCGCATTCAATGTTGAGAGCGATCAGGCGACGAAAGTGCAACCCGACCTGTTCGAAACGGGATACATTCCGCTAAACGGAGCCGTAACGGGGGTGGAAGATTCCAATGGTGGTTTTCTCGTCGCTGCCGATGGCGGTGCGTATCGTATTATCGATGACGATCTCGGCCCGGAATTCCGGGTGTATGTCCCTGAACGCTGGATGCCCAGCGGCGACGTTCGTGACGTGCTGGTGCAGGGCGAGGGCGTGGGCGGCAAACTCTTTTTCGCCACTTCCGCAGGTCCGGGCTGGGTGGATCGAAAAATGTGGACCATCAAGGACAAGACCGACGCCATGATCGAACGCATCGTTTTGCGTCACAATCGGGAAGGTGCGCTGGCGGATTCCCGCCTGACTGTTCCGGGCGATTTGTCTACCAGCATTCCTTATGACAGCGACAACGATGGCGGCTGGACCTGTTACTGGGTGCTTTCCGAATGTTTCCGTTACAAGCTTACTGGCGATGCCGAAGCCAAGGCGCATTTCGATGAGTCGCTGGCTCGTATGCTCAGCTTCCGCACATTGACCGGCACTGACTATTTCCTGGCGCGCTCGGTGATCCGCATCGACGGTTGCCAGTTGGATGACTGCGACGGTCCTGATGATGGTGAGTGGTTCAAGTCTCCTGACGGTGAATGGTGGGTCAAGGCCAATACCAGTAACGACGAAGTCACCTCGCACATGTTCATGATGGGCCAGGCGTATGATTACTGCGCAGATGACGAGCAGAAAGAAGCCATCGCCGCGCATGTAGATGGCATCATCGGTGGAATCGTGGAAAACGGCTACATGCTGTTCGATCCACAAGACGGAAAATGTACGAAATACGGACAGTTCGATCCTTTCTATGTCAACGATTGGTTTGATGGTTCCGTTGGCGACGGTGGCCGTCGGTCGGCGCAGATGCTGGGCGCGCTCAATTTGGCATACTATCTTACCGGAAAGCAGAAGTACCTCGACGCCAAAGAAGAATTGATGAGCGAATATCATTACGATCTCAATATCAGTAACATCGCAGACGCCGAAATTTATCCTTTCTGTGCGGGAAGCGGTGACTGTGACGAACTGGCCATGCAGGCGTTCTGGCCGCTTCTTCGTTACGAATGGGATCCGGCGTTGCGGGAACAATGGATGATCGGGTGGAATCGGCTTTACTCGCAGCTTGTCACACAGGAAGATATCTTCTGGGACATCACCAATGCCGCGTTCGGCGGTGAAATGGATTACGATTTTACCAACGGCAAGCGCTGGTATCGTCGTTATCCGACCGATCTCGTGCGCTGGAACATTCGCAATCAGGGAAAACGCTTGGATGTCGGCTCTGTCCCCGCGTATTACATGGTCAAGGAAGAAAACCCCAACTATTTCAAGCGCGCGGACGATCACATTTTTCCCGGCGACGAGCGCCCGAACATTCGCCACAATGGCCCGCAGTTCCAGTTCTCCGGCGGCTGGGGAAGCTTGCGCGAGCTTGACGGCGGCGACGCGCTCTGGCCGTATTGGCTAGGTCGTTATTATGGGTTTATTGCGGAGCCTGAAGCACGATAAAGCCCTATCGCATTTCATGAAACCACAACGGCGACCTCATTTCCGAGGCCGCCGTTAACATCTTTATGACATTATGACATCAATAATTGATCAACATTTCCACATCTGCTTCCACCACCACATAACCACCTGATGAGGAAGGTGTAATAGAAATTTGACTACCACTATAGTTAATACAAGTGTCACTTAAATACGTTGTCGACCCCGACGTATCATAGGCGAATCGTGTCGGACTACTCGTTGAACTGGGCCAGTATGTTGCGGTCATGTTGGCGTACCAGAACGTCGCCGTCGTGTCGGTATCGCCAGTCAACCTGCCGTTCAAATAATAAGTCCGCGCACTTGTACTGGAATTTATAATGATAGACTTAAAGGAATAATGCCGACGGGCATTGCTACCCATATCCACCATCTCAGCCGGAATGGTTTCATGCACATAATAATAACTGCTGCTGCTACAATCATCCGCGCTGGTCCCGATATGCAATTCCAAAGTAGAGGACTCTCCCTTCATTTTCGGGTATCTTGCATCGGCTTGACTGCGGATTAAAAGATCATCATTGGAATCGTTATTAAGTATTCCTTCCTCCAATAGATCAGAATAGGCCGAGAACCGATCCGTGCTCAGCGTACCAGCAGTGATATTACTGGCGTTCTGATAATAGGAGCCCTGTTGTCCATCAAGCAGATCTGCGTCCAACCCGGAGCCGGCGCCATCGTCGTCCAGAATTTCGCCTAACGCTGCGCCGTCTGCCAGATCTGCCGCCGCCACCGTGCCATCGACGATCATCGAAGAGGTGATGCTGTCCGCTTGATCCTCATTAACATAAGTTAAATCATGATCATGCGTGCTTAACGAGTAGCTTTCGGCCAAATCCGCCGCCGCCACCGTGCCATTAACGATCATGGAGGATGTTACGCTGTCGGTTTGGCCTTCATTAACGTAGGTTGTATCGTGATTGTGATCGTCTGCGGCATAGCCGTTATTGGCGACCCAGGTGTCGACCTGTTCTTCATCGACCGTCGTGTTTTCATCGGTTGCGCAGGTCCATTCTGTGCCGGTCCATTTGGCGATTTCGTTCTCGGCGCATTCCAGATCGGCCAGTGTATCGGTGTTTGGATCGGTGGTGTCGATATCGGTTGCGCAGGCCCATTCGGTGCCGGTCCATTTCGGGACTTCATTCTCGGCGCATTCCAGATCGGCCAGTGTATCGGTGTTTGGATCGGTGGTGTCGATATCGGTTGCGCAGGCCCATTCGGTGCCGGTCCATTTGGCGACTTCGTTCTCGGCGCATTCCAGATCGGCCAGCGTATCGGTATTTGGATCGGTGGTGTCGATATCGATTGCGCAAGCCCATTCGGTGCCGGTCCATTTGGCGATTTCGTTCTCGGCGCATTCCAGATCGGCCAGTGTATCGGTATTTGGATCGACGAGATCCACGTCACATTCCCAGTCTGCCCCATTAAATCGAGCGATTTCACCGGTTAAGCAACTCAGTCCGCCTAGCGTGTCTTGATCTTCTGTGCTGTTTTCATCCGCTGCGCAGATCCACGCATTGCCATCCCATTTCGGAACCTGTCCGCTTTCGCAACTCAATGCTGCTAAAAGATCCGTATTGGTGTCAACCGTGTCGATATCCGGGGCGCAGATCCAGCTATTTCCATCCCATTTCGGAATTTCATTGGCAGCACAGGCAAGCGTGGCTTTGGCCAAAGTGTTGACAGTCGGATCGCTTTCTTCTGTCAGATAGCCTTGCTCGTCGAAAAGATCGCGAATTTCACCTTCACTGAGCGCATTGTCCGCTACTTGCGCGCGAGAAGCATAGGGCGCGGAGGCAATCGGCTGGCGCGGCGCAAGTTCCTCGTCGTCGCCGATGCGGATGCCGATCCAAAGTGGTGAACCGCTAAATACGTTGGCATCCAGTGGATTGATGGCTCCACCCAGTTCGACATTCAGCACGCCAAGTGCAATCTCGACATTCTTTGTCTGCTGCCAGATGACATCTCCATCTGTCGCTGCATTGTAAAGTGTAAATACAATGACATAGCTGCCATCCAGCGCCTCTCCATCGGTGTCGGTCAGATAGCCTTGAAAGGTCATGCTTTCCGGCACTTCGGCAAAAGCCGTCATGCAGAGAAGCATAAGCAGCGCTCCAAATATTGCGTTTGTAATGGTTTTCATAATGGTCTCCTTGTGATCTCAAGAGAAAATAGAGTATTTCTAACGTAGTTTTTCATTTCTTCGTTTATTGCTGCGGCATGATTAGCGGTTTGAATTGCAACCGGTATTGGTCGCTTTGAGCTTGCAACATCAGTGGTGCCGGTGCAAAACTGAAATGCAATTGGTATTCACTGGATTGTACACGCCCTCCGGCACTGACCCAGCGACCGCCAGTTAAACCGTCAGGCATGACGACGCTGCTATCGCCATCAGCCTGATCGCCGTCGGGTATATCTCCATCCGATTGATCGCCATCGGGCGAATCTCCATCCGGGAGATCACCGTCTGAGAAATCGCCATCCGGGTTGTCGCCATCCGGAAGATCACCATCCGACTGATCGCCGTCTGCATGATCTCCATCCGGGAGATCACCATCGGAAAGATCCCCATCCGTAATTGTATCTCCGTCGGAAATATCGCCATCGGCTGGGGGGGACGTCGTGTCATCGCTGCAACCACTTACCAGCACGATAGCTACAACGAGTAAAAGGACTGAAAGCCGCATTATCCACCTCCGAAAGTCTATGAAAGGAAAGAGGTTTCCTAAAAATACAGGGAAAGCACACCAAACCCGATCAAGTGTTTACGTTAACTTGATCTTTGTATACAGCTTTTATTGACGCTCTCTGTTGAATGGACTACGTTATTTACCAGTAGGATATCATTCTTCACTGTGCTGTCAACCCACTTGTTTTCTGGAGGAACCATGAGTAAACGAAACGCCATCATCGCTCTGATCCTGGTTTTATGCCTGTGTGCTTTCATCACCGCTTGTTCATCGGATTCTTCCGAGATCGACGGCGATCAGATCGATGGCGACACGATCGATGGCGATGATTCTGAATCGGAAGAACTCGAAGGCGAATGCAGCAACGGAGAAGCCTACTGTTCCGAAGATGGGCGTATGCTCGAAATCTGCGAGGATGGTCAGTGGCAGTCGCAGGATTGCTGGCGTGTTGCAACCGGAAGCTGCGTGGATGGCGCTTGCGTTCCCGTGTGGTCGGCCTGGCAGGGGAAAGGGCTGTTTTCTTCCTGTGAAGACGATCCTCACGCCGTGTCCTATTCGCTGGCGGAAAAGGCGGCGCATCTGGACAAACTGATGCCCGCCCTGCACATCTATCCCACGCATGGACTGGTGACGCCTGTTCGATTGCGGGAAGATTATTTCAGTGACTGGGCGACTGCCAACGGCACGAGCGTTGATCAGATGACGGAGGCTCAATACCTGCAAGCCGAGGAAGACGCCACCAAGGATGATGTGATCGCTAGGGATACCGGGGAGAATGACGGCTTGTTTTCCAGTATTTACGTCGCTTCCCAGATTTTGCGCTATGCCGCGACGAAGGAGCAGGAAGCACTGGAGAACATCAAGTTGTCACTTGGAGGGACATATCGCCAGTTGCTGATTACCGGAACACCGGGAGTGTACACGCGCGAAATTAAAACACCGGGAGTTCCGGGCATGAGTTGTCCGGAGAACGACTGCCGCTATTTCCCGGACATCAATCGTGACGATATGGATAAGGACGACAATCGCTGGGTGCGCGTGCAGAATGGCTGTATCCAGCATTTTGGCGGCGAAAACGCCACCTATACCAGCGATACCGAATGCACCGGGGAATGGATCACGGAAGAAACCTGCGGTTTGGATGAGTATAATGGTTATTGCTGGCTGGATAACGTCTCGCAGGATGAATACTCCGGTCATATGATGGCGGCGGCGCTGGCGGCGAAACTGGTCGATGATGACGAGGTTCAGGCCATCGCCAAGGACATTTACGATCAGGTGCTCAATCATCTGGTAGACAACGACCTGGGGTTGATCGATCACGACGGTCTGACTACCGAGCATGGGCGTTTCTGGGCCTATTCTCTTACGGATTATCCCGGCTTCAATGCATTGTTCGTTTTAAGCTGGTTTTTGTCCGGTATCGAAGCGACCGGGCAAGAACGGCTGTTGGAGTATTACGAAAACTGCCTGTGGAAGTCGGAAGGGCCGTCGGATTGCATTCCGCATCTGATGGAGAAACCGGATAAAGCCTACATCGAATACATGGAGGAAGCCCTGATTTTGTATGTGGGCGAGAATGCCTGCATGTCCAACTGGAACAACTTCAGTATGGCGTTCTTGTCGATTCTGCCTCTGATCATGAACGAGACCGATCCCGTGCGACGCGCCCGTTACCAGTACGTGCTGGAAGAGCATATGATTCGTGAGAAAGTGGCTGGAACGGAGAACTACAACGTGCGTTCCGTCATCGTGCAGAACAATCCGATGTACAACTTCATCTATGCTGCCATGCGCGACAACAGCGAGGGTCCCGATATTGACGCCGTTAACGGTGCGATCTGCCAGCTTCGCCAGTTCCCCATTTCCAAGGCCGATTACGATCGTGACGTTTCCCACGACGGTCGCCCGGAAAATACCGAGTGTACCGCGCGTAATGGCGGCTATCTGGCCGACACCCCACTGGAAATCTGGCAGCGTTGCCCGCAGACGAACGTTTTCTGGAACAACCCCTACAAATGGGAAAGCTGTTCGGAAAATCATAATCGCATCCATCCCGGTTCCGACTACCTATTTACCTATTGGCTGGGGCGTTACTTCGGATTCCTTGGTGAGGCGGATTAGGGAAGCATGACAGCCTTTCGAATTATCCTATTGGCGGAAGTTCCTTTCGCCATTCCGGTTCTTGTTCGCCTGTTCGTTGAAGAATGGTATTCCTGGTATGGGCCGGAAGGCTCGGGGAATGCTGAAGCCGACCTGAAACGGTGCTACAACCGGGAAAAACTCCCGATTGCGTTAGTCGCGTTGAACGCCGAAAGCGAGGTTTTAGGGACGATTTCTCTGAAACAGGAATCCCTTGGCAGTGAGTATGGTTTCACGCCCTGGGCTGCAGCGATGGTCGTTCAGCCTGCCTATCGACGCCGAGGCGTTGGAAACGCACTCATCGAAGCGATTGAAAACCTTGGAAAGCGACTTGGATTCGACGCACTCTATGCGTCGACGGACTCCGCCTCCGGCATTCTGTTGAAAAGGAACTGGACAGCGACGGGACTGACTGCGAAGTCGCAGCGAGGAAGCGTTTCAATTTATGCGAAACTCCTGGTTTAAATTGTTCGGTTTGTAATTTCGGCCAGAGATGCTCTATGAATTCAGTTTTCCCTGTTGCGGTCGCGGATCAAGCCTTCCTGTGCGGTAGAGGCGATCAGTTTGCCGTCGCGGCTGAAGATGCGACCGAAATTCAAACCGCGCGCCCCGGTCGCGCTGGGACTATGCATGGCGTACAGCAGCCAGTCGTCCATTCTGAAATCGTGATGGAACCACATGGCGTGATCCAAACTGGCCACCTGCATCGTCGGATCCCAGAACGTTCGGCCGTGTGGATACAACGACGTTCCCACCAGTCCGAAATCCGAGGCATACGCCAGCAGATAGCGGTGAATGACCGGGTCGTCCGGGAGTTCCTGTAAGGATTTGAACCAGGCAAAGCGCACCGGCTCCTGTTTCTCCGGGGTGAATGGGTCTACCGGATTGACAGGGCGAATGACGATAGGACGGTCACAGAGCAGCTTGTTGCGCAAGAATGCCGGGATTTTGTCTTTGACTTTGCGCGCCAGTTCCAACTCGGAAACGAAGCCTTCCGGGCCCGGAACCTGCGGCATGACTGCTTGATGCTCGAAACCTCTTTCGCGAAGCTGGAAGGAAGCGGACATTGAAAAGATGGCCCGACCTTTTTGAATGGCCACCACGCGCCGGGTGGTGAAGGAGCGACCGTCGCGGATGGGATCAACATCGTAGACAATCGGCAGCTTTGGATCGCCGGGACGAAGGAAATAGGCGTGTAGACTGTGTACCGGGCGAGCCTTTTCCACGGTTTGAGAGGCCGCCGACAAAGCCTGCCCGAGCACCTGACCTCCGAAAATATTGCCGAAGCCCAAGTCCTGGCTTTTACCCCGGAAAATGTTTTCCTCGATCTTTTCCAGGTTGAGTAAGGTCAATAACTCCGCCAATACATTTTTCTGTTTTCCGCATTCCGTCATTGGTTACCTCAATAATTCATCGCAAAATCACGCCTTAAAGACGTTTTAGCAGGCCGTTTTCATCCAAGATTATAGTATTATTTCGGTGGAGAACGCAGGCAAATCTCAATTCTTTTCAGGCTTCTGGTTACCAGCTAGCATTGTTTTTCGTTAATGGAAGCTCGGCAATCATAACCAATTCATTACATTGAAACGAACGAAATCTAATTGTTCACTCATCAAATCATGACTTAACCCCTGTAGTACATCTACCTGAAGACGTTGACTCGTCAACAATCAAATAGGGAGGATAACCATGATCGCCGGCGTTCAGAAAAATATTCCGAACATGCAGGGGATATCACTTCACAGTATCGTGGACGTTGTCGCTGTAAAAGTTACGTTGCTGCTTGTGGCGCTATTTCTAGTTGCCTGCGGGTCATCCGATCAATTGGATGAGGAACCGGTTAGCGAAAGTCAGGAGGAAACGACTGCCGCCGGATATGGAGCGGAACGTTCGAATGTGTTTGCATCCTGTGACCCCACAACGGATGAACAGTGGATCGATTTCGTTCACGTTGCGGATCTACATGCTCACTACGCGGTGAAGGAGAGTCATCTACAGGATAGTCCGTACGCTCGTATCAAGGAGTTTCAGTACGAAATACTTGAAGAGAATCCTTTTACATTGTTAACAGATGGCGGTGACGATCATGAAAAGGGTTCCGTCGCCGAATTGATCAGCAATGGCGAAAGCACTAAAGAAATTGTGGATGCCATGGATTTCGATTTGCGGGTGATCGGCAATCACGATTTCGCATACGGCGAAAACCATCTTCTGGAATTTTCAAACGACTTGGACCATGTGGTGCTGGCTTCCAACACGAGCTATACGGGGGGATCTGAAATCGGATTCGGCGCATCGGAGTTTTCCCTGTTGCGTGTGGGATGTGTCACAATCGGCGTCTTCGGTATGGTTGGAAAACCCTGGAACGAGCATCACCGGCAATACAATGGCCAGTTTATGGAAAACTTTGAATCCCGCTTCGACTTGTCCACCCGAGCGACGGAATTGACGAAGAAATTACGTGAAAAGGGTGCGGAACTGGTTGTGATGGTCAGTCACCTGGGATTGAGCTTGGATGAGGACGTGGCGCAGAATGTGAATGATGCTTTAGAAGAACAAGGGAAACGCGGTCTGGATGTGATACTGGGTGGCCATTCCCATTCCAAATTACGGGAACTTCGCAAGATCGGAGATACCCGCATCGTTCACGCGGGAAGTAAGGCTCAGTACATCGGACATCTTCGAATTCTGGTGAACAACGATAGCGGTCAGATTGAAGAAGACGAATTCGAGTTGGTCGACAACGGTCCGGGAAGCCGTGAGCCGGACCCGGTGATGCAGGCCGTTATTGCAGAAGTGATGGATACCTACGCTCCTGAAGCCTTTCATGTATTGGGTGCAGTCAGCCGCGATATGGATCATATCGAACTGGGAGATCTGGCAGCCAGAATCGCAAAGGAACGCCTGGCAGCACAGGCGGCGCTGATTCGCCAGGAAGTCAATACGCCAACCTGGGAAAAGGGGATGTTGACTCAGCAGAACATTCTGGATACGTTCCGTGTCAACCGCATGCCCAGTGGTACTCCCGGAATAAATAGCTTATTTCTGACTACTCTTCCGGCGGATGACTTATTCAGTCTGTACGATCCGCTGCCAGATGGCTGGAGCTTCATTGGCCCGAGTTGCATCAAACCCGGTGTGAGTTACCGTATTGCCATCCAGAAGCGAGCCGCACTAAATCCCGAAGACGAAACGCCGTTGCCTTTGACATTGACCGATCCACAACCGGTAATGGAATTATGGGAACTGGTCGAGGAATATGCTCGGGAGCGGAATGCGGAAGGACTCTTTTTGGATAGCGATTCTTCCATATTGTAATTGCGGGGTGATCGATCGATTCGGGGCTGGGACTACACTCAGGTTTTATTGCGGTCGATCAGCTTCCGCACCGTGTCCACCAGGTTACGACCCCCGGCGGTGAAGCCGGTCAGTAACTCGACACGCTGCACGAGTCGGGAGGCGGCACGCCGCTCCGCAGCGCTTTCGCCGTTTTTCTTAAGCTGTATGCCGTCGGCCAGCAGTTCCAGAAATTCCTCGTGTACGGCGGTGATCTGGCGCGACATGCGATCCAGCATGAAACTGAGCGTCACCCGCCACAGATCGGTCACCGCTTCGTAATGTTCTTTGCGGGAACCTTTTACCCAGACTTTGCGGGCAAAGCCGCCTTCCATCAGGGTTTTTAATGCCGTGCTGACGTTGCCGCGCGATGCGCCGGACAATTCCATGATCTCATCCTGGGTCAACGGACGGTTCGACAGTACCAGCCGCCCCAGAACGCGCCCCTCCGAAACACCCACAATGCCGATATCTTTGGCAAAGCGGCCCATTGCCTCAACGAGTTGGTTTTCGAGATCCGCGATTACGCGCGCCATTTTCAAACCTTTTTGAAAATCATAAAAACAAAACCACTTTATCCTATTGTGTGCAGTGCGTCAAGAGCAGGATGACGCGTCATTTTGTCGCTTGCCTATTCAAGGACAGCCGCTATAATAAGCTTACATTCAATAGCTTTATAGAGGTTGAACGATGTTGCAGGCTGGATTCGGAAAACAGGAGATCACCCCGGCTGGGACGACGTCATTGGCTGGGTATTTCACGTGGTTGAAGCAGCGTCGCTCCAGCCATATCCGCGATCCGCTTTTTGTGCGCGCGATCGCTTTGCGGGACGGCGACACGACCTTGATTCTATTGGCTTACGATCTGCTGCTGATCACCGATTCCATGCAACGCGACCTTTGTGCGCGTCTTAAAGGCTGCGGTGCAACGGTGATCGTGCATGCAACTCACACCCATTCCGCACCGGGAGGCTATTGGAATACCTTCACCGCACGCTTGGCAATGGGAGCTTATAAGCCGGGTATGATGGAGTTTCTCTGTCATGCAGGGGAGGGCGCAGCCAGGCAGGCGATGGATGCATTGGCTCCCTGTCACTGGTCGGTGCGTAGCGGTCATCTGCCCGAACTGGCCAAAAACCGTCGCGACGAAAACGGCCCGGTGGATGATGGCTTGTGGGCGCTGCGTTTCATTCGAGACGCCAAGGAAGACAAAGAGGGGCTGTTGGTGGGTTTCTCCGGTCATCCGGTGATCGTTGCGGAACGCGAACCAGGCGCCGTTTCCGCAGATTTTCCCGGAGAAGTCGTGCGGCGTATTGAGGAAAAGGTGGCTTTCGCTGCATTTGTAAACGGTGCGCTGGGCGGGGTAGACGTTCACTTTCCTGATGTGCCGATCCCGGTGGAACAGAATTTACAGGAGCAGGCCGAACCGATTGTAACCGAAGCGTTGAAAGTCCGCCGTCGCCCAAAACGCAAAAAGGCCGGTTTGCGCATCGCTTGGCGTGAGTTTGCATTGCCACCGCGTGCGCAGGTGACTCCGACCTTCAAGGATCAACCGGGATGGCGCATTCTCACAAAACCATTGGCGGCGCTGGCGTCTACGCTGTTCGACAGGGCGGAGATTCGTTCATATACGCTCAAAGGCTTTGCGCTGGGAGATGTATTGTTTATCGGCACCCCTGCTGATCTGGGCGTGTCGGTGAGTCTGGCTATTCAGCAATATGCCCGCGACAAGGGCTTTGCCTTTCCCTTCGTTGCCTCGCAATGCGATGGCTATATCGGATACCTGCACCGAGAGTCGGATTATGAACGGACGCCCAGCAAGGAGACGCGCTCCATGGCCATCTATGAAAATGTCATGAACATCTTTGGTCATGCTGCCGGAGAAGAACTGCTGACCAATGCATGCAGCTTGATCGATGAGTTGGTGGTGTAGTTGATGGAACACATGTACGTATGGATGCTTTCCGGGGGAGTTGCGGCTCTGCTCTTGCTGATTGTCTTGATCTGGCGGCTGACTGTATCTGCGCGACAGGCTCGGCGCGATTTGGAGCGGCAGCAGTTGCAGACGCGACTGGAACAGGTCGAGCATCATGTGGCGCAGTCACTCGCTGATGTATCGGAAAAAACCGCGTTGCGCCTGAACGATCTGTCCGAACGGCTCGATGCCAAATTTCAGCAGACGGCGCAAATCCTGGCACAGAACCTGGGCGATGTGTCCGGTCGTATCGATAAACGCCTGGGAGACAGCATTCAAATGGCCCGGCATTCCTCCGAGCAGACCAACCAACGTCTGGAAGGAGCAAGCCGCGCCGTTGGCGATGTGCAGGCCCGGTTGGTGGAACTTTCCGAAGCCAACCGCCGTATTTTCGAGTTGGGTCGCAGCATGAAGGAGTTGCAACAGATCTTGAGCGCACCCAAGCTGCGCGGTGTGCTGGGGGAAATCTTATTGGGAGAACTACTCGGTCAGATTCTCCCTGCCAGTCTTTACGAATTGCAATATGCCTTTTCTACGCGGGAGACGGTGGATGCCGTGGTGCGACTACAGGGAGGCATTTTGCCCATCGACGCCAAGTTTCCTTTGGAGAATTTCCGCAAGCTGGCTCAGGCCACCGATCCGGACGAACGCGGGAAAATCAGGCGCGTCTTTCTGCGGGATGTCAAAAAGCGCATCGATGAAATTGCGACGAAATATATTCGGCCCGACGAAGCCACACTGGAGTTGGCGCTTATGTATATTCCGGCGGAAGGTGTTTATTACGAAAGCTTCCTGCGCCCCGATTCATACGGGGCGGACTTGTCCGACTACGCCCTTTCCCGGCGCGTGATTCCCGTTTCTCCCAATAGTCTGTATGCCTATTTGCAGATCATCCGTATGGCGGCTCGTGGTTTGCAGGTGCAGTCGCATGCCCGCGAAATACTGGATCTGCTCGGTTCCTTGAAAGTGGAATTCGATCAGGCGAAAGACGAAGCCGCCAAGCTTGGTCGTCATCTTGGCAATGCTGTAAACAGCCAACAGGCATTGGATCGCCGTCTGGATCGGCTGGGGAATACGCTGAAACGCCGGGATGACCTGTTCGACTTGCCGGAAAACTCACCTGGAAATGGAGAAGAGTTGGCGAGTCGAGATGCTTCAAGGTGACCGATTTGTGCTGTCGGGGTTTCGATCAACAGTCAGTATGCCAATCTGCTGGTCAGTTGTGGGAGGCCTGGATCGTTTATTGTACCACTTTCGCAACTAATGCATTTTCGTCTTTGTATACAATCTCGAACCCTTGGCCGGTATTGATCTGAGCTAACAGACCAGCGGCAGTTCCCGAGAACAGTTTTGAAATCACAACATAATGAGAATTGAATCTACTGACGATGATGTGATTTGCGTTGGCGTTAGGTTTGCGTAACAGTAGAATGAAGTCTTTGTACAAATCTGCGTCGTAATAGGCCATTAGCGAATGGTTTGCACCTTCGGTGTAGCGGTATTCCGGTGCATAGTACAGCAGTTCGGAAAAGTCACCGCTGTAAACGTTAAAAATGACAGACCCCTTTTCCACGTTCGCCTTCAGGTATTGGGTAACCCCTTTCATCCGTTCCGGGGTGAATGCGGCTTTCTGACGCAGATTGTATAGATCCGGAATCGTATGCATCGAGGCTGCGATCAAGGCTACAGCTAAAAGAGCCGCTCCCAGTGTATTACCCAATTTCTTACGAGCGGTTTCCTCGCTTAGCAGAAATCCTACTGCAAGTATCGGGAAAAGTCCGAAGTATTCAAAAAAGCGTACCGAGTGTACGGTTGCTGCGAAGTACAGCACGCAAAGTGCAAGCAAGTGCAAACTTTCCACTTTGGGTATTTTGCGATTGAGTAAATGCAGGCTCATGGCAATTCCCAATAGAATCAATGGGATAGTGCATTCTGTCAATACTCGGAAGATGCTTAATCCGTGCCATTCCGCAGGAGCGGCGACTCCAACTGGGGAGTGGGATAAAAACAATGTATGACCCACCAGAAACGTGATTGAGTTGGGGAAGGTCGGGTTTAAAACCAGCGATACGGAAAAGCCGAGCACTGGTGCAAGCAGCAACGTAGACACCCACTTTCCCTCTCGTAGTCGAACGAGAAAAAAGTAAAGGAAAGCGATTGGAATTATTTGTAAAGAAGCATGATAAAGCCAGCCATAAATCAATGACACAATAAAAATCGGTACTTTTTTCCTTTGGTACAGCGTGTGTAAGAACAAAACGAGAAAGAATACGGATGCGGTGACCGGGCGAGGCATCAATAGGCGTTCAGCAAACGGCATGATCCCTAGAAATAGTAATAATAACAGCAATGTAGGGAAGCGTAATTTCATTTTGGCAAATAGAATGCCGACTGCCAAACAAACCAAGGCCAGCCATACCAATGTTGCAGTGGAAGTGGCAAGCAGTGGATCATCGATCAGCAGTGCAAAGGGAGAGAGGAGCAGATTGAACAGCAAGTGTTGATCGGCGAAATGCGTCGCCAGATCGGAAAATGGCAATGTCGGAAATTGCCGTATAAAACCATGCGTTGCGTAAAGCTTGGCCATGGCGAGATGGTAGTAGCCTAAGGGGTAATTCGTCGCATGCTTGGCTCCCAAGTACATCGCAGCAAGAATCAGTACAAGAATTGACACAGCAATAAAAGTAGCGATTTGCAGGGACTTTTGAGGTTTGGAATGAAGGGAGGAAACCTCTATTTGGTTAGCCATTCGATGGTTCGCTTTCGTGAAGATTGTGTGTCCAATTCAAATAAATGCTATCCTAAAAATGGAAATTCAACAAGAAAATTAAGGGCTAAGGCAGATTCTGAGATCAAGCTGAAAATTATTAATTTAAGGTTGCGTAATGATTATAGGCAAAACTGTGTCGGCTCTTTTGTCTGAATGCAATAAAGTGCAGAAAATGCAAACATCAAATGTCAATATTTTTGAAATAAGCAGAATATAAATATAGTGAATTCTAAAAAATGCGAAATAAGAAGAAAACAGTTGACAGTTTTGTGTAGCGAGGGGTAGCTTTTCCTAAATGAATGACAAGGAGAGTTACCATGCTTCGCCAAATGGAAATCAAGTTGGACAGGGACAACAAGATCTCGATAGGGATGCTGCTGCTGTTGCTTTTTCTGCCGAATGTAGCTTTTGCCGAATCGGGAGCGGCGACTTTGCCGGTGGATACGGGAACCACGGCCTGGATGCTCATTTCCACAACACTGGTTCTGTTGATGGTGCCCGGTCTGGCGATGTTCTACGGCGGTCTGGTGCGAACCAAGAATGTCTTGGGAACGATGATGCACAGTTTCGCCGCCATGGCGATTATCGGTGTGATATGGACTGTATTCGGATATGCCATGGCGTTTGGACCGGGGACAGGCTGGGCCGGTTGGGACTGGGATCTGGTGTTGCTTCGCGGTATCGATAGTGGTTTGATGCCGATTGACGTCAATGGTCAGCAGATGGCGATTCCCATGCTGGTATTCGCCATGTTCCAGGGGAAATTCGCCATTATTACTCCGGCTTTGATTGCAGGTGCTTTCGCCGAGCGTGTACGCTTTAAAAGCTACTGTATTTTCATAGCTCTATGGAGCATCCTGGTGTACAACCCGCTCTGTCACTGGGTCTGGTCGGGCGATGGTTTCCTGGCGGGAAAAGCGATTGATTTCGCTGGCGGAACGGTCATTCATATCAGTTCCGGTGTGGCCGGTCTGGTCATTGCGCTTTTCCTTGGATCGCGCCGAGGCTATCCTGCAACTGCCATGCATCCTTCCAGTCTGGTTATCACCATGATCGGGGCAGGGCTGTTGTGGGTCGGCTGGTTCGGTTTCAATGCCGGCAGCGCGGTTTCCAGTGGCTTGCAGACCGCTCAGGCTTTGACTGTCACACAGGTTTCGGCGGCTATGGGCGCATTGACCTGGATCGTGATCGAAAGCATTCATCTTAAGAAAGCCACAAGCCTGGGGATGGTCTCCGGTATCTTGGCGGGACTGGTGGCCATCACTCCGGCGGCTGGAGATGTGCAACCTGCTGGTGCCATCGTACTTGGCGCGTTGGCTTCGATGATCTGCTACGGCGGTATCCAGTTGAAAAACCGTCTTGGTTACGACGACTCGTTGGATGTGTTCGGTATTCACGGCGTAGCGGGAATTGTTGGCGCCATCGGACTGGCGTTTCTGCTTCGTCCAACCGAAGGACGCCCGCCATTTCTGGAGCAGTTGATGTACCAGGGAGAAGGGGTGCTTATAAGCATCGTGTATTCCGCTGTAGTGACCTTGGTACTTGTAATTGCTATCGAAAAGCTGTTCGGTTTCAAGATGAGCGAGACGGAGCAGATGGTGGGAATGGATCACGCTCTGCACGGGGAGCATGCTTATGGATTGTTGAATCTGGACTGAATGATGCTACAGGATTGATTGTTTAACGCATCGAAACGGAGAACGAAGCCATGAAAATGATTGTTGCCATCATTCAGCCGGATATGCTGAACCAGGTTAGAGAAGAACTGGTTAAAGCGGAGATTACAAGGATTACCGTCAGTCGCGTAGCCGGGCGAGGCCGAGCGACGGAAACCTATTTGTATCGCGGTCAGGAAGTTCCTCCGACGCTTCATCCGAAAATCCGGTTGGAGATTGCCTGTAATGACGAATTCGTCGATATCACCGTAGATACCATCCTCAAGGTGGCTCGTCACGGAGATGGAACTACGGGCGATGGAAAGATCTTTATCCTGCCCTTGGAAGAATGTATCCGCATCAGTACGGGGACACGTGGAGGAAAGGCGATTTAGAAATCGAATCTGCTAGGATTCATCGAGCTTGCGGTTTCGATTGAACGCGGCGCGGGGCAGTGGTTGAATGACTGTCGGTTCGCTGGTGTAAGGCTGGAATTCTTCGCCGCCATATAACATGTAATAGCGCGTCCAATGACCGTCGCAGCGATCCTGAAACACACAGTGCTCGCAGGCGTCGGCATGGGCTTTATCCGGATGTTTTGTGTATGTATACTGTTGCTGAATGGTCATATATTTATCGGCGCAGTCTTCATAACCTTTCAAAAAGCAGATCGGAATACCGCAGATGTCCGGTACACGACCAGTAACGCCAAGCTTGCGACACTCATCCAGTGCCGCATGTAGCTCCGCTTGAAAGTCCGTGATTTTTGGAATCAGAGCCGGTGTCTGCCAGGCACGGTAGTAGGGATTGATCACGCTGAACACTAATTCCACTTTCGAGCCGAACAGGCGATGCATCACCCGCACATATTCGGACATATGTCGCATATTCGGTGTGCAGATCACGTAGTTCAGCGTAACGGAAACACCTTGGTCCAGTAGGTTGCGGATGCCTTTCAATGTTAGTCGAAATCCACCGGGACGGCGGGTCAGATAGTCGCTTAGAGCTTCAGTGGCTGCGTGCAGCGACACAAAGCAGTCCGTCAGTCCAGCGTTTACCAATGATGCCGTAAAGTCGGGATCGGCAAAGCGCATGGCGTTGGACTGGATACTGGCGCGGCGTTGTTTTTGCCGGATATAGTCGAGCAGTTTCGGTAGCATCGGCGATAGCGTCGGCTCGCCACCGGATATCTCGATTGCTTCATCCGAGGCGACGTTATCCAGAATGTGTTGAATGTCCGACCATTTGGAAGTGAGATCCTGAGTGTTTTTCGGATCGGCACCGCAGAACAGGCAATTCTGGTTGCAGTGTTTTTCGATCCGAAGCAGTGTCATCCTATTTCTCCTCGGTGATGGCGGAAAATTCCGATTCGCCATAGATTTCGAGGTAGTTGGACCAGACGCCGCCGCAGATTGGCAGCCACAGACAGGATTTGCAGGCGGTTGTCAGGCTTTTAAGCTCCTCTTTTTTCAGATCCTGCCAGATAAAGCGCTGCGTACCTTCCTCATCGGTCAAACGGTCGGTGGGATTGCCGAAGGAGGAGACGAAGGTTCGAATGTCCGTGTATTCGCCGATATAGCGGTGGCGCTTGTCCAGATCGTTGAAAAAGTCGGGTGGGAACGCACAATAGGGAATTTCACCAAAGGTTAAACGAATCTTGAACTCTCGTTCATTCAGATCGATCAGATCCAGAATCTGAGGGATGGCCTCATGGTAGCGGGGAACCAAGTCCTGTTTGTCTTTCGCTCGTCCTTCCGGACGGATGTAGTTGAAACGGATATCGCTGATTCCGAGTTGCCTGAAAAAACGCACGAAACGCGGCAAGGTCGGCAGATTCTTTTGATTCAGCACGGCATTGATGCTGATTACCGTTTTGCATACGCCATCTTTGCGCAGGCGTATCAGATTGCGGATGGCGCGAAGCTTGCGGATAAACGCGCCTTTACTGTTGGACAGGTAATCCTCTATCGAAGGAACTTCCGAATGGATGGACAGGCAATAGCGGTTCACGCCCAATTCCGCCGCTCGCTTGGCGAATTCCCAATCTCCCAATCGATACCCGTTGGTGTTCAATGTGATATCGTTAAATCCCAAGTCGCGAGCGGTTTCGAGCGTTTCGGTGAACCAGGGATACAGCGTCGGTTCGCCGCCCAATAAGCCCAGGCTATGCAGGCCGTGTTCCTGCGCGTAAAAACGCAACTCCCCTTTCAGTTTCTCCAAAGGAACCCAGCGTCGTTGCGCAGCCGAGGAATTGCTTTGCATGCAAAACAGGCATTTGTGATTGCAGGCATGACCCAGGTTGATGTCCACCCGTTCGCCACCGCCCTGTTTTGAAGAGAGCGGAATGTCCATGTTGCGCGGCTTGTCCACGATCAGCGCTCCCCTCGTTCTAAAATTGTCGGATCTTGTAGAAGAGATACGCCTTCTACCAGGGTGCCGCTTACCGGGACAAATTCCCGCGTTCCGCGCCGCCTGACGTATTCGGTATGTACTCCCTCGCAAATATCGCGATAGCGACAGCGAGTGCAACTTGCAGGCTTGATTTTGTAATGTCCCTTGGTGATAAGGTTCTGAGGTTGTTTGCGGCTGGAGTTGGTTGCCACGAACTTGTTGACTTCACGCTCAACGGCACTTTCGCTCCAATACAACTCATCCATATATCGTTCTATGCCCTTTAAACGGCACAGCGGAACGTGTCCGATTGTAATTGGGATTTCCGGTTGTGCAAGTTTCAGCGCCTCACGCAAGGGCGCGTCCAACTGCTTATAGGTTGGCACCAGATTTTCGAAATGATCGTAAGCGCCGCCGATGGGACGCACGAAGGCCCAGAACAGGCGCTGTGCGCCGGAATCCAGTTGATGGCGCATCATATCGGGCAGTCGTTGCACGTTGCCGTTGTAAATTACGCTGCTAAGCGAAAACGGCATATTCTGCACTTTCAGGTTCTCCATCGCCAGGCAAACTTGATCGAAAGCTCCCGGCGATTGTACCGCCGCATCGTGCGTTTCGGCGTCGTGTCCGTGTAGGGACAGATAAAGCCGTGTGATGCCCGCAAGTTGCAAGGTGCGTGCGAACTTCTCATGGCGCAGCATGCGCCCGTTTGTGGTGAGCATAATGGTTTGGAATCCCAAGCGTTTCGCTTGAGCCACCAAGGTCGGAAAGTCCTTTCGAATCGTCGGTTCACCGCCCAGAAAAGTCAGATGTTGGAAGCCGCGCCCATACAGATCCTTCAGTGTTTTTAGCAGGAATTCGGTCGTTAAGGTTTCATGGACCTGTTTTGAAATATTCTGTTCACGGTTGCAGATTTCGGAGCAGAACACACACCGGTTGTTGCAGGCGTAACCTAAATTGATTTCCACCCGTTTTTGCTTGGGGTGCAGCAGCAAACTGTCGCTGACGTGTTCCGGGTTCTGTGTGGCCATCGAATATCCGACTACCTTTGCAAGGACTCGTTACTCATGTTCCGATCATGGAACCCGGATGGGGAAAAGTCAAGGATCTGGCCGGTGTTTGTAACTCGAACGTTGCAAAATCGCTTGTTATCACTGGGAATCGCTACGTTGGTAGATGCCATCCAGCAAATCCAGCATTTCAGCCGGGCTGTTGGTGGGTAGTTGACAGGCTTGATTGACACACACATAGGCCGTTGCCTGTCTGTTACGCTCCGTATGGTCTTTTGTAAAGGTAGCGTAACTGCTTATTCCAGGTAGGCTTTCCGTGCTGGGACGGAATAAGACCACTTTGTTCGGAAGAAACGTCTTTCGGAGAGCATGAAACATTTTCCCGACATCTTCTTTTCCTGGTTTGCCTACTATTACAACTTCCGCCGACGGTCCCAGGCCGAAATCCACCGAAAGCAGCAGCCGGGTGTATTCGAAGGGGGCGCGCTGCACACTGGTGGAAAATGAGCGCCACAGCATATCCGCACGCATGATATAACCCAGATCGCCGGTAATGCGACCCAGGCGCAGCAAATTCATAGCGGCGACTGAATTGGCGGAAGGTACGGCACCATCGTAAATTTCCTTTTGGCGCGTAATCAACTGCTCGCCGGATTCATCGTAAGAGTAAAACCCGCCGGAAACCTGATCCCAGAAACGTTCAATGAAATCATCCATGTATTCGTTAGCCAAGTGAAGATACTGGATGTTGAAGGTCGCTTCATACAGATCCAGCATGGCGGCAATCGTGAAGGCGTAATCGTCGGCGAATGCGGCGATGGCTGCCTCGCCGTCCCGATAACGGTGCAGCAAACGTCCGGCATCGTCGGTCAGGCGATGATGTAGAAATGACGCCGCCCGCTCTGCGGCTTTCACATACCGATCATTTTCGAATACGCTGCCGGCCAGAGCCAATGCGGAAATCATTAGCGCGTTCCAGTCGGTCAGGATTTTGTCGTCGAGATGAGGCCGCACACGTTCGTTGCGGGCCTGGAAAAGTTTTTCTCTAATGGGCTCCCACTTTTCCCTGATCTGACTGATCTGCCAAGCAGAAAGGGTATCGTTTTGTGTTAGCAATTCCGAACGATTCAGGATGTTCAACCCAGTAGCCTGTCCGCTGGCTTCCTCTTCGAAGTTACCTTCGCTTTTGACGCCATATTCCTTGTGGAGAAATTCCATTTCCAGAGGAGTAAGCAACTCTTTCAATTCCGCTTCGCTCCAGACGTAAAACTTGCCCTCTACTCCTTCGCTGTCGGCGTCTTCAGCGGAATAGAAACCGCCATTGGGTGCTTGCAAATCACGCAGCACATAGCTGAGGATCTCATTGGCAACCTGCTTGAACAGATCGTCTCCGGTGGCTTGGTAGGCTTTGGTGTATAGGCTTGCCAGCTGCGCCTGATCGTAGAGCATTTTCTCGAAATGCGGCACCAGCCACTGACGGTCGGTGCTGTAACGATGGAAGCCGAAGCCGACGTGATCGAACATTCCCCCGGCATACATGGCTTTCAGACTTTTCTTGACGATGTCCAGCGGCATCGATTCGCCCGAACGTTTCCAATAATTCAGCAAGAATTCCAATTTATGCGGAGTGGGAAACTTGGGTTGGCTACCAAAACCGCCCCATTGCCGATCTACCATGCCCAACAGGCGCGTATAGGCGGCATCCAGTACGCTTCGATCTATGGCAGGACCGGGAGCATCCTGGACCATTTCCTCAAGTGCGGTCTGTACCTGCTGGGCGGATTGCAGCAGTTTTTCGCGGTGGGTTCCCCACAATTCACCGACTTTGTTGATTAAATCCATCATTCCCAGTCTTCCGGCCTGGGTCTGCTTCGGAAAATAGGTGCCGGAAAAGAACGGTTGTTTATCGGGTGTCATGATAATCGTCAGCGGCCAGCCGCCGTTACCGTTCATCATTTGACAGACCGTCATATACACTTGGTCGATGTCCGGGCGTTCTTCCCGGTCCACCTTGATGGAAATGAAAGCCCGATTCAGCGCCTCGGCCACTTCCGGATCTTCAAAGGATTCATGCTCCATTACGTGGCACCAGTGGCAAGTCGAGTAACCGATGGAAAGAAAGATGGGCTTGTCCTGTTCTTGCGCCCTGTTAAAAGCCTCGTCACCCCAGGGATGCCAATCCACCGGGTTATAGGCATGTTGCAGTAAATACGGGCTTTTCTCGTTTATCAAACGGTTGGGTTGGCCAGATGCAATGGCTCCCGGACTCGAAGTTGTCTGACTTTGTTGTTGTTCTTGCCCTGCCATGACTACGACTCCGATCGTCAATGCAACCCATAACAGGTTGCTTGAAATTGAAAATAGCGTCTTCTAAGCCTTGTCTTAAAGCTGTGATGGTAACGGTGCATCACTTGGTGGCTACGTCGATTTCATGACGCTTGCAAGGCTTGTAGGTGGGACTTGAACGGAAAGGGCTTTATTCCCATCGAATCGGATGCGAGGAATTTTGCAAACAGGCGCAACCCTGCGATATCCGCGGTGAATTGCCGGGAAAGGAGAGGATAAGGCACATTGGTGATGTGAAACGGTGCTTATTTTTCCAGGCCAACGAGCTTTTTGAACTCATCCAGGCCGATTTCTTCTATCCATTTTCCGATTCTGCGGGATGGTCCCTGTTCTTCGAAGACGGAGATCACTTTGTCGGTCAGTTCTAACGCCTGCTCGTCGCTGAGTTGATCTGCCAGCGGTTGTGCAATGCGGGGAATCAGACCGCCGTTGCCGCCCACAGCGGCCTTCCAGCCTTTCGGTGTACCGTACAGTGCGAAATCCTTGATGGCGTTTTCCGCACACTGCATGTGGCAGCCGGAAACTCCGATTTTGAACTTGAACGGAAGTTTCTTGCCGTGGAAACGTTTGTCCAACTCCATTCCGATTGCATATGCGTTTTGCTTGGCATAGGTGCAGTAAGGCGTTCCGGGGCAGAATTTGACACTGCGAATGCAAGCCCCGATGGCCTGGCCCGGTTCGACTCCGACATCCTGCCAGAATTCACCCAGGCGTTCTTCATCGATACCGATGAACATGAAGCGCTCGGCGCTGGTCATTTTAATGGCGTCTACCTGGTACTTTTCCGCGATATCCGCGTACTTACGAAGTTCTTGCGGAGTCACGAAGCCACCCGGCGCATGCGGGGCGACGGCATAGCGTCCGTTTTTCTGCACGACGGCCACCTGTTCGGCTATTCGAAGTTTTTTTTCCACCGGCCACACCTCGTTGTTGTGATCCTGTTGACCGGAAGTATAGCATTCTTCCCCCCTGGGTACAAGCTCACCGATCAGTCCGGAATGCAGCTTTCTCCTTGCGGGACGTAACCGCTGTTACAGCCGAATCCGCATTCACCCTCGGTGCAGATGCCAGCAACAAAATAAGATATGCTTTTACATCGGAAATTGTTTTGAAGAGTTAAGCGAATATGAAAAACGTTGTATCTTTCAGTATCTTTCGTCGCGCATCTGTCGGCTGACATCGCGCTGCTTGATGTCCTCGCGGCGGTCGAAAAGTTTTTTACCCTTGGCCAAGCCGATTTCCACCTTGGCGAGGCCATGCTTGAAGTAGATGGATAAAGCCACGATGGTGTAACCACGTTCTTTGACTTTTACGGATAAGCGATGAATTTCGCGGGCGTGCATCAGCAATTTGCGTGGGCGCAGCGGATTATGGTTGTAACGATTGCCCATTTCGTATTCGGCGATGTGGCAGTTTTCAAGCCAGAGTTCACCATTCTTGATGCGCCCGAATGCATCGACCAGCGAAGCCTGCCCCGCGCGCAGCGATTTGACTTCGGTGCCGGTGAGTACGATCCCTGCCTCGAATGTATCTGAAATATGGTACATAAAGCGCGCTTTGCGATTGCGCGCAACGACTTTGTGACCTTCTGCGGTTACGCCGCCGTTTTTCTTTTTCTTGTTCTTTCCTGCCACGATCACGCCTCCTGCGGCCATCTTAGCTGTAGAACGAATGCGATGCCATGTTTTTTTCCGTTATAGCAAAAGCTTAGGATTTGGCGGTTTTCGATTTGGCTACCGTGGTTTTCTTTTTCCGTTTTGCAGCAGTGGGTTTAGTGGCTGTGCGCTTGGGTGTTTGTTTGTGGCTTTTCTGTGACCCGGTTTGTGTCTTTCCTGTTTTGGAAGATCCACTGTTTCCGAGTTTGGCTTTCAGAAAGCGTCCCGTATGTGAGTTCGAACTCGTTGCGATTTCTTCCGGCGTGCCAGTGGCAACGATTGTGCCGCCTTTATCGCCACCCTCCGGTCCCAGATCGATAATATAATCCGCCGTTTTGATGACATCGAGGTTATGCTCGATGACAATGACCGTATTGCCGCTTTCTGTCAGGCGGTTCAGTACGTCGAGCAGTTTGTTGATATCGTCGAAATGCAGGCCAGTGGTCGGCTCGTCCAGAATATACAGCGTGCGCCCCGTAGAGCGCTTTGAAAGCTCACGAGACAACTTGATGCGCTGCGCTTCGCCCCCGCTTAACGTCGTTGCCGGTTGACCCAGTCCGATATATCCCAGTCCGACTTGCTGTAACGTTTTCAGCTTATTATTGATCGAAGGGATGTTTTCGAAGAATGCTGTGGCCTGATTGACGGTCATCTTGAGGATGTCGCTGATGTTTTTCCCTTTGTAGCGGATTTCCAGGGTTTCCCGGTTGTAACGCTGGCCGCCGCACTGTTCGCATTGCACATAGACATCCGGCAGGAAATGCATTTCGATGCGATTGACGCCCGCGCCTTCGCAGGATTCGCAGCGTCCGCCTTTGACGTTGAAGGAAAAACGTCCGGCCTTGTAGCCGCGAGCCTTGGCTTCCGGTAATTGCGCCAGCAAATCGCGAATCGGAGCAAACACCTGGGTATACGTGGCCGGATTGCTGCGCGGCGTGCGCCCGATCGGAGATTGATCGATGGCCACGACTTTGTCGATGTGCCGTAAACCGCTTACCTTTTTGCAGTTGACCGGCTTACGGTTGCGACGCGCACGCAAACTCAGACTTGGAAGCAGGGTATCGATCACCAGGGACGATTTACCGGAACCGGAAACTCCGGTGACGAGGATCAACGATCCAAGCGGGAAGGAAACATCCAGGTTTTTCAAATTGTTTGTATTGCAACCGGAAAGTGTCAGCTGCTTTTCCGACTTCGAACGACGTTTGACCGGAACCGGAATGCTACGTTTTCCGCTTAAGTATTGACCGGTCAAGCTTTTCGAATTTGCCAGAATCTGTTTGGGCGTTCCCTGGGCGACGACTTCGCCTCCGTGGATTCCAGCGCCCGGTCCCATATCCACCACATGATCCGCGCTTAGGATGGTGTCTTCGTCATGCTCTACGACGATGACCGTATTGCCGATGTCGCGCAGGCGTTTCAAGGTGGCCAATAGCCGGTCGTTGTCGCGCTGATGCAGACCGATGCTCGGTTCATCGAGAATATACAGTACGCCAACCAGCGAACTGCCGATCTGGGTTGCGAGTCGGATGCGCTGGCCTTCTCCGCCGGAGAGCGTAGCCGAACTGCGATCCAGAGAGAGATAATCGAGACCGACGTTGTTCAGGAAACCGAGTCGCTCCCGGATTTCCTTGAGCAGCCGCCCGGCGATGAATTCATCCCGCTCCGAAAGCGTCAAGGTGCTGAAGAAGTCAAGGCATTGCTCGATGGTCAGCCGTGTCAACTCGATGATATTTTTATTTTCCACGCGAACGTGTAAGGCTTCCGGACGCAAGCGGTTGCCGTTGCAGGTGGGACAGAGCGTATAGCTCATGTAACGTTCCAGTTCTTCGCGTACCTGCTCGCTCTGCGTTTCACGGTAGCGTCGCTCCAGGTTGGGAATAACTCCCTCGAAGGGACGATGATAACTGTGATGCTGCTCGGCGCCGTTGAAATCGAAATGAATGCTCTTGTTTCCCGAGCCGTACAGAAGGACTTGCTGGACCTTTGCGGGAAGTTTGGCGAAAGGCGTCTCGACCGACGCTTTATAGGCGTTTGCCACCGATTCGAGCATGAAATAGTAATAAAAACCGGTGCGTGAGTTCCAGGGCATCACCGCGCCTTCACGCAAGGACAGGCTTTCGTCGGGGACGACCAGTTCGCGGTCGAAGTACATCTTCATACCCAGGCCGTGACAGTCGGGGCAGGCTCCGTGGGGGTTGTTGAAGCTGAACAGGCGTGGCGAGATTTCCGGGTAGCTGATGCCGCAATCCACACAGCCGAAATGCTCGGAGAAGGTGTAGCTTTCTCCTTCCGTGGTTTCGATCAGAGCTAGCCCGTCGGCCAGTTTCAACGCCAACTCCATGCTTTCCGTCAGTCGATTGGCGATGCCTTCGCGCAGCACCAGTCGATCCACAAGGACTTCGATGGTGTGCTTGAGTTTGCGATTCAGTTCCGGTTCCGTTTCAGACAGATCGATCATTTGACCGTCAACCCGCACGCGGATATGACCGTCGCGCCGGAACTGTTCGAATTCCTTGCGGTATTCGCCTTTACGACCTCGAACGACCGGCGCAATGACGAGAAAGCGGGTGCCCTCCGGCATTTTCAGGATCTGATCGACCATCTGCTGCACGCTTTGCTTGCTGATGGCTTTGCCGCAGCTGTAGCAGTAGGGCTGCCCGATGCGCGCGTAAAGCAAACGGAAATGATCGTAGATTTCGGTTACGGTGGCGACGGTGGAACGCGGGTTCTTACTGGCCGTTTTCTGCTCGATGGAAATCGCCGGGGAAAGACCCTCGATGGCGTCTACATCCGGTTTGTTCATCTGTTCGAGAAACTGGCGGGCGTAGGCGGAAAGCGATTCCACGTAGCGTCGCTGTCCTTCCGCGTAAAGCGTATCGAAGGCGAGGGAGGATTTACCCGATCCGCTCAGTCCGGTAATGACGACGAGTTCGTTTCTGGGCAGACTGACGTGGATGTCTTTCAGATTGTGTTCTCGGGCACCCTGGATAATGATGTTTTTCTCGGTCATGAAAGGCTGCCGTTTCCGTATGTCGCGTGATAAGGATGTGCGCTAACTCGATTGGGATTGTTGTTTAATGCGGTCTGCGGCAAAAGCCGCCGCCTGGATGATGGCGGAAAACAGGCTTTTTTCCGAGGCATAGCCTTTGCCAGCGATATCGTAAGCGGTGCCATGATTGGGAGAGGTGCGGATAATCGGCAATCCCAAAGTGATGGTTACGCCGAAGGAGTTATCGATCAGACGATGGGCGATGGCTCCCTGATCATGATACATGATGATGACGGCATCGAATTCTTCATCCCGTGCACGTAAAAACGCATGTTCGACCGGCAAGGGGCCGGTAACGCGCATTCCCTGGTTTCTTGCTTCTGTTACCGCTGGCATGATGTGTTCGGTTTCTTCCATGCCGAACAATCCGTTCTCGCTGGCATGAGGATTCAGACCGACGACCGCCAGGCGTGGGCGTTTGATTTTGAAAGATGTTTCCAATGCCTTGTACGTCAAGGCAATGGCGTTGTATACACGTTCTTTGCAGATCAGGTTCGGCACTTCACGAATGGGGACATGACTCGTCACACGGGCGACGCGCAAGTGATCGCTGGCGATTAGGGTGGCGCTGTGCTTTGTTTTGGTAATCGATTTCAGCAGATCCGTATGACTGTGATGATCATACCCGGCTTCGTGCAGCATGGCTTTGTTGATCGGACAGGTCACCAAGGCATCTACCTGATTGGAGACGGTCATCTCCGCTGCTTTAACGATATAAAAGGTGCTGACCAGTCCCAGATCGGTGCGCGGCTGGCCATATTCGAACTGATCCAGATTGATGTTCGAGAGTGGAATGAGGTTCGCCGTTTTGTCTTGGGCCTGATCGGGCGATTGGATCGGATTGAAAATCACCGAGCCGCCCATTTCGCGCTGAACTTTACGCAATACCCCTTCATCGCCTAAAACGATTGGTGTGCAGTGCTCGTAAATATCGGGACGGGATAAACTGCGGATAATAATTTCCGGGCCGATCCCGGCAGGGTCGCCCATGGTGATTGCCAGCTTTGGATGCCGCATTTCCGCTGTCATTATTGATTCTCCTGCCCGGATTCTTCCAGATCCAGGATAGCCTGCTTGGGGGGCTGATTCATTTTAATATCGATGAAGGCTTTCGAGCGTAACTGCTGTACCCAGGTTTTCATTTCTCGCTTCATCGCTTCTTCGCGAAGGCGAGCGCTGATTTCCGCTCTTGCTTCTTCGTACCCTTTGGGGGGAACCGGGCGTTTATCTGCCAGTTGAATGACGTGGAATCCGAATGGACTTTTAACCACTGGAGAAACTTCGTTGACACTCAACTTCAAGACCGCGTTTTCAAAGGCTTTTACCATGACACCTTTTCGGAAGTATCCCAGATCGCCTCCGAAACGCGCCGTCGGCCCTTCCGACAGTTCCCTGGCCAGCGCTTCGAAATCTTCACCTGAACGATATCGGGCGAGGGCATCTTCGGCGCGTTGGCGTTGTGCCTGCTCCACTTCCGCCGTGTCGGATTTCAACAGGCGAAACAGGATGTGGCGGGCGCGGTATTCATATTCCTGCGCTGCGGAAATGTTTTCCTTTTCGTAGGCGGTTTTAACTTCCGCTTCGGAAATCTTTACGCGGTTTCCGACCTTGGCATTGATGAAGTTCCATTTACGTAATTGCTTGCCGATTTGCTTTCGATACTCGGTCCATTCGATGCCTTGCTGGAACAGCGCTTTCTTCAGTGTTTCCTTGTCCGGAATGTTGTTCTGTGCCATGACTCGTTCGATGGCGGCATCCACTTCTTTTTCATCGACATCGAATTTGAGTTCTTTCAACTGTTGCTCAAGCAGCATGTCTTCGATCAGTTGATCCAGCACTTTCGTGTAAATCTCGTTCTTTTTCGTGGTGAGTTGCTCAGGATCGCGGATGCCGACCAGCATACTCTGGTAGCTTTGGGCCTGTTCCTTGACTTCCGAAAGCAGAATGATTTCGTCGTTTACGACGGCTGCAATCCGTTCCACAACTTCAGCTCTGGCTATGGGAGACAGTAATAGCAGGCATGCCAGCAGCAGACCGATCATGTTTCGTCTCATGGGGAGACCCTCGTTTTCTCGGCGAAGCCGGGGTTAAGTTCCACCGGAAAACGTCGCCGTAACGTTTTCATCAGCGTTTCTTCCGCTTCGGTCTTCTTTTCTTCGAATAACTCTTTTTCAAGGTCCATGCGTACCTGTTCGAAAGTCAGTTGACGAGCAGGCAAATGGTCCGTGATCATGAAGATATGATAACCGAAATCGCTTTTAATGGGTTTATTCGGCGTTCGCCTAGGCAGATCGAAAACCAAATGGAATGGATCGGGTAGTTTTCCACGATGGACCCAGCCCAGATCGCCACCTAATTCCTTTTCCGGTGTGATGGACAATTCCTGTGCGAGATCCTCGAAGGCTTCTCCCCTGAACAGGCGGCGACGTACTTGTGTGGCTTCTTCTTCTGTTGCTACCACAATTTGTTTTACGCGCACCATTTCCGGTTGAGCATAACGCTCCGGTTGCTTGTCGAAAGCGGCCTTTGCTTCCTGTTCCTTGACCAGGATTCGCGAATAGATCTCCTCGCGAAACAGTCGTTGAATGGTGGCCTGTTCGGCGGTCCGTTTGATCAGGTCGTTGACGCTCATCTGAACCTTGTCCGCAGCGGTTTGCAGATCCGCTTCCAAAGCGGAGCCAAACAGGTCTCGAAGGCGCTCATCCAAGGCATCTTGTGGAAGCACGACCTGACGACGTTTGGCTTCTTGAAGCAGCAATTTACGGGAGATCAAATCTTCAAGCGCCGACTGTTGCATAGCCAAAAAGGCTTCGCTTCCGATATCCGGAATGAATTCATCTCCTGCCAGTAGCCGGACTTCATCGAAAACTTCGCCTTCCGTAATCGTTTCGTCTCCCACGCGAGCAAGCCAAGGAACCTCGTTGCTGGCTTCCTGGTTGGTGCAACCGAGCAGAATCCCCGCGAGTAGCATTGTCAGTATTAATGCGCGCACGCCTCGTCCGCTCCTGTGGTTGGCCCGCTTACTAAGACAGGCGCTTGTGTTCTGGGTCGCAACGCGTGTTGCGGTGCATCTGATTTACTTCGGTTCCGTCGGCTTCGAGTCGTTCTTTTCATCTTTGCTGCGGGGACGAGTGTTTTCTTTGCTGATACCGTTTTTAGGAACATCGTCAGGACCGGCACCCGGCACCGAGTATTGATTGAGCAGTTGCTCGTTGATGTTGATTGCGGCGCCTTTTTGCAGCTTCGCCACGAAATTGTCCATCATATCGGTGCGGCGCTGCTTGTACAGGCGATGCTGAATCTGACCTTTGACCTGTTCGAAATCGCGCTGAATGGCATCGCGTTTGCCGGTCAGGCGCAAGACGTGATAACCCAATTTCGTTTTCACCGGACCTGCGATGTCGTTGATCTGCTTCATCTTGAAAACCGCATCGGAAAGCGCTTTCTCCAGCGGTCCGCCATCGGTTGTAGAAGCGAAATATCCCAGATCTCCACCACGGTTTTTGTTGGCGTCGTCGTCACTGTTCTTTTTGGCCAGTTTACGGAAGGCGTTGGGGTCTTTCTTGGCAGCCTTGGCTTCTTTTACCAGTTTCTTCGCTTTTTTCAGAGCTGCTTTCCGCTCTTTGTCCGTGGCATCTTCCCCAACTTTGATAAGAATGTGGCTGGCGCGCCGCATAGCCGGTTTGTTGTACTGGTCCTGGTGTTCCTGGTAATATTTCTTAAGTTCTTCGTCGGTGATATCCTCGCGCTTGACCTTGTTTTCCAGTTCATCGCGCATCAGTTTCTGTGTCATGACTTGCTTCGCCGAACGTAACACTTCGGGATCTTTGTCGTATCCCTGTTTTTGTGCTTGCTGCACGATCAACTCGAAGCGGATCATGTTATCCAGGAATTCCTTCTTTTTTTCCAGCGTGTTGTAGCGTGCGCGGATATACGGCGATTGCTTTTCCATGCGCTCGGTGAATTCGTCCATGTAGATCTTGTAGCCGTTGATTTCGGCCAGAACGTCGCCTTTGCCCTCGGCTTGCAGCCAATCGGAGGAGGGGGTGGAAGATGTTGCGGTTGAGGAACCGGAATTCTTGTCGCAGCAGCCGAAAACGAGCAAGCCCAGCCCAAGCACGATCATATTCAAGAATAGGATTGTCCTTGTCATTTTACTAACCTCCAAGATAAAAAATCTTTAACAGTTCCGATTAGTTGAGTCTCGAACCGGTGCTTGTACCATAATCCAGTAGCTTGTGCAAGAGGTTTTTGGCGGTCTGGATGGGGTCTTCCATTTCGTGTGTCAAGAAGGTGTACACCAGGCGATTGTCTGGTGTGAATTGATAGGGACTTTTCGTTTTCATGACCAGTTCCACCACGGCGTCGGGGGAAACGCGTCCGTGCTGACCCAGTTGGATGGAGACGCGATCGTTTGCCAGGTCCAAACCGGCGGCATTGAGTTTGCGCAGCAATACCTTCAATTCGATCAGACGAATCAACGTGCGGGCGGGTTTGGGTGCATGACCGAAACGATCGACCATTTCTTCTTCGAGCGTTTCCACGGTTTCCTGTTCCCGGCAGCCGGAAAGGCGCTTATATAATTGTAGGCGCTGCGTGGCGTCGGGCACATAGGAATCGGGCAGATAGGCGGGTTGGGCGCAGTTGATCTGCGGCTCGATTTCCGGGTGAACCTCCTTGCCGCGTAATTCCATAACGGCTTCTTCTATTAACTGCATATATAAGTCGATGCCGACCGTGGCGATGTGACCGGATTGCTGCTTGCCCAGAATATTTCCCGCACCGCGAATTTCCAAATCGTGCGAGGCGATGCGGAAACCGCTACCCAGTTCGGTGAATCGAATCAGCGCGGCCAGCCGTTTCTGGGCGTCGCGTGTCAGATTGGAAGGGGAGGGGACCAGCAAATAGGCATAGGCGCGTTCGCGTCCACGTCCCACCCGTCCGCGAAGCTGGTAGAGTTGGGCCAAACCGAATGTGTCGGCGCGGTTGACAATCATGGTGTTGACGGAGGGAATGTCGATGCCGGATTCGATGATGGTGGTTGTGACCAGCACGTTGCATTTGCGCTGCACGAATTCGAGCATGACCTTTTCCAACTGGCCTTCGCTCATCTGCCCGTGTGCGATGCGGACCGTGGCGGTCGGCACCAGACGTTTGACCATCAAAGCCACGCTTTCAATCGATTGCACCCGGTTATGCACCAGATAAACCTGGCCGCCGCGGGATAACTCGGTATTAATGGCGTCACGGATGACTTCCTCATCGAACTTGGAAACGAAGGTGCGTATCGAGAGCCGGTCCGCAGGCGGTGTTTGGATGACGGAGACATCGCGCACACCGGAAAACACCATGTTCAGCGTTCGGGGAATGGGAGTGGCGGTGAGCGTGAGAACGTCTACTTCCGTGCGGAATTTCTTTAGTCGCTCCTTGTGAGCTACTCCGAAGCGTTGTTCTTCATCGATGATCAATAATCCAAGGTTCGGGAATTCGACATCTTTGCTCAATAGGCGATGGGTACCCACGACGATATCCACTTTGCCTTGCTTGACACGCTTGATGATCTCGTTCTGCTCTTTCGTTGTACGAAAACGCGAAATGGTCTCGATTGTGACCGGGTAGTTCTTGAAGCGCTCGATCATCGTTTCGCCGTGCTGCAAAGCCAGAACGGTCGTTGGAACCAGAATCGCAACCTGTTTGCGGTCCAGTACGGCTTTGAAGGCCGCCCGGATGGCCACTTCCGTTTTGCCGAAACCGACGTCGCCGCAAACCAGCCTGTCCATCGGTTTGGGTTTGGTCATGTCGCGCAGCACATCCTTGATGGCGCGCTCTTGGTCGGGTGTTTCTTCGAAAGGAAAGGTCGCTTCGAACTCGCGAAAGTAGTTGTCCGGAGCACTGAAGCTGAATCCGACGGCAACCTCGCGCTTGGCGTAGAGCTTAAGCAGTTCTTCCGCCATTTCCCGGATCGAGGCTTTCACCTTCGTCTTCATGCGCTCCCAGCGCGTGCCGCCCATGCGATCCAGTTGCGGTACTTTGCCATCGGCTCCGGAGAATTTCTGGATTTTGTCTAGTTTCGTGACCGGCAAGTACAGTTTGTCGCCGCCCAGGTATTCGATGAACAGGTAATCGTTACCGATGCCGCCCGCAGTCAGGTGCTCCAGCCCGCGATAGACGCCGATGCCGTACTCGATGTGAACGATGAAGTCGCCTTCCGAGATTTCATCCAGAGAGGTCAGGAATGCGTCTTTATCGAAGTCCAGCGTTTTAACACGCTTTCTTCGTTTGCGTTCCCCAAAGATTTCCTCTTCCGAAATAAGAACCAGTTTCGATCCAGGCCAGACCTGCCCGGTTTTCAGCGTTCCGACCACGATGTGAAACTGATCGGGGCGATAATCTCCCGTTTTCGCCCACAATGCCGGGAAACTGCCCGGCCAGAAAGCTGCTTTTAGACCGTACGGTTCGAACATTTCCGTAAGTCGCTCCGCTCGTGTGGAGGAGCCTGCGACCAGGGTGACGAAATAGCCGGTTGCGATCCAGTCGCGCATCTGCTTGATCAGCGGTTCCAGAATCTCCACCCGTCCGCGTCGCTGCAACAACTCCTGCTTAAGGGGCTCGTGGTCGTCCCAGCGAAACTTGAAAGCGGTATCGGGTTGACTGTCTCCGACGCGCAGATGGTGAGAGCGAATTTGATGGCTGTGCTGGAAGCGCTGTTCGATTTCATGCCCGGTCTGGATGTAGTTCTCGACCGGCAGTGTCAGATCTTCATCGTGCTTACGTTCTTCCTGCTGAACCAGCAGGCGTTCCAGGCGATTGTCGAACAGTCGTTGCAGACCGCCAGGATTGTCCAGCAGAATACGGGTGTTGGACGACAGATAAGCGAACAGCGGTGCCAGTTCTTCGTAGAATAGCGGGAGAAACGGGTCCAATTCCGAATCGTACAGCCCTTCATCGAGATTTTGCAGCATCGTCTGCATGTGACGGTCGAACAGGCCGTGCTCGCGAGCCAGTGACGTCAACTGATTCCGGCCACGTTCGCAGATTTCCGGGGTCAGCACCAGTTCGCGTACCGGGATCAGGTAGGCTTCTTCCAGTTCCGCGACGGATTTCTGGTTGCCGGGATTGAACAGCCGGATCGATTCCAGCGTGTCGCCGAAAAATTCCATGCGCAGCGGCCAGCGGTACAGCGGGGAAAAGGCGTCGATAATTCCCCCGCGCTTGGAGAAGCCACCAGCATCTTCCACGATAGGCGTGGAGATGTACCCACCCTGAACCAGCCTTCTCAGCACTTCGTCGCGATCGATATCCGCCCCGGCAAGCAGGTATTCGGTTTGGTTCAACAAGGTGCGTTTGGGGATATAGCGCCTCATCAAACCCCATGCGGTAGTGATGGTGATTGCGGGTCGAAACGGCTGCGACAAGCTGTAAAGCGTTGCCAGGGTGTCCATTTCACGCTGGCGTGAGGGAAGCAGCCTGCGGGTTTGATAAGGAGAAAGTTCTTCCGGTAGCAATGGAGCTACACGACGTTCACCCAGAAAATGGACATCTTCTTCATCTTTGCCAAGGAAAAACTGTAGATCCCGGACCAGTTCGTGGGCATCGTCTTCTTCAAGCATCACGACAAGCAGTGGTTGTCTGCTCTGCTTGATCAAATCCGCCACGAACGCCGCGCGCGCCGGTCCGCTGACGCCCTCCAGATCGACGCTTTCCTTCTGTACTCGCTTCAATACATCATCGGCGAGCGTAGAGAGCAGGGGATGGAATTTTTCGGTACTCATGGCAACTTCAGAAACCAACCGGGTTACGTGTACCTGCCGTAGGTTGGCGGGGCAGGTTACATCAGGATCTGGGCATCACTCCCAAAGCCAGCCGCACTTTCTCCATTGTTTGCTGTGCGATCTCGGAAGCTTTTTGCGCTCCGGCGTTCAGGATGTCGCGTATGTCATCTGGATGCTTGGCCAACTCGGCGCGTTTTTCACGAATCGGCATGATGACGGCATTGATGTGATCCGCCACTTTGCGTTTGCATTCGAAGCAGCCGATTCCTGCTGTGCGGCAACCTTCCGCCGCCCACTGCTGTTCTTCTTCGCTGGAAAAGATTTTATGCCATGCATAGAGGTTACATTCTTCGGGAACGCCCGGGTCTTTGCGACGTTGCCGGCGCTGGTCGCTAACGGACTGGCGTGTGACCAGTTCGATGACCTGTTCTTCTGTCGCGGTCAATGGGATGTGATTTCCCAGGCTTTTGGACATTTTGTTTTCGGCGTCCAGGCCCATCAGACGGGAGGCGTTGGAGAGCAGCGGGGCGCACTCGGGGAAGACCTGCCCATAGCGATTATTGAAGCGCCGGGCGATATCGCGCGTCAGTTCGACGTGCTGGATCTGGTCCTCTCCCACCGGTACGACTTCTCCCAGGTAGAGCATGATATCCGCCGCCTGCAAGACCGGATAGGTAAACAATCCGGCATTGACGCGCCCTGCCTTGGCCAGGAAGCTGCCCCGGTCTTCTTCGTCCAGGTAGTCTTCATTATCTTCGGCTTCATCGGCGAATTGTGCGGTTTTCGCCTTGAACTGCGTCATGCGCATCAACTGACCCAGCGGCGTGACCGAGTTCAGGATCCAGGCCAGTTCGGTATGTTCGCGCACGTGCGATTGCACGAAGATCGTACATCGTTCCGGGTCCAATCCACCGGCGATATAGTCCATGGCCGCATTGACGGTGCGGTCGGACATGACGGCGATATCGTAAGGAATGGTGATGGCGTGATAATCCACGATGCAGAAGATGCAATCGTAATCGTTGATCAGATTGACCCAGTTTCTGAGGGCACCCATATAATTACCAAGGTGAAGTTCGCCGGTTGGCTGCATGCCCGAAAATAAACGCTTTTTCATGTGCGCCTCTTACTTGATCGAATTAAAAAGTTCCGGCTGCGTCTGGCGCAGCGCCTCAAACAATACAATGGAGACGGCATTTGACAGGTTGTAACTCCTGATCTGGCCGACAATGGGTATCCCTATCACCTGCTCACCCGCTTTGGCAAGAAGTTCTTTATCCAGCCCGCGAGTTTCGCGCCCGAACACAAGGACATCGTCCGGGTGGTATTTGACGGACGAGTAGTAGCGGTCTGAGGTTTTGGTTGCATACCACATGCGGGAGCTTCCATTGGTTTCCAGAAAAGCCTGCCAAGAAGGATGTACCGTCAGGTCCACATGAGGCCAGTAGTCCAGTCCTGCGCGCTTCAAATAACGGTCTTCCAGCGAGAAACCAAGCGGTTCGACAAGGTGAAGAGGAATCTTCATGCCCGCGCACAGTCGCGCGATAGACCCTGTATTCGGAGGAATTTCCGGTTCTACAAGTACAACTTTCACGTGATGTCTCCTTATTTCAAGCCGGGTTGCCAGAGATAATAAAAGCCGGTGCGTGGGGAAAGTACGGACATATCCGCTCCTACACCCAGTTCCATCAGGGAGCGTGGGGCAGGTGACTGTGTGGTGGAGCGGTAGAAATTGTCGTTGCTTACATAATTGTGACGGTAAACCACCACGCGGGCATTGTCGGGTAAATTTGCCAGTTCCTTCGCCTTGGCAATGGCGTCGTTGGCATAGCCGATCGAATCGATCAGTTTGAGTTGCAATGCCTGCCCGGCAGTATAGATTCGGCCATCGGCAAGTTCGCGCACCTGCTCTTTCGTCAGTTCTTCGCGTTCATCGGCAACGACAGAAATGAAGCGGTCGTAGAGTTCATCGATCATGCTTTGGAAAATGGCCCGCTCCTGCTCGCTCATGTTTCGGAAATAGGAACCCATGTCCTTGAACGATCCTGATTTGATTGTATGTGCCCGAACGCCGATTTTCTGCGACAGTCCCTCAAACTCGATGGTTTGAAAAACCACTCCGATGGAACCCGTAATGCTCGTCGGATGCGCCATGATGTGATCGGCGGCAACGGCAATGTAATATCCGCCACTGGCAGCGACGTCCATGATCAGGGCGACAACCGGAACACCGGTATCTTGTTTGTAGCGTTGAATTTCCCGGTAGAGGATATCGCTGGCTGTGGCAGTGCCTCCTCCGCTGTCGATACTGAGTAACAATGCTTTGATGTCGGGATCGCGGCGTGCTTTTTGCAAAACTGCGGTCAGTTCTTCCAGCATGGAAGGTGTACTTGAAAGCAAGCCTCGTTTAGGGCGCGTGTCGATCGTCCCATTGACGGTAGCCAGTAATATTTTTTGATCTGTCGTACCCTGTAGCGTCGTTTCTCCAAACTCGCTGTAGTGGTCCGGAAAGAGGCTGATTCGTGGCGAACATCCGGGTAGAGAGGCCAATAGCAACAGTAGCAGAGCGGTTGCAAATGGAATTGAAAGACTGGTTTTCATGTTCTGCTCTCCTTGTTTAGACCTATGAAAACATCAAAAAGGGCTGCATTCTACGGCGGTGCTCGGTACATGTCAATTGAAAGCAACAGTGGAGGAAATTCTTTTGAATATACTCTAAGTTTTGGAAAAAACTTGGGAATTAGGTTCGTTTTGGGCCTGTATTCATGGGGGGGATCTGGAGCCTGTTCCCGCAGAGCCGCATATTTTCAAGCAGAGATCGTTTTTTTTTGCTTGACTCTTCCTTATAAGGTGACTATAAATATAGTGAAATTATTCCGGCAAGTGTTTTATCAACGTCCCAGAGGGAGAGGAAAAATGGCAGAGAAAAAAGCCAAGAAGGCACCGGCGAAAAAAGCTCCGGCCAAGAAAGCAGCTGCGAAGAAAGCCCCGGCCAAGAAAGCTCCGGCCAAGAAAGCTGTAGCGAAGAAAGCCCCGGCGAAGAAAGCTCCGGCCAAGAAGGCTCCGGCCAAGAAAGCCCCGGTCAAGAAGGCCCCCAAGGCGTTCAAAGCTAAGGCCGTCTCCACAAAGGCTGCTTTGCTTGAACAGCTCAAAGACAGTGTCGGTGCTGAACTGTCTGCAAAGGCGACTGCGGAAATCGTTGAGAACCTGTTCTCGATCATCTCGCTTTCCATCAAGAAGAATGCTCGTTTCACGATTCCGGGTTTCGGAACGTTCAACGTCAAAAAACGGAAAGCTCGCACGGGCCGCAATCCTCGCACTGGCGACAAGATCAAGATCAAAGCCAGCAAGACCGTCGGCTTCAAGCCCACCCCGAAATTCAAGGACATGCTGTAAGCATCAGGGCTTAGCGATCGTATGTGTAAAGAGGCTCCGGGTTCCGGAGCCTTTTTATATTAATGACGTTTCATAATATCCTGTTGCTATGGAACAGGAACTCTTGCTTTGACGAAATCTGCCGATCAGGCCAGTTGAATCGCCTGATTTCCCGGTGGGTGAACTTCTCCGATAATACGAGCGTTCGTGAGCCCATTGTTTTGTAAAGCTGTAAGAAGATCGCTGGCGATTCCTGAAGGCGCAGACATCAGCAACCCCCCGGAGGTTTGCGGGTCCAGCGCCAGCCACTTGCGGTTGGCGGTGAGAGAGGGCAGGAAGGCGACCCTCTCGCGGACGAAATCGAGGTTTCGCATGCAGCCGCCGGGGATTACTCCCTGATCGATCAGATCCAGCGCGCCAGGTAAAACAGGGAGATCGCGGGATTCAATTCGGAAACTGACCCCGCTGGCATTGGCGAAGCGATAAGCATGACCCAATAATCCGAAGCCGGTAACGTCGGTAGCTCCTTTGATGTCGAATTCGTTCATCCGTTCCGCTCCCGAGCGATTGAGCAGGCACATGGATTCCACTGCCGGACGGACTTCCTCTTCCGTAATCAGATCGACTTTCCTCGCTCCGGTTAAAATAGAGGTGCCTAGCGGTTTCGTCAGAATGAGTTTGTCACCGGGGTTTGCGCCACTATTGGTAACAAGCCTGTCAGGGTCGACAAGGCCGCTTACCGCCAATCCGAATTTGATCGGGTGATCGTCGATGGTGTGTCCGCCTAAGATATAAGCATCCGATTCCGCAACCTTGTCTGCCGCTCCTTTGAGCATGGAAACCAGTACATCCGACGGGAAATGCTGCGACGGAAACATGACCAGCGACAGGGCGCAGATGGGACGGCCTCCCATCGCATAGACATCCGAAAGGGCATTGGCTGCCGCAACCTGTCCGAAGTCATAGGGATAATCCACCATCGGCGGAAAGAAGTCGGTTGTTTGCACGAGATATTCACCGCTGGGAAGTCGCAGGATGCCGGCGTCGTCGTGCGTACTTGCTCCCACAATGATATTCGGATGGCTGGGCAGGGGTACTTCGCGCAGGATCTCTTCCAACGCTTTAGGACTCAACTTGGCGGAGCAGCCACCGGCTTCCACGGTTTGAGCAAGTCGAATTACATCGTTCATCGTTTCTGCCTCGATAAAAGCTACGATTTGAAAACAGCTACGGTTTAATGACCTTGCCTGCCTGGCTCAGGATAGACAGAATATCGTACATGTTGGAAACTTTACCGCAGGCGCGTTCATCCATAAGGTTGTAGTAGTCCAGGCAGGTGCCGCAAACGATCACGGAAATTCCCTGTTGCTCCAACTCTGCCACCGCTTCGGCGGTTTTCGTACCTTTCTTCAAAAGCTGTACGCCGCGATGCATGAAAAGCAGGTGAGACGGGCGCGGGGTGACGTCTTTGATCGTTTGCAGAAAGGTTTGCATCAATGCTTTACCGAAATCCTCTTCGCCGTCAACGCCGACGCGATTGGTGGAAACGTAAATGACGTGGGGAGCCGTGGTGCTGCAATAGCTTTCCGCCTGACCCGATTCCGCCTGGACGCCTTTGGTGATGGTCAGTGTCGTTACCGACCCCTCTTTTTCAAGTTTCACCTGGCCGCCCGATTCCTGCACGAAGGTCTCTACATTCTTGGCCGAGGTGTCATTATCGACCAGCACTTGCATCTGATCACCTTCTGCAAGTGGATCGAAAACTTTCTTGGTCATGACCAACGGCACTGGACAGGTTTTTCCTTTTGCATCGACGATCGGTTTGGACATGGAGTACTTCCTTTCTAGGATTGACCTAAATATGTTTTATTTTGATTGGTGCAGCAATTCCTGAGGCGGTTGATTGGGGACTTCGCCAAGAAAAATATTGGTGGCTGTGGCTATGGCGATGACTTCGCCTGTTTTCTCTCGAACGAGCCTGGTTTCAATCACGGCCTGGGTTTTACCGTATTTCACGACGTTTGCCGTACCCAGCAGAACATCTCCCGCCTTTGCGGGGCTGAGATAGTGGGTGGACATTTGCAGTGTGGTGGTCTGGCGATCCGGCACGGCGGAAACGACCGCCGGTCCGATGCAGTTGTCCAGCATTCCTGCTAAAAGGCCGCCCTGGATCAGGCCATAAGGGTTTTCCATTTGAGAATCGGGAGAAAATCGCACAACGGCACGACCGTCTGTTGCCTCGATCAGTTCCGCATGAAGAAATTCAAAGCAGGGAGGCGGAAAAGTAGGAATTCGCATGAGATGTCGATCCTTTCGATACTTGAATCAGGATGCACGCAAGAAGAATGAAGCTTATCGTAGTAAATTTCCGTCGTTTGTCAACTAAGTCTATCGATCTCATCAAACAATGATTGTGCTCGCTTTAGTGAACGGCAGGATTGGTTACAGTGAACGAAGAGTGAAAAATCGGACAAAGAAAAGTGTTTATAATTTTCAAAAAATTGATAAACTCCTCTGAATTGTGAAGGAGACTTTTTTACTACAACAACTAGGATCGCATTACAGTACGATGAAACAATGGCCTTCAATCATAGTCGATGTCCTCTACCTGTTTTGTGGAGCCTTGTGTTTTGCTGGCTTGGCCGCCCTTTATCTGATTCACCTGGATGTCTCCTGGTATAGTGTCGACCTTTACCTTTTTCCCGCGCTGATCGGGGTCATTATTGGAGGATTGTTTCGCATTGCAAGCATTCGACAAGCCCATGAAGTGCAACTCCAGGCCAGCACGGATTTCAGCAGCAGGGATGTATTGACCTTGTGTGCGTCCTGCAAGAAAATCCGAATCGACCACGAGCATCCGTTAGACCCGAATTCCTGGCGTTCAATCGAATGGTATCTTTCCTACCTTACCGATCTGCCTTCCAGTCACGGGATCTGTCCCACCTGCGCGGATCGTCTTCTAGATGAAATCGAACATGATCGAAGAACCGAACGTACTGAAACCAGTATCCGTCCGGGTGAAGGCAGTACGCACTGACCTGAAGTACATAAGCAATCCAATTCGCTGCTTCCATATCCTCGTTTCCGGGTGTCTTCGTCTGCGTCTACCTATAAACTGAATGTGTGCTTTACTAGCTGTCGGGGAAGGTGCTAAACTGTGTAGGTAAACTACACAATAATGTGAGAATTGTCAAACTTTGTTCTTGTAATAATTGAAAATCGGCAATACGATTTAGCTAGTGATAACAGAGCGAAAGAACGAGTTATGCGTATAGGCAAGAAACTATTGAGTGTGTATGAGTTTACGGATTGCGTTGACTTCCTTCTTGCGACTTATCATGCTCGACACAACGAAGACCCGGATTTCTCGTATCGCTACCTTCAAAAACGAGCGGGCTATTCAAGCAACAGCAATCATTTCTGGCAAATCCTGACGCGGCGCATGGAACTGAGTCAACAGGCCGCCAGGCGTTATGCCAAGGCCCTGGGGTTATCGGCACGTGAGCGGCAGTTCTTTGCGATCATGGCGTTGATGAACCAGGCCAAAACCGATGAAGACCGAAACCAATACTACCAGCAGCTTAGACAATTTTCAGAGTTCAAGAACCGGGCGCATGGCGTGGACCTTCGTTATGAATACTACGAGAAGTGGTATTACCCGGCTTTACGCGCGCTGGTGACCTTGGATGGATTCAAGGAAGAAGCAGGCTGGATGGCGCGTCAGCTTTGCCCGGCGATTACCGCCAAGCAGGCTTCCGACGGGATCGAGCGATTGTTGAAATGGGGGTTTCTCGTTCGGGACGAGCAAGGAAGATTGCAACAGGCGGACCCGTTTATTGGCAGTGTGGCTGATCGGGCCGATGATGGCGTAGCGAAACTGGCGTTGCATAACTATCACAGGCGCATGATCGAATTGGGTTCGGAAGCCATCGAATCATTTTCCCAGAAGCAGCGCTATGTGGCGGGAGCGACTCTGGCGCTTTCGAAACGGCAGGTGGAAGAAATACGAAAAGTGACCGAGCGCTACCTTGAAGAAGTGAATGCCCTGGTGGCGGAAGAGGAGCCGATCGAAGCGGTGTATCGCTTGAATGTGCAACTTTTCCCGCTGGCTGGAATAAAGAAAACAAAATGAAGACGAATTCGCCTATAATTCAATAGTAGTAGGAGAAACAAGATGAAACGAAAAAACGTCCATAACATCGGAATGTGGTTATTGCTGTTGTTGTTATTGGGACTTTCTGCCTGTTCCAGCGGAGGGGATGTCGAGTTTACGGACGGCGACATTGATTCCAGTTCAGATGGCGACACGGAATCCATTACAGACGGCGATACGAATGAAAATGCTGAACTCGGCATCGTTTACTATGAATGCGGTAACGGTTCCAACGACGGCAACCCGAAAAAGATCGATATCGTCCTGCGTCTGGCGGACTTTGCTCCTTCCGAGCAAGCTGTTCAGTGGGAACAGGTTTTAGTGACGCTTCATAAGGTGATTTTGCAGGATGTGGAACATTGTGGGACTCAGCAAGGAGAAAGCCTGGAACCCCAGCAGGGAGATGTACGGCTGGACATGGCTACGGAAGAAAAAGAAGGACTACGCTTGTATCCCGATGGGACGCAGTATTGCAGCCTTCGACTGGATATGAAGGATTATTTCTCTTTTGAAGCGCGGGGGAGAACGCCGGATGGGGCGGGAGTCTCGATCGTTGGGACTTTGCCCGATGTGGTGTTTCAACTACCCGATGCACAACTGTTCCAAACGGATCTCGAAAGCTGGTTGCTCCTGCTCGATTCCCGTTTCATCATGCCGCTCTCAGATTTGGAGGGTGCACATCAGGGAACAGACGGCTGGTACCGCTTCAATTCTGAATCGAACGTGGTGTGGATGGAGAAGGTGGTCGAGCGTATCGCCCAGGGCTTCATGCTGGTTCGCGATCTGGATGAGGATGGCGAGTTGGACGAAGAAGAGAATACGGGAGAGAATATCCTTTATGATGGGCGCAATCAACAATGGATGCAGAGTCCCGAAATTCAGGTGCAAAGCGAAGTCAATTTCGGTGCAGTGGACGTTGGTTTGATGGCATCGAGGGAACTTGAGATCATCAATGTCGGAGAAGGAATGTTAACAATTTACGGAATGGAAATATCGCCATCTGAAAGCGGCGAGTTTTACATTGCCTACGAATCGTCACAACCGCTGATTCCGAATATCCCACCAAACGAATATGAAATCGTTACGATTCATTTAATACCTGTGAGGCCCGGACATCATGAAGCCGATTTGGTGATCGCTAGCAACGATCCGAACCAGCCACTTACCCACGTGCGCTTGCATAATGAATGCAAGGGTTTGAGTGATGTCGTAGTGTCTCCCTCTTCGGTCGATTTTGGTTCGGTGGCAATTGGAAATGAAGTTTCTCGACGCATCGAGCTGATGAATTACAGCTCGGACATGTGCACCGATCTTAGGATAGACGGCTTTTCCATCGAACCGGAAGGTGTGTTCGAGGTTGTGAATGCTGATGCCATCGGTATGACTCTAGAGCCCTTTGCTTCCACGTTCGCAGATATCCGTTATCGTCCAACTCAACTCGGAGAAGACAGCGCAGTGCTGACGATTTCCTATTACAGTGACGGTCAGACCCGTCAGGAAACGGTCCCACTTTCCGGCCAAGGGGGGCAGGGATGCTTGGCAATGGCTCCTGCCTTTCTCGAATTCGGTCATGTCGCGATTCGAGACACGAAAAATCTACAGCTTGAGTTGTCGAATCCATGCGCTGAAGCATTGACTTTCTGCGGATTCAGCGTGGGTGATCTGACTCCTGGGATGGGTGTCATTGACATCCAGGACTCCAATGGTCTGGCAAATTCGGTGTTGCAGCCTGCCGAAAGCGGAGTGATCCAGGTGAGTTGTACACCCTACATTTCAGAAGAAATCCAGACCGACATCTCGATTTGCATCGAGAACGATGCGAATTCCCCCTACAAGGTTCCGGTAACCTGCAATGGTGTCAGCGGACTCGTAACAACACCAGACTCGCTTGATTTCGGCACAGTGTCGATAGCTGCGACAAAAACGATGGCTTTTACAATTCGAAATGTGGGTGATGGTAATGTTACGATCCACAGTATTGCTTTGGAAGAGCAGCTTCAGACGTCTTCTTTCAGCATTCAATTTTCCTCTGAACTGCCGTTCGTGCTCGCTAGCGGTGAATCTGAAACAGTAGAGGTTAGGTTCGCTCCTGTGGATGGACTCTTGCATGAAAACCAGGTGGTCATCTTGTCTAACGATTCGGAGCATCCCATCCTTCGAGTGCCGGTGAAAGCCCAGGGTGGTAACTAAACATTCAACTAAAACCTCTGTTCTTTTCCAACTTATAATGCCGATTCCTCTTGACGCCGGGCCGAACTCTGTTTACGTTTTGTTAGGATTCTGTTAGGAAACGATGAGCTTGCCCTGGTTGTATGGAGGTATTGGGATGGAAATTTGGATAAAGTCGTGTGTTTTCTGTGCGTTAGTAATCCTGCTCGGATTCGGAGTGGTAGCCTGTTCCGACGATGAGCAGGATTTTTTTGGTGACATGGAATACGAAGACGGTGATGGCGATATCGATGGCGACAGTGATATGGAGACCGTGCCGCAATTGGTAGCTGTGACGACAGTCAGCAGAACGCTGGTGCCTGTTGAAGAGCTGGAAGATGGTTTGTGCGCGGAACCGGAAGACAAGCTTTATTGCGAAAATCCGGCGGTATCCCTGCAAGATCTGACACCATATGAAAATGTGGGCATGGGCGAATGGGAGGAAGCAGAAGGTCTTCCATTCACGTTATACGAGGATCTGGTAGACACCTCTGCCGACGACAGATCTCCTCGTTCTCTGCTCGTCTGGGCACAACTTTCCGATGTTCACATCACCGATGAAGAGTCTCCGATTCGCATCGGTCTCTTCGACAATCAATCCGCACCGGGTGGTTTGCGCACGCAAGATCCTTACTCCCTGCATCTATTGGATGCCGCAGTCAATACGATCAATGCATTTAACGAAATCCATCCCATCGATCTCGTCATGGTGACCGGCGATATCAGTGACAGCATGCAGAAAAATGAAATCGAGAACGCAATCGCAGTGCTTACGGGAGGTCCGGTCGATCCCGACAGCGGCGCGGATGACGATCCAGTTGCGGGAGAGGGAAACGATCCGCAAGATCCGTTTACGGCTGTCGGTTTGGGTGAAATTCCCTTGTTGACGGTGCTGGGAAATCATGACGAGGCGATTATCGGTACCACGGCGCTTTCCGATGGCGCCATCGAAGATGCGATGGGCGACAACGCCAAAGGCGGCACGCGAAATGGCCAGAGCTATGAATTGGTTACGGGCGAGGTCGTGGCGGATGCCGAGCGCAAGCCGTTACTGCATAATGAACTCATTCAGGCTTTCTATAACGCGCCCGGATTGCCGCAAGGACATGGTTTTTCGGACCAACATGCCGACGACGACCAAGGCTACTTCGTCTATGATCCCAGCGAGGATGTCCCGCTACGCATTATCGCGTTGGACACTGGTTATCGTCCGCAGCCTTGGGGGCCGGAAGGTCAACTTAGCTATGCGGAAGGAGTGCTGGATCGCGTGCAGATCGATGATTTCCTGATTCCGGAATTGGATCGTGCACAAGAAGAAAAGAAACTGGTTTTCGTCGTTGCACATCATCCGTTAGGCGATATCGGCGACGATGGTTTCCCTGAGCGCTATGCCAAGGGCGATGAAGTGGAAAATATCCTGTTCGAATATCCGAACGTTGTGTTGTATCTGGCAGGACATCGACACGAGAACGATATGATCGTGCACGCCAATCCGGACGGCGGCGGATTTTTCGAAGTGCATACGGCTTCGTTGATCGATTGGCCGCAGCAGTTCCGGATGTTCGAACTGGCTGATAATGGTGACGGAACGCTGTCTGTGTTCTCGGCGGCAGTCGATCACCAGGAAGAGGTTGGGTCATTCGCAGAAACGGCGCGCCGCCTGTCGCTGATCGACATTCAGTCGGGTTGGGGAGAAGGTGACGCCGGTATGCCGGAAGTGGGCAACGTCGAACTCGTCTGGCCGATTCCAGCCGCACTACAAGACAGCATCGCGCAGTGTCCTGCCGCATCGGACACCATGATGTCTCAGCAGGTTTGGTAGAGTTTTACGAAACTGAAACGGAAAGCGGCGCTGCCTAGCTCGCCGCTTTTTTTATGGTTTCCAGTCCACCCATGTAGGGGCGCAGTACCTTCGGAATCACCACCGAGCCGTCTGCCTGTTGGTAGTTTTCCAGAATCGCCACCACCGTGCGTCCGATCGCCAGGCCGGAACCGTTCAGGGTATGACAGAATTGAGGCTTTCCACCCGCTTCCTTGAAACGCAGTTTCATGCGCCGCGCCTGAAAATCCTCGCAGTTGGAGCAACTGCTGATCTCCCGATAGCGCGCCTGGCCGGGTAGCCATACTTCCAGATCGTAAGTCTTGGTCGCTCCGAAACCGATATCCCCGGTACACAAGGAAATCACCTGATACGGCAGTTCCAGCGCCTGCAACACCGCTTCGGCGTGCGAGGTCAGTTTTTCCAGTTCCTCGTAGGACTGTTCCGGGTGGCAGACATGCACCAACTCCACCTTGTTGAACTGGTGCTGCCGGATATACCCACGCACGTCTTTGCCGTAGCTGCCCGCCTCCGAGCGGAAACAGGGCGTGAACGCGCACATGCGTAAGGGCAGTTGTTCGGCGTCCAGAATTTCTCCCGAATGCAGATTGGTCAACGGCACTTCCGCCGTCGGAATCAGGTAGAGTTCGCGATCCATGCCCATCAACTGGAAGAGATCTTCTTTGAATTTGGGCAACTGGCCGGTGCCGGTCATGGTTTCTGCATTGACGATCACCGGAGGCATGATCTCCTTGTAACCATGTTTGCCCGTGTGGAGATCGAGCATGAAGTTCATCAACGCGCGTTCCAGCCGTGCGCCTGCGCCTTTCAGTACGGCGAAACGCGCTCCCGCTAGCTTGGCTGCCCGTTGAAAGTCGATAATGTCCAGTTCCTGCCCGATTTCGTCATGCCATTTCGGTTCGAAATCGAATTGGGTCGGTTCCCCGAATTTGCGTACGAAAACGTTGTCGTCTTCACTTTTTCCAATGGGAGTGCTTTCGTGGCACAGGTTGGGAATGGTGAGCATGACATCCTGAAGTCGGGCTTCGATTTCCTTCAGTTCCGGTTCGAGTTCCTTGATTCGCTGGGACAGTTCCTTGGATGCGGCACGAGTCGTTTGCATCGCTTCCGACTTCGGTCCTTCGTTTTTCAGAATCTGCTGAATCTTTTCATTGTTTTCATTTTGTTCCCGGCGCAGAGCTTCGACTTCGCCGATAAGCGCCCGGCGGCGTTCGTCGAGTTGGATAATCGGCTCCAGTTGATCTTCCGCTTTACGGTGCTGAAGTTTTGTTTTCACGGTTTCCAGATTGTTTACGACATACTTGAGATCCAGCATAATCTTCCCCTTGCAATTGGTAGCGCCGCGAACGATCGCAGGCGTTGTATTCGATGGTTGGAGTATTAGCAGGTTAACAGGTTCTTGTAAACCTGAATCACACGCGGAGCCCAGCTTTGCAGTGAATAGTCGCGCTCGACGCGCTTTCTGGCGGCGGCGGCGATGCGTTCGCGCATGGATCGATTTCTGGCCAGGCTGCGCAACGCATGGTACCAGTCTTCCGGGCTGCTGGCGAGCAGACCGTTCTGTCCGTGATTGATGATTTCCGCATTGACGCCCACCGGCGAGGCCACTGCTGCGCGTCCGGAAGCCATGTATTGCAGCAGCTTCGCGCCGCATTTTCCACGCGTCCAGGGGGTATCCGGCAGGGGCATGACGCCGATGTCGAGTTGGGCGATTTCCTGGCTTTCGGTTTCTTCCTGCCATGGAATGAAGCGGGTCTGCACGCCCTCGATTTCCACACCCTGACTGCTGATGATGCGCAACTCGATATCTTCTTCTTCCGCAAGCTTGCAAAACGCATCTTTCATGTATAGCAGATAAGGCAGGGTACTGGGCATACCGACCCAGCCGATACGCAATGGTCCGTCATGTTGCTCCGGTGGAGAATACGGATAGTGCTCCATATCGATGACGGTCGGAACGATGCTCACCCGATCGCTGGCCTGTTTAGCGAATTCGGCCAGATACTGGTTGCCTACAATCACCTGGCTTGCCCGTGAAAGGATGCGAAGCAGTTTGCGTTCGTGCATGGGCGTCAGGTAGATGGCGTCGTCGAATTCGATGACGACCGGTTTGTTCATGTTAAACAGCAATTCTTCCAGGAAACCCTGTTCGTATGGAAAGACCTGATTTTCCAGGATGACCAGATCGACGTCCCGCACCATGCGCAAATCCAGCATACGTCGCATCAAACTGCCGAAACTCACCGCAGCCTTGCCGGCTACACGCGCCGGTTTCCAGCCGATCCTGGATAGCTGGTAATAGCTTTCCGGAAACAGCGGACGCACGATCGTTTCGAAACCGGCCTGCTGAAAAAAAGGCAGGTATTGCAGAAAACGGTAACGGGAGGCAGGGTTGATCGCCACTCCCTTGGTTAAAAACAGCAGGCGCTTGGGAGATGTCATAGCGATTCTGGTTCCTCGGGGATTTTTTGTCTGCGAGGGAAGAAGTCCAGGTAATAGTTGATCAGCCGACGCGCCAGCTTTTCCGCCGAATACAATTCGCTGACCCGACGGGCTTCCGCGCTGGCCTTTTCCAGATCCAGTTCCAGTGCTTTGCTCAGCGCCTTCTTCAGTTCGCTGCTTCCCGCCTGCTGGAACAAAACCGAGCAGCCCGGCGACAGCACTTCCGGAATCGCTCCCACCGCAGGAGCGACCAGAGGTTTGCCAAAGCTCAACGCCAGCATCATCGAACCGGAGTTGAGCACGTCTTTAAAGGGCATCACGAAAATATCTGCTGCCTGGAGGTAATATTGCAAATCGTCGCGGGAGACGTAGCGCAGGAACGTGTGAACGTTGTCGTACTGGGCGCATAACCCTTCGATAGTTGCAGCATAGTGCTTGTTGGACGGGTTGCCCGCAACGATCAGTGTATGTTCCTTCAACGGATGTTTTCCGAATAGGGGGATTACGTCGGTCAGTCCTTTGTATGGGTGAATTCCGCCGAAGCAGATAAAAACTTTCCCCTTTGGACGGATACCCAGGTAGTCCCAGGCTTGCCGTTTGGAAACCTGTTTCGGGAAATACCCCTGGAAATTGTGATGCGGCAGGTGCACCACTTTCCAGTCCGGCAGTGTGGGATAGCGTTCCAACAGCAGGTTACGGGTTGTGTTGGACGGGCAGAGGATTTTATCTGCCTGATGGAACATCATCTTGCGTCCCAACCGCTCCAGTCGCTGGCTGCTGAAGTTTCCTTTCGGCTCATTGTAGAGTGTCCAGAAAAGCTTCATCCCCATTTTTTTGGCAACGGTCAGATTGAAGAAGCGTTTGGCGAAGTGTTCGGCCTGGTGCAGCATCTCCGGCGATGCAAAGGGGCTGGTATATTCCTCGATGTTGAAGATATGCAGAATATCGTGTTTGGGTGCCAGTCGCAGCAGTTCGCCACTGTCCAGGCTGTGCAGCATCGTGACTTTGCCGCCCAGGTTTTCGATCTGATCGCGAGTTACAACAAGGAATGGATTCTGCTCGGCAGCCGGGTACATCAGTACGCGCACTACGGGACGCTGACTGCGCAGTACAGCCACCTTTTCTCGAAACCAGTTGTTGACTTTGATCAAACTTTGAACGGTTTCGGTTTTGCTTTTCCGATGGTTTGTCATCGTCCACTTCCAGTCACAGGCTATAGTTCACGGCAGAGGTGGTACCCCTGCTGGATGGCATTAAAGGCATCTCGTACGGATACCGCATCACCAACCGTGATGGTGGTTCCACTGAAATCTTTCGCGAAATCCTCCAAAGGATTATAGGACGACATGCCTGCCGCCAGCACCACGGTGTCTGCTTTGAGCCGCTGTTCTCCATTCTGGGTTTCCAGAATCAGTTCGTTATTTTCATAACCGATTGCCTTGGCATCGGTAATCGTTTCAACGCCGGTCTCACCGATTTCTTTAATGGCTACCCATTTGGTTGATTTTCCAATGCCGTTTCCGACCTTGGAGAGCATCTCGACGATGGTGACCTTTTTCGTTCCGTGCCAGAGCATGTCTCGAATGATCGCCGGATCTTCGGCGTTATGCTTCAACAAGAAGGCGGCGGTATCCGATGAGATGGTGCCCATGTGCGCCACCATCAACGCCGTTTCAACTCCGATAGGACCACCGCCGATGATCGCGACCTGATCTCCCAGTGAAGCGCGATTTTCCAGTACGTCGATGGCTGAAACCACGCGATCCTCGGGTAATCCGGGAATCGTCAAGTGAATCGGTTTCGCGCCTGTAGCGATGATCAGCACATCCGGTGAAAACGCTTCGATTTCCGCCGGGGTGGCTTCTTTGTTAAGAAGAATCTTCACTCCCATGCTTTCCGCCTGGTGTGCCAGGCCAGGAATCATTCCTGCCCATTCTTCTTTGTCGGGAATCGTCAGGCAGGCCAGAATCTGGCCACCCAACTGTTCGCGTTTCTCCATCAGCGTGACCTGATGACCGCGTTCGGCGGCGGTGATCGCCGCAGACAATCCACCGGGACCACCACCCACGACCAGCACTTTCTTGGCAGTGGCAGCAGGGGTTACCGGGTTGGCTTCGTGACCGGCACGGGGATTGACCATGCAGGATACCTGCTTCAATTCGAATACTTTATCCAGGCAGCCCTGGTTGCAGGCGATGCAGTGAATGATGGCGTCGCTTTCGCCGCGTTCGGCTTTTTGCGGCCAGTAAGGATCGGAAATAAGCGAGCGGCCCAGGCTGATCATGTCGCACCAGCCTTCGGAAATCAGTCGTTCGGCCAATTCAGGGGTCGTAATGCGATTCGCTGCGGCGACCGGCGTTTTGACCTGGCGCTTGATGTTCCGTGCCAGATAGGCATAGCCTGCGTTTGGCAGCGCACCCGTAATCTGCGGAATACGCGACTCGTGCCAGCCGCCGGTGACGTTGTACATGGCCACGCCGATTTCGCTCAGCATAGCGGCAAAGCGAGCATTTTCCTTATTGGTATTGCTGTCAGGAACGAAATCATTTCCGGCCAGGCGCACGCCCACCGGGAAATCGGGACCGACTTCCTTCATGACCGCCTGCACGACTTCCAGACCGAAGCGCGCCCGGTTTTCGAAGGAGCCGCCGTATTCGTCGGTGCGTTGATTGGTCAGCGGCGAAAGGAACTGGTTGACCAGATATCCGGCGGAGCAGATCACCTCGACGATGTCGAAACCGGCTTCTTTGGCGCGACGGGCGGCGTCTGCGAAATGCTGGACGGTCTGCTTGATTTCATCGATCGTCATCTCCCGCGACATTTCTCGGGTAAGGGGACTCATCGTGGCCGAGGCGGATGGTGCTGGTTTGCCGCCGGTGAAGAAACTGTAAGTGTAGCGCCCGGCGTGATACAATTGCGTACCGCAGTAGGCTCCCTCTTCGTGAATGGCGGCGGTCAGTTTTTTTAAGCCGTCGATAAATTTATCGTGATTCAGACCGATCATGAATTCGGCTCCGGCTTCCGGATCGATGGGGCAGCCGCCAACGATAATCAGTCCTACACCGCCTTTGGCGCGTAAACGGTAGAATTCAACCAGTGTGTCGTTAGCGAAGCCGTCCGGGGTGAAATTCATGTGCATGGCGGGCATCACGATGCGATTGCGCAGAGTCAGCGGACCAACATTTATCGGCGAAAACAGTTTCATATAACGTCATCCTTCGAAGCAGGGGTTAGACATAATTACTTCACGAAACCTACCATAGCCGAAGTGGAAAGTAAAGATTGCGACTGCACCTTCCAGGGCCATGTTTCCCTTCCTTTCGAGGTGATTATTGACTGTTTCAAGCTCGACTTGCAAGGTCTTTATGGCAGTTCGAAAGACAAGTTCACAGCGGAAAGGTTTTTGAGGTTTCAAATCGGTGCGCGTGGTTTGCTTTCCTTTTAGGCTTTGGCTATAGTTCACACGAAGGAGACCTGTTTCGAATGAGAGTCTGGTGATTCGAGACGATCCGAGAGACTTGGAGTTCAACTGGGAAGGAGCGATTGGTGAAACTTTATTTGAAAGTGGATCACGTAGCGGGTATGCGATCCGCCGGTGGCGGACGAGAGCCGGAGCCTGCCGTGGCGGCGGCATTGGCCGAATTGGAAGGGATCGAGGGCGTCACCATTCATCTGCATTCCGATCGGGCTTACGTTAAACTGCGTGATATCCAAGTGCTCAAAGAAACGCTTTCGGTTCCCCTGAACCTTGAATTGGCTGCCAGCAATAAAAACCGCGAGCATGCCTTCGATTTGCGTCCGCAGTCCGTGACCTTGGTGCAGGAACCGAAAGACGTTAAATCCGATCGCTGGCCGCTGGATGGCAAGGAACGGGAACCGGTTGGGGCCTTTGTTTCCGCACTTAAAGAAGCGGATATCCTCCCCGGTTTGTTGGTAAAACCTTCCATCGATGCCGTTCGTTGGGCGCATAAAGTCGGGGCGGCGGTGGCGGTTATCGATACGGTTCCGTTTACACAGGCGAAAACCAGAAAAGAACAGGAAGACCAGTACCGGCGACTTTCGGACTGCGTCCGCTTGTGCACTAAATTGGGAATGGAGCCGCATGCCGGAGGCGGCATCGACTATCGGAATATCCAGTATGTTGCCAAGTTGCCGTTTGTCGCGCTGCACGTCGGGCACGCCATTGTGGCCCGCTCGTTATTGGTCGGCATCCGCGAAGCGGTGTCGGATATGCTTTCGTTAATGGAACGTGCGAGGATTCGGTCATGACAATTAGGTTGGCCACCGCAGCGCAGATGCGCGAAATGGACCGGGTAACCATCGAAGAACGCGGTATTGCCGGTGTAGATTTGATGGAAGCCGCCGGGGAAGGCACTTTCCTTGGAATGCAGCAAATCGGGATTCCCGAAGGGGAGATCGCGATTTTGTGCGGCAGCGGCAATAACGGCGGAGACGGTTTCGTGGTGGCCCGTCACTTGAAGCAGGCTTGGTACAATCCGGTTGTGTATTTGCTGACTGATCCCAAAAAGCTAAAGGGCGATGCCCTTACGAATTTCAAGCGCCTGCCCAAAGATGTCGAAACCCTAAAAGTTACAGCAAAAACATTCCCTAAACTCTCCCGTCGCATACAGCAGTCAACCTGTATTGTAGACGGACTATTGGGTACCGGCTTGCAGCGCGAAGTACAAGGCTTGTATGCGGATGTGATCCGAGTGGCAAACGCAGCGGGCGCGTTGCGTATCGCCATCGATATTCCCTCCGGGTTGAATTCCGATACCGGACAGATTATGGGCGTGGTTTTCGATGCGCATCATACGTTTACCTACGGCCTGATGAAATTGGGAATGGCGCTTCAACCCGGCGCGAGTCTGTGTGGCGGGCGACATGTGGTGGATATCGGAATTCCGGCGGATGTCGTCAGGCAGGTCGGAATCTGCGGGGAAGAAATGGAGGAATCCGACTGTATCCGGTGGCTGCGACATCGGGCCTATCTCGCGCACAAACAGTATGTAGATGGTATCTGCGTACCGGTGGATACGACGATTCCTGAGGAGCTTTACGAAGAAGAAAACTTGTCCGGAATATTTGATTATGTCGATCGAATGACGCTCCGGGTGGTCGATTCTCACAAAGGAACGTACGGCCACCTTATGCTAATGGCGGGATCGCCGGGAAAAAGCGGAGCGGCGATTCTAGCGGCGGGTGCCGGGTTGCGCTCCGGCGTGGGGTTGCTTACTTGCGTAACGGATGCCCAGACGCAGGCAGGCTTGCTTTGCGTGTACCCGGAAGCCATGAGCGAGCTTCACCCCTCATTCCTAAAAAAAGATCACCTTACAATCTACCGGAAGCTGCGAGAAGGAAAAACGGCACTGGCTGTAGGGCCGGGATTCGGCATTTCCATCAGCAATCATGATGGGTTGGAGTTCCTGCTAGAAGAATGGTCCGATTTGCCTGCGGTGGTGGATGCCGATGCGCTGACCATGCTGAATGGAAACAGTTTGAATGTGTATCGGGATCGAGCAAAAAAGGGTGGGGTGACGGTGTTGACGCCGCATCCTGGCGAGGCGGCGTATTTACTGGAAACGACTGCCGCCGACATTCAGGCGGATCGACCGCGCGCCGCTGCTGAACTGGCGGAGCGTACCCAGGCGATTGTCGTTCTGAAAGGAGCGGGAACGCTGATCACGACGCCGGACGGTTATCACACGATTTGTCCTTTCGGCAATCCCGGAATGGCGACGGGCGGCATGGGCGATGTGCTGACCGGTTTATTGGGTGGCTTGATCGCAGGTGGCGGCGATGTGTTGCAAAATGTGAAATTCGGTGTGTGTCTGCACGCTTGCGCCGGGGATCTGGCTGCGCAAGCCTATGGCCAGCATGGACTGATCGCCGGGGATGTCGTTCAGGGAATCGGAACGGTTTGGCAGATGTGGGAGTCGGGAGAATATGTTTCGAATTCGGACGAATAGTGCAGAAGAAACGCAGCGCATGGGCCGGGAATTGGCCGCACTGCTGCGAGCCGGAGATGTGCTGGGCCTGATCGGCAGTCTGGGTGCCGGCAAAACGACGCTGGTGCAGGGCATTGCACGAGGGTTGTCATTGCCGGATGGCATTTATGTCAACTCGCCGACCTTTACCATTGTGAACGACTATCCAACCACACCGCCTCTGATTCACTTCGATTTTTACCGCATCAGCGACCCGGAGGAATTGTACGAAATCGGCTTTGACGATGCTTCCCGCTCCGAAGCGATCTGCGTGGTGGAATGGCTGGACAGCGTACCCGATGCCGGATTGGATACGTACCTGCGGATTGAAATCGATGGCGACGACGAAACGCGCGAGTTCCGCCTGATTCCCATCGGCGAGGACTGGCAGGGACGCCTGGATGGATGGAGCATGGCGCAGCGTGAGGCATCGTGAGGGAGCGCACCTGGATTGCATTGCTGATTCTGGCTGCGCTTCTAGGGTATTTCATCGGGTATGAACAAGGGAGCAAGCGACTGCCGCCGGTTGCCGTCGAGAAAGAGGCAACACAGAAAATCGAGCCGCCTTTGCCTGCTGCCGAACCGATATCACAGCGGTTATCCGATTCTTCCAAGCCTGCCACTGAGCGGCACGATTCGAAAACGACATCCAAATTGGAAGTAAAGGTCAATCCCAATACCGCCACGATAGGACAACTCACCGATTTGCCCGGTATCGGACCGGTGCTGGCTGGTCGCATCGTTGCGTCTCGCGAAAAGCTGGGAGCATTTAAAAATCTCTCCGATTTGCAGCGCGTGCAAGGCATCGGACCCAAGCTACTGGAAAAGATCACACCCTTTGTGGTGGTAGGGGAAGAGTAGCGCTACTCCCCCGACTACCTCTCATGCGTAATCACGCCGAGATAAACATCCGGGTCCGAGGTGGAGATGGTGATTTTCAGGCTGCCGGTCAGACCGGTTAAATCCAAAAATTTCGCGCTGGTGGAACGGATGACATCCTCGAAGGGATTGATCTGGTATAGTGACACCGCCGGACCGGAATAGGGAATTTTTTCCGAAATGGACGGGTGGCTGCGCTCGCCGTGAGTCAGAATGCCCACTTCTCCACCGGTCAGGGGATCGATGCGAATGGGTTCGTAGTTGTAGCGCGAATCGTTGCTTAACTCGGTGCCGTCTGCGATCAGCGTTACCAGCCAGTCGAAGAAGAATTCTTCAAACGGTCGCCCGGTCGCTTCTTCCAAACTGTCGATGCCGTCTTTTTCCGAAAAGATGAGCTGCTGCAAAAAGTCCGCGCCGCCACCGTCGATCAGACTACCGTCGTCATCCCAGTCAAAGCCTCCCGCCTGTTCCATCAGATACACCATCAGCATCATTCCCATGCCGCGCTGCGCGATGGAATCGTCGCCACCGGTCAACGAGGTCTGATCGATATCCTGCAAGAACAACGCCGCAAGGGCGCTGTTGTCCACGCCGTAGCCGCCGATTTCCTCCGAGGCGTGCGCCAGGGCTTCATCTAACCACACGGGGCTGTTGGTTGCATTCGGATTCGAACCGGTCAGATAGGGCGCCCAGGTATGATTGGTGAAATTCAAGACGTGCTCGTACTCGTGGATGATCGTGGCTTCGATGGAGGTGATTTCTTCCGGCGATTGCGGCAGGGCCACGTAAATCATGTCGCGTTCGTTACTGGGATAACTGGCGTCGTCGTCGGGAAAGAAGTCGGCGCTGTTAAAGAAGCCCCAGACTTCCTCGCGGTTGACGTTGTAGCTCAGCAGAACGTGCAGCAGACCGTCGCCGTTGGGATCGGAGAAATCGACTTCTTCACCGTTGTACCAGAAAAGCGGACTGCCGAAGAAAAAGCGGTCGCGCGGAACGATTACGTTCTCACAGGCGTTGAGCAATTCATCCAGATCTTCCTCGGAAACGTCGCCGACATCCTGCTTGTCGACAAGAATGGCGCAGCGCGTACCACGACGAAGAACGTAGGCGGTCAATTCGCTATGAATGGACCAGCCGTCGAAATACAGATTGGCTCTATCCGTGCAGATGCCGTTCTCGCAGATTTCCAAGCTGCCACATTCCGTGCTCAACGTGCAACCGCCCGCTTTGAAACGAGGGGTGGAACGTCGCGCGCGTGATTTGCCGTCGCTCCATAGTGCCTTTTGGCGCACTCTTTGGTACCGGTCGAAGTCGAACTGCCGGGGACGATCCTGCAAGCGGGGCGACTGAAACACCTTGTCCGTTTTTGAGAAAGTGGTTGGACTGGCAGTCGCGGGAATCGAACCGGTGAAGGTTGACGTCGCTCCCGATCCGGAACCGCTTCCCTTTAAGAGACTGGGATCGAAGTCGCCCTGTACCTTGATTTCATAGGCGATATCCTGATTACTTGGCGAGGTTTGAAAGGGAACCAGATACAGCGTGTTCTTGCCGACATCGAGGTAAAAGGAACTGCGCTCTTGTGCATTGTGAAACAGAAACGACAGGGTAGAGGAACTACAGCCGCCATCCAGGCAGATTTCGTTGCTTTCCGAGCAGTTGTCCTGGCTGTAGAATACGCCGTCGGAGCAGATTGCCGCTGATCCGTCGTAGCAACCGGCTTCTCCTTCATCCGAGCAACTGAAAGGACTGTAAGTGTCTTCTTCACAGGCGATTTGTAGCAATCCGATCAGCAACACGATGAAAAGGATCTGAATTTGTCGCATGATTGAACTCTCGTTAAAGAAAAAGTGTTATGTGGTCGAAGGTTGTAAGTCTGACATATTCATAACGATATAGGAAAGAGAGGTTTCTGTACAATCTTATTGCGATTGTTTTTCACTGAAACTAAAGTACGACTATGAAAACCGGTGAGATTGCAAATAACTGGCGATGTGGGGTCTACATTCACTGGCCGTATTGCGAGCGCAAGTGCCCCTACTGCGACTTTCACTCCGTCGTGTCTGGAAATAAAAGTGATTCCAGTATGATAGAAGCGATGTTGTCCGAGCTTCGTTTGCGCTCGCCAGCCTTTACACAATATCCATTGGAATCGGTTTACATCGGCGGTGGGACGCCATCGTTGATGCGCCCGGAGGATATCCGGCAATTGTTACAGGCTATCGAAGATTGCTGGTCGGCCAAGGCTCAGGAAGTAACGGTGGAAGTCAATCCGCATTCTGCAATAGACGGCTTTTTGCAACAAATACGAGAGGTTGGTGTAAATCGACTTTCCATCGGCGTGCAAAGCTTCAATGATGCTGTTCTCCGGTTTCTGGGGCGCTTGCATGACGCTAGGCAGGCTCGTCAAGCCATTGAAAGTGCCCGTGCCGCTGGTTTCGATAACTTGAGTCTGGATCTGATTCTGGCCAGCCATGTTTCCAGCCCCATGACTTTGGAAAACGACCTTGAGTCGATAGCCGAGTATGCCCCAGAGCACGTTTCGGCGTATTTATTAACGATAGAGGAAAACACGCCTTTCGGTCGAAGCCAGGCGAAAGGAAAGAAACTCGTACTGGAGGAAGACGAAGCCATCGGGCAATGGCTGCGCTGTCGGGATCGCCTGGCGGAATTGGGATATTCTCAGTACGAAGTGTCAAACTATGCCAGACCGGGATTTCGTTCCCGGCACAACCAGCTTTATTGGTCCGGGGATGCCTACTTGGGACTAGGACCGGGGGCGCATAGCTATCATCCAATAAGCTCACAACATCCGGCCACGCGAACGGAAAACTTGAAAGATCATGATAAGTATATCCAAAGCTGGAATCTTCCAGAACCGGCGTTTGAGTATGAAGAGCAGCTACTCAAAGAAGATTTGCAGCGTGAAACCATATTGACTGGGTTACGGCGTCTTGAAGGTATCGGAGAGCAGGAGTTCTATTTTCGAACAGGTACGGAGTTACTTGAAAGTTACGGAGAGGCAATCGAGCGGCTTTGCCAACGCGGGTTGCTTTACTGGGATGGAGCGGCAAAAGAGAGGCGGATTTGTCCCACATCTCAAGGGGTACTTTTACTCAATGATGTGCTTGTAGAGTTTTTTTAAGTGCATTTCTTGACATGCGTAATTTCATTGAATAATCTCTCTGGATGGTAGTAGCCGGCGAAGCTCTGTCTTTCGCTCGGAAATTAGTCGTTCAATTCGTGTAGAGTGAGGAATCAGTTGACGAACAAGAAGCGTGCTCCAAAATCAACGGAAATCAATCTGGAAGACATGGACGAGCATTTCCAGGATCTGGATTCGCTGGCAAGTGCTCTGAACAACGCTTTACAGGATGCTGACAAGGTCTTGAGCAAAGGGCGGACTAGCGAGGAAGGAACTCCTGAAACTGCGCCTGCTCAAACCGATCCATCAGACAACGAAACGCAGATCCTGTCCGGCGAAGAAACGATTCCGATAGAGATCGACGAGAGTATCGATGTCATGGAAAAGCTGGGCGAAGAAATGGTCGCTGAAAATACCGGTGATAGCGAAGTAATCGAGATCGAAGAAGCGGAAATAGAAGTTGCACCGGAAGTTGAAGAGGTTGTTGTGGAAGAACCCGAATCTGAAGTGGTTCAAGAGGCGAAACCGGTAGAAGAAGAGCCGAAAAAAGAAAGCCCGGCCCCGATGGGATTGGCGGATCTTCCCGATGAAGAGCAGGAAGAAGACGACCCGCAAGAAGACTCGAAATCGGGCAGCGCACGCGAGGAAGAGTTGTACGAACGCCTGTTGCGCAACATGGCGGATTTCGAGAACTATAAAAAGCGCGTCAACCGGGACAAAGAAGACCTGCGGCGTTTCGCCAATGAAGATATCATCATGCAATTGCTGCCGGTGATGGACAACTTTGAACGCGCCATCACTCATGTGAAAGAATCGAAGGATATTCGGGCCTTGCTGGAAGGCGTCAATATGATATTCCGGCAAATTCGGGAAATCCTTAAGAAATACGGTGTTCGAAGTTTCGAAAGCATTGGCAAGCCCTTCGATCCTACCAAACATCAGGCGGTATCGCTTCGTGAAACCGCAGAAACGCTGCCAAACACTATTCTGGAAGAATTCCAGCGCGGATACTTTCTACATGATCGTCTGATCCGTCCGGCGATGGTTGTGGTATCATCTGCGGCGGAAGGCGAAAGTGGTAAAAAAGAATCCGAATCGGCGCAAGCCGAGGAGGTGGTTGAGGAACTGGAAGAATTGTCACCGCTGGAAGCTGAGGACGAGGCTGATGGGGCAGATACGGAAGCCGTCGACTCCCAGCAGGAGGATGACTCCGATCAAGAAGGCGAACTTGAGGAATTGGAACCAATTTCATAGTAGATATCAAAGTTTAAAGTAGCAGAAGAGCTGATGACTCCAGGAACTGCCGATTCCGGGAGCCTTTTTTGACACGGCAAGGAGACACCATGAGCAAAATTATCGGGATTGATTTGGGGACAACCAACTCGTGCGTAGCAGTGATGGAATCGCAAGATCCGGTTGTAATAGCAAATTCCGAAGGTTCTCGCACCACCCCGTCTATGGTTGCCATTACCGAGCAGGGGGAGCGGCTGGTCGGTCAGATCGCCAAGCGGCAATCGATTACGAATCCCGAAAATACCATATTCTCGATCAAGCGACTGGTCGGGCGTCATTTCGATTCACCGGAAGTGCAAAAAGCCACCAAGATGGTTTCCTACAATATCACCAAGGCGGAGAATGGGGATGCCTGGGTGAAGATTCTGGACAAGCAGTTCAGTCCGCCTGAAATTTCCGCCATGGTTTTGCAGAAAATGAAGCAGACGGCGGAAGACTACCTTGGCGAGCCGGTCACCGATGCCGTGATTACGGTTCCTGCATACTTCAATGACAGTCAACGGCAGGCGACCAAGGACGCGGGTAAAATCGCGGGTCTGAACGTTATGCGTATCATCAACGAGCCCACGGCTGCTGCATTGGCTTATGGCTTGGATAAAGAAGAAAAAGAGCGAATTGCGGTATACGATCTCGGCGGCGGCACCTTCGATATTTCCATTCTTGAGTTAAGTGATGGCGTGTTCGAGGTGTTGGCTACCAATGGCGATACCTTCTTGGGTGGCGAGGATTTCGACCAGCGCATCATCGATTGGATGTCGGACGAGTTCAAGCGCCAATATGGCATCGATCTGCGTAGCGATCGCATGGCCTTGCAGCGCCTCAAAGAGGCGGCTGAATCCGCCAAGCACGAGTTGTCCACCTCGCAGGAGACGGAAATCAACTTGCCGTTTATTACGGCGGACGCTTCCGGTCCCAAGCATCTGCATTTGCAGTTGACTCGCGCCAAAATGGAAACTTTGGTGGAGGATCTGGTGGAACGTACCATCGATCCTTGCAAATTGGCTCTAAAAGACGCCGGGATTACAACAGAGTCGATCACCCAGGTTATCCTGGTTGGTGGTATGACTCGTATGCCGAAAGTGCAGCAACGGGTCTCCGAGTTCTTCAAGAAGCAGCCGTATAAGGGCGTCAATCCGGATGAAGTGGTGGCCATCGGCGCATCGATTCAGGGCGGCGTTTTGAAGGGTGATGTCAAAGATGTGCTGCTGCTGGATGTGACCCCGTTGTCCTTGGGTATTGAAACACTGGGTGGCGTTTTCACCAAGCTGATCGAACGCAACACAACCATCCCGACGACCAAGAGTCAGGTGTTTTCAACCGCTTCGGACAATCAGCCGGCGGTTAGTGTGCATGTCTTGCAGGGTGAGCGCGAAATGGCCGTCGATAATAAAACGCTGGCCAGATTCGAATTGGTGGGTATTCCGCCTGCACCTCGCGGAGTGCCTCAGATCGAAGTTACGTTCAACATCGACGCCAACGGCATTTTGAATGTCTCCGCCAAGGATTTGGGAACCGGCAAAGAGCAGGCGATTCGCATTACCGCCTCCTCCGGCCTGTCCGAAGACGAAATCAATCGGATGGTATCGGATGCCGAATTGCAGAAAGATGCCGATCAGCGCAAGCTGCAACTGGCGGAATTGCGCAATGACGCAGATACGCTCATGTATACCACCGAGCGCGCCTTGAAAGATTACGCCGACCAGATCGATGCGGAAGATCGGGTGGATATCGAACTGGGCTTGAAAGAACTGCGAGTGGCCTTGGATACCAATGATGGGAATACCATCCAGATGGCCATTGCTAAACTGTCCGATTCCTCTCATAAAATTGCGGATATGATGTACGCGGAAGCTTCGCGTGTGGCGGAGGAAGCCAGTTTCGCCAGCAGTGCGGATATGCCGGAAGATGAGAACGGCGGAAAAGAGTAAAAACAATTTTCCGCTTGTTACTTGCCAGGCTCAGAAGATCTTTGCTGACGCTGGCGATGGCGACAGCCGGGAGGCTGTCGCGGTAAAAATTGTATCGATGAGAATTTGTTGTTTCTTGGGGGTTAGCCGGATGCTATAAGCATCCCGGCTGTTTTTGTTTTCGACCCCGAGAAAGATACTAGAGGTTAAAGAAGTGGCACCTGAGAAGCGAGACTATTACGAAGTATTGGGCGTTGGGCGGGATGCAAGTGCAGAGGAGATCAAGAAGGCATTCCGTAAAATGGCGGTCAAGTACCATCCCGACCGTAACAAGGAAGAGGGCGCGGAAGAAAAGTTCAAGGAAGTTGCAGAAGCTTACGATGTGCTGTCCAATGCCAGTAAGCGCCAAACCTACGATCGTTTCGGTCATGCCGGAAAAAGCCGTGGTTTCGGTGGGTTCGATTTCGATTTCAATTCGTTCACCCAAAGCAGCGCGTTTTCGGACATCTTCGGCGATATCTTTGGCGATATCTTTGGTGGTGGCGGTTTCGGAGGCAGGCGCAGTTCCGCGCGTCGCGGACACGATCTGCGCTACGATCTGGAATTGGACATGCTTGAAGCGGCGCAAGGTTGCGACAAGGAAATCGAAGTTCCCAGAATGGAAACCTGCAATACCTGTAGCGGTTCCGGTGCGCGCCCAGGATCGTCTCCTACGACCTGCTCACGCTGCGGCGGTTCGGGACAGATTCGCATGCAGCAGGGCTTCTTTTCCGTTGTGCGTACGTGCAGTGAATGCGGCGGCGCCGGGCGTGTAATCAAAGATCCCTGCGCGGATTGTCATGGTCGAGGGCAGGTAGAAGTAACCCGTAAACTGAGTGTAACACTTCCTGCGGGCATCGATCATGGACAGCGGCTGAAGTTGCAGGGAGAAGGCGAAGCCGGAATCGGTGGAGGTCCGCGCGGTAGCTTGTATGTGGTGGTCAGTATTCGCCCGCACGAGTTTTTCAAGCGCGCCGACGATGATATTTACATCGAAGTTCCCATCAGTTTCGGTCAGGCCGCTTTGGGAGCCAAGATCGACGTACCCACGCTTGAGGGCAAACACTCTCTGAAAATCCCAGCCGGAACGCAGCCGGGAGCGCAATTCACCTTAAAGGGGAAGGGCGTTCAGCATTTAGGCGGTTTTGGAAAAGGGGATCAGCATGTGCACGTACAGGTGGAAGTTCCCGTTCATTTGAGCAAGGAACAGAAGGAATTGATTGAAAAATTCGATCAATCCTGTTGCGAAAGCAGTGACAAGGCCCATCCGCAGCAGACCAGCTTTTTCGAGAAGGTAAAGCAGTTTTTTAGCGTGGAATAGGCTTCGGGATTTCGTCATTTCGAGAATGACAAAGTGATTTTAGCCGCTCCGGATTGGATGCGGCTATTTTTCTGCCTGCTTGGCCTTTTGCCAAAGAGCCTCCAATTGATCGACGCTCGCTTCATCCAGGGGGATTTCCGCTTTCGCCAGTTCTTTTTCGATGGATCCGAAACGCCGCCGGAATTTGCTCATCGTGCGCGTCAAGGCATCGTGTGAACGAATGCCCAGCTTGCGGCCCACGTTCACCAGCGTGAACAGGGTGTCGCCCAACTCATCTTCCAATCGTTCCTGCGATTCTCCCAGCATAATCGCTTCTTTCAATTCCGCGACTTCCTCATCCAGCTTGTCCAGCACGTCTTCCGGTTTTTCCCATTCAAAGCCGACGGCCACTGCTCGTTCGGAGATGCGCAGCGCCTGTAGCAAGGGCGGCAGGCTGCGCGGGACGCCTTCCAGGATGGATTCTGCCGGTTTTTCTCCGCCGTTCTTTTCTTTCTTCTCTTCCGCTTTCAACTTTGCCCAGCGTCCAGGAACTTCCTCCGCCTCGTGGACGATCTCATCGCCGAATACGTGTGGATGACGACGGATCAGCTTATCGTGAATCGAACGGATCGAGTCGTATACGGAAAACCATCCGGCTTCTTGTGCAATGCGGGCGAGGAAACAGACTTCAAACAGCACGTCTCCAAGCTCTTCCTTGATCGCCTCCGGGTCGCGCTCGTCGATGGCTTGCAGCGCCTCATGCACCTCTTCCAGGAAATAGTCCTTGATCGACATCATGTTTTGCTTGCGATCCCAGGGACAGCCATTCTCGCCGCGCAGGCGGGCCATGATCTCTACCAGATCGTCGAAACCGATCGTTTCTTTTGTTTCACTTCCAGACATTGTTACCTCCAGCAGTGGCCCTACCACAGTAAAGGGGGAAAGGCAAGGTTAGTGATCGATAACGGTTGCGGCAGATTGCCGATTATGGCATGGTCGAATCATCTCGGTATGAACATGAGTTTTAGTAAGGAGAGGCTTGCATGCAATGGATGGCATTCGTTCGACTTGTGGCTGTTTGCCTGTGCATATCCGTTTTTCCGGTGCTGAGCTTGTCGTGTTCGGAGAACCCAAACGATCCGGTGACGGACGGAGATTTGGAAGCAGAGCAACGCGAGGCAGAGGATTCCGAGCGGACGGGGGACGAATATGCAGCGCTGGAACTGAGCGAATCCTTAAACGCCACGTTTGACGATCCGATCCTGTTGACGATGGCGGCGGAGAAAAGTCGCAGCCACTATTTCGTGGATGAAGGCTATACGTTAACGCGCGATGAAAGCGGGATCGTATCTTTTGTTACCGATACCGCTGGGGATTTCGGCTTGGCGCTAATGGTGGATGGCGTTCCGATTCTGTCCGATTCCGAGATGTTTTCGCCGGTTTCCATTCAAGCGGTGACAAGCGATGCCGTGGTGTTGACCTATCAGCCGGTGGAAGATCTTGTTGTGGAACTGCGTTTTGCGGTGCTGAGTTCGCGGGTTGCAGCGATGGAAGTCTGGCTGCGAAATCAGGGAAACGTCGCATATTCCGTTGTCGTGCAACCCTGGTTGCGTCGCTGTGAGTTAGGGTATTCCAAGGTAGCAAATCACTCCACGGGGCTCTCTTTGAACCACCACGTCGAGATCGGGGTAGAGGAAAAGATGTTTGGTGCCGGAACTTTCGTAGAGGATCTGGCGGGACGCCTGGTGATCGATCAGGATGAGTTCTCGGTTAAGGTTGTGGAGAGTTGCGGAGACAGTCTTCTGAGCGATCTGACATCTACAAATAGCAAGCAGAGCTATCCCGGACAAGCGGCATTTGTGGCATTGACTTCGCACCTCGATCTACCGGCAAAGTCGGATCGGGTCGTTCGTACATACCGGGCGGTTGTCGATTCGGAGAAGGCGGCAAGCCTGGAAGATGAATTGCAACTGGCGCGGCAGCTTTCAATCTCGGAAATTATCCTACAGGGAGATCAGCGCCTGCAAAGCATGCTACAGGCGGCACCATTAAGCTTGAACCGGGAAGATGCCCTGCTATACCGTTCCTGCTTTACTTTGCTGGATCAACTACGTCTACCTGCCGAGGGAAATCTTGCGCACGACTATTACCTCTTTTCCCGTGAGCCGACCTGGTGGTTCGGGCGGCTGGGGCAGCACATACACGAGAGCATGGCCATGATTCTGATGGCTCGGCTTAATGCGGACTTCGCCATGGAGTCGCAACGGGTGTTTATCGACCGGGTGGAGGCAGATGGGTATCTGCCCTATAACATCGGGCCGGTGTTGGAACAGACGGCCATGCGTACCGCCAGCGCTCCACTATTCAACTTCGTTTCCTGGGAGATGGCACAGATTATAAATGACCGGCAGTTTTTACAGGATAGCTACGACGCCGGGGTGTTACTGCATGGTTTCTGGGTGCGTGAAAGGGACAAGGATCAGGACGGATTGTGCGAGTGGGGCGGTTACGGTCTGACCGAATCGGTGCGCGATCTGGAAAACGTGATCTGGGAGCAGGTTGCTGCACCGGAAAATCTGGAGGCGATCGGCCTGAACACGATGCTGGTCAAGGAGGAGCAGTCCCTGGCGGCGATGGCGCAGGCATTGGGACTTACTGACGAAGCCACGCAATGGCAGCAAGCCGCGCAGGCGCGAGCCGACTTGATCAACGCAACCATGTGGGATGAACAAACCGGCTTTTATTACCATGTTACGATGGTGGACAACGATTTTTCCTATGCTTCCGAAAACGATCTCAAACGCATGGAAATCGCCGGATTCTTGCCGTTATGGGCGGGAATCGTACCGGAGGATAGAAAGCCCGACTTATTGAATACGCTTACAGATACGGCGCGTTTCTGGCGTCCCAACGGCGTTGCTGGATTATCCGCCGAGGATACCTATTACGACCCGGCGGCGTCGCAGTGCTGCCGCTGGCGGGGACCGGTGTGGGTGCAGTGGCAATGGATGCTGTTTAGAGCCTTAGTGGATATGGGAGAGACGGAACGTGCCCGCGAATTGGCCGAGAAGGTGATTTCTGCGGTACGAGTGCAACTGGCAAAAGAACATCAGTTCCGTGAATTGTACGATGCCGACGATATCGACGCGGAGAACCACAGCATGTCGAACTACATCTGGACGGCTTTGACCGGACAGTTGATGTTGGAAGCCGACCAGCTTTAGAGCAGGAAAACGAAAGCAATTAGCAGACGAAGAGGTAATTTACACCTTCCTGCAAGCCCATTTCTGCAAGTTGTCCACGAACTTCCTGTCGCTTGTGGTTCGGTCCTTTCTGCCCGACCGCCGCCAGGACGAATTCCGCCCGTAGTTTGGGAAGATCATTGATGGCGTGAACGGGAATGCCATCAATCTTGCGACCGATGCGGCGCGTACTGACATCGAGCAGTGCGACCACTGGCAACTCGGTTTCCAGCAACAGTCGCAACCACATTTTCCCTTGATGTCCGGCACCTTGAATGACAATACGAGGTGCTTTGCTGAGATGCATCGCTGTCAAGTGTTGCAGTTTTATTCGAGCGAAGATTTTGCTGTCGAAACGACTGTTGCGGCTTTTTCCCTGTGGATGAATGCGCCAGGATAAAAGAACGTCCGGGCATTTGCCGAAGCGCACCCCGGCTCGCAACATGCGCAGCCACAACTCGTAATCTTCCGGGCCCTGTTCCAGTCGGTAAGGATGTTGGCGGAAAAGTTCCGTTTTTGCAAACATGGTCGAATGCACGAAAGGTGAATCGATGAGAATTTCGCGTTCGATTTGTTCGTGTTCGAGCAGTTCGTTTGTCCAGTCGATATACGCCGCGTATCCGGGAAAAAGCTCGTTTGCGCCCAGCGCTTGAGCGCGGGTAGAAAGCATGTCGATGCGCGGATTTACGGTGAGATAATCCAACTGCCGTTGCAGACGCTGCGGGTGGCTGATGTCGTCGGCATCCATGCGCGCGAGATAACGACCCTGCGCATGAGCGATGCCGAAATTGGAAGCATGAACCACGCCATGGCCATCACTTTGAAAAAGGCGCAGCCGGGGTTCCTGTTGCTGGAAATCATGTAGCAGGCGAGGGGTGTCGTCCGTTGAGCCATCGTCGATTACGATCAATTCCCAGTCCGTTACCGTTTGCTGTCTCATGCTGGTAATTGCTGCATCAAGATGCTCTGCGCCATTTCGCACGGGCATGACAACGGAAACCAGAGGCATAGAAGACATGATGGAACTTAATTCTGGATGTCGGTAGGTTTATTCTGCGTGACTTCCACCAGCGACCACTCGTCGTTTTGTTTCAGCAGGCGCACGTAATGGTCAAATGGATATGTCCGGCCACTGCGGTAAGTGTCGGATGGCAGAAACGAGCGCGCTCCCGCCTGGAAATAGTCGCTGCGCGTACAGTTGATATCACCCTTGACATGCGCCCAGTAGCCTTGAGCGCCCTTGTTGATGGCAATGACCGAAACGGACTGAGGATGAAAGGCGCTGTCCTGCTTGCCGACGGCGTTCTCTACCAAAGGGATGATGTCATCTTCGTCAGGGGCATCCGAGCACCCCCCGAAAATCAAGGGCAGGGCGAAAAGAAGGACGAGAATGACAAGATAAGCGGCCCGGCTCGTCATTGCCGATCCTCCTTGACGACGTTATACACCTTGTGGGTTTTAAACGCTTCCAACAGGTCTGGGTCCAGTTTGCCTGCTTCCATTTCCCAGGTCAGAATCTGTAATGCTTTCTCAAAGGAAACGGCGCGTTTGTACGGACGGTCACTGGCGGTCAGTGCATCGAAAATATCGCATATCGCCATCATGCGGGCGGGCATCGACAGATCTTTGGCGGTCCAACCGGATGGATAACCCTTGCCGTTCAGGCTTTCATGATGCTTGAAGGCGTAGTCGGCGACATGCCCCAGTTCTGGTGTCCAGGGAATCTGGCGCAGGAAGTTGTAGGTGTGCGTTACATGCGATTCGATTTCCAATCGTTCTTCCTGGGTCAGGCTGCCACGCGGAATACTGAGAATTTTCACTTCGTCTTCCGTTACAAGATGCAGCGGTTCCCCTTCGAAGTGAGTATAAACATGTTCCACCAATTCGGTCAGTCGGTCGAAATTTCCTTCCGCCAGGACGGTCGGCTCGTTGGAATCCAAGACCAATTGCAGGTCGTTTTCCAATTGCATGAGCTTTTCCAGCGTGTCTTTTTCCATCTGGACTTGTTCGAATTGCAAGCGGTCCATCCCGTTTTTCTTGGCCAGATCCAGCCGTTTTTTCAAGTCCATCATGCGAATCGCCGCCCGGATGAAGATCGCACGTATGCGGATCAACTCTTCCTGGCGTGGATACAGCTTTTTGGCTTTCACCAAGACATGTTCTCGAACGCCGACTTTACCGAAATCGTGCAGCAGCGAGGCATACCGGATTTCCCGCAGTTCCTCTTCGTTGTAGCGGTATTTGGCCAATGGACCGCGATCTTCACGGTTTACGGCTTCCGCCAGAGCGACCGTCAGTTTGGCGACTCGCTCGGAGTGACCGGAGGTGGTCGGATCACGAGATTCAATGGCTTTTACGCTGGCTTTCACGAATCCTTCGAACAGATCTTGAATGGCTTCGTACAGCATGTTCTTTTCAAGCGTGACCGCTGCAAGCGAAGCCAAACTCGTCACCATGTCTATGGAGTGCTGGTCGAAAGGCTGCACCATGACCATGGCGGTTACCGGATCGGTCAAGCGCACCCGGAAATCGCGCTTGCGATTGATCAGTTGCAAACCGCCTAAAACTTCTCCCTTGAGGTTTTTCAAGGGAACGACCAGGCTTGTGATGGTGCGGTAGTTGTTCAGTTTATCGATCCAACGTGCATGACTGTAGGGCTTGTCCGGATCGATTTCATAGGCGTTATTGATGACCAACGGTTTTCCCGTAAGAATCGCATACCCGGCCAGAGACTGGTAATTCAACGGCATACGGAATTCTTTTAGATTCAACGTGATGGAGTCGTTCTGCGCCATTTTGAAGATCAACGACTGTTCCCCGTTGACCTGATCTACCAGATAGAAAGAACCGGCATCGCAGTTGGTGATCTGACGGGTTTTGGTCAGGATCAGATCCAGCAGTTTGTCCGTATCTTTTTCCGAAGAGAGCAATACACCAATATGGGTGATTTCCTCCAGATCGTTTTGTGTGGCTTTCGATTTGTTCTGAAGAGTCAATAATTCGATGGCATTTCGGATAAATGCCGACAGGATGCGCCATTCGTCGCGTTCATCCAGTAGCGGCAGTGTGCAGTGGATAAATTCCTTATCGAATCGCGGCATCGGGCTGCCCGGCATCGCTTCGGTCACGATGACTCGCACTCCATTGTTTTTCAGCCGGTCGATATGTCGTGGATGGACTTCCGAGAGTTCCCTGGCCGGAGCGATGATCACCGCAGCGCGTGGTTTGTTGCGATGTTGTTCCAGATCCGATAGGTCATGCAATTCCACATTGCGCGGGAACCCTCGCCCGGTCAGTCGGATATTTTCGGAAGCGTAAAGGTCAACGCGCATGCCTATCTCCACCGTGTACTCATAATAGTGCAATCACTCCAGCATAAGCAGAAGCAAATCATATCATGCTCTTGCGGCATTTCCAAATCACTTTTACCCTTCTTGAAGAAGTGTCGTTTACGGTTGAAGGGTAAAACCCGGTTGTAAAAAGACCGCTTCTCGCTCGCTGCCGTCGATCTTGAGTATCGTTGGTTCCGGCAAGTGCAGCAGTCTCAGAAAGGTCGTTTCCTGTTCGGCAGGTTGTTTCTCCAGCCAATCCCAGTTCACATGTCCCAGGTTTCGGGATGCGTCGATGGTCAGGTAACCGATGCCGAGTGAGGTGATGTTCTGGAAAAAATGGGTGCCGTTGGAAGGGTCTACGCGGAAGTCGGGTAAGGAAGTTTCGATCATGGCTTTGGCGCCGGAAATGTCCGCCCAGCCGACACCGACTCCCAGCCAGGGATCGGATGAACCCCAGCGACCGAAGCCCAGCAGGGCATACGGACGTTTTTCGGCGACCAATCGGGCGTTGATCTGGCCGATTTGTTCGATCATTTCCGCATTGCGGACTCGGTCGAAGCTGTCCGGTTTTAAATAAACGATATCCTGGATGGTATCGATAATGCCATTACCCAGCGCCATTTTGGTCGAACACCACGCGTGCTGCCGTTCTTGTTCGTGAATGCTGACGCTTTCCCGTTCCGCCTTGGCAATTTGTGGCCGCAACTGGAGGATTTTCATTTCCGGTTTTTTAGGACGCGGATTCATGTTGACGGCAAACTCCATCTCAACGGGGCAGCCCATGGCATGAGAAAACAACTCGAAGAGGTTGTTTAAAACATCACAAAGTGGAAATTCGTTATATTTCAGTATCCCAGAAAACGTTGCCACGCGCGGACCCGGAATGGATAACGTATCGCGGATCACCTGATTGTCTGCGGAGTACACCGAAGCGATCAGATCGAGTTCATGATCTTGTTCCGCCTGCTGAAGATCCAATAGTGCCAGGTTTTCTTCCGGATCCATGCCGACGAAAGCCGCTCCCCGGTCCATACGCAGGGCGTAAAAACTTTTCTGGCTGTTTTGGAGCCAGTCCGCTGGCGATGAGAACTGGGGCAGCACATGGGGATAGCGGGGCGAGAAACGCAGGGATTTTCCTCCATCGACGACTGTTTTTCCCAGACCCACAGCCACGTGAGCGACACCTTCCTCCGGTTCCATGCTGCCGAAGGGATAGAAGTTGAACGATTGTCCCACACCGGAAAAGGTCGGATAAAAATACTTGCCGTGTTGCTTGCCGACCAACTGCTGTATGACAACCGCCATGCGTTCTTCTTCGATGCGGTGTGATGTCGCTTTGAAATAAGACTTCGGATTGGGACCGAAGGTCGAAGCCCAAACCATTTTAATAGCTTGCAGCAGCCGCTCCAGGCGTGTGGCATCCGTGTTGGCGTTATTGGGAAGCATGTACGTGGCGTACAGCCCGGCGAAAGGTTGCAGGTGCGAATCTTCCAGCAGGCTTGAGGAGCGAACGGCAAGTGGTGTATTGACCAACGAGATGTATTGAGCCAATCCTTCGCGCAATTCGTTGCGAATGCGTCCCTTGGTGAAACGACGTGCTATACGGCTTAAATCCGTTTCCTCCAGTGCAAAGCGCCACAAATCGTTTTCATTTAAAAAGATTTCGAACTCTCCGGCTCCCACTACCAGCGTTTTCGGAATACCCAGGTCGATATCCGGGAAATTGCCGGAGTAGTTGGCCCGATCCGCCAGATATTGCACGAAGGCCAGCCCGCGTCCTTTACCGCCCATCGATCCTTCACCGATATGAGTGACATCCGCTGCCTGCAAGGGTCGATTGGGTGAATAGGTTGCAACGATACCGCGTTGCTTATTGGCCAGCACTTCACCGATCGTATTTAAAATGTATTCTCGGACTTGCTCGTGGGTTTCGAAATCGCTGACTTTACGCGGGCGGAGTTGATCGGCCATCGTGATTTCGGTGCGTGCGACCAGCCAGTTTGAAAAGTGATTGTTCTCCGCGTGGAAAATCAGTGATTCGATTGGGATTGATCTTAATTTGTCTACGAATTCATAGACATCCATAGCGCGTCCGACTTCCGACATGTCGGGCATGCGGAATATGAAATCACCGAATCCCAAGCGTGTTTGCAGGTAGTGACGCAGATCCGAAAGCAGGGCAGGGGAGTTCTTATCCAGAAAATCCGCCCCGATCTGGTAGGCTCTCGGACGATTGACTTCCGGCTCGGCGGATTGCAGCAGGACCGGCAAGTCGAATACTTCCGATTTGACTTCTTTGACGAAATCGAAACCGGCGTCCGGGTTCATCTCTCCGTTACGCCAGAAGCGGACATCTGAAATAACGCCCATGATGCTGCGCTGATATTTCCGGTACAGGGCCATGCCCTCTTCGTAATTGTCCGCCAGCAGAATTTTGGCACGGGAGCGCATACGCAACTGTTTGTGCAAGTCATTGAAACCGGCGTCTATCAGGTTGCGGGTCAAACCCATAATGACACGATACATGATCGGCAGAAAGGCGGAGTAGTAGATCGGGGAATCTTCCAGCACCAGAATCGCTCTGACCTGACCATACCTGATATCGTGATCGGCATTCAAGCGGTCTTCCACTAGCTTGATGATCGCCAGCAGGATTTGAGGATCGTTGTTCCATACGAAAACCCGGTCGATGCCGGACAACTCACTGGATTTGGGCAGGATTGCCAATTCTGCGGGATCGATGGCCAGCAGCATCACTGGAAGATCTTTATCGATGGCTTTGACTTCCTGGGCGAATTGAATCGGGTCGCCATCGCCCAATCGGGTCATCAGCAGAACCAGGTCTACTTTCTCGGTTTGAATGATCTGGCGGGCCTTGACGACGGTTGACACGCGCCGGACGCTTGGTGGGGCGGAAAGTCGCATTCCCACGTACTGACCCCAGATCAACTCAGATAAACTGCCGTCTTCTTCCAGCACAAATGCATCGTAGAGGCTTGAAACCACTAGGATATTCTGAATTCGGCTGGGCATCAACGAGCGGTAACCGCTAAATCGGGGAGTATATTCGTCGTCCAAGTGTGTCATTACGTCGTATCCACTTTCCAATCGGCAAAAAGATGAAAATCCCATTATGGACGGAGCTTGCGTCTGGCACAAGAAAAAACCCCTGGCCAGAAGCCAGGGGTTTACAAGCACTTATGTTGTTCAGGGATTAGACAACACCCTGAGCCAGCATGGCTTCGGCGACTTTCAGGAAGCCGGCGATATTGGCGCCCGCAACCAGGTTGCCTTCGAAACCGTAACGTTCGGCAGCCGCTTTGCTGTTTTTGTGGATGTTGATCATGATGTTCTTCAGCTTGGCGTCCACTTCTTCGAAGGTCCAGGACAAGCGCATGCTGTTCTGGCTCATCTCCAGGGCGCTGGTGGCCACACCTCCGGCGTTGGCCGCTTTGGCGGGGCCGAGGGAGATCTTGTTGTCCAGGAAGACCTTGATGGCTTCCGGGGTGGTCGGCATGTTGGCGCCTTCGCTGACGGCGATGCAGCCGTTGTTGACCAGTGTCTGAGCGGCATTGCCGTCGATTTCGTTCTGGGTCGCGCAAGGCATGGCGATCTCACAGGGCAGCGTCCAGATGCCGCGCCAATCTTCGTGATAGGTCGCACTCGAATATTTTTCGGTGTATTCTTTGATGCGGCCACGGCGTACTTCTTTGAGATCCTTCACGAAAGCCCATTTCTCTTCGTTGATGCCTTCGGGATCGTGGATGTAGCCGTTGCTGTCGGACAGGGCGATGACCTTGCCGCCCAGCTGGGTGACTTTCTGGGTCGCGTAAATGGCGACGTTGCCCGAACCGGAAATCACGACGTTCTTGCCGTTGAAATCCGTGTTGCGGTCGAACAGCATTTGCTCTGCAAAGTAGGTCGCACCGTAGCCGGTGGCTTCCGGACGCACCAGCGAACCGCCGTAAACCAGACCTTTGCCGGTCAGGACGCCTTCAAAGCGGTTGGCGAGTTTCTTGTACTGTCCGAACAGATAGCCGATCTCACGACCGCCGACACCGATGTCACCAGCGGGAACGTCCGTGTCCGCACCGATGTGACGGAACAGTTCGCTCATGAAGCTCTGGCAGAAGCGCATCACTTCCATGTCGCTCTTGCCTTTGGGATCGAAGTCGCTGCCGCCCTTGCCGCCGCCGATGGGGGTGCCGGTCAGTGCGTTTTTGAAGATTTGCTCGAAGCCCAGGAACTTGATGATGCTCAGGCTCACCGAGGGATGAAAGCGCAGGCCGCCCTTGTAGGGACCGATGGCGCTGTTGAATTCAATGCGGTAGCCGCGATTGACCTGCACCTGACCCTGGTCGTCTACCCAGGGAATGCGGAACATGATCTGGCGTTCCGGCTCACAAATGCGTTCGAAGATCTTGGCACGACGGATTTCCGGCTCTTTGTCGAGCACCGGAAGGATGGATTCCCGAACTTCTTCAACGGCCTGAAGAAATTCCTTCTGTTCGGGATTACGATTGATGACCGCTTGAATATCCACTTCTGCCGACATGAATCCACCTCCTTGAATGGTTGGATAGCGCGTGGCGGCACACGAGGTGCGCCTTGATTTGGGGAACAGGACTTGATCGAAAATCACACATGTATTCAATCCTGTAATGAACCTGCTCGCCTCGGTCTGCCAGGATAGAGGCGGGGAAGTTCGGTAAGCTCCGGTTTTGTTCTCACAATCTCACAGGGAAGTCAACGGAATTTTTCGATGTTTTTTATAAATTTTTAGCAGAGGCGAAGTTTGGAAATTGCGGATAAATTCGGTGTTGGTTGAATTGACAGCGAAACGGTGACAATCAGTCGCGTAAACTCTTCTGTCTGTAAGCTTCGGAAAGCACGACTCCCCCTGATACTGCCACGTTCAGAGATTCGATTCGACCGCAGCTCGGCATGGAAACCAGTAGGTCGCAAGCCTTCTTGACGAGGCGGCTCATGCCTTCTCCCTCGTTTCCCAACACAAAGGCGCAGGGGGCGGTTAAATCGGTCTTATACAGGCTGGCAGGAGCATCCACTGCCGTTCCGATAATCCAATAGCCGGATTGTTTTAGGGTGTCCAGGCAACGCACCAGGTTGGTTACTCGAATAACAGGCAATATTTCCGAAGCTCCGGCGGAGACGCGGGCCACGACTTCCGTGACCGATACCGAACGATCTTTGGGCAAGATCACTGCGCCGATACCAAAAACCTCCGCGCTTCTCAGTAACGAGCCGAGGTTATGCGGATCTTGAACGTGATCGAGAATCAGCAGGTCCGGCGCAGGCTTGTTCGCGTCGAGCTGCTTTAGCCACTGATCCAGATCCGCATATTTAAAATCGGTGACGCGAGCCAGCACACCTTGGTGATTGCCGCCCTCGCTTAGGCGCTCCAATTCGGCAACGTCGGCGAAACGGGCGGTAATTCCTGCTTTTCTGGCAAGGGAAAGAACCTGCTTGATGGCCTGGCTGGATTCTCCCTTTCGAACGAGCAGCTGTTCGATGCTTTTCGGATTGGACTGTAACAATTCCCGGACAGGATGCAGACCATAGGTAAGTCTGGACATCAGATTTCTTCCATCTGACCTGCGATCTCGCGCGCGGCGGCGGCGGGATCTTCGGCAGCGATGATCGGTCTGCCTATTACTAGGTAGCTGGCTCCAGCTTTGCAAGCGTCCGCAGGGGTCATCACCCGTTTCTGATCGTCGTTTTGAACGCCACCCGCCGGACGCACGCCCGGTGTGACGATCAGAAAATCCGGGCCGGTGGCTTCGCGGATCAACTGGATTTCGCGCGGTGAGGCGACAACGCCATCCAGGCCGCAATCAAATGCCAGCTTTGCCAGCAAAGCGACTTGCTCGGACGGTTTGCGCTCGATGCCGATCGAGGCGAGTTGTTCCTCGTCGATGCTGGTCAACACCGTCACTGCAATCAGCTTGGGAGCCGGAATTCCCAGTTCAGCGGCAGTTTGTATAACGGCTTCCCGCGCTCGTTTCATCATTACCGGTCCGCCTGCCGCGTGAACGTTGAGCATGGAGCAGCCCAGGCGCACCGCTTCACTACAGGCTTGCGCTACGGTGTTGGGAATGTCGTGGAATTTCAGATCCAGAAAAACCTTGTGCCCAAGTTCGCACATCTGCCGCACTGCTTCCGGTCCATGGCGCGTGAACAGGCGTTTGCCGATTTTCACCATTCCCACGTCACCGGCGAAGCTTCGTGCGACTTGTTGCAACTCCGTGAGGCTCCAGTCGCCGTCCATGCCGACGATCAGTCGTTCGTGAGCCTGCATCTCACTCTCCATCCGGCTGACAGGCTTTGTACAGATCCCGCAGGGTATCTTTGACTTTGGCGACGACGTTATCGAAAGGCACCATTTCGATGTCCTGGCTGCCGCGCAGTTTGAATTCCACCGCGCGTTGCTCCAAGCCCTTCTTGCCGATGGTGATGCGGATGGGCAGACCCAGCAAATCGGCGTCTTTGAATTTGACTCCGGCGCGTTCGTCGCGGTCGTCCAGCAGGACTTCCACTCCGCGAGAGACCAATTCTTTATAGATGTCGTTGGCGGTCTGTACCAACTGTTCGTTTTTCATCATCACCGGTAACAGATGCACCTCGAAAGGCGCAAGCGGCGCGGGCCAGATGATGCCGTCATCGTCGTGATTCTGCTCGATGGCGGCGGCTACCGTGCGAGTGACGCCGATGCCGTAGCAGCCCATCGGACAGGCGACCGAGTCGCCGTTTTCGTCCAGCACGGTGGCTCCCATCGGTTCACTGTACTTTTTGCCCAGATAAAACACCTGGCCGACTTCGATGCCGCGGCGGGCCTGATACACTCCCTTTGCACAACGGGGGCAGGTTTCGCCTTCTTGTGCAAGACGGATGTCTACAAAACGTTCGATTTCAACGTCTCGCTTGAGATTGACGTTGATCAGATGCGTATCGCCCTTATTTGCGCCGGTAACGAAGTTGCGCATGCTTTCGACGGTTGTATCGGCAACTACCGGAATCTGTAGGCCGACCGGACCGGCAAAGCCGACCGGCGCGCCGGTGACACGGATGACGTCGGCATCTTCGGCCAGGAAGATGGCGGAGACGCCCAGTGCTCTACGAAGTTTCATTTCGTTCACGTCATGATCGCCACGAATGCAGACCGCGTAGAATTTTTCCTGATCGTCGTGATAGATCAGGGTTTTGCACAGATCCGCAGGGCTGACCTTCAAGAACTCCGAGACTTCTTCGATGCTGTGCTTGTCGGGGGTTGAAACCTCTTCCATCGCTTGCATTTCCGAGCGAGCAGCTTGGTCCGTTTCCAGCGGTGTCACCGGACCGACGGTTTCGGCCATTTCAACATTGGCGGCATATCCGCAGGAATCGCAGGATAGAATCAGGTCTTCGCCGGAGTTGGCCAGTACCTGGAACTCGTGAGAGCGCGAACCGCCGATTGAGCCGGTATCCGCTTCCACCGCACGGAATTCCAACCCGCAGCGTTTGAAAATGCGCGTGTAGGTGTCGTACATCACCTTGTACTCACGCATGCAGTCTTCTTCGGTCAGGTGGAAGGAGTAAGCGTCTTTCATGATGAACTCGCGTCCTCGCATCAAGCCGAAACGGGGGCGGACTTCGTCGCGGAATTTATCCTGGATCTGGTACAGATTGATCGGCAGTTGTTTATAGGAGGAAATCTCCTTGGCAAAGAGAGTCGTGATGACTTCTTCGTGTGTGGGTCCAAGACAGAATTCGGCGCCTTTGCGATCCTTGATGCGCAACAGTTCCGGCCCATACTTCTGCCAGCGACCGCTTTTTTCCCAGATTTCGGCAGGTTGTACCATCGGCATCAACAACTCGATGGCTCCTGAGCGGTTGAGTTCCTCGCGGACAATGGCTTCAACCTTTCGGATGGAGCGCAGCCCCAGCGGGAGATAAATATAAATGCCTGCGGCCAGTTTTCGTATCATACCCGCGCGCAGCATCAGGCGATGGCTGATAACCTGGGCGTCGGAAGGTTCTTCTTTCAAAGTCGGAATCATCATCTGCGAATATCGCATCACAAACCTCCAAAATGGGAAATGCGTTCTCACCTTCAGGAAGGGCATGGTTATAGCTTACCGCAGACAAGCATGCAAGCAAAAGCTGCAATTCCGGTGAACTCCGAATTTGTAAGGAATCAATCGTTTCGTAATTATAAGAAAGATGAAAACACCGTGAATTTTACTCGTTTTCAAGTGAAGTAATTGAAAAATGCACCGATATCGTCATTGTAATCTTGTATGAAAACAGTGGGAATTCATTGCCGTTTCTGGTATACTTACACGTTGTTTGCATACGATTTCTCCCCCGCATGGAGGTATGATGAGGGAACTACTTTTCGTCGGTCGATGGCTACCTGTCCTTGTGATTGGAGTGCTTTGCTGGTCGGTTGCCGGGTGTCATAATGAGTGTGAACTCGTTCCGATCGGCACGATGGTCGATGGCGATACCGGGCAGGGCGATCCGGACCAGAATACGACTACCGATGGCGATATTTTCATTCCCCCGGCAGATCAAGACGACGATTCGGATATGACGGATGCGGATGTCGATGCGGATGATGTGGAATCCGATGGCGATTCGGATGCACAACCGGACGGCGACGTGGATGGCGACTGGGACTACGATTATGCCGATTTTCAACCGGACGGGGATCTGGATTGGGCCGATGGAGATGTTGTGGAGGATGATCGTCCCCCCGAAGAGAAGATTCTGCCTTTCGATGACAGGGAATTGCTGGAAGTAAGCCCGAATGGTTTTTGGGAATACACGATGGAAAACGGCAATGCGGTGGCCACGTTGCGAAAAAACTTGGAAGATGAGCAACCGCTGTTTACGAATGAAGGATTGGACTACACTTCGAATCCACCGATAGAACCTTCCATGATCCACATTTCCGATCGTCTGGCCTGGGCGGTCTATCGGCCTTTCAATGCCGATGGCCGGGTGCCGGAAGGCGATCAGGTCATTATTCGCAAGGAGCGACCGGGAGCGGAAATCGGGACGGCAACCATTACCTACCATACGGTTGAACTCCCGGCTACGGGAAAGGGGCGTTTGGTCCAGGTTGGAGTGCTGCCCACTCAGGAAATTTCCGATACCTCGCATGTGGAATTTTTAGCGGCGTATATCTGGGAAACCACAAGCAGCAGCGCGTTTCTCATGGTCTATAAATATCGTGCGAGGTTATTATCGCAAAGCGTATCTATTACTCAGGTCGGAACGGAAGATTACGTCCGCTTGCCTAGTGGCTATCGCGACCGCACGCGCATGCGTATTCTGTCCTCGGCAACCGGTATCTGGATCAATGCCGGCAACGGGGTACATAATTTCACCAATTCCGGAGTGTATGTAGCCAGTTATCCTTTGCAATACGGTGAAGGCGATTACGAGCGTTTCGATGTCGTCGATTTCGCGTTGTCGCCCGATGGAGATATGCTGTCGGTTATTGCCAGTATCAAGTTGCGTAATCAGGAAAGGGAAACCGTTTGGCTGATTCACGAAATCGACGATCTTGCGGTGGAAGATCCTGTGGTGCTGGTCAAAGAGTTCAGCTTTGAGTATGAATTCGATCTGTATCGGACGGTGATCAGTGCCGATGGAAAGTATGCCTTCTGCATCAACCCGGACCCGAACATATTTAACGATTTCTACTACATGGATCTTGATAGCGTTCGAAAGCGAGTGATGGCCGTGCAGCAGAATAGCTGGGGACGTCCGGTTGCGCTGGATAACCCGTCGAGATTGCTGCTGGCTTTGCCGGTAAGCACGGACGATTTTGTAACCATCCATAATCGCTTGACGATTCGTAACGTGAGCGAAATCGTTTCCGGTGGCCAGGGGGTCGAGTGAGCGATTCCCTGAAAACCGAGTCGGATATCGTTATCCGCTACGAGGGGGTGTGCAAGGCGTTCAACTCGAATGTCGTGCTCGATAACGTTTCCTGTGAAATTCATCGCAACAAGATCACGGTGATTGTCGGTCCTTCCGGCGTCGGAAAGAGCGTGTTCATCAAGCATCTGGTGGGATTGATGGAACCGGATGCCGGTGTGGTGACGGTCGATGGCGTGGATGTCACGAAACTTCGCGGCAGTGAACTTTTCAAGCTGCGGAAACGATTTGGAATGATGTTTCAGGATGGTGCGTTATTCGATTCGATGACGGTGGGAGAGAATGTCGGCTTTCCACTGGCGCGTCATACCGACTACAAACCGGATCGCATCGCTGAAATCGTGGCGGAAAAACTGGCGGCAGTCGGTTTGCCGGGAATCGAGCACCTGTTTCCCTCCGAGCTTTCGGGAGGTATGAGAAAGCGGGTCGGGTTCGCGCGGGCCATCGTGATGGAACCGGAGATCGTGTTATTCGACGAACCCAACAGTGGGCTCGATCCGGTTATGGCCGATGCCATCGACCGGCTGATTCTGCGTATGCAGCGCGAACTCGGGATCACGTTCCTGGTCATTTCTCACGATATCGCAAGCACCGCCATGATTGCCGATTATGTCGGGATGCTATACGACGGGCGGCTGATTTCCTTTGGACCGCGTGAGGAGGTGATGCAGTCGGACAATCCCATACTGCAACAGTTTTTCTCCCGTTCCGCCGAAGGACCGATTCGCGTCGTGTGATTTTCAGGATGTTTCACTGTTCTCAATCAAAATGAATTTCCGCTTGCCTTGCGTGCTTTTCCGCCGTAAGGTTGGAGCCGATTTCCGATTGATTGTCTTTCATACTGCCTTATGGGGTACCATTGGATGTCAAGAAGCTTCCGAAATGAAGTCCTGCTCGGGATTTTCTTTGTTTTCGTCATCGCATTGCTGATTTACATGTTTCAGGTGGTTGGCGGAAAAACCATTGCCGATCAAATCGAAATTACCGCCGATTTCGATTCCGCTGCCGGTCTGGTGCCTGAAAACTTCGTGATGGTCGCCGGGGTTCCAGTGGGTTCGATCAAACGCATCGACGTCGATTTCAACCGCGCCCGAGTTCGTATGCTGATCAACCGGGCCGCGCACATCCGGCAGGACGTTCAGGCGCGTATTCGTGCAAAGAGCCTGTTGGGTGAAAAATACGTGGAGTTGGTTCCTCAAAGCCGGGACGCGCAGGAAATGGCCGATGGTGGTCATATTCAGGCCACGAGCGTACCGGTGGAAGTGGATGAAGTCTTCACTGCGTTGCGTCCGTTTCTGGAAAAGCTCGATCCCATGGCGCCCAAGATCGAAGGTGTGTTAACGGAGTTGGAGACGTTGCTTGGCCAGTTGAATGAGACCGGACGTGAGAAAAAGGAAACCGTCGCACGCATTATCGAGCAGACCGACGAATTACTCTCGCAGGCCAACCAATTGGTTCGCAATAACGAAGCCAAGCTGACACGCACGATGGATCAGATGGACCGTCTGACGAACACAGCGGTTCAGCGCACACCGGCATTATTGGCAAAGGCCGATGAAACCCTGCAACGCATCGACCGTATCGCTCAGGCGGTGCCGGTGGAAACCTTGCAGCGTGTACCCGCCACCTATGACAAGTTGGATGATGCCATCGAACAGGTGGCCGATCTGACGGGGCGGCTGAATCGCTCCGGCGATCGCATCGAGCGCATTCTCACCAATCTGGATATTCTGTTCGGGCGTTTGCTGGCGGTGGATGAATTGGCGATAAGAAAGTTCCTTCAGCAAGAGGGCGTCAATATCAATCTCACCCAAGACGAAGCCTCAAAGAAACGTATCCGGGAGTTGGAGCAGAGCCAGTCGAAACCTTGAAGAACCTCACGGTGCATCATCAAGCAACCTTGTGTTCGAAATTCATAAAACTAAAAAACCGGGAAGCCTATGACGCTTTCCCGGTTTTTTGTTGAGGTAGAATGGTTTCGTTATTCGATGGTCATGGCCAGTTCGGACATGGTTTTAAGTAAATCCTGCACGGCCTGCCGCTGTTCGGTGCGGATGGAGTCTAGATCGCCCGTAACCGGAGCGTACAGGCTGACGTAGAATTTGATTTTAGGTTCCGTGCCGCTGGGACGCACCGCTACCCAGCTTTTGTGATCCTTTTCCAATCGGAAGATCAACAGATTGCTGGCCGGACCGTCAACCGAGTCGACAATCTTTCCTGACATATCCCGGATCTGACCGTTTTCACGGTCGATGATGGCGAGGACTTCGTGGGGGCCGATGCTTTTTGGCGGATTCTCGCGCAGGGTCGCCATGATACGCGCCATGCGCTCGCTTCCTTTCGCCCCTTCCAGGTAGATCGCCGTACCGCCATCGGCAAAATAGCCGTATTTCCGGTAGGTCTCATCCATGAAGTCGAGAACGCTTTTGCCTTGCGCTTTTTGCGTTGCAGCCAGTTCTGCAAAGACCAGGGCGCCGATTGCGCCGTCTTTGTCGCGAGTCTGCGGGCCTTTCATGAATCCGATGGATTCTTCCGAACCGAAGAGGAAGTCGTTGGGATCCGCCTGTTTTTCGATCTGTTCTGCGATCCATTTAAAGCCGACCAGCAGACTGTTATTGACTTTGAGTCCATAGCTGCGGGCGATGGTGGGCATCAACGGTGACGAAACACAGGTGCTGTAGACCGTGTGGTTGTTCTTCAGCGTTCCAGCCGCCTGCATTTGCTGGCCGATGAATTCCATCATCAGCGCTGCGCACTGGTTACCGGAAAGAATGGTGAATTCTCCCGCCGTCCGGGACGGCACCGCCACCGCCAATCGGTCGGCATCCGGATCGGAAGCCATAACGACATCGGCTCCGATGGCTTTGGCAAGGGCGATGGAAGCATCCAGACCGGTCAGAACTTCGGGATTGGGTTGATGCTTGGGAACGTTTTTAAAGCGGCCATCCGGGTCTTTCTGGCTTTCCACCAGGTGAACGTCTTTAAAGCCTGCTCGTTGCAGGATCGGATAGACCGAATTGATGCCGGTGCCATGCAAAGGCGAGAAAACGATTTTAAGTTTCCTGTTGGATGTCAGCGCCTGGGAAATCACGGCGTCCTGATACTGGCGGTCGTGTTCCGGTCCGAGACGATGAATCAAGCCTTTGCCGCAGGCTTGCTCGTAACTCAACTCGTTGATTTCGGTGGCGTTCATGACTTCCTGGATCAATTCGCCATCCAACGGTGGAACGACCTGTCCGCCATCGCTCCAATAGGCTTTAAAGCCGTTGTCCTGCGGCGGGTTATGGCTGGCGCTGATTACGATTCCGGCATCGCATTCCAATGCTTTGATGGTGAAAGAGAGTTGGGGCGTGGAGCGGGGACCGTCGAACAAGTAGACATCGATGTCATTGCCTGCCAGCACACAGGCGGTTTTCAGCGTGAATTCAGGAGAGGTCAGCCGAGTATCGTAGCCGATGACGACTTTTGGGCGCCGATCCGTGATTTTCTTGCGCAATTTATTGGCGACTCCCTGGGCGCTTTCGGCATACGCGATTTCGTTGAGCCGATTGGAACCCAAGCCTACTTTACCGCGTCGGCCACCGGTGCCGAAGGGGATGATCTGGTAGAAAGCGTCGTTGATTTCATCCCACATCTCTTTTTCGATCATGGACGCCAGTTCGTCGCGATAGCTGGCGTATTTCGGTTCGGTAAGCCATAAATTTACGTTTTTTTCAGCAGATTCGGATAGATTGCCCTGCAAGACAGCTTGCCGGACTCGCTCGGCTAGCGGCATATTCGATCTCCTTTGTTTACTCGATGCATATCGGTAATACTGCACTCTCCTCTGTTCAATTACCAGACTTTGGAGGGATTGACAACCGAAATCATTCCGTCAATCTGTTTGTTATTTGTTTGAAATCATTGATACAATTATATCAAGCGACAAGCCGCCTGAAATTTTTACTTGCATTTTTCGATTCCATACGTATGATTCCGCTCCTATGTTACGTTTGGCTGTCTCTGATTGTTGACTGATAGTTGGATCGGTCAATGAGTCATGGAAAGCGGTGAGGTTAGAATGGCGTTCAAGAAAAAGGAATTGCAGCACTACAAAGAACTGTTGCACGAAAAGCGCGATGAAATCTTGAAGTCGATTCAAGAACGCAAAAAGCTATCATTCCAAAGTCAAGAGCAGATGGTCGAGGAAATCGACCAGGCGAGTCAGGCAAGCGAGCAGGCTCTGCATATGCGGCTTTTAGACAAGGACTTGAAATTGCTGCGTGAGATCGACTTGGCGCTGGCGCGTTTCGAAGACGGTTCTTACGGCTACTGCATGGGCACCGGCGAAGAAATCGAGCGCAAGCGCTTGGAGCTTCGCCCCTGGACCCGTTATTCTTTGGAGCACAAGCAGGAACTGGAACGTAAGAAGAAGTTCCAGAAAATGCTGAAATAGGTTAGACCCTTTCCCTTCCGTGAATGCATGGACGGGTCTGCTCTTTACTGCTGCTTCTATCGGTTTCTATTCCATTTTGGGGACCAGTGCGCGATCAAACGGCGCTTGTTCCCGCATTTCTGCAACAAAATCATGAGGGGTTAAGTGAATTTCACCGCTTCGGTTGGAATTTTTTCTTGGTTTTCCGTGTCAATGGCATATGTGCTGGTTGTTGGACGCACGTCGCTTTGTCTTTTGTACAGTTAAAGTATGGGACCATTAACTCTTTACAAATTCAGCGCGAAATGGTTCAATTCGTTAGAGAAACGTATTTCGTCAGTCCCAGTTGCGGGAGGGGTCAGTTTATTTCTGAGTTTAGCTCGATTCAAGTCGATTGAAACCTTTGTTTGAACATGACAAAGATAGCAACCTAAATGAAAAGGAGATGGATCATGAGATTCACCCAGTTAACGGATTTTCCTTTTATTCTCAAGGGAGTAGTCGAGCTTTCGACCGATGGTCTGAAAGTTTTGGACGAAAAGCGCTTTCGAGGAGAGATCGTCGATGAATTGATTCTTTCTGCGGTATTCGGATCTTCCGAAGACGTGCGCGATGCTGCTCGCTGGATTATATGGGAAGCCGCTCACGAATTGGGCGCATTTGCCGCTTCGATCAACGACCTGTACTTTGCGCGCGGCCAGGAAAAATACAAAGACGTTTGTGTACCGGCGATCAATATTCGTGGCTTGACCTACGATACCGCTCGTATGATTTTCCGTGCCGCCGAAGACATGAACGGTGGACCGTTCATTTTCGAAATCGCGAAAAGCGAGATCGGCTATACCATGCAGCGTCCGGCAGAATACACCGCTTGTGTATTGGCTGCTGCCATTCGGGAAGGCTACAAGGGACCGGTCTTCATTCAAGGTGACCACTTCCAGGTCAATTTGAAGAAATATCAGGAGAACCCGGATAAGGAACTGAGCGGAGTCAAGTCCATGATCGATGAGGCTCTGGCTGCCGGATTCTATAACATCGACATCGATACTTCGACGTTGGTGGATCTGGACAAGAAGACAATCAAGGAACAGCAGGAGTTAAATTATACCCTGTCGGCTGAATTGACCGCTTACATTCGCAAAAACGAGCCGGAAGGCGTGTGTGTATCCGTCGGTGGTGAAATCGGCGAAGTCGGCGGGAAAAACTCGACAGTCGAAGAAATGGAAGCCTATATCGGCGGATATCTGGAAACGTTGGCCAACCTCGCTCCTGGTTCGGTTGGGATCAGCAAAATTTCCGTGCAGACTGGTACTTCCCATGGTGGTGTCCCGCTGGCAGACGGTTCCATCGCCGAAGTCGCATTGGATTTCAATGTTCTTGAGTCCTTGGCCAAGGTTGGTCGCGATAAATTCAAGATCGGCGGCACCGTGCAGCACGGCGCCAGCACCTTGCCTGATACCGCTTTCCACAAATTCAAAGAAACTCAGGCCTGCGAAGTTCATTTGGCGACCGGCTTCCAGAATCTGGTTATGGATCACGAGCAATTTCCGACGGAACTGCGTGAGCGCATCTATGCTTGGTTGACCGTTAACTGTGCAAAGGAACGCAAAGACGGGCAGACGGAAGAGCAGTTCCTGTATAAGTCCAGAAAGAAAGGCTTCGGTCCTTATAAATGGGAAACCTGGACGATGCCTGAAGCATCATTGGCTGCGATTCTGGATTCGCTGAAGGAAAAATTCACCTTCCTGTTCGACCAGCTTGGAATTCGCGACAGCAAGAAACTTGCGCAGGAGTTCATTAAACCGATACGTATCAGCGGACGGATTCCGCGCGCGTTCAAGCAGTTGATCGACGATCCGAACAAGTACGGGATGCAGAGCGGTGTGGAGGAAGATGCACCGGGAGCGGATTGATCTTTTAGCTTTGGTTCCAAGTTCGTTCTATTACGGCCCGCCATTCGGTGGGCCGTTTGTGTTTATGGAAGTGCAACAACGAAAACGATCGCTCGTCAAAACGGGCGGTCGTGTGAAATTCTCCATTATTTCAAAAAGATGGAGCCGGTTACTCCTCTTCCTCTTTTTCCGCTTTCTCTTTCGTGTCGTCGCCTTCTTCCACGGGAAGTTGTTCCGAAGAGCGCTGTAGATACTCGAGCAGTTGCTTCCTGCTTTCCGAAGAAAGATCGAGAAAATGCAGTCCGACTCCGCTGGGAAGACCGAGTTTCTGGGCGGACAGCGGTTGCAGCATGTGAATGACGCGAGCCTTGGCGATCAGGGGCTCTTCGCTATCCGGCAGGCGCATACTGATGGATACCATTTCTCCGCGATACGGGGGAGGTAGTTCCGGCATACGGACGAATGCACCGCCAATCGACACGTTTTCCGTGAGCAACGGTCCCGCCTCCGGGTTGGAGATCAGATCGATCGGCAGCCGTAGAGGAATGCGTTTCTGGTCTTTGCGACGATTACTGTCGTATTTGACCATTTCTACCAGGCGAGCGTGATCGGGGTCCACCGCCATGTGGCGCAGCCCGTAGCGATACAGTCCTTTGGCGAGCTTGCTGCCGATCGCCGGACGCCACCAGCGAACCTCGGAGAGGTAATGGAAAACCTCTTCTTCCGGGGTGATGATGCGAATGGAAATTTCATCTCCCATATTGAGTCGATATTTCGCCCGGATTTCCATACCCTCGTTGGACAAGTTGGTCATGAAGCCATCGACCTTCTGTCCATCGCAGCGAATGATCGCAGCGAAGCGCCGGTTCCATCGTTGTGCACGTTCTTTCATTGGATAACTCCTTGCGTTTATCTGAATAGTTATTCTAACAGAAGCGCACTTTCCACCAAAAGTTTTTTTCTGTGTTGATAAAAAATCAAAGTGAAAACCTGCTAGGAAAAGGGGGGAAAGAAGAGAATACAATCCCTTTCAAGTTGACTTTATGGTCTCAGGATTGGGGCTCTTGAAGTGGAAATGAGCGCTGGATTTTTTCGATGGAAAAAACTTGCATCCGGCGTAGAGGTATGATAGCTATGCTATCCACGTTTTCGTGATGCACGAAGTGACAAGTTGAGTTGCCGAAGTGGCGGAATTGGTAGACGCGCTAGGTTCAGGGTCTAGTATTCGCAAGGATGTGGGGGTTCGAGTCCCCCCTTCGGCACCATTGATATCATTAGGCTTTCCGGCTTTCGGGAAGCCTTTTGTAGTTTATGAAATCAGCATCCTGTGGCAGATTGTGGCAGATTTTCGAGCTTCAGTATTTTTCATGCGCAAACCTGTAGAGTTAGTAGGGCCAGTTCACGCACAGACGGGTCATCATGGTCAACGAGCTTTTGAGCGAGGTCGGTAGCCTTTGGGATTAGAGGGTGATGTAAGGGTTGCACCCGAGTTCGTGCATGAACCACAGCTTTAAGATCTGCATAGACATCGATGGTCATCTGAATAGATGAATGACCGAGGGCGGCGGATGCAAAGGCCATCCCGTGATTGATTACCCAGTGGGTGCCGCAAATATGTCGGAGGTCATGCAAACCGATTACTGGTAATTCTTCTCGTTTGCAGGTTCTTTTAATAGCCTGATGGATGTTCCTTTGGAATGCAGGATAGATGAATTCAGTAGGATCTTTCCTCTCAAACAACTCTTTCATCATGTTTAGTGCATCCTCAGGGACATCGGGCATGATTGGAACGATTCGTATACTACCTGCTTTGGGTGGCCCTATGTGTTCCTCAATGCCGTTTGGTCCATCGGATATAGATTTGGCCTTGTGAACATCGACTTGCATGACATCGGGGGACAAGTTGATATCCTTGTACTGGAGGGCCATGATTTCACCACGCCTGAGGCCACAGAATGCGGCTAATAGGGCCGCTGGACGGTTATTGAGGGGTAGGGCATGGATGAGTAGCATAAGCTCATTCTGGGTCAACGTTGGGACGTTTTTCTTTACTCTCTTGTTTCTGCTATATTTGAAAGGGGACTTTGCTAAAAGCCCTTTCTTCACCGCAGCGTTCAGAATGGTACGGATAAATACAGCAGTATGGTCCCGTTGAGAAGGGGCATCGATTTCATCCAGTTCGCTTTCAATATCCTCCTGGGTTAATTTGTTTAATGGCGTATTTCGGATGTCATCACTGAATTCCCCCCAGAAATATTTTTCAATATTCCATGTTGATTTAGCGAGTCTCTTTTTTCTTTCCGGTTTGAGGTGTTCGTACCATGCCTCTAAAGTAATGCTTCGGGTACTTACCAATGGATCATTGCTAAGGTGCTTTTCCCTGAGTAGCAAAGCAACTTCGTACGAAAGCTCGATATCCGTGCCTAGGGTTTTCCTAATACGTTTACCCCGTTTTGACAGGGCAAACTGAAATCTTCCCGAATCAAGACGATACTCAATACGAGCTGGGTTTAAGCGGCGATTCATTTGTTCCAATCGCCGTTGCTTTGACTTGGGAAGTTCGGATGCCATTACAAAATGTTCTTACAGGGGGCGTACTTGTTCACCGCAGAGGACATCAAGTAAGCTTTCGCGAGTTACAAATAGTCTCCCACCGATTCTTCGAATATCCAGCCCCAATTGACGTTTATAGGAACTGCCATGGTTGTATATATCTTGCCGTGAAATAACTTTACCGGATGCATTTTCGGCCTGTTTAGGGGTCAATAGCGGTGGGAACTCTTTTAGAATATCCAGCCAGTCAGATTTTAATTTGTCGATCATCGTTTTGCCTTTGAGGAATGTGAATAAATATAATTTGGAACAATCATGATAACGTTCCCTTACTTTTTACTTTACCCAGCGAAATCAAACTAAATTCGAAAAAAATGGAAAAACATTACAATCTCGCAAATTGTTTAACTCATTGAAATTGCTTTAAATTGTTTATACACCAGAGTTGAGGTAATTTAAAGTCATATGTTTTTGCTTTTTGAAAGATCACGCATTTTTACAGAAACCGGATGTGCCAATTAGATACCTATCATCCACATACAGTAGTAGGAGGTAACGTATTATGCAGACTAATAAACTGGAACTGGAATACAACTGCGCCGGTTTGAGCCTAGATAAGACAATGAATACCCTCATCCAGATCATCAAGCGGGACGATCCTAAGGGCAGATTGCATCTTATAGAGATGGTTATTGCGAAGGTAACAGCGGTTCAGAATCTGGATGTCATACTACTGCCAGAGGATATTCGAGAGCGGGTCCAGCATCTGTTTGACCATATTACGGAAGAGATAGAATTCGGGGATTATACAAGATCCGAGGCCCATGAGCTACTCGGCATCGTCACTTCGGCGGTATCGAACCTCATGTCCATCATGGATGAACGGTTAAATGATAATCACAGATAATCAGCATCGCTATCCAGATCATCCCCATCGCAAGCACCATCAATGCCACTGATACACGCGAATGTTCGTGCTGTAAGATGAGGTGTAGCCCCCATAATGGACTCTGGCCACGATTCCGAGAATACGTAATCCAATGAAATCAAACCGCATTTAACGAGCCTCTGCACCATGTCCCTACCATCGGACCAACTCTCAAGGTTTTTAGGGGTCGTGATAATCGTCAGAATGTCCTCGACGCTCAGGGGCACCATATGCCCTAGGTCGGCCACGGCCCGATTCATCATCAAAGGTGAGATGCCAGCGATAGTCAACAGGGTTAATAGCATCCGTTCATTACCGGTGAGGGAGTGTATGGATTCTAATTGCTGGATACCCAAATGATGATCGCCGTAGGTGCTGCGGGTGATGGATAAGCGGCCATCGATGCTGTCCCGAATGTGTTGCTCGGTGGTGATGGCTTTGTCCAATAGCAATTGGAGGTTGTCTGTCTGGACCTTACGGGATTCTCCGACGATGGTTCGGTTCTCTGTTTGCGCTTCGGGTGAGGTCAGATCCCGAAGACGGATCTGGATATACAACCGGTTGCAGCGGGCGGTGAGATATTCGACCTCTGCTTGTAAATATTCGAGGTCGCTGTCGAAAGGAATTTTGTTGGTTTTCATGGTAAACTCTCCATGTTTGATCAAGAAATAGTTGTTTAAATACGTGTACTTAGTGTTATTACACTGGAATCAGGAGAGTTAAAAGAAAAAGTGGCCGGAAAAATTCATTCAACCATCCGTACCGGTGGTCTTAAGAATTTCAATAATGTTTATCTCGATGTTTTCCTCGTTCTCCACAATGACAGGTGGCGGGCTTTCAAGCGAATCAAAGTGGACCACTCTGTCACCTCGTATGACTTTGTTCATTCGTTTACTCCACGTCATCATTTGTTCCCAATGCTCGATGTCCAGGTTGTAAATCATAGGGCGGGCGGTCTTACCATTCACCGTGACAGATTTCTGTTCTGAATGAGTTTTTAATCCAAAAAATTGGAAACACTTCCCGAGTACCGCCACCGGGTTGGACTCTAGTTGTTTCATATTGATGCCGGTCCCCTGCAAGGCATAAAGTGCATTCGGGACTTTCCCCATGACCCGGTTCACCCGCTCTATGCCGCCACCGGCAACCAGCGAGTGCTTATTCCATTGGATTGTTAGGGATGGATGCAAAGGGGCCGGATCAAATATATATAGGATATTATCTCTTGGTACCGCCCCTTTGCAGTTGGGTAATGTATTGTTATCATTAGATAATAAGGGTGCAAATAGGCTATCCGCAAATTCTTTACAAAGTAGGGTCTGTATGATCGCTTTTACCAACACCATCCTAAGTGTGTGAGCCTTGGAATGCGCTCGATAGCCAGTCAGCATTGTCATCTGATCCTGATAGGTAGCTGCGTCACGTAATCGATCCATCATTAATCCGCATTGAATGATCCGCATGATCTTTTTGGAAAGATTCCGGTCTTTGTCCATCAGTACCAGATCGGCATCCACTTCTCCGAAAAATCCTAGGATCCTCGCCCGTTCCACTTCCAACTTTTCCTCCGGTGTTTTCTCTCGTTTGATTTTCAGTTTCCCATACTCATCCAAGGTCAATGGCTCAGCCATTGCAATCGATATGGCATATTCCTTGTCAGTTTGGTTTCTCAGATCCTGTATTTCTCTGCGGATCCATCGCCGGTTTGCATCCGAGGTAGGTGTTGCTTCGCTTTGTTTCGCCCCCTTTGATTCCCACCACCACTTCCAAACAGCGGGAACATTATGCCAACCCTTTCGTCTATAAAGTTCAGCCGATATGGAAAATCTGAAATGTGCGCTATCATCTACGTCATAGACAGGTTTCCCGCCCTTCATTAAAAACCGTCCTGCAAACCTGCTTGTATGATGATGGACGGACAATAATTGTTTTTCAACGTCCTTCAGGTTAAGAGGCTGATAATTACGAAATCCGGGGCTAATCCAATAGTGAATGGTTTTCATCTCACGGCAACGATGCCGCATCTGTAGCAGGGTACGGACATTCATCCCCGCCACCCTTTCGCCGATAAAAAACAGGTGATCGAATCTGTCTGATGGATCCGATGGATCGTAGCTGATACCTGTATCCAACGTGGGTGTATACATCAATAGATCCACCTCTTTCCAGTGCTCTCCCACATTCGAAAGCATCTTTCGAGTGCTGTCATCCGTCTCTTTATGATAGGCAAGGATGGCTATGGGTCTGCTCTCACCCGAGGTTTTGTCGGTAATATCGAAAAACCATTTTCTGAAAAACCTCTCTAGACCTTTCAAGTACTCCTTTGAGGTGCAGGCAACGACACAGCGCTCACCGGCATTCAATTTCTGGATAACCTGATAGACGATATCCTCTTTCTTTTTATATTCGATGCTCTCATGGTCATCGAGGGGGATGCTATGTTGAATTACATCAATGTCCTGATCGGTAAGACCCGCCATGTCCCGAATCACATTTTCAGTGAAATCCGATGCGAAACCATCCGTAGCAATGATTCTTCCTCCACTCATCACCGAGGCTTTCAGTAATAGACTCAAATGATCATATACTTCGCCAGTATTGGCTCTATACCCCCGTGCGCTCTTCGGGATTGTCCCACCGTCCATATGCAACATGACACTTTCAGATTCTTCAATGATTACAAGATCAAATCCATTACCAACCCATTGATCATTCTCATATCGGATTGGAGGGATACGTGTGATTGAATCCAGACAGATCACAACACGATCCTCGATAATGTCTCCCTCTTGCAAGTCCTGATAGCATACCAATCCAAATTCTTTTGAAAGGGATCGTGCCAGCGATACCCTGTGGACGATAGCGAGGATTCTTTTATGCTGTGGATTGTCTTGAATCAGCTTCTGCAATTGGTAGGTTTTACCGGTGCCGGTATCAGCGGCAATAATGGTAAACGCTTTCTGCAAATTGATGGGGGGCAGATACCGAGAGCATGATGCCAGATGCGAGGACGGGGGAGCCTTGATGGAATATTGATCGGCATCGGATACAAACCAGAATTCTTCACAGCTAAAACAATGAATAAAGGGAGAACCATTGGGAGTAAGCCCCAAAGATGCGGATGGCGTGTTCGTATTCATATGAAATGGGCAGAATACGGACAAGGTGCTCCCCCCCGCTGTCAGACTGGATGCAGCTTGTTCAACAGTGGTGGTTGTCCCATCTGCCAGTCTGACAGGTGTGGAACCGGGGATACTTTCTCCCTTTGTATTTATTGGGTTACTTCCGGTTTTCTCAGCCTTTACATGTGACGGACTCCTCCTGCTATCATCTAGCAGATCTGCAAGTTCGCGCTGTTCATCATTAATAGTAAGGTTCTTCCGTAATGTCTTAGCCAAATCAAGACATTCCATCCCCCGCTCGGTCTCATTGGTTTTTGATGCAACCTTTTCCATTCTCTCCGCTTCGGATATCGCATCAAAGGCCAGATCAACATCCGTAACGCCCCGTGCGGCAAGGAGAGATTGTAATTTTTGCAGAAATACTTCTGGTGGGTAGGGATGATTTTGGGCATAAAGGGATGTCTGGATGCGGACTGGACCGGTTTCCTCATGATAGGAATTGTATCCAAGGACACCGGATGTTCTCATCAACCGATCCGGGTTGGTAATCCTAGAATCCGAACCGAACACAACCACTAAGTGGCGCTGTATATCATCAAACAGCTTTACGTCATCCTCAACCCCCATATCCAATAGCCGATCTGATACAAAGAATCCATGTACGCTCTTTCCCGGTACCACCCGTTCCGGTTGAACCTGAGCCGCCTTTATGGATTCTTCTCGCCTGTCCCCCGAAAGAGTAAGCAGGGTTGGTAATAAACCCGTGGCAGCTACGAATTCATTGATGGATTGAATTTGGGACTCGATACTTGCATGATCCGCCTCAAAAGGAAAAGCGGACACATACCTTATATGAGACTTGGATAATCCTGCTCGATATTTAATTGCCGTATCACCGACCTCATTATATCGGCTTCTGACATCCAATGGATCGTAGAGGTTGCCGCAGAAATAGTGTCCGGTCAAACCGGGCAGATGACCGAACCAAAACAGGAGGTCTCCATTCTTGGATATCGCCGAGTTACCTTTTGGATCGGTCCCGAAATATTTTATTTTATTCCTCAGATGCCGGTACAGTTCCGTGAATGCGGTCTCTGGTGAGATCGCCCCGAAAATGGGCAGGTTATCAGGATCAATAAGTTTCGATTGAGTAATACTTTGGCTATTATTCTGGGTATTATAGATAGACATTAGATTTAAGTTTCTCTCTGTAAAGCCCCTGCCTGATATGTGGACATCAGGTGGGGGCGAATTGCTTCTAGTTCATGTTTTTCAAAGCTTCAATAACTGCATCCACCTCGAATCGAATTGTTTTTACGCCGATTCGGATTACTGGAATTCGTCCCTCGGTGGCCATTTGTAGCACCGTCTTCCTGCTAATCTTTAGCAGTTGCCCCATTACTCTTGCATCCACAAGTTCACAGTGATCAATTCGATCCATCTCGTTTGCTTCCGTCATGTTCATCTTTGAAACCTCCATATAAAAGTTCATAAATCATCCACCATCCATAGAGATGGCGCATACCGAATAGCGGGGATTGGTTAATCCAACCCCGCCATTATTAATACCCATAAAATTTAATGAATAACCGAGGTGAGATGCTAAAAAACATCAATCCGGCGAAAAAAACGTGACCAAAAAAAACCGAAGCGAAACCGTAAAACCAACCCTAGCACTTCCGCATAATCCGATATTCCATAATGATGACATATAGTTACTGATAGTCTATTAGGGGATGAATGCGGGCGCTTCGCATCGGTTAGGGATTGGTACCGATTCATAAAGTATTTTCAGAAATATTTTTCATGGGAGGAAAAAGGGTACCAATATAGGTTGCCTCTAGGGGACTTGCAGTTGGATACACGATCCCGGTGGCCAAGACTTCCCCTATATATATAATGATAGGCTGAAACCATGCAGTCCGATCCACAAACCCCTGTTAGCCATAGCAAGGGCTCTACCACTCTTTAAACCTCAGATTTTGTTTCAAATCTGAGGTTTTCTTTGCTAGAATTTATTCGTCCATAGCAGACCTGATTCCATCCCGCCCCGTGGGACTGACGGACTGACTACCCGTGATCGGATGAATCGGAGAGGTTGTGGACAGACAAACAGCCAAGCTCGACGCGCACCCATATGCGCTCGTGCTAGTCACACGTGCGCCTCTAGGGCGGGGCGCATGGAATGGGCTTGGCTGGTTCTGTGTTGCCCCGTTATTGTTTTATGGGGCACTTACCAATCCATTGCTGCCTGGGGTGTCGTCATGAAAAGTATTTTCTTCATTTCTCTTGCAATATTAGTTCTAAACGGATGCAGCTCATCATTATCAACATCCTCACATTATTCAGATGGAGATGAATGTTCTACAGGCTCACTCGGTTGCCCCTGTTACGGTAACGGCACCTGTGATAATGACCTCTCCTGCGTGGACGACACTTGTGTAGATCCGACAAACCTTGATGGTGATCTGGATTATGATCATGAATCCTATGCCGATGCTGAGAATGTATTAGACAGTGATACCGATAATCTACTGTGTGTGAGTGGAGAATGTTGTCAAGACGGCCTCCCTGTACCAACTGGTGAACCCTGTCTTACCGGGCAGGATTCATTAGATTGTACCGATGATGTTTGCAATGCCAATCATGCCTGTGTTCACAACCTGCAAGAAGGAAAATGTCTGATTCAAAATATCTGTTATGACTCCAACGAGGATAATCCATCGAATTTCTGTCAATATTGTGATCCGTTGGACAATCCCAACGAATGGCAGAATAAACAGGATTCTCTTTCCTGTGATGATGGGGATCATTGCTCAACAGCTAGCGTATGTCAGAACGGATTTTGTACCGCTACAGAATGGGTGGAGAATGATTGTTCTGTATATATGGAATGCGGTCTAAGCCCCTCCGGTTGTTATAACTGCGGAACTTGCGATGCGGAAACACAGATTTGTTGGGAGTGTGATTCAACGATTCAATCGTGCTGGCCAGGAGAGGGAATCGATACACAGGTTTGTGCACCAGACAAAGGAGGATCGTGTGGGGATATGAGTGGCTTGCAGGAAGGGAGCCCTTGGCCGATGTGGACAGGAAGCCCAACCAACCAGTCCCGGTCTTTATTTGTTGGTCCACAAACCCCTGTTCTTAAATGGGTTCTTTCATCAGATCAATGTGATAATTGCTATCGAAGCACAGTTATTGGAAATGATGGAACTTTGTACTCAAACCTAAATGATTTATATGCACTGAATCCCAACGGTACTGTAAAATGGGTTTATTCGTTTGATTCTATTTCCGCAACATGTCCAGCAATAGCTGCAAACGGGGATATTTTAGCGGCTCAACCGGGAGAGATAGTTTCCGTATCGAGATTTGGAAAATTAAATTGGTCGTTTTCTGCAGGAGGCGATCATGCTGCTGGGATATCTATTGGTGAGGATGGAACAGTTTATGCCTGTGGTGGTGGAGGCAGCTCAAATATTTATGCCATTTACCCTGATGGTTCAGAAAGATGGACATACAACACAGGTGGACATACATGGGGAGTTCCTGTACTTTCCCCTGATGGAACCATTTATACAACTACACAAAGCCACAATCGAATTATTGCATTGAATCTAGACGGAGAACGTATTTGGCAAAGGGACAACGATGGATATTCCCATCTCGTTTCGCTTGGGTATGATGGAACAATATACTCGCCTCAAGCTGGAGGTATATTAAGGGCTTTGGAACCCGGGAATGGTGATACAAAATGGATTACTCGATTAGAAGAAAGTCCTGGTGGACTTGGAGCAATAGGAAATGATGGAACAATCTATTCGGCAACGAGAAACGGTGGGGGAATGTACGCCATTCATCCCGATGGACAAATTAAATGGAAAAATGAAGAGTTAAAGGATGCCTATTCCTCGATAAGTGTAGACTCTGATGGCAATTCCTATGTAGGCACTCAAGAGGGAAAAATTTATGTTTTCGATGTTGCGGGTAATACCAAGTGGTCCTATCAGACAGAGGCCCCCATTCGAAGCATACCTTCTATTGATATGGAAGGAACTCTCTATTTTTCAAACGATAGGGCTTTATATGCATTCCAAGACGGTTGCACTCCCAACGAATCATGGTGTGGTGCGGACAACCTCTATACCTGTAACGAAACCGGGGATGGCTTGGCTGGCGATCCGGTAGATTGTCCCGGTGGATGCAACTGGGGAAGTTGCATGGATAAAGGGTCTATGCTTTCAGAAATTCGATATCACGGAGCAAGCATTCCCGTTTCCGATTCCATTGGATTTGACAGTCTGAATTTGACGATAGAATTTTGGCTGAAAACCGGATACCCCAAAACAATTCTTTACAAGGGCGAATATTTCAGAGACTCAACCAATTACACGGTTCGATTGCTAGATTGTGCCGATGATGATTCTTGTAATCTATTCTTTGGGATGCGTTACGAAGGGGTTGACTATTCATGGAGGGCACCGGTAGAAAAAGACCAAACGGTCTGGAGACATTTTGCTGTTGTGGCTGACAATGAAAGTCAGAGTCTGAAAATGTTTATGAATGGTAGTGAGCTTACATTAACCGAGTTTCCTGAAAACTGGCCAGCAGGTATGCTTCGAACAAACGAGGCACTAAAGATAAATATGCTGGAAGGAATTTACTATATCGACGAACTCCGTATTTCCGATGTCCCACGCTATTCAGAGAATTTCATTCCACCCCTACGTCATGTACCGGATGGCAATACCCAATTGCTACTTCACTTTGATGAGGGCACGGGGGATGTAGTCCACGATTCTTCTCCCTATGAGAACCACGGAGAATTGACAGGCAGTGCTTCTTGGTCGGAGGATGTACCGGGTGGTACGAGATGAAATCAGATGCCGCCCTGTTAAAAATCAAAATCCTGAGTTGCGTACAATCCTTGGAACCCGCAACTCAGCTACCAAGTATCAGATACTTACATCCCCAGATCATGCCCATAGGCGTAGGATGAGTTGCGTCTTTCACATTCTTACTTGAAATCTAACAGGTGATGGACTGTACAGCAGTCAGAATGTCATCGGTCGTAGGATGCGTATAGATCGCCGTTGTCGAGGGAGAGGAATGTCGAACAGCGCTTTGTACGAGGCGTAGATCCCCGGTAGCTCTCCATAAGGCTGTGGCGTATGTGTGCCTAAGGGCATGAAAATTATGAATCCGGTCAAATCCAGATCTCTTCTGCCATCTATGAAACATATGCTGGATAGTCCTGACACTGATACGTCCACCGGATTTCTTGCTAGCAGGACCGCCGCCTCTTGATAGAAACAGCGGAGCATTGGGTTCAAGACTCTCACCGATGGCTCTCTTATAGGTAATGTACCTTGAAACTTTCCTTCTCAGGCGATCAGGCAGGGCAATCACACCGCCCTTGTTGCCTTTGGTAATCTCCGGTCTGAGGTTCCAGATACCCCGGACGCCCTTCCCGTTAAGCACATCCCCGATGTTGAGACCTACGATCTCACTCACCCGTAATCCACAGCCTAAAGCAATACTCAGGATTATATGGTCCCTTATATCAGCCTCAGCCCTTCCGGTTGCCTGCAAGAGAGCCTTTACCTCGGCATCCGTCAATGTGCTTGGTGTTTGGGTATGTCTCATGTGCTGCCTTTCAGATGATCCCTCTATATATAGTTACACCAATATACTCACAATTTAAAGTATTATTTTAAAGCCATACACCAATAGCTCGTAACCGCAGGGTAAACCCAATGATCGGGGACCCGACCCCCAAAATCACCAATTTAGTCTCCACCCATTTTCTCTCTATCGATTTTGAAACGGTCCCCACCATCGGTATAGGCTTTATAGGAATGGTCTTGATAGGAGGTACTATTATGTCAGAATACCGCAGCATAAAGAGTCAGGAAAAGTTGGACAGAATCCTGCATGACCTTTTTGATTTTATCCGCAATGAACCCGATAAGACCCGTCAATCATTTGTATCATGGCTAGTAAAGGAACTCGGATTCAGGTTCGATATGGATGTAAAAGTCATGCCACCACAGGACATCAGCAAGCTGATAACATACCAGCGAAACACACTCTGGACTTTCAAATCCCTGTTGGAGAACCCGGCCATGCGGGGACAAGCATACGAGCAAATCCATGAGCTTCTGCATGATTTGCTAAACTACATGCAGAGGAATCGGTAAAACGAACTCTCTCCACTCTTGACAGAGCTTTCCTGTGAACTTAGAAACAATACAATCTGCTTATAATATCCCCCTCGGAAAACACTTGAAACATTAAGGTCTTATCCGACAAGGATGGCTTTTTACTCAATATTGTGCTATCTTGACCCTAGATGATCTGAGACATTTTTGCTGTAATTCAATCAATTTAATCGGGGTGGAGACGGTTGATATGCCTAAAACTTCGAAATCCAATGCGAAAGTAAAGTCAACGGGAACCAAGCAAGACAAGATCGTAACTCCCAAATCTCGTACAAGCGCTTGTATCAACTTTCCAAGTCCCGATAGATACGCAGCAAAAGCAGCGAGAGTAATCATCCGCATAGAAGAGATTGCTGAAAAAAGCAGCATGTCAAAAGCACTGGAAATCGGTCGTTTTCTATTGGACGAATATTTTGGGGGATCGGTCCAAAAATACAAGCAACGGGTGAAAAAAGCGGATTCCGCAAGCAATATTCAGTTTGATTATCTACTGTCCCTACCGAAACTCCAGGCGATTGGCTTGTCTCCTGTAACGTTGCGAAACTACATCAAAGTCGCTGGATATTATCCTGATTATCCGAAAGGAATTCGAGAGAACCTCCCCCTCGGAATTCAACAGGAACTGGCGAGGATTACAAACAAACAAAAGCGCTTGGCTCTTGCAAAACGTGCGGTTGAAGAGAACTGGACATTTAGAAAAGCCAAACAAATTATAAGTGGTGAAAACGAAAACCATCGAGGCGGGGAAACAACCAATAGGGAATTCGATTTGGATTCCATCGACAAAATGATGCTCCGAATATGGGATAAATTGATATCTACACAGAATGAACAATTACTCTCCGAAGCGCTTGGCAGAATAACCTTGCTCAATAAGCAGTTGCAGGGGGGACAACAGGTTTTATTGCATTCCTCTCCAATCATTTTGAAATCCCAACCTCCAAAGAACAAACTTCCCATACCGTTCAGCTATTTCGGGGGAAAAAGCAAGGTCTGTAATTACTTGATTGATTGTATTAAAAGCTACTACGAGAAAACAGGAAAGGATTGGAAACTTTGTGAGGTCTTCGCTGGTGGTTTCTCTGTCTCTCAAGCAGCATTGGCTGATGGCTTTGTTGATAAGGTCTGGCTTAATGACCGAGATCCCCTCAATCAAGCATTTGTGAATTCCATTTACTATGACCATGAAAGATTGATCGAGGCTGTGTTGGCGGTCGAGGTGACCCACGAAACGCTCAGAGATAAAAGACTAGCCTTGAAAACAGGACTCTATGACAGCTGGTATTACGACGAATCACATGTTTACGACGAAGTGGTTTCAAGACTCATCATGTGGGAATGCAATATTATGAGCAAACCCGAAGGAATAACCTGGCAGGAGGGAGATCCTTCCAGATGGAATCCTGAACGAGTAGCAAATAGCATCGAGAAATTGCATTATATGCTACAGGGGCATATCGATGGAAGAGAGATTTCAGGTAGGGATTTTCGAGATATCCTTTTAGGAGACGCAATGAAAGGGAACCAAGATCTTTTTTTGTATCTTGATCCTCCATATATCCGATCCAAGTACCGACAGTATAAACACAATCTAACGGATGAGGACCATAAAACACTGGCGAGTATTCTCAATAAGGTCAAAGCCCCTTGGTTGATGACCATAGACGACCATCCAATGGTCGCCTATCTGTACCATCTCAATCACCGCGTGGAATGGATAAAAAACCGGGGAGAATATTGGATATGCTCTGGTTTGCATGAAAGCATTCTGGATCCAATTCTGAAATATGCTCAAATAAGTGAGGAGTCACCAGAATCGGGAGTGGCGTAATGCTAAATACATAATTCCCATTCACATTCTTGACTATCCAGTATATTCGCTGCAAGTTGAAAACGGATTAGCCAGTCAATGTGTTCTTGATTTAGAAATTGAAATTCCTCCTTAAAAGTAAATCTCTGATCTAAAACCGAAGATATTTCTCGTGAAGACGTTACAATTTGAAGTTCAAATAGCCCAAGGTTGTCTATATTAATTACGAAATGAACAGCTCGATAGGGATCCTGATGATAACGAGATCTTGGATTGAAATAATAGTTTCGACACCGTGAAATGTAATCAATATCGTGCATCCAGATAGAAACGCTCAAATCCAATAAAGCTTGAAGAGATGGAACAACAATTCGATATCGTACTAAATCCCAGAACGGAATCACAAATTCTCGTATCTGATCGGGAATCCGGTTACCTTTAAATTTCTTTGCTACTGATTCTGCGGATTTTAAACCACCATACCAGCAAACTATTGCTTCTCTAGGAACATATCCAATGTATGATTCAACCCGCTGATGAGCGGCTCTATCAACCTCACGGCGATGGTCCATATCGTACAACATATTCAACCATATTCTCGAATATGAGCATAGAGGCTTCATTCCCACTTCTTGGACTCGTACAAACTGTCGTCTAACTCTATCCGTTTCATGAGCATGGATTGAATTAAGGATTTCCGTATTTTGTTCTGCTGTTTTGTCAATCATCAAAGCACGATGAAAGAATTCTTCGCGCCTTATTGGCGATCTTCCTTCCAATAACTCGCTGAAATTGTAATCTTTTGTTTCCAGGAGTTTCAAATGATTTCGTAAGTAGCTTTTCATGAGTTTTAATATTTACGATAATTTCCCTTTTAATTTAAGTACATGCTCAACTCTAGGAACCAAACTTATTAGCGTAATTCTCTCTCCCATCACACGCATACGTAAAAAACCTTGATACATTAGCGTTTTCGCTCGGTAATACAGTTCATCTGCAATCATTTCAGTTACGGGGCCTTGATTAATCATTCCTATAGATAGGTTTATTCGCTCAAGCAGGTCATCAACCGAAATCTCATCTCCTTCTGCTTGGCTATTGATGAGCTTTATAATTTGTCTTTGGGTTCCAGTCATATCGCTCCATAGTTCGAGAATAATTCTTTCGTATTGCGGGTCATCAACTTTTGGAATTCTGAGAGTGGAATAGGAATCGTGATAATTCGGTTCCGGCACCTCGGGAACTTTGACAGTGGAGACCAAGTGCCAAATCGATTTGGCGAAAGTTTCGAGTTTATCACGTCCATCTATTCCTGTATTTGTTCTTCCCCTCATTTGGTGCCAATCCAGGTATAATCTTGAAAGTAGATCTTCCTTCCATGTCTTAACATCATCACCACAAAATCCTTCAGTATTATTCACATCTATATAAAGTATGGGTAATATCAAATCGGATCTTCCTATTAATCTCTCTTGTTCTCTAAACCACAAGTATTCCTTATGACACCAATCACTTTGAAAGTAGGTTGGAGAAAGAATTGGTACCATGCAACAACTTGTACTGATAAGGTGATGGATCCTAGTTTCTAGGTTTTGACCGTGTCTAACATTGAGACTGTCAATCATTAGATTTATTCTAGAACCGTGCAGCACTTCGATTGCTTTATGCAATCGATTCCTTAGGCTAGTTATCTCATTCTTATCATAGTCATCAGCTGTCCTAGAATAACTCCAAAAAACCGAACCGAATTTTGGGGTATCCATCAGCGCCCTCCTCTTAACATTTCGCAGCATATTTTAAAGTATGAATAAACAGTTTGTGCTGAACTAACTTAAGATCTCTCAGTAATGATGGATAAGGCATGTCACAATCATTAGGCCTAATTGACGAATGGATTGTGCAATTTCTATTTGCGACCTGTGCTATCACCTCTGTTTTGTCGATAACAGCACGCAGAGCAACGGCAGTCTTCTCTAGATGTTTCACATAGTTGATTTTTAATGGAGAATTCCACAATCTAGCTCGTAACCATCTGTAGATCGTCCTTACTAACTCAAATTGAACAGAACCACCAGGGCCATGCTTTGGATCTGAAAAGGACTGGTCAGATAAAGCCCACCAACCATGTAAATACCTATCTAACTCTAATAGTTTGTTAAGATGCATAGGAACGGTATTCAGCATGGCTTTGTCAACTATCCTACAAAACTGACTATATAATAAAGTATCCCCATCTGCAAGTTTACTGTTGGCGACGATCTGCCAAATTCTTCCATCAAGACAATCCTTTTCTAAACTCTTGACATCATAAAACAATACTGAAACTTTGCGATCTAATAAGTTGCTTAATTGTATCTTAATTTTGTTTCGCAATTCATCAGAATACAGTGGAGGAATCATATGAACGCCAACTAAATCGATATCAGAATAATGTGATGGTGTCCCACGGGAGTATGAACCTGACAACAAAATAGTAATACTGTAGTTAACACATAAGCGTTTTATCTCAAGTGAAATTGCTTGTTGGGCTGATGCCAACAATGGTGCTACGATTCCATTGAAAAGAATAATGGCTTCTTTATAATAGCTATAATCGACAATTCTTTGTATTGTGGCTTGTACATGTGTAGAATTGAAAGAATTTTCTGAAAGGATCTGTGAAACATCTTGTTTTAAAGTGAGTTGGCAATTTTCGCCCATGTTAATATCCTAAAACACTCGGAAGATCTGTTTAATACCAGAAACAGGCAATTCAACTAGTGGTCAAAAAGAATGCTCATCACCAATATCAATTAGTTAGCTAATTCATATAGAAACATCCAATACGAATGATTTTATCGTGTATGGTGGCTTGGAAAGATTTTTTGCTTCAGCTTCAAAATGCTTTATTGTCTGCTCCAAATCGTCATCGTGTTTGTGCTTCCCCATTTTTTTACGGTGTTTAGGGCAATCTTCATCCCAATCCTCACAGCAATACCAGCCAATAAGGTAAATTCCACTGGTGCAGGCGTATTCATTGAGATACTGACCCAACAATTGATTTTCCATTGCTGTTTGCAAGTCTTTATTCCAGCATCCTTTGCACTCAATAATTACTGTTAATGGGTTTGATTCATTTACACAAGGTACTTCTATTTTTATATCAGTTTTATCCTCTACATTTATAAGCGGTTCTCGATTGACAATAATATTTGATTGTTTTAGGTCATCTCGCAAATCGTTGGCGATGATTCTTGAAAATTCAAGTTCACCTTTGGATCTGTACGGCTTGTTGGTCCAAAAATCGAGATTGTGCCTTATCTGATTGTTTGATATCTTTGCCTGTATTCTTGTAAGAGATTCTAGTACTATCGCTTGCAGGTCTTTTTCGGTGTTTACGATTCGCTTTTTGGGGTCTGAAAATAGAGCAAACAATTCTCTCATTGTTGGGGGATTCCATGAATTCGCGATTAGGTTTTGTTTGGCAACTGGCACTCTCCATTTTAGCCAGTTTATTTCAGGAAACTCTTCTGAAAGTGTTTCGAGAATATTCACTCCAGCTTGAGTGTTTTTATTGTATATTTCCTCAAATATCATTTCACGAATTCTAGTTATATGCTGTCTGCTTGAAACGATGCCATTTGGGGGAGGGGGATCTTCATTGTAAGGAAATATCTTGGTAAGGGAAATAAAGATTTTACCCAATATCTCTTCATCTGCATTTTCGAAGAAATATTGGAAATATGAGCCGTGATTGTTTGCCAGTGACATGAAGAATTCTTTTCCAAACTCATCATTCCTGTTAATTGCATCAAGGATTTTTGTTACTGATACTATAGGGCGAAAGCGAAATAACGCCTTTGCGGCATATACAGCTATTCTCTGTAATGGATCATCGTTACTTGGAACTCGTTCGATAATGTCCAAAGCATAATCCATCACTTCGGTACCGGATCCGTTTTCAAGTATTGTTTCTAAGATGTCAAAAAAGCATTCTGGACGTAGAGAATTTTCATATGCTTTTAAAGTTAAGGCTTTTTCGAAATCAGGATTCCATACCAGCTTGACCCGTTTAGGAACGGTTCTTGTCAAATCATTCCCATTACTATTCCCATCAATTATCGATATGAGGTAATCAGTCATTTTGGTTTTTGATATTGAGATAGCTTTTGTCAATAAGGGGGCAATTGCAACTTCATCGTCCCTGTTTCTTACTAACGGCATTTTCCACAGGACAGAGTTCCATTTTCTTAAAATATAGCCATCATTCGAATCCAGTATTTCTGGAGACACATCTGCAATTAGTTTTAGTGCAGCATATCCATAAGCCATTTCGTTTGTAATATCTCTTGTTCTTATCCATTGGTCTGTTAGAGGATCTTGCTTTTCAAGATATTCAACTGCTATTTTTATATAACAGTCTCTCTCAACGCTATTAGCCGTGACCCAACCTGGTGATTGTGACAAATTCTTCAGTTTCTGAATGGATGGAGATGGAGAGGAGGATTTCGATTCTCGTGTTAACTCTGATGCGATGTTATTCCATAATTCGGTTTTCCCTTTGCTCTTAATATGTTTTAAGCAACGCTCAATTTTCTCTTTAGGATCAAGCCATTCCGATGTCATTTGAGGAATATGTGATATTTCTTTTTCAGATTCACGTTTTCGTGATTTAATTTCTTTCCCCGAAAAACAGCTAAAAATAGATGCAAGAGTATTGTCATCTTGAAATGTACTGTACAATTCTTGTTTTTGCTCATCCTTGAAGTGACGGAAAATGTCCCTTAGTATAATTCCCCATTTCTCCCTTTCATTATGGGTATGTATTGAGCTTAGCTTTTCAATGGCCCAGCCAGAGTCTTCCGTTAATAAAACAAAATGATAGGTGTGATAGTTTTGCTCTGGAGAATATTCTGTTCTTTGCACCAATTCAGAAAACAGAATTCGTCTCGCTTTGCTATCTTCTTTTAGTATATCAGCGACTACATCATTATTTATGAACCTCCACTGATTAACAATTGTTTCTCCTTTCAATAATGTTTCAGCTAGTTTCCCTGCGACCTGCTCGTTTTCGATAAACTTCAATGACTTTTCGAAAATCTGTTCTGGTAGTCTTGCATAGTCGGAGTTGTCCCATTTATCAATTAATTGAGTCCAGAGAAGTGCATATATGAAATCCTCCTCTTTTAATTTTTCAGGTAGTTCATAGAGGAAGCTACGGTAGCTACCGCTGAATCTATTGTTTTTTATTGGAGTTATTAAGGTGAATAATTCTAAGGTTGAAAGTGTGTTAGGCCACAGTCGATTAAATACATTGCCCTTTAAAGTATCATTAAGATCGGAGTCTGAATCTTCTTCAATGAGGGGTTTAAGGTTTAGTAAACTATCTTCACTGCCTATCTTGCAGATCGTTTCTGAAGCAACACAGCGAATTTCATAGACCTCATCTTTATTGAGGGCGACCTCCAAGATATCATTCTGTATATCTAAGCAGTTACACTGCTTTGCAAATTCAATAGCAAAATACCTTGTATCATTGTCTATCGCCTTATTCAGGAATACAGCCTTTAATTGTTCACCAAGTTTAGCATGTGAAAGAAGGTTTAAGTTGGTATAATATGTTGGATGAGTGATTTCAACATTGTCTATGGATTCCAGCAAACGATCTACAATCTTTTCTTTTTCATCGTCTGAAAATACTTTCGGATCAATTCGAATAAGGACATCAGGATTGTTGGCTATGATATCATTACGTAAATCAGGTAAAAAATTCGCTAACCATGTTGCAACGTGGCTTAATTGAGGAATAATTTTACCTGAATTGTGAAACAACAGACCTTGAAGTTGTTTGTTAGGAATTTTCTCTTCTTTGCAATGCCATGCTGCAAGAAATTCAGCGTATATCCTGTGTGACCAGACAAAGCGATTTTGTCCAAAAGATGTGAACAGAGGAGTGTCAAGAACCTCTATGTATTGCCGAATTCTTTCCTCATTGTTCTCAACAATTTCTAGTTCAATAAGTTCATTGAGTGAAAAATCGAAATCTTTTAATTGTTGGATATTATTACCAAGCGAAACAGTATTCTTACCTGAAAAAAGCATTATGGCTGCAATATTTGCAGCCATCTTCATTCTTTTTTCGGGTGAAACTTTCCCGGAATGTCCACTGCTAATTCTGCTATCATTCTGTTCTTTACAGAAGTTTATGATCTGACTTTCAAACAATTCCTGTCGACTGTCGGGTATCTGGCCATTTATTTTGTAATGCTGAATCAAAGAAACTAACTTAAATGGTGTGTTTGCGAAAGCTATCGCATCTTTAGCTATGATTTCGTCTAAAAACTTTATATCATCAAACCCTTCTTGCTTGGCAGCATGAAGCACATTTCTTGATTGGAGACTACCTAATTTGAATTTTGCGTATTGTTCAGGATCATCCAGTAATTCAGGAAAACTTTTATCAAAAATTGTAGGCCAGACCGCAGGACGACAAGCGATTCGTAAATAAAAGCGATTCCAGTCAATTTTATTATTTCTCAGAAAATCGATTATAATCTGAGCGGCTTTATTCACATCAATCAATACTTCATCAAAACTATCTAGAAAAACATACAGAGAATGTGATCCATTGACCCATTCGTTATAGTCTTGATTATCGAAAATTTCATTTTTCAGGTTTGTACGATCTTCAATTGAGTTAAGATCGATCAGTTTAATATAATCACCATTGTTTTTGTATATTGGTTCAATACGTTTGATTTCTTCTCTGATTGCATCTGTTTTTCCAGTTCCAGGTTCTCCAAGTAGTCCTAAAATCTTATAATGATTGATTTCTTGTATCGTTTTAAGCTTTGACTTAGCAGATTCAAACACACCAAATTCTGTTAGAAAACCACTGAAATTGTGTAAGTCAGATTCAAGATACTCAGACTTTCCTTCGTCTTCAATCCAATATCTTGTCCAATCATAATGCGTTTTGGTTATCATATCCATGCCCAACAATACATCACTTCATGAGAAAATATGTCTGTATTTCAAATTCCACCCAGGAGATTTCCATGAATCATAACCCATGATGTTAAGGATTCCAAGATCGTTTTGATTTCCCAGAACGTTCTGGTTGGCCGTTCCACAAAAACTGATCAGGATTAATTGTAATTCAACAGTAATGGTTTAATAACAATCACTGGCAGCTGCATCTGTATAGAGTTATTTTACACTATAGTTAATAAAAAAACTCTTGACTTAGATAATGCTCCATACTAATTCTGATTAAGTATTCAGCCAATCCCTGCAATCCAGTTGATCCTTAACGAGGAGACTCAAATGAAATTCAAATACCAATTCCAAACCAATGCAATGTTACTTGTTGTTGTATTATTGGTGGTAACGGCTTGTAAAGTAACAATAGAAAAGCCAGATGGGGACACATATACCGCAGGTGAAGAAATACATTTCAAGGCAGAATACGATGGAACCGGCGAAATAAAATGGAAAAGCGAATATACTTCTCCTGAAGCAATAACACAGACCATAGGTGATAGTGAATTTAAACAAGGGGTAAGAGAGACTGGCAAGGGATATCCCTGGGAATTCTATAAATCAGACCTTCCTATTGGGGTTCATAAAATTACCGCATATAAAAACGATACAGACATGGCGGAAGTTACAATCACCATTCGCTCATTTTGTGATGTACCGGGGACTGATTGTTCTTCATTCGGTGATGGATTATGCGTAGAAGGCGTTTGCAGTTATGAGGCTAATGCCTGTATCTCTAGATCATTACCTGATGGAACGAGTTGTGATGATGGTGATCCTGCTACCTATGGAGAACTATGTATAAGTGGAGAGTGCGCCGCTGAATATGGGATATTAAGTACTGACTTTCAGGATTTCGGTGTCGACTATATAAGCTCGGAAGCACGGAAACCTTTTATTATGGATCAGGCAATATCGAAATTGAGTTTATATTCCGGAGAAATTATCGAAGATGAAAAGGAACTGCAATTAAAGGGGCGTGGAATAGATTTCTCAATTAAACGGTATTATCGTAGTGGTGTAATTCATAAGGAAAGCGCCGTTTTTGGAAATTGGGATGCAGAGTTTAACGAATATCTCATTTCATCTGATCTTGGAAATGAAATGAGTTACTATAAGGGTACGGGCTTAATTTATGAGCTTAAGAAAGTCCAAAATCAACCTCGTACTTGGATTTCAACCAATGATGGATTTTCAGGAATATTCCAGGAAAAATCAGGCGCTGTCTACAATGTGCCTAGTGGATGTACCGTTGCGTCTGTACGGCAATCTGGATTCGGGCAAATCGTAAATGGTATCTGGTTACGGGAAGCAGATGGAACAAGGAAGTTCTTTATACCTACAGAAACCTATTATGGAGAACAACATAATGGAAATATTTATCGGTTAGCAAAAACAATCGATATAGATGGGAACGCAATATCTTATTATTACCAAAATGTGACAGATAGCGACAGAAAAAGGGTTTGGTGTATTGTAGATACGATGCTGCGTCCGATTTCTGTTGAATATGAAAATGAGTATTCAAGGAACATATCGAAAATCGAATACTTCGATGGGCGTACTGCCAAATATTTGTACAATGATAACGGTCAATTAGCTACTGTCCAACTTCAAGAACCCACAGACAATACTGGCCAGCAATTCTTTAATTACCTTGTCTATACTTATCATGTGAATGAGGCCAATAATCCTTTGGCCAGCATTCAGACTAGTGATGATATTGAGGCGGGGCGAGAGGCTAGCCAAACCTTTGAATATGATGAAAACTACCGACTTTCCACCTGGAACGTTAGAGATTCATATGAACAAGTTGGAACTTACACGTTGACCTATGAAAAAGCATACGTCTCAGATTTGCAAGACCGAGATGCTTTACACAATCAAACAACACAAATAGATCCATCTGGAGTTACAACGACATTTAGGTTCAATAAAGATGGTCTTATGAGAGAAAGGCAAATTTTCGATGATTTGCATGTAGGTGCTAATGATTCAGCCTTTTCCGTTACAGAAAGCGTTGAATTCCGGTACTTTTGGGACAATGAAGGCAATTTAGTAGAAGGTATAAAGCCGGAAGGGAACTCTGTTGTTTACGAATATACAAACGCCGCAGGAGTGTATAGTGAACAAGATCGGATAGATGAATATTGGATCCAGAATTGGCAAAAACGCTACCATATTCACAATATTACACAGAAAACAGAGAAAGCAGGGCCGCGTGGAGATGGTTTTGGCGGTTATGCCACAGACAAAGTAACAAGATATTATTACGAACCCATTGCCAACAAGCTGTACAAAAAAGTGGATCCAATGGGCCAAGTGAGAAAAACAATATTCGATTATCAGGAGAGTTCCGAAGGAGACGTTCGCAACCATTTTGAAGATCCGATTATTATGAATCAAACTCCAAGTGTTAGCCTGGTATTTCCTGAAAGCATGGAATTTGGTTTGGGAGATATTAACCACAATGATGAACTCGATCCAATGCGGGCTCATGCCATCAAGATTCAGATGGGCATTATTGAGCAGGATGATGGTTCCAGCCAAGATGTATCCAAGGAAATGGAATATGATTTCCATGGTCGCGTCATAAAAATGTACGATGAAATCGGGGTGCTTACCGAATATAGCTATGGCAAATTACCAATTAGCGATAATGCATCAACACTGGGGCAAGGGTATCTCGCTGAAGTATTGATCGACGCAAATTATCTTGAAAGAGCGCTACCTTTTGAGGCTCTACATGAAAGAACTTCATATGAAGTTAATGATTCAGGCATAGTTGTAAAAGAAGTCAAACCAGATGATTCTGTGAAACGGTATTATTTCAATTCTTGGACACTGAATAATAATTTATGTGTCTATGAATTCACACCGCTTACTGGAGGAAAAGGATTCTATTCCTATGAAAACTACGAATATTCTAGGATGGGTCGATTGGTACGTAGTTCCAAGTATGTAGGGGGAATCAACAGCCACGAAGTTGGGGATTATCTTGTAGCGAGTTATTCCTATGACAGCATGGGGCGAAAAACAAGACAATGTAAGTCGGTGACCGAAAGCATCAAGGCTTGCAATAATTATGAATATGATGCGCTTGGGAGAAAAATACAAACGGAAACACCGGAAGGTGTCGTAACGAACTACATCTATAACAGCTTTGGAAAACTGTACAAAACAGAACGTGGTTCAGGCAACAGCTTAATTCGTGTTATGCGCTACTATGACAGTAACGGCAACATGACTTCAAGACGAGAAGATGTAGATAACAACAACGACGGTATGCCTGATGGTCCAGTGTTTGTATTTGATGGATTTGATCGTTTAGTACAAAAACAGTTCGAAGATGGGACTGCATACCGCCGTCGATATAACAAATTGGATAAAATGACGCTGGAAAGATATGTGTCGGATGACAATTCGAGTCTATCCCGAGTACGGTACGAGTATGATAGCTTTAGCCGCCGAACCAAAGTTTTAGCGGATGTATATGATTTGGAGGGAGGAACCGGCTTGATCGACACGCTGGAATGGAAATACGGGTATGATGCAACAAGTCGAATTCTGCGTGAGGTTTCACCATCCGGCGATTATACAAGGTGTGATTATGATGGTGCGGGTCGCATAGCGGCTTGTTTTGACTCTGAAGGTAATCGAATCGAGTATTTCCGTAATGAAATTGGACGGGCCGAGGCAATTGAAATTACCAATATTACCGATCCGGAGGTTACGGAAGCTGAAACAAGAAGCTATCGCTGGGAATATTCGTACAATGCTTTGGGAAAAATCACGGAACGCAGACGCGTCGATACCGCAGACAATGATAATTTCCTACTTGAAGAATATGAGTATGACAATCTAGGTAGATTAGAAACCTATACGAATGCAGACAGACATACCACTTTTTACTATCGCGATTTGCTTGGACATTTACTTCGAGTAAAGAAACCCGTCCTGGCTGATGAAAACAATCCCGATGGTTATGTCATGATGTGTACGGATTACGATCTGGACGGTAACGTTGTTGCGAAATATCCGGATGGCAATATCGGTTGTGCTCCAGATCCAAATATCGAATACACCTATACGGAAACTGGCCAGTTGTATGAAGCCATTTATCCGGATGGAAGTTTCACCAGAAGATCCTACAACAAGGGAAATCAGCTAGCTCAATTCATCGACCGGAATGGATCCATTATATCCAACAGTTATGATGCTCGCGAACGATTAACAGGCAGATCTGTCACACGTGGTGTTAATGTTGTGGGTACGACCGAAGAATCATTCGTTTACGATGGATTAGGTTTTCTTACAAGGGCCATTACCAACAACGATCCCGAAACAAATGATGACGATGTGGTTGTTAATATGGAGTACGATTCTCTTGGTCGTCTCTTGCATGATAACGTGAATGGCGATGTAACAGCCTATGAATACTCGGGTGAGTTCATGAACCGGGTCACCTATCCTTCCGGTAGAGTACTGGATCTTGGAAGGGATCAAAAAGGTAGGATAAAATCCCTACAATTCGCAGCGGAAATGAATCCTGTTGCACGTTTTGACTGGCTTGATGGTTCCTATTGGGCGGGGCAATTTGGAAACGGAACGGAAGATGCCGTAGACTATGACGAGTTTGGACGCCTCAATCGTCTCTCTGCGTGGGATGGTGAAGGATCTAGTCTTTTAGATTTCAGCATTTTGCGAAACGGAATGAATCGCCCGACAGAACGGATCGACTATTTGCTTAGTACCTCGGAGCAATCTGTCGGTGACCAGTTCAATTTGGATGAACTCAATCGAATCAGGGGCGTCAAACATAACATAGCGCTGGATACCCCTGCTGCCCTGCCGGAATGGGGAGAAGAGTATGGGTATGATGGAAGAAACAACATTGTTGAACAGAATATCAATGGGGTTGAGTACGAATTTTCCGTAAACACCCTTGATCAATACATATCCCGGATCAATCGAAACACTGGGGAGCAAATCTCCTACTCTTACGATGATGCAGGCAATCTGATAGGAAAACAGGGGGCGAGTGAGAATGAATTGTTCTCATTCAACTTCCGAAACCAAATCAACTATTACTCAAAAACATCCGAGAACTTAGATGTCAAATACATCTATGATGCGTTAGGAAGAAAACGTTCCAGAATCGCTGCCTCTAACATGGGGAACGTTGATGAAAGCATTAGTGAAACCATCTATCGGTACCTGAAATGGGAAATTGTCGAAGAGGAAACGAATCGGGATGGCTCGTTTTCAGAGGGGCGTATCTTTATTCCTGGTACGAGCATTGACAGTGTCCTGCGTATGGACGTGCTGGATGGCAGTATGCTCGATCAAGAATATGAGAGCTATTACTATCACTATGATCAGAGTGGCAATGTCCATTCTCTGACGGATCAATCCGGTGAGATCGTTGAAACCTATGACTACACAGCATATGGTTTAGCGACTCTGAATTTGACGCCCGGCAAGACTAGTCCCGGAAATAATATCATGTTCAAGGGTATGCGCTACGATCCGTACATGAGTTTGTATGATAGTCGCCTACGGTGGTACGATCCGAGCATAGGACGCTTCACGTCGGTTGACCCCATTGGGATTTGGGGAGATACAAGCAACCATGGAAACGGATATGGTTTCTTAGGACTGAATACATACTATGGTTCCGATCCTTTTGGGCTAATGGGAAGCATTTATTCTGATGTGTGGTCTCCAGAAGACTGTAGAGAGAATCGAAATATACACGGAAGGATGGGAGCTGGTGAGAATGCAGGAGGAACAGGAGGAGCAGCAGTTCCCGATGTGCTCATGATATTTATGTACAATAACTGTGGTCATAGAGATGACGCATCGACTGGAGATGAGAATATAGGGGATGGTGGATATACTGGGATTACAGAGGATGGTGCAGGTTATACTGGTGATGCAAGTGGTGATTATGATGAAGATAATGACGATAATGACGATAATGACGATGATGATGATGATGATGATGAAAGTAACGATCCAGATGATGAGAACGAAGAATGCGAAGATGGTAACTGTCCAGATGAGGAATCAGAAGAAGCTGACGAGCAAGAAACCGATGGAGGGGAAGGCTATCCCGCTGATCCAACCGAAGAGAATGTCAGTAACTTTGATTTAGCAAAGTTAATGCGGGCGCTATTTGGCGAAAGTGATGAAGAAGGAAGTTGGCAGGATGGAGAAATAAGCGATAGCGATGGGATTCGTGTTGATTTTCATGGTGTTATCAATCCCCCGAAATCGTCCGATGATGAAGATAGTGGGTTTTATTTCGAGGCCGATGACACAGGGCATGTGTGGATAATCTGGAACACGATGAATGAGGATGTTGGACCTTTTGATGATCTTACAACAGCTGAAAAGATCATTTTATCAGGCTTCAACGGTGGAGAGTTGGGGCCACGTCCCGAACTCATTTCAAATTAAATGGTGGCGCATGGTGAAACAATTAACTATACTGCTGGTAGATTGACGCAGAAGAGGTGTGATACAAGGACTTGGAAATCGTGTCCATATTCCAAGAAGGTGATTTCAATGAAAGCGTTTCTGATCCTGTGTTCCCTGTGGATTATGCTGTTTGCATCTGGTTGTCCGTCCTCCGATTCCGATCCTGTAAATGGTGATCAGGATATTTCTTCAACGGAAATGGATCGCGAGCAGGAACTCCAGCCGGGCGATAACGATACGGATCAACTCCCGGTCGATGGCGATTTGGACGTGGATGAACGTGATCAAGCTGATGAAGATCTCGATCTCATAGCCGATGGCGATCTGACCGAAACGGAGCAAGTGGAATTGGATGCGGATGTGTCTGTTGATGGTGATAAGATCGAATACGACCTCGATACGTCGGAAATAGACTCCTCCGACTCGCTGGAACCTGATAGTGAGGGAGATGGAGACGGAGACGGAGACGGGGACACGGAGAGCATTGCCGATGGGGATTCAGAAGAAGTGGAAGACGATTCAGATCTTATGGAAACCGATTCGGAGGAGGAACTAGGGTGTATCCGCGGTGAAGAATGGTGTAGCTGTTTACCGAATGATGAATGTTTGGACGAGGAAAACATATGTAGGGATGGAATTTGTGAATACTGTGCTCCTGGTCATCATTATTGCCCTTGTCGTAGCGAATGGTGTCTTTATGACCGAATTTGCTACGAAGGTATTTGCTTAGATGAGAGCGAAATCGATGGCGATGAAGAAATCGTTTGTCCTGGAGGCATGAATTGTCCCTGCTATCCGGATGAGACCTGTCAGGAAGGGTTGGAGTGTCGATTGGGCACAATATGTCTGGAGGAGTGCTGGCCTGATCATCTTGGAACCTATGGCTGCATGTGTGCAGGAAATTTCTGTTACGATGTCGAAACTACCTGTGTAAACGACATCTGTATTCCCAAAGCCTGGGTGGATGGGGATCAATAAATGCCGGTGGACGAAACACACATGCAGGAGGAAAGCGCTTCTCTCCCTTCACCTAAACGCGGTTACTGGGCAGGATGGAAAACAATAAAGGAAACAAACCGCTCTCTCTGGTTGTTTATTCTATTGTTGTCTGTAAATGAGATCGCCGTTCAATCTATCAAGCAACTTTATCTAATACCGGAATTGAAGGGATTTAACTTATCTAGTCAGAGTTTACTTTCAGGAAATATTCTCCTTTTTTTCAATCTGATTTTTATCGTAGCATTGGGAACAATCGCAGATTGGCTGGGTATACGGCGTGCTATGATAGTTGCCGTATCTGGATTATTACTACTTCGGTCTACTTTACTCGCTTGTTGGTTAATCAGTGACCAAGAACTTTGGATGCTTTCATTCGAAACTATCTACTACCTTTCGATCCCATTTATGGCGTTGATCGTTATTGTAGAAAAGCAGGCAATCCGGAGATATACAACGCCAAGAAGTCGTCCTCAAGTATTGCCTATACAGTATGTGATTGTAGCCGTTCTTGGTGCGGGAGGAACCGTTGCAATAATTCCTGCTATTTCTTCAGCGACCGCTATTTGTAGTGTTTCGGCTAAGCTGGTCGTTGCTATCTTGGCAAATGCAATTGTATTGATTCTATGCTATTTCTACTTAAGGGCTGAATTGCAGCTTAAGGTGGAGAATGGTCAAAGAAATGCAATACCCACAACAATTGCAAAAAGTCCGTTTGCCGGCTGGATCGAACTTCTTAAAAATGTAGATATTCATCGCGCATTCCTACTTACACTGATCACGATTCCTCTTGGAGGATATGCTATTGCTGGCAACACACTACTGAGCCAATATAGCCAGACGGGAGAATGGTTAACCGATCAACAAACGGGCCTGATTCTGGGCATCTATGGTGTGGGTTATATTGTTGCGTTGTTGTTTGTACCTGTAATGGGAAAGATTGATATTGGACGTATGATGCGTTGGTCAGCCCTATTGATCATCATTGGTTTACTAATACTGTTTATTCCAGTAGGCAATTCATCAAGTCTAAATACGAAAATGATTGTTGGCCTTGGCATTGTTGGAAGTGCTCATTTACTTCTCAGCATCCGCCTTTTCGAATATTGCATTTCTGCTGTTGTCCCTGGCCGAGAAGGTAGTATGGCTTCAATTGTAGGTGTTGCTTGGCTGGCCAGTCCTGTTTTTCATTCCATTTTAGAGAACAGTATTGAGAATTCACAAAATGAGGAATGGCTGCAAACACTAATGCATTCAATTGGCGGATTCGGACCACCTATTCACATACTATGGCTTTTCATTTTGATTCCTGCACTAATTAGCGCGGCAATCATTTGGATATTCAGAAGTTGGTTCTTTGATAAACCTTCATGGGTAAAAAACTCAGTATAACCCATTTTCACCTTGAATAATCAGCGACTACCCGTTATGCCGATGGTCACTGATTATATGAAATGGCTGTTTGAAACACAGGCAAGTTAGATTCGAATGTCATTCTGGTGAAACTGCCTATGCAGTGAGTTCTACTTTAGAAGCGAATGAGTCTTTCCTGTTTTCAGGTCAGGAAATTTTCGAAAATCTTAACCCATGAGGTGAAGTATTCCAAGATTGTTTTGATTCCTCAGGACGCCCTGGCTGGTTGTTTCACGGCAGATGACACCCAACCCTCAGAAGCTTGTTAACGCGGCTCAGAGGCGAAGTTTGACAGCCTGGGGGTTATTTCTGATCTGGGTGACATCTGATTAGAGGGAAACCCATAGCAATTCAGCCTGTTAAAGTTTCATCTTGACCACAGCCTACTCAGGCCGGATAATCCTCCCATCAAACTCACGGTTCTTTGAATCATTGTCCACATACTTTTTGGTGTTGTGCCTAAATATTTTCTCTCACAAGGTTCCCATTTTCCGTGGCAGATTCGTGGCAGGTTTGCTGGAATTTAGATGATTTTAGACAAATTATTCCTATCACGAATCGACGACCAATTCTTGTAATTCTTATGTAATTACAAACATCTAGCCGAAATTTCGGTCACATGTTAATTGTGCTAAAATATAGTCGATAAAGGTTCAGGGTCTAGTATTCGCAAGGATGTGGGGGTTCGAGTCCCCCCTTCGGCACCATATAAAATCAGGCACTTACGTTAATTCGTAGGTGCCTTTTTTGTGGGTGATCTTTAGGAGCGGGGCTGAAACGGGGTTGGAAAGTGGGTCTAAGATTAAAGACATCAATCAAAGATAATACCGCCTGCTAAACAACCCCCTACTTTCTTCAGGTTAATTACTTGAATTAATTTTCATAATGGCTATTGTAGACGCACGAAACATCAGGAATTGATACTCATCGAGTAGTTGAGGAGGAAAACCCATGGCCCGTAGCTTTATGTTATTATTGATGTTTGCAGTCCTTTCTTTAAGTTTTGTTGCTGGTTGTGACAGTAGCGATGATACCGACGGAGACACCACCGACGGAGACACCATCGACGGAGACTCCATTGACGGAGACTCCATTGACGGAGACACCATCGACGGAGACTCCATTGACGGAGACTCCATTGACGGAGACACCACTGACGGAGATACCATCGACGGAGACTCCACTGACGGAGATACCATTGACGGAGACTCCATTGACGGAGACACCACTGACGGAGACACCATCGACGGAGACACCATTGACGGAGACTCCATTGACGGAGACACCACTGACGGAGATACCATCGACGGAGACTCCATTGACGGAGACACCACTGACGGAGATACCATCGACGGAGACTCCATTGATGGAGACTCCATTGACGGAGACACTCCCGATGGTGATGTAGATGGAGATGCTGCCGATGGCGATGTAGATGGGGAAGACGAAAATGAAGCAGACGTTGTCGTAGCTCCTGGTGAAAACTGCACAAACCCGATCGTAATTGACGCGATTCCATACAATAACGCATCGAATGCAATCGTGAACTTTGTCAATGATATTGATTTCGCCAACAACGGCGAATCATGCACGGGTTACTCCAATATCGGTTGGGACAAAGTGTTTTCCTATACCGCCACTTCAAATATTAACCTGACTGTTTCAATGACTTCCTACGGCTGGGACGGTGCTTTGTATATGCTCAATACTTGTGTAGATGGAACTCAGGCCCAAGCAAACTGCCTATACGGAAGTGACAGCCATGGTGCAGACGTTGCAGAATGGATTGATTTCTCTGCTACGTCAGGAACTACGTACTATTTCGTAGTTGACATTGCCGCAGCAGAATACGCTCCTAGCGATCAAGGTTCTTTCCGTATGCAACTTCATGAAAATGCTGGCGGCAAGTAAAATGTTCCTTTAAGCAGACCCGGAGCGATTCCCCTTCGGCACCATATAAAATCAGGCACTTACGTTAATTCGTAGGTGCCTGTTTTGCGTTTGGGAACATCCCTGTGGCAATCCGTGGCAGATTTTAAGGTTCAGTTGTCCCGGCCAGATTGATGGGCAATGCGATTGCCCATTCTATGATGCTATAGGCACTATTATTCAATTCTGTCCATCGAGTAATTAGGATGTGCCATGGTCTCACGGAATGGAAATTCCGGGAGGCCGTGTGTAACCTAATGAAAACACACAGCCTTCCACGATCTTCGATCGCTTAAGACTATGGCACAACTTCTTGGAATCGGTGGCGAAAAATATCTAATACCTGATGTACTGTCAGTGAAAATTATTGTCCGTCGCGCATGCACCTTACATAGTAAGGTTCAGTCTTGCCATACTCTCCCATGCTGCCGTTTCTGAAGGCCACAGCCCATGCTCGGTAGTCCAGGTTAGTTCTGGACGAAGACCAGAACCAGGAGCATGTTCCACCGATTTCTTCCGGCCAGTAACAGTCATCGGAAGGCCCGCCGTTTACAACGCATCCGCTACAGTCTTCACTCCAGCAAGTATTTACAACACAAATATCGCCAGAATCGACATTGCAAGCCGAGCATTCATCTTGTACGCCACATAATCCATCGGTTTCAGTTTCTGTGCATCCTCGAATTATCGTGCGAAGTTCACTAATGTTTGGCAGCCTCCAGTCCTCATGGCCATCAAGAGACAGATCCGCACAGTGTGCCTCGGCCTCCTCCAAACCCATTTCACCACCCGTAGGAAGCCATTGCCATGTGAACCCTGTGGATGTGTCAGTCCATGTTAAAGGAACCGTGTCAGAATCCCGCTCGACATATTCCAGATCTCCGTCGACAACTTCAGTGGTATCACCATCAACTGTTTCGATGTCTCCGTCGACAACTTCAGTGGTATCACCATCAACTGTTTCGATGTCTCCGTCGACAACTTCAGTGGTATCACCATCAACTGTTTCGATGTCTCCGTCGACAACTTCTGTGGTATCACCATCCGTACTGGTGTCTCCATCGGTGTCGTTACTACCATCATCACAGGCAGAAATCGCTAGTATCAGAGTCAGAACAAAAATGATCATAAGGAAAAGACGCAGGGGTTTCATGATGTCCTCCAAAGAACAGAATGTGCATTGATCGTTCTAGTGGGGATACAACTACCACGGCGGAGGTGGTTCTCCTAGAAAGTTCTGTCACCCACAAAACTGAAGTGCCAACAACGCCAGTTCCCGCACAGACGGGTCGTCATGATCAACGAGCTTTTGAGCAAGATCGGTAGCCTTTGGAACGAGTGGGTGATGTAAGGGTTGCACCTGAGTTCGTGCATGAACCACAGCTTTTAGATCAGCATAGACATCGATGGTCATCTGGATGGATGAATGACCGAGGGCGGCGGATGCAAAAGCCATCCCATGATTGATTACCCAGTGGGTGCCGCAAATATGCCTGAGATCATGCAAACCAATTACTGGTAATTCTTCTCGTTTGCAGGTTCTTTTTATAGCCTGATGGATGTTCCTTTGGAATGCTGGATAGATGAATTCAGTAGGATCATTGCGTATATATTTTGTCGAGCGCTACAACCAACCAGGCACAGATCGTTCTCCGAAAATCGTACAGTTTTCGAAGGTATTTAACATGTTGGACTTACAAGAACTTAATAGCCATATGGTCGGCGTGTTTTTCCCTGGCGCAGTCGGGACAAAGCAGGCGGGCCAGTTCACGCTTGCGCTCGGCATCAACGACGCGTTTGATGTATTCCATCATGCGTTTAGTAGTGAACAACTTCCCACAACTGGAGCATTGCAGCAGTTCCAGCTTGGCCAGTGTCGCACCGCACTTGACGAGTTTGCGTGTATGGCCTTCGTCGACAATCTGTATTGCTCCAGTCGGACAGACGTTGGCACAGCTTCCGCAACCGATGCAGCGATCCTGCGGGCGCAGCATGTCGGCGATGACTACCCGGTCGCCTCCTGCATCAACGAAACGCAAAGCGTCAACTTCGACTTTACTGCGACAGATACGGGCGCACTCACCGCAACCGATGCACAGATCGCAGCGCAGGCAGCGACGAGCTTCATCGCGTGCGCGGTCTTCGTCCCATTCGCCTTCGATCTGCTCGAAACTTAGAATCCGTTCTTCAACCGGTAACAGCGGAATGGGAGTCGGTGGGATACGGACCTTGTCTTTGGCTTCCAATTTTACGGTTTCCACCTTTAGCCGAGGAGAAATGCGAGGTGGGCGGTCAGGAAGAGGTAAACTGCGAATGAAGCGGTCGATGGAAGTTGCCGCCCGTTTGCCAGCCGCGACAGCTTCGATTACCGTCGCCGGTCCGGTAACGGCGTCGCCACCGGCAAAAACATCCGGGATAGAGGTCTGTTGGTTGTAACGATTGATCACGGGATTACCCCATTTAGTCAATTCCATGATCTCCCCGGTATCGAGCCAGTCCATATCAGGGCCTTGTCCGATGGCGACAATCACACCATTCGTTTCGATGGTGAATTCCGAACCTTGCTTCGGAACCGGGCGTTGACGGCCTGATTGATCAGCCGCTCCCAATTCCGCTTTAAGACATTCGATCCCGGTTACGTTCACTCCGTCGCCAACCACTCGTGTTGGAATGGTCAGGTAATGGATGTGAATGCCTTCTTCTTCGGCCTGCTCGATTTCCTCTTCGAGGGCGGGCATTTCCAGCCGTGTGCGGCGATAGAGCAGGTGGACGTCCGTGCTGCCGAGCCGGATGGATGTGCGTGCAGCGTCGAATGCGCTGTTACCGCCACCTACAACGACGACTCGCTGGCCAAGTCGTTCGCGGTGGCCAATCTGCTGGCTTTTCAGAAATTCGGTGGCACTGACGACCTGCGAGTAGTCGCTTTCGCCATCCATGCGCATAACATTCGAACGGTGGGCGCCGGTTGCGATGAAGATGGCTTGATATCCATCTTCCCGGAGGCTTTTCAATGTCACATCTCCACCGACAGGCGTATTGAGGCGGATTTTAACTCCATAGCTTTCAATGGTCCGGATTTCTTTTCGTAACACCTCGCGCGGCAGGCGGTAAGCTGGAATGCCAACGGCCATCATCCCTCCCGCCACCGGAAGCGCCTCGAACACCGTCACGCTGTAATCCATCTGTGCCAGATAGCAAGCAGCTGTCAGACCAGCGGGACCGGAACCGATGATGGCCACTTTTCCCGTATGGCGTACCGGTGGATGGTAGACCACTTCGCTTTCCATTTTCTCCACAGTCGAAGCAGCGAAGCCTTTCAATGCGCGAATCGAGATCGGCGCGTCCTGATATCCCTTTACGCAGGCAGACTCGCAGGGATGCGGACACACAAGACCGCACACCCAGGGAAAGGGGTTATCTTTGCGGATCAGGTCAACGGCCTCTCGATAACGACCGTGGGCGATCAGGGCAACGTAGCTTGGAACATCGATTCCAGCCGGACAAGCGGCCTGGCAGGGTGCGGGTGTGTTCGTATCGTTCGGGTTCATTTCACATCCCCATTATTTTGCTTTGTTTTCGCCTGGTTTTTCGAATGTCAGGCAGCCTGTGACACAGTTTGCAACGCAAGCCGGTTCAAGACCTTGGTCGATGCGATCCTTGCAGAGATCGCACTTGACGACTTTATGCTGTTTTTCGTCATACTGAGGTATACCCCAGGGACAGGCATGCATGCACAGTTTACAACCGATACAGGCATCGGATTCAACATAGACGATGCCGTCTTCCGGTCGTTTCCGCATGGCTCCGGAGGGACAGGCTGAGACACACCAAGCCTTTTCACAGTGTAGACAGGTCATGAAAATGAAGGCGATTTTCGGAATACCTTCGTCCCATGTGGGACCGTGCTGGAAGATGCGGCAAAGCCTCGGACCTTCGCATAACTTCTTGTTCGCCTTGCAATGTATTTCACAGGAGTAACAGCCGATACAGCCTTCGACATCCTGGTGAATATGATACTTTTTCATCTTGTATCCTTTATAATGCGATCTTTCGTATTCGCACAAAGGTTTCCTGGTTGGCGATGCCGCCACCAACCGGATCAAAGTCGCTTAGTTTTCCTTTGCATAGACGCTGATCCGCCATGCCGCAGGTATAGGCTCGTTTGAGAATCGGGACCGTACGGCCAAAACCATGGTAGGTGAAGACCGCGTCCGGATGAATGGCGTCGGTCACAAGAGCTTGAATCTTAAAACGTGTCGCTCCTCCCATGCAACTTACCAGAATCTCATCTCCGGAACGAATGTCCATTTCCGCAGCTTTTTCAGTGTTTATCCACAAGGAATTGTGCGGCATGACTTCGTGCAAATACTCATTGTTTTGTGTATGTGCATGAGCATGAATGGCATGACGACCGAATATCAGACGGAACGATTGCTCCTGAAGTATCTCTGGTTCCTGGTATGGCGGTAAGGACTCGAAACAGGCATCCTCCAGTTTTTTAGAATCGAATTCGATTTTACCGCTGGGGGTTTTATACTTTATGACGTTTTGATCCTGCACAATTGCATTGTCGGCCAAGAGAACGAAACCTGTCTTTTCGAAATCTTCAATGCATATACCTGTACCTTCCAGTTGGAAGCGCCACAAATCTTCGATGGTTTCGTACGGAAAGGCATCACCATGGCCAAGTCGTCTGGCGAGTTCTCTGAAAATCCACCATTCCGGTTTGCTGTCATGGACCGCCTCGATGACTTGTTGCCGTCGTATGAGCATCGGTTTCGCGCCCTTCTTGACCGCAATCGGAGAATCTTTTTCAAGATAAACCGAATTCGGAAGAATAACATCGGAATACCAAGTGGTTTCGCCATACTTGGCATCGATGGAAACCAGCAGATCCAGTCGATCGAGCATGGTTAATTGTGCTTCACGGTCGGGGAAACAGACCAGGGGATCGTGCCTGTAAAAAATATAGGCTTTCAAGGGATATGGCTGCCCGGTCATGATTGGGTTCTGGAAAAGCTGGAACAGACCTGGACCCGAATCGAAATGTTTGTATTTCCAACCGACACCGTCGGCGCGCTTATCAGCAGGGGAGGGCAAAGCATCGGCCAGGCTATTTAGTCCAGGGTATCCTGTATCCCCCATACCCTTGTTCAGGATCTGTCCGCCCTCAACCTCGATATTGCCCATCAGAACGTTCAGGATATGCAAGGCGCGACTGATGTAGAAGCTGTTGCGGTAGCGAGAAAACATCCAGCCTGGATGAAAAATCACCCGCGGTCTTTGTCCGGCGATTTCACGGACGAACTCCCGAATCGATTCTGCTGGAACGCCGGTTTGTTTTTCAGCCCACTCCGCAGTGTAATTCTGTGTTGACTTCTCCAGAAAGGTTATTCCATCCGTGTATGCTTCGATGAACTCCGCGTCATAGGCTTTCTGCTCTATGATTTCCCGAATGATTGCCAATAGCAGGGCATAGTCGGTACCGGGGCGAACCATCCAGAAACGCGAAGCCTTGCTGGCGGTCACTGTCGCGCGAACGTCGATGTAGGTTAGCTTCATACCGTTTTTTATGGCATTCATCACCGTTCGTGCTTCACCTACCTGCAAAGATTCAAGCAGATTACGGCCCAGCAATACCAGGTGTTTGGCGTTCTTGATGTCGTATCCGAAACCCTTGCGGCCAAGTCCGTACACGGACTGGCTGGCATGATGGACGTTGATCCCGCAGGCCGCATCGTGGTTGGTGTAGTTGGGAGAACCCAACGCCTTCATGAAGGCTTTTGGTAAATCCTGAAAAGGGCCGCCCCGGCAACTGAAGAGGAGTGAGCGGCCGCCGTACTGCTCAATGATCTTTTGGAGTTTCTCAGCGGTGTAATCCAGGGCTTCGTCCCAGCCAACCCGTTTCCATTGACCGCTTCCGCGCTTTCCTTGACGGATCATCGGACCCTGCGGGCGTTCTTCCCGGTAGGTCATATTCGGACCGGCTGAACCTTTTCCACATAAGGCGCCCTTCAGAATATGGGGATTGCCCTCAACCCAGACAACGCGGCCATCCTCCACCTCGGCGCGGATCGGACAACGTACCGAACACATGCCACATAGCGTGTATATCGATTTTTTCATCACTAACCTCTTCAGATTCGGCATTGCGTACGGCCGTATCCGCTTTTACCTAGTGACTTAATCGCGTTGGCGTACACGATGTAAAGTGCAATGTAGGTAATCACAAGCGGAGCAACATTACTCAATCCATTTTCGAAACCTGTCAACGGTAGCCGGATTCCGGTGAAGCGTGAATCGATCCAACCGGCGGCAAAAAACACGGGCCACAGGCTGGCGGCGCTGATGGAAATGCCCATGAAAAAAGCTTTTCCGAATGCCTCGTTAGCCAGTCCGTTGACGCCGGAACGATCATGGCGTGCTTCACCGTTTTTAAGCATGCCCAGGTATGTGTTTTCGAATTTCCGTGCATCCTGTACATGCTGATTTAGAAAAGCCCCGTTGGCATACATGGCGATTTTCACTGTTGACTGGCCCAGCAACAGGCTGACCAGCGCCAGGATGGCCGAGCCCAGCCAGAAAGCGGTGACAGGCTCGGCCAGCAGGCGAAACGGAAGGATAGCGATCGAATCCAGCGATGACATGATCGACACTCTCCAGTTATGAATCAGAACGGTGGAAGAATGCTGTAACCAAGGAAACCCTTGGTGCAATAGCGAATTCCGACGTAAAACGCGAGAATGATGAACAGACGCTTGAGCCAGATGTCCGGGATGTATTTCTGAGTACGAGGTCCGATCATCGATCCCACAAAAATGCCGATCAGCTCAACTCCGATCAAGCTCCAGGGAACGACGACACCCTTGCCGACAACATATGTAAAAATACTGACGATCATTCCAACAAGGACGGCAAGGGCGCTCGTTCCTGCAACCAGGAACATCGGAAGTCCGGCTACGCTGGTAAGGAAGGGAACCAGCAGAAACCCGCCTCCAACGCCGAGGAAACTGGCGATGGCAGCAATAAAGAAGCCGCCGATTGCAGGAATATAGGCTTTAAATGCGAATTCGACGCCGAAAAACGTAAAGCGAATATGCTTATTGGGTAGAAAGAACATTAGCACAAGACCGAAGGCAACGATAGCGTAGCTGACGTATAAAGCGCCGCTGAAAAGATGCTCGCCCAGATTGCCGAATAATACACCAACCAGCACCAGAATCAGCGAGGCGAACATCATCCCGATGCTGCCTTCCAGCACCTGCACGCCTTCATTTACACTGTCATCGTTCTCATTTTTCTCTTTCTGAGCCTTTTCAAACGCTTCGGCTGCGGCTTTGGCGGCTTTCTGCTTTGCGCGGCCACGTTCCGTGGTTTGATAGAAAAGGTAGCAGCCGAGCACTAAAACGATTAAGCCGAAGAAGCCGAGATAATCTTTCAGGTTAACCTGTCCTGCGGTCAGTCGCGGTGCGAGATAGGAACCGGCTACCGAACCGACAGCCAGACTGACAGCGATCGGCAACACCAGTCGTTTCATTCTATAGTAATTGAAACTTGAAATTGCACCGCTAATTCCGACCAGCCATTGATTGCTGACTCGGATGCTGTCGGTCATCAATTTGTTTAGTGGGTTGCCGCTGCCGAAACTTTTGGCGTAGTCACCCAATCCGAAGATCGTGATATGTCCGACGCCTGCCATGATCCCTCCGAATGCTCCAACAGTGGAAAAAATCCAGCCGACCCAGATGGCCCATAAAAAACCTAAAAGATAGGATGGACTTGGCGCGCCAGGGATACCGAACAGCCCGGGTTTTGCATCCGCTTTGATGACTTCCTGTGTTTTAGCGGCATGATTGGGGTCCGCAACGGCGCTGCTGATCGCAGCCTTGATCTGGTCTGGCATCTCGCTACGCAGCAGATTTGTGGCCTGCTCGCCGGTTTGGGCATGCAGGTCAAAGAAAGAACTGGTGGACAGCACCAGAACAGCTGTCAAGGCGACAAGTACAAGGATGTTTATGGTGTTTCTCATGTTTTCTTCCTCTTGGGGGTTAGGGATGAATCTTTCTTACAGGCTAAACTGGAGTAGCAGCCGCAGTCGCATATCGCTCTGGGCATCCTTTGAAACATAGTCTTTCATGATCCAACTGGCATCGGTGGCGATCTTGACGTGACGGCCAAACGGGTAGCAGTTGATTCCGAATGAAAGTTCATGCTCCACTTTCAGATCGCCGGCTCCTTTATAGCTGTCTGCTAATGTGGGATCGGCAGCAACAATCGTCGCTGCGTTCGCTCGGGCATCATCGCGGAAGGTTTCGGTGGTGGTATTTCCGAAATAACGTACAGCGAATTCTAGGGGAATCGGTAACAGGTAACTTGCCTGTACGACGCCACCCAGAATGGCCAGGTCGATGTCGGAGTCCAGCCCGGATTCCATGTCATGATATGCGGTAAAGAAGGTGCCGAAGAAACTGAAGCCGTAGGCTTTCATCATGAATTCGAAAGCCGTGCGTGCTGCCGGGTCGCGAAACGCCTTGGGACGGAAGTCATAGGAAAATCCTAAACCAACGGAGAAACGAAAGTCGCGACGTTTCCAATCCGTTTCGGTAGTGACGTCGATCCCATTGAACAGGTATGCGTAATGGCCGATGATCTCCGGGTGAAACTCGTTGTATGCATCCGCACCGCCCGACAACAACCCCGGCTCAAGCATTTTCTCTTTGCTGATCATCGTAATGCCCTTGGTGCAGTTTGATCGCCAGGGAATTCCGCCATACACGCCGATTTCGTATTCGTGCGAGGTTTTCTTGCCGTAGCCGTTGTGTAGTGTCAGTCCGAGAGCTCGTTCGGTTCCGTAATAACGAGGTGCATTCGAGAAATCGACCAAAGCCTGATTTTTCCAGGAATTCATGCGCTTGCGGGAGAAACCAGGCTTATGGGCGCCCAAGCGGAGACGGGCTTGCTGGTGAAACTGGTAGTCCACAAACAAATCCATCAGGGTGATTTTTCCCGGAATGGTTTCCACCTGCAGTTTGTAGGTAAAGTCTTTACTGAATAGATGTCCGTTCAAACTGGTTTGGATGCGTTTGAAAGTAAATTTATGGTCGTGGTCTTGGCTTTTACCATTTTCTTCAGTAATATTCGTCCAATTGGAATCATATTGCAATTGGGCTGCAAAGCCGAGTTGTACCGAAGCCAACCCGTCCTCACTTTCAACCTTCAGCGGTTTTATTTTTTTCGGTTTTTCTGCTTTGACTGGAGCGGCTTGCGTTTCCTGTGCATTGGCCGGAACAGAAAATGCTATACTCAAAACAAACAGCAGCAGCACGGCGAATATGCGTGGATTGGTTAAAATTCCTAGAAAACATTTTATTGAATTCATAATTGGTATCCTTTCCGCGACCTTTATGATGATTGTTTCAAGTGTTGGGTGTGCTCCGGTTTTGAAAGCAAACGCTCCACCGTAACCAGCAGTTGCTCTCGATCAAGAGGTTTTTGTAAAGTACTTAACTCACAGAGATCATTTAGCTTTTCTATTTCTTTTTTGCATCGTGTGCCCACCAGCAGCAGAATAGGAAATTCATCCAGATGGTGTTTTAATAGCGAAGCGAATTGAGTGCAGCGCATTGTTTCCAGTTGAAAATCGATGATCAGTAGTTCACACCGCCCGGATGCTTGGTTTAATGTGTCGATGGAGGCTTCCAAAGAATCCACTGCCAGAACCTGATACCCAGCGGATTGAAGGGATAAGGTCAACGAAACGCGGATGCTGCCTTGATGTTCCGCAACCAGAATGTAAGAATCGGTTTCCATCTTGATCTCGCTTATGCGCAAAAGCGCCGTCAAAGTCGGTCGGTTACTAAAGCAATCCGAGTGCCAGCTTTACAAGAAGATGGAAACAATTGTTATTACAATGAAATAGCTATGATCAGTTGAAAGGAAAACAATAGCCGGTCAGTGGAAACTTACTTTCCAGATTTTATCATGAAATGGAAATAGTGCTGCTTGTTCGATAGGTTAGGTTTTAACGAAAACTAGTTTCCACTTTGTAAACTAAGTTTCCGGTTCCAGGTTTTTACGAAGGCGCTTGTTCAATGCCTGCCGAGTCATACCCAACACTTGGGCAGCTTTGCTTTTATTGCCTTCGCAACGCAGGAGCGCCTCTGTGATCAGTAAATCTTTAGCGGTTTCGATGGTGGGTAACGAGGCGGGGAAAACGATCTGGTTCTGTCTGTCCTTAAAACAGTTGGCAAGAAGATGCATGGATTCAAGGTCGCTTTGATCATGCTGTCCAAGGCGCTCGGAGAGGATCTCAAGCGAACCGCTGGCGCAGGCATCGAAAATCATGGCGCGTAATTCCCGAACGTTGCCAGGAAATGGATAGACAGCCATTGCTTGCAGTATCGGTTTGAAATCCAACACGTGCCAATCGGGATGGCTACCTGCAATTTCCCTTTGGAAAGCTTCGATCAATAGTGGCAGATCGCAGATCCGTTCGCGCAAAGCAGGCAATGCAATGTTGTGTGTGTCCAGGCGATAGAATAAATCCCTTCGGAAGAGACCGTTTTTCATCAAGTCTGTCAGATCTCGATTCGTGGCGGCGATAATCCGGATATCCGCAGTTTTGGGCTTATCTTCTCCCAAGGGAAAATATTCTCCCTCCTGAACCAGCCTAAGCAATTTAACTTGCGAGGCAACTGATACATCCCCGATTTCATCCAGAAACAGGATTCCGCCGGAGGCTTTGGCCACCAGACCTTCGCGCATTTGCTCTGCACCAGTAAATGCTCCTTTGCGATGTCCAAACAGGCTGTCATCGAACATCTGTTCTGAAAGTCCGGCAATATTAACTGCGATAAATGGTCCCCGACTGTCTCCCGCTTTGTGAATGGCGCGTGCCATTAATTCTTTGCCGACGCCGGTTTCACCGGTAATCAAAACCGGTTCGAAAGAATCGGCGATCGCTTCCGCATACTGGAACAGAGAAAACATCAGGCTGTGACCGGTTACAATATCTGAGAACGCCTCCGGGTTTTCCAGTTCAGGTGACTTGATACGACTCTGCAATCGTTGCATCTGACGGTGTAGCTCGTGGGATCTAAGCACGCGCTCGACAGTATGCAACAGCCGATCTTGGCTGACCGGTTTTACCAGATAATCGTCCGCCCCGCGCTTCATGCATTCGACGGCGCTTTCCACCGTATCGTTGCCCGTAATGATAATGACTGAAATATCGGGAAATTCAGCTTTGATCTCCCCCAACAACTGTTCTCCAGAAGGATTCGGCATGGTCAGATCGAGCAAAACCAATGACGGCATCCAGTCGCGGATAATCGTCAGTGTTTCCCGACTCTGCTGGTTTGCTGTGAGATTCGCATAACCGTCCATGCGCAAGGTCATTTCGTAACTACGTAAAATCTGGACCTCGTCATCTACCAGAAGAATCGGAAGGCTTTTCTGCTGTCGATTCATTGGTTTTCCTCATTCAGAAATGATCGCTCATCAATAGGCAAAAAGATTGATACCGTGGTTCCTTCTCCTGGAACGGAATCGAACAGCAATAGGCCTTCATGGTCTTTGATGATCCCATCCGAAATCGATAGTCCCAGGCCCGTACCGCCATTTTCGCGTTTGGTGGTAAAGAAAGGATCTTTGATCCGGCCCATGCTTTCCTCTTCGATGCCGATTCCTTCATCCCGTATCATCAACCGAACCTGCTTGTGTTCGCCTTGTAGATACTCGGTTGTGATGCTAATCGCCTTTTCCGGGTCGGGCAAGGCGTCGCAGGCGTTCAAAATCAGATTGACAATGACCTGCTCGATACGCTGGAAATTGCCTTTAAATGTCGGTAAGGGGTCGGCCAGATCCAGTTGCAGATGTTGCGTCGACTTTTTCAATCGATTGTTTGTCAATGTGATGGCGGAGCGGACGACTTCATTAAGATTCACATTCTGGTCCATCGAGGAGATATCCTGCCTGGCAAAATCCTTTAAGTTGGTAACGATTCCCTTGATACGTTCCGCGCCTTTGCCGATGTCTTCCAACAAGGTGGGCACCCAGTCCCGACAGGCGGCGTAGCTCATCTTGCCGATTTCGAAATCCCCGTTTTCCTCGAATTGGCGATCCAGATAGGGTTGCACGCCTTTCCAGATCTCCAGAATGATCGGTGTATTCAACATGATGAAGCTATTTGGATTGCTGATTTCGTGTGCCATACCTGCTACCAGGGTTCCTAAAGATGCCAGTTTGTCAGCTTGAATAAGCTGCTTTTGTCGTATTTCCGCAGACTTTTCCAGCTCTTTGCGGCGTGTGATATCGCGCTCGATAACCGCTGCTCCATGTTGACCGCCAACTTTTGGCCGAATGGGAGAAACCAATAGAGAAACCGGGAAAATTCGCCCTTCTTTTGACTTGCGTAGTGTTTCGTAATTTCGAAAGGGTAGTCCATTTCGGATCGCCTGGTGGATGTTATCCAATTCTTCTTCCAGGCTTTCTTCAAGCAGCATACCGAGCGGTTGGCCGATGACCTCATGTTGACGATATCCGTACAAACGTTCTGCACCCAGATTCCAGGTTAGAATACGGCATTCGTGATCTACAGCAAGAATGGCATCGTTGGAGGATTCAACGATTGCGATCAGCAGGCGTTGTGCTTCCTCTATGCGACTACGTTCTTCGATAGCAATCTCGACCTTGTCGACGATCGATTGTACGGCGCGGGTGGCATCGGTGATGGAGTTCACTTCGTAGGTGCTGTCTTTAAAATCTCCTGTTTTATGGTCAATGGAATTGGAATCGGTTCCGTCGCTGGATGTGAGTAGCGTATTCACCTGTTTCTGTAGATGCGCCAACTCTTGCATAATGCCGGAGAATGAGTTTTGCAAACGGCTGACGAACTCGTTGAACAGTCCAGCCAACTCGCCGATTTCATCCGTACTGGACGTAGTCAAGCGGCTGTTCAAATCGCCTTTTTCATATGCGATGTCATGTAGTCGTCCCATCATTTCCTGTAAAGGATTGGTGATGCGATGCCCGATCCACATCAGCGAAGCCGCCAGCAACAGAATCAAGGCGGATGTTACTCCAGCCACAGACGATCGGAATTGTCGCGTACTGGCCGCAGCCCCCGATTCATCCGTGATTAGTTCCACGACGCCTATTGGTTTGCCACTGAAATCAATGACGGGAAAGAATGTGTGGTATTCTTGCTCCATCCAGTACGAAATAAATCCCAGACTGCCATCGTCCAAATATCGTGAAACGAGATCGGAGGCTTGGGTGGAAGGATCGCTGGCGGCCACCAGAATAAAGGCGTTGCTGCCTCCCTTAACCAAAGGATGTTGCTGTCGGTCATTGAATGCGGTCGTGATATCCGAGTACTTGGCATCCATAAATAAAGCGAAACGGGTATTGGCAGGATCGAGTACGTTGTGAAGAACGCGATCGTAGGAATACAGGATTTCAACAGAGCCGACGTGCCGGTTATCCTCTAACCGGATTGGAACGATACCACGAATGGTAAAGCCACCTCTGCCCAGTTCAATGCCTTTAACAGGTTGATTTTCCCGATTGGTCTTAACGACAGTCTGCCGGAACTTATTCAAATCGTCGGACATATCGACCCAACGCCCCTCTCGCAGAGCCTGCCGTTCTCTCCAAACACGTAACAAGCTGCGGTTATTGGGCAGATGAAAATGCGCCTGAAGTTGAGAGGAACCCGAATACTCGGCAAATGCCGAAAGGTAGGGGGCTAATTTTCGCCGAAGATCTTCACGGGCCTGTTGTACTGTCGAGTCGAAGGGGTTGTCGATGTTGGCGTTTCCGATGCGGTTAAAAATCGTTCTCACTTCAGGCAAAGTTGAAAGGATGCTGGAAACCTGCAGTGCGTGTTCGGCCAGCAAGTCTGTTTCGCGATCGATGGCAACGATCAAATTCTCATGACGGAGCTTGATACCTTGATTGATCGTATTCTGAAAAATCGCCGTGGCGATAAGGTAGATGATCAAGCCCAAACCGATCATGCCTAGAATAGCAGGTATCAGAAACTTGTTTCTCATGCTCATTAACAAACCGCCTGCCGTACTTATAAACAGGAATTTCGACCTCGTTTCAGTGATATTACCCGAAAATCAGCCAAACGGCAATTTGCATAGCAGAGGATGTGGCGAGTCGCGCTGCGTACCGAGGGGTCGGCCCATGGCGCAACGACAGAAGATACCACCTGAAAGCGGCCATTAATAACGGCCTGTTACGTCATTATGGACTTATGAGCCTGCTTGATGAACATCGTCGACTTGCGAGTTTAACGTGAACCGACGTATACGGAACCGTACGTACGGTGGTGTGAGAGGTTACGACGTATCGGATCTGCGCTGTTGGGCGCATTCCCACGCGGATATGAACTGCTTCTGGTCGTCGGAAGATGCTGACAGCATCGAACAGATGGACAACGGCGACTGGCTGGTCAGCATCGTGACGAACAGGGCCGGTAATTTCCGCGCCCGGCTGGACCTGTACGCACCCTGGCGAATCACGGTCGATCAGATCAAGATCGGTTTCCTGGCCAGCGTGGAGCGCGATGAGGTGTTGGAAAAGGAGTTGCGCGACAAGGTACACGCGCCCACCACACCTTGGGGACTGGTCTGGCCGGATGAAGAATTCGGTCTCGACTTCGGTCTGGATCGCCGCTTCAGCGAGCATTCCGGAGACATGCGACCCGATGACGACATCCTCACCGAACTGCAACGGGTCGGCCTGAATCCCGATCAGGCGGCGAAGTTGCTCGAAGCCGTCGAAGACTGGCAGGGCGACCTGGACGAGTTTTGGGGCATTCTGGATGGCATCCTCGGTGGTGATGGTCGGGCGGTGGATCTCTGGTCGGTGCTGCAGGTACTGGGGGAGTGGGCCATTTTTAAAGTGCGCTCATGCCGCCTTTCTTATGGAATCAAAGACAGCTTCGGCGAACTTGGCTGGTCCCACCGATGATCTCAAGGCCCGCAAAGTCGCCATGCGTTGCGCGTTTTTCTTAGACCACATCATTCCAGACAATTTCATCCGCTTCTGCAAGACCGTTTTGTGTGAGCTTTCGATAGATCCACTGCCTATAGGCCAGCCTCGCTTTAGAAACTCCCGGTAGTTCAGGCGATTCCGATTCGACTCCAGATAGTCCAGAAACTTCCTGAAAGTCAACGCTCGATTCTTGTCGATCTTCTTTCGCGGTCGATACGGAATATGCTCTTTCACAAGATCGAAAACCGCGTCTTTTTCCTTCCAGATCAGCCGATGCGTCAGGGCGTTCATGAAGCATGATGCCGCATCGCTATCCTCGCCATAAGCCTGATCCGCCGCAGCCTCTCCGTGTTCCACTACATGATAAAAATCAAGCAGCTCAAGAGCTTGAGGACACAAACGATCCTTCATCTTCCAGATCCACGGCGCACCATCTGCAATCCAGAATACCTCCCGCTTTCTCAATCTGGCGAAGCCCGGAGACTCCCTCAACTGAGATTCAAAACGATCCTTGTCTCCGGTCTCGGCAAAATAAACACGTTCGGTTTTGCCTATTGCCTGTACGCTCATCAGCTTGGTTTCATGCCAGCCATCCGTATGCCGGATCATCGAACCGTCGACCTGAATCATGATCGGAGAATGTTCACGCTTCGTTCCGACAGGCAACTCGATCACCGGGCATGGGCGTTCACGATCCGCAAACGGTGCACTCTTGCGTTCGAAAACATGCTTGAGTTTGGTGGCTGACAAACGGATTCCGTGGTGCAGTTCCAGTCGTTCGCGGGACGCCTCGAAGGTATCGGTCACCACGAAATCCAATACCTGTTTCAAGACATCCCGCGAGAGATTGTCTTCGTCGAATCCCATTTCGATGTCCCGCGGATAAAAACCATGGCCGCAACGGCAGACGTGGTAATTGCGAAAGACAGCAACCTCGCCGAAGCGGGTTACAATCGTCCGTTTCACTCCATATTTCTTCACCCACGCATTCATGCCGCATTTCGGACAGGCAACAGCCGCTGCCTTGCCCTCGGGATCCGACCACTTGCGGGAAAGCCTTACACATGCCTGCCGATGATAATCCAGAAGCTCGTCAACTTCCTCATCGTAGCTATCCTCGTAACCGGCGCGATCCATATCGTCTGTTTTTCGCCCCATCGTGTCCTCCTTCCAAATTCAGGCTTACACGATTGAACAAATCACACACTAAATTAATTCCCGCCCGACCTCAATCGTCTGTCCCTCCGTCGTCCACCCGTCCGGCGCTCGGGTCGCTCTCCAGCGGAGCCCTATCCTCCGGGCGGGGATGGCCAGTGTACCACGAAAAAGATGATTGGAAAGGCAACTTGTGCTACGATTCAAACAGTCGAGCCGCATGGCTCATTCTCAACCCGGATTCTAACTCGTCAAGTGGTCCATACAACGGGGAGCAAAGCACCGATCCTGAGTTTTCAATTCTTCCTCACCTGATAAACTCTCAAGTGGGGAGCTTAGAAAAATCCTTGCGTGTTCAAGGAAAACATGTAAGAATTATGCGCTTCTAGAGCCGATCTCGTAAAAAGAAGGTCGTAGGCCAACGGCAAAACGGGTGCGAGATGGGTCTTGCCGATTTTTTCAAAGTAGCGGATTGATTGCAGGAGGAAGAAGGGTGTTTGCCAAGCATACCATCGTCGTCATCGTTGTAGCTTTATTCTGTGGATTGTTTCTATGGTCGGGTTCCGCACAAGCGGCCAAGCCGTTGGGCAAGTTGTTGTATCTGCCGATTGTAGCCGGGCCCAACGTCGATAGTGACGACCTGGAAAAGATCGACCAGATTCTTAGCGAACGCATGAAGAAATTCATCAAGTTCGACGTTTACACTCTCAACGGTTTCGAAGACAAATACGGTCGGAAGAAAGCCCGTAGATTGATGCAGTGCGGCGTGGATCTCGGTTGCATCGATAAGCGCTTGCGTCGTGCGGACTATCAACTGGTCGTCCTTGGAGAAGCCAAAAAGCATGGTAAAAGTCGCATCAAGGTTTCCTTTAAAGTTTACAATCTGCTCGACGGAAAAGTGAAGAAAGACGAAACGTTCAAAGTTTCCGTACGCAAATTTGCAGATAATCCGTATGCCCGGAAATGGACGATCGCATTATTGACGCCTCCGGAAAGCCTGCTGTCCAAGGAAGAGGAACCGGAGCCGGAACTGTTCGAAGATGAAGAAGAACCGGAACCGGAGCCGAAACATGTGCGCAAACCGGAGCGCAAGAGTCGCAAAAAGTCTCGCAGCAGCAGACTGGCCAGCGAAAAGTCGGTGCGTTCGGGAATCAAGGCGGCGTATCTCTCCTTCGTCAGTGGGGACATTAACGAAGCCATCGGAAAAATCAAGGATGTCACCCAGCGTCGCTGTGGTTGCGATGCCGACGGAAAAGCCTTTGGCATGAAAGCGATGATGGAAGCGTTTGCCGTTGCCGATGCCAAGGTGGACAAAGCCATGAAGCAGGGCGACAGTCGCACGATTATCGGCAACTTGGAAGAGATGCGCACCCTGGAAGGGGAGTTGCAGGAAGAAGGTCAACGCCTGGGTGTGGAAAAGAAAAGCCGTTACGCCGATGAGATGAACAGCAAGTTCGCCAAAGGCTATGCGCTTCAGGGCAAAGGCCAGATGAAACAACAGAATTACCTGGACGCCCGCGATAGCTTCAATAAGGCGCTGGAGTACGATCCGAACGATGCCGAGGCGAAGGAATTGCTGGCCAAGATTCCGCAGCAGGCCAAGCAACTCTACATGCAGGCGACATACATGGCGGATTACGCACCGGAAGAAGCGAAAAAGAAGCTTGAACAGGTGTTGGAATTGGTTTCCCAGGACGATCCGCTCTACGAAGACGCACAGGAGAAACTACAGGACATCGAAGATATGGAGTAGGTGCCTCCGGCAAGCGGAAGCTATCGACCGACAAAGGCAAAGGAGAGGGATGTGCCCGGCAAGTATACGTGGACCGACCTCGGACGGCTTTGGGTACGAAATGCGGCGTGCTTGTTGCTTATGTGCTGCCTGTGGCTATCCTGTGGTGTTTCAGAGAGTTTCGCGAATTCATCCCAGGCTGCTACATTGGGGGTCGTCGATTTGCTCCCTCATCGCGATACTGTGTCAAAATTGGCGTTGGTTGATTTTCACAGCTTGCAGCACAACCAGGATTACAGTCGCGGTGTTCTGACTCTGATCGAGAATCGCCTTCTGGCTCACCCTGGCTTTGCCAAGAAATTGGAGTTATTACCGTATTCGGAACTGCTGGATGCGTTACGAGCCGAAAACAAAACGGAATCCGTATCTCCATTGGATCTACCCTGGTTGACGCGTTTGATTGCCACGGATTGTCTGATCTTTGTCGACGAACGCTTCAATGGGCGCGACTGGTACTGGCATGTACGAATCTATAGTGGTCGGTCCGGCGCTTTCTTGCATGCATTCGATGTTTCCCTGCATGAAACCCACATGATGTGGACAATCGATGAGTTTGTGGAGGGACTGCTAGCTGCTGTCTGCTATAAGAAAGTTCCTTCCAAGCCGCAAGTCCGAACTGCCATTCAAGTGTTGCCCGGCAGCCTGGAGAGATTGGGAAAAATCGCATTGGATTGCAGTCGGGAGCGTTGTTTGCAGCGTCTGCCGGAGTTTAAATGGATTCACGAACGGAATCCTGCCTTATTGCAACTATTGCTAAATAAGCCGAGCTATATTACTGCGCTATCAAATGAGACCGAAAGTCCGGTTGAGATGGCGCGTATCAATCTGCTGGAAGACAAGCCGATTGAAGTGTCGATCAAGCTGGAAAACAAGTTGGCCCAGGTTCGTTCAAGAGAGGAGAGGATTCGTTTCCTGTCATTGATTGGCCGAGCGGCGGTGTTGCAGGGGCGACGGGAAAAGGCGGAAGAGGTCTATCTCGAATTGAAAAAGCTTTCTCCCAGGCACCCGGATCTTGCATTGGGCTTCGCATGGTTGCAGGAAGCCGCCAAAAATTACGAAGAAGCCGTCCGTGCCTATCAGGATATTTTGCGTCGCGATCCGGATCAACTGGAAGCTGCGGAGCATCTGGTAAACGTTTATTGGGAACAGAAGAATAACGACGCGGCCTGGCAGGCGAAAGTGCAGGTCGCAAAGATTCTCTGGAACCGTGGGGATTATCTGCGCAGCAATGTGCTGTGGATGGAATTGATCGACCATGCGTTTACAGTCGAATGGTTGCCCTATTTGCGCATCGAGTTACTTTCTTCCGTGGATCGAAAAAACTTGGCGACGATTCTGAATCAGCAAGGGATCGGCAAAGGCGGAAACGAAAAGGAAATCTTCTATCATCTGGCAAGGCTCAAATTGCAGTCCGGTGAGCAGGAGGAAGGTGGGCGCGTGTTGCAAGGTGTTTTGCAAATGGCGCCGGACGATCCGGCTCTGTTGATGTTGTCACTGGAACACCATCTATACAATTTGAATGACTTGGTCGCTGCACAGCGCATTCTGGATCAAATGCCTTCTCGTATCCGTCCGCCGATGATGGCGGCCTATGTGGCGGAGAAGCTCAATCGTTTTGCCGAGGCGGAACGCATTTTGGCGAAAGCGACATTCGATAAGGCTTTCGACTTTGAAGTTCTACTTTATCGGGGACGCTTGCTTGCTCTGGCGGGAGAATGGAAAAAATCCTTGCGTGTTTTTATGCGTGCGAAAGATGTTGATCCAACCCGTGAGGAAGTGTATAGGCAACTTGAGGAAATTTACAGGCAGCAGAAAAACGAGTCGGAAGAGAAGCAGGCTTTAGGCATGGTCTGGTCGCTTTCCGGCAAATCGATGGATCTTTCCGACGTTTCCGACCATGTGTTTTACAGCGAGTACAATCGGTTGATCTTGCCTCATCCGATCGTTCATCTCCAGGGCAAAAAGGTGCTGCCTTTGCAGCAGGTGTTGTTGCTGGACGGCATGCCTTCACCGGTACCCGCTACGGATTGGGAAAAGGCGATGAGTTATCTGCGTCCCTATCTTCCTCGCAAGAACCAGCAAATTTACGAGGAAGTCAAAAACGCGTTACGCCATCGTTTCGAGGTGATCGAGGATGTGGCCATTCAACAGGAACTGTGGAATCGCCTAGAGGAAACGGATGGGGAAGTCGGCAGGGCGTTTACGCGGAGTCAGTTATTGGAGTTGGCCAGTCGAGCCAGAGTGGATGCCGTGTTTGCCGTCGTGTCGAATGAAATGGGAGAAGAGAGCACCGGGATCGTGAATATCAATACTTCCCTGTATTCCTTTGATAGCGACGGAAATACGATATACGGAAGCCGAGTACATAAACAAACTCCTTATCTTGCCATATACCGTTTCAATTCGAACTTGTTGGCATCTCCGCTAATCGCGATGCTTTTCCTTTTGTTTTTATATTTGCGATTTACACGCATGACACGGCATTGGAGCAAGCCGTTGGAAAAGGCCCGTTTTCTGGTAAAACAGGGAAATCTTCAGAAAGCGGCAATGCTATTGGAAAAGTATGGGTATTACGAAGATCACCTGGAGTTGCAGGGGCATTTGTACGCGCGCTACGGCGAGTATCAGAAAGCGCTGGAAGCGTTTTATCGTGCCAAGGATTTTGAAAATGCCGTATTGGTATTGCGAAGCTGTCCCGACAACGAGGAAACCAGCAACATGGCGGCGGAAGTGTTTTTTCAATTGAAGCAGTTCGGTCGTGCGGAAGCTTATTACAAGAAAACGAAAAACCTGCTCGGGTTGGCCAAAGTGTATCAGGCTACCGGACAGACCAATAGGGCCGGGCGTGTATTGGGGCAATACTATTTCGAGGCGAACAATCCCCAGGCTGCGATCGAAGAATACCGCAAAATCAGTGACTTCGAACGTGCGGCGACCGTATTGTTTTATTACGGCAAATATCAACCGGCTGCCGGATTGTTCCGCAAGGCGGGCAACGATCAGATGGTGCGCAAATGTATGGCGCGCTTGAAGGGGCAGAAAAAATAAGGTTCGGCATGAAAGTCGCTTGTGTTCAGTTTTCCCCGCGACATGGGCGGGTTCAGCAGAATCGCGAACGAATGGCGGCGCTGTGGCCTGCCGATGCTCAACTGGTCGTTTTTCCTGAACTCGCTACCACCGGATACCTGCATACCTCCACACAAACATTATTGCCTCTGGCGGAGCAGCCGAACGGTCCAACCGCGCAATTTATTTGCGAGCAATGCAAGAAGACAGGCAGTCTGGCGGTATATGGCTTCGCCGAACGGGAAGGGGAGCGAATCTATAACAGCAGTGCGCTTGTCGGTCCGGACGGATTGATCGGCGTGTATCGCAAGGTGCACCTGTTTGCCAACGAAGCGAACTTGTTTTCTCCCGGAGAGCGGGAATGGCCGGTCTTCGAAGTGAACGGCGTTCGCCTGGGAATGATGATCTGCTTTGACTGGATCGTGCCGGAGGCGGCGCGGGTGCTGGCGTTAAAGGGAGCGGACATTCTGTGTCATCCAAGTAATCTGGTGTTGACGTACTGTCAGGATGCCATGCGCACCCGCTGCTTGGAAAACGCTGTGTTTGCCTTGACTTGCAATCGGATCGGTTCCGAGTCCGTGGGACGGGACACGCTGACTTTCACCGGGCAAAGCCAGATCGTATCACCCTTGGGTGAGCGATTGGCCCAGGCTGCGCAAGCGGAAGAGGAAGTCATTTGTGTGGAGATCGATCCGGAACGTTCTCGGAATAAATTCATTACCGAAACCAATCACTTATTCGAGCAGCGACGACCCGAGCTGTATCGAAAGCTCTATGAGACGAAGACATGACGGACAAGCGGACCTACCGTCGCAATGTGGCGGCGTTTATCATCGACGGCAAAGGAAAGGTGCTGGCTTGTGAACGGCGGGACCGTCCCGGAGCCTGGCAACTGCCTCAAGGTGGTGTGGAAACCGGCGAGAGTGACGAAGTCGCCCTGTTTCGTGAAATTCAGGAAGAAATCGGCTGCGGCGATCTGGAACTGATAGCGCTTTCACAAACATGCTATCGCTACGACTTTCCAGATTGGCTGAGCAATACACCCATTGCGCAGGCTTTTCGCGGGCAGGAACAACGATTTGGCGTGTTGCGTTTTCTGCCCGGTGGTTGCCCGGATATCACGCAGGCGGATCATGAGTTCCGAGACTTTGCCTGGATGGAACCGCAGTCGCTGATTGACCAGCTAGTCGAATTCAAGCGGAAGGCTTGTCAGGCGGCGTATGAAGAGTTGCGAATGGCTATCGAAGTGACTTGAAGTGCTGGTAGATCGACCTGCTTGGGCTTAAGCTGCCGCGTAGTGTTCATTGTGCCTATACGATGCATCATGCTGTGATGAATCGAACCATAACCCGGATGACTGCTAGGAGATTGATCATGAGTTTGCCTCCATTGAACATCGATGAAATCCTGCAAATGGCGGAAAAGATCGAAACAAACGGGGCTGCGTTTTATCGTCGCGCCGCAGAGCACATGCAGGAACCGGATGCCGTGCGATTGCTTACCGGATTGGCAGAAATGGAGGATGGACACGAGGCGCTGTTCAAGAAGATGCGCCAGCAAGTCGCAAAGGATTTTGCGGTGCAGGGTTACGATCCCGATAATGAGGCCATGCTGTATTTGCAAGCCCTGGCCGACGGTCACATCTTCAAGCGCGACGAAAAGCCAGAGGAAACCTTTTCCGGATTGGAAACGGTGGAAGAAGTTTTCGAGCAGGCGATCGAGCGCGAAAAAGATGCGATCGTTTTCTTTTTAGGTTTGAAGGATGTGACTCCGAGCGAGTGGGGCAAGCAGCAACTGGAAGCGATCATCCAGGAGGAAAAGGGGCATGTCAGCCTGCTGAGTCGGGCGCTGAGCAGTTATAAAGAAAACCTGCCGGAGTAGCTGAGGGGATACTTGTATTTGGAAATATGGAGAAAAGATGAACGATCTCAACGAACTGAAAAATGCACTGCGCCAGGCGATTCAGGCGGAAAACGAAGGCCATTACTTTTACAAAATGGCGGCTGCCAGCACCAGCGACGAGCAGGGGAAAAAGGTCTTTGCTGAATTGGCGGAAGACGAACTGGGCCACGCCACATATCTGAAACTCAATTACGATTCAATCGAAAAGACCGGATCGCTGGACGCGGATGCGAGCCTGGGTAATGCTCCGGTTTTCGACAGCGTCAACCCGATCTTTTCGGAGAAACTATTGGCGCGCATCAAAGATGCTCACTACGAAATGACGGCGCTTTCGGTGGCGATTCAATTGGAGCAGTCTGCCCAGACTTTCTATCGTCAGCAGGCCGAAAAGACCGAAGATGCTGCGCTTAAGCGTTTCTTCAATGAACTGGCCGATTGGGAATCGAAGCACTATCATGCTCTGTTAAAGCAGCAAACCGCCTTGAAAGAGCAGTACTGGCAGGCGAATCGTTTCTCTCCGATGTAAGATCCTTGTCGCAAAACAGTCGGTGTCATTTCTTGTGGGCGTAAACGGAATTAGACCTTGTATTATTTGAAATGTGCCACATTCAAGGGTGCCACGGTCTTTCGCCCATAAGGCGAATGGCCGTGCAATTTGGAGAATTCCAGGCCATCGATTCGTACCGAATCGAAGACCCGGCCACCCATTACCAATAGCGCAACTCAACTAATAGTGACTCTAATCTCTATATTCGCGAACCAACGCGCTCATCACGTCATCCAGTTTTGAAAGAATGCGCGAGCGGTCCTTCTGTGCCATCGGGGCGGGCCCGCCCGTCATCACTCCCAGGTTGCGCAGGTGCTCGTTTACCTGGCGCGACGCCAACGCCGAACCGATGGACTCCTCCGTAAATTCGCGTCCTTTGCTGCCCAGTACGCGCGCTCCATTCTTCAAGCAACGACTGGCCAGCGGAATATCCGCCGTGACCACCAAATCTCCTGTTTCAGCACGCTCGGCGATCCAGTCGTCCGCTTCATCGAAATGTTGTCCCACCACCACTGCTTCGATAAGGGGGGAGGCCGGTACGTTCAAATATTTGTTTGCAACCACGAAGACCTTCAGTTGGTAACGCGCGGCGACCTTGTAAACTTGTTCTTTCACCGGGCAGCCGTCGGCGTCGATATAGACTGTCAGCATACGTTTGAACTCCTTGATGCTTCGTGAGGTTTCGTGTCGGACTATTTCAGTCCGCGAGGCAGCGGGCGACGATGCGCGTCGGGGCGTTTTGTCGCTCCCTTGACCTTGACCAGAATCGGCAGAAAAATGTCCTTAACCGTGGCGTCCGTGGTGCGAACAATCAAGCGGCCACTCAAGTTTCCCTGGATGTTTGCAGGTACCGAAATCTTGAAAGAAAGCGTGGTTTCGGCGTTGGGCTGCAAGGTTTTCCGCTTGATATCGGCTACGATCTCCGGGCGCGAACTCTCCAAACTCGTGAGCGTGAATTTGCGCTTGCTGTTGTTTTTCAGCCGAACCGTTGCCTCCATGGTCTGTCCTGCCTTGGGGCATTCCAGCAGCAGCAGACGCGGTTCGAAATCCAGTTCCACGATCACGACGGATTTTAAAATCAAGGTGACTTTGGGGTTCTTCGGATCGTTGCTGCGCACGACAATCGGTTTTTCCAATTTGCCGCGTTTGTTCGTTGTATCGAAGCGCACCTTGACGGCGTCCTTGCCGCCGGGAGGAATGCGCGTTTGACCGACGGTGGCGGCGGTGCAGCCGCAGGATGACTCGATCTTCCAGATCTGCAAGTCGCTTGTTCCCTTGTTGTGAAAAACAAACGAAGCTTCCACGGCTTGCCCCTGAACCAGTTTCCCGAAGTCGTGTTCGCTGCGCTCGAAGACAATCTTCGGGGCTTGCGCCGCTGTTTCCGTGGTCTCACTCTCCGTCGCTTGGGTGCTTGTCTGCCAGAAAACGGCAAGCAGTGCAGCCAGTGTAATGAGCACGGGTTGTATTATTCGCTTCATATCGCAGGTTTTCGTGTTTGAGCAGCGCTTCATCTTGCTCCTCATGGTTGAAGCCTTTGCAGATCCCATACCATCAATGTACCATCTCCGCCGCCACTGGCGAGATAACGACTGTCTGCGGAAAATGCCAGGGTACGTACTGTACCGTTATGGCCGTGCAGAGCCGTAACTTGTGAACCATCCGCCACTGACCAGAGCGCGATACCGCCCTGGGTGCAGCTCGGCCCTTCCGATGCGTTGCAGCCCGCCGTGGCAATCCAGGCTCCATCGGGTGACACGGCGACATCGTTGATTTCCTCTGCGTGCGCGGTGAGGTTCAATGTGCGCTGACCTTGCGAGATCGTATAGACCCGCAGTGCGCCGCTATTGTCCAGTCGCGCCGCAAAGGCCAGGCGATCGGCGTCGTTTACGAAGGCCACGGATGGCACCAGTTCGTTGGTATCGGATACCACACCGGCAAAGGAGCCGCCTGCCTGCCACAGCTTGATTTCGCCTTCGTCGCAGTATCCCCAACGAGTGTGCTTGCAACCACCGCTGGCGAAGAACGCGCCTCCCGCAGCAACGGAAAGTCCACGCAGACCTTCAGAGTGGGCATCCAGCGATGCCACTTCGCTTGTTGTTTCCAGGTTGCGGATTTCGATGCGTCCTGCATCATCTCCGCTGACCAGCGCATTGCTTTCATTGACAACGGCCAGGGCTCGAACGGCTTCGCTATGATCGCCCATACTGCCTGCGGGAGTCCAGTTGGACAGGTTCCACAGTTTGATCGGCAGATCCGTCCCCGTTCCCTTTTCACCAGCGCTGATCAGTTTGTCGCCTGCCGGGGTCAATGCGAGCGCATAAACCCGACCGGCATGACCTAGAATGTCATGCAAAAGCTGGCCATCGGAGAGTTGCCAGACTTTCACCTTGGCGTCATGCCCGGCGCTGTACAGGCGTTCTCCGTTTGGATCGAAGATGATATCGTTGATTTGATCGTCGTGGCCGACCATGCGTAAAAGTGCGCCGCCTATGTGGCAGCGACTGTCGATGCAGACGTTCCAGGTGTCCGCGCTGCCATCCTCGCATTCTCCGAAATTTCCGGTATCGCAGGGAATCACGCATTCTCCCGACTGGCACGACCCGTTTCCGTTGCTGCATCGCGTGCCATCCGGCAGTACGGTCCATTGCTCTTGACTCAAGGTCGTGTAGCACAGACTGCACGCGTCTATCGGGTTCGGGTCCAGGTGGCTGTAGCACTGACCATCGATCAAGCAGCGATTTTCCACCACCGGGTGAATGCACTGATGCTCGGCATTGCAGACATCCTGTGTGCAGTCCAGTTCATCACGACCGATCAGGCAGGTGTCGCCTTCGTTCAACCAGACGCCATCCAGGCAGCAGGCTCCGGTATTGCATGCCCATTCGCTTTGTTCAGTCGTATCTGTTGCGTCGGATTCCATTTCCAGTTCGGATTCAAACGATTCCTGCTCTTCTTGTTCCATCTCAGGATCGATATCACCGTCGATTGTATCCGGATCCGCATCTGCTTCCTGATCGCCATCGGGAGGTATGGAATCGTTGTCGCCATCAGGGGAGTGTTCATCTTCGATGTCTTCGGAAGTCTCGGTTTCAAGGTCCAGATCGCCGTCTGAAGGCTCGATACAGGCTCCTTCCCGGCAGATCAGGCCTTCTTTGGAGCAATCCTGTTCACGCGCCCAAATACCGCTTTCGCAACGCATCACCCAGTCATCCTGGCAATCCAGAGCATCTTGAATGCAGGCGTTTGGTACGTCGCTTGTTTCGTAATCGCCATCTGTATGAATGCTGCCGCTGCTCGATTCGCAACCGAAACACCCCAGCAAACCGGCGATAGTCAACCAAGCCAGGCATAAGGCGTTTGCCGTGTCGATTTTCATAGCGGGTACATCTCCTTACAGCTTGAAATACGATGCGTATTCGTTCGTGAAATATACGGAATCGCTCGGACAATATGGAATCCTAGCATGACGGACTTCTTTCTGACAAGAGTCTTTCCTTCCTGAAATTAAAGGCGATTTTTTCCCACTTTCTTTTCTGTATTCATAGTATAGGAAAATATGTTGATTTTTCCGTCCCGCTAAAGTAGGTTAATCGGCCAATATGGTGAAACCCCTTACGAGTGGGCAATCGTCCGAAGGAGTGTTACGATGAATATGCAGTGGATGCGGGAACGGTCCAGTTCGTTCTTGATCGCAATTTTGTTCGGTATCATTATCGTGGTTTTCGCATTGCAGTTCGGTCCCGGTTCCAAGGGCTGCACCAGCGATCTAGCCATCGCGGGTAAAGTCAATGGTCAAGTGGTGACGAGCGGTGAGTGGAGTTTCTACTACAACCAGCTCTTCAGCAATTACCAGCGTTTCGATCCGAACTTCAACAACCAGAAGGCCGAAGAATACAACCTGAAGCAGAAAGCCTTCGACCAGGTGGTGGACAGCGTCCTGCTGGCTCAAACCGGTGAAGAACTGGGCTTGGCGGTCGGCGACAAGGAAGCTGGGCGCGATATCGTTACATCGGGAGCCTTCAAAGACGAGAGCGGCGCGTTCGATCGCGATCTGTATCGTCGCATGGTCAACTACTATTACAAGATGAGCGTGAATCGCTACGAAGACAAGCACAAGGAAGACATGGCCGGTGATCGTATTCGTTCGTTATTGCGTAACGGCCCCATGGTTTCGGAGAATTACGCCTTCGATCAGTGGAAACTCGAAAACGAGAAAATCACGTTGGATTTCGTCAAGTTCAACAGCGCGGACTACAAAAGTGACGTCGCCCCGACCGAAGAGGAAATCAAAGCCTACGTCGAAAAAGAAGACGAGAAAATCAGCAACTATTTCAACAACAACAAATCCGAGTTCGAAAAACCGGAACAGGTCCATGCTCGTCATATCCTGATCAAAACCTCCGATGATATGAGCCAGCAGCAGCTTGCGCAGGCCAAAAAGAAAATCGATGAGATCGCCGAGAAAGCCAAAGCGGAGCCGGATGATTTTGCCAAACTGGCAGAGGAATACTCCGAAGGCCCCACCAAGACCAAGGGCGGTGATTTGGGAATGTTCAGCCGTGGGCGTATGGTCAAGGAATTTGAAGACGCCGCCTTTGCGTTGGAAGTCGGGCAGATTTCCGATCCGGTCAAGAGCAAGTTCGGTTGGCACGTGATCAAGGTTGAAGAGAAGACGACGGAAGAAAAGCGTACGCTGGATCAGGTGACGAACGAAATCGCCGCGAAATTGATCGAGCAGGAAAACACCAAGGAACAAACCAAAAAAGCCGCGCAGGATTTCTGGGCGCAGGCCAGCGGTGGTAAAAGCTTTGAAGACATCATCGCCGAGATGGGTGAAGACACGAAGTTGAAAGTGGAGCAGAGCGGTGAATTCGCGCGCACCAGCGGCACTTACATTCCATTGATCGGCTCCAGCGAAGAACTGTTCGAAGCGTCCTGGAAACTGACCGAGGAAAAACCGTTGCCCGGCCAGGTCTTCGAAGTCTTCGACAACTTTTTCGTCGTCAAACTTAAAGAACACAAAATTCCCACTCGGGAAGACTTCATCGCCGTGCGCGACCAGGAAATGGGCCGCATGCAGAGTGGCTTGGCCAATCAGGCTTTTTCCGGCTGGCTCAAGCAAACGCGCGAACAGGCGGACATCGTCACGTCATTGAACGCCAAGCTCTTCCAGGAACAGGACAACAACTTCTAGTTTCGGCAGATTACAGATCGATGCTTATGCGACCCGCGAGGATGACTTCGCGGGTCGTTTTCGTATATGCACGCTTGTTCATAAAAAGAGGATGGGGAACCGGGCAGGTTCCCCAAAATGAGGGAATGGAAATGTGACGTTCCAAGCCGGAACGTGTTACTCGCTGCTAGCGAAGCAGGAGTGGATAAACCGCCTGGGCCGACAGATGATTCTGAGCGACCAGAGCGAGTGTCGGTGTTTCCAATAACCCGTTTTGCAGATCCGACACAAAGTCGGTTGCTTGGGCGCTGGATTCGATTGACGTTCCGAAAGAAGTGTCCAATGACGCCGGAGCGTTCATGTCGGCGGCGTAGCGATCCAGTAATTGCTGAATCGATTCACGAACCTGGCTGACCACGCCTTTGGCCTGTTCCAGGCTTTCTGTTACTGCCTGTGTATCTCCTTCAACAACGTTCTGTGCGAAATCGTTCCCCAAAAGAGCGGCAAAGGACAAATCCGGCAGAGCCAGAGCCACGCGTTCCCGTTCTCCATTTTCTGCCGGAACGGAAAAGACCGCCGCCGTATCCTGAATCGTGTAGATCCGGCTGGCGTCGTTTACCGAACCTGCTCTCAAGTTGTCCAGGGAAAAGCGCTCGTCAACCCGAATGCGCAAGCCCAGTTCGTCGAAATTCAAATCGGCCTGCTCGCCGCGTTCCAACGCGATGGCCTCTGAAACATCCAGGGTCTGTTGCTGTTTGCCGTTGGTTAGCGTAATTTGCGCCGGATTTTCGGATAATTCGCTGACGTACCAGATCGTGCCGGCCTGAGAGTTGGCGACATCGATTTCCAAAACGCCGTTTTGCGGAACGATATCCACGGGATAGTACGGCCCAAGACGATTGACGCCGAATTCGCCATCGATCAGGTTGCGATCGTTGAAGCGGGTGGTGGCGACGATATGGTTGATTTCCTGACCCAGTTGTTCGATTTCGAATTGAATGTTCGCTACATTTTCCGTATCGCCAGAAACTCCAACCGATTGTGCAAGGTCAGTGAGGCGGTTCAGAATCAGATCGATGCGAGTGGAAGACATATCCGCCATTTGCAGGGCACTGACGTCCGAGATCGAGGAGCGACTTTCCAATTGAACGCGAGCGGCTTCTGCACGATTGCGAATCTGATTCGCTAACCGCAGAATATCTTGAGAAGGTTCAACCGCTTTGCTGCTGGAAGTTTTGTCGTTTTTCGCCGAGCGCGTTTGACCTAAATCAAGCGAGTAATTCCGAAGCTGAGATTCTGTGATGTTGGAATTGCTGGTAATGCTCATTGGTCCTTGCTCCAAAAGTCCGCGAAAAAAAATCTCGCTCTCTATATCTTGTATTCGGTTTCTATCGAGTGGAGTTTAGAGGAAAAATTTTGTAACCACTTGAAATAACTAGGAAAAATATTCTCACACTAGGAAAATAATTCCTAGTGCGGCTTCGATTTGGTTGAAACTCAGCCAAAAAGCGGATGAATCAACTCGTTTAAACAGAGTGGGCTAGGAAAAAAATGCCGGTTATAAAAATGCGAGAAGAGCATTTTTTTTGTAGTTTTCTGGGTGATTTTTATTAATGAGGCGTTTCTCTTGCTGGATGACTTCTCGATAAATGCAACACGCAGCATAAACTGCAAATCGGCTGTGCCGCAAAGATCCGAAGACGCACACTAGATCCACACAAAAAGACCGTAAACGACCAGTGAAAGTTGTCATAAACAGCGCCGAACTCCGAAAATTCGTTTACGCGCGGAGTAAAATTCGATTTTTAACCGATTTTCACCTATCGGTAGTGTCTGTTTACGTGTCAATAGCGGTCGGATTGTGGTCGTCTACGGTAAGGTAGTGGCAAAGGGAGCTTTTTGCGGCAAATTCGCTGTCCGGCAGATCGTGTAATTTCAGTCGAATTGTTTCACGCAAGTAAAAGGACTTTCACTTTTCAAATATAAAAGTAAAAGATCCTTTACTTTTCTGCTGAGGTAGTTAAGAATACTTTACTAATGGAGGTCGCATGAAACGGGTGACCGGAAAATATGAAGAAAGCAGCGTGGCGGGTGAGACGGTAAAGGCGTTCGTTCCCCATCCCTTGCCTCCGCAAGATCCGTCCTTTTCCCTGGATGAAAACCTGATCGAACTCCTGCACCAAGCCGAACATCATCTGGATCGCCTGGAGTTGGCCGGAGAGATGGTGCCGTCCATGGAATGGTTCATCTATGGTTTCGTCCGCAAGGAAGCGGTTATTTCTTCTCAGATCGAAGGGACGCAGGCCACGTTGATCGATCTTCTGACTTACGAGGCCACGGATCGAACGGGTGAGACGCTCAAAGCCGATGTCGAGGAAATCTGCAACTATATCAACGCCTTGAAGTACGCTCGCGAGGAGCTGAGCCGAAAAAACGGATTGCCGTTGTCCATGCGTTTGCTCACGGAAGCTCACAAGCACCTGATGCAAGGAGCACGTGGCGGTGACAAACAACCCGGTGAAATTCGTCGCAGCCAGAACTGGATCGGCGGTACGCGCCCCGGAAACGCGGTGTATGTGCCGCCGCCCTCACAGTTGATTACCGAATTGCTCGGTGCTTTGGAAACGTACATCCATATCGACGATCCCCTGCCGCCGCTCGTGCGTGCCGGTTTGATCCACGTGCAGTTCGAGACGATCCACCCTTTCTTGGACGGCAACGGCAGACTCGGACGATTATTGATCATCCTGCTCCTCGAGCATTGGGGACAACTTTCCCAACCCTTGCTTTACTTGAGCCTGTTTTTCAAACGACACCGCGCCGAATACTATCGCCTGCTCAACCGTGTCCGAACCCATGGCGATTGGGAAGCCTGGATCGCCTTTTTCCTTGAAGGTGTGGCCGTGATTGCGAAAGAAGCGGCGGATGTAGCGAAGGATCTCTTCGATCTAGTTTCTCGCGACCGGGAAAAATTGCTGGCACTGCCGAATGCGACAGTCATGGGCTTGCGGCTGTTCGAGCAGTTGCCTATGAGTCCGATTCTTACGGCGGCCAATGTGGTGGAGCGATTGAAAACGACCAAGCCAACCGCCATGAAAGCGATCAACCTGCTGGTCGAAGCGAATATTCTATCCGAAGTCACAGGGAAAAAGCGGGATCAGACCTTCGGCTACTCGGCCTATCTGGATCGCCTACGCATCGGCACGGACATCGAGTAAATGAGAAATAGGCTAGGTTTGCGTTTCTAGATCCGGTAATGCCCGTTTATCAAGAGCCGTATGTTAGGTTTTCTTTTACTTCGTCTCGATCAATTCGCTTTTGAAAGGAAACCCCAAAAACGGACCGATCAGAGAAAGCGATTTACACGCTCGAATGGAATGTGATCGCCGATATCTCTGCCGTAATACATATCGCCGATATGGCCTGTCTCGTCGATCAGAAAATCTGCGGGGATGCGAGTAAGGGTGCCGTCTGGAATGCCGGGCAGAAAGCCCTTTGTGAGCGCCTTCGCCAGTCTCAAGAGTAAAGCCGGGCGCATCATCGCAGTAACGCTGTCATTCACGCCATAGAGATCGTAAACCGCTTCGGCGGGATCGGCCAGTAGTGGAAAAGGGGGATTCTGGCGACCGACGTATTGGCCGATCTTTTCAACCGGGCTTTGAAACACGGCCACAATTCGAAGTCCTTTGGATTTCCACACATCGAAGTGGTCGATCATTTCTTGAATTCTCAAATTGCATAATGGACAGGCGGAGTATCGGAAAAAGGAAAGCCACAGTTTGCTGCCTCTACGGTCGGCAAGACGAAAGCTGGAACCGTTGTATGTATCAAGTGAAAAGTGCGGCGCTTCCTGACCGATTTTCATGACAGTGCGTTTCCGGGCTCTCATTATTATTACCCCTTACCGTATTTTGAATAAGCCTCTACTCTGCAAAGAGACGAAGCCTAGAGAAAACATTCCGGAAAAGAGATTGGAGGTTGAAGGAAACGACAGGCTGGATATTCGTCATATTTAGCTACTAATCTGAAGGATTTGTGCCATAGTCTTACGCGATCGAAGATCGTGGAAGGCTGTGTGTTTTCTTGTGGTTACACACGGCCTCCCGGAATTTTCATTCCGTGAGACCATGGCACACCCGGATTACTCGATGGATAGAAATGAGTAATATCTCCTTTAGGTTGTTGATGTTGCTTGGAGAACCGTTATTCGATTGCTTCGATTGCTTCAGCAACTTCTCGGATCAGCTCCGGCGGTGTCGATGCACTGCCCGTCAGGCCGATTTCCGAAAGATCCTCGAACCAACCGACATCGATTTCAGCAAGGCAGGAAACACGTTGCACCTGAGTGATTTGACTGGCCAGATCGACCAGAGAGTTGCAGTTGGAACTGGTTTCGTCGCCCACAACGAGGACCAGCGGCACCTGTTTTGCCAGTTCGATAAGCGCTTGCTGGCGCTTGCGAGATGAGTCGCAGATCGTGTTCCGAATAACGGCATCCGGTCGGATTTCAACAAGTTTTCTGGTGATTTCATCGAAATCGGAAAGCATCATCGTTGACTGAGAAAACAGGGAAATGGAAGCCGATTCCGTGATCCATGTTTTCAGAGCGTTGATATCGCTTGGATATTGTACGATTTCGATTTCGTCGCGGTTGTCTTTGAGTCCCTGGGCTTCGGGATGTTCCGCTTTGCCGAAAAGCAGAACGCGCCCTCCTTGAGAGAGCGCGTGATCCATTTTCTGTTTGATGGTCTGAACCATGGGGCAGGTTGCGTCTATTATGTGTTCGCTGCGGGCAGAGAGTGCATCTTTCTCGGTGCTCGTCACACCATGCGCACGCAGGATAACGCTGCCGGAAAGGGAGCCATCCGGCAAGTCGGAAAGGATGCCTTCCTCTTCTAACAGCTTGATTACACGCTGGTTATGGACTAGATTGCCGTACAGATAAACGGGGCGTCCCATTGCGCGTTGCTGGCGCGCCAGTTCGATGGCGCGCAACACACCAAAGCAGAATCCTGCTTCTTCGGCGATACGAACTCGGATGCGCCCCATCCGCAGCCTGCCTTACTTGGCCACGATATTGACCAGTTTGTTCGGAACGACGATCACCTTTCGCACCGTTGCGGTCAGGTATTTCTTGACCTTTTCGTTTTCCAGGGCCAGCTTTTCCAACTCGTCCTTGGCTGTATCGCGAGCAACGGTCAATTCGCCGCGTAGTTTGCCGTTGACCTGCACGACGACCGTGATGGTATTGTCGATCAGCAAAGCGTCTTCGTAGCTTGGCCAAGGCTGGTTGTGTACGCTCTCCGAAGCGTCCGTATGACCCAGCGCCGCCCAAAGTTCCTCCGCCACGAACGGCAGGAAGGGGGCTGCCAAAACCACATAGGTTTCAAGCAGTTCACGGCTTCTGGCGTCGGCGGCGCGCATGTCGTTCAACAGCGTCATCAGTTGTGCGATGGCGGTATTGTAGGAAAGCGATTCGATATCCTCGCCGACCTTTTTGATGGTACGGTGCAACTGTCGCAGCACCGCGTCCGGGCAAACGTCGTTCGTTCCCTGATCGATGAAACCGAACAGCCGTTCGACGTAGCGACGGCAACCGGTAATGCCCTGGTCGTCGAAATCGCCGCCCAGCGTAAAGGGACCGATGAACATCAGGTACAGGCGGAAGGTATCCGCACCGTAACGTCCGATGAAGTCGTCCGGGTTGATGACGTTGCCCTTGCTCTTGCTCATCTTGCCGCCGTCTTTGGTGATGATGCCGTGTGCGCGGAAGGACTTGCAAGGTTCTTCGAAGTGCAGATAACCCAGATCATGCAACACCATGGTGATAAAGCGGAAATAGAGCAGATGCCCGAAGCTGTGTTCTTTACCGCCGATGTACATATCCACCGGCAGCCACTTCTGGGTGATTTCCTTGTTCAAAAACTCCGTGTCGTGGCCGATGCTGGGATAGCGCAGGTAGTACCAGGCGCTGTCCAGGAAATTGTCGCTGACATCCGTTTCCCGGCGAGCGGGACTGCCGCATTTCGGGCAGGTCGTCTGAACCCAGTTGTCGTTGCGGGCCAAGGGGCTTTTTCCGCTGCCATCCGGGATATAGTCGTCCGATTCGGGGAGCAGGACCGGAAGCTGATCTTCCGGAACCGGGACGTCGCCGCATTTTTCGCAGTTGACGATCGGAATGGGCGGTCCCCAGTAGCGCTGGCGGCTGATGCACCAGTCGCGCAGACGGTAATTGATGCTGCCCTTGCCGGTGCCTTTTTCTTCCAGCCAGGCGGTGACTTTTTCGATGGATTCCGAACCGGGGGTGCCGGTGAAATCGCCGGAGTTGATCATCTGGCCGGGACCGCTATAGGCTTCGCCCAAATCACCCTGGGCCTTGCCGTCGGGAGCGATGACCTCGATTATCGGGATATTCATGACTTTGGCGAATTCGTAGTCGCGCTGGTCGTGCGCGGGAACGGCCATAATCGCGCCGGTGCCATAGTCCATCAGAACGTAATCGGCGATGTAAATCGGCACCTGTTCGCCGTTCACGGGATTGATCGCATAGCCTCCGGTGAAGACGCCGGTTTTTTCCTTAACCAGTTCCGAACGTTCGAAATGGGATTTCTTCTTGGCTTTTTCCTGATAGTCGTGCACCGCCTGTTTCTGCTCGTCGGTGGTGATTTTCTCGACCAATGGATGCTCGGGAGCGAAGACCATGTAGGTGACACCCCACAGGGTATCGGGGCGTGTCGTGAAGATCTGAAAGGCTTCGCTGCTTGTTTCCAGTGTAAACGTAACCGTTGCGCCCAGGCTCTTGCCGATTTTCGTGCGTTGCACGTTGGTGACGATATCCGGCCAGTCGATGCTGTCCAGGTTGTTCAGCAGTCGCTCTGCGTAATCGGTGATTTTGAAGAACCACTGCGAGAGTTCCCGCTGCTCTACCTTCACATCGCCGTGACGTTCGCAGAAGCCGTCTTCCACCTGGCTGTCGGCGAGAACGGTTTTGCATTCCGGGCACCAGTTGACCGGGGCCGTTCGTTTTTCGGCCAGACCGTTTTTGTACAGTTGCAGAAAGATCCACTGGGTCCAGCGGTAATACTCGGGCGAGGTGGTATCCAGCGAGTGGGTCCAGTCGAACATGTTTCCCAGTTTTTTCAACTGGTTTTCGCGGAAATTCTCGACGTTCTCTTTGGTCAGTTGCGCCGGATGCTTGCCAACTTTCAGCGCGAAGTTTTCCGAGTGGATGCCGAAAGCGTCGAAGCCCATCGGCTCGAAAACCGAATAGCCGTTAAGGCGCTTGTAGCGGCCATAAATGTCCGATCCGATAAAGGCAAAGCAATTTCCAACGTGCAGACCTTCCGCCGAAGGGTAGGGGAACATCATCAGATTGTAAAACGGGTTGGGGGCGTCGGTCAGGTCCAGATTGTAATCGCCACGTTCTTCCCAGATTTGTCGCCATTTCGCTTCGATTGCCGTTGGATCGTATGTCTTACTCATCGTTTTTCTCGATTTCTAAAGGGTCAACTGTTCAAATACCTGGAATTTCCCAATAAGATTTGGCAGGATAATGCATGTCGAATGGACAGGCAAGGGAAAAGTAACCCCTGTAAACAGGCTGCATATTCCCTGCTGATAGCCTGTTATGGATGTGGTTATGTAAGTGATACTCAATTGCTTTGGATGCCTTTGGGCATCCATTGAAAAACAAGGAATTTCATGAGTTTTTCATACGAATACGAAACCGGGCCGATTCGTCCACCTTCCGAGGCGTCGAGTTTACTGGTGCGGGTCAGTCGAAATTGCACCTACAATCGGTGTCGCTTCTGTACCAGCTATCATGGGCAACGTTTCGAAAAACGCGCCGTACAGGAGGTCAAAGACGATATCGATCGCATGGCGGCGATTGCCGAACTGTTGTTGCAGCAAGCACAACTGGATGGCGGACGCATGACGCAACAGGTGCTGGAAGCCGTCGCCCGAAAAGGCGTTGGCACGCATTTAAGCTATCAGATTGCGCTTTTCCTGGTGGGGGGTGGGCAGAACGTCTTTTTGCAGGACGCCAACAGCTTGGCTTTGCCTGCGGAAGATCTTGTGGCGGTGTTAGAGCATCTCTATCTGCGTTTTCCAAACGTGAAACGTGTAACCAGCTATGCCCGCTCGCGAACGCTGGCCCAGCGCGGTGCACAGGCGCTTACGGAAATTCGAAAGGCCGGGTTAACGCGTGTGCATGTTGGGCTGGAATCCGGCTCCGACGAGGTGTTAGCGTTTATCCGCAAAGGGGTGACAGCCGAAGGGCATATCGCCGGAGGGCAGGCGGCCAAGCAAGCCGGGCTGGAATTGTCGGAATATGTCATGCCCGGTGTGGGCGGGGGTGAGTTAAGCGAACGGCACGCCATCGAGACTGCCAGGGTGCTGACCGCCATCGATCCGCATTTCATTCGCCTGCGCAGCTTCTATCCGTTGCCGGGTAGCGAACTGGCCGACGAACTGAAGCAGGGAAGCTTTGTGCTGCTGGATGAAGAAGGGCTCGTTCATGAAATCCGGCGCATGACCGAAGCGCTGGGCGATATTCACAGTACGCTGGCAAGCGATCACGACCGGAATTTGCTGATGGAAGTCGAAGGCACTTTTCCCCGGGATCGCGACTACATGCTGGGTGTCATCGACCGCTATTTGCAGATGCCGGAAGAGGAGCGCCTGCTTTTTCGTATTGGCAGACGGCTGGGGCATTTCCGCTTATTGGACGACTTGCAGGATCAGCGGGCACATCAGGCCGCTGAGGAGGCCGTGGACGAACTGACTCGCCGCTTTGGAGATGCCGAAGCCGGACTCTATCGCATCATTCAGGTGCAGATGTAGCAGATGTAATAGTGGTCACTGCTAGTTGAGTTGTGTTATTGGAAGTGGGTGCCCGGTGGGTGGCATGGGCGAACCGCAGGTTGCCCATGAGCCAAAACAAGAACACGGGCAAGCTCCATTCCATTCCGCTTTGCCACGTGGCACCCTTGGTTATGACGTATTTCAAAGAATACTTATTTCTAACAGCCAGGCAGACTATGCGCGGGTGTCCACGGAATTGGCTTTGCGAATAAACATCAGGTTGATCAGGTTGATCAGGACGTGAGCGACAATCGGTGCGGCCAGGGTTCCGGTTTGCTCGAAATACCAACCCAACAAGCCGCCCAGCGCCAGTGCGGAGATCGTCCAGGGAATGTACTGTTTGGATGGTCCGATATGCAATAAACCGAAAAGCAGCGTGGTGGCGACCCAGCCGATGGCGGGTTGCATCGCGCCCCGGAAAAACGCCTCTTCGGCGATGCCGGAAAAGAAGGCAATGACTAAAATATCCACGATGGTGATGCGTCCCAATAGACGCCCGAAATCCCGTTCCAGATTACGCGACCATTGAAAGTAAGCCACACTAAGCCGCGAAAGCACCACAACGGCAATCGCCGTTGCCAGCCCCAGAGCCACTCCTCGAATAATATCCGTTTCCGAAATACGCCCGAGCCATTCGGGATGAACGAAGACCATCGAATCGCCGCGAAGCCACGCCCAGCCCATGGCCGCCGCCATCAGCGCGCCATAGAAGAAGACGACCAGTCCGAGGTTGATTCGTTGCATGATTTAGCCTAGAAGCGCAGTTCTCCCTGCGTCCGGAAACCGTCCGGGATTTGTAGTGATTGAATCTTTAGATCCTTGATAAAGGCGATTTTCCCTGCGGCCTGGGTTTTCCAAACCTGATACTGCTGGTGTAATTGTGTGTTGGGGGAATCCGCAGGCGGCTTCAAGTTTTCCATCGTCTGACCCAGGCGTTGGAAGTCAAGAGCCATATCTCCGGCAACTTTGCCGTTGCTTGCCAGGTTCAATTTGCCGGCAGGGTCCAGCACATGATTGATCGCGTCCGTACCGACGGCAACCATGAAGGCTTTACCGATGATACCCAACTGAACGGGAACGCCGTCGAGGTTCAGGTTCAGGAAATTGTCTCCTGTCGCGGTAGTGATTTCTCCTGCCACTTTGCCCTGTTTCGTCAACATGTCTTTAAGGGTTTGCAGCAGGTGTTTCGTGCGCGGCACATCTTTGATTCCCGCCATCAAAACCAATTTCGCCAAACCTACCATGTCATTGTCTGTCACGGTGGAAGCCTGGGTAATGGCAGGCGGCATGGGATTCAAGCCATAGAAAAGCACCGCCATTTCGCCATTGGCGTTCTGAATGAAATCCTTTTCCAGATCCAGCTTGGTCTGGGTCATCACGTCCTGTTTCCAGGTGGCGAATTGCTTTTTAAAGCGCGGACTGATGGTAAACAGGTGCTTTTTGATGGCATTGAAGTTCACGGTGCCGTACAGCGTTCCGATCGGATCGGATTTGAGTTTCAGCGCGCTCATGACCGTCGGACCCGAGCGCTGGAAAAAGCCTTTGAATTTGGCGATCTTTTTCTTATTGCCGATCAGTTCATGTACGAAGGAAACGCCCTGCGGCTTGATGGATACGGCAAAGATCTGACCGCCGAAGCCTTCTGCCATGCCAACGATATCTTCCAGCATATCCACGTAGGGAGTATTGGCGGAATCGCCCAACTGCTGGCGCAGTTCGGATTGGGCGCGGCGCGCATTCTGTTTGAGATCCTTCACGTAACGCTTGTAGTTGTTGTAACTGACCAGCGAGGTTTGATTGTCCAGGCGTCCCAGCATTTTGATGAACATGCGGTCGGAGGCCAGACTTTTTGCCTTTTTCAGTTTCACAACGGAATTCAGGTGCTTGTCGAACTGAGCCGAGTCCTTCGGCTGCCCCATCAGGTAAATCAGTTGATCCTGGATAACGTAGGCCAGATCCACTGCGCCGGTGCAAAGGCCGTCCTGGCTGAAACCATGGACCGTCAGTTCTCCTACTTTGCGATCCGGGCAGGCTTTGGACTGGGCCATCTGTTCCACCAGATTTTTCAAGGTGGCCTGCGTTTTTTCGACGTTGGCCGCCCGAGCGACGATCATCGGGACGGAGTCCTGGGAGAGGGAAAAGGCCACACCACCAAAGTCCAGATCGAAACCGGCATCGGAGAGTTCTTTTGCGGAAAGCGGGTTGAAGCCCAGACCGCCGCGCAAGGAAAAGATAAATTGTTCGTATCGAAATTCGGGATCGACGCTTTTGTATTTTTGCAGAATGGCATCCACCGAAGTGATGGTTTGCCGCAGATCAGCCATGATAACCGAGAAAGAAGCCGCTGCGGGAACATGTCCTGCCAACTTGGTGTAGGCGGCTTTTTCCTGTTTGGAAATACTTCCGGCACTAGCTGGAGAAACCGAACAGGTCAGCAAAATGAGTAGGAACCATACTGAGAAGCGGTGAATTTTACGTGTTGAAAATCCGGCGTACATACAATCCTCCGAAAGTCGTTCTAATACTCCGTACAGCCTCGGCACAGAGAGGTGAATTCGTCTAGCGCCCGGCGTTTTTCTTCGCCATCCAGAAATCGTATAATTGATCCGTTATCGGACGACCCGTCCATCCGAACCGGTTTGAAGTCGTAACCGGCGATCCCCATTTTGGTTAAGGAGACCGAAAAGATCAAGCTTTCTTTTCCTTTCTCCGAGGATGTGGAATTCAAATTTCCGGCGGAGAACAGGATCAATTTGTTCTTCTGTTCTACAATTGGTTGAATTTCTTCAGGATGTTGACCCAGAACCAGGGACGCATTGGCTTGCAGCGCAAGATCCGCAGCGCGTCGCTGAATGAATGTGGGGCAAGCTTCTTCGGATTGTGGCCAGTGCAGCATAACGATGACGTAGTCCGTAACTGCTTGAAGTTGCTTGATATCTTTCTGGATGCGCTTTTCGTAGTTTAAAAACGAAATCGTGGTCACATCGTTGGTCGCCATGCCAACGGCTTCTTTTACTGCGGTCGTCCAGGATCGGCTTTGCTCCTCGACCAGGGAATAGCCGATGAATCCCAGTCGAATGCCCTTTGTTTCAATGGCAACCGCCGCCGCTTTCGCTGCATTAGCTATAGTAGGCCGAAGGTAACGAATCTTGTGCGCCGACAATTCCCGGCGAAAGGCGTCGATCGTGCTGCGGCTGCTTTCCCAGAATTCGGGGGAGAGCAGAACCAGCAGGTCATATCCCATAAACTCCAGTAATTTCGCACTTCCAGCAGCGGCCACTTCCCCGCCGGACTGTCGCCCGGAAATCGCACCGATTAATAAATCCGTGCCGGCCAGCTTCGTTTTCAGGTTCTGTTTTCTAGAATCGCTTTTATAGCGGTCGACAATTATGGCACCAGTATAGGAGAGCACGAGATTCTGCGCCGATGTGCCCTTCAGTTGGTTATCCGACATCAAGAGCCGGGGTTGATCGCCTCCCGCGTTCGGTTGCGCCCGATAGGTGATGAAAAGAGACTGAATCACCTGTTTTTTTCCGATTGTGTTCTCGGTGTAACGCAAATTCACACGGCTGTGTTCGGAGGTCCAGACCATGTCGGAATAGGAACGCTGGGAAAAGGGCGACTCGATGGGACGTTCGCCGTTTTCCAGTTGCCCGGCTGCGCCGAATTGCTGGTTCAATGCGGAGAATACTCGCGAAAACAGTTCTTTATCCGGGCGCTTGAAGTCGATTTCGACTTCGTAAAGATGATTGGATTTGAAACTGTAATAAACACGTGCAGGCGCTTGGAGAACGGGTTGATCCTTGCAGAAGCGGGCGATACGGGTACGCTGGAAGGCGTCCAATCCACTGTAGCTGCGCACCAGTCCGCGTTCGGTGCTCGACAGCACCCGGTAAGAGACTCCCCAGGGGTAGGGATCTTTAAACGACCAGCCCCACGCAACATTCGTTGCGCATAGCAGAAGAAGCAGTAAAATCCATTGAAAATAGCGCTTGCTCATCATCCACGCTTTTGATATGACAAAACCTGTGATTCATCCCACCATTGGGTGTCGGTGATAGCCAAATTGTATACCACATTCCCGATCGATATGAAATGAGAACCCGTACTTTTTTCCTTTGCGTTGCAATTATCCTGTGTTTGTCCGGCGCTTTCGCTTATGCGAATGAGCGCACGGTTGTCAACGAAGATGTGGCGCAAGAACAGATTCGCCTGCTTTATTCCAGCCGCTTGAGCTTCGACGACAAGGGCGTACCTCTAGTTGGTGTGGGTTTGATGGATGGGCTGGACAAGCTTGAAATCACGGCGGAAGCGGACCTGCAAGCCACCGTATACAATCACAAAACGCGAAAGGTTTCCATCGGGGCGAGCGGTATATTGACGCTGCGTTTACGGGAATCGGCACCGGGGCGCACCGTTGATCACGTGGTGGTGGATTCGATCGCCCAGCGGGACCGGGAGGAGCTGACGGATCTCGTTCAGATCTGGAAGAACCAGGGCGTGCCGACTACGATTCTGCGTATCGGCTCGATTCTTTCCCTGCAAGGGGAGATCGTCAACAACGTGCGTTTTCTGCTGGTCGCCGGGACGTACTACGATGAGAAAAGCGCGACTGCGCACCGCGACCGCCTGAACGGACGATTCGACACCAAAGCGTATCTTTTCCGACAAATCGAGACCATGCCATCCGGCGTGATCGAGGTGCTGGATGCCGAAGGGCGGCTGTTGGTCGAAAGTCGCAATCTGCTGCGATTAACCAGAACCGGGCAGGGGCCGATCTTCGTACCCAATTGTACTCACAACCAGGGTTTTCATAATGAAGGCGTTTCCAATCGCTCTTTTTCCGGCAGTTTGTACGTGACTCTGGATCGAAACGGAAAACTGGCGCTGGGAAACGCGATTACGATTGAAGAAGTCTTAAAGGGCACCGTGCCCAGCGAAATCTTTCCTTCCGCGCCGATGGATGCCTTGAAGGCCCAGGCGGTTGCGGCGCGCGGGCAATTGCTGGCGAAACTGGGAGTAAGGCATCTGGCCGATCCTTTCCACATCTGCGCGAGTCAGCATTGTCAGGTGTACCATGGCGCCAACGGCCACACTGCCAGGACGGACCAGGCTGTCGAGCAGACGCGCGGGCAGTTCTTGTTCGGTGGGGAAGGGTTGGTGGATACCGTTTACAGCGCCAGTTCCGGCGGGTATACGGAGAATAACGAGTCGGTCTGGCCGCAGATCGCCAATCCGAACCTGCGCGGCAAGCTGGACGGTCCCGAGGATCGCCGATTCTCCAAGGGGATTACGGAAAGCAATTTGGATGCTTTCCTGGATTCTCCGCCGGTCGTGTACTCCAGCGGCTCGGGATACAACCAGGAAGCGTTTCGCTGGACGCGCTCCTATAGCGCCGCGCAGATTTCTTCTCTTGTCAACCGAAGCTACAATCTGGGTCGCATTCTGGAATTGAAACCATTACGTCGTGGCGTTTCGGGGCGCGTGAACGAGTTGGAAATCATCGGCAGCGAGAAGTCTCAGGTGGTTCATGGCGAGTTGCGCATCCGGCGCTTGCTCGGCGATCTGCGCTCCTCGCTGATCCGCATCCGCATTCACTACGGCGAAAACGGCGAGCCGCGCCGGTTCATCATCGACGGTGCAGGCTTTGGGCATGGCGTGGGATTGTGCCAGACCGGCGCGATAGGCCGGGCGCTGGTCGGTCAGAGCTACGAAACAATTCTGAAACACTATTACGGCAACAGCCGGTTGAAAACGCTGTACTAAGGGATAAAGTCATGGACATTGCATTGGATTGCCTGCCCTGTTTTTTAAAGCAGACCATTTCATTGACCAAACGCTTACAACTTTCCCCGGAAAACGCCAAGGTCACGCTGCGGCGCGTGCTTGGTGAACTGGAGCAGTTCGAGTCGCACGCGGTGACGACAACCATGGCTCGCAGGTTGAATCTCATTATCCGGGAGCAGTCGGGTTTACCCGATCCGTATGCGGAAGAAAAGCAGCGCGTCAATGCCTGGATGATGCAGATCGTGCAAGATCTGAAAGCCAAGGACGACGGCTGGCGGGATTTTCATCGGGCGGCGCGCTTGGCGGTAGCCGGAAACGTCATCGATCTGGGCGCGTTTCCCGATCTGAACCGGGAACGTATTCTGCAAACCTTGCAGGATGTTTCCGGCGCGGTGTTCGTGCGCGACGACAGCGCGTTGTTGCAGGAGAAAGTTCAACAGGCAAAGCGGATTCTGTACATCGGCGACAATGCCGGGGAAATCGTCTTCGACAAGCTGTTTATCTCGCTCTTTCCAGAAGGTAAAACCACCTTTGCCGTCCGTGGTGGTCCCGTGCTGAACGACGCCACCCGCAAGGATGCTGCGCAGGTGCAGATGGAGGACGTTGCCACGATAATCGATACCGGCGCGGAGCTGCCCGGAGTCGTATTGGAGGAATCCTCGCAGGAATTCCAAACCGCCTTCAACGAGGCCGATTTGATTATTTCGAAAGGGCAGGGGAACTACGAATCGCTTCATGATGTTTCGAATCGCCCCATTGTGTACATGCTGATGGCCAAGTGCGCGCGGGTCGCCGGGGAATTCGACTGTCCCATTGCAAGTTATCTGATTACCGCCACACGCGCCGAAGGATGATGCTATAGGTGGGTTCAGGGTTTCAACGCTCGGGTGGCGAAAAAGCTGGGGCAGTGGTTATCCATGGGTTCCTCGGAATTGCGCGCACCCCAGTAGTCCTCGTAAAAGCCGATCAGGTGAAATCCGGCGGCCAGTTGCCCGCCGAGTTGGGTTTCCAGCGTATGACTGAATTCCACCGGTGAATCCTTGCCGAACCAGCGAATGCGGTCCTCTTCCGAAATGCTGGTAAGATCCGAATAGGGTTGCTGATGCCGTAATTGCAGCACGCCTTTTCTGCGCTGGTCTTCATCGAACAGGAAGGTGATCGGGTAGGCCATTCCCGCAATCAAGCTGCCGCCATGGCGCAGCACGCGGAAGGCTTCTTTCCAGACCGGCAGGACATCCGCCGCAAAACAGTTGCTCACCGGATGAACGATGAAGTCGAAACTCTCATCTTTAAAGGCCGACAAATCCGCCATGTCGCCCTGTACGCAGCGAATGTCCAGCCTGTCCCGTTTAGACACCATGCGATCCCGATCCAGTTGGCTGGGGCAATTGTCGAAGACCGTCACTCGCGCTCCGGCGGCTGCCAGTATCGGTCCCTGCTGACCGCCGCCCGAAGCCAGGCAGAGCACGTTGCTGCCTTTCAATTCGGGGTACCAGTCCTTCGGGACTTTTTTCACAGGAGTCAACACCAGCGACCAGTCGCCGTTTCTGGCGGCGGCGATCTGTTCCGAAGTCACGGGAATGGTCCAGGGATTGCCTTGCTCGACTTCCAGGTTCCAGGCGTTGCGATTGTGTTCGAGAATGTCCATTATATTCTGCCTTTATGCTTCGAGGCTCATTATTCTGCAAGAGGGCGCTTGAAGCGCTTGTAAATTTCTCCGGCCATCATGCTGGAGCGTTCGATCATTTCATCAGGAAAGATTGTCTTGTTTATCCTATCCGAAAGGCGTGATGAGCCAAGCTTTTTTTAGACGTGTAGCGAAAGGTGAAAGGAAGGCAGGTCAACCGACCGAGTCTGCCTATTATCGAGTACGAAGTGGATGCCTTGAATCGTCGTAGTGGCAGGTTCGAGGATGGGGTTGCCCGCTCCGATGGAGCGTGGCCCCCGCCATGTTCTGCATGTTTTGGTCGGGTCTCCTGACCCGACACCTATCCTTCTACTGGAGAATGAACCTCGTCTTGTTACACATGTTTCCCGCATTCAGCATTCAGTTTCAACTAGACTTCTCCATCCCTGTCTGATAGAATTTCACAAAATTACAAACAATGTCAGGTAAAGCGTTGCGGTGCATGCAAGTGGGGTTGTATAGCATGCTGGTTATACTTCCATCCAAAATGAAGGAGAAGGATGACATGCGATTTCAAGCGATGATTTTAAGCGCAGGGATTCTGGTTTTGCTGATCTTGTCCGCCTGTTCCAGTGACTCCGATGCAGGAAATATCGCGAAGGAATTGGCGGATCGGTTGACTGACGCTCTGGATTTCGATGGTGGCGATGTCGTTGATGAACTGCCTCCCGATGAACATGCCGGGGATAATGCCTATCCGCAGATGCAGGCTGTTTCTGGTCCAAACTCCCTTGCGGAAGGTGCCTCTTTTGTTTTAACGCTCACTGGCGCGTCTGACGCAACGGAAATGATTTCCGGTGCCGCACTTTACGTTGAACCGGCGGACAAGCATATCCGAGTCGAGAAAAGCGCCGGTGCAGACGGAGTGCTGGAACTGACGGCGACGTTTACCGGAGGCTCCGAATTGCAGGGAGAAGAGTTCAGTATTAAGTGTGCCTTGCTGGATGCGGATGGCTTGGCGGGAAACTACCTGGTATGGGAAACCAGCGTGCCCAAGGAAAACAATGAAGAGAGTTACAACTGCGAAGAAAACGGATTCGATTGTACGGATGAACGCGCCGATCAAGTGAACGCAGAGTTTGAAAATGCCTTCAATGTCTGTGAACCGGGATGTGCGGATCAGCCAGATGCCTGTGTCTGCGCGTGCTATACGGATTATTTCGATGCGGTGACGCAAGTGGAACACGAAGAGTGTTTTGGTTGCTTGCGCTATGCAGAAGGTATTTCGGATACGCCGGAAACTGCACGTCAGGAAGCTGCCGAGGGCTGGGTAGGGCTCCAAGACGTTGTGGATGTTGTTTGTCAGGAGGAAGCCGCCCGCTGATAGTGTAACCCTGATTTGGGTTTATGGGGGGGACGACGGGTGGCCTTGACAAGCCGTGACCGTTGAAAACACGAATGTGTGGCATGGGCTAAGCGCAGCTTGCCCATGGGCTTTAATATGAACACGGACAAGCTCCATTTCACTCCGCTTTGACACGTACCACCCATTTTTTCAGGTCGCCCTTCACCTAACCTAAAATCAGGTACCCCGGCTTTCTCAGATTCACAAGTGGTCACAACCGGCCACAAGTAACCACAACTAGCCACAACCAACCGGTGACACACAGTAAAAAACCGGAATTGACATGGCAAACGCGCAGATGGGCCTGTCGGCCAGCTTTGAACCGTTTATTTACGAATGATGCTGAAATCCAAGTGGTCATCTACGGTCATTTAGTGTGGTTTTCGTACGTGTGGTGCCACTTCGTGTAACAGCCGGGCTGCTCGGGTGATTTTTCCCGACAATTCACATTAGACGGCGGACGCGCTGCATCCGACCTGTGGGTGGCTTAACCTTACGAAAAGATTAGAAATAGTAGTGGATGGCCATGCCGCCTAGCAGGTTGTCTCCGCTGATACCGACAGCAAAACCCTGTTGGAACCGCACGGTAATGCCCAAATCCGCACTGATGGCGAAGTTGTCCATCAAAAAGATTTCGGGAGACAGACCCAGCCCAACGGCGATTCCGAAGTTGGAGTTGTACGGTCCTTCCGGATGGTCCAGCGTGGCGCTTTGCTTTTGGATATGCAAAGTCAGAAATAGGCCGAAGTTGGCGTTTTCGGTTTTGGCGAAGTTGTAAATGCCTTTCAGATCCAGCGCGAAAGCCCAGAAACCGGAAGTGTCTTCGACGTCGGAATCGATGGTAGCTTCGGCATTGGCATACATGAAACCGATCACACCGGCGATGGCCCAGTCGTTATTGATCCAGTATTTCAGCGAAATACCCAGCTGCGGCGATTTCTTGCTGTTCGGAGTTGAGTCCACGCTTCCGATTCCGAGCGTTTCAGCACTAAGGGTATTATCAAGACCCAATCCGAAACGACCGGCGACATCCTTTGCCTGAGCGGCGGAAGTCCAAAGCAGGCTGAGTCCCAAAACAAGCAGGACAATAGATACACGATGGCTTCTGTACATGCGGTTCCTCGCTACGCAAATGTCCGAATTCCACAAGATCCGGGGGACTATAGCCCACTGCCGGGACCGAAGTAAAGAATTTTCCTGTAGGTCTTTTTCATAACAAGAAAGAATGGGAAACATTCATTGATTTTCTTGATCCGAACCCGTATAGTCTTCAACCAATCGGATACGGGACGAATCGGGAGGCTCTTTGCCCGGTTCGAGTGACAGTTCATGTGGGCATCTGCGATCTCAAGGTGGTGTGCCCCGCATCGCAGCTTGGCGTCGGATTCCGGCGCGGGGTACGAGCGAAGGTTCTCGTACAAAATGGAGGAAGAAGCATGTCGAATTCGAATGGTACAGACCGTGGAAAAGCGTGTACGATCTGGTTTACCGGATTAAGCGGCGCAGGTAAAACGACGTCCAGCTCGATTGTGGTGGACTATATCCGCTCGTTGGGATTGAAGATCGAACACTTAGACGGTGATGTGATTCGAACGAATCTGAGTAAAGGATTGGGATTTTCGAAGGAAGACCGGGACACCAACATTCTGCGCATCGGCTGGGTCTGCGAAGTGCTTACGCGCAACGGCGTTTTCGCCTGTGCCTCGGCCATTTCGCCATATAAATCTATCCGCCAGCAAATTCGCAGTAAAATCGGTGACTTCGTGATGGTGCACTGCGATGCGCCCTTGGATGTTTTGGAAGCTCGCGATGTAAAGGGCTTATATAAGAAGGCGCGTGCCGGAGAAATCAAAAACTTCACCGGGGTCAACGATCCTTATGAAAAGCCGGAAACACCGGAAGTGCTGGTGTGTTCGGATGGCTCGGAAACTCCCGAGCAGAGCGCCGCCAAGGTGATTCGTACTCTGGAACTATTGGGATACATTCCCGCCGTGCGTGGAAAAGATCCGGTAAACGAAAAAATGGAACGCGAAATCCGCGACCGGCTGGAACAGCTTGGAAAGAAAACGGTATTATAGCATGATCGATCTGCATGCACATACAACCGCCTCCGACGGTACCTGTACGCCAACCGAACTGGTGCAGGTCGCCCATCAGGCCGGACTTAAAGCCGTCGCCGTGACCGATCATGATACCGTAGACGGCGTAGCTGAAGCGATGGCCGAAGGCAAGCGGCTGGGCGTGGAAGTCGTTCCGGCGGTCGAGATCAGCATCGATTATAAAGGCCCGAAGGTCAACGGGCGTTCCGGCTGGATGCACTTACTGGTGTACGATCTGCAACTCGATGGCCCGCTGGCTAGGGAATTGCGGGAATTGCAACTATGGCGCGCGCAGCGCAACGATCGTATCATCGCCAAGTTGAACGAACTCGGACTGGCCATCACGCTGGAGGATGTGCGGGCGGTTTCTGGCGGCGGGCAGATCGGGCGGCCTCACTTCGCCACGGCGATGCTGGAGAAGGGCTATATCAAAGAACGCCAGGAAGCGTTTGACAAGTACCTTGCCAAGGGTGCGCCCGCCTATGAAGACAAGCGCCGTTTGAGCATTGAAGATTCGCTCAAGAAAGCGCGTGCTGAAGGTGCGACTCCGGTGCTTGCCCATCCTTTTTCGTTGGGGCTGGATGAAGCCGGACTAAAACAGCAGCTTTCACAATGGAAAGCCCTCGGCCTGCAAGGAGTGGAAGTCATTTATCCCGAGCAGGATGCGGCGTTTCGCTCCGAACTGTCCCGGGTGGCCGTCGAACTGGAACTGATTCAAACCGGTGGTTCCGATTTCCATGGGGACAACAAGCCCACAATTCAATTGGGGAGCGGTATCGACGGCAACGTTCAGGTGCCCGACGGTGTGCTGGATTCGTTGAGAATCTGTAAAGGTTTATAGCGCACCACGAAGCTACGAAAAACAAACAGCGCGATTCCTGACTGTTCGGGAACGCGCCGTTTGTAACTTTATGGGTTTTGCTCTTACCAGTTGGTGTCTTCTTCGTAGTTGAATTCGATCAGGAAATCGCCGATCAGTTCCTTGTACAGATCTTTCAGTTCCTCATCGAACTGATTTTTCCAGTCTCCAGCAATGCCTTTGCGGAAGAAGCTCTTGTCGTTTTCCTGACCCTGCTTGCGTCCGCCGCTGATGCGTTTGAAGCTGTTCTTTTCGATGATATCGTTGATGGTTTGCACCGAGCTGTCCAACTCGAAATGCTGCGCCACTTCGGTCATCACGCCCGAACCGTCGGAAAGCATCTGTTCGTATGAAATTTCCAGGCATAAATCCGGGTCTTGGTTTTCTCGCCAGGATCGCACCCAGGCGACGAAGCCCAGCAGTGTGCGCTCGGCGAATTTCTTTAGTCCTTCTTTCAGATCCAGTTTGCTGTACAGCAGGTATTCGGGATGCCAGGGGGTCTGGCGCACGTAGAAATAATGGCTGATGGCTACATCGCGCAAATCGCGGAAAAGCACCACGTGCCGGATGTTGTTGGCTTTTAGAACGTTGACGTTCTGCATGGAGCCGTGAATGTGCATGCGGGTGCAAATCAGCGCCTTGTTGAAATGCCGGAACAGATCGTCGGGCAGGTCGTAGTCGTGGCTGCCGCCCAGCGCCAGGGCGTGAATCGACTCGCCCGGAAAAAGCACTTCCTTGAAACCCGGATAGCAAAGCAGCATTTTCTTAAGCCAGGTCGTGCCGCTTTTCGGTAATCCGGCGACGAACAGGATGTTTTGCGGATAGCGGCCCCCGTACTTTTTGTAGCCTTGTCGTGCGTCATGAAGTTGCATGAGGTAGCGCGGATAGATCGACACCTGCTTGGCCAATCGCGCTTGGGTGGGATTGAGATGTTTGCGAGTCAGTTCTTCAAGCTGCTTCGTGCCGAATTCGAACGAGGCGATGCGCATGGGGTCACCCTCTTTCACCTAAATGTTAGTTCGAGCTTTGTGTTGACGATCCTTTTTGCGAATCGATGTTGCCCCTTTAAAAAGATAAAGCTCGGAAAACAGGCCATTCCTACACGATACCGTGACATAGGTCAACTGAAATATCCGTATTGCAGCAAGTCGGAACGGATTAAAAACGTTGCATGAATTCGAGTTATGACAAGCTGAAAATGTTCGGTGGGGTTGTTGGACTGTAGATTTACAAAAACAGCAAAGCCACGCCGCCGACTGCCACAAAGGAGCCGATTACCGCCCGCAGGCTGACGTTCTCCTTAAAAATCAGAATGGCGGGTGGAATCATCAAGATCGGTACGATGGACATGATGGTCGCGGCGATTCCGGCTTCGGTATATTTGACGGCGGTCAAAGACATCGACACTCCCAGGAAGGGACCGAAAAAGGCACCGGCTCCCGTGCGTGTCATGGCGGGACGATCTTTCAATGCCGCCCAGACTCGCGGCCACCAGCCGATCACGGTGAACAGAACGGTGAATCCAATGATTCCGGCGATAATGCGGATTTGCGTCGCGGCGAAGGGATTGTTCTGGCCCATGCCGACTTTACTGAAAACCAGTCCGATGGCCTGCCCTGTCGCACCGGCAAACGCCAGCAATAGACCAAGTGTCAGCGTTTTTCGGTCCATCGTTTGTCCTGCCGGTTTTCGCTCGAATACCACCCAGGCCACGCCGGAAATCGTGATGGCCATGCCGAGCAGGTCTTTGCCGGTCAGTTGCTCATCGAGCAAGATCCAGCCTGCGATGGCGGAAATGGGTGGAACCAGACACATGACCAGCATGGAGAGCCGGGAGCCGATCAGGATGAAGGCTCTAAACAGGCTCAAGTCGCCGATTAAAAACCCGGCAACACCTGAGAGCGCCAGCCAGCCCCAGGCATGAGCGTCCAGATTCAGCGGCAGGGCATGTCCGCAGAAGAAAGTGCAGAACAGGGTCAATAATGCAAAGCCGATCCACAAGCGGATCAGGTTGACGGTTAATGAACCGATGCGCTTGCCGGCGGATTCGAAGGACATGGCGCTACCGACCCATAGAAAAGCCGTTGCCAGTGCTGCCAGTTCTCCCAGGTTCTCCATAATTGTTTGCTCCACTATGAATAGACGTCTTACACGGCCGGCTTTGAGCCTTCACCGGTTATCGAAGGGAGAGTGTACGCCGGTTTTTTAGAAAGGCAAACGCTTCTATTTCGTTTTTAGGATTTCCAAGGCGGAAAATTCGGATTGATGCCTGGTTCGCGTGTTTGGAGTTATCTATGAAACTGTGCTATGCTTATATTCGGATGGATTGGATTTGTTTGTAGATGAAAAGGAGAGACGCGTGAGCGCAAGAGAACGCCAGGATATCCCGGTCTTGACGCCTAGCGATATCTACGATCGCCTCGACCGTTTCGTAATCGGTCAAAGGCAGGCCAAGCGGGTCGTGGCGCTGGCGGCGTATAACCATATGAAGCGGGTGGGGCAGACGCAGCAGTTGGGACGACCCAAGCTGAGAAAGTCCAACGTGCTGTTAATCGGACCGACCGGCGTTGGAAAGACCCATATCGCTCGCAATCTGGCGAACATCTTGAATCTCCCATTTACCATCTGCGACGCAACGGAATTTACCGAAGCCGGTTACTATGGAAAAGATGTCGAAGTGATGGTTTCCGAGCTGCTGTTCGCGGCGGATATGAACGTCGAAGCCTGTCAGCGCGGCATCATTTTCGTGGATGAAATCGATAAAATCGCCCGGCGTTCCGGCGGCATGCGAACCGGGGCGGGAAATCGCGATATCGGCGGGGAAGGCGTTCAGCAGGGGTTGCTCAAGTTGTTGGAAGGACGCAGGATTTTCGTTCCTTACAACCTGACGCAGCATTGGAACAAGCACGATTTCGTTGAAATCGATACAACCAATATCCTGTTTATCTGTGCAGGCACCTTTACCGATATTCGCAATTACCAGGAATCCGGCAACCTTGGATTTTCTGAATCCAAAGCGGGTCGATCGCGCATTCAAAAGCGGATCTCTCAGAAAAAGTTGCTGGAATATGGCATGCTTACGGAATTATTGGGCCGTATTCCGGTTGTGGTGCAACTGGCGGATTTGTCGGTCGAGGAACTCAAGCGCATTCTCGTGGAACCGCAGGACTCGTTTCTTAAGGAATTCCAGGAGCTTCTGACCACGGATGATGTCACTTTGAACTTAACCGATGGCGCTTTGACGAGGATTGCGGAATTTGCCTATGAACGGCAGATCGGCGCACGCGGTTTGCGCAGTATCCTGGAAGAACTGCTGCATGACATTCTGTTCGATGCTCCCAATTTGCGCGGCCAGACGATTCGATTGGATGCACGAGTCGTTTCAAAACGACTCGCCGCCTTCGACAGTTCCCTGCTTGATGAGTAGGTAGCCAAAGAGCCTGCTTGGAATTGCCTCCACCGGTGAATCTCCAGTAAAACAGCCTTCCTTCAGGTAAATCGGCAAAGAGGCCGGAACAAAAAAACTACATGGATTTAACGCGAATCCCTGTTGACCCCCTCATTCCTTTCTGCTAGGTTGACCGACGGTACGGGGAACGAATCTCTTGCTCCCTTTGTGTGCTTCTTTAATGTGTCTTCGTCACGTGTAAATTCCATGGAAACGAATGCAATGCGACTTGCTCTCTTTCGTTGTTTCTTTGCCGTGTTTTCCATCCTGCTGTTGACAAGTGTATCCGATTTACACGCTCAGCAAGCTACGGATTCCGATCTCGATTCGCTTTCCGACCTACAACGGCGTGTACTCGTTATGCTTTCCGGCTATGAAACCTTTCCCAATGCCGAACAATGGCAGGCTCTGGAGCCGGAAGCAGCGGATGAGTTGATGACGATTGCAACGGATGTGAAACAGTGGCCGCTCCGGCGGGCTCGTGCCGTGCTGGCTCTGGCCTATTTCCCAACGAAACCCGTTCTGCAATTCTTAAGCGACCTGTTCACGCGGGAAGATCCGATCGCTCCCATGTTGCGGCGTAAAGCGATTCAGGCGCTGGCGACGGGATTCCCGAAAGAAGCGGTGAGTGTAATTAAACCGAATTTGCAAAGCACCGACTTTTATCTGCGTGAAGTCACGATTGATGCCTTACTTCAAATTCGCAGTCCGCAAGCCATGGGGGTGCTCAAGCAGCATAGGCAAGTGGAAAGCAATGAACTGATCCTGGAGAAAATCAACCGGGCGTTTGCTCGAGAAGTTACGATTGATCCAAAACCATAACAACACGTTTTAACTACCTGATTGAGTGAAGGAGACCGAAAATGAATGGTCCAAAATCAAATTGGCGGATTTTTGTCGTGATAATGGCAATCATGATGCTGTTTGTCGCGATGGGATGCGGTGCAACCGGTGATACCGATACCGATCCGGATGGCGACGACGAAAGCTCCAATGAATCCGCAGGGGACGATGATACTCCATACGTTCCTCCTGCAAGCGGTTTGACCGTCAAGGATCTTCAAAATGAAGAAAGTGTGAACCATCCGTTCCCGGGAACCACGGTCACTCTTAATAATGTAGTTGCCACCAGCTTGAAGGTGGTCATCAGCAGCAATTCCAACCTTCGCGGTTTCTTTATTGCCGATCAAGGTGGTGGGGAGTACAGCGGTATCATAGCTGTCATGAAGAGCGATATCGATTTCGACCCGGAAGTCGGCGACCTGCTGACCATTACCGGTACCTACGTCGAATATTGCGGTGATCCGGCGAACCCGGAAGACGTCTGCTCGTCTCAGATCGAATTGACGGCGGTTCCTGTGGTAACCGGCGCGGGTGCCGCTCCTGCCGCGCAGGTGATCGCGAATCCGGCGGATGTGGCGACTGCCGGTTCGTTGCGGGCGCGCTGGGAACATGCATTGGTAAAAGTCGAGAATGTAACCGTTACCGATTCGGATATCGGTTACGGCGAATTCATGGTCACCGGCGATTTGCAGGTCGGCGATTTGTTCCTCCAGCAGGATGATCTTTCCTTTAGCGTGGTGCAGGACCAGGAGTTGGATTCGATTTCCGGCTTCCTGTATCTGTCTTATGGCGCCAGCAAGCTCGAACCGCGCAACCTGGAAGATGTAGTCGCAAAGTCTGCTCCGACCGATTTGACGATTGCGGACATTCAGAATCCGGCTTCCGTGAATCATCCCAGCCCCGGACCGGTTGAAGTGAAGGGCATTGTGGTTGCTTCGGAACCCTTCGAAGTGTCCAGCAGCGGCTTGATGGGCATTTTCGTGTCCGATCAGGGTGGCGGCGCCTGGAGCGGTTGCATGTTGACCTGGAAGCCGACCAGCGCGGATGAAACCTACGGCTACGATCCGCCTGCGATGGCTCCCGGCATGGTGATCGATGTGGCAGGTAACTACACGGAGTTCTGTGGTGTCTCGGATCCGCTCTACACGCATTGCTCCACCCAGATCGAGTTGACCCCGTATCAGGCGGACAAAGGCACGGTGACCGACACCGGCAACACTGCCGATGTTCCCGCGGCTGCCGTCGTTTCTCCGGCGGATATCGCCACGGACGGTTCGCTGTCCGAACAGTATCAGCATTCGCTGGTGCGCGTGCTCAACGTTACGGTTGTTGACAATGCTTTGGGATATGGCATGTTCTCCGTTGATGGCGGCCTGGAGGTGGACGATCAGTTCTACCGCTACACCGTGCCGCAAATCGGAGTGCAGTACGGAAGCCTGACCGGTTTCCTGTATACGAGCTACGACTCGTTCAAGCTTTGTCCGCGTAACGCCGATGACATGGACGAAGGCCCGGTGGATGGTGACGTGGATGGCGACGTGGTCGATGGTGACTGGGATTACGTCGATGGCGACGGTCCGCACGAGTTGCAGATTCGCGACATCCAGAATATGAACAGCCCCTATCATCCCTCGTTGGGACCGGTGGCGGTAAACAATGTCGTGGTGACTTCCGATCCGTTTGAGGTCTCCAGCAGTGGCTTGATGGGCATTTTCGTGGCCGATCAGGGCGGTGGTGCATACACCGGTTGTATGCTGACCTGGAAGCCGACTTCCGTTGATGCGACTTACGGTTACGATCCGCCCGTGATGAGCCCGGGCATGATTATCAATGTGACCGGGGCTTATACCGAATTCTGCGGTACGGGTACCCCTTACACCTATTGTTCCACCCAGATTGAATTGACGCCCTATCAAATGGATAAAGGCACGGTGACCGATACCGGTGAGACCACGGACGTTCCGGAAGCTCGTCTGGTAGAGCCGGGAGATGTGAAGACCGGCGGTTCCGACAGTGACAAATGGCAGCACAGCCTGGTTTACGTACAGAATGTAACCGTTCTGGATGCCTCTCTTGGCTACGGCATGTTCTCCGTCGATGATGGTCTTGAGGTGGATGATCAGTTGTATCGCTACACCTTGCCCGCCGTTGGCGTTGAATATGGTATCTTGAGGGGATTCTTGTACACGAGCTACGACACGTTCAAACTCTGCCCGCGCAGCGTCGATGACATGCAGGTTGGATTCATCGATGGCGATATCGATGGCGACGTGGATGGTGATGTGGTTGACGGCGATGTCGTTGATGGTGACGTGATCGACGGTGACGTGGTTGACGGCGATGTGGTTGATGGCGATGTGGCCGATGGCGATGTGGACCCGAACCTGACTACCTTGGCCGCGATTCAGAATCCGAATCATCCCAATCACCCGGCTCTGGGTCCGGTGGCGGTAAACAATATCGTGGTGACTTCCGATCCGTTTGAGGTCTCCAGCAGCGGTCTGATGGGAATTATTATCAGTGAAGGCGAGGGCGGTCCCTGGCAGAATTGTATGCTGACCTGGAAGCCGACTTCCGTTGATGCGACCTACGGTTACGATCCGCCCGCAATGAGTCCGGGCATGGTGATCGATGTCACCGGTTCGTATGCCGAGTTCTGCGGTACGGGTACGCCTTACACCTATTGCTCTACCCAGATCGAGTTGACCCCGTATCAGGCGGATAAAGGCACAGTGACCGATACCGGCAGCACCGCCTCCGTTCCGGCTGCCATTTCCGTATCGACCGGTGATGTCAAAACCGGTGGAACGCTTGCCGAACAGTGGCAGCATGCTTTGATCACGGTTTCCGATGTCTTCGTAACGGACAACAGCGTGGGTTACGGTCAGTTTCTCGTCACGGACAATCTGGTCAGTGATGCGCTGATGGTGGATGACCAGCTCTACTATTACACGCTGCCGGAAGTGGAAGACTATTACGATTCACTGACGGGCTTTTTGTATACCAGCTACAACGATTTCAAACTGATTCCCCGCAATGCCGCAGATATGGTCGAATTCACGCCCGATGGTGATGGTGTGGATGGCGATGTCGTAGATGGCGATGTGGTAGACGGCGACGTGGTGGACGGCGACGTGGTGGACGGCGATGTGGTGGACGGCGATGTCGTAACCTATCCGGCTCCGGGAGTGGGCGAGGTCATCTTTACTGAATTCATGGCGAATCCGGCAGTGTTGGCCGACAGCAACGCCGAATGGATTGAACTCGTTAACTTGACCTCCAATACCTTTGGCCTGGGCGGGATGTATCTGTGTGACAGCTACGATCCCAACTGCGATGTTTTGCCGGATTCCCTGGTCATCGAACCGAATGGCCGCCTGCTGTTTGTCAAGAGCGACAACTCGGCGTTCAACGGCGGTTTGCAGTCTGATTTCAACTTCGGTTTCGATCTCAATAACACGGGTGATGTATTGCGCTTGTATGTGGGCGATTCCGTGACCGGCACCCTGATCGACAGTGTCGATTTCACCGGTTGGACGGTTTCAAGCGGTGTGGCGAATCAACTCGATCCGTCTGCTTTCAATGCGACAGACAATGACGATCAAGGCAATTGGTGCGCGGCGACGAGCCAATATGAAGGCACCGGTCCCAACCTGGGTACGCCCAACGGAGACAACCTCGATTGTGATGCGGTTGATGGTGATGTAATCGATGGTGATGTAATCGATGGTGATGTAATCGATGGTGACATGATCGACGGTGACATGATCGACGGTGACATGATCGATGGTGACATGGTGGATGGCGATGTGGCGGACTGTTACGGCTATGGCGACTGTAACTCGGCTTGCATCGGTGCAGGTTACGATTCCGGTATGTGCGTGGATGCCATCCAGGGTTGCGCCTGCAACTACGATAGCTGCTCCGGCTACGTCTGTGGCGACTACTACGACAACTGTTCCTGTGCGGCAGCGGATCCCTGCTCCTGGCAGGGGGATGACTACTGCGACGATTACTGTGCTGTTGTGTACCCGGACGATCACTTCGACGACAGCGCCGATTGCTCGGTGGATGGCGATATTGACGGTGATGTCGATGGCGACGTGGTGGACTGCTACGGCTATGGTGATTGCAACTCGGCTTGCATCGGCGCTGGTTACGATTCCGGTATGTGCGTGGACGCCATCCAGGGTTGCGCCTGCAACTACGATAGCTGCTCCGGCTACGTCTGTGGCGACTACTACGACAACTGTTCCTGTGCGGCAGCGGATCCCTGCTCCTGGCAGGGGGATGACTACTGCGACGATTACTGTGCTGTTGTGTACCCGGACGATCATTTCGACGATACCGCCGATTGTTCGGTGGATGGCGATGTCGACGGTGATACGGTGGATGGCGACACGACGACCTATCCTCTGCCTGGTGTCGGCGATGTGATCTTTACCGAATTCCATCCCAATCCGAATACCTTGTCCGATAACAATGCGGAATTCGTGGAAGTGCTCAACCTGTCCGGCGATTGGCTTTCTCTGGGAGGTTTGAACCTGTGTGATAGCTATGACGGCAACTGTGCTCCGCTGCCTTCCGATCTGAACATCGGTCCCAATGCACGCCTGCTCTTTGCTCGCAGTAGTGATACGGGATTGAATGGTGGTTTGACCGTCGATGCCGTTTTTGACTTCGGCATGAACAATGATGGCGACCAGCTTCGCCTGATCGACGGCGATCCCACGACCGGCACCGTGATCGACAGTGTGGATTTCGATGCATGGTGGATTACCGCCGGAGCGGCCTGGCAGCTGGATCCGTCCGCTTACGATGCAACGATGAACGACGACGAAGCCAACTGGTGTCTGGCCACCAACGAATACGAAGCGACCGGACCTAATTATGGTACGCCGGGCGTGGAAAACGACGATTGCCCGGTCATCGATGGTGATGTGGTTGACGGCGACATCGTTCCGACTTTGGTGACGATATACGAAATCCAGAATCCCGATGACGCCGGTCATCCCAGTGAAGGACCGGTCGCCGTAAATGGTCTGGTTATTACTTCCGATTCCTTTGTGATTTCCTCCAGCAGTGGGCTGACAGGCGTTTTCGCCAGCGAAACTGCCGGTGGTCCCTGGTCCGGCATCCTGCTGGTCTGGACACCGACTGCCAGTGACGCCAACGGCTACGATCCGCCAGCCATGGGTAAAGGCGATTCTGTCAATGTCGTTGGTGACTACGTGGAATATTGCGGTGGTTCCGGTACGTATACCTCCTGCTCGACGCAGATCGAATTGACGGCGCTGGTCAATACCGGTATGTCTTCGCCCGTTCCCGTTGCGACAACAGTGGATGCCGCCGATATCGCGACGGGTGGCTCCATGGCCGAGCAGTATCAGTTCATGCTGGTACAGGTTGAAAATGTGGAAGTTACCGATAACGGTCTGGGTTATGGGGAATTTACCGTAACCGGCGGTTTGCGCGTAGACGATTCTCTCTATAGTTATACACTGCCTGCCAATGGCGTGAATTATGATACGTTGGCCGGTTATCTGTACACCAGCTACAACGATTTCAAACTGCTGCCGCGTGACGCCAATGATATGGTAGAAACGCTGGTGGATGGTGATACGGTCGACGGCGACATGGTCGATGGTGATGCGGTGGATGGCGATATTGAGCCTTCCGAAGTGGTGATTAACGAACTGTATTACGATTCGGATGAAACCTCGGATAACGCCAATGTGTTTATCGAACTGTATGGCATCGGCGATCTGTCACTTTCCGGTTATTCCATCGTGGCGATCAACGGCTCCAACGGCGATGAATATTCCACCACGGATCTAACCGGGCAGAGCATCCCGGCGGATGGTTTCTTCGTGCTGGCGGATTCGGATAGCGGTGTGACCAATGTCGCCAATGCCGATATGGTTAGCGACAGCGTGGATTACCAGAACGGAGCCGACACCGTGCAGTTGCGTTACAACGGCACCACGGTCGATGCGCTCGCTTATGGCACCGGAGTCAGTTATAACGCCGGTGAAGGCACTGAAGCTCAGGATGTGGGGCCGGGCATGAGCCTTGCGCGTAATCCGGATGGCTCGGACACGAATGACAATGCCACCGACTTCGCGGCTTGTTCCACCCCGACGCCGGGTGCCAGCAACGCCAGTTGTTTCTCTCGCTAGTCATAAATAGCCTGAACGGTACAGATACATGCTTCTAACCAAACTTTCCCGATTCGCTGTTGTCCTATGGGCCTTGGGGCTCATATGGGCGGCGGCGGGATGTACGGTGGATGGAAACGATGTGCGCTATCCAAAACAGGATTTGCGTATGACCTTCGTTCACACCACCGATTCGCATTCCAAGGTGCTGCCGTTTAAATACATTCCGGTTATGACAGATGAGAACCTGGGCATCCTGCGTTGCCCCGGCGAGGAACAACTTGCCAACTGCCGGACCTGCTTGCAGTATGAAATCGCGGATCTGGAGGATTCCTCCATGAGTCCAACGGTCAGCGAATGCAGCGATTGCATGCAGTTCGTCAAGGACGAAGATGTCTGCCCGGATTGTCTGGCCGGTTCCTATGACAACGAAGCCTGTTTCGCCTGCATCGATGACGTGCGGATCTCGCAACGTTGCGTGGATTATACCTACGGCGGCGCGGCTCGGGTTGCCTGGGCGATCAACCAGGAACGGGCGAAAGCCGGGCGCTTCGCTCACGTCGATACCGGGGATTTCTACCAGGGGGCTCCGGTTTTCAACCTGTTTCGAGGAGAAGCGGAAGTCCGTGCCTTGTCGTTGATGGGTGTGGAAGCTTCGGTCATCGGAAATCATGAGTTCGATGCCGGTGCAGACCGGTTGTCGGAAGTGTTGTACAAATATGCCACTTTCCCGGTTTTAAACGCGAACTTCATGTGGCAGGCGGCTGATGAACCCGGATCGACCCAGCTTGGGGATCTCGTACAACCCTTCATGATTCGCGATTACAATGGGATTCGCATCGGCTATATCGGGCTAGGGAACCTGCGTTCCTTAAATAGCCTTGGCGATGCGGGAAACAGTATGGGCGTTCGCGCCCTGGACACCTTCCAGGTGTTAAACGAATACGTTCCGATGATTCGCTCCCAGGTCGATCTGGTCGTGCTTCTTTCTCATCTTGGCGTGAGCGGAGATATGGAGGTCGCAAGCAATATCCCCGGCATCGATCTGATTTTCGGCGGGCACGACCACGTCGTCATCAATCCTCCGGCGCAGGTGAAAAACCCGGATGGGCGCACGACACTGATCGTTCACTCCGGTGTCAATTACAAATGTATCGCACGTTTGGATATCACCGTGCGCTACGATGGGGACGGTATCGGCGCTCACATTCTTTCCCACGATTACACCGTGATTCCCATTTCGAGTGAAACCGATTCTCTGGGTGAGCCGCTAGTCGGCGAAGATCCCATGGTTTCGAATATGTTGTACGACTACAAATTCGAACTGGATCGCGCTCAGAATCTGGAATATGAAATCGGCACGGCCACTGCGGATTTCCCTCGCTATGCGCCGGGAGATTCGCCGCTTGGAAACCTGGTCGCTACGGCGATGAGGCAACGCCAGCGCATCGAAACCGATTTCTCCGTGACCAATTCCCTGGGTATCCGCGCCGATCTGTACAAGGGACCGATTACGGTTGGAAAGATGTATGAAATCTTCCCCTTTGAAAACACCGTGACGACCATGTATTTGTCGGCCCCGGAGTTGTATCGATTGTTCGATTACATCGCGGGGCGTACGGCGGCTTACGGTTGCAAAACCCAGGTGCAGATTTCCGGTGCAAAAACCGTGCTGAACTGTTCGTTGGGACGGGTGAAGGAACTGAGCATCAACAACATCAAGATCGTCGATTGCTACAAGCTGGTGGAGAAGTCTGCGGTCTTCAGTATGGCGACCAATGACTATATCGCCAACGGCGGTTCCGGTTTCGACATTCTGGAGCAGAATACCACCAAAATGGACACCATGTTGTCCCTGCGTGACGTGGTGCTGGATTACATCGAGCAAGAACAGGAAATTTCGCCCATCGAGGATGGACGAATTACTCTGATCAAAGAGGAGACGGAAACGTGCGACTAAGCGCGCTACTATTAAGTGCTCTTCTGCTTATGGCCTTATTCGGCTGTGAGAAGGGAGAGCAACTGCAAATCGAGAGCGGCGTGACCAGCCTACGGGTGACGCTGTTAAGTGATTCCGGTTCCAGCGAGCAGCCTTTGGATGCCACCGATGGCTTGACGTTGAACGTAAAAGTAGAAGCCCTGGACAATACCGGAGCGGTTGTCCCGAGTTACGATGGGGTTTTGAGATTCGACGCAAAACCGGGATTTATCGGACGCAACGGCTGGGAAGAACTGGAAGTCACTTCGGGAGATACCGTCTCCCTGGCGTTTAAGCGGGGCTTTGGGGCCGCACGCATTCAGGCTGTGGATGCAGAGCGCCAGTTGGTGGGGGTTTCGGAAACCTTTTATCTTCCAGAGCCGACGATTTCCACCATTCAGAGCACCGTTGGCGATATCGACGGCTCCCCTTGGGGCGGCTCGTTTCTGCGCATCGAAAGCGGGCGTATCGTCGTAACCCACAAAACCATCGGTGGGTTTTACGCAACGGATGTCTCCGATGACTCTTACAACCATATCTATGTATACACGCACGGGATACCTTCGCTGGAGCGAGGGGACGTCTTAAGCTGGGTCAGCGGAACGGTCAGCGAATTCTACGGCTTGACTGAATTGGCGTTTCCCGAATACGAAATCGAATGCAGTTATTATCCCGTGCCTGAACCGATTGCAATTACCGCGGATATGATGTCCGGTACCAGCTTCGACCGAAATAAAATGGAAGATCTGGAAGCCGGTTTGGTCGTTCTGGAAAACGCGCGCGTGCGTAACGTCGATGCGGTGGACTTTTTCACCTATGGGCAGTGGGTGGCGCATACCGCAGATGGTGTGGCCATCACGGTGCTGTCTCGCGAGGCGTTGCCGTCTTTCGATCCCTCGCTTTGCCTAGAAGGCACCTCGTTTACGCGCATCGTGGGAAATCTTCGCCAGCACTGGGCAGCGGATACGGACTGGATCGTCGTGCCGCGCGATCCCTGCGACGTGCAGACCGAATCGACGAAGGAAGCCTGTGTGCTGACACCGCCGGATTATTGCACGGTCCCGACACCGGAAACGACCTGTACTTTCGAAGATTGATGAAAGCTTGAGACTATTGAAAACGATCAACTGGAATCGCTAACCTAAAAATGGAAAAGATTATGATGACTTGGTTCAAACCCTTTTTGGTAACGATGCTTCTTTTACTTGCTTTCCCGCTTATGTCGTATGCACAGAGCGATCAGGAAGCAGTGCAAGGCAGCGTGGGGCAGCCTGATGCCGCAACGAGTAGCGCGCCCTCTGATACGACGGCAACCGAGCCTGCGGTTGAAAATGAGGCTCCTGCGGCTACGACGACGGAAACGGAAAAGGCAGAAGTCGAACCGGCAGCCGCTGAACCGGCAGAGGTCGAACAGGCAAATGCTGTTACCGAGCAACCGGATGAAGCCGAGAAAGCTTTAGCCGATACGCTGGCAGATGCCGAAGAGGCGAAAACGAACTCGGAAACTCCCAAGGCTCCCGGTTTCGACTGGCGGGAATTCATCGATACCAAGCTGAGCATCTCCTACGCGGATGACAACATGTTGGAAAACAACGAGTTCTCGCCATCGTTCGGTATCGGGCAGCAAAACACCAGCGATTTTACCGGCAACACCGGTGAATTGCAGCCCAACGAGATCAACCATACCCATCTGGTTGTCCATCACAAAGGCGAAGGTTATCTGCCGGGGATCATGACCGAAGCGGCGATGGTGCTGAAACTGAGCGTCACCACCGATCCTACCACCGGTAGTGCGGATACGGGTATTTCCGATGACGGCAGCTTTTTGCGTTTCGGTTATATTTTCAAACAGGGCACCGATGAAGAAATGATGCTCGACGTCACCGGTTTTCCCTTCGATGCCGAACGCTTTTTGCTGGGATTCCATTACGACTTGAGCTGGGGTGGTGAGGCGTCCTTCCCGCAGAATTCCGATTCCGTGCCGGGAGTTCGCCTGGGATTCACCCATCCCCGTTTTTACTTCTTCGCCGGGATGAAAACGCACCTGCAACCCAAGAAAGACAAGCTCAACACCGAACGTGTTCCCACCGAGCGGGTCTATGCCGGTTTGTTCGGTGCGGGCGTCACGTTGTACGACGGATTGATGCTGGAAGCCAATGGCGGCGTTTTCGAAAAGGGCGACAACCCCAACATGCCGGAAGTCACCGGCGAAGGCGGTCGCGACGACATCCTGTCGGGCGGCATTTCCACGCGCCTGTCCTATTCGTATGGAATTCCGATCGGGGATCGCATGGATCTGCGCCTGTATCAGAACGATCCGCGCAAGATGCTGGATCTGGTGCGCAACGACGAATACGAACCGGGTCGCTTTTCCGCCATGGTTTCGGCGGAGTACGCTTTCCTGACACAGAACCTGCAAGATCCCGACAAGCCCGATGGCACCAAGGCGTTTAATGCCATGGCCGCGCATGTCGGATTGAAACTGAAATACGATTATCTGCGTATCCATTTGGAAGGCGCTTATCGAAGCCTGGAATTTTTGCTGTTCAACACTCCCGGCTATGTTCCTTTCCAGGCCTTTCCCGACTCGGCTAAAACACGCCCGGAACTGTACGGTGTGATTTCATTGGATTATTACATCAAGCAAGCTTACCTGACCTTGGGATTGACGGCGGGCTACAAGATCCCGGCGACCTATCAAGGGGATGACGGTGTGCCGATTTCGGTCGTAAAACGTCCGACTGCAACGACGGCCTACATTTCGCCCTTTAACCGCGCGATCGAAATCCTTCCCGACGGCAAAGATGCCTTTGATATCATCGAAGCCAAATTCGACGCCGAATTCGATTTGTCCGATTTCATGACCTTCCTGCTGGAAGTCAGTTACACCCTGGATAACAACCGCGTCAAGCTGGCGACCTCGCCCAATAACAGCGAAACACTGTATAAGAAATTCGAGGACGACAACGTTACCAATCGCCTGGGGCTGGCGATTGTCGTGCAGGCGGCGTTCTAGGTTGTTCCTTGTTGTTTCGTTTTCATGCGCCGGTTCATTCCGGCGTTTTTTCTTTGTGTGTTGATGTGGCATAGGATGATTCGACGGGTGGCATTGGACAAGAGAAGAGAAACGGAGCTTGCCCATGGGGCTCTTGAACACGGGCAAGCCTGCGGCTTAGCCCGCGCCACCCTGAAATCGGACAAGTTTGCAACTGCTTGTGATGCATCCATGGCATAGGATGATTATTAGCTCTGCTTGTGGCTTTTGTAACCTCATGATACTATTAATCACGATTTAGGGTTTTCCAGAATGGGGTGATCGGCATGGTGGTGGTGCGCCATAATATCAATTTCGGTTTGCAGGAAATTAGGGCGATTGCACATGATCTGCTGCGCTCGGATGTCTGCTTCGGGGAACACGTTGTTGCTTTTGAGGAGGAGTTCGCGGCCTATCACGGTGTGGCATATGCCCGCAGTTTCGGATCCTGCCGCTCGGCCTTGTACACAGTGCTTCAATCGCTGGATTTAGCTGCCGGTGCGGAAGTCGTGGTGCCTGCCTACAGTTTTTACATCGTTCCGGATATCGTTCGCGCCGCCGGATATGTGCCGGTTTTTGCGGAGAATCATCCTCGAACCTATGCGATGGACCCCGAGAAACTAGAGGATGTCATTACCGAGAAAACCGCCGCGATAATCGTGGAGCATCCTTTCGGGCAACCCGCTCCCATGCGTGAATTGGCCGAGATCGCTGCGCGTCACGATCTGCGCCTGATCGAGGATTTCTCCCAGTCGATCGGGGCGGAACTGGCGGGGAAGAAAGTCGGTTCGTTTGCCGACGCCGCCGTGGCCAGTATGGTGCATGGAAAAAACCTGACGACTTTGGGTGGCGGCATGGCCATCACGGATCGTGCAGAACTTGCTGACAACTGGGAGAAAAGCTATGCGGCTAATACTTCCCCCTCGCAATCGACTGAAGTGCGTAAGAACGCGCTTTCCGGGCTTTTAAACACCTTTCTTAGTACTCGCCTCGGCTTCACTCTCGGTCCGATGGCTCCGTTCTATCTGTTGAATCTTGTCGACAGGGGAAAACTGGAGGCGATCTTTACCGAACAACCACAGCCATTCAATCCTGAGCATATCGGGAGACTGTCGAACTTGCAGGCGCATCTGGGTCGCATTCAGTTGCAGCGGCTAGATAGTCTCAATGAAATTCGTCGTGGACATGCTCTGCGGATCATGCATGGACTGGAAAATGTGGCTGGAATCGAACTGCCGGAAGTCGTTTCGGATGGCGTGGGAACCTTCAACGCACTGCCGTTGCGCGTTTTCGATGCGCTGGCTTTTCAACGAAAGCTGCTGATTCACGGTGTGGATACGCGCGCCGATTACATGACATTGTATGCCTACGAAAAGGCTTGGAATTGGCACGGTGAGGTGCTGTATCTGCCTTGTCATCCGGGTATGACGGACAATGATGTGGACCGTGTGATTCGCATGGTTCGCGCTGTGGCTGTACATTCATGAGCGAGCGGACTTCCTCAAAAAGCTCTATGGTGCTTCGTGTTGCATTCGCAATCCTGCTTGCCGTGTCGCTGGGATGGATTTCCTTACGAAATGTGAAACTCGATTCGTTTCTTCACGCGCTGAGTGACGTGCATGGCGGCGTGCTGCTGTGTGGCGTGTTGTTCTATGGAGCCGCACTGTACGTTCGTGGCGTTCGCATGCGCATTCTAAGTGGCGGACTGGCAGTGATTTCCTGCTGGCAGTGGTTTCGTTACACGATGATCGGCATGATGCTGGACAACCTGCTGCCCGCCCATCTCGGGGAAGTGTATCGCGGCTATCTTGCGTGTTCACGGGGGAAAGTCGCGATCGGTTCCGTGTTGTCGCTTCTGTTTGTAGAGCGCGTCTTCGACGGACTAGTATTGCTCGCATTCTTGTCGGCAGGGTTGATGCTCATTCCGGCGGAAAATCCCTGGGTGTTGCATCTGCACACCGTATCGCTTGTAGTATTTGGATGTTGCTTGGCTGTGATGATGGTTTTAACGGCCTGGCCGGAGTTGTGGCGGCGTTTATTGGCATTGCTGGCGCAGCGGCTACCCGCTTCGGTTTCTGAAATCACATGGTATCAGGGCGCTGATGCCTTACAGGCGCTTGGCCAGTTGCGTTCCATGCGCGTCCTGCTTGGGTCGGCACTGACCAGCTTGTTGCATTGGGCGTTGGAAGCCTGCTTTTACTGGATGCTCTTTCGGGCGTTCGGCATCCAGGCGCAATTTCATTGGGGAGTATTGGCGGTTGCTGTAGTGTCACTGGCGACGGCCTTGCCTACGCTTCCCGCCAGTGTGGGCGTATACCACTTTGCCCTGGTGACGAGTTTGATGCTTTGCGGTGTGGAGACGAGTACCGCATTGGCGGTGGCCGTACTCGGTCATTTATTGGAGCAGGGAATCGAAAACGGGTTGGGGCTGGCGTTCTGGTTGCAGTCGCGCCGTTCCTTTCCACGCTGGGGAGAAATTAAGGAAGTTTTAAAGAATTCTCAGTATCAGTCCGATAAACCGTAGCGTTTCATCTTTTCGCGCAGCGTTTTGCGATCGATCCCAAGAATCGTCGCCGTTCTGGTTTTATTGCCTTTTTCCGCTTTCAGAACGCGGCGGATGTACTCCGCTTCCACTTCGGCCAGACTTCGCGATAATCCATCTCCACATAAAGACAGATCGGAGCGCATGGCTGCGGGTAAATCCGGGGCGTCGATGGTGTCGCCATCACCCATGGCCAGCATGCGTTGAACCAGGTTTTCCAGTTCGCGAACATTTCCCGGCCAATGGTAGTGAAGCAGGCGCCGCAAGGCACGATCGGAATACTTGGGAATCGCTCGCCCGTTTTCCTGTGCGTATTTGTCGGTAAAGTGGCGGATCAACAGCAGAACGTCGTCTCCGCGATCGCGCAGCGGGGGGAGATCGATGTTGATGACGTTGAGGCGGTAATACAGATCTTCGCGGAAGCGACCGGATTTCGTTAACGAGAGCAGATCCTTATTGGTTCCGGCGATGATGCGAACGTCGATCGGTTGCGGTTTACTGGAACCGATCATGCAGACTTCTTTTTCCTGCAATACACGCAGCAGTTTGACTTGCATGGCCAGGCTGGTTTCCCCGGCTTCATCTAAAAAGAGCGTGCCTTTATCGGCTGTCTGGAAGAAGCCTGCGCGGGTTTCAGTTGCACCGGTATACGCGCCCCGAACGTGACCGAACAATTCACTTTCCAAAAGGTTTTCCGGAATTCCGCCGCAATTGACCGGAACGAAGGGTTGTGAAGCGCGTGCTGAATTGTAATGGATGGCGCGTGCGACCAGTTCCTTGCCGGTCCCGCTTTCGCCGGAGATCAGTACCGTGGCTTTGACTTGAGCCGCTTTCTGGATCGCCTGAAAGACGCTTTTCATGGCGTCCGAATCGCCGATCAGACCGCTTGGTGCCAGAATCTGTTCTTTGTCGGGTTGGTTCAGGTTCTGCTGCTGACGCTGTTGGTCCAACACCGCATTGACGACCGTGAGCAGTTCCGTTTTGGTAAAGGGCTTGGAAAGGTATTCGTCTGCGCCTTCCTTGACCGCTTTTACGGCGCTTTCAACCGACGGATATCCGGTCACCATGATCACTCGTATTGATTTGTACGTTTCCCGGATGTGGCGAATCAGTTCGAGACCGTCGATTCGAGGCATTTTCATGTCCGTAATCACCAAGTGCACGGACACATCTTTCAGTACGCGAATGGCTTCTTCCACTCCGGAAGCCGTAAACACCTGGATTCCCTGGCCGCTTAAATGGCGTTCGATCAGTTCCAGGGTGTCCATGGAGTCATCGACAACCAGGACTCGCGCGGATTCGGATTTGCTACTCTGTCGTGTCGATTTCTTTGCCATGTTTCAATCCGTTGATTGGTAGACTGACGATAAAATCGGACCCTTTTCCCGGAGAGGAATTCACGATGATGTCGCCGTGATGCGCTTTGATCAATCCGTGAACGACCGATAAGCCCAGGCCCGTTCCCTGGTCGATGTCCTTGGTCGTGAAAAAGGGGAGAAAAATCTGTTTCTTGACGTCTTCACTCATCCCTTCGCCCGTATCGGCAACGCTCAGAATCAGGTTGTTTTCCTGCTTGAACGTTCGAATGGTCAGTGTGCCGCCCTGCGGCATGGCGTGCGATGCATTGACGATCAGGTTGATCAGAATTTGCCGCAGTTGAGATTCGTCCGCCTGAATGATCGGCAAACCCTGTTGCAACTCCGTCAGCAGGGTGATGTTTTCCTTTTGGAAACGGGGACGAAAGAAGCTGATCACCTCCCCGATAATTCGGTTGATGTGAATGTCGTGCCGATCCGGTGGAATCTGCTTGGCGAAGAAGAGCAGTTTCCGAACGATATCGCGGGCGTGCAGGGCCGAGCCTTCGATGCGATTCAAATCGCCAATAACCTGAGTTGGCAGATTCGGATTTTCTTTGGCCAATTGAGAGAACCCCAGTACGGCGGTTAGCGGTTCGTTCAGTTCGTGAGCGACTCCGGCGGCAAGTTGGCCGATGGTCGCCAGGCGATCTGCATGTCGAAGCTGTTCCTGCAATTGGGTTTGCAGTTTTCGTGCATGACGCCGTTCGATGATCAGGGAGATTTCGTGGACCACCGAATCCAGCAGTTTGCGCTCTTCAAGCAGAAACGGACCTTCATCCAGTTCCGGTCTTTCTTCCAATAGGCAGACTTCCACATGACCGCGAACCTGGGAACCGACTCGGATTTCCGCTGTCTGCATGAACTCGTTTTGCTGAAAACCTTCCGTCTGGAAGATCATTTCATCGAAGGTGATTCTGGCGGCAGTGATGTCCGGATACAAATAGGCTTGAGGCAATAACTCTACCAGGTGTTTCAGCAGATCTTTAATCGGCATGTCCGGTTGGGAAGTCAGAGATGCGATATTGTACATGCAGGTCAGCTCTTTGACTCGCTCGCGCAGATCGAATTGCGAGAGATTGTGCAACAGAGCCGTTTCCAGCGTCATGACCAGATATTCAAACAGGTCGACGGTCGCCGAATCGAGCACATCCGCTTTCTCATCGCTCAATATCAGTAAACCGCATGGTTGGCTGTTGATAATGATTGGAAAAACTGCCAGAAACAAGGGGCGCTTTTTCGTTTTCTTCTCTGATGACTCTATAAGACTGTCGTGATTTCGATAGCTGCCGAAATCGCTGAAGGCGTTGTCTTCCGGTGAGAAACTTTGTTCCAGCACTTTTTTCAGGATAGTCGCTTCGATGTCGGTTTCGACCAGGTCAATCAATGCCGTTACGATATCTCCCTGCAAGCGAGAGGCCGTAGCGACTGGCACTTTGGGAGTATCCGAATTGTGCAGACAGTGAAAGATCTTGTTTTGTTCTAAAAAGACGGTTTCCACTTGATGGCAGCGGGTGAAAGAAATAAGCAGGTCATTGATTTCACGGAGGAAGTCGAGCGTTAAGGTGCCGTTGTCCGATAGGCGAAGAATTCGACCGGCAAGCAGCCGCAGCGTTTCGCGATTGTAGGGTGGAATCGAATTGGTTGTCGATGTTTTGGGCATGTCCTCGTTTTCCATTCGTATCCGTTTTACAATCGACCATTCAAACCGGATCGGCATGGTAACGCATTCTACCATGAATGCAAGCTTCTTCAAACGCTTGGATCAAGATGTAGAAACGCGGAAGGGCCGCACGCGGGTGCGGCCCTCCTTCAAGGAACCATGTCGGCTCTATCACACACCGTTTAGGCGCGTCCACGCATCCTGGCAGCATGGGCGACCCTTTCGATGGCGATCATGTAAGCTGCATCTCGCATGTACACGTTGCGCTTGTCCACCAGATCAGCCATGGCGTTGAAGGCATTGGTGATTTTCGTGTCCAGCTTTTGCAGCACTTCCTCTTTCTCCCAGAAATAATTCATGTTGTCCTGCACCTGTTCGAAGTAGGAGCAGGTGACACCGCCGGAATTGCAGAGGAAGTCGGGAATGACGTAGATGCCGCGTTCGTGCATTACCTCGTCCGCCTCGGGAGTGGAGGGGCCATTTGCACCTTCTGCGACGATCTTGACTTTGGACTGGATGTGCTGCACGGATTCGGCGTTGATCTGGTTTTCCAGCGCACATGGAACCAGAATATCCACATCCTGCTTGATCCAGTCTTCGCCGGGAAGGATTTCGTAACCGGCAGCCTGTGCCTGCTCTTTGTCGATGGCGCCGAAGCGGTCGGTGATGCTCATCAAAAAGTCAGGGTCCACACCGCTTTCTTTGCGATAGGTATAGGAGACGTTGTCTTTGCCATCCCAACAGGAAACGCAGATAACGGTGCCACCGTATTCGATGAACAGCTTGGCGGCATATTGCGCGACATTGCCGAAGCCCTGGAAAGCGGCGGTCATCTGCTTGATATCCAACCCTTTGCGCTTAAGCGCCTCGCGTACGCAGTACATGACGCCGTATCCGGTGGCTTCCGTGCGTCCGAGCGAGCCGCCCAGGCCGACCGGCTTTCCAGTAATGAAGCCGGGATAGTATCCGCCTGCCAGCGCATTGTATTCGTCCATCATCCAAAGCATATGCTGAGCATTGGTCATGACGTCCGGAGCGGGAACGTCCTGCACCGGGCCGACCTGCTTGAAGACCTGGCGCACCCAGCCGCGGCAGATCTGTTCCTGTTCGCGCATGGACAGTTCGCGCGGATCGCAGATGACGCCGCCTTTGCCGCCGCCGAGAGGGATATCGACCACGGCGCACTTCCAGGTCATCCAGGTCGCCAGTGCGCGCACCGTATCGGCGGTTTCCTGCGGATGGAAGCGGATGCCTCCTTTGCAGGGGCCGCGCATGTCGTTGTGCTGCACGCGGAAACCGCGAAACACACGCACCGAACCGTTATCCATGCGGACCGGAATGGTGAAATGAAATTCACGCATGGGCCAGCGGAGAAACTCTTTTACTCCGTCTTCCAACCCGAGTTTGTTGGCGACTTGGTCAAATTGAGCCTGTGCCATTTGGAACGCATTGAAATCCTTGGACATATTCATCTCCTGCTACAAATCTCTCGTTGAAGATCGCATGTACGGCCTCAAATCCGAGGCCAGGGGGGTCTGTGTCAGCAGTATTCCTCACAGTACCAGACGCCTGCGGGCGGTTTGGGAAGGGCGCATTGACTACGCATTTCGCAATTCAAGCACAAACCCAAGACGTGTACGTCTTGCTTCTGTGTGTTGTTCTCGGCAGTAGTGATTGGGCTGGTTTCCGTTTCTTTGCAGGTCGAACATTCGTAGAGTTCGCACTCCCAAACGGGAGCATCGCTCTCTGCGCAGATACAGCAGTTTTCTTGCTGGTTGCAGTTGGAACAGAGTCCCATCGTTGCTTGGCGCAGTGTGGAATCGCCGTGTCGAGTTGGGATGCTGCTTGGTAGTGTTTGTTGAACTTGTGTGGACATCTCTTTCTCCTTTGTGCGTCATGCACCTTTGGCGCTTTCCGTTCTCATCCCGCGAATTCCTGCTTCGATGAATTCGCGCCAGACGGTTTGTACTTGAGCAAGGGCCGTGCCAGGATGAAATCCGGCAATGGCATGAACTAGAAAGATTTCAAAAAAGTCTGTTAACCTTATGATAATAAACAAGAAATAGTCATGTTTTCTTTCTGCGGTAGATTGTCATTCCAGATTTGTGAGAAAGAGAAGGATGGGCTGAAAGTGGGGAGAAACTCCCCGGTGATGTGAAACTCCCCGGATATTCTACCCGGCTTGGCCATCGTGAGGTGGTTGCCGCTTCTGGATTGCAGGTTTGGAAGGTCGTGCAATCAGGGTATAATTACATTTCTGATATGAGATTGAATGTGGTTGGTGTGGATTGGCAGAGACTTTGCTTTACTGTAGAAATGGGGAAGTGTTGTTTCGTATCGCCGTGGAGGAAAAATGCTGGATCAGGATATTCTGAATTATCGCTTTAACAGCTACCGCAATCTGATGTCGCACCGCATTCGCAATATCCTATTGGTAAGCAGCGTCTATGATGCTTACATTCTGGAAGAAGACGGCAGCTTGGAGGAATTGATCTGGCAGCAGTATATGGAGCGTGGACTGTCGGAAGCTCCAAGCATTACCAAAGTCACCGATCCGGAACGCGCCCTGGAAATATTAAGGACGGAGCCGGTCGATCTATTGTTTACCATGACTCAAATGGACGACGAGCAGGCGGTGATGCTGGCGGAGCAGGCCAAAGCGATCAGACCCGATCTGCCGGTCATTCTACTGGCCGGAGATACGGTTTCCTTATCCAGTATACCTCCCGATATTCGAAACCGGGGAGTCGATCGAGTGTTTCTCTGGCAGAACGATCCCTCCCTGCTGCTGGCGATCATCAAATATGTCGAGGATAAAGAAAATGCGGATCGGGATACGCAGGAGGCCGGTGTACGTGTGATTTTACTGGTGGAAGATTCCATCGAGCATTACTCCTCCTTTTTACCTGCCATGTACACCGTTATCATGAAGTTGACCCGTCAATTGATCGATGAGGGGTTGAATCACCTGCACAGGCAATTGCGGATGCGTTCGCGTGTGAAAATTTTGTTGGCGGAAAGCTATGAGGATGCCGTTCAGATCAGTCGCAGATACAGTAAATATCTGTTGGGTGTCATTACCGATGTGCGTTTCTGGCAGGATGGGAAAATCAATCGGGAGGCGGGTTTCGATCTGGTGCGTTTGTTGCGAAATGAATTGCCAGAGCTTCCCATTTGTATTCAATCGGCGGAACCGGAAAAGGTCCGGGCGGTAGCAGATGAGTTGCAGACCTTTTTCATCGATAAGAATTCGGTGTCTCCTATTGGAGATCTGAAGAAATTCCTAACCGAGTTTATGGGGTTTGGTGATTTCGTATTCAGAAATGAAGATGGAAGTGAACTGGCGCGGGTGGGAACGGTGAGGGAAATGCTGGATGTCCTACCATCCATCCCGATTGAGTCCATCGCCTATCATGGGTGTCATCAGGATTTTTCGCATTGGATGATGGCGCGTACGGAAGTGACGATTGCTGAGAAACTACAGCCGCATCATCCGGAGGATTTTGAAGAACCGGAAGAGATGCGAAATTTCCTGATGCAGGTGATCAAACGGGTGCTGCATGAAAAACAGTGCGATATCATCGCGCGTTTTACACGCGATAAAGATCCACATGCGATTGAGTTCATGCGACTGGGCGAAGGTTCACTTGGAGGCAAAGCGCGCGGGATCGGCTTTTTGCGGTTTTTATTGGCGCGTATCGCAGTTCGGAAGAACTTTCCGGACATCGACATCCGGGTACCTTCGACGCTTGTGATTTGTTCGGGCGAATTCGAGAGCTTTATTGAACAAAACAACCTGTTGCAAGTTGCCTTGAATAAGGACATTTCCTTTCCGGAAATTACGCAACGCTTTTTGGATGCACCCATTCAGGAAAGTCTGAAAGATAATCTGCGAGTATATCTGGAACGAATGACGGCTCCACTAGCGGTACGATCTTCCAGCATTCTGGAAGACTCTCTTCATATGCCGCTTGCGGGTTTATATTCGACCTACATGCTGCCCAACCGCCAGGAAAACCTGGACGAGCGTCTGGATAGTTTGTTGATGGCCATCAAGCTGGTATGGGTTTCAACATACAACAACGATCCCAAGTCCTATTTCATGCAGACAGGGCAACGTTTGAAGGATGAGCGGATGGCAGTCGTCATTCAACAGCTCGGTGGAGAAACCCACGGAAATTATTTCTACCCGACATTTTCCGGCGTGGCTCAGTCGCATAACTTCTATCCGGTTTCATACATGGAGCCGGAAGATGGTGTTGTCCAGATCGCGTTGGGATTCGGAAAGCTGGTAGTGGAAGGCGGTTCTGTCGTTCGCTTCTGTCCGCGATATCCACAGTTACTACCGCAGTTTTCTCTGTCACGGGATTGGCTGTACAGCTCGCAAAAGGATTTCTACGCGTTGGATATGAGTGTTGCCACTCACTACGATTCTCACAGCGATGACAGTAATTTGTCGTTTCTGCCGTTGTCTGTTGCGGAAGAGCACGGAGTATTGCAGCAGGTGGCTTCCGTGTACCAGGCGGATAGCGATTTGATGGTGGACAGCTTCTTTTACGATGGTCCTCGGGTCGTGACGTTCAATAAGGTTTTACGAGATGGCAAGTTGCAACTTGGAGACCTGTTGTATGAGTTGCTATCCGCCTGCGATCAGGCCATGGGGACGCCGGTGGAAGTGGAGTTCGCCGTTGATCTTAGGGGAGGGCAGCAAAAACCGATTCTATACTTACTCCAGCTTCGTCCCATGGTTGCGAAAAGCCATTGGGAGAAGATAACCATTTCTGAGGATGATCGAAAGAACGCGATCTGTTACACCAATCGAACTCATGGCAACGGCAGCTATGAAGGGATTCAGGATGTCGTATATGTCAAACCCTCCGCGTTTCTGAAATCGAAGACCAGGGATATTGCAGCGGAAGTGGGAGAAATCAATAAAGGTTTGGTTGAGCGGAACCGACCCTATTTCCTGATCGGCTTTGGGCGATGGGGATCTTCCGATCCATGGATGGGAATCGGGGTTCGATGGTCCCAGATTTCAGGTGTGCGCGTGTTGGCCGAGGCAGGGCTGAAAGAGTTCAACGTAGATCCATCGCAGGGGTCGCATTTCTTCCAGAACGTCACCTCGTTGAATATCGGCTATCTCTCTCTTCCGTATGGGGATGAGGGGGCTTTTATCGATTGGGACTGGCTAGAGGCTCAGCCTGCTGAGACCGAAACGACCTACCTGCGGCACGTCAGGTTGGCTTCTCCATTGCGGTTGCTGATCGACGGACGCAGCGGCGAGGCGCTTGTTGCAACTTAAGACAGTGCTACTTCTAAATAAGAAGCGTTGACTCCAGCTATCTTCAATTATTGCTGGTTGGCCATTGCGGCGGGGTGTCTAAAATTTCATCGATTTTGGAAAGCAATTTGGACGGTCCGAAAGGCTTCTGTAGAAAACCGGCCAAATACTGGCTTTCAAGTGTGTTGGATGCGTTGGTAATATCATACCCACTGATCATCAGTACTTTCGCGGATGGATTCATTTCGCGGATTCTGCTAAACACTTCGGCTCCGTCCATATCCGGCATCGCCAGATCAAGCACGACCAACTGGATTTTGCCGTCCAGTTTTCGGTAGATTTCCAACGCATCATGTCCGTTGCCTGCCGTAATCGAAGTATATCCGGACATTCTTAAAGCACGTTCGGTCATGCGCAGAATCACCGGCTCATCATCGACAACAAGAATCGTGGGTTGCAAATCATGTGACGGTTCCTGTGAGGGAGGAACTGTGGCTTCTGTTGACTCCGATTGCTTTCGACTACTGTCTTTAACGGGTAGCCAGACCTGAATCGTTGTTCCCAGTTGCGGCTTGCTGTGGATTTTTAGAAACCCGTTATGACCACGAACGATGCCTAGTACTGCGGACATTCCTAGTCCGCGCCCTGTGAACTTGGTTGTGAAAAACGGATCGAACAGTTTCGCCTGGACCTCGCCGGACATCCCGACGCCATCGTCTTGTATTTGCAGGTAAACGTAATCGCCAGCCGGTGGATCCGGAATTCCATAGGTTTTTTCTTCCGGAATGCTTGTTAACTGTTCGAATCCGGTTTTTAGCCGGATTTTACCCTGCTTCCCTTCGAAGGCTTCCGCCGCATTGGAAACGAGAGCTTGCACCATCTGCTGAATCTGTTCCTGCGCTCCATGGATTGAAGGAAGAGATGCTTCAAGGTCGACAATCAACTTAATGTTATCAGGGATTAGACTTTGGATTTCACCGATGTTTGCATGGATATATTCGGAAAGACGGATCGGTTCGAGCAGAATGTGGATTTTACCTGAATATGCCAGCATTTTCTGAGAGAGTAGAGCCGCTTTTCGGGCCGCACCTTCGATTTCGGTGAGATATTTTTGAATGTTCGAGTTAGCAGGAAGATCATCCATGGCCATATTGACATTTCCGATAACCCCGGTCAGCAGGTTGTTGAAGTCGTGGGCGACTCCTCCGGCCAACTGGGAAAGACTCTCCAGCCTTTTGGCTTCTTCCAGGCGAGTCTCCACTTGCTTGCGTTCTTTTTCTATTGCAATGTGTTGTGAAATGTCGTGCAGTTCGCAGTGCGTACGTTTGAAATTTCCATTCGAGTCGGTTTCGATGACGCCATTTAGAATGATATCCGCCAGGACGCCATCTTTACGGAAAAACTGATATTGGACATTCGAGATCTGGCAGCCGGATTTGATGTTTTCAAATCCTTGTTTGAACATGATTTTATGATCGTCCGGAAGAAAATCACCGAACCATTTTCCAATGACTTCCTCACGCCTATAGCCGAATTGAGTGAGCCATTTCTGATTTACTTCGAGGTAACGGCCTTCTTCATCCAGGGATTGATACCCGACCGGCAGCAACTCGTAAATCGTTCGAAAGCGTTTTTCGTTGGCTTTCAGTTTGTCCTGTACTTGTTGATGTTGATCGATTTTCCGCTTCAGCTTCAGATTCGTTTTGCCGATGGTCAAAATGGATTGCGTTATAAGGTGAAAGGTATTGCGTAGCTGTTCGATCTGCGAGCGCGGAACAACCGGTACGGATTGTAATGTTGACAGATAGTCGCTTTCGTCAAAGTCGAATCGTTTAGCCCAAGCTTTGAAGCGGTCGAACGAGCGGTCTTCTTCTTCAATCAAGAATGGACCGACGAAAAACATCGCAATCGGGTGGTCTTCCAACAGCAGTGGAAAAACAATATGCCAGAAATTGTTGCCGCATTTGCATAGTTCGTGGTCGTTGCCGATGGATTCGAAACGGTTATTACCATCGAAAAGCATACATTTCTTTTTGGTTTCCGGGTGTTTGTGGTGAAACTGGTCACAGAGACGGTTATATGAAGATTCCCCTAACAGGTTATTGTCTGGGTCAACAACCAAAATCGGCACACCGCAGGAGTGTTCAAACTTATTCAGCAAATCCGAAAGCAGGGAGAGATCGAACATATCTTGAAATGCTAAAGTCCGCATGTACTGTCACCACTTTTAACTAGGTTGAGAAACGGGATCGGATCTTCGATGTGTTTTCTTTAGACTGGTTCAATTCCTCCTGTATCTAGTATTCGTTCAATGAAAGTGAACGATTTCTATTGTTTGCACAAAATTTCCAATGATTATACACAATATATGGAATTTACTCTACTGTAAAAGGACAAGCGTTGTCCGAATGTGAGCGGTGGACTCAATTGCAAGTAAGGCGTCAAGCCATAGCTGTTTTAGCCATTTTCTACACGAAATCGTGTTTTAGTGGCGATGCTTGCCGCGACCATGCCGGAAATCAGGCAGGGAGCGACTCCCGCTCCAAAGACACCGCTTCCCGCTAGATAGAGCCCCTTGATTGGAGTTGTCGGCATAAAGCGGAAAGGTGGCATTTGATCGGGCGTTTGGGCAGGACCGTAGGTGCCACCTTGAACGGCGCGAACGTAATATGTATTGGTGATCGGCGTACTGAATTCTTTTACTTCAAAATCTCCCAATACACCCGGCCAGCGCTTGTCTACGGTTTCCAATAGCTGTTCGCCGATCTTCTGCTTGAATTCCTTGTAGTCTTCTCCACGCTTGTTGGCGGGTAAATGCTCCCATTTTCTAAAGGGAGCATAGGGAACGAAGGTGGAAAGTTCCACCGTGGAACCACCTTCCGGTGCCATGCTGCCGGAATCGTCCTTTAAAGAATTGGGAGACAGGAAAAAGCTCATGTCCCGAGGAATCAGTCCATTTTGTACTTCCCGGTAGTCTGCTTCGATATCATAGCTGGCATAGTCCCAGATATTGCAGGCGCTTAAGCCATGCTCCCGCAAATCCCGCTTCATTCCAAGATAGGCGGTGAACATACCTAGTGACGGTTTCAGGCGCTTGATTTTACGCTGTAGCCGTCCCGGTAAGCGATGATCCCGCAGCAAGTGCCCGAAAGTATGGGAGGGTTCGATGGCGGAGACGACAACGTCCGCTTCGAATCGCTCGCCATTTTCCAATTCCACACCGGTCACTTTGCCATTGGTGACCAGGACTTTTTCAACGGAAGTTTTCGTTTGGAAAACGGCACCGGCAGAGGTGGCTTTTTCCATAATCGTATCGCGCAGACGTCCGCTGCCACCACGGGGGAAGAAAGCGCCATCGCCGTAGTGCATCATCATACCAATGCCGATCAATGCTGCCGCTTGTGACGGCGGCAGGCCGTAATCGCCGCAGGTGCCGGATAGGATCGCTCGCAAGGCCGGATCGGGTATCAGGTTATTCAATAAATGGCCGTAGGTTTTTCGTAAGTATCGGATCACCGGCACGATGCTTTTAATACTCTTCAGGTCTTTCAGGCGTGGGCCGCGCATCGAAATTGCCGTGATGCGGCTGGAACCTTCTTTGATATCGTTGACCAGGTTGAAATATCGTTGCAAGGGACGAGCTTGAGCGGGGAACAAGTCCGTAAGTCGTTGCTGGTAGCGATCCAGACCGCGACACATTTTTGCGGAGTGGTTGGGAAAGCGGTACAAGTCAAAGCCGTCCGGGTCCAATTCACAGAAAATCTGTTGCATGTCCAGGCCCAGGGGAGCCAGCGCAGAGTGGATTGTTTGACCGGGGTTGACTTCGCCGACGTAATGAACGCCGGGATCGAAATGGTAGCCCTTGCGCACGAAGGGATTCAGGTAGCCTCCGACGTGCATTGCTTGTTCCAATGCGAGCGTCTCATAGCCGGCTTTCGATAAATAGGCAGCGGCAGTAAGACCGCCTGCGCCTGTGCCGATAACGATTGCTTTCTTTTCACGTGCCATGCGAGCCCCGCTTTCTTTACCAAAAGCCTAAGCGATGTCTGGATTCATGCGTCCAGTTTACACAAAACGAAAATTATTGCTATCCATTGATGGATTGAACCGGAAGGATCGCCAGTTGTGTGTGCTTCTGGGGCCGTGTTCGTCGTTTCAGGTATTCTCTTGCCTGCGATGGATTTCTTTCATTTTCCGTCGTATTTATGCTAACAGAGATGTCGTTTGGTAAAACTTACTTCCGTTATATGGCTTGAAACAAGGAGTATTTCCGTGATTCCCGTTGCTCATCATTCACAATACTTTGTTCCAGAGTCCGATATCCACGCTCGTATCGACGGTGTTCAAAAAATTCTGCAAAATCAAGATGTTGCGGTTGCATGGGTCGAGCATAACGCCGATTTGCATTATTTCACAGGATCGGTGCAAAGCGGGTTACTGGTGATCCCGGTACAAGGCGATCCCTTGTATTTCGTTCGAAAAAGTATAAAGCGCGCCAAGGTGGAATCCCCTCTGGATGTGCAGGCCTATCCCGGTACGAAAGCGATATTGCAGGCGGTCCGTGATCTTGTGAAAGGGCGCTCGGAAAAGCTGGCATTGTCCTTCGATGTGACACCTTCCTCCCGTTATGTCATGTTGCAGAAGCAACTGGCCGGTTTTGAATTGCTGGATCTGAGCCGGACGATTCGCCTGTTGCGGGCGGTCAAATCCGATTGGGAAATTCAACAGATACAAGCGGCAGCAAGGCAGGCTGAAGCGATTTTCGAACAACTGCCGGAGTTTGCGCATGTGGGTCAGACCGAACTTGAACTGCAAATCGAGATCGAACGGCGCTTGCGATTGAGCGGTCATGCCGGGACGCTTCGTTTGCGTCGCCCCGGTCAGGAATTAGCGATACTGATGGCTGCCAGTGGCGAGAGCGCCTGCTATCCAACGAACTTCGACGGTCCCGTGGGAGGACATGCTCAATACCCTTCCGTTCCGGCCAGCGCTGGAACTCGTCACATTCGGGAGGGAGAGACCCTGATTGTGGATATTGTCAGTTCCTTCAACGGATATCTGTCAGACAATGCCCGAAGCTTCTATTTTGGCTCGAATCCGCCGGATGCGGTTCTGCAAGCTCATGAGTTTTGCATGGAGTGCTTATCTCGCATCGAAACCCAGCTTCGCCCCGGTACGAATTGCCAGCAACTGTATCAGCAGATCGATGCATGGGCCAAAGAACAGGGCGAACCGGAAGGTTTTATGGGGTATGAGGAGAACCGGGTGTCGTTCTTTGCCCACGGAATCGGACAGGAATTGGACGAATGGCCCGTAATCGCCAATCGGTTTGACATGACCCTACAGTCCGGGATGGTGCTTGCCGTTGAACCGAAGGCATTTCTTTCTTCAGTCGGTGCGGTCGGTTTGGAGAACACCTATCTGGTCTCAGCGGATGGAGGACGCAGTTTCTGTTCCAGCAATCGGAAACTTCGCTGTCTTGATTAGACTTTTCAGCAATGAAGGAATGTGATGATAAGAGCTATAAATCACATAAGTATTTCTTATTTCTCCTTGTTCTTGCCTTCCTGCTATAACTTCTTGTCATATAGGGTGAATCTCTGGGCTCTATTCAAGTGCTGAATGAGGACTGTTGGTGAAGCTAGATGGATTCAGTGAAAACGGAGGTCATCATGCAAGTGAAGCGTGTTAAGGATTTGATGATCCCCCTTGAGCGATATCCATATGTTCAGGATAACGCTACAATCAAAGAAGCAATTGAAGTTGCCATGAAAGCCGGTGCAATCGTAGAGGGCACCCGCCATTCCGCGCGATACATACTGGTATTCGACAAGTTGAACGTATTGGTTGGTTATTTAAGACGTAGAGATATTCTACGCGGATTGGAACCACCAAGTTTCGACAATCACCCGCTTGAATATCGCAAGAAGTTATTCGATGTCGAGTTCGATCCCAACCTGACGTTACTCAATTACGACAAATTGATTGAAACCGTAAAAGCCCAAGCCAGCAGGCGAGTCATTGAGGTTATTCGACCGATCAAGATGTGGATCAAAGCGAACGATAATTTCTTGACAGCGATCTATGAAATGGTTGAAAACGATATTAGTCTACTGCCCGTGGTTTCCGAAGATCAAGTGACAGGTGTGATTCTTTCTGAAAATGTTTTCGAAGAAATGGCTCATACTCTGTTGGAAGAATCGGAAGCCTGATGAATGTTGATTTGATGGTGAATCTCCCGTGAAATTTAAAAGGACAGTACCAAACCATGAGTGAATCCAGCAGCCGCACTGAAGTGAAATCGGAAGGTCGAAAGACGGCCAAGCTTCCCAAGGGCGACTCGAAGAAAAATATCGACTGGAAACGGATCAGTTTCACGCTTGTCGGGTTAGGTCTATTTTGTCTTGTCTATTTTTCTCCACCTTGGCCGGATGCGATCGACCCGCAAGGCAAAGCGTTTGTTTTGGATCATCACGCCAAAGCAGCATTGGCTTTGTTCTTGTTAGCGGCAACCTGGTGGGTGTTCGAGGTCATCCCTATTGGTGTAACCGGTATCGCCATTGGTGTGATTCAGGGCTTATTTTTGATTCGAGAGCCGCGAGTGGCTTTTACGGACTTCTTCGATCCCTCGGTATGGTTCATCGTAGGTTCATTGGTAATCGGCATGGTCTTTACCAAAACCGGGTTGACCAAGCGCATGGCATATAAAATGCTGTCTATCGTCGGTGAAAAGACAAGCATGATTTACCTTGGTTGCTTTGTCATGACTTCCGCACTGACATTGATTATGGCGCATACAGCAGTAGCAGCAACGATTTTCCCGTTGTTGATGGCGATTTATTCGCTTTACGATGAAGACCAGAAGCCGACCAAATTCGGCAAGGGTTTGTTTCTTGGTATGGCCTTCGTTGCCGGAGCAGGTTCGATCATTACCTTGTTAGGTGCAGCACGCGGTGCGGTAGCTCTTGGTTTCTTCAAAGAAATCGTAGGCAGAGACATTTCCTTTTTCGGTTTGACCTACTATATGGCACCTGTTGGCATCGTGATGACCTTTTTACTGTGGGGCATGTTCATGATCATGTACAAACCGGAGCGTAAAACGATTCCCGGTTTGAAAGAACGCTCCGTTGAACTGTACAAGCGTCTTGGACCGATGAAGGGTACGGAGATTCTTACCTTGATCATTGTATTTTCCGTCATTGCACTATTGGGGTTGCGGTCCTTTATGCCGGAATTGCAATTCCTGAACAAGAGCGCCGTAATTCTGGTGACGACCGTATTGTTCTTCATGTTCCGGATTTTGTCGATCAAAGACCTGGAAGAGATTCCATGGAACATCGTGCTGCTTTTCGGTGGTGCAATGAGTATCGGTTTCTGCCTCTGGCAGACTGGAGCTGCTAACTGGCTGGCGATTCAATGGTTGGTTCTGTTCCAGAATGCACATTGGTTCGTGTTTGTTATGGGAATCGCGTTCTTCGTGTTGGTCATGACCAACTTGATTATGAACGTAGCGGCGATTGCGATCTCGATGCCGGTGGCTTTGGTGTTGGCTCCTTATCTTGGTGTCGCCCCGGAGGTGATCGTTTTTGCTTCGCTGGTGACAGCGGGTATGCCGTTTCTCTTCTTGGTTGGTGCGGCTCCCAACGCCATCGCGTATGAATCCAGGCAGTTTTCTTCCGGTGAATTCTTCATGGCGGGTATTCCTGCAAGCATTCTACTGATGGTGGTGCTGGCCTTTTTCGTGTTCCTTATCTGGCCGATGATGGGAATGCCGGTTACCATTGCTGCCGGTTAAGCTTTCTACTAAGGTCGCTTTCAGGGCTCTTCCTACTTCTGGGAGAGCCTTTTTTCATCTGAAAGCCTTTTCAGATGCGGGTGGGATCTGTTTTCGCTCTGCCAGGAACTAGTGGAATTGGATTTCTAAGAGTTGGAGGAGGTCTGCGTGGAAGATGCTTTTGGGGGGTGTAGATTCATCCTGATCATGAAGTAGCTACCCAATCCGATATCGATTACGAATTCGGTTAAATGTGCTACAACGGCTGCCGCCAACGCGATGTCTGCTCCGATTCCAAGCAGTCCCAGCGCTTGAATCATCGCATAGTGGTATACTCCAATCGATCCTGCTGTAGCGGAGATGGCATTGGCAAAGGCCAATAACACCATCACCAGTAAACCTCCGAACAACCCAACAGGCAGGGAGAAAGCCTGTAGCATCGCAAGCAGGAATCCCAGTTTCAAAGTACGCATGAGGATTGTAAGCAGCAGGCTGAACAGCAACAAATCCAGCCTGCGTACCGGTTTGATGCCTTCGATGACCTGCTGTTGAAGTGTGTCCAGCCGTTGACCGAATTTTTCCGGTAAAAACCGGGTTAATTGACTGAAGATTCCAAGCATCTGCTTTGGGAAAATCGCCAGCGCGGCCACTGCGGCACATAGCAGACCAATCAACACCAGGCTAGTTTGTTGGACTAGGTGCACCCAATCTGCTTGTATCGGTAGAAAGAGGAGAAGCAGTAATAGCAAAAATGCAAGCAGCATAGAATCCATCAGACGCGTGATCACAATCACGGAAAGTGATGTGGCATATGGGATGTTTTCCCGACTGCTGATCAAATACGCGCGATAGAACTCTCCGGCACGGGATGGAAAAAGCTGGTTGATCATAATGCCGATGAGGTAGTAGCGATAAAGCGTCCAGTTGCTCACTTGCTTGATAGGAGAGAGTAAAAGGCGCAAGCGAATGGCACTAAAATAGGGGATGGTAAGGTATAGTCCAATTGCAAACAGCCAGAGGGGAACGTTCAACAGATCAAATGATTGGATAAAGCGGCTGAACTCGACTTGGCGAATGGCGAGATAGCCGAACAGAACAGCAATGAATAGAAAAACGAGTTTCTTCATAAAGGTATTTCTATCATGAAATAGCTTTTAACGGTCCTTTTTTAAAACCGAAAACGCCATACGTGCGGCGGTGCGTACTCCGCGTTTGAATTCATCGAAGCTGCGGACTTTCCTTAGTGCTTTTACGATATAGCCGGGACGATAATAGAAAATGTAATATCCGCAGCGAGTCCACAACTCGATTTCTTCTTCACTTAACGTCGTCCAGGGAGATCCCATGCGTCGTGCGCGGTTTCGATCTCGGACGTAGTCCGACCAGAAATCCGTTCCCGTTTTCTGCACCATTTCATTGTCGAACACCGTTTTGGGTTTGGCGATGGTGCGTGAAAACTGGGCGTAGTCCAGATCCAGCGTAAGTGCGAAACGTAATGTGCGGTACAGGCTGGACCGCGTTTCTCCTGGCAGTCCGGTCATGAAAAAGCCTAGCGGCATGATGCCTGCTGTCTTGGCGTTTTCGATGGTTTCGCGTACATTTTCAACGGTAATTTCTTTATTGGTTGCAAGTAGTTTGTCTTCGTTAGGCGTCTCGATGCCGAAGTATATTTTTCGGCATCCGGCCTGGCGCATCAATCGCAGCAGATTCAAATCTACCGAGTCCACTCGCGCGCGGCAGGACCATTCCAGATCCCAGTCCCGCTCGATGATCCCCAGGCATATTTTTGTGGCGCGACGCCGATTGAAGGGGAAGTCCGCGTCGAAGAAATCGATCTCTTTGACTCCATAGCGGGTAACACATTCCTCGATTTCGGCCAGCACCAATTCCGCTTTACGTGAGCGATAGGGAATCGGTGCGATGGCGCAGAAAGAGCAGTTGTGAGCGCAACCGAGGGTTGTCGTCATGATGGTGAAGTTACGCCGCTGCGAAGTGATGGAAAAATAGTTCTCATTGGGTAGCAAGTGTCTGGCGGGAAATGGGAAACTGTTGAAATCGACTTTCTTGTTTTCTACGGGAGTGAGGATCACTTTCCCATTATGCCGATAGCCCACTCCGGGAATGTCTTTCGGCTCCTGCTTTGCTTCGATTGCTTGCAATAGGCGGGGCAGGGCATCTTGAGCATGACCCATCACCGCGTAGTCGATCGTGTCGTGTGAGAATGACTCTTCCGGGTACAATTCCAGATTGATGCCACCGGCGATTACCGGAACCTGCAATGCCTGCTTTAACTCGGTTGCCCAATCCAAGGTGTCGTGAAACATGTAGGTGGAGAAATAAAAACCAAGCGCTTCGGGAGCGAATCCGCGAAGATGCTCGATGGTTTTTTCCATACTCCACTTCAAGGCGTTGGCGTCGATGAGGACGACGTCGTGCCCGGCTTCTTCGGTGAATGCGGCTGCGTAGGCGAGATTCAAAGGAGGAAACGTACCGAAGTCTTCGTCCACGACCTCAAGGTTTTCGGCGAAAATTTTATGGCTGTATGGAGCGAAGATAAACGCGATTCTCATGGTGATTTATTGCCGCTTTCCTCAAGTTTCAAGCAGACGAAAACTCGTGCTTTTCGTTACAAATTGCAATAGAGCATACCATTTCTGGCAAGATATTCAATGTTTTACGCATGGTATAGGAAATTTCGAAATGAAAAAATGAACTAGCAAAGGTTTTCATCCGTTCTATTAAAACAAGAGTAGTGTATTATGGGAAAGTTAAAATCATCGAAGGGAAGGCACAATGCGAGTTGCCATTACCGGTTCAAGCGGTTTGGTTGGAAAAGAACTTGTCGATCATTTCCTAAGGAAAGAAGCGGAAGTCATTTGTTTCGTTCGAGATCGAAATGGATTGGAATCCAATGCGTTACCAGCGTTTTGGAATCCTTCAGAGCGACGCATCGATGTTGATGCGTTGGAAAAATGTGATGTCGTCATTCATCTGGCGGGGGCTGGCATTGCAGACAAGCGCTGGAGTGAGTCGCGCAAGCGAATCATTTTGGAAAGCCGAACGCTGGGAACATCCTTGCTTGCCGATACATTGGCGAAATTGAAGCATCCTCCAAAGGTCTTACTCTCAGCTTCCGCAATTGGATTTTATGGCAACCACGACCGGCAAACAACCGTAAACGAACAGACGAAACCGGATGATTCTTTCCTTTCCAGGGTCTGTCAGGCCTGGGAGCGCGAAACGCGAACTGCGCAAGAGGTGGGGATTCGCGTGCTTCATATGCGTTTTGGTGTGGTGCTTGCGGCGCATGGCGGAGCCTTGGCTCGCATGTTGCCTCTATTTGAAAAGGGATTGGGCGGCAGGTTGGGAAATGGTCGCCAGATTATGAGTTGGATTGCATTGCCGGAAATTCCAAGGATCGTGGATTATTTGATTGAAACGGAATCGATGGCAGGGGCAGTGAATGTCGTATCTCCAGAGGCTGTCAGTAATTCTGAATTTACCAGCAGGCTTGCAACATGCCTGGGACGTCTGGCAATACTGCCCGTTCCTGCGTTGGCGATGAAACTTGCGCTGGGGGAGATGGCAGAAGCTCTTTTATTGGGAGGCGCTCGTGTTCTGCCTGAAAAGCTACTGAAACGTGGTTATGAGTTTCAGTATCCGCATTTGGAAGATGCATTGAAAATAGTACTGCAATGCAGCTAAGAACTCTTAACTTCTCGATATTTTCAGCTTGACCCGAAGCAGAATCCCCGGATAATGTTTCCGTTGTTTCGATCTCTTATTGCCTATCCGATGCCGTCGCGTGAAAGGGAAAACATGAAATCCAGAAATGGAAGTTGGATCTATGAATTGATTGCCATTATCTGCTTTGTTGGCTTGTTGTTTTGTGTTTCATGCAGTGATAATACAAATGATACCGATGGGATAGGCTTGGATGGGGATGCAGAAGACGAATTGTCGGACACATCTCTTTCTCAAGGTGACGACGATGCATTAGAGATGGAGAATGAGGAAGATCGTTCTCCCTTTCTTTTTGCTGTTGTTTCGGATACGCATTTGATGCTGACGAACGATAGCCTGACCAATCAGGCGTTTATCTTGTTTGCAAAGCGGTTTAAAGAATTGGAACCCAAAGCGGAATTTGTAGTCAGCACCGGCGATAACATCGAGGATTTACTGTGTTTCCCAGATCTTAGCTGCGTCGATCCTCTTCCCGTACTGACCAATTATCGGCAACTCATAGAAGATCACTTCGATGTGCCTTTCTATGCGGTTCTCGGCAATCACGACAACCGCTATTTCGATCAGTTTCTCGATACGGAAACACCTTGGGCCTCGTGGCAGTTCGTGTTTGGAGATACTTCCGTCATTCCTGACAAATACTATGCCGTTGAATACAAAGGCTTTCTTTTATTGATGCTGAATGCGACCGATCTTGCTTTCGATCACGACAGCAATGATGAAGCGACTTTCGGTCCGGAGCAATTGAGCTGGCTGGAAGAGCAATTGCAGCGTGGTTTGCCAAGCATATTATTCTGGCATCATTGCATGACTCCTCCAAGTGAGGGACAAGAAGAAATCAGTCCGATTTTTCCTGTGATAGAGACGTATCGAGAAAACGTCAAAGCCGTTTTTACCGGTCATCTTCATCATTTTTCCCACGATCAATGGAAAGGGGTGGATTTCTACCAAACCGACAATCTCGGGAAAAATGAAGAAGGAGTCACCCCCTATCATCTGGTTCACTGCGATCCACAAACCGGAATCGTGACCATTGCCAATGACGCCGATATCGAGTACGCTTCTTCTAACTAACGGATCTAACAATATAATTGGAAAACACAACGAGCCGGTACAGTATTCTGTAACCGGCTCGTTGCATGGGATTCTGAATGCGCGATCAGAGATCTTGCCCGATCGCTTTAAGCGTTTCTTTCAAGAATTCCATTTCCGGCACTCCGCCCAGAATGCTGTGATCTTCGTTGACAATGGTATTCGGTACCCCCCGGACATTGTATTTCACTGCAAGATGAGGAAATTCGGAGGTTTCGATCATGTCTCCGCGAACAAAGTCGCTGGCCATGGCAAAGCGATGCGCGGTGCGAACGGCTTGCGGACAATGCGGGCATTGCAAGGTCACCATGGCTTGTAAATGGACCGGCTTATCGATTTTTGCCAGTCCTTCCAGAATCACCGGAGGTAGACCGGGATCGCGGCGACTGACATCTAGAATGTCCTCGATCAAGGAGGCAAACTCGTAGCCGCCAGGAACACCGTAAAAGCGGATGCCGTAATCCTTTTCTCCTTCGACGACAAGCGCCGGGATCTTATCGATTTGATATTGTTTGACTTTCTCTGCATCTTTTACGAAATCGTAAACTTCCAGATTCAGCTTGCCGGAGAGTTCCGACAGCTCTGTCAGTAGATCATGCACTGATTTGCAGTATTCGCATTCATGATCTTGAGTGAACATGACGAGTTTTACGTCATTCGTTAACTCACCAAACAATTTTTCAATTTCTAAGCGATCTTTTTCTTGTAACAGTCCCATAGTTTGCTCCTTTGTATTAGATGCTGCTGATACTCATTGGTTAGTAGGAAAGTAAAAATCTTATCTTTTTCCTTTATTCGGGAATAACGCCCTTCCTTTTTGGGTTGCTTTGAAAATATGGATGTTCTTGAACGCGGTTTTCCTCCCGTTTTTTGCACAAGGGTTATATAAGTCTTTTTTTTGCGGATGCAAGAGCTTGAAGTACATTTATGAACATTTGCACATAACAAGGATGAAAAGTTGATGTGTACGGTTTTTCAAGAGATAACCTTATTGGAATGGAAAAAAGAATTGCCAAACCATAATTGATTTGGTAAGGTCCGACACCTAACGAACCGGGATAAGAAGCCTGAATTTGCATCGGATTTTGCAAATTTTTACATTCGATACCTTAAATAATTGGAGGAGGATTTCAGAATGGCAAAAGGATCATCGGTCATTAATTACCTGTTGATCGCACTGCTTATGTTTTCCCTCGGGTTCTACATGGGCGGCGCGGGTTGTGGACAGCAGCCGGGCGGCGACAGTGCCCCTAAGGCGGCGAAGCCTGAGGCGAAAAAAGCAGAGATGAAGCCCGAACTTAAAAAGGCTCAACCTGCTGAAGAGCGCTTCAAGGTTGAAGTTGGCAATTCTTACACCAAAGGTCCGGCGGATGCTCTGGTTACTTTGGTGGAATTCACTGAATTCCAATGCCCCTTCTGCAGTCGTGTAACGGGTACCGTGGACAAAATCTTTGAAACCTATGGCGACAAAGTCCGCTTGGTTTTCAAACACAATCCGCTGCCTTTCCACAAGGATGCCGGTCCTGCTTCCGAAGCTGCTTTGGCTGCCGGTGAGCAGGGAAAATTCTGGGAAATGTACAAGGTGCTCTTCGCCAATCAGAAGGCCTTGTCTCGTGAAAACCTGGATAAGTATGCTCAGCAAATCGGTCTGGACATGGGCAAATACAAAGCGGCCATGGACAGCGGCAAGTTCAAAAAAGTCATCGAGCAGGATCAGAAACAGGCGCAGCAGTTCGCCGCTCGTGGAACGCCTCACTTCTTCATCAATGGTATTCGCCTGCGTGGTGCTCAGCCTTTCGAAAAGTTCAAAGAGGTTATCGATACCGAACTGGCGAAAGCAGAAGCGATCAAAGCCAAAGGCGTAAAAGACGTCTATGCCGAAGTGATCAAAAACGCCCAGACCAAGGCGGAAGCTCCCAAGCGTCAACAGCCGCAGGAAGACAAAACCGTTTACAACGTTCCCACCGGTAATGGTCCGGTCAAGGGCAACGTCGGTGGTGCATTGATCACTATCGTGGAATTTTCCGAATTCCAATGCCCCTTCTGTAGCCGCGTGGAACCGACCATCACCAAAATCTTGGACGAGTACAAAGATCAGGTACGGGTTTACTTCCGTTCCAATCCTTTGCCGTTCCATAAAGACGCCATGCCCGCTTCCAAGGCCGCGCTGGCCGCTCATCGCCAGGGTAAGTTCTGGGAAATGCACAAGTTGCTGTTCACGGAGCAGAAAAACCTGAAAGAAGAAACCTTCCTGAAGTTTGCCAAGCAGTTGGGACTGAATATCAGCAAGTTCAAAAAAGATATGGCTGATCCGGCGATTGAAAACCAGATCAAAGAAGATATGGCCATCGCGGCGAAATTCGGTTCGCGTGGAACGCCTGGCTTCTTCATCAACGGTCGTAAATTCAGTGGTGCACAGCCTTTCGATAACTTCAAAAAGCTGATCGACGAACTGCTGCCGGTAGCGAAGAAAGTCGGCAAGACCGGTGATGCTTTGTACGCAGAGTTGACGAAGAATGGTAAAGACAAAGCCGCTCCGCCCCCCAATAAGAACAAGCGTCCGCAGGAAGATCCTAACAAAGTGTACACGGTGCCTGCTGGTAATTCCCATTTCATGGGTGGCAAAAACGCGAAAGTCGAGATCATTGAATTCTCCGAATTCCAATGCCCCTTCTGTAGCCGCGTGATTCCGACCATCAAGAAGATCAAAGAAACCTATGGCGACAAAGTCAAGGTAGTCTTCAAACACAATCCACTGCCTTTCCACAAGGACGCTGGTCTGGCTTCCGAAGCCGCTCTGGCCGCTGGTGAGCAGGGTAAATTCTGGCAGATGCACGACAAGCTGTTTGAAAACCAGAAACAGTTGAAGCGTGAAAATCTGGAATCCTATGCCAAAGAGTTGGGTCTGAATATGGCTCAATTCAAAAAGGCGCTGGATTCGGGTAAGTTCAAACCCGTTATCGATGCGGACAAGAAACTGGCCGCTTCCGTTGGCGCGCGTGGAACCCCCACCTTCTTTATCAATGGCAAGAAGTTCGTCGGTGCCCAGCCCTTCGAAAACTTCAAGCAAAAGATCGACGAAGCTCTCAAGTAGATCTCTAGAGATCGCTTGTAGGTGAAAAAACAGCCCCGATCGGAATTCCGGTCGGGGCTGTTGATGTTTAAGGGTTTGAGATTTACTTAAGGCGAGATGGACTCGATAGTTGGGTAAGTTACTGCTAGGCTATACTTGCTTGTACTTTGTTGGAAAGTTCCGCCAGCATGAGCATGATCTTTTCGGCTTCTTCCTCTTGCATCGTTCCCATGCCGCAGGACGGAGTAACAAAGCTTTGCTGCCAAATCAAATCCTTATCTATGCCGTGCGAAGCCAGATGGTCGACCAAGGCGGTCAATTTCTCGAACAGATGTTCTGCCGTCTCTTCATGAATCTTAGGTGAAGTGGGAACGATGCCCCAGGCCAACGCTCCGCCGCGCTTCAATAAGTCATGAACTTCGGAGGAATAGATTGCGATGCTTTCCCCAAAAGAATACGCATCGAAGTTGATGATGTCCGCTCCGGCTTCGATTAGCATCGACCATTCCGTGTTGCCGCATACATGAATACCTACCAGTGCGCCTTCTTCGTGAATGGCGTTGATGGCTGTGCTTAAGCTTTCGACCACGCGCTCGCGCGTGAGTGTGATGTAAGTGGAAGATCCGAATGCTGAAAGGGAAGGCTCGTCTAAAAAGCAGATGACTTCCCTGCCATAAGGTTTGAATTGCTGAATTTGCCAGCGAGATTTCATTATTGCATTTTGCAGCGACAAATCAGCCAGATCATCCCGGTATTGAATGGCGGTATCATTTTCGTCCGTCACGGTAAGAGCGAAGGATATCGGACCGGTTGTATGGACTTTGACAAACGCGGAAGGCTCGGAACGTTCCGAATATGCTTCGATTGCCGTAGGTAGTCCAACCGAGGCTTCCTCGGAAATGGCGAAGTCTGAAAAATCATTCGTCTCAGCGGTGGCAAACACCTTTTCATAAAAAGCAGCCATCTGTTCGGCCATGCTGTCCTGTTGGCTGTCCAGGCTGACTTTACCATCTGCGGGATGCATAACCAGCCCCGGAAGCCCTTCCGCGTACTGGGGTAGAAATCCCTCTCGCCAGTGTCGATTCGGCAGCTGTGGCCAGATGGGGGCTTGGGGGACGGATTGCAGGATCAGTTCCATCGAGCGTTTCGCATCGGTATGGGGCAATGAACCGATTAACGTGGCTAAACCACGAGGTGCAAACATAGTTGAAATCCTTTCTACAACGAAAAACAGGTGTCATGAGCAAACTGCAACAGGAAAGATCAAGGATGCTTTCCAATGTTGCTGTTTTTTAGGGATCGAAACTACCGACGAACGTTAGAGCCACGCATTGTCAGAGTCAATCCACGAGCGATTCGTAGACCTTTTTATACTGTTCGGCGGTAGTAAGCCAGGAAAAATCCTGTTCCATGGCGCGGGAAACGATCTTTTTGAAACGCTTTTTATCTTTGAACATGGATACGGCGCGCCAGACCGTTTTCAACATCAAGGTCGGGTCGTAGCCGGTGAAGGTAAATCCCCATCCGTCAGAGCCATCGTCCGTAGCATTACGCACCGTATCTGCCAGACCGCCAGTCGCATGAACAATCGGAACGGCGCCATAGCGCATGGCGAACATTTGATGTTGGCCGCAGGGCTCGTAGCGACTGGGCATTAAAAAGAAATCAGCGCCAGCCATGATGTTGTGTGCCATCTGGTTGGAGTATGTGAGGTTCAAGCCGAACTTGTGAGGGTAGCGCATCTTGATGCTTTCGAAAAGCTTGTGATAGCGCGCTTCTCCCGTTCCGAGCATGACAAGGCTTAAATCGAAGGTCATCAGTTTTTCAAACGCCGAGGCCAGCAGATCGAAGCCTTTGTTGTCCGTCAAGCGGGTGATCATGCCGATACAAGGAATATCCAGATTGGAATGATCCAGGCCGTTTTTCGCGAGTAGTTCCTTTTTATTGGCGAGTTTGTGCTCTTGTTTTCGAATGGAAAACGTCTGTTTGATCATTTCGTCATTTTTCGGATCCCACTGACTGTAGTCCACGCCATTTAAAATTCCGAAATAATCCTCGCCTCGTCGTGACAGTTCCTGGGAAAGTCCATAGCCGGAATCGTCGTTGCTGCGTGTTTCATCGGCATAAGCTTGGCTGACCGTGACAACTTTATCTGCCAGTACCACACCTGCTTTCAGGAAATTCAGCCGGTTGTTGCGACGATAGGGACCGTCCGGTTCGAATAACTTGTGTGATAACCCCAGCGTCCAGGCAAAACTTTCTTCGCTGTCGATTTGAAACGAAACGTTATGCAGGGTCAGTAACGTCTTGATGTGATTGAAGGCCTCTACATGATCCTTTCGCGATTTCAGCATTGCAGGAATCAAAGCGGTATGGTGGTCGTTCAGGTGCAATAAATCCGGAGAGAATACACCGACTTGAATCAGATGCAGAATCGCTTCCTGAAAGAGGGCGAAACGCCGGTGATTGTCGATAAATCCTACTCCCTTGGCCGGATTGGTGTAGATGCCGTCGCGACCGAAAAAAGGATCGCATTTAACCAGGTAAACGGGAACGTTGCTGTCCGGAAGTGAAGATTGAAAATACTCGACATTGAAGGATTCATTTTCCAGTTTGATGTCGATTCCAGGGTATCGCTCAAAAGGCGTGATCGGCTGCACGGACTGATTCACGCTACTGTAGAATGGCGTGATGATGGATACATCAAGACCCGCCTGATGTAGAGTAGAGGGGATGGCGTTTGAAAACTCCGCCATGCCTCCGACTTTTGAAAAGGGCTGAACTTCCGCTGTACAGAATAGAACCTTCACGATCCTCTCCTTTAACCGTGTTGGTCTTGAATTGAATCAAGCTTGATTTCCCGTAAAAACTGGGCTGCCGTTTCCGGGGGAGTTGGATTGATAAAGAACCCGGTGCCCCATTCGAAACCTGCCATATGTGTGGTCCTGGGGAAAATCTCGATGTGCCAGTGAAAATCGTGTTGCAGAGTTTCCCAGTGACTGCCACCCCGGTTGGGGTCGGATGAAATATTGGGAGCGGTGTGCAGCAATAAATTGTACGGAGGGTTGTCCAATGCAACTCGATATAGCTTTAAAACACGAGAAAGTATTTCCGCCAGTGAACGTAATGTTTCTTTTGATGTACGGCTGTAATCGAAAGCGTGTTTCCTAGGTATAATGTTGATTTCAAATGGAAAACGCGAAGCGTAAGGACAGAATGCCACAAACTCATTATTCAGTGCCACGATGCGGTCACCTTCGTCGATTTCTTGAGCGATGATATCGCAGAATAGACAGCGCTCCTTGACTTTGAAGTGCTCGCGTACACTTCGCAGTAAGGAAACAACTCGTATGGGAGTAATCGATGTGGCGATGATCTGACTATGCGGATGAGAGAGCGAAGCTCCCGCATGCTTACCGAAATTCTTGAAAACCAGAACATGTCGCAGGCGCTTATCGCGCAGGAGATCCTCGATGCGTTCCCGATAAGTATCCAGCACCAGCGTTAGATGATCCAACGACATGTCGGGAATATGCTGATTGTGCTCGGGCGAATCGATGATGACTTCGTGTGCTCCAATGCCGTTCATGCGATCGTATATGCCGTGCGCCGCTCGTTCCGGTTCACCTTCGATCTGAAGGGCAGGGTAGCGATTGGGAACGACGCGCACCTGCCAGTTTTCCTGTGTAGCAGGTTGACCGTACTGATCCAGTACGCGAATTGGATACGGCAGCTTTTCTTCATGGCCGCGGCAGAAGGGACAGTAGCGTGGAATCTCATTTGTTTCAACAGGTTCAAAGTCGTGCGGACGGCGTCCGCGCTCCGTTGCGATAATCACCCATTGACGATTTACCGGGTTATGCCTCAATTCGGGCATCCGCTACCTCTTTTCCCCTCGCGATTTCACAGGTAATTAGTCTGGGACCGAAAGTTCCACAGGTTCAATATCGTTACTGATTTTCTGCAATTGCGAGACACTCGATCCTCCATTTGGTCGGTGTCAGGCTTTCCATTAGCAGGCCCCAGAAGAACAAATCAGCAATCCTGCTTTCATTATGCCAACACTATCGAGGGTTGCAAGTGAAAACACCATTTAAGTCTATCGATTAACCGAGGTTTGGAGAGATCCAGACAATGGAGTAATTGGTTTTTCTTGCGTATCGTTATAGAAACGGAGGGAATTATTTGAAGTTAGCGATTGATTATCTTTACAAGATGTGTCTCAACTTGCCTTTTGTGGATATCGCAAGATGGGTGAGCCGAATCGGATTTGCGGGTTCATCAACATGGTATATCGATACCTGCTCAGCCTGGTACAGAAAAAGAAGGATTCCCGGACTATTGAATAAGGGGAGCTCTTCGATTGGTTCTTTAAAACGTTCGAAGTGCCCCTTGCATTTATTCGGTAATACTTGTGTCATCGCTTTAAGGCGGTGATTGTAGTCGGGTAAGGAGGCTGTATGGCTTGCGAAGTGATAACGTCCTAACAAAAACAGATCGAATTGCCACTGTTCATGGACCCGATTCGAAAGGTGGTTCTGCTCGATAATACGTTCCAGGTGTCGAAAGCGTTCGACGACGGAAGTCGGGTTATCTCCATTGTTCAATTCGCCAAGCAAATCCCATAGAACGTTATATCCTCCTAGCTCAAGAGCCATTCTGTGCAATGTTCGGGATAAGTATGCCGTATTGTAATAGCGGTCCAACAGGCGAGACAATCGGTCGGATTCTGAGAGTTCGTTAGCACTGTAATCGTCCGTTTTCAAGACTTCCCAGGGAGGAGTTGGGGCATAGATGATAGAGGGGGTGGCGGTTCTTCGGATTGCCGTACCGGGAAGAAGCTTGAGTCGTTCCAGTTGGATATCGTCCGGTTGTAGCGAGCAAAGTGTTTCGACAGCGCTTTGGATATCTTTGTGTTTTTGAGCGGGAAGCCCGGAAATCAGATCGACATGCAGCGAAACGGAATCCAATTTGGTAAGTGTTTCTACGATTTGGCATACATGTTCGGGATCGCTAGTCCTCCCCACTTTTTGTAGGGTTTCTGGATCGAGACTTTGGATTCCCATCTCAACATGTAGCCGACCGCTCGGAAGTGAGGCTAGGTATTTCAGTTGATCTTCATCGATGAAGTCAGGGTGCATCTCGATATGCAGCACCTGGTTGTTGGATTCTTCAAAAAAAACATCGATCACCGCTACCATTCGGTCGGTTTGTTCATTTAAACTGCGGTCGAGCAGATTGATACGTTGCAGGTTCTGAAACCGATCCAGCACGGCCTTTAGATCGTTACGCCAGCGGTCGATGGAATAGAGTCGGGTCGAAGAGTGTGAACTTGTGCAGAACGTGCAATGATTCACACAACCCCGCGAGGTTTCCATGTGTAAAAATGGCGCGTCGTTCCGAAAAAGCCCCATCTGGTAGGGAGAGGGGAGTTCGTCCAGCTCTTTGATCGGCTTTGCCCGGATAATTTTCTCGGTTTCAACTTCTCTTTGTATTCGGTCCAGTAACGCAGGAAATTCGTATTCCGCTTCTCCGATCACAATCGTATCGAATGCAGACAATAAGGGATGATTCGTTTGTTCCATCGCAAGCCAGCATTCCGGCCCGCCTGCAATCAATTTTGCATTCGGTAACACAAGCTTTGCCCGCTGCGCCAATTGAGCCTGTGATTCGATGCTCCACAAATAACAGGAGAACGCCAGTACATCCGGTTGGTAATCCAAGATGTGGGATAAGGCGTTGGAGATGGGAGTGGATGTTAGAAACTCGAAGGTTCGCCATTCGAATTCGGGATGGCTTTTAGATACAGCCGCCTGTAGAAATGGCCCGGCAATGGTTTGATAGTGATATCGACAATGAAAGCTGATGAACGCGACTCGCATGGTTCTCCCTTTTCCTTCCCGGTAAAATATCCCGGTTTCGGCGGAATGCATAGAAAATTCAGGTAACGAAATCTGGGCGAGGGCTGCCTGCATTGCTGATGTGACGAAAAAAAACGATCTGGTTAGGCCATCACTGTGAATACACAATGGTCTAATTAAGCAAATGCATGAGGAACAAAACCCTTTTGGATAGAGGTGATAACAGAGCAGGTAATCATACAAAAATAGGAATAAATAAATATATGGCGTATAGAAATTCGCATAGGTCGAGAAGCTCATGATGTAGCTAGTCAGTAGTTCCTTCTTTTGTGGTTTGCAAGCAAGTAATCAGGCTGTGAAATTGTGTTGTGACACGATATGGAGGCGTTTGTGCTTTGTTCTGAAAATGAAATAGCTTATGAAATCAGGGGTATGGATGCCTTGCGCCTGCAATTTCAAGAGAAAGGAAGGTCGTTGTGAGTGATACGAACTCATCCTTTCCCACTCTGATTGCCTTCGATCGGCCCAGTATTTCATTGCGGATTTCGGTCACTCCGTTTTCGTTGGCGCTGGCGTATCATATTGCGTTGGCGGGGATCGGGATGCTGGCGTTTTTATTGAGAATCCCCACGCTATTTCACAAGGGATATTGGTTGATCGATGAACCTTCCTGGCGGATCCTTGGGAACTTGCTCGCTCAAGGGCAGGTTTTATATAAGGATGTCGCCGTTCAGTTGCCGCCAACTATGTTGTTGATCTATTCAGCAATAACGACACTATTCGGACCATGGGCGGATACCCCGGTGTATCTTTTCGGTGCAGCCTGGTCGGCGACATCGGCTTGCTTGATCGGATTGACATTTTTCGTTCTTAAAGAGCGCCGCATGGGGCTCGTTGCGGCTTTCCTGTTTGCGATTTCCTCTACTTTCTTTCGGGGAAGCGAGTTTCTTAGCGTCAATGGAGAATTGATCTGCAACGGTTTCTATGCAGGTAGTTTGCTATTACTGGCGTTGATTCTGCGTTCAGAGCGACACGGTAACTCCATGTCTCGTCGACTCGCTTTGTTGTTACTATTAGGCGTGTGCGAAGCCTTGGCCGCTTCGGTTAAATCGCAGGCCGGGATTTTATTCCTATGCACGCTAATCTACTTTGTTTTGCGGCCTGTCTTGTTTTCGGAATACCGAAAGCACCTAAAGCAGCAATGGTTCGCTCCGCTGATTTCACTCTGTGTCGGATTCGGAGTGGTGGTCCTGGGGTTTGCGGTCTATTTTCAATCGCAGCAAGCCCTTGAAGCGGCACTACATTTCATGCTGGGAAATCAATTCGTCCATGCCTCCGAGCATGGCCAGTACAGCATTCTTTACTTCGCGCTCAAACTGATCTACCGCTCTTTCTTGCTGATATTGGCATCGTTACCAGTCTGGTTACTGGCATTCCTAACGACGAAACGGGTTTTTTCCAAGCGCCAGGAACGTGGGAAATCAATTGAGCAGCTACTCATATTCTCGGCAATATTGGTTCTCTTAACCTGGGTTCCTACTTCGCTTGGCGCGCGTTTCTTTTCGCATTATTACCTGTTGTTTTACGTGCCGCTATGTGTTCTGGCCGCCCCGGCTGCCAGTCGATATCTTAGAGTATCACAGAGCAACTCGAAGTCTCGTAAAGCATTTGCGATTTTTTTGTGGAGTTTCCTGTTGGGATCTTCCTTGTTCTGGTTTTCTTCAAATATGGCTGGCGCGAGCAAGTTTAGCGAGTCCATTCCCGTAGAATTGAAAAGCTACATCGAAGAAAACACGGAAGACGCAGCCCCGATTTTCATCTGGGGATATGCACCTCAATGGTATCTGGACGTCCAACGGTATCCATCTCCCGGTTTTTACAGCATCAAGCAATTGGTTGGCGCCAAGCATGGCACGAAAGGCATGTTTTTAGCTTCGGATGCGTCTGCCTGGGAACGCATCGCGGCGGATATCAAAGGCGGACGAGACCGGCAGGTGCCTTCCGATTCGCGTTATATTTCCGAAACGGCCTGGAAAATCTTCGAAAAGAGCTGGAGCAAGCGTCCCCCGCAAGTGGTAGTGGATACCAGTCCAAGCGGATTTCGTGGACAGGTTTTCCCAATCGCGAGCTATCCCAGAATTCAACGCCTGCTGAGTCGTTACCAGGGACCGGTTCGGATTGCGGATATGGATGTCTACTGGTTGCAGTTCGCCTCGACGCTTTCTGTGGCTGGGCGGAACGGGGACGCGGAAAGGGAACGTTAAAAGCTGAATGTGAGTGACAGGCCGGTCATCATTTGAAAACGAGGAAGTTCAAAGACCTTGCCGATCAAATTAGTGGGCGGTGCAGTCACTTCCGAATCGATCAACTCTGTTTCGATATCGGGGTAGATCAATTGACTTGCGTTAAGCATGTATTCTTCAAAGCGATTGACTACGCAGGTGGGGCGAAGGAACAGGCCCAAAGAAAACAGATCGTTAAATCGGTAGCCGGCTTCCAACAGCAACGACACACCGGCGACAAAGTTCGAAGCTTTTCTGGATGTGTAATGGTTTTCATGCCAGGACCAGACCTGCATCATGAACAGACCGCCATATCCGCCTAGCGTCCAATTGCCAAGCTCTCTGCGGTATCCGGCGGAAATGTTGATAGGAAGCACCATGAATTCGTTTTTCGTTGGGACCGAAACGGTATTGATATCGTCGATATCGTTTCTGTTCTTGGTGTTACTGCTGTAGGGGTAGAAACCCAGATCACCTCTTAAGGCAATATTTCGATAGACCATGAACGTCAAGCCAAGTTCGAGCCCGCCCGTATTGAAGCCGGAGGTAAACCCGGTCAAAAAGGAGGGGTTTACTTCCAAGTGCAGAAAACCCGGTTCCAGACTTGGTGGGTCATTCTCTTCTTGTATCGTGATTTCGATGGCGTGCGTCATCTGGTCTTGTTCGGCGGATTCCGATTGTTGTTCGGGGAGAGGCGCATTTTCATTCGGTTCCAGTGGGATAACCGGTTCTGGTGGAGTGTTTTCCTTTTCTTCCTCTGGAGAAGTAGTTTGGGATTCCGTGGCGTTGTCTGATGCAGGAGTGAGTGAGGACTCGTTCGTTCCAGACAATTCTTCTTCCTGATTCGGTTTCGGGATAGGTGGCGGAGGTTTTGTTTGCTGTGAAACCTCTGCTTCAGAGGAAGAATTCTTGCCCGCGATAAACAGGATTTTCATTGCCAGCGCCTGGGCAATATCGAAATCGGAGTCTCCTCGGTTCACCGCCAAGTCGCAGTTTAAAACGAGTCCTTGTTTTCCTTTAAACAACTGAACAGAAATCGCATCTCTGGAACGGGTGATAATGATTTTCGTTTCTTCACAACTGTCTGTGTTTTCGTCCGGACGCCAGACAAATTCATATGCGCCATCATCACGGCGATCGAGCGTTCGTTTCAATACTCTTAAGAAACTGTCACCTTGTTTCTCGCTGGTGATTTCCGTTTTTATGGAGAGATGAATCGTTCGTTCCGCGGCCTGTGCCGTCGTGATCCAGATCGTGCAAACAAGCCAGACGACGAAACCATACCGTGATAAATGCAAGAGAAAGGCACGCATTATTCACCGGTTGCCATGCACTGTTGTTTAAGCTGTCTGCCTTGCTTGGTTTTTCCGTAGCGCTTCTGATACTGGCGATAGAAAGTACCGGGCATGCGATGGCATTCATCCTCCGCCAGCCAGCGCAGCGCGTCTTGCGAGAAATTTCCTTGCGGAAAACGGTTCAGGTACTGCTTCCAGGTTTTCCGAACCTCCGAGTTGTTTTCCAAACGCATTTGCAACGAAGCCATGGCCGCATAGGCATTTTCAGCGCGCAATGAGACGGAACTTCGGGTCATGTCCAGATACATGCGAACGGCTTCCGCATCGTTGCCGTTTCGCTCCAGAGCTTCCGCCAAAAGGAATTCAACCTCCGAAGCTTCTTCGTTTTCCGATGTTTTTAAAAAGCGCTTGAAGTAACTTGTTGCTTCAGAAAACGCTTTGGCGTTCAGTGCATTCTCGCCAGCTTGCCGCAATTCCCTCAAATAAGCGTCCAGGCTTGGGATCTCCGCAGAACTTCCAGCCGTTAAGATAATCTGTTCCCGGTTCTTACCAACCGGATTCACCCATACGGTTCCTTCAAATACTTCGACCCGTGTCATGTCATCGGATTTCTTGTCGACTTCAAAGCGGGTTCCTTTGACCTGGACGATGGCGTCTTCGGTGTGTACCTCGAATCGCCGATGTTCCTTCAGTTTCTGCACGCTGACATTCACTTGGCCGCGTTCTAAAAACACAATGCCGCTTTTTCGATCGGCTTCACGCACCGTGGCTCTGGCTTCCGGTCCGAAAGAGGCAACGGCTCCAACCGGAAAGGTGCGAGGGATGGTTTCATTCTGAGCGGTTGCCACGGCTTCGCCTGGTCGCGCCGAAGGATCAACCGCCATTGGTCCAAGGAAGTGAATCAGCAGCCAGATACCGGGAATCAGGAAAAGAATGCTGGCCGCCACGGCAAATGTACTGGGACGGCTCAGGATGGTTCTCCAGGCATTGCGTACTTGGAGTTCCTGCTGGCTCTGTTGGACGTATTGGTGCAGGGTGCTCCAGATCTCTTCGGATGTATCCGCTTCCATTTCAATGGTTCTTGTCGCTTGCAGACCTTTTTCGAATTCGCGAAGCTGTTTTAGTTTTCGACTGCATTGCGGGCAATATTTCAGGTGCTCTGCTATCGCATCTTTTTCCTGGCTTTCCAGGCGTCCTGCTGCAAAATCCACAAGCAGATCCGGGCGACATTCCGTTTTGTAATCGTTCCCGCTCATGACCGACCCGCCTTGTTCTGATAGTCCCGTTTCTCATCGCATTCAACTTGCATAACGATTTCTTCGCGTATTCGTTTGAGACGTTTTAACGTGGTTCCACGATTTTCTTCCAGGATGCCCGCAATGTCGTCCGCTTTCAATTCCTCAACGTAGAACAGGTGGAAGGTAAGTCGTTTGCGATCTTCCATCTTTTTCACAACTTCCATAACTAGACGCACTTGTTCTTTGTTTTGGAAATGCCGGAATGAATGATCCTGGTTTTTCTCTGTTGCCATTTCCGTTTCCGAAAACGACTTCAAGAGGCCGCTGTACGTTTTTCCGCGCTTGATTTCGTTTAAGCACAAATTGCAAGTGATACGATAAATCCAAGTACTTAGCTTGGAATCTGCTCGGAAACGACCGATAGTGCGAAAGACTCGAATGAAAGTTTCTTGAACGATATTCTGCGCTTCGGCCTCATTTTGCAGAAACTGAAAAGCAAGCCGGAAAACCCGATCCGCATTCTGATCGTAAAGCGCTCGGAAAGCGCCGGAATGCCCTTGCCGGATTCCATCCAGTATGCTGGCATCATCCAGGTTGCCGATGGGAATTACGTTGTTCTTAAATCCTGTGTTCATTTCTCGATATCGCAAATCGGGTTCAGAAATCGTATTGTTCTGTAGCTACCCGTTTTCTATCACTATTTGATGAAAACCCTACCATATTAAAAAGCGTTACGGCAGAGAATTACATGTTTTGTACATGGCTGACTGCGAAATGTGCCTGCCACGTGCTCGCACACCTTCTGTCATTGGACAACACGTAAAAGGGAATGATGGCAAAGAAAATAAAAAAAATATGCGAATGGAAATCTTGGTTTTTTTACTGTGATTGCCGATGTTTTTCGTAAAGAAAGAAAATGAAGAAAGAAAAAGCACTTGACAATCGGATGGAGAAACTTATTATGTGAAAAGTAACTAAACGGTTAGTTACAAAACACTTGGAGAGCGCCTGAGATGGAATCAGAAAAACCCAAGAGAAACGCGAAACTAGCAAAAGCTCGCTTGCTTCGTGAAGCAGAGAAATTGTTTGTTAAAAAAGGATATCATGCCGTTTCCGTGGATGAGATCGCTGCCAAAACGAAGCTGAACAAGCGAATGATCTATGTGTATTTCGGTTCAAAAGAAAAGTTGTACACCGAAGTGCTTAGAACGAATTTTGCCAAAATAGAAGAACTGGACATTCCAGAGCAGCAGAATGAAGGTGATTATTTCGAGAGACTTTCCGGATTGATGCACCAGTATTTTTTCTTTCTCTCCAGAAATCCGAATTTCGTGAGGCTGCTGGCCTGGGAGATTCTGCTTGCGGATAAACGTTCGTTAAAACGGCTGGCTCAATATGCCTTTGGCGGCATTACGATGCTTCGTGATGCTCTGGAAGAAGGGATCGATCGTGGAATTCTGCGGGAAGACCTCCGATTGCATACCTTGTCTTTTGCCGTGATTTCACTCTTTTACAATTTCTTCAGTATGCGTCCGCTGGCTCAGGAGTTCTGGAATAGAGATCTGGAAAACGATGAAGCCCTCCATAAGATGCTGCGTCAATTGACGACTCTCTTTATGGAAGGTGCAGTAAATAGACCTCGTTAATGGAAGGATCACAAATGATGAATCGTTTGCAGAACATAGCGGTTGTGCTTTTAGCGGCAATTTTGTGTGTAGTCGTTTTCCAGGCTTGCGAAAGAGCCGAAATGAAACAGGAAAAAGCGATTACCGGGTTGATAGACGCCACGGAAATCGACATCGCTTCCAAAATCCCGGGGCGAGTCAAAGAGATGGCGGTGCGCGAAGGAGATCGGGTGGAGAAAGGTCAGAAGCTGTTGACGTTATCCAGTGATGAAATCGAGGCCAAAATCGCTCAGGTCAATGCCGGTATCGATGCTTCGAAGGCGCAACTGGATATGGCTCGCAGTTAGATGACGGTATCTCGCTTGCAGAGTCCGTCATCCAAGTAGGGATAATCTCTGTTGTAGTGCAAGCCGCGTGATTCGTGTCTTAGTCTGGCTGAACGAATGATCAATTCCGCGACTTGAGCGATGTTACGCAGCTCAATGAAATCGGATGTCAGATTGTATTTCCAATAGTAGGTTTCCACTTCCTGACGCACCAAACTGATGCGATGGCTTGCACGTTCCAAGCGGTTTTCCGTGCGGGCAATACCGACAAAATTCCACATAAATCGCCGGATTTCTTCCCAAGTCTGGGTAACGATTACCTTTTCATCTGCGGGAACGGCACGGCCATAATCCCAGGTCGGTACATTGCGGATGGTTTCCTCGCGAATGCGAGTTTTGATGCTTTCAACGGAATGTTTTGCGGCTCGCGAACCGAAAACGACCGCTTCCAGCAGGCTGTTGCTGGCCAATCGATTCGCTCCGTGTAAGCCGGTACAGGCAACTTCACCGATGGCGTAAAGTCCTTCAATGTTGGTTTTTCCGTTTTCATCGGTCATGACGCCGCCACAGGAGAAATGCGCAGCCGGAACCACTGGGATCGGTTCGCTGGAAATGTCGATTCCGTATTTCAGACATTGGCGGTAGATATTTGGAAAACGTTGCTGTATGAAATCGGGTTCGCGGGCGCTCATGTCCAGTACGACGTATTCATCGCCGGTGGTCTTCATCTCGGTGTCGATGGCGCGCGCAACGATGTCACGAGGTGCCAGCGATTCCATTTGATGATATTTGTGCATGAACAGTTCCCCGTTCTGCCGCTTCAATATGCCGCCTTCACCGCGCAACGCCTCTGAAATCAGAAACGATTTTGCCTTCGGGTGGAACAGGCAGGTCGGGTGAAACTGATAAAACTCCATATTGGCGATACGCGCCCCTGCTCGACGAGCCATGGCGATGCCGTCACCGGTGGCGACATCCGGGTTGCTTGTATATAAGTAGACTTTGCCTGCACCTCCGGTGGCTAAGCAGGTAACGGGAGCGGAAAAGGTTTTAACCACTTGCGAACGGATATCAAGTGCATAAGCTCCCATGCAGATGCGATCGGATAGGTTGCCGGTGATTTTGTGTTTCATCAGCAGGTCGACGACGATGTGATACTCCAATACCTCGATATTGGGATGATCCATCACCTTTTCGGCAAGAGCGACTTCCACTGCCTGTCCGGTGAAGTCATCGACATGCAACACACGGCGTTTGGTATGACCTCCCTCGCGTCCGAGATCGTATTTTTCAGGGTTCTGTTCTGAGCGGTTGAAACTGACACCCATATCAACCAACTTTTTAATGGCTGCCGGTCCTTCTTCCACACATAATTGTACGATAGATTCTTTGCAGAGACCTGCTCCGGCATTTAGCGTATCGCGGATGTGATCGTCGAAGGAGTCTTTGCTGGATACAACCGAGGCAATGCCGCCCTGTGCGCGGTAAGTGTTGCTTTCCGTAATATTGCGTTTGGTCAACATGATGACTTTGCCGTGATCGGCCACTTCCAACGCAAAGTTCATTCCGGCCAAACCGGAACCCATTACCAAATAATCACAAGGAATGATCATCATACACTCCTGATAAAACTTGTGGTCTTCTGTATTGCTTACACAACGGCGGCGATCCTACCCCTTTGCAAAAGATTGTGCAAGGGTTTGATCTTTTCAGCTTCTCTTCATGTCATTATTGGGATGAGATTTCTCAGTTGGTTAGGAGGCATAAAAGAAACCGGACCCTTAAAAAAGGACCCGGCAAGATTTTTTATCAACCAATTAGTTTGAAGCGATTGTATGTTGCAGGATTTCGTCCATGTCGCGGATAAAGACGAAATTCAAGGCTTTTCTGGAAGATTCGGAAATGTCATCCAGGTCTTTTTCATTGCGTTCCGGCAACAGGATGGTTTTGATTCCTGCCCGTTTGGCGGCTAGGACTTTTTCCTTTATTCCGCCAACCGGCAAGACCGTCCCGCGCAGTGTGATTTCTCCCGTCATGGCGATATCTTTATTGATCGGCTGGTTTTTCAGCAGGGAGGTCAGGGCGGCCATCATCGTCACACCGGCTGAAGGGCCATCTTTGGGAATCGCACCGGCTGGGACATGGATGTGAACGTCGTGAGTCGAGAATACTTCCTCGTCGATACTCAACTCTTTGGAGCGACTGCGAATGTAGGACATGGCTGCTTTGGCGGATTCCTTCATGACATCACCCAGTTGACCAGTCGTTGTCAGATCTCCGCGTCCTTTCATCATGGTCGCTTCGATAAACAGGATGTCGCCGCCTACCGGTGTCCAGGCCAAGCCAGTAGCGACGCCACTGCGGCTGGTACGTTCGGCAACTTCCGAGTAATACTTTTCTTTGCCTAGGATTTCTTCAACTCTTTCGGGCGTGATTATCTGTTTGTCCTTGTTCCCATAGGCAACATCTCGTGCAACCGCACGGCAGATGCCTGCAATTTCACGTTTGAGGTTACGGACGCCTGCCTCTTTGGTGTAGCTGTTGATCATGTGGCTGAGCGCTTCGTCCGTAAATTCAATCATGTCTTCACTCAGACCGTGCTCGACGACATTTTCACCAATCAGATAACGTTTGGCGATCAGCAGTTTTTCTTCCTCGGTATAACCGGGAATGTTTATTACTTCCATGCGGTCCAGCAGAGGGGGCGGGACGGTGTCCAGCGTGTTGGCGGTAGTAATGAACATGACCCGCGAAAGATCGAAGGGAACGTCGATATAATGATCGGAGAAAGCATGATTCTGCTCGGGGTCAAGCACTTCCAGCAAGGCGGAGGCTGGATCGCCACGGAAATCTTTCCCCAATTTCTCGATTTCATCCAGCATGAAAACCGGGTTGTTGGTTCCTGCTTTTTTCAAGCCTGTCAGAATACGCCCCGGCAATGCGCCGATATAGGTTCGGCGATGTCCTCGAATCTCTGCTTCATCATGAACGCCGCCAAGCGACATCCGATGGAACTCACGACCCAAGGCTCTTGCAATCGAGCGACCGAGCGAGGTCTTTCCAACTCCCGGAGGGCCTTGTAGGCAGAGAATCGGTCCTTTTAGATTGCTGTTTTTCAACTTGAGCACGGCTAGGTATTCCAGGATTCGTCGCTTGACCTTCGCCAGGTCGTAGTGATCTTCCTCTAAAATATCCTCGGCAGATTTTAGATCTAGGTTGTCCGTAGTCGATTTCGACCATGGCAGTTCGATCATCCAGTCGAGATAGGTGCGTACAACCTGATATTCTGGGGAACTGGTGTGCATGCGAGCCAGCCTTTTAAGCTCCTTCATGGCGGCTTCGTAGGCTTCTTCCGGCAGTTTGGCGTCTTCGATTGCACGGCGAAGTTTCTCGATTTCTTCCGAATCTCCGTCGGTTTCACCCAATTCCCGCTGGATGGCTTTCATCTGTTCACGCAAATAGGCTTCGCGCTGGTGGTGGTCGATTTTGTCTTTGACTTCAGACTGGATTTTGTTCCCAAGTTCCAGCACATCCAGTTCACGAGTCAGAATGCCCGTGATATCCTTCAATCTTTCCCGAAGATCCATCACTTCGAGAATACGTTGCTTATTCTCGACTTCCAGATCCAGATAATGTGCAACCATATCCGCCAGATAGGAAGGGGTCGGTGCTTTGTCCACCAGGAAACCGGCTTCGTCCGGTATGGTGGTGGACATGCGGATAACTTTGTGAACCGTGCTCTTCAGATTAAGGAAAAGCGCTTTCATTTCAAGGTCATCCGTGTTGAAAGGCTCCTCCTGGAAATACTCTACTTCCGCTTGGTGATATGGGAATTCGGAAACCATATCCACGATTTTAAAGCGGGCGATGCCTTGGATCAGGATACTGGCCGTCCCTTCTTTCGGATCCGATGCTTTGATGATTTTTCCAATAGTTCCATACTCATACAGATCTTTTTGTTCAGGCAGATCCACGTTCCCGTCTTTTTGGGCCACAATGCCCATCAATCCCCCACCTTCCACCACATCACTGAGCAATTTCAGTGATTTTTCCCTGCCGATGGACAACGGCAGTGTCATATAGGGGAAAAGTACGGTGTTTCTTACGGGCAGCAAGGGAACGATGCCGGGCAGCGCTGTTTCTTGGATCAGTTCATTTTCTGGTGACATAGTCTCTATTTCCCTTTATCAGCTATGGCTGTTTCAATCGGTTTCTTTCGCTTCGTCTATAATATCTAATTTCAATTATAAGAAAGTCAAGATGCACGAAGCAAGTTTCCTTGAATATCTTTAATTCGTAAAAACTCAGTGAAATTGCTATTTCACTTGTACTGCGCTTCCCAACATATGATATACTTACAGACTGAATTTATTTCCCCTTTGAAAAAGGGGGATAAGTTTGTTGATAGATGCGTAGTTGCATCATAGAAAATGGGAACATTGACCACAAGTGATTTGTCTCTCTCTAATGTCTGGTTGCACATAGTTTGTAAACGAACCTGCACGAACAACAAGTTAGAAGGGGTGGCTTAGCAGTATGACGACCGAGTCCGACAAGCCGATCAAGCCGCGTTTCGTGGAAGTACTTCCCAGCGAGGAGGAACTTAGCGAAGACGAACTTGAAATGTCCGAAGATGAGGATACGGATTATGAAGAACAAAGTGATGACTCGGAAGTGTCATCGTCGCCATTTGCAGCCTCTTCTTCAACGCAATTGGCTCCCCGTTCTTCTTCGTCACTGGTGCGATTCGATCCGCTTCAGCGGTATTTATCCGAAATCCGCCAGTATCCGCTGCTAAGTCGGGAAGATGAACACGATCTTGCTGTCAGGTATCACGAAGAAGGAGATCTCGAGGCGGCTCATCATCTGGTTACTGGGAATCTCAGGCTGGTCGTCAAGATTTCGATGGAATATCATAAGTACTGGATGAATCTTTTAGATTTGGTTCAAGAAGGCAATGTTGGTCTTATGCAGGCTGTCAAACATTACGATCCATACAAGGGCGTCAAGCTCAGTTCCTATGCTTCGTTCTGGATAAAGGCCTATATTCTCAAGTTCATCATCGACAACTGGTCTTTGGTGAAAATCGGCACCACTCAGGCGCAGCGTAAGCTCTTTTTCAATTTGAAGAAGCAGAAAGAGAAATATGCGCTACTGGGATACGATCCGGGTGCGGAGCAGATCGCCAAAGACCTCAGCGTCAAGCCTTCTCTCGTTGTTGAAATGGAACAACGTATGGCGGGCGGCGATTTGTCACTGGATCAGCCGGTTGGACATGAATCCGAAGACCGACATATTGATTTTCTTCCATCTAACGATGAAGGGATCGATGACTTCCTGGCAGACAAGGAAATTCGGGATCTTTTCAAGGAAAAGCTCAAAGAGTATCGCAGTCAGTTGAAGGACAAGGAATTGTATATCTTCGATCACCGATTGCTTTCCGAAACCCCTGAAACGTTGAATAGCATCGGGGATCGTTATGGGATTTCGCGAGAACGTATTCGTCAAATCGAAGAACGTTTGGTAGACAAAATCCGGCAGTATTTTCGTGAGGAGGTAGAAGAACCATGAAAATCCGCGCCTACACCGTCAGTCCCTCGTTACCGAGGCGTCTTTTCCCGCTCATGAATGTGAGCCGAAACATTTACTGGTGTTGGATGCCGGAGGCAGTAGAGTTGTTCCGGCGTATCGACATCGACCTTTGGGAATCGACCGGACACAATCCAGTGCGTCTGTTGGGAGAGGTCAGCCAGCAGCGCTTGGAGGATTTGTCCAAGGATGAAAGTTTTCTCGCTCACATGGACAATGTGGCCATCGAACTGGAAGACTATCAAAGCACACGGCATTGGTTCGCGCAGAACCATCCCGATATGAAAGGGATGAATATCTGCTACTTTTCCGCCGAATTCGGTTTACACGAATCGTTGCCGATCTATTCCGGCGGTTTGGGATTGTTGGCGGGCGACCATCTCAAGGCGGCCAGCGATCTGGGATTGCCGCTGACGGGAATTGGCTTGCTTTACCGGCAAGGATATTTCCGGCAGTATTTGAATATCGAAGGCTGGCAGCAGGAAAGCTACCCGGAAAACGATTTCTCCGTCATGCCTTTTTCTTTGTTGAAAGACAAAGAGGGCAAGCCGGTGCTGGTGAGCGTGCATCTGCCCGGGCGTGAAGTGGTGGTTCAATGCTGGAGTTTGAATGTCGGGCGCGTCCGTCTGTTGATGCTCGATACCAACCTGCTTCCCAATCGCCCGGAAGATCGTGAAATTACGAGCCAATTGTATGGCGGCGATCTGGAAATGCGCTTGAAGCAGGAGATCGTTTTAGGTATCGGCGGAATTCGCTTGCTGCGTGCAATTGGCATCATTCCGAATGTGTGTCATATGAACGAGGGGCATTCGGCCTTTTTGGCGCTGGAGCGTATCCGCTTTTTCGTCGAGGAGCACAACCTCGATTTCCAGACTGCCCAGGAAATCGTTTCGGCAAGCAATGTTTTTACTACCCATACGCCGGTGCCTGCTGGAAACGACGTGTTCCCGCCGGATATGGTGGACCACTATTTCCGCGACTACTACAACAACCTTCATTTGAACCGGGAACAGTTCTTGGGGTTGGGGCGTCAAGACCCATTTGACAGAAACGAACAGTTCTGCATGACGGTCCTGGCGATTCGGCTTGCTGCCCACCGCAACGGTGTATCCAAACTCCATGGGCAAGTATCGCGCAAAATGTGGGAAAGAATCTGGCCGGGTTTGAACCCGGATGAAATCCCCATCGGTCACATCACGAATGGCGTACACATTCCTGGTTGGATCAGCCACGATCTGGCCCAACTCTACACTCGCTATCTCGGCCCGCGCTGGATCATGAATTCACAGGATCATCAGGCCTGGGAAGGAATTACGCGCGTACCGGATGCCGAACTCTGGCGTACTCACGAGCGACGCAGAGAGCGCCTGGTCGGCTTCGCACGTCGAAGACTGCACAACCAGGAAGTGTCGCGTGGCGCGATTCAGACCGATATCCAGCGAGTTGGAGAGGTGCTGGACCCGGAAGCGTTGACTTTGGGTTTCGCTCGCCGCTATGCCACATATAAACGTGGCGCTCTGCTATTCAGCGATCCCGACCGACTGGACCGGATTTTGAATGACAAGGACCGTCCGGTTCAGATCATTTTTGCCGGAAAGGCTCATCCCCAGGATTCTCTGGGAAAAGAGGTTATCAAGACCATTATCCAATATGCCCGCGAACCGCGTTTCAGAAATCGGGTTGTGTTCATTGAAGATTACGATATCAACGTTGCCAGCCACCTCGTACAGGGAGTGGACGTCTGGATCAACACGCCACGTCGTCCGTTGGAGGCCAGCGGTACCAGCGGCATGAAGGCTGCGGCCAATGGCGTTATCAATGTCAGTATTCTCGACGGCTGGTGGGATGAGGCATACAACAAGGATAATGGCTGGGCTATCGGCAATGGGGAAGAATACGCCGATCATGCTTACCAGGATGAAGTGGAAAGTCGGGCTTTATTCGATCTTCTGGAAGAGGAAATCGTCCCGATGTTTTACAAGCGTGGTGCGGATGGTTTGCCGCGTCAGTGGCTGGCATTGATGAAGCAATCGATTTTAAGCAACGCCTCGGTCTTCAATACAAACAGAATGGTAATCGATTATCTGGATAAATTCTATAAGCCCGGGGCCTTTGCCCGTGAAAAACTCATGATGGATGATTTGAAACCGGCTCGTGAACTGGCCGAATGGAAGAACTCCATTCGTCGTCGCTGGGCGCACATCCAGATTCATTCGGTGGATGAGATGGATCCCGAACGCGAGGCTGCGTTAACGGTGGGTGGTCTGTTCCCCGTTAAAGTGCTGGTTCGATTGGAAGAATTGAAGCCGGATGAGATCGCGGTGGAAGTGTGCTATGGACGGCTGGATAGCGTCGGTAAAATCCGCGATGACCACTCGGTTCGGCTTTCCTATACGGAACAGCAGGAGGATGGACAGCACGTTTACGAAGGTCAAGTGCCTCTGGATCGGGCCGGACGTTGCGGTTTCAGTGTGCGAGTGCTGCCGTACCATACGCATATGACTCAGCGCTTCGAGCCGGGTTTGATTATCTGGGAATAGGCTACGAACGAATTACGTAAAGAAAACCGGGTCGAAGCCTCGATCCGGTTTTTCTTTTACAGCACGATACGAACGTAAAATTCCACCCAGGTCTGGCCGAGTTGGTCGTCCGCTCCGTTATCGCGGATGATGGCCCAGATCGGATATAAATTGGGGTCCGTGCGGGCATCCACCGATTCCAGCCCGGTCTGGTCACTTTGTCCTTCTGTGGGATAGCGGTAGTGAGGCACAAGCCATTTCTGGTCCTGATCGCGGCGTCCAGTAAAGTCACCGTCTAAAGAAGCCCACTGGTAAAGGATATTGGTTTCCAGATCGCCTTCGTCTTCCACCTCAAGGTAGAAATACAGGACACCGTAGTTGCGTGTCAGCGAATAAATGAAGGGATTCGCCTGGGCGGCGGCACGTCTTGCTGCGATGTCTTCATCGTTGCTGGTCGTGAAAACCAGGGGGACACGCGCTCCGTCTTCACCGATATGAGCATAGACGGCGGATATTCTTGGATTCTTGTTTTTTTCATCGCGGGTGGAAACGACCAGGGTGCGATAGCTGGTGCGGGTGTTGGAGGATGCCAGAACCCGCTGAAATTCCTTTTCCATCGTTTCTGGATCTTGGAAATCGAGGGTTACCGTTTCCGTGGTCATAAGCAGCGCCAGCATCATCGGAGCCAGCCCGTTGCTATCAAAAGCAAAAGAATCGGCAGATGGAACCGTAAATGTGAAACTAGGGAAGAAGCCCATGCTGTCCATATCCAGCATGTCCAGCGAAAGGGGAGGCGTTTCGGTTTCGGCCTCCAGATCGCTGTCGCCATCGGCTGGTGGGCTGAACAGGGATTGGCTCATTTCTTCGTTGATCAGGGTCCATAGCTGCATCGAAGGAGTCAGCCGCCCTTCGGCATCGGCGGCTAAGAACGAAGCAGTTACTTCCTCTCCCGGAGCGGCTTCCGGTGGTGATAGTACAATGGAGAGCACTTCCGGTTTCTTGACGATGCCCACGGTCTCGTCTTCGAAGTTGGTTTCAAATGCCCCACAGGCGCCAAATGGAATCAGCAGCAGGGCGAGCAGTACGATTCGTAGCATCAGGATTCCCCTTTGCGAGGATTGTTTCATCTGTTGGCTCTTGATTTCGTTCATGATCAAAACTCCGCTCGCAAGCCGATAGACATCAGGAAGGGCAGTCCTTTGATCTCGTCCGATTCCGTGTAGTCATAGTTATAGACGGTTGCAATCGGATTGTTGTGGAAGTAGGCGTTTTGAATGTCGAAGTACAGTTTCAAGATCCAGGTGTTGTATATGAACGATTTGTCCAGCCTTAGATCTAATTGGTGGGAGGCTCCGGTTCGCTTGTTGTTCTTGTTACCCGAATCGAACAATGGCAGGTAGGTGCCGTTGTCGGCGTTCAGGATGTTTCCCAGGATTTCCGTGTATGGCGTGCCGCTGGAATATTGAAAGCGTGCGCCGATGCGCCAGGTTTTAAGAAATCCGTAGGATGCCACAACCACGAGATTGTGTGTCTGATCCAGATCGAAGTAGCGATACGAAGTGCCGGGACCGTCCGTGCGCTTGGCCTGGGCGATGGAATAGCTGATCCAGCCGAAAAAGTTATTGCTGAAATCATGTCGGAGCAGAACTTCGCCACCATAGACGTAGCCTTTGCCACCGTTGTCGTAAATCAGGTTCGGGTTGTCTTCGTCTACTTCGTTGATACTGCTGACAAGATTGTCCAGCTTCTTGTAATAACCTTGAATATCCAGGCTTAATGTGTCCGTGATCTGCCATTCCAAGCCCGCGACCACATGCAACGCCCGTTCGAATTCCAGCCCCTTATTGCCGTATGGTTCGTACACTTCATCGAAATCGGGTTTCCGATGGTACAATCCAATGGATGCTTTGATCACCAGTGGGTCCAACACCTTGTAGCGCGCAATAAGCGAGGGGCTGATGGCGTAGGTTTCCAAGGTTGAGTAGTAGTCGAAGCGCAGGCCGGGTATGATGGTCAAACCTTTGTATTCGATGGTGTCATTCACATAGAAACCTGCCAGCAGATCGCTTTCGGTCATGTCGCTGCTGACCTTGTCGCTATTGGAAAACGAATAGCTTACGTCTCCTTCTTTAGGAGGACGAACGAGATTGGAGCGCGCCGTTCCGATCGATGGTTCGAACTGGATGCCGAAAGCCAGGGTATTGGTTTTATTGATGCGAAAGAGCATGTGTTCGTAAATGTCAAACCGGACGGCGTCCAGATCGAAGAAATAGTCGTTACCGACTTTGGCGCTTAATTTGACATAGGACAAGCCGGGGGTGAAGTCCGATTCGAAATTCGGTGTAATGTGCCGATAGTGTAACACTAAACTGTGCGCTTGGGTTTGAAAACCGAGATCGCCCGTGAATTCCGGTTCGGTGTCGCTGACGAGGTTGGAAACCAGTTCCAGTTTGTCCAGCGAGCCATGAGCGTCGATGCTGATGCTGTTTAGTTTATCCAGTTGATAATGGAATTTGGCTTGATAATCGTAATAAACCGGCAGGGCGGTAAATTCCAGATCGTCGGTAAACGCACCCAGAAAAGGAGCCAGCCAGAGATCGATGACCGAGCGCCGGAAGGCGAAGGCAAACGAGCCTTTATCGTTTACCGGTCCTTCTGCCAATGCTGTAATGTCCAGTAGCGAAGTGTCGAAGTAGCCTCCCCAGCGATCGTCTCGCGGTTTACGGCTTTGCAACTCTACGATGCCTCCTGTTGCATTTTGGAACTTCGTGCCGAATCCGCCGGTGTACAGGTCGATCTGGTCAAGCAGGTCGGAATTGTAAACCGATTTGTAGCCGCCGAAATGGAACAGCAAGGGAATTTCGTGACCATCCAGCATGATGCGGCTGTCTTCTGCGTTACTGCCGCGAATGACCAGCCCACCGCCTGCGATGACGCTGGAAACACCGGGAAGATTCTGCACGACCTTGACGGCGTCTCCTTGAGAACCGGGAATGACCTTGGCTTCTTCGATATTCAGCGTTTTTCGTGAAACTTCCTTTTTTACTTTCTGCCCGCGAACGACGACTTCCAGTGTACCGACCACTTTGGGTTCCAGGTAGTACACGACTTCTATCGCTTCGCCATCATTGATTTCTTCCGTGGTTTCGAACAGATCGTAATCCATTGTCGGAATGACGACCGTATAGATATCTGCCGGAAGGTTTTTAAAGGCAAAGCGTCCTGACTTATTGGTTGTTGCCTCGAATTCCGTTTCTTTAAGATAGATCGTAACGTAAGCTTTTGGCTTTCTCGATCCACGCTCTTTAACGATTCCCGAAAAGTTGATGACTCCCGTGCGTTGCTGGATATTGCTATCTTTGCTGCCGCCGGAAACCTCCTCAACGGCGAGAGCCGCTTCGTCTGCCACGGTTTCTCCTGAATCGGCTTCAGAATCCGTTTCAGTGGGATTCTCGATGTTTCCTGTGTCTTCTGTGGCAGAATCCGAAGTCGATTCGGTTTCTGGTGCCGCTGGATCAGCAGGCGATTCGGATTGCGCGAAGAGCGGCTGGGTAATCAACATTGCCAGCACCACAAAAAGGTATAATCGTATGGATGTCCAATAGGGCATTCGGGTTACTCCGTCGGATGCGGATGTCAGTTTTCGAGTACGAAACGGTACGGAATTCGTAATTTGACCGGGACCGCCTGCTTGCCTTTGAGTCCGGGAACGAACTCGGAGTTCTTCACGGCCTTAACGGCGGCTTCATCCAGGCCATAGCCAAGTTTCTTCAAGATGCGTACTTTGACGACGCGTCCCTTTTCATTGATTATTACTTCCAGTTCTACCACACCTTCGATTTCAGCCCGTCGGGCTTGTTCCGGATAAACCGGCACAACGCGGGTTTTGAAACTCGGAACGCGAGATAACTCATATACCGGCACGGGACGCCGGGGTTTTTTCGTAAGTGGTTTGACCTTGTCCGGATCGACCGGCTTTAGATCCATTTTCTTTTCAAGCGTATTTCCAACTCGAACGGAAACGCCGCTGTCTTTACTGCCCAAAGAATCCTTTGTTACACCGAAGATTTCCTGCGGTGGTTCGGGAGGCGGCTCTTTTGGGGGCGGTGGAGGCGTTTTTACATTCGGTTTGGGTGGCTCCGGTGGCTTGGGTTTCGGTTTGGGTTTAGGTTTCGGCTTTGGTTTCGGTTTCGGGGCTTCCTTTTTGGGAGGTTCCGGCTTGGGTTGCGGCTTCACCTGCTGAATCATCACGTGAATCGGCTTGTAGCTCTTCTTGTTGTTGGCGAAGAACTTGGTGCTGGATTCGTAGAACCCGAAATGGAGCAAGGCCGATAGAATAATCGGAATCCAAATGAAGCGGCTTTTTTGCTTCTCTTTACTAACCTGAAGCATGTTTCATCCTCATTACGCCAGAATGTCTCCCCAATCCTTACCCGTTTCCGTGGCAAACGTTGTACCACGATTCGAAAATTCCCACAATGCCTGTATGAAGAATTTCGATCTCGAGATTATACGAATCTTCTCGATAAAGCGAACGAAATCATTGGCATGCCGGAATCTGCTATGTTACACTTCAACGTCCATATTTCGTCAATGGTCCAATTTACAGCGGATACCTCAGCCATGATTGCCACATACATTTTAGATCTTAAAATCCCACGTTTATTCCTGTGTTTATGTTTACTCCTGTCGTCTGCGATAATACTTGCCGGATGTACGAAGTACGATGAAGATCCGACTGTCAATGGCGATCTGGATGCCATCGAAAGCGATGGACCGGCTTCCGATTCCGATATGGAACTGGAAACAACCGACGGGGATACGTCAGAAGTCGGAGATCAGGATTTCGATCTTCCTCTCGATTTCCCTGTTGGTCCCTATGGCGTGACGGTTGGCGATACGATCAGCAATTTCCAATTGCAGGATTGTGATGGAAACGAAGTTCAGTTAAAGGACTACTTTGGTTCGGCCAAGGTGATTCTGATCAACAAGGTCGCGGGATGGTGTACGGTTTGCCGACGCGAGATTCCCTTGCTGCAAGAGTGGTATGCCGATCTGCACGAGGACGGCTTCGAGTTGTTGCAGCCCGTGATAGAAAAGAGCATTCCAGGGCAACCAGCCGATGTGGAGTTTTGCCGCAGTTGGCGGGAGCGCTACGAGATCGAATTCCCGGTGCTGGTCGATCCGGACAATATCTTTTTAGGATATCACAAGGACGTTACCCAGCCGGGAACGCCATTGAACATTCTGCTGGATCGGAACATGCGTATCGTCCTGATTCAGGAGGGGGATGTTCCCGAGTCGATCAAGGACCGCATCGTTACCTTACTGGAAGACGATTGAACATAAAGTAACATGGGAAGGGTTCCGATGAAACTCATTAAAAAGTATGCTGTTTCTTGTGGCTGTACTTTATTTGCTCTGCTTTTGCTGATTTCGCTTGTTTCCTGTGCGACCGGCAAAACCGACCAGAAGGCAGACACGCAACCGGACAGCCCAAAGGACTCTGTCAAGGTGGAATTCCTGGATAAACCCGTTCCTGCGGATGGGTTTACCTTGCGCAGCATGGATGGCGGCATGGTTTCTCTGGAGGATTACCGGGGAAAGGTCGTGTGGGTCAGTTTCTGGGCGACCTGGTGTCATTCCTGTAAGGCGGAAATGGCCGAAATGAACAAAGTTCGCCAGCGCCTGAAAGAAAAAGGCTTCGAAGTTCTGGCTGTCAATGTCGATACTGCCGATTTGCAGAATTACGCCATGGGAATCGCGCGTTCCCTCAAGGTTTCGTTTCCCGTTCTGTTCGATTCGGACAGCCGGGTGGTGGCAAGCTACAACCCGAGCATGGAGTTGCCATATTCGGTCCTGGTCGATCGTCAGGGTCGTAAACGTTTTATCCAGCGTGGTTATCTGCCTGGTGATGAAAAACGAATCGAAAACGCCATCTTGGAAATCCTGGGTGAATAGCAGATGCAACGTTTTCTTCTATCCGGATTCTTGCTGGTCTGTTTGATGTGGACCGGTGCGGTGCAGGCGGTTACTCTGACCGAAATCGATGAAAAACCGTTGGAACTGCGCATCGAGAATACGTTTTATGTGGAATGGCACAACGATCACGAATTCGGTACCGACGCGGCAGTGCAGTCGGATGATTACGTCAAACTGATGGATGAACTGGTGCTCGATTTGAAATACGATCGTTTTCTGATCGGAGCCAGGCTGGAAGCCTACTATTACCCGGATCACCTTTATTACAGGCGGGAGATAGCCACTCCCGATGGCACCTCAGTGTTGTACGAAGAGCGCAAATCCAAGCATCTCTTCAATCCGCAGAGGCTCTATTTCGTGTTCGATTCCGGTCGTTTCCGGGTAGATGTCGGTGATTATTATGCGACCTTCGGGCGCGGACTGGCGTTATCGATGCGCAAGGAAGGAACCGGCGAACTGGACAATTCCCTGCGAGGCGTCAAGTTCGAACTGCGGCAGAAAAACACCAGTTTTACGATGCTGGCTGGATTCACCAACACGCTCAATACCGATCCCTATAGCGAATCGTATCAAAGCGATCCGAACGATTTCATCGCCGGTGTTCGTGCCGAGCAGCGTATCCTCGACACGATGATCCTGGGCGCACACGCAGTCGACGCTCATTTCGGCATGTTGGAAAAAAGCGACAAGCAGCGCTTCATCCCGGAAAAGCAGACTTCCATTGTGGGAGGCTCTATAGAGTTTCCCAGTATTTTAGGTTACCTTTCGTTGTATTTCGAAGGTAACTACATGGGACGCACGGGGCGGCGGTTAACCGAAGATCTGGAGGATTTCGAGACCGTTTCCGATTCCGGTCATGGATTGTATGCCAGCTTGAACCTTTATATCGAAAACTTCACCTTTACCGCCGAATACAAACGCTATCGCGATTTTGTGTTTCGTCGGGGGCGAACGGTGTTGGGATATGCCCTGCAACCGGGAGAAGAGGAACCGGAAGACCTGCTGTTCTTCGAGGACATCTGGTACAACAATGTTCCGACTCTGGAGCGTACGGACTTGGAAACCACACGCGAATACGGGAATGATTCCGGTTTTCGTCTGCGTGCTGAATACAATGTGTTCGAAACCGGAACGCGTCCCTACGTAGCGTTTTATTTCGATTACAACAAGTCCGCCAATCAGGGTTCCAGTACGCTGGGTGGCTTCGAGCAGGCGCAGGCCGGGTGGGGGGATCGCATCTGGCATGTGTACGGCGGTCTGACCCAGATGATCGGCGCGGCGGAAGTGTATATCGATGGTGGCTGGCGCGACGAGCAGGGCGAGGAGCGGTACCAACTCGCACATGCCAAAGCCGGGGCGGCCATCCCGTTAGTTGGCGCTCATTCCATCAATCTGGAAGGCTCCTTTATGCAAAAGGACTACCAGTTCATCCCGAAATTGGAGCGCGACGTTGATGCAACGTTTGGGTATACCTTCCAGGGTTATTTCAGTGTCAGTCTGTTTTATACGATGCAGCAGTTGGACGTGTTGCCCAGTGCCGGAGAAGATGAATTCCTGCATTTCGTAGCCGCCGAAATCGCCTCGCGCTTTTCCGATCGGATCGTTGTTTCCGTTTTCGGTGGGCAGGTACGAGAAAGCTATCGCTGTTATGGCGGCTTTTGCCGGTTGGTTCCGGCATTCGAAGGCGTAAAAGCCAAGTTGACATTGCGCTTCTAAGCGTTTCTTCGATCATTTCCTTGTTTCGGATCGGAAAAAACCTTGAGATTCCGGCGGCAAGGGGTAGAATACCCGAGTATCCGGTAGTTGATGTATGTTGTCGGGAAAGAAAACCGTAGACAAGTTGTGGAGGAGTGTCCGTGATTGATTGCCCGCGCTGTGGCCGCGAAAATCAGGATGACGCCCGTTTTTGTGTGGGTTGTGGAGAAAACCTCGCTTCCGTATCCAAAAAACAGCGGGAGAAAAAAGACACTTACCTGGGCCAGGTGCTCGATGGGAAGTATCTCATCTTGGAGCATTTGGGCGATGGCGGTATGGGTAAGGTGTACAAAGCCGAGCAGCTTTCTCTGAATAAAATCGTGGCTGTAAAAATTCTGTTGAAAAGCCTGCTGCAAAACGAAACGCAGGTCAAGCGTTTCCAGCGTGAAGCTTGGTCTGCCTCGCGTCTGGATCACCCTCACTCCATCGGCATCATCGACTTTGGAACCACCGAAGACGAAAGCCAGTTCATTGTAATGGAGTACCTGGAAGGGCGCGAACTGACCGATGTCATTACGGAAGACTTCCCGTTGCAACCGGATCGAATCGTCAAGATTCTGGGCCAGGTGCTTTCCGTGTTGCATGAAGCTCACCAGAATAAAATCATTCATCGGGATTTGAAACCCGATAACATCATGCTTATCCAGCGCGCCGAAGAAGAGGACTACGTCAAGGTGCTGGATTTCGGTATCGCCAAATTGCAGGAACGCGATCCCAATCAACCGGCATTGACGATGCAGGGGATTGTTTGCGGAACGCCGGAGTATATGTCCCCCGAACAGGCGATGGGCAAAGAGCTGGATGTCCGCACGGACATCTATTCGGCGGGTTGCATTCTCTACGAAATGCTGACACGGCATGTTCCCTTTGAAGCGAATAATTACCAGGCCATTTTAGGAATGCACATTCGGGAAACTCCCCGCAGACCTTCCGAGGCCTGGCCGAATTGCGAAATTCCGTTGAAGCTGGAAGAAGTTGCGCTGATCGCCATGCAGAAAGAGCGCGATTTGCGTTTCCCCGATGCGCTGGCGATGAAACGGGCATTGGAATTGGCGCTGCATGAACCGGACCCGGAAATGATGCAGCCGCCTGTGCGCGCCGTCAATCAGGGTGGTAAGACCATGTTGATGGGTGCCGATACTGCGGAGAAAGCCGGGTATGGTCCTACTCAGGTAGATCCACCGGAAGTCGCTGCGGAAGCGGTGGAAATGCCTCCTCCTTCGCCTATCGTTCACACGACGTTGGAGCAGATGTCCGCAAGCAAGGAGCCTGCTGCTACGACTCCACCCAAAGCGACTCCCAAGCCAACACCGAAAGCGACGCCGGTTTCCATTCCGACAGAAGACTTTGCCGTTCCCGGTTCGGGAAAAGGCAAGATGATTGCGGTTACCCTTGTATTGCTGATCGCGACGGTGGCCGGACTTTACATGATTTTCGGGATGAAACCGGAAAGCGAAGAACCTGCTCAACTTGCGGATGCCAAGCCGGAAAAGCAAGTGGAAGCCAAGGAAACCGGGTTGGTTACGAAAACGGCGGAAGAACTGGCTGCCGAAGCGGAAAAACAGGAACAGCAAAAAGAGATAGAAGCAAAAACAGAAACATCTCCTTCCGGCAAGGATAAAGCGGATGCTGAAACTATAGCTGCAAAGACAGAAGACAAGCCGGAGAAAAAACAGCGTACGGATCGTAAAAAGCGACTGACCGCAATTGAAAAGCAAAAATTGTCGATGGAGTATTACGAACGCGGCAACAAGGCGTTTGGCGCAGGAAATGTCGAGTCCGCGATTCGCAACTATTCGCTAGCCAAAAAATACAATCCAAAATCTTCCAGGGTATATAAAAAGCTTGGAATGGCTTACCTGAAGCAGGGGGACAAACGAAAAGCCAGAAACAATTTCAAGAAATATCTGGATTTGTCACCCAAGGCAAAAGACGCCCAGCGCATCCGTGAACTGTATCAGTCCTTATGATCCACGCCGGAGTACCCGTGTCCAAAGAAGCGTAATCACTGCGGTTGTCATCGCTCCTAAAAACAAGAACGACAGTGCCAGAGCCATGATGGTGTGAAGGATCAGTGTCCAGCCGGTCAGATCGGGAATGGACAGAGCCGTCACCCGGTTCAAGGCGGTCACCGTGAACATTGTCAGGAACAATGCGGCTGCCAATATCAGTGCCGGTCCCCAGAACCCTTCGAAATCGCTTTTGGAAGGAGACAAGTGAACCGCAAGTGAAATCATCGAAACCAAGTACAGCCAGAACGACCATTCTCCCAGGTTATCTTTGTTTAACAGCACTTCATAAAACTGCTGAAAGTAATGGAACCATGCTTTACCCAGTTCATTAAGCCCGGCGGCACTGGAGACGGTTGACCAGTTTGCCAGCGGTAACTGGTCCGGCTTCATGAGAAACTGGGGATAGAAATGGGAGGTCAGCAGGTAAATTGCCAGCGATCCTCCGAAAAACGGGGCTAGACTGATTAACGTGTTGCCGATCACTCGCTGATAGAAGCTGCCGGTATTATAACTGTGTTTCACATATCCCAGCGATCCGGTTTTGTGATCCGGCTTGAACAGGGCGAAGTCTTCGATCCGGTTGCGCCCCAGCCAGCAGCCGATGACGTGGGAGAATTCATGGACGGGCGTTCCCAGCCAGGCCAGCGCCAACACGCCGCGCCAACCAAAGGAAAGATAGAGTTGACGATTCATCCAGCGACCGATGAAAAGCAGCACAAGGCACAAAATAACAACTGGAAGCACCGTAGAACCCAGAAACAACAAGGTGTTCCCAACTGATTCGGAGAAAAGCGGAAGCAGGGTGTCCGGAAGACTGGAAAGAAAAGTCGGCATGGTGGTTTCGGCTTTATTCCCTCCGTTAGCAATGATCCTGAGTGCAAATCCTGCTAAAGCTTAGCGCAAGCGGAATGCGCTGGCTAGTCTTTTTCATAGGTACTGTTGAGATGAAAATCAGCAGAACCGGAAGGTGGATTCCTGGGTGTAGCCGTTTTCCAACCCAAACTCATCCAGCCAGTCCAAGGCGCGTTCGTATTCTTCCTCTGTGATCTGGCGATTCATTCCCTCGATTTTCGTGGCTTTGTGCGCCGGGAAATACTGCGCCATCAAACTAAGAGTCGTTTCTTTGGATAGTTCCGTTGCAATGAACTTGAGCACCTCCCGGGTGCCGCTTTGATCATCGGGCAGTACCAGGTGCCGCACGATCATGCCCCGCGTTGCAAGGCCGTCTTCGTTTTGTTCGAGAAGGCCAACCTGTCGATGCATTTCCTGCACCGCTTTGCGGGCGATGTCCCAGTAGCCGGGGGCGGCGCTTAATCGCTTGGAGTGGACATCGCTGCTGTATTTGATATCGGGCAGGTAGATGTCCACAATGCCTTCCAGTTGACATAGGGTTTCCACTCGCTCATAGGCGTTGGAATTCCATACGATCGGGATCGTCAACCCTTCCTTGGATGCAAGGTGAATGGCACGGACGATGGCGGCGGTGTAATGCGTTGGAGATACGAAATTGATGTTATGGGCTCCGCGCTTCTGCAAGGCCAGCATCATGGTCGCCAGGCCCTCTTCATCCGTTGCTTTGCCATTACCCAGTTGGCTGATCGGGTAGTTCTGGCAAAACACACAGCGCAGGTTGCAGTAAGTCAGAAAGATCGTTCCCGAGCCATTGGCGCCGGTAATCGGAGGTTCTTCTCCGAAGTGAAGGTTGTGTGAAGATACGAACAATGATCTGGGTGCGCGACAGACTCCCAGTTTCTCGATCCGGTCTACATGGCACAGGCGTGGACAGATCTCGCAGTTGCGCTCCAACTCTTGCAAGGCTTGTAACTTCGATTGCCATTCTGTTTCGCTGAGCTTACGGTGCGAGGCTGTCATGGTGGTTGTTCTGGAGATGCTCGTCGTTGTAAATGCGCTTTGGATCGACATGTCCATAGCGCTGGGAATCCATCCAGCATTTCTGTAATTTAAGGAAAACCGGGCGGAAATCTTCCGTAACTTCCTTGCGTAGCAACTTGAAGGTTTTTCGAATGAATTTCGATGCTTGTGCAGGATGATGCACGAAGGCCTGCATAAAGTGGATTTTATCGTTCTTTGCAAACAGGCGTGCTTCGAAAAGGCTGCCTTTGGTTAAGGCGACCAAGGTTCTTCGTTCGGTGACGGTATACTGGCTCTGGTCGCACAGATCACGTAATACAACCTGATTCAATTTCGGTTTGATGCGGCGCACTTCGAACATGCCATGAATCGGCTGGCTGAATGCCTTAAGGGTTTCCATATCCATTTCGCTAGGCTCGGAACCAAGCGTTTGCCGGTAATAGTCGATGGCGGAGGGATTTTCCCTGAACGGTCGATCGAAGAGAAACCATTCCAGATAGTTCGTTACTCGATCTTCATAAAAAGCGTCATCTTCGAAAATTTCACCGGTTTGCAGGAAGAAATCCTTGCGGGCCAGTTGAAGTTCTTCTGGAAAGCGTTCGTTGAAGAAACTGATAATGGATTCGAAATATTCCTGGTACACGGTGTATCACCTATTCCCACGTTGCAACGGGGCAGGATGTTAATGAATATAATGAATGAATGCAAGCGAAATTGAACTCATCGAAGCATGAAAGTGCTCTATTTTGTGTGCAAAATTGGGTACTGGAATGAATCTTCCAGAAATAATAAGGGATTACGTTAAATCTTCCCGGAAAACGTGTAATGAAAATGGTTGTTGACAACAAATGGAAGGAATGATACCAGATCTCTGCCTCTCCTATGACTATGTAGGGCAGGTTTTTCTGTTTGGTGGCTTTGGGAGCAGAATTGGCGGAACTTTAAAAGAAAGATCATTTGATTGACCCGACTGAGGCATACTGGTACCCTGAAATGGGTGGATGGGGCGATTAAGGACAGATAATACGTGACGAATCGAGTGCATCACATTGCCGCGGCGCTGCTGTGGACTCTCTTGATTTTGGGAGCCTGCCAGTCTAAAGAGGCGCCTGTTGAAAAGCCGGCGGAGATAGCTCCGACGCCTGCTCCCAAAGCGATATCCAGCTATATCGAAACCGGTGACTTGCAGAGTATCGCAGAACGCGGCGAGATCCGTATCCTCATGCCCAAGGACGATTCCATCGAATTCCTCCCCAGAGGCGGGATGCCCTTGGACCGGGAACGACAGCAGACATCCGCTTTTGCCGAGCAGCTTGGTTTGAAACCGGTTTTCATTCCGCTTGAAGGTCACGCCCAATTGATTCCTTATCTTTTGGCTGGCAAGGGAGATGTGGTTGCCGCCCGTATGACGGTGACCGAGCAGCGCAAGGAAAGCGTAGCATTTACCGTGCCGCTGCGCATGGTCAAGGAAGTCGTTGTTGTACGGCCCGAGAATAATTCGATTACCAAGCTAGAAGATTTAGCCGGGAAAACAGTTGCGGTACGGCGCTCCTCGTCGTATTGGGAGACGTTGACGAAACTACAGGAAGAAATTCCGAACATCACTTTGAAGCCGCTCTCGGAAAGTATGGATACCGAGCAGATTCTGTATCGGTTGGCGGTTGGGCAGTTTGATGTGACTGTTTCCGATGACAATATCGTCAAGGAAGTGATGACCTACCGCTCCAATCTCAAGATCGCCTGCGAGTTGCCCGGTGAGCGGGCGGTGGCATGGGCGGTTCGACCGGATGCGGAAGAATTGCTGGAGTCACTGAATTCGTACATCATGAAGAAGCAACTGTCGAATCCTGTAAGTGCCATTCATTTCGGGGACTTCTCGAAAATCAAGGAACGCAAAGTGCTGCGGGTGCTGACCCGCAACAGTGCGTCGACCTATTTTCTTTGGCGTGGAGAAATCCTGGGATTTGAACACGAACTGGCGATGGCGTTTGCCAAGGAACATGACCTGCGCGTCGAGATGGTTGTGCCTCCCAATCGAGAAGACCTGATTCCCTGGTTATTGGAAGGGAAGGGGGATCTGGTGGCGGCATCGCTGACCGCGACGGAGGAAAGAAAGAAGATTACGAGTTTGACCTTCTCGCGCCCCTATCACATCGTCAGCGAACTGGTTGTGGCGCGTTCCAATGAAAAAAGCCTGCATGACGTTCAGGATCTGGCCGGGCGCACGGTTGTGGTTCGAAAGAGCAGCAGTTACTGGGATACCTTGCAGCATTTGATTGCCTCGGGTATTGAGATCAATGTTGAAGCTGCACCGGAGAATATGGAAACCGAGGAAATCATCGCCCGTGTCGCGCGTGGGGAATACGACTTGACGGTGGCCGATAGCCACATCGTTGAGATCGAGATGACCTGGCGGGAAGATATCAAGTCCGTATTCGCACTGGGTGAGCCGGTATCGCACGGTTGGGTAATGCGAACTGCCAATACGGAGCTGATAGAGGCAGTCAATCAATTCTTCGATCGTCAGTATAAAAGCCGATTCTATAATCGCATATATAAGAAGTATTTCAAAAATCCTCGCCGAATCAAACAGCGCAATGAGCGCCGTCCTGCGGTGACTGGGCAGTTGTCTCCATTCGATGAGATCGTAAAGCGCAATGCAGAAAAATACGATATGGATTGGCGCTTGATCGTTTCGATGATCTATCAGGAAAGCAATTTCAATCCCAATGCACGTTCATGGGCTGGTGCGGTCGGTTTGATGCAGCTATTGCCGCGTACAGCGGAAGAAATGGGATTTCATCATCTGACACATCCGGAAAGCAATATCCGAGCGGGGTTGATGTACCTTGTGCGTATGTGGAATCGCTTCGATTCGGAGATTTCCGTTCGGGATCGCATGTGGTTTTCATTGGCATCCTACAACGCCGGTTACGGGCATGTTTTCGATGCGCGTAGATTGGCCAAGCAGTTGGGTTACAATCCAAATCGATGGTTTAACCATGTTGAGAAAGCGATGCTACTGCTTTCTCGTCCCCGCTACGCCAGAAGAGCTCGTTATGGATATTGCCGTGGACAGGAGCCGGTGCAGTATGTACAGGAAATTCGAGATCGCTACTATGCCTATTTGAGTTTGGAAACCTACGAACCGCAAACAGCCGCCTCCGAAAACGAAGCCACGTCCGCACCGTAATCGTCAAAGTGGTTTCTCTCTCTAAAACGTTGCCTTCTATTTCCTTAATCCCATTTTGCCCTTCATTATGGAGTTGTGGTATACCTCTAGCAATATGATGAGCCAAGGTGACGTGTGATGGGGCGATACCAGCAGTTTGAAACAGCATTACATTCATGGTGGGCGTTTGCCTTGCTGCTTGTATTGGTTACAGTGATACAGGCGCCTGCATTGCAGAATGGTTTCGTTTACGACGATGATTTGGCCATCGTTAACAATTCACTGGTTACCCAAGCCCGCTACACTGACATCTGGACATCGGATATATGGGGAACGACAGGAGAAGTAACAACCGGCACGTATCGTCCTTTGATGGTGACATCCTTTGCACTGCAATGGGCTTTTTCTCCAAATTCGTCTTTCTCTTTTCACCTTGTCAATCTGATATTGTTGTTACTCACGCTTACCGTTTTATTCCTATTTCTGCGTGATCGTTTCCCTGTGCCGATTGCCTGGCTGGCAGTTGCCGGATTGGCATTGCATCCGGTCAACAGCGAAGTGTTTTATAATATTGTACAACGCTCCGAATTGATGGCGGCTCTATTCGGTTTGGGTTATTTGCATTGTACGCTTCCCGCAAATGGTCGAGAGCCAAGCCTGGCGCGCCAATTCATTGGTCTTTTTTTATTGGTGTTTGCCTTGTTTTCAAAAGAAAACGCCATTGTTTTTCCGGCTCTATTTATTTTGCTTGCAATTGGCTTGCCGGATGCCTCCTCGAATTGGAAACAGCGTATCAGGCGTATGCTGCCGGTGATGGTCGCTTCGCTTGTATTGGTTTCATGCTACCTGGTGCTGCGCCATGAGGTTTTACAGAGCTTTTCCCGGGAAGTGTCGCCGACCTTCAATCCTACCGTTGTGTTCGATCCGTTCTGGCGACACGCCAACAGCGCTTGGTTGGCGTTACGGTATGTGTTGCGCTATCTCTGGCCTTTGCCGCAGCCGATGGAATGGACCTACAATCAGTTACCGGTATTCGGTGCGGAAGGCTGGGCCTTTCTCCTTATGATCTGGCTGGTCGTACTTGGAGTAGGCTGGGTGAGCTTGAAAGGGGTGCTTAAACAGTCCTACTGGGCGCTGGGTGTGGCGTGGTTTGCATTGGCTATTGCACCGGTCGTGCAGGCTTTGGTTACGGTTACCGTCCTTTTCGCGGATCGCTGCATGTTTTTGCCTGGGATCGGTTTGAGTATTGCCGGGGCGTATGTAGTGTTGAATCTTTTTCAACGATGGGCAGGCAGACGACAACTGGCGTGGTTGCTCTTCGCGCCATTACTATTGTTTGGAGCTTGGGCACAACTTCAGGTGCAGTCGAATTGGAGCGACAACCTAACCTTGTTCCGGGTTCTGGCGCAGAATTCGGATCGTTGCGCCAATGCCCAGGCCGGATACGGGAAATTCTTGTTTGCAAATGGGAACCTGGAGTTGGCGGAACAGCAGTTCTCTCGTGCGGCACATCTGGCACCGTCTTCACCCGGTTTCGGCCAATGGCTTGGGCGCGTGCAACTGCAACGAGGAAAACTGGAAGAGGCGTTGAAAACCTTTCAGATCGTGCGCGAAGGTGCGCATCCGCTGGATCGTGCCGCCTTGCAGCAGGAGCAGATCCAGTGGATAATCGGTTACGGTTTTAAACTTCTGGAATCAAATGCAAAGCAGGCGCTTATGGTGTTCGATGAGGTTTTACGAATTGACAAACAACCTTATGATGCCTGGCTGGGAAGGGCTGTAGCGCTCTGTGAACTGAAGAAAAACGAGCAGGCGAAAGTAGCGATTGTCGAATTGCAGCGGCGTTTCCCAGATCAGCCTGAAAATGCCGCCAATCTTGCGCGACTCTATGACATGCAAGAGGAATTTCAGCAGGCGCTCGTGCAATACGATCTGGCGCTATCGCGTAAACCGGGTGATGCGGATATCAGGCGCAAACGGGCGATCATTTTGCGCAAACTTGGGCGCGGCTGGGAAGCACTGGAGGAATTGGGGAAACTATTGCGAGAAAACCCCAACGATCATGAGGCGCGACAGGAGTTCATGCGGCTGCGTGGTGCTACCGACGAGGAATTCACGCGCAAAAAGCCCTTTCAGGATGTTGATTGAGCCCACCTGGTGTTAGCCACAAATATAAAGTTCCAATCAGGTATGGTGGTGCATGCTCTGACCCAGCAGCGGGTCTTTGATCGGCACAGGATGATGTCTGCCCAATACCCAGGTGAATACCAGATAAAAAGCTCCGGCAAAGCCCAAGAACACTAGGAATTCGCTGATCGGCAGATGTCCCTGGGCGGCGTGTTCGCCATGCCCGATTGCCGGGGATACCATGACGTACAACTCCAGAAACTGAGCCAGCAGAATCAATACCGCCATCGTGATGACGCGCTTGGGGCGGCGCTTGTTTTCACGCGGCGTCAGATAAATAAAGGGAATCACGAACTTCACGATGGGTAGTAGAGCCAGATACGGCAGCCAGCCGTTGGACCAGCGCGCAATGAAATAAAGCGTTTCTTCCGGCAGGTTGCCGTACCAGATCAACAAGAATTGACAGAAGTAGATGTAAGCCCAGAATCCGGTGAAGGCGTACATGATTTTCGCGATATCGTGCAGGTGATTCTCGTTTAAAAAGGGTGTCAGTCGTCCGGTCAGCATGAAAATCGCCACCGTCAGTGAAACCAATGCCGCACCGGATTGCATCATATCGGTAAATGTAACCACGGCGTACATCGTAGAGAACCAGTGGGCATCCAATGACATCAGGTAGTAAAAGCTAACCATGCTGAAGCTTGGTGCGTACAACAGCAGAAAGACCGCTCCCAGTTTCTTGGTGCGGATGCTAAGACTTGGATCTCCGGTTTTATCCTGACGACGAGAAGCCCCGGTGATGAAAAACGAGAACGCCAGCCACAGCAAGGTGGCCGCTGTTACGAGCACGGTGAACATGGTCGCATTTAAAAAGGGCGCTTTGTGCAACAGCAGCTCATCGGCGGCAACGACCTCGGTGTGGGACCAGTGATAAAGCGAGTGCAGCCCTGCAAGTAAAATCAGGCCCAGTACCAGACTGACTGAGAGCCATGAACCCATGGCTTCTACGATACGTCGCATGGGTACGGTCCAGACCCCACCGGTCAAAGCTTGAATCGCAGGCCATACCAACCCGAATAAAGCCAGGCTTAAAAAGTAGAACAGCCCGATCAGGTAGGCGCTCCAGGCGATGCCGTCGTGGCCGCTTTGCAGGTTATACAGAAACGCCCCAATTCCGATAACGACTGCCAGTATGGCGGCTATTTTCGAGCCGATCGGGAAACGGAGTCGATCGGGAAGGGCCAGATGATCGATAACATGTTGGGTCATCGGTTTCTCCAAATGGAATTACGGTTGCTCGTCCGTAGTCGTATTTTCAGGCTGATTCATCGTGTCCTCAGCCGATTCTTTTTCGGCTTCTTGCTCTGCTTTCTGCTTTGCCGCCAGTTCCGCAAGGTCTGCTTCCGTTGGAGGCGCTACCGGGGATTCCTTTTGCAGTTTGCGGACGTAATGCACAACTGCCCAAAGTTCTTCCGGCTCGAAGATCTTGGAGTAACTGGGCATCGATGCCTGCCCGCGCATGGGTACGTGGAAAATGCGTCCATCGCTGTAGTTGCGGACTTTCTGGCGCATCAAGTGCGGTGGCTTGGGGAAAAGCTGGGCTACTTCGCCGTCTCCTGCACCCTGTTTGCCATGACAGACGATACAGGCGTTTTCGAATACGAACTGACCCTTCGCTAGCACCTCGGGGGTTGGAGAAAGGGGATTGACCAGGGTTTCGCCTGCCAGATCCGCCTCTTGCTGAATGAAGCGATAGGGATGCTGACTGGTCGCGACCGTACCTTCCGCAGGCGCGAGCATGCCCACGACGCGCTCTGAAAACAGATCTTCGCGTTGGGGCTTCAGCTTTGGCTGGTCACCCATGTCGGTCCAGTTCAATTCCCAGAACGGATCTGCGCCACCGGGTAAACCGAGTTCGCAGCCGCTGCACAACAGCACTGCTAAAAGCAACAAGAGTGGCGTTAGGTAGTTACGCAACATAGTTGCCCTCCTGGTCGATAAGTCGAATGTCGTCGGCATCCAGTTCCTGTAAAAACTTTAGTGCATCTTCGTGATCGAAAGCCGGATCGCTGGCGGAAATCCAAAGCACGAAACGGTCCATGGTTGCACCGGTGCGCAGCATCGAGGGCGGTTGCGGCACGGTGTCTTTCTTGCCACCCAGAATCGCGAAGACGGCAGTCAGAATACCCGAAAAGAGAACCATCAATTCGAAGGTGATGGGTACAAAAGAGGGCCAGGCGAAAAAGGGCTTTCCGCCGAAGTTCATGGGCCAGTCGATCACCATGATGTAAATCATCATAGCCTGCGCCGCAAGGATGCCCAGCGCGGCGAACAGCGCCGAAAACCAGGGAACCCAGGAACGCTTCAGTCCCATTGCCTCGTCCATGCCGTGAACCGGAAAGGGCGTGAGTACGTCGAACAGTTTGTACTTGGAATCTTTCAGGCTTTTTGCGGCCTGTAACGCTTCGTCCGGAGTGTAGAAACTTCCCAATGCGCCGAGATAGTTTGGCTTGCCGCTCATCCCTGCACCTCCTTTCCCGGTCGTTTCGATGCGGCGACCGCCGGGTCCATGACGCCTTTGACTTCCGACATGGCCACCGAAGGCAGAAGCCGTACAAAAAGTAGAAAGAGCGTAAAGAACAGGCCGAAGGAGCCGATCAGGATCATCCAGTCAAACTTGGTCAGAGAGTACATGCCCCAACTGGAGGGGAGAAAGTCCCGATGCAGCGAGGTCACGATGATGACGTAGCGCTCGAACCACATGCCGATATTGACCAGAATCGAAACGATGAACAGGGCGTAGATGTTTCGCCGCAGGCTTTTAAACCAGAAGAATTGCGGTACGATGGCATTGCAGGTGAACATGATGAAATAACTCCAGCCGTAGGGACCGAAGGCGCGGTTGCGGAAGATGAAGCCTTCGTATTCGCTGCCGGAATACCAGGCCATGAAGAACTCGGTCATGTAGGCCAGTCCGACCAGCATTCCGGTGAGCATCAATACTTTGGCGATGGCTTCCATGTGGTTGATGGTGATGTAGTTTTTAAGGTTAAAGACCGCCCGCATGATGGTCATCAGGGTCAGCACCATGGCGAATCCGCTGAAGATCGCGCCGATTACGAAATAGGGCGGGAAGATCGTCGTATGCCAGCCGGGCAATATGGCTGTGGCGAAGTCGAAGGAAACGATGGTATGCACCGAGAAAACCAGGGGTGTCGCCAGTGCGGCCAGAATCAGATAGGCCGACTCGTAGTGCCGCCAGGCGCGATTGCTACCGTTCCAGCCCAGAGAGAGCGCGTTATAGAAACGACGTCGCCAGGGATGTTTGGCATGATCGCGGATGGTCGCCAGATCCGGCAACAGTCCCATGTACCAGAAGACGGCGGAAATCGTGCCGTAGGTGGAAATGGCGAAAATGTCCCATGCCAGGGCGCTGTTGAAGTTCACCCATAAGGAGCCGCGCCCGTTCGGAATCGGAGCCAGCCAGTAGGCGAACCAGGGCCTTCCAAGGTGGATGATGGGAAACAGTCCTGCGCAGGCCACGGCGAATAATGTCATCGCTTCTGCCGAGCGATTGATCGCCGTTCGCCACTTTTGTCGAAACAGATACAGCACCGCCGAAATCAGCGTTCCGGCGTGACCGATACCGATCCAGAAAACGAAATTGACGATGAAGCTTCCCCAGCCAACCGGATGGTTGATGCCTACGACTCCTTCACCTGCGTAAAACAAGGTGGCAAGGCCGAGTCCCAGCATACTTAGCGCCGAAAGTGCCAGTGCAAAGGCGATCCACCAGCGCCGCGTCGGGAACGAATCGACGTGTACGCCGATATCGGTATCGACATCGAGGTAGCGTTTGGCTCCCGTAACCAGCGGCTCCGGGATGAACATATCGCCGCCAAACGGACCGGCTCCTTCGATGACCAGCGGTTTGCCGGTGAGCATCGAGTCGTTCATGTAAACGGCATATGGACTTGTGTTCGCATCATGTTTCATTGCGCACCTTCGTCAAATAGGAGATGGAAGGTTTCACTCCGGTTGCTTCGAGCAAGGTCATGGCGCGGGGCGCAGCCGCAGACTTCTTTACGGCGGAACCGCTCAGGTTGATGTCTCCGAAAACGATGGCTTTGGTCGGACAGGCTTCCATGCAGGCCGGAACGACTTCGCCATCCGTCAAGGTTCCTTTTTTTCCGTCAGCTCGGGAGAGACTCTCCGCTTCGCGGATGCGCTGGATGCAGAAACTGCATTTTTCCATCACACCTCGCGAACGCACGGTGACTTCCGGATTGTTTTTCATCTGCATCTTGCCGCGCACGTTTAAGCGAGCGTGGTCTTTCATCTCCGGCACCAGCAGGTTCATGATGAAGCTCTTGCGTTCGGAGGAATATTCAAACCAGTTGAAGCGCCGCACTTTAAAGGGACAGTTGTTCGAACAGTAGCGGGTGCCGACGCAGCGATTGTAGATTTGCTGGTTCAGTCCGTCTGAGCTGTGCATGGTTGCAACAAAGGGGCATACCGTTTCGCAAGGTGCGTTTTCGCAGTGCTGACAGAGCATCGGCTCGAATAAGGTGTTCGGTTCCTCCACGACTTCCAAGGGGGAGTCCCAGACCTTGTCGTCCCAGCCTCCCTGCTTTTTCGGTGCGTCGTAATAGCGATCGATGCGGATCCAGGACATTTCCCGTCCGTCGAGTACGCCCTGTTTGCCAACCACCGGGATATTGTTTTCCGCCTGGCAGGCGACGACGCACTGGGCGCAGCCGATGCAGCGGTTCAGATCGATGGTCATCCACCAGCGCTTGTCTTCGTATTTATGCCCGGACCAGGCGGAAGGACCGCCGGGAGTTTGCTCGGTTCCGGCCTTTGGATCCTTGCTGTAGCTGGCTAGATCCGTTACCGGTACGAGTTGTCGCACCGAGCGATCCAGTACTTCTGAGCCTTGAGGAATCGCAAGGGGAGTCATGCCCTCCACCGTCTGTATGGTGCAGGTCAACCTGGCGCGAATCAGGCGATGGTTTTTTACGGGTAAGAGCGGGAATGCGTTGCTTCCAATGTCGTTTCCGATTTTTCCGCAGGCCGTGCGGCCCAGTCCCAACGGCAGCGCCACCACATCCTGATGCATACCGGCCTGGCGGAAGGCGGGTAATGTCAAATTCTGGTTATTAATCGTAACGGACAGATGCTGGCCGTTTTCAAGCTTCATCTCGTCGAATCGACGGGGAGCGATGGCCAGCCAGCTTCCCCAGGTAATGCGGGAAATGGGATCGGGCAGTTCCAATAGCCAGCCGTTGTTGTTCTGACTGCCGTCACCCAGCGTGGGATGCGGGAAAAACAGCACTTCCAATCCGTTGGCGGCTTTAACGGGTACCTTGGAAAGAATTGAAAGCGTTTCCGTTTGAAATTCCGGATCAGGTGTAAATTGGGTTGACGTTGCAATGCGCACGAAACCCTTGCGCAGGGTCTCATCCCAGAAATCATCGAAGGCGGGATGCGCCGTCTGCTTGGGGAAAAGCTGTTGTTTCCAGTGTTCACGCAAGTAGATGTAGGCCGGACTATGAACCTTGGCCTTTTCCGTTTCTTTGTCGGTCGCCAGCATAACGGCGGTTTTGAACTCGGGAATTGTTGCGGCCTGTGCGCCCCAGGCGATAAGGATGTCGAGCAAACCGAATGTGCTGTACAATGGGCGAATGGAAGGCTGGCGAATGCCATACAGACCGGTCTCGAAGGTGACATCTCCCCAGCTTTCCAGGTCGTGACTTGCAGGCGCCAGGTAGTCTGCCAGTCTGCTGGTTTCGTCTACACGATCGCTAAAGGAAATAATCGTTTTGACCTTCGAGATGGCGGCCTTAAACCCCAATGCTTCGGGTAGGTGATAGACCGGGTTGACGCCATGAAATAGCAGCAGGGAAATGTTACCCTTCGCCATCTGTCTGGTGAGTTCTTCCACTTCTTCAAACGATCCCGTTAACGTGGACTGTTGGGGGTGCAGCTCGATCGTTTTCTTGTAGTTTCCGAGACTTAAGTTGATTAGAGCCAGTGCCGTTTCCAACTCGACGCCAAATTCGGACGAACTGCTGCTTCCATCGCCGAGGACGATGGATTTTCCTGCGTGTTGTGCTAACTCGTTCGCCAGCTTCGTCAACGTTGCGACATCCAGCCCGCTTGCCTTGCTCACGGCTGTAATGCTAAAGGGGGTAAGGATCTCATTCAGTTTCGCATGGTTTGCTAGTGGCCCGAGTTTTTTCGTTACGATCAACTCGTTTGCGATAGCCAGCGCCACAAGTGGAAGTTGCGACGGGCGCACGCGAATGCGCTGATCCGCATTGGCGCCGGTCAAGGTCAACTGGCCTTCCAACATCACAAAACGGCTCATGCCGGATTTACGATCCGGGTCGCGCCCGGTCACGAATTGCTGCTGCTCCATGCTGCGAGGAAAGTCTAAAAACTCCGAACCGAAACCTACAATCAGCTTTGCCCGGTCAAACCGGTAATTCGGCAACAGGCCCGGACCGAAACAGGTGCTTGTGGCAGTAGCAAGCGCATCCGGTTCGAAAACCGAACTTTGGATGTGTCGCGCTCCAACTGCTTGGCAGAAACGCTCGATAATCGCCTGGCTGCCTGGACCGTTAATGGGACCGGTCAACAAAGCGATTTTACCTTTGCTCGCCTTCAGTGCTTTTACTGCTTCACTGCCAAGTTGCTCCCAGCTTGTCGGAGCGACGACATCGGTTGAGCGTCGCACCCAAAGCGGCGTTTTGGCACGATCCGGGTCGTAAAGATCCATCAATGTCGCCTGAATGCGATGGCTTGTCAGTATCGGAAGCGGATGATCCGGGTTGGGGACGACCTGAATCGGGCGGCCTTCACGCGTGCGAACCAGCACGGGTGCGTTTCCGATGGCGGAGGCGTAAAGCAGGGGCTTGCCCAGCCGAACCTGCTCCTCCGGTCTGGTTACAAAAGGAATGACATCCTCAACCGGCGCCTGGCAGCCGCTGGCGCTTACCGCAACCATGGCTGTAGCTGCTCCGGCTACACGCAGAAAGTCGCGGCGGTTCAGTTGCAGGGGTTTGGAATGATCCGGGAACTCTACCCGCAGAGCAGATGCCGCGTCACTTGGCTTTGTCGGAGAAGAGTCTGTTCGGTTTCGCTTCATTGATTTCTCCATGGCTTTCACTTTCGTTCTTCCCAATCAGCGATGACAGATCGTGCAGTCGGTGCGGGCGTTCATTTCGGGCTTGCGGTGGCATTCCAAACACCAGCCCATGTTGAATGCATTCACAATGGATACGCGCTCCGTCTTTTCGACCTCGCCATGGCAGTCCACGCAATCGACTATCTGCTTGTTTTGATCGTCGCGCGCATTCAAATGCGGGGAGTGATCGAAGTACACGAAGTCCGGCAGATCGTGAACCTTGACCCACTGAATCGGCTCGCCATTGTCCCAATGATCTTTCAGCTTGATCACCCACTCTTTGTCCTGACCGACATAGGTGTGGCAGTTCATGCAGATGTCCATCGACGCGATGGTGGCGTGCCGTCCCTTATCGACCATCGTGTGGCAATAGCGGCAGGGAATGTTGTAACCGCCGACGTTCACTTTTTCCCCTTTGTCATTGGTTTCCCATACTTCCGGGCCCGCCATGCGGGAATGACGGAAAAAGATCGGTTGATAGGGCTGATAGCCTTCGCGCGGGTCCGCACAGCCATCGAGAAGCAGCAACGGAACGAACAAACCCCAGGCCAGTGCTGCGATCAGAAGGGGGTGGCTTTGCTTCATCGGTTTCTCATCCTTCTCCCTGGTTCAACTGGATTTTGAATCCGTGGAATGATTTCCATCGGATACGAACGTTTCAGAGTCCTCGGTCTTTGTATGGTCACCCGTTTTACTGCGACCGGGTTTTTCTTCGTCATCGAACAGAATGCGAATCGCAGGCGTTTTCATATCCTCGAATTGTCCGTTTCGCACTGCCCAGATAAACAGTGCCAGTGCGCCTCCTGCAAATAGAAGCGCCAACGGCAGCAAAAAGTAGATCACATCCAAAACAACCCTCCTTTCAAGCCGTTGTTTGAGAAAGGAGTGTGGATTTCCTCGCGTCGTATGAAGCGAAGGAGCGTCCCAAGATTGCAAATCCCACAACCGACAGGGAACTGATCGGCATCAGGATTGCGGCCAGCAACGGCCCGACCAGACCGAAAAACGCCAGGCTGGCGCAGGCCAGGTTGTAAATAAGCGAAAAAATCAGGCAGCGGTGAATGATGCCCAAAGTGCGCTTTCCGCCTTCGACCAGTTCAACGATGGGGTTTAAACCGGCTCGGGTCAGAACGACGTCGGCTGCTTGAATGCTGGCACCCGAGCCGCCATGTACACTTACGCCGATATCGGCGGCGGCCAATGCGGCAGCGTCGTTCGCACCGTCACCGACCATTAAAACCTTTCCGGCATTCGAGTTTTCGTGCGTATCCAGTAAGTGTTGAATCAACGCCAGTTTTTCTTCGGGGCTCTGATCTCCCTTGACATGTTCAGGCGGCAGGTTCAGCTGTTGTGCGATCTGCTCCACAATGCGGCCATTGTCACCGGAAGAAACATGGAGCTTCCATCCTTGATCACGCAAATGGTCGAGCGCCGCTCCAGCTTCCGGTCGAATCGGATCACCGAATCCGGCGATCGCTTCAAGCTGGCCGTCGACTGCAACAAACAGTGGCGAAAGCAGATCTTTCAGCAGGTTTTCTTCCGCCTGTTCCCATTCGGTGTTGATTGCAACCTCATGCTGCTTCATGAAGCGACGATTGCCGATTTGCACCCTGTGCCCGTCTACCGTGCCGCTTACTCCGCGACCCAGCGATTCCTGAACGTTTGTGACTTGCAAATGAGAAGCGGTTACATGTTCAAAGGAACGAGCGAAGGAACGCGCTAATGGATGGGTAGTCTGCATTTCCAGCGCCAATGCCAGTCGAGCGGTATTCTCCGAGCCTTGCCAGCGTACGAGCGAAGATTCCCCACGTGTCAGAGTGCCGGTTTTATCGAAGACCGCAGTGTCGACTTTGGAAAGCATTTCCAATAAATCCGGGCGCTTCAGGAAGATTCCACGCCGCCCCGCCTTGGCCAGCGCCACCGTCACGGCGGTCGGAGTCGCCAGTCCCAAAGCGCAGGGGCAGGTTACGACCAGCAGGGCGATCACCTGTTCCAGAACGCGATGCGGTTCGATGAACGCCCAATACAGACCGGTTGCAGTTGCCAGGGCGAGTACGGTCAGTACGAAGTAGTGGCTGATGCTATCCGCCGTGCGCACGATGGAGGCGCGTTTCGAACTGGCTTGCTCCACCAGTTTTATCAGTGCACCCAGGCGCGTGCGCTCGCCAACGGCAGTTGCAACGATCTCCAGCCGACTGTCGAGGTTGATGGCGCCGGCATGGATGTCGCTTCCCGCCCGTACGCTTTGCGGTTCCGATTCTCCTGTAATCACGGCATTATTCAACCTGCTCCGACCGACGGAGACCAGACCGTCCGCCGGGACGATGTCGCCGGGCAGCACCTCCAGGCGGTCGCCACGAACGATGGTTTCCAACGGCTTTTCAGTTGAAACACCGTCGGTGTCGATTTTCCGTGCGAATTCCGTAAAGGAAGAGCCATTCAGGCGTTCGGCAAGATCCAGCGCGGCTCGCTGGGCGCGTTGTTGAAGAAAACGACCGGCCAGCAACAAGGCCACTAGGGCGCAGACGGAATCGAAATAGACCGATCCTTCTCCACGCAAGGTTGACACGGCGCTGAAACCGAAACCTGCCAGAATGCCAATGGAAATCGGAAGGTCCATGTGTGGCACGTGTTGCTTCAAGCCAGCAAGCGCCGCCGTGAAAAAGGGGCGGGCGCTGAACAAAACGACAGGCAGAGTCAACCCGAAGGCGACCCAGCGGAAGAAAGAGAAAAAGTTGCTTTCCATCCCGCTGTATTCACCCGCATACAACGCCCCTTCCACCATCATCACGTTCAATGCGCAGACAATGGCCACGCCCAGCTTGATCAATAGGGCGCGATCTTCCTTTTTGCGCAATTGCCGAACGTCGGAGGCGCGGTAAGCATGTGGAGAATATCCGATGCGATCCAGCGATCTGGCGATATTGGAAAGATTGACTTTTTCGGAATCCCATTCGATTTCCGCCACGGCGCGCGGCAGGTCCAAGCGTATGTTCAACACGCCTTCTTGTCCGAGCGGGTAGCGTTCGACTAGCCAGACGCAGGCGGCACAATGGACGCCTTCAAGGTAGAGTTGTGCGGTTTTCGTGCCTGTCTCGGTGTCTTTTACATGATTGAGTTGGAATGTTTCGTCGTCGAAATCGGTAAAAGCGCGACCGCTGATCGAAGCTGCCTGTGGGGTATCGTCGGTAAGTGCCTGATAGTTGTAATATTCCTCGAAGCCTTCTTCGTGGAGAATCGCATAAACCTGTTTACAGCCCGAGCAGCAGAACTGGAGCTGCTGGCCGCTTTGCAGCATGTTGCCTGGGACAGGCAATCCGCAATGAGCGCAAGTTACGCGCTCTGATGCTTTGGATGTTGACATGTCGCTCACAAGCTCATTCATGGACGATTATCGTTCCTCTCATAGCCGGGTACGTCGATTCGTAGAGCTTCCACATACTCCGTGCTGTCCTTTTTCAATGCGACCCGGAATTCCCACAATCCGCCCTGTGGCAGATCCAACAATACGCGGTAGCGTCCAGGTGATTGCGGCAGTTCCGTTAGCGTTCCTTCCGTATTCATGCGAAGATTGGCAGGGCGAACCGCCGACAGCATCCCTTTCAGATTTCGGATCGGCTGCTGTTGAGGATCCAACACATCAAGATCTACGGGGCGTTTCATGCCGGGCAGATACTGCGGCCCGGCGGGGATATCGATGGAAAGCTCCCAGCCCAGCTTGCGGCTGGCGTCGGCTTTGGCGCGCTGCTGGTCCCAGTCGAAAGAGCGTTCGTAATAGCCGCGCTCCGGGCGAGGTGCATCGGGGCGTGTCGCAAAGTACACCATGATGCCTTGTGCTGTGATGGACATGATCAGTAGTCCGGCCAGAAACATCGGCCAGCGATGATCGGATATCCATTTAATCCATGCATTCATTTCCAAGTCTCCATCGATCTAAGCCCGGTTTCAATACGGTCCAAGCAGTAAGAATTCCTTTTCCACGTTAAAGCCGCTTCCCGAGGAAATCCGGAAGCGTCCCACTGTTTTTCCATTTGTAAAGCTCTTGCGATCCAGCTTGACCACCAGATTTACCGTGTCGATCTCGTCTCCCTTGACGGTAAAGGGATTGATGCTGACGATCAGTGCTCCGTTTGTTGGTTCGAGCAGTTCTATCGAGAATGTTTGGTCGGTGTGCAGGTTGTTGTTCAATCTCACTCGTAACTGGTTGGCGATCAAGCCATCGGGCAATTGGCGAAATGCCTCGCGCCCGGTTCGAAGAATTTCCGCACTTGCGGGTGCACGGAACACGAGCAGATAACCTAGCGCTCCGGCGATAATCAACAGGATGCCGAAATACACGAACAGACGCGACCTGAGCCAGTTTGTTTGTGATCCCGACAGATTGCGAAGGGAGGTATAGCGAATCAATCCGGTCGGTCGTTGCAGTCTTGTCATGACGTCCGTGCAGGCGTCGATGCATTGGGCACAGCCGATACACTCCATTTGAAGTCCGCGCCGAATGTCGATGCCGGTGGGACAGGTGCTTACGCAGCGGCGGCAGTCGATGCAATCGCCCTGACCTTGCGGAGCGGGGCCTTTTCCCGATTTGCCGCGCGGTTCACCGCGTGTTTTATCATAACCGACGATCAGCGTGTCTTGGTCGTAAAGCACCGTCTGCAAGCGACCATAAGGGCAGGCAATGGTGCACATCTGCTCGCGAAAAACCGTGAAATCGAAGGTGATCAGCGCCGTAGTTGCCATTACCGCGAAGAAAACGCCATAATGTCGTCCCGGTGACGTGCCGACATAGGTCATCAGCGTGTCCCAGCCGATGAAATAGGCGACGAAGGTATGGGCCAAGATCGTGGCAATTACAGCATAAACGGTAAGTTTACCCGCTTTTCGCAATAGTCGCTGCAAGGTCCAGGGACCGTGATCCCGTCGTTTGCGAACGTGAGGCGGACCTTCGAACAGGCTTTCGATGGGTCGAAATATAAATTCGAGATAAATCGGCTGGGGACAGAGATAGCCGCACCAGATGCGTCCGAATAAGGCCGTGAAGAAGAAAACGCCGATCACCACTCCGACTCCGAAAACCATGAGCAGCAGGGTTTCCGTCGCTTGCAGTGTGATGCCTAAGATGGTGAATTGCCGGTGGACCAGATCGAAAAAGATCATGGGTTTCCCGGCGATCTCGATGTGGGGGGCGGATAGGAACAGGAGAATCAGCGCGAATCCGACTCTGCGGCGCAGTCTCCAGTAAAAACCACGCGAAACGACCGGCTCGATCCAACGCCGCCGCCCATCCAACTGGATGGTTGCCAGGATTTCCTCCTGCGGTGCGGGCTTGAATGGGCGTTGTGAATCGGGCTTGGTCATCTTGTCCAATCGTTTCGAATGTGTCTAATGGTGTTCTATGGTGCCGCCGAGGGCATCGCCGAACTCGGTAAGGCTTCCAGTTGCACCGGATCGCCTTCGGCTGGTTTGGGATTGGCCGGATTGCTGCCGGCCAGACTGCGCACGTATGCCGCCAATGCTTTCAGATCATCTGGGCTGAATGCCCGTCCCCATGCGGGCATCCCTTTCGCGGGAACGCCTTTAACGATCGTTGTGAAAATATCCACGGTATTTTTTACGTTGATCCAGCGATTATCGGCTAGGTTTGGACCAATCAAGCCTTCACCATGTTCGCCGTGGCATGGCGCACAGGTTTTAACGAATTGCAGCTTGCCGGTATTCAGAACTGTTGGATCGACCGCTCCAGCCAGCAGTATTTCCGTAGTAGGCGGTTGGATGGGATTGGCAACGTAGTAATCTTGAATCGCCTGCCGGTCGCCGATCTCATCCGAACGAAGCTCGGAGCGGTAACCTTCTCCGAACCCTAGAGCGTAATACATCAGGTACACGATGGAAAAAACGATGGCGACGTAGAACGTCCACAGCCACCAACCGGGCATGGGGTTGTCGTATTCCTGGATGCCATCGACAGAGTGATCCAATACTTTATCTTCATATTTCGCCATGCGGATGCCTCATCTGCTCTTTTGTGAGGGAACCTGATCCGGGGAGTTGGTCGCTATACCATCGGAAAGCGGAATGGCTGCGTAATGCTTGTATTTTTCTCGATTCCCGAAAATCACGGAGATTGCCAGCACGAGGAAGGACACGAAGAGGATCAGCATTACAGCGATTGCGATGGTTGCGTTGCCGCTATTTGCCACAAATTCGGAAATCATGGTGTAGCCTCCTTCGCCTGCAAGGTTACAGGCTGCATCGTTCGCCATTTGATGTCCGTGCCCAGTCGTTGCAGGTAGGCGATCAACGCGATGATTTCCTTGTCTTCCAGATTTTTCGGGCCGCCTTGAGTGATGATTTCTTCTGCAATCAGGCGCGCCTGCTGGTTGGCGTGATCCTCCGCATTACCGATATCGATATCGGAATAGGGGACTCCGATGGCAGCCAGGGCTTTCAGTTTGGACTTAAGAAGCTCGTGGTTCTGCACGTCGGCTTGCAAATGTTCGAAAGCAGGCATGACCGATCCAGGCGTGGTGGATGTAGGCATCTCCATATGGCGTACGTGCCAGAGATGCGGATATTTGGCTCCGACGCGGTGCAGATCCGGGCCGGTACGTTTCGAGCCCCACTGGAAGGGGTGGTCGTAAATGAATTCTCCTGCTTTGCTGTATTCGCCGTAACGCTCCGTCTCCGAGCGGAAGGGGCGCACCATCTGAGAATGGCAGTTGTAACAACCCTCCCGAATGTAAATGTCGCGACCTTCCACTTCCAGCGGAGTATACGGATGTACACTGGCGATCGGTTTGACGTTGTCGTCATCGGCGAATAGCGGAACCAGTTCCACCAAAGAACCCACCGACAGCGCAAGCAATGTCAGCACCGTGAAAACAACCGGCGTGCGCTCTAGTACGCGATGAAAACCATGTCGCAACGCGTCTTGCACCTTGAACAGGGCATGGTCATAGGTGTTGGGTTGCAGTGCGATAGCCGGTTCCGGTGTCTCCGTCTTTTTGGAGAGCGGGGCGGCCTGCACTTCCGGTTCAACGGCGAAATCCTTGGGCGCTTTGGCGATGGTTCGCAACAGATTGTAGGCCAGCATGAACATCCCGGTCAGATACAGGATACCGCCGGTCAGCCGCAGCCAGAACATCGGCACAAGAGTTAGCACCGTTTCGATGAAGTCCGGATACATCAGGCGGCCATCGGCTTCGAATGCGCGCCACATCAATCCCTGGGTGATGCCTGCTACCCACATGGAAACCTGGTAGAAGATCAGTCCGATGGTGGCAATCCAGAAATGCGCGTTGACCATTTTCCGGTTGTGCAGTTCGGTTTTCCAGAGCCGGGGAATCATCCAGTAAATCGCTCCGAAGGTGATCATGCCGTTCCAGCCCAGTGTCCCCGCATGGACGTGTCCGATGGTCCAGTCGGTGTAATGGGAAAGCGCGTTTACCGCTTTAATGGACAGCATCGGTCCTTCGAATGTGGACATTCCGTAGTAGGTCACGCCTACAACCAGGAATTTCAGTACGGGTTCCTCCCGGAGCTTGTCCCAGGCACCACGCAGGGTAAACAGACCGTTGATCATGCCTCCCCAGCTTGGCGCCCAGAGCATCAGCGAGAACAGCATCCCCAGGGTCGAAGCCCAGTAGGGCAGGGCGGTGTAATGCAGATGATGCGGTCCAGCCCAGATGTAGATGAATACCAGGGTCCAGAAATGCATGATCGACAATTTGTAGCTGAACACCGGGCGTTCCGCTGCTTTGGGAAGGTAGTAGTACATCAATCCGAGAAAGGGAGTCGTCAGTACGAAGGCGACGGCGTTGTGGCCATACCACCACTGCACGAGCGCATCGCGAACACCGGAGTAGGCCGAGTAGCTGTCCAGCCAGGAATAGGGCATCTGGATGTTGTTGAAGATGTGCAGCAACGCCACGGCCAGAATGCTGGCGATATAAAACCAGATGGCCACGTATAAATGTTGTTCGCGGCGTTTCATGATCGTGCCGAATACGTTCACGGCAAAGGCCACCCAGACCACGGCAATGGCGATATCCAACAGCCAGGGAAGCTCGGCATATTCACGGGATTGCGTATGGCCGGTCAAAAGCGCCAAGGCTCCAAGCACGATGATTATCTGCCAACCCCATAAGTGGAAGGCGGAGAGCTTATCGCTGAACATACGGGCTTTCAACAGGCGCTGGGTCGAATAATAAACGCCTGCAAAAATAATGTTTCCCGCAAATGCGAAGATGACGGCGTTGGTGTGGATGGGGCGTAGCCGTCCGAACGTCAAATAGGGGGCCAGATTTAAATCCGGCAAAAAGAGCAGACTTGCGGCAATCACGCCCATGCTCATTCCGACCAGCCCCCAGATGACGGTTGCCAGGATGAAGCCTCGCACGGTTTTGTCATCGTAGCGGAACGTTTCCAGTTTTTCACTCATGACAGACCTATTCTTCATTCGTTTGAAAGAGTGTGTGCTGTTTCAGATCCCACATTCATCCTGTTTGGATGCGGAAAATAAATTTAACTTCTGTTTCGGCTTTTGTTCGATCCTTTAGAAACCGTGGATAGAAATCCCCAGCCTCCTTCACAGAAGAACCTCTAGAAATTCTAAGTCTCGATTAACGCTAGAATGTGTCCCTCCCACCACGTTTCGCTTTTGGCAGCAAACAAGCGTGGACAGGTAATGGCCATTGATCGTAGAAACTTTAAACGCTACAGACGAAATCGGTCAAAGAGGTTTGTCACATGTTGAGAAATATTTCTTCAGGCACGTTATAAGATATCGAAATGGCGACACTTATTCCGCTTAACCAATGTTATTTACTATGTTTTGATTATGCCTTTTACAAGAATAACCTGCAACCACATAATTGGATTTATTTTTAGAAATCCGACATTTATTGGTGGATTGAATGTTAGGGCTGGCTAGCAATGATGGTACTTGGGAAGCTATCTTGGGGAGAGATAGTAAAAGTCCCCACTGGGAAAACAACGTTCCAATGGGGAAAATGACGTTGGACCGATTGTTACAAACGCTTTGTAGGGCGGCTAGGCTTCGAAAATGACTTTTCCACCGATGATGGTCTTTTGCACTTCAATCTCTTGAATGTGTTCCGCAGCGACTTTAAGTGGATTTTCGCTCAGAACGACCATATCCGCGCGCTTACCTGGAGTAAGGCTGCCCTTGTGCGCTTCTTCGAATTGAAGGTATGCGGCGCTATTCGTATATAAATCCAAGGCTTGGGAAGCATTGAGCGCCTGTTGGGTTTCAAAGCCTTCGCGCGTGATGCAGCAGGAGATGGCGTGCAATACGTCGATGAATTCCACCGGAGCGTCGCTTGCCCCGGCCAAAGGTACGCCCGCTTCGACAATGCTTTTAAACGGATAGACCCATTTACAGCGTTCGGGACCGATGCGAACGGGGAGCCAGTCCTTTTCCGTATGAACGAACAGCGGTTGGGTGGAAACACACAATCCGAGTGCTTTCATACGTGTCAGCATCTGTTGATCCAACAGCGAGGCGTGTTCGATGCGATGCCGGTGATTTTTTCGAGGATAGGCGGTCAGCAGTTTTTCATACAAATCCAGGCACAGCCGGTTGGCGTCGTCGCCGATGGCATGGATGGCAATCTGCAATCCGGCGCGGTGTGCGAATTCCATGCGTCGGTAAATTTCCTCGGCGGGTTGCAGCAGGAATCCTTTGGTTTCCGGCTTGTCGGAGAATGGGGCGCTCATCAGTGCGGTGCTGGAACCGAAACTGCCGTCGGCGATGATTTTCAATCCGCCGACGCGGTGCCCACCGGGAATTTCGGTGTGCAGCGGGCTTTGCATGACGCCTTCGATGGCGGCGAGGTTTTCCGCAAACAAGAACGAATACAGATTGATCGGGAAGTGCTCCAGCAGCATGCCCATAATCATCGTTTCCAGCGCGCCGGATTCGCCCGTGGGGCCTTCCGTTCCCGTCTGGAAAATCGCACCCATCGACGTAATGCCCTTCGATGCAATGCGCTGTGACGTAAAACGCGCACCGGCAATCAGTTGATCCGGGGTGGGCAGGGGCAGGGCGTTTTTCAGAAGCGAGGCCGCCATTTCGCGAAAGGCACCGCTGGGTACGCCATGCTCGTCGCGGTCGATTTCTCCGCCTTCCGGGCAGGGAGTATCTGGGGTGACTCCCGCCGCTTCGATCGCACGGCTATTGGCGAGCACCATGTGACCGTCGTGTTTCACCAGTAGCAATGGGTAGTCGGGACAGGTAATGTCCAGTTCCTGCCGTGTAGGAAAGCGCTTGTCGTGCATCTCCTGCTCGTCGAAATCAAGGCCGACCAGCCAGCCATCCTGGGCAAGCAGCTCGATTTGCGGCTGGAGACGCTGCCTGATGTCATCGAGACTGTGGACACCGCGCATGTTTACGTTCATGTCGTAGTAGATCATCATGAAGGGATGCGCGTGCGTGTCGATAAATCCGGGCAGCAGGGTTGAGCCCTTTAGATCGACAGGTTGCGCCGAAGTGCCCAATGCTGTTTGACAAGACGTTTTGCTGCCCCATGCGACAATGCTTCCGTCCCGAATCGCCAAGGCTTCCGGGTTCGGGTTGGCAGGATCCAACGTACAAATGTCACCGTTATAATAGAGTTGTGCAGATTGTTCTGTCATAGCGACTGTTCCTTCATGGCTCGATGGGAATCAAAGATCCGATGGCCATCATCAAGTAGGCCAACAGAATCAGAACCTGGAATGGAGTGGAGCCGAGTTTGCGTAGTTCGAAGTCGGTGGCTTGTATCGACGAGCGCTTACGAGCGCTGCGCAGCATGGGAATGACCAGCACGGCAATCAGCACCGCCGAAAGTCCGCCAGTCAGGCGCATGAAACCGAGAAAATTGGTTAGTCCGGTTACGGCGATGACCAGGGTCGGGACGGTGGCAATCAGCCAGGCGCGTCGGAAATTCATTTCGATGCGTTCCTGCAAGATTACCGCCAGCGCATAACTGAATGCCCAGTAGCTGGTCAGCATGGAAAGAAAGACCACCAGGGAGCCTAGTACCAGGGCCCAGTCCCCGACTGCCGAGCCCCAGCCGCTGATGGCGATGGGTGTAACCGGGTGAGAAACCAGCCAGGCCATGAGCGTCGTTATGGAAACGAAGGCGAAGTTCAACCCGATTCCTAATGCCACCGCCCAGGGAACGAGATGACGACGTTGCTGTAAGCCTTCCACAGCCTGTGGCACCGAAAACCAAGCCCCGAAACTGAACATTGCCATGCCGTAAAACGCCATGGCTTCTCTTGCCCCACCGTTCAGTAGCGGCAATTCGGTAAAGGGATGATTCCACGAACCGGCTGTCAGCACGATCAGTAAAAGAGCGATTCCGATAATGGCGTATTTCTCGATGAAGCCAATGGCTTTCAGACCGAAAAACACAACGCCTGCGGCAATGACATAGGACAGTATTTCACCTGCGATCAAGGGGAAGCCTACCAGATCCAATAGGATTTCCGCGCAGCCGACAATGTAGCCTGTCAGTTGAACGTAAACGCCTCCCACCAGTAGAAAGAAGAAAATCCAGGTCAACGGCTTCTCGAACTTGCCGATGAACACATACTGCCGGATCAATTCCACCAATTGAATCGGGCGTTCTTCCTTCAATACGACTTCGGCCAGCATCAGGTGCAGCAGCAGGCTTAGGCCGAAGGCGATGCACAGGATCATCAACACGGTCATGATTCCGTTTTGTGCAGCTAAATATGGCACTGCCATGATGCCGCCGCCGATGCCCAATCCGGCGATCACCGCCGCCGCTTCGAATAATGTCAGTTGTTTTGTCGTCAATGCGAGTGTTTATCCTTGCGCCATGGTCCGGCAATCCTGCCAGACACGAAGAAAATTCAAACCGAGAATTTTACGAATGCGTTCTTCCGAATAGCCGTTTTCAAGCATCAGTTGCGTGATACGCGGCATATCGGAGGTGTCGCGCAGGTCAAAGGGCGTGGGGATGTAGCCGTCGAAGTCGCTACCGATGGAGGCATGATCCTCTCCCACGGTCTGCACGATATGGTCGATGTGACGGAATATCGCTTTCGCTCCAAGACGTTTGTTGTTCGTGATGTAGCTGGGAGAAAAGATCACTCCCACCGTGCCGCCTTTATCCGCCAAAGCGCGCAGCATGTCATCGTCGATGTTGCGCCAGTGCGGCATGGCTCCGGTTACGCCGCCATGCGATACCAGGCAGGGTGATTTGGAAAGCCTTACGGCGTCCAGGAATCCGGGGCGATTGACATGGGCCACATCGACGATCACACCCACTCGATTCATCTCCATAATCAGATCACGACCCCAGTCGGTCAACCCGGCTTGAGGATTGGCTTTGAGTCCCTTGGCGCAGGAAGCGGCTTGATTGGAACTGAAGTGGGTCAGGGTGATGTAGCGAACGCCCAGCTCGTGGGCTTTGACAACATTCTCCAGTTCGCCACCCAGATCGTGTGCGCCTTCCATGCCAAGGAAACCGCAGCGAATACCCTTCTTTTTCGCTTCCAAAGCCGCTTCCGGTGACTCCGCCTGCACCAGTTCCCCATCGGAGCGTTTGCAGGCATCATGAAACAACTCGATCTGGCGCAAGGCGCTTGGGAAACAGTTTTTCGGTTTCAGCAGTGGATTGACGACCACCCCGAATGCGATGAAATCGACGCCGCCCTCTCTCATGCGGGGTAGATCGGTATGCGAAAAGAGCGCTCCTCCCGGTAGCCAGGCGCTATGACGTTTTAAAAAATCATAGCCGAATTGCCGGGCGATCAAAAAGGAATCCACGTGCAGATCCGCCACAAACGCATCTTCGTGCAGCAGGCGGGCTTCTTTTGAAACTTCAACAGTCATCGCTTATTTCCTTACGGTACTGTTCTCCGGTTCGTAAAAACGATGCAGTACTGGGGGCAGATTGTGATAATCAACGCTTTTAGCCAATTCGGATAGATCCACGGAGTTGAACGTATTCCAGAACAACACCGGTCCGGCGGCTGCGCCCTGCTTGTTAAGTGCATCCAGCATGGCTGCGAAGGCTTTTCCGGTGTAGGTGGTGTCCAATAGTACGCCATGCTGCCCTGCGATACCCACCGCTTGTTGCGCCGCCTCCGTCACATAGCCGTATCCCTTCCCCAGGTAGCCGTCTACCATATTGATCTGCCAGGGACGAACGGCAGCAAGCCGTTTCTTTAGTCCATGCTTTTTCATGATGGAAATGCAATTGTTGATCAGGTAACAGACCGCAACGCTGTTGGTTCCGATGCGTGGGAAAACCCGCACGCCGTAAATCGGAATGTTTCGACCGGCAAGTTGCAAACCCAGCACCAGACCGGCCAAGGTGCCGTTACTGCCTTGCGCGACGAAAATCGCTTTGGGTTCGGGAAGTTCGCCCAAACGGATCTGCTCATCCAGTTCCAGCGCCGCATTGACATGTCCCAGCGTTCCCAAAGGTGAACTCCCACCGGGAGGAATGCTGTAAATGTCACCCAATCCCCGAAGTTTTGCCGTTGCCAGAAAGGCGCTCATGCGTGCGGCGAGCATGACATAAGAAGGCTGAAACGTGAGACTCGCTCCGAAATGCGAGTAGAGCTTCATGCTTTTTCGGCAATGGTCGGTGCAGGGTTGCTCGTACATAAATAAGTGGCAGTCTAATCCCAATTGCCTGGCGAAGATCAATGTAGCCATACTATGATTGCTGCCGATACCGCCGATGGTGGCTACCGCTCGCGCATCTTGCCGGATGGCTTCTGCGAATAGAAACTCCAGTTTACGCACCTTGTTGCCGCCGTAACTCGGATTGGAGCGGTCGTTCTGTTTGATCCAGATTTCAGCTCCATCATAACATGCGCCAAGTTCATCCAGACGCCGCACCGGGGTTGGAAGATCGGCCAATTCAATGCGCGGGATGGAGCGCAACTCCGGGAAGCGTTCGAAAAGTGGAAAACCACCGGGTGTCATAGGTTTTTCCTGAATTGAAATCAATAACCATTCCGATTGTGACGTAAAAATAACACTCCCAACCCATACTGGCAAGCAATCATCTTGTGGAAATGATGGCGTAAAAGCGGAAGGCTTGCTAAAATATGCCCGCCTGTATCCGTGTGGTTTCGGGAAGAAGCAGACAGGCTATCGCATCTATCGGTTGTTTATTGCGGAGATTGCACGTTAGAAAGGACTAGTCATGGCACAAATGCCCGTATTCAAAGGATTTCCGAAAGATATCATTCCTTTTCTAGAAGAACTGAAGGCGTACAATTCCAAGGTTTGGTTCGAAGAGAATCGCGACCGATTCAACGAGTCCGTGTTGGAGCCGGCAAAAGCTTTTATCGATGCCATGGGCTTGCGACTGGGAGAGTTTTCTTCGCATTATCATGCGCTTGCGAAAGTCGATGGCTCGATTTTCCGGTTACATCGCGATGTTCGTTTCAGTAAAGACAAAAGCCCCTACAAAACGCATCTGGGTATGTTCATCTGGGAAGGCGGCAGACCGAAAATGGAATGTCCCGGTTTGTACGTCCACATCGAGCCGCCCACGTTGTTTATCGGTGGTGGTTTGTACCGATTTCCCAAGCCGTTGTTGTTAGCCTATCGTGATTCGGTCATGCATCCAAAACATGGTGAGCAGTTGGTGGAGATCATTGACGAGTTGAGAAAATGGGAACTCACGATCGGTGGCGAGTTCTACAAGCGTGTGCCCTCCGGCTTCGACAAAGAGCACGAACGAGCCGATTTGTTGAAGTATGCCGGTCTGCATGCCGGAGTGGAAGTGCCGCTTCCCAGGCAGTTGCATACAGGTGAATTCGTCGAATACGTTACAGAAACGTATCGACCCATACTTCCCCTGCATCGCTGGTTGTTGGAAATGATTCAGCGCGCCTGAAATAGACGCGCTGAATGAGGGCTCATCGAATTAATAGCGATTGAACGCCAGTTTCTTTTTGATCTGAGAGAAGTGCCAGGTCAGATTGATCTCTTTCGGACAGGCTTCCACACAGTTAAAGATGGTGTAGCACTTGTAGATGCCCTTCTTGTTGTCCAGGATCTTCAAGCGCTCATCGCCCGCACGGTCCCGCGTATCGAAGATAAAGCGATAGGCTTTCAGCATCGCCGCCGGTCCAAGATACTCTTCATCCGCCCACTTGGAGGGGCAAGAATAGGTGCAGGCTCCACACAGAATGCATTTGGTGGCTTCCTCGATCTTGTCGAAATCTTCCGGTGCTTGCAGACGTTCCTTGGCGGGGGCTGGTTCGTCGTTGCACAGGTAGGGCATCACCTGTTGGTAGGCCGCCCAGAAGTTGTCCTGATTGATGGACAGATCTTTATCGACCGGTGCGCCCGGCAGCGGTTCGAAACGGACCTTGGTGCCTTTGATGTCCTTGACCAGCGTGGAGCAGGCCAGCACGTTTTCGCCATTGACGTTCATGGCGCAACTGCCGCAGACGGCGTGTCCGCAGCTTTTTCGATAGGTCAGGGTGCCGTCTTGGGTCCATTTGATGCGATTCAGCACGTCCAGCAGCCGCTCTTCCGGCGCGGCTTCGATCGTATAGGTTTGATCGTAGGGCTTGCTATCCTTTTCAGGATCGAAGCGTTTGATCGTCACTTCCAGTTGCATGGGATCCTCCACCGCCGTGTTTAGTAAGTCCGTTCCTTGGGCTGATAGCGCAGAATATTCACTGGTCGGTACGTAAAGACCGGCTCGCCGTCTTCTCCCCGATTCACCAGCGTATGTTTGAGCCAGTTCTCGTCGTCCCGTTTGGGGAAGTCGTCACGGGCGTGTGCGCCACGGCTTTCCTGGCGCAGCAGGGCTCCGGCTGCGATGGTTTGCGCCGTTTCCAGGATGTAGCCCATTTCGAAGGCTTCCAGAAGATCGGTATTCATACGCTTGCCTTGGTCCTGAATGGTGCATTTCGCATGGCGGAGTTTAAGTTCTTTCAGGTCTTTTAAGGCAACTTTAAGGGTTTCTTCGGTGCGGAAGACGGAGACATTGTCCATCATGGTTTTTTCGCATTCCTCGCGAATCCGGTACAGCGGTTCGCCGCCGTTTTTATCCCAGAAGGACGCCATACGGGCTTCCACTCCGGCGGTGGGATTTTCGGGCAGTTCCGGCATCGGCATACTCGGCACCAGTTCCACCATTTTCTTTCCGGCTCGACGACCGAAGACGACCAGATCCAATAGCGAGTTGGTGCCTAGTCGATTGGCTCCGTGCACCGATACGCAGGCGCATTCGCCCGCCGCGTAGAAACCAGTTACCGGTGTGGCGTCGCCGTCCATAATGACCTGGGATTCCTTGTTGGTGGGAATGCCACCCATCGCGTAGTGAGCCGTCGGCGCCACCGGAATCGGCTGGTCCGCCGGATCGAAGCCGAAATAGGTTTTCACGAAACCGGAGATTTCCGGCAGTTTCTTTTCCAGCACTTCGCGTCCGACGTGACGTACATCCAAATGGACGTAATCCTTGCCGCCGATGCCGCGACCGGCCTTGACTTCTTCGAAGATCGCCCGGGAGACCATGTCGCGCGGGGCCAGATCCTTGATCGTCGGTGCGTAGCGCTCCATGAAACGCTCGCCCTTGTCGTTCAACAGGATGCCACCCTCGCCGCGAGCGCCTTCGGTGATCAGAATGCCGATGCGGTACATGCCGGTCGGATGGAATTGCACGAATTCCATATCTTGCAGTGGTAGACCGGCGTTGTAAACGATTGCCATGCCGTCGCCGGTATAGGCGAAGGCGTTGCTGGTGGTTTTAAAGGCGCGTCCGTATCCGCCGGTAGCGAACATCACGCTTTTTGCATGGAAGGTGATCAGCCCACCCTTGCGGATGTCATAGGCGACGACGCCGGAGACCACGTTTTCCTGTTTACTATAGAGTAAGTCGAGCACCTGGACTTCATCGTAGAAGTGTACGCCGTGCTTGATGCATTGTTCGTACAAGGTGTGCAGAATGGCGTGGCCGGTGCGGTCGGCGGCGTGACAGGCGCGCATGACCGGGCGTGCGCCGAATTCGGCGGTGTGGCCACCGAAACGCCGCTGGGAGATGCGTCCGTCTTCGATGCGGGAAAACGGTACCCCGAAATGCTCCAACTCGATGATGGCGCGTGGCGCGTCATAGCAGAGCACCTCGATGGCGTCCTGATCGCCCAGGTAATCACCTCCTTTGATGGTATCGTACATGTGCCATTCTGGGCTGTCTTCTTCCAGGTTGCCTAAAGCTGCGCTGATTCCGCCTTGTGCCGCACCGGAATGGGAGCGCGAGGGGTAGAGCTTGCTGACAACGGCTACGTCGATGTGTCCGGTAAGCGCCGTTTCAAGCGCCGCGCGTAAACCGGCGATTCCGGCCCCGACAACGACGACATCGTGTTGTATAATCATAGGTTTCTCCTACGGGTTTCTCTCAAAATCAGACCAGGGTGAACAAGCCCCAGATCAACAGAACCAGTCCCAGCGCCCATACAGCCCAAGTCGCGGCCATGCGTGAAAAATCGCAGCGAATATAGTCGTCTACCGCGTTTAGCACGCCGTTTAAACCATGACCGATGGCCATCAGCAAAAACACAACGTAAAAGAGCTGCATCCAGGGATTGGCGAAGCGTTCTGCCACCTGCTCAGGAGTCAACGGAACGGCCTTGAATTCCGCCAGGCTGAAGTGGACCATCAGCATGTGACCCAGCAGCGTCAATAACAGCACAACGCCGGAAAAGCGCTGGAAGATCCACCAGAAGGTGTAACTGCGTTTGGTTTCCGCAGGTCTCATGCCGCACCTCCCGTTCCCTTATGCAGGACATGAAGCAGCATCAGTCCGCCGAAAATCACCATCAATACGGCATAGACCGCCATCATGATCCACCACAGCTTCTTGTGGTAGCGCGCCCCGTTGCCGAAATCGACGATCAGCACCCGGATGCCGTTGAGGGCGTGGTACAGCACTGCACCCAACAATGCGATTTCCAGCAATCCAAACAGCGGATTGGAGAGGATGCCATAAATCTGGTCGAATTCTTTGGCCCGCAATACCGGATCGGCGATCGTGGCGGCTTCTTTAAAGGAGCGCGTCACGAAAATATGCAGGGTCAGATAGAAAATCAGTCCAAGTCCGGTCAATCGGTGGAGCAGCCAGGCAAACATGCCGGTCCTCCACTTGTACCGCAATAGCTGGATGTTGCTACTCATGCAATAGCCTCCAAGGACAAGGTAACGGTTGGTGTGGACACAAGGTCCGACTCGATCTGTTGTCGAACAGTGCCGTATTCTGTAGCACTACCGTCAGGTCTTGTCAAGGAGCGGGCGACATGTGACGGCACTTTCTAGGAAAACGTTTTCGTAAGTAAGGAATACTCCGGATCGTAGGGATCTCATGTACTTGCTCTACACGGTTTTATAATGTATTGAAAAGAATTCCGAGCGCTAAGAGAAAAATCTTGATCCACTTTTGCCTTCCTGTTAAACAAATGAACAGGGGCGAGCAAGTATTTGACATCTTTTAAGGTTTTACGAGGGGAGCGAGCTGTCGGTTGTGCCGGTCAACGTCTCGAATCGTGTGATGACTTTCTAAGATTACTTCTGTTTTCCGGCTCGAATTTCCCAGCAATTACCAGGGAGAAGCATTTGAACGGTAAGGCGAGTGCAAGCGAGGCTATATGCTGAAGAATCAACCTCTTTCGAGGGGCATATGGACCGTGCTGGATCAGGGCTTGACGGCGGCAGGCAATTTCGTCGCAGCTTTTTTACTGGCTCGCTATGTTTCCAAAGAGGAATTCGGCGCTTTTGTGATCGTCTATGCCATTGGTAACCTGCTGCTGGGTATCAATCATTCGCTGGTGTACACACCGGCCAGCCTGTACGGCTCCAAAGCACCCCATGAGGTTCTACGAAGTTACGACCGGGCTGTCGTTCTGTCTCTTCTGGTTTTCTCGCTGCTATTCTTTGTGGTTGGTCTGATTATCGCTGCCACCGGAGTGGCGCTTGACGGTGGCGTGCTTTTCACCGTTGCGGCCTGGTATGTCGTACCGTTGTTTTTCCGCAGCCTGATGGAAGGTGCCAGGCGGTTACTGGTCATTAAAGGAGTGCCGAATCTGGCTTTTGTGACCAGTTGCGTTCGCCTGATGGTTATTCTGCTTGGTGCAGGATTGTTGATCCGTGAGCAGGCGTTTACCATTCCGACAATGTTGGCAGTCTTGGGACTTAGCTCGGCATTATCCGCTTTATACGGCTTATGGGTATTGCGCTACCATCTGGGACGCCAGCCGGGTGGCAGTATCCGTGAAGCATTGAAGAAGAATGTGATTTATGGGCGCTGGATTTTGGGTTTTCAGGCGCTGATTTCTCTGTCACAACAGGCGCACTCCTACATTACAGGAAGTTTGTTGGGACTGGCTGCCGTGGGCGCGATCGGAGCCTTTTTGCAATTGTTCGGCCCGTTGAACATTTATTCGTTTTCGATACAAAGCTTCGTGATTCCGGAAGTCAGTCGCAAGGGCTCGGTGCGTGAAGCAGGTGGACTTGCTTATCTGCGGAAATTATACCTGGTATTAGGTGTGGTGCCGCTGCTCTATCTGGGAATCATTGCCGTGGCCGGTGAGCCGCTGGTGGATTGGTTGTTTAAGGGAAAATACACCGAGTACGCCGATTGTCTGTACATCTTCTGTATTGTGTATGCGATCAACTACCTGACCGCCTACAAGATCACATTGGCAACATTACTGGAAATTCCTCACAAATTGATTTGGGCGGCGGGTTATAAATTGCTGGGATTTGTCCTGTTGGGAGTTCCTGCTGTATTGTTATGGAATGTCTTTGGTGCGGCTTTGATGACGCTAGGTGGCGATAGCTTGTATCTGGCCTATTATCTCGTAAAAGTGCGTGAACCGAAGACGCTGCAAGGAGCGAAGGATGAGTAAGGCTAGCTTGACCCATCGCATGATGATCTGGTTCGGCATTGGACTGGGCTTATTGACCCTGGTCGTGTTTTTCGTCTACCTCACAAAAGATTATGCCGGAACTTCGCTGTCCTACGTGAGGTGGATGCTGTTGTTGATGATGGGTGGATATCTCGGTGCGATGAGGATCGCTATCGGCGCGCCCAGGCACCAGAGAATGCCATTGTCCGGATGGTTTTCCTTTGCATTTATTGTGTGGATGTTCGTCAGCGGCTCTCTTAGCGAGCGACCTCTGGTTGCATATGAGAAGGCGGGAGCGTTTCTAATCACTTGGGGGGCAACGTACCTTATGTTGCGCCGGGTGTTCGTTGGAGAAAAGATACAAAAAGCGATTTCTATTTTGCTGGTGATCAGCGTTTTCATATTTTTGAATCTGTTCTTTACAATGGATCTGTTCCAAACTCAAATCGGTACCAGGCGTGTGGTTGGCGATCTGAATACGCCGAATCTGGCGGCGATCAGCGCCATGGTGCTGGTGTTTTTCACGGTTGTGCAGATCGCATTCCGATTGCGGAAAAAATCGATAAATCTCTTTTCATATCTGACAGCGGGGGCCCTATTGCTGTTGTCGTTGGTAACGATTGTAGGTGCCGGAACGCGCTCCGTATTTTTGGGAGTTGGTGCTGGATTTGTGGCCGAGCGTTTCTCTAAAGGCTTTTTACGAACGACGATTTTGATCATTCTGGCAACGCCTGTTCTCATGTATTTCGGCGGAGATGCATTAGAATGGTACCGATCCCAACAAACTTTCCAGCGCGAAGAAATTTCCACCGGGCGTATTGATTTGTACAAGCAGCAAATCGACATTCTGGGCAATCATCTGTTCTTTGGAACCGGTGTTGGCGTGCCGGTGCTGCATGAGGGAATCATTCGCGATGTTCGGGCGGGAAGCCACAACTCGTATCTGGGGTCCACTGTTGAAACGGGTGTCTTCGGTGGTCTATTGTTCCTTGGATGGGTGGGAATGTGTATGCTGGAAGCCTACCGCTATGCCAGGAGGTCCGGTTCCGGCTGGGTGGCTGATTTCGTTTTGCTTTATGTTGTGGGGTTTGCCGCCGTTGCAACGGTTGAATTGATTTTGTTTACGGTCGGCAATCCATTGATGGTCGCTTTTTATGCACTGGTTGCGACCATTCCAAGTACTCCGCGGGGAACCAGTGAGCCATCATCGCTGTCGGATCCGTCTTGAAAGGAGAACGCCCTATGCGTATCGCTCATTTCATTGCCAGTTACAAGCCAGCCTGGGTTTACGGTGGGACGGTGTCTTCGATGGCGATGTTGTGCGAAGGATTGGCCGAGCAGGATGTGGACATTCACGTCATCACGACCAATGCCAACGGCGCAACGGAGTTGGATGTTCCTACCGATCGTTTTGTTGATGTCGATGGGGTTTCGACCCGATACTTTCCACGCACGAAGGTGCCATTCGGCATCGAATCGCTGGCGCTGCGAAAGGAAATCGACGATCTGGTGCGAGAATTCGATCTGGTGCATATCTCCTCGGTCTGGCACACCTTGGGAACCAGTGTCGCCAAGGCGGCTTTTAAAGCCGGAGTTCCTTATATCAACACCACCCACGGCAGCTTCAACCGCTGGATGTGGAACGATTATTACAGCGCCCGGCATCGCCTGTTCTGGCATCTGCTGCTGAAAAAAACCTACAAGCGAGCGAGCGCGATTCACTTTACTTGCGATATGGAAGTGGAGGATTTCGACTCGTTGAATTTAGGTATACAGAACCAGGCGTTTATCGTACCCAATGGGTTACGGACGCGCGATTTCGCCTATGACGAAAACAAGGCCGCCCAGTTCCGTCGGGAACTTGGCCTGGATGAGAAGACGAAAGTGCTGCTCTTCTTCGGACGTCTGCACCCGAAAAAGGGCATCGATGTGTTCCTGAAAGCCGCCAAGGATGAATTGATCAAACATAAAGATTGGCTCTTTTTGGTGATCGGTCCCGATCAGCGAGGCTATCGCGACGAACTTCAACGATTGACAGAAGAGTTGGGTTGCGCAGAGCGGGTGCGTTTCGTGCCGATTCTGGAAGGTGACCTGCGCGTGGGGGCATACAGTGCGGCGGATATTTTTGTATTGACCAGCCATAACGAGAATTTCGGTATGACGGTCATCGAGGCCATGTCTGCCGGGTTGCCGGTGTTGATTTCCGATCAAGTGGGCGTTTCCAGAGAAATCGCCAGGGATGGGGCAGGGCAAGTCGTTAAGATGACGGATGAAAGTATCCGCGAAGGGCTGCAAAGCCTGATGGGATCGAAACGGAAAAGGGATCAACTGAGCAGCAAGGGGCTGGCCTGCGCCGTCAATCGCTACGATCTGGAAGTCATCGCCCGGCAGATGGCGGAAACGTACCGGGCGCTGCTGGGGCAGACCGAAGAGGCGGTCCATTGGCTTTATACTCGTAGAGGTTGAATGACGTTTTGCCGGATTGCCGAAAAAACAATGATCGATTTGGATGAAAATCGCTACTGATGCAAAGGGTTGGACCGGTTGGAATTTTTCTGTAAAGCCAGTCTTGAAATGTTGGCAACATATGAATTTAACAACTGAAAATCAAGTATTCGTTGCGTAGCGGGATAAGCTGTGGTATGTAGCAGCGGCGCGGATTGTAGTAACTGTCGGGGGGATATCGATAATAAGCAGAGTTGGGTGTGAGTTGATCTGTACACCCCCTCGTTATTTGATGTAAAACCGCCAAACGGATGTGTTTTGGCGGAAGAAAACACCGTAAACCAGGAATTTGCTTACCAATAGAGAAAGAGAAGGTCTTATGCCTCGTATCATCATACAGAACTGGAGAACTGGCGATATTGAAATGGTGGAAGCGCCGCGTCCGGCCCTGCGTCCCGTGGGAGCACTGATTCAGACGTCGCATTCCATTATCAGTCCCGGTACCGAGCGGATGATGACGGAGACGGCCAAGAAGAGCTTGGTCGGCAAGGCGCTTTCCCGCCCCGATCTGGTGCGGCAGTTTCTCAATAAAGCCAAGGCGGAAGGATTCCTGGAAGCCTACAATCTGGCCAACCAGCGTTTGGATACGCCGGTGCCTTTGGGGTACAGTGCCGCCGGTCGCATTTTGGAAGTCGGACCGCAGGTGGTCGGTTTCGAAGTCGGCGATCGCATCGCAGGAACCGGTGCGGAATTCGCCAGTCATGCCGAGATCAATTATATTCCCAATACCTTGATGGCCAAAATCCCGGATAACGTCGCCGACGAAGAGGCGGCTTTCGCCGGAATGGGAGCCATTGCCCTGCACGCCGTGCGTAACGCCAATGTGACGCTGGGCGAAAGTGTGGCAGTGGTCGGTTTGGGCGTTTTGGGCTTGATGGCGGTGCAGATGCTGCGCTCCAGCGGGGCGCGCGTGATCGCGATGGATCTGGACCCGGTCAAAGTGGAGATGGCCAAGAAATTTGGCGCGGAAGTCGCGGTGATCAGCGGTGATGTGGGCGCGGAAGACGCCGTGCGCGATGCCACCCAGGGACGCGGCGCCGATGTGGTGCTGGTTTTTGCCGCTACGGATAAGAAAGCGGTAACGGACCTGATTCTGGAGATCGCTGCGGACCGTGCCCGTTTGGTGATTCCGGGCGTGATTCCACTGGATCTGCCGCGCAAGATTCTATACGAAAAAGAGCTGTCGCTGGTCGTTTCACGCTCGGGTGGGCCGGGACTGTACGACGAACTGTACGAAGCGGGCTTGCGCGATTATCCGATCAACCAGATTCGCTGGACTGCCGGTCGCAACATGGAAGCCTTCCTGCATTTGATTTCTACCGGGGCGCTGGATCTGAAACCCTTGTTGACTCATCACATCGATTACAACAAGGCTCTGGAATTCTACGATGACCTGCAAAATGGTCGCCTGACCGGTTTGACGCTCGGTGTCGTGCTGCAATACCCGACAGAAGCGGAAAATGCCAAGGTCGAAAAGGTGGAGATGCCTGTGGTCTCCAGTCCGGGCGTGGAAGGAAAAGTCGGCGTCGGCGTGATCGGTGCCGGTCTCTTTACGCGTTCGATCATGATGCCGAGTTTAAGTAAACTGAAACTGTTCAAAGGTGTCGGTGTAGCGGCTTTGGAGAGTTTTTACAGTTTCCATCTCGGACGAAAATTCGGTTTCCAGTACGCCAGCAGCGACTATCACCATCTGTTGGAAGATGACAGCATTCACGCTATCATGATCACCACCCGTCACAACATCCATGGTCGTTTGGTGGTGGAAGCGTTGAAGGCGGGCAAGCATGTTTATGTCGAAAAACCCCTGGCGCTTAGTGCCGAGGATCTTTTCGCAATCGAAGAGACCTTGAAGGAGCATCCCAACCAGTTGTTGATGGTCGGATTCAACCGTCGTTTCGCTCCGCTGACGGAATTCGTTTCGGAGCGGCTGAAATATGTTTCCGAGCCACGCGCGGTCATGATTCGCTGTAATGCAGGTTACGCACCACGTGACAGTTGGGTACATGGTCCCAGCGGCGGTGGTCGTCTGATGGGCGAGGCCTGCCATTTCTTCGATCTGATTTCCTATTTCAGCGATTCGGTGCCGGTGCGTGTGAGTGCCGAGTCGATGAAGAGCGATGCCTACATGAAGAGCGACAATGTCGCCATTAACATCCAGTTGGAAAACGGATCGATCGGCCAGATTCTGTACGTAGCCAACGGTCCCAAGAGCTATTCTCGCGAGCGTGTGGAAGTGTATGCCGGTGGTTGTGTCGGCGAAATCGACAGCTTCCGCAAGGCCAAAGTGGTCGCTAAAGAGAAAAGCGACTCCAAGCAGTCTATTTCTACGGATCTGGGCTACAACCGTGAACTGGAGTTGTTCCTAAAAGCGGTGGCAGAGGGCGGCTCCGCTCCGATTTCGGTGGAAAGTCTGTTGGCCACGAGTTGGGCAACATTGGCGGCTGAAGCGGCCATCGATGAGCATAAAGCGTATGAACTCGATGAATTTATTGAAATAAAACGCAAAGAGCTTGAGTCGAAATAGGAGAAGCAACGGCCCGCGAACCTGGATCGATTCAAAAGAATTTGAGCGCTTCGGCATTCGCAGACCACTACTCTATTGTGTGTGAATGCGGCTCGTTACGGAGGACAGGACATGAGCGACTACAAAGAGTACTACAAGGGAAAGACCATTCTGATTACCGGCGGGGCTGGAGCGATCGGGACGAATCTGGTGCGCGAGTTGAGCGATCTGGAAGCCCAGATGATCATCATTCTGGATGATATGTCAGCAGGCTATGAGTGGAACATCCCGGACCGTCCCAACGTGCTTTTCGTCAAGGGCGATATCTGCGATGAAACCGCACTGAAGCGAGTATTCCAGGAAAAAGTGGATGTGGTTTATCACCTCGCCGCGTTTTTCGCCAACCAGAATTCGGTGGATTATCCCGAGCGCGACCTGATGACCAATGGTTTCGGTACCTTGCGTATTCTGGAATATGCCAATCTGTCCAACGTGGAGCGCGTGGTTTATGCCAGCAGCGGTTGCAGCATTTACGGTTCCGCCGCGCCATTGCCGCTAAAAGAAGACTTCGTGTCCATGCACCTGACGACTCCTTATCAGATCACCAAGATGCTTGGTGAACTGTACAGCAACTTCTTTTTGCATCATCACGGCTTGAATGTCGTGAAGGCGCGTTTCTTCAACTCCTATGGTCCGGGTGAAGTGCCTGGACAGTATCGCAACGTCATCCCGAATTTCATTTACTGGGCCATGCAGGGAAAAGCTCTGCCGATCACTGGTGACGGCCTGGCCACACGCGATTTCACTTATGTTGGCGATCTGGTAGATGGTTTGCTGCGGGCCGGTTATTACAAGGAAGCCATCGGGCAGGAAATGAATCTGGCCAGCGGTCGCGAAATTCAGATTGTCGACCTGGCCAATATGATTAACGAACTTGTGGGGAATCCTGGTGGTATGGAATTCCATGGCCGCCGCAAATGGGATACCAAACTTCGTTTGCTGGCCAGTGTGGAACGAGCCAAGAGTCTGGTTGGATACGTCCCGGATATGAAGTTTGAAGAAGGCTTGAAAAATACGGTGGATTGGTTCAAAGCGAACTGGGATGATATCGACCGCGATGCCGAGTTCCCTCCGGGAATGAATTCTGCGGTGCGCAAGAAAGCGGATAAAATTCCGGGCTAGTATTGGCGCTATTGTTTCAGAACCCGATTGACAGGTGTGGAACCTTACAGGCGACCCGATCACGATTAAAGCTAGTAGCCGGCGGTATGGTGAAGTGATCCGGTTAGGGACTTCCGGATAAGGTGGGGATCGTCACGGCGAAGGGACAGAATCATGAGACAAGCACTTGGCGTTCGATTGTTTTTCGTGGCAATCGACGTGATCTGCCTGCTGGCTTCGTTTACTTTGGTGTACTATCTGCGCCAGCATGTTTTTCTTGATGTGCTTGGAGGACCGGAACGACCGACCTTCACCCCTTATCTACAAATCTTCATTGCCATTTCAGTCTTGTGGGTCATTGCCTCGTTGCAGGTGGGGTTGTTCAATATCCGTGAGATGACGTTCGAAGAAGAGGTGATCCGGATCTTTTTTGCGTTGATGTTGATTCTCATTTTCCTGATCCTGATTTTAACCCTGATGAAAGTCAGTTACAACTACTCGCGTTTCGTCATTTTCGGTGGAATTATCGTTTCTTTCTTCACCATTATTCTGATGCGTACCTTCATGAGACGGCAACTGGATAAGATCGAAGTATCCAAGCGCAACGTGTTGCTGATATGTGGAAGCCCCGAAATGCCGGATATGGTGCAACGTCATCTGGCGCTATTTCGGTCGTCGCACAATCTGACCGGTGTGGTGTTGCCTGAGCGATGTGTAGTCGAAGGTGAAACGGTAACCATCGGGGAACTGAATTTGCGGGTTCTCGGTAATTTCGATGACTTGGACCGCGTGGTGCACGAGTACAACATTCAGCAGGTAAACATCGGTTTGTACAACATGAAACGGGAAGAGAGCGAAACGGTTGCTGCGGCTGTTGAAGGGCTGGTGCCTTACATCACCATTCTTCCCGATCCTGAAGATATTCTGGTTGCTAATGCCGAAGTCACGGTGCAAGCCGGGGCGGTGAACCTGATGATTCGACAGAATCTGGTCAATCCGATGTACCGCATGGCCAAGCGACAGTTCGACATCTTTTTCGCAATGGCGGTCTTGTTTTTCCTTTCGCCGGTCTATTTGTTGATCGCAATATTGATCAAGCTGGATGCGCCGGGACCGATCTTTTTCGTGCAGCGTCGCATGGGGCAGGGCAGGGTACCATTTGGTTGCATCAAGTTTCGGACGATGGCCGTGGATGCCGAGGAACGCCTGCAACGCATGCTGGATGAAGATCCGGAAGCGAGGGCGGAATTTGAGAAGGATTTCAAGCTAAAGAACGATCCCCGCGTCACTCGCATGGGTAACTGGCTGCGCAAAACGTCGCTGGATGAATTGCCGCAGTTTATCAACGTGTTACAGGGCACGATGAGTGTGGTAGGGCCGCGCCCGATCGTGGAAAAAGAAATTGAAAAATACAAGCGATGGGATAATCTGTTGTTTCGAGCTAAACCGGGGGTCACCGGATTGTGGCAGGTATCCGGTCGCAATGATGTGACCTATGAGGAACGGGTGATGTTCGATCGGTATTACATCAAGAACTGGTCGTTCCGGCTCGATGCGATGATTATCGTTAAAACGATTTTTACGGTTTTGTACAAGAGAGGGGCGTACTGATCCGGAACTGTTGCGGTTGAATTTACAGATTGTTCCGGGGATCGCCGATATTGGAAGGAAGCTGAAATATGGCGCGATATCTGTTCATTACCTACTACTACCCGCCGGAAGTCGCGGCGGCTTCTCATTTATACTATCAATTGGCTACCGAGTTGATCGAGCGCGGCCACGAAGTGATGGTCGTTACCGGTTTTCCGCGTTACAACGCTCAGCATGCCGGAAAAGAGTACGAAGGCAAGTGGTTTATGCGCGAGTTCAAAGACGGCGTACAGGTCGTGCGTGTCGCTCTGCCACAGTTTCCGCGTACCAAGCCGCTATTGCGTGGCGGTGAGGAGTTCATCAACGCGGCGTTATTGTTTCTGACGGCGTTCGTGCAGAAAAAAGCCGATGTGTCCCTGGTTTATTCACCACCACTGCCGCTGGGCTTGTCTTCCTATTTCCTCAAGGTGCTGCGCGGTGTGCGTTCGGTGGTAAACATTCAAGATCTATTTCCCAAAGAAGCCATCGACATCGGGTTGCTGAAGAATCCGATGCTGATCAAAGCCTTACAGGCAGTCGAATCGTTTATCTACAAAGGTGTAGATCGCGTCGTCGTCCATTCCGACGGCAACCGGGACTATATCCTGGGGCGTGGCGGAAAACCGGAGCGGGTATTGACGATTCACAACTGGATCGATCTGGAAGAAATTCATCCGGGGCCGAAGGATAACGAATTCCGCAAAGCGCATATGCCGGAAGACAAATTCTGTGTGACTTACGGTGGCACGATGGGCTGGAATCAGGATATGGAGACCTTGATTCGTGCGATCAACGAGTTACGGGATATCGAGGATCTCTTTTTCCTGCTGGTGGGCGATGGCAACAACAAACCGCTTGGTCAGCAGATGGTCAAGGATTTGGGGCTTACCAATGTCTCTTTCCTGGATTCCGTACCGTTTGACACCTACAAGGAGTTGGTGCGCGCCTCGGATGTGGGGCTTGTCAACCTGAATCCCAAGCTGCTTTCTCCGGTAGTTCCTTCCAAGTTGCTTAACCTGATGGGCAGTGCCATTCCTGTGGCGGCGAGTTTGCCGCTTTCCGGTGATGCACCCAAGATCATCGAAGAATCCGAGTGCGGCTATGTGGTGGATGCAGGTGACTACAAAGGTTTGGCTCAGAGCGTGCATAAACTGTATCAGGATCAGCCACGGGCAATCGAAATGGGGAAAAACGGACGCCGCTATGCCGAGGAGCATTTCTCCTTGAATTCATGCTCGACACGTTTCGAAGCGCTATTCGAGGAAATTGCGGTTAAGTAGAAGAATTAGAAATCGTGTTTCGTATACAACCCTGTAAAGCATTGTGCTGCGCAGGGTTGTTTTTTGCAGTGTTCGAGTGTGGCTGCTATTGAGTTTGACTTTTCTCTGCCTTGAAGCCTTTGGCACGGGCGCGAGAGTAATAGCTTTCTGCCTGTTCCTTGTCGCCCAACTTTTCCAGCATACGTCCGATGTGGTTTAACAACAGGCCGTTATCTGGATCGTAGGTCAGCGCCTGACGGTAGTTTTGCATGGCTTCCGTCCAGTCTTTCTGTCGTTCTGCAATGGTGCCGGTTAAAACGAAGGCGTTCTTTTTTCTTCCTGGGTACGACCAACTCAATTGGTGGATCGTATCGGCGGTTTTACTTGCGAATGCGATCTGGTCGGTCGCCAGGTAGGACCAGGCCAGCCGATATAGCAGCAGCAACCTGAGCTTTGTGGTTTTAGATAGCTTCACTGCACGACTTAATTGTGGAATCGCCTGCTGATAGTTTTTTTCTCGGTAGAGCGTCTCTCCAAGCAAAGCGAATGCGTACAGGCTATCCGGGAAGTTTTTCCGTAATAGCTTGACCATGCCTTCTGCGGCTTGTGAATCGTTGATTTCAAGGAGCAGACGTCCTGCATTATACAATTCTTCAGCGTTTGCTTTTTGGGATTGCTTGAGCCATGTCGCAATCAGTTGCTTGGCTTGATTCGATGCTCCTTGCTTTACAAGAAACTCGGCCAATTCAAGAGTTCGGGCTGGCATGGCGGTGACGGTTGTGGACAACCGATCCTTTTGAATTCCTGCGCTTAGCATTTCCTTCCAGATTTCATCTAGAGGAAGCTTTGGAACGGTTTTCCTGCATGCTTCACTGTAAGCCGTTATTGCTTGTGTATACATGCGCACTCCGGCGTAGGCACGGGCGATTTGAAGATCGACTATCGGATCGCTGGGATTGAGTCGCTGGGCTTTTTGCAGATGCAGCAGTTTGTCCGGAAAAGCGCTGTAAGACGATGTCGGATAATATGCCGACGCCAGTACTCGCAGGTAGTAATCCGCCGGATGGCGGTCGATAGCGGTTAACATGGTTGCTTGGAATTGTTGCTCAGACTGCTGCGAGTCGTACGCGACGGTCTGAAGGCGTTCCTGGCAAAGTGGAAGTTTTGCGTAAATTCCATAGCCACCGCCAAGTAAAACCATCAAAGCAAGTAAGATCGTCAACCCTGCCAATGCCGCCTGCGGTAATTTGAAGGCACGCAAAAAACGTCGCGAGCGCCTAGCATTGCGGCGAGACATGACCGCCCCGAAGAGCAGCATATAAGGCGCAGACACGGCGAAGGTCGTCAGGCTGAAGTCCACCATGTTGTGCAGGGAAACGCTTGTCAAAGCGACAATGGCAGCAATATCAAGCTGCTTGGCGTGAGAACTCTTGGCAAGTAAAAGCAAGGCAAATAGAACCGTTAAGAAAATCAGGCTGCCTAGCACAAAACCTTGTTCCGTCCATAGTTGTAACAGGATATTTTCCGGATACTTGAAGCTGCGATCCGCAAAATGCGTTTTAAAGATCGGGTAAGTAACTTTGAATGCCTCAGCCCCAACCCCGGTTAGCGGAACAGATCCGGCCATTTGCAGGCTATCCTGCCACAATTGTAGCTTATCGACTCCCAGACTTTCCGGATCGGCTTCCAACGTTTGCCATTCCGTCGTCAATTCAGGGCTTGCCAGCCAAAGGGAAAGTAAAGCGATGACTATTGCCAGCGCCTGCAAGAGCAACAGAGCCGTTTTATTCATTTTCCGGGTTTGCTGACGAAGCAGAAGCAGTCCGAATAGGCAACTACCCACAACTGTCGCCAATATTCCTCCTCGGGAAAGAGTTAAGACGAGAGCAGTGGCGGTAATCAAGGCGATCACTCCCCAGAGAAGGCGGGTTTGTCTCTGGCGACTGCTCAGTATCAGTCCGATCTGTAATGGGAAGCACAGACCAAGGAACCCGGCGAAATGATTGGGATTGATAAATGTGGAAAAAAGAAAACGCGGTGGAGAAGGGAAGTGGTACAACCCGAGAATACTGTCTAATCCCAACACTTTGTTTATGAATCCGATCATGGCCAGACCGAAACCCGTACTGGCGATAATCACGATCAATCGCTGGAATGCGCGTCCATGTGCGAATAGATTTGCGGCAAGAAAGTAGAGCATCAAGAGCGTCGCGAATCCACCGATGGCAAAGGCTGTTTCCGCAACATCGAGACTCAGAGTGCGCCATTGACCCTGACCGTACAGCCCCAAACTGTCCAGGGTTTCATGGTAAAAACTGTCTGTCATCGGAGAAAGAAGCTGAATAAGCCCAGAAGGAAGAGGAAGAATCTGCAACAGGCTGAATACCAGTCCTCCTGCCAGAACAAGCCAGAATCCGTCGATTTTCAGTGTTTCGCGATTTCGAAGTGCGTGCAGCATATAGAAAGAAAACAGCAGCGTAACGAAGATCCGTTCAATCCACAGAAGTAGTGGGCGCGAAGTGGTGCTTCCTAGCAGCAGGGCAAGTAGTGGCAGCAAGGCCATCAGGGCAAGCAAAAGCCATCCTGTTTCCTGTTGACTTCTGGGACGACGACGTTGTCGAGGGCTTGCTTGATGTTCCGTTATCGTTGAAATTTGAAAACCCTCCGCTTTAACCTTCGTGATAGTCAGGATTTCTAATACTCCCCCAAAACTCTGCCCATCTTGGAACGGTTGGAATTCTATCACGAAATTGTTTGAGGAAGTTAAAAAAAGACAAGTTGTTCTTTGTTAAACGCGTGGAGTTTACTGGAATTAGGAATCATTGATGTACCGAAAGCAACAATAGCTGAAGAAATAGACGTACATACCGAATTATTCAAGAAGTTACAGAAATTGCTTTTTAATAAATTAATTGAATATCGGCTGCCTTTGGTCCGTCTTTATTCTTGAAACTAATAAAGGCGTGACCTTAAAGAAGATATCCTGACGGTTATTGGAAAAATAGCCGAATTGGAAGGTATGGAAGCTATGGAGAAGTTAAAAAAGAACTGGTGAAATAAAGAAATCCCTTATGGTTTAAACCAGTTGACAAGATATCAGGCTTGCGGATATTATAGATGTATAGTAGTAGGAATCCAGTGTGAAATAGGTGTTGCGCAAGGGGCGTGTGGCAGCTTTCCCATCTGTTTGTAAGGGGCGATACCGAAGCTAAAGCATACCGGTTTCCAGAGAGCAGTAAAGTGTTGCATTTGGGTCGTGGGGTAGAGAAACGGGTAGTTGTCCGTGTGGCTTTCCCCATATGAGCGCTCCTAAGTAGGTTGTTGCTCTGATTAAGAAAAGGGAATCGCTTGGAATATCGGAGTTCAATTCCAATTTTTACAGTGTTGCTGGCACTTGTTTTTGGTGTGATTCACGCCATGCAATGGAGTGGAACCGTTGATACGGTGACCTACGCGCTGTACATTGGCGATGTCAGTTTGCAAGCGTTTATCATTCATCCTTATCTCCACGGAAACCCATATCATTTACTTTCCGCCATCGCCTTTTTAGGGGTTTTCTGTTGGTATCTAGAAGGGCGTATGGGAGTTCCATACGCTGCGCTGGCCTGGATTCTCGGGACGGTTTCCGGTGCATTGGCTTGGTTGCTGTTTGCACCGGTTACCAGTGATCCACTGATTGGCTCAACCGGTGGTATTACCTGCATGGCCATTGCCTACTTGGTTTTGGGTGATAATCGATCCTTTGCTTTGGGACCGGTTCTTTTATGGGGTATTGCTTTACTCTTTTTCGTTCCGGTACAAGGTTTTGCTACCACGCCTTGGATTGTTGTGGTCGTTTCAGCGATTGTCGGAATGCTATATGGTATTTTTTCTATGTTTTTGCTGTATGGGCGAGAAGAAGAAGTGGAACTGCTGAAGAGCAAATTCGCTTCGGGAGAAGCCCAGTCTGCTGAAAACGACGATCAACGTATTATGGCGCGCTTGTCTGAAGCGGTAGCGGCCAGTAATTCCAATGGTTCACAGGCAAGTATCGTTATCGAGGAGGATTCGCAGGAACTGTCCGGTAACCGTAATCGCGATGTGAATGATCTGACAACTTCCGATTTGATGATGGAAGGTGAAGCCGTGTTGCTTAGCCTTCTCGATTCCAACCCGGAAAACGTCGAAGCGCGTTGCCAACTCGTCGAATTATACATTAACAAAAAGAAAAAGCAGGATGCGGAGATCGAAGGTCGCAGTTTGATTAAATTGCTGATCGATCAAGGCGTAAACTCCAGAGCTTACAAATATTACCGTGCAATTGTCGATCAGTTCGGCGATATGGAGATCAGCGCCAATCTTATCGGTGGCTTATTGAAAAACCGATTGACGGCTGGTGACATCGATCCTTCCGAAGAATTGCTTGAAAAATTGATGCGTGTGGAGCCAAGTAATCGTTTAATTCCAGACTACCTGGCTCAGTACGTTCGGCTACTGGCTCGGTCTAACGGTCCCAACGACCGACATACCGTGACTTGGCTGAAACGTTTGACCGATGAATATCCGGCTCATCCTTCTACCCAGAAGTTACTGGGTGAGCTGAATACAGGAGAAATTGAAACCGTCAATGGTGATAATGGAAAAGATTCTTCTTCGCCTCTGTCATTACAGGATTCCGGTGTTTTCAGTATCGATCATGTACGCAAGGCCATCAAGCAAAAGCACCTTGAAGAAGCCGTGGACATCTTGATCGATCAAACGGAAATGGTACGCCAGTTCGATCCATTGATTTTATACGGTGTTACGCTTGATCTGTTGCAAAAACCGGAAACCATTTCCAAAGGCGTGGTGCTATTGGAATTGACGATTCGTGCGCATATTAAGCATCCCAATACACCAAATCTGATTGTAGAATTGGTTTCGGTTTATATTTCCAACCTCAAAAAGCCCGAACGGGCCAGACAATGGTATCAATTCCTTTCCAAACGCTGGCCGAATTCACCAGCGACCATGCGAGCCAAGGAACTGACACGCGTGTGAGTTTCTTTTTTCCCTAGGTTTAACGAAGAAAATTCTTAGTGAGATTGTGGCTGATCTGTCTAATTCAGGTAGATTAAAACACGAGGCCACTGATATCGATGTCTTTCAATACCCGGGCAAGTGTCAGTAGAATTAAGTAAAAAGCGATGGGGGGTAAAAACACGGAAAGCATGGCTCTGGAATTGGAGATGTGATGCACCCGGCTCAATCCGATGATGGACATGACCATATTCCAAACAAAGGCGATGAAATCTCCAAAAATAGGAATCGCCATAAACAACATCGGTGACAGAGCGTAAATCACCACTCGGAATGTTCCTCGAAAACCTGCTTTGGCTGAATCCATCAAGGTTAGAACAAGATGGTACATCAAGGCGTTCAGGTAGATCGTAATAATGGAGAGCAGGGGAGAAGCAATGAGAATGAGATACGTGATGCGTTGTAACTCCGCCTCGTTCACTTGCGATGCGTCGATGCCACCCGCTTTCTGGCTAGCCTCGATGAGCATGGGCAAGAAGAGAATTCGATACAATGCCCAGAATATATAACCGATGGTTAAGAAAATCCAGCCATAGCTCAGCACACCCTTTAATGGACCGGTTGTATCGAGACTGCTAAAAAAACGTGTGGGAGTTAGAGTCGCCTGTTTCCAGGTTTCTTTCAACGCGGCCGCAACTCCCCGTCTCTGGCGTTCTTCCCAGGGGGCTGATAGGCTACCTGCTTCCGGTTCCGGCTCTGCTTCCCTTTCCGTTTCAGAGTGTATCCCTAGTTCCTCCGCTCGTTGGGCTTCTTTTTCCTCAATGATTTCCCGAGTTTTCTTGTTGCCTAAAAGCACTTCCGGGCTGATCAGTACGCGGTCCTGTTTGTCGCTATCGGGAGGATAGATCCAGATCCTAGCATGGCAGCGAGGGCAATCGTGAATGCCGGGGTCTTGAACGACGATCGGTCGTTTGCAGTGTGGGCATTGAGAAAGCATAAGAAACAGCCTTTGGCTAGTGGTTTGATACGAGGACTGGAAAAACTACGCCGGACTCATCTTACATGATTGAAAGAGAGTCCGGCATAAGGTTTTTGATCATATGATACTATTAAGAAACTCCGAATCTATTCGGTTCGTTATGGTTTTTCTTCTGTTTTCGGGGCAGGCAATCCCAGATCTTTTCGAAGGATCGGGGCAATCTTGTCACCGGCGGCGGCAGTCAGCGAGTAAAGCAGCTCGGAGAAAATGCCTTCCCCCGTAAAATTCATGTCAAGGTTGGACATCAGTCGATTGTGTTTGACATCCCACATTTTTATTTTAGCGTTCAGTTTTCCTCGGTAGAAATTCTCGGTTGCTCCACCCAGGTTTTTTGTTGCTGGAATATTTATGGTTCCCACGATCAGGATGTCTACTCCTGCTTTGTCTTTCAAAATGGCAAATCGTTTTTTGTCCCCTTTGAAAAGGTGAGCGACATCTTCATCTTTAACTGGCAATTCGTAAGGATTGGCAGAAACCTGTTCGAACTCGGAGTTGATGGTTTGATAGATTTGATCTTCAATACCGGCGCCGTCGGCATCTCCCTCTGCGGCATTGGCCTTGATTCGTAAAAGCACTTTCCGTTTCGCAGGTTTGTAGTCGAAAAGTGTACGCAATTGTCGGCTCAACTCTGCTTCTGCTTCGGTCTGGTTTACTTTAATAGGTAATGTAAAGGATTGTTTGACCGGATCGCTGCCTACTACCGAGGCCACGATTAGTCCGGAAATGTTCTTCTTCTTTTTAGTGAATGTGATTTCTAGAGTATGTGTCGTTTTGTCCGTTTTTGCTTTGCTTAGCGTGTATCGGCTATCCAGAGCGAAGAAAGATTGGACGAACTCATTCATCCCCTTTAAAGCATGCAGTTTTGACGGAGTTTTGACGTCACTGAATTGCAAAGTATAACCCGCTTCTTGTGCCATGGCTTGGGTCGATAAAAACATTCCAAGCAGTAGAGCGGAGCAAGCAAGAAACTGAATTGATCTGAATCGCATTCTTGGAGTCCTTTCACTGATCTTACTAATCACAGTTGTAAAAGATTTTAATGGCGGTCATTATAGGTGATGTGTTCTTCTTGGGCAAGGGATTCAACATCGTTGAGATTTATTGGTGATCGGGCAGAGTTGGGATGCTTCCTTGCCAAAGAGGAAGCACGGTGTGAAACGAACCGTATCAGTTTGTAAAATCACGCACTGCCCGTTTTCTAGCCTCCTGATAGGCGGCTTTGGCGCGCTCAAGTGTCGAATCCAACGTTTCCAGAGCGTTGGGATCCTGGAAATTCTTGATTAGAATACCGGCTGCTCCCTGTTTAACGGCTTCCATTACCAATTCTTTGGTGGGCGTCGCGGTCATCAGGATGACTTGAACGATACGATTGCTTTCTTTAAGGAATCTCAGAATATCCAGCCCGCTCATGTTGGGCATATCGGCTTCGCAAATGACCATACTGAAGTGACTGGTTCGCGCTGCGTTGTATCCCTTTAGCGAATGATTGTACAATTCAACCGCATAGTCGTTTCGATCGTTCAGGATTTTTTCGAGCGTGGTTAATGTTTCCTCATCGGGATCGATGACGGCAACTCGAAACGGTCTATTTTGCGCCATGCCAATTCTCTCCTGTAGCAGTCATGCTCATATCATCTATAAGAAAAGAGCGGATTTGCATTTGGTTTTAACGCTCCGGGTGCGCAGTATAACGGCATTTGCTAGGAATTGACAAGAGCTTTTCTGTTACAATTTCATGATGTGTAAATCCAAGCCATTTGTGTGGGCTTATGCAAATTATTCGGGAAGTTGTGTCTGTTTAGGATGAAAGGAAACTGGCTTGATGAAACTGTTTGACTAAATCTTCCCAGCGCAACCTCTGTTCTTCGTCCTGTTGCAGTCGAATTCCGATTCCTGCCTTGATGCCCAGTCGGGTTGCTTGTTTTTGCGGAATCGAATAGACAACATTTCCCTGTGTTTCGAATGTTCCGACCTCATCTTTAAAATGAAGATGAATGTCAATTAAATCGCCTGGTTGCGGTTCGATTTTTGGAAGTGGAGAATTTAAAAACAAACCGCTATAGCTGATATTTCCACATGTCGTTTCGGCAGAATGGTCCTGATGGGAAACGGTTACTGGGACTTCAAACAAAAGGCGGACATCCTCGTTCATCTCGAAACTGGTTTTTCGTAGTGCTTTGCTGAACTTCAGAAAAGGGGCTTCATCCAGGATTTTCGCGGTAATTTCATGGTAATCGAGTCTTTCGCTTGGAAACGATTGATGCTCGCAACTGGTGATCTCGGCGCGAAAGGTGTAGGACTCATGGAAATTCGGATCTCCGTGAAAGGTTCGAGTGCTGCCGATGGGGTAGCAGCCTGTACTGCGAAGGATCATTTCGGTATTGCTTGCCGCCATCAACAGTGCCCCTTCGGGTTCATCCATCGTTTCGGGGGTAATTTCAATTCGTGCATTCAAGCGAACGTAAATCGTCTCGTTTTCCATGTTTCGGCCCTTTTCGATGCCAACGGATATGTAATTGGGATGACAACTCAAACTACTGTATGTTCGTCTATCATAATGTAAAACTCTCCGATTCCGGAAAGTCTTTTTTCCTTTCCTTGTCAATGCAGGAAGGCTTAAGTACAATGCCCGTGATTATTGGAACTTTTAGAACGTGACGACAATACTGAATTTACTGGAAAGTGACAGCAAATGAAAAGTTATCGTAAGGAGTTGTGGTTTGAAGCACCGAGTCGACGGGCTTTTTTCAACATCAGTAACCAGGTGCAGCAGGCTGTGGATGAAAGTGGCATTCAGGAAGGTCTGGTTCTTGTCAATGCGATGCACATTACCGCGTCTGTGTTCATCAATGACGACGAATCTGGGTTGCATGAGGATTATGACAAGTGGCTGGAACGCCTAGCCCCGCATGCTCCTACCTCGAACTATATGCACAACCGGACGGGTGAAGATAATGCCGATGCGCATATGAAACGGCAGATTATGGGGCGTGAAGTTGTGGTAGCCATTACCGATGGTCGGCTGGATTTCGGAACGTGGGAGCAGATTTTCTACGGTGAATTCGATGGTCGCCGCCGTAAAAGAGTTTTGATAAAAATCATTGGCGAATAGCGCATATTCCTGGTTGAAGTTTGTGTATGTGAGCATTGGGATTTGGGATAAAGTGCAATTCCTATGTTGCTGAAAACGCAAAAATGGTCTATAGTTACGACCGTTCTATATGCAAGACGTGTTCTGCCGTTTCTTGGCGGTTCTCGTCAAATACACGTGATGCATTCCACGATAGAATGAATGTGGATAATGCAAGTGGTTGAATGACGAACCAGGCGTTTGTCGTAGATTGAGGACTTCAATGAATCGTCGATACAGCCTGATTTTATTGCTGTTTGTGAGTTTGTTTGCGATCACAGGCTGCAATCCTTCCTCCTCCGATAATCCGTTCGGTGATGTGGACAATCTTGAGAATCCATGGGAAGGGGATGGTGATGACGAGGGCAACGAATCCGATCGTTCGGCTTGCCCCGCGATAGCGATGCAGTGCCCGGAGAATACGGATTGTATGGTGTACGATGCCTCAACCGGTGAGCCTCCGGAATGTGAAGTTTCTTGTATCGGAGTTGCAGAGCCGGATGGAAGCGACTGCTCGGTAGGTGAACTTAACGGAAGTTGCAAGCTGGGCGCGTGTGTCGTCTTCGGTGATGCGGATGGCGATGATACTGGCATCGATTCCTGCCCGGATGACCCTTCGCCGGTTACCTGCCCTGAAGACACGGATTGCATGGCTTTCAGGCTGCGCCGCGCAGCTTATCCCGATTGCATGTACTATTGTGAATCGCTTGCCCTGAACGAGCACGAATACTGCTCGGTTGGTGGCTTGCCGGGATATTGCTCGCTTGGACAGTGTATCCCGTGGAACGATGGTGACGATGATTTCGTAGTCGATGGTGATCTCGATTTGGAAAGCGAATCCGATCTGGAACAGGATGATCTCATCGACGGTGACGAGACGGAATCCGAATCTGATGCGCCTTTTTTAGTCGAATTGCCGGCTTCTATTCCTGATGGAGTTCCCACAGGCATCGCCAATGTCATTCACATTGAAGGTGAGGATAGAGGGACCGTTCAAGGTGTTTGTGTCTTGGTTGACATTGAGCACGAATACAACGGCGATCTGATTGTGACCTTGTATACCCCGCAGGGAAGTGAATTTCGTATTTTCAATCAACAAGGCAATGGACCTGATCTGCTTCTCGATTTTCGCTCGGACCGCTTCGATGGCGAAAATGCGGCAGGTGATTGGATGTTGGTCGTTGCAGATCTGGTCGCTCAGGATAGCGGTGTCTGGTTGAGTTGGAGCATCGATCCTTTCTGCGATGTCCCCGATGGCGATATTCCCGATGGCGATGCCTCTGATGGTGACGTTCCAGATGGTGATATTCCCGACGGTGATGTCACAGATGGCGATGTCACAGATGGTGACGTTCCCGATGGTGACGTTCCCGATGGTGATGTTCCGGATGGTGATATTCCCGACGGTGATGTCCCCGATGGCGATATTCCCGATGGCGATGCCTCTGATGGTGACGTTCCAGATGGTGATATTCCCGACGGTGATGTCACAGATGGCGATGTCACAGATGGTGACGTTCCCGATGGTGACGTTCCCGATGGTGATGTTCCGGATGGTGATATTCCCGACGGTGATGTTCCGGATGGTGATGTCACAGATGGTGACGTTCCCGATGGTGACGTTCCCGATGGTGATGTTCCGGACGGTGATGTCTCGGATGGTGACGTCCCGGATGGCGATGTCCCGGATGGCGATGTCCCGGATGGCGACGTCCCGGATGGCGATGTCCCTGATGGCGATGTCCCGGATGGCGATGTCCCGGACGGTGATGTCTCGGATGGTGACGTCCCGGATGGCGATGTCCCGGATGGCGATGTCCCGGATGGCGATGTCCCTGATGGCGATGTCCCGGATGGCGACATCCCGGATGGCGATGTCCCGGACGGTGATGTCTCGGATGGTGACGTCCCGGATGGCGATGTCCCTGATGGCGACGTCCCGGACGGTGATGTCTCGGATGGCGACGTCCCTGATGGCGACGTCCCGGATGGCGATGTCCCTGATGGCGATGTCCCTGATGGCGATATTCCCGATGGTGATATTCCCGATGGCGATGTCCCGGATGGCGATGTCCCGGATGGTGATGTCCCAGATGGCGATGTCCCAGATGGCGATGTCACTGACGGTGATGCCGAGTTGTACTGTACCTGTTCATCTAACAACGATTGCCCGATGGGCTACTATTGCGAAATGTACCCAGGTACGGAGTCTTGCGGTATTGGATGTTTCATCCTTCCTCCGGATGGAGATTTGTTTTAAAAGTAGTTACGGTGTGCCGGAATAAGCGAAGATGCAAGTCGGAGCAGCCCAAAATTTGTTAATGTTGATTCTCAAAGCGAACGAGTGAAGTAACGATGCGTAACCAACTAGCTATAGTCGATGACGACGAGAAAATTCTGATTTCGTTAAAGCGGTTTTTTACTCTGAAAAATTTTCAGGTGGATACCTATAACGATCCAAGGGAAGCGATGACGCGGATCAAGGCGTCTTTTCACAAGGTCGTGTTGGCTGATATCAATATGCCCGGCATGGATGGCATCGAATTGATGACTCGGCTGAAGAAATATAATCCCTTGATTCAAGTCGTGATTATGACAGGAAATTCCACTCCGGAAGCCGTTCGAAGTGCGATTATGAAAGGGGCCAGTGGGATTGTCGTCAAACCGTTTGACAGTTTGCAGATGCTGGAGCGCGAAGTGGAGAAAGCCATTAACAACGTCGCCATGGCAATGAACAAGAAACGCTGATTATGAGCAAATCGCTGCCTGACAAGGGATACATTCACGTTTATACCGGAATGGGGAAGGGCAAGACTACCGCTGCGCTAGGAGTCGCTTTGCGTGCTATCGGGCACGGGCACCGAGTGTATATCGGCCAATTCATGAAAGGGATTGCCTACGGTGAAGTCTTTGCAGCGGAAAAAATCGGTGATGCGTTGGTGATCGAGCGTTATGGGGAAGACAGCATGGTGCATCCTGATGCACCACGCACCGAAGATCTACAGCGTGCAGTCGATGGCTTGCAGCGTTTGCGCAACGCCATGCATAGCGGAGCGTATCAGGTGGTGATTCTGGATGAAATCAATGTCACCGTTGATTACAACCTGTTACCTGAATCCGAGGTGTTGGCGCTCTTGGATGAAAAACCGGATGGAGTTGAATTGATCCTGACGGGTATTCACGCTCCGCAGGCATTTCTAGACAGGGCGGATCTGATTACGGAAATGACGGAAGTGAAACATTATTACCGGTCGCAAGGAATCCTTTCCAGGCCCGGAATCGATCGATAGCGAAGGGTAGCGCAGGTGTCGAAAAAGAAAAGCAAGCAGTTCGGTAAGTTCAAGCTCATTCGCAAAATCGCAACGGGGGGTATGGGAGAAATCTTTTTAGCCCGGCATGTCGATCATCCGAAAAGCCGTCCCCCGATTGCATTGAAGCGGATATTGGGGCATCGCGCCAAAGACCAGAACTTCATTCGTATGTTTCTTCGCGAAGCAAAGATTATCGCTCAACTAAATCATCCCAATCTGACTCGCATTCTGGATTTCGGTAAAGAGCAGGATACCTTCTACATGACCATGGAATATGTGGAAGGTCACAACCTGGACGAAGTGATCACCAAAGCGGGTGATGCTCCCAGCAGTTGGAGTCTGGGCTGCTCGATTGAGGTGATTCGGCAGGCTCTGGCCGGAATGGACTACGCACACGATAAAAACGATCGACAGGGAAAATCGCTCGATATCGTGCATTTGGATCTGTCCCCACATAACATCATGATCTCCAGAGACGGGACAGTCAAAATTCTCGATTTCGGTGTGTCCAAGGCGGCTTATGAGGACGATCAAAAAGCCTATAATGCCTTACGCGGCACCTATGCGTACATGTCGCCGGAACAATGCAAAGAGAAAGCGGTCGATCGCCGTTCCGATCTGTTTACCCTGGGAATCCTCTTATACGAGCTGAGCACCGGGGAACCGCTCTTTCGCAAACAACCTAGCGAATTCATGGTGTTGAAGGCCATTACGGAGGGGTTGATTCCGCCTCCCAGTAATGTCGATAAGAATTACCCGCCGGAATTGGAAAAAATTCTGGACCGGTCGCTTGCCGTGAAAGTAGAGGATCGTTTCCAGAGTGCCAAGGAATTCTCGGATGCCCTGGATGAACTGGAAGCAAAATACAACTTTACCTCCGGTCCGGAAGTATTGAAAAAGGCTCTGGATGACCTGTGGACCAAACAATTCGTTTCCGAAACCGATGAGGATTCGGACGATGACGAGCTATCCTCGCAAAGTGGTGACGAAGCAGAAGTTTCGCAAGACTCTTCTGACAAGAGCGAAAAACCGGCAGATGTGAAAGCCGAAGATGCTGTTGACAATCCTCAGAAATCGGAATCTTCCAACTCGGATGAAAGCAGGCGCTCGGAGACCTTCCAAAAAGACGATGTGGCGGCCATGTCTCCGGCGGACCGGGATGAATGGCTGCTGATGCACAAACGCCAGATGCGACGAGTCGCCGGAATCTTTTCCGTACTGTTTGTGTTAGCCTGCGCTGCTTTGGGTGGTTTCTATCAGTACAAGACCGGATGGATAAAGGAAACGGCGGGGTCCACAATTTACGTGCCGAGTTCCGGCAAACTGTATATCTCTACGATTCCGGAAGGCGCGAAAGTGTTCGTGAACCTGAAGGAGCAGAAAACCGTCACTCCGATGTTGTTGGGTGATATGCCCTTCGATGAAAACCTGCAAATCGAAGTCGTGTTAAGCGGATATGAATCCTCGCGGCAGACATTCAGATTGAACGCGCAAACTCCATTGGACGCCATGCTGGTTCAACTGGAAAAGAAATAGCTTCTTTTCCCCTTCGGCGATCATTCAGACAGAAAAACGGGGGCGACTGGATTTTCATATACCCATTGGCCGTTTTTCATCACTTTGTAGGTGTGATTCCGACCGAAGTGATAGGTCAGGTATTCGGGCCGGGGGACATCCAGTAAAAGAAGGTCGGCTTGGTATCCATTGGCGATGCGACCGATTCGTTCTCCCAGTAGCAGCGAATCGGCGGCGTGACGCGTAACGGACAACAGCACTTCTTCAAAGGTCATGCGCAGTTGAGTGCATCCCAGATTCATAATCAGAGGCAGGTTGCTGCAAACGCAACTTCCCGGGTTAAAGTCGCTGGCCAACACCACTCGCACGCCCGCTTCGATGAATTTGCGTGCAGGGGCGTATTCCGTTTTCCCCAGATAATAGCTGGTGCCTGGCAGCAAGGCGGCGATGACATTCGCGTCGGCCATGGCCTGAATGTTTTCATCCGTGATTGCCATTAAGTGATCTGCCGCCACCGCGCCCAATTCACAGGCTAGTTTTGCACCGTCGCTGTTGACGAATTCATCCGCATGGAAGCGCAGCGCCATGCCGAGCTTTCCGGCTTCTTCCAATATGCGCCGTGCTTGTGCTACGGTAAACACGCCTTCCTCACAGAATACGTCACAAAACTTCGCGAGGTTTTCCGATGCAACACGAGGTAGCATGCCGTTGACGATCAGATCGACGTAGTCCTCACGACGGTCTTTGTATTCCGGGGGGAACTCGTGCGCCCCGAGAAAGGTCGCAACCAGATCGACTGAATGCGTTTCGTTCAGTTTACGAATGACGCGCAGCTGTTTCAATTCGCTTTCCGTATCCAACCCATACCCGCTTTTCGCTTCGATGGTCGTAACACCCCAGCGCAGAAATTCGTCCAGCCAGTGCATGGAACGCGTGGCAAGCTGTTCTTCACTCGCTTCGCGTGTGGCGCGTACGGTGGCGTTGATACCTCCGCCCTGTTGTGCGATTTCCATATAGGGAACTCCGGCGATGCGCTGGGCGAACTCTTGTTCGCGGGTACCGCCGAATACCGGGTGCGTGTGGGAGTCGATCAATCCTGCAATGGCACTGGCTCCACGCGCCGAAATGATTTTCCTTGCCGTTTCCTGTGCTTGTGGGGGGAGCTCGCTCTGCTTACCTACAAAACAAAAATCCGTTCCCCGGATGCCGATGGCCCCATCGGTGATGCGACCCAATACATCCTGTGCGTTTTCTCGTTTCGGATCGCAGGTGACGATTTCTCCGATGTCAACGATAAGCATATCAAAGGGTTGCATGTGCACTCTCCTGCCAAGCAGAAGGGGGACCAGGTTGTGGTCCCCCGATGGGAAATCATGAAATGGATTTATCGCCCTACCAGGTAATGCGCGGGATCTTTACTCCACGTTCTTTGGCGACTTCTACCGCGCGTTCGTAGCCTGCATCGGCGTGTCGGATGATGCCGGTGGCCGGGTCGCCGGTCAGTACGCGCTGCAAACGCTGCTCGGCCTCGGGGGTGCCGTCTGCAACGATAACCACGCCTGCGTGCAGTGAATAGCCGATGCCGGTGCCGCCTCCGTGATGGTAGCTGACCCAACTCGCGCCGTTGACGGCATTACTCAGCAGGTTTAACACCGGCCAGTCCGCCACCGTGTCCGAGCCGTCTTTCATGCCTTCCGTTTCGCGATTGGGTGAGGCGACCGAGCCGGAATCCAAATGATCGCGCCCAATGACGATGGGTGCCTTAACTCGTCCGCTTTTCACCAGATCGTTGAACAGCTTACCCGCTTTGGCGCGTTCTCCGTATCCAAGCCAGCAAATACGCGAGGGCAGCCCCTGGAAGTGTACTCGTTCCTTGGCCATTTTGAGCCAGCGGTGCAGGCTCTTATCTTCCGGGAAGAGCTTCATCAGTTCTTCATCGGTGGTGTAGATGTCCTCCGGGTCGCCGGAGAGCGCCACCCAACGGAAAGGGCCTTTGCCTTCGCAGAACAGTTCGCGAATGTAGGCTGGTACGAAGCCGGGGAAATCAAAGGCATTCTCCACGCCGCCTTCCAGTGCGACCTGCCGGATGTTGTTTCCATAATCGAAAGTGACGGCGCCCGCTTTCATTAAGTCCAGCATCGCCAGAACGTGGCGGATGACGGATTGCTTGGCCAGCTCGGTGTATCGGGCCGGATCCTGCTTGCGCAGGGTGAGCGCGGCTTCATAGCTCATCTCACCGGGGACATAGCCGTTTAAGAGGTCGTGCGCGCTGGTCTGGTCGGTGAGCACGTCGGGGATAAAGCCCTGCTTCACCATTTCCGGCAGAAGGTCCGCCGCATTGCCCAATAGCCCGATGGAATACGCTTCGCCCGCTGCCGCCTTTTCTTTCGCCTTGGCGATGGCGTCCGGCAGCGAGTCCGTCCACCAGTCGAGATAGTGATGTTCGATGCGCCGCAGGATGCGATCCTTGTCCACTTCTATGCATAAGGCAACGCCCTCGGCCATCGTAACGGCCAAAGGTTGCGCGCCTCCCATACCACCTAGACCGGCGGTCAAAACGATTTTACCTTTCAGGCTGCTGTTGTAGTGTTGTCGGGCCAATTCAACGAAGGTTTCGTAGGTGCCCTGCAAAATACCTTGCGTGCCGATGTAGATCCAACTTCCCGCCGTCATCTGCCCGAACATGATCAGGCCCTTCTTGTCCAACTCCCAGAAGTGGTCCCAGGTGGCCCAATGAGGGACAATATTGGCGTTGGCGATTAGAACACGGGGAGCGTTGGGGTGAGTCTGGATCACGCCGACCGGCTTACCCGACTGCACGAGCAGGGTCTCGTCGTTTTCCAGTTTGAGCAAAGAATCCAGAATTGCCTGCAAGGCTTCCGGGTTGCGGGCGGCTTTGCCACAACCGCCGTAAACGATCAGTTCTTCCGGTTTTTCGGCGACTTCGGCGTCCAGGTTGTTTTGAATCATGCGGTAGGCGGCTTCCTGTAGCCAGCCTTTGCAGTGCAGCATAGTGCCTCGTGGAGCCTTAATGGAAGTAAGGTCCATAACATCCTCCTGTAGAAAAAGAGCGAATCGGACGATGAGTTTGGATTACAGAATCAAGTCGATGACCAGATCGGTCTGGGGATCGACGACATAGACGATCTCTTCTGAACTGTCTACGATGTACAGGCGCGGGAAGTCAGGATACAGATCAAGGAAAACCGCGTCTTCCAACAGCGAGCCGACCGGAGCGCCTTCCACATCCGTGCTGGAAGCTCTGATCACTCCCACTCCGCTGGTGCTTTTAAAATTGTAATTGTAGGCGCTTGCACGCTTCTCTGCGATGAACGGTGCGTCTTCATCCTGACAGATGCTGAATGAAATCAGATCGTTGGAGAAACTGAGCGGCGCATCCGTGCCATCATCCCAGGGATTTTGGCAGCGCATGCCGCTTACGGTCTGTTCGCCGCCGCCAAGCGTCAGGTCTTTTTGGAAGGTATAGATGTCCACATCGTCGCCTTCAGCCGTTTCTTCTGTCGCAACGCATACATAGTCCTGCCAGTCGGTCTGTTCGAATTGGAGTTGTTGGAATTGATCCTCTCCGGTAATGACGTCCCCCTGCTTGAAAGGTACGTTTACGGCCCGACCTTGATACTCTGTGGGGAAAAGACGAGCCCCTTCCGAGTTTTGCTCGGTCATGTACACCAGGTAGTTGTCGTTGGCGCGAACGTGGTATTCCACGGCGGATTGGAAGCAGTTGGACAAAGTCAATTCACCCGGATCGAACTCGATGTATTCGCTGGTGACGTTGATAATTTCCAGTTCCACCTGATCGACAACGATCAGAATCGGCTGTCCGTCCGCATCGGTACCTTGCTTCACGCAGCCGGTGCGTTCGTCGTTGGCTGCCATCGGAGTGGTGTCGATCACCAAAAGATCGCCTTTCAGGCTGGTGGGATCGTCGGGATCGTAATCTGAAGGGCGCACAAGAATATCACTCAATGTAGAGAAATCCATTGCGTCGTCGTAGAGTCGGTTCGCGCTGTAATCGAAGCGACCCGAAACGGTCTGGTCGCTGCCATCGATCACGCCGTTATACTGCAACTCCCACAATCCATTTGGGGTGCGACCTTTATAGACACGATAATCGATGTCGGCGACGCAGTCGTTTCGATCTTTGGTGAAGTCGTTGCCGCTGATAAACGACAGGTCCGCCCCGTAGTCCGGGGTAGTGTCGTATAATTCGTGCAGGTCGTTGTACAGGTCGATCACATCGATCAGACCATCATAGCCGATGGAATAAGCGAACAGCTTTGCTTCTGGATCTTCCTCATCATCAGTGGAGGTGGATTCGCTTGATTCCTGCTCACTGTCTTCGGCGGACTCGGTTTCGCTTTCATCCATGATTCGAGCGCGCCAGTCCCGCTTTCGCGAGGTGGTTTCCGCATCTTCACTGTCTTCCACCGCTTCTTGATCGTCCTCGAGTTCGCCATCCAATTCGGCTTCTTCGAAATCCAGATCGCCATCTTCTACACTGTCGGCCAGTTCGATGTCGCCGTCTACCACTTCGGCGTCTCCATCGACGTCTTCCGGTTCGGTATCCTTGGTCGTTTTTACAAACACGACCGTGCGTGGTGTGGTCGAAATGGGGATATCGTAGTCGAATTGCTCTGTCGGAGGAGGTGAGTTGCGGTGGCTGGGCAATTCCTCATTGGTATCGACATAGCGATCGTTCAGCAGGTCATAGACCGCTAGACGGCGCACGTCCAATTTGGAAAGATAGAGCCAGCGACCATCCGGGCTGATGGAGCAGTCGCGCTGCGCGGCATACACGTTTCGAGTTTGAGCCGGATATTCAGGATGCGCCAGATCGACGATGTGGAAATAGGTAGCGGACATGTCCGCGATGTAAAGGTACCGGCCTTCCGGATCAACCGCCATTCCAGCGGGTACAGGGTCAGGAGTTTCCGTGCCTTTAAGATCGACCAGCAGATCCTCCCGCCAGCGTTCTTCACCATCCTGATCGTACTTGCGTACGCGAGCCAGTTTTCCCAAGTAGGGCAGGGCGGCATAGACATCGCCGATTTCATTCTCGGTTGAAGGGGTAACGGTCAACCGTGATGGACGAGAGGACAGATCCGCTTTGTATTCCAGCGGGCGAGCCTCTTTGGATTGAATGATAGAGAGTGAGTTCTCGCCTCCATTGGCCACAAACACTCGTGATTGAGCCTGGTCCACCGACACTTCTACATCGACCGGGAAAGAGCCGACTTGGATGTTGCTGAGAACAAAGGGATTGCCCTTGATATTGGAATTCTCGATGTCGCCGGTGCACAGGTCGATCCGTGCAACAGAATTGTTGCCGCTGTTGGCGACGAAGGCATAGGGACGCCGATCCAAACCGAGACATTGTTCCCATAAACCTTCGAATTGATCGTAAAACGCTTCTTCCGCTGCCGTGGCTTCATAAGGAACGACGGCAATGGTCATGGCCGTCGGGCGACTTAAAGTAGAGACCTGCAAGGTGTTTTCGTCGTTGTCGTCGCAGCCAACAAACTGTAGCGCCATGATCGGAAGTAGCAGCAGGCCGACGTAAAGGGGCAAGCGTCCCATTTTAGAATTGATCTTGTTCATAAAGTTTGGCTCTGTTTTCGATTTTGCGAACAACGCGGTTGATGAAGTTTCCGTGTTGGTCGAGCAGGTGTACAACGGCGATTTCGTGCGCCATGAAATTGCTCACCAGAGCAAAAAGCCCGGCTTCGGTTTCATATGTGGTCAGATCGTAAGGGCGCGCATGTTCGCGGAAAATGCCCGGTTCCTCGATAAAGGCTTCCGGAGCCAGGTCGATGACTTCGATCACCTGGCGCGAAAGGATGTCGATCACGTACAGTTCATCGTTGCCGAATGCCGCAACATACAGCGTATCGCCATGGACGACGAGATTAGCCGGTTCCTGCGCCATTTCAATGACATCTAGAATGTCGTTCTTTTCGCAGCTATTGCCGCCATTGACGTATTGTTCCGGCTCGCATTCGTTGAACGTCAACTCAGTATCCAGAATCAGGATGCTGGGAACTTCCGTTTCACTTTCACGTACACCGCGTGATGCAACGAACAGTTTGCTACCATCGCTGCTAAAACCGAGGCCGCGCAAGTCATAGCCGTCCCCGACATTCAACTGTTCCGTCTGCGCCTGAAAACCGATGCCTTCGATGTAGGAAGGACGCAACACGCCCAACACATTGGCGTCACGATGGGTAACATAAACAGTGCCGGAAAGGGGAGAGATCGCGACCTGGTTTCCACCACGAGAGAACTTTCGTTCGGTGACAAGATGCAGCGGGGCGATGATTTCACAGCGGTAGCCTTCCTCACAACCCAGCCGCTGAATGCATTCGCCCGTTTCCTCATCTTCAAGAATCTGTGTGCGATTCACTTCGCAGGCTGTGGCGCAGAAGTTACGTTCCGGCGAACGCGGATTGGTCAGGCAGAGGTTATCCAGCTTTTCCGAAATGCCACCCCGTCCATCGTCTGCACAGAACACGACTTCCTGCTGGCCGCAGTCGCTATTGGCTTCACATGGGCCGCATAATTCACTGCTGGCCACTGTGGAGGGGCATTGCAGATTTTCCGGTACGCAGCGCCGGATCAGGCTTCCATCTTCAGCCGATTGTCGGTTCGTTTCATCGGTGAAACGGGCGATTTCATCCTCAATAATGCTCATTTCGCCATCGGTGATGTGGCTTACGTAGATGTAGCGGTCATTGGCGTCGACAGCGATTCCGAACGGATCTTCGGCCAGTTGAATACTGGCGCGGGTTTCACGAAGGAAAAAGGGTTTGTCCGCCGGAGGGGCGGAAGCAACCTCTGGGTCGACATCGATTGCCATCAGTACATCCGCCGGCAGGTCAGGAAAGTCATCCTGTTCCATGAAGGGACCGCGGGCGGTAACATACAAACGAGTCCCGGCGTGATTGAATGCTACCTCGCCACCGAATGAGCCGATAGGCATTGTCCAATCCGAGACTATACTATAGGTGGAAAGGTCGATTACCACTACCGATCCATTCTTGTATGCCTGATTGAAGTTGGCGTTGACCACAGCCGCATATCGTCCTGCCGGGTGAACGGCGACACCGATTGGGTAGTGGATGATGTCGCTGGGCGCATCGACGCCGGGTTGATCGCTGATACAACCGGTAATTCCAATGGCCAACAACAGGAAAATTGTCAAAAACGCTCGTATTCTCATTACTTGCAGCTCTATTCCATAAGCCTTATCTAATTGAGACAAGCTATCTTACCCAATACCTACTGTCAATTATTTTCCATGCCTTTTCCTGTAAGTAGATCGCACAGGAAGTGGGAGAGCGATTTTGTACCCCTTCTGATTTTATGATTTTCTTCCTGAATATGCCTAGAAAAATCAAACGGCTGTTCCCCTGCAAATTTCTTGCGTTCCATTTGTACTGGTTGTAGAGTAACGGATCTTCAGAAGATGGATTTCCAGCAGGAGTGCGAGATGGGTCACATTGTGAATCCGGATAAAGACTATCTACTTTTACAGCAGCGATTGGATGCGACCGTAACAGGGGCTCCCAACTCTCCAACATTTATGAAAATTCTAAAGCTTCTGTTCAGTCCGGAGCATGCCAAGCTGGCAGGACAGTTGCCTCTGGCGCTGAAGTCGATTGGTTCGATCAGTCGGCAGGTGGGCATTCCCAAGGACGAACTTAGCGGAATGATTACCGACATGGCTCGTCGCGGGCTAGTGATCGATATGGAATTCAAAGGGCGTCGCATGGTTATGCTGGCTCCTGTGATTATCGGCTTTTTCGAGTTCACCTTCATGCGCACACGCGATGACCTGCCGATGAAGGAACTCTCGGAATTGTTCGAGATTTACATGAAGCAGGAAAGCGAACTGGCCCATTCGGTATTTCAGGGACAGACCCAGATCGGGCGTTCGCTGGTAAACGAACAGGCGCTTACGGATGGCACCTTTACCGAAATCATGGATTGGGAACGAGCCAGCCGCATTCTCGAAGAAGCAACCGTAGCCGCTGTCTCATTGTGTGCCTGTCGGCACCATCATTCCCATCTGGGGGATGCCTGTGATCGCCCGACACGCACCTGCCTGTCGTTGAACTATGGTGCAGAGCCTTTGATCAGCGCCGGTATTGCCCAGCGCATCAGCAACAAGGAAGCGTTGCAGGTTCTGGAAGAAGCACGTAAAGCCGGATTGGCGCAGACCGGGGACAATGTTCAGCAGCGCTTGACCTATATGTGCAACTGCTGCGGCTGCTGCTGTGGAATGATGCAGGCGATCAAGACTTTCAACATCAAGAATGCCATCGTCTCTTCCAACTGGATCATGGAAGTGGATACGGATAAATGCAAGGGCTGTGGTCTGTGCGTGAAAGCCTGCCCGGTGGATGCAATCGAAATCCGGGAGAAGATCGTAGATGGTAAGAAGAAACGCTGGGCGGTGCGCGATGAGAGCCTGTGTCTGGGATGCGGTGTGTGCTATACCGCCTGCAAGACCGGCGGCATTACGATGAAGCCGCGCGAAAAACGAGTATTTACTCCGGAATCCGTTTTCGACAAAACAGTGGCCATGGCTATCGAGCGCGGCAAACTAGCCCCGTTGATCTTCGACAATCCGGAAAAATTCAGCCATCGTGCGATGGCGCGCATTCTGGGAGTGTTGGAACGCTCCGCGCCGTATAAAGCCGCCATGGCCATCGAACCATTGAAATCGACCTTCTTGTCCGGAGTCACCAAAGGTGCGAAAGCCATGATGGGCTCGGCAAGCAAGGATATGAGTTAGCGAAATCGTTTTTTACAGCCGCTTCTCGGCTGATCAGACAACCAGAGGGGGGAGTGATCGGTACCCGAACGAAAATCGGAAAAATGCCGGTTTGCCTGTTGATTTGCTTGAAAAGCATTGACATACCTGCCTGTTTTGTTAAGATGACCTCGCATTGTTCGACTGGATGCAGACTGTGACAAACTAAATGCTTTCCACTTTATAAAGGGTCGTGGTCTTCTGCCCGCTTCGGGCGAAATGTATCAAGAAAATTTAGGAGGAGGTCGCTAGTATGACAAAGATGGTGTACTCGTTTGGTGATGGCAAGGCCGATGGTCGCGCCGACATGAAGAACCTGTTGGGCGGCAAAGGTGCCAACCTGGCAGAGATGAGCAACCTGGGCATTCCGGTTCCGGCTGGTTTCACGATTACAACCGAAGTCTGCACGCACTACTCCAGCACGGGTGGGAAATACCCCAAGGGTCTGGACGCCGCTGTAAGCAAGGCGCTCAAGCAAATCGAAAAAATCATGGGCGCGAAGTTCGGTGACAAGGAAAATCCCCTGTTGCTGTCCGTGCGCTCGGGTGCGCGTGTCTCCATGCCGGGCATGATGGACACCGTGCTGAACATCGGTTTGAACGACACGACCATTCAAGGTCTGATCGCGAAAACCGGTGATGAACGTTTCGCCTACGATTCTTACCGGCGTTTCGTTCAGATGTACTCCAATGTTGTGATGGGCATGGAAGGCCGCATCCTGGAGGACATCCTTGAGAAAGTGAAAGAGAAAAAGGGTGTGGAGCTGGATACCGATTTGACCGCCGATGACTGGCGCGTCATGGTTAACGCCTTCAAAAAGGAAGTCAAGAAACACACCAAAACCGCCTTCCCGGAAGATCCGGAAAAGCAGATGTGGGGCGCGATCGGTGCGGTCTTCGAGAGTTGGGACGTCCCACGCGCGATAACCTATCGCAAGTTGAACGGCATTCCCAGTGATTGGGGCACGGCGGTCAACGTCATGGCGATGGTTTTCGGTAACATGGGCGATGACAGCGCTACCGGCGTTGCTTTTACCCGCGATCCCGCCACCGGTGAGAAAGTTTTCTTCGGTGAATACCTGATCAACGCGCAGGGCGAAGATGTCGTTGCCGGTATTCGTACGCCGCAGCAGGTTACACTGTCCGGTTCAAAGAACTGGGCCAAGAAAGCCGGCGTGAAAGAAGCGCAGCGTAAAAAAGATTTCCCGTCTCTGGAAGAGGCGATGCCGGTCGTTTACAAGCAACTGGTTCGCATTTACCAGGGCCTGGAAAAGCATTACCGTGAAATGCAGGACATCGAGTTCACCATCCAGCAGGGCAAACTGTGGATGCTGCAAACTCGTACCGGCAAGCGCACCGCAGCGGCAGCGGTCAAGATCGCTGTCGACATGGTCAAAGAGAAATTGATCTCCAAGAAAGAAGCGGTTCTGCGTGTCGAGCCCAAGAGCCTGGATCAATTGCTGCACCCGACCTTCGATCCCAAGGCCAAAACGGTCACGATCGCTCGCGGTCTGCCGGCTTCCCCTGGCGCGGCTTCGGGGCGCGTCGTCTTTACCGCCGATCAAGCGGTGGAATGGTCCGAGAAGAAAGAAAAAGTCATCCTGGTGCGTTTGGAAACGTCGCCGGAAGACATTCATGGTATGGATGTCGCCCAGGGCGTTCTGACTGCACGTGGTGGTATGACCTCTCACGCTGCCGTCGTGGCGCGCGGCATGGGCAAATGCTGTGTTGCCGGTTGCGGCGAATTGAAGATCGACGAGAAGAAGAAGACCTTCATCGTTAAGGGCAAGACCTACAAAATGGGTGACTGGATCAGCCTGAACGGCTCCAGCGGTGAAGTGCTGGAAGGTTCCGTGCCGACGGTCGATCCGTCGCTTTCCGGTTCTTTCGGTATCTTGATGAAATGGGCGGACGAATTCCGTCGTTTGAACGTGCGCACCAACGCGGACACTCCAAAAGATTCTGCGGTAGCGCGTAACTTCGGAGCGGAAGGTATCGGCCTGACCCGCACCGAGCATATGTTCTTCGAAGGCGATCGCATCGACGCCGTGCGCGAAATGATTCTGGCCGATGACGAAGCCGGTCGTCGCAAAGCCCTGGAAAAACTGCTGCCCATGCAGCAGGGCGACTTCGAAGGTATTTTCAAGGCCATGAACGGCCTGCCGGTAACGATTCGCGCCCTGGACCCGCCGTTGCATGAGTTTTTGCCGCACACCAAAAAGGACATCGACGATCTGGCAAAAAAACTGGGTGTGAAGCCCAAGACCATCAAGGAGAAGGTCGATAGTCTGCACGAATTCAACCCGATGCTGGGGCATCGTGGTTGCCGTCTGGGTATCGCGTATCCGGAAATCACCGAAATGCAGGCTCGCGCCATTTTCCGCGCAGCCAAGGCCATGAGCAAGAAGAAGGTCAAGGTGTTGCCGGAAATCATGATCCCGCTGGTGGGACATATCAACGAGTTGAAACTGCAGGAAGCCATCGTACGTCGCGTGGCCGGTGAAGAACTCAAAGGCACCAAGATCAACTACATGGTTGGAACCATGATCGAGTTGCCGCGTGCCGCACTGACGGCGGATGAGATTGCCGAGAGCGCCGAATTCTTCAGCTTCGGAACCAACGATCTGACTCAGACCACATTCGGTCTGTCGCGCGACGATGCGGGTAAATTCCTGCCGTTGTATGTCGATAAAAAAGTGTTGCCGCATGATCCCTTCCAGTCCATCGATCAGACCGGTGTCGGCAAACTGATGCAGATCGGTGTCGAGTTGGGACGTGGAACGCGCTCCAATCTGAAGATCGGTATCTGCGGCGAGCATGGCGGTGAGCCTGCATCCGTGGAATTCTGCCACAAGATCGGTTTGAACTACGTTTCCTGTAGTCCTTACCGCGTACCGATCGCACGTTTGGCGGCGGCGCATGCTGCGCTAAAGGATGGAGCGGCTGCTCCGAAAAAGGCTGCAAAACCCAAAGCCAAAGCGAAGGCGAAAGCCAAAAAGAAGTAATTCGCGCTGAGGCGAATTAGAGCAAAAAGGGCGGATCGGGTTTTTCTCGATCCGCTCTTTCTGTTGTGGGCAGTAGTGGTTATTTTGTGAGAGGCATGGGATAAGAATTCGGGTACCATTGGCGAAACATGTTGGCAATCCTACTGTTATTAAAGGATTCAGTATTGGTAGGATTCCAAAATAGACCGCAAAAATCACATAAACATCCTAATAAATGTGCTAATATAACAGCAAACAAACATTCAGCAGAAATGAGCAAAAATGAATGCGTCATGGAATGTTACTGCTGTTTTAAAACTGCTCACTGTATCGATGCTTACTTCCTGCCTGTTATGCGGGGCGGCTGTCGCAGCAGAAGAGGTTGTTTCTCCTAAGGGCGAGGATGGCATAATAGAACAGCAAGAGGAGCCGTCGTCGGGATGGAATCTGCATGTGTTTTCCAGGCAGGAATATCGCCTGCGAACGTCCACCGATCCAAGCGAACGCGATCAGGATATCCGGCTTTCTCTTGATTTCTCTGCAATCGATCCTTCCGACCGTTTCGGAGCGGAGCTTTCCATGGGTTTTGCTTACGATCTGGACGGCGTCCCGCAAAAACCTTCGAGTATCGGATTCAATTCTATTTACGATGAAAACGATCCGGGCTGGTGGTTCGATATCTATACTCTGGCGCTGGATTATCACTCGTCGGGAATTGTGCAACTCGCCCGTGCGGGACGACAGGTAGCCCCGTACGGACATCCGGCAGTATTTGATGGCGTCAGCTTTGTTTTGCGTCCGGCTCGGAAATATCTGGATCTGTATTTACTGGGAGGTCGCAGCGTTCACTTTTTTGATTTGGACAGCGATATCTTCGAAGACTGGCTGGCGGCGGGAGGCGTGGTCATTCGACCGATGCAGGATTTGCACTTCGAGTTGGAGTATCGCTTCAATCTGGAAAAGAAGCAGACTCCTAGTAACAATGGCTGGCCGCAATACGATAAAACGGATGTCACGGATCATGCATTCAGCTTTACCGGTTATTATCGCTATGAAGACTGGTTGTATGCGAAAGCGAAAGTACGAACCGTAAACAGCGATGTTGCAGAAGCATCCGGTTCGTTGCACATGAACTGGACCCGATACGAACTCGGTTTCCAAGTGGATGTGAAAGCACAGCCTTCAACGTTGAATGAAATTAGTGAAGCGGAAGACCCTTACTTTTTCGTTTTGGGAACGAGTTTGCCATACATTGCTTACTCTGCCGAATTGAATAAAGCATTCAGCAGCACCAAAGGAATCTACGCTCTTAACCTTGGTTACGAAGGGCGGCAGTTACTGAAGGACAACGAACAAACTTTCAATCGAAATTACAACCGGGCATATTTGCTGTTTAGTGCTGTGGATATTGTGGTCAAAGGACCGTTTCTGAGTTTCGTTTTCGAGCGCTGGGCAGACGGTGCAATTTTGGATGGCAATGGCTTGTGGACGGTTGGGGGCTCGCTGGGTCATGATTGTCGCTATCTGCGTGCGGAAGTTGGCAGTTTCTATCAGCGATACAAGTACACCTATTACAGCGATGTTGATGAAATCGATAGCGTGCGTACGGTCTATGCTGATTTGAAGGGGAAGCCTTTGGATTGGCTGGCAATTACGGCGCGTTACGAGTTGGAAATATTCGATCGTTACGTGCATGTCGTCACGGTCGGCCTGATACAGAATTACTGAGGAACACCATGAACACCGGGCAAAAAAATAAACGCGGTTCCATCTTGTTGCTAGCGGTATGTTTTCTTGTGGTGATTATCGGTACGGTAGCGCTTGCACAAACCGCTAAAAGCTTTAGCCATCAACTGCATTTGTCTGAGGATATCGGAGCGCAATGTTCCGACTGTCATGGCTCCGGCGCAAAAACCGAACTCGCGCCGACTGAAGAACGTTGTGGACAATGCCATGAAAGCGCGATGCTGCCTTTGTTGGCAAAAAGTTCTTCTGCGCGTCCTCTTCGATTGGAGTTTTCCCATGAACTTCATGCGCAGTCTTTTTCCTGCGAGGAATGCCACAAAGGCGTAAATGAAGATCTTCCTCCCGTTTCCGGTATGCCCACCATGAATTTCAGCGATTGCTCGGCCTGTCACAGGGAAAACGGAATCGAAGTAGATGAGAAAAACTGTACCGCCTGCCATGGCAAGGATCGTCGCAAGCTGAAACCGGAAGACCACAAAGCGAGTTGGCTGGCACGTCATGGTGTGGAGTCGCAGTGGCGCGTTTTCGACGATCACGGGCAGCAGTGCACACTCTGCCATCGTTCTCAGGCTTGTGTAGCCTGTCATCGTCAGCGAAAACCGGCGGATCATAATGGCTTGTGGCGTATGCGCCTACATGGGCGTCAGGCGGACTGGGATCGTGAACGCTGCAAAACCTGTCATGAGTCAGGGACTTGCATTCGCTGTCATAAAGATACCAAGCCCAGCAATCATATCGGTAGCTGGCGCTATCTGCACGGCAAAGCCGCGCCGTCAGGGCTCTCGGCTAACTGTCGGGTTTGCCACCAGCCGGGCTATTGTGCGAGCTGTCACGCGACGGGAGGGAAATGATGCAAAGGTTGCTTTCCCTTTTATCAAAAGCGTTGTTCCTTTCATTGCTTCTTTTATTGTTAGGCGTAGTTCTTTTCGGTTGCGCTGATAAAACATTACCAGATGGCTTGCCGGGTGACTATGAATTGGAAAGCCCCGTACATCCTACGGATTATGTAAAATCGGAGCGGCACGGTTTAGAATATTTGCAGGATTACACCCGTTGTTCGTTCTGTCATGGACAGCAGCGTCAGGGTGGTATAAGCGGTGTCGTTTGCGATGAATGCCATCAAAGTATGACAGGACGTCGCATGGATAGCGATTGCGGGTTCTGTCATTCCGCTCCTTCATTTTCCAAGCAGCAAGACGCCCGCTTCGAAGATGTCTATGGAAACAAGGATAAGGCGCTCGCAGCGGTCGGGGCGCATGACGCGCATGCGCTGGAAACGGAAATCCATACCGCATATGCTTGTAGCGTATGCCATCCTGTCTATGCAAGTTTGGATGATTCCGGGCATTTAGACGAGACTCCCGCTGCGGATGTGGTCTTTACCGGGTTGGCCGGTAGCCGGGCTGCGTATGATTCCGGTGAATGTTCTTCCATCCTATGTCACGGCGATGGCGTTGTGACCGCAGATGCACCAGCCTGGACGGATGAAAACCCGCTTGGTTGCAACTCTTGTCACGATGACGGTGAACACCCGGAGAGCATGTACGGCAGTCACGAAGTGCACGTGCTGGCGGGGTTGACCTGCGCGGGCTGTCACATGGATGTGGTGGATGGGCAAAACACCATTATAGACAAGCAGTTGCATGTAAATGGAGAGAAAGACATCCTTCTGGCATTGGGACAGTACGATCCCGCCACTAGAACCTGTACCAACACCTGTCACGCCGATGCCGAATGGGGCGGCGAGTATCACCCGAGCGGTTTTGTTGCAAAGGAGCGGCACGGGCGCGCATTCATTCTGCACGAGCAGGATTGCACTCGCTGCCATGGCGAGGATCTGCAAGGTGGCGGTAGCGGTGTTTCCTGCGATGGCTGCCATCTGAAAAATGCAGATGCGACATTGGCCGGAAACTGCACGTTCTGTCATGGTGGCGTGGACAACGAAAGCGGCGCTCCGCCGGAGGGCGTTTTTGGAGAGAGCGAGCGAAGCGATCCGCAAGTCGGGGCGCATAGCCGACATGTAAGCACTACGGAGCACCATGGCGCATTTGATTGCAGCGAATGCCACACTAAACCGGCGAGCTTTACCGATGCCGGTCACTTGGACGGCGACGGCCAGGCGGAAGTTGCATTGAAGTCAGGATCGTATGATTCCGAAAGCGGCGTTTGCTCGGCGAATGAGTGTCACGGTAATGGCAGAACGAGCGGTTCTTCTCCGACATGGACTTCCGTGCAAGCGCTGACTTGCACTGGTTGTCACGATGATGGCAGCCGACAGGCGAGCAGTCGTTTGTCTGGAATGCACGACAAGCATGTTCGAGATCTTCGCCTGGATTGCACGAACTGCCACAAGGCCGTACTCGATGCTCAGGAAAACTTCGTAAACGTCGGCTTGCACGTCAACGGACAGGCGGATGTCGAGTTGTCCATTGGCACCTACAATGCACAAAACAAAAGCTGTTCCACCTCCTGCCATGAAGAAATCGAATCCTGGTACGAAGATCGCTGAATCAACACTTGTTGTCCAGTCTTCGCAGGCTTCTACTTGAATCCTCCAATCAAAAGCTGTAGGATCAATTTGTTTTTCAGATCATGTGGCGGTGCATCTTTAGACTCAAAATAAGGAAATGGCATGTTGCAATTTGTACCTAGAGTTACCTTGTGTACCTTCATGTTCTATGCTGCGCTGGGGGGTGGCTTTCAGAGCCGCGCGTTTTGTGAAGAAGCTGCGAAAGCAACGATCAGTAGCGAAACGGAAGAATGCCTGGACTGTCACCGGCGTGTGACACCGGGTATTGTGGCGGATTGGCAGAAAAGCCGACATGCCGTAACGACTCCCAATCAAACGAAGAACCTACCGGAAAACGAGCGGAGAATGTCCAGCCTGAAAACTGTTCCCGAAGCACTTCGCAATTCGGCGGTCGGTTGCTACGAGTGTCACTCGCTTAACCCCACGAAGCATCGGGATAATTTCGAGCATATGGGGTACCAGATCAATGTCGTTGTTACTCCTGATGATTGCAAAAGCTGTCACGAAACGGAAGCAAAGCAATATGCCGACAGTAAAAAAGCTCATGCGTTAGCTAACCTGCGGGATAACCCCATTTTCCAGGCTTTGGTGGAAGAATCCATTGCCATTCCAGCGTCTCATCGTGGTCAATTGCCGGACAGTTCCGGGCGGATTTCGGCGCAGCATGAAGCCTGCTATTCCTGCCATGGAACGGAAGTCAAGGTGGTTGGAAAGCTGAGCCTTGAAGATGAAGAGGCAGGGGAGTTCGAAGTTCCCAAACTGAGCAACTGGCCCAATCAGGGCGTTGGAAGAAAAAATCCCGACGGCAGTTTGGGTTCTTGCACGGCTTGTCATGCACGGCATGCCTTTTCGATTTCGGTGGCCAGAAAACCCGAGACCTGCTCGCAGTGCCACGCGGGACCGGACGCGCCTGCTTATAAAGTTTTCATCGAAAGCAAGCATGGCAACCTGGTGAAATCGGATTCCGCTTCGATCGACTGGCAGGGGATGCCCTGGAAAGTCGGAACGGATTTCCAGGCGCCGTCTTGCAGTGTGTGCCATAGCAGCGCGCTTGTGACGCCGGATGGCAATGTGATAGCCAAGCGTACGCACGATTTCGGGGCGCGTTTGTGGACGCGCATTTTCGGCCTGCCCACGTCGCATCCTCAGCCGGTGCATGGCAATACCGCGACTCTTAGAAATAAAGACGGGCAACCGCTACCGACTTCGTATGATGGAACGCTTGCCAGTGAAGGATTGCTGAAAAAGGATGAAATTAAAAAACGGCAGCAGCAGATGCAGGCAATCTGCAAGAGCTGTCATTCAACCGGCTGGGTGCAGGGGCATTTCGAGAAGTTCGAAAATACGGTAGATGAGGCGGACAAGATGGTGCTGGCCGCTACTGCGTTAATGCAGCAAGCCTGGAAAGAGAAACGCTGCGATGCGAAAAATATGTTTGACGAAGAACTGGAGCGGCTGTGGGTGAAACAGTGGCTCTACTATGCCAATGCGCTGCGGCTGGGTTCGGCTATGAGCGGCTTTGATTATTCGAGCTTTCAGCTTGGCTGGTTCGATCTCACCGGCAACATGGCCGTCATGCAGAAACGATTTGAAGAGTTGGAGAAGGGGGAGAGGAAGTAACGACTTAGGACAACTAATTAATATTATGTCTGAGAAACGAAGTTCCAGTTAATCTAAGAATAAGGCAAAAAAATGGCAATTGTAAGAAGACTAGAAAAAATAAATATCGATAAAGAGCACAAGCACACCGAAGTGAATGCGAGCTATTCATTTGTCGAGCATGATGGGCAGAAATATTTACAGATAGACACTTATGGCTCAGAGACCCGCAAAATCCAGGGGAAGAAAAGCCAATCCATTCGGTTTTCAGTCGAGGCTATCGAACAGTTGAAAGCAATTATTGATAAGGAGTATGAATAGCTGGGTAGCTTGTCTGATTCATCCTGATATTTTGCGTTTGTTGTCAAATACACTGCATTTGAGCTAAGGTTTTGTATCCAGCTTGAGTAGGATGGGTATTTGCAATTCCCATAACATGGGAAAGAATGAATTGATGGGCAAAGCTTGAGTAGGATGGGCATTTGCCATGCCCATCACATTGGAATGAAGATTAAGATGGGCAAAACAATTACCCATTCTACATCTGAAGACTGAAGACTACTGAAATCCCCCCCTCCTACATATCCGCGCCGAAGAACTCCGGGAAGCGGTTGGACATTTCGGCGTGCAAGAGTAATTCGGTTTCGGAGACGTTGTCGAACTGCATGGCTTCGCGTGTCAGCCACAGCGCCTGCTCCATCGTCGAACGGCGTATGATCTCCTTGACGTAGGGAATAGACGACGGCGGCATACCCAACTCGGTAATACCCAGACCCACCAACAGCAGGGTGTAAATCATTTCGGAAGCCATTTCACCGCACAGCGCCACGTCGATGCCGGCCTGATGCGCGTTATCGCAGGTGCTGCGCAACAGCCTAAGAATGGCCGGATGCAGCGGCGTGAACATGTGGGCGAGCTGTTCGGAGTCGCGGTCTACCGCAAGGGTATATTGAATCAGGTCGTTGGTGCCGATCGAGAAGAACTGTACCCGCTTCGCCAGTGAATCGCTGACAATGGCGGCGCTGGGCAACTCGATCATGACACCTAACGGCACATCGGGATTGAAGACGACCTTCTCCCGGTCCAGCTCCTTCTTGATGTTATCCAAAATACCCATAAGCCATTCCAATTCGGCCACACCGGAGATGAACGGCAACAGCAGCTTGATCTCGCCATGCGCTGCCGCTCGATAGATGGCGCGTACCTGCGCCCGGAAGTAGGCGTCGTTCTGGTGAATCGCCCGGATGGCGCGGCTGCCGAGCGCCGGATTGGTTTCCTTGGGAAAGGCCCAGTAGGAGGGGCGCTTGTCGCCGCCGATATCGTGAGTGCGAATCGTAACGGGGCCGACGTCCGCAAGCCGTACCAGGCGACGATAATACTGGTAGTGCTCCTCTTCCGTGGGCGGTTCGGAGCGTCCCATGTACATGAACTCCGTGCGGAACAGGCCGATGCCTTCCGCCCCGTATTTAAACAGCGCCGGAATTTCCTCCAGCGATTCGATATTGCCTTTCAGTGTGATGCGCGGACCATCGAGCAGCAGGGCCGGTTCCGCTTTCTGCGAAAGCAGCAGCGACTCCATCTGCTCGTGCTTCTTTTCCTTCTTGCGGTAGTCGTCGTATTGACGCTGAGTGGGGTTGATAAAAAACAGCCCCCGCGTACCGTCCAGGATGACCTCGTCGCCGTCTTGAATGGAGGACATCAAACCTTCAAGACCTAAGACCGCCGGGATGTTCATCGAACGGGAAATGATGGCGATATGACTGGCCTTGCCGCCTACTTCCAGCGCCAGCGCACCCACCTGCTGCGTGTAGAAATTGCTCGCGTCTCCTGGGGAAAGATAGCGCGTGACGATGATCGCACCGCTTTCGATATCATCGAAACTTTTATGCTCAACGCCCATCAGGGCTTCGAACACACGAAAGTTGACATCCAGCAAATCCGCCTTGCGCTTGCGGATATGCTCGTCGTCGATCTTGTCGAATTCGCTGATGAACTGTTCCACCGTAAGCTTTAACGCCCACTCCGCATTGAATAAATGCTTGCGGATAAAGCGCTCCACAGTAGTGTTCAAGAGGTTGTCTTGCAGCATCAACTCGTGGGCTTCGAGGATATAGTAGTGGTTTTCCGCTGTCTGGCGGTCTATGCGATTCTTTTGATTGCGAATCTGTTTGATGGCGACATCCACGGCAGAGGCAAAACGCTCCATTTCGTTTTCAACTTGAACCGCTTCGATGCCTTGCATCGGCACGGACAGGTTGGGAGAGTCGATAAGCTGCGCCCTTCCGATGCGAATGCCGGGTGAAACGCCGATGCCTTGCAGCACGATTCCTTTCTTTTTCTTCGCTTCCATCCCGCGTTCAATCCTCATCGAATTTCGAATTGAATAACTGCACGATCGTTTCCACTGCAAGTCTGGCGTCATCGCCGACGGCGTGGACGCCTAAATCGGTTCCTTGCGCGGCGCCGAGCATCAAAACACCCATAATGGATTTAGTATCCACGGTCAGATCGTCCTTGGTCAGGGTGATCGTACTTTGAAAGCGGCTCATCGACTTGACCAGCTTGGCGCTTGTACTTGCATGTAATCCCAATTTATTCAATACGGTCACGGTTGCCCGTGCTTCGTGATGGTTACCCATAACCTGTGCGTCATCGCTTTCTATGTGTGGTTCATCCTGCGAGGTAAGCGGCTTGGAGAAATGCGGACGGATGCTGTTTTTGGCCGAACGCTCGGCAATCAAAGCCAGTTCCTGCAAGGGAATGCTGTTACGATTCGCTTCCAGCACTTTTAACAGCATCGCCAAGTTCAATCCGGTGACCACCGCCACAGGGTGACTTTCCAGAAACGAAAGGGCAACATTACTGGGCGTTCCCCCGTAGATATCAACCAGGATCAACACGCCGGAACCGTTATCCTGTTCCTGTAGGATGTTGGACAGCTGATTTTCAAGCAGTTGGTAACTGATACCCGGTTGCTGGGAAAGAGTGGCGACGTTTGGCTGCTCGCCGACAATGCCACGCGCATTCTGTAACAGCGCTTCACCTAAATTCGCATGTGTCATCAATACGACACCGATCATAGTCGTTTTCCGATCCTCTACGTTTATTTTTCAATATCCCGATGCCGAACCGCGACATGGTATTCCGGCATCTTCGTTTGTAAAAACTTTTCCAATGCGCGCACAAGCGATACCGAACGGTGTTTGCCGCCGGTACATCCGATCGCGATGGTGAGATAGCTCTTGCCCTCGTAATCGAAAAGAGGGATGCTGAAACCGAGCAGTCCCTCGATGTGATTCAGCAAGACCTGGGTGTGTTCGCAAGAGGTTACGTAGTCGAAGACCTCCTGATCGTTACCTGTTTTGCGCTTCAATTCCGCCACGAAATAGGGATTTGGCAGAAAGCGGGCGTCGAACATCAGATCCGCTTCTAAGGGAACGCCGTACTTGTAGCCGAACGACAGTAGAATGACGTTCAATGTTTCAGAAGAATGCGCCTGATCGATATAGCCTTGTATCTGGCGCTTGAGTTCGTGGACGGTCAATGCGGAGGTGTCGATCATTCGAGTGGCCGCAATACGCAAGGGTTCCAACAGGCGTTTTTCCGATTCCAGTGCGTCCACGATACTGATATTTCCTAAAGGATGCTTTCTGCGCGTTTCACTGAAGCGTCGAATCAGGGCTTGATCGTTGGTGTCCAGGTAGATCACCTCGACCTGGTGCCCCGCTTCCGACATCTGCCGGGTGGCCGCATCGAACCCGTCTAAAAAGGTACGCTCGCGTGAATCGATTCCCAATACAACCGCATCCAGTTCCTGCCCGGAGTTGGACAATGAATCGACAAGAGTCGGAATGAGTGTGGAGGGGAGGTTGTCTACGCAGAAAAAGCCTCGATCTTCAAATGCTCGGATCGCCGTGGATTTTCCCGACCCGGACAGTCCTGTTACTACGATGATGCGCATGGATACTCCAATCGAATGCTTATTCGATTTCTTTATTGATTTTTGCTTCGAACACAGGGCGTTCCCCCGTCATCCGTTCGCGGATCATGTTTGCGTCCAATCGTTTCTGGAATGCAAGCGCCGAATCGATCCCGCGTTCCTGTAGCAGGTAGTTGCGTGCGGCGACTTCTACGATAGCCGCCATGTTGCGACCGTGAGTGACCGGAATCGTGATCAGCGGGAGTTCATTGTCCAGAATCGGGTAGGTTTTGTGTTCCAAACCCAGACGGTCGATTTCCACGTTGCCATCCCATTGAACCAGTTCCAACACAAGGTCGATGCGCTTGCGGTCGCGAACGGCGGTGACGCCGAATAGTTCTGCAACATTCAGAATGCCCAAGCCTCGGATTTCCATATGATGCTGGGTCAGGGCCGAGCAGGAACCCCACAATGTCGCAGGATAGGCTTTCTTGACCTGCACGACATCATCGGCTACCAGACGGTGTCCCTTCAGCAGCAGTTCCAAGGCGCATTCGCTTTTACCCACGCCCGATTTCCCGATGATCAACACTCCCACACCGATGACATCGAGTAAGACTCCGTGAATGGTGGTGGAGCTTGAAAGGTTGTTTTCCAGAAAGCGTGTAAGTTGCAGAATGAATGTGGAGGTGATCGTATAGGTGCCTAAAACCGGGATATCGTTTTCCTCTGAAACCGCGAGAATAGAGGGCAGGGCGGGTAGTCCGCGCGTAACGATCAGGCACGGAATGTCCTGCTGTACCAATTTGGTCAGTACCTCGTGCTGGGTTTCTTCCGGAATAGAAGCCAAGTAGCTCAGTTCATTTTGACCCAGAATCTGGATGCGCTGTTTATGAACGTTTTCGAACAGACCGGTCAATACCAGTCCCGACTTCTGGATGCGGTACCGGGTGATGCGCCGCCCCAAACCGTTTGCTCCGCCCAGCAGTTTCAAGCCGAGAGCGTCTTCCTTGGTTTCGAGCAAATCGTTTACCGTCAATTGAATCATGAACGGCTCCCGCCCGGATTATTGATGTTTCTGAATGAGTTCGAAGATTTCCTCTGCGGTTTCGCAGGTTAACACGTTTTCCCTGAAGCTTTCGTTCTGGCAGAGTCTGGAAATCAGTGAAAGCGCTTGCAAATGGATTCCCGCCGCGTTTTCCGGAGCAATGAGAAGAAAGAAAATATGTGCCGGCTGATCGTCCATCGAGTCGAAATTGACCCCCTTCTTGCTCAAACCGAATACACACAGCAAGTTGTCCAGTCCGGGCATTTTGCAGTGAGGAATGGCGACGCCATGGCCAATACCGGTGCTGCCCAGCTTTTCTCTCGCTGTGATGGCTGTTGCGACCTTCTGCTCATCGACGAACGGATACACGTTTTTTACCCATTCGCTCAGTTCTTTGATGACTGCAACTTTATCTGTCGAAACAAGCGCAGGCTGAATCGCTTCGACAGCGAGAAAATCATTCATCGTCAATGCCATAAAACGTAGCCTCGTTTTCTAATAGGTTTTACGTCGTCCGGATGAAGAAAGAATTCCCAGCATCTCGCGATATTTCGCAACGGTGCGACGAGCCACATTGACCCCTTCCTCTTTCAGAATCTGTGCGAGTTTCTGATCCGAAAGGGGTTTGCTTGGATTTTCTTCATCGACAAGCTGACGGATGCGATCCTTGATGGATTCACTTGAGACGCCTTCGCCTTCGGTATTGGTTACACCGCTGGTAAAGAAGTATTTCAGCTCGAAAATGCCCTGGGGAGTGTGAACGTACTTGTTTGTCGTAACGCGACTTACGGTGCATTCGTGCATCCCGATATCTTCCGCGATATCCCGAAGCACCATCGGTCTCAAATCGCTTACACCGTTATCAAGGAAGTCCCGCTGCTGAGTGACAATGGATTCCGTTACTTTATAAATGGTTCGCTGACGCTGCTGAATGGAGCGAATCAGCCAGGCTGCGGAACGAAGTTTTCCTCTGAGATAATCTTTGGTATCGCGCGTGTTGCTTTTATCGTGCAGAGCACGCTGATAATACCCACTCAACCTCAATTTAGGTAAGCCATCGTCGTTGAGTTGGATATGGTATTCATCCCCGACTTTGTACACATAGATATCCGGCGTGATGTATTCCGCCTGCTCACCGACGTATTGTGATCCCGGTTTGGGGTCTAGGCTTGTGATCGCGCGCATGGCTTCTTCGATATCAGCCTTGCTGACTTTCAACGCCTTGGCAAGTTTCGGAATGTTGCGCTTACGCACCAGATCCCAATGCTCTTCAAGAACCCGAGAGGCCAGTGCATGTCGCTTTTCGCTGAATTTTGCCTGTGCCATCAAGCATTCACGCAGATCGCGAGCGGCTACTCCGATTGGATCGAAACGGAGAATGAACGAATGTACTTTCTGAACCGATTCAAGCGGAACTTCCAATTGCTCGGCGATGTTTTCCAGGCTGATGTCAGACAAGTATCCGTCATCATTAAGGTTTCCGATAATTTCTTCCCCAATGGGATGCAAGTCCTGGTCCAAGCTGGAAAAGCGGAGTTGCCAAAGCAGGTAGTCTCCCAGGGTCGTTTCCTTGGTGAGGAACTGTTCGAAGCCTGCTTTGTCTTCATCTCCCGTGTCACGCGGGAGGATGTCGGATGGACCATCCATGTAGGAGTCGAAATAGCTATCCCAATCCATGTCCGGTTCGCTGGATTGGCTTTGCTCTTCCATTGCTTTCTGGAGATCGCTGGCGACTTGCGAATCGGGATCGGCCTGGTCGGCTCCGGCTAATGTTGGGGTTTCATTTCCTTGAGTCGGCTGCTCGGGAGTGACGGCATCTTCCTGCATGCCAAGATCGGAGCTGTCTTGGTTGGTTTCTTCGTTGGGTTCCAGATCTGACATTTCCAGAGTTGGGTTCTGTTCCAGCTCCTCGTGGATCATTTGCTCCATTTCCAGTCGAGTCATTTGCAGCAATTTGATTGCCATCTGCAACTGGGGAGTCAATATCAGTTGTTGGCTGAGCTTTTGTGTAAGCTCAAGCTTCAATGCCATGTTTTCACCCTACTCGATCAGTTTCCGGTACGTGTTTACAACCGCGAATCTTTAAAACGATCACGTTGGCATCATATTAGCATACAGCTTTCAGTCATCCAAATGAAATTCATGTCCCAGGTAGCGTTCTCGCACAATTTCAGAGGCTGCAACGGTTTCCGGCGAACCGCTACAAATGACTTTTCCCTCGTTCAATACAATGGCTCTGTTACAAATGCGCAGTGTTTCCCTTACGTTATGGTCAGTGATCAAGATTCCCAATCCTTCCTTGGCCAGATCGAGCAATGAAGATTGAATCCGTTGCACCGTAATCGGATCTACACCTGCTAGGGGTTCGTCGCAAAGAAGCACTCGCGGATTCAAGCAGAGCAGGCGAGCGATTTCCAGGCGGCGACGTTCTCCACCGGAAAGTGACTCCGCTTTGTCAAAACGATGGGCTTGCAGTTCGAAGCGTTGCAGTAATTCCTGGATGATGGCAAGAGCCTGCTGCTTTGGAACACCGTTTTCTTCCAGTGGCAGTTCCAGATTCTCTTGAACGTTCAAACGCCTGAACAGAGCAGGTTCTTGGGGTAAGTATCCCAGTCCTTGCTTGGCTCTCCTACTTAAAGGTAAGTCGCTGACTGTTTTTCCGTTTAAGTGTACAGAGCCGGTCTTCAAGGGTAATAGTCCTGCCAATAAGCGGATGCAAGTGGTTTTACCCGCTCCGTTGGATCCGAGCAGGCCGACCACTTCTCCCGGATACACTTCCAGCGACACATCACAAAGCACTTCTTTTTTACGGTAGCGATGGGTCAGGTTGCTCCCTTTTATGACCGGAGAGCGTGCTGATGAAGGTTTGTCTTGTGGATTCATGGGTTGTTTTCCGGCATCGGCTTGGGAAGTTGAATTTTAGCTGCGGCGCTATCGACCTCGATTTTGCCACTGTTTAAAAAGAAGCGAATGTGTTTCCCGGTAATATGTTGAGCGCCGTTTTGCACTGCCGGAGAATCCGAGAATACCAACAACTGAGAACTCGACTCGTACGTCAGCTTGCCTGCGGTGGCGTTCCAGACTTGATGCTGAAGGCGGACGTTTCCCCGTGCGAGCATGGATTGAATCTGTCCGGCATCGTTGCACACCAGGCTCAGTTCATCCGACTGCAACCGGATGTTTTTTTGGGAAACCGTGACCTTGCCACGGAAAAGAATCGCGCCTTGCTTGTCAGTCGGGTTGAATTCCAATTGGTCGCTCGTAATTTCAATCGGTTGATCCTGCGAAAAGAGACTTTCCGGTCCCTGCCATGGAAAGAGGGAACGATCGGCTAAAAGCGGGGTCGTTAACAGGAGCACAAAAAATGCGATGGCGATCCCTATCCTTGCCGGGCGTGGGACCGGATTCGCTTTCAGCAATGACACTAAAGAGGGGACGTTCATACTAGCGCTGTCCTTTTTCTAAAATCGGGTGAAGTGTGACGGAAACGTCTTCAAGCGAAGTCGGGACGAATTTTCAAACGAGCCTGCTGCTTTCGATGCCGCACAGGAAAGTCCATCCCATCGCACGCGAAGGTTTCCTTCTGCACTCCATGTTTTGTGATCAATGTCAACCATCATTAGTTCGCTTTCCATGCGACTCGACGTTCCCCATTCGAACTGGACGCCTTTGTCTAGTAGCAGCTCATTCGTTTTTTGATTCCATTTGCCACGGTTAGCCTTCAAGAGCCATGACGGAGAGGAGTGTAAGCCGTCTGCGAAAGATGGGGACAGTTTCAAGTCATAGAGCTGAAATGCATCCATTGCGGCATTGGAACTCAAGGTTTCTGCTTGAAATAGGATGAACCCATTGTCCAGCGGGATTTTCCACAGCAAACCTTCCGCGCTGATTGCCGGGCGCTGATCGCCTTTCTGAGAAGCATGTATGGTTTCAGAAGACGATGAAGCTTCTTGGATCTCCTGGCTGACGGGAATGGACGGGGAGCAGGCATATGGCAGAAACAGCAGTCCCATTCCCAATAACAAGGTCGCTAACCGGAATTGCCGGAATCGTTTGTGAGTACTTGGAGCGATCATGCGACCATTGTAATTGCAAACGAAAGGCTGGCAAGAATAAAGAGGGGGAAGATTGGCTGTTACAGAAAAAGACGAAAGGACTTCCTGCTAAAGCTGGCGCATACGAATGATGAGAATCAGGACTCCCTTCTCGTGACGCGGACCTCCCAGGATGATCGTTCCTCCGTCTTTCAGGCGGAAGTCGGTTTCGATCAGGCCGGGTATGGAAAGTTGCACTTTGATGCGTTGTTCCGAATCTTTTTCCAGCGGAGTCAATTTGAGAGCGCGTCCGCCGGGGAGCGTCATGTCGACAGGTTGCTTGTAGGTGCTGGCCTTTTTGTGGTTGGCTTCCAACCGATACAGTGTGAAGTCGAACAGACCGGCCAGGCGTTCATGTAGGTTTTCAAGTTTCGGATCGACCCATTTTCCCGTTTTGGAGGCGTAGACTACCGTGACTTCGCTTTCGATATCTCCGGCATAAACCGGTCCGGCCAACGCGCACAGCAGCGCGGTTATGGCGATCAGAAAGCAAAAGTAGCGGGTCGTACAAGTCATCTGGTTAGTTCTGTCTCATTTCCGATTGAAATTGTGTTCCTTTTCAATTCACACTGCGTTCCTGGTTTTCTTCCTCGAATACCCAGATCACGGTAACGGGTTCTTCCTTTTCCTGTTTGGGTTCGGCCTCGAATACAATGGCGGTGCTGTTGGTGTTTTCAAGTCGCTCAACGACGCAATCGCTTCCTAATAGGGAGATTGATTCGTCCCGATCAATTCCTCCTGGATAAAACTGTAGACCGAGTACCACAACTGCCAGACCGGCAAGCCCCAGCGCCAGGTTGTAACGTTGTTTTATGAGGTTCCATACGGACGGCTTCGGCTGGGTGTCTGTCTCGATTTGTTGCATGACGGATGCCGCAAAGTTGGGGAAATGTACGGCATCACAAGCCTTTTCTGTGTCTTTCCTCACACCCGACTGAAGGCTTTCCATAAAGACCAACTCTTCGTTGAGGGCGTCGTTTTCCTTAAGCTGTTGCTCGAGATATGCAACTTCCTCCGGCGAGAGTTCTCCATTTCTGGAACGATCCAAAAGGGTTAGAATGTCGATGGGACGATCAGACATGTTATTCGTCCTCTCCATGTAAGTAGACGCGCATCAGCCGCTTCATTTTCTGGCGTGCATGAAAGAGCCGTGACATTACCGTGCCAATGTTGCAATTCATCGCTTCCGCCATTTCGTCATAGCTCAATCCTTCCAATTCTCGTAGCACCAACGCTGTGCGATGAATCTCCGATAGGCGCTCCATGCAGGCATTGATGCAAGTCGCCAACTCTTTGTTTTCCAGGTCTCGGGCAGGATTTCCGCCTGTTTGCTGGAAGGTGCTCCACTCGCAATCGCTGTCGTCGAGTTGACGTGTATCATCGTGCGGCGCGGCAGCATGTTTCTTTCGCTGATTGACCGAATCGATCGCCAAATTGACGGTGATTCGGTAAATCCAGGTATAAAACGTCGAATCGCCTTTAAAGCCAGGCAGACTTTTATAGGCCCGTAAAAAAGCTTCCTGGCTGATATCCAACGCATCTTGCTGGTTCCGCACGATACCGTACGCGATGCCAAAGACCTTTCGCTGGTATTGTTTTACCAGCGTTTCAAAAGCCCGCTTATCACCGTTTTGACAGCGGACGATGAGTTGTGACTCGGTCGAATCCATGGACCTCGCCAATCAATCAGTAAATATGACCCTAAACTACCAAGAATATTCACACTGCACAGATAAAAAAAGTGAAAGCGTTTTCACAAGATAGCAAGGATACCTTCAAAAACGAACACTTTTTATCCCGGTTGCTGTTCCAAGATTGCAACAAACTACCATTTCCCCCTCCGATTACCGGAAAGTCGGAAACACAAAAGCTATCTTATCAAAATCAAACCTTTGACTGCAAGAGAAGGAATCATTATAATTCTGCCGTCAAGCAGGGAACACACAGATGGTGTTGCTCATGGAACTTATAAAAGCATTCGCCGATGTTTGCTGGCGAAATGACCTCGTGGTGTACGAGGGAATGGAGACTTAAATGAAGACGATGAATGTACTTGATTTAATTGGGAATACTCCGATGATCGAGATTCCCAGTTTACTTTCTTCGACGATTTATGCCAAGGCGGAGTTTTTGAATCCGGGCGGATCGGTCAAGGACCGCATTGCATTGCACCTGATCAATAAGGCCATCGAGGATGGTTCTTTGAAACCCGGTGATATCATTGTGGAAGCGACCAGTGGTAATACCGGAATCGGCGTGGCGCTGGTAGGAATTCGAAAGGGCTTCAAAGTGGTGATCGTGATGCCCGAATCGATGAGTGAAGAGCGCAAGAAGATTATTCGTGCGTTGGGTGCGGAACTGGTCCCGACTCCGGCAGGCAAAAGCATTCAGGGTGCAGTCGATAAAGCTCAGGAAATCAAAGAACGCAATAAAAACGTTTGGATTATGAACCAGTTCGGGAATCCCTACAATCCCGAAGCTCATTATGTTGGGACCGGACCGGAAATCTGGGAGCAGATGGAAGGTCGCGTGGATGCCTTCGTGGCAGGTGTCGGCAGCGGTGGCTCGTTGCAAGGCGTTGGTAAGTTCCTGAAAGAGAAGAACCCGGACTTGCGGATCATCGCGGTGGAGCCGGAAGGCGCAAGCGCCTTATTGGGAGAAGAGCCGGGTTTGCACCGTATTCATCAGATTCAGGGAATCGGGGATGGTTTTATTCCGGATGTGCTCGACACCAAGATGATCGATCAGGTGGTTTGCGTGACGGATGATGACGCCATTTACACCACGCGCATGCTGGCGCGTCGCGAAGGTGTATTGGTAGGGACTTCATCTGGTGCGAACATGTGGGCCGCGCGAAAAGTGGCCGAAGAGATGGGGAACGGAGCGCGGGTTGCTACGATTTTACCGGATCGCGCCGAGCGCTACTTCAGCACTGCATTGATTTAGGGGAGTGATGACTATCAACATACGACCAGCTACCCCTTCGGATTGGGCGATCATCGTTGAATATAATTGTGCGTTGGCGTTTGAAACCGAAGATAAGGTGTTGAATAAACAGCTGATTATCCCTGGCGTGAAAGCCTTGCTGGCCGATGCGGGTAAAGGTTTGTATCGTCTGGCGGAAACGAATGGGCAAGTTGTCGGTCAATTGATGCTGACCTACGAATGGAGCGACTGGCGTAACGGTTGGTTCTGGTGGATTCAGTCGGTGTACGTGCATCCCGATTTTCGGCGTAAAGGCGTGTATCGTTCGTTGTATGAAGCTCTGCACGAGGAAGCCACCCGCCGGGAGGATGTCTGTGGCATTCGCTTGTATGTCGATCAGGAAAATCATCGTGCCCAGAAAACCTATCGAGCTTTGGCAATGCAGGCCGCTCATTACGACCTGTATGAAGTCGATTTCCATTTTAACGATCACGAGTCCGTCAGCGACAATCGGGAAGAGTGACGATTCTTTTTCGGGCGATTCGGTTCGAAATAAACCTGAATAATGAACGGGTGGTGTCATGATTGAATTGACCTGGTATGGAAATGCAACCATTCTCTTTCGTGCTGGTGAAACCAGTTTGATCAGCGATCCGTTCTTTACGCGAAATCCCGATCTGCCTCCGATCACAATGGAGGAAATCGCTCAGGCGGATGGCATTCTGGTTACGCACGGGCATTTCGATCATGTAGCGGATTTTCCGGCCATTCTGGATGAACTTCCGCATCCGGTGCTGGCACCGCCCGCTGTTGCGCCTCGTTTGCAGCATTGGACGGATGCGCTGGCCAAACATACGGTTCCGATGCCGACCAACATGGAAAGTCCATTTCAAGATGTAACCTTGACCGCTTTGGATGCCAAGCATGTCACCTTCGATCTGCCATTGATTGTCAGTACGGTATCCGCCTTTTTCAAAGGCGATGTCGGCCTGAACTGGACACGCCTCAAACGGAATCTTTACGATCACCGGCATTGCCCCATGGGACAATGTGTCGCCTGGTTGCTGGAATATCAGGGCAGCAAAGCGCTTCATATCGGGAGTCTGGCTCTAGACCCCGGGCAGGTGTATCCCACTGGGGTGGATGTTCTTTGCCTGCCTTTGCAGGGAAACAGCAAGGTGCATGAACTGGCGGCGGATATCGTTGAAAAACTGCAACCCAAGGCCGTGTATATCCATCATATTGACGATGCCTTTCCGCCGATCAGTCAGAATGTCGATACTGCACCGTTTGTTGAATTGATGGCTGCCCGCTACCCGGAAATTCCGGTCACGATACCCGAGTACCGGTTGCCGGTTACTTTTGGCAACTAGCCGTTCTGCATGCCATTTATCTGATTGCTACATAGTCATGCCTGTTAGATTAAACGAAAAGCTGCGTTGAGTTTCTGGAGGAGATGTGATGCCTACAGCAGAAGAAATCATCCGTAAATTCGGTTTGGAACCCTTGCCGGGGGAAGGGGGATATTACTATGAGACGTACCGCAGCAAATTGGAGCTGTCCTCGGAATGCCTGCCGGATGACTATTCTGGGTCGAGAGCAATGTCGACCGCGATCTATTATTTACTGACCCCTGATGGCGTTTCAAGCATGCATCGTGTGCCGGGCGATGAAATCTTTCACTTTTACCTCGGAGATCCCGTAGATCAGCTTATGCTTTATCCGGATGGGCATAGCCAGATTGTAACTCTTGGTTCCGATTTCGAGCGAGGACAGCAGTTTCAATCGGTGGTACCGGGTGGTGTCTGGCAGGGGGCTTGGTTGAAAGATGGGGGACAATTCGCTCTGCTGGGCACGACCATGGCGCCTGGTTTCGAGTTTTCTGACTATGAATCCGGGAATCGGGAGCAATTGATTTCAGAGTATCCCTCTGCCCGACAATTCATTGAAAGACTTACGCAGAATCCATAGCTGCGATTGTTAAAAAACCAACAAGTCGGCCAAATTTATTGGCAATTCCTAGCAAAGTGATATACTAGCTCATGTTTCCGGGTGTCCACTTTGCTTAGAATGCCGAATAAATACAATGCATTGGAGATTGTATGATGCGAAGGATTACGCTTTTGGTCCTGTTGGGAATGATGTTTTTCATCGTGATTTCAGGATGTTCCGATGAGGATGATCCTATAGCGGATGGCGATGTCGCGGATGGTGATGCGACAGACGGCGATCAGTCGGCTGATGGCGATTCTTCCTCCGATGGGGATCAATCGACGGATGGTGATATCTCGCCAGATGGTGATGTCGCTCCCGATGGTGATCAATCTGCGGATGGTGATTTTTCCGAAAGCGAACAGGTGGATGGCGATCAAAGCGAAAGCGAAGCCGATGCCGAAGCCGTTCAGGATCTGCACCCTCCGACAATTGAATTCTCCGATTTGCAACTGTATCAGGGAGTCAAAAGAAATCAAGAGGTTACTGTAACCGTTACCGACGATGTGGCGGTCAGCAAAGTCGAGCTTTTTGTCAATTCAAATCCCGATCCCGTTGCGGCGAGTTATTCGGAACCGTTTACACTCACCTGGGTAACAGATGCTTACTTCAACGGTATTGCCTCGATTCGTGCGGTTGCCACTGATGGCAGTGGCAAGCAGGGTGAAACGGAGCGATTGCCTGTGGTGATTATCAATGGTGGATTGGAAGCGACGTTAGTTGAAGGCAATGCGGGTTTCCTTTCCATTCCTGAAGACTATGACGGCACCCAGGAAGTAGATGTCAAACATCATTGGAACAACCCGGAAAACGTGTGGCGCATCATGGGACTGTTGGCCTTCTGGCCGCCTACAAGAGAGGCTGACTGGGATCTGGAACTGACGATGGGAACGGGCTATTGTCCACATTCCGGAATGGCGTATCCGGAATCGTTGATTATTGATTCGCAAAGTCCCATGTGGGTGGATGTCTCCTTCCTTGACGAAATGCCTACGGGACAAAACTTCATACACATCAGTCCACTCAATGCCGTCGAGCATAAAGGCGAGTACCTTACGCTGGTGCTTCGGGTCTTTCTCTTTCATGATCCGCTGATTGTCGATGGTGATATCGACAATGATGGCACGGACGGCGATTGGGTCGATAGCGAATGGGTTGAGGCGGATGCTGTAGATGGCGATGTTGAACAATACGTTCCGGTGGGACATTCGGAAAATCTCAATGGCGTTCGGCATCGTCCGAATTATGCCGATCCGTTGAATAACTGTATCGTCTGTCATAGTGCGACATTGGATGGTGGTGTGCGAAGTTGCTATGACTGCCACAATGCAGATGATCACACGCTGAGTATACAGGGAAAAATGCACAAGATCGGGACAAGTTCAACCTGCACGGCTTGTCATGGTCCGAATAACAGCGGAGGACTTGGCCCGGCGTGTTCCAAGTGCCACTAGCTGATGATTTCGAAGGCGCATCTAAGAACAATTACATCATTGATAAGAGGAATTGGAAATGAAAAGGGTATTTTCGGTCGTACTTACAGGAGTTTTATTTTTCACGTTGATCGTGGGATGCAATGAAAGCGATGATCCCACTTCGGACGGAGATATGACGACAGACGGGGATACGACCGTTGATGGTGATTCTTCTACTGACGGTGATGTTTCTGTGGATGGAGACACCACGACAGACGGTGACACAACGACTGATGGTGATGTGGCCGTGGATGGGGACACCACGACAGACGGGGACACAACGATTGATGGTGATGTGACCATCGATGGTGATGAGGATGCCAGCTCTGCGCCGGATGGTCATACGGAAAATTTGGATGGAACGTGGCATAAGCCGGGGAAAGAAAATCCTCTGAGTAATTGCACGGCTTGTCATGGTGCTAATCTGGATGGCGGTGTGGGCAGTTGCTATGCCTGTCACAATTCAAGTGACCATACCCGAAGTCAGCATGGCGTACTGCACAAAATTGGTACGAGCAATAGCTGCACGGTTTGTCACGGTCCGAGTAATACTGGTGGACTTGGTCCGGCCTGTAACGATTGTCATTAGGCTTTCAAGCCGACAAAGTGCGATAGCCGTGAACAAGAGGGAGGGATTAATGAAACCGCTATTTTCATCCTTGCTCGTAATGCTATGTATGCTGTTATTCATGTGTGGATGCGACGAAGACAATTCTCCAAATCCGGATGGTGATGGAACGACAGATGGTGATGCCGTCACGGATGGGGATGTGGATATGACCGATGTGCCGGATGGCCATACGGAAAATTTGGATGGAACGTGGCATAAGCCGGGAAAAGAAGATCCGCTGAGTAATTGCACGGCTTGTCATGGCGCTAATCTGGATGGCGGTGTGGGCAGTTGCTATGCCTGTCATAATTCAAGTGACCACAATAAAAACCGGAGTGGTGTCAAGCATCAGGATGGTTCGAGTAGTAGCTGTTCGACCTGCCACGGTCCCAATAACGGCGGGGGATTGGGACCGGCCTGTAACGAATGTCACTGAATGTTCGTGCTTTTATAAAAAATCGCTTTCGGTGATCAGGTATTGGCGAGGTTTTTCGGAAAAATTACGGTGATGTGAAAGTTTACTTGAGAAAACGGGCAAGTTCTTGTAATATCGCGCGCCGTGGGGCCGTGGTGGAACTGGTAGACACAAGGGACTTAAAATCCCTCGCCTTCACGGGTGTACGGGTTCGATTCCCGTCGGCCCTACCATTTTTTCTTTCCGAATAATTTCAAAGCAAGCTCGGATAAAGCTTCTCCCCGTCCTTGGACGGGGAGAAGTTGTTTCTACACCAGGAAAATTTCTTTCGCCGGTGGGCGAATATTGTATTCGCTGCTCATGGTTCGGCCATAGGCACCGGCAGTGGCGAGAAGCAAAATATCGCCTTCTTGAGTGGGCGGCAGGTGGCGACTGTAACCGAAGGTGTCGCCGGATTCGCAGATGGGTCCGACCACGTTGGCTACCCACGTTGCCGGTTCTTCGATTCGGGATAGGTTGACGATTTCATGATAGGCACCATACAACGCAGGACGGATCAAGGTATTCATTCCGGCGTTGGTTCCAACATAGTTGATGGTGCCCTTTTTCTTTAATTGGGTAACCTCTGCCAATAAGACTCCGGCTTCGGCCACCAAATATCGACCCGGTTCCAGCCATAACTCGAATTGCGGGTAGGCGGCTTTGATCTTTTTCAGGCTTTCATCGACTGCTTCCAGATTCAACGGCTTTTGTCCCGGCTTTTCAGGGATACCCAAGCCGCCGCCCAGGTCCAGAATTTTCGCATCCGGGAAGTATTCCGACATGTTGATCAGGAACAGGGCGGTATCGCTCCAGTTGTCCGAAGTGCGGATGCCGCTGCCTGTGTGAGCGTGCAAGCCGACGATCCGAGTCTTATTCTGTACCGCCAGATTGGCGAAATGTTCGATCTGTTCTTCATAAATGCCGAACTTGGCTTTGGCTCCTGCCGTTTTGACGTGCTTGTGATGGCCACGACCATGACCCGGATCGAGTCGAACCATCACATCTCGATCCTGGAAGATTTCCGGCCAGGCTTCCAAGGGGAACAGGTTGTCCAACGTAACCCGAACGTTTTTATCCAGTCCTTGTTCATATTCCTTACGTGGGGCAAAATTCGGTGTAAAGACAATGCGTTTTGGGTCCAGATCGGGGAAAAGAGAGAAGACGTGGTCGATTTCTCCCGGCGAAACGCACTCGAATCCAAGCCCGGATTGATACACGGTTTTCAGAATGTCAGGCTGATTGTTGGCCTTGATTGCATAGAAAGCCTTGTCGATTGCGCCCATCGACTGAATATTGCCAATCATTTCTCCGAGCCGCTTATTGCTGTAAACGTACAGGGGCGACTCGTTTTTCGCTAACGAAATCAGCTCTTCCCGTCGCTCCGTCCACCAGGTTGTCGGACGGGATACTTTGGTTCTTTTGCGTTTATCGAAGAGTTGCCGCCAAGTGGGACCGAATTTTCTGGCCTGATAATTATCGGAAATCAGTTGGCTGTGCAGATTGCGTACCAGGCGCTCGCTCTGATCTTCATCGACGACAAACGAAAGGTTCAAGTCGCTGGCTGCTTGAGAGACGAGGTAAATGCGTTTTTCCTCGAACACGTCGAAAGCCGAACCGATTTGCCCCAGAATGGAGCGAATGTCCCGACCAACCAAGGACACGCAACCGCATGGTCCGATAATCTCAACCTGGCAGAATTCCTCCAAGTCGCGGCGAACGGCTTCCAGTGTTGCCTGATCCAGCGCTTCACTGGACATGTCCAGTGTGACCGATACGTTGGTCTCAGCAGTGGAAACGAGGTCGATGGACAAACCATACTTTTTGAAACAGGCAAAGGCGTCGGCCAGAAAGCCCGGCTTGCGCCACATGTCCTGGGCTTCCATCGCGATCAGGATCACTCCTTTTTTGGAAGAAATCGCCTTCAGTTGCTCCGAACTGGGTGGAGTGTCCGAGGAAATGATGGTGCCATCCATTTTGGGATGATGCGTACAGCGGATATGCAATGGAATATCATGCTTTTTCAGTGGTCCCAGGCAACGAGGATGGAGCACCCCGGCACCGGCGGAGGTGATTTCCTGTGCTTCTTCGTAATCCAGGGATTGAATCAGGCGTGCAACGGGAATCAGACGCGGATCGCTGGTGAAGATACCGGGAACATCCGTCCAGATTTCGCAGCGAACGGCCTGAAGCTTGGCTGCGAAATACGCTGCCGACGTATCCGATCCACCTCGTCCCAGCAGGACAGTCTTGTCTTTACAATCCGAAGCAATAAAGCCCTGGGAAATGATGATTTGTGCCGGATCTTGGCTGTATTCTGTTTGTAATGCAGTATTGCTATCATAGTTGCAGTTGGAGGAGAGGAATTTCCGCTGATCGGAAAGTCGAATATCTTCCACGCAGTGCAATGCCTCACGGGCATCTTTCCAACTGGTTGAAAGTCCTTTCGAATTGAGATACGCTGCCCCCAGTTTTGTGGAAAGCAACTCGCCGTGGGCCAGTACGCGTGCATGCAGGCGGGGGCTGACTTCCGCCGTCAAGGATGCGCCCAATAACAGGCGGGACAGGTTTTCCAGATCTTCGCCCAGCAGGGCTTCCGAATTCAGTCCCAATTCTTCTGCGAGCTGTTGATGTTTGGCGATCAACGCGCCAAGTAATTGTTGATGCTCGTTATTTTTAGCGGCAACGAGCAGGGCTTCCAATTGATTGGATACGCCGCTTAACGCCGAACAGATCAAGATCGGTTTCAGATCCTCTTCCAATCGATGACGTAGGACTTCGGCGATGGTATCCCAGCTTTTTTGGGAGGAAACACTGGTTCCACCAAACTTCAATACAACAAACGGAGTGGAAACTTCTTCTTCCATAACTCTTCCCCTTTGGGTTTTTCCAAATAATCTTATGATGACGAGCTGAACATGATATAAGGTATACGGTGAGAATACAAGAAATATCTTGGATTGAATGGATTCAAAAGAGTTGCCCGAGTCGTACCTGCTCTGATAAGATATTGCCTTCTGTTGCAGAAACGTAAATTTGATTGAGGAATTCCGATGTTCGCAAAATCGTATCGTCCACATGGACTGTTGATAGCTACACTTATACTGCTCGCAGGTTCCTTTGTCGCTTGTTCAAGTACCGGTGACACGGTTGTCGATGGCGATTTGGAAGGCGATAGTATTTTCGAGTGCTATACGTTGATCGATTGTCCCCCGGGTGAAATTTGTGAAGCGCATCGTTGTGTGGCGGTTGGACCGCAGGGCGATGAAGACGAAGTTTCCGATGGTGATGTGGAATTGGATGCCGATCCGGATCTGGAGCCTGTCGATCCCTGCGGAGGCTGTCTGGATGGACAGATCTGCAATGAGCAGAGCGGCAAATGCGAAACTCCGATCGATGGGGATGAGGAAATCGAAGAAATGGAAGGGGGGGAAGATGAAGAGATGGATGACGAAACTCCCCCGGTTATTTCCGTGCGTTTCGTGCAACCGGAAGCGGATGCCGTTGTGGATTCTGCGGTATTGATCCGCTTGGCAATCGACACATTGGAGCAATACGATACAATCCGTTTGCATGCGGCTGGTTCACTGTTGCAAGAATTCACCGAACCACCTTATGAAACCCTATGGGACACTTCTGCAATCGAGGAAGGTGAGGCGCTGCTCGTGGTTGAAGTGCTGGGAAACGAGCGCTTGCTTGCAACCGCCACTCGCTTGGTTTACGTGGATCATAGCGACCCGACGCTAACGCTGACTTCACCGGAGTCCGGTGATGAATTCGGCTATGATCAACAGATCCAGGTGGAAGCGGATGTACAGGATCATTTGCAGCAAGTGGAATTTTACATCGATGATGAACTGCAAACCACCATCACCGAGTTCGATGCATCCGGGAAGGTGACGATCAATACCCCGGCGCAAGATCTGTTGCCTGGCGATCATGTGTTGATGCTGCGCGCAAAAGATCGTGTGGATGGGCATCGTCAGGTCGAAGACGACGTGATCATCCATATCGATACCGAAGCGCCGCAGTTGGTGCTTGGGGGCGTGGCCTGGTCCGAAGAAGATCCTGATGAGGGTGTGATTTTTGCAGAAACCCCAATGGAAATTCGTTTTGAAGACCTTTCCAACTTGAAACAGGCATACTTTGAGTTAAAGGATAACTTTAACCATACGCTGATAAAGCTTACTTCGACGGATGAATTCCCGTATACGATTACGGATTTCGATGTCTTGTTGCCCAGTGGTTCACAGATCTATCCGTTTGAAGTTCACGTCATTGCCAATGCTACGGATCAGTATGATCATCAGCAGGGATTCAATCGCCAACTGACGATCAAGCGCGAAAAAATGGTATTCGATACCGAGGTGGAACCGCCTCTCGGTTACGAGCAGACCTATGCATTGGCTGCGAGTGAAACCAATGGCGCGATCTATGCCACGGTCTACGATCAACTCATTTCAATTACGACCGAAGGAGTGGAGCGTTGGCGCTGTCAGGCGGAAACGTTGACCTCGTTTGTCTCTGCTCCCATTGTCGTGGAAGGGGGCAATCAGCGCTTGATGGTACTGACTGTTGGCAGTGACGGTAGCTTGTATGTCAGGCACGACGGGCAATTGGAAGCGGAATGTCTGCGTTTCGATTTCGATCTCGGGTTGTCTGAAGCAGGTGCGCCTGCTGTGGGTGAATTGGAAGAGATCGAAGGGGGAGTTCGTCTGCCGGTGTATTCCTGTGCAACAGCCGGAACAAGGACCAAATGTTTTCGTACCTATTACACTCACTTGGACGATGCCGAAGCGCAGAATCGGGATTCATTCGACATCGATTGGACCTTCATCGGTGATGTGGATGAAACGGGACCGACGGCGATTGTCCTTCCGAAAGGTGGAAGTTATACCTGGTTGACGGTGGGTATGGGGCGTCAGGTCGTTTCACTGGATAGTGAAACCGGAATTCGTAAGAATGTGGATCGATTCAATATCGGGCAGAAAGTCAGCATGATCACGGCCAATCCGTTAGGCAAAGGGTTGATGGCTGCATCTGCGAAAGAATTTCACCTGTATAACTGGTTGTTGACGGAGTTGAATGTGGTTAACTTCGGTTCGCAAACCCTGGATGAATTCATGCCGTATCAGATCGTTTCGGACTCCGAGGGCAGTATTATGCTTTGTTCGAAAAAGGATTTCGGTACGGTAGGGAGTCCCAATGTCAAAGGTGTGGTTACACCGATCCGTATCAGTAACGGTGATTTGGATGAGAACCTGCCGGATATGGTGCTGGAGGGAAAAGTCGGGGCGACTCCGGTTATCGGTCAGGAAAATATCGTGTATGTAGGTGGTGAGAATGCCAACGGAAATTTGTGGGCGTTCGATTACTATGCCGATACCGACAACGATGAGCGTCAGTTGCGTTGGCGTATGCGCTTGCAAACCCGTTTACTTGCTCCATTGGTGATTTCACCCGCCGGGGATCTGCTTCTTATCGACAACGAATTGAAGATCCGTCTGATCGATGCAAAAGGAGATTCTGTCGACGCGGAGGCATCCTGGCCGATGTATCAGGCGACCCCTCAACATGGTGGAAATTACCTGCCGCAATAGAAGATGCGTGAAAATCCTGCAAGAGCCTGAATTTCTCTTGACCCTATCGACCTTTTGAATTACACCGTCACTAGGTGTTTGGTACGACGAAGAATGCCTTGAAAACAAGCTCTGATAGCGACAAGTAAAGAGTCGATTTCCTAAAATATATGAAAAGGAGACCGCAATGCGTATTCCGGGTGATTTGCTGTATACGAAGGAACATGAGTGGGTAAAGAAAGAGGGTAACGTGGTTGCTCTTGGAATCACCGATCACGCGCAAGAACAGCTTGGGGATGTGGTGTTTCTAGAGTTACCCGAAGTAGAAGATGAAGTGTCTCAAGACGATACGATCGGTTCCGTTGAATCCACCAAGGCGGTTTCGGATATTTTCACCCCGGTAAGCGGGAAAGTGGTTGAGATCAACGAAGATATTTTAGACAGCCCGGAAGTTGTCAACCAGGATCCCTACGGTCAGGGCTGGATGGTGAAAATCGAGTTGTCTTCGCCGGATGAACTGGACGATCTGCTTTCCGCTGAAGACTACGAAAAATTCGTCGCCGAACAGGACGAGTAACCTCTCCTTGTAAGTACAAGCACAAAAGAGGTTTGATCATGAGATATCTACCGCACACGGAAGAAGATATCCGGGAGATGCTTGCCCAGATCGGTATCGATTCTCTTGCCGATCTGTTTCGCTCCATTCCGGATGATTTAAAACTTTCTAACACATTGGATCTGCCCGAGGCGCTTTCCGAACCGGAATTGATCGCCGAACTTCGGGAATTGTCCGAAAAGAATCTGGTTCGAGGTTTTTCAAGCTTCGTCGGTGCCGGGATCTACTCTCACCTGGCTCCCTCGGCTGTGGACCATATTTTGCGCCGTTCCGAATTTTACACGGCGTATACGCCCTACCAGCCGGAAGTCAGCCAGGGAACGTTGCAGGCGATTTTCGAGTACCAGACGTTGATCTCGCTGTTGTTGGAAGCCGAAGTGACCAATGCGTCGATGTACGACGGCGCGACCGGCTGTGCCGAAGCGGCCTTGATGGCTCGCCGCATTCAGCGCAAGCGTTCCAAAGTGTTGATCGCCAGAAACGTGCACCCGGAATTCCGGCGTGTGACCCAGACCTACATGGTCAATACTCCCGAGGATCTGGTTGAAGTTGCATTCGACGATCAGGGCCGCATCGATCGTGCGGACCTGCAAAGCAAGCTGACCGACGATGTCGCCTGCTTGATCGTGGGGCATCCGAATTACTTCGGTGTGCTGGAATCTCTCGACGAGCTTTCCCAGATCGTGCACGACGCCAAAGCCCTGTTGGTGGTCACGTTCAGCGAACCGCTGGCTTACGGTATTCTACCCGGACCGGGAAGAGCCGGAGCGGACATCATCGCAGGCGAGGGACAGTCGTTTTTGGGTGCAATGAACTTCGGCGGTCCTTCGTTGGGGATTTTCTCCACGCGCGATAAATTCGTGCGCCAGATGCCGGGGCGCGTTTGCGGCATGACAAAGGATGTGGAAGGACGGCGCGGATTCGTGCTGACGCTTTCCACTCGCGAGCAGCACATCCGGCGAGAAAAGGCGACCAGCAATATCTGCACCAACCAGGGACTGTGTGCGCTTTCTGCGGCGATCTTCCTTTCCCTGATGGGTAAAGGCGGGTTGCGTCGGCTGGCGGAAATCAATCTGGCCAAGAGCGAATACCTCAAGAAACGCATTGATGCGCTAGAGGGTTACAAAGTCGCTTTTGCTGCTCCGAGTTTCAATGAATTCGTCATTCATTGTGCCCGAAAGAATGCCGACGACGTTCGCTGCGATCTGTACGGCAAAAACATACTGGCGGGTGTGGATCTTAAAGACGATTACCCCGAACTGGATTCTCACCTGTTGTTGAATGTCACCGAAATGCACCGGCGGGCCGACATCGATGCGTTGATCGATGCATTGGACGCGGAATAAGAAAGGGGAGTGCAACATGAGTGCGGATCTCAATAAGCAAAGCACGCACGCTCCTGGAACCACCGGGTTGGCGATGGAAGAGCCGCTTGTTTTCGAGCGCGGCAGCCAGGGGCGTATCGGATACAGTCTCCCGAAACTCGACGTACCGGAAGTCGATCCGGCGCAGGTGTTGGGAAGCGAATTCGATCGCAAGGAAATCGTCGATTTCCCGGAGATTTCCGAAGTGGAAGTCATGCGTCATTTCGTGCGGATGAGCCAGTGGAATTACGGTGTGGATACCGGATTTTATCCGCTGGGTTCCTGTACGATGAAATATAATCCCAAAATCAATGAGGATACCTGCCGCTACGAAGGGTTCACCCAAAGTCACCCGGCCTATCCCGAGCACATGGTGCAGGGATCGCTGGAGTTGATGTATCGGCTGGAAAACATGCTGGCTGAAATTGCAGGCATGGATGCCACCACCTTGCAGCCCAGCGCGGGTGCGCATGGCGAATTGACTGGTTTGATGCTCATTCGTGCGTATCACATGGATCGCGGTGACAAGCGCAGCAAGATTCTGGTTCCCGATAGCGCACATGGCACCAATCCGGCGTCTTCTGCATTATGCGGGTTCGATGTTGTGGAAGTGAAGTCCGGTCCCGATGGTTACCTGCTACCCGAGGCTGTTAAAGAAGCCATGGACGATCAGGTGGCGGCGCTGATGGTCACCAATCCCAATACGGCGGGAATTTTCGAGCGCCACATTGCGGAAATCGCCCAGATCGTACATGAGGGCGGCGGTTTGATGTACAACGACGGCGCCAATATGAATGCGCTGATGGGCGTTGCACGTCCCGGCGATATGGGATTTGACGTCATTCAGTACAATCTTCACAAAACCATGTCTACGCCTCACGGCGGCGGCGGCCCCGGTTCCGGTCCAGTGAGTGTCAAAGAAATCCTGCGACCTTACTTGCCGGCTCCGCATATTCATCAGACCGAAGAAGGCTTTCGATGGAACTGGGATCTCCCGAAAAGCATCGGTAAAATAAAAGGCTTTTACGGAAACTTCGGTGTAATGGTGCGTGCTTATACCTACATCCGTGAGATGGGGCCGGAAAATATCAGAAAAGCGGCACAGTACGCGGTTTTAAATGCCAACTACGTGCGCGCCGGATTGAAAGATCGTTTCCATCTACCGTATGAAACCGACAGCATGCACGAAGTTGTCTTTACCGACAAACTCCAGGCCGCTCGTGGCGTGACAACCATGGATATGGCCAAGAAGCTGTTGGATCTCGGTTTTCATGCACCGACGGTGTATTTCCCGTTGATCGTCCATGCCGCGATGATGATCGAACCGACGGAAACAGAAAGCCGTTTTTCCTGCGATCAGTTCATCGAAGCCATGCGTCTGATCGATGAGGAGAGCAAGACTGAACCGGAAGGCTTCCACGATTATCCGAAACACACCTTCCGGCGCAGGCTTGATGAAGTCCAGGCGGCAAGAAAGCCTGTTTTACGCTGGCGTAAAGAGGATTAATGGCCGATTTCAAGCCGAACTGTCCCATAAATAATGCCGCTTCCGTAAAAACGGGAGCGGCATCGTTTCTTCAAATCATGTGCAAAGTGTTGATGGTCGGTTCCGCTATGGTTTTGCTACTATGGTTTACGGCTTTCATGCTGCTGTTTTTCCTCTTCCTGCCGGTCTTTTTCGTGATCGACTGGGCGCGCACCGGTCGACGTCAGAACCCCGCACGATTACTACGCTTTATGTGGATCAATCGTCCCAGATTGGGCGTTCAAACCTCTTCTCGTCCCCCGGATTGTTAACGATTTAGCACTCGATCAGGGCGTTTTCCAGCCGAAGCCGCCCGAAACGGCAAGGTTCGTCCCGGTAATTTGCGAAGCTTGTTCCGAAAGCAGGAATTGCACCGCCTGGTAAACGTCTTCTGCGCGGGTAAGGCGACCGGAGGGAATATGCTTTCTCAGTCCCAGTTGATCGTCGTCAACCGTGGCTGTCAATCCCGGTGCAATGGCGTTGACAGTGATGCCCATGGGAGCGAGTTCTACAGAAAAGGATCGAATAAGTGAAAGCAAGCCACTTTTACAGGCGGCATAGGCTCCTATCGTTTTGTAGGCGGATTGTTTTTCGACCCCGGCGAAAGTGAACTGAACAATCGCTCCGCCTCGATTGCGCTGAAGCAGAGGCACGGATTGTTGAATGGCAATAAAGGCTTGCAGCAGGTTGCCTTCGAACAGCGCCTCAAAGGTTTCTGGGCTGGTTTCCATCAACGATCGTCTATGAAAGGGACCGATGGTATTGACGACACCTGCCAGGCTTTCCGTCGTTTCGTAGATGCGCTCGAAAAAGCGCAGCACGGAAGATGGCGTGCGTGCATCAAGCGGAAAACAGCCACGTACCAATTCAGGTTTTTTAACTTGCAGATCGATAACCGCTTCCGGGTCGCTGCGATAGGAAAGCAACACCGGGCGGTTTTCTTCGACTAATCGCCGGGCGATGTGCAACCCGAGGTTCTGACCGGCTCCCAGTACCAATACGGGAGCGGGACTTTTCTGAGTTTGTTCAACTTCAGGATCGTTCGAAGATTGCGTCATGTAGTCGCCTTTCCTAGAGAACTCGCCATAGCGTATGCAAATCGAAAGGAAGTGTATCGCAAAAACCGTGAAGAAGGCAAGAAGGTGACGATATAGAGTTTTGCTATAGAAGTTCTTAATAATTGCTAGTTACGGATACGAAGATTTTGTGCCATAGTCTTACGCGATCAGAGATCGTGGAAGGCTGTGTATCTTCAATAGGTTAGACACGGCCTCCCGGGATTTCCATTCCGTGAAACCATGGCACATCCCAATTACTCGATGGTCAGGAATGAATGATAGAGGATCTAGAAAGAGAGAGACTCAGATATCAACGGAGGCAGGTGTTTTTATAGGCGCTCTGCAATCGCGACGCGCTTTCTCTCAACCCCAGTAGTTCCCGTTCGGATAGGTTCAATTCAAGTGCTTTTTCAACGCCTTTGGCACTGATGAGCGTCGGCAGGCCCAGGCAGACATCGTTTAAGCCATATTGACCGCGAGTGGGAGTGGAAACCGTCAATACCCGACGCTCGTCTTCCAGGATAGCTCGAATGATGCGCGCGACTGCCATACTGACACCGTAGTTCGTAACCCCCTTGGCGCGAATGATATTTTCGGCGGAGGTTCGTACGCGCTCGGTGATGGACTCTCGGATCGCTTCGGTAAAGCTTACGCCGGCATGTTGGCAATAAAGCTCCAATGACATGCCACCAACCTGGGCGGAACTCCACAACGGCGTTTCGCTGTCGCCATGCTCACCCACGATATAAGCGTGAACGTTATGCGGGTCGACGTCCAACCATTCACTGAGCATGAAGCGGAAACGGGCCGTATCCAGAACCGTACCGGAGCCTAAAACCCGTCCCGGCGGCAGGTCGGATTCCTCCAGGCAGAGCCGGGTCAGAACGTCGACCGGATTGGATACGATCAGCAGAATGCCATCGAATGGCTTTTCTAATAGCGATCCAAGAACATTACGTGTGATTTCGACATTTCGTTTCAGTAAATCCAGGCGGCTTTCTCCCGCTTTCTGCTTGGCTCCGGCAGTAAGCACTACAATGTCTGCATCCCGGATATCGTCGTAATCTCCGGTATTTATCGCCACGCGGGGAGAGAAGGGCAGACCGTGATTCAGATCCATCACTTCACCGATCAGGCGCTGCTGGTTTTTGTCGAGCAACACGATCTCTCTTGCAATTCCAGATACTTCCAGTGTGTACGCCAGTGTCACGCCGACTGCTCCTGCACCGATGATTCCGATTTTCTGTCTTTTCATTAGCATTAGCAAGCTCCCCGAATCGTTTTGATATGACCAGGCCCAATATATGGAGGGATCAGGATATCCAAGCTATTCCAAACAATCATTATTCTCTGTGGCGATGGAAAGATAAATGAGTCGCACTGAATAAAAAACGATTGCGTTTAAACGAGGAGAATGACAGTATAGTTGCGCTTTTTCTGCGCCCCCGCGAAACGTCTATTACGCGGTTGTGTCTCTTTAAGTCGACGATCTTCTGTGAATTATTGAATACTGTGAATGATCGACGCAGCTAGTTTCGGAAGTGGTAAATCATGTCAGATTCCGTTCTTGTACAACCGGATGAAACGACGTCGAGTTCTGTCGTAAATCAACGTTCGGGTACGTCTATCGAGTTGATCGTACTCGCATTCCCGATGATGATCTCCTTTCTCTCGCACACCCTGATGAGTGTTGCGGATACGTATATTATCGGCAGGGTTGGAACCACCGAACAGGCGGCTGTCGGATTGGGTGGCTTTTTAACCTGGGCCGTCATCAGTTTGTTTGCCGGAACGATGACCGCCGTAACTACGTTTGTGGCTCAAAGTTATGGCGCAGGACGAGTTCGCGAACTGCGCAAATGGGTAGTGGCCGGATTTCTGTTGATCGTGCCGTTTTCATTGACGATTGCGGCTGTCTATCCTTTTCTCGATGATCTGATCTCCGTGGTTGGAACGGCTGCCGAGGTACAACCTCTTTCCGTGACGTACATTCGCATTCTTCTATTGGGCGCACCATTGATCATGATGCAGTTCAACCTGACTTCGTTTCTGCGGGGGTTGGGAGATACCGTAACGCCCATGGTGGTTACGATCATTGCCAATGTAATCAACATCCTGCTGGATATCATTCTTATTTTCGGTTACGGACCGATTCCGGCAATGGGTGTTGCCGGGGCGGCGGTTGCTTCCGTAACTGCGGGTGTGTTGGGGACGCTGATTTACTTTCGAATTTATTTCGGCAAGAAAAATCATGAGTTATACGACACTCGGACGTTTTCCGGATTGCACTGGGAAGAACTTGTTTCCTTTGTGCGTATCGGACTGCCGATAGGTGGAGCCTGGTTCATCGAAAATCTCGCCTGGAATGTCATGGTGGTATACATCAGTACGTTGTCAGCGGTAACGTTAGCGGCTCATACCATCGTTTTCCAATTGATCAGTTTTTCCTTCATGCCCACCATTGCGCTGTCGGTCTCTGCCTCGACGCTTGTCGGTCAATATCTGGGGGCGCAACGACCCGATCTGGCCAAGCGGTCAGCCAAACTTACCATAATCTGGGGAATGGTGCTGATGGGAACGGTCGGCTTGATCTTTGCCCTGCTTCGAGGCCGATTGATTGCACTGTTCAACGATGATCCGGCGGTGGTTGCCACAGGTGGCGGCATATTGCTGATTGCCGCCGCTTTTCAGATCTTCGATGCAATGGGCTTGACGATTGATGGTGTGTTGCGCGGAGCGGGCGATACGCGCTTTCCTTTATTGGCTCGGTTGACGATTGGCTGGGCGCTGTTTGTGCCCGGTGTATTCGTACTGGGCGACTGGGTCGGATGGGGAGTGTATGGCGCCTGGGCGGCGAGCCTGTTGTTTGTCGTCGTACTGGGTGTAGTGATGTTCCGGCGTTATCAGAAAGGCCGTTGGTTGGAAATGAAAGTGACTTAAATCAAAGTGATGTCACATTTTTCTTTGACCTGAGGCGCGATCTATACCAATACTAGAGCAACTTGCCGAATGAGAATGAATGACAGGCAAAGCAAACGCCAGTTCCAAACAATTTGAACCTGTAGATGCTTGAACAAGCAGAATTGGAGAGAATGCGACGATGCGAAACGCCTACATAGCCAAACAGAAACAGGAGAATGGGCGGAAAGTGCTGGCCGTACTTCCGATCAGCTATCCCAAGGAAATTCTTACTGCAATGAATATTCTGGCGGTGGAAATCTGGGGGCCTCCCGGACCGCCTCGCAGCGCCGAAGCAGGACGCATTCAGACTTATGTCTGTCCGATCGTGCGTAACGCTCTGGGATTCATGGCGGGTGGTGGTATCCAGGCTGTTGACGGCGTTCTTTTTCCGCATACCTGCGATAGCATACAGGGCTTGGCGACTCAGTTGCCCGATCTGGGTGAATGGCCGCTGCCGGTCTTCAATTTCATTCATCCCAAGGGTGATGATCGCCCCAGCATGCGGCGTTACTTGAAACAGGAGCTATTAAGCTTTGCCGGCGATCTGCAACAACTGACGGGAACCGTTCTCGATCCTGCCAAACTTGCCGACGCCATCCGGCTACATCGGGAAATCGATGCGTTACGCATGGAGTTGATTGGCAGACGCCGATATGTACCGCAAAGCGACAAGGAGTTCTATGGTGCTCTACGAAAGGGTGAATATCTGTGGCCGGAAGAGTACCTGGCTGAGTTGCAGGAACTGAAGAAAGGGCTTTCCGATCAACCGGTGCAAACGGGTACGCCGATCATGATCAGCGGGATCGTTCCGGAACCCATGAGCATATACGACAATCTCAACGAAGCGGGCGCGGTTGTTGTTGCCGATGATTATGCCGCCATCGGACGCCGCATTACGGCATTCCAGCCTGTTCAAGTTGCAAATGATCCCTTCGATACGCTGGTTGAGTTGTATTTCAAGCAGCCTCCCTGTTCCACGCGCGAAGGCCTGATCGATCCAAGGCGCGATTACCTGATGATGCGCTTCCGCGAATCGGAAGCACAAGGCGTCATTTTGCATAACATCAAATTCTGCGAGCCTGAACTGTTCGATGTTCCGCATCTTCGCAAGCGTTTCGCCGAAGAGAATATCCCCCTGCTTTACATGGAAGGCGAATTGGAGACGGAATTGTCCGGTCAGGCGATTACAAGGTTGGAAGCGTTTGTGGAGATGGCGTCCAACGGCAGGAGGCAGTCATGATTAAGCGGAGGTTGCAGTATGAGTTGGTAGGGCGGGTCGTCGGTCCGGCCATGATGAAATTCAACCAGTGGCAGACGGAACAAAAACGCAAGAAGCGCAAGCCGAAGGAAAATGCGTTCGGACCGCCATTGCAATGCAACGACAAGCTCCGTGAAATCATGACCATGCACTATTTCCAGGGGCGTTACGCCGATGGCGCGGTGCCTGTGGCCTGGGTGACGAGCGGGTTTCCGTCCGAAGTGCTGCGCCTTTTAGGCTATTATGTCATTTATCCGGAAAATCATGCCGCATTGTGCGGTGCGCGAAAGATGACGCCGGAAATTTCCGATGTGGCCGAGCAGGAAGGCTATGCACGCGACGTGTGCAGCTATGCCCGCACCGACATCGGAAACGTGCTGAAGACCAATACGCCGGTTGGACGTTTACCCAAGCCGGATCTGGTGGCTTGTTGCACCAATATCTGTCAGACCGTTCTGTATTGGTATCGTGCGCTGGCCGAATATTTCCAGGTGCCGCTGGTGCTGATCGATACACCGTTTATCTACGGTGAGATGAAAGATCATCACGTATTGTACGTCAAGGAACAGTTGGAAGAACTGATCCAGGTGGCGGAGAAAGTCGCTGGAAGAAAGGTGGATGAGGAGAAGTACGTCGAGATCCTGTACAAATCCCTGGAAGGCAGCAACTTGTGGGGTGAATGTTTGGAAATCGCGCGCGCCAAGCCTTCTCCCTGGACCGGTTTCGACACCTTTTTCCATATTGCACCGATTGTCAGCATTCGAGGCACGGACGAATGCAACGCCTACTATCGGATGCTCAAAGACGAGTTGGAAGACCGCGTAAAGAAGGGGATTGGCGGGATTAAGGACGAGAAAGTCCGGTTGTTGTGGGACAATCTCCCGATCTGGTTCAACGTGCGCGAACTTGCAACGATGTTTGCCGAGCGCGGGTTTAACTTTGTCTGTGCAACCTACTCGAATGCCTGGGCGGAGGCGGGGCGTCTGATCGTTCCCGACGATCCATACGTTTCCACCGCCAAAGCCTATTTGATGGTCTATCTCAACCGGGATCTTGCCAATCGGCTGGAGACCATGAAGCAATTGGCCCGGGATTACAAGGTGGATGGCGCGGTATTGCATAGCGACCGCTCCTGCAAACCGTATTCGGTCGGCCAGATCGACGTCAAACGACGTTTTGCCGAAGATATGGGATTGAAAGCCTTGGTGCTGGAGGCGGATCACAACGACCAGCGCCTGTACTCGACCGAGCAGGGTGAAACGCGCTTGCATGCCTTCATGGAGAGTTTCGATGTCTGATGCAGTAGCAATCGGGGTCGATATCGGATCGACGACCTGGAAAGCCGTGGTGATTGACGGAAAAGGCGACATCCTGTACCACCGGGTGGAATCGACCGATCCTTTGATCGCGCAGCAGACGGAAACGATCTTGAAGGAAATGCGTGAGCAGGCCGGATTGGATGCCTCCATTCCGGTCGGGGCGACGGGATACGGGCGCAAACGTGTGCAGGCAACGCGCATTCTGACAGAAATCACCTGCCATGCCAAGGGCGCATTCCATCACGCGAAGCAGCCTGGGGTACTCATCGATATCGGCGGGCAGGACACCAAGGTCATCCATATCGGTACTAGCGGCGAAGTGGTCGATTTTCATATGAACGACAAGTGCGCGGCGGGTACGGGGCGCTTTTTGGAAGTGATTCTTTCCCGTCTTCACGTTCCGCTTGAAGATATTGCCGAGCGCGTTTCCAACGCGCAGAAAGCGATTGTCGTATCCAATACCTGTACGGTCTTTGCTGAAAGCGAAGTCGTGTCGCTGGTCGCCCAAGGTGAGGACGTCAACGACATCGTCAACGGCCTGTTGCAGTCCTTGGCGGGTCGTGTGGCGGCGTTGGCGGGTTCGTTACCAAGTGCGGTTCCGATCTGGATGAGCGGCGGTGTGGCGTTGAATCCGGCGATGGTTTCTTCGTTAAGCCAACGACTGGAGCGCCCGGTAAAGGTGCTGCCGCATCCGCAATTGATCGGTGCTCTGGGGGCGGCTCTTTCCGTACGATAACTCTATATATTTGATTTGTTTTTCTGGTTCCCGTGGTTTGTAGTTCGAGTTGTTTTGTAGAACTCATGCGTGAAAGGTAGTAACGATGGAAAACATGTTCAGGTGTTTCCTGTTGGTGCAGGTATGTGTGATTCTCCTGCTGTGTTCGTGTTCTGAGGATGAACAGATCGACGGCGATATGGATTTCACTGATGGAGATTCCGAAATCGAAAGCGTGGATGGCGATTTCTCCACAGATGGCGATTCGGAAGGGGATGCTGAAATCGATACTGCACCGCTGGCGTGCAGGGAGGAAGTCTCGGAGCGAACGCTGGATTGGCAGCCGGATGAAACATTCGAGATGGGCCCGTACTTGATGAGTCCGTCTCCGACCGGTATCACGATCATGTGGTATACGCTGGATGAGGCCGATGGTGAAGTGCTGTTTGGCGAGGGCGACGACTTGAATCTCTCTGCAACTCAAGAAGGTAGCGTGAAGATTCATGAGGTTGTATTGAGCGATCTGAAACCCAATACACGCTATGGATACAAGGTGCGTTCTGGAGAGACGACTTCGGAGCTTCATCATTTCTACACGGCGGTGGAAGAAAATCAGGGATTCAATTTCGCCGTGTGGGGCGATAATCAAAACGGTCCCGATGTTTTCCGGACGGTAGTGGATGGCATCGCCGCAGAGAAACCCTATTTGCTGGTTGGTGTTGGCGACCATACCCAGGATGGTACCGATTTCAGCTTGTGGAAAGAGCAGCTATTCGGACCGGCACGAGGGCTCTTTCATGAAGTGGCTTTGTATGCCGCGATGGGAAATCATAATTACTACAGCGAGAACTACAACGATCTGTTTGCATTTCCCTATCCGCCGGATCACCCGGAGCAGGAATCGACTTATTCCTTTACCTACGGCAATGCCTTTTTCCTGGTCATCGATACGAACCAGATTTTCTATCCGTTCGGTGCCGTAGAAACCGATCTGTCCACCTACATACGCGAGCAACTGGATTCCGAAGCCGCACAGCAGGCTACCTGGCGTTTTGCACTGGGGCATGAACCCGGTTATGCCGAAGGCTGGGGAGATGGCTCCTGCCACTACGACGGCTACGATCCGGTGCGTGGTTGGTTGTTGCCGCTGCTGGCCGAAAAGAAGTTTCACGCTTATTTCAGTGGCCACATGCACGGCTACGAGCGTGGCGCGGTGGATGGACTCGTTCAAATCATCACTGGTGGCGGTGGTGGTGGTCTGGATGCCTGGTGCAAAGACTGGCCGCAAACGAGCGTCGCTCATTACGAGCATAACTTCTTGAGAATCGAAGCCGGTTGCGATCAATTGCGCATTGAAGCGAAGTATCCGGATGGCGAAGTGTTCGACTGGATCGTGCTGGATGCCGAAACCTATGGTGAGGTTGTAGAACAGGGGCCGGTTGCGGATCTGCCTTCGCCGACGATCAATTCCGACTCCCAGGAAACTCCACCTACTCGATAACAAAACGCGAGGAGCATGGCCATGGACTTTCATCTCGAAGATGCTGCCTGGAACACAAAAATCCGAGTATTCGATGAGATGAAAGTGCCACGGATGGCCAGATGCTATCTGTTGTTTGCGGTTATGCTGCTTCTGCTGCTATCTGCTTGTGGCGATGACGAGTCGCAGGATTGGCCGGATGGGGACTGGGAGTCTCCCGTTTCTCCTTCGGATTCCGATACGGTGGATGAGCCAATGCCGCCGCAGGGGGATACGGACATTATCCCCAGTGATGCAGATCCGATCGTAGATGGTGATTCAGAAACTGATCAGCTAGAGGATGGGGATGGTATTTCCGATGGCGATTCAGACTTGGAAATGGATGCCGATCCGCTTGAGGATAAGGATGGCATTTCCGATGGCGATCAGGATGAGGATGTTGAGTTGGTGCCGGATGGGGATGTGTACGAGCAAGCCGATGGTGACAGTGCTTTCCCGACTAGTTGTCATTTCAATTACGACTTTCAGTATGACGAGGTGACCCGTTCGTTTCGTTCGCCCATTTCCGCTGAAAACGCGTTCAAAAAGACTGATCCCGGCATCGATCGAATCGCCCACGCCGAGCCGCCGCCAAAAGGAACGTATGCCGTGCCACTGGCGGGCAAAAGCAGCCGCTCGCTTGTATTTCCCGATTATACGGACGATATGCCTCCCTTTGAGAGAGGGCAACAGTGGAGTGGGGAGCGTTGCTATGAATATTCAGACAGAGCCTGGTACTTGAGCGAATCCGCCGCCTATGAGTTGTATGCCGGTATCATCAAGGAAACCTTGTGGTACGAAATAGACCGAAGTGTGGATGTTCGAAGCGTCGTCGGGTTGCGTGGTGCTTATCCGGGCACTTTCAAGTGGCATGAGAACCTTCCAAACCGCTTTAATGATACTATCGTGCTGCTTTGGATCGATGCCGCAGGCCGAAAACATGTCCGCGAATTTCCGGTCAACACCGATACCGGAGCGTATAATTTTGGAACGGACAGCAGTTCCTCTTTGCGTGCCAATCGATTGTATGACTACGCCAACGGTTGGCATCGTGGTTACAATGCCTTGCAGATCCAGATGTGGAGCTATCCCGTTTGTGACGATACGAATCATAACGGTCATTGGGACAGTGACCGCAATGGCTGGTTGCCGCCATACTATGGCGAAGACCACGAGCGCGATGGCAGCGCCCATAATATCCATCTGGCCAGCGTCTATGCGCCGCTGGAAACGGCGGAAGTGAACAACTGGTCGGCGGGATGCCAGACGATTCCCGGAAGTGAGAACTGGCTTGAATTTATCACCAATGCCTGGACGGAAGAGGGCGCTCCGGTCGATTATTTTCTGATCGATGTGCGCGACATCGCTTCATCGGTTTGGACTGACTGTTCCGAGGATGATGGCAGCTACGATTGTCCCTACAAAATTCGCGAATTTCCATATCAGCACAACGGTGATACCTCATCCGCTATCGAAGATCGATTCGACGTGTACAATTGTTCCGACGCCGATGAAAGCGGACCGGAAGTCGTCTACGTGATGAATATTCGAGAACGGGGGACATTGTCTGCTTCTGTTAGTGTCAGTGACGAGGATCGCTTCGATCCGGATATTTACATCCTTGATGGCGCGGATTCAAATGCCTGCCGGGAGCGCAGCCATATTTCGCTGGACCATGCAATTACGCCTGGACGCTACCTGCTGGTCGTTGATACCTGGGTGGATGAGAATGGACAGGAAAAAGCGGGTCCGTACCAACTGAATGTAAGCTTTCAATAAATTCCTTTCGAATCGTTTTTACCTGCTTTTAATCGAATTTGATCGTACATTCGTCCACATTTGATTGAATTTGACGAAAAATCGGATACAATCAATGCATACATGATTGTAGTTGTCACAACATTCAGTCCATTTTAAGTGGGAGGCGAGATGGCCAAGATCGTTGTGTATAAGGGGCGTGATGCTGCGCAGGAAGTTGGTCTTGAAAAAGAACATTACCTGATCGGTCGCCTGGAGCAAGCGGATATTCGACTGGATAATGTCATGGTTTCTCGCAAGCACGCCATGCTCGTTCGAGAACCGCAGGGGTGGACGATCCAGGATATTTCCGGGAAAAACGGGGTGTTTATCAATGGTAAGCAGACCGGACAAGGTATTCTTGCGGATAATGACCGCATCGAAATCGGAAAATTTCTGCTGATATTTCAACAACAGGATCAATCCGTTGATGAACCGGCAAAAAAAGGCAGAATTTCCGGCAATAAACGTGAAGATATTCTAAACGCCCTCGCTGCGTTAGCGGATGAGGATGAAACTTCCAAAGCGAAACCGAAGCCGGCACCGGAGCCTATTGTCACAAAAACGCCAACTCCGGTTCATTCTGCCGTGTCCGTAGATGCCACGATGCGGCTGGATGCAAACCAACTGAATGCCATTCGAAATGAAATGAGTTCCAAAAGACAGGCGCATCTGAAAGCGTTGACACCATTACGGCAAAGCGTCTACGTTCTTCAATCATCGGAAATCACAATCGGAAAATCCAACGACGCGACCATTCAACTTCCTTCCGGTTTAACCGTCGGCAAAGTTCATGCGATGGTAAAAAAGTACGGCGACCACTGGTTTATTGAACATCTTTCCGGTTTTGCGGGGACGCGCGTTAACGGTGAAAAAATTTCACAACCGAAACGACTTTCCGAAGGCGATAAAATCCAGATCGGTGACCATCTACTGCAACTCGTGTTGGATATGAAAGCCTAGTTCGTACTTGAAACAATGCATTAAAGGATGCTGGAAACTCGAAAAGGGTTGCTTCCGCCTTTCTTTCCGTTACAATACAAAACCATACAACCTATATAAATTAAATTGATCACCTTCCTTGGTGTAGCTTTTTAGAAGGGGAATGCAATGAAATGGATCAATCTAAAAGTCGTACTTTCGATCTGTATCTTTTTCCTGGCAGTGGCCTGTGAGCAGGAAAGCGGCTTGCAGGGGGATGTGGATTTTCCATGGCCGCAGACCGATGGCGATGAGGAAGTCGTTTTAGGGATTTCCACCTGTAATCAGCTTGAATTCAATTTCATGCCGGAAGGAGAGGGGAAAGTCTCGGCTTGTGGAATTTCGTTGTATGGAGAGGGCACCCTTGTAAAGGCAGTCGCTTTTACAGAAGATACGCCGCCACAGTTCGTCATAACCAGCTACAAGGACGGTCAGGGAACGGAGTACTGGCCTTGGACTGAAGGGACTGAAATTCCATTAAACGATGGCGACTCTCATACGCTATCGGTTCGTTATACATCCACGGGAAGTTGTCGAGTCGAGGGTGAAATCCAGATCACAACTGATTTGGAGCTTGTTAAGATTCCAATTGTCGCAGCGCCGGAAGCTGAGAGTAGCTTGTCTGTTACCCCTTCCTACATCGATTTCGGTGTTGTGTCTTTTAATGCTGCCGATCCTGAGAGCTCGACGAAGCAGGCGAGCCTTACGTTCAGTAATAGCGCCCAAGCTGGAGCAGGTTCGTTTACGATTTCGGCTCTGGCTTTGGATAGCGGCTCAAAAACACACTTTACATTCGATTCCGCTTCTTCCTGCGCTGCGCCGTTCGAACTGGCTCCGGGCGACCAAAAGGAATGTGGTATCGAGTTCACCCCGACTGCGGCTGGGGAACACAATGGGTTGCTCGCATTAAGTACGGAAGGAGAGGCCTCTTCCTGTAACACCAAGGTTCATCTGTACGGTAATGCTTGCGTACCGGATTGCCAAGGTAAGGAATGTGGAGACGATGGCTGCGAAGGCAGTTGCGGCGGCTGTCCGGAAGGGGAGGTTTGTTACGAGTTTGCATGCTGTCAGCCAGATTGCGATGGTAAGGAATGTGGTGACGACGGCTGCGGCGGCAGTTGTGGAGATTGCCCCGATGGAAACTGGGAATGCGTCGATTTCGTTTGTGAATGTATTCCGTATTGCGAGAATCGGGAATGTGGAGACGATGGCTGCGGTGGAAGCTGTGGTGGTTGTTATGGATCGCAGGTTTGTGTTGCCGGAAACTGTTGCGATTGCAAAAGTGGTAAGTGCTGCGATGGCTGCAACATCAAAGAGAGCGGTTCGGTATGCGATCGTTCCGTGGAAGTGTCTTATTCCTGTAGCGGTGGTTGTGGCGGTGAAGCCTTGCGCAGAACGGCGGATCGTGTGTGCACCGGCTATTCAACGGAATGCAATGGTCCCCTTGTGTATGATGAATGGGAGACCCGCGACAATTGCCGGGAAAGCGAACATTGCGAAACCGATTATGAAAGCTACGCCCGTTGCGAATTCATCTCCTATTGCTGCAATAACGAATGTTCCGAGTATGGTGACAGCACATGTGTGGGAATGACACAATATAAAACCTGCACCAAAGATAGCCAGGGCTGCCTGGTTTGGAGCCGCACGATGGATTGTCCCGTCAATTCAAACTGTTATAGTGGTCAATGTCAATAAAGACGATTCACTAGCCTATTAGAGTTAGGTGTTACTCATTTCTGGCCATCGAGAACTCACGATGTGCCATGGTCTCACGGAATGGAAATTCCGGGAGGCCGTGTGTAACGTATTGAAGACACACAGCCTTCCACGATCTTCGATCGCGTAAGACTATGCCACACATTCTTCAAGTTAGTGGCTAAAAATGATTAAGAACCGCTCTAAAACTCCAATAGAAAAGCGGCGGGCAAAGGCCCGCCGCCGGGGAGAGGGGAACAAGGGGGAGAGTTTAGTTCCCGTACAAGGAAGAACAGGTGTCGGTGGCGTTGTACAAGTCCGCCGGGTCATCGCACCAGATCGAGCGAGGATTGGTGTCGCTATTGGGGTCGAATTTTCCCGTTCGCAATGTATAGAACGGGTTGGCGTAAGGATCGTTATCAAAATCGGGAGCTTCCATGTTGTCATCATCACCGCAGCGACAGAAATTCTGGCTGAAGGACTGGCAGGTTCCAGTGGAACAATCCGCATCCGTGCTGCACGCATCGCCCAATACACAGTTGTAGGGGTTGCTGTCGGTACAGGTGCTACAGTACTTCTGGTCGTTCCAGGTGCGCGTGTCGCAGACGAAGTCATTGCCGAAGTACTGTTGACATTCACTGGTTTGTTCGCAGGTGGTCATCGTCCAGCCCGCACACAGCGGTTCAACTGTGATGTTGCCCGAGTTGTCGACTATGATGTCGGCCACTTTCCAGTACGTTGTAGTCTCGCTGAACTCATTGCTTATCTGCGTATTGTTGAACAGCAGGCCGTTGTTGTAAATATTCACGTACGCCTTGATCGTTTCGTTTGGCGAACTGCCTGTAATATCTTGAGGATCAGCGTACATGCGTGCAACGACGCGATAGCGCCCACTAGAAGGTTGCGAGATGGAGATGAGTTCAGGTCCCCAGCCATCTACGTCATCGATCTGGAGGAAGGGATCGTCGTTTGTGTCGTTCAAGTCGCAAACTTCCGCTTCCGTACAGAGCGATTGGTTGCTGTAGGCCTGGCATTCGGTGCTGCTTTCACAACCGATGTCACAAAAACCGATTCCGGTGTCGCAGGTGAAATCGGCTCCGAACTCGCCTTGGCAGTCCTGGTCCGAGGTGCAGGCGACTTCAAGGGTGTTGCGCGGCCCCCAAGAGGCTGTTGCCGTCATATAGTAACAGGTGTCGTTATGGGCTTCAGTGGGGTGCTCGGTGCACATCAGTTGGTATTCACCTCTGAGTCCCAATCGCCCAAGAGAACAGTAGCCTTCCGCGCAATCCGAGTCGGTTTCACAGGGAATGTAGCTCAATTCGGTGTCAATCACGCATTCCTGGTTGCAGAGGTAGTAGGACTGGATCTGCTGGCATTCGTTGTCCGAATTGCATTGGTTGTTACAGGTGCTCGTGCCTGTATCGCAGGTCATCGTTCCGGGACAGTCGCTGTCCGACGTGCAGGACGGCATGGTGACAGTTCCGGATGGCTCGATGCGATCAAAATAGGCCGACGCCATGCCGAAGGTGCCGTCGTCGCGGTAGCGCACCAGGAAAAGATCCAGATCGGTATCCTCGCCATGATCCCAGATCAATTCAACGGACAAGTCTTCGAAAGGAAGGACTTCGAAACAGGATTCGACGTAATCGGTGCATTCCGTGCCCGTGCAATCCGGATCCGTAGTGTAGGGGACGCCGGCGCTGTCTTTGAGCCAGACACGGATGCAGTACTCGCCGGCCACGGGCAGGTAGGCCTTGGGATGGCAATCGTTTACCCATTGCCCTGCGATACCTGGGGTCTCATCATCCATACTGCTGGAAAACAGCATAATTTTGGGTTCTTGTATGGATGCAGGGATTCGACCCTCTACCCAGTCCCATTTGAAGGAAAACGGCTTGCGTTCGTCGCCAAGGGGGGAAGAGGAAGAGCAGGCGTCGAAATGGAGAATGTTCAATCCATGGAGGAGTTCGGACAGAGGTTGCTCCAACACAAGCTGCGGACCGTTCAGCAGGGTCTCGGTGGCTTCGCTGCGGGTTGGGTCGCCGGTTCCTGTTTGATTCTGGGCGTCTTCCTCGTTGGAATCCACTTCGCCGTTGCCGTTCATATCGGAGTAAAGAGCAGCCGCGTCGATGATGGCGTCTTGGATATCTTCCAATACATCACTGTTGTTTTCACTGTCGATGCGCACGATATCATCGTCGGATACGGTCAATTGACTGATAATCTGTTCCGGGATAAGTTGATCCAAATCGAAAGCCAGAACCCATTCTTCCTCCTGATCCGGTTCCCATTTATAAGCGGAGCCTTCCGGAGGTGTGAAGCCGATACGGCCATTTAAGTGAGTTTGAATGATAATGGTTTTCCCATCCGGGGTCTGTCCTTGTGCGCGGAAGCCGGGAGCGCCAGCCGTATCGGTGGTCAGCCGGAAGTCAATGGCACAGAATTCCTGATTGGAAGGAACTTCCAATTGCAGTTTAGCCATGCTGCTTTTCAAGAAGGAAATGTTGATCTGGCCATCGCCATGACCCAGCACTTCGCCGTCTTTCAAATTGCAGGTGGCTTCGTCCGACATGAACACGTCTTTAATGTTCAATTGAAGGTTTTCCCAGGAGATGTCATTTGCGTTTTTAATGTCGGCTTTGATTGTTGAAAAGGAAACGGTAATGTTGGAAGGATTGCCCTCGCCGGTGCTGCCTCCTTTAAGGATAAAGACATCCGGTTCGGTGTTTTCCAAGTCGGCGAGATCGTCATCCCCTTGGAACTGAACATCACCGTTGTCGCCGCAGCTGACTGCAAACAGGAGCATCAGCATTGACAACAACACTACTAAACGCTGGTTACTCTTCATGGGAAACCTCCTCTTTCATTCCATCCTTGACATCGGATGGTAGCTTCGTCAATGGGAAAAGACCCATCACGAGTTGATACACTTGGTTTGATTCATTGTCTTCATCTACAATGCTGCGAACATCGGTGATGAATTCTTGGTAAAGATCCACAATCTTCTCGTAGGAATTTTTGGAAATCGCCATGGTCAATCCACCGAGATACCGCTCATCGGCAGGTTGGGTTAAGGACTGTGCGGCCTGGCGAAAGGCATTCTGATAGAACAACTTCAAGGCGGTCGAACGGAAGTCGTCTCCAGTGTGCTGATGCTTTTCTGCAACAGCCAATGAACCGTCCTGCTGCCGAAAAAGTAATCCGATACGAAGCAATTTGTCGATAGCGTCCTGGATCTTCTTTTTAGAGACCTTTTTCGGCAGTCTTTTTTGAATCCAGTCCGGGTTCTCCTGGAAGTCTGCGAACGTGATCATTTCTCGCAGAGCCAGGGTTAGCGGATCGCTGAGATAGTCGAAACGATCCAGTTTAAGTTGATGAACTGCAAGGAAGCGGCGCCTCTTCCTAAGTTCTGCCAGTGCGTCCTGTTGCTCGGAAAGGCTCTTGGCTTGACCGAAACGGATCAGGACAAGAAAGAAACCGGTTTCCTGTTCGTTCAGCCCGAACACAATGGCCATTTGCTCCGCCAGTTCGGGGGACAGGTTCCGGGCGCCATCCGCGACCATTTTCAAATGGCTCTTGCTTGAAAGACCCATTTTATTGGACAGGTAGCGGAGGGAGTACTTCTTGTCCTGCTCTTTCATCTCGCCAAGGCGATCGCGCAGGAAGCATCTGAAGTCCGTGTAGTCGAATATGTTTAGTTTGCTCCGTTTCATGGCTTCAGTGTGGCAAAGCTTGGTTTGCAAGGCAAGCGAAAAACACTACCAAAGTCCACAAAACGTTCACGAGTAGTGAACGACATATGGATGTGTCATGTGAAAAACACTAAAAAAACAAGGAGATAGGAGTGTTATGAAAATTATTATAGAAACAGGGTCTAGAATATAGTGAACGTTAGGGGCGCGTTGATGTGACAACAATCGAGAGTTTTTTCCTGCTGAATGGGATCGGTGGAATCGATTCCTTGACGGAAATGGTGAGATAAAGCAGACTGATGCCATTAGTGCCCGTGAGTGTGAAGCGAAAAAGCGATTTGGAATTCCATATCGTTCCACAAATGGATTTATGGCTCAATGCAGGGAAGAAAAATGAAAATGCTACGCTTGGTTTGTGGGTTGCACGTGATCCTGTTTGCTCTGATGATCTGCGGATGTGATTCGAATGATGATACGAATGCCGTGGATGGCGACTTGGAACTCGATGGGATCGATCAGGTTGAAGATGACGTTGAAATGGATTCGGTTAACACGGGGTTGATTCCAAGTGTTATGGATGGACGTTTATATGCTGCTGCTGCCTGGCGAGTAATTACGCCCACAGATGAAAATCACCCCTGCCCAAAATACATGGGAGGTACCGCCAGTAATCGGATGGCGGAGGGAACCAATGATGATCTGGAAGCACGTGTGATCGTACTACAGCAAAACGGCGTACATGCCGTATTGGTGTCGATGGACCTGGTCGGTTGGTTGATTACGGATGTGTCTAGGGTTCAGGATCGACTCGAAGAACAGGGCGTTTTGCGGGATCATGTGATCATTTCGAGTACGCATACGCACAATGCCGCCGATACAATCGGAGTATGGGGAGATGGGCTGAATCAATCCGGGCGTTGTCCGGAATACAGTGCGTTTTTGGTAGATACTGTAATCGAACTGGTTGAGGAGGCTGCCGCAAGGATGGTTCCCGTGCAGGCAAAGGCTGCGACGATTGAAATCAACGAAACGGCTTCGAATTTTCCGTCATTGATACGGGATTCGAGAATTCCCCATGTTACCAATACAAATTTTGTTGTGGCGCAGTTCGTCGATGACCAGCAGCTGACCGTTGCCACGATGATCAACTGGCACAGCCACCCGGAAGCGCTGATTGAAAAAGATATTTACAGCGCGGATTTCCCTCGCTGGACGAGAAAGAAAGTTGAAGAGGAGTTAGGCGGAACCTGTGTCTATTTCAGCGGCACGGTAGGTGGCTTGCTGACGCCAATTGGAGTTGATGTGCCTCTTAGAACGGAACAAGGAGAACCGGTTCTGGAAAATGGTCAGCCGGAACTGGTGGAGGAAAGTATCCCGGCCAAAGCCTGGAGCATGGGATATATTGTGGGGGAATATGCGCTGAAGGCGCTGGCTGAACAGGCTGTGCCTCTTGAGGGGGAACTTGCCATCGATACGGAAAATGTCGAATTTCCCTTTGAAAACATCGTCTTTGTCCTCGGTTTCAACTCCGGAATTCTGGAGGCTTATGATGGAATGATCAAGGATAATCCGGATAAGTGCGGTTTTTACGGTTGTATGCCGATGACATTGGCGCATCTTCAACTCGGTATTTTTCACATCGTAACGATACCCGGTGAACTGTTTTCCGAGCTTTCCATCGGGCGTGAGGCGTCCACCTATGATTGGAGTGATGAATCCGAAGGTGCATACGGTATTAAAGAGTATCCTGCGATTTCAGGATATCGCGAAAAACTTCCCCAGGGACATCTACTGATGGAATTCGGGCTGGCGAATAATGAAATCGGGTACATTCTGCCCGAAAGCGATTACACACCAGACAGTCATCCCAGTAACTATGAAGAGTATTTCTCGATTTCCAAACAGACCGCAGCTTTGGTGCAGCAAGCTATTGGTGCTTTACTGGAGCGTTCCTATCAGTAGTAGTAGAAGATGCTGCTGTAGTCGTCGATATCTTCCCCGATCTGTTCCAACCGCTTTAAATAAGACAAGATAGGGACGTCTTTGCCGATGTAGGTCTGCTGTTCCGCGATGTTCTTTTCCCAGGGATGGAATTCGTACAGCCTCTCTCCTGTTGGTAGAATGGCGATCAGATCTCGGTCTTGAGCGGAATTGAGGTAGTTTTTCCCAAGCTTTGGAACGTTGTAAACGGGTTCGTCGGTTCGCTCCAATCCGGGCAACAGGCGCGCTTCTTCACCGCGCTCCTGAAGCAGACGAGCCAAGGGGACGCGGTAGTTGGCGGTTTCCCCTTTCCCTTTTGGATTGAAGGTATAGTAGGGATCGATTCCGATCTGTTTCAGCATACGGCGTAGTTTGGCCGCCTCGAAACGCCGCGAAATGTAGAAAGTGAAAACCATCTGGTTGTATACGCCAATCCCTGCGTCTCGTAGTTTTTGTACTGCTGTAACCATGTCCGGGTTGATTTCGTATGGGTGCTGGACGTGTGTAACCAGATCCAGGGAACGAACGCCGGGAATGGTGAATTCCTTCAGAACATTTACTAGTTCGTCTGTAATGCGCATGGGGACTGTGACCGGCATGCGCGAGCCGATTCGTACTCGCGAAACGTGGGAAATTTCCGATAAACGGGTCAAGATATCCCGAATGCGCCCATCACCCATCACCAATGGATCGCCACCGGTAATCAGTACTTCATGGATGGTATCGTGTTGAGCAATCCACTCGATGGCTTCTGTTAACTGATCGGGAGTGGCCATCGCTTCCGGTGCCATGGCTTCGTCGATTTCCCAGTTACGCTGGCAATATACACAAATCTGGGGACAGCTGTTGTAGGGTTTCAAAATCAGGATATTGGCGTAGCGCCGCGTAATCAGATTTTTAGGGGATGTGTCGTGTTCTCCCATGAAATCAAAGGCATATTCCAGGTCGTCTCGATTCTCACGCATGGCGGCTATGTAGTTTTGCGGCGGGAAAATCTGAGCACGTAAAGACCTGTCATCATTGCCGAAATCATTTAAAAGTGAAAGGTAGAATGGAGTGGCGCCAAATGGAAGGCGAAGTTCTTTTGCCTGTCGAATTGCATGCTTTTCGTTATCGGTAAGCTGAACGAGGACCTGTAGCCTTTCTGTGTCCTTGATGACATGTCGGGTTTGCCAGATCCAGTTGTTCCAGTCTTCTTCAGTTGCTGAGAAATAGTTTAGGATTCGTTGCTTATATTTTTCTCTGACACGAATGGTTTCTTTGCTCAGCCCATCAGGATAGCGATTCATTGTTGATTCTGCATGAGTGGCAAGTTCATCCAGTTGCTTAGATCGGCGTATCGCTGCCTGGCGTCCCTTAAGTAGCTCGATATTATGGAAGTTTCTAACTGTGTTGCGATCACCTTGGCCGTGTAAGCCAAGAAACAGGTAATACGTTTCCGCCAGGAAATCCGGCTTCAAATCCGAGCGGTTGATTTGGTTTGAAATGTCCCACAACGCACGGACAAAGCTGAATTTGGCTTCCTTTTCGTTGTGTGGATCGAGTAAGTTTAGAAAAACCCGTACTGCGTTACGGATACGGAAACGATTCGTGAACGATTGTGAACGGTCGAATGCATTTCGCTGATGTTCGCTTACGTAATTGTAGAGATTTTCTCGTGCTTCTTCCAGGTCGTTGCAATCTGCAAGATTGGATAGAAGGGGAGTGGCGATTTGTAGCAATAGGGAACGATAGTCCTCTACAATGTCAATCGTGTGGCGTTCAGATTCCAGGTCACACGGGATTGTCATGTAGTGAGAAGCTCTTTCGTTGGGCATAAAATCGCGCATGTCTGTCATAAGATCCCTCCTCTTCAAAATCGTCCCGGTGCAACGGCGATAATAGCGGTTCCGCAAGAATGCGACAGGTTGTTGGCTAAAGATCCGTATCTAATGAAGATCGTAATGATGTTCAACGCAGAATCGATCTCTTGTATGTTTGTATATAGCAGGTTCTAGATGGGATTGCAAGTGCATGCCCGAAATTAGCGAGAATCACGGTGGAAAAGAGTAAGCAATATTCCATAAAATATTAGAATAGAATGTATAAATTGGTATTTAATGTTGAAGTTATGAGTAATAAACAAAACAAGAGGTTTGCTGTGAATAAAGTGAGGGACACTGTAAGTGTATGTTAATACATGAAAAAACCTAGTTTTTGTTTCTTGAGACAAGCAGGAGCCCTGAAGTCAGAACAAATAGAGCGGCAATCACAAACAAAACGTATGCGACAAGATCCAGGGGCGGAATGTCGCCTACATCGTTCTTGATCGCTTCGCGTAGGTCGCTTGCAGATCCCGGACAGACGTATTGGATCGCTTTCCCTTTGGGGGTAATGAACGGCACCAGTTTGTTGAAATCACGTCGTCCCAGCACAGTTAGTGTTGAAACATCTTTTACTAGTGGAATATAGCTGATTTTCAGCCGGGTATCTCCCACAACGGGCTTTGTTTTGGCTGTTTCGCTGTTGTATAGATAGGTTCCATTGTTTGGAACGTTCTTGAAATCTGGGGATTTTCCGAAATCGAAAGGTTGCCATCCATAGATTGTGGCCATTTCGATATCTACATGCAGCCGCCCAATGCTGATACGCCCAGCCATATGTTGTTGTGAGCGTGCTTCAGGGTATTCCTGTTTGTGTCCTGTGTAGACTCCGAAGTGTTGCCAGTCGCTTGGTTCTTCCGACCAATCTAAATGATATTTGTAGCGATCCACTGCTCGAACCGGTGGAGGCGGTAGATCCTTTTCCGCGACTTTGGTCTCGAACCAAGAGTAGTATTCAATTGTTTTTTTAAGTCCAAGAATATACCCCTGGATCATATCGACGGGTAAACTGCGGATAGTGACGATACCTGTTGCCAATACCGGTCGGTCTTCCGGCGTTTCCTCTGGCTTTTCAAGGTCTTGGAGAACGATGGCTTGATCGAAGAAGGTAAGCGGATGTTCACTTTCGATATCGTTGTAAATGGATTTGCTGATCAATCCGAAAACGAGGAAGGTAATCGCAGAAGCGAACAGAATTAGAGCGATCCATCGTCTTTTCGTTTTTTCCTTAGGCGCTGACAACGCTACCATTGCACTTCCTTTCCGAATTCGTTGCTTTATCGTAACGCTCTATTTTGATTCGGTCAAGTAGACCTTTCCAAGTAACACAATCATTTTCTACAGCCTGATAGTGACGAAATGGTCAGAAATGGCTTGACAACCAGATGGGAGGTGTATACGGTAAACTGACGTTGTCGTCACTATTTGGAGAGCCAGCGAATGACGAAGCACAGAAAAGCGGAAGATCGCATCGCGGAAATATTGGACGCAGCACTCGAGCAAATCGATCAGCATGGATATGCCAGTTTGACGATGGATAAGATCATTGCTCGGACCAGTCTCAGCAAGGGTGGGGTGTATCGATTCTTCAAGAACAAGAACGAAATCTGCCTCGCGCTTTTCAACCAATTATATAAAGATTACGAGCCAATAGACATTGAAGAAGCACTGGCCTGGAATCTTCCTTTACGAGATACCATCGTTCGCTTTTTGTTCAATCGACACAATGGAAATCTGGTGCACGAGCGCAATTCCAGAGTGTGGTTGCAGATGTTGCCGGAGACGATGCAGGACAGCGAGTTTCGTACCGCCAAATTGGAGCACACCACGCGAATCAAGCAGAAATACATGCGGTTGATTCGTGCGATACGAGCAAGGGATCATGTCGAAATCACGGCCAAAGACGAACTGCGTTTCTCCCAGGCGATTGAAGTCGGAGAACTGTTGATGGAAGGCTTGGTGATCGAACAATTGGGAGGGGCTCGCCTGGAAGGACTGGAGTCCAAAGTTCGATGGTATATCGAATTGATTTTAGACGATGCACTAAGTCTTGCCAAAGTTTATTGACATAACACCGGCTTGACCTTAAGGATTTGAATAAATGAAAAGCATGCAGACAAGAGGTAGAGGCATGAGTGATAAAGCTCGAACAAGAAGCGCCGTGTCCATTTTGGTCGGGGCTTGGTTATTGCTGTCGTTGCTGGTATTACCGGGCTGCGAGAAATTGAACGGCAAAGAGGTTTCCGAACGTTCTCCCGTTCTTGTGGAAGTTGCTCAGGTTGAAAAAAGCACAAAGAATACGTTTCGACGTTTTTCCGGTTATGCGCATCCCTGGGAAAGCCACGGAGTCGGTTTCCTTGTTGCCGGTAGGGTTACCGCTTTGCCGGTCGAGCAGGGACAGCTCGTTTCGAAGGGGAGTTTATTGGCGACGCTCTCTGCCGAGGATTACAAACTGGTAGAGCAACTGGCCAACGCTCAACTGGAAGCGCTGGAGCCTAACTACCACCGGGTGGATTCATTGGTGGAAAAAGAAGCGTTGCCGCAGAGTGCCTTGGATAAAATCAAAGCGCAATACGATGCTGCCGTAACACAGAAAAAGCAGGCCCAGCGGCAGGTGAAATATACCCGATTGAACGCGCCGATTACCGGTGTCGTGCATGAATTGCGAACCAGTGTGGGACAGATCATCGGGCAGGGAATGCCGGCAGTCGTACTATTGGACATCGATCGCATCAAAGTGCGATTTGGTGTGACTCAGAGTGAGTTGGAGTATTTCGAAAAGGGTCAGGATGTAACCGTCGATTTCCCTGGTGTAAAAGAGAAGGTTGAGGGTCGCATCTATCATATCGATTTCGTGGCTGACAGCATGACGCGCACCTATGACGTCGTGGTCGAAGTGCAAAACGCCGATCATGTGTTGCGCCCCAGTATGCTGGCGCAAATGACCATCATCAAAGAAAGCTTGAACGGCTATTTCCTGCCGATCGGATCGCTGATGCAGGATATCAGCGGGAAACACTATGTCATGCTGGTCGACACGAAAACGAACATCGTTGAAAAACGGGTCGTCTCGATCGGGCGACGTTTCGAGGAATACCTGGAAATTACGGAAGGATTGACTGGAGGCGAATCCGTCGTGATCCGGGGCAACAACTTTGCCAAGGCTGGTGACAAGGTGGTAGTCAAATGAACATCCCGCGTTTTTCAATTACGCATCAGCCGGTGGTCTGGGTCGTTCTATTTCTTGTTCTTGCAGTCGGCGTTCATAATTATCTTACGATCAGCCAGCGTGAAGACCCTGAATTCAAGATTTCCGTGGCTTTGATCGTTACGATCTGGCCTGGCGCCAGTGCGGAAAAAGTAGAGCGACTGGTTACCGAAAAGCTGGAAGATAAATTCGAAGAAATGACGGTGACCAAGGAAATTACCTCGACCACCCGCGAATCCCTTTCCGTGATTATGATCAAGGTCGACTATGACTGTGACGTCGATATGGCCTGGCAGAAGTTGCGTAATAAAATCGCGGAAGTTTCCGACGAATTACCGGACAACATCATCGGTCCGGATGTGATCGACGATTTTGGCGATGTCACGGCCATGATTTACACGCTTTCCAGTGCGACTGCACAGCCGAGTGAACTGAAACAATGGGCGGAATTGCTGAAGTCCGATCTGAAAAAAGCGCCTTCTTGCGGAAAAATCGAACTGTTGGGTGAACGGCAGGAAGCCATCTACATTGAAGGTCCGTTGGAATCGTTCAGCTTGTACCAGTTTTCGCCGCTGACTGCCGCAAAAATTCTGGATTATCAGAATGTGAACATGATGGCGGGATACGCTCGAACTCCGGATCGGAAATATCGAATGGAAGTTTCGGGCAGTTTCAAGCTTACCGAACAATTGGAAAATGCAATTCTGGATGTTTCCCGAAAATCAGGCACGCCATTGAAAGTCAAGGATGTGTTTTCCGTCCGGCGTGCATACAAGGAACCGCCGCTTGATTTCATGCGTAGCAATGGTCTGCCCGCAATCGGCCTGGATATTCGTATGAAAAAGGGGCGAAATCTGGTCGAACTCGGTGAGGAAATCAAGGCCATTGGAGAACAGTTTGCACCGCGCCTGCCTCCCAATATCAAGATGGAGCTGGTTCACGATCAACCGCGGCAGGTGGGCACGTTTGTGGATACCTTCATGAATAACCTTTTCGAAGGTTTGTTCATTGTTATCATCGTGATGTTTCTGGCCATGGGGTTGCGTTCGGCGGCCATTATTGCAATCAGCCTGCCGTTGTCTATCGTGATGGCCTTCGCGTTGATGCCTCGCTTTGATGTAGATCTGGAAACGGTGTCGATTGCGGCTTTCATTATTGCGCTGGGTATGCTGGTGGATAATGCCATCATCATTACCGACAACATCGATGTATACCTGCAACGGGGGATGAATCGCTTAGAGGCGGCCATCAAGGGGGCTCAGGAATTGGCGATTCCGGCGCTTAGCGGTACCCTGGCAACGGTATTGGCTTTCATTCCGTTGATTTTGATGAGTGATGAGTCCGGCGATTACATCCGGTCCTTGCCAATCGTGGTGTCTCTTTCATTGTTGGCATCCCTGGTGCTGGCGGTTACGGTTACTCCGATCACCAGTTACCTGTTTTTACGTCGGAACAAAAAGGTTGAAACGGATACCGCCAAGGCGGAATCCCGTTTCGTGCGCTTTTATCGAAGCATGATGACCTGGAGTCTGCGTCATCGTTTCGTAATGATTGTACTTACCGGGGCCGTGCTGACCGGTTCGCTTTTCCTGTTGCAGTCGATCGGCTTTTCTTTCTTCCCGGAGGCGCAGCGCGATCAATTCATGATCGACATCTGGCTGCCGGAAGGTGCATCCCTGCAACACACGACAGAGGTGGCAGAAGAAGTCGAAGCCATGCTCGAGCAAGATGAGCACATTCGGAACTACGTTTCCTATGTGGGAAAGGGCGGTCCGCGTTTTTACATGTCGATCAAACCCGAATTCAATGCGACGAATTTCGCACAGATCATTGTAACGACAACGGATGCCATGAAGACACGCTCTATAGTGGATCACTTAAACGAGCGATTCCCACAAGACATTTCCGGGGCGCGGGCAATTGCTTCCAATCTTTGGATGGGGGTTCCGGTTGAGGCTCCCATTGCCATGCGTGTTACCGGACCCGATTTGGCCATCATGAAGGAAATTTCGGATCAGATTCAGGATGTGCTGCGTTCCATCGACGGTACCGAGCATGTACGGGATAATGTGGGAATGCCGGTACCGAACCTTGCTGTTAATGTCGATAATGAATCGGCGCTGATGGCGGGGATTACCAATACCGAAGTGGCGGTATCGTTATTGACCGCCTATGAAGGCTTGCCGATCACCAGTTTCCGTGAAGGGGACGAGGAGGTTCCAGTGTACATGCGCCTGATTGAGTCGGAGCGCAATATGGGCAATACACTGGATCAGATCAGGGTGCCGTCGCAGACCACGGGAGAAAAGGTGCCGCTGACGACGTTTGCTTCAATCGAAACGGTCTGGGGTCCGGGCGTGATCAAGCGTACCGATGGCAAACGATCCATTACGGCCTTGGCGAATATTAAAGGAAGATTGGCTTCGGATATCTTGAAGGAAGCATGGCCGCGCATCGATGCAATTGACTTGCCGGCTGGTTATGAGATCGAAAGTGTCGGTGAAGAAAAAGAGCGGAATAAGTCGTTTGGTGAAATGATCGTAATCTTTTCATTGATTATCGCTCTGATACTACTGATGCTGGTGATACAATTCAACTCGATCAAGAAGGCTCTCGTTATCTTGACGAGTGTGCCCCTGGCGATTATCGGGGCAGTTTTCGGGTTGTTTATTAGTGGCAACAGTTTCGCTTTCATGCCATTCTTGGGAGTGATCTCGCTTGCGGGTATGGTCATTAAAAATGCGGTTGTATGGATGGAGTTCGTTAATCAGTCGGTAGCGGAAGGAAACTCGTTGGATCTTGCGATCATCGAGGCTGGGCGTCAGCGTTTACGCCCGATCATTCTTACGGCTGCTACGACTATTGGAGGATTAATACCCCTGGCGCTGTTCGGTGGAAGTTTATGGGAAGGTATGGCGTATGCCATGATCTTCGGTCTGGCGCTGGCGACGGTATTGACTCTGGTCGTCGTACCGGTGATCTATTACGCCGTGTTCAGGAAAGCGGAAGCTTAAATCGAGTTGATTTCGGAGACTAGAGGTTTCTCGAATTAGAAAGGGAGTAATCGTGATGGTACGTCGTTTGTGTGTCGCTGTTGCTGTTTCATGCTGCCTCATGCTGTTGCCCATTATCGCACAGGCCGAAGAGGAGCCGGAATTCAAGAATCCCAATCCGGTTTTTAAATCGAATACGCCTGAAATGGAAAAGACGTTGGCAGCCAAGAAACTTGGCAAGCCGCCGAAACTGAGCAAAGACGAAATGAAACAACTGGTGGGTGGGGAAATTCTGGTTCGCGAATTGCCCAATCAGACCAAAGGCGCCAAACGTTTCGAAGCGATTGGCATCGTTAAAGCATCACCCAAAGCCGTGATGGCCTTTCTTCGGGATTTCGACTCTCAGGTCGGCGTGATGCCGCATTTGATCAAGGTGGATTATACCTGGGATCGCAATCTGGCACACATGCAACAGACTTTGAAAATCGCCTTGATGAAAATCAATTATACATTAAACGTCCTGCACTATGGTGACAGCGTCATCGAATGGGAATTCGTCAAGGGAGATATTAAGGACACAAGTGGTTACTACAAATTCTTCCCGTTCTCAAAAGGGAAAAAGACGCTGGTGGTGTACCACGTTTTCAACGATCCGGGTATGGCTGTTCCCGATTTCATTCAGGATCTGCTTACGAAAAACTCCATGCCGGATGTCATTCAAACCATTCGCAAGGTCGTGGAAAAATAGCGATCAGCGCGCCAGATCGTCGAGGTTGAATTTTTTCGACAGGATGCGATCCGTTACGGAAACGGGCAGAATCTTTTTGATCAGCGGCATTTTCACGGCATTTCTCCCCATGCGGAAGATTGCGGGAGGGGAGGGTTGCAGGATTGCACTAACCGTTTTTCGCGCGAAGACATCGACCGGTGTTGCGGCATCTTGAGAAATGCTGGCGCGTTGGGCGATGTGTTGAGCCGCTTTCTTGTACAGAGAATCCTCGGTTTGGTAGCGTTCGAGGCCGCTTGCGGCGTTTTGACCGAAACTGGACTGAATCCCGCCGGGTTGGACGAGAATGACTTGAATACCAAAGGGGGCGAGTTCCAGGCGCAGCGAGTCCGTTAACTGGTGCAGTGCGGCTTTGGAGGCACAGTAAGCGCCGGAGTAGGGGGTCGCCAGAATTCCGGACACGCTACCGATATTCACGATTCGGCCCGACTTCTGCTTTGCCAAAACCGGAGTCACCGCCTGGATCATCGCCACGGCACCGATGACGTTGGTTTCGAACTGGCGGCGCATATCGTTCAAATCGATTTCTGCAACAGGTCCCATCAGGCCGAAACCGGCATTATTGATCAGGATATCGATTCGTCCCTGCTTTTTTACGCAGTGTTCGATTGCGGAACGGACGGAATCGGCGTCATTGACATCCAAAGCCAGGGTGTCGATGGAATCGGAAGCTAGATCTTCGATTGACTCCGGACGACGGGCTGTCGCAAATACAAAGTGGCCGCGCGAGGCGAATTCTTCGGTCAAGGCTCGACCGATACCACTGGAACATCCCGTAATCAATACAACTTGCTTCGAATCCGCAGACATCTTGAACTCCCTCCTGTCGCTACACCTTCAAATACTGATCATATGCTGACGCGAAGCAAGATTAACGTGGAATGCGTTGATTGAAAAGGAATATTTCGCCTGGATGATGAGTCTGGTCTGCAATTAGGTGCAAAGGTTGGTTAGCCTGGCCGGTATTTGAGAATTTATCTGATTTCCTGTTGACGGTTTGCGCCTCTGCGCTATGATGAGAACAATTACATCAGGCTCTCGGGGTGGGAAAAGCCGATTGTTCGATGGCGTATTCGGTACGGACTTGGTAGTTCAAGTGCCGGTGATCTATATGTAAAAAGGAACGAGTGATGAGTGAAAAAAACGATGAAATGATGGACTGGAAGAGCGCCTCTCGTGGTGGGTATGCCTATCCCGATTTGCGCCTGGATCAAATCGATGTCGAGGTGACGGAAGCCTTGCGCGCCGAGCGCTTGCGGCAGGAAAACAACATCGAACTGATCGCCTCTGAAAATTATGTTTCCCAGGCGGTTATGGATGCCGTAGGGTCATTTGCTACGAATAAATACGCCGAAGGGTATCCTGGGCGGCGCTACTACGGCGGCTGTCAACATGTGGATAAACTGGAAACCTTAGCCATCGAGCGGGCCAAGAAACTCTATGGAGCCGAGCACGTCAATGTGCAGACTCATGCCGGATCGCAAGCCAATATGGCCATTTACATCGCAGCCATCGAGCCGGGCGATGAAGTGCTGGCCATGTCGTTGGACCATGGCGGTCACTTGACGCATGGTTTCAAGTTGAATTTCTCTGGCCGATATTTCAAAGTTCACAGCTACGGCGTCCGCAAAGACACGGAGCGCATTGACTACGACCAGGTGTATCGCCTGGCCAAGCAGAACAAACCGAAAATGATTATCGTGGGGGCTTCGGCATATCCCCGCGAAATCGATTTCGAACGATTCGGCGAAATCGCCACCGAGGTCGGCGCGTTATTGATGGCGGATATCGCACACATTGCCGGCGGTGTCGCCGCCGGGTTGCATCCATCTCCGATTCCCTATGCCAACTTTGTGACGGCTACAACCCACAAAACCTTGCGCGGTCCGCGTGGCGGTCTTATTCTGACCAAAGAGGAATGGGCCAGGCGAATCGATTCCGCCGTGTTTCCGGGCATGCAGGGCGGACCATTGATGCACGTAATCGCCGCCAAGGCGGTTGCATTCGGAGAAGCCTTAACGCAGGGCTACAACGAATACATGGCTCAGGTACACAACAACGCCAAAGCGCTGGCCGACGAACTGACCTTGCTTGGATATCGCTTGGTTACCGGCGGCACGGACAATCACCTGATGCTGGTGGATGTGGGTGCTAAAGGGCTGACAGGCATTGCAGCAGAGCGTGTGCTGGATCGCATCGGTATTACCGCCAACAAGAATCTGATTCCTTTCGATACGCGCAAACCGGCGGAAGCCTCCGGTATTCGCCTGGGAACTCCCGCCATGACCACTCGCGGATTGAAGCAGGTGCATATGCAGCAGATCGCACGCTGGATCGATCAGGCCTTGACCAATATGGACGACGAGCAAGTGCTGGCGCGTGTCCGTCAGGAAACCTTGGAGTTGTGCCGCTATTTTCCCATCGCACCGGGAAATCGCCTGGGTTACACAGGAATTTAAGCAAGTAAAAAGAATCCCCCTGAACGACGATCTGGATTTGTCGAACAGGGGGATATTTTTATGTGTGCTGTCTATCCTGATTCTGTATCAAGTGTACATTTGTTCGATCAGATTGGAATACTTCTCGTTCACTGCCTTGCGCTTCAATTTCATCGTTGGGGTTAGTTCGCCTGTTTCCTGTGAGAAAGAATGGTTGACCAGCCGGAATTTTTTGATTTGTTCCACTCGTGCGAATTGCTGATTGATCGCGTTGATCCGATCTTCAAACAACTTTTGCACGTCGGCATGTTCGATCAGTTCCTGCGGCTGATCGTAGCTGATGTTCTTTTCTTTGGCCCAATTCTGCAAGGCTTCAAAGTCGGGAACGATCAGGGCGGAGATGAAACGTCTGGCATCGCCGATTGCGACGGCGTTTTCGATATAGCGATCCACAATCAATGCTTGTTCGATGTTGGCGGGAGAGATGTTCTTCCCTCCGGCAGTGATGATCAACTCCTTTTTACGGTCGGTGATCTTTAAAAAGCCATCGTTTAATTCTCCGATATCGCCGGTCTTGAACCAGCCATCTTCGGTGAACGCTTCGGCTGTCGCTTCCGGTTTGTTGTAATAGCCTTTCATCACCTGCGGGCCTTTAATCAGGATCTCGCCATCTTCGGCGATCTTGATCTCGGTGTCCAAAACCGCTTTTCCGACGGACCCAAAGCGGAAATTCTTGAAGTCGCTGGCGGTTGCAATCGGTGTGGTTTCCGTCAGGCCGTAGCCCTCGTGAACCGTCAAACCGATGGCGTGGAAGAAACGGTTGATTTCCTCGTTTAATGGACCTCCACCGCTGACCAGGGTTTTGATTCGATCTGCTCCGAGGTTCTCCTTGATCTTCGTGAAGACCACTTTATCGGCCAGCGCATGTTGGGCTCGCAGTCCCAGAGGCATTTTTTTATTTTGCGTGATGTATTGGGCGGCTTTCGCCCCGACATCCAACGCCCATGCGAAAATTTTCTGTCTTCTCGGAGGAGCGGTCTGTAGCTTTTCCTGTATGCCGGAATAGATCTTTTCGAAAAGGCGGGGAACCGACACCACAAAATTGGGTCGGATTTCCTTCATATTATCGATTACCGTCAGCGGACTTTCCGCAAAATACATGCATCCACCCAAATAGACGACCACATACCAGTCCGCCGTCCTTTCAAGGCAGTGACTTAATGGAAGAAAACTCAGGCTGCGTTGACCGCGTTCGAACATCTCTTCGTGCGACAAATACGCCTGATAGGCATTTACCAGGAAATTGAAGTGAGTGAGAATCACGCCTTTAGGCGGTCCGGTTGTGCCGGAGGTATAAATCAGGGTGGCCATATCTTGCTGGTCGATGTTCATCAGTCGTTTGTCCAACTCGGACTGTTCGCCAAATTTCTCTCCCATGCTGAATACTTCGTCGATGTGCAGCACTTGGTCGTCGTCGTAGGCTCCACGAATGTCATCCATCGTGATGATGTAAGTCAATGAAGGAACACGCTCGCGAACGGCCAGTACGCGCTCCAGGTGATCCTTCTCGGCCACGATAACGATTGTACTTTCCGAATCGTTCAGAATGTATTCCGATTCCGTTGCGGAGTTGGTCGGATAAATCGGGATATCGGCGCAGCCGGCAGAGAGAATAGCGAGATCACTGACGCACCACTCCCAGCGATTCGGCGAAAAGAGCGCGATGTGGTCTTTGGGTTTCGCTCCCAGTGAAATCAGTCCAAGGGCCAGGTTTCGGACTTTGCGGTTCGCCTCTCCCCAACTCATGCTTTTCCACTGCTCGTTTTCTTTCCAGCCGAAAAGCGGTTGCTGGTGCAGTTCTTGAACGTTATTGTAAAACATTTCAGGGATGCTGCGTTCTTTGACCTCGATCATAAATGTCTCCTTCTTGGCACGCACAAGCAGAGATACGGATCACGGCGCGGTGTTCGATTTCGAGTTAGATTGTTAGTAGCAACGATAATATTATCTGTTTTATGGCAAATGTCAATTTCATAGATGGGGGAGGCTGTTAAAAAGCAAAAGCCCCTTAGCTTGTTAAACCAGGGGGCTAGATGTTACGACCAGCAGCCTTTTTGCAGGATTTTCCTCCGCTTTGGAGGAAGTTAGTGAAGAAGACTTAAGGGGGGATTAAGAGGGTCTACTCATAGTTTTTCGGTGCGAATTTTTCGTAGAGGTTGCCGAACAAATTGTTCGGGTCCATACGCTTTTTCGCAGCTTGAATGCGGGGTTTACTGTAAATGTCCCAGAAGGTCTGCTCGTCGTAGTGATTGCGAGAAATCAAGGTTTTGACTCCTCCCAGTTCGTATACTTTCTTTTCCAGAATTTCCGAATAATCGATGCTGGGGTGGTTGTTCAATTTGCCGTATACCGCCGCATCGACGATGAATGTTTCTCCCATTCGCTTGGCATGTTCGTCACTGACCCACGGATAGATGGCTTTCATTTTGTAGGGAACGACCCACAACGGGAAAAAGTCGAAGTCACGCTCGTACCAGTCGTAGAATTCCGGGAAGCGGCGCGATGGCAGAAAGACGTCTACCACCACTTCCGGTCGCTTTTTCATGCGCAGTACCGGTTTGACCCGGTTCGACCAGCTTATCAGATTGGTTGAACCTAAAAGCATTTTACCCGCCACCAGACGCATGGCCTTGTTTTCCATCAAAGGCAAGGTGCGCGTGAGCCAATGACATTCCGCGTCGTAACGGAAAAAGTAATCCTTGATGGTCATGTAGTCTTCGGTCTTTTTCAGGCTGCTCTTGTAATAGATATTCAGCCAACTGTAGTCGGTATGATAGGGCGCGCTATCCACCATCGTTCCCAGGCACAGGACAAATGCATCCGGTCCATGAATGATGCCGTCCATGAACGGATAGTCGCCCGCCTCGATGCGATCGTTCATGTCCTTCCAGAACGCTTCGAATGTGGTGTGTTTGTGATATTCCATGTGAACGTAGGGTTTGGCGGGCATCAGTTTGAACGTCAACTTGGTGATGCGCCCCAAGGTGCCGTAGGAACCGTGCAGCAGGTTGAATATTTCGGCATCCTGTTCCGGCGAGCAGGTCAGGATTTCTCCCGTTCCGGTTAGCACTTCGTATTCCAGGCAGCTATCGTGAAAACCGCCATAGCGGTAGGATTGCGACTCGATGGAGCAACCGGAAACGGCTCCGCCAACGGTGATCGTTTTCAGTTCCGGTACAACATAAGGCATCAAGTTGTACTTTAGAGTTTCATCCTCCAGATCGCAAAAGGCCAAACCTGGTTCGGCAGTGGCCGTCATCTTTTCCGGATCGATGGCCAACAGCCGGTTCAGCTTGGAGAAGTCGATTTTCTGCTTTCCGGAATCATTCGAATAGGGATTGGGAACGAAATGAGAAATGTTTCCCTTTTCGAAACGCAATGCGTCTCCATTTCGCCTTTCGGCGTTGCCTTTAAGCGCTTGAACGATCTGACGAACGTTTCGGTCGTGTTCAATCATGGTGTACTGTCCTTCACTGAAGGGTGTTGAGATAGTTTTCGATATCATTCGCCATCGCGGCGCTATGCATGTACTTATTCGATTCGCAGGGGATGAGTGTGCTCCGACCAATCAACTCCGCCATGCGATTGATGCTGTCGGTGCCGTGCAGTTTGTCGGTAGAGGCATAGGCAATGCCAACCGGACAGGAAACCTGTTCCAGTTCCGACCAGATCCGGTAGTTCATAAACGCCATGCAACTCAGCTTGATGCGTTGCGGGTGGGCTTCCAGCAATGTACGCCGATAGCGCCCAATCTGCTCCGGCTCGTTTTTGGAATCCACCCTGAAATGTTGCAGATACCAGATGATGAAATACTTGATAATGTGGTAGCTGGCAGCGGGCATATGTGGAATCCAGCGCAGAAAGGCTGGAACATGAAATTCGCTGTTGGGACCGATACAGAAAGCTGCCTTCAATGGCAGGTGGTTCTCCTTCAGTGCGTGCAGGATGCTTGTTGCGCCTAAAGATGAACCGCAAAGGACGGTTCGTTCCAGATCGATCGGCAGCGCATTGCAAACCCGAGTCAGATCCTCTGCAAAGCGTTCGATGCTGAATTCCTTGGCATGCTTCTGAGGCTGGTCGTGTTGTGCGCTTTGCTTTTCGCGGGTTTCGATGTAGTACAGCGGATGCGTTTTCCCGATTTCACGAAGCAAATCCGCCCAGCCGGATTCGACGGACACCCAGCCTGGAACGAATAGAATCGGATCGACATCGTCCGTGGCTGCTTTTGGAATCCAGTTCATTACCCGCAGGTTAACGCCATTTGTGGTTGGAACGTAGAATTCCCGGTAGTCGGCTTCTTTCAAATCGATGGGGTCGTGATGTTGATCTTGCATGTTCAGCTCCATAGCTAACGTCACAAATCATTTTCTGCTGGTATCGCGTTTAGCGTTTAACGACTTTCTACTTCCTTATTCCTCAGCCAATGGTCTTGCTTGATGCGGCGCGACGTTGTTCCCGTTGTTGATTCTGCTCGAAGCTATTGGCGATATTGACGATGTAGGTATCCACGATATCATTGATGTCGCCTTCTCCGTCGTAGAACATATTCGCTACGGGAACGCCGTACTCCTTCTGAATCTGCTGGAAAACACCGCTGGTAATCGATCCTGGCATACAGCCGAAGGGGGCGCAGTTGACTACGAGCGAAGCGCCATCTTTCATGTACTCGATGGCACGGCCTAGCGTGATGATGGTTTCACCTTCGAAGTCCATCGGAACAAAACGCGCTCCGGCGTTTAAGGTGCTGACAATCGACGGCTCGTGGCGTTTATCCAGCAGGGGAGAGGCCAGATCCATCCACATCTTTTCGTCCTTGGTCAAGAAGCGGTTTTTCAACAGCTTGCCCATGCGGTCCATCAAGCCGCCGGTACGATGACCTTTCGTCCAGCTTTCCATGTAGGCGGTATAGATGATCCATTCGGAGATCGGTGCCAGCCAGGCTTCGCCACCCGCTTTTTCGATACGCCGCACCACATCCTGGTTGGTGAAGCGGTTATTGCGGACGTAAATTTCGCCGATAATACCTACCAGCGGCTTTTTCTTATCGATGATCGGAATCGCTTTAAATGCATTGGCGATTTCTTTCATCAAAGGTTTGCAGTCTGCTCGCGATTCGATGGCGGCTTCCATCCGTTCGATGCTTTTCCAATAAAGCTCTTCGGTTTCTCCTGCGTTCACTTCATAAGGCGTTACGCGACAGCGAAGTTTGAACAGCACGTCTCCGAGTACGATACCGGTCCACAGCCAGCGCCGGGTTTCATCGTCGGTGCCGTCGTAACTGTCCGTGCTGGTCCAGCTTACGATGGGAACGTGATTCCAGCCCATTCGGTTCATCGAGATGCGATCCAGGGTGCAATATTGACCGAAACGGCACGGACCTTCGGCGGTCGGCATGAACAGAGCGTGTTCGTTGGTATTGCCGCCATGCTTTTCTATGGTAGAGAAGAAGGTGCCAAGCGTAGCGGGGCAGGGGACACACTCTCCTCCACGAGTTGCAGCGCGTCCGAGTTGGAAGGCATAGTCGTCTTCCGGCGGCAAGGGACGGGCATTGACTCCTGCGCCTCGCAATGCGGCGGCCATGAAAATCGGTTGACCTTCACCCATCGGCGGCACCCACAGGGTGCGTGTTTTCAATGCAGCGGAATCAATCGGAGGTTTCGTGAACGTAAATCGCTTTGCAGTGTGAATTTCGTTTACTTTAAGCACGTCCGTAAAGGCTTCCAGCCGGGTTAAATAGCCCGCGTCTGCGCCGTGTTCGTCCAGTTCAAGCATCAGCATGGGTTTTTCGCCCATGACTTCTTCCGCATAGGTTTGAAGGAATGAGTCCGGTCCGCAACTGAAGTTACTGAAATATACGGCGTACAGGTTCGGTTGACGCGCGACGTAGCGTACCGCTTCCATGATTTTCCGTCCGTAATTCCAGTACATGTTCTGAAATTCCTCGCCGAGATCCTCTTCCGCGATGGGTAGGTATTCCAGCGGAACAACCGGCAAACCCAGCCGCGCGATTTTCTCCGGCAGAGCCAGGTTCGCTCCCGGATCGAAAACGTTGTACGGGCGTCCCAGGATGACAATGGCGGGCGTATCGCTCTGGGCGACTTCCTGTAACGCCTTTTGTCCTGCAATTCGCACGGATTCCTCGAAATGTTGCTGTGTTTTCCAGGCTTCGCGCCAGGCTTTTGAAATGCTGCGCTTGTTCGCTTTCAAGCATTTACCCAGATCTTCGTGCAGCCGCTCGATGGTCGTTTTCTCATTCCAGCGGAGATCCAGGGTGGCCGAAATCAAACGTTCGCCATCGACGCCGTTTAAGTGCATGGCCGAACGCAGCATGGCCGGCAACGAGATGTTATACGGGCAGAAATAGGATTCCGTCGTTTTTCCGCTTTTATCGCCAGCCGACACCATGTAAGGCGCGAAAACACGCTCGACGCTGTTTTCCAGCAACAGGCGGGTGTGACCGTGCGCCAGTTTGACCGGATGGCAATAGTCTGCACCCACCCAGTCGGAGGAGAGCCGGGTGGTTTCATCGTCGGTGGGACCGGATAGCGTCAGGCGATAGCCCAGTTCTGCGAAGAAGCGCCGCCAAAGCGGGTAGTAAGAGTGCGCCAGCAATGCGCGCGGATAGCCGATGACCGGTGCGTCTTTCGGCAGTTTCTTTTCCGCGCCGCTGGACTTCCAAAGCCGTTCCCGTTCTTTGAAAAAGCGGAACTCGCGGTTTCGCTTGACGCCGTCGTCTTCCGGGTCGCGTCCGCATAAATATCCCCAACTTGGGCGCTGGTCCAGGCCATCCACTTCGGCAAAGGTGATATGGCAGTGATTCGCACAGAGTTCGCAGTCCTCGGTGGAGAGGCGTACTTCCTTGTCGGCGAAATCCACTCCCACAAAGCGGGTTGTCTCCTTTGCGGCTTCCATCTGACGCTTGGTCAGCAGTGCGACGCCCCAACTGCCCATAACGTGACAGTAAGGCGATACCACGACTTCGACTCCCAGCAGATTTTCGAATGCCGCGACCAATCCTTTGTTGCGTGCCGTCGCGCCCTGGAAAAAGACTTTGGTTTTGTTGTAATAGCGATTGCCCACCACCTTGTTCAGGTAGTTTTGCACAACGGAATAGAGCACCGCGCCCATGACTTCACGTGGAGTGAAACCCTTGCGCAACAGGCTGCGGGCGTCCTGGTCCATAAACACGGTGCAGCGGTCACTGGTGATGGGGGGGACGACGCCCAGCACTTCGTCACCCAGTGTGAACAGATCGAAACCCATTTTCCGCGACAGTTCTTCCACGAACGAGCCGGTTCCTGCTGCACAGACGTAGTTCATGTTCGCGTTATGCAGATTTCCATTGACGGTGTGCACGTATTTGGCGTCCTGACCGCCGATTTCGAAAATGGTGTCGATGCTCGGATCGACTTTCATCGCGCCGGTGACGTGAGCCGTGATTTCGTTATGAACGCGATCCGCCTGAATCACGGCGCCGACAAGTTTCCGTCCCGAACCGGTTGTGCCGACGCCAAGAATTTCAACCTGCCCACCGCGTCTGGCGGCCAACTGGCGCAGGGCGCGGAACAGCGCTTTGGTTGCGCCGATCGGATCGCCTCCGGTTTTGCGATAGATGTCCAGCAGAACCTCTTCCTGCTCGTCGATCAGCATCAGTTTGGTGGATGTGGACCCGATGTCGATTCCCAGATATCCGGTCAGACGACCATCTTCCGGCCAGCGGCTGACACGGATTTCGTTCTTTTCCTCATCGATGACGAATTCTTCGACATCGAAAGACGGATACTGGCTGCGTACCAATTCCAATGGTTTGCGTACGCTCTCGCGGGTCTGTTCGTCCTCTTCATCCAAGAGCCGATTCCACGACACCGATCCCGATACCGGTTCCGCAAGCAGAGCCGCGCCGGTGGAGCCTGCTTCCTGGGGAGCTTCCAGTTTTTCCAGACCGCCAGGTAACTCCTTTGCAAGCCAGCGCATGACGTCGCGATTACGGGCGACACCGCCCACGGCCACCGTTTTGCCCTGCGGGCGACGACCTTTGAATAGCGTCATCAAGATGGTGCGTGTCAGGCCTTTACATAGTCCGGCCCACATCTCCGGCTTGCCGAAACCTTCCTGCTGACGGTGAATCAAATCGCTTTTGGCAAAAACCGCGCAGCGGGCGGCAACAGAGGGGGGAGCCTCGATTACGGGCATCGCAGCAATATCATCGTATTCGATCCCCAAACGGGCGGCCTGCTCGTCCAGAAAAGAACCGGTGCCTGCTGCACAGACGGTATTGGTCTGATAGCCGGTGAATTCACCTTGTGCGTTCAGTTCCACCAAGGACAAAGAACCGCCACCAATATCGATGATCTGACGGACATTGGGGTGTTCACGGCGCACACCTTCAACAATCGCGGCAACTTCGTTACCGGCAGACAAACCCAATTTCTCTGCAATCGGTTTCGAATGCAGCCCGACAAGGCCCACGGCTTGAATCGTTTCCGGCAAGGAGAGCTCGGAAAGCAACTGGTGTAGAACCTTGTAAACGTCGCCTTTATGCGGACGGCTTGCTCGTTGAACGATTTTTCCATTCTTGTCGAGCAACGTCACTTTGACAAACAGTGCACCGACATCCAAACCGACTTGGGTTATTGTCTGTTGATCGCTCATTATTGCCTTCCTTTCGATTGCCTGCTGCCGGTTCTGTTTCACAGTGGAAGATTCCGGCAGGGAACTTAACTAATCAGTTAGTTAGTCTAACTGGTTAGTTAATCGTAGTGATTGTTTTTTTACGCTCTAGCATTTCTATAAAGTTGTCATCGTAACTTAATGTGTAAAACGGAACTTTCGAACAATTAGGAGGAAGACGTTGGTTCGTTAAGCAGTATTCGCATGATCATGTGCATCAGTAAATCGCGTCGCATTTCAACTTGAGAATCGCTTGTTGCATCTCGGTCCATCAGAATTTCCAGAAACGGACTGTCTGAGAAATACGTTACGGTCATGCCGTAGATCGCCGTCAACAACTGATCGGGATCGATCGGCTTGAAAATACCGGTTTGACTTCCAGCCAGGATAAAACGCTTGGCCTCTTTGTACAAAGGCTTGAAGTGTTGCCGGATCAAATCGGCGAAATAGTCCTGATTATCATGGCCAGTCTCCATCGCCGTAATGCGTGCGAAATTGCGGTGACGGGAGGCGTAGTCGAAGAAACCTTTAAAGAATAGTTCCAGTTTGGTTACGGGATCGATGGGCTCTGGAGCTATTTTTCCAACCAATTCAACAAGATCCTCTACCATACGTTTTAAAACCGCTCGGTGCAGTTCTTCTTTGGAATTGAAATAGTAGTGGATCATGGCGCTGGTGATTCCGGCGCGGGCGCTGATGTCCTTGATGCGTGCACCACCGAAGCCATTCTCTGCGAATGTCGCTTCTGCGCTATCGATGATGCGTTCTCGTGTGTCTTTCTGCTGCTCAGCCATTGTTTGTCGTGTCGCTCCATGAAGTTCAATGGCACTAACTAAACAGTTAGTTGAATTGAGTGTTGAATACACGGTCGACCTGCTTTTGTCAAGGGAGAAAACTCACTTGTTAAATTAAGTTCGTTTCATTATTCAAGTTTCAATGTGAATCGCGGAGGTTAGGGTTTGAATAAATATGCGGAAAGGTGCAAAAAATCAAAAAATAATAGCGAATCAAATGTTGACAACCATGGGTTGTTTATATAGATTAAACGCATGATTAGACAGGGCAATAAAAATAAAGGACATCATCATCATCGCTTTAAACGAGCCGGGTGATGGTTCAGTCTGTGATTTCGTAACCATCAGCGCCGGCTCGCAGTCGGCGCTGTTTTGCGTTTATGAAAGGTAAATCATGGTCCAGATGGAATTGGAAAAACCGTTGCGCTTGGCGTTACCGAAAGGACGGATGAAGGCGGGGATCATTCGTCTTCTGGAGGAAGCCGGAATTCAATTGACGGTCGACGAGCGAAATTATCGGCCCACGTTGTCTGTTCCCGGATTCGAAACCAAGCTGCTAAAACCCCAGAATATCGTGGAAATGCTCCATGTCGGTTCGCGGGACATCGGTTTTACCGGCTTGGACTGGGTCCGGGAATTGAACGCCGATGTGGTTGAAGTGCTGGATACGGAATTGAATCCGGTTCGGATCGTGGCTGCCGCTCCCGTGTCGATTCTGGAAAACGGACAACTTCCTCAACGGAAATTGGTGGTGGCATCGGAATATGAACGCTTGACGCGGGAGTGGATTAAGGAAAAGAAGATCAACGCCTCTTTTGTCCGCTCTTATGGCGCAACCGAAGTCTTTCCGCCGGAAGACGCCGATATGATTGTGGATAATTCGTCGACCGGGAGCACGCTGTCTGCCAATCGGTTGCAGATTGTGGATGAATTGTTGAAGTCGTCCACACGCCTGTTCGTCAATCCGAAAACATTGGAAAATCCGGAGCGCAGGCAAGTCGTGGAACGCTTCGTCCTGTTGTTGAAGTCGGTGCTACAGGCCAGAAAACGGGTCATGCTGGAAGTAAACGTTACGGCAGAACGGCTGGAGGCCGTCGTCGCGTTATTGCCCTGCATGCGCCGACCGACGATTGCTTCGCTGTACGGTGATGAAGGATATGCAGTCAAAGCAGCGGTGCCCAGGGCGATCTTACCCACTCTGATTCCCGAATTGAAAGAAGCGGGAGGAACGGATGTGGTGGTGACGGCTCCCGATCAACTCGTGCCATAAGCTCATGTGGAGTGATGAAATGACAACAAAGCCTGTACCCACGAGTTTCGTTTCTTCGATGCCGAGTTACGGCGTTCCCTATGCGCCTGCGCCAACGGATCTGAGGCTGGATTCCAATGAAGGCATCGGACCGGAATTGTCTTTGCTTGCAGCCTTGGATGAATTCGGACCGAACCTGGTTCGCTATTATATGAAAACAACCGACCTGGAAGGGCGAATCGCCCAGAAACTCGGTTTCGATGCAGGTCAGGTGATCGTAACAGCGGGAGCGGATGATGCCATTACTCGCCTGTTCAGGGCGTATCTCTCACCCGGACGGGAAGTGATTCTCGTTACTCCGACGTTTGAAATGTTCACCATTTTCACTAAGCTCGTCGGTGCGACGATGGTCTGTGTGCCTTGGGGAGAGGGCGACTATCCTGTGGATGCAATTTTACAGGCCGTTACTCCAAAAACGGCAATGATCGTCGTCGTATCTCCCAATAACCCCACGGGAGCGGTCGTATCCGAAGCCGCCTTGAAACGCTTATCCGATGCTGTGCCACAGGCCGTTATTGCACTGGATCTGGCGTACACCGCTTTTACGGAACAGGATCTGTTTCCCATTGGGCGGACGCTGGAAAACGTGGTTTGCCTGCACACCTTTTCCAAAAGCTGGGGATTGGCCGGGCTGCGTGTCGGATATGCTACCGCCAGTGCCGAAATGATTCGTTATTTGCGTTTGGCAGGGACGCCCTATCCGGTTTCCAGTGTGTCGCTGGCATTGGCCACAAAATGGCTGGAACAGGGGGAAGAACCGACTGCCGCTTACGTGACCCGAATCAAATACGAGCGGGAAGAATTGACCGCCTTATTGAAGCGACTGGGGGCGTCGCCTTTACCGTCTGAAGCCAACTTCGTATTTACGCGCGTCGCCGATCCCGTCTGGCTGCGGGATGCCTTGGCCGGCATGGGCATTTCGGTGCGCCTGTTTGTGGATGCTGGCGAATTCCAAGGTGGTGTGCGCATCACCTGTCCCGGTAAGGAAATCGAGTTTGAGCGATTGTGTGATGCACTGAGAACCATCCTGAAACCGCAGGCGTTATTGTTCGATATGGATGGCGTTTTGGCGGATGTGTCCCGCTCTTATCGCCGCGCGATTCAACAGACTGCCAAAGCCTTCGGCATTGAACTGGACGAACAACAGATTGCCGCCGCCAAAGCCGAACCGGGATCGAACAACGACTGGGTAACCACGCAGCGCCTGTTGCAGCAGCATGGTATTCAGGTGGAGTTAGATGAAGTAACACGACGTTTCGAAGAGCTCTATCAGGGAACGGCAGAGCGCGCCGGACTGCGGGAGCAGGAAAGCTTGTTGGTCCAGCGCGATTGGTTGCAACGCATGGCGGCACGACTGCCGCTGGGAATCGTCACCGGTCGTCCACGCGGCGATGCCGAACGTTTCCTTTCAAAAATGGAAGTTAACGATCTGTTCACCTGTGTAATCTGCCTGGAAGATGGTCCACGCAAGCCGGACCCGGCTCCGGTTCATCTCGCTTTGCAGAAATTGGGCATAGAGCAGGCTTGGATGATCGGAGATGCGCCGGATGACATCGCCGCCGCTCGGGCAGCAAAGGTGCTGCCGCTTGGAATCGTTGCTCCCGGCGACGATAGGGAGAGTACGGCGCGGCTGTTGACACAAACCGGTGCCGCGCGAGTATTCGAAAAGGCAAGCGATATTGAGGAGGTTCTGCCATGACATTGCGAAAGGCAACGGTCAAACGGGAAACATTGGAAACGACGATTCAATGCACATTGAAACTCGATGGCAGCGGAAAGGCCAAAGTCGATACCGGCATTGGATTTCTGGATCATCTGCTGTCTTCATTGGCAAAGCATGCGCGTTTCGATCTGACGTTGTCCTGCAAAGGCGATCTGCACATCGACGATCACCACACCGCCGAAGACTGTGCGCTGGTGCTGGGAGAGGCCTTCGATAGGTCGCTTGGGGAGCGCAAGGGAATCAGCAGATACGGTTATGCCTACGCTCCACTTGACGAGGCGCTGGCGCGTACGGTCGTCGATCTGGTTACGCGCCCATATGCCGTTTTGGATCTGGATTTGCAACGGGAATACATCGGCACACTGGCCACGGAGAACGTTGAACACATTCTGTATTCCTTTGCCATGGCGGCCCGGTTGACCTTGCATGTAGATGTGTTGAAGGGTGCAAACGATCATCACCGGGCGGAGGCGGCATTCAAGTCGCTGGCATTGGCATTACGGCAGGCGGTTACAGTCGATCGAACCGCCGGAGATGGCAGTACGAAAGGAAGCTTGTAATGAAGGAACTTGAAGTCGTTGTGGTCGGCACCGGAACGGCGAATCTCGCCTCGATTCTTGCGGGATTCCGGCGTGCCGGCGCAAAACCGCGAATCAGTAATAATATCGAGGATGTCGCATCGGCAAGAGCCGTCGTATTGCCGGGAGTTGGAGCTTTGGCTGCCGCGATGGTGCAATTGAATGCAGATGGCTTGGTCGAGCCGCTGAAAGCTCGTGTTCGTGCGGGTCGTCCTACCTTGGCGGTTTGCCTTGGATTGCAGCTATTATGTGAATACAGCGACGAAAGCCCGGGTGTCGCCGGATTGGGGATTATCCCGGCTGATATCAAGAGCTTCCCCGAGGGCATCCGTACTCCCCATTTCGGCTGGAATCAGGTTGAACCGACTGCGGAATGTCGGCTGCTGCAACCCGGTTATGCTTATTTCGCCAATTCCTTCCGTTTGCCGCAAGCCCCGGAAGGTTGGAACGTGGCGTACACGGATTATGCCGGTCCATTTGTCGGCGCGATGGAAAACGGCGCGGTGCTGGCCTGTCAGTTTCACCCGGAACTGAGCGGTGACTGGGGACTGGACCTGTTGAAACGCTGGCTCTCTCGCGCGGAAGAGGAGGGGAATTGAGATGCTGACCAAGAGAATCATACCCTGCCTGGATGTCCGCGATGGTCGCGTGGTGAAAGGCGTACGTTTTCAGGGCTTGCGCGATGCCGGTGATCCCGAGGAACTGGCCTATGCCTATCAGTTGCAAGGCGCGGACGAACTGGTGCTGCTGGATGTATCTGCCACGCCGGAAGGACGCAAAACGGCCTATGATACGGTCCGCAGAGTCCGGGAGAAAATCTCCATTCCGTTGACGGTCGGTGGCGGTGTGCGCGGCGCAAAAGACGCACAGGCGCTATTGGAAGCGGGAGCGGACAAAGTCGGCATGAATACGGCGGCGGTCAATGATCCTGCCTTGATTGCGGATGTCGCCACCCGTTTCGGGAGGCAGTGCACCGTTCTTGCCGTAGACGCCAAGCGGGTGTCGGAAACGGCGTGGCAGGTGGTGGTGCAGTCGGGAAAAAAGGATACCGGTATCGATGTGCGTGAGTGGGTGCGCCAGGGCGTCGCGCGCGGTGCCGGTGAAATCCTGCTGACCAGCTGGGATCGTGATGGCACCCGTAGCGGCTACGATCTGGAATTGATGACCATGGTTTCCCAGGCCGTCAATGTGCCTGTCATCGCTTCAGGTGGCGCGGATACGCCATTACAGCTAAAAGAAGCGCTGGATGCCGGTGCGGAGGCCGTACTGGCGGCGTCGATCTTCCACGATGGAGACTGGACGGTTGCCGGGTTGAAAAAAGTATTGGCTGAAATGGGAGTGGAGGTGCGGCCATGATCGTTCCATCGATCGATTTAATGAATGGTAACGCCGTGCAATTGATCGGCGGCAAGGAATTCGAACTGGACGCCGGAGATCCGCGCCCATTGGCCGAAACCTTTCGTATCGTAGGCGATACGGCGGTGATCGATCTGGATGCCGCGCTTGGCAAAGGAAGCAATCGAGGCGTCATCGAAGAACTCGTGCGCATGGCTCCCTGTCGGGTCGGTGGTGGCATTCGCGATGCGCAGGCGGCCATTGACTGGTTGGATCGTGGTGCGAAGCAGGTCATTTTGGGGACTGCAGCGGTTCCCGAAGTCTTGCAGCAACTGCCGCCAGAGCGCGTGATCGCCGCGCTGGATGCAGTGAACGATGAAGTGGTCGTCGAAGGTTGGCAAACGCGCACCGGGCGCACTATTCTCGACCGCATGAAAGAGTTGAACGGTCTGGTGGGTGGTTATCTGGTGACTTTCGTCGAGCGTGAAGGCCGCATGGGCGGTATCGATCTCGAACGCGTGAAAGCCCTGGTACAGGCGGCAGGCGGTGCCAAGGTGACTGTCGCCGGTGGAGTGACGACGCCAGAAGAAATTGCCGCCATCGACAAATTGGGAGCCGATGCCCAGGTCGGTATGGCGCTGTATACGGGAAAAATGGATCTCACCGAGGCCATGCTGGCACCCATGACATCTGACCGTCCCGATGGCCTATGGCCGACGGTCATTGTTGATGAGGGCGGGGTGGCTTTGGGACTGGCGTATTCTGACATGGAAAGCGTGAAGGAAGCGATGCGCTTGAAGAAGGGTGTGTATCATTCCCGCTCACGCGGACTGTGGATCAAGGGGGAAACCTCCGGAACTCCCCAGGATCTGTTGGCCATTGATCTGGATTGCGATCGTGATACCCTGCGTTTTACGGTGCGTCAACATGGTAGCGGTTTCTGTCATTTGAACACGCGAACCTGTTGGGGGGAAGATCGTGGGCTTTCCCATCTGATTCGACGCTTGACTGCCCGTTTGGAAGAGGCTCCTAAGGGCTCGTATACACGACGATTATTGGACGACCCGGATTTACTTAAAAGTAAATTGCTGGAAGAAGCCCAGGAATTGAATAATGCTGGTACAATAGAAGAGGTCATATGGGAGACGGCGGATCTGTTGTACTTTGGTCTGGTGGCGATGATTAAAGGCGGCGCGACAATGGAAGAGGTGGAAGCGGAGTTGGATCGAAGAGCGAAGAAAGTCACCCGCCGCCCCGGAAACGCCAAAACCAGCTAGGAGGTTGTAATGCAAACGCGGATGCTCAGAATCATTACCCCGGAACAGTTGCCTTCATTGCGCAGAGATGTTGTCGATGCCAATACCCTGGCGGCGGCGGCTCGTATCGTGCAGGATGTACAAGATAGGGGCGAAGCGGCGGTAATCGAGCATGCCCAGCGATTAGGAGATCGAAAGCCGGGAGAGCCGCTTGTGTATGGTCAAGACGCCTTGAACGATGCTCTACGGTCGATCCCCAATGCGACGCGAGACGTGCTGACTAGAACGGCGGAACGAATCCGGCGTTTTGCTGAGCAACAACGCGGTTGCTTGCGCGAATTGGATATGGCCGTTGCCGGTGGACGAGCCGGACATAGCATTCTTCCGGTGGAACGCGCCGCCTGTTACGCTCCTGGTGGACGATTTCCCTTGCCATCTTCCGTGCTTATGACTGTCGTGACCGCACGCGCAGCAGGCGTTCAATCGGTATGGGTGGCTTCGCCCAAACCCTCGGTAGAAACCTTGGCGGCGGCGGCGATTGCAGGTGCCGATGCTTGTTTGGCAGTTGGTGGTGCACAGGCCATTGCGGCTCTTGCTTTTGGTGCTGGGGACATCCCTGCCTGTGACGTTATCGTGGGACCGGGAAATCGCTGGGTGACGGCGGCCAAACAGTTGGTGTGTGGTCGGGTTGCAATCGACATGCTGGCGGGACCGTCCGAATTGCTGGTGGTTGCGGATCAAGGCGCGGATGCTGCCGTGATTGCGGCGGATCTTTTGGCACAGGCGGAGCATGATCCCGACGCTATGCCCATGCTGATTGCGACCGAGCAGGAATTGTTGGATGCGGTGGATGCTGAATTAGCGCGCCAGTTGTCGGATTTGCCAACCGCCGAGACTGCTCGTGAGGCTGTAAAAAATGGGTTCAGTTTGCTTGTGCCGGATATCGACGCTGCAATCCGCGTTGCCAATAAACTGGCTCCCGAGCATTTGGAATTGATGATCGAGGATGCGCACTCCAAGGCTGTCCGGTTCACGAATTATGGTGCGCTCTTTATCGGATCGAATAGCGCGGAAGTACTTGGAGATTACGGTGCGGGACCGAATCATGTCCTTCCTACCGGTGGAACGTCGCGCTTTGTGGGAGGACTGTCCGTGTTCCATTTTCTGAGAACACGTACCTGGTTGCGCATCGAGCATCCTGAAGAAGGAGCGGAAATGATTCGCGACGCTGAAGCCTTGGCACAGGTGGAAGGATTGATCGGCCATGCCCGATCCGCAGCGATTCGGAGACGTTAAGGCAGGCTAACGCCACGTGTCGGCATGCTTTTCTGCGAATTGGGTGAACGTGGTCGGTGACTGACCGCAGAGGTCCGATAACGCATCCGTCGTTTTCGCACAATGCCCGGATCGAATATGCTGATTCAAACTCATCAGCATTTCCGTTTCCCAGGCCGAAAATCCCATCTGTTTCATCCCTTCACGCGCAGTGTGATCGTCGATGGCAACGTAGGTTACCTGCTGACCGATTGCGTTTCCGATTTGATCGGCAATCTCGGCATTTGACAACGCCTGGGGACCGGTAAGGTCGAAGATCTCATTCAAATGATTTTGTGGGTTTTCCAGAATTGAAGCAGCAACTTTTGCAACGTCTTGCACATCAATCAAGCTGATACGACCGTCTCCTTGAGGGAGATATAGCGCGCGTTCTCCTTTTATCATCTCGGAATAGTAATTGACATAATTTTGCATGAAGCTGTTGGGACGTAGAATGCAGTATGGGATTTCACTGTTTCGAACGAATCGTTCCGCTTCGCCGTGTATTCTACCCAACTTGAAATCGCCATCAAAATCGGCTCCCATAGAAGAGAGGCGCAGCACGAAGGAGACTCCTGCTGCTTTGGCCGCTTCCAGGCCCCATGAAACCCAGTCCAGCATCGATTCAACCAAGGGCGTTATCAGGATAAGGGCCTCGATTCCTTCCATCGAGGATTGCAGGCTCTCTTTATTGTTGAAATTCAGGATGATCGTGTCGATCCCTTGTTGATTCAGGTTCTCTCCTTTTTCCAAACTTGTAACTGCTGCGATGATTTCATTCCGATCCGACCGACGCAGGAGATCGATCATGTGGCTTCCGACGTTTCCCGTTGCTCCCGTAACCAGAATCCTTTTCGGCATGAAAACTCTCCTTGACAAGCGAAGATCACAAGAAAGCTATGGCCCATGATGTTCATGGATCATGGACTTCGTTCGTATGGACAGTGTCTGTACTAAGTGTTAGAGGGATGAAACGATACGTGAATTCCAAGAAAGAACGTGTAAAATTAGCGAACTAGCCGAAAAGGAAGGGCTAGTTCGCTTGAGGTGGGCTATCGTTTTAATTTCGCAAATGGATTGTTGCTGAAACCTTCCTGTTTGGCCTTCTGTTTTACCTGACGAGAGGATTTATTTCCAGAGCGTTTGGGAGAGGAATCGGAAGATGGAGCTCTGCGAGTTGGGGTTTCGGCATCTTGTTTACGTGCTGTCAGTGAAATTCTTCGCAGAACGAGATCCACATCCAGAACGCGAACAGTTAAGCGCGATCCGGCACTGACGACATCGTGTGCGTCTTTTACGAAATGATCGGCAAGTTGAGAAATATGAACGAGTCCGTCCTGGTGAACGCCGATATCCACAAAGGCACCGAAGTTGGTTACATTCGTGACGACGCCTTCCAACTCCATTCCGATCTGAAGATCTTCCAGGGTGTGGACATCTTCACGAAAGGCGGGCATTTCAAAGCTTTCGCGGGGATCGCGCCCGGGTTTTTTCAACTCGGTGATGATGTCTCGTAATGTCGGCTCGCCAACATCGCTGGTGACATAGTTGCGGATATCGATTTTATCCGCCAACTCCGGATGACCGACGAGGTCTTTCAGGGAAACATTAAGATCCTTCGCCATCTGTTCCACCAGCGCATACCGTTCAGGATGCACCGCAGATGCGTCCAGCGGATGTTCTCCACCACGGACGCGAATAAAGCCTGCCGCCTGCTCAAAGGTCTTGGGACCGAGTCCGGCGACTTTCAACAGTTTTTTCCGACCTGGGAAAGGTCCGTTTTCTTCGCGGTATGACACTACTCGGCTAGCGATGGAAGGACCGATGCCCGCTACACGTGCAAGAAGTGGTGCGCTGGCCGTATTCAATTCAACACCGACATGGTTGACGCAGGATTCAACTACTTCATCCAGTTTCTGCTGCAACATGGGTTGATGCACATCATGTTGATATTGACCGACACCGATGGCTTTCGGGTCGATTTTTACCAATTCCGCTAACGGATCTTGCAAACGACGCGCGATGGAAATCGCACCGCGAATCGACACATCCAGATCCGGAAATTCCTCGCGAGCGATGTCCGATGCACTATACACACTGGCACCACTTTCACTCACTGCCAAAACAGGGATGGAAGGCAGAGAATGGCTTTTGATGACCTCGCGGGCAAAACTTTCCGTTTCTCTTCCTGCCGTGCCGTTGCCAACCGCTACAATAGCCGGATTGAATTTCTGTAAAAAGGTTGCCAAATCATGAGCGGCGCGCTCGCTTCCCGAGCCGCCGTGCTGCGGGTAAATCGTTAAATGCCCAAGGAATTTTCCCGTTTGATCCACTGCCACGCACTTGCAGCCGGTGCGGATACCGGGATCGATGCCCACAACGGATTTTTCGCCGAGTGGCGAAGCGAGTAGTAAATCTCTGACGTTACTGGCAAATACTGAAATTGCACCATCGTCCGAGCGCAATTTCAATTCAACCCGAAGATCCGTTTCGATGCTGGGGTGAAGCAGGCGTTTGTAACTGTCTTCAACAGTCAGATGTAGTTGATCCGCAAACGGCGAACGATTGTCGATGGGCAGCAGCGAGTGAATCTGTCCGTGAATCCGTTCCGTATCGCCTTCGATTCTTGTTTTCAAAACGCCTTCCCGTTCTCCGCGACGGATGGCCAGAAAACGATGCGATGGAATGTTCGCGATCTCTTCGTGGTAATCGTGATACTGCTGGTATTTCGTGGGTTTATCCTTGAATTCGGGCAATGCTTCCGAATGCAGGATACCACTTTTAAAAAGTCCTTCACGTACCATTTTGCGGACATCGGCATTTTCCGCAATGCGTTCGGCCAGGATATCGCGAGCTCCGGAAAGTGCGATATCTTCATCCGTAACGCCAAGTTCTTCGTTCAAATAGCTTGCGGCTTCGATCTGTGGTGAACCGGTGGAGGGCTGCTCCCAAATCATTTCCGCCAGGGGCTCAAGTCCTTTCTCGCGGGCGATGGTCGCTCGTGTACGCCGCTTCGGACGATAGGGCAGATAGAGATCTTCAAGCCCGGTTTTGGTCGTACAGGCAGTGATCTTGTTCTTCAATTCCTCAGTCAGTTTCCCCTGGTCCTCAATAGAGGTCAGAATGGTCTCCCTGCGGTTTTCCAGTTCCGTCAAGTAGGCGTGTCGCTGTTGGATGTCGCGAATTTGGACTTCGTCCAATCCTCCGGTGGCTTCTTTGCGGTAGCGAGCGATAAAAGGAACGGTGTTGCCTTCGTTCAAAAGCGTGACGACGGCTTTTACTCCAATGGGAGGTAACTGTAATTCCTTTGATAAAGCCGGAATCGGATCGTAGCTAGCAGCCGCAGTAGTCGCCATGAAAAACCCTCGTTTCTGTTTTGTGATGTATTGATAAAGCCACCTGTCAAGGCTGGTCGGCTTGTCTTTCGGCGGCATACTTTGCCATAGTTCGAGCGCAAAGGAAAGATTTTAGCTGTAATACCAGGATAAGAAGGTCGAAATGCCAAAATGTGGCTTGAAACCGTGACTTGAAGTGATCGGATGCTCTCGTTAAATATTGTTGCCATTATGAGTGCGTGACTAGGTTTTGAAAATTTAATAATCTGAACAGTTTATGTAATTTCTGATATTTGGTCTCATTTGGTTGTTAGATTTCTAAATACTGTTGAATTTGAAAAATATAGTTCAACTGGCTGAAATAACGACAGAAAGCAATGGTAATGCCGGGTATTCGTTTAGAAAGTTAATTGAACCCACTAGCCGTTTGTCCTTTCCTGAAATCTACGTAACTCATTGAGGTAACAACTTAAAAACATGTGCCGTGGTTTTGGCATAGAGAGTGCTTATTGTTTGTGCCGTACTGTGCTTCGATCACAGCACTTCGAGCAGATCAATACAGGGGTCGTTTGAACGGGATAATCAAAGGTTGGAGTAATGATCAGATTCGTTTTTTAGAGAAACGATAACGGGCAATACAAAATGATCAGTCAAAATTTTCTTGAAACAGCAATGAAGACTCTGGGCATATCAAGAAACGATTGTTTGCAGTTGCTGCAAGTGTTTCGACCGGAAGAAACGGAGTCCTGGACGGAGAAGGATTGGGAGGATAATGGTTGGCAACTGACTAGAAGCCATCTCAAAAATGCCTGAGCAGTATAATAGCGCATCCTAACAGCAGAAATCCTTCATAATTGATTTCGTTATACTCCCATCGAACCACGAGCCTGCGGAAGTTGTGCAGCCAGGCAAACAGTCTTTCCACCTTCCAACGGCGTACATAGCGGCGTAGCGCCCGACCATCCTGGGTTTTATCTTTCTTCCGGTTGCCCTTGTGCGGCGCAATCATTTCAATGCCACGTTCCTCAAGAAGTCTCTCATCCAGTGGATCGCTGTCATACGCCTTGTCTCCGATCAACCTCTCCGGCGAGCCTTCGGTTACAACAGCATCCAGCGTTTCTTCCACTAAGGTCACTTCGTGCGGCGAAGCGCTTGTTGTGCATACGGCGACAGGAAGACCAGCGCTGTCAACGATCGCCATGATCTTACAGCCCTTTCCCCGCTTGGTTTTCCCGACTTTGAGCCCCCCTTTTTAGCGGAAGAAAAACTCCCGTCGATGAAGCACTCGGAGAGGTCGATTCCGCCGCGTTGCTCAAGGTCACGCGCAAGTTCCTGAAGAATCCTCTGCATGATACCGGCCTCGTTCCAATTTTGAAAGCGTCGATGCACTGTCTGATAAGGCGGATATCTGCGTGGAAGATCCTTCCAGGGAGCGCCGGTTCTCAGAACCCAAAGGATGCCGTTCATGATGGCGCGGTCATCCTGTGCGGGTCTCCCGCGTTTTCCGGGTTGGCTTTTGTGAGGCGGCAGCAGCGGCTCGATCAGGCTCCATTGTTCGTTGGTCAGTTCCATCGAAAGCACCTGTAGATATTAAGTATATTATATACAGTATATCATAGTGGGGCAAAATTTCACTCAGACTACACTGGGAGACGAATAGTTCTGAAATATCAGATGTTTGGGATTATGCTATTTTTGAGATGGCTTCTAAGATGATTGAAAAAATGATTGCAGAAGCCAAGGAAGCGCTTCCGATAAAACGTATTCTTATTGCGGTTGAAGACCCCTCGGAGACACTGAGACTCAGCAAGCTTTTGCAACAATTGAAAGGTCATATCGCAATTGAAGCTGCTTTTCATATTAACGAACGAATTTTGGATCTTATTTGTACGGCCCCCAATGTTCTGCTGATTGATGAAGCGACATATCGAAATCACAAACGAAATATCTCCTCCGCTGTCCATTGCGCTCAGAATGGAAGAATGATGAGAGTGCTGTTACTTGGCAGCAGTCAGGATCATTTGGCGGATACGATTTTCGACGATGTCATACATACTTTGAAAACAACAGACAGCCAGATGATCGAGGTCATACGTCGGTATCTGGCGGAATCCGAGTTGGGAAGAAGTACAGGTTATTGATTGAAATGCATTTTTAGATGGTTCGATGTTCTGAGTGCTTGTTCGGTGTGGAATTGTGACATGCATGAAAAAAACCATGAAAGGGAGTGAGAAATGTTTGCGAAATTGTCGTTGAAGGTGAAATTAGTTGGCGTTTTCATCTTGATTGCAGCTGTTGGCATCGTGATCGGACTGACGGGGCTGCATGTGCACCGCACCTTGGCAGATGGGATGACGGAAGTCGCAGATGTACGTATGCCGGCAGTTAGTGCACTGCTTCAGATTCAAGAGGCTCAGACCGCCGTTCTTGCTGGAGAAAGGGCATTGTTAAGCAGGCGTATGTTTCTTGATGATGACGTACGCCGGGCAAATGAAAAGTTTATGGATAATGCGTTGAGCCGTGCAGAGCAGGCCTGGAAGAACTATGATATTTTACCTCAGACCTCGGAAGAATCGGAACTTAAAAGCCTATTAAGTTCACAATGGAATTTCTGGCGAACAGAGGATAAAGCCTTCAGGGATTTGGTTACGCAGAAAAAAAATATGATTTCTGTTGGTGTTGCTCTTGACGATTCAAAACTGGAGCAGCTTGATGATCGGATTTTCACGAAATCGGGAGAAGTTCGTAGTGCCTTCTTGGTTTCAAGAGCCACATTAGAAAAGCTGGTCAAATCCAATGAAGACAATGCTACCCAAGGTGCTCTCGCCGCACATGAGGTTGCGGATTCCGGGAAAAGCCAGTTGATCATGTTCATGTTGTTCGGTTTTTTTGGTGCGGCTGTTTTCGGTTATGTTTTCTCGCGTTCAATCAGCACACCGATTTTGAGGCTGAATGATGCCGCACAGGAGGTGGCTGGTGGAAATTTGAATGTGGACGTGGAACTGCGACGACAGGATGAACTGGGACGCCTGGCGGAATCTTTTGGAACGATGATCGGCAACTTGAAGCACTCGGATCAGATGGTTAAATCAGCCATGGCGGAGGCGGGACAGAAAGTCGAGAATCTGAACAGCATTCCGACCCCGATCATGACGATAGATAAAGAGTTCAACGTTACTTACATGAATCACGCCGGGGCTGGTCTTGTCGGTTTGACCTCGGAAACAGTCAAAGGCAAAAAATGCTACGACCTGTTTAAAACTCCCCATTGTCGCACCGCCGAATGTCGTTGCCAGCAGGCCATGCAGGATAAGAACGTTCATTCAGGTGAAACAGTTGCAGATCCCAGCGGCTTGAATATGCCGATTCAGTATACGGGTGCACCGGTTACGGATGAGCAAGGCAAGGTTATTGGAGCGTTGGAGTATGTTGTAGATATTACGAACACCAAGAAAGCAATGGACGATGCGAACCTGAAGGTCGGCTTCCTCGATGCGATTCCGACTCCGGTAATGGTGATCGACAACAATTTCACGGTGCAGTACATGAATCCGGCTGGTGCAGCAGTCGGCGGGAAAAAGCCTGAAGAAGTCAAGGGAACGAAGTGTTATGACTTCTTTAAAACGACTCATTGCAAAACATCCGAATGCCGTTGCAAACAAGCGATGGAGCGGAAGGAAAATTCCAACGGAGAAACCGTGGCAAATGTGAGCGGTCAAAAAATTCCGATCGATTACACCGGATCTCCCCTGTATGACGAGAAAGGCAACGTTATCGGAGCGTTGGAGTATGTCCTGGACATCACCGAACGTAAAGAAGTTTTAAACGACATTATCCACGTGGCAGAAGCGATGGCGCGCAATGATCTGACGGCAAAAGCAACCGGAAATTATCAAGGCGACTATCTCAAAATCGCCGATAGTCTGAATCAGGGTATGGCAGCACAGCATGAAGCCATGGCTCAGGTTGCGGAAGCGGTGGAGCAGATCACGGCAGCGGGGCAGCAAATCGCTTCCAGTAGTCAATCCGTGGCAGAGGGAGCTTCCGAGCAAGCCAGCTCTTTGGAGGAAACCTCTTCAAGCCTGGAAGAGATGGCCAGCATGACAAAGCAGAATTCCGACAACGCCAGACAGGCGGATGGCATGGCGAGCGAAGCCAAGAAAGCCAGCGATGAAGGTGGCGAATCCATGAAACGGATGGCTTCAGCCATGGGTAAGATTAAAAATTCGGCGCAGGGTACGGCGGCGATCATCAAAGACATCAATGAGATTGCTTTCCAAACCAATCTGCTGGCGCTCAATGCAGCTGTCGAGGCGGCAAGAGCAGGAGAAGCCGGGCGTGGTTTTGCTGTGGTTGCAGAAGAAGTTCGCAACCTTGCGTTACGAGCAAAAGAGGCGGCTCAGAAAACCGAGAATCTGATCAATGAGTCGGTGGGGTTAGCTGAAGAAGGGGAACAGGTGTCCGATCAAGTCAATACCAAGCTCAGTGATATTCTCGAAGGCATTCAGAAGGTGGGAGGTATTATCAGTGAAATCGCGACGGCCAGCGAGGAGCAAAGCCGGGGCATCGATCAGGTGAACCGGGCTGTGGCCGAAATGGATAAGGTCACGCAGCAGAATGCAGCAAACTCCGAGGAATCGTCAAGTGCTGCTGAAGAGTTGGCCAGTCAGGCTCAGGAACTGACCGCGATGATTCGCCGATTCACGTTGAATCGTGCGATGGATCACCAAGTCGAACACGTTAAAGCAGTTGAAGTAAAAGCAAAGCCGAAAAAATACATTGCTTCACCTTTCCGTAAAAACGCAACGGGTGCTTCTGGTATCGCATTGAAACCAGAAGATATCATTCCTTTGGATAACGATCCGGATTTCTCCAGTTTCTAAAGAAAGCTTCTATGACAAACCGGAAGAGATAGTGACGTCTCTTCCGGTTACATTACCAAGGAAACCAGTAGTATGGAGATCAGGATGCAGAAAGCGGAGTTAGGTCGTTCATGCAAGCAGTGTGGCGCTTGTTGTCAGTACGAGATTCCAATTACGTTGTACGACATTCAAAATTTAGCTCGTTCAAGGTCGTTACCGGATAAAGAAGTATTTGCTTTGCTGATCCAAAAAGAAATCTCTTCCAACTCTGGTCTGTATAAGATCAAAAAGAAAGAAGATAACAATTGCATTCTATTGGATCATAGCGCCAAATGCTCCGTCCATAAAAGTAAACCGATGGTTTGTGCAATGTATTCATGTGCGCAAGGCAAAAGAGACAAAATACTTTCGTGGACGGCTGACTGCCGGGATGAGAAATCGAAGCTTACGGTCTGGAAGCAATCCGTGGCTGTTGCCGTAACGAAAGCCTATATCAAGCGCTTCGGAGCGACATGGAATGACAAGGCTTATGCTCAAGCGATCACTTCCATAAATACGCAATCAGGCAACGATGGAAAATGCAACGTCAAGTTATCCCAGGACAAAGATGGAAACCCCTTGGCGTTGATTTATGATTGTGAAAACTGCGAAAGGAGAGGGCAACACGCGCATGAAACCATCGTAACAATCGATGATGTTTCAAGAATAAGTAAATTCCTGGGAGTGAGTGCTGAATTCGTCTTTTCAACCTACTTGCATGATGCTCCTTCGTTGAGTACTGGTGGATTGAAAACGATACGAGCCCAGACGTGCATTTTTCGTGGGGCTTCGGGAAAATGTACGATAGAACAGGTCAGGCCTATGCATTGTCGGTTTACACCATGTCCGTCAAGGGTCAAATCAAATGACATGATGGACCGCCTGTATCTTGGTGCCGGAACGGTGGAGCAGCAGTTCCGACATCAACTGGCGATGCAATACACGAGAAACTATGTCGAGGAATATGGTGCGGCTTATCATGCACAAGGGATGGTAGCGGCTCAGAAACAGCTTGAGAGGGATGTCAGGGATCAGGTGTTATATAGGCAATTCAGCCTGAAGATCGCTCCATACCGTTACCTGGAGGACGCAAGGGGGATTGTTCAGAATACTCAGGTGTCAATAGGTGGGTAGTTGAAGATGATAAAGGAAAAGGGCCATGAAGCCGGTTGGCTTGATGGCCCTTTTGTGTTTGTAAGATTGTAATCTGGAATTCTTACGCAGGATTCTTGTCGTGGAATTCTTCCATGAACTGTACCAGAGCCTGTACGCCTTCGATACTCATTGCGTTATACAATGATGCCCGTAAATGACCGACCATGAAGTGACCGGCCAAGCCAACCATGCCGCGTTCCTTTGCTTCCTGGACGAATTTATCTTCCAGTTCTTTCGTCGGCAACTGCCAGCAGATGTTGGTACGGGAACGATCTTCCTTGACGATCGGGCAGTCGTAGTAGCCGGGGAAAGCGTCGATTGCTTTATACAGCATGTCGGCGCGTTCGTCGCAGTTTTTGTCCATCTGAGCCAGACCGCCATGCTCCTTGGTCCACTTCAGCACGCTACGCATCATGTAGATGCAGAACATCGGCGGCGTGTTGTACAGACTGTTGTGCTCGTGGTGAATGTCATAGCGCAAGTAAGCCGGGATATTGCGGTTATTGCCTTCCATGAACTTCTTGTTCACGATTACCACCGCCATGCCGCCGGGACCGAGGTTTTTGGTCAGTCCGGCGAAGGTCAGCACGATGCGCGACCAGTCGACCGGGCGGGTCAGAATATCCGAGCTCATATCGGCGATGATCGGTACACCGTTGGTCTCCGGATATTCATGCAGCTCGCTACCGTAGAAGGTATTGTTGGTCGTAACATACAAGTAGCGGGCGTCTTTGCTGATCGGATAACCTTTGGGGACATAGGTGTACTGCTTATCTTCGTTGTTGGCGATGATGCGGGCGTCGCCGATCAGTTTGGCGTCGTTATAGGCTTTCTGCGCCCAATGGCCAGTCAACACATGCTCTGCAAAGGTTCCCGGCGTCAGGAAGTTCATCGGGATCATGGCGAACTGGAGAGTGCCGCCACCACCGAGGAACAATACGCGATGTGTATCCGGAATCTGGAAGACGTCCATCATCAGTTCTTCCGCTTCGCGCTGGATCGCTTCATAGCCCGGTGTGCGGTGACTGGTTTCCCATAGAGACATGCCGCTGTTTTCGAAATCCTTGCATTGGGAGTGGACTTCCTCCAGTGCGGATTCAGGCAAAGTGCAGGGGCCGGGGAAGAAATTGTAAACTCGCTTGCTCATTTCAGGTGTCTCCTTTACATCCACGCCACCATCAGGTGCGTGTATGAGAAGGGGAGGGGAACCCGTAAAAGGTTCCCCTCCGATCGATTTTTCAAAATTTCAAGCTGCCAGGCGTGCCTTATTTCTTGGCAGCCAGGTGCTTGTACTTGGGCAGGAAACGTTCCGGCATCTTCAATGCGTCGCGACGGAACGGCTCGGCGAGAACTTCTTCTCCACCCTGGATGACTGCATTGATGACACAGGGTTTGCCGCTGGCAACGGCTTCTTTGACCACGTCGCCGACCTGATCGTAATGATCGACCGTGTAGCCCTTGGCTCCCATGACTTCCGCCAGCTTGGCGTAGTCGGGGTTGGTGGGCAGGTTCGCGCCGACGAAACGGCTTTCGTAGTAATCGATCTGGTTCTTTTTCTCTGCGCCCCACTCGTGGTTGTTAGCGACCACGGCGATGACCGGGATGTTCTCGCGAACGGCGGTCATGACTTCGGACATGCCGCTGATGCCGTAGGCACCATCGCCCTGGAACGCGAAGGTCGGAGCGTCGGGGTTGCCGATCTTGGCGCCCATGGCCGCGCCGTACGCGAATCCGCAGTTACCCCAGGACAACGCGCTGATGTGCTGACGGATGTTGTTGAACTTGAAGTAGGAGTTGCACATCGAAGAGTTGTTTCCGATGTCGGTGGCAACGATGGAGCCTTCCGGCATGGCCAGAGACAGCTCACGCAGGAAGCGGCGCGGATGCATCAGCGAATTGGTGCTGGTGGACCAGTCTTCCAGTTCCGCACCCCAAGTGGCTTTTTCCTGCTCGATGTCGGCAATGCGTTCGGCGTTCGGCTTCAGATCTGCCTTGATGGCCTTGACGGCTTTGAGCAGTTCGGAGGTGTATTCCTTCACGTCTGCGCAGCTGGCGACGTCCACGTGGCGGCTTAAGCCCAGCACCTTGGCGTCTACATCGACCTGGATCAGTTTGGCATTCTCGGGGAAGTAGGAAATGTCATACTGCGGCAGGGTGCCGAACGGTCCCAGGCGGCTGCCCAGCGCCAGAACGACGTCTGCTTTGGCGATGGTACGCATGGCGGCTTTGGAACCGCAGTAGCCGATCGGACCGACGGACAACTGATGTTTGGACGGGAACGTGTCGTTATGCAGGTAGCTGTTGCAAACCGGAGCGGTAAGGTATTCGGCCAGCGCTTTGGTTTCTTCCAGCGCGTCACCCTGGGAAACGCCACCACCGGAAAGGATCACCGGGTATTTGGCGTCCGCCAGCAATTTCGCTGCGGCTTCCAGATCTTCTTTTGGGCCGACGCCGCGCTTGATCGTCATGGTCGGATAGATTTCGTCTTCCAGCGTACCATAGAAGTAGTCACGCGGAATATTCAACTGGGTCGGACCGTTTTCCAGTTTCGCCATGTAGAAGGCGCGACGGGTCAGCTCGGCCATACGTTCGTGACGATTGACACGCACCTGGTAGACCGTCTGACGACGGAACATGTCCATCTGATCCAGTTCCTGGAAACCACCGGTGCCGATTCCCATCGTGCCGGTTTCAGGAGTGATGGCGACGACCGGAGAGTGCGCCCAGTAGGCGGCGACGATGGCGCTGACGAAGTTCGCTGCGCCGGGACCGTTCTGCGCGATGCAGGCTTGCGGACGACCGGTGACGCGGGCCAGACCGTCGGCGGCATGCGCGGCGGCTTGTTCGTGGGCGACCGGGATGAAGCGAATGCCGGCTGCGGGGAAGAGGTCCAGGGCATCCATGAACGCGCTGCCGACGATACCGAATACATCGGTGACGCCTTCGGCGACCATGGTCTCGACCATTGCTTCACTGGGGGTCATTTTCATTTTATCGGCCATGAGAACTTCCTTTCCTAATTTGTCTTAGAGTACGGATCTGAATACACCAATTCACTGTTTATTCCGGCTTGTCCATAGAAAGCCGTAATGAATAAGCTGTCATGCTTTCGGAATTCGGAGCCGAAAGCGATATACGAAAGTTGATGAGTGTGCGTTGCCGTAAACGGCAGCTTCAATTCTCTCCTTCGATGAAAAACGAAGAAGAAAGATATCAGACCCGTGGGCCTCCTGGATCGCGTTCGCAGGCCCATTCATCCAGCGCGTTATCACGGATGGAGTTGTAATGGCCTTGCAGTCGGAAAATGGAAGATCGTTTGGTGAGGTAAAACACGGAGGATTCTCCGCTTTGATATCGACGCGAACTCGAAGAGCGAACCATCGTGTTAAGGCCGAAATGATTCATCCCTGGTACGTACCCCGAAGCTTTAGGCGAGCCACGCATGCGATCTGTCCATCGATACCAATATGCTTAACAGCGTTTACTAACCAAGTCGAAGACTAACTCTCATCGACTAACACTCTTTTTTTTCGCTTCTGTCAAGCAAAATATGGAGAGTTTCTATAAAATTTACTTTTGCAGCAACTCATAAGCCAGCTGTGCGATCATCCATTCTTCATTCGTCGGGATGACATAGGCGCTGATGGTGGAGTGAGCACTGGTAATTTTGCCTTCATTGCGATTGTTGCTGTCTTTGTCCAATCGAATGCCGAGATGAGCTAGCGGAGCCAGAATGCTGGCGCGAATCGCTGCGGCGTTTTCTCCGATTCCTCCAGTAAATACAATGGCTTCCACTGGGCCGATTGCTGCCAGATAAGCGCCGATGGTTTTTCGGATTCGATAACAGAAAATGGAAACAGCCAGTTTGGCGTCTTCATCTGTGCGTTCGAGCAGGGTACGCATATCTTTTTCATTAGCCAGGCCCATTAGCCCCGACTCGTGCCATAGCAGATGTTCCACCTCTTCAAGAGATAATCCTTGTTTTTGTAAATACAAGGGGATCGCCGCATCCAGATCGCCGCAACGGCTGCCCATCACCAAGCCCTCAAGGGGAGTCATCCCCATGGTTGTATCGATGCACTGACCTTCTCGAATGGCGGCGGCACTTGCTCCAGCGCCAAGATGAAGTAGAATCAGGTTGGGCTGTGGATTACCGGTCATTTGCGTGTATTTACGGGTCAGATAGTGATACGACTGTCCGTGAAACCCGTATCGGTAGACCTGAAATCGCTCCCTAGTCTCCGATGGTAGTGCGTAGTTTTGTGCTTCTGGTGGCATATTCCTGTGGAAAGCGGTGTCAAATGCGGCCACCTGCGGCACGGCCAACACGCTTGTTGCTTCGATTCCAGCCAAGGCAGGAGGATTATGCAGTGGTGCTAGCGGAGACAGCTTTTTCAAGTTTTCAATGACTTCCGGTGTAAGCAAAACCGGTTTGTGATATTCCCGGCCACCATGAACGACTCGATGGGCGACGGCATCCGGTTTTTCCGGCAAGGCGTTTAATATTTGCGTGATTGCGCTGGCATGATTTTCCGTGACTTCGACGAGTCCGGAATCGAGCACAGTAGATTGCGTATCATCCCAGGAATAAAGCTTGAATTTTACGGTAGAACTTCCGCAGTTGAGTATGAGCAGATGCATGGTACCTCCATCGAGAACAAGATGCTGCGGTCTGCACAGGCAGAACGAATCATGATTTTTGGGGCGTTGGCCAGGCTGTCGGGATTTATCGACATTAGCCCCGATTCGAAGGCACTTTATCACAGAATTCGCTGGTGCCAATCAATTTTGGAGAAAGATCGTCCGATTCTCTTTTTGGGCATGTCTATCTTCCTGTTTCTGTTCTTAAATTACAAAAAAGCTAGGCTTGACTTTTCGCTATATAACGGTGTAAACAAAAAGCTCAACAACGATGTGACACTTCAATGATATTGCCTTTTGCAGGCAGTGTTTGCCATGCAAGCAAAAGAAGGGGAGTCGAGATGAAAACTGCGTTCGAGGAAATCAGCGCCAAGGCGCTCAACATCCCGAAGGATTGGCGTGTCGCAAGGCGCTTGAAAGCCAGTACCTGTTCGATATCGCTGCTTGCCTTGGGAGCGACTTTCGAATTGACCAGCCAATACGTCGAAGAGATGAAGCAAGAAATCGCAGACTGGGAAGACGGTCGGAAAGTCGGTATAGGCGTTTTGCCGGAAGGTCCGTACATTACGATTCAGAAACAGGGCGATCGCTTGCGCTATTTGGGAACGGGATTGATCGACCCCGATATTTCCATCCTGTTCAAGAATCTCGATTCGGCGATCCTGATTTTTACCGGGATGCTGGGCGCGCCGCAAGCGGTTGCGGAAAACCGTGTCTGCACGCATGGTGAAAACTCGATGGCCATGCAGGTGACGCGCTCGATGGCCATTGTTCAGACGTATCTTTTCCCAAGCCTGATTACCAGCCGAACGTTCAAGCGTCCTCCGATTCTGACCGGTAAACAGCTTGCAACCAAAGGGATGATCATGGGTCTATTGACTCCCAGGCTTTTGGGACTGGCGATGAAATAAGGATGTCGAAGGTTTTAACCGACGATTTATCGAAATCGATAACGAAAGGGCATGAACATGTTGCCGAAATATTTCGAATTTATCTGTCCCGTAAAAATTTTATCCGGGCGCAAGGCGCTTTCCAACTTGCCGTATGAGTTGAAGCAACTCAATTCAATCCATCCCATGGTCATTACCGATAAAGGTGTGGCGCAGGTCGGATTGTTGGATAAAATCAACGCGGCGTTTGCAGATAGCGATATTGAAATCAGTGAAGTCTTCGATGATACTCCCGCCGACAGCAGCAACCGTGTGATCAACAAGGTTGCCGATCTGTATCGTGAAAAGGGTTGCGATTCGCTCGTCGCAGTCGGCGGTGGAAGCGTGCTCGATACTGCCAAAGGCGTCAATATCGTCTTGTCGGAAAAAACCGACGATCTACTCAAATTCCAGGGTGTGGATCGTATCGTGGGACCGATGCAGCCTTTCATCGCGATTCCGACGACGGCTGGAACCGGTTCGGAAGTAACGGCGGCGGCAGTGATCTACAACGAGGAAAAAGGGGCCAAGATGGCCTTTATGAGCAACAAACTCTATCCCGATGTGGCAATCGTCGATCCGGCAATGACGGAGACCATGCCGCCTAAAATCACGGCAGCGACCGGTATGGATGCGCTGACTCACGCCGTTGAAGCCTATTACTGCTTACAGAAAAATCCGGTTTCCGATGCCTATGCCATCGGTGCGATTCGCCTGATCAAAGAATACCTGATTCCGGCGGTGGAAGATGGCAGCAATGCGGATGCGCGGCTGGCGATGGCGAACGCGGCCTTATTGGCTGGAATCGCGTTTTCGAATTCCATGGTTGGCATGGTGCATGCCCTGGCGCACGCTACCGGCGGTGTGGCGCATGTGCCTCATGGTGTTGCAAATAGCATTCTGCTGCCTTTCGGAATGGAATACAACATCGAGAAGATGCAACCGGTCATCGCCGAGTTGGCGGATTGGCTGGGCGAGCCGGAAGCGCATCTGGACGAGCGCCAGCGCGCCTATCTGGCGGTGGAATCGGTGCGGCGAATGACGGAGCGCTTGCACGAACTCTGCGGTTTACCGCTGACTTTGAAAGAGGCGGGCGTGCAGGAAAGCCAGTTGGAGCAGATCGCCAAGTTGGGCATCGACGATGGCGCGTTGACCTACAACCCGGAAGAGATGACCTACGAAGATGGTTTGACGGTATTGAAGAAAGCGTTTTAACCGAATTTCAATCCGGTAACTGATTATGCCGCGCCCGCCGTAAAAGGCGGGCGCGGTTGTTTGCACTCAGCTATGACAAGGAGTCTTACGATGCCCAAAGCAGTGAGTACGATCATCGATTCCGATGCCTGCATCGGTTGTGAACGCTGCATTCAAGTGTGCCCGCTGGATACGTTAAGCATGCAAAACGGAAAAGCCGTTGTCAGCGGTTCCGAATCGCTCTGGTGCGATCACTGTGTGGCGGTCTGCCCGGCCAATGCGATTCGCGTTGAAGGTTTGGATGCAGATTGGCTGAAGCTGGAAACGGTGGAAAATCACGAAAAATGGCTGCCCTTTGGCGATTCGGATACGGGAGAACTGGTACGGCTGATGCGCTCGCGGCGTTCGTGCCGAAATTATACGGACAAGCCAGTGCCACTGGAAGTCTTGAACGATCTGGTGAAAATCGGTACCACAGCGCCTTCCGGTTCCAACTCCCAGTTATGGACCTTTACCATTTTACCGACTCGTGATACCGTAGTGAAACTGGGGGAGCATGCACTTCGATTTTTCGAGAAGATCAACAACATGGCGGCCAAATCTAGTTTGCGGATGTATTCCAAGGTTTTCATGAAGGATGCCCTGGGCATTTACCACAGGGAATATAGCGAATTGGTAAGCAAAGCCATTGCCGATTTTAAAAGTGGCGGAAAAGATCGCATGTTTCACGGCGCGCCGGCTTTGATTTTGGTTGGTTCCAAGGAAGGGGCAAGCTGTCCGGTGGAAGATGCCTTGCTGGCCACCCAGAATGTTCTGTTGGCGGCGCATTCGATGGGCTATGGCACTTGTCTGATCGGCTTCGCGGTTGAAGCGGTCAAGCGAGACGCCTCGATTCGGCGCTTTTTACAGTTGAATAAAGATGAAAAAATTCATGCCGTGATCGCTTTAGGTGAGCCGAAAGAAAAGTGGGTACGCCTGACAGGTAGACGGGCAATCACGCCGCGCATCATCAACGGGTAAGGAGTTCCGTGATCGTTTGAAGGTTGGAGAGGCTAGCGGGAAGGATTAGGCGAATCATCTTTACCTGATTCGAAATTTCCCGAGCCGGTAGCAGGAGTGGGTTGCCCCGATTTTCCAATCGTGGTGCTTGGATGCTTTTGAGGGAACTCCGCAGCAAGGAGAGTTTCTCTCCAATTCTGTTCGTATTCGCTCTCTGTCACGGCAAACTGGCTTCGAAAGGCTTCACGGAAGCTCAGATCTTCGCGCATCATGGCAAGCATCTTTAGAACCTGATCCATACCTGCCTGCTCAACCAGATCTTCAAACATCCAGTGTCCGACACTGTAGACTTCGCGCGGATGCTGTTGCACCAGTTTATGGCCTTCGGAAATGGGATCGCCTGCATAATCCTCACCGAGGTAGTACTTTTGCAGGTCGTGGCGGCTCATGCGAGAATCGCCCTGATCGGCAATATAGCTAGCCATGCCTTCCCGAAACCAGAGAGGAATCGGCTTTTTATACCAGTCCTTACCTTCACCGATTGTCTGGTACATCAGCACGTGGGCAAGTTCGTGCGTTAACAGACGCTTGACGCGCGTTTGGAGCATGACTCCAGCCCAAGTGCTGGGTGCTTGCAGAAGAATGACGTCGAAACGCGCCCAGGCCCTTAGCCAGGGATAACCGGAGCGATGAACCTGCTGCTCCAGTTCGGTATGTGTCGGTATGATCCGAATCAAAACCGGATAGCGGAACTGTCCCACCTGACCGAGATGCTGCATGATCGAGGGCAACAAGTCGCTGATCAGTTCGCTGTCCCGATGTGTTGTGGCGCTGTATTCGACGAATACCTTGGCCTGTTGCTTTGGGAAAAGATAAGCACGGTGGCGGTCGTAGCGGACGGTGTTCGCACAGCCGTTGAATGTCAGAAGCAGCGCCAATAAGACAGTGGCAAAGCACAAGGCAAGTAGTCGCGAAGAGGCTGAAATGTTGTACGGCTTGCTCTTCACGGTTGTTCCCCATTCGCTTCCATATCTGTTTTAGCTGGCGCTCGTTTTTGAAGCAGATCCAGCCATTCACGATATGCCGGTTCCCATTTATAAAGGCGTACGGCAGCCTGTGCTCCTTTTATCGCCAGTTCATTTTCGCCGAGCGAATCGTAACCTTTCGACATCTTGTAAGAAATCTCAGCAAGCCACTTGCCGTAATGGCCATCGACGTTCTTCGGTGTCAGGCGCAGCACCTTTGTATAAGCGGAAATGGCCTGTTTCCATTCCTTGCGTGAAGCATGCCAGTCGCCGTCATAAGCAGCGCTACGAGCCTGCATCCAGGGCGCGTAGTCGGGACAGGGACCGGAATGGGAGACAAGCAGATCGTAGCCTTGACTGTAAGTGATGTCCTTGTTGTTGTTCATCAGGCAATGCGTAGGCAGATCGTAGAAGTCGGGTAGTTTGAAAATGGCGTGACCCAGTTCATGTGCGATGATATAGGCGCCGACAATGTGGTTCCGCTGTGAGCGGCTGACGGTTTCCTTCGGGTTCTCTTTGAAAAATGGGATATCGGTGTCCATGCCGAAGGTGCTGCCCATGATCACCCGTTTGCCAAGAGTCGGGCGATGTTCGTTTTTATGCGAGAGACCGCCGACTTTGTTGGTAGTGAAAATGCTGTGGGGAAAGGGTTGCTCCATGTTGTCGAAGAGAATGAAGGTATTGGTCAGAACTAGGTCGTATTCTGTCTGGGTTTCCAGGGCGACCATCCAGTTCAGCAAACTGCGAACACGCTGCTTTTCCTTTCGCAGAATTGATTGGCCATTGTGTTGCAAGGACTGGATGTAGTCGATTTTGGACGTCATCTGACGGCTGATGCCGTCGAACAACTTGTCGTAACTGTCGTATTGGCTTCGTTCCTCTTCAGGAAAGAACGCCTGTAACTGTTCGATCTGCCAGTTTTTCAGAAACGCCAGGATGATGTCACGCTTGGCGCTGAAGTTGTTCTGCCCACCGGGATGAAAGCGTTTGGCCTCTATCTCGTGCAGACGTTCAGGATTAGCGGACAAGGTCTGCTGAAAAAACGTTTCGATCGATTGAACGCCGGCATCCTGAAAGCGGATGTTGTCGATCTGAAATTTGTCCTGGTACATACTGCGAGCGGTATTAAGGATTTCCTTTAAATCCTGATCCGAAATTTCCGGGAAGTCGTCGTCGATGACCCGCAGCACCGTGAGAGTCATCTGGGGGATATGTGCGAACAAAGGCGTTTCGGTTGACTCGGAAGTTGTGGGTGCTTCCGGTGTGCTCGTTTTACAGGCAAGCAGAGACAGTACGGCAACCAATATGACGATCCATTGGGTTGCACCCTGGTGTTTCATGCTGTGAAACGGAGTAACCATGTCTCTGCCACGACCTCACTTCGCGTCAATCTGAAAAACATCCAAACAAATTACATCTTTTACCAGTACCATCCATCCATCGCTTTCACAAGGGCAATACACCGGTGGATTTCAGATTGTGCGATGGATAAATCCTGGGAAATATTTCGTTCTTCAGTCCGCCAGGCAGCGTAGGTATCCTCCGGGTGAGGCGCTGGTAAGCAACTTGTCGTTTAACTCGCGGTCCAACTCGAAGCGGGGATTTTGCTTTAAGAATTCCGTTACGGCGGTATAGGGATTGTTTCCCGGATGCCAGGGACGATTGGGAAAGGTGTCTTCGGGTAGGAATTCCACGAAGGTGTCGAAGACCATTAAATAACATCCCTTCGTAACCAGCGGAGAATAGAACTCCAATTCTTTGAGGACGTGGTCGTGAGTGTGCATCGAATCGAGCACGACCATCACACGCGCAGAACGATCTTCCGTCATATTCTGTTCGTGCTGCCGGACGATCTCCCTAACTTGGGCGGCGGTTGCCGGATCGACGGAGGAACCTTCGATCATCGTAATATGGGGGAACATCAGATGCTTTTCGATTTCCACCCGGTTATGAGTGCGGATGTCGATATCGACACCCACAACACGTCCGCCATTTCCCAACAGTTGCAGCATCGAAGCGTAAAAAACCATGGAGCCGCCGCGCGCGATGCCGGTTTCGATGATGATGTCAGGTCGGGTTTCCCACACAACTTCCTGCATGGCCACGATATCCGCCGGAAACTGAATGATCGGCAGACCCATCCAGTTGAAATGGTAGCAATACTGGTGGGATAGGGCTTGATGCAGCCAGTCCGTCGACTTGCTTTTCAGTTCGTCATCCTGTCCGATGCGTCGTATGTTTTCCCGCTTTTCGCGTTCGAATTGCTCGTCCATCAAGTATGCCTTTATCCTTCTCTTTTGCGATTACTTTTCTTGACCTGATCCTGGAGTGACAAGTTTCCATTGCTTGTCTTTGTCGGAAACGATTTCGATGGGTCGCGGCCATAAAATGCCGAAGACCGGATCGTCGTAGCGCACACCGCGTGACGCCTGCTCGTTGTAAGGAACGGAAATCTGGTAAAATACTTCGCTGAAATCTTCCAAAGTCAGAAATCCGTGCGCCAACCCCTGTGGTGCATAGAGCAGACGATTGTTTTCTGCCGTCAGTTCCGTTCCGTACCAGTGGCGATAGCTTGGCGAGTCGGGGCGCAGATCCACCAGCACGTCGAAGACCGCGCCGCGCGTGCAGCGGATCAGTTTGCATTCCGCATGGGGTTCGATTTGATAATGCATCCCACGCAGGGTTCCGGCCTTCAGGTTGAATGAGGTCGAACATTGGGCGATTTCCGGATTCAAACCGGCCTGCTCGAATTCTTCCCTACAGTAGGTGCGAGCGAAAAAGCCGCGTGAATCGCTCTGTTCTTCCAACTCGATCAGAAAAGCTCCTGCTAGATTCGTTTTTGTGAATTTCATAACTGAACTCCAGTGCCATATTCAATAATGCGAGGAGTTGGAACGGGAAGGATGAAGTGTCCTCCATTTCGTAAAAACGATTCCTGCTGCCGGATGATTTCGCTTGCAAAGTTCCAGGTCAGTAGCAGGACGTAGTCGGGATTTCTGGTCTGCAATGTTTCTGGCGGAAGTATTGGTAGAGTTTGACCGGGCATGTAAAGCCCCTGCTTGTGCGGGCTTCTATCCACAACAAAATCCAACAGGTTTTCCCCGATGCCGAAGACGTTTAGTAATGTACTTCCTTTAGCCGCCGCACCGTAGGCCGCTAGCTGCTTTCCCTTCGCTTTAAGCTCTTGCAGCAGTGAGGTGAGCGTGTCTTTCAACTCCCAGACGCCGTCGCTAAAAGCCTTGTAGCTTTGCGGCTGATCTACTCCCCATTCCGATTCTTCCAGCAGCAGTTGACGAACGCTGCGGTCGGGAACCACGTTTTTCGCATGGCCTACAACGAGCCTGAGTGATCCGCCATGAATCGGCACCTGCTCGACGCGTAGCAGTGCCAACTCGTGCGAACGGAACAGACGTTGCAAAGCGGTTAAGGAAAAGTAGCACAGGTGTTCATGGTAAATCGTGTCGAATTCCAGCCGGTCCAGCAGCGGCTTTAAATAGGGGGCTTCGATCACGGCGATGCCATCGGGTTTCAACAGCAAACGGAAGCCTTCAACAAAGCCATTTAAATCGGCGACATGTGCCAGTACATTGTGGGCGTGAATTACATCTGCTTTCCCTAACGTCGATGATACCTGCTCGGCGACTTCTGGATTGAAAAAGGCGACCGTTGTAGGAATGCCGTGTTGCTCGATTGCGACATTGGCGACGTTCTCCGCCGGTTCAATGCCGTGCACCGGGATATTGTGTTGCTTGTAATATTGCAGCAGGTAGCCATCGTTGCTGGCGATTTCTACGACCCGGCTACTCGTGGAAAGATTTCGTTCTTCGATGATTGCGCTGGCCAATGATTTTGCATGGGCGAGCATCGTATCGGAATAAGAGGAAAAATAGGGATAGTCTGAAAATAGCATTTCAGGTGGTACTGTTTCGCTGATTTGTACTAAGCTACAAGCAGGGCAGAGCAGCAGGCGCAATGGATAGATCGCTTCCTGCTGTGAGAGTTCCTTTTCGCTGCGCAACGCATTGGCTAACGGCGTTTCTCCCAAGTCCAGAATTTCAACGAGATCCCTATGGCCGCAAGCTCGGCAATGGGTGATTTCCGGACTCATGATTGCTCCTCGAAATAGCGCCGGTACCACGCAATCGTTTGCATGAGTCCTTCCTTCATTGAGAAATCCGAACTCCAGCCCAGTAACTCATGAGCTTTTTTGGCGCTGAGATATTGTTCTTTTATTTCATGACTGGCTTGATTTTGCACGACCGCTTGCAGATTCGAATCCATCGCCTGCAAAACGGCATCCACAACTTGTAGGACCGTCATTGGCGTTTCTGTAGAGAAATTGAAGGCTTCGCCGATTAACGAACGGTTTTCGGCCAGTTTTTCCGCCAATGTCATATAGGCGCGAGCGCCATCTTCAATGTAGAAATAATCGCGAACGAAAAGACCGTCCGAGCGAACGATCGGAGAGTCTCCGCGAAGCACCGAGCGAATGGTGCCGGGGATGATCCGATTCCAGTTCAAATCGCCGCCACCGTAGAAATTGCCGCAGCGGGTGATGGCAACCGGTAGTTCGTAGGTTTTAGCGTAACTTTGTGCAAGTAGATCCGCACAGGATTTGCTGACGTCATAAGGGTAACGCCCGATCAGCGGTGCGTTTTCGGTGTAGGGCAATTCGGATTGGTCCCCATAGGCTTTGTCGGAAGAAGCCAGAACAATCTGCTTGACGGCAGGGCTTCTGCGGGCGGCTTCCAGCACCGTCCATGTTCCCCTAATGTTTGAATCCAGTGTGGAAATCGGATTGCGAGACGCAACCTGCACCGTGGTTTGCGCAGCCAAATGGAAAACCGTATCGATTTCGTATTCTCCAAGTGCGCGTTCCATCAATTCCTGATCTCGGATGTCCCCATAGACCGCTCGTACCCGATTAAGGTTTCCTGTTCGTAACAGATCCGCCTGGGGTACGTGATCGCGCAGCAGGCAAACTACATCCGCTTGGTGTTTGAGTAGTTCCGTTACCAACCAGCTTCCAAGTAAGCCGGTGGCGCCGGTGACGAAAACCGGGCGATCTTGCCAGAAGGGATTCAACTCCATAGTTTCCATTCGGGATTTCCCTTTTGCCAGAGTGATTCAAGATAACGTTTGTCGCGCAAAGTGTCCATGCATTGCCAGAAGCCGTCGTGACGGTAGGCTGCTAGCTTTCCTTGTTTAGAAAGGATCGTCAGTGCTCCGCGCTCCAGGCTGTCCATCTCACCGTTGATCAGATCCAAGGCCTCCGGATTCAACACCATATAACCGCCATTGATCCAGCCTTCGCCGATTTGCGGTTTTTCCTCGAACACGGAGACCAGATCGCCGTCGAGCGACAAGCCACCGAAGCGGGAAGGGGGGCGAACTGCGCTGATGGTGGCTGTAGCCCCGTTTTGTTTATGGAAATTCGATAGTGCTCGCAGATCGATGGTGCTGACGCCGTCTCCGTAAGTGAGGAAGAAGGGCTCGTCTTTCAGATGCTCTTTCAGTCGCAATACTCGGCCACCGGTTTGGGTCGGTTGGCCGGTGTCATGCAGATGGATCGTCCAATTCTCACGATGAGGAGTGATGCGAGTCAAGTCGCCCTGCTTGAGATCGATGGTCAGATCGCCGGAAAGGTGCATCATGTCCATGAAATAGCGCTTGATGATTTCACCTTTATAACCCAGAGCGATGTGAAACTCGTCAAATCCGAAGTGGGCGTAATGTTTCATGATATGCCAGAGAATCGGATATCCGCCGATTTCCACCATGGGTTTGGGGCGAATTTCGGTTTCTTCTGTCAATCGAGTTCCGAGACCGCCAGCCAGTATCACGACTTTCATATTGATGTCCCATTGCATATACTGGAAAAACAACATATTTTCCAAGCATTATAGCGTATTGGAAAGGTAGGGACAAGTGAATATATTGAGTGCCTCTCTACACAGAACGAAATTCAGGATTCAAAATGGAAATGACTGTTAGAAATCCAACACAAACTGAAGGTGTTTTTCCTCTTTTCAAATGTATTTTTAAGCCCCTTTCCTTTACACTAAAGTGACTTCAAACTAGAATGAAGCGAAAGCACGTTATGCATTATGTAAATGACAGTTATTGATATCAAGTCTTGTTTCTTTGTTGGAAAGGCAGTTGATGGATCTCGATATTCAAACCTTGCAGGATAAGCTGAAACAACAGACGCATTCGGAATTGGAACCTCAGTGGAAAAAGTCGATGGTTGCCTCTGCTGTATTGGCTCCGCTGTTTGTAAAAGACGGTAAACCGCATTTGTTGTTTACCAAGCGGACGGACTTGGTCAAGCATCATAAAGGGCAGATCAGTTTTCCCGGGGGACGCAGAGATCCGGAAGATGTCTCCATGTTGGATTGTGCGTTGCGGGAAACCAACGAAGAAATCGGAGTGCCGCCGGAACAGGTTACGATATTGGGACGTTTGGATGAGCAACCCGTAATAACCAATTATCGAATCGCGCCCTTTGTGGGTCGAATTCCTTACCCATACGATTTTGAATTGAGTGCATCTGAAATCGATCGATTGATCATCGTTGCTGTAGAAGACTTTTTCAATCCGGATGTGTATCGTCTGGAAATACGAAACTTTATGAATCAAGCCTTTCCGATTCATTTCTATGATGTGGCCGGAGAAACGATATGGGGGGCGACGGGACGGATTTTGACAAATCTGTTAATGGTGGGTTTTGATTATACTCCACCGGCTTACAAGCAGTATCTCGCTAAAACCACATAAAACGATATCCCAAAACTGTGCAGATCGCTTTCGTATCACAGCAGGTTGAGTGAAGAATTTTACTCTACTAGGGGAGATTCTTTGACGGAACTGGAAAGAATCGTGGTGTCACGGGTTTCTTTGGCTTGATACAGGGCTTTATCGGCGGCTTGAATCAAGCTGTCACTATCGTGGATGTCCGGATTGGGAAAGTCTGCGACCCCCATGCTGACGGAGATGAAAATATCATCCGGCAGGTAGGTAAACTGGAATGCTTTGACTTTCTCTCTTAGGCGTTCACAGAAAATGTAGGCGTGTCCTTCGCGAATCGATGGCAGCAGGATAATGAATTCCTCTCCGCCGGTTCGTGCCACCACATCGACCTGCCGCACTGACCCTCGCAGGATTCCGGCCAATTCGTACAGAACCATATCTCCGGCGAGATGGCCGTATGTGTCGTTGATTCTCTTGAACCAATCGATGTCCAGCAGCACCAGCGAGAAGGGCTGGCCGTAGCGGATCGAACGCTGGATTTCTTCGCTAAGTCTTTTGAACAAGTAGCGGCGATTGTAGAGCTTCGTCAATTCGTCGGTGATGGACATTTCTTCAAGAATGCGACTGCGTTGCCGCACCTCTTCCATTCTGTCGGCCATCTTCATTTCGAGAGAACGATTATATTCTTCGATGATTTCCTGAGATTTCTCCAAAGAGGAAATCAGTCGACGCGTTTCTGTCATGTCGCGACCGATTCCTACGATTCCCACAATGTTGCCGTCTTCATTTTGAATGGGAGACCCGGAGAAACTTATTGGGATTGGATCGTTGTTGCGGTTTTTGTAGTTCAACTCATAGTTGTACAGGGAGTTGTCATCAACGATGGAATTGATGATAAAACGTTCTATTTCTCGATGGGTGTCGGTGTCTTCTTGAGTGTTTTCATTGGTCAGTACGAAATCGGATAGATGATGACCAATGATTTCGTCTGGTGCAAAGCCTGTCGTTAGCTGGAATACGCGGTTTGCGCCTTGAACGATTCCTTTGAGATCGATAATCAATGCACATTCGGGCAGAGACTGAAAAATTTGATTGTAGTTCTTGACTGGGGATTCATCCGCAGAAATGGGTGTCCCCTCCGCACTACCCAAATTAATCGTTGGAGGAAGAGAATCCGGACCCAGCCGAATGTCACTTTCTTTGGGCTTGTCAGTGTTTGCCATCGTCTTTGTGCATTCTTCCGTGAAGCTTTTTGTCGATTCCAACCGTTTCCTGGGTTGATTTAAAACGGACTTACATTATCATGTCGATATGGAAAACACAATAAGAATTCGGCAGTCACCGACATCCAAAAAAAATTGACTTCGGGAATAAATCTTGATACTAAGCTGTTTCTTCAACCGAGTGCGGGCAATCTATTCAAGGCCCATGTATAGTATGGCAGATAAGTACTTGTTAACAATAGTGAATTGAGAGGGTTATCATGATCTCTGTGACTAACCTCACGAAGCGTTATGGTCCTGTCACTGCCGTCGACGATATCTCATTCGAGGTAAAACGAGGTGAGATTCTGGGATTTCTTGGACCAAATGGGGCCGGGAAGACCACAACGATGAAGGTGATTACCGGCTATTTGAATCCCACATCCGGGCAGGCCTCTGTGAAAGATTTAAACACAGCGACCAATCCGATGGAAGCCAAGCGCTCAATCGGGTATGTGCCGGAAAGTTTTCCGTTATATGAAGACATGATGGTGTATGAATACCTGGTCTTCATCGCTCAGATCCGACAGATTCCCTCTAGCCAGCAGGCTGATAAAATAATGCATATCGCAACCTTATGCGGATTACGTGAAGTTCTACATAAGGATATCAGCGAACTGTCGAGAGGGTATCGGCAACGTGTCGGCCTGGCTCAGGCCATGATTCACGATCCGGATATTCTGATTCTCGATGAGCCAACCAGTGGTTTGGATCCCAACCAAATCGTGGAGATTCGTAACCTCATTAAGAAAGTTGGCGAAGAGAAAACGGTCATCCTTTCGACCCATATCCTTCCTGAAGTCACCGCGACCTGTAACCGCGTGATCATCATCAACGAAGGTAAAATCGTTGCCGACGGTACCCCCGATGAATTGCTGGAGCGCGACCAGAGCAACGTGGTGATGACCGTGCAGTTGCAGCAGAATTACGACAACATCGAGGAAAGCTTGCAGCGGGTCGATTTCATCGAGAAGGTGCGGCGCTTGGAAGGGCATGAAGATACTCCTTCTTTCATGCTGGAATACAAAAAGGTGCATGACATTCGTGCCAAGGTTTTCCAGCTTGCGGTAGAGAAAAACTGGGTGCTGTTGGAAATGAAGAGTGAAGCTGTCAGTTTGGAAGATGTCTTCCGTAAGTTGACTGTGAGCTAGCACAGAGAGGTGCATTCATGAAACAGATATGGTCTATTGCCAAGAAAGAGTTTGCGAGTTATTTCAACTCGTTGATTGCCTATATTGTGGTCGTGGTCTTTCTCCTGATCACCGGCTGGCTCTTTTTTCAGCAGTTCTTCCTTGCCGGGGAAACATCGGTTCGTTCTCTCTTTTCCATTATGCCGGTATTGTTTATCTTTTTCGCTCCCGCGATCACGATGCGTCTGATCTCGGAAGAGCGCAAAACCGGTACTCTGGAATTGATGATTACGTTACCGCTACGCAGTATGGATGTGGTTGTGGGAAAATTCCTGGCGGCTTTCGGGCTGTTGACCGTTGCCATTCTACTAACACTGACCTACCCGATTACCGTTTCGTTTTTGGGAAATCTGGATTGGGGACCGGTGGTTGGCGGATATGTCGGATTGTTGCTGATGGGAGCTTCCTATCTGGCGCTTGGAACCTTCTGCTCGATTATCACACGCAACCAGATTGTGGCCTTCATCATAGGACTGGCATTGTGTTTCGGTCTGTACATCCTTGATAAGGTGTTGATATTCTTGCCGAGTTTCATGGCAAGCGTAGTGGAATACATTTCGATCGACTATCACTTTAACAATATTGCAAGAGGTGTGCTGGATACGCGAGATCTGGTGTATTACCTGAGCTTCATCGGAATGTTCCTGATGATCTCGGTGTATTCGCTGGACAGTGAAAAACTCAAGTAATCCATGCAAGGTCAAAGGTGGTTAGGATGAAAGAAAAAACAGTCTCCAAAACCTCTACCGGCATCTTTATCGTCATGGTGATCGGTATTTTAGTGTTGGTTAATATCGTGTCCGCTCGACTTTTCGGTCGCTTGGATCTGACGGAAGATCAGCGCTTTTCCCTGGCTGATTCCAGTAAGGAAATCATGGCCGGTTTGGACGATCAGGTTTATGCCAAGGCGTACTTCACAGCCGATCTGCCTGCGCCATACAATGGGCTGGCGCGCTTCGTTCGTGACTTGTTCGAGGAATATTCGGCATACTCAAAGGGTAAATTTCAGTTTGAGTTCATCGATCCGGGCGAGGATGAAGGTCAGCGCGGCGAAATGATGATGTTGGGTATCCCGCCGGTTCAGATTCAGGAAATTCGCGACGATAAGTTCCAGGTGCGTCAGGTGTATCTGGGAATCGTGTTCTATTTTGCAGATAAAAAAGAAGTGATTCCTATCGTGAAATCGACGGTCGGCCTGGAGTACGATATCACCAGCGCCATCAAGAAACTGACCGCCGATAAGCTGAGGACGGTGGCGATCATGCAGGGGTATGGCACGCCGGATTACAATGAGCAGATGAGGGGTATCACGCAGGCGCTTTCTCATGACTTCAAGGCTGTACCGATCGATTTGAGCAGCAATGCCGCTGATAAATTGGACGAGGCCGACACGCTGTTGATCGTCAACCCGACCAGCGAAATCCCCGATGAGCAGCTTTACCTGATCGACCAGTTCCTGATGAAGGGACGCACGCTGGCGTTTTTAACGAACAATATTGACGTTAATATTCAAGAGACACGCGCCAAGAAAGTCTCTACCGGTCTGGAAAAGTTGTTGCAGGCTTATGGGTTTACGATTAAAGACGATCTGTTGCTGGATTTACAGAACAAGCGCATCAACGTATCGTCACAGCAGGGCATGTACCAGATCCGTAACATTATCAACTATCCGCTGATTCCAGTGATTACCGATTTCGATCCGGAAAACGTGTTGACCAGCCGATTGGATGCGCTTGGGCTTCCGTTCATGTCCTCTCTTGTCGTATCGCCCGATACGGAAAAAGTAACGTATCAGGTGTTGGGACGGACTTCTCCGAGAAGTTGGTCGCAGTCCGGCGTGTTTAACATTAACCCGATGGAAGACTTGTCGCCAAAAGGTGAGTCGGAGATGGGACCGTTCTCGGTTATCGCCTCCGCCAAGGGCAAGTTTACCAGCTATTTCGCGAAGAAAGCGAATGAATCCAATGGTATCGTGGATTCGGAACGGTTCTTGTCGGAAAGTCCGGAAACGAGAATTCTTGTCGTCAGTGGAGGCAATTTCGTAACCGATCAATTCGGTGATCCGAACAACATCGTATTCATCACCAACTGTGTGGATTGGCTTGTTCAGGACAACGCGCTTATCTCCATTCGCGGACGTGGAATACAGAGTAAGCCGATTGCCGAACTGGAAAACTGGGAGCGAGATGCCATCAAATACCTGAATTTGATTGGTGTGCCGTTGTTCTTTATCCTGTACGGATTGTTCCGTTGGCAAATGAGAAAAGCTCGCAAGCGCGGGTTGCAGTTGGCTTCGAAATAAACCCGATTTGCGATAGCGGGAGGAACAAGAATGCAGAAAAACAAAACTCTTATCGCCGTTGCGATTTTCATTGTCTTGCTGTTGATTGTGATCTTTACCCATGAAGATCCTTATCAGCAGCCGGAAGCGAAGAATTTACCGACTTTGCCCAAGTTGCAGGTGGACCAGATCAATAAAGTGGAGCTGGTCAACAAAGCCGAGGCGATTACGTTTGAAAAAGAGGGTGACGCCTGGTATAGCAGCAAACCTGCCAGATACAAAATCGATGAGACGTTCGGTTCACTTGTAGTGGAAAAACTGGGCGATATCGAGCTGGACCGGCCTGTCAGTGAAAGCGCTGAAAAACACAATCAGTTTGAGGTGGATGAGGAAGGCACACGCGTTAAGGCATTTGTCGGAGACGCGGAAGCGCTTTCGTTGATTGTTGGTAAGAATACTCCAGATTATAGAGGGACGTTCGTTAGATTGCCTGATTCGGATGTCGTTTACGCCACGAAAAAAGTGATCAGCAGCATGCTGAAGAAAAGCATTAAAGATTGGCGAGACAAGTCTATCCTTGGCAAATTCGAAGTTCCCAATGTGACCTCATTGGATATTACTCGCGGCAAGGAAAAAATGACATTCGCCAAAGGTGATGTCGAAGTAGTAGAAAAGTCAGACGGCGACGGCAGTGACATCGTTACAAGTAAAGAAGGCTGGATTCTTAAGGATTATCCAGAGTTTACAGTAGATAAAACTCGCTTGGAAGGCTCGATTCGCATGCTGTCTACCATGAAGTGGTCCGATGTGATTGACTTGCCGAAATCGCTTTCCGATTACGGTTTGGATAAGCCGGCAGCCTCACTGGAAATCGGCATGAAGGAAGGCGAGGCAAAAACGTTGCTGGTCGGCAAATTGAATGCGGAAGACAATGTCGGTTGGGTTAGCGTCGTCGGAGATGCTCGTGTGTTCAAGATTCAGAAGTATCAATACGACAAGTTACTCAAGGACAAAAGCTATTATAAAGGCGATTCCAAAGCTGATGTAAAGGTACCGCCAAGTAAGTAAAGAGCGTTGACCGTTTAAGAAAAAGACAAGCAGTTGCGTTCGTGCGGCTGCTTGTCTTTTTAAGTTATTCTTTACGATGAATTTCGCTTACATCTACAAGTCATAACTTACATTTATTTTATTCACTTGTTGTTCCGTGAAAAACATGATAGCTAGCGTTACACGTTCATTATTCTAATTAGATAATGTTCAAGGATGCTTTGGTTTTGAAGCGGCGATGCTTTCGCCAAGGAAACAGATAACCTATAGGAGAAAAAACCATGATTAAACCGCTCGGATCCGAAACTCTGAATCCCTTGTTTGTGATGGACGATGTCAAGCGCAAGGAACTGCTCAAAGAGGCGGCAGGTTTGCCTTCTATCGTCGTTAGCTCCGCCGCAGCCGGAAACGCCGTCATGCTGGGTAGTGGCTACTTCAACCCGCTGACCGGTTACATGAACAAAGCGGATGCCATTGCGGTCGCGAAAACCATGCATATGGCCAATGGCCAGTTCTGGCCGACCCCTGTGTTGAACATGGTCGAAGATGCTTCCGCCATTAAAGACGCCAAGCGCATTGCGCTGCTCGATCCCAACGTCGAAGGCAACCCCGTGCTGGCCATCATGGACGTGGAAGCCATCGAAGAATACACCGATGAAGAAATGAAGGAAATGACCCTTCAGGTGTACCGCACCGAAGATCCGGCTCACCCGGGCGTGGCCGCGTTCAATGGCTCTGGCAAAGTTGGCATCAGTGGTTCCATCCAGGTGCTGAACTTCTCTTACTTCGTTAAAGAATTCGCCGACACCTTCCGTACCGCCTGGCAGATTCGCGACGAAATCAACGTGCGTGGTTGGGAAACCGTGTGTGCTTTCCAGACCCGTAACCCGATGCACCGCGCCCATGAAGGCCTGACCAAGATGGCCATGGAAGCCGTCAACGCCGATGGCGCCGTCATCCATATGCTGCTTGGCAAATTGAAGAAGGGCGACATTCCCGCCGACGTGCGTGACGCCGCCATCCGTAAAATGGTCGAACTGTACTTCCCGCCGAACAGCTGCATGGTCACCGGTTACGGTTTCGATATGCTGTATGCCGGTCCGCGTGAAGCCGTTCTGCACGCCGTGTTCCGTCAGAACATGGGTTGCACCCACTTGATCGTCGGTCGTGACCACGCCGGTGTGGGCGACTACTATGGTGCGTTCGATGCGCAGACCATTTTCGACGACATCAGCAAAGACGATCTGCAGATCGAGATCTTCCGTGGCGACCACACCGCTTACAGCAAAAAGCTGGGCAAAGTCATCATGATGGGTTCGGTCAGCGATCACACCAAGGAAGACTGGGTCTTCTTGTCCGGCACCAAGGTGCGTGAGATGTTGGCTGCTGGCCAGGCTCTGCCGGTCGAATTCGCGCGTCCGGAAGTCGCTGAGATCCTGATGAAGCATTATCAGAGCGAAGCGTAGTCTGTAAGGACTTCGGTTTTCTCTGAGCTTTAGCTTCCTCAAAGTAGGGGGCTGAAAAGCAAGAACAAACCCCGTCGTTTTCGGCGGGGTTTTTCTATGGGATCTTCTATTTGTATTCTAATGAAATGTTACTGCGTTTCCGCATCCATGATGAAAGTGGCTATTGCATCCGCGGTTTGGTTCGGATGATCGATAAACGGCCAATGTCCACTGTCAGCGATGTGCTGTGTTGGGATGTTTGCCTTTGCAAGTAGTTCCAGGCTACGCAGGCTCGCGCCGCCTGGATAACCTGCAATATACAGCTTGGGAATCGTGAGAGCGGCCAAGCGTCTGGCCAGTGTTTCCTGTTTTGAAAATTCCACCAATTCAATTGAATGCCGGTAAAAGGTTGCTGGGTCGCAGCGCAATAGGCTGGTGTAATAGCCTTGGCTGGCGGCATCGTTTTGACCAACCTGCTGAACGTCTTGTAGAAGTGTGGCAAATACTTGTTTCGCTTCCGCTTTGTCTGCTGCGGACGTCATGTGACCGCTATACGCGCAATCGTCCAGTGATTTGTTTCCATCGATATCGATGAGACTACAGATCAATTCCGGATAGCGTTCCGCGAGCAGCAGTGCGAAAACTCCTCCCAGGGAATGTCCCACTACATGCAATGGTCGTTTTTGTGTCGCCTGTATCCAACGGGCGAGATGATCGACCGTCTCAACGATGGAAAAAGGGGAGTCAGGTTCAAGACTTAAGCCGTAACCATGCAGATCGGGTACGATATGGGGCCAACGATTCAGATGTGGATGTCCTACGAAAGATTCAAAGCATAAACCGGATTCTCCGAGACCGTGAATCCAAAGTACTTCGGTAGAAGAACATTGGCTATTGAACCGGCGAACATGCATCCCATATTCTTGCGAATGAGTGGGGAATTCGGAATTCATGGGAGAAACTCCAGAGATATCATCGGCGATCAGGGTGGATTTCGTGTAAACCGGGAGCACCCCGAGTTGAACTCGGGTGCTCCCGGTGAGTCAGGTTCGGTTATTTTCCGAGGATGGGATCGGAGAAGCGCAAGTACAGGTAATACTCACCTTGGCTGACATTTCCTGAACTGGTGACGCCATCCACGACGATGCAGTAGGTGCCCAAGCCAAGCGCCTGGTCGATGATGCGAGGGTTTTGACCCCAGCCACCGACTCCACCGCCATCGTCATTACATGCAATCGTAGTGTAGGACGAAGCACTACAGGCTCCACTGCGTAACTCCACCGCCGAATCGAAACTTCCAACGACACTGAGACGTTCCAGTGTGACATTGTCACGAATGGAAATTTGATAGTAGCGATCTGGAGAACCGCTGGTGGTAGCGCAGCTCAAGTCTTCGTTGTCGGCATAGCCAAGGGTGGAACCGCGAACCACGCGGCCCGTCCAACTGGCACCCCGGCTGTCGTTGAGCCGTTCCGGTACATCGCTGCGACCACCGATGCCAGGTCCGACAAGACGGCCAAGCGTATGAATCGAAATGGATTTTACTTCGGCAGCCTCGGAAGTGTCGTTGGTGATCGTGACGGTCCAATCTCCGGTCGGTTGAACCGTAAGCAACGTGGACAAATCACTGACTGTTGCATGCGGCGGATAGTTGGCGATCAGTCGCCAGGCTGTTGGACTGGCGGAGGGCCAAGCTTCCAATTCCCCAACATCATGCGTGGCAAGGGTGACGAAATAGCCGTTGGGAGCGGTTAAGGTGGTTGTCAACGAACCGCTGGATGGTTCTTCTGCAAATTCTACGTATAGTTCAATGGCGATTTCTTCAAGATCCTGCGTTGCCTGATGCACGTTGAAAGAAGCGCTTTCGGATGGTCCCGCCGGGATCTCCACAGAAACTAAATCCAACTCGGTCATGCGAAGTTCCTGATTGATCGGTTCCGGGTTGAAGGCGGGGGTTAAGGATCGAAGTGCGCTACTGCCATTATTGGCGATGATAAGATCGGTACCGCCGTCTCCATTCAAATCACCGGCTGCAACGCCTTTGGGATAGTTGTCAGCAGAATACAGAACCGGTTCCGAAAGTGTGCCGTCGCCATTACCAAGCAAGACTGCTGCGTAGTTGTTTTCAAAGCTACAGGTCGCGATATCGTACATGCCATTGCCATCAAAGTCCGAAACGACCAAATCAAAGGTGTCGCCTATGGCTGGGAAGGTTGTGGAGGAATCGAATCCACCTGCTCCGTCGCCAATAAACAACTCGACCGTGGTTCCGGCGTTGTAGTTGGATGTGATGATGTCGTCCAAGCCATCGCGGTTAAAGTCTGCCACTTGCAATCCATAGTTTCCGTTGGTTTCAGTGCTGAAGGTTGTTGGCGTTCCGAAGGTACCGGTTGGCTTGCCGCTACCGTCGATTGTTCCAAGTAAAACGCTGAACTTGTACATCCAGTGACCGACGATAAGATCTACGGCACCATCGTTATTGACATCTGCCGCAGCGATGCTTGTTGGCTCGTCATCTACCGAATACTGGACCTTGGTCCCAAACACGCCCGATCCGTTGTTGATATACACGTTGACCATATCGCTATCCTTCGCGACTGCTGCAATATCGGGATCGTCATCGTTGTCGAAGTCCGCCGAGATGATGGAGTAGGGGCTTGAATCGGTGGCATAGGTTGTTAAAGCCCCAAGCGCGCCTGCACCATCGCCCATGCGTATGCCGATGGTCCGTGGATGGTAGATGTATTCGCAGGAGTTGGTGGCGGCGACATCTCCGTAACCATCTCCATTGAAGTCCATGATGGCCAGATCGGAGGGGTAGCTGATATTGCTGGTTGTATGGGTGTTGTACATGACAGCCGCTTGAGTGGAACCGTCTCCGTTGCCTAGCAGCAAGGAAAGATAAAAACTCGAATCTTGTGGAACCAGTACGTCAAGGGCACCGTCCCGGTTTAAATCGGCCAACTGCGGACGTGTATTGGAAGTTCCCGATCCGTGAGTCCGGGTGACGGTCCAGGCGGTTCCCGGAATGTTGATCAGGGTACGAATTTGATCTCCACCGTTATAAACCATGGCAAGGTCGATGTTGTAATCGGAACTGAAATTTCCTGTGATAAGGAAACGGGGAGTCAAACCGAAATTTCGTTCGGCACCGGTGAAACTAGCCGTGCCGTCATTGAAAAGGAAAGTTGCATAAGTCGAACCGTTAAATCCAGCAACAAGATCAACATGGCCATTGCCGTTCAAGTCCGCAGCGCTGATGGAGGTGACGTCATTGTTTTTGACATCGATGTCGATTGCAGGCTGCATCGTACCATCGCCATTACCGAGCAGGACGTTGACATGGTCGTCACTGACCCAGGCACCGTTTGCCACTGCGATGTCCAGGACTCCGTCGTGGTTGAAGTCGGCTATCGCAAGGTCGATCGGACCCGCCGAGGTCGCCGTTACCAACCCGGTTTCGAATGTACCATCGCCTTTATTAAGGAATACGGTTACCCGCGAAGAAGATGCACTGGCGGAAACGATGTCCAGGATGCCGTCGCCATTCATATCGGCCAGCTCTGCATCGATCGGACTAGGAGCATACAACGATACTGGTGACTGCGAGAAAGGATCGCTGCCACCGGTATTGAAGTACATCGACAATCGATTGCTTTGGCGTTCGGATAACACGATATCGGGGAAGCTGTCTCCATTCAAATCCCCAGCTTCGATATCTTCTGCACTGTTAAGGCCGGAAAGGACGTCCGGTTCGTCGAAGGTGCCGTCACTGTTGCCGTAAAGCAGGCTGACAGTGTCCGAGTTCCACTGGTGACCGACTGCAATGTCCGGATAGTTGTCGCGGTTAAAATCGGCTACAGTCGCGCGTGCCGGATTGCTGCCCAGGTTGTGGCTGTCCAGTTCCATATAACTGGAACTTACCGTGTCATAGTAAAGTGCGGTCAGGCTGTTGTCGTTATAATTCAATACAACCAGATTTTCCGCGTACGGAGGCAGGTTGGCATTTGATTTGTACGCATGGATGAAGTTAGGACCATCACCAACCGATACGGCTGGTTGAAGGGAGAATGCACCGCTTGGGGGACGGTGCAGTGGTGCATTGAATTCCACCGTATGGGTGCCGGGGCGTGCTCCCAATGCCAAAGTCCACAGGTTTGTACCCAGCGGGATGCCGGAACCATATTCAAGCGAATTCAGACGATACAGCAATTCACCGTCACCATTATAGCCCGCAAGTGTTTGGTCGTGGTAGGGACTGGAAAGGAAAAACGCGGCAGACGATTCCAGAGTGTTGACCGTTACCGTGAGGTTGTCCAGTGCATCATAGCGCTCTTCGAAGTAGTCCGATTCGTAGGTAATGTAATCGGTGTTACGTTGGGTCGATGACGTCAAGGCATCCAAGCTGCGAGCCGCGTAGTTGACTCCAAAGCCCATGGTGGCCTGGCCACCACCCGGGTTGGGATTGGAAGCCGTAAGTGTGTATGCATCATCCTGGGGCTGGAGGTCCATATCGAAAACCTGCGCTAGGGCGATCTGTCGGTAGGGATCCCAGGAGGGCGGATCGGGATCGTCGATAACGGAGCGAACCAGTGCATTGGTGCCTTGGATCGAGAAGTCGATGTTATTCATGAATTTACGACCCCAGATCATCAGATCGAAGCTCTGACTGCTATCGCTTTCCATAACATAACGTATGTTATGCAAGGGTAGCGAACACTGATCGACAATACCTTCCAGGCAGGCTGTGCTGGCGCTTTCCATAACCGTGAAATCAAAAAGCTCCGGTTTTGGCGCAACGACATTCAAAAATGCGCTATTTACGCTGACACCGGTTCCGGTTACCGGGCTGGGAGTGACGATACGGGTCAAGTAGCTTCCCGCGTTCTGGACCAAGGCCCAGGCAGGAGAGGAGGGAATCAGTGTGGTGGCGCAACAGTTGTAACAATCGGTATCGCTGGGATCGCAACTGTCACCCGCGAGATTGGCATCTGTGCAGGTGACACCGAGCGCCGAACCATCCAATCCGGTGCAGGTCGCCGTCAATTCGAAATCGCCAACGCGGATGGCGGTGTCTGTTGCGAATTGGCTTCCTATGACGGTAATCGTGTAGTTGGAAGCACTGAATGCGATCAAGGATTGCGGATAAAGTCGGCTCAGAACCGGAACCGGGCGAACCGGTTGAGGCGCGACCAGTTGCAGGGCGAACTCACCGTTGGTTGTACTGCCATTCATGGCTTGATCGAAGAAACGATAATAGAGTGTCTTCATGCCTAATGAGGTACTGACGGAGAAAACTTTAGACGGCGTAATGGCGGCGCAGGAATCGCCTGTGATCTGACAGCTATCCAGATCGGATTCCGTTTCGCTGATTTCAAAGTAAACCGCATCGGAATCCGCCGGGAAGATTTCCACAACGATACTGGCGTCTTCAATCTGAAGTGGCAGACCGCCATCATCGCTTTCGCCATTTACCTGGATCGTACCCAATTGGGGTGGGCGGGTATCCGCTTCGATCACGCTGAAGAAGGTGTTCGACGTGTTCCCTGCTTCGTCGATGAATACGGCTGTAACCGTGTTCAATCCGTTGGCGTCGGCAAGTGTCACGTTAAACGGGAAGTCGTCGTAGTCGTGCAGACCGCCGCCTGCACTCAAGTCGCCACCAAGGCGAACCTGATAACTTGAATCACCGCCCACTACACCAGCAGGTACAATGGCGCTGTTGACCAGATCGTCTCCACCAGCCAGAAGCAGAGTGCCTGCTACCGGTGGCGTGGTGTCCAGGTATACCGTGTCGTAGTCACTGCTGATGTTGCCTGCACGATCCTTGAAACAGGCGTAGACGCGACGAGTGCCGTCTACACCGGAGAGTATCCAGCCGGTCATTTGACCGTCTTCAAAACTCTGGTAGGCGGCGGAAGAACAAGTGATGTTTTCATTCGCAATGGCAACAAGATTTACATCTGCGGATACGCCGCTGAAGCTTATTGGAACCGAAATGTTATTAGTCGGATCATCTCCTCCGATTTCAATCGTTCCTTCCGGGGCGTTTGTATCGACAATGCAGGATGTATAAGCCGGTTCACTTGTAACGTTCCCTGCCGAATCCTTCAAGCATAGCCACAAGAAGTTACGAATTCCGCCTTCCTCGCTGTCCTCACGGATCAAGTCAACAGCAGTGCTTGTGGAAAAGGGGATGTACGTTAAGGCATCTTCGTCCGAGCAGTCCGGGGTAACGAAGCCGGTTGTGACGGCAATTGCCATACTGGCTGCATCGCTGTGGTTTCTGGTAATCGTGGCATCGGGACGTAAATCATTCGGGCCGCCTGCATCGCGATAGTAGGTTTGATCCAGGCTTATTGTTCCGGTCGGTTCGACCAGATCGACATAGATCTGCGCCGTGCTCGCGTTGGTGTTTCCTGCGGCATCGCGGAAGCACACGGAGATAGAAACCATGCCTTCATCGCCTTGCGGTCGTGTGACGGTGTAGGGCAGGGAAGCCTGGGTGTAATCGGTCCAGGCCGTCAGATCGGCAGTATTGGCATTGCATTGAGGGGTTGCGGTTTCCAACACCATGAACTGAGAAATCGAGTTGGCATTCACTGGTGGCGCCGGTAGCATTTGCAGGGTGACGGTCAACCCGTTGGTCGGGCTGGTTTCGGCGATTGTCACAGTGCCGGTCGGCTTGGTTACATCCAGATATACGGTAGTCGTATCAAAGGCAACATTGTCGGCCTCGTCCTTAAAGCAGACCTTAATGGTCTTCTCGCCTGTCGTCGAATTCACAACGCGAGAGGGATAGGGATTGAATGCTTCGTAAGTGGCAGTGCTACAATCTAATGAACCTCCACCAATGGACATCCGGTTGACATCTTCCGGTGCCGTTAAGTACAAGGCGATCGTCGGGTCGTTCGTGGGATCATCGCCACGGATCGTGACGGTGGCTTCTGTCGGAGCATCCAGATCCAAAACAATGCTGTCGGTGGCGATTGTCGTGCGCCCCGATGCATCGCGGAAGCATCCTGCAACCGTCACCGTGCCGGAGGTAGAACCCAGATCCAGTTGTTCGATGACCGGGTTACTATGGTTGTATGCAATGTAGCTGGCGCTGCTGCAATCGATGGAAGCCGTGCTTAATCGTTCGACTGCAACTTCGGTAACGTCTGAACTGGCGGTCATGATGATATCGGCTGTGTTGTCGTTGGTCGGACCTTCCGCGTCGATCGTCAGTGTCGCAATCGGATTTTCGCTGTCGAGGAAGATCGAATCGCTGCTATTCGCCGCGTTTCCTGCCTGATCCGTCACTCGCAAATATACGAATTGAGTGCCGTTCCCACTTTCCAGGGTCCAACTGATGCTGGCCGCACCCGAACCGATATCAACTGTCGTACTGGTATTGAAAGACGCATCGTTACTGACGAGCACTGTAAGGTTGGCCGCCGTGCTGAGGTTGTCCTGCGCATTCACAGTTAACGATACGCTTCGGGACTGGGTGTAGCTGTCGCCATCGTTGATCTGGATGACCAGATTATGAGGTGCTGTCGTGTCCAGAATGATGGAACTCTCGATACTCGCAACGTTTCCTGCGGCATCTTTCAACTGTGCTTTGACCGTGCGTTCCCCGTTATTCGATGGCAGCAGCCAGGAACGGGCGGAAACGTAACTTTCCCAGGGCTCGGTTGTAAAGGTTGAGTTGTTGGTGATACGCATCGAGGTCACATTGGTGGTTGTGTCGTCTACATTGTCGAAAGAAAGGGTAACGAGTCGATTGTTCGTGCGCTCGTCTCCATCGTTAATCGAAAGCGTACCACTCGGAAGATCCAGATCCAACACCACGCTGTCGCTGGCGCTGGACGTATTTCCCGCCGCATCCTTGAAACACACGGAAACCGTGATCGTGCCGCTGCTGTCACCGAGCGACCAGGAGGAAATCTGCGACTGGTAAGGCGTGTCCACTCCGCTGGAACAGTCGATGCTGTCCGTGTTTTCGATCTTCATGTGGGTGGTGTCGGCGCTGGAGGACAGATTCAACGTTGCCGTGTTAACGCGAGTCGGGTCCGAACCGAGAATGCTGACGGAAGCTGTGGGATTTTCACTGTCCAGTACGATGTCATCCGTAGAATCGGTTAGATTCCCCGCTTCATCGACGATTCGTACATACACGTTTTTAGAGCCATCGCCTTCCGATAAGGTCCAGGCTGTCGTGGCTTGACCGTTGGTGGTCGAAACTGACGTGGCGCCACTGAATGACGGTTCGTTGGAGAAGTAGACAACCAGGTCGTTTTGCCCGGTCTCATTGTCTGTTGCAGAGACTGCAAGTGTTACGTTGCGGCTGTTGGTGTAGTCGTCGTCGCTATTGATTTCGAAACTGGTGATGACCGGAGCCTGGTTATCCAGAATGATGTCATCCGTCAGTAACAGAATATTTCCGGCTGCATCTTTAACCTGGGCATACACGGTGTGACTGCCATTGGTGGAAGGCAGAACCCAGCCACGAGAAGAAACGAAGACTTCCCATGACAGGCCGTCGAAGGCATTGACGTTGTTGATCCGCATGGCGGTGACATCGGTTGTGGCGTCGCTGACATCGAAGGTTAATGTAACCGCGGCGTTGTCCGTATGGCTGGCATCTTGGTCGATGACCATCGTACCGGTTGGATCGTCCATGTCCAGCGTGACGGGAATTTCAATCGGGCCGTCGGTATGCCCGGCGTTGTCTCGGAAAGAGACCGAAACGCTGCATGCTCCGGTGTCGCCACAATCACCACCTTCGGTCGTGTCCAGCGTAATGGATGTCTGGCTGCTGAAGGAGATCCACTGAAAGGTGTCTGCGGTGTCAGTGACATCCCCTTCGATGTACATCTGGTCCGCCCCTGCCGCATAGGCGATCAGGTTGCAGTCCGGATCGTTCAGGTATTCGCCTTCTTCGATATAGGCATAGGAGCCGGAAGGTCCGGCGCTGTCCAGAATCGTGCTGTCGCTGGCTTCAACCAGATTGCCGGCCAGATCCTGAACACGCAGATAAACGGTTTTCTGGCCATCGCCTTCGGACAAGGTCCAGTTGCGCGTGACTCCGCCAGTTGTGTAGCTGCCGGATTCGCTGCTATCGGCAGGGAAGGTCGGGGAGTTTGAAAGCAGATACACCAGATCCTCGTCCGCGCTAATGCCGTCCTGTGCGGTAATGGTAATGGATACAGTGCCGCTTTGGCTGTAGCCGTCCGTGTCGTTGATGACCAACGACGCGCTTGGGGCGGCGGTATCCAGCGTAATACTGGCATTGGCCTGGGCCGTATTTCCCGCAAGGTCGATGACTTCTATCCAAACGGTTTTCTCTCCATCCAAAGTCGGGAGCATCCAACTTTTGGAATCCTGCACCGGTTCATAACTTTCCGTGGTGAAAGGCGCATTGTTGGTCAGCCGCATACCGGCAAGACCGCCCCAGGGTTCACCATCGGCAGCCAGAATCGTCAATGTAACGGCCCGGCTGTTGCTGTACTCGGCATCCTCGTTGATCTGTAGCGAGACCGTCGGGTCGCTTTCGTCTAGATAAAATGAGGTAGTGACACAGTTGGAAACGTTGTGCGCTTCGTCGCGGAACATCACGCTAAAGGTTTTCTGGCCGTTACCGGCGGTTGCCGTAACGGATTTCTGCGTGACATATGGCGTCCAGTTGGTTTGCGGACATGTGTCCGATTCGTGTACGGAAAGTTCGCTTGCACCAATGGCGTTTAACGACAACGTCACGGTGGCGTCGTTTACGATGCTGCCTTGAACAACGGAAATCTGCTCGCCGTAGGGAGCGATGCGATCTAAAATGACCGTTTTCTGGGAGGGTTCGGAGGCATTGCCTGCGATATCGACGTAGCGCGCGTATACAAGCTGCACACCATCCAGATCGTCCAGCATGAAATCGACCAGTCCGCCTACTGGCAGATCGAACGGCGCTTCGGAAAAGGCGATTTCGCTGTCGATTTGTACCCGAACATCCGTTGGGGCGTTGGTGAATTGAAGCTGAATGGCTTCGCTGCGTGCATATGAACCGTGAATGTCATCACCGGCAAGTGCGAATTGGGGCGAATTCGGCGCAGTCGTGTCCAGGATGACGCTGTCGAAATAGTCGGCATTGGTGCCGATGGCGTTGCCTGCATCGTCGCTGAATTGGATAAATACGGCGTGCAGTGTTTCTTCCAATGGTAGCACCCAGGTGCGGCTGGTTTGGTAGGCTTCCCAATCGGCCCCGGCGAAACTGGGTTGATTGCTGATTTTCATACGATCTGCACCGCTGGCTTCGATAGAAAGTCGCACGGAACTCGTCGTGCTGTATTTGTCTTCGCCATCTTCCACTTCCGCGTCGATGGCAAAGTGGACAAACTGCGGCGGTGTCGTGTCCAGTATGATTGAATCTGAAACGATTGCGCTTTGATTGCCTGCAGGGTCCACAAAGTATGCGTATACGCTTTTCTCGCCGTCTTCCGTTGGAGCGGCGAGCATGTAGGTTACGAGCGGTGTATACGCTCTCGGCTGGAAATCCGTTCCGTTACTGGAAAGATAAACGAAGTCCACGCCGTTATCGTCGTAGGCGGAAAGAGCCAAGGCGACTAGCCCGGCTGCACTGTTGGTGTACTCGGCATCGTCGTTGATGAGCAGTTGCGCCAGGTTAGGTTCGATTCGGTCAAGTATGATGGACGCGGAGAAGGTATCGGAAGGGACGAAGTTGGTGTCCATGAATTGGACGTAAATGGTCTTGGGACCGTCTTCAATCGCTTTGTCTCCGCTGTCGGCGAATGTATAGGCATAATGAATGGTGCCGTCGGGATCGACTGTAACGGTGCCTTCCGTCTGTAGAGTCGTCAGATCCACAAATGGAGGTTCCGTGATATCCGGGTTGAGGAAGAAGGCATCGTCTTCACTCACGCGTATCATAGCGGCATTATCGTATTCAAGCGCGAGATCGACAAGCACCTGATTGGTATAGGCTGCGCCACCTTCGATGTTGAAGTCGCCGGTTTGCGGTGAAAGCAGCAGGGGGGTGTCGCCATCGTTGACGGCGCTGGTCTGCTCTTCCAGAACCTGTACTCCGTCGAGATTGCGTTGCTGGAAACCATCTTTCGTTGCAATCAATTCGTAGCTGCCGGTAATGATCTCATCCCGGTAAAAGTAACCGGAAGAGTCTGTGACCATCGTGTAGCCGGTGCCCGCCAGTTTCAACAGAATACCGGCGTGATCGGAGCGCCCGACGAGACGCGCATAACCTTCAATGCCTCCGCGTGCGAGATTCAACTGTAACAAACCAACGGGAGCATCTTCTCCGGGAGAAACGGTTACGAATTCCGAACGCGCTTCGGAATAGCCGTCTTTGTTGGCAGCTACATAAGCATAGGAACCGACAAGCACATCGGGAATCGTAAAGGTTCCATTTTGTTCAATAACGGCTTGAGGCGCGGTCGTGCCTCCTAAAGACAGAACGACATCGTCCAGCGCTGCCGACCCTTCGATACCCAGTTGCCCGCTGATGCTTCCATAGCGATCTGTCAGCGTCAGAGTTCCTGCATCTGCTGCTGTCGCAGCACGCACCTGCAACACGCCACTGGCGGCATTCTGGAAACGGGCTTTCTTGGCGATAAGGGAAGTATAAAGACCGACGGCAACATGCGGGATTGTGAAACTTCCATTTTCCGTATCGATTTCGGCGTTTTCGATCAGGGAGCCGTCCAACTCGAAGCTGATTCCCGTAAAGGGATCGGTTGTATCGGCTGGATTCGTGGCGAGTTGTCCGATGATCTTCCCATAGAGTGAGGAAAGCGTGAGTGTACCCAAGTCCGAAGTTTGACCCGGTGAGACGATAATGGCTCCGGTTTGCGCCGGGGAGAAATCGCTTTTGGAAACGGTTAGCGAGCCATAGGTTCCATATGGGATGTCGGAAATCGTGAAACTGCCGTCCGTATCATTAACGGAAACGCTGCCAACTCCACTGCCGAGGGTTTGCCCGTCGAGAGCAAAGTTCAGATCCGCGTATGGGGTCTGGGTATCTGCGGGAATGATGCTGATGATACCGGACAGCGAACCGGTGGTATCCAGTGTGATGTCGTCCTGTACGGCTTCGGTTTCATTTCCGGCGTCATCGGCGAACTTGGCGTAAACGGTATGCGAACTGCTGCGGCTGCCGTTTGCGGCCAATCGCCATCCCGCCACCGTGGGGCTGTAGGTTTGCCAGTTTGCATCACCGAAGCCGGAATCGTTGGAGATCTTCATTTTGCTTGCGCCGCTGATGTCGAAATCCAGTGTGACGAGAGCCTGGGCGGTAAATTCATCGCCTTCATTGATCAACAACGCCTGCGTCCCCGCCTGTGGGGCGATGTTATCGAAAAGGATTGTATCCGAAACCGGGTCGGATTCGTTCCCGGCACCATCGATGAACGACACGATAACCGGCAATTCCACGCCGTCGCCCTCATTTGGTACGGGTAGTGTGACGGTGTCTGCCAGGGTATAGTCTACGACCGTTTCTTCATCCAGTTCGCCGTCAAGGCTCACGCGCATACCGACGACTTCGGAATAGCGATCCTGTGCGGACAAGCTCAACTCAACCACGCCATCGGTGGTATATGTCTCTCCTTGGTTGATCAGCACCTTCGTGCTCTGTGGTGGCGTCGTATCGAGCGTAATGCTGTCCGATGTTTCCTCGGAGGGCAGGCCATCAAAGGTTTCATAACGACCATAGACCGTTTTTAGCCCGTCGCCTTCGGAAAGAGTGAAATCAAGGGTGATGTCGAGCTGTTCGACATCCGAGATTTCCCCGTTCTGCGTTGATTCATCTTCAAAAGTCGGATCTTCGGAAAGCCACCAGAATTTGATGGGACCGGAGGAGCGTAATGTTACCGGGACTGTGGTTTTGTTCGTGAATGCCGCACCTTGAGCGATCAGCACCGCGCCCTGGCTTGAAATCAGCCGGGAATCGGGCAGACGTTGCGAATCCTTGTCGACTTCTACTTCATCACTGTCGTTGGAATAGCCTTCTTTTCCCGCAATGAGCAGATAAGAGCCGAACGGAACGCCGTCGAGCAGGTAGTTGCCGTTTTCATCCGTCAACGCGGTATAGGTCAATTCCTGGGTGGCATCTTCCGTTTCTACATCGCCATCTTCCGGCAAGGTCGAATCGCCATCTTCGTCACCGGCGAAAATGCGCTTTCTGGCGGCAGCGGAAGTGGAGGATGTTTGTCTCAACGAGATCATGACTCCCGAGAAGTTCTCGATGGCATTTCCCGCCGCATCGATGCCTTCCAGGGTCACGTTGCCTGTAAGCAGCGCTCTGCGTTTGGTCAGTTGAACGAGCGGAAGAGCGACGCTGTCCGCTGCGGTGATGGTGAAATCCAGAGTGTTCTCTGCATACCCGGTCATACTGAAACGAGCCGACCAGGAACCGGGAACAACCGATCCTTCAAAGGAGTAGCTGCCGTCGGCAACGGACGTCGTTGTCAACGTCTGTCCCTCTCCTTCGATCGTGATGGTTACACCATCCTGTTGTCCGGCACTTTGAAACTCCAGTTCAACCTGTCCCGTAACCGAGGCTTTGGCCTGGTCTTCCGGTGGCGTGTCCGGATCGAAGGGGTTGGTCGCGCTTAAATCGTAGTCGCAAGCCACGATCAGAAGCATTGAAAGCAGGCTCAGTAAAACGCTAACAAAGGTTTGAGTTCGTATCATGTTCCGATCTCCACTCATCGGTTGTTCCTCCAGTAAAGCAGGCTCGTGCGTTAGTAGCTCAGCAGTACGTTCAATCCCACAGCCGGGGCTTCTGTCGTACCCAACATGCCGGGAGCGACATTCGTATCGACGGCGGAAACCTTTTCAACGCCTTGCTCGGTGCGCCGGTAATTGGGACCGCTGATGGCGGCATCCAGCACGTTGATCAGCCAAACGCCTACGGCTGCACCGATCATGATGTCTCTTGCGAGCCACAAGTCGTTACGCTTGTCTTGCAGTTCCTGGCGCTTGTTCGGGTTCTTCTGGAAGTCCTCCAGCGTCAAGTTTTCGTAGTCGTCCTGTACGGCGGCTCCTGTGAAGTGCAGTGCCAATACAGCCGCTACCGAAGCGATTTCTGCCGAAATGAAGACACCGGCTTTGATCGGTTCTTCGTTGTATAGCTGCCCCCAGCCGGGAGCGATCATGGAACGATAAGCCGCCCCCCAACTGCTTTTCAAAACAACCGCCTCGCTGCCGATGGCGATCAGGTGCGAGGAATGTACCTCGACCTGTTGAGCGCTTAGCGCAGTTCCGTTTTCACGGGATACGGCGCGCACGTTGATGAGGTAACGGTCGCCGACTTCGCTGACCGATCCCAGAATCAGGATGTCCGCTCCGACCAGACCCGCAACTTCCGCCGCTTTTTCGTCGTCGATCAGCCCCAGTTGAGCCATTTCGGCTTCCTTCAGGATATCTGCCAGTCGTTCGCGTTCAACTAGGACATAGCCCTTGTTGGCGAGCTTCGTATGCAGTTCTCCTTGAACGGCAGCGCCCAACTCCTTTTGCCTGGCCTGCTCGCCATTTTCCGCCAACTTCATTACGGCCAGTGTGGCGTCGGATTTGCCCATGTTCTGCAAATCGAGATCCAGTTGATCGACCAGTAGATCCAATGAAGAAGTGACTTTTCCCTTGTCCTGGTCTGCTGGCGGCTCTTTAGCTTGTGCTTCGGCGGCGAAGGCAATTCTACAAAGAGATAGGCACAACAAAACCCCTACGAGTAAAGCTGTTCGTTTCACGTTTCCCTCTCAAGGTAAATGATGTTGCTGTCCACTTAGTCCATACAGGACTACTGACTGGACATTCAGTAAATTATTCACATTTTTTTGAAGTCGACTGCCCTTCGGTAGAAATAGAATAACATTATAGTCGGTAGGGTCAAGTGGAACCTATCTTGTAGAGGAAAAAGTATGTGAGTTTTATTGGAAGTTTTCTAAAGATAAAACAAGGACAGGGAATTTGGAAAAAATAGAGGTGTTTCTCTCTGAAAATCAGAGAAAATCGGGAATGTCCAGCATGGAGCAGCGTAAATTCGCATCAATTCCGACGGTTTGCGTAAACAGCCCATTGATCTGGTACAGCAGTTTGGAAAGGAGTGCTTGTCGAATGCTTTCGGATAGATCGATGCCTTCTAGAGAAGGGTAATTCAACTCGCAACTTCGCTCGACCTGTTGTTCTTGAGGTGAATCGGAGATATCCAACAGCAAGCCATGCGTTCGGCATAGCAGCGGCCTGGCTTCGTAAAGCAGGCAGCAGCCATTAACAAGCAAAGGGCAGGGCGAATCGGCCTGGCCTTGTTTGTATTCTCGTAAATGTCCAAGAATATCAGCTTGTTCGGAGTCTTCTCTTTGTTTTAGTGAGTGGGCAGCATAAGCCACTTCAACCGGATAGAAGCTTAAGTTAAATTGGCAACAGGCATCGCAACCGGCTTTGCAGACCAGATGGTCGGAATGCTTCGCTTCCAGTTGTGCCACGGTTTGATCGACTTTGGAAATGACTTGTAGATATTGATCGAACATGGCATTCTTTCAACTGGCTGATAACACAAGCAAATCTATTGTTCCTGAGCGCTTTGTCCCATTCCGGCAGGCAGTGTGCCGTTTTTTTGCATGATCGAAAAGAAGTTCACGAAAGTCGCGGAGTCCCAGTTTCTTGAACCGATGAAACGTGCAACGATTTTTCCCTGTTTGTCGATCACCCAGGTCTCGGGAAATTTGATTGTGCCATATTCTGTCGCCACTTTTTTGTCTTTATCGAGCAGGATATTCAAGCCCACATTGGGAAGCGCCTTCTGAATGTCCTCGAAAGAACTATCCACGCTGACCGCCAGAACCGATAAGCCCATGGTTTCCGCTCGCTTGGTCAGCCTTTCCAGGCTCGGGACTTCCTCCAGGCAGGGTTTGCACCAGGTCGCCCAGAAGTTCAGCAGGATGATTTTTCCAAGGTGATCGGATAGTTTGACCGGATTGCCGTCTTTGTCTGGCAGCGTGAAGTCTTTGAAATCCTTGGCTTGTTTGGGGTCGTAGAATTCATGGGCGCTGGGAGAGGCTGTTGGTTCGGCAGAACCTCCTTCGGGGGCTGCCTGTTGAAGGGAACTTCCTCCCATCATGCCTTTCATGCCTTGTTGTTGCATTACCGGCGGATGGTCTGCCGGCAGTGCAGAGCCTTCTGCTACTTTGAAAAACAATTCATTGCTGGTTTGATCTCCCACAATAACGGAGACCAATCCCGAGCGGGCGTCTGCGGGCACCCGGACGGAAAGTCCACCGGGGAAGGTGGCTTCAGCAGCGACGCTTCGTTCATTGAAAAAGACCATCGTTCGCTGCGGGTCTCCATCCAGTCCATTTCCGGTTAGTTGAATGAGTTCTCCTGCTCGGGCACTATTGGGTGTAATGGAATCGAGGCTTAATCCGCTATCGAAAAGCCCAAGCTTCAGAGCGATGATGACGCCAATCAGAAGAACCACTAAAATTGCAAAACCTTGTTTCATATTGACTCGCTTTACACAAATTGAGAGTAGGAAACATTCCATAACCGGATATGAACTCTTCCACGATTCATTCCCTATTTATCATTATCTCCGTGATATGGCCATGCTTTTTCTTGTTGCCAATATGGGGAAAGCGACTGTTACAAACTTGCATATTAAGGGTACTCTGCTTAAAAAGATTGAATCCCCATTCAATCCATGCTAGGTATTTCATAATCTGACGTTTGCCAGAACCCATACAAGAAGTGATAAGCGGAAGACTTGTGAGAGACGGTTTGTGTATCGTGGTTTGATACTTGAAGTAACCACTGCAAGTGGAAGGAGGAACGATGCCACTGGAAGCTGCGGAGCGCCAGGAACTGAAAAATAAGGCGCGCAAGATCAGAGAAGAAATCGTACTGGTTACCGAGTCCTGCGGAGGTAGTCACCTGGGAACGGCGTTAAGTCAAACGGAGGTATTGACACTACTGTATTTCAAGATGATGAAGATCGATCCCAAGAATCCGCAAATGGAGGATCGGGATCGTTTCGTGTTGAGTAAAGGCCATGGTGGCGTCGGTCATGCCGTCGTACTGGCCGAGGCAGGATATTTTCCGCGTGCGGATCTGGATGATTTCAATAAAACCGGCTCTCGCTTTGGCATGCATCTGGACGGCAACAAAGTGGAAGGCGTGGATGCTTCTACCGGCTCTCTGGGGCATGGTCTCGGTATTGCCGTTGGCATGGCGATGGGCGCTCGTTTAAAAGGTGCGGACTGGTGGACGTATTGCATGATCGGAGACGGTGAAAGCAATGAAGGGTCCATTTGGGAAGCCGCCATGAGCGCCGCTCATCACAAAGTAACCAACATGACCTTGTTTTTGGATCGTAACAAATTGATGATCGACGGCCCTACCGAAGAAGTGATGGGCCTGGAACCGTTAGCCAAGAAATGGGAAGCCTTCGGCTGGAATGTTATCGAAGTCGATGGTCATGATTTCGACCAGATTTACGACGGGATTGAGGCGTCCAAGAAGGAAAAGGAAAAACCGACCGTGTTGATTTGCAACACAATCAAGGGCAAGGGTGTGGACTTTATGGAAGATAAGGTCCAGTGGCACTATGCCGGTCTGGATTCCGCTATGACACAGCAGGCGCTCGAAGCGATCCGCCGCAATAATTAACCGTCGTGAAAGGATAGGTGAAGCATGACGACGAAAGGCTTAACGTGGACAATCGACGACGCCGACAACATGACTCAGGCCGAAATTTACGGCCAGGTCTTGACGCAACTCGGCGGGCAGGATGACAGCATTGTCGCATTGACCGCCGATCTGGCCAACTCGACCAAGATCGGTGCGTTTCAAAAGAAATATCCGGAGCGTTTTTTCAATGTCGGTATTGCGGAATGCAACATGTTTGCCATTGCCAGCGGTATGGCGGCGGCGGGTTTCACTCCGGTCGTTTCGACATTTGCCGTATTTACGGCATTACGCGCAGCCGAATTCGTAAGAACGGACATCTGCTACAACAAGCGCAACGTAAAAATCATCGCCACTCATTCCGGCACCAGTTTCGGTCAGGCCGGAACGACCCATCACTGCACGGAAGATCTGGCGGTCATGCGCTCATTCGCAGGAATGACCGTAATGGCTCCGGCGGATGCGCTGGAAACCGCCAAGGCCGTTACGGCGGCAATGGAACACGATGGTCCGGTCTACATTCGTATTGGCCGCTCTTTCGAGCCGCCGCTGCATAAAGACCTGGATTTCGAGTTTGAAATCGGGAAAGCCATCGAATTGCATGAAGGTACCGATGTAACCGTCATCGCGACGGGCCGCACGGTGCTTGGCGCTTTGGAAGCTGCTGAAATCGCGAAGCAAAACGGTATTTCGATGCGCGTATTGGATATGCATACGCTTAAACCGCTGGATGAAGAAGCCGTGTTGCGTGCCATCACGGAAACCCGCCGCATCATTACGGTGGAAGATCACAGCGTAATCGGTGGATTGGGCAGTGCAGTAGCGGAAGTCATCGGTAAATACGGAAAAGCCTGCGTACTGCGCAAGCAGGGATTGCAGGATGAATTCGCTGCGGTCGGGTATCCGGAAGACTTGCTTAATGTCTATAAACTGGACGCCGATGGTATCCTGGAATCGTTGCAGGAAATCATGAAGGCCGAAATTGACGAAGACGACGATTGGGAAGACGAGTATTAAGCCATGGTGGATAAAGACACACTGGTATCGCGGATCTTTTTGCGCTCGGCCCTACCGTTGGTCAAGGTTGTGGCCGAGGAAAAACCTCTTTTCAAGAAGCTGTTTCCGAAAAACGGCATCATGCAGTTTTCCGCCAAGGGGACGGATGTCGGGGCCTATATCATCTACCGCGACAAAGAAGTGGATGTCGTCCCGGAGCTTCATCCGAATCCCGATTTGGAACTGCAATTCAAGTCGCTGGTCGATCTGATCAAATTCTTTGCGGGTAAAACCGTATTACCCAAGATTATCGGATATCGGCACATCGACTTGTTACTGCGTTCGTTACCGCTGCTGCTTTCGTTACAGATTTTGCTGCCGACCAACATTCCCAGCGATCCGGATAAGCGGGCGTTGAAGGTCAAGTTGTTACTGTACATGGTCACCAATGCCTTGTCGCAGTTGAACAAAGCGGGTGACGAATACATGACCAAACTTACCAAGAACAGCCCGGATCGGATTATCCAGTGGAAAGTGGAGGGCGGTGGCCCGGCGGCTTATCTGCGCATCAAGAACGGCAAGTCCAAAGCGGGACGTGGCGTGTATACCCGTCGTCGTCCGTTCCTGTTGATGGCTTTTCCGGACATCGAAGGGGCCTTCAAGGTGCTGACCAGTGAAGTCGCCCTGGTGCAGGCGGTCACGGACGGCTACATCAAAACCGAAGGTTCCATGGAGCATTCCAAGGAAATCGGTTATCAGATGCAGAGAATTGAGGAATTGACCTCATCCTATTAGCCTCTACTCTGCAACGGGAATCTTACTAACTCCCGGCGACAATGGTGAATCCTTGCCGTTGTCGCCGGGTTTTGATTTTGTTCGCCGACGATTTGCTACGATTTTGGAGGATTGGCATGAAAGCGGATTCGTTCGATAAGTTTCAAGGCACCGAAACCTACATCGCTTCGCGGGAACTGCGGGATTCCGTAAATGTTTCCATCGCATTGCAGCGCCCGTTATTGATCAAAGGCGAGCCTGGAACCGGAAAAACCCTGTTGGCCACGAATATCGCAAAAGGCTTGGGAATGCCGTTTTTCAAATGGATGGTCAAGTCGACATCCAAGGCGACGGACGGATTGTATGTGTATGACACGGTTCAGCGTTTGAATGACAGTCGTTTCGGAGACAAAGACGTCGGAGACATCAAGCAGTATATCCGTTATGGTTCGTTAGGTCGTGCTTTCCTTTCCGAAGAGCGGGCGGTCGTGCTGATCGATGAGATCGACAAGGCGGATCTGGAATTTCCAAACGATCTGCTCTCCGAGCTGGATGAAATGGCTTTCGATGTCGTTGAAACCGCTGAGCGCATCGAAGCCAAGCATCGCCCGGTGGTGATTATCACAAGCAACTCTGAAAAAGAACTGCCGGATCCCTTTTTGCGGCGCTGTGTGTTCCATTTTATCGATTTTCCCGATGAAAAGCTGATGGAACAGATCGTCCGGGTTCATCATCCGGATTTGAAGAAGTCCTTGATCAGTCAATGCATCGCCAAATTCTATACCTTGCGTCAGATCGATACTTTTAGGAAAAAACCCTCTACTTCCGAACTGATCGATTGGATTGGGGTCTTGGTGAAAGCGGGTATTTCCGAAAAAGAATTACGCAATGAAATTCCTTTCTTGGGAACTCTGCTTAAAAACGAACAGGATCTCGGAACCTATCAGAGCCACAAAAACGGGCCGCCCCAACGACGCTGGTGACAGGAGCTGGTACCGTGCTGACTCGATTTTTTTTCAAGCTGAGAGAGTACAAAGTCCCGGTGACCGTCACCGAATGGCTGACTTTTATGGAAGCGTTAAGCCAGGGATTGGCCTATTCCGATGTCAATAGCTTCTATAGTCTCGCACGCTCCTTGCTGGTCAAGGATGTGGCCTATTACGACGCGTTCGACCAGGTCTTTTTGTATTTCTTTAAAGACGCCGACATTTCGCTGCAATTAAAAGACGATATCCTGGATTGGCTTTCCGATCCGCTGCCTTTGCCGCAGCTAAGCGAAGAGGAACGCAAGTTGTTGGAAAGCATGGATTTCGACTCTTTGCGCGATCTGTTCGAACAACGGCTAAAAGAGCAGGACGAGCGTCACGACGGCGGCAATCGCTGGATCGGCACCGGCGGCACCTCGCCTTTCGGTCATGGCGGCGTGAATCCCGCCGGCGTTCGCGTCGGCGGTGAGGGCGGCAATCACATGGCGGTGCAGGTGGCGCACGATCGCCGCTTCCGCAACTATCGCCAGGACCAGATTCTGGATGTTCGCCAGATGAAAGTAGCGTTGAAAAAGCTGCGCGTTCTTGAGCGGGTTGGCGCGGCGGATGAACTGGACCTGGACGGCTCCATCTCCGAGACCTGTAAAAACGGTGGCGAATTGGAGTTGCTGTTCCGACCCGAGCGCAAAAACAGAATGAAACTGCTTCTGTTGATGGATGCCGGTGGATCGATGGACCCTTATGCACGCCTGGTCAATCGGCTATTTTCGGCGGCCAGCCAGATCAATCATTTCAAGGAATTCAAATTCTACTATTTTCATAACTGCATTTACGAATCCGTTTTCGAAGATATTTACATGGACGAGCGGGTGCCGACCGGGAAACTCTTCAACGATCTGGATGCCAATTGGCGGGTGATCATCGTCGGGGATGCCGCCATGAGTCCTTACGAACTTTCCGCTCGGCATGGCGCGATTTACTACTATCATTACAACGAAATACCGGGAATTGTGTGGCTCAAGCGCGTTTCGGATCATTTCCGTAAAATCGTATGGCTCAATCCGATTCCACGCCATAATTGGTGGTCGCAAAGCATTCACACCATCATGCGGATTTTCCCCATGTATCCACTGACTGTCGGTGGTATCGACGAAGCCGTGCAGACGCTTCGCTGATTGATCCTGTCGTTTTTTCTTTTACTGAATGGCGCTTTCAGGCGGATCTACTTTCGGAACGTCGGGTTTTCCGATGATTTCGAAATCGTAGAAGATGTTGAAACCGTAATTCAAGAAGAAGTTCTTGAGATAATCAATCGTAGACAATTCCAGGGTCAAGCCGATTCCCATACGCTGCCAGAAGTAGATGCGCGGTTCGATCTCGATGCCGTACAAGAAATTGCTTTCGTCTTTGATATTTGGGTGTTTGGCGTCATCTCGATTGTCCGCCCACATGACATTTCCGCCAATCTTGATTCCCATGTACAGATCGACGGGAAAATTGTAGTGATACTTGGCAAAATGGGCCACGTTGTACTGTGCGTGAATGGTCGGCTGAACGAACCAGAGAGGGTAGGGCTTGCCCGCTTGTTCGTGCGGATCGCGCATGGCGCGTACATGCACCTTGAAACGCCAGCTGTCGTTGTAAATCGCACTCAGTCCGCCACCGAAATCGAAATAGGTGAAATAGCCGAGATTCCGATAATTTGAGAACGTACCACCGAAAGATAATTCGGGAGAAAGAAAGAGAACGGGCTTCTTCTCCTCCGGTATTTTTCGAATCAAGGTTCCCGATAACGCGGTGCGTTCGTAGCATTCCTGATCCGGTGGGCATGGTTCCGTACTACTTGTCTGCTGTTGTGCATTCGCTATTACGGCAAAAAGAAGGAATGCAACGATGAGCGACCCAGTGCGAAGCGTTTTCTCCATGTTTTCTCCGCTTTCTTTTCCGATGCGCGTAACATTCTTCCAAAAAACGTGACTTGTTTTGATACTCGACTATGAAAACATCAACAGTATTGCATATTCACTAGGTTTACGGCAAGACGATTCCTGTTTCTTATCCCCCATAGCTTAAAGATCGGCATTGCTGATTTAGACATTAATGGAATTGTTCCATTTTAAGATTGCCGGTCTTTTTTTGTGACGAATTTGCAGGGATCGAGAACGTGGCGACGTGATGCTTAATAGAGTTTTATATCACCAATTGCTGCGGCCAGGTTGCGACAAGAGATTTGTCCCGGCCCGCCATTTCTTTCATTTTCAGATTGGCGTTGCGTAGTCGATCGGCAAGGGTTCGGGCGATGTTTTTCAAGATCACCCGTTGGATATTGGGATAGTCTTGCCCGATCCGGTTGAAATCATCGCGATTGAAGGAGATCAATATCGATCGTTTTGTACAGCGAACCGTGGCGGTGCGAGGAGAGCGATCGATAAAGGCCAACTCCCCGAACACGTCCCCTTCTCCCATTGTCGCAATCGTATGATTGATAAGTAGACCGGCGGAAACCTGTATGGCGATTTCTCCCTGCTTGACGATGTACATGACTTGAGAGTCATCGCCTTCTTTGAAGATGGTTTGTCCCTTGGGACATTCCCATTCTGCCGTTAACGTGGCGATCACGTCGATTTCTTCTCGGTTCAACCCCCGAAATAATCCAACTTGTCTCAGCAGGTCTGTAGGTACCATAAACGATTGCCTCCATATATTTCAGGTATTGTGGTGAAGAACAATCTTATTGTCAAGGTTTACCATGTGTTGATGAACTTGAAATGGAAACTGGTAGAGCAATGTTGACAAGTTATAAAGATGTGGTTACACTGAATCAAAATAGATAATGATGAGTTGATATTGTTTCTAATTGATCGAACTGGGAGTAAAAGGCATGAAGTATCAAGGCCCCATGTATTGTCGAATTGTTTCAATTGCTCTGCTGCTATTCGTTTCCATGCTTATCAGCGGTTGTCCCAACGACGATGATCCCGTCTCGCAGGGCGATAATGACCAGGATGTGGAAAGCGATTCTGTGGTTGATGGCGATCAAGAAAGCGACACAGATAGCGACTTGCCTGCGATAGACGGCGATCTGGATTCCGCTTCTGAATTGGAGCAGGAAATCAGTGAAATCGAGACCGATACGGAAGGTGGCTGTGTTTCGGATGGGGACTTGGATTCTGTGGAAAACGTGGAAGTAGAGCCGGACTCGGAACAAAACGAGTTGGAAGTAGACGTGCAGGAAGTTGAGTTGGAAAATGACTCGGCGGAGACTGAAAATGAAGTTGAACTAGATGCATCGGAAGGCGAGGAAGAAATCGAAACGCACGCGCCGATTGCCTGCCAGACTGAAGCGGACTGTCCTGTAAATGAAGCCTGTGGGAATGATAACTTCTGCCACTGGTACGTTCCTGAATGTGGCGGCGTTGCCTGCCCAAGACCGATGGAATGCGATGCTGGTAGTACTCAATGCGTTGATCCTTGTGATGCCTGCGAAACGGACTGCTGTGAGAATGGCGTCTGTTATGACTGTCAGTGCAATAATCATGGAAGCGGTACGTTGCCGATGGGTTGTCAAACCGATGCGGATTGCTGCCCGGATTGGACCTGCTACCAGGTGGACTGGGGTATGTATTCCTGCACGAAATTCGGGATGGATATTGCTACCACCTGCCATTTCGATCACGATTGCCCAACGGGAAAACACTGCGCCATCGATCTGGACAACCCGTTAAGCAGTGAAGGAATTTGTCGTCATTGGTGCGGTTTCGATTGGGATTTCCTGCTTCCATGTGAGCGTTGCAATGAACGAACGCATCGGATCGTTCGAAACGATGGGGAATATTGCTTCACCGATGAAGACTGCCAGTCTGGCTACCGGTGTGAGTCATATCCTGGTTTTTGGTCTTGCGGCGTGTGCAATCCGATCCCTGATGGCGATATGGAAAACGAACTCATCCCAAACGAGTGATGTTTCCCTTCTAAAGAAAACTCTACAATTCATACTCCACTTCGGTCAGTGGCGATTGTGGAGGCGAGTCGAGTTGTTGCGCGAACGGCTCCGCTTGTCCGAACGCACGCTGAACGAAGGGAAGGGTGTAACTTGTGACAATCTGCATTTGCTGTCGCCGGGTGACGCTTGGCTCACCGTCGAACATGGTGTAAACCTTCGCGTCGCAGAATGAGCCATGATTGCCGCCTTGAACGACGATTTTCCATTTCGGGTCGGCTTCGAGGTTATATGCGGCATTGTAGATAAACGCGGCACTTTGGTAATCTTCCGTTGCGCCGAAGACCATGAAAGGACCGGGAGTATTGTAGCCTTCATCATGCGGACCGACGAAAATCGAGGCAAGAGAACTTGCTTCAATGTCCGGATGATCTTCATACACGTTCTGCATGCGCGCACAGCCGCGCGAATGACCCAGCATAATCAACTCCGTGGTGGTTGAAACTCCGGTCAAAGCCGGATGAATGTCGTCGAGTGTCTGGCCTTGAACGTCTTCAAGTAAATCGTGTACGATTCGCACTGCCTCCGGGTCGTATTCATTATTGTGCGGTGTTGCGGGCATCACCGAAACGAATCCCCAGGTGGCGAAGAACTGGCCGAGATATTCCAGGTTGATGTACGCCGCTCCATTACCGTGCAATAACACGATCAACGGGTAGGTGCCTGGAATCGCTGGACGGCGGATCGAGCCGCAGGCGGCAGGATAAAAAAGGCGGGCCTGGTGTTCGCTCATGTCCAGGTATCCGGCAGCATATGGACCTGTTTCACCCAGAGTTGATGAAGGCGTCATTGACGCAGCAGGAGTGCTGCCGTCGCAGGTAATCACGCCTGTCGGCGCCTGGCTGAACGATTCGGAACTAGTAACTAAGAGATTTCCTTCACACAGTACGGAAATCAGACCGGAAGCACCGCTGGGAACGTTGACCAGAATGCGGTTTTCCCCAGTGGCTACGGCGGTGAATCCGCTGATTGTGGTCTGACCAATCGTGATTTGTACGGATGTGCTCCCCCAGACATTTGCGTAAAAACGTTTGCCATCGATGGTCAGTACATCTCCAGGAGCGCCCGCAAGGGGGTGAAAGCCGAAGATTTCAGGCACGGTGTCTAGCCAACTGCTGCGGCGCTCGCAACGTCCGAGCGAATAATTGCAAATCAGGTCCGAGGGGCACTGTGCATGGGAGTGGCAAAATGAAGGCAGAACTGGATCGGCGTCTTGCTCCGTATCATCGCCATCCGGTGCAACGTCGCCATCTGGAATGTCGTTCCCATCGAGATCGCCATCTGTCATGTCGCCGTCTATGGCATCGCTATCCGATTGGTCTCCATCTATGAGATCTCCATCCGAAATGTCGCCGTCGGATGGAATATCAATCGTATCGCTGTCCCAATCGTCTCCATCAACAGGTGAAAAATCCGTGTCGCCGGCTGCATCGCCGTCCGTTATAAAATCCCCATCGCTGGTGTTTGGTGGATGATACTGCGGGATTTCACTGTCACCATCGCCAGAGACTTCTTCTTCACTACATGAATTCGCAAAAAGAGATAGTCCCAGCAGAGTAGCAAGCAGCACGAGCATGAGATCGGATGTGTGTTTCATGGTTCACTCTCAATAAAGATCGATTTAGCAGGTTTCGCGACGGCTCCGGTGTATCAGGAATCCAAATAAAATGAAAACAAGTGAAAGCAAACAGGACATCCCTTGCGCTTGGTGACATCCACCTGCGCTGCCGATTTCTCCGCTGCCATCTTGTGAAATGCAACCTCGTGCCGCATCACACTGCAACCCTTCGGCTTCGCAGTCGCGACTGTCCAACCAGTTTTCATCGTATGAGCATTGCTGGAAGATCCCATTCTCGCAGCGTGTCTCTCCGGTCTCGCAGCGGATGGAAAGACTTTCCTCATTTTCAATTTCGTCCATGTCGCCATCGGAATACTCCTCATCTGCAACCGGAAGAATAAAGTCCGAATCGCCATATTGGATCGGAAGATTGCCGTCGGGTGACGTGTCGCCATCAGAAAGTTGTTCTACACATTGTCCCAGATTGCAGATCCAGCCTTCATCGCAGGATTCCAGTAAATTCCAAGAGCCGTTCGCGTCGCAGATCCAAACGGAATTATCCAAACCGCATTCCCGTTCACCCTCCACACATTCAACAACGGCTTCCACATCCTGATCGCCATCTTCAGGGGAGTCCCCGTCGCCGTCAATCGGCTCATCGGTCTCGGGTAAGATGATTTCTCCCTCTGCCAGCGGTGTGTCGCTGTCTTCTTCGCCCAGCTCGCAATCCCCCTCGACAATGCGAAAGCGACTATAGAAGCTTCGGGTTCGATCTCCGGTCACTTCCACTTCCAGGTCGTGAATGCCAACCGCGAGTTCCTGTGTGTTGAAGCTGCCTCGCCATTGTTCTGGAATGGCAGGGTGTTGCAATAAGGTTTGCCAGCTTTCGGAGTCGACCCGAAAGCGCATATTGGATGGTTCCAGCAGATCGAACAGCAGCACGCGCACCGGGGCCTGCTCGCAGGAATTAGACACTGGGGGCGCATGGGGATTGTCTTGCCACTCCGATTCTCCATCTGCCGAGAATTGAGCGGGAGCCGGGGCTGTGATTACAGCTAAAGGCCAGGGCTGCTCTGCGTTGACAACCGTTTGGCTGAGGCAGTGATTGTCCAGCGCATACACCGCCAGGTTGTTGTCCGATCCCTGACCCAGCGAATCGATTCTGAATCGGATCACGTCATCCGAGCCGAGACGGATGCCTCGGTCGTGCTCGTGACCGTGGGCATAGAACGTCGCTCCTTCTCTAATCAGCAGATCGGAGAAGGCTTCGTTGTTGTCCACATCGAGATAGTCGTGATGGCTGAAAATCATGGTCATTTCACTGCTGCCGAGCGCTTGCAGATTTTCTTCCAGTTCCAACAATTCCCAATCCGTGAAAATCGCGTTATCCCACCACCACTGTTGACCGTCGTTGGCGGAGTCCGCCGCAGCGGCAAAGCGATAGCGGCCATAAGGCATATCCAGAGCCCAATAGGGTTGCGTGGTGCGATAGGTTACACCGGAATAGGAATAGGCAAGATAGTAGTTCAATTCGCCGTCGCCGTAAGCATCGTGATTGCCTGCAAGGTCGAAATAGAAATCCGGGGTAAGTCCGGCCTGCTCCAGGTAGCCGCGATATTCCTGCCATTCTTCGACATGAGGACCGGTGCCGTAGACGACGCCATCGGTGGAGTCGGTCAGATCGCCGGTGGTGACAATGAACCAGGGATCGACGGTATCGGCAATTTCCGTAGCGACGCGATAGAGCTTGTCGCCATACGTCTGATTGAAAAACGTGGAAACGTGCGTGTCGGAAATCTGGATGAACCAGAATATATGGCTGCCATCGGCCAGATAGGCTGGATTTTCTAGCTCGTTTTCCTGTGCCTGCGCGATATTGATGGAGAGAAATAAAAGCAGAATAGATGTAAGCACGCAGATTGGTATCCGGCTGCGTTTCGATTCGAAAACGGAAGCCGCCGTATGGCGTTTTGCTTTCTCGATTGTTTCTGCTGTCATGTAAAACTCCATCGAGTGATTTGAAGCATCAGGCGGAATCGGCGACATCCAGTACGATCTTGATCGCCTGTTCTTTCCCTTTCGATAAAAAGGCTTTGACGGCCTGCTTGTATTCGCTTACCGGGAAACGATGCGTGATGATATCCGCAGGATCAACGACTTGTTTCTTTAACAGCTCCGCCGCCACGTCGAAGGAGTTGCGTTCTTCGGTCTCCGATGCATGACAGTTGATGCCGACCAGGTTGATCTCTTTGGCCCACACCGGCGAATAATCGATTTTCCCTGGTTGGAAGTTGATTCCGATCAAGACCAAACTGCCCCCGCCGCGAGTCCAGCGCAAGGCCTTGGTTACAGTAGAGTCGTTTCCGACGGTGTCGTAAATAACGTCGAATCCTCCGAGCAGGATTTCATTTCCGAAATAGCCTTTGATATAGCGCCCGCCGGTGATATCTGCAAATTGGCTATAAAGCGATTTCGTTTCCATAACGGGTGTCGCCCCCAGTTTTTCCACCACGGTGGCCTGGAAACAATGGCGAGTGAGGCAGTACACGTCCGCTTGAGGGAAGAGTCCGCGTACCGCCGCCACGGTCATCAGGCCGATGGTTCCCGCTCCAAGCACAAGCACCTTCTGGCCGGGTTGTGGATTGGCTTTGAGTGCGCCGTGGGCTGCGCTGGCAAGCGGTTCCAGTAACAGCGCCTGATCGTTCGTAAGTTCCGCCGGGATTTTGTAGGGCTGGCTTTTATGCATGACCATCAAAGGTGAAAAACCGCCGCCGACATCACGGATGGGCAACTCTTTACTTCCCTGATTTTCACACAGCATGTAATTGCCGCGCGCGCATTGAGGGCAGGGCGGGTCGATCTCCAACTGATTGCAGGAGGGCCAGTCGATGCGCATGGCCACCCGATCGCCAACAGCGACCGTATCGACGTCGGAACCCGCCTCGATCACTTCGCCCACCAGTTCATGTCCCAGGAATTTCCGGCTGATTCCTGGAATGGCGGCGGGGTAGCACTTCGGGTCCATTTCCATGAACATGAAATGCAGATCGGTGCCGCACAATCCGCAACTGAGGTTGCGCACCTTCAGCCAGCGAGAATTTGGGATATGCGGCTCGGGAACATCGGCATACTTCAAACTGGAAAAGGGGCCAAGGGCTGCGTAACGATCGAAGACGGAGGCGACTTTCAGCGTGGCGACCTGGGACAGCTTGTTTTCGAAATACAGGGCTTTCATCATTACGCCTCCTGGCCGCTGGACGATTCCAGGTTATCCAACGCCGTTGCAACGGCAAGAAGAAGGTCATCCGCTTCCTGCTTGCTTAGCAGAAGGCTGGGGCGGAGTAAAACCGTGTTTCTTGCTACTTTCCCCGTTTGAGCCAACACTCCGGCTATGGATAATTCCCGGCAGAAATCCGTTGCGGCTTGCTCGCTCTTTAATTGCAGAGACAATAACAAGCCTTGACCGGCAACACTTCGAAGAGTGGCCTCATGTTGCGTCGAAAGGTTCTCCAGTGCTTTTTTCAACTCAGCTCCGATAGCCGAGGCATTATCCCAGGGATGAGCTTGTTCATAGACTTTTAGGGCTTTTGTGGCGACGCGGCAGCCTAAGTCGGAACCTCCGAATGTGGAAAGGTGAATCATGGGGTGATCGTTTAAAAAAGCGTTTACACGTTGGGTCAGTACCGTCGCGCAAATAGGGAACATGCCGCCACCCAGCGCTTCTCCAACAATCAGAATATCCGGTTGAATCGCGTAGGATTCGAAAGCAAAGCGTTTGCCTGTGCGTCCGAAACCGGTCTGGGTTTCGTCGAAGATCAACAGCGCGCCGTGACGATCGCACAATGACCGCAAGGTACTGAGATAGTTCTTATCGATCGTGCGGCAATGATTTTCCGCCTGGGTAAGTTCAAGGATCACTGCGGCGGTATTGGAGGATATCGCTTGTTTCGCTTGTTCGATGTCGTTAAACGCGATTGTTTTCGTGTTCGGGATCAGGGGGGCATAGGTGTCTTTATCCACTCGCTCAGATAGCGTCAGTGCGAAACCGGTTTCGCCGTACCAGCCGCCGTCTACCGTGATCAGTTCCTGTCGTCCCGTGAAGCCTCGTGAAACCTTGCAGGCGCATTCCACTGGTTCGCCGCGCATCACACTGAAGACCGAGCATTCCAGTGGGCCGGGTATGAACTCGGAAAGTGTTTGCGCAAGCATCGCCTTTTCTTTTGAGATCATCGGAAAGTTGCCCTGATCCGTCTGGGTCAAGGCGACATTCAACTCCTGCGCCAATTCCGCGTGATGGCGTCCCAGGTTGAAGGCACCGCCGGAACTGTGGCAGTCTATATAGCGTTTTCCGTTTTCATCGAAAACGAGTGAACCCTCGCGTTTGGATTCGATGATGTCCAGCCCGTTACGTTTCAACTCGGTGAGCATGGCCGGAGAAAAAAGCCGGGCGAAATCGTCTTTCAGTTGTTTTGCCGTGTTTTGTTGTTTAGACATGACGACCTCCTTTCAATGAACCACCAACGCGTTTGACGCCGTCTTCCACCTTTCGGATAATACCGAATAACGAGGTTTGGAATTTCTCGCTGTTTAACAGATCGCGAAGCGGTTTGATGCGGGCGGCAGGTAGCGCAAGAGGAAGTAGAATCTTCATGTCCTTGACCGCGCCTTCAATCGCTTCGATTAGAAGATCCATTTCCTGATCGTTGATGGTGATTGGAGCCATGAAGCGCATGACCTGTGGTGCATTGCCGGAATATGCTGCAAACACGCCGTGTTTGGCCAGCGCATCGGACATCATCGGTCCCATGAATTCGTGGATGTATTCAATCCCTACCATCAGGCCGATGCCGCGCACGTCCTTGATGATCTTGGGATTACGTTCCCGCAGACGCAGCAGCGCTTCCCGCAGCTTGTCGCCCATGCGCTGCGAATTTTCCCACAAGCGATTTTCTTCCAGGTACTCCAGCACTTTCAGGGAAACGCGACATCCCAAATCGGAGCCGCCGGTGGAGGTCGGGTGAAAGTCGGGATGAGCATCGACGAAAGCCGTCAGTTGTTCGGAATCGCGGTACAGCATCGCGGCATTGGGATAAAGCGAGCCGCCAAGCGATTTGGCGACCGTCATGATATCCGGAACGACGCCGGAATGTTCGCAGGCGAAAAGTTTGCCGGTGCGCCCGAAACCGGTTTGGATTTCGTCGAAGATCAAAATTGCACCAGTCTGGTCGCAAAGCTCGCGCAGTCCTTTCAAGTAGCCGGTTTCCCCAACAAAGATTCCGGCTTCGCCCTGCACCGGCTCTACGATAATCGCGGCGGTTTCACTGTTGACGGCTTCTTTCATTGCTTGCAGATCGTTAAAGGGAACGAAGGAAAAACCGGGCATCAGCGGTTCGCAGTAGTGCCGGTAATGCTCCTTGCCGTTGGCGCTCAACGAGAAGCCTGTATGTCCATGGTAGGCTTTGATGGTGCTGACGATGTGACTGCGCCCGGTTGCGCCACGGGTGAGTTTGATTGCGCAATCCACCGCATCGCCACCCCCTGCGGCGAAGAGAATCCGGTTCAAGCCGTCGGGAGACATCTCGACCAGTTTTTTCGCGAAAGCAATTTTGTGCGGCGAAATCAATCCGCTAAGTCCCATGTCCAGATCTTGCAGTGCGTCTTGCAGTGCGCCCATAATTTCAGGGTTATGCCTGGATACGTTGAAACTTCCGGCGGAAGAGAAACAGTCGAACATGCGGCGGCCTGAAATCGGATCGGTAAAGTGAACGCCAAGGCGCTCGGTTTCGAAAACATCCAGGTGCCCGGCTTTTAGATACTTGACTTGTCCTCGGTTGATATACCGTTCGAAAGTCGAGACGATACGCCGGACTTCCTCGGCATCGATGCGCTCCGGATTCGTATTGGTCATGGACACTCTTCCTTCCTGCATGAGTGGAACTCAACTGCTATTATCTGCCTTCACGTTCACCGGATACAATAATTACAACTTATCCGCGTGGGTGGTAGCGATTCAATATCTGCGTCTTGTTTCGTGTTGCAAATTGGCTTCGACGTCTTAATCGTCACTGTACTCAAAAAGAAGCGAGGTTGAAAGTAGATTTTACAGCAGGGAAGGACATTTTCAGCGATTCGGAAGCTGCGTTTTGCACGTAGGCGCATTCCTGCAACAAGGCGCAAGACCAGCTCTATCGAGCTTCAGGCTATGGGAACTGTGCTGGCACTGACTCTCAGAATACTTCCACCGCTTCCAATGGAACGGGCGGGTAAATCTGTCCGTGGGAAGGCGGCATGGAGTTATACACCCAGTCGATATCTACCGCTCCCAGCGACAACGGCAGCGGTCCGAAGGAGCGCTGCGAGTGATACCGTCCACGCACCAGGACACTTTCCATTTTCAACGTCATTGCGAATATGGCAACCGGCGTATCCGGCTTGATGTCGCGAAGCTCGTCGCTGTAGGGGAAGCGCGTAAAGACGAGGCGGCGCGGGTCTGTCGGCTGGCATTGCAACAACGGGATGATACGCGGGTAGCCATCCGTATCGATTGCGGCCAGAAATGCGAGTGAATCCAGTTTGGAAAGCAACTCCATGCCAAAGGCGGACAGCATCTTTTCGTCACCCTTGCGACCGGCTCCGAACTTGGAAAGTTTGGTTAAAATTGAAGCGGGAACGATGCTTTTTACCGGCAATGGTTCTTTTTCCGTGGTTTCTACCAGATCCATGTAATGCACGGTGTTGATGCCGAAATAACTGTTGTAGCGGAACATCGGCTTTTCGTTGAACATCGTGTAATCGTCGCCTTCGCGCAGCAGATGCGTCCAGGTGGCTTTGCCGCGCCAGAGTTCGCGATCGGCGGACATGATCAGAAAGCCGGTTTTGGGATTTTGCTGCACGTGTTGTTTGGATAAACCGATGCAGAACTGTCCCCAAATCACCTGGGTCGGTGTCTTTGCCTGCAAGGATGTAATCAAGGAGATGTGAGGCAATCCCTGGGGGTTGACCGTCGCCAAAAGCCCGACTTTTTCTGCCGGTTCAAAGGCTTTCATGTCCTGTTCGGAAAACGCTTGTTTTATAGTCACGATGTTTCCCCTTTAGTTATCTGATATTGCAGGGATTGAATGATTGCGGTTGGATATCCCGCTCCTGCTCTCCTGGTTCCTCGTCCAACTGGGTCGAACCGGACCAGTGAACGCATCCTTCGTAAACTCCGGATTCTCTAGCGATCTCGGATAGTTGGTTCATCTGCTGCTTCGTCATCAGTTCACAGTTCGCAAATTGCCAGTTTCGACCGAGTCGCAGGTATTTGTCCTGGCAGAGATTATTGAAGGCGCAGAGTTCCCAGCGCGAAAGCAGACCGTTGAGTTCTTCTGCCAAAAAGCTACCGATGCCTCGGATGTTTTCGGCTGTATCGGTCGCTCCGGGGATAATCGGCGTACGCACCCACAATGTGCCTCCATTGGATTGCAGATAATCGCGAACGTGGCGCAGGTTGTCCTGAATACGCAGATTGTCACTGCCGGTGAAGTTCTTGTGTTTTTCTGAATCAATTTCTTTCACGTCGAACAATACCAGATCGGCATGCTTCAACAGACGATCCAGTGCTTCGGGTTGGCATTGGCCACAGGTATCGATAGCGGTATGAATGCCTTCTTTGTGCAATCCGGCCAATAATTGCGCCGCCGCTTTCGATTGCAGTGTTACTTCACCACCGGAGAGTGTCACGCCGCCACCCGATTTTTCGAAATAGGCGCGGTCTTTCAATAACTCATGCAGCAACTTGTCCACAGGCCAGTCCGTTCCCCATAATTCCAGGGCGGTGCTGGGGCATTCTTCCGCACAAGCGCCGCAACCTTCGCAACGTTGCCGGTCGATTTGAATACCCTGCGCTGTGGCCGATAGCGCGTTATTGGGACAGACTTCTAGGCAACTGTGACAGCCGATACAACGGGATTCGATCCACTGTATTTGCGGGCGTGAATCGATGCTTTCAGGATTGTGGCACCAGGAACAGGCCAGGCTGCATCCTTTCAGAAAAACGGTCGTACGGATGCCGGGACCGTCTTCGGTGCTCATACGCTGGATTTCCAACACGCGCAAGCTGGATTCGGAAACTTCGGCGGCAGAAGACATCAACAACTCCCTTAGTAACGCTCGTGACTGATGCGGGCGATGACTTCGTCCTGCAATTCTTTTCCGACGCTGGTGAAATAGGCATTATAACCGGTGATGCGCACCAGCAAGTGCCGGTAATCCTGTGGGTGTTTCTGCGCGTCGCGCAGCATATCGGGATCGAGCATGTTGATTTGCAGCGCAGTCCCGCCATTTTCGGTGTAGCCGCGTAAAAACGCTTTGAACTTTTCTCGATGTTCGCCATCTTTTAGCAGCGAAGGATTGAAAGTGATGGTGTGACTGGCTCCGTTTGGCAGGTTGTTGTTATAGCCGTCCCAATCGCCTTGACCACTTTCGTCTTTTCCTCCCAGAACCTTGCCGACCGAGTTCGCGTTGCTGGTCGGGCCGTTGATATCCGCGCCGTTACTGGGGCAGATGGCGTTGGAAAGGAATTGTCCCTTGGGACGTCCATTGGGGCTGGCGGTCATCACAAAGCCGTCTCCGGCCCAATAATTCCAACTGAGCATGCCCGGACGGAACTGTCGGTCGGTCGATTTGGTTCGCTGCCGCCAGGTGTGATCGCACCACAAATCCATAACTCGGCGGCCAAGTTCGTCCGCGTGGTCGTCGTCACGTCCGTATTTCGGCGCTTTGTTCAAAGCTTTGGCCTGTAGTACCTCATGCCCCACCCAGTTGTCTTTTAGTGCAGCAATGAGTTCTTTCATGGTGCAGGCGCGCTTCTCGTACACCAAGTATTCGATGGCAAGCAGCGAATCGACGGTCGTTGCAAACGTGACTGCTTCCAGCGTGGTAAAGCTGATTTTCGCGCCTCCCTGGGTGATGTCTTTGCCGGATTCGGCGCAGCCTTGCACCATGCAGGAGAGATAGGGCGTCGGGAAGAATTTGGCGCGGACGGATTCGGAAGCCTCGTACACTTCCGCGCATTTTTCGATGATGTAATGGGTCTGTTTTTCGTAAGCGCGCCAGAACTGCTCGAAATTCACAAAGGAACTCGGATCGCCGGTAATTGGACCATCCTGGGTGATCGGCGAGACGGCTTTGGTGATCGGATCAACGAAGGGCAGCAGATCCTTGCCGTTTCCCAGCGTCAATTCAACCGCTTTTAACAGGTTCAGGTTGTTGTCTACCGTGCCGGAGCGGTCGTTTCCAACCATCGTGTTTTCCAGGCAGCCTACTGGGGCGTAGTCGTGAACGTTTTCCGGTGTAATGTCATTCTTATATGCGCTGGATTTGGCCTCGCGCATCATGCCTGCCATGGAGCGCTCGTCGAAATTCAACAGAAACGGCGCACCCTGGCTGGAGGCGATCATGTCGGTGACTTTTTCCAGCAAGTCATCCGGCGAGTTGCGGTGCAGGCGGACATTGGGTTTCGGTTCGAGTATCGGTGTCATCTCGTCGATGACTTCCAATATGGCGTAGGTCAACTCGTTCGTTAAATCCTGCCCGTTTGCGCCAATGCCGGAAAGCGTGAGAAGCTGTCCGAAGCCTGCCGTAATGCCTTGATTTCCATTGCGAATCTGAGCGTCGTATGCGGTGTTGCAATGCACCCAGAAGCATTTCATGATTTCCTTGCCGAATTCGCGGTCCATCCCGGCCTCGATGGAGCGCTGCCAATAAGGCAGCAGATACTGATCGAGACGCCCGAAAGATACCCCCGGTCCGGGATAATTCTCGTCGCTCATCACCAGCATGTGATTGATCCACAGGGCCTGTAGCGCCTCCCAGAACGTTTGCGGAGGTTCCCAGGGAACGCGCTTGAGGTTATCCGCCATCTGCACTAATTCGGCTTTGCGTGTTTTGTCTGTTTCTTTTCCTGCCAGAATATGGCAGCGTTCCGCATATTTCCCGGCCAAGTCGCGGGGCATGGTGGCCGCGGTCATCATGGCGCGTAGCTGAGCGCCCTGCGATCCTTTCTGATCGGATTCGGAAAGCGCTTCGTAGCGGGTCTGCAATTCTTCGTAAACGCCTTTCCAGCCGATTTTCAGCAGCTTTTCGTGACCTGGAATCAGGTGGCCGCTGGTTGCGCCACTGTTGCCGTAGCCATGATCGTGAAACCATTTGACTTTGGAGCGTGCCCCGCCGGGTTGCATCGCCAAACGGCGGTAGTCGGCGGCTTCCTGTTTGTTCAGGCACATCGACGTTTGGATGTTGAAACGGGCTCCGGCGATCAGATCCTTCGGTAATATTTCCTGTGGTACATAGTTGACCATGACTTCCTTGACGAACCAGGCTCGTCGTTCGACCAGCGGCAATGACCAGAAGTCATGCGACAGTTTGACCGGGCGTGCCGCCTGGCGGTAGGAACCGTTTAACGTGTCGATCAGCGGATAGACTTCCGGGACGATATAAAAGGTCATTTCCTGAAAGACCACATCCCAGTCCGTACCGGTGCCCCAGGAGGTGAACTCGTTGTTCCAGGCGCGTTGCGCACCTTGGAAGTAATAGTCCCGAAGCCATTGAATGCGCTGGGACAAGGCCTTGGGTTCTTTTAACTGAGGTCGCGTAGAGGGTGTGGTTGCAACGCTCATGATTCACTCCTTGATGGTTGGTTGGACCGGATCGCAAGATTCAAATGCCGTTCGCCGTGATCGAGCAGACGCGTCATGACGGCGGTGGCTTTTGCCGCATCGCCCGCTTCGACGGCAAGCAGCAATTCATTATGAAACGATAAGACTTCGTCAATGCGAAGGCTGGGGCTTTGGTAAAACACTTCGGTGAGATTCAAGGTCAATGCTTTGAATGAATTCAATAAGAGCGGATAGATGGCGTTGTTACTTGCCATGGCGAGTTGATGGTGAAACGAGAAATCAAGCTCGCATCGCTTTGTCAATTCATCCGTGCTTAATGCCTCTTCCTGCTTCAAGATGCTTTGAAGGGTTTCAAGTTGCTCTTTGGAGCGCTCTAAGCAAGCCAGCCGGGCGGTTTCCATTTCGATCAGTTTGCGCATGGCCAGAGTGCTTTGAAGCAGGTGAGGTTCCATTGCCGGGCTGCGATAGTTGATCAGCGATTCCAGTAGCGCCAATGAGCCGCTCTGGCGATAATCGGCAACGACCGCGCCGTGTCTGGGTCGAATGATGACAAGCCCCTTGTACGCAAGATCCACCAGACCTTCATGAACGACGGGCCGACTGACTCCGAGTTGGAACGCCAATTCACGCTCGGAAGGCAGGCGCTCGCCAATCGCCAGTTCGCCGGAAAGGATCAGGCTTTCCAATTGAGAGATAAACGTTTCTTTGAGATTATCGCTTTTAATTGGTGCAAGTTGTGGTTTCACGAAAACGCTCCCACGTTCTGGTGGTATTACCACCACAAAATATAAAACCTTCCGCTACTGATTGTCAAGTGTAAAAGGAAGTATTGGAATAAACTTTCCAGATCGGGAATTCGAGCCGATTTGCAGGTCTTTTCGACTTTCCGACCGGTTAAAATTTAAATCGGGCAATCAATGTCAACTGACCGGTGCGCATTTTAAAAAGTGCCGCCAGTTCGTGTAAAGTCGGGGTGTCACAAGTTGGCAATTCCAGAAGCTATTACACTAAGTGGCACAAAGAGCACCAAAACCACACTAAATGACCGGAGATGAGCAGTAGGATCTTGGCTTGATGCATATGAAATGATCCACAGTTGGCCGGTTTGCGCATTTGCTCGACAATCGAGCCGATTCCGACGTTTTTTACTGTGTGTCACCGGTTGGATGTGGATGGTTGTGGAATAATGTGTGTAGATGTGGTTGGATGTGGATCGGCGAAGGCCTGCGTTGGTGCATAGGCTCCTGCCATGCTCCATCGGAAGCATTTACGAGAATACGGAACAGCTACAAAATGCAGGATAAACGGTTGACTTCCACAACCAGGCTGACTAGTCTTCCGGCAGACAGAAATTCAATGTGAATGCGGTTACAGGAAAGGCGTTATCATGGATCGAGAGTGGGAGAAGGTTCGCAGTTTTCATAAGGTGTTCGGTCATCCAATCGGTAAAAAACCTCAAATGCTGTCACCGGATCGCATCGGTCCGCGTTGCGACTGGATGCGCGAGGAAATCGAAGAATTCATCGAGGCCGAAGATATACCGCATCAGGCCGATGCCATGATCGATCTGATCTATTTTGCGCTGGGAACTTTGGTGGAAATGGGAGTCAAGCCGGATTCGCTTTTCGATATCGTCCAGGGCGCGAACATGAAAAAAATTTGGGCGGATGGGCGAGTGAAGCACCGCGAAGATGGCAAAGTCATCAAGCCGCCGGAATGGGTGGACCCGCATGAACAACTGGTCGCGGAAATAAAGCGCAAAGTCACCCGCGCGGCCAATCGAAGTTTCACGCAGCACGACTATCGTATGGTTGTGGCAAAGCCGGGAAAGACTCTTGCTGCTGTAATGGAAAGCCTACTACTTGCCACGAACGTTGACGACGATAACGCGACTGAAATCGTGAATCGCATATCTGAAATGCAAATTGATCCGGGTTCCGTTCAAACGTTATTTAAAACGAATGCCATTCCATATACTGTCCAAAAAATGACTGTGAACGAGCTTGGACAATCCGATTTGGAAGCCCAACTAAAATCCGGTTTGGAGCAGGGAGAACACTTTCTGTTGATCGTCGATGGCGTGGCCTGTTTCGGACATGCGGAATCCGAGCGCAAGCATGCATGCCTGATTGAAGGTGTGGAACCGCAAGGCGTGGTTTATTTGTTAGATCCGGGACCGGGAGAATTCGGTCTGCTTGAAATGGAATGCAGCCTTCTCTTCAATAAGTTGAAAGAAGAGAAGGCGGAATTGTGGCGCGTGTTTCAGTAACTCGTAGTCCTGATTACTTTTCGTCGCCAATCGGCATAACCGGCAATTCAATTGAACTGGGGCGGTTGCTATCGCGATAGAGCGTCCAGTTCGGTTCGACTTCCGGCACCAGTTCGAAATGATCTCGATCCGCTCCTGCCAAAGCGATACGGATCTGGTGACCTTTCTGGAACCGATAGGAAACCGGGTACAGATCGAATACGATTTCTTCTTCCTGCCCAGGAATCATGGGGGAGGCATCGGCGCGTTTGAATGTGCGATAGGGAATCGGTGTTTTATAGGGCGGCGGCTCGCTGGACAGTTTCCGGCTGCGCAACCTCAACAAGCCTTCGGAGACGTATTCGACGTGGCCATTGGGAAGAACGTCTTCGAGATAGGCGAAGACGGCACCGTCGGTTTGATCGATGGCCATATACAGGCGGATAACCGGATGACCGGTGACTTCCATAGGTTCGCTTAATGGGGCGCTGTCATAGGTCAACAGTTTGTGATCCTTGATGCGGCGGTGACGATACTGGATGCGTTTGTGATCCAGGTTGACAAGCGATACCCAGCGAGAGCGCTTTCCCGTACCGGTTTTGAATGAAACCTTGTATGCATCGGAGGCTTGTTCGGCCTGCGGCTGTTCGTTCTGGAGCGAATTGTTCTCCGAAAGGTAAAAGCGCACCGGGTGAGTTCCCGATGGCGGCCAGGTATCACTGGATTTCCAGCGCTCCTCGCCCAGGGTGTAATAGTGAACCGGTTTTTCATTGTTAATGCCGGTATCGATTCCCTTAAGATAATAACCGAAGAAGCGCCGGGATTCGCTGGTCGTATCGAATTTCGGTTTTCGTTCCATCGACCAGGCGCTGATATGATTGTAGGCACCGTGATCCCAGGGACCGATGGTCAGCTTTTTGTTCGGGTGATTCAGATTCATGAACAGGTGGATTTCAGATAGCAAAAAGGCGGAATCATACCAACCGGTGTAGAGATAAGGAACGACACCGGCCTTATTGATTCCCTGATAGTGCGTGTGGGGGCTGCGAGAGCCGACGTACAATCCCTTTCGGCTGGCGGATTCATCGTCGCGAAACTCGATGCCGGAGACCATGTCTCGGATCGTGCCGTTGCCTTCATGTTCCTTGACCGCCTGGCGTAACAGGGTCATGTCTTTATCGGCATCGACCGGTTTGCTGCCATACACCGCCATTTTAGCTTTGTCGCCAACGAACTCCCAGGGCTGGTTGCTGTCTAAAGCTTCGGACAGATCGCTCCAGGTGTTCAATAACCAGGTGCATTTCAATCCACCGGGGAAAATTACTTCCGAATAGGTGTCGAACATTGCGAAGCGTGGCATGATGGCTTTCAACGCCGGATTGCCGACGGATGCCAGCATCAAGGCGTTGCCGCCCGTATAGGAACTGCCCCATGCTCCAACCTGCCCGTTAGACCAGGATTGCTTGGTAATCCAGGTTACGATCTCGTTGGCGTCGGCGACTTCTTCTTCGGAATACGGATAGGCGCGCGTGCCGAAACTGGCTCCGCTGCCACGGGCGTCTACATACACCCAGGCGTAACCGTGGCGGTTAAAATGCTCGATCGTGGTTTTAAAGCGATTGCCCAGAACCCGGTCGAAGGGCTTTTTGTAATCCATCGTGCGGACGTAGCGAGTCTGGATGAAGATCGTTGGCAGCTTATCCTTTTGTGTAAGTCCCTTTGGAAGATACAGATCGATAGCCAATCGGGTTCCATCGCGCATCGTGAGGTAGCGTGAAGTACGAACGCTGCCATCAAAGGCGGGTGTTTCGTTGTACCAGGATAATTCCTGCTTGGGCGTTTCCCGCCACCAGGCCGTATCGTCACGTTCATTCAGATGAGTGATACAGCCAAAAGCAAGTAGAAGAATCACGGTGGTGATGATGACACGGGAGGGAATGTACGTTAAAAGAGTCTGCGTCATAAGTTTTTTTCCGCCTGTTTGTCGTTTCATCGTTTATTACTCCGCAACCAATGAGACTTTTTCCACTTTATTCAGATCCGAAACGTAGAAGTAGGAGCCGACGAAGAACAGGACGCTGCTGACAAGCGCAAAGAGCGGAAGAATGCTCAATGCGGTCGGCAGTCCCCACGCATCGGAAGCGGCACCTGTGAAAATAGGACCGAGAGAACTACCCAGCAGATGCTGGATGATTACGCACAGGCTGTAACTCATTGCCCGCAATCCGGGATGAACCACATCTTGTGTAACGGCGGCGGCGGCGGGAACGAAAGCGACGGCAAAGCATCCGCCTAAGAGCAAGACCGCATATTGGGCCGCGCCTTCAAATTGCGTGAAAGCCAAAAAGAGCGTGATACCGGCGCACAGGGAAGTCACGGAACTGAGCAGCAGCCGTGCATTGGGCCGTGACTTCTGCCAGCGGTCGGCCAGGTAGCCGCCCAAGGGTGCGCCGATAATGGCCATGGCCATCACCGCGCCGCCTTTCAAGCCTGCTTTGGACATATCGATGCCGTCCACGCGATGGAAGAAGGTGGGCAGCCAACTCATCAGCGAGCAGGTGACGAAAGTGTTTCCTGCAAAGCCGAGGAAGGTCAGAAGCAGTGAAGGTGTTTTGATGAAGCGAAGAGCGATATCCTTGGCCTTCATTTTTACTTGAACGCCGGGTTCGCCTTCGTCGTTTTCAACGGTGGTAACCAGTTCAACGGTTTTGTAATCGCGAACGCGGAAAAACAACAATGCGATGATGAATCCTGGTAAGGCGACCAGTCCAAAGGCATAGCGCCAGCCGAAGGTTTCGGCAATCACACCACCGATTACGATTCCCAGCGCGCTTCCCAATGGAATCGAAGCATTCCAGAAACCCATGATCGCTGCACGCTTTTCCTGCGGGAACAGGGCGCTGATCATTGCCGTTCCACCGGGAGAGTATCCTGCTTCGCCGATGCCGATCGCTGTTTTTGCAGCAAACAACTGACCGAAGTTTCTTGTAAAAGCCGCACTTAAGGTGGCCAGACTCCAAAGCAGCGACATAATGCCGATGCCTTTACGTCGGCTCCAACGGTCGATCAAGATGGAAACCGGGAAGGTGAAAACCAGAATCGACCAATAGACGGCGGAAACCAGCATGCCACACTGCGTATCCGTCAATCCCCAATCCGTTTTCAGGAAGGGAAAGAGAGAAACGACTACGTAACGATCTGCATAATCCAGTGTGTAGAGGAGAAACAACAGGGTGAAGACGTAGTAGGAATATGCCTTACTGGCGGAATAACCGGGACTGGACTGCTGCTCCGGGCTCATACTGTTCCCCTTGAGTATAAAAGAAAAGCAGCCGCCAAGGTTGGCGGCTGCTTTTGAATGTAGAGACTTATTTTCCGTAAGCGCCGATGTTGGCCAGTGCCATGCTTCCAGGGCTTACCGTGGTCGGATCGGTCATTACGTTGACGATGCAGGGCAGGCCGCTGGCGAAGGCTTCTTCCAAAGCCGGGCGGATGTCCGCAGGTTTGTCCACGTAAAAGCCTTTGCCGCCCAATGCTTCGATGGTCTTGTGATACGGAACTTCGCCGATCCAGGTGCCGTCGGGAATGGCGTGACCCATGCGCAGTTCCTGGCTGTGGCGAATCATGCCCCAACCCAAATCGTTACTGATAACCACGACGATGGGAAGCTTTTTGCGTAGCGCGGTTTCAAGCTCCATGAAGTTGAAGCCGATGGAACCGTCACCGATCTCCAGCAGTACACGACTGTCCGGGTATTGCAATTTGGCGGCATTGGCGAAGGGCAGACCCACGCCCAGGCAGCCGTACAAGCCGGAATCCATGTAATGACCGGAAGTGCGGATCGTGCGAGTCATGCCCATCCAGCACTGCGTATCGCCACCGTCGGCCACCACCACATCGTCGGGGCGGTCCATGAAATCGTTGATTTCTTTGGCAAGGCGCAACGGATGAATCGGCACGTTGTCGCTTTCCCAATTGTGTTTTTCCATGGTTTTGGCCATGTCGTGGTTTTCACGCATCATCGCAACCCACGGTTCGAACTTGCCCTTCAGGGTCGCGGAGAGATCCTGCTCGTCCACAATGCGGTTCAACTCTTTCATCAGTGACTTGATGTCGCTGCAAATCGGTAGATCGACTTTACGGTTACGACCGAGTTCGGCAGCATCGATATCGACCTGGATCAGTTTCGTTGTGGGCTGAATCAGGTTACCGAACATGTAATACAAGCTGATGCGGTTGCCGAGGAAGATGATGGCATCGCTCATCGTTTGGGCGAACAGGGTGCCACCGGGGCGAATACCGATGGAGGATTCGAAGCACAGCGGGTGCTCATCGGAAAGAATGCCACGGGCCATCGAGGAGGTGAACACCGGAATGTTCGTTTTCTCGACGAATTCGGTCAGTTCTTTTTCTGCATCCGCATACCAGGCACCGTTTCCGGCGATGATCGTCGGTTGGTTGCAGCCTTTGAGCAGTTCGATCAATTTCGCAGCGCCGTCAAGATCCACCGGCTTGGAATCCGGGATCGTACTGGGGACGGGACCGTCGATTTCGTCGACTTCGGCGTTCAAGATGTCGACCGGAAGTTCCAAGTACACCGGACCGGGGCGACCGGCGATGGCCGTACGGTAGGCCATATCGATGAACTCAGGGATACGGCTGGGGGTATGGCACACATACGCTTTTTTCACCATCGGTTCGATAATGGGTGCCTGACGCATGTCCTGAAGGTCCAGTTTTTCGCAGGCGGTGACACCGACACAGCCGGAGATCAGCAGCAAGGGCGAATTGGCCTGAAAGGCGTTTGCAACCGAAGTCAGCGCATTGGTGAATCCGGGACCGGCAGTGACCATCGCGACGCCGGGTTTGCGATTAAGGCGACCATAGGCTTCCGCCATAAATACGGCGGCCTGCTCGTGGCGTGTATCGAACAGCCGAATAGGCGTGTCTTCAAGATACTGGTAAATCGGTGTGATGTGACCGCCGCTCAAAGTAAAGATGACGTCAATGCCTTTTTCGATCAAGGCTTTTGCTGCTAAAGCGGCTCCGATAGTTTTTCCCATAATAACCTCCGTAAGAATTTAAGAATCACAGTTCCATTATTTGTCCGCCGGTCACGTTGATCGCCTGACCGGTAATATACGAGGATGCATCCGACGCTAAGAACGCAACCAGGCTGCCGACTTCTGCCGGTTTGCCGATGCGGTTCAAGGGGATGGTTTTACACATTTCGGCCTCGCGTTCCTCAACGGTGCCGCCCAGTACTTCCGCTTCCAGACCGAAACGCCATTTTTCCAGATCGGTGGCGATTTGTCCGGGGCAGATCGCATTGACACGAATGCCGGTTTGACCCAGTTCCATTGCCAAAACTTTGGTCAACATGTTGACGCCTGCTTTAGCGACAGCGTATGCACCATTGTAAGCTGCCGGAGTTTTTCCGGCGCGGGAAGAGGTGTTGATGATCGATGCGTTTTGACCGAACATCATTGGCAGCAGGGCGCGAGTGACGCGAAACACACTGTGCAGGTTGACGTCAATCGTGCGCATCCAGGCGGCTTCGTCGTACATGGCCACCATGTTTGGAACTCCGAAAGAAGCACCGGCGTTGTTACAGAGAATCTGGACGCTGCCGAATTTCTCTTGAATGGTCTGGGCCATTTTGGCGATCATGTCGGAATCTTGAACGTCCAAAGGAACGGCAAGTGCTTCAACGCCATATTTTTCTTTAAGTTCCTGCGCAATGCTTTCCGATTCTTCCATCGATCCGGTATCCACCGGCAGATCGCTTTGTTTCGCAGGAAGATCCGCGATAACGATATTTGCTCCGTAAGAGGCCAGTTTCTCAGCAATGGCAAATCCGATACCGGTGCGTTTTCCCGCACCTGTCACCACTGCACATTTACCTTTCAAGTCGCTGTACATGAACTTCTCCTTTCGACTAACGAGATCGCGATTGCAAACTTGGCGATGATTGATTGTTTCGCTTGCTGATTTAACTGACACTGCCGTCTTGTTTATAGTTAATCAGGGAGGGGTAAGGCAAGTATATTTTGCATTTATAGAAAAAAACGAACTTTTTAACAATTCTGTCGTAGCAGAATAAACCGCAGCGAGATGAATCTTAACTTATGTCCACTTCAAATCGTAATTGGAATCCGATCCGGTTCAAGGTGCGAATCTCCATTTTTTTTCAATCGGTTGATTTTTCCAGTAACAAGCGTAGAATGAGTTTGCAACATCGAATCGACATAGTTGTGCATATCGAACAAAATTAGGAAATATTCAAACTCAGGCAATTCGCGCATATAGCGGGAGGAGGCAGAGAATGTCGGAACAGCGCCAGTCCTGGTCGGAACTGTGGAAAAAGGAAGATTGGTGGGCGATTTGGTTTGCCGCGTTGTTACTGTTTGGAATTGGGATCGGTGGAATCGTTGCCGTTCCCAAAGTCGGTAAATGGGTGGATAACCCATTGACCGCTTTCCCTTCGGATTTGATTCTGCCGCTGATTCTCTTGTTTCTTGGTTTGGGAGTGCTCACCACCATCGGCATGGCGGTGATGAAGGAAGATTGGAAACGGTACATACCGGGCTTTGCAATTATCTTCCTGATTGCCGTGTTCTCCAACTTCATGGCGCATCAGGCTTCGATGAAAGCCTGGGGTGTCGGATACGCGATCTGGGCGCTGTTTTTCGGCCTACTGATTTCAAACACCATTGGAACGCCAAAATGGTTGTTGAAAGGCGCGAAATCCGAAATGTTCATCAAGACAGGTCTGGTGCTGCTCGGTGCGGAAATTCTTTTCGGTAAAATTCTCAAACTCGGTGGACCGGGTCTGGTCGTTGCCTGGATTGTGACTCCAACCGTCATCATTTTCATGTGGTATTTCGGTACGCGGTTTTTAAAGATTACCAGCAAGCCTCTGGTAATCATTATTGCTGCTGCTACGTCGGTGTGTGGCGTTTCGGCGGCTATTGCAACCGCCGCTGCCAGTCGTGCGAAAAAAGAGGAACTCACATTGGCCGTGGGTATGACAATGATTTTCACGGTAATCATGATGATCGGCATGCCTGCCTTGGCCAAGGTGATGGGTATTTCTCCTCAAGTAGGTGGTGCATGGCTAGGTGGGACCATCGATTCAACCGGTGCGGTTGTGGCAAGTGGTGCGCTGCTTGGACCGGATGCGGAAAAAGTGGCGGCGGTGGTCAAAATGATTCAGAACGTCTTGATCGGATTCGTCGGGTTTTTGGTAGCGGTTGCCTGGGTGACCAAGATCGATCGAGATCCCAATGCGCCGAGACCCAGCCTGATGGAGATCTGGTATCGTTTTCCCAAATTCATTCTTGGTTTCGTGATGGCATCGCTGGTTTTCAGTTTCATTCTGATGCCGACGATCGGTGATACGGCAACTGCCGAGATTCTCAATCTTTCCAAGGTGTTTCGTGGTTGGTTTTTCTGCCTGGCTTTCGTAAGCATCGGGTTGGAGTCGAACTTTAGAGATCTTGCCAGTCAGATGGTTGGAGGCAAACCGATTGTTCTGTATATCATCGGTCAATCCTTCAATATTATTTTGACCCTGTTTGCAGCCTGGTTGGCCTTTGGTGGGGTTCTGTTCGATAAGATCATCCTGTAAGTGAGTGTGCAGATGACTACGACACTTCGGAATTGGTTGTGGTTCGGTGGAATTCTCGTACTGGTTTTCGGGCTGGTGGCGGGAGCGCACCGTTATAGTGCGGGCTTGCCTGGGATTGCCGGAGAAACCTACCGACAAAATATCGAGCAGAACATCGAAGCGACAGCGCTGATTTATACGGAATCAGGCAATGTTCGTGACTATCTGGACCGGGAACATGGGAAATATGGTTTCGAAATCGATATGAGCGGGCATTTGAAATAGGATTCAGGGGCGGTTGCTCTCGGAACTGGCGCTTTGCTGGCATAAGCGTTGATCGTTTCGCTGAATGACGCGCACGATGGTTTTTAGAAATTTCTCCTGCTCCGGGCGTATGATATCGCCATCGAAACAGATGGCATAGCGTTCGCTGGTGGCGTATGCCTGGCTCTGGTTGGGCTCTACGAGCACTAATCCCAATGAATTGCCATTGTGATGCTTGAAGTGGACTCTGATCGTCTTGGAAACGGTTTCGATACTTTCCAGCAACCAGCCGCCGATCGGTTTCGTTTCGTTGAAGGGGGCGATCAGATTCCGAACGTCATCGTCCGACAGCATGGTTTCCGTTGAATTCCGACTCAGAAAGTCGTCCCACTGTTCCGCTGTTACCGGTTGAAACTCATCCCAACCAAAATGTGTGATATAGCGAGACTGAACACCGGGGCAATAATCCTTCAGTACGCAATCATTGCAGGCTTTTCGCTTGGTCATGCTGCCGTCGCCAAAATTCCAGACAGAGCGCCGGTTCTTGTTCATCAAATGCAGGGTTTCATGCTGGCCGAACAATTTGGTGGGCATCTGTAGCGAAATGCAAAGCGGAATATGCAGGATCTGAATCGGCATGGCCAGCGTTCGTGGCGACCAATTCGCAACGTTATCGACCAGGGAAGAAAAGGATTCCACCATTTCTTTTAATGTTGCTTCGTTCTGTTCCGGAATTCGATAGTAGAGCAGGGTGATGCTATCCGGTAGATACGAGTTGAAGAACGCCAGTATTTCTTCAAGGTAGGGAGCATTTTGCTTGAGAATCACGCAGTGCAGATCGAAACGCAGATTGCGCCCCTGTGAAATGACGTCCCGAATGTTACCCAGCGCTTTGTGAACCAGGGCGAAACTGCCGGAATGACCGGCGAGCACATCGTGAATTTCCGGGCGGTCCCCGTGAATGCTGATTTCCAGATAATTCAATCCGGCATCCAGCAGGCGGTTCAAGTACTGCATGCTGGAAAACATGTTGCCGTTACTGCCGACACTGATGCGTTTGAAGCCCATCTCGTATGCGGTTTGGATAAACAGGGGAAGCTTGGAGTTGGTTGTCGGTTCGTGACCGCCAAAGCGCAGCCAGGCATCCAATGGCACGGTGTCCAGATAGCGTTTTAGCTGATCGCTGTTCTGAATGGCGAACGATTTCGCATCCTGACCGATCCCTTCCAGGCGATCCACACAGAAGATGCAACGATTGTTGCAGCCGATGCCGACGGAAAGTTCATAAACTTTCGTGCGGGCGTTTTCGTCGAGATCGACGGGGGATCGCATGGGCTTGTCGGACACTTCCTGCTCCTGTTCGTTGACGACTGCTTCTCCGCATGAAAAGGCGGTCAGAGCAAAACCACTGTACCGATTGCGCAGAGATCCTGTCAAGGGTATCCAACCAAGATGAATGGAAATTATTATGAAATCAGGTTGTTGTTCCGATTTCTGTCGCTTGGCGTGATGCTGCCGCTTGTGCGGATGGGGTGCATGGTTTAGGATGATGCTTGATAATCAGATTATTGATAAGGCATTGCAATGAATTTCGATTTAAAGGATCGAGTTGTTTTAATGACCGGGGCAACCGGTGGGTTGGGGCGGGAACTGACTCGCCTGCTTCACGAGCGAGGGGCGCGGTTGGTGCTGACGGGACGTCATTATGACGCTTTGCTTGAATTGATCGAATCTCTACCTGACCCGACAAGGGCGAAGGCTCTCGATGCGGATTTGACGAAACCGGGAGCAGGTGAGCGTCTGGCTGCTCTCGCAATGGAAGCCTATGGGCAGATCGACGTGCTGGTGAATAACGCCGGGATGGGTTATTTCGCCACGATGGAGCAGGCGACGGAGGAGCGCATTCGGCAGGTATTCGAGTTGAATATGTTTACTCCGTTGCTGTTGTCAAAGGTTTTGCTACCTCACATGACAGAGAAGGGGGAAGGGCGTATTGTAAACATCGTTTCAAGCGCCGGGCGAGTTCCGATTCCGACGGTGGGCGTGTACGGTGGCAGCAAATCAGCGCTGGCAATTATGGCCAATACGATGAGGCTGGAGTTGCAGTCCGGTCCGGTCAAGGTCATCAATATCTATCCGGGGACCGTACAAACGGCTTTTGAAAAGAACGCATTACGAGAGGAAACCCGCAGTGGCCTTTCGGTAAACGCCAGCTCGGGGCGTCCACCGGAAGTGGCGGCGGCTTTGATCGTGGATGGCATTTGCGGAGAAGCGGGGGAACTCTGGCTGGAACGGGAAGGGCGTTGGATGGCCGGGGCTGCGATCTTGTGGCCATCGCTTGTAGAGCGCCGACTGGCTCCGCTGGCGAAGAGGGTTTTAACACCTGCCGATGAACCGAAAGCGCCGGAATTGCGACGCTGGAAACTGTGGCAGGTGGAAAGCAGCTTCGCTTGCAATCTGCAATGTGTCATGTGTCCGTGGCAGCAGATGCGCCTTGAATTGGGCGATTCCGGGTTGATGTCGGATGAAATATGGCAGGCGGTAGAAGCGCAATTGCCGGAAATTCAGTCTATCGACTTTTCCGGTGGCGGGGAACCGTTGTTGTTGCCCAATCTGGCCGAGCGAATTTCCCAGGCCAAGGCTGCGGGCTGTGAAGCGGGTTTTCTGACCAATGGTAGTTTGTTGAATGAAAAACGGGCGCGGGAGATGCTGGAAGCGGGTGTGGACTGGATTTCCTTCAGCCTTGACGGGGCGGATCGGGAAACTTACGAGTCGATACGGAAAGGCGCAAACTTTAACCGGGTGACGGAGAATATTCTTAGAATGAGCCGCCTGCGGGTCGGACGCAGTCCGCGTATCGCGATCCAGTTCGTGATTATGAAAAGCAATATGCATCAGTTGGACGAGATCGTGCAGTTGGCCAAACGCCTTGGCGTCGAGCAGGTGACATTCAAGCAATGCGATGTGATTCGCGGTCAATATGGAGATCAACTCGGTGTGTTCGATATTCGCGAAACGGACCAGCTCAAGCGATTGAACAAGGCATTGATGAGAGCGCGCAAGCGGGCGCGTCGGTTGGGTATCGAAACGGCGGCGTTTTCCTTTACTCCCGATGAACAATCGGTCTGCGATCAGGACCCGCGCCGTTCCTGGTTCGTTCGCTATGATGGCTTTGTTGCGCCCTGTATCAACTTGGCCTATGGTGGAGAAACGAGCTTTTTAGGGGAATCGGCCATGATGCCAACCGTGCATTACGGTCGCTTGCCCGATGATTCGGCTTTGAAGCTGTGGGAGTCGGAACGAAGTCTGCTGTACCGGGAGCGTTTCGAGAAGAGAGTGAAGATATACGATCAGAAACTGGTGGACGCCGGATTCGAAACCTCGTTACATCGATTGGAAGAAGCCTTCGAGAAAGCTCGGGCTGCGATGCCCGAACCTCCCGAAGGCTGCCGGTTCTGTCATTATCTTTACGATATCTGATCGTTACTCTGCTGGTGGAATGTCACTTTTCGTTTGCGGCTCTTCGGACGCTTCTACCGGTTGCGTTGATTTCTGCTTGGATTCGGTCAGAGCCGGATCGCCTACAATCGAAAACATGAACAGAAACTTGTCGATGTATTCTTTGGTGACATCCGTTTTGCTCTTGCCCTGGCCATGTCCCGCTCTGCGATCCAGGTGCATCAGAATCGGCTGATCCGATGCATTGGCTGCTTGCAGCGCCGCCGTGAATTTAGCGGTATGCACCCAGTGGACGCGATTGTCCGTATCGGCGGTATGACCGAAAAAGGCGGGATAGCGCACGCCGGGAACGATTTGATGATAGGGGGAATAGCCCCACAGGTAGCCGGTGTCTTCCGGTAGGTCTGCGTTTCCGTATTCGGGAATCCACAGTTCACCCGGCGGATACTTGTGATAGCGCACCATGTCGTACAGTCCGACCGAACTGACACCGGCGGCAAATAGATAGGGAACGGAGGTCATCATCGCACCGACTAAGAGCCCGCCGTTGGAGCCGCCTTCGATGACCAGTTTCTCGGGGCTGGTCATGCCGTTTTGAATCAGATAACGCATGGCATATTCGAAATCCTTGAAGACCTGGAACTTTTTGCCTTTCATGCCGGCCTGGTGCCAGGCTTCTCCGTATTCGCCGCCACCACGGATGTTGGCTACGGCGTACACTCCGCCGCGTTCGATCCAACTCATGACGCGCCGCGAGAAGTAGGGCGACATGTTCACCTGGAAACCGCCGTATCCGTAAAGCAACGCAGGACGATCCGGGCTTGGGGTAATGTCCTTGCGGTGAACCAGGAAGAGATTGATCATGCTGCCGTCGTAGGAAGGATACTGCAATTGCTGTGCGACATATTCGCCGGGGTCGAAGGAAGTTTTTACCGAAACCAGTTGCTTTGGCTGCAATTGCTGCACGGCTTGAGCAGCATACAGGGTCGTCGGGTAGAAGAACGAATTGAAAACGAAACAGAAACGATCTGTGTCGGTTTCCAGATCCGCACTCGTCACCATCCCGACCGTAGGCAGTTGCAGTTCGCCGCTTGCTTTGCCTTTCAGCGTGTAAAAGCGCAAGTGGTTGGAGACGTTTTCCAGGGTTTGCAGCATCATATACTGTTTGCCGATCAGGAAGCCTTCGATGGGCCATTTCCCCTCGGCAACGATGGTTTTCCAATGCTTGGGTTTGGGGCGCTTACGGGAAAACGTGACCATGCGACCATTGGGCGCGTCGAGATTGGTGAGTGTATAAATGGTGTTACCGATCATTTCCAAACCGCGAAGCGTTGCGCCGAGATCGAGGAACAATGTTTTCGTTTTCTTGGTTTTCGTGTCGTACAAGTACAGATCGGTGTTGGTCCAGCCACGATCTTCGGTGATCAGCAGGTAACGACCGTTTCTGGACAGCTTCAGGCTGGTCCAGTCGGAATGCTGGCGTTTTTTCCCGAAGATCAACGGATCGTTGTTCCAGTCCTGGCCGAGTTTGTGGAAATAGGCTTTACGATTGTAACGGTCGCCGGAAGGATAGCGCGTGTAATAGAAGCCGCTGTTGTCTGCAAGCCAGGCGATGGAGGAATAGCGGGCTTCGGGGATGGCTTCCGTCAGCGTTTTCCCGCTGACAACATCGATGACATACAGTGTACTGTTTTCGCTGCCATCCTTGGAAAGACCGTAGGCAACCAGTTTGCCGTCTTTTGACGGCGTGAACCAGTCCAGCGCCGTTTTGAATTCCGGGTCCAGCGTATTGGGATTCACAAGGATGCGTTCCACGTCGTTTTCCATCACGAACAGGGCGGATTGCTCCATGTCGTCGCCATCGCGCTTGGTGTAAAATGTTCGTCCGCCCGCGAGACTGACTTCTCCCACGTAGCCGATATCGAAAAACTCCTGAACTTTTTCCTGTAGACCATCGAAATGCTGACGGTCAAGGTAAGCGCGCGTAAGGGCGTTTTGTTGCTCCACCCATTCCTGGGCAGCGCCTTCCGTTTCCATCCATCGGTAGGGATCGTGGATGGTGTAGCCGTTTAGGCTTTCTGTTACATCTTCCGTTTTGGCAGGAGGATAGTTCAGAGCAGCAGAGGCGTTTGTGTCTTGCTGGGTTGGACATGGAGAAACGGTGGCCGATGCATCATTCTGCTCAACCTTTCCTGCATGTGCGCAGCCTGTAAAGATCACAGTCAGGCTGAGAATGAAGAAGAAGCATTTCATTCCGATTGTTTTCATTCCGCTAATTCCTTTCCATTCGGTCTATCGTACCAATGTGACAGTCATAGTCGTCCTGCATCCTAATCCCTCTCATGCTCTGGTGCAAGTCGTTTAGAGCATCATTTCGCACGATGAGGCAATCCGTTGAATCGGTAGAACTTTTTGCCTTTAGTAAAAATTTGGGCTTGTCGTTTGATGCCGCTCGGTGTATAAGGGCTTCCGTGTTGCCCGGATGGGGTGATTTCTTGTGCGATTCAGTGCTTTTCCGTAGTGGAAAAAGCTCTGCCAGTCCAACTGGTTGAATCGAAACGAAACAGGTTAGAAGCGACTGAAAAGAGTGAAAGCCTGGTGTAATGCCTGAGAAGCTGGATGCTATCGTTATCGGAGGGGGAATCAACGGATGCGGGGTCGCGCGCGATCTGGCGTTAAGAGGCCTCTCCGTTATGCTGGTGGACAAGGGTGACTTGTCCATGGGTACCAGTTGGGCCAGTTCCGGCATGATTCACGGCGGTGTGCGTTACCTGCTTTCCGATGTGAGAACGACAAAGAAATCCTGTAAGGATTCCGGCTACATTCAGAAAATCGCGCCTCACCTGATTTTTCGGATTCCTCTGTTGATGCCGCTCTTAAAGGAAGACGGCATCACCGGTCGCATCAAATTCGAAGGTGCAAACGCCCTGTTCTCGCTATATGACCGCTTTCAGCCTTTAAAAGGCGGCAAGCCGCATGTACGGCTGACGCGCGACGAAGTCCGGCGGGTTGAACCGTTGTTGACGCCCGATGCAATCGGGGGTGTTACCACGGACGAGTGGGGCATCGATGTTCCCCGCTTGTGCATCGCCAATGCCCTGGATGCGGTGGAGCACGATGCAAAGGTGAAAACCTGGACCAAAGTGACGAGTCTCGTGATCTCCGATGGAAGAGTTCGCGGCATCCGCACGCAGGATGAACTGACCGGAAAAGTCGAAGAAATTCTGGCGGATATCGTTGTCAACTGCGCGGGTCCATGGGTGCCGAAAATTGCAGAGATGGCGGGGCAAAAGGTTCGCCTGCGTCCAGCCAAAGGCGTTCATCTGGTTCTGGATCGCCGAATTTCGAACATCGGTGTAATTGCCGATGCGGTTGATGGACGCGGCGTTTTTGTGATTCCGCATGAAAATGTTTCGTTGATCGGAACGACAGACGACGATTTCTACGGTGATCTCGACGATCTGTCCGTAACCGAGGATGAAATCGAATACCTGTTCCAGGCGGTGGAACGCAGCTTGCCTCGTATTCGAGAGGCGCGCGTTATCAAAACCATAGCCGGGATTCGCCCGACGCTGTTCGAACGCGCCAAGTACGAAGACGATCTTACCCGCGATCACCGTGTCGTGGATCATCAGGTCGATGGCGATATGGCGGGTTTCGTAACGCTGGCTGGCGGCAAATTGGCGGCTTACCGGGTAATGGCGGAACAAACTGCCGATCTGGTGTGTCATAAGCTGGGTAAAGGGGCTCAGTGCAAAACGCATGTGGAACCGTTGCCCGGTGGTGATCGGACGCCGGATATCGAGGAATTATCTCGACGCTACGGAATGGACCCGCTGGCAGTGCGTCGTTTGGTTTTCAGGCAGGGCAGCCGTGCCGAGCAGGTTTTGGAATTGATACGGGATAATCCATCCTATGCCGGATTTGTCTGCAACTGTGATCCGATTATCGAAGCGGAGTTGCGGTATGTGATTCGAAATGAAATGGTGCGCCGTGCGGTCGATCTGATCGGGCGCTGTCACCTGGCAGAGGGTCCCTGTCAAGGGCTTGAATGCGGCGTGCAGGCGGCGATCATTTTCGGAGAAGAACGTGGATTGTCCCCGCAAGAAACGGCACAAGAAGCTTTTACGCTATTGCAGGAAAAATGGCGATGGCGCAGAAATATTCTGTCTGGAGTTCAATTAGCAGGCGAAGAATTATATCGCATGATCTATCAGCAAGTTGTCAACTGGAATTCTTGGATTCGTGATCGTGAGGAGGTTTTCTAATGGCGGGTCGTGTGCTCGTTATTGGTAGAGGTCTTGCCGGTTCCATGGCGGCTCTTGCCGCAAAGAAGGCAGGTGCGGATGTACAAGTGATCGCACAGGCGCTGGGACGAACGGCTCTATCAAGTGGGATGATCAACCTGGCCGGTACGGTCAGTGAAGGCAGAGGCTTTGAGCCGTTGTCGCTAAGGCAAGCCGTGTTGAGTTTGTATACACAGAATCAGCATCATCCGTATCGGGGATTCGAAAATCCCTATGAAGCGATTCAACAGGGAGTGAAGGCTTTATTGGAAGTCGCTCCAGGGCTGTATCCTTCATCATTCGATGCAAAAGCGTTTCCGGCGGCCTATCCCGGTGAACTCGGTTCTGCGATGTGGTCTTATCTCGCTCCGAACGCCGTGGCAAAGCTGGAAGACAAAATGAGCGTCGGTGTGGTCGCGATAAGCGGCTATTCCCGCTACCGAGCGGATTTCCTGGCAAGCGCCTGGGCGGAGCAGGAAGAGGAATTCGGGAAAGGAATCAAGTATTCCATTCTGGACGTCACTTTCGATCAGGGTGGCCAGATATTCTATCAGTCCGGACAGATGGCGAGATATCTGGATCACGATGAACATTTGGAATTGCTGGCCGAACGAGTTAAAGGGGAAATGGGTTCTTCCACTTACGATCTGCTGATTTTCCCGCCGGCTCTGGGACTTGAAAAATTGGATCGAGTGGAACGTTTGTCCTCGCTATTGGGAGTGCCTTGCCGCGAGTCCGTGGCCACCCATGCCAGCGTTCCGGGAGCGCGTCTCTCCAATTTACTGGGCCAGGCGCTTAAGGCAGCAGAAATTCCAATAGAGCAGGGGACCGTGAGCGAGTGTCGCATGGGCTCGGATGGCATCGAAGCGGTGACGATGAAAGGTGAGAACGACGAGGAGATGGTCTATGAAGCGGATGCATTCGTGCTCGCTTCGGGAAAATTCCTTGGCGGTGGCATTCGCTCAGAAGGTAAAACCTTTGTTGAACCGATTTTCAATTTGCCGGTGTTTCTTGGAAATCACCAAGTCGATGAATTGTACATCGGACGTCTGACCGAGGCGGATTTCTCTGCGGCGCAGCGCTTTGTCAAACTGGGCGTGCGCGTCAACGATCAGGGATTGGCGCTGGGCGAGGAAAATCTGCAACGCTGGGACAACCTGTTTGCAGCCGGTCATGTTCTGGGTGGCTTCGATCCATTCCTGGATGGCAGTGCTGAAGGCGTGGACCTGATCACCGGTATCCGAGCGGGACAAAAGGCGGCGGAGTTTGCGGTATGAAAAAAGCCTACGCAGTCGCTTTATTGGGGATCTTTCTCATCCGACATTTCGTCGTGTTGTTCCTCAATGCGTTGCGATCGCGTTTAGGCTCGTTTAAACCTGAAGATGGGGCCGAGACCTTTTTTCGCCAATTCAAAGAGGATCATATCTTTCCGATCGCCTCCGAGCAGGCCGGATATTTTACGGATATGAACCACTGCGTTGCATGCGGTTTGTGCGAAACCCTGTGTGAAGAATCTGCCGAATGGCAAGGCTCCCTATATCGGGGACCGGCCCTGTTGCTGCTGACCCACTCGCGCAGTCGAGTGGATTTCGAATACGCTGAAAGCTATTTCCAGCAATTCAGGCAGCATCCTTCCAACACAACCTGTTTGCGTCCCTGTCCGACTCGGGTTCCAATCGCCAGAGTCAATCGGGCTGTCGATCATTTTCTTCAGCGATAGCAGACAACGTCAATTACAAAAGTAGAATGTTATTGAGGTGGTTTACGGCGGCGTAAGAGCACATACATGGCTCCCAAGCCGCCGTCTTCATTACGCGCGGATGTGAAAGCCAATACCGAGTTGCCGATTGGTCCCCGGCCACGTTCGAACCAGGCGCGAACGCTTTCTTTCAATACCGGGATATTGTCTTTGGAGTTCAGACCACGACCGTGAATCAACAGCACGCAACGCAAGCCGTTGACACGTGCGCGGGTTAGAAAATGCTCCAATTCTGTTTTAGCCTCCACGCGCGTCAGACCGTGCAGATCCAATCTTGCCTGTATCGAATATTCCCCTTGTTTCAGGCGTTTCAATACACCCTTGGGAAGACCGTGGACGCAACCTTCGATGTATTCGTCTGAGTCCGAAATGTCGAAGGGCAATTCACCATTGACCAGTCGAATCAGTTCTAGCTGGGCTTCGGCTTCCTCATCGACCTGTGGCGGGATGGATGGGCTGGGCTCTTTCGGAGTAGGGCGCTCCTTGTTCAGGGTCGCTCCTGCCACACTGCGAAGGAACAGCTCGTTTTCATCCAGATCCTCATCGGATTCCCAGGGAGCGGTTTCTTCTTCTTTAACATCGGTGTTATCGGTTGGTTGCGTTTCTTCGGGAGGCAACTCCAGTTGCTTTAGTGATTTAAACGGGTTGCTGCTGAATTTCTGCGAAGATTTTGCAGGAGCCTGCTTTTTTTTCTTTTTGGCCATGATGTCGGTTCCGGTTCAAGCGAATGGGTAGCATGGTGCCGATTGTTATTCTTCAGTACTTTGTGGGTTCTCGAAGACCAGGCGATACAGGATTTTCTGTTGCAGGTCTTGAAAGACGATCGGCATATGCTTGTACATCTGCTTGAGAAGTTCGGTCATCAGTTCCCGGATTTCCCACTGTGCCTGTGGATTCAGGGCGCGACGCATGAAGACATAACGCCACTGCCGCAGGTTGAACGTGGTAACCACTTCCGTTTTGGTGCAGTTGGGCAAAACGGAGCGGGCGTCTTCAGGAGGAACGCCGGTCTGCAACAGGTCTCGGTAGGCTTTTTCTGCGGTCTCGATATCTTCTTTCCACAGGGAGAAAGCCTGCTCGTTATTTCGAATGGTTGGCGGGCAGATCACCTGAATGCCGCCTCTCGAGTAGTCCACTACTCGTTGCGATTCCTGGCTGAACGATCCGATGCGATGCCTGACGAGTTGGTGCGAGGCGCTGCGGTCGCAAATGAAACGAGCCGTAATGGAACAATGTTCCAGAATCGATTCGTGACCTTTTTCGATGATGTTTTTAAGAATGAACTCCTCTGCGGAGTCTTCCGAGATCTCTTCTTCGCTTTTATAACAGGTTCGCCCGTAGCGTTCGATCAATTTGCTATATTCCCGAATATGACTTTCCGGGGTTTCTATGCACACCGATGGGGAAATGATCTCCATGATTCGTCCTGCCTTTATGGTTTGGATCGTGCAACTGTCAACTCATCCAGCTATAGCATGTCAGTCACTTTACAGGCAAGTGTTTTGGATTGCCGGAGTATTTGCTTGCCAAGCCTGAGCGAATCGGGTAGGTTTCACCCGTACCGAAGCAAAATTAACTTGGAGGACATGGTGAGTAACCTGGAGCAAATACAAAGCGAGTTGAAGAAGCTTGAAAAGGAAATCATCGAGACGCGCAATATGAATATCAAGACCGACAACAACATGCGGTCTTTGTTTGCGGAATTGAAAAAAGTTTCGGGAAATCAGGAAACTTCGGCTCGTAAGGCCCGTATCGGTCATATCGGACTCTACATCCTCTTCGTCTTGATTTTCACTGTTGGAGGGATCGTATTATCCGAACTGCGCGCTTCGTTGTTGGAAGAGAAAATCGAAGGGCTTAAAACCCAGATCGTCGTGCTCAAAGAAGAAAACGAAGCCAGCAAAACGGAATTGCAGGCGCGCGATTCCGCAGAAAAAAGATCATTGCATTTGATCAAGTTACTGGAAGAAAAGAAGCGCGCCGAGGCTGTTAAGGAATTCAATAAAATCGATCGTAGCAAACTGAGCAAGGCCGAAGTGTTGCTGCTGGAGGAAAAAGTCAAGGTATTCCGAATGGATCTGGCGCGCAAGCACTACGATCAAGGTGTCAATCAATGGCGCATCGGAGGAGACAAGAGCGCGGTGCAGGAACTGAACGTATCGTTGGATTATTACAAAGATCCTGAATATGAAGGCATGCTGCACTATTATCTTGGGTTGAGCCTGATCCGCATGAAGAAATTGGATGAGGGAATCGAACACCTCAAAACGGCGTTGACCTTGAAACTGGACAAAGAAACGGCAGACAAGATTTACATCAAGATTTCAGATACCTATAACGATGCTAGCCGTTATGACGAATCCCTGCGTTATATGCAGAGCATTCCTCAAAATGACATGGGATACTGGACCCGGCAAGCCATCAACATGAAGATCACATGGGTAAAGAAGCAACTGGCCGCTCAAAAGAAGCAAACGGAAGCGCAGTAACTTCTCGTTATTCCTTGGATTATCGTGGATTGTGTTTAAGGGAAAGGTTTAGTTTAGCTGCTCGCAGGTATCATCGTCCCAGTATTCGAGAGTGGCGTTGCAGCGGATCTGGTCTTCTTCCGTAACTTCTTTGCACTTATAGCCTTTTTCCTTGAGTGATCCGTTCTCGATGCACAGGCAGGCGGCTTGCCAGTGGTCGGCGACCCGTGGACAATAGGTGCAGATGCGTTTGGCCAGCACTTCGCAGGGTTTGTAATCGCCGCATCCTGTTCCAAGAATGACAACGCTGGCGGCCAGAATCAGGAAAAGTGGAATTTTCTTCATAATTTTCACGATCACCAACTTGGTTTCCTAAGTTGGATCGGTATACCCCAGACTGCTCGGTATGGCAAGACAAAATCATGATCGATTTACACACACATCTTTTACCCGGTATCGATGACGGCTCGAAATCGTTGGAAGAAACACGCGCCATCATTGCGGGCTACATTGAGTTGGGATTTACTGCGGCGGTGGTGACTCCCCACATTCGTAGCGGTATGTTCGATAACGATGAAGACCATATCCGCAGATTAACCGAGGAAATTCAAGAAGATATCGAGCAACAAGGTGTGGCGTTCAAGATTCTTCCTGGTGTTGAATATTACTTCGATGACCGCGCGATGCAGCGTTTGTTGGATCCGTCGCAGTTGTTGTCATTCGGGGATCAGGGGAAATACATCCTGTTGGAGTTCAACTCCCTAAGTAAGCCGGTTCATTTGCGCCAGCTGGTATTTGATCTGAAAGTTGCTGGAATCACTCCGATTATGGCTCATCCTGAACGCTATGCGTTCGTTGCGGAAGATCTGGATTTTGTGGAGGAATTGGTAGATGCCGGGATGTTGATGCAGGGAACACTGACTTGCTTGAGTGGAATGTGGGGAAATAAATCCCGCAATACGCTCAAGAAGTTATTGGATCGTGATCTGCTGCAATTGATTTCGACGGATAATCATAATGCAAAGCAGATACAGAAGTACACCACCCCGGCGATCAATCGTCTGCGTGACTGGATCGGGGATGCTCGCATCGAACAACTGATGACCGTGAATCCTCAAATCGTCTTCGAAGGTGGGGCGCTCTGATTTGATGCTAAAGTAGTTGTCGCAGGTATCTGCGGATAATCCAATAGCCTCGTCGTATTTCGGAACGAAGAGTGGCTCTGGCCGCTGGCGAAAGGATGAGTCCGAGTAATTTGATTAGTGCCGGGTTGCCGCTTGTGACAGGATGAAGTTCATCCGTGCCGTATTTTCGTGCATATTCATTCCATACGCCGACACAGATCGGGTCGTAAATGCACCGTTTACATTGCGGTCCTTTGCGCTTTGACGAGGCAGCTTCTTCCGGATAGTGCGGGAAGAGCTTTAGAGGATAGATATAAATCCATTCTATGCCTCGCAAGGTGCATAGCGGCTGGCCGCAAATATCCGGAATTCGAACGGATAGGCGCAACTCTTCGCAAATACGCACGGTTTCACGCAAAAACGGGTCACCTTCGGAAAAGCGGAAAGAATGCTCGATGTCATCTCTGCCGAAGTTGGGGGCCATCACGCTGATGTTCAATGCGGCGGATCGTCCGAAGCGCTGGTAAAGAAAGCGGGCAAATTCCGGCAGATGTTCCAGGTTTTCTCTACACCAGACGAAATTGATAACGACTTCGATATTGGTTTGAAGTAAATTTTCTATCCCTTGTATCGATTTCTCGAATGCACCGGGCATGCCCGTGATCTTGTCGGAAAGTTCCGCGTTGGCTGCATGCAACGAAACGAAGGCTTCTTCCAGATCGGCTTGAACCAACGAGCTGACCAGGCGTTTGTTGGCCAACAAGGTGGCGTTGGTTTCGAGCATGGTATTCAGGCCGCGTTTGCGGATCAAGCGAATGATTTCCGGCAAGTGCGGATTGAGAGTCGGTTCTCCACCGGAAATTTCGATCAGATTTCCTTGGTTTCTATCGTAGCTATCCAGAAAGCGTTCTACCGCCTCCGGTGTTTCATGAAAGATATTATGGGGATCGTCCGGTCTGATGTTACAAAAAAGGCAACGCTCATTGCAGCGTGGTGTGATGCGCAAAACGGACATGATACCTACTCTTTAAAGGAACAGAAACCTTGTTCGCTTTTTTGGTAAAAGGCGAGAATTCGGCTGATGTCTCCCTCTGGATCATCCTGAATGGAGGTGAGCTCCTGTAACCCTTTTTCAATTCCCAATTGTCGGAGACGGTCATAGGCGAACTGGATGCGCTCGATTCTTTCTGGAGAGAATTCATGCCGCTCCAATCCAATGCGATTGATTCCTACGATGCGGGCCCGATCTCCATGAACCACGCAAAACGGCGGAACGTCCCGTCGCACCATTGCACCGGCTCCAACAAAGCTATAGGCGCCGATTCTGGCGTACTGGTGAACTCCCGCCATGCCGCCAAAGCAGGAATAGTCTTCGACGGACACATGACCCGCCAAGGCAACGCCGTTGGCCATCACACAATGAGACCCTATGGTGCAGTCATGAGCGACATGAGAGTTCGCCATGAAATAGGCATGATCGCTGATGCGGGTAACGCCGCCTCCATGTTCCGTTCCTCGATTGGCCGTAAAGCCCTCACGGAAAATACATTCTTTGCCAATTACCAGGCGGGTTGTTTCTCCGTGATATTTCAAGTCTTGAGGTGCGGTGCCCAATACCACATGAGGAAACACTTGGCAGCCTTCACCTAATTCCAGATTGCCATCCAGAACAACGTGTCCCATCAAGTCGCATCCTTCGGCAATGCGAACGCCTTTTCCAATAATGCAATATGGACCGATGGAAACTTTGCTACCTACGATGGCTTTGGGGTGCACGGTGGCTGTCAGATGAATCACGAGCGATCTTCCTTTTCCAGCATTTCCTGTAATAGCTTTTGCAGGCGGCTCCAGATGCGATGAGGAATTGCCGGGTAACCGGTATACACTTCTTCTGGAGGAATGTTGCGCGTAACTCCGGATTTTCCGCCAACCGTGGCTCCATCACCGATATTGAGATGGCTGCTTACGCCGACCTGTCCAGCCAGCGTGACGCGATTACCGATATCGCTTGAACCGGCGATTCCAACTTGCGCAACCAACAGGGAATCTTCACCGACTGTCACGTTGTGGCCTACTTGTACCAGATTGTCCAGTTTGGTGCCTCGACCGATGCGAGTCGCGGATAGTGTCGCCCGATCCACACAGCTGTTGGCGCCGATTTCCACATCGTCTTCAATTACGACTCGACCGATTTGTGGAATCTTCAAGTGGCGACCCCTGGCATCTTTGGCAAAGCCGTAGCCGTCACCTCCGATGCGGCAACCATGTTGCAGAATCACCCGGTCTCCCAGGTTGCTGTCACTGCCGATCGATACATTTGGATGAATGATGCAGTCGTTGCCGATTGTAACACGGTCCTGAATCGTGACGTTTGGATGGATAACGCAGTTATTCCCAATGGTTACATTGTCACCGATGTAAACGAAGGGGAAGATCGTGCAACCCTTTCCAAGTTTTGATTTGCCTATGTAGGCCTGTTCGGAAATTCCCGGTGCGTACTTCGCTGGCGGATACAATCTGCGCATAACATGGGCAAAGGCGAGGTATGGATCGGCGCAGACGATCTGAGCGCAAGGGCAATCTTCGATTTCATTGACAACCAGCACGGCTGAGGCGCTGGTTGCCATGACCATTTCTCGATAGGAATGCATGGCTAGATAGGAAATATCTCCCGCATGTGCCTCGACTAATGTCGCAGCACTGCGGATTTCGATATCGCCATCGCCTACCAGTCGCCCGGAGACTTCCTGAGCCAGTTCAGACAGTTTCATGGGCGAATCCTTCTGCCAGTCGGCATGGTTATTTCTTGGACTTGCCTTTTCCGTACTTCTGATCGTACAAGCGGATTAATTCGTTGGTCAGATCGTGCTTCATCGGTGCATACACGATACCGGAGCTGTTTTTGTCCAGAATCAGATCGTAATTGTCCCGCTCTGCAATATTCTGAATGATCGACTGCATTTTTTCAAGGATTGGTTGCACCGCTTCAGATTCTTTTTGTTTCAGTTCGTTTTGAAGCTGGTAGTAGATTTTCTGCACTTCAACGAATTTCTGCTGTAATTCCGCTTCACGTTTGGCTTTGACTTCCGGCTCGATCATCATTTCCTGTTTTTCCAGGTCTTCCTTCATTTTTTTGAGCCGTTCGGATTCTTTGTCCAGGTATTCCTGCTTGTCGTCGAAGTAGACTTTCAAATCGGCTTTGGCCTTTTTGCCTTCGTCTACTTCCAACAGGGCGCGTTGCAGATCGACATAGGCGATTTTCATTCCCGCTGCCGCTGCCGGCAACGCATAGGCCGCCACAAGACCCATCGCCAAAAGCGTAATGATCAATGCTCGTTTCATATCGGTTCCTCCATGCTTAGAATTGGTTGCCAATTGAGAATTCAAACGTAATCGTATCGTCTTCGGGACGTTTCTTCACCGGCAGGCCCCATTCGAAACGCAGGGGACCGATCGGTGAGTACCACCGGATACCGAAGCCGTAGCTCATGTACAGACCTAAAGGCATATTGTATGGATCCTGGTCGCTCTGGCCAAGATAGAAAAACTGTTGATCCTCGGCCCAGGTGTTTCCCATGTCGAAGAAGAACACCCAGCGAATCCCGGCGGCTTCGATCAACGGGAATTCCAGTTCGAAGTTGACAAAGAATTCTTTATTACCACCGATCAGATACTTAACCGGATATCCGGCGGGATCATCCTGAGCGATTACGTCGATGGTCGGGGAGATCGAGCCGAACTCATAGCCGCGGATAGTGTAGATGCCGCCTAGCAGATAACGCTCGGCAATGGGAACGCCGGGGAAATCCTGGTTACCGCGATCATCTCCGTTCGGTTCTTCAAGCGACATGACGTAGCCGATTTCGGCGTTGATCTTAAATACCGGTTTGAAGAAATCCCACATGTCGATGTACTTGTACAGCGGGAAGAAGAACTTGGCGATTCCGGTGAATTTCAAGAACTCGATTTCACTGCCCGTGTAGGAGTCTGCGTATTCTACCGAGAGTTGGTGCAGCATACCATCCGACGGGAACAGGCGGTTGTCACGGGTGTCATATTGCGCGATGAAGGTCAAACTGCTGGTCAAGCCGCTTTTGAACAGATGCAGATGAACCTGATCGTCGACATTCAGATTGACGTCCTTGATGGTGTACATCAGGAAGAGCGAGACATCGTCCAGGATGGGATAGCCCAGGGTCAAGTCTCCACCGGAGGAGGAACGCGAGTAACTGCCGAATTCTCCTTGGTTGGGATAGGTGTAGGACTGGTTGAAAATCGAGAAACTGAAGTTCACCCGGCTGTCCAAGAAATACGGTTCGGTGAATCGCAGCATGAACTGGCGGTTGCTAGCCGAGATCTGAGCGGAAAGTTGCAGGCTCTGGCCACGTCCGAAGAGATTGTTCTGGGCGATCTGAGCCTGGAAGACGAAACTGTCCAGCGAACTGAAACCGACCCCCAATTGCAGGGTTCCGGTGCGCTTCTCCTTGATTTCAACCGTTAACACAATGCGCTCGTCCGAAGATCCCGGCGATTCGGTGATTTCCACCGTTTCGAAATAGCCAAGCTGGTAGATTTTGCGTTTGGAGCGGTTGATACCGGTGATCGAATACTGATCGCCCTCGGCGATGCGCATTTCGCGACGAATAACCTTATCGCGTGTTTTGGTGTTTCCTACGATGTCAATGCGTTCAATCCAGACCTTGCTTCCGATCTTGACATTCATCGTCACATCGATCTGTTTGGTGTCGTCATGCGCTTTGGTGATCGGCGTAACATTGGTGTAGGCGAATCCCAGATTCTTGTGGATAGCGGCTACTCGCTCCATATCGCTCAGGAATCTCGAACGATTGAACACGTCCCCTTTTTCCAATGTAACCAGCTTACGCAGTCTCTCTTTCGGGAATATCCGGTCGCCGCCGAAATCCAACTCTCCCATGAAATGCTGTTCGCCTTCCGTGATTTTTATCGTCACGTAGATCCAGGTACGGTCGGCGGAGAGAGTAACGATCGGAGTGGCTACATTGACGTTGATATAGCCGTGATCGGCGTAGTATTTCTCGATCATGTAGGCATCGCGTTCAACCATTTCCTGGCGGTATTGGCCGGAATTGGTCAAAAAGCTTAGAATGTCACCCGGTTTAGTGAGCATCTGAGCCAGTAGCTCTTTTTCCGGGATCTTTTCGTTACCCATCAGGATGATTTTTTTGACTTCGACTTTGGCGCGTTCCTTGATGATGAACGTGATGACGACCTGGTTGTTTTCCGCCGGGGTTACTTCATGCTCCACGTCAGCCAGGAAAAAGCCTTTTTCAATGTAGACGTTACGGATCTTTTCGATATTGCGGTAGATCTTGTCGTAGCTGAGCACGGAAAACGGTTTGATATCGATCACTTCGTTGATGTCGTCTTCATCGACTTCGTCGTTTCCCGACAGCTTTACCGCCAACACAGACGGGCGTTCCTCGACCATGTAGGTGATAATCGGACCTTCAGGGGTGGGGTGGACATCGACCTGGACATCGGTAAAGAAACCCAGTTCGTAAATGGAGCGGATATCTTCCTGAATTTTCTTGATTGAATACGGCTGACCGGGACGGCTGACCACCGCTCGGCGAATCGATTCCTTTTCCACACGCACCAGTCCCTGAACGCGGATCTCTTTAACTTTGGTCGTTTCCGCCAGCAAGCTTCCGCATAGACAGAGAAACAGCAGCGTGAAGGCAAGTGTCCGATACACCATAAGCGTCAATCCTATGCTTTCCCGGAATCCTGGCGGGTGTAAATCTGACCGTCCACCAACTCCAGCTTCTCGTCCATGCGATCGGCTAGGGAGCGGTTGTGGGTCACGACCACCAAGGTTGTCCGATAGGTTTCATTCAAGTTGCAGAGCAGATCGTGGATGCCCTGAGAGGTTTGGTCGTCCAGGTTTCCTGTCGGTTCATCGGCCAGGATGACGCTGGGACGCATAACCAAAGCGCGGGCGATAGCCACCCGTTGTTGTTCGCCGCCGGATAGTTCTCCCGGCTTGTGAGTGGCGCGGTCTTGCAGTCCGACCAGTTCCAATAGTTCTTTTGCGCGACGGTCGACTTCCGTCGGGTCGAGCTTGGCGATACGCATGGGAATACTGACGTTTTCCAATGCGTTGAAATCGGGCAGCAGATAATGGAACTGGAATACGAAGCCGATGCTTCGATTTCGGTATTGCGCCAGTTTACGGTCGGAATAGGAAAAGACATCCCGTCCTTCGAAACGGATCATGCCGCTGCTGGGCCGGTCAAGCGTTCCCAAAACGTGCAGGAAGGTGCTTTTTCCGACCCCGGATTTTCCCACGATAGAGAGGCGCTGGCCATGCCGAATTTCCAGATCGATGCCTTTGAGCACCTGGATTTCTTTGCCATCCAGTTCGTAGCTCTTGTGCAGACCGTCAATGTGAATCAAAGGCGAAGCTGATTCTTCTATTGCGGTTGGCTGGAGATCCGATTCAGTCATTCCTCAGTCCATCCACCGGGTTTAACCGGGCCGCCTGACCGGCGGGGAAAAGCGTCGCCAACCAACTGATGACGACTGCCGACAGTAAAATCGTTGCGATCTGGCTCGGGACGATGCGAACGGGCAGGGAGGTCATGTAATAAACCTCCGGGTCCAGATGCAGATCCAGCAATGGAATCAGGGCGCATAGACCGAAACCCGTCGCCGCTCCAATAGCGGTGCCGATCAGGCCGATGATCAATCCGTCCAGCATGAAAATGCGTCGAACGGTTCGATGTGATGCTCCCATGGATTTCAAAATCGCAATTTCCTTCGTTTTTTCGATCACCATCATAATCAGGGTGCTGGCAATGTTGAATGCCGCCACCAGGGTGATAAACAGCAAAATGACGAACATGGCGATCTGTTCCAGTTCCAATGCGGAAAACAGATTCTTGTTCATTTCTCGCCAGTCGCGTACCTGATATGGAAAGCCACCCAATTCTTTCAAGATGCCCTGACTGATTACGCCGGTATCATCCAGCTTATCTTTGGGAACCTTGAACTCGATGGCCGTCACGTTGTCACCCATGCTGGAAAACTGTTGCAGCGTGGGAAGCGACGTGTACACATATTTCATGTCAAACTCGAACATGCCGAAAAAAAACACGCCCGCTACTCGGAAATACTGGTAGGACGGAATCGGTCCCGTCGGTCCCAATCCTCCGCCAAGCGGGTTGACGATGTTGACTTCATCGCCTACCCAAACCGACAAATAGCGCGCCAATTCCTGGCCGATCAGGATACCCGGAAGTTCCTTGTCCTGATACTTCGCTTTGGCCCGGTTGCTGAATGCCGGTAGAAAATCCGCTTCCGAGGCATGATCAGCAGCCTGTTTCTGCGTGTCTTCTAATAGCTTCTTCGCGTCTTCAAGGTAATCTATGGACCCTGCAACCAGACTATGATCGAGATCGGAGACACTCGCCACCGTCTGTAAATCGATTCCCTTGAGCACGCAACCGGTGACATTCGTCTCCGAGGTGATCATCGCCTCACGCAACAGGTAAGGCGAAGCCCCGCTGACATGAGGAACCTGGACGATCTTTTCCAATGCCTCCCGGTAATTCGTGAATTCCGGGGTGCTGACGCGAACGTTGCCGTGTGCGTTCGCTCCTACGATCTTATCGCGCAGTTCCTCTTCGAAACCGGCCATGACCGATAAAACGACAATCAGAGCACATACTCCAACCGCAACGCCTCCCACCGCAATCACGGTGATCGTCGAGACGAACCGACTGGATTTCCGGGCTTTCAGATAGCGGAGACCTATGAACGATTCGATAGACATTCGTCTCCGCTCCCTAGCCTCTATTGTTCTTTCCGCAACTGCGGAAAGAGAATGACTTCGCGAATCGAAGCCGAATCTGTCAGCAGCATGGTCAAGCGGTCAATGCCGATGCCTTCTCCCGCTGCCGGTGGCATACCGAATTCAAGCGCACGCACGTAATCGGAATCCATTGCGTGGGCTTCCTCGTCACCCGCCTCACGCTCCAGTAATTGCTGCTCGAAACGCTGTTTCTGATCGATCGGATCGTTCAACTCGGAAAAGGCGTTTCCGATTTCCTGACCGGCGACGATGATCTCAAAGCGGTCGGTCAGGCGCGGATCACTTTCCTTTTTGCGCGCCAGAGGCGAAACCTCGATGGGGAAGTCGATCAGGAAGGTGGGTTGTACGATCTTGTGTTCTCCCACTTTGTCGAAGATTTCCATCAGCAGTTTGCCATCGGCCATCTTATCCGCGTTTTCGATTTTCAATCGCGCGGCGACATTCAGCAGTCCTTCGCGGGTTTGCAGTTCTTCTTCCGAGATATCAGAATATTTGACGATGGCCTGTGCAGGCGTCAAGCGTTCCCAGGGAGGAGTGAAATCCAGTGTGTTTCCCTGATATTCAACTTTCATCGATCCGGTGACTTCCTTGGCGATCGAACTGACCAGATCTTCGGTAAGTGCGATCAAATCCTTGTAGGTGGCATAGGCCCAGTAGAATTCCACCATCGTGAATTCGGGGTTATGCTTGAACGAGATGCCCTCGTTGCGGAAGTTACGGTTGATTTCGTAGACTCGCTCCAGTCCGCCCACCAACAGGCGTTTAAGGTGCAATTCCGGGGCGATTCGCAGGAACAGGTCGGCATTCAAGGCGTTATGATGCGTTACGAAAGGCTTGGCCGCTGCGCCACCAGCGATTTGATGCAGCATCGGCGTTTCGACTTCGATAAAGTCCATGTTGTCCAGGTACGCGCGCAACAGCCGAATGATTTTGGATCTGCGCCGGAAGGTTTCCACCACATCCGGATTGACGATCAGATCCACGTAACGCTGACGGTAGCGGGTTTCCACGTCTGTCAAACCATGCCACTTTTCCGGTAGCGGTTGCAGGTTTTTGGTCAGCAAGCGGAAATCGGAAAGATTCAGCGTTAACTCATCCGTTTTCGTTTTGAACGGGACGCCGGTAACACCAATGATATCACCAACATCGATCATTTTGAAGATCGCGAAAATCTCGTCTCCGATGGCTTTCTTCTGAATAAACAGCTGTAAGCGACCGCCGCGATCCTGTAGCACGATGAATGCGGCTTTTCCAAACGAACGCACGGCCATCACGCGTCCGGCGATGGTAAAGCTATCCTCTACGGATTCGAGTTCTTCTTTGGAGTTTGCCTCGTATTTATCACGAATCTGGCTGGTAACATGGGTAACGTTGAAATCGTTGGCGAAGGGATTGACTCCCATTTCGCGGAGCTGATCCAGCTTCTTTCTTCGTGCTTCGAGCAGGGCGCTTAATTCTTCCATCATGACCTCTGATTTCACGAATTCTCGATAGTGTTGGAGCTACGTAATCTCCGGTGCAAAATAAGTGGCTATTCTTAGCCCAAATCCATAGCCACGTCAAGGTTTTGCGTAGATCGCAATGACTCGGTGGAGCACCTTGAATGCACTTGTTGCCGGTGTTTCTATCAGCTATCCGGCGTGATCTTGAATTTGGACAGTTTCGCCATAAACGCCTGTCTGGAAATTCCTAGTGATTGAGAGGTCTTGGAGCGATTCCAGCCATGTTCTTCCAGGGCTTGGCGAATGACCTTGATTTCATAGGCTTCCAACACTTCTTTAAGTGTCCGCCCGGCGATGCTGATTGCCGTCATTTCCTGTGTGCGACAGCGCTGGGAAATTTGCGGAGAAAAATGGTGAATCTCGATTTTTTCCTGATCTTCAGCCAACAGCAGCGCCCGTTGCACTTCATTCTTCAACTGGCGTACATTGCCAGGGAAGGGACAGCCTTTAAGTTGCTGCATACACTTCGCACTGAAATCGTTTCCGTATTTGCGCATTTCTTTTTGAAACATCACCAGGAAGTGGCGGGCCAGTTGTTCGATATCTTCCGGTCGTTCGCGTAGGGGAGGCATCTGAATGGGGAAGGTGTTGATACGATAAAAGAGATCTTCCCGGAAGTTTCCTTCCTGAACCTCGCGCTCCAGGTCTTTATTCGTGGCGCAGACGACGCGCACGTTGACTTTACGCGCCTGTGTCGCTCCAACGGGCATGACTTCGCCTTCCTGCAATGCGCGCAATAGCTTGACTTGCAGGTTATAGGGCGTTTCCCCGATCTCGTCTAAAAACAAGGTGCCGCCATCGGCGACCTCGAAGAGTCCTTTTTTGTTTTCGACCGCGCCGGTAAAGGCTCCCTTCATATGGCCGAACAATTCGCTTTCCAGTAGCGTGTCGGAGAACGTGCCGCAGTTGACCGCGGCGAAAATGCGATTCCGACGCTTGGAGTGGTTGTGGATGGAGCGTGCGACCAGTTCTTTGCCCGTACCCGTATCGCCAAGAATCATAACCGTCAATTCGGAAGGACCGACGGTTTCGATTTGACGCCGAACCGAAAGCATAGCTGCCGATTCGCCGATCAACCGGTATTCATCTTCTTCGCGATGCACGATGGATTTCAGATAGAGGTTTTCATTCTGTAGTTTTTCCTCGGCCTCGCGCACGATTTCGATCAGTTTCATGTTGACGATGCGCGCGCCAAGAATATAGGAAACCACCGAGGCGAAATCGAGATCGGCTTCCGTTAAAGCCGATGAATTGGTCGTGTTGCCGATTTCCAGATAACCGATAACCCGGTTCTGGTGAATCAGGGGAGACAGAATCATGGTGCGCAGCGGCAGTGCTTCCTTTCCGGAACTTCGGATTCCCTGCAATTGGTCTTGGTCGATCAGCAGGGCGCGGGCTTGCCGGTGGGCTTCGTCGAAAAGTTCATTCGAAACCTTCAGCGCGGCATTCACGTCTTTGCATTTACTGGTAAAATACACCTGTCGCCAGCCGCTTTCCTGAATGGTTTCCTCCCGGTGTTGGGCAACGTACTCGGCATTGGGAATATTGTTCAGTAAAAACAAGGCAGTTTGCTGGTAAATGTCCTGGGGCTTTTCCAGTTCGTGCACTTCTTTCTGAAAACGGAAGAGGGAGCGAACCAGGCTTTTATCATCCAGAATCTGCTGGGAAAGTAGGGAAAAATCGCTGATCGCTCTGGATGCCAGAATGGTTTTGCCGGATTCTTCTTTCGCTTCGCCTTCCGCTTCGCCCTCGAAAATCCGTAGCGAGATGCGGGCCGGTTCGGACACATCACCCAATAACAATGCATCGCCGTCCAGCAGTCGATGTTCCTTGAACTTGACGCCATCTACGACAAACCGTTCTCCGGCGCATTCGACCATGGAGCCGTTGGTGCTTTGCAGATCCTGATAATAGAATGCGTTATCACGCAGGACGATCTGACCGTGCAGGCTTGATACGCGCGGGTCGTAGAGCACGAAGTCGTTGGACTCCGCTCGCCCGATCAAAATATGGTCCTTGGAAAAGGTGCGTTGGATTTTATCTTTTTCGGTATCGACGCTCATTTCGATGAGCCACATGGTTTGCGTCCTTTCAAAAACGTGATTACCAACTTCCCAGAAGCGAAAGTCCGATCGTAAAATACGAAGAGGAGCGGGCCGGATCGAACAGGATCATCCCACCGGTGCCGATCGTCGTTCCCAGCGCGAGTTCGGGCAGCGCTCGCCAGTACGCGCCGGGTTCCGCCTTCCATGCCAGCCCGACTTCATCCGCGACTCCCCCGCGACCGAAAATTCCCACTCCCAGGCCAATGGGAATGTGGAGCAGAAATCGATTCTTGACGAACAGGTAAGCGGGTTGAAGTTGCAAGTTGAGTGCGTTTAGGGCGTCATTACCGCCTTTGCCCTCGTGGCGTTGATAGCCCAATGCTGCGCCTAAATAAAAGCCGTTTGCCAGTTGATGCTCGAATGTGACATCCATCGCCAGACCGGCATGATAGGCATCGCGGTCTTCTTCGCCCAACAGGATTGCGGCTTTCAGTGAAAATCCGAACAGACGCTCGGGCCGGATCCATGGATCGGGTTCGGGGATCGGTTCGGGTAAGGGTTTTTCTTCCGGAATCGACTCCGGCTCCGGTATGGGGTCCGGTTGCTGAATGGGTTCCGGCTCTGGAGCGGGTTGTTGTGCCTTGACTTGCAGGAATACCTGATAAATCTTGGGAGAAACTTTCGATTCGGAAAGATCGAAGCCGGGATTTAGCGCGAAAATGTCACGAAAGGCATCTTTGGCGGCTTCTGTCCGATCCAACGCGACCAGGGAATAGGCTCGGAAGCGGTGGATTTCAATCAACAGATCCGTATCGGCAGACGTCTTTTCTTCGATTTCCCGGGCCTGCTCCAGTTTTTCTAGCGTGCAGGCGAAGTTGATTTCGCCATAACACATCAACGCTTCCTGAAAGAGCATTTTGGCCTGCTCGGATTCGGCGTAGCAGGGCGGACCGATCCATCCGAACAAGAGCCACAATATCAGGCTGCACAGTCCCCAGTGTAGCGCCCGCGATGCTTTGGGAATTTCGAACTGTTGCACAGTCACCTGTGTCAAGAAATTGTTACACCCGAGTCTTCCATTCGCTACAAAATGACGAGTCCGAGGTGAATGGATTCAGGTTTTTCGTTTAGTAATTATCCGGTAATACTATTGAAACGGATTTCGTCAAGCATAGTTGCAAATGAGCGGCAACCGTTTCGTAATTGATTGAGGATGCTATCAGTTTCAGTAGATGTAGGCAAGAATAATTGTCAATTCAGGGTTCGCGGAGTTGCAGTGTCAAACGATGGGTATTCGTTTCTCCTGAAAATCCATACTGTAGCCGATGGGTTCCGCTGTAGATTCGATGGCCTGAACTGGGAGTCGTGATGGCCTTGCCTCCATCGATGGAGAGAGTCGCCCAGGGTTGCGCGTCTACATTCAGTGTGGCCACAGCTTTTAAAAGTCCGCTGCCGTTTTTTTCCTGCTTAATGTGAATGCGCAACAGCAGGCGTTCTTTGCTGTTTGCACTGCCAATCGAAACCAGGTGAACCGTCTGTTCCGCGCGAGGAATGCGTAACCGGTTTCCGCCTTTGCGCCCGTTATGGCCGATGATGCTGTTTGGCGGTGCTTCAAAAAACAGCGTGCTGCTGAATGGAACGAGCTTGAACTCCACGTCGCCCTGCTGGCGAGCAGGGGTGATGCTGGTGCTTACACTGGTGTAACCGCTCAGGCTTGCCATAAGTTTTACCGGACGATTCGGTATCAGCGATTCGAGCAGATAAGGCGAGTGCCCCGGTTGCTTTTTGCCGTCCACATACAATTCCGCATTTTCCGGTTCCATTTTGACGGTAACGGCTTTGTAAATGGATTGCAGGCGGTAATGGAACTCTTTGGAATCCTTTTGCGTTTCTTCGATGATGAATTCGGTTTGAATCGGGACGAAATCGTCTTTTTCGATTCGCAGACGCTGCTTGATTCCCAATGGCAGTTTGCCCAGTGCAAGCGGGGTTTGTCCCTTTACCTCTTCTTCGTTCAACCAGACGGAAGCTCCTGGGGGATCCGTGTTCAGTTTGCAAGCCTGCTGGCTACGCTGCAACGTGGGGGAAAGCTTCAGGACTTCATCGGCTTGTAGGCGAATTTCCTGCTGCCAGATTTGATGATACGCCAGTTGAAGCGCGAGGCGGTGAGGTTTCCCTGCCGTGATTTCAGGTAAAATCGCCGGAGTACGGTAGGGCGTGGGAACGTCATCCAGCAGCACCCGCGCACCCGGAGGGGTCGAATCGATCTGCACGCTTGCCAATGGGATGTTGTTGAGCCAGAAGAAAAGAGCGATGCCCAACGAGGCAGCAAGAAGCAGCATGAAGACCCAGGAGGCTGCTCTTTTTCGTTTGACCACGGGTGCACTGCTTGAAATGACTGGTGGAGCCGTGGGTGTCGATTCGGCTTCGGGTTTGGGTTCCGAGATCGGTTTGGCGGATAGTATCGTGCGTTCCGGCGCGACCACTCGTTGCTGTAAGCGATCCGGGAAGAGTTCGGCCATCATTCGGTCAAGAGGTTGCGTCGCTGCCGGAAGTTTAGCCAGGATGCCTTCGATTTCGTGCAGCATTTCCCGCGCGGTGGAGAATCGTTCCGCTTTTTCGGGATGGCAGGCACGGTGCAGCAGATCCGTCAATTCCGCAGGTGCCTGCTCGATAGGTGGATAATCGATGGCCCCGGCTACGATGCTGCGCAGTAGCGCTTCCGTTGGAAGTCCAAGTGGAAAGGCGCGTTTTCCGTAGAGCATTTCGTATAGCACCAGCCCCAGCGAATAAATGTCCGAGCGGCGGTCGTGGCTTTCGCCCCGCACCACTTCCGGTGGCATGTAACCGTATTTACCGACCAGTTGATCGTTGTTGTTGCGCGCTCCTTCGTGCGCATCGGCCAATCCGAAATCCGTTACTTTGACTTCGCCTTCGAAGCTTAACAGAATATTGGACGGGCTGATATCGCGGTGGGTAAGCTGGAGGTCTTGGCCTCCATCATCTTTGAGCCGGTGAGCGTAATCCAAGCCCCGGCAGATATCGGCGGCGATATGTAAGGCGATGGCGAGGGGAAGCTTTCGGTCTTGTTGTTGAAGACGATTGAGCAGCGAGCCCAAATCGACGCCGTCTACATATTCCATCGCCAGAAACAGCGATCCATTCAAGGTTCCGAAATCGTAGACGTGCACGATGTTCGCATGATTCAGTCGCGCGGCCAGTCTCGCTTCGGAAGAGAAGCGCGCCTCGAAGCCTTCGCGACAGGTAAGCGCGGGCAGGATGCGTTTGACTGCGACGGTTTTTTCGAAGCCGCCTTCGCGGGACAGACGGGCCTTGAAGACCTCTCCCATGCCGCCCGCTGCGATGCGCTCCAGCAGGTGATATTGACCGAAACGATCCGTCATCGACCGATATCCTTACCCGTTAGGCGTTTCGTCGCCGTGCGACAAGCAAGAGGGCAAGCGCCAACAGCAGTAAACTTGCAGATCCGCTTGATGTAGTGCGGCAGCCGTCTGAATCATCGGAGGAGACCGAATCCAAGTCGGCATCGCCCGGAGTCATATCCTGGTCTCCTGGCTGTATGCTGTCGTCTTCATCGCCGTCAATGGTGGCTTCCGAATCGAATTCGACCGCTTCCGCATCGCCGTCGATAAGAGCGTCTGACTCAGCGTCGAGATCACCATCTATGTCCCCATCGGTTGTAGAATCGGCAAACCAGGCGGATAGCGTACCGGAATAGAGTACGTCCTTTCCTGCTGCATCGGGAAGCAGCATGAGGTACCATTGTCCTTCAACAGGTACGTCGAAGCTCGCTTGTAGACCATGCACGATCTCGGTTGCAATGCGCTGCCCGCCTGTTGCATAGGCGTTCAGTTGCTCCTCGTTCAATAATACCAGTACGCCATCGGGAGTATTGCTCGGTTGGTAGGTCGTGTCTCCCGTGTAGCTGTTACGGCCCTTCAATACGGCGTATTCGCCCTGTACGATGAAATCCACCCGGTGGTGACCGTCCGAGTCCAACTCGTCTTTTGCACTCTGTACCTGCCAGTAATCGTTCATGCTTCCCGATAAAGACTGCGACCAGGTAAAGCTTTCACCTGCATCCGTTGCCGTATCCGTCAAAATTTGGGTGGCACCGTCTTCCGGGTAATTTCCCAGCACGCTTTCCACACGAATGTAATAGTTCTGGTGTTCTCCCACTTCAAATGTGATTTCTCCGTTGTCATCGGTCGGTCCCCAGATGCAGGCGGTCAGATCCGAACTGTAATAGGTTTCGCTGGAAAGCTGCACGTGCGCGCCGTCCACCGGGCGGTCATCGGCATCGGTGATGCGCACCGTGATTGTGATGGAGTCGGAGTAATCGCCGATCACCGAACGTACCGTGCCATCGGGTTCTATTGACAGAATGCAGGAGCAGTCTTTCCCGCCACCCTGTTGCTTGTCGTAACTGACGCCCGGATTGGCGATGCGCGTATGCAGATCGCTCCAGTCCACCTGGAAAGGGAACCAGCGGTCGTCCAGGTATACCTGGTTCCATACGTGATCTTCCGGGTGATCCGTAACAAGCAGGGTGGGGATCAGGCTGGCGCGTGCCGCCGCGCCGATGGTGTCCTGGATTTCTCCGCAATTGCCGAAGTGGTTGTAAGCGGTGCGCACCGGCTGAACGGCCCGATCCGCCGTGGGATGCATCGAGAAATATTCGCTGACATTGTAATTCAGCAGATCGCCTACGAAAAAGCCGATTTTGTCCAGCGCGAAGGTCTCCGGGTCAAGCTTGCGCTCGCCACCGATGCCATCGTGGCGTTGCCCGTCCCATGCGAGGTTTGTAGCGGTCATTACTTCCGTCAGTTTGTAGAATCCGCCTTCTTCCAACGTGTCACGAGTAGTCGTTCCCAGCGTTTGGCGAGTGAAGCCGCCAGGCATGACCAGACCGTCCCAGAGGTCTACGTCGTTTTCTACTGCACCATGGAGTTGCAAAACGCCTCCCCGGTCGATGTAGCCTTCCAGATCGGACTTGCGATCCGCCAGAACCTGATACAACGCCAGCGGCTGATCGGAAGGGACGATCACTTTGCGGTAGACGTCCAGCGCGTTCGCGTTTAACGCGGCGAATGCGGAGGAATCCATGACCGTGTAAGTCATTTCCATTTCGGTCAAGGTGTCGGTGACGGTTGCCGAACCGAAGGGGTCGCGGTCTTTTACGACCAGCGTATGCTTGAAGCGGTTCAATTGCGCGTGACCGTTTAGAAATCCGAGCATGTTTTTCAACAGGTTCTTGTCCGCCAGCTTTTCCACAGCGATCAAGCTTGCCAGCACCGATCCGTCCGGGCCTTGATCGTCATTGCCATACGAACTGTTGCCGAAGGTGAATTCAACCATTACGGGCAATCCATCGCTGCTGCGGCGAACCAATATTCTTGGACCGATGGCAAAATCGGCAAAGACGGCGTCCCGCTCCGTTTGTAGAGTAGGGAATTGATCGCCATGAAGATTGTTTGGCAGCGTGAAGACATCGTGGGCGGAATATGCAATCGGCGGTTCTTCCGCATCGAGGTAGTAGGGACGCCAGAAAATGCCGTCGGGTGCGCTTGCTGGATCGCCGGTCGTCGGATCGATTCGCTGCACCCGCTCGAAATCCATTTTCATATTGACCACCGCCCGGTAGTACATCTCTTCCGGCAGTTGCCATTGAACGGTTTCGTCATCGCGCGTGATCCAATACGTCAAGGTCGTCTTTCCGCCATCCAACTCCACAATATCCACGTAATTCAACAGCGTGGCGCGTTCGTAGATCAACTGCGCGTTTTCAGCAATCAGTTCCGGTTCCGAGGATAAATAGACCAGATCCCGCACGGTCATGTGCGATAGCACCCAGGCGATTTCGTCGTCCAGTAGTGGATCGGTGTTGGAAACGAGCAGATTGCTAAGCGCCCAGTTCTGGCTGCTGCTCATCGAACTCATCCGGGCCAGAAATGCAGCTTGCCAGTTTTCGTCAATGTTTCCGATGCGTTGCGATGCCGCATCAAGGGTGTCATGCAACGCGATTTCGCTTTTCGCAAAGCTGTGCTCGTCGACAACAAGCTCCTGATTCTCGACATCGATCTTGTAAATGGCCGGTCGATATAAATTCGTTCGTACTTTGATGTCCAGTTGCGCGTCGCTGGGATCATTTACGGGCACCGGTTTGATTACTTGGTCTTTAATTTGTTTTTTATGCTCGGCAAGTGGCAGCAGCGTATCTTTTACTGCCGCAGAAAAAGGAATGCTTTCGCTGTGTGCAATCAACGGAACTGCCAGACCGGTTTGAGGGGAAATACTCCACGTTGAGCTTGGATCGGCAAGCGCGCTTGAGGAAACAAGAAAAGCACCGAGCAGCATCACACATGCCAAATGCAACTCACCAGCGAACATCTTCTTCATGGTTCGTACCCCCAGGTATACGTCGAACTTATTTGATTCTAGACCCTCTATTACTCATTTCTGTCCATCTGGCAATCGGGATGTGCCATGGTCTCACGGAATGGAAATTCCGGGAGGCCGTGTTTAACTTACTGAAGACACACAGCCTTCCACGATCTTCGATCGCGTAAGACTATGGCACAAAATCTTCGAATCCGTGACTAAAATGATTAAGAGTTACTATATATCGAAAACCGGGCACAGCTTACCACAGACCCGCAACAATGCGCAACGCGCGGAATCGCCGTTTCATGCTTTTCTTCGTTTTCTATCTGGTTGAAATCGTTCAGGGACAGGCGAGAGGATAACTGTTGGAGGGGTCCACTCCTGAGCCTCCACAATAATAGCCGGTGGAATCGTCTACCCAGCCGCAGTCCAGCCCGTAGGTCGAGCAATCGTCGGCGACCAGCTCTTGCGTATCGGTATCGCACCAGCGAGCCACGGAGCCGTCGCAGCAGCCAACCCATTGCACATCGCCGCAGCCGAGGTCCGGTTCGTCGCTGTCTTGATCGCCGTCGGGAGAGATTTCGTCTGTGCAGTAGTAGCCCAAAGCATCATCGACCCAGCCGCAGCCCTGGTCGCAGGGGGCGCAGTTTTTGAAAAGAATCTGACCATCTTCGCACCAGCGGGCGACATGCCCCGTATCGCAGTAGCCTTCGAAGGTGACGCCCTCGCAGGGATCGGGCAGGCAGCGATACTGATTGCTGTCGTTCTGGCCGCACACCATTTCAAGGTTGCGGCAGTTTTGCTGGATTAAAATGTCGTTGTCGCAGAATATCGCCGTACTTCCAGAACAGGAGCCGGTTTCCGTCACATCGCCGCAGCCTTGCGGTTCGCTGATGAAACTGTTGATCCAAGCGAGATCGGCCTGGGCGCTGGCGAAATGATCGACATCCAGGCAGGATTCGTCGCCCCAACTAACCGTGCCGATAAGGCGCAATCCCTCACCGAAGTCGTAGAGTGACGGTCCACCCGAATCGCCGAAACAAACGCTTCCCTGGCCGTTGCCATTGACGGCGAATTCGGCGCCGGAAACATATTCGATATCTTCGACTATCCAGAACTTCTGGCTGTTGTTGTCATCGTTCTGAGTTGCTCCGTAGCCGCCATTCTGTACGCGCTGATCGACCAGAGTCTGATCCAAGGCCCGATCGTTGACGGGAATCGGTTCGATGTTCGGGGCCTTGGTATAGGCGGATTCGCTAAGCACCAGCACGGCGTTATCATGGCTGGCTGCGGTGTAGCTGTTGGGACTGTATAAGGAATTGGCTTCCATCTGTTGAACGTCGAAAACCGCTTGCGGAGAACTGGCGTCGGAACCGATGGCAAACTGGACCTGGCTGGGACTGTAGAGTCCCTGTAGGCAGTGTGCGGCAGTCAAAACGACATTGCTGGCAATCAAGGTGCCGGTACAGAAATTGCTGTATCCGCCGCCCCAGGCACTTTGCTGTACCAGTGCGCCGACCGCCAATTGCTGGCCAGAAGTCATGTTGAACAGAGAAGGGGTTTCGGTTCCGTTGTAAATCTTGAAACTTGGCGCTTGCAGAGGGGCTGTTTTGGTGTAATCACCAACACCGCACATATTGACTGCCGAGTCTCCATCGGAAGTGCTATCCCCGTCTGTGATTATCCTGTCGCCGTCCACAACGGGAATCCAGGGAATACTGCTGTCGCTATCACCATCCGAATCGGAGCTTTCCGAATCGCCATCGGTTTCGTCACCGTCCAACTGCAAACCGCTATCTTCAGAGCAGGAGGCCAACAGGGAAAGAGTCACAACTACACAAATTGCCAGTAACATCCCATAACTGCGTTTCACAACCTTCTCCTTACATAAACCTTTACCCAGTCGAATTTTGCGAGGTCATCGCATCTCGACCTATTTTACATGGTTTGTCCGGCATGTAAAAGCAAACTGATTGATAAAGCCGAGGTTTTTTGTATGTATGCAATAATGACGGTTCAGTTCGGCAATCAGAATGTCATATTCAATTGCAGCATGGCCTGCTTTTTGTCCGGGTCAACCGTTGGCGTGATTGCAATCTCATGTTCGGGAGGCAGGACCAGGAACACAATTCCGGTGATGATCGCCGCCGAGCCGAGACCCATTAAAATACCACCGCCGATGCGGCTGTATAACGCGGTGTCGCGCTCGCCATTATAGCTTTCCTCGTCGGGAGTGCTGCCACTGGGACCGAAGCGGTCGTCTGCATTGTCATAATGTTTCTGGGCTTCGGTTTCCAGGAAAATTCCGAAGCTCAGAGCGACAACGCCCAGTGCGGTGGCGAAGCCGCCCGGTTTGTAATCCTTTTCGACATCGACCAGTTGACCCGGTCTAAGGGCCAGTCCTTTTTCCAGCGTCGGATTTAAAACGACGTTTTTTCCAGGTTCGACGGTTACTTCTTCTTCGAAAGGCGCGTAGCCGTCCTGTACCAGTTGCACGCGGTAACGTCCGGTGGGTTTTTCCGCAAGGTAGGTGTTTTCTGCGACCTTGATGCCGTTGATGAAGATATCTACGTTTTTACCTTTTTCCTGGTTGGCGCAACTGATTTGCAACGAGCCGTTTTCCGGAATGAACCCATGACGGATGCGCGTGACCTGGTTGGGAATTACGTCCACTTCGTATTCCGCATCGGGATAAGGTGGCATGCGCAGCGTTAAATCGTGCTTGCCTTCCAGAATGTTGTGAAGAACCAACGGCGTTTCGCCGTGACGTTCGCCGTCAAGCAGGATGGTTGCTCCGGCTGGCTCGGAATCCACCAGGATTTCACCTTGTCTCGCGATCAGATCCGCATACCATTGGGTGACATGGCCCATACGTCCTTTGATCGACGTATACACCGGAGGATGGCCGGGGCGCTGCGCCCGGATGGCAACACGCTTACCATTGTCCAGACCGAAGCTACATGGTGTTTTACAGAGTGATATGTCATCTATTGCGACATCGGCTCCCAGTGGAAAGGACGAAACGCGCACGACGCCGCGCTCGGGACCGACGGTCGGTGCCAGACCGATAAGGTCCGGGATCATTTTTTCAAGCATTAAAGGAGCCGCACCGAATTCTGGAATTGTTTCCACGAATTCCCGTCCTTCTTCACCCTCAAACAATGTCATACGCAGATTCAGTTTTCCATCTGCACGAGAACGCAGTGCCAGGGTGATGTCGTGCTTGATTCCCAGCATGGCGCGTAAAGCGGTCTGACAGTCTTCGGTGAACTGGCAGTCGATCTGCTTTTCCTTGCGCGCCCAGCCGAGCTGGGAGGAAAATTCTTTTTCGGTATAAATCGTCAGCGTTTCATAGCGATACAGTGTTTCAAGCAGAATCTTGCGCAGAATGGCCGCATGTTCCTTGCTCATGTCACCCTCGAGTTCATGAACGAGAATCGGCAGGCGCGTATTCGCAATGGAATCCGTCCGGTCTTGTGCCATAGCCGGGGAAGAGGCGGCGACATTGAAAAAGAGTAATGCCGCCAATGCAATCAGGATCAGACGAATTCCAGCGGTCATCGTTCTTCTCCGAATACGCGGTTGAAAATCGTATCGATATGCTTCAAGTGATAGGAAAGATCGAAGCTTTTTTCAATTGCGTCCTTGCCGATGGCATCCACCAGTTCAGTGTCGGCCAGCATGGCGTCTTTGAGATTCAGATCTTTTTCCTGCCAGACACGCATAGCGTTTCGCTGAACCATTTCATAGGCTTTCTGCCGGGGTAGACCGTAATTGACCGTATCTAAAAGCAGTTTCTGCGAGAAGATCAAGCCACGCATGCGTTCCAGGTTGGCGGTCATGTTCTCCGGATAAACCACGAGCTTGTCGAGCATACGGGTGAGCCGTTTCAGCATGTAGTCGATCAGGCTGGTGCTGTCCGGGCCGATCACACGCTCGACCGAACTGTGGCTGATGTCGCGTTCGTGCCAGAGCGGCACGTTTTCCAAGGCTGCGATGGCATTGGCACGAACGATGCGCGAGAGGCCCGAAAGGTTCTCCGAACCGATCGGATTGCGCTTGTGCGGCATGGCCGAGGAACCCTTTTGGCCCTTGCTGAAGGCTTCTTCGACTTCGCGCACTTCGGTGCGTTGCTGGTGACGAATCTGCACGCTGATTTTCTCGATCGTCGAGGCGATCTGGGCCAGCGCGGTAAAGTATTCCGCATGACGGTCGCGCTGAATGACCTGGTTGGATACCGGTTCGGGAGTCAATCCCAGCTTTTCACAAACGAATTCCTCGACTTGTGGAGGAATGTTGGCGAAAGTGCCCACTGCACCGGAAATCATGCCCACGCGCACCGACTCGGCGGCGTGCTCGAAACGCTCCAATTGGCGCGTCAATTCCGCGTACCACAGTGCCAATACCAGACCGAAGGTAATCGGTTCGGCGTGGATGCCGTGCGAGCGACCCACCATCACGGTGTGCTTGTGCTCCATTGCGCGACGCTTGACTACCTCACGGAGTTTCATGAGGTCGTCGATGATCATGGCGCTGGCTTCTTTCAATTGCAGCGCGAAAGCGGTGTCCAGTACGTCCGAACTCGTCATACCATAGTGAATCCAGCGGCTCGGTTCGCCGATCTGTTCTTCAAGGTGCGTCAAAAAGGCGATGACGTCGTGCTTGGTGACCGCTTCGATTTCTTCGATGCGATCAGGGTCGATATTCACGGTGGCGTTCAGTACCGGCTGCAAGGCGTCTTCCGGCACCAGACCGGCCTTGACCATGCCTTCCAATGCCGCTAGTTCAACTTTGTACCAGCATTCGTATTTAAATTTCAAATCCCAGATGCGGCCCATTTCCGGCCTGGTATAACGATCGATCATATTGCTGTCCTTCTCTCTAATCTCGGATAAACAGAGGGCGTATTTTACGGTGCTTTTTCACGAAACGCAACGACTCTTTTCCCTGTGAAAATCATCAATAAAAACGGGGAAAGTATTCACTCTTTCCCCGTTTGTGGTTCTCTTGATTGTAGCGGTGCGATTTAAACGTTTTCTCGATTGCGACGTCGCAGAATAACCGTCAGCAACAGAAACGCAAATACGATTGTGGAAGCATTGGCCGACTGGCTGCAGCCTCCGTCGGTTCCGTCCTGCGGGTTGCCCGGTTCGTCTCCTGTATCACCATCGACAGGATCAGTTGTGTCCCCATCGGTAGGAATTACGGAAGCCGCCTGGCATTGGCAGACATCTTCATCTACGGCATCCAGGTAAATACAGGCCACAAATTGACGAGAATAGCGGGAACACTCGGTCGGACAATCGAGTTCGGTCCATTGACCGTCACGGCAACTGCACAGTGTTTGACCGTCTTCTTGACAACTGTCCTTATCCGCTTCCGTGCAAGTTCCGGAGCAGCCAACGGGAGTGTTTGGATCGACGCATTGGTTGTCCCGGCATTCCAGATCTCCGCTGCACAAGCCGCACTCGCAGCCTTCATAACTGCCGCAATCGACTTCTTCACACGCGTTCAGGCATTCCGTGTTGTTTGAAATGCATTGATTGTTCTGGCAGGTGCGGTTGTCGGTGCACAGACCGCATTGACAGCCCTGGTATTCACCACATTCGACCGAACTGCACACGTCGGTGCAGTCCACTCCTTGAGTGACGCAGAGATTGTCGCGACATTCTTTGTCGCCACCGCACAGGCCGCACTCGCAGCCTGCATAGCCGCCGCAATCCACCTGCGAGCACAAATCGGTACAGGTGGCGCCCTCGGGAACGCAGATGTTGTCCTGGCAGCTTTCTCCTGCATGGCATAAACCGCACTGGCAACCGAGCTTTTCGCCGCAATCCACCGTTTCGCAAAGCTGGTCGCAATCCGCACTGCCATCGCAGTAAAGCGGGTAACGTCCGCTGGGATCTTGAACACCGTCTGCGCCGCAGCCATAGCCTTGTTGATTGTTTACCCAGCCGCAACCCTGTGAGCCGCATTCGGTGCTTGCGTATTGGCCGTTTTCGCAGCGATACAACGTAGAATCATCGCAGCAGCCATAGGAACCCATCGTGTCGCAACTGATGCCTTCGGGAAGGCATTGATTGGCGTTACAGGCCAGTCCATCATCACAACCGCCGCAATAGCAGCCGTTGATGTAGCCACATTCAACGCCATCGCAACCATCGGTGCAGACTGGATCGTAAGGACCGACCAGGTTCTCCAGCCAGTCTTTATGGGCGTCCAGGCGCGAGAAGTGTGCAGGCTGATTGCATTCGTTTGCAATACCCCAGCTTGTGGTGCCGATCAGGGTGAGAAAGCCCTCGAAATTGTGCAGCAAAGGACCGCCGGAATCGCCGCTGCATACACCCGAATAGTAGTTCGGATCTCCGGCGACCAGTTCCATGGAACTGATTTGCATCAGGCTTAATGTCGCCCAGTATTTAATAAGATTGTTCTGGGTAGTGTGAGTCATCCCGTAACCGCCTGCCTGCACGGTCGAATTGCGCAGGGTGCTTGGGATGTCGCTTCGATTGTACGGGATCGGTTCAATACTGCTAACCGAACTGGACAGAATCAGCACGGAAACGTCGTAATAAGCGGTTTGCAGGGTCATTGCGCCAGTGTAGCTGGGATGGTACTGGATTTGACTAACGGTTAACATTTGGTCGGGATTGTTCAGATTATCTCCCATACCGATTCGTACCCAGTAGGGTTGCACGTCCTGACAGTTGTTGCCGTAGTCGTCACATTGGTGAATACAGTGAGCGGCGGAGATTATCACTCGGTCATTGACCAGCGTACCGGTACAGAAAGGAGAATAGCTGCCCCAGCCACTGCTGACCATCAAGGCTACGACAGCCTTTTTTTGTCCGCTTGTCATGGCGATTCCGGTTGGGCTGCTTTCTCCATGCCAGATTTTGGTTCGGTCGAATCCTCTGGGAGCTTGATATTGCTGAACCATATCTTCCATCCACCAGACCGGATAACTCTGGGTAGAGGTCACAGAAGCTGATTGCTCAGACGGAGTCGTTTCGGCTACGCCAAAGGATGGGAAACTGAGTTGTAAAAAAGAAAGAAGCGCAACGAAAAAAATGCAGCGGGCAGGCATGAAGAACACCTCGTGAAGTACGTGAACAGGCAAAGTGAAATCGCCACTGGGGCGAAAAACTCAACTCTTAACTATAGAACCGGAATGCATGGGATTTCAAGATCTTTTGTGTAGTGATGACAGAAAAATGAAAAAAAACCTTGAAACATTGGCTTTTCGCTCGGTTTCGGGAGTATGATAACTGCAAAAAGAATGTCACATTCGGGATGTTTTCTTATCGGATTTTCGCAAGTAATCCGGAATGTCGGAAAGTAAGGCTGTTTTGATTTCCGTGGCAGAAACAAAAGATTGTTCCCGGCAGATCCTGGATCTTGGAGCTGCGTTAGCGGAAATGTCGAACTATCACGAATTACCGGAACTACTTTATCATTTTTTAAATCCCATTCTTCCTATCGATTGGATAGCGGTTTTTACTTTTACATCCAACCCTCATGGATCTCCTGCATATGAATTTCTAACGTATAACGACAGCTTGGCTGAGGGGTGGTGGGAGATGCATGTGTCCTTGCTGGCGCAGGATTTCTTTCATCAACACTTGATGTCTTTACCGGCATGTACGGTGGTGACGGCGACGGACGCCTTCGATCCACAAAACGAATCCCACTTGCAGTTTCTTGAACTGGCGTCCAAGCAAATGGGTGCAATGCAGGTAATGGGTGGTTATCCTGTGAAACAAGCCGATGCCATCTGTGGAGTTGTGGTGTATCGACGTGATATTCAACACTTATTCAGCGAAGAAGAAAAACGCTTGCTTCAGACTTTATTGCCGATGCTTGCCTGTACAATGAAGCTTTTTCCCATTCATCTTCAATCGAAATTCGAGTTGCAAGCGGCTGAAGATCTGTTGTTTGAAAAGGATTCCAGCGTTCTTTTGCTGGATCACAATTTGGATCCGATATTTGTACCGGTCGGATTCCGAGAGTGGCTGGAACCCCATTTCAAGTCAAATTGGACGGAACAGATTCCGTCTCCCATTCTGCACTGGATTCTTCGTGTGGTCGCTCCCGGTCGACGCCTGAACGTTAGTGCGGTTCCATTTTTTCAGCATTACAGCAATTCTCATGGGTCGGTGTATTTGAAAGCAACGGTGTTACGTGGAGTGTTGAATCAGCCGATATTACAAATTCAGGTTCGGGTCGTTGTTCGCATTCGAGATTTCTCTCCTTTGAGGAAACTCGGTCTGACGGCGCGTGAGATTGATGTCTTGTCGTGTTTACCAAAGGGCTGCACCAATCGGCAGATTGGCGAGGAACTTGGCATCAAGCCGGTAACCGTAAAAAAACACCTTGCCAATATTTCCGAAAAGCTGGATGTGCAAGGAAAAACAGAAATTCTTTCCGTTGCATTGCAGTTATTAAGGAAAGTGTAAACCGCTTTGTAGACTTCGTTTTTGCAGAAAGCGGTTTACAGCCTATTCCACAGTTCAATCTTCCTTGCCATGATGGTGAACATCCATTTGCGGGAAGGGGATTTCGATTCCATTTTGGTCCAGGGTCGCTTTGATACGGCGCTGGAATTCGAAGAACACCGCCCAGTAATCACCGGTTTTACTCCAGGGACGAACGACGAAATTGACCGAGGAGTCCGCCAGCTCCACAATTTCAATTGTCGGAGCCGGATCCTTGAGTACGCCCTCGATTTCATTCAAGGTTTGAATGATGAGTTCCTTGGTTTTTGCCAAATCGGCGGAATAGCTGACTCCAACTGTCATGTCCACACGTCTTTGCTCGAAAGCCGAGTAGTTGATGATTGAACCACCCCAAACTGTCCGGTTAGGGACGATAATCTTCTTGTTATCGGGTGTTGTCATGGTGGTTGCCATCATGTTGATTTCTTGAATGACTCCCTGGTGTCCCGCCGCTTCGACAAAGTCGCCTTTTTGGAAAGGCTGGTTCAAAATAATCATCAAACCGGATGCCAGATTGCCAAGTGACTCCTGGAAGGCGAAGCCAACTATGAAACCGGTGACACCCAGCCCGGCGACCAATGGTGCGATATCGATCCCCAAACGGGGTAGGGCGATCATGAGTAGAACGACCCAAAGCACTTTGTTAATAGCGTTTAGCAGAAAACGTTCGAGCGTTTCTGTGACTCTGCTGGATCTTTTAAGGATTTTCCGCATTGTTCTTGTGAGAAGGCTGATGACAAGAGCACCGATGATCAGAATTGCAATGAACATCAGCAAATCCACCAGGAAGTTCACGCCGTTATTCAGTAGCCAATTTTTAGCGTTTTCAACAAGTTCGAGTTCTTTCATTGTTTTTCTCCCGATTTAGACATGAGCGAATCTTCATGACAAAATGGACAGATACATATTTGTAAATTCCCCAGGATGCGTTGTTCGATGTATTCCAGAGAGCGGTCAAGCATTTGGATTTATTCCGCATTCCTTATTACAACAGCTTTGCATACTTGGAGATCTTGTTCAATCTAACGGAAACCCATTTGAGACAGTTTAGGATGAGATATAAAAAACCGGACTTCCTACTCTAAAGAAAGTCCGGAAGTTGTTTGAAAGCGTGGTCGCGAAAACGACTATTTCTTCTCGGAGCAGGTCGTCGATTCGATTTTGGTTTTTTTCGGGATATCTTTCGTTTTATTCTCGACGATCTTTTTTTCGCGGCTTTCACACTTGATGCGGGATATCCGGCAATTGTCCATGCATTTTTTGTGCTGTGGATCAACAACGGGTTGCGGTTTTCCGGGAATGCTATTCCGTCGCTTTTTGGGGCAGGCTTTGCCGCATTGTTCGTAGGTTGGGTAACATTCCAGATTGGTGGGGTTTTTAGCTAGCATGGCCTCGTACAGGTTGTTTTGAGCACTTTCCTTGGCGGTGGCTTCAGTGGTTCCTGACGCTTCCGAGCAGGCTTTTTCACCTTTGTATTCGCCACAGATTTTGCACTGGTAATCAGCCCAACTTGTGGTGGAGAACAGTGTCATGCAGAAAACGAGAAGAATGAGTTTTTTCATGTGATGACCCCTTTCATCTTGATCTATGTGCCCCAGGATACAGAATCGAGAAAAACGGCTGCATACAGTTTCGAAATCACCATCCCACATCGGCAAATTCCGAATGAATCAGCAGAATTTCATAGTGTTTCTATGGTAGTCCATTGTCTGGCAATGTCAAATTTATTGTTTGTACAGAATCCTAGCCAGTTTCAGACAGGCGGGACGTTTCGTCGTCCCTAGTCCCAGTATCATCGTCGTCGTCATCATGCCCATCGCCGTTTCCATTTTCATGACCGTTCGGATTTTCAAGGACAGTAACCAGGTATCCTCGTTTGCTGCGCCGAATCAAAGCATCGCCGATGTGCAGTTTGGCGGTGGATTTACTTCCAAGATGTTGCGCATACAACGAAGCAATGGACATTTCCTGGACTTCGATTGGCAGTTCGACATTGAGAATGCGTGAAATGTCCGCCATTTCAAGGTCGCCTCGGACGCAATATTTGTTTGGTCCCATGCTGTGGATCGGATCGTCTTCCTGGTCGTGTTCGTCCGCAATTTCGCCGACGATTTCCTCCAACACGCTCTCCATCATGACAAATCCAACCGGAGCGCCATCACCGTCCAACACACCGGCGAAATGATAGCGTTCGATCTGCATGTCTCGCAGTAGATCGTCTAGGTGTGTATTTTGAGATTTCCAGGGAAGATTGCGCTTCAATGCTAGCCAATCAGGATTGTTGCCACTGATTAGAATGTCTTTTACGTGCAGCATTCCAATGGGGAGCAGTTGATCTCTGTCCATGATTGGATAACGAGTATGCTGCTGTATTCGAATCTCATCCAGCAGGCGTTGAAAGGACCAATCCGAATAGACTACGGACGTTTTTTCCAGCGGAATCATGACATCTCGGATGCGCATTTCATCGAGGTCGAGTACTTCCTGGGCCATGCGGGCTTCCGCCGGTTCCAGTTCTCCGGCATCCGCACTTAAATCCAAAGCCGTTTGCAGCTCTTCACGAGAGAAGAAACGGCGTTGCGGTCCCATTTTTCGTGTGATTGGCAGCAGAATCAGGTCGGTCAGCGTTGTGGTAATCCAGACGAAAGGAAGGAACAGCCGTTTCAATATGGCGATCGGATACGAAACCAGTCGTGCGATGCGTTCCGGCCATTGCGCCGCCATGGTTTTCGGCGGGATTTCCCCGATCATCAACAGGGCCAATGTCACGAAAATGGTGGCGTATACCGGACCGAGCAGAGTCGCTGCTATAGCAGCGGCTGCAACGTTTACGAGGTTGTTGCCAACCAAAATGGTGCCGAGCAGAGCGCCTGGATCTTCCAATAGCTCCAGCGCTTTTTTTGCACCCTTGCTGCCCTGGTCAGCCCTGGAAATCAGCTTAACCCGTTTGCTGCCGATCAACGCGGTTTCCGAGCCGGAAAAAAAAGCCGACAGCACCAGCAGGATGATAAACAGAATTATACTGGTAATGTCTCCTTCGGACATCGTGTGCTTACTCCGATTCTAAATTTGTTGTAGGTAAAGGTGTTCCTGAAGCAATAACCACTATGGGTATGCTTTGGTGGCTACTGATACGAATGGGTTCAGAAAAAAGTACGGATGAGTTCCGATAGTATGACCGTTGCGAAAAACGGCCGATACAAGGGGGAGGTTCGTCTCTTTCCGGTAGCTCAGTTGTGGATTGTTCGTAACTCAAAATGGCCTTCGATTAAAGTGATACATCACACTAAATATAGCATCAAATCGAAATCATGGCAAGTTAGCAATTCGAAGATTTGGAATAATTCGTAGATCCGGAATTGAATCGCTGTGAATTACCTCTGAATTGCTTGCACGACAGCAAGTTTTAAGCTATAAACGCTGCACTCTTTTAAGAGACAAGCAAGAACAATGAATACGCAAGAAGGAGAAATGACAATGGAACGTACGTTTGGGATCATCAAACCGGATGCCGTGGATGAAAGACATATCGGTCACGTAATTTCCGGTATCGAAAAAGCCGGTTTGAAACTGGTCGCCATGAAGTTGGTTCATCTTAGCAAAGAAGAAGCGGCGGGATTCTATGCCGTTCACAAGAAGCGTCCTTTCTTCAAAAGCCTGCTGAAATACATCACCAGCGGTCCGGTGGTCGTGATGGCCATGGAAGGCGAAAACGCGATCGAAAAATGGCGTAAACTGATGGGTCCGACCGATTCCACCAAAGCTCCGAAATCGACCTTACGCGGCAAATACGGCAAAAACATCGAAGAAAACGCCTGCCATGGTTCCGATGCTCCGGAAACCGCCGCAGTTGAATTGGGCTATTTCTTTAACGCGCTGGAATACATTACCCCGAAACGCAAAAAGTAATTTCGCACTTATCAGGAGTTTTCATGGCTTTGGAACAAACCCTGGTGCTTATCAAGCCGGATGGCGTTCGCAGGAAGCTGGTTGGTGAGATTCTGGCCCGCTTCGAGCGGGTCGGACTGACAATCGATAAGATGCAACTGTTTCATGCGACACCACAGCGCATCGAAGAGCACTATCCGTCGACAGACGATTGGTTCGAGAGTGTTGGCTCGAAAACCAAGCAGGCCTACGAGCGCGACGGCTTGGATGTGATGGCCACTTTCGGTACGGCTGATGCGGTTGGTATCGGCAAAGTCGTAAAAAGCTGGCTGGCCGACTACATGACGAGTGATCCCGTGATCGGCATGGTCCTTTCCGGTAACCGAGCGGTTGAACTGGTGCGGAAAATGGTTGGGCATACGTTCCCTTCTGATGCTGCACCCGGTTCGATTCGTGGAGATTATTCCATCGATTCTCCCGAAGTTGCCAATGCGGAAAAGCGCTCGATTTACAACCTGATTCATGCATCAGGTGAGATCGAGGAAGCGCAGCGAGAAATCGCGCTCTGGTTCGGAGAAAATAACTGACATTGCGCCCGCAACAATGTTTTGCGGGCGGATTCTATCGACTCCCAAAATAGGAGAACGATCTATGGCGCAGGACAGCGGAACCCAGCAGGCAAACGCAACGGAAGAAAAGGTCAAATACAGCGCCCGTCAGCGACTGGAAATGCTGTTTGATCCCGGTACCTTCCATGAAATCGATCGATATGTGACCCATCACATCACCGGCTATGGAATGGAAAATAAAAAGCGAGCAGGGGATTCTGTCGTTACAGGCTTCGGAATGGTCAATGGACGTCCGGTATACGCCTATAGCCAGGATTCCAGCTTCATGGGGGGCTCGCTGGGAGAGGCGCACGCCAAGAAGATCTGCAAAGTGATGGAGATGGCAACCAAAGAGCTGGCTCCTATGGTCGGCTTTAATGATTCCGGCGGCGCGCGCTTGCAGGAAGGTGTTATCGCGCTTGGCGGTTATGGCGATATCTTCATGCGAAATGTGCGTAGTTCCGGCGTGATTCCACAGATTTCCGTAATCAGTGGTATTTGTGCCGGTGGTGCGGTGTATTCACCGGCATTGACGGATTTCATCCTGATGGTCGAAGATCAGGCGCACATGTTCATTACCGGTCCCAAGGTCGTGGAGGCTGTCACAGGAGAAAAAATCTCTATGGCAGAGTTGGGTGGCGCCATGGCGCACTCGACAAAGTCGGGTGTGTGTCATTTGAATTGTTACGACGATCAGCATTCCATCGACACCGTGCGCCATCTGCTCGGTTTTTTGCCGCAAAACGCACAGGAAAAGCCACCTGCCTACGAACCCTGGGACGACCCGGAGCGGCTGTGCCCGGAACTGTTGGATATCGTTCCGATGGACAACAGTAGAAAGGGGTTCGATGTCCGGGACGTCATCGAGTGTGTCATGGACACCGAAAGCTTCTTCGAAATCCATCCCAATTACGCACAGAACATCGTGGTAGGGTTTGCGCGTTTGGATGGCTATGCAGTGGGTGTTGTGGCCAATCAACCCAATTTCATGGCCGGTACGCTTGATTGCAATGCCTCGCGTAAAGGTTCACGCTTTATCCGCACCTGCGATGCCTACAATGTGCCGATCATCAGTTTTGTCGATGTTCCCGGCTTTTTACCCGGTGTCAACCAGGAGCACACCGGTATCATTCTGCACGGGGCGAAAATGCTCTTTGCCTATGCGGAAGCAACTGTACCTAAGCTCACGATTACATTGCGTAAATCTTTCGGTGGCGCTTATGACGTCATGAGTTCCCGACATCTTGGGGCGGATTACAACTTCGCCTGGCCATCCTCTGAAATCGCGGTGATGGGTTCCGCCGGTGCGGTTGGTATTTTGTACAACAGCACTTTTAAAAAGATGAAAGCCGAAGGCAAGGCGGACGAGATTCCCGCCATGAAGCAGAAGTTGATCGGGGAATATGAAGAAGTCTACCTGACGCCATATATGGCAGCGGAGTATGGCTTTGTGGATGACGTCATCGCCCCTGAAAGTACGCGCCAGGTGCTGATTCGAGCCTTCCATACCATCCGAAACAAGCAAGAGCCGCTGCTTCCAAGAAAACACAGAAACGTGCCACTGTAAGCGGCTATCAGAATTCTACAAATCCGATCCGAAAACTAGATCTTTCTGTTGAAACGGGAATGATTCGGGGGAGTACTGTCTCTATATCTGTACGTTAAGGATAGTGGCGCAGATGCTTTTATGTCGCAGTCCTGAAGACAGTGAGGATAGTACCATGACCGATCTAGCTTCTAAAACCTGCCTGCCTTGTCAAGGTGGTGTGGAACCGATGAAGGGGGACGATCTTCTGCTTTATCTCGAGCAGGTGCACGAGGATTGGCACCTGGTCAACGAGCATCACCTGGAGCGGGAGTATTGGTTCAAAGATTTTAAAGATGCTCTGGCCTTTGCCAATTCGGTTGGAGATCTGGCGGAAAGCGTAAATCATCATCCGGACATTCATTTGAGTTGGGGGAAAGTGGTTCTTCATCTGTGGACACACAAGATCGATGGCTTGTCCGAAAGTGATTTTATCTTTGCGGCCAAGGTGGATCGTTTACGCTAGAGGTGCATGTGAAATAGAATTGACAATACAAACATATAGAGCCAATTGTTAAAGAGGAAAATGAAATGAAAACAGTCAAGGACTTGATAGAAAACAAACCCGGGCCGATCATCGATATTCTGCCGGATAAGGCATTGACCGAAGCTGCCTCGAATCTGGTGGATCATAATATCGGTGCATTGATTGTCACCAATGAGAAGCAGCAGGTGCTTGGTATTCTTTCCGAGCGCGACATATTGAGGCAGCTTAAAGAGCATCCCGCTGAATTTCAGCAGCTACAGGTCAAAGATGCCATGACGGAAGATTTGTATGTAGCGTTGCCGGAAGATGAACTCGACTATGTCATGAGTGTGATGGTCAAATACCAAATACGTCACCTCCCAGTGATTGATGCCGGCAAACTGATCGGCATCCTTTCCGTGCGTGATGTCATTGCCGCGCTGAAAACGCAAAAGGAATATGAAAATCACCGCTTGAGAGACTATATCAGTGGCGATTATCCCGGTTGATTTTTTATCGGGATTTAATCCTTGGTTGATGTGTAAGCGTTTGAATTGACAGTTGAAATACTTATCGAGTGCGTTTGAGATACTGGTATACTTCACGGGCGACGACGGCTCCATCTCCAACAGAAGCGGCAATGCTTGGTGATTTGGGATTGGCGATATCGCCAGCGGCAAAGACGCCGTCTTCCGAACTATGAAGGTAGCGATTGACTTCGATATAGCCCGCGCCATCTAAATGTAACGAACCGGGAGGAATCAGGTCCGTATTGGGTCGATATCCGATTTTCAAAACCAGCCAGTCCGTTTTGCGTTTCTCATCTACTCCTTGAGTAATCAACTTGATATGACTCAGTTTTTCATCGCTCTCCTGCAAACCCACGACTTCCGTTTCCATAAGACAATCGATGGTTGGATGTTCCTGAACGCGACGGATGAATTCCTCTCTCCCACGAAACTCGGCTTTTCGGTGCACGATCGTGACAGATGGGCAATGATCGGCAAGGATCAAGGCGTTCTCAAGTGCGCCGTCTCCACCGCCAACGATGTAAACGGTTTGACCTGATATTTTTTCGAGATCGCTGCTGGCGGAGAGAGAAACTCCTTTTCCATACAGTTTCCAGAAGTTGTCGATTTCCAGCTCACGTGGCCGGATTCCCAGTGTGAGTATCAGTGCTTTGGCCTGATAGTTCCCCCATTCTGTCCGTATGAGTTTTCGCTGCGGATCGATGGAGAGGATTTCCGTATTCAACTCAGCAGAGAGACCTTTTCTTTGGTATTCTTCTTCAAGTAAAACTTGCAGTTCTTTTCCGTTATTAGCGTAATGTCCAAGGAAATCGTCAATAGGTAGGTTGATTCGGGGAAGGGAGCCGCCCAAGCGTTCCGCCCGTTCGATCAAGACGAACGGCACTTGAAATTTCTGCAACCAAATGGCCGCCGATAGTCCAGCCGGACCGCCACCCAGAATCAACGCTTCTGTTTGTTGTGGTTTTCCGATGATTCCCATGGGATCTTTTATAAGACTTTTTTAAAGAATTCCTGGCGTAATTCGCCAGATGTCAGCACTCCCCTGGATGCGGTATAGTCAACGCTGCCTACGTTTTTCAATCCTCGCATTTCCATGCACATATGCCGTGCGTTCAGGTGTACGATCAGCCCTGCCGGTGACATTGCCTCGCCAAGAAAATCGGCTACCTGCTCCGCCAGACGTTCCTGCAGTTGAGGTCGCCGGGAGAAGAATTCCAGCACCTTCGGCAATGATCCCAGGCCGACGACTTTGCCCGCAGGAACATAGCCCACGTGCGCCCGCCCGAAAAAAGGAAGCAGGTGATGGGCGCACATCGAGTAAAACGTGATATCGCGAATAATCACCATTTCACTGCCTGGATAGTCGGTTACGGACAGTTCAGGTGGTTCCGACGGTTCCATGCCTGCAAAGAGATCCTGGTACAGGGTGGTGACTCGCTCGGGCATGCCCTGCAATTCGGAATCCTGCTCCATTGGAAAGCCGAGCAATTTAAACGCGGTGCGAAAATGTTCGGCAGCTTCTATGCGGTTTCGTTCCCGTTCATTCATAATCTAAACTCCTGAAGGATAGATTCCGAGTATACCTTGCTTGGGTGGAATAGGCGATGCTTTTCGTCGGTTTGTCTTGCGTTTCTTCCGTTATGCTTGGAATTTTCATCCCTAAATATGTGTTGAAAGCTTAATATTGTCTGACGCGGATTGTCAAATGTTCATTCCGATGAGGGATTTGATTGACGCAGTGTGCAATTTCGCATAACGTAGCGGCTGGAAAATAACCAGTTATTTGGCGTTATACCGCCCTGGGAGGCGACATGACGATACCTACTTCGAAAGAGAATTCCGTTGCAAAAAACGGACATTCCCGGTTGGCGGCTATCGTAGCGGATTTACAGCGTTCCGGTCCGGAAGCCATGCGTGTTCGGAATTCTCAATGTAAGCCTTTGCCTTCGAGAGATGCCATTATCGGCATGGTTGAAGCGTTGCGGTCGATCGTTTTTCCTCGTTGTTTCGGCCAGGAACATATCGATAACGAAAGCTTGAGTTTTCATTTGGGCGCGCAACTGGATAAGCTGTTTCATGTGCTGAGGGAACAGATCAATCGCGGCCTGTGCTTCCGCTGTGAGGGGACAAAGGATAGCTGCGAAATGTGCGAAATTCAGGCCGATGAGGTTGCGAATCAGTTTCTGGAACGAGTACCGACCATTTCCAGCATGTTGCATAAGGACGTTCGAGCGACCTTCGAAGGCGATCCCGCCGCAAAAAGCGAGGATGAAATCATCTTCTGCTATCCAGGAATCAATGCGACACTGGCGCACCGCATTGCCCATGAACTGTTCAAACTGGATGCAATTACGATTGCGCGCATCATGTCCGAATACGCTCACAGTATTACCGGAATCGACATTCATCCGGGGGCGACAATCGGGGAAAATTTCATGATCGACCATGGCACCGGTGTGGTTATCGGTGAAACCTGCGTGATTGGGAATAACGTTAGGATTTATCAGGGGGTGACATTGGGTGCGAAAAGTTTCCCGGTCGATAAGGATGGCAACCCGATCAAAGGGGTCAAACGTCATCCGAACATCGAAGATGATGTGATTATATACTCCGGAGCGACGATACTTGGCAATGTGACGGTAGGCAAGGGGAGTGTCATTGGTGGTAACGTCTGGTTGACGGAAGACGTTCCTCCGGGGACACGCGTGTTGCAGAACAGGCCGATACATGAACTATACAGCCAGGGTGGAGGAATTTAATCATCTGGATGGCCGGGTTAATCTGCTTTTATCCGAAACGCGATGGCTTCAAGCTGGATTTTGCACGAGTCGTTTCTCTCTCTTTTTCGCTTTGTATCGGTTGCCTTCATGCCGATAAAAGCTCTTTGTCGGAGTTGTAGAAAGGAAGTTCCATGCAATTTGACACAATTATAGAAAATCCAAGAATTTACGACGGTAGTGGTCGCCGACCGAGAAGAAACGATGTGGCAATCAGTGGTGATCGCATCGCTGCAATCGGGGATTTGAAAAAGGCGCAAGCCGCCACCCGTATTTCTGCGAACAAACTGGCGCTATGTCCTGGTTTCATCGATGTACACTCTCATGCGGATATGGGAATGCATCATGCCGACCATATTCCCGTTCTCGAACCGCTGGTGAGGCAGGGAATTACGACATATGTTGGTGGCAATTGTGGTGTTGGAATGGGACCGATTTCCCCAACCAATGACGTTCCGCAATTCGAATTCTACAACTTTTTCCTGGGAGAGGATCAGCGTCCCCACATTCACTGGAAAAGCTTCGGTGAGATGATGGAAGCCTATGAAGGTCATGGCATGCTGCTTAATGCGGCTCTATTGACCGGGCACGGCATTCTTCGCATGGATGCGATGGGCGATAAAATGGATCTGGCTTCTCAGGGAGAAGTTCGTCACATGCGGAAGAAACTGGCGGAATGCTTGGAGGCTGGTTCGATTGGATTGTCTACCGGTTTGCAGTATTTTCCCGGTTTGAACTCGGATCAGTGGGAATTGACGGAGTTGGCCAAGGAAGTGAAAAAGTACAACGGCGTGTTCACTTCTCACTTGCGCTCTTATAGTTCCGATACGCTTGGCAAAGCGATTAAAGAAGTGTTGGATATCGGGCGTGATGCCCAGGTGCCGGTGCAGATCAGCCACCTGTTCTGGATTCCCAACCTTCCCGGTCCATTGAATGGGGCGATGAACCGCCTGATCAAAGGCGTCAGTTACTTGTACAGCAAGAAGGAGTTTCCGGTTCCGATCGATAGTGCGGTGAAAGTACATCTTGAAGCGGTTGCGCGCCATATCGAGAAAGGCTATCCGGTTGGTATCGACGGTATGCCGACTTCGGCAGGCTTTACGCATCTGCTTGCCTTTTTCCCGCCATGGTCGTTGCAGGGAGGGCTGGAGGTCGTTCGTGCTCGCCTGGCGGACCCGGAGCAACGCAAGTTGATTCGACGCAGCATCGAGAAGGGCGATACGAAATGGCCGCACCGCGGGCGCGATTCCTGGTCGATGAATCTGTTTAAGGTCATGGGTTGGGGCTGTGCCAGCATCATGAGCCTGGTCAGCGAAAAGAACCAGCCTTTGGTTGGGAAAACGTTGTTGGAAGTCGGCGAATCCCGTGGGGTGCATCCATTCGATGCAATGTGCGATCTGTTACTGGAGGAAGATGGTCGCGTACTGATCTTCGAAACCGCTACCTATCCGGGCGATCCACTGGTGGAGCGTTCGTTACTGGGAACGCTATTGGACCCGAATGTGTCGATCGTCACCGATACCATTCCGATGGGTTTCGGGTTGCCTTCCCATCTTACCTACGACTGTTTCCCGAAATTCCTGGGAACCTATGCACGGGAATGGGGTGCGTTAAGTATGCAGGAAGCGATTCGGAAATCAACGTCGTTGCCTGCCAAGCAATTGCAGATCAAGCAGCGCGGCGAAGTGAAGGAAGGGTATTTCGCGGATCTGGTTCTTTTCGATGAGAATACGATCGGAACCAACGGTCACGCCAAAGATCCGGCTCATTTCCCAAGCGGCATCGAGCGGGTATTCATAAATGGCCACACCGTAGTGGATGGTGACGGTCTTCATGCGGACCCACGACCTGGGCGCATGTTGCGCCGTGGTGCCTGACGAAGTTCCATTGAGCGATTAAGAACAAAGGGAGGTGGCTTGCGGGCTTTCTCCCTTTCTTCTATTTCAGAACCAACTCGACCGGGCAGTGGTCGCTACCCAGGACATCGCTCAGAATTCCTACGGATTTGACTTTCGGCAGCAGTTTTTCATCAACACAGTGATAGTCGATTCTCCAGCCGACATTCCGTTCTCTGGCGCGAGCGCGATAGGACCACCAAGTGTAATGATCCGGCTCCTTGACGAAGTGGCGGAATGTATCGATGTATCCGTTTTTCAGAAATTCCGTCATCGCCTGGCGCTCTTCGATGTAAAAGCCGGGACTTTCTTCGTTGCCTTTCGGGCGGGCCAGATCGATTTCGTTGTGCGCGATGTTGTAATCTCCGCACAGTACGATGTGATGTCCTTTTTTAACGAGATCGTTGCAGAATGCGGTCATCTGCTCGCAGAAATCCAGTTTGTAATCGAGTCTTGCGCGTTCCGGGCGCGAATTGGGAAAATAGGCGTTGATTAGTGTGAAGTCCTTGAACTCCAAGGCTTGCACCCGACCTTCTTCGTCGAAGCGGACCACGTTCATGTCGGTAACGGAAAGTGGCTCTGTTTTACAATAGGTGGCAGTGCCAGAATAGCCTGGGCGTTGTGCGGATTGCCAGATTACATGGTAGCCGTTTACGTTCTGAGCCGATTTCGGGATTTGCTCCGGTTTCGCTTTGATTTCTTGAAGGCAAATGATGTCCGGACTTTCTTTTTCCAGCCATTCAAGAAACCCCTTTTTCAGCACTGCACGAAGACCATTGACATTCCATGAAAGAATTCGCATCCGCCAGCTCCCTTTCTATTGAACAAACGGTTAGGTGAAGTTATTATAAACAGGCAAAGCGTTTTCAAAAGGAAAAGAGATATCTTTTTATAAAATTTGCATGGAGAATTTCTGGAAGAGGAAAAAGTGAAAAAAGTTTAGGCAAAAATCCTTGACAAAGAGATGACCTTCGGATAGTTTTTCGTCTCGCTACTGCTGAGGACAAAGACCATGTCGAGATCCTTACAAGTTCTTTTAATTGTTGTGATTGCCTTGTTGCTCTTCTCTGTTTCCGCTACAGCGGAGGAACGATGCCTTGGTTTCGCTTTGCCGCGCGATAGCGTTCAGGTTGAACCGAACCGGTACTTGGTTGGCCAGAGTTACAAACGAGTACTGAAGTTCTATCGTAAAACCTATATCGGTGTGAAAAGCGTGCAGAAGACCAAGGGTATCGTCGTTCCGGGCGTCAAATCCGTTCACTATTCCAACCATTCAAAAAAACGTGGAGTGTGGGCGGGAGCTAACGTCAGCTGGATAAAAGGCAAAACCTACGTGTTTTGTTATCCTTCAGAGAAGTGACAATAAGTGTTCGGGGATGGTCTAATGGCAGGACGACGGGTTCTGGCCCCGTTAATCAAGGTTCGAATCCTTGTCCCCGAACCATTTTTTTATGCTAACGCTGACCCCATCGTCTAGCGGTTAGGACGCCGGCCTCTCAAGCCGGTAGCGCGGGTTCAATTCCCGCTGGGGTCGCCAAAATAAATACTAGAACAGCATTTTCGGTAATACTACTGAAAATGCTGTTTGTTTTTATGGGTTAAGAATTCTCGCCTCAAAGCCTAACCTCTTATTTTCTATAAAGCTTTGTAACCAGATCCAATCGTTGAGTACAAAGAGATTGATTGGTGCAAAAAGAATGCAGTAATTAGGTTCGTTTACCAACGAGCAAGCGCTGTCATGTCGCCATTAAAGAAAATGAACCCGGTTGTATCACTGCTAGAGGAGGAAAAAGTCGGAAGATTAATGAGAAAATCGATCTCATCCAAGAATACGTTTGGTGTTCTGTGTCTACTAAAGAGGAAAAATTATGAATATTACTAATGTGGCCAAAGGGTAAACCGGACATGGTTGTGTGCGGTTCTTAAGTGGCACAATGGTGTTTTAAGATTCGATATCCGTTCATGGTTTATAAGTGCCTGAAAAAGCACGATAATAGTAGCGTGGAAAAAAAATAATAAGAAAACAATCATTTTTTAGTTGATTTGTACGAATTAGTATGAGAGGCTAATAGGCAAGTCGGCCAAATGGCCAAAAGGTCATTGGGCTTTCTGGCAATTCGTGTAAAAGCAGTATGATTTTCTGGGAGGCTCTGTTTGGCAGTTATCGCTGTCGAGGGTAAGGCATGAAGCATAAAGATCACTTTACTAGTGGAGATGTTGCCCAATTGTTGGGGATACCGTCACGGACGGTCAGACGATATTTAACGAGTGGAAAAATTGCGGCGGTGCAGAATCCGATTACCGGAACATGGTCCATCAGTCGAGATGCGCTGGTCGCATTTATGGTACAGCACGATCTTGATACAGGGATTTTGGTAAACGATTGCAAGGTACTTATTGTCGATGATGATGAATCTGTGTTGCATTTTGTGTCGCGCGCACTACAGCGGTCAAAATGGAGTATGGATGTGGAATCCGTATCGAGTGGCTATGACGCGCTGATCAAACTGGGCATGAAACTGCCAGATATTGTGATTTTGGATTTACATATGCCTGGCACGGATGGCAGGCAGGTGATTGAGGCAATTCGTGGCAATGAAGAGACTCGTAATATCAAGATCATGGTTATCAGCGGATACCCGGATGAAATGCGGTTATTGCCCAATGGGTCAGTGGATTATGTCTTGGGAAAACCTTTTGGAATAAACGAATTGTACTCGGCCTTCAGCAAGTTGCTGTCTCGCGGATTAAATGAGGGGGCAGATTCTGGAATTGAAATGTCAACGACATAAAGCAGATATAATAACGGTTCTGAAAAGATTGAGATAAGAGCGAATAAAGGGGAATTCAATGGGAAAACGTGAACCTGAAGAACTAGTTGAGGAACTGGCCTCTTCGGTTGTCATGGCGGATAGCGGCGATAAGCCTGCTCTGGCACAAATCCTCTCGTCTTTTGAAGAGTTGGCTGAACTTGTTAAAGATGCGGAAGATTCTATTCAGGTTTTAATTTCCGATTCGATTGCAAAATTAAGAAATATCATCATGGATGATTCGGAAGATGCCGAAGGGGATTTCGGAGCGGTTTCCGAATCGGTTTCTCGCCTGCAAAATGCTCTGCGCGAAGGAATAAAACCTAGGAGTGAAACGGCACAATCCGCTGTTGAGGATGTTTCTGATGTAGAGGAACGGTTTGAACTCCCAAGTTGGGTCGATGAACCAACTTTTCGTGACTTCTTGTCGACCCAGAAAGTGGTTATTGATGAAATCGAAGGTGATATTTTAGGAATTGAAACGGGCGAGACGGATCTTGCGGGCTTGAAACGACGAATTCACACGATGAAGGGTGAAGCCGGAGTTGTGGGCTTGGATGATTTGCAGGAAGTTTGTCATAAATTGGAAGATTTTATGGAGTCCACTGGGGATTTGACTGAGAAAGTGGACATTTTTCTGCAAGTGAAAGATTGGATTGCACGTGCCGTCGAAGCATATTCCGAGTTCAGGAAATTTCCGAAGGATGAAATCTGGCCGGTGCTAACCGCGGGGTTAGATTCTTCAGGAGAGACGGCTGGTGAGCCTGCTGTGAAATCGGAGAAAGCTGAAATTGGATCATCAGAAAAAAGCGATGAAGATGATTCCACCCAAAGTGCCGAAGCTTCAGAACAGGAAGATGCTGAAAAGGTAAAAAGCGTTTCCCGCGATGATGAAACCATTTTAATGATAGGTGACTTTCTTCAGGAAAGCGATGAAGGGCTCAACCAGGCTGATCTGATTCTGATGCAGGTGGAAGCGGATGGTCCTGATCCGGAAAAAGTCAATGGCTTGTTTCGCGTCTTCCATTCTATCAAGGGAGTCGCTGGATTTCTTGAGCTTGCAGACATCTCTTCTCTTGCTCATACAACCGAGACTCTTTTAAATAATGTAAGACGAGGTTCTCTGGAGCTGGCAGGAACCAATCTGGATCTGGTCTTTGATTCCGTTGAAATGATGCGAGGAATGCTCGATAAAGTACGCAATGCAACCGAGCAATCGACTTCTATCCAGCCAACAGAAGAACTTGAAGAACACCTTGTTCGCTTGAATGCCGCAATTGAAGGCGAGGAAATTCCGGAAAAGGACGAAATAAAGGCTGAAGCGGGCGACCGATTGGGTGAAGTGTTGGTCGCAAGCGGAAGAGTAAAGCGGGAAGATGTTGATAGTGCATTAATCGACCAGGTTGGTAGTGGCAAACCGATCGGTGAGCAACTTGTTTCCAAAGGAGTTGTAAAACCCAAAGAAGTTGCAAAGGCGATCCGTGCTCAGAATAAGGCTCAAGCCCAGGCCAAGATTAAAGAAACTGTGAAAGTCGATCTGGAAAAAGTTGACGATCTGGTTGAAATGATCGGTGAGCTGGTGATCGTCGAATCGATGGTGGCCAATCTGCCGGAAATCGCGCGAATCGTCAACCCTGCGGCTCGAAACTATCTTGGTCAACTAACCAAAATTACAAGAGATCTTCAAATCGTCGGCATGGGAATGCGCATGGTTCCGGTGCGTGGCGTTTTCCAGAAAATGGCTCGTATGGTTCGCGATCTGTCCAGGAAGGGCGGAAAGAAAATCAATTTCGTTCAATCGGGTGAAGGTACGGAAATGGATCGCAGTATGGTTGAACAGATCAGTGATCCACTTGTTCACATGATACGAAACTCCGTCGATCATGGGATCGAGTCCGTTGAAGATCGTTTAAAGGCAGGCAAATCGGAAACCGGGGTGATTCATCTTAGCGCTTACCATGAAGGTGGAAGCATTGTGATTGAGATTGCTGACGACGGTAAAGGGTTGGATCGTGAAGCGATTCTTGCCAAAGCGATTAAAAATCAATTGATCAAAGAAAATGACAATCTATCCGAAGGTGAGATCTTTAATTTGATCTTTGCTCCGGGTTTTTCAACGGCAAAGAAAGTGACAGAAATCAGCGGGCGTGGAGTTGGCATGGATGTTGTTCGACGCAATATCGAAGCCATGCGAGGGCGGGTAATCATCTCTTCCAAAGCTGGGAAGGGGAGTACCTTCAAACTTACACTGCCGCTGACTCTCGCGATCATCGACGGCATGTTGGTTTCATCTGGTGATGAGCGATACATTATACCGACTCTTTCCATCATCGAATCGATCAAGCCGGATGCTTCCATGTTGTCAACTTATGGAGGTAAGGGAGAGCTGATCAATGTTCGAGGTGAAATTCTTCAACTCGTGCGTTTGGATCGGTTGTTCAATATTTCCGGAGCGAAACAGGAGCCAACCGATGCGCTGGTTGTGATTCTTGAAAGCTATGGGAAGAAAATCGGTTTATTGGTTGATGATGTTCTTACCCAGCAGCAGGTGGTTATCAAGAGTCTTGGTGAGGGTATGCAGCAAATGAAGTTCGTTTCCGGTGCGGCGATTCTGTCTGATGGTCGCGTTGGCTTGATTTTAAATGTAGAGGAAATCGGTTCGATTATAATGGATGGAAAATTTGGTTCGGCAAAGAAAGATCCGAGTTGAAGTTGTGGCAATCGGATCGTTGATGTGCTGAGCCGGATGAATCAAGGAGGGCAAAATGGAAAATGACAAAGGAACGGATGTGGGGCGAACGGAGAAGGACGCCCAAAACGAAGATGCGCTTTCAACAGGAGTTGGTGAAGCCTTAGCGGGGAAGTATATGACTTTCAAGCTCGCCAAAGAAGAATACGGGCTTGAAATTCTGAAGGTTCGTGAAATTATTGGAATGATGGATATTACGCGAGTTCCCAAGACCGATGAGTTTATCCGAGGAGTCATTAACCTGCGGGGAAAAGTGATTTCCGTTATCGATTTGCGTATGAAATTCGGAATGGACCAGACAGAAGAAACCGATCAGACGGTCATCATTGTCGTTCAGGTGCAACACAATGACATCGAACTGACGATGGGAATTCTAGTGGACGAGGTGCTGGAAGTGTTGGATGTCAGTTCCTCTCAGATCGAGCCTCCTCCTACTTTTGGTGGCGGATCGATTAACACGGACTTTATTCTTGGTGTAGGAAAGATCGACAAGCGTGTGGTTTTCCTGCTGGATATCAACAAGGTACTTACCGCTGAAGAAACGAAAGCGGTGATGAGCGTATAAGGTGAAAAGCTTGGTGATGTTGAGTGAAAATAATTACGCAGGTTGAAAATGGACGCAAAGCTATTTGATAAATTTCGCGAGATTGCATACTCGATGGCAGGGATTGATATCAAGCCGGGTAAAGAAGCCTTGGTTTCTGCGCGTGTGCAAAAACGCTTGCGCGTGTTAAAAATCGATAGTGCCTGGGATTATCTCGATTTCTTGCAGAATGATGTGACTGGTGAAGAGCTTATCCACTTTCTTGATGCCATCTCAACAAACTTCACAAGCTTTTTCAGGGAATCGGATCATTTCGATCTGCTAGCGGAATCTGTCAAAGCGCGTTTGGATAAAGGTCAGAAGCGTTTTCGATTCTGGTCTGCGGCATCCTCAAGCGGTGAGGAGCCCTACAGTATGGCCATGACGATCGAAGAGGCAATGGATGGAAAGTCGGCAGAATATCGGATTCTGGCAACGGACATTTCTACTCGGATTCTAGCGAGAGCCCAGTCCGGTCTTTATGATCCCAAAACGGTGGGGAGCATTCCTAAGACTTTGCGTATCAAGCACTTTGAACGTGAAGGCCATGTTGGAAAAGAAGATGAATTGTTTAGGGTAAAACCGCTGTTGCGCGAGAAAATCGTATTCAAGCGCTTGAACCTTTCTGCTCCGCCTTTTCCAATGACAGGCCCGCTTGATTTCGTGTTTTGCAGAAACGTTATGATTTACTTTGACAAGCGAGTACGCCAGAATCTTATCAGTGAAATCGAACGGTTACTCGCTCCGGGTGGTTACTTGGTAATTGGTCACACAGAAACGCTTACTGGGTTGAAAAACGGATTTAAAGTTATTCGACCTTCAGTCTACAGGAAAAACTGAGAAGGTGTTGAACCGTTTGGGAAGATGGTGGCTATCATAATAATTCAAATCGTTTAGATAAGGTCTGATCATGAACCTGATAACGGTAGATATTTCAGACATACAGGTAAGCAATGATGCTGATGGGGTGCTGGTAACATATGCCTTGGGTTCTTGTATCGCAGTGATGTTGTACGATCCTGTGTTGCATGTCGGAGGTATGATTCACTATATGTTGCCATTGTCTAAAACTTCTCCGGAAAAAGCGAAGGTAAAACCGGCGATGTTTGCAGATACCGGTGTCCCTCTTCTGTTTAAGAAAATGTATGAGCTTGGATGTAAAAAAGACAATTTGATCGTCAAGGTAACAGGTGGCGGAAAAGTCTATGACGACAAGGGTGTCTTTGATATCGGAAAGCGTAACTATACAGTACTGAGAAAAATCTTCTGGAAGAATGGTGTGATAATAAAAGCGGAAGATGTGGGGGGGAATCGTTCCCGGACTGCACGATTATTCCTTGGTGATGGTCGTGTGGAAATTCAATCCCAAGGGGAAAGGTGGGAGCTATGACCTTAAAAGATCAAATCCTCTCACAAGTAGAGCGAATTCCGCCTATTCCGGGTGCGGTGGCGCATCTTTCAACTCTAATCCACTCAAAGAATGCAGGAGCCGGGGATTTTGAAAAGGTTATCAAACTCGATCCCGCGATGACGGCCAATATTTTACATATTGCCAATTCCAGTTATTTCGGTTGCCCCAAGGAAGTGACAAGCGTACGCCAAGCGGTTGTTGTGATTGGAGCAAGGCGTGTTTTCGAAGCTGCTTTGGCGACATCCATGTTGGGAGTGTTGCCGGATAAGATAGCCGGTTACGACATCAGTTCCGATTCATTTTGGGTTCACTCTATAGCTGTTGCCATGGTTTCAGAGCGGTTGGCGAAAGAGTTGAAGTTGAATGTTTCAGACCTTGTCTTCACCGGAGGTTTGTTGCATGATATAGGAAAACTGGCTATCGGTACGTTCCTTTCAAAGCAGCAGCAAGCGGTAAAGGATAATTTGGATAAGGGAGATGAGGCTTTCGTTTCACTTGAAAGAAAGCTACTTGGCATTGACCACAGTGAGATCGGTATCGATATCGCGAAGCAATGGAATTTCCCCGATCCGATTGTCTGGGCGGTAGGATGGCATCATCGGCCCAATGAAACGCCAGAAGGTGCGGACCAGAACTTGATTGACTTGGTACATATTGCTGACAGCTTGGCCCATTCGCTTGGTTTTGGAGCGGATGTCGGTGAGTTGTCCCGTAAAGTCGAGCCGGAAACGATCTCGCGCTTGGGATTAAAAGTTGGCCGACTTGAGTATGTAGCTAGTGAGATCTTAGATCAAATTAACGAAATTGGACATATTTTCAGGAAGGCTACTGGAGGAGAATGATGGGGTACAATATTTTAGTGGTTGACGACTCTGACATTATCCGTTCCGTGATCAAGAAATCACTGGATATGTCCGGACTGCAAATCGGTGTTTTGCATGATGCCGCGAACGGGGTAGAAGCCCTTGAGGTCTTGGACAAAGAATGGGTGGATATCGTTTTCTCCGATATCAATATGCCGGAAATGAACGGGTTGGAACTGGTGGAAAAAATGTCTGCTGATGAGGCATTTAACCAAATTCCCGTAGTCATCATTTCCACCGAGAGAAGTCAGGCCCGTATCGATTCCCTGATGCGGCGTGGCGTTAGAGGGTATATTAACAAGCCGTTTACTCCGGAACAACTACGGGATATCGTTCTTGAAGTCCTCAAAGGGGAAGGGGAGGCTAGTCATGAGTGAACTGCCTAATCGTGAACAGATAGCCGAAGTGGCGGGACGTGTATTAGAGGAGGCTGCATTTATATTTACCGAACCCATGGAAGAAGAGGAAGAATGGGACGATGATGTCCTGATGTCTGTTATCTCTTTCTCTGGTCCGAAAAAAGGTAGAATTGCGCTGGCCTCTTCATTTCAGTTTGGTACGGAACTGGCTGCTAATCTGTTGGGAGTAGAGCCTGATGATGAACAGGCTGCCGAGAAAGCAGGTGGAGCATTAAGCGAAATCCTGAATATGCTGGCCGGTTCACTTGTTGCAGAAGTGTTTGGTACCGGTGTCGTTGTCAATTTAGGTATTCCTGAAACCAAGCGAATTGATAAAGAAGACTTTTCTTCTCAAAGCGGAGATTATTCGGAATGGCTTCATTTCCAGACGGACGATGATAGCCGGATCGATTTGGGCATCCAATTTGACGAGTAAGCCCAATGAGGCGCACGGATCCCCAAAACAGTAGATTTGAGTTTAAACGAAAGATCCGGGCGAAATCCTCGGAGCAGATCGTATTGGATGCAGGAAATGTGTTGATTCCTGATCGAGACATTGCCCTTGTAACAGTGGTAGCATCCTCTGTTGCCGTTACCGTATTTGATATTAAGTTGAAGAGAGGTGGCGCGTGTCATTTTATTTATCCACTTCCAAAATCAAATCAGGAATCAACGGCTCTATTTGGTCTCCCTGCTTGTGCCGCTCTTCTGCAAGGTTTTCTTGAGCATGGCTCTAAACCAGATAATTTACGTATTGGAGTATATGGTGGTTCCATTCCAATCTGGGCCAATGCGGGACAGCGAGAGGTCGCTCGTGGCAATGTGGCGGTCGCTAGGGACGTAATGCGCAGGAAGGGATTGACCATACACGATGAAGACGTAGGAGGAGAGAGAGGACGAAAAATCGTTTACATGTGCTCTTCTAATGAAATCGCAGTTGTAAAAACCGATTTTATTCGGGAAACGGATTGGTTCCCAGTGTTTGGAAATGAGGGGAGACGTCGTGATTAAAGTATTGATCGTAGATGATTCGGCTGTAGTCAGGCAGATCCTTAAGCAGGAACTTTCTAAAGATCCGGATATTGAGATTGTTGGCACAGCTCCGGATCCATATGTTGCTCGTGATATGATCGTCGATAAGAAACCGGATGTATTGACGTTGGATATTGAAATGCCTCGTATGGACGGTGTTACTTTCCTGCGAAAGCTGATGAAGTATTTTCCTTTGCCGGTTATCATTATTTCATCATTGACAAAAGCTGGAAGTCAAATGGCTTTGGATGCAATGCATTCTGGAGCAGTTGAAGTATTATGCAAGCCGGGGGCTGCGTATAGCGTAGGGGACATGGCGGTTGAACTGGTTGATAAAGTGAAAGCCGCTTCTGTTGTAGATATCACGCGCCGAGCTAAAATTGCCCAACTTGTTTCGGGAGGGAAAACAGCAATCGGTGCACTCAGTCAGACGACAAACCAGATCCTTGCAATCGGATCTTCTACAGGAGGTACGATCGCATTGGAATCTATTTTAAAAGTAATGCCTCCTAATTCACCTGGAACGATCATCACTCAGCATATGCCGCAGTATTTTACAAAGTCGTTTGGGGAACGACTGAATGATAATTCCCAAATGAGTGTTAAAGAGGCAGAGGATGGAGATGCGGTTGTTCCTGGAGTTGCATTGATCGCTCCCGGTGGAAAACATATGCTGTTGCGTAGATCTGGTGCGCGTTATTACGTAAATGTCAAAGAGGGACCATTGGTAAACCGGCACCGGCCCTCGGTGGACGTTATGTTTCGATCTGTGGCGAAGACTGCGGGGAAGAATGCAATTGGTGTGATTCTAACCGGAATGGGTGGAGATGGAGCGAGGGGGCTACTGGAAATGAAGGAGGCTGGCGCTGCAACGGTTGCACAGGATGAGAAAAGTTGTGTCGTATTCGGAATGCCCAAAGTAGCCATTGATATCGGCGCGGCGGAAGATATTGTCAGCCTGGAAAAAATACCGGATAAAATTATCAAACTGGTTAGAGAACGAGAAGCTTAAAGAACGCATTAAAAGTATCGTGTTCAAAGTGTAAACGACTTTTCCTTGCATCGTTCCTTGCAAGCAGGTATCAAAGAAGAGTCTTACTCTATAGGTGATGGCTTTGCGATGGAGCGAAAGTCTGTACTGATCAATAAACAAAATGAAGAAAAGATCAAGCGGGAGTTGATTCAAGCTCTTGCTGAACGTCCGTTGCATGTCGTATTGCAGGCGGAATCCGAATCGGCAGTGGCAGCCATGATCCGGTTGGCAAGATTGGCCAAAGTCAATGGTGCTAGTCGTGTTGACATACAGGACGATGGTCGATTGATTTCGCGTGAGTCTGTTCGCAAAGCCTTAAAGTATGTAGGGATTACATCCGTTATGCCAACTCCTGAATCTGTTCAGGATCCTGTTGGGGCAAAGCGCATTGCCCAGATTGTGCTGAATTACCCCGAGTGGCTGTTGCCATATTACGTAGTATTCAATCACCGAAATCATGATGGTCAGATGCGTTCGGAAGCCATTTTACGTCCCACCTTCAAATGCAACGAAAACTGCCATTTCTGTTGGCTCAGGCAGGATCAAATTGATCCCGGCTTTGAATTGAATAAGGCAATGATCGGGTTATTAGCGCAAAAGGGACTTCATTACCTTGCATTCTCCGGGGGAGAGCCAACGTTGCTAAATGAACTGCCTGAATTGATTAGACTTGCCAAGCAAAAGGGTATTGCGGAAGTTTCATTGCAAACCAATGGTTTTAGCATTCAAAGTAAACGCGATGTCAATGCACTGAAAAAAGCAGGTTTGGATTGGGTTTTCCTCGCTTTGCATGGAGCCTCTGCCGATGTGGCTGATTGTATTACTGAAAAGCCGGGAGGTTTTAGCCGAACGCTTAATGCCTTAAGGAGCTTGCTGGATGGCAATGTGCCTGTCATGTTGAATTTTGTCATGACGGATTTAAACATTGAAACTTTGCCGGAATACGCTCGTTTTGTGATCGCAGAGCGTGACAGATCGGGTCGGGAGTTGATGATCAATTTCTCATTGGCTGCGCCCATGGGGCGTTATGAAGAGGATTACCTCGCACATACTCCACGATTGTCTGCGCTTCGAAAGCCGTTGACGCGCGCATTGCATCTGTTGGCTGATGCTGAAATTGGGTTGGATGGTTTAAGCAGTGCCTGCGGTCCACCGTTATGTGCCATCGAGGATTTATCTCTATTAAAGGATTTACCCATAATTGCAGAGGATATTTCCGAATCGGATTTTGTGAAGTCGTCTGACTGTTCCTATTGCGGAATGACTTCGTATTGCCACGGAATACGCAGGATCTATGCCGAGCGGTTCGGTTTAGATGAAGTTCGCCCATTTCCTGTAATCACATACTCGTGATTGGGTTCGTTTATTGCCCGATTTGTTCAGTGTTGACAGTAATTCTCCATACTGATATCCATTAAATATTGTGCTTTAAGCGCACCGCCAGAATATCGTGAATGATGGAGGTTTTCGATGCTTCGATATGCATTTGTCGCCGTTGTAACTCTTTGCTGCATCCTTTGGTTGACAAGCGCTTGCTCAAACTCCGCTGACTGTGACCAGGCATGTGGTGAAAATCAAAGTTGTATAGACGGTTCTTGTGTGGACAACAGAACGGACGCTGATGTGGATCTTGAATGGGAGGGGGATATCGATTCAAGTATCGAAGCGGAAGCGATTCCATTCATTACGGATGAACAGGGTAGGGTGATGATCCTTCATGGAGTCAACATTGATTATGGAACGAAATCAAATCCAGAAGTTTTACCAGTCATCCCAAAAGAACAGGCAGAGCGATTGGTAAATAGCTTTGGGTTAAATTTCGTACGTCTCTTGATGGTTTGGGAGGGAGTGGAACCACAAGCGGGAGTAACTGATCGGAATTATTTGGATATGATCGAACAGCGCGTTGATCTGCTATGGGAAGCTGGCTTGTATGTGGTGCTTGATATGCATCAGGATGTCTATGCACAGCGGTTTTGCTGTGATGGTGCTCCAGAGTGGGCTATTCGCGATGATGACCTACCTTATGAATTACAGGATCAGTGGTTTTTAAACTATTTCCAACCGGCAGTGCAGCGTTCTTTCGACAATTTCTGGGCCTATGATAAAGGCGAGCATGCCGATCTTCAGGACCACTATGCTGCAATGTGGGTGGAGGTTGCGAAGCGATTCAAAGATCATCCTGCTGTATTGGGTTATGATCTTATGAACGAGCCGCATCCAGGTTCCGATTTTGATGCCGCCGAAGCCGTAGGATTGAGCCCTTCACGTGAGAGTCGTTCCGAATCCTTTGATAAAGAAAAACTCACACCGTTTTACCAACGAGTCACGAATGCCATTCGAAGTGTCGATACGGAAAATTGGATTTTCTTCGAATCTCGCTATGGCGGTCCTGGTAACGGTAGTGCCAGTTGGATCGAGGGGTTGGATGATCCTCGTAACGGTTCGCCTCGACTTGCTTATTTTCCGCATCTCTATTCAGTGAGCGTGGAAAACAATCAATCCTATAATCAGGATACAATGACAACAATACCTGACTGGGAAGCGCACCGCTCTGAAGAAGTAACGAAGGAAGGTTGGCCGTTGTTGATTGGCGAATGGGGACTCGATTCTGCTTGGACGAATGCCGATCTGTTTATGAAGCAGGTGTTGGCCATGGCGGATCGTCAAATGGCGGGGTGGGCGTATTGGGCATGGGATCCCGGAGGATGGAGTTTTATCGATTCCGATTTGAACGAGCGTGAAAGTGCGGACATAATTGTGCGCACTTATCCGCGCCGGATTGCCGGCAAACCGATCTCCTTTGGGTTTGATCCAGATACGAGAGTGTTCGAATTGACCTTCGTGGATCGTGCCGGTGTTAGCGGTTCTACAGAAATATATCTGCCTGCTGTTCGCCATTATCCGGATGGTTGGACTGTGACTGTTAGTGATCCAGTGGATAGCTGGAGCATGGAATGGGATCAGAAGAAAGAATTGTTGACAATTACAACCACTCCCGATGCCGATGGTCACGAGATCCGTATCGAACCGAAATAAAAGGAAGCTCGAACACGAAGAAAGGATTTTATGCGGTTCTTGACAGAATACCACGGGCTTGCCCGTGGATGAATGAGCCTTCCCGTCGCTGCGGTTGAGCAGCGGTGGGTCGGTTCCAACAGAACCGTAACAGTAAGTACCCCGGGTTTACCCGGGGGAATCTATTCATTGCTGGGATCTGGAGAAGGTGTTTCGGTATCAAAGCGGGAACAATAACGCTCTTGAAGGTCCATCAGATGGTTCACTTCATTATCTCCACTTAACGCTTTTGCCAGTTCTTCCATTTTCGAGCGATAGTGCACACAGGCTTTCTGAGCATAGCTCGTATCAACTCCCCATACTGGTACTGGAGTTGGGTGAGGCGGACGCGGCATAGGAGGCGGCGGAGAAATCAGGCGGTAGCAGGGCATCGTCCAGCATGGCCAGTTCCGATACGTTGCTGGGCTGGTTTGTGCCAGCAGATCGGTGAAGGTCAGGATCAGCCGAGCTTTTCGGACCGTTAATGCTGAGTCGGACTGCATCTGAGAGATTTTCCACTTGAAGTTTTCCGTTTTTGCTTCGCCACTTTTCGGATCGAAATACTCGATATCAAGCCCGATTTCATCTCTGGATGCAGGTTCGCCTTTAAGATCCATAAGGAAAAGTTGGGCCGAATTTGCGAAATAGTGAATGGCCTGAACTTTTTCTTTCTTTTCGCTGCTTTCTTCTCCGTAGAAAATATCCATTTTCAGAGATTCTGGTAGAGTCAATTTGAAATGAACGTCACGAGCGACTACTTCTAGAAGCGAAATGAATTTATCTCCGAATACTCGGGAAACGGCATTCTCACTGGATAGAAACAGATAGGCACCTTTTCCTCGTTCGGTCAATGTATTCAGCATACGGTCGTTGAAATCATGGCCGACCCCAATACCTGAAAGAGCGATATGGCGTTTGTCATAGTATTTCGTGACCGTTGCGGTCAAATCTTCGTTGGTCACACCGGTATTGGCCAGGGCGTCGGTAATCATGACAACACGATTGTTTTTGGACTTCTCCAAATAGTTTTCGGCGAGTTTGTACCCTTGATTCAAACCGTCGTGAAGGTTGGTTGAACCCCAGGATTCCAGTCGCTCGATGGCTTGTTCATATAGTTCTCGTTTGTCGCGTCCCACAACAAAGCCTTTCAGTGGGCTACAGATCTCGTGATTGAACTGGACAAGATTGACGACATCGCCTGTTTTAAACTGATCGTAAACTTGCTTCATCCCTTTTTTCAAGTAGTCCATCTTATTGGAAGAAGCCATGGAACCGGATTGGTCGAGAACGAAAGAGATAATCGCAGGTCTGCGCTCTTCCTTTGTCAAAGTCTTTCCGCGTACGCTTAACGACAACGTGGTTTGATTGCGCAGCAGTCCTTCTGTCAATTGCGGCTGCACAGCGAAAACGTAATCGCCTTTGGGGAGGCGACCATCGAAGCGATAGTAGTTAAGAAACTCGTGCGGACGCAGATGATTGACGGGAATGGGTAGCATATTGTCGATTGCATATTCGATGCGCTGGGCTGAAGACAGGCTCATGGAATCGTCGTTGGAGAGGTAAATAACGGACCCGGTGGTTTGGGGCGTTGGTGCATCCTGGCACTGTGGTGACTTAACTTGTGAATCTTGCTGCGGTATGGCGGCGGATTCAGCCATCTTGGCTGGCATTGGTGCTTGAATTGCGCCCGGTTGTAGTGTTTTCTGAATGCCAATACCGCCGCGACCTCGAGGATTGCCGGTGGATTCGTCATAGCGTGCAGACTGGCGGCAATCGGTCACAATTACGGGGCTGCCGACAGCAGATCCGGCAGGAGTAATCCATGAATCGGCAGGTGCTTTTTCTTGAGCTACGGCGAGTGAGTAGAAAACGACAGTAAGCAATAGTGCCGTTAATACGAAGAAAAGGCTGAAAGCACGTTGCCTTCTAGACATGTTTACGTCTCCTTAGTATCGAACAGATACTTGTGTTATGCGAAAATCAGTTTAATCGTTACAAACAATTGAATTGGACTTAAGGCTTTTGGTTGAACGTAGAGAAGACGTCACGTTCAACTTCGTTTTCTTTGCCAACCACAGCGAAGGAGAAGTCTACCATCGTCGCGCGGGCGGCGTCTCGAACCTGCTCGGGAGTTACCTCGCGAATCGCATCGATAACCGCGTTGCGGTTTTGATAACCACCCAAATAAACTTCAGCAGCGGAAAGAAAACCGGCTTGTGATTGATTGGCTTCGATGGCCATGTAGAATTTCGTACGATAAACAGCCTTGGCTGCCTTTAAATCTTCCGGTGCGATTAGTTCCGTTTTTAATCGCTGCACTTCGTTGTAAATTGCGGGTAGTGCCTCGTTTTCATTCGGAGTGGTGACGTATAGATAGCCGAAGTTGCCATGATTGGAAGCCAGACCGCTATAGACCGCATAAGATAAGCCTCGCTTCGTTCGGACTTCGTCCCACAGACGCTGCGACAGCAATTCCAAACCGATTTTCAAAGCGGCGTAATGTGGTTTCCCTGGAGCGGGTGTCACAAACTTTCCAAGGATATACTGGGTGGGCTGCTCCCGGTCTTGAATCGTGAGCCATTCGGAAGATGGTGTCAGTCTCGGTGCTACGGCCTTAGACGGTAAATCGCGAGAGGTTTGTCCGAACAGAGAGTCCAGCAAGGGGCGAAGTTCATTAATCGATAAATCTCCGACAATGACCAGAAAATGTCCCTGCTCGCGAATAAGATCTTTATGATGTTTTACGAGATCTTCCCGAGTGAAGCTGGTTACACTGGTTTCCGTGCCGTCGATATCGTTTTTGTAGGGATGGCCTGCATAAAACTGTTCGTTTAAAACAAGTGACAACAATTGATCTGGATCATCCTGTTTTGCTCGAATGCTGGCTAATTGTTGTTGTCGCTGCAATTCGATTTCATCTTCTTTCAATAAAGGTTGCGCAAGCACATCGGCAAGGATTTTCAGCATCGGTTCGGCAAAAGGCCGGATGGAGCGGATTTTCAGTAGCGAGTAATCCTTGTCCACGGACGATTGCAAACTGGCGCCCATGCGATCCAGTTCCTGATTCAACGTTAGCTTCGGATGGTTGAGACTGCCCTCGATCATTACCTGTAATAAAAGCTCCTCGACGCCAGCAGTAGCCTCCGTTTGGCGCAATGCGGCTCCTGGCATTACCAGTTGCACTGCCACCACTTCATTGTTCGGTGTTGGCAGAAAGATTACTTTCAGGCCGTTCTCTAGTGTAAAATCGACGGCGGGATCGTTTGTCTCTGTAGCTTGTAAACCAGCGGGAAGCAACCATACAAACAAAAGAAATGTGATGATTTGACGAGTCATGGGCGGACCTCCTTTTCATCTTGTGCGGAAGCCATCGCCGCTTCGATACTTGCGCGATATTCACTGGCCGTCAATATGCCCAGGATTTTGGGTTGGTCAATCACATAGCGATTTAAATAACGTTCGATATCCGCTATGGTTACGGACTCCACATTTTTAATGTAGTTAAGGCGATAGTCAGTGTCGGCAACGCACCACCAAAATCCAAGTTCCTGGGCGATAGTGGAAGAGCGTTCGAAACTGTACACGCTTTCTATGGCCAGCATGCGCTTTGCGTTTTCCAATTCCTGCTCCGAGAAATAGTCTGGTTGCACAAATCGGGGAAATTCCTCGCGGATCGCGGTCAGTGCCTCGGCGGCTCGCTGGGGAGAGGTGAAGCCCGTCAGGTAAATTGGTCCAACATGGCGTTGGGTGAAATAGCTGAAGGAGGCGCCCAGAAGGAGACCGGAATCCACCAGTCGTTTTTGAAAACCGGATGCGCGTTGTTGAAGAATGTAGGAAAATACATCTGCGGCATACGTGGCGATCGGGTCTTCCGAAACACTCGGGCCTTGCCAGCCGAATTGAAGAATCACGTTCTGGAAAGGACGTTCGACAATAAAGCTTCCATCCTTTGTTAATGGGGGATGCGTTGGAACTGGATGCTTGATGTAAGGATCGTCGGTCTGCGACCATTCTCTAAACAGTGGTTCAACCATTGCTTTGACCTGCGAGGCAGTCACGTCGCCGGAGACGATCAACAGGGAGTTGTTGGGGACGTAATACCGATTCTTTACGGTTTGCATCTTTTCTCGTGTTACGCTCGAAATCACATCACGTTCGCCTATGACGTTTTTACGAGAAGGATATTTCGAAAACAGTGCTTTCGTCATCGCCTGGTGCAAATAAAAAACCGGGCTGGATTCGTTACGGTCGTATTCATTCAGTACTACAGATACTTCTCGTCGCAATTCGCCTTCTTCGAATATGGGAGAAACCAGCGCGTCACGCATGAAGGTCAGGCCTTCTTGTAGATTCTCTTTTGGCAAGGTGAAGTAATATTGCACCGATTCGGTTGAGGTCGAACCGTTGAAAGACATTCCTAACTCACGTGTGCGGCGCATGTAGCTTTGTTGATCGGGCAGCACCGTGTTTCCCTTGAAAAACATGTGCTCGTACAGGTGAGAAAGTCCGTCGTATTCGGGCGATTCGGCCATCGCGCCGTTTTTTACCGCCGTAAGAATCGTGACCAGAGGTACGGTCTTTCGTTGCACAACGAGTACCTCAAGACCGTTTTCCAACGTAAACCGATCAATCGCTCCGCTAGGATCTTTCAAATTCAAGACTGTCGGAGATTTACCTTCAGGCTTTGGTTTTGCGCTGGTGCAGGCCATAATCGAAACGGCCAGTAACAGCCATGTAATCATCAGGATCGCGTATCTTCGATTTTTACACATTGTGCTTCCTCCACTTCTGCAAAATCGCTCCCACCGTAGCAATCCTGTATTTATTGTGTCAAGGTGAATTGTTGGAACGATTTTCCTGGACGTGATATACTGCTGCCATGAAGGAAGCGCGTTGGTACAAAAAAGAAGAGGGGGGGCGGGTCCGTTGCGGGCTATGCGCCCATCGATGTTTGATAAAACCGGGAAAAAAGGGCATTTGTGGCGTGCGGGAAAACCAGGATGGCACGCTATATACTCTGGTGTACGACAAGGTCATCGCAACGCACATCGATCCGATAGAGAAAAAACCTCTTTTTCATGTAAAACCGGGGTCATTCAGTTTTTCGATGGCTACCGTTGGATGCAACTTCCGCTGCCGTTTCTGCCAGAATCACGATATCAGTCAGTGGCCTCAACAAAACGAGGGGCTACTGCCGGGAGAATCAGTGTCTTCTTCACGGTTGGTACAGGCGGCGAAAGACAACGGATGCGAAACGATTTCGTTTACGTATACCGAACCAACGATTTTTGCAGAGTTGGCGTATGATGTTGCCGTTGAAGCCAGAAAGCAGGGCATCGACTCCGTTTTTGTAAGTAACGGTTACATGAGCCGCGAAATGATAAGCGACTTCGGGGAGCTTATAAAAGCGGCAAATATCGATTTGAAGTGTTTTAGCGACGACAGTTACAGGCGGGTGATCGGTGCTCACTTAAAGCCAGTACTAGACTCCATTGCCGCACTGCATGAAAACGGGACGTTTCTTGAAATTACCACGCTTGTGATTCCTGGTTTCAATGATTCGGAAGCGGAACTAGAGCAAATTGCCGGATTCATCGCTGAACTGGATGATAATATTCCCTGGCATATCTCTGCTTTTCATCCCGATTATCACATGCTGGATCGTGCGCGAACCGAAACTGAAAGTTTACATCGCGCTTATCGTATTGGTAAAAACAAAGGTTTGAAGTATGTCTATACAGGCAACCTGCCTGGGGATCGACACGAATCCACCTACTGTCCTTCTTGTAATGCTTGCGTAATTGAGCGCATGGGATTTCGAGTGTTGGCGACTCGGATGGTGGCTGGGAGCTGTGCTTCGTGTGGGGAGGTTATTGCAGGGATTTATTGACGCCAAGTACATCCGCAATTATAATAAATGCATTGGATCACCTTGGATGTCCATCCCATTGATGGGGAGTCTGCTTCATGAAGAAATTGTTAATTGGGGTCGTTCTGCTCGCCATACTAGTGTGGGCGGTTTGTTCCATACCGGCAGTGCGTAACTTTGTCAGTGCTCCGGCAGACATGGTGGACGCTGTGTCTACAGGTATGGAGATAAAGCAGATCCAATCGTTGATTGCAGGGTTCCAGAAAAAGAGTAAGCGCTGGCCTACCGAGGAAGAATTTCAACAGTTGATCGAGCAGGCGTTTCCCAAAGATCGCACCGATTCGCTTGGCTCCGACAGTCTGGTTGATCTTTGGGGTGAGCCATATAATTATTTCCGTAAGGGATCCGGGTTCGCTCTGGTGAGCATGGGACCGGATCGCAAACCCGGCACGCAGGACGATATAATTCTGCTTCAAAGGAACTGACATGGCCCAGAGTAAACCGTTTAAACGTAAGCGTTATCTGATTCAAAAAAACTTTCAGTTTTCGTATATCGGGAAAATCTTGGCCTTGGAACTGCTCGCGGTCGGGGCCACGGCTTTGTTGATGAGCTATATGTTTCTCTACGTCTTTAACGATGCTGCGATGGTTTCAAGTGGTCCGTGGGGAAAGGGCATCTTCTGGTCCACCATTGTGCTGGGAATAGTTCTGATGCTTATTTTAGGCTATCTTGGCGTCTTGGTTTCTCATCGCATCGCAGGTCCGATGTTTCGATTTGAAAAGACATTTCGCGAGGTGCAAGACGGCAATCTGAAAGTGCGTGTGTATCTGCGCGGCAAAGATGAAATGAAACCCTTGGCGCAAGCTTTCAACTCCATGCTTGATACGTTGGTGGAACGTATTCAACCAGCGTCCGTAGAGCCAAACCAAATAAATAGTCCCAAAAATCAGATACAGAGTATTTTAGTTGCTGTGGCCAATTCCGATCTGCCTGCAAACGAAAAAGACCAATATCGTAAAACGCTGGAAGGACTTAAAGCCAAACTATAACGGAAGGGGTTTGCGTTAAGCCGCTTATTGTTGGAGCGGCAACAGCTGTAGAGGGGCGAACTGTTTTCTCCAGAGGTCTGGTTGGTACTTGTGGTTTGTGGTCGGGTGCCTTTATCGTTTGATACGTGTGAACCAATCCAACAAAGAATAGAAAAAGCGGACGGCGAAGTCCTGACCTCGAAAGCAACCACTCTGCCACTTGGGGGGGACGGTGGGACTCTAAAGCGGTCGTCTCAAGGTCAGGACTTCGCCGCCCGCTAACTATATATGATTACCAAACTTTGCCCCGATGTCAAGAGGAGACGACAGAAATTTACACCACAGTTTAATGTGAAACTTGGCAGACAGTAAATACTACTTGTAATATCAAATGATTACCAGACCCACTCGGTTTTCCCCAATTCAGATAAAAGATTTTTTGGAACCCAGCCTTGCACGGATTGTCCAGTTTTTAATGCTTCTCGTAGCTTTGTACTGGATAAGTCAGGTAGTACCAGCCGATCCTGCGATTCCAGAAAATGATTTTGCCGACCGATCCAAATAATGGGAAACTGTGTTTGCAGATCGTCGAAACGCTTCCAACGATCCTTCTCTCCACGAATGTCTGAGCCGAGAATCAGAGAGAAGTGAATGTCCGGGTGGCGTGATGCAAGGGATTCCATGGTGTCGATAGTACGGTTTTCATTCGGTAGTGTTCGTTCGATATCATTGACTTGGCAGGAGTCGCCGAAAGGCTCTGCCAGCAGTTCACACAGTCGATGGCGAAGTCCATAAGGGGCAAGTGCCTTTCCGAATGCGTGTTGGTTACAAGGGACCAGCCACACCTGATCGATGTTGCAGCTTTGCAGTGCATAAAAAATGGTTAGTTGGTGGCAGATGTGAGGGGGATTGAAACTGCCACCATAAACTGCAACTTGCATGGTTTTAGAATCCCCAGTCTCGAGCATAATTGAAATCCCTGTCGATCGTGCGCGGACTGACCTTGGCAATAACAGGCAGGCGACGCTTGAATTGAGAGGAACGAATCATCTCCTGAATGCGCTGGATGAAGGTCGTATCGAAGCCAGCTTCAATCAATTCATCAACCGAGCGACGACGGTCGATCATGGCAATTAACAGCCGATCGACTTCGGCATAGGTGAATCCCAGTTGTCCTTCATCTGTCTGTCCGGACCATAAATCGGCGCTAGGTGGTTTGTTGAGGATAGCTTCCGGAACACCTAAATGTGCGGCCAACTGGAAAATCTGCATTTTGTACAGATCGCCGATCGGATTGATGGCGCTGGCCAAATCACCGTGCAGGGTGCCGTAACCTAATAGCAGTTCCGTTTTATTACTGGTGCCCAATACCAGTGCGCGTTCGATTACCGAGAAATCGTACAGGATCGTCATACGTTCCCGGGCCATTTTGTTACCGATGCGGTTTCTCATCACCGCTTCATCATTGCTGGTAGGAATTTCCGGCTTATCAAAGTAAGTTTCAACTTGTGGAGAAACGGACACGACGTGATGCCTGGGTAGTTGCAGATCTTCAACACAGGCCAGCGCATCTTTCAGGCTGTTCGGGTTGGAAACACCAGATGGCATGATCACCGGAATGACATTTTCCTTGCCTAAAGCCCGGGCTGCCAAATAGCAAACTACGGCGGAATCAATGCCTCCGGAAAGTCCCAGCACCACGCGATTCACGCCCACCTTGGTAACTTCATCCATCAGAAAGGCCGACAATATCCGTTCAACTAGAACCGGTGAAATTTCAAGTTCTTTTGCTGCATTCATAGTCTATTCTCCGTCCAGATGCTGTCGCCCGATACGTTTCAACTCGCGCGTGAGCAACTCGTAGTCGTCCATCGCTCCACCGGGCAGCATGATGCGTTGCTCACGGATCAAAGCACCTGGATCGACATCCGCCACCAACATGTCCTCGTCGAACAGTTTCGCACGGGCGATTTCTATGCCTCCTGGGCCGACTATTGCTGATCCGCCTGTGTAGACGAAGCCGTCTTCTACACCCACGCGCTGGCAGACCAACACCAGGGCGTTGTTCGTCAATGCGGCTGATTGTGCCAATACACGCCAGCGATCGGCGTTGGCGGGTTCTTCTCGTCCGCTTTCCACTCCTCGTGCAGGAGAGTTGGCGCCCACGATCATTACTCCAACGCCTTCCAGTTTGGGACCGTCGAGGGCAAGCATCAATGTGTTGGCCGGATGCCAGAGATCTTCGCATATCAGCAGACCACAGCGGCCCAGCAGCGGCGAATCGTAGGCTCGCAGGCTGTTGCCACGGCTGAAATAGCGTTCTTCTTCGAACATGCCATAGGTCGGCAGGTTGATTTTGCGGTGATTGTGCAGCAACTGCGCCTTGCCTGCTTTGTCGATATGGAGATGTGCCATGGCATTGTAGTATTGATAACCGGCAGACTGTTCCAGGTAGCCACAGACAATTTCGATTTCGCGTCCCACGCCTAACCCGCTCCAAAGATCGAGGAGGCGATCCGGTGTCAATGCCACATCAGAAGTCAGGTCTTTTAGTTGATAGCCGGTTAGCGACAATTCGGGAAACACCACCAGATCTGCGCCTTGAGTGCGTTGATCGGCGACGATGCGTGCTTGTCGCTGGAAATTATATTCAACCTGTCCAAGTTTACTGGATACTTGCACCAATGCCAGTTTGATCGTCGGCATACCTTTTCCTCTAATCATCAAAACGAGTTCGTCTTAGTGGTTCAATAAGTTTTACCAACAACGAGTCATTAAGGTCGATTTCTAGGTAAGCTGAACTTACTACCACAGAAATTACTGCCAGTGTAGTCGTCTTGTTGATGTATTTACAAGTTTTTCATGTGCAGTTGTGCAAACTTTCTTGCAATTGCGATCAATTCGAGTTGATCTGACCACAATGCCTTTTTCGTTGCAACCCAGCGGTAACTCACGTATAAACCTAGTGGCGTTTTTACTGAAAAATGTTGAAGATGTAAACGGGCATAGATACTGTTAATAAATCATGGATTGAATGACGGAGCATTATGGGACAACGAGGTAATATTCCAAGGAAAATCAAGGGATTTCGTGATGTCGAGCCTGAGGCGGCAGACTTTCGCCAGTGGATGGTCGAAACGATTTGCAACGTGTACCGGTCTTACGGTTTCGAACACTGGGATACTCCGGCATTGGAATACGCGGATTGCCTGGGTAAATATTTACCCGACGCCGATAGCGTGGCGCAGGGCGTCTTTTCTTTCCGCAACCCAGAAGAGGAACCGATTCTCGATACCTTGGGCAAGCCGCTGCGCGATGAGAAGAACAACGTATTGATGGAGAATCATTTCACCACGCTGCGTTATGATTTAACGGCTCCTCTTGCACGGTTGTATGCAGAAATGCTCTGGAACAAGGGCATGAAGAAAATCGATCCGAACACGTTCAAGCCGCCGCTATTACGTCGCTATCAATATGGACCGGTATATCGTTTCGAAGCGAAACTGGATCCCGGTCGTTATCGAGAATTCTGGCAACTTGATTTCGATACCGTAGGCGTGGCCGATAGCGCTTGCGATGCGGAAGCCTGTTGTATTCTCTGTGATGCGCTGGAAGCGCTTGGCATCGAACGCGGCATGTATGAGGCGCGCATCAATAACCGCAAATTGCATCGTGGACTGTTTGAGAAGGTCGGGATTGCCGGACAGGAACAACTGGAACAGGATGTGATGCGGGTGATCGACAAGGTCGACAAAATCGGTGCAGACGGCGTGGTGGCCGAGTTGGGGAAGGGGCGCAAGGATCAGGAGTCCGGTGCGTTCATCGATGGTCTTGGCTTGTCTACCGAAAAGATCGATCCGATCCTTGGTTTCTTGCAATCCTGCATCGGTCAGCAGAATCGCGAAGTGGTATTGGAGAATTTAACTTCGATGCTTGGCGATACTCCTTCGGGACGAGAAGGCATTGAGGAATTACAACAGATTCATTCCCTGTTGCAGGATCTTGGTTATCAGGATGACCGGGTGGTGTTCGATCCTTCCGTTGCACGTGGCATGGCTTATTACACGGGACCGGTATTCGAAGTCGTTTCCAAGATGGAGTACAAAGACGAAAAGGGCAGGGTACGTCCTTTTGGCTCAATAAGCGGTGGTGGTCGATATGACGGGCTGGTCAAGCGTCTGTTAAACATCGAAATTCCAGCGACCGGAGCCTCTATCGGCGTGGATCGATTGATGGAACTGTTGCGCCAGATGCAAGCCCCGCGCAAAGGAAAAGGACCGGTGCTGATCGTCATGTTCGACGAGCATTTGAAAAACGAATATCACCGAATGGCCATGGAATTGCGCAGGGCAGGAATCGCTGCCGAGGTTTATTACGGCATTCAGCGGAAAATGAAGGCGCAGATGTCCTATGCGGACAGTAAAGACGCCCCGATCGCGGTATTGGCTGGAGAAGACGAGATGCGCAATGGAACGGTTTCGCTCAAAGATCTGACGCTTGGCAAGCGTTTGGCCGAGAAAGTCAAGGAACGTTCCGAGTGGCAAAAGGCACGACCGGCCCAGCAGGAAGTCGCTAGGGATAAACTGGTTGAGAGTGTGGCGGACATTCTAAAGGCCCAGCAGAACGGGGAATAGCCGATTTCATAATGGAAAAGGCATCGTTCGTTTCCAATCTTTCTTATTCTTTTAAGGATGCAACGGATGATTACGATTGGAAAAGAGATTAAGTTGACGATGGCGGAAGTGGTATGTGTCGCCCATGGTGAGACGGTCTGTCTGGACCGTAAAACATCGAAAATTCTCGATGAACGTCGCCGCCAGATCGAAACGTTTATCAGTGCTTCTAAACGGCCTTCTTACGGTTTCAATCGAGGTTTCGGGCACAACGTAGATAAAGCTGTGGAACCGCATCGGCTTAAAGATCTACAAGCTAACCTGATCCGCTCTCACGCTTCAGGTGTAGGCGATCCGGTTCCGGTGGAGGTCGTGAGAGCCACTATCTTTTTGCGTGCCCAGTCTTTGGCGCAAGGGCATAGCGGCGTACGCGCTTTGATAATTGAGCGATTGCTGGATTTGATCAACCTGAATATCATTCCCGTCGTGCCGAAGTATGGTTCGGTGGGAGCCAGCGGTGATCTTGCCCCATTGTCTCATATTGCGTTGAGCTTGCTGGGTGAAGGGGAAGTCTATTATGGAAGCGAACGATGGGTGACGCCTGCTGCCGAAGCTCTTGAAGCGGAAGGACTGGAACCGCTTGAATTGCAAATGAAGGAAGGTCTGGCGCTTAGCAATGGGTTGCAATTCTCTACTGCGCTTGGCATCTTATCGCTAGACAAATTGCAGACGCTCTTGCGCACGGCAGCCGTTACGACGGCGGTTTCCGCCCAGGTTATGCTAGGGAGCGATGAGGCGTTTCGGCCCGACCTGCATGCACTGCGTCCCCACCCGGGAGCGTTGCAGGTGGCGCATTGGATCTGGAACTTGATGCAGGATTCTCCATTGCGTCGTTCGCATGAATCTTATGAAACGGATGGCGAAATTCAGGATCCCTATTCCATTCGATGTGCCGGGCAGGTGCTTGGAAGCTGCTATGACCTTTTAGACGAAGCCAAACGTACCTTCGAAATTGAAATCAATAGTGTAACCGATAATCCTCTTGTGTTGGAAGATCCGCAGACATTGGACAGTTACACGTCCATCGTTTCCGGTGGACATTTTCACGGGATGCCGGTGGCAGTCAAACTGTATAACTTGATGCAGGCCATGGGCATCATGGCAAGGCTGTCCAATATGCGCTGTGCACGATACGTTGACGAGGGCCGTAACAAGGGGTTGGGCAGCGATCTCGTTTGTCCTTGGCTGGACCCGGAATCACAGGCAACCAGCAGTGGCATGATGATCCCAGAATATGTCACGGCGGCTTTAACCAACCATATCTGGGGTGCATGTTCTCCAAGCCATCTGTATTCCCTCTCGACAGATGCTGGACAGGAAGATCACGTCAGCATGAGTGCAGGTCTGGCCGTAAGGGTGTGGGAGACGATTCCTCGTTTGGCGGAAGTATTGGGAATTGAGTTGGCTTTCGGTGCGCAGGCAGCAGCCATCAGGCGGCAGATGGAGCATTTTCCTACAAAGAGGATTTTGTCCGAAGAAGCGCGAACGAAAGTCCAGGACGCACGCGATGAGTATGAGGCGGCGCTTCGCAGAGAGTTGGAAGATGGCGATTTCGACATCCGTTTGAGCTTACGTCTGGAACATCACTGGCCACCCGAACAACGCAGGTTAAGCGAAGTCTGTGAGAAAATTGTCGAGCGGGTAGAAGAATACTTCCCAACAGTGACGCTGGATCGTTCCATGTCCAATCAGTTACGGGCGCTGGCCGATGCCGTATTGGCTGGCGAGTTTTCAGAGATTGCACAGTCATGTTTGACGGATTTGCCGTGATCTCGAAAGATGTTAAGAGCCAGTATTCGATATGGCGCTGCCGTTCGAATTGCGATTTGTCATTAATGTGCTACTATACTACGGTCCAAAGAGGGAAATTGTTTTTCTTGGAAAGGAGGCGGCGTTTCGATGCTGTCTACCGTTGAAAAAGTGTTGTTCTTGAAGCAGATCGAACTGTTTCAGCGCATTCCTGGTGAAGAATTGGCGCGGATCGCGCGCATCACACGCGAAGTGGTGTTCGGAGAAGGTGAGCATTTGATCTTCGAGGGTGATATCGGCGACGCGCTGTATCTGATCATCGAAGGCGAGGTGCGCGTGCAGGTGCGCGGACGTGATATTGCGAGCCTGGGTAATAATCAGTGTGTTGGGGAAATGGCTATTTTAGATAGCGAACCGCGCTCTGCAACCGTATTGGCTTCCACTTCGGTGCATGCTCTGAAAATCGAGCGTGATGATTTTCATGATATTCTGAACGAGCGCAACGAGATTGCGCTGGGGATCATTCAGGTGTTGACCTGGCGCTTTCGAAACGAATTGCAGAAAACCGCCGAGCAGAACCCGGAGGATCTAACCCACCTTAAAGCTTGAGTCCGTGATTAGGCTTTGCTGTAATCTTTATTTTCTTCGTATCGTTTCATCATGTCAGAGATGACACGTTTCTCATCTAACCCCAGAAAACGCGAATATTGCTGGATGAAGCCTTTGACATACACAATGGCTGGCAGCTTTTCCCAATCTTCCTGTTCGAGCATTTGCAGATTGCTTACGGATAGTTTTGTATAGTCTGATACCAGGCGCAAATCTACATTGGCTTGTTCTCGCAGTTCCTTGAGGTATTCTCCAGAAAATACGGCATCTTCAGGAATTTCCAGTTCGCGACGCATGTTAGCTAGATCGAATTCCTTTTCGATTTCCTTTTCCGAATTCTTGTTCTCTTTAGAATTTGGTGGAGCCTCCATCTCACTTGAAGTAGTGTGTGTTTGGTCGTTTTCAACGTTGTAAGAATCGCTGATATCGTCGTTTGATGTGGAACTGATGGTGAGATGCAAATGCTTTTTTCGTTTAAGCGGTTCCGCAATCAGGGTTTTGTCGTATTCCCGTCGGTTCTCCGGGTCAATTAGAACCCGGTATACCTGCTCGACCTGTTCGAGAAAGGAATTCAATTCCTCCTGTGAGTAAAGCCCGTATGTGGCCAGCGAGTCGCCGGAATAGATTTTTTTTATACGATCGTAGGCTCTGCGGATTTCCTCCTCATCTGCTCCCGGACTAATTTCCAGGATATCATAGTAGCTTTGAGAGAATGGTTGTCGCGTGTTCTCGCTCATGCCTGTTTTTCGTCCTGTTTATCCTTGATTTCCTGAGAAAGGAGTTTGTGCGAAATATATTCGATCTGCTCGGTAGCTTTAGAGTCTTTTGAAACGATATGCAATGGTTTTCGCTGGCGAACCGATGCGAAAACGGAGCTGTCATGATCCACTGTGCCCAGGTATTCAGGAGCCATACCGAAATAGCGTTTACAGGCGCTGATGATACCTGATCCTAACTCGGCTTCCGCGCTGGATCGAGATTGATTGAGTAACAGTCTTAGTTTCATGCGTTCAACTTCGTTGAACAGCAGATCTCCGGCTGCGGGATCGAAAAAGCGGACTGCCGAGACAAGGTCGCGTGGAGTTTTGATTCCAAGCTCACGCCGGTTCATCATGGCTTTTTCCACAACGTCTTCAATCTGAAGCTTGGTTTCGATGGTCTTGAACAAGCGGAAGAAGAGGCTGCGGAGCAATTCGTACGTGCGTTCAATGGCCGTTGGCTCCGGTACGGCAGTGATTACTGCGTAGTCGGCCCAGATGGCGTGATCGAACAGATTGAAGCAAAGGTGGCTGCCCAAGTCCATGATGACTAGATCGAAGGGGAGTCCACGGGTTTTACGAATTAAATAGGGGCACTGGATGGCAGAATTATGGGTGGATGATTCTCGCATGCCGCTGATCAACTTCAGCTTGACAAACGGTGTTTCCACAATCAGATCTTCCAGATGTTCGGATTCTTCCTCTAGAAAGTCTACTGTTTTTCTAGGTGGGGAGATTCCAAGCAGCGTATGCAGGTTTTGTCCCCAGCGGACGCCGTCCACCAGCAGAACGCGTTTTCCCATTTGCGCGAGGTACACTCCGATATTCGCGCATAACATGGAATTCCCTACGCCGCCTTTTCCGGAGAAAAACGCTAAAATTCTTGGCGTATTGGATTCGTAGGAGGAATGCCGTTCAATGATCGGTTCCTGTGCATATGGACCGGCATGGTCCACTGAATCGCTGGTTTGCTCCTCAACTGCCACTGTTACCTTCCTGTTTCTGATAGATCGAACAGAATCTCTTGTATCATCCGGGAGTGTACCCGAGCGTTGGCATGAAGCCAACTCTTTTCTTGCCCGTGCTTATCCTAGTGCTAAATGCGCGTCCGACCTAGTGTGCATGGTGATTAGATGATCAAGGTTTAGGATTGATCGTTTTCAAATCTAGTCCACCTGTATAGGCATAAGAGACGAACGCCGAATAGCCGTAAAGGTATACTCCTACAGGCTTGGTTGCAACCAGATGATGGGGGCCGTCTGCCAGACTCATGCGATGGCGGCGGTATTCGCCCGAAACAGCTGTAAAGGTGTTGGAGTCCAGGGTCATCACATCGTCCAGTGTGATTTGAGTGTCCAAGGGGGCAATGATCGTTGCGTTGTCATACTTGTAGTTTGGTGGCACCAAGAAAATGTATTCCTTGCGGAATTGCTCGTTGGGTGCCAATAGCATCATTGCCGGATCACCTGCTTCCGGGGTGCAGACATAGCCGCACTCATAGCAACAGGTGTAGCCTTCTGCACAATCGGAATCGTAGTTACAATCATTGGCGAATTCCAACCCGGTGGCATCCTGGCCCGCCAGGAAATGACCGACCATAATCGGTTTTTCCGCTGCAATCGTGAAGTCGTTGCGCGTGTTGAATTCCCATTTCTCACCGATTCCCAATGTACGTGGGCTTTGTCCGGTTGGATCGGGTGTGATTGTCACGCGCGTGTCGGCTTCGGAGGCAACGATTTTATAGTAGTCCGATTCCTGGCTGCGTGGTTCTGTACGGACAGCACAATAATTCTCACCCCAGGTTTCTACTGGGAAGAGCTGGTGCTCCATGTGATCGCAAGCGTAGAGGTTTTCCGGGATGAACGTGCATCCATGACCGCCGTATACGGCGATCGGCTGGCTTGCCTCAATAACGCTTCCCGTCAAATCGTTATTTGCACAGAACGTGTAGGTGTCATCGTCTACATCAGGACAGTTCGTTTTGGCCGATTGCAAACTGAGTACTTCGAATTGGTTCAGCGTGTAACTACGGGTCGCACCTGCTGTTTCGGCAGAGACGCCGCTCCCGCTTCTTGATGCGGTCGAATACTTGACCGTTACCGTTGTCGTACCTGGTTTGGTTGCTGCAATACTTAAGTAGCCGGGGGTGTCCCAGCGCTCGTCGCAATCATAACCTCCGATGCAGGTGATCAGCCAGAAGGTGCATTCGCAGATTTCAGAGCGATGTGTTGGCCAGGTTAGGCCGATGTAGTCGGATCCCATCGCTCCTTCCGGTAATAGCAACGAGGCGTCGTTACTGTAAATAAGTACATCACCATAAGGATTCATCTGGCTGGCGATGATAGGTGCATCGCTGTGCAGGTGATAGGCTTTGGCGCTGATTCCCGCCGCGGTGATATGATTGGCGGATCCTAAAAGAAACACCTCGACAGCACCGGGTTGAATGGTTTTGCTTTGCAATTGACCGCTTTGATTGCTGATACTGGCGTTGACGGGGAACGTTTGCGGGTTGGAAACCACCACCGCGAATTCGCCTTCGTCACCTTCTGCGCGACTTTCATTGTATAAATCCACCGGCCAATAATCGCAACCGACATAGCTCTTATCGAATGCGGCCATTTCACACAGGCTCATGCATTCGCCATCACGGCATTCATCGGTACCAAGGCAGGTTTCGCTTTCTTCCCACGTGGTGCCTGATTCATTGCATTGCTTAACAAGCTGAGCATCCGTTTCGTCGCAAGCCAATACTCCCGGCTCGCAGATTTGCGCCATGCACGCACCTTCGGTGCAGACCGAATCCGATTCGGTGCAGTCCATAATCTCATCCCAATCCGTTCCAAGGGCGTTGCAGTAAAACAGAACGTCATCTTCACATTGCCAATCGCCCGCTTCACAGATGATTTCCACACAACCGGTTCCGCGACAAATGGTGTCTTCCGGGCATTCTTCGGTGTACCAGTCGTTTCCTTCCGGCGTACACTTTTTGACAGTGTTTTCGTCCACACATTCCAGTTCGGCGTTGGGGTCGCATTCAATCGCCAAACATCCTTGATTGGCTTCACAATACGTGTGCTCGGAGCAAAGAACTTCCTCTAGTCCGGTGCCGTGACTGTTGCACTGATAGATCATGATTTCGCTGACGCATTCCCCATAGACTCCAGGTTCACAGACCTGGGTAATACATGTATCGACGATGCAGGACTGACCCTGGGAACAATCTACCGGATCGGACCAGGCATCTCCAGTTGCATTACAAGTGATGATGCCGTTACCCAAGCACGCTTTTTCTCCCGGATTACAGGATACTTGAGGAATGTCCGGCTCCTGATCTCCATCCGGTTGTAGATCGCTGTCGGCGGGAGGAAGTTCCGTATCGCCATCAGATATTTCGATTTCTTGATCACCATCGGGTGATGGTTGTTCTATTTCGTCATCACCGTCTGTTGTAACGGGAGATTCCGGTAAGCAGATATGATCTTGGCAGAAATATCCTGTCGTACAGTCCGTATCCTCAAAGCAGTCTGCTTCACGGCATTGTCCATCGTCGCAATAGTATGAATCCTGACAATCTAGATCGGTTGTGCAGGCTGTTACAATGGGCGTCCAGTCGCTGTCTCCGTCGCTATAGCCGGTATCCTCGTCGGAAGATGGGGGCGTGTTTGTGGCTGAGGATGAATCACAACCATTTAATCCAATCAAAAGAAAACAAAACGACAACGAGAACAGTATTCCCAGGCGTGACATGTTCTTACCTCATCATTCTTTGTAATTCCGGGCAAGTCTCTATAGATCATGTTACCTTAGAGTCTGGTATGCAATCAATAAAAATTGCCGGTGATTTTGGATTTGGGAAATCAAGTGACTCGTATTTAAATAAGAGAGTAGAATCGCAAAGGTCATCGGTTTTTCTTTAGAAAGCGTTTCCACTTGATGAGAGAGCAGTATTCACTGGTGCAAGCTCTCCTTCGCTAAACGGGGATAAGTCAATTTAATTTTATATGTGCCCCACTTGTTCCTGTTAAAATAGTGCTTGTTCCCTTTATTTGATTGAGAAATCTGATATAATGGCAGAGTACACTGATAAATGGCAGTTGCTGCCAGAATGGCCGAGTACAACAGGTTCATGGAAACCATCTGCTTTATGGCTTGTATGTGTTTATTAAGCAAGGAGTATGGATGCCAAGACTTTCTCTTCGTGAACTGAAAAAAAGAAAAACGCGCGAAAAGCTAATTGAAATCGCCAATCGAAGGTTTCTTGAAAAAGGATTCGAGAAAACGACAATTGATGAAATCGTTCTTGAAGCGGAATTGTCCCAGCGAACGTTTTTCAGGTATTTCGCAACGAAAGAGGCTGTTGTTTTCTGGGATTTTGATCGGCGAATTGATCAATTGCAGCAACTCCTCGCTGAGGAAGGAATCTATTCTTCCCCGTTTGATCGCATCAACAGAGTTTTCCGCTTGATGGCTGAGGAGTACCACGAAAATCGGGTGCAACTTTTTCAAGAATACAAGATTGTGATGTCCTCCAAATTTCTGACTGCAATGGATATCGAACAAGACTTGGCCTATGAGCGCCTGTTCGCAACGAGTTTACAGTATTGGAAACAAGCTCCCTGTCTGTCTTCAAGCAAAGCTAATCTCATTGCTGCTGCGCTTTTTGGCGCGATTCGTTCCGTAATGGGAACCTGGTTTGAAGATGAATGCAGGCAAAACCTAGTCGAACTTAGCGAAGACCTATTTCTGCTCAGTGATGTTTTGGAAAAGGGTATTGCAAACAGATGATGATGAGGGATCGCACGGATTATGTGCTGTAAACATGATAGATTGTATTCTTGAATCAGGGTGATTGGGTCAAATAAAGAAACGTGGTAAGTATTCCGGGATTGTCGTTCTTTCTGAATCCAATTCATTGCAGCTTAAAAAGGTTGTGTTTTGGTGTGGGGGTGCACCTAAACAAACCTTGCTTTATCATACCGGCTATGCTAACCCAATCAATAATATATCTTGGAAAGTCCAGTGACTTCCTGTCCAATGTCATTTCCCATACTTGGAGGAGCCAATGACCCGACATCGCTTTTTGTTGATGTTTACCTTGATTCTGCTTGCCTTGGCGTTTTTCGTCGGTTGCGAGAAGAAGTCGGATGATTCTTCTGCGGTAGATAAAGCCGAAAAAGCTTCGAAACAGGAAACCGCAAATCCGGAAGGTACTGCAAAACCTGAAGAAATCAAAATCGAGGAAGACGCTGCTAAAGGCAAAGATCAATCCTACGCGGCCTCGCACATTCTGATCGCGTATAAGGGCGCCACAAGGGCTGCTGAAACGGTAGTGCGTAGCAAAGAAGAAGCTGAAAAGCTGGCGAAGGAACTGGCGGCAAAGCTTGCCAAGGATCCTGCCCAGTTCGAAACTCTGGCGAAAGAGAATTCAGATTGCCCAAGCGCTCCCAACGGAGGCGATTTGGGTTCCTGGCAGAGTGGCATGATGGTGCCGGAATTTGAAAAAGCGGTGCAGGGGATGGAGATTGGACAGATTACGGCGGCTCCCGTTGAGACTCCGTTTGGTTTTCACGTGATTCGCCGCAATAAAACCCTCAAGCAGGAAGAAGTGGCTGCCGAGCATATTCTGATCGCTCATAAAGACAGTTCCCGAGTGCCTGAAGGTGTCACTCGCACTGTGGAAGAAGCGGAGAAACGTGCGCAGGAAATCGTCAAAAAAGCGAAAGCCAAGCCGGAAGCGTTTTTAGAGTTGGCTAAAGAAGTTTCCGACGATAATTTCAACTCGCTGCCCGCATGGAAAACCGGCACCAATCGTATGCCGCCGGAATTCGATATGGCGCTGTTGGAATTGGAAATGAACGCCGTGTCCGAGCCGATTAAAACCCAATATGGTTTCCATATTTTCCATCGTATTCCGCTGCCCCCCAAAATGTCGGCTTCTCACATCCTCGTTCAATACAAAGGCGCGCAAAGTGCGCCGCTATCGATTACTCGCAGCAAGGAAGAAGCTTTAAAGCGTGCAGAAGAAGCATTGGCGAAAGTTAAGGCCGATCCTGCAAAATTCGGTGAAAACGTAAAAGAATACAGTGACGATCCCAGTGCCGTGATGAATCAGGGAAACCTGGGAATTTGGAACAAAGGTTCGATGGTTCCGGAATTTGAAGAAGCTCTGGGAAAACTGAAAGTAGACGAAATCGGTGGTCCGGTGGAAAGTCCTTTCGGTTATCACATCATTTTGCGTCAGGATCCGGCAAAACAAAGCGGCAAATAACGGCTGCTCGATTTTAGCTCTTTTAACGGCCACCAGCGATTGCAGGTGGCCGTTTCCCTTGGGGAAATGATTGTGGATTCGAACTGGTTTGTTTACATTCTTCTGTGTGCTGATAACACCTTGTATACAGGATGTACAACCGATCCGAAACGAAGGGAATCAACACATAATCGTGGAAAAGGAGCTCGCTATACGGCTGCACGGCGTCCTGTCAAATTGGTCTGGATTCAGTGTTGTCCGAATCACTCGGAAGCACTGAAGAAAGAGGCGGCTATCAAGAAGTTATCTCGAAAAGAGAAGCTGCGAAGCATTTTACTGGCACCTTATTGTACGATTATTGAAAGTGTGGATCGGTGGATGCCTGGAGTGCAGATTCGCCTGGTTCGAAAATCGGAGCCATTTTTAAATAAACGGTAGCAGAATGGGATTATGGTAAACTTACCTTTACAAAAAGAATCGAACAGCCTGCTTCCGTTTTTCGGTCTGTATGGTTTCTTCTTTTGTGCATGGGGAATCATGTTGCCGTTCTTCACGTTGTATCTGGTGGAAGAAGGCAACTCCAGGCGATTCGTCAACTGGGTGTTCGCCTGCTTCCCTCTGATGAGCATCATCGCCCCACCTTTTTGGGGATACATGATGGACAGAGTGTTGAACCGGCGCTGGACCATGATGGCATTGTTGGCGATTTCCGGTTCGGTATACACGCTGTTCATGTACATTTCCAAAGGACCTGAACTGATTCCGATCATGCTGGTGTTTTCCTTTTTCGGTGCGTCCATGATTCCAACTATGGATGCGCTTACTTTACGCAATATTCGGGAACAGTTTGCAACGGTTCGTTCTGCTGGAACATTGACTTTTTTGATCACCAGTCTAGCCGGTGGCATTCTGCTGGATTGGATCTCGATGCGTACATTGCTATGGGTGGTCCCGATTTGTTTATGGTTGACGATCATTCCCGTATGGTTCGTAAAGGATCGTTCGGCTCTGGATCGGACAACGGGGCAGCGGGCGGTTACATTGCCGCAAGTACTGAGCAACATGCAAAGCCAAGGATTACTCGTTTTTCTGCTATTCGGTTTTTTATACTGGTTGGGGATGGTCCCATACATGAACTTGTTCAGCATTTTTCTTCACGAGCAACTGCAACAACAGGGATTCACTGATGCTGGAGTTTGGATCGGAATTGCATGGGCGATCAGCACAATTACCGAATTTGTTTTTTTTGTCATTTCGAACCGGGTGATTCGTCGACTTAGTGTAGAGGTTCTTTTTGCCAGCCTTATTCTTGCTTCATTGCTGCGTTATGGCATCTATGCGATAGCGGCTCCAGTGTGGTTGATACTGATCGGACAGGCATTGCATTGTCTGGGATTCGCATTGTTTTATCTATTGGGTACCCGACTGATTGCCAGCAAGGCTCCCGCGCAGATGCGAAACAGCTATCAGACGCTTTGGGCGAGTAGTGTGATTGGAGGTGCGGGATTCTTCGGAGGTGTTATAGCCGGATTTCTAGCAGGCATCATGTCCGTTGAACGGATTTACTGGTTTTCTTTTTTCTCGGTCCTTGTAAGCGTCCTTCCATTGATTGTCTACCTGAAGAGTCACCCAATAGACAAAGAACGACTGATTATTGGGGAGTAGCTGTCTGAATTGGTCAACATTACTATTGCCCTGTTGTACTTTCCATCGATTTACCTTCTGTACACCACAGTGCACCAAAAACAAATGGGCTAGAGGCATTTCTTCCTCTAACCCATTGTTATGTCTGGTACGCCTACCCAGATTCGAACTGGGAACCAACGGGTTCGAAGCCCGGTACTCTATCCAGTTGAGCTATAGGCGCACATGCTCACGACGAACGACGCGAACTATATGGCACGACGAAGGAATTGTCAATTCTTTCCGATGTCGAAAAGCGTCTGATTCACCCGCTACATAGCAATATTGGACCAGAATTGGACCAAAACCAGAACGCACCTTGAACATTCCTACCACCTACATCCGTCATCCTGCAAATTATTCCCTGTTTTCTTGCATTTCTTTTTTTCGCTTCCATGCCTGTAGAATGGGGACAAGAAAGGAGCGGTTATGTCCAAACCGACAAGGCACGGAAACAGATTGAGGATAAGGTGGATGGATGAGAACGGGAAAAGGCATTATGAAAGCTTCCCCTTGGACCAGTATGATCTCGCGGCTCTCATGCTGAAGCGCCATAAACAAGCGGTAGAGGAAATCAAGATGTGTCTTTGTACCGGCAGCGTGCCTAAGAGAACCTTCAGTCAGTTGGCCGATTACTGGCTTGAAGTCTACGCGCCAACAAAACGCTCGTATCGTGACGATAAGAGCATAATCGACGCGCACCTTCGCCCCACCTTCGGTAAGATGCAGCTTTCCGACATAGGTGTCCAACACGTGGACAGATATCGCGCTGCACGGTCCCATCTGGCGGTTAAAACCCTAAGAAATCACATCGTTTTGTTCAAGTCGATGCTGAAAAGAGCTTTTGAAATAGGGTGGCTACGATCAGTACCACCTATCAAGCCGCCGAAAGTGCCCAAAAACGGTCAGGATTTCAACTATCTCAAATCGAAGGATGAAATCCGCAGATTCCTTGTAGCGGCTGAAGAAGAAGGACAGCTTATCTATACTCTCTACAAGACCGCTGTTTTCACGGGAATGCGCGTGGGAGAACTTACGGGTCTGCGATGGGATGATATTGATTTCGCAAGACGAATTATTACCGTTCAACGTAGTTTCAACAAGCCAACGAAGAACAGTGAGATTCGCCATGTTCCTATCGTTGATGTTTTCTTAGATGATCTGCATAAACTGGCCTTGAATCGCCCCCATCCCATGATCGTATTTCCGAATCAGAGAAACAATATGCAGTGCCAGAAGGCGCGAGCCTTCAATGAGATTTTCCACAGAGTTTTGAAAAGAGCCGAATTTCCGGAAGTGGAGAGAAACGGAAAGATGCGTCCATACATCCGTTTCCATGACCTACGCCATACATTTGCCAGCCATTGGTTGATGGAAGGCGGCGATATTTTCAAGCTACAACGCATTCTGGGTCACAAGTCGCAGGAAATGACACAGCGATACGCACATCTTTCCCCGGATGCATTTTCAAAGGATTTTGGGCTGTTTGGCGGCAGGGGAGACATGGACACAGGGAAAGTCTTGGACTTAGCAAAAACGGGGACCAACAGCAACTAAAACCGCGCAATCGATTGCGCAAGCGAAGGAGGTAAGCAATGCAAATTGAAAACAGTATTTTAACGTACAAGGAAGCCAGTGAGTATCTAAACATCAAGCTCGCGACCCTTTATGGTCTCGTTCACGAGAAACGTATTCCCCATTTTCGGCTTGGGGCGCGCATGGTTCGGTTTCGCCAATCCGAATTGGATCGATGGATGGAGGAAAAGTATGTCGAAGCGAAGGCGATGGAAAGCCATGCCTGAGGACGCAAACAGCGGCATGGCCAATGCCGAAAAGAGAACCGCCCCTGGCGGGGGGCGGCTCTTCTAAAACTTGGCGTGATGGGATATCACGCGCTCAGCACCCTCACTATAGCGGAATATCCCCTCTCATGCCAACTGAAATCGAAAGGAAAATGCTCAGATGAGCGAGGTCTACAAGTATCAATTTCAAACGAGAGGAGTGAGCTATGGCCAGCAGACACCTTTTAGTTCTCGGAGGAGTACAGAAACATCTGTACAAATTGATCGAACGCTGGATAAACGGGGAGGATATCGAGTCATTCGATAAATACGAACGAAGAGCGATAACTCTCTACCAAATTGGTGAGGAGAAACAAGCAGGAAGGCTTTATGCCTGTGCGAACAATAAAGATCATCCTCTCAGTCGATTTGGTTATTACTGTCGCAACAGATTATGTCCGGGATGTGGAAGTTACATTTCCAGACAGTATTTCTACAAGCAGCAAAAAGCTATCAAGAAAATGAGGAATCCCAAAGCAATTCTTTTCACGATCTATTCTTTTGGTATGAACGATCTCGTAGAAACCATCGATCTCTTCAATGAGGCAAAGCGGAAGATCAGTCGACGGATAGCTTTCAAGCAAGCCGTTCGCGCCATGTCAGGTGTGATAGAGCCGAAACTATCCGAGGATGGTCAACGATTCGCGGTCCATTCGCATGCAGCAGTGGATGTGGATGAGGACTATTTCGATATCGATGAATTGAACGCCATATGGAAGAAGTATACCCATGGACGAGGAAAGATCGAGTTTCAGTGGGATGAGGACATTAGAGAAGGGGACGAAGAAAAATTCGCGTGGTATGGAAGCAAAGAACACACTTGGTCGCCGGAACCGAATTTTCTGAATGACGACTGGATCGAATATCTCCGGAAGGGAATCAAATCAAAACGCCTGTACTTCCATTACTCTCCAGGAAGCTCCAAAAAAAAGGGCGTGGAATTGAAGGGTGAAAGACGATGCGCTTGACAGCAATAGTCTTTAATATTATAATGAATACAGGTAGTTACGATATTTTGCCCTGCGCAATCGATTGCGCGGACACAACATCAAACGATGGCCAGATGAAAAGGAATCCTTTCCAACTCAGCCTTTTCGATAGAAATCAAAACGACATTAGAGTTGAGAATAGCGATGGTTCAATCAGTAGGGTGAAACAAGGCTCCCGCTGTTCCTGCGGTTCGAATCAATCCTGCGAACACTTCAGGCAAGCCCGTCTCTACCTCGATATGGATCGGGGGCTTTTCTATGACGGCAAAAGCGGATTTCACAAGTCAATTCGTCTCGCGGAGGTTGAGCGCTCCCTTGCTTATGCCCGCATACTTGATCGCTACAAGAAAGGCACGGCTCGTTCCTATCTTCGAGGTATCTGGGCCGAGGAAACCAGAAATCTCGATCTTCTTGCTCGTTTCTACGATGGAACGCCAACAGAAGAACTCATTGAACTGTTCTGCCGTAGCTGTAAAGATTGGCAGTGCCCTGAAGACGTAGGGATATTTTCTCGTCGCTGGCTTGAGATTCATCTTCGTTTCGGTTGCAATCCAAGTGCTGATTGGGAAGTAAGCTATCCTTGGCCAAACGAGGAGAACATCAAGCTAACCATCGCCCAGATGATTGAGGCGGATGATTTCGATTCGCTTCTGGAAATGGTTGTCTGTGCAACGAGTTTCGGGCCAACTTCGACTCGATATCGAAAGGCTGTCCGATTTGCGCTTGTTGAAGAAGTAATGAAGCGCGCAAAGTTGCTGAACGTCCCGCCTGTGGTCGAAAAGCTGAAGGCAACATCATATCACAGTGAGGAATTGGTGGCCCTCTGGCGCATCCTGGCGGGCAAACGGAACAGTGGGGATGACGAGTACTGTAACAAACCAGTTCAAGGTCGAGAACAAATGGATGTGCCTTTCGTTGAAGACTACGTTTTCGATATGCACACCCGCGAAGGTAAACGACGCCTGAGAAAAGCTGGTCATTTGCTCGCTTGGGAAAAGCCTATGGCGGCAGGAATCGACCTTCGGTATTCGGGGGCGGAGGCTGGAACTCTTTGGAGATACCTTGCATGGGAGCAACATGGGAGAATCGATGTCCCGTGGGAAGCTGTCAAACTTGATGAAGAACTTTCACTGGTATGGAAAAGCCTCATTGGAGGGAGGTTGACGACATGAAACCGGAACAGGCGGAAAAGCCGATACAAACCCAAAATCTGTATTCTCGGCCCCAAAAACAGGAGGCTATTCCAGACAATCTTCGCTTCCTTTGGCGGGACGGAATCATTGAAAGCGAGAGCGAAAAGGAACGTCAGGCAAACGAGGAATACCTGAAGCACTCCCATGCCGAAAGCACTCTCGAAATCTACGGATACGATTGGCGAGAGTTTCTGGCTTTCTGTTCTAAAAGCGACCCTCCCGTTGCATCGCTTCCAGCCGAACCGGAAACGATCCTGAGCTTTCTTCGCTGTCAGGCTGAACAGAATCACAAGCCTTCAACAATCACTCGGAAACTGTCGGCCATCCGGTGCTACCATCTGGAGGCAGAAGTTGAAACGATTCCGACCGACAATCCCAAGGTCAAGCGGATGATGGCGGCGATCCGGCGATTGAAAGGCGTTATGCCGGAACAGAAGAAACCGCTAACCATTCAACGCCTGAATGCGATCATCGAGAAATGCCCCCCGACCTTGTGCGGCTGTCGGGATAAAGCCATGTTGCGGCTCGGCTTTGCCGGTGGCTTTCGCAGATCGGAACTGCTTGCCTTGCGGATGGAGGATATCGATCTTTCTGAGGTCGGGGTTGAGATTTTAATAAGACGTTCGAAAACCGATCAAGAAGGTTATGGAAGGCTGTTGTCCATACCCAGGAAGGACGTTCCCTTGACCTGTCCTGTCGCTGCATTGGAAGAATGGATCGAACGGGGAATGATCCGAGAAGGCCCCATCTTTCGACGGCTGTATAAAGGCGACAAAGTAGGCGAAACGGCGATCACGGGGCGTTCGTTCGCGAAAATCATCGACAAGTATGTGGAGCAGGTTGGACTCGATCAGGAGGACTTTAGCCCCCACGCCTTGCGCGCGGGATTTGTTACGAGCGCATACAGAAGCGGAGCCTCCATCGCTCAAATTCAGGGCGTTACCGGACACAGAAGCGCGCAATCCGTTCATCGCTACGTTCGCGGCATCGATGGCTTTCGAGAGTACCCGAATATCGAGGAATAATGAGCGAGGACTTTTCCCTCATTCGCCAACTGGCCGCAGAGATGGCAAGCAATCTCTTCTACGATGAAATCGAGGGGATCACCCGCTACCATGAAGAAATCGGTTGGCATCTGGCTGCGCTCTACGAGGTTCATAGGGCGGTGATGGGCTGTGAGTATCCGCTTGCAAACGAAGCAATTTTAGCTGAAGTTCGCGAACGGCTGAACGATGTTATCGAGGCAAAAAGCTACGAGGACGCGAGAGACGTCATCCTGTTGATCGATGGGGAGGAAAACATATCTGTTCTGCTTCGCTGGTTGGCTGAAACTCCGAATTTCGTATCCTTCGTGGAAGAAGCGATTGAGGATAAACTTGACGGCGACCGCCCAAGATTTTCCCGGCTTCTCTATTGGGGGAACATGCGGTTCAGGCAGGAAGTAGGACTTAGCTTGTTGGATGCGTTGCGGGGAATAAATCAGGGGTAATTGGTGTACGATAGGCTCAGAGTTTACCCGAAAACAAGATCAAGGTTGCATTTAAAAGTCCCGTCATTCATTTCGCAGAAACAAAATTTATCATCATGATATTGCAGAGGAATCATTTGATATTTGTGTGTTGCTTGTTCGTAGAAAGCATATGATGTTTGCGCCAAAATCCCAACCTGTCTCAAAAATCAATGTCTTCAAGTTTTAGGTCTTCTCCCCGACGCGGTAGCCATAATGGCGCAAGTTCCCATTCAGGTAATTTTGCCCCCGGAATAGCTTGAGATCGGATAATGGCCTCCAGAACACCATTTACACGCCATTCCTCCATGCGACGAGATATGGTTTGAAAAGGAGGGTAGCCCATCAAAGAGATATCTCTAAGCGACAGCTGCGTCTTTGCCCTAAGAAGGATGGCTTCTGCCATAATTCGATCTGGTACGCGAGGTCTTCCCCTTCGGCATCGTCTTTCGGGAATATGGGGCTTGATCTTGGCCCATGCTTCATCAGAAAGAATCTCTTTATGTGCAGCTTCGGGCAATTTGTATTTACCTTTGATGGTTGATGGCAACATGATTGGCTCCCTGATACAATGACGGATAACTTTCTTCATTTTAACTGGGTGTTTGGTGCACATCAAGGGATTCTATTAAAAGTATTCGACACGTTAGGCATGGTCTGGTAGACTCTAAGGCGGAGTGTAAAGGTCGAAATATTCGGCTGATACGTTGCTTATCGCAAAGTAGGAGACAATGGGAAAGTCGTTGGAATTAAACGAGTTATTGGAAGGACTCGGTTACTTGGGGTCGGACTATTTCCTCAAGGGGGCAGAGCTTCAGCGTCACCCGGCCTACGCCCATTTTTTCCGAAAAGCCAGCGAAGACCTTCATCTTAAAGGCGTGTACTGCCTTAGAGCGAGACCTGAATGTAAAATAGATCAGGATACCGTTGTTCCTGTCGTTTATGTGGTCGAGCTAGATTCGGATGATCCTGAATCAATTCAAAAGTGGCACCGAAAGGTTTGGAATCAGAGCATCGTTCCTTTTGTTTTACTGGCCACGCCGTCAAGTTTCAGAGTGTATCGTGGCTTCAGGCATTCGGACGATATAAAAAAAGATACAGTTCTTGATGATCTTCGAGATGCCGCAGAAATACTGGAGCGTTTCAAGGATTTTTCGGCAAGGTCGATAGATTCCGGTGCAATTTGGGAGCGTATGCAGAAGCATCTTGACCTTGATGCAAGGGTTGACAACCGACTCCTTAAAAACCTTGAAGATCTTGGCAACAAACTTATTAAGGAGCAAGGTTTAAACAGAAGGGTTGCCCACACTCTCATTGGGAAATATGTCTTCCTCAGATATTTAAGAGACCGAAAGCACCTATCGGATAAAAAGTTCCAAGATTTTGGAATCAGTCCTAATGATGTATTCGATTCCCAGGCAAAAATCAGTTCCCTGTACGAATTGGACGAAAAGCTAAACAACTGGCTCAATGGTGCAATTTTTCCTCTCCCAAAGAGAAGTGGTGAAATCAAAGAGGAGCATGTTAAGGAAGTTGCGAGAGCTTTTCGAGGGGAAAACCCTAAACACAAACAGACAGAAATGTTTGATGTATTCAATTTTGAGTACGTTCCGGTCGAAACTCTTTCCGCTGTTTACGAGCAATTCCTTCATTTCGATGGCAAGGGGAAAGAGCAGGGTGCTTTCTATACCCCTGTCCATCTGGTCAATTTCGTTCTTGAAGAGCTTGATACTAAACGGCCATTAAGAGACGGTATGAAAGTACTTGATCCCTCTTGTGGGTCAGGAGCTTTTCTTGTTCAATGTTACCGACTATTGATCGAACGCGAAGTACAGCCAAGCCCCGAAAAAAAGATCCTTCCCTCCAGATTGCGAGAACTACTGGAAAGGAACATCTTTGGACTGGATATTGATGGAGATGCTTGTAGTGTTACTGAATTGAGTTTGGCACTTACTTTACTTGATTATGTAGATCCGCCGGATTTGAAACGCTATCCAACCTTTAAACTGCCTGCATTACGAAACAGAAACATTTTTCATTGCGAAGGCGGTTTTTTCGATGAGTCCTCTGCCTGGAATCAATCTGAATCTGCGATAAATGGATATGATTGGATTGTTGGGAATCCCCCGTGGATAAAACTCAATTCCTCCATGAAAGGTAAAAGTGCAATATCTGCTCTGGAGTGGATGCGTGAGAAGCAGGAGGATTGCCCTACGGGTGATAATCAGATTGCACAAGCATTTGCATGGAAAACCTCTTTGCATCTTTCACCGGAAGGTCTGGCTGGATTGGTAATGCCAGCAATGACGCTCTTTATGCCCAAGGCTAAGCGTTTCCGCCATCATTTTTTCGAGAATAATGATGTGTGGGCTATTGCCAATTTAGCAAACTTCACCTATCGGCTTTTTGCGGGTAGAGGAAGACTGCCAACAATGTTGCTGTTTTTCAACAACTCAGTTCCTGATGCAAGTGAAGAACAGTTTTTGACTGTATTTTCCCCTTTCATAGCGGAACAAGAAGCCAGTCGAGATTACAATAATGGAGCTTGGAGCATAACAGTTGAACAAAACGCAATCAAACAAATTCCAAGAGACAAAGTAGCATCAGGCGACAGTTTGCCTTGGAAAGCTGCTATGTGGGGGTCTTGGAGAGATTTGAATCTATTAAAAAGGATCGAAAGTCGATTCCCCTCCTTTTTAGATTTTGCTTCACAAAAAGAATTATCTATTCATCAGGGTATAGAGCTTAGAGAATGCGGCTCGTCGCAGGCAGTAGAACCAATGCCAGAATTGGCGGGTCAACCCATTATTGATATGGGAAAAATTAAGAAGAACACTCGTAATCTATTTCATCTGCCGGATAATATACTATTTCCAATACCTCCAGAAAAAGCTAATATCAGAATTAGAGGAGGGAAAAGGGCACTCAGAACGAGTATACCACCGCATATTTTTGTTGATGCCTCACGTAATTATTCAATTTATTCAGACAGTCTTGTCCATATCCCAGCCCGCCAAATCGGAATTGCTGGACATGATGAGAAATTACTAAAAGCACTTTCATTGTACTTGTCGTCAGATTTTGCAAAATACCATCAGTTTCTTTTCTCCGCGCAGTGGGGCATTCAAAAATCCATTTCCAATCTTGAGACGTTACTAAAATTGCCCATACCTTTTTCCATAATCAATACATCACATATCAATTCATGGGCAAAGCTGCACAATGAATTTGTAAAAGCGTCGAAGCACATACATGGTGATTTGTTTGTCCAGAATTCATCGAAAAAGAATTATTCAGAGATATTGGATGATTTGAGGAAATCTCTGAATAATCGTGTATACGAATTGTTAGGATTGAATAACAGTGACCGTAACCTTGTTAAAGATCTCGTGAATGTTCGTATGCATCTTGTACAGGGCAAAGTGCCCAAAGCTGCAACACGGAGTGCAACCAAGTCTGAGATGGTGGAATACTGCCAGATTCTTGCAAAGGAGCTTGATGAATTTTTAGGCGTAAAGAAGCGTCATGATGTGAATGTGTATGCAGGAACTAATAAGGCACTTTTGGTTGTGAGGAATCAGCGTGAACCTCGACCGAACGCAATAATCGATGTAACGCAGGATGAGCATTCATTCAATGCCGCTCTAGAAAAACTTGGAAATCTGGTTTCAAAAAGAAAGCAGTGGATGTACTTTGACAGAGGCTTACGGATATATAGCGGTGACCGCATTTGCTTGTTCAAACCGAAAAGCCGTTTGCATTGGCTTAAAAGCCAGGCGCTTCTCGATGCAGATGCAATTATTTCTGATCTCGTATCCCAGAAAGCTTGATTGAGGCCGTAACGCTTATGGCAGGTATATCCAGACACAAAATCAACCAAATCGGCAAATCTGCCCTTGCAGATGAATTTCAAACCTCTTTCCTGCGAAATGCCTTGGAATTGTTATTAATCGGCTATGAAAACCTACCAACCAGTGATAGATCGAAGTGGCAGGAGGAAGAAATTACCGGCGAACTATGCAGAGAGATTCAGGAATATCTAGATATGCCGGATTCCCCTGGTTGGACTAGACGCTATTCGCTTCATGAAGATCCGCCTGTTCATTCATCCTACAGAAAAGGAAAGAAGCGCAGGCGAATTGATTTTCGGATTGAGGAAACCCACCGACGGCCTCGCCACAAGTTCGGAGTAGAAGCAAAAAGGCTCCGTTCCGATTCCCACAATGTTGGGAAATACTGCGGACAAGATGGGATGGGGTGCTTTGTTTCAGGAGAATATTCGTCTCAGCAAAATATCGGCGGAATGCTTGGCTACGTTCAAAGCGGAACAGTCGATCAGTGGGAATCCAAGGTGGGAGCAAAGATTAAGAAAGATGCAAAAACCTTGCATGTAAGGAACGGACGAACTTGGGAAAATGCTTCCGGCGCAAACCCCATAAATCAATGCCACCTTTCCGAGCACGATAGACCGAGTTTAAATAAACCAATACTAATTTATCATCTGATGCTGAATTTCAGCTGACTGAAAAACTTTCACTTCTTCAACAACCGCCTCCCATCATCCACGGTCATCATGAGTCGCTTGGGAATTCGTTTTCCCCAGTAATAAGGTGATTCCATAGCCGATATTGCAACCCCCTCTAAAAACATTTGCCTCAAAGTTATCATAAGTTTATACTCTTATCGTTCGATGAAATTCCCTTGCGTTCTGCCTTTTGGCTGACGGCCTGACTACCCGTGATCGAATGCATGGCTTTGCCATTGAACGAACAAAGTGGCTCACACGACGCGCGCCTATCACGCGCCGTGCTAGTCACACGTGCGCCTCTGATGGGAGGGGCGCATGTGATGGTGTGAGCCATGTTGCATGTCGCCCCTTTCTTTTAGGGGCAGATTGACGATTCTTGAAGCAAGGCGGTGCGCATATGAAACGAATGTTTCTTTCGATTGTTCTCGTTATTCTTCTTCTGGCATGTGGCAACGATCAGACGACAAATTCACCAGATAACACGGATGGGGACGCCCCATTGACGGACGGAGACATGGAGGACTGCCCGCCGGGGACGCATCTCTGCCCATGCTACGGCAATGATACCTGCAATGCGGGTCTTGATTGCCGCGATAGTATTTGCGTCGAAAGCGATGATACGACGGACGGAGACGGGGAGCGTGAAGTTGATGAGCCCCTTGATTCAGATGGCGATCTGCTCCCGGATGGAGATGATACAGATGGCGATGCTTTCGATGCCGATTTTGATGAAGACTTACTCGAAAACTCTGACGGTTCGGACGGTGATTTCGAGCTTGATATAGAGCCAGATGATGAGATCGAACTTGATGACGATTTCGAGTCTGAAAGCGATCCAGAGCTTGATGAGGAAGTATCAGACGATGAAAACGGTGTCGAATACGAGCCGGATGATGAGATGGAACCAGAAGTTGATGTAGAGATTGAAACCGAGCTTGAAGCAGAACAGGAAGAAGAACCTCCATACGAACCTATCTGGAGAGATCCTGATACTCTTTTGTATTGGCCGTTGACGCGAGATGCTGGTACTTGGTCAGAGTCCGAGCAGTATTGCGAGGATCTTGAATGGGGAGGGCATTCGGACTGGCGCTTGCCGACTGTAACTGAGTTGCGCTCGCTTATTCGAGGATGCGGTGCAGACCTTGATAGCGATTGCATGGTTTTTGAGGATGATCGTGATCTTGGAGTTAACAGCCAGTGTATCTATGAGACTTGTGACAGCATGTATTGCGTTGGAATGCAGGAGCCGTGCGAGATTGAAGAGTGTGAGAAGTGCCCTTTTGTTTATAACCAGTGCTACTGGCCGGAGGTGTTTGGTACATGTCCATCGTCGGCAGATTATTGGTCCTCGACTGCGGAGCGATGGGGCATGGAAGAGGAACACTGGTATGTAGGGTTTAAGCATGGCTCTGTCATTTGGGGACGTGACAGTTACGTTAAGGGTGCAAGATGTGTACGCAGGAGGTGACTTCAATGCGTGTAAGTGTGAGAAGTCAGGATGCGAAAAATGATTGAGCAATCGATTGCGTGTCTTCAAACAAGAATTCGTTCTGGACGACAGGTGCAATTGTTCGGAGATTCGATACTGGTTTAGCCTTGAAGGAGGTAGGGATGCTCGAACGCTTGTCTTCACTGGTCGCAATTGCGTTGCTGTCCGCTCTGGTCGCCGCGTGCAGTATCTTGGGATGGGAATACAGTTACTCTGGCCGAAAATATACGATGAGCCAAGATCACATTGACTATCACCGGGAAGTTATGGCTGATTACGAGCGAAAAACGAATTCTGCCAAGCGCGCAGGCAAGAGTGAGGCGAATATCCTGACTATGCAATGCAAGCTGCTTGAGCGTGGGTTATCAGGCGCTCCGAAGTCCTCGAATTTCACTTCTGCGACCCAGTTGCTTCAGAAGGATCGAGATAGTATTTGTCCCCAGGCACAGCAGGCGCGAAGCTCGGCTAGTGGTATTGGCGGGCCTTGCCCTGAGGGAACACATGTCATGCGAAAGCCCGATCACGAATATTGCGCAGACTCAAACCAATTTCCGAATGGGTGGTATATCGCTTGGCATGGAAAGCGTCGTATCAAGAAAAGAACCGGCAACCCTGCCACTGACCTTTACTATCCACCGGAAGGGCTTGTGAAACGCGAGGCTGGTCAAATTGTCGGAGGCAAGAGAGGTGGTGAGTGGACGTTCTGGTATGCTAGCGGAAAGAAGAAAGCTCAGGGACGTTATGATAGTGGCAATAAAGTGGGTACCTGGAATTATTGGCGAGAAGATGGTACCCCATTAACCCCTCAAGAACTTTTCCAGTTAGCGACTGACCTGTTGGCAAACAATGGTAGAGAAAAGGCCTTGGAGCTTGCGGAAACATGCTATGGGTATTGGCCGGAGAATGGCAAATGCCAATCGATACTTGCTCAGGCTACATGCGATGCAGATGATTTAAGTGGTTGTTATGTAGCGGCCTCAAAACTACGACAATCTGATGTCAGGGGCTTTTTGGCAATACATGAAACCCTCTGTCGAAACTTTCAGGCATCGTCATGCGAAGCACTCGCAATATTTTTCAAAATTGGCAGTGGACCAGCGAAGTACAACAACGGAGTAGAAATCCCGGCGAACGCATCGAAATCCAAATCGCTCTATAAGAAGGCAATGACTTATTACAAATCCGCCTGTGATTTAGGAGATGGTGCAAGTTGTGATGGATTAGCGAATGGTTACGCATCAGGCAACGGAGTCTCTAAAAACCTGCCAAAGGCAAAGATGTACTTCAGGAAAGGCTGTGAATTGAACCATTGGGCATCATGCCGGTCTTATTCCACTCGGTTTAACTACGATGATCCTGTAGGTGCATTTGCTATGTTGACCAAAGCCTGTGAAAACGGAGATGAACTAGCGTGCAAAGACCGCGTCTATCAATTGAATGAGTCTAAACAGCTTTGTAAGCAGGGCAACAAAGATGCTTGTTTCTATCTTGGCTTAACTGTCGAAGATAAATCCAAAGCTAGAACCTACCTGAAACGATCCTGCGATCTTGGACACTCCGGAGCATGCAGCGAGTTGTAGGGACTGAGACATCTCTCATTCGGTTGAACAAAGAAGTTCTAAGGAATCAACTGGCTCTATAAAGCTGACATACAGCCTGACTTGACCTCATACCCGAATATAGACCGAAAGCCGCTCACAAAGCCATTACGGAGTCCTACGGAATAATTATGAGGGTGTTGTTACTTACAATCTTGAGCCATCGATTTCGTGAAAGTAGGAGCAGGGTTGCTCAGGACTCAGAACCATCTTCTGAGGTGTCATCAATCGCGGATTCTTCATCCATATCTTGGTTGTAGTCAGGATCGTAATCAAGATCGCATTCAGAATCTACCTTATCGATTGCTTCAATCGCAGCGTTGGTTTGCTGCCTGTTGTATCCAAGACAACTCAAAGTGAAACGCAGAAGCTGTCTCTTGTTGACCAGTTTGCCAAAGTAGACAGGAAACGGGGAAAGGGATGGTTCATTTCTGAAGTTGTAAATCGTCCGTGCACCCATCTGGAGGTATTCTGCAACATTTTTTTGAGCGATTTCCACCTTTCCTTTTTTTCTGCCGTCAACATTTGGTGGCTTCAGTTCTTTGAGGGACTCTACAATGATGGAATCAACTGTGTCTGGATCGTTATCCAAAGAAAGCTCCTCATCATTGAGAGAGACCCATAGTGGTTTTGCAGTACGAACAAGCTCAATCGTTAATTCCTCGTGCCGCTCGGGTGGAATGGGTCTTTTTTTTCTCCAAGTTCCCCAGTATAGTTGAGCTATGGTTTCACTAAGTTTCACGATACGCCAGTGGCGGAGACGCTCGGAATCAATTGCATCAAGGTGATCTTTTTTGAGGACATAGAGTAATTTGAGGATGCGTTTTTCCTTCGCGTTTGCTTTACCAATATCAGAGAGGCGCAATGAGGCACAGAATCGAAGGAGCCTTGCAAGGAACTTATCAAGCTCGACTATGAACGTATGGTAATCTTCTTCGTCGATCTCTTTCATTTTTTTGTCATCCGTTTTCTGGACCATCGTTGGACCAAATCCCAGGCAAAGGTGGAAAGAATGCCATGCTTGACAAGGAAGTATACTGGGAATACTATGAATATGGAAGCGTGAAAAGGCGGAAAAGGGCTAGGTAGGAATTTTCGAAGCCCGGTACTCTATCCAGTTGAGCTATAGGCGCAAAACAACTTGCCAGTATGTACGTCAGATTTCGATCCTTGTCAAATTTTAGTGCTAATCCGACCTGAACAATTTTTCCGCGTTGGGCCACAAACTGTTTCAGTTTAAGGGTAAGCATTGCAGATCTTCTAAAAAATCAGCATGTTAGCTCGCTCTTCAATGTTGTGCGTATGCTTTCTTCACATCACTGCTTCAATAAAGCCTTAACATTTTCTTAACGCGGTGCTAATATTCCTATTCTTTTCCGCCAACGTACAGAAAATTAACCTGTTGTCCAAAGTGACTTTGTTTACTGGCAAGCGAGGATAATCATGAGCAAGTACTTATCGATAGCGTTGTTCACCATGCTCCTGCTATTCACGATTGGGTTGCAAGCCTGCGATTCCGGCAGCGAAACCGAACCGGATGGAGACTGGCTGGATGGCGATCAAACGGATGGCGATGACGAAAACTCCGAGGCGGATCTGGAAGAAGCTCCACAGGATGTGGCCCCTATCTTCAGCGAAGGCTGCCCGGTTCCGGGAAAAGCTTCTGTCGTTCTGTTGACAACCGAAGAACAAAAAATGCAAGGACCGGATGTCATCGGCACGATTGGGGATGTGATGTTGATGAACGAAAAGGCGGCGTTTGTTATTTCCTCACCGGAAAACATCAATGCCTACTACTTGTATGGTGGCATCCTGGTTGATGCTGTCGCGGTGGATGGCTGCCGGCAGGCGTCGCAGGAACGTTTTGAGGAGCTGGGGATTTTGTTCGGGATCTTGAAACTCAACGATTTCTCAAGTTCTATATTGAGGGCGTTTAAAGGTGAGTCGGTTGAAATCATAAACGATGGTTCCGACGGAGAAGCTGCCATCGTGCGTGTCCATGGCAGCGACGATTTCTTCTGGCTTGTGGAAGACGAGTTGATTATTACTTCACTCAGTGAAGGAAAAACAAAGGGATTGAGTTCTCCTTTTGGTATGAATGTGACAGTAGATTATATTCTTCCTCCAGATTCCAACGTGTTGCAAATCGATCTTACCTTGGCTAATCAAAATAATGAGAGGTTGTCGTTATTGGCTGCAACGGAATTGATGTTTGGTGATACGACTCCGGTTCGTTTTTATTCGGATTCTGATATCAGCGCAGGAGGCTTCACGCTACAGCAGGGGGTTCCATGGCTTGCCGCAAGTGGTGGAGATGGAGCTTGGGCTTTTGCAATGAAAGATGCCAGTATGGCCACCACCAATATTTCCGGTGTGACGGTGCTTCTCGACCTTAACCAGGCACTGTCTTCTTCGCTGAATCTGGCTCCTGCTGGGGATGAGAAAGATACGGCGACGGTAACCTACTATTTCAGTGTCGGTCCGACCGACGCCAACAGCGCAACGAAAGATCTAGCCAACTACAATTCCGAACCGATCCCCGATATGCCCTACACCTTGGTTGCAATCGAGGGAAGCGTTGTCGATAAAGACAGTGGAGATCCCCTAGGGGATGTGCTTGTAGAAGTCCAGGCGCAAAATGGAAATGATGTGTGGTATCCGTTGGATAGTTTCTATACCGATGAGAATGGACTTTTTAGAGGCGAAATCCCTGATTTCGGCGAAAAAAGAATGCCCTTGCGTTTGCAAGCTTCTTCACTGGGGCGTCCTGATCCAGATGCGATGACGATCGATCTTGATAGCGTATCTTCCTATAACATCGAAATGGGAGATGGCGGTACGTTGAAGCTTGACCTGAAGAACGAATCCGGTTCTTCGATTCCGGCCAAGGTGTTGCTGTGGCAGGATGATAAAAACGTCCGGCGCATTTTCTCCGTTACGGGTGATGAATCAATTCTTGTAGAACCTGGAGAGTATCAGGCTTCGGTTTCTCGCGGTCCCGAATATTCCTATTACGAAACGACGTTGAGTATCGATGCCAATGACACCACCACATTGAGTGTCACGGTGGAGCATCTTATCAATACCGATGGTTTTATGTCCGCAGATGCGCACTGTCATGCTGGTCCTAGTCCGGACAATACCATTTCCATTCCGGAACGGATTCGAACCGTTGCGGCCGAAGGTTTGGAAGTGGTTGTTGCCACCGATCATGAATACGTGAACGACTGGTACTGGGGGGTAGAAGAGAACTATCTGTCCGACTGGGTTGCCACTGTTGTGGGTCAGGAAGTGACGGCCAGTTTGCCCAATCATACCAACATGTACCCTGTCGAGCCGGATTATACCGTCAATGCGCGAGGTGGATTTGTTGAATGGTATGGACTGGATATTGCGGAAATTTACGCAGCGGAACGTGCTAGGGGAGCGGAAATTGTAGGATTGAATCATCCTCGCAAAGGAAACTATATGAGTTTGATCGAGTACAACTATGAGACCGGCGAACCGGATATGACCGATCCAACTCGGCTTGGTTTCGAATCGGACGCCACTGTCTGGAGTTGGGATTTCGATACGGTCGAATTGATGAATGGACCCGATTATATTTTTCGGAATGAACAGAATCCGCACAAATACGGAACCTTCAACGACTGGATGAGCTTTATCAACTTCGGTCATTCCATCACGGCAGTTGGCGTTTCCGATGCTCATAATTACGGTATGCCGGGGTATCCGCGCAGCTATTTCGTTTCATCCACGGACAATCCCTCTCAATTTGACGAAGCGGAACTGGTCAGCGCCATGAAAGAGGGGCGAATTCTGGTGTCCAATGGCGCATTTGCTCGCGTGCTGATCGATGGCGAGGCGGAGATGGGGGATACGATTATGGACACCGATGGTGAAATCGACTTGTACCTGCATATCGAGGCGATTCCCGAGATCGATGTCGATTACTTCAAGGTGTATGTCAATTGCGATCAAGTGCTCAATCTGGCGACGACCGCACCGGACGAAGTCATTAAATACGATGACACGATTAAGGTGACAATTGATCAGGACAGTCACATCGTCGTGCTTGGTTTTGGCGATGGGGAGATTCCGAAGGCACTGAAAGATTACGATCCCGTTGGCAGACCGCGCTTCGTCACAAACCCGATTTTCATCGATTACGATGGAAACGGTGCTTTCGATGCACCGGGTGGGAAAACCTGCACCTACGATTTGCAGGGGCCAGAAGGATTGTAAAATACGGTGGGCAGAACTCTTTCTGCATACTTTGTTCATATTCCGTCACAATACTACAAAATCCTTGAAGGGGGAGGCGGGTTGTATTACACTCCCGGCTTATTGGTTGTGTCCCAATCCTATGTTTGCGGGTGAGGAAAAGAGGCTTAAATGGCATCGAAGCTTGAAGATAAAGATATCGTGAAAACGGAAAATCGTGTGGATTCTTCGACAGCGACGGAATCTGGTGTGCCGCCCAATTTCATTAAAGAAATCATCCAGGAAGATCTGGTGAGCGGAAAAAATAAAGGGCGAGTCGCCACGCGTTTTCCTCCCGAACCGAATGGCTATCTGCATATTGGCCATGCGAAAAGCATCTGCTTGAATTTCGGTCTGGCCAAGGAATTCAATGGCACCTGTAATCTGCGTTTCGACGATACCAATCCCGTTAAAGAGGATGTGGAGTACGTGGATTCAATCATGGAAGATATCCACTGGCTGGGCTTTGACTGGGAAGATCGCCAGTATTATGCCTCAGATTACTTCGAGCAACTCTATGAAATGGCTGTAAAGCTTATCAAAGACGGCAAGGCCTATGTCGACGATCTGAGTGATGAAGAAATCAAGGAATACCGGGGTAATTATTACAAAAAAGGGAAGCCCAGTCCGAACCGGGATCGTTCGGTCGAGGAAAATCTGGATCTGTTCCAGCGCATGCGCGCTGGAGAATTCAAAGATGGCGAAATGGTTCTGCGCGCCAAGATCGATGTCAATGCTTCGAACATGAACATGCGCGATCCGCTTATGTACCGTATCCGGCATGCAAGCCATCACAGGACCGGCGAAAAGTGGTGCATTTATCCGATCTACGATTTCGCTCACGGCCAGTCGGATGCCTTGGAAAAAATCACGTATTCGCTGTGTTCGTTGGAGTTTCAGAATCATCGGCCATTGTACGACTGGTTCGTCGAAACGATTGGCGGATTCGATCCGCCGCCGCGCCAAATTGAATTTGCTCGGCTGAATCTGAACTACACGGTGCTAAGCAAACGAAAACTGCTGGAACTGGTACAGGGAGGTCATGTTTCCGGCTGGGACGATCCCCGAATGCCTACCATTTGCGGTCTTCGTCGACGCGGATACACGCCAGAGTCGATTCGCGAATTTGCGGAGCGGATCGGTGTGGCCAAGGCGGACAGCATGGTGGATATGGCCTTATTGGAGCACTGCCTGCGCGAAGATCTTAACGATCATGCCCCGCGCGTCATGGGTGTGCTGAATCCGTTGAAGGTCACTATCACCAATTACCCTGAAGGTCAGGTCGAAGAGTTCGATGCTCCCTATCATCCTGAAGCGCCGGAGATGGGCTCTCGCAAAGTGCCGTTCAGTCGGGTTCTGTATGTCGAACGGGATGACTTCAAAGAAGAGGCTCCGAGAAAATGGTTCCGCCTGGCTCCTGGTAAGGAAGTACGCTTGCGCTATGCCTGTCTGATCACTTGCAACGAAGTGATTAAAGACGAGCAGGGCGAAGTCGTGGAATTGCGTTGCACCTGGGATCCGGAAAGCCGGGGAGGAACGTCGCCAGATGGGCGCAAAGTAAAAGGTACCTTGCACTGGGTAAGCGCCGAACATGCGATTGAGGCGGAAGTCCGTTTGTATGATCGCTTGTTCTCCAACCCGAATCCGATGGATTCCCCTGAAGGGGAGGATTGGAAACAGGGTTTGAATCCCGATTCGCTGACCGTGCTGAACGGTTGTAGGCTTGAACCGAGTTTAGCTACGGCAAAGCCGGGCGAGCGGATGCAGTTCGAGCGCTTGGGCTATTTCTGTGTGGATTCAAAAGATTCGAGCGAGGAACATCTGGTGTTCAACCGAGCGGTCACACTTCGTGACAGTTGGGCGAAAATCGCGGAGAAATCAAGTAAAAGCAAAAACCCACCAAAGGCGAAAGAGAAATCAACATCGAAAAAGGCGCAGGACGCTCAAGCAACGGAAATCATTACCATTGATGATTTCAGCAAATTGGATTTGCGGGTAGGGCAGATTGTCGAAGCCGGTTTGGTGGAGGGCGCAGATAAATTGCTGCGCTTGATGGTGGACCTTGGGGAAGCCGCGCCACGGCAGATTTTCTCTGGAATTCGCGCGAGTTATCCTCAACCGGAGGTGCTTGTCGGCAAACAGGTTATCGTGGTGGCGAACCTGAAGCCGCGCAAAATGAAGTTCGGCGTAAGCGAAGGCATGGTGTTGGGTGGTGGCAAAGGGGATCGTTTCTTCGTAACCCGTTTCGATGGTGAATTGATACCCGGAGATAAAGTATCCTGACCGGTTGAAAGCGACTTGTATTCATAAGTTAAATCAGCATCATTAACTCCTGAAGAATCGGTTAGGGGTGGGGAACTGGAATTGTCCCATGAAACAGGACATTTCCGAGGTGTGGGATATCTCCAATCCTATACTTTTCCTCCGGAAGATTATACCTGGCAAACAATTGAAAGTAATAGAAAAAACAGAAGCATATGGCGACTCAAAAATCGCTTCCTGTCGTTCTGTCCAATTATTGTGGACAGGACAGGCTCCAATCTCGATGAAAGATTCCACTTTTTTAAGACTCGTTGCGTTTGAACAAAAATCATAAATTCTTTCACTATCGTCTTGAAAAATGACCACTCCTTTGTAACTGTTTGTAAATATAGGATAAAAACAGGAAATGTTAGTTGTTCTGTGAAATCGTCTGCGTCTTTGTGCTATTTGGCATCGTTGTTGCAATGTTAAGAAAGCGTTGTGTTTGAGATGGCTTCGGGCCTCGGATCTTTTCAAGTTATGGTTCTTGTTGGTGTGCTTCTGCCGGATAGAAGATGAATGTGAACAAGTGGAAGTGGCTATCCGAGGTAATTCCGGAGGAGCAAGACCGTTTGTTATTTGAAAATCAATGCAACCCATGCCGCCGATTTCTCATCCTTGATCTGCAATGGCGGCTTCCGGCAACCGGTTGAAACGGCGTTTTAACCTGGGACAAGTTCCCGCCAGCCATCCTCGATGCAGGATAGTGGCGGGAACGATCGCCGGTGGTAAGGGTATCCACTGCCCTAGAGTTTTCATCTGAGCTCGAACATCAGGCAGTGGATTGCCTTTCATCATCATCAAAGAGCCGGGTTTCCCGGAGGCGTAATCCGCCAGGATGCGTCTACACCACACTCTTAATCATATCAATTTTCATTTCGGATTTTTTTCATCTCCCATCCTCCTCCTTGCGACGGGCTTTAACCCGTCGCCATTTCTATTTTATGTACGAAAACGAAAGCAGAAGATGAGAGCTTGATTGGCTACTTAAGCAGATACCAGAGAAAGGCGGAGACGATTGCAAGCCCTGCTAGATATAGCAGATGTTTTAGAGTTGCATTCTTGTTCGCACTAGGATTGCTATCGAATTCGCTGCTTTGCGGTTCTTGGGAGTTCGTATGAGGTTCAACTTCGTGAGAACTACTATTTGTACTCATTTCCTTGTTGGACTTTTGGTCTTTTGCAAGATTCGCATTCAATGTCATGCGCCAGATTTCCCCATTTCCAATATACTGGATTTCATTTGAACTGGATAATACCAGCGGCCAGAAGGGTTTACCTGGTGTTGTCATCAGCTTGGCGGCTTGCGCGGGAAAGGAACTGAAGATTGCGGCATGTCCATTTGCATCGCCGAAAAAGACAAACTTGCTATCTTCGCTCCATAGCGCATGCGGGGAGAGAAAAGGCAACTCTTCTCCTAGATGTGGAGGGAGATTTTTAAAAAAACTCCAACCGGCTGGTTTATCCGCCGCTATTTGGATGACCGATCCTTCCAGCAATACACGTAGTGGTTGATCTTCATTTTGATCGATCTGTATGAGGCTGACTCGCGTGGCTCCCTCTCCACTGATGAGCAGGCTCCTTCCATCAGGCGAGGGCCACATGCGTTTCATTGCAGAGTCAAGGGAAAGTGTGTGCGTGTAAGATTGTGCTTCCGTATTTGTTAGCAGTGTCAAACGGTCGCCATCCAAGATTACAATACGATCTCGCAACTGTACCAGATCCGCCAACGAGGGGGATTTGTATTCTATCGGTGATGTGACATTGCCGCTTTCATCGCAGGTCAAAATCGTGGTTTTACCGTTTGGATCGTTGGGGTTTGCACAAGCCAATAAAATACGATTCTGTTGCGCCAAACCCAACGAAAGGATTGATGCATTAGGTAAGTCTTTAAGAAGATCCTGTGATTTAAAACGCCGAAATTCTTCAAGGTTGATGCTGTATAACCAGATCAAGTCTCCGTTTTCCGGATCGAGTGCGGCGACTCGTTCTTTTAAGAAAACGGGCAGTGGAATGTCATGTGAGTCGTGAGCAAGTGAACCCTTGGGCCAGGCGGCTAGCAAGTTGCCATTTGTTGCATCATGAAGTGTAATGCTGCTTTGCCAGGCCGTAAGTAAGCCGTGCGGAGAGAGGTGTTGGTGGCGAGGGGCAGGGGACTGGCTCAGTCGGTCCGATAACTGCAAGCTTGCTTGCAACTGCGGCTGACCGCGCATGGCGGGTTTGAGTTCAATCGACTGGTTTTGCTCCGATGACACGCCAACTCCTAACGCTTTAACAGAGTATCGATCAATTGCTTGTGATTTTTAGGGAAAGCGCTGCCGGAATAGGCGATTTTTCCATCCGGTCCCACAATCAGGTTCAATGGCATTGCCACCGCGCCCAGCCGTTCCACCAGGCTTTCTTCCACGTCCATTACAACCGGGTAGTTTAACTTCTTTTCAGAAACGAAGGAAGCCACGCGCTCGGGAGTATCCAGCACATTGATGGAAAGCAAAACGACTTGATCGTCATTACCGTATTGCGCTTCGAACTGTTTGACCAAAGGAATTTCCTGTACACATTCTTTGCACCAGACTCCCCAGAATGGCAGATAAACGACCTTGCCGCGCAAGTCTTTCAAGTTAAAAACTTTGGGCTTGTTTTCTGGTGTAGTCGTTTCCGCTTCGGATTCCGCTCGATAGCTGAAATCAGGTAAAGTCTGACCGACTTCAAGTGTTTTTACGGCGGGTGCGCCTGTGTCTGAAACGGATATGATGCGGTAAAGTTGGGCCTCTTTGCCTGCCTGTGTTGTCCCTAGAATACCGCCGAAATAGGCTGCTTGATACATGTAGTAACCGAACATGCCGACGATAACCGCCAAAAACACCAGTTTGACCGCTTGAGCTACATTTCCTTTGGTGCGCAATCGAGTCGCCATTGTTGCCGAAGCTCCAGCAACGACCATCAAAGTGGCCAGTCCCATGGCGTATACGAACATCAATGCCACACCATAGCCGACAGCTCCGACTTTGGCGACGTACGTCAGCACCAAAGCGATTACAGGAGCAGTACAGGGACCTGCTAAGATACCGGAAATAAAGCCGAAAGCGAAGGTCGTGGCTCCGCCGCCTCCTTGGGTGCTGCTGTACCAGCGCACTGCACGACGCAGAATTCCGGGTTGTTCTCCGCCTTGGAAAGCCCAGTTCTGAATCGAAGCTCCAGGATCGACTCGGTCGCCTTTCCATAGCCACAGCGCCAATAAAGCCATCAGGGCGGCTAATACGATGTATGCAATGGGAGAACTTGCCAGAGTGCCGAAAACCGCTTTGCCGGAAAGGGCGGCGACCAGTCCTAAAATTGAAAACATGCTCGCCAGACCGAGAGCATAGAATAAGCCCATCAGCAAGGCACGCCCTTTACTGGTAACGGTTTCAATCATTTTGCCATCGACGAATTCCCGTTTGCGGGCGGAGGCGGTAATCGTTCCAACTGCAACGGGAAATAGTGGCAGGACGCAAGGCGTAAAACTGGTCATGATTCCGGCAAGATAAACAAGAATAAATGCCAATGCCGGAGATCCGGCCAGAGCTGCCTCGAATTGTTGAGTGATGGCTTCCATTGATGCGAATCCTCGTATTTGATTACGGACTTAACTCCAAATGATCACTTCACGCTGCAATTCAATTCCAAATTGCTTGAAAACAGCGGATTTCATTTGTTCGGACAGCGTTACAATATCGTCGAAACTGGCATTACCTCGGTTAATGATAATATTGGCGTGACCGGCAAAAACGCCTGCCTGGCCGACTGTCATCTGCTTCGCTCCAACTTGATCCAGAAAAGCTCCCGCAGCTTGCCTGCGAGTGGCATTGGAGGTCGGTTCGATATTGCGGAAAAAGGAGCCTGCACAGGGCGTGCGTCGCCAGTCGGGGTGTTTGGATCTTCGCAGCGCCATGATATCGTCGATACGTTGCTGAGAGACAGACCGGTTGCCGGGTTTGAGCTTCAAGGTGGCTTCCAATATGATTTCGCCACTGCTTTTGAACCGACTTTCCCTGTAAGCGAAGCCACATTCCGCTTGGCTGAGCTGTTGAGTTTCACCGTTGGGAGCCAGAACGCGAAGTGATTCGATGACATCTCCCACCTGCTCGCCGAATGCTCCCGCGTTGCCGTAAATTGCGCCACCGAAGGTTCCTGGAATTCCGGCTGCAAACTCGAAGCCTGTCAAGCTTGCTTGAACGGAGGTCAAAGCTAAGGCATGAAAATCAACTCCGGCTGGTGCAGTGATCTGATTTTCATCGATTTTGATCGCGTTCTCGGGTGAATGGAAGACGATAACCAGACCATCATACCCTTTGTCAGCAACCAGCACATTGCTGCCGCCTCCCAATAATTTCCATGGGATGGACGCTTTTCTTAGAATCTCGGCAAGTTCAAGCAGAACCTCCGGGTTGGCCACTTCGATCAAGGCGCTGGCAGGGCCACCGATTTTGAACGTGGTATAGCTTGAAAGGGGAACGTCGTATTGAATTTTCGACTGCAATTCCGCTGGAATTGCTTGCTGCAACTGTTCGTTTAACCGGCTCACGTCGTCTCCTGATAGTCGTTCTCATCCGCTCGGAAATATAATTCGCACAGTGTAGAGCAAGCGTGGCGAAATCGCAAGAGCATCTGGTTGGAATGGTTGGACAAGTGCGGAAACGACGAACCGATTTTAAGTTCGCAAATGCCCCTTGGTCTTGAATGCAAGCAAGGCTTGATATGTCTTTAAATTACAAGTCGTTAACGACTGTTACAAGCAGGTTATGCGGGTTGCTTATTGATTGATCGAAAACAGATAGCCCACTCCACGTACCGATTTGATGCGTCGTGGATTGCGGCCATTGTCGTTCATTTTTTTTCGCAGTTGGGAAACACGCAGATCGATGGATCTGTCAAACCCGTTATATGGGATACCTCGCAGTTCTTCGCAGAGTTGATCGCGGCTTAGAATTTCTCCTGCGTGCAGCGCCATGAACTCCAACAGGTCGAATTCGGCGCTGGTGAGGGGAATCGGATTGCCGCCCAAGGTGGCTGCACGGCTTTGAGGCGTAATATGGAGGGCTCCAATTGAAATGCTGTCCCGTTGTGCTTGATTCTGCATGTTTTTTCCTCGTTACGCTTGACGGTCAATTCTTTATTATCCGGATACTTGCCTGGCGTGCCGTGCAGTCCGGATACACTTCCTATACAAAACAAGACAATTCAGTTCGCGGATTGTTACAATTGTCACAATATTTTTATTGAACTTTTTTATCGCTGTTAGGCACTAAGTAATGTAAGTCCTACAATTCATTACAGAATCGATACAAACATCCATAAAAAAAGGTCGAATTCCTCTATGAGCAGGGAAGTGCACCCGGCGCAGGGACGGGCGCGTGATTTCGTTTCGTAATGAAGGAGGTGTTCGATGACAATCAGTGGAATTGACAGTGGCATGTCAGGCATCGCGCAGATGATGCAGATGCAGCGGCCAAGTCAAACCGAGCGTTTCCAAATGGCGGACAGCAATGATGATGGAAGCATCGATAAAGTCGAGCTTTCGGATATCACCGCCAGAATGGAAGAAATGTCCGGAAAGGAGATCGACGAGGAGGCGTTGATCGCTCAGTTTGACTCCGACAGCGATGGTGCGTTGAATGAAGATGAAATGGAAGCGGCAATGAACAGCCTGAGAGACAGCATGCCACCGCCTCCGATGGGTGGCCAGCCTCCGATGGGCGGACCGCCTCCAGCAGGCGGTGCGGAAGAATCCGAGGAGGAGGAAGCGTCTACTCTTTTGGAAATGCTCAACAGCTTGACTGAAGAGGATGACGAGGAGAGCAGCTTGTTGGAATCGTGGTTAACGACCAATGCCACCAATACTTATGCGAGCATTCAGTCTTCCCTGTACGGAAATGGGGGAGCAGCCGTGGATGTTGAAAGCTGAGAACGTCGAAAATCAGGAAATGCCACAAAGCAACACTCCCCGACCGGTTGGCCGGGGAGCGTTCGTTTATGCATGATTTAAGGGGGCGTATTTCTTACTTGGAGAACATGAACTGGCGACGAAGCCCGATTAGCATCAAACCGAGCATGAACAACCAAGCCGGGTTGGATGTTGTGTGCTGACAACCGCCGCCACTGCCATCATCGGTTTGATCGCCATCCACCGTGCTGTCTCCATCTGTGGACTGGTCGCCATCCGTAACGATTTCGTCTCCATCGATAATGTTGTCTCCATCAACGGTGGTATCTCCGTCAATCAGGCTGTCACCGTCCGCTATTGTATCTCCGTCTGTATGGTCGCCATCGATCGAATCGCCGTCAATGCTGTCCCCATCAATGGTATCACCATCGACAGAATCACCGTCAATGCTGTCTCCATCAACGGCATCGCCATCTACAGAATCACCGTCAATGCTATCTCCATCAACGACATCGCCATCTACAGAATCACCATCAATGCTGTCCCCATCCGCCAGGTCACCATCGACTGGACCATCGTTTAGGGTTACAAGCAGGCTGAACTGATCCGCCGAGGCCGAAGCGGCGAGATCGGCTGTAACTTGTAGAATTATAAATCCGTTTTCGGAGGTGGAGAAACCGATGATTTCCTGATCTCCAGAACCGCCGTTGGCGGAACCGACCAGGCATTCGCCTTCACAGCCCTGCCACAGAATCAAACCGTAAAATGCATAGTCTTCCTCCGGTTCCAAGAACGCGGAGTAGTGTTTTCCTGCCTCAAGCTCTACCTTAAGGAAAAGATCCCGATGTTCCGATGCCGTGCTGCCGGGAGCCAGGCAGGTTCCCGGAACATCCTTGAATCCATGATGCCCTGTGATACTCAGGTCCGTTTTTTCACCGACGCTTATCTCCAGTGCATTCTCGCAGCTATCCATGTCGCCCAGCACTTCGCACTGGCCACTGAAGCAGGCATAACTGTCTTCTCTGGAAGCTGTTGCACACGTCGTCCAGTCGGAAACGGGGGTGAATACACATCCCGCCGCTCCCTGACAGGCTGCGGTGAGACATTCGTTGTCATTGTCACATAACGGTTCTTGCTCGTCTTCTTCGTCTGTGTTGCCATCACAATCGTTGTCAATGTCATCACAGATTTCAGTTGCAGGTGTGCCTTCTGTGGCGTTACAGACGAGCAGCATTCCGCCTGACGAGCAGACCAGCTGCCCGGTGGCTTCACACGCGCCTGTACCGACAGTACAGGTTTGACCTGCATCGCCAAAACCTTCGTCGGTGATGCCGTCGCAGTCGTTATCGATGGCGTCGCACAGTTCAACCGCATTGTCCGGGGATTCCTGACAGGAACGTATTCCACCTCGGGCGCAGATGTAGGTTCCTTCTTTACAGAGATCCGTATCCGCGCCATCACAAGCCAATCCGACCCAGCTTTCGTCGCTTCCATCGATCGTAATGGGATTGCAGTCGTTATCCACGCCATCACAGGTTTCAGGAATATTAGTTTGGCTTTCCGAGCCACACTCGATTTCCAATCCGTTGGCGGCACACTGATATTCTCCATTGGCACACAGGTCCGTGTCGGGACCGTCACAGGCACTATGAAGCAGCGGGAAGATTTCATCCGTTTCATCATCGCAATCGTTGTCGATGCCGTCACAAAGTTCTCGTGCGCCATGGAAGATATCCGAGTTGTTGGGCGCACAATCGCTATAGTCCGGGTCGCCGTCGTCGTCACTGTCAACCGGCGGCTGATCCGAAACGTGCAATGTGGCTGGGATCATGCTGGTCGGGTTTTCCAGATCGCTACTGGTTACGCGAATATAACCCTGGTGTTCACCCAACGCAAAGCCTTGACCGTTTGCCGTGACCTCTACAGCATGTTGCCCTGATGGTGCAACTATGCCGCTGCCATCGGTGATCGTCAGCCAACTGGTGGCGGTGGCAATGGCGATGGAAAGATCATCGTGCATGAAACTCTGGCCTGTATGAGACAGGCTCATGCCACTGGTCGAATTTGCGTTTTGAATGCCGATGTTGGCGTTTGTGCCTTGGGCGGATTGATAGTTGATGTGGATATCGCCGGTTGAATACAGCACGAATTGGAAGGTGTAGCTATTAGTGCTGTACCAGCCATATTCCGGCACGTTATTGAAAGTAACCACGAATGCGCCATCCACGCTACCATAATAAACGGAACCACCGCTGCCGGGGTCCAAATCGTCGTATAGAGCCGCGATGACCGGGCGGGGTTCATCCGAATCGGGGAACGTGATGGCAGAACCGGATCTGTCGTCGAAACCATTTCCGAAGGTCAGATAACCATTGCTGCCGATATAAAGCGTTTGATACGAGTGCCCATAGAACGAAAAGGCGAATGGGATCGACGCGGAAGAGTAGTCATCATCATCGAGATTTACACTACGTCGTGCTTGGGCGGGAATCTCCAACCATTGAACGGGAGTTTCTCCGTAATCCGAGCTCCCCCAACGGTAGCCGTAACTGTCATTTCCTCGTCCATAGCCAGTAGAGGTTTGGAATTCCAGGGGTTTGTCTCCGGTATTTGAAATCAGCACCTGACGAGCGTTTGTCGGTTGTGAAGATGTTACGTAAAAATGCAGTTGCTCAGGTGTGATAAGCGCTTCCGGGCATCCTAATTCGAAGTTCTTTTCGGTGTTTAGCGGGATGGAAATCATAGCGGTTTCGGACAAATACGAAGGGTGGGTTACGGTCAGGTCGTAGCGGCCAGCATCCAACCCATGGATGAGGTAATAGCCGTTGGCATCGGCTTCAACCGAACCGTTCATCACACCGGAATAGCTGACGGTCGCTCCACTTATGGCTTGCCCGTTAGAAAGGCGAGTTATGTGACCGGACAGCGCATTGCCCACCGTAAAGCTGAACTGTTCGCTCCACGAATCCTCATCGGAAGTGATATTAAGTGAAAAGTCCACACGATGATTGTTGTCGCAGGCGTTGATCTGCACGAGGAAAGGCTGTCCGCCATCCGATTGTTCACCGGAGGCAAGATCGCCAAAGGAAAGCTGGCTACGAGTAATACTGACACAGGTGTCATCTGCAACCAGGGTGGCCGTTACGTTGTGAGTGTCTTCATTTCCAAAGTTTTTAAGTATCGTAGACAAGGTCAGTACTTCGCCGGGACTTGGCAGACCGTTGCCGTTACCATTGGCTTCACCGGTTGTGCTGTCATCCCACTGTTTTTCCAGCAGTCCAATGTAAGCGCCATCCGGTGGTATGACCACCAGTGAATTGATATAGGGATTCAGATTGTGACCGGTAATGACCACATTCAACTCGCCCGGAGTCAACAGACCTGCAAGCGATAAAGTCACTTCGCCTTGTACATCCGTGTAGGCGGTGGTTCTGAGCTGATCGTCTTTTGAAATTGCAACCAGGGCATTTTTTACAGGTTGTCCGCTGATCGATACGGTCAATGTGATTTGGCTTTGACCGATGACGATGGCACTCGGACCGGCGAGATCTATTGTTCTGGGATTTTTCGTCCAGATGTCCACGGAAGGATCACCCAGTAAGTTATATTCCTCGATCGCGTACTGTACGCTCCAGCTACTTGGGGCACGTTCGTAGAACAGTTGTAGCGACATGTCGGTGGCTGCACCCAAGGTCGTGTAACCATCGCTTGTATCCCAGGGGTAATTTGCCATCTGGGGATCGTCCGTGCGGCTGCGCAGCGAAGGCAGGAAGGCGGCCCATATCGCTTTTTCGATCAAATCATCTTCGTCCCAAAGCGAGTTGTTACTCGCTGCCCAGGAAGCGACCGCACCACCCGGCGATTTAAGCCAGGCTTCACTGAAGCAGTCGCCCTGGCTGTTGTATTGGAACTGACCGGTCTGGCAGGCATTCGTAATGGTGAAGGGATAGGCACCGGTGTCGGTCAAGCCCATTATGAAATCGTTATCGACCGGCACGCAGGCCCAACCGCTGTGAGAACCATGGCCGGAATAGTTGATGATCGACTGTCCGGCCTGAATGGCAGCTTTAGCTGTCGACTCGGCAGCGCTTTCTCCTACTTCGGCTTTGTAGGCGGTTGTGTGAGTCATGCCCTCGGTAAGGAATCCCGGTTTAACCCATTCATGTGTGACTTGACCCATGGCGTCGTGATCATCGGAGGCAACCCATAAACTATTGGTGTACCAGGATGAACTCGGGGCCGTCGGCTTTTCGTGAGCCAGGATCTTATTGACAACCACTGCCAGTTCTGTTGCGTTATGAACCGAAAGGCGACCTACGTGGAAATCCGGCACCTGATCGGCAGTGTAATTGCTGTCGGAAGCATCCATGGTGGCGTAATACATATCCGCTGCCTGTTCATCGCCGTCGCCGGTTCCTTCCCAATACGGAATATGTTCGACGTCACCTACCAACGCGAGATAAGCAGGAGCGCCCATTTCGGAAGACGGATTGGTATAAAGATCCCGCAACGCAGCTTTGATCTGTTCTTTGCTGCTTCCGGTCTGGCTGGTGTACAGTGTCGTTACCTGGAATCCTTTCTGGATTTTCCAGTCGATCAGGGGTTGTAAGGTAGAGAGAAAATTTACGCCGGAACTATGATCCGGGACAACAAAAACATAATGAATCGGAGCGTTTGGCAAGGCGTCTTTGGTGTCCAGTAAGTTTGAAACACCCATGATCATGGCATCGCCTACCTGCCGCAAGCCCGGCAGGGTGCGTCGCAAAACCTGCCGTGTGCGTTGCCATTCCGGTTCTGCCGTTGTCAGTGTCGCTTGGATACTGCGGTATACGATTAATTGACCATTTTCGGCATCATACACAACGGGGGAAAATTCCACGATGGCATGGCGGATTCCACGAAATGTCTCTACTGCCAGAATACGCGCCCTGACCGACTCTCCGATTAGCCCTTGATACGTATCGGCATCGAATGAAAAATCACGGTTTTCCCATGCTTCAGGAACTTTCAACATAGGGGGCTGCATGGGGTACAGAGGAGCAGACAATGGGAGATAAAATGGATTCTTCCCGGTTGCAGTAATACTTACATTCTTGCCCTGCGGAACGGCGATGCGCCGCCGCATAACCGGTAAAGCTGGCGAACCGACTTCGCCGGTGGACGCTCCTCCCGTAATTTCAGCAGACGTAAACAGCCCCGCTTCGGTTTCAATATTTTCCAGCCACAACCCGGATGTCGCCAGGCTTACATCCATTGAGCCGTTATCTTTCAATTCCGCAAGCTGAGTCACACTACCTTGTGTGGAATCGACTGCTTTTTCGAAAGGAGTCCATTGTGTTTGCGCAAAAGCAGGTATCGATAAAATCAGGAAAAAGATCAGTGGGAGAATCAGCTTTTGGTGAAAATGGAGAGTGCTGCTCATTACGACTCCTTGTGCATAGTTGCGGTTGTCACTGGAATTTATCGCTAAAGTAAAAACTTCCTAATGGAGATTGAAACTTCATCTGTCAACAAGAATGGACGGTGTGAATCCTGGAATGTGACACACCGAGAAAACCGTGGCGATTGGAGAAACGGTTCTTCTCCAGAAATGCTTAAATATATATGTTTTGAATAGGGAAATCAATCAAGATTGACGGAAAGATTCAAATAAATTCCTTGATGGGTGATCGCCGAAAATTTTATATTGAATTACACTTTGGCTTGGCAAATTTCTATATTTTCTGTTATGCTATCTGCATTGGATGTACACGAGAAACGGGGAAAAATCTATCAAGGAGGAAGAGTATGAAGAAGCATCTGTTTATTCTGACAGCAGTGGTTCTGGCAATGGTTCTTATAGTTGCGTGTGGTGATGACGGTTCCAGCATGAGCCAGCAAGATGCTGCTGTGGTGCAGACCGCCGTTATGGATGTTGCCGGTGAAGTGCAGGGCGATGTCATGTCGCAACTGGGAAGTGCCGGAACGCAGAGAGTCATGCAGGATGACCCCTGGACGTTCAACGATGACGGAAGCTTTTCGGCGACCTTGGATGGTCCGAATGGTGGAACGGTGGACGTAAGCGGATCGGGATCCATGACCGACGATTCCTATAGCTTCACTCTCACCATGACGTTCCATGCATACGTCACCACGGCTTCCACCGGTGGTGAAATCACCCTGGATGGCGAATTGGAACTGAGCTATGAAGGTTCTGCTACCAGCTACTCTGTTAGCTATAGCGGCAACATCGATGCCAGTGGGGCTGTCTCCGGCAGCGCCAATTTCGATTATCATGTTTCGATGAACGGAAACTGCATCGAATACAGTGGTAGTATCGGTGGCGTGAGCTTCGATAGTTCTTACGGTTGCTAGTCTGTAAATTTACCTAACACGGCGTGCCTTTACGGGTGCGCCGTGTGTGTTTTTGTCGTACGGAATTCAGAAAATAACATGGAGGTGGCAAATGCGACGACTTGGTGCATTAGTTTTAGGTATGGCCTTATTTTCTTTGGTTGCCGGATGCGGTATCCCGGAAGAAGACTACTTGAAATCGCAAAAGGAATTGGCCGATACACAAACTGCATTGCAGGCGGAAAGCACGAAGTTGGAGCAGTGCCAGCAGAGTTTGAAGACGTGTGAGGACGATGCCAAGGAGGCGCAAGGAGCCTTGGTTGCACTGGGTGCGGAACATGAAAAACTGGGGCAGGAGCATAGCTCTTTAGGTGCAGACTACAGCCATCTGAAAGCGTTGCTGGCCAAAATTAAAACGGCCAACGAAACTCGTCAGAAGGCCATGGACGAACTGCTCTCCAAGTTCCAGGCCCTGATTAAAAGCGGCAAGTTGAGTATCGAAGTGAACGATGGCCGCATGGTGATCAATCTTCCGTCCAATGTCCTTTTTGCGGTAGGCAAATCCCGCCTGTCGAAAGATGGAAAAGCGGCGGTAAAGGAAGTGGCGGAAGTGTTGAAGACCATCGACGGTCGAAAATTCCAGATCGCCGGTCATACCGACGACCAACGCGGCAAGCGCGGCTTTAATCCCAACTGGAGCCTGTCCTACATGCGCGCCCGTTCAGTATTCGATATTGTGGTGAAAGCCGGCATGGACGAGTCTCGTCTGTCTCTTGCTGCGTATGCGGAATACAGCCCGGTCGCCGATAACACCACACCGGAAGGCCAGGAACGTAATCGTCGTATCGAAATCGTTTTGCTGCCCACCTCCGATGAGTTGCCGTTGCAGCAGTTGATGAAGATCGAGAAAATCGAAAAGAAGATCGAAACCGAGATTGAGAAATAAGCACCTGATATGATGTTGGATTTTCAGGTACTGAAAAGCTCTCCTTTAATGTCGGAGAGTGAACCAACGAATTTTAATGGGAGAAAACAAAATGAAGAAAAAAATGTCTGCAATTGGTTTGCGTTGGCTTTTGCCTGCTATCCTGCTTGTAACTGCTCTTGTACTTGGAGCGTGCGAAAGCGGAATCGCATATCGTCCCGACCTGAAAATGGAAGCCATCACTCCGTTTATCGAGATGAGCGGTTCTTCGGTCGATTCACTCTTTACTTCGAGTAAGGAGAAATTGTTCTACGATAGCAAGCGCGGTGTGGATACGCCCCCGGAACGTGGAAATATCTTTTTCCGCACCAGCCTGGCCGGTTCGCCTGCCTACGGCGTGGAGAAGATGAACCGTGGTTACCAGTATGTGATTTACAGTGACGAAGGTGGGCATCCCTGGGTTCCAGGTGCCGTTGACGGCAAAGCCAAATATCTGGTCGGTTCCGAAGAAAATGACGCTCCGGTGCTGGATTTCTTCGCGGGTCAGTGGTTTTTGTCTACCGTGGCTGCCGCGAACTATTCGCCTGTGATTTTCGCCTACGGTACGCGCCTGACGGCCTTCTGGTCGATCATGGTGAGCTACTATGCCTATTCCTCCCCGGATGTCGTTATCCGCAATTTCGAACTGGAAAGTCTGCTGAGCGAATTCGGCGACTTCGTGTATCTGTGGGATGGCAACAACGATGGCGATGTGTACATCTTTGCTATGAAAGACGGCCAGATCGACAAGACCGTGGACGGCTTGCTGCTTGAGACTTACGACAACGAACTGTGGCGTGTCAAGATTACACCCTAGTGTTGTTTGCATAACGTTTCTTCAAGGCCCGCACCGAAAGGCGCGGGCCTTTTCTATGGGAGCGGGGAGTGCTCTGTGCTATAAAGATCGCGAAACGTGCAATGCGGAGAGATGAATGATTCGTCGAAAAAGCAGGCTGATTCAGGTTGGAAATGTAGCTGTGGGTGGTGATGCGCCCATCAGCATTCAGTCGATGACGACAACTCGAACCTGTGATGTCGAAGCGACGGTCGGGCAGATTATCGCCTTAACGACCGCCGGTTGTGAGCTGGTACGCGTGGCGGTGCTTAACGCCGAGGATGCGCATGCGCTTTCACAAATCAGGGATCGCATAACCATTCCTTTGATCGCCGACATTCACTTCGACTACCGCTTGGCGCTGCTTGCTATTCAAGAGGGCGTGGATGGGCTGCGCATCAATCCGGGTAACATCGGATCTGCCGAGCGAGTTCGGGCTGTCGTTGAAGCAGCCGCTGCAAGAGAAGTGCCGATACGGATTGGAGTCAATGCCGGTTCGCTTGAAAAGCCGCTGCTGGAAAAGTACGGTCAGCCGACGGCGGAGGCGATGGTTGAAAGCGCTCTGGCGCATGTGGCGATATTGGAAGAATTGGACTACGACAAGATCAAGGTCAGCCTGAAAGCTTCGACACCCATGATGACGGTGCAGGCAAACCGACTATTCGCCGAAAAGTGTGATTGTCCGATTCATCTTGGGGTGACGGAAGCCGGACCTTCGTTGACCGGTGCGATCAAAAGCGCGGCAGCATTGGGAATTCTGCTTTCGGAAGGCATTGGCGATACGATTCGGATTTCGTTGACTGCCGATCCGGTGGAAGAGGTGCGGGCGGCGCGGGTACTATTGGAATCTTTGGAGTTGCGCAAGCCCGGTTTCCGCCTGGTTTCCTGTCCCACCTGTGGACGCTGTCAGGTGCCGGATATGATAGGTATGGCTCAGCGCATTGAAAGGCGGCTGGTACATATTTCAGCGCCGTTAACGGTCGCTGTTATGGGTTGCATGGTGAACGGCCCCGGCGAGGCGCGCGAAGCCGATATCGGTATTGCGGCGGGTAAGGGCAGAGCTCTGTTGTTCAAAAAGGGTCGGAAAGTGGGCGAGTATCCCGATCGTGAGATCGAGGAAATCCTGATCGCCGAAGTCGAACGCATGGCGACTTCCACTGGGAAAGAATAAGCTTGAATCTTCTTTGGTAGGGATGCGCGAGTTACGCGCGCCCGTGAAGATGCTTAGGCTGCTTGCTCCGTGACTTCTGCATCGCCATCTGCCACATCGCCATCTGGTGTGTCACCGTCTGCCACGTCGCCATCCGCAACATCACCATCGGGAGTGTCACCGTCTACGACATCTCCATCCGCAACGTCACCGTCGGGAGTGTCACCGTCTGCCACGTCGCCATCCGCAACGTCGCCGTCGGGAGTGTCACCGTCTGCCACGTCGCCATCCGCAACGTCGCCATCAGGAGTGTCACCGTCTACAACATCTCCATCCGCAACGTCACCGTCGGGAGTGTCACCGTCTGCCACGTCACCGTCTGCCACGTCGCCATCGGGAGTGTCACCATCGGACGTGTCTCCGTCAGGAGTATCACCATCGGGCGTGTCTCCGTCTGGTGTGTCGCCATCAGGCGTATCACCGTCGGGATTGTCTCCGTCTGCAACATCGCCGTCTGTAGTATCTCCGTCCGTCACATCGCCGTCGGCTTGTTCCACAACGCAAGTCCCGTCTTCGCAGACTTTGCCCTCTTCGCAGGTGACATCCAGACAGGCGTCCACGCAAACGCCTTCCACGCATTTCTGACCGCCGGGGCAGACCGCCACCAGGCAGTTATCGGTTGCATAGTCATCCCCCTGACAGCCGGAGAAAGCGCCCATACCGAGCGCGACGATGATGACCACATAAAGTGCTTGTTTCCGCATTCTATTTTCCCTCCGTTTGACCGGTAGCCGAACGTTATTTGTCGTTCGGGTCAAGTGTTCATTCGCTTTCAAGTTCGGCTTCCACCGTATCCTGTTCGTTTTCGGTGCTGTCCATATCGCCGTCGAGCTGATCTCCGTCTGTTTGGTCGCCGTCTTCTTCCTCTTTCACGCAGACGCCGTCCTCGCAGACCTTGCCTTCTTCGCAGCTCACATCTTTGCAGGCGTCCACACACACGCCGTCCACGCATTTCTGACCACCGGGGCAAACCGCCACCAGGCAGTTGTCCGTGGCGTAATCATCGCCCTGGCAACCGATAAGAAGGCTCGCGCCAACGAGCACCACCCCTGCGATCAGGGTCGCAACGTGTTTCATGTGCGTCTCCCGCGTTGTCATTCTATTTGAATGTCGATACGGTGCTATTATAGCAGAGAGCGGAGAATTATCAACAGATTCATTGCGTTGATGCGGAATTCACGCGGTTTTGTATTCCTGTATCCGGCAAACGATCCACCGACCAGCGCCGGGGGAGGTTGCCGGCTTGGGGAGCTTGCGCCAACGGCGTTTTCGTGGGTGGTGCGGCCAGGGCGTTTTGCGGTGTGCGCCCGGTTACGATCGACTTCTTAGTCTCTCCGGGTGGGTGAATCCAGCCGCTGGGGCAGACACGGTGGTAAATTTCCGGACCTGCTACGATGTAAACATCGGAACCGCCTTGAGGACGATCTAGGATTACAGCGTTTATAACATCCGAACTTGAGAGTGTAAGCGTGTGGGTAATGGCAAGTTCAGGAGATAAAATCCAGAAGGAAGAATCTCGATAGAACAGGATCTCACCGGAAGGCATTTGAGCAAAAGGATAAACTCCCCAATCAACAAGCTGGGTCATGTTGTTGAAATCATTAAGATATCCATGACGTATTCCATTGCCAAAGTATATTTCTTTTCCATCAGGTAGTTTGTGAATACCGTAGATTGGCAGTCTTTCTGGCAGATCCGTTAGTAATTCTGCTTCCCCTTGCAGATCGATTCGGTAAACATAATGATGTTGAACTTCAAGTTCGTTAAACGGTATTGTTACATAGATTGTTCCTAAAGTGACAAAAAGACGATCCATATAGTCACGGATTTCTAATAGATTCAATGGTGTGATATCGTTCCAGGTGTTTCCTGCATCGTCTGTGTACCAGATGGCCCTAGCAGAACCCATGCGACCAAGAAAAATAGCAGAGTGTTCATCTAGTTGGTTGTAATCATTTGCTCGATTCGAGGCTCCAAAGAGAAACTCATCTTGCCATCCCATTTGATGATCCCAGAACATAAGACTGTCTATATACTTTTCTGAACCATGCGGATCCTCTCGTTCCAGAAGTGCCAACATCCAAGTTTTATTTCCCATAAAAGCAATCGAGTGAAGGTGAGAAATGGAAGAATCAAGGGGAGAATGTGGAGTGACTTGAAAACAACCATTTTTGTAAAAGAGTAATTCAATCCAACTGATCTGATTTGATCTGCCAATCAACAAAGCATTATTTGAATAAACAAAATCGATAGAATATAGCATCGTAGAATTATATTGTTCAAATTCCATCTGGTGTGGCAGGAACTCCATACCGTGCATGTCCCAGGTGTCGGTGACCGGATCGCCCATGTAAATGGCGCGGCGGAAGGCAATGATGCTCTTTCCTTGGGCCGTGACATTCACATTCAGAGCATTTCCCGCATAGTCGGGTACCGGTTGCGTAAAGGCGTAGGTCTGCGTTCCTTCGGAAAAAATGCGATAGTGGTCACAGCCCTGAATCGTCACGTGCAGGCGGTTGTTGGCATCCAGAACGCCATCGGAGAGAAAAGCCTCCTCCGAACAGCCTTCCATCAGGTAGCTTCGTGTCCAGATTTTCGTCGTTCGGTCAAAGGAAAACAAGTCGCCATATTGATCCAGGATGTCGATGCGCTGCGCGCTTGTCAGGATCTTTATGGGAAAGGGGCGGATCTCGTGGCTCAAATCCCCGGCCTCGTAGATCGTCCATGTTTCGTTTTCATAGACGGCCAGGTAAACCCGATAGAGTGGTGCTCCATCGACATATTGAGTGGGGCCAGCTACGACGATGGTATCACCGTCTGACGCAATGGCGGTTGGCAGCAGGCCAAAACCATCTTCCGTTTGCAGTGTATGTGCCACAGTTCCTGCATCGCTCACTTGATATACGGACCCACTCCAGGGGGAGGTGATCCAAAGGCCTTCGCCTTGCCAGGCGTGTGCGTAGATCTGGGTCGTCAAATCCGGGCGCAAATCTGTTTCCCAATGATCGTCCACGAAAACATATACTCTGCGCAGGTCGTTCAACGAATGAAACATGTTTCCCGGTTTACTGGCCTGATTGTGAGGGAATGAAACGGTGAAATCCTGCTGTAGAATCTCCAGTTCGCTATTCTTCCAGTATTCGCCATCCCATTCGGCAAAAGAATTCGCACCACTGCTTACAAGAATTTGGCCATCAGCACCAAGAAGCACCGGCTTTTGCGGTTCCAAGCTGCCTGCCATTCCTCCAATTGGATAGCTGTAGAGCCGTTGCCATGTATTGGGATAACGCTCGGCCAAATCAGGGGCGCAGGCTGGGCGGGCACCAGGAAGGCCGCTGTTGTCAAAGATGTCAACTTCAAGAATATCATTGTCCGAAAAATCACTCTCAAGATCCGTTTCGATTTCAAGTTCCAGTTCAAATTCATTCTCGATATCAAGATCTGGGTCGAGGTCGGAATCTGCATCCAATTCACTGTCGCCATCCGGCGGTGTGGAATCCTGATCGCCATCCACGGATTCCAGCATTTCCTCGATCTCCGAGGGATCGGCATCCCGGTCCCCCGGAGGTAAAAGATCCTGTTCCATTTCCGATGGCAGATCCCGGTCCGGGTCGCTATCGCCGGAGAGATTTGCCGCGTTATCGGAAGAACAGGCGCAGAGCAGCGCCACAAGCAAAAGAGCCAGGACCCGCAGAGGCACGTGGTACAACTTTAAAATGCCTGAATACTGCGCATCCATGAGGGCTCCTTTGCTACTGCGGTAAGCCATATTACAAATCGATTGCGAAAGTATTTATAATAATGCATAATAAAATGAATCCCGTCAAGTGATAAGATGTCTGACATATTCTGTCCTGTGCGATGAATGAAGAGCATGGGTCACTAGTGTCGGCGGGGTTGCATACAATTACATACCAACCGAAAGTCAACAAAAAAACGAACCCCCGGCATCTGCCGAGGGTCCGTGGGGAATGTGAATAGGGAAGGGCGCTCAGAGTTGATGGATGATCTTGCCTGCCGCAATGGTGGTAATGGCGCGGCCTGTCAGTGTGGCGTCCAGCCAGGGCGTGTTGCGGCTCTTCGAGCGGATGATGTCCCTGCTATAGACCCACTCCGCATCCGGGTCGATAATGGTGATATCCGCATCCGCATCCACGCTCAATGTCCCTTTTTCCAGTCCCAGCAGGCGAGCCGGGTTGATCGTCAATTTGGCGATCAGATCCGAGGGCGAAAGCACCTCTTCTCGCACCAGGTTCAGCGCCAGCGGCAGCGCCGTTTCCAGACCCGTGATGCCGTTTAACGCCTGATCGAATTCCACCAGTTTGTCGGTTTCGACGTGCGGGGCGTGATCGGTGGCGATGCAGTCGATGGTGCCGTCTTTAAGTCCACGACGTACGGCTTTGACGTGCTCCTCCGAGCGCAGCGGCGGATTCATTTTATAATTGGTGTCGTAACTGGTCAGGTGGGTGTCGTCCAAACTCCAGTGATGGGGCGCGACTTCACAGGAAACAGCCAGTCCGCGTTTCTTGCCCTGCCGCACCAGATCGACAGCTTCTTTTGTGGAGACGTGTTGGATGTGGTAGCGCGACTGGGTGAACTGCAACAACTGGATGTCACGTCCGGCCATGATGCTTTCCGCCGCCGAAGGAATTCCCGCCAGTCCAAGACGGGTGCTCATTTCGCCTTCGTGCATGCTACCGCCTGCGGAAAGATCGTGATCTTCGCAGTGCTGGCAAACCAGCAAGTTCAGGTTGCTGGCGTATTCAAGCGCGGAACGCATCACCGCCGAATTCATCAGGCAGTGACCATCGTCGGTAATCGCTACCGCACCGGATTTGACCATGTCCGCGATTTCCGCCAGTTCTTCGCCCTGCAAACCCTTGCTGATTGCGCCCATCGGGTACACGTTGACGCCGTTGGCCTGCGAGGCCTGGTGCCGGATATACTCGACTACCGAGGCGTTGTCGCAAACGGGATTTGTATTGGGCATGGTGGCAACGGAGGTATATCCGCCCGCTGCTGCTGCCTCGCAACCGCTCTGGATGGTTTCCTTGTATTCCTGGCCCGGCTCACGAAAATGCACGTGCATGTCGATAAGCCCAGGAACCACCCATTTTCCCTTGGCTTCTATGGTTGTGACTTTTGCACTCTTGCTTTTGGGGGGCGCAACGATCTTGGAGCCCTGAATGTAAAGATCGGTAACTTTATCTGTGCCGTTCGCCGGATCGATGACCCGACCGCCTTTGATGCGAATCATGATTTACTTGCCTCCCATCAAGAGATAGATCAACGCCATGCGGACCGCAACGCCGTTGGTGACCTGGTCCAGAATCACGGAGCGTTCGCCATCGGCCACATCCGGTGTCATTTCAACGCCGCGATTGATTGGTCCCGGATGCATGATGATGGCGTCCGGTTTGGCCAATGCGATGTTGTTGCGATTTAAACCGAAGGTCATGGCGTATTCCCGGTTGGAGGGGAACAGATGCTTGGGCATACGCTCTTTTTGAATGCGCAGCATCATCACAACATCCGCGCCCTCGATGGCTTCCTCCAGGCGGTGATGCACGGTGACATTCGGCCCCAGCCGTTCGATGTAGCGAGGCATCATGGTAAACGGTCCTGAAAGCCGTACATGAGCGCCAAGCTTGCTCAACCCGATGACATTGGAGTGCGCTACGCGACTGTGCGTGATGTCGCCGACGATGGCGACCTGAAGACCGTTGAAATCGGGCTTATGCTCTTGGATCGTCATCATGTCCAACAAAGCCTGGGTCGGATGCTCGTGGCCGCCATCCCCCGCATTGATGATGGGGCTTTGTGTGTGTCGCGCCAGCAACTGAGGCGCACCGGCTGAGCGATGGCGCATGATGATCAAGTCGATGTTCATGGCTTCGATGTTGCGGGCGGTATCGATCAGGGTTTCGCCTTTAACGATGGAACTGCCGGTGGAGCCGATCGAGTAGGTGTCTGCCGACAGGCGCTTGGCCGCCATTTCAAATGATACCCGTGTTCGGGTGGACGGCTCGAAAAAGGCCATCACCGCCGTTTTGCCGCGCAGTGTGGGAACCTTTTTCACCGGGCGGGTTGAAATTTCCTTAAAACTTTTCGCCGTTTCCAGGATGAACTGAATGTCATCCGCGGATAGCGACTCCAAACCAATCAGATGTTTGTGCCTAAAGGCCATCGGTGCTCTCCCTACTGTTCAATGGCGTAGATAACGACTCGATCCTTCTTGCCTTCTTCCTTCAACAGCACCTCGACACGTTCATCATCATGTGTCGGGATGTGGCGACCGACAAAATCGGGCTGAATGGGAAATTCCCGCAGGCCGCGATCCACCAGCACTGCCAGTTGAATGTATTTGGGTCGCCCGAAATCGATGATGGCATCCATGGCTGCACGGATCGTGCGTCCGGTGAACAGGACGTCATCGACCAGCACGATACGTTTGTCGGTGATGTCCGTGTCGATTTCCGTGGTTCCGACTTCCGGCTGGCTCATCGAGGAGATGTCGTCGCGATACAGGGTGATGTCGATGATGCCGAGTTCAGGCGCTTCGCCTTCCATTTCTTCCAGAATCGTGTGCAGGCGTCGTCCAAGGTGCATACCGCCGGTGCGAATGCCAACCAGTAACAGGTCTTTCACCCCTCCGTTTCGTTCCACGATCTCACTGGCCAGGCGAACGAGAGCGCGTTGGATCTCCTTGTCGCCCATGACTTGAAGTTTTTCTCTCAGGTTCATGGCTCCTCCATCCGTAACATGACCGAAAATACATAAAAAAAACCTCTCCCGCCTACACGAGAGAGGTTTGTTCCTGTTTGCTTAACCCATCTAACGGGTCTTTTAATATCACCATTCCGCTACCGGTCCTTATCCGTCGAAAGGAAACGTTTCGTTGGATTCGGAACTGGGGTTTACCAGTAAGCTTGCTGCTTGTCAAGCTGAAAAAGTAACTTCTTGCAAAGGATGCGATTTCAAGTCGTTTCTTAGCGGGTTACAAATGGATACCTGTGCTTCTATTAAAATAATGAAAAACCAAGCATCGCGATGAATCAAACGAAGAGCGACAAATGCGTGACCCGCATACAAAACTGTGCTAGGTTCCTGTCATCCTGTTTCCTGTAGGTGTTTTGATGGAGGTTGAGGCGTGTTAAGCGTATCGGAACAGATCGTGTTGGCTTCACGGGTTAGAATATCGAATATCTGGCTTTTTACGGACCCTTACGGCAGACGTGTCTTGGTGGATACCGGCCATGTTGTAGAACGCATGGCCTTGCTTGCGGATTTGTGGCAGGCAGGTATACGCAAAAAAGGCGATCTGGATGCTGTCATCCTGACGCATCGGCACTGCGATCATGCAGGCAACGCCAACTGGCTTCGGAATCGATTCGATTGCCCGATATACTGCCATGAAAACGATGCCGCCTATCTGCGCAGGGAAAAGCAACCGGAACGGCTTCGTCGCGGTTTGGGGGCCTGGTACGATGAACTGCTCTGCCGATTCGAAGATGTAGCGCCGATTCGTTGCGATGTGGATGGTGTTTTTAAGGCAGGACCGTGGCGCTTCGGACTGGAAGTGATCCCTGCATTCGGACATACGGAAGGTTCGGTCATGTTGTATCAGAAAGACCTGAAAGCCCTGTTTTCCGGGGATGTCCTTCTGGGTGGAATGCCTCCTCTATTTCTGCGTCCGTCGTTTTCTCTGGCTGTCGCTGCCTACAGTGTCGATGTCGAACAGGCGCATCGCCGGGTGGTCGATTATCTTCGCCAAGCGCCCGAGATTCAACTGCTTTGTTCCGGTCATGGTAAACCTGTTTCGGAAAACCTGGCCTCCAGGTTGAATCGAATCGTGGAAACTGCGGCATGATGAGAATTCTTGGTCACAAATCTGCTCAGATCGCGTTTATTGCTGCGATCTTATGGATTGTCATAATCGCCGCGCTTCCCGCTTCTGCCGAGCAACTCGATTTGCAACCCTTGGGTGTGGACCCCTGGATGAGCGGTCCCGAATCGTTGACCAATGGTCAATTCATGTTGCAGTCTCCCAATCCGGTGGATGAATGCCGGGAGCCGGTGCCGTTGTGGGTGGTGGATCTGGGGGTTACGATCCCCGATGAACAAGGCAATCTGTCCATGATTGTCGGTGGGGATACCTTTTATTTGTCCGGACGCAACGAGATGCAATGCCGGGCGTCTGGAGGAACCAAGCTGGCATGGTGCCGGGGTGTAAAACTCCCTGCGTTGGAAGATGCTTATTTCGAACAGTCCTGCACGATCGATGAGGATTGCCCGCCTCCGGCCAATGGCTTGGCTTATCGTTGCTGGCAGCCACAGCAGTGGTGTGTTACGGAAGAGGTCTACAATTTCTGTACGCATTTGTTCGATCCAAAGCTGATTCCGGATGTCGTGAAGTTCTGCATCAAAATGCGAGGCCGTCACGAAATTCCGGGGCAGGCTCCACTTTACGACGAAACGTTTTGCGATTGGATTCAGGGCGATTTGCGCTGCATGACGGAATTATACGACGACACTTGCAGCAAGGAATGCATGTTGCATGGCGGATTGCCTGAATGCGACGATCCCTGCACGGTGGAATGTATCCAGGCCTGCAATCGAAAAGGCACCTGCGATCATCGCAACAATACCTTTTACGATGCAAGCATCGAAGCGGACGGGCAGGGGGGCTACGTCGTAAAACTGCTGAAGGATCACCCTGAACTCATTATGAAGCGCGACTGGGAAGAGGGGCGCGGTGTGGCGTTGTTCGGTGTGTATCCCTACGATTATTTCCGGGATCGAACCGGCGCGCTCTACATTTTCAGTGATACGCGCGTGTGGCTGAGTTGGTCGGTTCCCAAGGAAATTCGCCGTTCCGGGGTCGGGATCTACTCGTTAACGGAAAACCGGCGTTTTGTATTTGAGGGCTATTCGCAAAAGCGTCCGCTTACTGCTGCCTGGAAGGGTGAACCCGTGCCGCCGGAGGTGCTCCCCCAGGTTCAGGGTGACAGTGACTATATCGCCTGGCAGCGCGCCTCTCAGTTTTCCGAAATTGCAGTCGTGCGTGATCTGCGGCGCTCTCCGTATCAGCCAGATAATTCGGAAACCTATATCCATGTGCTGGGAGCCGGGGTTTCCTGTGCTCCAGAGGATGTGCTGTGTCTGCGCTCGATCCATTCCGGTTTGGCGTATCTTTCCCGTATTCCAGACGATCCGAAGAGTATCGCCGACCCGATGACCTGGGAATACTACGGTGGCATGGTAAATGATCGCCCTGTCTGGCATCCTGCTTCTGCAACACCGCATGGACAGGAATTGTCGAAGCCGCTGTTCGGCCTGTCCGCGTTTTTCCCCTCCAGCGTCATGAAATACAAGCAGGAGTATTTGCATATTGCCGTGCTGGCCAGCAGTGCGGAGGGTCCGAACGATGCGTTGCAGCTTCTAAGAAGTCCCGACGGTATTCACTGGTTCGACGGTGGTTGGTACCCATTGGTGGAAAAAGAAAAACCGCAACGAACGAAATTTGCCTACTGTCCGCGCTGGTTGCAGAAAAACGAGCTTCCCAATGGAAATCTCGGGATCTTGATCAGTCATTGGTTGAGCTACGAAGGCTACCTGCGTGCTGCGGAGGAGTCGAAACGATTCCGCGATTACAACATGCGCAGCTTTCAGTTGCCACCGCCACAAAGCCGCGCGTTTCTGGTTCATAGCGATAGCTATACACCAACGAAAACAGGCGTGCTGGATCTACCAATTCACGTCTATCAACCCAAGGACAAGCGCCGCTATCACGTCGCCATGCAATACTGTAGCTGCACCGAGGCGCAAGTAAAACAGGGGACTTGCCGAACGGGTTGCGCTCCATGGCAGCCGTTTTCTGCAAAGAAGCAAGATTCTTCCAAGTGGAAATGGGCTGAAAAGCTGAATGCTTCTAAACGAGTGTCCGCGCTGGATGGCGTTGCTACCGTAACGGTCCCTGCGCCAAAGCAGTGGAGAACATCACTGAAGTTAACATGGAATTGGAAGAAAGAAGGCGTCTCTGCCGCAGCGGTCGTATTGCGCTTCGGGTTAGTCGATATCGATCAGCCCCTGCCTTTTAAGCAGATGACACAGGCGTTGCGTGTCTTACCGGAGGTCTTTGAAAGAGACTGGACGTTGTGGCAGAAACCGTTGGGCTTTCATGCTAGCGATCCAATCCCACTACGGTAAAAAAAACCGTAGAAGGATGGAAAGAGAAATTACATCCCTTTCAGGATGTACCACTTGTTATCGCTTCCCAATTCTAAAATCATCTCGTTATCATCGCTTTTGGAATGCCAGACTTCTTCGTCGAAATTGTCGCTTTCGCCAGTCTGTTCCATTTGATCGTCGGCCCCTTCCGGCAAGTCGTATTTCGTCGGAGGCAGCTTGAAATCACTGGTGTAATGGTAATGCACCGTAACGGAATTACGCTGCTCGTTGAATTCCAGGCTGCGATAGATGATTTTCATCCGTAGCGCCGTTACCGTGCGAAATTCAGACGAGCGGAGAAAGCGAACCAGTCCCGCGTAATCGTAATTGTTCGCGCTGTTGGCGTCGCCATTCTTCTCGAAATAGCTTTTTGAAGCCAGGGCGATCAGCATATCGGCATCGCGGTTTTCCATGGCCTTGCGATATGTTTCCACGGTGCGAATGACCTCACGCGCGTCGTCGGTGTCTTCGATTTTCGTTCCTTCAATGTAACGATCCGTGCAGGCCAACAGGCCGAACAGGGAAAGAAGCAGCAGGCACGTCGAAATGGCATGCAAGGGGCGTTGTTGCGAATACATAATTCTTCCTCCACCAGATATCAGTTTTCCGTTGTATTTTCTTCGCCGGATTCTTCAGACGGTTCTTTTTGCTCGTCGTCTTCTTCGGCAGCAGTGTCTTCTTCGACCTCTTCCTCGTCCTCTTCTACTTCTTCGTCCTCTTCTTCTTCCTCATCTTCGGTTTCGTCCTCTTCTACTTCTTCATCGTCTTCTTCCAGCTCTTCCGCTTCTTGAGTGTCTTGCAAGTTGTTTTTACGATCTGCGGATCTCGTGGTGCGCGGGTAGTTACTGCGGCGGCTACTGGCAGAAGAGGGCTTCGCTTTAGAGGAACGAGTCGTTTTGCCTGGGCTCTTGGGGGAAACCGCTTTATTAGAGGAAGTCCCCTTCCGTGCGCGGGAAGAGGCTGATTTGGCCGCTTTGCTACGGCTGGAGCGTTTGGATGTCTTCTTGGCCTTAGGTTTGGATCTACGCTTACTACGAGTTTTCGATTTTACACCCTTCGCCTTATTGTCTCTATTCTCGAATTTAACTTGAGACGCTTTGCCGTTGACCGGGCGCGGATGACCCAGGGTGCCGCGGATCGTCTGGTAGTAGTACTCATCCGAGCCTTTGCTTTTATCCAGTTGGCTCAACGCCGTTTTGGCCAACGGGTCTTGTTCGAGCGTGTTTTTAAGACCATCCTGAATTTTGAAGCGATAATCGAGATTCAAACGTGAATTCCCGATATTTTTGTTAAGTGAAATGTTTCCCATCATGTCCGACAGGATGTCGCCCTCACGCTGCTCGAAGGTTGTAACTTCGAGTTTGCCTTTTTCGATGGTGAAGCGGGAGGTCAGCTTGCCCAATCGGATGCCGGGAACATCGATTCCATAGCGTCCGGGTCCAACGACCGCGTTATCTATATCCAAAGTCAGATAGCCGGATGAATCCGCGATTTTATTGAAATGCAGATCCATTTCCGAGCGCAGATTGGCTTTGCCTTTGAAAGGCAGTTCTTTGTACTGTTGTTTCAAGAAACCGATCTTGTCAAACGCCAACTCATCTGCGGTGAGGTCAATGACATAACGATTGGCAGCTTGATCGATCTGAAAATCGCCCGAGATCTCACCTCCAAAAACTTCTGCATCCAGTGCTACGTTCAAGTTTCCGGTTACTAATGCAAACAATCCTACATTGATTTCCAGTGAAGCGAGGTTCAATGGAAGAAAGCCAGATGACGTTTCTTCCGTTTTTGGGAAAAAGGTGATGTTGGAGGCCTTGACTCCCAGCGGCAAGCTGGAACTGAGCAAGTCCATCTCCACACGAATGTCGTAGTTGTCTTCCAGCTGCTTGCTGATTTTTCCTTTCAATTGGTTGAAAGGAAAGGTCCAAACCAGCGAAAGCATCAGACACACCATGGCAAAGGCGGGATAGCCGATCCATTTGATGATTTTGGTTTTCTTTTCGCTTAACATAAGCCCTCCTATCCTCGACCGCTAGTCTTCGTCCAACGGCACGAGTGTGCTTACTAGGAAGGAAACATCGATCTGAGCCTTGTTATCATAACGCCGGCGCATATTGACACTGCGGATGAAAAACAATTTGTTTCGTTCTTCGATCGTTTCCAGAAATCTTAAAAGCGGTTCCAACTCGACACGTTGCAATTCCACTTTGACCGACTCTTCGCGGATTTTAGCTTTTTTGTCGACGGCGCCTTTCGTACTGGTTACCTGGTAGATCTCAACGCCATTGTCGGCGGCAATCGTTCCGATATTCTGTGTGAGGTTGCCACGGTTTCCGTCGATTTCACTTTTGGTCTTCTTAAGCGTTTCCTTGGCCTGTTGATACCTGGTCTCCAAAGAGGCGATTCTTACATAGGAATCGCGCTTCGTTTCCAGGCGATCTTCCAACTTGGTCAGAGACATATTTACACCGAAACCGACCATCATGGCCGCAAAGGAAAGTACGGCCCCGACCATGACCATGACCAGCACTTTCTCACGCGGCGACAGCCGTTCGAACACCATTTGGAGTTCGTAGAATTTCTGTTTTATCTGATCCACACCAACCTCCAAATAACTATGGCTTGCGCGTGGCACAGTCCACGTTGATACTTAGGCTGAATTGAATGCCGTCGCCTTTGACCGTACTGCGTGTCGGTCCCTGGCTGACATTGCTGAAGCAATCATATTTCTTCAAATTCTCCACGATCATGCCTACCGTTGGAATGGCATCCACCGTGCCTTTGAGTTTGATTTTCTTGCCACTGATTTCCAGATCTTCAACATCCACCGTGACGCCTTCGCCGGTCATGCGCGAGATCAACTCATCGTAAATTGCAAGAACGCTGATTTCCGGACGCAACTTGGAGCCGCCCGATCCCTGCTGGCTGATGACTTCCATCATTTGCGACATGCAGATCTTGGCGTCGCTCACATTTTGACCGATGATTTTGTTGCAGGTCGAGGCGATAGCCTCGCTCATGCGTTCATCTTCGGTGCCGAGAACGTGGAATTGCGACCAGATGCTGAAAAAGAAGAAAACAAAGATGATCGCAACATTTAGTCCCAGATGCGTCAAACGGCCTTTCCAGTATTCGAAATCGCCTTTAAATGCGAAATCACCCTTGCGGAAGTTCAGTCGTTTTAGGCGCATGCCGGAAATGCCAGTAAAGGCCATGCCCATACCGGAGGCCATCTCGGCTTCGACGTCTTCGGAGTCGCTGAGGCGATTGAAGTCGTCGCGCAGGTAGTGGAAGGGATGCGTTGGCGTATCGAGACGCTCCTGCAAGAATGAGGACAGGTTGTGAAGTTTACTGCCTCCACCGCAAATGTATACTTCCTCTACAGCCATTTTGTTGCGGGCGATATTTGCCTGGAATGTAAGTTTGATCTGTAATAAAAGTGGAGCCAGACTTTTTTCCAGCATTTCAGCCAGTTCCTGCTGGCCTTCGCTGAGCGCGCCGAGTTCGCTGGAACGTACGATGCCTTCAATGTGTTTGGTTCGTTCCGCGCGCGAAAACTCAAGATCCTTTTTATCTGCGATGGTCTGAGTCAGATCCTGTCCGCCGATTGGAATCGAGCGGATCATCGTGACTACGCCATCTTGCAGGATCGTGATTGTGGTTTTACGATGTCCGATGTCGATGATGGCGCGTGCACCGATGCGTTGTTCCTCGCTGGCCAGAGTTTGAAACAGATTTGCAAGCGCCAGACCGTCGGTGATAACGCCTTTGGGCTCTTTGCCGCTGTCGGTGAAATCGCTTAAGTAGTCCCGCATATGGTGGCGATCCAGCACGCCGACCAGTAGCTTGGTCTTTTCAGGCAAAATCTCCAGAACCTGGTAATCCACCACTTTGTCATCCAGCGAGAAGGGCAGGTCGTCTTCGATGGTGAATGTCAGGGTGCGGTCGATGGCGCGAACATCCGTGAGTTTCGTTTCCATAATTTTAGTGGAAATGGTGTCGCCGTCCAGCGAGGTAAACACCGCATCCCAATCGGAGCCGTAGCGGGAAATGAACTGTTGAATGGCATAGCGTCGACGTTCCCGCTTCGGATCGAAGATGTTTCGATTTTCCTGCTCCTGGCTTTCTTCTTCGGCTGATGCCTCTTCTTCATCTGAAGATGCTTCTTGTTCGTCAGTTTCCGGCTCTACCGGTGCTTCGACCGTGCTCTCGATCATTGCCTCGGTTTCCACGTACTCCGAGCCGATGCTCATTTCGTGAAAACCGATCAGTTCCCAGCCGCGATAGGTGCTTTCAAGCACGACTGCCTTGATCGAGTAATTGCCGACATCCAGTCCGACGATTTTTTGTGCCATCGTCCGTAATCCTATTCTTCGCGATAGTAAAGCAGTTGGCTGTCTTTGGTCATGACAACCTTGATCGTGCGCAGCACTTCGTTGATGTCGCCCTGCGCCTTGATCGTGAAGACGCCGCTCTCTACGGTGATCAACCTTTTCAACGCGCTTGCTCCGCTCGAACCGCCTTTTAATTCCAACACCAGTTCCGGACCCTTGGTCAGGAAATTAATAAAAGCCTTTTCATTCCAGAAGCCGCCGTTTTGCAATCTGAAATCCATGATTTCATCGATGATGCGCTGCATTTCGCTTTCGCCGGGAAGCGGCTCTTCCAGGTATTGCTCCAATAATGCTCGCATAACTTCGATGCCGCAGGTGTTCACGTTGATCTTACTGGTGCGATAGATCGTGAACGTGTCGGAGAACAGCCGCCAGAAACGATCGTCGATTCCACTGACCATCTGCAATTCATCCAACGAGTCGAACAGATGGTTCCGGCTCGGGTAGGGCTCATCGAGGTAATCGTAGCGGCTGGATTCGTCTCCGGATTCGAAACCGCTGCGTTGCGTGTCCGAGTCGATCCAGTCGATGATCGCCGAGATGATTTCCTGGCGGTCGTGATATTGACCGTGCTGGTCTGGATTTTCAAAAAGCGGATTGTATTTTACCGGCGAGAAAAGTCGCTCCAGTTCCGCCTTCATCAAGTTGACTTCCTGGTAATTTCCTGGGCGGATGGCGATATTGATTTTACTGTCTTCGTCGATGATTTCCGCATGGAAATGGCCATCGAATTCGCCAAAACCTTCTGCCTGACCGAAGGACAGCGCCTCGTCAATTGTCTGTGCCTGTTTACTGGCCTGGCTCTCTTCGTCGTCCAGTCCGGCTCCCAATACGGTATCCTTGAAAACGCTTTCCTGATCCTGCATGGAAAACATGCCGCCGGCCACCGCACGAGCCAGGTCCGAATCGATCGGGATCATCTGCCACAATTGGATATTGGGCGGATTCTTTTTCCAGAACCGGCGAATCATGGTATCCACCGTGTTCTGCAAGTAGAAAATCAAGCGGGTGAAGTCGATAGCGGACCGGGCGAGGTAATAGGCGCGTGTGCGATCCCTGAAATTGGCCGTGGTTTGCAGATACACGCGCGATTCATACTGAAACTCCACGGAAATCACGGTGAGAATGACGATGACCGTCATCACCATGATCAGCGCCACGCCTTTGCGTCCCTGTAGCGCTTCCCGTCTGGAGTTTCTGTATTCCTCTGCCATACCCGTTCTCTTCTACAGCGAATTGAAATCCAAGGGCGTCGTCAACATGATCTGCACCTTGGTGAAAAAGGTGATTTCCTTGTCGTTCTCGTCTAAAATCGTCAGTTCAATGGAAATCATCTGCGGCATACGCTCGAATTTCTCAACCTGGGACGTATCCCATTCTTCTACCCATTCTTTTTCCAACTCATCCCAAACTTTGATCTGAAAATCGATCACGTCTTCCGCCAATACCCGCTTAACGCCACCCCAGCTGGGCTCGTTGTCGATGCGGTTCTGTTCGCGACGCATGAGGTTGTATTGGTCCGGAATATCCGGGTCCGCTTCCAGGAAGTAACCGATTTCACATTGATCTGATTCGTCCACATCTTCGAACATTTTCATGTGTGCGAAAGAGGTGAAGTCGATGCGGTCGCCTGGGTCTTCGTTCATTACGCGGAAGATGTAGCGAGGCGATTCCTCCGTATTGGGGTCCACATGTTTAGACAGATACGCGCTGGGAATCTCGGTCGTCATGCGGTCCATGGCGATACGCACCTTATGGTAGCGCTCGTGAATGTTCCGCAAATACCCGGGGATTTCCAGGCTGCGGGCGAAAGAGCTGTATATCAGCGTGGACACCATAGCCAGGATCGTGACGGCAATCATCACTTCCATCAGCGAAAAGCACCCCCGGCTGAAAAATGTAGGTTTCCGCTTCGCCATCAATCCTCTGTCACTTGGTTGTGATCCCCGACGTACTTTTCGTCGAGGTCGTCAGGCTATTGGACTTGGAGGTCGCAGTCGTCAAACTGTTCGCTTTGTTTTGCAAACTGCCTACGCCACTGGTTGGAGCCTCCAACTGACCTGCTCTTCCAAGTTCGATGAAGTGGGTCGAAATCTTCACATTATCGAATTCGTCTTCGCCACCCCAGGTTACCGTCAGGTTGCATTCCCGCAGGGCATTGCCGATCATATCCGTGAGCATCGAGGAATAACCCGACATCATCGATGCATAAGTGTTGTTACCCTCGCTGGAGCCAGGCATGTTGCTCGGGATGGGGAACTTCACTTTGCTGATTTCCGCCACCCATTTGAAATCCGGCCAGCCTTCTTCTTCGAAATCGCCTTCCATGTTTTCCGCAAAATCGGAAAATCCCTCTTCAATCAACTCTCGTTCGATATCCACCATTTTGCTGCGGGCCAACAATATAGCCACGGTGGCGTTCTTCACCCGGTTGGCCGCCATGATGGAGGAGCCCTGCACGTTGAAGATCGCAACTAGGCTGATCGCCAGAATGCCGATGGCGACCATGACCTCCATCAGGGTGAATCCTGCTCCCCCCGAAGGATTAATTGTCCTGCCATCACCAGTCTTCTTCATCCAACTGCTCCTCGGGAAGATCTACCTGGCTGTCGGTTATGCTTGATCGTCCCGTTAATGATTGCACCATGATCGAATAGATTTCGTAATCCATCGGAGTCAGGTCGATATCTTCAAGGTCGCTTGTTTTCACAAGCCAGATAACAGCCCGCTCGCAATTGCCGTTTGGAAAAAGATGAATATTCACCTTGCCGGTCGTTACCGCCTCGTCTACGCTTTCCGTATGAACGCCGAAAAACTTGACCTCTTTGGGCAGGCTGGTTCGCTTGCTCAAGTCCGTTTGATACGTGGAAAAAGCGGCTTTCTTCTTTTTGAATTTATTGGCGAAATCCGACCAGCCCTGCCACTTGTAATTTTCCGGATCGTCGAACAAAATTTCATTGTCGAACAAAGGCTGATCTTCTTCCTCTTCGTCGTCGTCTTCTTCAATGACGATGGCTCCTTCTTCAACCGTCAGAGGTTTCTGGCTTAGGAAGAAGGGATCTTTGGTGGATTCCGCCCAATACTGACCACTGTCCAGATCGATCACCAAGCGAATGTAGATCCGCTCCAGAATGGCACGGTCATACAGAAACTTGATGTTGCCCGCCATTTTCTGTGCGGCGGTTTTCTGATAGACGTTGGCCATGCTGTTCACCAGTGGAATGGAAGCGCCCATCAGAATGGCGACGATCAGCAGGCTGATGATCATTTCGATCAGAGTAAAACCTGCTTTGTTGCATGGTCGTCGCCTTCGATCTGGTTCAGTCGGTCGAATCATAAACTCCTTTTGTTATCCTTCGGTGTCCCAGTTCTCGATGTCATCCGCGCCACCGTCTGCTCCATCGGGACCATAGGACTCGATATCGAAAGACGAGGTGTTGTGCGTACCGGGGGAGATGTAGATGTAATCCCGGTTCCACGGATCCTTGGGAATGGTGCGCATGTACGGTTTCTTGTTGTTGGGCGGACTGGTCAGAATATTCAATCCCTCACTTGTGCTCGGGTAAACGCCGAAGTCGAGCTTAAACAAATCCAACGCTTGTCCGAAATCGTGAATTTGCGTTTTGGACGCTTTCATTTTCGCTTCTTCCAACTGATCCAGAACGGCCACGCCAACCATTCCGGCGATCAGACCTAGAATCACCATAACGACCATGATTTCCAACAGGGTCATACCGCTGTTTCCCGATAAAGACGGCCTCATCTTCACATCCTCCTTTTAAAAGTCCGAATCGGATAGCCTATGCCATCCGTTGTATGTCCGTTTCCACCACTAACCGAGTTGCTGGTTGATTTGCAGGATCGGCAGCAGAATGGACAGAACGATAAACGTCACAACTACACCCATAACAATAATCATAAAGGGTTCCAACAGGGAGGTCAGCGCTCCCAGTTTGCTTTCTACCTGCACGTCATAGTTTTTCGATACGTGCCCAAGCATTTCCTCCAATTGTCCCGAACGTTCACCGACTGCAATCATGTGGGTTACGATCGGCGGGAATTCTCCACTTCGTTTCAAAGGTCCGGCGATGCTTTCGCCTTCGCGGATTTCTTCACGCGCTTTTTCCAGCACGTTTACCAGAATGACGTTGTCTAAAATGTTTTTCACAATTTCCATCGCATTTAAAAGCGGCACGCCGGAAGAGAGCAGGGTGGCCAGCGTACGCGAAAAGCGCGACACGGCGATCATGCGCACCAGGTCTCCGACAATCGGTGCGGTCAAGGTCAAACGATCCCAGCGCTTGCGCCCTTTCTTCGAGTTTTTCCAGCGACGGAAAAGATAAAAAACCAGAACAAAGAAAAGGATAATCGCCCACCAGTAACTGCTGACCAGTTCGCTTGCGCCGATCAGGATGCGGGTCGCAATAGGCAGGGTGATCTTGGCCTCTTCGAAAATCTTCGTGATTTTCGGAATGACCAGCACGAACAGAATGCCGACCACGACCACCGCAAAAATCAGCATGATGATCGGATAGGTCATCGCGCCCTGGATTTTGGATCGCAGCGCCATCTGGTTTTCGGTATAGTCCGCCAGACGATCCATAACGATGTCCAGTGAGCCGGAGCTTTCTCCGGCGGCTACCATATTCGTATACAATGGTGGGAACAGCTTTGGATAATCCGCCATGGCGGTAGACATCGAGGAACCTTCGTTGACGCGCTCTCGGATATGTGACAGCGTTTTCTTGAACTGCTCGTTCTCGACCTGATCGATAATGGCGGTAAGCGATTCGATTACCGTAATGTTGGCGCCGATCATGTTTGCCAGCAAACGGGTGGTAATGGCGATATCGGCCTGTGAGATCCGTTGGAAATACTGCTTGAAATCGATCTGCTTGGAAAGCAGCTTGCTCGACTCGCCGCTTTTGCGCCCTTTTTTGTCTGCGGCTCCCTCTACGAGGTCGCTCAGGAAAACACCGGTCTTTTTAAGCTTTTCCTTCGCAGCACGGGAAGACTCGGCATCGATGATACCTTTTCTGTTCTTCCCTTTGGCGTCAACGCCTTTCCATTCATAAACAGGCATGGGTTCCTACTTAGCAGTTACACTTCATCGGTTACGATTTCATCCTGGGTTACGCGCATGACTTCTTCTACCGTTGTGTGGCCATGCGAAATTTTCTCTACGCCATCCATACGAAGCGTCAACATGCCGCTTCGCAGAGCGCGGCGCTTGATCGAATTGGAGTCGGCGCCGTTTAGCACCATGGTCTGCAACTCGTCGGTAATTTCCATCAACTCGAAAATACCCATTCGGCCTTTGTAGCCTTTGTTCATGCAGGTCGGACAACCGACCGGACGATAAAAGGGTGCAGTCAAACTGGTTCGGTCCAGCCCGATGTTGTGAAGCTCTTCATCCGTCGGATCGTAGGCTTCTTTACAGACTGGGCAGACCAGGCGCACGAGGCGCTGAGCGAGAATGCCGATAACGGAGGACACGACCAGGAATGGCTCAACGCCCATGTCGATCAGTCGCGTGACCGTGCTAGCGGCATCGTTGGTATGGATCGTGGAAAAGACCAAGTGACCGGTCAAGGATGCTTGAATGGCGATTTCCGCCGTTTCAAGGTCACGAATTTCACCGACCATGATAACGTCCGGATCCTGTCGCAGAATAGAGCGCAGACCACGGGCAAAGGTCATGCCGATTTTCGAATTCACCGGAATCTGGCTGATGCCGGGAAGCTGGTACTCGACCGGATCTTCCGTCGTGATGATGTTCTTGTCCGGCGTGTTGATTTCCGATAGCGCCGAATACAGCGTGGTTGTTTTACCTGAACCGGTTGGTCCGGTAACCAGAATAATGCCGTGGGTCTGCTTGATCAGGCGGCGGAAAATAACATCCTGCTTTTCCAAAAAGCCGAGACTTTCCATCGAGAGCAGTACTGCCGAGCGATCCAGCAAACGCATAACCAGGCGCTCTCCGTGGGAGGTCGGCAGGGTGGACAAGCGAATGTCCACGTCTTTGCCTGCGATCTTGATGCGGATACGACCGTCTTGCGGCAGACGTTTTTCCGCGATGTTGAGATCACCCATGATCTTTACACGCGAAGTAATCGAAGCCTGGGCGCTTTTGGGTGGACGGGTGACTTCGTAGAGCACACCATCGATGCGCAGACGCACCGAGATGTCGTTTTCCATCGGCTCGATATGAATATCGCTGGCGCGCTCTTTTACCGCCCGGAAAAGCAGGTTGTTGACAAAGCGAATAATCGGCGCATCGTCGTCGCCGCCGACCAGGATGTCGGTGATTTCCGTGTCTTCTTCGTCATCCGATTTTTTCAGGTTTTCGTCTTCCAGATCGCGGTTGTAGCGATCGGCTTCGGAATACACCTGGTTGATGGCGTTTAATACGCGCTGAAAGCCTGCCGTAGTGATTTCGATCTCACTATTGAATATCAGGCGTAGATCGTCCATCGCGAACAGTTCGAGCGGTTCGGATGTGGCGATGCGTACACGGTCGTCGTTTTTGTCGACCGGAATGAACTTGAACTTTTTACAGAAGCTGATGGGAAGCTTTTCCACGAGATTGACGTCGATATCGCGCGGCAATTCCGGCATGTAATCGATGCCGAGTTGTTGCGAGAGCGCAAACGCGATTTCCTCTTCGTTGACCGCTTTCGCACCGATCAGCAGTTCGCCTATTCGACCGCCGCGTTCCTCCTGCTGCTCCAAAGCCTGTTTGACTTGTTCCGCCGTGCAGCTCGATTTGTTGATGAGCAGTTCGCCCAGTTGCATATCAATACTCTCCTGGCCGCGCTATTCGGATTCCGTCTTGTCGGAACTACGACGATTGAACAGGCTATCCATCATCAGGTCACCCTTCGACTTGCGTGAGGGCGGGGGAGGCGTGGAAATCGACGACTGCTCGTCGCTGCCGCTGGTAGTGGAACGTGCGCCGGAGGTTCCGATCTCCACCGCATGGTGTCCTTCTTCTGGCATGATCACCGTCTCCTGCTCTTCCAATGCCTGCTGCTGACGGGTCTTTTCCTTTTCTTCGTAGGCATAACGGATCGATTCGATCAGACCGGTTTTCTGTGTGTAGTCCACTTCAAACTCGTAATCGTCATCGGTTCCGTAGAACTTACGTAAAAATTCGTTGCGCTCGTCCATCTTGCGTTTGAAAATCCGCTTGAAATCATCCTCTGTCTTGATGATGTGCGGCGTCAGGAAAATCAGCAGGTTGGTTTTTTCAGAGGAGTCCTTGTCGCGACGGAAGAGGCGGCCCAGCACCGGCAGATCGCCGAAGAAAGGCACTTTCTCCACGTCGCTCTTCTGCGTGTCACGCAACAAACCACCGATGACGATCGTCTGGTTGTCCTTTACTACCACCGTACTTTTCGCCGCACGCTTGGTCGTGGTCGGTCCCAGCGTTTCACTGATCGACTGCAACTCGGTGATTTCCTGTTGCACCTGTAGACGAACGTAATTGCTTTCGTTGATCTGCGGTTTGATCTTCATGGTCAACGCAACATCCTGGCGCTGAATGGAAAGCACCGGGCGGTTATTGACGTCGCGGGCCTGGCCGGTAATGAACGGCACGTTTTGACCGACGATGATTTCCGCCTCTTCGTTGTCCATCGTTAGAATGTGTGGAGTCGACAGTACGTTGGCATCCGAATCGGTTTGCAGGAATTGGATGATCGCTCCGAAAGACGGGATGGAAATACCATCGCCCAGTAGACCTTCCGTACCGGCAACATCGGGACCGCGCAGACCAACCGCCATTCCGGAGAGTGCGGTGGGGTCGAGCGCAATCGCATTCAAAGTGCCTACCGCCGTTCCTGCATAGAGCGGAATGGTTTCACCCATGATGTCCATTGCATATCCACCCGCAAGCGCGATGCCCTGCTGGTTGTCACGCTTCAGTGAAACTTCGATGATGACGGCTTCTACGAAGACCTGGCGGCGACGAATATCCAATTGGCCGATGACACGCTTGAGCTGCGTGTAATCTTTGGTGGAGGCAACGATCACCAGGGAGTTGGTGGCCTTGTCTGCCGTAATCTTGACTTCGCCTTCGAATAATTCGCCGGAGGCTGCACCTTTCTTTTTACCTTTGGAAGAAGCTGATTTGCCACGCCCTGCCATACCGGTCAGTGTGGTGGCCAATTCATCGGCGTTGGCATTTTCCAGGTAATACACGTGCACCTGGCCGTCGCCGGGAATCGGAACGTCCAGGCGATTGATCATGTCCAGGATACGCGGCATGGCATCGCGCGGAGCGACGATAATCAACTGGTTGGTTCGTTCGTCGGCAATAACATTGGAAAGGGTGACCTGGGTTTCACTGGATTCATCGGCGGATGATGATTTTTTCCCTCGTTTGCTGGTGCGTTTTGATGTGCTTTTCGATTTGCCCGCAGCCTTTTCGCCGAAAATCTGTTCCAGCGTTTCAGCAACATCGGAGGCACTGGCATAATAGATGTCGATGACGTGAATGGAATCACGACCGCCGGGAACATCCAGTTCATTCATTATTTTGACCATGCGCCGAATATTGATGGCGGTATCGGTCAGAATAAGGGTGCCGGTAGGTTCAAAGGTGATGATGCTGCCGTTTTTGGATTTCAGATCCTTCAGGATCTTGTCGACATCTTTCAAATCGATATGTTTCAGCTTGAAAAGATACGTAATGATTTCATCGGAAGGATCGGTGCTGCCGCCATCGAGATAGGTTTTCAACGGCGTGCGTTGCGAATCGCGTACATCGATGATTTTGTAAAACTTTCCAACACGTACCAGTGTCAGGTCACGAGACTCCAAGGCGGAAATGAACGCCTGCCACGCCTCTTCGCGGCTGACCGGATTCGGAGAAATAATCGTAATCTTGCCACCTTTTACCTTCTCCGGGAGGATAAAATTGACCTTGAATTTTTCAGACATCTGCTTGACGAATTCGAGCAGATCCTGTTCGAAGAAGTCAATATGATACAGAACACCGGCTTGGTATTCTTCGTATTTGTGTGCGTTGTCGCCCTGATCCTCGCCACCGCCGGACGTCCCGGATGCGCCTTCACCGGCTTTGGCTGCCGCTGCGGCGTTATCGATGGCTCCAGGTGCGGGAAGGCGTGTGGTTTTGCCACGCACGCCGGAATCGGAAGCGGGCGGCGGGGGGGGAGGCGGAGTCGCCGTACGCTTTACTGCCGACTGTCCTTTAAGTCCCGCCGGACCGGAGCGCTGCGATTTGCTGGGACCGGAGGGTAGTTTCATGGAGCCGCTCTGGCCTCGCTGCGGTTGCAGTGTAGGCTTGGAGTTGATCTTCTCAGGAGAAAGCTTGGTTTTGGTTTTTCCTTTTTTCTCCTTTTTCCCTTTGTCATCCTTCGTCGCCTTGGTTTTAAAACTGGGGGCTCCGAAATTCGGCTGATCGTCGGTTTTTTCTTCTTGTGCCGCCGCCCAGTGTTCAACCGGCAACGCCAGTCCCAACAGTAGCAGCAGAGCAAGGCCAAAACGCAGGGCTGTTTTTCGCATCAAGTCGGTCTCCTTCTCCCAAACCAATGTCTACTGAATCGTGTAATCGACCGAGACTTTTGAGCCTCGTCGCAGTAGATCCAGGGTGAATCCTTTTTCCGAACGTAGTTTCGAATAAATTTCAAGCGCTTTTTCCGGGCTGTCCAGGTCCATGCCGTTGACGCGCTGGATGATGTCGCCGTTTTTAATGCCGATTTTCTGATAAAGCGAACCCGGCTTGATGGAGTAAATCCGGAAGCCGTTGCCTTTGCCGTTTTTAAAGCTAGGAACGATCCTGGCTTGAGTGGCAAGGGCGTTCATGTTTTCAAGGGCCCGGTTCAGTTCGCCTTCTGCGATGATGTATTCCGTTTCGCTTACCTTGCGAATGCCGTCTCCAGCTTCCGCCGCAGCGTCTTCGGGTGTTTTCGGCTTTTTCTTTTCATCCAATTCGCCATGTACCAGGCATTCGATCCGGTTACCGTTGCGAACGAAAACCAGTTTTCTTTTCACGGAAAGTACACTGCCCGACGAGCCGATTTTGTCCCCGATTTCGTAGATCATCGTTTTTTTATCTGAATCTTCAACGATGGCGTAGGATTGGCTTGGATCGCTGGCTTCCACCGTGGCCATCAGCGTTCCGCCACTAAAAACACCCTGGCACTGGGATTCGGAATCGAATTCTTCCGGGTTTTCCGGGATAGGTTCTGCGGGCTTGCTGTCGTCGACTTCTTCAAGAGGCTCTTGCGGAGTCATAGCTTCGCCGGTGAACGGGTTCACACTTGCCTTTCGGGAAGACGGTTTTTTGGGTGGTTCTGCACCTGTATCTGCCTGAGCGCTTTGTACCGGCACGGTCAGTTCCGTATCGGAAAGGAGGTAGCCGCCTACGAACGTGTTGATCGATTGTGCCGCCAGATAAGCACACAGAGCGATCGTGACCAGGTTGATTGTCCAAAAATATTTTCGAATGTATTTTTCCATACATCACCCTTTGCGAGCGGGATCTAAATTTAACCGCACTATTACCTGGAGTTTGAATTAGCAATTTTCGTGCCTTGTTTGCTGTTGTAAAAATACAAGGAATATCAGTTTGTTACACTTTAAGCTCGAGTTTAAAGGCTGATGCGCTATGAATATATGGCATTAAGCCGATTTTTTCGTGGTTTTCCATGTGGATTGGTGGACAAAATGTCAATATACCCTGTTGGGTGCCGACTGGGGTGACAAATTGTCATTACATTCGAGCGATTTGGGGTGTTGCTGAAAATGTGAAAAGGATTTCAGTGTAAAGTTCTTGGAAATCGTGCATCGATTCACTTTGAACCGGGTTTGAATCACTACGGCACTGCCGCCAGGCGCAGGCCGCAATTCGAGCCGAAGTATAGAGAAAGTTAAGAAAATAAATTGCGTATCTTGCTGCACCATGCTAAGTAAATTTGCTCAGTTAGGGCCACCCCATATGGAAATGGCCTCATGTCCGAGGAGGGTTGGAGCGTGGGTTCATTGAGTCGGGAAAAAGTAGTCAAACTTGTCGAGCAGGGCGTTAGCCTGCATAAAGAAGATCTTTCCGGCATGGATCTGAGCGGGTTGAATCTTCGTGGTGCAGATCTGAGTTTCGCCAACCTCGCCGGTGCCAAACTGAAAAACACGAATCTCATTTGTGCAAATATGGAAAACACGGATCTGACCGGAGCGCAGTTGGAAGGTGCGGATTTGCGTTACGCCAACCTCAAGGGCGCCGTTTTGGTAAACACGGACCTTCAAGAGGAAGACCTCTTTAAAATCACACGTTTACGTCACGCCGAAAAGTAACTGAACCAGCAAAAATGTAGAACACTCCTATGCGTCTTCTATCTTCGCACGGAAGAACGATGTGCAACAGATTCTGATTTGTTGTGAAGAGGGGGCTTACTCGGCGTAGAAGGGGTCGACTTGTGACAGGAAACGTTTTAAAGCCGCTTTCTGTTCATCGTCCAGCGCCATGAACTTGATGCCCATGCGGCCTTCGTCTTCTTCGTGGCTCCAAACGACTTCTCCCAGGCATTCCAGGATGTCGCTTCCGGTCGGGAAGTTCAAGACCAACTCAACCGTGGTGCCAACACGCTCCACTGAAGGAGCAACGATGCTGATACCGCCCAGTGAAATATTCTCGATTTTGTGGAAAAGAAGGACTTCTTCTCCCGTAAAATCAACATACGCATTCGCTTCGATACGCGGATATTGTCTTTGATCTCGAGTCCCCATGCATGCCTCCACTGTTGGCTATCCCGAACCACGGGAAGAATATACCATAACCCCCTTGTCTGGCAAGTTCTTTTTCGATTTCCGTGTGCGTGCTTCCGGCGGTTGTAAAGGGGAGGGGGCTCAGTTTAGCTGGTCGATCTTTCGATAGATCGTGCGGACCGCAATGCCCAGAATTTGGGCGGTGAGTTTTTTGTCGCCTCCGGTACGAGCCAGGGTTTCCTTGATGACCTGATGCTCGATTTCTTCCAGTGTCAAACCGAAAGGTACCGTAAAATCCGCAGCTTGAGTGGCAGAAGGCTTGGCTTCTTCCTCGAAGAAATCGACTGGCTGCAAGGTGTCCTCAGCGGATAGAATCACGGCTCGCTGGACTTTCTTTTCCAGTTCGCGGACGTTTCCCGGCCATTTGTAAGCCAGTAGAGAATCCAGCGTTTTATGTGAGATTCCCTTGGTTTTGACTCCGTTCTCCTCGCAGTGGCGCTTGACGAAATGCTGGGTAAGCAGCGAAATGTCGTCTTTTCGTTCGCGGAGCGGCGGCAAGGTGATGGGAATGCCGTTTAGGCGATAGTACAAATCTTCCCGAAAACGTTTTTCCGCTACTTCCTGTAGCAATTGCCGATTGGTGGCGGCGATCAGTCGAAAATCGACCTTGATCGAGGTCGTGCTGCCAAGGCGCTCGAATTCACCTTCTTCAAGCACACGTAACAGCTTGGCCTGCAACGATAAACTCATGTCGCCGATTTCATCCAGGAAGAGCGTTCCCTCGTGAGCGGCCATGATGCGTCCGTCCTTGCGCTGTGTCGCGCCGGTGAACGCCCCGCGTTCATAGCCAAACAATTCCGATTCCAAAATGGTTTCCGGCAGCGCAGCGCAATTGACCGCTACGAAATTCTTTTTATTTCTGCCACTTTGGCGATGGATCGCCCTGGCGAAAAGTTCTTTTCCCGTTCCGCTTTCACCCTGAATCAGAATCGGCGCGGTAGTCGGCGCTGCCTGTTCCAGAATTTTCAACGGTTTTCGAATGGCAGCGCTGGAGCCGATGATCTGCGCCCGACCGCTGACTTGCTCCAGTTGTTCGCGAAGCTGCCGGTTTTCTTCGAGCAGGCTCATTTTCTCCATGGCGCGCTCTACCGTCTTTGTAACCTGCACCTTTCGTATCGGTTTGGTGATAAAGTCGTAGGCACCGGATTTCATGGCTTCTACAGCCGTTTCGATCGTGCCGTAAGCGGTCATCAAAATGATTTGAGATTCAAGTTGCAGCGTGCGCGCCGTTTTCAGAATGTCCAACCCATCGACTTCGCCGGGCATTATCATATCGGTCAATACGACGTGGAAGCGTTCCGAGCGCATTTTGTCAAGGGCTTCTTTGCCACGCGAGGCGGTGGAGACACTATAACCCTCTTTTTGAAACAGCCGCTCCAGCGAAAGCAGGTGCTCGGTTTCGTCGTCTACGATTAGTATGGTCTTTTCTATGACTCGATCTTTCCGTTTGTTCATTCGATTGACTTACGCTGTTGGGTATCACAAAAAGTCATGGATTGCAACAAGTCGTCACCATGTTCTATTCCCGCTTTCTTCAACATCGGTCTGTTTTTACTGGCTCTCGCTATCGACGAGATGAAATGCCGCAGGTCTATGTTTTCCTTGACAATGACGGGGATTCAGGGTAATTGCTGCCTGCAAGGCTTCGCAATGTGATTGGGAACAATCGCCCCCATAGCTCAGCTGGATAGAGCACAGGATTCCTAATCCTGGCTAGCGCAGGTTCGAGTCCTGCTGGGGGCACCATTGTTTTACCCCTTTTTTTCGAGATGCATGCCGTTCGTTTGGGCGGATAATTCCCGGCATTCGAAAAAGGGTTGACAAAAGACTAATGAATACATAGAATTGCTTCATCTCTTGTTAGAGAGCCAGAGGAGGCCATCTATGAACAAATCGGAGCTGATCGAACAGCTTGCCGCGAATGCGGATGTCACCAAAAAGAAAGCCGAGCTGGTGGTCAACCTGATCTTCGATTCCATGGCGGAAGCGCTTGCGCGCGGCGACAGAATCGAGATCCGAGGCTTTGGAAGTCTCGTCAACAAGCATTACGATGCCTACCAGGGCCGTAACCCGCGCACGGGTGAAGTGATCCAGGTGCCGGAAAAGCGGTTGCCCTTCTTCAAGGTCGGCAAAGAATTGCGGGAGCGTGTGGACGGTCTGACCGGTGGCGGTGAAGGCTGATTTCCTGATCCCTCGATTCTTCTTCTCATTTTAACTCTGCGGATTGTCGATGTATACTTGCGCGAAAAAACGGGCGTTTTGCGCCGTGGCGGGGCTGTTGTGCGTGCTTGCCTGTGTATTGTCAGCTTGTCAGAAACCGGCGTTTCAGTCCGGCGAGGCTCTTGCTTTTCTCAACCGACATCAAACTGAAATCGAGCGTATCCGTGAATCCTACCGGCAGCAATACGCCAAAATCGGTATGGAATCCGTGCAGATGATGATGAAAAAGGGGAAGCCGGAAAGTCGCGAAGTCTTCGATCAGATGAAGCGTCAGGCGGAAATCCGCAAACGGGTGATTTTCGCCAACATATTGAAGTATCAGGTCGATCTGGATCTGCTGCGCTACGTCAATCCCATCCAGGATGACGTTCGCAGGGCGCTGGCTGCGTTGCGGAAGGAAAAGATCGATCGTCCCGATCCGCTTTCTGCCTATCTGAAAGATACCGAATTCGAGGAATTCGAAACCGACACCGCCAATATGCTCAAGCGCGACAATGAAAAGCTCGCGTTTTGGAAGGCTGAGTTGGAAAAGTGGGAGCAGAGCTGGGAACTCGATCATTTCGACTATAACCCTCCCGAGATCAAGCGGGACGTGTTCCGCTTCGACTACGACAATCAACCGCAGTTGCTTAACTCCCTGAAACAGGTGTTGAAACCCAAATCAACCGCGCCGGCTTCATCCAAGGAAAAGGACGCCTCTACGGAAGCGCCGCAAACGCCTCCTGCGAAATAATACGATATCCTAAAGTACAAGGTGGTCTTTGGCGATGCGAAAAGAGCCGTCTTTCGTCTTGACTATCCAGTCGCTTGCCACTAGACTCGCTGAGTTTTTGTGGAGGAGTTATGGCGAAAAAGAAAAAACTGCACATTATCACCTACGGCTGCCAGATGAATCAGTACGATTCGATGCGCATGAAAGAACGTCTGGCCGACGAATACGATTCGGTTGATGCGGCGGAAGAGGCCGACCTGATCATCATCAATACCTGCTCGGTGCGAGAAAAACCGGAAAACAAGGTGTATTCTCAACTGGGTGGCTTGCGCAGCCTGAAGCGAAAGAATCCCGATCTGGTCGTGGCCGTGGCCGGTTGCGTGGCGCAGCAGGAAAAGGAGCACTTGCTAAAGCAGGCCCCGCATCTGGATCTGGTTTTAGGACCGGATGAAGAACCGAACCTGCCTGAATTGATTGAACAAGTGCAGCAGGGCAAGCGTCTTGTTGCCACGCGCTTCGATCCTAACCCCTTTCATTTGCAGGCGCAATCTCCCTTGCCGGAAATGGGGCAGGGCGGAAAGGTCTCCGCTTTTCTAGCCGTTCAAAAAGGCTGCAATCATTTCTGCACCTATTGCATCGTTCCTTACGTGCGCGGTCGCGAGAAAAGTCGTCCGCTGGCTGAAATCCTGGATGAAACCAGGCGTTTCGCCGAGGTTGGCATTCGCGAGATCACTCTTTTGGGACAGAATATCAACGGCTACGGAACCGATTTCGAAAATGGTCCCGATTTCGCCGACCTGCTGCGGGCCGTCGCTGAAATCGATGGCATCGAGCGCATTCGCTTTGTAACTTCGCATCCGGCGGCAATGACCGACCGTCATCTCGATGCGATGGCGGAAGTCGATAAAGTCTGTGAATACCTGCATCTGCCCGTGCAATCCGGCAGCGACGCCGTTCTCGCTGCGATGAGACGTGGCTATACTCGCGGTGAATACCTGGATCTGATTCAGCGACTCAAGCAGCGTATTCCCGATCTGGCGCTTTCCGGCGATATGATCGTCGGCTTTCCGGGCGAAACGGAAGAGGATTTTCAGCAAACGCTTGATCTTGTAAGAGAAATCGGATATCACACCTTATATTCGTTCGCCTATTCCGAACGACCCGGTACTCGGGCGGCTCGCATGGTGGACGATGTGGTCAAAGAAGATAAACTGGAGCGACTCGCGCGTTTGCAAGCGTTACAAAAAGAATTGACGCTGGCTGCAAACAAGCGTTTATTGGGAAGCAGGCAGCAGGTGTTGTTCGAAGGTCATTCCAAACGAACGAATGGCGATTTGTCCGGGCGCACGCGCTGCAACAAGATTGTCAACGTTCCGGCCAATTCCGAATGGCTTGGGCGTTTCGCGAATGTGAGGATTACAGCGGCTTATCAGAATTCTCTACGTGGCGAACTGGAGTTGGCATAGGAGCACATCAGCATGACTCGCCGGATTAAAATGGACGTGCATACGATCGATCTGAACTTCTCCCATCGTCTGCCGACCGTGGTTTTAAAAAGCGCGCAAACCGGTGAAAACCTGCCGGTGCCGGTGGAAAACGATTTCATCGACGATATCGTTGAGGGATTGAAGGGCGACGTTCCCTTTGCACAAGGCGTTTTACGAGCCTTCCTGGAAAGCGTTAGCTTGCTGGGAGGAAGTCTGCTTCGCGTGGAGCTTTCCGGCAAGGATCAAGAAGAAATCAATGCCAGCCTGTTATTGAGAGCCGCAACCGGACGTCAGGAACGAATTGCCACTCAGACAGGGCTGGCGCTGGCTCTTTCGTTGTATTCCGGCGTTTCCGTTTTTGCCGCCGAAGATCTGTTGGGATCGATGCGGGTTCAGCAAATGGAAGAAGACGATATCGACTCCTTACTGGAAAACGAAATTCAGGATCTGTTCGAGAAATTCGACGAAACCGAGTTCTCGAAATACAAAATGTAATTCGAAATTTAACTGTATCACTGCAAAGAGAACATGCCCGATATCAGCCGTTTCGGCGGCTGTTCGGTGATTTGCAAGAGTAATCTGGAGGCGCAAAAGGAATGATTCTAAAGATCAAGGACTTGTGGACGGTTGGTAATATCATGGGTGGCGTGATGTGCATCATCTTCGTGATCAACCATGAGTTGCTATTGGCGAGTTATTCCATTCTGGCCGCCTATATTTTCGATGCGACCGACGGCTGGGTGGCCAGCCTGCTCAAGCAGAGCAACAAGTTCGGTGGTGAATTCGACAATGTCGCCGATCTGGTTGCTTATTCCATCGCGCCGACCTTTTTGATTTACGGCGTTTACACCCAGCATCCGGTGCATCCGCATTTGCCGATGTGGCTGGCTGTGGCCATTGCTTCTCTCGTTTGCATTTCCGGCTGCGTTCGCTTTGCACGTTTCAACCTCGAACATCCCTCTACCGATGGCTACTGGCTTGGATTTCCGCGACCGGCGTCGGCGCTACTGTTTATCGGCTATTTCAATATGAGCGCATTCAACAGCGCGGAATATCTCTACTGGGCGGGAATCGCTCTAGTGGTGATTATCAGTGGACTGCAACTATATCTGGTTCCTTTCTATAATCATCATCGCAGTAAGGGGCACCCTTATTTCATGAAGCTCGCGTTCTTCGTGATCGGTACCAGCACTGCGCTGGCGCTGATCGGTGGATTGATTGTCGGGTATTCGATCGTTTGGGAAGTGATTACCTTCTGGTTGTTGGGATATATCTTTTTCCACCGCTATTTTTCCTTCTCTCCTGAAGAGAAAAAAGAGATCAAGAAAAAAGTCGAAGAGTGGATGGAAAAGGAACAAGAAGAGTATCTCAAGTACAACGGCCCGCACTGAGAAAGGCTTCTATTGCCTGAATCACGTGCTCGTCGTCCTGCGGTGAGCGCCAGACAACATCCTGTCCAGCCCGAATCCAATACTCCTGCTTTTTCGCATAGCGATACGTCGCGGTTTCGATAGCTTGAGGCAGTTCGGTCTGATCGAGCTTGCCATCCAGCAAATCCAGCACCTGCCGATAGCCAATCGATTCATACGGCTTCAGGCTGCGATCCGGGTAGCGGGTCAATAAGCCTTTGACTTCGTCAATCAAACCATCCGCCAGCATTTGCTTCGTCCGCAGTACGATGCGCTCGCGCAGAATGCCGCGATCCGGTTTCAATGCGATCAACAATGGGTTGTAAGGCCGTTCTTTAAAGGCGTGTTCGTTTTGCCAGTCCCATATCGTTTTACCCGAGCTTTCCAAAACTTCCAGCGCCCGAATCACGCGGCGCGGATTGTCCAGGTCGATATGTTCTCCCGCTTCCGGGGCGGCCTGGCACAGCCGCTGCACCAGTTGGGGTAAGCCTTGCTGTTGCAGGATTGCTTCATACTCCTTGCGAAGCGTTTCATTTTTTCCCGGCGCTTCCACCAATCCGCCCAATAAGGCTCGTACATACAACCCAGTGCCACCAGCAATGATCGGCAGATGCCCGCGCAGAATAACGTCGTGAATGATCTCGTTAGCCATATCGAGATAGCGGCGGGCGTCGATCGGATCGTCTGGATCGATGCAGTCGATGAGGTGGTGTGCAATGCCCTCGGTTTCTTCCGCTGTAGGTTTGGCAGTGCCGATATCGAAACCGCGCACCATCTGTAACGAATCCGCACCGATGACTTCGCCATCAAAACGTTTCGCCAGTCGAACTGCCAGGCCGGTTTTCCCGCTGGCCGTTGGCCCCTGAATGACCAGGATCGGCGGAGCTTCAACCCGTTCGTCCAAAACGCCTCTCCAATTCTTCCTGCGTGATTTCGATGAAGACCGGTCGCCCATGCGGGCAGCTTGCCGCGAAATCCACTTCATCCATTTGGCGCAGCAGCGCCATCATGTTTTCATAATTCAATGAATCGTTGGCGCGTACCACGGAATGACAAGCCATCGTAGCCAGGCGATGATCCACCGATTCCTGAACGGCGCGACTACCACTGACTTCGGCGAAGTCGTCGAGCAGGTCGCGCACCGTGGCCGCGATATCGCCGCCTGCCAAGATTTCCGGCGCTTCCTTGACTTGGATGCTGTCGCCGCCGAAATCCTCCAGTTCGAAACCCAGATCGTGGATGTCGTCCGTGAATTCCAGCATGGCCGCTTTCTGGCGCGGATTCAGATCGATGCGCACCGGAAAGAGCAGCATCTGCCGTTCGATGCGCCGATTTCGATATTGGGCGCTTAAGCGTTCAAATGCGATTCGCTCGTGGGCGGCGTGTTGATCGATGATTCCCAATCCGCGCGGAGTGCTGACGAGAATGAAGGTTTTGTGAAGCTGAGCCAGCACCGTAAACGAGCTGAAATTCGTCATGCCTCCCGTTGGTCTGATCGGCTGTGAATAGGACCCGAAGCCCTGCGAAGAATTCGGCGACTGCGAGCCGAAGGTGCCTCCGCTATGAAATTGAGAACCGGCATAGCCACCGGCAATGGGAAACGCGGATTGGTTGCTTCGATTCCGCTCGAAGTTTTCCACGGCTTGCATCACACGCGAGGGAAACTCCGAAGCTTTCGGCCCGTAGCCGCCTGGAGTTCCGCTGCCACCCAGCCAGGGCGAACGTCCCAGCGCTTCGCGAACCGTTTCCTTGATAAAATTATAGACCACACGCTGGTTGCTGAAACGGACCTCGGTTTTGGCCGGATGCACGTTGACGTCTACAAGTTCCGAGGGCATCTCGAGCAGTAGTACCGCCACCGGAAAGCGTTTCGGCTCCAGCATCGTTCCGTAAGAGGACGTCACGGCGTGCAATAACGAACGATCTCTGATGGCGCGACCGTTTAAAAACAAATGCAACTGCGATGGGTTGGGGCGGGTCGTGTCCGGTGCGGAAACCATGCCGCTAAGTTTGAATTCTCCTAGTTCTCCGGCAACCGGAAACAGCTTGGGATAAACATCTTTTCCGAATACCCCGGCGGCTCGTTCGTGAAGATCCGAGGTCGGTTCGAGATTCAAAAGCTTGCGCCCGTTATGCGTATAGAGAATTCGTACATCCGGGCGCGAGAGCGCCACGCGCCAGACGACTTCGCTGATGGCTGCCAGTTCGGTTGAATCGGCTTTCATGAACTTTCGCCGGGCGGGTGTGTTGTAAAACAATTCACGTACTTCCACTTCGCAGCCACGCGGAAATCCGATTTCCTGAACGTTTTTGAGCTTTCCGCCTTCGATCGTCACACGAACGCCGGCTGTTTCATCGCGGCGGCAACTGAGTTTGAACAGCGACACCGAGGCGATTGAAGGCAGGGCTTCTCCGCGAAAACCGAGAGTACGTATAGAAAATAAATCATCCTCGTGTTTGATTTTACTCGTTGCATGGCGCTCGACTGCCAGCAGCGCGTCGTCACGATCCATGCCCATGCCGTCGTCGGCGATGCAGATTTTCTTTTTTCCAGCGCCCTCGATATCGATGGTCAGTCGTTTGGCGCCAGCATCCAGAGCGTTTTCAAGCAATTCTTTGACTACGCTGGCCGGACGCTCGACGACTTCGCCGGCGGCGATGCGATTGGCCAGAATATCGGTAAGAATTCGAACTGGATTGGGTTTTCTCTCGGCCATTGCTCCTCGTTTCCTTCACGTTCGCACTCGGTCTAACATAGATTTTCCGTTTTGTCACGACAGTCTTGAGTCCTGGCTTATAAGGAGAAAGCGAACGCCCTGTGAAATTCCAAAAATACGGTTTTCGAAAATATCAAAGCAATCGAACGTAAAATTCGTGCCGATTTTTGATTGCAGACGACCAGAGAAGCACACTAAAGATACACTAGATGACCACTAAAGCGCAGTTGGGCGCGCTTGGCAAATTGGAAAAGTGGCCGAATTATTCCGAATTGAAAGTGATTACAAGAAAAATTTCCGTCTTTGACAGTAAAAGCACACTTAGGACGCTAGATGCACGTGGCGTAATGCTCTTTGGTGTAACGCTCTATTCAATGGAGGTTGCCTCGTGATGCACCATGGAACGTTTCGCTGTAACTCGATGTGACTGGCTCGGCGTCACTTCGAGAGAGAGCTTTCAACACTATTAAGGTAGCTTTCCTCTCCAAAAAGCTTTCATTTTCTCTGTACATGCGCTAGACTGCCGCCATTGTTCCGTCAATTTTACGATCTGTAACGCACCCGACGGGTTTCGTTCGAGCTTTATTCGCAGCAAATTGTGAGTGAAGAGAATGAGGCGGCGGGTGTCACATTAGCTGGAGAGGGCTGGTGCAATGCGAGTTCAGATGAAGTTCTGGGTGTTGGCTGTGTCGCTGATAATTGCTGTGATATCAGTTGGATGCGAAGGGAAAGACGTTGGATTGGCCGAGGCCGATCATAGCGGAAACGGTCCCACGGTGCATTTTGATTTCGATGCCAAACCGCTACCTGAAATCCCCTTTCCGAACAATCTCGGAATGATTGCCGATCCGGATAGCCCAACCGGGCGGCGAATCAACGTGAGCGTGTTTGCTCCGACCGTTTTGGAAGAAGAATTGCGCATGAAAATCAACGAGTTGGACGGCTTCGGCATCTTGCAGCCGATCACGGTGCAATTCGATAAACCCTTGCATTTACAGACGATTGTCGATCATCATCACGACGCCAACCTCGATCCGACGAATGATATCATCTTCCTTTTGAATATCGATCCCAATAGCCCGAAATATGGAACGGCGGTTCCATTGGACGTCGGGCAAGGAAATTTCCCGGTTGTGATGGCTTCGATTCCGGGCGATCCTTATACGCTGGAGCGGCGCTTGTGTGAAGATGAATTGGTGTCATATGCAGATGAAACTGGCCAAGCTTATGAAGGTCCGATGAGCGTAATGACCACTGGATATTTCAATCACTGCGACACGGAATGGAACAACACCATTGCCGATCCGCATATCGGCTGCTCCAATCTTCTTTACGAAACGCATGAGGAAGATGTAAACGGCAACGGGATTCTGGACGAAGGCGAAGACATCGACAGCGACGGCGTTCTGGATCATCCGAATGTGTTGATGGAGGGTGGCGATCAATACGACGATCTGGTGACCTTCTTCGAGAAGGAAAGCAACACCCTGATTTTCCGTCCGCTGCTTCCGTTGGAAGAAAAAACGACCTATGCCGTAGTCCTTACAAAAGGATTGCGCGGCGTAAATTCGGTTACGGGCGAAGCGGGCGATCCCATCCAGAGTGCATTCGATGGCATTAATCATTTGAAGCAAACGGATGAGTTGGTGCCCATGTTGGACGTGCTGGGAAGCGGCTTCACCATGGAGGGAGATTCCGAACAGCGCCCGCTTTCACTTTCCATCGACGATATCGCCTTTACCTGGAGCTACACCACGCAGTCGATCACGGAAGATCTTGTCACTATTCGCAAAGGCTTGTACGGCGTCGGTCCTTTCAATTGGTTGGAAGAGCAGTACCCGGCGGAAATGAAGCAAGTGGATCGCATGACCCTGCTGACCGAAGATCTAAGCGCGACGCCTTTCGACGAGCGCAATCAGTACGTGATGCCGATCGACAACCTGCGGGAAATTCTGCAAATCGCCGGAACGATGCTGTTGGCGGAGCTGGTCGGAGAAGAACACGCAGCCGAGTCGGTAGAGTACATGGTCGAGTCGATGAATTCCATTTCGCATATGATTTCTGGCCGTTTCACGACGCCGTATTTCCTGGCGGATCAAGACGAAATCGGCACGGAAGGTTATGCTGCCGACTACGACGAATCCTTTAAAATCAACTCCAGAACGGGAGAGGCGCATGTCGGTGAGGATGAGGTCACCTGGTGGTGCGCGATTCCGAAAGAGACGGAACGCTTCAAGCAGCCTTTCCCGGTAAGCGTGTATTCCCATGGTTATTCCGCCAACCGTTTTGAGGTCGTCGGTTTTGCAAGCTTGATGGCCCGTTATGGACTGGCAACTTGCGGTATCGACTCGGTGGGGCATGGTCTGGTGATTCCTGCCAACTTCTTGGAAGACGATCTGGTGCAGCATCTGCTCGATCAGAAAAAGGTATCGCCTGCGATAAAAAGCATTGCGACGGGCCGTGCGCGCGATCTGAACAACGACGGCGTACCCGATTCCGGTGGCGATTTCTGGACGGCGGATACTTTCCATACGCGCGATATCGTGCGCCAATCCACCATCGACACCATGCAGTTCATTCGCATCATGCGCCATTTCGATGGCGAAGCGAAATGGAACGACGGCGTGTTCGAGAACGATGGAGAATATTTCACTTCCGACAGCAAGCCGACGATAGCCGGTGATTTCGATGACAACGGCGTACCGGATATCGGCGGCATGAACCAGGATTACTATGCCTGGGGACAGTCGCTGGGTGGCTTTATCACCACGCTTTTGGCCGCTACCGACCCTGCGGTTACTGCCGCAGCGCCCGTCGCCGCAGGAGCAGGGTTGATCGATGTCGGTATTCGCACGATTCAGGAAGGCGTGATTCAGGCCGTGTTCCTGCAATTCATGGGGCCGTTCTTGTATGCACAGCGCGTGCCGGGCACGAAGCAACTTTCCTTCGGCTTTATCGTTGCCGACAATACCCGTTGGTGGGCCAGTAACGACGGCGTTCATGATTACTACATTCGCGATTTCGCGCGCACCGATCCGGATTCGAAAGATCGCGCTCGGGTCGGTGATCGAGTGGTGATTGTGAATGAAAAATCGGGTGATGAATGGTTCTGTATTCTGGATGAAAACATGAGTTGCCGCACCGGCTATGCCGCCGATGCGATGGATGCGACTGAAAAACGCCATCTGTACGGCATGAAAGATGAATGGTATTTCAGAGGCACCAAGGAAATCATGCCGCAACGCGATGGTGGCGATTATTTCTGGCAACCCACTGATGAACAATTGGCGGAAATGGGCGAGGAAGAAAAGCGCTTGTTCGATCTGCGTTCGGAAATTCACTGGATCGACGATGCAACGAAGGTCGGCGATCCGATTCGCATCGAGATCCGCAGCCCGGGCGGTCGCGTGAAGGAAGTCATCGAGCAGTGGGCGCAGAACATCGAAACGGTAAGCGGCGAGCCTTTCCCCGGTGGCTTTTACCAGGGCTTTTTCTATCGCCCCGGCGACAAGTTGGTTTCTCCCGGCGAAGGTCTTGGCAGGCAGCGCCAGACGCCCGACTTCCGCCGCATGATGATGATTTCCGCCATGATTCTGGAGCCTGCCGACCCGGCAGCCTATGCACGGCATCTGTTCGAACGTCCGCTTGATTTCAGCGATGTGCCAGCCGATGCGGCGCTCTATGAATTCCGCAAGCAGCGCGAAGGCTCGGGTTGGACGCCTCACGTCGATACCTTGGTGATTCCGACAAACGGCGATATGAACGTTCCCGTGGCGACGGAATATCATCTGGGACGCTCGGCGGGAATGATCGAATTATATAAAACCAGACCGGAATGGGATGGCTTCAACTGCGAAAATCGCAGCTACTCCGAAAACGACATGCTGATCGAGAGCAAATCCCTGGAAGTGATTGAAAGCCAGTACTATTTCGATAACTCCTGCTGGAGCGATGCCAGAGCGTTGAATTTCGATGCCGACAACCTCGACGGAAATCTGGATGAATTCGATGCGCCGACCGTGCCGGGCAAACCGCTGCGAGCGACCGTCGTCAGCCGTCCCTGGGATGCGTCGGAAAGTCGCTTGGATCGGCAGCCGGAATGGGAAGGCAGCGAGGATGGACTGGCGGGAGTCTGGCGCGCGGAAGAAGGTATTTCCGCGATGCGCGTTCCTTACCTTCTGATGGAAGGATCGCATGGTTTCGTGGTGCCGGCTCCCTATAAAATCTACGATATCGATCAACACATGATCAATATGGTGGGTCGCTTCTTCCAGAGTCACGGCAAGGAATTGTGGGATCATCCCTGCCTGGCGGATTCCTCCTGCGAATTCTTCGACGAAGACGATTACGCCGTCCCGCCGGAATGAGATTGTACTTTCGGTAACTAATCGATTAAAGCTGGAACTCTCAACGTGGCCAGTGCGCTTTTTTAAAAAGAAGCCACTGGCCGTTTTAATGCCAACAGTACGGCGGACAAGGTAATTCCGCAGCCAAGAATTGTAAGCAATCCGACCGTTTCTCCAAGCCACAGCCAGGCTAATATCGTTGCACCCACTGGTTCCCCGACTACCGCCATGGCAACCGTCGATGGCGGCAGATGGCGTAAACTCCAGGTTAGCAGTGTGTGTCCGACCAATTGAGGGAACAGGGCGGCAAGAAAGAGGTACAGCCAGGCGCTGTCGGTGGCGGGAGTGAGCGGAATACCGAAAAACCAGGCTGTTAACAGCAGGAGAAAACCGCCTGTGGTTGTGGCAATAGCGGAAAAGCTCCATAGTTGCATTGCGTTGCCCAGCCTGCGCCCGATCAGCATATAGGCGGCCATGGCCATTGCCCCCAGCAGCGCGAGCGTGTCTCCCGTTAATGAACCGAAGGAAACGATCAAATCGCTGCCACCGATCAAGACCACGCCGATTGTTGCCAGGGCTACCGCGAACCAAAGCGGTCGGCTGGGACGATCGCGACCACTGAGCCAGCCGATCAGAGCCAGCAATAATGGCGTGGTGGTGACTAATGTGACAGAGGCGGCGATACTGGTGAGTGTCAGGGAACTGACCCAGGCTCCGAAATGGATGGCATAGCAGAAGCCGGCTAATAAGCCATATAAAAACAAGCGTTTAGAGATCCGCTTGCGCAGCAGTTGATGAAGCAGGATGGGCGAAAGCAGCAAACCGGCCATAATTAGGCGAATGCCGGCAGCTGTTAACGGATGCGTAGGTGAGGCCAGCCGAAAAAAGATGGCGGCGAAGGAGATGGAAAGCACGGCGAAGAAAAGCGCAGAAGCGAGCAGCACCGGAGATGTCGAGATTTTATCGCGCATAAGGATCGCCGTATTTCCGAAATAAAATGAAGGTTTTTATTCAGGCGGAGAGTCTAGCATGTCCTGTTTTTTAAAAATACAGTGAAAACACTAAAAAAAACGCTTGCATGGTTCTGGAAATTTGTGTTATAGCAATATTAGTGATATTGGAGATTATAGAAGAATGCGCGTGCAACCCTCTCAGTTAGGCGGTAAAATATGACGAAGTCGAAGCTCAAGGACAAGAAGATTTTCACGACGGGTGCTGTAGCCAAATTGTTTGGGATCAACATCAATACCGTAATCAAGTGGTTTGATGAAGGTAAAATCAATGGTTTCCGACTTCCGATCAGCAACGATCGACGAATTCCCATCAGCAGCCTGAGAGAATTCATGGCGAAAAACAACATCCCGATGGATTTGTTGGAAGAAGATGGGCCGATGCGGCGACAGTTCACGCGCTTCGATTATGATCTGCCTATCGAATTCACGGTATCCAACGGCAAAGCCTATGGTCCCTATCCCGGTCGATTGCAGAATATCTCGGAAGGCGGGGCTTGTATTTCGACAGTGGGGCTGGAAGGCCTGACGATTCCTACGCATACTCTTCAGCTTGATTTCATGGTGGATAGCGGTCCTTTAAGCGAAGTTCCCATGCGCGGAGAAATTATTCGCATGCAGCCTGGGAATGACGAGCTGGCTATCGGCATGAAGTTTTTTGCTGACGATCCGAATTTCCAGCAGAAGATTCATAGCTTTATCGAAACGAATTTCTAAGCTGCTTTCCTTGCGCGTCCCAAATAGGTTATCTGCCGAAAAAAAAGAAAACCATTTATACTAATTCCTACCGTAAGTTTGAATAAATCTGCGTAATGCAGGTCCAACAGGTATGATGTACGTAGAGTATATCAATGTAATATATTGATATTACATTGGAAAAACTAGTGGTTATGCTTGTTAATTTTGTTTTCTTAAGGTAAGTTATATCATATGTAAAAGGGAATAGATGCTTGTATGGGTCTCTCCTATAACTGTTGATCGATAGCTGAGGCGGGTTTGTCGTGTGGTCGAATTCGTCTAGATTGTAACAGCTAGATTCAAGATTTGGGGTTTGGAAAATTACTTCTGAAAAAGTAACAAAAAAAAGATCAAAAAGAGCTTGACAAGATAATAGAAGTAATGCAAGCTGGGATTCGGGTAGAGGAAATAGAAATAAAAGAAGGAGATGGAAGATGAGGATTTGGCATAGTTTCCTACTCATCATTGTATTAGCACTTATTTCGTTGCCTGCATTTGCAAATGTGCAGAAGGAACAGGGATCGATTTGTTTTTCGGATGATGACGGCGACGGCAAATCCGAGCATATGCAGTTCCCGATTCCCGGGCACAGCCTGTTCAGCATCTATCCCGATGACCCGCTAGGCGATTTCATTGGCGACGATGCAACCTGCGGAATGCCGAAAAGCTATACGGAATTTCCGGATCTCTTCCTGACCGGCGAATTGGGTTATACGCCAGGTGGAACTTGCATGGACGGAGAAATGCCGTTGGTGGAAGATACCTATTCCGGCGGTTACAAGCTGTTCCTGCTGGATTCGGCAACCTGTACCTACATCGAAGCTATGAGCATGGATATCGTGATCAAGAATGCGCCGTTGCAGATGTACTGCCCCGATGCCAAATTCGCCTTCGAGTTCAACAAGGCTCAGATCAATAACTTCATCAGTTCACCGATTCTGGACTACTTCGCTGCACAGCCGGATTGTCCGCTGTCCTGGGGCGTCGTCGATATCAGCAGTGCCAGCATCGATGACGTGGGCGCGCTGGTTAAAACCGGTCAGAGCTTCTGCGCGGATGCTCAGTTTACTTATCTGCCAGGTGTGGCCTGCTCCGGTTGCGATGATTGCGGTGTGGAATCCAACGGTCGCATGATGACCCAGATGGCTCGCCATCATTACATGACTGGCCGTGCTGCGGTTTGCTCCGATCCTTCAGGCGAGGGTGTGAGCTGCACGCCTCCGATGCGTTTACCCGAGCGCGAAGTCGGAACGTTCAAAAGCGCTGCTGCCGGTGTGGAAGCCTTTATGCCCGATTTTGGAAAGCTGGGTTTGCAGGCGCTTCCCTCTACTCCCGAAGACCTGGTTGAATTCACCAATGCGACCGATCTGCTGGCGATGGACCATTTCAAGGATGGTTTGATCAACGGTTCTTTCCTGATTCTGGAAACTCAGAATCGCGTATACGAACATACCAAGACCGTGTGCGATCGCGCCTCCGGCGACGTTCTGGAACATGTGATCGATCATCGCGAGCGCGGCATGGTCTTCCCGATTGCCGTCTTGACTGATCTGAAGAAAGACAAACGCAGCTATGCCGTGAGCTTTGTGATTGCCGATGATGGCGCGGTCTACTCGCGTTGGCGGATCAGCGATTACCCGGCGCTGGAAGGTCGCAAGATCTACAACGTGCAGCTCTGGTCCTGCTCGTTGCAGGAAACCATTCGCCTGCTCAACGCCGAACTGGATCGCATTGAAGAAGTGATGGGAACGGTGGCCTTCGAGCCGGAACAGGTTCTGCATCGTGTGCCCAGCGCTTACTTCCTGGCTGCGGACAAGCTGGGTGCGACGACCGCTTTCCATCTGGGTGGACAGACCGGCGGACTGCACCTGGAAGGCAAGTACTATCCGGAAGACGATCCGCAAAACGCCAAGACCTTCAAGCGTGATCTGGCCGAGGGTGGCCGTCAGTTGGTCGATCTGCCGCTGGCGCTGGATGCGCAGGTGAAGTTGGTGAACGATCAGGGCGTAGTGCTGGATGAAGTTTACCTGACCGACGGTGCCTTTACGAGTTTCGATGACACGGCGTTTGAAGAAGGTTCTTCTTCAATGCAGACCAGCGTGAACGAAAATTGTCGACGCGATGACGGTGAAGAGGGTGATCTGGCGCTGACCGGTTGCGCTCAGACTTCCGGCATGGTGGACTCTTACGCGGTGATCACCCGTACGCTGGCCGGTGGCGCTTCTCCTTACGATGTCGGCGAATTCGATGCGATCAGCTTCGATTACCAGTCCAACGTATCCTTGGTGCTGTGCATGGAGTCCCGTTCGCGCTACGGCCTGCCGCAGTCCTGCGTGACGCTGCCTGCTACCAAGGGCATGATTTCCAAGCAGGTGCGTATGAGCGATTTCTCGATCTACCGCTCGCCGCTGGAAGCTCCGGTACTGAACGACATCGTTGCGATTTCCTGGAACGCCTGGAATCCGGATCGTGAAGCGGGCAACTATCAGGCTGACTTCGCGGTGGAAAATGTATACCTGCGCGCCAAGTCCGTCGATAGCGATGCCGCCGACTTCGAAGGTGGTGACAGTGGCGAACTGAGTGCGGATCGACCCGCTTACAGCGCACAGGCGTCGGATGTCGCCGAGAATGGCTGCCAGGGAACGCCGCAGACGAGTGCTGTCCTGATGCTGATGCTGCTGCTTGGATCGGCGCTCGTGATTCGCAGGAGAGTGATGGCTTAGTTCCCGGTTCGCTCTCTTAGTTTGATCGATTGTTTCCCAAAGCCATTCGCGTGCAAAAACACACGAGTGGCTTTGGGTGTTATAGCTGACAAGCTTTTGTAAAGCTGTGATATGGGGGGAAGCCCGATGGCAAGCCTGATAACTCGTTCTATATGAGTGAAGGCTTGGGGATAGGAGTTTCGAACTCTGGGCAGTGTGGAGACGGTGATGAATCAGCGTGTATTCATGGTGACGCCCCAGGACGGGCGAGCCGAGACCTATGCCTGGCTGCTGGGTGAGAAAACGGAAACAGGTTGGAACAATCATTCCTCTTTGGACATACGCACGTTTCCTTCCGATGCGGAGTTGATAAGTGAATTTCAGCAGGAAGTCACGCATCGTGGCAGCAGTCCGCTTTGCCTGATCGACAGCAACTGGGAGGATTCCAGAACGGTTGTTTCCAAATTGCGTGCGATCAATCCCGCTTCTGCCATCTTGATGATTTTCGATGGAAGGGAAGATGAATCTCCCTTGGAGATGGACGATCCCTTTATTCATTACCTCGAACGCTCAAGGGCGTCCGAAAAGCTGTACCCGATGGTGAAAACGATTATGAGTCAGTCCTCCATACCATCCGCCAAATCAACCGACACCTCAGACACCAATGCGCAAAAGGCGACGATACCCTACCGTGCGATTCTCGATGCGGTAGATTACGGTATCTGTTTATTGAAACCGGATGCAACGCTGGTTTATGCCAACCGCGCCGCAGCCGAGCAGTTGGGATATGCAGAAAATCAACTGGTTGGCAAAGAGATTTCGGAACTGATTGCCGATTCGGAAAATCCGCAGGACACGCGCCTGTATCAACAACTATTGGATATGTGCAGGCAGGGAAGCTCTTTCAGCGCGGATGTGTTGTTTTTACGTAGACGCAATCGAACCTTGTTTCCGGTGCGGGTGAGTCTATCCGAAGCGGATGAGCAGTTGGGCAACGATGTGCGGGTGTTTTCTTTCCAGGATGTCACCGACAGCCAGCGTTTGCAGGAGATCGTTCGCACATCGAGAGAGAAACTGTTCACGATTCTGGATTCGCTGGATGCTTCGGTGTATGTGGCGGATATGGAAAGCCATGAGATCCTGTTCGCCAATAAAAAGCTTTGGGATGCGCGAGGTAATATCATCGGCAAAAAATGCTATGAGGCCATCAAAATGCATCACGATGGTCCCTGCGAGGATTGTAACAATTTCCTGCTGGTCGATCTGAACGGCAAACCGACCGGCGTTCACGAATGGGAACAGAAAAACCCGCAAAACGACAAGTGGTACGCGATCCGAGATCAGGCGATTCAATGGTATGACGGACGCAACGTTCGCCTGGAAATCGCGGTGGATATCACCCAGATGAAAATGGCGGAGCATCAACTCGCCTCGGCGAAAATTCTGGCCGAGAAGGAACGTGACAAGCTGCGCTCCATGATCGAGGGGATGGAAGAGGGTATCATTGTTGCCAACGAATTCGATATCATTACCGAAATCAATAGCTGGTTATTGAATACCTGGAGCAAGGCGCGGGAAGATGTTGTTGGGATGCGCCTGTGGGATCTGGACTACGAACATGTCACCGCCAGATTGGCACCGGTGCTCAACCAGTACAAAACCGGTGTGATGAAAAAGGCCATCGCCATCGATACGGAAATGTTCGGGTTGAACATTTCGCTGCGTGTGCAGCCGATGTTTAGAAAAGGGCGTTATGTCGGGATCATTCTGAACTTCCTGAATGTCACCGATCTGGTCGCCGCTCGTCACAACGCGGAAAAGGCCAACCTGGCGAAAAGCGAATTTCTTGCCAACATCAGCCACGAAATCCGGACGCCCATCAATGGCGTGTTGGGTATGACCTCGCTGATGCTCAATACCGAATTAAGCAAGGAACAAACCGATTACAGCAACACGATTTACAGTTGCGCCGATAACCTGCTTGAACTGGTCAACGGAATTCTCGATTTCTCGAAAATCGAAGCCGGTGAACTGGAACTGGATGAAATCGAGTTCGAACTGGAAGATACGATCAGTGATGCCATCAACCTGATGAATGCCAAGGCCGAGGAAAAAGGGCTGGAACTGATTCTGGATATCAAGCAGGACGTTCCGAATTCCTTGATCGGCGATCCGTTCCGGCTGCGTCAGGTTATGCTGAACCTGGTTAACAATGCAATCAAGTTCACCGAAGAAGGGGAAATCACGGCAGGTGTGAAGCTGCGTGCACGCCACGGCGGACTTCTGGAATTGCTGTTTTACGTCAAGGACAGTGGTATCGGTATCCCGCCGGAAAAACAGGTCGAGGTGTTCAGCGCGTTCTATCAGGCGGATTCCTCGATATCCAGACAATATGGCGGTACCGGCTTGGGCTTGACTATTTCCGCCCGTATCGTGGAGATGATGGCGGGACATATCTGGGTGGAAAGCGAAGTGGGGCAGGGGAGTACCTTTTACTTTACCGCCCGGATGCGCGAGCAGGAAAACCCGAAGGTAACCGCCACCCCGGCGTCATTCGGTATCGATAAAGGCATGCGCACCCTGATCGTGGATGACAATGAAACCAATCGCAAAATCCTGGATGAAATGTTGCAGCAATGGGGAATGAGCACCATCTCCTTCAGCAACGCTGCGGATGCGCTGGCCGAACTGAACTGGGCGGAGGCCGAGGACAAACCCTACGAGCTGGTGATTATCGACGCTCAGATGCCGCGCATGGACGGATTTTCGCTGGCGGAGCGCATCAAGAACAATCCCGCTCTGACCAAGAGCACCGTGATGATGCTGTCTTCCGGCGACACCATGGGAGGCAGTGCGCGCTGCAAGAAAATCGGCATTTCCTCCTATCTGATCAAGCCGGTGAAGCACGACGATCTGCTAAAAGCGATCACGGTGGCTTTGGGACAGAGTATGAGTCCGACCATCGTTCGCGAAAGTGACATCCCGGTTGCCGAGAATTCCAAGGCGCGTAAACTGTCGATCCTCTTTGCAGAGGACAATTTAATCAATCAGAAGATTGTGACGACGGCATTGGATCGACGGGGACATGATATCGTGCTCGCACAAAACGGCTTGGAAGTGCTGCAATTATTGGAGGAGCGGAGCTACGATATCATTTTGATGGACGTGCAGATGCCGAAAATGGATGGCTTTGCCGCGACGAAGGAAATTCGCAAAAAAGAGGAAGAGAGCGGAACTCATACTCCGATCATTGCTTTGACCGCTCATGCGTTGAAGGGCGATCGGGAACGTTGCCTGGCTGCCGGCATGGACAGTTACCTTTCCAAACCCATCGACCCGGATGACCTGATCCGTTCTGTGGAAGCATTTTCCATTGAGGAAATCGAGATACCGCAGACGGAGCATGTCAACAAGGTGTTCAATTCCGAAAGCCTGATGAAGCGCGTCGAGGGCGATCATGCCGTTGCCGTTGAATTGACCAAGCTGTTTTTGGATGACAGCCGCAAGCACATTCGCAATCTCGACAGCGCGATTGAAAAGGCGGATTTGAACCGGATTCAGGAATTGGCGCATCTGATGAAAGGAAGTTCCGCAAGCCTGGGAGCCGAAAGGCTCAGCGAGACTGCCTTGGCGATCTGGCGCGCTTCCATTGCCGGGAAAGTGGAGAATTGCAAAGCCTTGCTGGCGGTGTTACGCGAGCAATTCCGACTGTTGGAGATCGCCATCCTTGACTTTAACACCGAAGTCGAAGATAACAGTAATTGATATGGAGACGTGAAGAAGGATTGTACTCCTTCTTTACAAATCGAGAGGGGCGTGTGGTATATATCATCCGATCTGTGGAAAGGTGATGTTGCTCTTTCGGTCATACTCGTTTTTTGTGCTGTTTTGTCTTTGATTTGGGATAAGCGATCATGAATTTACAAATGGATACCCAAAAAGGAATTACGATTATCCGAGTGCAGGATAGTCGTGTGGATGCCGCTCTCGCGCCTGCATTGAAGAAATACCTTCAGGGTGTAATCGATGATGGTAATCGGGTGCTGGGAATGGATATGAGCGGCGTGCGTTTTATCGACAGTTCGGGGTTGGGAGTGTTGGTCACGACGATGAAGCGCATCGGCAATAACGGCAAGATTGGTTTGTGGGGGCTGAGCAAGGAAGTAAAAGCCCTATTCGAATTAACCCAGTTGTACAAAGTCTTCGATATATTTGAAGTTGAAAACGACGCATTGCACGAGTTGGAACGACATGTCCTGTCTTAAATGCATCGATATTCCACCAAAATTGGAAAAGGTTCGAGAAGTCTGTGAAGAGATGACGCAAACCGTGTTAGAGGCCAGCGGCGATGCCGATTTGACGTTTCGCGTGAACATCGGTTTGACGGAGGCGCTTACAAATTCGATCGTACATGGATGCAGGAATTGCAAAACAGAGGTCGAAATCGGCTATTCCGTTAAAGATGAGCTTCACGTATTCAGCATCACAGATCCCGGTCAGGGGCCTTGCGACGAAAGCATCAAGTTCCCGAAGTTGGACGAGGATTTACTCAGTGAACATCATCGCGGCAACGTCATCATCAAGTGGGCTGCGGATGAAATCTCTTTTCAACGGCTGGAAAAAGGTTTCACGCTTACACTGGGATTTCGGTCCAGACCGCTAGAAGAGCGGAAAATCTTATAACCCTACCCATTGTTTGGCGCGCTTGCGACCGATCAAAGGCGAGGCCAGTTTGGCCAATGCGATGCGTGCATCCATTTTCAGGCTGCGCTTTTTGGCATAGAGCGCCTCTGCGATACGGCTTTCGTCCTCATCTTCACTTAAATCCGCAATACCGGTAATGCCAGGAGGCGTAGCGAATCGCCCCAGCATCCAGTCTTCATTCAGATTTTCAGCTTGTTCGGGCGTGAGTGGGCGAGGGCCGATCAGTCGCATGTCGCCTTTCATGACGCTGACCAAAGACGGCCACCATTGCAGAAACGCTTGTTTCGAACTGATACTCATCATCTGGAAGCGCGGCAGGTATACCACATCTCCGCTGCTGTCGATCTTTCCCGATCCCAGTTTTTCTTCCAAGTTCAATGCGTGCTGGTTCCGGTGGCGGCTTAAAAGAGAAGAAGCCACGCCGAACGGCGCAAGAGAAACGAACAGTCCAAGGGCCAGACTGCGATGCACCAGCGAATCCAACATGCCGGGGAGCATTTGCTCGCTCACGTTCCCAAGCAAGAATGGATCGGAAACGACTACCTTGAAATCGCTGTCCACTCCGAAAAGAAGGTTGTGAGATACGACATTGTGATCCAGGCGTGTCATTTCACCGATGTAGGAATTGGCCAGCACGACGCTGGATTCGATATGAGCTTTTCTCGCGACGATGGTATTGTCACCGATTACGGCATCCGGACCGACTTCCGCACCAGGCATGATTTGCGAATGGTGTCCGATCAGCACCGGTGGCGTGATTTTCGCCTTGGGATGAATGTTGGCGTTACGACCGACAAAGATTCCGGTACGAATTTCAATATACGGATTGTGTACGAGCAGTTCTCCGTTGCGAAGAAGCCTGCGGTTGATATCGAGTAAGCCTTTCAAACCGTTGCCAGTAACATGCTTCAGGGGCAACTCAATGCGTTCGACAAGAGCAGGATCTTGTTGATGCAACGTTTTAAGGTTCGAGAGCAGGTCGCCTTCCGCGTTGGCGAGAGAATCCCAGGATTTCGGAGTAAGTATGGCCGCGATGAAGGTGCTTTGTTCCTGGTCCATCAAAAGCGTGGCGGCTTTGTTTTTCGTTTGGTGCTGTTCAAGCAAATCGGATAAGGGAAGATCGCAAACCGTCAAACCGGACATCACGATCAAGGGTTCATCGAAAAGGAAACGATGTTTGAACAGGCTGCGGCATTCGTCGCCGTCGGGTTGGCCGATCAAGGTGGTGAGACGAACGCCGAAGCGGGTGCCATCTCCGAAATAGGCGTTGATTTCGTTTAGGCCGTCACTGGCGATCAAAACAATTTCACGGATGCCGTTTTGATAGGCACGCTCGATTTGATGCTGGGCAATCGGCTTGTTCAGCAAGGGAGCCAATGGTAGGGCAACGGTTTTAGCCAGTTGTCCGAATGAACTGGCGTCGGTATGTAGCAGGACGGCTTTCATGGAGGACTCCGACGGAATACTGAAAACACCAAACGGTTAAAATGCTCCATGCCCGCTTAACACGGCGGGAATGGTTTTAAGGATCAGTTTCAAGTCTCCCAGCAGGCTGCGATTCTGGATGTAGTTGCGGTCCAACAGGACTTGGGAATCGAAATTCAGCAGGCTGCGTCCGCTGACCTGCCAGATGCAGGTCAATCCGGGAATGACCTCCAGGCGGTCCCGATGCAGCACTTGATATTGCTCCACTTCGCTGGGTATGGGCGGACGCGGTCCCACCAGGGACATGTCGCCGATCAGCACGTTGAAAAGCTGAGGCATTTCGTCGATGGAAAAACGCCGGATCACACGCCCAACGCGCGAAATGCGCGGGTCGTGTTTCATTTTGAAAATGACACCACCGGTTTCGTTCATGTGCATCAAGGCGGCTTTGCGTTCTTCTGCATCGGTATACATCGAACGGAATTTGATTATCGTGAAAATCTTGCCGTAGCGTCCGACTCGCTGTTGCTTGAAGAACACCGGACCGGAAGGATCTTCCAGTTTGATTGCGGTTGCCGTAGTCAAAAACAGGGGGGTCAGCAGAAGCAAGCCCGTTGACGATCCTGCAATATCGATTGCGCGTTTGACTTTCAGACTGCCTTCCGTAGCGATCCACCACAGGGTGCGTCGAAGGTGAAACTCGAATTCGGCTTTCAGTCGCTGGCTGGGAAGGTCGATGTCGTCGAAACGCTTGATCAACTGCGTGCGTGCCTGAGCGACGTACCATTTCCAGACGTTCATTATAAATAGCGGATTGCCGACCAGATAGCGATTCGCCATTCTGCGTGGCTCCATTGCCAGCCGCCAGAACCATTCCAAACCGAGTTCGCGCACCCAGATCGGTGCACGTTTAATGCGACCCGAGTAGAAGTCGAATAAGCCACCCACTCCCATCGCGACACCCACATCCAGCCGGGACAGGTTGCGGTCGATCCAGCGCTCTTGTCCGGGGACGCCGCGTGCGACGAGAAGGAAATCCGGATGAACGTGATTGATGGCGGCGATGATTTCGTCCTCTTCGGAGGAGTGATCTTCGAAGTAGCCGTGCCATGCGCCTGCAATATCCAAACCGGGAAAACGTTTGACCATGTTGCGTCGGGTTAGCTCGGATACTCCGGGTGCGGCACCCAACAGAAACAGTCGCTTGTTGTGTTCTTGGGCGTACTGGCACAGGCGCGGGAACATGTCGGTTCCGTTGACGTTTTCTTTGACTTCGGCACCGATCAGCTTTCCGGCGATTTTGATGCCGATGCCATCGGGTAGGACCATATCCGCTCGCTTGAGGATGTCGCGATAGTCGGCTTCACGAGTGCTGAGATTGAAGCAATGTGGATTTACAAACGCAACATGCCTGTGTCCGGCTTCTGAAAGTGCAACCAGCTTTTCAATGGCGTCGTGCATGCTTACATTGGTGATATCGATATCCTGCAAAATGAAGGAATCGGAGCGAACGGGAACGGAACCACCCAGAATCAGAGCAGGGATGGTACGAGCGAGAATGGAAAGATCCTTGCGTATACCGCGCTCGGCCAGATAGGCGCGTTCGGGAACGCTGCGACCATCGAAGGCAATGTTCATGCGTCGCCGAATGGTATACGGATCGGTCAAGCCGGGGCGAACGGAAAAGCGTACATGATCGTGCTCTTGCAATTCTTCGCACTGCTCGCTGCTAAGTGCTTCGGGTCCGACGAAAGCCAGATCGCCTTTCAGGATGCTTAAAAACAGGGGCATATCGAAGGCGTGTGTGCGTTTAAGAAATTCGATCAGCCAGCTCAAATGATTCGGCGCAACTGGTGGCCGAACTCGATACAACGTGATCGGCACTCCATGTCGCCCGATCCTGGTTTCCTTTTTAAGGATATCGAAACGACCGTTTAGAAGGCAGGTCGATGCCGCCAGCGTTGATGCGAAGAGTGTCGTAGGAACAAGCGCAGAAGAAAGCGCCAGATCCAACAGCCTGCGTCGGAAATCTTTCAACGGCTTTTCCGTTATGGATGGCCTAAAATGGATCGTCATCGCTCGCTTTCTTTCTATACCTGCCCTAATGCCATCTTACAAGATGCTTGCGGGAACGAAAATGATGTCGTTCGGTTGAAGAACGAAATCGACGGCTTTGCCATCTAAAATATCTTCGACATCCACCACAAAACGTTCCGGTTTCGTTGTGGCGTTGCGGATCACGTTAACATGCGAGGAGCGGGCATTGGGGGAGAAGTCTCCGCCAAGCGTTATGGCCTTGGTAATGGTCATCATGCCGATCATCGGAATCACAGAAGGCTTGTTGACCTGACCGAGGATCAACACTTCATTACTGGTCAGAAGGGGAACGTAAATCACGTCTTTAGGGCGAATTCGGATGTTGTAGCGCATATCGCCTTCGTTGATCAGCGCACCGAAGTCGATCGGTAAGATGTGCGAGCCACGTGACAGATACGACCGTTGCAAGTCCGCACCGGGAACTTCCATCATGTTGACTTCCACTGCACGAAGACCGCCTGCCGTGGCGATGGCGTCGAGCAGGCGCATTTCGCCGGTGATCGTGTACAAACCGGATGTTTTCAATCCGCCGCCTAACACCACAAATTGATTGCTGCTGAATTCGTTGATGATGATGTCCGACTTCGCGCCTTTTAGATACTGGTTCAGGCGCTCATCCAGTTCCGCTACGATTTCGCCAATCGTGCGGTTCTTGGCTCGAACTTCTCCGATTAAAGGGAAGGTGAAGTGGCCGTTGGGTTCGATTGTTACCGAACGTGTCAGGCTTTCTTCTCCGTAAACGTATACGGTAATGGTGTCTCCGGGACCGAGTTGATAGGCACCGGCTTCGTCGCGTTCCATTTCCAGCATTCGCTCGAAAGTGATGTCTGGTTGCGGAACTTCATACATTCGAAGCGCCAACTCGGAAACGGGCAGTTCGGGTTTTACCTTGTTGGCAACACAGCCTGAAACCAATAGGAGAAACAAGGAAAACAGAATGATCTGGAAACGAATTATGTTGTGGTTTGTGTTCATGACATAAACTTTTCAAGCAAGAAGTTTTCGACAAATCCGCGACCAAGCCTGACCTTGCGGTAAGAATTGGCAATCGCGATCTCCTGTTTACGAACCAGAAACGGTGTTGCATCGGCGATGAATGCACCCAGTAATGGGCTTTGCAGACTTCTATACTGACGAACAATGCGTTCCGCTTGATCCATTTTGGTTGTACCCGACCTAAAGACAAGAATCACGGCTTCGACAAGGGGTACTAATTCAATGACTTGAACGAATTCAAACGCCGGAGGTGTATCGATAAGAACTAAATCGTATTGCTGCTGCAACTGTTCGATCAAGCCGACCAGGCGGTTGTTGGAGAATACATCCAAGTCCGTAGCATTACGCAAACCTGCGAACAACTGATCCGGTGCGCCATCCTGTCCCCGTCGAATTAGATTTTCTGAGAAGTCGTTCTTTTTCAATTCTTCCAGTAGTAATGGCGGTGCGGTGTTTTCCGGGTGCAGGGAGAAATCCGCATAAAGAACCTTCCGGCCTCTCTTTGCAAACGCTTCGGCTAGATTACGGGTAACTGTCGTTAAACCGCTACTTGTTGTCGGTGCGAAAAAGGCTAAGGTTTTCTTGCCTTGAAAACGCTTCTCCACCGATAGCGTGGAAACGATGGGCCGGTACATGTTGACTTCTCTGTGGGGCGCATCGAGTGGGGCTAGCGGATCGTGCAGGTGCTGCCCCAGGATCGGCAAGTCGTAGCGGTTGTAGATCTCTTTGGCGCTTTTTAGTCTGCGGTTGAAAAACTCCTGGGCCAGAATTACAAAGAGGGCAAACATCAGCCCCAATATCGGCATGGCGGCAGCAACAAGTTTTGCCTTGGAGGTTTCAGGATACTTTGGAGGAACCGCTTGCTCGATAATGCGAAACTCTCCTAATGGCTCACGTGTGATGGCAGCCGCTTCTTCACGACGCGCTGATAGATCACCCAAGGCCTGCTTGGCAAATATATAGTCCTGCTGGATGGTGAGAAACCCTTTTTCGTTTTCACTAAGTTTTTTCAACTTGCCTTGCATATTTTCCAACTGTTGCTGAAAATTACGAAGGCGGCTGGCTGCGGCGCTACGCTGGGCAGTGAGTCGGGATTTTTCCTCTAGCGCAATGGTTTTATACACGGCGTTGATTTCGGCCTTTTGCTTGGCGATGATCGGGTTGTCATCGGTGTAGCGCGAGCGCAACTCGTCCAATTGGCTTTGCAGTTCGCGCATCTGTTGACCTCCGGTGCTGTTTTCACTGAGCTGTCCGATTCTTACGTTATCCGTATCCAAACTCCGAAGCTGTTGGTTCAACGCGATCAACTCAACGCGGGCGTTTTCGATTTCGCCTTTTAATTCGGATTCTTTCTGCAAGGAAAGGTCGGTTTCTACATCCAGTTTGACGATCCCGTGCTTTTTCCGAAATTCAGAAAGTTTTTCGGACGTTTCGGAGTATTTTTTCTGGGCTTGTTCCACGAGTATGTCGATTTTTTCCAGCGCTTCTTTGGCTTGTCTGCGGCGCAGGTTCAAAAGGTATTCCGCAAACACTTGAGCCGTGACATTCGCCAGCTTGACTGCCTTTTCCGGACTATCCAATGTTCCGGAAATGTTGATGAGATTGGAGTTCGACGCGCGTGAAAGCGTGATTTTCCCTGCCAGATCGTGAATGTCTCCTTCGACTTCGATGCGCTTTTTGATTTCGATGAGATTGGAAGGAAGTTTGATGGTGTCCACTAAGGTGTCGATATTGGTTGCAGGCAACTCGAAGTGAGCGCCTTCACCCATCACCACGCCTTTTGCCGGGGCAGAGCGGAGAATGACAGCAGTGGCCGTATAGGCACGCCCACGAAGATACAGCGCGCCTGTGATTCCGATAATCAGGAAAAAGAGAGAGAACGCTGCGATGAAGCGCCAACGCTGAATGACAACCAGCAGAAAACGGCGCAAGTCGATATTTTTAAGAGGATTTTCCTCTTCGGTTGCCAGTTTCGGATCTGTGTTGAAAGGTTCCGCCATCGATTACTGCCCCGTTTATTGCATCAGGATGCGCAAAGTTTCTTGTGTGCTACGTTGCCAACTGAATGAAGCCGCTCGTTCCGGTCCGTTTTTTTTCGCTGCTTTTCGGAAGTCCTCGTCGAACAATCCGATTTCAAGCGCTGTGGCGATACTGCGTTCGTCTTGCGGGTCGAATAGTCTTCCCGCATCGCCGACCACTTCCGGCAGCGATGTTCGATTGCTGGCTACCACCGGAATGCCGGAAGCCATCGCTTCGATGGCCGGAATGCCGAAACCTTCAAACAGCGAAGGAAAAGCCAACAAATCCGAAGCGTTATAGACGTATGGCAGTAGCTCATCGGAGACCATGCCACAGAATCGCACGCGCGAAGATAATCCGAGTTGCTTTACTTCCCTATATATATCGGCAGCGCCGTTCCAATCTTTTCCACAAAATACAAGATGATGAGATAAATCAGGATGTTGCTGAAGCAAGCGGGCGTAGCCGCGAAGCAGGCCGACGTGATTTTTTCCAGGATGTTCGAGCCGGGCGACGTACAGAATGAATGGCTCCGGCAAGTCGAGTTTCCCCGAGAGCCGCTGTCGCGCTTCCGACTTATTTCGTGGCTGAAATGCGCTGTGATCGACCCCGTTATGCACAACGGAAATCCGTTTGGAATCCACCCCGGCGTGCATAAGCAGATCATTGCGAGTGGCATCACTTACTGAAATGATTTTCGTGGCCTGCCGCCACATGCGGGGAAGCCACCGGGTTACATACAGGGTACGCGATTTCCCATATTTTTCAGGCATGTGAAAAGGCGCCAGGTCGTGAACCGTTGCAATGACCTTGTAGCGTCCCAAAGGAGCTTCGGGGCTCATGCGTCGATTGCCCGCCGGTAGAAACAGCACATTCAGGCGGTGAAGCAGAGCCTGCACCGGTAGTATCGAGGTGTGCCAGAAAAGATTGCCGGTGACTCCCTTGTATACTTCCGGCACGGCAACGAAACGCGTTTGTGAATCGAGATCGAGAATCTCGCGTTCGGAATCGAAACCGAATACGGTTAGTTTGATATCCTGACTGTGCGATAGCGCTTTAATTTGTTGCCGGATATACACACCAATGCCGGAAGCGCCCCCTTCCAAGGGCATCGCTGGAACACCAAGCTGTAGCAGTCGTTCACTCATAATAATTTACAAACGATCACTCGTTCCCTTCCGGCGACGAATGCCGCCTTCTACCACACGGGAAATCAAATTCTCGAACTTATCTAAATATACACAAAATTTATAGTAATTATCAAACATTTTTCTACTATTATTACCTAAATCAGCAAGTAACTTGTTATCATTCAGCAGCCAGTCGAGATGGCGTCCAAGCGTTCGCCAGTCTCCTTCGGCAGCGCCCAAGCCATTGACGCCATGCCATAGCCAGTCGCGGATACCGCCCACGTTGAAGGCAACGACGGGACGTCCCGCCGCCATGGCTTCCACACCGACCATCCCGAAAGGTTCCGGCCAGCGAGATGGAACGGCAACGATAGACGCTCCCTCCAGTCGGGCTGTGCATTCGCTGTGTGAAAGATGTCCCAGGAAGTGAATCCATTCCCGAAAGCCTAACTCTTCTGTCAACTCTTCCAGTTCCTGCCGCATATTGCCATCACCGATGATCCACAATTGCCAGGGTGGAGTGACTTGCGTCATGGCTTTCAGGAGTGAATCCACCCCTTTACCCCGAATCAACTGGCCGAGATAGTAGATGGTGCGGGCATTGCCATCGACGGGTGTGGCTTTTCGATCCAGATCGCCCGGCAGAGGCGGAAGAATTTCGATGCGCTCGGCAGGTAGGCCGTTTTTGATCAGTTCATCACGCATGAAGTTGCTGGCCACAATGAGTCTGTCCAGGTCGTGATGTGCGCGGATATCCTGAAGCCTTGCAGAAATATCGAGCAGTTGCAGCTTGCCCGAAGAGGAACGTCCAACCAGACAGCCATGACGAACGCAGGCGCTTCCCGCCGCTTCGTGACAGATTTGTTTACTCAACGGAAAATACTTGTGGCGGCGCGGGCAGGTCAGGTTGTGGTCGTGAACGACACGAACGACGGGACAGGGTAGCTCGTAAGGAGGTGCAATATCCGAAAATGGTTGATGAAGTATGAGAATGTCGGGTGATTGCTCGGACACAAGCCGGGTCAAGTCCGCTTGATTTGACAGCGCATGATGATCGGAAAAAGGGGAGAGATAATCGGGTTGTGCAGGATAGTCGCTGGAATGCAACAGCGTTTGCGTGTGACCGCGCTCGGACAGACCGCTCGTCAGTGCGAACAGGTTCTGTTCGATCCCTCCCATAAAGTGTGCTCTCTCACTGACATGCCAGATGTTCATCGGCTACCACCGGGTTACTTGTCGTGTAGAATCTCTTCGTACGTGTTGACGATATCTTGCGTGATGCGACTCCAGGAATAGGACTGGACCGCCGTGCGATGACCGTTCTCGGCCAAGCGATTGGCGAATTCCAGATCGGACAACAGCTCGCTGATTGCCTGACTCAGTTCGTCCGATGAATTTGGCTCGATCTGCTTTCCGTTTTGGCCGTCCGTGACGAGTCGTCCCAAGCCGCCAATATTTGAGGCGATGACCGGCAATCCGGCGCTCCAGGCTTCCAAAACAACAATGCCGAAGGGTTCATGCCGCGAGGACAGGGCGAAGACGTCGGCTGCCGCATAGGCATCCGCCAATTCCGCAGAACCGTGCGGCAGAGCGGGGAGCAGGTGCACCCTGTCGGCCACGCCCGATTTCCGGGCATCGTCCAGCATGCGATCGGCATAGGCGGCATCCGTAACCGGACCGATTAAGACGACATGCACCGCCGGTTCCTTGATGGAAAGCTTGGGGAGTGCTTGAACCAGGGCCAGTTGGTTTTTTTGCGGGTCGATGCGGCTGATACAGAGAATCACCCGATCTTCCTCTTTCAGACCATATCGTTTCCGAAAGCCCTGGCCGTCGCCATGGGCGTAGCGTTCGGGATGTACGCCGTTGGGCATGTGAAGAACGCGCTGACCGGGCATCCGCTGCCGTAGTTCGTCGGCTTCTTCTGCATTGACGCAGAATACGGCGTCTGCCCGTTCAAGCAGGCTGCGGGAGCCTAATAATGCGCCTAATGCCTTGCCCCATTCCAGCTTGCCTTGAATCGGTGCGAGCAGGTCACGGCGCTCCTCATCGGGAACGTTCAACACGCCGCCATGCAGGGTGATGACATAGGGACGTTTATGAATCCTTGCAGCGCTAGCCACTTCTGCTCCGAAGCGCTTTCCGGTGTGCAGATGGTAAATATCGAAAGGACGGGTTCCGAGCAGTGCCGCAAACAGGCTGGCGGAAATGAGGTTGCCGCCTTTCTTGTCCATCGCCAATTGGGCCTGAGTATCAAGACCAAAGAAAGGATAGTGGTGCTTGAAACGTCGCACCACCAGACCGTCGATCAGCGCCGTTCCCGGCTTCGAAAGAGCTGCCGAGGTCCACAATTCCGTTTCGTGCCCCATATCTACCAGTTCGCGTGAAAACTCGCGAATGACAGTCTCGGTGCCGCCCCATTCCTGGGGCAGGTAGCGGCGGGCGGTTTGCAGAACGCGCATGCTTATTGCCCCTGCCGTTTGAGCCGGTGAAACCACGACTTTTTCGGCCAGCGGCGCACGGTATCGGACAGAAACGATTCCAATTCCTCAAAATAGCGACGTTCCGAAAAGCGTTGCGAGACGGTATGGCGTCCACCTTCTGCCAGTTTCCGGCGCAAGTCGCCATCTTCGATTACCTGGCGGATGTGTCGGGCCAACTCGTGTGCGTCTTCCGCCTCGAAAGTCAATGCGTTTTCGCCATGATGCAGGAACTCCGCCGGACCTCCGCGCGTGGTGCTGATTACCGGAATGGCGCAGGACATGGCTTCCAGATGGGTCAGGCCAAAAGGTTCTTTCCAGATCGAGGAGAACACGAACAGGTCGTGGTCGCGGTAGATCGTGGGAAGGTTGTTGCGTTTCACCTTCCCCCAGAGACGGACGCGTTCGCCCAGACCATATTGCCCTATCATGGTTTCCAGGCGTTTCCGATATTCTGCCGTTCCCTCGCCAATGATGTTCAACTCGGCAAGAACTCCTTGTTTAGACAGCAGGTTAAGTGCTTCGATGATCGTATGAACGCCCTTGTATTCGTGTACCTGCCCGACATAAAGCAGGCGGGCGGGACGATGCAAATGACCGGGATTTGCAGTCGGTGTGAAAAAGTCGGGATCGACACCTTGGTAGATGATGTGGGCGTCTTTCACCGGTGCGCCTTTTTCCAGCATTTCATCGACCAGGGATTGGCTAAGCGCCGTGATCCAGGGCATACGCAGACCAAGGTAAGTATTGCGCCGACACAAACTGCGATCCAGTGCGAACCGGGCGGCATTGCGTGGAGCCAGTCCCAGTTTCGGTGGTGTATACGCTTCCAGGAAGTCATCGTTCAGCGTGACGGCATAAGGCACATCCAGACTTTCAGCCGCACGCAGCGCGCCAAGCGTCAAGCGGCGCTGGCTCCAGAAAAACACCACATCCGGGCGCAAGCGTCGGATGGCTTGTTTGGTGATCCATTCGTTTTCCACGCCGAGGCGCAGCTTTTTCAAACGAGCGGAGCGCGGGGGCTGATCGAAGGGGGGAAACAGGCGCAGTTCGCGTCGAATGGATTCCCCATGACGGCCAATAGAAGGTAATTCCCCGGTTTTCTGTGGAATGCGATAGTCGCTGGTGAGCACGGAAACGTCGTGACCGCTACGGATCAACGAACCGGTTACAGCTTCGCATAGAATCTCGTATCCCCCTAAAACGACCGGTGGATAGAGGTTGGAGACAACCAGGATCTTCATTTTTCCCCCGATAGCCGCAGGCGTTCTTCAAGCGGGGCCGCCATTAACTTGTAAATATCCTGAATGCGGACGATGTCTTCCGGGATCTCCCGACTGGACATCAATGAGGCATTGGAAGAGGGCGCTTGCGGATGGTAGCCGTGCATGGCGGTGATGGGGCGCTGTCCCATGAAACTGGGGACGATCAGGTGGCCCTCGTCCAGCATGAAAAAGAGTTCGCCGTATTTCGAGTCGGGATAATACACCCCATAGCGTTCCAAGGTGTCCTGGCTGAGGATTTCACCCTCGGCGTGCTGGTTAAGCAGGTCTATGACCGAGGAGCGCGCATCCTGGTTCATAAACCAGAAGCGAGCCATGGTGGAATCGTAAACCGCAGCGTAATCCTTGCCGAAACGGTAGCCTAACCGATCGATGTCGCGCCAGAGTTCGTGATAGGTGTGCGTATTGGCCATGCCATGATCGCTGAAAACGTACAGGTCGTAGTCTGCGTAGTGATCCGCTGCATGTTCGAATATGGTGGTCAGGCGTTTACGATAGAGGTCGATCTGTTCCAGCGCTTCATCGCTGCCGACACCCGCAACATGCATGATACCGTCTAACTTGGCGTTATAATTGAAGATCCATTCTACGGATTCGCCGTCGATGGCATCCAGTACGGATTGGTAATTTGTTTCTTCGCTCGCCCGCCAATCGGAAACGTGATAGGGGATTTTCGCCAGTTCGCAGGCGCTGAAAATATTGTCCCCCTGCAAGATGCCATCCGGGGCGAAAATACTTTTCTTTTCGCAATAGTCGAACAGGTGGATGTACTTGAACGGCATGTTGTAGATTTGAAAGTAACCGGTATAGCCGTACAGATTTTTAATGACTTCCGAAATTTTATTGCGAATGCGCGCCCGTGACGCAAAGAAATCCGGCACCAGTCGCAAGGGCGCCAGCCACTTGAATGGGGAATGCTCCGGGTCGTAGTAGTAGAACGAGAAGTGCCCGTGTTCATTCGGTTTTCGCCCTGTGAGAATCGTGGGCACGGCGGTGCTGGAATACCCCAGAATCGACTCCAGCTTTTTACGCTGGGGCAGGGCGTCGTTCAGGAAATCCATATTTTTAAGGATTTCCCAGCCGAAGGCGTCGATGAATATAAATAAAGACAGTTTCTTGTTATTCATGCTCAATTCACCTCCCGCCACAGTTCCAGCAGTCTCCGGGTCGCTGTTTGGCGAAAATCATTGGTGGAGCCGGATTCCCATTGTTCCGGTGCGGGTAAAAAGAGCGCATCGGAAAGCAGGGCGGGGGACAGAATGTCATGGGAAGGTGCATACAGCAGCATCGGGGCTGCCACCCGTACACGAGTCTGGGGATGGGCGACATAGCTGCGAGCCTTGTCCGTGGATGCCGGCAGACGTCCCGAAAAACGCAGGGTCTTATAGGCGTTCAATGGAGCTTTCACTGTAAACGATGGATGTTCAAGGCGCTGCACGGTGTACTCGGACCAGGATTTGGCTCCGGTCGCAACCTGGATGAACCAGCGGTGCGCCTGCTCGAACAATTCCTTGGAGGAATTCCAGAAGGCTTGCAGTTCCTCTTTCTGTGTTAGTGGGAACGTGGGATGCAGGCGAAATTCACTGGCTTTTTGATAAGCCTGCCGAATCTGCTCGAACGGAGCCGGAGTCAGTCGTTCCAATTGCATCAGGCGTTGCAGGCGTTCCCGGTAGCTGTAGTGGTACAATCTCAGGCGCAGCAGCACGATGTCCCCAGCCGCCAGCATCGCTTTGTGGATGTTGCGCGTGACAAAGCTGACGTCCTCTTCGGAAAGGGAATCTTCCGCTTTATCAAGTACTTGCTGTGCTAAAAGAAGGCCGATTGCGCGATTCATCAATAGGCGCTCGCCTTCGTCGTAGGGAATGTCGCGTTCCTGTCGATCCGGCATCATTGCCAGAAATCGATCCGGGCCGTGCAGCATCCGGTGGCCGCGCCGCAACTCGTACCATTCGATGCGCGGTGGAGCATTCTTTAACTTCGTGGTGCTCACCGGGGCGATATCGACATCGATTCCCATCTGTTCGCTCAATTCTTCTCCGAGCTGGCGAACCTCTTCTACCAGTTTACGAGGCAGCTTCTGTGTTGGGAAATCGAAGACGGCGTACAGGTCGTAGTCATTGTACGGAACCGGACCGTTTGGAGTTTGCACGATGCCGCCTTCCCGGCGACCGTAACCGCCCCCAAGCACGATGCCTACCGGAGCGGGATACAACTGCAAAAGTTTGCTGCGGATCTGGTCGAAATCGGCAGTCAGGCGCGCTTCGAATTCCGGGTTATGCTCGATGGTGTACAAGCCTTCGGTCGGCTGGGACAGATCCGGGGCGACACGGCGATCCGGCAGGGGTGCGCTCTTGCCGCCGCGATGAACGCCGCGCCAGTGCCCGAGCTTTTCCGCAAACCGCAAAGGCAGGCTCTGTAGAGCCGCTTGAGTGTTGCTTTCCGTAATCGCATAGGAGATGTCACGAGCGGTAGTGGTGATCATCGGCAAAGCGACACGGCGCAGAAAGGAGGAGGACAGGGGAGAAAGGGAGTAGATCCAGCTATCGGCTTCTCCTTCTCCGATATGGCGCTTGTAGCTTTGCGATAGGGTGTAATTGTGGGAATGAACGACGATTGAAGACGGTACGTAGAGCACTTTTTTGTTTTCCAGGCGAGCGCGGTAGGTCCAATCGATATCTTCCGAATATTGGATCGCTCCATCGAAGGGGCGCTTTTGCCAGTATTCGCGACGAATGGCGCTGCCTGCCATCGAGAAGAAGTGCCCCCAACTACGATGACCGCCTTCCGGACCGAAAGCACGCTCGTAGTCCATTTGGACCAGGGGCGTGGCGTCGGGTCGGGCAATCTGGCGGCTGAAGGTGGCGATCAGGTCAGGATCGGATTTGAAGGGGGCGATCAGATTTGCCAGCCAATCGCGCCCGACCGGGGTGGCGTCGGCATTTAAAAACACCACGACATCGCTTTCGCATAGCGACATGCCCATGTTAAGCACCTGGCCGGGGATGTATTCGTTGGGACGAATGTGGTAAAGACGACCTCCCAATTCGCGGATGACATCCAGGCTGCCGTCGGTCGAGCCGCTGTCGATGTGAATCAACTCGAACGACACACCTTGCTGATTACGCAATGATTCCAACGTCTGGCGGACGAGTTGCGGAGAGTCATTCATCGAACGCATGATAATGGTGGTTTTCTTTTTCATGGTGTAGCAGATACCCTCGACAATCAACTTATTCCACACAATGACGCACTGTGACTATCACAAATCGCCGCTCAAGCGCAATTTTGGTGGGATGTCTTTGTGTCGCTATCTTCTTGCACTTTATGCTTGTCGCGTATTATCATACGAAATCATTGCTTTATCAAGAAATCAGTGGGATGTAAGGATCGGAGAGTCTCCGGGAGCTTGTGAATTAGGAGCTGGAGTGGCCGATGAAAATACTGGTAGCTGAAGATGACAACATGATGCGGCGCATGCTGGAAGTGTCGCTGCTGCGCTGGGGTTATGCCTGCCAGGTTGCTGAAAACGGTGACAAAGCCTGGAAAAGTTTCGAAAGCGGCGAGTACGATATTGTCATCACGGACTGGATGATGCCGGGAATGGATGGTATCGAACTGTGCAAGCGAATTCGAAAAGCTCCGGGAGTCGGCTATACTTATATCATTTTGCTGACTTCTTTGGACAGCAAGGGGCATCTGGCGCATGGCATTGAAGAAGGGGCGGACGATTACATCGAGAAGCCTTTCGATCCGGCGGAATTGCGTGCACGTCTGATGGCTGCCGAGCGAATCCTGAAACTGGAACGTTCGCTTGCGGCATCGAACCGCAAAATGTCCGACGATCTTCGTAAGGCCGCGACTACACTGGAAAACCTGTTACCCAACAGAAAAACCTTCTCCGATCACTTGAAAGTGGATTGGCACTTTCAGCCGACCGGATATATCGGTGGAGACTTTTTCAACATTCAACGGCTGGATGATTCCAATGTCGCCGTGTACATGATCGATGTCAGCGGGCATGGGGTTTCGGCAGCGTTGATGGTCACTTTGCTGCACCATTTACTGCGTCCGCAATTGGACCAGGGTGGCATTCTGGTAAAAGCGGACGTGAGGGGAAATACACGTCTGGCCAGCCCTTCCGAAGTGGCGGAAACTTTAAACCAACGCTTTCAGATTGATGCGAACACAAGTATGTTCTTTACGTTTTTCTATTGCATCGTGAACGTGAAAGAACGAAGTGTGCGCTGGATGCGTGCCGGTCATCCAAGACCCTTATTGCTGTCGAATCATGAGTTGGTTGTTTTGGAGGCGGGCGATCCGCCCATCGGTGTGCTGGAGGATCATCATTTTCAGGAATATCGGACGGACCTGCAACCTGGTGATCGATTGATTTTGTTCTCCGATGGATTGACCGAGCTTGAAAACCCTCAGGAAGAACAATTCGGTGAAGATGGATTGCGGGAGATTTTAGCAAAGGAACCGTATCATAACTTGCCGGAATTGATTACTTCCGTCGTGGCCGGGGCGCACTCGTTTTGCATGAAACGCGAGCCGGAAGATGATATCTCGCTATTGGCATTTGAAATTTTGTGAAGGTCCACTAGCGTACCGGTTGATGTCCATGGCTTTTCTTGATACGCTGCATGGCCTGCCATAACCATCCTTTAGGAGACGGCAAGGGGATTTCGATTTGGTACAAGGCATCTTCCTGCTGCGCCCAGGATTTTTTCCAGGAAGATCCCTCGCCTCCCAGTTCTACGTTTCGTATTCCGATTTCATGCAAACGCTTTAGCCAGTTGTAAAACGTGAATTGTCCCACTCCATAGCGATGATAGTCGCGGTCGTAGGCTGTGAGCAACGCATAGGCATTCGCTTTGCGAATCAATCCCAGATAGGTGGCAACGGGTTTTCCTTCAATGCTGAGCAGAAAGAGGTCCAGTTCGCTTTTCTGCGCCCAATGTTCCGCAGCTTCTCTGAAATAGGCGGCAACCAATTTCGGATCGGAAAAGCCGGTTTTTGTCGCTTCTTCGATCTGCCAGGAATTCTTACGCAACTGTTCAAATTTCTCGAAAAGTTCTTGAAAGTCCGGGTCGGAGAAGGTTTTGCCACTGACGTGCTGAAATTCGAATCGGGAGTGGAAGTCCTTTTCGATTTTTCGTTCAGATCGTTTGATATTCTTGATGAGATTCTTGTGTTCTCTCTGAAGGTTCTGCTCGTATTCTTCAAACGTTTCAGGGAATTGGATGAGTTGACTTACTGTGAAGATGCGTGACTGAACGAAGTGTTGTCTGGCATGCAATTCCTGAAGCCACCGGTTCGCGTTGTTCTCGTCCTGACGGTACAGGCCGATCAGATCGGTCTGGGTGATCTCTGCGATTCGGGGAAGGGCATCCGTCATTTTTCGGCAGGCCATATCCTCCAAGCCTTGACGCATCGGAAATGCAGGAAGCCGCATGGTCATTTGATCCAGTGAGCGGAGAGTTGTAAAGGATATTCCCCGGCGAGTGACCTGTTCTTCCAGAAAGATAGCCGCAGCCAATAAGCCACTTGGGCGGCCTTCCGGCATGGGAATGCGGATGACCCAGCAGCGTTGATTCGGGAAGAAGTGTTTCCAAAGCGTGAAGGAATGTTCCCAACTCGACCAGGGAGTTGAAAAACTACTGTTTTCCAACTGTATGAATTCTTTTCGAATATCCTGCCAATCGTTTTCGGATTGAAGAGGCGTTACTTGTATGTCTGGTGTCGCGTGAGCAGTTGACTTGGCTGTCGTTGTCTTACCGGTACCGGTCGAAGCTTCAAAATCCTGGCGACTTTGAATGGCGTGGACCGGTTCGAAATGACTCGGTCGGAATCGCTGAAGTTGTTGTTGCAAACTAAAAAGGCGTGCTTTCCAGCCCGCTAATGGCACTTCCAGCATATGAACGGGGCGTTCATGAGTGGACCAGCGCCGTTTCCATAACACGCCTTCACCACCGAAATCCAGCGTCCGATCGCCTCGGTCGTGGCTGTCTAAAATCATGTGCATCAGGTTATTGGTGCCGATGCCGTATTGCTCGAATTCCGTACCGTAATAGGTCATCAATAACCACAGGTAACCATCGATGGCGACGTTGAAATAGCAGCTAAGTAATTGATCTCCCAAACGATAAGCGCAGAAGTCAAGCTGACCTAGACGACTCCATTCTTTTGCCGATTGTTCAACGTATTGAAAACCCTGTGCAATTGGAGCCTGGCCGTGCTGTGACTGTGATTGCGTTTGCCAAGAGGAACGCCACAGATCGAGAAATTGCCTCCAAAGCCCGTTGTCTTTTAACTGCTGGAACACATCACCGCGAAATCGCTCGAAAACGGGTGAAAGTCCACTGTGCTCAGCCAGTTTGCGCTCCATGCGCTGCATATTGTGGCGTTTCTTTTTGACATTGGATTGTTCGAACCAGCAGGTCAAATCCAGTACTTGATCGTAGGTTAATAGTCGGTCTCGATAAGTAACTCCCGCCTTGTGTAATGCCTCCGTCCACTGTCGCCGATTTTGATGGTCTAATTGCCCGAAACACAACTGATCACAATCACTAGCTTTTCCTATTTGAGCCAATGCCGAAGCCAGGGCGTTATAAGCTTCAGGGCGATTTTCATCGGAAACGAGTATTGGTGGATAAGTCGCGGCCATCCAATCCAGCGAACGCAAAATTTTCAGCGTTCCATATCGTCGGCGAGAGTGTTCTTCTCGAAATACGCCAATTGCGATCAGATCGGACTTTCGCCGCATTTCCATCAGCCAGAAGGGAGCTTTTGGAAAACCGAGAGTGCGAGCCTGATGAATATGCAGCCAGCCGGACCAGGGATTTGAAGGGACGGTTTGGGAGAGGTGTTTGACAGAAAAACGGCATTGATCCCAGGCGGAGTCGTCGTTCAAGGCGATCAAGTGGATTTCAACACCGTTCGGGCAGAGAATCCTATTGGTTCGAGGGATTCTCATGGATCTTCTCCGGTTGGGAAAGCCGTGTTTTTCTTTAGGAATCGATGATAGGTTGACCAGACCGTTGATTTGAATCCCCACAGTGGCAAGGTGACTTCATGAGTCGACACGAGTTCGTTCGACCAGAACAGTTTGCCGGATTCGGCAGCGCCTCCCAGGATGATTCTTCGGTCGCCATTATCGTAACTATCTTGTAATTGCTGGTGAAACAAGATTCGTCCCGGACTGAATCGGGCCAGCTCCAGATCGTAGGACAGTAAAATCACCCACTGAATGTCATCGGTGATCACATTCACCTGACCAGCAACTAGACGGTCTCCGGCGCGCAGCAATAAGAGATCCAGCCAGCCCAAATCTTTCCAACCCGAAACGGCCTGTTGGAAAAAGCGGGTAAGCCGTTCGACATAACCATTATTCAGACGCTGGGCTTCCTTGTATTGCCAGGTTCGTGTGCGTAACTCCTCGAATTCCTTCCAGAGTTGATTGAATTCCTCTTTTTGAGCTTGCTGACCACGGATTCTTTGAACGGCTAACGGCTGTTTTAATTCTTCTTCCAACATACGCATGGAACGGCGGATGTTGTACAGGGATTTTCTTTTCTTGGTTTTGAAATAAGCTTCTACACCATCAACTAGTGATAGTTCGTGGCTGCGATTAAACTGTTTGTGATGATATGGAATATGTTTGTTTTCCAAATCCGAAACGATTTTCCTGCAACGTAACGGATTCATTTTGTATAGCGAAATCAGATCGGAGTTGGTGGCTTTTGCAATGTCTTTTCTTTTTTCAAGGAAGGCCTGGCACACGGTATCTTCACAACCGGAACGAACGATCATAGGTGCCATGTACATCACAGCAAAGTCCATCGAGCGTAATTCACGGAAGCGAAGACCATGACGTTTGTTGAAGCATTGGATGAAGAAGCCGGCGGAAAGGAGTTCTTTTCCAAGATAAATCCGAATTAGCCAGGCGGGTCTGCCTTCGCCATGCATTACCCAGACAGCCTTTTGAAAATTCCAGTTCATATACGGATCGGGTGGAGCGGCTTTTTCCAACGCCTGAATCTCATCGCGTACACAGAGCCAGTCCTGCTCAGTGTATAGTGCGGTTGTGATTAAGGTCGGTTTCAAAGTTCCTGCTCCTACGATCGTTTTGTAAAGGATCGAATGCGATCCATCAAATTACCGATTTGCTCTCGTTCTTCTTTAAGGGCCGTAATCTTGAAGAATACGAAATAATAACTGAATGCCGACAGCAGTCCGAATCCTGCGGCAGCCGCCATCCAGAGCCGACCTTCCGGTACGAAGCGCTGCATCAGTTCTGCAAGTCCGAAACCGATTGAGACGCAAACGGCAAAGGGCAGGACATGGGTGCGATAAACCATGCTCCACCAATATCTCAAGGGGACGTCCATACGTTTTGAAATTCGGTTTAAAAAGAGCGGAATCATCAGGGTGACATTAAGAAAGAGTCCAGCCAGTGCAACACCTAAAGGCCCCCAAAGATTACCGCCGGTGTAGGCCAGCGGAATATAGGCCAACAGAAAGAGGATGGAGACGGAATTCGTCCAACGATGTTCTCCCGATAAGGTCAAGGCGTTACTGGCGGTCATGTAGGGAGCGCCTAAAGCCACGCTGGAGGCTAAAACAGCTAATGGACCGGCGGCTTCGGTGGCCAGATCGCCTCCAACCCAGCCTTTCAGGAAGGGGCCGCCTAAAGGAATGGCAACCGCAGCCAGTGGACCGCTTAAAAGCATTGCGCGTCGGGAAAGCGCCAGGGTCAGCCAACCGGCTTCCTTGCGACCTTCTTTGGAATTGGCGGAGAGTTTGGCAATCGTCGGACCACCTGCAAAAATCACCTGTGCGGACAATTCCGCACTGATGGAAGTCAGTCGACTGGCAATACCGAAGGCACCTGTTGACACCAGACCGGCGGTGACCTGTACCAGCAGTACTCCGGAACGCGCCAGAAAAACGGCGACGATTTGGCCCAGCCAGGCAAATACGGCAAACTCGGATAAGCGCTTGACGTGAGAGCTTTTAATACGGAAGGGATTGTAACTCCCAAGAGGAACAACCGAGCGGGACATGACGACATAGAGCAGGTGCTCCAGCAGCATGGAGCCTAAATAGGCGTAGGCCAGACCCATCAAACCAAGTTCCGAGGATAACGCCCAAAGCCCAAGGAAGAAGTAAATGATGTTGGCGATGCCCTGGGTAAAATGCGCACGCGCCATTTTTCGTTGAGAAATCAACACGGTGCTAAAGGTGCGCATTGGAATGGAGATGGCCAGTCGCCAGATGAAAATGGCGATCACGCCACCCGCCTCTTCCGTGAAATGACCTGGAACCTCAAAAAGATGTGCAATTTCAACTGAAAAGGGCAGGCCAATCAGCAATACCAACAGGCCACTGCCCATTGTCAACCAGAAACTGACATTGGCAAGTTCCCTCATTTCCTGCGGATTGCTTAGAAAGTCGATTTCGCTCAGGTAGCGATTGGAAGCCTGGACAAGCCCCATTTCCAGGAAGCTTAGAACCCCGACCAGCGCCATGGCCAACGTCCAGATACCGTATTTCTCTTCCCCGACATAATGAATGATGATCGGAACCAGGATCATCATGGCAAGCAGTTGCGTCGCCATGCGGAATGCACCGCTGAAGGCGTGCAGAGTCATCCAATAGTCGGTGTGACCTTCCATTGGGGCAGGGATTTGATCTGGAATATTAGGGCCTTCGACCATCTAGCGCCGTTTCTTAAAATACCGTTTTGGGTTTTAGTGTTTTACAAATTTCACTAATTTCATCAAACTATATAGCTAATCGGTCATCTGTTGGAAATCTTTACAGTTTTGTAAATTTCCACTTCCTGTTTTGCGTGCTGCTGGAACGGGTCGTAGATAGGTTTTGCCACCCATATTATTTCCAATCTTTTTAAGTACTTCGTCCATATAAGGGAAGCTTCGACCAGTCCGTTTATCTCGCGGTGTTATATTCTACACGAAAATTAGGTACAACTTGCAATATGATGTAACATTTCGTTATGGAAAACGTCCTATTGATGGAGTTGGAACTCCTGAATGAAGGATGAACGTATGGATCGCCATCAATGGATCGACAGCTTGTTCAGAAATCATGCCGAGGATTTGTTTCGGTATCTTCGAACGTTTCGCTTACCGGAAGACGAAACCTACGACTTGGTGCAGGCTGCTTTTCTGGCGATTCTGAAGGAGGATTTAGATAGCATTCAGCGTCCGCGTTCATGGCTGTTCACCGTCGGACGAAACCTGGCGATCAACTCCTTGCGAAGTGGAAAACGAAGTGTTTCCGGGATCGAGATAGACGAAAAGCCGGGAGATGAACCTTTAGCTGATGAAGTGATGATTCAGGGCGAGAGTGATGAAGAGTTGTGGCAGGCATTTGCCAAACTGCCTCAACGAGATCAGGAGTTATTGAGATTACAGATTCTGGATGAATTGTCCACACGCGAAATTGCAGACGTGCTGGCCATGTCGGAATCGGCGGTGCGAGTCGCTTTGCATCGAGCCCGCCAGCGTCTAAGGGAAGTGGTTGAATCCCTGGATGAAGAACCGGTTGTCGCCACGATGGCGGCTATGTCATTGAAAACGGGAGAAGGAACATGACACCCGTACAAAAAAAAGATTCTTTGGATGAGCGCTTGGGAATACTGCTGCGCAAGCATGACAGCTCTGTCGATACGCAGCGAATGGAAGAGATGAGAAAGAACCTGCTAAAGCAGGTACCCAGGCAATCGTTCTGGTCGAAGCGTCGGCTGCTCTTCGCTTTTGCCGATGCATTCGTTCTTGTGTTGATCGCATTCGGAGCGTGGCTGTACGTACAATCCGGGCCTGACAGTCTTCAAAAAGCGAGCGTACCTGATGCCTTGCAGGCGGAACGGGTGCTGGATGTTGCCTCGGACGAAGAACGCCTGGAGCAGATGGTTGCCCTGCTTGAAACAATGACGACAACGGAAGAAACGGGCGATACGGCATTGGATAATGGTTGGAGATTCGATTCTACCGGATTGGATGACTCCGAGCTGGATAGCTGGTTGGGATTGAATTCCGGTTGGATGTAACAAACTGGAGCGGAGTGTGTCTTTCATGCAGAGAGTGAACATAAGATCCGGATCGCATGGAAGGAAATCCACCAAAAGGAGTCGCACTATGAAACAGCGAAAAACAATATTAGGTCAGATCGTGATGACCGCAGTGCTTTATTTACTGTTTGCATTACCTGCTTACGCCAATCCCGGTATGCCAGGGTTTATGGGAGATGCGGAAAATGCTTCCTTGAGGATGCAGGCGGTCAGTTTGGCCCTGGTGCGGCATCTGTCTCTGACCGAGGAACAAAAAACGCAAATCAAATCCGAGTTGGAGCCGTTGCAAGCGGAATTGACCGAACTGCGGGAAATGGAGGACAACTGGCGCAACAACGTAGTGAAAGCGCGGCTTGAGCAGATTATTAGGGATCTGAAGGCGGATAAAGATCCAACGCCTCCCGATGCAAAAGAGCAAGAGTTGTTTTATGAAATGCACCAGAAGCGATTTGCCCAGCGCGATCGGGTAGACGAGGCTTTCGATAACATCGTTTCCATGTTGACCGACGATCAGAAACAGAAACTGTGGGGTTTCGATCCGCGTGAATACCTGGGATTTCATCCCACGCTCAAGCCGGGCATGTTGTTGCAGGAAAATCCGATGGAAGTGATCCATGCCATTCGCAATGCCAGCGACAAAGAGTTCGTGCTTATGAAAGAGCGCCTGTCGTTTTTCAAGGAGCGTCCAGGTCGCAAGGGACGTTCCGAGGCGAAATCGAAACGTCACGAAAAACGAGTCGAGAAACTTGTTGAACTGATGACCTCGTTACGGGAAATGTCGGATGATCAGTTCGAAGCTCAGGCGGAGAAACTGGAAAAAGATCTTGCGGCGTTGCTTCCCGGTAAGCGTGGACGGCGTGGGCATCATGGCGGCTTTGGTATGAAGCGCGGCATGGGCAAGAAAGGCAAGATGGGCAAAGGACGAGGTCCGGGAAATGGTCCAGGCAATGGTCCGGGATGCGCTTCGGGTGATTGTCCGATGGGAGTCGGTCCGAACGGTGATGGCGGACCGGATGACTTCGCAGGTCGTGGCCCCGGTATGGGCAAAGGCGGTCCATTCAACTTTGACGATAAGCTGAAAATCTTGATCGTCGTTTCCGAAGAGTTCTATGAGACCCTATAAAACACCCTGGTATCTGTAAAGGAACGAAATCGGCGGCTGTCAGGCGACAGTCGCCGTTTTCGTTTTAACGGCTACATGAGACAATAAAGTAGAAAAGCGCACTTTCAATTCTTGGAATTTCCATGCCGATTTCATTTAATGTCTATCGAAATTACAGGCATTCTTGACAGTTTCCCGATTCTCACGGTATAAGTGGACAGTTCGAATCCTAAAAGGAATCCAGATTAACCATGTACCAGGAGGGAGTCATGGAGGCAGTGCGTAAACACGTTTTTTTCGTGGCGTTTATTGTATTGATTCTCTGTTCGATTTACGCCTGCGATACCACACCTGAGAAAATCGACGTTTGGGCCGATTCCGTAAACGGTGAAACACGCATCGCCCAGGCGATTTCCAATGCCGATTTGGAATTGTCCATTCGTGTTTACGGCGTGATCAAGTTAATTAAGGTCCGCCAATTCGATCTGTTGTTGAAAACCCTGAAATCGCTTCCAAAGGCGGATCGCAGCGCATTGTTTAAAGCCTCTGCGCCGGAAATCGGCAAGATGTTTACTGTGCCGGATCTCTCCACCCAGGCAGCCGGCAAAGATATGCTCTACCTGTTGATGACGATGGAGCAGAAGGCGGTGCAGAAATCCGCGCAGCAGGCGATTTTGCACTGGTATGAAAAAGATTTTCTTAAGAAATACTCTGCCGGAAAGTTCTCCGCCCACCATGTGTTGACTCAAATCGGTCCGGCTGCTGGAGATCTGCTGGTGAAACTCATGGAGAGCGAACCCAAGGGACGCGTAAAAGTAGCTAAGATCGTTGCGGAAATCAATGATCCACAGGTAACTTCACAGGTGTCGGACTATTTTCTGACGCAGTTGAAAGAACAAACTCCAGACTTGAAACCGGATCTGTTACAGGTGATCTGTTATGCGCGAGATGATCGGGTTACGGAATTTCTAAATCACTATGTTGTAGAAAAAAAGAATCCGTTGGCGATCCGATTGAATGCCTTCAATACGTTGACTTTCCTGCCTTCCAAATTGACCTTGCCTGCGGCTACGCGAATCTTCATCGATCGAAACGAATCGATCGACATGCGGGGGATCGCGATAGAATTGCTTCAAAAAATCGGAGACGAGTCCATTCTTAAATATCTGTATCCCTTCCTTAAGGACCAGGATGTAAAATGGGCGACCTTCGCGGCAATCTTGAAAGTGGGAGGTGAAACGGAGATCGGCAAAATATTGGATTCTTTAAATCCCAGGGTGACGTTCTGGCGTGGAGACTACGATGTTGCACGACGTCATTTAAAAGAACTTAGCCCAAAAGTCGTGGAACAATTGGTAGGACGTTTGAAATCCAGGAATGTGCCGATTGTGGCGCTGGCTTTGATCGGACTGCAATACACAGCGGACATTGACGTCGCCGAAAAACACATCAAGCCTCTGTCTAAAGATAAACGCAACATCAAAAACTATCTCACCGATAAGACGTTTACCATTGGCATGATGGCAACCGAGATTTACAATATCATCAAGAGTAACTCTTCCGGTTCGGTCAAAAAGACCAATGAGGAATAATGGCAACCGCAGATTTTGATCAGACTGCCGTACCACCTGAGAAAACGTTAGCAAAAACAGCCCAGAAAAAACATTGGCGGAGATCCGGCGATTCCACCTATTACAACTGGTTGTTGTTTGGTGGAAACCGGCCAACTCCGATTACCTGTCTTGCAGACTCGACAAGGCCTGAAGTTGGGTATCAATGCGCTTTTCCTCGTTTGTTTCGCTTTGGCGAGCAACTTAGCTGGTCTATGGAAATCGGGGAATCTCTTTTCGCAGAAAAGGATGCCGGAGAGTCTCAGGAACTCAGCCTATTCGGTCATATTTTGGATGACGCATTAGAGAACCAGTTTGAACCGGTGATGTGTTTTCCAAATTCCGATCACGTTCAACGGTTATCCCAGTCGTTTTCGATGATCCACTTTCTGGATCTGTGGAAAATGACGCTCGTTCTGCAACCGCACAGGCTGTTACCTGCAAACGTGCCCAAATTTTTCGCAACGGGCGGTTTTAGTCCGTTGCTGCTCAGTCGCCACCTTTCGCGAAGCATGATGCGCCGTCTGGACTCGGCGGATATCCGCATTCTTCGTCCTGGAACTTTTGGAACCTGGGCGGATGAACTCTGGCGGCAGACCAGGCTGCGCAAAGAGGCCGGAGTGGTGAAGGATTTCGATTATTTGCGCTGGCGATATGATGAGCATCCGGACACGTACCGTATCTATCAAGCCATGCAGGGAAACAAAACCGCCGGACTTTTGGTAACGAAGATTCGCGCTAAAAGCGAAGATGACATCTACGGCATGATTGTTGACCTGATGCTTCCATCTCATAACCGCTTGGTGTTGCATAAATTATTGCTGGAAGCGGAAATGGATTTCATTTCCGAGAAATGCATTGCGATCGACACCTGGCTTGCGCCTCACGCTTTTTTCATTCCCGCCCTTTTTTCATTCGGTTTTATACCGACCACACGCCAGCCTTTATTGCTTCAGGCGTCTCAACTCTCGAACATTAAAAAGAAAAGATGGGGTAATCCCAGGCATTGGTTCCTTACGATGGGAGATACGCAGTTGGCATGATAGAGGGTTGATTTCTTCCGGAGAGGCATTTTTCGCGATTCTTGTCGCCCTGAACGTGATTTTCGTTTATAGTGGCTGCGGGGATTTTCCTGAAATCTGTGGAACCGACCTGCTAGAGAGATCAAAGCCGAATATTTCACGAATCGGAGCCGTTATATGACACCGGAATCTGTCGAAGAGACGAAGCTTCGTGATGCAATCGCCGAGTTGAATCAAGGTGCTGTGACGGAAACGGCGCAACGCCTGTATTTTTCCGTTACCAATACGGAATTGAATGAGGAACAACGCGCATTTATCGAAACTCCAGCACATCAGCATCATGGTGAAAAGCATGTCATGGCCATTCACTGGCATCCGGAATACGTTCCCATGGAATGGATCGTTACTCGGGTCAGTAAAAGTTTTCCCGATTCGGAAGAACAACTGCTGATTCCTACACAGCACAACCAGTTGTTGTCTATCGGTCCATATACCGGTGTCGAAATAGACTGCTACTCGCCGGAATTCAAACTGAAAGTTCAGTTGCTGTTGCATTTCAAGAATGAGCGCTTGAAACAGGCCAGCACGTTGAAGGCGATGATCGATCATACCTTCCGCTACCGGGCAAGCCAGTTATTCGAATTTATCGATTCGTTGACGGAAGATGCCTTTAATGCGCGGGTTCAGAAAGCAGCTAAAAGCAGTTTGACGGGGTCTGCTGAAATTGAGTTCGCTCGACATCACATGAAAACGCTGAAGGCGTTGATTGAAGAAAATGAACACCGTACCAATCCCATGATGCTGAGAAACAAATTGGTGCGGGACTATTTCAATGCGCTTTCCCCATATTTAGATCCAAATCAGATCCATCAGGTGCAGGCCTTCTTGCGTACGCTAAAGAAAATCGTCAAAGCGGAATTCAATCCCGGATTTTTCTATAACACGCAGGAAATCATTGAAGAAGCCAGACATAATCATGCAGGGATCATCATTCCACATCCAGAGCAGTTCTGGCCGATTCTGCTAGCCGATTATGACGTGGATGGCATTGAAGTATGGAATCCGCAATCGTTGAAATATACCGATTTCCTGATTGAAACCGTGCATCGTCTTAATAAGGGACATCGAAGCTCCGAACATTCCATCCTTGTAACCATGGGCGATGACTGCCATATGGGAGAAAAAGTCTTGCCTCCCGAACGTCAGGATCGTAAAAAGGCGGCAAGAGAAATTGGTTCTCAGCCGGGATGGGAAGAACTGGGCATTCGTAAGTGCCTGGCAAGATACAACATCTCTAAAAAACACATGATACAACAATACCGGGAACGTTTGGATTAGTTCCTGTTCGATAATGTGGAAGGACATACTATGAAGATCGGGGTGATCGGCACTCCTGGGAAATGGTCCTCTGAGCATTTGGCGGATGAGGTACAGCGTTTAACCGGTTTCCGGTTATTGGTGGACATGAACGATGTCTGCTTCGATCTTTCCAAATCGGAATGTCGCGTTGGAAACGTCGTCTTAAACGAACTGGACGCCTTAATCGTTAAAAAGATTTCTCCGCGATACTCGCATTATTCTCTGGATCGTATCGATCTGCTTGATGTTCTGCAATCTCAGAATGTAAGGATATTCTCGAAACCGGAATGTCTTAACAAAGCCGTCAATCGTTTGACCTGCACGTTGGAACTCAGTAAGGGAGGAATCCCGATACCGGAGACCGTCATTACCGAAAATGCGGAAGAGGCGGCTTCGATGGTCAATCGATTTGAATGCGCCGTGTTCAAGCCGCTATTCACATCAAAGGCTCGCGGTATGCGGGTGATCTGCGCCAACGAAGACGTCCGGGAGAAAATTCTGGCTTATAAAGCCGAGCATCCGATTCTGTACATCCAGAAGTTCGTAGAAACCTATGGGCGCGATTATGGCCTGGTCTTTTTAGGTGGGAACTATCTGTCTGCGTATTCGCGTGTCAAACAGCAGGGGAGTTGGAATACCACTACGCGTTCGGGCGGAAAGTATCAGCCGTATTCACCGCCGGATGATTACATCGAATTGGCGAAATGCGCTCAAGATCTGTTCGGTCTTGATTTTACCTGTGTCGATGTGGCCGAAACAGAGAATGGACCTGTGGTTTTTGAAGTTTCTGCATTCGGCGGATTTCATGGTTTGCGCGACACCAGCGGCATAGATGGTGCCACACTCTATGCGGAATATGTGGTGAACCAATTGTCGGAAAAATAGTCCTCCGATACCGATTCTTGATGAGTTGTAGGTTGTTGAAAGGAATGAAAAGCGATGAGAAGAAGCCTTGGACTGTTTTGGGTCATAATGTCGATGTTGCTCATGGTGATCTGTTCTGCGTGTGGGGATTCCGACGAAGAAACCGTTGATGGTGATTCTTCCGATGGTGACATGGATGTGGAAGCGAGTTCTGAAGGGGAACTTTCCGATGGTGATACAGAGACGGAAGCGGAAGTCGCAACCGGTTTGCCTGCGTCTCTTGCAATCGAGTATTCACGTGAGGATACCGGAGAGCCGGTAACGGAGCAGGAAGTACGTGACTTCACGCTCAACCTGATCCAGTTCATGAAAAAGGTCCATTATTACGACTACATTCTGTACACCACGCATGGTATCGATGCCTCGACAGGGCTGCCGGATTGGCAATTCTGGTACAACGAGCGCTTCAAGAAAGAGGGGGATCTGGTTACGTTTTACCATCCGGAAAACCTGAATGACGGCGGACACAACCTGCACATTCCGTTAAGTCGTGTGCTGGGCGATACGCTGGCTGCTTACATGCTGATCGGAGACGATACCATGGGCAAAGCGGCGGAACAGCTTTGCAAGGGTTACAGCGCCTCTATGCTGGGTATGGTTCACGATGAAGACGACGATCTCCCGCACTTGATGACGAGAAATGTGGTTCCGGCCTTAAACCATGAGTTTCTCACTCACGACGGCAAACGTAAAGCGGTGGATTACAGCGGGTGGTTCTCGCCGTACGACCGGTGGAACTGCTATCGCTACAAAATCGAAAACAATCCCTATTGGGGAGAGATGTGGGTAACGAATTTGCGTTCCAAAGACGACGTGCCTCACGTTTTCCGTTTTGTGCCGGTATTGCGATATGCGGTTGAAAGTCTTGAGGAAGGCTCCGTAAAAGAGGCGTGTGGAGAAACGTTGGAATTGCTGGAAACGTTTGCCAAGGATATCGTAGAGTCCGACTACCGTATTCGCACGAAAGATGCAAACGGCGAAATCATGATCCCCGGTTATACCGATGATCCTGATTTGAACAAGCTACAGGGGGATCTCGCATCGTTTATCAACTATCGGGAGTTTCTGCCTGAAGGCGAATGCAACGCGCGGCGTGGTGCGGAGCTGATTGGATACCATCATTCCATCAATGAAGATTGCGGGCGCGGCGAGCCCAATGGCTATGACAAGATTTCATTTGCGATCAATCGCTACAACAAGCGAATCTGTCGCTATTTCCACCTGGCTCATCTTGCCAATGCCCTGGTCAATCGAGATAACGATGCCGCCCAGTTGCTGATCGATGGTTTGGACGAGCGCATGAACCAGGAAAAAGAAACACCGGAAAGCGAGATGGGATATGCTCCGGAAGACTGGTGGCGCAACGTGGCGCTCTATTTAACACAAAGTCACAGCTTTGGGTATCCGCTCACCAGCGATGACGTTCGCCTGATCCATACCTACTACAAAAAAGCGATCAATGAGTACAACGGCTGGCCCTATTGGGATCCCTGGGACGAGTCCGTGCCGGATCTGGAAAGCGCGGCTTATCGTCCGCCAAATTGCCGCACTGAAAACGAGGAAACCGATTGCTGGTGGCGAGTGGAAGATTTGGGGCAGATTTTCGAGAACTGCTGGTCACCGCTTGTGAATCCGACAAGCGCTTCCTTTGTGGACTGCGATCTGGTCCGTGATCCGGAACAGTGGAAGGACAAATAACAGCCGGAGACAGTCCGGGGGAGGGGCTGGGTTCTCTAAAGCATCGTGCGTGCTGGCAATGGGTTCCACTCCTGCTTGAGTTGCCATTCCGCAGCTTTTCAAACAAAGTACATCCGATACGGGTATGTAGCAGAAAACTACCGGAAATCATAGGAATATGGTAAGATTCTGTCCAAGTCGTTTCTCGCTATTAAAATGACTTTACCATTGTTTAAGAGACCGAAACCGTGTTTGAAGCGGTTTCGGTCGCGGCAGAATAACCCCAGCGGAGAGAGCGTTTCCATTCTTGTAATAGTGTTCACAGGCGGTGATGCGGGAGAAGAGAAAAATACGGATTCCGGGGAAAATAGGGCAGGTCAATCGGCGTAGATTGGTCGTGGGAATCGTGTTCTCTGCTTTTCTTGTATGTGTGGCTTTTACATCGATCCTTTGGAGTTTGACAAATCGTTTCGGTTCGGAAATTGCCGTTGGTGTGGCAAATCGCCTAATTTCTAAAGTAGGTTATGGACCGATCATCCGTGCAGATGTCAGCCTAGATATTTGGGATTCCAGCCTGACTTTAAGCAATGTACATTTGGATTTTCCTCAGCGAGGCTCCGTTGAAGCGGATCGCTTGACCGTTACATTGCAACCTCTTCAATTGTTCTACAATCGACTGATAATCCAGAGAATCGACCTGCTTCATCCAAGAGTGCATTGGAACCTTCTCGCAAAAAGAGATGTCTTTAATACGAAAGTGGGTTCCAGTGCTTCCGATTTGGCTTTCGATATCATTGTGAAGAAAATCGATTTGCGGCGAGGGGAGGTGCTGCTGGAATCTGGTGGCGAAGATCCTTCCGTGTTGACGGATATTCGTCTTAGCGCCAGCTATGACAAAGCGGGTAACGATTACCCGTTCGTCTTGGAGAGTGGCAGCGGTAGAGTCGCTACCAGCGACCTGAATCTTCCGGTCAACCTGTTTCGTGTCAGTGGTCGTGGGAGCGAACGCGGAGTGGCGGTACACTCTCTAAAAGTGTTTTTACCGGAGATGGAACTGGAAGCGAATGGATCGCTAGATGGCATGAATAGCAAGACGGGAACCTTCCAGGCCAACTTGAATATTCCATTGGAAAAAGTATCGGAAGCAATTCCCTCGATTCCAAAGTTAAAAGGAAACGCAGAGGTCGCTCTCTCTTTCGATGGTGGTGTCGATCATCCGGAGTTGAAAGGAACGATCAAGCTTGCGGATGGTTGGATTGAGACTTTCCGTTTGGAAGACATAGAACTGGCATTTGATGTCAATCGTATGAGGGCGCATCTAAATGGCAGTGTTTGTCACTTCGCACAGGGAGTTGTTACGCTAGAGCAGGCGGAACTGCGTTTTGAAGAAGGCTATCCTATCGATATTCGCGCGAAACTGGATAATGTTGAGTTGGGTCATGTCTTGAGTAATGTCACGGATTTACATTCAAAGGTCATGCAATGGCAGACCGGTACCGCTTTTATGTCCGGCAAACTAGTGCCTTTCAAGATGCAAGGGCGTGCGAAATTGGATGTAAGAGGCCATCAGGTCAAAGATGTAGGTTATCGGAAATGGCCAAAAGGTATGGATATCGTTGGTGTTAATTCCGCGAAAGTGGATGTCGGACTGTTCGTGGATGACAGCTGTTTTGAAATTCAAAAGGGAACGGCTAAATTCGGGAATACGGTTGTGGATGTAAATGTGGTTCATTTCGGTTTCGACAGCATCTTTCACATGGACTATTCCTCCACTCAATTCGACATGTCGGATCTTGAAACACTACTTGAACTTCCTGTGCAGGGGCAAGGATCGCTTTCTTGCATCATACATGGTCCTTCTGATGATCCAACGATCACGGCATGGGTCGATATGGAAGATTTTGGAATCGCGGATTATCGGCTTGGTCACACCAAAATGGATGTCTGGTACTACGATGAAGTGCTGAAGTTGTCCAATGCAACGATACGAAAAGGAATCAAGTCCGTTTATCATGCCAGCATGGGCTTCGATTTCAAACGTGAAGGGCCGTATACCTGGGTGAATGCTGCAACCGAAAATCTTGACATTCAAGATCTCCTGGATGTGATCGGACGCAAAGATGACTTGGGTGGTATTTTAGAGGGGCGGATCACTGGAGCCGGAAGTCTAAGCGGACCTCTTGGACGATTCAGTGGTGAAGCTAGGCTTGTATTGCCGGAATTTACCACCCATCAGCAGTCTTTCGATACAGCCAGGGCTGATTTTAGGCTGGAGCAGAATGACTTGTTGATTAAGAAACTGGAGCTTCGAAAAGGTTCGGGTCTTATCAACGTTAGCGGTCAGATTAAAGATCTGGATCAACTGGATTTACGTTTTCAGTCCAAACGCATGAGCATTTCCGATTTGGATGTGCTGTCTTTTCTATTTGGTGATGCGGCGAAAGGAGAAACGGAATTCAGCGGCAGCGTTCGTGGCACTCGGGCAAATACCATCGTTCAAGCTCAATTGCTGATCGATGAAATGCAGATCGGAAAAGAGCTATTCGAGCCATCTGAAATCCATGCAGAGTGGACTGCACAGTATCTTGATTTAGATGCGATCTTCTTCAATAGAAAACTAAAAGCAAGCGCACTCTTTTCGTTCGATCAGCATCAGCAGGTTCAGATAGAGGCTAAAGCGAGTGATTTTCGATATGGGTTTCTTTTAAGCAAGTTGCTTGATCTAACTGTGGAAGATGGTTCGGTGTCGGGTTCTCTGTCTGGTACGATTCCACTGAAGCATCCCGAGAAAACGACAGGAACGGTGCAAATCGAAAACGTGACTGGTACCTATCGTTCGATTCCGCTAAAGAATAAAAGTCGAGCGACATTGAACCTTGCCAATGGTGTTTTTCGATTGGATCCGGTTGACATCATCGGCAAAGATATCTCGATGGAAGTGCGTGGAGATATTGACCTGAATGGGAATCTGGACCTGATCTTCAATGGCGAAAGTGATTGGCGCCAACTTGTGGAGTTGAACGATTTACTGGAAAACGGGCAAGGACCGGTATCCCTTTCTTTCAATTTAGGAGGACAATGGGAAAACCTGCAACTGTCTGGTCAGGCTTCTTTCCGCCGCTCTACGTTGAAGATAAAAGATGTCGATCCGCTATATAACCTGCGCGGAACGATACAGGTCAATGGTGATCAATTGGCACTGGATCGTGTTTCGTTCCGGTATTTGGGTGGTACTGTCAGCATTAATGGAAACGTGTTTGCCTCGATAAACGATGGAAGCCTGAAACGTACCGATCTTTTCCTCAATCTGGACAAGGTTGCTTTTCGGCTGGGTGATGGCATGATTCCCCTGGTTTCCGGGCAATTGGCGCTAAACGGGACTCCTTGGCCGATGTCGCTTTCCGGAAATGTGACGATCGATGAACTGAACTACACCAAGTCTTTCAACTTGACGCGCACTCTCTTTTTGGATCGTGTTGAAGATCTCATACGACCCAAGAAAAAGAGAATGCTGGCGAATCAAAAGCCGTATTTAAAGTATAATATCGGAATTCGTGGGAATCGGACCATTCGAATTCGTAACAACCTGGCGGATATCCGATTGACGGCGGATCTGAGATTGGTCGGTACGGACGTTCGGACCGGTTTGCTCAATACGCTTTCTGCGGATCGGGGATTGATCTTTTTTCAACGAAACGAATTCGATATCGTTCGGTTCATGATTGAGTTCGTGGAAAAGGACCAAGTTTATCCCGTTTGGGACATTCTTGCGGAAACGTCCGTGGATTACATCGATGATGATAAAGAAAAGCTTGTGAACATTACATTGCATGTAAAAGGGAATCTGGACGAGCCGGAAATCTCGTTGGAATCCGATGCCGGGCTAACTCGCGACGATATCATTTCTCTGTTATTGATCGGGCAGCCCATGAGCAAGTTGCAGGAAGAGAGCAGTGTCGCTACCGGCTTAAATGCACTGTCGGATATATACGGTGTCAATGACACCATCAAATCACAGTTCAAACTCGATGAATTCCGGTTGACCTCTGAATTCGACAACGCGAATTCAACCAGCGGAATAATCGTTCCGAAACTGGTGATCGGAAAGGAAGTTGCGGATAACATCTATCTTAGTTTTTCTACAACGATTGGTGAGCAGGAGACGAATGGAGAGCAACAATTCGAAATAAAGTACAGGCTGAAATACTTTACCTTATCGGGTGCTTGGGATAATAATTCCGTGCAGGCTTGGGGGAACTTCGGAGCGGATTTGAAGTTCCATTTAGACTTTTAACATGCACGGCGATTGTTCATGAGGTATCTCTGTAACTCAACGACAATTCCTGGTAACTGGAAAATCACGCTGATTGCTTTGATTGGCTGTATCGCTTGGGTTTTGCCTTGGTATGGTTTCTCCGCAGAACGGATCGTGAGCGAAATCATACTGGACCGTCCTGGGGATGCGAACGAACCAGACTTTCTGGAAGAGATTGCCGAAATTGAGAAGTCGCTTTCGATCGAGCCTGGTGATCCCTTTTCGGCTGAAAATGTGCAAGAGCAGACTCGTAGTTTGTTTCAAAGCGGCATGTTTTCCCAGATCCGGGTATATTCCGATGAAAAGGACGGATCCGTTTCTCTGCGCTTCTTTCTGATCCCTAAAACACATATCGAGCAAATAATCTTTTCCGGAAATGAGACTTTGGACGATTCCGAATTGTTGCGTGCTATTCGGTTACGTGTTGGGGAATATGTTTTTCCAGATGATCTGAATCCGGCAAGTTATCGTCTGGAATCGGCATACCGCCGACGAGGATTTACGCGCGCTTTCATTCGGGCGCAATTGGTTCCGACTTCGCGACCCTATCGTAGCGTGTTGCGCTTCGATGTGACCGAGGGGCGACCGGTGCGCGTACAAAGTATCCGGTTTACGGGAGACACAATATTCAAGATCAGAAAGTTAAAGCGAGCGTTCGGCATCAAGCCGGGGGATCGGGTCGATTTGCCTGGAATCCTTGATGAAATTAAAAAGTTACGCGATCTGTACCGTAGCAAAGGTTTTGAAGAAGCACGATTCGAATTATTGGATGCGGACGAAGAGCGCTGGAGGGAGTCCATACTTTTCAATCAGGGAATCCTGAAAATTAATATCGAAGCCGGTGATCGGATCCGGCTGCATTTTCGTGGAAACCGATTATTTAGCGATGACGAACTGCAACGTATCCTGAAACTGGACGAGCAGGATATCTTTTCTTACAACTATTCAACATTGGATAAAATCAAACTAGGCCTGATCGACTTTTATCAGCGAGAAGGCTATCTGCATGTGGATGTGTCGGTTGCGGTAAGCAAGAAACTACGGCGAAAAAATATTTATTTTCGAATTCGTGAAGGAAAACGGGTCAAGTTGCGGGAAGTCCTTTTTGCTGGCAATGATACGCTTGCCAGTCGTGATCTACGCAAAGAGCTGTTTGCCGTCGTTCGTGAACGTCTGACTCGCGATGAGGAATGGGAAAAGAGATTCGAACAGCGTTTCGCCAGCCCGAATGGCCGTTCTACCTATCGTATGGAGAATGATGCTCGCCGTTATGGTCGCTGGAGCGTCCCCGCTTACGATCGCCCAGAACCTCTGGATTCCGATCAGGTTTACGTGCCGAATGTGTATGAAGAAGGACGCCTCGCTCTCGTTCAATTATATCGGGAAAACGGGTTTATATCCTGTGAAATTGGAGAACCACAGCTTTGCTTCAATGATACGGGGCAACGGTTGACATTGACTTTTCCTGTCGAAGAAGGTCCGCAAACGATTATTCGTTCCATCACTGTGGTTGGAGAAAAGGTAAAAAGTGAGAGCGAGATTATCAAAATCAGCGGGTTTGCGTTAGATGCTCCACTTAATGACCTGGCATTCGAAGAAATCACCAGAACCTTGAAGCGGGCTTATGCGCAGGACGGTTATATCTACGCCATTATCGATATCAGCTATACCCTGACGAAGAACCGGATGGGAGCCCAGTTGCTGATCGGTATCAGCGAAGGTCCGCAGGTGCGCGTTGGTGATGTTCTGATAGCGGGAAACGTAGTTACAAAACGAAAGACGATTTTACAGGAACTGACGTTTGAGAGTGGTGATGTATACCGACCTGATGAAGTCAAGGAAAGCCAGAAATGGTTGCAGCGTTTGGGAATATTCCAGGCTCTGACTTTAAAACCCTGGAATCCTGAAAAAGAAGAGGCCGTAAAGAAGGTGCTTCTTTCTGTAAAGGAGCGCAATCCAGGCCGCTTTGAGTTTTCCGCTGGCTTGGCTACGGACGAAGGCGTACGTCTGGGCTTTCTCTTCATCTATCGCAACCTTTTCGGCAGCGCGTTAGAGTATCGCATGAGAGGGAAGGTCAACTACAGAATTCCGCCTTTACTGGATGATGAATTTGAAAAGCTATACAACGAACTGTCATTTTTAAATGCCCTGGAAAGAGAGGCTTCGGTCGGTTTCTATTGGCCTTCCATTCTTGGATCGCACGTTGGGTTTCGTACCGATGTCGTACATTTGCGCAGGCAGGAGCGCGCGTATGGACTGGACAAGAACTCGATACAAATCGGTTTCGATACGGAATACATTCCCTACCTGAAATTGGCGTTCCTAAACGAATTTGGTTATGTCAACAGTGAGAAAACGACGCTGAAAGCTATTTGGGAAAATGAATTCGTGCCCGAAAATCAGCGTGGTTGGGAATATTCTCCAAAATTGCAGTTGATTTTCGACTATCGAGATAATGTGTTCGATCCTACATATGGGATCGTGATCAATGCCCTGGGGGAATATTTCGAGGCATTCGAGACCGACAATGATGTTGATTTGGTTCGGGTTTCCGGTTCGGTCGCCGGTTATATTCCGATCCCCGGTCCTAGGCATCCGATTGTATTGAAATTCACTGCAAAAAGCGGCGTAATCGAGCGTGTTCACGGTTCCATTACTCCTGTCGATAAAACATTCAAACTTGGAGGGCGAACCTCCTTGCGAGGCTTTGGCGAAGAAGCCGTTTACCCCTCCGATGGGGCGGACGATCAAATCGAAGAGCCCTCTCAAGGAGGGAACTTTTACCTGCTTTTCAAAACCGATTTGCGTATCCCGATTTACAAGAATTACTATCTTGGTGTTTTTAACGATATCGGTGCGTTGTGGCTGAAACCGGATAATATCAGTGGTTCATACAACCAGTACAAGAAAAGCGCCGGTGGAGGATTGCATTATCGAACACCTGTGGGGGATATCAGCCTGGAGGTAGGGTGGAATCTGGATCCCAAGCCAGAGTTAAAAGAAGATGATTGGCGGCTGCATTTCTCGATCAGCCTGTTTTAGCCCTGGACACTCCGATCAATCGCTGTAACAAACGGGAGACATAACTACGGAACCGCAGCAAGAACAAAATCCTTTAGCAACAAAGCGTCTGGCGAAAGTTTCCGGAAATCCAATGCGCGAGTTATTGGCTTTTTATCTGCCACTCGCTTTGACTCACATGATGATGGCCGGAGGAACTCCGATCGTCAATGCAGGGATTACCCGTTTATCAAATCCAACCGAACAATTGGCAGCATTTGCGGTTACCTTTTCGTTGTCGGTATTGCTGAACAGTTTCTGCTTTGGGATTGAACCCGCCGCAGTCAAATTGATCCGGGGTGGAAGTTCATTCGGACGAGTGATTCGATTTGCTCTGCTGATCGGTTCCGTTTTAGCAGGGCTAGAGTTGATTGTTGCACTTTCGCCGCTTTCGGAACTTATTTTCGAAGGTTTATTCGGGTTGACTCCATCCGTAGCGAGGCATTCTGCACATACGCTGCTCGTGTTTTCACCCTTACCGATCCTATTGAGCTTGCGTTCCGTCGCCAAGGGGACTCTTACCGCATCCAATCTGACAGCCAAAGTGGGGTGGGGGACGTTGTTGCGCTTGACTGCAATGCTGATTATCGTTCTGATCGGGGTTTTGTTTCTTCCTTTGCCTGGTGCGGTGTTGGGTGGTTTGGCTTTTCTGGGAGGGATTCTGGTCGAATCGGTTTATACAACGAGATTTGCAACCAAGAATCTTCATCGGCTTCCCGGTGATGAAAGCGGTGAGGCGGGTGAATCCTACCGCAGTATTTTACACTTTTTGCTGCCGATTATTTTGTCTACAGCAATAGGCGTGAGCGTGAACATTTCGACCAATGCGATTCTTTCCCGAACGCAGGATTCGGTTGTAGCCGTTTCCGCTTTTTCCGTCGTTCGTTCGATCGCCTGGTTTTTGACTTCGGTTTTACTGTCCTACCAGCAATTCGTGATCGCCCGTTCTTCAATTGATGAACGTCCCTATGTCTGGCGATTCAGCGCAACTGGCATTGTTGTAATTTCTTCGCTGCTGGGGATTATCGCCTATTCTCCGGCGGGTGATTTCATTATGACGGTGCTGCTCGGCGTTCGTGGCGATGTGTTGTTATCGGCTAGTTATGGACTGTTATGGATTCCTGTTCTACCGGTCTTAATGGGAGCTCGATCCTATTTGCGAGGCACGGCGATTCGAGACAATCATCCGCGAGACGTCTTGTTTTCAAGTACAACTTCGTTGATATTCGGAACCGCCGTGGGTCTGGTGCTTTGCAAAATCGTTTCGGAAGGTATACTTGCAGGGCTAGCGGTTTGGTACACTGCCACACTGGCAGAAATTGTCGTGATTGCATGGTTTCGATATTCGAGACGAAAAACGGTATATTAGCCGGGATGTAGAGACAAACATGGCGGGAACTGTTACTTTCCCGCCATGTGTTATACTCGTCTGAAATCAGTGGCTTAGTCGGCCAGAATTAACCGCTTGAAATTATCCAGGAACCTCTCGTTATCCTCACGCAGACCTGTACTGACACGAATCGCTTTGGGACCGACCGGACGGACGATCACACCCGCCTTTTGCAGTTCCTTAAAGATGAATTCGCTATCTTTCTGCATGTCGATAAACAGGAAGTTGGTTTGTGAAGGGGGAACTGTAATCGGAAGATCACGCAAGCCGTCTTGCAGGAAAGCCAACTCCTTGGTATTGAAATCACGAGAACGCGCGACAAACTCATCATCATCCAGAGCGGCCAGGGCTCCCGCCTGTGCGACAAGGTTGACGTTGAATGGGAAGCGACAGGTCATCATTCCGGCAATGATATCCGCAGGTGCGATTCCATAGCCGCAGCGCACACCTGCAAGACCGTAGGCTTTGCTGAATGTACGCAAAATGGCGATGCGGCGACCGGCGTGGAAATGCTTGAAGGGGTCGGGCAGATCGTCCAGGGTTACGTACTCGTGATAGGCGTTGTCGTAAATGACCAGGGTGTCTTCTGGAACTTTGTTCATGAACTCGTCAAATTCCGTGCCGGTGAACCAAGTGCCGGTTGGATTGGTCGGATTGGCGAGAATGACCATTTTTGTGTCGGGAGTAATCAGTTTGGCCATGGCTTCTAGATCATAACGATATCCACCGTCCGTCATGGGGGACAGTTTGAGATTCGCACCGAATTTCTGTGCTACCAAGGCGTATATGGCGAAGGTTTTCTCCGATGTGACGAAGCCATCTCCGGGCTTTAAAAATGCAATTCCCATCTGTTCGATGGCTTCGACTGATCCTGCCAATGCGATCACGTTGTTCAACTCGACATTGAATCGCTTTGCGAGCTTCTGGCGCAGGTAGTAGGAGTTGTCATCTGGATAAAGCCAATTATTTTCAATTACGCTTTTCATGGCTTCGATGGCTTTTGGTGACGTTCCAAGCGGGTTTTCATTCGAGGCGAGTTTGGCGATTCGTCCACTTAGTCCGAGTTCCCGCTTGACTTCCTCAATAGGCTTTCCAGCAACGTAGGGCTTGAAAGATCGTAACTCTTCTCTCAACAGGTTTCGCGGTGACATCTGCCAGATCCTTTCATCAATAGGCATAAGAACAATCGCCCAGTGTGGCAGCAGGTTTTATAACGCACTCTTTTCTTGGGGTCAAGCACTGCTTGGAGCCATAAATGTTGTTCAATTCGAAGTTTGAAATTTCATAACAGTTACGTTAATTTATCGATTTGTGCTTTTTGGGAGATGCTACAATAAAGTCCAGAAAATAGGTTGTCGATGATCGCGTTAATACGGTGATAGGTTGGCCGAAATCCAAGGCACTAGAAGCAAACCGCGATGGGGCGCACCATAAACTATTGAAGATTACCAGTTTATGGTATAAGTACGACAAACGAAGCGCGTTATAGGCAGGAGGGATGGATATGGAATGTTGCGCACTGATTATGGCCGGAGGGCACGGAACCCGCTTCTGGCCTTGGAGCAGCGAGTTGTTACCGAAGCAGTTTCTGCCCATCGCTCATACAGACCGCTCGCTATTGCAGCAAACCTATCGGAGGGTTAAGAAACTTGCCGATCCTGCAAGAATACTGGTTCTAACCAACCAAGAGTATACGGCCATAGTACGTACCCAACTCCCTGAACTTCCTTTGGAAAACGTTATTGGTGAGCCATTGCTGCGTGATACGGCGGCGGCAGTTGGCCTGGGAACGATTCTGGCCGCCAAGCGCTGGCCGGATGCCATTCAGATCATCCTACCTGCCGATCACGATATTTCTCCTGAAAGCCGATTTCGAGAGGTGGTGTTAGCTGCCGCAGAAGCCGCGAAGCAGGATCGTCGCCTTTACACGATCGGGATTCGCCCAACTCGTCCTTCTTCCGCTTACGGTTACCTGAAACGCGGAGAAAAGCTTGAGGCGCAAGAAGGAATCGTTCGTGCACAGGTGGACGCATTCGTAGAAAAGCCGGATGTCCATACCGCTCGTCAATATTTGAAAAGTGGGAACTACTATTGGAATGCAGGAATGTTCATTTGGCGAGCAGATGCCGCTCGCGATGCGTTTGCGCGCAGATTGCCGGAGCATGCTCGTCTGTTGCCGGAGGTGCTGGAAACATTTACCGTTCCGGATTTCGACAAGCGTCTGCACGATGTGTTTTTACGTTTGCCGCGCATCTCTGTCGATTACGGTGTGATGCAGGCTGAAGGTGAAGCCGGCAACGTGCGCACGGTAGAAGGCGATTTCAATTGGAGCGACCTAGGTGGTTGGCAGGCATTTTCCGAGACGCTTCAAGCGGACACGCACAATAATCGTGTTTACGGCAACGGCTTCGATTGGAATGGTAACGACTGGCAGAATCAGTGTCAACCGAGAGAACAACGAAAAGATGACAAGGATGAAGATCTGACTTTGGGTGACGTGCTGACTATGGAGTCGAACAACAATCTCGTCTTCAACAATCGACGCGGACACCGAATTGCGTTATTTGGTGTAGATGATCTGGCCGTCGTACACACCCATGCCGTTACACTGATCACCACGCGAGAAAAAGCGGAAGCCATCAAACCCCTGGTAAATGCGATGCCGCCGGAGGAGAAATCGGGCGGGATGATCAAACCGCAAAAAGTGACCAAGCCCTGGGGCTGGGAGTTATGGTGGGGATGGAGTGACGACTTTGCAGGGAAAACACTTTTCCTGAAAGCAGGTAAGCGCTTCAGTAAACAATACCATGTGGTGAAAGAGGAAGTTATCTACCTACATCAGGGAACGGCAAAATTGACGACTGCGGCACGTGGCGAAGAACTGACTACCATCGAAATGCAGGCTGGAGATGCCGTGCACGTTGAACCGGGCCGAATTCATCGCATCGAAGCCGTTACGGACTGTCTCTTGTTCGAGTCCAGTACTCCATTTTTATGGGATGTTGTGCGCATGTCGGACGATTTCGGGCGCGAAGGCACTCGCCAAGCAGAAATTGATACGCAGGAAGATTAGATCTCCTGCATTAAAGTTCCGATTCCATTTCCCGTTCGACATCGAACGGACTTGTAAATTTGAAGCCGCAGATTTGATATACTCTCATTGCACGATGGTTGGTGGAATCTACCGTCAACCATATTTTCTCGTATCCTATAAGAGATGCTATTTCCTTGATCAATTTTGTGAGTTGCGTACCGATTCCACGGTTTTGCCAGTCTTGATGGACCATTACTTCATATTCACAACGGATTTTCGGATCGATATCGATCAGGCAGGCATGTCCAACAACCTTGTCATTAACCAATGCCATGACATTGATCGACTCCCGCAGTATCTTTGATACCCATTGCTGACGTTTTTCCACTGCTGCCGGAGGCAAGCCCTGCGCGCTCTCTTTCGGCTCGAACTCATCATACATGGTCAGTATTTCCGCATACTCATGCTCATCGCATGGTCGCAGTTCAACCAAGGCTCCAATCTTGTCTTGAACGTTCCGAATAAAACGTTCGTTGTTGAAAATTTGTTCCAGATCCAACCGCTGTAACATCAACTTGCTCCTCTCACTCGAATGACAACACCGGAACGCTTTGATTCTACAATAACTTGCCTAAAAGTATGCTATATCTTTATGATGTGATGGTCGGATTCATGACGGACGAGTCACGAAGGATTATAGAAGAAGAATGGCAAGGCAATCCAAACGAATTCATCCAGATCTCTTTTCCTTACGTAATTTTCGGCGCATTTTTCCGGATCAAAGTCAATTACTGCCTAGCGCACAAGATTTTGAGGATCTGCTCTCTGCTGATCATCAGGCTCGTTTGTTGCTCGGTCATTACAGTATGGAAAAAATATCCGAGCGTTTGGAACACTATGGCGTATTAGCGAAACTAAAAGAAGAGGGGTTCGAAAAGATACTGGTTCGCTTGAATATGACCGACCCGGAACGACAACAGGTAATTATTTATTATGATCGTGTCAGCGTAGACAACATCCTGGGTGAAATTTATTTGCATGATGGTATTTTCAGACCGCGGGCGTTGTTCATCGACAAGCAGTTGAAAAAGCGGCACTACATGCTTTATATCCAGTGGCTTACCATGCAGAACCCCACGTGTTCCTTTTCTCTTTCTCGCCCGGCGCTTCCCGGTCAACAGCATCCGGGGTTGAAAATCGGACATGAAGTCATGCATCTGCTGATCGCACTTGCCGAACGGTTGAAAATGTCCGGTATCATCAACATTCCGGAGTTTCCGCATGCTGCGGTGTTGTACTCCAGGCGCTTCCGCTTTTTCAATCCGCATGCGGAAGGACAATTACGGGCGCTACGTCGCGACTTCGTCAGCCGGAGCCTTTCCGAAACCAGTTGGGGAATCATGCTCAACTGTGTCCGCGAGGTATCCAGCGGAAAGCCATTTACCTGGTTTAAAGAAGAACAGGTTTTACCATTGGATAAGGAGTGGAACGAGTATTTTAAAAGCACGAAATATCAGACTGCAATGCGGGCTACCTATCAGAAATCGCGTTTCTATTTCGATGAACAGTTGTTCTGTGAGATAAATCCGGTTGATGAAACAGGTGCTCCACGCATCAGCCTGTAACCGATATCCTAAGAATCACGACTAGTGCCAAGTACTATTCACCCGTTGGGCTATGACTTAAAGTTTTTCTTGAAAAAAGCTTTAAAAAAGGAGATACGCTGCAAAAGAACATGCAACGGGAATTGTAAAGTTGTCGTCGATGCGTGAAGTGAATACTTCGGCAACAGCTCCGGTGATTGAGATGATCATGGCGCAGAAAAGCGCATAACCAAAGCTGAATTGAGGCAAAGCCAGCAGAATGAAGATCAAGGAAGAAATAAGTCCTACGGCAAGAAAGACGCTGGTGCCGACATAGCTTTTGTCTCGATACAGTTTGACTCGTCCCCATAGCTTACCTGTAATTGTTGCTGCTGGATCGGCGAAAGCCAGCACAACCACACTGACCTGAGCAACCGATCGATCGAACAGAGTGCAAATCAACAATAGGGCTGTAACATAGTAACTCGCCGAATTGATGTGGTGTTTTTCAAAAGGTCGTGCAATTTTGCCGAACACTTTTTCAACCAGGAAGGTGTTCCAGCGTTCGGAATAACGTCTGCTGATTTCCAGGGACACAACAACGGTCATCAAAATTCCGAGAATCCAAAGTACCTGTGTCCTGGTAAACAGGAATTGATAGACCAACACGCTACCTGCTCCCATGCAGACATGAAAAATGTTGCGTGGGTAATTGATCGGTTTCAGGTAGGCGCTACGAGAAAGCTTTTCAACTTTGGAAAGACGCAGGTTCTTTAATGTGACTAGCAGATCTTCGTACCCATCCGCCATCGATTGATAAAGATCCTGTAATTTTTTTACATTCGGCTTTTCCGCTAATTCCTGGGCGTAAACGGTCAGGGATTCACGCAACTGTTCAACTGTTTGATCGAAGGAATCATGTGCTTCGCGAGAGTAGGCTCTTAATGAATCAGCCAGTTCCCCCAAGGAATCGTTCAGTAATTCACGCTTTTCCGACAGCGTTTCTTCAAATACTTCCTGTATTTGCACCAATCGTAACGCAAGCTCTTCGCAAACGTCATGGATTGACTCTTTCCATGAGTGGTCAGACAGATCCGGTCGTTGAATGTTAGAAACAAACATACGCAAATCGTCCATGAGCTCGTTCAATTGTTCATTCAATAGTTCTTCACGACTTGCAACATTTTGCATGGATGAGTTTCCTTCGTAAAAGTGTGAGCGGTACGTGTTCTTTTAGCAAGAGAGCCCATTTACATCGGGGCATTATCTAAAACAAAACATAAATTGTCAAGGTCAACAATTTGTGTTTTGTTAAAAGCAACTTGTTTCGGGGGTGGAAACACGGCAAAATTCATGTCATTTCCTCCGCGACGTAAATAAAAAAAAGTATAACGTTTTTAATCGACGTTCTTGACCGAAACATGCAAGTCCTGTATCATTACTCCAACTTTTTATTGAGGAAAGCAGGGATATCACGAAGGAGGCGAGAATGAAGAAGTGCCCGAACTGTGAGGCCGGGAATCCTGATGATGCAACTTTTTGCATGAGCTGTGGTTACGACCTTGTTCAGACGAGCGCAGAAATGGCTCCCCCGCCTGTGGACGAGCAGATCTGTTCCAATTGTGGCACCTCGAATCCTTCCGGTGCCTTGTTCTGCACGCAGTGCGGCAACAAGTTGGGAGATGCAAAAGAGAGTGAAGGCAGTGGAAAAACAATGTTTTTCGGTGCCATGCAAGAGAAGGGGCGCGCAAAGCTGGTGCTTATCAAGGGCGGTGGATTTGAAGGCGTTTCCTATAATCTCAACAGCACGGACCATATGACGGGGCGCACCGAAGGTTTTATCCTTTTCCCTGAAGACGAGTATTGTTCACCTAAGCATGCCAATTTCTTCTACTTCGGCGGGAAATTCTTTGTAAGCGACGAGGCCAGCCTAAACGGTGTATACGTACGTATTAAATCACCGGTCGAATTGAAAGATGGGATGCGCTTCCGTGTTGGCGAGCAGGTTTTCCTTGCCAATATTGAAAAGGAGCTTCCGGCTTATAAGGATCGCAAGCTGGGGGATGACGGAACCAAGTTCTTGGGAAGTCCAACCGAATTCGAACCGGGCTTGAAGCTGACACAGTTGATGGAAGAGGGGCGTATTGGCGCCGTGATGTATCCTCGCAAGGAAATGCTGACGATTGGTCGCGATGGCTGTGACTTGAATTTTCCAAACGATGGATTCATTTCAGGCAAGCACGCTCGCATCACAAAATCCGGCGGCAAGTACTTTTTGGCCGACAACGGGTCCAAAAACGGTACTTTCTACAGAATTACCCAGGAGCAGGAACTGTTCCACGGCGATTATGTTTTCATCGGTCAGCAATTGCTACGAGTGGAAATAACGCAGTAGAAGTTAAGTTCCAGATAAACGGAACTTTACTAGCGAGGGAACAAGGGAACCGCTTCTGGCTGTTCCCTTGTTTCGTATGAGAAGAAGGAAGCGGGACGTTGCTATTATGGTATTGATTAGTGGGAGTCTTCTTAGTCGTTTCCTTAAAAGTGACTGAGGTTAAATAAGAATCAAGAATTGAAGCTTCCCTAAAAAAAGAAAAAGAATTGTTGACAAGTTCTTTATAATCGGTAAAATCCATCTCGCTTCGTTGCAGAAATTGCAGCGGAAGAGATCTTTAAAAGTTGAATTGGGGCTATAGCTCAGCTGGGAGAGCGCTTGAATGGCATTCAAGAGGCCGGCGGTTCGATCCCGCCTAGCTCCACCAAGAAAATCAAGGACTTAGCGAATTCGCTAAGTCCTTTTTTCTTGTCAAATTGACGAATATTGACAAAGGTGCACGGAAAGCCGCGCCAACTCCGCAATCTCCTCGTTCTCGTGATTCAGGAATTTCCTTCCCAACTCTTCCAGTCTGGCTCGCTCGTGATCCATGCTGGCCAGGTTCATCTGGCGACTCAGATAGATCGAAGTCAGATGCGAGTACGTGTCCATCGTCGTGCGGACATTCGTGTGCCCGAGCACTGCCTGTGCTGCCGGAATGCCTCCTCGCATGACCAGATTGGACCCACAGACATGGCGTAGGCTGTGCATGTCGAGTTCGGGGACTCCTGCCCGCCGACACGCCGCCTGTAACCTCCGGTGCAGATCGGTCCGCAGCTTGGGATACAGGAACTCGGATACCGGACGCCCTTCCACGGCCGGTTCGAGATGGGGGATAGCCACGTCCGGAATGCTCAGCACCCGCGGTTGTCCATTCTTGGGGCCCTTGATGTACTCGCCGCCCTCTTTGCCGTAAATCCGGACACGCGCCCGGCGGATGTACAAGAGCTTCTTCTGAAGATCGATATCCTCGATCCGCAGCCCCATGACTTCCTCGCGGCGCAGACCGCAATAACCTGCCAACACCAGACCCGGCCGGGCGCTATCCGATGCCTGTGCAAAGACACGCTCCAGGTCCTGGCTGTCGAGGATTTCGACCACCTTCTTCTTCCTGCTGAAGGATTGCTTGAAAGGCGACTTCGATAGCCAGCCTGCCTGGACCGCCGCATTCAGGACGATGGATAGCAATACACCGACATGCTCGCGCATGGACGGGGCGTCAATCTGCTCCAACTCCGCTTCAATCCGCTCCCTTGTCATCTTCTGAAGCCGAGTCTCCCGGAGTTCCTGCCCGATACGCTTCCAGCAGTTGGTATACGTGGCGATGGTCGTTTTCTCCAAATTCGGGAAACGTTCCGTGCTCCAATGATCATACCACTGACCAAGTGTAGCATCCCGCTCCGTCGCCAACGGCAGTTCGGTGGCTTCCTTCCTGAGCAACAGCGCCTTTTCGTAGACTTCCTCCAGCGCACTTTCATCCCCAAGCACCTTCCGAATGACCTTGCCCTCCCGCCGGTAATCGAACTGAATCGAGCCAGACTTCAAGACCCTCAACTTCCCAGGGTACAGTTTCGTGTTCATTTTGCGCAGACGTCCCTCTTGACGTTTGGATAACGCCATTTTCTCCTCCTATGCTTTCGGTGATTATGGTGATCGCTGTAGCCCGGAACCCGGATAGGCTCCGGGCTACAGCGTTTAGGTTCTATTTCCCTTATGCCTCAATCACAGCGGCTTTTGCGTCTGCTGCACCAGGTAGCGCACCAGGTCGTCCTTCCAGAGCAACTTTCGCGAGCCAATGGTGGTGATCTCCAGCCCCTTTGGCGGAGAATATAAGACCGACCGGGACACTGGGATGTTGGTCTCCCTGCCGATGCGGTCCAGGTCCTTCCGCGCCAAAAGGTCGGGAAAACGCTCCAATAGGGCGTGTACACGCTCTTCCAGATTGTCGTCCACCGAACTCATGACAAACTCCCGGTTCGCAATAATTTGGCTAGGCAATTGCTCCTGATCCTACTTTCTGAGCAGAGACTCGATTTCACTGCTTCCATGTCATGCTCCTTTCATCTGCGATGTGAATAACCCACGCGACGTCGCTTGGAGCATAACTACAGCAGCATTCGTGCCATAACCGCAACTAGCCGGAATGACACATGTTGTGGCATTGTTACTAGGTCTGGGGATTGCAGAATTCACGATTGGAAAGAATTCAATGCCATTTGGAAAGGATAATATCGAGAAAAGGACATCGCCCTTAGCTGGAGAGTGCTATCTGCTTGTAATAGTTACTCAACTGACTGTTTTGAACTCTTCCATGTTGAGTATTTTGCTTCAGTTTCTCCAGCAATCTCTGCAACTCTTGCTCCGAAGCCAGCATTTGGAGCCCAACCTTCCTGTTCCGCAATCTGTTCGGCGATCATCCATAAATAGCGCTCTATCTCCTCTTTTTCGAGAGAGCTCAAATATGATTTTAATTTTTCTTCGATTTCCAGATTCTCAACATGTATGGTTTTATTATGAGTCTTATTGACAGCTCCCATAATTGTAGTCTCTAGCTTTCCTACATTCCCCGTCCAATCATTGAGAAGCAGAGCCAAGCGAGCTTCTTTTTCTATTCTATCTACGCCCGTATTAACCAAAAACGATTTGGCAAGAGGCATAATATCCCCCTTGCGTTCTCTTAATGGTGGAATTTCAATCTTGCATTGAATTCGTCGCTTAAGATCGTGCAAAATCTTACCGTTTTGTACAAGTTCCTCAATATCCAGGTTACAAGCCATAATTGCCAATACATCCGCTCGGTAAGGATCCAAACCAAGCGGCTCGACTTCCTCCCCATCCATGATCACTTTGAGATGTTCCTGAATTTCAATCGATGAGTTCTGGAGTTCGTCAATAAACAGCGTCCCTTTATCGGCCTGCTTCAGCTTGCCGATTTCTGCTTGGTCACCTCTGTTGGGATAATCCTTTGCCCTTCCAAGTAATTCTCCTCTCAATAAATTTGCATCTCCCTTGTCACCTTTATCAGCAGCACGAAAGATTACAAATTTGTGCGACCTCCGGCTCGCGATTAGCTGATGGATCAATCTCGCGACGTAGGTTTTTCCCGTTCCTGTTTCTCCAAGCAGGAGCAGGTTTGTTGGAGGAACGCGAGCATCCACAACACTAACAAATATCTCCTTGATAAATTCGTAGAACCCTGGACTGTTGCCTACCAACTCCTTTCCCCATTTGCTTTCAGAAATTCTTTTTTGATAGGCGGAGAGTTTTTTGGACCAATTCACGTCCGACGTGCATATTTGGTTGAAAATCCTTCCTCGAACGAATTCTGGTAGGGGGTCGGAATAATCTCGGATGACTGGGCCCAAACAGTTATGATAATACGTTAATATCTCTTCATCTTTATAATCGCAAAAAATCGTGTATCTACCCTTTACCCAATCAATCGCAATGTGATCCACCCAGATTTTCCCTTGCTCCTGTTCTTGAGAACAGTATTCATGTTCAATGATAAAGTGATCGCCTTGATCATCATGAAAATAAGTGCTCCTGTCATAATAACTGGGAAACGAGAACTTGTTGAGCAGCCTTATTAAGCTTCGAATTTGAAAAGGGGCTAGTTTTCTTTGAGTATCGCTTGAGAACTCTTGACTTTCAGCGTTGACCTCCGAATTCGCTTTCAACAGCTCTTCTGCTCGATCAAACGCTTCGGGACTGAAGGCGCTGGTCATGAGTGCGAGTTCAACAGGTTTCATATTGGGTATTTCTTGATAAAAGTGGATTCCACCTTTCTCGTTTATCGAGATCAATAAACATCTAAAACCTTCCGCATGGGCCAACGAGTCCACTCTGTCAAAAAGCAGACTCAGTGGTTCCGATATGGCTACGGGCAATTTTTCAATGGAAGACAGGATTTGATTTGAGCGCAATGGTTTGGGAAAATGCTCAGAAAGGTTCGGTAATTCAAGAGAGCTGGATGCTCGCCGGAAAAAGTCTTCCCAGTACTCTACATCAATGTCAGCTAGCCGTTCCCAACTGGCTTTTTGTGACTCCGGCATGATCAACCCCTTTTCTGAATATAAAGATGCTTTATTTTATAAGAATATCCTTATGTTTGGAAAGAAAATAGCGTTACTTAGAAAGGATTTCAAGCGATTTGGAAAGCATTTGTCCCAATCTAAATTGGGATTCTTTTAGGCCCCCCCCTAGGCTCGGCCGATCCGACAGCGGCTCAAAACCAGTCCGGAAAGATCCGCCGCGAATCCGTCCCTTACATCACGCCCAGCACCCAGCCTTCGATCGACTGCGCAATATGGTGCTCCGCATCCGTCAACTGCGGATGAAAGTACGCCTCTAGGCGACCGGTACGGTCCATTTCGGATAGCCAGCGCGACACGGCATAGGCGTCGTGTTCGTGGGAATTGCGATCCTCTCGCGGATAGCGGCGGCTGAACATAGATGGATAGATTTCCGCTATGACCGATTTGTTCTCCGGCGGCGTCCAACCATCAAAGGGCCAGAAATGGACCCGGTCGCCGATTTCCTTTCGGATGTGGGCCAACCAGGGGATGCCCGCCCAGCTCGACTTTCCCACCGTGCCTGGACCGTCAAAGCGGAAAACGCTCTTGGCACTTGGTGTCCAAGTTTCCGTGATACACAGTTCGTCTGGAAAACCGCCCGGTGGCGGTGAGTCGTAAATCTCCCACAGCATGTCGACGTAAACGGCTTCATGAGCGGGCCACAGGCGGGGAAAGACTTCCAGCAACTGGTTCCAATCGCGCACGCCCTGGCGTTTGAACCAGGCAAGAGGCAAAGAGAAACAATGGTCGATACCAACGATGACGCGCTGCAAGTGTAGTTGTTCTATTAGCCACTCGGCAATGATCCGTCGGGACCATTTCTGAGGACCATGTGGTCGGGCGTCAGGAGTGGGGACGCGTCGGGGTTCCTCGCCTTGGGCGGATTGATAGACAGCCAGTCCCTTCAGGCGGCTTTCAGCCGTTTCTGCCCCGGAGTAGTCAATACCGATGTATGAGTCGTACATGGTTTCACCCAAACTTTTTACGTTTCGGAGGTCGGACGCAAACGAAAATCATGCAAAGTACCTTACCGTTTGACGAACATGCGAAAAAACTCCTGAAAGGAAGAACAGTCATCCGTATCCCGCATCGTCACCCATCCACCGAAGCGATATCGTCGCCAGCATTTGATCCCGTCAATGAACACGGGGTTGTCACCGCCATCGTATGACTGAATGACTAGTATGCTGGAGTTTTCATTGGCTTTCTTCATCGCTTCCTTCGCTTCCGGATACTGGCTGCAAGGCCTGCTGCTCGACGGCAACCATCGACCCTTCGCCGCTGTGGCGCACGATGGTCTTCCACCAGATCGGCAACGCCCGACCGTCTCTGGGCAGGGCGGCGCACAAGGTCTGATAGCGACCGTATTCGGTCCAATCGAGCAGGATGACGACCGGTGCATTGGGAGGAGCCAACTCGTTGGCGAGGGTCTGCTGGATGGATTCGATTTCCAGCCGCGCGTTGCGAAAGAAGCGCCAGACGCGCTTAATGGCATGTTTGGCTGTAGTGCGGCTCTGCATCGCCCGTCCCAGGGCTAGCACGCCTGCTCCGGTCATGCACATGGCCGCCGCAACCACACTGGCCAAAGTTTTTTGACGTGATCGACGCATGGGCTTTACATGGCGCTCGATCCAGTAGAAAATGGCATGGGGACTCGTCATGGATCACCTCATTATGGAAACTAGACACTTCCGATGTTACTCCATGGCAAGTCCCTTTCAAAATTACTGGGGATAGGTCAGATCCGGTAACCACACCCCGATTATTCTATTGACAGCAAATACAGACCTTTGTTATATTCCTCGGTAAATAATCAACAACGATCAAAAATCAAAGCAGTACTTTCAGGGGTCACTTTCATATTTGTCTCGGCAAACGGCGAGCCTGCACGCGATGTATCCCACATTAAGTGTGGAAGCGTGAATAATCCTGGCGGGTATGGTATTGAAATATACGAACGGAAATACTGAAAGTCGTTGCGAATAATAGGCTGATTGTGCCTTTTTAGGCTTCCGATACCTTTTCTCGAGCGCATGGGAGAAATAGAATGAAGAAAAACACCGATCAATTGAAATTGAAACGAATGAAAACAAAGGTTGTGCGCCCTTCAACTTTGTTGCTTGTTTTCGTCTTGAGCTTGTTGTTTCTAGCACCGGTTAACGCAAATGCCGGATTCGGCGACATGTTGAGTTCGGGTGACTCAGAGAGCGACAATTCCGAATCCGACTCATCCGCTGATCCTCCGGCTGTAAACGAAAACAAGCCATCTGAAACAAGCCAGTCGGCTATTGGAAATGGCGAGGATGGCAATGAAAGCGTTTCTGCATTCAGCTTTCGCGGACAATCAGAGAGTGCATCATTGAATTTGGATAAAATGTACTCCGAGGAAGACTCGTATAAAAATTACACATCCAGTGAATTCGAACGATATCTCGGTGAAGATTTCGTATTGCCGCCAACTGAAAGACGAGCTGTGCGCCCCTTTACCACACCACATCTGACCAATGCTGAGATTAATCGTTTGGCGGAGGAAATAAGCATTTACAGCCGCAATTCCTTTCGGCGCCAGCATGACCGCGTGGATGAAATGTATTGCGTCTCCAAAAAGAATGGCTGGCTTACAGTGAAGCAATTAAACAGGCAGGTCAATATTGTAAACATGCTTTTTGGACGGTTTAATGATTTCGTCAACCTGCTCGAAAAGCGCCCTTCAGATGATCGTATCAAGGAGCAGGTGATCTCGCTCGGTCTTGTTGTTCTGTACGAAGCCTATATCTATAAGCACATCATCGTTAAGTTGAGAACCGTGGCAGAATGCGACGTGAAAATGCTTCGGTATCAAATTGGTTTCATCGATGACATTATCCATGAAGTCGGCGAATTGAGATTGAGGCGAATGATTGACAGCTTGGCGGATTCGTTGATTGTCATGAGTACACGAAAGGAAATGTTCGCCGTTCAACTTGCCATCCTTCTCGGCGAATCCAATCCGCCACAGTGCAATCTAAGCAATTCAATGTTTAAACCGGGTCAAATCGACACAAATGTTGTTGAGATGTTGAACTGGTGCGGATTTGACGCCCGTTTGAATGGCAGACATTCGGAAGCTGAAAACTATTTCAACATGGCAAAGATCAATCTCGGAAACCCGAGGGCTAGTTGGTACGCTTCGGATAACCTTCGAAAAATGCGCTATTCCAAGTAGACAAAGTCGAATGGATATGCGATTTGAAAAGCCTTGCTACTGCTAGAATACGGAGAAAACAAATGAGTACAAAATTGCTGCTTAACAGTTTGGTCCCACTGGCGATGATCGCCTGTATTTCGCTGATCATGTCTTGCTCGCCAAGCAGAATTTCCTACCCGGATATGCCTCCGCTTTCCAAAGTCGATACAAAGGGAGAGCGGATTGACCCAAGATCACAGCGTTATAAAATCGCCGTTTTGACTTTTGTCGATCAAACGGGAAAAGCAAGTCTCGTTACGGATGCTGCAGCGGACATCCTGACGACTGAATTGTTCCATACACAACGCTTCGACATTTTCGATCGAGCGGATTTAACCTTGGATCGTCCCGATTTTTACGAATTTGAAAACTGGTCGGCCATGCTTGCAGAAGAAGAAGCCATCTATCATAAAGACAAAACATCCAAAAAAAGCCGCTCGAAAAGCAAGAACAACAAGAAAAAGAAAGAATCCAAGACCCGTAAATATACACGTGAATCAGGAATGGTTCAAAAAGAGCTCGATGCTTTCATCCCTGAAAGCAAAACACGACAGCAGTACCGCTCCGTAGTAAACAGAGTGGATGGCATTCTTCTGGCTTACATTACGGCTTATGAAGTTGATCAAAAGGGCAACGGTTATTTCGAATTCGATTATCGCATCGTCAATGGGACTGTTGTGGCACCATGGCGCTATGAACTACGCAATCTTGTGGTTTTCAGCAATCACGGCAAAGTGCGTTTTACAACGGATAAATCTAAATCCGTGCTTACACTGGATCGGAGAGATGTTAAAGATATTTCCGAAGATATCAAGATTGGCTTCACCGGTCGATTCGGCAAACTCAATCTCAACGATAGCATTCGTGTTACCAGCATTGAAGGACGCAAGCTGACGATCAATTCGGGGGAAAGCGACAACATGAAACGCGGCTTTGTTGGTTTTATTGTATTACCGACTAAATTCCGCACTTACGACTATCTGGCTCGTTTCGTAATCGTCCAGGTTTTCGATCGTGCTTCAGTCGGCTACGTTCTCGATGGCGATGACACGCTACTGAATATAGAAGTGGGGTCTATAGCCAGAATAAAGTAGCCGACGTTCTGAAAAGAACGGGGCGTTTGTAAACTTGAACCCCATTTAAAATTAAATCCCATTCCACTTGATTGGTGGAATGGGATTATTTTATCGAATGATCTGAGGCAAATATTGTGAATTGCTATGGTAGTTTCCATAAATACAAATTCGGCATCGTACCGCCGCCTAAAAGAATCCGTTTTTCTTGATGGTAGGCCAAGGTGTACATGGTGCCTTTCGGTACTTTCCACCAAGAAACCGGTGAGGCAGTTGATAAATCCCAGAGCCTAACTCCCCTTTTTTTGCCGGTTTCTGCAAGCAGATTTCCACTGATGAATGTAATGGCAGATACAGGATTGGGATATCCTTCCAATTTTGTTTTACTCTGCCCCGTCATGGCTTCGTAAATCATTATCTGTCCCGAATCACTTCCCACGGCCACCCATTTTGAATTCGGTGAAAACGCAATGGCGGTCAGCGACGATTTGTTTTTTATCGTGTGCAATTTCTCCGCACGCGGTCCTCCCCAGATTATCAATCTGCCATCGGAACCGACGGAAGCCAATAGTTCTCCGTCTGGAGAGAAAGCAAGTTTATTAACAAATCCGCGATGCCCTTTTAAAACGGACAACAAACTTCCATCGGATAAATTCCACAGGCGAATAGTTTCATCCATACTTCCACTTGCCAGGATTCGGCCATCGGGAGAATAGGCAAGGGAATTTACGTCTCGTTTGTGGCCTTGGAGTTTGAAAATTGTACGTCCATCTTTGATTCTTGAAATGAGAATGGTTTTATCATAGCCACCGGACGCTATCTGCTTGTCGTTCGGAGAGAAGGCCACGGAAGAGACTGCTCCAAGATGAAAAGGGATATCGACACGGATTTCAAAAGTGTCGATGCTGCGAACGTGCACTCCGCCGCGTAAACACAGAACATCGGAATAGTCTGCACAGCCCCCCTCTATAAACAGGTCTCCGCCGGAAGAAAAATCAAGAGCTTGGATACCACTGTCAAACGTTTTGATTTCGACGGGCTTGAGGTCGGAGAAAGAATCTCCCTGATTCAGTAACTTAAGAGAATGTTTCTCGTGATCGATACTTTTTAAAAGTTTTTCGGCTTGCAGGCGATGCCGATTTTCGAGATGGAAATCCTCTAAAAAATTGGCGACGCTTTCCCGCCGCTTGGATGCCGGTACGGCCTCCATTCGAGCGACTTTGTATACCGTACTCCAGGCATCTTCCAGTTTTTCCAGATATTGTTTGTGCTCTTCAGCATCTTCCTTTTTCTGAATTTCGATTTTCTCTGCATCCTTTAACAGGGCTCCATAGGCTTTCATGTCGGGAGTCCGGTAACCGTTTCCGGCTGAGTTCTCCGGCCTGGACGCCAATCGAAAAACAATCTGACCCGATCCGTACATAACCCCGAAATCAGGCGTTTGCAGACGATTTCTGGCACCTACATTCTGCTCGGTATACATACCGATTTCCTTGAAAGTGACAAAACCGTCACCGTTATAATCCGCATTGCCTTGAAGTGCCTTCACCAGCACGGCCGTGAACAATCCGTCTATAACAGGTTGATCCTGCATTCCGGCCGTAATCCCGTATACTCCCCGTTTTCTGAGATAGTCTTCGATAAGGCCATCCGCGATTCCGGCCCTCGTCAACAACGTCCCTGAAAAGCAGGAATCCAGAATCACTAGGACGTGCTTGGCCTGGCAGTGGTTGAGGATCTCCTCTCGAAGTTGATTGACGGAAATATAATTGGAGATATCACCGGATTTTCCTTCAACCGGAACGAGATAACCGGCAGCTGTGGCATCCCATTTCGATTTTTTAGTAAATCCGTGTCCAGAGTAGTAGACAACGAAGCGGCCATGCCTGTCGGTCTTGGCTGCCATTTTTCTAAGCGTTTGAATAATGCCCTGGAACGTTGCCTGTTTGTTGAACAGTGTATGCACCGTGAAATCATGCTGTTCAAGCACGGTTACCATTCGTTTTGCGTCAGCAACAGCCTCCCCAAGTCGGCTCCAGCCATGCGAATAGTCATCGATTCCTATAACAAGGGCATGGCTGGCGGCATACCAGCCGTTAAGTCGTTTGTTACCGCTTTCTCTTACTCCGATACCGCGCTGTCTGATCCCATCGGATTGAGCCAGGTTTGACATCGGTGCGGCAAGGATCAGTAATCCAAGGCCGATTGAAGCCAACCAGTGAAAACAAATACTCCATCGAAAGGAAATCGCTGGTCCTTCCCCGTGTAAGAATATTTTGATTTTTGATTGCCGCCCCATAACGATTCTTACCGATGCTTGATCTGGAATTCAAACGCGGCTTGCCCAAGCCCCTCCAACGTTTGTTTTCCCAAGCTATTACTCGAGGAGGCCGCATTGACCACCATCGTCAGTTTCCGGCGAATGCCTATCCCGCGCGTCAATACAGCGACGGCCTGTTCCTGAGTGCCGGAGCCTGTTTTGCCGACTTCGTTCAGCGTCGTCTCAATGGCGATGCTCCTATTCGGCTGAACGAAGAAAAGCAAACGCTCGAGACCGGGTTTGTCATCCAGATAAAATTCCCGACTCTGACCAGTGGGAATCCGTATCCGTCCCTTGACCGGATTCTCCGTTCCTGTCAATTCTGCCGGATAAATCCTCGAAATCATGTTCGAGGAATCCACCAGAACAATATAGAGGAAGGATTTTTGCGGGACATTCACCTCAAGGCGAAACCCTTGTCCGCTATTTAGGGAATTACCGCTATTCAGGCTTCTATCACCGGAAAAAACTCCGAGTTGAATCTGAATCGGCTGACCGTCGTTTTTCGCCTGGATTCCGGCCAATCCCTCTTGATACATCGGGAGATCTGTGTTGTTGATTGATTGGTGCGGCATCTCGTTATTGATGTTTACCAGAGTCGCAAAGCGATCGAAAATCATCGCCCTCTTTTTAATGTAAGATTCGGAATCTATCTTTCCTGTTTTATGCAACATACACAAAATCATCGACTCGCGGAAATAGGCCTCGACGGTGTCTGAAAAATAACGGGTAGCCGGACTGGATTCATCTTTGATGTTCAGTAAGGTTCTCGCTTCATCTTCGTTATAACTCTTGCCATCGATTTCCAGTTCTCTCCGACATTCAGCCTTCATGGCGGACTTTATTGCTTCAATACTGGCCGCCGGGTGATCGGGGGGAAGTTCTTTACCGAAAAGTTTGGCAACGCTTTTAGGTACGAGCCTGAGAACAAGGCCGAGATCCCCTTCGACCTCCGTAAAGGATCGACCAATGGTAACACCGCTACGCGCATTGATATGACTTAAACTCAAAACATAAAAAGGTTCGATTCGATCCAGATGGCCAGTGATAATTTCGGGAATGCCATAAGCCGCGCTTATCTCGGCGAGGAAGCCGGAATCGTCACTTCCACATTGTTGACGCTTCTCCGCTACATTGACCACTTTCGCCAGATCATATTCCGTGACGATTTTTTTATCGGTAGCAGCATCGATTTCAGCGCTAATGCGACTTGAAATGGCGTTCAATTGCTTTGCGTCGATACCGGAATCACCTTCCAGTTTCATAATGAGGATTTTATCGTTTGAGTTCGAATTTATTTCGGCATATGCTGTTTCAATCATCAATGCAAAAAGCAGCAAAGCGGTGCAGCCGATGGGCAGCGCCTGAATCAGGCCCGTAAGAACTCTACAACATATAGGTTTCATGTTATAATCCCTTTTTTGCCAGTCAACGTGCATTGGGTCTTTTCTTGCTCTGTGACGATAATTGAAAAATATCAGAAGTTTGTGCTCTTGTCAAAATAGGGCAGGCTATGCCATTTAAGCATCAACGTAGAGCGATTTCAAAATAGCCTACCTTAAATGATGAATATTTAAATCCAATCCGCTCGATTCGGCAGGTCGCTGTGTTGTGTTTGCTCAATTGGATATCGAAACAAAGTTATTTATCACCGTTTTTAACCAAAGGTGATCTTCCCCTCGAAAGAGGGACACCCACAAGTTGGGTGTCATGCGGCGGCCTCCAGTTTGCCTGACCAGTACGCCCGTTCGTAATCGACGGGGCTCATCTGGCCGCTTTCGCGGACGGCTTTTCTCCAGAGTGACAGGGTGTTGACCGAGATGCCCAATTCTTCCGCGATCACCCGCATGGGTTTGTCCGATTCTTCCATCAACCGGACGGTCTGTAACTTGAATTCCCGGTAGTAGCGCTTCGCTTGCGGTGTCATGCTTTCTTCCTCCCTTATATTGAGTAGACATCCTAACTTACCCAACTTGTGGGTGTCCACTCTTTCGGGGGAAGATCAGAATCGTTGCTGCGAGAGCTTCTCACGGGCGAGTACATCGGGAAACGGGAAAACGTGTTGCTGATGGGCAACAGCGGCACGGGAAAAACGCATCTGGCGACGGCCTTGGGCTTTGCAGCCTGCGCCCAGGGGAAGAAGGTCCGCTTCTTCACTCTCACCAATTTGGTCACCGAGTTACTTGAAAAGCGGGAGGACCGGCAGCTGAAACGCTTTCTGATCCAGCTTGAAAAGCAGCATCTGTTGATTCTGGATGAGCTGTGTTACGTGCCGTTTTCGAAAGCGGGAGCGGAACTTTTATTTGAAGTCATCAGCCGAGCCTACGAGCGTCAGAGCGTGATGGTGACAACGAATCTCTCCTTCGAAAACTGGGTGGAGATCCTCGAAATGAACGCTTGACAGGAGCCCTGCTGGATCGGCTGACCCATCGGGTCCACATCCTGGAGGCCAATGGTGAAAGTTTCAGGCTGAAAGAGGCGAAACGGCGAAAAAAAACGAACCAACGACAGGAAGAAGAAAGGAGACGATAGAAGCTAAAAAACGGAAGCCAAAAACCAAGGATTGACTTCCCGCTCATGGCGGGATATTTTTGAACCCGGCTGCCGCACTTTTCGACCGATACCCGCCGCACTTTTTAAAAGAGATTTACAATGATCGGTCTGGCAGACGCGACGCTTTTTCCGGGGACTCCCGATGTCGATTCACCGTCAACCTGACCTGTTTGAGAGACGGCTCTGTCTCCCGATTTGGGACCCCTAGAGGTGCAGGTCCGCACCGTCCGTCACGATCCGCCATGGCTGCTTGTTCGAGGCGGACGGGCCGATGCGCACCATCTCAAGCACCTCGGCGTACTCCCCGGCTCTCTCACGGCTCAGCGGGTACGGAGCCCATAGCAACGCCAGCGGACGATGGGTGGAGGAGGAAATCTGCTCCGGCGAGCAGATCTGTCAAACACTCAGCCCCGCTGAAGCGGCCTGTCAATAACCCGGAAAACACCCCAAAAATTTCTGAAACGGCCGGATGCGGGAGCGCGTTCAATCCCGCCCGGTCTCGTTTCTTTTACCTGCCGACCGACAAGCATACTGTCGGATTTTCCCGATTTTCCGGAAATCGACCCAATTGGTAGTAGAGGGAGGCCCCGTTTCCAGGCCGAAATCGAAAATTCCATAGGCCTCGGGCTATACGAGTATCGGTGCCAGCATAAAAGATTGGGAAGTGCATCGGACACGGCGGGTAAAGAAGAAGGTTGGAACCTTCTTCCGCCGCGGGATGGATGCGGCTGGTGGGTATGAATGGTAGGATAGTCGGTGGGATATGCTCACTTCACTTTCTTCTTCAATCGCTTCGCCGCCTTGTCGAACAGCTTGCCGGTCAAGATGGCCATGGCCTGCACGACAGCGGCCTTCAGAATGCGCGTGGTCTCCTTCATGCGTCGCGCTCGCTGTCCGCATCCCAGGTTTCAGGATCGGCGTTGTCCGTGAAGTCATCGTTCAGGTTGTCGATATCCTCGTTGGTCATGGTCAGGCGATCGAGCGCGTAGCCGACCAGGCCGCCGATGGCTCCGCCTGCTGCCGATCCGGCGGGTCCGGCTACAGCAGCGCCGACCGAGGCCAAGACCCCAGCGCCTATGGCGGCATGGCGATTCTCTCGGATGATGGCGAAAAGTCCCTTACGCGTTTCGTCCAGGTCCGTGTTCAGGTTGTCCAGGTTGTTCATTCGGGTTCCTTTCCGTCAGGTTATTCGACCGCCAGCCCGAAGGCCGAGCAGTCCACCATGATCTTGCGCAGGAGCGGCTGCCCCAGCGCGTGCTTCTTCACCAGGATGGCCACCAGCGCGCCGGTGAGCATCGAGTTATAGATCACCGCCCGCGCCGTGCAGGGCAGCTGCATCGACTCCTCCGCCGGGTGCAGCATCTCCTCGTAAGCCTGCGCCCCCATCAGGTCGCCGTGCGATTTGGCGGTGTAAATCACGATGTACTCGCCGCCCTGTCGTGGGTCGATGATGGTGACAGGCCGGGCGCGGCTGCCCTGGGCCTTGGCCTGATGCCAGATCATCCGACGCGTGTCCATGCTGTCAACGCAGGAGATGACCAGGCGCTTGGGTTCATCGCGGCCAAGCATCTGATCGGTGTATCGCTGGCGGAACTGACCGGGCAGAAGCCCGGTGACACGGTAGATCTCGACACCCAGCGCCACTGCCTTGGATTGGCCCAAGTACTCAGCGCCGAAGACCTGATTCGGCTGGTTGTGAGGTTCGACCGTATCATCGTCGTAGATGTTGAGATCCGTACAGCCCATCTTGGCCAAGGCCAGCGCGGTGTAAGAACCGGAGGCTCCCGCGCCGATGATGGTGATGGGAAAATCCAGCTTGTCGGGATGGATGATGTCCAGCTGACGGTGAAATTGGGTGTCGATGGTCGTGCGATCCATGTTGTTTCGGTCCATGGGGGCTCCTTTCTCCAATGGGTTGGTATTGTTCGGAATTCTTGTCACGGTTCCCATGCCATGCTAGGTTGAAGATCTTGCTTGGAGGGATATATGCGGACAATCACGAATCTTGTCTTTCTGCTGATGGGAGTGCTTATCGTATCGGGTTGTTCTGGTGGCTCGGACTCCTCCCCTGGCATAGATGGCGACTTCGATCATGAAAATGCGGAAGCGGCAGACGATGATACGGAATCAGAACCCGACGAGGAAGTTGTAATTGCCCCGGATCGCGCGGATCCACCAGAAACCGTGACCGTATTTGAGGCCGGTACGGATGGGTATGCTTCTTTCCGTATCCCCGTGATTGTGGAAGCTCCTGATGGCTCCTTGCTGGCCTTTTGCGAAGGCCGGGTGAATTCGGAAGTGGACTGGGGCGATATCGACCTGGTCATGCGACGCAGTATGGATGGTGGAAGAACCTGGGGCGATCTGGTCGTACTTGGAGACGATGGCGAAAACATGGTCAACAACCCATCGGCTGTTGTAGACCGGAGCAGCGGTACCGTTTTTCTGCTTCACACCCACGGGCTTGGGGGGGACGCAGAATTTATGATCCGCGAAGGCTGGTCCACCGGCACACGCACCGTCTGGCTCATAAAAAGTGAAGATAACGGCCTGACCTGGTCGGAGTCGATCGAAATTACCGAGAGCGTGAAGCCCGATACTTGGCGCTGGTATGCCGTGGGTCCGGTGCACGGCATTCAACTGATACGTGGACCGCATGCCGGTCGTTTATTGATCCCTTGCAATCACTCCACCGATGGTGGCGGGGGCAATGAATTCCTGGGCGCACATGCCATCTACAGCGACGATCATGGCCTGACATGGCAGTTGGGGGCTGTAGACAGCCAGGGTGAAGGGGAGATGAATCCCAGTGAGTCCACGGTCGTCGAACTGAACGATGGACGACTGTATTTCAACAGTCGGAACCAGGGCGGTGAAGGTGGTGCCAGCCGGGCAGTAACTTATAGCAGCGACGGGGGCGAAAGCTTTAATGGTCTATATGCCGGGGATGCGCAATTCATCTCGCCTGTTGTTCAGGGCTCGGTGCAGCGTTATGGCGCGATCGATCGGGGATACGAGCGCAATCACCTGCTCTTCTCCAGTCCCGGCCATCCAAGTGAACGGCGGGATCTGACCATACTCAGCAGCTTTGATGAGGGAGAAACCTGGGAATCACCTGCCGTCATTCACGAAGGACCGTCCGCGTATTCGGATCTTGTCGTCACGCAGGATCGTTGGATCGGTGTGCTGTACGAATCCGGCGAAGAAAAGACTTACGAACGTATCGTGTTCACCCGATTCGGAGTTGACTGGCTCCTCGACCAGTAGAAGGCATCGCTTTCATCCAACCTCACAAATCCTTCACTGTTGACTGCGCGTGATCTCCGGGATCTGGGAGAGCGGTGTGGGGGTGAAGTGGATATCGCGTTCGATGGCCTGCAAACCGGGAATGCGCTGGCCGTTGATACGTGCTTCCAGGGATTCGAGTTCCTTCAGGCTGAAGTAACCGAGTTCGCCGCAGCCGGAGTGGATCTCGGCCCAACCAAAACAGGTGTCGCCGCCGTCATGGTCGAACTCGGTCAGGTACCAGACGCCGTTGGATGAATAGGCGCTGAAGAATCGCAAATGCGCGATGGCGTCCATGCCTTTGCCGTCCTGAGCGTACAAGGGCGGGATAGTCTTGCGGATGGACTGGGGGAGCAGTTTCTGTTTCATGGATTGACCTCCTTGTTTGGTGGAAAAAGGACGCACCGGTCCGGGCCATCCGGGGTGGATGGCTGGTAAGTGGCTGGGATGTAAGGGAAATTCAGGCTAGAATGCGCTGTCTTCTTCTATACTTATAGCATATCTGAGAGTGGTTTTTCAGATTTGGAAAAATGGAGTTTGTTACATCGCCAGAAGTGGTCACCCGTCCAGAACCGCCCGCACCTTCTTCGCCAACGCCTGCGGCGTGTAGGGTTTGCCGATGAAGTCGACGCCTTCGTCCAAAACCCCATGATGGGCGATCACGTTTTCCGTATAGCCGGAGGTGTAGAGGACTTTCATGTTTCCGAATCTCTCTTGAAGCTTCTCGACCAGTTGTCTGCCGTTCATGTTCGGCATGACGATATCCGTCAACAGGAGGTCGATATGCAGGTTTTCGTCTTCCACTTTGGCCAGCGCGTCTCCGCCGGAATCCGCGTGGTGGACGGTGTAGCCTTGCCGCTTGAGAATCCTGATGGCGATTTTGCGCACCATGGATTCGTCTTCCACCACCAGGACCGTCTCCGTCCCCTTCGGCAGATCGTCCATTTCGGTCTTCCTGATGAACGCTTCCGCCCGCTCGACCACCGTCGGGAAATAGACTTTGAAGGTAGTGCCTTCACCCCGTTCGGAATACACCTCGATATGTCCACCGTGCTGCTTGACGATGCCGTAGACGGTCGCAAGACCCAGGCCCGTTCCTTCGCCTTCCTTCTTTGTCGTAAAGAACGGGTCGAACACCTTCTTTCGGGTTTCCTCATCCATACCCTCGCCGTTGTCGGAAACGGCCAGCATGACGTAGTCACCGGGCTCCACGTGCGGATGGGCGCGGCAATACGCTTCATCCAGCTTCACATCGGCGGTTTCTACGGTAAGTTTTCCTCCGTCCGGCATGGCGTCACGGGCGTTGACGGCCAGATTGACCAGGATCTGCTCCACCTGGCCGACATCGGCCTTGACGTGTCCCAATCCTCGCGTCGGGATCGTCTGGAGATCCACATCCTCTCCGATCAGGCGTACGAGCATTTTGTGCATGTTGTCAATCAGCTCGTTTAGATCGAGCACCTTCGGCTTGATGATCTGTTTGCGGCTGAAGGCCAGAAGCTGGCGAGTCAGATTCGCCGCGCTGTCTGCAGCTTGATTGATCTCCGACAAAGCATCCAACAGCGGATCACCCGGCGTCAGGTCCATCATGGCCAGCGACACGTTGCCGGTGATGCCGGTGAGCAGGTTATTGAAGTCGTGGGCCACACCTCCGGCCAGCCGGCCGACCGACTCCATCTTCTGGGCTTGATTCAGTTGCTGTTGCAGCTTCTCTTTTTCTTCGGCGTCCTGATTGGCTTTTGTAACGTCGTAAATGGCGCCCTGGATGTTTACGGGATTTCCACTGGCATCGGGGATGCAGCGAGCCACGTCGCGCACCCAGCGCAGGCCTCCGTCCTTACGTTGAATCCGATACTCGCTGTCCGCTACAAACGAGGGGTCGTTCATCAGCCTTTCGCCCAGTTTCCTCACCCGGGGCAAGTCCTCCTGCAAAATAAGATCGCTCCATACGGTCCGTCCGGAAAGGAAATCCTGCCCATCGTAGCCGGAGATTTCCTTCACCATGCCGTGAAAATAGTAGGGCTTGAAGGTCAAATGCGACGCCTGATACGCGATGCCGTTGAAGTTTTCGATGAACAGGCGATGCTTCTCCTCGCTGGCCCGCAGCTCCGCTTCCGCCTGTTTCCGCTCTGAGATGTCTCGTGTGATCCCCTGAACGGCCGTGGGCGCACCCTCCTTGTCATAAACCCATGTGGCGCTTGCCTCGATGTCAAGAATCGATCCGGCTTTGGTGTGCTGCTGGAATTCTTGCACGATGGAGGGCAAGCGTTCTTCTTTTGGGAGTGCAAGCTGTTCGGCCATGAGATTCATGATCGCTTCGGCCGATTCCTCCGTTACATAGTCGGCCACCGTCATCTGCATGACCTCTTCCTGCGTAAAGCCGGTCATCCGCATTACGGATGGACTGACGTAGGAAAAGCGGCCATCAAGCTCCATTCTCCAGACGACGTCCGAGGAATTCTCGGCGATGAGACGGTATTTCTCCTCGCTATGTCGAAGCTCCTCTTCGGCGTGCTTACGCTCGGAGATGTCGCGGATCACCACCAGCGTCCCCTGCCGATCTCCCGATTCAAACAGGGCTCCGTTCAACTCACCCACGAAACGTGATCCATCCCGGCGTTTCATCAGCAATTCAAGGTTTCTGGATTTGCCGCCTTCGTTCACCGATTCTTGAAACCCCTGCATGGCCTTCGGAATGGAGGATTCATCCAGAAAATCCATGAAATGCCGCCCCAGCATGTCTTCCGCCGCCAAACCGAACACCGACGAGGCCGCTGGAGAGGCATAGGTGATAATCCCCTCCGTATCAGTTAGGGATATGAAATCAGTCGACTGTTCTGTCATGGATCGGAAACGCTCTTCACTGGCGTGCAGATCCGATTCCGATTGTTTCACATCCGTGATATCCCGCACCCACTCCACCAGGTATTCCGCATCGCCATGCTCGTTGTGTATCGGAAAGGCGCGAATTTCCGCCCAGATGCCCTCGACAACCTTTTTTCGCACCAGCACGGTTTCGCCGTTTTCCAGCACCCGTTTCGCTTCACAATCGGGACACAAATCGTCGAAGCCGCGATAGGTCGTATAGCACTTGCTTCCCAGGACGCGCTTTTCCTGCTCGACAGCGCCGAAGCCATTCCAGTTGGAGTAGACGATATTCATGTCCCGGTCGTGGACGGAGAGCATGTCGGGAATGGAAGTGAACAGCTTGTCCAATAGCAGTCTATTCTTTCTGATTTCATCTTCGGACTGCTTGCGTTCGGTGATGTCGGTCATGATGGCGACCATGCCGGTGATGTTGCCGGATGAATTCCTCATCGGTGCTGCATTGACGGAAAGCAGAATTCGTCGACCATCCGGCGTTTCCACACCGTGCTGAACGTCGAACACGGCGTGACCGGATTGCATGACCCGATTGAAAGCCAACTGATCGTCGGGAAATGGACCGCCATCGATATCACAGATTTTCCAATGCGGATCGTTGTACGTCCGCTTAAGGAGTTTATCTTTCTGCAACCCGAACAACGCTTCCGCAGCCGGATTGGCATAGCTCAGTCGCCCATCTGGATCCACCACGGTAATGCCGATCGGGCTGGTGTCGGTGATGTTTCTCGTCAACTCGCTTTGGGAGTATAGCTCTGCTTCGGCGCGTTTTCTGTCCGTTATGTCTCTGACATTGACCTGAATGCCCTCCACCCGTCCTTTTTTCCGTATCAGAGCGGCATGAAACTCAACGTAGATCGTATGCCCGTCCTTGTGTCTACACTCCATTTCGACCTGATGCAGTGGATCGTCCTGGGAGAGCACCCGCTTGAACAACTCCATGATCCTGGCTACGCTGACCCTGGCGTATTTGGCGAAATACGTGACACGTTTGCCGAGCACCTCTTCCGGCTCAAGGCCGAAAATGTCACGGACGCGGTCGTTGACATCCACCACCTTTCCCCAGCGGTCGATATACAGGATTTCATCGGGCGAATTATGGAAAATGAGCCGATAGGTGTCCTCCGCCTCGTTGCGCTCCCTTTCTGCTCTCGCAAGTTCGCTGATGTCCGTTGCGATGTGGACGATGCTCTGCAGGTTTCCAGCGTCATCGAATATCGGTGTACAGGCCACATGATAGGTTCCATGCATGCCCTGCATGATCATGGTTTCAGCTTGCGGTTTTTTTGAAGCGACTGCTTTTTGAAGGGGACAGCCTTTCGCAGGTCCGGATTCCAGATGGAACACCTGGTGGCACTTGCGGCCCTTGAGTTCTTCCAAAGAAAGACCGGACACATCCTGGGCGGCTTTGTTGGCATGAAGAATGGTATGATCCGGCGCTACGATCAACGCATTATGCGGGATTGCGTCAAGCAATTGAGGCGGCCGAACCATGGAGGCGAGATCATTATCAGTTTCTTTCAGTCTCGCGATCTCCTCCTTGGCTGCCTGAAGCTCCTCGATCAGCTGCGCCTTGGTTTTTGGGTCATCGGACACTGCAGCCTCCTTTGCGGCCTGGTGCATACTGCCCTGATAATACAGCGAATATACTTGCCAATACTGCAAGTCAGTAGCTTACAATGATACCAGATAAAAGGCTAAAGAAAAGTAGGAAAGCACTCTCAATGTAGCAATATACGGTTTGATCCTGCCGACATGCATCTGAACTGAGATGTTGGCTGAATTCAATCTGTTCTGGTCGCGCCGTTTCCGCGAACTCACCTTCAAGTGACCCACTGCTCTTCCTGTTCGTGCCAGTTAAGAGAATAGCTCTGCATTTTTCCACCGCCAAACCCTCTGGCTCCTTGCCGCTCAGTATTGCCCGGACAAGTTTGGGTGACCGTCTCCGGTTTGACGATGATCAGATGTTCTTTCCAGTCTGACCAGCCAGATATTAGTGCATCGCCGTCCACAGGCTCTGCTCACCGAAAAAGACAAATTTCAAGATGCACTCGGATTTTACAGAAAGCACAAACCGTTCCGAATAGGCGTTCAGGTCGGGGCTTCTGATCGGGAGGCGAATCGGTTTCACACCAGCGTCATTGAGAATACGCCGAAATGATGCGCAGAATTTCGTATCTCGATCCATGATCAGATAGCGTTGGCCGTCCAGACACCCCAAATCCGCCATCGCCGCGTTGATCGCGCCCCGTTTCATCCAGTCCTCGTTCGGGTTGGGCGTGATGCCTGCAAGATGAACCTTCCGGCTGCCGACCTGGATGAAGAACAGCACGTAGTACGTAATCAGCCCGAAAGGCGTGAAAACCTCCGTCGTAAAGAAATAGCAGCCGGAAACCTATGTCATGTTTTTTATTCGGTGACGAAGTTTCGTCGGTAAAACTTCAAAATGCCTTGGCGCGTAGCACCGCGAACATTCGCGCACAATCGACGCACATACGTGACAACTGGGGGAAATATACTATGACCATACGCTGGAGTTGGGTCTTCCTGTTCCAGCGTATTGTTGCCGAATTTCAGCGAGTACACGTGACATGGAAAGGAGAAGAAAGAAATGAGAGTATATGTTGCCCTGTTGGGAATCCTGATGATGACCTGTATCGCCTGTGGAGACGATTACAACGACCTGGATGTCGAGTTTACGTCCATTGAGGCCGAATACGACGGCATGTATGTCTACGCTTGGCTGACCCGTGCTGACAATTGTGAAACGCAGTCGGATCGAGTGCAGGAACGGCGCGCGTTGATTGACGGGGCGGAAGCATCTGTGAACTTCATGGATATTTCTGCACGCGAGTACCTTCTTTGCGCTTTCGTCGATGTCAACGGCAATGCCGTATATTGGCACGAAGACAGACCAGACGAGGCCGTATATTGGCACGAAGACAGACCAGACGAGCATCTGCTGGAGTTTGATGCCGGAGATCTTCATGGGTCTACGTATGTGACGCTGGGCGAGGTGGAGTACACGTTTCTCGACACGAGCACTTGGGAGACTCAGTAGTTCGGATCCGGTCGTCGCATCAATGCTCCGGGCCTGCATCCAATGTCGTGTCCGAGTGCTCGAACTCGAGACTGGCGGAATACTTGTGTTCTGTGGTATTTTAGACAGCGAAAACGTTTCGCCATGAGACAAAAAATGGAGTGACAGTAAGTGGATTCTCGCAATTCCATCAATGTAGTCTTGGTCGAAGACGATAACCGACTTGCCAAGCTTATCGCACAGTACTTCGAAAGACTCGAGGTCCGTGTAGACGTCGCGGTCGACGGGCCCACGGGTGTACGTTTGGCGCTCCAGCCGCACGTCGAGTGCGTCTTGCTCGACATCATGCTCCCCGGTTTCAACGGCCTCGAGGTCTGCCGCAGGATCCGCGCGCGCTCCGATGTGCCGATCATCATGCTGACAGCGCTCGAGAGCGAAGGAGAGCGCGTGATGGGACTTGAGAAAGGGGCCGATGACTATGTCGTCAAACCCTTCTCGACCCCGGAACTGCTGGCCCGCGTTCAAGCCATTGTTCGGCGCTACCGTGGCGAGCTCAAACCGGTCGGTGACGTGGTCGAGGCCGGCGATATTCTCGTAAATCGTCAAACGCGTGAAGCCTGGCTCCGGGGTGAACGATTGGAGCTCACCACCCACGAGTTTGAACTACTTCAGGTCATGGCCGAGCGCGCCGGGCGGGTTCTCTCTCGCGATCAACTGCTCGAGCTCACTCACGCCGATCCGGCGGCGGCTTTCGACCGCAGCATCGACGGCCATGTCTCGCGTCTTCGCGCCAAGCTCGGGGATTCGCCACAAAGTCCCTGTTATCTGCGCACGATCCGAGGTGTCGGGTATCAGCTCAATCCGTCTCGCGGGGACGAACCGTGAAGCGACGGATACCTCTGGCGCTCACGACCTATTTGATAGTGTTCGTGGCCTTCATGGTGTTGTGGTTCGGTCTCGTGTTTCTCCGGGGGCGTGCCGACGTGTCTTGGCGAAGGGCCGGCAATACGGGGCTCGAGACCGAGCAGCAGGCGACGGCGACCCTGCTGGCGAGAGCTCAGGACGAACCTTGCACGTTAGAGGAGATCGTCGAGTGGAGCCGCTACAACTACCCGAACCTCAAGTTCGCACTCTTTAACGTCGATGGTGACTTGGTCGTCGGGCACGGTGTCGAGCATCTCGCCGACGTGGACTTCGGAAGCATCGTCTGGGGAAACCACGACGTCGTCGTGCTCGACGACGGGGCCGAGGTCTCACGCCATCGGAGCCGATCGGGTCGGACGCGTTACGCCATCACCCGTTACGTTGTTTCGTCGGAACAGTGGCATGTCACCTACGTCAGCTACGGGATCGGCATCGCCGTGGTATTGCTCACGTGGTTCGTGGTGGCGACGATTTTCGCCCGCATCTTCGCCGTGCCCATTCGCAAGATGGCCGGGACAGCGATCGAGCTGGCCGACGGCAACCTGGCAGCCCGCACGGACCTCGTTCGCCCCGACGAGATCGGGATGCTCGCGTGTGTGCTCGACCAGATGGCCGAGCGCCTCGATGGTATGCTCCGGTCGCAGCAGGTGCTGATGGCCCAGGTCTCACACGAGCTGCGCACACCGCTGGCCCGGCTCCGCGTCGCGGTGGATCTGGTGGAAGTTACGAACGGGGAGGAGGCCCGGGAGCAGATCCTGGCGATGAGTGACGACTTGCTGGAGCTCGAGACTCTGGTGTCGGATGTGCTTGCGCTGTCTCGATTGGACGTAGCGATGGCCCGCGGGGAGGATGGAGGCGCTCTGCGCCGCGACTCCATCCAACCATCCGACTGGATACCTTCGGTGCTCGATCGCTTCTCGCGCGCCCACCCCGAGCGTGCGCTGGAGAAACACCTGGCGGCCGACTTGCCGGCGATCGAGGCGGATCGAGTCTTGATCGGCCGAGTCCTAATGAACCTACTCGACAACGCAGACAAGTATTCGTCCAGAGACTGCCCGATCCGGGTCGAGGCGTCGGCCGACGGCGATTATCTCGAAGTCCGCGTCGGCGATGATGGTCCCGGCATCCCGGATGAGGATCTAGAGCGGGTATTCGAGCCTTTTTACCGCGGGCGTGCTGCGACGGAAACGACAACCGGCGGCTACGGTTTGGGGCTCAGTTTCTGCCGCAGGGCGGCACGCCTCTACGACGGCGAAGTGACTCTGGAGAACCACAAGACTGGTGGGGTCGACGCCGTGCTGCGATTTCCCACAAAAGCTTCGGACTCCGGATTTCCTCGGGACCATAGCACCAACTGACACTCACACCCGAAGCCTTCGCGTTTTCGGGCTCACACGCAAGAACCGCAGACCCCTTCCAGCCGCTCGGGCCAGTCCCCTGCGGCGCAGAACCGCACCCAGCCAAGGGTAGTCGAGGGCCGGGCAGGCTAGGCTGCAAAAGGCATATTGGTCGCCAGCAAAGGCCATTACGCGAACATTCGCACACCATCGACGCAAACACGTGCCAATTGGGGGAAATACACTATGACCATACGCTGGAGTTGGGTCTATCTATTCCAGCACTGAATTGCCGGTCACCGTGCATCTCAGAAGGCACGTGCGACATGGAAAATAAACAAGGAGGAGAATCATGCGCAGAAGTATTTTTTTACCAGGTCGTTTACTTGTTGTCGTATCGTTTCTGGCCATCGGCATTGGAATTCGATGATCCCCAAGAGTTTGTAGAAGTCGCCCACCACTCTGACTTCGATTTCACCAGTTCTGGCGCTACCTGGGAGGTGTGGATTAAGAAGCCAACCACGACGTCAGGAAGACTGATAATTGGGAAATGGGTAGCCTCGTTTGAGGAAAAGTGGCTATACACGAGCAATAAACGTTACTACTTCAGATTATGGAGTGGAAATGATATTGTTTGGCTTGTGTCAACAAGAGGTTGCGAAACCTTACAAGAATGGAACCACGTTGCTGCAGTTTATGATGCTGACAACGATGAAGTAAGAATTTATCTGAACGGCGATTTGCATGATAGTGAAACAGAATCAGGTCGTTCAGCAGGCAATAAGAACGGAAAAATACGCATCGGACAGCATGATCGATTTGATAGTACCTGGGATGCTTTTAAAGGTCAAATTGACGAAATCCGCATCAGCAACACAGCTCGCTATGGCCAGGAGAGCTTTGAGCCGCCTTTGACTTTCACCAACGACGAGTATATTACAGCTCTTTGGAAGATGGACGATGAGAATCCGAGTCAACTGACTGATTATTCTGGCAATGGCCACCATGGCACCATTAACGGCCCGGCGTATGTGCCGAGGTGAGTTAAGGCAACCTCTATTAATGCGTTTTGAGACCGGCGACTTTCACATTTCCTCGATTTCAGTTTGAGTTCCTATTTGCTTTGCAGATTTTGAGACCCATCCACCATAGACTTTCGATCCATTTCGCATAGAGCTGAAGAGATCAGCTGCCATGTACCCCGATTCATCCCGCCGCCTGCGCCAAACCGGCGTAGCGATCCAGGTTGTAGGCCAGATTGCGCAGGCCGATCTTGACGCTCGCCCGCACCAGACCCTCCACGTGGACGATCCCATCACCCACCCGCTTCGCCTGAATCCCGAACACATGTTCCACCCGGCTGCGTATCCTGGCGCGCGTGCGGTTGCCTCTTTGCTCCCAATCCGTCAAGGGACGATTGCGATAACCCTTGCGTTGCAGATGCTCGCGGAATCCATCGGCCTTCAGGTTCTGCATGTTCTCTTCCGAACGATAGGCCGAATCCGCCCATACGTCACGGCTGGTGTTGGACTCATCCAGCAACTCCTCAAACACCCGGCTGTCGTGAACCGCCGCGTCGGTCACGGCGTAGCTGCGGACGAACTTGTGTTTCACGTCCACGGAAATATGATTCTTGTAACCATAGTAGGTGACGCCGCGCTTCTTCGTCCAGCGCGCATCCACATCCTTCTGCCGCCGCTTCGCTTCACTCCAGTCGCCCGGAGCATCGCCTTGCTTGATCGTCTCGTTCTCGTCCCGACGGTTGCGCTGTTTGGGCACGGACACGATACTCGCGTCCACGATTTGACCCTTCTGGGCCGCAAAGCCATGCTCTGTAAGAAACGCATTGAACTGTACGAAAATAGTCTCGACCAGACCCGCCTCCTTCAACCGTTCCCGAAACAGCCAGATGGTTTTGGCGTCCGGCACGGCGTCGCCAAGCTCCAGCCCCAAAAAACGCATGAAAGAAAGGCGGTCGAGCACCTGCTGCTCGGTCTGGTCGTCGGAGAGATTATAGAGCGACTGCAACACCAGCATCTTGAACATCAGGATCACATCGAAAGGTTTGCGCCCGGCCGTGCTTTTACGCGGCTTGTCGTGAATCGTTTCAAGCCCCTCGCGAAAAGATTCCCAGGGAACCAGGGCGTTCAACTTGCTCAACGGGTCGCCGTTGCGGTCGATCTTTTTCAGGCGGAACTGTAAATCGAAGAGACCGGGGGACGACATGGCAAAAGGCCTTTCAATAGTGGGGAAGAGCGATAATACTGAGTATATCAGACAATCATTTTCACTTCATGGAAATTCAGTTCATTTTTAGAGGTAGCCTTAACTTGACCCTCGCATAAAGGCGAGGGCTTTTGACCTGCTTTTTCCGACTTGTCGCGCAACTCGTCTCATCATGACCGGGGGGGTATTGGATTCTTGCGGGAGCCGTCTTATCTTATCTGCTTTTACGTTTGGCTGCTCAATACCAGGGTGGCAAGCTGAAACAGTGGTTTCGTTTTCATCGTCTGACTCCTTTCTGAAATCGCATTCTCAGATTGCTAACTGTCTTTACATAAAAGATGCTGAAATCGGTTTGACGTTACAATATTTTTTCGCACCGAAGTGTTTTTCTAGAATGATCATTGCTAGCTTGTTGACACTAAAAGAAGAGGCCGAAACCTGCGAGCTTTACGCAATAACATTATGGAAGAAATAGAGCGAGTTGAGCAAGAAGGCAGTGATTTCTCGGCTCTGTTCCCGCTCATTTCGGGCGAGCGTGCCCGTCAAGTCTGGAAAAACGGTGATGCTCAAAATGCGATGCTCACGGTAGGGCAATCTGTTGGTCGGATCGATGATATCCCCACCGTTGCCGAACTCGTCTCTCGCATGGTGACAGAGTGTCAGCAATCGTTGAATTTAGCGCAACAACAGGTAGGAAGTTAGGTCATATTGGATCTGTTCTGCCGCTGTGTGTAGATTAAAGGATCTGGGCAGCTTATTAAGATAAGCGATGCCACACTGCTCGTTCTAATGTCTCCGTTAAATTCGACAGGACACGTTGTTGGATAAATATCGTCTCCATAATGGCTTTTAGGCTGTTGTTTTCGACACTTGCTTCCTTACTTAAATCAACCTTCCGCATAGACCAGTCTGGGAAGATCCTTTTGGCAACATTGTCTTCTTGATTTAATACCAGAACATCCTGATGACGACTATCGCTTCGAATTCGTCCCATTAGCGGGTCAATTGTTTCCTCTGGTCCTTCGATTATCTGGAAAAACAGGTCACCTGAGACCATAAAGACCCCAGTGATGTCATCCCGCTTGTTGTTAGCGGCAGCCTTGTCAGCCAACTCTTGAATATCCTCAGATGAAAGAGCCTGCGCAAAACGGCTGATATACTTGATTCTCTTCATCGCTATCTCCTTATCATTTGCTAACTATGACTTGTCTGCGTATTCTTTTATTCGAGTCGCCAGCCATCTTGCATGGTCAGCTTCCTGTTCGGCAATTTTCAAGAGTGTTTCACGATCGTTTCCTTCAAACTGGTCTGCTAGGGCGGAGTAAAATAGCTCAGCATTGTTTTCGGCGTCTTTGGCCAAGACGAGAGCATCCTCATAAGAGATTTCATCAGCGTTTTTCCATATGGAAACCGTTTCGACAAAATCAACCTCTCTGTCTGCTTGATCCGGCAGGGCGGCAGCATCCATTGTCCGCCATATTTCTTCTATCTGCCGTTTGTGTTCTTGTTCCTTTTCCGCCATTTCATCGAAAAAGGATTGAGCACTTTCGTTATCCGTGTATTCTTTGAGTGACCTGTAAAAGTCGCTCGATGCCTGCTCCGATTCGATGGCATTCCGTAGGGCTTGGCGTATGCTAAATTTCTCCATGTTGCACCTCTCGATTTCCCATTTATTAAACGGAATTGTACCGCACACCTTTAAAACTTCCAACGATTAAACAAATAGATTTTCATTTCACTTAAATCGAGGGTACTATGCTATGATCGAATCGTGAGGAAACATAAACAACGAGGAAATGAACAATGAAAACAAGGAATATGGGTGGTGACCTTGTATGGATACTTTGTATATCGTTAACACTAGCTTTTGCTTGCAACGACAAGGATGATGATAACCAAACAGATGGCGATCAGTATACTATTGTGGATGGAGACACGACTGACTCCGAAGAAGATACAATGGTCGATGGTGACCAAGACTCCATGGAAAATGAATCTGAAGATGACAACGAGGAGTTGATTTCTCAAACCGTCTTTTCTCCTTATGTAGAAGAAGAGAAAACAGTGGCCTATGTAGATCTCCCCCGATATTTGGGAAAATGGTATGAAATCGCAACCTACACCATACCCTTCCAAGAAGGTTGTACTGGCTCAACCGCAACGTATTCCCTAAACGAAGATGAAAGCATTTCCGTCGCCAACGAATGTTTCCTGGAATCGCTCAACGGAGAGTACAAGATTGATACGGCACGGGCTGAGGTTGTGAATACGGACTCCAATGCAGAGTTGGTCGTGTATTTCACCGAAGATTTCGGGGCCGACTACTGGATCATCGAGCTTGATGGTCAGGATACGGAAGAACCTTACGAATGGGCCGTAGTCGGAAGCAGCCTATCTATTTTTCTTTGGGTTTTGAACCGAACCCCACAGATGGACAATGGCCGACTTGATCTTATTTTAGAAAGGCTGGAAACCAGAGGATATGATCTTGATAACCTCGATTTCACCATACAGCCAGAAGAATAAAAAGCTGTTTCATGGGACTCCACCGTATTAATCAGAAGTTGGAGCTTCCCATTTCCGTAGAGGAAGCATGGCACTTTTTCTCCGATCCGCGGAATCTTTAATGCATCACCCCGGAGGAAATGGGGTTCACGATCACCAATGATATCACTTATCCGGTCTATCCGGGAATGATCATCACATATCGTGTTTCACCATTATTGGGGATTCCCATGACTTGGGTTTCGGAAATAAGCCATGTAATTGAAGGCAAGCTTTTTGTTGATGAGCAACGCTTTGGACCCTATCGTTTCTGGCATCACAAGCACCTATTCCATCCAATGACTAGCGGGGTGATTATCGAAGATATTGTAGACTATGCATTGCCTTTCGGCCCATTGGGAGACTTGGTCCACGCGGTTCTGGTTAGGCGTCAATTAAAGGGCATTTTTGACTATAGGTCAAAGGTTCTGCTGAAACTCTTTAGCTCAGATTCAGAGTGATTCCTTATCAACTTCATTGCGAAGTTGAGCCTGCCGAACAAGCAATTCCCAAAGTTGCTCGCGCATAGTTTCCGTCTCCCGAGTTCCAGGAAGCAGATGTGTTTTACGCTGCTTCCGATCAAACCAGAACCGACCACTGCTATCCTGAGGTGATTCTGCCGCTGCCAGCCACTTAATAGTATCCGCTCCTTGTTCAGGTGTTCTTAAAATAGCTTTGGTGACTCTGTAGAAGGTGGGAATGGACGTCTTCACCGCAGGTGTATCCGCCCAGCCAGGATGCATGGCGTGAAAACGAATTGGTGTATCGGTATACTTTTCGGCCATAAGTTCGTTTACAATAACCATTGCGCGTTTGCTGTTCGCATACGCTCTGACTCCATCAAATACCCTCGTGTCCCAGTTTAGATCTTCAAGATCAAGTTTCTGTGGGTACATTCCTCCAGAGCTGACATAGATGACTCTAGCTCTTTTGGCGTTTTTCAATTGGGGAAGCATCAGGTGGGTCATGAGAAATGGTCCCAATATGTTTGTGGCCCATGTCAGTTCCAACCCGTCATTTGTCAAAATACGTTCCGAAGGCAAAACACCGGCATTGTGAATCATGATATCGAGATGCGATTCGCTGTATCTATTCACAAATTCATGTATGGAACTGAGGGATGATACATCTACAACATGCAAGGTAAGATTGGCATCGTCAATTTCCGAACGGATTGTTTCGATAGCATCTAAACCTCGTCTTCTATTCCTGCACAACATGTGAACCCGAACTCCTCGACTGGCAAGAAAACGGGTGGTTGCAAACCCCATACCGCTATTGGCGCCTGTAACAACAGCCACCTGTCCTGAAAGATCTACGTTTAGATCCGATTCGCTGAAAGATAGTTTATGAAGAAGGAAGCCGGTTTTATCGAAACTGAATACGATCGTTTTATCAGTGAAAAAGGTGACCATTCGACCTGAATAATGCAACCATTTCGAAGACATGGTTTTATTCCCTTCTCTAAAAGCCGAGGACAATAAGTAACCAGAAAATGAGGCTGCCGAGAAGTGGTACAGCAAAATTATCCCATTCACCACCAAACAACTCAACCATCGTAACCAGTAACCCACCAGAAACCAATAGTTCCAGCGACAGCTCGGCTCTGAGCAAACTTCCAACTAGGTAAGCTGACCCAACTCCCGCAGAATAGAAAACGGTTGATCCCAAGAGTGTCTTGTCTGCATTAAACAAACGGATCTTCCCAAAGCTTATACCGGCGATCCTTGCTAGCGGATCTCCGATGGCGGCAAACATGGTAGCAGCCAGGGCCGCTGCTTTTGGAAAGCCTGCAAACAAATAGAGGAAATTGATGATAGTGGCGGCCATAATGAAATGGGTGATAGCACTAATTCGCGTTATCTCCTTTTTCCTGACCATGTTGAGCATGAATGAGGGGAGATTCTCTCTGACAATCTTCGATCGCGTCCGAAAATAATCTGCAACCGAGATGGTGATGCCCAGAATGAGTAGAACAATGGCTCCTGTGAAATCAGATAGATAGAAGTATATGATAGCCGATGTTGCGGCTATCATATGGAAACCAGCACGAGTAAGCTCCAGTCGGCGATATTCAGGCATTATCAGGGACGCCATCTGCTTTGTAAATGTGATTGACCGACACCAAATTCGTTTTTAGCCGTCATTTCAACCAGCCTAGTATCAACATCCTGCTGCATACAATCACCGATGAGATAGTCATACAGTTCAGTCTGGCCATTCAAAACAGCCAGGAAGAAAGCTGTCATGTATTTCTGCGTCAGCATGCGCGTGACGAAAGGATCGTCAGTGCCTTTAGGGCAGATGGCGCAAGCAAGACCACAATCGGGATCATCCACAAACGACATGTGGTTAGCTCCAAGCACGTCGATTTGAATGGCCGGGCTTTCCGCATAGGTATAGTACTGTTGGAAGTTCTCGGCAGACGGGGCGCAGGAAAGAGAACCCTCTCCGCCATTGACTGTTTCACCGAGAGCGACAAAGGGTATGGATATATCGGGCATCTTTTCGGGCGTTACCGAAGGGTAATCTTCGGGTTCATGATCAATCGGTGGTGCGCTATCTACCGGATCAACCCCGAATATTGCTTTGGGACGCGGATCCTGGCTTGCGAGCAGAAATGAGAGCTTGCCACCCATGGAATGTCCGGCCAGACCAATAAGACTCTCATCCACTTTGCCAGACAACTTCACGTTTTCCGAATCGGTAGCCCAGTCCAACAAAGCGGCCAGATAATCTGCTTGATCCTGATGCGTTTCCGGGTTTGAAAAACCTCCCGGCATCTGTGGCATGATAACGACAAATCCCCAAGAAGCAAGTCTCTCACCATAAGACAAGTACATATCGGGACTGGCCGAAAAGCCATGTGTGAAGACTACCAAAGGCATACGTTCACTGATTTCTGGTATCATCAACACAAGATCCAAAACCACGATTTGGTCAGTTTTCTCAATGGCGAGTTGATCGGTATCCTGATTGAAAACATAGATCCCATTGACCGTGACATCTGGAATCGGGTTTTCATGATCATCAGCAAATTCGCGATCCCCATTTTCCTGAAAATCATTGTCGCCATCGACAGCAGCTTCTTCCTGGTCGAACTCTAAATTATCGATGTCTCCGTCGATCGGCGCTTCATTATTTTCATTATCGGTGCATGAACAAATCAATAATGTAGCGACCACGGATATCGATAAGTTGACGATTAAGCGTTTCACTAGGTCCTCCTGGGAGCCGATAAGGGCGGACGATCAAAGGATCAATGCTCTATAGCCAATATAAACTCAGTATTATCGGGTAGATCTATTAAGATATCAAACAATTCCGACCGAATAAAAACTCCAGTAATAGTAGATATCAATCCCTGTTGTCGATTTGCCGTCAGCCTGACCCGTTTGAGAGACCGCTCTGTCTCCCGGTTAGGGTCCCCTATGGTCTGATTTAAGCTCTACCGGTATCCGAGCTGGAACGACTCCCCGCGCTCCACTGCTCCACCGATTTCGATGGTATAGCGTGTAAACAACCGCGGGAAGAGAACATTATCTTCATTACCTCCACAAAAGACATACCCTTATTTTGTGGAGTAGTGGAGCGTATAAGGTCTTTCCCGCGTAAGATTAGTTACTTAACTCGTTCCACCACGCGCTCCACCGCTCCACCGGATGGGCTTCCCGCGTAACAGTCCAGACGATCGGAATGGATCGGCACCGGATGAGGAAAACGTGTTCCGCCTAAACCACCTAAAAGAAGAAGCGCAAGGGCTCCTTCTCCGCCGCTTTGCGCGGCTTGGGGATGGATGGTGGGATCGGGTGGAAGGAAATACCGCTATTACGCTTACGAGAACTAGCGCTTGGTGAACTTCCGGATCAGCAACTCCGCTCCGAGCTTGACACCTTCGGTCGCGGCCAGGGCCAGGAGAGTGACCAGAATGTCAACCTGACCCTTGCTGGCCTTAGTCGTAACGGGGTTTGTGGCGCGATCGACGCCTTCTGGGGCGGGGATGGCCTTCGGTTTCGTGTCGTTCATGTCCATCGGCTCCTCCATCAGCTTTCGCTTACGAGAACTACGGCCGAGCAGTCCACGACGATCTTGCGCGGGAGCGGCTGCCCCAGCGCGTGTTTCTTCACCAGGATGGCCACCAGCGCGCCGGTGAGCATACTGTTGTTGATCACCGCTCGCGCCGTGCAGGGCAGCTGCATGGACTCCTCCGCCGGGTGCAGCGTATCCTCGTAAGCTTGCGCGCCCATTAGGTCGCCGTGGGACTTGGCGGTGTAGATCACGATGTACTCGCCGCCCTGACGCGGATCAATGACGGTGATCGGTTTCGAGCGTGTGCCTTGCGCCTTTGCCTGTTCCCAGATCGTCCGGCGAGCCGCCATGTTGTCCACGCAAGAGATGACCAGGCGCTTGCGCTCGTCACGACCGAGGGGCTGGTTGGTATATCGCTGGCGGAACTGGCCAGGCAAAAGACCGGTGACGCGGTAGACCTCGACGCCCAGCGCCACAGCCTTGGGATGGCCCAGGTATTCCGCGCCGAAGAGTTGATTGGGTTGGTTGTGCGGCTCGACCGTGTCGTCGTCGTAGATATTCAAATCAGTGCAACCCATCTTGGCCAGCGCCAGGGCGGTGTAGGAGCCGGAAGCACCGGCGCCGATGATGGTGATGGGGACGTCGAGCTTGTCCGGGTGGATGATATCGAGCTGGCTGTGAAACTGGGTGTCGAGGGTCGTGCGGTCCATGTTGTTTCGGTCCATACTCGCTCCTTTCATGCTCCTTTCATGTAAGCTGTTGATTTGGTAAGGTTATTTCGCTATACTAAGCGATGTTGCTTTTCGACGTTTGATATGTTCCTTAGTGTGAAGAGGTTGATTCCAGAGAAACGATAGGAGCGGAACGAACATGCGTATTTTAGCTTCAATTATTGTCCTGCTCAGTCTGACGATAAGTATGCAGGCGGTAGCAGATGAAGATGTTGGTAATATCGCCATTGTCGAGGATTGGGATAACTCGATCCTGGTTTTTCCGACTTCAAATATGCCCAACGTCTTTTTAGCCAAAGTCGCCTGTCTATTTTATCAGACGCACCAGGATCAATACGATGCTTTATTCGTATTCAACACTGCAATCTCTAATACACAACAAGGCTGGACCGTACGCAGTTTCACAGAAGGGATCGGCAAGCAGATATTCGATGGCACGACCACCTTCTGCGCCAATAACGGCCGCTTGCGGATCACCGTGAACATGGGTAACATCAGCACGTTGCCCTTTTCACCGGATGAAAGGGCCAATATCATACTCGGCTACCCCCTGACGGGAATTGAACTGCAGTGCCATGAGTTCGGGCATCACTGGTTGGCTTCCGTCAATTATGACAAAGGCAGCGGCAGAGAATGCATGCTGCGAGGCTACGAACCCATTTTGGACCCCTTGCCTGGGGATCCCATGTGCAGCGGCGTTTATCTGAAAGACTTCAACCAGCACTGGTCGAACAATTTCAATTCTTGTTCACTCATGTATGGCAGTTGCATCGAGGATCTTGGGGGAGGAAATTTCCGCTATACCTATGACAATGTGAAATACAGTCAGTTGGATCAATACCTTATGGGTTTGCGCACCAAGGATGAAGTGGATCCCATGTTTTTAGTGGATACTGGTGAACTTTCTGGGACGGGGGCATTGCCCATGCAGCATGGTTCCAGTCAGAACCATACCGGCGTACGCGTCGATCTTACCATTGATGACATCATCCGTGAAGAAGGTGAACGTAACCCTCCATCCGATATGTGCCACTGGAAGGCGGCTTTTATTCTGGTGCACCCGGCTGGCCAACCGCCGACTCCGAATCAGATTCAGGCGGTGGACAATTACCGTTTACGTATAGAAAGCTACTACCCATACGCAACCGATACTCGCGGCAGTTTCGACACCCGGCTTGACGGATGCGGTAGTGGAACGGATGCATGCCCGGGCGATCCCTCTCCACAATGTGGTGCGCTACCGGACGGAGACGCTGATGCCCCCGCTGATGGCGATGTGGATTGTACCTTCAACACTTTCCGCTGTTCCGATACTGGGGCGGTCGAAATTTGTAACCCACAGGGTGAATGGCAACACCTGATGGATTGTGATCCTGGAATGCAATGCCTGGATGGCGAATGTATCCTGAAAGAGGATGGGGACATCTCCGATCAAGACGGTGATGAATCCTCCGATGGAGATACTGTGGATGATGTGGTTGATGGTGATGAATCCGCTTCGTACTGCACCTACAGCGAGACCCGCTGCATTGAGGGTACATTTGAGGAATGCAGTCGCCGCGGTGAGTGGCGCCTTGCAGAAGACTGCGAAGCAAAAGGTATGATTTGTCGGTCCGGTGAAGGTTGTGTAGACCAAGGTGGTCTTCCAATCGATGGCGATGGAAATGATTCTTCTTCAGTCGGTCAGGAAAATGGGTCTGAAGTGGGTTGTACAACTACGGAAGCACCTTCCATGCTCCTGTTAGCTTGTCTGATGATGTTGTGGGCAAGGAGAAGAACGTCCGTGTACGGCAGGGTTCCGTTCATCGGTTGATCTGTCGGATCTCCGGGATCTGGGAGAGCGGCGTGGGTGTGAAGTGGATGTCCCGTTCGATGGCCTGTAGGCCGGGAATGTGCTGGCCGTTGATGCGGGCTTCCAGGGATTCGAGTTCGGAGAGGCTGAAGTAGCCGAGTTCGCCGCAGCCGGGAAGGATCTCGGCCCAACCGAAACAGGTATCGCCGCCGCCGTGGTCGAACTCGGTCAGGTACCAGACGCCGTTGGAGGAATAGGCGCTGAAGAAGCGCAGATGCGCGATGGCGTCCATGCCTTTGCCGTCCTGGGCGTACAGGGGCGGTATCGCCTTGCGAATGGACTGGGGGAGTAGCTTCTGTTTCATGGGTTAGCCTCCTTGTTGGTAGGGAAATGGGCGCTCCTGTCCGGGGCATCCGGAGTGGATAGCTGGACAGGTGGCTGGGATGAGAAGGGAAAGTCAGGCAAGAATGCGCTGTCTTCTTCTATACTTATAGCATATCTGAGAGTGGTTTTTCAGATTTGGAAAAATGGAGTTTGTGACATCGCTAGAAGTGGTCACCTATCCAGCACTTCTCGCACCTTCTTGGCAAGAGCTTGAGGCGTGTACGGCTTACCGATGAAGTTCAGACCTTCGTCCAACACACCGTGATGGGCGATCACGTTTTCCGTGTAACCGGAAGTAAACAATACCGTAAGGCTCGGATGCTCGGCCTTGAGCTTATCTGCCAATTCCTTCCCGTTCATCTTCGGCATGATGATATCTGTCATTAACAAATCGACAGTCAGATTTTCCTTTTTGAACAGCGTGAGTGCATCGATGCCGGATTCAGCACAATGGACCTTATAACCTTGTCGGTCCAAGACTTTGGCGGCGATGTTTCTTACCAGACGTTCGTCCTCGACGACCAGCACCGTTTCCGTGCCTCTGGGTAAATCGTCAAACGTTACGATTCTGTTAATGCTTTCCGCTTTGGCTTCGATTCTTGGGAAGTACACTTTAAAAGTAGTTCCTTCACCCGGCTCGGAATAGACTTCTATGTGACCGTTGTTTTGTTTGACAGCACCATAAACCGTCGCTAATCCAAGTCCGGTGCCTTTATCTTTTGGTTTTGTCGTGAAGAAGGGTTCGAACAATCTGGAACGAACATCTTCCGCCATGCCGATGCCATCGTCGGACACGGCCAACATCACATACTCGCCGGGTGTTACATTTGCTCGTGTGCTGCAGTAAGTTTCGTCCAGGATCACGGAATCTGTTTCCAATGTTAAATTGCCACCGTCTATCATGGCGTCACGAGCATTGACAGCCAGATTGATAAGAATCTGCTCCAGCTGTCCCTGGTCGACTTTTACCTGCCCTAGCATCTTTTCTGGTCGGAACTTCAGGTTGATATCCTCACCGATTATCCGCCTCAGCATTTTGAAGGAGTGATCGATGACACGGTTAAGATCAAGCACCTTTGGACTGATCAACTGTTTTCTTGAGAATGCCAGAAGCTGTTGGGTGAGGTGGGCGGCGCTGTCCGCAGCCTGATTGATTTGTTCCAAAGTATCCCTCAATGGATCATCGTTGGGAAGGTCCATCAAAGTCAAAGCTACATTACCAGTGATACCTGTCAACAGATTGTTGAAATCGTGCGCCACTCCGCCTGCCAGACGTCCGATAGATTCCATTTTCTGCGATTGCAGCAACTGATCTTGAAGCCGGGTTCTTTCCGCCTCATGTCGTTTGCGATCGCTGATATCGCGCGCCACTCCCCAAAGATAGACAGGACTGCCATCATCCCCGGTTACCGCATAGGATTGAAGTTCGACAGGGAAGATTTCGCCGTTCTTTCGTTGGTATTCTTTCTCGTAGGTTTCGGAATAGCCCTTCTGAAGCAGACGTTTTTTCCATATTTCGTCGTTTTCCCACTCGCGCCATCGTTCAGGCGTAATTTCATAGAAATCCTTCAAAGCTCGAAGTTCTTCGAGAGTATATCCCAACATTTTGCAGAATGCCTGGTTGGCATCGATAAACGCCCCCTTTTTGTCAACCATGACGAAACCATCGCGGCTGCCTTCGAAGATCTCTCGATAACGCTCCTCCGTTTGACGAATAAGCGCCAGGTTCCTGCTATTGTTCAGGGCCATAGCCGCTAGTTGCCCCAAGGCAGCGGCGATACGCTTGTTCTCCTCGGAAAAATCTCCGTCTTTATTTGCCAATCCCATAATGCCAACGACCACACCTTTTATCGTCAAGGGGGCAAACATTACGTTTCGTAAATCGACATGCCCCGATGGCATGAAATTCACCCACTCGCTATTCATGAAATCATTGTCGCAGACGCACTCACCGCTTCGATAGGCCTCGGCCCGTAACCCACGGATCGGCATGGGTAGACTTTCATCCACCGTGCAGGGCATTCCTCCCGCCTCGAGAAAGAGTACTTCGTTCTCCGCACCGTCTTCGCTCAACAGGGCCACGTAGCCTGATTGCGCACCAGTAAGATTACGAGCGATGTCGAATATTTTCCTTGCCGTGATTTCGAATGCGTTGTTTTCGAGGACATGTTTTGCCGCTTCTAACAATAACTCCAGTTCGTTGGATCGAGCTTGTTCCACGTTCAGAGCTCGTTCGCGCTCTTCTTCCGCTCTTTTCTTATCCGTGATATCTTGACCGACACCCTGAATATATGTGATGGTTTGGTTTTCGTCGAAAAAAGCCCGGTTGATCCATGATTGCCAGCGAACTTCCCCTTCCTGATCGACTAGTTGCTGTTCGTGAGTCATCATAGGCTGTTCTGGTGAAACTCCCTTCAATCCATCGTGAAGCTGTTTGGTCATTTCTTCTGGTAGAAAGGAAAACAGGTTTTTCCCTGCAAGATCTTCTGCGTTCATTCCAGTGAATTCAGCCAGGTGAGAATTGACATAGGTAAGGGTGCCATCCGGCTTGAAAACGGAAATGTACACCGGCATATCCTCCGACAACCGCCGGTAGCGTTGCTCGCTTTCTTTTCGAAGTTCCTCCTCCGTGATCTGTTCAGTGATATCGCTGACGGTGATCAGAAGCTTTCGATTCTTCGGATGATCCGTTTCTTCGTCCAACTGATTCGATGACAGGGTTTCCAGACGTGTTATAAGCGGATCTCTCCGCCCCGCCTTGAAACGCACCACCAGGCTTTTCCCATCAGGATTTTTTATCAAACTGCTATAACGCGCCCGGAAAATCGACTGATCCTCCGAAACCAGATAGTCGGCAAAAGCCTTATCGAGCAGGTCGGTTTTGTCTTTGTTGAGCATCCCGGCAAATGCACTGCTGACTTCTTTGATCAATCCGCCCGATTCCAAAACCACGTATCCGATGGGAGCGTAGTGAAAGAGGTTTGTATACTTTTGCCGGGTTCGTTCCAGTTCTTCCTGGGTCCGTCGCAATTCCTCATTCTGTAGTTCAAGCTCGATTTCATGGATCTGCAGTTCTTGAAGAACATTCCGAAGTTCTTTGGGATCCATATTCTCGAAGCGATTCGAACGAGGTTCAGCCAGCCGCTCTGCTCGCTTTCTCAAATCTTCATTTTTCTTTTCTTCATATGTCATGACAAACCATTTCCCTCAGATAATGAAGAAGCATTACTTCTCTTCTTTCAACTGCTTGACCGTCCCCATCAGACGGGCCGGAGCCCCATCCGCCGTTCGTTCGATAATCCGGCCTTCATCGCTCAGTGTCACATAGTCGCCCTTCTTCGCTTTCAGTCTGTAGACAGCAACGTAGGACGTCTTGCGCCCCTCCAGATGATCCCGCATGGAATCCATGGTCTTGTCGAAATCATCCGGATGAATGCGCGAGGTCCAGAATTCGACATCCTCTCCAACCTCCTCGGGGTCGTAGCCGATCACTTCGGCCTTGCGATGGCTTGCCACGACCTTTCCATTCACGACGTCCCAGTCCCACCAGGCCAGGCCAGCAGCCTGGAAAGCGAAGTCCAGGCGATCATTACTCGCTTTGATCTTTCGCTCACTAAGTATCCGCTCGGTGATATCTTCAAAGGTTGTGTAGACTTGATATGGCGCATCATCACCCTCCTTGAATTCTGGGATGGCGTTGACCATGATCCATCGCATCTGGTCAAGATTGGGGTTGAAAACACCCATGATGAAACCCGAAACCGGTTGACCCGTCGTCAGGGCCACCATCGAGGGATGCTGATCCCCGGGCAGGTCACTTCCGTCTTCCTTAACCGCTTTCCAGCGCAGATCCATCGATGTCCGACCTGCCATCTGATCGATGGTCAAGCCAAGAATTCTCTCGGCGGAAGGGTTGGCGGAGATGATCTTGCCGTCCGCCGCCTGGTACACGACACCTTGAGCCATCGTCTCGAAGAGGTTCCTGTATTTTGCTTCATTGGCCTTCAAGTTCAGTTCCATGCGTTTGCGATCGGACGTGTCCTCGAAGCTGACCGCCAGCCGGTCATTGGGCAGACAGAAGGCATGAATACGGAAGCATCCGGTGAGGCGATCGTCTTCGTAATAAACATCTTCACCGTAATAACTCTCTCCGGTTTCCAGCACCTTCAAGAAGCTCTGCGCGATCCCGCTCTTTCGCGCCTCCGGCCAGATAAGGTCGAAGCTTTTTCCCTTCCATTCATCAGACTTGATGCCGGTCAATTTCTCGGCTTCCGGATTGCCCGATTCGAAAATCAGGTCGTCGTTCTCATCTTTGCGATAGATGAAAAGACCGGCTGGCATATGCTGAATGATGTCTTCCGATTGCCGTCGGCTCTCACGCAGGTGTTCCTGTGTCCTGGTCAATTCTGAGATATCAACAAAAGTCAGTACGACGCCGGAGAACGTCTTGGGACCGATGTGATAAGGCAGAATGCGCATCAGGTAGGTGCTTCCATCCTCCGCCAGCACATCCTTCTCGAAAGTCTTATTGCTTTCTCGAACCTTTCGGATCTCTTTGGCCGGATCGAAATCAACCAGGCGATGAGCAAGGTGCGTGATAGGGCGTCCGATATCCTTTTCCATGATGCGGAACACCCGTCCGACCTCCGGGGAATACTTCCGAATTTCCAGATCCTCATCGAGCAGCAGCGTACCGATACGCGAATGGGTCAACAGGTTGTCCACATCATTATTCAATTCAGTCAGTTCATTGATCTTGTTCTGATACTCGGAGTTGACGGTATAGAGTTCTTCATTAGTGCTCTGCAGCTCTTCGTTGGTGCTCTGCAATTCTTCATTGCTCGCGAGCAGTTCTTCGTTGGTCGCCTGCAGTTCCTCGTTGGCTGTTTCCAGTTCTTCGATCGTGGCCTGCAGATTCTCGCGTGTGAATTGAAGATCCTGTTCCAAATCCCGGATGCGTTGTTGTGCCTCTTCGCTCAGGTCATAACTCGCAGCAATGTCTTCCTTGTCTTTTTCTTTTTCTCGTTTGATTTCTTCGAGAAAGACCGCTACCAGCGTTTCGTGCCCCTTTTTCTCCGGAAGGGGAATGATCTGCATGTGGACGCTTCGGGTTTCGTTCATATCGCGCAAGAGGATGTTGGTGTAAGTAATCTTCTGTTTGCTACGGAAAACCTTTTGAATTCCGGTGGCCAGAGGAATCGCCAGATCCTTGGTTACCATTTTCGAGATATCATAGACAGCGCGACCGGAGGGCAGTTTGAAATACCCCCCCGAATCGCCGATGGTATGCAGGATCTCCATGTTCTCGTTGACGACGATTGCCAACGGCACGAAGTTCTCCGAGAGAAGGTCCAACAGACGATTGATCACCCAGTATTCTTCACTGTTGGCAAAACGCCGCTGATACATGCCGGTCTGACCCGGAATGCGATAGTGGCGCTGCTCCCTGGGTTCGGCAGAGATGACCTGTCCGGAAGCCTGGGCCTTGCCCTTGGATTTGTATATTTTGTGTTTCTGATGCAGGGTTTCAAAGTACTGTTGCATCTCTCCTACGGTTTCACTGGTCCCCAGAAAAAGCACTCCCTCGGCACTGAGAGAGAAATTGAACATTTCGAGGGCTTTCTGCTGCAAAACCGGCTGAAGGTAGATCAAAAGGTTGCGACAGCTGACCAGATCGATGTTAGTGAAGGGGGGATCTTTGACCAGATTGTGTTGCGCAAAGACCACCATTTCCCTCACATGCCGGGCAATCTGAAAATTATCTTCCTTGCGGTAGAAGTACTTGCCGAGAAGTTTCGGCGTCAAATCCGCAGCGATGCTTTCAGGATACAGACCCGCTCCGGCTGTGAGGATGGCGTTTTTGTCGATGTCCGTCGCAAAGATTTTTATATCGCGACTGATCCCCAGCTTTTCCATTGCCTCCCTGGCAAGGATAGCAAGCGTATAGGCTTCTTCTCCCGTTGAACAGCCGGCCACCCAGAAACGGATTTCCCGGTTTGTAGAGCGTCCAAGGACACTCGGTAGCTGCTTCTCTTCCAGATATCTCATTGCTTCGGGATCACGGAAAAAGCTGGTGACACCGATGAGCAGCTCACGATAGAGGGTGATGACCTCCCCCGGATAATTCATGATGTAGCTGACGTAATCTTCGATATCCTTGATCTGGTTGATGGTCATTCGACGTTCCAAGCGCCGGATGATGGTACTGGGTTTGTAGAAGGTGAAGTCAACTTTCGTCTTTTCGCGCAACTCGGCGAAAATCCGTGTCATGCTGTCTTCATCCTTCAGCAGCTTTTCGGAGCGCTTTTGACGCGATTCATAGGGATGCTTGACAAAGGCCAGTAGTTGTTCGGGCATTTCCTCCGGAGGGAGGATAAAATCCGCCACGCCGGTCGAAATGGCCGCACGGGGCATGCCGTCGAACTTGGCGCTCTCTTCATCCTGCACCATGACCATTCCGCCGAATTCCTTGACCGCGCGCACACCCCGCGTCCCATCGCTACCCGTACCTGAAAGAACGATAGCAACCGCTCGTTCTGCTTGATCCTCCGCCAGTGAACGCAAGAAGATATCGATTGGAAGGTTAATTCCCGCAGTGGGTTCCTGTTCCTTCAGAAGAAGTTTGCCATGAAAAATGGTCAGGTTCGTTTTCGGTGGTATGAGGTAGACGTGATCCCCTTGAACTACCATTCCTTCTTCGGCCCTCAAGACTCTCATTTGAGTCTTCTTGGAAAGGAGCTCGACCATCAGGCTCTTGTAGTCCGGGGATAAATGTTGAATGACGATAAAGGCCAAGCCGCTCTCCGGCGGCATGCTTTTGAAAAAAGCCTCTATTGCTTCAAGGCCACCTGCGCTAGCGCCGACGCCGACATAGTGGGAAGGTCGATCATCCGGTTGATTCTGCTTGTCTTGGCTTGATCCGTTTTCTTTTCACTCATTCCTGATCCTTCCTGTCGGAGTCGATAATTTCCATGATACTGATTCGGAAATACGGATTCGATTCGAATTGAAACCCTTCATGCGAACTCAAGCCATAATTGGCGGCCTGCAGCCTTACCCAGGGACCAGGCAGTTTGTCCACGAGAAGTTGAATACTTATGCTTTCCGATAAACCGGTTTTCACCAGACGCTTGAGCCAACTCACGTACTTGGATTGGCTGTCTTCTGAAACCAGGGGGAAGAAATGCTTACCCAGGATTTCGACCAGATCCTTGTGAACCAGACGGGTGAATTCGAGATTGGCCCGTTGAATGGCTCCATCCGAGTCGACCACCAGATAACCGATGGGGGCGAAATGAAAGAGATCAAAGTATTCGGCCCGTGATTTCTGCAATTCTTCATGGGCGCAGCGCAGCTCCTCATTTTGCAATTCCAACTCGATCTGATGGACGCGAAGTTCATGTATTACCCGAATCAGCTCTTCGCTCTCCATCTTTTCGATATCGATGTTTTCCTCGGTGAGCAGAGCTTCCGCCTGCCCTCGGAGCGCTTCCAGACCACAGTTTTCATTGCTCATTTGATAAATCCTCCGATGGTCGGATTCGGTTCTGAAATCCGATTCACGCCAGCCATCGCGGCGCAACTTAGCCGGTATGCCTGTCACTTTTTCATACTTCTTCACCTATAAAGTATACGGCAAACGAGCAGAAAACATTATACAATTAATTTACACAGACTGGCTATGTAATACCTGTGTATTAGAGAGACTTCAGGTAGGTCACGAGATTCGTCGACTGGCCGACAAGGCCCAGCTTTTTCCGGATATTCATCCGGTGGCTGTCGACGCCACGACTGCCGATGTTCAACAAGTGACTGATTTCTTTAGAAGAAAGTCCCTGTTTGATCATCTCGCAAATCTGAATTTCTCTTGGGGTGAGGCCCAGTTCGGGTCTGGTGAACTTTGAGGAATTTTCTGAAAGCAGATCCCGCAAACTGCGCTCCAGCAGGCGTTCGTATTCCGCTCGGTGTTTACCTTCCGCCAGCGACAAGGCGGAAACCAGAGGAAGAACGATCTCTTCTATATTGTTGGAGATTCTACGTTGTAGCGATTTTGATTCCCTCTTTGAGTGGGCGACAAGCTCTGACAGAGCAACGTTCTTCCGCTCCAGAAGGAAGTTCTGTTCCTCGATTTCTCTTCGTTTCAGAATAAGCTCTCGTTCCAGTTGCTTCTGCTCGGTGATATCCTGGTGGACTCCGATCATTCGAACGGCTTCGCCTTCCCCCGTGCGCTCGACAACCCTGGCGCTGGCTCGCATCCAGCGATATTCCCTGTTTTTCGTTCGCAATCGGAATTCATTCTCGTAGGTATCGGGCTTTGTTTTCAGGTATTCCATGGCGACCGAAAGGGCGCGGTCCAGATCTTTCGGGTGAATCAGCGCTTTCCAATTCTCGAAATCAGCGGGGAACTCGTCCGGCTCATACCCAAGCATACTGTAGTATCGGGGGCTGAATTGAAGCTCATCGGTGACAAAATTCCATTTCCAAATGCCATTGGTTGTGGCTTCGAGAGTCAGTTCCAATTCGTGCTGATGAAAGCTTGCTTCCTGCTGAATCTTAACCAGTCTGGTGATTTCCGTGTGCGATCCAAGCATGCGCACAGGATCGCCTTTCTCATCTGCGAATACGGATCCCTGAGCCAGAATATTCCGGTACGAACCGTCCTTATGGCGGAAACGGAAGCGCGCTTCAAAGTCCGAAGCCACATTGCGGATGTTCTCCTCTACCATCGCAACGACCGCTTCCTGATCATCCGGATGAACTCGGCTTTGCCATTCTGCTAGATCGTTGCCGATTTCTTCCGGTTCGTAGCCGATTTGCCGCTTCCATTCGTCGGAGTATGACACCTTGTTTGATTTCAGATCCCAGTCCCACAAGCCGACTCCGCTGGCTTTGACCGCCTCCATCTCGCGTAAATAAGCTTCACGCTCGATCTCCTCGATACGCTTTCGAGCAAACTCCAACTCATCGATCAATTGAGCCTTGGTCTTTTCATGGTCCGCCATGGTAGCCCCAATGCCATACTGCTCTGAAAATACAGCACATATACCTTCTCTCACAATAATTGCGCAGTGTACAATGATGTCAGATAAAAGGCGAGGAAAAGAAGAAAAGTAGATTTGAGATTCAGAGAGTATTCGGTCAGCTAAAAGGAAGAGGCTAGCACCTCTTCCCGGGAACAGCGTTCCCTTAAACAATCCTTTCGGCGACACCTTCCACATAACCCCATTCTCCCAGCACCTGCAGAACCGACCAGGGATCGAACGCCCGGCCATCACCGCCGAGGACACCATCAAGGATGACCCAGAACTCGTCCAGGTCACCCTGCCAGTCCTCGATGGCTTCGAGCAACTCCGCCGCCTGGTCGGGATTCAGGCCGACGAGTTGCAGTTCGGCGAGGATGTCGTCATCGGACGGCGAGTTGCCGGTGTGTTCGCTGAATCGACGATCAAGACCGAAGCCGAGATCGAATCCTTCATCCGGCCAGACCAGTCCCCAAGGCGCGGCGGGTGCGTTGACCTTGTCACGCAGTTCCCTTTCCAACGCCTCGTCCTGTTCCACGTTGGCCAGAAAACCGACCTTGATCTGGTCGACGGTGATGCGCCACGGTGAGTACAGGTCCAACCGAACGCGGAAGTGTCCGGCCTTGTTCGTCACAATGCTGACGAGCCAGTCGCCGTTGTCCATCTGTTCGATGGTGTCTGCATCCTCCGACGACCAGAAGCAGTTCATGTCGGCGTGGCTGTGCGCCCAGCAGCGAAGGTCGGACACGTCGTGCCCCGCTTTGACCAACTCGGTCATCAGCGCACCCATCGACTCGCGGTCGGGTGAGGTGTGGCTGTCGGTGCATGTCTGCTCCGGCAGGAAGAAGGCTTTCACGATGATAGCGCTGCTGTCGGGATCGAGTTCAGTCACCCCGAAGCAGGAAAATTCACCACGTGCCGCCTGCGTCCAGACGCGCAACTGCTTCTCTGCTTCAGCCGACAGCAAAACCTTCGGCACACGGTTCGCCAGTTTCCGCTTCGTCTCCGTCGGTTCCATCTTCCTGCTCGTCATCGTCTTTTTCATCTTCATCAACCCAGGCGCAGCATTCGGATCGGTGCTCGCAGTCCGGGCATTCGGGTTCATTTCGTTCACGGCAATCCTCCTCGTTTTCGGGGTGTAAGGCGCACCATTCGCGGTGGCATTGCAGACATTCATACGGCCCGCCGTCGTTGCGGCAATCGTCGCGCACATCATCAAGATACGGACAGCGCGAATCCCCGCAGTCCAGGCACTCGCTGGGGGAGCTGTTTTCGTTGCAGCGCTCCCACCGGCTGTCCCAGTGCGGGCAATCGCGGTCGTTGCATTCGATGCAGCTGGCCTCTCCCGCATCCAGACAGTCGTCGTATTCATCACGATCTTCGTCGAACCATTGAACGTACGGGTCCAGCGGGTTGTAGCTGGTGATGTATTCGTCGAGCAAGAGTAGCAGCGTTCCCCATTCGCGCTGGGCCATGAGTTTGTTTACGTCATCGCCGATGTTGCCCAAACACGGGCTGCCCTGCGTGGAAATGTGCGGATGGAAGTAATCTCCGCGCCATTCGTTGTTGCCGACGGCTTCAAACTTAATCAGTTCTTTGCCGGTCAGCTCGATGCGGCAACGGATGTCACCAAGCTCCGATGTCTCGCCTGAATCCGGATCTTCGATCTGCACATCGGTATGCACGGCCACGAGTTCCGTGTCGCTGATGCTGATGGACTGGAATCGTTCACCGACGAGGGACTGCAGCTGCTGGCTGATGCGCTTGACTGCTGCTTCCGTCCGCCCGCATTTCTCGTTGACGGCCAGGCGGAGCAATCTTTCCTGCTCCCTTTGCTGTGTCAGCGTGGCAATCAGGCGATTGTACTGCCGGGATAACTCCTGCATATTGCTTTCGTTGTCGCGGATGTCCTGCTGAGTGCGTTCCAAACTCTGGCGGGAGAGCGCGCTGTAGAAGCTGCCAAAGCGGCGTACCGTCTCGACCGGGTTGGGTGTCTGCATGGCATTCCGGCAAGCCCAGTCGAAGCCGTCCTTGAAGATGTGTGTCAGCAGGGAGCGCTTGGCTCCGAAGGTGACCTCCAGACCATTCTGAAACCTGATGCTGTTTTCATCGATGCGACCGATGTACAACGTCGAGCCGTCCAGCGTCCACGCGCCATGTACGTACGGCACCTGGAGTTCGGGGCCGTGCTCCATCGGAAGCCAGCGCTTGCGGTCTTCGTTTAGCAGCTTGCGCCGCTCACCGGTCACCGCCGCGTTTACCGGCGCCAGGTAGAAGCGGAAATCATCGTCGATGTCGTTCAGCGTGACCAGCGCGGTCACCTCGCATTCCCGGCTGGTGATGATCGTCGCCACGGGGCCGAGCGTGTACGCCGCATCCGAGCGATCATCTTCCTTCACCTGGACGATGGGACGCTGATCGGCAGGGTAGTCGAGCAGCCACTCCTGCATGAGTGCCCGAAGGATCTCCGGGATGCGGGTGGTATCGTTAAGCGTGTCCATAATACCTCCTGATAAAAAGCGAACGGCGGAAGGTTTCCCCTCCGCCGCTCTGGTCCTGACCTCCTTTCGGCTACTGGTTGACCACCACGCCACCGTCGACCTTCGGCGTGAGCGCGATGATGTCGCCGTCGTCGGGACGTTCGTGCAATTGGGTGTGGACGCCGTTCAGCGTCGCCATGTAGCCTTCGCTCTGAAAGCCCGCCGAGAGGAGAGCATCGGCGCAGGTAGAGCCCGCCGGGACGGTGACCTGGTGCTGCCTGCCGATCGAGACGACGGTGACGCGGATGCCGTGATTGCGGTTCTGGGACTGCTGGTCGTTGCTCTGATTCTGATCCATGGTTTCCTCCTGGGATTGGAATGGTGGGCGATAGTGCCCGGACAGAAAAACGCCGCCTCGTGGGCGGCTGTGGTCGATTACTGTTGCTGTCGTGGGGGGGTCGTTACTCGGCTCTGTCGCCGTTCTCCTCGTCCCCATTGGGCTGGATAACGCCACGCAGGTTCTCGAAGATCGTCTTGAACTGCCTGATTTCCTGCTCGTTGCAGTCTTCTTCCTTCGCCAACTCCAACACGGCATACGTACCGATGGGCATGGTGAGCGAGAGGCGGGTTTTACACGTGAACAGCGGCAGGTCGGCGCGCTGACCGTCCGGAAGCTGGAGCTTTCCGAGGAAGTGGCGCGCCAGATAGCGCTGGACGGGTTTGCGCGACGTGGCTTTGGCACGGACGATGAACGGATTTTCATCATCCAGATCGATACCAAGCAAGCTGTACACGACATCGCAGTCGGGAGCGGTGGGCTGGCTGTTACCGCGACCCCACAAGCGATGTCGGCAGGTGGCGCAGTCCACGACCTCGCCGTCGGTGCGGACACCTTCCACGCCGTCATCCGAACGGCAGTGTTCGGTCATGCCGGAAGTCTCGCTGTACGTGGCCCACCTTCGGGACTTCTTGATGTGCAACAGGACGCAGGTGATCTCGTCTTTGGCTTCACCAGTCAGGCTGTTGACGAAAATGTCTTTCGGAGCCCAGGTTCCGTTATGGAGCTGACGGCGGGTGTTGTAAGCATAGGAAGGGAGCGGCCGATCTTCATTGTCCAGATGGGACAGGGCCTGAAGACCGGCCAGCTCTTCGATGAGGGATTGGGGGATGGGAAGAATTGGCGCGCCCGTCGCCGGAGGGGAATGGGTGTTCTCGGTCATGGCGTTTCTCCTCTGTGAAATTGGGATAGGAAGTAGGAATGGTATTGCGCGACGCCTTCGGGAGCGTGATCGTCATCAGACCGAAAGAGAAAGCTTCGCCGTCTGAGCCAGTTCGCGGCCAAGCGCCTTCAGGCGATGATGGGCTCGGCTGACGCTCATCCCGACCGCCTTTCCGCACTCCTGGAAACTGCCTCCGGCCAGGCGCGCCGCCAGCAAGCGGCGATCTTGCTCGGTCTGCTCGTCAAGCCAGGCTTCCAGGTCGAAGGCGCTGACGAGCTGGTCCTCCACGTCGCGGGTCGCCGCGTAGGAGACGGCGTCAACGAAGCTCATGGGATTGTCGCGGGTCAGATCGTTGTCGGCATAGGGACCGGGCTCCACGTCGGGCAAACCGTCGAAGCGCAGAACTTGGATGCCGTCCCACAGACAGGCCATTGCGCCCATGACATCCCGGCGACGGCGACGACCGGGGACGAAGCAGTGGGACGGATCGAAAGCCTTGAGTCGCAGGCCATGAACGAGCGCCCCGCGGTCGGTGGAATGACCTTTCATCGCCGCGGAATAATAATCGCGCCAGATCAGGCACAGGGCTTCCTGGAATCGGTCTTCCGCATCGTGCGCGTCGTCCAAGTGGCGCATGACCGGATTGAAGATGTCATCGGCGATCATGTCGCTGAAATTCGCGTTGATCGCTTCGTGGGAAAGGGGAAGAGGTGAATTCAATTGAAGGGGATGATGGGGGTGATCGGGTTGGGAATCGGTTTGCATACAGTTTTCCATGATTCGGACCTCCTGGTCGTGTTCAACGCGCACGAAGGCCGTTACCACCGGCCCACGCGCAGCGTCGCCGCCTTGCGGGCGGTGGGGTTGATTGGGGCGGGAAACATATCCCGCCGATCCTTGATTTATGGGTACGCGCCGTGAAAATCAGCGCGGGTTTGAGCTATAAGACTTGTGTCAAAACTTGGTGCTGGCCGTTCGGGCGGACGCGAATCGTCCGGACGTCGTGGATCCGCGCTCGCGAGGCTGGTTGGGAAATATGAGACGAGCCGGATATCAGATTCGTCACTGTTTTCTTATAGTAAAATCCAGACGGAACTTGCATTTCCAGGTCTGCTGAGCCCGTTTCATCGGAAAAATCGTCCCCAAAAATATTTGAAAGGCCGTTTTTTTCAATGGATTTGATTTTTCTCTGGAGTGAAAATAGAAAAATATGGCCGTCGTTCTAACGAAAGGGCTGATCGAAGGAATATGGAGCGTTGTTTGGCTTATGAATACCGACAAGGCGGGTGTCGCAATTGTCGGTGCTTGGGTCCGAACGGACCTGATTGTGAGCAGGGGGTGGGTCCCCTATGGGGCTGGAATTGAAATCTCCGTAGGGCTAGGGGAATACGAGTCGGTATCCTCTACCGGGTGGAGTGTGCAAGCATCTCGCCGACGGTTCACCCGCAGGAATCCCGATTTCTCCGGCGTTGTATGCCAGAGTGTACGAATCAAACCGAACCGGTGGAGCCTTCACGTCGTGCAGAGTGTACAAGCCGAACCGAAACAGGCTGGAGCCTACAAGGCTTGCAGAGTATGCAACGTCAGTCTGAATGTGTAGAGCGCTCATTGCGCAGAGTGTACAAAATATTGGCTCCGCTAGAGTGTACGAATCAAACCGAACCGGTGGAGCATACGCGCTTGGTCAGTTACTGTCGAATCCCCGTATTGCAGAAAGGAGGATAATGTCCCCCAGGTGGTGCTGGACGTTTCTGCGGAAAACGTTTTCCGCCCGCGTCTCTCAATCGCCTTCCAGATCGACACCATGGGCGAGCAAAAGTGCTTCAAGCCGGTTTACCCGGAGCTTCAAGTCGTTCAGGAGTTCGGCGCGTTGCTGCTGGGCTTCAATGTAGGCAGGCAATGCTTCTCTCGCCGCTTCCAGGTGGGGGTTCACCGGCGTGACAGTGTCTTCGCCGTTACCGGGTTTAACGTTGTTTGCGGGCGTCGGGTTTATATCGCTCATGGCTTCCTCCGTGTAACTGGTTATTCGAACAGGTTCCGCAGGCTACCCTTAGATGGCCGGTCCCAGTTGGCGAACCAGAGCGGTTTGAGCGGCTCGCCGTTCTCATCCCTGGAGGTATTCATGGCCAGCGGGACCATCTTCATGTACGACCCTTCGCGCACTAGATCATATCCATTTCTGCGGCACTCTTCGCGTGCGACCCGAGTGACCCATGATCCCCGTTTGTCGTCCAGCAGGGCGTAGTAGCCGCCAGCGTTCCATTTCCGAACCCATTCGCGGACCGACGCGGTCGAGCAGTTCGATTCCTTCGCGGAAGATTGTTGGGATTTGCCCTCCATCAACATGTGGATAGCGCGCAAGCGAAGTTGGAGCCGGTCATCTGATTCCCGGTCTATCATAGACTGGAGCTGTGCAGGACTGAACAGTGTCTGATCCGGTCGTTTCAGCGTCGGCATGGGGTAACCCCTATCGCACGGTTCAGTTTCGCAATCGAGTCCTCCAGCTCCTGCCACTGTTCATTTTTCGCCGTCCGGCAAACTGCAGGTGAAATAGCGAGGGGGACTGCGCGAGGTTTGCAGTCTCCCAGTAGAACATCCATGCCGTGATCGCGAAGGTATTTCCGCTGTGGAGGGAAGATCGGATCTTTGCCGGTCGGAGTGCGGAGCAGGAATAACCCCTCGTAGCTGCCCACGTTCCAGAATCGTGTCCATAGGACCAGTTCTTCACCGCTGATATCCTGTCGCTCAAGAATCCAGCGCCAGGACCGGCCAAGCATCAACGCTCGTATAGTGCGCAATCTGCGGACAGGTTCCTCTTCTTTGCCTTCCCGGATGAAGTACTCGATCTGCTCAACATCTTCCTGCAAGGCCCCTTTCGGCAGAAAGGTCGGATTTCTCTCCATCGGAATTCTCATCAGTTCCAGGATGTACGACCTTACCCGATCAGCATAGACCCCATTATTTCTATTCGTCATCTTCTGCACCTCGTTTCTGGCGCAATCCCGCAGCTTCCATCACACTGGATGGGCCGAACCTTTTGTCGATCAGTCCGCTTTCGTTTCCCGCAAGGAACTGCTGCCGCCACCGGTATGCACTGCTGCGGCTGATGTTTAGTATCCGCGCCGCCGTTGCTACCGGTTCTCTGCGGCCAACGACGGCATGCAGAAACAGAGTCCGCAGCCAAAGCTGACGCTCGGGCTGAAAGACGAAAGGATCAATGGGCATTGTGTCGAACATCGCCAGTCTTCCTTGGACGGTTAGGATTCAGGAATCGCGGATTCACCATAGAATTCAGGTGGTCCGGTGAATCCGTGAGTCCCAACCATTGTTTTTAGGATACACCAAGCAAGAGTTATAAGTCAAGACTACTAAATGATTAGATACTATTCACTGGACGGAACAAGCTCCTGTACGTACAATGCTGCGATATGCTTTCGGGAGGTGACATGCCCAGACCAAAGCTCGACCCCAAACAACGACTGCGCCTGCGCGCACTCAAGCGCGCGGAAAAGGTCGGCATGACCGCTGCGGCAAAGGAGTCCGGGATATCGCGCGTCATGCTGCACCGGTGGCGCGATCGGTTCGAGGCCGATGGAGTCGAGGGATTGCGCGACCGTTCTCATCGTCCGCACCGTACACGGGCCACATCACCGGAGGTGGCTGAGCAGGTGATTCGGACTGCGCTTCAGCATCCCACCCATGGTTGCCGCAAAATCGTCGGCGCGCTAGCCGAGCGGGGCATTTCTCTGAGCGAGCCGACCGTTCAGGGCATTCTGGTCGATCGGGAACTCGGCCTGGCTGAACAGCGTGTGGGAATGGTCGAGCGGCGTATCCTCAACGGCGTGTGCAAGCCATCCTCCGAGCTTCTCGCCGAGGTGGAGGCGGCGGATCCTTCGTTTCGTGAACGGGTTCGTCCAATACCTCGACCGGGCAGCCTTCTCATATCCGACATCCTTCGCGCAGGCATCACTGAGGACGGGAGACGGCTGCAGGTCGTAGTGGTAGTGGACGCCGGGAGTGCTTGCGCCTGGGCAATGCCGTTCACGGACATCGGGCACCTGCCGCACATCGAGATCTTGCGCAGTCAGGTTATGCCGGATCTTGAGGAATGGGGGGCTAAGCCCTTTAGCATACTCACCCCGAATCGCGCGCCATGGACCAAGGATAGTCCGGAAGGACGGGCATTCAGGATGTGGTGCCGCGAGGGATTCCACCTACGGCAGAAGTTTCAGCCGGAGGGAGTACAGAACGGGTACATTGAGTCGTTCAAGCGCGAATTTCAATCCTGGTTCCGCGGGGAGGGACTGCACGGCGCGCCGATAATGAAGATCGAGCAGGCTCTGGGAAAATGGCTGAGTGTGCAGAACCGGCAGGCGAGGGGGACATACCCCTGCTTCGGCCGAACGCCTCTTGAGACGATCCGGCCGAAGCAAGGGTGACTAGGAACACCATAGTAACTACTTGAACTCCGATCGGATAGCATGAGGGGTGTCGCTGAGCTCATTGTCAATCCAATCCTTCAGGTAGTTCTTTTGGCCCGCCACAAGATCGCTGATAGCTTTCACTCCGGTCCTGTGGGTCTCCGCCATCTTATCAAACCAGATCGAGTCATAGAGACCGTAATCCGTTTGGAGAGTCTCCTCCACCATCTTTTTAAGAACGGATGGAAAAGCCTTCAATATCTGCCAATTCGTGACACCCCACCGAATCAAGATGAAGTCATCTTCTGCGTATACCTTTACCAGTGCCTCAATGTCGTCTGCCAGGTTGTAAAGCCTATTCCAATGCAGTTGAACAGCCTCCCCAATTACATCATTAGCGAGTGATTGCTCAAGATCGCGCGCATGATCGACTACCCAGCGGAATTCACCGATTTGCCGTTCTACTTTAACAAATCTCGCCTCCAAGTCTTCTACTTTATCGAGCAGAAGAAATAAAAACGTACCATACTCGTGACGATCCATCATGTTCTCCTTGCCTCCTTTTAATCCTCATTGTTATTGGGTTTAGGACAATCCAGGATCATCACCACAGGAGCCTCGTTTGTCCCCTCATTCAGTCGCTCAATCAGCCCGGCTTTCTTCAGAGCCTTGAGCGCGCGAGATTTGCTACTGCTGGAGAGATTCATCTCCTCCAACACACGGTGGTTCGAGAGTTTGACGACTGCGGTGCCATCTCGCAGCCCTCCCAAGTGCCAGAGCATTATGCCGACGGCTAGAGCCTTTCCGGGACAATGTGCCGCACGTGATATCCAATCCCATGGTATTGGCCCCAAAAGGAAATATTCACGGCTGCTCCGATCATGTCGTGGTAGAGGATGGTCAATCGCATTCTGGGACTTCGGTTTTCCCGACTTTGTCCGTGGAGTCTTTTTCGCGTTGACGAGTTGGTTAAAGATCTTCTGCTTTTTATCACTGGGACACATTTTTCCCTCCCCCCTCGCGCTCCCCCCTCTGGCAGGAGGAGACCCCGAGGCAACCTCCGGTTGGACCGAGGCGCAAAACGGGCACCTCCCTCCGGTCGATTTGCGCAAAATCCTGCAAGCCATTGGGGTGCCTCATAGGCCCTGTCGATACATGGCCTATACGACTACCCCAACTAGACAGTGATAAGATGGACCTGGGGTTCGGTACTGCAACGCCAGGGTTGCAGGGTCGGGACACAGCGTCCCGCATTTGCACAGGTTGATGTTTCATGGTTGAACGACTCCTTTCTCGATTGTTGATGTGAAATTTGACCAGAGCTCTCCACCGACGTCGGAGGCATAGTGGTTGGGGCCATCCACCTGCCACTCGATCTCGGCATCAAGCGCAAAACCCTCCAGGACCATCCCGGAGGCATCTCTCATAGCCTGTTGGGTGGTTTTTACAATCTCGTTGATCTCATTCGTCGGACCCTGGATCAGCAGGGCGTCGTGGACCGGCAGCAGTACCTGGACCCCGCGCTCCATCGCCAGCATATGGGCGAGGCGGATCATCTCAGCGCCAGTGGACTGCTGCATCCAGTTCCGGATGGATTCGATGCTGGTGGTCGGAGTGACGGCAACCTTCCAGCCGAAGCGGGTCTTCATCTGTCGATCTAACAGGGCCTGGTTGACAATGTCATTCGACCAGCGGTGATAGATGTGGAACGTCTCCTCAAACTGGCGGCGGATCTCGCGAGCATAAGCGGGTGGTGTGTTCGTGTAGGCTGCGAGTTTTATGTTGCCCATCCCATAACCAAGTGCGAGCGAGGCCAGCTTGTAACGGTTGCGCTCAGACCTGTGGGTCTTTTTCGTCGCATTGTCCGGCACGGCCCCACAGCGCCGGGCGAAGCCAATATAGAAATCCCCGTCCTGATAGGCTGCGATCATTTCCGTATCACCGGATAGCACCGCACCGATCCCGATTTCCTGGGTGCGGTAGTCAATGTAGACCAGCGACCAACCCGTAGGAGGCTGTATCAGATGCCGGAACACCTTCGGGTACCCCATGACACAAGCCGCCGTACTGAACTGCGTCCGGCCTGTGACCGAGCGGAACGGCAACAGTCTGGAGCGATTCCGGCCGTCTTCGCCGATTGTGAGGCCTGTGGAACGCATCTGGTTCAGGGACCAGATAATTTGGTAGACGGGTTTCATGGCGGGATAAGCCCGGGCCAAGTCCTTCTGCGTGTCCTGTTTTATGATCGGCTTGTGGTTGGAATCGACGGGCCAGCGGACGCCATGTTTGACGGCATAGCGTAGCAGGGTGTCCACGTTCAGTTCATCATCCACGAAAAGATGCGCAATGGCCGGCTCCTGGCGCATGATGGCGCGTCGAATGCGTTTCCAGTTGGATTTGATCGCGCGCCATGTGAGCCGGTTCACGGGGATGCCGAGGATCTCGGACTGCGCGGCGGCGAGGACGTATTGGGACCGCAGGAGCGCCTGCCTTATCAATAACTGATCGGTCGGCTGGAGGCACCCCAAGAGCTCGATCAAGGCGAGCAGATTCTGGTTTTCCGGACGCGCGCTTTCTGGTGGCCGGATGTTCCACACGGTCAGCGCATCGAGGAAGGTTTCGAGGTCATTCCTGTCCACGATACCGTTGGTAAACCGCCGGATTTCTATTTTCAGGTCGAGCAGCTGATCAGGAATTGGCCAGCCCAGAATGCGGAAGGTCAAAATGACGGGGATAGTATCGTAGGCCACAACCAACGTATCTCTCCCGACGGGAAACGGCGGTTCTGATGCGCGCCGGAGATCGTTACAGTCGAGATGGATCAACTGACCAGATATCAGATCGTAGGTTTTCAGAGACTGGGGTTTCGGCAACTCCCCAGGGGACTCCACAGTCTGCACACCAACAGCGACGATATTTCGGTATTTGTTCGCAAGTACGGAGACCATTTTAGAGCCTCCGTCCGGTCAGCGCAGTCAGAACGTGGTGGTTGGGCTCGTCGATGTAGTAATCCTGGAAGGCCAGGTTAACGAGTTCCTCGTCGGTTTCCTCAGGCCATTGTGGCTCCTTGTAGTATCCGGCTATCACGATGCCGCTTTTGACAGAAGAATAATTCAGGATTCGTATCCAGGTCGATTTTGCTTTTTCAATCGCCTGGTCCTGTAGGCGCCAGAACGGCGACCGTTTGCGATCCTCGGTATTGTAAAGCACTGGCCATAGAAACGCAGCGCCCCATTGGTTGACCGTTACGTGCAGGATGTAGGGCTCAAGTTCAGCCGCCAATTGGTCAAGGTAGTCATCTGCGACATTGTATATCTCGTTATCTCGCCGCCAGTTCAATAGGGGGAGACCTTTTTTACGTTCCGGATGAACACGAACAAATTCCTGCGGCAAGGGACGCCGGCAGGCAACTGGTAGGTGAAGCGATTGGGTTGAGTGAAATTGCTGGTGCGTTTCTGCGATTGAACCGGTCTGCGCACGCCTGGCCATCGCGGCGATATCGGATGGTCTACTGAGTGAAATTCGGTGGGCAGGTCTCTCGACGCGGACACCAGAGGATGTAGGAGTGCGAGAATGTCGATTACGTTCACCTATTTTACGAGAATTATTAATCATCTCAATCTCCTTTCATGACCCGGCTGATAAAGCATCATGCGTGCCAGGATCGCATCTGTCTGATTTCACGTGGTTTGTTCTGTTTACGGTCAATCCGGAAATTGCCGTTTTCCGCGTTTGGCAAGAATTGTGGGGGATTTGGAAAGTATCCCACGCCCCATGCACTGGACACGAGGCGTGGGTGATACCTCGTCAGGTAACGAGAAGCTGAAGCGCCGTTTCCGGCTGGACTTCCTCCTCCCGCATGCCGATTGCCTCCAGCGCGCTGCGCTGAATGCAGATCAGGCGGGCGGGAACGCCCTGCACGCGTACGTTTTTCTCCAGGCGGCGGCGGTCGCCATCGACCGCCAGCCAGTCCCGGTCTCGCCAGCTGCGAAGGACGGCTTCGGCTTCGTAACCGAGGTGAGAGAGCTCGCGTTTCAGTACATGCGGATAGATGCCCAGATGCGGCCAGGCCTGCTTTTGCCCGTTGAGGCGATCCGTATCCCAGCGACCGAGGCAGCCCTTGTTTCCGAACAGCGGCTTGCCCGTGCGATCCGTGCGATGTCGCCCCCAGAACGCCGTTTCATGCCCCTGCGCCCAGTGGGCGATGTCGCGCAGAGCGTCGGCTGGATCGTTTTTCTCCTCCAAGCTGCCGACGATCTCCGGCCACAAAGTGGCGATGTCCTCTTCGTAGCTCCAGTCGAGGTCAATCACCTCACGCAACTGGAGCGCCACAAAGTGATGCAACGCGAAAAAAGCCGCGATGCGCTGGGCCAGCGGGTTGTCCTCTGCCTGCTCGACGTAATCATCGAGAATCGCCTCGTACTGCTCGCGCCAGATTCCCCATGAATCACGGTTCGTCATCACGTAAGAAACAACATTTGGCCCTAGAAAACCGTAGTTGCGCTCGACGAGCCGATTGATCTTGCGAACGATCTTGCCAGTTTCATCATTAGCCTCGCCGAACGGGCTGCCCCACATCTGCAGCACCCGACCGCATGCACCTCCGTCCTTGTTGGAAAACGACGTGATCGGCGCTTCACCGCTGGACAGCAGAACCGTTCGCGATGTCCGAACGGCTTTGGCGCCATGCCACGCGCCGCGGGCGCGCCCTCGTCCCGAGTGCACGCGATAGATCATCTTCGAGACTGCAGTTTTCGATCCGGCTTTCTTGGTGTCGTCCAGAATCAACGGCACATCCTGTACCGCTCCGATGGCCGCGCCGAAATAGACACTCGTTCCATCCCAGCTGGACACGACCGAATCCGAATCTCGTTCTGTCGGATTGCCCCACACGCTGCCGCCGAACTTCAGAGTCGTCGTTTTCCCCGCACTCGTCTCACCGGCGAAATCCACCGTATGGTTTGGCACATCCAAAATGCCGAGGAACGGCGTGGATGCGGCAACGACCAGCCCCAGCATCACCTTGGGATATGCCGTGGCCAGGCTCACCGCCTCCGTCCACCGCTCATATGATCCACGAGGTTTGAACGCGCCGGCGATTTGCGCGGTGCCGGGATCGTTGCAGCGGAAAATTGCTTCCCTACGCTCCCAGAACTGAAGGCCTCGCCCCTCCTGGCGGCTGACATCGAGCACTTCACCGTCCACCGCAATGGTCGTGCCACCCAGCACAAAACCATGTTCGCCATGCTCTCCATGCATCCCGAGGCGGCTGCTAACATTTACAATGGGTAACAGATCCTCGTTGGTGATTTCGAACCGGTGCAGGTATTCGTTCACCTCCGGCAACTTCTGGCGACTGAGCGGCAAGCCGTTATTTGCCTCCTTCATCAGCGACGAACTGAAGGCCTCCTTGCGTGGCAGCACCGTTGATTTCCACTCACCGCGCCATTTCCAGACGACCAGCAGGCTGTATTCGCCCAACTCCATGTCGAAAACGAAGCCGATGACCAGAACTGGATTGGCGGTGATATGCCGAACCACGTAAATACCGCCTTTTTCCTCCAGCCTGTTTATCCCTTTGGGGAAATACGGGCTCGTCTCAGCCTGGATGAAATACCCGCGCGGCATGGATAGATCCGCCGTCACCGGTGCATCGGGTAGCGGATCCAGGATGCTGTGGCCTGGGCCACTCACAATTGCCTGGATCCGGGCGATCACTGCCTCTTCCTGAACCATCACCATCTGACCATGCAGGTCGAGTTCCATCGGCGGATCCGCCTCCATGTTATGGTTTTCGGGGCTCTCGGACACTTCGGCGGCCTCAACGACCGCCATCTCCGTGCCCACACTCTCTTCGTATTCCATTTTGCTTTTCCTCCTTAGATTATTGGTATAATTTGTTCTTCACGACTCCACCGAATATTCAATTGTCAACGAACTGCCATTTCTAGGGAGCAAAGACCGCGCCAAAACATCGACGCCGTAACTAGCTGGAATTACGTGACTATATTGGAATAGAATTACGGATATGGCTTAGGTATGGCGTTTGGCAACGATCCAGACGGATTTGGAAAGAATCCTTGGCTTTGGGGAAACCATGGGTTATCTGCGTATTGAAGGGGTCGGAAGGTAAAAAAGCTGAAGGCTACTGACTTACCCGCAATGGACAGACAAGAAGTGATGATCGAGCTGGTCAACTTGTCGCTGTCGCCTAGCGGGCACGTTCTTGGTGATCTGCCAGTCCAGGAGCGTGGGCTACGACGTTTTTAATAACCACGCTGAAACATAGTGGCAACAGAAGGATCCGTCAAAATGGGTGTAAAAACAGCACGATAGAAGATTCATCTCGTTGCCACTTTGGAAGAGTTGAATATTGGAAGGCGGCGCTCTCATCCTCGAAGCTTGTAATGCGTGTTCTTTCCCTTGCCGTGGCGCTCTATGAAACCGAGTTCGATCAGCTTCTTGAAATCCAGGGCGCGAGTAGCCTTGGCGCGCTCGGTCAGGGTGGCGTAGTCCCGATCCGTGATGAAGCCGTGTTCGTCGATGTGGCGTAGGATCGCTTCATGGTGAGGTTGTAGGCGGGTTTCGGGCGTGGCGGAAAGACTGGCCAACTCTCCTCGAACACGCAGCAGTTCGTCCAGGATGCCGTCCGCGAAGTATTCGAGCCAACTCGTGAAATCGACAGCATTCTTTAGCTCGTTGTAGTCCCCAATCAGCCCCACCCGTTCGAAGTAGCGGCTGATGTTGCGGTTGTAGTAGTTCTCGAAGCTGAAAAGCGGGAAGGTGTCGATGCCCATAGCGGCCAGCAGCACTTTGGTCGCCAGACGCGCCGTGCGCCCGTTGCCATCGGTAAAGGGATGAATGATGACGAACTGTTTGTGAAAAAGGCCGGCAAGGATGAGCGGGTCCAGTTCCTTGCGGCTGGCCTGTACGAATGACACCAGGTTGTCCATGAGCGTCGCAACGTCCTTGTGGTCGGGCGTCAGGTAGATCACATCGCCGGTGGTCGGATTGTGCACCACGACCGGCTCGGCGCGCAGGCGACCACAATGGTAGGATTCCTGTAAACCGTCCATCACCCGCTTGTGGATATCGAGAATGAGTTGGGTCGAGAACTTGGTGTGGCTTTTTCGCAGCTTTCCATCCAGATGTTTGAGGGCGGCGTTGTAGTTGACGACCTCCCGCTCGCTCTCGCGCAGATTCTTCGGCGTGGATTTCAGGATCCGCTTCACTTCGGTCAATGGCAAGGGATTGCCCTCGATTCGCGTGGAAGCATGGGCGGAAAGCGCCTGGGCCCGTTGCTCAAGCTCCATCAGGACGACATCGGAGACAGAATGCCGATTCAACTCGGCGATCAGGACGGCAACGCGCTTGATGGTTGAAAGCAGATTGGGCGTGATGGTGTAGATGGGCTCGAACATTGCGGCGGCTCCAATGTAATCTCTATAGACGAATAATAGACGAATATTGGACGAATGGCAAGGTGATTCTGCTCCCCTGATGAACGAAGCAGTTATGTCAGATTAGAATAAAGACATCTATCTGCACTTGCCTTATGAGTATTATTGCAGTACACTGCATTTAAAGATCATGTTTAATTGCAGTGGAGTCCACAATTATGCCGGTTATTGACGAAAGCGAACTTCTTCAGGTTATGCAGGGAATGAATCCCTGGTGGCGCAACCCGGCCTTCAAGTCATTCCCCAAAAAGCGTGCCGCGTACGGTCAGGTCGAGCGCATCTTTTTCAAAACCGACCTGAAACGCGCCTGCGTGCTCTCCGGTCCCCGCCGGGTCGGAAAGACGGTCATTCTGCATCAGCTTGCTGAAGAGCTGCTCAAGCAGGGCCGTGACCCAAAGGAAATCCTGTATTTATCCCTTGACCATACGATCCTCAAACAGGAGCGCTTCGACCGGCTGCTGGAGATATACCGCCAGAACATCCACCCGGGCGGCGGTCCAGCGGCCTTACTCTTGGATGAGATCCAATTCCTCGACGACTGGCCGACCTGGCTTAAGATGACGGTGGATTTCTCTCCCGAATACCGGATCGTAGCAACGGGTTCGGCGGCCATCGAGATCGCCAGTGGCTACGAGGAATCCGCCGCCGGTCGCCTTCGCCTTCTGCGAGCACCCACGCTTTCATTTTACGAATACCTGTTGCTGGGCGACAAACCAACTCCGGAACTGGCTTCCTTCACCGGCATGGAAGAGATAGCACGCTTGGACAAGCCGGAACGCAATCGGCTCATGCTCGATACGCTCTCCGTCCAGGAGCATTTCCATGATTATTTGCTCATGGGTGGCTTCCCTCAATCGGGTGGTGAAAGCGACCTGGCTGAGGTGCAGCTTTCCATCCGCGACGATGTGGTCAATCGCGTACTCAAGCACGACATGAGCGCCCTGTTCGGTGTCCGCCGCCTCCCCGAAGTGGAAAAGCTGTTCGCATATTTCTGCGTCAATAGCGGTGGCTTGATGGATCAGAAAAACCTGGCCAAAGAGCTGGGCATCAACGTCCGTACCTTGTCGGACTACACGGATTACCTCTTGTCTTCCGGTCTGATCTACCTGTTACCCGGCATCAAGACCACGGGCAAGTCTGCCTTGAAGAACCGGAGCAAAGTCTACATCGCGGATGCGTCGATCCGAAATGCGGTGCTGATGAAAGGTCGCAACTTGCTGACAGATGCTGCGGAGCTCGGCCTTCTGGTCGAGACTGCCGTGCACAATCATATGGTATCCGCCACAACGAACAGCTTTACACAATTTGGCTACTGGCGTGACCGCAATGGTCGGGAGGTGGATCTCGTGCAGATCCTGCCGGACGGTGAAACCCTCCCCATCGAAGTCAAATATAAGTCGGAAACGAAACCCGCCGACCTGAAGAACCTGAAAGAGTACATGAAGGCATCCGGTGCAAAGCTGGGGGTGCTGGCCGTCCGGCGAGCAGAGGAGTTCGATGTCTTGACGGAAGGCGAGACAAGCATACTCAAAATCCCGGCCTATCTTCTGCTATACTTGCTGGGCCATGCGGAGTTTTTGCCGCCCGGTATGCAACATGAGGAGGACTGATCAGCTTGAGTTTTGAGGATGAAATTGAGACACAATCAAAGCACGTTTCCGTTGACGAATCTTGACAAAGGTGCACGAAAATGGGTGCCTCAGGCTGCTTTTTATGCTTTATTTGCTCGTCATGCTGTACAACCGTTGTAGGTGTATCTATTTGATATTACATATACTATCAGTGATTTTGATATGTTAGCACGATAGTGAGTAATACCGCCACGCCAGAATGGCATTCAAGAGGCCGGCGGTTCGATCCCGCCTAGCTCCACCAAATAATTAACCGGAATCATTAAGAAAATTAAGCTTAAGGTTTCGGTTTTTTTGTGTCAGAAAGTTGATCTGTGCCAAATTGAGCCAATCTCTTGCGCAAAATGCGCAACTTTGCCACATATTAAAGAGGCCGCATCAATCGGATGCGGCCTGGGGCAATCACTCCTTGTTTTTGATATCTTTACTCGGTGGCAAAGGCCTCGCAAGTGGGGAAAGCGGTCATGGCAAGCTTGTTTTTAAGAATGGAAGCGCATAAAAGCTGGCAGGTGGGGGAGTCGGTTTCTTCGTCGCAGCAGGTGTTGATTGCATCGATAAACGGTCCTGCCCCATCGATGCCTGGTGTGCACTCTGCCGTGTCGTATTCCGCTGCAATGCAGGCGAGAGGGGCATCGTCGGTTTGATCGACTGCCGCATCGCAGGAATCGACGCATCCCCCACATTCCAGCATCCCTTCGCCGCTATAACCGAACTCCAATAGCTGGGCTGCCAGAATATTGGCCAGAGCAGTATTTACAACTACGCAATCTCCCATGAATTGGCACAAGGTGTCACAGTGAGTGACTGTTCCTGCTTCACAAACCACGGCATCTTCGATTTCGATATCAAAGGGCTCCAAACTTGTTTCTGCGGTGATGCTTTCTGAAATCGCAGGCAATACGAAACCTTCAGGAAGCGAGTAACCTTTCGGTTTGGAAAGAAGTACTTGCGCAAGCCAGGGGTTTAGTTCGCTTAACCATTTGTGTCCCACTTCCTGGGAGGCAGAGACCATGAATACATTGGTTTCATCGTTGTAATAGTTGGTGGCAAGAGATGCCTGGATATAGAAATCCATTTTGGGTACGCTGACTTCTCCCGGCTGTGCTTCGCCTCCCCACTGATCCTCTTCTCCACCGAAGGTAACTATTACAATCATGTCGTCAAGTGGTTGTGGATCGGCAGGATCGGTTTTATCGATCATGCCGGAGGCGGGGATACCTCCTGCAAGGATGTCGGAGCGGCGCTTCAGAACATAATTGACGAAAATGCCTCCCGCAGAATGACCTCCGATATAGATCCGGTTTTTATCTACTGGGAAATGTGCGGCGATGCATTGCACCAGGCTGTCGAATAAATCCATATCCGCGTTCGGCAGGTCCAGTTCATCATCGTTTCGGGCGCCATCCCAAACCGGCCAGATCGTCCCGTTGCCATTGCTACTTGGGGCGACGACGATAAACCCGGTATCGGCGAAATCCTGTAACTTTGCGGCGTTCAACGTGAAATCTTTACCATCGCCACCGGTTCCGTTGAAAGCGATTAACATTGGACGGGGACCGGAAAGGTCCGACGGCAAGGTCAGGTAGAATTCTCGATCTTGCTCGGAAACGGTATAGCTCTGGTTAAGTCCTGCTACAGGTGCGCTAGTTGCAAAATCGCCAGGACAGGCTGTGGCAGCATTCGCCACAAGCGCTGTGGCCGGAACGGCTTCGTATTGCGCTTCAAAGCCGACTTCGTAGGGATTTGTGGTGTCATCGTCGCTACAGGCAGTAACGAAAAACAGTAGCATGGAAGAAGACAGAAAAACGAACCAAGAGGCTCTGGACATGCCGGACTCCTTTGTTGTTTTGTACTGCGGGTTGATTTCGGTGAATCGTAATTCTGGAGGAGACAAATGTCAAATAAAAAGGAGGCGCTCTTAAGAGAGAAGTCCTTTATAGCTGCTGTTTACAGACATGTATGGGCATACGCGATTGTAATTATCGAGAGTGAGGATAGTTAGTGTAGTTTTGGTTGTCGTAAAAGGAAAAGGCAATGAAATCAATGGGATGCATTTGCGGATTTTAGCGTCATGTCGCTTTTCAGCACCCGATAATAACTGGCGACGATATCCCCTCGACTTAGAATGGCAAGGATTTTGTGGTGTTCGATGGGATCGACCACGATGACTTCATCGAAACCGCGTGCAGCCATCATCTGGATGGCGTCCAGCAAGGTGTGCTCTGGGCTCACCGTTGCCGGTTCAACCGTTAGATCCGAGGCGACCAGGATAGGGCATAAATCAGGCCGGGACGTGATGGAGCGCAAGTGGCGGCCATCAACCTGGCCTATCAATTGTTCTTGTTCGTTAACGACAGGAAGGCTGGTTTTCTCCGAACGAGAAAACAATTCGATCATTTTCATGGCCGGGTAGTTTTCTCGCACGGTGTGGACCGTTTCCGAAGCGTTCTGCTGAATGGCGTCCGCCACTTTCAGCTTTCTCAAAATGGCGTCCATCATTTCCCCCATGTGCGCGGGGGCGTGCAAGCGATTCAACGCTTGTTTTTCATAGATTCCGAAGCTCTTCGAAATCGCGTATGCCAGGAAACATACCCACATGGAAGGCACGAGCAAATGGTAGTTTCCAGTCATTTCACTGACCATGATGATTGTTGAAATCGGTGTGTTTGCTGCGGCTGCAAAGAATCCCGCCATTCCCACCAGAACGAAAGCTCCGGTTTGTATGCCGATGCCTGGCCATATTAGCTCGATCATGACTCCCACAGCACCACCCATGGCGCCACCAATGACAACCGCAGGACCGAAAACGCCTCCAGAGCCACCAGAACCGACAGAGAAGGATGTAGTAACGATTTTACCTAGCGCAATTGCCAGAAAAAGCCCGATTGTAACTTGGCCGGTAAACCCATTCTGCAAAATGCCGTAGCCGGCGCCCAGAGTTCCCGGTAAGAAAAATCCAATGATTCCAACAACAGCACCGCCTATTGCCGGTTTGTAAACGTTGGGAACGTTCAATTTGGCAAATAAATCCCGAACGCCGTAAAAGCTTTTTGTGTAGAGCCAAGCGCCACCGGAAACCGCAACGGCCAGCAATCCATAAGGCAGAAGTTGCATTGGATTCTCAAAGCGGAAATCCGGAGTGATAAACAGTGGATCCCAGCCGAATTGCATGGCGAAAACGCCGTAGGCGATGATCGAAGAGATCACCGTAGGCATAATTACTTCATATTCAAGATCCAATTCACGGTACAGAACTTCTGCTGCGAAAAGTGAGCCTGCCAAGGGAGCATGGAAAATCGCTCCGATTCCGGCTCCCATGCCGGCGGCCAATAGCACTCGACGCTCTGTAGGATTAAGACCAAGCCACGTGGCCAGCATCGAGCCAAAACCCGAGCCGATCTGGGCGATTGGACCTTCACGTCCAGCCGAGCCGCCCGAGCCGATCGTCAAGGCCGAGGCAATAATTTTAACGATTGGAACCCGTGCACGGACAATGCCTGATTTGTTCAAGTAAGAATCGATGGCTGCATCGGTTCCATGTCCTTCCGCTTCAGGGGCGACACGGAAAACGAGAATACCACTGAGCAAGCCGCCGATTGCAGGTAAAAACAACAACATCCAGCGTTTGAATTCATTGTCGGGTTCGGGAAATAGCGAAGGCTCTCCACCTGGGCCCATGGGATGATACCCGGCGATCAGGTCAAAGAAGAGGAATTTTGAAGCGGATAAGATCGTATAAAAGGCGATTGCTCCCAAACCGGCGACAATGCCTACCAGTACGCAAAGAAACAACAAGCGCCAAATGCCACTTTTCATGAATGAGGGAACAAATTTTGAAATTTCTGTTTGTTTCATGCTTTTAGCAAACTGTCATGAAATTAAATATCTCGCACTTCCGATTGAAAATAGGAACCAGGAAGTAACGGAAACAGTGGTTAACATATCGACACGTGGAAGTAAAGAACCGATTCGCAATATGAGTGCTTGTTTTTCATTTTTAACGGAAATGTTCCCGAATTCGTAATTGTCCTGGTGAAAGTAGGCGTGGCTTTTGGCAGTCTTAAATGGAGTGTGGGGCCGATGAATTTAATAACAAAGTTTTATTTAATTTGGTATGTTTACTTTAATTTGAGAGATTCATCATCGTTCTGGTTGATTGAATTTCACGAATCAAGTTAAAGAGTAAAACACGATAATCATAGAGAGGTTTTCATGAATCAATGCGCTTTTTGTGGAGCCGAAGTGGAAATCCTGGATCGTGTATTGCGTAAACAAACCTGTCCTCAGTGTGGTGAGGATCTACATTGTTGCTTGCAGTGCCGATTCTATGAAGAAGGTCGTCAGAATGATTGCCGGGAACCGCGAGCCGAACGAGTCCTTGACAAGGACCGGGCGAACTACTGCGATTATTTCGAGTTTCATGGTGTGTACGAAGCCATCGATTCTGTTGACGATGCGAAAAAGAAACTGAATGATTTATTTAAGTAGTCCCTGAAAGTCCGATCTGAATTTATACGTTGCGGTCGAGCCAATGCACGATCAGAGTCAGCAAGATACATCCGAACAGCAATTGAATGGGACCGAGTAACCATAACACCAGAGGGATCGTCAAGTAGTAACCGCGCATACCCAACGTATTGTGTGTCGCACCACGATTCAAGGCTTTGGCGACTTCCAAGGAACTGGCTAACGGTTCTTCTTCGTCGCGCAGCGTAATCATGAAGCTGGCGTGGTTAAAGTAGCGAATGGCCAGTGCGAAATTGAAAAAGGCGATAAACAAATCAATTGCCAGAACCAGCCACTTGATCTCCCATACATTTCCCTGTGAAAACGAGAATAAATCCAGAAGTTGCATGGATTGCGAGATGCTCTTTCCTCCGAATGCGGCATGCAGCATGGCAAGGCTCAGAAAAACGGCGGTGGAGGCCAGAAAACTGGCTGCCATGATCCAGTTGCGCATGGTTTGAATCGCTAACACGTCCGGGTGATCGGCGCGGATCATTTTGACCCATTTATAGCGGAGATGATTGGTTACTCCGGTGGAGGTGGTTAAAGGGGCTCGCTTGAATTTGTAGATCAGGTGTAGATGGTAAAAGAACAAAATAGAAAAAGATAATGCGGTAATTATTCCTTCTAGTGCTCCGGCGGACATGTCAAGCCTCACATCTATCAATTGGGGAAGAAGCAAATCCCATTAAATCGCACCTTCCTTGATTGTGCCAGCCGATATAAATATTCCATAAATATCAGATGGTTATTTAAGGGATCCCCGCTGCTTGATGTGTGAGTGGCAGTGCGTTTTATTTCAACACTTTGTTAAGTTCCAAACTGTAGAGATATTCAACGCCGTCCTTGGTGCGCCGGGGACCGATTTCAAAACGGCCTAAAACCGTCATGTTCAATACGCTGCGATACAGTCGTTCTCGGTCCACTCGCAGTGGATCTCCTTTAACTGTCACATAAACCAGATCCGCCATCGTCGGAGGATTACAGAATACGCAGCCGGCCATCACGACAGCGGGATTTGCGATCCAGAAACGAGACAATTCTCCATCTTTCCCAGGTGTATCGATGGGCATCACCGCTCCTGAAATCGAGACGGCTCCTCCATGGACACGCGGGAGACCTTTTTCAAAGAATTTTTTATTGATTTTATAGAACATGTAGTTCTGTTTCAGATTGCGAAAGGTAAGGGGGAACGGCTTTTGCCAGTTCGGCGTAACCTTTTCCAAGGAAACCGCAGGCATGTTTTCGAAATGACCTTTGGCTCGCAACGTTGCATTCGTGCCGTGTTGTTGGACTCGTTTCTGCATCATTTCCGGGGGCGGCTCGACCGGAGCTTCATTTTGTGTAACTAAAATAGTAACGAGGTGGGAACATGTCGATGTCATTGTCTGGCAAAACGCATTGTTGTTAAAAGCAACTGCCAGTAAGCCCACCATTGCAATCATGCCTATTTGCACTGTTTTCGACCGTTTAAAAATCACCACTGCACCTCAATTGCCACATGAGATTAACCGAGAACGTAAAACAACCTTTCCCATCCTAGTCACAATCCCTTACAGGTCAATCGGAAAAATCGAAAAATTGGTAACGTAAACAAACTTCGTCATGGCAAATAGTAATCGTTGACGCTAGATGAGAAAGAGAGCTAAAGTAAAATGCAAAGGAGGTAGATGGCATATGGATGCGCCATTGACTTTGTCGCCAAAACTCTCTTATCAACTTTACGATTCCTGTTGCGTTGCTTTACTGCATGGAACGGGGCTTGTTTTGCGTTTGAATCGAGCCGCTGGGGAATGGTTCCGAGCGTTGGATCGAGGCGAAAAGACTGCCGCTCAACTCGATTCGAAATTCTCTAACTCATTGCAGAAACTTGGGATTCTTGTCAGTTCGAAGGAAAGTAAACAGGCGCATTCAGAAGCAGCAACAAAAATGCCTTCTGCTGGCCAGGCACAGGTGCTGGAACAGTTGACGATCGATGCTTGCAAGCTGCGTATTCCCATTCATGCTCAGCTCGAATTGACGTATCGTTGCCCATTGAAATGCGGGCATTGTTATTTGCGATCGGAGAAGCCGGACAAAGGGAGTGAGTTATCGACGCGGCAAATATTTGACTTTCTGGATCAATGGGCGGAGCTTGGCGGTCTGTTTCTACTTTTAACAGGCGGGGAGGTGTTTTTACGTAACGATTTTAAGGAGATTTTTACTCATGCACGTCGTCGCCGATTGGCCGTATCGTTATTGACAACGGGTTATGGACAATCGGAGAGCGACTGGTTGCAATTGATTGAACAGGGCCTGGATCAGGTGCAAATCTCGTTGTATGGCCCGGATGCAGGGACTCACGATGCATTTACGGGTGTTGCGGGATCGTTTGACTATGCCTGGAATGCCTTGGTGTTACTTAAGCGCTATGGCGTGCAGGTTCGGGCCGCGATTAGTGTGAACCAGAGTAATTTTGCGCTTGTGCAAGCTTTGACAAATCGTTTGGAAGACGAGGGGATACGCTTTAATTTCAACACGGATATGCTGCCCTTGCGCGATGGTCAACGCGTTTCTGCTGTCGTGCCTTTAGAAAACGATCAATTTGAGACGTTAGTTCGAATGTATCCCGACCATTGGACGCATGGACATATGACGGGTAAAGCGATGGGGGATCCTCCTTGCAATGCCGCCAGAGCGATGCTGGCGCTAGATCCATACGGCAGACTTTCTCCTTGCCTGATGTGGCGTGAGTTTGCAGGTTCGATTGTGGATAATGAGAATTGTGAATTACCTGATAATATTGCTGTTGATAACATGGATAGTGTTGTTGATAACTTGTCTAATATACCGAAAATAAATGATAATACTGAAATTGATATTGTGAATAACTCTGTGGATAACTTTGTGGATAAGTCTGTTGAAAAGCTTGTTGATAACCCTGTGAATAACTCCTTGGCTCAGCTTTGGAATACGTCGGAAGTGTTTCTTTCCGCTGCGAATTTGTCGATGAAAGATTTAGATGATTGTGCATCTTGTGAGCAGCGAGAAGTCTGCCGCAGATGTACTGGTCTGAATATGCAACGCGGTTTCTCAAAGAAAGAGCATTCTTTGGTTGACTGTTGGCAAACCAATGTGATATACAATATTCAGACTATGAAAGAGGAGAAGTAGGTTATGGAAAACCCGACTATCGAAATCGTTGAAGATCTGGAAGTAACCGACACTGCGGACGATTGTCAATACTGCGCTGGTCGTTCGATCTGCTGATCAGCTTCCAATAATTCCGCTACATTACATTGCTTGATCCGACTGGACCTGCACATTGGGAAGTCGTTTATGTAGATTTTCGATTTCTTCCTGTGTTACCTTGGTTTCTGTCACAATCAACGTCTTCAGCATTTTCATGTCATAAAGCGGGGCAAGGGAAACCACCGGAGTTTTGGCAAGATCCAGATACTCCAGTTCTTTCATGTGGTTGAGCAAGGATAAATCCGTAATCGGAACTCCCCACAGTTTTAACATCTTCAGTTTCGTAAATGGTTTGAGCATATTCAAGTCCCGCAACGGAGTGTTGCAGAGATCCAGATAGGTAATTCGTTCTGCTATCGGAAACAACGGGGACAGATCCGTAATCTGGGTGCTGCAAGTCAATATCTCCGTGATGTTGGGCATTTGAGCTAAAATACTGATGTCTGTAACCGGGCATTGCAGCAGGTCGATGCGCTTCAACTGTTTCATTTTCAGTAATGGCGTAAGATCTGAAATGTGTGCCATTTTAGCATCTATTTCCGTCAACTTGGATAGACCTATCAATGGTGTCAGGTCATGAACGCCAGTCCCCCAGATGTTCAAATACTCCAGGTTTTCCAATGTTGAAAGTGGTGTTAAATCCGTTACGTCCGGAGAGATGCGCATGTCGAGGCGGCGTAGGTTTGTCAAACCGGAAAAGAGCGACAAATCTTTCAATCCTGCAAAACCGACAAACATGGAGGTTAACTCCGTGCAGGTTGGAATGATCGAAAGATCGGCTTGCTTCATTCTGCCAGAAATCGATTCAAACCAGATCTGCCCCTGATCGGGATGCGCCATCCACCAGTCGTACCAATATTCATCTCCCCAAGGCGGAACGAAAGCCGCACAGCCGGTTGCTTCTTCTTGCTGCACAGGAATGGCTTCGATATCTACTGGCACCTCTTGAACATTTTGATCTTTTTGGTGTGCCGTGCTGGATGTTGTGGGGGAACAGGCGCTGAAAAAGAAAACGATCGATAGGAACATCAACAGAGAAAATCGATTCATCATAACCCCATTTCTAGGCACGTATTAAATGAAACCTTCGCTGCCAAGCGGAAGTCATCATAACGGAGAAAGACCGAGAGGAAAAGCGCTTTTTTAAATTTTGATGAGCAACAGTAATGCTGTTTTTTTACAGGCTTAGTTTCGGACGAGAAGATGCAGGTCTGGTGATATGCGACTACTGCTTCTTATCGGCTCCCTTGCCGAGCATTCCGCAGGCCCCATAAATGTCCTGTCCTTTGGACTGTCGGATAAAGGTATTGACGCCGTTTTCCGTGAGCTTTCGCTGGAAGGCGAAGACTTCCTCCATGGGAGGAGGCTGAAATTCCGCCTGCTCATGTGGATTGAAGGGAATGAGATTGACTTTGCCGCCGATGCGACGCGCAATTTTGATCAGCCGTTTGGCATCTTCGGGCAGGTTATTGATTCCATCCAGCAATACATATTCAAGTACGATTCGCTTCTTGCGCGGCTTGGGGAAGGCTTCCAAGGCTGTAATAAGTTGAGCAAGCGGGTAGCGCTTGTTAACCGGCATGATACGCGAACGGACTTCGTCTGTCGTGGCGTTTAAAGAAACCGCTAATCCTGCACCGCAACGCTCGCCTAAAGCTTTGATCTCCGGCACAAGCCCGGATGTGGAAACCGTCAATTTGCGTCCGCTGAAGTTTACACCATGATCGTGCATCAGAATATTGCAGGCATTGACGACGTTGTCGAGATTATGAAGCGGCTCACCCATACCCATCAACACGATGTTGCTGATGCATTCCGGGTCGTTGTCGAGATGAGCGCGTGCCTGGCGATATTGATCGACAATTTCGGAGCAAGTCAGGTTTCGCTGGAGTTTCAGGGTTCCGGTTAAGCAGAAGCGGCAGCCCATAGCACAGCCGACTTGAGAAGAGACGCATAATGTCATGCGGTCGTCGGAAGGAATCAATACCGATTCCACCGTCGAGCCATCCGACAGCTTGTATTGAAGTTTCTCCGTCCCGTCTTCGGATTGAATGCTCTGTGCAACTTCAATAGGTTTTAAGGTGCAGCTTTGGGCAAGATCGTCTCGAAAAGCCTTGGCCAGATTCGTCATTTGATCGAAATCGTTGACATTGTGGCGGTGGATCCACTCGAAAAGCTGTTGGGCGCGGAATTTCCGATGTCCCAATGTTTCCGTAACGTAGTGGGTCAGTTCTTCGAACGTGAAATTTCTTAAATCTACTGGGGGCATGAACGCTTACAATCTCTTTCAAGCGAGCGGACTCGATCCTGCTCGATGGTTTTCACAAATGCCAACGTTTTCCCGGGCCGATTGGAATGCCTTCCGGTCCGATGGGGTGGACTTTTCCCTGGTCCATATAGCCTAGGTCTACAAGGGGTTGAACCTGCTGGGAAAGTCCTTGCGGAATTCTGCGCAACGTAAGGTAATCAAGCCCGATACCGAAATCTTTCGATTCTATCGCCTTGCCGACAACCTTCAACGCGATCCTAACCGGGCCGGTTTTCAGATGCAAGGATTGTTGCGAGCGCCACGGAACAAAACGGTAATCCGGTTGATAACCGGAAAAGATCGGCGTCAATGGCTTGTCATCAACCGATAGCTGAAAATCAGCTAAAAACGGTCCCTGCATACAGGACAGCTCAACAAGGTAGTCTCCCGGCTGGAAGATGTATTGCTCGAAGGAAATCGTGGAACCGATTCCTTTTGCTTTGAAATACACCTGTGCGGCGTCGGGATTGTCCGGGAAATAGCGGGTGGTGCGAAGGATCGTCATGGTCCCGTTGGTAAACCGCATCCCGGCGAGTTTTTCCTCGATCTCATTAAAAAGAACGCCGTTATCGGTATTGGTCTTTAGTTTTATCAAGCGGTGTTGGTAGGGAGCATAACGATAGAAGTCCCGGTTTGGATAAAGGTACATCAATTCCGCGCTGCCTTCATACAAATGCCGGGCGAAAATTACATCCTGATCGAAATCCGGTTCGTTGAAGTTGAAACCGTACATATAACTGACGGTGGAACCGGGAATCAACACTACGGCGTTGTGGATTTCTTCCTGTTGTACCAACCGATGCAGGCTGTCGTCGACTTCCCGAAAATGCTTGTAATTGTCCCATAATTGCGGATTAAGCCAGAATAGTCCAAAAAGAAACAGGGTCAGTCCCAATGAAATGGGCAAGGCAAGCAGCAGGCGTTGAATCGCTGGAAATCGCCGACTAAGTAGCTGCATCCAATCCATCAGGCGAGACAGGCCAAGCGCGATCAGAAAAACCATGGCTCCGATCCCTTCGAAATAGAAGCGCGGGCCATAGCAGTTGCCATGATAATAGAAAAAGAAATATCCGATGATCAGGGAAAGCAACAGCGCCACAAGTGCGGCGGTTTCCTTTCGAATTCGGCCTGCGGCACATGGTAGTACGAGCAGCAATAGCGCCATTGGCGTTCCGAACAAGTTCAATGAAAGGCTGGTCAGTCGTTGGCTTGTAACTTTTACTGCATCTTCAGGATAAAAGCCGTTAGGGAAACCAAATTGGCCATGCTCGTTTTTACAGCCGACATCCTCTCCGAAACCGAGGCGATGGCAAGTTGGCTGCTCTTCCGTCAGAGCGAAATATTCATCCTGGGCAAAGCGAAAAACATTGCCGGTCAGATTATGGTTGACCATCAACTGGATGGAACCGATTCCAAGCGCCAACGCCATGGCAGGCAGCATTGCAACCAATTGCCTTGGGCGCTTGATAAGCATTGGCAACAGAACGACGGCCAAAGGTAAAAGTAGCAAAATGCTGTTGTAGGCGCGAATGTTGAATAGCGCTCCAATCAGTCCGCCAATCAACAGGATGCGAAATCGGCGTTTGTCTTGGCTGTAAAGCAGGGCCTGATCGAGTGCGATCAAGGATAGCAGCCCGCTTAAGGCATGCGCCATGAACGAGGCGGACATGAAAATATAGAAGGGGGAAACCAATAACAACAACACCGCAAGGCGTGCCAGATAAGGACCGAAACCTCTGTCTATGATGCGATAGAGTGGCCAGATCGAAAGTGCAGCTAGGACCGGGTTCACCAGCCAGGGAACATGCAACTTGACGCCTAAAGCCAGAACAAGCGGCCAGCCCGGTTGAAACAGGCTGATCATGCGTCCTTGATCCACATAATAGAAATGTGGAAGGAAAAAATCCGGTACGGGAGGTGCAGGAATCGTCAACCAACCCCGTGCAAGGGCTTTGGCCTGGAAAAGATAAGAGGACGAATCGGTTACGTGCGGAATGCTGTCCAGCACGACGATATTTGCGGTGACGGTCACCAATAGTGCAGTAACTATCGTTAAAAGCAGAAACAGGGAATCCGGAATCTTGTCGCTTATTTTGCGAAAGAGCTCCAATAACTGCGGTCCGGCAATAACTGTCAACAGCAGCAACACACCGAAGATGATTTGTGGGATGGGCTGGAAGGTGGTCAGAATGCGCATCGGGTCGAATGACGTCACCAAAAGAAACAGCAGGATCGTCAGTGCGATTCGAACTCCTGTCGTTAAGACCCGCATGAGTGTCAATCCGTTAGAGCCTGCCGGTTGAAACGGAAAACCAGCACGGCAATCAGGTAGCATCCTGCGCCCACAACACCGGTGATCATGATTCCTACACCGATGGAAAGAATCATGGCGAAGACTGAACCGATGACCGAAAGCGCGCCGTTGATGGCCCATAACCAGGGTGTGGCGCGCGGAACTTCACGGTCGGCTGCGGTCAATCCGATTGGAAACGCACAGCCCATCAAGATACCGATGGCAAACAGCATGATGGTTGCCAGCGCGATGCGTGGCGCCAGCTGCACTCCGTGGAATGCCTGTAACAGATGCGGCAGCAGTACCGTCAGTGCGAGTGTTCCCAAAAAGAGCAGCCAGAGCGCGATTCCGGCGCGTTTCTGCATGTTTGCTCGACCCAACACAAAACGTCCAGCTAGCGAACTTCCGATGCCGGTGGCCAGAAGAATCGAGAACAATACAACTGTCAATGAATATACCGGGTGTCCAAGGAAGAGCGTCAGGCGTTGGATCAAGCTGATTTCCACCAGGATAAAGCCCAATCCGATGGCGGCGAAGTAGACTCCGTGACGCCCCAACGGCTTCAAAGGCAGAGGTGCAACGCCTTTGGCGCGTTGGGCGCGTTCATGCAGCCACAGAGGAATGAAAAGCCCGGCAATGGACATGAGTACGACCAACACGAACAACACCACGAGAATGGTGATCGCCCGGACGTTGAAGTTCGTCATCCACTGATCTTGAATGTCTACACGCAGAAAGTCCCGCAGTCGAAGCATGTTGAAGAAAAACGGGGCATCGTCGGTAGTAGGACTGATATTCAGAGAATAGCCCGCAATTGCCTGTTCATGAGTCTTGGGTGACAGAACCTCCGCGAAAATCGGCATACTGGTTTCGTCGGGAGTTAATAGCAGTGTAAAGTCCATGTTTTTACACAGATCTTTGAAGGTCGTCACATCTTGAGGGCTGAAGGGTTTGGCCGAAATGATGATCGTTCCCACTCCGGTCGGGCTTTCTGCTGTATCGCCGTGATCGGTGGTGGCGATCAGCACATGCTGCCGGGGATCTTTGGCACCGAGGTTTCGTAGTGCCTCATAAGCCAACGTCGTGCAGCGAATCATCTCACCGGGGCGACTGCGTACCCACCAGCGCGACATTGTTAAAACTCCACGATCTGTCAGGTGAGAGAGAAATTCGGTCCAGGCTTCGACCGTATACAGACTGTTCTCGGTCAGGACAAAAGCACCGGCGCTGGTTGCGGCCCAGGAGTCGATCAGCGAAGCCTGAATGATATCGAACTTTTCATTGCTGCGTTCGATCCAGGAGCGGGCTTCGTCGTTGACGAAGCGCAGTTTCGGGTTTTGCGCCAGATTGCCGGTAAAGGAGGCCATGTCCTTTGTGATCAGATCCAGAATGTCGTGATTGATTTCGACTCCGGTCACTTTCTTCGGGTTGTACAGCAGCGAAGTCAGCACGTCGCGACCACCGCCGGTGCCGATAATCAACACATTCGATTCCGGGCGCAAGTGATGCGCCAGGGACGTGACATCGTAGCGCAAGTGCCGGATTTCGTCCGCGTGGCCACTGTATTTTGTAATCACCGTTCCCGCAGCGGCATCGATGCTGAGCATCAACTGCTGAGGCTCTTTTTCCGCTTTGTAGGTCGGCGACATGCCCCAACCGAAGGCAAAAGGGAGCAGATCGCGAAAGACCGTCACCACCGAATGGCTGTTCCAGCGCTCGACAAGCGGTTCCGACGGCACACGGCTGGCCACCGGAAGACCCACCACGTTTTTTACCCATTTAATCTCAAACAATCGCACGCTTGGTTGAATCAAAGCCGCCAAGACAAGCAATGCACTTAGCACAGCGGTGCTGCGTTTGAGAAGCCGCGATTGACTGCCAAGGGAAAACATCCACGCGCCGATTGCCGCCAGTGAAGCTCCGGCAAAGACCATGCCCGGTCCCGTCAACGGACGTGTGAGCGCCCACATTAACAGACATCCGATAGATGCTCCTGCCAGATCGAAGGCGTATAACTTGCCGATTTGTTTGGGGAAACGTGTAAGAACCAGACTGACCAGAATGCCTGAGAGCGTAAAGGGAATGGTGATCAGCAGGAAGGTGCTGATAATACTAGCCATTCCTGTTACGGTCAAAGAAGGCAGAAAGGGAATCTGCAAGTGCAGCCAGAAAGTGATGACAACGGAAACGCAAAACGCCAGTGCAAGGCCAGACAATCGTTCCGAAAGCTTTTCGGTGGGAAACCAATTGGGACGCAAGTAGACGATGACCGAACCGAAAGCCATGCCGAACAGGGCAATGCTGATCGTCATAAACGCATAATGATACCACATCGTTACGGAGAAAATGCGCGTGTAGGTAATTTCCAGTAGCAGCGTGGCGCAGGTAATGAAAGCGAGTCCCAAAGGAAGCAGGCGCGGTATTTTCTGGTTGTCAGTCGGCATAGATACTCCATTGCATACAGAACAAAATCACCGATCTCTTATAAAAGAAAGAAGCAGTGAAAGCAACGATATAATGGTAGTTAGGCAATAGTTTGAAGTGGAATCGCGCTGGAGAAGTCGTTTTGGTGTGGGTCGGACATTCTCCTTGGCTTGTGTCTGACAGCTTGTTGTGGTAACTAGATGATCGATTGCCCCTTGGTTAGATGTATTGGGAGGTTTGTATTATGCTGAACGTTCGACGAGTAATTCTGAAGCTGATGTTTTTGCTGTTGCTTTCGCTGATGGTGGCATGTGCATCCGGTGGTCAGCCAAAAGCGGACACACCGACTAAAACAGAAGAATCGAAAGAAGCAGGTTCGGCTGCGCTGGATATTGAAGCCTATATGAGCATCTTGTCCGTGTCCAACCCGGAGGTATCCCCGGATGGCTGGATTTATTACAAAACCTGGTCCACCGGAGTGGATCAGATCTATCGGGTGCGTGAGAAACAAACGGAAACCGTGACGGATGAAACGCTGTTCCCGGAAGGCGTGGATTTCTTTTCCCTTTCGCCGGATGGTAACTATCTGGTAATCGGTGCGGATGAGGGCGGAAACGAACAGTTCAGTCTTTACCTGATGAAAACAGCGTCGCCGGGCGAGGGTGTACAGGCGGTAGCCGTCAACCCGGAAGAGCGCGTCGACGGTGCGCTCTGGTCCTCCGATTCCACGTTTTTCGTATTTCGTGCCAATGGGCGTAACGGCAAGGATTTCGATGTCTGCCGGGTGGATGTGGCTACCAAAAAACGTTCGACTCTGTTTGAGCGTGAAGGCTACACCTGGATTCACGATGTTTCGCCGGATGGGAACTCGGTTCTATTCGCACGCTATTGGGGAGGAAATCTCGCGGATTTGTATCTGGGAGATGTGACGAGCGGCCAGGTTCGACAACTAACGGAAAAGGAGCGTACGAGCGGGTCCTATGATTCGGCCCGCTTTCTCAAAGATGGTCAGTCGATCATTGCAACCACCGACGATGGCTTTGAGCGCAGTGTGATCGTTCGTATGAATTTGGCGACAGGCGAGCGCAAGAAGATCAGCCAGGTGAACTGGGATATCGAATCGTTATCGCTTTCACCTGCACGGGATCTGGCGGCTTATGTGTATAACGAACATGGTGCCAGCCGCCTGGTGTTGGCTAAACCGGAAGATCTAACTGAGATACGCAAGCCTGAATTGGGGTTGGGTTTGATTTCCGGCATCAGTTTCGGCAACGGTTTTATCGTGTGTGCCTATTCCAATCCGACTCAGACCGTGGATTTGTGGCGCATCGATTTGAATGATGGGGCGATATCGCAAGTTACATTTTCCGATTACGCAGGGGTGGATCGTTCGCGCTTTGTCATGCCCGAACTGGTACATTACCCAACCTTTGATGGACGTTCGATTCCTGCATTCCTGTACCGTCCGAAAGGCTATGAGAATCAGCCTGCTCCCTACGTCATTTATGCGCACGGTGGCCCGGAATCACAGTTTCGTCCGCAATTCATCCGTAGTTTCCAGTTCATGTTGGAGCGAGGCATCGGTGTGCTGGCTCCCAATGTCCGGGGATCGTCTGGATACGGTCCGGCATATCTGGAGTTGGATAACTACAAGAAACGCATGGACTCCATCACGGATTTTGAATATGCCGCGCGTTATCTGATCGATAACAAAATCGCCGATCCCAAACGCTTGGGAATTCGGGGAGGCAGTTATGGCGGCTATGTGGTCATGGCGAGTATCACGGAATATCCCGAACGCTATGCAGCGGCGATCAATTCTGTTGGAATCGTGAATTTCCTGACCTATTTCCAGCGAACGAAAAAATACAGGCGAGCCGTGCGCGAGAAGGAATACGGCCCGATGAGCGATGAGGATTTCCTGCGCTCCATCTCGCCGATTTTTAAAATCGACCGCGTAATGACGCCTCTGATGATCGTTCATGGTGAAAACGATCCGCGCGTACCGGTTCAGGAAGCCAGGCAGATTATCGAGGCCTTGACCGCGCGTAACCAAGTGGTTGAGCCTGTGATTTTCCCCGATGAAGGTCATGGCGTTCAGAAACTGGAAAATCGTTTGGAGCTATACCGACAGATGGATGCATTCCTGCTTCGGTATCTGAAACCGGATGAGGTTTCCGAATAGAGTGATACGAACGGGAGGTTCAGTGTCAAAACCAGGGCGACAGCATGTAAATCTCTTTTCGGGGGTGGAGCGGAGAGTTTCATCGCATCGGAGAATACTCTTCCAGAGTAGAGCTAAAAGAGTGTTGTTTTTCTTCGTGCTGGGAATGTGGTGTTTCGTGCTGCCTTGTGCTGCTTCGGAATATGAGAGCGAGCGCTATCACGAATCGATAAAGAGTTTGGATCGAACTGCGGGGGAGATCGCACTTGGCGACAAAATCCGCCACCGATTTGGACTGGCAGGCAAAAGGCCTCCTAGCTACGACTCCGGGGTGACACTGGCGGCGAAATTGGAAGCGGAGATGCTTTCTGACTCTGCCAATGATGACAAAACGCCGGAAAGCGAGAACCTGGAGCATATTCGAGAGCGATTGCGTCAGGCGGGAATTTCCGACTATCACGTAACCGGAGCAAAGGCGATACAGCCCACGACGAGTCTTGTCGTGGAATCGCTGTTGCGTTGGGTGGATGCGCAGAGACAGGACAATTGGAACCGGTTCGGTGTCGCTTTGGTGGGATACGGTGAGCGCGTACTTGGCATCGTGTTTTTAACGGAACGGCAAGTGCGTGTGAATTCGATGGCGCGTCAATTGGCTAAGCCGGGAAATATCACAGTTGAAGGACAGGTGCTGCAACCGGTCAAGGATTTACAGGTTTATCTCGAATTGCCTACAGGCCGAGTAACACAACAACGTCCCATGCGATTGGCTTCCGGGGCATTTAGCCAGCTACTGAAGTTCAAGAAGGATGGCAGCTATCGGGTGCAGATCGTGATCGATCGTGGGCAAGGTCCGCAGGTCGCATCCTTAATGGATATTTCGGTCGGCAATGCGCCGCATCGTGCAAAAGTTCCAACCTTTGGAGCGGCGGATGATGCTCCACTCGATGTCATTCAGCGACAGATGCTTGAATGGATCAATTTGATAAGAAGGGGTTATGTGCTTGCACCACTGCGACATAGTGAGCGGTTGTCCACGATTATTCAGAGTAAAGTGAATGCCACCAATGGAAGCGAGCCGTTGCGGCATCGAGGGAAAAATGGCCAGGGACCGGGTGAGTTGCTTCAGGATGCGGGAATCGATACGGAAGCGTATGGCGAGAATCTGGGGCGGAATCGGAAGCTTTCAAGTTTGATGCGCGAGTTGATACAAAGCCCGGCCCATCGGCAGAATTTGCTTGCTTCGCACTATACACATGTGGGGATTGGCCTTCGTAAAATTCAAGACACCGGGATCTGGACGGTTGGCCAACTGTTTGCTCGTCTGCCGGTAAGTCCGATCTACAAAACGGGGCGTGTGTTGAACCTACAGCCGGAGTTCTGGCAGGATATCCACAAGGAGAGGTTTCGTCGCAAGCTTCCCGCTCTGTCCGTCAGTCGTACACTGATGAATCAAGCGAAGGAACTGGTACGTAGTCAGGGCAGGGGAGGACGTATCAACAGTATCCGTTTGCGTGAAATGGCTGAACGAAAAATCAGCTCTGCTCCCAACCAGTTGGCACAGATGGTGGTGGTGCTTCCTGTTGCTTCATTGGACGAATTGAAACACTTCGCCGGATTCGTACAGGCACGATGGAAACTGGCGGGTGTATCGCTGATTCAGACAAAGCCGAAAGGATTATTGGCGTTAATCGTATTGGGTGAGCAATACGATAGCAAATAGGCTGCTGCTACCAGCGCGCCTCGTGATCTTCCACGACGCCGGGGACATCTTCCAGCCGCAGGCTGGGGCCATCGGGGATATTGAGATTTCCGCTGAACGTCCCGATCGGTTGATGAAAACAACTGACAATCAACCCGGTATTCAAGGTTTCCGAACGTTCTCCACGCGGATTGAATTGCACATCTACCACACCATCGTCGGTTTGTACACGCCAGGGAGACAGAATCGCCCTCTTATTGTAGGTGAATGTCGCATGCCCGACCGGGTAGCGTTTGCCGTCCACCCAGATTGCATTTTCAGTGAAGGTCGGATGATGATCCGGCTGCACCAGGTTCAGCCCGATGCGAGACCCTTCTTTGCTGGTGCCACCAAAGCAGGCCCAGCGCCATTCCCAGTGATAGTCGTGATATCCGGCGGTATGATCCACCGCGCCGAAGGAATAGCCTTTGGGGAGATCGTATTGAGTATCGCCGAGTTGAATGCGACCGCTTACCGGCAATCCGGCCAGTTTGTGCGTAAAGGCAAAGGAACCCTTCGGGGTTGGCGTAATCACCTGATGAGGAACGGTTTTCGACGGATTTTCTTCGATCTCGGCAGTGATGCGTAACGGTCCCTGCCTGGTCGTTACATCGACATCTACCCGTTCGATATCGCCCTGGGTGCCATATTCCATGGACACACGGTTATTGCCTTGTAAAAACGTGGCATGACCCTGAGAGGCGTGATCGCTGATCGATACGCCACGCGCCAGCGGACTCATTCCTTTGAACTCGACCAGCCGGTGAGTTGTCATATCGAAGACATAAGCAAAAGTCGTCCCAATGTATCCCGTGTCGACAACAGCGATTCCACACATCACCGAAGGCGAAAACAGACCGACGAAGCGCCAGCGTTTTTCACGATAGCGGCGCATGAACGAAGCGAAGGAGGGCAGGTGTTTATTCAGCGCTTCCGGTGCAATCTTGGAAAGAGGATATTCAGACAAGGTCAGGTCTTGAATTTCACCCGCGTACAGTCCGTATGCAACATCGCCGGAATCTGCAAATAGATCAGAAGCCATCGGTCTATCCTTTTTTTGAAACTGGGGCAAGCGCGAAGAATGGCTTTATGCTTGTATCAGGAGGTCGTCCATTCCACGATCGATCCTTCTGAAGTGTAACTCATTACACTAGGGATTGCGATACTCTTTATGGAAGGCGGCGATCTTTTCATAAGCCGAAACCAACGTCTCTTCCTGCGGCAGAAAGACCACACGGAAATGCGCGGTGCCGGGGCGTTGCCCGAATCCCGAACCGGGAACCGCAACCACGCCGGTGGATTTGATCAACTCGGAAACCCAGTGATTGTCATCTTTGACACCATGAAGTTTCGGGAAGGCGTAAAACGCACCTTGTGGCGACACGCAACTGATTCCTTCTACTTCATTAAGCATCTTGGTCGTGATGTCACGACGTCTTCGGAGTTTTTCAAGAACTTCAGGCAAATGCGCCTGATCGCCTTGCAAGCAGGGTTTGACGGCATACTGGATCGGATGATTGGCGCATAGTCTGGAGCGCAGGATTTTGTTGATCGCTTCGATGTAGTCTCCCATAATCTCCTGCTGTCCACTTACGATGCCCCAGCCGATGCGCAGGCCGGGACCGAGATAAGATTTCGACAAGCCGTTGAAGGTAATGCAACTGAGTTCCGAATCCAGGGAAGCCGTACTGATATGCTGCACGTCATCCAATAGCAGTTTGTCGTAAATTTCATCTGAGAACAGTACGAGATTGTATTTCTTCGCCAGCGCGATGACCTGTTGCAGCGTTTCTTTCGTGTATAACGCCCCGGTTGGATTGTTGGGATTGATCAGCACGATAGCGCGGGTTTTATCGTTGATTTTGCTTTCCATGTCCGCGATATCCGGCTGCCAGCCATTTTCTTCATCCAGATAATAAGGATTTTCTTCCGCCTGTAACTTGGCGATAACCGCCGTATACAGGGGATAACCGGGAGCGGGCGTCAGAATGTTTTCTCCGGGATTCAGTAGCGCAGTCAGGCAGATTTCAATCGCTTCACTGGCTCCAGTCGTTACAAAAATATCCTGGATGTTTTCAATGCCTTTTCTCGCGGCTTCCTCGTGCACGGATTGTACCGCTTCGCTAATACCGGAGGAAGGTGAGTATCCGGCGTGGTTTTCCAACATGGCTTTATGGGTGGCTTCGATGACCGGCGCGGGGACCATGAAATCGTATACGTTCGGATCTCCGATGTTCAGGTACAACATCTCTTTGCCGGTTTTTGCAACCTGTTGTGCAAGTACAACGATATCACGCACGGCATAACGAATATCCTGGGTGCGTTTGGCGGGGCGAATGGGAGTTAAGGTCATTGTAACCTCCTGTGTTCGTTATGTTTATCGACGCACCGGCACCGGGTGACATCGGTTGCGGATGGTAACGCGGAAGGGCGGGGCTGTCAATCAAGTTTCGAGAAGGGATTCGGATTATTACTGAAATCAATCGCGTCGTTATTTCCTTGAGGTGAGAAGGGGCATCTGCTATACAGGAGCATCTGTTATTAGACCTTAAAAGGACGTTTGACTGCCTCATGAAACGACTTGCAACACTTTGCCTGTTTTTCATCCTCCTGCTGATGGCTCCTGCCGTATTCGCTCAGGATTATTCCTACCTCGACGACGAAGAAGAGGATCACTGGATGTTTTCCCTTTCTCCCGGCTACGGTTTGCTCTACGTCAGTGGGGAAGAGGATATTCGACATGGGTTCGGTAGCAGTATCGAAGGAAATTATGAAGTCGCTCCGGGCTGGCGCGTGGGATTGAAAGCAAAGCTTGGAATCTACGATGGAGATAAAGATCAAGACCAGGGAATCTATACGCAAGTCGCCTTGTTGGGAGGCGCGCGCTACACTTTTCTACGGGACTGGGTACAGCCGTATGTGTTTGTCGATCTGGGGTGGGTGCGCACGGAACTGGATAGGGAAACCGATACGATACTGACCAGTCATTCCATGCAGATCGAGGGTGGCCTGGGAGTCAGCTTCCGCATTCTGAAAAGCTTTTATTTGGGGTTGGAAGCCGCCGTGGGACCGCAGCTTTTCGGCCACGACGATATCCACGGCAGCTTCTATTTCCACGGACTGCTCTGTTTCGAGCTTCGAGTCTAACCTGTTAAAAACCTATTATTTTCCTACGGTTGTGCCAATGGCCTTACCCAGCAGGGCCTGTTGGATGTTTCCCGCCTTCAGTTGACTGAATACCCGGATCGGCAGGTTGTTGTCACGGCAGAGTGAAAAAGCGGTCTGATCCATTACCCGCAATGACTTTGCCAGCGCTTCGTCAAATGACACGCTGTCGTACAGTTCCGCATCATCGAATTTTGCAGGGTCTTTGGAGTAGACACCATCGACTTTCGTCGCTTTCAATAGTTCATCGCAATGCAGTTCCACCGCACGCAGCGCCGCTGCCGTATCCGTCGTGAAGTAGGGATTTCCAGAGCCACCGGCCAGAATGACGACTTCCCCACGATTCATCGCCTGTTCGGCTGCCGGTTGAGCGTAACCGGGAACGACGTGTCCGACCGCGAAGGCGGAGAACACGCAGGCAGGCTGTCCAACGGACAAAAGCGCGGATTCCATCGCCAGACCGTTGATTACGGTCGCCAGCATACCCATGTAGTCGCCTTTGTAGCGATCCATGCCCAGAGATTGCCCGATGGAACCACGGAAGATGTTGCCACCCCCGACCACGATTCCGATTTGTACTCCGGCGCTAGCTGCCGCTTTGATTTCCGTTGCCAATTCTTTTGTAAATGAGGCGTCGATCACTGCGCCTTTTCCGGAAGGACACAACGCCTCCCCGGACATTTTAAGCAGTACTCGTCTGGTTTCGCTCATGTTTCGCTCCTTGGTTGTAAAGGATGTCATGTTTTTCCGGTTATATGCTCAGATTATATCCGGTTTTGTCGTTCACGTCAGTATGTTGCTAATAAATCCCAGAAAAACGCCCCTGGCCGGTTCGGCTCAGGGGCGTTGAAAAATCAGTCATCGCTTGTTTATCGTATCTTATTTTCCGTCCAGTTGAGCGGCGACTTCGGCGGCCAGGTCGTTGGAACGTTTTTCCAGTCCTTCACCTACCTGCCAACGAGTGAAGCGGCGAATGCTCAACTCTTTGCCGATTTCTTTGCCAACGGCTGCCAGGGCTTTGCTAACCGTCAGACTGGTGTCATGTACCCAGATCTGCTCGAGCAGGACGTTGTCTTTGAAGTACTTATTCATTTTGCCGTCCACAATGCGGTCGGCCAATTCCGCCGGTTTGCCGGATTCGATAACCTGCGTTTTGTAAATCTCGCGTTCGCGGGCTAACAGGTCTTCCGGAACTTCTTCACGAGTTACGCAAATAGGATTGCTGGCCGTGGCGTGCATAGACAGCATTTTGGCGAAATTCTGAACCGGTTCCAGCTGTGCCGCATCCGCTGAACAACCCAGTTCGACCAGCACTCCCAGTTTGCCACCCATATGGATGTAGGAGTTGAACAGACCTTCGCCGTCCAGTTCCCAACGGACGAAGCGACGAGGGCTGATGTTTTCGCCGATGTTCGCTACGAGATTGTTCACGACATCGTTCACGCTCAGGTTCTCATCTGCGATCCACTTCTGATCGTAAAGGGCATCCGCGCCTTCTTCTGCCTTGATGACCTTGGGCGCCTTGGCGGCGATGTGCATGCGAAGGTTTTCCACAAAAGCCTGGAAGTCGGGGTTACGGGCGACGAAATCGGTTTCGCAGTTAACTTCCACGATCACGCCCGTTTTGCCATCATCACTAATATAGGAGGCAACCGCGCCTTCACTGGTGATGCGTCCGGCTTTTTTCGCCGCTGCGCTCAAACCTTTTTTACGCAGGAAATCAATTGCAGCCTGCATATCACCGTCGGACTCGACGAGTGCTTTTTTACAATCCATCATACCCGCGCCGGTTTTCTCGCGCAGCTCCTTAACCATCAATGCCGTTACGTTGGCCATTGTCTTACCTCTCTTGGTCTATAGCTCAACTCATACTTTAAATGAGTTGCGGTCAGTTATGAAAAAAACAAGCTTATTATTCGGCTGCGGAATCTTCTTTAGAATCCGACGGTGCAGCTTCCGCCTCGGCTTTTTCAGCGGTGGCGTCAGCCTCGGTCTCCTTGCGCGGAGCAACCTTCTTCACAGCAACTTTCTTGCCGCCGATATCACGCTTCTCTTCGCTGATCGAACCGTCCTTCGCCTTGGCCGGAGAGGTGTCCTTTTGCAGAGCCTGGCCTTCCAAACAGGCGTCGGCCACTTTGCGGGAGAACAGGCGAATCGCGCGAATGGCGTCGTCGTTGCCCGGAATCACGTAATCCACACCATCGGGATTGCAGTTGGTATCGCAAACCGCGATAACCGGGATACCCAGGGTGTTGGCTTCGTGAACGGCGATTCTTTCCTTGACCGGATCGATGACGAACATCACGCCGGGAAGGCGACCCATTTTGCGGATACCGGACAAGTTCTTGGACAACTTCTGGCGAAGCTTGTCCTTCATCATTGCTTCTTTTTTCGTACGAACCGGGTAGTTGCCGTCTTCGAACATCTTTTCCAGTTCGTTCAGGTTGTCGATGGAAATGCGGATGGTGCGGAAGTTGGTCATCGTACCGCCCAACCAGCGGTTGTTGACGAAAAACATTCCGGCGCGTTCGGATTCCTGCTTGACCACGTCCGCCGCCTGGCGTTTGGTTCCCACGAACAGCACGGATTCGCCATCGGCAACGCGATCGACGATGAACTGATACGCTTCGCGGAACATACGCACGGTCTGCTGCAAGTCGATGATATGCACACCATTGCGAGCGCCGAAAATGTAAGGTTTCATTTTCGGGTTCCAACGCGCCGTCTGGTGACCAAAATGGACACCGGCTTCCAACAATTCTTTCATTGTGATAGGTCCAGGCATGATCGATCCTTTCGTGTTATGCCTCCACCTTCGTCAAGTGATTATTGCCACCGGATGACCGGCACACAGGCAAGCTCATCGGAAGGTGTGTGAAATACGTCGGTTAGGACAATCCCAACCGTCCGGGGCGCTATGTCTAGCAGACATGCCTTAAAATTGCAAGCAATTTCTTTATATAGTAGAAAACCAATCCTTCGGAAATCAGGGCTGTTTTATCCAAACGGATTTCACGTTGACGAACTCCCGGATGCCTTCTTCCGATAGCTCTCTGCCATAACCCGAAAGCTTGATGCCACCAAAGGGCAGGCGAGGGTCGGATTTGACCATCCCATTGACGAAGACCGCTCCCGAATCGATGCGCCGTGCGTAGTCATCTGCGAGTTCCATATTGCCGGTCCAGATTGAACCGCCAAGGCCAAGCGGCGATTCGTTGGCGATGCGAATCGCCTCATCGGCACTTTTGGCAGCGATCACCGGAGCCACCGGTCCGAAGGTCTCTTCATCCGCAACGTTCATTCCGGGGCGAACACCCGTCAGCATTGTAACCGGGTAATATGCTCCCGGGCCTTCCGGGATTTCTCCTCCCATAACCAACTTGGCTCCACTGGCAACGGAAGCCGTCACCTGCTCGTGCAATTCGGCGCGCAGGTCGGTCCGCGCCATCGGTCCGATATCGGAATTTGAGTCCATCGGGTCGCCCATGTTCAATTTGGATAAGTTCTCTTTGAATCGTTGTGCAAAGGAATCCAAAACGGGTTGTTCCACGATAAAGCGTTTTGCGGCAATGCAACTTTGACCGCCGTTGATAAGGCGGGCATCGGCGGCAACCTTGGCTGCCTGTTCGATATTGGCATCGGAAAGGACGATAAACGGATCGCTGCCTCCCAATTCAAGAACGGTCTTTTTAAGGACCGACCCAGCCGTTGCCGCAACTTTGCGACCCGCGATTTCACTACCGGTCAATGTCACCGCCATCACGCGCGAATCCCGGATGACCTGTTCCGTCGTTCGGGCGGAAATCAGCAGCGTTTGGAAGGCACCTTCAGGGAAGCCCGCCTCAAGAAATATTTCCTCGATGGCAAGGGCGCTCATCGGTACGTTGGAGGCATGTTTAAGTAGACCGACGTTTCCTGCCATCAGCGCTGGGGCCGCGAATCGGATAACCTGCCAGAAGGGGAAGTTCCAGGGCATAATGGCAAGAACCGGTCCCAGTGGGTCGTAACGAACGTAGCTTTTATCGGCATCGGTTTCTTCCGTGCGATTTGATAGAAAGCGTTCCGCTTGTTCCGCATAAAAATCACAAACCCAGGCGCATTTTTCCACTTCGGCAAGCGACTGCTTGATGGGCTTGCCCATTTCCTGCGTGATGATTTCGCCATATTTGGCTGCATTTGATCGAAGTACTTTGGCTGAATTCGTCATGAGTTCCGAACGTTTGGCAAAGGGAATTTCTTTCCACTCTGAAAAAGTTTGCGATGCCTGTTGCAGTCGGGCTTCGATTCCATTTGCATCGGTTTCTTCAAACCGCTTGATTTCTTCTCCAGTTGCAGGATTTATACTGGCTATCGCCATGATAGATTCCTTTCTTGTTTTGTAGGTTCGTGACCCTCTGTCAGTGTTGCAGAATTTCTCCCAGTCGCTTGGTCAACTTCAAATTTTCTCCGTAATCGACGGGAACCACGATCACGGTCGGTTTCGATTTTTCTTTAAATGCTTTTTTCATGATTGGAATAAAGTCTTCCGTACGTTCAACTTTCACACCATTGCAACCGAATGATTCCGCCAACTTAACCATGTCAGGATTCTTGATCACCGTGTGAGATGCTTTGCCGAATTGCGCCATCTGCTTCCAGGTGATCAAGCCGTATTCATCATCCTGCCATACCAGGAAAGTGGCTGGAATGTTGTATTGTACGGCAGTTGCCAGTTCCTGCACGTTCATCAGAAAACCACCGTCGCCGCATAGGCCGACCACATTTTTTTCCGGGAACAATCGTTTGGCCGAGATCGCGCCGGGCAGGGCGATGCCCATCGAGCAGAATCCATTCGAGATGATGCAGCTATTGGGAACGTAGGTTGGAAACGAGCGGGCTACCCACATTTTATGCGCCCCAACATCGCTTATAAGAATATCGTCGTCCCGCATAATCGCTCGTAAGTCGTGCAGAATGCGTTGAGGTTTCATGGGAAAATCCGGGCTGTCGGATTCGAAAGACAATTCCTGCTGAATGTGCGAGCGTTCCGTAGCAAATTCAGGAACATCTTTCCAGTGTTTGTGTGTCAGTCGTTGATTGATCGCCCACATGGCTCCAGCCAGGTCTCCGACGACTTCGACTTCAGGGCGGTAGTGCTCATCTACTTCTGCCGGAGTGAAATCGATGTGAATAATGCGCTTGTTATGCTTGGGATTCCAAACGGATGGGTGCCATTCGACGAGATCGTAGCCGATGCATAAAACCAGATCCGCCTGATCGAAGGATTCGGAAACATGATCCCTGCTTTGCAAACCAGCAGTCATTAGGCTGCGTTCGTGACGTGCGCTGACTGCGCCTTTTCCCATAAAGGTATTTGTAACGTAAAAGCCGCTTTTTTCTACTAGTATATTCAATTGCTTAGCTGCTCTTGTGCGAACGCAGCCATTGCCGGCTAAGATGATGGGTCGCTCGGCCTGGGCCAGCAATTCCATTACCCGATCGATCGCTTTCTCGTCTGCGGCAGGGCGTCTGACTTTCGATCCTTTTTGAAAAGGAACGTTTCCCGTGTCTTCTTTTGCAATGTTTTCAGGTAGTTCAATGAGGCAGGCACCGGGCTTTTCCGTTGCTGCGAGTTTGAAAGCTTTATGAATGACTTCGGGAATGTTGCAGCCGTGATAAATGGAGTGCGACCATTTGGTGATCGGCTCGAATAAGTCAACAATATTCATGTTTTGGTGAGATTCTTTATGGAGACGCTGCGTGCTGGCTTGTCCGGCGATTGCCACAACCGGGCTTCGATCCATATTCGCATTTGCCACGCCGGTTACCAGATTGCTTGCTCCCGGTCCAAGGGTAGCCAAGCAAACGCCTGGCTTGCCTGTTAGTCTTCCATAAACGTCCGCCATAAAAGCTGCTCCCTGCTCGTGGCGGCAGATTACGAACTCAATTGGAGAATCCAGCAAGGAAATCATCAAATCGGCGTTTTCTTCACCCGGAACGCCGAAGATCGTGTCGACTCCTTCTTCTTCCAGGCATCGTAAAAACAAATCCGATGCTTTCATTTATGCCTCCTCCGCAGGTTTGCAATGTTCGTTTACTTGCAAGAAATGTGTAGTTCTTTCATTGCGATAGCTTAACATGAAACCTCTGAAAACAGAAGCCATTGAAGTCAATCGCGAACAATAGGCGACTTCTTGTGTCAAGTCGTACATGCGTTTAAGGACATGCATAGCTATAAGTAGATCATGGAAAAGGGAGAATCATTCCACCTTGAATGGAAAATTTGAATTGTTGCAAAGTGATGGTTAATTAGTGGTCATCTTGTGGCGCGATTGTGTAGCTTTTCGATTTTGCTTCCAAAATGGCACGGTGAGTGTGGCGAAATAGTGGCGCGATAGTGGTCATCTTGTGGCGTGATAGTGTCGTTTTACGGTCCGCTTTGTGCAAAGAGATTTGTGGTCTGTAACAACGTGCTGTTGTGTTTGTGGCGTTTTACTGGTCACCTTGTGTTGGTTTACGGTCTTGTGGTGTCAGCATGTTTCAAGCCAGTTTGAAAGCCACTGGATCTGACGGCGCACCTCTTTTGGAGCGGTTCCTCCCAATACCGAACGAGTAAGGACGGCCTGTTCATAGCTAAGCGAAAGCTCGGTCAGAGAAAGTTCGGGGAAGTCGGCTTTCAATTCCTCCGGGGTGAGAGATTTCAAGTTCTTTTGTTGCGATTCCAGCTTTGAAACAAGCTTTCCAACACGTTCGTGAGCGAGTCGGAAAGGAACGCCTGTTTTGGTGAGCAAATCTGCCAAATCAGTCGCGAGAAGATCGCCACTAAGTGAATTAGACAATTTCTCTTCGTTGAACGTTGCTCCATTCAACGCCCCGGTGAAAACGCGCAAAACGATTTCCGTTGTATCCAGAGCATCGAATAAAGCGGTCTTGTCTTCTTGTAAATCTTTTGCATAACTCAGAGGAACGCCCTTGGTGAGAGCGAGTAAGACCGTGCATTGTCCGATGACCCGTGCCGCCTTGCCGCGAACCAATTCCATCGCGTCCGGGTTTCGTTTTTGCGGCATCATCGAACTGCCTGTCGAATAGGTGTCGTCGAAACGGATGTAGCCGAAAGCGGGATTGGACCAGAACACGAATTGTTCGGCGTAACGGGACAAATGCGTGCAGATCCCGGCGCAGGCGAACACCGTTTCCTGAACGGCGTCGCGGTCGCTGATGGCGTCGATGCTGTTTCGAAGAACATCCGAAAAGCCTAGATCCTGAGCCAATCTTTCCCTGTCTACCGGGAAGCCGGAGCCTGCCAGCGCACCGCTGCCCAAAGGACAGCAATCGGCGTGGCTATAAGCTGCTTCAAGTCGCTCGATGTCACGTTTTAGTGCGAAAGCGAGTGATAGCAGGAAATGTCCCAGCGTTACCGGTTGTGCGGGTTGAAGATGCGTGGTCCCGGCGAAAAGAGTATCCACATGTTGTTCCGACCGTTTTAGAAGTACGCGAAGTAGTTGACGGGTCAACTCGATCTGCGCTTTCAGGGCGGACTTTAAATAAAGTCGTAAATCGCAAACAACCTGATCGTTGCGACTACGACCTGTGTGAATTTTCGCTCCTGTTGGTCCCAGTTTCTCAGTTAGAAGGCGTTCGACCAGGGTGTGTACGTCTTCATCATCGGGAAGAGTATCGAAGGCACCTTGTTCAAAATCAATAAGGATCGCATCCAGAGCGGGGAGCAACTCCGACAGTTCCTTTTCGGAAAGGACGCCGATACGCTGCAATTCCTTTGCCCAGGCTTTATTCGTTTGGATGTCGTATGGTAGAAAGCGGATATCTACCGGTAACGAGCGGTTAAGTGCGTCCATCCATTCGTCGGATTCGTTCTGAATGCGTCCCTGATAAAGTGTCACGATCAATCCCTTTTGAAATTATAGCGGAACTTCGAATATTTCGGTGCTTGATAGCCGTTGAGGCGCTCGCCGCCTTCCATTTCGATCAAAGTCCGAACCTTGATTGGCAGACCATACAGGTTGATGAAGCCTTCCGCGTCGCTCTGGTCGTACACGTCGTCCTGGCCGAAGGTGGCGAAGTCTTCCCGATACAGCGAGTAAGGCGAGCGCCGACCTTTGACGATGATATTTCCCTTGTACAGCATCAGGCGAACATCGCCGGTGACGTTCTGCTGGGTTTCGGCGACGAATGCATCCAGCGCCTCGCGCAAAGGTACAAAGTATCGTCCATTGTATACCAACTCGGCATATTTCGGAGCAAGTTGTTCTTTAAAGTGCATGGTCTCTCCATCGAGCACCAGACTTTCCAATTCGTGATGAGCCATGTACAGAATCGATCCGCCGGGAGTTTCGTATACGCCACGGGATTTCATGCCGACCAGACGGTTTTCAACGATGTCCACACGCCCGACGCCGTGAATGCGTCCCAGTTCGTTCAGTTTCTCAACCAGATCGGCGGCGGAATAGGGCTCGTCATCGATGCTTTTAGGGACTCCTTTTTCAAAGCCGATCTGTACTTCCAACCCCTCATCGGGAGCTTCCCAGGGGGCATTGGTAATATGGAATACCCGATCAGGGGCGCTTTCCCAGGGATCTTCCAATTCGCCGCCTTCACTGGAAAGGTGCCACAGGTTGCGGTCGTGACTATATATCCCCTTGGGATCGACGTTTAGCGGAATATTGCGCTCTTTGGCATAGGCGATGGCATCTTCGCGGGAGCGAATATCCCACATGCGCCAGGGTGCGATAACCTTGATTTTCGGATTGTAGGCTTTAAAGGCCAATTCAAAACGCACCTGATCGTTGCCTTTGCCGGTGCAACCATGCGCGACGGCGTCTGCCCCTTCTTCTTCAGCCACTTCCATCATGCGTTTTGCAATCAATGGCCGGGCGATGCTGGTTCCCAAAAGATAGCGTCCTTCATAGACTGCGCCAGCCTGCACCATCGGGAAAAGATAGTCGCTGCAAAAGATCTCCTTCAGATCATCGACGATCAGCTTTTCGGCACCGGTTTTCAAGGCTTTTTGCTCCAAGCCTTCCAGTTCTCCCACTCCCTGACCGACATCTGCAACGTAGGCGACGACCTGGCAGTTATAGCGCTCTTTCAACCATGAAATGATGATGGAGGTGTCCAATCCACCAGAATATGCTAATACGACTTTCTTGATTTCTTGCTCGTCCATTGTTTGCTTCCTTTTTCTATTTGATTTTTCCGTTACTTGATCAGGTTTCGAAGTGTTTTTATCGCTTGCTGTGTTTTGGCAGGACCATCGCAGGCGACGAAGACGGTGTCGTCACCGGCAACCGTTCCAACAACAAAGGGGAACCTGGCGTTATCCAGGGCGATTCCTACTGCGCCTGCTTCTCCGACCGGAGTGTGAATGACCAACATGCTGTCACCCGCTTTGTTGATTGCCATTATTTTTTCTTTGAGTCTTTTCGGTAAGGGTTCCGAACGAAGTTCGGGACCAGGCAGAGCGTATTGACCTTGTGTTTTAATCAGCATAAGGGATTTGATATCGCGTGAAATCGTGGCTTGTGTGGTGTCGAAGCCTTGTTTCTTCAACGCATCCGCCAATTCGTTCTGGGTGCTGACGCGCTTACTGGCGATCAATTCCAGAATGGCTTCTCGTCGTTTTCGAGTGTCAGACATGATTCGACTCCGTACCGCTGTGATTGTTCAGGAATTGAGAGGCGATTTGCAGATACGTTTGTGTGCCTGCTTCAAGTTCTTCTATGCTGATTCGTTCATCCGGCTGGTGGGAATATTTCGGATTTCCCGGTCCAAGCTTGATGGCGGAAATTCTCGCTTTTTGTAAAAACGCCCAGTCGCTGGCAGCATCGGAGGCGAATACTTTCTTTTGCGGCAGAGTCCTACGAGCCGCCATCGCAATCGGATGATCCGATGCCGTTTCACATGGAATCCAGTGATCAGAGCAAACGCTTATGTTTCCACTGACCACTCCCTGCAACAGCATCAGGATTTCCTCGTTGCTGTAGGAGGGGGTCGTTCGAATATCCAATAACGCTTTGGCGTTTGGCGGAGTGACATTATCCGCCACTCCTGCAAGAATTCGGGTCGGTGTAACCCGGATCGTTCCAAGAGTTGGATGACTACGCTCGAAGGGAACCTTTTTCAAATTGATGAGATCGCCTGCCAGTAGATGAATCGCGTTGGTTCCGTTTTCACGGGCCGCGTGTCCCTGTTTGCCGGAATTTGTCAGTTCTACAACCAGCAAGCCGCGCTGTGAAATGGCGATATCCAGGTTGGTTGGCTCGCCGACGACCGCGCCCTGAAAGCTGCCCAGCTTTTTCAACAATCGGGGGAGGGAGGGGTCGTTGCCTTCTTCTCCGATGGAAAGCGCGACGACCAACTCGCCGCATTCAAAACCTTGTTGCTGCAAAGCAGTTGTTGCGGCAAGCATGGCGGCGCAACTGCCACGCGCATCCACTGCGCCGCGTCCGTAGAGCCAGTCGTTTTCTAGAATTCCCTGCTGAGCAGGATACTTCCAACCTTCTCCTGCCGGAACCGTATCCAGGTGGGAGTTGAACAGCAGCCGAACCCCGGACTTTTCCCCTTTAATGGCAACCCATATTCCATCTTCACAACGCTGACAGGGCAGACCGGCATCCGTACAGATGTCGTAAGCGGTTTGCAAAATCGCTTCTTCATGACCGGTTTCCCCCGAAACCGCAAGCAAACGCTGCAATATGGACAGGGTGTCAGGCAAGTTCCGTCTCCTGATAAACCTGTTTTTCGCGTTCTTCGACGATCATGGTGCCGCAGCCTTCGCCGGTGAACAGTTCGACCAGCAGAGAATCGGGAGTAAAGCCACCGATGATGTGCGTTCGTTTGACGCCCGACTGCACGGCTTTAAGGCAGGCGTCCAGTTTCGGTCGCATACCGGCGGAAACCGCACCGCTTTGCAGCAACTCATCCAAGTCCTGCTTGTCGGCAAAAGGAATGAGCGAACCGGGATCGTCCAGATTGGCGAAAAGGCCGCCGCTCTGAGTGATGAAGATCAGTTTCTTGGCTTGCATGGAAACGGCAACGGCTTTTGCGATGCTGTCTGCGTTGATATTAAGCACCTGGCCCGCTCCGTCACTGGAAAGGCAGGACAGCACCGGCACGTAGTCTTGATCGAGCAGTTGCGACAAGGTTTCAGTGTCCACGGAAACGATGTCCCCCACAAAACCGAAATCAACCGTTTTTGTATCGCCCTCATCGGTTTCAATGGAGACTGGAGGTCTTTTGCTTGCCAGGATCATATCGCCGTCCACACCGCTCAAGCCCACTGCCTTGCATTGCTGCTTTTGCAGGGAGACCGTCAGATCCAGGTTGAGTTGTCCGGCGTAGACCATTTTAACGACATCTAAAGTCCGCGCATCGGTTACACGTCGACCGGCGACCATGACCGGCTCGATGCCGAGCTTACGGCTGATTTCACTGGCTTGCGGTCCACCGCCATGAACGACGACCACACGAATGCCGAGATCATTCAAAAGGGCGATCTGCTCTGCAAGATTGGTGACAGCGTCTGCATCGTTCAGAATCGCGCCACCGATTTTAATAACGAACGTCTGTTTTTTGTAATGGCGAATGTACGTTCGTGCTTCCTTAAGTGAAATAATCGAAGGATTCATGTTCTCCTCATTCAAAACAACGTTGTAAGGCTTCAACAAACAGCAAGGCGTCTTTTTGAGACAGCACCAGTGGTGGCATCATACGGAAGATTTCGGGACGATTGCTGCTGCCGACGATGATGCGGTGTTTTTGCAGCAGGTGTTGTCGTATGGGGCTGCTGTCTTCAAAGAGTTCCACGCCCAACAACAACCCACGACCATGCACCGCTTTGACTTTCGAAAGCTTTTTCAAGGCCGTTTTCAGTCGATCGCCAACCGAACGGGCCTGCTCAAGAACGTTTTCTTTCTGGAGGATATCCAATGTTGCCAGCGCCGCCGCGCAAGCCAGGGGACCGCCACCGAACGTCGAGCCCAGCATCCCGCTTTTGACATGTTGGGTGATCGCTTCATTGGCGATTGTCGCTCCAACCGGAAAACCACCGGCCAGGCCCTTGGCCATGGTCAGAATATCGGGAGTGACTCCGTATGCTTCGGCTGCCGTATAAAAGCCCATGCGACCCGCACCACACTGCACTTCATCGAAAATAAGAACGGAACCGGTTTCATCGCAACGCTTGCGCAACGCCTGGAGAAATTCCGGACTTGCATCGATTGCACCGGCCAGACCTTGCACCGGTTCGATGATGACGGCGGCGCAGTCGTCCGTGACAATCTCGTTCAAATCCTGCGTTTGATTCATTTCAATCAGGCGAACGTGCGGAAAGAGAGCTTCTCCATTACAGGATGCAAGCTTGCGGTATTTTTCGATGCCTGAAACGGCCAGCGTGAGCAAGCTGCGACCATGGAAGCCGCCATGAATTGAAACGATGGTCTTGCGTCCGGTTGACAAGCGCGCCAGGGTCAAGGCGTTTTCATTCGCTTCCGCACCGCTGTTACACAAAAATACGGAAGCAAGTCCCTTCGGCATCCATTCGAGCAATCGCTCGGAAAGCCTCTGGCGCAGCGGATGATCGGAAATATTGGAGTAAAAGATTAAGCGCTCGGCCTGCGCCGCGATGGCTTGTACCAGACGCGGGTGACAATGACCGACGGAGGCGACGGCGTGTCCGCCGTACAAGTCGAGATATTCGTTGCCGTCTTCGTCGATGACGGTGCAGCCCGTACCGGCAACCAACTTCATCGGTAGTTGCGGATAAACGGGCATTTGTGGAGCGGGACTTAACATGGGTAGGCTCCTGTATGATGCAGCCCGGCGGTTTCGGAAAGACCGAGCATCAGGTTCATGTTCTGAATCGCCTGTCCGGCAGCGCCTTTGACGAGATTATCCAGAACAAGCGCGATTTCCACTTCATCGTTTTTCTGTGCCACGTGAATATGAACGTGGTTTGTGCCTGCAATCTCGGCCAGTTTTGGCGGCTGATCCAGGACATGAACGAAAGGCGCATTCTCGTTATAAAAGCGATTATATAAATCAGGAAGATCTACAGAAGTGATCTGTTCATTCTGAAGATATGCCGTTGCGGCGATGCCGCGCACGAAAGGTCCGGAATGTGACAGCAAACGACTTTGAACGGTATGCCCTGCAATCCGGGAAAGCGTTTCGTTGATTTCCGGTTCGTGCTGGTGCGACAGCGTTTTGTAGGCATAGAAATTACCATCACGGAAGGGGTGGTGTGTTCCGATCTTTGGATGAATGCCGGAGCCGGATGAACCCGTTACTGCAAAGACGCCAACAGGAAACGAGAGCAGTCCTGCATTTGCCAAAGGCAATAACAGCAATTCTGCGGCGGTTGCAAAACAGCCGGGATTGGCGATGCGGGTTGTGGTTTCAATTTGCGGTTTAAAGGCTTCCGGCAGTCCATAAACGAAGGATTCCGTTAGTTCGAAGCAGTGATGTTCGCCGTAATTGTCTGCATATTCCTTTTGTGAGGAAAGCCTGAAATCGGCAGCCAGATCAATGATTTTTAAAGAGTCGTATGAAGTTAACTCCTTCATCAGTTTGTTGCTTTGACCATGCGGCATTGCCAGGAAAAGGACTTTGCATTGCTCTGCCAGTTGTGCCGGGTCAAGGTCGCGGAAGCAATCTTTTGTGAGATGACGCAAACTCGGATGCACGCTGCATAAAGATGCGTTCGCGTGACTTCGGGAAATTGCCAGAACGTTTTCAACCTGTGGATGCTGATATAAAAGCCGAAGCAATTCTCCGCCTGCCAGTCCCCCTGCACCGATCACGCCTGCTGTAATCGTTGTTTCAGTCACAGCAGGGCCGCCTTTCTGGAATAGGCGTCCAGCACGATCTTGGATAATCCTTCGATATCCGAACGCGCGTTGTGCGCGGGGATACCCAACGAAGACGTGATGAAGTCACGACCTACCGCGTTGTCCGTCACGGGGCCGGTGAAGACATCGACAGCCAGACCGAAGCTATTGTTGAATAGTTGTACTGCGCCAAAAGCTGCGACAGGGTCGGGAGCGCAAAGAACAAAACAGGCAGCGACGCTCATCAGTTGCTCATCGGACAAGATCTCCCGAACGCCGTATTGACCCAGGATGCCGTCGCCCAATTCGGCAACGATCAGATCCGGTGTTTCGCGAGCAAGTCTATTGATCAGACCGCGCGCAATCGGAAGAATCATGTTGCCATTGGTGGAAACGACACCGGCATCGGTGAAGTCCATCACGGGGTCGGCTCCGGCATCGCCCATTGAAAGGATGTCGCGCATGAGGCTGACGCCGGTCAGTTTGACGGCGGCAACGCGCAAGCCTCGATGTGACAGGCGGCGCACGATTTCAGTTGCAGCCAGGGTCTTTCCGCTGTTCATGCTCGTTCCCGCCACGTAAATGATTGGCGGTGTGTTATCCAGCGTTTCGGCTGGTTGGATGTCGTTGGCGCTGATTGTGGCTGGCACACCCACACGATCTCCGATTTTTGGGAAGGCGAGCACGCTGCCAAGCACCTCGACATTAAAAGGATTTCCCAAGTCGGGATTGATAGCGGTGCATTTACCGATGACGCCACCAAGGTTCAGAATTTGCAGCGTATCCCCAACGTTGACGGAAGAGGGGACCTGTCCTGCATAGCCTTGCAGCGCTTGTCTGGCTCCCAATACACCGGCGACGATGTCTCCCTTGCGTATCTTGATCATACGTCCGGCATAGTTTTCGATGGTGTCGTATTGAAATTTCTGTGTGATTACGCGCACCGCGACGATTGCGCCTTCGATGGCGGGGATTTCGTCTCCGATTACGGCGTTGTAATCCAGTTTCGCATTCCGTGTTGAAGAAGCGATTCGGTCAAGTTGTATTCGTCTCACATCCATGGTTCACCTGCATAACAATGCAATAAACAACGTAGAAGGTGCATGAATATGCAGATTGCGCATAAAAGTCAAGGAATATTTCGTTCTATTTCAGACTTTTTCGTGAGTTTTCGTAACTCTTGATTGCATGAAACGGTTTTTATAGGGTGGAAATTGCAAAAGCTTCTTGTTGGAATGATTCTTCTTGTCTATAATCCGGCAGGTTTACAGGCAGTACCCTGTCATACGTTCAAAAGACTGCTCACACGCAAACTGCAAGCCGTTTGGAAATTCCACCTGCGTTGGTAGTTCGTACAACCTCAGGAAAGGTAAAGGATGTCCAACACGCCACTTTGGGCCATGTCGCTGCAAATCCTACTGTTATTGTTGTTGCCTGCGCTTGTTTTAAAGGCTGCAAAGCATCTGAAAATCGTACAACTTCTTTCTCCTGTGCTTGTGTGTTACCTAAGTGGAATTGCGCTGGCCAACCAGGAGACGATCCCTCTTTCATTTGATATTGCCATGATCGTAAGAAATGCGACGGTGGCACTGGCTATCCCGTTACTGCTCTATTCGGTGGATATAATCGGCTGGTTGCGCTTGTCGAGGGCAACGGTGATCTCTTTTGCATTGTGTGTCTTCTCGGTGATGCTGACCAGTGCCATCAGTCATTTCATGTACCACGATACCTTCGATAACAGTGCGAAAATCGCCGGAATGATGGTCGGTGTGTACACGGGCGGGACGCCGAACATGAACGCCATCGGCACTGCGCTGGGAATCGAGCCGGAAATGTTCATCGTGCTGGAAAGCGTGGACATGATTATGGGAGCGATGTACCTGATGTTCCTGCTATCTTTCGGCCCACGTCTTTTTGCGTATATATTGCCTCCATTCAAAAACGCACAAGGTGTTGAAAATGAACTGAACGATCAACTTCCGGTAAGTGAAGTCCTTTTCAAGCATGTCATGATTTCATTAGGATTGACGATCGTCGTCGTTGCATTGGGTGGCGGGCTTGGAATGCTGCTGCCGAAAACCTTTCAAGAGGCGGGTGCCATTCTCCTGATCACGACCTTCGCGATTATTTGTTCGCTTAATCCGAAAGTTCGCAACCTGAAAGGTTCACATGAATCGGGCATGTACGTCCTACTGATTTTCTGTGTTGCGGTAGGAAGTTGTGCTAAATTCGAAACTCTGGTCAACACCTCTCCGGCTATTTTCGGTTTCATCGGTTTCGCCATGTTCGGTGCCGTGGTTCTGCATCTGCTGCTTTCCAAATTGTTCAAAATCGATAGAGACACCGTGATTATCACCTCGGCTGCTGGTATTTTCGGTCCGGCGTTTATCGGTCCGATTGCACAAGCGCTTAATAACAGGGAAATCTTTTTCAGTGGTATCGCAACCGGATTGGTTGGCTATGCGATTGGAAATTATTTGGGGCTTGCGCTTGCCTGGATGTTGGGTGGTTAGGGGATTTCCCACCAAAGACGAGTAGATTCAATCAGTCGTGTTCGGCATTGCGCCCGATTGTTTTCAACACGATGGAAAACACAAACAAAGCAGCAGTGTAAGCAAACAATGGTTGCAACATGCTGGCTGGAAGATATCCCAATAGGATGGCGCCGACTCCTACAACCAATGCATATGGCATCTGGGTGCGGACGTGGTCCAAGTGGTCGCAGGCGGCGGCGATGGAAGACATGATGGTGGTGTCCGATAGCGGGGAGCAGTGATCTCCGAAAATCGCTCCGTCCAGCACCGCGCCGATGCTGATGACCATCACCGGCATGCCGCCGACGTGAAAGGCCAGTGGTACGGCAGCGGGCAATAAGACCGCCATGGTTCCCCAGGAAGAACCGGTTGCAAACGAAATGAATGCTGCCAGAAGGAAGATCAGTACCGGTAAGATCCAATTCGGTAGCGTATCCGCCAATAGGCTTACCATATACTGTCCTGTGCCGAGTTGGTTGTTGGCATCGCCGATAGCCCAGGCCAGAATCAGCACCGCGAATGCCAGTAACAGCACCCGCCAGGCACTCAGCCAGGCCCGAAGAAGTGTTGTAAATGGCGTTTTACCGGATGTCCAACCTAGTATAATCGCAAGAAAAGAACCGGCAAGAGAGGCCATCGCCAGAACCCAGCCCCCGTCTTGACTGGCAATAAGGTAATTGTCTTTGAGCGCAAATAATCTGGCGGTGTCGAATGTGCTCCAGGCAGCAGAATGAAGTCCATCCGGGCTGATAAGACCGGCTCCATTGAAGGCCATGCCTGATAACGTGATGAAAATAACAAGCAAAACCGGCAAGATCGCGGTATGGGCGCGAGGTCGCCCTATGGCTTCAGGCGCTTGCGCTCCGGCTAACGGTGTGGAACCTTCTCGAAGTACTTCATTGTGTTTCCTCGCGCGGCGTTCGGCTTGCAGCATGGGACCGAAATCGCGACCCATACCGACCGATAAAAACAAAAAGATGAGTGCAAACAAGCAGTAAAAGCGATAGGGAAGGGTGGACAGGAACATGGCATAGGGTGAGCCATCCATGCCCAAGGTCTGCATGGCATCGCCGATCAAGCCGACTTCGTATCCGATCCAGGTGGAAATCAGCGCCAGCCCGGCGATGGGTGCGGCGGTGCTATCCACAAGATAGGCCAGTTTTTCCCTTGAGATCTGCGCCCGGTCGCTTAATGGGCGCATGGAACTGCCGACGACCACGGTGTTGGAGTAATCATCAAAGAAAATCAGAACACCAAGCAGGGCAGTGGCCAGTTGGGTCGAGCGAGCATTTTTAGCGAATTTTCCCAATAGATCGGCCAGGCCGCGCATACCACCGGAAACCGTGCAGACATTGACCATGCCGATCAAGGCGAATGTAAACAGGAAAATGTAAAAGTGGAAGTCATCTACCATCACATGATACAGAATCATCGCGCTTTGCGTGACAGCAGCCAGTGTTGGACCGGCAGCGCTGCCATCCCAGCCCAGCAGTAAACCTCCTATTACCACACCGAGAAACAAGCCTAAAAGCAACCTTCGTGTTGCAATGGCAATGGCAACCGCCAATAATGCAGGTAGCAGAGAATACCAGCCGATATGCAGGGCTTGCGCTGTTGCACTTGGAAGACCGTCGCCCTGGAGAGTTATCGATTGAATAAATCCTTTCTGACTGATTGACATGCTACAGGAGTCGATTTGCTTCTTTCCGTTGCCGATTACCAAGGGACTTGGCAATCTTTGAGCGACAGAAAGCAGGGCCTCTCCCTGTACAACGAGATTACAGGTGAAGCTTGTGTCGTTTGAAATGGCTTCAAGTTGTTTTACGAGGTTTTGCTGTAGCCTGTTCGCTTCGAATTCGCTGATTCGATTCGAATTTACCGGAAGGCTGGAAAGCAGCAGCGCCAGAATGGAAATCAACAGAAACGCCAGTATCAATCGAATTCGGATCTTCATCGGTTTCAATCTATGAAGGGTTGTCGATGATTGGAGTGTACACCCCTATCCGTGCAGGATCAACACTTCGATCGTTTTAACGATTCTGTAAACTCTGCTGGGCCGCGGTTTTACGCAAAGGAAGAAAGTCGGACAGTGCCTGCATCGCTTGCTGATGTTCCGCCAATGTCGAGGGGGCCATCGGATCGGATTGTACGGAGTCTTGTATCGCAGCATGAAGCTCATCGATACGCTGTTGAAGGTCAAGAGGCTCTATGGCGTCTATAAAGGCTTGCAACTGCACATCGTAGCGAGCGCGACATTCGGTATTGGCTGCACATTTCGAAACGATCACACTGCTTCCGCTTGGAAAGTCCGGCGATTGGGTAAAGGCACGGTCGGTTCCCCAGGGGAGCATCGAAAAACGGCTGCTGGCATCGCTGTGCAGGTAGTAGTTGTTGTGTGCCTGGGCATAGCCGTCGAAATGCCCGATATAATTTTCGACCACCCACATGCGGATGATTTCGTCCAGATCGGCAAGGCCGGAGACCGAACCATACCAGGTGTCATCCGAACTATTATGAATGGCTTGCACCAACTGTTTCAGATCGCCAATATCATCCTTGTCGCCTTCATCGATTTCGAAATCTTCTTCCTGACCGACATACAAATCGATACTGCCTTCGTACAAATGCTGCGAACTTGAAAAGGCATCGGACAAGAAGAGATCGTCGTAGCGTTCTACAACCGAGTACAGGCCGTAGTCTTCTCCATTGACACGCACCCAGGCGTAACCAGTGCGAGGGGCAGGCACATTGAACAGGCGGAAGAGTTCGTATGCCAGGGTTTCATGGAGCATCGTGGGGTCGTCTACCATACTGTTCAAGGTCAAGTTCCTTAACCCGAGCAGGCGATTGCTTTCGATGATCTCATCTATTCCCAACTTGAAGGAGGCTTTTTGTCCCAATGGGCGATAGGACAGGCCACCTTTCAGGCGGATACCGATCGTGGTTTCATCTACATTCTGTTCCAGGTCACTAACGGAAATGGAGCCTTCTACGTAGTCATTCGGGTTTTGTGAAAGCGCCTGAATGGAGGCTTCACTAAGTGTCAACTCGATTGTGAAGACGTTCAACGGATCGAAAAGGAGACCGGAGTCTTCGGTGGTGGGAACATTCGTTTTGCCTTGCGTCGGCAGCGTTTGCCGCCAGGGGCCTTCCATATCGGGGAGTCTCCCCCAGGTGATGTCGTCTGGTAGATCCGGCAGGCTGGTTTGATCCTGTTCGTCCCGGTCGGGGGTTAACAGGTAGAGTTCATCGGAACCGCATTTGATACCAAAGGTGAAACCGGCTTCGCCGCCGTCTTCCGCCTTGATAACGAAGTGATCGCGAGGAGAAATGCGGGTTCCCTGTGGAAATGCGTAATCGTGGCTTTTATCGGACGGTTTGTCGGTAAGAATCCAGCCGGACAAATCCAGGCTTTTCGTTTTGGAAGGATTCGCGATTTCCACCCAGTCACGCCCCTGGCAGTCGATTTCGTTTAGAACAGGATTTGCCGTATCGCCATCAACAGGGGAATCCTGATCATTTTCAGACGCTTCCATGTCGCCATCGATTGTATCCCCATCGGTACAATTGGGGCAGTCGCCATCTTGATCGGTCGGTGCATTGTCCGTACTGCCACAGGCGAACATCGTTAGCGAAATCAGGCAACATGCCAATAACAGCCATGAAGCCGAATGGGGGAAAAAACTCACGCGATAAACAGGAGAATACATGTTGTTATTATCTCTTTTAATTCTGGGCGATTAGTTTCATTAGATCGCCGATCTTGCCTTGAAAACGGATTCAATCTCTTTAGGAATCCTATCATAATGAGGAAACGTCTGTAAACAAACTGTCTGTATCGAAGTGTCAAGAGCGAGATCAAGGAATTGGCAGGAAGGCATCGGCTCATTTTCATTGAGGAAAATATGGGTCTGCGATAGGATGCAACAGGTTTCACCAAAGGGAGAGCAAAAATGAGCAACGAACAAAAGCTGTGGCTACTCATCTTGATGTTGGCGGCGATGTGTATTTCTGGAGTCTCCTGCTCGGATTCTTCCAATGAAACGATTGTGGATGGCGACAGCGATCTATCGGAAACCGAAGAAGAACGGGAAGCGGAAGAGGATACCGTAGACGGCTTATTTGATAGCGCCTGGTGGCAGACTCCGGATGAATCTTCGATTCTGGGGCTGCTCGACCGCAGCACATTCTTCAAGGAAAACGCATGGTTGATTGAAGAGATGTCAAGCTGGTTCGAGGAGAACCACTATTCTGAAAAAGCGGAGATTCCCGGCGATGCCAGCCAGTTGGGATATTACCCCGTTGCAAATGGGAAATGCTTTGCGTTTGTGGGTACCTATTTCCCTCGTAATACACTGCACGAACTCTTGGGACCGGATTATCAGAAAGGCGGGCAGGGCTATTTCAGCGATTTCAGCGCAATGCTGGATAAAGACGGTACCTTGCTTTCATGGAAGAGCGACCGCATCTGGAAACCGCGGCAGGCCCAGGTTGTGGTGACGAATATGGCTGTCGATGGAGCGGATCTGGAACTGGATACGGTTGCCTTTATTCCGTCCGAAGATAGTGGTATGGCAACATCTGTGCTGCTACAGGTGCATACGATCCGCAATAATGGCGAGGGCGCCATTTCTGGACTGCAACTCCGCCTGCAAAGTTACGGCTACGGTGAAGATGCAGCAAATGATTCGAAATGGCTCGAACAGGTGCGGGACGATCATCGCTTGCGTGTACGGGCATTAGATGTCGATTTCAGCCAAGTGGAAGTGGAAAACGAAAAATATCCGGCTCTGGTTTCGCCGGAAATGACCGTAGAAGCCGGAGAGGAAAAGCAGTTCGTCATCGTCTATGAATTCGTGAAAGACGGTGAGGAGGTCGGCTCGGGATATGAAGCCGTGCAACAAGTGGGCTGGAAAACCCTTCTTGATCGAACAGCAGCCTGGTGGCGGAAATTTCATCAGGAAGGTTTGATGATACATACTCCCGACCGCCGGGTAGACGATCTTTTGGAAACCAACAAGGCGGTGGTACGCAGCCAGATTACCGAATACGGAGGCATCGTGCCGATGTCGCACTACACCAATACCTGGATTCGGGACTCCTTCGGTCCTACGCGCTTTCTGCTGAAGTTTGGATATACGGAACTGGCCTGGGGCTTAAGTGATTACTATTACAAAGCGGCGGCGCTTCGTGGTGGAATCGGGAACGCAGTTGAAGCGGATATGGATGTAACCGGTGAGATTCCCGAACTGGATTGGATGAGCGAAATTCCTTTTTCCGGTAGACTGCGTGGAGAAGGTCCCAGCTACCTGCCTTTGATGCATACCTGGTGTTGGCGATATACCGGGGAAGCGAAGCGTTTGCAAAAGCGCTGGGAATACCTCATGCATACCCTGAAGGGACAGGAGGTTACGGACAAAGGGTTGATGTACTTCAGTGGAGATGAAACCTTCCGACCCGTTATGGCGTACAACATGGGGTTGGATCTGGAATATAAATTCGAGGAACTGACGTACTCGGCCAATAGCGGCTTTCTTTTCGTGCGTGCGGCTGAAATGCTGGGCGAATTCGGTGAGAAAGTCGGCTTGCAGCAACCGGAGGATCTCGCATGGTTAGCGCAACAGGCTGAGGTCGTACGAAACTCTACGGAGCAGCAATATTGGATGGAAGCAACCGGGCGGTACAGTCCCTTCATTTACATGGACACGATGGCCCAGGAAATCAAACCCGGTGAAGATGTGAACACCAAGCCGCTGTGGTTGAACTATCTTGGCAGAGACGATGAACGGGCGCGAGAGAATATCGATTCCGTGATGGATGAAAGCTTGCGCGATAACGGACTGATCCAGAATCAGTTCAACCTGGACGATACCTTATTGGGTGTGCCGATCGGACCGGGCTTGATGACGGGAATGAGCATTGCCTATTTCATGTATAACGGTGCGGAACTGAACCTGGATGTAGCAGATAAAACATTCGATTCCATCGGTGCGTATGCCATTGCCAGTGGTACGTATTCGGAAGTGATGCTGTTTGCCCTGCCGCGACAGGCGGTCAGCCCGTTTTATGATCGTGTCAGTACTTCCGGTGAAACCTGGGCGCGCTGTCGTCCCTGGGAGGGGGCCATCAGTGCAGAAGCGATCGAGCATTATTTGATCGGATTTGAAGCGGATGTCCCCGGCGGCTGGATGATGCTGGCTCCAAGATTGGTTCACGATTCGAACTGGATCGAGGCCGAAAATTTGGCTTTCGGTCCACTGCGATTGAGTATGCGCTTTGAGCGTGAAGAAGATTCCTACAGCTTTACCATTACATCTCCGACAGAGCCGGATACTGCCGGGCTTGAACAGATTTATCTGCGCTTGCATGTGGCAAAGGGAAAAGAGTTTAACGTATTCGTAGACGGAGAGAAACTTCCCCAAACCGACTTGGAGATTATCTCGGATTATGATAGTGTCGCCGAACTTCGCCTGACCCTTGCCGCAAAGCAGGGCGAGCAGGTTGTGACGATAGAGCCCATCGTGCAGTAAAGGGTTTTATTAAACTCTATGAAATAGCGGTTCGTACTAAGGTGAACCGAGAACGAGTTGAGGAAATTATGCCGAGTCAGCCATCGAAGAAACTTGAAACATTCCCGAATCCCAAGCCGGAGCGGGACTACGAAATCCATATCACTTCGCCGGAATTTACCTGTTTGTGCCCGATGACCGGTCAGCCCGATTTCGCCACCATCGATGTGAAGTACGTGCCGGATCAGCTTTGTGTCGAGTTGAAATCCTTCAAACTGTACATCTGGTCGTTCCGGGATGAGGGGCATTTTCACGAGGCGGTCACCAATCGCATAGCCGATGATCTGATCGCCGCTATCGATCCTCGCAAGATCACCGTAACCGGTTGTTTCAACGTGCGTGGCGGCGTGACGACAACCGTTACCGTCAGCCATCAAAAGGCATAAAAAATAGGCCCCAAAAGTGGGGCCTGAAAATCAAGCATTCAAAACAGGAAACGCTTAGTCGCGTTCGGGCAGGTTGCGTTCTTTGATTTCGGTCAGCAGCCATTGCTTGAATTCGGAATAGGGCAGGGTCTTCTGGGCTTTTACTCCGAAACGGCGCAGCGTAACGGTTTCTTCTGCGCGTTCCTTTTCGCCAACCACCAGAACATTTGGGATTTTCCAGTGGCTGATTGCCATACGGACTTTCTTGTTCAACGTTTCGCTGGAAGTATCCACTTCCGCGCGGACGAACTCTCCGAATAGATCGTCTTTCAGCTTCTGAGCGTAATCGGTGAATTCCGCTGCTACCGGGATGATGCGAACCTGAGTTGGAGCCATCCAGGTCGGGAATGCGCCTGCGAAATGTTCGATCAGGAAGGCGATGAAACGTTCGTGCGTGCCAAGTGGTGCGCGGTGAATGATCACCGGGCGGTGCGGTTGACCGTCTTCGCCGGTATAGGAAAGATTGAAACGTTCGGCGGAAACGAAATCCACCTGATTGGTGCTGTTGGTTTCTTCGCGACCGATGACATTTTTAAACTGCACGTCCACTTTGGGGCCGTAGAAGGCCGCTTCGCCATAGGCGACTTTGTAAGGCAATCCCAACTCATCCATGGCCTGCATGCAGAAGTTCTCTGCTCGCTTCCATAGTTCCGGATCATCCACGAATTTGTCTTTTGCCGGATCGTGCAGGCTCAGGCGCATGTAATATTCCGTCAAGCCCAGCAACTTGTAATACTCCATGTGCATCTGCATCACGGACTTGAATTCTTGTTGGAACTGGTCTTCGCGAGCGTAGATGTGCGCATCGTTCATGCACATGCCGCGCACACGCAGTAAGCCGGCCAGTTCTCCCGATTTTTCGAAGCGATAGACATGCCCGTATTCCGCCATGCGCAGCGGCATCTCCCGGTAGGAGCGAGGACGCGCATCGAAAATCATGTGATGATGCGGGCAGTTCATCGGCTTCAGGTAAAAGGCTTCTTCTTCATCTTCCAGTTTCATCGGTGGAAACATGGAATCCTTATAGTGCGCCAGATGCCCGCTTGTGTGATACAGGTTCTCTTTCGTGATTTCCGGAGTGGATACGCGCTGATAGCCATACCGGAATTCGGTTTCCTTGGCCAGTTTTTCGAGTTCTTCCCGAATCACCGTACCATTCGGAAGCCACAGAGGCAGCCCTTTGCCGACCATTTCACTGATATGGAAAAGTTCCAGTTGTTTTCCAAGTTTACGGTGATCGCGGCGCTCCGCCTCTTCCAACCTGTGCAGGTGATCCGACAGTTCCTGCTTCGTCGCCCAAGCTGTTCCGTAAATACGGGTCAGCATTTTGTTCTTTTCGCTGCCTCGCCAATAGGCACCGGCCACGCTCATCAGTTTGAACACTTTCAGTAAACCCGTGTGGGGCGCGTGAGGTCCACGGCAAAGATCGGTAAACTCGTCCTGTGTGTAAGTGGAAATGACTTCCCCTTCTGGAAGATCCTGAATCAACTCGACTTTGTAGATTTCTCCCGCCGGTTCCCACATGGCCAGCGCATCTTCTTTGCTGACTTCCTTGCGTTCGATGGGAAGCCGCTTATTCGAGATCGACTTCATTTCTTTTTCGATCTTCTTGAATTCTTCTGCCGAGAAGGTCTCGTCTCCGAAATCGATATCGTAGTAGAATCCGTTTTCAACGGTCGGACCGATGGCGAGTTTGGCCTTCGGATAATGTCGTAAAATCGCCTGCGCCATAAGGTGGGCTGTGGAGTGGCGCAGTACGGACAAACCTTCTTCGGAGGCGGTCGTTACACTCGTCAATTGACCGGATTCGGTCAACGTGGTCGATAAATCAACAACTTTATCATCTAATTTTGCAGCGATCACGTCGCCTTTTAAAAGCCCCTGGCTTTTCAACGCTTCCGCTGCGCTGATTCCGGAATCCATTTCAATGGTTTCGGATTCGAATTGAATCTGCACTTTGCTCATCGATATTCTCCATACCTCAAACCGTTTAACTAAATGAACTCATTATCGAAAGGTGATTTCTAGCACGAGCGTGACTGGGTGTCAACGACAATGAATGTGAAAGTAACGCACAAAACGGTCGCTTCGCTTCGCCGCGACTTTCAACGTTCCCTTTTGATTGTTTAACTGTGCTGGAATAGCCGTTGTTACGCGTTGGATTGAACAAGCAAGGAATCCAGAAATGCATTGACTACAGGATCGGTTTCGCCTGCATAGTGACCGCTGATGTGGCCGAACTGTTCAGTGGGAACCATGCGATGCAGGGCATATAAAACGATTTCTCGCAGTAGGGCTTCGTCATGGTCGATGAAGCGTTGCATATCGGGTACAAGCTCGGATATCCGATTTTTCCCGATGGTTTGGATGGTGCAGGCGATCAGCCATTCGTCATACCCATCGTGTAAGAAAGAACGAAGCAGAGATACTGCATCGAGTGAATTGAGTTTGAATAACTGATGTCCGTTCTCGATCTTGTCTTCCAAGTCGATGCTGTCGAGAATGGGAAGCAGGTAGCGTTTGGTTTCTTTCTCACAAATATTGTCAATAATCTCCATTGCATTCGATCGCATGACCTGGTTACTGCTGCGCATGTTGTAGGAAACGATCTCGATCTGTTCGCGAGGGTAGATCATTGCCAGCAAATGGAAAGCCCGATCAAGGATTTCCTTTGCACGGTCTTTCAGGGCACTGTCAAGCAGTTGTTCATCTATCAGACTTTCCCTTAAAATTTTAATGTATACCAAGGTTTGGTAATATTGCTCAAGTTCCGAGTGCAGCATCGACTGGATGCGTTTGTAATCCAGTGAAATTTCATCATCTCGCTTGATGAACAGTTTTTGCATGGCGCGCACTACTGCCGACCGCAGCTTGACGTCCTTTGTTTCCAGCAGTTTTTCTAGAATTTCGTAGGCTTTGACTGATGGGATATTGGACAAGACGACAGGCAAGGATCTGCGAATTCCCGCGCTAATGTGATCGAGCAGTAGAACGTCTTCCAATTGTTCCAGAATCAATTCCCCATACTGGGAAAGGGCGACTATCGCTGTTTTGCGCGTGTCCGGGTCATTCAATTTGAAAATCAAGTTGGGAACCAGTTCCGTGGATCGCATCAGGCCGGCTGCTTCAATGGCGGCTCGTTGCACATCGAGATTGGGATCGTTGATCAATCGGAATAACGGCTGATAAAAGCTCTTGATTTTAATATATCCAAGTACGCGTGCTCCGTTTTCCCGCTCAACAGGGTCGTGATTGTCCAACATCTTTTTCAGTTCCGCCGTCGATGAGAGAATGCCTTCCAGGCCTCCAAATTCAATCAGACCGCTGATCGTCGCGGCTTTCACCTGTGGGCTGGAATCATGCAGGAAATGAGTGATAATCTCGACCGCGCGGCTGTTTTCCAGTCTGCTGTACATTCGAATCGCCATGGCGCGGACTCGTTCTTCCGAGTCGTTGAAATGATTGCGCAGATATTTCGAATACTTGCGATTGTGGCTTTGAGCCAGGTATTCGATGGCGCGCTCGCGTACCCTGGGATGACGGTTTTTCAGCAAGGGCAGGATCGATTCATCCCAATCACTGAAGTTGGATAGGGGAATTACCTCTATGGCATTGAGCACTTGAGTTTCATCCGAGGATGCCAGTGCTTTTTGAATGACGGTGCGGCTGATTGCCAGATTGCGGTCATCCTCTACGGTTTCCATGCCGGTACGTTTGGATCGACGATCGCTGGCGAGTAATAGTGCTTCGATGTACTTGTGGCGCATGGACACCAGTAGCCCGATCCAGACCATCAATAATAGTAGAATGCCCCAACTCAATTTCTGAATATGGGCCATGTCGTTAATCACGAAAAAGTAGTTTAAAAGCAGGAAAATCAATCCGGCGATAGCCTGGGCTGCCGGACGCATGATGCCGTCGCTTATGGCCTTGGCTTTGCGCCGATGAGCGGGAGGCAGTGGCTGATACAGTAATTGAGTCGTCGTGTCGGTAATCGTGTATCGAGTGACCAGTTCTCCGCCTTTGGCCATCGTTACACCGATAAATCCTACAAATCCCAGGGTAAGGATCGATCCACCGAACAGGGCGAAGGGAAGAACCAATAGCGCCCAAAGAATCCCCACTTTTTCCAATAGCCTTGATGTCAGGAAGAACTGTGTGATGCAGGCCAGTAAACCGCCGTAGGCGTAAATAGAAAAGAAGAAATCCGCTAGGTCTTCGCCGCTGTATTTGTATTGCGCAGTCACTTTGAATTGATAGTCTACGAAGGTGACGGCCAGAATCATGACCATGGTTACCAATACGATGTGATTCTGAAGACTTTTAAAAACCGTAACGCTGCTTTCCGGGTAGGTACTGTCGAGTCGTTGTTGCCTGGAGCGCTGTCGACCACGTTGTTGATTGATTACCCGGTAACGATTGCTCAGAAAGTTAAAGATTACAAGGCAAACAAGGATAGATACGATACAGACGAAACTCAGATTGTAAATGCCGATGTGCTCTTTAAGGCTTCGAATGGGAAAGGAATATAGATTGGCCAGTACCGCACCGCCGCCGATTACACCGAAAAGGCGTTTCGCTTCTCTTGCATTGAACAGTTCATTGGCAAAAGTCCAGAACTGAATCACCAGCATGATTCCCATGATTTCGATGAACACATACAGCGCCGGAACCACCCAATAGGCCTGCGATGTTTCCAGCAATCCACGAAACACAAGGAGTATCAGAACGAAAATCACATTGGAGGCATTGATGATACGTCTGAGCGATAAGCGGATGACCTGTCGGGTATAGAGTAAGGTCGTCAGGCTCACTCCAAGAGCCACGATAATGTACATATAGGGGAGCCAGTCCAATCGAGATTCGCTTAGAAACAGTGTGTCCTTCATGATTCGGCCAATAATGAAGGCAGCAACGGCATTGAAGGCATACATCGCCATTAAAAAGGTTTTTAAGAATTCACCTTTTCTAATTTTGAAAGCCTTCTGAAGGAAAGTTTTCACCCGTTCTCCAGGTGTCATCTACTTCTATCGTCTCCTGTAAAGCATTAAGGTGGTCCCCGGATGCATCTTTCACATCGATTCGACAAAAACCATATCAGGAGGTTGGCATAAAGGCAAGAGAATGCCAAAAGGAAGAAAGCATATATGAACTGGTGGTTTGAAAAACGACAGGTCCGTTGCTGTTGCTTGACAGCCCGGTCAATTTTTCTATACTCACTCGATACTTGATTGAAGTGAAAACTTCGGGAAAGGAACGAAGATGAGAGAAGATGGTCGACAAGCAAACGAGATCCGTCCTGCCGCAATTCAGACGGGTATTCAGAAATACCCTGATGGGTCTGTATTGATCACCTGTGGGGATACCAAGGTGATCTGCGCGGCTCATGTGACCCAAGGTGTGCCCGGTTTTCTGATCGGTACCGGGCGCGGCTGGGTAACGGCGGAATATTCCATGATGCCTGGAGCGGGTCAGGGACGTACCAGGCGAGAACGGCAAACGGGAGGGCGTTCTTCTGAGATCCAGCGCCTGATCGGTCGTTCGCTTCGTGCCGTATGCGATCTGGAGAAACTGGGTGAATTGACGGTAACCATCGATTGCGATGTGTTGCAGGCTGATGGCGGTACGCGAACGGCGTCAATTACAGGAGCTTTTGTTGCACTGGTACTGGCTTTGAAGCGTGTGCAGAGCATGGGACTCATTGGGGAACTTCCTCTTACGGATACGGTAACCGCGATTAGCTGCGGCATTGTCGGAGGTCAATTGCTTTTGGATTTGCCCTATGTCGAGGATTATCAGGCGGAAGTCGACATGAATGTCGTCATGACCGGCAGTGGTCGCTTGATCGAAGTGCAGGGAACTGCCGAGGGGTTGCCTTATACCCGTGAGCAGCTGAACCAACTGCTGGATCTGGCGGAAAAGGGATGTGGTGAATTGGCTGCCTTACAGAGAGAAGCATTACCAGAGGTTTACGATGAAATTACTGCTCGCCACGCATAACCGGGGTAAAGTCAACGATCTGAACGCACTGTTGCAGGACTCGGACATCACGGTGCTTAGCCTGGATGATGTTCCCGATTTGCCGGATGTCGAAGAGGATGGCGACACTTTCCTGGACAATGCCAGAAAGAAAGCCCAAGCTTGTTTCGGCCATTGTGGCATTCCGACTCTTGCGGATGATTCGGGGTTGATGGTCGATGCGTTAGACGGTGCGCCGGGCGTTTATTCCGCTCGCTATGGCGGTGAACCGTCCAATGACGAAAAGAATAAAGCCAAGTTGCTGGAGGAATTGAAAGATTTTCCATTAGATAGACAGCGTAGTGCCAAATTCGTTTGTGTGCTGGTGTTTATCGGAGAAGAAGGGCACGAAAGTGTAGTCGTTGGTGAGGCGAAGGGGCATATCACTCACGAGCCGAAGGGAACGAACGGTTTCGGATACGATCCGCTTTTCGTACATCCTGCCTACAATGGAAAAACGATGGGAGAGGTAAGCCAGCAGGAAAAAAATGCGGTCAGCCATCGTGGTGCAGCCATGCGAGACATGCTCCCCAAAATTTTGGCATTTTCTAAAAGCAAGCGCTAAAATGCGCAAGCGATAACGATCCAGTGATATTTTCCGTCAGGAAAGGAAACAGGGAATGACAAGTATTCTAGCTCCGCTGGAGACTCGGACGATTAAGAGCATCGATGGCTTACCGATACATGTCACGATTGCTGGTACAGGACCGCATCGATGGTTGTTGCCTCCTGGATTGGGGACTCCGGTGTTGTGCTGGAAATATCTTTTTGAATATTTTCATGAAAAGATGACGATCGTCACCTGGGATCCGCGTGGTTGCTATCAATCCGGAATACCTAAAGATCCTGAGCGATTGCGGGTTGAAAGTCACGTTGAAGATGCATTCGCCGTGATCGACGAGATGGGCTGGCAGGATGGTGGTTTTGTGACCGGCGGATGGAGCATGGGCGTTCAGATCGGTCTCGAATTGTTCCACAATGCTCCTCACATGGTTCGAGCCTTGACCCTGATCAACGGTGCATTTGAGAACGTGCTGAGAACGGCTTTCGCATTGCCGATCGGAAACAACATGATGCGTGGCGTTGCCCACGTCGCCAGCCTGCTCGCGCCTCTGAGTGCACCTGTTTCCAGTTATCTTCTTGGACAAGATTGGGCTTTGGATCTGCTTAAAAAGCTATCGATTGTTTCCAATAATGAAGACTTTTTCGCCGAAGTCGCACAACAGTTTAAAGGGCTGGACTTTAAGACCTATTTCAAAATGATGCTCAAGCTCGATGAACATTCCGCTCGCGAAATCTTACCAACGGTCAATGTGCCGACCCTGGTGACGGCAGGAAGCCTGGACAAGATGACACCACCAGCGGTATGTCGGTTTGCCCATGAGCAAATTCCTGGAAGTGGTTATTTCGAAATTCCCAACGGTACGCACTACACAACCATCGAGTACCCGGAGATTGTGAATCTTAAACTGGATCAATTCTTCCGAACTCGCGTGTTTGCCGATAGTTGGGATAACCCCTCGGACTGATGCCAGAATAGCCGATAAGAAAGCAAGTTCTCGCGTGAGATCACAATTTGTCGTTGTTTCTGTCCGTAATGCTGGAACGTGATCAAATCCTTACTTCGAGTCAATTGTAATTGCGAATGATTCCGTGATCGAATATACTCTGGGTAAGCTTCCTGGGGGCAGGAGGTATCTGGCAATTGGATTGGGGTGACAATGCAACGGCTCGCAGCACTTCTTCAGCGGCATGAAACGTGGCTGATGGAGAGAATCCTCCATTACGCAAAAACTCACGACTATGCGAAATATACATCTACACTAGTGGAAGCCTGGAGGCTTTCCATAAGTGGATTGACGGATTCCATTCTAAAAGGGATCGAACATTATAGAGAGTCCGCAGAGCTGCACCCGGATGATACTTTTCAAGATAATCCCGTAGCGGAATTCGGCATTGTTGAAGCACAACGCCATCGGGAACGCGGAATCAGTTTCACGATGTTTTTAGGGTTGTTCAAGTATTACCGACAAGCCTATCTTGATTTGCTTAAAGAATATCTGGAAGAGGATGCGGAACGCGATCATTTCGGTGTATTTCTAAATCGTATTTTCGATCGAATCGAAATCGCATTTTGCGAAGAATGGACACAACTCAGTGATCGAGAATTAATTCAGAAATTGCAGTCTACCAATCGCTTTATGACCAATGAAAAGAATATGTACCTGACCGCATTTGAGAGTCAGAACAATCCTGTTGTGCTTCTGGATTCTGCATGGTGTATCGTTAACATCAATTTTGAAGCGGCCCGCTTGGTTTCTCCAACAGTTTCACCTGGAAGCAGTTACTATAGTATAGAAAATGGTCGGACAGACGATGACTTGAAAACGGAAGCAGATGTAATTCAAGGAAACAAGGCAATATTGGGGAAACGATTTGAGGATGTATTTCCCTGGTTGGGAGAAATCGTTCAAAAAGCGAAATGTGAAGATAAAAAAGAAGCGACTTTCGAAATTGAGTTCAATCAGTTCGGTGAGTTACGTTTTTTCGAAGGAAAGTTATGCAAAATGTTGGATGTCAGTGAGAAGTTCAATGGCATCCTGCTGATACTTGAAGACCGCACTGAAGCGAGAGATCTCTCGAATGAGAGAGAATGCCTGATTGCTGATCTACAAAAGAATATTAGAGAAATCAAGAGATTGCAGGGGATGTTGCCGATTTGTGTGTCCTGTAAAAAGATCCGTGATGATAAGGGGTACTGGAACCAGATCGAGAACTACATTTCAAGCCGCTCCGAGGTCGACTTCAGCCATAGCCTTTGTCCTGAATGCACCCAGGAACTTTATGGTGATTTCTTGAAAGAAAAGTGAATATTCTCCGCGTGCTCAAAGCTCTGTTTCTGTTTTGGCCATACATTTCAAGCCTGTAAAGACGAGTTCCTGTTTTCTCGGAAAAACTCTTCATCTTTTCTATTGCGTATTGAGACAAACTGTGCTTTTATGACCGACCGTGAAACGCTAAACGATGGTATGAAGACGGAAGAACAGGAAGTATGACAGGATTTTCTGAAAGGTTCTTGGTTCAGCAGGCAATGGCACCGAAAGCAAGGACCGGAAAACACCCTCTTACGACTAAAGGGGGGCGAGTCGATGTCGCCTGTCCTCCCAAAAAGGGATTGCAGAGGCTTGTTGCAGCCTGTACGCAGTCTCTGGAAAATCGTTACGCAAACGTACAATTCCGACCTGAAATCCCCGGCTCAACAGAGAACCGGGGATTTTTTTTCTCGATTCTGAAAAGAAACCTCTTTTCTATTACTCTCACCTGTAATCTACCGGGAGTTATACGATGACACCTGACCGGCACATTTTGGAACAGTTGAGTTTACTGCTGGAACTGCAAGAACTGGATAACGAAATTCTGGAGTTTGAGAAAGAACGGGAGAAAATTCCTGAAAAAACGAAGAACATGGAAGTTACGTTGCTGGAGCACCAGAAAAATCTGGAGGAAATCGAAAACAGGCAACAGCAGTTGGAGACCGAACTCAACGATAAGAACACACAACTGAATTTGGAGCGGTTGAAAATAAAGAACACGCGAAATAAAGAGACCGCTCTGCAAAACATCAAGCAGTACGAAGCGTTTTTGCGTGAAGTGGAAGTTCAGGAAGACAACGCCGATGATTTGGAAGCGAACGTTCGTGATCTGCAAAAACGAATTGATGCAACCAAGGAAGAAAAAGACGAACTCAATCAGAAGATCGAGAGTATTCGTCATTCTCAGTCCGGCGAAATGAAGGAACTGGAAAACCGTTTGGAGAAGTTGGACGAAACGCTTGACAAAATGTACGACAATCGGGACGAATTCATCGAAAAGCTAGATGAAGACCTGTATTTAAAGTACGAATACATTGCCGAGCGTGTTGGTGATGAAGTTGCGGTCGCAAAAATCATCGATGGTCACTGTGCGGTTTGCAACATGGCGGTATTGCCGCAAATGCTCAATGAAATCATGGCTGGTGCGTTACATGCCTGTTCTTCTTGTCGACGAATTCTCGTCTGGGTTGATGAAGACGACTAAAAACATCGAATAACTTCGATCTCTTCCCTGTCTCTTGAACAATACAGCCCCCTTTTGGGGGACCCTGTGTTGTTTCAAGATGGAGAGTTATATGACTTTTGAAGAGATAGAGGAAGATCTAGGTTATATCCCGGATAGAATGGCCCGATTGCAGTATGTGGTCGATTTGGGGAAACAACTGCCGGACTTGCCGGATGAGTTCCGGATCGAGTCCAATCTAGTCAAAGGATGCATGAGCAAAGTCTGGATGGCAGGGCAACCTTTAAAAGGCAATCCCAAGTTGCTTGAATTCTTCGTCGACAGCGATTCCCATTTTGTAAAGGGCTTCGCGGCAATCGTACTGACAGTCGTTTCTGCAAAAACACCACAACAAATACTTCAAGTCGAAATCGAGCCACTGTTTAAAAGGTTGAATTTAGAAGAGCATATTTCCCCGCAGCGGAAAAATGGGCTTTTCGGACTGATTGGGCGCATTCATAAAATCGCGGAAGAATATTTATAACAGACGTTCGAAAAGACTTAAAAACCTAAAAAGCTAATCCTTATCAACAAGTTGTTTGGGACCGGCGTTTCCGGCGATGCGTTCGTATTCGCCTTTTCCTCTTCGCTTATAGGTTGTAAACCCTTTCTTTGCAGCATCTTCGTAATTGACTTTTCCGGTTGCAATGTCACGGGCGGATGTTAGTTTGGCCGGCGTTGAAATCAGGCGTTCCAGTTCGCCGTCACCGGGGGCATCTTCTGCCACACAATCACCGATGCAGTAGCTGCGTTTTTCTTGGGAAGAATGCAGTATCTCCAGAATCGCTCCACATTTCTTGCACTTATATTCATAGATTGGCACGAAAGCAGCTCCATTCATTATACGATTCAACAGCTTGGATCATAGAGCCGATTGCGGATGCAGTCAAGAAAGAGAGTGCACTAAAACAGCGAAATGGTAAGGGACATGATGAACGGTCGTAATGATTGATTTGACTATGAAATTGGAACTTACCCGTTATTCGGACATGAATTGTAACCGAACCTATTGACAAAGTAGTAAATACTGGAGTAAATGAAAGTCTCCAACTAGCGCCACCTAGTGACATGAAAATAAAGTCAAATAACCAATACACGTTACGATGGTGAAAATGTGATTTCCTGAGTCGCCCATGCCTTTTGATTGAAGGAGCAATATCCAATGTCGTTGAGAAAAAGAATCTGTAATATCAATGTAATAACGGTAGCTTTTCTTCTAATTGCGATGCTTACGATGTCTGCCTGTGGTGGTGAAGATGATGATACCAGCACGGATGGCGATCAATCGAGTTCCGATGGAGATTGGGAGGGAGAAAGCAATACGCTTTGTGTACCGATGCAAATTCGTGCCTGTTCATGTCCAGCGGGAGTTTCCGGCACCCAGACTTGTAATGCCGATGGAACCGCGTGGGGAACATGTCAGGGATGCCCGTCTGTGGATGGAGATCTGACCACAGATGGAGATGTTTCGATAGATGGAGATAAGACAACAGACGGCGATGGGCCCGCTGATGGCGATGAACCTGCGGATGGTGATGAGCCTGCTGATGGCGATGAACCTGCGGATGGCGATGAGCCGGTGGATGGCGACGAGCCAGTGGATGGCGACGAGCCCGCTGATGGCGACGAACCTGCGGATGGTGATGAGCCTGCTGATGGCGATGAGCCTGCTGATGGCGATGAACCTGCGGATGGTGATGAGCCGGTGGATGGCGACGAGCCTGTAGATGGTGACACTCCCGTGCTGAATTGCGATAACAACCTCTTTGATGAGGTGGTTAGCGGTGTTTCCGTCGGGACTGACAATCAAAGTCAACCGGTATGGTTTTATAATGCCTATGATGACGAAACGTATCCGGCAAACAATATGGTGATAGAAAACTGGGCTTCTTATGGAGGACCGACAACTGCCGGAACCTATCAGTTTACCGCTACCGAAGCCAGCTATCTGGATTGTGGTTTCTGCCTACAGGTTTACAAGGATTGTGAAAGTGATGGGCAGGGTGGTCAGAGTTGCGACAAGGTCTTTATGCCCAAGGTCGGCGGAACTTACACAATCAATTCCTTGGGTACTACCGAAGGACAGAGTATTGCCGGTGTGGTTGAAAACCTAGAGTTACAGGAAGTGACAATCAATTCCGAAACGCTGGTGACGACACCCGTTCGTAATGGTGAAACCTGGTGTTTGCCATATTATGAATTTTCTGGTGATTTACAGGCACCTGGATTTGTGGACATGGATCCTCCAACCGGTTTGAGTTGCGAATACCCGGATGCTCCTTATCATTTCTGGGGACCGGTTCCGGGTGACACGGAAACGCAAGCCGGCACGGTTCCACCAATGGGATGGCCCGGCGCTTATCATGGAGGCGCGATCAAAGAATTTGATTTGGCGCGGTTTAAATGCGACAACCCCAACATCAAAACGCTGTTTATTATGGTTGGGGCCGGTTGGTGTTCTGCTTGTGAGGGATTCTTCGAAGACATGGTATGTAATGATGGCGGGTTAGAAGAACAACTGTTGGCTTTAAATGCAGAAATTCTATACGTTATTGGTGAAAACAATAATGTGGCTACAGCTACGAATTCCTTTGCAGAGTTGAAAATGAATAGTTATGGCTGCGAAGGCGGTTATCGGATCAGCGATACCGACAATACGGCGGGAGAACGTGTGATATGGGAAAGCCGATTGTACTCCGGTATCCCCTGGGCGGCGGCAATCCGCATGAGCGATATGAAACTGACTCACTCTCAAGGAGAAGAGTATTACCTGGATTTTGTTGGGATCGCAACAGAGAACAACCAATAGGCGCTGACCGTGTTAGTAGTGGAAAATTTGTGTAAGCATGGATGCGTGATTCTGTGCGATTCTTGTGAAAAAAGGAAGGTAAAATGAAGAGTGGATGGTTATCGCTGATCGTTCTTATGTTGTGTCTGGCATTGTTTGTTGTCGGTTGTGGCAGTGGTGACGACGAGACTCCCGATGGGGATTCGAACATCGATGGAGACTCTGAGAATGAGGACGATACAACCTCGGATGGAGACACGACTGTCGATGGCGATATGGATAGCGAAAGCGAACCCATTACCGATGGCGATGTGTCTGTTGATGGCGATGATGAGATCGGTGATGGAGACTTAGAAATTGATGTCGAAAGCGAGCAGGAACAGCTCGCTTGCACGGGTACGGTAGTCGATACGGTTATGGGGACCGTTCAGAACCAGGATGGGAATGGAATCGATATGGTCGCTGCTTTGCTATGCATTGCCAAGCCTGGCGATCGGGAGACTTGCCTGGACCCGGAATTCACGAACGGTAGCGGAGCATTTACCATCAGTGTCCCTGAAGAGCACCAATGCCAGGTGGGAGCTGCAATACACTATATCGCCACACAGGACTTTACGTTGCATGGGCTTTATTGCCCGGTGGACATCAGTCAGGGCGGGACTCTTGCCGTGGATCCGGTCGTATTACGACAGGCTCCACAGGCGACGCGCACGGCGCTGGGAGATACCAGCCAGCCTCACGACATTACCAGTCCCGAAGGCGTGGTCTTGACTGTCATTCCTGATGATCTATATCTTTGGGATTTTACCTACGATGATTTGCGCCTGCTCAGTTGGGATTCCACCAGTTGGGGGTGGCCCTGTTTCATCGATGCCAATGATCCCCCAGACGCCTTGGTCGCATTGGTGCCTGAATTCGAAACTGCGCATGAAACCGATGCTGTTCACATCGCGTTCCCCAATACCCAAAATCTTGCGGCAGGAACCGAAGTCGATTTATATGGCTTGGGCGGAGTTGGAACGGAGAACTGGACCGGAGAGGAAATCGAAGAGGCGCAATGGGCGAAAATTGGAAGCATGACGGTCAGTAACGATGAAACCATGATCCGAACGGCAGCAGGGCAGGGGCTGCCATTCTGTACCTGGGTGGGATATAAACAAAAATAACCCCCAGCAAGTTTCCTCGCCGGGGGTCTGTTTCGGACAGGCTGAACGGGATGAGAGCCAGGAGCTTTCGTCCCGTTTTTTGTTACTTTTTCAGAACAGGCGTGACAAAGGAAACCAGCTTGTCTTTGAGCGCCTCTAAGGAAAATTCGGGGTTTTTAGCCACTTTCTCCGCCAGATCCTTGATTATCGACTCTTCGGTATTCAGTTCCTGGGCGATGTAGAAAGGATCGATTTCCTCGGGATTGCCGACTAATCCGCAGCCGGTGACCTGGCCAATCAACTCCTCGCCATCGAACAACGGAATGGCGATACGAATGAGACCGCCTTCACAGAAATCGACGACGGCTTGCTTGGCCGCTTTGGCTTGAACGATCATCGCCATGTTTGTCTGGCTACAGAAACTGGCCAACGTGTCGGGTTGCTCGCGAATTCGTTCGCATAGCGGGTTGCGAGTTCCTTCTCCGAAAAGGATTTTCCCGCCGCCATCGGTCAAAGACATTGCCAGACCGGTTTCCTTAAACATTTCTTGCAGTTTTTCTTTCCACAGCTCTTCCGATAAAATACTTAACACGTCCATTCTTCCGCCTCGTTATCCACTTTGTAGAACATGAAAACAACTCTGGAGCAATTTACTCTATCACGATGGCATTCGCAAGTAGTTCCCACATGTGGACGGATTTCCAGGGACGTTTGTACTCTTTGGCAAGATCGCCGATGCCGTCGATGCAGTTGACGCAGGGAGTGCAGACCAATTCCGCTCCGGTACGATCAATTTGTTCGACTTTGATCTTTCCATAGTGATTACGGGCTTGTGCAAAGCCGGAGATGAGCGCGCCACCACCGCCGGAGCAGCAGTAGTTGTATTCGCGATTCGGCCACATTTCAACCCAGTTTTCACATACGTTGTCCAGTACGTAACGGGCGTCTTCCAGAATATCCGCGTATCCGTTCATAATGGATTTACGACCGGCGTTACACGGGTCATGCAGGGTGACGATTTCCTTGTTCTTGCTTTTATCGAGCTTGAAGCGGCCTTCCTGAATCCATTTGGCATACAGGTTGACAACGTGAACTACATCAAATTTCGGTTTGATGCCGAATTTGCGGTAGCCATCAACGGTTGCAAAGTAACCATGACCGCATTCCGTATAGGCCATGGTTTTGCAGCCAAGCTCTTCCAGTCTTTCAACTTGCTTTCGCAGGTTGTTTTCCCAAGATTCAAGATCACCGGAGAACATGCAGTAGTTGGTGCCTTCCCACCAAATGGAAGGCATCGTCCAGTCGGCATTGGCGGCGTGAAACACCTTGTAAATAAACTGTAATTCGTTCGGGTGGTACATGGGCAGCTTGGAGTTGATGGTGGCGTAGAATTCCGCCCCTTCTTTGTCGATGGGGACTTGAACTGCCGGAATTTCTTCCTGAAGTTCTTCCAGCATCCAATCCACCGTATCCAACCATTCTTCGGTTGGAATCTGCATGTTGTTGCCCTTGTCACGGTGCAGTTCACAGGTGAGTTGCGCTTTTCCAGGTTTCTTGTCCATGGGACGCATCGAGCGTGCGCGGGTGACCATGCTGGTCATCTTGACGCCCATCGGGCATACGTAACTACAGCGCTCGCAGCCGGTGCACTGGAAAATCCAGTCGTGATCGATGAGTTCCTGCTCCTGACCCAGCATGACCAGGCGTACCGCTTTACGTGGTTCCATATCGGTGAAACCGCTGAGCGGACAGGCGCTGATACATTTTCCACAACTGAAACAGTAATCCAGAGCAGCCGTCCAGTTGGCCTCTTCCAACAACAGGTCGCGAAGAGGTGTTTCTTTGCTTTTATCGAGTTCGATGACAGTTCCGGTTTCCATGTGTCAGACTCCTTCGTTTGCCACGTGTGGTTCGTTCGTTTCCTCACTCATGGGGGAATCGGACGACAGAACTCCGGCGGCGCTGTTGATGATTTTAGCAAGTCGATAGGGCTCGTTGTTGGCGATTGGATGGTATTGCACCATGTTCGTATCCAATCCGGACTCGGCCAGGAATTTCTGGACCCGCTTGACCCGCTCCGCCGCAACGAGATTGCCCTTCAATGAACGGCAAACCGACGGATGGCAGCCCATAACCAGAACCTGACTGGCGCCTTTTTCCAGCGCTCCAAGCATCGCTGTTTCTTCAACACGACCCGCACAGGGAACTTCGATAAACGTGGCTTCTGTCGGGACCGTCAAGCCAAGCCGACCCGCTTGATCCAGAGATGGAATCGCCGATTGTTGACAGGCAAAAACGATCAAAGGTTTTTTGTCGCCAAGAAGCGGTGTCGCTTCGTCTAAGACGTCGGACATCTGTAGTTTGCTGAGACCGCCATGCTCGATGGCCTGACCCGGACACGCCGCAGCGCAGATGCCACATTCCCAACAGGCATTGGATAGAATCGTAACGGATTTCTTGTTGAGATACGTTTCAATCGCACCATGTGGACAGAGCCGCAAGCAGGTCAAGCAACTTGCGCATTTGCTGACGTCGACTTTGACCATTTCCACAGGAGAGGTTACCGTTTCTTCCGGCAACAGGCTCAATACCTTGGCGGTAATGGCATCCGATTCGTATCGGGATTCCAAGGGGTTGCAGTCATTATGGCAGCCGCCTGCGAACAGGATTCCACGTCTGGCAGAGCTGACCGGCATATGGCGGATATTGCCGGGTTGCAGGAAACCTTCAGCATCCAACGGCTGGCGCAGCAAAGTGGAGAAAATGGGATTGTCCAGGCGTGGTTTCACACGACTGGGAACAACAAGACGGTCGATGTGGATTTTGAAAGCCCGATCTGGAATGATTGAATCCACCATGGTCACGACAATATCGTCTTCTCCTGCTTGCAAGAGAGGCGTTTTCTCATCATAACGCAGGAACTGTACTCCTGCCGCGCGGGCGTCATCGTACATCTTCTGGCCGTTTTTACCGAAGACCGGCATATTGCGGAACATGACATACGCTTGCCCACCGTTCGTTACATGCTTGTTTGCAGCAACGATGGTCGCTTCTGCTGCGCAGCGCCGTTCCGGTCCCTGGAGATCCAGAAGAATGCCAACGGTGTCCGTTTTGGCACTGCCATTATGTGTGGAGTCCATGAGGCTTCGTAATGTCTCATGAGGCACCGCCAGTTTGGTGTCATCTTCGATGCGCGCATCGATTGCGATGACAACGGCTCCAGCTTGATAGCCTTTGGCCTTCCCATTGTCTTCTACGACGATGTGGAAATCTCCTAGCTGTCCATTGATCGCACGCAACGGTGTCTTTTCGCTGATTGTGATGCGCTCATTCTTTTCCGCAGCTTCAACAAGTGCTGTGGGCAAGGGGAAGAAGCATCCTTCAGGAGTGTCCGTCTTTAAAAGCAGCACATCCAGATCCGCAGAGGCAAGCGACAGGGCCGTTTGATAGGCAGCGTGATTGCCACCCAGCACGACGATGCGTCGATTGACCGGGCGCGTCGAAAGAGCGATGGGGCGCGCTTGTCTTGCGCGGGCAACCGCAATACGCAGGATGCGCTCCGCTTTTTCAGACGCCTGATCGATGTCAGGATGAATCCAGGCGCAGCGCTCTCTCAAATTGGTCTGGAAAAGGGGGATGGTTACCGTCGAATCCCCTTCGACTTGCAAAGGACGCTCCGTAACGGAAGGCTCCTGCGCACCGCAGACGACAGCCGCGACCAGTTGTTCCTGTTCGCACAACTGACTGAGTTTCTGCTGGCCTTGTTGACCGAATGGATCGTCGATATGTGCAAGATAAAGACTAGAGTCCGCTTTCAGGCGTTCTTCCACCTGTGAAAGGCGAAGGCCGGTCTGCAGGGCTTCATCGGTATCGCCGATAAAAATACCAACTCGTTGATTGCTCATCAGTTTCCTCCGATCCCGTAAACGGCCAGACTGTCCGTGTCGTTTTGTCGCCCCTGTAAATCCATCAGAATTCGCTTGGTTGCCGCCATGGCTTGCAGGCGGGAGGCTTGAATGTCGACCGGTCCGGCACAGGCTCCAGCTAAATAAACTCTGGGTTTCGAGGTTCGAACGACGCCATTCTGATTTGCGGAGTCAATGAAACCGTACTCGTTCAATCCCAATCCAAATTGTTCGATCAAGTGATTGTTGCGGGTGTCAGGTGCGATTCCGACTGCCAGCACGATACGGTTGTATTCCTCTTCCAGGCCAAGTCCGGTTGCCTGATCGATACCGACTACGCGGACGTGATCCGTTTCGCTTCCGGGACGCACTTCTGCGGGAACTCCCTGCATGAATCGGATATTGGAGCGACTTTCCTCGTAGAAATGTCGGAATTCCTTACCCATAATCTGCAAGTCGATGTAGTAAATGGTTACATCCAGGTCGGGACGCAGATGTTTCATCCGATTCACCAGGCGGATACTGGTTTTGCAGCAGAATTGCGAACAGTATTCTTGTCCGCGCGCTCGATCGCGGGAACCGACACATTGAATGAACGCGATGCGATTCTTTTCCGGCTCTTTCGGCAGGAAAGAATCAAGATCGTCTTGTTTCAAACATTCATCGACATCAAACGTCGTATAGACTTCCGGCAGGTGACCGTAGCCCAATAGACGTTGATTCTTTGGATTGAACGGCTCGAAGCCTGTTGCCAGCACAACGGCCTTGCAGTTGATGGTTGCCGGTTTCTCAAGAATCCAGTCTGGTCTACCCGTACGTTCTTTAATGCTGCCGGGTTTGGGTTGAACCTGAACGGAGAATGCTCCACTCTGACCTTCTACGCCAACGACTTCTGCGTGGGTTAGTACATTGATTTTAGGATGTGAGGCGATCCGGGCGATGTCGTCTTCAATCAGGCATGCAGAGCAACGAGCACATTGTTCGGTGGCCATACAAGCCCAATGAGCCGCATTTCCGCCCAATTTGGCTTCTCGCTCAATCAGCAGCACATCCTGGCCCATCTCAGCCAATGATGACGCTGTTTCCATGCCTGCTACACCTCCACCGATTACCAGGACACTTGATGTGATTTCCGCCATAATTTACTCCCTGTCGTTAGACTGAGAAGGTGTTACGCAATTTTAGTTCCGCCAACCATCGAGGTTTTGGGAGCTTGCCCACTGAGCGATTTTTCGATCTGGTCGAGAAGCTTTTTCTCGTCGATAGGTTTGTCGATCACCGGAATTCTTGCGCTGATCGCCCAGTTTGCACCTGCCATGCCGCTGACTACGATTACAGGAATGTCCTGCATGTCTTTTTCGCGGTACATCCGTCGGAACATGCCAACTCCCGTTTCTTCGGGCATCTGGATGTCCAGAAGAATCAGGTCCGGATTGTAGCTACGCACTTTTTCAAACCCGGCATGACCATCCATTGCCGAATCGATTTCGTAGCCTTGATCCGTGAGAAGATCGGTCATGAATTCAATGATGTCTGCTTCGTCTTCGACAATAAGGATTTTTTTGCTCATGATTGTGCTCCTATGATGGTTTGGGTGAAATCAATCGTTACAGTCTTCAAAAACGCCGCCGGAAGATAAGTCTGCCGCCTTGCTGACGGAACTTTCGTACATTGCCTTCAATTTCGAGGGACATAGGCGGATCGTAAAGCGTGTACCTTTTCCTGGTGAGGAATTTACCTCGATTTCGCCGCCATGTTCCTGAACGATTTTTTGTGTGACAGCCAGTCCCAGTCCGCTTCCATTCACGCCCTTGGTCGTGAAAAACATATCGAACAGTTTCTGCTGCACTTCTTCTGACATGCCGATGCCGGTGTCTTCCGTTTCAAAGAGCAGCATATCGCCTTGTAGTGCAGCGCGGAGTGTAAAGGTGCAGTGCTCCTTTTTCGCAGCGGAACAGGCATCAAGTCCGTTTGAAATCAAATTGGAAAGGCAGGTGTGCAGACCTTCTGCATCAAGGTAAACGTTTTTATCTTCTTTCAAAGGCTCAATGACGAACTCAATATTTCGACGGTTCGCTTCGGCCTTGAATAGCTGTTCCAACTCTTCGAGCATGGCGTTCGGTGACATGAGGTCAAGATGCGGTTCCTTGTTGCGGGAAAGATCCAGCAACCCGCGCACCATTTCAGCAACGCGGTCAAAGTTACGATCCAACATTTCCAGCCCGCGTTCGATCAAAACGTCAGATGCTTTCCGCCGCCCGGATTTGAGCTTGTACATGCCGCCTTGAATTCCGACCAGGATGTTTTTAATGGCATGTGCAATGACTGCAACCGTTTGGCCGACAGTCGCCAGCCGTTCGCGTTCCAGTTTTTCGCGTTCCAAGCGCTTAATCGGGCGAAGATCCACAAACGAAGCCGCGCCACCAATGACTTGTCCGATTTCATCTTTTAGCACTGCACCGGAAACGCGCACGGGGATGCGTTGGTTGTTCTGGTCTGTAATGTGAGTTTCATTGATTTCAACGGAATCTCCGCCCTCTGCAAGGGCGCGCCGGAATGATTCCGGGAAAAATCGCTCGATGCCCTCCGTGCCGATGGCGTCTCTACTTCTAATCCCGAACAACTTCTCTGCGGCGGGATTGAACACCTTGACTCGTCCGTTTTCGTCCACTGCAACCAAAGGGTCTAACGCGCTTTCCGTGATATTGCGGCGAAATGCACTTTCCTGTAGCAGCTTTTGAGAAAGCTTATGGGTTTCAGTGACATCAAGGGACATCTCTAAAACCTGCTTGAATTCTTTGCCATCGGATTTGAATGGAATGGAGGTCACCACATAGTATGTTGGATCGCCATCTTTCGTGACGCCGACGTGTTTGGAGCTATGGATTTCTCCATCTTCAAATGTCATTTTTGCCGGGCAGTATGGGCAGGCGCTTTCCCGATCTTTGTAGACCTGATAACAGTATTCCTGGTCGCTGTCTCCGAAAATATCGCGTAATTGCTTGTTGCTACGAACGATTTTCAGATCCTGATCGATGATTGAAATGCTACAGGGAACACGTTCAAATAAGGTGTTGTATTCCGCTTTCAGCGCTTCATTTTCCGTCTGGTCGTAGGACATCTCCACGATATAGGCGATATTTCCGTCATCATCGTATAAGGGAGAGAAATGAATTTCGTAATGTGTGGCTTTTCCATTGATGTCGTACCCGTCCTCACGAGTCACCCGCACCTTGCCGTCGTCGAAGGTTTGCGCAGCCTGGCAGTTTTCGCAAGGCTTGTCACGGCGTTTATACACTTCGTAACATGGGCGTCCGTCTGCCTCGCCGAATTTGCTGCTGAACAAGTTGTTGGCGTGAATCACCGAGTAATTTCGATCGATGATTGCGATGTGAACCGGGGTACATTCGAAAAGCTGTCGGTTGAGGCTTCGGTGGATTTCCTTCGGGAAATCATCTAGTGGGGCATTTATCATATCAAACCTGATTCCGGTTATTGCACTTGAAAACGATGGTACTCCCAACTGGTGGTCGCTCCGCTTCTAATTGATTATGTTGCAGGTTTCAGGCCAATTGTAGCGCTACAGTGAAATGAATCGCATTCATTGCTCGTGAAAATAAAAATCTGTGTATTTGCAATATGATCAGATACAGCAAAGGAATGTGTTGGACTATGAATTAAGGTTGTGGTACGCATATATATGTACGCTATACTATAACCGTAGCGCAACAGTGTAGCGTTTTAGTGTTGCAATATGCATCGTATCGTGTTATATAATATCGCAACAGTACTGTTGTTTAGCTGGAAGGTGTTTTTCGCAATATCGGGGATAAACCATGACCAATTCATCACGACTCGATCCGCGCTATGTTTCACTGATACTGGACAGCGTAAGCCAGGGAATCTTTACGGTAGATTCAAAAGGTCGAATTACGACTTTCAACTCCGCAGCTTGCGAAATTACAGGGTATTCCGAAGAGGAGGTTTTAGGGCGTCCCTGTAGAGAAGTGTTTAAATCCGATCTGTGTGACAGCATCTGCCCCATGCGGCAGAGTATCGACAGCCGAAAAGAGGTGCGTGGGCGCGAAATTCGTATCAAGAGCAAGGATGGGCGCTCCATCCCCATATCGATCACGACAACTCCATTACAAACGAAAAATGGTAACTTGCTGGGTGGGGTGGAAGTGTTTCGAGATCTTTCGCAATTGAATGCTTTGCGTCGCAAATTAGATAACAAATATCAATTTGAGGATATCATCTCGAAAAACCCCGAGATGCAACGAATTTTCCGTTTGCTACCTTTGGTTGCAGATAGCGACAGTACGATTCTGATTACAGGTGAAAGCGGAACAGGCAAGGAATTGATCGCCAAGGCCGTCCACAACGCAGGTGGGCGTGCGAATCATCCTTTCATTCCTGTGAACTGTGCCGCACTGCCAGAGACCCTGTTGGAGTCCGAATTGTTCGGTTATAAAAAGGGGGCTTTTACCGATGCGCGTCAGGACAAACCCGGTCGTATTGCCATGGCAGAGGGCGGCACTTTGTTTCTAGATGAAGTTGCCGATTTGTCGCGGACTTTACAGGTGAAATTATTGCGCTTTCTACAGGAGCACACCTACGAACCGCTTGGCGAGAACAAACCGATTTCTACAGATGTTCGGGTGGTGACGGCAACGAATCGGGATTTGCGTGTGATGGTGCGGGAAGGGACATTTCGCGAAGATTTATATTTCCGATTAAATGTGATGGAAATCCATTTGCCGCCTTTACGGAAACGTACGGAAGATATTCCATTGCTTGTGCAGCATTTTATTGCGGATTACCAGACATCTAGCCGCAAGTCCATTCATGGCATTACCGAAGAGGCTCTGGCAAGCCTGATGCGGTATCCATTCCCGGGAAACATCCGAGAACTGGAAAATATCGTGGAACGGGCTTTTATTTTGTGCACCGGCCCGGAAATTACGCAGGACAATTTGCCGGACTATATTCACGAGCATCAGGAGGATCATCCCTCTGCCAGCGGACCGCAGCTTGATAAGCTTAAACACGCAGAGCGAGATGCCATTATCGAAGCATTGAAGAAACACGGAGGTAATCGCACCCATGCCGCCAGAGAGTTGGGGGTGCATCGTGTTACACTGGTCCGGAAACTAAGGAAATATGGGATTTCTTGATGCTGCCGAATGGGCCGTATGATGAAAAGTGACTGCCGGAATGAGACTCAAACCGGCAGTCGCGTTGGATTTACCAGGGATGCGTCCCGATAATCACTTTCTTGCCCCACTTGCCTTCGATTTTGTTTTTCATGTCTTCCAGGTTCATCGGGCAGTCGGCGGTCGTGATCGCTTTCGTGATGCACGTGGCAATATGGACCACATCGTATTCGCGCCCAAGTTGATTTGCCATGTCATCCAGCAGGGTCATTTTGGGCATGAACAATCCAGGGCAGCCACCGCATCCCGACCAGAAAACGACTTCGATTTCGTCTTCGTGCTCCGAAAACTTGCCGAGTTTTTCCGCGGCGGCTTTATGGCACTTCATGCAACCTATACATAGTTTGTCTTTGATCTTTTCGCAGCAAAGCACACCAATTTTCGCCATGAGAACAAATCCTTTCTACTTTTATTGCTACGGGTAAGTGGAAACCGCAAAGGTTATACACAAACAGGGGAGGGCGGTCAAGTCCGCCTTCCCCTGTAAAGGCAGGGATCACTTTGTTGCTACCAGTTTTGGCGTTGTCCGCGACCTTGACCGCGTCTTCGGCCATGACCTCGTCCGTCTCCGCCTCCACCTCCGAAGCAGCGTCCACGACCGCCTCCATACGGTCTGCCGCCTCTGCCGACACCGAACATGACTTCATCGCCTTCTGGTGTCATGCTCTCCATCTCGGTTTCAGGTCGATCCGTGGTTTGATCGGCCTGTCCGGATTTTCGGGACGTCAAGGGGCGACAGCGTCCCATGCCGCGTCCGGTTCTTGGGCCATTGCCCATCGGTCCGGTCCCGTCTTGTCCAGGCATATCAACCTCCTTTTCTGCGACGCAACCGACGGCGACAGCCAGGTTGCGAACGCTGATCGAAACATGGAGCTTGCACGGACAATGTGCCATGCAGATACTCCGCGATGCGTGCTTCTGCCTCACCTGTGAGGCCGGTCAGCACGCGAATTCCCGAGTGGGTAAGGAAAAAATAGTCGCAGCGTCTAATTCCACCTGTCAGCAAGATTTCGACATTCAATCTTGTTAATAGGTTCAAACGATCGGCGCGACTTAACTGCGCCGCCCTGACGCGCAAGGCTTCCGATTGGCCTCGCTCGGTGTCCTGAACCAGGAAACCGTCACAGAAGTCCAAACGCGGTGAAATATTTCGATCGAATAGGGCGGCGGCGACAATCATCGATAACCTCTATCAGTGACCACCACATTTGTGGTTTTCGTCGTGTCCACAAACGTTTGCGCCTGTTTCCAAAATATCGTTGGCGAAGCGACGTACCAGTTCCTCCGGTTCATCGGAGGGGCAACCGGTCACGACGTTGACTCCGGCTTGATTGAACAATTGAATGGCGCGTCCTCCCATGCCTCCTGCCAGCACCATGTTAGCGCCTTGTTCGGCTACCCAGCGCGGTAATACGCCCGGTTCGTGCGGCGGAGGAGTCAGTTGTTTGGACTCGACAATTTCTTTGCTCTCTTCGTCCAGATCGACGAAATGGAACACTTCGCAGTGGCCGAAATGAGCGCAAAGTTTTCCTTGAGCGACGGGGATTGCAATTCGTTTCACGTTGGTCTTCTCCTTTTGTTGTGGTTCGTTCGAGTCAGTTGTTTGTTGATTCGATTCAATCGATTTCGACAAATCCATAAACGCCTGAGCAACAGGCGAATCCGGTTGTGATAGCGCGCCTACTCCCTGGTCGGCGCAAAGTGAAATCTGTGGGTCCATAGGCAGCGAGCCAAGCAGGGGAACCCCCATTTGTTCCGCCATCGCGCGGGCTTCGCCCTCCGGGAAAAGGGTTATGCGTTCACCGCATTTGGGGCAGATAATGCCGTTCATGTTCTCAACGACACCGATCAGCTTCATTTCGAGCTTATGGCAGAAGGTGATCGATTTTCTTACGTCTACAGCGGAGACTCGCTGTGGGGTAGTGACGACCAGTGCCTCTGCATCCGGTAGGCTCTGGGCGACGGAAAGTGGTTCGTCGCCAGTGCCTGGAGGTGCATCGACGATCAGGTAGTCCAGTTTTCCCCAGTCCACTTCTGCCAGAAACTGCTGGATAGCGCCCATTTTGATCGGCCCGCGCCAGATGATGGGACTGTCTGCGTCCGGCAGCATGAAGCCGATGGACATCACTTTGAGACCATCTTTTTCAACCGGAGAAATCCATCCGTCGTTGCCTCCTGGACGAGCACCTTCCAAACCGAGCATTGTCGGTACGCTGGGGCCATGAATGTCCACGTCAAGCAGTCCCACTCGTTTACCGCGTTCTTTCAGAGCGAGTGCCAAATTGACAGCTACCGTGCTTTTTCCAACGCCGCCTTTGCCTGAAAGTACCAGGATTTTGCGACTGACGGATTTCATGTTGGCGGCCAATGCGATTTCCCGGGCATCGATTTTCTGTTTACGTTGTTCTTGACTCATTGCTACAAATTACTCCGTTTTATTATGGTGTTCACAGTCGTGGATGGTTGAAAGCATCTGGGGGCCAGCTTCTGTCTGAGTCTGTTCCGCATGAAAATGCAGTTTGCCGAATGCCCCTTCTTCAATGGTCAGCGTAACGCCGCTGCGTCCATCCAACAGTGGTTCCTTCTTCATCAGTTTCTCGAAATCCGTTTCCAAAACGAAGCGTTGCAGCAGTTCGAACTCTGCTTCTTCTTCCTCCGTCATGTTTTGCGTACTGGCCAAGAGCTTTTCTGCAAGCTCTCGTCCTCTTGCTTTGGCTGTACAGACCATGCAGTGCCCGGATGTGAGCGGTAGTCGTATTTTTCGTTTGCAGTTACTCCGGGACATTGTCGGATTCTCCTGTGGAGTCTAACTCCTGCTTAACTTTTTCCCACAATGCCTTCACAGCCTGAGAGGCTGGTCCGGCTGAGAATTCTGTCAGGATTTCACCCGCAGCAACAGCTTTGACGACTTCCGGGTCGAATGGAATTCGTCCAAGACTACGAACTTGAACGGAATTACAATAGTTTTCGATTTCTTCCGACATCTGTTCATTCAAGTCGGCTTTGTTGACGGCAACCGTAATCGGAACACTGAAATGCTGCGCCAGTTCAACCACGCGCTTTAGATCGTGCAATCCGCTTTGCGTCGGTTCGGTAATGCATAGCACCAGATCGCAACCGGTAACGGAGGCGATGACCGGACAACCCACGCCGGGTGATCCATCGATAAGAATCTGCGATAAGCCGTCCTGCTCGGCACGTTCAACCGCTTTCTGGCGAATCAACGAAACCAGTTTGCCGGAGTTTTCGGACGCGATACCGAGTTTGGCATGGATAAACGGTCCAAATTGCGTATCGGAGACAAACCAGTTCCCACTGAAAGCTTCTTTCATTTCAATGGCTTCAGTCGGGCAGATACGGGAGCAGAATCCGCAGCCTTCACAGGCGATGATATCGATGACGTGCTCCCCGCTGATGGCACCGAAACGACAGTGTTCCCGGCAAAGGTCACAGTGAATGCACTTGTCCGGCTGAAGATGCGCTTTGACTCCGCCTGAGTAGTTTCCACTTTCCTTGATTTCCGGATTAAGGAGCAGATGCATATCGGCTGCATCCACATCGGCATCGACGATCAGAGTCTGGGTTGCCAAGGCTGTAAACGAAGCCGTAATACTGGTTTTGCCTGTGCCACCCTTGCCACTTAAAACAACGAGTTGTTTCATTGTGCCGCCTCCTCTCGTATCTGTTGAGCGAGGGCGTACAATCGTTCCGTCATTTCCGGTTGGGCATCGAGCAGGGTGCCGCCTTTGGAGTACACTGCCGCGAAATTCCGATCGAAGGGTATTTCCAGTAAAATCGGTACGTTTTCTTGCTGACAGTAGGTGTGCACCGAGTCGTCTCCCAGATCCGAACGATTGATAACCACACCGCAACTCAACTCAAGAGCCCGGCTCATTTCTACCGCTAGCTTGAGGTCGTTCAATCCGAATGGAGTTGGTTCAGTAACCAATATCAGAAATTCGACTTTGTTGGTGGCTGCAATAACGGGGCAGGAGGTACCCGGTGGTGCGTCGATGATCGTCCAATCGAGCTTGTTGCCCCGTTCTCTGAGTGTATCGATGACCGACACGGAACGGACTTCGCCCACTTTCAGGCGTCCACGGTGAAAGTCTAGATCTTCCGGGTGGGCTTGCTCGATCCATCCTACGGTTTTCGGCACTTCCGTAATTGCCGATTCCGGGCAGTGGTAAGCGCAACTGCCGCAAGAATGGCAGAGTTCGGGGAAAACAAGGGGGCGATCCGCCAGAATGGCAATCGCGCTGAACTGACAGACTTCTCGACAGATGCCGCAACCCGTACAGCGTTCTTCGTCCACTTCGGGAATTGTGGCGGTTGCTGTTTGTTCCGCCTGTGGTGTTTCATGTAGAAAGAGATGGGCGTTGGGCGCTTCCACATCCGCATCCAACAAGGTCACCGATTCTCCTTTTTTTTGCAGGGCAAGGGCGATCGCCACCGCCATTGTGGTTTTACCGGTTCCGCCTTTGCCGCTTGCTACGGCAATTGTTATGGGTTTCACCAGTGTCCCTCCACATCCGCTCCGCTGGCTTTGGTCAGCTTGTTTGCGAGATAATCATCCACTGCCTGACGAACGGTGCCCTGGATGCCGGAATAGATTTCGATTTTCGCCGCATTCAGTGCGCGAAAGGCTTTAGGACCGACGTGACCGGTAAGTAGGATTTCCACTCCAGCTTTGGAGACGGTTTCCGCCGCTTGAATGCCGGCTCCCTGAGCGGCGTGCAGATTCTGGGTATTGGGCAGAGTTTCGATTTCTTGATGGTCGCCATCGACTGTAACAATGCAAAAAGCCTGTGCACGTCCGAAACGTGTATCGGTTGGGGCGTCCCAGCCGGATCCTGCTGCCGTAACGGCGAGTTTCATGGTTATTTCCTTTCGTTTGCTTTCGCGTGTTCCAAAAATCAAACAACTTCGCAGAAAATCCGCGCTTGCAGGTATAGATGAGCAAAGGCCATGCCAAACAGGTTAGGATGGACAGTAATAAGGGGATTTGATTCGCTAATCTGGAAGGAAACGGAAAGTTAAAGGAGACCGAAACGTTTCATCTTGCGCCACAACGTGTTTCTGGAAATACCCAGTTCCTTTGCTGCTTGACCACGATTGCCATGGCAACGATCCAGAACGGTTTGGATCGTCTGGGCTTCTGCAGCCTGTAGTGGCGAGTTGCTACTGTTTTCATGATCGAGTGGCGATGATTCAGGCTGAGCCGTGCGCACATGGGTTTCAAAAGAGGATGGAAGGTGCATTAAACGCAAGGTGTCGCCCTGACAAAGCACGGATGCGTGTTCCACTGCGTTTTCTAACTCTCTGATATTACCTGGATATGGAGCTGCCATCAGCGCCTGCATGGCTCTTGAAGACACCTGCTTGATGCGGCTGCCTTGTATGGCGTTGAAGCGGCGAATAAAGTGATCCAGAAGCAACGGGATGTCTTCTCGACGCTGAGACAACGGTGGAAGTTCCACTCGAATTACGTTAAGCCGAAAGTAGAGATCCTCCCGAAAGCGCTTCTCTTTCATTTCCGTTTCGAGGTTTTTGTTGGTCGCTACGATGACGCGCACATCGACTTTCTGTGTATGTGTCGCACCCAGAGGCTCGAATTCCCGTTGTTGTAAAACACGTAATAATTTCACCTGCATTGCTGGTGAGATGTCCCCGATTTCATCCAGAAAAAGAGTGCCGCCATTGGCCAGCATAAAGCGGCCAGGCTTGTCTTGTTTCGCTTCGCTGAACGCTCCGCGAACATAGCCGAACAGTTCTGATTCCAATAGACTGTCTGGCAGTGCCGCGCAATTCACGGCGATAAACGAATTTTTCCTTCTTGGGCTTAAATTGTGGATGGCTTGTGCAACCAGTTCCTTCCCTGTACCGCTCGCTCCTTCGATCAGGATGGTACTGGGGCTGGCGGCTAGTAATGGCAAACGTTCCAGGATACGCTGCATCTGCTCGTTTTTACTAATGATATCTTCAAATTCGTAGCTTTTATGAAGGCGTTTGCGAAGTTCGGCAAGTTGTGAAAGATCACGAAACATTTCCACACCACCGAGCACCTGACCTTGGGAATCGAGCAGGGCGGCAGTGGAGACGGCAATCGGTATTTCGTCGCCGGCTTTGTTTAAAATGCTGATTTCGCGTTCTCCGATTTTCTTCCGGGTTCGAACGCTGCGTTTTAGTGGGCAATCCTGCTGGCAGATATTGGCATGGAAAATATCGTAACAGCGTTGGCCAATCGCTTCTTCGGAGGTGTAGTGCGTAATTTCCTCGGCGGCACGATTGAACGACGTGATCCGGTTTTCCGAATCTACTGTGAAAATGCCCAGGGGTGAAGAATCGAACAATATGGGCAAATAGCGTTGGTCTAATGCACCAGTCATGTGACAGAGACTATCATTGATGTCTCGAAAATGCAATATGAATAATCACTGTTTTGAAAATGGTGCAAAATTAAAAGAAATCGGATTCTAGAATGATATTTACCTTGAATCTAAGCGACCAGTCAGTCCTTAAATAACAATCATTTTAAATAATATCATGGAAGAAATTCAATTTAATATGAATCTCCTCTATGAAAGGTAGGAACACGATGAAGCAGCAATTACAAAAAGTGCGATTATTAAGCGACATACACCCTCACGATTTCAATGCGCTGGCACGTGTAACCATTGGAAAGAACTATGACAAAGGCGATTATATTTGCCATGAAGGTGAACGTGCGGTCAATTTTTACTGGGTAACTTCCGGTAAGGTGAAATTGGTGAAGCACACCACCTTTGGAAAAGATGTCATTCTGGAAATTTGTACAGCGGGTGAAACCTTTTTGTTGGAATCGCTTATGGATGGCAGTGAGCATCCTGTTTCTGCGATAGCCGCAGAGCCGACTTCGATTCTGCAACTGGAGCGGATCACCTTACTGCGGATCATGGACCAGAATCCCAAAATGGCACGAGCATTTTTGCGGGAAATGTCTTCGCGCAACCGGGTGCTAATCGATCAGATTCAGGAACTTTCCGTTGGTAAGGTGGATTATCGGATTGCCAACATGGTTCTGAAACTCGGCCAGAAAATCGGAGAAGAAGATGCCAGTGGGCAGGTCAAGATGGACATTTCGCTGTCGAGACAGGATATTGCCGATCTGACGGGTACGACCATCGAGACGGCGATTCGTACCATGAGTCGACTGGCAAAGCAGGAAGTGCTGCGCACGACACGTGATTCCATTCTGATCTTGGATCGGGACAAGCTTGAAGATATCGCCGCTGGATTTTAGTAGAGTGGTTTAAGTATTAAGAGCAAATTGCTGAAAATGCACAAAAAAACGCCGGAAGGGTATGGGCCCTGTCCGGCGTTTTTGGTCTGGTTGTAAAGCACTAGTATTCCAAGCATCCACCATCTACGACATTGCCACTTTGATCCGTTACCGGAATGCAGACTTCGCCCACTTCACAACTGTTTGGTGTGGCATCACAGGTGCTCCAGCAAAGGTTATCTACACCTGGAGGCAGAATCGGCAAGCCCGCTACCGGTACGCATACTTTAAAGGGAATGTAACTGCAAACTCCACCAGGATTGTCACAAGGTTCTGCATTCAAGTCTGCGCATAGATCGAAGGGAGAGTCGAAGTCAGAGGCATCGATGCATGCGACATCCGAATCGCAAGTCGAGATATCGCAACGATTCAAGCAAAGCGAACCCAGTCCTTGCTGGGAAACGCAATAATCCCGACCAGCCGCTTCGCATTCGGAGTCTGAAGAGCAGGCTGTACATTCGCATGAATCATCATCGCTTGATTGCGGAATGCATTCGCCATCGACATATCCTTTGCCATGACAATAGGTATCGCAGGTGCGGGTATACCAGTGGTCGTTTACGGTACTACAGCGACAGAGCTGCTCATCGTTTTCGCACCAGTTCCATACATCCTCTGCTAAACAATCTCCGCTGCAAACCAGAGGCTCATCACCATCGACTATATCGCCGTCGGTAAGATCTCCATCCGGAACGATGTCACCGTCTGTGATGTCTCCATCGGTTAGATCTCCGTCGATCATATCGCCATCCACAAGATCTCCATCAAACAGGTCGATGTCCAGTTCCTCGTCGCCATCAACCGGGGGATCCGTACAGAAACAAGTGGCAATATCTCCCATGATTCCACAACCATTGGAGATCATCTCGTTTGCAGCACAGAGTTCGGAACATGGATATTGCGTCCAAAAGCCATCTTCGCAAATACAGATGTCTTCGCTGTCTTCCACGCAGAACGTTTCATCAAGAAATACACAACCACCCTCGCAGTCAAGAGGATGCTCCAAGTCTCCATCGGGAATGAAGTCGCCGTCGATTAGGTCGCCATCAATCAGATCGCCGTCAACATCACCATCGGAGGAGGCGAGCAGGGCGTCTATCAACGAATTGGATAAGCAACCGGATTGGTCGCCGTAGTTATCATCCGCAGTTTGCTGGTCGATAATGCCGGCTTCTACCAATTCTTGAGGGGAGAAGCAACGATAGTCGTCTTCCATGCGACATTGCTCGTCCATGTCGCATTCAGCCAGACAGATTCCATAGCCTTCATACATCGGACCGAAAATCGGGGCGAGACTGAAGCAAAGACCGCCAAGGGCAGATGGACAACTGCTTTCCGGATCGGCAAGAGAACAGATGTTGGAGCAATAGCCTCCTGGCATCTCCGTTCCCGGAATAATCGCATCGATGTATTCCGTAGTCATGCAGGTGTCGGTCATGCATTCGTCGGCTGTTTCGCAAGGATCGCCAATCAGGCCAGTAATAATTTCCAGTTCCTCTTCCATATCCCCATCCGGTTGGACATCACCATCCGGTTGCACGTCGCCATCGGGCTGGAGGTCGCCATCCGGTTGGACATCACCATCCGGTTGCACGTCGCCATCGGGCTGGAGGTCGCCATCCGGTTGAATATCGCCATCCGGTTGAATATCACCATCGGGTTGGATATCCCCATCCGGTTGGACATCTCCATCGGGTTGGATATCGCCATCCGGCTGAATATCCCCATCCGGTTGGACATCTCCATCGGGTTGGACATCTCCATCGGGTTGGACGTCGCCATCCGGTTGGACGTCCCCATCGGGTTGGACGTCACCATCGGGCTGGATATCACCATCCGGTTGAATATCACCATCGGGTTGGATATCACCATCGGGCTGGACATCACCATCGGGAGTATCGCCGTCAGGAGTGTCACCGTCAGGAGTGTCACCATCAGGAGTGTCACCATCAGGAGTATCGCCGTCAGGAGTGTCACCGTCAGGAGTGTCACCATCAGGAGTGTCACCATCAGGAGTATCGCCGTCAGGAGTGTCACCGTCAGGAGTGTCACCATCAGGAGTGTCACCATCAGGAGTGTCACCATCGGGAGTATCGCCATCTGGAGTATCGCCATCTGGTTTAACATCTCCATCTGGGAGAGGATTTTCATCCTCATCACCATCGGCTTGATTGTCACCGTCCTGATTCTCTGTGTCAGTGATTTCAGAATCCATTTCCTGTTCGGAATCATCTCCATCGGGCAACGTCGGATCGTCGCTGGAAGAACATCCAGAAGTCAGCAAAAGAAAAAGGCTTAAGATGAACAGAGTCGCTGTCCATTTTTTCATAGTTTTCTCCTTCCACAAAACGGCCTGCATCCTGGCAAACCAGAGGGGATGCTTGATATTTCGGCAAATATTCGCCGTTCAATTAACTGTTTTTAACGTTATCCCGAATTTTCCATTAAAAAACGAATGCCATGAGACAAATCCCATTGCAAGTCTTTTTAGTGGCCGCTAATACTTAATTGATAATGCGTTTTGGGCCTGATTTCAACCAAATTCTTAGCTGGCCGTCATCGCAGCACTCAAAACGCCGAAGATTCCCGTAAATTTCCTTGGAGTAGGTATGCAAACGCAGGGTTGGCGCATGTGGTCGCCGCGATATTTAAAAACGATCGTTGATGCGACCCGGCAGGATCGTCTGGTTGTTAGCGGCGCGTCGATTGCTACAGCTCAGGCAAGGGAATTGTTAAAGGCTCATGCAATCCATGGGATGCATATTGAATTCGGTAACGTGATCGCGCATTGCAGTATTGAAGATTTGCTCCTTCATAAGTCGATCCAGGAGATCAGAAACTGGGTTTTGCTACAGCGTCGAAGGTCTGGGGCATCCAATTTGTTGCTACAGGCTATGGAGAAGCTGTTTTTACAGCGTAAGCCAGATGCTGCCTACAGACTTCTGGATTCATGCGTCCAGACGAACCGATTCGGAACCATTCCTGTCCTACTTTGGATGCTCTATTTTCACGAACCGCTACGAGCGCGAAAAATTCTGGAATTTAACGAGAATCGTTTTTCAACATGCAAGCAATGGATTCAAGCTGCTCTGCTATGGCGAAGCTTGTTTGCCGATGAGGATCGGGTGAATCGCTCCTTGAGTTGTGCGCTTGAAACTGCCGAATCCATTGGAGATAAGATTAGAGTTACAGAGTGTCTGTTGCTGCTTGATGAACCTCCATTGCGTATCGAACGGCAATTTGAAGCAGCTTTGTCTCTTTCGGACAGTTGCCAGAATCTCGCTAAAGTTGGACTTGCTTGGCGGCGCTTGTTTGATAATGACAACAAGGCGCTCGACTGCTTGCGCCAAGCGGAAGAACAGGCAAAAGAAGCTTCTGACTGGTTGAGTTGTGCTCAAGGATGGATCTTGACCTTTCAGGGGAAGCACCACGCCGAACAGTGTCTATTAAATGCAACTGAACTGGTTGCAGATATAAAAGAAAAAAACTCGGAATTGACACATACGAGATTAGAAGTTGCTTATCACTGGTTGCATATGCTTTGTGATGTCGATAGGACCCGGCAGCAACTGCATGACGTGATGGAGAGGCAGGCTACTGCAAGCCAGTGGATTGAATCTGCCAATTTATGGCATGAACTGAGAACGGTAGATGCTCAGAGTGGCCAAGAGTGTGAAAGTCAAATAGAGAAGGCGCTGCAACATGCAAGTGAACATGCAAATGCTTTGCACGATAGATGGGCAATCGTGCAGACCTGGAAAAAATGCAGTGGCGATCCGATGCTTCTGAAAAAGTGTTTTGCACATGCAGAAAAGAGTGGGTGTAATTGCCCTGAGATGACATGGGTTGCCTGGTTGTGGAAGGAATTCTTGGACGATACTTCCAGCACACGCCGTTGTTTGAAAAAGGCTGAAGAGTTGAGTTGTGAAGCCAATGAGTGGCACATGGTGGCGGAAAGCTGGCAGGAATTGCTGGGTGCGGATAAAGAAACGGCGCGCTGTCTCGATCAGGCGGAGAAAAAAGGTCGGGGAGTCTCTTTTTTGCTCTCATTGCTAAAAGACTGGGACACCGTGACAGAAGGTGGGGAGAGAAAACGCCGTTGCATTACTCTAGCCTGCCGGATGGCCACTCGTTGCTCGGACTGGGTATTGCTTTCAAAGGCTTTTTCTGGCTGGTTGAACGATATGGATCAAGCTAATGAATGTCTCCGTCGGGCGCAGGACAATGCCGACTGCGTTTCCGACTGGTTGGATATTGCCAGAGAATGGAACAAGATCGACGAAATTGGATTTCATTGCCGTTTTGCGCTTGAATCTGCCGATCGGTTGGCAACGGCTTTTTCAGAAAAGCTGGATGTGCTTGTCATGCGGAAAGAATTGCTGAAAGACAATGAAACCCTGATTTCAGGGCTTAAGTACTTGATGAGATCCGCTTGTCAAACGGATGATTGGCTGGCATTGGAGCGCATGTTCCGAGAACACACGAAACATACAAAAGAAACTCTGCATTGTTGGAGAAAAGCCGTCATCGTTGCGGAAAGCACACAAGACTGGTTGAATATCGCGATGGTTTACAGCGAGTACCTAACGGTAGCGCATCTCTTTCACGATGCCGAAAAGACCTTGAAAACAAGTTTGGTCATGGCCGCGAATCTCGCCGAAACAGAGAATGAACGGAGGAGGGTGGATCGTACCTGGAGACGATTGATCGGTGGTGATATGCTGCGCTAAAGTGTTTCACGTAACCTCATGTCTCATCATTTCTGTTTTCGAAAATCCATAGTAGCAAAAAGAAACGCCCCGAACCGTGATGGTTGGGGCGTTTTAGTGTTGTTTAAAAGGTCGTTACTTGCTGCAATTGGCCTCCGGCGTGCAATAGCCGTTATCCGGGTCGTTCTGGTCGATGCCGATACAGCAGATCAGACCTTGTGAGCTATCGCAGTTTCCAACTGTGTCCAGAGATCCGGAGGTCTCAGTGCAGAGATCCTGAGCGCAAAGTTCACCGTCTCCCACCAAGGGAACGCGGCATCGCAGACCACTGACCGTGTCGATGCATTGCTTGGGGCAGTCGCAATCGTCACTGACTTCGCAGCGCCCGTTCGGGAAACATTCGATTCCGCCCAGACCATCGGAAAGACAGTCGTTGAACGGATCGCACATCGAAACTTCGTAAGCGTCACCGGCTGCGTTGCAGGTGAGGATTGCTTCTCCGCCTAGATCGCCCAGGTCGATGCAGTCTGGATTGCCAGGATCTTCGGTGCAGCAGATTTTCCAACCCGGCTGACAGGCGAAGATGTCTTCACGACAGGTGCCGGCATCACAGATGTAGCCTTCACCATAAAGCGTGGTGCAGTCTTCCTGGCTACAGCATTCGGTTGTGCAGGGATTGTTTTCATCCACGCAGCGATTCAAGCGGCAGATGTAGCCCTCACCAAAATTCGGGTCGTTTTCACAGTCCCAATCCTGGCAGCATTCTTTATCGCAATCGACGATCAGTACGCAGGTGTGCGTGTTTGTGTCGCAGAAGTTGTTTGAGGGGCAGTCGGCATCTGTGCAGCATTGATATTGACAGACAACCTGGTCGGGGTCTCCACCGACCTGATCACCATCGGTGTTGTTATTGTTGTCACCATCGGTGGCCGGTTCGAACTTGCCGTTTTCACAGAGATGGTCGATGCAGGCTCCGTTGCATTCATCGTCTTTGATGCAGTATTCTGCTACCGAGTAGCACAATCCTTCCGGGGAGCAAACCCAAGAAGCCAAGCCGCCCGTGCCGCAGTCTGTCGCTTGATTGCAGGAATCTCGCTCCAGTTCGGAATCTCCATCCGCGTTGTTATCACCGCTATCGGAACATCCGGCAATCATGGCCAGACAGATCGCAATAATCAGTAGTATGTTCCACTTCGCTCGCATTTCTATGCCTCCTGTTTCGTCCCTGAAATGGGACTTTATCCGAAAAATCCTGTTCCCTGTTCGGAAACGTACTGGAAAATCAGCATTTATACAATCGGGTTCTAAGAGAAACCGTATTTTATGTTAGTTAACCGTGTTGTCAGAGTCAACCGGCGGCATGATTTTTGTTGCTTTGCGCAGTGGAATTTCGCCGAAGCGGTTTTCATAGGCTTCGATTTGACGATTCAATAGTGAAGCCAAGCGCTTAGCATGTATCGGATTCAGCACCACTCGGGAAAATACTTTGGCTTTATTGGTTTGCGGTGCCAAAAAGACGAAATCCAACAAAAATTCCGTTTCCGACTGATTCACCATGATGAAATTGGAGTATTGACCTCCGGCGACGGTTTCGTCGGCATGAATTTCAAGTTTGATTCCTTTTACTCGTTTCGGTTGATCGCTCATAAATACACTCCTCTCGTTTGCCGTTTATCATAGACGTTTCGAAACCGATTTCAAGGAAATTATCGTTTACAGGAAGAGAAGCCTTGTGCTAGTGTGAGTGCCCGATTGCACGCAGGAAAAGCGTTCGTACAGTAAACAGGAGGATGTGAGAATGGGATCTTATATTCTTGCCATCGATCAAGGAACAACCAGTTCACGCGCCATTATCCTGGACCGCGACCTTACGGTTAAAGGCGTCGGTCAGAAAGAATTCCAGCAGCATTTCCCGAATCCGGGTTGGGTGGAACACGATCCCGAGCAGATATGGGAAAGTGTTACTGTCTCTATTGCTACGGCATTAGAAAAAGCTGGAATTTCTGGAGAAGAAATTGCGGGTATCGGTATTACCAACCAGCGCGAAACAATCGTAGTTTGGGACAAGGAGAGCGGTAAACCGGAATACAACGCGATTGTCTGGCAGTGCCGCCGGTCCATGGACATTTGTAACAACTTGAAAAAACAGGGGTTGGAGTCGAAATTCACACGGCGCACAGGCTTATTGCTCGATCCGTATTTCAGCGGAACGAAGCTCTCCTGGATGTTCGAAAATGTTGAAGGCTTACGTGAAAAGGCCGAAAAGGAAAACCTACAGGCGGGTACGATCGACTGCTTCCTGGTTCATCGCCTTTCCGGTAGGCAGGCTCATGTCACCGATGTCAGCAACGCCTGTCGCACACTTTTAATGAACATTCAAACCCTGCAATGGGATGATGAACTGGCGCAAGCCTTGAATGTCCCTATGAGTATTCTGCCGCAGATTGCAAGCTGCTCAGAAGTTTATGCCAAAACGAAAGGCTTGGACGTTCTCCCTGATGGTATTCCCATTTGCGGTATGGCAGGAGACCAGCAGGCGGCGCTTTTCGGACAGGCCTGTTTCGAACCCGGTGATGCGAAATGTACTTATGGCACCGGTGCGTTTCTTTTAATGAATACCGGCGAGCGTGCCGTACCCAGCTACAATCGACTGCTGACAACTGTGGCATGGAAGCTGGGTGATAAGACCACTTATGCTTTGGAAGGTAGCGCTTTTATTGCGGGGGCCGCAGTGCAGTGGCTACGGGATGGATTACAGATCATTTCTGAGAGTTCCGAAGTAGAGGCGCTGGCGCGTCAGGTAGATTCATCTGATGGTGTGGTGCTTGTCCCTGCTTTTGCCGGACTGGGTGCGCCACATTGGAGAGCGGAAGCACGAGGCATCTTAACTGGTATGACGCGCGGAACGACCAAGGCGCATATCGCACGTGCAGCGCTGGAAGGTATTGCATTGCAGAACTTCGAATTGCTTTCTGCGATGGAGTCGGATTCCGAAACAAAGCTTAGGGAACTGAAGGTGGATGGTGGTGCAAGCGCGAACAACCTGCTGATGCAGTTCCAGTCCGATATCTTACAGTGCGATATTGTAAGACCAAAAATGCTGGAAACCACGGCTTTAGGAGCGGCTTTCTTGGCTGGCTTGGCTGTGGAGTATTGGAAGGGATTAGACGATATTCGCAATGCTTGGAAGGAAGACCGTTCTTTCACACCTCAGATGGATGCATCAAAGCGAGAAAATCACATCGAGCAGTGGAAAGCGGCGATTGAGAAGGCTTGATTCCAAGAAATTCGTGATAGTGGCGGAATGGATACTGATACACCATTCTTTTTAATAGCAGACATTGCTTACTGTAATCTGAGTTACTGAAGGAGGAAAAAGATGAGAGATGTTGTTGTTGTAGGTATGGCGCGTACGCCTATCGGTTCGTTTGGTGGCTCTCTGAAGCCCTTGCTTTCTTATGAACTGGGAACCATCGCAGTAAAAGAAGCGATCAAGCGCTCCGGTTTGGAAGATCTTTCGCAGATCGATGACGTTCTGATCGGTAACTGCTTTATGCGCACCGATGAAATCAATGTGGCACGTTGTATCGGTCTAAGCTCCGGCATTCCGTTCACTACTCCGGCTTCTACGATTCAGCGTCAATGCGCTTCCGGTATGCAGGCCATCGTGTTTGGCGCCCAGAAAATCTGGCTGGAAGAATGCGATATCGTGGTCGCCGGTGGTACCGAGTCGATGTCTAACGTCCCTTACGTCCTTAAAGATATGCGCTGGGGAGCGCGTCAACTGGATGTTAAGGCAACCGATTCTCTCTTTGAGGGCTTGAGCGATCCCTTCGAGCACATCCTGATGGGGATCACGGCGGAGAACTTGGCTACGAAACACAATATCAGCCGTGAAGAACAGGATGAAGTGGCTTTGATGTCGCAGACTCGTGCATTGAAGGCCATTGATGAAGGTTGGTTCAAGGAAGAAATCATTCCGGTTCCAGTACCGCAGCGCAGAGGCGATCCGGTCATGTTCGATACAGACGAACATCCCCGCAAGGGAGCGACGCTGGAATCGTTGGGCAAACTCCGCGCAGCCTTCAAAAAAGACGGCACCGTGACGGCCGGTAACGCTTCCGGTTTGAACGATGGCGCGGCGGCCATGGTATTGATGAGCCTGGATAAAGCCAATGAACTGGGATTGAAGCCGATCTGCCGTATCGTTGCTCATTCGGTTGCAGGTGTCGAACCTGAATTGATGGGTTACGGTCCTGTTCCGGCCATTCAGAAACTGATGAAGAAAACCGGTTTCACGTTGGACGATTTCGACCTGATCGAGTTGAATGAAGCCTTTGCTGCCCAGTATCTCGCTTGTGAGAAACTGTTGGAACTGGATCGGGAAAAGACGAATATCGTCGGTTCCGGTATCGCACTGGGTCATCCGGTCGGCGCAACGGGCGCTCGCATCACCATCAGTCTGATCCACAACCTCAAGCGCTTGGGTCTCAAGCGTGGTCTGGCTTCCTTGTGTGTCGGTGGTGGTATGGGTAAGGCGATCGTGGTTGAAATGATCTAGTTTTCTTATCGAAGTTACATAAGAAAAGGGCGCACCGTTTGGTGCGCCCTTTTTAATGTCTTAATAGAAACAGATGGTTACTCATCCATATTCTGTACCGCAATCTGAATGAGATCCAGGTAGTATTCGGAAGACTGCTCGTGAGTCAACTTCATATCACTCATGCGAATGGCTGCCGCCCATGGGATGGCGTTGAACATGACGCTGTCGAAAATCACACGCTCATCAGCGTTACTGTCGATATCCGAAAGACGATAGCCTTCGGTGCATCCGTAAAGGTTGATTTTATCGTTTGCAAAGCTATTGCCGGTCGGAATGCCGGGGAAAGAGCTTTCTCCAACTACATGGATAAAGTCTGCGTTTAAATCGACTAGGCGATCTTCCAAGCCGCCTTCAATGCAGAATTGGTTCATCAGGAATTCCTGACAGGCCGGGCACCAACCCGCGCTGACGAGGATAAACAGCGTTTTGGTTTCTGGATGATCGCAGCGGTATTGCGCCAGATCGAGACCGGTAATTTCATCGTAATGATACGCGCCGGGCCAGGAAAGTGGGGGTACGGTGCCGGGTTCCGGTTCTGTTTTACCGGGTTCAGGTCCGAGGAAGTAATAAGGAGGTTCTGGGTACCCGCAATCCACTTCAGGCTTGTCCAAGTGGACGTAACCGGGATCTTTTACCATAACGGAAAACGTATAGGTATCCAGGCACCAGACATCGCCGTTTTCAACCGGAGTGGTCGTCATATCCTGTGCAATCGTGACCTGCTGTAGCGCAACGTTATTGAAAGTAACGCTCAACATATCTCCGGGGACATCGCTGATTTCGCTGATTACGATTTCCCCGCCTTGAGCCGGCATATAGGTTCGACCGCAATAGCGGACTCCCTGGTCGTTGTAATCGCAGTTGTACTCAAAGACCATGCAGTTGGCGCAGGTTGCATAACTGGTTTCATCTTCACCGATCGGATACGTTCCAGGCTCTGTCGGGGCTCCATTTCCTTTCCACATTTCAAAACGGAGTACATTCATGGGATAACGGGCTTGTGAATAGCCTTTATAAGACCAAAGAGTTTCGTCCTGATCGTCTAACAGAAGGTCTACACGTTCCACTTCGGGAGCATAGCCGGTACGATTGCAGGAGAGTTGAGGAATATCGCCATCAACATTTGTGTCACCATCGGTGGTGTCGCCATCTACGGTTGTGTCCCCATCAGGAGTATCTCCGTCGATTACATCCCCGTCCGTGTTGTCGCCATCTACATTCGTATCTCCATCGATACCATCTCCGTCCGGCTCTGTGTCTCCATCTGTTGTCGTGTCGCCGTCACTCGATGTGTCAGTTTCAGATAATTCGGAATCTCCATCCGTGGTGTTGCCGGTATCATCATCGTCTCCACAACTATAAATTGAAATGGAGAGGAGAACGATCAATGCAAAATGTAGCATTGTTTGTGTCCAAGAAGGAAGGGGGGCTTTAGTCATAGGAATCTCCTGCTGTGTAATGTTCCGGTTGTATCTCGCCAAAGGTCGATTATTTTTCGTTTATAGCATGGGCGAAATTGGTTGTTGATTGTCCTTAGCGTGGCCAGTCTTCTTCCAAAATTACTACGATAGGAAGCCGAAAGGTAAGATATGCCACAGTAAAAGTAATATTGTCCAGAAAAAAAACCGGCCCGGAAGACCGGGCCGGTTCGCTCACCTTGAAAATGTGAACCGGAATTAACCGCAGAAGTCGCCGATGTAGCACATGGTGCTGTCGCCGACCGGACCGCAGCAGCCACCGCCGTAACCGGAGGCAGTACAGTCGCTGTCGCTCGTGCAGTCTCCCGCACACCAGGAAACACCGCAGTAACCTTCCACACACACACCGCGGCTACCGACAACGGAGGCGCAGTCGGCTGCGGAAGTGCAGGGGGCAGGTTGGGAGGTGCTGGCATCGGCATGCATTCCAATGCAGTTCAGACCAGACTGACAGTTTCCGGCATCGGCATTGACCGAACCAAATGCACAGGCTTCACCCGCAGCCTGATCGCCAGTGCCACCACCACAGAAGTCTGCAATGTAACACATGGTATCGCTTCCGACCGGGCCACAGCAACCACCGCCATAACCGGCAGCATTACAATCCGAATCGCTAGAACAGCTTTCAGCACACCAGGCAACACCGCAGTAACCCTGAGCACATTCGCCACGGCTACCGACAACAGCGGTACAATCCGCGTCGCTGGTACAAGCTGCCGGTTGAGAAGTGGAAGCGTCGGCGTACATGCCGATACAGCTCGCGCCGCTTTCGCAATCGCCGGCGTTGGCATTGACAACACCGAAGGTGCAGTCTTCACCAGGAGCCTGATCGCCAGTGCCGCCGCTACAGAAATCCGCGATGTAGCACATGTTGTCGCTTCCGACCGGACCACAGCAGCCACCGCCATAACCGGCAGCATTACAGTCCGCATCGGTCGTACAGCTTTCAGCACACCAAGAGACTCCACAGTAGCCTTGGGCACATTCGCCACGGCTACCGACAACGGCGGTGCAATCCGCATCGCTGGTGCAAGCTGCCGGTTGAGTGCTGGAAGCGTCGGCATACAGACCAATGCAGTTTCCGCCGCTTTCGCAATTGCCAGCATTGGCATTGACAACACCGAAGGTGCAGTCTTCACCAGGAGCCTGATCGCCAGTACCGCCGCTACAGAAGTCCGCGATGTAGCACATGTTCGTGTCGCCAACCGGACCACAACAGGCGCCATTTCCGAGCGCCGAGCAATCGGCGTCCGTATTACAGGCCGCGGTGCACCAGGAAACGCCGCAATAACCCTGGGCGCAAACGCCCTGGCTGCCGACGACGGAAGTGCAATCCGAATCGGTCATACAAGGAGCGGGTTGGTCCGTGTTGGTATCCGCGTACATACCGATGCAGTCGTAACCAGATTGGCAATCACCGGCATTGGGATTGACTACGCCGAACGTACAGGCACCACCCGGTTGTCCGGGATTGACAACGGTGTCTTCCACACAAGCGCCGTTTTCTTCATGATAACCATTGTCGCATTCGCAACGATTGGTCATGGTGTTGCAATGCGCATGAAGTGGGCAGCCACCGCAAGGATCGCTGGTGTCGCCGTCGACCACGTTGTCGCCGTCAACTACATTGTCACCATCAACTACATTGTCACCGTCGACTACATTGTCACCATCAACGACATTGTCGCCGTCAACGACATTGTCGCCGTCAACTACGTTGTCGCCGTCAGTGGTGTTATCACCATCAACAACGTTATCACCGTCAGTCGTGGTGTTGTCGCCGTCAGTCGTCGTGTTATCGCCGTCGGTCGTGGTGTTGTCGCCGTCTGTGATCGGCGGGTTATACGGATTGTTGGGGTTGTTGGGGTTGCTGGGACCGTCACCATCGGCGATTGTGGTATCACCATCGGTGTCATCGGTGTCTTCATCTTCGCCGCCGCAGCCGAAAGCAAACAGGGCTAAGATCAGCACTGCCAGCAAAAGAATAGAGTGCCATCTTTTTTCCATAACCTGATTCCTCCTTAACATTTCACACATGGCGTTGCACTACAATAAAACGGTTTTCTCTACCATGATTCTTTACCAAGAGTCAATTGAAAACCTGTATCCGCTACATGGCACAACGCCGACCAGGGTTAAAAACAAGTAATTTCAAGAATAAACACCTTGTTTATTCGCAAAAATCGCTGATATAGCACATGTTGTTGCTTCCAACCGGACCACAGCAGCCGCCGCCGTAACCGGATGCCGTGCAATCCGAGTCGGTGGAACAACTTTCAGCGCACCAAGAAACACCACAATATCCTCCAACGCACACTCCGGTGCTACCAACTGTAGAGGTACAGTCAACTGCCGTCTCACAAGGGGCTGGGCTTGAAGTAGATGAATCGGCATGTAAACCGATGCAGCTAGAACCGGATCGGCAATCACCTGCATTTGCGTTTACCATTCCAAAGGTACAAGGTTCGCCAGGTGCTTGATCTCCTTCAGGCGGTTCTTCGCAGAAGTCTCCAAGGTAACACATGTTGGAATCTCCGACCGGACCGCAGCAACCGCTTCCATATCCTTCATCATTGCAGTCTTCATCGGTGGAGCAGTCTTCGGCACACCAGGAAATTCCGCAGTAACCGTCCGCACATACACCACGACTTCCAACGACGGAAGTGCAATCCGCGGCTGACGTACAGGGGGCAGGTTGAACACTGCTGGCATTAGCGTGCATGCCGATACAGTTAGAACTGCTGTCGCATTCATTGGCCGTGGCATTAACCGAGCCGAAAGGACAGGGAGCGCCGGGACCGGATTCGACTGTGCAAAGGACGCAACCGCCGTTTTCTTCACAATAGCCGTTGTCGCATTCACATTGATCAGTGCTTTCATTGCAGTGAGAATGCCAGGGACAGCTACCTCCGCAGGGAAGTCCTTGGTCTTCATCTTCATCGCCATCGGGTTGAACGTCGCCATCCGGTTGGTCATCACCATCGGGCTGAAGGTCACCGTCGGGCTGATCATCGCCATCGGGTTGATTATCACCATCGGGTTGGTAGTCGCCGTCGGGCTGGTAGTCACCATCAGGCTGATCATCGCCATCGGGCTGGTAGTCACCATCGACTACGTTGTCACCGTCGACTACATTGTCGCCATCGACTACATTGTCGCCATCGATTACGTTGTCGCCATCGACTATATTGTCGCCATCGACTACATTGTCGCCATCGACTACATTGTCGCCATCGACTACGTTGTCACCATCGACTACGTTGTCACCGTCTGTGGCGTTATCGCCGTCTGTGGTTATTGGAGGATTCACCGGATTCCACCAACTGGAATCGTCATCGCCATCGGATTGATGAGTATCGCCATCGGGATCGTCGTTATCATCCACATCATCCTCGCCACCGCAACCCAATACAAGCTGAGACAGGATAAGCGAAACCATTACAAGCCAATACCATCGTTCACGTCTCATTTAAAGCTCCTCCAATTTTCGGATTTCGTAAGGAAACAAATTATACGGGAAGGATTATTCCTACCCAGATGTTATGTTTAAGAACGTGGCGAGATCCTCATCTTACCTAAAACGATTTAGCTTGACAAGAAATATCGTGATATTTGTTGACTGAGGTTAGCCTGTCTTCAAAAATATCAATTGAAATTCTTACTGTGTATGTTCGAAAACAATTAGTAAATACACAGATATATACATCGTTCTGCATGGTTCGCCGAGGTGCTGTGGAACAGATGTGATGCGCGATGATTCAAGCGCTTTTCTTCTTTTCGTTGCGAATTTGCTCTAGCAGAGATTCGCAGGCATTGAATACTTTCTCAACGGAAAGATCCTGCATACACTGGCAAATCGCAGCAGAATGGTTTCGCTTTTTGTAACAAGCACGATTGCAGGTCGGATTGTGGCGCACAACTCGATTTGGTTCCCAGAATGGACCATGGATCATAGGATCGGTTGGTCCGTAAAGCCCAACAACGGGTGTTTTCTGCGCTGCCGCCAAATGCAAAGGTCCGGTATCGGGTGAAACCACATAAGCGCATTGCTCGAAAAACGCAGCCAATTCAAGTAAATTCATGCGTGGGCCCAATAACCCTTTTTGTTTCATTCTACCAATGATTTCTTTGGCAACGGCCTCCTCGTGATTTCCGTACCAAAGGATAATCGGAGTCAATCCCTGTTCGTTACTGATACGATCCGCCAATTCAGCATACGCATCTATACGCCATTGCTTGATTTTCTTGGAAGAACACGGGCAAATCGCAACGATTTGGTGAGAACTGAGTTTATAAGGCAGCAAGAAATCTTGTACCACCTTATGGTTTTCCTCGGACAGGGGGATCGATACACGATTTGGCGTCATATCTACACCCATCGGCTGCAACAGCGATAGGTTCTGCATGATGGCGTGCTGTTTTCTGGAAACGGAGATTCTGACATTATTCAGTAGCCAGCCGCCTTCCGCGAAACGGTTGAAACCGATACGGACGCGTGCGAAAGAAAGCCTGGCAAACAGGGATGACCTCAACAGTGGTTGAAATACAATTGCTGCAACTAACTTCATTCGATACAAGCGATGGGCAAAAGCCAGAATCAATCCAACCGCTTTCCAGAACCACTGAAGCGTTTTCAGTTCTTTGGTTACTTCAGGTCGATCGAAGGAAACAACTTCTAGTTCATCAAAACTCTCAAGAAGATGACGGTATGGTTCATCCACCATCCAGCTAAAGCGGGTGCGTGGGTAACGTTTTTTCAGTGCGTGATAGGCGGGCAGGGTATGGATAATGTCCCCCAGCGCGCTCATGCGTCCGATCAGCAAATTGAATGGGGTGACACCATGCAAAGGATCTTTCATTTAGCTTCTCCCAATGAGCCTGGAGTGAGTACGTTGTTTATATATAAAACTTCATCTTTTTACTCCGATTCGCACGTCGTTTCAAGAGAAACTCAGTGATTTTCGGGAGTCTGTTCGTTTTGTGATGTGGAGTGGTATTTGATCCAGCCTTCAATAAAGGCTGCTCGGGCCAGTCTATATCCATAAGTGCGGTCCAAAAATCCGGCTTTCAACACATAACTGCGGAAAAATCGCCAGCTTGGTCGAAACGTCCGATCCAGTATAGAGATCCTTTTTCCCTGTTTTGCCAGACTTTTTGCTGCCAGTTCCCCATAAAGTCGCGCTTTTTCTTCAATTCCTTCAATGTGTTGCGCTGTGACGTGCTCGATTGGTGTGTGCAGTTTACCCCAGCGACCATTCAAACAGACATGGTCGTGCGGTTCCATATTTCGGTTCCAATATCCTAACTCGCGCTTGAATAACCTTTTCTGATAGCCTGGCCAATATCCGTTATGCTGAAGATGCTTATCTCCAATGAATGTGCGTATTGGAATGCGATAGCCTGAGAATTTTGGAGATTCAAGAGTGGCAAGAATCTCTTTTACCAATGTGGGAGGGACGACTTCATCCGCATCCAGATTGAGAATCCACTCACCATGGACCATCTTTCGAGCAGCCTCTTTCTGGTCATTGGCTCCGATATATGGGCGCTGTATAACCGTGGTTGCCATTTCCTTGGCAATTTTTATTGTCTGATCTGTGCTTCCACTATCTATTACCAGTATTTCATCACAAAAGGCGAGTGAACTCAGACAATTGGCTATATGCCTTTCTTCGTTCCGGCAAATTATGGTGGCAGAAAGTAGCGGGACAGAAGAAGATTTCATTGTTTCACAGGTTCCTTGCTGATATTGACCTATACCCCTAGCAGATTATCTTGTCTTCTGCCAGTTGCGTGAAGTAAAAAGCGTGATATTTTGAATAAGGGTGTTGATGTCAAAGCCAGAGTTTCAAGTATATGACCACTGGAAAGAGCATGTCTGATTGGACGGGGCATAGAATGATTCTGCATGTCGATATGGATGCGTTTTTCGCAGCCATCGAAATGCGGGACGATCCCACGTTGAAGGGAAAGCCGGTGATTATCGGTGCCATGCCGGGGATGCGTGGGGTTGTTTCGACTTGCTCATACGAGGCGCGCAAGTTTGGAGTTCATTCCGCCATGCCAATATCCGAGGCATATCGGAGATGCCCCAACGGCGTTTATTTGCGACCGGATATGAAGCGCTACAGTACTGCATCGAAAAAGGTGATGCGTGCTTTGCAAGATGTTTCTCCCATAGTTGAACCCGTTTCTGTGGATGAGGCTTACATGGATATCAGTGGCTTGGAGCGCCTCTGGGGTGGGCCGGAGAAAATCGGTCGGCGGGTGAAAGAGGCAATATGGGAAGCCACGAAATTGTCCGCTTCTGTAGGGATAGGACCGAATCGGCTTGTTGCCAAAATCGCATCGGATTTTAATAAACCGGATGGGTTGACCATCATTGCTCCGACAAAAGTTCTTGAGTTTTTATTGCCGTTGGAAATTTCTCGTTTACGAGGCGTGGGAAAAGTATTCCAACGTAAAATGCGTGACCAGGGAATTCTGACCATTCGGGACTTGCACAGGTATACAGAGGAGCAACTTGTGCAACGATTCGGTCTGGCGGCGGGTAGGATGTTGTACCGGCAGGCACGAGGAATTGCGTCTGACATTGTGGGGCAGAGCAGTGGACGGAAATCGATATCGAAGGAAACCACTTTCAATGAGGATGTTACAGACCTCGCACTGTTGCGAAAAACTTTACGAATGCAATCCGAACAAGTTGGCAGTTCATGTCGGCGAAAACAACTGAAAGGTCGCTGTATCACTTTGAAAATTCGTTTAACAGGCTTTGAAACTCATACATGTAGCCTCACTCTTGCCGACTGCACGGATCAGGACAAGAACATTTTTTCCGTTGCTTGGAAATTATATGAAAACAGTGATTACAAGGGGAAAGCGGTGCGTTTGATCGGTGTTGGAATTTCAGATTGGAGCACCCAACAGCAATTAGACCTATTCGCATCGAAAGCTCAGCAGGAGAGTACAGTCACAAATATCAAAGATGAAATTCGAATGCGCTTCGGTTCGCATGTGGTCGGTTTTAGAGCGAAAAAAGAAAAACCACGATCAAAATAAGACCGTGGTTTTAAAGTGATTTGCTGCTTTTGCCTACACCATTCGTTCCGGTTTTGTGGAGGAATATTCTCGTTTATTCGACGAGAATATGCGATATCCCCAATCCAGTCGCACGAATGCGATCAGCAAAGATAAAAGGATTATCAGTATCGCTGCGGTGAGCGTTGGGCTGTGAACGTCACGGAAAAAGATTTTTCCTTCACCTACGGCTGGAGTCGTAATGGGCATAAGTGGCAATCCGTAGCGTTCAGCCAGTCGATTGATTTTCGTCATGTGAATGACGGGTATGCCTTCGTAGATAAATCGAGTCATTACCGAATCGATGATCGAAGCGCCTCTTGGGGCGGTGCGGTTCAGACCGGGATGGAACATCAACTTGCCGACTTTCGTACCGACTGAAGTCGTGCCTCCGCCGACATTGATATACACCTTGTAGTCGCCTTGACCGGCATGCAATCTATAAAGTGACATTCTCTGCTCAACACTATCGGCATAATCTTTGACTGACAATGAGGGAAGACCGCTACGCTCGATTACGCCGTCCAACATTTTACGGGCGTCTTTGGTCAAACCCAATGCTCGGTCGTCGATACCTCCTCGAGAGAGAGCAACCGATCTTGAGGGAAACACACGCTTCTCTACCAACACTCGTTCCATATCCGGCCACATCATGTCCGGTAGGTTCGCGCCCCATTGTGAAGAGCCTGCACTGGAAATCGTAACCGGTTTCAGTTCCAACACCTGGACTGCCGCCAACACAGCGATATTGATGGCGGGAAAGGAGCCGGACATTCCTATGGCCACTTTGTCGCCGGGCTCTACTCCAGCTCGCTTCAGCAGATGTACAACTACTGCTGCGAAATTAGGATTGGCTGAAGTTTGTTTTGAGGGAAGGTGCCCAGGATTAGTTGTGACTGGCGAAAGCAGTTCTCCGATGATTCCTGAAAGTGCCGGGTCGGATTCTGCGTCAATGCGATGACCGATACGAATTCGTTCTTTCTTGATCGTTTCAAATGCGTCTCTGGTTAGCTGAGCGGCTTTGATCTTTTCCGTATAAAACGGCTGTTTTTCGCGCACACTGTAAGTTTCGACCGCAATTAATCCTGCAATTGAAAGTAGGGCAACCAAAGAAAGCAGACGCAAGGAAATGCGCTGGGGGCGCCAGTAGAGCTTTTTCATGACAGCACCTCCGGCCCCACGATCAGAATGAGAATGAGACGCACGATAACCGAAACGATGGTCAAAGATGCCAGTGTTTGGACTACGCCTTGTTTGTCCATCCAGAGGGCAATCAGTCCTGGAATAATAAATCCGATGACATAGTAATCAAGCATGGCTACACCGCGCCAATTGCTGACCAGCATGCCGATGATATAGCCAACCAAGATCATCAAAGCCGTGCGGCGTCTTCCGTAGATGATCATGAAGGAAGAAAGCGCCCGGACAAAACCGAAGGTTGCAAAGGCGACTGCCAGAGTGATTGCAATATCCGCCGGCTTGGTGAGATACAAAGCCATGTAGCCAGGAACGATCAAGCCGCCAGTTGCTATTCCAAAGACTTCCGTAAAGAGCATCCCGACAACCAAGCCGATTCCAACCGCCATCGAAAGAAGTTCGATCATCACTGTTCCTCCGGAACACTTCGATTCTTGAAATAGCGCACCAACTTCAATCCTTGCCCGCCAATATTTCCCATTCCAACAATCAGGGTGGTTTTTCCGCACACTTCTAAAACTTGCTCAAGAATATCGTCCATTCTTTCGCTATCTACGTGTATCAGCTTCTGTGCGATCTGGTTTTTCTGTGCTGCGATGCGAGCGAAAAGGTATGCGCCCGATCCCATAAGAATCACATTGTCTGCTCGATGCCAGAAGTTTGCGTCGTGGGCGAATTGATGGGTTCGCGATGGTCGGTCTCCACGCAAATTGAAAATTCCAATTACCCGTTCCGCCTCGTGATGCTTTTCAAGAGAGTAGCGCCAGATGGTTTTCGTTGATTCTGGATCGTTGGCGGCAAAGCCGTTGATGAAAATGATTTTACGACCATAGAAATTCAATGTATATTCGCTCATCGCTCCCGGATCGGGATGCGTATTCCACATGCCTTGAATCGCTGTTTGCCGATCAATGCCGAAATCGGAGAGAATTCGAAGAACCAAAGCTACGTTTTCCTTGTGCTCGGTATAGCAAAATCCCGCCATTTCCTTGTCTGTTACTGCATTCACATCTGCTTCGTCAACACTGACGACGCGAGTCCCTCGATCATTGGCAGCGAGGGTAAGCGTTTCAAGGTGTTTTTGTTCCGCTGTATAAAGCACACCTTTTATGGGAATCATGCCTGCAAGTGTCAGGGCAACGTCTTTTTCGGTCGGTCCCATAATATCAAGATGATCGGCGCGAGCATTGGTGATGACGCCGTGTGTGGCCTTGATCAACATGTTTTCGGAGACCCAGTGCAGCAAAGGTTGCAATGCCATGCATTCCGCAACCAACGCTTCCGCACCGATGTTGATTGCTGCCGAAACAACTCTCTTCTGTTCGATAATATTCGCGCCCAATGGACGGTATATTGGAAACTCTCTGTGGTCAGGTAATATCATGCGCGCAAGAGTGCCGGTGGTTTTAGCTGCTGTAGATATTCCCCCGGCGTTGAGCCCGGCATGAATCAGGCGGGTAACGCTAGATTTTCCCCTTGTGCCACTGACGTGGATACGTGTCGGGAGTTTATGAAGATGGCTCGCGTGCAGTGCTCGTTCGGCTACTCCAAGACCGATTAGTCCTCCTGCAAGGAGGCTTAGAACTTCTACTCCGACCATGGTGTCTCCTTAGGTTCGAATGCGACTAAGCATACGATAAAAGCATTGTGCGCACAAGCTTTGCGGCGACAATAGAGGAAACTCCGCTTGGGTCGTAATCTGGTGAAAGTTCGACCATGTCCATACCGACGACATGAAGGGCGTTAAGTTTTCTAAGGCTTCGATCTAAGTCAAAATAGCTACAACCACCAGGTTCAGGTGTGCCCGTTCCCAGCAGCACAGAAGGATCCAGCACGTCCAGGTCCAGCGTTACGTATACCGGGCGTTGTCCGACTTTAGCAATAATCTGATCGATCGCTTCACCCGCAACAGGATACACACAATTGGCTTGTCGCATCCGGTTCCACTCTTCACGTGTTCCGGAACGAATACCGATCTGGAATGTTTCTCCGGTTGGAAGTGCCTCGGAAATCAAATTCATTACCGTGGCATGGCTCAGGCGAACACCGAGATAATCCTGGCGCATGTCGGCGTGTGCGTCGAATTGAATGACGCATAGTTCCGGATAATTTGGAAGTAGCGCTTGAATGGCACCCCAAGTTACCAGATGTTCGCCGCCAAGTAAGAAAGGCTTAGCGCCTCTTTCAAGAATTCCTTCAGTCCCTTTACGGATAATCTCCAGTACTCGGGCACTGTCGCCCATAGGAAGATCAAGATTGCCGAGATCTGCAAAAGCAAGATCATCAAGACTTTGAGTACAGATTGGACAGTAGTCTTCAAGACCTTCAGATGCTTCGCGCAACGCGTTGGGACCGCTTCTTGAGCCGGAGCGAAAACTGCTCGTGCCATCGAACGGAGCGCCGAAAAGAGCCCAACCGCCGCTTATCAATTCAGTCGAAGCACATAAAAAAGGTTTTGCCTTCAGGAATTCAGCAGGCATGATTATTGGCCTTCGGAAATTAATTCCTGATACAGAGTTTGAGCAAATGCGGGAAGGTGGAACGCGCTGTTTTGAGTCTCTGCCGTATAATAGCGCAATCCTTTCATATTCTCAACGCGTTGCCGATTGAAATGCTCGTGTGGGGTTCTGCTCTGCGATGCGAAAGCGAATGTCCAGTAGCCGCTCGGATACATCGGTATTGCACCGCCATATGCAGCGATGTTTTTGAAAACCTGACGCAATTCGAGGAACGTACGCTTCCATGGTTCCAATTGGTAAAACGGAGATTCCGCTTGCTGAACGAAAATACCACCCGATTTTAGGGCTCGGTTGCAGTCTTCGTAGAAAGGTGAGCGGAAAAGGCCTTCTGCAAATCCGATGGGATCGGTGGAATCCACGATGATGACGTCGAAGCTGTTTTTATGCTGCCGAATATACTCGATTCCATCCCCAACAAAGACTTCCGCTTTAGGAGAATCGAAACCGCAGGCAACAAATGGAAGATGCTTTTTGCTTTCAGTGATGACCATTTCGTCGATTTCGCACAATACAGCGCGTTCGACTTCGGGGTGTTTGGTTACTTCCCGTAAGGTGCCACCGTCGCCGCCGCCGATGATCAGTACCTGCGCGGGAGATGGATGGGCAAAAAGGGTAGGGTGCACCAGCAGTTCATGGTAAGTGAACTCATGCTTTTCAGTCAGCATGAGAAAACCATCTAATGCCATAACACGGCCTACGGATTCATTTTCGAAGATATCCAGTTGTTGCATGCCGGTATGAACGGATACCAGTTCGTGATCGATGCGAATCGTTTGACCGTATCCCTTTTCGGCTTCTTTGAACCACTTCGCGTTACTCATCTGTACTACCTCAGCCGATTATTGGTCAATGGAAGCCATCGGGAACAGGACGACGCCTGCAAATGATGCTCCGACGGTTTCGACTTCATGTTCTGTTGAGATGGACAGGATACGGTCGAGCTCGAAGTTCCGGTATTTGAAAGCTTCTTCCGCCATGGAACGGACTACGCGTTCAATATCCTGGGAGCGGCCACGTGCGCTGTATTCCATAATCACACCTGGTAATTCCGGGTCTTTTGGCACTGCGATAGCCACCGCTGCCGAAATGATATCTTGCGGTGTAGAAGATTCGATGCTGCCGTACGCAATCGGAGTATACCCGCCTAATGGTAGCTTCACCGGTTTGCTCTCGATCATGCCGGGAGGCAGGATGGAGGACAACTTGATAAGATTGACATTCCCGACGCCTGCATTTAACAAAGCGGCATCAAACGCATTAAGAATCGTGTATCCTTCCGAGTGACCGGCGCAAAGGAAAAAATGAGTCGGCTTTTCCAGCAACATCAAGCATCTCCGTGTTGAAAATGAAAAGAATTGAGTTCGGTTCGCGGCAGGTCTATATGGGTTTCCGAAACTTCAATAATCCCACGTTTCATTTCTTGATGCGCCGTCCGCCCAGCTTTGAGTTTACGTTCGATGTATTCGAACGCGATCCATGGATCTACCGTATCGCCACAGGTGAAGAGATCCAGCGCGGCATATCCACTCTCTGGCCATGTATGGATGGACAAATGTGACTCGGCGATCACGACCACTCCACTCACTCCTTGTGGGGAAAATTTATGAATGACGTTTCCCACGATGGTGGCTCCGGCTAATTCCGCAGCCTGCAACATCATGCGGTTTACCGATTCCTGATCGTTCAAAACGACCGGATCGCAGTCATACATTTCCACAAGAATATGACGTCCCAATTCTTTCATTTCTTAGACTCCACTCGAAAACAGCGTCACATGCGCAAAATGGAAGAAAAGAGCCGGGGAGGGACTGATCTGCTCAGTCGCCTCTCCCGGGTCCGTTCGCTTTACCCTAAAAAGGTAAAAACAGGAAAAGAATCAACTTGTCAGTTTAGTATCCGTTATTTTTTGGCTTTCTTAGGCGGAACGATTGATTCCTGGAAAGATTTGGACAGTCGCATCTTCACAACGGTCTTGGCGGCAATTTTGATCGTTTCGCCGGTGGCCGGATTGCGTCCCATGCGTGCTGCACGTTTGGTCAGGGCTACTTTACCCATGCCGGGAATGGTGAAGGTTCCGTTTTTCTTGGCTTCTTTGGCGGCCAGTTTGACCAACTCATCAAGAAAGTCACCAGCGGTGGCTTTGCTGATTTCAAACGTGTCGGCGAAATGTGCAATCACCTGAGCTTTGGTCATCGGCTTTTTGGGGGCGGCTGTTTTTTTCTCTGCCATGTTAAGTCTCCTTAATCATTTAGAATTAGTTGAATGCTACTATGCAGTTCCTGAAAAAATCGTAGTACATCAAAAGCGAATAGATATTTTCAGAAACCGAAACCATAATTGAATCATCTATTGCGTTCCTTTTAAGACACTAAAAATGGAACGAGAACCGTTTGCCCGCTGTTGCAATACTAAAAACGCCGCAGCATTGCTTGGCGAGAGCGAATTCTTTTATACTCTAAGTCGTATAAAGTCAATGTACTTCTTTGCCGCGAATCAATCTAATACTTGAATCTTCGGACATCTCGATCATCAACATGCCGTCATCGCCTTTATGGACGATTCCTGTGACTTGAACTTCCTGGCGTAATCTGGAAAATAATTCCTGGGAGGATGGGGTCTCTATGACAAAATATTCTTTTTCACCATCAGTGAAAATGCTTACTCCGGTGACTTGGTTGTCTTTGCCCCATTTGGAGGCAGTGACAATACCGGTAACCGTTGTGATTTTATCATGCTTCTTTCCAGGCAAAATGTACCTCATCACTCATGGCCAGATATCGAGTCTTGCAAAATCAACGGGCCGCACTAAAGCAGAAATCGTGCCACATAAAGAAATTAGAAATAGGTGTAACAAATACAATAGGATACTGTTGAGTCGCAAAATTGGTTAGATGATAAATTCGGAACTGTAATGTCCGATAAACCGATTCTGGTTGCATTGAAGGACGAATGTTTTCTGTGATTCTCGTTAACACAATGATATTACAGAAGATGTACGAGTCGGAATAAATATGTCCGAAATAGCACTATTCGGAAGCTCAATGTCTGGTTGTGGAGGGGGGCTTGAAGTCCGCCTTGTTAAGACTATGTTTGACCATCAGGCGATGTAGCTGGCGTTCTGTAATGCCAGCGGCTTTGGCGGATAGACCGATTTTTCCTTCACATCGCGTTAGCAAGTCATTTAGGTAGCGCTGTTCAAGAACATGATATGCAGACTGGCGGAAGCTGGACAAGGATTGGTTGGTATCAACTGGTCGATCCGTTCGCGTGGCATGACCTTCGAAGAGATCGGATGGAAAAGCTTCTTCGGTAAGGATGGAACTCTCTTCCAGCAAATACGCTCGCTCGATCAGGTTTTCCAGCTCACGAATGTTTCCCGGCCATTCATAATGCTGAAATGCATCCAGTACGTTGGCGTGAATATAATGGATTTCTTTTTGGTATAGAAGATTCAAGCGCGAAAGAAAAGTGTCTGTTAATAGTGGTATGTCCTCTCTGCGTTCTCGCAATGCCGGCAGTTCAATAGGAAAGACATTCAGGCGATAGAACAAATCACTGCGAAAGGTGCCTTCAAGGCGCCGTTGATTCAAGTCTTCATTCGTTGCTGCGATAATGCGAACATCCACATCGATGTCCTTGGGGCTGCCGAGGCGGCGAATCTGTTTGTCCTGTAGTACTTGCAGAAGTTTAACCTGCATGGATTGACTGATCGTTCCTACTTCATCTAGAAACAGTGTTCCTCCATCCGCAACTTCAAAGCGACCCAGCTTGCGTTCTGTGGCTCCTGTAAAAGCTCCTTTTTCATGACCGAACAATTCACTTTCCAGCAAACTATCTGGGATCGCTCCGCAATGTACCGAAATAAACTGGTCCTCTTTGCGTTCGCTGTGACGGTGCAGCAGTTTGGCAAGTAATCCTTTACCGGTACCTGTTTCTCCGGTCAGCAGCACCGTAACTTTCTTTCCGGCCACGGTTCGGACCTTGTTAAAGATCGCCTGCATTTTGGGACTGTTGGTAGTAACCACTTCCAGCGAATCGTCTTGCCAGAATCGATCTCGCAGGTAATCCAATTCAAGTTGCAGGTATTTGGATTCGTCCAGGTCCTCTAGCTCGTGGAGGACTTCTTCTCGGACGATTGGATAGGTCAGGTAGGTGCTGGCTCCAGCGCGAATAATCGAAACGGTTTCTCGGATGCGCTCCGGTGGTGTCAGGATGATGATTTCCACTGATGGAAAAAGCCGCCAGATCCCCGCCAGTACGCTTTGCATCTCCTTTAAGCTGCGACGACTTTTTGCCGTGCGCAGGATCAAATCGATTTCAAGAAATAAAATCTCATACAGTCGATCCTGGCGACTTTCAAGAATTTCAAGCGACGGGCCAACAAGAAGGTCCGTCTCGCAGGTGCTTGCCAGCACGTTTTGCAGCGTGCGGCCCATCGCTTGGTTTTCTACAGCCACCAGAATCGATTGCATGTTGATCCGTTACCTAATTACCGACTGCTACAGTCGACAGCATCATCAAAGTAATCGTCAGGGAATTCGATTTCACAGAATTCGTTGCAATTTCCGTCGTTCTGCAATCCGCAGGGGTCGTCCGCCGAACAACTGCAATTGGTGTAGATGCGTTGTTCGCAGTGGTCCTGGGCTACCTGATCGCAATCGTACACACAGCGGCAGGTTTCATTTTCATACCCAGGAGTTGTGTATTCATGACAAACACCCGACAGAGCTTCGCTTACATCGATGCAATAACGATTGCAGTCCGCGGCTTTTAACGTGTTCGTGGTTTGGTAGCAATAACAGAGATCCAAGGCATCCATGCAACCGAATGGCGGATTTTCAATGTCACAAGGACCGGCACAGCCGGTGATTGTGCCTAAATCAGCCTCGAAGGTGAACAGCCCCATGGAGGTTTCGTAAACACCATCGACAATGAGATACACGGTTTGAGCGCTACCGGTTTCGTTGATGTAATTGATGCGACTGGAGGATGCGGAGATGCAAGTGTCCATATCCGCAGGATCCGTTATCAGCACCAGCCTTGGCCCGAAGCTGACAGCCGATGTCAAAGCCGCAGCGAAGAAATCTCCACTTTGCAGATCTGCACGATAAACGACATCCGGTCCGATCAGTTCGCTGGATGCACAGCCATCGGCACCTGGATCGTAATCGTTGGTTGCTCCGATCGTACTACCTTCGTAAACGCCGGGGCTGTCTATCAGCAGAGCCGTTTCTGCCGTGTTGTTACTTGGGGCAGTAATCGCTTCGTAAGCAATGTTCAAAGTAAAGGTCGTATCCTCGTTTGGATCGAGAAGGAACGTGTCCACGATCAGGAACGCCGAAAGCAACTCATCGGATTCATTAGCGTAGATGAATTGCTCGATACCTGCTTCATAGTTGGTGTCTGCTCCTGCCAGGCAGCTGTCGTTCGCAGCGGAGCAATCTGTTACCAGATAAATCTGGGAGTCGAAGGGCGCATCGATGATTACCTTAATTGTATGATTTGCAGGAACCTCGACCGAGTAAGCCAAGTCTTTCCCCATGGCTCCCCAGCCTGTGCAATTGGCAGCGGTGTAATTAGCGCCTGCCCCGCTGAAGTCAAGATCGTGCTCCCCAGCAGCTAACGTGTCTGCACCCGCGCAAGTGCTATTTTGGGCTAGATTGTAGCGGTCAACATAGAGCAGGAACGGATCGTCGGACAGTCCCACCACATAAGGCGACTGGGTGACCTCGATGTAAACGTCCTGCTCTTGTTCCGGCTGGTAGCCAATCAACACCGAGAAGTAGTTTCCTCCGTTCGAGCTGATGTCATCGTTGATCCAGCCTTCGATTTCGTTGCCGAAGCGATCCAGAAGGCGAACGATTGTATCCGCCGCAGTGTCGCAGAAAGGCATAGTACGCACATCCAGTCCTTGTGTAGGACTTACATGGATCTTGAACAGATCGATGTCCGGGTGCCCTTCTTGCGGGGTAAAGACTTCCGATATTGTAGTTGGGAAATCGTTCAGTTCCATCGCTGAAAGCAGATCGTTGTTGGGTTCTATTTCCATGCCGTCGATTTCCGGGGATAAATCACAGTAGCCGCCGGAGCAAACCAGCATGTCACATCCGCAATCCGCATCGGAAGAGCAGTTACCCGTTTGGCAGAAGCCATTCTGGCAGATGCCACTACCGCAATCCGCCTGTTCTGTACAGGGGTTACCATCCGGCTGGCTTTGTTGGCAATAGCCGTCTTCATTGCATGTTGAGGGTAGGCTACAAGCGCCGGTTACAGGCAGACAAAGTTTATCGTATCCGTTAATGTTGTAGCAGCGTGTACCGGTGGGACACACTTTATTGAAGTAGCCGCAATCCAACGCACAGAAACTGTTGCCGTCTATGCCGGTGACGCATTGATTGAATCCCCAGCCTTCAGCGTTGCATTCGTAATCGAAGTTATCGGGGTCACAAGGGGTGCACATTCCAGCTTCCTGTGGTTCGATCAGGACCGATCCTTCGCAATGAGTGGCGTTATCGCAGGTGGTGGTGCATTCACCATTTATACATTGACCGGTTTCACAGTCGATGTCGTTGCGGCAGTAACCGAATAGGTAACGTTGATTCTGGAAGCTCAATACACAGCGATTGTCGAAGCAGGACATACCATCCGGGCACTGATCGTCGCTCTGGCAGGCATCGCTACAGTAAGTGACTTGGAAATTGGGGTCAGGGTAGCATTCTCCGCTGCATTGTTCTTGTGATTCACAGTAATCCATGCAGCTGTTCCAATAGCAGTATAATCCCTCTTCACATTCCAGTGTGGCGTTGCAGTACGCGCCGACCGGCTTGATGTGAACCTTTGCAGAGGGGACGCAAGAAGAAACATTGTCTTCCTCCAGGCACTCTCCGCTTGAGCAGGTCGCACTTTCACAGTCGTCAGTGCAGATCATTTCCCCCAGAACCTCGCGGCACAGCCCTGAAGTACATTGCCAGTCGCCGACACAAGCCTGACCAAAGCCGAGGTTCATGTCTACATCGCGAGTGCATACGCCGGTGTCTGGGTTCGCCATCATACCGAAGACGCAACTCATGCCCGCAGGGCAGGTATCCACTCCAGCAAATACCCAACATTGGCCGGAGCAGTAATTGTTCAGACAGTATCGGCTATTGCAATCCGCGCCGCTGGCACAAACCTGGTTCATGGTATTGCTGCCTTGGGGAACGCAAATATACCCGAATTCACCGGATTCCAGGCATTTTCCGCAGCCTTCACATAACAGATCGCTGCCACCGATTCCGGCAACTTCACAATTTTTGGTGCAGAAACGATAGCTGCCATATGCCAGGCAGGAACCTTCGGTACAGTCCGCATCACTGTTGCAAACGTTAAACAGACCTAAACTACTGTCGCCAGGCAGGGTGTCATCGATCAGGATCGGACGGCAGATTTTCCCGATGTCCAGACCGCCCCAGGCGCAGGCCATGTTTTCGGGGCAAGCCGGCATATCTTCGCCGCAGCGCTGGGCGCAGAAAGTGTTCCAGTCGTTATTCAAATCGATACACAGTCCGCTTTCGCATTCACTATCGTAATTACAGGGATAATTGGTAAGTTGGTCGTAGGTGCGATGGTCACAGACTCCGAAACCGTAACAGGTTTCAGCCAAACACATGCCGCTTCCCTCTAATCCGTCAACGAATTCACAGGCATAGTCGTCTGGGGCGGGCTCGTAGGAACACTGGCCCGTTTGAGGATCGCAGACGCCGGGTAAGGTGCAAGGATCGCCCTCAGAGCAAACTACCGGTTCAATTCCAGTGCAGGTTCCTAACTCGCACTGTCCATTCTGCTGACACAAATCGCCTTCATGGCAAACTAGACCTTCATTGATGGGTAGGCATCCATCGCAGCAGTCGTTGACTACGGAACAGGTGCATTGTACGACTTCATCGATTTCCTCATCCCCATCAACAATTATGTCACCATCGGGAATGTCACCATCGGGAGTATCTCCATCTATAATATCGCCGTCTGGAGTGTCACCATCCGTTTTGTCACCGTCCACGGATTGATCGCCATCGGAATTGTCTCCATCTGTCTGATCACCATCTGGCGTATCGCCATCGGCAGGGGTATCCTGGTCACCATTAGAGGTGTCGCCATCGATAATGATGTCACCATCGTTTTGATCGCCGTCGGGGGTGTTGTCATCACTGCCGGAGCACCCCGCAAATGTGATCAAAAACAATAGGAGGGTGATAGACGTCAAAAAAGTATAACGCATGGATCGATCCTTTCCTGGTCGAGCTGGAAAACCGTGGCGGTACGTTCCAAATTAGCAATTCAATACGATAGCTTTATATCAGAAAGTGAAGATTCATAGAAACGAAAAGTTAACATTTAATAGAGAGATATGCAGATTTTAGCGAGTGTGTGAGTTGTACTGTATTGAGGATTTCAGATACGCTTGGCATTCGATTCGTCGATCAGGCGGTAGCCCTCGAGAAGCAGACTTTCCGTAGGAAGATAGATCTCGGCTTTGGGCAGGGGGGCATGCCCATCGAAATGGAAATTTCCTTCAGTCCAGGTTAGCAAGTCGTAAAAAGCTTTTTCACCCATGGAATCCTGATAGATACATTGGATAATAGCCCCATTTTTGAAAAACAGGCTGGCTTGGCTTTGTTGTTGTTCGAACATCAATGCTCCGCTTTTTTTAGTAGCGGAGAGTAATTGAATGATGTCGGCCATCGCGACTTCGGAGAGATCTCCGGATAGAGCGGCTTCACTACGGGGAGAGATCGGGGCCTTGGGTAAATGGTTTGGCCTGTTGCTACGGCTGCTCATGATCAAACGCTCCAGTTTTGCATCGATAGCATAGGCCCGCAATGGCGGTAACAGGACATCATCACAACCGACACTGAAAACATGTTTTACAATCTCTTCAGATAATTCATTGGGAGAATAGAATACGATAGGAATAAAAGACGTGTCCGGATAGGATTTCAGCAAGGAGTAAAGTTCCCATTGGCTTTTTTGTTTAGGTACGTCAGAGAGAATCAGGTCCACATCATACATTTCCAGAGAGTGGATCGCTTCTTCCTGGCTGGATACGGTGATGACGGCAATGTCCAAATCATGCAAAAGCAGTGGTAGGACATCTCTGTCATTGATTCCTAGCCAGAGATACAAAGCCATGGGACGAGACTCTTTTACCAGTGTGACAGGCGGGCTTTCAACCTGTTGTTGAACCAAAGGTGTTGGTCTGTCGGGAGTGGACAGTTCAACAACATCTGCATTGTTTTCCTGCTTGTGCGGCGTTTCTTTACGCTCTCTATTCGATGATTGGTTAAGGTGTTCTGTGGAAGCTGTTGGTATTCCTTCACTTATTCGCTTGGCAGAAGATGTGGTATCTTCTTGGGCCGGGTCAAGAGGTTTGGGCTTGACCGTTACTGGATCGATACTGAGTTCCATTTTTATCGTATTGGTTGTTTCAATAGGTAAATCATGGATCAACCTTAGATTTCCGCGGCGCAGGTATACCCGGTGAGAACCGGTGGGAAGCAAAAAATGCTGGGTTTCATCTCGCAGCATTTGTCTTCGAGTCAGTGGGTCGCCATCGATTTCGATTTGAGCGAAGTCTCCTCTTGTTCTGGCATTAGCCCCTATTGCTTCTGTAAGTGGTTGATTCCATTTCGGTCGAATGCTTACAAGTGCTTGCTTGAGCTTGATGGCCCGATTGACTCTTGCACCGCTATATGGATCAACAGAAAGCAAAATATGATTTTCTTCACTGCCTATCAGTTTTCTCGTGCGTGCATCTAGTATCAGGGTGAGAATCGTGAGGTGATGTTTACCCGCTGATACGTGAGGGATGACAAGTTGTCCGCTTACGCTCGCTGCCGTCCGGGTCGCTCTGCGTTTGAAGAAACGAACCAATTGCCGATCGATATCGACAGCTTTGAATAAGTCCTGCTGACTGTATAGGGATGATACATTCAAGGAATGCCGCGATTTGGCACGTGAAAGTTGAATTACGAAAATTGCAGACAAAGGTGGACGATCGAATTGGAGATCAATATGTACTGGCCCTTTGCGACGATACGAGAAGAGTACAACAACAAGTAGAATGAATATCGATATCAAGCCAAAGGCAAGGTGATTTCGCTTCAATAACTGATCGCGTCGAGTGACGAGTAAGACTTGTGCTTCTAAAACACTCTCATCCTGCTCTTCTTGAATGTAGCTGTATATGTGAAGGGTGAAGTCATCGTCCGCGCCGTCGATGCGTTTTTCACGTTGCAGGGAGAGGCCAACGGCTGCGTCTAGATTGAATTTCGCTGCAAAATCACGCAATATTTCCAGATTTGAAGGGGACGAATGTTGTTGTTTGGCATGTTCTTTGAGATAAGTTTCGAACCTCGGCGAAATCTGAACGCTGGCGTTATGATCTAGAATTCGTTTTAAATCGTCCCATACCGGGGTAACATTCAGGTTAGTGAAAGCTAGTAAAGAAAGAATTCCATCCTGAGATTCTCCATTTGCAGCTTTGTTATAATCGAACAATCCTATAGTCTCCCCGTCGCGAGGTAAAATGTCTGCGATATCCAGTATTTCGGGAAAGTTCAGGCTTTTAGTTGGAATAGGGGGGCGTTTAAGAATTTGCTTTGGGGGTTCCGGGAGCGATTCAAAGAAAGCTGCTCGATCCGGAGCTACAGCTTTTAGTTGCTCAATTGTACGCTTGAGCTTATTCCTATCATGTAGTTTCCATGAAAGATCGGCCTGCATTGCCAGAGCTTCCACATGATCAGGGTATGTTTTTAAAAGCGCTTGCAGTGTTCTTTTCGCTAAACGCATCTCACCACAGGCGATTTGGAGTCGGGCATGTTCAAGTTGCCACTTTTCAGCGTTCGGTTCTAATTCCAATATCTTCTGAAACGTGTTCAATGCCAGGTTTAAATTGCCGTCTTGAAGCAAGATCCACACAAGCCCGATTCGGGCTGGAAGATTCTGGGGTTCCCGATCCACGATATGCTTATAAAGATATTGAGCTTTGCGTAAGGACCGCTTATCCTGGGCAAGGTAATTTGCGGCTTGCAATTGAATAGCGAAATCGTTTGGTGCGATTTCCGCAGCACTTTCGAAATAGTTGATTGCTTGGGGAACATCTCCCTGGGCTTGTGAAATTTGAGCTAGAGTCAAAAGAATGGATCGGTTGGCACGATCTTTCAAGGGAGATAAAATTTCGGATAGATATTCAAGTTGCTTTTTATCAAGCAAGGCAATCTTAAGTCGATCAAGCAGGTCGAGATTTAACCTACGTTTAATAGCTTTCATATAGCACCGATTTGATTGAACAAAATCGCGCAACTCGAAATACAAGTCACCTGCTTGAGAATAAAGCTTGGAGGAGTTCTTGCGGTTTCTTGTTGAGGCGAGGTGCTCTAAAATATCTGGCCGGGTCGTACCGAGTTGAACCGCTTTTTTCCAGGCTCTGGTAAGTTTATAGGATTGTTTTTGCTTAAGGTAAAAATCACCTTTCAATGCGTAATAATCAGCGGAAGAAGAGTAAATCCGTTCCCCTTTGTCAAAAAATTGCTGTGCCTCTTCAAGTCGTTGGTTTCGTAATAGCCATGATGCATAATCTAAACAAAGCATCGCGCTGCTTTTGGATGGACAATTCAATTTGCTGTATGACCTATTGGCTTGTTCCTCATTGTCAGTCAGATCGTACAACATCGTCGATGCTTCGAGTTGTTGAGCTTTGTTGGAAATCTCAGTGATGAGGTGCTCAAGTTCTACGACATTGGGAATAGAAGTCTGGGGAATATTTCCTGCTAAGCGGCGAGTGTTTGTTAAAATATTCAAACCTTCGAGGGCATTGCCTTCCGATAACTGTTTCCAGCCTCTTCCAATCGCCTCGGCGATACCGGTGCCGTAAGATTCCGCGTCAGGAACATTCTTCTTGGTTTTAGTCTCTCCATAAATGTCGATCAATCCTTGTGTACTACGAGCCACAAGTGCACCCACATCTCCGTTTGTTTGCGTGATTTCAATCGCTTTGTTTTGAGATGGGTTTACCTGATCATAGTTGCGTATCACTAAGGAAATTGAATCTCCTTTTTGTTTGAGCCAGCCCAGAGCGGTCCGGTTTGCATGTGTGGTCAATGTTAAATATGGGAGGTCTTGTACGAGGATTCGCTGCTTGGGTTTTAATATGTTTCCTTTGCGGGCTTGAATAAGAATTTCATGTAAAGGGACACATGAAATACCATGTTTTTGCAGTCTGTCTTGTAATAATAAGTTGATTCCGTTTTTAAGAAAATCGATTTCAGTGTCGGCCATCAGATAGAGCACAAGCTGAATCGAGTTTGCTTGGGAGGATGTGGCTTTCGGCGTTTGCGCCTGAACTGGTGTTGTGTGCACTAGCAGTGATACCATAATGAGAATAGAATAAAAATAGAAAACACAATGGGTTGCGATTGGCTTGGTAATGGTTGTCATTCGCTCACTTAGTCGAAACAGACCAATCCTGAAAGACATGGCTCTGGCTTTATATCGGTCCCGTTCCATCGGTGGTAATCGTTTCCTAAAAAGAGAATCGTGTTCTTTTTCTACGACTTCAGTGCTGCAATACGGCCCCTTCAAAATGTAATCGATACAATCCAAAAGTTACGTTATGCTAATACATCATTGAATGTCAAGACAATGCGGACGGCTTGTTCTCATTCTAAAGCGGATCTCCATCAAACTCGGATTTGGTTTGTTGTGTTGCAAGCTGCGCTAACGTACCACTTTCGGTAATGCGAGTTTGACAAATGATTCATCATTGAATACAATTACTTTCGCTGATTCAGAAAAATCGTGATCGTTGTGGCCCCAACCTAAAAAAGGGGAATGCGATGAAGGTTTGTTTTTTCCTTCTGTGGATGGTGTTTTCTCTTTCGATAGTCAATGCCGAGGAAATCTCGAAAGAAGCGGATTTTGCCGAGATTTTTAACGAGGCTTCGGTCCCTGCTTCTTCGGAAACGATAACAGAAAGCCAAAAGGAGAAGCAGGGGACGCTTTCGGAAACTCCTCCTGTTTCAATTGAGCAGGAGGGGGGGGCCGTCCCGGATTCTTCTGATTCTGGTGAAAGAGAATCTAATCCGTCGATTGGTAAAACAGAAGTTCTTCCAGCTAAACCGGAATCTGCCGCAGTGAAAGAAGTTGAACCCTCTAGGGATATGACTGGTTCTGAAGAAACATCCGATTCCCTGTTGATTACGCCTGGCAGTATCGAGGATGTCTTTTTTAATGAGATGCTGGCGCCACGCGGGAAACCGCGCAAACCCTTGGTTCTGACCGATGGAGGATTTTTATTCGATCTTTCCGCAGAATATCGATTCCGTACCATTTATATCAAGCCGCTGGAACTGAGCGGAAAAGATGCAGCGGAAGTTCTGTATGGAGTGCAGCGCGGGCGTACCAAGTGGACAATGGGATATAAGGACTACGTCAAGCTCGTTACCGAGTTGGATCTTGTTGCTGGAGCGTTGTTTGGTGACAATGGGAAACTGACAGGAGACGCTCCTTATCCGAACGATGGCATGAGTACCACGGCCAGAACCCCGAACAATGCAGGAATCGGTATGGGATTAAAACCCGGTGAAGATCCACTGGAGGCCGATTCCTACACCTATGACCTGGTTCCTATTGATCCTGTCAACATTCGCAGGATCTGGGGAGAGGTTTCATTGATGGCTCTGGTCCTTCGTGTAGGGCGTCAACCGGCCAGTGATGGACGTGGCATCCTTCTAAATAACGGCGACAACGACGACAATCGCTTCGGAGTCTGTGGTAGTGGCCAAACGGCGGACCGGATTTCGTTGGGCACAAAGCCTCTGGAAATTGCCAAAGCCATTTCTGCACACTCCGCGTCTGCGGCGGATACGCGGGAGGATCGTGGTTTTTTCATTGGATTTGCATACGATCATCTTGTCTACGACAATATTGCTTCCACTGCCGATGATGCCCGTCAGTTTGGAGGATCCATCTACTATTTACAGCCGGAATTTACTCTTGGAAATGTTTCCGGTGGTGATTTGAAACTTTCATACCAAGTTGCGTATCGATACAGCAAGGCGGTTGATCTGAAATTGCTAATCAACGTATTGGAATTGAAGGTGCGATTGGCCGATTTTCATTTCGAAGCGCAGGCGGCGGTCACGTCCGGAGAAACGCGCGAAATCTCGGATGCCCTCAGTTTGATCCGACAACGAACACCTACAAAGCAGGATGTACTGGGCTGGGGTATGTTCATGATTGCCGATTACGATGTCGGTCCCGTCACGTTCACGTTGGAATTTGATTATGCCACAGGCGATTCGGACCCACGTCCCGACAATACCGTGAAAAACTTCTATTTTTCCGAGGATACACAAGTCGGTTTGTTGTTGTTCCCTCACGTATTGGCCTATGAAACTGCGCGTTCTGCGGCCGCAGCGACAGCCAATTTAAAAGGACTGGGCGCGGATAGTCTACCCAGTACACGAATGGCGACCAAGGGTGCCGTCCACAACGCCATCATCTTCTTCCCTCAATTGACTTACAACATTACGGAAACGATCTTTTTGCGGGGAGGTGTATTGGCTGCCTGGACTCAGGAACCGCTTGTCGATCCATACTCCACGTTGAGGCGGGAGGATGGCGAGCGTATCGATGATGATGCCATCAATTATCACGGTGGAAAGCCGGGGGACTATTACGGTACGGAATTCGATTTGCGTCTGTCGATCAAGTTGTGGCGTGAGTACTTTCTTTTCGATTTAGAAGGTGCGTTGCTACTGCCGGGTGATGCGCTATACGATATCAATGGCGATGCGGCGATGAGTGGTCTGATTGAGGGCCGTATTACGTTCCGTTTCTAGGAGTATACCCATGTCATCTTTTCAATCTGTAAAAGGCTGTGGGCTGGTTGTCTTGGTACTTACTGTCTTATTGCCAATGATGGCCTGCGAGTATGATCCTCCGCCGGAAATCGTTTCTTCCGTTCCGGAAAGAGGTGGAAATATGACGGGCGGTGATGGAAACCTGGAAATTGAGTTTTCAGAGGCCATCAAGCCGGAAACGTTGGAATTGGGGCTATGGACCTTGCAACTGGATGAAGAACAGGAACTGCTGCCCCCCTGTAGCTCTGAGAAAACCGAGCAATGTTCAAAGCGACTGGCTGGACCCTGTCGTTTTGATTTGTCTTCCGATCCCACTATCAGCGATCAAGACAGTTGCTTGTGCAGCCTCGTTCAAAATTGTCCGGGCGCTGAAATGAGCCTGCAACTGGATTGTCGCAATTTCATAAAATATCAAAACAGTTGCGCTCAAGTTGATCAAAGCGTTGAAAGTACAGAAGAAAAGTCTCTATTGACAGTCAACCCAAAACAGGATTTGGGAATTGGAACATACGTGTTGCGTGTTTCTGCGGGCCTTTCGGATTTGTCAGGACATGATACCGGCGCTCCCTTGGATTTTACTTTCGGTGTAACACCGGATGTAGGTGATACGGATGGTGATCAGACGGATGGGGATGGGACAGATGGAGATGAAGGGGGAACTCCCACCGAATTTGAGTCAGGGGTTTTTGTCACCTGGATGGATCTGGATCAACCCTTCGATTATCCACTTGAAGTGTATTGGATTTTCGATGTGAATCCAAATACGGGGCGTGTCACCGGTACGGGGTGTGATGCCGACCCGATCGATGTCAACAACTGGAATCGCGACCTCCACAAGCATGAAGAGGTTATGCCATACCCTTACTATGTTTCAGGGTACTATTTCAATTTTACTGCCACCGTGAGCGATATCGACGTAGATGGTGAACCTGGTTACTATTTCGATACCGATCCTTTCGTGATTTATTCGGCGACTCCGATTACCGTTGAAGTGGCCGATGGCAAGATTCAGGTTAGTATTGTCTATGATGAGGCGCTTGGGCGGGAAAAGATGATCGGTCTGCTCAATTCTCCTGAAACATACGTTTTCGGCGATCATACCAACAAGGAACCCAGTGTTGCCTCCGGGGCGGTTTATGGGTATCGCTTGACTGATGAGGAAGTGGCCGCTTTGAAAGATGCTTTTCCCGATGCCTATGGAAAATGCGAATCCAGAGATTATGTGCCCAGCCCGGAAGATGGACCATGAATCTTATTTGGCAAGGGAAAGGCATCGAACTGACCTTCTTTGCTTCTTATCTTAAAAAATTAGAAAAAACCGTATGATCGGTATCATTTTTCTTTTGGTCTGCAAGTTGTAAACAGTCTATAGTAACGTCACGTATTACCGAAGTAACCATTTTTCATAAGAGCTGGGCTCCCCGGCTTCTTATCTTTGTATTGCTGGAGGTATGGAATGAAGAAGTTATTTGTATCTTGGGTGCTGTTGTTAGCTTGTGTGTTCCTGATCGTTTCCGGATGTTCCGACTCTTCCGAGCAGGACGAAAACCCGGATGGGGATTCTATTGTTGATGGCGATGGAACGGATGGAGACGGAACGGAAGATGAACCGGAATGCCGCTTCATCGAAGATTGCGAGCAGGGGCAAGACTGTGTCAACAACGAATGTGTAGGAACCGATACTTGTCGCGATCAGTATGATTGTCGCGACGATCAGATCTGCTGGTACGATGAGGATTCCGTAAACGGCCGGTGTTTGGTGTATTGCGCCACGGATATGGACTGCGATGAAAGCGGGCAGTGTATCCGAGGTCTGTGCGAGAAGTATATCGGAATAGAGGAGGGCGACCCGCCACCGAAACATGAGGACTGGAATGGCAAACTGCATGCCCAGTTTGTACAGGATTTCCTTGAATTCCCAATGACCGTCACAATGGGTGGGTATGGCTTACGCAAAGGACCACTCGGGCCTTACCAAATTGCAATGGGCGGCTCGGCTGGCATTTACGATCGATTGTTTGTCAAGGCTCTCACGCTGGATGACGGTAATGATCGCGTGACTTTCGTCAGCATTCCAATGTGTTTCCCCACGGATTATCTTGTGATGGGAATTGTCAAGGAAGTGATCGCATTGGGTGGTCCGGATCTTCGTCACAATCTGGTTGTAAATGCTTCCCATACGCATTCCGGTCCGGCGGAATATTGGAACCTGCTGCCGGGGATGGGATTTGGTACGTTGGGATTCAGTGACTTCAGCTACGAAATGTACCAGCGGTTGACGAAATCGATTGCAAAGGTTGTGTATGCTGCACAGCAAGAATTGAAACCGGCGGCCTTTGGTTACAAGATCAACGAAAATTTCGATCCTGATGATCAAATCAATGCGGATCGACGTTCCTTGTCCGGTCATCTTAAAGACAATCGCCTCGTAGTCTGGCGCATTGATGACATGTCAAGTGGTTCTGCTGAACCCTGGGTGATAACGCTGAATTATGCGACTCACGGCACCGTGGAAGGGCAAAGCGATACTCGATTGACCAACGATTCGGCTGGTGGCGCGGAAAACATGACCAAGTTGCTCTATGAAAAAGACCATCCCGGAAAAACCATCAATACGATGTTTTTCAATGGGATGGCCGGAAATGTCAGCCCGCGCGGTGGTGACAAGGGGCATAGTCATGCTCAGCGCATGCAGGTTATCGGCACGCGTGTGTATGACAAAGTCATGGAATTGTTTGAACAAATCGACCCAAGCGATGAAATCGATGTAAAAATGGTCTCCAAGCGGGTACCGATCGATCGCAATTACATTGGTTATGCCGACGATGAATTTTACAGCGATGGCGTTAGTTTATTCGAACCAAAACCCGGTGGTCCGTTCCGTTTCGGTGCATTCTATTGCGGCTCATCCACCACGGAGCCTGAGGAGAACCTGAATATACATGTATATGATTCTTCTCAGAATTTAGTTAAAGAGGCAATGGATACCACTTCCAATGGAAAAACCGACAAGTTGGAGGATGGTACCGAGGTGCAGTGGGATGGTGAAGAAGTGATTTTCACCGCTAGCGAAACAGGGAAACATACCATCCTGGTCGACGGGTACAAGGGCTGCATGAGCGATTATGTTCTGAGAATCACCAAGGTTAACGTGGGCAGCAAGCGTGGGGCGTTGTGCTTGGATGCAAGCTGTGGCGCGATCTGTGGTGCCTGTCCGACTATGAAAAGCGATCTGCCGCCATTGGTTTGCAACGAAGATACAATGGAAGAAAACGATTCCAGTTCCGCCGCGAAAGATTTGAGCTTTACGGATGGAAGTATTGAAGTTCAGAATTTGCAGGTTTGTCCGAATGATGAAGACTGGTTCTCTTTCGATGTCGTCGAAGGAGAGCAATACAGCGTGAGAGTGATGTGGCATCAGGATGATGAAGCCTATAATCCTGAAACTCACATTAAAGACGGAAACCTGGGTTGCATGTTGAATATCGAGATCATGAACCATGGTCCAATGCCGATGTTCGGCAAAACGCGCTTCACCGGAATTTTGCTTGGCGATCTGTATTTGGCTGGTCTGCCGGGTGAATCGAGTTCCCGTATGGGATATGATGCCATCGAGGCCCTTTCCGCAGAAACCGATTTCGCTGATATCGTCATTTTTGGATACACTAACGACCATCACTTCTACATCTCCACAGAGCAGGATTGGATGCAGGGTGGCTACAACACCATGATGTCCATTTGGGGAATGAAATTCGGCCAGTTCTGTATCGACCACCTGAAAGAATTAGCAATTGCCGTTTCAAATGGAACGGAAGAAGAGACCGTAAATGAGTTCCCACAGGTTAAGCCCTTGGTTTATAAAAACCTGGAAGCTCCTCTTCGCGTACCCATTAAAACCGCCAAACCCACGGAAACCTCTATTCTCATTCAGCCGGTGGATCATCGTCGCATGCAGCAGATCGCAACCATGCAGTGGATCGGCGCCGACCCCGGCGTAGATTTCCCTCATGTTTACTTGGAACGCGAGAATACTTCTGGAGAATTCGAGCCTGTGTTGCGTGAGTCCGGGTTGGTATATGATGATCGTTACTACGAGATATCGCTTACCTATGCCAATGAATCCTTTGCCTACCCCGGCATTCAGGATGCAGATACCAACAATTACTGGACGTTGTATTGGGACGAAACAACAGATTTCCCCCTTGGAACCTATCGTTTCCGGGTCGAGGGGCACTACTACAATGGTCCGGAAGACAGTTTCGACAATGAGACGGGTATCGAAGCCTATGAATTGCTAAGCGATCCCTTTGAGCTGTTGCCGGCAACAATCGAAGCGCAAACCGCGAAAATCGAAGAAGGTGTGTTTAAATCGTTCCTGCTATACGGGCATCCGGCCACCAATGATGATGGCGAATCGGACTTCGAACGCTTCAGTCCGGTTGGAACCAAACTGCATAGCGTGGAAGTGCATCCCATGGTTGGACCGAGACTATCGGAAAACGTGGATGACAGCACCATCGCGATAACGATTTTCGACGATCAGGACCAGGAAGTGTCCACCATTGACAGCTATACGCTTGAGCGACTGGAAAGCGGAGTTGTACAGTATCCGGCAGGACGAACGGAAGGTGTTGTATTCATGAGTAATTACGGTGGTCCGGTCACGCAACTATCTGCAACCTTGCCCGCGTTGGATGCTGGTGATTATCGTTTGCATCTTGATATGGAAGATAGTTTTGGCAATGCCGGTGAGTTCGACTACAACTTCACCGTAACTGTACCGTAACGTATTAAAAGTCCAGAGATCATTTGAAGCAAAGCGAAGGCCGGAAGTGGAAAGGCGCAATAAGCGCCGATCCATTTCCGGCCTTTTTATCATTCTGAGTGATGGGCTTGGATTTACAGGGTTTTCACCTTCATTTCCTGTCAACCAAAGTTTTACTTACTTTTCTTGCGGAAGCTTCGTCCAGCGACCGATCCAGTAGGCGGACATGAAATCAACGCCAGGAAGCAAGCGACTTCCATCGCTTCCACTATTGGGACGGTAGGGGTTACTGCGCCATTCATAATTACTGGGAGGGCGAATTCGTTTCGGAACTGGCTCTTCGCAGATGAGGTCACCTTTTCGACCGATTGTTCCTAGTACCACCATCTCCGAATCATCGACCATTGTACAGATACCGTTATTGATTTCTTCCTCATCGCAATTCATGATGCCGTTTTCCCAATAAGGTGCGTCTGAGAATTCTTTCAATGTTTCCAAGCCTCTAGCCACGACATCTTCATGTAATGCCCCGTCAGGATCGGAAAAGGCGGTCCCATCCAATTCAGAGGCTGCATAGATGAAATCATAAAGGCTCATCTTTTGTTCCACCGGCTGCATCACCATGTCCGGCGTGTCGTATAATTGGACGGCGATGGCTTCGCGCAGAATGTCGCGGGCGGCTTGATCGTCGATGTAACGCATGGCAAGCCAGGCGGATGTGAACGCCATACTGTAATTACTGAAATTCGTTTGATATTCCATATTAATGTAGATCATGCTGTCGCGAGCGAGTTCCGGCAGTTTTCGTTCTGCGATCAGTTCGTCATACAGGTAACTTTGAGCGTCTGGGTCACCGGAAGCATAGGCATAGGCACCGACAATGCCCAGTGCCATCATGGCGTAGAACCCGTTTTCGAAGGTTTCCAGGTGCATGGCTCGTTCAACGCAATGCTCGTTGATGTAACCGTGGAAGGTGATTCGACCATCGGCATCCGGGAATTGGAGATCGTAGCCATCCTCTCGAACGACACGCATGGCGTCTAATGCCTTTTTCGAGTCGGAGCGGATGCGAGTTTTCAACTCTTCAGGGAAAGAGTCATCTGGACCGATTACTTCCATCGTGACCGCGCTGGCTGCCGCCCAGCCCAGCATCATGTCGCGGCTACAGGAATCTTCCCAGAAATAATCGGGATATTCGCCGGAATTGTCTTCACGCCATTCGCCGTTGCTCTTTTCTTCCGGTAGGGGATTGCCACTCCCATCGAAAAGGGGCACCAGTTCATCGTTATCTCGAATGGCCTGTGCATCGCCGGGAAGCGTGTTTTTTATGAAACCACGTGCCACGACACCGGGAACACCGCCAATAGTGAAGGCGATATGCAGGCCATCGATCGCTTTAAGCAATTGTTGGCGAGCGATTTCGATTTCATCACAGTCTGCGCCACGGTCACGAAGCACCGCGTAGCGAATGGCATCGGCAACGATTCCCATGCCGCCATATAGCCCAGCTACTTTTTGCCAACCGCTCACGACATCCAGTGCGGTTTTGCCACCGGAATACTCTTCGAAACTCCATAAATCACTATCGCGTACAAAGGAGTTGATTTCATCACGCGAGGCTGTGTCGTCAAGTGGAACTGCCACATCGACACTGACGGCCATCGGATAGCCGTTAAAATTGTGAAAACTACGTTCGTAGCGGCGAACCTTGGCAGCGAGATCCGCATCATAGCCTTCTTCGTCCGGACCGGGAATCATGTGGCGATCGGTAGTCGCGTTTGTGCCACAGGCTGGCCAAGCCGAGGTTGTGTCTTCGTTATCGGTTTCCGAATCTCCATCGACGGGGTTGTCATCATCTCCATCCACGTTATTGTTATTGCCGGAATCCGAGCATGAAAAGACTAGGAGTGCAACAATAACAAGTAATAACAAGTGGATATGCGGGGTTTTAATGCATCTTGAACGTGCAGTCATGAATGTACTCCTTAGCGGAAACCGATAATAGTTGAATTAATTTGTAAAACTGATCGCCAATGGCGTATCGTTCGCTCGCTACGATACTTTAAAAGCTCAGGTATCGGCAAGATGATTTTTCGTCTCTTTTCGCAACTTTTCCTTGCATTTTGAGTCCAAATCTTTATACTTGGCTGCCTTCGTTGTAAAAGGCGGGCTTTATTTTCGAGTCTGCAAGGAGAAGAACATGAAAGAAAAAATCCATCCCAAGTATGAAGAAGCTACGATCCGGTGCGCCTGTGGGGCCGAATACAAGACCCGCACCACCAAAGGTGACTACGCGGTTGAAATTTGTTCGGCTTGCCATCCGTTTTTCACCGGAAAGCAGAAACTCCTCGATTCCGAGGGCCGCGTGGAACGATTCAACCGCAAGTACGGTCGCAAAAGTTTCGCAGAAAAATAGAGCCCTTTCCCATTCGCCGATTCAATTTGCCGGTGCGGATTTCGAACAGTGGTTTCGGTCCGCCCGGACTATCGGGTCCGCCTGGAGATTTGGGAGGGAATGTTTACCCTGCCAGAAGGCTCTAAGGTAATGTCGTTATGAACGTACTAACCCAGGTGGAGCAAGATGAGTAATAAAGTTAATGTTGGTGGGCAGGCTATTATTGAGGGTGTGATGATGCGTTCGCCCAAGTCGCTGGCGGTGTGTGTGCGTCGTCCGACCGGGGAAATCATCGTTACCGAACGTGTTTGGGAATCTCTGTGGGAGAGATTTACCTTTTTGCGCTGGCCGTTTTTACGTGGCGCCATTGTGCTGATCGAATCGTTGATCAATGGCATTCAGGCGTTGATGTTTTCCGCAAATCAGGCGATGGTTGCGGAAGAGGCAGCACAAAAAGCGGAGAAAGAAGCCAAGGCTTTAGAGAACGACGGAACTAGGAACGAAGTAAGCGTAAGTGAAGTTCCCTTAGCGGATGCCTCAAGCGATGACGATTCCGTCAGGCATGAAATCAACGAAGAGCCTCCGATGTCTCGCTGGTGGCTGATCGGGACGATTGCATTCTCGCTTGGTTTTGCCTTTCTGGTGTTCAAGGGAATCCCGCATCTGTTGGCAACGCTTCTTGGGCTGTCCACGGATTCCGTCCTGTTTCACATTTCAGACGGCGTGATCAAAATCACCATGTTTGTAGCCTATGTGTTGGCGATCAGCTTCATGCCGGATATTCGCCGGGTTTTCCAGTATCACGGCGCGGAACACAAGGCGATCAAGACCTACGAACACGGCGAAGAGCTGATTGTAGAAAACGCCAGGAAATACAGTACCTTGCATCCAAGGTGCGGGACCAGTTTTATCATCATCGTGCTCTTGTCATCCATAATCACGTTCATGGTTGTATTTCCTTTCCTGCCGCAATTTCATCCCAACACCTGGGTGAATGCCCTGATTCAGATTGCGATCAAGCTTCCCCTGATGCTGCCGATTGCCGGGATTTCCTACGAATTCCTGCGCTGGTCTGCCAAACATATGGACAATCCGATTGTTGGATCTCTGGTCAAGCCTGGACTTTGGCTGCAACTGATCACAACGCGAGAACCAGACGACGAGCAACTGGAAATCGGGTTGACTTCTCTGCGTAAAGCGCTATGGCGTGAACAGGTCGGAGCGAACGATCTGGACAGTAAGGAAATCGAAATCTATCCTAGTTTCAAGGACGTTCCCTTCTAGCTGTGTGGCTCATTCGATGAATTTTCTGGCGGCGACGAATTCTCCTGCTTTTCCTATGCAGGCTGAATTCGCAGGCTAAATGGATTGTTGAACCCAAATTAAGTGATTGAATACGCTATGTTGGAAAAACTGGATGCCATCGTTGAAAAGTACCGGAAATTGGAAGAACAACTGTCCGATCCGGCTGTGATTTCCGATCGGAAGAGATTCCAGGAAGTGGGTAAAGAACATTCGGACTTGTCCGAACTGGTCGAAAATTATGAGAAATTCAAAGACGTGATTCGTCAGATTGCGGATAACGAAGACCTGTTACAGGAAAGCGATCGGGAAATTCGCGAGATGGCTCGTGAGGAACTGGATGAGTTGCACCAGCGTCGCGATGAGCTGCAAGAACATATGAAGCTTTTACTGCTTCCCAAAGATCCGAATGATTCTAAAAACGTGATCGTCGAAATCCGGGCGGGAACCGGTGGTGAAGAGGCGATGCTGTTCGCAGGGGATCTGTATCGCATGTACCTGCGTTACGCCGAAAACAAAAACTGGAAAGTTGAAGTGTTGAGCGCCCATGAAAGCGATCTGGGCGGTGTAAAAGAAATCGTGATGCTTATTGCCGGTAAAGATGTGTATAGCCATTTGAAATTCGAGAGTGGTGTGCATCGTGTACAGCGCGTACCGGAAACCGAGTCTCAGGGACGCATTCATACTTCAGCAGCAACGGTCGCGGTATTGGCAGAGGCGGAAGAGGCTGATGTCGATATTCGACCGGAAGATCTGCGTATCGATGTGTATCGCTCCAGCGGTGCAGGCGGGCAGCACGTTAACACAACCGACTCCGCGGTTCGAATTACTCACATTCCTACCGGGATCGTGGTTGCTTGCCAGGATGAACGCTCGCAGATCAAGAATCGCTCCAAGGCGATGAAGATCCTGATGTCGCGTCTGTTGGAAAAAGAACAGGAAACGCTGGCCAAGGAACGGGCCGACAGTCGAAAAAGCATGGTAGGCAGTGGAGATCGATCCGAGCGCATTCGTACCTACAATTTCCCACAGGGGCGTTTGACCGATCATCGCATTAACTACACCGTTTATCGGCTGGAAGAAATTCTACAGGGCGATATGGATGAGTTGATTGTGCAGACGCGCACCTTTTTCCAGGCGGAAGCGTTGAAAGGGAGCGAGGTGTGAGCGGGAACCCGTCCGATTCGCCACGTGAAGTGTTAGAAGTTCTGCGCTTGAGCGAAGACTATTTTTCACGTAAAGGTGTGGCTTGTCCACGCGTGGATGCCGAGATTCTATTGGCCCATGTCCTTGGGTGTAAACGTTTTGAATTGTACATGCGACACGATCAGCCGCTCAAGGAAGAGGAATTGAGTGTCTATCGGGAGCATATTCGCAGGCGTGGCAGTGGCGTGCCTGTACAGCATCTTACCGGCGAACAGGATTTTTACGCCTTGAAGATGCAGGTGTCTGACAAGGTTTTGATTCCACGACCGGAAACGGAGATCCTGGTCGAAACCGCCTTTAAAAAAGTAGCTCCAGAAGGAGACTCAAATAGAAGGCGGGTGCTGGAAATTGGTTCAGGAACCGGAGCGATTTCGATTGCGCTGGCGGTTGGATGGCAGCAGGCTGAACTTTGGTCGGTGGATTTGTCGCTGGATGCTCTTGATGTTGCACGAGGCAATGCAAGGTATCATGAAGTATTGGGACGCTTACATCTGCTCCACGGGGATTTGTTCGAACCCGTTATGGATCAGCCTCCCTTCGATCTGATCATCTCCAATCCTCCCTACATTGTCAGTTCTGAAATCGAGGAACTGGACGTTGAAGTTCGTACTCACGAACCTCATTTGGCGTTAGATGGCGGTTCGGATGGTCTGGATATCATCCGACGGATCGTCGCGACGGCACCCTCTAAATTGTTGGAAAAAGGTTGGTTGTTATTGGAGATCGGTGCCAATCAAGGGGTTGCAGTATTGAAATTACTGGAGGAATCCGGCGAATTCGAAACGACTGACATCCAAAAGGATTTAGCCGGTCGTGATCGCATCGTTTGCGCGCAGAAACACCCCTGAGCGTCGTAAAAGCTTTGCACTGTCAGAGAATCCCCGCCCGCGTCCCCCGCTGTCACGTTGCTTGCGCTTCGTAGCGCATCTTGCAAAACAGATTGCCAAATTTGTCTCAGAAAATGATGGTATACGCTTGATGATTCTATCAAAATGCGTGCGCCAGCAAGATGCTCTCCGAGACAAGCACCGCGCCAGCGAGTTGTTGGAAGTGCTGATCGGTTGAGAAATTCTATTTTTTCAAATTGGGGATAGGGCGATTTCTTCTATTCGTCTTCGAGATACGACAACGGAGGCGCTTCCTCTAATTCTGAAGCGTTGGTTTCGTCTGGGTTTTCCTGGATTTTTCGTTTCCGCTCGTTATGTGCCAGCGTGTTGATATTGATAATATGAGTGTTTCCGCAGGTGTTGCAGACGAGTAGGACACAGCGAACCTGTTTATTTTTTATTTCGCGCACGTTTGACATGGTGCCCAAACGCAGGAATAACAGTTCGGGTTCAAGTTCCCAGTCGCTGCCACCGCAAAGGGCGCAGGTATCGACCTTTTCTTGAAGAATTCGCTGGATTTCCGAGATTGAGATCGAATTTTTTGTCGCCATTCGTTTCCCGATTCGTATAGTTATGTGGTGACACTTGCATTCTGCACGAAAAGATGAGAGAAAAATAACAGGTTTTTTAGGTAAATTCAATATAAAAAAGATTTTGACGAAAGGCGTGGGAATCTCATGGATAAGCTGATTATCAACGGTGGGGCAAAACTGAAAGGCGAAGTGGAGATTTCCGGGTCGAAAAACGCGGCTTTGCCGATATTGTTGGCATCTATCCTAAATGGCGGAAAGACTGTTTTACGCAACGTGCCGGATTTGTGGGATGTGGATACGACGCTGAGGCTATTACGGCAAATCGGAGCGGAAGCGGCACGGGCAGAGAATGGGGATATACATATCGACACGGAGGAAGTCAATCATCTGGAAGCGCCTTATGATCTGGTGAAGACGATGAGAGCTTCCGTGCTGGTATTGGGACCGCTTTTGGCGCGATTCAATCAGGCCAAAGTGTCGTTGCCGGGTGGTTGTGCCATCGGGGCGCGTCCGGTCGATCAGCATCTAAAGGGAATGGAGCAACTGGGAGCGGAAATTCGCTTGGAGCATGGGTATATCAAGGCACGTGCTCCACGTCGCTTAAAGGGCGCTCGCATCGTGTTCGACGTACCTACGGTTGGAGGTACGGAAAATGTGCTGATGGCTGCCGTGCAGGCACAGGGAATCAGTGTGTTGCAGAATTGCGCACGAGAGCCGGAAGTGTCGGATCTGGCGAATATGCTAAATGCGATGGGAGGCAAAATCAGCGGAGTTGGGACATCGGAATTGATTGTTGAAGGTGTTCCAGAGTTGCATGATATCGAATATTCGGTAATTCCGGATCGTATCGTTGCCGGTACGTATATGATTGCAGCGGCGATGACTGGTGGTGATGTTGTCTTGAAAAATTGCCGAGTGGACCACATGACGGCGTTGATTGAAAAATTGACGAGAATGGGAGTGTTAATTGAGGAAGTTGAGGGTGGTGTTCGTGTGCGTCGTGTCGGGGCGTTGGTGTCGGCGAATGTGACAACGGGACCATATCCCGGATTTCCAACGGATATGCAGGCGCAATTAATGGCGCTGATGAGTGTTACCGAGGGGCAGAGTGTAGTAAATGAAACGATTTTCGAGAATCGCTTCATGCACGTCAGCGAGTTGCAGCGCATGGGAGCGGATGTTCGTCTGGAAGGTCGCACTGCGGTAGTAAGTGGTGTGGGGCATTTGCAAGGAGCGAACGTGATGGCTACGGATTTACGTGCCAGCGCTTGTCTCGTTTTGGCAGGGCTCGTGGCCGATGGTTTTACCGAGGTGACACGTATTTACCACCTGGATCGCGGATATGAACGGTTAGAAGAGAAGCTGAATCGCCTGGGAGCCGAGATACGGCGAGAAAGCGCCTGATCGGCTAGCGCAGGGATGAGTCACCGACACTTTTTGACACGGGTTGAAATGCTGCTCTGACGCGAGGGCGCATTAGATAGTAAACGATTCCTGCATGAAGAATTACAAACGTGATCACGACCAAGGTCCAGACCCGAAGAAATGTCGCGACCATGTTTTCCTGGTTTACATCCAGTCCCATACCGGAATACAGGGTATAGATGACACGTGCAAGATCGGGAAGAATGTAATAGCCGGAAACGGCCAGGGTGACGGTGGCTGAAACAATAAACCAGATTTCCAGTTGGCGTCCCCAATCGCGACGCATCAGGATGCCTATTCCGGCGATCAAGCCAAGCAGAGAAAGTAGAAAACTAGCCGTGTCGTATAGAGGACGCTGTGGGAAAATATGCTTGATTTCCTCCATGGATTTGTCTAATAGCTTTTCCGTTCTCGGGTCTGCGCGGAGTTGATTTAACTGCTGTTTGATTTCTTGTGGCAGGCCTTTTGTAAATTCATCAAATAAGGATGGGGATTGCTCGACGTCGCTGACTTCAACTGTCAACCAGCCGTTAACGGTATACCAGCAGCCGATTGCCCCTAAAATGATCCCGGTTATGGCGAGCAGGAGCAATCCGTCGGGCAAAGGCAGCGGTTTGTGATTGAGTTTAAATTGCTCATCCAACAAAGCGATCTAGTCCTTTTCTGCGTGTGAACCACAGGGTCAACCGCGCTCCGGTCAATAAGATAAGCCAGAACCAGAGACTGGGTGCGCCTGTTTGATTCCCGCAGGAGAAGGGGCTGTCGCTGCCACTGTCATCGTCTTCCTCCGTATCGTCACCATCCGTACTGCTGGAACTACTTCCCCTGGGACAATCCATATCGGCAGGCAGGCAGACTTTATCCCCGGTGACGACATCCGCGCAGCAACCAGAGGAGCAATCGGAATCGGATTCGCATAGGGATGCACACGCGGTTCGACCGGATTCGATGACGATGCACAGTTCCCAGGAAGTGCAAGTGTTTTCGCCGCAATCGCTGGTTTCAACGGAATTGCCGTCATCACCATCGGTGCTGTAAGTTACGTCGCCGTCCGACATCGTTCCGCCATCACCATCGGTGGTGGTGGTCATACCGCAATCATCTTCGGTACCGCAGATCCAGGCGGTGTATGGTACAGAAATCCGCGTGCAACAAGTAGTTGGACATTGCAGATTGGTTTGGCAGATCATCCAGCAGGATTCTCCATCACCGCGATCCAGGCACAAATAGTGTTCCGGGCAGGTCGTGCCACCACAGGCGACGCCGGCATGTGCGGGGAATGTTTGCAATAGAAAGAAGACGCATAGGAATGTTGCTATGGCGATAGCTTTAATCATCTTGTTCGTTTCCTTCCAAGTGGAGGTACATGCGCCTGGAGCGAGGGCCGTCGAACTCACAGAAATAGATTCCCTGCCAGGTTCCCAGTAGCAGTTTGCCATTGTGAACCAGTATGCGTTCGGACGCTCCAAACATAGAAGCTTTGACATGTGCATCCGAATTGCCTTCGGAATGGTGATAATTTCCATGATGAGGGATCAGGCGAGCCAAGGTTGTAAGCATGTCGCGTTTGACTGTCGGATCGGCATTTTCATTGATTGTGACAGCGGCGGTGGTGTGTGGAATGAAGACCGTGATGCTGCCTTGGTGAATGTTCGCTTCGTGAACGGCCTGTTGTAGAAGGTCCGTGATCTCGACTAGGCATTCTCTTGCTGGAGTACTTAGTGAGCGCTCATGAATCATGATTCGACTCCGTAATCTCGGGTTCTTCAGCCTGTAGCTTGTCCAATGCTTCGTTTGCCGCCTGTTGCTCGGCTACTTTGATACTTCTTCCCGTACCCTGACCATAGCGGACCTGGTCAAGCATACAGTCAACGGAATAGCGTGACTCATGGTCGGGACCGGTTTTGCCAGTACGAATATACCTGGGAATCGGGCGATGCGACTTCGCACAGATTTCCTGTAACAGGGATTTAGCGTCACGGCGACCAAGAGACTTCATCCTCTGTCGAATGCGTGGGCGCATGTCCCGTTCTATCAGCGAAGTAACGGCAGGCAAGCCTCCATCCAGAAATACCGCAGCCAAGAGAGATTCATAGGTGTCGGCTAAAACGGACGATTTTTCCGCTCCGCCGCTCTTTTCTTCTCCGACGCCGAAAAAGATAATCTGACCGATATCCATTTCTTTTGCGATATGAGCCAGCGTTTTTTCGTTTACCAGACTGGAGCGTAACTTCGTCATCTGACCGGAGCTATGATTGGGGTGTTCCAGGTATAGTATTTTCGCGATAACCATATCCAGTACGGCATCACCGAGATATTCTAGGCGATCATTATCGTGGATGGACGGATCTTTGGATTCATTGGCATATGAACGATGCACCAAGGCTTCCATCAGTAAATCTTTGGACTGAAAGGTGTGCCCCAATGCTTTTTCTGCGGCGGCAAGGCGTCGTTCGATTTCCTGCTGCTTCACGCCCAGGTTCTCCTTATAGTTTTATCAGCGAAGCTTCGCAATCAGATGATGAGAGTGATTGTACAAGTCACCTGCAATTACATCTACGATATTATTGCGAATATCTTCTTCAGAGTCAATCAGGACATGGTAATAATTTGTAGAGAAGCCCTGGTACAATCTGCTTTCTCTGTGCTTGTCCTGTTCAACCAATACGGTAAGTGTTTTTCCGAACTGGCGTTTGGCGCTTTGCAGGCGCGACTGCTGGTCTAATTCGATAAGGCGTCGGGCGCGCTCGCGCCTTTGTTGAACCGGAACCTGATCCGGCATGGAGGCGGCAGGAGTGTCGGGACGCTCGGAATAGGGGAAAACGTGCAGATAGTCTATCGGGAGTGTTCGGATAAAGTCTTCCGTTTGTTTGAATTCATCCTCGCTTTCACCGGGAAAGCCGACAATCACATCCAAACCGATTCCGACATCTAATATTTCCGAGACGGCTCGCTCGATGCGCTGGGCATAGTGGCGGGTGCGATAGGGGCGTCGCATTCGTTCAAGAATCGAATCGCAGCCGCTTTGTAATGGGATGTGTAGATGTGGGCATATCGAATGAGCGTACTTGATGATATCAATAACCCGATCCGTCAATTCCAGTGGCTCAAGAGAACTGAGCCGAATTCTCGGAATGTGCTTGCTTTCATCCAGGGCTTGTAGGAGATCTGAAAATACCGGCTTGCCGGGTAAGTCGCGTCCCCATTGGCCGATATGAATGCCGGTCAACACAACTTCCTTGTAACCCTGTTCACCAAGTGCAGAAAGTTCCTCTACAGCTTGGTTAATGGGTTTGCTGTTTACCGGACCTCGCGCACGAGGAATGATGCAATAAGAGCAATGCGCTTCGCAACCATCCTGCACCTTAAGGTAGGGACGATCTCTGGTGCTGAAGCGGGGACCGTGATCGTTTATGCTTGGCTTGTAACCATGACTTCGGGCCCGTTCGAGGAGCAGTTGTATTACGCCGTTTGTTTGCTCTCGGGTGACAATCTGGTCGATTTCTTGAATTTTGAGCAATTCGTTTTTGGCGGTATTGGCATAGCATCCAGTCAGGATAACCAGTGCCTCCGGTGAGGTGCGTCGTGCGCGATACGCAAACTGACGGCTTTGTCGGTCTGCCGTGGCTGTAACGGTACAGGAGTTGATGATATAGGCATCCGCCTGTTGCTTGAAAGGAACCTGTACGAAAACCGCTGGATCCAGTTGACCCAGCAGACGTGCAGAATCGTAGTGGTTGGTTTTACAACCCAACGTAGTGATTGCGATACGAAACATGAATGTTGGTCCAAAGCCGTTACAGGCTTGGATGCGCGCCCGTTAGCGAGAGAGGAACCGGCTTTTCTTCATTGCGAACTTGATCTGTTTGACCATACGCGGGTCCGTTTCTTTTTCAAGCAGCCATTTGAGGCATTCGTAGGCGCTGGGGGATTTAATCTGTGCGAGGGCTTCAACGAAGAATTCTCGCGCCAGGCGGTTACTTTCCTTGAAATAAATTTCGCGGAATTCCGAAACGGCTTTCGGGTCGCCCAGTTTTCCAAGTGCGCGAGCGGCAGCTTGGCGCACAACCGGGCTGGGATCGTGCAGACCGTTTTTCATAAGGAATTCTACGGTGCTTTTAGGTTCTTTATAGTCTTCGAAGACTTCAATAATGCTTTTACGGATGAACTCCGAGCCTGCTTCCGGAGAGACGAACAAGTCCTTAAGACCCTGGATTGTCACGTCATCTTTGATGGAACGGAAATATTCAAGAATCGCCACCTGGCGGGGGAGGAAATTGCGGTCCTGCAACAGATCCAAGAGCAACAAGTTCAGATCCATATCTGCGTAATCACGGAATATTTCCAGAATCACGCGGAAGGAATCGACTTTGTTTTTGAGCAGTTCCCGTTCCAATACATCCAACGAATCTTCACTTTCGAACTCGATGACGGCACGCAATACGGCGCTCATCGAGGTTTCCAGGCCGCGAGCCGGATACAATTCGCACTGTTCGAGCTGTTTGTCTTCTGTCTTATCGATCATATCGGCCAGCACCGGAATGGCGCGCTGATCCTGAATGATACTGAGTGCTTTTGCCGCAACGGAGCGAACTAGCTGTGAGGAGTCTGATTGTAGGGTGGAACTGATTTGATCGAAGATCAGATCCACCTTCGATTTTTTTTCCGTTTTTCCTTTGCGAGATTTGCTTCGCTTACGTTTTTTTGTTTTCGCACTTTTGTCTTTTGCCGGAGTCGCTTTTCGAAGTTGCAGAGACAAGTCTGTTAAGGTTTGAATGGCTAGCAAACGGGCATTGATGTCTTTGCTCTTTAACAGATTGAAAAGGATGTCCGTATTGTCATAACTTGGGGAAAGTTGGGCGACCATCTTCAGATAAGAGGCCGCCATGGTGTCATTGGCGTTTTGGGAAGCGGCCTCGAGTTTTTCAAGCAAACGGCCAAGAAAAACCGGATCGACTGGTCGCTGGTTCAAGCGCTGGGCCAGATTACTTAAATACCCATCGAAGATTTCATAATCGAACTCGTGGAAATATTGGGGAAACGCGGGAGAAAGCACCGAAGTTCGGATAGTGCCGCGATCCACTTTCAAAGCAACAGAATTACGAACGGGTTCAAAGGGAACAGAACCGATCATCGCAGCATTCAGGAAAAAGAAGTAGTCTTCTCCTGCTTTAAAAAAAGACCGGGAGTCTTTTATGGGTTGATATTTCAGCTTGTTGAAGCTGATAATACGAATTTCATCTCGTACGCTGCCCTTGATCGCTTTGCTGATCGATGCCCGCACTCCGGTACCGTCTACTGCTGTAATCTGAGCGAAAACAACATTGGGTGCATCAGCAATGATCTCCGCGAACGTAGGGCCGGAGCCATCCACACGCCATTGCGTATCACCGGCAAAGCCGGGGACAGACCACAACATCAAAAAAACGATTAGTATCGAAAATGCCAAACCTCGCGTCATCACTGCCTCCCCACAAAAAGTTTCCTCTTCTCAGATTTCCGGCATGATACCAACTTCATCCTATGTCGGAGTGTATCCAAAATCAAGGAAATCATACAAAAAATCGGGGCTTCTAAACAAGATTGAGCAGGCGGGCAGAGGAATGTTTCCGAGAACTGTAAAAAGATCGCAGTTTAGGGCAATGCTTCAGTATCAAGATCGGAGTCTCCGGCACTTTCCCATTCGCCATCTCCCTGTAAGCACAAGGAAATATCGCAAACCGCAGATAGACCGTCTTCGCTACACTCCCATGTTCCGGTACAGCCGCTTTCTGCATCTTCGCATACTTCCCCAATTTCGGGCAATTGCGGTCCGCATACTCCGCAAGCGTTGAAAAGTTCGGCATCGCAGACCGATTGCAGCCCGTTAGCGCTACAAATGTAATGCCCCTGGCATCCATCTGTGCTGAAGCAAAGAGATCCAAGGTTGGGTGGATTGGCACCGCAGACGCCGCAGTCATTGATAGACGGTGCATTGCAGCCTAGAGATTGGCCACCTGGACGACAAAAATAGACGCCCGTACAGCCTGAAGCATTTGTGCAAATCTGGCCCATATTCGGCAGGTCCGGGCCGCAGACTCCACACTGGTTGATTTGCATCCCATCACACAGAAGGGCATCGTTGGTGCTGTTACACACATACGTTCCTGGGCAATTGGAGGAGTTGGTGCAAGTTGTTCCATGGTCAGGCAGCGCAGGACCGCCGCAAAGACCGCATTCGTTGGGGACGATATCTGTATCGCAAAGACTGTCTGTGCCGTTGGTGTTACAAACGTAATTAGAGGGACAACCGGAACTGTTTACACAATCAAGCCCGATTTCAGGCAGATCCGGACCGCCACAACGCTCGCATTGATTGGCCAGTGGTGCGGAACAGACTAGCGATAAACCATCCTGGGCGCACTCGTACATTCCATCACAGCCTTCATCGCTGACGCATGAATAGCCGAAATCGGGAAGGGCGGCGCCACAGACGCCGCATTCGTTGCTGCCGGGATCATCGCATTCGGCATAGCGTCCATTTTCGCTGCAAATACGAACGCCGCAGACGCCACACGCATCGCCGAGGTTGCTCAACTCCGGGCCGCAGACATCGCATTCGTTGAAACCGGGATCATCGCAAACAAGAGATAGGCCGTCCTCTGAACATCGATAGGTTCCACAGTCGCCACAGGCGTGACCATGCAAGGGCAAGGGCGGTCCGCCGCACACATCACATGCATTGGGTACACAGGGCGTTTCTTCGTCAATTGCGTCCGTGTCGCCATCTTCCGAATTTTCCGAGGTGTCGTTTTCTTCGTCTGCTTGTTCCGAGAGCAGATCGGTATCTAGATCGGTTTCAAGATCGAAGTCGCCGTCGGTGTCTGTCGTATCCAAATCCCCATCGGAAATGGAATCTTGATCGTGATCTTGCGGGTCAGAAGAGGAGCTACAAGCTATTAGCAAGGATACAGATAAAAGAAACAACAGCGTAAGGCGCATGACAGATCGTGGCTCGAAATGGTACATCGACTTCTCCTTACTGCCTCCGCTACGATATCAGGTGTGGATTCTTCAGCGGAGAATGGCCGATGGAGGGATGATTTCTGCGTCACTTTGCTCGCCAGAAAATTCCTGGTCACCATCGGTAACAGATAGATCATTCTCTATAGTATCCGCTTCCAGCTCGGCTGCGTCAAGTGTATCTAGATCAATGTCTCCATTTGGAATTACATCTCCATCAGGAGTGACGTCTCCGTCAGGAGTGACGTCTCCGTCAGGAGTGACGTCTCCGTCAGGAGTGACGTCTCCATCAGGCGTGACGTCTCCATCAGGAGTGACGTCGCCATCGGGAGTGACATCGCCATCAGGCGTGATATCTCCATCAGGAGTGACGTCGCCATCAGGAGCGACATCCCCATCAGGAGTGACGTCTCCATCAGGAGTGATATCTCCATCTGGTGCGACATCTCCATCAGGTGTGATATCTCCATCTGGTGTGATATCTCCATCTGGTGCGACATCTCCATCTGGTGCGACATCTCCATCAGGTGTGATATCTCCATCTGGTGGGACATCTCCGTCAGGTGTGATATCTCCATCAGGGGAGAAATCCCCATCGGGTTCGTCGCAGGCAATCATGGTGTAATCCATACTGCAACTCAAGCAATCAAGCGTCAACGCCTGTTTTTCGTCCGAATAACTGAGTTGGCATCCTTGGTTTCCTAGCATTGGAAGAGGAGCTTGTTGCAAAGTAGTGCAGTCGGAAGTGGCAAACAATGAGGTTTCTGCACCAGATGCGCTAACGGACAGAATCTGATAGGAACAGAGATCCGGAACTAACGGTTGGTTGGTGTCGTCCAGATCTGCTGATTCGAATCGGAAAGAGGCAACTCCCACACAGCCGGTCACGTTTCGCGCACACCAGTCACCACTAAATGCTTCGCAGGAACAGGCATTATCTCCATCGGTTTCCTGGTCGCCATCCGATACGATTTCCTGATCCGAATAAAAAAGGGCGAAGATGCTGAAATGAATCGTGTCGAAAATGCTCAGATGACCATCTGTCTGTACCGATCCCTGCAACGGTTGCCAGTCGGTTGAGTATGGATTGCTGGTTGTAAAGGCACGGACGTTTTGAATCTGCTGTTCGTTCGACATGGTGCCGGGAGAATAGGGCATTTCGATTGTAACCGGTTTGGCAAAAGTTAGACCTTCCGGTCCCAGCCACAGCCCGATTGAAATTCGTTTGTATTGCGCCCGTTCTAGATCGCTTTCATCGATACTCTCCGAGTCGATTCCATCCGAATAGAATGCAGGTACTTCTTCACTAACGATTTCAAAGGCTTCCAAAATGGTGGGCTGAGTCAATGCATTGGGTGGCACGATGATTTTCGTCCCTTTTGGCCCAAGCATGGTACCTCCCGCCTCGCCGATGGTTTGATACACCACCGTTTCGGTAACGGCCTTTCCATCCGAGCAGCCGGCTGTTACGAGTGGGATCGTACAAGCCAGAAAAAAGAAAAACGTAAGCGAGGCGCGAATCGATCGTTTCATAAACTCTGCTCCCATGCGCCTTGCTTAAGGCGCGGGTTGATAAACCGGAAAAGTCCGGTAGAAATTATTCTTCGCCGCGAATCGGCATGTTGGCGTCTCTCAATGCCTTCAACAAACCTTCATGCAAAGCAGCGGTTTCTTCATGAGCCAGGGTGCAATCTTTAGCGCCGAAGACCACGCGATAAGTAACAGCCTTTTTGCCTTGTGTCAGGCGTTCTCCTTCATATTTGTACAGGAATGCCATGTCGAACAATCGTTTTCCTGCGGCCTTTCTGATCACTTGTTCGATTTCCGCTACCGGGCGGGTACGGTCGACCACGACTGTAATTTCAACCGGGTTGACAGGGAAGCGTTGCAGCGGTTCAAAAGCCAGCTTCTTTCTGGGTAGATTGAAAAGAAGATCGACATCCAGATCGAACAGCGCCACACGTTTTTTCAATTCGAAACGATCCGCAATTCGCGGATGCAGTTCTCCAAGCAGGCCGATGGTCTTTTTCGCGAAATTCAATTGGATGGATCTGCCCGGATGCAGCCAACTCGGCAGATTCTGAGGAATCGTCACCTGCACGTTGGGAAGGCGGATTTCTTCCAGTAACTGGAGGATCAACCCCTTAGTAACGTAGAAAGGCGTTTCTTCTTCACCATATACCGCGCCGCACAAGCGGGTGGTTTCATTTGCAAGTGCCTTGTCGTTTCGATCCTGTTTGCGAATGGTACGGCCTAGTTCGAACAGGCGGAACTGCTCGAAATGCTTCTGGTTTGTGGCGCAATTGGCGATAATTTGCGGAATCAGGTCGCCCCGCATACGATCTGCATCCACCGAAATCGGATTTCGCAAGCGCAAGTAACCTTCCGTATCAAAGCCCGCCTTCTCATAAGTCTGTGGATTGGCAAAGGAGTAATTCGACACTTCGTCGAAATTCAGCTTTTGACAAAGGATATCGCGGAGTTGCCATTCCAGTTCTCGTTGAAGGTTGGCTCGCGGAGGATCGGAAAGAACCAAGGGAGCAATTGGCGTGATGTTGTCGTAACCGTAAATACGACCGATTTCTTCTACGATGTCGGCTTTCATGCTGACGTCACCGGTGGCGCGATAAGAAGGAACTGTCAAATGCAATTGTTGACCGTTGCGTTCCACTCCATATCGCAGGCTTTCCAGGATACCGATGATCTGCTCTTCCGGCAGCCGTTCTCCAAGCCGGGTATGAATGTGTTCGAAATCGATATCGATCTTAATCGTTTCTGGCGGTGAGGGCCAAGCATCTAGAAATTCAGATACTACTTGAGCCTGCGGGCAGGTTTCGCGAATCAATTCCACTGCCCGGATAATCGACGGATAGGTGGCGGCGGGATCCTGTCCTTTTTCGAAACGCTGCGCAGAATCGGTACGCAGGTTCAGCCGGTTCGCGGTGCGACGAATCGTTGCAGGGTGGAAATTGGCGGATTCGAGCACCACGCAAGTGGTGTCGTCCACGATTTCCGAATTCATACCACCCATGACACCGCCCAGCGCTACGGCCCGTTGTGTGTCAGCGATGACGATATCGCTCTCAAGCAGTTTGTGTTCGTTTTCATCGAGAGTCGTGAAAATCTCATCTGCCTTGGCTGTGCGAATCACGATGCAATCACCCTGAATTTGTCGGCGGTCGAAGGCATGCATCGGCTGACCCAACTCAAGCATCACGTAGTTGGTCACATCCACAAGGTTGTTTATGGGTCGCAATCCCACGCTACGCAAGCGGTGTTGCATCCATGCCGGACTGGGTTTGACTTCTACGTTATTGACTACCAGTGCAGAATAACGCGGACACAACTCCGACGTTTGATTGTCGATGCGCAACGGGTCCGGATTTTCCGGCTTTACCAAAAGCGATTCGTCCACGCTGAAGCGTTGCGGCTTGTTGTAAATGGCGGCCAGTTCACGTGAAAAACCGACGTGCCCCCAAAGGTCCGGGCGGTTGGTCAGTGATTTATTGTCTACTTCCAATACGATGTCCATTGGACCATAGAGCTTGTCCAGGGTGATACCGATGGGCGTGTCTTGCGGGAAGATCAAAATGCCTTCGTGGCTTTCTGAAAGTCCCAGTTCATCTTCGGCGCAGATCATTCCTTCCGAGCGAATGCCGCGAATCGAGGAGGCTTTCAATTCGCCACCAGGTAACTTCGTCCCGATCTTGGCCAGGGCGACGATCTGGTCCATGGCGACATTTGGGGCGCCGCAGACCACTTCCATTTCGCTCTGTCCGTCGTTAACGCGCACCAATCGAAGTTTGTCCGCGTTGGGATGAGGATTGATCTGTGTGACCCGCGCCGTGACGACCTGATGCAAATGCTCCCAGCAGGTTTCCACTTCCTCGACTTCGGCGGTAGCCATGGTTACGCGTTCCATCAATTCCGCCGGTGTAATGTCGGCCAATTCTACAAAATCTCGAATCCAGTTCAGCGATATCTTCAACGTAAAACTCCCTTGGATAAGGATGTTGGGTGTTTGCCTTTTTTAATAAAGCCTAGAATTGTCGGATAAAGCGCAGATCGCCGGACAGAAAATGCCGGATATCGTCGATCCCATAGCGCATCATCACAAGGCGGCTCAGTCCCAGACCAAATGCGAATCCCGAGTAGACGTCCGGATCGATTTGCGCCATCGACAAAACATTGGGATGCACAAGGCCGCAAGGTAGAAGTTCTACCCAGCCGGTTTGCTTACAGACCGAGCAACCGCTGCCGCCGCAGATCTGACATTGAATGTCCAACTCGAAGCCCGGTTCCACGAAGGGGAAAAAGCCGGGGCGCAGCCGGATCTTCATGTCTTTTCCGAAAATCTCCCGCAATAGCGAACGCATGAAATGGATGAGATGCGCAACCGAAATGTTACGATCCACCATCAATCCTTCCATTTGCCAGAAAGTGTTCTCATGGCTGGCGTCTGTGGCCTCGTAACGGAAAACGCGCCCCGGTGCGATCAGTCGCAGCGGCGGTTTTCGATTAGCCATGCCGCGAATCTGAATGCAGGATGTATGCGTGCGCAGCAGGTTGCCGTCTTCCGTCCAGAACGTGTCTTGCATGTCGCGTGCCGGATGATCTCCGGGGATGTTCAGTGCTTCGAAATTGTTGTATTCGGATTCCGTTTCCGGACCATCCAAAATCTCGAATCCCATAGAAGTGAAGATGTTCTCCAGTTCCCGCTGAACTAAGTGAATCGGGAACAGGTGACCCAACTCATTTGTGACGCCGGGTTCGGTTACGTCAATCCATTCACGCTCGCCGATATCATCGTAGCGGCCTTCCACCAGAGCCACTTTACGTTGTTCTATTGCCGCTTCTACGGACAGTTTGGTCTCGTTGATCCATTTGCCGATCTCGCGCCGCTCTTCGGGAGGAAAATCGCGCAGGGTTTTCATTAGTGACGTGATCGAGCCCTTTTTGCCGAGATAGTTCACCTTGCACTCGTGCAGTTGCGTATCATCCGTACATGCTTCGATGGCGATCTGCGCCTGCTGTTTGAGTTCTTCCAACTTCTGCTGCATAGCCGCTGCCTTTCCTGACTGCAAACAACATCGTTTGCATCCGCAACAATGAATTACAATCAACCGGAAATTCGTTTGTCCGGTTTGATGTATCCTAACAGATATTTTCCCCTCCACCACGAAAATCGAGGTCATCCAGCGATCCTGTCGGGCGAAGAATGGACGCACTATTATAAAGGTTTTTATTTTAAAAGAAAGATTTCTCCTATGAAATCAGCCTAAAACTTGTAGACGGCAATTTTGCTCGGAATGCGTTGAAATCAAACGAAGTTTGCGTTGGCTAACGATTTCTAGGTCGACTGGATACGCGTCCGACTTTTCCCTTGCGATGCGCTTCATTGACCGTTATACCAGATAGTAAGGGGTGTATCGTTTATATTGTATCGGGGTATTCAATTGACGGATATTAAACAGGTATTTCATGTTCAGGCTGCTTTCGATCCCAAACGTAAACAACTGTTTCGGGATGCGGAACTCTTTGTTGAAAATGGGATTTTAAAAGCGATATTGGAAGCAACGGATAAAAGTCCGGCTGCCGAAACGATTCGACGAGAATTTGAGCATGCCAAACGTGTAAATGAACAAAATGCAATCGCGTTGCCGGGACTTGTGAATTCGCATCAGCATGCCTACAGCGCGTTAGCACGAGGTATGCCCATTACGGAACCGATGCCGGATTTTCCATCACGATTACAAGTGCTTTGGTGGAGATTGGATCGGGCCTTACAGGAAGAAAGCATAAAGTATTCTGCTTTGACTACCGCTATCGAAGCGGTTCGTCATGGCTGCACGTCGATCGTCGATCATCATTCCTCACCGAACGCCACCAGGGGAAGTCTTGACGTTATAACGAAGGCATTTTCTAAGTTCAATTTGCGCTCCGTGCTGTGTCACGAAACATCGGATCGAAACGGTTCGGACAAATTCGAACAATCGATAGAGGAAAACCTGGCATTTTCCCAAACCCACAAAACCTCGAATAGAGTTCGTGGGCTTTTAGGTTTGCACGCCGGTTTTACACTTTCCGAGCAATCTCTTAAGGAGGTGGCTGCCAGGAGACCGAGCGATCTTCCCATTCACATTCACCTAGCAGAAGATCGTTGCGATGTCACGTTTGCAAAAGAGCTTGGCTATGACGGTCCGCTGGCGCGTCTGCATGCTTACGGATTGTTAGACAAGCACAGTCTGCTGGCTCACTGTGTTCACTTGAGCAAATCCGAGCAGGATCTTGCAAAAGAGTTAGGGGTATGGGTCGCTCACAATCCCGAGTCCAACTTGAACAATCGAGTTGGCTATGCTGAAGTGGATCAACTCGATCCGAATCGGATATTATTGGGAACAGACGGCATGAGCGGTGACATGCTGACTTCCGCTCGGGTCGCCTTTCTGCTTTATTCCGCTTTCGGTGGAGGTGCGCAGGCTCCGTTGGAATTTGCATGGCGGATTTTGTTTGAAAACACATATGCATATCTATCTGAAATGTTTGGAGAAACCCTAGGCGGATTTGAAGTCGACCAACCAGCCGATTTCGCAATCTTCCCTTATCCCTCTCCAACATCGATCATGGAAGAGAATATCCAAGCACATGTCTTTTACGGGCTGTCAAATCATACACGAGCCCGTTGGGTCATGGCGGGAGGCACTGTCGTTCTGGAAGATGGGAGGCTAACGGTTCTGGATGAACGTGTCGTGATGCAAGAAGCCAGGGCCTGCGCCGAGAAACTATGGAATGAATACAAATCTCCAAGTTGTTGAAATACAAAGGGATCGTCTGTATATTGGTGGCAGGTTGTACGGCTTTTCTGGCAACCATTAACTGAAGAAAGGTACGTTCGCATGGCCATTGATTTTTCCGTGAATCTGGCAGGGATGACGCTGGCCAACCCTTTGATGCCGGGCGCAGGACCGCCTGGAGATAATTTACGCAAGCTGCTCGCTCTGGATGCGGCGGGTATTGGTGGTTTGGTAACGAAAACGGCTTCTGTGCTGTTGCCCCACGTGCCGAAACCGGCCATGGCCAGTGATGATATCCTGTTTTTCAACGTCGAAAAATGGTCCGAAAAACCATACACGGAATGGCTGGAAACGATCCTGCCCGCACTGGAAAAACGGCAAGCGCCGCTAATCGCTTCATTGGGTTATACACCGGAAGATCTGGAAAAATTGATTCCGCTGTTCGATCCGCTGGTCGATGCGTTTGAGTTATCCACTCACTACGTTTCCGGCAGCGCAGCAAATCTGTTGGCAACGGTGAAACTTGCAAAGTCGATGACGAACAAACCGGTGTTCATGAAATTGAGTTGGCATGCCGGGGATATCGTAGCGAATGCCATTATCTGCGAAAAGGGAGGTGCGGACGGCATTACTGCCATCAATTCGGTGGGACCGGTGATGTCCATCGACATCAACAAGCGCGCGGCTCGGCTGGGTGAAAGCGAACCGTACATGTGGCTATCAGGACCGGCGGTCAAACCGATGGCCTTGCGGGCCGTCTACGACATCGCCTGTGCCGTGGACATTCCGGTGATTGCCTGTGGCGGCGTACAGAGCGGCGAAGACGTGATCGAATTCATGCTTGCAGGTGCAACGGCAGTAGAAAGCTGCACCGGATTTATCCGCATGAAATCGGACTTGGTACAACTGGCGCTTGCCGAAATGGAAGCCTGGTGTGACGATCAGGGCGTTGAAAATATTTCGGATATTATCGGTACGGTCATTCCTCATTTCTTGAAGCGGGAGAAATAACGTGAGCGATGAACAGCATTCCAGCATTCTTGAACAGGCCAGAAATCTGCAAGACGAAACCGTTCGTTTCCTTTGCGACATGGTGCGTACGCCTTCTTTCAGTGGCAAGGAAAAAGATGTAATCGAGGTGATTAGCAAGGAAATGGAATCCACCGGATTCGACGAAGTCCGCGTGGATGGTATGGGCAATGTCATTGGGCGAATCGGCAACGGTCCGCGTGTCTTGGCTTTCGATGCGCACATCGACACGGTTTATCCGGGAGACTTGGTGCAGTGGAGTTTCGATCCTTTTACTCCTAAAGTTGAGGACGGAAAGGTCTGGGGGCGGGGTACTGTGGATCAGGAAGGCGGTATGGCCTCGATGGTTGCTGCCGGTAAACTGATCAAGCAAATGAAACTGAACGAGAAGTTTAGCATCTACTTTACCGGTACGGTGATGGAGGAAGACTGCGACGGATTGTGCTGGCAATACCTGATTCAGGAAGAGAAACTCCGCCCTGAACTGGTGGTGATTACCGAACCGACCAACATGAATCTCTATCGCGGTCACAGAGGCCGTATGGAAATGGAAGTTCATGTCAGTGGCGTGTCCTGTCATGGTTCGGCACCGGAACGTGGTGACAACGCCATTTACAAAGCTGCGCGCATTGCCCTGGAAATCGAGAAGTTGCATGAACGATTGCATAGTGATCCCTTTTTGGGAAAAGGTAGTATCACCGTGACGCAGGCAAGTTCAAATTCGCCGTCACAGTGCGCTGTGCCTGATGGCGCGGGATTGTATCTGGATCGACGATTGACGTTGGGAGATACAAAGGAAAGCGCGATGGCCGAAGTACAGGATGCCGCCGCACGCGCCGGATATCCAGATGCCAAAGTGTCAGTGCCGATGTACGAAGAGGCTGCGTACACCGGGTTGGTTTACCCGGTAGAAAAATACTATCCGACCTGGGCTATCGAGGAAAACTCTCCTTGGATTCGCCATGCACAGAAAGCCTATCAATCGGCTTTAAGTCGAGCTGCGTTTGTGGATAAGTGGACCTTCAGCACGAACGGTGTGGCCATTTGCGGCATGCATGGGATTCCCTGTATCGGTCTGGGACCGGGTAATGAGATTTACGCACACGCCGTTAACGAAGCCTGTCCCATCGAGCATCTAAACGAAGCGGCTGCATTTTATGCGGCCTTGGTGGCTGAATTGAACGAGAACGGCTAAGCAAAATGTCCGGGTTTCACTATCAGTGCAGTCATTGCGGAGCAATCTTTGAACGGGATGAAGTTCGCTATCTCTGTCCTTATTGCGAAAAGGATTGGAAGACGGGTGAACCTCTGTTGGGAATACTACTGGCTCAATTTGATTACGAAAAACTGGGTGGCACCTTTAAAAAAGAGCGACCCGACTGGCAGTGCTTGTGCGCAGTTGAGAAAAAGTTCCATCCGCCATTGGCCGTCGGTTGTACGCCATTGGTTTCAGCGGTACGGCTGGGAAGGCGCTTGGATATCGAGGGGTTGTGGATCAAGAACGACGGACTGAATCCGAGTGGTTCTTTGAAAGATCGGGCAAGTTTTCTGATGGTGGCCGAAGCCTTGCGGTTGGGAGAAAAAACCGTGGTGGCGGCCTCGACCGGAAATGCCGCCTCGGCACTAGCCTCGCAATGTGCAGCCGCCGGTTTGAAGGCGCTGATCTTCGTTCCTGAAAATGCGCCACGAGCCAAGCTGCTACAAATTGCACTTGCCGGAGCGCATTTGATACGTGTTCGTGGCAACTATGATGATGCGTTTCGGTTGTCCGTGGAGTATACGAAAAAGTATGGTGGGCTGAATCGCAACACGGCCTATCATCCACTGACGATTGAAGGCAAGAAAACGGTGGCTCTTGAGATTGCGGAGCAGTTTGCGTTCGATCCGCCGGATTCGGTTATTATTCCGGTTGGGGATGGCGTGATCCTCTCTGCGGTATACAAAGGCTTCTGGGATCTGCTGAAAATTAACGCGATTGAAAAAATGCCCCGAATGATTGCCGTACAGGCAAAGAGTTCCAATGCGATACACCAATTGGTAGAAAGTGGAACGTATCGGGATGCAAAAAATCCGAGCACCTTGGCGGATTCTATTTCGGTTCGGACACCGTCGGCGGCTTTTCTGGCAGCGGAGGCTGTAAAGAATAGCGGTGGCTGTTCCGTGCAGGTGCGAGATGAAGAGATCTTGTCTGCACAGAAGACCTTGCTGGAATGCACCGGGGTGTTTGCCGAACCGGCGGCAGCGGCTACCGTGGCGGGTGCTGTTAAACTGCGAATGAAGGAATACAATCTTGGTAAAAAAGTCGTATTGCTGATCACCGGGCATGGTTTGAAGGATATCGATGCTCCTTTAAGTACGCTTTCGTTACCGGAAGCAATTGAACCGGATCTGAACGCATTAAAAGGATAAAGAATCACCGTGGATCTGATCGTCACCAATGGAATCTGCTATACGCCGGAAGGGCCGAAACAAGCCGATGTCGGTGTTCTGGAAGGACGCATTGCGGCGATTGGTGAACTTCGATCCGAATATCCAAGTGCAAAAGTTTATGATGCTCAGGGACGCGCCGTGCTGCCGGGCTTGATCGATATGCATGTCCATGCGGACGATCGCATCGGTGAATTCAACTTGGCGGACAACTGGGTAACGGTGTCATCTGCTGCAATAAAAACGGGAGTGACCAGTCAACTGGGATTTTGTACGCAGCACAACGCAGAAACTATGCAACAGGGATTGTCGCGTTGCTACGGTAGAGCGTTGGGGCGCAGCTATTGTGACGTTGGGTTTCACGTTACACCAACAGGGTATACCGATTCGATGTGGCAGGAGATGCGACATCTCGGATCGGATGGCTTGCATACACTGAAATTGTATACCACCTACAAGCAGGCCGGATTGTATGTGGACGAGCATCGAATGGAGAAAGTGTTTTTATTAGCCGCCCGAATGGGATGGACCGTGCTCGTTCATTGTGAAGATGAAGATGTCTTGCAAAAAAGCAAAAAGACTCCAACTGATGCATCCAATGCGATGCTTCACGCTGTAATCAGACCGGAGGAGGCTGAGGTGGCTGCCGTGCGAAAGGTGGTGCGACTGGCCAATCGCACGGAAACTCGGGTTCACATCGTTCACGTTTCCAGCCCGGAGAGTGTCAACGCGATCCGAGAGTGGGACACCCATGAACTGGTTACCTGTGAAACGGCGATGCAGTACGTGTTGCTTAATGAAAAACGCTTGGAAGGCGCGAGAGGACATCGTTACTTGTGTACTCCTCCCTTACGTAGCGAGCAGAGCCGATCGAGCTTGTTGCAGATCGTAAAATCCGGCGGGATTGATTGCCTGGCTACGGATCATTGTGCGTTTAGTCCGCAAGACAAGGATCTGCACAAGGATGATTTCCAGCGCGTACCAAATGGCCTGGCTGGCGCCGGTTCGCTTGTTCCTCTTGCTGTGGAATTGCTGGTCGGTGGAGATCCGTCAGGTTGGTCAGACGTCGTGCGGATGTTATCGGAGAATCCTGCAAGAGTATGCGGATTGTATCCAAAGAAAGGTTGCTTGGCTGTCGGGTCGGATGCAGACCTAGTCGTAGTGGATGTGCAGGGGGCAAGTCGTCCTGTGATAAGCAGTGAGCAGGATTGCTACGAACCATATGGCGATTTCGAATCACGCTTGAACGTGCGATTGGCACTGCTGCGTGGCCGGGATGTGGTGAGAAATAACCGCTTGGTACGGCCTACCGTGCCGACGGGAGGGAATGTATGGGACTAGAAAATCAGAAAGCCTGGCGTAACGATGCGTATGCAAAAGTGACCGGGCAGGCGCGATATACAGACGATTACAAGATGCATGGACAGTTGTATGCCGCGCCGGTCTATACAGAGTATGTTCACGCACGAATTCGTTCATTCGACACCTCCGATGCGAGCAATGCAGCCGGGGTGGTGAAAGTCATTACTGCAAAGGATATTCCAGGAACGCATCGCTTTGGCCAGATTCGTCAGGACTATCGCCTGTTGTGCGACAAGACGATTCGTATGCATGGCGACGTGGTCGCTTTGGTTGTGGCAGAGACTCGAAAAGATGCGGAAGCGGCGGCGCTACTAGTAAAAGTGGATGCTGAACCATTACCCATTCTCACAGATCCTGAACTGGCTATGTTGCCGGATGCGGTGCAGATTCATCCAGAATACGAAAACAACATTACCAACCACCACAAAATCCGTCGAGGAGAAGTACAGTCAGGGTTCGATTCTTCAGATGTGATTATTGAACAGGAATTTCAAACCCAGCGTATCGAGCATGGATATCTGGAACCGGAAGCGGCCTTGTGCTTTCCACGACCGGATGGCGTTATGGAAGTGATGGGCAGTATGCAGCATCCTTTCAGTACGCGGCGTTTCGTGGCGGCGATCCTTGGAGTTACACTTTCAGAGGTAGAGGTGCGTTCCGTTTCGATGGGCGGAGGATTCGGCGGCAAGGATGATACGGCGGCCATTGTCTGCGCCCGCTGTGCGTTAGCGGCAAAGCTATGCGGTAAGCCGGTCAAACTGATTTACAAGCGTGAATGGTCGATGCGCGAGAGTTATAAACGGCATCCCTATAACGTGCAGTACAAAATGGGATTATCGAAAGACGGGTTGATTCAAGCTGTCAAGGTTCGAGCCGTCGCCGATGCCGGAGCGTACTGCTCGGTCACGCCCTGGGTGACATGGCGCTCCACGGTGCAGTGTTGCGGACCTTACAAGGTTCCTAACGTCCATTGCGATGTGTTCGGCGTTTATACGAATAACGTATTCACGGGGGCCATGCGCGGTTTCGGTTCTCCGCAGATGAACTACTGCGTGGAGCAGATGATCGAAATGGCGGCGGAAAAGCTGGGCATAGGTGGAATCGAGTTGCGACGGAAAAACATGCTGCATCAGGGAGATGTTACCATTACCGAGCAGATTCTCGATGGTCACACTGTGAGCCTGGAACCGGTTATGGACAAGGTGCTAAAAGCTATCGATTACGATAGAAAATTCACTCAGTGTACCTTTGGCAAGGCTCAGGATGGCGAAGATTACGGCATCGGACTGGCCATCAGCTATCGTGGAATGAGCCTGGGTGCGGAAGGTAAGGACTTCAACGGTGCGGTGATCAACGTGCAGTTCGATGGCTCGATTCTGCTGGAAGTGGCGATCCACGAAAACGGGCAGGGAGCCGAGTCGGCCATGGTGCTGTTGCTGGCTGAAAAACTGGGCGTGAAACGGGAGCGTATCCGATATAAGCAAGGCTCCACCAGCGCTATCCCGGATGGTGGAACGACCGTCGCTTCGCGTGGAACGCTGATGGGCGGAGGTGCGGTGGTGCATGCTGCCGAGAACCTGAAAAAGAAGATGGCGCGAGTGCTGGCTGATGTATTGGATTGCACGCCAGACCAGGTCCGTTTTGAAGAAGATGAAATTAAAGGACCGAATAAGGTTTTGAGTTTTGAGGATGCAATCACACAGATGTTCTTGAAGCAGGAGTACCCCTATGCCTTCGGTTCATTCAAAGCACCGCGTGTCAGTTGGGAAGAGGAAAAAGGCGTTGGTAATGCCTATTTTACTTGGGTGTATGGTTGCCAGGCTGTGGAACTGACTGTGAATAGAGATACAGGAAAAGTGACATTGTTGAATGCCGTTGCCGCTCATGATGCAGGCAAGGTTGTCAATCCCCCCATGCTGCTGGGACAGTATTATGGCGGCATGGCCATGGGTGTAGGCTACGCACTAAAGGAGGAAGTCACTTCGGAAGAGGGGAGAGTGACCTCGCTGAATTTCAATCGTTACCATATTCCGCGTTCTACCGATCTGCCGGAAATGCAGGGAATCATTGTAGAGAATCGTGATGAGCAATCTCCTTCGGGAGCGAAGGGGATCGGTGAGCCGGTGACGGAACTAATGGCTCCGGCGATCGCAAACGCCTTGTATCATGCCACCGGAAGGCGACAGACTACGCTGCCGATGCGTAGCAAGGAGAGTCGCCAATGAAGACAATCGTAAACCGTAAGGAAATTGTAATCAGTGATCAATTGCGGGAAATGAACCTGCTGGAGTTTCTGCGCGAAGAACTGGACCTGACCGGATCGAAAAACGGTTGCGACGGTTCCGGCATTTGCGGTGCTTGCACGGTGTTGCTCGATGGAAAAGCGGTTAAGTCCTGTAAAAAAATTGTGGGAGACATCGAGGGCAAAGAGCTTTTGACGATAGAGGGTATGCAGGATGAACAAGGAAATCTGCATCCACTGCAACAGGCATTTATCGATTGCGGCGCGATTCAATGCGGATTCTGTACGCCCGGCATGGTGATGCGCTCCTATGGATTGTTATTGAAAAACCCGAAACCCGGTCAGGAAGAAGTGCGGCGGGCATTGGGAACGAATTTGTGCCGTTGCACAGGATATCAACAAATCATCGATGCGGTCATATCCGCTGCGGAAATTCTTTCTAAAAAGAAATGAACATCAAGACGGTTAGGTGAACCATGACGACAGAAACCATAAAAAAGAACCTGAAGCGCTTGCAGAAACTTTCAACGGATATGCAGCATAAGGATTTTCTGCTGACCTGGGAAAAAAGCGACGAAGAAATCAAAGCCGTTTGTCATACGGCGCAGTGTCTCAAGGAAATGAACAAGCAGGGCTTGAGTTTCCGTATGTTCGATACCGGACTGGCGATTTCGATTTTCAGGGACAACAGCACGCGTACGCGCTTCAGTTTCGCTTCGGCGGCAAATGCATTGGGCTTGACGGTTTCCGATCTCGATGAAAAGAAATCTCAAATCGCCCACGGAGAAACCGTTCGTGAAACGGCCAACATGATTTCTTTCATGACCGAGGCCATCGGTATTCGCGATGACATGTATCTGGGAGAAGGCAATGCGTACATGCGTGAAGTCGGACAGGCGGTGCAGGAAGGTTTCGATAAAGGCGTGTTGCATCGACGCCCAACCTTGGTGAACCTGCAATGTGACATCGATCACCCGACACAAACACTTGCCGATTTGATGAAATTGCGGAATTACTTTGGATCATTCGAAGAGATGAAGGGCAAGCGTATCGCCATGACTTGGGCGTATTCGCCGAGCTATGGAAAGCCGCTGTCCGTGCCGCAAGGGATTATTGGTTTGATGACCCGGCTTGGAATGGATGTGGTTCTTGCGCACCCGGAAGGTTACGATCTCATTCCAGAAGTGGAAGAGATTGCACGAAACAACGCGGCACGCTCTGCGGGATCGTTCAGGAAAGTAACGACAATGGAGGAAGCTTTCGAAGGCGCTTATGTCGTCTATCCGAAAAGCTGGGCTCCGTATCGCATCATGCAACAGCGTACACCCTTGTTGAAAAATGGCGATCATGAGGGCTTGAAACAACTTGAAAAAACGTGTTTGGAAAATAACGCCGAATTCATGAATTGGGAATGTGACGAAAAGAAGATGGCTAAAACGCATGACGGCAATGCCTTGTACATGCATTGCCTGCCTGCGGATATCAGTGGTGTAAGCTGTAAGCAGGGAGAAGTGAGTGCCGAAGTCTTTGAAAAATACAGGCTGGAAACTTATCACGAGGCAAGCTATAAGCCTTATGTCATTGCAGCCATGATTCTACTCGCAAAGGTTTCCGATCCTGCGGAAGCGATTCAAAACTTGCTGGAGCGAAACAGTATTAACCAGTTCGTGTAAAAACAAACAACTTTAAGAAGGCGTAGCGATCCATGACATCATTTCAATCACGCATCATCGATCACATTGATCCGGAAACCGTTTCCAATAATGCCCAGCGCTGTCGCGAGCGGGGAATCGTCATTCCTACTTTCAAGCAACTGAGAAATCCGGAGACGATTCCGCAGTGCATCACGCGCCGCCTGCCCGAAATCGGTTTATGGGATGTCAATCCGCTCAATCTCTTTCGCATCACTTGGAAAAACGATGTCGCCAGCGGCTTGTTTGGTGGCGTCAACTATCTCGAGATCCCATCCGAAATTAGCGGAGTAAAGGCGCGCATCATCGGGTTGACCGGCAAGTTCTTTCCAACCGGTGCTCACAAAGTAGGGGCGGCTTTCGGTTGTCTCGTGCCACGTCTGGTAAGTGGTGCTTTCGATCCGACTAAGCATAAGGCCGTATGGCCATCGACTGGAAATTACTGCCGGGGTGGCGCCTATGATTGTGCGCTGTTGGCTTGTACTGCGGTGGCGATATTGCCGGAAGAGATGTCGCAGGAACGTTTCAATTGGTTGCGCGAAATCGGATCGGAAGTGATTGCTACGCCGGGCTGCGAATCCAACGTAAAGGAAATCTACGATAAATGCTGGGAGTTGCGTGACGATCCCGACAATATCATCTTCAACCAGTTCGATGAATTCGGAAATCCGATTTTCCATTACTCAGTTACCGGTCCGGCAATCGAAGAAGTATTTAACGAATTGGATGGGGATGCATTGCGTCTGGCTGCGTATGTTTCAGCAACCGGTTCGGCAGGGACCATTGCCGCCGGTGATTATCTTAAGTCGCTTTACCCAACGGCAAAGACCATCGCTGCCGAGGCGTTGCAATGTCCGACATTGCTGATGAATGGTTTCGGCGGACATCGCATCGAAGGCATTGGCGACAAGCATGTCCCCTGGGTGCATAACGCTCGTTCTCTGGATGCGGTCGCGGCAATTGACGACAACGACTGCATGAAAATAATGCGCTTATTCAATGAAGATGTGGGTCTGGAACTGTTGAAATCGCAAGGATTAGATGACGAAAAAGCGGAGAAGCTGTCTCTGCTTGGTATCAGCAGTATTGGAAACCTGTTGGCTGCAATAAAGACCGCCAAGTATTACGAAATGGATGAAAACGATGTGATCTTTACCGTTTTCACCGATTCGATGGAACTGTACGGGTCAAGAATCGAGGAAATGCGGGCGGAGCAAGGCAGCTATGAAACGATTCAGGCTGCACAGGACTTCTCCGGCTCGGTGATTGCACAGGGAATCGACTATTTTAAGGAACTGGGCTATTACGACCGCAAAGCCGTTCATAACCTTAAATATTATACCTGGGTGGAGCAGCAAGGGAAGACCTACGAAGAAATCCTTGAATTATGGAAACCTGAATTCTGGCGTTCCATGTTCGAGGATGAAGTGGCTGTATTCGATCGCATGATCGACGAGTTCAATCGCGAAGTCGGATTGCTGGATACATGGAAAAGGGAAGGGTAACGGTTATTCCGATGTGAGAATTCGCTTGATGATCTCTTCTGCATCGCGGTGTTGCGGGCGTAATTCAGATGCATCGTAAGCTCCCCCGAGATCCCACAGACCGGCGCAGATGTCCGATAAACTACATAGATCGCAGATTGGTGCTTTCTGGTAACGCCAGCCCTGCTCGCGGTAATCGCCACGGTCATCCAGAAAATGAATGATGCGTTCATCGCCTTTGACGATGGCGCGGGTTTCCGTGCTGGCGTAGGCGAATTCTCCCATGTAACATAACGGCACCTTTTCCAAACGGAATGTCCGACCGCTTCCTTCTAGAAATTCCATGCAGGCTAAAAGTGAGCTTTCGCATTGAGCCAAAGTAGGGATGGTCTCCGGGTGATCGGCCACACGGTTCATGTACGGGTCTAGGAAAGTCCAACTGAAATGGTGCACGAAAGGAAAGTTGTCGCAAATCCAGCGCGCCGTCTGATCCAGATGATCGGCATTCTGGGCGCAGATCGTTTGGTTGATATCCACGGCTGTTGATGTGTTTCGAAGCAAAAACAGGCTGCGAACGATATTGGATAGCGAATCGTGATTTCCGGTCAGTTGCGCCTGGACAGAAGCATGATGACTGTGAATCGAAAGATGGATGTGCCGTAGACCGGCATGCAATAGCGAGTTCAAATAAGCGGGGTCGGCTGTTTTCTGTCCGTTGGTGATCACACGGCAGGGCATATCTTTTTCATGGCAATACGCAATCAACTCGGCCAGGTAGGGAAATAAGGTCGGTTCACCACCTGTTAGAATAACACCGTCGTAGCCCTGGCGGATGTGCACGTCGATCATGTCCATGGCTTGTTGAACGGTCAATTCCTTGCCGGTTTCCGGATTCGAACAAAACCGGCAATTCTGATTGCATTGCCGGTTGACTTGTATATATCCCAGGTTGGCCATCGATCGCCTTTTCGATTCATGCTCAGCTCTTCAACGCAGCGGATTGTACACCAAGCTGTATCAAAAAAACATGTTCAAATACAAATCGGAATGATTTCTTAAAAGATGAAAAAGCATCCCGATCCATAGCAGGCTATGGTATATACGAATTCGAAACGTACTAGTTGGAGGTAGGGAATGTCCCCGAATGCATGGTCACATCCTGTTTATCGAAAGCGCTTGCGTAGCTATGGGCTACGTTTTGCGTTGACGGATGCATTCGGTACGCGATTGGAGCCGGAAGAGATCGAGAGTAATCTACGCGAATTTGGGCTGGAGGATTTTCAGATCGTGCTGTCAGATGACGGCTGGACGCTGCATCATCCAGGATTGACCGCCAAATGCGATGCCGTTTCGTTTTCAGCAACGTGGTTACGGGAAAAACTCTCTCCGTTATTACCTGTGTACTTACAGGCAGAAATGTTTCCAAACGAGAACGAGTTTAAAAGTGTTTTTATCGATCAACGTTCTCACGAATTTGAAACGATAGCGCTCGCAGAAGTTCGACAGTCAGAAGCATTTTCGAATGAAATCATTGAAGAACTGTTGTTGAGAATATTTGAGAAATCGGCTGCTTTTAACAAACCGCAAAAATGCTCCCTCAAAATTCAAGATGGTAATGAGTGGCAACATCGCTTGAATTCCTTGCAAAAAGTTATAAATGAAGCCTTTCCCAAGATGGGCTTAAATCCAAAGAATGTTTCATTGCGGATTCGCATGAGAAACGGTCGAATCGAGACTGTTGAAAACAACCATGTAAATCGCGCTAAAAAGGACAAGAGCGTTTCCTTCCTTTTGTGGGAAAAACCGGAAACAGAAGAAAACGGACAAGCCACCCTCGTTTTTGCCATGTCGCAGTCTGAGGCTGCCATCACATGGCTTTGTAAACAGTTCGACGAAGGTTTGGAAGAGCAAGCTCCTAAGCATCCGATCTTGTTGGATGGACTGCAATGGGAGATCGCTCGCAAACCTACGATCGCCCGAATCGGTGGAAAATCGTTAGCAGGTGCGATCTGTCTTGATGCATCCTCCTGCGATGCCTGCAAATTATGCGAGCGCGCCTGTCCGATGCAGTGCTTGACAATCGATGATGGAAAACTGGAAATCGATCGAGAACGCTGTTTGCAATGTTATGATTGTATCGAGGTCTGCCCGGCCAGTGCTTTTCGGCCAATCTACAATCAAGCCAGTGCGATGTGGAGTGAACGGGTGATGGAACGCCCCGGCTGGCTGGGACGTTTGGCTGGCCTACCGGGACCGGCTTTCCCTGCCCCATATCCGCCGTCTTATCTTTTACCGAAAACAAAAAGTTCTCGAAGCGTGATTCTTGGCCTGGCGATTACGACAATGCAGGAACATGCGGCGGCCTTGATCATCGATGGTGAGGTGGTTGGGGCTATCGAGGAAGAACGCATCAATCGGCTGCGTCACTATGGTTGGACGCCCACCGGACGAGACGGCGTAACCCTGGCCGTCGATCCGACGATCTGCCTGGAAGAGGCATTGTGTCGCAGGTCGATTCGCGGATTGCTGTCCGAGCATGGACTCACCCTGGATGATGTGGACTGCTTTGCATTGAATGGCATTCCTGCCAAATATCGCCGCAGTTATTCTCTGACGGATCAACATCGGCCCCCACAGGTGTTGGATTCGGGAAGGATCGTTTGCATTCCTCATCATCTCGCGCATGCCGCATCCGCGTTTAGAATGTCGGGAATGGAAGAGGCGTGGGTGTTGACTGTCGATGGACGCGGGGACCGCGAAACGGCGGCGCTATTTCATGGTGAACGTGCAACGCTAAGCAGAAAAGCGGATTGGCTTGCGTTGACGGACCGCAGTATTGGCAGTGTATACGAAAACGCCACACGCCTTTTAGGATTTGGAACGCATGGGCAGGGCAGTTTGATGGCCCTGGCAGCCTTTGGTTCGACAACCGTGGATGTTAGCGAGTTTTTACGCGCGGATGATGATGGACGTCTCCACGTTCAAGAAAGCGGTCTTCAGAAGAAGTTTGACAATTTGAAACAAGAGGAAACACAAGAGATCAATCAAGAACAGATGGATCTTGCCTCCTCCATTCAGCAGGCACTGGAGGACGTTGTGTTTTCCATGTTGCGCGAAAACGGTGTTGAAAACGGTGCTAAGGGCTTGTGCCTGGCTGGTGGCGTCGCTTTGAACTGTCGTCTGAATCAGCGCCTGCTCGAAGAATTCTCTCCAGTCGAGTTGTACGTGCAACCGGCGGCAAATGATGCAGGAACGGCCCTGGGCGCGGCGCTTGAAGCATGGAGTCGAAAGACAGATGAGCCGGAGAACGTTTGTTACGGTCACAGCTATTGGGGACCGGCATTCGATGAAGAGGAGATGAATTCCGTGTTGGCCAGATACGGCTTGGACTATCGCCGTAGCGACAGACTGGAACAGGAGTGTGCCGAACTGCTGGAGCAGGGCCAGGTGTTGTGCTGGTTCCAGGGACGTATGGAGTTCGGTCCGCGTGCACTGGGCGCTCGCAGCATTCTTGCCGATCCCAGAAAAGCTGAGTTGAAAGATCGTGTGAACCGCATCAAAACAAGGGAATCCTGGCGGCCCTTCGGTCCCAGCGTTTTAGCGGGTCATGAAAACGACTGGTTCGAGCCCGGCCTGGACAGCAACTACATGCTTTTCACCTTGAAAGTTAATGAAGAAAAGAGAGATAGGATTCCGGCGGTGATGCATATCGATGGCAGCACACGTCCCCAGGTGGTTCATCGTGAAACGAATGAGCGCTACTTCGATCTGATCGATGCCTTCTTCGCACGCAGCGGCGTGCCGATGGTTTTGAACACCTCTTTCAACCGACGCGGTGAGCCGATCGTCTGCACGCCACAGGATGCCGTAGACTGTTTCCTGGATACGGACGCAGATGTGCTGGCGCTTGGACCATTCATCGCTACACGAGCGGAGGCGCAACATTCTGCAACTGAAAAAGATGATTGCGGCGAATTGGAAACGCTACGGGCGTATCCGACTGATCGGAGACTGTTGCTACGTGTCACCACGGATTGCGATAACGACTGTTCTTTCTGTACGCTAAGGGATTTGCGTGGTCACAGGGAAAGATCGTTGTTGCAGGTGGAAAACTCGTTACAGCAGGGACGCCAAACTGGTTGTGGTGAACTGGTGATCATGCGTGGAGAAGCCACACAGAATCCGAACTTGATCAGTTTGGTGCGTATGGCCCGAAACATGGGCTATCGGAAAGTACAGTTGCAAACCAACGGACGACGCCTGGCGGAACCGTCCTATCGTCTTCGATTGCTGGATTCGGGTGTCGATACCTTTGAGATCGGCCTGGCTGCTGCAAATGAAAAATTGCATGACAATCTGGTAGGACGTGCTGGGGCGTTTCGTGAAACGGCACTTGGTATACGGGCGCTCATTCGGGCGGGTGCCGATGTATTGATTACGATTCCGGTGCTAAGAAAAAATCGTCATGAACTTTCGCACATTGTTGCGCTTGTTCATAAGCTTGGTGTAAGCAGAGTCCAGTTTAATTTCCCGCGTCCAGTAGAGATCCCCCGGCAGGTCGTTACGAAACCGCTCTCACGCCTTTCTGTGGTTTCTCCCTTTGTACGGGAAGCCGTCAAGTTGGCGCAGAGCCTGGGATTGTTTGTCTCCACAGAGGCGTTTCCCTTTTGTCATCTCGATGAAAGCCTGCATGCAACGCCGGATGCCACCGAAGACTGGCGTCGCTATCGGGTGGACGATCTCCACCTGTTGCACGACTCCTTGAAAGAAGAAAGAAAACGTGCCAGATTGCAAGCGGAACCTTGTAAAGAATGTCGATTGCAGGAGGCCTGTCCTCGTACCTGGGCGATTTATCTTGAACTGTTCGGAAGCGGAGAATTGATCCCGTTTCGCTGACCGTCGCATTTTCTGAATCATCAAGAATCGATTTACTCGATCCGTTCCGGTATGACATAAAGTGCATCCGCCATTGCAGATGTCCCGACTTCGGAAAGTTCGCTGGATACGATCAGGCGGACGGAGGCTGCGCCTGCCGGAATTCGGGTTCGGTTTTGCAAGGGTCGCCACTCGGCATCGAAAAGTTCTCCGCCCGGAATCGTTCCCCACAGGCTGCCGTCGCCATCGTAGATCTCCAATGCAAGTGACAAAGTGTTGGCAGCATCTACCGTTCTAAACCATCCCCCCCAATGCAAGGCCATTTGATCGCTTGCGAGTTCGTCCGAATAGGATGACAAATCGACAACCTGTGCAAGAAGGGATGTTCCTGCTTCACCAGCCTCCACACCAAATGCACCACCACCGTAAAAGAATCGTTCCCCGGAGAACGAACAAGGCGGGAAGAAGATAAAGCCGTATGGAACCATGCTCGGTAACGACTGCCAGCCGGTGGTTTCCCAGTGAGTTGATTCGATATCTTCCGCACCGGGATTTTCCAGAAGGTTGCCTCCCAATCGTTGATGCGACGTTTCGAGCAGATCTATTCCGAGATAGAGTTCGTCGAAGGCGGCGTCATTGCCTGCTCCATTGTACGCTTTATGATGGGCAATCCAGCTCAACCGGGCTTTTCGCGTGTTCGGAGGTAGTTCAAGAAAATCGGCGTATGGATGCCAGTTCAATGTGTCGCGACGTTTGGAATGAAGTTGCAGCAGCACTTGGCCGTTCTCATCCAGTGCTTCCGTAACGATTTCCGCTTCATCATTGGGTTTTGGAATGTTGCTGCGAATGTCGCCTTCTTCATCGATGGTGAAACCGGTTCGCATATAGCCGGAAACAAGCAGGCGGGCTTTCATCGCGTCGATGTCCGCAGCCCATTCGGATAAATCAACGATTTGCTCCCCTGTCGAAAAACGGGTTTCGTCATCCGGCGCTGTGGAAAATCCGGTAAAGAATGCCGATCCCTTATATGGGGTTTGATTTTCGCGTTCGGCAACGGAAACCGCTTCTCCGCTTAGTGTCCAGCCGGTCGTGCCATCTTCCGCACCGGGGTTGATCAGCAGATTGGCTGGACGGTTGTCTACTGTTGGAAAATCGGCAAAAAGATCACGTTGGGCTTCGAATGGATCGCTGGAAAAAGGGCTGTCCGGATCGGAAGGATAGAGCAACTCCGCCCACACCGGTTTATGATCGGAAAGAACCGGCGATAAGTTAACGACATCTGCATCAAGTACCAGGGCCGGGAGTTCTTTTCTGAACCAGATCAAATCGATCAACTGCGAACCCTCGGTATCGTCGAAACCGGTGGAAGGCCAGGAGATACGCTCGCCGGGATACCAACCTATTTTAGTAAAGGCGTCCGTGGCGACTTCTTCCATAATTTCAACTTGACTGCTGTAGTGTTCATCGTTGAAGTCACCCACTAAAACCATATGCTTGGTCGTATCTTGTTTCAGATGCTCGTCTACAAACTCGCGAAACTGGAGATCCCCCTCCGCATTCCAGCCTAGGTGAGCCACGTAAAAGGAGAACATCACACCGGACACCTCGGAATGTGCATGGAGGAAACTGCGTCCGACGGACAGTGGAACCAGTTCGGTATCGTTCAATTCCGTTTTGGAAAGCAGAGCGATACCGGAACCGTAAGAATAGGGAAATCCACCGGCCTGGGCGATGGGGGCAACGAAGCTTTCCGGGCATTCCTGTAGTCCGACCATGTCAAGATTCAGGGTTTTAAGCATATTGCCAATCGCTTCCGCATCGGCAAAATTGCCGCCGTAAATATTATAGCTAGCAACTCGCAGGCGGATTCCTTCGGGTAGTTCCGGTGAAAAAGGAGTTTCCGGCTCTAGAATCAGGTCTTCAACCTGAACGCTTGGATCGATAAGGACCGGAGAGTTATCTAAATCGCCATCCTCATTTTCCGACGTGTCGGAATCGCTGTCTCCTAAGTCATTAGAATCAGTGGAAGAATCTGTGCATGAAAAAGCAAGGGAAATCAGGAGGATCGAAATGATTGTATGTAGGAAGAATGCATGCTTCACGGGTTTTCCTTTCAAACGGAAAAACTAATAAAATCTTAACGAAAGAATAGTGCGCTTCATGATCCCAGGCAAGGAAATGATTCTTGGCTATAGTGAAATCGAAACCAATTGCTTACAGAAATTACGTCTTTAAGCTGGACAATACAAAATGAAATGCAAGTTGTGCTTGCCTGTATTGAGGTTGACAACCAAGCGGAATCGCGGTAGATTTTAGTCAGATAGAAACACGGAAAAGTCTGAATTGTCATGGAATACTTAAGCAGGAGGAGTGGCATGAGTCGCCTTACACGGATGGACTGGCTTCTTTTTTGTATGGCAGTAAGCCTGCTGTTTGTTTTCGTTGCCTGCTCGGATGATGGCAGCGCCGATGATGTCGCCCCTGACGGTGATAGAGAACAGAATCCTATCGTGGATGGAGATTATTCCTGCCCGGAAGGATATTCGTGTTCTCCCTGTACAAGTGATGTCGATTGCGATCCGGGAATGCTTTGCGATCTTGAGGACGGAATTTGCAAACCCTCCGGTATACCCGGTGATGAGGACGAGGAAACTCCAGACGGAGACATCATTGTAGATGGAGATCTGGCCGATAGTGACAAACTGCAAGACACGGACGGGCGAAGAATCGTTGTCGAGCCAACCTCCGTGGATTTCGGCGCGGTGCAATGGGGACGATCGAGCACTAAAGAGGTTGTCGTCAGTAATGAAGACGCCGCTACTTTGGATTTGGAAATTCAGGATATGCAATTCGTTACCGAAGGCGCACTTGATTTCTCCTTCGAAATCTGGAACCCGGATTCCGGTGTGGTTTCGGATCTTCCTATTTCTCTCGCTCCAGGAAAAAGCTTAATCGTCAAACTGACTTACAGCCCGACAGATGAAATCGACGATGCAGGCGAACAGTTGTTGATATCGAGTAATGACGGAGATCGTCCCATCGTTCGCGTGACGATGAACCCGCAGTACAAAGGCGAGGCCAAGCTGGTTGTGTCTCCGGATCCAATTGCGTTTGGTGACATCCCGATATACAGTTCCAGCATCATCGATGTGACGATCAGCAATCAACCGGTGGATGAAGATACCAACCGCGTGCTGAAAATCACCAATCTGTCTCTTCAGAACGGGCAGTATGTCGATGCATCTCTGGTAATGACTCCCACTAGCACTCCCAGCAGCGATCAGCCGGTTTTCTTGATCCCCGGCGACTCGATCTCTGTGAAAATGGAATATTCACCTGCGGTTATGGGAACCTTGCTGAATGGATTGTTCCTGACATGTAACGATCCCAATGCCGGTCCGGTCGTAGAGATTCCCATCACCGGAAAGGGTGTGCAAGCCGACTTGGCTGTGATTCCCACTCCGATCGACTTCGGCGCACGAAGAATTGGGGAAACCCACTTCTTGTCTGTGGAAATCGCGAACGTGGGAAATGAAAGTTATCCCATCGAAGCCGTGTCCCTGGTCGATGAAAATCCCTTGTTCGCACTGGCTTCGATAACGCCAGACTTGCCTTGGCTGCTGCTGCCAAGCGAAACAGCCACAATCAATGTGAGCTTCTCGCCGGAAGAGCTGACGCAGGTTTTCGATAAATTGTGGTTACAAGGTGGCGTAAACGACGAGGGTGAAAGAAAACCGGACTACTTTATCGATGTCAAGGGGTCCGGTTCGCAAGCCTTGATTCGGTTGGAACCGGCGGACGTGATCGATTTCGGCAATGTGCAGCATGGTCAAACGGAGGTTCAGCAACTTCGAGTCTATAGCGAGGGAAATGAGTCGCTAACGATCTCCAGCTTGCAGATGAGCACGGATGGCAGCGCCGATTTCGCCTTTACGGATGTTCCCGGAATTTACGAATCCATTCCGGTGGGGCAGTCGCGCTTGATCGATTTTACCTATACGCCCGATGAGGGCGGACTGCGCAGTTCCTGCAAGATCTTTTCGAATGCCGGCAACGCCGCAGAAGATGGCTCCGTCACTCTACAATTGCAAGGCAGCAGTAACGATCCCATTTTCTTCGCACAGCCCGACAGCATCGAATTCGACTCCATTCCGCAGGGAGACCGAGACACCGTTCAGGTAATGGTCAAGAATATCGGCAATGGAAGTCTTACGATCTACTCGGCAGGCATCGATATCGGCTCCAGCCCTTATTACGGTGTCGAAAATTTCCAGGTCGGTGGAAATGCCGTCTCATTGCCCTTGGAATTGGGACAAAGCCAAACGATGACATTCGATGCCTTTTACGAGCCTTACGGACCGGGGGAAGCCACCGGGGCGCTGTCGATTGTCCATAATGACTACGATGAGTTCGGCCCTGGAGATCTGGACCGAACGGAACATACGATTACTTTACATGCTTCTGGTCCGGCCAATACCCGACCGGTGGCGGTGCTTCGCGCCAATTATTCCGAAGAGGATATTTCGCTGCCGAAAGATGCGGTGGTGATACTTGATGGTGTGGAAAGCTACGATGACGACGAAGGCGACACGATCGCAGATTATGACTTCACGATCGACACCGCACCTGCCGGTCATAATACGTTGGAAGGCACGGGCGACAGCCGCCATGTCATTCTGAATGCTGCGGGAGACTGGATCTTTTCGCTTCGAGTGCAGGATAGCAATGGCGAATGGAGTTCCAGCGATACCTTGCGTGTGACGGTGACGTCCAAACCTGTCGCGGTGATTCGCGCCAATACTGTTACTGAATTATTGGAAGATGCACGCGCCGGTGCCGAGTTGTATCTGGATACGGTCGGGAGTGTCGACCCGGATGGCGGAAATATTATGGATTGGGAATTTCGCATCGATTCGCTACCTGCCGGTGCAACTTCAAGTTTAACCGGCAGCGCCGGTTCTCGTTCGATTTTCCCGGATCGGATCGGCACCTGGACCTTCATGGCTCGCGTTCAGGATGATGAGGAAGAATGGTCGGATTGGGCGACGGTGGTCGTGGACGTCATCCGTCCACAGACGATAGATATCGTCATGCAGGGGGTAAATACCTGCTGGGGCGATCTGATCGGTTACCGCCTGTTCTTTGAAAGCAAGGATGGCGAAAATTGCGGACCGAGTGAATGTTTGTGGGGGCCGCGTCATTCCGGTAATTGCAACAACTTAGGGAACAACGAAGGGGACTCGGAAATCATTTGGGACTACTCCGAGTTATTGAACAGTTATCCTTCCGGTATGGATGGCGAGTACCACATTCGCGTGGAGCGGGTCGGTTTCAGTATCCTTTTGGGAGAGCATGTCACAGTTGCGCTTTATGTCGATGGTGAAGAGCAGGTCTGGTGGGATCTGGAGCATGATTTCGGCTCGTCCGTAGGTAACAACTGGGATATTTACCTCTTCCGTCATGATGGTCTATGGGAAATTCCGCACAATTGTGTGCCGGGAGGATGTCTCTGATTCGGCGATGAAAAGCAACGCCCCTTGACTCTTCTTCATATACTGGGCATGATAGTCCTGGAATTGGAAAAGCCTTATTGCTGGTAGGGGGTTCGGTTATTATGTCCTGTAACTCCGCAGTCAATGCACTTTTAACGGACTTATACCAGATCACTATGGCCTACGCCTATTTCAAAGCGGGACGCCATCAAGAAACCGCCACCTTCGATCTGTTTCTGCATCGCAATCCCTTCGGGGGAGAGTTTACGGTTTTCGCGGGCTTGTCCGAGGTGGAACACTTCGTTCGAAAGCTCCACTTTTCACAAGAGCAAATCGGCTATCTCAAAGAAGTGTTACCAAATTGTGATCCTTCGTTTTTCGACTACCTATCCCAACTCGATGGCACTCGCTTAACACTTCGGGCCGTTCAGGAAGGATCGATCCTCAGTGCGCGCGTTCCACTAATCAGCGTGACGGGCGAACTCGCTCTGGCACAACTGGTGGAAACACCGCTTCTAAACCTCGTGAACTATGCAAGTCTGGTGGCCACCAATGCCGCGCGTTTTCGTCTTGCTGCGGGGCCGAATAAAAAGCTGCTGGAATTCGGTTTAAGGCGCTCACAAGGCCCCGATGGCGGCCTGTCCGCTTCGCGTTACAGCTATATCGGAGGATTCGACGGCACCAGCAATCTGCAAGCCGGTATGATGTATGGCATCCCGGTAATGGGAACCCATGCGCATTCCTTTGTTTCTTCCTATGCCGACACTGCCAGTCTGGATCAAATCCCGAATCGTTCCATCGATACCGCCGATGGGAAGCAGGTGGATTTCGTTGCGCTTGTTTTAGAGTTGCGGCCAAAGTATGCTCCAGGCAGCAACACGGGGGAACTGGCGGCATTCATTGCCTACGCTCAGGTTTTTCCAACTGCTTTTCTGGCATTGGTGGATACCTACGATACATTGGGTTCAGGTGTTCCGAATTTCATATGCGTGGCGCTCGCCCTGGTTAAAGTCGGTTACAGACCCAGAGGAATTCGGTTGGATTCCGGCGACTTGGCCTATCTTTCTAAACAAGTACGAGAGCAGTTTAAACGAGTTGCCAAACGAGAAAATCTAGATTGGTTTGCGCGTCTTACGATTACGGCAAGCAATGAAATAAACGAAAGCGTACTGGCAGCCTTAGAGAAGCAGGGGCATGAAATCGACGCTTTCGGCATTGGTACTCATTTGGTGACCTGTCAGGCGCAGCCTGCCTTGAATGGTGTATATAAGCTCGTTGAGATCAATGGAAAGCCTTGTTTGAAAATCAGCCAGGACAAAGCGAAAAGATCTCTTCCCGGAAACAAACAGATCTATCGTCTCTATTCCGATAGTGGCGTTCCTTTGGCTGACGTGATCGCTCTAGCTGGAATTGACGAGCCTCCAGAGGTGGGAAAAGAGATTCATTGCTATCATCCCTTCGATGATGATTTGCATATGACGGTTGCACCTGCTCGAGTCCAACCATTATTGCAGGAAGTTTCTATAAGCGCACCTGCACCATCATTGGAATCGCTAAGAGAGCGTGTAAGGCAGCAATTGTCGATAATGAGGGAAGATCACCTGCGCTCACTGAATCCAACCCCATATAAAGTATCGGTTACTCGGGCACTTTACGACTTGACTCGGGAACTTTGGAGACGGGAAAAGGGTGAATCGCATATCAAGGACTCTGCAAAAGAAACTCGATAGAGTTGGAAGGAGGGCCTTTTGAAACCCATTCCATTACCGGAATTTTACGATCCGCAGCAAGCCGAGAACTGGTCTTATGGACCGGATGCGGAAACGTTGTTGGCCAAGGCAATTGACTGGCGTAAAACCCACGCTATTTCATCTGTCTCTGAAGATCGCACTCGCATTCACTTGCTACTAGTGGATTTGCAAAAGGATTTCTGCTTTCCGGAAGGTTCTTTATTCGTTGCAGGCAGAAGTGGGGATGCTGCGATAAACGACAGCCGCCGACTGGCGGAGTTCATCTATCGCAATCTAGGCAGTATTTCGAATATCACGGCGACGATGGATACTCACATTGCCTATCAGATCTTTTCTCCCTGTTTCTGGCTGGATTCAAACGGAGATCCACCACCTGCCAATACGATTGTTCGAAGCGAAGATATTCAAAAGAAACATCTTCTTCCCAATCCGAAAATGGCAGCCTGGCTATGTGATGGCAACGAAGAGTGGTTGTACAATTACTCTCTGGATTATTGTAAGCAGTTGGAACGCGATGGTAAATATGAACTTTATTTGTGGCCGCCTCATTGTCTGGCGGGCTCGGACGGTCATGGGCTCGTCGGCGTTATTCAGGAAGCGCGACTGTTTCATGCCTATTGCCGTTCCGCCCAATCGCGAACGGAAATAAAAGGCAGTCATCCATTGACCGAGAATTACTCCGTTTTCAGCCCGGAAGTACAAATGACTTTCGACGGCGTTCAGCTTGCGCAAACCAATTCTGCGCTTTTAAATGATTTACTCGCTTCCGATGCCATTCTGATTGCCGGGCAGGCTTCCAGTCATTGTGTTCGTTTCACAATTGAAGATTTATTACAGGAAATCCGTTTTAGAAATCCAAAACTTACCGATCGCGTTTACATCCTGTCGGATTGCATGTCTCCAGTTACGGTTCCAGACGGTCAAGGAGGTTTTCTTGTAGATTTCAGTGATGATACGGAAAAAGCCATGCAGCACTTTAAAGATGCCGGGATGCATCTTGTCCAATCTACGGAGCCAATGGCGTCGTGGTTGAGTTTTTAGTGAATTGTAGTGTGTATCCGGGAGATTTGTTCGGTTGTATGACGAGTGAATCAGGTGAAAAGGTAGCGCACAATCTTATTAGCAAGGATGCCGATGACTCAAAAAAGGAAAAAGCATACTCACGCGCAGGCTTACGATTCTCCAAAAATTGAAAGACAGGCAGGTTTTCAAGATGCTTTAATGTACGACAGCTTTCATCCCCCATGTTGTGATGAAGTACGCTATCTTGAATTGTTTACACAGATTCCTTGGGGAATCGCGTTCTTCCAGCCTGTGAACGACGGACAGGACTATATACTAACGGCTATCAATCCAACTTTCGAAAAAATTATTGGCAGGACCGAATCCAGTATGATTCATCATTCGATACGTGAAATCATGCTGGAATCGGATCTTGAGAAAACAGTCAAGAGTTTGGCTGCTGCTTACGAGAGACAAATTCCGGTTCGATTTAAGCTTTCCGTCTCAGCTTTGCAAGAGGATGAGGATGGAGGTGAAAATACCGTCTTTCCAATGCGAAATGGGGAGCTTGCCCTTGTATTTGCACAGGAATCTATTTATGAGCGATTACAGCAGAATATGGAAAGGGAGTCGTCCTCCACGCAGGTTCTTTTAGATGTGCCTTCCAGTGCAGCGATGCTGATTTCGTTGGATAAAACGATTAAGGAAGTCAACCGCACTGTCTGCATATTGCTTGGCAAAACAAGAGAAGAATTGCTGGGAAGCATATTTTATTCTTTTATGCCGCCTCAGACAGCACAAAAGCGCATTCATTATTTCGATACTGCAGTAGAGAGCGGAGAAGTTCAGCGCTTCGAGGATGAATGTAGAGGATTATGGTACGATAACATCATGAATCCTGTCCGAAATGAAGATGGTAATGTGGTCGAAATCGCTTTTCTGGCTCACGATATTACCGAACAGAAACGCCAGGCAATTCTTCAGAAAGAACAGCTACAGAAGTTGATCCAGGCCGATAAAATGGTTGCTCTGGGAACCTTGGTTGGCGGTGTGGCCCATGAAATCAACAATCCCAATCATATCATTGGTCTGAATGCGCCAATGCTGCAAGACATCTGGAAAAGTACAGCGCCGATATTGGAAAAGCATTACCAGAATCATGGAAATTTCAGTGTAGGCGGATTTGCTTACACGGATGTTGAAGAGACCGCACCGAATCTGATTGAAGGCATTATTGGCAGTTCCAAACGGATACAGACGATTGTTGAAGAGCTTCGCAATTTCGCCCGTTTTCAACCGGCTTCCATGCAGGATCTGGTCGATCTCAATGCCGTCGTTAAATCGGCAACGACACTGTTAAGCAATTCGATCAGCCGGGCGACTCAACAATTCAAAGCCATTTACGGACTGGATGTGCCTGTATTCAGAGGCGATTCCAAGCGCATTCAACAGGTCGTGATTCGTCTGATCCAGAATGCATGTCAGGCGCTGACGGACTACTCCCAAGCGATCATCGTGTATACGCGCTATTATCCGAAAGAAGAAGTGGTCGTGACCGAAGTTCGTGACGAGGGTGAGGGCATCCCTCGCGACTTGATAGACAAAGTGCTTAATCCCTTTTTTACGACAAGAGGAGATCAAGGTGGCGTGGGTCTGGGACTATCCATCGCCTCAACCATTGTCGAAGATCATGGCGGCAGATTGAATATTGAATCCACTGAAGGAATTGGTACGAAAGTTCGTTTTTCCATTCCAGTTGGTTCCATTGACATCAATGAAGATGGAGAAGAGTCTTAATGCCACAGCGGAATCCACAGAATCCGATTCTTTTAGTCGATGATGAACCCCAGATCTTGTTGACCAACAAAGCTGTCCTTCTGCAAAGCGGATATAACAATACGGAAACCTGCAACGACAGCAGAAATGTGATTTCCATTCTCAAAGAAGGCAACTATTCGCTGGTATTGCTGGACTTGAGAATGCCGTATTTGACCGGAGAAGAGTTGCTGCCTCAAATTCTGGAAGAGCATCCCGATTTGCCTGTGATTGTCATTACGGGAGCGAATGATATTGAAACGGCGGTCAATTGCATGAAAGCAGGCGCATTTGACTTTATGGTAAAACCTGTCGATCGGACTCGCCTTGCGACTTCGATTTCATTGGCCATTAAATATCACCAACTCCAGCAGGAAAATACCCGTCTCAGCCATCGTCTTTTTTCAAAAGACCTCGAATGTCCCGAGTATTTTGAAGATATCGTTACCAGAAACGGGGACATGCTGAACATATTCCGCTACATGGAAACGGTTGCAAGCTCTCCATTCCCACTATTGATTACTGGGGAAACCGGTGTTGGAAAAGAGTTGATTGCCAGAGCCTTTCATCAACTCACCAAAGTCGCTTCACCGATGGTCACGGTGAATGTCGCCTCACTGGATCACCAACTGTTTTCCGACAGTATTTTCGGCCATGTAAAAGGAGCCTTTTCCGGAGCCACTCAAAACAGGCCCGGACTTGTTGAGAAAGCGAGCAATTCATCGCTATTCCTAGATGAAATCGGGGATTTAGATCCACATTCGCAAGTTAAGCTTCTTCGTTTAATTCAAGAAGGAGAGTACATGCCGTTGGGATCGGATAATCTCCGACATACCAATGCTCGAATCATCTTGGCGACGAATCGGAATTTGGATGAATTGCAGCGCGATGGGCAATTTCGGAAGGATCTTTACTACCGGCTGAAAACACATCACGTTCATTTGCCTCCTTTGCGCAAAAGGAAAGATGACATCCCGTTATTACTGGATCATTTTATCGAACGGACGGCCCAGCGGCTTGGAAAAGCCGCGCCAACGCCGGTGAAGGAATTGATTCCTCTGTTGAATACGTATTCCTTTCCAGGGAATATCCGTGAGTTCGAATCCATGGTCGTCGAGGCGGTTACGAGCCATCAATCGCATAAGCTCACAATGGATTGCTTTAAAGCTGCAATGCAGCAACAGGACGATCCGTATGAGAGCAATGGCACAAATGGAAATTCAAGTGAAGAGGCGATTTATTGGCCGGTCAATTTCCCAACGTTAAACCAGGCCGTTCACGATCAAATCAAAGAGGCATTGAAGAGGGCACAAGGAAATCAAACTCTCGCTGCCAGATTGCTTGGTATTACGCCCTCCGCTCTTTCGCAGCGCCTAAAGAAGATCCGGGAAACCTGATCGAAATTCAAGCTGATTTTCGTTGCCTGCAAAGTCCAGTGGGCTTTGACAGCATGAATTAGAGTAAATATTTTCTTGCAATTCAGCCATAGTTTGATATAAGCAGAATCCCGGTGCTTCGCACCATACAAACCTGGCCTTTAAGGTTGGGGGTGTAGCTCAGTTGGTAGAGCGCTTGCTTCGCATGCAAGAAGTAGGGAGTTCGAATCTCCTCACCTCCACCATATCAAAATAACGAGCCCGCTTTCGGAAAATCCGGAAGCGGGTTTCGTGTTTCGAAACGACTAAAAATCTCATTCGAAGAGAAGTCGTCAAATTTTCTGGTTCGATTTCTTTCTCTTGATTCGAGTCGGAATTCCTGTTCGTTGTAACAAGAAAATCAGGTGAAAATAGAGATAAAATGACTGCGTTTCTGGCTCGTTCGCGTCCAACCATAAACGCACCTGTTTGACCGGTAAACAGCCACTAAACGAGCACTAACTGACGGTAGATCGACAGTACTTCATCGTGCAGTATGAGACAACTTAGTGTTGCGCAATAAAACGAAACGCAGCATCAAGCAGCATACGCGAACGGACCACTGCTCGTTTACGGTCTTTTGCCGGCAATTTACTGGTCTTTTACCGGTCGTTTAGCGTCCAATACAGCTGTTTGCCGGTGCCTTCTACACTGACGAGATCCATCGAAGTGTTTTCGTCCCGACCGAGAAGTCAACCATTTGGAGCAGGGCAGGAGCCCATGCTCCAACGGAATGAATCGTCACGCTTCGCATTGTAGCTGAAAGATTGGATTTTACGCAAAAGTCAAATTCAGGAAAGACAATCTTTCGCCAGCGACTGGTTTCGGAAACGGGGAACTCATTTTCGAAATGGCATACAGCAAAAGAAAAACGCCGCCTGCACCAGAATAATGGCCGCGCCGCTTGGAAGATCGAGCCAGTAGGACACGAAAAGGCCGATCAGCGTTCCTGTCATTCCCAGCGCAATCGATAAAATCGTCATTTGCAGGTAGGTGCTGGCTAACAGTCTGGCGGTTGCCGCCGGAATTACAAGAAATGCGGCAATCAGAACGGCTCCAACTACTTTCACCGCCGCCACCACCGTCACGGCGATCAATGCCATCAGCAGGTAGTCATCGCGGTTGACGTTCAGGCGGTCGGCGCGTGCCAATTCGCTGTCGAAAGTGGCATAGGCCCAGCGGCTCCAGAATGGGAGCAGGGCGATTGTCAGCAGGCAGAGAAGAGCCATCATGCCGATGTCGATCCAATCGATGGCCAGAATCGAACCGAAAAGATAGGTGAAGGCATCGGTGGAATAGCTGTCGCGCAAAGAAAGAAAGACGATTCCCAGCGCCATCGAAATGGCAAAGAAAATTCCAACCGCCGTATCGGCGCTAAGTTCCGAACGCTCCTTGACCCAGTTGATACCGACGGCCACCAAGATTGTAAAGGGCGCCGCCACGCCCAGCGGTTCGATTCCTGCGAAAAGTCCCAGCGCCACGCCACCGAAAGCGGCATGCGCCAAGCCGGTCCCCAAAAACCCTAAACGTCGTTGAACGACAAAAACGCCGTAGTAGCCGGCCAAGGCGGCGACCAGCAGCCCTCCAATCAGGGCGCGCTGCATGAATGGTAGTGAGAGTGCCTCAAGCATGATCGTGGCCGTTCAGTTTGATGAACATCGGGTGAGGATGACCGACGTGCCCGTATGCCAAACGCATGACTTCATCCGTCAATGCTTCGACCGGTGAGCCGAAAGCGAGTTGCTGCCGGTTGATTACCAGCACCTGGCTGCACAAGTGACAGACCGCGTTTAAATCGTGGCTGATCATGACGATCGTCGCCCCGCTCTGCTGCTGGTAGCTTTCCAGCATGTGGTACATATCGGTTTCGCCTGCGACATCGACGCCGGTTGAGGGTTCGTCCAGCATCAGTAATTTCGGTTTCCCTACCAGCGCTCTTGCAAGATAGACCCGTTGCAATTCGCCACCGGAAAGCTTGCCGACCTGTCGCTCGGCCAGATGCTCCGCCCCGACGTTACCTAAAGCGGTAAGAGCCTTTTCCCTCATCGCAGCACGTCGAATGCCCGGCCAGTTTCTTTTACAGCCGGTTAAAACCAGCTCAATTGCCTTGGCGGGAAACAGACGATCCAGGGATTTGACTTGCGGTACGTAGCCGATCATTTGAGGTTCGACTTGCGACGGATGTTGACCGAAGATGCTTACGCTGCCTTGAGCAGACGCGGTCAAACCGAGGATCACTTTAAGCAGGGTGGACTTGCCTGCACCATTGGGGCCGATGATGGACAAAAACGAGCCGGAAGCCAGGCTGAAATGAATGTCTTCCAACGCCGTGTGTGTGCCGTAGCGAACGGAAAGCTTTTCGATTTGCACTGAGTAGTCGGTCACGGCAACGCCTTTTTCAATTGCGCGAGGTTGTAGCGCATCAAGTCCTCATAACGGTTACGTCCAACTGCGCCGCCTAGCGGGTCCACTTCGATTAAGGGAACGCCGATCGATTCGGCAACGACACGTGCGGCACGGTTTGAAAGTTGCCGCTGGGTTAAAATGGCGCGGACGTTTTTCTTTTTCGCATCCCGAATGACTCCCGCCAGGCTTTTGGGAGTGGGTTCCTTGCCCGGTATTGTTTCGATCAGATTTACCTGTTTGAACTCATAGCGCTTGAAGAAATACATGAAAAAGGGTTGAGCGGACAAAAACGGAACGTGTTTCAGTTTGCCGACTTCCGTCGAGATCTGCTCGTTCAAGCGATCCAACCGTTTTCCAAAACTCTCTGCATTGGCCTTATAAGTCGAGCAACCGGGAGCGTCTAGCTGACAGAGTGTGCTGGTTAATGCGGGCAGGATCGCTTTTACGGCGACCGGATCGCTCCAGAAATGCGGATCATAAGCGGCTCGCTTATCGACATGTCGATGTTCGTTATCATACCCGTGCTCGGAGACGTGATCGTGTTCGTGATGCGCCGTGCCAACAAGGCGCATCGATTCCGGTAGCAAAGGAAGCATGGCGACTTGTTGTTTGATTGGAAGGCGGGTCGCCCAGCCATCCAACTGTGGAGACACATAAAAAAGTGCGTTGGCCTGCTCGGAACGGATCAGATCGGATGGCTTGGGTTCAAAGGTATGCGGTGAGGCGCCAACAGGCAGCAAGGAACTCACGGATGCTCTATCTCCAACCACTTCGGATAAGATCGCTCGCACCGGCTCAATAGACGCCATATAGCTCGGTGTCGGCGCGTCATGGCTTTGCGCGAGCATTACAAAGATAATGGAAAGTAGAGCCTGTAACATGTTTCAACCACTCCATGCCGTCGATCAAATAAACATATTCGGTTTGCAACTAGGCGAAACCACCGATGGTTAGAGGTTTCGGCACCTATCCCTATTCCCTGATTCATACCGGCAACTGGTATCAAGTATCACTCGCGCTGGGTGCTGTCAAGAATGCGAACGCCACGATGGGGACTTAACAGGAGATTGTCACCATAGATCAATGCTCATTGCTTGACTTTCACTATGCGCTCGTTTAGCTTCTGAATTCATGAAAACGGAGCATCACATCTTCATTTGTACCGGTGACTTGTCCGGTGACCGCTTGGGCGCTATCGCCATGGAACAACTCGAAAACCTGGGGCAGCTCCATCACAATAGTTTTCGATATTCCGGCATGGGTGGCCAGTTGATGTGCAGAGTTGCTCCCGGATTGATGGACCAACAGCATGTACAAGCGGCGGGCTTAATGGAATTATTGCCGCAGGTGGGAAGAATTCTAAAGGGCTATCGGCGCTTGCAAGCCGTTTTTCGTAACGATCCACCGGATCTGGCGATTCTAATCGATTTCCCCGATTTCAATCTCCGGCTTGCCAGGTCGTTGAAACGAAAAGGTGTTCCCGTTCTCTATTATGGCGCTCCACAAGCCTGGGCTTGGCGTGAAGGTCGCGCGAGTCGCATGAAGAATGCGGTAGACAAGCTAGCGGTGCTGTTTCCATTTGAAGAAAGCTGGTTTCGACAACGAGGAATTTCCACGGCCTACGTCGCTCATCCGCTTGCGAAACGCATTCCATGGCGACCGGCAAAAAAACAGGTCGATAAAAACGTTCGTATCGGGCTTTATCCCGGTAGCCGCACACATGAAATCGAGGCTATTTTCCCGATACAGCTACAGGCTGCGAAAACGCTGCGCATCATTTCTTCTCGAAAAATCGAATTCGCCGTCGTCGCTGCAAAGGGGCGGGAAAAAGCATTACAAGCTATGCTGCAACGCGCGGATATCGATTGTGAACTTTTACATGAAACGCAAGCCTTCGATCTGGCATGGTGTGCCGCCGGCACGGCCAGCCTGGAATTGACTTTGCGAGGGATTCCCTGGATCTTGACGCATCGGGTTCATCCGCTAAGTTATCGACTGGCCAGCAGAATGATTCGTACTCCCGATCTGGGAATGGCCCACATTCTGTTGAAGCGTCGAGTCGCCCCGGAGTTGGTGCAGCAGTCATGCAATGCAACGAATATTGCCCGGCACAGTCATGACTTGTTGGAGGATGCAAGGAAGAGGGAGGAGATCATCGCTTGTTGGAAGCAGGTTCGAGAGATGCTTTCTGAAACACCGCAAACGCATTCGGTTGCCTCTCTTGCATTTGACATGCTGGGAATTGATAAGTAAATCTTTTTGGAAAAGGTGCGTACATAAAGATGGCAGTAGAAAACACAAAGAAGAGAATCATATCGATTTTACTGGTTATTCTGGTTGTTGCCGTTTTACTTGGTCTTTGGTTTGGACCGAGTCTTGTCAATGAGCCAGGTATCGATTCTTCCGAAACGGTTTCCGGAACGGAATTTAAAGAACGGGAAGAAATCCGATATGTAATTGAAGTGCAATGCTCCATGCTCGAACGCTGTGAAAAGCGCCTGGCGCGTTCCATTCAAAAGTTACAAATCATTGAAAAAGGCAAGAACGATCAGGCACACTCGGTGCGATTCGAACTGGATGTTCCGAGAATGCACTATCTTGAATTTGTTCAGAATATTCAACAGCTTGGCAAGCTGTCTCTTAAACGAGAACGCTATCTGACGAAAGACCCTTCCGATTTGCCTGTGCCATTTGTGCTGACTCTTTCGGAGTCTAGAAAACCTTAGCTTTCGCAAAAACAATCATTTCAAAAGTCGGTCCAAAGTCTCGCCGTATGGCATTTTGGGGCATCGGAGGGAGAAGTTTGCCTGAGCGAACCTGCTCAAGGTTGGATATTGGAAAGCAAGAATGAGAAAAAAGCCTTTAGGCTACCTCTAAAAATCCATATTCTGCTACGAACGCCACTTTTCGGCCCGGATCGTTTCTCTCAATCCTCGACGTATCTACAGGATATGCCTGCGGATTGCGAAAAACTCCCGGTCTCGCAAAGGATGCGTTCTCGCGACGAATAACTATTTATAGAGGCAGCCTTTAAACAAAAAGAAATGCTAACGTACGCATGCTTGACAGAACGTGGTCCTCAATACATAATGAAGTATAGGACTTGTCACATTAAACAACTCTGAATGATCGTCATAATTACTAGCCCCCTTGGTTGTGGAGGTTTATTACCATGGTAGCCGTAGTCGTTTCTAACCGGTATCCAAGGCTTCTGTTTTCGATTCTCTTTTTACTTACAATCATTTCACTATCAATATCCTGTGATGATTCAGGCGGAACGACATCCCCCGATGGGGATGTATACGAGCAGGAAAATGATGCGAGTTTGATTCCATGCCGATTTGACAGTGAATGTCCGGAAGGAATGGTGTGCGGATCGAACGGTTGCGTACCATCCGGAGACAATCCTTGTTTGAATAGTGGAGAATGCGCACTGGATGAGGATTGCGCTTCCGGGTTCTATTGCAATGAGGTTTGTGTCTGCGCATCATATGATCTGCCGGATATCGATTCTACAGATGGTGATCTCGATATCGATAGCGCGGACAAACCGTCGGATGAATGCGAGGCCGGTCCTCAGATCTCCGCAGAAACCGTACTCGATTTCGGGTATGTGCAGTTCGATACCGATGCCATGCAGACGCTGCACATCATCAACCTCTGTCCCGGCAAAACGACACTGAACATTACCGCCGCAGAGATCGTTTCGACCAGTTCCGAGTTTCGCATTCTCTCCCCGCCGACGTATCCCGTCGCTCTTTCATCTGAAGAAGATATTCTGGAACTTCAGGTCGTATACCATCCTGTGAACATCGGTATCGATGAAGGCGAACTGGTGATCAGTTCCAACGATCCGGATGGCGTATTCCGAGTGAACTTGACCACCCGCTACAAGGGAACGGTGGATATCGACGTAACACCGAATCCACTCGATTTTCACACGGTGGTGGTTGGTGCTACAGCCGAAGAGCGTACCTTGTCGATTGAAAACCTGATGGCCGGGGATGATGACAATGCCATCTTGCGCATCAACGACATCTACCTTGAATCCGGTCAAAGCAGCACCTTCGAGTTGTCGGGACTGACTTTCCCGATGTACGTTGGAAAAGGTCAGGCCAAGGAAGTGACCGTGAAATGTCATCCGGTCGATGCATTGGAATTCACGGATACGATCGTGTTTGAAAGTAACGATTCGGATGAAGCCAGCTATTCCGTGCCGGTGCGCTGCGAAGGCGTTCGGCCTTTGCTGTCGGTAGAGACGCTGGAGGAAGGGAACCGGCTCGATTTCCTGACGCAACGGATCGATGTGCCGACCAGCATCACGTTGCATCTTCGAAATGACGGAGGCGGAACGTTAACCATCGAGGAACCCGCCTTAACTGCGGAAAGTTCGGACACATTCAGCCTGGATACGACAGCCTTTGGAGGAAACGCCGTCAATTTGGATGCCGGGCAGTCCGTTGATCTGCCGGTGCAATACGTTTCTTCTACAGAAGGTTCTCACAGTGGACAGATCCGCATCGACAATACCGGCTTCGGTACCGAAGTCTTTCTGGTAAACCTGGCTGGAGCAGCCGCTCCCGCTTCGATTTCCAGCGATCCCAATCCGATCGATTTCGATTCGGTGGTCGTCGCCCAGCAGTTGACCATTCCTGTAACATTGACCAATGACGGGGAGGTCGCCGTTAGTCTAAGCAGCATTTCCTTCTTGAATGGAACGTCGGTGTTGTCTTTCGCCGATACCGATGTGCTTGAAGATGTGCTGCTGGAGCCGACTGAAACGCATCAGATTTCCATTACGTTTGCACCGGATCAACGGGGCACCTTCAATAACATGCTGCATCTCGTTACCGATGACGTCGTTACCACCGAGGTGGATGTTCCCATCAATGCTTTTGGAATTGCACCGGTTCTGGAAGTGACCGAACGCGACAATGCAAACTTCGAAGGGGAAATTGATTTCGGCGAGGTTCGTCTGAATCACCAGGGCGAGCGTATTCTGGATATCAAGAATGTGGGCGATGCCTCGATGATGATTTCCGGCATCGAATTGACGGACAATACGCAGGAAGAAGAATTTTCGTTTGAAAATACGGGGCTGGTAGAAATTCCTGCCGGACAGAAAGTGGGATTGACTTTGCGCTACAGTCCTGTTCTGGTGCCTGGCCAAGATGCCGGTTTATTGACGATTACCTCCAGCGATCCGATTACGCCGCAGGCGACAGTCGGATTGAAAGGTGTGGCCACCGATCAAAGGTTGTTGCTCAATCCGATCAGTCCGATGGAGTTTGCCGACACGTATTTCGGCGCCAGCGATACCCGCACCTTGCATTTGCAGAACGGTGGAATTTTAGGCGTTTTGACCGTCACTGCCGCTACATTGCAAAGTGGGGATGGTGTGTTTTCCTTAGATGAAAATGCGCTTGGGTTATTACCGGCGATTCTCTTGCCGAATCAGGGGAACACGTTTTCATTGCCGATTACATTCCTTCCTCCCGCTGCGGATTCCGCATTGGGGGAATTGACGCCGTATGCAGGCAGCATGATTCTGCAAAGCGATTCGTACACTTCCGAAAGCAGCCAGTATGATCTGGCCGGAAACGGCAAACCCTGTCCGGAGGGATGCTGGGACAACGACGACGATCCCTCCGTTTGCGAGTATTGCGGTTGCTACCTTAGCAATGATGGTGTCGAAATTTGTGACGATATCGATAACGATTGCGATTCGCAGACGGATGAGGGGGATACGGTTACGAGCAATTGCAACCCACCCGAGAATGCCGCGGCTATTTGTGTGAACGGTTTGTGTGATTTCAACTGCAATCGCAATTTCCATCGTTGTGACGATGAATGTGTCTTCGATCAAGACCCCGACCACTGCGGGGGGATGTGCACCGCCTGTTATGAGCCGGACAATGCAACGGCAGATTGTGAATTGATCGAAGGCAGCCTGACATGCACCTATGAGTGCAACGACGGATTTGTCGAAAATGAACTGGGGGTCTGCGTCTTGGTAGGATCTCCCGATTGCTGTGGCGAGGACTGCATCGATTGCGGTGACAATCCGACGAATGGCTCATGGGCCTGTGAAGGCGGCGGCTGCATGTTGTACTGTCAGACGGGTTTCCATGTTTGCTTCCTGGATGAATGTGTTGCGAACAACGATGTCGATCACTGTGGAACACGCTGCACAGCCTGCCAGGAACCTTCCAATCCTCTAACGGGAACGGCAACTTGTGATGGCAGCAATTGCGGTTTGAATTGCTACCCGGGTTACTATGAAACCAGTGGTGACTGCGCCTTGTGCGATTCGGTTCAGCATTGTGGCCAAAGCTGCTCGCCTTGTCCTTCGGCTCCACCCAATGGTGGGTACAATTGCACGGAGGAGAGTGTAGGATCCGGTTACTTCTGTGACCTGGAATGTTCAACCGGTTATTATGAAAACATCGGGCTTTGCTATCGTTGCGATACAACAACAAACTGTGGCAATGCGTGTGAAGCCTGTCCCGCCGCTCCGGCACATGGATCGATGAACTGTGTTGAAGATAGTGGGAGTTTTGTATGTGAAGCGGGGTGTTCCTCTGGCTACATCTTAAGTGGGGATGTCTGTGTTCCGGCAAACACCAATGAGTGCTGTGGTGCAGGATGTGACGACTGCACGGAAGGTATCGAGCCTGCCGATCACATTCACGGTTTTTGCGAGGAAGTCGCAACCGATATCTACCAATGCGCCTATGAGTGCAATGAGGACTATTGGGATCTGGACGACGATCCCAGTGTTTGCGAATATCCCTGTGTTTTCCAAAGTGAAGAAGATGCTTATGGTGACGGACTGGACACCAACTGTGATGGCGTGGATGGTCTTTACGACAGAATCATCTATGTTGCGCAGGGGTACAACGGAAGCGGCAGTCGTACCGACCCCAAAGGAACGATCACATCCGCGCTCAATCTGGCCACTGCCGGAAGCATGATCTGGGTCAGCGAAGGAAGTTATACTGGGAAAATCAGCTTGAAATCCGGAGTACACATCATTGGTGGATTCCGGATGACCTCCGATTGGGCGCAGGGTGGTTTCGACGTGACCGTACAGGCGAATACAATCGAAGGTGCGGATAATCGCCAGATCGGAATTCAGGCACAAAACATCAGTTCATCCACGATCGTACAGAATTTGAATGTGACGGTGGCCAATAATACCGCAACGGCTGGGAGTAACTACGGAATCTGGATGAAAAATTGCAGTTCGGCGCTGGAATTTCGCAATGTGTTCGTGCAGACCGGAACCGCAGGAAACGGTGCCAATGGAACTGCGGGTTCCAACGGAGCCGGGCGCTCCGGTTCTAGTTGGACGTCAAGTGAGGCGATCAACGGAAAGCGCGGAGAGGAAGGTTGCGAAAACAGTGGCGGTGCACTTTGCGATACCTGTGACCCTCCGGTGGTCGGAGCAGGGGGGACGAGCCCCTGCAACGCTCATGGTGGAGCAGGCGGCGCATCGGGAAGTGGTGAAGATAGCGCGGGTAGCAATGGCGCATCAGGCAAATCTCCCTATGGCAACAATGTCACGCAGGGTGGTTCTGGTGGTGCTGCCTTTGATTGTCCGACAATCGGCACCGATGAATGCGAAGGTTGCGACGAATGTGAAGAAACCAACGGTGGAGACGGCTACAATGGTGCGAATGGTGCAAGCGGCTCCGCTGGTTCCGCCGGTTCCGGTGTTGGTACGCGCAATGGAGATTATTGGGCTCCGACATGGTCTGCCGGTTCCGGTAGTCCCGGATTGGGCGGTAACGGAGGCGGCGGCGCTGGTGGTGGTTCGGGCGGTTGCTATTCCTGCGACAGTCGCGGTTCTGCCGGTAGTGGCGGCGGTGGCGGCGGTTGCGGTGGAGCAGGTGGCAGTGGCGCACAAAGCGGAGGCGCGAGCTTTGGTCTGTTTGCAATCGATTCGGACCCGGTATTTGTCGGTGGCAGTATCATTGCCGGTTCTGGCGGCTCCGGTGGTCAAGGCGGCGCAGGCGGTCAAGGTGGCCAAGGTGGCTTAGGCGCTCCCGATCCTCCTTATGGGGGAACCGGAGAGCAGGATGACGGCGGTTGCGGCGGATCGGGTGGCGATGGCGGCGACGGCGGCACCGGCGGTAGCGGTGGTGGTGGCGGCGGCGGTCCTTCTTTCGCCGTGTATACCTACGATGGCAGTTCTCCCTCTTTCGATGAAACCATCCTGGACTATTTAGGAGGTGGAAGCGGAGGCAGCGGAGGAAATACAGGAGCATCCGGTCCGGAAGGACTTTATGGTCCCTGACGTTTTTTCAGGCCCTGCACTTGCTTGCAGGGCCTGAGTTCGTTATAGATGATGTAAGTTGCTGTATAAAACGAAGATCGATTAAAAGTTGACTTTCTCCTTATTAAAAGATGCGATCAGGATTGACTCGCTCATCCTGATAACCGGTAGAGGTGTGAGATGAAACCGAACCCTGTGAAAAAGAGTCTTCAGTCGTTAATATACGTACTGATCCTGGTCTCACTATTTGTGCTGATTGCCTGCTCATCAGACAGTCCAGGTGCGAGCGATGGGGATTCTACGGATGGAGACTCGGACAGCGACGCTCCTGTGGGATGCTCGGATGACTCCGATTGTCGTAAAAGCGAGGTGTGCTTGTCTGGAGCTTGTGTGTCCTGGCAGGATAACTCCTGTTTGGATCGTAACGGCGAGTGTGTTTCCGACTCGGATTGTTCGGGGGATAATATCTGTAATGACGACTGCGTATGTGTCAATCCATTTATTGCGGATGAGGACAAGGAAAATCCAAGTACTGATGGCGACACGGATGACCCTGTTACCGATGGAGATGTTGAAAATTCAACGGATGATCCCAATATTTCCGTCCCTGCTGAAATCGATTTTGGCGCAGTCATCATTTTCCATGAAATTACAGAAGGTTTGCGTATTACAAATACCGGAGGTTCCGCTTTAATTATTACGGCAATTGAACTTGAAAATACAAATGACGAGGAATTCTCGCTGGTTACTCCTCCGACATCCAGTGTGACCTTGCAGCCGGGAGATATTTTAGATCAATTCATTACCTATTCTCCGATCGATGCCGGTGTCGATGAAACCAATGTGTTGATTACCAGTAACGATCCTGATAGTCCGCTTTCTCGCGTTCGCCTGATCAGTCAATACAAAGGCGAGGCGACGGTTCATATCGATCCTGAAAGCGTGGAGTTTGGAAACGTGCAGGTGATGGGAGTGGAAGAAACCATTGCCGTAACCATTGAAAATGTTCCCCAGAACGTAGACGACAACATGCTGCTGCATCTTTGGGATCTTCAATTGCAAAACCCAAACGATCCGAATATTTCCATTCCCGTCGAAGTGCAGAACCAGGAATATTGGCTGGCTCCCAATCAGCAATTGACGGTGCTTGTTTCTTTCCATCCAAGGCTGGCGGGTAGTTTTTCCAATACGCTTCTCATTCCCAATAGCGATCAGGAAGCTCAGGTCGAGATACACGGCACTGGTGCGATTGCCGATTTGAATGCGTATCCTCTTGATAACGGGGGCATCGATTTCGGGCAGGTGCGCGTCTCTCACAGCGAAGACCACGTGCTGACACTGCAAAACAATGGCGGTTCACCGCTTACGATTACCCAGGTTTATCTGGCGGATACCACCGACAGTACTTTCCTGCTCGACGACAACGGCATCAATCTTTCCGGCGCAGTCTTGGAGCCGGAGGGAAGTACGACGATCACTTTGACCTATTCGCCGGTGGCGAGAGAGGTGAATGTCGGACGGCTGAAAATCGAAAGCGACAGCTACGACAATCCGGTGCTTACCATTCCACTAGAAGGCGAGGGGATTGTTTCGCTACTTGTAGCCGACCCGGAAGAACTCGAATTCGGGAATGTGCTGCTTTATGAGGAATCAAGCTTAAATGTAACTTTGACCAACGATGGGGATGCCGCCATCCAGATTCAGGCTGCCGCCTTTGAAACCGGCAATCCTGATTTTACATTTGGCGCAGGTGGCGAAGCGCTGGTAGGAACCAGTTTGGGACCGGGAGATTATTTTGTACTTCCGATAGTGTATTCGCCGCAAGTGGAAGAACTGGATGAAAGCTATTTGACGATTACCACAGACGACCCGGATTCACCTGAATTCACTCTCAATTTGTCCGGTCGTGGCGTTGCGCCGCATTTATTGATTACGATGCCCGGTTATCCTTCGTTCCGCGACACCATCGATTTCGAACAGGTCAACTTGGACGATCAGCGACAAATGGTGCTGCGACTGACAAACGTTGGCGATTGGCCCTTGGCGATCAATGATGCGTCACTGATCGACAATACCGATGACGATGAATTCAGTTTTGAACTGGAGAGCTATGCCGATATCGAACCCAGTTCTCACATCGACGTCACGTTCACTTATGCTCCTACAGGGTTTCCCGACACGAATGATAATGGTCAGTGGCGTGTGCAAACCAATGAATTCGTTGACAATTCACACATTGTGAATTTGCAGGGTGAAGCTATTCAGCCGCGCATTACCGTGTTTCCGTCGCCACTCCAATTCGACGATACGCTGACAAACTCTACGGTCACGGAACGAGTGACGATTCTGAATACGGGTCTATTGGGCGTGCTGAATGTTTCCGGCATTCAAATTCAACCCGGCTCCGATCCGGTGTTTGGAATTGCAAATGTCGATGAGGTTCTGCCTGTGGATATCATTGAAGGAGGAAGTTTGTCTTTCGATGTCAGCTTCCGGCCTTTCGATTTGCACGACTATACCGGTGCCGTTGTCATTGAAAGCCAGGAAACCCATGAGGTGATTTACACCTTGCAGGTACTGGGCAGCGGAATCGGTTGTCCTGCGGACTATTGGGATAACGACAACAACCCGGAAAACGGCTGCGAGTATCACTGTGTGCTTTCCGAAGATGGTATCGAGATTTGTGATGACAAGGACAACGATTGTAACGGTGAAACCGATGACGGGTACACGGTCACGCAAAATTGTGACCCGCACAGCTTTGCCTCCGTTCGCTGCCTGGGTGGTGAATGTCTCTATACCTGCTTCGAAGATTTCCATGAATGCAATGAGGAGTGCGTTTATTCCGGCTCCATCGATCATTGTGGCACATTGTGTACGTCCTGTCCCCAACCCGAAAATTCGTCGGCTCGCTGTATTGAAGGCGGATTAGGTTTCGAATGCGATTTCGTCTGTGCCACCGGCTATGGCGAGGCAAACGGGCAGTGTTTGCCGTCTGGCGATATCAATAGTTGCGGCGACGAACACGTGGATTGCAATACGGTTACTCCTTCGCATGGCATTCCGTTGTGTGTGGATGGAGAATGCACGTTCACCTGCGAAAGCGGCTGGCATCGCTGCGAGGATGAGTGTGTGGCAAATAACTCCGTGGAGCACTGTGGTACCTTATGCGATCCCTGTCCCGGTCCACCCAGCGGTAACGGCGATGCGACCTGTGATGGCGTTTCCTGTGGATTCACCTGCGATAGCTGGTATCACGAGACGGATAGCGACTGTGTGTTGAATAACACGGATGACTGCTGCGGCCTGGATTGCGAAAGCTGCCAACAGAGTGTTCCTAACGGCAGTGTGGCTTGCGACGCGAATACGATGACCTGTCAAACGACCTGTAACAACGGATTCCATCCCTGCCCGGTGGGTAGCGTGATGGTGTGCTCGAACGATTATTCGACAGAAACTTGCGGGCAACGTTGCATTCCATGCGAAATCCCGGAGCATTCCGACCCCACCTGTGACGGCAGCCTTTGTGGGTTCGTTTGCGATTCGGGATATCATCGCGAGAACAATGCTTGTGAGCCGAATACAAGCGTTACCTGCTGCGGTCCCGATTGCCTGATCTGCACCGCTCCTGACAATGCTCAGCCCTATTGCAACGGCTATGCCTGTGAATTCACCTGTGATCCTGGATATCATGTGGAGGGTGAAGCGTGCGTCGTCAACGGTCAGACGGATTGCTGCGGTCCGCAATGTGTGAATTGTGGCAACCCGCCGGCCAACGGCAGCGTGTGGTGCGATGGTTATGTCTGTCAAACGGCTTGTAATGCGGGATATCACGAATGCGACGGATCTTGTGTATCGAACCAGTCCGTCGAACACTGCGGTAGCAGTTGTACCGCGTGCAACAATCCTCCAAACAGTGTCGCCAGTTGCGACGGATTCAGTTGCGATTTCGAATGTTTGACCGGATATCATCGACTAGGGAATTATTGCGTTGCCAATGATTCGGTAGAAAACTGCGGGCCCAATAACGAAGTCTGCACGGCACCGGAAAATGCCGATCCGATTTGTGTGGATGCTTCCTATTGCAGTTTCCAATGTCATCCCGGACATCATGCTTGTGGAGATGTCTGCGTTACGAATGACAGCGTGGAGCACTGTGGAACTCGCTGCGAATCTTGTCCGACACCGGCCAATTCGATGCCGACCTGCATCAATGGAAACTGCGATTTCGAGTGTTTTGCAGGCTACCACGAGCAGGATGGAAGTTGCTGGCCCAATGACGATCTCGATTGCTGCGGAGACGACTGTATTTCCTGCCCGACACAGATTACAAATGGAATTGCAACTTGTGTGGATGGCGAATGTGGCTTTACCTGCAATAACGGTTATCATGCCTGTTTCGGGATGTGCGTATCCAACCTGGATGTCGATACCTGCGGCGCAAGCTGTTCTGCCTGTCAGCCGCCGGAACATGGCATTGCCGGTTGTAACGGCGTTTCTTGTACATTCGAATGTGATTCGGGCTATCGTCGGGAAGGCGACAGTTGCCTGCCTTGCCAATCTGCGGAAGCTTGCGGCGCATATTGCGTGAATTGCGGAATCGGCCCGGCCAATGGAGAAATGGCCTGTGAATTCAATCAGTTCAACTACTGGGAATGCACCATCGACTGCGATCCCGCTCATCACCGTTGCGGAAATGCTTGTGTAAGCGACTATGACCCGGATACCTGCGGCAGCCGTTGCGATCCCTGCCCGGAACCGCAACATTCCGAGACCACCTGTGATGGCGGAGTATGCGGTTTCGAATGCCATATCGGTTATCACGCGCAGAACGAAAGCTGTTTGCCGAACAACACGATTTCCTGTTGTGGTGAAGCTTGTGACGACTGCACGATAGGATTGCCCGGCTTCGCCTATGCGGTTTGTGTGGGAGGCTCCTATTGTGACTGGGAGTGCCAAAGCGGTTACAACCGTTGCGGCGATCCGCCGGCTTGTACTGCCAATGACGATGTGGCGTACTGTGGAGCCGCTTGTCAAAGCTGTCCTTCTCCCTCAAATGGAGTGGCGACCTGTATCGACAGTCAATGTGGCCAGGTTTGCAACACCGGCTATCATTGGGACGCGGTACAGCAAATCTGTCAGATCAATGAAACATCGGATTGTTGCGGGGTTGATTGCATCGTTTGCAGTTTGCCATTGAATGCAACAAACGCAGCTTGTGATAATGGCACCTGCACATTTACCTGCAACAACGGATATCATCAAGTTGGCGATCACTGCGAACTGAACGATGAAGACGACGTGTGTGGCATGAGTGGTCAGGATTGCACCAGTTATCTGCCTCCATTCGACGAATACGAGCATGCCAACGGTTATTGCCATACGGAAAACGACAGTTCCTATTGCGACTACAGTTGCGACAGCGGCTATCATCGTTGCCCGGATGGACTGGATGATGGTTGTTTTGCGGATGATAGCCTGACTCACTGCGGGTTGGGATGTGCCGTCTGCCCGGATGATCCCGACTTCGGTTCGGTTGCATGCCTAAATGGTGCCTGTGTCATTACCTGTGAAGAGGATTACCATGTAGAGGGCAGCTCCTGCGTGGAAGATCCTCCCGATCCGAGTTGTTGCGGTGAGGACTGTACCGAGCCGATTTGCGACGTTCCGACCGGTTTCATGGGTTGGAGTTATTGTGAAGGTGCGGGTGCGGCAGGGCAGTGCGCCTATGTCTGTCACCAGGGATATCATCTGTGCGCGGATGAATCCGCCTTTGGGCTGGCATGCTTGTCGGATGGCAGCGTAGACAGTTGTGGCGACCTATGTACACCATGTACCGAAGCGCCGCCGAACGGCTATCCGATTTGTGTAGATAGCGACTCCTGCGGCTTTGCCTGCGACACCGGTTATCACAAGTACGGTGATTATTGCGAACCCAATACAAGCACCACCTGCTGTGGCGATGCCTGCGAAGTGTGTACTTCGCCATGGTATGGGACGGCCAGTTGTGTTAACGGGAGCTGTCAGTGGGAATGCGACGATGGCTATCATGCCTGTCCGCCGGGAGAGTGCAAGAACGATTATTCTATCAACCATTGCGGCGATAGTTGTGAAGTGTGTCCGACACCGGCAAATGGCTATTCCACCTGCGATGGTACCACCTGCGGAGTGGCCTGCTTCCCCGGATATCACATCTACAACGACCAGTGTGTTCCCAATACATCGAACGATTGTTGTGGCGCTTCCTGCGTTACCTGTACCGGCCCGGAAAACAGCAGCGCGTTCTGCACGGCGCAGGGAACCTGCGATTACACCTGCGATAATGGCTACCATGAATGCGGTGCGTCTTGTTTGCCCAACGATGATCCGAATTCCTGCGGTCAGAATTGTACTCCCTGTCCACAACCGCCCCAAACGGAACCACTTTGTGTGAATAGTCTGTGCGATTGGGAATGCATCGACAGTTGGAGTGACCGAGACGGTATCGAGTCTAACGGTTGCGAAGTGTATTGCTCCCCACAGGCGGGAGAAGATCTTCCGGACGACGATTTCTTGGATACCGATTGTGACGGTATCGATGGTCAGCGCGACCGCGCCATCTTCGTTGCGATAGACGGAAACGACGGCAACGATGGTAGCTTGGAAAATCCGAAAAGAAACATCCAATCCGGAATTAACGCGGCATATTTAGCCAGTCCTAAAAAGTACGTAATCGTAAGTGACGGTTATTACTATGAAACCATTCAGTTTAAGAATGGTGTGAGTGTCTACGGCGGTTACAGTCGATCCAACCACTGGATGCGCAGCGATGATTACGAATCCATGCTGATTTCTCCCATGCCGGTTGGTGCTTATGCAGAGGACATCACGTCGAGCACGATCATTGATCGAATGATCATTCAAGCCGGTGAAAGTGACGAAAACTCCTATTTCGGTAGCAGCATCGGTGTGTATTTATTGAACAGCACGGATGAACTCACGTTTAGCAACTGTTCCATTTACGCATCGGAAGGACATGATGGAGAAACCGGTATCGGTGGCATCGTCGGCGCGGATGGCTTGAACGGCACCAATGCCAGCGGTCCCAATCCGGGTTCGGGAGGTCATGGTTATTGCGGCGATGACAGCAAAGGTGGAAGTGGCGGTGCTGGCGGCATCGGGCATCAATCCGGTGGAACCGGCGAAAATGCCTGTCTGAGTGGTGGTGCGAGCGGAGGCAATCGCGGTTCTGCGGATTGCTTCCTGTGGTTCTGCGATTGCTGTGAGAACGTAGGTTCTGGCCAGACCGGTGGAGCTGGTGACAGCAGCGGCAACGGTTCGGATGGAACAAACGCGGATTCTTCTTCGGTTGGAGAGATCGAATGGGATACCGCTAGCGGATTGATGTTGTGGCGTGGCGACGATGGTGGTGCAGGATCGGCCGGTGTGGATGGCGTGCCCGGCTGTGGCGGCGGCGGCGGCGGCGGATGCCAGTCCTCCGATTTCCTTGGCTTCGATACCTGTGATACGGAAAACGGCGGAGGCGGTGGCGGCGGCGGCGGCGCCGGTTGCGGAGGCAGCGCAGGAAGTGGCGGAAAAGCCGGTGGCGCATCGATTGGTATTTTCTCGTACAATTCCAACTCCGTTTTCGATCAATGTCTGGTGAGGGCTTTTGATGGTGGAAACGGTGGTGATGGCGGACGTGGCGCAGCCGGTGGAACGGGTGGTCGCGGCGGCAGCGGTGGCACGGGCAGCGGATCGGCTGGCGATGGCGGCAGCGGTGGTCGCGGCGGCAGCGGTGGATACGGAGGAACCGGTGGCGGTGGAGCCGGCGGCGTGTCGTATTCGCTGATGGCTACGGGCAGCGGTCAACCCTATGTGGCCACCTGTATTTTGAATTATGGTTATGGCGGAGTCTATGGAAACAGCAACGGCTTGATCCAGGCGGATTCCGGCATGGTCTGGTAGAAGAAAAGCAGACTGATGCAAAAAGATAAGGCAATCTTGTTTTTGTGTACGGGCAATTCCTGTCGGAGCCAGATGGCGGAGGGGTTAGCGAGAGCAATGGCTCCGGCAGGAACGCAAATCTATTCCGCCGGAGTCGCACCGGAAAGCGTCAATCCCTATGCCATTGAAGTCATGCAGGAAATCGGTATTGATATTTCAGAACACGTTTCCAAATCGCCGGATGATGTCCCCCTGCATGAAGTCGATTGTTTGATCAGCCTATGCGATCACGCAAAGCAGTCTTGCCCGAGCCTGCCGGGCAAGTGGAAACACATCCACTGGAGCGTAGAAGATCCGGCTCTGGTAAAGGGCGATCCCGACTGGGTGCGAGATTTCTATCGAAAAACGAGGGATGAACTAAAACAGCGGATTGAGGACTATTTTTCGGAAAACTGATCGGCTGCTTTAAAAAGCAGAAAATCACCTAAAGCATTGTTTTTATAACTTGTTCGAGCTGAAACGCCAGAAGAAGCGGCGGTCATTGGCGAATACATTGATATTTGCATATCCGGTGTTTACTCCTAATAACCCTTTTTCCCCGTTGACATGCAGCTTGTAAACCCCTTCGATTGTTGGAGTGAAAGTAAAGTAGCGCGCACCATGATGCTTGAAGGCCTCATCCTTTTTGAAAACGACCTGGCCGTTAGGATCAAGCAATTCGATTTCCAATTCTACAGGATGCTTCTTGGAACCGGACCGGATTTCAACCAGTAATTTTCCGGGAAGCTCGTTCATTTCAATCGACATCGGTTCCGTATTTCCAGAGAAGGAAATCGAACCGTTGGCAACGAGATCTCCTTTTAAAAGGAAGAATTCTGCGGCGAAAATCGCGATGGCGATTGCACCAAGTATAACGCCACCGACTGTTAGCGTGTTTTGATTTTGCCGAGAACCGATATTGATTTCAAATCCCATGCGTTCCTCCCGATATCCGTTTTTTTTACGTTACTTAATGTACCGTAAATGATGAATATTAACAAGCACCACGGTTGCTTTGCAATTCCCTTGCACTTTTTCATGGTCTGGCTAGGATTAGAGATCGTTTTTGTAATGTGGCGCAAGAAAGGCCGGAGACGTGAGCGACGAAGCGCATAGCGATACCTCAACCAGCACAGGTGGAGAGACGAACGCCGTACCGAATTCCCCATCCACAACGGGATTGGTGCGCGTTCGACAATTGTTGACGCGCACTGCGTTGTTGATTTTCGTGGTGTTTATGCTGCTCTGGGCTGTTCGTGACGATCTGCTTGCCCTGGTTCGCTGGCCATTAATGCGTGTGATGCCGGATGATGGCTCGGGCACCATTCTGCTGCGTGTTATCGATATGTTCATGATTCACCTGAAACTCTGTTTTTTTGCGTCCTTGCTCGTCGTAATTCCGATAATTACCGTACGAGTATGGTTATTAATCCGGCCTCGATTCAAAACCGGTGCTCCAGGGCTAATCGATATGGCGCCAGTGGCGCTTGTGCTTCTATTCTTTACGGGAGTTGCTTTTACCTATCTGGTTGTTCTGCCTCTGGGTTTTCAATTCTTGGTTGCGTATAGTGTCGATGGCGGTGGGATATTGTTCCCCACTCAATCGCAGGGCATGGATGTGTTGCAGGTGTCGATGCGGGAGCATGTGACCTTGACCATGAAATTGCTGATCGCGTTCGGACTGGCTTTCGAAGCGCCTTTGGTGATGGCGCTATCGGCGCGCTTGGGAGTCATTCGCCCGGAAGTGTTCGCAAAAAATCGTGCGATTGCTCTGGTGGTACTGGCAATTGCCTCATCCATTTTGACTCCGCCAGATCCATGGACCATGATGCTGTTATTGGGACCATTGTTTTTGTTGTATGAATTCGGGATTATGATTGCCCGTATGGTTGCCCCGAAACCACAACACGACTCAGAAGAGGCAGAGAAGGAAGAAAAGCCGGAAAGTCACCAGGGCAGCGAATAAGTTGTCTATGCAAAGTATAGGAAAATCAAGTAGATGATACTGGCGTTTATCCATCAAAAAGGGGGAACCGGAAAAAGCACGCTGGCCATTGCCAGCGCCATGTGGTTGGCCAGGCGTGGACGCACCGTCATCGTGTTGGATATCGACAGGCAGTTGACTTCGGATACCTGGGGTAGAAAACATGGTAAGAAGCATGGAGTAAGCGTGCGTGCCCAGGTGGAAAGGCAGGTTTCCGAAGCGATCGAAGAATTGACGGATTTGTACGATGATATTCTGTTGGATCTGCCCCCGACCGTGACGCCCCATACCGAGCAGGCCATTGAAGCCGCAGATTTGCTCGTTATTCCAATGAGACCGACCCAACCGGATTTATGGGCGCTGGATCGATTGATTGCCTTGGTGATGCTTTCGAATCGGCAACCGCCGCCGCCATATCGGGTGGTCTTTTCTCAATGTGGACCGGAAGACCAGACTGAAGCTTGCAAAACGCTTGCTTTACGCCGTATCGAGCCATTGGAAGATACCATTCCATACAGTCGGGAGTGGCAGTCGATTTTCAGCGGTGAAGGTTTGACCGAGGACATGGACAAGATTATCGGGTCCATCTTGAATGCCTTGCCATTGCCGGACAAATTACAAGAAAACTGAGCAAATTGTTTCCTAGTGGTAACTTGCGTTGATTAATGCCATTAACACATTGCTCATGCCATGGTATAGAATCGGTGCTATCAACGAATTACGCTTGGCGCGCATCCAGCAGAACAACAGTGAGGGGAAAAAAACGGCCAGCCGGAAGGGCAGGGGAATACTGGCTAAATGTCCCAATGCAAAAAGAGCGGATGTGATAAAAAGCGCCTTGCCGAAATCTCCCCCAAGAATTTTAAAGGCAGCAGGCCAGCGGCGCGTGAAAACGGTTTGCATCCAGCCTCGATAGAAGAACTCCTCCGGCAGTGCAATAAACAGCGTTTGCTCCAGCCAGATCATGGCAAGATGCTTTTCCGGCAATGCGAATGAAAGCGAGCGATGATAGACCATTGTTTGCCAGAAATGATTTCCCAGTAAAAACAAGGGATAAGTTAACAGCATCCAGAAAGCGGCAAAGCCGATTTCCTTGTGCCAGTTTTTTAAATGAATGCCGTAGGCAGAAAGCGGTTGGCCATGTTTTTCACTGCGAATGACCGGCAAATACACCATGGCGGCCAGAACGAGAGAATAAGCGTATTCACGAAGAGGACCGGGAAGCAGATGCGCGGTAATCGCCACGGACAGGAAAATGCCGATATAACCAAGAAGAACTTCCTTGAATTCCGTATATTTGGGTTTTGTGATTTGTTCCGTTGCTTCAGTCTTCACCTAGTACCTCATTCAAGCTTCCGGTTCGATATCCTTTCAGATCCAGGGTAATATACTTAAATCCGGCGTTTTCTCCAACTTCAATGACTTTTTCACGCAGCGACGATCGCAGGAAACGGTCCAATTCTTCCGATGAGGTTTCAATGCGCAGCACCGGATCGTGAAAACGAGCGCGAACCTGATTGAAGCCAAGTTCGTGAAGAGCGTGCTCGACCTGTTCGATGCGGGAAAGTCGTTCTGCGCTGACTTCAATTCCGTATGGAATTCTACTGGCGAGACATGCTGCGGCAGGCTTATCCCAGGTGACGAGGTTCATCTGCTTGGACAATTGCCGGATATCGGCTTTGGTCAGTCCGGCTTCTTGCAATGGATGACGGACACCGGCTTCCTGCGCTGCTCGGCTGCCCGGGCGATAATCGCTCAAGTCATCGACATTCAAGCCGTCGGCGATCCATTCCAAGCTGTGGGAGTCCGCCACCTGGCGGCATTGCTGAAAGAGAATCGTTTTGCAATGATAGCAGCGGTTGCGGTCGTTATTGCGATAGGCGGCGTTTTCCAGTTCCTGCGTAGGTGTTTCGATAAGGGGAACGTTCAGGTTTCCGGCAAACTGAATGGCGCTTTCCCGTTCGGTTTGAGGCAGGGAAGCGGATACTCCTAGAAACAAGGCCGTTTTCCGGCCTAAAGCTTCCGCTGCTAACGCGGCAAGCAAACTGCTGTCCGTACCTCCTGAAAAAGCGATGAGCACCGAACCCATTTCTTTCAGGATGTCGATAACCTTTTGTTTCTTTTCTTCGATTATCGTTGCAGTTTGCATGGGTCCAATTCCTTCTTTTCAATCGGTTCCCAGGAAAACGTCCAGAATTCAGGTTTTTGCCCGGTGATTGTAACCGAAACCTGTAGCGCTTCCAGATCGAATTCCGCCTTCGGTTTGGTATACGCGCACAGTAACTTCTTCGCTCGCCGCCGGTTGCGTGGATTATCGCTGCCTTCCATCAGGATGACCGGCCCATTGAAGTTTTCAGGCATGATCAATACATGTTCGGTTTCCGCCAGCTCCATGAGTCGCGTGTTTTCCTTGTCGTCGCGACCGGCAATCAGTTTGCATTCGGAATCGAAGCGAAAATGACGTCCGATGCGCAGACGCTGAAAATCATGGCGGGTTACATGCTCTTTCCGCTCATATAGATCCCGTACGCGCATCGCGTAGCTGGGATCGGTCAAGACGCAGCCCGGACCACCCGATTGAATGCCGACAAGGCCATATTCTTTGGCCATTACCAGTTGTCGCTGACGGCTGCGCCCCTGGATATCCAAGAGCTTTTCACGATCGATCAGACCTTCTCGCTCCGGCTGCGTTTCCGGTAACAGTTTGGCGGACAAGGGGCGGAGCAGGATGTCTGTAACCTCTGCCTCACGCTCAATCAGGTGAATCTGATTCTTTAGCTGGCTCATGGGGCGCTGTCCGAGCACTTCACCCGTAACGATGAAATCCGCGTTTTCTTCCTGCATGATGCGCTTTGCGGCTTGCAGAATATAAATTCTGCAATCAATACAAGGGTTTACTTCCGTTCCGTATCCATGTTTCGGGTATTGCAGGACGGTGTTGAAATCTTCTCCTTTGTATTCGATGCGCAAAGGCAGACTGAGTTGATCGGCAGCCTGGGCTGCTCTGCCCGTTTCCACCGAATCCAGATCATCGAAAGGATTCACGAAATGCAACAGGATCGGTTGTACGCCTTGATCCAGCATCAATTTGACGGCAAGCACGGAATCGAGACCGCCGGAAAAAAGACAAATGGCTTTTGCAGTGGTTGTTCGTTCGTTTTTTTGTGTCTGAGCCATGAGATCCTTTGGTGGTTATGATAGTATTACTTCTTAACGCCTTGCTTTCAGGCAAGATAAAGTACCTATTTTGCAAGCTTGACGCAAGGCTTTTACACAGTTGCACCACGCCGGATCGCCTGGGATAATACGGATTTCTTTTCTTCCGATAGATGGAGATATGAATCGTGCAAGAAACGAAAATGCTTTTTGCAATTTCATTGAGTCTCATGCTGCTATTTGCTGCTTCGTTTTCGGCCTGTTCGGATTCCGACGGAAATTCAGATCCGTCCACAGATGGTGACGGCGAACTGGGAGATTCCGAATTCCCCCAGCCTGGAGGATACTTTGCTTGCCCAATAGATCCGCAGGCGACGGGTGAACGTCCCGAGCATCCGCGCCCGGACTTTTGTCGGCAGTCCTGGAAAAACCTGAATGGCGATTGGCAGTTTGCATTCGATCCGCAACAACAGGGCGAAGCGCAGGATTGGGTGAACGACGCATCCGCATTTCCTATGTCGATCCGAGTGCCTTTTTCCTGGCAGAGCGCATTATCGGGAATAGAAGAGCCGGATATATTGGGAGCGGCCTGGTATCGCAGAAATTTTACCGTTCCAGATGAATGGGATGGGCAGAGAATCGATCTGGTATTCGGTGCAGTCGATTGGGAAGCCACGGTCTGGATTAACGGCCAAGAGGCGTGCAGCCATGAAGGCGGCTATACCCCGTTCCGCTGCGATATCACCGAGTTTGTGGAAGACGAGTCCAATGAACTTGTGCTTCGTGCATACGATCCAGGTGCGGATGCCGAGGTGCCTCATGGCAAGCAGGGCATTCCCTGGTATACGAATGTGGGCGGGATCTGGCAGACGGTCTACTTGGAGCCAAGACCGGAAATCGCCATTCAGTGGCTGGACTTTAAATCTCCTGTAACCTTCGATGCGGATGCATTGGCACTTGAACTTCAATTGCTAGTAACTGGAAATGTTTCGGAAAACGTGGAGCTAGCGCTCGTTCGCGATGGCGAGCAGGACCCCGTCGCTTTACGTGATCTCGCACGAGAGAAGACAGATGCAGGGATTATGTTAACCGCAATGCTGGATGTGGATGAAAACTGGCTATGGAGTCCCGAAAAGCCGAATCTAGTGCCATTGACTGTTTATGCTTGCGATGAAAAGGACTGCGACGGAGTTTCTTCCTATGCGGCGGTGAGAGTTGTGGAACGACGAAGTTTATCCGGAATCGACAATCCGGTGATCCATGTCAACGGCAAACCGCAGTTTATCCGCACTCCGCTTGTACAAGGCTATCATCCGGAAGGACTGATGACCTACCCCAGCGAGCAGGTCATTATCGACGATCTGAGTGCAGCGAAGGAAATGGGTTTTAATGCGGTGCGATTGCATATCAAGCCTGAAGAACCGCTCGTTTTGTACCATTGCGACCGTTTGGGCTTGCTGGTGGATTACGATATGGTCAACCTGGGTGTTTTTCCCACTGAAGCGGGCGACACGGAAGTGGGCAGAAAACGCTGGGAAGACACGGCCAGAGAACAGATGTTGAGAGATCGACACCACCCCAGTATCATCTGGTGGACGTTGTTCAATGAAACCTGGGGTTTGACCAATGTCTTGCAAGGCTACGGAGAAGAACGCCAGCAATGGGTGCTTGAGCAGTTGAACTGGGTTCGGGAAATGGATCGCGACAGCCTGATGGAGGATATGTCTCCGACACAGGTGGCGATGGACCACGTCGAGACCGATCTGCTTAGCTGGCACTTTTACATTGGAGATTACAATACCGCCGTAGAGCATTTAGATGAAGTGGTTGCAGGCGCAAAGGTCGGATCGGATTATTTCTATACAGGTGGGAGAACCCAGCCGGAAGCCCTGCCGCTGATCAACACCGAGTTTGGTCCGTTTTCCTATGAACCGGTAACGCCCGCCTGGAAACGAGATCGGGATATCTCCGATTCGTTCCGTTGGCTGGTGCAGGAGTTGCGTGCAAGACCGGAAATATCCGGTTACGTGTTCACCGAATTGTACGATGTGGAATTCGAACACAACGGTTTAATGAATTACGACCGCAGCGAGAAAGAGAGCGGCTATCAAGACTTGATGGGCTGCGGAATTTCCGGTTTGCAACAGGATGTGTTTATTGGTGTGCAAGAAGCTCCATCCGTTTCCGTCGACCAAGGATCGATGCTGACCGTTCATCCGTGGGTTTCCACTTACCAGCCTGAAAATCTTCCTGCACAAGCAGAGTGGGAACTAGTGCGTTTCGATCCGGCAAATCAGGAGTATGTCAGTATTGAAAACGGGAATGTTGACATTTCTGCCAGTCAAGTCGGTCGAACCGATTTACAGGTTCTCAGCATTCAACTGCCATCGGATAAAGGACCGTTCGTATTGCGTTTGAAAGCTGGAGATGCCTGCAATTATGTGCCGATTATCATCGACACGGAGAACTTCACCGGATGGACGCAAGAAGGAAATTCCTCCCTGTATTCAGTCGATCTGGAAACCGTAGCGGCAACGAGTACAGGTGAAAACTTTGAAGAAGATCTGATCGAAGCCGCAGGGACAATCGTTGCTGCCGGGTTGGTGGGGGGCGGTTCACTGACGACCGAAATCGGAACGGAAAATTTGCCGGACACGGCTTGGAGCAAGTTAAGCATAAGCTTTGAAGGCGCGGCGAATCAGAAGGGCATGCCGCAAACCGATGCGGAAGCGTTTCCCTCAACCATTGAGGTATTTATAGACGAGATCTCGCTTGGAACGATAAGGTTCGCGGATGACTGGGCGGATGCACGCGGCATACTCAGCCATCATCGCTTATCGAGAAGCGGTCCATCCGGTGGGTATGGTAACTGGGTGGAGCTTGAAGTGTCGGGAGAGAAATTAAACCAGCTCAAGGCTGCTTCGCAAGACGGCGTATGGCGCTTGGTATGGGAAACGGAAGGAGAGGGTGGTGTTATGCTCTACGGAGCACAATCAGGCCGCATCGCGGCTCCACCTCAAGTCGTTGTCGAATCGATGCCTTAACCGGCGAACAGGTGCTTTAAAGCAAAGAACAGGTTTTCCTTACGCTCCATCATGCGGCGGCTGAAATAGCCGATCCAGTCGATTCCGTAAGGGACGTACACTCGGATGGCTTCGCCTTCTTTGGCCAGCTTTTCCTGTAGTTTCCGTTCGATGCCGTAGAGCATCTGCCATTCGTAACGGTCTTTTGAAATGTTATTGCTGGCGATAAACGCTCGAAGCGGACCGATCATGTTGCGGTCGTGGGTTGCAATGGCGCAGAACTTCCCATTCGTAAGAATCGTTTCAGCAAGTTTAAGATAATTTTCGTTAACCTGCTCCTTTTTGGGAAAAGCGATTTCGGGCGGTTCCTTGTATGCCCCTTTGCAAAGCCGTATACTTGCCTGCTTTTCGTTTAGCATTGCCACATCCGCTTCGCTTCGGTGCAAAGCCGATTGAATGACAATGCCGACATTCTTGTAATCTTCGTACAATCTAAGGAAGATATCCAAGGTGCGTTGGGTGACCGGCGAGCCTTCCATATCGATGCGTACAAACGTGTTTAATTCCGCTGCTCGCTCTACGATTCGTTTCACGTTTTCATAGCAGAAGTCGTCGTCGATTTCCAAACCCATCATTGTGAGTTTGATAGAAACGTTAGCTCTTAAACCATTTACTTTGATTTGATCGAGAATGAGCAGGTATTCATTGGCTGCCTTTACGGCGTCGTCTCTACTGACGACGTTTTCGCCAAGAAAGTCTATCGTAGCCATGATGTTTCTTGCATTGAGACGGCGTACGGCCTTCATCGCTTCATCGATTCGGTCTCCCGCGACGAAACGTCTGGCCGCCAACTTCAGGATTCCCATGATTTACTCTCCTATAAAAATCGCAGGCGATGCATTTCTGGCCTTGGCTATGGTAAGAAAAAGCGTTTGGGAAGTCAAAAATATTCCACTTGTTGCGAAGAATCTGAAAAGGGGGAAGAATTCCGTTTGTTAGCGCCAGCGACGCGGACGCTTTCTGAGAACGGCCTTTCCGGTTTTGCTTGGCTTTTGAATTGCAGGGCGACGATAACGGCGACGATGAGGATCCGTTGGCTCACTATCGGTATCACCAGCAGGACAAAAATCGATCTGCCCCTTTGGAATGTCAACTCGAATCAGTTTAACCCGGATCGGGTCGCCCAATCTGTAACGAATTTCACTGCGTTGACCAACCAGGGCGTGTTCATTTTCTTGATAAATAAAGTAATCTGATGCCAGTTTGGAAACATGCACCAGTCCCTCTACAAAGGGTTCGCTGATTTGGACAAAGAAGCCGAATTCTAAAACGCCGGATATTGTTGCGTCGTATTCTTCACCGATTTTCGAGGCCATGAACTCCGCTTGACAGATGGAAATGGCTTTTCGCTCGATTGTGATCGCGCGCCGCTCGGAAGATGAGCATTGTTCGGCCAGAGAGGCATATCGTTGATCGCCTTTTATTGGCGTTTGTTCGTCATCCGGACAGGTCATGGCTTGTTTAAGCAGGCGATGCACGATCAGATCCGGATAGCGCCGTATCGGAGATGTGAAATGGCAGTAGTTTTCCAGCGCCAAACCGAAATGACCGATGTTTGTCGTGCTGTACATGGCCTGTTTCATCGAGCGCAACAAGAGAATATTCAAGTGGTTTCGGTCTTCGCTGGACTGTAATTTACTTAGGAAGCGATTGAGTTCCGTTCCGCGAATCGGTTTTTGGCTCTTGATGGCATGTCCCAGAGATTTGGCGGTTTCTGCAAAACTTTCAAGCGCTTCTGCATCTGGCCGATCGTGCACGCGAAAGATGCAGGGAAACTCGTGATCCGTAAGGTAGGTAGCCACCGCTTGATTGGCTTCGATCATGAACACTTCGATCAGGCGATGCGCGTCCAGCCGTGATGACTGTACAATATTCGCGATTTCGCCGCTTTTATCGATTATGACTTTGGCTTCGGGAATGTCGAGATCCAATGCGCCTCGACTTATTGCCTTTTTCTGAAGCAGTTTGGATAGCTGTTGCATCCTGTTGAAGGACATTCGAAGTTCCGGTTCTGCATCTGCACCCTTTAGGATGTCCTGAGCCTGTTCATAACTCAGACGCGCCCGGCTGAAAATCAGAGCCTGCTTGAAATCCAGTCGCTGGGTGTTTCCTTTCCAGTCGTAGTCGATAAATGCAACCATAGCCAGGCGCTTCTCGTTGGGGCGCAAAGAGCACAGACCGTTTGAAAGAGCATGAGGCAGCATGGGGAACACCGAGCCAGGAACATATACACTGGTGCCACGCATCAGAGCGTCCCGGTCGAGAGGCTGATGCGGAAGCACGTAATGAGCGACATCTGCAATCGCCACAGCAAGGCGGATGCCTTGACCGTCTTCGCGTTCCAGTGCGCAAACGGCATCGTCGAAGTCTTTGGCCGAGGCGGGATCGATCGTTACAAAAGGAAGATGCTGAAGATCCTCATAATCTTCGGGTAAAGCTTCGACGGAAGAGGGTAGTTCTTCGGTTTCTTTGATTGTCGCTTTACTGAATTCAAGCGGAATGCCTTCATCGGCGCACAATCCATGAAAAAGAATCTCTCGTTGTTTCTGTGTGCTGACAGGTTCTTTGGTAGCCGTGAGTCCTTTGGGTAGCGGAGTTTTACCCAGTCGATAAAAACGACCTTTTCGAAGGCGAAGATAATCGCTGCGAACCAATTCCGATAAAAGATGCCGAAATGAGGTTCGGTCTTTTACCGAAACGCCTAGCGCCCGTATGAGGTCGCGATAACGGATTTCCTCTACATTGCTTTCGATAAAGATCGAAAGCACATTTGCTGCACTGATGGACATATAGAAGCTTCTCGAGTGTTAGGTGGCTACCCTCGTTGTCGTTTTCTTCGATAGAAGGCGAACATGGAAAGCAGCAGCAGAAAAACAAGCGATGAGGAAGATGTTTGAGAACAACCGCCGCTACCATCTTCGAAATTTCCTCCGTCATCGCTGTCACCATCCGGTGCGATAATTGCTGCGTCGCCATCCGTATCGCCATCTGTGGCGATTTGGTCTACGACAGAGAAATTCAGTGAACTTTCCGCATCCGAGCATTCCGTGGATTCGTCGTTTTTGACCTCTGCACGCAGTTCATAGGAACCGATCTGTGGTGCGGTCCAGTATGTTTCCGCCTGTTGGGAATAGGTTTTCAGATAGGTCCATTCCCCACCGGTCTGGCGAACGGAAAAACGATAGAGCAGATCGCTTTCCCCTGTTGCAGAGCAGGACAGTCGCACGCTGGTTTGAGGCAGTACCGGCGAAATGGGATCGGCTGTAAAGCTTGTGATCGTCGCTGAAAATTCGGGCGCTTCACCATCATTTAAAACCGTGTCGTCTTTAGCCGTGCAGGCGCGTCCGCTTCCCATCGGCATCAGGAAACTGCATACCCAGCCATCCGTACAATCCGGAATGTCCGAACAGTATTTCGTACAATAGGCGCGTCCCAGGGTGCTGTCATTCAGACATAACAAGTTTTCTGCGCATATCTTGGCGTTGGTTTCTTCACCGCAAGGGTCGCCTTGCTGTCCGATTTCCGGTTCAGGAGGAAGGCACTGGCCGTCCAGGCAGGTAAAAGCTGGGGTGCAGTCCGGGGCGCATTCGCAGGAGGCGGAACAGATTTTCCCTCCACTTTCCTCGTGTTCCAAACAAATGCGGTCGTTCTTGCAATCATTATCACTTTCGCAAGGTGACCCGGTTACACCGGTGATCGGGTAAATCGAACAAATGCCCTGAATGTCGTCTGCGGCGAGATCGCGTTTGCTGATTTCCCCAGGGGCTGCACCGAAATACATGGTAGCATCCAGGATGTTGGGATGATCCAACCCGACAAAATGCCCGATTTCATGTGTGGCGATATTTTGCAGATCCGCCTTATTGGCTTCACCTTCCGCCGCAACCGACCAGGAGAAGTTTTTATTGTACAGAATGTCCGAATCCATGATGTGACCGGATGAGGTGTCGAAAACGGGAACGGTGACCGCATAGGCGTCCGTCCATTCTCCTGGCCATTCATTCTCATTGATCCAGATCATGACATTTTGACTGTCGGTGGTCAATGTTCCGGCCTGGGAACCATCGATATCGACTGTTCCCTTGTATTCGAATTGCATGTAAGAACATTCGACATTTCCCCAGGTGTTGAAGCTGGCCTGCAACGCACTCTGGACGGAATCCAGCGAAAAACCGGGAATGCCATCTTCATCCAGGTACCAGTTGGCAGGAATGGAATTGTCATCCCAGCGAATCGGAGTGCCTCCACTGGTTTCCAGTGCCACATAGGCATGGACTGGTAATGCCAAAGCGGAGAGAACGAAAAAGAAGGTGGCCGCGAGATAAATACGTTTCATGCGGTCCTCCTTTACTTCGATGCCAGAATCGACTGGATACGGGAAAGAAATTCGGTCATGCTCATCTCTTCGGGGCTTTTTCGTACGATTTCCGCTTTGCCTGTCTCCGGATTTTGGACGACAACTCCTATATCCGTGAACTTCTGTTTAACAATCTTATGGTGGGTATCGCTTGTGTTTTTCTCAAATACGGTAAACGCACCCTGACTCATCCCCCGCAGGAAATAGTGCTGTTCTTTTTTTACAAGGAAAAGAACCACTTCTTCCCCTTCGTGAAAGGCAGGTGAGCCCACTGCACGCATGCCACGGCCCTGGTATTCACCTCCGAATTGACGTAACACGATCTCGTGCTGTTCTTGCCCCTTCAAAATAGAGGTGGGCGACAGGTGAACTTCGGTATAGATGCGATCGCTTTTTGCATCGTACACGGTATCCAGCTTATTGACGACACCTTGTACGATAAGATCGGATTTCAAGCACAACGCAGTCAAATCGAAGGACTTGACAAGTGTAGCGTGTGCTGAAACCCCGATTGTCAAGACAAACAAAAACGTAGCAAAAGAAAACAGGCGTTTCATTTGTATTTACTCCATGTTCACAACGGCTGGCGAGTCCAGTGGTGAGTAATCATGAACCAAGAATTGTGCGGATTTTCTCCACAATGTCTTCGCGGGTGAAAGGCTTGTCCAAATAGTCGGCCTTACCGGCATCGATCAATTTGCGGATCTGATCGTTCAACCCGTAACCGGATGAAAAAAGAACTTTCAAGTCTGGTCTTTTTTCCCAGAGAATTCGAGCCAGTTCCGGACCGTCCATTTCCGGCATGACCACATCAAGAATTGAAAATGGAATGTCCAGTTCTTCCGAGCAGACAATGTCCAATGCTTCTTTACAGTTGTCGGTGGCCTTTACCTGGTATCCCAGGCGCTCGAAAATTCGCCGGCCTAAAATGAGAACCAGTTCCTCATCATCGACAAGCAAAACCGTTTGATTGCTCGTGTCATTTCCGTTCATCAGGTTGTCCTTCCACAGGGCTACAAGTTCGGTAGCCTATTTTTTCCTTTCATAGTTATAAACGATCTTTACAAAAGATGAAACACAAAAAATACTTCTCTTATTGATCAGATAGATCTGATTTTCATTCCTGAAAGTGTCTTTAGAAAGGCAAAGGAGCAGAACTATGCTGAAGCATCATGCTAACAAATATAGGATGATGAGTATTTCTTAAGGTGTCTGAAAAGAAAGCAGGCGACCTTGATTGGTCGCCTGCTTGGAAGGAGCTAGTTAGATAGGTCAGGCTCTAGTCCAATGATTGCTCGATTGTACGCGGTGTAAATACCGCCGAGATTGTCGATGTCGTAGTAGCCCCTGATACCACCAAATGCGTAATCTACATAGAATTCGTCGGCATCATTGTAGCCGTCACAGACCCACCAGTGACCATATACGCGACCTGATTCACCCGGGGCAGGACTGTCGGGGGTGCGTCCTACGACGACAATCGGGCGACCTGCATCCAGTTCGGCTTTAAATATATCGAACCATTCTTGCCTGGTATAGTTTTCTCGATAGACGATGGAGGCATTCTGACTGAACTTGAAGTAATTGACAAATGTGGAGGGCAGATCGCCTTCCGCACCGATGGCCCAAATATGGGTGTATTCTCCTACTGCTCCGCTCGCTGCAAACAGCTTTGCGGTTTCCTGGTATTCTGCTTCCGTGGCGTCCGGTGCTAGCGTGGCAGCCATCGCAGAATAGTCTAGATTCAGGTTTTCAAGATCCATATCCCAGTTGTTGCCCCAGTAATCGTTGAACTGAAGATGTCCTACCCCATTCGTCGGATACTGCCAGTAGTGAAGAATACGAGCGATGGAGGTTGGACCACAAGCGTTGCCGTAATGACCGTTCGGTCCGTCCACATCTTCGGGGTAATAGGCGTTGTACGGCCAAGTGAAGGTGTTCCATTGATTCTGGATGAGTGGCCCAACTACTGGCTCCGGAAGTGAAAGAGTGATGTCATCTGCCGAACGTGGATTCAGCCCATACTCGGAATAGTTGTAGTCTACAATGCCGATGATGGTGTCAAATTCATCGCCATTGGCTGGCGTTTCGTATCGGAACATGCCGTCGTCGATCTGGCAGGCACCCGATCCGTCATCTACATACCATTGGTTGTAGCTGTCCGGTACCTGGGTAACACTTGCGTCTGCAACTTTTATCAACACCGATTCATAGGCTTCGGCATTGACCGCTGATACAAGATCGCCGGTAGAAACAAGAGTCGGCTCGGGCAAGGAATTTCCTGAGCTTACAACTGAAACCGTTGCGTTGCTGATTTCGGTGAATCCAAAATATTCGACAATCAGTCCGGTTACGATTACTTCATCACCAAGCGCGGGGGATGTGTCTGCATTGTAAACGTACAGGCCATTGTAAGCACCGCCATCCGAGGAGGAAATGAAGAAATTGTTGCCATAACCGCTGAAATGGGTTGCCGTCACGATGCCGGTTGTTTGTACAACTTGGTCGAGAAGAGGGCTGGGGTAGGTGCCATCTCCGGCATCGGTGGTGTATTGGATGTCATAGATCGGCGTTGGACTTGTTTCTCCATCACCGTCGATATCACCATCTACCGTCCAGTCACAACGTTGTTCCTGTTGATTGCACACCTGGGTGCCATCGTCACAGCTTTCCACCACAGTGTTGTATCCGCATGCGTCGATGTAGAGCAGGTCATTGTTTTCGCACCAGACATTCGCTCCGGGAAGGCAGAAATCACCCGGTGTGCCGATATTGATGCAGTTGAAACTGTTGTCGCATTCGGACTGTTCCTGGCAGGGCTTCACACATACTTTTCTGTCGATAATACTGATGTCTATACAGAAATGGTCCGGTGCGCAATCATCGGTTACTTCGCATTCACTGCATTGAGAACCGATCATCTCACAACTTCGGGTTCCTGCATTGCAAGTTTCGGTGGCATCGTCGCAAGTTAAGAGCAACCTCTCTTTGCCACAGGTGTCGACACTATACATGTCATTATCGATACAACTTGTTTGCTGGGTGGGGACACAATAGTTGCTCGGACCGCCGATGTCCTGACATGAAAAGTCTTCATCGCAATCAGATTGCTGTGTACAGCTTGCTACGCAGAAATTGCCACTTCCATCTTGATAGCCGACACAGGCATGATTTGCAGCGCAATCAGTACTGTATTCGCAGAAATCACACTGTTGTCCCGACATATCATCGCCGTCCGCTATATCTCCATCTACAATATCGCCATCGATAACATCACCGTCAACGGTGTCACCGTCAACAACAATATCTCCGTCTACGATATCTCCATCCGAAACATCGCCGTCAACAATATCGCCATCAGTGAGATCACCGTCAGATATATCACCATCGGTCACATCGCCATCGATGACATCTCCGTCGGTAACATCTCCGTCAACAACAATGTCTCCATCTATCAACTCGTCGCCATCGACTGGATAATCACCGTCTACGACTATGTCGCCGTCTTCAACAGGGTTGAGTGAACGGACGCAACGGATACGCATCAAATTATGATGATAGTAAGCCCGTAAGATGGCTGCGTTGAAGTTCAAGGACCAAGAGATGTTGTCCTCGGCCAGATTCGCCGACCAATAACCCACGCAAGTGTCTTCGTCGATCAATGTGGTCGGCGCGTAGCAACCGGCATCTCCCGGACCCTGAAGAAACGTGCAGTTGTCACCGCAGGCATCGTTGTCTTTGCACTGATTGGAAAGACAATCGCCTTCCTTAATGTTACAAGCGCCATCGAAGGCCATTGTATCGCAGCCGCGGACCAGAGTACGCAACTCGCCGATACCAGGTAGACGCCAATCATCAAAATCGGCTAAGGAAAGTTCGGCGCAATAGGCAATCGCATCGCCATAATTCAGCGTATCGTCCGAGATAATGCGCTGCCACATCAGTCCGTACGTCTCGTCGATCCAGATGTCGCCGAAATCCGCTTCTTCTTTATCGCCGTCAACCTCATCACCGTCGGTGACATCACCATCAGTCACATCACCGTCAGTCACATCACCGTCAGTTACATCTCCGTCTGCGATATCACCATCAGCCACATCACCGTCAGTTACATCTCCGTCTGCGATATCACCATCAGCCACATCACCGTCAGTTACATCTCCGTCAGTGATATCACCATCAGCCACATCACCGTCTGCGATATCACCATCAGCCACATCTCCGTCAGTTACATCTCCGTCGGTGACATCACCATCGGTTGTGTCTTCATCTGAACCACAGGCAGTCAATGTCAGAATTAGTAAAAGGAAGAAGAACATCAACGTTGATCTACAGTGCATGTTTAGAACTCCCGCGTTAAACAGTAAAGTAAAATCTGCAGCAGGTAATGTTATAATTATTTAAAGGATTACAGGCAATGCTTTTCGGTGGAAAATCGCATTTTATTCTAAAATAAATTACCTATAAAACTCGCGGAGTTGTATGAATATGCCTTGTGTCGAATGAGATGAAATTTCAGGAAAGGGGATGTGATAGGTAGAAAAAAGCAGCAAGTTGTCCGCTTGCTGCTTTCTGGATTCATGCTGTCAAGTAGGGGCTAGAAGTCGTATTCCACAGAGGAAGCCATTGTAATAACTTCGTTTTCCGGGCTATCAGAAACGAACGAGTAGACCATGTTGTTTCGTTTCCACAAAACGACATTCAAGCCGTTTTTATTAGTGACCCAGAACTCTCGATTGTTGACAACCTTGCGAATGCCACCGGATGTTTCTGACGGATCTTCTTCAGCAGGAGCTGCAACCAGCGAACAACGCCGTCCGTTGATGTTATAAGAGAGGTAAACAGCAGGTGCATCCTTCACGCTGGTGATGCGTCCACCTTCCAACTGGATACCTGCTTTTTTGAAGCGAGGCACATGCATGGCGTAGTTGACGCGTTGCTGTAAGTAGGATTGTACGGTTTGAAGGTCATTGGATTGCACGTCGAAAGGCAGATTTCGTAAATGTCTGGAAATACTGGCTTCAACGATCGGAGAGGAAACCTCGATCCTCGGGAAAAAGAAAATGCCGAAGAATACCAAAATGATGGCCATCGCCGGAGCGTAACGTAACGCCACCGGAGTGTTACGACTACGTTCCTGGCTGATCAGGTGACGGACTTCCATCCCCAGGCTTTGGGGTGCTTGGTATTGAGGAAGAGATTGTTTCATCCCTTTCTTGAACCATACATGAAAGGCCACTTTTTTCTGGCAGGCGGGGCAGAACTTAAAGTGCTGCTCGATTTCCGTCTCTTCCAGATCACTGAATTCTCCATCTACGTACGTATGGAGATAGCGTTCAACATCACGGCAATTCATTGTCCGCCAACTCCTTTCTTCTTTCGTTCCACAATGGAAGTCACTGTTTTTTCTTCTAACTTGTCCTTATTAACTTTTATTACACCTTCGCGGATTGCGTATTCCCTTAGCGAAGATTGCAGTTGGTTGCGACCTCTAGCGAGGCGTGACATCACGGTTCCAATTGGACAGCCAACGATTTCTGCTACCTCCGCATAAGAGAAATCCTGCAAATCCACCAGTTCAACTACGGTGCGGAAAGGTTCCGCCAACTCATCGAACGCTCGTTTCACTTCATCTGAAAGATCATCCGTGAAAGATTGATGTTGACGACTGAAATTGGATTCCGACCAGTCATCGACAAACCGATCTTCAATTTCAGAGAAGTCATAGGAATGCTCAACCAACTGTTTTTCCCTCTTGTTTCGGTGATATTGGTTGATAAAGGTGTTCATCATGATCTTGAATAACCACGCTTTCCTATTGCTTCCGGGAGCGAAACTTTTCCTGGCTTTATATGCTTTCAAAATCGCTTCCTGTACCAAGTCTTCTGCGTTTGCCGGGTCTTTCGTCAAACGCATGGCAGTCGCGTACAACGGATCCAGAAATTCCAGGATCTCTTTAGTAAAACTGTCTTTCGAACGCCAGAATTGGAAGCTCAGCATGCTATCGTTCCTTCCAACATAACCTCTTGCTTACCTGTAACCACACGATGCGTGGCTTTATTCCCGATTGTCAAGATGTTTTGCATTTTGTTGAGAATTGATGAGTGGTTTTCATCTTTCTTTGCTACTTCAGCTCATCTTCATTCTCATTAGAGGTCAAACCCTCAAGTTGTATTTCTCTTCCTTGAATGATTTCGCTTGTGCTGCGCATCTTGAACAAGCGTCTAAATGCGTTTACCCAATCGTCTGCTATCGAATAAGTGCATGGAATGACAAATAAAGTCAAGAACGTAGCGAACGCCAGACCCCAGCAGATGCAGATCGCCATCGGTTGCCAGGTTTTACTGGCCCCAGCAACACCAATCGCCATAGGTAGCAGACCTGCTATTGTGGTTAAAGTTGTCAATAATATCGGGCGCATACGTCTTGTACCGGAAATGATCAAGGCATCGTATCGCTTCATTCCTGTTGCTCGGGCACGGTTGATGAAATCAACCAACACAAGGGAATCATTCACAACGACCCCGGATAGAGCGACGACCGAAATGGCGGCAACAATCGAAAACGTCAAATTCTGAACGATCAACCCAATTGCAACACCTATCAAAGAGAAGGGCACCGTATACATTACGATCATTGGTTGAGTGAAAGACTGGAATTGCGTTCCCAAAATGAGATAGATGATGACAAGAGCCACAACAAAAGCTTGAAGCAATGACTTAAAGCTCTTTTGCTGTTCCTCGGCTTCTCCACCGAATTCAACCTTATATCCGGGATAACGCTCGCTGAATGTTTCATATTTCTTGCGCATGATGCGGTTGGCTTCATCGGAATTGACATCGACCTGGTTGACATTGGCGGTCACAGTGATCGTTCGTTTGGCATTGCGACGACTGATGGAGGTCGGTCCTTTCTGAATGACGAATTCTCCAATTTCTGACAGTTGCACTGCAATACCTAACGGAGTATGAATCACCATCTTTTTCAGATCCTCAACGTCGTCGCGGTCGCTTTCTTTGTATTCGACCATGACCTTGACTTCATCTCCTTCGGAATCTCTAAAGGAAGTCGCTTCCAATCCATCGATGGCCGTGCGCATGAATGTCGACAAGGCAACAACGGAGAGCCCATAGGAACTCATTTTGTCCCGGTCCGGCAAGAAACGGATTTCCTGTTTGCCACTGCTGTAACTCGATTCGATATCCGTAACGCCTTTGATCGCCTTCAAATCATCGATTATTCGTTCTGAGTGTCGAATCAGATTGTCAAGGTCATCACCTGCGACTCGCATTTCAATGGGAGATCCGGTAGGCGGACCACTGGAATCCTTGGAAAAACGGGCACTTTCGATTTCCGGAATCGTTGTAAACCGTTTGCGGATGTCATTTTTGATCAGGTCGTTGTCACGGCGCTTGTCGCTGTCTCCCATCTCAAATAGAAGCATTCCACCATTGGTGCGTTTGAGCCAGCGTTCACCGTCGATGATATAGCCGACGATGGCAATAACCGAGTTGATGTCATCTTTTGAAATGTCCGAACACCTCTGTTCGATCTGATTGATAATACGATCCGTTTCTTCCAATTGGGTGCCGGTCGGGAGTTGGACGATCAGCCATTCCGTAGACGATTCTTCCTGTGGAAACATTTCGATACGCAGCACTTTCGCCGCGGCGACCGTAATTAGAATTGTGGCGATTAAAATGCCGATCGTTACCATGTAACGATGACGAAGGAAGAACGCGATCTGTTTTTTGTAAGTGCTTTCCAGCCAGGCATAAAGGCGATCACCAAGTCTAGTTCCACTCGCTTTTGGAAGTTTACCGAAATCGGCAAGATGGGACGGGAGAACGACCAGGGATTGAATGAGCGAGCCGATAAGAGCCACCGTTACGACAATAGGAAGTACGGCCAGGAATTTGCCGACATCGCCCTCCATTAACAAAAGGGGGAGAAAGGCAGCGATAGTGGTTACAACTGCGGCAACAACTGGCCACATTACTTCTTCGGCGCCTTCGATGGCTGCCTTGAGAGCAGGCTTGCCCTGTTCCATGTGATGGTACACATTTTCAATGATGATGATGGCATCATCAACGACCATACCAAGCACCAGAATAAACGCAAAAAGGGACAGGGAATTGATCGTTCCGCCGGTAACGTCCAGGAAAATAAAAGACGTTAAGAATGCAAAGGGAATTCCAATGATCGCCAGAATGGCGCTTCGGTATCCGATCAGCAATGTCATTAAGATCGCGACCAGCAATAAACCTGTGATGGCATTGGAGGTTAGTACATTGATGCTTTCTCGCACCGGGATGGAATTGTCGTTTCGGATAGACAATTCCAGATCGGGAACCCGTTTTTGAAACTTCTCAACGAGATCCCGGATTTCATCTACGGCGGTAACGATCGACGCTTCTTTTTTCATGTAAGCGCGCAGGTAGACCGATGGTTTTCCGTTCAGGCGGGTAATGGATTCATCTTTTTCAAATGTGTCGTTGATGGTTGCAACGTCTTTTACTCGCAACGTGCCGCCTTCCATGCTAGCACGCAAAATAACATCTCCAATATCGTTTGCGTTTTCCAACTCGGAAATGGATCGGACCAGGAATTCCTGCCGTCCCATCGAAAGCCGACCGGCGGGGAGGTTGGCATTCCCCATTTGAATCGCTGCAACGATATCTTGCAGGGCGATACCGTGGGCTTCCAGCAGGGCGCGATCCGATTCGACTCTGAATTCTCGTTTGCGCAGTCCGCTGATATCCATCTTGGCAATACTATCAAGATCCAGGATTTCGTCGCGTAACGATTTCGCAAGTTTGTTTAGGCCTTTTGTCGAATAATCGCCGCCCATCGCAATGCCGACAATCGGCCAGATCTCATTCGTACTGATTTTAATGTAAAAGATGTTGTCCTGTGCATCATCAGGCAGATCGGTCTTGATTTTATCGACTTCCGTTTTCAAATCCAGGAAGCTTTGGTCGAAGTTTTTCAGGCCGGCTTCATAACGAATAAACACCACGGAGCGGCCTTCTTCGGATCTGGAATTGATGAAGTCGATGTCCGATAGGTTTCGGACCTGCTCTTCAACCGGCAAGGTGATCAGCTTTTCAACATCATCCGGAGAAGCCCCCGGATATGCGATGATCACCAGCGCCATATCCAGATCGATAGAAGGATTGTTTTCCTGGGGCATCTGCATCAATACGAAAATGCCTGCCACCAGAATGGCAATCATCAACATATTTACGAGCACGGGCTGCCGTGCGAAAAAGCGTGGAATGGACATGAGTTACTCCACTACCTGAACGCTGGATTGATCGGAAAGGTTGTGCTGGCCGCTAATCACCAGTGAGTCGCCATCTTTCACGCCTTCTTTAAGCAGGACGCGCTTACCGATTTTCGGACCAAGTTTGACTTCTCGTTCATGCGCTGTTCCATCTTCAACCACGAAGACATAGTAGCGATCGAAGCGCTCTATCAGCAACTCGATGGGGAAGAACACACCTTCAATCGGCTCCCCAATGGGAATTGATACGCGCACGGCCATGCCGATCCTCAAATCTTCAACGGAATTGTCAATCGTCAGTTCGACCGGGTAACTCATGGTTGGTTTTAATGCTTTTACTCCGATGCTAGTGACGGTTGCCGTTATCGGTTCGCCTTGCTGCGATTGAATGTTAAGGCTGGCTTTGCGTCCAGTGCGAAGCAGGCCGATGACATCTTCTCCAACCCCGACCTGGACTTTCAACTTACTGCGATCCACGATCTGCGCGACAGGAGTTGCTGGTGCCACAGTGTCGCCAAATTTAACCAGTTTCGAGGCGATTTCTCCAGCAAATGGTGCTCGAATGGATGACTTTCGCAGGGCGCGTTCGGCCTGCTGCAAGCCCGCCTGTGTGGCCGTATTGGCCGCTTGTGCTTGTGCCAGGGCCAACTTGGCCTGGTCGAACTGACTTTCGCTCACATCCTTGGAATTGAACAACTGCTCAATACGGTTGAATTCCAATTCGGCCTGTTTCAATGCCGCACTGGATTGTGCATGCTGGGCTTTGGCCTGCTTGACTTGAATCTGGTAGGGTTCCGGATCAACGGAGAGCAGGACATCACCTTTTTTTACTTTCTGCCCCAGATCGAATTTTAAGGAAACGATCTGTCCGCTGGTTTCCGAAATCAGGATGACGTCTCGGTCTGAAGTAATAACACCGCTGGCTTCGACAACCTGATAAAGGGATTCCGTTTTCTCCGTAGCAATACGCACGGGTTCCACCTTACCGGTTGCACCTTCGTTTTCCTGGTCGGAATCTCCGCTATTGGAAGAGGGCTTGGAGGAACAGGTGCAAAGCAAGAATAGCAACATGAATACGAACAAGGTCGTTTTCATTTTCCAGCCGATCATAATGACTTCCTTTCTCGGCACAATATCAAAACATGTGTTTTCCAGTATTCAATAAAAACGGAACAAGTCAAGAAAAGGGAAACTGCTTGATATATACATCCTGCTTAGAATACGGGATTTCGATGTCGGCCTTGTTCAGTTCCGTGTAAATCTTCGTCAATAATATGTCAATCACACGGCCTTTGAATACGGGTTGCTCGATCCAAACTCGTAGCTGAAAATCCAGCGCCGAATCGCCAAAGGAAACGAATCGTACGGAAGGTTCCGGCTCTGGGCTGATATGCTCAATGTCCTGTGCGCAAACAAGAAGAATGCGCTTAACTTTGTCGGGGTCGCTGCCGTAAGCCACTGGAACCGGGATGCGCAGGCGCATCTTTTCAAAACGTCCGCCGGTTTCGTTTATAATCTTGCTATTGCCAATGACAGCATTGGAATCGTCACTTCGATATCGTCGCGGGTTAAGATGCGTGTCGAACGTAGACCGATCTGTGTAACTTTTCCCCGTTCGTTTCCTTTTTCCAAAATGATAAAATCCCCGATCTTGTAGGGGCGGTCGGTGACGATGAACAATCCTGCGAAGAGGTTCGCCAGCGTATCTTTGGCAGCGAAACCAACGGCGATACCAACGATGCCGGCAGAAGCCAGCCAGCCAGTAACATCGATGTTCCAGGCAACAAGGGCGAAATAGGCGATGCCGCCAACGACAATGGTTTTTACCAGGATCTGAAATAAGGGCAGGGTGCTCGGTTGTATGAAGGTCGCCCGGTCGGAGACATTGCTCAGGATGGACAGCAACAGTTGGGCCAGCCTCATGATGGCAATGCCCCATATCAACACGGCCAGCGTTTTCAGAACGCCCATCGCAACGAACAATTCATGTTGTCCCGGATCGAGATCCAATAAGGCGTATCCCAGCCCGGAGAACAACACGGAAAGAAAGACCGGTCCGCCAAGAATCTGGAAAATCCGGTCGTCCAGATCGGTAGCGGTTTTACGCGTTAAAAGCTTTAATAGACCGTTAATGAAATACTTGAGAAACAGCGCCAGTACAAACGTAGCGAAAAGAATCGTGAGAAAACGCACTCCGGGGTGCGTTCCATAGGTTTCGATTAGCTGGTTGAGTTGCTCCATTCCAACAGCTTCCTTTCAACAATATCATGATGCACGCAGTGTCGCGATCAAGCTTTACTTCATGGCTCCCGGTCCTTCATCCGGGAATTCCCCCGTTTGGTTATAGGCTCGTACCGCCGGTTCGAGCAGGTTGGGGAAATCGCTCTGCAATAGGAATACACCCGCCTCGATGAAATTCTTCCATCCGCTGTAATCGCCACCGATTACCAGAATATCTCCGGCGGCCATGACATCCTGCTGAACCTTCAGACCAGCCTGATTCAACTGCTGCACGAGTTCCGGCACAGGGCCGGGGGCGCTAATTTCCACAATGCGAATACCCGGCAAAAGCTGACGGATTCCCTCTAATTCTTCAATTGAGGAAAGTGGGGCCATGACTTCGATCTGCTCGTCGTTGGCCAGCACCTCTGCCAGGCTGCTGGCACCATCGCGTACGAGAGCTACTTCGTAATACGGTCCAGCCGTAATCGCGGCGGCGACCAGATCCGAGCGGTCGGTCTTTTGATCGACGTACAACATGATGCCCACTTGTTTTGCAAGTGCAAGCGCATCTGCGAAAGTGGGGATCTTGCAGCTTTCGTCGCTACCCTCTTCGCAGTTTAGTAATGACAGGTCCTGTAACTGCGCCCAGCTCAGTTCATCCACGTACCCTGTGCCCGTTGTGGTGCGGTCCACGTCTCCATCATGCATCAGCACCAGTATGTCGTCCTGCGTATGGCGCACGTCGATTTCGGCGAAATCGACACCGATTTCCGCTGCGGCTCGAATTGCAGCCAGCGAGTTTTCCGGCTGATGCACGTGATAGCCTCTATGGGCGGTGACGAGCACCTGGTCGCATTCCGGGTCGATCATGCAGGCGTAAGGGGCCACCTTGTTCCATTCGTTTTCGCTCTCCTGTTCCAAGACCAGTTCGGAATCGAGATCGCCATCTATATCCGTATCTGAGGCGAGTTCTGTGTCGCCATCGGAAGAATCACTGTTCTCGTCACCGGAATCGCAACCCGCGCAAAGCAGGAATGGGGTGATGCAGAAAAGCAAAATTGAGGATATGAAACGCAGGCTACAAAATGTCATCTATCCATCTCCTGAAATGAAAGCCCCGTTCAGCATGGCTGAATGTAGGCGCCCATTATGCGACAGACCCTTTCGATTGACAAGAAAGATGTTGAGATCTTTGGAACAATTCTAAATTTTACAGAGGTTGTGATGCCAAGATGTTCGGAGGGTAGGTGGGTGAAAATGTTTGGTTTTATAAAGCCGGATATCGAATTGTTATGTCGCGAAGCATGGTCGCTCACTGCGTGACGGATTTTCCCGTAACATTTCGCCCTTTTCGCTAGAAAGTAGTTGCTTTCTGTTGCTGCTTGAGTACACTCTTCACGTTTCGCGGATTGCAGGTGAATTCCTGCCGCGAATACAACGAAACGGCTGAAATGATGGCCATTTTCTCTTTCTTGTCGCGCGGTGTCCGCCGGGCGGCTGTTACCAAAGCGGATTGCGATGACTGCACCTCTCGACTTCACATTCAAGCCATTCGAAGAAATGACCCCTGCCGATTATGAGGCCGTAGGGTTAATGAGCGGGCTGGAAATTCACCAGCAACTCAAAACAAAACGAAAACTCTTCTGCCGTTGCCCTGCCGGGCGCTACTCGGAGCATATTGACGCGGAGATTCTGCGACACATGCGCCCTACGCTTTCCGAGTTAGGCGAGTACGACGGCACAGCGCTGATGGAATTTAAAACCAAAAAGGAGATTATTTATCTCCTAAACAACGAAACCGTCTGCACCTACGAAATGGACGATGCGCCTCCGTTTGAAATCGACCCGGAGGCAGTGGATATTGCCATCGAAGTGGCTCTGCTTTTGAAGCTGAATACGGTCAGTGAATTGCATATCGCCAGAAAACAATATCTGGACGGTTCCATCCCGACCGGTTTTCAGCGAACGACGATTCTGGGAATCGACGGTGAAATCCCATACAAAGATCGGAAAATCGGCATTATCCAACTCGGATTGGAAGAAGATAGCTGCCGAGAGGTTAGCGATCTGGGTCATACAATCACCTTCCGTACGGATCGCTTGGGTATGCCCTTGATCGAAACGGTCACCTATCCCGATATGAAAACGCCTCAGGAAGTAGCGGAAGTGGGCGAACTGCTGCGCCGATTGGTGCGCGCCACCGGTAAAGTGCGGCAAGGTGCAGGCGCTGCCAGACAGGATGTCAACGTCTCGATCAAAGGCGGAACCCGAATTGAAATCAAGGGGGTGCCTTCCCTGCGTCGCATTCCGCGACTGATCTACAACGAGGCCATGCGACAGCATAACCTGCTGAAAATACGAGATGAATTGCTGCGTCGCGGCATTACTGAAGAAAACCTGGATCATCGTTCGGCGGATATTTCCGGTATCGTGCGCCGCACCAGCTATCTTCCCATTCAAAATGCGATTGAACGTGGGTTGGCAGTTGTGGCTGTAAAGCTAAAAGGATTTGGCGGAATTCTGGCGCATCCCACCCAAGAACATACCTTCTTCGGGCAGGAGTTTTCGGATCGCGTCAAGGTTATTGCCTGTATGATGGAACATCCGAACATGCTGCATTCCGACATGATGGACCCCGGCATCTCCCGAGGACAGTGGAATCGGATTCGCAAGAGATTGCAGGCAACTCCTGAAGACGCCATCGTGTGTGTATGGGGGTCCGAAGAGGATGTTGACACGGCAGTCAAAGAGATTGTCATCCGTGCACAGGATGCCACAAAGGGTGTTCCTTCCGAAACCCGCCAGGCTTTTCGCGATGGCACCAACGGTTTCGAGAGGATTCTTCCCGGAGCCGACCGTATGTATCCCGACACGGACGAACCTCCAATCGCGATCGACGATCGCAAGATTGCAATGATTCAAAGCGCGTTGCCGGAGTTGCCCTGGGATCGCGAAGATCGGTATATAAAGCAAGGGGTTGCAGAAAATGCCGCCCGCATGTTGGCTTATGGCGAGCTTTGTGTGTTGTTCGATGCCGTGCAGGGGCGTACCGGTTGCGACAACAAGCTTTTATCTTACACGATCCTTCATGTTGTGCGTCACTTCCTGAAAAAAGGAGCCTATCAGGGAAGACGACTGGAAGATGCTCTTTCCGAGTTGTTCCTGGCGATAAAGGAAAATCGCGTTCGAAGCGAAGCAATTCGCAGAATACTGACCGACTATGCGACAAACGAAACGGAAAGTATGCAGGAATTGCTGGAACGCTACAGCATTACAGGATCGGAAGAAGAAGAGTTGACGCAATGGCTGCAAACCGCCAAGGAAGTTCAGGAGCAACTTTGGTCTGATGACAAGCAAGCCAGGCAGCGATATTCGATGGGACTGATCATGCATCGCATGCGAGGAAGAATCGATCCGAATGTGGTTCAACAACGTCTGGAAACTGTGGTAGGTGCCGATCATGATTAGTGAAGATGCATATAAAGGCTACCGTAACGCCGGAAAAGACAAACTGGTCGAGCAGGGCGTGGAAGTTTGGAGCGATGTGGAAGCCCAGACCGAACGCGGAATGTTCCGAGGAATCATTCTGCCGCGCTCGGAAACGGCGGACGATAAGCACATCGTGTTGAAATTGCAGACCGGCTACAACGTTGGGCTTCGTGCGGATAAAATTCTGTCAATGAAGCAGGTCGGTTATCGCGCTGCGAACTACAAAATCCCGGAAAAAGCGTTCCCGTTCGATCCCAAAAAACCGAAGGTCAAGCTTTTCGGTACTGGCGGCACCATCGCATCACGCTTGGATTATCGCACCGGTGCCGTGATTCCTGCTTTTTCTCCTGGCGAATTATACGGTTCCGTTCCGGAACTGGCCGATATCTGCAATCTGGAAACGGAAAAGCTGTTCGGTGTGTTCAGCGAAAACATGGGACCGGAGCAGTATATCGAAACCGCAAAAAACTGTGGCAAGGCAATCGAAGACGGCTACAGCGGCATCGTGATCGGTCATGGTACGGATACCATGCATCACACCGCCGCCGTGTTAAGCTTCATGATTCAGGATTCACCGATTCCAATCGTGATGGTCGGCAGTCAGCGCAGTTCGGATCGTCCCAGTTCCGATGCCGCCCGCAACCTGATTCACTCTGTTTATACTGCGGCACATTCGGACATCGCGGAAGTGATGGTCTGCATGTTCGGTCCCACGTCCGATCGCTACAACCTGTTGCATCGCGGAACACGCGTTCGCAAGATGCACAGCAGTTACCGTTCGACTTTCCGCACGCTTTCCGATATTCCGTTGGCTCGCATTCAGGATCGCAAGATCGAGCACTTTACGGAAGATTATCGCAGGCGGCGCGATGACCGCACGGCAAAAATCACGCCGGTGTTCGATGACCGGGTGGCGATTGTCTACTACTATCCGAACATGAAGCCGGATATCATCGAATCGCTAATCGATAACGGCTACAAGGGCATCGTAATTGCGGGAACGGGCTTGGGGCATGTCAACAAACCCTTGTACAGCGTACTTGAGAAAGCCTGCAAGAAAGACATCCACGTTTACATGACGGTGCAGACTCTCTATGGTTTCGTTCAAATGTACGTGTACGAGACCGGACGTGAATTGATGCAGCTTGGAGTGGTTCCGGCTTCGAACATGCTGCCGGAAGTCGCTTATGTAAAACTGGGATGGGTGCTGGGGCAGACTCACGACCGCGCCGAGGTTCAGGAGATGATGCTGACTCCGATTTCGCGAGACATTACGGAACGTGAGCCGTACAACGGGTACACGATTTTACAGGGTGGCATTCCCGAAGTTGAAGCCGCTCTGCAAAAACTGTGGAAATAGGCTCTTGCCTCTCGCAATGCTATATACATAAAAAACGCTGACAGGAAATGAACTGTCGGCGTTTTGCGTTCTTTGGGGGCATGAAATATCTTGAGGCATCCTGGTGCTTCAGAAAACAGCAGTTGCACTCTGCAATTCCTATCGTCGTAGCGTGGCGATCAAACGCAATGGGTCCAGTAAACAATCCAAAGCGCATTCGATGGATTGAACCACCATGTCTCCTGCTATCAGAGCGCTTGTCGCGGCTCCTTCTTTTGCTCCAAGTACAACGATACCCAATGAGGCTTCACGAAGCACCAACTCGTCATTCGCACCGTTGCCGAAGACGACGGTCCGCTCCGGCCCCAGTTTTCTTAAAATTTCGAGCTTGGCTTCTCGGGCAGGTCGATCAGCCGGGATGATGGTCAACGGCAGTCCTAGCTCTTCAGAAATCCGCTTTCCAGCACCGCGTGTGTCGCTTGTAACCAAGTGAAGCGATAATTTCTCGGAGAGCTGACGTACCTTGTCTTTTGTCACCTCGGTCAATTGGCCAAGATCGGCCAGCGTGCCGTTTAAATCGAAAAAGGCATGTGTTAGTTCAAGGGTTTTAAAGCCGGGGATGTCGATTTTCATATACGACCTCGCTTTATCATGCTTTACACTCGTACTGATCGTTTCAGCAGCGAATGAATGATTGAGGAAGAGTTCACTATGAATGTACAAGGAATCGATAAAAGAATCAATTGGAATAGGAAACACATCTGTCTGTATCCAAATCTGGGTTGCTAGCAATATGTAGTATTGATGGACAAAGAGCAGACGAAAAAAGCTTTCCGACAACCTTTATCCACAGTACAATTAAACCGAATTTAAAGTGCATCTGGGGGATAAGCGGTTGTTTTCCACTACTGATTAAGGACTTTTCATGGATATCGAACTGTCAACATCGTTCTGTCATGTAAAGGAATTTCGAATCCTCATCAATGAAAACAGGAAACAACTTCTGTCAGAAGATAGCCGTAGTTGGCTGAAAAGCCGGTATACGTCGTTGCAATCTATTTTGAAGGTGGAAAAAGAAGTATTGCTGACGTGGAAAGCCGTTCCGTTCTCTACGCCTCTTTCGTTTCCTGAATCACATAAGGAGCAATCTTTTTTCGGGACGTTATATTCGCGGATTCTGCTTTTGTGGATTTCGTTGCAGTTGCTGTTTCTAACCAAAAGAGAAAAACAATATGAGGAAATCCGGTCGTTTTATTACTTTCTATTTACAATTCAACGATCGAAGAGTCTGTATCTGAAGGTCGTAGAGGAAGACCTGGCTGAATTGGCAGCAAAAGCGAAATCGTCAAAAGCAGATTTGCAACTGTTGAGTTTTCAGAAAACGAGCGTTTCTCCAGCAAAGCTCTCGGTAATCGTGGACTGGCTCGAACCACGTGCCTATAGCATACCGCTCTTTCGAGGACTATTTTTCCTGCAACCACGGGAAAAGATCCGAGCAAAGAAGATTATCACTACGATCCAGGAAAAAATTGGGAACTTTTATAACGAACAGCATAAGGGGTTGCAGAATTTCCTGCAAACCAGTGCAGCTAATACGCAAAACTACCTTGGCACATTGCAAGCCTATGACTCGGAAGAAGATAAGCAGGATGAAAGCACTACGGCTGCCGCCAAAGCTCGTTCGGAAAGGCTGGTAGACTCTTTTGAACGCAATTTTTTGGTGAAATTGCAAGAAGTCCAGAAGGTTGTGGAATTTCGAATTGTTGAAACAATCGACACTGTCGTGTCGTTGCGTAACCGAACATGGATTAACGTTAAGCGCAAATTGTTGATTTCTGAAATGGATCGCGCCAGAAACTGGCGCAAGCAAATGAATGAGCGTGCTGACCGGTATTTTCAGGAAAAAGAAGAAAAGATCGGACTTTGGGTGAACGAGACTTTGAAGCCTGCAATGGGACTCACCCAGCGGGTGAGAATTCAATCGTCCGCTTCCAAATTGGATGAGCGCTGGCTTTCTCCACCGGATGCGCCTTCCGATTTAATCGATGTCATGCTGGACAGTCAAAATCCTTCTCTGATGATCGTACCTGAACCGGTCGTTAGAATCCTTTCCGATCTGAGAGCGTATTACAAATCCAACCACTGCGGCAATCTGCTATATGTGACCGATCATCAGACCGGCTCGTTCGGAGTGCTCGGTTATCTGGTTCGTAAGGAATTCAAAGACGCCACATTCCGGGTTTATCGCCATCGAAAAACGATGCCCATTGCCCGTGTGGCGGATTTTTCGGAAGATGTCCTGTTGTTCGATGATTTCGAACGGTTGGTATACTTGAATGAGCGCCACATTCACCAGGCTCAAGCGCTGGTGCAACAGCTACTCAATTCAAACAAATTAACGATCATTTCGGTACACCATGCCGTGGCGAAGCAGCTTCGTCTTGCCGTTCCCGGGTTCAATCGCTTCCTTTTCCAGATCGATTTCAGCAAGTATGAATTTGAAGCGTTCAAAAATATCATTTCAAGGCGTATGCTGGTAACTGGCTACCAATTTGAATACGATGATGAGAATGAGTTCTGGTCCAGACTGTATCAAGCGAGTTCCGGCTTGCCTGGCGTAGGACTGCGTCTCTTTTTAAAATGCGTCAAGCAAGTGAACCGACAGACGATCACACTGCACTACGATCTGCCTGGAATGAAGGATTTGCTTTCCAGACTTTCGCTGGACGAGAAACTTCTACTGCGACGCATCTACATGCATCCTCAAGTTTCGGAAACCTTACTAGAGGAAGATGATTTTCCGAACTTCCGAACCTTGCTGGCTTCCATGAAGAACATGGGTATTCTTTTGGAAAATCAGAAACTCTATGAGATCAGGCCGGAAATTTTGGGGCAACTTCGGGATCACTTGGTCCAGTCGAATCTGCTATAAAGGGCAACGATGGAACACGTTCAAAATCTGATGTCGCGTTTTGAATTGACCTGGCTGCAAGTCGGATTCTCTTTAGTTATTTTGTTTGCGGCCTATTTCCTGAATCAAATATTACTGAAGTTCAGCCTGTACCTGTACCAACAGCAGGTATTGTGGCTGCGAAAACTTCGGTTCTGGGTGCCGCTTGTTCGCATCATCATCTGGTTTTCGAGTATCTTTTTCGCAATCAGAGTGCTTCATCCACCAACCGAATTGCTCTTTGCACTGGCGACTTCTGCCGGTGTTGCTGTCGGTTTGGCTGCCCAGGAACTTGTAAAATATATATTTGGAACGGTCATTATCTGGGCCGATCGGGTCTATCAAGAAGGTGATCGCGTTACAATAGGAGATGTGGAGGGAATCGTTCAGACTATCGGGTTACGGTCAACAAAAGTCTGGGCTTTCGATGACACCATCATCGTCATTCCAAACTCCAAGTTGCTTGATGTCGTCGTCTATAACGCCAACTCCGGTGCGCCCTCCGAACAGATCCTGATAGATTTGTATGTTCCTTTGGATGCCGATACGGACAAGGCTGCTAAGCTTGCACGTTTGGCCGCCATCAGTTGCGATCTTGTGGAGCCGCTTAAACCTGTTGGTGTGTTGGTGAATGACTATTTTGAAAAGGACACTCCGTTTTCTCGAATTCGGTTAAAGGTATACGTCCGAAATATCATCAACGAGAAACGGCTTGTCAGTGATGTTACCACGAAGGCCAAGCGTTTGTTCCGTGAAAACGGCATTTACAGCAACACCTCAGAACCGCAACAGAATCAAGAACATACTGCCACTGCTCAATAGATCTACCAGTTGAATTGAACAAAAAATGCCTTCGAATTGCGAAGGCATTAACAATTAAGTAGGAATTTCGTACTTTTACAAATTCAAGCAAGGCTCTTGAATCGGCATTACCCTAGCTTGCGGCGCAGCCAGTCCATTTTTTCTTGTCGACCGTCTTTCATGTAACCCAACACCATTTTCTCCAGTTTCTTCCCCATCAAAGGGATCGAAATGTCGATGTTGATTTTATCGATAAAGGTGCAGGTGGCATCTCCCGTCGACACGATTTCCGTCGTTCCACTGACTTTGGATTTCGCGGCCATGCCATCCGCATCACGAGTCCATGTACATAAGCGGCGATCTAGATCCCAGTTGAAAGTCATATGAGCTTTGATGGTTCCGATGCCGGGGATCGGCTCGTCCAGATCGACTTTCATGACGGCTTTGCTGTCGGATTTCTCGGCCAATGTGGCTTTCGGGGAAATTCCTTTCTGAACGACGGTCCATTCTTCGACCAGCTTTTCGTTTAGCATGCCCTCCATAACGGTGCTTGCAGGAATGTTTAATTCATCTTTGAATTCAATAGTTTGTGCCATACTGTCCTCCAAGTGGGTGCAAAAAATCGAAAACGATTAACGCATTATATGAAGCCTCGCTTGACTCGGCAAATAATTTCTTGAATTAAGGCTACCTCTAAACAAACGGTTGTAGGTGCTTCGAATTCAATCCGGATTAATTTCAACGTTTGCGCTTTCTTCGTCCACCGCGACCGATTTTAGGCAAGCGATCGATTGCACGCTGCGTTTTGCGGGGAGTACGAGCATCGTTTCGCTGAATCGGCTGCAAGGGCGCCCCCGGATCTTGCTGGGGTTGTTCCACCGCTTTTTTCGGATCGACGGCCATCCAGGAGCGAATGGCATGTAAGCGGATATCCAGCATGAGTTGTTGGAACATCAACCCGATTTCCCTGCGGAATTCAACCAGGGGATCGAGGTTGCTATAGCTTCTTAAGCCAACTCCTTCTTCGACGCGTTCCGAGTCGGTTAAAAATTGCGTCCACAATCGATCTACGGTTTGTAGCAGAACGCCACGCTCCCATTTGACGAGCAACTCGTCCAAGTCCGTACCGTAGCGCTGCTCGTATAGTTCTTTAAACCATAACCGGAATTCATCTGAATTGTCGGGAATGTCATCTGTTCCTGCCACGGTCGCCACCCCGAAGATTCGTTCCCGTACGGCATTCCAAATGCTGTTTTCCAACTCGTTTTTAGCGATTTCGTTATCTTCACTTAAGCGAGTTCTGGTTTCCTGCTCCAGTTGGTCGATCAGTTCTTCAATCAATTCTTCCGATTGCTTCTGCCAGCTTTCCAACTTGTCGCTATGAAGCAGGCTTCGTCGCCATTGCCAGATTGTTTCGCGGCGGTCATGGATCACGGAATCATATTTGAACACTTCCAACCGGATCGCCTGGTTTTCTACCTCCACTTTAGAGCGTAAGGCTTCCAATGCCGTACGGATTTTTGCATTGTCCACCGGTTCGTCCTGTGGATGATCTGCCAGGTATTGCTGCAATTCCTCAAGAATTTTCTGTTGTCCGAAGGCACGGTAAACGGGATCTTCTATCGAGATGAAGTAGATTGTGGAACCGGGATCACCTTGTCTGCCCGCTCGTCCTCGCAGTTGGTTGTCGATGCGCACTGACTCATGCAGTCCTGTGCCGATTACCTGCAAACCGCCGGCTTCGATGATGCGTTGCTGTTGCTGTTCCGCTTCTTGTTCGAAGCGTTGCAGAGAGCGTTGATAGCGTTCGCTGCCTTCTTCCGCCAGGGCTTTCGCTCGTAGCTTTGGATTGCCTCCCAGCAGGATGTCCGTACCGCGTCCTGCCATATTGGTGGAAATGGTTACTGCACCTGCACGTCCCGCTTGTGCGATGATTTCCGCTTCGCGTTTGTGATGCTTGGCATTGAGTACTTCATGTTGAATGCCGCTTTTTTTAAGAATGCGGGAAATCTGCTCCGATTCACGTACCGAGACCGTTCCAACCAGAACCGGTAGACCTTTACTCTGAAGCTCCTTTATTTCCTCCACAACCGCTTTGTGCTTTGCCTGTAGAGTCGTAAAAAGGATATTGTCATAGTCTTTTCGAATCATGCGACGATGCGTGGGGATGCGTACGACTTTGCGGGAATAGATTTTCTGAAATTCGTCCCGCTCGCTCCATGCCGTACCGGTCATTCCGGAAAGACCATAGTAGGAACGAAAGAAGTGTTGATAACTTGTTTTAGCGAGAGTGATATCCTCGCTTTTGATCGTCACGCCTTCCTTGGCTTCCAGGGCCTGATGAAGACCGTCTGAGAAACGTTTATCTTCGGAAACCCGCCCGGTATGCTCATCGACCAGCAGAACCTCACCATCTTGCACGATATAGTCCACATCCAATTCGAAAATGGCATGGGCTTGCAGGGATTGATGCGTAGCGTGCATCCAGCGAAGGTTCTCCGGTTTTGAAAGAGATCCAACACCTAATGCGTTTTCCACTTCCGTCAGGCCTTCCTCTGTTAAGGACGCCGTACGAGTGCGACGGTCGGCCTTGAAGTGAATTTCCGGATTTAGCGTGCGCATCACACGATCCATCGCCTTGAAGAAGCTAGGATCGTCTTGCGCCTGTCCACTGATGATCAATGGGGTCTGGGCTTCGTCGATCAACAACAGGTCCACCTCATCTACAATGGCATAATGCAGATCGCGGTGAACCGTTTCTTCTAAAGAAGGAGCCAGGTTGTCGCGCAGGTAATCGAAAACGATTTCATGGTTTGTGCCATACGTGATATCGCAGGCATAAGCGGATTTGCGGGCTTGAGTATCCGACTGGTTCCCATCACCCATGTTTTCCTGAATACAACCAACCGACATCCCGAGGAATTCATACACCGGCCCCATCCAGAAGGCGTCACGCTCTGCCAGGTAATCGTTAACCGTAACAACGTGAACGCCTTTTCCCGCTAGAGCGTGCAAATACGCGGGTAATGTCGCAACCAGTGTTTTTCCTTCGCCCGTGCGCATTTCGATGATGCGCCCACGTGCCAGTTCCACACCACCGAGCAGTTGTACGTCGAAGTGTCGCAACCCTATGCTGCGCCGTGATGCTTCACGAACCACCGCGAAGGCTTCAGGGATCAGATCCGTGATTGAACCTCCCTGTTGGAGGCGAAGTTTGAAATCGTCCGTTTTGGCGCGAAGTTGCTCATCAGAGAGAGACTGAATCGGGGATTCAAAGGTATTGATTCGTTTCACTACAGAACGCGCTGAAGGTTCCCATATGGACTGCAACCATCCTGGCATTAGTACGACTCACTCTTAGTTGTTATCAGGATTTCGACGCCAAAAACGATGTAAAGCCAATAAAAGCAACAGCATTAGCCAGAATGCGTTTGGGGGTTGGTTCATTTGCCTGCAACCATCCGAGCCTTTGAAATCGTAATCGCCGCCGGTTCCCGAACTATAGGCACGAAGTTGGAAGGGGACGTAAAGCGCTCGAATCGTTTCCGCAGACGGCTTTGCAAGTTGTCTGTTCATATAATACAAGCCGTCCGTGCGCAGCCCCTGCTCGTTGTCGTACCAGTCAAACATGCCTTTCCATACCGCTCCCATCAGATAACCGTCTTTCACGATGATTCGTTCTGAATCGACTTGCGAATGCGCCAAAACGGCATTCCAACTGTTTTCGGCAACGTTTACCTGATTGCCTATACCCGATCCGTCATATTCTGACTGCGTTCCGAATTCCGCGAGAAAGACAGGTTTCTCTGGGAAACGCTCTCGCAAGGTCTCAATCGCCGTTAAGCTTTTTGATTCGACTTCATCTTCTGACCAATCCGTCAAGGCTGCCAGGCTGGTAATATCTGCCTTTTCCAGACCGCTGTCGTCGAGGTTTTGCTCATCGGCGGCAATGGTTACGCTAAGCAGGCGGCCATCCGGGTAGTGGGCTTGCATGTCGTCTACCAGTGAACCAATAAACGCCTCCGTTCCGTTGTCCCCAGAAACCGATTCGCATCGAGTACAGAGATTCCATAGAATGATACTCGGCCTGTTGCGACGGGAAAAGATCATTTCCCGCCACATCTGCAAGGCAAGTGGTCGCTCAAGTTGAGCTTGATAGGCGGCTTGATCCAATCCCCAGGCAGGAATGCCTGAAACCATTGTCAGTCCGAATCGATCTGCCAGTATAGACGTTTGTGGGTGATTCGGAGCTAGACTGCTATTCATCAGTAATGCCCCGTTTTCTCGAATCAGGGAGAGATCACGTCGCAACTGATTCCAACTCATGCTGCAACCACTTTCGACACTGTCTTCGACTCTCCCGATGCCTGGAAGAAACGTGATGCTGTCATTGAATTCGAATTGACCGCCCTCGACAACCGTTGCCGTGCGAAAGCCGGTTTGAATGTAAGCTCGGTCCAAAAGTCCGCCACTTTCCGTGCGGAGATTCACTCTTGCAACATATGTCTCCGGGTCCAAAGGACTCCAGTCTTGAGAACCACGAGCAATTGCCTGCATCGAAATGCCGCTTAATTTACCGGCACGAACTTGGATGTCCATCTCGTCATCCAGGCCCATGACCATGTCTTGTACGAGCAGAGTCGATAACGGAGCGTTTTCCCAGTATCCGTCCGCTCGTTCATCCATTTCAAAGACTTCCACTTCGATCTTGCCGGTAAAGTCGCTGCTCCCAAGTCCCTCGACAATCGCCTCGACACGTAACGACCCGAAAGGTGATTCCGGAATGACATGCACCGACGCCAACACTGCTCGCTTGTCGCTTGGGAGGTATTCCCAGTACAGGTCGTGCATGACTCCGGTATACGCCATGCGTTCGGTGTCAGCAAGATAGGGCAGCATTCCGGCGAAATATCCCGGTTCCGGGTTGTCGACGCGCAAAGTCAAAACAATGGAGCCTTGGTCTGTCAGAGAAGAGGGGAGGGGTAGTAAAATCGGTGTTGATGCACCTTCATGATGTCCCAGGTACAGGCCGTTGGCCCAGACATCCACAATGTATCCAGCGGACAGCATTACCAGGCGCACTCGCTTTGCGCCGGTAGGCACGGACACTTCCCGGCGATACCAAACGCCCTCCCAATACTTCTCGGCTCCGGAAGGATGTTCGCTTGGTGCAAGACGGTTTTCGACAGAGGGCAGGCTGATCTCTTCCCAGTCCGTATCATCAAATTCGGGAAGAATAGCTCCTCCCGATTCCGCTGCCAGCAAACGCAGGTTTTCCGCCGTTCTTGCCTGAAAAGTCAACCGGTGATCCAGGCACATGCGGCGTTTCTTCCAAACACCGGACAAGTTCTGGCGGCTGTAGGTTGAGGAAGCCAAATCAGGCATGACTTCCCCGTTTTGCAAAAGTGCCGCCACGCCATCGACATCCTGTAGCTCAGTGGAAAGTTCCAACCCTGGTGTGGCCTCGTCTGCAAGCGCCGGAGTGATTTCCAATTCGAAAATCTCATGTTGCACCGAATCGGCCTGTGAGGCAGTTAAATGCACCCAATGATGCATTCGCTGAGAAGCAGACGGCTCCTCCGCTTTATTCGCCAGTAAAGAAACCAACCCATGAGCGTTAACCTGGGCGTCGATATCCGAGCTGGTATCTACCGACCATTCCAAGTCGGTGGGCATACGAAATCCGGCGTCGAATGTCCACTTCTGTCCCTGGCGAGCCATGCTTAATGGCACATTGACCATTGGTGCGAAATCCGCCTGACCCGAGAAACGCGCGGTAAGCGGTGTGCGCTCTTCTCCGCTAGCAACTTCAATGAGGTACCCTAAACTGTCTTCTGCGACAGGATAGAGCAGGGTGTAATGTCCCTGTTTCAGTAATTCGAGCCGATTTTCAGCTTTGCTGAACGAGTCTCGAACGCCGTATAGTTCCGCCTGTAGAAGTTGAATTGCTAAATGTGCGCCGTATGCTTTTGCCTTCAGCTTTTCCAGCCTTAATGCCAATTCGTCGGCAAGATCGCGGGATGGCAAGTTCAGCGAAATGTCATCTGCCATATTCAATAGCGCAAGAATGTCTTCCATCACCACCTGATGAATGTCGGCAATTTCGGACTCGTTTTTGAGATCCAATGCTGTCAGCAAGGTGTCGATGTTGTCGCTCAATTCTGGAAGAGATTCGCGTTCCGGGAATAGCTTGATGTTCTCGGAAAACAGATCCTGCAATTTCCACAAACTTTCCCCATCACCCATCGGGTCCAGTGCCATGCGAATCTTTTCCGCTCCCATCGTCGAGGTGCTATAATTCTGGGGATCTTCCAGCAATTCGGCATAACTGGAAATGGCGAACAGGGAGGCCATTCCTTCGATCATCGGATTGCATAATATTCCGGCGATTTCATCAAGCATCGCCGGGGATCGTCCCTCGATAGGTGCCAGGTACATGCCCAGACCGAGATCGAAATCATTAACGGGGTAGTTATCCCAGAGCCAGACCGGATGTCCTACCAGTTCCCGAAAGCTGATCACCTCGTCCGCCGTGATTTCAACATCGAATGTTCCCTGTCCCGTCCATCCGATGGGGATGTCTGCCTGGATGTTTTGCAATGCCTGTAGGTAGTCGATTTCGTCCTGGTCGAAACTGCCGGCGGTTCCCGAGTAAACTGTGGGAACGAACAACAGATTCGTAGCACCCTGTTCGCTTTCCAGCCATGTCGCCAGGTTGTTGACCAGAGTCGCCTGGTTCGCTCCCGAGGTCGCATTGATCGACACAGAGATGTCATCCATCAATAGGGCGAAATGAGTGATTCCAGCAGATGTCAGTTGGGTTAGCTTTGCAGTTAGCGCAGAGAAATCATCGGACAATAGGGGGTCGATGTCATTTCCGGGACTGATTCCGTAGATTACATTCACGCCGGACTTGATACCGGCTTGTGCCAATTCTTCGAAACGAGTCAGTTCGGAATCATCGTACAAATCCCGCCATTGATCGCGGTGCTTCTTGTCGTTCTTCGGTGCGTAGATGTAGGTGTTAAGTCCCCATACTCCCATCCAGCGTATGATTTCAAGACGTTTTCTATGCGACCACGGGTGCCCGTAATATCCCTCTACAACACCTCCCATGGAGACCTGTTGCGATCGCTTGGGGTCATAGTTTGTCACAGAAACGATGGGGGACCACTCGCCAGCCTCGCCATTGTAATCGATTCCGCGAACACGATACGACACATCTCCCGCATTGACAGGTCGGTCGAAAGCTTTTGGATTTGTCGTGTTAAAAAGATGAACAAGTGTTCCATCCGATTCGCTTCGCTCGACTTCATAATGGTGCGCTCCGTCGATTGCATCCCAATTCATCTCCAAAATTCCTTCTTTCCCATTAATCGTGGGAGAAGAAATGCTGCCAAGCGACGGTACGGTTTTGGCAAAGACGGAAAGCCGAGCCACACTGACACCGGAACCTTCCAGGACCACACGAAGATACCGGACGCTGTTTAATGTCGTGGTGGGGGTAAGCACTGCACTGGTTGGATCGGAAACGGTCAAGGAGCTAAGAACGGTTTGTGTGAAACGATCCGGACCACCGCTTAGGGTAACGGTGCGAGCCCAGCGTTCTCCCCAGTCGATTTCCACACGGTCAATTTCCAAACGAATGTCCCTGCCGTCGCTGGACAGGTCAAGCTCGATCCAGGCGCTATCGCCCTCCGGTGGAGTCCATGCCGTATCGGGATCATCATCGCGCAAAGCGGTCCGACCTTCAGTCGCTTCCGCCACCAATCCGGCAACATTTGCAACGCCACTGACTTCCAACTTGGAATCGATGGCCAGGTCCAGTTCCGCTTGCGCTACGGTGCTCCATAGTAAAATCGTCGAAAATGAAATCAGCAACAAGGCAATTCTCATTGTACACATTCCTCCGAAACATCTGAAAAATGCTCATCTAAAAGCATTCAGAATCGTTGCGTCGTAAAAACGCCACTATTATCTATTGAAAATACTTTGAAAACAAGGGAAAAGCGGTATGAGATTTGTATGACAAAGGAGAAACCGCGCTTTAAGGACGTAGTAAGATTCTTTACAAGAAGTGCGATGGCCCTGCGCTTGTCGGTAAAACTAGCGTTTTAGCAGTTGGCGTAGCGTTTTTAAAAGCACCATAAGGTCTGTTGTCATCGATTGCTGTTCGATGTACCGCAAGTTCAATTCCAGCTTTTTCGGTAGAATTTCCTGGATATAGACCGTGCGCACATCTTCTGATTGAGCTAGCAACTCACTTTCGTCAATGTATTCCAGAGAAGCAAAATCCGTAATGCCAGGGCGTACCTGTAAAATCGTTCGATATTTCTCTTCGAATTGACGTACATACTGTTCCACTTCGGGGCGTGGACCGACTAGCGACATCTGCCCTAAGAACACATTGATCAATTGCGGTAGTTCGTTAAGCTTGGATCTGCGAAGGTAATGCCCGATTCGGGTTACACTTTGATCCGAAGGCAAACTCAATCCCAGGTCGTTTGGTGGGATATCCGGCTTCATGGTGCGAAACTTGAACATGCCGAAGGGATTGAAATCGCGCCCGATTCTCTGATGCGAAAAGAATACCGGACCTCTATCTTCCAATTTGATAAGTAGCGCAATGCCTGCGAAAAGAGGGGACAATGCACAAAGTCCCGCGAGAGACCCTGCCAAGTCGAAAATCCGTTTGCCGGTTACACGATTCATCCTGCTTGAAAAGACTCGCCTTTTATTTGTCAACTGACGATCCGTGGCAAAATATTATGCTTAATTATAGCTTGCCGACACCAGTAACATTCCGCCTACGTTGGTCATGGATTTCGGAATCCAGGACGCATTGACCATCCCGATCAGGCCGACCCCCCAGGATTCCGAGACTTCCCATTCTCGTCCAACCATCAGGTTGCCCGCCAGACCGCCAAAATCATCGATAAACGTACTGCTTTCATCCGCATCGAATACGAAAAGGCTGGAAAGTTCCAGGCTCGCACTCACATAGACATTCGAAGGCATGAAATAATAGGTAAACCCGATGCCATAGTTTTGAACGTAAATAACGCTGTCGTCTGGGAAAGTATCCCCTGTATTTTTTCCGGAAAGGGTAGGGAGAATGCCGAAGTAGTTGTCGAAGGTCAAATGGACGGCGATGTTCGGCTCTACAAATCCACCTAGAGCGAAACCGAAAAAGGCCGTGGCAGCATAGCTGTCTACACTTGCAGACGATCCATCCGCGTTCTCATAATCGACAATCGTGTAACTGAAACCGGGACCGACTAGCAGCCTGAAAAGCAGACCCGTATGCCCGAGATCGATATCATCTACCTGTGCCTCTCCGGCATCCGAGGATTCAATTTCCAAATCGGAGACTTCCTGTTCCTGATTGATTTCCGAGGGAGTTTCTTCCTCGATTGCGTTTTCAGCATCAACTTGAGGTTCATCGGTTTGCAAAGTCGTTTCGCCCGATTCCACTGGTGTCGAATCGTCTGATGCCTTACTGTCTGTCACCGGTTGGACTCGTTCAGTTTCAGGTTCGGCTGTGTTGTCGGCATCTTGGGCATGTGAAGTGACAGGAAAGACCACGAAACACCATAGCAGTGCAACAAACAGCAATTTTCCAAATTTCCGCCGATTCTCCATGTTTTCCCTCGCAGGTTTTCAATCCGTTCATTTTACTTTAATCGGATTTTGATTGAAGTAAAGGAAAAGCCACACCATATCGTTGTTGTTTAAAATCTTTTAACACCCGATCCGTACATGACATTGCCAATTCGTATCGTTGTATGATAACCTCTTTATATTCGCGTAACATTCAGAACAATCGAATGATGTGCATACGAAAATTATTAACAGCGAGTTGCGATCCGGCCGGAATCTGGAGGGAATGAGGTATGCTTAAAAGACTATTGCCGACAATATTCATGCTGTTTGGCATACTGGCTCCAATGGCTCACGCCAGCACCTATCAAGTGGGCGATATCGCGATAATCGAAGATGAAGGGAATTACATCAACTCTGCTGTAGCCATGCCGAACGTTTTCCTTTTACGAGCGACCTGTGCCTTTTATCAAGTTCACGCCGATGCTTTCGATGCTGTTTTCGTGTTCAACAGTAACCAGTTAGACATGATTTCCAATACGCAGCAAGGCTGGCCAGTCAATTCGCCTTCTCAGGGAATCGGTCGTGGATTTGCTGATCAGAGCGAAACCTTCTGCTCGTTCAATCACCGTCTGCGCCAAGCTGTCAAGATGGGATCGATCGATACTCTGCCGGACAATACCGATGCACCTTATACCGGAATTCTTTTCTACCCGTTAACGGGAATCGAACTGATGGCACACGAGTTCGGTCATCAGTGGCTGGCTGCGATGGATTACGATCTTGGAGACGGCGTTGGCAAGCGTTGCGATTTGCGGGGCTATGAGCCCAGCAGCAGTGGCAGCGATGGTACTCAGACCGGAAATGAAGATTGTGCCGGTTACAATTCCAACGATTTCAACCAACACTGGAGCTACTACTTTAATTCAGGTTCGTTGATGTATGGCAGTTTCATCGAAGAACTGGGAGGTGGCCAATTTCGCATCTATAACGGTGATTACAAGTATGGCCATTTCGACCAGTATGCCATGGGATTGCGGCTGCCAAAAGACGTTGAACCTTCGTTTCTAATTAAAAAGGACGACATAAGCGGTTCTGCCTCGTTGCCCATTTATTTCGACAGGGAAGCCACACACGAGGGAGAGAAGCAGGTCATCACGATCGATGATGTCATTCGTGCCATGGGTCCACGTGACCCCGCGTTGGAAACCTGTCACTGGAAAGCGGCGTTTATCATCATTCATCCTCCCGGTTTTCCCCCGACCCAGCAACAGATCGACAAGGTAGAGCGATATCGGCAACGCTGGGAAGAGTTTTATTCCTGGGCGACCGATGGCAGAGGTTCGATGGACACAAGTCTGGATGGTTGCGGCACTGGAACGGCTAGCTGTGTTGGTGAAGTGTCCGAACAATGCGGCGCAGAGGATTGTTCCGAAGGGGAAACCCGCTGCAATGGAAATGTAACCGTTGCCGTTTGTCATGACGGCGCTTTTCAGGATGTGGAGACCTGTACGAACGGCGATATCTGCCAACAGGGAATGTGTATCGCGACCTCCGATGGCGACCAGAATATGACCGATGGCGATACCACGGATGGAGATATGGCTGAAGATGGGGATGTGATAGTCGATGGAGACAAACCGGATGGAGACTGGGCGGCAGGTGATACGGATTCTGACGCTATTCCCATCACAGATGGAGATCAAAGCATCGACGGAGATATCATCATCGATGGCGACAGCAATTCTGGACAGATTTGTACTCCGGGGGAACACATCTGCGACGGTGAAATCTATAAAAAATGTAGTGCGCTTGGGATCGCGTGGCTGACCGAAATGGATTGCGTGGCAAACAATTCCACCTGCGACGAAGAAGAGGGGTGCATCAGAGGTTCTTCTTCCGGTTGCAACCAGCCTCTATCCTCGCCGATGGCGACTCTGTTATTGCTGCTTCTTTCAATGGCTGCGTTTGGCCGGTCTATCAATAAGCGTAAAAGAGGTTAAATTCTCCCGGTTTTGCGGTACCAGGAAAAGGTATCTTTTAATGTCTGTTCGATTGGACGTGGGTTATACCCCAATTCTTCCTTGGCCTTGTTTATGTTTACGTTTCTATAGGTTTGTAAAATTCGGATGTACTGGTGATTAATTGGAAATTCCTTTCCCAGAGCATGAGCTATTCGAGACAACCCCCAGCCAAGAAACATGGCAGCGCTTTCCGGGATAACGATTCCTGGCGCACGATTGCCGGTAATGTGAGAGATCGTCTGCGCCAGTTCGGACATCGACAGCCACTGCCCGCCAATAAGATACCGTTCCCCGGCTTTTCCATTTTCCATGGCCAATAGAATCGCACGGGCTACATCCCGAACGTCTACCCAGTCGAAGCCGCCGGCGACAAGGGCTGGTAATTTCTGTTTGTACAATGCAATTAACAGCTTTTGCATCATCGAGCCGTTGTAGTCGTATGGTCCTATGATTCCAGTCGGATTCAATATCACCACATCCAATCCGTTGGCGGCGGCCTCAAGCACCAGTCGTTCCGCCTCCGCTTTGGTGCGCCCATAGGCGGTCGGCTCTGATTCGTCGACAAGAGGGCAGTTCTCGTCGATGATCTGGCCTCGTCGGTCTTCACGAAAGACGCGGATCGAACTCATATACACGAGGCGTTTGACATCGCACGCGATACAGGCATCCAACACATGCTGGGTGCCTTCGATATTGAGTCGGCGCATCAATGCTTCACCACCACCTTTGCTGCCGACCTGTGCGGCCAAGTGAATGACGGTGTCTACTCCTTCAAATGCATTGAGGAGGCTTTGAGGATCTGTCAAATCCGCATGAACGGTTTCAACCTGCATCCCAGCCAAGGCGTGCCGCGATCGATGAACGAGAACCCTGGGAACAATGTTACGTTCATGAAGCAGCCGCAGGACATTTCCTCCCACGAAGCCGGTTGCACCTGTTATTGCAATCATACTCAGTTCCTTGTCGTTATCTAAATTTCACTATCCACCACAGCGTTTGTACAGCCAAGCCGGATGATGTCGCTTGATTGTACTTATCTGCAAGAAATCATGCCAATATTATTCAATCAACTTCGACTATTTAAAACGAATTGAAATCGTTTCGGCCAATTATGGGCAATTTTCGAATAAACAGCGATATGATGTCTGAAAATTAAAAGTGTCAACCATTTGAAAAAAGCCGTCGATGCGCCTTTATAACCTCGTTCATGATTCCCACCCAACGCTATAGTGTATTGATTCTACAAGGGAATCATTGACGAATAAGGACTGGCATGTTAGAAAATAAGAGCCGTGTGTGTAACAACGCCTTACGAAATTATGCTGACTTGATGATGCTATGGAGAAAAACGATGAGACGGTTTGATTTCCTCGTCGGGATGTTGCTGTGGGTCGCTCTTGCTTCTGCTGCGTTCAGTTGCAACAGTTCGGATGATTCCGTGGATTCATCATCCGATGGCGATACCGATACGGAATTTGCCACGCCATATAATCCGAACGATCCCAATAATCCGGGAGATCCCTTTCTTCCTGGAGATTCAGAGCAATCTGTAGACGGCGACAAGACGGCGGACGGAGACAGTTCGGTTGATGGCGACCAGTCGACAGATGGCGATGTTCCTGTGGATGGTGACCAGCAAGCAGATGGTGACGAACCAACTGATGGCGATCAACCGGTGGACGGAGACGAACCTTCCGATGGCGATCAACCGACAGATGGAGACGAGCCACCTGATGGTGATGAGCCGGTTGACGGAGACAATCCGGTTGATGGAGATCTGCCGACAGATGGGGATGAACCTACCGACGGTGATGAACCTACCGACGGTGATGAGCCGGTAGATGGTGATGTCACTACATGCGGCACGTGTCCTGATCATGCTCATTGCAACGAGCAGACCTCGCTTTGCGAATGTGATGATGATTACATCTGGAACGGGGCGATCTGCGTTCCGGAAAGCGATCCGTGCCAAGGCTGTCCTGAAAACGCCCACTGCAACACCGGAACATTCCAGTGTGAATGTGATAGCGGATATCATTGGGAAGGTGCTTTGTGCGTGGAAGATACGGTTCCCTGTGGCGGACCATGCCCGGATCATGCAAGTTGCAACACGCTGACGGATCGTTGCGAATGCGATGAGAATTACAGTTGGGAGGGAGACGTCTGTGTCGCCGATGCCGACCCCTATGGCGGGCGTGGCGAGCCATGTACTTTCGATGTCCTTTACCCGGCAGCGGGAGACTGTGAAGACAGCCTGAATTGCATCGGAGCCCACTTCAATGCATCGTCGAGTTCTCCGCTGTCTTGTACAACTTCAAATGATTGCGTTGCCGAACTGGGAGATATCGCCACCTGTGCATCCGGGTACTGTGGAGTGGCGTGGTGCTCTGAACTTTGTACGAGCAATGCCGACTGTCTTTCCTCCGATTATGGGGAAGGGGGCGGTTGTTGCGGCGAAGTTGGCAGCAGCGATATGTGTTATATCAATGCTTTCTGCACTCCTTCAGGCAGTCAGGAAGGTGGCGATCCCTGCACGTTTGGCGAAGTACACGCCGAATCCGGCTACTGTCTGGAAGACCTCAGTTGCATTGGATTATATGCGGATGCATCCAGCAGTTCGCCGGTTGCATGTACGAATGCGCAGGATTGCGTCTCTGAATTTGGCTCCCAGGCGGATTGCGCTGCGGGGTACTGTGGTGTTTCATGGTGCAGTGAAGCTTGCGTCAACGACAGCGATTGTCCGCAAGGCGATTATGGGACCAACGCCTGCTGTGGCACGGTCGGTGAAGACAGCATGTGTTACATCGGCGATTTCTGTACGCCGGTTGGAACGCAAGATGAGGGCGAACCCTGTGCCTTTGGCGTAGTGAACGAACTTGCCGGTGCATGTTTGGACGAGCTTTCCTGCGTGGGTTTGTATGCCGATGGAACGGGGAACTCTCAGACGCTGACTTGCACTACCTCTGCCGATTGCTCGGCAGAAATGGGCGCAAGCGGGCGTTGTGTTTCGGGGTATTGTGGTGCTTCATGGTGTGGCGCGATCTGTGTAAACGACACGGACTGCGCTTCCAGTGATTACGGCGATGGCGCTTGTTGCGGCACGGTTGGAGAGGATTCGATTTGCTTCATTTCCGATTTCTGCGAAGCACAGGGTTGCGGAGATGATGAATTCGAGTGTGGAGACGGTAGCTGTCTGCCCGTGCATCGTGTGTGTGATGGCAATTCAGACTGTCCCGGTGGTGAAGATGAGGCCGATTGCGGTTGCGATGCAGAGCAGTTCGAGTGCGGAGATGGAAGCTGTTTGCCCTCTCATCGTGTGTGTGACGGAAACGAAGACTGCCCCGGTGGTGAAGATGAGCAAGGCTGTCCCTGCGGTGATGATGAATTCACGTGCGACAATGGGGATTGTATCCCTCTGGGCTGGGTCTGTGATGATGTTGAAGATTGCGATAATGGCGAGGACGAAGTCGGATGTGATGTGGATCGGCAGGAAGGGGAACCCTGCACCTATGAAAGTTTGAACCCAACCGCCGGTGATTGCGAGGCAGGGCTTGCTTGTGTGGCACTGCATGCTGATGGTTCCACTGATACCGTTGCGGTACCATGTTCCTCAACGGCAGAATGCCAGGGCTACTACGGAAGCAATGCCATGTGCGCTTCGGGGTATTGTGGAGTATCATGGTGCAGCGATACCTGCACAACGTCCGCCGATTGTTCGACCGCCACATATGGAACGTATGCCTGCTGTCAGGCGGTCAGCGGCCAGGACATGTGCATCATTTCCGAATTGTGTGGCGAGCGCAGCCGAGGTCAGACCTGCTCCTTTGATTTGCTGTATCCCGGTGTGGGTGCTTGTATCGACGATTATTCCTGTATCGGCCTGCATGCCGATCAGGATGCAACTACTCCTGCTCCTTGCAGCACCGATTCCGATTGCTACGCCGAGTTCGGAAACAGATCCACATGCGCTTCCGGCTATTGCGGAGTGGCCTGGTGTAGCGAATCCTGTACGACAGATACGGACTGTCCATCTACTTATTACGGTGTTGGTGGATGTTGTGGAACGGTTGGTACGGATTCCATGTGTTACATCTCCGATTTCTGTGCTCCTGTCGGCAATCGAGGTGCAGGCGAAACCTGTAGTTTCTATGCCTTGTACCCGGATGTCGGCGATTGCGAACAGGGGATGAACTGTATCGGCACCCACGCCAACGCTTCTTCTACCAGTCCATATCCCTGTACGTCCGATTCCGGTTGTTGGGGAGCGTACGGCACCATGGCGACCTGTGAAGGCGGCTACTGTGGTGTGGCATGGTGTGCAGAGACATGTACGACAAACACGCAATGCCAGAATTCCGATTATGGCTGGGGAGGATGTTGTGGCACGGTTGGAGAGGACCATCTGTGTTACATAGAGGATTTCTGTGATTAGAGACAAGAGTGCAGATAATCGTTAAATTGTGTAAAGACTGGGAATGACTGGTTGCCGTTTGGCTTCTGTCTAGTCTGTACGATCAAGAAAGACTTACTGAAGACCTGTAATTGCGGAATGCGATGGAGTAAATGACAAGAAAACGACGGACGGTTAAACAAGCAAAACAACTTCCTGCCTGGCAGTCTAAAGAAATCGCGCGTTATGTGCGTGATTTCAAGTGTCCGGAATGCAAAGCCTATGCGCTTTACGTGGACGAACGAAACGACACCTGGACGGTACGTTGCCGGAAATGCGGATACTCATTGCCTTTGGCGGAATTCGCCCGGACTGTCATGTCTTATGCGGAACATGCTGATCATGTCTCGATTCTTGTTCCCGATCTGCTAGGGAAATTGAAGGAAATCACGATCACGGAAGAATAGCTTTGTTGTCTTCCTTGTTGATAAGTAATTTTACTCTTAGTAAGAATTGGTCTGTCTGAAATATAATTCCAAAAATGAAAATACTGAATCCATAGTGATTCGAAAGTGTTTGCCCGTTTCGCTTTTCCTAAAGGTCGAATGTGTAAGTTTTTGCCAAAAATGTGACTTGACAGTAACTGAAGCTTTTTGTAACGTTAACCATCTCAAGACGCTACATCAAGAAATACAGTGGGGAAATCGTTCCCAACAACTGCTTTTAAAGCTATTCCGTTGAAACGGGGCTCGAATGGAATGAGGTGATTCCTGTGATCAAACTGGAAGGAAATCGTTCATCAAAAAAGTCGGTTGCATCATCTGTTTTTCCGATAGAGAGGAAAAACAATCATGTTCAGCTAAAGGATGATTACTTTAAGCGCACCTCCCTGGAAGCGATTACGCATCGAAAGCTTAGCTCCATTATCTCCGCTATGCGGCTGGAACCCGGAGATCTTCACCAAGCGGTCATGCAAAGTGTAGAACGACCGCTGATTCTGCTCGTGCTTCAGAAAGCCAATGGTAACCAAACGAAAGCCGCAAGTATGCTGGGGATCAATCGAAATACTCTGCGAAAGAAAATAGACGCATTGGGGTTGGACCCGGAAGCCTGCCATACAGAAACAGAAATCTGATTTTCGACCTTTTCTCTAAATCGATTCTCTAAGTAAACAAATTTTCTAATCCGCACAGGGGCTATGATACACTGCGTTCACGTGTAAGCAGGCTTCCTTCGAGTGAAAACAGAGAGTAAGAATTCGGAGTAACAGATGGGGATTAAAGGTAACTCAACAAAAAAGCCGATTTGCTGTCTTTCAGCTGCCGGATTGGACCCGACCGGTGGAGCGGGAGGATCGGCGGACATGCGTGTCTTTAAGCGATTCGGCATGTTGGGCACCTTGGCTTTGACCGCCATCACGCCTCAAAACACAAATGGAGTACGCTCTGTTTATCCCGTTGAAGAAGAAACTCTTCGCGATCAACTTCTTGCAATTTTGGAGGATTACCCCGTTTCTGCTGCCAAGATAGGTCAAACACCGAATGAAGCTTGTGTGCGCGTCTTGGCCGAAATTTTTCATGATTCAAAATTTCCTTTGGTGCTTGACCCGGTTCTTTCTCCTTCATTGGGGAGCCGGTTGGTAATGGGTGGGGTGGTTTCAGCGCTCGTTCGTTATATGTTGCCAATCACCACAATCTTGACTCCCAATGTGAATGAAGCAGCTTTGCTTTGTGGTTTAGAGGTAAAGACTAAAACGGACATCGAACATGTGGCGGAATGCCTATTGGATAAAGGTTGCAAAGCGGTTGTAATTACAGGTGGCGACCGTAAAGGCGAAAAGTCCGCCGATCTGTTTTACGATGGCACCGAATTGAGATGGTTACAGTCCACAAAAAGAAATGTGGGCTTGGTTCATGGTACGGGGTGCCATTATTCGGCGGCTCTGTGCTGCTATCTGGCCAAAGGACATTCTCCTTTGGAAGCAGTCATGCTTGCAAAACGCTGGATGAACGGGATGTTAGACGCTCACGTGGTGAACCTCGGCGGAAAGATGAGCGTGCTTGATTCGTGATGACTGTTTGGAAGATGCAAAACAAGCGACAGTCGAAAAATTCACCTTAAAAAACTTGCAATTACATGATCTATCTGCTAGGTTTCGTGGCTCTCGGAGCAGGAACTCCGAGATTTGACATTTCGGAACGGGGAAATTCCCCGCAAACCCTTGCCTTTCCATTGCACGCTCCCGCGTAAGGAAAGGCTAGATTACCCAGAAGGAGTTTGTCTATGTATTCTCGTGAATATGAGACCATTTTCATCATGCGTCCCGATCTCGGAGACGATGCCATTCAAGGCGTTGTCGATCGAGTCAAGGGTGTAATTGATGAGCGCCAAGGTGTGATTCTGCGTGAGCAGAACTGGGGCAAGCGCAAACTTGCTTATGAAGTTCACAAGCAGTTGAAGGGCGTTTACTATTACCTGCATTACACCGGTCAGCCGGGGTTGGTGGAGGAAATCGAGCGCAACTTCAAAATGATCGAATCCGTGATCAAGTTCCAGACCGTCAAATTGAATGACAAGGTCGTTGCTGAAAAGCGGATCGAGGAAATCAAAGCCGAGATCGAACTGCGCGAGCAAGAAGAAGCCGAGCGTCACAGCCAGAGTGCAGAATCCGAAAAAGAGAAAAAAGACTCGGATGATGACAACGATGACGACAACGATGACGACAACGATGATGCCAAGTCTGATGACAATGACGAAGACGGCGAAGAAAAAGAAGACGAAAACGGGGATGAATCCAAAGAGGATTGATCGCTAGATAATAAATAAATTCGAATTGTTGTATGGCGATTCGAAAAGAATAGATTCCAGGAAAGGAGAATTCAGATGGCTCATCCGAGATCAAATGTTCGGAGAAAAAAACGGCGTCGGTCTCATCCCAAGCGGAAAGTGTGCCGCTTCTGCGCCGATAAGCAACTGACCATCGATTATAAGAACGTCAGTATTTTGGAGCAGTTCGTTACCGAACGAGGAAAGATCGTTCCGCGCCGTATTTCGGGCACTTGTGCCAAGCATCAGCGCAAACTGGCTTTGGCGATCAAACGCGCCCGCAACATCGCCTTGATGCCGTACACCGTCCTGGGTGATTAAAGGAGGTCAACATGAAAGTGATCCTCAAGCAAGATATAGAAGGATTGGGCAATGGCGGCGACTTGATGGACGTCAAGGACGGCTATGCTCGTAATTATTTGATTCCCCAGGGATTGGCGCTGGCGGCTACCGCCAAGAGCATCAAATCGGTTGAACACGAGCGGGCCCTGATTGCCAGTCGTTTGAAAAAAGAACGTCAAGGCGCGCAAGACATTGCCGAGCGTATCGCCAATACCTCCTGCACGATCGCCAAGCGCGTTGGTGAAAACGACCGTCTGTTCGGTTCCGTCACCAGCAAGGAAATCGAAGAAGCACTGCGGGAAGAAGGCATCCTGATCAGCAAGCGTTCTATTCTTCTGGAAAACCAGATCAAAGAACTGGGCGTATTTGAAGTGCCGATCAAACTGCATACCGATGTTACTGCCACCTTGAAAGTTTGGGTGGTAGCGAAATAGCTGACGTTTGGGTTACATAGGCCTTGCTAAGACCCCGAGATGACTCGGGGTCTTTTTTTGCTTTGACTAGCTAAAGCTTTTGTGGTTCATTGAGTTCCTTTCGTAATATGCAAAACGTAAAACAGGTTTGTTCATAGAGGTGTTTGATGTCTGAAGATCCTACCTTCCAACGGGTTCCTCCCCATTCCATAGATGGTGAACAAGCCGTATTAGGCGGCATACTTCTCGATAGTCGTAGAATCAATGAGGTGTTGGAGATTCTGCGGCCCGAGCATTTTTATATGCAGTCCCATCGCGACATCTATAAAGCGATGATGGAACTGTCCGACAAGCAGCTACCGCTGGATGTCGTTACGCTTAAAGATAAACTCGAAGGGATGGGAAAACTTGATACCATCGGAGGTATCGAATACATCTCCGAATTGGCGTCTATGGTCCCTACTGCGGCGAACGTAGCGGTCTATGCGCGTATCATTCGAGAAAAAGCGCTGTTGCGGCAAACGATTGAAGCCGGTATCGATATTGTCTCGGAAGGTTTCGAAGAACCTTCCGACGTCGAGGAATTTCTTGATCGAGCCGAAAAACGCCTGTTCGATGTAACACAGGAAAAGCTGGAGCAGCCGTATCATCCAATCAAATCGGTGGTAAAAGAGGCTTTTAAGCGTATCGAGCAACTCGACGAAAACACGGGTTCCGTTGTCGGTGTACCGACCGGTTTTACCAAACTGGACCAAATGACATCCGGTTTTCAACCTTCAGAGTTGATCATTGTTGCTGCGCGTCCGTCGATGGGAAAAACGTCGCTGGCCTTGAATATCGCTCAGAATGCGGCATTGAACGATGGAGCGAAAGTGGGCATTTTTTCCTTGGAAATGTCCCGCACGGACCTTGTAATTCGCATGATGTGTTCAATTGGCCGTGTGGATTCGCAGAAATTCCGTACCGGTCACCTGGATGACAACGAATGGATCAAACTCGTCGAATCTGCGGACAGGCTGAACAATGCTCCCATCTATCTGGATGATACTGCCGGTATCAATGTGATGGCCCTACGTGCCAAGGCCCGTCGCATGAAGATGAACCATGGGCTGGATATGGTGCTGATCGATTATTTGCAATTGATGCAAGGCACATCCTCGCACCGGGATCAGAACCGAGAACAGGAAATTTCGCAGATTTCACGTTCATTGAAAGCGCTTGCAAAAGAACTGGAAATTCCGGTAATTGCGTTGTCACAGTTAAACCGCGATCTTGAAAAACGGCAGGACAAGCGCCCGCAGATGTCGGATCTGCGTGAATCGGGAGCCATCGAGCAGGATGCCGATGTGATTCTGTTTATTTACCGGGATATTGTGTACAACCCGGATAACATCGAAAAAGAAACCGATGGCGAATTGATCATTGCCAAGCAACGTTCCGGTCCCACCGGGATCGTGCCGGTGCGCTATTTCCGTGAGTACACCTTGTTCGACAATTACATTCGGGATGAGGACGCGGATTTGTATCGCTAAACGAAAGCGGTTCCGTTTCGGTGGAAGACTCCCCACCCTGTTATTGAGTGAACAGAATGGAAGGCATCGTTCATGAGTGATTCCGATCGTTTGATGACGGCGGCAGATGTCGAAGGCATGAGTCCGGAAGAAAAGGAACTCTACTGGTACAAGCATGTCTATCGCGGCGATTCCATGAAGCAGTTGACGTGGCGGGCCGTTCTTATGGGTGCTGTTTTGGGTTCGTTCATGTCGCTGTCGAACCTGTATATTGGTTTGAAGACTGGTTGGGGACTGGGGGTGGCGATCACCGCCTGTATTCTGTCCTACGCGATCTGGAGTTCCTTGCATAAAGTCGGCATCGTCAAAGAGAAAATGACGATACTGGAAAACAATTGTATGCAGTCTACTGCCAGTGCTGCGGGATACTCCACCGGTGGGACGCTGGTTTCCGCCATTGCGGCTTATATGCTGGTCAATGGAGAACCGGTCACGACCGGAGTCTTGATGGCCTGGGTTTTTTTCCTGGCGATTTTAGGCGTAACAATGGCTGTGCCTATGAAACGCCAGATGATCAACGTCGAACAGTTGAAGTTTCCGTCCGGTATTGCAGCGGCTGAAACCTTGAAAGCATTGCATGCCGAATCCGGTTCCGGTGTTTCTGCGGCAAAAGCACTGGGAGTCGCCGGTGTGTTTGGTGCGGTTGTTGCGGTAATGCGGGATCTGTTCGAATGGATTCCCGGCTTGTGGAATGCCTTCGGACGGCGCGCATCGGAATTAACAATCTCCGTTGAATTGTCTCCCATGATGATCGCAGCGGGTGCAATCATGGGGTTGCGCGTCTGCTGGAGCATGCTATTGGGAGCTTTTTTGAATTATGCCATTCTGGTCCCCTGGATGATGGAACGCGGTGTAATTCAAGGTTACGGCTACCGGGAAATCGTCAAATGGAGTTTATGGGGTGGAGCTTCGTGCATGGTGGCCAGTGCTCTATTGAGTTTTGGCTTACAGTGGAAAACCGCGCTAAGGGCATTTTCTGGCATTACCAGCCTGTTTGCCAAAGGTGCCAAGAAAGATGTGGAAAAAGATCCTCTGGCACACATTGAAGTTCCTGGAAGCTGGTACACGGCTGGGGTCGCTTTCGGTGGCGCCGGTGTTACGGCGATGGTTTTCTATTATTTCCATACACCAATCTGGATGGGCATCCTGGCTGTTATCATGAGTTTCTTTCTTGCCTTGGTTGCCTGTCGCGTAGCCGGTGAAACAGACACTACCCCGGTGGGGGCAATGGGAAAGATTACGCAGTTGTTCTATGGTGCAATCGCTCCCAAGCAGATGAACGTCAACCTGATGAGCGCCTGCATCACCGCCGGTGTGGCCGATTCCGCTTCCGATCTGTTGTACGACTTGAAGAGTGGATATCTGCTGGGAGCCAATGCGCGCAAGCAGTTTCTGGCGCAGTTCGCCGGGATATTCCCTGGAACCATCATTTCGGTTCTGTCGTTTCAATATGTCGTTCACAGCGTGGATGTGCTGGGCTCGGATAAATTCCCCGCTCCAGCGGCGCAAACTTGGGCAGGTGTGGCGAAATTGCTTGGACAGGGCATGGAGTTTCTCGATCCTACCATGCGCTGGGCGATCTTGATTGGCGGGCTGGTCGGCATAGCATTGCCGCTATTGGAACGCGCATTTCCCAAAGCGCGCCCTTTCATCCCTTCTGCCATGGGCTTGGGACTTTCCTTTACCATTCCATTTTGGAACAGTCTTTCCTTCTTTTTCGGTGGACTGATCGGTTGGATCATCGAGAAGAAACGTCCCAAAGTTGCAGAAGAATACACCATTCCGGTAGCTTCCGGTGTCGTCGCCGGAGAATCTTTAACCGGTGTCGGGGTAACGATTTATCAGAACATGGTGCAGTAAGTTACTCTATGGTGTCATTTCCCTTTGATGGGTTAGTTTGAAAACGAGAGATCATGCCCGGAAAACGAAAAAAAACGAATCAACCTGGCAAGGGGCGTTCATCGGTTAAAAACAGTAGCACTCCTTTTCCAAGAACCTCATTTCTACCTGCAACAATGGAAGACGCGCAGAAAAGAGGCTGGGACAAGCTCGACGTCATTCTGGTGACCGGCGACGCTCACGTGGATCATCCTTCGTTTCCGGCATCTCTACTTGGCAGAGTCTTGGAGGCGGACGGGGTGCGCGTGGGAATTATCTCCAGACCGGATGTCAGCAATCCTGAATCTATTGCTGTTTTCGGCTTGCCGCGCTTGTTTTTCGGCGTTACAGCCGGAGCCATGGATTCGATGGTTGCCAATTATACTGCGCTGAAACGTCGCCGCTCCGACGACCCTTATGCGCCGGGAGGCAAGGCTGGTGGACGACCAGACCGGGCATTAACCGTTTATTGCAACCTGATTCGCCGTCGTTACGGAAAAGAAGCGCTTATTATTGGCGGCGGATTGGAAGCCAGTCTTCGTCGTTTCGCCCATTACGATTATTGGAGCGATTCGGTACGGCGTCCGATCTTGATGGATTGTGGTGCGGATGCTCTGGTGTTCGGCATGGGAGAAGGTCCGGTGCTTTCCATTGCCCACCGCATGGCTGCATTGTTGGATCAGAGAGAAGATTTGGCTGGTGACAGGGAACTTCAACTGAAAGCCATTCGCGAAGTTTCAGGAGTCGTCTGGCGGCAGCCGAAGTCCATGCCTGAACCGATTAAAGGATTGCATTTGCCATCCGCAGAGGAAGTGGCAAAGAATCCGGTTGAACATGCCAAAGCCTTTCATTTATTCGAAACTCATCGTGAAGAGTGCATGTGGCAGGAATGTGGCGGCATGCGTGTCATAGCCAACACTCCTTGGCCATCTCATGATAGTGATACTTTGGACCGGTATGCCGAGCTGCCATTTACACGTTGTGTGCATCCTTCGATTGCCGGTCAACCCGTTCCCGCATTGGAGCAGGTGCGATTTTCCATTACCAGCCACCGTGGCTGTGCAGGCGGATGCGCATTTTGTGCCATCAGTGCCCACCAGGGGCGCGATATCCAGAATCGGTCGCAGGAATCGATTCAAAGGGAAGCGCGCACCATGGTAAAACATCCCGATTTCCGCGGCGTTATCAACGATTTGGGCGGTCCAACCGCCAACATGTATGGCGCGAATTGTTCAAGGGACAAAAAGCGGCCTTGTCGGCGTACCTCCTGCCTGTCTCCTTCGATATGTAAAAACTTACATGCAGACGCTCGTCAGTACCTGGACACCTTAAAGGCGGTAAAACATCTTCCCGGCGTCAACCATTTATTTGTCACCACGGGAATTCGTATGGATCTGGCTATGCGGTCCAAACAATTGGTCCGAGAACTGGCTTTTACGCATACCAGCGGGCATTTGAAGGTCGCCCCGGAACATACCTGCCCAGAAGTGCTGGCATTGATGAGAAAACCGGCAGGAGATGAATTCCAGCGCTTTGTCGAGATGCACCGTGAGCTTTCCGCACAGGTTGGACGAAAGCAGTTCGTTTTGCCCTATCTGATGGCGGCTCATCCGGGTTCTACGTTGGAGCACATGGTCGATCTGGCGGTCAGTCTGCGACGATTGAATATTCGCGCCGAGCAATGTCAGATCTTTACTCCAACGCCGGGAACGGCGGCAACCGTCATGTATGCTACCGGACTGAATCCGGAGACGCTAGAGCCGGTATTCGTTGAAAAAACGGACCGCATGAAGAAATTGCAGAAGGCGTTGATTCTCTATCATTTGCCGGAAAGCGCCAATGCCATTCGGGAAGCCTTGAAACTCTGTAAGCGGGAAAAGGATGCTCCGCTGCTACTGGCTTCCGTTGTGAAACGAAAACGCTACTGATTTCCCGCTTCTCACGGGATTTCTTAAAGTAAAACAAAACGCGCCATGAACCAAGCTTGTTGCTTAATCCATGGCGCGTAGTTGAATATTTGCGCTAATCTCTGGCGATTTGTTCGACGACATTCATCCGATAGGTAAACAGCATGGCAATCAACGCCAGCAGTTGCCCTGCAACCAGTGCAACCCATAAACTCATGACTTCCATGCCCGTAACGGTGAACGGTTCGATCGCCACCCCGACCGACTGTCGGATCATCTCCTGGCAGACATAAGCCAGAATATGACCGGAGAATAGTCCGGCCAATGAACCTAAGAGGGTTAACACCAGCGCTTCTATCATGACCGTCAAAGCCAGGGTAAAACGCCCGACTCCAAGCATTCGCAGTAAGGCCAGTTCTTTCCTGCGTTCGTTTAAGGACATAACCAATGTAACCAGGATCATTACCAAGGCGATAGCCAGCATACCCACGCTGACCATCTCGACGAAGATCTCTCCTTTGTTGATATGATTGACGAATTCACGGATGCTCTTACCCGTGTCTACCGCCAGAGTGCCGTCTCTTAACGTGTATTCCCGTTCCAGCATTCCGGTATAAGCCGGGTTGGACGTGCGCACCAAAACGGCGGTTAACATGTTGGTAGACAAGCTGTATTTGTCGTGGTGATGATGATGGCCTTTGGCTGCTTCGTGTTCGTGTTTGGCTTCGTGAGCGTGCTCGGCTTCGTGAGCTTCTATCACCGGCTCTTCGGGCGTGGCCTGTTGCATGTTGTGATGATGGTCATCTGTGTCTTGATGCTCGGCATGTTGCTCAGTATGTTGTTCTGCATGGCCATCCTGATGCAGTTCGGCATGATGCTCATGCTGTTTTATCTCAGCGGGAGCTTTCTCATCTTTCGTGTCGTGATGTTCTCCCGCGTTGTGCGCGTGGGCATGGGAATGCTTTTCGTGGATGTGCCAGACGGATTTGTAATTTGTAAAGATCGCCGTATCTTCAGGACCACCAGTCGGGTTAAGAATACCGGCGACTTTGTACGTTAATTCAGTATGTTCGTGTGCTCCCATCGAGCCGACCATGCCATGCTGTCCGTGGAAAGTGTCCCCGATTCGAACATCCGTTCGGGATGCGGCAGCGGCACCGAATACCGCATTTTCAATATTGGAAAGATCCAACGTTCCGGCGGATGCTCCAACTCCAATGTCTTCCAAAAAGTCCTGGTTTACACCGATAATGCGGATATTCATGTAGGTGTCGGCAACGGCAACCGGGTAGGCGGAAATAACTCGTTGATCTTCCTTTAGTTCTTCATAGACACTGAACGGGATAGTGCCGCTTGGCTTGTCGATATGGAAAATGGTCGATAAGATCAATTGAACGCCGGAAGCACCGGCGGGGCCGACGATCAGCGGGTACCGGATCGAGCCTTCAACGGCAGTCTTTTTTACCGCGAAGTTCACCACACCGACGGCAACGACGAACGTCAGTGAAATGGCAATTGCAAGGATCGAAATCGTGGTGGCGAAACGTCGATGTGCCAGGTAACGTGAGGCCAGTCGTAACATGGAGGTCGTTTTCATGCCGCAACCTCCTTTCCATTTAACGTCAGTACCTTATCGAACGTCAGATCCTTCAAAATGGGATCGTGAGTCGCAATCAGTAGAGTCGTTCCCTGTTCGTGCAACTCCTGAATGGCATGGACGACCGCCTCTGAAGAAACAACGTCCAAACTGGCAGTGGGTTCATCCGCCAGCAATAATAATGGTCGATGTAGAATCGCGCGAGCGACTGCCACACGCTGCCGCTGTCCGACGGAAAGCTGGTACGGGCGCTTGTCGGCATGCTCGATCAGGCCGAAGCGTGACAGGATCGCTTTCGCTTTCTGTTCGGTATCCGGCCCGATCGTGCCGTTTAATGCCATGGGCACGGTCAGGTTTTCGAGGATTGTCAATGGAGAGAGCAGATTGAAGCTTTGGAAGATATAGCCGATATGCTGCGCTCTGAAGCGATCCCGCTGAGATTCAGACAGGTTCGAGATCGCAGTCTTCCCAATGCGAACCATTCCTTCATCAGGCTTAATAAGGCCGGAAACGATATTCAACAGCGTGGACTTTCCCGCGCCGCTGGGACCGTCGATCAGCGCGATTCCGCCGCTTTTCAGCGAAAGCGAAACGTTGTTGATCACAAGCACGTCTTGTCCTTGTGGACTCTTGTACGCTTTCGTGAGCGTTTTCAGTTCAATACTAGCCGTCATGATAGCGCCTTTCCTGCTTTAACAATTTATTTCTTATTGCGCTCCAATTGTGCGATTTCAATAGACAGATCGATCCATTCTTCCGTCAAGGATTTGAACCGATTGTAGGTTTCCAGTTGTGTCTGAACTTCTTCCAAACGATCTTTACGTACGAACTCGGTTTTGCTTTTCCCTTTTCGGGTGTAGCTTAATTGATAATATGGACCGTGTCGCTTTGGATTTTCCGGATCTTTGCAGCGACAGGAAGCATTGCCGCAGGTGTTGTACTGTTTGGACAGGCTTCCCGGACGCATATCACCCAACTCAAGCAATTCTTCTTTTATCTGTTGAATTCGTTTTCGTATGGAAGGGATGCTCATCGATATTCCTGTAGAACTGACATGCTATCGGAAACGAACGTATCCTTTCCGAAAGAGGTTGTCAAGAACTTCGTTGAGCCAAACTTTAGAAATGAGAGCCTTCCATTTTTGCTTTTTTTCATATCAGTGAGGATGTGATACCTGTAAATACTGCCGTTAGAATGATGCTTGAATTGTTGACGTTTCCTGTTATAGTCCGTCAGGTTCTTGCAACGTGATAGTTGCTAATCGGTTCTATCGCGTTTATCTCACTCCTATTCCTGCGGTTTTGATTCTACATCGGAGAGTGATTTATGAAAATGGCGTTTCGTAGTTGGTTTTCTCCAGTTTTACTTGCTGTCCTGTTGATTACAGCAGGCGTGCCTTACTTATTACCGGACATGTTCAGTCCAACTGTTTCACAATGGGCCGGGTTATTGCTTCCTAATCTTGTTGTCGGAGCAATTGCCGGAATACTTGCAGGGTTATTGGGAATCGGCGGGGGACTCGTCATTGTTCCCATGCTTGTATTCAGCATGCAATGGCAGGGTATTTCACCGGAATTCATCATGCATCTGGCGTTAGGTACCTCGATGGCTTCCATCGTGTTTACCTCGGTTTCAAGCTTCATGGCGCATCACAAACGTGGCGCGGTGCGTTGGGATGTCGTTCGGCGCATCGTGATCGGCATTTTATTGGGAACGTTTGCCGGGACTTTTCTGGCCTCCTCCATGTCCACTGGAGTGCTGAAAGCCTTTTTCGTGATCTTCGTTTACTATGTCGCAATGCAAATGCTGCTGAATTATCGACCCAAGCCATCTCGTGGCTTGCCTGGCTGGTTGGGTATGTTTGCAACCGGCAATGTCATCGGCGTGGTGAGCAGCCTGGTCGGCATTGGCGGAGGGACGCTTTCCGTTCCTTTCATGATCTGGTGTAACATTCCGGTGCATACCGCCATCGGAACCTCTGCGGCAATCGGCTTTCCCATCGCCATCTCAGGGTCGTTGGGATATATCGGTAACGGATTGAATGTACAGGGGCTTCCTGTTGGCTGTTTAGGATATATTTATTTACCGGCGCTGGTAGGGATCGTCAGTGCCAGCGTTCTGACTGCGCCGCTGGGAGTGCGGCTGGCGCACAGTCTTCCTGTAGATAAACTTAAACGCGTATTCGCGGTATTGCTGATCATTGTCGGAACGCGCATGTTATATTCACTTTTCACCTGATGGCTCGTACGAGTTCTTTTAGAGTGAAATTCGTTGAAGAAACGATGCCAACGTGGTAGGTGCGGAATGATTGTTTAAGAAACTGTTGTAAACCGGATGAAATCGCAAGAGAGGATACATGCGGAAACCGCAGATACTGAGTGACTACCAGCTTCGAATCGAACAGGTTTTGAAAGAAGCCATTGCAAATTTGACTGGTCCCGAACGTCTGATCGAGGCAATGGGCTACTCGTTATTGGCGGGAGGGAAGCGTTTGCGCCCCGCATTGTTACTTGCGGTCTGCGATTTGTTCGAAAAACCCGTTGCCGATCCCATGCAAGCTGCTCTGGCATTTGAGTTCATTCATACTTATTCGCTGATCCACGACGATTTACCCGCGATGGACAACGACGATTTACGTCGTGGTCGCCCCACGAACCATGTGATGTTCGGGGAGGCCATGGCGGTACTTGCCGGAGATGGATTGCTTACGGAAGCCTTCGGATTGGTGGCGAATCATTACATAGAACCTCATGCTGCGCTGGGAAACCGTTTGCTGCGTGAATTGGTTCTGGCTGCGGGAGTGGCTGGTATGGTTGGTGGGCAGGGGTTGGATTTACTGGCCACCGGAGAAAAGTTGTCCGTCGATCAGCTACAGCGCATGCATCAATTGAAAACCGGGGCAATGATTGTTGGTGCGGTTCGTTGCGGTGGGCTGCTTGGAAATGCGAACGAAGAGCAACTTGCCAGTATTACCCGATATGGCGAAAAGATCGGGTTGGCTTTCCAGGTGGCAGACGATATCCTGGACGTGACCAGCAACAGCCAGGAATTAGGGAAGAGCGTCGGCAAAGACGAAGCTCAGCAAAAGAACACCTATGTTTCCTTGCTGGGTTTGGATAAAAGCCGAACCTTGGCGAACGAGCTTATTAGCGATGCCTGCTCGGCATTAGAGCCTTTTGGAGAAAAAGCAGCCGCGCTTCAGGAATTGGCACGCTTCGTCGTTGAACGGACCTACTAGTCTGAAATCATTCTGCTGGAGTGAAAATCCAGTAATCCCCGCCTTGTGCTTCATAATCGGCCAGCGTCGAACGCAACCGGACGACATGCCGGGTAGAGGGTTGCAGGTTCGTCAATGTAACGGTTTTTTCCGTATTGGCCGTCACTTGTCCGACCTCGACTGTTTCACCGTAGTCCGGAATCTCCACACCGTAATCGAGTGTAACCGTAGCATCACTGGTTAGCATGAAAGTCACCTTTGCGCTGGTGGCTTGCACATCCGAAATAGAAAGCGGCGAAAAGAGCTGGGTGTCCGGCAAATGTCCTGCAACGTTTTGAGGCAAATGAGACCTGGCGTTCTGGCGGAAGGCCTCGATTTGACTGGGTGATGCCGGAGATCGCGTGATGCCGTCGGCAGTCATGGCTTGAGCGATACGCTCAAGGTCATCGTAAGCGCCTTGAATCCAAGCAGGAAGATCCGTATCCTCCGGCAGGTAAACGGAAGCTTTGGACGCATAAATCAGCAGTTTGACGGCGCGCCAGGTTTCCGCTGCATATTTCTGATGTTTCATCCGGGTTAAAAGATCCTGGTATTGATCGGAGGAAAGCGCGGCTTGCAGGTTCTCGACTTGTGCTAAATCCGCCGTGGCGATATCGACGGCTTCGGTAGCTTCCTGCCAGATCCAGTTGACGACTTCCTTGTCCGCTGTATTCACGCGATCCCAGCGTTCTTGCCAATCCTCATCCCATTTCGGCATTTTACCGCGACCATCGAACATGTCCGTTCTGAATTCAGTCGGAATATCCGAACCTTTTTCCAACGCCCACATCCCCAGCACATAATGGGATTTCCGACGAATGGGGAAGGTGTCTTTCAACAGTTGCTTAAGCACCGGCTGCTGTGGTGAATCTTGAGACAAACCATAGAAATAGCTGATGAATTCATCCCAAATCGTTTCGATTGGTTTGTCCGGGGTTTTCATCCATTCGGAAGTGGCGTAGATATTGACCTCGTTCGGCGTTCCCAATGCGCGCGCAGAACCACGCTCGATTCGGATCGCTGCCCCGATTCCGCGATGCTGCCACATGTAGTTCATGCGATACCAGTAATAACCGGGAGACGCGAAGGGCAGGACAGATTGTCCGTAATATTCTCCCGCCGTATCCAATTCGACGATCGAAGGATGTGGACCGATGGCACCCATGTTGGCGTGGTGCGGGTTATAAGGTTCCCAATCTTGAACCGCCCCTTTGTGCATACCGGTAAAATTGACGCCGGTGCTTGCCGCTAGACCGTCACTGTGCCACTCCAATTCTCCGGGTTCGTGAACGAAGGTACGAACGAACAGTTCCTTGCCTAGTTCGTTCACAATGACATTGCCGATATTTTCCATAATGATCGTAACCTTATCGGTGTTGCTTGGCCGGAAAATCGGTTCGTCGGGATAGTTTTCATCGCACCAGTCGCAATTACAGAAGACCGTCCAGGGAGGAGCGGGGGCGGAGCCGAACATCAGGATGACGCCATCCAGATTCGGCAGTTTTGCAAGACCTTCCCGGTAGGCGTCGGCACGGGCCTGCCAGATTTCATTACCCGGTTCCCAACAGATCGAAAACCCGGTTTCGGACAATTCATGCGCCCAGATAAAGGCCTTCATTCCATTTTGGTGGGCCAAGTCGATACCCAGATTTAAAGTCTCTACCCGTTGGTCGATTTCATCATCACTCTGGCCATTATAGCCATACAGGATTTCGTCGATGTTCATAATCAGATTGTGGGACAGTTGAATGTGATTCACTCCGAATTCCGCTGCGGTTTCAATTCCTTCGCGCACCTTTTCAGGATTGGAATCCAATAAAATCCAGCCGTGTACCGGTTCGTAGTTGTTGCGATTGAAACTCCATTCCGCTTCCGACTCTGCATCGAGATCCGAATCGGCATCATCATCCCCATCGGTTTCGGATTGCTCAATGGAATCAACCGTATCTGCGTCGCCATCAATGGTTTCCGAAGAATCCGAGGAACAGGAAATCGATGAAACGGAAAAGATCGCTAGAATCAGAATGGTTAGAAAGTACATACGGCGCATGGAAAGATTCTCCCAATGGATCGGGTAAAGAAATTACGGCGTGCAGGCTGTTTACGCAGATCGCGCTCACAATCTTTTGAGTACCGGGATTTGAGAGAACTGTCAACGGATGAAGCGTTTTTTTCGGTTATGATTGTGAATCTGATTGGGCAAGCCGAATTTCTGAAAATATGATAGACTCTGTTTCCACGGAGGATATACATGAACCATCGAACGCGCCCCAATCGCCTGTTGTTGACAGGCTTTATCACGATCATAGCTTTCTGGCTGGCAGCAGCCTGTGGATGCACGAATAAAAGCCAGCAACCAATCGAATACTACTGTGCAGAGGGATTTTATCTTCAACAGGGCGTTTGTGTGCCGGAAGAGGGCGATGCACCAGATCAAGATGAGCCTTCGGTTCAGGATGGAGATCGGGACATTGAACCGCATGAAACCTCAGATGGCGACATAGAGTTTTATGAAGCAATCGAGTCGGACATGGATTCCGATGACAATGAGAACCTTATTCCCGTTGATGCCGACATCGATAATGAGATGGACGATGAATCGGAACAAGGAAATGAGGCGGTAGAGCTTGACGCCTCGCTTTTTCCGAAGTTGAGCATTAAAGTTCCTTCGGTTCTAGCGCTTGGAAATCAATCCCAGGCCAAAGCCTATTTGGATTTCGGTGCGGATGCACTGCCAATGGATGTAACAAGTCAAGTGCAATGGACCAGTTATCATCCCAATCTTGCGTCGATTTCGGAGCAGGGGCGCATTTCGGCTTTGGCATTGGGAGACGCCATGATTCGCGCCAGGCATGAAGAGCGGGTGTCGGAACCGGAAATCGTCCGTATTCGTCCAAGAGAGCAGGTCGAGGCGCGTGGCTTGTGGGTCAATCGCTGGAGTTATCATTCCGCACAGGATGTGCGCAATATTATCGAGAAAGCGCACAACAGCCATTTCAACCAGATCTATTTCCAGGTGCGGGGGGTATTCGATGCGTATTACCACAGTTCTCTGGAACCTTGGGCCAGTTCGTTAAGTGGAAGATTGGGGCAGGAGCCCGGCTGGGATCCGTTGCAAACGGCCATTGACGTCGCTCATGAGTACGGAATGGAATTGCATGCCTGGATCAATGTGTTGACACTCTGGAGCGGGTCGAGTGCGCCAACGACTTCCACTCCCATTCACAAATACCGTGAACATCCCGAATGGGTAATGCAGGATCAAAACCACATTCCCATGCCTCTGGGAGGAGAATATATCTGGGCAAGCCCTGGAAATTCACTTGTGCGCGAGCACAATGCGCTGGTAGCAAGGGAGATTGTCAGCCTGTACGATGTGGATGGAATCCATCTGGATCGAATCCGCTACCCGGGACCGAACTTCAGCTACGATCCCGCCAGCCGGGCTGCTTATCAAAACGCATTGCAAAACCAACCGAACCTGGATTATGCAGATTGGGAACGGTCTCAGGTCGTGCTGCAAGTTTCCCGAATTTACGAAGAGATTCAATTTGTTAAGCCGCAAGTTGTCCTTTCTGCTGCCGTTGCGGGCATTTACAAGGACAAATGGAACTGGGGTGGGGTGACGGAAGGGTATCACCACTGGCTTCAAGATCCGCGCGCAATGGTGGAGCAGGGGGTATTGGATGTCGTGATACCGATGATCTACTGGCCTATTACGACAACATACGGCGAGTGGACCGATTTTAAAGCTCTTACAGACGATCATGCGCAATCGATTACAACTCGCATGGTACTGATCGGTTCGGACCTTTCGGTTAGTGGAGACGCCGAAAAGAGAGGGAAGGGCGGCTTAAAAAGCTTTGAAAGCTTCGAACAGATCCGACAGCAGATCGACTATACCCGCCAGCAGCCAACGAATGGCTGGGCACTCTATGATTATTCGACTTTGGAAAGCGTCGACTACTGGGACGATCTGCTAAGCGGTCCCTTCGGACAACCGGCAGAGGTGCCGGTATGTGATTGGAAATTCTAGTCAGCCTCCGGCGCTTGGAAGAATCGACCAGACTTCATCTGTGTCCTTAAGCGGGGTATTGGCACCCTGAAGATAGGCGATGGCGCGTCCATTAACCAGAATTGTGGCGCTTTTCAATTCCTCTTCAAAACGGCTGCCGTATTCCTTGCGACCGAATTCCAGTAGTTCCTTGATCGATGAAACCGGCCATTCGATTTCGTGAGTGTCCATGTGGTTGGCCAGACGAAAATGTGGATGAAAGGTGGCCATGTTCTATCTCCTTATCTGCAACCGGTCCAAGGTTTTGTCTGTCGCAATTCCATTCGTATCCCAACCGCGAATCTTGTAATACGCCGGTAACATGTCGTTCAGCGGAACGCCGCTTTTTTGTCCCGGGAAAGAAGGTTCGTCTAATAAACGCCTGGGTAACGTATCGTCTTTTAAGGAAAATCCCTCTCTCGTATTGAACAAACGCTCCATATTGAAATTACGTTCACCGGTTTCCGTAAATCGGCCCAGAGAGTATTTTTCGCCGGTGACGTAGCCCAGATAGCGTTCGTACCATAGAACCGGTGCAAACAGTTTGGTTTTCAATACCAGTCTCAAAATGGGTGACGAGTTCTTCATCGTCCAGGCCACGCTCTTGTATAATGGACCTTGCGGGTTCATGGCACCGGCAATAGAGGGCAGCACCGCATAAGCGCTGAAGGTGCAGATAATCATGGAGTTTATTGCGGCGAACAGGTTCTGCTGGAAAGTAACCAGTTCAGGTTTGGCTTTAATGGAGAGCGGATCGACCGAAATCGGCCCTGTTGCCTCGAAAAACATAACCGCGCCATTGATATGACAGCCGCCCCGGTTGGTTGTGGCATATTCAAGACCTTGTCCGTAGCAGCCACGCGGATCGTAGGCTGCCAGTTCCATCCCTTTGACCTGTATGGCGAAATCCTCTCCACCATATTTCTGGGATAGCCGGTAGCTGCCTTCCGCCAGTTCGTCGCCGATGCCGCGACGATAGGCGATATCTTCTACCGCTTTATCTACCGCATCGATATCACCAAAGCTAAGACCGTTCTTCCAGATTCCCTTTTCATTCGCTTCCATCGCCCAGGCCAGGGTGCCACCGATGGAAATCGCATCCATCCCAAGCTCGTCTACAACTTCGTTATATCGAAGAACGGTAGGAAGATCGAACACGCCGATATTACTTCCCATCAGGCCGAGCGTTTCATATTCCGGTCCTTTAATCGGTGCGCCTTCTTCGCCCATGCCGCCCTTCGGGCGTCGAATGCGACGCCCACAGTGGATCGGACAGGCTGTGCAGCCGTCGTTTTTAATCAGCGAATCTTTTCGTAGCTGCTCGCCGCTGATCTGCCAAGCAAGTCTATGGCTGCCTTGCTTGAAATTATATACCGGCAGGATATTGCGTCCGCTGGTGGTCATCACCAGGTTGGCGGTACCGAAAGCCGGGAGCAATTCTCCAGTAATGGCATGACCTTTGAAATATTGTGTCACCCAGCGGTTGTAATCTTTGAATTTTTCCTTATGGGCGATTTCGACTTTCTGCTTGCCGCTGCATATCACGGCTTTCAGTTTTTTCGATCCCATTACCGCACCAACGCCGGTGCGACCCGCAACGCGATCACCAGAGACGATGCAGGCATATCGCACTAGATTTTCTCCGGCGGGACCGATGACGGCTGCTTTGTAACTCTTAGGGAATTCCTGCTGTGTTTCGGTGGTGGTTTTTCCCCAAAGTTGCCCTGCATCCTTTATTTCCACCCGCTCATCCGTCACATCCAAATAAACGGGCTTATCGGCTTTCCCCTGAATGACAATAAAATCGAAGCCGGCGCGTTTCATGGCGAATGCGAAATCACCGCCTGCCGTAGAATTTCCGATTGCACCGGTTAATGGAGATTTACAGGTTACGCTGAAGCGCGTGGATTGAACGCCGAAAGTTCCGGCAAAGGGGCCGGTGCCGAAAATCAGAGGATTGTCAGGTCCCAAAGGGTCGATTCCGGGTTCCGTTAAATCATACAACAAGCGTGCGCCGTAGCCTTTGCCACCGATGTAAAGCTTGACTTCATCGCTTAATGGCTTTGGTTCGACAGTCCTTGTCGTTAAGTCAACATACAGGACTTTTCCCATGTATCCGCCCATGGTTTTCCTCCGATTCTAAAGTATGAACAACCCGACAAAACGAAGTGTACCGGTTTAGCTTGTAGCTGTCAAAAGATTGATTATAAAGGAATGAAATTCTTGGTCGAATAAGGCTAGAATTCCATTGACAAGCCGGAATCCGCAGCTTACCCTCAGCCCGAAACAGGCCTTAAGGTCATTTGTTTTGGATGATGAACCACGAAACGGCATTTATTGTTACACACATTACGGAGGAAATCATGCCGGAACGTATTTTCAATTTTGCAGCCGGTCCCTGTACGCTTCCCTTGGATGTTCTGAAGAAGCAGCAGGAACAGTGGGTAAATTTCGACAACACGGGGATGTCGCTGATCGAGATGAGCCATCGTGGCGCAATCTACGATGCCATCCATCAAGAGGCTGAGCGACTGGTGCACGATGTATACGATGTGCCGGACACGCATGTCATCATGTTGTTAGGTGGTGGCGCTACTCTGCAATTCGCCATGATTCCGATGAATTTCCTGCCGCAGGGCGGCTTTGCCGAATACGTTACAACCGGAACCTGGTCAACCAAGGCATTGAACGACGCCAAACTGATTGGCGACGCTCGCGAAATCGCAACCGGCAAGGATAACAACTTCACCGCGATCCCGAAAGATTTCAAGGTCAGTGCGGATGCAACGTTCTTTCACCTGACGACCAACAACACCATTCGTGGTACCGAATGGCATACGATGCCGGAAACCGGCACTGTGCCGATCTTTGCCGACATGAGCTCGGATTTCATGAGCCGCAAAGTGGACTGGTCGAAAATCGGTATCGCTTACGGTGGCGTGCAGAAGAATCTGGGACCGGCGGGATTGTCGCTTGTGATCATGCGCAAAGATATTCTGGAAAAAGCCAACCAGAATCTGCCTGCCTATCTGCGTTACGATCTGCATGCCAGCAAAGACAGCATGTACAACACGCCGCCGATGTTCCAGATTTACACCGTAAAACTGGTACTGGAATGGGTACGCGACAATGGCGGTCTGGCGCAGATGGACAAATGGGCGGATGAACGCTCGGGCTTGATTTACAATGTGATGGACAAATACCCGGAATACTATCGCTGCCCGGCGGTTAAAGAGGATCGTTCCCGCATGAACGTATGTTTCCGTTTGCCGACGGAGGAACTGGAAGCACAGTTCGTGAAGGAAGCTCTGGCAAAGGGTATGAACGGTTTGAAGGGACATCGTTCCGTCGGTGGATGCCGCGCCTCCTTGTACAATGCCATGCCGATCGCCGGTGCCCAGGCACTTGCAGATTTCATGGTGGAGTTCATGAACGCAAACGCAAAATAATCTCTAGTTACAGCAAATCTTCTCGACAAAACGGGGCCGTCATGGCCCCGTTTTTTTGTCTGCAACTTCACGTAACGAATCGAGCTTTTAAGCAGATTCGCTGGGTGCATCACTCGCTTACTTTGCAAGTTCTTCTTTCTCGAAAGAGTATTGGAAATGCATGGGCAATCTTTCCGGTAGCGGATCTTCGGAATCGATGCCATAGATGGATTTAATAAGAGGTTCCGCCCCGTTATAATCAATTCCTCCGACACTGACCACAATATTGACGAGACCCGGACCGGAAATCTCGCCTTCCAGTTCTCCAGACACAAGATTTGTGATTGCATCGCCGGAAGTTTGCAATTCAAGTCTGAAACTTGCGTCGTAAACATCTAGCGTTCCCAGTTGCGCGCCGGTGCTGTCTCGAACGATAAGCGGTACGAGTAAAGCTGTCCCTTCCCAATTGGAATTGGTAATGCTTCCATTGATGACTTGCTCGCTTTCCAGATCGGGAAGCAGGTTTTCGTTGTAATCAAGTGCAAAATGCTGCTTCATGGTGTTACTTGCTGCGTTGTACCCCGAAATGCCAAATAGCAGTTGGGGGATAAACCCTTTGATAACGGACCCTGCCACAGGATCGTTTGGAACCAGCAGATCCATCAGGCTGTTGTTGGTCGAGAAGAGTTGATCTGGAACGGTATCCCAACTCTCCTGGAATGTATCGAATTCCAAGCCGATCAGATCTTCAAGTTGTTTGTCGCGGCGTGTCCAGAAATGTCCCGTGTAACATTGCTCCAAGTAGCCGTAAGGGTAGGATGTCGGGCTCTTTGTCTTTTCACGGGCTAAAATCTCTACCGGGTATCGATAAAGCGCCTCGTTTGCGCGGATGATGTCAATGGCGTCTTGACTGATTTGCTGAGCATTGGCAAGGTGTTCACCGGCTGCTGCAAATGAGGATTCACGAATACTGCTGTTCGGTTCTTCTACTGGGTCTTGTGATGCTGCACGATGTTTTTCGAGATACCACACGCGCGCCTCTGTGACACCGGAATACAATTCGATTACATGTTGCAAGCGCATCACGAATAGCTTGTAACTTCGGTACAACTCGTTATAAAGCGATTTCTGCTGATCCGTACCGCTTTCCATTGTCTCGGGAAGATCTTCAAACAGCGCCCGGTATTCGGCTTCCATCTGCACAAGCTTGTCGTAGTCTGTTGTTTTCCATGTGTTGAAATCATCCTTGGAATATTCAAGCACGTTTCTAAATCCGATTTTCGGTCGTCGCGCAAGAATACCTGCGACTTCCCCGATTTCATCCTGTTTCAATTCCCCGGCCACATAGAAGTACAACAGCGGGTTATCTACAAGGAAATGCTGAACTTGTAGATTCGTCCAGGATTTAACGGTAGTCGCAACGGTTGAAGCGTTTTCCGCGTACACGTCTTTTATGTAATCCAGGTAATCCTGCCAGGTGAACGTACTGTCCCAGGTGGAACGGGTCAGGAAATAATCGTATTGCCAATACGTCCATTCACGGCCAGAAGTGAATGTGACGTGTCCGGTGACGTCAAGATCCGGCAGCACTTGCGATATGTCGTAAGATCTTGTGTAATTCGTGATAGGCAGCACAATTGGCGTGTTGTTATCGAAACCGAGCCACCATGCGGTTTCTGGAAAATAAACCTGCTCGCGCTTGCCGTCTGCTGCTGTCATGAAATCCACTTGCTGGTGGAAGTTTTCACAAGAATAAACAGGAGCCGGATGTTCTAGGTCGTAAAACATCGTGGTATGAACATATGCGCCGATGCGTTCATCGGATTGCAAGGGGAGATGATAGTAGTAACCGCCGTCATCGCTTTCCAAGTCGCAGGTTGTATGAATCCAGGTATACATGCGAACGCCGTTATAGTTGGTGTCGATGTATTCGGCAGTAAGATCAAGCCAGCTTAGCATGTCCGCTTCATCCGGCTTTGTGAATTCACTGGAGCCGATCTGGAAACCGATGAAATCCATTCCTGTCGGTAAAATGAGATCCAGTTCATCGACGATCTGTTCTTCTGGGTCTTGCATCAAATCGGTGTCCGGGTCGAGCCTGTCTTCTCTTATAATCTTGTAGCCGTTCTGTTGCTGATCGACGTAGCTAACGAACATTCCGATGTGGATACCGTATTCATGAGCTTCATCGACGACATCGGTGATGTAGGGAATCCAGGCTTCCATATCGACCGTTTTCAGCATCATCCAGGACATGACATTCTGACGGTTACGTGCAAGCCAGCGCATGTAATGCGATAAATACGTTCTAAAATCGTCATTTCCGGGCCGCAGAAGAAAATCGCTCAGTGGAATAGGATGCTGTGTATGTTCATGAAAACCACGTCGATCGAAGGAGGGCACATGCGTACTTCCGTCGTATGTCCAAGGTAGTGCGATTTCGGGATCAGATGGAAAATAATTTTCTTCCGGATGAATGTAGCGTACTCCTAGATCGGAGATCAGGTGATAAAATCCGTACGCTGCACCGACTTCCGTATTGGCTGTAATCGTCAATCCTGGCAGTCCAATCTCTCGCTTACTGATAGTGTAGCCTTGTTCGCCAAGATTCTCATTTTCTTCACTCAATATGATAATGTCAATTGCAGCCGAGGAGCTGGCATCATCAATTGATCCTTTAATGGGAGCGGTCTCGTTGCTCGCCCCCGAAATTTCCACGAAAGCCTGAATCAAATCATTGGCGGCATGTTTAAGACCGATCCCGGAACTTTCTGGAATGATGACATCAATTTGCAGGTTGCCGGAGTTTACGACGAGCGGTGCACCTTGTTCATTTAGCAAAAGGTTATCTGAATCCGAACAGCAGGTAAAAAGTGACAGGTTCAAGAGTGCCATGAGAATGATACCAAGAAAAGGACGTGTCATTGCTTGTCTCCATATCTGAAGAAGTGGACTTGAGCACTTATAATATCTTTTTGCAGAAATTAAGCAAAAAAATCGCCCCGACCCATATGGGCCGGGGCGCGTGATTACCGAAGTGGCAATCGTCCGAGTTTTTACTCGTTCGGCAGGTAGTGCATGCTGAAGGACGAAATGAAGTCGTTCATCATGTTCAGGTTGGTGCCGTTGAACTCGAACAGGTCTTCGTAGGTGATGCTGTCGCCAAGCATAATCGCCTGGGCCAGGTTGATGTCACCCAGAGTCGCCGTACGTTCTTCCAGGCCGGTGGGCTGGTCGAAAGAGAAACCATTGGCAGTCGGGCCCCAGTAAATGTGCCAGAACTTGCCAGCGGTGTCGCTGTCCATGCTCAGAACCACACGGTGGAAGCTCGCACCGCTGACCGGAGTAGCGGTCATGCTGTGAGCGGAGTTCTCATAGCTGTAAGCCGCATCGCTCATGAAGCCCGGGAAGCTGGGGACGGTGACCGAAGTCGGGGCAGCGTCCACGCTACGGTTGATGGCGCCAGCGAGGTCGATGCTGCTGGTGTCTTCCATCAGGCCGGCGAGGTTCAGGCCGATGCTGATGGTGTAGTACGGGAAGGAAGACAGACCGCTATGCTGCGGAGCATAAGGCATGGTCACGTCATTGATTTTGCCGTCAGCGGTGTCCTGCGGAGTTTCCGCATCCAAGCCTGCGGTCAGACCCAACGGAACAAAGCCAACACCGGTCTGCATCGCGCCGATCAGCGAGATGACGCTGTCGATGCCGCTGGTCAGGGTCGGGTATTTGACGGTGGCTTCTTTGGTCTGCTTCTGAGACAGCAGGAAGTCGCCGATGTCTTCGAACTGATCGAAGTTCAGGTCAGCCGGTTTGGCGACGTTCACGAGATCGTAACCAGGTTCGATACCATGATAGAAGTTGCCGAACAGCGGCAGCAGCGCGCCGAGGATCGGGCCGATGTTGATTTCGTCGCCCAGGTTCTGGGTGACAACGGTGATCAGTTCCTGCAAGTCAGCATAGCCGCCCAAGCCCCACAACGTGGCTTTGCCTTCCATGCCCTGAGCTTTGAAGCCTTCGACGACCGGGTCGCCCATCAGGTACAGTTCCACACCGGTGGGCAGGTCGATGGTGTCATCAAACACAGCGCCGATAGCGATGTGAGTCGGAACCATTTCGCCGATAAGGGATTCGAAGTTCAAGTCGGCCAAGGAACCGGGAATCGAGAACATGCTGATGCCCAAGCGGACGTCGCCTTCCATGATTTCAGGAATGGCACTGGCGTCTTGCTGACCCTTGACACCGGCCCATTTGGTTTTGTCGGTGTTTTTCGCCAGCGGCACATAGAAGTCGCTGATGGCGAGACCGAAGGCACTGACGAAGGTGTAATCGTCGTGGAACACGTGCATGTCGCAACCGGTGGAGCAATCAACATTCGCGAATTCCGCCACACCGTCGGTGGTGGTGGCTTCGTTGGCAGCGCGGGTGCCGTCAACCAGGATGACGCGAGCGCCGGTAACCATCTCGCCGCTGGTCTGATCAAACACGATCACGCGGGAGCTGCCGGAGGTAACATTGTTGAAGTTGATGTAGGTAACGGTAGCGACCGGGCTGTTCGCATCACAGGTCAGCTTAGCAGTGATGGTCGCGGTACCCGCAGTGCCGCCACCAGTGATGGTGCCGTCAGCGGCTACGTCGACGATGCTGGAATCGTCGGTGGCCCAGGTGAAGGCTCCGTCGCCAGCGGTAAGTTCCAACTTGGCGCCGTTTGTGTTCAGCAGGGTAGCGGACAGATCCAGGCTTTCGCCTTCACGGATTACGCCACTGCCTTCGTTGATTACCAGGCTTTCGCCGTCCGGGCAGGCGAGAACTTCGGTGCAGACACCGGCCAGACACGCGGTACCGGTCGGGCAGTCAGCATTTTTGTCACAGGGAGCCAGGTAACACAGGTAGTCATCCATGTCGCAAATGGCGCCAGCAGATTCCAATAGGGTGACACACTCACCGTCGGTTTCACATTCTTGCTCGGTACAAATCAGGGTGTCGTTGTGGCAGGAAGCGCCATCGGGGCAATCCGCATTGGTTTCACAACCGTCGCCGATCGCAGGACCGGTGGCATCGCCATCAGTGGCATCGCCGTCGGTGGTGTCGCCATCGGTGTCGCCGTCGACGTTGCTGTCGCCGTCGGGATTCGTGTCGCCATCAACCGGATCTTCATCGCTGCCGCCGCAACCGGCGATAACGACGAACATGGCGAGCATCAATAGCAATGCAAGCAAACTTTTCTTCGTCATTGTCCAACTCCTCCTTTGTTAACGTTACGTGCGAGTATTGAGAGTATAATATATACTCTATCTCGCCTTCCCAAAATCGTCTCCCATCTACTTAATTTCTCTAATAGTTGTATCTATAGTTCTCATTCGAGTCACTTGTCAATACTGCAAAACAGCATTTCTGTCAAGCCATTCGCGAACTTTCACAACACAAAAAATAGTTTTTTACACTTTCTCAAACATTCCTCCTTTCCGAGCGAGAGAGTGTGTACCTCAACGTTGTGTTAAGAAGAAGCGCGAATATCTGGCCACTTTCCGGTCTAATTGGGAGAGTGGCACCCTGTTGAATGTTGCTATCGAGTCCAAAGTTTGATCTTCAATCAAATCAATGGCCGTAATTTCAAACTCATTCGAGAGCGGATCGTCTTCCGGGGGAATGGGGAGTTTTGCCTGTGTATGATCTTTATTAAGGAATACTTCCCAGCGACGTCCGTCTGTCTTAAAGCATAGGCGGTGTAAATCCGCCTCTTGATCGTTTGGATAAATCTGCAACTGGCGCGTATCGGTGTCGGCGTATGCAAGATGCACGAATTGAAGAAAATCACCTGATTCCGCATCCGAAGGCGATTCGGTAAAACGCTGAATGATGGCGGAATAGGACATCATGGAAAGATCCCTCTCGATGAAACGCGAGAAGGGGAGCGCGTAGGTGACCACGATATATTCATCAGGAGTCAATGGACCATAATAAGGCGCGAAATACGTGTTCAACTCTCCACCGCTGCCGACAGAGGGCTTATCAAGCGCAGCGTCGGTTTCAACGACGCGCATTCCGATTCCCATGGGAACGAACTGGGCACCACCTGCACGTACGCCAACCATGGAAAAAAGACCATTAAGGATATGCTGTTGTAACATCGGCAATGTGCCGGTTTGCAACGTAAGCTTTTGAGATAAGGGTTGTTCCAGAGAGAGCGGCGCTTCCAAATCCTGATACTTCTCATAATTAGGCACGAGATCCCCGGTGTCGCCGTTGCCGTTTAAATCACTTCGGTTATTGGGATAAGTGGTTTGATTTCCATCATCTATAACCATGGCCGTTTCGATGATTTCCGGAGTATCTTGAACACCGTGGTAATAACGGGCAGATTGTGACAGCGAAGTAAGCAGAAATGCCATGACATCCGACCAGCCCTGATCCATGCGTTCAATGATGGATGTAACGAGGTCGCTTTCGCTGATAAAGCCTCCCAGACTCCAGGACATCAAACTGTTCGGTTCACTATCCACGTAATAGGGATCCAACGTGTTGGATTTAAAAGGATTTAAAGAAACATTCGATGGAAACGGAATTTCGCTGTGGAAGGGACCGGAAAACGGCACTTGTGTCATTACGAAATTCGAGAAGATCGCTCCCAGATGCATATCGAGTAAACTGCGCGTATAGGACATCCCTGAAATGCCAAAGCGAAGATCCCGGTGCAGAATATCTGGGATCTGGGTAAAGTCGATCACAGCTTTCACACCGGATGCGGCATGCTGGTCGGTATAGGCTTCAAGCGGAATCAGGAAATCCTTACTTTCATCGGAGTCTTTTTCGGAATCCGATTCGAGTCCAATCAGGCTGACATAGTGGTAATCGCTATGAAATACATGGATGTCATAGGGCGGCTCTACGTCTTCGAAGTACGACACCCCCTTTGTCGTATCGACAGGGGTTCTCATCGAATGACCATTGACGATAACCAGAGCATCTCCAACTAAGGACCAGTCGTTCTTGTCTGCAACAATGACGCGCAGGCCACTATCCTGTTTGGACAGGTTTTGCACGGTAATCGTAGCAGACAGGTTAATGCTTGGGCAGTCGCCCTCTAAAAACTCAACCTTGGCAACAAGTGTCGTCGTCCCTGTACGGACGCTGCCGTACACTTTGCATTCTTCATCATCAACCGTAGCCACTTCAGTAGAAAGCGATTGCCATCGAATTCGATATTGACCGATATTGGGCACCACCGTGCCATTCACATCGAGGATATGAGTGCTTAAAGGCTGTCCGATTCCACTGTAGAGAATCGGAAAAATAGGATCTATCAAGATATCTGAAATTTCGGAACATTCAGGAAGGGGAGTGCAATAGCCTCCCGTACAGTAGCTTGTTCCTTTGCAATCCGAATTCGAATTACAGGCAATTGGAAGACAAAGTCTGTTTTGCTCACAATAGCGAGCCCCACTGTAGGCATCGCTGCAAGTTTCATCGCTATCGCACTCTTCTAAGCGGCACGAGAAAAACATGGGATCGCAGGCCAAGCCATCAGGGCAATCTTCATCATCGGAGCAGGACTGCGCAACGTCACTTTCACCAGCATCCACATCGCCGTCTGATAATGGCGAGTCCTGATCTGCACCCTGATCCGGCAAGGAATCGTCACCATTCGGGGAAGATGCCGAACTGCCGCCGTCTCCACAGCTACTCATCGCCGTGACCGCAAATAGCAACAGCAACAACGTTAGAAGCAGTCCCATTGTTGATGGTGTTTTATGTGAAAATCTGAAACTCATGATGTTAATAACGATATCCCACCTTTTGCAAGGAAAGCGATGATTGGATAAGCGAGTCCAAAACTCGCCGTTTTGGTGCAAGAAATATGCCTTGCCTAAGAATTATATTCCAACTATTTGAAATCAGGAGGTTTCATGAAGTAATGCTCAATTCTGGAAATGTAGAAAAGCTGACAAATATGTCGGGGTGTAAATCGTTCGTGGCAGCTGAAGGCTTCCGCATTCGCCAATCAAATCCTAAAGCTATTGGCTTAAACTGGCAAAGACATACAGACTAGCAAAGAAAAACCGGAATCGTCATGCTAATTTAGCTAACGATTCCGGTGTGTTTCCTGGTACCACCGATGTGATTTGAACACATGACTTCCTGATCCACAATCAGGCGCTCTAACCAGCTGAGCTACGGCGGCCCGTAAAGTTTCGTTAGTTTAGAGATGCACCCGGTTTCTGTCAAGAAATTTCCGTACTCGAATTTGCATCTTGATTTCGTTGATTGAATTCCGCTTTTGCACGTTCTCCCTAAGTAAAATAAAGAGTGAAAGATTGGTATGTATGAGAGCCCGATTGTCTAAAATTGTGTGCCGCCACCCCGGCGTACCTACACCGTGAGACATTAAAAAGTTATTGTTTTAAAAGACTTTCTGTTATACTACGTTACCCTATACCCAATTACTTATTTACGGGAGTGGAATTCATGGCGGCGTTGCGAATAATCGAGGATCCTGAGTATAAGCAATATCACATCGAACTTTCTCGCTCGCTAAGCAAAGATGCGAAAATCGCCATTATTCCCGGCGCACCGGAACGGGCGGAACTGATTGCTTCAAATCTGCAAAATCCGGTAAAAGTCGCTTCGCACCGTGGCTTGGATTCCTGGGTTGGGGAGCTAAAAGGACAGCCGGTGCTAGTGACAAATACCGGCATGGGTGGCCCAACGACCGAAATCGTGGTTCAGGAACTGATCCAGTTGGGAGTTACCACTTTCCTTCGTATCGGAACGACCGGCGCGATTCAGTCTCACATTCCAATCGGTTCCCTGATCGTCACCGAAGCCGCCATTCGACTTGACGGTTCTTCCGATCATTACGCACCGCCCAATTACCCGGCAGCGGCGGATGTCGAACTGACAATGGCCTTACGCAACGCAGCGGAAAAAGAAAATGTAACCCATTTTTCCGGGATAACCGTTTCTTCCGCCACATTCTATCCCGGGCAGGAACGCTATGATTCCGCGTCCGGTTACGTTCATAAGGCGTTTCAGAACTCGTTGGATGACTGGCGTTCGTTAGGTGCGTTGAACTACGAAATGGAATCCGGTACCTTGTTTACAATGTGTCGTACAATGGGGCTGCATGCCGGCTGTATCTGCGCGGTGGTGGCCAATCGGACACAATCGGAGCAGGTCCAACGCGACAAAATCCGGCGCGCAGAAGAAGATGCAACCCGCGTGGGACTGGCTGCGTTGGCAAACCTAATTTAATAGGGCGTGGAGAAGAGAATGCATATCCGATTATTACTCTGGGGGCTGGCTGTCGTAATGGCCTTTTCCTGGACTGGATGTTCCAAGCTTGTCAAATTGAAAAACAAGGATGTGGAAATCGAATTTCGCACACCTCAAGGATTCAAGGGGCGTGGGGTAGGTGAAGTTCACATCTTACGGGATCGAAGCGTTTTAACGAACGATCGCTACGTCGAATGCAAAGGTGAAGTGGCCCCTGAAAACTACGTGGAATTGATACGCCGGCTTAACAAAATGGGAATCATCTTCATGAAGAGCGATCCCATCCAGTTCAAAGACAAAGACGCGGTTTTTTCGTTGCGGGTTGCCGAATACAAAGGGGAGGACATCCGGCGTACGAATACGGTTTACTGGGAAGTTCCGGATAAAAGCTTCCAGGACATCCTGCTGCGCCTGCACTGGATTCGAAGAAAAGTCGTTTTGGGTGGAGAATGTTACGGAATCCTGGGAAACGGCGCGGAATGCATGCATCATCATCAATGCCGCTCGGAGTGCTGCTATCCTGTTACGAAAACCAAGCAGATCTGCCAGATGAAAGAAGATTGCGCGGATCTCAATGCAAAGGTTCCCAGGCCCAAAGAAGAAGTTGGATCTGTAGATGTTCAGATCGGTCCAGATTCCGTTGCCGCCAAGCCATGAACCTGAACGCACAATACATTTTGCGAAACGGTATTGCTTGTTTCGTTTGTTTGACTGCGTTCGCTATCGCTTTTGTAACTGTTGGCTGTGAACGAGAAAAGGCGGTTGAGTTCGAACCGAATGCCGTCTTTGTCGATTTCAGAATCACACCGGAGCAAGCCGCAACTGGCGTTCAGAAAGACGTTCGAGCACCAAACGGAACCGTGCTGACACTCATCGTGCCGAAAGGCGTGAAACATCTCACTCCGCTTAAACTGCCTCCACGAGCCGCGAAAAACTATGAATATCCATTGTACTTCCGCGTTCATGTCCTCAGAAAAGACGAGAAAATGCCTGATGATCCTCTTAATCGCAAGAAATAGAGGTGGCTTTAAGTGTAAAACTGCTCCAGAATTTCCTGATACTTGCTGTCGATGTGCTTCCTTCGCAGCTTCTGAGAGGAAGTCAGTTCGCCTGTTTCTACCGAGAATGAATGCGGAAGAATGGCGAATTTTTTGATGGTTTCCGGGCTGGACAAGTCCCGGTTTTTGATCTGAATTCGTTCTTCTATCAGACGGATAATTTCCTGCTTGGCGCACAGATCCTCGAAATTCTTCGAAACCACGCCTTTTTCCTTGGCCCATTGCTCCACGTTCTGGCGATTCAATGTGATCAGTGCAGATAGAAAATTACGATTATCACCGTGAACGTAGATCATATCGATAAACGGATCCGCTTTCAGATGATTTTCCAGGGCTTGCGGAGAGATGTTTTTACCGCCGGAAGTAATGATCAGATCCTTTTTTCGGTCCGTAATTTTCAAAAAACCGTCCGAATCCACTTCGCCGATATCGCCGCTGCGAAGCCACCCGCTTTGCAGCGCACGTTCCGTTGCCTCCTGGTTCCCTAAATAGCCTTCCGTTACAACGGCTCCTTTGATCATGATTTCGCCATCGCTATCCAATTGGATGTCGATTCCGGGCAGCGGTTTTCCAACCGATCCGGTTCTATAGTCATTCAGAGCGTTCATCGTCACCGCACCGGCAGTTTCCGTCATGCCGTAAGCTTCCAAAATAACCAACCCGGTTGCCAGAAAGAACTCGGCGATTTCACGTGGCAGCGGTGCTCCGGAAGAAACCATGAACTTCAAACGCGAGCCGAATTGCGCCCGGAAGCGATCGAAAAAAAGTTTTCGTGCGGCTTGATATTTCGCATTAAGCACCAGTGGAATGGGTTGGCGATTCTGCTGAAGCAGTGTCACTTGCTTCCCGATGTCCAGACACCAATGAAGTTTCAGTTTCTGGCTGCGTCCTTGCAGTTCGATTTCCTTCATCAGGTTCGAATAGATTTTCTGAAAGACACGCGGAACGGCAGCGACCATATGAGGACGAACTTCTTCCAGATTTCGGAAAAGCCGTTCGTAGTTTTCGGCAAACGCGATTTTCAGCCCGGTGTAAAGATTCAGGTATTCCAGCGTGCGACCGAAAACGTGGGATAACGGAAGGAACAGCAGCGTAATTTCATCTTCTCTTACTTGAATAATGGGCTGTAAGGCATACTGTTCACTCAGTAATTGCCGATGGCGATGGATCACTCCAAGGTGTCCGCCCTGTGTGGAGGTATATACAATTGTGGCATCATCTTCAATACTGGCTTCCTTTGCCATTTCTTCGTATAAACCGGGTTTTTGCTTCCGACCGATTTCAACGACGTCGGAGAGAGAGAGCAGGTCACTATCGTCATCAGGAGCGGGACCTTCTATTAAAATGATTTTCTCGACCGACTGGAGGCGCTCCCGTACTTCCAGAACTCGATCCAGCAGCAATGAGTTTTCAACGATAACGAATTTCGATTGCGAATGGTTGATGATGTACTCGATCTCTCGCGTTGGACTGGAGTGGTAAGCGGGAACCACCACGCCGCAGCAACCGAGAATTGCCAAATCACAAAACACCCATTCTACTCGCGTATCTGAAAAAAGAAGAACGCGGTCTCCTTTTTCCAGTCCCAAACCACGCAATCCCTGGGCGATGTGCCTTACCGATTCGTAATAGCGGATCCAACTGATTTCCGTCCAGCGGTCTCCATTTTTGTGGAGAAGCGCCGTTTGATTGCTGGATTTTTCCACTCGCCAGCGGAACATCTCGTTGATGCTGGAGAACTCCATCGATTCCTGCCTCCGGGTTTCTTGCTGCGTTCAGTCGCATCGAATTGAAGCACAGTCGCGATTTGCTGTCAAGACTCTGCCGCTATTTACTATTAACAGAGAATCAATGAAATCGACATTGATGAGAGTTTGCAGGCGTTATCAAGATTACAGTTACAAAAAAAAGGATATTGTGGTGTCTGTGATGTTTACTCCGTTTTTGAGTTATGCTATGTTTACAGAATAAGTTGAAACTGGCACTGGGCTAAAGAAACTGGGACAGCCACACACCTGTTGACGAAACTTCTGTAAAGGAAATGAACATGAACAAACTGTTGCTTGTTTTCGTGATCCTGTTTTCTGTAACCATTTTTGCTTGTGGTTCAGACGACGACACTATCGTAGACGGCGATCAGCAGGATGGCGACATCATCACGGATGGCGACCATGATTCGGATTTGGATACCGTTGATGGAGATTTGGAAGACGGTGATGTGATCGATGTTGATATGCCTGATGGCGATCAGATTGATGGCGATCTGCCGGATGGCGATGTTTCCGATGGAGACGTAACCGACGGCGATGCTTCAGATGGCGATGTTTCCGACGGTGATGCTCCAGACGGTGATGTTTCAGATGGGGATGTGGTTGATGGAGACCTGGAAGATGGAGACATCTCCGATGGCGATCTGCCGGATGGCGATCAGGTCGATGGCGACATAGAACAAGATGTAGAGCCGCAGGAAACCACTCCGCCGAATATCCGGGATATCCGCGTTACGATTACCGGCGAGTTCGCTTTGGAAACGGATTTGAATAGAGAAGATGGCTGGGTGGTCGTTCCTGTAGAAGTTGCCGGAACGATAACGGTATTTGTGACCGATAACGAAACGGCAGCGGCGGATCTGAGCGTCAAGGCGATCGATGCGGATTCATCCCAGGAATTCGGGGACGTAACAAAAACGTTCAATAACGGTTTGTGGCGTCTCGCTCTGAATTTGCAGCCGGGTATGCATCTGCGTGTTCTCGTGACGGATCTGGCGAACAATGATGCGCTGTCGGAGTATCAACTCATTTTACCGACTCAGTACGAAGCCATCGCCGGAGATTGGGACAAACGCTACTATCTGCCCGGACAGATCATCGACAATCATCGCTATGCCACCTTTGCAACGGATGGCAGTTTTCAGGAAGATCAGGAGGACACGGGAAACCTGATTACTGGAACCTATGAACTGGTGGATGATAAACTCAAAGTTTCCGAGCGCACCAGCACTCCAAGTACGCGAGACACCGACACCAATACCGTGGAGCGTGAAACCGTAGCTGCGTTTTATGTCGATGCAACCTATTTCAGCCAGGATCCGTTTTTTAGAACGGATGGAAGCAGCGGTGTTGTTGGAAGCTGGCAGCGCAGCATGCAATCCTATGAAATCATAGGAGAACAACTGACTTTAGCGCGCGATGTCCAGGAAACGCTGGTATTCACCGAGACGCGCTTTACACGGACCATCAGTGGAACGTCTTACGAAAGTGGTTCGGCGGAATCGATTTCCGAGGTCTACGAAGGCGATTGGGAAATCGACATCAACGAGAGCTACATGGATAACTATGGCGATTATCTGGTATTGACGACAGATACGGAAAACTCGACTCCAATCGCCTCTCCGGTTATCACCGCCGATTTGTATGTCATTCGTGCCGATCATCTGTTGATCGCCCCATACCTGGACAATGACATCGACTAAAACACTTGAACGGAATCGTGCGAACTGGTTATACAAACGGGATTGGCTTGATGAATTCATTTAGAAATGGGCTTCTGGTTGTCTGCATCCTCTTTTGGTTCGGTTGTTCTTCGAGCAGCGATCCCGGCATTATCGATCCCGGTGATTCGGATTCTACTCTATCCGATGCAGAATCGGTATCGGATGGAGATTTGGATAACGACATCGAATCGGATCTTGATCTGGACGAATCCCCACCTATTGATGGCGACGAATGGGACGCTAACCCCGCTGATGGTGACCTAATCGAAAGAGATCTTCCTGAATTTGGGGAAGAACAAGACAATGACGGAGATGGGTTCCCTGATGGAGATGTGATCTCGGAGGGAGATGTGATCTCGGAGGGAGATGAATCATCGGACGGAGACCTGGAATGGGATGACGATCTACCGGATGGTGATCATTCCGAATGGGATATTTCCGATGGAGATGAAGAATTCGATACCGATCCCGATTTCGAAGTGAATTATCCGATTGAAATCGACCAGTTCTCACTGATACAGAATCCGGCCAACCTGCTTTCATACTATGTAGAATGGCGCACGTCCTACGAAGCAGCTTCTTATGTTCGGGTGCAATGTAGCGATTATCAGGCCGTCTTTTCGCAAGAAACCATGGCAAGCAATCATCGACTGTTTGTGATGGGGTTTTATGCGGATGCCGAGTGTAGCTTGACCATTCGGGCAATGGATGATTCTGGGGGTTATGGTGTTCTTACTCAACAATTCACGGTAGCATCTCAACCCGACTTTTTGGTCGATTTAACCGCGACGATCCACGATGCATCCGCATTACAGCCGGGATGGACTCTCATCAATTTGAGCGACGGTTACGAGCGTTCCCCGCTGATTCTGGCCATGATCGACGAGCAGGGCCGCTATCGCTGGTATTACCGCCCCAATACCACCTTGCCGGGTGCCGATACGGATGTTCGCACCACCCCGGAAGGTGTGCTTTATGGCGGCGGGAGTATTTATCCGTCACAGGCGAACTGGGAAGGGCAACTGCTGTGGAAAAAGGGGCTTTACGTCCATCATCACATCGCTCCCTTCGAGAATCAGGGAACGTACATCTACTTGTCAGGAACGTCATCTTGTCCTGAAGTATTCGGCGGCCTGTCCTGTGGAATGGTGGTTGAATATGACATGATCAACAGCGTGCCGCTTTGGAAGTGGCGTCATTGCGAGCATTACATTCCGAATAGAATCGTTCGCGACTGGTCGCACATGAACAGCGTGGAATCTTTTCCCGGTGAGAACGCATTGCTCGTCAGCAGTCGAGGGCAGCATTCCTTGTTTAAAATCGACCGTGACAGCGAGAATATTCTCTGGCGCATGGGGCAGGGTGGTGACTTTCTTTTGGATGATGAGGACTGGTTCTATCGCCAGCACGCTCCGGAAATTCAGCCGAATGGAAATATCCTGTTATTCGACAACGGCGACGCTGCAGACCCGCACAATCGCACCTATAGTCGAGCGATTGAAATCTCCTATCAACTGTTTGCCCAAAGCAAACAAGCCGACGGCGACCTGGATTCCGATTTGGATACGGATTTCAGTGAAGAAAACGAGACTATCGAAGCTGATAACATAGAAGCCGGTGGCGATTCGGATTTGGATGCTATCGAGGCAGAAGGAGACGGTGAAATTGAAGAAGAATCGGAAACGCCGCCTTTAGGAAGCGCTCAGATCGTGTGGCAATATCGGCCATCTCCCGATCTTTTTACGGATGTTTATGGCGATGCGGATCGTATGCCAAATGGAAATACGTTGGTTACGTTCGGCTTCGAACGAAATGCGAATCACGATCCCAGCCGGATTCATGAAGTCACGACCGAAGCCACTCCGCGACTGCTTTGGGAATTGTCAATCCCGATTTCGGTTTATCGTGCCGAGCGCGTGGTCGATCCGCCTAAAGGATATTTCTTAGACGAATAAGGTTCACGGCTGTCCCGAAACACAGCAAATGCAGCCGCCGGCGCAGACCTGATCGCCGCAGGCTGCATCCACGCTTTGACTATCTGCGGGGCATCCCGTCATCCAGGAAGCGCAGAAACCGCCCAGATCTTCCACACAATCCGCTTGACCGGCTACACACTGACCTGTGCTATCACAATGTCCACCGGGAATCTCAACCCCGGCATACACACAATCGCCACTGTCGCAATGGCTAAGTGTTTCCAAGCAGCCATCATCAGTATCTTCACAGGAACCGCCTCCGCAGTCTTCATCGCTAGTGCATCGATCCGGCGTGGCGATGCAGCATATCCCGGAATCACCCCGGATATATTCACAGCCCATTGATTCGCCAGCCGATGCATATCCTGCCTGGCAGCCGATCTGTGGAGTGGAACAGTAGCCGCCGTAATTTGAATAGCAGGTAATCATGTCTTCCGGTAGACAGCAATGGCCATACTGATCGCATTGCGGGCTTGCCGCCGGGCTATAGCCTGTCGGACACCCCCAGTAGTCAACACATTGACCACCGATGGACAAGCATTCATACTGTTGGCAATCCGCACTGTTGCAGGGATTTTCTCCGAAGTCTTCATCACAGATGTCATCCCCGATTCTCAGGCAAATCGAAGCCGCAATATCGGCATAGGCGCATTGCCCTGTGGAATCCACGGATGCGACTTCCGCTTCGGTTAAACCATCGCAACAGTGTTCATCGGTTCCCCAGGATACAACATGTCCTTCGCTTGCGCAGTCAGACGAATCCAGGATGCAGCAGGTAGGAGTCGTATAGGGGCAACCTCCGAGTTGACTTGAGGTATAACCGTTAATACAGTGCACGTCGCTTGACTCGCAATAGCCGTTTGAATTCGCACAATCTCCAAGGGCAAGGGGCATGCAGCATTGACCGTAAGTGCATTGGTGATCGGCATCGGTAAATGTGCTGTCCTGGGGACATTCCGGCCCCCAGCCGATGCAGAAACCGCCTTCTTCCTCACATTCGTTGGTAGGCTCGGGACGGCAGCAAAGTGCGGAACGTCCACCCGGACAACCCAGTTGTTCCGCATCTGAAGACGCTTCGTAGCCGTCGTCGCAACCTGCCAGGTAATGAGAACAATAGCCACCGGCCATTTCGCAGTCTGAATAATCGTTGGTCACACAATGCAGGCTGTAGGGATCGCAACGGGCTTCCTGAACGCCGACATCATAAGCAACACACTCCGTATCTTCACATTGATGATAACGAAGAAGGCAATAGTCTGCACTGATACTCGGGTTACAGGCAGTTACGGGGCAGTCGGAATCCTGCAAGCATTCCGGTATTGGACCTTCGCAATCCGCGCTGTTGCACTCGTTTTCATGGTTTTCTTCGTCGCAAAAGCCGTCTCCTTCCGAAATGCAAACAAAGCAGGAACAATCCGGGTACAGGCATTCGCCATTCGAACCGACTTCGGCCATCTCTGCGGCTTTCAGACCGTTGCAGCAAAAGCCATCCGGCATGATCGCCACACCGCCCAGCGGTGTGCAGGTGTTTTGTTCCGGCACGCAACATAGGGCCGAACGGCCACCGGGACAGTCTTTGTCTACACCGCCACCCTCAACAAATCCCTCTTTGCAGCCGGTCTGCCACATCGTGCAGTAACCGCCTTCATCCAGACAGGCGGCATCCAGGCAACACATGGCGTCGCATCCTAAAGGATCTTCATTCAACGCTGAGCCTTCCGCGCAGGTGGCTCTCCCATACATGATGCATTCGCCGTTTCCTTCGCTTTCACAGACTGTCGGTCCCCACGGTTTGCATAAGCCGCTGGAAGCATCGCAAATCGATTCCGAAATAATTTCTTCGGCCATCGTGCAATTGCCGCTGGTCTGGTCGCAGCTGTAGCTTTGTTGGGAACAGACGGGAAAAACCGATGCAACCGGAAGGTCATAACAGGTGTCAAGCGGGCAATCAGAGTTCTCCTGGCATTGACCCGGAGTGGCACAGTCTTCGTAACAGCGGCAGTAGTTTTCACCCGGTCCGCAAATGCCATCTCCGCAATAGGTGCAGTAATGAGTTCCATCAGGCAGTGCGATGCATTGATTTTGCTCGTCTGGAACAGCATTACTGACTTCGTCCAATCCTTCACAACATTGGTCATTATCGGGCCAGTCATCAAGAATGTTGGTCACGCCACCTTCTGCGACACAAGGCGATGTGTCTTTCTCGCAACACCATTCTCCAGCATCACCGCCGAACAGATCACATTCCATGGCGCTTTGTGCCGCATGATAACCTTCCCTGCATGTGAAGTAGCTGTTCTGGGGATCTCCGGTTGGGCTGCAATAGCCACCGGAATTGTAACAGTCGATGGCCGAAAGAGGGATGCAGCAGACTCCCAGATCGCAAAGCCCGTCACCGCTTAACAAACGGCTGTCACTTGGACAGTTCGCGGTATAGTCGTTACAGCTTCCGCCTTCCTGCTGACAGATATTCATTGGGGCGTCGCCATCCGCAAGATCGCCATCGGTCAGGTCGCCATCGGTCTGGTCACCATCGGTGCTATCACCGTCCGTGGAATCGCCGTCCACTTGATCTCCGTCCGCTTGATCGCCATCACCACTATTGGCAATACATGTGCCGTCCACGCACTGCCCGGGAGAATTCTCATTATCGAAACAAGCCTCTCCATTTTGAGTGGAATCGGCGACCATGCGCCAGCCCCAGCAGTCTGGCGGGTCCATACGGAACGCCTGCCACTTTTTGCAGGTTTCCGGTGGCAGTGCAGGAGGATAGGTCGGATCATCCGGGCAACTCTGATCCTGATCGCTTTCTCCCAAACTGTCGGTATCGCCATCTTGGATCAGAATGCACTCTCCGGCCTGGCAAACGCGGCCTTCCGGGCAATCCCGGTCTTCCTCGCAGGGAAGAAATGTCGTCGTACTGCTTTTTTCACAGGCGTTTAGAATCAGGCCGAAACCGAATACAAACAGAATGCCTGTTTTAAGAAATGCAGATGAGAGATTACCCATGATCGGCTCCTTGACGTGACACAACAAAATCGATTCTTCGAAGCTGAAACGCGCTCGGATGTTGAACAGTTATAACTGAGCAAATAATATGCCATCTTTGACAGGATTGTCGATCATAAAAGACCAATGAAATTATTGTGTATTTTAACGATGCTGATTTCTACATGATCTTGGGTGACGGAGTCTGTGTAAAGACGGCTTGACAGATAGCGAAATGTGTTATCTGAAAGAAAAAATTGTGGCCAAACCATCGAGCACTATCCGTGATTTTAAGAATCAGGTATTGCTACCGACGACGATTGCGAAAAATGGAGAAGTCAAGCCCGTACATACACTGAAAGCGCTTGATAAAACCGATTTTCCAGTGACTGGTCAAGTAAGCGCGGCGAAGGTGGCGGGGTTTGAATAAAATGGAACGTTTTACGGGAGTTGCGAAATAGCGGGCGCTTTCAATTTCATCGAAGGAATCGACATGCTTCAGATCACCCAGCTTTCGACTTTGTAAACAAGTCGGATTTTCAACCAAATCTCGAATCTTGGAAAAAGCCGTTTCTTTTGAAAGAACGATTTCCGGCAGAAGCTGCTTTGCCTCCAAATAGTCATGGATGAAATCCAGTGCGCCGGCCTGCATCTGTTCTGCATATCGCATCTGCTGCGGGATCGTGTTCTTTTCGAAAACCGGTTCGATGCAATCGACTCCTTCACGGTATCCGCACACACTGCCGTGCGGCGCGCTTAAAAGAAATTCGAACAATGGAACGCATCGCAGAATGTTTTTATGAATATCCTGCGGCAAACTGGCTTCGCAAAGATAGCCGTGCATGTTGTGCCCGCCATGAGAAAGACGCTTGGCTTCTGCAAACGTGCCCAGGTAATAGCCATTTAGCCATTGTGGACGCTGTACACTTTCTAGCAGTGAAAGTAAGGCATTCTGCATGCTTCCCTGCCAGCCGATATCCACAATCGCAACCGAACTCGTGTTCCAGAAGCCGGATTCTTCCAAATATCGCACAACGAGTTCACGCTCGCGAGCAACGCTCTGTTCGATGCAATCCTTTACGCTGCGCAATAAACCGAGCAATTGCTCGCGATGTTTTACCGGATTCACGATGTCTTCCGCTGATTGAAACCCGGAGGCGAGAATTTCCGATAGATGCTTGCTCGGGTCCAGGCGCAAGGCTTGCAGATAATGAGAAACAGGCAAGGGTTCCGATTCCGTAACGAACAATTCGAGTTGCTCGTCATTGAAATCGTGTAAGGCCGCGAATGACAGGGCTTTCCTGGATGCATACAGGTAGCTTGATGGCGGTAGTTCAGGATGCATCGTCCGGTAACATCGATAGACTTTTTCCAAAATGTAACCGTCACGAGAAAGAAAATACACCTGCTGAATGTTATCAGACAGCAAACGCTTTGCCAGCCACTCGATAAAGCCGATATAAAGAATTCCGACCGACTCAACTCCCAATCGGTACCAGAATTCCTTTTCGGCATCCAGCACCGGACGTTGGTGATACAACCTTGCGTTTCTAATCCCATACTGTAGGGAGCGATCCAAAGCGGGCGTTTCGATAGGAACGTTCTCCTGATCGTTTTTTGTCGCCACATCTCGGCAGCGTTGGTAAAAAAAGGCTTTCAGACCATGAGCTTTGGCGCGCACGACATCGGAGAGTTCGTCATCTCCGATATGCAGAATATGGTTGGGCGATACTTGTAGCCATTCAACCATGCGCTCAAACATGCCACCATCGCGTTTGCTGGCACCCAACTCGTTGGAAACAAGTAGAAAATCGTAGCTGTCATAGCCGTTTTCGTGGAGCATCTTTTCCAGTGCCGAAGAGGGCAGGTACATATCTGAAGCGAAAACGATTCGTTTCTTTTCGGAACGTGCGAACTGGTAAGCCTCATGCATGCTTGGATTGGCGAAACAACATTGCAGTTCCAAATCGATTTCCATAGACAGTAAGCGATTGCAGATTTCGGGATTAAGAGATTTCTTCCTGCCGAGCACGTCATAGATTTCTCGTATTGAGACTTCTCTGGAGCCTCTCAGTTGATAGGCCAGTTCCCGCGCTTCTCGTTCCGCTTGAATGCGCGTGGAGGCAAAATCGAAAGGCAAGGCAATCTTTTGCAAACTTGCTCGTTTTTCCAATAGCTGAAACACATGATGCGGATGCAGCAGTCGCCTGAAAACCACGGTATCGAAAATGTCGAATGAAACCACTTGTGCATGATGTATGGCACTTCGTAATTTCTCTTCAATCGGCATGTTACAATTCCTCTCGTTGGAGTGCAGAGTCATTTCTCCCACTCCCGACACATGATGAATGCCGCATCATACGACGCAATATGAGCAACGTCAATTTTGGTTGAATGTATTGTGCATTGCAGTTTTTAATAATTAATTCGAATAAGGGGGTTGACAAACCTCGATCGTGCTACTAATATCATAATCGTGCTAACGCAAAATACTCTTTCTCCTCTTATTTTCCCCGTGCGCAAAACGCTCTGTTGCCATATTGCAACAGGGCGTTTTGACTTTAAGCTGCCTCTGAAAATAGCTATTCGTCGCGAGAACGCATCTTTTGCGAGACCAGGCGTTTTTCCGCAGTCCGCAGGCATATCCTGTAGATACGTCGAGGATTGAGAAAAACGATCCGGGCCTAAAAGTAGTGTTCGTTGCAGAATATGGATTTTTAGAGGCAGCCTTAATTACACTTCTATTATTGACCCATCCGTCTCCATTCGATACAGTCTCTTCATCGCATCGTATCCATATCGATCAAGCAGGAGAAAATGTCCATGCTCAGCAAGATCTTTAATACCGTGATTTCAGTTCTATTAGTTTTATCTGCGTTGTCTCTTATTGGCTGTAATGAAGGGGACGAAACGAACGCGAATGGAGACTATGACGGAAATGAAAAGTCAGAAGATTCGCAACCGGACGAAAACGCCTGTTCTTCCGGTATCATTACGACCGGGTTTGGTTTTTCCTGGCAGAATGTAAACCACCGGATTTCATGGTTGAAGCTTGCACCGACATCCACGACGTGCGAATCGGATGACAACGAAAAAACGCTTACGGCGGGCTTCATTGGAGGCGACTGGTCCACCGGCGACATGATGACGGATATTCCAACCGTGCAATACAACTACGAAGATCTGAGTGATTCTGATGTAATCGGTCTTTATAGCGGTTCCGTCGAACTAACGATTAACGCTCCGCAAAACGTGGCAGAAAGTATCGTTTCAGTAACGCTGGAGGAAGCGAAACTTAGCGGTTTCGATGACTACGTGGTGTTGGTCAATGGCCTGGAGTTGAACACGAATACACCTCAGAGCGATCAATATCCGAGTTCCTACCAGCCTGAAATGGGCTACACCAGCCGTGGATTGGGTGCCTGGTGCAGTATTCCTGAAATTTCAAATGGCGAACTAAACTTTACAGTCGGTTTGCGCTTCGATCACGGCCCCTCGGACAGACCGAACATGAACGAGGCCATTCCCTTCGCTCGCACCGTGGGCGTTCTTCATTATCTTGTCGTGGCTGTGGAAGACGGACAAATCGATTCCTTCTCCCATCAGTATGAGATGACCTACGACAAACCGGAAGTGATGGTCGACCAGCAACTTGAACATGCAGAACGATCGGATCGAACGGTGCAGGTGACTTTGTCTGACGGCTTAACACAAATCCTTCTAGGCTGGCGCAAGTTCAATATGGAACTCGACCCGGATGGAACAGCAGACGAGCAGGGAGATGAACCGATCGGATACTATATGCGGGAACTGTCGGTTAATCTCGATCTGTTGTCATACGATGAGCAAACCGGTGATGCGGAGATCGATATCGATGGCTATGCCTCCAATTCAACCGGCTTTATCGCTTACTATCCGATGATTCATCGATTCAGTGCGGAAGTCGCTGCCATCCAGCTTCCTCGTGACATCTCGGAATCGCACCAGGTTGAAAAAAGCTTCCAGACCGGGGAAACGACCATTGAACTAAAAGGAGATGAATAATGAGTCTCCTTCCCGTTCGAGCCCAACTCGCCAGTTCTTCAGCTGGAATCGTTGCGCTGACAAGGCGACTGGGGTATCGTCGGGCCTTGGCGGCCTCGATGGCGACTCTTCCTGTAGTTTTGGGAAAAGATCCTTTTTCGGTTCTTGGAAAAGCCGCTACCGCGCGGGAGAAGGCCAGTCGAAAACAGATCGCTCCCGCCATTGCGTTGTATGGGTATTTGAAGAACAGGGTAGGGCAACAGGACGCTCTTGATTGCATGAAAGATGTGATCGTCTCGGCAACCTTGGCATTTCTTTCTTATACCATAGGGGAAATCCCGGTGCAGCGTTATCTAAGTAGTGATGAATCCGGCAGGCGTGACATGCTCGAACGGATTGCGGATCGTTTTTTCAATGCCGACAGCCAGATCGTCGGAGTAAGCGACCGAGAGTTTTCCATGCATGTTTCGCGCTGCGATTTTCCCAGGCTTTGTCGTTCTGTTGGAATGGAAGAGTTGGCTCCCTTGTTTTGCGTAGGTGATATGGCTTATTTCAATCGTACTGAGAGTGTCGTTCGATTGCAGCGAGAAACGACCATCGCCGAAGGAGGGGATTGTTGCCCCTTCGTTTTTACCATGAAGGATTAAGTTCACGATGATAATGCAGCAGTGGGAACAGGAACATTCGAGTACTGTATTTAGTTATGAGCGGAAAGAACTGAATCTGCATGGTTCCACGTTTTCTTATCTCGACTGGGCCAGCCCGCGTAAACGACCGCCTCTTCTTCTGTTCAGCCACGCCAATGGAATGAATGCCTTGACGTACCGCCGCTTGTTGGAGCCGCTAGCCGATGAAATCGCACCGATTGCTTGGGATTTTCGTGGCCAGGGTTTCAGTTTTGGAAGGCAAGGGCAGCAATTGAACGGCTGGGAAGATTACGCCCGGGATATGATCGATTTTCTCGAAACCTTACCTACACCGATCGTTTTAGCGGGACATTCATTAGGCGGCGTAACCAGTCTGATCGTCGCACACATGAGGCCGGATCTGGTCAAGGGTCTGGTGCTGATCGATCCCGTCATTTTCCCGCCTTCCTTGCTTGTAATTTTCAAACTATTGAGATTATTCAATATCCACGACCGTTTCCCCATTGCCGTGCGAGCATCGAAGCGACAGGCAATCTGGGAAAGCCCTGAGCAACTGTTTAATTCCTATCATGGACGAGGTGCTTTCAAGACCTGGCCGGATGAAATCTTGCGGGATTATTTGTCAGGCGGAGTTTTTGAAAGAGAAGACGGCAAGGTTGAATTGTGTTGTTCCCCGGCCTGGGAGGCAAGAACATTCAGTTTTACGCCGACGAAGCCCTGGAAATGGGTGAAACAACTAAAAATGCCTCTAACTGTCGTGTACGGTAACGAATCGAATGCCTTTTTAAAACCTGCTGCGGATCGCATCAAGCGCTTGCAACCCAATGCGAAAATGATTGGCGTCGATTCCGCTACACACTTCGTTGCGATGGAAGAACCGGAAATCACACGCGAAGCTATTCGTAACATGTGTTTAGCATTAAACAATATCTAACTTACCAATAATACTTGATAATAATTCAAAGTACAAACATGGACCACCTCCAGGTCTACCCATCATTTTTTGTCCCCTGTGCTTCTATATATTCTGAATAGGCAAATTGGAATTTGTTTTTGATATTTTTCATCTTTGTGTTAGGGTTTCGTTAGGGGCTGAAATCTGATTATGGAGATGAGAGTGAATACTGCACTTTTGGGGTCTCTTTTCCAGCGATTGTTCATCATCTTGTTTTTGCTTCTCTTGGGGGTGTCAGGCTCGGCAAACGCGGAAACACCGGTTTATCGAATCTACGATGTAAGAGATGGCTTTAATGCTCACATTTACAATGTCGTACAAGATAAAGACGGTGTAATCTGGTTGAGTCAGGATGGCGGTGGCATTCTTGCCTTCAGTAGCTTAGGGACCAAGCACTTTACAACTCGCGAAGGATTACCTTCAAATTCCAACAACAATATCATTTACTCAAAAAATGGTCGCTTATGGGTTTCCATGTCCGATGGCCCCCCGATATGGCAAGAAAGTGACAGTACCAAGGGGTGGACGGCAACTTCCGGGCATGGATTTCTTGGTTCCAATTACATCATGGAAACCATATCCGGCGACATCCTGATCGCCACAAAAAACGGTGTACTGGTTTTAAAGGACAACGAATGGAAGCCCTGGAAAGTCTTCGACGAAGAGTACCACCGGTTCACCTTTTTATTTCAGGATTCCAGGGGATTGATTTTCGGAGTAGAGAACCAGGGCATTTTGTGGCAACTTCATCCGGGAGAACCGAAACGACTATTTAGTGACGATCAGAATTTCGAACGCCAGATGCGGTTGTTCGAAGATGGAAATGGGCGAATCCTCGTTACTGGCCATTCACAAGGTTTGAAAGAGCTGACATTCACCGGGGAACTGGTCGAGGCACAACCTGAAGCTTCCCAGCTTCCAAGTGACATGGTTATCAATACGGTTCATGCAAGCCGAAACGGTGACTTGTTCCTCGGTAGCTGGGGATCCGGAGTCTTACTATTCAAGAACGGGAAATTGATCCAAAAACTGGATAAGCGCTATGGGCTACCGTCGGTTCACATTGAATCGATCTTCGAAGATCGCGAAGGCAATCTGTTCATTACCGGAATCGGCGGCGGATTATACGTAATGATCAATTCCGAAAAAAGCCAGTTTCGAAACATTACCCACTCCGACGGCTTAATGGGTGACATTGTTTGGGGAAGCCTGCGTGACAGCACAGGCTCGCTTAAAGTGTTGTCACATGGGAATTTGTTAACGACTTTTGATAAGAATCACACAACCAGTCAACTCGATTTAAAGAAAATCGGCATTGGTGGCACGATGCTTGGATTGCGTCAATTCGAACCCGATTCGTTCTGGGTATATGGAATCGGTGGTGCATTTCAGTTGAATCGGGAGAACAAGCTCATTCACCATCTGGCACCCTGCGAAGGCTTTATTTCGCAAAACATTCGATGCTTACATCAAACACAAGACAAATCATTGTACCTATGCACTTCCGATCACGGATTGGTGAAAGTTAGTGAAGATGGCACAACCCGATCTTTCAGTCGTGAGACCGGATTTACAGACTCCGTTTTAGCCTTGACGCCAATTTCCGACGGTCGCTTTGCATTGGCGACCGATAACGGAATTGGCTTTTTAGACCCAAGCACCGGCAAAACGACATTGATTGATCGCTACAAAAATTTAGCGGTCAATGGGTTGTCTGATGTTGCACAAGATACGGAAGGAAGAATATGGTTCGCCTCATCTCGTGGTGTTTTTCGTTATGAAGACGGGAAAATTCACCTGTTCACTACGAGAGATGGTCTTCCAAACGACAATGTATACTTGGTTGTTTCTGATCTGTTAGGAGCGATCTGGGTTGGTACTGCCAACGGAGTCGCTCGCATCAGCGCTAACGATTCGGTTAGCGAGTTCGGCTTCGACGATGGCATGATCAATCCTGAAACCAATGGCAATTCAGGCTATCTGGATCGAGATGGCACGATTTGGTTCGGTACGCCAACCGGATTGTCAGGTATTCAACCCGCCAATTTGCGTATTGATTCGGAACCTCCCAATATTATCGTGTTTGATATTCAGGTAAATGACCGTCAACCGGAGAATTTCTCTCGTTACGTTCTACCGAATCAGCCCTATCAACTTGAATTACCTCACGACAAAAACAACATTACGATCAGCCTGACAAGCATCGATATCGCCCGGCCCGATAGTTTGCGTTTCCAGACTCGGCTTGTTGGCGCAGATGTGAACTGGTCCACGCCGAGTAGTATGCGATTCATTCAATACCGCAGCCTGCCTCCTGGAGATTATCGTTTTGAAGCAAAGGCATGCAAGGTAGATGGTATTTGCACCACAAAGCCAGCACAAATTCATATTGCGATCATTCCTCCTTTTCACGACACGCTGGTCTTTAAGATTTCTTTTGCGGTCTTTCTTCTTGGACTGGCTTTCGTGTTGTATCGCTTGCGGGTTAGAGCACTGCTTCATAGAAGGCAGCAATTGGAAAAGGCCGTCGAAGATCGAACTCGTGAAGTGCGCGAAATGAGCCTGCGGGACTCTTTAACCAACCTGCGTAATCGCCGGTATATCCACGAATCCATGGTCGATCGTTTCCAAATAAGCTCATCGCACCTACAGAATAATCGACGCATGTCCAAAACCACGTTCGGTTTGCTTATGGTGGATATCGATCTATTCAAGCATGTAAACGATAGCTACGGCCATGATTCGGGTGACATGGTGCTACGTCAATTCGCAGGTTTATTGGAAGAGAGCGTTCGTCACGAAGATATTGTTTGTCGTTGGGGCGGAGAAGAGTTTCTGCTGGTTCTATCCAACCCAAATATGGCTATATTGAAAATGTTGGCCGAGCGTATACGGCAGCGCGTCGAACGTCATTCCTTCGATATAACCGGAAATCGAACCATCCACTTGACCTGCTCGCTGGGCGTTGTCATGATGCCGTTTTTGCGCGACCCGGTGGATGGAGATTGTTGCTGGGAAAGTGTACGTATGCTTGCGGATCAAGCCCTGTACCGTGCAAAAGCTTTGGGGCGCAATCGCTGGTGCTTGCTTCAGGAAGGCAGCAATACTCCGAAAAAGAATGGTATTGAAAGAATGTTGACCGATCTGGATTGGGCCATTAAGCAGAAATACGTCAAGACGATCGACTCTGATATGGAGAACGAATCCTCTTCCAAAAACACGTGAAGCTTACTTCGTTTTGACTTTTACAACATCCGGAGAGAATGCGTTTTCAAACCAGTTCGGATGAGGATCTTTCTGATGGAATATTTTCCGCAGAAAATTCAGCGTATAGCTCTGGGTAATGACGAACTGATCTTTTCTGGCGATCTTTGGATCTCCATCGTTTTTTGAAATGTCCCAATTCCGGCTGTCCGTAAACTGGCTGTGATTCCCACCGATGATGTGGACATGCGTGGATGGTGGAGGCTGTGAATGCCATAAAGCTTCAGAAATGTTGTTTATTGCCTGGGTGTCTTCACTCGCCGTAATGAAAAGGGAAGGCAGGTGATTGACCAGTTCATGATTGACAGGCGCGATAAACACGTATCCATCAACAGGCAAATCTTCCGCCCGTAAGATGTCTTCTATACGCTCACTTCCTCTTGAATGGCCGATAAGTGCCACATGAGGCATCGTGAGTCCCTGTAACGGTGGAAACCATTTGCCGGGAGAATTCAGTCCCGTTTTGATCGTGCTCACCAGTTCTGTTACATCCTTGGTTTCAGGAGCAACAACGAAATATCCCCAGCTTGCCAAATGTTGAGATAAAAACTGGTAGTTGGTATTTGTCGCACCATCGCCATGAAGAACGAAGACAAGAGGGAAAGGCCCGTCATCTGGCTCGGTTCGCATGCCACCACAAATAGCGGGATAATAAATACGATGGTGACCGAAGGGGACGTGACTGTCCACGTGTCCCACAGCGTGCGGGCCGATGCTAAAGGGATTCGTCCCATTAACTGCGGTTGCAACCGGTGCTTTCTCATCGCATGATTGCACGTTATCAGGGTCCGTAATGATTGTTAACGGCTCCTGGAAATGGTGTTCATATCCTAACACCGGCAGGCTTATCGTCACCGTTCCTTTCACTCCAGCAGGGAGATCGAAAGCAATGCGATTCGAATCGGCATTGTCATTGAAACCCAAAGCCATTTGCTTTCCACCAACATAAACTTCCGTCAGCAGTTTATTGCTTTTAGTCGAAACCCATTCGTCGCCATTGTATTGCTGGCGATATTCGCTGGAAGAGAAATACAAACCATTGCCCTCGATGATGATTCGATCACCAGCGGCAGCAACGGTAGGACTATAGAAGTAAGGTTCGAAATCCAGTGCATTTGCCTTTAATGGGCGACGTTCACAAATGCCCGATGATAGGTTGCAAGCATATGGGAATGGACAGGACGGTTGATCTTGACAAGGATGATCGGAAATCAAAAAGGCAGGAAAATGTTTTCTTTCTTTCAGAGGAGTGGGTTTAAGAACCTCTTCCATGTTTCGGTCAACTGCAACTTGACTGACAGACTCAGACTCCTTCGATACCGCCTTTTTGGACAAGACGTTTCGTTTGATACAAACCCCAGCAGAACTACACGCGTAGTTGATCGCGCACTCCTTGTCGGTTTTGCATGTTTGGCTCTGTTGTGAGCCACAGCCTTTCAAAATGAACAAAGAGGAGGCGAGCAGGATGAAAACCAACAACAACAAACGGAAAGGCTTACGCCATGCCGCCTCTGTTTCCTTCCAGGACCAAGGTGAGGAACTACGCTGAAACAACATCACTACTACTCTACTTCACCTTCGTGGACCGCTGATGCATGCGATCACATTTAAAACGCTTACCGAAACACAAAAACTGCCAGTGAATCGGACTTGCCCTTTACTGCCAATTCGACAATCAACGTTCTTTCATCTGGAAGGTGGACGTCCTGCTCATATCGTCGATGCATAGATGTAAAGTACTACGTATCGTGTGAGAACTACAAAAGGACTGGCCACTGCTTCATTCCTACTTCACTACTTTCAAAGCACTCGCTAAGGATATCCCTTTACTTAAGCCAGAATACGGTATGAAGATGGGCTACTGCTTAATCGGTGAGAAATTGCTTTTTTTCCTAACCCATCCTATGGGTATCATCTGTATTAATGCCTGAAATGTCAAGTTAGAAATCGCTAGTTTGACAAAAAAAGCTGGTTGCCAACTTGCCGTTTTTACTTGATATCTAGGTTCATCAGAGACAAGGCCGGTATATAGGAGACCAACAACACACCGATAAGCCAGATCAGAATAAATGGCAAGGTGGAACGATAAATCAAGGTAAGTGGCTTATTGAATGTGTAGGAAGACATAAAGAGGTTCATGCCAACCGGAGGAGTTAGAAAGCCGATTTCCATATTGACGAGGAAGATGATTCCGAAATGGATAGGATGGATATGGTAAAAGGGTAGCATCGGAGCGATGAGGGGAACGACGACGATAATGGCGCTGACAATATCCATCAAACTCCCGACAACCAGAAGTAACAAATTCAAAACCAGCAGGAATATCAATGGATTGTGAATGCTGGCCTGGACCCAGTCGGCAATCTGTTCTGCAATCATTTCATCGACCAGGTACTGGGTGAAGCCCTTGGCCAGGCCGATGATAATCAGGATACCGCCGGAAAGCAGGATGCCTTGTTTGGTTGCGTTATACAGACCTTGCCGGATATTGAAATCCCGATGGACGAGCACTTCGATCACGATGGCGTATAATGCGGTAACGGCAGCCGATTCCACCAGAGTCATCAGACCACCGAAAATCCCACCCAATACGATCAAGGGAAGCGCCAACTCCCACTTGGCAATCCAGGCCGTGCGAAGGATTTCACGCCAATCGAATGGCGTTCGCGGCACCTTGGAAAGTCCCGCCTGGAAAATCGAATAGACCATAATCAGAAAAATCAACAAGGCGCCGGGAACGAGTCCTGCGATGAACATCTTGTCTACGGGCTGAGCGAGTGTGACTCCGATCAGAATCACCGGAAGACAAGGCGGGAAAAGCATTCCAAGCGAACCGGCGGAAGTCAGCAATCCGAGAGAAAAGCGCTCGGGGTATGAATTGCTAATAAGCAGCGGCATCAACAATGGACCCAACGCCAGAATCGTCACACCTGATGCGCCGGTAAAAGTCGTGAAGAAACCGAACAGCAGTGCCGTCGCGATGGCAACACCACCCGGCATGGGACCGAATACCGCCCGGAAGAAATCGACCAGCCGTCGGGACGTGTTTCCGTATGCCAATACCGCACCTGCCAGGGTGAACAAGGGAATGGCAGGCAGGAAAGGATTTGTAACGATCGTATAGGCCGCATCCGGGATGTCGATCAGCGCGGAAATCATTCCGCCGCTGACGATATAATAGAACAGTGCAGCCATGCCACCCATTAAGATGAAGATGGGTGCCCCGAAAACGACAGCCGTGAGAATCAGAAGAATGCCGGGCCACAGCAGCCAGTCACGTTGACCTTCCGGAATCAGCGCCATCAATGGAACGATAGCAGCCAATGCCAGTATTCCGATGCGCCAGCGCCAGTTGGAACCGCCCTGGTATACAAAGCGTAGTGCGATCACCAAAAAAGACAGGGGGATCACGGCTTGTGCCAGCCAGATCGGAACGACTTGGGCAAAGCGCCCGTGACCTTCCATGCCGGTTTCAACCAATAAATAGGCGGCATAGGCCAGAACCAGCAATAGTCCGACACTTGTCGAAGTTGAAAACAGTTTAAAGAGCTTGGACCATAAACCGAAATCGCGAGTCAATAGAATCGTTTCGAAATGCAAATGACGATTTTCGCGGGCGGCGATGGCGGCAGCGGTGAATGTCAACAGCATAGTCCCATGCTGAATGGTCGTTTCCACACCAAGCAGGCTGAATCCGGTGACTTTTCGGTAAATGATCTCCGCCAAAGGCAGAAGCATCATCGCTGCAATCAGCGCCATGGAAAGCAAGTCTTCCAGCAAATATAAAACGCTTATCCATTTAGGAGGAAGCTTGGATTCTGCTTGCTGGTTTAAGTGACTTGCGGTTGTGCTCACAGTCGTTCCATCTATCCGATTTGATGAGATCACATTCAGAGAAAAACCTTAAAAGATCGTGCTAAGGTTTCCCGGATGTTGCCAGACTCGTTGAAATCGTATCGAAAATCTCTGGAGGAACAATCTCTTTTCGAATGTAGCTCCATTGGCCTTGAATGGCGCTACGTAGTCTTTTTTCCTGTTCCGGGTCCAGATTATAGGTTTTCAGACCATGCTTTTTCATGGTTTCAATGGCATCCTGATCCATTTTGCGAATTCTCTCAAGATCCTGCTTCGCATATTTCTGCGCGATTTCTAACAGCTTCGGGTGCAATTCACTTGGAATTTTATCCCATACCTGTTTTGAAATCAACGTCGCCCCTACCAACGGTGCAAGCTTGAATTCCAGCATGTAAGAAGCCAGCCCGAACCACTGCATGGCCAACGATGCCAGCGGCGTTGCAAGGTATCCATCGATCAGGCCGGTCTGCAAGGAGGGCAGAATGTCGGCGGAATTGATTTCGATAGTATGCATGCCGATCTGTTGCCAGGCTTGCTTGCTCTTGGGATCACCGGCAGCAACGAAGAGCTTGCGTTGTTTCATTTCTTCCAGGGTTTTCGGCGGTTCTTTAAAGAAAAAACGCACCCAGCCGGTGTCTCCATTCTGTAAAAGAATAAAGCCTTCTTTTTCCAGGCGTTTCGTGATGTCCGGCAGGATCTTCTGTGTCATCCGGTCCAGATCGTTTTCATTTTGAATGAGCAGAGGCACCTGCAAAGTAAGTAATGCCGGATCGATTTCACGAACGCTCAGCGACGTGATCGTCGCCGCCGAAAGTCTCCCCTGACGCATTTTACGAACCAGGTCCAGTTCATTACCCAGAACGCCTCCGGGATAGATCTTCAACTGGACCAGCCCGTTAGATACCTGTTTCCATTCTTCACCCATTTTTTTCAGCGAGTCGTACCATGGCGATCCTTTCGGTGCCAGAGTACCCAGCTTGACCACAACGCGACCGCCCATGGTTTCGGCCTGACTTTGCGAAGCATTGCCGAGTGTCAGAGCGAGGGTCAATAACAGTACGAGCGTGACACGGAATAAAAGCGATCTCGTAACGCTGATGGTTCTATTGATATCGATCATTCACGTGAGCCTTTCATCAATCCAAAAACAGGTCATCCAAATGATTGAGAAGCCAGACTGCGCGCCTTTTTGCGATCTCATTCGCCAAACGGTCGGAGGAGTCGGTTGCAACTTCCACAGCCAGGCATTTATTACAGAGTGCAATGAATTCATCCTTGTCCTGTCGTTGCAGGGCAAAGCCTTCCGCCCATGCCAGGTACAAGGAAGCATGTTTTCCTTCCGAAAGCGCCAATGCTTTTTCATAGCAAGGACGAGCAACAGCCTCCCCACCACCCATTGTTTCACCCACTGCCGAATAGTAGGAGATCAGTGCCTCTTGTATCGTGCCTCGTCCCCAGTCCGGTTCCAGTGTCGCCGCGCGCTGTAGCATCAAACCAACTTCGGATAGACGCTGGATCATATCCGTGTCCATGCCACTGGTTTTAATGGCCATTGCCAATGCCGCCGCATACCAGTACAACTGGGGAACATCTTCTTTCTCAAGCAACGCCAACGCTGCCTCGATGCCATCTCTCTGCAATACGAGAGGGTATTCCGGCTTGGATAATTCCAGCCCGCGCGCTCCATAATCCATTGCGCGGAGAAACAGTTTGTGCGCGCGCTGTTTCATCTGCTGCGATTGGTTGAAGTCTTTGTTTTCCATTTGATCGGCTGGCCACAAGACCCAGCCATAGGCATATTGAACGAAACCGCTGCAAAGAGCCAGGTGCAGTCCTTTATGATCGGGAGTCGCGGAACGAACGGATTCCATCAGCTTTAACGCAAAGGGCAGGGCGTCTCCCACCAGTTCTGGGTCGTCGTCGGCGCTGAAAGAAGTGCCCTGGCCGCTTAAGGCATCGGCCACGGATTCCATCGCCATTTTACGGATAGAGCATCCCGAAAGCGCCAATAACGCAGAGAGCAACACCACCCACCAAAATGTCGTTAACGCCATACGCATGTTCATTCCCAATCCGTCTTCGTACTATCCTTACAAACTAAACACGGCTGTCTAATCTTGTCAAGTCATCACATATCGCAACAAACGGAAAAAGAGCTAAAAGGGCGAAAGTGAACAGCACGTAACAGCTTACTTCGAATGAAAGCCTTATGTCCCCTCAAAATGTGTCGTAACGTTTTTTTAACCGATTACTTTGCCAGTGGCGCAAAACTCGGTTCACGACCTTCCCGAATGGTCAGATGGTAATTGGCTGGAACGTCCTGCCAGCTTTGAGTGCTTAACTCCGAGTTGGGCCAGCGAATCTCCAATTCGTCGATCACACAGGCCTCTCCCAGACCGATAGTCAATGGCAACTCGGACTGCATCCCGAAATGGCCGTAGCCGGCTTGAATCCATTCGGTCTGGACACGATCTCCCGTGCGCACTTTGACACGCGCCCCAATGGCGCTGGCGTTGGCAAAACCTTCGCCTTTGCCCTTCAAGGTCAGGCGGATCGCATTGGAATTCTGGCCGACATCGTTTCGGAAGTAATGCACTTCGGGGGTGCTGTAGGGACTTTCGCGCATCGTGCTGGAACCGATGATCAAATCCAGATCGCCGTCCCGGTCGAAGTCGCTGGCCACGATTCCCAAAGCCCGAGCGTGCTTGACACCGCTGAGGTCCGAAACGTCTTCGAAATGAGAATCGGAAGTCTGATGATATAGTAGCCCGAAGGTGTTGGGGTAATCCGAACTGGCGATGTACAGATCCGGGTAGCCGTCCAGGTCGAAGTCGAAACGTGCCGGAGTAATGTCGCCTTCGTTCCAGTCCACACCGATATGGGTGCGATTCAATCCCGTGTATTCTCTGCCCGGACGAGTAAACAGAATGCTGTCCTGGGTGGACCAGTTGGTCAACAACTGACTCGGATCGCTGGATTGTCCGATATGCCAATGCTGAATTTCGGCGTTGAACAGATCCGGCAAACCATCACCTGTCCAGTCGCCGCAGATCGTACTGAAGGTATTGCCACCCAAGCGCCAGGACTTGGCGTCGGAGGAATTCCAGTAGCCATCTGCTGGAGAAGGACATTGAATGCGAGGCTGGCTCGTAGCCGGGTCGCAAGTATGAAGCGTGCAGTAACATTTATAGAATTCGTTGTCGGTATAATCTTCGTTCTCGTCGCTGGCGAAACCGCTGGATACGCCGACGTCTTCAAAGCTGTCGCCTTTATTCCACCACAACTCGTTGAACTGGCGGCCATAGGAACTACCGATCAAATCGGGATCACCGTCGTCATCGACGTCGCAAACCGTTACGCCGTAGCTCGGCTTGTGATTCGTTCCGGCGTCGTAATTGTAATCCGTCGTCAAGCCGTAGGCGTCGGTTTGATCCGTAAAGGTGCCATCGCCATTGCCGATGTAAAGCCGGTTCTGCAAAGCCCCCAGAAAACCGTAATTGATGTACCAGAAGCCGACCCACAGATCCAGGATGCCGTCGCGGTTGACATCCACAAACGACGCGCCGGTGGTAGACCAAAGGTCCGCTGCGCCTGGAGTCGTATCGGAAGCTTCGGCAAAAGCGAAATTGGCCTCGCCATCGTTAAGCAGGATTTCGGAACGATCTCCCGGATCGGTTTGAGGATTGTTGGCATCGACATAGGTGCCGCTGAACGCATCCAGGCTGCCATTGTTATCCACATCGGCGAAAATCGCGAACTGGGAAGAACGTCCCAGGCTGTTGTCGCGTGTGGCGGTAAAACCGGAACTGTTCGTGACGTCCACAAACATGCGTCCGCCATCGGATTTACTTGGATCGGGACGATTGAGCAGCAGGTGTTTGCGAATCACCTGCGGATCGGAAAGCAGGTTGTCGCGAGCATTGGAGTTTACGGTATGTACCAGCAGATCGGGATAGCCGTCGCCATCGAAATCGGCGGAAGCAATACGATTGCCGATCAATGCCAATCCGTCTGCTCCCAATCCGATTTCATCCGTAATGTCGGTGAAAAATGGACCATCTCCCAAGGCTTCCGGCGTTTTACAGATTGGAGTAGGGAATTCCATGTCGCCATCGATGACATCATCATCTCCATCCGCCTGATCGCCATCGACAATCGTGTCTCCATCCGCCGTGTCACCGTCTGTAGAATCTCCATCGGCAACGTCACCATCTGTTGTATCGCCGTCAGCAACATCGCCATCCATTTTGTCTCCATCAATCGAATCCCCGTCTGTCGCGTCGGAATCGCCAGAGAGACAATTCTCACATTCTCCCCAGCCGGTTCCGAAAGAATTGCATTTCTGCTGGCTTTCTTCACCGTTTGGACAAATGCAGCTTCGCACCTGCAAGGGTTCGCAAACTTTCTCAGTATCGGCCATTTCGCTGTCGCCATCCGACGAATCTCCATCCGTAATCGGATCGTCATCTCCGCCACATCCGGCGAATGCAAAGGAAAGACCTAAAAGAATCAACATCATTAGTAAGCAACGCGGCATCGTCCATCTCCATCAGAAAAGGGCAAAAACGCAGGAAGTGTAATCGTTTGTCGTTAGAAAATCAACCGTTTCCGTTAGAAACAATTTGCGAAAAGACCGGGTATGCCATCTGAAATACAAAACGATGTAATTCAATATTATCTTATTGACATTCGATAATGTATTGTTGTATTATAATTTCACCTGAGGATGTGCCACAAAAGCTGAAAACCGATCTGGCAACGCAAGAAACTAGTTTATACGCCATCATTGCCTGTAAAGGAGAGGATTAATGAGGACAAAAGGCGAGCGGGAACAGAGAAATGGTATGAAATGGATAGCCCCAATTCTGCTGGTGCTTCTCCTGTTCTTTCCTGGTTGCTCCGATAGCGAAGATAGCGACCTGTTGCCGGATGGAGACAATGAAATTTCAGACGTGGAGCAGGATTCCGACGATTTCATCGACGGCGATTTCACGGATGGCGATGTGATCGATGGCGATACCACAGATGGCGACATGGTTGATGGCGATGCTTCCGACGGCGATCTCGTAGATGGAGATCTTGTTGATGGTGATACCGCCGATGGAGATCTGATCACGGATGGCGACCAGTCGGATGGAGATGTTATCGACGGCGATCTTGAAGCGGATCTTGAACCCGATGATAATCCTTTCGGATTCCCGGAAGAGTTTTTAAATCAAGTCGTTCCCTGGCAGTATTGCGATTTATACGATGATCCTGCTACAGGCAGCGGTACCGCCGAGTGTGCGGATGTGCGAGTGCCTTTGTTTTACGATGACGGCTCTCGCGATGACAGTGAAATCACGATTCATATCAAACGGTTAAAGGCTGGATTGTTCCCTGCCCGTCAGATCTGGCTGCTTCAGGGCGGTCCAGGAGCAGCAGGAACGACCGATTTTCCCTTTTTCATGGAACAACTGATCGAGGCCGATCCTGGGATTGAAGTCTATGCTGTGGATCATCGTGGAACGGGATATTCCGCTCGTATGGGATGCCCGGAGCAGGAAGCGGAAGATTCGGAATGGGGTTACTTTATTTCGGAAGCCGAATGGCCTGCCTGCATCGAATACCTTAAAAACGACTGGCTGCCGACGGATGCTTTTACCGTCACCAACGCCGCGACGGATGTGGCGCTGTTAGCGGAAATCATGAAGAAACCGGGAGTCGATCGCTTTATCTACGGCGTTTCTTATGGAAGTTACTGGGTGCATCGTTATGCTCAATTATACCCGGATCAGGTTCAGGGCGTGATTATGGATTCGGTCGCGCCGACAGACGAAACCTACCTGGATCACTATGATATTCTTGGCAATACAACGATTCAGCAGTTTTTCGGAATGTGCGCCGAAGACACCTTGTGTCATGAAAAAATGGGAGACGATCCCTATCAGAAAGCCTTGGATGCCCTGGATAACTTCCGTAATAACGATCATTGCTCCGAATTGCAAACAAATTATGGAATTACGCCGGAATACATCCAGATGCTAGGCTTCAGTCTGGGCATGAGTTGGTATGGCCGTGTGCTGGTGCCGGCACTATTTTATCGGCTGGATCGCTGCAACGACGATGATGTCGTCGCGATTTACAATGCAGTATTTCAAGTTCTGGGAAGCTCGGATACCGTTTCTGCACACGATCGTCAGAACAGCTCGGCCTTGGGACGTCATATCGGAACTTCCGAATTGACGAGCCAGGATGGAACGACGGTAGCCGAAATGACGACGATTTATGAAAGCCTGCTGGTTCAGCTCGGAGTCGGAAGACGCATGCTGCAATTCCCCGATACATGGCCTCACTACACGCCCGATAGTTATTTCAAGCAATGGGCGTCGCAGGATGTTCCACTGTTGATGATGAACGGCACTTTGGATCTGCAAACCCCGATCGAGATCGCCGATAATGCCGAGCAGAATCTGACCGGCGAGCATCAATATTTCGTGACGATTCCCAACGGAAATCATGGCGTTGTCAGTTCTTCTCCCGTACAGAGCGACGGTGGGTACGACTGCGGCTTCCAGATCCTGGTGGATTACTTGAAGCACCCTTTGCAACAGCCTGATACTACTTGTCTTTCGGATCTCAAGCCAATCGACTTTACCGGTGAAATCGCTTATAGCCAATACTATTTCGGAGAAACGGATATCTGGGAAAAAGCCCAGGTGCCGCTGGATTGCAGCCTGCCGGAAGATTATTTCAACGCTCGCACGGATAGTCATTTTATTTTCAGCTATCGCGGTTTTCTCAGCAGCTGGTCTCCAGGCTGGACGGAAACCGACGTCATGCTGGATGGCCAGGTTTATCAAGCGGATAGCTATGCCGCCAATGCAAGTCGAACGACCACTCAATCCGGCCTGCCGGTTGTACACCTTGAGCATTACGGACAAATAAACCAGATTTCGCCGGGATACCTGCAATATCTTTACAGCTCATTGGATATTCCGTTAAATCAGCTTACTTCGTTGAAGCAAAGCGGAGAACATCAATTGGACTTTGCCGCCAATCTGACCGCTTATTTGCAGACCGTCGTTCAGCTTCAGGAAAAGCGTATCGATGATGATACGAATTACAAATACTGCCCGGTCGCCGTTTCCGATGTAAATGCTGATAATTCCTCGCTTTACGTCTGCCATGAGGGCAATCTCTCATTCGCGAACGGCGAATTGATACAGTTTGCAGGCAACACCACCTTAACAACAGACACGGATGCCATCGAAAGCGTTTTCCAATTGGGCGCGCCCTGCACCTGCTGGAAAAATAACAATCAAGCGTTAAGCTGCGATGCATTCGACGCCATCGATATGGGATCGACAAAGAGTTCCGAGCGTGACCAGATATATTTCGTAAAACCGGTCCTTCCTGTTCCAGAATGGGCTGGGTTTCCTAACGAGAAAACGAAGTTATCGAGGCAAATACCACCACTCTGAAAAGTAAGTCACGCTTGGTGAAAGACGGGCCGTTTCGGGGGGAACGGCCCGTTCTTTTATGCGGTTACAACCTTGGCCGCTTTGGCACGGTAACGCACGTAAACGAGCACCAAAAGGCCCCTAAATGACCGAAGAGCGACAGTGCTTCCTGGTGCAGCATGAGGCAGCACGCCGCAGCGAAGGGCCCCATCCAGCCGCACCAGGCAACATGCGCGAACAGCCCACTGGTTGTTTACGGTCTTTTAGCGGTTATGTACTGTTCGTTTAGCGGTCGTTTAGCGTCCAATATCGCCGTTTGCCGCCGCCTTCGGCGCTATGGAGATGGTTTTGTGAGATTACGATCTGCTTTTTGACGATCTTCTCTCGCTAATCGTGAGCAGACCAAGTGAGATACTTGCAAGATTTTCGTGTAGTTCGGATTCAGTGAATCCGACATTTCTAATTGGTGTCGGGCAAGACATTTGCCCGACCTACTATAGATACAATTGTATCATATCGATATCAATCTCAACTGCTCCAACGGAACACTCAATGTCGGACAAGAATTTTGTCCGACCTACAATTGGTGCCGCTATGTATCGTATTACATGCAACCCGGAAAACGTGTCTTCAATTCAGGATGCTTGCATAGATCCACACCGTAAAGGTCTTCGGGAGGTGAAAATAAATTGTCCGGTTGTTCCCGCCCATCACGCCAAACCACGATGTTTTTCCAGATACTAGCGTTATCCTGTCTGCCTTCATGATGACTCAGATTCCACTCTTCACCGGTAGGAATATAATACAAATAAATGTCACTCTTTGCAGAGCCTGCGCAAAACTCTGTATCTCCTGATCCTCCGCCTTCGCGCCAATCGCTATAGACCATCCAATCTTCCCACACATCGTTTACGCGCTTATCCGCTTGATTCCCGTCGAGTAGCACCCTTTGTACATCCGTATTTAAATCATACTCGATAATCGAGAATCCGCAATGACTTGCACTTAAATCTGATGCTTGACAGCGGTCCGTCCAGTAAAGTTTGTTTTTTCGGAGAACGACTTGATATACGCGATATGAGTAGGGTAGTTCAGCTATCACACGCTCGTCAAAGCTATCTCCATCTCGGGTTGAGAGAATGATCTTGAAATACGGATCCTGCATAGGAAGCACGTAAACGATACGATTTTCATAGACATCATAGTAATTACCAAGCCCGGTATTTCTGTATTGATCGACTCGTATATCTTGACCGTTTGCATCTAACGTGTACAAATGATAATTTTCGCCACCAGGAACCAGACGATCATCAAGCCAGTAGACTTGATTACGAAACGTTTTGGAACGCATTTTGTAGCTGCCAGTTGTAGAAACCGATGTTGAAGTTATTCTGTCTAAAGTTGTTTTTCTCATTTCACAATATACGTCTTGCCTGTAATCTGGTGCCCCTATCACATAATTCCAATAAACTTGACCATCTCGTATCGAAGCATAAACCCCAGAGTGGTTATCTCCTAAGCGAACCGTTTTCTCGCTTTCATAGTCAAATAACAACAAAAATATATCTGACGACACTACAGAAATCGCACTTCTAAATACAATCCAGTTGTTCCATACATCAGGTCCACCATTTGATATCATTCCACTTGGTCCGATTCGGAATGTTCCCCGGTCATCAATCCAGGTAAAAGGATAATCGTGAATGCAGGGAGGACCGGTTTGTGTACTACAAGGCAAAAAGCGAGACAGATCTCGTTCCCATTCAACATCTCCATCACATGCATCTGAATCGATATCACCGTCAATGGAATCACGATCATGATCACGATCTCCATCTGATGACGAATCCTCATCACCATCGCTGGTAGAATCCGAATCTCCACCAATCGAGCGACAATTGGTTTTCTCGAAGACTTCATATCCTTCAGGACATTCACAGGCCGCGTAGCCGTTAACCGCTTTACAGGTTCCGGGAGAGCAGTCTATGTCCTTACAAGCACTTGGGATGTTATCTACATCGGTTTGTTCGACTTCGCTATCACCATCCTGGATAGAATCGCCATCTACATGATCGTTAGACGAATCGGAACAGGAAACAAGCCCCCACAACATAAAAACGATTAACAACCAGTAAGGCTTGAGTTTCATGGCTCCATTCTCCCAAACAACTCAAAGTCGGACAAGACATTTGCTCGACCTACATATGTTGTATATGCTACAATACTACATCAATTCTGTTTTTTCCGCAAGTGCTCTCGTGCCCATGACGACAAACATGTGAAGCAGGTCAGGAGCCCACAGCTGTCCCGTTAACTATTGAATAATTCCAACTGCTTACCAAAAGGGATATTGGTAGGCAGGGAGGCGTTTGCCTTTAGCACCTGTAAAATGGGGCTTTCCTCGAAAAGCGTGACGCTTAAAATCTGTAGAATCGTCATCAAACTGTGCTCGAGATTCAGATCCTTTTTCAGAATCGCAACCAACAGATAAACCGTAATCGAAATCCACACTTGTGTCTTTACCGCATTGGCGCTGCGACCGTAAAACGCCTTGATTCGCAGATTCTGTTTGATCCATTTGAAAAACACTTCGATACTCCACCGCAGCCGGTACAAGTCCGGAATCGTTTCCGAAGAAAGATCAAAGTTGTTGGTCAGCCAGACAAATCGGGTGTTCGATTCTGGATCGATGTAGTTGATTCGCCGCACATGATCCGGATAGCGTCGAATGGAAGCACGGTCCACGAAGCTCACGGTCTGATCGGCGCGCAATCCCAAGCTCTTGTCGATGGGGTGTGAATAGATTCGCTTTGTGCTGGTGTTCTTGCTGGCTCTAAGAATGAAGAAGGCTCCCGCCCGATGGATGCGATGCATGCGTCCGTAATCGACATAACCGCGATCCATGATATAAAATGCGCCCGCTTCCAAAGGCAGAATATCCAGTAAACGCTTGTCATGGCTCTTGCCGTCCGTAATGGAAATAAAGGCGGGAATCCGTCCGCGAAGGTCCATTTGCGTGTGAAGACGCAATGATCCATTGTATCGCGTGAATTTGGCCCATGGAAAAAGCGACAAACTCAAATCAATCGCTGTCGTGTCGAGCGCGTAGGTGGTGGCGTCTAGGTCGACGGCGAGCTTCTCGTCCGCATACAGCGCGCGGGCGCGCCGTATCAGGGGCTGAGCGAGATCTGCGTAAATGCGCCAGTCGCGTTTTTCATTCGCTCTGGCCAGTGTGTTGCGAGAGACTTTTCCACGCAGACCCATGTGATAAAGTTTCAGCTGAATAGCCCGCAAGGTCGCTTCAATATCGCGCAGGCTTTCGCGGTAGGCCAGCTGGGCAAATGCCATGCAAATGAATTGATCCATACAGGAAAAGGTACGAATGCGCTTGTTCCCCTGATAGCGATTGACACAACGGCGGAAATGGCGATCCGGCAAATAGTCGAGCACTTGCGAAAAGACAGTCTGTGTCATTTTGATCTCCTGCATTTCTTGACTATTCGAAATGCAGAAAAACTATCGCGGACACCTGATAATCACAAATTCAATCTGTAATAATAAGTAGTTGTAGCGCTGAACCTGGAAGTTAGCGGGACAGCTGTGGTCAGGAGACGCCGCCCCAACGGAAGCAATCGCTCGCAAATAAATTCAACCTCGTCATTGTAAACGAGGATACGGATTTTACGCAAAAGTCAAATAACGAAATCTAAAGAGATCCGGGAAAGATCGCCACGGATAAATCGGTTGCCCGAAGTCATGCTTTGGCGTATAGATTGAAGATCATGCGTATTGCCAGGTTGTGCGAGAAAGGAGAACTCGATCTTGTCCGATGAATCGAAACCAATCGAGCGGTCCAATGGGGCGGAGGAATTCCCCGATTTTACTTTTCGCGCCTATCGCGAGTTGCTCATACGCTTATCTGACCGCTATCACATAAACAACTGCACCCGCGTTCTGAATGCTTTTTACAAGCCTGAGAAGTCGCAAGCGTCTTCCAAACCGCTTCTTCTGCTACGGCACGATGTGGACTTTCAACCGGAGGCGGCGTTGGCGCTGGCGGAGATCGAGGCAAAGCTGGGCGTGTCGGCAAGCTATTTCGTAGGCTTCTTCATGTACTACAATGCAGATTGGGAGCCCAACAAGGAAATCTTTCGGCGTCTGATCGGTCTGGGCCATGAAGTCGGCTTGCATTACGATGTGTCCCAATACGCAAGCGATCCGGAACAACGGGAAGCGATGTTTCGCTTTGAATTGCAGCGGCTTTCCAATCTTATCGGTGAACCCGTGCGTTGCGCTTCCATGCACATTCCATCGATAAACGGAAACGATCCTTTCGCGGATTCGGCCATCGTCCTGAATCCCTCCGATCCGGCTTTTCTAAACGAGGTCGTGTACATCAGCGATTCCACACGCGCCTGGCGCGACGACAATATCGTGAAACTACAACAGGGCAGTCTGGATTCGAAATGGTTCATGATCAACCTGCATCCGATTCTATGGAGCGAAGTGGAAATGACGGATCGACTGGAGTTTCTGTGTGATACAATCGCTACACGTTACGACCGGGAAGTCAGAGATATCCTGATCAAAGCACGTCCAAGCTGGCTTGGACATCGGGGCGGACAGACGCACGATAGACGCTGCGGTATCTTCAGGGAGACGGAAGATGAATGAACGACGCCTACAAGTCCTGCTTCAAAACGCCGGGATCGAGAAAGAGATAAAGGGCACTTGCTCTATCGGAGCGTTGCGCCCGGGTTATCTGGCCTATCTGGCGGATTCTCGCTATGCAAAGGAAATCACACCCAATGCGGACGGCATGATTCTGTGTGCGCCCGACTGCGAACCGGCGGCAAACGCGATTGCAGGAAACCGGGTGATCGTTCATCCTGCTGCCGCACTTGTCTTTTTTCGCATCCACAACGAATTCTATGCAGAAAGTGCGTCGGTTTCCTATCATGGTCCCTGGATGAAGGAGTATCCCGAGGCGAAGATCTCGACGCAGGCGGTGATCGGAAAGAACTTTCAACCCGGTGCAGGTGTAACTGTTGCGCCTTTCGCCGTGATCGGAGACGATGTTTCGCTCGGCAATCGCAGCTTCGTTCATAGCGGCGCCGTGATCGGCGATCGCGTTCGAGTCGGCGCAGACTGCGTGCTGGCGCCGCATTGTGTACTTGGAAACACCGGATTCCGCCTGTTTCGCGACGAAGGCGGCGATCCATGGCGACTGGCGCATAAAGCGGCGGTACTGCTGGGAGATTACGTCGAGATCGGCTCCTTTTGCAGCGTGGACCGGGGCGTGTTTCAGGACACCGTCATCGAGGATTTCGTGAAGATCGACAACCAGGTTCACGTGGGACATAACGCGCGCGTTGGCAAAGGATCTTTCCTATGTGCGGGTTCGATTGTCGGTGGATCTAGTATCATCGAGGAAAACGTGTGGCTGGGCTTGAACGTCGCCACGGCGGATCATATCACGGTGGGGGAGGAAGCTTTCCTCTCCATGGGAGCAATCGTCACGAAAAACGTTCCTGCCAAGGCAAAGGTCTCCGGGAACTTCGCCATCGATCACGAACGCTTCGTTGCATTCGTCAAATCCATCGCGTAGTTGTTCCTGTGACTGGTTTCAGGAGACAGCCTAGTCCCGCACCATTCTTAGTACTTCCGGCTTATTCCGGGTAAGCTTTTTGCCTGAAATACAGGAAGAGCGTCTGGAAAATCGAAAAGACCGGAACGGCCAGCAGCGCGCCGAACAGGCCATAGGCATATTCTCCGGCGACAAGAGCAAATACCACCAGTACCGGGTGAATTTTCGCAGACGTTCCAATAATTTTCGGATTCAGCAGATTGGCTTCGATCAGATGAATGATGGTAATCCACAGCAGCACCAGCACGCCCAGGCTGAAGGATTGCGTCAAGGCGATCCCCACGGAGGGAATGCTTGAAATGATCGTTCCGAAAATGGGAACCAGCGAGAAAACGGTGGCGATCATCGCCAGGGTGACGGCATACTTGACACCCAGAATCATCAAACCTAAACCGGTCAGAGTGCCGTTAACCAGGCAGATCATGATTTGTCCACGAATCACGCCGCCCAGGCCTTTGTCGATACCAACTAAAATATCGTCGTATTCCTCTCGATAGTGCGGCGGAATAAGCGAGCGGAAAAAGCTCATGATTCTGGGGGTATCGATCAGCATGAAAGCGGCAATCATCAAGGTCAGCACCAGCGTCATCAGTGAACCGACGACCCTGGCAACCAGATTGCGCCCGAAACTCACGACATCGCCGACATATTTTTCCAGGTTCTGCATGGAATCCGCTAACGATTTTTGAATTTGCAGGCCAATTCCCTGAATGTCCTCCTGGGGAGTGTCGGTGGCTTTTCCATTCGGATGCATTTTAACTCGGTAGCGATCCTCACCGGTTTTTTCTACATCGATGGTGACGTGCTGAAGCCAATTGACAAATTCATTTGAAGCCATGTCCGGCGGAGAACCGGAGCTGTTGGAGGCTTTGTTCTGTGGAACTGTAACCGCGATTTGGGATCCGCTTGGATTCTCTTCCGCTGCTTCTTCATGAGGGACTTCTGCATCCCCATTTTCTCCGTAACCCTCCAGCGCCTCATCGGAGTCTAGAATTTCAATTTCAAAACCGTTTTCGGATTCCGGTCCCTGCACGACCGGCACGATTCCGATTTCGTGGGACTTCTCCGCCTCGGCCATGGGGGCCGTCAAGCGGGAGAGGAAATCCGTAAGTTTTTGATTGAATTGGGGAATCCAGACTTGAGTGGTTTTTCGGACCATCCCCGGTGCTTCTTCCGCTATCTTCTGGAATTCACCGTAAAAACGCGGAAGAATGACCACGGAAAACGAGTAGACCGAAAGAAACATGAAGATATATAGCACGATTACGGCTACCCAGCGCGGCATTCGCACGTTGCGTACTCGTTTCGACGACATCCAGTCGACGATCGGTGCAAGCACGTAAACCAGCACCACTGCCAGTATAAAGGGGAGAATGACTTCGCGAACGACGATCAGGAAAGAAAAGAAGAAGAGCACGAGCATGGCCAACAAAGCCCTGCGCCCCCACTTCGAAATAAAGTTTCGGGAGGCACTGGTTGCTTTGGGTTTGCTCGGTTCTTGAACCAATTCGGTTTTTAACGATTCACCACCAGAATCCGTTTCCGAATGATCTTCAGAAGTCGTTTCGGTTTCAGGTTCGGCTACGTTCGTTTCTTTCGAGTCGTCAGTACTCATCCCAGGCTCGAATCTCCAGTTTGTCGTCGTCCAACATGCAGATCGCGCGGATCAACAGTTGAGCCAATTGAAGATTGGTGAAAAGCGGAATACCTAAATCCACGGCGTTTCGACGAATCAGGTATCCGTCCAGGTTCTCTTCCGTCGAATACTCTTTCGGAATGTTGATTACCAAGTCGATGGTGCCCTGTCGAAGGACTTCTACCACGCTTGGAGATTGCTTGTCGCGCTCTTTGTACAAGATCTGGACATCGACGCCATGTTCTCTCAAAAAGCTTGCCGTACCTTCCGTAGCGTATACCGGAAGACCCATTTTGACAAGACCTGGAATGGATTCGATGAACGCCAACTTGTCTTTTTGACGCCCCACCGACACCAGAACGCCTTTTTTAGGAAGTTTCAAGCCGGTGGAAATCAGCGATTTCATCAGCGCTTCTTCCACATCATCGCCGAAACAGGCGACTTCACCGGTACTGGCCATTTCCACACCGAGAGTCGGATCGGCTCCAGCCAGGCGCGAGAAACTGAATTGCGCGGCCTTGACGGCGATATAGTCCAGGTCAATCGAATCGACACTGACAGGTTTGACAACGCCCAGCATGCGCTGAGTGGCCAGTTCAATCATGTTCTTTTTCGTCACTTTCGAGACGAAGGGGAACGAGCGCGATGCGCGCAGGTTGCATTCGATTACCTTGACCATGTTTTCACGCGCCAGGAATTGAATATTGAATGGACCTGTGATATTAAGTGCTTGTGCGATCTTCCTGGAAATCTGTTTAATCTTTCTCAGCGTTCTGAGATAAACTTTCTGTGCCGGCAGCATCAAGGTGGCGTCACCGGAATGAACGCCCGCTTTTTCGACGTGCTCGCTTACGGCATAGGCTATCAGCTCGCCATGATCCGCCACCGCGTCGATTTCGATTTCTTTGGAATCGACTTCGTACTTACTCATGACAATCGGGTGTTCCGGGCTGACCTCGGTGGCTGCCTCGATATAATTGCGGAGCTGTTCGATGTCGTATGCAACGCACATCGCTGCCCCGGAAAGAACGTAAGAGGGGCGCACCAGAATCGGGAAACCGATCTTGCCGCTGACATCCGACAGGTTGTCGAAACGGGATACTTCCGCCCATTTCGGTTGATCGATGCCCAACTCGTCGCAGAGATTGGAAAACTTGTGGCGATCTTCCGCTCGGTCGATGTCTTCGGCGCTGGTTCCCAAAATGACGACACCATGCTCCGCCAGCCTTGTAGCCAGGTTGTTGGGAGTCTGCCCACCGACGGAAAGAATGATGCCGAGCGGTTTTTCTTTTTCCCATACATCCAGAACGGATTCGAAATTGATTTCATCGAAGTAGAGGCGATCGCAGACATCGTAATCCGTGGAGACGGTTTCCGGGTTGTAGTTGAGCAGAATGGTTTCGTAGCCCAACTTTCGACAGGTGTTGACCGCTGTTACGCAGCACCAGTCGAATTCCACAGAAGAGCCGATGCGATATGCGCCGGAACCCAGCACCATCACTTTTTCACGGTTCGTGGCCTGCACATCGTCCACATCGCCGTTGTAAGTCATGTACAAATAATTGGTCTCGGCAGGGTATTCTGCCGCCAATGTATCGATTTGCTTGATGCGAGGCAGAATCTTGCGTTCGATTCTCTTTTCGCGAACGTCAATTTCCGGAATCTTCAGAGCTTGCGCCAATTGTGCGTCGCAAAATCCCATTTGCTTGGCATAACGGAGATGCTCGTCCGCCAACGGCCATGACTCTTTTTTGATCTCGGTTTCGGTTCGCACGAGGTTCTCTATTTTGGATAAGAACCAACAGTCGATACGACACAATTCCGAGATGCTTTCGCGGCTCATGCCTCGACGGAAGCCTTCCGCAATGGCGAAAATGCGCTTGGGTGACGGAGTCTGAATTTTCTGCTTCAGGCCGTCATCGTCGAGCTTATCGAAGCCCATCGCTTCGAAGCCGAGGCCGTCTACCCCGATCTGTAGCATACGCAGGGCCTTTTGCAGCACTTCTTCAAAGCGGCGGCCAATGGCCATGACTTCGCCCACCGATTTCATTTCGGTGCCGAGTTCGTCCTGTACATGGGAGAACTTGTCCAGATCCCAGCGCGGAATCTTCATGACGAGATAGTCCAGCGCAGGCTCGAAGAAGGTTGCCGTTCGCCGGGTAATGACATTGGCCAGATCGACGAGCGTGTAGCCCAGGCCTATCTTGGCGGCTACATAGGCCAACGGATAGCCTGTCGCTTTACTGGCCAGTGCGGAAGAGCGCGACAGCCGGGCGTTGACTTCGATGACCCGGTAATCGCTGGTATCCGGGCAGAGTGCGTATTGAATATTGCATTCGCCGATGATTCCCAGTTTGCGAATCACTTTGATGGCCAGTTCGCGCAGGTAATGGTATTCATGATTGGTCAAGGTCTGGCTGGGAGCCACGACAATCGATTCACCGGTATGGATGCCCAATGGATCGACGTTTTCCATGTTGCAAACGGTGATGCAGTTGTCGCGTCCGTCCCTTACAACCTCGTATTCGACTTCTTTCCAACCTTCCAGGTATTCTTCGACCAGAACCTGGGGCACATCCGCAAAGGCGCGCGGCAAAACGACTTCCAGTTTTTCGTTGTTATGGACAATCGCCGAACCCTTTCCGCCAAGCGAAAAGGCTCCACGCAAGATGACCGGATAGCCGATGGTTTTTACTGCTTGTCGAACCTGAGTGGCATTGTTACAGGCAATGGATCGGGCCGTTTTTACGTTGATGCTGTTCAACACATCGATGAAGCGGGCGCGGTCCTCGGTGTCCAGAATCGTTTGCACCGGCGTTCCCAGTACCCGGACCTGGTGTTTTTCCAGTACGCCCGTGCGAAAGAGTTCCACTCCGCAGTTCAGCGCCGTTTGTCCACCAAAGGAAAGCAACAGACCGTCCACTTTTTCCTTTTCGATGACTTTTTCAACGAACACGGGATTGACCGGAAGAAAATACGTTCGATCCGCCATGTTTTCAGAGGTTTGAATGGTCGCGATATTCGGGTTGACGAGCACCGTATGGATGCCTTCTTCGCGCAGAGCCTTGATTGCCTGGGAGCCGGAATAATCGAATTCTCCGGCCTCTCCGATTTTCAACGCACCGGAACCGAGAATCAACACCTTCTTGGGTTTATGCGGGAGATAATTTCCAAACATTTCGATTACCTATATTGAGAAAGCAAACGGACGAAGTCATCGAACAGATACTCGGTATCGGTCGGTCCGGGAGCTGCTTCGGGATGGAACTGGACAGAAAAGAATGGTTTCTGGCGATGCCGGATACCTTCATTGGTGCCATCGTTTATATTGACGAACCATGTATCCCAATCCTGCGGAATGGAATCTTCTAGAACGGCATAGCCATGATTCTGGCTGGTGATGACACAGCGTCGGCTGATCAGATCCTGGCAGGGCTGATTTTGCGAGCGGTGCCCGTACTTCAATTTATAGGTGTCCGCTTCGGCTGCCAGCGCCATGACCTGGTTACCCAGACAGATTCCAAAAATCGGCTTGTTCTGATTCAGCATCATGCGAACCTGTTGAACCAGCGGCATGACGTTCTTCGGATCTCCGGGACCGTTGGAAAGCAGAATCCCTTGATAATCCTGCTCCAGAGTCAGCAGGTTCGTATTCCAGGGAACACGCAAAACGGAAATTCCGCGTTTGAGCAAATGGCGGATAATGTTGAGTTTGGCCCCACAATCGACCAGAAGGACCGTCATGTCTCCAGCGGGGTAATGGATGATTTCCTTGCAAGAAACTTCCGGTACCACACTTTCCAGGGGAATCGTGGAGGAGGGCAGGGCGACATCGGTTTCTACCGAGCAGATCTTTCCGCGCATCGTACCGACTTCACGGAGTTTCTGTGTCAGTGCGCGAGTGTCAATGCCGCAAATTCCAGGGACTCCGGCTTTTTTAAACCAGTCGTCCAGGCTTTGGGTTGCGCTATGGTGACTGAATTCCTCGGAGGCTTCAGAAACCACAACCCCCAGCGTTTTCACTCCATCCGATTCGAATGGAACGCCCATTTCATGCAAAGCCCCAGCATCGATGTCCTGCATGATGCCGTAGTTTCCGATTAGAGGATAGGTCATTACCAGAATTTGTGCGGTGTAGGAGCAATCCGTAAAGGACTCAACATATCCGGTCATTCCGGTGTTGAATACGACCTCTCCACAAACATCACAATCGGCCCCGAATCCCTGTCCCAGGTATTCGCTGCCATCCTCCAACACAAGCTTCATCGGTCGAACGAACTTCCCGATCACGCGAGTTCCTCCCATGTGCTATAAATCTCTAGCTCGCCATATCATCAACTGGAGGATATGCCTATCACAATGCGAGAAAAGCCGCAAGAGCTATTGAAAATAAATTCATGAAACTGGATAATCGAAAAGAGGAATGGATTTTATCCATTGCGTTTTGATATTACAGGGTTATGGAACTAGAAAAGTCTTGTTGAGAAACATGAGTTTTATGATATAGTTCCGGGCTGAAGATGAAAGATGCAACATGAAGGGTTTGGTCGAGGCGGCTTTTGTATCCTTGTCAAAGTAGGGAATAAATTCCAGTAATAACAGACTATTGCTGGATGGCTATCCAGATGTTCTGTAAGAGGAAACACATGCAGTGGAGGAAAATTGCTTGGGCTTCGCTCGTTATCCTGTTTGCGGTATGGATATCCGGGCTTTCGTTCTGCGCCACCTCGTCGGGGAAAGTCAATCCAACGTGGCTGCCTGCAAACGTTCAGAGACCGAACAGTGCGGATGAATTTGAAATGAAATGGAAGAAATTCCACCACTCGTTGCCGGATAAACGAGCCCGGGGGAAAATAACGGATGTTGTGGATCGATTGTTAAGTAAATACAATGATCCTCAGCCTGCCGAGATCCAGAAAATTGCTGCGACTCTTGTCGGGACGGGCTATCAGCTTTCCGAATACAATGGGCCCAAAGGTCATTGGTTGATTCTGGAAGGCGAGGGCAAGCGTCGTGGGGCCGGATATTATCTTTTCCGACTTGGTCCTTTGCCCAACGAAATGGTTTTACAGGCGCCGCATGCGATTTTCGACGTTCACACGGATGTGATCGCCAAATACATATTCGTAAATTATCCCGTGCGTGCCGTCTTCTTTTGCGACTGGCAACGCTATGGCTGGACCGGGAAACAGCCCAACAAGGATAGCGACTATGACCTGGCGCACAACCCCGACACTCTGTATCAGGACTTGACTGCACTGTGGGCAAAGCGATTACCGCAGACGGTGTTCGTTCAGATCCATGGCTTCAATCAATCCAGTATTCGAGATCATGATACGAAAATGATTCTCAGTCCCGGGCATCGTCGCAAAGTTGGCAAATACTTCGATAAGATGGTTACCGCCTTTTATCAGCATTTTTCTCCCAAGCAGATTGCCTTGTATCCCAGCACCATCAAAGTACTAGGCGGCACGACGAATGTGCAGGGGAAGTTGATACGGAAACTGGGGGGACAGTTCATTCATATCGAGTTATCGGAGTCCGTAAGAAATGAAATGAAAAAGCAACCGAAGAGCATTTCGACATTGGGCCAGGCCTTGATGGCAGGGCTAAAGTAGTTCGCATTGTAATGAAAACAGAAGACAAACTATGTAATTGGAGTAATGAACCATGTCAAGAATCGTGTGGCGACGAATCCTTATTTCGATGATCCTGCTTTCATTCATCTTCGTTATCCCGGCCTGTGGCGGCGACGATGAAGTGGTGGATGGCGATACGGATGGCGATACGGATGGAGACCAGGAACTGGCTTCATTCGAATATGCTTCCTGTGCTTCGCGCTCGGATGCATTCCAATATCCCACTCCGAGCTGGGAAAACAGCGCAGACACCCTTACCGGTGTACAACTCAAGCCTCCGGCAAACGATAAAGCCGCCTTGCTCTTAAAAGACGAAAAAGAGGAGTGGTATCTGGCAATTAACGATTTGGATGGATTTCCCCGCATGGCCGATTGGGTGATTGCCCTGGACAACGATGCAAGTGCCGTCGATGGGGAGAAAGTAAAGGTGTTCAGTTGGTTGTCCCAGGACGTAACGTTGCTTTCCGATGTGGATATCAGCGTTGAATTGTCCGACGATCCATCTCTCTTAATGATACAGGCCAACAAGCCGTTGCCGCTGCCCCAGAAGGGGGAACGGTATATTCTCGCTTTGTATGAAGGCGTTACAACGGGAGCGACTCCTCTGCCTGCTTGTGACAGCAGCGAGGTGCACCCGCAATACGTGGATGCAGCCAATGCGCTGGTGGCCGCCGGGGAAGGAGAGGCATTGGTATATGCTTTGCCTACGACAGTCAGCCGCACCAGCATCGTTCATGCGAACCTGTATGATGAGTTATCGCAAACACCGACCTTGCAGGTTACGAGCATCGAGGAACATAGCGACTACGACAATTTTGATGGTTTGAAAGCCGATGCCGACACGTTGGCATTATTGGCCGAGCATAGCTATTCCGGTCTGTTTACAACTCCGATGTATCAGGACGAGAACGGTATCATCCAAACCGACATCGAAACGGAAACGCCTATTGCTGCTGGAACTACAAGTCCTGGATATTTCCTTATTCTTCCAAAAGACGGTCAGGCTCCCTTCCCGATGCTTCTTTTCCAGCATGGTGGAAGTCGCTTCAAATATGATTCTCTCGCCATTGCCAAACCCTACCTGGAAAACGGGATTGCCATTTTGGGAATCGATCTGCCTTATCATGGCGACCGTGCCAGTGGGAGCAACAATGGCTCGGAACTGGACATGGCCAACTTCGATGAGCCCCTGCGTACGCGTGATAACTTCAGGCAGGCCAGCTCGGACCACCTTTCCGTATTGACAGGAATCGATGCCCTGAACACAGCTTTGGAGCAATACACGGGTGAGACCGAGACGCTGGACAAAACCAGGCTCTTTTTCATGGGACACTCGATGGGCTCCGTCAGCGGCACCATGACTTCATCCGTTGCAGATAACGTGCTCGGCGCGAGTTTAGTTGCAGGAGGATGCCCATACCGCCTGGTGGTTTCTGACGGCATGTTCAGTATGTTTATTATGAACATGGTCAAGAATCGTCCCAATGCCGAGATCCGTTTGCTTCTCGGCTTCATCCAAACTCTGCTTGATGGCGGAGATCCTGTCAATTTCCCGCAATCGCAGGAAAATCCAGAGTTGGCTCCCAAAGATATTCTGATCTGGGAAGCGGTTGGAGAGCCGGTCTTGATCAATCCGGCGACGGATCTGCAAGCCTATGTTTACGGTGCCGATCTGGCGACTCCGGTTCATCATTCGGTTGAACATCTTTCGGAATTAGATGAACCAATCTCGAATAATTTCGATGGTTTGGGAGAAGGCTCGGCGACTCGCGTTTTGCGACAGGTCGAGTTTCCTGATGTGGCGACCCAGAATTTGCACATGGAAATGTTCACGGACATGATTTCCCATGTGCATGCCGGTCCTTGTTTCGGTGCAAGAGCGGAAGGAAATGCTTGTTCCTATTGATCTTCGATTTCTGAAGCAGTCTGGTGCTCTGGATGGATAGAGTGCCGGACTGCTTGGGATTCATCCCGGTTTCACATTTTGCAAAGATAGGAAAAATCGCGTCGGTGATGGAAGGCGGCGAAGGACGTGGCGGAACGAAATGCTGTGACACGCATGGAAGGCTTGTTGACGCGCTGGGCGGAGTTGCTTTCTTCAAAGACTCGCCCATTGCTGATCTTGTTTCTTGTTTTGACTGCGTTGAGTGTAAGTCCGGCACTGAACTTCCAGCTTGAATCCTCGGAAAACGTCCTGTTCCCATCTGCATTGTACTCCTCGCAAGAAAATGAAAATCTATCTCAAGGTATCGGGGCGACAGATATCCTCTATGGAGTTGTCGAGGGAGGAACGTTGGCAGAAAAAGCTGCGTTCATTTCGGAACTCGTAAACGATCTGACTATCGAGCGCGACCGGTTGTTGGATATCGGCCAGGATGGAATGCTTCAGTATGCCATTTACCGCCTGCCCATTTCCTTTTTCGAAGATCGCCGCCTGCTGTACTTGAAAATCGCCGATTTGCTGGACATTGAAAGCCGCTTGAAGCGTCGCCTCGAACAGGAAAGGATGAAACACAACCCGTTTTATATTGACCTTGAGCAGCAGGAAGAATCGGAAGTTGATATTTCCTTTCAAGACTTGCAAGCCAAATACGGCATGGAGCGATTTCAGGAGTACACGGTTTCTGTCGATCAGAACATTTTGGTTGCTTTATTCAAACCCACTCAGCCCAGCAGCGATATCGGGTTTTCCCAACGTCTCGTGGAATGGGTGCGGAATACAGCACAGGCCAGATTGCAAAAGCAGCATAAAAGCGGCTTGAAGTTTTCAATTGGAGGCTCATATATAGAGCAGATTGTGTGGCGCGATACTATTGACCATGACAGGAAAGTCTGCCATGGCATCTTCTTTATTTGTTTTGCTTTGCTGACTCTACTGATCTTTCGGCGTCCACGCCCGTTAATTCTATTGGGATTGGTAGGAATCAGTTTTTCCTGTTGGATGGTCGCACTGGTTACCCTGTATTATCATTCAGTGAATTTATTCGGTTTCACTGCGATCCCCATCGCTTTGACTTTATGCTTGACGTATGGGCTTCTGTTTCTTTACAAGTACGCAGAGCTTCGTCGTCTGGATTATGATGTCCATAATGCCGTAAAAAACATTGTGATCCGAGAAGGCGAAATCATGCTGCCTGTGGCGCTGATTGTCGCAATTGTGCTTCTGGGAATGAGTTTCTTTTCGTTTCCAGGCATGGCGCTGTTCTGCCGAATCGCTGCTATTGGTATCCTGCTGATACTTGTTGCTGTTTTGGGATTCCTGCCGGTTCTACTGTTGACGAGCGAGCATGTTTCTCTAATGATATTCAGCAGTTCCGTTCGTATCGTGCAGCCAATGCCGAGACGCATGCCGCGTGGGAAAGCTGTCGTTGCAATCGGCGTAGGGCTTGTTCTTGTGACTGCTGTATTGTTTTTTCAAAGTTGGTTTTGTTGGCAGAAACCATGGTGTTCCAGTGCAAATCGCTGTTGCGATGGAGAAGATTGCTGCAAACCTGCTATTGATTTCGAGTACGATTTCCTTCATTTTCTTCCGGCACCGCCACGGATCGCAGAAGTCGAAAAGAAATTCAAACAAGCGGTTCCGATTCACCTGCGTCCAGTCGTCATTGTCGCTCCTTCAAGAAACGAATTACATGCTTTCTTAAAAAAACTTGATACGGAGCAAGAGGGCGATCCCGATCCGGCGATACAAAATGAAAGCTCTATCCTCAGATTCGTTCCCGCTGAACAGGAAAAGAAAAAAGAGATTCTTGCTCGCATCGATCAATTGGCGACCCATGAAAATATCGCATTTCTGGATCGGCGCATTCAGCGCAAGATTGATGATGTACGGTCCTTGTTGCATCCATCCTCTGTTAGTATTTACCAACTACCCATCAGCGTGATCCGGGTGTTCAGTCAACAGCCCACCGGAACGGAAAAAATATTGGAGATTTTGCATCGTTCATTACGAACGTTGCCGGACACAATAACCGATTCGGAATGGGATCAGGCCGTGTTGCAAACATTGCAAAGTTTGTCGGATGGCCAGTTGATCCAGTTGTATCGGGATATCAGGCAGTCTGAATTGGCTGGCGAGTTGGACAAGAAGGATAGCCAAAAGCTTGCCAAGCCGGAAAATCTACTGCCTGTTTTCAGGGCGTATCATTCCAGATATGTTGGAACCGTTGCATACCTTTACCCTGCACAATCCGCATTTCAGGGAAAAGCTGCGTTGGCTACAGCCGAGTTCTTGCAGCCTCTATTGGCAAAACATCCGAACATAGAGGCGTACGGTCAGATGATGGAACTGGCCAGCATGCTGAACAAGTTAAAGCCGATGCTGTATTCCGGTCTATTGGCGGGGCTTTTAGCAGTTATGGTGATTCTGCCTTTGATATTCCGACCATTTCCACGTTTGTTCCTGATTCCCACCCCGGTAATTGTGGGAAATAGCATTTTAATTTTGAGTATGTCGATCTTCTCGATCAAGTGGAATATTTATATTCTGATGGGTGTGCCGATTCTGCTTTGGTTTGGATTTGATGCCAGCATTCGCATGTATTTGCGCTATTGGCGAGATGGATTGATCGGCGCGGTGCAGTCGTTGATTGCGGAAGGGCAGGCGGTATTGGTGGCCGTTTTGACTTTACTGTTTTCGCAGATCGGGTGGTTATCGTTTACGCACCGTGGCGCAGCGATTGTGGGACTTGCAACTCTGCTGGGAGTTATCGCATTCTCTCTTGCTTGCTTTGGCTTCTTTCCTGCCTTATTGGAATTGTACAATGCAAGATTGCAGCGGAGACGGTTGAGTTTCGTGCAAAAGAAAACCGCCCCTACCAGAAAATGGTGGAGCGGTTGATGATGTTCTGGATAATGTAGGAATCAGGGCGCTTTCGGCTCTTCACTTTTTTCTTTTTCGGTATTCGCTTCCACCTGTTCCATCATCTTGTCTGCTTCTTGTTTGGCGGCTTCTTCGGATTCTTCCAGCGCTTTTGTATCCTGCTCTGTTTCTTCTTCCGGTTCATCCGCGATGGTACTGGGCATTTCTTTCGGTGCAGGCTTTTCCTTCTTTTCCGCTGTCCGCCAGGTGTCTACCTGACCGTCTGCATCAATATCCAGGCCGATACGGTCCAATTCCCCTTTTTCGTAATATTCCCAATAGTCGATGCGACCATCGTTGTTGCGATCTTTCTCAAGGCGCACCAACTGGTTTTTCAGATAATATTTGAACATGTCCGGTTTTTCATCGAAAGCGAAATCGATGGATTTCTTAATGATCTGACCTTTTGCATAGTGGTCGATCAGGTCGATGCGTCCATCAAAATCGAGATCGAAGGACTCCTTGGACATTTGACCGTCGGGTCCGTATTCTGACCAGACATCGATTTTTCCATCGCCATTCAAATCCAATTCGCGTTTAACCAGCACTAAAATGCTTTTGCCCGTTTCTTCGTCTTTACCAGTGGCATAAAATTTAAAAACATCCGGTTTCAAATCGGAATTGAGATCGAATTCTTTTACACGCAGACCATCGCTATCCATGTGGGACATCTTGGCATCGCTGAAATCTTTTTCTTCCGCTGTTTTTTTGGTTTCGGCACAGCCGAGGACAGAAAAAGCGAAAAATAAACAAATCAGCATAAGCCAATAGGCTTTGACCTTCATTCCAAGCTCCTTGACCATTAAAAGTCCTTTAACTTACCCCGGTTTCCAAGCCTTTCAATAAGGTTTGCATAGTATACTTCATGGTCATCACTTTGACAACATTTTAGATCGAAAAGCAGAAATCGGGGAATCATGTCGATGGAAAACGGGCGGCGATGGTTTCTATCTATCGAGTTGGCGGAGATGACGTGACAAAGCTCTTGATCTTTTTGGGGAGACATACTACACCTGATTGACGTGTTACCGTTAGTGAAGGGAAAGGGGTATTTTATGAGCAATCGTGTGGTTTGGGATGAAAAAAAGAACGCGTTTTATGAAACGTGGTATTTCACTGTAAATCATCGTGCAAGTGGAAAGTCCTTTTGGCTGCGTAGCACCTTGAATTTAACCCCAGATGGAACTCGCGATCAGTTCGGTGGTTTGTGGTGCGCCATGTTCGATCCGGAAAAGCCGGGAGAAAATCTGGCTTTTCATCGAATGTATCCGGAATCCAGTGTATGTTTCGGAAGAGGCGGTCTGGATGTCGTCATCGGCGAATCGCGTTTGCGAGAAGGACAGTATCGTGCCGAGTTCGCCAATGATTCTCATTTCGCGTCCTGGGATTTACACTATAAGCCACACACGGAAGATATCTGGCTTGTACCCAAGTTGATCCGGGGTAGTCATATTCCCAAAGCGGATGTCTGCGTTCCAAATGTAGATATCGAGTTGGAAGGGGAATTGACGATCGATGGGGAAACCTACCGTTTCGAAGGTGATCCGGCGGGACAGGCCCATCATTGGGGATATCACTATGCAAGAGAATGGCTCTGGGGTCATTGCAATGATTTCGAGAATTCACCCGGGGCCTGGTTGGAAGTGCTGGCCGTCAAGCTGTTTGATTGGGGACGGGCCAGCTATCCGGTGACATTGCTACAGTTAAATGCTCCTTCCGGGCGTTATGGCGTTCGAACTCCGTTGCAATTGTTGCATTCGCGAGCTTGCTATGAGAAGGGAATCTGGCGTTATGTAGCGATCGAGCGAGAAACACGCATTGAAGTTGAATTTTCCGCTCCAGAAAGTGCATTCGTTTGTTTTCCCTATACTTCACCGCACAACGAGTCGTTTTGGTGCCACAACAGTTGCTTGTGCGATTTGAAAGTACAGGTGTTTGCCCGAAAGGGGAACTCTTGGGTGCCAATCGAACAACTGGTATCGAAAAGGCGAGCCGCAGCAGAATTCTGTACAATGAAAGAAACTACCCCTTCTGAATTTGTCTACCAAGGTGTCGTTTCCCCACGATTTATCCCTTGAACGAGTTGAGATTACTGCTGGTAGAATTGGTCGCATCGAACCCTTCTGAAACATTATATTGTTAAAAAGCGGTTGACAAACGAGAATTGCTGTCGCAAAATATAATCAGGAGGAGGACTATTCTTCCCATCGGCATGGATCGCCGATGAACAGGTTTCAAGGAGGAACCATCATGAGAGCCTACGAACTAGCCACTAGTGCCGTTGCTCAAAATCAATTCTTCAAAATTCAGAATATCTCCAACCTTGGTGGAGTAACGAACGCGCAGTTCGCTACGGATGAAGATGTGGCAACTGCTGCTGCGACGGTTGAGTTAAGCAATTCCGCACGATTCCGGAATGAAGTCTCGCAGGTTACGGAACAACTTGCCGCTGCGACAGACAATGTGTCGCGTACCCAGGTTGCTGATAATGCGCTGACGAAAGCGGACGAGTTGCTGGATCAGATCAAGCAACTGGCCGAACAGGCTTCGGAGCAGGGAACCAGCACGGAAACACGGGCCGAGCTGCAAACCCAGGCCGATGAACTGATGGAAGAATACACCGCCACCTTCCAGAATGCGGAATACGGAAGCCAGAATGTGTTCGGCATCGCTGCAACTGCGGATGAAGGAGTAACGACGGAATACACGGCGAATGCTCCTGTTGATGTTCGCGGGATCAACCTAGAGCCGCAGGAAAATCCGGAAACGTTCCTGCAAAATATCAACAATGCGTTGGATCAGGTGGAACAGGCCAGTACTTTGGTTCAGGAGCGATTGGCAGCCGCCGATCAATCCGCACCTTTTACGTTGGATAACTATGCCAGTTTGGCCTTAGGGAATGTGCGTGAGTCCTTGCTGCAAATTCAAGATCTTGCGCAACAGGCTGCGACCCCCAATCTCCCCTATACTGAACGAAGCAACCTGGAAAGCCAGATCGCCTCGTTGGTGGAAGATGTCGGTTCCGTGCTGGAAAACACCACCTTCGATGGTCAGAACGTATTTACCACCGATGCCAACGCAGATGTCCTTCAGGATTTCAGCCTGGCGTTGCCGACCATCGATCTGACTACAGAGGAAAGCGCGCAGCTTTCGCTAGGTGGAATTGAACAGGCCATCGAGCAGGTTGGAATCAAGCAGGATCAGGTTCAGCAGCTACTGAACGAACAAACGAATCAACTGACTGTGGCTCATCAGAATTATCTTAGCCTGCAAGAAGAGATGAACTCGGTTCAGGAAGCTACTCAAGCGGCTCAGCTTGTTTCGTTTACCCAAGATCAGATTCTTTTCCAGAGCGATACGGCTTCGCTGGCACAAGCAACCATCGGACCGCAGGTTATCCTGCAATTGTTGGACGTCTGATCGCTTCGTAACACAGCTATAGAATATCAAGCCCCTCGTTTTCACGAGGGGCTTTCCTTTTAAATGCCTGTGAGTTGGTTCGGGATCTTTTGTTAAAGTGAAGCTTGCTCCGGCATGTCTTCCTCCTGACCTGTTGGCAGGGTGACGATGATTCCCATTGAAATTCCAATGGAAAACTCTTCATCTTCTTGTGGAATATCGAAAGTGACTTGATTGATCATCTCGATTGCATCGTTTAAAACCACATTGTAACCTAACGCAACTGCCCCGATTTCAATATCCCGTTCATCCTCTGAAGGATTATGAGCGAAACCCATGTCGTATTCCAATAACAACTGGTGGCCTTCTCCCACTGTCCAATAGGTGCCGGCAGTCAGTTCCGTCATTGGAGCAAATTCATATTCGGTGGAGCTGTCATCGTCCTCCGTTTGTGTCGTTTTCGAGGTTTTTTCTCTTCCGGACAACACTTCCGAAACCACGAAGTAAAGCCCCCAGCTTGATTGGTCGTTGTCCAGGTCGAAATTAAGTTCCAATGCCGGAATCAGCGAAAAGTCATCTTGTGATATTCCTGCTTCGAGAAACAGGTCAATATCGACATGCTCGCTGTCAAGCGGGGTTCCGAAAAATCCTATCGCAAGGCCCCATTCTCCGTTGGAAAAATACTCATTTCCGGCACCTGAAATGGCAAGGTAGGCAGAGAGGTTTTCCACTAAGCCATATCCGGCCACTCCTTCGGCAGAAATCGATTTTTCATATTCACCTAAGCCGATTCCATCAAAGCCAAGGTAAAATTCAAAATCAGTCGCTCCAATGTCGAAGGTTTCCGTTGTATCGGCTGCATAGGAAGAAGTGGAAGCAAACAGAAGTGTAATGATCACTGCACAAGAAGTACTACAAAACCGACTCATGATATTCTCCTCTTAAAGTGATAGACATAACTAACAGTAGTGTACAAGTCTTTCTCTAGATGTCAAGCCTGTTTTGGAGACAATATTGAGACGACGTGCTATCTTCTTGGAATTATTATGGAACTATAGGAACAGAAAGCTACTTTCGTGAGCAGACGGGGCAAGCTTGCAGACTGAACGGGGGTTCCAGGTTGCCTTTTTCCAGCAATTCCGAATTGTTCATGATGTCAATAGTCGGGCCATCGGCAAGAACGCGGCCATGTTGAAGCACTATTGTGCGCTCGCAGACATCCATCACCAAATCAAGGTCGTGAGTGGCGATGATTTTCGTATGTTCAAATGATTTCAATAGGTTAATCAGTTGTCGGCGGTTTTTGGGATCTAAATTGGAAGAGGGTTCGTCCATCACCAGAATATCAGGCGACATGGAAAGAACGGTTGCGATGGCTACGGAACGCTTTTCGCCACCCGATAACTTGTAGGGAGGTCGATCTTTCAGGTGCAAGGCTCCTACTCGTTCCAGCGATTGAAGCACACGTTGCTCGATTTCGTCGCTTTCCATGCCGAGGTTCATTGGTCCGAAGGCCACATCCTCATAAACGGTGGGCATGAAAAGCTGGTCGTCGGGATCCTGGAAAACCATACCGACCGTACGACGTACAAGTTCCAGTGTTTTCTTCGTCACACGCGAATCGCCAATGCGCATGGCGCCTTGCTGCGGGATATGAAAGCCATTCAAATGTAGTAATAACGTGGATTTACCAGCACCATTGGCACCGATGACAGCCACCGATTCCCCATGGGTAATCAGGAAAGATACTCCCTGCAAGGCCCGAGTATGATCGGGATACTGATAATGAATGTCGCAGGCTTCCACAATGTGATGGCTCATGTAAACAACTCCATGATCAGTTTTCCGAATAAATCTGGAAGATTGTAAAATCGGCAGGAAATGAAATAGAAACACCAGAACGCAATAAAGAGAGCATCCGAAAGGCTAAAATGCAAAGGTTGTATGCGATTGATCTGGCCGGTAAAGCCTCGGCAATGCATCGCAAGATGAATGCGCTGGGCACGGTCCAGGGTTCTAAGCAAAAGATGTCCGACCATCGGACCATAACTTCTCAAGCCGCCATCGTGCTTTCCGAAACTGCGCAGGGAACGCGCACGAATCAAGCGCAGGCTTTCTTCCGTCAATACAAACAGATAGCGATACAGAAACATCAACTGTATCGAAAACACTCTTGGTGCGCCTAGCTTTTCCATTGCGAGACAGACATCGTTCAAGCCGGTTACTGCAAGTAAAAGTAACGCAGCAGAAACCGTTAACACAAAGCGCAGAAGAATAGAAAAAAAGGAAATCCAGCCACCACTTATGTCAAGCGGCCCGAGGGTCAACAGAATGTGCGAGTCCAGAAACGGATTGAAAATCCCGATCATGATGGCAAACGGTGAGACCAACAGGATTTTTTTCGCTATATAGAAAAAAGGAATACGTCCTGCGGCGATCAGAAAAATCGGGTAAAGCAGAAACGGCATCAACTGTGCCAGATCGTATTTCCCGAAAGAGACCGTCGTTACGATAAAGGCTAATGTTACCAGTAGTTTGGCGCGTGGGTCCAACTGGTGAACGATACTTTGCTGGCGCGAGAGGCGATCCATCGCGCCGAGATCGAAAACTTGCGATTCAACGGAATTCATGTTGTGGATCGATTTCGCATGTTGTCCCGAATGAAATAGCCAGAGGGTAAAGGCGCAAGAGGTTATCTAGTTGCCCGACTGCGCCTCTTTAGCAGCAGGCCGATAAAGGCAGCCAGAAAGAGTGTTAAAGCACTGCCGACTAGTCCGGAAACGCTGGTTCCGGCGCTTACGGCAGGCCAGGACGCTTCCTCTTCTTCCGCCGCTTCGCTGGCTTTGAAACCATAATCCGGCAGCACCGCTGTTGTTTCCTGAACTTGCGCAAGCGATTTATAAAGCCTGTCTTGAGCGGCAGGGGGAGCCAGTTCTTCTTCGCCAGTCGTTTTGAAAATCGACCATTCCAGTCCATCGGGATGAGTCGAGGCAAACCAACTTAGCATGACTCCGGTTATCAGGGTCGCTACGCCAAGACCGACGAACACCTTTTTTAGTGAGAGGTTTGCAATCGATGTGTTCGTACTGGCAGCTTGCAATAGTTCCGGGCGGGCCTGTTGCACAAACATGACGACAGCCGCCGTTGCCAGACCTTCAACGATACCGATGGCCAGATGTATGGGTTGCATTAAAAGCAGGAATGAGGAAAAACTAAGTTCGGTGATACCGGATGACACGGTCTCTATGACGACACCTAATGAGCCCATCTGCAAACCGATTACAGCTGCCAGGATGGCCGCAAATGCAATGCGGCCTTTGGAAGTTTGGTCTGCTGCAAGTGGTTTGTAAATCAGCGGATAAGCGATGAAGCAGGGGAAAAAGCCAAGGTTGAAGATGTTCGCTCCCAGGGCAAGCAGTCCGCCATCTGCAAAAAAGAGAGCCTGCACGGTAAGTACCGAAGCCATCGTAAGAAAAGCGGCGTATGGCCCCAGTAAAATCGCCAGAATCAGTCCTCCTCCTAGATGCCCGCTGGAGCCGGTGGCCGGGATCGTGAAGTTGATCATCTGGGCTGCGAAGATGAACGCTGCGACAACGCCCATCAAAGGAACTTTTTTATCGTCCAGTTCATTTGCGATTTTGCGCGAACTGGTGGCGATCAATACGGCGGACGCGGTCCACAAAGCACCGCCTACGGCAGGAGAAACCAACGCATCGGCCATGTGCATACAACACCTCCGAATGAAAAGCAGCTTTGTATCTTGTGGTACAGCATGAAACGCAATGATGCTTCTTTCTCGTTATTCAACTTGCTGTAACCGAAGAAAGGTAGCATCAATACAAAAACAGTAGCACCGCTAAAGAAAGACTGTCAAGGTGAAATGCCTTGTTTTGTCCGGCTTGGGCGCATCACAAGATATTGCGATTGACTTTGAAAACGGCTGCCATCGGCTAAGCGAAGAGAAACGGAGCTTGCCCATGTGGCTCTTTAACACGGGCAAGCCTGCGGCTTAGCCCGCGCCACCCTGAAATCAGACAGGTTTGCAACTTCTTTTGATGCACCCGTCCGGCTTGCAGAATAGTTTTTGAATATGTGATTATGGGAAAAATTGATAACCGACCCCACGCAAGGTGCGAATGTGGAGTGGAATTTTGGAATCCTTTTCGAATAGCTTGCGTAACCTTGCAATAAAAATGTCCACCGTACGGGTTTCAAGGGCAGAAGAATATCCCCAGACTTTCTCCAGTAATTCGATGCGGCTGACCGGTCTCTGCTGGTTTTCGATCAGGTATTTCATGACATAGCACTCATATGGCGTCAGGCGAGTTTCGCCCTGGTTCGTCTTGGCTTCGAAACTGCGGAAATTGATCCAATAGTCACCGAACTCCACGTTTTCTCCACTTCGCGCTGCTTCATCGTACCAACTGGTTCGTTCCAACATGCGCTTGATACGCAAAATCAATTCCGGCAGTGAAAACGGTTTCGTTACATAATCATCCGCTCCGGCGGAAAAGCCGTTCAGGCGATCTTCTTCGCGCGCTTTGGCGGACAGGATCAGTACGGGATATTGAAAGTCTTTTTGCCTGACCAATGCCAGTAGTTCCAAGCCGTTCATGCCGGGTAACATGATATCAAGCACCATCATGTCGTAATCGCGATAGATTTCCAGGGCTTCCTCCGCACTTTCAACACAATGGACGTCATGCTTTTCCAGTTGGAGGTTGAATTTCAGCCCTTCAGCCAGATTTCGTTCATCTTCTATAATCAAGATGCGAGCCATAACTCCTACTCCTTCTCATTCCGATGATGTTCTTTCGGTCCATCCGCTTTGAACAGCATCACAATGCTCGTGCCTTCACCTTTACCTTTGCTTTCCGCCCAGACTTTTCCTCGATGCGCACGGACGATCTTGTGGACGATATACAATCCCAGTCCGCTGCCCTGGGGCTTGGAGGAGTGTCGATAGAACAGTTTGAAGACACGGGACAATTCGGATTCCGGGATACCTTCGCCATTGTCGCTGATTTCCAGTCGCAGGCGCTTTAATTGACGTTTTAGAGAAACCTTGATCCGAGCCGGGGAAGGGGAATAGCGGATCGCATTGTCGAACACATTTTGTAGTACGCTCAACATGGCCGCTTTATCTGCCTTCATAAACGAATTCGATTCAAGCTGCAATTCGATATTGGCTTTCCCCTGGTATTCCGGATTGGCTTCGATGCATTCATTGATCAGATCGGTCAGATCGTGATGTTCGAACTGGTAGATGGCTCGTCCTTGTTCGATACGGCCTGCCGAAAGCAAGCTGGAAATCGAACCAGCCAGTCTGAGGCTGTCGTTGTGCATTCGCTCAAGAAAGACCTTCCTGGTTTCATCGTCCAGTTGATGCAACTGCATGGTTTCTACATACAAGCGCAATGAGGCCAGAGGGGTCAGCAACTCGTGGCTGATGCTGGAAATGAAGTTGACTCGCTCCGCATCCAGATTGCGGGACTTGGTCCAGAATATGAATAAGGTGGTCGCCCCCAGAATGATTACCAAAGAAAGCAGAATGCCTTGGATCATCCACCAGACATGGGAGGGTTCAAGCGAATGCTGAACGATCCACAGCACCAAAAGTGCCACGCTTGCGGATTGTGCCAGCACGAAAGCGGCGATGGGTAGTGCAACTCGTTTCATGATCGAAGCATACCTTATTGAATTGGAAGGAACAAGCCAACGGAGGCTTTTTACAGTTGTTTTACAGTGTAATCCATTCCCGATGCCTACAATGAAATACGTGATACGAAAAAAAAGGAGACCCAGGAACACACAACCTATAAACCTGGAGAAAGATTATGTCACCTGAAAAGATGAAACGAGTGCTACTCAGCAGTGTCTGCAAACCTTTCGGCCCAGAATATGGAGATGGTTTTGGAGTCAGTGCCGAGGGAACCCATCAGATCATGTGGGCGCAAGGCGTGTTTCGGGTTCGTGCAACGACTACGCAATGGGGGTTGGATTTCATTGCGGCGAATCTTAAAGCGCCGACCGTGACCCTGCATTATCCGAGCATGATAGAGTTCGTTCGCGAAATCAAAAAAGGATACGATTACATCGGTATCGCCTTTATCAGTGCGACTCTTCATAAGATGATTCCCATGGTGAAAGCCATTCGAAAGCATGCTCCGGAAAGCAAAATCGTTTTAGGCGGCTATGGAACCGCTCTCGGTAAAGATCGCTTGTCTTTATATGCCGATTGTATCTGTCAGGAAGAGGGTGTGCAGTTCATGAGACGCCTGCTTGGTGAAGATCCAAAGGCGCCCATCGTCCAGCCGGATATATCACAAAAGCAAACGATCTTTTCCATCCCGATGACAGGTGAAACCGGTTATGTGTTTGGCGGTTTGGGATGTCCGAATGGTTGCGATTTCTGTGCGACCTCACACTATTTCAAGCGTAAGCATATCAAATTTCTTAAATCGGGTGATGAGATCCTTCAGGCAATCATCGATCTACGACGCAAGCATCCGGATATGACCACCTTCTGGATCAACGATGAGGATTTCCTGCTAAATGAAAAACGAGGTCGCGAGTTCTTACGGGCGATTCGCGATTCCGGGCTGCCACCTTTGTCGCTGTCGGTTTTTGGCAGTGTGAAAGCCTTGTCTCAGTATGAGCCTTCCGAGTTGGTTGAAATGGGAATCGACTGGATTTGGATCGGCTATGAAGGCAAACGTGCCGGTTACGCCAAGCAGAAAGGGAAAAGCTATGAAGAATTGTTCACCTCGTTCCGGCAACATGGCATCAGCGTCCTGGCTTCAATGATCATCGGTTTCGATTATCAGACACCTGAGATCATTTATGAAGAATTCGAAGAGTTGATGAGGTTGCAACCGACAATGAGCCAGTTCTTGATTTACGGTCCTTCTCCTGGGACACCACTGCAAACTCGACTTGAAAAGGAAGAACGTTTGGATCTTGCTGTAATGGCGGATAACCGCTTGCACGATGGCTTTACGCTTGGTTTTCAACATCCACACATCGATCGAGAAAAGATGTCACGGATTCAACGGGATCTGTATCGACAGGAATTCGAAAAGCTTGGGCCATCGATTTTCAGAGTGGTGGATTGCATGTTAAACGGTTATGAGCAATTACGCGAACATCCTGCGGATCGGGTATGGCAAAAAGCGGAATACTATCGCCAGTTGTGTCATAGAGCCATGATACTGCTTCCCGCCAGTTATTCCAAAGCTCCGAAAGCAAGTGTCACTTGGTTACATGATTTGTATGACAGGCTGGAAACAGCGACCGGACCGCTTTCAGCTATTGAACGTGTTCAGGCGGCATTCGTTCCCGCGTTGATTCGCTTAACCGAATTCAAGAAAAACCGTGACATCGGGCAACAGCCGTCCTTCACCCGTAGGCGTTACCGATGGTCGTCGGCAAGACCACAAAGCAAACTGCGCCCTATAGCGGATCATGCATAGGAGAACAACAGGGGGTCACTCGCTTGTCATCGGCAATGATGGGCAGACTGCACTGTTTAGAGAATACGACATGCAATAAAAAAGCAGTTGCGGCACCGGCAACAAGATCCATTAAGTAATGTTGCTTGGTGGTCAGGCAAGACATACTGATGATGACTGTTTACAACAGAAATAGCCATCCACGATTGCGATTCTGACCAAGCATGGAAAAGGCGGCTAAAAAGGCCATGCCGACGTGCAGGCTGGGAAAGCAGTTGCGAGGCGGGTCCAAGGTCCACATCTGTTGATACATCCAGGCAAAGTATCCTCCCGGTTCGAAGCCTTCTCTTGGATAATAACTGGGCCAGAATAGAAAGATCAGACCGTAAACGGCGATCATCACCAATCCCGCAGATATTGCACAGCCGAAACGCCGCGTTTGTAACAGCCACATTCCTAAAAAGATCTGTAGGAATACGGATAGATAAGGGAGGATGGTCCAATCGACAAAGGGGATGTTTCTTTCAAAAGAAAGCATGGGCCAGTCGGTAGCGGGGAACAAATTGAGAAACATGTTTCCCCGATATGCCAGAGACCAAAGTGCCAGACCGACAACAAAGGCATGCCAGCGGGGACGAGCGTCGAATTCTGCTGAGATGTGGGCCACAATGTTTTTCATGGCCAATCTTTCCACTCGAACCAAATTTCGTTCGAGTTGCTTTAATTATACCGTAACAGCATGTTCAATCATAGACAAACGATCATTTGTTATGCTTTATTACGTATCATTTTCCGATATTGCTTTGATCCTTTACCTGATTTGTTTTCTGTGCTAGAAAGTAATTGCTCTACGCTAGCGATACACGTTATTTGTACCGTTCGCATTGAAGTTGGATGTTCTAGTCGTTCTGCTTGGCAAGGAGTTATAGAAATGAAGTTCAGTAAGTCCCTTGGCGGTTACAAGTCTTTATGCTTCCTTTTCGTCTTGATATTGCTCTGTTGGCTTCCTGCCTGTGGAGGAGAAGACGACAGCGTCATCGATGGTGACACGGATCTGGAGCAGGGTGATGTCGTGACCGAACCGACGAAATTCCTGCTCGGCTATTCTGAAATCGATATTACACCCTATCCAGAATTTGAAACGGTGCTGATGGGTTCCTACGGCGTTCCTAGCGTTCATCGCGCCATGGTCGGTGTGCACGATCCCTTGATGGCACAAGTGGCGCTGATCAAGAACGACGCCAACCAGGCATTTATGCTCGTTTCGCTGGATCTTTGCGGATATTCCTTTGAGTTCGCCGATAACGGTCCTGGCGTGCGCGAAGTAAGAGAAAGCATTTCCGAGGCTCTGTCGGATATCTTGACAATCGCTCCTGAGCAGATCGTTTTAGCCTCCAGCCACAATCACACCAGTACGGATCTGGTTGGTATGCACCAGGATATCGGCGGTACGATCTCGCGCGATCTTCTGGAATGGCATGTGGAAAAGATTACCACGGCAGCAGTGGAAGCGGCCCAATCGTTTACTGAAGTGGACTTGTTTTTCTCCGAAACGGAATTGGTTGGCTATGCAGGCCGAGACGAAGTGCCTGTCGGCAGCGGTCAACGCTGTTCGGAAGTGATCGACGATCGCATTTACACCATGCGTGCAAAAGATAAAGACGGTCAGGTGATGTTAACCGTCACCAATTACGCCAAGCATCCGACGCAAATCGACTGGTTGTTAAAAGAAGCTACGGCGGACTATATCTGGGCTTACCGGTTGGAAATCGAAGAGAAGACCGGCGGAGAAGCCATGTTCATTCAGAGTTTTGAAGCGGCTGTTCACGATGGCGATGCCTATGCGGACATTCCCGGCGAAGAAGGCAGTTACGAAAAAACCGAGAATTTCGGGCGACTGTTTGCCAACGCCGTTATTGATGGGACGGAGAACGAAGTCAAGGCTGAAGAATTCGATATCGAACATAAAGAAGAAGTGTTTCCCCTCAAGGGACATGGTTTCTATCGCGACCTGGCCAAGTATGCAAGACTGGATCTGCGTAGTTTCGATGTGGCGGAAGACACCTGCTATATTCTAAAGTATGTTCCCGCTAGCTGGCACAAACTGGGACCGGCACAGTTTGTTGTTTGGCCTGGAGAGATCGCTCCGGAATATGGTGTGGCGATTCGTGAACGTATGCAGACTCCAGTAAAATTCTTGGTAGGCTTGGGAAACGATCAAGTTGGCTACATCGTGGATGCGGAATCCGTGGCAAACGATCCGACGGGAAAACTGGCTAAATATGAAGCTAATACGGGACCGGGAATTGGCGCCGGGGAAGTGATCATGGAAGTGATGGAATCCTTCGACTTCATGACAGCAAAAGAATAAGTCCTCCATTTAAATGGTTCAAACAAATCGGCGGTTGCAACGCTGTTATTTATATCCAGCCTTGCAACCGCCTTTTTTTGTCATGCACTATCAAGAAGACCGTCTGTCCGTTAATCCTTCGAGTTGAAGATGAACGGGTAGGTCACCACGACCACACCTCCCTGCTTGGGTTGCGGGAAAAGGATGCGTTTCATCGTTAGGCTGACACACTGCTCGACCGCGTGATTTTTAAGCGTCGACACACGGATGGCAGAGGAAGAAACCGAGCCGGCAGCGCCGATGGTGAACTGCACGGAAATTTTTCCGTACAATCGCGGATTTTTCTGCAATTCCTTCTGGTAGCAATAACGAAATTGGGAATGATGCTTGCGAATCACACGCGCGATAACGGATTTGTCCAAGCCTCCGATCACGGTGGACGTTCCCGTTTCTACATTGGCCAGCATATTGTTCTTTTTCAGAGGATCCGAGTCCCCAATACCGTATTTCAGATTGGTTTTTCCTCCAAGTCGGCCACGGGTTCCAATGCCGCCGATCCCAAGCGCATCACCGCCACCACCGCTACCCGGTCCTCGTGATCCCAAGCCTCCGGTACCACGCATGTCCATATCGGGAATGCCTTGCAGCATTCCCAGCGTTTTTTCAAGACCGGCTCCCAATCCACCGCTTCCAAAAAGGCGATCCATGCGCTCGAATCCGGTATCCATCGCACCTAGAATTCCAGCATGAGAAGCCACCGCTTCATCCTCCAGTCGTCGTTTTGAACTTCCCTGTGTGGTATCCAATTCGCTTTTTTCCGTTCCCGTGCGACCTTCTTTGCCTAGTGACTTGGGCTGGGAAGTGAATTTAACGGAATCGATTTTCGGTTTCTCGATGAGTTCCTGTAAAGCCGCTAGGCTTCGGCCATCCCAACGGTCCCGGACGTCGTCTAAAATATCTGCGACTTCGGGGGCGGGCAGGGTATTGATCCAGGCGACCAGCAGAAACAGCCCCATGTATAGCAGTGTCATTACCGAAGAAAACGGCGTGTCGATTCTGCGAATAAGGGGTGTTCGCTTTAATGATTCCGGGTTTACCAGGCGCAGATGATAAGAAAACGGACCGAAATTCGCCGTTGCGCCGACATCGGGTGAAAGATTCAACACGATTCCATTGCCATCCCGAGAGGCCAGACCGCTGGCCAGTGCGTCATCCAGCGTCAGTTTCTCATGATCCCGGTATACCCAGCCACCCGATTTGCGCTGAAACCGAATTAGACTGCGATGCTTTGAATCCGGTGGCACCAGGGTATGTGGACCGTTTTCCAGATAGTCGTTGAATATGGAAAACGTGCAGCCTTTGCCTTCGCCCAAGGTAATCGGCACGCCGCATTCGAAGTGTCGGACATTGAGCAGCGTGTTGCCCCATAGCACCTCGCGTACCTCTACAAGGTAGCGCCCAGGTTCGGGTTTGTGATGGATACTGGGAATGACTTCCAGCAGGCTGCGTTTCTTCCTGGCCGAATCGGGAATTCGATAGGAAATGGTTTTCGATGATAGGTGAATGTCGTTTTTCATTTTTGGATCTCCTTTCCCGGCTGGCCGATATCGAACCGGCCAGCCGATTTGGGAGGTTGCAAGGATCGAAACTTCCGATACTAGCGATGAATGAATGTCAAGCTCGCGCGGACTCGCACCGTTTTCTTCGTTTTGAAATTCGAAAGTTTCAGGTAGCTCAGCATCTCCGTGATTTCGCGTTCGAGAGAGGGCAGCAGCAGGCTGCTTTTCTCGATGGAAACCGAGACTACGTGCCCGTTCTGGTCGATTTGCAGGCTCAGTCGAATTTCACCTGAAAGCGATGGATTGCTGGCGCGCTTTTTCATGTACAGGGATTTCATTTTCGGCAACAGTTTTTTCAGCGCATGCTGAATGATATTCTGCTGATCCTTTGAAATCGCATCGACGATAACCAGCGTACCGAGACGGACATAGGATGTCGGTGCAGAGGCTTTCTTTTCTGTCTTGGTCGCCTCCAGCAATGGTTCGGCTTCCTCTTCTGCCATGACTTTGTCCAGGCATGGTGCGGATTTGCTTTTGGCCATGCCGCCGCCGCCTCGTCCATACCCACGGATGGACAATCCTCCGCTTCCATATGAAGATGCCCTGCTTTGTGCCAACGCACCCAATGTACCGACAGCCATATTCGAAACACCTTGCGGCAATGGCAGCGGTTGCTTGACCGTAGTGGATTCTCCCGAACCGCGAATTTCAGAGTCGATGGCGACAAATGAGGTGTAGTCTGTCAGCAGGCTGTATTTTAACCCCAGATCGGTCACTTCCTGAATGCGGGAATTGTCGCCGGTCAGTTTTTGCATGTCCGACAGTCGCGAGATCTTGTGTCGCGCCCACAGGTATTTCAGTGCGCGATTGTTGCTCGACTGATCCGCCGACTGCATGTTCATCGTTTTGGTGAAGCGCGCACGCGGAGTAAGCCCGGTCACTTCGATTTCGCCTGTGGCGTCCCCCTTGTACTTGCCGAACAGAATCAACGGGCGCTTGGCGAACAGATCCGGCAGGGCGACCGGCTCGACGTCGTACACATCGGCCCCGTGAAAGGAAACCTCGATATCGGTCAGTACCGGGCTTTGAATGTACTCTCTGAAACGATCTGCCGTTTTTTCCGCCTCCTGCGGATCGAGGATCACGAAAGGCTCGCCCAATCCCGCACGCGCCATGCCTTCGATCAGAAAGCGGTTGACGCTCGATCCAATCCCGAAGGGGAACAGGTTGGCATCGGAAAGGCTGGAAGAAATCAGTTCGAAAGCTTCTTTCTCAACAGCGATATAGCCATCGGTTGCAATCACCACCGTTCTGGAAACGCCTTCCGCTTTAGGCAATGACAGGGCACGCTTCAGGGCCGGTAGCAATTCCGTGCCGCCGCCGCCATGCTGATGGTCGATCAATCGGATCGCTTTCTGAATATTCGACTTGTTGGCTACCAGCGGTTTGGGGGAAAGAACCGAGTTTCCACCGGCGAAGAGCAACACGTTGAAGAAATCGTTGGAACGCAGGTTGGAAAGCAGGTCGCGCATCAACTTTTTACTGATTTCCAGTGGGAATCCGTTCATGGAGCCGGATACATCCACGATGAACACGTACTCTCTGGGAGTGATTTCGGTCTCTTTAACCCGCTTGGGAGGCTCCATCATCATCAGGAAGAAATTTTCTTCTTCTCCGGGATAGAGCAGCACACCGCTTTGGATCTGTTTGCCCTGCAAGCGGTAATCCAATACGAAATCCCGGTTGCCGTTTTCGGCTTTTTCATCCAGTTCGATTTCCACGCTTTTCTCGTCCGGGTAATCTACCCAGATATCGTGGCTGCGACTTACGATTTCGGAAACCGGAATGCCGCCATGCAGCGTTGCATGCAATCCGAAAGTGAAAGGAGCGTTTTCGCCTTTATGCAGGTATGGATTTTTGACCCAGGCCTGTCGATCATCGGCGGAGGACTCAGATTGATTGGAATAGCGTGGACCGACCACGGTCGGGTATACGAATTCATAAATGCCATCTTCCGGGGCCAATAATTCCGTGTAAAGGAGTTCGACCTTGATCTCATCGCCGGGAAGGATGTTGGCGACATTCATCTGGAAAACGTTGGGACGTTGCTGTTCCAATAAGGAAGCGGTGCGTCCATCCGCCTTGGCCTGTTCGTAATCGGCGCGTGCCTGTTCGCGTTCTTTGATCTGAGCTTCAATCACACGCTCGCCGATCGTCATTTTCATGGCGTGAACGGCTGCCTTTGTGGATGCTGGAAAAATGTAAATCGCTTCCAATGTCTGCCGCCCGACATTTTTATATAGCTGGGTGACTTTGACACTGGCGATTACGCCGCTGATGTCGATGTCGGCTCGTGTCATCTTCAATGGCAGAGCATCCACTTCATCGCTTTCACTCTGCACGAAGAAATATGGAGAAAGTGTCTTGTCCTTCTGTAAGTTGTTCTCGGTTTCCGGTAGCGATTTCGGATCGGCCTTGACGAGCGTACGTGATGACGTACTCATATTTGAATTCTTCATTTCAACTTCGCAACCGGAACAATTGGCAGGCGCAGGACGTTCGGCCTGTGCCTCGCCAAAATAAAGCCAGACGGAAATGCAGGCCACCACGCTGACAAGAAAGAGGGCGACCAGGGCGGCCACATCGGCATCCACTGAATAACGGTTTCTGATTTTCGTTTTCATGAGATCCTCCTCTCTGGGGTTGTTCGGATCATTTCTTGCCATATTCTACAATCGGTGCTATAGTATTGCCTGATTGTTCCTGAACGAACGGGTCTTCATGCTGGAACAATGAAATGGCAAGGATCCGATAAAAACTGAAAAACACTTGATGTATCTCAAAGAACGGGTACAACTCATGGGTCATGCAAGAAATTAAAACTGTTTATTCGTGCAGTTTCTTGCTTAAGAAACAGGTTAATTTTCAACGATCACAATTTTAAGATTGCACGTACGTGCATCTTTGTCAACAGGAAAATGCAATAATGGACACTTTTTCGGATCGAATCGAGCAGGTCAGGCAAGCGTTAGGTCTGAAGGCCAATGCATTTGCTGAACAATTGGACGTTCCATACCGGACCTACATGAACTATAAAACCGGTCGAACGCCCCCTGTGGAACTGCTTCCCAAACTGGTCGAGTTGTATGACGTCAATCCTTCATGGCTTATGACTGGTAAGGGTGATATCTTTAATTCGCCTGATAATACCGATCAATCGGAGAGCGACGATTCGGATGAAATGGATGAGGACGAGAACGATTTCGAATCGCCGTCGCAACGTTCCTATGATGGCGATGATGATCCGGATACTGGTGACGAAAGTGCAATAATGGGCAATTATTTGTCTGGGCTGTCCGATTCTGCAGAATCTCCTGAGCAACTTCACCTGAAACTGATGAACCACCTGGTCGATCTGCACGCCGAAAACCGAATGCTGCGGCAGCGTGTGGAGGAATTGGAGGTCAAACTGTTTCGAGAACGCAAACGCAGTCGCCGCGCACGCCGTCAATAATTCTTCAATGACGAATTTCCGGTAATTCTATCGGGATTTTGGCTAGACAACCCCCGATTTCTTCCCATAATGGTTAATGGCCTTCCATTTTTCCACTGGTGGACTCTGTCACTGGTTTGAAATGTGAAGTCCAATTGGATCGTATTGTCCAGTCACCTAACGCAAAGCTAACGAGGTCTGATTCATGAAGCCGGGACTGCTACTTTATACTCTAGTTCTATTGGTTTCGTTTATGCTGTTACCAGCCGGATGCGGTTCTTCGGACAGTAACGAAAACGATGATCAAAGCTGTTTGGATTATTCCTGTGGAGAGCATGGCCGTTGCGTTGTTTCAACCGATGGCCCCGCCTGTGTGTGTGATGCAGGCTATACGGGAGACGATTGCGACAGTTGCGCCGCAGGTTACGAACGCAGCGGTGGAGATTGCTTGAAAAGCGATCCATGTGCGGAGGATCCCTGTCGGCACGGCGTCTGTATGGTTGTAAATGGAGAAGCAAGCTGTTCCTGTCATGCCGGATACGCAGGAGCGTTATGCGATCGCTGCGATCTTGGATATGTGGCAGTCGGTTTGGAATGCCTGCCGGAGTCGATCTGTTCGTCTGAAAGCTGCGTACACGGTGCCTGCATGTATGAAGATGGAGAAGCGGTTTGTGCTTGCGATACCGGTTATACGGGAGACCATTGCGATGAGTGTGCGGCAGGGTACGTTCAGGATGGAGACCGCTGCGTGCCCGGCGAGGAAGATGACATCTGCGATCCCAATCCCTGTAACGAAAACAACCGCACGATCTGTGTCGAAGACGAAGAGGAACTGTATCGTTGCGAGTGCGATCCGGGTTACATGTTGCAAGATGATCAATGCGTCCTGCAAGGCGGGCCATGTACGCCCAATCCCTGCGAAGAAGAGCATCGCACACGCTGTGTAACCGATGGGGAGAATTACACCTGTGAATGCGACAACGGCTATTACGATGACGGCGGAACATGCGTCCAGAGCAGCGGTCCCTGCCAGCCGAATCCCTGCACCGAAGCCTATCGATCGGTTTGTCAGGAAAGCGGTGAGGACGCTTACGTCTGCTTGTGTGATCCCGGTTACACGGAGGAGCAGGGCGTTTGCGTCGAAAATTCCGCCTGTTCACCCAATCCATGCACAATCGTTCATCAAACCGTCTGTGTTGAAATCACCGAGGGGTATCGCTGCGACTGCGATACCGGCTACCATGAAGAAAATGGGGGATGTGTTCTCGACAGCGTGTGCAGTCCCAATCCATGCGACGAAGCAAATCGGAGCCGCTGCTTGGAGCAGGGAGATAGCTACGAATGCCTGTGCGATCCGGGGTATCACCTGGAATCCGAATCTTGTGTTTTAGATGAGACTTGTGATGCTGCTACAACCTGTTCCGGTCATGGACAATGTGCAGGAAGCGGGCTGGACTGCATCTGTGATGAGGAATACGCGGGTTCTCATTGTGAAGACTGTGCCGAAGGCTATCATGAAACGGCGACATTCGATTGCGTCGCCGATACGCCTTGCGATCCGAATCCCTGCACAACCGTTAACAAGACGGAATGCGTTGCACAGGGCGATTCCTTCACATGCGAATGCGATGAAGGCTATCAGGATGAAAACGACGATGGCTCCTGTCTGCCGGATTGCAGCACCGCCTCGATCAATTGCGGAGATTTCGGACATTGCGAAATCGTAGCAGGGCAGGCGAATTGCGTATGCAACGAAGGCTATCTTGGACCGCTGTGCGATATGCGCAGTTGCGGCACGGTAGTGGAATACGATCCCGGCTCGCAAACGATCAATCATCTGTTTATTCGTGGAGAGTTTAACGGATGGGGAGAAGGCGATGAACTTGAAAAGGAAGAAGACGGAATCTACCGCATCACGCTGACGCTGACTCCCGGCGATTACGCCTACAAGCTGTTCAACCAAGACAGCAACACCTGGTTCGAAGATCCGGGTAATCCCTTTACTAAGTACGTTAATGGCCAGCGCAATTCCCGCCTGCGTGTTTCGGACTGTGATGAACCGCAATTGGTTCTTTTAGAGTCTCCCGAGGTTTCAGGAAACGACATCTCATTCGATGTGGCGATCATTCGTGGAAACGCAGGCTCCGCCATCGATTCTGATTTACTTGTCGCCACACGCAACGGGCAAACGCTTGCCAGCATGTACGATGCGGAAAATCGACGTTTCACGATTCGCGACACGAACCTGTCTCCCAACAAGTACGCCTATCAGTTCCGTGTGACGGATGAAAGCGGGAAGTCGTCGAACAAGTTGTTCGTGCCGGTCTGGGTTGAAGAGCAACAATTCGATTGGAAAGACGGCGTCATGTACTTCGTCATGACTGACCGCTTCAACGATGGCGATTCCTCCAACAACGCATTAGCTCCCAATGTGGATTTCCGTGCCAACTGGCAGGGCGGCGATTTCGCCGGAGTCTCGGATAAAATCCAGAGCGGCTATTTCGACGATCTGGGCGTGAACGTGATCTGGATTTCTTCGATCAGCATGAATACACAGGGATCGGGGATGGGCGTTTCAGACGGTAAAAACTATTCCGGCTATCATTCCTATTGGCCGGTTTCCACCGGATGGACGGAAGAAGAACCCCTTTCGGGTGTCGAAGCGGTCGATCCGCACTTCGGTGATCTTCAGGAATTCAAGGATCTGGTGGAAGAAGCGCATCTGCATGGTATTCGCGTGATTGTCGATTTCGTCGCCAATCATTTCCACGAATCTCATCCGCTCTATCAGCAACATAAAAACGACGGCTGGTTCCATACGCCGCAGTATGTGTGCGGCTGGGATCGTCCCATCGAATGCTGGTTCACCGGTTACTTACCCGATTTGGAATACAAGAACCTGGATGTTCTGGACCGCATGACCGACCACGCCGTCTGGTTGGTTCAGGAAACCAACATAGACGGTTTCAGGCTGGACGCCGTAAAGCACATGATCCACGATTTCGGCTGGACTTTGCGTGCGCGCATCGATGAAGAGGTCGATACAACGGAGGATATCCGCTTTTACATGGTCGGCGAAACCTTCGTCGGCGCAGACGAAGCCAGCACGATTCTCGCCTATATCGGCGAGGACGAACTGGACGGCCAATTCGATTTTCCGATCTACTGGCGCGTTTTGTGGACTTTCTTGAAGGAAAGCAGCGACTTCAACTCCTTAAACGGTTTCATGAATATCAATGACAGCTACTATCCAGATTACGCGGTCATGAGTAACTTCATGGGCAACCACGATGTCGCCCGCGCCATCAGCGAAGCGAATTTCGAAAACGTGGGTGATCCCTGGGGCTATCAACCCGGTGTGCCATCGAATGTGGATGTGTTCAAGAAAATGCGTTTGGCCTGGTCCTATCTGCTGACCATCCCCGGCATCCCCTTGATTTACTACGGAGACGAAATCGGTCTTCCGGGAGCCAGCGACCCGGATAACCGTCGCATGATGATCTTCGGAAACGAGCTTTCGACGGATCAGAACAACACCCTGCAACACGTGCGGGCCTTGGGACAGATTCGACGCAATCACCCGGCTTTGTCGCGCGGTACACGTACCACGTTGAGCATCGATGCTGATTTCTGGGTGTATGCGCTGGTTGAAGGCAGTGACAAGGTGGTGGTGGTATTGAATCGAAACGGCTCGGCGCAGTCTCGTAGTGTCAATCTGTCTTCCATAGGCATCACATCAGGCACGCTCACAGACGAATTAAACGGCGGTAGCGTTTCGGTTTCCGGGGGTAGCATAACGGTCAATGCACCCGCTAAAAGCGCCCTGATCTTCGCTCAGTAAAGAAGGACTCTCATGATTCGCCAAACGAGAAATATGCCGATCTTCTGGCTGTTTGCCCTTTCACTATTCCTTTTACCTGCATGCTCGAATGACGAGGATACGAATCCCTGTTCCGATATCGACTGTTCCGGGTATGGGGTCTGTGTCGTTCAAGGAGAGGATTATTCCTGTACTTGCGACGGCGGCTACACCGGAAAGGACTGCGACCAATGCGCCGCCGACTTCGTGCGCCAGGGCGATGCCTGCGTACCCGATTACGGTGGAGACAATCCCATCATCCCGCCGAGTGATTATGATTACACTTCAGATGGCGATCAGAACCCGGATGGTGACCAGCTTCCCGATGGAGACAACACAATCGATGGCGACTCCATTTCGGATGGAGATTCCGTTGTAGATGGTGATGTGCCTGTCGATGGTGACACGATAGTTGACGGCGATCTTGAAACCGACGGTGACTCGATCACGGATGGGGACAATCCTATTGACGGCGATAGTGTCTTAGATGGCGACATGGAGTTGGATGATGCTCCGGATGGCGATATGGTCGAAGATGTAGATTCGCTGGAAGAGGATGTCGATTCCGTAGCCGATAAATGCAGGCCCAACCCCTGCTCGGAATACCATCGCACGGTATGCGTCGAAAATCGTCAGGATGGATACTCCTGCGAATGCGACAGCGGCTATCGGTTGGAGCAAGGGCTTTGCCTGCCGGATTGCACCGTAGATGCGACGCTCTGTCAGGCGGCTTCGGACACCTCGCCTTTACTGGTGAGCGCCAATGGCTTCAGTGCCATCGGATGGAACAAGGCTGAACGAAAAGCCGATACGTTCCTGGAGCATATCTATCGCAACTGGGATGAAAACGTATGGACTCGCGATTTGTTATACGATTCCTACTTTGGCCTGCGATATGGCGATCAGGCGACATGGCTGAACAGCGTTGCACCGGATTATTGGGGCTATGTGCAGGAAAGCGGCATCATTCACATCATCAGAACGGTTGGTGATTTCAAAGTGGAGTCCTTTTACTTTTCTCCCTGGTCTGTGGCGCGACCGGCTATGACCATGGTGTTGAAGATTACGAGCCTGGCCACTACCACCCAATCTGTTTCTGCTTACAGCCTGCATAATTATCATCTGGGTTATATCAGCACGATCGATCCGGTGAATCCCGATGCATTGAATGAAACCATGACATACGACGTAAATAGCGGAGCGTATTTCGAAAATGGAATAGGGGGAGCGCTGGTCCATCTGCCGTTATCAGGCAGCGATCATCATGCCTGCACGCCGGACAATCCCTATCAAGCCCTATTGAACGGACAGGATCTGGCCGACACTGCGTCCAGCGGGCTTGGAAGTGACCGTGTCGCCGGATTCCAGAAGAATTTCACGATAGCCCCTGGTGAAAGTGCGATTTTCAGTGTGGCTACCGCATTCGATGCTTCTGGTGATTCCGCAGCCGCGTTACAGGATCTTCAAATCGCTTATAGCGGCCATTGTTGTCAGCAGGCGCTCGATGCCGAACTGGAAGCCTGGGAAAACTGGCGAAAGCCGATCCCCGAAGGCATGAATCTTTCGCCGGAAGAGGAGATGGTCTACCGACAGTCGGAAGCGGTGTTGCGCATGGGTCAGGTGAGGGAAACCTCGGATCTTTCTTTCGGTCAGATTCTGGCTTCGATGCCTCCCGGTAACTGGAATATCTGCTGGATGCGCGATATGACCTATGCCATCATTGCTCTGGTGCAAATGGGACATTGGCAAGAGGCACGCGATGCGCTGGCTTTCGTCCTGAATGCGGATTCCGGCTACTATCAGGATTACAGCGGTACGCCATACCAGGTGACGATCACACGCTATTTCGGACGTGGAAAAGAGGAAACCGACTCCAACGAAAACGGTCCGAATATCGAATATGACGGCTTCGGCTTGTTCCTTTGGGCTTTGGCCGAATACCTGGAAGCCTCCGGCGATACGGAACTGTTAACGCAGCACTGGACGACGATTCGGGATGAAATTGCCGGTGCACTACTTGCGCTGTTGCAGCCTAACGGCATGATTGCAGCGGATTCCTCCATCTGGGAGGTTCACTGGAACGGACAGCAGAAACAGTATAGTTATACATCGCTAACCGCAGCAAACGGCTTATGTCGCCTTGCTCCATTGGTCCGAACGGCGGGCTATACAAGCGAAGCCGACAGCTACGAGCAGGCCGCGGCGACGTTGCGACAGGGCATTCGCTTGGAATGCATCGATAATGACAACGTACTGGCCAGTTCCATCGAGGAATTGGAATCCGGCTCCGGCTATTATGACGTCGCCACGGTAGAGGCGTTCAACTGGCCGGTGTTCAATCCGACTGGTGACATCGCCTCGGCGACATTCAACATGTACGATCAGCACCTGAAAATTTCCAGCGGTCGCGGCTATTTCAGAAACGACGATGGTGGCTGGTACGATTCGCAGGAATGGGTGTTCGTCGATTTGCGCGCCTCTCGGGCATTGCGACGGGCGGGTCAAACCGAACGTGCCGATGATCTGCTGAATTGGATCACCGCACAGGGAATGCACAATCAGGGTATGATTTCCGAACTGCACGAGCCTTCCAACGGTACCTATGAAGGTGAATACCCCATGGTGGGATTCGGGGCAGGCGCTTATATTTTGGCCCTGTTCGAGCGTGCTTTCCCATCGGATGTCGCATCCGCTTGCGGTCAATGGTAGCTCATGGACCGTTTCGCTGCGATTCGTTACCTCTTGGTCTGTGGGTTTTGCCTGATTCCCGGTCTTTTTGTGATCTGCTGCCAGGATGATTCCGCGAAGCAAACTCAACGCGATTGCCGCCTTACAGTTTATTACGAACCGGAAGAGGGGCATACCGGGCCGTTTTATCTGGTCGGCGATTTCAACAACTGGGAAGAAGGGCACACTCGCCTCGTCGATCAAAACGAGGATGGCGTTTACGTAGCGCGTTTGGCGCTTCCACCCGGTCCGGCGTATTACCGGATCTGGGACGACGGAGAACTGCTGTTGGATGCCAACAATCCGTTGACGGCCTACGACGAGCAGGAAAAAGAGCAATCCTTTCGGCGCATTGCAGATTGCAGTCAGCCGGAATTGCAAGTACATTCCGTAGAAATCAATGAGGGAAAACTCGATTTGCAATTGCGATTATTGCGAAACGAGTCCGACTTGCCAATCGATCCAGAAAGTCTCTCAGTTCAAACGGCGGAAGGATTGAAACTGGGTGCATCTGCTTCCGTTAGTTCGGGAGAAATCGTCGCTACAGGAAGTCTGCCTCTGGGGAAATCCTGGTTGCAGGTGAAGGCGAAGGATATCGAAGGAAACTCGGCGGAACTCTCATTTCCGGTATGGAATGAAGAAGAGCCCTTTGATTGGCAGGACGCGACGATTTACCAGATTGTGGTGGACCGGTTTCGGAAAGGGCAGGGCGTTTTGGCTTCCGGTCCGATCTCGCATTATCTCGGTGGCGATTTGAAGGGAATTCAAGAGGCAATTGAACAAGGCTATTTCGAGGAGCTTGGCGTCAACGTGCTGTGGCTGTCTCCACTCTATGACAATCCAGAGGGACTGTATTTTGGCCTGGACGATCACTGGTACGAAGCCTATCACGGCTACTGGCCCTCCGATTCCCTTTCCGTTGAACCGCATTTCGGTACGCCGGAAGATCTGGATAACCTGGTGAAGGCTGCACACCAGAAAGGAATCCGCGTGTTGATGGATCTGGTTCCGAATCACGTCCACCAAACCAATCCGTATTTCATTGAAAACAAAGACAAGGACTGGTTCAATTTTCCAGACGGCTCCTGTGTGTGCGGTCGCGGTACTTGCTCCTGGGCGACGGACATCGAATACTGCTGGTTTACCGAATACTTACCGGATTTCAACTGGAAGAAGCTGGAGGTTGTGGACCGTATGCGAGCCGATGCGTTAGCCTGGCTCAAACGCTTCGATCTGGACGGTTTCCGAATTGATGCCGTAGCCATGATGCCGCGCCTGGCCACCCGCCAGCTTCGCGATGCGTTCAGGACCGCCATTGATATTGGTGGCACGAGAACCTATCTGATCGGTGAAACCTACACCGGATCGGAAGGGCAGGGCAAGATCCGCTGGTATCTTGGACCGCAGGGATTGGACGGCCAATTCGACTTCCCCCTTATGTGGCAGTTGCGAGAAGTGATCGCCCATGGATCGGCGGATATGGAGTTGCTACAGGATACCATCGATGAAAGCGAAGCGGCCTGGGAAGGTTCCGGTGCGGTGATGGGATTGATCCTGGGAAACCACGATGTCACCCGCTTCATTTCGGAAGCCAACGACGACCCATTGAACGACTCCTGGGGAGCGCCGCCGGAGCAACCACAGAACCGGGAAGCCTATCAGCGGCTGGCTCTGGCTTTTGCGGTGCTGTTCACATTGCCGGGAGCACCTATTATTTATTATGGAGATGAAATCGGCTTGCCGGGCGCGAGTGACCCGGACAATCGCAGACCATTTCCCGTAGACGTCCAGTTAAACGAACATGCTCGCTGGCTTCGTGAGCAGGTTCAACAGCTTGGCCAACTGCGCCAGACGTATTCAGCCCTACGTCGCGGAAGCAGACGTTCCATTTTGGCAGAAGACAGCACGCTTGGTTTTCTTCGTGAATCGGATGACGCCGATAGTGTTTTGATCCTGTTAAACGGAAGCACACAGGCTCGAAAAATTAGCCTGGACCTACAACAATGTGGTAAACTGAAAGATGCTAACGGGTTGATAGACCATTTCGGAACGTCGGTAGGCATTCACGACCAGAATCTTTCGCTGGTGTTGCCGCCTTTATCCTTTGCCATCGTAACCGGCTCGGACAAAGGTGAGACATCCCCGAAGACGGAGAAGGAATGAGGACATCCAACGCATGGTTATTCTTGTTGATCTCGTTGAGTTTCCTGCTAGTATGCGGCTGTAGCGGTGATGACGATGACCCGGTTTTTCATGATTACGATGTAATCATCGATGGAGATCTGGATGTAGTCGACCATTGGGATCCCGGAGATGATCCCGGTGATAATGGAAATTGCGGCAGCGGCTATGGATACGGGGAAGACTGCACCCCTGTAGAGGGAAATATCGACTGCGATCAAGATCCTTGTGTATATGGTTCCTGTGTCCGTGATACTGGAGAGGACTATTGTCGTTGCGACACAGGGTATTCTGGTGTTTTATGCGACAGTTGTGCGGATGGTTACCACACGGAAAACCTTCGTTGCGTCCCCAATCGATAACCCATAAACGACCGAAACTTCCAGGCATGGAAGTTTCTTTAATCTGCTTGAATAGGAACGAATCATGCTCGCAGTTTTAGAAAACAAGCTTTTCACTTTTGCATTTGTTCTGGTCGCCGGTCTTCTGTTGATTTCGGCTTGCTCCAGTGATGATGACGCGAATCCGGGAGATGCGGATGGAGATCAGGAAGTCGTAATTGAAGATTCGACACTGGAATGCCTACAGGATTCGGACTGCGGCATCGGTGAATTCTGTTCGGCAGCAGGGATGTGTTTGGAAGAATGTCGAACGGAACTCGATTGTCCCCCTAACGATTACTGTATGCCCAGCGTAAGCGCCCGTTGTCTGGATTGTCTTGAAGACGAGCACTGTAACGACAAGGGTGATGATGCCTACTGCGACATGGATTATTACAAGTGCCGCATTGGTTGTGATGACTGCGAATCGGACCAGGTTTGCGTGGAAGATCGCTGCGTTACACAAGTCATCGATGGCGATCTGGATGCTGAAACGGAAGGGGATCTTGAAGAAGAAGGGGACACGGTAGAAGTCTTTAAATGCCCTAACCCGGAAGATCCGCTATTGCGTTGCGAACCGAGTTGTTCCGAATGTCTGACTCCTATGTCCGCCCGAAAATGCAATGAAGAGGGGAGCGGTTGGATTAACGCCAGTTGCGAACAGGATGAATTCTGTAATTCGAGCACGGGGTTTTGTGAAAAGACGACCTGTGAAGCGGGGGAACAGTACTGCGAAGGCAATATCGCTCGTGTATGCAAAGATGACGGTTCCGGCTATCGCGACACAACCTGTCAACAGCCGAACCAATGTCTGGACGGTGCCTGCGTGATTTTAGCCTGTAAGGATTCCACGGCGCGCCTGTTCACATTAAACGCAAGAAGCGCAGTCGGGTCACCGGACCGCTTTTGCAATGTTGCCGTCAATCGCGGCTCCGCCCAATGGGCAGAGATGGATAACCACGGCGGTGTGGCGACTTTCGACGGTTCCAGCGCCCGCATGTTGCTAGATTCCTCTGCCGGCGATTTTCAGGAAGGGCTGACCGTGCGGCTTGATGTTCTTGCAGCAGGAGACATGAGTGGCAATCAGACGCTTATCGCCAAGGGAAATACTCCCGTCAGTTACGAGTTGGCGCTTGAAGATGGCAATGTGGTGTTTACTTTAACGATTTCAGGTGGTTACTCAAAGCGCATCGAAGGTGCGCAGTTAGACGGTAATACCTGGCACAGCATTACAGGAACTTTCGATGGTCTGGAAATGCGATTGTACATCGACGGCAACCAGCAGGGCGCACCGGTTCTGATGCAAACGAAAAAACTGATCGAACGCAACCCACGCATCATTTCCATTGGAGCCAGAACCCAGGACTCCGGAACGGCTTATCGCTATTTCGAAGGTTCGCTCGACAACATCTACCTCTCCGGTCGCGCACTGGATTATTTCGAAGTGGATTACTTCAGGGATCGCAAGGACTTATGCCCCTTATCCGATGAGGAAGACCTGTACTGCAACGACGATTTATGCAATCGCCAGTATGTTTCGGTTCCAATCAACGAACCATGGCAGGAAGAGGGCATGGACCTTATTCCGGGCGAAGCGGTGTTCGTCGATCCGGGTGGTTGCCCGGACCCGCAGGTTGGTCAGGCTTGTATTGGCCCGCAGGGACTGGATAATGGCAGCAACTGCGATGTATGTCCGGTCACGACCAGTTTCCAGTATAGTTTGATTGCAAAAGTCGGAGAAAGCGGACCTCCTTTCTATGCTGGAGAGCGCGATATCTATGTAGCGAATCGCTTTGGAGCGCTTCTTTTCGGATACAATGACGAGGGATTCAGCGAAAATCTTGGAGGTTTCAACGTTCTAGTTGAAAACGGATACTGCAAAATCAGTGAATGTCCGGACGGAATGGTGCCGATTCCAAATAAGGATGCTTGCGTCGACCGCTATGAGGCATCCTGTGCGACGGCCAGCTATGCCAGTTCGAGTACGTGTTCAGCGGAGAATGATGATGAGCCGGTCAGTCTCCCGGGGCTGTTCCCTTGGACCAACATCACAGCAGAAGATGCCGTAATTACCTGTGCTAGAGTCGGCAAGCGTTTGTGTAAAAGCGAGGAATGGGACGACAGTTGCGCAGGATACTCCGAGTTAAACTATCCGTACGGTGACAGCTATCAGTCCCTTTACTGCAATGACAATAACTACACGTCACCACTGGATAATTCTGATCTGACATCAACTGGATACATGTATCGTTGCGTCACCGAAACCGGTGCCTTCGACATGGCTGGCAATGCGGCGGAATTCGTTTCGAAAGAATCCGGTGGATTCAGGGCCATGGCAGGGAAGGGCTTTGCTGGTGACAATGCCTGTTACGATCGTTTGGATTTCTCCGGTGCAGGTCTGCTTATCGGTTTCCGCTGTTGCATGGACCATGAAGCAGATGTAGAAGAAGACTAGTCTGCGTTCTAGTTCGAATTTGGCCTTTTTGTCTAAGGAAAACTGAAAAAAGACCATTTTCGTATCTCAGTATTGACCTTCCGCAGCGTGCTGTGTATGATAGAAATAGATGCGTTTCTAGTTTTCCTGCTTGGAGAAGATACACATGCCGAAAAAAACGAAAGCGAATGACTCTGAGTTAAAGACGGGAAAAGTCGCACCGACATTTTCGCTTCAGGCCACAACTGGAATCAAGATCAATTTGAAAGAATTCAAGGGTGAGAAAAACGTGGTTGTGTATTTCTACCCGAAGGATGATACGCCGGGTTGTACGATCGAGGCGAAGGAATTCGAGAATTTAAAGACGAAGTTTGCAAAGAACGGCTCCGTTGTTCTGGGAATCAGTCCCAATGATATGGATAGTCACAACGACTTCTGTAGGAAAAACAATTTAACGTTTCCTTTGTTGGTCGATCAGGATGCGAAAATCGCAAGAAAATATGGAGTTTGGAAAGAAAAAGAGATTTTCGGACAGTCTTTCATGTCCGTGCTAAGAACGACCTTTGTCATCGGAAAAGACGGAAAAATCAAGAAGATCTACTCGAATGTTAAAGTCAGCGGTCACGCCAGAAACGTCCTGGCATTTGTCAAGACACTCAACTGACACGCATCCCTTACTTTCTATTTTGTAATCTCTTAAAGTGCTAACCGTTTCGCTTTCGCAGCCAACTTGTCGGCCAGTCTCGTTGGCTCCGGGATTCGCAGCTTTGCAGTACAGGAAAGGGCGATCCGGCAGGCTTCATCCAACTCCACACCATGACCAATCGAAACATAGACGGGGGAGACGTTGTCACGTGTGCGCAACACACGTCCTATAATTCGATCGTCATTGTCTACAAGATCGACCATCGAACCTTTGGCTTCTCCGAGATTTTCATCAGCATGTCCAAACAGGTGGGATTTAGCGATTCCCATAGTAGGAATCCCCAGTAGTAACCCCATATGGCAGGCAATTCCCAGGTAGCGCGGATGGGAAAGCCCATGACCGTCGAAGATCACCAAATCAGGTGAATCCTTTATCTTATCGAAAAGTTGCAAATAAATAGGACATTCTCTAAAGGACAACAAGCCGGGGATATATGGAAAGTCAAGCGAACCAACGTGAGTGATTTCAGAAATCAATTCCATAGAAGGATATTTCAATAAAACCATCGCACCGAAGGCCAGATTGTTTTTCCGATCGATGGCCATGTCGCAACCGGCAATCGTTTGAAGGTTATCGAGTTTTCCGGATTCAATCACAAGGGTCGAAAGCTCACGCTGCAAACGAATTGCAGCGGAAGGTGATAAGTTCCATGGATGAGCCTGTATTTTCAAAAGGCTGGTGGTCATACTGTCTCTTTAGTTTAGCAGATGTCAAACGTGTGATCAGAAGAATATAGGAAAGAAACGGATTGGGCAATAGCCGGCAGATTAAACGCACACTTTCTACTATGCATAATGCATCTTATGAGAAGCAGCTAAAACATCTAAAATCACATCCTGTCTCGTAATTAATTGTTATTACAATTAAATGCCTAGTCCCCTGTAAAGGAGCCTATTTGTAAGGTGTAAACGGAGAGCCCTTTTTCCCCAAGGTAATCGCATACAAATAACCACCGTTAGACAATGCGTAGATGTGATCACCTAATACAGTTGGTGGTGCGGAGTTGCCATTGCCAGGAGTAAAGCGCTTGATGAGCTTTCGCTCGATGTAATCTACGAAGTAGATGCCAGAGCCGGATGATGACAAAACCAGATATCGGTCTTTGAACAAGTACGGTTTGGAGAGAACCCCTTCCGGCTGCTTGCGATAAAGCGCATCCAGTTTGATGTCCCAGATTCTGGAGCCGGTTTCAAGATCCAGACAATAAAAGCCGTCTTCCGATGAAGTCAGGTAAAGTTTGTCTTTAATGATAATGCCTGAACTGGCCGACTTGATGTCGTTTTTCCATACCATCTGACCGGATTCGGCATTCAGGCAATATACGGCGTTGTCGAACGACGCGGTATAAACAAGCCCTTGATAAACGACCGGTGTTGCATTGGCATCGTCGAAACGTTTACCGCTGCCCAGGTTCCTACGCCACAGCAATTCACCGGAAACACGGTCGAAAGCACAGAAAGTTCCAGAGGTAAATCCCTGGAAAACGCTGTTTCCATCCACAACGGGCTGCCCACGGCGCCGAATGGATAACGTCCCATGATATTCTTCACGATGCTCCCACTTGAAGGCTCCGGTCTGAGCGTCCAAGGCGGTCAGCGTATCATCAAGCGAAACAAAGTACAGGATGCCGTCGTGATGCGTGCAAGGCGCAACGATCTCGCTGCTGGTCTGGTAAGTCCACAGATCTTCCAGACTGTGCTTGTCCATGGCATGCATGGTGCCCGAAGACGTTCCAAGATAGACAATGGAGCCGACAACGAGCGGCTGTGAAAAGATTTCTTCTTTGAGTTTTCTTTTGGCTAGAACTTTTCCGGTTTTGCGGTCAAGTCTGAATAAGCGATGAGAACGTCCACCGACATATACCGCTTGTTCGTCCACGCCCGCAATGCCGGACTCAAGCGGCTCAAAATCCATCGGCTCGCGATCGCTGATCTTGGCGCGCCAGGACACGATAACGTCTTGATTTCCTGGGAAGAAAACGCTCGGTTCACGTCCTTCGGGACGATGGTTGATACTGGGTGAACAAGCAGGCAAAAGAAGGGCGAGGGCCACGATCACCAACAAGCTGTGGAAACCCCTCACGCAAGGACGCATCAGCCGCCCTCCCCTGCTGGTTTGACATCGGCTTTTTCTGCGGCTTCAGGCGTTTCCGATTTCTTTTCAACGGGTTTCGGTCCGCGCAGCAGCGTCAGCATTTTCTCGGCCTTCGGCTTGACTTCGCTGTCAGGGTAATTTTCCGTCACATCGGTATACCATTTAATGGCTTCCGCTTTGTTACCCTCGCGCTTGTAGATATCCGCGATCATGAAGCTTGCTTCATCCTTCCACAGTTCGCCACCGAAGCTAAGGATCTTTTTGTAAGTTTCAATCGCCTGATCGAACTTTTTCTCGGCATCGTAGCTTTGCGCGATGTTGTGATAGGCAAGAAAATTGAACTGGGAGAAGTCGGAACCGGAATTGTCGATAAACGCCTGATAAGCTTCGCGAGCCTTTTCATAACGCTTAAGCTGGAAGTGGGAATTGCCAAGATAGAAGTTGGCGATGTTGCCATACGCACTTCCACCGTATTCGTTCACCACGGTCTGGAATTTTTCCGTTGCCGCCAGGTATTTCGCTTCTTCAGTGGAAAACGTAAGCCCTTCCTGCGGCTCGCCTTCGGTATCTTTGACCACCGGGGCATCGTAGACCTTCATGGCATCGGCATAAACTTCACTTATTTTATCGTTACGCATTTGCAGCAAGTTACTTGCGATCGTAATCAATAGAATAATACCGATAAATCCCAAAACGGCGTACAGATAACGTCGCCGATTATCGATAAAATGCTGAAGAAATTCCTCACCTTTAGTTTGGAAGGTATCCGGTTGCTTCAGTTCCTTGCGGGAAAGCTTTTTTGCTTGTGCCAAAACCTGCCTCCTTGAAATCGCTTCGCGCACTGGGGACAAAACTGGGGCAATATATAGGTAAAAGCCTCAGATTGTCAAACAAATTCTAACTATCACGTGACTTGATCGTTACTTCTCAGTGGAAGCGCGATTGGTTAACACCGACACTTTTCGCAAACGTCATCTTCACCGGTTTTCAGCTTCAATGCGGTTTTCACCAGGTGATAAAAAAGCTCTGCCGGATTTTCAAGACTGCTCGTCAATTCCGGATGGAATTGGCTTGCGACAAAATACGGATGATCGGGCAATTCCATCAACTGCATGATCTCTCCGCCGGGCGCGTAACCCGAAAATACCAAGCCTTTTTCCTTAAGCATTCCAACGTATTCCGGGTTTATTTCGTAGCGATGACGGAAGCGTCGGCGAATCTTGTCTTTGCCGTAAATCTTGTAAGCCATGGTATCCGGTTCGATAATCACATCGTGGCCGCCAAGGCGCATGGTGCCGCCTTTGTATACGATTTTCTGCTGTTCCGGCAGTACGCAGACCAGCGGTTTTTCCACCTTGTGGCCGTCGGCTTCGATTTCCGTCGTGTTTGCACCGGAAATGCCACAGACGTTGCGCGCATATTCCACAACGGCCAACTGCATGCCGTAACAGATGCCAAGGAACGGAATCTTCTCTTCGCGACAAGCCTGAATGACATCGATTTTGCCCTCGATTCCCCGTGTTCCGAAGCCGCCGGGAACGATAACGGCATCGACGCCATCCAGTGCGTCTTTCACGGTGATTTTGCCGTTTTCGATTTCTGTCGTCTCGATCCAGGTGAAATCAAGGTCGACTGAAAGATGGGCACGGGTATGGTTGAGCGCCTCGAAGATGGAGGCATAGGAATCGTGTAGATCCACATACTTACCACAAATGGCAATCGTCAAGCGGGTCTTGTTCTCCTTCGCCATCATCCGATTCACGAGATGTCGCCAGTTGTCCAGGCGCGGGGGCGAATAAATCTGCAATTTCTTGTGCAATAATTCCGCAATACCTTCTTCTTCGTACAGCAATGGAATTCGGTAAACCGTATCCACATCCGGGCCACTGATCACCGCATCCGAATCAATATTACAGAACAGAGCGATCTTTTCCTTGATTTTGGGAGTAAGATCGGTCGGGCAACGTCCAATGATGATATCGGGATAGATTCCTCGCTCATTCATCAATTTTACGGACTGCTGGGTTGGTTTTGATTTCTGCTCGTCCACACCGGAAGGAATGGGCACGTAAGTCAAATGCACGGAAACGATATTGTCGCGACCGATTTCCTGGCGAAGCTGGCGAACGCTTTCCAGGAACAGTTCGTTTTCCATATCGCCGATGGTGCCACCGATTTCAACCAGCAGGATGTCTGCTTTTTCTACTTTAGCGATTTCACAAAGCTTTTCTTTAATGGCATCCGCTACATGGGGAATGAACTGGACGGTCTGTCCAAGAAAATCACCTCGGCGCTCTCTGTCCAGGATCGATTTAAACACCTTGCCCATCGTCAGGTTCCAACCAAACTTGCAGGTAACGCCTAAAAAGCGCTCGTAATGGCCGAAATCCATATCCACTTCACCGCCATCGTCAAGCACGAAAACTTCGCCGTGTTCGATGGGGTTCATGGTGCCGGGATCGGTATTGAGGTAGCCGTCGCATTTGACCGGAACCACTTTCAGGCGATCACCGAGCAGATGGCCGATAGATGCGGTCGCGATTCCTTTGCCCAAGCCGGACAAAACGCCTCCCGTAACCACAATGAACTTAGGACCGGAATATGCCATGGAATTCCCCTTCTATCGGCTGTCTCGCGCCGCACAATAATCGTTGATCAAGGTTTTTGGGCGGATCGCGCGGTTCGTTCGCACGGGGGGATTATACTGAGTACGGCTTTGAATGCAAGTCCTTTTCAGCAATCCTTTTCGAGTTTCGATAAACGCATGTTATTTGCAGCTATGGCTCTAATTCACCGTACATTTCTGTGAGCGATGTTTGAAGCCATTGTTCATTCGGCAATAGTTCAAGAATAACAGGGTAAAGATACTGATTGTTGGCAATGTTGCCGAATAAATGACAACCCAGCACTCCTTGAGCGCCTTTTGTGCCTTCCAATTCGAAGATCCGGGCAGGAAGATCTTTATTTGTCCTAAAACCTTGAATTGCAAAAGCTTTCCAGTCGTACCCCTGTTCTCCGCCCAGTACAACAAAGCTACGTTTGGAATTCTCTTCCTCCGTAGCCAGAATCGATACGGAATACCATCTCGGGAATGGATCGTTGTGGGTTTCTACTAAATTATCAGTCTTTTCATAAAGATAAAACGATGGGAAGAGTGTTTCTTCCGGCTTCGCCTTCAGATAAGGATTCGTAACCCTTTGAAACGCTTCCCAGTTCGCCATCCCGTTTTCCATTTTATAGGCAAGCTGAACGGTAGAGGAATCCTGCCAACTATGGAACGCCCTGAAAATCGCAACCGTTGTGCCATCCAATGCTTTGATGCGATACCGTTTTTCAAGGTTTTCAGGAAGAGAATGTTCCTTGACTTTTACGATTCGCAGCGTGTTTTCACAAGCTTGTTCGGAATGCTCCGCTTTGTTAGAAGCGAGATCGAGTTTATCCAGCGGCAGATATAGCGGTAAGGCCTGATAGAAATATACATTACCGGGTAGTTGGACGCACTGCCGAATCTTTGAATAGCTATACCCCATTTCAGTGAGTTCATCGGCAATGATGTTGACGTCAGAATACGTCCACTTCGAGAGGGAACGCTGATGATGCACGACGCGACTGTCATCGATGTAATATAAATGGTAGCTCATCAATGCTATCAGCATCAACACTGTCAACGAAGTAGCCAGTCGGTTGGCGGCTCGCAATCGTGTCAGGCTTGCAATCCAGGAAAGCAAACGGACTGCAAGAACGGGAAAAATCAGCATACAAAACGGGAAAACCAACTGATAATAATGAGCGGAACAGTAAAAGGTCACCTGCTGCAACAGCTTCAAAGGGGTCGTGTCGTTGGTTGGGTATAAGAACTCACTATCCGAAATGTTTGGTACAACGATTTGAAGGAAGATGTACCCAATTAATCCGAACAATGCCAAACCGATCCGAATATCTTTCCTGCTGCGCTTTTCGTACAGACGCGGGCGCAACCAGAAACCAAGCAGTGAAAATAGCAGGAGCGCCTCGATCATTGAAAGAATCACTCCGGAGCCTATCAAAAGCCGCAAGTTTCCAAGGTAGGCTTCGTAACTGCTGACCAACATGAAAATCGCCAGTACGAAAACAGCCTGTATCGTTTCCAGCAGTGGCCGGCGCGAATAGGCTCCGATGATCGTCAAGAGAGGTGCAAGCAGCAGGTAGTTGATCAGGTGGCCTTCTCCTGCAAGAAAAAGGGCTAGCAATGCCCCCCAGTATCCAATGCGGCTCTGATTGCGAATATAGGAAATCACTGCCGAGGTGAACGCAAGCACGCACAGTGGGGTCAGTGAGTCGTTCAGTAAGTTCGGATAAAGCGACCATTTTAACAGTAGATATATGGAGAAAAGGGCGACCGGTACGGCGTAGCGCCTTCCGGCGATCCAAATTGCAAAGAGATAAGCCGCCGCCGCCTGGATCCCCAGCATGAAAATGACAAGATAATGTATTGTCCGAACGGAAATCCCCAGCCATTGAAAGAGGACGAACACGTGGACAGGCAGTCCTCCCATCTTCAGGTTTCCAATCGCTGGAGGGCCTTCGAAGTGACAGTTGATGCCGGTCAGGCAGTCGCGAGCCCAGACAAGATATTCTGTGCTGTCATCGAGCAGCGGAACACCTTTGCTTAGTACCGCCAGCAACAAGGAGATGAAAGCGCCCCAAAGCAAAGCCAGGTAAACATCTTGTCGTACAAGTTTTCTGCCTTTTCTATTATTTTCTTCCGCACCGATGATCCATAGGGCAAACGAGGTCGTCCGCTTTCCGCACATTCGCAACAACTTCGAAATCGGAGTCAAGGCTTTACCTGCGGGACGATCCGTGCCGAACACACCTGATTTTGAGGCGACCTGCCACAGAATCACCAATATGACGATCCCGAAAAACCAGTAATGCAGTAGAAAACTACCAGTTCCGGCAATCGGTGCTGCGTTTAAGCTATTGTGATGCTGAAACAGTTCCAGCGAAATCGCGTTGTCTTTTTTCGATGCTTTCTTTACGAAAGGTTGGTAGCCGGTCTGCGTTTCAAGCCGAGTGAGTTGTTGCTGAATGAACTGTAGAATTGAGGTGGGTGGCGTTTCTCCCGGTAATGGTTGAATCTGGTAATACCTGCTCAACCATTGTCCATTATCTCCGCGGCGATAAGTGATTTCCACCGAGGTCTGTTCTTTTCCTCTGCTCAGATGAAGATGAACGAATTCCGGTTGCGAGTCGATTTGCGAGATGCTCCAGCCGGAATCCAGGGAATCGCCAATTTCCCAAGGTAACGAGGATTGGCCCTCGTTTGCCTGTACATCCAAAGAGCATAGAAATCCCACGAGAAGAAGGACGCAATAAACAAGAAAGGAGCTTTTGATTGGGTTCATGCGAATGATCGTAATTTCACATGGTTAAGAAGTCAAGTCGCTCAGCCTGACAATTTCCAACAGGAAAACGACTGTCCTTAACAACGATGACAACACCGCTACGTATGAAATGCCTTATGCTTGCGCCAGTTCCCGCCGTTTCTTGATGTGCTGATTGGCCGTAACCGCCAAAATGGCCACACTGAATACGCCGGAGAGGATCAGCATGTAAGGCAACTGACCGAATACCGCCATCATGAAAATGGTGAAGATAAAGAAATCCCGTTTAGCCAGGAATTTCAAAAATGCCAATACACGCACGAAGATGCGGTTGTCTTGCAGACTGTCCTTTTTGTTAAAGGTATAGTCGATCGCCATCACATCGCCGGAGTCGGTGTATTTAATAATATAGGAATACATCAATGGTGTGATGAACGAGTAGTTGAACAGAGTCAGCAAACCGAACCACAGCAACCATGCCGGACCGGCAGTACCTGCCCATACGGTGTAGGTGATGCCTGCAAAGAACGAATAATTCGAAATGTCGTCTGCAACCGTATCGAACCATTCACCATATTTCGAAAACTGGTATTTCAATCGCGCCAGTTCTCCATCCACGCCGTCGACAATCGAGGCGAACTGGAACAGTCCGGCCCCCAGCAGCATCCACCAGTAACCGCCATTGGTTACACACCAGATTGCAATCATGGCCAATACGACCGTAAACCCGCTAGCCATGTTAGGAGTTATGAACGTCTTCGCCAGTACACGCGAAATCGGGATCGAAATGTTGCGATTGATCGATCGCGCAATCAGACCGTCAATCTGCTTGCGTAATGCATTCAGCAACTTTTCTTCTACCGGTTTCCAATCTCGTCGCTCTCTGAGCGTACTCCACCAGATATGGTCGTCAAGAGTCAGTGTGTCGAGCTTGCCGCCCTTGCTCTGCCACTCGAAAACTTCCGTCAATTTTCCACTGGTCGCAGCCAGAATGCCCAACGCCTCTTTAGAAAACAGGAAGACGCCCGCCAGGGGGAAACCTGCCGCCCTGCTTCCAAAACGCCAGCCGCCTTCTTCAAAAAAGACCGGTTTGTCATTGGCATGCGGTTCGCGTCGAATGGCCGCCGTCATGCCGCTTTGGCAACCGTGCGCATCCAGTGCCATAAACAACTGCGGGGTTGCTACCAGATCGCTGCGACACAAGTAGGTGGGACCATCGATTTCCTTCGCGATGGTGCACAGCGCTTCCGAAGCATCCGAGTCTTTAGCGATAAATGAGAATTTGCATTCATGTGTGATGCGGAAATCTTCTTTTATGATTCGTTCCGCTTCGCGCTCGCTCTCCGGCAATACGAGATGGCTGCGAGTGACCCCGGCATCCTGCAACTGTCGCAATACACGCACGATCAACGGAACGCCGAGTATCGACTCCGTAAGTCGAACCGGTTCCCCTTCTGTTTCCGTTTGCCCAAGGAAACCGTATTCCGGTGCAATTACAATCGCTTCGGTCACTGTAGTATTTGCAACAATCGTGCTCATCGCGCTCGATCCTTATTTTTCGAAGTGAATTTTACCTTGAGAAAGCAGCTTTTGAGCGTATTCCAACGTTTCAGGCGTATCGACATCTTGCCACAAAGCCTCGCCAATATCGAAATATCCAAAGCGTCCCTGCGCTCCTAGATTGCCCATGCCATCTGAAATCGAGCAGTCGCCCTTTTTGTCGTAGACGCCCTGTAAGTTTTCGAAAACTTCAGGCAGACAGTGGAATAAACCGATATCGATCGCATTATATTCCGGCAGCATTTTTCCGATCTGAACGATGCGGTCCTCTTCCGTAACGACCTTGGTGGCGTCGTCAAGGTCGAAGACCTGATCGATCTTGCGGTCGATGCACAAGCGCGCGCCCTTATTGCTCAGGCCATCTTCAATCAAAGTCTTGGCGGTGGTCACATCGTATACATGATCGGACATTGAAAGCAGGAAAGGCTCTTCTACCGCAACTTTGGCAGCTAAAAGCGAAACGCCATTGGCTAGCGTATCCCATTTCGGGTTGAAAACCGCCTGCACCTGCACACCAAGTTCATCCGCCAGCGGTAAAACCGCCGCTTCGACTTTCTCATTCATGTAACCGGTAACGACTACGACTTTCTTGATTCCGGCTTTTACCAGGGTTTTAATAACGCGAACCACCATCGGGACGCTTTCCAACTCGATCAGAGGCTTGGAGATCGCCTCGCCCTCTTTCGCCAGACCTTGTACCCGACTTCCCCAACCCGCTGCCAGAATCACAGCCGTTTCGGTATTTTTCTGCATGTATAGACCTCACCTTGGACCCAGAACTCGGATCATTGTTTCAAGCGGCTGACACCCATCACAGAAACACTGCCGCCGCAGGTTTGTAGCGCGAAATCATGGGTAAAGTCAAGCTATTCAATGGTTTCCCAGTGATACGCCGACAGCCCTACCCCATTCTACCGGCCTTCACCAACTTTGCCGGGTCCAGCCATTGATCCACTTCTTCCGGCTTCAGAATGCCCATCGTAACCACCGCTTCGGCCACCGTGACGTTATCGGCATGGGCCTTATAGGCAACCTTCGCCGCTTCGGCATAACCGATTTTGGAGATCAGAGCTGTGGCAATCGCCAGAGAGCTATTGAGATCCCGGCTGACTTCCTCTTCTCGGACGGTCATGTTTTCCACCAGCCGTGTGCGGAAGACTTCGCAGGCGTTGGCCAGTATTTCCATCGATCCGAGCAAGGCATAGGCCGTTACTGGTAATGTTACGTTCAACTCGAACTGTCCGCCCGCCGCCGCCGCCAGCACCGTGGCATGATGTCCCGCAACCGCCATGGCGACCTGCACGACTGATTCGCATACGACCGGGTTTACTTTACCCGGCATGATGCTGGAACCCGGCTGTAAGGCCGGAAGCATCAATTCTCCATAGCCCAGCCGAGGCCCGGACCCCATCATGCGAACGTCATTTGCGATACGCTGCAATTCCATCGCCAGAGCGCTCACTCGCCCCATCACATCGCTTACAACGGCTCGTCCGGCCATAAATACCAACGGCTCCGGTGAGATTCGGATTTCCCGGTCGTAGTAGTCGCTTAGTTTCTCCGCTGCTTTTTGCGGCAGTCCTAATGGGGATTGAAACCCGGTACCAACGGCAGTGCCTCCCAAGGGGATTTCCGCCAGCAGTTCCAATGTTTCTTCCAGGCGATCCTTCAACTTGGACAGCGTGGTAACGTATCCCCGGAAAACGTGACCGAAGGTAATCGGCAGTGCATCTTGAAGATGCGTGCGCCCGGTCTTGATGACGGAGTCGTATTTCGTCGCTTTTTCCTGCCATGCTTCAATCAGTTTATTAAGTTTCGGCAGCAGGTCATTCTGCATCAGATCCAATGCGCCCAGATGCAGGGCGCTGGGAATGGTATCGTTACTGGATTGACCGAAATTGACGTGATCGTTGGGATTGACGGGCTTATATTGTCCAACCTCGCCACCGAGCGACAAATTCGCAAGGTTCGCCACGACCTCATTGACGTTCATATTGGAACTGGTGCCGCTACCGGTCTGGAAAACATCCAATGGGAACTGATCCAGATATTTCCCTTCCGCCACTTCCAACGCCGCAGCGGTAACGGCTCCGGCGACTTCGGCTGTCAATTCTCCCCGTTCTCCTGCCGCCTGGGCGACGGAGGCTTTGATCAGGGCTAAGGCTCTGAGCAATGCCTGCGGCATCAGGCGATCCGAAATCGGCAGGTTCATTGCCGCACGTTGCGTATTCGCGCCCCATAGCGCATCACAAGGTATCTCAACTTCACCCATCGTATCCCGCTCGACACGAGGTTCATTTTCGTTGCTCATACTCAGGCCCTCCTGGTCAGTTGACATTGACAAACCGGTTCGGAAAAGCTAACGGTTTCCCGTTGTGCTGTCAAGTTCGAACAACAACAAGAAAACGAAAGATGGCCAGTGTCTACTACGATACAGAAGAAAATCGCTTCAAACGGAGAGAAAAAGCTTTCGGAAGCCTGGGTTACGGAATTGCTTGGCTGGTATGGAATCAACCAGAGAAAACTTCCTTGGCGAGAAACGCCCTCCCCCTATCGTGTCTGGGTCAGTGAAATTATGCTGCAACAAACCCGCGTGTATACCGTCACACCCTACTTCGAAGGCTTCATGAAACGTTTCCCAACTCTTGCGAAATTGGCGGAGGCGGATCAACAAGAGGTTTTAAAAGCCTGGGAGGGATTGGGATATTATTCCCGCGCCCGCAATCTGCATCAGGCAGCTAAGCTTGTGATGACCGAGTACGACGGGCAAATTCCGCAACGTGCGGAAAAGCTGCAAGAGCTTCCCGGCATCGGTCCATACACGGCAGCGGCCATTGCGAGTATTGCCCATGGAGAGCCGATTCCCGTAGTGGATGGCAATGTGCTGCGTGTTTTTACTCGATTCTGGATGATCCCGGACGACATCGCAAAAGCAGGCACGAAAGATGAGCTTCGTCAGCGCTTGTTGCCGTTTGTTTCTACTGTGAATCCATCCGATTTCAATCAGGCAATCATGGAAATCGGAGCCTTGATCTGCCATCCGAAACAACCGGATTGCAAAAGTTGCCCGCTGATCAATTATTGCCAGGCTCATCAGGCAGGACGAGAATCGGATTTTCCGGTAAAATCAAAGCGAAAGAAGATTCCTCATTACAATATTGCCGTGGGTGTCATCTGGAAAAAGGGTCGCATTCTAATCGGGAAACGCAGGCAGGATCAAATGCTGGGAGGACTGTGGGAGTTTCCTGGCGGAAAACAAGAACCGGGAGAATCTATAGAGGAGACCGCCATAAGAGAGATCAAGGAAGAAACCGGATTGCAGGTTCGCATCTGCGACGCATTCCCTCCTGTTCGTCAAACATACAGCCACTTTCGAATCACGTTACACGCCTTCAGTTGCTGCATAGATGGCGGTCGCTTGCGTGCAAATGGACCGGAACTGTTGCGCTGGGTCCAGCCGGAAGAACTCGCAGAGTTGCCATTTCCCAAGGCCAATCTGAAGCTTATTGAAGAAGTGCTGAAGACCGCTGCCGTTTCGAAATAGCTCCCAATCTTTCCCACAACACTTCTGGCAACGGAAAACACAGGAAAAAGAGTGCGATGTAGGAGAATGTCAATTCTTGCGAAACCCCAAAGGCCGAAAGAAAGAGGAAGATTGTCCATTCTCGTAAGCCAAGCCCCATAATCGTCAGATGTAGCGAGGTGATTGCCTGAACGGCCAGTACTACTAAAACGAGATTCCAAAAGGGCAAATCCATTCCGATATGGCGGGCTAATAGCCAGGCGGAAAGTAGAAACAAAACTTGCCCCACGATGGTAAACAGAGCAACCCAAAATGGTTTTCGTCCCCGATTCTCGTTTTCAATTTCTTTCGCGGCCAAACTGCCAGGCAAAGCGATTCCCCATTTGAAATCGATTCGAACCAGCAAAGTAATCGCAATAAACACCATGGTGCAGCATGCTGCTATTAAAAACACAATCGTGTTGCCAACTGGTAACAAGGAGAAAAGCGCGGGAATTGCCAGCAAGAAAAGAAACGTTGCATCGTATAGCTGCGCAGCAAGACGGGCAGTCATGAAAACACTGTTTTGATGATGTCCTGTATCTTCAGATGTCTCACCGGATTGCAAGCTTGACTCAGCAATAGGATTAGGTTTTGTTGATGCCGTCCGAAAGCATGATTCGGATACGTTCCATGTTTTTAGCAAGCATTTGCTTCGCATACCTTTAATACCAACCGAAAGCAGATTTAAACCGGCTAATGCCAATAGCATGAGCGGGGAAGCCTTTGAAAAAACAGAAATAGGTTCCGATATGTTTACAAATGCGAAAAGGAGTAACAGTGAAACAAGTGCAAAGAGGATATTTAATGGAGAAAATGCGATCGATCGGTTTGATTGCTTTGCCGGTAATGTCCACAGAATGAATAGGGCTTCGACAATGCGCCATGGTCCCAGAAATTTGGAGCGGCCATACGTTCGCTCACGCTGTACTACGGGAAGTTCGGCCACCTTATAACCATTGGTTGCCCATCGAATCGGTAAGAAGCGAAACTCCCCGTTTCTTAGGTCGAGATTCTCTATTAAAGGTTTTCGTATCAGTCGGAAAGGGGTGTTGGGATCTAAAAAAGAAACTCCAAATCGCTTTTCTAAAAGCCACCTGAACGTGCGAGATCCCCAGATGCGGTATGAGGGTTCTTCACGTTTTGTTCGTGCTCCCAACACGACATCGCAGTTGCCCTCTTCTAAATATTTTTCCATTTCAAAGACGTACGAAGGATCATCTTGCCTGTCGCCGTCCATGGTTAAAACCAGGGGGAATCTGCAACGAGAGAATCCTTCCAGCAAGGCTTGTTGTTTTCCCCTGCCCGGCTGAAGGTCAATCACATTTATGTGATTTGGGTCTCGATCCCGACATGTCTCAAGCTCTTGCAGGGTGTGATCGGTTGAGCCATCGTTGATGAAAATCAGTTCGTATTCACGATCTGACAGTTTTTCCTGTAATTCATCAATAAGCGGAACGACGTTTCCCGCCTCATTTCGCATCGGAATTACCACACTTACTGCTTGATTCATCAGGGGGCGGTCCATATGGCCTCCCGATCAGAAGGATTCACTGCTTCGGAATTTGCAGGACTCCATAGCACCCGAACCGGAATCAACTCGGACTTCTCCAGGCTGGCTGGGAAGGCGAAATCGATTGATTTTTGAATAATCGGCAGATAAGACTTCGCTGGTTGAAACTCCTGATTGCTAATAAGAAACTGTGGATCGATAAACATTTCAATACGTTCGTACTTCTTCAGGTCTCTCTTTAGCTTTTGCGAGTAGCTTTTGCATTTTTGTTCATCGATCAAATTACTAATTTCCCGGCAGCGCGAAAGCAGTTTTTCCATTTCGATCCGATGTCGGTCGCTTGGCGATTTATCCAACAAGACTTGCAGGTCGTTTCTTAACGTGTCGTTAGATGTAAACAGCTTAGAATAATGCTTTTCCCGTTCGCTGACGCGGAAAAGCTTTCGTGTCCACTCAACTCCTTCCAATCGCAGCCGATTCAATAACAGATCCGCACCAATAGCGCAACTGGCCGGAAACAATGCCGTCATCGACATCCTATCATGGCGTGCATCCGACGCCAGATACAGACCGGCGTTTTGGTCCTGGCCATGCGGCATATAAAGGACCAAGCGTTTTGAATCTTTCGATAAAGAACGAATCATCGAGAAGCATTGAATCCGCTTCGCTTTATATGTATCTGCCAAAACGAGATAGCCATCGGAAACATCTGCTAGCACACACGCAAGCAATATCACTAGAGAAACCAGAACCGCTTTTCGTTTTGCAAGGTAGTTTAACGTAGCGGAAAGCACCAGCATGAACGGCACGATGTAGATCAGCGAATAGCGCCATTGGTTGAATCCGTGCATCGAATTCGCAAATATGAACACCGCCATAAAACCGAGTATTACAATCTGCAAGGCACGAACACGTTTTATCCCAATTCCGATCAGTGAGAATAAAAACACCAATTTCATCAGAATATTCGGTGGATTCAGAAAATATTGCAAGGTGTCGTGGCCGAAACCGGCGGACAACTTCAGTAGACGTCGGCCACTTGTATCCGAGAAATCCGTGAAGAATGGGGCGAACCATAATCCGATCATGACTAGAGCCAGCAGTGAAGGCACAAATGCCCAAACAAGATCTTTTCTCCAACTTCTATACTTTGAAGACTGACGAATATAGCAGAACAAAATGAGTGCAAGAGATGGCAGCAGAAGCAGAAATTCTTGCTTTAGAGCAGAGGCAAAGAAAAGAGCAAAGCTACTGCAAAGCATCAGAAGCAGCTTCATCAATCCATGTTGTCGTATTGCCAGCATGGCTAGATACCATGCCAGTGCAAAAGCGGTTGCAGCAGGTAAATAAGTAGAAACGGTTGTACTGTACCCCAGCACGGCAGGATTGATCAAGACAAGAAGCGCGGCAAGGATCGCCGTGGGCAGGTTACGAAAATACTCCCAGCCTACCAATAGCGTCAATGATGGCAGGAGAATCCCCCAGAAACGCATGGAAAGAAAAATGGCATCCGGATTGTCTGCCAATAACCGAATCGGTGCACGAAGCATTGTTAAAACAGTTCCATTGGCAGAAATCGACCCGCTCAGGATCCAGTCATCGATGCCACGTGCAACCGCCAGCATAAGCAAGTCGTCGTTTTGCATATGCAACAGCACATCCGGTAAGAATAGCCGCAAAACTCCGCTTGCGATGGACACCACCAGTAATGAATACCCCAGAGCGGGCACTGACCGATTCGGAAGATATAAGGCGAACAGAAAAATGGAAAGCGCAAGGAAAACGATTCCTTTGTGGAACCAGGAAAGCGGTTGTTCATCTTTCCCAAGTTGAATCGGTTCGGATGCCAAACGGCCACTGCGAGAGATACTGCCACCAGTAACACTCCAGGCTTTTGCAGGCTTTTCGACTTTTACCCACAACGCTTCTATTTCACTCCATCGGTCACGTTGCTGGACCCATTCTATCCAAGCGACTCTCACATCCGCCTGTTCGACACTCTTATTAAAAGAGCAAAGTTCAAGTTGCCCGTCATCTGCTGGAAGACACCCTTCATGCTTCGTCCCTGAGTCGATCCTACGCAGAACGAAACCTGTTTTAGTCGGGGACGATTCTTGGTTCGTCTTAAAAGTCAATAGAATCGAATTGGCATTGATTTTTAGAGAGGTCAGGCGGCCATGCTGGCTTTGCCAGCTATTCGGAGGAGTCAGAGCCGTTCTGACCTGCTGTTCCATTTGCTCGGGAATGGCATAGTCAGCCCAGACATTTGCAGGCTTTGCCATCAACACGAAGAGTAAAAGCGCGAGGTGTCCCAAGGCTATAACAATCGGTTTCCCTGTTACAGACACTCTGCTTTTCATTGATTCCCCTTTGTGTAACGATCCGATCCTAGATTTGAAGTCTATCCTGTAGCATCGAAGAATTTCATGAATAAATCAAGTATATTTGCCTAACCCTCCGCTGCGAATCTGACGGTTTTATCAGGTCTTTCGATTACGGAGCGGATTGAATGCCGCCTTGTTGTTGTTGTCGTTTTAAGCGCGACAGAGGGGCCGTTATTCTTGGGTAAACATCGGCAAGGGCTTCAAGCAGCCAGTTGTACTGAGTTGGAATTTCAAGGACGGAGGGATACCGGACGAAATCGTTGTAGCTGTTGTTCATGTAATAGGTTGTGTCCAGCGTCCCCTTTTGATCGAGTGAGTTCTGTACAAGGATTACTTTCGATGGGATTCTGCCAACGATGGTCGCATTGTCAACCGCATCGAAAAACCACCCTCCCAGATCGTACTCACCCAAAACGAGGAAATACCGACTGGAATCTTCGCCCTTTGGAGTCAATGACATTCGGAATGTATATGCCTGAATCAGATTGAATGGTCCGGACTGATGAATCGCGTTGAGAGTGCTCGGGTAAAGTTTTTCCTGCCATCGGCTGATATAGCACGTCGAACTGGCGGTTTTGCAATCTTCTGCTTGCATGGAAATGTTTGTGAAAAGTGCAGAGTAATCTATTTCCTCAGATGTTTTTTCCCCATCATCAAAATGGGCTTCGTAAAAGTCGAAATATTTCATGCGAATCTGTACATTCTGACGGGAAAGCCAGGGTTCAATTGGCAAAATCACGATTGCCCGTCCCCTGTTGCTTGATAAAAGAGTGATATCTTTGGGTAGCTTTTTCGGAAGCGTTTTCTTGGACACTTTTAATATCAATAGGTCACGTTTGTCATCGACCCTTTTCTGGCAATTAACCATTGGTTCAGGTTCAAATAGCAACATGGCTTTTGCAAAGTAGGGTTGACTGACCGTCCGCACACGCTGGCACAACTCTGAATAAGTGTACCCTTTCTCATAAAGATAACCAGAGACGCGTTCTACATCTTGCATGTTCCATCTCGTTTTAGCTTCTGTCACGAAAACACCGCTGGCAAGTAAATACAAATAGGAAAAGGACAAAAGTAACGGGATAGCCAATGCGAAAGAGCGAAAGAAATATCTGCCGGACATCTGCATTTGAAGAAGCGATGCAAGTCTGGCAGTCACTAGCATGGTCAATCTCGCCGCCATTACAGCCAGTCCAGGGATTACCGGTTGCAGATAGTAAATGAAGAAATAGCGACGCTCGATCACAGCAAGTCCGAACAGCGCAAAACAGACGAATATAGTAACTCCTCCGGTAAAGACCATTGGTCCTACATCACGGTGATGATCTTGAATTCGTGAACGAAATCCCCATCCTGTAACGACAATGACAAGGAAAATCAAACCGATGTAGGACAGGTAGCCCTCAGAGGCAAACCACTTGAGATTTTCCATATTTGCAGAATATGAAGAGTATAACGAGAGTTCTACAAACACGAACACCGTGGCAATGGTGACCCAAACCGGTCGCTTGGAAAATAGAATGGTCACCAAAATAAGCGCTGGAAATAAAATCGAATTGACGATATGCATTTCAACTGCCGAGTACAAGAAAACAGCAGCTAGCACAGCGTAGATCCCACTGCCACGACGAACAAGGAGGAAGACAAAAAGATGAACCAACAATACCGGCAGAAACGAAACGGATAAATTCCATAAGATCGGGTAGTTCATCATAAACAAACTGAATGGCAGCAGAAACAGTGCGATAAAAACCGCGCTTCGTCGAGAAAGAAAAATCAGTGAAATCCAATAACAAAGTGAAACGGATATTCCGTAGGTAACATTAACCCATAAGTGAATCTGTCCGATTGAAAGTCCTAATTTCTGACAAAAAGCAAAGAAGTAAATGGGAAGAGCTCCCATTGTGATGGTTCGAAATCCGGTTTGAGGACCGGTTTGAAAGCAATTGTTCAGTAAAAAGCAGTCTTTACCCCAGATTAGGTACTTGAATGTGTCATCAAATAGTGGCGGTTTGAAGTCGAGCAATACTAAAACAAGGGTTGTAATCAATCCTAAAATCAAGCCGATTGCAATCGAACGACGCCTCTCTCTTGGGTTCCATGAGGATAGGTTGTCACCATAATTGTAGCGGAATCCGAAACTGAAGATTAAAAATCTTCCAATTGAGAAGAGCACATGGTTCAGCAGGTGAAAGTGTCCGTTTATCGTTGCTTCAACATTCCGAAGCGATAATCGCTTCGAAAATTTCAGCGAAAACAGGACAAAGGTCAAATATAAAAAGATACTGTAAACAACCCATCGAAGTACGGATATCGTTTTCGTTAAATGATCACGCGTTGTAGCCGCCAGATTCTTGTTATCAAGCCTTAATTTTTGACTGATACCCCGTTCTGACTTCTGCTTTAGCAGTGGATCGATGCGTTTGTTTATAAATGGCTTATGTTCGGGGTCGCTTTCCCATTCCTGTAAAAGATTGCGAACCAGCAAAAACAATTCATTATCGGCAGATTCACCGGCAATGGGTTGAACTTTGTAAGTATGGGTTGCCCAACGAGATGGCTTTTGAGATTGATTGTAAACCACTTCAACCGCAGATGAAACATCTCCATACTTAAAGAAAAAACGAACATATTCAGGTTGCCGTTCGATGTTTGTAACAATCCACTTCGATGCAAGAACCTCTCCTGCTGCGATTGGCAATCCACCGTTTTCTTCCGCAAAAGCGTAGGAATTACAAGAAAGAATTGATAAGAGGATCGGAAAAAACAAGAAAAACGATAATTCTTTGAAAAAGGAAAAAGACCCGCAACTTGTGTATTGCAGTCGAACGCCCAAAGCATTTCGTCTTGCCGACTGACTTTTCTGGTTCAATTCCATTTTCGTACCAAACTGTAATCCGATACAACAATTATTAATGGCTGGTCGAATTTAAACATCCTGAAATCAGAGATGGTTTGCACTTTGTAGCATCAAAGAAATTTCTCGATAAATCAAGAACATTTCCTTTGCCCACCCTCAATTGTTTCTACAAGAAATCCAATTGTCATTTAATTGTATCATCTCCGATTCTGCAAAGTAGCTATGTGTGTGCAGGATAAAAAAGCATGGAAATAGTAAATATATGGAATGCCAAACTATGATTGGCAAGTCGAACCAATAGCTTCAACCTGTCAAACGATCAGGCAGAAGCAGAGATAATAGAAATTATAAAAATATTCCTTGACATTATTAAGGAAATAACAGAAGCTTCGGGGGTAGTGCAAATTATGACATAAGCAATAACTATAAAAGTTTCGTACTAGGAGGAAACATGCAACGGAAAACGATCATTTCTTTCGTTCTGTCGGTTTTGGCGATGGGTGTATTTGCTACCGCTGCCATGGCAGAGCCGGTTTCAGTGACAATCAATGGAACCAACACCTATGGTCGCATCAACCTTTTCGAGGATGGGACATACATCGGTCAGTTCAAAGCCTATGAGTTCGTAGCCCAAACGGATTCCAGCGATGCATTCACTGCATATTGTGCTGAATTGGGTGTTTACATCGATTTCTGGACGCCCTTCGACGGCGAAGCTCTGGCCATGTCTCCGGAGGCTCCCTGGTGTCAGATCGCTTACATCTTGGGAAACTACGACGTGACCAACGATTTCAGCGGAAATGTCGTGCAACTGGCAATTTGGAAACTGTTGGCCAATGGCGTCACCTTGACCACCGACAATACGGCAGTGGAAGATCAAGCCTTGTTGTTGCTGCAAGAGGCGGAAGGTCAATGCCCGATCATGTGTACGGGTTCTGTTGAAATGGAACTCTCGGTTGAAAAGCGATCCGACGGTCTGGGACAACTCAACTTGGATGTCACGCAAAACGGCCAACCGGTTGCCGGTCAAGAAGTGCGACTCAGCGCCTCCATTCCCGAGCTTTTCAGCGCAGGCAACAACGTGATGCTCAACGGTTTTCCGATGACGGACGAAAACGGTCATTTGGAAGTGGTTTTCGAAATTCCCGAAGGCTTCACCTCGTTTGATGTCACGGCGCGTGTAGATGGTCAGGAACTGGTTTACTTTGAACTGGGCGAATTTGTGCAGGATCTGGTCTCTCTGGAATATGGCGATGAATGTTCCTACTTCGCCACGGCTACATTCGAAGATAAGATCGTCGGATACGGTGATCCGCATACGATCGGATTCTGGAAGCATCAAACCAAAGCCAACTTACGTGGCCGCGGCAGAGTGCATGTCAGCGCAGAAACTCTGGAGAGCTGGCTACCGATTTCGGTTTTCGATCTGGATGTGAACAGCCTGCAAGAGATGCACAACGCGCTGTGGCTCAAGAAAGCTACCATGTATCAGCGCGCTCAGCAGCAGTGTCTGGCTACCAAACTGAACGTGGCATACGGAGAGCTGTTCATGAACAGCTTCGTCGATACGGATGGTGACGGCCAGGCGGACAGCACCGTCAGCGAAGCGTTCGCAACGGCGGAAGATGAATACTTCAACGGCGATCCTGAAGTCGCCAAGACGATCTGCGATACCATCAACAATCTCTAGTTCACATTTCCATCGTACTTTAAAGGGAGCTTCGGGCTCCCTTTTTCAGTTTTATGCTTGAATCCTTTGCACTTTCCCCATGCAAAATGGTTCTTCTGGTTTTCATTTCCGGTTTTTACACGGATAACCTTGACAATAACCGACTTTGATTCCAAGAATAGGGGTGAAAGCGATTGCCTGATTACACATGAACTGGTTTACGGAAGTCTATCTTGAATGCAGGCACATTCAAGTTTGACGTGTATAGCAGAAAGCGAACCGTATGCGAAAAGCTTCACTTGTCTATTCCCACGAATTGGCTTCTTTTGACTATGGCGACAATCACCCCTTCAAACCGATACGTGCCCATAATACAATTGAGCTGTGCAACCGCTACGGCCTATTAGATGGGATGCCGGATGAACAGGTTACTCCCATCTCGGCAGATCGGGCGACCATGGAGTTGTTCCACACCTCCGACTATCTGGATCTGCTCAAGCGTTCCAGTGAAGGGGATTATGAGCTTGCCATGCTGGCCAGTGGAATCGGAGGAGATGACTGTCCTCCCTTAAGAGGTGTGTATCCCTTCTCTGCTTTGTCTATTGGTGCAACGATGACCGGTGTTGACCTGTTGCTGGATGGCAAAGCCAAGCGGGCATTTAACCTCGTTGGTGGTTTTCATCATGGCGGACGCGATCATGCAGAGGGATTCTGCTACGTCAACGATGTCGGGGTGGCGATCGAGTATCTTCTGCAAAAAGGGAAACGAGTTGCGTTTGTCGACATCGATGCTCACCATGGTAATGGTGTGCAGGATGGATTCTACAACGACCCTCGTGTATTGACGATCTCTCTGCATCAGGTCGGAGAAAACTTCTATCCGCAAACGGGTTTCGAAAACGAAATCGGTGAAGGCGACGGCGTTGGCTACTGCATCAATGTTCCCCTGCTTGAAAAAACAGACGATCAAGTCTATTTAAATGCCTTTGGTGCGGTGGTGCCACGCGCATTAAAAGCGTTCGCTCCGGACATCGTCATCGCCGAGATCGGTGCGGATACCATGATTTCCGATCCGTTAACCAGCTTGAGATTGACGACGAACGGGTATTACTCGGTAATGAAACGGCTGGTTCAGGAGTCTCCCCTGCTGTTGGCTGTGGGAGGTGGCGGATACGATATCTACCGAACATCCAAATGTTGGACCTTGGCTTGGGCGGCTATGACGGAAGAAGAGCCGGAAGACGACTACAGCGCCATGGTCGGCGGGATGATGTACGGTGCGGAAATGGACAGTCTCTTTGATCGACCACTGCTGACACAAGGCGAAGACAAACGCAAAGCTGTTGCGTATGTCGAAAAAGTTGTGGCGTCTCTGGAAGAATCCGTCTTCCCGATTTTGGAGGCCAAACGTTCATGATTCACTTCGGGGATCTAAAGGTCAAAACCAAACTGGCAGTAACGTTTTCCGTCGTCCTGATTCCGTTGCTGTTGACAATCGGGCTGGTCATTTACATCTTTTACAGCAGTCTAAAAGAATCCAGCGATCTTGAATTAACAAATATTGTCAACCACTTGTATCGACTATGTGAAGTTCACGATCAGCAGATTTCCGAGTCTGGAGGCAATGCAGACTCTCCTAGAAAGTTATCTCGTAAAGAGATATCGGATCTAAGCAAGGTCATAGCGACTTTCAAAGTGGGGCTTACCGGTTATCCATATGTAATGGACAGCAAAGGGACACTGATCATCCACCCGGAAAAGGCGGGTGAGAACATTATCGATAGTCGGGACAGCAAAGGCTTTGCGTTTATTCGGGAAATTTGCAATCAAGCGGTTCACCTGGACTCGCATGATGTGGGCACGATTCGCTATCCTTGGAGAAATACTCCAAGCGAATCCGTAGCGCCTAGAATGAAAGTGCTGAAATTCAAATATTTCAAAGAATGGGACTGGATTATCGCCGCCGGTAGTTACGAAATGGAAATCTATTCCGGCTTGGGGCGTATCAAGTGGCTTGTCATTCTGTTCATGACTATTACGGTGGGCTTGGTCGCCCTGTTGACGTATATGCTCGGACACTACATCACAAGTCCATTAAGCCAGATTACAAAAGCCACCAGTATGATGGCTAACGGAGAAGATCCTCCACCTATCGTTCTCACTCGGCGCAAAGACGAACTTGCCAAACTGGTCGGCGCGTTCAACCATATGGCGGACCAGATCAACGAAAAGACCGAAGATCTTGAACGAATGGTTGAAAAGCGAACGGAAGAACTGTGGGAGTCGCGAGAAACGTACCGCAGTTTGGTGGAAAGCACCATTGACGGCATTATCATGGCGGACAACAAGGGAACCATCAAGTTCATCAATGCCGGAATGGAAAAAATGATCGGTGTGCCGCGTATGGCGGTGATCGGCCAGAAGATCTGGGATTTGTATCCGACCGGAATCGAACAGGCCAAAGAGATCATGCGCCGCCTGAAGGAAAGGGGCAACATCACCAATTACGAAATGGAGTTGTTGACCACTTCAGGCAATGTGATTCCCATTCGAACGAGCGCGTCACTGTTGCGTGACCGATTTGGAAAAGAGCAAGGCAGCCTGGGAATCTTTTCAGATATGACCTCGGAAAAGCATCTGCAAAGCGAATTGAAAAAGGCGCAGACACAACTCTTCCAGATCATGAAAATCCGGGCGCTGGGCGATCTGGTATCCGGTGTTGCCCATGAAATCAACAATCCGTTGATGGCGGCCTCTACCATGTTGTACGTCATGAACAACGAAAAATGCCTGCAAGACTGCCCCAATAAAAGTCGACTTGATGTAATCAAGCGCTGCCACGACAGGATCGCGTCGATTGTCAACCATCTGCGGGAATTCTCCCGACAGACCGACTTCACCATGCAGGAAATGAACGTCAATGAGTCAATCGAAAACGCGCTCCTGATCACCACGCAACAACTGTTGAATCTACAGATTAATATCGAAAAGGATCTGGAACCGGATCTGCCTTTAATTCAAGGTGACTTCAACAGGCTGGAACAGGTTTTCCTGGATCTTATCGCCAATTCCAGAGATGCCATGAGCGAACGAGAGCAGGAGAATCGTACTCTCTTCGTCCGTACACGTAAAACCGAGTTGGATGGGCAAGCGGCAATCGCCATCGAGATTGGCGACAATGGTCCCGGTATCCCGGAGGAGATTTTAACTAAAATCTTCGATCCGTTTTTCACAACCAAGGAAGTTGGAAAAGGAACCGGATTGGGGCTTCCAATCTGCTTCGGCATTATAGAAGAACATGGCGGGCGCATTGAAGGCGCCAATCGTCCCGATGGAGGAGCGGTCTTTACCGTCACCCTCCCCCTTACTCACGAATCTACCAAAACGTCAAAGGGAGCATAGCCGTGACACATCGAATTCTTGTTATTGACGACGACGAACTGGTCTTGATTTCCATGGAGGAACTGCTCAAAGCAAGCGGTTTCGACGTTGTTATGGCACATAACGGACAAGAGGGTCTCACTCTTGCAGAGCAGAGCACATTTGATATTGTCGTAACCGACATGATTATGCCTGGTATCTCCGGGCTGGATGTTGTCCGCTCCTTGCGGAAAATGGAAAAATATCAAAGTACCCCCATTGTAATGCTTACGGCAAAAAGCGAAAGCAAAGACCGTGAAAACGGAAAAGAAGCCGGGGTCGATGAGTTCCTTGGCAAGCCCATGGATCCTTTCAAGCTTCTGGAGATTATCAAGGAAATATCGGGCAAGTTGTCATCGTAAACGAACTGGCTTGTGGCCTCCATGAAAAGCCAGGTTAAACACTCATAATGTGATTTGTATTGAGCGAGTCCGATTTTTTCTTTTCAAATCCCGCTCAGTAACGGTAGTCTAAGAAACGATTTTCATAGAAACATCGGGTGAGACGATCACGGTTGAGTAGTACCGTCACCTAGTCTGACCGTTTTATCCTTTTGCAACGGGAAAGGAATGGTTTTCATGATTCAGGTTGAAAAGCGCAATGGAGTTCCTCAATGTGATTTGAAACTTTACGACGAACACTACCATGACCGGCATATCCTGCATGCCCTGGTTTCCAAGTGGGCAAAGGAAAAACCGGATGAAATTGCCTTCATCAATGCGGACACCAAGGATCAAATCAGTTGGGCTCGTTTCGAGCAAACGACCACTGCCCTTGCGCTGAAATTGATCGATCTGGGATTTACTCGCGGGGATTATTTCGCCACTTCCCTTCCCTTGCTTACAGAACATGTCTTTTTGGAATACGCCTGCTTCAAAATCGGCGTAATTTTCGTCCCGTTGGATCTACGTTTGAAAGGCCCGGAAGTAATCCGTTCGCTTTCATTGGTTCGCCCCAAAGGTTTTGGATTTCTTGGAAATACTCCACATGCGGATTTCAGAGAACTCGGCAAGGCGGTGCAGGCCAATTGCCCCTTCGTCGAACACCTGATTCAATTCTCCGCACCGGAGGAAACCATCGAGGGTGCAACCAATGCCTTCGTTCTTGCTGCCGAAGCCAAAGCGCTGGCTGAAAATGCCATGAAAGATCCGGGAACTTCTCCGCAACTCAAAACGATGATGGAGTTGGGTTCGCAGATACAGGAAAACGACGGCTGCCTGGTCATTTTTACAACCGGTTCGACAGGCTATCCCAAACCGGCGCTGCTTAGCCATCGCAACATCACCTGCCAGAACATGTGCCTGTCACATGCATTCGATATCGATAGCGGAGACCGTATGCTGGTCAACCTGCCGCCGTCTCATGTGGGCTGTCAGACGGAACAGATGATGACCGTTTTCTTCTCTGGCGGAACGGCTGTGATTCTGCACATTTTCGACCCGGAAAAAACATTGCAGGCCATCCAGGATTACAACGTCACCTGCTTCGGTCAGATTCCTGCCCTGTTTAACCTGGAATGGCGCCTGCCGAACTATGGTGAATACAACCTGTCGAGTTTGAAGTTCGCCTTGTATGGCGGTCAGCAGGTCAGTCGACAGTTCCTCGAAAAACTCAGCAGCATGTCTCCCTGTTTCGGTACGGGCTTGGGACTGACGGAAACCGGCGGATTCTGCACCTTCTCGCCTTTGGATGGAACCGTAGATGACATCCTGGCGGGAGTCGGCTACGACATGCCTGTCTATCCGATTTCCATCCGAGATGAAATCAAAAGTAACGGTGAAGCCGGTGCTGAAAAGGCAACAGGTGAAATCGGCAGTATTTGTTTTTCAGGACCGCAAACTTTCATCGGTTATGTCAACGATCCGGAATCGACGGCAAAAACCATTTCCACGGACGGCTACTTGTACACCGGCGACTTGGGTTTTGTAGATGAGACCGGGCTACATTTTGCCGGTCGCGAGAAACACGTAATAAAACCCAAGGGATATCAGGTGTTCCCGGCTCAAGTCGAAGACCATTTCTGTGAATTGAAGGAGAAAGTCGCCCAGGCCGGAGCGGTGGGCGTCACTCATGAAATTTTTAGTGAAGGGATCGTTTGCTTTGTAGAAAAGAAGCCGGAAATCGAATTGACGAAGGAAGAACTTGTCGCCCACGCCAAAGGGTTGGCTGCATATATGCGCCCGTTGCATTACGTTATAATCGAATCCGGGGAATTTCCTTTAAATCGAGTTTCAAAAACGGATTACGTGCTTCTAAAGCAAATGGCCGAGGAACAGGTCGCACAGCTTCGCAAAGCAGGTGGCTGGGACGCAGAATAGCTTATAAAAATGCAACTGGATTCCAAGATTGTCGGAACGCCGATTAAAGGGCTTCGCAAAACGGTTGATTGGCGGGAAACGACTTCCTACGCGGCCGGGGTGGGAGACGAAAACCCTCGCTATCTGGATGATACGATTCCGGATGGCTTGGTTGCCCCTCCCCTGTTTGCGGTCGCGCTTAGCTGGCCGATTGTAACGGATCTCGCCAATCAGTTGGGAGATGCAATCCCACCGGAAACCTTGACCGGCATGGTGCACAAAAGCGAACGGCTTGTGTTTCACCGTCCAATCCGTCCAGGAGATACCGTCACCCTATCCGGCCAGGTGTCGGCGATTTCTCCTCACCGGGCGGGTACGTACATCGCGTTGCAATTGCAGGCCAGTAATCAACAGCAGCAGCCACTATTCACGGAAACGATGGGTGCCCTGCTTCGAGGCGTTTCTTGTCTTGGGAAAGAGCGTTTCATGCCGAATTTTGCTCCAATAAAGACCCCTGACTTTTCGGAATCTCCTTCGTGGGAAAATGAATGGCAAATCCCACGAACGTTGCCGTTCGTGTACGACGCTTGCAGTGACATCACCTTTCCAATCCATACCTCGAAAGGCTTTGCAAAAGCCGTTGGCTTGCCGGACATTCTGCTTCAGGGGACGGCCACTCTTGCGCTTTGCAGCAAGGAGCTGATTGACAAACTAGGTAAGGGACAACCGGAAAACTTACTGGAAATCAGTTGTGAATTCAAACAGATGATTGTTCCTGGTGGCTCAATTGCATTTCAGGCGATTGTCACGCATGATACCCAGAAGAAAAAAACGATTGCATTTAAAGTGCTGAATTCTCAGCATCAAATCGCCCTGCTTGGCCAGGCGATAATGATGTAAAATTTGGGTTGGAATATTCGCTGCCCTGTATGGGTTATTTACTTGTAGTCCGATAATAGGATCGAGTTAAATATAGCGAAAGCATTGACCGCATTCCCGCTTTTTGCTAGTCTTTCGCGTCGTATACGCATTTCTACTCGATACCGAGGGGGTAGAACTCGAATCCTCGGCTGAGTGGCATAGAAACCTAGAGGTATAAAATGGTTGAGCGCTTATTGAGTATTGCCCTTGTTGGCGGAGAACCGATCCTATACATTCTCATTTTCATGAGTTTCCTTTCCATTGCGGTTGTAATCGAACGCCTGGTATTTTACATCCGAAACCAAATCGATTTGGCAGATTTTTCCAGCCGGTTGATTGACCTTCTGAATACGAAAGGCTCAAAAGCAGCCTTGGAACTGGCGGAGAGCACAAGAGGCGTCGAGGCCTCGGTTGCCCGTGAAGGTTTGCAGAACTTCGACAAGGGCGAAAAAGTCATGACGGAGTTGATGGAATCGATGGCGCTGAAACAGCAACTGAACCTGGATCGCTGGTTGACGATTTTAGGCACGGTCGGTTCCAATGCACCATTTATCGGATTGTTGGGAACGGTTCTGGGAATTATCAAAGCCTTTCACGATCTGGCCTTCGATACGCAAGGAGGACCTTCCGTCGTAATGGCGGGTATAGCCGAAGCATTGGTGGCGACCGCCGTCGGTCTGCTGGTTGCGATTCCGGCAGTCATCTTTTTCAACTATTTCAAGAATCGCCAAAAGCGCATTATGGGCAACGCTGCTCAGATACAGCGTGTGTTGCTTGCATTCGTCGCCGAAACGAATCATTCCGGTGCTGCAAATTCGGACAAGCAGTAGGAGTCGGGCATGGCAGGCGGTATTCAAAATCAGGACGACATCCTCTCGGAAATCAACGTTGTTCCTTTGGTCGACATCGTTCTGGTGCTGTTGATTATCTTCATGGTGACGGCGCAGTTCATCGTCAAACCGGCAATCGATATGGAACTGCCCAAAGCCGACACAGGAGAGCGCAAGGAACGGAACCAGTTTTCTTTGCTGCTGGGTAAAGATGGCTCTATTGCGATCGGTGAACGCAAAATCGAACAGGATGATGTCCGCGATGAATTTCAGCGTCTCTTCGATAATTTCATCACCGAGAGAAAAACGAATTTGGAAGAAACAGGAGCCGTTCCTACTAACTCCCAGTTGGAAGACATGGCCAGAAATGAATTGACGATGGTCATTCAGGCCGATACGGAAGTCACACATGGTCGTGTTATTTATTTTATCGACGTTGCCCGGCAGATTGGAATCTTGAAATACGCCTTCAATGTGGACCCGGAAGCGGCAAAAGAAGAAGCCGCCCGGTCCGCAGATCCGGATAAAGAAAACTGATACCCACGATTTTTCCGCACATCTTGTTATCGATGCTTTCTGTAACGATATTAGATCGATGCGCAACGCAATGAAAGGGTTCCCATGAACGTGATTAAGAAGACAACGACATTGACTCTATTTGCCATTCTAATGCTGTTCGCAATTTCTGCCTGGGCGGATACCGTAATGGAACAAAAAGAAACGGTCTATGTGGATGGTCAGGAAAAAGCAAACATGAAAACCGTTATGACCTACGGTGAAGGCTACATGCGCTCGGATACTCCGAAAATGAACGCTTCGATGATCATGAATTTCAAAGCGGATAAGGTTTATATGATCCAGCATGCCAACAAGGGTTACATCGAAGCTCCGATTTCCATGCTCATGGGCATGGCCGACTCGAAAGAGAAATCGGCTCCTAAAGCAGCTGCTACCCCTGCCTTTAAAAAAACGGGGAAGAAAGAAAAAATCAACGGTTTTGCCTGCGAGCAGTTATTGGTCACCTCTTCCGATGGCGCGTCAATGGAAGTATGGGTTACCAAAGCGATCAACAACAAAAAGATCACGGAAGTTTACAAGAAACTGATGAAATTTGGTGCAACTCAGAATCCGCAGGCATCGGAACGCAGCAAAAGCATGGAAGAAGTTCTAAACAGTGGATTTCCGATCCGCACGGTTGAAACGCGCGGCAACCAGAAGCACATCATGGAAGTGACCGCCGTTAAAGAGAAAAAGAGCAATCCTGCAACCGCTCTGCCTCCCAAAGGCTATTCTCCCATGTCGCCCCAGCAGATGTTCCAGGCTCCGGGTGGTGCAGCTCCGGTCGCGCCATAAATAAGTTTTTATCGAATCGAAAAGAAAAACGCCGGAGGAAACTTCCGGCGTTTTTTCAATTTATGGTGAATCTTGCAACGATTAAGAAACAAGAAATTTCGAACTACGTTTCAAAAGAAACGCCTAAAGCCAGTACAACGCGTGAATGGGAATCCGCCGTTCCGGCTGTAACGGCAATTTCCAGAATGATCTCATCGGAGAAACCTGAAGCATGCAGATCTTTTACATCTTTGTCCGAGATGGCAAACGGCGAGCGAACGATCTTCTCGACAAAGCACAGGATCTCTTTTTGCTCGTCACTGATCGGCGCCCGATGGAAGTCATCGGAGATCGCCGTGATTACGTCACTCTCCACCCCTAGCTGTCTAAGAATCAAACTCTGCCAGGCATAGCAGTAGTGGCAATGATTTAATCGATACACAAGCAGCGCGATAAGATTTTTCATCTTAGGATCCAGTGCAGACTCCCGCTCGAATGCAAGCGTGTGCACTTTATCCATTGCCTCTAAATATTCTGGCCATAATGCATAAGTACGATGAGCGTTGGGAATCAGACCGAACTTCTTTTTCAGTCTCTCAAACAACCCTTTTATACCTGCATGCTCCAGATCCGTCGATGCAGTACGAATTCTTGACATGGTCCCCACGAATTTTCTCGGAACATCCACAGCTTGGTTCGTACAGATTCACCCCTGAACCATTACATTTTGCCTTGTCAAGCTATGGTGCCGAAAGTTTACAGCCCTGTAGAAAAATCTATCGAATTTCAGAAAAAAGATCAAGTTTTTAGACAACGGATTCCAGTTCATTGCGAAAAATTAATTGTTATCTAATAGGACGTTGGCTTAACAGTTCATTGTGTATCCATTAGCATTCAGTGCTCTAAATTACAAAAGCAGTATCACTCGCTATTACAATTTGATGGCATTCTCAACTTGACAGTTCCTTGTGAATCATGTAGGTATTCGTCTGCTTTTGCTAGAGTTTGTAAAATAGTAAAATATCAGCCTCGGGAGACAGGCAACATGACGATTACGAAGCATCCTGTTGAGTTATGGACCAATCCGGATCACAAGGAACGTTTGCTTTCGATTCTAAAGAAGAAATCCTATGTTGAAGGAGAAGTCACACTCGCTTCCGGGAAAGTAAGTGATTTTTACATCGACTGCCGTCAGAGTTCGTTGGACGCGGAAGGCGCATTCCTTCTTGGACAGATCTTTTATAGTTGGATCGAGCACCTCACCTATCAGCCGGATGCAATCGGTGGTATGACGATGGGAGCCGATCCTCTGGTAACGGCCACTTCCGTCAACAGTTTCCTTCAGTCCAATCCCATTCCAGGACTTCTGATTCGCAAACAGGCGAAAGATCACGGCATGAACAAGCAGATCGAAGGCATGGGCTGCATCGAACCGGGATCGCGCGTTATTCTGCTTGAAGATGTCGTTACGACCGGTGGTTCTACCTTGAAAGCAATCAATGCATGCAAGAACGAGAATCTCGTTGTTGAAGATGTCTTCTGTATTGTCGACCGCCAGGAAGGCGGATGCGAGAACATCAACTCCGAAGGAATCAACCTGACGTCGATCTTCACTCGCAAAGACTTCAAGGGCTGAGCTAAAAAGCCCAGCCCTTGATATCGCTTCTGCTGTTTTGATTTATTTACAGGATATAGCGGCTCAGATCTTCATTCTCCAACACATCACGCAGGCGATCATCGACATATTGTGGGGTGATTCGAATCGTAGCCGGGGACACATCCGGTGCTTCGAACAAGACTTCATCCAGTAAGCGCTCCAGAACGGTATGCAGGCGTCTGGCGCCGATGTTCTCTGCTGTCTGGTTTACCTGCGCTGCGATTTCTGCGATACGCTCGATTGCATCTTCGGAGAATTCAACAGCGATTCCTTCCGTTGCAAGCAATTCCTTGTATTGCAGTGTCAATGAATTGTCCGGTTCGGTCAGGATGCGGACGAAGTCTCCCTTGGTCAGCGTGTCCAGTTCAACGCGAATCGGAAAACGTCCCTGCAATTCGGGAATTAGATCCGAAGGCTTGCTGATGTGGAACGCTCCGGCTGCGATAAAGAGAATATGATCCGTCTTGATCGGACCGTACTTGGTCGCAACCGTGCTGCCTTCCACGATTGGCAGAATGTCCCGCTGGACGCCTTCACGTGATACATCCGGGCCTTTGCCGCCTTCACGTCCGGCGATTTTGTCCAGTTCGTCCAAAAAGATGATGCCATCGTTTTCCGTGCGCGAAAGTGCCTCTTTCTGAACTTTGTCCATGTCGATCAGCTTCACGGCTTCCTGCTGCGTCAACAACTCCAAGGCTTCTGAAACCTTCATCTTTCGCTTGTGCTTTTTGGAGGGCATGATGTTGCTCAACATGTCTTTCATATGCATGCTGATCTCTTCCATCCCACCCGCTCCGAAAATCTCGAAAGACGGCATCGAGTTGTGCTCGGTTTCCAGTTCAACCTTGCGATTGTCCAGTTCACCCGCTTTCAGTTTACTGCGGAATTTCTCTCGTGTGCGTTTGGTTGTTTCTGCCGTATCTTCTTGCGTGGCGGCAACGGTGGCCGACTCTTCTTCAAAGCTGCCAGTAAAATCGAATACTTTATTGGGTTGTACCGGTTGCGGTGGTGGCGGAGGAACGAGCAGGTCCAGCAATCGTTCTTCTGCATTTCTGTGCGCCTTGTCCAGCACACCGGCCTCTTCTTCTTTACGAACCAGTTGCACTGCCGACTCCACCAGGTCGCGAACCATCGAATCGACGTCGCGCCCGACATAGCCTACTTCCGTAAATTTCGAGGCTTCCACCTTGATGAACGGTGCCTGAGCCAGCTTGGCCAAACGCCTGGCAATTTCGGTTTTTCCAACTCCGGTAGAACCGATCATAATGATATTCTTTGGAAAAATATCATCCTGTAACGGCTGTGCAACCTGACGCCGTCGCCAGCGATTGCGCAAAGCGATGGCAACGGCGCGCTTGGCTTTGGATTGACCGATAATGTATTTATCCAGTTCCGCCACGATTTCACGCGGGGTCTGCGAATGCGAAGTGTTGGGTATGGCGGGAATCATTCTTCAATCTCCTCGAAATGAATGTTCGAATTGGTGAATACGCAGATCGTCGATGCGATTTTCAAGGCCTTTTCGGCAATTTCCCGGGGATCCAGATCGGTATTCTGAGCGAGCGCCAATGCCGCCGCATAGGCATAGTTGCCTCCCGAACCGATTGCGCTGACGCCTTCATCCGGTTCAACCACATCGCCGGTGCCGGTAAGCAGGAAGGTTTTCTCCTTGTTGGCGATCAGCAATAAAGCTTCCAGTCTACGCAGGTATTTATCCATGCGCCAGTCCTTGGCCAGTTCCACCGCTGCGCGTGTGATGTTGCTGTTGTATTCTTTCAGTTTCTTCTCGAAGCGTTCGTAAAGTGTAAACGCATCCGCCGTGCTGCCGGCGAATCCGGCAATGACACCGTGTTCCCCAATCGTACGAACTTTGACAGCGCCGTGTTTCAATACGGTGTTTCCCATACTGACCTGACCGTCCCCGGCCATTACGACTTTTCCGCCTTTTCGAACGCAGAGTATGGTCGTTCCGTCAAACATTACAATCCTATCCTTTCCTTTGTTTCGCCTAAAAGGCGAAAAATCGCCCTCCCCTACACGTCTTTTGCACGGGGGTGGGCACGGTCATAAACCTGCATCAAATGATCGAGACTGACATGAGTGTATTTCTGGGTAGTTCGCAACGATTGATGTCCCAGCAATTCCTGAATCGTGCGCAAGTCCGCACCGCCGTCCAACAGATGCGTAGCAAAAGTATGGCGCAATACATGCGGACCGATTTTCCTTCCATGTCCCAATCTCAGCATCGTCTGATCGATCATGTGCGCCACTCCACGCCGGGTCAATCGCCCTCCACGATAGTTTAGAAACAATGCCTCCGGGCAAGCCCAGCGCGGATGATCTTTTAAAAGTTTGCTTCGTAATGGAAGATATCCGAGTAAGGTTTTCATTGCGGTTTCCGAAATGGGCACCACGCGCTGCTTGTTTCCTTTACCTTGTACGCGAACCTCTTGCCGTTCTGTGGAAATATCCTGCAAATTCATACCTACCAACTCGGATACACGCAAACCGCACGCATACAGCAATTCCCAGATCGCCCGGTCCCGTAAGCCCAGTTTTTCCTCGTTGAATGCGCCATCCAATAACGTAAAGATTTCGTCCACCGTAAAAACCGTGGGCATATGGCGTTCTTTTTTCGGCAGTTCGATCTGCTCGGCAGGATTGGCCTCGATTCGTTTTTCCTGCACCAGAAAGCGATAAAAACTGCGAATGGCGGAAACCTTGCGCTCCAGGCTGGCGGGTTGAATCGCGTCGTAAATTTCCGCCAGGAAATTTCGCAACAGGCTGACATCCGCCCTGATGAGATCGGCGCTTTTCCCTTCGACATCGAACAGGTAGTTAGTTAACTGTGTTAAATCGGAGCGGTACGCATCGATGGTATGACCGCTGACACCTCGTTCAACTTGCAGGTATTGTAGAAAGCGGTCGATGGAATCACTCATGAAGTTCCTCCAGCGATCCAGCCGCCTCCCAGTACTTCATCACCATCGTAAAAAACTGCCGCCTGTCCCGGCGTAATTGCAGATTGCGGCTCATCGAAGATCACTTTCGCGCGACCACCGGGACGGATCGTCTCATCGTCGATGCTCATCAGCTTAGCTGGCGCGCCAGCATGTCGGGATCGGATCTGGCACACGATCTTTCTTTCCGGCTGTAAAGTCGAATGATCCACAAGGCTTAGGCCATCCAGCACGAGTTCCGACTGGTAGGTTTCCTCTTCGGAACCCACAATAACCCGGTTCTGTTCAGGATCGATGCCGATCACATACAAGCGTTCTGCGGCGGCAACACCCAGACCTCTTCGCTGACCGATGGTATAGCGATAAAAGCCGTTATGTTTTCCAAGTACCTTTCCGGAAAGATCCACAATGTCACCCGTGTTTACATCTTTAAGCCTGGGATCGGTTTGAACGAGATCGGCGTAGGAGCCATTCGCCACGAAACACACATCCTGGCTTTCTCTTTTATTTTCAGTACGTAAGCCGAATTGCCCTGCCAATTCGCGCGTCTGTTCTTTGCTCAGTTCTCCCAACGGAAACCGAACCATTTCCAGCGCAGGTCTTTTCAGTCCAAAAAGAAAGTAAGACTGGTCTTTGCCTCTGTCAACACCCCGAAGCAGAAGAAACTTGTTATTCTTCTCCACAATACGTGCGTAATGCCCGGTGGCAAGCACGTCAGCGTCCAGAATTTTCGCCTGTTTGTAGAGTTTGTCGAATTTTAACAGGTCGTTACAAAGTACGCAGGGATTGGGCGTGCGTCCATGCACATACGCATCGATAAAAGGATTCACTACCAGATTTTTGAAATCTTCCCGATAATTCATCGGGTAAAAAGGAATTCCCAGTTGTTCGCAGACGCGCCGGGCATCGTTGACATCTTTTGGCGAGCAGCAGCTTTTCGCCGTGGCAGACGCGCAGGGATCACGGTCGTAATCCCACACATTCATCGTAATTCCAATAACTTCATATCCCTGTTGCTGTAACAGAGCGGCGGCGACCGAACTATCGACTCCACCACTCATGGCGACTACGGCTCGCATGTTTTCCTCATTTCCATACGTCTCATTTCATACCGGCCTCATTATGTAGATGAGCAATCGGGCTGTCAAGTTCACGAGTTCTCATATTCGGAATGAGTTGATGAGACGAAAACGGTGATGATCCTGTTTTAGTTTGTTTTTGTTGTGTATGCAGAAGAGGCGTAGGCGCTGTAAAAATCACCATGAAAAAACGGCGGGCAAATGCTCCGCCGTTGCAGGAATCAGAAGCCAGAAAGTTTTCCCTACGGGCAGTTGAATTCCAACGTCACGCAATTCAGCAGACCGGAGTTGCCCTCTACGCCATCGGCAACGATCAGTGTCCACAAGCCTTCCCGATCCAGTTCCGCCCAATCCGAAATCGCGTAAATACCACGTAATTGGCTCGTATCCCCGGCGCTTCTAAGCTCAACGCTTTGCCCCGCTGGATTTCTCAAGCTGACGGTCAACTCTTCGGGAGCATCGTGCTCGGCATCGATAGACAGACATAGTCCGCCCGCCGCTCCCGAATCCGTTACGGCGATTCCGGTCTCCGTTGCATCGTTATCGGCCAGCAGAACCGGTTGTGCCGGTGCGTCACAGCTTGCACAGCGTCCTCGCATACAGAACAAGCCCGGCATACAGCGTTCATCGCCACTTAAGCTGCAAGGCTCGTTTTGCTGTAAATCGCATTGCCCGATGGAACTTGAATCGGTCAGCAAAGTATGGCATTGAGTCGCAGCCGGGCAGGAGACGCGCTGCAATTGATCGTCTACGCAGGCCTGGCGCTGTTGATTGATGCAGATCTGACCGATATCCTGATTTGGTGCGCCGCCACAACCCTCAAGATGCTGGGCAGGTTGGCAATTCGGACGCACATTCCAGCACTCCAGCCATCCGGCAGGCGCATCGCTCATCTGCGCAACATCCAGTGTCCACTCGCCTTTTGCCGCTTCTCCATCGAAGTACGGCACGAAGTAAGTGAACTGGCCGACTCCCGGGGCCAGCATCGGATAGTAGTCCAATACCGCCTTGGTATTGTCAGGCGAGGTCAGGGTCAACAGCAGCGAATCCGCTTGCTCGATACTGAAATCGAGATCCACACACAAACCGGAAATGACTTGATTCTCTTCGATTGTCAACGTGGACTGCACCTGTCCATTGGCCAATGCAAGATCCGCCGGAGTGTTGATCGCGTTGCATTCTCGCTCGCAATTAAACGAAAGATCCCAGCAATTCAAGCTACCTACACCCAATCCTTGATCGCTGCTCTTCTCGTTCTGGATCTGCAATTCCCAGTCACCAACGGAAGTGACCTGATCGAAGTCATCTTCCACGATGAACTGCCGCTTGATATTCTGATCCAAATGCGAATTCATGCTATAGAGATCCGTCTCGACTCCTGCATGTTTAAGCGTCAGACGCAGCTTTTCTGGATAGGCGCTGGTGATATCCACCGCAACGCAGACATGGGAAATGCTCGTATCTTCCGTAATTGCCAGCACACTACTGACCTGCCCCGGAACCTCTCCGCTTTTCTCCGGAATCGTTAAAGGAGAAATCGTCGGGCAATCCGCCGTGGAGGCCACACAGCTTTTTTCCACCACATCGCAGGTCGTCAGTGGAGGACAGGCCACGATTTTATCCGGGCAGCAGTTAGGATCATCTGCCCAGTACGATAGCGCGCCCTCACCTTCACAGGCGGCAAAGACATAGCCGCAGCTTTGCGGTTCACACTGCTTGCTCACGACATCGCAGCTATTGCACTGCTGGCATTGTTGCCATTCTCTCCAGGTGTTTTCCACACAACGCAACACGGTGGATCGATCTTCCGAACAGCTACGCTCACCCGAAAGGCACTCTACGATTTCTGCGTCTGCATCGTTTTCCTGGCTCTCGGTAATCTCTGCATCAACTTCTTCCTCCTGATCGAGATCGCCATCCGGGGACCAGTCGGTTTCCGAATCCATGTCGGAATCGTTTTCGGAAGCTTCGTCATCACGATCGCCATCCAGAGCGAGATCGCCATCGATGATCACGCCGTCTGCATCCGGTTCGGTTTCTTGCGTGTCCGGGTCGGGATCTGGATCGGAATCGATATCGCCATCCGTTGAATCCAGGTCTGTATCCGTTTCCGCTTCGTCAAGTTCACCTTCAATCTCATTGCTGTCCAGATCACCACCAGCCGGTTCAGCCGTTGAACTGGGGGAGCAGTTCCACAACAGCATCGTCAGAAGAGCAACAAGGCAAAAATCTAAATATTTCATCACTATTCCTCGATATCGGGTATCTTTCCGGTCATTCTAATGTTCGGCATTTTTCATAAACGACTTTAACATTATATCGCGAAAACCGAAGGAATGCGACAGGGGAAGCAAGAAAGGTCGTTGAAAATGCGTGAAGGCTTGTGGAATCTTCCGATTGAGTATGGCCTATCCGATGGAACATGGCTCCTGTCCACAGCTGTCCCGTTAACTATTGAATAATTCCAACTGCTTACCAAAAGGGATATTGGTAGGCAGGGAGGCGTTTGCCTTTAGCACCTGTAAAATGGGGCTTTCCTCGAAAAGCGTGACGCTTAAAATCTGTAGAATCGTCATCAAACTGTGCTCGAGATTCAGATCCTTTTTCAGAATCGCAACCAACAGATAAACCGTAATCGAAATCCACACTTGTGTCTTTACCGCATTGGCGCTGCGACCGTAAAACGCCTTGATTCGCAGATTCTGTTTGATCCATTTGAAAAACACTTCGATACTCCACCGCAGCCGGTACAAGTCCGGAATCGTTTCCGAAGAAAGATCAAAGTTGTTGGTCAGCCAGACAAATCGGGTGTTCGATTCTGGATCGATGTAGTTGATTCGCCGCACATGATCCGGATAGCGTCGAATGGAAGCACGGTCCACGAAGCTCACGGTCTGATCGGCGCGCAATCCCAAGCTCTTGTCGATGGGGTGTGAATAGATTCGCTTTGTGCTGGTGTTCTTGCTGGCTCTAAGAATGAAGAAGGCTCCCGCCCGATGGATGCGATGCATGCGTCCGTAATCGACATAACCGCGATCCATGATATAAAATGCGCCCGCTTCCAAAGGCAGAATATCCAGTAAACGCTTGTCATGGCTCTTGCCGTCCGTAATGGAAATAAAGGCGGGAATCCGTCCGCGAAGGTCCATTTGCGTGTGAAGACGCAATGATCCATTGTATCGCGTGAATTTGGCCCATGGAAAAAGCGACAAACTCAAATCAATCGCTGTCGTGTCGAGCGCGTAGGTGGTGGCGTCTAGGTCGACGGCGAGCTTCTCGTCCGCATACAGCGCGCGGGCGCGCCGTATCAGGGGCTGAGCGAGATCTGCGTAAATGCGCCAGTCGCGTTTTTCATTCGCTCTGGCCAGTGTGTTGCGAGAGACTTTTCCACGCAGACCCATGTGATAAAGTTTCAGCTGAATAGCCCGCAAGGTCGCTTCAATATCGCGCAGGCTTTCGCGGTAGGCCAGCTGGGCAAATGCCATGCAAATGAATTGATCCATACAGGAAAAGGTACGAATGCGCTTGTTCCCCTGATAGCGATTGACACAACGGCGGAAATGGCGATCCGGCAAATAGTCGAGCACTTGCGAAAAGACAGTCTGTGTCATTTTGATCTCCTGCATTTCTTGACTATTCGAAATGCAGAAAAACTATCGCGGACACCTGATAATCACAAATTCAATCTGTAATAATAAGTAGTTGTAGCGCTGAACCTGGAAGTTAGCGGGACAGCTGTGGGCTCCTGTCTTGTTCCGCATGTTTTGGTCGGGTCTCTTGACCCGAAACCTATCCTGTTTCGAGGTATGCCGGACATATTTTGTCCGACATTTTGATGTGTCGGCCAGAAAATCTGACCGACCTACTTTGGGAACACTCCCCCATAAAAAACGCCCCGCCTCTAAAACAAGAAACGGAGCGTTTGAATGTCGAAGAAGAATACTTAGAATTTGTACAGCTTCCGCAATTCCATCCGTTTCGCTTCGCCCATCTCGCTCCAGTATTCCGCACCGTCACGCGCGATGGTCACTTCGATTGAAGGCTGGTTGCCGTCTACGTCGATCAGGTGAATGTTGTCGGGATGACCGTTGGTGTCGCCGATCGAGCTGGTTTCGTAAACCGGAATGCTCCCGAACATCGTGTCGTGCTCCCAGATGTGACCGTGACCCACAAAAATACCCAGCACTTTGTCTTTGACGTTTTCCACCAGATCGTAAAAGGGATCATCCTCTTCGATAAGGAAGGTCGGTAGGAAGGAAAAGAGGGAGTCTTCCGAATCGGTAATCGGCGGATGATGCATGAAAATCAACACCGGCTCGGCTTGATCCAGTTCGTCTTCAAACCAGCTTAGTTGCGCATCGTCGAAGGAACCGGTGCAAAACGATTCCGCCTGATTCCCCGTGCAGACCGCCGTGCGAGCATCGCCGCGATTGCTGTTTAAAAAGATCATCCGCACGCCTTCATGGACGAAGGAATAGTAGGGATCGATATCCAGCACCTTCTCCCAAACCGACTCGATGGCCTCCAGGTTGTCCGTGTTGATGCCTTCGTGGGCGTCGGCGTCGAAATCCTTTTGATAATCGTGGTTTCCGATAGCGACATAATAGGGAATCGACAAATCGTCCATGATATACTTAAAGGTATCCGCCGGGTTGTCGGGTGCTACCCCATTACCATAATCATCAGCGTTTTCCGAAAAAAGGCAGCCCACCAAGTCGCCGGTCACGGCCACGAAAGCGGAATCCGAGAATTCGTCGTTAATACGGTCAACTGCGGCTTTCAAATTGTTTTGATTGCTAACCGGATCGTAAGGCCCGTCATCCGGATTGCCTTCCAGGCGCGTATGCGAATCCGAAATCAGTACGATGCGGAAAGGATTGACTTGAACGTCTTCGGCCTGATCGCCATCCGTGACCTCGCTGTCACCGTCGGTCACATCATCGCCATCGATAACGGTTTCGTCGTCACTGCCGCAAGCCGCGAGGATCGATAGCGTAAACAGGATGAAAAGCCACATGAAAAGTCGGGAGCGCATCATGTTGTAACTCCTTGAATTGGTTTACAATTGCAACGGCACAAATCATCGCGAAGTGGCAACGACGCGATTCGCGTATTGTTTAGATAATATAAAATGGATCGCATTACCAGCGATTTTACAGGAAAAGACGGTTAGTTTTCAGTTCAGACCGCAATCGCCGCTACCGACTAGAGCGACATCAAGCGCCAAACCAGGTAGGTCAAACTGAAGAGCGTTAAAAAGGCCATGCCCGCCCAGGCAAGAACACGCAGCCAGGGACGCGGACGAAATTCTTCCGGCACATGCGGCAGAGTCGCCGCCTTGAAATTCAGGTAAGCAAAAGGCGGAGCGCTTAAGAACGAGATGATGGTCACGATATCGAGCAGGGTCCGCATTCCGCTGATAAACGCACCGATAATCAATAGGCTGGTGCAGATCAACACGAATAGAATTCCCCAGTACCACACGCCGCCGCGCGTCGCCTGCCGATTTCGGATCAACTCCATCGATCCCTTCAGCGTTCGCGTATAGCCGTCGAAGACGGTCAACGTCGTACTGAACATCGTGATAAACGCGACAATGGCAATCAGGCCGAAACTCCAGCCCCCAAGCGTTTTTGTGTACAAGGTAACCAGCTGCCCGGAAAATTTCAAGCCGCTGTTGGCAAACTGTTCCCCGGTACCGAACATCACCAACGCTCCGAGGCAGACGAAAGCCAGCGCCAGCATTACGGTGGAAAGATAACCGGCGTGAAAATCCACCAGCGCTTCATTCAAGGTCGGCTTATGCTGGGTCTGCTCCTTGCGCTCCAACCCCCAAAGCGACGGCCACACGGAAATGTCGATGGGACCGGGCATCCAGCCCATCAGCGCGATAATGAACGAGAAACTGGCCAGCGTCCACAGATCGGGAGCCTGATAATCCGGCGCACCCACCGGACCATGAAGAAAGGCCATGGTCACTGCGACAATCGTGCAGAGCCCCAGCACCAGTACCATGATTTTCATCAGGGCATCGAGTAGTGGATATTTGCCAATCAGCAGAATCAAACACACGATGAACAATACAACGGCGGAAATCGCCAGCGGCGACAAGGTGATATCCAGCATCAACCCTGCCAGACCTGCGGTGATCAGCGTGACGGCGGCGGCGTTTAAAATCGCGGCCACAATCGCCAGCAGGAAAAAGAGCCATAAGGCCCAGGAGCCGATACGCTTATAGCCATCCAATAGGCTTTCGCCGGTGGCTGCCGTGTAGCGATGCGAAAACTCGAAGAAAGGATATTTGAACAGGTTGACCAGCAGCACGATCCAGATCAGGTCGAAACCGAAATCGGCACCGGCGCGTGTGGATTGTACCAGGTGCGAGCCTCCGATGGCGGCGCCCGCGAAGAGAATTCCAGGTCCGAGAGTTTTTACGACACCGGAGAAACGTCCTTGTTCGGAAATCATAGCGGTTCCTGTCAGGCAGTCTAAATCACCTTAGCGTTGGGCACAGTCACACCAGTGATACTCATATTCATCATTCCAACCACAGCCGTTACTGCTCGTTCCGTAGCTAGTGCTGCAAATGTTACTACACGTATAGAGCGTCCAATCGCCGCTTTCACAGATACACACATCGTCATCAACACAAAACGAAATGTCCCTTGTCGCATCACACGCGCCGCTGCAATTGTCGTCAGTATTCGTGGTGCTCGAATCCCAATCACCATCTGACATGGATTCAAATAAGGCTTCGATCTCATCCACCAGATCTCCCGGCATGCAATACTTATTCGATCCTCCCCAAAGTATCGAAACAACTTCCGCATCCAGATATCCATCCCGCACCCAGCTATAGGGGTCCAGGCAGACATAATTCTCATCTTTGCGGCAATCCGAATCGCTATTGCAATCGCGCAGGCAAATTCCAGAGGTTTCGTATCCTTCACCCATGAAAAGATAGAGACTAAAGCAGTTGCCACCGTAAAGGGTCGAACAGCTATCCGATGTCGATTCCGTATCGCATGGGAATAGCGTGCAATAGCCGTTTTTCACTTCGGCCTGAACAAGGAAATTCTCCTGAAGGCTTTCTGTCGTCAGGCATTGATTGGTCTCGCATTCACCGTTGTAGCTGCAAGCACCTCCAAATTCCCCTGGAGGAATCGTATCGTCTCCGTCGGTCGTGCCATCTCCGTCACTGCTGGATTCGTCGCAAAGGCAATAGGGGTACGTGCCCCCGGAAGGAATTCCGCAGCCATTGCTTTGCAAGCCGTCGTCGTTGCAGATGTTGTCACAGTAATAGAATTTCCAAGTACCATCCACGCAGGCGCAGAGGTCATCGCTATTGGCGCATTTGGTCGGTTCGCTCTGTTCATTGCATGAGCCGCTGCATAGCTCGGCATCGGAGTCTTTGATGCAGGTGCCGGAGGAGCAAACCAGCCCCTTTTCACAGACTCCCTTGCTGGTGCAATCCTGCCCAAGCCCACCGATGTCGTCCAGGAATGCATCGCAGCCCACGAGCAACCCTAGCGCCACGATGGTCGACACGGCAAGATAGGAAATGGTGTTATAGGTTTGGATGAACATCGTTACCACCTCCCCGTAAAGCTCAGCGCAACGCCTTTGCCATCCGGCATCGGTCCGACCGCCACGCCGTGGGCGCGCTCCCACTCTTCGTCGCTGGGTTTGGTGAACCATAACACTGCCCCCGTGATCATCAGTGCGCCTCCCAGCGTATACCCGGCGATGGCCCCGCCCATCCAGCCGCGACTGGCGCTGCGGTAGTCTTCCAACTTGCTGGACGAAGAAGCGCTGTTGGCTTTGTCGCCCTGATCGGCGGCCTGCCAGGTGGCCACGCCACCGAAAGCCGTAATTACGAGGCCGCTCCAGAAGGTGATCTGCGCCCAGCGTTTTTGCGGATTGGGCGGCACATACAGGTTCATCGAGATACGCAGTTCTTCGCGCACTCCGCTTTTCATCCGTACTTTTTGCGTTTGAATGTTATAGCCTTCCAGCTTCGCCGTGATGGAATGCTCACCCGGCGGCAGTGCCTTCTCAAGTGGAGCGACACCCGCAAAATTGCCGTCGATTTCGATTTGGACACCCTGTGGCTGTGACACGATGTGCAAGCTTCCCGGCTGTACCGGCAGCAGTTCCAGATTCAATTTACTGCTGGCGCCGCTTTGGATCGTTACCTTGCCTTCACCGTTCAGATAACCCTTTAACGTCGCCGTTACCGCGTGTTCGCCCACGGGCAGATCTCCCGAGTATGGAGAAACTCCCAATGTGCGGCCATTGATCGCAATCGACGCCCCCGGCGGATTGGTCGTGACGATCACCGTTCCCGGCGGCGAAGCGCTTTCTGGTGCGTTGCCAACAACCGCCCCGGCTTCCATCGGCTCTGCGCCATACAAATCGGCAACGGCGGCGGGCAACGCCCGGATCAGATCGTCTATCGAGCCTTCGATATTTCTGGAACTGCGCTTGATGACTTCTGCTTCCCGAACGTTGATGCGGCGCAGGTTCAGCATCCAGAACGAGCCGAGTTTGCCAAGCTCACCGGATATCGCCTCGGGAACCCCCAACGCATTTCCGATTTCGGCAATGCAGGAGGTGTCGTTCACACCGCATTTCTGCCGGGTCTCCTCGCCTTTTAAAATGGTCTTGATATCGCCTTCGGAAATGACCTTGCCTTCCGAATGAAGTTCCACCTGCGAGGCGATGAAACCGGAGATGATGTCGATATCCTTGTCATCCACGCCCTCATTCGGAACCAGACGCCAGACGACGACGCCCTTTGTCCCTGCGGCCTGCGCCGGCAAAGACAGGCAGAGCAAGATCGACACAAACAACAGAGTGATAACCTTATTCGCCACCACGTTTCCTCCCGCAATAATCGGCTTAATCTGTTGGTTTCGTTTTTCCCTTTTCGTGCTTGATTTCTAGCATGAATACGAAAGCTTGTCCAGTAGAGAGAAAAGAGAGGGTGATGTTAAAACGGTAAAGACGGAATGGTCTTGGAAAAACATGAAAATTGAAAGCATAGTAGCATAGCAGGTCGGGTCAGATGACCCGACCGCGACTGATCCCGATTCAAGAGAGCATGGTCAATTTAGAGCAGGTGGTAAAGCGAGGAGGTGGAATTGAATCTTTTGAAATCGATTGCACATCCGCTTCCAGAAGGGAGCAATATGCAAGTGGCGTTAGTTACGATCTTGGGTTCCGCTTGGTTCGGACATTGCCAGCGAAGTAGGCAGATGCAATTCCCTTATTCGCTCGTTTCATTTTTCCGAGTACTTACATACCACCTATAGACAGCAACAGTTAGTCTTAGAAAATAGAAGAATATTGTCACAAAAACAGCTATCAAACAAAAGACATCAATAAGCCAATTATAAGTCCACGGGGCTAATGCAATTAAAAACACAGAGAGATACAATCCCGTATGTATTATTATTGGTATGGCAGCTATGTAATACACTAAAGACCATGTATTGGATAATAGAGTTAAAGCTAGAATGGGGTATGGAAGAAATATAAATGAATACCCTAATATAGTTTCTCTTATAGATTCTAATTCATGTATAGTGTTACTTGAAGGTGTAATTATACCCAACACAACTAAAATCCTGGAGATGTAGTCAAGAATCAAGAGAGATGAGGCCCACAATGCGGTGTTTTTAACAAAATAATTAAGTTTTCCTGAAACATTTATCGACAAGTCACATCTCCCCGGGACTTATTAACCATTAAATATCAATCAAGCCAGGAATCAATTTCCAAGAACATATTTTCAAATATGGATGCAGAACACTCGATAGCACAATTACCAAGATTCTTTTTTCCTTCTTGGATACTTCTGGTATCCCCTTCTGTGCTCTCTGGACTGCATTCTAATCCATTCTCATATCCGTGTTCTTCCATGCAATCTTCTAAACATTTAAAAGACCCAGCAAGTCCTGCATAGCCAAGGATTGAAAGAGCTGTTCCTATTGCAAAAACCAATGGATGAACAACTTTCCCCTCTGGATCGATCCGGTTCACCGGATCATTTCCAACATAGACATAGAGATTGATCTGCCCACCATCGAAGTGGATCGGATCTTTTGCTGTCCAGCGACCGATGTAAGGATCATAATCCCGTGCACCAAAGCGAACGAACCCAGAATCCGAATCATACAAACCACCTGCAAACCCGAAAGGTTGGAACCCTGGGTTGCTGTCTTCAAGCACATGCCCAAACGCTGTGTACTTGATTTTTTGTTCTATTATTCCAGTAGACATATTCACCACCATGCGAACGCTACCCACCTGATCGGTAAGGAACTTATAGGTGATGTTATCACGAATCATGTAATCGGGCACGTGCCTTTTAGCACTGTAGGTCGGTCAGATTTTCTGACCGACAAATCTCAATATTGGGTGACAATTACCGACCTTGTCTGCCTTTACATCAACCCCTCCAAGCCCTTCTCTTCACCCTTTTCCCCCTTCCAACCGTAAAAGCCGCTTACACGCAGTAAAAAATATTCAAAATCGGCGCAGCAAATGCGCAAATAAGCAACCGGGCCAATGTTGAGCTACATTGTATACAACATGCCGAAGTTTTACTGGTCATCTACGGTCGCGCAGTGCGCTTTAGTGTTGTTTTAGTGTCGTTCTAGTGCGGATTTAGTACGTCTGCCGCCGCGTCGTGTCACGATTCGCGAAAATATGGGTCGGTGAATCACTTTTGAAAGAGCGTAAGCCGCGTGAGCGAACCTCAAAAACGAGGAGATTTCTAGTCCGATTCTTCGGAGGATTCCGGTAGCCAGAAGAACTCCCCAATTCGCTTTAAAAGCAGATCCAAATTCTTTCCCGTTTCAGCGGAAACGACCAGTGGACCATCCGGCTCGTAATCGATTTCGAAACCGATCTGCTCCAGGCGATCCATCTTGTTGAAGATCAACAGGCGCGGAAGTTTATGAAATTCCAGTTGTTCCAGAATCGTATCCACCGATTCAATATGAGATTCGTGATCGGGATCGCTGATATCGACGAGATGCAACAACAAGTCCGCCTGTTCCACTTCTTCCAGCGTCGCGCGAAATGCCGACATCAGCTCTTTGGGCAAATCCCGAATAAATCCAACGGTATCCGTTACAACCAGCTCCCGTCCTTCGCCCAGCACGATGCGCCGACTGGTGGGGTCCAGCGTGGCGAACATGCGATCCTCTGCAAAAATCTTACTGGCAGTCAGTTTGTTGATGAGCGTGGATTTTCCCGAATTTGTATAACCGACAATCGCAACTACCGGGACGCCGCGCTGGCTGCGCCGTCCGCGACGAAGTTCGCGCTGTCGCCCTAACTCATCGATATAACGTTCTAATTTCGTAATACGATCCCGAATGCGGCGTTTATGGATTTCCATTTTGGTTTCGCCCGGACCCAGCGCACCGATGCCGCCGGTGATGCGCGAAAGTCCCTCGGAACGACGGCTGATGCGTGGCAACTCATAGCGCAAGGAGGCAAGTTCAACTTGCAAACGACCAGCCCGGCTTTGTGCGCGTTGTCCGAAAAGCGCCAGAATCAACTGATTTCGATCCAGAACTTCAACTTCCGTTTCTCTTGCAAGCGTTCGAGTCTGGGCGGGTGTCAATTCGCAGTCGAAAATGATCATTTCCGCGCCTAGTTGCATGCTGTCCAAAACCAATTCGTGAAGTTTGCCTTTTCCAATCAAATAGCGCGGATCGAGCTTGAAACGGCTTTGCAAGTACGAATTCGCCACTACTAATCCAGCGCTTCTGGCAAGCTCTGCGAGTTCATCCATCGTGGCATCGGTCGAACCGCCGGCTTTCGTGCGAACGCCGACCAGTAAGACGCGATCCTGTTTTCCGGTGGCCTCCCCTACTCCCGCGCGTTTTTGGAACTCGTTCTCTATCTCCCGAATATCCCTAAGGAAATCGAACGCGACAGCCTGGACGTTATGAGCTCTGGCAACCCGGTGACGCTCCCCGGAGGGGCTGAAAGGCAGTAAATGCGCGTACATCACCGAACCGGGCATGCCTTCCTCGACATCGAGAGAAAGAATCATGTCCAATCGCAAGTTTGCCAGATCCGATAAATCTTCAGAAGAAAGCGGTTCACCTTTCAAATGAGTATGCAGCAGGCGAAAGCCGTTAAAACGCCCTAAACCGGCCTTCAGACGTCTTAAATGCGGCAAGGTGAGTTCGTGGTCGTTTCCAACGATCACAGAGACGACATGCCCCTTGCGATCGATCAGAACGCCGACCTGGCGCTTGATTTCCCAAGAAACTTCAGCAAGATGGCGAGCAAGCTCTGAACTCGCCACCTGATGCTCGGGCACTCTGCGTCGATACGTTCGTTCCAGCGCTTTTAGCTGGCTGGTTTTAAGCCCTTTAAGATTTCCAAGCGGCTGTGCGATAGTCGAACCTCACCGCAAAGGATCAATCGATTTGAGCCGGAGTGCAGGGCTCCGGGTCAGGATAGCCAAGCAATTCTTCTAAAGAGAAGCATTCGTAAGGCTGCGCGGGAATCGGCACCAAGCCAGCCGCGACCCAGAACAACAATTTCTCGGGATCGAAAAGCACCAGATGCATGGGTCCATTTGTAGCCAGCCCGGCGTCATTGTCGATATTTTCTTCGTCCCAGGGAGCCTCAACGCCGGTACGCGGATTCACGCGGTCGCGCATTACGGTTTTCAAGCCGTTCAAATCCAACTGACCGTAAAGCGAATCCTGGCCATCCGGTTCGATCAACTGCTCCAGCCGTTCCCAGCGCAATAGGCTCGAATCGCCTTTATCGACATCCTGCACGGCGTCGTAGTCTTTCATTTCGTCGGAAACGAAATGGTTGGTCGCATAGACGATACCTTTATCCAGTTCACGAACGTGCATGTGTTTGGCCGTCATTTCGAAAACGGCGCCCTGCTTGTTATTGCCATCGGCAACAACGATCATTTCCGCCGACATTCCCGGCTCGCCTTCCAGGAAATCACGCGCTTCCTGAAGGCTGGTAGCGCTTTTGAGCAGCTTGGCCAGCATCTGCACGTGGCTTCTGCCAGTCAGGGACAATTCTTCCTCGCTTAACGGATCTGCCTCGTTGGAGCAGATACTCAAACCGGCGACATTCATGCCGGTATAAGGACTGAGATTCAGCGGGAACCCGACGAAAACATGCGGGATGGCATCTTTTGGCTGGCGCACGAAAATCACGGGATGCGAGTGGATGATATCGATATCCATGCTGCCCCAGTCCAGATTTCGCGCATGATACAAACGACCATCCGGGGTAGCGTCGCCGGTGGCGATGACTTCCGAGCATCCCGGCCCTTCCATTTTCTTACGCGCTTCCGGTTTTCCGTTGTAGATGAATTCAAGGATTACATCGCCGAAATTCAAAGTCAGGCAGAGTTCCATGTTGAAACCGGTGCCCTCGGTGGCATCGACCAGGCCCTGGCATTCATCCAGCATGTCCTGATAGGAGTTCTCCAGCGCGATGTCGATCAAGCCCATGCCGGTGGCCAACTCAGGAATGCTTTTCAACACCGGATCGTTGTTAACGAATTCCATGGCTTCGGCCACGATGTCGTAGAGCATTTCGCCATGTTGATAGCCCATTTCGTAGGGAGTGCCGGAAAGCCACATAATCGTATAGCGGCCACGTTCTTCCAGATGCGGCGGGATCGTGCCGTCGCCTTCGGCGTCCAGTTCCGTGTCCATATCGCCATCGATATCGCCGTCGGTATCGCCGTCTACGATATCTTCTTCATCATCGCCACAAGCCACAAGCAACATCATCGACATCGCAAGCAGCAGCACCAAACACCACGAGAATTCCTTCTTTAGCATTCGCATCATAGATCGTCCTTCGAGCCAGGGTTGTATATCGTCATAGACTCCAGCAGAGATCGAGATTATTGAGGAAAGCGCGACAACAGTCAAGACTTTGCGTCCTGTAAATCGCCTCACTCGGCCAATATCGGCTGTAATCCCAAAACACCATAGTGTTTTAAATAGGTTTTTGAAACCCCAGGGCACATCTTTTTCAGTGAACACGGGCTGCAACAATCTGCAAAACTCATCTCCCGATTCATCGGAGTGTCAACCAGAATCATGTTCGATACCGATTCTTTTTCTTTTCCCTGCCAAACCGAGTTAGCCAGGTAAACATCTTTTCGCTGGTTCGTATGCGATCGCAATCCCTGCAAAATGCAGACAGGCAAATTCCCGACGTGCAGAGGATCGGCATTGTCCGACAACCTGAATTCAAAAGGCAGTAAGGCATGAGCGACGCATTCGTAATCGGGAACGACGCGTTCAAAGTTTTCCTTGGCGCCGCCGATGATCCAGGGATAATCCAGCGCGATGCGAAATACCTCAAAGCGATCCAGCATGTCGATAATTTCCGGCAAGGTCGCCAGATTCTGCTTAGCCAGAATCGTAGTCGTGAACATGTGCCTGCCGGTAAGTTCTTGCTGGCTGCGATCCCCAAACAACGCCCGCATGTTAGCCAGAGCGGCACGTTTCTTTTCGAATAAATCCGCAGTTTGTGTAAGAGAGGCTTCCGTCTTTTTATCAGCAGCGTGGATGCTCAATCCGATTCCGGTCAATCCGCGATCCAGCAGATTTTGCAGATAGGCTTTATCTGAGATTATAACGCCATTTGTTTTTAAGAGAATGGACTTGAATTCCATTTCATGGGCGATTGTAACCAATTCCGGCAGATCCGGGTGCAGCGTCGGTTCCTGGCCGGTCAAGGTAAGCGCGTCATACCCTTCCCGTTTGGCCTTTTTCAGCGTTTGAGTCAGTTCGGCTAGCGTCAATTTCGGATACGATTCATCCCGGCAGCGGTCGGTGCAGAAAAGACAGGCGGACACGCAGGAAAACCCGACGATCAGATCGAGTCGTTTTCTGCCAACGATGGAGATGTATTCTTCATCCACGCGGTCGAACAAGGCGTCCAATTCCAAATCGGATAATGTCTGGGTGTTCTTTTCCACAATCATGGCGACTGCCTGTGCCAGTCGTTCGATTTCGGGGGTGGCGTTGCCTTCGATATTCATCGCCAATCCCAACCGTCCCGCCTTTACGAAGGCTTTTTCCGAAAGTTTTGCCGAAAAGAGAACCAGACAGAAACTTTGTAGATTTTTGATGTCTCTAAAATCGAGTTCAACGCGAGAGGTTCCGCGCACCGCATCCAGAACGAACGTTCCCGCAAACGGCTTTTTGGGCCGGATAGGAGCAAGATAAGAAAGGAAGGGGTGCGGCATGTAACATCCAGATTACAATCGTTAAATGATTCTAAATAATTAGGGGATTTTGCCTGCTTTGTCAATGAACGAATCCAGCTAAACGAGAGTTGGAGAAACAGGTTTCAAGTCCCAAAAACTGGGGAGCAAAGCGGAAAGGCGGAAATCCACAAGACCCACCATCAAGGAAGGGTTTCCCTTCCACCTTCCGTCACCTGCCACGCATCATCTGTGGCTTGTAATAATATTTAGCCACAGATTCTGTGGTTTTGTGCCATAGTCTTACGCGATCGAAGATCGTGGAAGGCTGTGTGTCTTCAATAAGTTACACACGGCCTCCCGGAATTTCCATTCCGTGAGACCATGGCACATCGTGATTACTCGATGGACAGAAATGAATAATAGATGGTCTAACACCTGGTCTGATACTTCAAGCTTTGAAAAACACATGGGAATGGGAATTGAACAGAAAAAAGAAGGCCGTTTCAAGAAAGACGTATTCCCGAAACGGCCTTTAAAATCACGCGAAGCTATTCATCAGGGCATACAGGCGCACTGCCCGCCTGCATCCTGCGGAGTGCCGCCATTGGGACACTGGTTGTTTTCACAGGCGTAGACGCAAACCGAGAAACGACATAAGCCGTTGGTGCAATCGGCGACGGCATTATTCCAAGGTGGCGTGATGGTGTCCGAGCCGCAATCGGCGGCAGTCGAACAGGTTGCCTGCGCGTTTTCGCTGGTGACGATACACGACAAATCCTGCGCGCAAGGACCGGCGTCGGCATGAACGCCCTCGCTGCTGCACACCTCTCCGAATTCAGCTCCACCCGTATTCAATACGCAGTAGCAACTATCTCCGACCGCCATCGGATCGTGCTGATCGTCGCAAGCCCCCTGATCATCGCATCGTTCCATGCAGGAGGAATATCCGCAACTTCCTTCTACGCAGTCCGCGCCGGGCATACTTTGCTGGTTGGCACAGTCCTGATCGGTTGTACAGGTCAACTGCGCGTTGGGTTCCATGCCGATGCATTGCGTCTGCTCGCGACAGGTTACGCCATCGACATTAACCACGCCGAAGGGGCAAGGTTGATCCAGACTGGCATTGCCGCCATCCACTTTGCACAAGGCTTTCGGGTAACAGACGTATTGATCGCAGAAAAATCCCAATGGGCAGCCGCTGTCATCCTGGCAACCGGTTTGGGTGCAGATCAGAAATTCGGACTGGGCGCTGTCTTCGAATTTGATATTCAAACAGCGTTCACCGTCCGAACAATCCGAATCGACATAGCAAGTCTGGCATTCCAGACTGCGACAGGTCTCGGTGCTTTCGTCGCAGAACTGGTAGTTATCGTAGCTGCATTGACAGCCGGTGTTTACGTCGTCATCCCCATCCGCCGAGTCGCCGTCTGCCGTATCGCCGTCGGTGTTTTGATTGTTTGAATCGCCATCGACAAGCGGGGGATTGCTTGTATCCCCATCCGTGTCGCCATCCGTAGCAGGATCGACTTTCACGCACACCCCCAGCTGACAAGCCTCGTCGTCTGCACAATCGCGGTCGAGTTCGCACGCGGTTTCGCCATCGCTGTTACATCCCATCACCAGCACTGCTGCCCACAAGATCACCATAGCCACGATCACAAAGCGTTTCATTTCAATTTTCTCCTGATTCTTCCTCACGATCATTCATTCGCTACAAGTACTTCAGTTACGCCCAAACACGCATACCACTGTTTACGGACATTCGCAATCCTGCTGATTACAACTGAGTTTCAGTCGAAAGACATAATCCCCCGCACTGGAATTCGTGGCATCTACGACGAACACGAACCAGCCATCATACGGCGCGACGAAATCCGGTGTGTAGGTTCGATAATAGATGTTGTTTTCACACAACAGTGACGTCTCACAAGCGGTTTCCAAACAGTTGCTTCCGCTCCAAACCGTGAAGGTAACGTGCAGATCGTCCGAGCCGCTGCATTCGTAATATGGATCGAGATGAATGTGGGCGGTTTCTCCCTGGCGCATGAATAAACGATAGGCATGATCCGGTCCGGCACCGGAACAGGTCTGGCCGGGAATCCCATCGAAATGATTGGACTCCCCGCATAAATCGCCATAGGGGACGGAGTAACCGTATTCATTGAAAGCCGCGTCCCTGCGTCCGATGGTGCGTGCATGCGCGCAACCCGCCCGGCTTTCGCTGCCGCTGGTACAACCTTGCACGTCACAGAAAAGCGCTTCCTCTTCCGCTTCGATCTGGTCCGAATCTGCTTCTTCATCGCCGTCAGCGGGCATGTCCGCTTCTATATCAATCTCAATCTCATTTTCCGTTTCTACTTCGAGATCGCCATCTTCGATGCTTTCCGATTCCGCCAATTCAGACAGTTCCAGATCACCGTCACCAGGTATTTCATCGTCTTGATCAACTTCGTATGCATCGCCATCCGGGGCGATTTCTATTTCCAGGTCTCCATCTACAGGTAGATCGCTTTCGGTGTCGCCATCGGTTGCGATGTCTTCATCGCCCGTGAAATCACCGTCCACAGGTAAATCTCCATCGATAGTGGAATCCGTTTCTTCATCGCCATCAATCGGCATGTCATTATCCGAGTCGCCATCCGAATCGCCATCCGAAGGCTTGTCTCCGTCTACAGTCAGATCGTCATCCCCGCCAAGATCGCCGTCCGTTGCGGCGTCGGCTTCTGCATCTCCATCCGAGTTTGCATCGACACAGCTTCCGTTTTCATCGCAGCGCTTGCCGGAGCCGCAATCCTCATCGGACTGACAAAGCTGTGGGTTATCCTGATCCGGCATACAATATCCGCCGGTACATACAAATCCATCCGGGCAGCTTTGATCCTCCGCACAGGGATCGGCGGGGACGCAGCTATATTCTTTGCAGTAAAAGCCGCCGTCGCAATCCACATTCGTTGTGCAGAAGGCTTCCGTTTGACAAATACCCTGAATGCACTGTTGGCCAACCGAGCAATCGGTATCGTCCGCACAGGCGATTTCATCACTGGAATTCGAATCCGAGCAGCCGATCAATAAGGTCAATGCAAGCAAATACACGAGATAACCGAAAACCCGAAATCCTGGCAATTTTACATCCATCTCCCCAACCTCTCTGTATGACACGAATCTTTCAAAGGATTTCGGCATTCTACGACAAGCCGGAAAAAAAAGAAACGTTGTATGCGAAAAACTGACCAAAGTCATATATGGCATCCGGGCAATATGGCATGCTGGCCATGGTTGTACGCGATTCCGTTTTTGCAGTTGATCGGAAACGCAGCGATTCACGCAGTACCTATTCTCCCGCTCACGCTCTTCCAACAAAGACTCGAAACGCTTCTGCATTAAAACCAAGGGATAGTCGTTTTTACAGCCGGGTAGGATTCGAGTGATTTCGATTTCAATGGGTACGGACTTGACACATTCACCTAACCCATAATAGAATCGCTCAAGTTTTTGCAATTCCTGCCACTAGGAGCCATAAAAATGTCACGTAATTCGTTTATTCGGACAGGCCGATTCTCTCTTGATTTGCTGCGATTCGCGGTGTTAGTTGGACTTTGCATGTTTGCGACATCACTTGCATATGCAGATTACAACAGCCCGGAACCCTTTGAAGGCGCTATTGATTTCGCCGCTACCGGCGGAACGATGCTTACGGATTTGTGTATGCCGAATCCTTATGCACCTGGCACCTGCACCGGCGCTCCCGATGGTCAGGGAGACACCGGTATCATTTCTTCTACTGCCGTCATGAATGGTGTTCCTGAAGACGCTTTTGTGGTTAAAGCCTACCTTGTGTACATGGCCGACTTGCTGGACAACGTCTGGCAGCCGGATACCATGGTTGCTTTTACTCCTCCTGGCGGAGAGACCTACCAGCTTTTCTCCGGCGATCCGACACTGAATGAGGATCATGAAACCCTGCGTTTCCAGGATCAGGATCCTTTGACCGGCACCTATTACTGGTTGAATTTCTACACCTATCGGCTGGATATCACGAGCCATTTACGACATCACACCCAGGTGGAAGGCTTGAGCCTGAATGGAACCTATACCTTTGGAGACATGGACGTGTACACCGGGAGCCCCTACCTGGATCGCACCACGATTCTGGGTGGCTGGTCGGTGCTGATCATTTACGCTTCGGATAATATCGCCAGAAAGCGGATTTACTATTACACCGGTTTCCAGGTCGGTCACGATTCGGTAATCAATCTCGATCCGTCCGGTTTCGAAGTGCCTGAAGACCCAGAAGCCAAGATCACCTTTTTCCTGGGTGAAGGCGATGTCGGAATCGCAGGAGTTGGTCCGGGAGGAACTGCGACGCATTCTGAAGGATTACGCTTTAACGGCCAGATTCTTTCCGATTTGTGCAACCCACAGGACAATCCTTACAACAGCACGGTCAACACCAATATTTTACCTTCGGAGATGCCCTGCCGAAACGACCAGTACAGTATCGACTTGGATACCTTCGATATCAGTGAATATCTTGATTACGGCGATACGACCTGTAGTGTCGATTTCACCATGGGTCAGGATCAGGTGTTCACGAACTACCTGATTATCTCCATCGACACCAAACTGCCCGATTTCGACATTCCCAACGAGCCGGAAAAAGACGCCTCCGTCCCGCCGGGAGAATCGCTCTATCCGGGTCAGGAGTTCAAGTATTACATTTACGTGCAGAATAACGGCGAAGATGCCGCACTGAACGTGCGTGTCAAAGACGCACTGAATTCACACCTAACCTACGTGGAAAACAGCACGTACGTAATTGAACCCAGCGGTGCCCGCATTGCCGTGCCGGACAATCCTCCGGGTCAAGCCCCCAGCATCAACGGCGTTGATGTCGCTGCCTCCTTGCCGCCGGGTGGAATCGAGCGCTACACGGTGGAAATGACGGTCCGCCTGAATACGCTGGAAGAAGGCGTAACCAAGGAAACCATTATCGAGAATACCGCTGAAATCCTTTCTACCGGTAATGATGCCTACATCACCAACGGCGGCATTCCGGTCATGCACAGCGTTAAGCTGGAATCCTTCGAAGGTAAACTGCATTTCTCGGCGGGCAGCCGCCATCCGGAATCACGCTTCGTGCAACCCGGTGAAACCGATGTCGTTGCCGCTCACATCAATTTGAAAGCATTGGAAGGAGCCGTTGAGCTTTCGTCCTTCATGTTCACTCCGATGGAAGAAACCGACGCCAGCCTTTTCAAAACCGCCAAGTTGTACCATGATGTCAACGACAACGGCCTGCTGGACGATTCGGACGTGCAGATGGATCTGGAAGTTTCCTGGCTGGGCGGCGGTCTTGGTTTCAGCGATTTCAGTGAGCTGCCCGAAATCGGCAAGGACGAGGAACACAACCTGCTTCTGGTCGTCTCCGTTGATGACGATGCCGTGGCAGGCATGATCGGGCAATTGGAATTACTGGAAAGCAATGCAGCCGTTCGCGGCTTCAAGTACGGTCTTCCCTTCGAGTGTGCCAGACTTTACATTCCATCCGCAGATACCGAGATGAGTATCGAACTCGGTTACAACAATCCTGCCGATGGCTTCCTCGCTCCCGGCAGCACGGCTGCGGTCATGCAGGTGCTGATGCGCGCCTATTCCGCCGTCACGGTTTCCGGTGTCACGTTTGCGGCGGAAGGCACCCTTTACGATTCGAAGGAAGTTCAGAGCGTGGTTTTAATCGACGATGCCAACGGCAATGGTCAATATGACAATGGTGAAAGCCAACTCGGACAACCGGCTTCCTTTACCTCTGACAATGGCACAATCTCTTTCAGTGGTTTGGGAATAAGCATGCAAGCCGGGGATTCGAAAAATCTGCTTGCCGTGGTCACCTTCTCCCAGGATGTTTCCGCCGACAAGAAGTTCCGGCTATTGATCGACGACAACGCCCGTATCGAAGCCGGTGGGGCTGTTGTATTTGGTGCGCCATTGACCGGAAACCTGTTTACGTTCGCCGATCAGGTGGTGGAATGCCAGTCCGATGATGAATGCTGGGCAGCGCTCGGCCAGAACTGGGCCTGCGACGATTTCGATCATATCTGCATTTCCACATCCGCCAACAGCGATGGGGATCAAACGAATCCCGGTACAGATGGCGATTATTCCGGGCCGGGGATCAATCCCGACAATCCGCTGAATCCGGGAACGGATGGGGATGTAACTGAAGACGGTAGCAGTTCAGGGTGCCAGTCTACATCGGTTAATGCTTTGTGGCTGCTGTTCTTGTTACTGCCGGTGCTTCTGCGACGGAGGTCGCTACGCCAGCACTGAATGAATACACGCGTTAAATATGGTTGTAGCAGGTATGTTTTCAAGAATACCTGCTTGTTCTCCTGCATCGCAGCGATTATCATCTTTGAATAGGGAGACGAGTCCATGACACGCACAATCTTGTTGTATTCTTTGTTGTTGCTTTCCGTTTTTCTGAACGGCTGCAAGCTGGAATTCCAGATCCCGGATGATGAGGAATCCCCTTGCTCCCAGCAGCAACCGGGAGATTGCACCTGCCCAAATGGAGATACCGATTTACCTGCCTTAGATGGGGATTCGGAGGGCTCCGATTCCCCTTTCATTACGGATGGTGATTCCGCAGAGAACACAGAAACCGACGGGGACAAAATCGATGGGGATGTGCCGGACGGCGACGGCATCATTCCCGATGGCGATGATGTCACTCCTGACGGAGACAATATTTTCCCCGATGGAGATGCAGAAGAAGACATGGAAAAGGAAGAGGAAACGCTCCCGGAAGCGACTCCACTACCCGCTTCCATTTCGCAAGTTACCAGCAGTACGATAGCCTTTACCTGGGAAGCTGATAAAGAAATCCTCTCCGTTAGGATCGAAATCGGAGCGGAGCCGCCTTCATCATCTGTTGGAGAAATGCCAGCTCCGGTGAAAACAATCGAATTGGATGACGATCCCGAAGTTTATGTCTTCGATCAACTCGCTCCCGGCGTTCATCATTTCATTCGCATTACGGCTGAAACGCAAGAGGATGAACTGGTCGCAGTTCTGCATGCACGCACCGAAGGTGGTCCGAGGGTTCTATTGGATACGGCGGTTCGATCCACTTTCTTAGCGGCCCCGGATATTCTGGCTGTCGTACTGGCGAATGGAGATGGTCCCACCTATCAGGATGGTCCGTGGAGTGTCATTCGTGAAAATGGCGATGAGATCTCGGTTCAAGAGATTCATCGACGATCAATCCCGGTGGGAGCACCGGAATATGATATCGGTTGGGGTGCCCCCTATTCCGATTCGGTAATCGATGTCGATCACACCATTTACCTGCAACTGGAAGAGCCGGTTGGCAATCGGGAAATACTGACTGTCAACGGACCGGATGAAATCGATTTCGACCTGTTTTACAGCGACCGTTATCTCGAAACTACGGCGATTCAGGTCAATCAGGTTGGTTATAGTCCACGAGCAACGCAGCGCTATGCTTATGTGTATTCCTTCCTGGGAGACGGTGGAGTTCATGACCTTATGAATTTCCCGGCTGACGCCAATGTTTTAAAGGAAGGTCGGGATGGCAAAAGAGTGATGGCTGAAAGTGGGCTTGCGATTTCCCTGCGAACGACCAATGATCCCGACGCCGGTGGCGCCGTTGCCGACATCGACATCGCCGGATTGACCGCAAACGAAGAAAAGAACTATTTCATTCAGGTGCCTGGTGTTGGCGTTTCTTTTCCAACGATGGTCAGCGAAAAAGCCGTGTTCAAATCCTTTTTCACTGCTGCGCGTGGACTTTTTCACAATCGCTGGGGAGGCGATCTGAAACCGGAATGTACGGAATGGTCAAGACCTGCCGATCATCCTACGGTTTACACGGCAGAGGAAATGGACTTCACGAAAATGTACCCGGAAGACACTCCGACCGAGGGCGAACGTCCTTTGGCTGGCGGGTACCACGATGCGGGCGACTTCGACCAGCGTCCCACGCATACGATTATTCCGATGGTGCTCATGAGCGCCTACGAACTTCAAAGCGAGCGCTTTACGGATTCGCAACTCGTACTGCCTGAAAGCGGTAACGGCATCCCGGATCTGTTGGACGAAGCACTTTGGGGAGTCAACGCCTGGGCCGCCTTGCAGGATGAAAACGGCAGCGTTCGCATGGGAGTTGAATCTTTCAGACATCCGTGGGGATTTTATCTTGCCAACGAAGATCCCCTGCCCTACTGGACCTTTGCAGCGCATCAGAACATCACTGCGCGCGCGGCGGGTCTGTTCGCCCAAGCTGCCAGACTCGTGGCTCCCTTCGATTCCGAGCGCGCGGCGCAGTTGCAAGATCGCGCGGAGCGCGCCTATGCGTTTGTTACAACCAATCCGGCGGCAATTGCGTACATGCTTTATTGTGCCGGTGAAATGTACAAACTGACTGGCGAGTCCAAATACCGCGAGGATTTTGAAACAGCATGGTATCGCATGGGAGACTATGGGGCATTCCATCGCATTGCGTTAGACTACCAGGTCACACTTAATGCGATGCTGACTGCTCTGACCGATCACGATGCCGCCTTTGCCAAGGCCGACTATTTAACGGCCTATCTGCAAAGTGACGAAATCGATGTAAACATTCGCGAAACCAGCCGTACGTTCCTGCGCCAGGGCCTGGAAACGATGCGCAACAACTTGAACAACAATTTCGGCCATCGCAATCCGCGAAGAACCGACATCTCCATTACCTGGGGGAAAGCTTCCTCTCTTGGCACCTATGCAGAGGCGGCTGTCGCGATTTTACGCTTGCGCAATCAGAGTACGGAATGGGAACAGCAGGCATTCGATATGCTCTCCTTAAGCGCCGACTTCATGCTGGGCTGCAATCCGTTGGGCATTACATTCTACACCGGACTGGGAAGTCGTCCTCCGGAAGAACCCCTGCATCTGGATTCACTGGTATACATAAAACAAGGTCTGGGTCCGGTTCCTGGCATCCCCGTTTTCGGACCGACCAACGGTCCCCTGGTTCACTACTGGGTGCAACCGACCTTGGATGAGTTCTATCCGCAGATTACGGCGTTACCTCTTCTGTTGCGTTTTGGAGATGTGCGTACGATTGTAGAGTGCAGCGAATCGACAACCTGGGGAGATTATGGACCGAACATGAAGGTGTTCGCGACACTTCTTGCAGGCGGAATGACACCGCCTGCCAGTTGGCTGCCGGGCGGGGAAGACCATCGGAATCCGCTGCCGTAATATTCAAGAAACAAGTACTCCTAAAATTTTAGCTTTTCATAAATGGAGTGGCAAGCCGGAAGAAATTTAATTTCTCTTCCGGTTTGCCATGAAATTACAGGGAAGATCCATGTGGAAACGGGTATAGTGATTTACTTCGCTTTCGTAGCTCAATTCGCCACCATGGTCCTGCATCAGGCCGTAGCTGACCGACAGTCCCAGCCCCGTGCCCTTGTCGCGAGGTTTGGTGGTAAAGAAAGGATCGAATATCCGGCGACTGTTACTGGGGTCAATTCCACGGCCATTGTCCTGAACCGTAGTTCGAATGTATAGCTCGCCATCGCGGTCCACTCGCGAACAACTGATTTGGATCAGCTTTTTCCCAACTTCGCCATTGTAACGTTCGTTTAGTGCATCCCTTGCATTCGTAATCAGGTTCAACAGTACCTGCTTAACCTGTTGACTGCGGCAGGTTAATTGAGGCAGATCTGGACCAAAGGCCAATTCCAGTTCGATATGATCTTTTTCCAGTACCTTGTGGATAAGAGAAACCGTGGACCGCACGATCTGTTCGATTTCATGCTTTCCGTGAATTTCTTCCACCTGCGATGCGAAGGAAAGTAAATTGGCTACGATACCGGCGATTCGCTTGCTCTCGGACTTGATTTCATCCGAGTAGTGTTGCACTTTGTCAATTTGATCGGCACAGGAGGAAATCAACTCGCCATAGTTCATAATGATGTTGATCGGATTGTTGATCTCATGCGCGATTCCGCTTGCAAGCGTTCCGATCGCTTCCAACTTTTGCTGGTTACTTAATTGTGCCTGCGTGCGCTTGCGCTCCGTGATGTCTCGCGAAACCCCTTGAAGCTTGACCGGGATACCATTATCGTCCCGAATCAACTGCGAGTTCACTTCGATCCAAACAGAATGACCGTCTTTGTGTATATGCTCGATCTCTGCCGATTGCTGATCGATGCCGTTTTGAATGCCAAGTGCAAGATGATTTGCGATGGCTTCGATTCCTTCCGGAGTGACGACATCTTCCATATTCAGATTCTTGGCTTCTTCGACGGTATATCCAAGCTGCTGCTGGATCGATGGGGTGATATAGGTCGTTTTCATACTCATGTCCCGGACCCAGTAGACATCGGAAACGTTTTCTGCAAACAACTTGAGGATTTCCTCGCTTTCACGCAGTGCCTGTTCTGCCAGTTTGCGTTCATGAATATCACGTGCCACGGTTACAATCGAGACGACTTCTTTCTCATGATTCTGTACCGCTTTCGCGGAAAGAAGAAACCAGCGCACACCCAATTTCGTATTTCCGCGCAACTCTATCGTGCAGGTATGCGGAGGTTCAACCAACAACTGCCAGGTATCCCGCAAGCGTTGGTGGTCGTCCGGATGGATCAAATCGAAGTAGTTCTGGTTTGTTAGTTCCTTTGCTGTTTTGTCGAACAGATCACAAAAAGGAGGGTTGACATATAAAAGTTTATCGTCGCGGCTGACTTTAACGACCGGATCGATTTGATGCTCGATCAATAAACGATAGCTTTCCTCGCTCTCTTTCAGTGCCAATAGTGCCTGCTTTTGAGGCGTAATGTCATGCACCAGGGTGATGATCCAAATGCTGCCATCTTGAAAACGAACCGGGATCTTTCTCGTTTCGGTAAATACCACCTGACTATTGACTACATTCGAATCTTCCGTTGTCAGGCTTCGACCTTGCTTTAATACCGCCCGGTATTCCTCCATCACACTATCGTCGAGAATGGGAAAGATTTCCTTTAAGCTTTTTCCCACGACTTCCGAATTATCAACGCCCAAGGCGGCACACCATTGCAAACCGGCTTTGTTGATCAAGCGGACTCGGAGATCTTCGTCCATTACATGAACGATATCCTGTATTCCGTCGACCAGGGGTTTGAACAGGCCAAGAAACACGTCTGCACTGAGTTGGTTTGGTTCTGCACTCAAAACCTGATCTTTAACGACAATCAGTATTAGGGGAGTATCAAAGCCGTTCAGAATACTGACATGCCAACGTTGCTGCCGCATGTCTCCTTTATTCGTCGAGACATTAACGATGCCGCTCCAAGGAGTATCATTTTGGAGAAAAGAGGAAATGTCATCCCAGGAGGTAGCTCCTGGTACCTTCTTAAAAAGCTTATGGATCGGTTCGCCTTGGATTTCACCTTGAGACATGCCGAAGGACATTGCTGCCAAGGCATTGTGAGCCGAGATCACGCCATCGCCATCAACGATGATTGCAGGGTCCGGCAAACTGTCCAAAAACGGATAGCAACTAGATTGATGCAGGTTTTCTTTCATGAAGGAACGATTCCCTTCCTATTTGTACTTCATCAATAAAGTTTCAAGAAGCTTACTGGCAAAGGAAAGTATCCCTATTCTGCAACAGTAAACTTTTGCTGCAAACAGAATTCAGGGTAAACATTCTCCCGTGTGTATTTCCCATCTTTTTTCACCAGTTGCGGAAAAATCAAGCCTCTTCCCAACGGAGATTCTTTGGTGCGTTCTTCGATTTCCGCCTTTTTAGGATCGGAATAGCAATAGGTCTCTCGTAATTTGAACGCACTCTGCTTGTCTCCTGCCGCTTTCAAGTCGGCCACCGTTTTCAGCATATCGCAGATGACATTCGATACATTCTCGAAATTCAACCGGTAACGTTCTTTTCCTTCTTCAACCAGGGATTCGATTGCGCCATGATCCATGAAGTAGTGCCACATCATGTTGCGAGCCTGGGTATGGGCTTGATTCGGTTCGAATTTCAGTGACGTAATCATGGAAAGCAACATACTGTAATGCGAAGCCATCGCCAGTTCTTTGGAGATTACACCGGATTCTGACAGACGTTCTGCCGCCCACATGCCGAATAGTTCCGCACGCGCTTCTTCCAAAGGACTGTATTCCGCCTCGAGGTAATCGCGGGGTTCTCCCTGATGCTCGGGATCCTGTTTGCCGGTGGTATGCCCGATTTCATGCAGCGCGGAATGCACCTGTCCCGCTTCAAACAGTTGGTCTGCAAAGGTATCCACGACCTCTTTTACCAGGAACTCTTTGGCGATCAGATCGCCGCTGATCGAATGCACCGCCTTTCCGGTATTGCGATACACCATGTTGACCGTACCGATGTTTTTCCCCACCCATTCGTCGTTCGGTAAAGATTGAGCGATGGTGGTCATGGGTCCGGTAACATAATCCCCGCTCCAGGTGGCGACATCGACGAATTTGAGCCTTGGCAGAGCTTCCGGGTCGATTTCCGTACGACGATGAGTCCAGGGGGCGTTCTTTTCTAGATCCGGCACATTGCTTATAATCGATTTCAGTAGCGCATCCGCATCCCGATTCAGTACCGTGACATTGCCTGAAGCCGCGCCCTTGGCATTTTTCCAGTTGTCCAGATACACTTCAATCGCAGTTGAAATAATGATGTCAATGGGACTGTCGTGGCGCACCCAATGATAATCCGCCAGGCGCCTGGCCTGTTCCGTTCCCGATTTGAGTTCTTCGATCTTTGCGTCCAGATATAATTGGAAACTGATATTCGAACTATAGCTTCGTGCCTCTTTAAGATGCGAAATCGCCCTTTCGCAGAATGGACGATAGCGTTTTTCATTCAAGACGCTGTATGGCTTGCCGCTTTCGTCTCGGAGCACGGATGCATTGACGCAACGACCCGCTTTGCCCAATTCCTCCAATTCCTGTTCGGAAAGATCCTCCGGGTAATAATTGGCGCGGTCTGAAAGCGAAACGGGAGAAAAGAGAAATTCCCGAATTTCATTGAAGCTTTCTTCTACACCCGCCTGTTTTGCCAGTTCCAGCGCCTTTTCGGGCGCCAACTGCAACAGGTGGTTCTTTCTAGGTAACAGCGCCCAGGGAGCGTTTTGCAGACAAAGCAGATACAGATAGTTGCGTATCGGCTCGCCCTCGTCTTCCTTTGCGGTATCGAGCATGGCCTGTAGAGTTTCCTGAATCTTCGGAGTGCTTGGGTTGAATTGATCTCTGAAAACGGCGTTCATTTCATTCGCTGCCGCAATAAGATGACCAAGCATCTGGATTTCATCGTCGCTAAAGCGACCGGAAGCGAAATCGAAATCAACGGTAGTGATTCCCGCACGGCGGGAGGGTTCTTCATGTTGCTGATAGGGAATGAACTCGATTGGTTTCACTGGCATTGGTCTCCCTTTCTTTAAGGTGTTAGCGCTTCTGTCGCGCAGATCTATGATTATTTTACGGTCGTTCTATTAAAACTCTTTTCCGTTTGCCGTCAACTTCGCAGTGCTTCGACATCTTCGATGCTCTTGGCGATGCCTTCTCCCAATACGCGCGCGCCGTTTTCCGTTACGAGAACATCATCTTCGATGCGAATGCCACCAAAGCCAAGGAACTTTTCTACGGATGGGTAGTCGATGAATTCCGCATGTCGCCCTTCTCGTTTCCATCTGTCGATCAAGGCCGGGATAAAATAAATGCCCGGTTCGATCGTCAACACGAATCCGGTTTGCAACGGTTTTGCAAGGCGCAGATACGAAAGACCGAATTGTTCGGAACGCTGCATTTTCGTACCATAGCCGACGGCATCGCCCAGGTCTTCCATGTCATGCACATCCAAACCCAGCATGTGTCCGATTCCATGCGGGAAGAAGAGTGCATGGGCTCCGGCATGAACGGCTTCATCCACGTCTCCGCGCATCAATCCCATTTCAATCAATCCGCTGGTTATCTTTCTGGCCGCAGCGAGATGAACGTCCAGGTTCGTTACTCCCGGCTTGATTGTATCTATCGCAGTTTGTTGTGCTTGAAGAACGATGGCGTATATCTCACGTTGCACTGTCGAAAAGCTGGAAGAAACCGGCCAGCAGCGGGTGATATCGGAAGCATAGCCTAACGGCGATTCCGCTCCCATATCCATGACAAGCAAGTCCCCTTCTTTTAGCTGGTTGCCGTAATTCAGGTTGTGCAACACTTCGCCACGTATCGAGACAATCGGCAGGTAGGCTTGTTCCCGATTCTCGGCCAAGGCAATACGCTGCGCAGAAGCGGAAATCTCCGCTTCACGCATTCCGGCAGCAGTGATGCGCATGGCTTGTTCGAAGGCTTGTTTCGTTACGGAAAGTGCGTTCTCGATTTCTGCGATTTCATTCGAATCCTTGATTTCTCGTTGGCTGACTATGGCGGAAACCAAGGATTCGGAAGCACAGGTTTGAATCTGGTTTGCCGGAAGGCCCATCACGTTATTCAGCAGGAGAACCGTTTCCGCTCTGCTGGGAGGCGGAAAGTGAACGGTGACGGACTGACCGAGCAATTGTCGCAGTCCCTCGGAAAGTCGTTCGAGCGGCTCAACGTTTTCTAGTCCCGCCTGCTCTGCCAATTCTCTGAGTTTGGGCTGGGGGCCACTCCAAACTACATCATCGGGAGAAGACTCCAGACCGAAAAGAAACTCCTGCCCATCCGGCAATATCAGCAAATGCAAATCGGGAAGATTCAGCCCCGTGTAATACAGCATATGGGAGTTCTGCCGGAACGGATAAGCATTGGCCGCATAGGTGCGGGGTGAATCGCTATTTCCAGGAATAAGAATCGCGCCTTCGGATAGCTTATCTCTTAAGACTTGACGTCGATGCCGGTAAATACCGCTCTCCATTATTTGATCTCCCATACTCAGGATACAACAATACTCTCAAGTCAGTACTCTAGCGCCATACTTCATTGATTCCAACACTTTTTCATGATCTCTTGTCTTGAAAATTCGAGTTACGTCATTTGATGAAATGCAATGGAATTATGCGAAGAACAGTGTGCAAAACAAACTGCCTTCTATGCAAATGAACGACCAGCAAGAAAGATGCTTAGCGCCTGCTGTTCGACCAACTCTGCAACAGCAGGTTCAAATCCATCTGGTACATTGCAGATATCGCCTGATTGTCGGATTCTCCGTTGGCAAAGCGCTTGGCGAGAGCGAGTAAGGATGTCGATTCGTAGTTGTCGCAAAGATAGCCGACGACCGCTGCGGCCTGAGCGCGGGCGGTGGAACTTTGCTGGGAAAGCGCCTGTTTCCACAGGGGACCGTCCAGGATTGGCGAGGAACCGGCTAATTGAGCCGAAGCACTATACTGATTCGGATAGAGCTTTTCCACAACATGCAGGCCAAAACCTTCCGCAAGCCAGTCCGGAATCAGGCCTCCACCTATTCGACGAAGAATGTTGTGAGCCAGCAATGCCGAAATAACAGGTTTAAGCATGGGATGGTCGGCCTTTAAGCCTTTGGCAGGAATTCGAATCGTGTCGCTTTCTCCCTGTGCGGAAAGCGCGAAACTTGCAAGATGATCCGAAAACGGATAGCGTCCATCCAGAACGACTTTGAACGTCTCGACCGGATAACTACCAAGCAGCTCTCCGATTTGTGAAAAAGCCGTTTCACCGAACGTTCCAGTCTGCACCAATAGATTTTTATCCTGTATGCCAAACGAGCGGATCCGAAAATGAGAATGAGAGGAAATGTGATCCAATACATTCAGGTTTTCAATGGGAACTGGTTCCTTGGATGGTTCTACCTTATCGGTTTCCTTTGCTTCTGCTTTTAGTACTGCGTGGGCTTTCACTGCGGTTTTTTGCGACTCCGGTTCGGAATAGTAATTATTGGAAACGATGAAAACCAGAACGGCAATCAGCAACACTCCCAAACCGATTCCCACACGCACCCATTTCACGTTCAAGGAACGTTCGGGTTTGTTCGCCGGTTCTGAAGACAATCGTGTAGATTCCGAGCCCGGCTTGTCCAGTTCGCCGGAAAGCCCGATCATGGTAAGCGTTTTTCTGCTTTGACCGATTTTGACTTTCCGAACGCCGCTTTTTCGCAGTTCGACTTCCGCTCCCATTTGATAAAATTTGGATTGAAGGATCTTGGCTTTCTCGTATGCCAACTTTGTCGCCAATAACAGGGGGAGCCTTTGAAGCATCTGCTTGATTAGAGCGACGGGCTTCTTTGTCGTTCGTTCCATGTACTGAGCGACACGCAGGTTGGCTTCCGGACCTTGAAAGCCTGTTACATGAACCGAATACAAGACCTCTTCCTGTTCCTGCTCGCCTAGTTCCGTTTTGCATGAACTGCACTGCCCTTCTTCGGACAAGGAAACGTTGCAGCCGCAGTTCTGACAAAACACCCACTTCCCGCCAGTAAAACGTGATTCCGAATTTGCAATGGTGTTGAGTTCCTGAATGATCTTGCCGTAATCCGAAATCCGATCGTCGGGAGATTTCGCCATCATGCTTTCAATCAGGCGACACAATGATGCTGGATAATCAGGATTGATACTCGATATCGAGGGGACAGGTTCCTGGACGTGTTTCATCAACACGCCGACGGTCGTATCCGACTGATACGGCGGATGCCCGACCAATAATTCGAAATAGGTAATACCAAGGGAGTAAAGATCGGAGCGATAGTCAATCGTTTGTCCGCGAGCTTGCTCCGGACTCAGATAGTTTGGAGTTCCCAAGGCGATGCCGGTTTGCGTTAACGTCGAGTCGCCTTCCTGCAACTTCGCCAACCCGAAATCCACAAGCTTCACGCGCCCGCGATCCTCGATCATGATGTTGCCGGGTTTTACATCACGATGCAGCACTCCCTTTTCCGAGGAAAACTGCAACGCCTTGGCCGTTTGGATCATGATGTTGAGCACCTGCTCCCCGGACAGCAACATGCGCTGCTTGACGACATCGGCCAGCGATACGCCATCGATGTATTCCATCGCGTAATAGGGAATGTTTTTCGGCGTTCGCCCGATGAAGAACACATGCGCGATATTGGGATGCCGCAAATTTGCGGCAGCCTGTGCTTCTCTTTCGAAACGGGAAAGGTTTTCTTGATCGGCCAGGCAGTTCGGCGACAAGACCTTGATCGCCACTTTCATCTGAAGGCTTTCATCAAGACCTTCATAAACCGCCCCCATGGCCCCTTCCCCAAGTTTTCGCTGCACCGTATAGTGACCGATACGTTGGGTCATGACCCCCTCGTCAAAGCAATATGAACGTTTTCCATACTAATAAGAACGATTTAAAATACCGCAAGATGGGATTCTTGTCAATTTAGAGAATTGCTTTAAACGCTTACGTCGTTTGACGCTTCCCCCACTTCATATTCTGAGGATGGCTAAACAATGAACGGCAGATTTCCAATCGAAAAACCTGCCTTAATGCCTGTTTGTTTTGTGTTTGGCTGCTATGCGATGTGAAGCGATTTCTGAAATCTCCTTCGTTTTCGGAGATACATAAGAGCTATAAGCAAGGCGAACAATGCACCAGACCCATTCCCGTGCTGACATCCGCTGCTGCCATCCTGGCCGTCGCCATCCGTCTGGTTATTGCCATTCGTGCAGATCTCACCCGGTTTGCAATCGATGAGTCCCCCTCCGGGGCCGTTTTCGAAGGATTCTTCATCGCCATCTGTGGAGCCCGGATCGATGGGACTGTCAACGGAAGGAGTGTTTTCGTTGCGATCGTAATCCATCCAGGGTGGAAGTTCGTCATCATCTCCTGGCGATGCCGGAGAGCAGTGACGATTGATGCAAATTTCATCGACGGCACAATCTCCGTCATTCAAACACGGCTCGATGCACACATGGTTGATTGTGTCGCAAACCTGGGGAGTGCAGTCGGAATCATAGAGACAGAAAAACGTCTCCAGTTCGTCATCGCCATCCGGGATCGGTTGACAGGTATAGTCATCATCGCAGAATTCACCCTGCAAACACTGGCCATTGTCCATGCAGTAGTAACGGCAAAGTAGCAGGCGGGAATCACAATAGGTGTCAGGACGGTTCGGGCAATCGTCGTGCCTCCGACACTCGCCTGCGGCCAAAGGCTGACATACGGAGTCTTCACAGTAAAAGCCGTATGGACAATCGGCGTGATCGGAACATGTAACAACCTGGTCGCTGTCGCTTTCCGATGGCAGTTCCAAATCCAGATCTTCATCTCCACCACTGGCGGGGTCGCATTTGTGTGTAACGGGGTTGCAGAACTCATTTTCCCGGCACTGTTCGTTTGTGGCGCACAAAAACCGGCAGGTGAAACTGCTTTGTTCGCAATACAGGTCGGGATAGCCGGGGCAGTCGGTGTCTTTTCGGCAATCGCCACTGGCCAACGGATAGCACATCCCCTCCAAGCAGTAGTATGTCGGATCGCAATCCTCATGGTCCAAGCAGGTTTCCGCATCAGCCATGAGAGGAAAAGCGAGAGAACTAATCACCAGTAAAAATAAAACACAAGACTTACCCAATTTCATCACGCGATACTCCTAAACCTGGAAAGATGGAGCGAGTATAACTCTTCAGTCTGACATTAGCATGAGTTGCATTTTCTTACAATTGAACTTCACCCCTCTCTGTGATATGGTCGATTTCGTCTTATTGAGGAAAGGTGCAAGCCATGGGTAGATGTCACAATTTTTCGATCCTGTTTGTTCTGTTGCTGATTGCATGCCTGGGTGCCTGCTCGCCGCGCCCAAAAGCACATCATCCACAACCGGAAGACAACAAAAAGCAAGAAGCGGAACTGGTTACCAATGATTTGCTGGACGCCTGCAAAACAAGCGATCAGCAACGATTCTTTTCATACCTGGACAAGAACCTTACCTGTCTTGCACTTGGTACGGAAGTCGAGAGAATCAGCACGCAAACGCTGGCAAGCAGATTCAATGAATCGGAGCGTGTCTCTGCTGCATGTGCGCCAAACTATCTTCCTGCACAGCTTAAAATCACGGCTTATTCTCGCTTTGAACTGTTGAATAGAAAGAGTGATGTCCCGGAAACGATACGCGAATACAGCTTGCATATGCAGAAATGGGACATCCTGGTTGCCGTAACTCATCGTTCCGGTAAAAACACGAATGCCTCTCCGCTGATTGTGATTTGGTCCAAACCCGCAGGGGCCTGGCTTATAAACGCAGCCGATTGTGACCGCTTATTTGTTGACGAGTAATTCTGAAAAAAGATCTGGCAGAAGCCGGGAAGGAAATCACAGCAAGCTGCGAATCAGCATCGCACCGACGATACCAACCGAAACGAGTGAAGCGGCAATACCGATATACAACCAGGTTTTCTTTCGTGGATCAACGACAATGACCTCATCTTCGTCATCATTGGCCTTGGTAACTTTTTTCAGTTTTTGACGGGAGGATGAGAAGGAACTTTCCGCTTCTCGTTCCACCTTTTGGGCTTCACGCTCCAAGGAAGCCATCGCCACTTCATCGATTTCCAATTCCTGAAAAATCGGATCTTCCAACAAGTTCATGTTCTGAACTTCGTTGTACCTGGCGAACAAGGGGCGATAGAATTTGTCCCGATCGGTTTCTTCGCTTATCGGGGCGGTGTTGATTCCAATGCCGAAGTGGTAGACGAGAAGATTGCTGACGTAAATACACTTGGCCAATGCAGGATTTTTCTCGGCTTTTTGCGGTTCGTGATGCCGAATGACCGCCTCGACCACGGAAGCAGACATGTGCCAGCGCTTCGCCGCAATACCTCCAGCCAGTTCATGCACTTCCTGCATGGCGCGCTCAAGCATGATTTCAGGGAAAATTCTGCGATTCTGAATTTCATCGGGAATGTTTCCCAATAATGCCGCTTTTCCGACATCGTGAACCAGGCCGGCCAGGAAAGCGACTTCCGGGTCCGTATTGGCATATGGCGAAATTCGCCTGGCCATCGAAGCACAAGCCATGCTGTGCTTCCAAAGGGCGTTGATCAGCTTTTGGTAATCCTGGTTCGCAAATAAACGCGTCTCAACAAACAAACTGAATAAAGTGTGTTTCAGTTCGTGTTGGCCGATTCGGACCATTGCTTCGCGAATCGTATCGGCATCGCGTGCTCTGCGTAACAGAGAGGAGTTGGCAATCTGCATCAACCGACCGGCAACGGATTGATCTTTCTCGATCAACTTCTCGATTTCTGAAATCGGAGTTTCCGGATCGCTGGCCAGACGCATGGCCTGGGCGATAATGGTCGGAATGGTGGGAACATCCAGTTTTCCATCGCGAATCCAGCGCGACATCAACACCCGCAGTCGGTTCACCAAATGGCGAACCTCCGCAGGAAGTTCCGATGCAAACTCACGCGGTTCCATGTTGTCTGTAAGTTGAGCCCCGCTATCGCTCATCGTCTTAATTTGCCCTCCCGAAATCAAACCCTGTTTCAGTGTAGGCGATTTCTGACACCGAAGCAATAAAACATGCGACTTTCAGACGGAATGTAAGCATTTTTTGGAGTAAGGGGTGCCTAACTGCGGATGTTACGCCAATCGGTAACGCTTGCCATCTTTTCAACTAATTGCGTTAATTCACTTGATTTTCACTTGCTTTTCGATGGGGGGACGCTAATACTGAAAGGGGTACATGAGGGCTTGTTATTTACTTTCGAAGGGGAGGATGTATAAACAGCGATGAAACGTCCATTGCGTGTAATCATACTCTGGCATATGCACCAGCCTAACTATGTTAACCCGGACACAGATCACTCTCTGATGCCATGGGTCCGCATGCACGCAATCAAAGACTACTACGACATGGGTCGCATCGTGGAGCAGGTGCCGGGTGCGAAAGCCGTTTTCAATTTCGTTCCATCCCTATGGGAACAGTTACTGCGTATGTCCGATGGTGATTGGCTTGATGAATACGAGCTGGTCTGCCGCAAACGAGAATCGGAACTTTCCAAAGAGGAAGTCCTGTTTATCGGGAAGTATCTGTTTTCATGTGTTTACGACACGATGATCCGCCCTTATCCCTCCTACGAACAGCTATTTGAACGCTTCGGCCCCAATGCGCCAGCCGACCAGATCCTAAGTGCAAGCGAGCAAAATCTTCGCGACATTCAAGTCTGGTTCCATTTGGCATGGTGCAATCATGAACTGCAAAGCAGATCAAATATTAAAGCGCTGATCGAACAGGGTTCCGGTTTCTCTTTCGAGCAAAAACTGGAACTTCTCGACACGCTTCGAGCCTTCTTGTCTGAAATTCCGGATCTTTATAGAAAACTTAGCGAACAGGGTGCGGTCGAGGTCAGTACGACTCCATTTTTTCATCCGATACTGCCTCTGTTGCTCGATCCAGATAGCGCACATATCGCTTGTCCTGGTATGGAGCTACCTGAAGGACGCTATCCCTTACCGAATGATGCAAAGCTGCATGTCGAACGAGCGATTGTTTCTCATAAGGAACTGTTTGGTAGTGTTCCTATCGGTTTCTGGCCTGCCGAAGGCTCCGTTTCTCCACTGGCAGCCCAACTCTTTCGGGAGAATGGAGTTCAGTGGATCGCCACAGATGAAGAGAATTTAAGGCTTTCTCTGGGTTTGCCCAAAATGAACGCTGAAGAGAAGTATCGGTTGTATACACACAGCGGAGTACACATTTTCTTCCGCGATCATGGTCTTTCCGACAGAATCGGCTTTAATTATCAGCACTTTGAACCAACTGCGGCAGTGGATGACTTCTTGCATCACTTGCGCAGCATTCATCGAGCGCTGCCGGAATGGGGGGACTTTGCGGTTCCTGTTATTCTTGATGGGGAAAATTGCTGGGAATTCTATCCAGAACAGGGGCGGCCTTTTCTGCTGGAATTTTACCAACGTCTAACGGAAGCCGACGATATCGAGCTTCTTACTTTCTCCGATCTTCTTTCCCAACAACCCGAAAGTTTTGAGTTGCCATATCTTCACTCCGGAAGTTGGATCGACGCGAACTTTACCACCTGGGTTGGAGATCCCGTAAAAAACCAGGCATGGAGCCATTTCTATCAAGCTCGTCGGCGTTGCCAAGCCTATTTGGACGATCCCAATCTCAGTAGCGAACAACGCGAGAACATTTTGGAACAGATTCTCGTGGCGGAAGGTAGCGATTGGTTCTGGTGGTTTGGAGAAGGACACACGTCAGAGTACGACGAATTGTTTGACGCGCTGTTTAGAAAACGTCTGATCGCCATATACAATGCATTAGGCGAAACGCCACCAGATGCGTTGCACGAACCAATCGATAATCGCTGGGAGATGGATCGGGCTTATATCCTGCCAACCCATTCGATACATCCTCGTATTAACGGTCGAACCGACTCTTACTGGGAATGGTTGTCTGCCGGTGCCTGTTATCCGCAAGGCGGGTCCATGCAGCGCTCCACCATCCTGATAAAAAAGCTTTCTTTCGGCTTTAATGAGCATAGCCTGTATTTGCGCATCGAATCAAATCAGCTAAGAGAGTTGATAGAAGGCAAGCGAGTTCTGCAAATTCTCTTCACCCGACCGGAAATGCGCACATTCTCAATTCCGCTTCTACAAAGCAAAACCCGTGGCGCCATCGAGCAAGATGTCTTATTTGCAATAAATCAATGTGTGGAAATAAGCATCCCGTTTATTTCTCTCGATCCTGATTTCGAGGCAGGAGACCCCATAAACTTCTATGTCGCGATCAGTGATGATTCTCACGAGTTGGAGCGATTGCCATCAGGAGCACCCATTCACCTGCCCTTCCCTTCTGAAACCTTTGACGAAGAAGACTGGCAGGTTTGAAAAAACACCGTTTTCAACAATACGAACCTGTATTTACTTAGAGAGGGACAACATGGCAAAGGACAAACTATCATTCATCCTTGGCGTTCATTGCCACCAGCCTGTTGGAAATTTCGGCTGGGTAATTGAAGAAGCATTCGAAAAGAGTTATCGCCCCTTTATGGAAACATTGGCTCAATATCCTCTATTGAAAGCAACGGCTCATTTCTCCGGTCCGCTGCTTGAGTGGATCGAGGCCGAACGACCTGAATTCTTCAAGACTGTTCGCCGTCTGGTTGAGGCGCGGCAATTGGAAATCATTGGTGGCGGATTTTACGAGCCGATATTAATGACAATTCCTGAAATCGATCGTTTGGAACAGATCGAGATGCTTAGTGCCTATTCAGAGGAAAAACTGGGTATGCGCCCTAGTGGTCTCTGGTTGACGGAGCGCATCTGGGAACCGGCTCTGCCTCAAACTCTTACGGCAGCCGGAGTCCAATTTACCTTCACAGATGACAGTCACTTCTTCCAGGCGGGAATACCGGAAGAAAAAGTCGGCGGATACTACATTTCGGAAGATCAAGGCGAAGCCTGCGCCATTTTCCCCATCGATCAGACCTTGCGCTATGCAGTGCCCTTCAAAGCGCCTGAAGTAACAATCGAGTACTTGCGCAAACGTTTCGAAAACGGAGACCGAAGCTGCTGCACGTTATTTGACGATGGAGAGAAATTCGGGTTGTGGCCGGGAACGTATAATCTGCTTTATCGCGAAAACTGGATCAAGCAGTTTTTCGAAGCCCTACAGAGTGAATCGGACTGGCTGGAAATCACGACTCCCAGTGAATATCTACGGAATAACCCTTCGGAAGGATTGGTCTATATGCCGACTACGAGTTATTTCGAGATGAGCCAGTGGACATTAAATCATGAGGATAATCGTACATTGGAGCAGTTGAGCCATATGCACGAAGAAGAATTGGGACATAAAAGAGAAGTGTTCATTAAGGGAGGTTTTTTCCGAAACTTCTTTTTGCGATATCCCGAATCGAATCACATGCACAAACGTATGCTGGAGGTCAGTCGCAAGGTTCATCTTTCGGGGCTGGAAGGTCAACCGCGAGACGAGGCGAAACGGGAGTTGTATCAAGCGCAGTGCAACTGTGCCTACTGGCATGGCATTTTTGGCGGTCTGTATCTGCCGCACCTGCGAGATGCCATTTATGAGCATCTCATCAAAGCCGACTTCATGACGGAAAACCGCGACTTAGCAACGGATAATTACGATCTGGACTACGATGGCAAACCGGAAATCAGGCTTTTCAGTCAATGGTTGATCGGTCTTCTGTCCCCATTCGACGGTGGTACGCTTATCGAACTGGATGTTGCGGAACCGAGTTTCAACCTGATCAACACATTGGCGCGCAGACCGGAAGCCTATCATTTTCCGCCTGTCATTCAGCATGAAGCTGGAGAATCCACCAGCATTCACGATCTGGAAAAGCAATTGACAGATGAGCAGAGAAAGCAGTTGTTATACGACTCGACGCGACGCTCCTGCTTCCGCGATACGATGTTGCCAATCGATCAGTCACCGACGGCAGAGGATCTTCGAGATCTGCGATATGTGGATCTTGGCGAACTGGCCACGCTGAATTACACCGGAGTCGACAGTGAAACCTCAAACGAAGTGATCGCGGAAATGTCTGCAAAAGCGACACTACCCGATAGTAGCGAACTGAACATTGTCAAACGCTTTGCATTGCCTAAAAACCGGGCTCGCATGGCCGTCACCTATGAATTGACACCGGCAAACGGAAAAGCCATTGCCGGTCGATTTGCAACCCAGCTGAACATTGCGCTCCCTGCGGCGCTGGGTCAAACCAGCCCCTTTATTGTGGATGGCAACCTGTTGGAAGGTGTTGGACTGCTGGAATCGGGTGAAAAGCAGGCTGCAAAGCAGTTCGTGATCCATGAGACGGAACATCGGCATGTGGATTTCCAGGTTGACATTGACCGGGATATGGATATCATCTGGCATCCGATTGAAACGGTTTCCCAATCCGAATCCGGTTTCGATCGTAACTACCAGTCAACGGCTATCTGGCTGCTTATGCCGCAGACGTCCATTGCGGAAAAGACGACGTTCACAGTGTACTTGACAATACAGGACAACCAGGAGAAGGCCCACAAGGCGGGCGATACATCCTGCGCAAACGATTAATATCACTGGATATCGTTTCAGGTCACTAGATCTTGAGCGATCCAGATTGGTGATAAAACCAAGATTTTACTGGTTCGAGGAATGAGGAAACCGACATGCTACCTTTCAGTTACAACCAAGATCGCTGCTTAATCTTTCCAGTGGATCCGGGTAGTCTTTATGCCTACTGGGACTACAGTGAAGAAAGCTGGCAGGACATGGACCAGAACAACGTCAATCTGATCCTCCAGATGGAGCGTCAAGACGGCGAAGTGTTCACGATTCAGGTTCGTCGTGAGAGCAGGAGCTATTGGTTTAAAGATCTATCTCCTTCCACTTTCTACCGTTTGGTTCTATTGACGGTAGATTCCCAAGGAGAGAAAAAGGTTTTCCTTAAGTCCTCTCCTGTTCGTATGCCTCCCAATCAGGTGTCCACACATACCGAAGCGTCATTTAAAACGTTTTCCCTGGAAGAACCATTGCCCGAGTTGCCTGCGGGACGAGAAAATGGATATGTCTACAATCCGAGTTGGAGAGCAGAGTTGCTTGAAGCCAGATCGAAAGGCCACATCGAGCCGGAAGACGACTGGCGCACACCAGACGAATTGATGAAGCTCAGCGAAGCGCAAGGTGTGGACCGAGAACCGAAGTCGATATTTTACAGCGAACAAACGGGAACCGACTTGTTTGTAAATGCCGCATCCAGCGGTCGGCTGCCCCGCTTGCCCGAAAAAGAATAAAGTGAAGGATTGAATCATGAGCAAAGGATACTTAGCCCTGGTACTGCACGCGCATCTTCCCTTTATTCGTCACCCGGAAAACGACGATCACCTGGAAGAGCGCTGGTTGTTTGAAGCCATTACCGAAACCTACATCCCGCTGCTACACGTTTATGAAGGACTCGTTAAAGATGGGGTTCCGTTTAAAATCACCATGTCCGTCTCTCCTCCATTGGCAAATATGCTTGCCGATGAATTGTTGCAGCAGCGCTATCTTCGTCATTTGGATAAGTTGATCGATCTGTCCGAAAAGGAAATCGATCGCACTCGCAAGGAGGCCAATGATTTCACTGGCTTGGCGGAGATGTATTTCCATTTGTTCAAGAAAACGCGCCACACCTTTGCCGAAATCTACGACTGCAATCTGTTGAACGGATTTCGGAAGTTTATGGAATCGGATAACTTGGAAATCATCACATGTGGTGCGACTCATGGCTTTCTGCCAATGATGCGTCACCATCCGGAGTCGATTTGTGGTCAAATCCATACCGCTGCGGATGACTATGAACGTCATTTCGGCAGACGCCCGATGGGAATCTGGTTGCCGGAGTGTGGATATTTCAAGGGACTGGATCGCTATGTGGCCGAAGCGGGAATCCGCTATTTCCTTGTAGATACTCATGGTGTTGAATTTGCCGAGCCGCGACCGGTCAACGGGGTATACGCTCCGATCATGACACCCTCAGGCACGGCTGTATTCGCGCGCGATCATGAATCCTCCAAACAGGTATGGAGTTCGGAGGAAGGTTATCCGGGAGACTTCGACTACCGGGAATTTTACCGGGATGTCGGCTTCGACCTGCCCTTCCCTTATATTAAGAATTACATCCATCCGGATGGTATCCGGCTGAACACCGGCATAAAATATTTCCGTATCACAGGAAAAGGCGATTTGAATACTCGTAAGCCGTACAACTACGACGTTGCCCGAGATCGTGCAGCCGAACATGCAAGCAATTTCATTTTCAACCGGGAACGACAAATCGAGTGGATCTCCAGTGGCATGGAAGGCAAGCCGATTATCGTTGCGCCCTACGATGCGGAATTGTTCGGCCATTGGTGGTTTGAAGGCCCGGACTGGATCAACTACCTGCTACGCAAGGTAGCCTACGATCAGCACACTTTCGAAATGAGCACGCCGCGCCATTACCTTCAAGAAAAGCCGAAGTTGCAGGTTTGCACTCCGGCGGATTCCTCATGGGGCGACAAAGGCTACTATGAAGTATGGGCCAATGGCGCCAACGAGTGGATCTATCTGCACCTGCATCAAGCCGCAGAGCGAATGGTGGAACTTGCGCAGCATCCGGATCGTGGCTCGGAAACTGTCGAACGAGCGGTGCGCCAGGCGATGCGTGAACTGCTTCTGGCGCAAAGTTCCGACTGGGCTTTCATTATCACAACCCAAACCGCCGTTGACTATGCCGTTCAACGGACAACGGTTCATCTTGAGCGATTTAACACGTTGTATTCCCAGATCAATCAGGGTAATATAGATTTAGGGTTTTTATCGGATATCGAAAGCAAAGACAATCTGTTCCGCGACATCAATCCGGACATCTATCGCCCTCGATAGGTAGGAGTGCATCCATGACACGGAAGATGAAAGCATTGCTGGTCAGTGCGGAGGCCATTCCGTTTTCAAAAGCGGGTGGTCTGGGAGATGTTGCGGGTGCGTTGCCTGTTGCGTTGGCCGCCCAAAAAGTCGATTGTCGCTTGATCACTCCTTTGTATGGTTTCATCGATAAGGGTTCGTACCGAATTCGAAAAGTCGCCGGTCTCGATCCGATATCCATTCCTGTCGGCGACAGAACCTTCGAGGTGACATTTTACCGATCCAATTTCCCAAACACAAAAACCCAGGTATTCTTTGTGGGTTGCAAGGACTTGTTCGATCGCGACGGCATCTATACCGATCCGGTCAACAGCCAACCCTATGACGATACTCCCACTCGTTTTATCCTCTTTTCAAAAGCGGTAATCGAGTTTCTAAAACAAGAAGTGTTCCTTCCGGACATTCTGCATTTGAACGATTACCATACCGCTCTAATCGCTCCGATGCTGAGGACTCTGCCGCAACCGGAAGCGTTACGCAGCATAAAGCTGCTCTTCGCCATCAATAATGCACAATACCAAGGCCAGGAAGATCAGCACTACATCTACGAAGCGGGATTGGACTATCAACTCGCATATGCCGGTGGTCCATTGGAGTTTTATGGTGGTTTCAATTTTATGAAATCAGGCATCGTGCATGCGGACAAGCTGGTAACGGTTTCTCCGACCTATGCCAAACAGACCATGGAAAGTTCAGAAGCGGGTTTTGGTCTTGAGGGGGTTTTGGCAAGTCGCAGTAAAGATTATGAAGGCATTCTCAATGGTGTTGACTACAGTTTGTGGGATCCCAAAAACGACAAGCTGATTCCAAAGAATTACAGCGCCGGATCGCTTCAGGGAAAGCAGAAAAACAAAGCTGCGTTGATTAAGAAATGCGATTTCAGAGACTTCGACGTCAACAGACCTTTAGCCGGTATGGTTACGCGTTTAGTGGAACAAAAAGGTCTGGATTTGTTACTCGATGCACTACCCGGCCTACTTGATCTCGAACTTAACATTGTGATTCTGGGGAAAGGTTCCCCGCGAATCGAACAAGAATTACAGGCAGCCCAGCAACGCTATTCCAATCACTTGGCTCTCTTCCTCGATTTCGATGAACCTCTCGCTCACCTGATCGAAGCCGGCAGTGATTTCTACCTGATGCCATCTCGTTTTGAGCCTTGCGGTCTGAACCAAATGTACTCATTACGCTACGGCACCTTGCCTATCGTTCATCACACGGGTGGTCTTGCCGATTCCGTACTGGATTATTCTCCCGAGACAAACAGCGGATGGGGCTTCAGCTTTGCGCGCTTTGAAACATCGGAACTAATAGAGGCCGTTAGTAGGGCCTGTCAGGCATATCGGGATAGTGAAGGCTGGAAACGGCTTATGAAACGAGCGATGGGTCTGGATTTCAGTTGGGACAGCAGTGCGGAAAAATATAAAGAACTCTATCACAGAATGATCAATGTCCAGTCATGACGAATTGAAACAGTCGATCCTGGAACGGCTCGCTTTTTTCGGGCCGATCATGGATCAATTTGAAATGGGCCTGATGCTCATCGATCCGCATGATACCATTCACTGGGCGAACCCTTATCTTCTGAAGATGGAGCTTTGCTGCCAGGATATCGAGCAAGTCATCAAAGGACGTCCTAGCCGAATCGAGTTCGCACGCTGCGGCGATTGCTCGCTTATCGACATTTGCAAAACACCGGACATTCCAACGCGATTTTGCAAACGTCATGAAAACAAGAGCGGTCCTCCAGGACGTTCTTTCAATGTTATGTGTCACGCCATTTTCGACGCCGAGGATCAACCGGCTTTCTACATTCAGATCATTCGTGACGAAACCGACCAGGAAGAGGCCTATCGATCCCGCCAAGAACTGCAAATGATGATGTCCAACGTGTTGGACAATACCGCAGATGCCGTGTTGACACTCGATCAAAAGCGCATCATTTACTCGTGGAACCGGGGTGCATGGCAGGTTTTCGGATATACGAAAAGCGAGATGCGAACCCAGCATGTCGAGAAATTGATCCCGGAAGAAGAGGAAAGCCGATTACAGTTTCAGCGTATTCAGCGTCTACTGGATGAGCAGGGGTTCGTTCGAAATCAACGAGCGCGGATGATCACCAAGGACCAGCGCATCATCGATGTTGCGGTCACTCAAACCGCCATGCAGAACCTGCATGGTGAGCCACTGGGATTTTCGCTGATCATTCGAGACATCAGTAACGTCGTCCATCTGGAACACTCATTCGAACAGAAGGTGGACCAGCTTACCAAGCTATTGCAGATCGATGACATTATCCGCAAGGCAAAAACGCTGGAAGAGATTTATACCGCCATTCTGGTGGCGGTAACCGCTGGAGAAGGCTTGCGTTTCAATCGCGCCTTTCTCTTTGCCGTTTCTTCGGACAGTCAGGCGCTGAGTGCGGTATTGGGCGTTTCGCCTCAGCGTCTTGAAGGCGTTTATTATGACGAGGACGGTGTTGATCGCGATCATTTGACATTGGCTGAAATCATCCAGTTGCATCATACTCAGGCGGCAGAGGGGGAAACGCATCCTTCTCTGGATCTGTCCGGCTTGACAATTTCCATGAAAGACACGGAAAATCCGATCATTCGATGCTTGCTGGAAAATCGACCTTTTCTGTACATTAAAGGCGGGGCCGACGATGCTCCGCTCGCCGATCTACTGGAAACGATTCAATCCGAGCAGTTTGTTTGTGTGCCCTTGATCTGGCAGGACCAGCGCCTGGGTATCATTATGGCAGACAACGACTTGTCGCAGCAATCAATCAGCATGGAAGCGATCCAATTCCTGATCAGTTTTGCCAACCGGGCTGCCAGCGCAATTTCTAACATTCAGCTACAGGAGGATTTGCAGGCGAAGGTTGAGGAGCTTAAGAAAGCCTATCAACAAGTGACGGAAATGCAGGGAATGTCTCTGCAACGTGAACGCCTGGCTGCGCTTGGTGAAATGTCTTCTAAAGTGGCGCATGAAATTCGTAACCCGCTGGCGTCGATCGGTGGTTTTGCTCGCCTATTAAGAAAAACGAGCACTTCAAATGAAAACATCCATTTCTTGGATATCATTTTAAGTGAAACAACTCGACTGGAAGGTATTCTGGAAGAAGTGCTGGGCTACGTCAAACCTTCGGTAACCGACATGACCCCATGCAATCTTAATATTTTGCTCAACGAATGCCGGGAACTGGCGGAGCAACAACGACATTCTACCTATTTAAGGCACCCGGACATTACCATTAACATGAATCTTGACCGAAATCTGCCTACCGTGACCTGCAATGAGCATCGTTTGAAACAGGCATTTTTGAACTTAATTCAAAACGGAATGGAATCGATGAGTGGCAGTGGTGAACTGACGATAAGTTCGAAGCAAAGTGAAAATCATGCAATCGTTTCCATTTCCGACTCTGGAAGCGGTATCAGCCAATCCAACCTGCGCAACTTGTTTAAGCCTTTCTTTACAACCAAAAGCAGAGGTGTAGGATTGGGATTGTCCGTCACCCGGCAAATAATAGATTCTCATAATGGGAAAATCGAGGTTGACAGCACACTTGGAAAGGGTACAACATTTACGATAACCATACCGTTTAGGTATAAGGAGGGCATACACGATGAGCTCACAAAAGAAGAAGCTTCTTATCGTTGACGATGAACCCAATCTTCGGGTTCTGTATGAAGCGGAGTTTCGACAGGAAGGCTATGAAGTCGTACTTGCTTCCGACGGTCCCGAAGCCATAAAAATGGTGGAGAAGGAAAAACCCGACCTGGTCGTTTTAGACATTCGCATGCCGGGAATGGATGGTATCGAGACCATGAGCGAAATTCTCGGTCGCGACAACCAATTACCCGTAATCATCAATAGCGCCTACAGCCACTATAAAGAGAATTTTATGAGCTGGTCTGCCGACGCCTATGTGGTGAAGTCTTCCAATACAGACGAATTGAAGGAAAAAGTGGCCGAGCTTCTTGCTGCCACTCCAGAAAACACCTACTGAGATCACGCAGAAAAGTAGAAAGATCGGGTGGATAGATGAGAAGTTACTGGTCCAGCCTTTTTAGAGACACGTTAACGATGATCCTGGCCGGTGGGCGTGGCGAACGATTGTCTCCATTGACCTTGCCGCGTTCCAAGCCATCGGTGCCTTTTGGTGGAATGTATCGCATTATCGATTTCACACTTTCGAATTGCGTCAATTCCGGTTTTCGTAGAATCTATCTGTTAACTCAGTACAAAAGCCAGTCTCTCGACGAGCATACGGCAAGAGGCTGGAACCTGTTCTCTCACGAATTGGGAGAGTTCATGTACAGCGTTCCTCCGCAACAGCGCTACCGAGATCGCTGGTATATGGGGACTGCCGACGCCATTTTCCAAAACTTGAACTTGCTTGCCAAGCACCAGCCTAAGTATGTGCTGGTACTATCCGGCGATCACATCTATAAAATGGACTACTCCAAGATGCTTGCCTACCACGTCGAAAAAGGGGCAGACATCACGATCTCGACTATTCCCGTCACGAAAGCCGAAGCGACCCGCTTTGGAGTCTGTGGTGTTGACGCGGACAACCGGATACTGAAATTCCAGGAAAAAGAAAACAATCCGATGGAAATGCCCAATCGTCCCGGCTGGTGCATGGGAAGCATGGGTGTTTACATTTTCAATACCGAAGTATTAGCCAAAGAAATCTCCCGAGACGCCAAACAAAAGTCAGAGCACGATTTCGGGAAAAACATCATTCCGAACGTTTTGAACAGCGGGCGTGTGTTCGCGTATGAATTCGAAGATTTGAATCGGAAAAACAAACCTTATTGGCGAGACATCGGAACCTTGGACAGCTATTTCGACGCTTCGATGGATCTTGTCTCAATCGACCCTGAATTCAACTTGTACGATTCCGACTGGCCCATTCGAACGTATATCGGCCAGTACGCTCCGACCAAAACCGTCTGGCGAGGGGAAAAACGCCGTGGTCAACTTATCGAATCCATGGTTTGTAACGGAGTTATCGTTTCCGGTGGTGAAGTCATTCGCTCTATCCTGAGTTCGGGAGTTCGCATCAACAGCTACTCTCACACTGAAGAATGCATTCTTTTCAATGATGTCGATGTCGGTCGAAACTGTCGTATGCGGCGTGTCATCATAGATAAAAACGTCTCCGTTCCGGAGAATACCGTCATCGGTTACGATCACGATCAAGACCGAAAACGCTTTATGGTGACGGATAACGGCATTACCATTATCCCCAAAGGCTATATTTTCTAGCAAGAAAGATTCAATTTCTATCGGGGAAAAGAATTTTCCCGACAGAAGTTGAATTGAAAGAGTTGCAAGTCTGGGCGCTACAATCGACGCATATATCCAACTCTAAAATGTGTACGAAACCGAAGCGGAGATGAAGTGATAATCCGCTAAATAGGTTCCGGCGTTGGAAGGTGCCGCGGGTTTGCCAAGATACTGTTCCGCGCATAAGTCTTCATCGTCATATGGAGCGACGCAAGCCGAACCGGGAACCTGCTGGAACACCTGGGATTCTTCTTCTGTTACGGTCACCGGCATCTGGAAAACATATGTATAAGACGCTGAGATGTCCGCACCGAAGAACATAACCGAAAATCCGCCGCTCACACCCAATCGATGCGAACCGAAAAAGTCGATGTACGAATTCTCGTCGGGCGCGGAAGGACTTTCGTAGAAGCCGCCTACTCTAACCGTGAACCATTCCGGAACGGCATTGAAATCGGCCCCCAGACGTATGCTGTAAGTATCTTTCCAGTTTTTGGAAATATCGATTTTGTCGATGTAGAGTTCCTGACCTAGCACTTCCGTTAACAGATTGTTGCCGTCCATGCGGTACTTGTCCACCAGCGACCAGGCTTCATACCCGAAGTCCAGTTCAATGTCGAAACGTTCGGTTTCACCTTCCAGGTAGATGTAGCGAAGTCCCAGTCGCAGTTTGGGCGGCAGTGTCATAGAGAATGTGACATCGTTGGTTTCCACACCGTTTCGGGACATTTTTACCGGATCGGTCAAATCAAGCTCAATCGCATCGACTTGTAGCGTACAATCCGCTTTCAGATAAACCGGAATCAACCTTGCGGAGAGGCCGATATCCAAAAAGTCGAATGGACGGTACCACATGCCCAGAATGCCTGAAAATCCGACGTGGTCGGTACCGGAGATTCTGCTGATCATATCGAATCGGCTTGAAACGGGATTGACAATGCGAGGGGTTACGTTTCCATCGATTGCCAACTCGAAATTCATCTGCAACAGATCGACCCATTGCAGACTGATCCCGATTCCGAATACGTCATTGTATTTCCAGGCTACGCTAGCAGAATAATAAAGAATAAGAACGTCACGCTCGATCAACATATAGCGCTGGCCACCGTCTTCAGGGAACTTCTGTGAAGCCGTTCCAGGAGGTCCATACACTCCCAATGCGAATCCCCAATCATCCAGACCGAAATCGGATGAAATACCCAGCATCGATCCAAGAATCTGCCACTTCTTGGAGTTTTCAACCGGATCGAAAGTGATGTACTGAGGAACGCCGTGAAAGGCTTCGCTCCAGTCCAGTGTGGGAGCGCGACGATATTCCTCATTGCTGTAGGTAAAGCGATTGCCAAGGTAAATTTGAGTGCCACGCATACGAGCCAGGCCTGCCGGGTTGTACTCGATGGCAGACACATCGTCCGCTTTTGCGGTGAAAGCACCTGAACGACCGGCAGATCTGGCTCCTTGATCGGCAATATCGAAGCCGCCCGCCCATAACGGGGAGGACATCAGTAACATGACCGGAACCAGCCACAGTGAGACTATCTTTGATTCACGCATTGTGATGATCCTTGTTTGCTTGGGATGACATCGATCGATTCTCCTGTAGAGCGAGAAGGAATCGCTTAATACTCCGAACAGTCAATGGATTTTATGGGATTGAATTTATCCGTAATCTCCACGGCATCGAAGAAACCCTGCAAACGGTATCCGGGTTTTCCTTCGGGAGTCAGGCAGGTTTTTGCCAGACCAAAGGACTTCACGATTTCACCGAAGGAAATCCAGCCTTTTCCACATGCTCCCTTGCAGTACTGGTTTAGTTCATCTTCATCAAACGAAACATCCGGATCTTCCGGCGGAACATCGCAGGTACCGGTAATCGCACACATACAAATATGGTTTCCATCATCGGCGGTGATGCAGCCTTCAAGCGTTCCATTGCTGATCGAAGTGCAATCTTCACTCAGTCCAGTTCTGATTTTCAGGTTACGAATGGGAATGTTGTTGCGTGGGCTGATATCCGGGGCACAAACCAGCGGTGCATCTTTGGGACCGGAATGGAAGTACAGATTGCTGTCTTCCTCACTTTTGAATTGACATTGGTATCCATGGTAAGGTTTTAACGTGATGTCCGCGCTAAGACCTTCCAGGATGCAATACGATTCGACTTCGCTTTCACTGGAAGCGCCTTCTTCTGGCTTCAAAGCGTAGGGCTCCTTGGGATCACGCCACCCGGGGCCAACAGTAATTCCCAAATTATCAAAGGCCGAAGATGTTCCTTGAATCGCCTCCGTTACTTCAAATATAACGTTAAGCGTATTGTTTTTGACATCGCTTTCCCACATGGAATTCAGCATTTGGGCAAATTCTTCGGGCTCATCGATTTCCATGCGAGTCAGGCGGAAAACGCGACCCTGTACGTCTGCCGCATCGCACTCGCAAAAGGTAGAGCATTCCCCCGTGTTTTCTGGAATGATGATATCCGGTGCTTCCGGTTCGTTTACTTCAACACATCCGCAAAAAAACAGAACCAGCGATACAGTGAGAGCACTCCAACTCCGCCACGAGGTCGTAGCAATCATGATTGGCCTCCTAAACAAATAAATGAAAAACCGATTCGGGCGTTTCGAGCTCTCCCTTGAAAGCCAGCAAAACGCTTTTTGGTTTCACTCCATTGTTGTGTCCGCAATTTCGATGCTATTTAGCGATATACTTACGATGCTAGAAAGCTATCATATTTCTTCACACTTTGAAAAATGTTTTTTCACTTAGATTTTTTCACTTAGACTAAATTAGCAATGGTTTCAAACTTGAGATGACAACATGACAAATCCACAACACAGCGATATCGTTTGTGAATGCATTGAGTTTATTGGTCAGAGTCGATGTTTCAAATGCAAACTGCGTATATGAGTTTGACAGGTCAGAAATTAAGAGCCTTTGGATTTTGTCATCGAGGTGAAAACGAAGACAAGTTGAGTAAATCACAGATGTTGCGATAAGAGGAACCGACAGGTTTTCTAGGAGCAAAATTCAATCCCCTAAAGAAAGATGGCGCATTCCAATTGTATCGTACAAAAGAAATACGCCATCTTTGGGGAACTTAATAACGCCTATATTTTATTCGGGCGTATCACCATCTAGCAGAGTGTCACCATCTGCCGGAGTGTCACCATCTACCGGCGTATCACCATCTACCGGAGTGTCACCATCAACCGGCGTGTCGCCGTCCACCGGAGTGTCACCATCAACTGGCGTGTCTCCGTCTATCGGAGTGTCACCATCAACTGGCGTGTCTCCGTCTATCGGAGTATCACCATCAACGGGAGTATCACCATCAACGGGAGTATCGCCGTCTACCGGGGTATCGCCATCTACTGTGGTGTCCCCATCGGGATTGCTGTTCGGAGTGCAACCGCCGGGGAAGTCAGGAAGGTTGTCACCTTCGTAGTAATTTACAACGTCGAACGGAGGTTCCGACTTCTCAACCATGAAGTCTTTGGATGCGACCGAGCTTCTCAGGTAATAGTTAAAGAAAGCCGTCGCATAGTAGTTGATCGTCTGCTGTGCTTCCCGCCAGTCAGCATTTTCGGTGGGCGAGCAGCCATCGGTCAGTGCATTGGCAGCATCACCGAAGTCCAACTTGTCCGCCAGCGTCATCAGATCCAACTGACACATATCCGAGAAGGTAAAGTGACCGCCGCGCTCCAATTCATACATGTATTTATCCGCACCGGCAAGCGATTGATAATCACAGTACATCTGGTACCAAGGCAACGTATTGTCCTCGGTGCCACCCATCATCAGCATCGGTGTCGGATACTCGTACAACTTGCAGCCTGCCATCAGAGAACCGGCACTGATCACCGGAGAATGGGGCACGATGGCTTTGATGCGATCGTCTTTGCAACCAACCGCCACGCTGGTCAGACCGCCAAGAGAATGGCCACTCATACCAACGTTTTCGGGGTCCATTGAATTGTAGAAGAAATCGTCTTTGTCTTTGTTAAATGCAAAAAAGGTGTCGAGTAGGAAGGACATATCCGCCATGCGTACAACCGCCGAAACCGCCACTTGGCTACTGGAATACCCGTCACGCAGCAATTCCACCAGAGTGTTGTTTTCATGGTCGCTGGAAATAACGATATATCCGTGTGAAGCCAAAAACGGGGTGTAGAACGTCGATTGCCAGCGGATGCCGTTGGCACCGTGCGAGAACAGAATGACCGGATACGGTCCGTGAGAGCGGTCCATTTCTGCATCACGCACAGCAATCGTTTCCAACCCGGCGATATTCGCCTCGCGGATGATTTCATCCTTGCCCTGCATGTCGTAACCGACCATCTCATCTTCCAACGTGTAGGTGTACCCTTCCGCGTCCTTGTACTCTTGCTTGGCGGGATACCAGATTTCGGTACGTAGATAGCGCGGGCGCTCCTTGACCGCATCCGGGCGGGACTCATCCCAGAGTTCCAGGGTTTTTACACCAACCGGAAACGGTCCCAGTTCGCCGGGATTGGGAGTGGCAGTGGCACTGGCAGGCTCGAACGGAAGAATTTCCTTTACGATGTCTGCATCCTGCTCCGTATCGCCATCCGTCACGATATCGCCATCGGCAGTATCGCCATCGACTGGATCGTCATCGTCACCGCAACCTGTAGCCAAGACAAACAGGCTGAGAATCAGCATGCAGACGAAAGCAAGTCGAGCATTATTCCACCTGAAGTTATTATCCGTTTCTCTCAACATACCGGCACTCCTCTTACTAATGATTTCTTTTCGGTACTTTTAAGTTTTTTGTCGATTCTTTTGATGTTGGTCAGCCGTGGCATCATAGTATAGTGTATTATAGTGCGGCATGCAACGATGAAGGCAAGCAATTACACACTTTTCAGAAAACTTACGTTTTTTACTCTCTTATTCAGTTACGGTCTTCGAGGCGCCAGGCAAGCGGAAAATCACAAGCCACAGCAACACGGGAACAATTTGAACCAGAGTGAAGTGAATCAATGATGCATTAAAGGCCGCCGCCTGCTCGATTCCCAAGGCTCCCAGTAAAAACACCGCCGTCGATTCCCGGATTCCAATGCCGCTAAAAGCAATGGGAACGATTGTGCTTAGTGTCATAACCGGTAACGCCAGAATCGCCAAAATTTCCGCCCCAGGTGCAAAGCTCTTTAAAATGAGAAAGCCCTGGAAGTAGTAAACGGCAAAACTTGCAAATGAAAGCAACAGGTTAAGCAGAATCGGCTTTGCTTTCGTGTCGGATAGTCCCACCCAGACTTCTGCCAGCTTTGCCTTAACCCCCTCTGCCTGCGCTTTCGATTTGGTAGTAAAGCGACCAAGAAAACATAAGGAAATCCAACCACATGGCACTCCTGCCAAGAGTAGCCAGCCCAGCCATTGCAGGTGAACGTCCTCAAGTACGAGCAGGCCGATGCCGGAAAGCAGCCCAACAGCAGACAAGTCGATCAGCTTGTCTACAATCACTTTGCCTGTCAGGCGAGCTTTGTTTACATTCGTCAAAAACATTGCCCGCGCCGCTTCCCCCGCCTGCCCAGGGGTAATCGTTGCCAGAACCACCCCATACATGTAGCTTCGAATCGCCTGCCACAATGAAACGGGAGTGACGATATTTGCCAGGTTGTGCCATTTGGCAATTTTAAAGGACTGCACAACGGGAGTTAACAAGAAACCGAGTAAACATAACCATCCATCGGCATGTCTTATCGATTCAATAATGCGCATCGGTTCAACAATTAGAATCAGAAATACAAGCAGGCATATGCTTAAGAGCGCCATTACAACGCTTCTGGTATACTTACCTTTGAAAGGATGGATTGTTTCTGGCAACGGGTGATCCTGTGTTCTGCTTAATTTTCTCTGCTACTCTGTCAATGGTCTGCGGTTATGGATTCATCGTCATACGAAAAGCGTTCCCCATAATACCGTCTTAGAAAGTTCTGCAATTCGATAAAAGCTTTATCTCGGCTCCTTGACATTGTCATGTTTGTGAAATTGAAATAAAGAGTTGAAGGTGAAAAGGAGAAACCGGAATTATGTACCAGGTAAATGGTTATAATATCATTATTTCCAACCTGTCTGGAAGGCAGTACTTCCTCTTGCAAGTCGGTGGTCGATAGGATCTCGATAACATAATTTCTCTTTTTCAAAGTAAACGAAAGAAGTTTCGGGGACGTAAACTCATAGTTCGTTCGCCACTCCCGCTTCAGAACGATTTTAGAAAAACGATGTAAAATGAGTTCGATCCTCTCATCGACATCTTCCGGATTCAATTTCTTAAGAACATCCGCCGTTTCCTTAACGATCTTTGCTGGATGCCCCTCGATCACTTTCCCGGAGGGAACGTCTTTCTTGATAACGGTCATTGAGTTGGCTAGTACGTCATCTCCGATCGTTACTCCAGGATGGACAAACACACCGGCTGGAAGCCAAACTCGACTTCCAATTCGGATGGCCCCGAATTTGGCAGGGTATCCTTTTGTGTAATTCAGAAAAGAGCCATGTGTGAAGAGCATCGAGCGCGGACCGATGCCGGAATAATCCCCAATAATAACCTCATCATCGACATTGATGATGCATTGTGGTCCGATATAACAATGCTTGCCTACTTTAAGGCCGAATGCGCCATAGACAAGACAAAAGTTGCTGATTGCAGAATAAGCTTCGAATTCGACGGTTCCTGAACATCGAATCAGCGTAAATGCTCGTATTTCGGCATATTTTCCGAGAAATATTTTGTCTCCGATAACGGAACTGAACCAACCAATACGGACCCCCCGTTCGATATCTGCACCAGCAAATAGGCGTAGCACATGGGTTTTCAAGAATGGAGGTAAAAGGAAAACGATGGCGAACAGGATCATCCTCATGACGTTTCTCTTCCTTTGTCCAAGCCACAACTTTCCGATAGAAGACGCCGATATCGGTTTTTCCAGTGTGCGGCGATTGCCGCAGGAGAAGCCGTTGAGAATTCATCATTACCGGAGATGTAGTCCAAAAGAAACTCATAGCTGTCGCGCCAACCGGGAAATAGTTGGCTATCGAAAACATAATTGTGAATTACCGACATAAAGCAGCCACCTTGATGAAGGATGGTTTGCGCCAGCGACTTCAGAATTTCATGTTTCTCTCCGGTGTTGAAGGATTTGTAACCGAACAGGTGATCATCCATCCAGGCTGTAGGGATTTCAACCAAAGAGAGCTCACGCCTTTCTGAGCGATTATAGGGAAAGAATGGCGTACTCAGAGAACGGCGAAATCCGACATGATTGGCCATGCCTAACGAGGCATCGTAATGCATGCCGAGTTTCTCATGCCATAAAAGTGTGTCTTCTGGGCTTTCCTTTGAAAATCTCCAGTAGTGGTGACGACCACCTTTAATGGGGACTTTTGCGTAGTTTTCAAGGCGTTCCTTTTGTTTTTTTAGCTCATCAAAGGAGTCGCTAGTGCGATATCCGGCGTGCAAACCGATTTCTGCATCGGAATTTCGAAGCTTTTCAAAGAGAGTTGCAAAACGATCTTGAGAAATATCGTAAAAAGGATCAGGGAGACCCTGTGCATATTTCATTAACGATCCTGAACCTGCAAAAAAATAAAACGCCGAGTGAACACCGTACTTCGCTTCCAGCTCACACCAATCGTCAAAATGCCAGTGGTGCCGTTTTCCGGTCAGAAGATCAAGTGAACTCTTGAACGAACTCAAACCGTTGCGGCGCATAGCCCGTAATGGTTCAAGCCAGCGAACGACGACTGGATAATCGACATCATGGCTGTAACAGGCAACCGCCTTCTTTTTATCGGGCCATTTTTCTTCTGCAACGGGAAAGCCGATGGCGGAAAGATTCGTGTGTAACCAATTGATAATCTCAGATCCCAGAGCTTCACGTATGTGATTGGGAGTCAGTTTGTCCGAATCGGAGGGAATCGGGCGTCCATGAGTATCTTTGATCCAAGATGATTCGGAAAGGTCTGTAACAAGCCAAAACAGATCGAAGACCAAGTCATGACCAACAGTCAGGGAATCCCCATTGGAATGGGTATCCGCATTCAATTCAAAAGTCTCCTTTTCCCCTGAAAAAGTCAATATGGGGAGATTGTGCGCTCGACCGATTCCTTCAAGTCGAAGAGAGTTGGCGTTTTTCCATTTTTTCGTGTCGGCGTATATCGTGCATCGGCATGCGGATGCTTTATTGGATTGGGAGGTGAACGCAATATCGCAGGGTTTTCCAAAGGGAACCTCGATCCAACACCAGCCGATCGTGCCTAAAATCTGTCTCCATGTCCAGTGGACTTCCGGTCCGTAATTTTCCTCTATCAACGGATCGATGCTGATCGTGATTTTGGGATTCGACATGAGATTCGTCATTCCATACTTTCCAAACTATTGGCCAGTAAAGAAGTTGCGTGATTTGAACTGTCCCTGCTGGGATCTTACGTTAGATACACGCATTTGATACCGCACTTTCAAAAACAAAGCAAGATTGAGCCGAATAACTCTGACCACGTCTAAAGGATATGGAATTTGCCTCGCATTGAACGAAAATCAAACGACGCAATCAGAAGCGCACTTACCAACACCATCTGGATATTCTTGGTATTCCATGCCTTTTTAGAAGTCACGGGTTCATTCAACGGACGCCCCTTTTCCTTTGCTGGTTTCTTCAAGTAACCGCTCGATATCCTCCTTTGGCATTGGATAGCCTTTTCCATCGTATCGTTTCACCAATGCATTATAGAGATTCAGAGCTTGTTCCTTTTCCCCCGCCACATCCATGAACCTGGCATCTTGCAATGAAATCATATAGCTGGAGCGCCACTCGGTTTCCATTCCTTTACGGTAGGCATCCACCGCTTGCTGCTGTTTGCCTTGCCTGAGCAGCATTACTGCAAGATTTTTCCAGATCTCCGGGCATTGATCCTGTTTTGCAGCTTCCTCCGTTAAGAATCGACGCGCCAAGTCCTGGTGTTTTCCACCAAGCTCAAATTCGAGAACCGCTTTCTGCGAAATAATTCGAGGATCGTGCGGATTGAGTTCATAGGCTTTATTGGCTACCTGCAATGCTTGCTTGCGGTCGCCTTTTTTCATGTATTCCTGCGCCAGATACATCGCAGCCAGATGATGATCCGGCCAGGTGTTCAGGGTGTACTCGAACAGAGTGGTGCTGTTTTTCCAATGGCTGACTTGAAACAGAGACAGCATCAGCCAAAGCAGCAGAACAAAGGATCCAAAAGCGGCAATCGCTTTGCGCTTGAAATCTGTTTGGGCAGAATTAAATACCTGAACTCCTCCCGCTCCGATGAGAATACAAATACCCAGTACGGAAAGAAACAGATAGCGATCCGCCCAGTGGATTGCATTCGGCAACAAACCGACGCCGGGAATCAAACAGGCAAAAAACCACAGTATCGGAAAAGACCAGGCTCGCTTTTTCAACCATAGAACCACAGCTACAACCAGCAAGATAAAAACCAGGAGTAAATCCAGCCACAACCCGCGATCCAGTAACGTTATCTTGAGATCGTACAGGTACTGCACTGTCAAGGGGTGAGGCCAGATTGTCAGTTCCAAATAACGGGCGAAACTTTGGCCAACCAGGTACATTCGATTCGGCAGGCTTGCTTGAAAGGAATCGCCTTCAACCGCCTTAGAAATGCTGCTCATTGCCAGAGAGTTTTGCAGGCTGATGCGAATAAACCAGAGATTGAAGAAAACAAAAGGAAGATACATCAACCCGCGAGCGATCACACGCTTGGCAGAAAGAGAACGGAGTAATACCAGATCGATCACGAGCATCGCCGCCGGAAAGACGATCGCAAACGCTTTGGAGAGACATGCAGCGGTAAAGCAGAAAAAAGCTCCTGCCAAAGCTGCGCTTTTTCTAGATCTTTCGGCATGGTAGGTGAAAAGGTAGAGCCACAATCCCGCAAAAAAGAAGGTGCCCATCAGGACTTCTTTTCTGCCGGAGAGCCAGACGACCCCTTCTACATGAATGGGGTGTAAAAGGAATGCAGCCGTGCTGATCAGGGCTGCGATTCCGGCAAGATCTTTTCCACCACGTTCCGAATTCCAATCCGGCCACAGACGCGCGTACAATTTCCGTAAAAACAGAAAACAGAACCAACCTGTCAACATGTATAGGAGCAAATTGACAAGGCGTATGTAGAACGGGTCGGCACCGTGCAATTTGAAATCAACCGCATAGCTGATCCAGCGAAGCGGAGTATAAGCGAGCATCGCACCGGGAGTGAAGAAAACGCCGATCCGTTCCCAGCTAAGCTGCTTTAACGGTTCGTTATGATAGATGATTTTCGGGTCGTCGTAACTGATCGATTCGAACGGCAGAGAACTGGCATAAACCAACAGTACAAGCAACACAATCGCCATTGCAGAAAAGAGCAGAAATGTTTTGGACGTAAACCCGCGACCCGTCATCCACTCCTCACTTGCTACGATTCGTGGTGGCGGTACAATTGAATGCTTTAACGTGCTTCATCGTGCTTTCCAATAGCGGTCCAGAAATGCGATCACTTTCTTTTCTGGCCGTCCGCTCCGCTCAGAAAAAGAGCCAACAACATGAACGCCACGCGTCAATCCCTCTGCAAGCGAACGTCGTTTTGTGGCTTGATCGGAGCAAAATAGCAGTTGCGAGACGTGATCGATCATTCTGCGGTTACTTTGTCCAATCGATATTGATTTCTGCAAATCGTTGCCAACAACAAGATGAGCCACGGGAATATGTAACTTTGCCGCCGCAAGAGCGGCAGCCAAAGCGGCATTTGTGTTTCCACGCACTAAAACGCCAACCGGTCGATGCTTTTGTAGTTCACGTTCGAATGCAATTAGTAATTTCCCGGACATCTTCCCGAATGGATCTCCATCGAGAGCTATAAGGCCATTGGATTTTGAAACTGACCGTGTTGAACCGCTCGCATAGCCAACAGAAAGTACATGTAGATGAATCGGTGCCCTCCCCTGCTTGTTGTGCGCAAGAATCTCCGAACAGATCGCATCACGGATACCATCGGAGTCTGCATCAAACACCAGCAGGATCGTTCGTTTTTTTGACTTTTGCATGTGCGCAACCAACTCAATTCACACGTGTTTCAGTAAATCCATGAAAGTGATTACAGTATGCCACAGGATACGAGTCGGCGTCCAATTTTTCTACATTTCAATTTTGGCAGAAAAACTGTGAAGAATTAACGAACGCTCTTGTTGGGTTTAACTTCAAATCAAAGCGAAGAGGTTGTGATCGACGAAAAGGTGATGAAAAATCACGCTTGTATGTGACGCTTCCAGATGTCCATCAACTCTTCGATTGCACGTTCGGGATCGGATGCCTGGTTTACGGCCCGCACCACAGCGAAATTGACAGCACCATGCTGCAACACGGTGGCCAGATTTTCCTTGTTGATACCACCGATTGCCACAGGTACCAATGGCGTCGCTTCGATAATCCGCTGCATCTGTTCCAGCCCCACCGTTGGGTCCGCGATCTCTTTTGTCGGCGTGGAATAAACAGGTCCAACGCCGATGATATCCGGCGCTAACAATCGCGCCTGCTTTTCCTGTTCGGGATTATGAGTGGATAATCCGAAACGTTTTCCGGCAATCGGCCAAAGTGCCCGGGCTTCGGGCAGGGGCATATCTCCCTGACCCAGGTGAACACCATCCGCATCCACCGCCCGGGCGATTTCTACCGAGTCGTTGACGATAAACAGCGTATCCGATCCTTTTGTAATCTCGCGCAGCTTCGTGGCGTTTTGTAGCACCTCGTCTTCCGGAGCGTGTTTCATGCGTAGTTGCAGATAACGCACCTTGCATTGCACCGCCGCCTCCGCAAGTCGCTCGTATCCCAACAGCGGGTTGGTCAGAATCAGATACAGCCCGAATCGTCGATCATCCATCGATGTCCTCCAGAATCAACTGAGATACTTTGCGACCGCTTTTGAACATGCCGCCGAAAATCGGTCCCATGCGGAAACCGCCGCAAACGTTATTGGCCGCCATTCCGGAAGCGTATAATCCCGGATATAGACGTTTGGTGTTCTCCACCGTGCTGGCTTCGCCGCTCTCCATCCACATCGGCTTTTCTCCCATTACGTCACCGGTGGGAGTGTCGATTTTCACTCCGGCTTTTTTACATGCCAGGGTAATGATTTCACTGGGATGTCCGGTGCCGTCGAGCACCGCTTTGGCGGTAATCACGAGCGGATCGACGTGCATTCCAAAGCGCTCGACCGGTGTCCAGTTGACGACGACACCACAGACTTTCTCATTCTGGAAAACGATGTCTTCGACGCTGACGGCATTGAACAGCACCGCTCCGGCTTTGCGAGCACCGAAGATCAAGCCGCTGGCGACTTCAACGGCGTCGGCGGTGTAATAGCCTTCTCCGGCAGGCTGGGCGGAAATGGTGAAATCTTCCAGGATCGAAAGGACATCTTCCTGCACCACGATTTCATTGAACAACATGCCGCCGCCCCAGATGCCACCACCCGGCGCCAGTTTGCGCTCGAAAATGGCAACCTTTTTACCGGCCTTGGCCAGTTCGCGCGCCGCGACCAGACCGCTTGGTCCTGCGCCCACGATGGCGACATCCACACTGAGGTGCTGGGTAAGTTTGTCGAAAAAGCGGCTGACGATGGATTGCGTTATTTTCTCTTCCATTAGCGATTCCTCTCTGCAAAGTAAAAAAGCGAGACCGTTTTTAAGGGCCTCGCTTTGCTTGCAGCGTTCGCTCGGTTCCCTTGCGCCGGTATGATCCGGATCAGGTTCAATGGGTATGATCTCAGCCTGCGTAAAATGCAGGCACCCCAACCAGTCACGATCCCGAATTGTCAAAAAGCGGGTGAAGAATAGCGCCGATATCTTTCAGTAGCAAGGAAAAATGAAAGCGACTGCCGATTTTAGATTCGTTTCCGATAAATTGCTTGAACTTGTCCGAAAAGAAAGGTCATGATATAGCATACGGAGATCAGCAAAGCATCCTATACCGGAGAATCGCCATGTATCGTTCCATGAAACTTCATGTCGCACTTTCGATATGCGTCATCTCGCTATTCAGTTCCTTTAACCTGTTTGCCGGTTCATTCGAAGCGGAACTCAACCCAAAAACGTTGAGCACAGGTATTCACAATGCAATCGAGCGGCACCCGGAAATATTTCCATTCGGCTTGCACGTTCTGAAAACGTCTCTGGAAGGAACGACTGCCGAAGTGGTTTTCAATGAAGCACTGCTGCCATATTCGGAAAGCCCGGCCTGGGTCGATGAGATGCTTCACGCACTGTTTCTCGCCATCCCCAGTGCCCGGTCGATCAAAGTGTATATTCAACAGGGCGACGAGGTCGTTTCCCTGAATGAATTGGTACGGCTGCGACCCGAATTTCCGGATGAAGACGCCGCCCCCGAGGCTTTTCTGATCGAACCGGTCAATGATTCATCATTTTTTCCGGTACCGGGGCCATTAAACGGAGTACGCATCGCGGTCAGTCCGGGACACGGCTGGACCTGGACGGGCAGTGGATGGGGCCTCCAGCGTCATGATATGTACCCGGAGATGCCGTTGCATTTCACTGAAGACATGTCCAACGCCCGTTTCGCCAAGCATGTGATTTCGGCTCTTGAGCGCACGGGAGCTTATGTCTTCAGCTGCCGCGAACGAGATTTCAATACCAACGAACGAATTGTCGATAACGATGATATAAGCAGCGGTTTCAGTGCGGGTGAAGGCTGGTACGAAAGCACCTATGCCGGGTTCAACGGTGGAACCTACATGGTTCATCCCACAAGTGGCGATCCAGATGCCCCAGCCGCTGCTTTCGCACCGGATTTTCCTTATAATGGCTGGTATGCGGTTTACGTCGCCTATCGTGCTGGAGAAAACCGGGCGACCGACGCACGCTATGAAATCCGCTATGCAGGAGGCACACAGGTTGTTCAACTCGATCAGGAGGTACAAGACCGGCGCTGGGTCTACGTCGGCAGCTATCCCTTCGAAGCAGGTGGCGAGAACGGGCAAGGCGTGTGGTTGTCTCCCTACTCACAAGAAGATGGCCAGGTGGTGATTGCAGACTCCGTCAAATTCGGAGGAGGCATGGGATCTCTTCTGCGTGAAGGCGAGTCCAGCGGCTACCCTCGCTGGGAGGAAGCCTCAAGATACTGGACGGAGTTTGCCGGTGCGCCATCAGAGGTATATCAAGCTCGCTCGACCGAGCGCGACTCCGACGTGGTGGCGCGTCCGCTATACGCCAACTGGGTCGGTGCAGATGCCTACCTGTCGATTCACACCAACGCGGGCGGAGGAACGGGAACGGAAACCTACATGTACGACGGCAACGCCACGGCTGGCAGCGAGCAATGGCGCGACATCGTGCATAACAGCATCGTGCAGGCCATCAGAAGCGAATGGGATGAAAACTGGGTGAATCGCGGTCTGAAAGCGGGCGACTACGGGGAAGTTCGGGAATTGACCTACATGCCGGGTTGCCTGACCGAGATCGGCTTTCACGACAATGCAGAGGACATCATGCTGTTGGCACACCCCTTGTTCCGGGAAACCATCGGACGTGCCATCGCCTACGCCGCGTTGAATTTCTTCTCTCCCGACACACCGCTGTACCCTCTTCCGGTTCGGGGCGTGTATGCAAAAGCGGTTTCAGGTGGTGTGCAAGTCGGCTGGCAACCCCAAGACGATACGACATGGGGAGAACAGACCGAACCAGACTACTACCGTATTCGTATTGCACAGGGGTTATATCCGACGTCGCAGGAATTCGTAACGACGGCGGAAACCTCATACCTGTTTACCGACCTCGAAGCCGGAGAAGCATACTCATTCACGATTACCGCCATCAACAGCGGCGGCGAAAGCCTGCCCAGTGAACCGGTCGTTGCCCGTGTTTATCCCGACCGCCCGGTACAAGTTCTATTGGTGAACGGTTTCGACCGCATGGATTATTATATCGATGAAGAAGAGAACACCGGAGAGTACATCCTGATTCACGCGAAAGCAATACTTGCTGCTGGTGAATACGGTTTCGTATCCTGTTCCAATGAAGCGGTGAAAGACGGCACGGTGGACCTGTCTTCCTATGCCATGGTGGACTGGTCTCTGGGTGAGGAAACTCGGCTGGATAACGAGCCGGAGGATTTCATCGCGTTTTCGGAAGAGGAACGCACGAAGCTTTCCGCATTCGTCACCAACGGCGGCGGGCTTTTCGTAAGTGGCTCGGAAGTCGGCTACGACGTCTCCGAGGTCCACTCCGACGACCTTGCATACATGGCCTTCTACCAATCGGTATTGAAAGCGGTCTATGTCAGTGACGATGCCGACAGCTATTCTTTCCAAGGCTCAAGCGGATCGATTTTCGATGGTTTGCAGGGATCTTTCGATAATGGCGAAAACCTGGTTTATGATGTCGATTTCCCCGACGTGATCAACCCGATCAACGGAAGCGAACGCTGCATGTTTTACGGCAGCAACGACACACAAGGCATGGCGACCTGTCGTGTGGGTGGCTCCGAAAACGTTATTTATTTCGGTGTTCCTTTCGAAACGATCCTAACCGATAGCTTGCGTAACCAGATCATGAGCCGCGTTCTTGAAGCCTTGGCAGGTGACCCCTTCATCGGAGTCGATGGCGACATGGATTCCGATCTTGAGTACGATATGGACAATGAGATCACTGAGTTCGTTGTCGATGGGGATGAAGAAATCCCTGTGGATGGCGACATTGAAGAATCGGAACAAGAAGAGGAATGGGAAGAACCCGGCATTGACGGGGATGATGTGGACGAAGACACGGATTTCGCAGAAGAAGAAAATAGTGAAACGACACCCGCAGATGAGGAGGAAGACATCACCTATTACACTCCGGTAGATGGCGATGTTCCCCTATGTCAACCCGGATATATCTATGAAAACGGCACCTGTGTGCTTTACGGCGAAAACGACGACGGCTGTGGTTGCCGAAACAGCCCACAGCCATCGTTTTCATCAATGCTGATATTCTCAATTGTTTTGCTGGCGGGTACAATCCGACGCCGCAAATACGGTCATCGCTTCAAAGCTTGAACCTTTACGATCCGTAACTCTGGAATTCCTGCGTCTCCAGAATATCTTGCGGGGTTTCATAGAACTTGATGAGGTTCTCGATCAGTTTGTGATGCATTTCCTCTTCCTTGGCCAGCATCGTCAACAGATGCTTCAGGTTGGCATCGGCGGTTTTCATAGATTCTTCGAGGAAATGGTTGCGAGTGCGATCTTCGAAATCCAACGCCGCTTTCAGTGTATCAAGAATACCCGCTTCCTTTGACAGGAAGTGGTCGTCTTTAATGCAGGCTTCCTTGATGATTCCTTTAATATTTTTCATGGATTCGGAAGCCTTGTATTCCAATGTGCTTCCCTTTTTCAAGGTCTCCAAAAACGCGGCATGCTGCTGCTCGTCTTTGGCCAGATTCATGAAGATTTCCTTCACGGCAGGATTCTCGGCTTTCTCAGCGCTTTTCTTGAAGAACGCAAGTCCTTGATATTCAAACTCAATTGCCTGATCCAGAATGTCCATCTCGCTCTCCTTGGGATTGGGTTGTCATGATGCTTTGCCTGTTGCGTATTCGTTTCGAATCGTATCAATAGAGAATCTTTAGGACATTTGCATTCCCTTAAAATTACTTGCACCTTTCTAACAGGCTTTAAATGAATGCAACTGTACGAGTGACAGCAACTTTTCTTGACAATTATGCAAGGATATAGCATTTTCAAAAGTGACGTTCGTACAAAGTGTCAGAAAAATTGAAAGTTATGGGGCTAGCCACGGAAAACCGGAAAAGGACTTCCGCGTTTAGCATCGTGGCCTTGTCAGTCCGACTTCATACCTGTACCTGAGCAACTACAGGATTTTCTTATTGGGTCGTTTCTATTTGTACTAACCGGGAGGTGATTTGATGGGTGAGCATCCGAATCCTTACTATGTTGATGAATCGAAGCCTTGGTTCTCCGAAGAAGCTGGTTGGCCGGCAGAGGTTCCCAAAAACGTTGAGTTCCCGAATCTGTCGCTGGGGCAGATGTTGCGGGAATCCGCGCAAAAATGGCCCAACCACAATGTGGCCTGGTTTTTGGACACCTTCATGACTTACAAGCAATTGGATGACTACGTCGACCACTTCGCTTCCGCACTTCATAAACTGGGCGTGCGCAAGGGTGATGTCGTCTCCATGTTGTTACCTAACAGCTTCCAGTATCTTGTGGGTTATTACGCAGCAGCCAGAATCGGCGCTGTCGCTTCCGGTGTCAACCCCACCTACAAACCGATGGAAATTCTGCATCAGCTTAAAACCGTCAATTCCAAGGTTCTGGTTGTCCTGGATGCCCTGTATGAAACCGCAATTGCCCCCATCATCGAAGAATCCCCGGTGGAATACGTCGTCTCGACAAACATTACCGACCTGCTTGGACTGTCGCCGATCAAGCGTTTTCTGGGCAAGATGCTGAAAAAGATTCCAACGGGTGCAGTGCCCGCCGGAACGTTGCAGTTCAAAGATCTTATTAAAACGCCGATCAATCTACCCCAGGTTACGGTGGATGCGTATGATGTCGCCACCTATATCATGACCGGTGGCACCACCGGCGTTCCCAAAGCCGCGATCTTGTCCCACATGAATTGCGTGGCCAACAGCATTCAATGCGAGAAATGGCTGTATAAAGTAGCGACCGGTTCTTGCAACGTCGGCGTACTGCCGCTGTTCCACAGCTTTGCCATGACCGCAGTGATGAACTGTAGCGTTCGTGTTGGCGCGTGGATGATGCTCTTCCCGCGTCCGCCGGAGACTGCTGAATTACTGGAACGCATCGCAGAGTTGGGCGTAGACGAAAAAACCATGTACTGCGGAGCGGAAATCCTGTTCCAGCGCATTGCCGAGTTCCCTGGTATCGAAGACATGAAGATCAATGGCAAACTGTCGCTGTGCGTCAGTGGAGCCGGGCCGCTGCATCGACCGGTGCAGGAAGCCTTTGAAAAACGCACAGGCGCTCGCTTGTCCGAAGGTTTCGGCCTTACGGAATCCTCTCCGGTCGTGTCCGCCGGTCCATTCTGGGGAAATCGCATCGTCGGCTCTATTGGCCTGCCCTTCCCCGGCACGGAATGGAAAATCATGGATGTCGAGAATTTCGGAAAAGAAAAAGAACTCTGCCCTGTGGGCCAGGAACCGGATCAGGATATCCATATCGGCGAGTTGTGCGTGGCCGGTCCCCAGGTGATGGTCGGTTATCTGAATCGCCCGGATGAAACCGCCGATACCGTTGTGGAATGGAATGGCAAGAAGTGGCTTCGCACCGGCGACATCGGTTTCCTGGACGAAATGGGCCGAGGCTACATCCGCGATCGTCTGAAGCAACTGATCAAGTACAAAGGCTATTCGGTATTCCCGAAAGAAGTCGAAGAATTGGTTGGGCAACACGAATCCGTGCTTGAGGTGGCGGTCGCAGGTCTGCCGGACAGTGAAACCGGCGAGCGTATCAAAGCCTGGGTGGTATTGCGTAATGAGTGGAAGGGGAAAATCAGTGAAGAGGAACTGATGCAGTGGTGTCGCAAGAGCATGACTCACTACAAAGTTCCCAGCTTTATCAACTTCATCGATGAACTCCCCAAAACGCTGGTGGGAAAAGTGCTGCGTCGCGAGTTGCAGGAAGCCGATCCCATTTACATCGAATACCACAAAAACAAATAACGATCCTCCGGATTGACCCCCGAACGCCCCTGAAAACGATGATGCTTTCAGGGGCGTTTCAGTTTACTTTTTCATTTTCAGAAATCAATAGAACCGTAAAAATCACGGGGTTGAAACATCAAATGACGTTCACATCTGCATGAAATATGAAAGCTTCCCGAAGAAATCCTTCTTCATTGTCTGAATTCGGTAAAATTGGGGTTGCTTTCATCCATAATCTTTAGGATAATTAAGTGTAATATTTCATGAGCATAGCTTGCTGTTCCATTCTCTGTTCAAAGCAGGAGGAGTCCGTTTCATGGCGCACGTGATTGTCATGCATGGTCGGGATGTAATCCAGAAAATCAAGCTGGAAAAAGTAGAGAACCTGATTGGCCGTTCGCTTGGAGCCGAAATACCGCTGGACAACGTGCTGGTCAGCCGGCGTCACGCGATGTTGGCAAAAGAGCGGGGAATCTGGATCGTTCGTGAACTATCCGGAAAAAACGGCATTTACGTCAATGGGGAACGGGTGCGCAAACACGCATTACGCGATGGAGATCAGATCGGCGTCGGCAAGTATACGATCCGATTCTGGTTTCACGGGATGAAGTCGAGCGCGATCTGGCCGTTGCCCACGGCAAACCCGGAGCGGACTTTAAGGTGTCTACCGGTGATTTGCTTGGGGGCAAAACCGACAAGGAAGCGGTCAAGCGTGTTGTGCAAAAAGTGAATTCCTCCGAATCTACAATGCGGCTGGACAAGTCCGAGTTGGACACCCTGCGGCAGCAGATGAATTTACGCCAGAAAGCCCATTTCGTTGCGGTAACGCAGATGAGTCGGGCGACTTTCCCCTTGGACAAGACGGTCGTCACTATCGGGCGCGACAAGAGCTGTGACATTCCCCTTCCCGGCGGCCTTTTTGTCGGCAAAGTACATGCGGAAGTAAAATTCAATGGCAAAGCGTGGCTTATCGAGCACATCTCGGGTATGGCCGGTATTAAAGTCAATGGCAACAAGGTAACTCAAGCGGCTCTTAGTGACGGCGACGAAGTGAAAATCGGATCGCATTGCATCCGTTTCCTGGACGATATGCACTGATTCTAAAGAAACATCTTTACATATTGTTGTCATAAACGAAAAACGGCCCCCAAAGGGGCCGAATTTCGTTTGAGTCGTATCAAGATCAGGTCGCGTCGGCTTTGAGATCCGCAGCTTTTCCGGTCGCTTCCCAGCTCATCTTGCTGACATTTTTTCCAAAGTGACCGTAAGAGGCCGTCTTTTTGTACATCGGCTTCTTCAGGTCCAGATATTCGATGATCTGAGCGGGTTTCAACGGGAAGTGCTTGCGAACCAGCTGGACGATTTTGCCGTCGTCTATGGCGCCTGTGCCGAAGCTATCCACCATAACGGAAACCGGCTCGGCTACGCCGATTGCATAAGCCAGCTGCACTTCGCAACGCTGGGCCAGTTTGGCCGCTACGATGTTTTTGGCGATATGACGGGCCATATAAGCTGCGGAGCGGTCCACCTTGCTCGGATCTTTACCCGAGAAGCAACCACCACCATGACGAGACCAGCCACCGTAGGTGTCCACGATGATCTTGCGTCCGGTCAGGCCGCAATCACCCAACGGACCGCCAACCACAAAGCGTCCGGTCGGATTGACGAGAATTTTTGTTTTGGCGTTGACCAGCTTTGGAGGAATCACCGGTTTGATGACTTCCTCGATGATGCCTTCGCGGATGGCTTTGTCTTTGGCCTTGTTGCTGTGTTGGCTGGAGATGACGATAGTCGGGATATAAACGGCCTTATTGTCCTTGAATTCCACTGTAACCTGGGATTTGCCATCCGGTCCCAAGAAATCCAGAATGCCTTTCTTGCGGACGACCGACAAGCGCTTTGTAAGCTGATGAGCCAGGGAAATCGGCAGTGGCATCAATTCGCGAGTATCGTTACAGGCATAGCCGAACATCAAGCCTTGATCGCCTGCGCCCTGCTCCTTGAATTTGCCTGTTCCCTCGGTCACGCCCTGGCTGATGTCTGGCGATTGTTTATCGATGCTTGTAATCACTGCACAGGTATTGCAATCAAATCCCAATTTTGCATTGGTATAGCCGATTTCCTCGATTGTTTTGCGGACCACATCGGGGATATCCACGTAACATTCCGTTGTGATTTCACCGGCAACCACGGCCATTCCGGTCGTTACCAGGGTTTCGCATGCTACGCGGGAGTTGGGATCCTGAGCCAACATGGAATCCAATATCGCATCGGAAATCTGATCGGCGACTTTGTCCGGGTGCCCTTCGGTAACCGATTCAGAACTGAACAAGAAATCTTTCAACATTAAAGGCCTCCTTGCGGTCTATGTGGTCGTAACAGAAGGAATTCATGCATTCAGTTTGCATGTTGCAATCCCTCTTGCGACCTTTAACTAGCTCGTCAATAGGGCGTATTGTCTATCATTGCACATAGGTTTTGTCAAGGATTTGTGACGGTTGACATAATGTTGTACTCACATTCTAGTGAATTGCTTTTGCAAATTTCGTTTAACCCGATCGGGCGCACAGGTTTACATGGAAGGCTGTAACTAATAAGTGTAATAATATCAGCAATATGCCTTTGGCGATATTTCTTAAGTAGTGTTAAAAAGAAGCTTTCATATTGAGTAAGTCGGAGTATCAAATTTTCTTGACAGTATAGTGAAAATCCCCTACTGTTTGCAGTCAATAAACGATGGATCTCTTACCATAACTATTGAGGTATCCCATGTCGTCAATCGAAGAACAGTTCGAAGTTCTATATGATTATTTCTCTGAAGATTCGGTCGAAAGTATGTTCAATAATCTTCCCCAGGAAACATTGGACGAAGTCCTTCAGGTGATTCAACTGGTAGATAAACGCTTGAATCAGTACAAAAGTCGAATTAAAGAGATGGAAGCTCGGATGAAGTAGCGGGTCGGCAGTCTTTTTTCAATCTCAAAATCAGATCAAGTTGTGGGGGTAAGGGAGAGTTGCGATCTGGTCAAGGACTACATCGGAATTAGTGATGTTTCGGTGTGATCTAAAACCCGGATATGAATACGGGTGCTTTCTACTTGCTTTTACCTCCCCATCATCTCTTCATCTGCTTTTTTCATAAAAAGCAGTACCCAATTCCGGCCTCATCTTGTATTATCAGTAGACAACATGAAGTATAGTTCCAGAATATAAAGAGGCGAGATCGCCGATCTGGCAGCGATTTAGGTTATTCATTCCAACACGATGCTTTGGAAGGGGAACTCTATATGCAGGCAATCGAACAAGCATTAACCTGGTTAAATGGATATCTCTGGGGACCGCCGATGCTTATCCTTCTGTTCGGCACCCATCTGTTCTTTACGTTTCGATTGCGTTTCATTCAACGCTTTATGGGTTTGGCGATTAAGTTGTCTTTGCGACGCGACCCCAAAAGCCCCGGCGATATCAGTCAGTTCGGCGCATTGACAACGTCGCTTGCCGCAACGATCGGCACAGGCAATATTGTTGGAGTGGCTACCGCCGTCGCTTTAGGTGGTCCGGGAGCGGTGCTTTGGTGCTGGTTGACCGGTGTGTTCGGAATTTCAACCAAGTACGCAGAGGCGTTGCTTGCCGTAAAATACCGGGTTAAAACGGAAGACGGCACCATGCTTGGTGGTCCGATGTACGCGCTTGAGCGTGGATTGAACATGAAATGGGCCGGCGTATTATTCGCGCTCTTCACTGCGATAGCGGCTTTCGGTATCGGAAATATGGTGCAAGCGAATTCCTTATCCACGATGGCCGAAGAATCGTTGAACATCAGTCCCTGGATTACAGGATTGATTCTGACTGTCTTGACCGCCTCGGTGATTTTAGGTGGCATTAAGTCTATTGCCAAGGTTTGCGAGCGACTCGTCCCCTTCATGGCTATTTTCTATGTGATTGGCTGTCTGGTGATTCTAACCATGAATTTCAGCGCCATTCCTCATGCCATCAAACTGATTCTGGATGCCGCTTTTTCCGGTCAGGCCGCTGCGGGTGGTTTTGTCGGCGCTACGATTATGATGGCCGCCCGTTTTGGAGTCGCGCGTGGACTGTTCTCCAATGAGTCCGGGCTGGGTTCGGCTCCCATCGTTGCCGCCGCTGCACGAACCCGCAATCCCGTTCGGCAAGCGCTGGTCAGTGCTTCCGGCACCTTCTGGGATACGGTTGTCGTTTGTGCTTTAACCGGTCTGGTGCTCGTCACAACCGGAGCCTGGGAAAGCGGATTGAAAGGTGCCGCATTGTCAAAAGCCGCCTTCGAAAGCGTTCCAACCGTTGGTCCCATCTTCCTGACAATTGGTCTTATGACCTTTGTCTTTACCACCATTATCGGCTGGTCTTATTACGGCGAACGAGCCATGGAGTATCTACTCGGCAAGAAAGCCATTCTTCCCTACCGGATCGCCTGGGTAACGTTCGTCATGGTTGGCAGTCTTTCCTCCATTCCGGTAGTGTGGAATTTCGCGGATGCCGCCAATGCCATGATGGCCATTCCCAACCTTCTGGCGCTGCTGCTTCTTAATGGCGTCATCGTAAACGAAACGCGCAAGTATCTTTGGTCCGGCAAGATCGATGAAATGGACGACGATATCCAGCCATAGTAGCCGGAATAACCTGAAAAGTTCCCTTTCCTTAGTGTAGCATCTGCCACGCTCTAAGACTTCAAATGCACAATCACGTCTTGACGCGCCGCGTTCTTGCCAGTATTCCTTCGCGTCATTGTGTAATTCTAGTTTTCTTTCCCTGTTGAAAACCAGCATAATATACAGTAATTACTAGTTTTTTATATCGCTATTCTTGAAATATCAAAAAATGCAAAGATTGAGATTGACTCGTCCGTCCGTTTCGGTTAGGATAATTTCAGTCGTAAGGATTTGAAACAGAAACCAGGAAAGCAACCCAACACAAAAGGAAGTCAGCACACATAATGCCATCGGAATTGAGACAACAAGTAGATCAGCAGAAAAAAGAGCAAACCCGTCAGAACCTGTTGGATGCGGCCAAATCCGTGTTTACGTTAAACGGCTACCACGCCTGCCTGATTTCGGATATCGTTCAAAAAGCCGGTGTAGGCCAAGGTACCTTCTATCGATACTTCAAGAACAAACGCGAAATCTTCGAAGCGCTGGTCGAGGAATTCATCTCCCAGCTGTTCGACGAATTCTCGGATATGTCCACCAGCCTTCCGACCAATGTCGGCGACTATCGTGACGCATCCGTCAATGCACTCATGCGTCTTGCTAAAAATGTCGAACAGAACCGAGAATTGGTTGTGCTGTTCATGCGTGAAGCACCGGCAATCGACCGGGACTTCGAGAACAACCTGTCCGAATTCTTTAACCAGTTTGCGCAATTGGCCAAATTTTACCTGGACCATGCCATTGAACGCGGCTTCGCTCGCCCCTGCAATTCTTTAATCGTCTCTCAGTCGATTGTTGGAATGGGCCTGCGCATGCTGCAACTGTGGAGCAACGGTCAACTGGCAGGGATTTCTATCGATACCATTATTGAAGAAGTCGTTGATTTCGCCTTCAACGGGATGGGATCAAGACCCGAAATGCAACACTGAAACGTCGAGGATTGTGGTTTCAAAGACATAAAACAGGAGAAAATTGATGAAAAACGTAGCAGGAAAACGAGTGTTGATCACCGGAGCCGCCAGCGGCATCGGCTACTGCCTGGCCGAAAACTTTGCCAAGGCCGGAGCGTATCTGATTCTTACGGATATCAACGGCGAAGCCCTGACCGAAGCCGTTCGTAAGTTGCAACCCTTGGCGGAAGGCATCGACAGTTATACCGTCGATGTTTCCAAGCGTGAACAGGTCGAGGAAATGGCTGCCGCCGTCATCGATAACGGCGGGCTGGATATCCTGGTCAATAACGCGGGAATCGGCCATTCCGGGGAAATCGCGGAAACGTCGTTGGAGAAATGGCGGCTGCTGGTCGATGTCAACTTCTTCGGACCGCTGTATCACGTCTACGCATTTCTGCCCTACTTCATGCGCAAGCGAGGCGGTCAAATCGCCAACGTTTCTTCCGGACAAGCCTTCTTCCGGCTGCCCACCTGGGGCCCGTACGCCGTGATCAAGCTGGCGCTGGGAGCCGCTTCGGAAATCATGCATTACGAGTTGAAGAAATTCGATATCGATGTCACGACCGTCTATCCGTTCATGGTGAATACGCCTTTCTACAATGAAATCGAAGGCGATACGTTCGGGGCGAAGCTGTCCATGAAATTGCTGCCCTTCTATTCGATGTCCCCGGAAAAAGTCGGGCGCATCATTTTTAAAGCCATCAAAAAACGCAAAGCAGTAGAGATGGTCAGCGTATTCAACGATGTCGGTTATTACATGCGCCTGATGCCGCCGGTCGCAGGAGCCGTCAGCGCCGTTACAACGTGGTTTTTAGGGAAAGATTCTAAAGACTTGATGAACGATTTAGCCTGAGTTGAAATAAAGGAGGAAACCATGAAACGCTTGGATGCATTGAAAAGTATGATCGAGGAAAAACGCCTGGGTTTCAAAATGACCGAAACCATGACCGGCGAACATGAATTCGTGGGCGATGCCGGAATGGAAGGTCGTCATTTCTTCGAATTCAATGTTGATTGGGGCCCGCGTGAACTGGGCAAGTGGATCAACCCGTTCAACGAGGAGTTTCTCGTTCAACCCTTGGAAGGAACAGTCACCGTCGGCGGACTTTGCACGGACGCCCCCTGCTCCGGCACGCTGGAGCTTCGCTATTTCAAAGATGCGAAGATCCGCTACAGTTTCGAATTCGAGGCACAGGGTACGCGCTATCGCTATCTCGGGGAAAAAGTCAACATCAAGCCCTGGAATCTACCCGTTTCTCACACCACCTGCTTCGGTACTTTGGTGGAAGCGGACAGCGGCAAGCTGATTTCACGTTCGGTCACGCATTTCCGTCTGCGTACCGCACCGGCTTTCGTAGCCAGCATTCATCTGGCCTGATTGAATCGACAAGGGGGGAGCCGCCGCACATCGATTGACGGATGCACGTCCGGATCGACTGTCGCGGCGGCTTTGTTTTTTTACATTCCGTTTTTTTGCCGGTCGTCTTCCGCTCGAATCAAACCTTACCGAAAATAAGCGACGTGTTGATTCCGCCGAACGCGAAATTGTTGTTCATGGCGATCTGCAATTCCGCCGGTTGCGGTTCGTGCATCACGTGCATCAGCGGCGCGCATTTCGGATCGGGATTCTCCAGTTTGATAGTCGGTGCAATAAAGTCTTCGCGCATCATCAATACCGTTGCAACGGACTCGATGACACCTGCCGCACCCAGCGTATGTCCCATGTAACCCTTTAAACTGCTGACCGGGATTTTATCCCCCATAATGCGGTTGGTGGCAAAGGACTCGGCCCGGTCGCCGATCTTGGTCGCCGTGGCATGAGCATTGATATAGTTCACCTGCTCCGCATTCAGTTGCGCATCGGCTAACGCCCGAACCATGGAGCCTTGAATACCATCCGGGTTGCCGTTGGTCATGCTGAAGCCGTCGGAATTGGTTCCATATCCCAGAACCTCGGCGTAAATCCTGGCTCCGCGTTTTTTCGCGTGTTCGTATTCCTCCAGCACCAGGCAGCCTCCCCCCTCCCCAACTACCAGACCATCCCGGTCCTTGTCGAAGGGACGTGGCGAGGCTTCCGGGCGATCGTTGTAGCGAGTGCTGGTCGCCAGCATGAGATCGAAAATGGCGGCATCCATGTGATGCATCTCTTCGGCGCCGCCGCACAACATGACTTCCGCCCGGTTCAGCAGAATCTGCTCGTATCCGAATCCGACTCCCTGCGAACCGGAGACACAGGCCGTTGATGAGGCGACCACCGGCCCGTGGGTGTGAAACATCACCGCCACGTTGGCCGCGCAGGTGTGGCTCATGAAACTTAGAAAGATGGTCGATGGTACACCTTGCAAGCTTAATTTATCCTCGGCCAGCACCATTCGGAAAAAACGTTCCTGGCTGTCCGCACTGCCAGAAGACGATCCGAACGACACACCGCAGCGGTCGCTTTCAATGGCAGCGGTTTCCAACCCGGAATCCGCAATCGCATTCTGAGTCGCCCGACAGGCCAGAATCGACACGCGCCCCATTTTACGCCGCAGTCCCTGCGGGATCTTCTCTTCTTCGATATTCTCACAGACCCCGGCCAGGCGGGTGCGCATTTTCTCGACGATGTCCCATTCGGGCATCTTGCGGATGCCGGATCGCCCCTGCTTCAGTCCCTCGGTGAACTCATCCAGGCTGTTGCCGATTGGAGACAATAAGCCCATTCCCGTAACTACCACTCGCCGTCTATCTGCCATAATTCTTCGTGCCTCTCATACACAACGAAATCGATTCCAATTATCTTAAAAACAGCTATTCTGCTCCATCCTTCTGCGCCAATCCAAGAGCTTCGCGATAGCGTCGTTCCAGTTCCCGCGCTGCCTGTCTTTCCTCTCCTTCGGCAGGTGGGGGGATCGGCTCCCAGAATTCCAGCCGGATTCGGCTTGTACCCGGCGGAGGATAATACCAGGTATCCTCATGTGGAAGGAAAGGAGGTTCATGTCGAACGAAAACCGGCAGTATCGGAACGCCGGCCATCTGTGCGATCTTAAACGCTCCCGGTTTGAAACGCAACAATCCGCCTTTGGGTGAGCGTGTTCCTTCCGGGAAAAGCATGAAACTGCGGCCAGATCGCAGCGTCTTTACCGCATCTCGCATCGTTTCCAGCGGAGTGCTGCGGTAATCCGGCGACAGGATGTAGCCGCATTGGCGAACAATCGGAGCCAGTGGCAGCCAATGCGTGAGACTGCGTTTGACCATCACGGAAACACCGGGAATTTCCTGCATCAGGTAAAGCACATCCAATAGTCCGGGATGATTGGCTACAATGACACAAGCTTCTTTTGGGGCTTGTCCTTTAGGATGCTCGTTGACGATCAGACGACTGATGCGCAACATGCCAAGCCAGACGAACAGAAAACCTTGAATCAGAAACCTGCAAGAGCTTTCCGCATGAGGAAAGACCAGAACCTGCATTCGCAATAAAAAAACGGAAACCAGCCCAAGAGGCAACACCACCGCCCAAACGGAAAAGACAACCGCAATCAGTATTCCCCGTATTACACGGTGCAAACTCATATTCTCCGACACTCCCGCTCGTTGATGGATTGCAATTTTCGTTTAGTAGAAATCCCCTAACCATCAACTTCCATGGTGGATTTCTCGATACAACGCAAACGAGGTTTGCTGCTGCACCGCATGACCCCAGAGAATAAAAGAAAACTGTTAAAAAAAGCAAGATCATAAAACCCGTTCAAAAACCTTGCGATTGCCGGTCAATTCAGGTAAATCCCTGTTGTTGATGTAAGGTAGCATAATGAAGGAGGCTCGTGTTGGATTCACAAAGCGCCCTTGAAATCATTCGGAAATACCTGGTTCAGGAGTTCGATCTGGCTGTGGAGCAAATCGTTCCGGAAGCGAACTTGTTCACGGATCTCGGCCTGGACAGTCTGGATGCCCTGGATATGCTCAGCATGCTGGATAAAGATATGAATATTCCGATCGTCGAAGATGAAGTGCAGGAAATTCGCACAATCTCGCATGTCATCGACTATATCCAAAAACACGCTTCAACCACAAACTGAGCCATGCTGCTCTCTCCCTGGCTGCTTCCAATCACACCGGAATCCGATGCTTCCTCATGCTACCTGGCCGACCGCATCCCGGATACATCTCCATGGTTTAACGGACACTTTCCAAATAATCCCGTTTTTCCAGGTTTGGCTATTCTCGCACAAGTGCATTCCGCCTTACAGAAGCACCTGATTGCCCAGTCTCGTCAATTGCAAACCGGTGGCCTTGCTCGCGTTCGTTTCAAGCGCGTCGTGCGTCCGGATGAACGCCTGCAAATCCGCTTCAATAAACTCACGGAAAACAAAGAAGCGTTTGAAGTGAAAGTCAACGATGAATGCTGCGGGTATGGGCAATGGCTGCTTCATCATCATACAGACCTTCCTGTAGCTCCAGTCAGTCTGTGGTCGGATGATCGTCCGTCAAAACTTGACGGCCTGGGAATCGAGACCGCCAGGCTATTGCCTCACGGTAAGGCGATCCGACTCGCCAGGCATCTTTCCGCCGCCGATTCAAAGGGCGGGATCGTACAAGCCTGCGTGGAGAACTCCTGGCCCATGCATGAAAACGGCGTGGTCCCCTGCTTGACCTTGATCGAACTTGTCGCCCAGGCGGTGGGCATGTGGGCCATCTGGCGCAATCGAGCGGATGGTATTACAAAGCGACAAGGCTATCTTGTCGGGCTGCGTTTCGCTCATTTCTACGTTGAAAACCTCCCTGTCGGAGCGGACTTGGCGGTTTCGGTACGTCTGGTATCCGAAATTCGCAACTACCTTGTTTTCGAAGTGCTGATTCACCACGGTCATGAGGTCTGTTTCCATGCCGAAGTACAAGTGGCGGAAGCGGAAGAATCGGAAATAAACGAAAAAGCCGAATGATATCAGACTAATTACCCATGCTTTGAAATTCCTTCCCGGCAAGCGTCGCCTCCATTATTGGAATTAGGAATAAAGCTCCTTATTGCTCGTTCTATCTGTTGGAGTGAATGGAGCATCCCGGCTTGATGCCGGTTTAACAAAAGGGAGCTTGAACATGAAACGAAATGTTGGCAGCATCGATCGCGTCGTACGAATCACGCTTGGCGCAGGAATCATCGGAGTCGGAATCGCAACCCAAAGCTGGTGGGGACTACTCGGCATCATTCCCATTGCGGTCGCATTGGTCGGATTTTGCCCGCTCTATCCGGTTTGCGGAGTAAATACCTGCCAGAATAAAGCAGAAAAAAGCGAAACGTGATATCCTGTTTCGCATTCGACTTGACGGATGCCTGATCTGCAACGGCTTTGATTGGGTTTAGCATTAAGCATAAAAGAAAAGTTTGGGAGGATACTCATGAGTCGCACACCATCCACCATGCTCGCTCTAGGAACTTCTGCGCCGGAATTTTGTTTGCCCGACGTAAACGGCAAGACAGTATCGTTGTCTGATTTCGATGAATCACCGGCGCTGTTGGTGGTTTTTATGTGCAACCACTGCCCTTTTGTAAAACATCTAAAAACCGAACTGGCCCAGCTTATTCGTGAACTGCAACCGAAAGGTCTGGCAGCAGTCGGTATCAATTCAAACGATTACGCCAACTATCCCGACGACACCCCGGAACTGATGGCCGTTGATGCACAGAACTTCAATTACAGCTTTCCGTATCTGGTCGATGAAAACCAGGAAGTGGCCAAAGCCTATCGTGCGGCCTGCACCCCGGATTTCTTCCTTTTCGACCGCAACCGGAAACTTGTGTATCGGGGACAGATGGATGACAGCCGACCGGGGAACGAACTGCCTGTTACCGGCTCCGACCTTCGCACGGCGATCGAAAGCGTTTTGTCCGGTAAAGATATCAGCGAGCATCAGAAGCCAAGCATCGGCTGCAATATCAAGTGGAAAGCAGGCAACGAACCCGACTATTTTGGATGAGCTGTCGTGCGTATCTTTTGAAGATTCTTAAGGTTATCTGGTTGTCGTAAGATTCGGCGTTATTTCCATCCATTGGAAAGATTGTGCCCGCACTTGCCGCAGAATTTTGAAGTGGCAGGAATCATCGCGCCGCAGCCGGGACAGGCTCGCTCGTCATTCGAAGTCACCTGATCCAGTGGCATGAAAGCGGAGGACGCCATATGACCGGAATCGGAGCCCAGACGCTCAACTTGTTCCGCATCCGGCAATGAGGTGGCATAAGCGGGCATATCGGCCAGGGTGATCGCCGTACGGTCGATATCCATCGTGTTGTGCGAGACTCTCTGTCCGCGCTGCTTGCGCAACTGTTGTGCGCGAGGTGAATTATCTAAATCGAGGGTAGAAACCTTTTTCTTCTTCATCAGCATCGAAATCGCTGCAATTACAACGAGAATCAGCGTAACCACACCGGCAATTTGAAAGATATATTGCTGAAGAAAAGAAATGATCTGCGACATGATTTCTATCCGTTTTCTTTTGGGTTGACGTAAGACCGCACAAGACAAACTCGGCAAAATTACGTTTTCGCAAGTTGACAACCAACTCCACCTCTAGTCGTCCAACCCGATACTGCTTGGGATTGTTTTATTTTGTCATGTGATTTCCAAGGAATCAAGAATTTACCTTTACAAAATTACGGTCGCTTTTAAAGTTGAACCGATCCGATTTGTCCAAGCGGCAAAAAGCGTCCTTTTGTAAGCTCTTGCTTCTGTGGCCCGAACAGGTATACTGCCACATTCACAAATGGAAAAGGGTTGAAAATGGCTGTCGATCAAGGAATCTGCTATGTGAACACCTCGTTTGGGGCCTGTGGAATCGGATGGCAACCCGACGGTATTGACCTGCTTCAACTGCCGGATCGAGATGCGTCTGCGATGCTGGCTCGTTTGCAGCAACTGGCTCCAACTCGTCCTCTAACGGCAGATGCCCCTGCTTTCGTGCTTGATGCGGCGCGCATGATTCAACAGTACTTTTCCGGCGACATTCCCGATTTCAAAACCGTGCCTGTCGTCTATCCCAAAAATAGCAGTGCTCGTAAAACGTATGACGCGCTTAGGAACATACCAGCCGGAAATACCATTACTTACGGTGAGTTGGCAAAAAGGAGCGGCCACCCGAATGCGGCTCGGGCCGTAGGGCGTCGTATGGCGCAAAACCCGGTCCCGCTGATCGTTCCCTGCCATCGGGTGCTGCCGAAGTCGGGAGGTCTGGGCGGTTTCAGCGCCGGAGAAGGCGTTTCGTTAAAGGCGCGCATGTTGCATCTTGAAGGCTACCATTTCAGTGAAAAGCACCACCGGGCGCTGATGCATTTGAGCGAGTGCGACCCGAAAATGAAAGACCTGAGCCATCGCTACGGTCCATACCTTCCGCTGCTGGTCGATCCGGGAGATCACTACAGCGCCTTGATCGAAATCATTTTGAGCCAGCAGGTAGCGACTCAGGCCGCGAAAACGATCTGCTCCCGCTTCCGAAAACTGACGAATAACAACACATTTCCATCTGCGGAAAAAATCCTTACATTAAGCGAAGAGGATTTCAGGGCAACCGGCATCAGCAAGCAGAAAGCCTCGTACATTCGGGATCTTGCAGAAAAGGTACTGCAACAGGAGTTGCCGCTGAAACAGTTGTGGCGCTATTCGGATGAGGAAGTCATTCAGGTGTTGACCAAGGTTCGCGGTTTGGGGCGCTGGTCGGCTCAGATGTTTTTACTGTTCCAGTTGAAGCGACTGGACCTGCTGCCGGTGGATGACCTGGGATTCCGTAACGGCCTGGCCGAGTTATATGGCGAGAAGCATATTGCAACCGCCGATGCGATGAAAGCCTTTGCAAAAATCTGGCAGCCTTACCGTTCTGTCGCCTGTTGGTATTTATGGCAGAGCCGATCCCCACAACGCCGCAACGACCTGCCGACCGAAGGGGCTCTTAACGTATGACTTCAATCATGGGAAGATCATAATGCCGAATAATTCCGATGCATTGATTCACTTTGTACGAGAGCGTCTGGACGCGATTCGCGATCCGCAGCGTGCAAAGGAAATGGCGGCGTACATGAAAACCGACATGCCCTTTTTCGGCGTTAAGGCAACGGAACGGAAAAAGATCGAACGACTGATTCCGAAGCATTTTCCGGTTGCAAATCGAAAACAATACGACCGGAACGTGCGCGAGCTCTGGAATCAACCGGAACGCGAGTGCAAATACCTAGCAATTTCAACCGCCCGCGCGTTTTCTGCCTATATCGATTCTTCTTCACTTCCGTTGTATCGGACGATGATCATTCAAGGAGCCTGGTGGGACCTGGTGGATGAAATCGCGGTGCATCTGGTTGGAGAAGTGCTGAGAAAACAACCGGAAAAGGTGTATCCGCTGATGGATGCCTGGATCGAAGATGACGATCTGTGGGTTCGGCGTACGGCGATTTTATGTCAGATTCGTTTCAAGGAAAAAACGGATCGTGAGCGGCTTTTTGCGTATTGCCTCAATCACGCCCATGAAAAGGATTTCTTCATTCGCAAAGCGATTGGCTGGGCGCTACGAGAGTATTCAAAAACCGATCCAGAAAAAGTATTGGATTTTTGCGAGAAACACCGTGAAATCCTGGCCGGATTGAGTTATCGTGAGGCGACTCGAAGGATCGCGAGATAAAAATCGTAGGAAACAGAAATAATTTCGGGTGCGCTTGTCTAGCGCCCACATGCAAGACAGCATCCAGGTCGGGGAATCGGCTGAATAAAACACCCGTGGGCCAGGAAGGAAATCTATATGTCCGTGGCAAAAGATGGAAACGTCGTTCAGGTTCATTACACCGGAACGCTTGATGATGGTCAGACTTTCGATTCCTCTCGCGAACGCGAGCCGTTGGAATTCACGATCGGCCAGGGACAGATGATCCCCGGTTTTGAAAAAGCGGTTGTTGGTATGGCGGTTGGTGAAAGCAAAAGCGTTACCATCCCCTCAGAGGAAGCGTATGGTCCGCATCGCCCGGAAATGACAATGAAAATGGAAAAAGACAAGTTCCCCGACGGTGTAGATCCTCAAGTGGGAATGCAGTTCCAGGTCGGCTCCGAGAGCGGTTCCACCGTTATGGTGACCGTGGCCAAAGTCGAAGATGACGGCGTGACGTTGGATGCCAATCATCCTTTGGCGGGTAAGGACTTGACCTTCGAAATCGAAGTGATGTCGATTCAGTAGTCGAGAAGTTGTAACTAACGATCCAGGGGAAAGTCATGTATTTCGATGCGATTGGTGAAGTGAACACGCAGAAAACGTTGGAGTTGGCGGCAGAACGGGCCAGAGAACTTGGAATCAAGGAATTGGTTCTCGCCACGACCAGTGGCCGCACCGCACGGGAAGCGCTGAAGATCTGCCCGGATTTGTCAATCACGGCAGTCAGTTATCATGCAGGCTTCAAAGAACCGTTCAAGCTTACACTTTCCGATGAAGAACGGAAATCATTGGAAGAGCAAGGGGTAAAGGTTGTTTGCGCTACCCATGCATTAAGTGGCGTGGAACGAGGTTTATCCCAGAAGCATGCCGGTTTGTATCCGGTGTTGTTGGTGGCGGACACGCTTAAACTGTTCGGGCAGGGCTTGAAGGTTGCTGTGGAAGTGTCTATTATGGCTGCTGATTCCGGCGCTTTGTCCGGCAATCGAGTTGTCGCTGTGGGCGGTTCCGGTAAAGGTTGCGATGCGGCGCTGGTGCTGACCCCGGCCAATCAGAATCGCTTCTTCGACTTGAAAATTCACGAAGTCATCTGCAAGCCGAATCTTTACTGATAGTGGGATTCTGCGTGTCGGACGATCTTATTTGTACGGCTTTTTAAGAAAGTAAAAAAATCTTTAAAAAGCCTTGATCTTTGCAAGATCCTGTTGTACAACTCATTTCGCTGTTGCGGGGTGGAGCAGTCTGGTAGCTCGTCGGACTCATGATCCGAAGGTCGCCGGTTCGAATCCGGCCCCCGCTACCAAAACACATTCGGACCGAAGATGAAACATTCTTCGGTCCGTTTTGCGTTTATGAATCGATTCCTTTCCAGAAGTCAGCCACGGCGTTTTCCAATTCTTCTGAGTTCCGACACTCGATGGCCTGTCGCCATTCCTGCGAAAAAAGCTCCTGATAACGGCGATGTGAGAACCGCTCGTCGATCAGCACGACCAGACCGGTATCCGTTTCGCTGCGAATGACGCGGCCTGCCGCCTGCCATACGCGATTCAATCCGGGAAACTGGTAGGCGAATTCGAAACCGGAGCGATTCTTTTCATCGAAATAGGATCGGATCAGATCCCGTTCCATGCAGAGTTGAGGCAGGCCGACGCCGATCACGATCACTCCGCTTAAACGTTCGCCGGTCAAATCGATGCCTTCTCCGAATATCCCGCCCATAACGGCAAAGCCGATCAGACTTTTTATAGGGGATTCCGTAAAGTTAGCGAGAAACGACTCGCGCTCTTCTTCCGCCATCGAAGGTGTTTGAACAGCGTTTGGCATTTGACTTCCAAGGTTTCGAAGCAGGACAGCACGTCCCGCAAATACTGATAGGATGGGAAATACGCCAGGTAGTTTCCGATACGGGAAGACACAATGTTGTGCAGGTTTTGGGCGATAACTTCATAAGAATCGGCTCTGCGTTTATAGCTTGTAGCGATGCCATGATGGACAAAGCGCCCCAGGTTCTCTTTCGGAAATGGCGAGGGCAACTCTCCGCTGGTATCATCCGGTTGGGCTCCATAGAGTTCCATGAAGTAAGGCAAGGGGGAAAGCGTCGCCGAAAAAAAGATGGTGGCGCGAAATCGCCCGGTGGCTTGAGCCAGTAGCTCGCTCGGGTCCAGGCAATAAAGCCGTACCCGACAATCGGAGGCAGCCGCTTGCAGGATGCTGCGATAGTGATCGTCGAACAACTCTTCGGTGCGCAGATAGCGTAACACCTCGAAATAACAATCTAATATTACTTCCATATTAGGACTTTGCGGATTCTCCAGCAACCATTTTTCAGCGGCGGTGCTAAAGCTTCGCAGCCGCTTGGAGAGTTTGGCTATCGGTTCAGCTTGTATCAAACGCTTTTCAGGTTGAACCTCGCAGAGCTTTCGAATTTCCAGCATGGATGAGTTGATGTGAGAGACCAACTTCGCGCCTTTAGGCCAACTCTCTTTTAGTTCGCGTTTCAAGGCAAGAAAGGTCGCCTTGTTCAATTCCGCCGAAAACATGTCGCGTGCGCGATCGGCGAGATTGTGGGCTTCGTCGATCAGCAGGATGAAGTCGGTTTCTCCATTTTCGAAAAAACGCCGCAACGACACGCGCGGATCGAAGACATAATTGTAATCGCAGATGACCACATCCGCCCAGAGCGAAAGATCCAGCGAGAACTCAAACGGACAAACCCTGTGCTTTTTCGCTGTACTTTCAACAACTTCTCTCGTCCACGTGTCTTGCATGAAGAGATCGGCGGTGGCGTCGTTGATGCGATCGAAATGACCGCGAGCATAGGGACATTCGTCCGGGTGACAGGCGGCTTCCGGTTCGAAACAGATTTTCTCTTTGGCGGTCAAGGTCAGGCTCTTCAATTTCAAACCGGAGCGGGACATTTCTTCAATCGCCTGCTGAGCGACCGTTCTGCCAATGGTTTTGGCCGTCAAGTAAAAGACTTTCGAAGACAAGCCTTCGCCAAGGGCTTTGACTGCGGGAAAAAGAACGGCAATGGTTTTACCGATGCCGGTTGGAGCCTGCGCGAAAAGATTATGCTGTTCCTGAATGGAGCGATACACGGCAACGGACAAATTGCGCTGTCCCGCCCGATAATCCTGAAACGGGAAACTCAGTGTTTGAATGCTGGAGTTTCTCTTGCTGTGCCATTCTTTAAGCGTTTTCGCCCAGTTGGAATACCGTTGCAGCAGATCGAAAAAGAAGTCGGATAACTGCTCGAAGGAAAAGTCGTCGTTGAATTCCTTTGTCTCTGCGCTGTCCAACTGGAAATACGTAAGCTGTACACCCATTTTCGGAAGCTGATATTCCAACGCGTAGAGATACGCATAGCATTTCGCCTGCGCCCAATGCTGTGGATAGCTATGAAATTCAATCGTTTCCAGCGCTTTCGAGGTGGTTTTGATTTCGTCGATGACCACGGGATCATGTCCGGAATACACGCCGTCCGCACGTCCCTGTACGCGAATGCCAAGACCATCGACTTCGTAAATGGTACTCAATGCCACTTCGGATTGATAACTTTCCGGGCGTGATTTCTGAACTTTCTGATGACCTTTTGTGCCAGCCACCGCGCGGCTGCTGCCTACGAATTCCGTTCGCAAATCGCCCTGACGAAGCACGAATTCGACTAACTCGCGAACGGAAATAGATAGATCCGGTGTTTCTAAACGTGACGTCGTCATTCAGAAAATGCCCGCTCGTTTTCAAGGCAGGAGATCGTGGAGAGAATCATGTTTTTCATGCTCACGTTTCCCATGCAGATCAGGCGAACCATCCAATCTTCTTTAAGTTTTGCTCGCTTCATGATTTCCGTAGCGTTATTACCTTGTTGCCAGAGAAGTTTTACCGAACCGTAAAAATCTTCTAAAAACTGAAGCTTGGCTTTCATGTGGTCGTGACCTTCAGTCAATCGCGGATGATGGCAGCAGAAAATGGTATCGAATTCGTATGTAAGAATCTTTTGCAGCGAATGGATTTGATCCAGAATGCGTTCGTCTGCGCGAAAGAACTTGATGCGGTCAGCCAGATACAGATCGCCTGAAAAAAGCCAGCCCCGATTTTTTTCAAGATAGACGCAGTGATCTTTGCTGTGACCGGGAGTATGAATCGGCGTCAAGCGATAGTTTCCAAGATCGATATCTTCGTTGCATTCCGACATTTCCATGCGCTCCGCCGCCCCCCAGACGAAATGCTGATATGGAAAAATTCGCGACGGTTTTTGCATTGATTCAACGGTCAATGAATGCCCAAGTACTGGAATATTATATCGATTTGAGATTACGGCGGCGTTACCGGAATGGTCTTCGTGATGATGCGTTAACAGAATGCGCTGCGGCTTTTTCGAATCGACCCACTCCAAAACCGCCCGACGCATGTTGCGCTGCCCGGTGTCGATCAAGGTTGAATTCAGCGAATAAAGATAAACGGTCATCAAAGGAGGCAGAAAAGGACCATATCCCAATTCCAGAGCCTGTACTTCCTTGAAATCATGTGCTTTTATAATGTGCATCGACTTGACTTCTTCTCCACTTACATCCAGAAATCGCCCGTGACGTGTGGTGGTCTGCTTCTATCACCTTTGAACTTTATTTCGTTTTCGACCATTCACGCAAGCATAGTATCATAAATATCGATTCCCCCTGCCCTTCTTTTATAGTGAGCCAATAGTTACGGCAAACGGCTATATTGGACGCGAAACGACCGGTAAACGAACAGTAAATAGCCGCCAAAAGACCGTAAATTGCCAGTGGTCCATTCACGCATGTTGTCAGTTGCTGTCTGCTGTTATATTACGCTGCGAAGTGCTGCCTCATGCTGCACTATAAAGCACTGTCACTCTTCGTGCCTTTAGTGGCGTTTTACTGGTTGTTTACTGTGCGTTACCGTGCCAAGGCGGTCGTGCCCGATGCTATCTTATTTACAAGTTCTCTCTCTGCATGAGCATACCAATATATCATGTTCCAGCGTCGAGGAATTAAGCGGTGACAGTCAAGCATCCGATTGTTGCATAAAATAAGAACCCCGTAAGCAGTGCGGGCGCCCCCCCAACCTGCTTACGGGGTTTACTACAGGGAGACCATCTTATTATTCTAAAACTGGGACTCGCCACGGGCCCTGTAGTGAGTCATATCATATGAAAAATGCGTGCCACCTTTCTAAGCAGTAGTAATTCCACAAGATAATTAATATACTTACCTGAAACCATCAAAAACACGCCCGGAAACTCTGACAATCGTGTCGCAGTGTCAAGAGATAGGTAAAGAAAAGCTGTCTATCGATGTTTTATTCGGGACTTCCGGCTAAAACTCCTGGAAGAGCAAGCACGACAGATTTGTCATGCTCTCCCTGAAAACGGGCAAATTTGCTTAAGTTACAATGACCTGTAAACCGAAGTCATTTAAATCCAGAAGCGCCCCCAATTCCCCAATCTTCTCGTTCTCAAAATCAGCGATTACCAACGATGCCACTCAAGTAAGCGACTCAAAGTTAAATTATTGCTAAACAGTGGAAATAAAACGCTTTCCCCGCCCGTCCATTCATTAGCTCAATAGAGCACCGTTTTTGTGATACTTTATGATAATACTCGATGCAACAAGGTTTTAAGGAAACCGTAGAATGTCCCCAAACAAGTTTCTTTTCAATTGGAAATATTCACGGATCGATTCCCCTCTATCAGGATGCCAACTCAACTGGCAGATTCAGTACGAAACCAAAACCATTTCCGGTTTTTATAAAAGCAACCGGCACCAACCAATGGAGGATACGAGATGTCCAACTGGGATCTGAAAGAATTCAATACCCACCTGCTTCGCTGGGAAGAACGTCGTCAGGCGCTACGTGAGCAATCTCAAAAGCTTAGGGCAAGCAACCTGCCGTTGAAGTTTTTGCGCCAGCAATCTCACTTCACCACTCCCGCCAGCAATTACGACATGGTATTGAAAGCCGTCGAAAAAGGCAGCTCGGCAACCCGCAAGATTCTGGAAAAATTCGATATTTCCACCACTCAATTAGCCGAGACGTTGGATATTTCCACCGCTTTTCTGGAAAGAGAATTGCAGCGCGATCCCGGTGCACCATTGGTGATGGTCGATGGCGAAGACGCACAGGCACTGAGAGACGATGTCGTGGAGCGCGGGCGCGCCAATGCAATCCGAATTTTCAAGGAAGCCAACTGGGGTAAAACCCTGCGTTTTTATCGCCCCAGCGGGCTGAATCTGGATTACTCCTTAAAAGATATCCTGATCGTTCTCACCGAAAGCGCCAAGGGCTTGCCACCGGAGAAATTCCCCATCGACGGCATTATCTGGCCCAAGGCCGAACACCCGGAAGAGATCGCCTTGATCGTTGAAATTCTTGGTGAAATCGAACACAATCTCGGACTTGCTGAGAATAGCATCAAAATGCAGTTCCTGGTCGAATCCGGCTACGGAGCCGCCCAGCTGCCTTCGTTGGTCAAGGCTGCCATCGGTCGTCTTGCCGGCCTGGTTTGGGGCATTGCCGATTATTCGGCAGACATCGGATTGCCGGAGATCGAAAACGGCCACCCGGTTTGCGACTGGGTCCGTTCGAACATCATCAATATGGCAGGAGCTGCCAACGTTCCCGCCATCGATAATATGACCGTCAATTACCCGGTTCCCAATAAAGATCTTTCCTTGGCTGAAAACAGAAAGCTGATACTGGATCGCACCCGCGAGGTCTATTTGGACGCCGTGCATGGACGCGATCTTGGTATGGATGGAAAATGGGTCGGCCATCCGTTGCAGCTATTCGCCGTCAAGCTGGCTTATCGCCTGGGACTTACAGAAGAAGATGTCAAGGCCGAAGTCGACAAGATCGACGCCTACACCCAGGCCGTCGATGCCGAACAGGGAGCGACGATCATCAAAGGCGTTATGAGCGACCGGGCGACCGACCGGCATGCGCGCTTGAAGCTGCGCAAGGCGGTTGCGTTGGGAATGCTGGATGCCCACAAAGGCGTTGAGCTGGGAATCGTTACACAACAAGAAGCGGATGAACTCAAGCAAGGCTAGCTCGAATCCGGCATTAAAGGAGATTCCATGTCGAACGAAAAGAATGTCGTCCAACTCGATGCTGCGGCTCACGCTCTACAGTTGCTGTTCGATCTGCTGAATTCCGCCAGCAGCGAATTGAAGGCACGAAGCAGTAAGGATGGCAGGCTGTCCACGTCCTTGTTGGATAAGAACCAGTTGGCCTCCTACGACCTGGCCCTTTGCTATGCCGAAGCCACAGCGGCACGTTTCGTGCTGGACTATGCCCGGCGAGTCGAGCAGGCTCGGGGGAACGATCAACCGGAGTTCGCCATAGAGCAAAGGCTGGCCACATTTTTCACGGCGGAGGCGATTCAGTCGATTCGAGGACGACTCGGAGCCCGTCCTTCCGATTTCGGGCTGACCGGCACTCTTTTGGATACGACCTTCGGCGATGATTCCGTTCATGGCTTTCTGATGCATGAGCTTTCCGTTGCACATATTGAAGAGCTGGGTCAGCGAATTGCGGAGTTGAATGGCCGCACGGGTGCGTATCTGATTGAGGAAGATCACGAAATGATGCGCGAGAACTTCCGCAAGTTCGCAAACGATGTCGTCATGCCGCTTGCCGAGTCGATCCATCGCGACGATCTGATCATTCCCGGCGAAATCCTGGAACCTTTAAAAGAACTCGGCTGCTTTGGTTTGTCTATCCCGGAGCGTTTCGGCGGTCTGCAAAGCGACGATCATGAAGACAACATGGGAATGATCGTCGTTACCGAAGAACTTTCTCGCGGCTCTCTGGGTGCGGCGGGCAGCTTGATTACTCGCCCGGAAATCCTTGCCCGAGCTTTACTGAAGGGTGGCACCGAAACGCAAAAAGAAACCTGGCTGCCTAAGCTGGCAATGGGCGAGCCGCTATGCGCCGTGGCCGTAACCGAACCGGACTACGGCTCGGATGTGGCCGGGATGAAATTCAAGGCGACCAGAACCGAAGGCGGTTGGCTGCTCAATGGCTCGAAAAGCTGGTGTACCTTTGGCGGTAAAGCCGGTGTGCTTTTGGTGCTAGCCCGCACCAATCCGGACATGAAACTGGGACATCGCGGATTATCGATGTTTTTGGTGGAAAAGCCCTCCACCGATGGTCATGAATTCGAGCACGAGCTTCCCAACGGCGGAAAAGTCAGCGGTCGCGCCATTCCCACTATCGGCTATCGCGGAATGCATTCTTTCGATGTGTTCTTCGAAGACGTCTTTGTGCCGAACGAAAACCTGCTTGGCGGCGAAGAAGGCGAAGGCAAAGGCTTTTACTTTACCATGGCAGGTTTCAGCGGCGGACGCATCCAAACCGCCGCCAGAGCGGTTGGCGTGATGCAGGCTGCGTTTGAAAAAGCCGTCAGCTATGCTTCGGAACGCAAGGTATTCGGCAAGCCGATTGGAGAATATCAACTGACGCTCGTCAAGCTGGCCCGCATGGCTGCGCACCTATTGGCTACGCGCCAGTTCACCTATTCCGTCGCACGCTTGATGGATCAGGGCCAGGGATCGATGGAAGCGAGCCTGGTGAAACTGTTTGCAGGCCGTAGCGCAGAATGGATCACACGCGAAGCGGTGCAGATCCACGGCGGCATGGGTTACGCCGAGGAAACCGCCGTCAGTCGCTATTTTCTCGATGCCCGCGTGCTCTCCATCTTTGAAGGAGCGGAAGAAACGCTTGCGCTGAAAGTGATCGCGCGCTCCTTGATCGAAAACGCCGCAGTCCTTTCCAATCCGGCGGAGGTATAAACCATGTCTTTCTCTTTCACTGCAAACGATCAACGTGAATTGGCCAATTCGGTCCCCGTCGATCTTAAGCAAGCGAGTTTCCCTCAATATGGCCGTTACCTGGACGATTTCAACCCAGGAGAGGTTTTCGCTCATCCGCGAGGTTTTACTTTTACCCGCAGTGCGATGATCGCATTCTCACGCACCTTCTTGCAGGCCAATCCACTGTATCTAAACGTGGAATATGCCCGCGCGCTGGGCTTTGGCGATCTTCCGGCTTCGCCGCAGATGGTATTCAATGTCGTCCTGTCTTTGGGCGTGCAAAACGACTCAGAAAAGGCCATGGCGAATCTGGGTTACTATCAGGTCCAATTCCTGCGGCCTGTCTACCCCAACGACACTCTAACCGCCATGACGCAGGTTGTAGAGCGCAAAGAGCGCGGTGAAGACAAGCCCGGCATCGTGAAAATCCGAACGCTGGGCCTCAACCAGGATGGACAGGTTGTCTTGCAGTACGAACGCAAGATCATGGTTCCCTGGCGCGGCAATCGCCCCGGCACAAGTCAGCCAAAGGCAGAATCGGTGCAATTCCCATGGGTCGAGCGAGCGTCCATCGAGTTACCTCTGGCTGCTTCAGGTTCTCATGAACAGCTTACTGGAGAGACATACTACGAAGATTTTTCGGTGGGCGACATTATCGTACATCCAAACGGGCGCACGATTACCGACGAGCACCTGGCGCTGACCTATCTTACCGGCAATACGCATCCGCTGCATTTCGACAGTGTGTACAGCCAGGGATTGAACGGAAAAATGAGTGGCACTCCGATTGTCTATGGCGGGCTGGTTTTCGCCTGGCTCGATGGTCTGGCCAGTCGCGACATCGGAGAAAACGCCCTCTGGGAGCTCGGCTTCACCGAGGGCTACCACACGCAACCTGCCGTCAGTGGCGACACGGTCTATGCGATTTCCCGCATTCTGGCGAAAGAAGATCTGGATGATTCGAACGGAATTCACGCCGGAATCGTAACGGCACAACTGATCGGCGTGAAGAACATCAGTGGAAAAAATGCGCTGGAAAGCTTTGGAGAAGGTCTCTTTTTAAAAGAAAACAACAAGAAGAAGCTGGGTAAAGACAAGATTCCGCAAAAGATTTTTGAGATCGAGCGCAGACTGCTTCTTTTAAAACGCCCTCTATAAAGGAAACGATGATGGCAGACTCGCCCTCCAGCAGCAAACGCGACCGCCCCTGGCTGATGCGAACCTATTCAGGTCACTCTTCTGCACGTGCATCCAACGAGTTGTATCGCACCAATTTAAGCAAGGGACAAACCGGCCTGTCCGTTGCTTTCGATCTGCCGACCCAGACCGGCTACGATGCCGATCATCCGCTTTCAAAGGGTGAAGTAGGCAAAGTCGGCGTACCGATCGCTCATATCGGCGATATGGACATCCTGTTCGACCAGATCCCCCTGGATAAGATGAACACGTCGATGACCATCAACGCAACGGCAGCCTGGCTGTTGGCCATGTACGTCGCCCTTGCGGAGCAGCGGGGCATCGATCCCAAAGAGTTGCGTGGCACGACCCAGAACGACATCATCAAGGAATATCTGTCCAGAGGAACTCATATCTTTCCGCCGCAGCCTTCCATGCGCTTAACGGTGGATACAATCAATTATGCCGTCTCCAATCTTCCGCATTGGAATCCGATCAACATTTGCAGCTATCATTTGCAGGAAGCCAGCGCGACGCCGGAACAGGAACTGGCCTATGCGCTCTCCGCAGCGATTACCGTGCTGGATTCCGTGAAAGCATCCGGCCAGATCTCCGATCAGGATTTTCCGAAGGTCGTGGGTCGCATCAGCTTTTTCGTCAATGCCGGAATCCGCTTCATCGAAGAAGCGTGCAAGATGCGCGCATTCACGGAAATGTGGGACACGATTACAAAAGAACGCTACGGCGTGGCAGATCCCAAACTGCGTCGCTTTCGATACGGCGTACAGGTCAATTCACTGGGCTTGACCGAATCGCAGCCGGAGAACAACGTCCAGCGGATCGTACTGGAAATGCTGTCCGTCGTCTTAGGCAAAAACGCCAGGGCGCGCGCCATTCAACTGCCCGCCTGGAACGAAGCCTTGGGACTGCCTCGCCCCTGGGATCAGCAGTGGTCCCTGCGCATTCAACAGATTATGGCCTATGAGACCGACCTGCTTGAATACGGAGATATTCTTTCCGGTTCACCCGTCATCGAACGGAAAACCCATACTTTGATCAGCGGTGCCCACAAAGAAATGGCCGAGATCGAAAAGCAGGGAGGCATGCTGAACGCCGTTGAAAACGGTTATGTAAAACGACGCCTTGTAACCAGTCATTCCGAGCGTTTGCGCGCCATTGAATCCGGCGAACGGGTTGTGGTTGGCGTCAATCGTTTCAAAGAAACGGCGGATTCGCCATTGGTCGCCGGTTCAGACAGCGGCATCATGACTGTAGACGCCCGTGTGGAGCGCGAACAGATCGAACGGCTGCAAGCTCACCGGGCGCGTCGTAACCAGGCGGAAGTCGAAGCCGCCCTCGCTCAACTGCGCGATGCGGCATTAACAAACGAAAATATCATGCCGGCCTCCATTCGTTGCGCCAAAGCCGGTGTCACCACCGGTGAGTGGGGAAACCTTCTGCGAGACATCTTCGGAGAATACCGACCGCCAACGGGAATCGACATCTCCATCCGCCAGATAGACCGAAGCGACAACGAGTTTCGTCTGCGAGATGCCGTACATCAAACTGGTGAAGAGTTGGGACGTCCGTTAAAGATCCTGGTTGGAAAACCGGGCTTGGACGGTCACAGCAACGGCGCGGAACAGATCGCGGTAAAGGCGCGTGACGTCGGTTTTGAAGTGGTTTACGAAGGCATTCGCCTGACGCCGGAACAGATTGCCAAAGCCGCCTTGGAAGAAGGCGTGCACCTGGTCGGCTTGTCGGTTCTCTCCGGCAGCCACTGCGAACTGGTAGGCGAAACGATGGGTCAGCTACGAACCGCAGGATTGGAAAATCTTCCGGTCGTGGCAGGCGGCATCATTCCTCCTGCCGATGAGCAGTATCTGAAAGAACTAGGCGTTGCTTCAGTTTACACGCCCAAAGATGCGGATCTGAATCGAATCATGGCGGATCTGATCGCCATCATTCGCAGCAGAAACAAGCTTGCGGCATTACCGGAACTCATTGAGAATCGATGATGATGACAGGCATCGACAGTTCGTCCGACATTTCCACATTGGCCGTTCGCATCCAGCAAGGCGACCGGATCGCAATTGCCAATGCGTTGAACCTGATGGACGACCGACGTGCCAGTTCCCAAGACCGCGCGTCGATTTTGCTGGATTCACTAATCAACTCAGAATACGAAAATGACCGCCACCTGATCGGATTGACCGGCCCACCCGGAGTCGGCAAATCGACTTTAAGCTCCGCGTTGATTGCAGCCTGGCGCAAGCAGGGGAAAACGGTCGGCGTGTTGGCGGTCGATCCTTCCAGTTCCGTAACGGGCGGGGCGCTGCTCGGCGATCGACTACGCATGATGGCGGGCAAATCCGATACCGGCGTTTTCATTCGCTCCCTGGCGGGACGTGGCGAACATGGAGGTCTGGCCGCTGAAATCTGGCCGATGAGTCAAGTGCTTATGGCCGCGTTCGATCGCATCTTGATCGAAACCATCGGTGTCGGTCAATCCGAAATCGATGTTGCCACGATCGCCGACACGACCTGTTTCGTAGCGCAACCGGCAGCAGGCGACAGCATCCAGTTTTTAAAAGCGGGAGTCATGGAAATCCCGCACATTCTACTCGTCAACAAATCGGACCTTGGAAAAATTGCGGAACAAACCCAAGTGGAATTGCAACGCGCCCTGCCTTCTTTTGAAGATTCCGTATCCCTGCGTTGGCGCTCTCAGATCCAATCTGTCAGTGCGCTTACCGGAGCGGCCATTCCCGATCTGGTCGATCAGATCGAACGCCATCGACACTGGCTGATCGATCACAACTTGTTACAAACCAGACGTAAAGAGTTTCAGATCGACTGGGTGCTAAAGCGCCTGCAATTGGAATTCGGCTCGTTTGGTATTGACCGACTTGGTGGAAAATCCAAAATTTCCAAAGCTCTGCTTCATTCCCAGGATTCTCCATTTTCCAGATACCGCATCTATCGACATCAATTGACTGCCGCCTTTTCGGCGGATGTCGGACAAAATTACAACCACAGCGAAAAGGACTTGAGTGATGACCAAAGATCTATATGACATCGGTGAAGCTCCCCCATTAGGAATCGTCCCCCCAAAAATGCACGCATGGCTGATACGCGAGGAACGATTCGGCGAACCGATGAAAAGTTTTCAGAAAGAAGTCGTAGACGTACCTGAAATCAAGGACGATGAAGTCCTGGTTTACGTCATGGCGGCGGGAGTCAATTACAATAACGTCTGGTCCGCCCTGGGTACGCCGGTCAACGTCATTCAAGCCCGCCAGAAGCAGGGAGAAAAGGAAGACTTCCACATCGGCGGCAGCGACGCCAGCGGCATCGTGTACAAAACGGGGAAAAGCGTCACCAATGTCAAAGTCGGCGACGAAGTGGTGATCCACTGCGGCAGTTGGAGCCAGGATTGTCCCATGGTGCAGCGCGGCGAAGACCCGATGTTCAGCCCGACGTTCCGAATCTGGGGCTATGAAACCAACTACGGCAGTTTCGCTCAGTTCACTCGCGTTCAGGGACACCAGTGCCTGCCCAAGCCCAAGCATCTAAGCTGGGAAGCGGCTGCCAGCTACATGCTGGTAGGGGCTACGGCCTATCGTATGTTCCTTGGATTAGGCGACAAGTCATTGAAAAAAGACGACGTGACCCTGATCTGGGGCGGTGCGGGCGGCTTGGGTTCCATGGCCATTCAAATTGCAAAAGCCGTCGGAGCGATCCCGATTGCAGTCGTCTCCAACGACAACAAATTCGAATATTGCGAAAGCCTGGGGGCGAAAGGCTGCATCAACCGCACGCATTTCGACCATTGGGGAATGCTGCCCCACTGGAAAGACACCGCAGGCTATGCCAAGTGGTTCAAGGGCGTTCGGAAATTCGGCAAAGCGCTTTGGGATGTGCTGGGAGAGAAACGCGCACCGCGAATCGTCTTCGAGCATCCCGGAGAGGCGACCATCCCGACATCCCTTTTCGTAGCGGAGACCGGCGGCATTGTGGTGATCTGCGCAGGAACCACCGGTTACAACGCCACCGTGGATCTTCGCTATCTCTGGATGCGCCAGAAGCGCGTACAGGGTTCGCATTTCGCCAACGATGTGCAGGCGGACGGATTTAATCGCCTGGTGATCGAAGGCCTGGTCGATCCCTGCCTGTCGAAGTCGTTTACCTACAATGAGTTGCCGCTTTCTCACCAATTGATGTACGAAAACAAGCACCCGCACGGCAACATGGGCGTGCTTGTCGGCGCGACGGAATTCGGCCTGGGAATTTCGGAAAAGACACCTCATCCATCGCCATTCTTCGCTTTGTCAACGGACGATACCCACGACAAAGTCCCCCCGTATCCTCTTTCCACGCCGACTCCGAAATTCATTACGGAGCCGCTTGAAACGTTGGAACTGGAACTGGTTGACGACGGAACTCTGGTGCGCGATCTCATGCATCCGGGGCTTGTCACCTGCTCACCGAGCGATTCGGTGAAAGAGGTCGCGACCCGCATGGTTGAAAACGATATCCATGCCGTGGTTGTCGTTTACGATGCGGAACCGGTGGGCGTGGTCTCACAAACCGATATGGTGCTCGCCCGCCAGGGCCGCAGCGCCGATGCGGTGAAAGGATTGAAAGCCAGCGACATCATGACGCCCGGCTGCGTAACCTGTACGCTGGATACCTCTCTATCCGATGCCGTTTCCACCATGACCGGGCTGCGCATCCATCGTCTGATCGTGACCAGACAGGATCACGGACAAAATGTCCCCATCGGCGTGATTTCGATGACGGACATCATCCGCAAACTGGTGGTAGACGCCAACTGAGCAGAATTCCGTTGACGTTCAGTGACGATACGATTCCGCCCCGGTTATCCGGGGCGGTTTTTTTATTAAGTGAGCTACTATTGAAGTTCTTCTACATGATGGGCGGGAACCGAAACGCCGTCGATGCTGCGCTCTTGCTCATCGGGATTGAAAGCGACCCGCGTTCCATCCGGCAAGCGCCAGATCAGCGGCAACACATGATGGTTGCTGTTCAGAATCGAATCCGATACCGAAGTTACCAGATAGTCCGGTGGTTCCGCAGGGAACAGATCTTCCGGCACCGAAGGTTCTCCGCTTAAGGACGCGGAAATAATTGTAGAAGTCAATCCCCAGCTACGGCGCGCTTCGTCCAGTTCGGGAAGATTGTCGCTCAAGAACAAACCGCCTCCGCCAAAGGCCACCACCCAGGCGCCCATATCCACTTCATTTTGCGGCAGGGTGCGCAATAGAGGGGGATCGGGGTCGCATAGAGTGGCATAACACATCATATAGCGAGCCGAAACCGCACGGGCTTCATTGACGATGAAGTAGTAATTCGCGCCGGTCTGCTCGAAAGCGATATCCGGTCCCAGTCGCCAGGCATCGACATGTTCGAAGCTGGGTGTGGGAGGCGCGCCGACGGCCAGCAGAATCACCTCTTCTCCGGCAGCTTCACGAATAATCGATAGCGCCTGATGGTACGCCTGCATCCCGGTGACATCCTGGCTGCGTCCGCCTTCATACGTTCCGGCGAACAGGAAATCGATTTTCAAGAAGTCATAGCCCCAGGAAACGATTTGCTGAATGAATCCCGCCAGATGAGCTGCGGCATCCGGTTGCGTAACATCCAGAATGCGCATATCGCCATGCATCGGATGCCCGAAGCTCGATCCGGTTACGAACCAGTCGGGATGCTCAGTAACCAGATCACTATCCGAATCGACCAGCAACGGAGCCAGCCAGACACCGATTTCAAAGCCCTGCTGATGCATGTCATCGGCCAGTCCATTCATGCCGGAAGGGAACTTCTCGTTGGGCGTCCATTCACCCCAGGCTTGCTGCCAGCCATCATCCACGACGATTCGCATTTTCTTATCGCTCGGGATCTGATCCTGTAAAATCGTTTTCGCGATAGCGGCATTGGCCTGAACGTCGGATTCCGTGACTTTGTCCCACAGTTCATACCAGGAGTTCCAGCCCGCATCGGCTTTGGCTACAACGGTCTTTCTTCTACTGGGAAGCTCCCGCCCAAATGCTTCTTGTGTCGCGTGCAGATCCTTACCGAGCCAGATACGCCAGGATTCCGAAGTAACGGAATCCCCACTGTTCAACGAAATGGCCTCTCCGGTTGAACCATTGACCAGACGGACACCCACGGGATGCTCGGACGTCTCAGAATCGGTGTAGGCTTGCAACCAGGATTTGAAAAGCTGCGAGCTTACGGCTCCGGCAAACAGGCTGTATTCCCCGCCACCCACAGCCGTATACCACCAGGAAAGTTCCTTACCGGATCGAACGGTCTCCGTGTTTCCGGTCGCCGCAAGCGCTTCATCCAATTCCTCTTCGGTCGGTTCGGCATTCAAGGCGATCATACCGCTTTGCGACCAGGATTGAAACCCGTTGGACAGCCATGCGCGAGCGCCGGGAAGCTTTACATGTCCTGTAAAAGAGAAGGCGTTGAGTGTAACCGCCTGCTCGGCACTGAAGCTCAAGGAGGCCAGTCCATCTTCGTAACTCAATAAAACTTTTCCGAAAGAATCGATGGCGCAGGAAAGCCCTTCATCCGTTTTCTCGCAGGAAGTGTCGGTTTGCACGTCGTACCACTGGCCATCCAGTTGAACGGCAGGCAGCATCAACCACTCCGCTTCTCCACAACCGACGGAAAGCGTCAAGCCCGTAGAATCCAGAGTCGCCTGCATCGTATCGCAAGTCGCTTCCGAATCCGTCTCCGACTCTCCGAATTCTTCGGAATCCAAATCACCATCTGCCACGGTTTCGTCCGAATCGCCACAACCATTGAGAACAAGCAGAACGAACAGAAAGAAAGCGACAACCATCGATTTGACACTCATGAGCCCGCCTTTGCAAAAGAGTATGATCCGTGCAGACCGGATTAATCCGGTCTGCACGAGGTACGTTCATGTTTTCCCTAATAATACACTTTCGCGCGGACCGCAAGTTTAGGAGCGTCGGCGCATCTGTCTGCGGTGACGAAATACGATCATCCAGAAGAACAACAGCATCCAAATCGGCGGATTGGCGGGATTGGACTGGCACCCCATATCGTTCTCACAGCCACCGGGAATCGTCGGATCGATCGGACCACCATTGTCGCCGGAGCTTGAATCGCCATCACTGCTATACTCTTCATCCCCAGGCACGATCGAGTCGCCATCGACGTCCCCATCTGCAACCGCATCGGATTCGCTGTCGAATTCTACATCACCATCTTCTACCACATCGCCATCCACGGGACCGGGCTTGTCGATATCGCCATCGACCCAGGGCGTTTCCGAATCTCCGGTTTCGCCTTCAGAACTCTCCTGATCCAGATCACCGTCTACAATCGCCAGGATCTCGAAATGAACGACGTTGGAAGGAATTGATGTATTACCTGCCCCATCCATTGCGGTTGCGACCACAGCCTGTTCCCCTTGCTGCAAGTCCGATTCGGAAACACAAGAGAAATCGCCGGAAGCGGATGCTGCGACTGTACATAGCGCAGCGCTCTGGTCTTCCATCCAAACGGTCACGGAAGAAAGCGCTTCGGTTTGTCCGCTGAATGTCGGGCGCAGTTCCGTCAGTTGTGCGCCATCGGTTGGTGCTTCAATCACAGGTGCGTCTGGCGCGTGCGTATCAAGGTACAATAAGAGGCTTTGAGTCGTCTCGTTATCTCCGATATCGAGCACGGACAAGCTAGCGGTATACATTCCATCGGGTAGCGGAATGCTCATCGAATCGCGACCGGTCCAAACCTGCTCGATCTGATCCAGCTTTCCCTGCAACGTGAAACTCGACTCAAACTGCAAATCGTTGGAAACATCACGGATGTTCAATGTCGCCTCATGCAACTCCGAAGAGTCTTCCAGTTCCGCATGGAACGTGGTTGATTCTCGCAAAGGATTGAACGCCGTTGGTGTCGCGGTGAAACTCGAAATAACCGGATTAGTCAGATCCATATACATGACGCCATCGGAAGAAGCGGGCAAGCTGCTGCGCCCGGTATCGTCGTAGGCTTTGACCTGGAAGGTATAGCTTCGGTTCAAAATCAGCGAAACCGGCACGATGTAATCCGTAGCCAGTCCCGTATCGACCCAGGATACGATCCGGTTCCCCTGATCATCCAGCACCGAAGCCAGATAACCGCTGGCTCCGGTTACGTCATCCCAACTGGCCGCCAGAGCATCCGGTGTTTCCGTGCTGTCGATATCCACGCTAGGATCGACCAGTTGATAATCGGCGCTAAGTTGCACGTCGCGTACTTCGCCGGGGGCGGAGAGATCCTCCTGGTCGATTAGATGAAGCTGGCCGTCGTCGGTGGCAACCAGAATTTCCAGTTCACCGTCCTGATCGACATCGGCGACCACCGGCTCGGAAACCGTAACGGAAAACGGCAAAGCCCACAACAGCGTCTGATCGGAAAGCTGCATCGCCATCAGGAATCCGTCATCCGTTCCGAATATTACATCTTCCTCGCCATTTCCATCGATATCGCATACCGTCAAGTTGCTCAAGGTGTTTCCATCGCCCGGATCGGACGCGCCCAGTTCGCCGTTACGTGGCCACACACGCCCGGACCAGTCGGCTTGTCCATCCGGTCCGAAAGCCTGCAAGTATCCCATCGTGCTGCTTTTAATGAAACCAAGGCCATCAGGATGCGAATACAGCGCCAGCCAGCGTTCCCAGACTTCGTCGGAATAATCGTGGGGAATCGTAAAACTCGGACTTTCAGTCAATAGTTCAAAAAGCTGAATGCCTTTATCCGCCTGGAAATTGACGATCAGCAGTTCCTGTTCGTCATCGTTGTCGAAATCCGCCAGAATATTGTCTTTGAGCCAGTGGGTGTCGTTCACGGAAGAAATCAGGCTGCCATCCAAACCATTGTAATACTCGATATTGTAGGTATCGTGAAAAATGACATCCTCCCGACCGTCGCCGGTGATATCCAGTAAATGCGCCCTGTAGGCTACCCAGCGATAATTCTGCGAGGTCGCCACATTCCAGATTTCGGTCCCATCGGTTCCATCTAGTGCCACCAGGCGCATGTCGGATTCCGCAGGCAGGCGCGTATCCGCAATCGTCACCACGGCATCTCTCACATCATCCAGGTTCACATCTCCGAAAGCGATGTCCTGCGGCGCACTGCCGTAACCGGTAAACTCTTTTGTCCAAATCGCCTCTCCCGCTTCGTCTAGCAGGTGAATTTTCGGGTTCACCGCGTCCAGAACATCTGCCGCCGGAATTTCCAGGTTTCCGTCTCCATTCAAATCGATCGTCATCGAAAACGGTGCGGTTTCGCCTCGATAAGCCCACAAGCGCTCTGGCGGTGTCAACGCGGTCGCGGTTGAAAGATTCAACACTTCGAACTCTGTGCTGCTGCGTGTCACAATCAATTCCGAGTGACCGTCGTCATCGAGGTCAGCAACCAGAGGACTGCTTGAGAACGTCCCGCCCTGAAGGTGGGCCTGCTGGGACAGTGTATTCGATAAAATGTCCAAATAGCCACTGGACCGATAAATCGCCGTCTCGGAAAGCTCTCCCGGCTGGGAGAGTTCATTTCCCAGAGTCAACAGCACAATCGATTCGCCGTCCGGGATCGGCCAATCCGCGAGCACAATCGGGGATGCCAGATCCGAGCGCACGGCCCGCAGGTGATCGGCTAACCCGTCGTTATTTTGATCCAGCAGAAAATACAGATCCTGTTTCTGGTCGCCATTGACATCCTGGGCGGCGATTTGTAAGGAATAGTCCCAGACATTCTGATCCGGCTTATCCTGCGGTCGAACGTAAAAGGGTGCCGCATCGGCAATACTCCAGCGGAAAACGAAGGTCGTTCCCACCAGCGAATAGACCTCGATCGGTCCGAATGCAGCAATGGAAGGCGTATTGGCGGGAACGCGCTGGACGATGAGTTCTGCCAGTCCATCATTATCCAGATCCTCTATGCCATGCAGATAGACATTGGCAAGCGTGGCCTGCACAGCACCATCCGAGGCATCGTATACCGCTAACGTCCACTGATCGGCAACGGAAATGCCATCGTAATCACCGGCAACGGAGCCCGGCGTTGAATACTCGTTATCCGTGTTATTATATACACTTAGCGCGACATCCACCTGACCGTCACCATTTAAATCGCTTACACTGTTTTCTGCAATGGCAATTCCCTTTCCCGCTGTTGGGAACCATTGATAGGACCAGGAAACTTCTTTTTTTACGGCGTCGTAAACCAGAACGCCGTAATCCGTGTGGAAGCGGCTTAACGCTACGATTTCATTCTGCGGGTCATCGTCCACATTCACGATCTGGCTTATCCCCTGAAAATAAGACTGGAAAACAGGAGGTACAATGGTCTGTTCGGTGCCGTCTTCGCCATTTAGAATCGTGATCTGCGCCGCTTCCCAGAAGACGACCTCCGCGCTGCCGTCGTTGTCCACATCCCCGATGACATAGGCACTGGCATCCGTGTAGGTTTGGTGCTGGTAGTGCCACAGCTCGTTCAGTTCGGCAGGAGTTTGAAATCCATCCCGAAAGGAAAATGCATGTGTGTACTCGTAGAAACTACGCGGTTTGGTGACGAGATCCGGGTAGCCGTCGCCATCGAGATCGCCGACTCTGGCCTGAAATGGTACACTTTTACTGGCACCACTGCCAAAAGCATCGTAATACCAAAGAGTTTCACCCGTTTTGCCATTCAGGATCACAACCGCAGCAGGCACATTGGCGCGCAACACGAGCAAGTCCTGTTCACCGTTGCGATCGAAATCCCATGCGCCGATGATATAGCTGGCATTCAAGGCGTCGGAAAACCACAGCGTCTGTCCTTGCGGCGTCTTCAGTGCGACCTTGCCACCTACGATCATCGCAATATCTTTACGGCCATCCCCAGTCAAATCACCGATATAGCTACGAGTTGCGGAAAGACTTCCGCCCAGATAGTAGCTCCATTTCACGGTCGGATGCGTAATTCCGCCCTGCCCTTGTGACCTTCCCGTAAAACCGGGATCGTGCCGAAAAGTGGGCCAGTCCAGGCTCTGAGAAAAGCCGGGAACGGAAAAGAGAAGAACCCAAACGAAGAACAGGGACTTCCCCCAGCTCAGTTTGCTGTTCCGAAACATGGTGCATCCTCCGCGATGATGGTTTGCATGGCCGTATAAACAACCGTAAATACAGGTATTATCATCTAGCGACAGGCGGTTTCCGGACATCCTTGGCGTGGCCAACTCGGTGAGCCGCTGCTACTGATATGGAACGATTTCGAGGCTCCGATATTTCCAGAAAAAACGACAATGCCACTCCTTTTTTTGTGGCTCAACTCCCACGGCCTGGAAGTGGCTTGTTTTATATTGAGTGTTTTGGGTGACGGGTGCGCGAAACGAAGCTTGCCCATGTGACCCTCGAACACGGGCAAGCCTGCGGCTTAGCCCGCGCCACCCTTCCGTCATTTGAAAGTATTTTTCGGCTTACGCCTCGCCGCTACAAGAAGACATCACGAATAATGAACAATAACCCCTCTAGCCTTACGTGATCGGAGATCGTGGAAGGCTGTGTGTCTTCAATAAGCCACGCACGGCCTCCCGGAATTTACATCCCGTGAGACCTTGGCACATCCCGATTACTCGATAGACCGAAAGATCTTCTTACTTTTTCCGTTGCTTATCTAAAGGCGTGACGCAGGTTCCGATGGCTCGGCACACAAGAATGGGTTCATCCAACACATCGCAGGCGCTGTCATGACCGGGAACGGGAGCGATCACTTTTATGGCGGTAAAGGACATTTTCCGACTGGTCTTGCCTTCTGCGATGATCTCGCCCGATGCCTCGATGTAATCACCGGCATAAACCGGAGCCAGGAATTCAACTTCCTCATAGGCCCGAAACAAGCCCTCATCGCCATCCTTGCGAATCAACAACTCAGTGGCCACATCACCAAACAACCCCAACATCCGGGCGCCATCAACCAGATTGCCACCGTAATGCGCGTCATGAGCACTCATCCGCAAACGAAGAACTACACGCTCACCCATTTTCAACTCCTACACATGATGAACAAGCATAAACGTCAGGCAACAATCTTACTTATCAGAAAATGGCGATTTGTCTAGTCGTCGAACGGATTATCGCGATTATTATCAAGAAACTGCATCAGTTCGGCGATGTTCTTTCTACTACCAATATATAGAGGCGAGCGGGAATGCAAGCCGTTCGGAGTCAGTTCGAGAATGCGCTGCTCGCCGTTCGTTGCTGCCCCTCCGGCCTGTTCCATGATAAATGCCAGCGGATTGGCTTCATACAACAAGCGGAGTTTGCCCTCCGGCTTCTTTTTCTCCTGGGGATACAGGAAGATCCCGCCATAAAGCAGCGTCCGATGAAAATCGGCCACGAGCGAACCGATGTAACGCAGCGTATAAACCTCGCCCGTTTCCTCGTCCGGCTCTTTCAAACTCGCGATGTACTGCTTCACACCTTTGGGCCAACGAGCGGAATAAGCTTCGTTCACGCTGTACACTTTTCCCTTTTCCGGGGTCTTCATATAGGGGTGCGAAAGGAGAAACTCTCCAAAAGAGGGGTCCATGGTGAAACCGTGCACGCCATCCCCGGAGGAGTAAACCATCAACGTGGAAGAACCATACAGGATATATCCGGATGCAACCTGCTTGTATCCAGGTTGCGAAAGATCCTCGTCCCGTCCCTGATCGCCTGGCCTCGGATGACGCAGAATCGAGAAAATCGTTCCGATCGACACATTGGCGTCGATGTTGGAAGATCCATCGAGAGGATCGAAGTTCACCATGTATTCGCCGATAGTCTCTTTGGTTACCGGCACCGAGGCTTCCAGTTCTTCGGACGCCATCGCAGCCAGCAAACCGGTGCCATTCAACACGTTGATCATTACCCGATTGGCGTATTCATCCAGTTTCTGGACTTCTTCGCCCTGAATGTTGGTATCGCCAGTCATACCCAGAATATCCGCCAAACCGGCTTTACGCACTTCTGCGGAAATGACCTTCGCCGCAAAAGCAATGTCCATCAACAGCTTGGACAAATGTCCGCGTGCTTCGGGATAGCGCTTCTGCGTTTCCATAATATGCCGGTCTATGGTGATATACGCCTGCTTCATCATTGAGTCTTCCTCCAAAAGAATTCCAGGCCACACATGCTAAGGAATGCCTATACCTTAACAGAAGTTTCACTCTCAAAGCAAAAAAAATCCATGCATGGCTGAATGATTGCTTTCACCAAGCAAGACAATCGCCATCCAAAGAAAATTCCCGTATCCGTTTAAGATTTCGGTTTTATTCCGTTTCGACCGCAGATCAGTCCAGCCAGCCGTAAATCTGGTAGCTTCCCTGCCCCGTAACAGCCTGAACCAACAGATAGTAGCGATCCTGTGTGACTTCCCATTCAATCGACTGCATCGACTGATCTTCCATCGAGGCGACATCGTAGGTTTCCGACGTGGCAACTTCGTCTTTTCTCAAAAAGAGGTGGAAGACGCTTTGTTGCTGGCTATCCAGAATCACGGAAAAATAGCCGCTACTCTGGAAATCGATGTAGTAAAGTTCCTGCTGAAGTTCATTCAACCTGCCTTCCACAACTTCATCCAGCGGCAAACGTATCGCCGTCTCTGTTCCGGCAAGGGAGACTGTCAGGGAAAATTCACCGGCTCCGCTATACTTGTGAACCATGATGTAATACACACCGGCCTGGGCCTGTTCGATCACGACCGTTTCATCGGCGGAGGAAGAATAGCCCCGTCCATCGTAATCTTCCGTCGTCGGCATCTCGCCAAGTCGTACATACAGATCGAAATCCGCTCCCTGTTCCGGTCCATCCAGCGAAACGGACAGATCCGCATTCGCATCCAGCACGAACTGGTAGATCACGCTTTCTACCGCATCCGACAACGCCCCTTCCGCAGGGTCATCCGCTAGCAGCGTTTCGATTTCGGATTCACTTTCGATTTCGATTTCAAAGCTCTTTTTATCACCGTTCATGAAGGTTTCCGCACTTCCTTCATCGGGCAGGAAAACGACCTCTACCGCATACTGCAATTCATGGATGCCGCCGCCCAGAAAGTCCAAACTGGAATAGTCAATCGCAATGCGATCCGGGTTGTCTCCATCGAAGTTGACTGCATCTTCTGCAACATCATGGTAGCTCGTGCCAATCACCGCGCCATCGTCGCCGCTCAACGGATTTCCGGAAGCATCGAATAGCCGTATTGTGGTTTGCAATTGACCACTGACCGTCCCCGGCGTGACGCTGTAATACAGATCCCAGCGCAACGTTTTTCCGGTATCGCTTTCCGCTTCTTTATTGAAAGCGTGACCTTTGTCTTCAAACAGTGGCGACTGCGTCTCGCCTGCCGGTTGATAGGTGGTAAACACGCTCACCGATGGATCGCCGTAGAGGTTGAAGGACAGCATATTCATAAGTGTGCCATCCCCCCAGGAGAAGTAACAGGGCTTACTGCGAACCATGGCCAAGGCACGACCGGCGCTGAAGTTTTTGGCCAGATAACTTGTGTAGTAATAGCCGAAGCTGACGTTATCCATGCGGCTGGAGTTCGGGCTGGACCAGGACGGCGAATAAAGCGTCACGCTTGTCGCTCCCATGGTGGTGACCGCCCCGCCTTTGTAAAGCAGGCTGTGGCCCAGGTTTCCGCTGCTGTCCGGTCGATGATTCAGGCAACTGACCTGGACTGTATGAGTCGGATGCTCGCTGTCGAAGCAGGAGGAAGACATGCTGCTATAGGCGAAGTCTTCCCAGTCCTTCTCGTTCATGTCGGCAATGCCATCGTTATCGGTATCTTCCAGCCAGGTTTTCCCGGCTGCGGAAGAACTGTTACCATGCGCCCACCAGGACGTAATGCCGTAACCTTTGGACCACTCATCGCACACGTTTTGGGTGCTGAAGGTACGATCCGGATCGTATTTAGACGGTTCCGCCCCACGGTTGTCATACAGAGAGAATGGTTGCAGCTTATTGGAGGCATTCAAAAAATCACTCTTCATGCGCTCGGCGTATTTCGCGCCATCCACCGTAAAACCTCGATTGACTTCTTCTTCGCCGCCATTATCACCGTGGTCCATTTCATGGGAAAAGTCGCTGATCGGATTCGGCAATAACACCTTGCTCCGCCACTCGATATCCTGTTGTAACTCATAATCCATCGTAAAACGCAGGATATCGTCGAGCCGATCCGTATTGTTGTTGTACACAGGAATGCGACCGACATACAGTTCCGGCGTCAGATCGACGCCGCCGTAGCCGGTATCGCCATTATTGGAGCCGTATTCACACCAGATCCCGTCACCATCCTTGTCCCAGTTGCCATTGAGATCGGCATAGTAGGCATCCGTGGCGGTCTTTTCCCAATTGTCCTTTTTCTCTTCCTTATTGTAGCGAGGCCAGCAGACGCGCATCGGCGCGCCGTTGTCGCTGCCATTGGGATCGGACAGAATCAGCAGGTATTGAATGCCTCGGCGGGCATATTCCTGCTTGAGCCAGTTTCTGGCTTTCTCTGCATTGTCCACGCCTTCCATCACACCGAAGTCATCTTCCGTGATCAACAGCACCGAGTAACCAATCGACGCTTTGTGCGCCATGAAGTCTTCTAAAACCTCACTTTTCGAAACAATAGCGTTGGTCGTCAGGATGGCATAATCGGTCTTGGCCACCATTTCCTCCTCATCCGGCGGCGGAGCAAGATAACGATTGCCCATGGTCCCGATATTGGAAAAGAGTGTTTGGGCCTGTCGATCAAAGCTGCGATCCTGTAGCAACGTCACCTGCCGACGTCGCTCGATACTGCTTTTTTGCACGGCCACCGGCGTACTCAGATGAACGCGCAATAACGACGTACGCAACAATTTCCCGCTTACGGGATTGTAGGAAAATGGGAAGAAGGTCGCACGTACGAACTTCCATTTGCGCATCTGCGCCGCTTCGGAAAGAAGCAAGGGAGAAGCCGGCCAGTTTTCATCCGTGTTGTAGATCTGGGTGTTTTTACCATCTACGATGTAGGGGCGCTGGGCCAGGTAGTCTTGAAACGTTGCATTCTCAAGATCGGGACGGAAATTGGCGGGACCGGCGGGAGCCAAATCGTAGGAGCCGATCACATTCACGGTTTCCTCGGAAAGCACTTCCATCGAAATCTGGCTGGTATCCGCATCCGGAGGCAGCAGTACATTGAACGAAATCGAGGGCAGATCCGGGTTTCCCGGCTCGGAAAGATTACCAAAGCCCTTTACGATGATTTCATCCAGCCCCTGCTCGTTCTCATTAAAGGCCAGTCGCAGGCCTTCCGTGTCGATGATGAAAGTTTGAGCGTCGGTGAAACGGATGAAGTTCTCCGGCTGGCAGACCTTGTCGGAGGCATCGGAAAATGGCAGGCAAACCTCACCGGAAAGGCAATCACTGTCTTTCGTGCAGAAATACTCACGCAGCATTTCCTCACTCTGAGCGGCTTGAGTGGGAGTCTCTTCGTCTCCCGAGAGTTCGCTGTCAATGTCACCATCGGGAAGGATGTCGCTTCCATCCCCATCGGTTTCAACGTCTCCAGCCTGTTCCTCATCGCCATCCACTAACGGGTCATCGTTGTTGTCATCGTCAGAGCAGCCGATCAGAATGGTGCAAGAAAGAAGAAAGAGAATCAGCAAGTGTATTCCGTTGGATAAACGCCCGTGCATCATGGAGATTTCCTTCCTGGTGTTTGGTGACAGTAGTGGCCTGTACTGCTTGGCGTGGTTTTGCAATATATGTTTTTGGTTGACTTGTCAAGCCCAGGATTGAATCAGGTATTCTTCTTGGTTCTAATGGAAAATGTGGGAAGCTTTCTTTTCCCTTCCCCGACGGAGCCGCCTCGCATCATGAGGTTTGAGTAACCGGGGTGTTACGGGCGGCGGTCAAGGCCGGAGCGAGAGCGACGTTCATATAGCCTTGACGGTCGCCCGCGCCACGGTACAAGCCGAACGTGACGCAATGCGAGCGAACGAAGGCGAAGGGAAAAACCCTTCCTTGATGGTGGGTCTTGTGGATTTCTGCTTTGCTTTCCGCTTTTGGGACTCGACCCCAATTCAAATCTGGTCAGGATCTCTCGTCAGGTAGGATCGGATGTTGCGCGCTATCGATTCGACGGCTTGCTTGTTGTTGTGTTCGTGCGCCAACTCCAAATAAAGCTTACGCTTTTTCATCATCTTTTCCGCTTTTTTGCGGTTGACCAACAACTTGCGCTGCACTTTCACCACAACCGTATCGTCATATTGCACATCGGAAATCAGCACACCGCGATGCTGGAAATATTTCAATGCATTCTGGAAATTGTTTTTCGAATAGGCCTCTCCGCGTTCCAGCGCACCGATAAGCACCATCTTCTTGCCCTCATCCAGTACGATTTTCAAAAACTTCTTTTCGGAAAGCCGCTTTTCGACCAGATAGTGCAATGAAGACGCCACCACCCAATAACTTTCCAGGAAGTTCGAAATCAGTCTCCCGAACAGGTGCAGGTTTTTATCCGTCTTTTCCGTTTTGACGAATTCATCCTCTTCAATTGCCAGAATTCCGTGACTTGTCAGCAACTCACAGGCATGTTCGAACTGGAGATTGAAGGATTCTTTGGGAGAATGGATGATTTCGAAATCGAAGATCTCATCCAATCCTTTCGCACGCCGTTTGACTTCTTCAACGGAAACCCGTTCCTTACCCAAGGAACTGAAAGCCAGGGCCACAATCGATGTCGGCACGAAGTAATGGAGAATGTGATTCTTGTAATAATCGAGCCGCAGGCGATGATTTTCATTGAGCACGTACACGGTTTCATCCGCGACCAGATGCGTCTCGATACTTCCTTCCGTTCTCAATAAATCCAGCGTTTCGTGCATGGTCCAGTCCGCATGTTCCAGAGATGGCGCTAAAATCGCCCCGAATTCCTTCAGGTAATGCAGAATAAACTCGACCACCCGCTGAAGATGCTTTTCTTCCACCCCTTTTCGACCGGCGGTCAAAAGAGCCAGCCCGACCACGGCGGAAGGCGTCACCGTCATCGATTCATTGATACGATGCACCAGTTCATAACCCAGCATCTGAATGAGACTGCGCCGCTGCTTGTCGCTAATTTGCTCCGGCGTATGTCCTCGTTCCTGAACGTAATCATGCAATGAAATCGGCTTGCCGACCTGTAGATAAACGGCACCGTAATTCAACCGGAACACATCGAATACCTTCAATAAACCGGAGGTGGATTCCTTTTTCTTTTCGCCACCGGCGCTTTCCTTGCCATGGGATTGTTCTTCAATCAGCTTGTTGTAGTTGATGGAAATCGGAATGAAGGTGATGTCGCGGCGCGGATTTCTCAGATAGGCGTCGACATAAATCGATAAAATCCCGAACTTCGGATGCAGCATCTTTCCGGAACGCGAGCGAGTACCCTCGATGAAAAACTCCTGAGAGTAACCCTCCCACAGCATTCGAATCAGGTACTGCCGCAGGATCACGGAATACAGGCGATTGTCTTTGAATGAGCGACGAATGAAAATCGCACCCATGCGCCGGAACAGAAATCCCATTGGCCAGAACGCCATATTTTCCCCGGCGATAATATGCGGAGCAACAATGCCGTTTTCGTACATCAACCAACTCCACAACAGGAAATCCATGTAGGACTTGTGGCTAGGGACATAAACCACGGCATTTTGCTTGAGTTGCTCGCGAACAAGTTCCAATCCCTTGGGATCGAGTTTGATTTTGCTGAACATTCGCCCGGTAGAAACGCGCATCAAATAGCTGGCCATAATGATGAATGTAAAGCGATAGTCCGCTGCCAGAAATTCCAGTTCCTTGGCCGCTCGGGCCTGGATTTTCCGAACGGGAACATCCTCTTCCGCAGCGATCTGCGAGATGACGTCCTGAACGGCGTCGCTATTGATGACGGATTCCAGAATCCAGGTGCGAGGCTTGGTCATCGGACCGGTAACCGCTTCCCGCTCTTCCGTGAAGAAGTGGAACAGTCGCCACCTGATTTCCTGGATGGGATTTTTGCCGTGCTGCTCGAATACGTCTGAAGTCCAGTCGTCCAGGCGCAAGGGCTGACCGCTGCGCACGAAAGCAGACTTGTAATGTCGTAGGAAAATGATGATTTTCCGCAGGCGTCCAGGCTTCAGCGAATTGCCGAAAAAGATATCCCAGATCGACCGAATCATGCTGACCGGCCGCTTGGACCAGATGGTGATTTGCGGCATCAGGAAAATCGGCGTGTCGCATTCCTTTTGCAAATCCAGCAGGCGGCGCAGTTCATCGATTTTGCGCTGAGAGCGCAGCGACAAAAAACTCCCCTTGTTTTGCAGGAAAATCACATACTGCTCACCAGGCAACACCGATTTATGCACGCGACGTTTGAAGGCCTTGTTCTTTCGGGAAAACCAGCCGACCATTCGAGTAAACAAACCCATAAGCCAGTTTTCATTTGGATAAAGAACCGGCGGCAGGCCATTCTTGATCAGAAAATGGGTGAAAATCAGATATTCCAGATAGCTGGAGAACTGAAATACGTGAATGACGGCGCCTTGTGAAAGATGCTTTTTGATAGCGGCTACGTTCTTTTTGAAGAACTTGACCTTATCGAACATGCCTCCCAATAACCAGAGCCAGAAGCGCGTCATCAAAGGCAGGACTCCGGCCAATGATTCACGTTTCAATTCCGTTTCGCTGATTTCACTCTGATGCTCCATCACGCCACCCTTCCGACGAATTGCCTGAACGACAGATCCAAGTTTACAAACTTGCAGACGGGATTACAACTTACTATAACACGGTTCGTCGTTATTTATTCCGGCCTTTCCGGTTTGCCACTCCACAAACGATCGGGAAGACTTTCGATATGCAGGCTTTGTGTCGGGAAAGCGAACGACAATCCCATGCTTTCGAACTTGCGCATGATGGCAAGAAGGAACTGCTGTTTAACTTCAAGATATTCCGCCCAATTGGTCGTTTTGGTAAAGCAATAGATGAAGATTTCCAAACTGGAATTTCCGAGTGCATCGAAATTGACCAGGTAGTAATCCTGTAGAATATTCTCGTCCTGCCGGATGATTTCCCGCACGGCTTCGACAGCCGCCTGCATGTGATCCGCCTTGGTGTCGTAGGTGACACCAATCGTCATCTTGATGCGCCGTTTCTGCATCCGTGACCAGTTATTGATCGAAGAGGTCGTCAAAGACGCATTCGGCAACGTGATCAGGCTGTTGGCAAAGGTACGAATGCGCGTCGTGCGTAATCCGACTTCCTCCACCGTTCCTTCCACTCCACCGACATCGATCCAGTCGCCGATTTGAAAGGGGCGATCGAAAAAGATCACCGCCGCCCCGAAGAAGTTGGACAAGGTATCTTTGGAAGCCAACGCCAGCGCCGCACCACCCAGGCCGAGTCCGGCGATTAAGCTGGTAACGGAGTAACCCATGTTGGCAAGAAAGAGGCTTACACCAAGTAAGATCAGGAATACTTTGAAGGTTCGCTGTAAGATTGGAACCGCCTGATCGTCCAAGCGGGTTTCCGTTTGCGCCGCCCGCTCTTTCCAATGTTCGAAAAGTCCATCCGACAATCGAATGGCAAACCAGATCACCAAAAGAATGCTAAGTCCCTTCCCTAAAGAAAGCGCCAGGTTATCCAGGTCGATGGGGTCCGTCGGCAGCGGCAGGATTTGACTGGCAATGAATATTCCGGCAAAAGCCGCTCCCCATCCCAAAGGTTTGGATAGTGCAGCCAGCAGAATATTGTCGTAGGCCATCTCCGTCTTTTCGGAAGCAGCGGCCAAACGCGCCAGGATAAACTCGAAAATCCTTTTAGCAAGAAAGCCTAGTAGTACGGCAAGAAATGCAAACAGCAGTTGACGAACGGACACTCCGAAAACAAATGTCTGCATGACGTCATGTAAAGAATCCCACATCTCTCCTCCCACAATGCAATCGTTGAAATCCTTCGTCGTTCACCGATCCTACCTGCGGTACAGGAGACTGTCAACGAAACGGAAAGGATTCCAACTGGAAGCTACAAGTTAGACATGCTTGTCTAATCCCCCTGGATCATAGACAAAAAAGTTGACTTGACGTATTGATTTTGCTAAGAATATCGGGCAAACATGAGCAGGCCGAAGTGTTTTGACTTCTGCTTCAATCGCTAGGCCGACCTTCTTTTCGAGCTAAACCGGTAATTGGGAAAACATAACGTTCACGATGAAACTACGGACCTTTTTCAGAAAATCCGATAGTAGTTACAACGTCATGGTCGTGCCGAGCGATTCGGCTCGAATGAAAAGTTTCCGTATCAAGCATAACACCGTTCATGCTTTGATCACGATTACGGCGGTCTTTTTCCTGGTACTCGCGGGTGTGCTGACCTACCTGATTCTGCGGCCTGGCGATATTCAAAAAGAGATGACGCTGCTTCGGGAGAACATCGAACTGAAAAACAATCTGGTCGATGTCCATACGAAACTGGCGTTATTGGAGAATACGGTTGACCGACTGGAACGCTTCGACCGCCAACTGCGCGCCATGACCAATTTCGCCGATCATCGCCGGAAAGTGGCCATCGGACCTTTGAGCGAAGAAGAGATGCTGGCCTCCTCCACCAATCCCAATCGCCGAATCAACGAAGCCCTTGCTCTGAAACTGACGGAAAATCTCGGCAAGTTGAAGAGCGCCGATTTGGGGAGCGAAGTGGATCGCCTGCTGGCCTTATCCGTGGAACGAGAGAAAGAGTTGGCGGAATTGACCAACTTCCTTGAAGATCAGCGCATGCTGCTTTCGCACATTCCGTCGATCTGGCCTTCCGACGGCTGGGTCACCAGCGGCTTCGGCTATCGAAACAGCCCCTTCACCAATTCCAAGAAGTTCCATGAAGGTTTGGATATCGCCAACAATATCGGAACGCCGATTCATTCGCCCGCAGATGGAACGGTGATTTATACCGGTCGTCGCGATGGCTATGGTTTGACGTTGGTGATCAATCACGGTTTCGGACTGACGACCCGCTACGGGCATTGCTCGCGTTTCGAGGTTAAAGTGGGTGACAAAGTCAAACGCGGCGATAAAGTGGCAGAAGTCGGCAACACCGGTCGATCCACCGGACCGCATCTGCACTACGAAGTCCGTTTCAACAACATTCCTCAAAACCCGCGACGCTACATCCTGGAATAAGCACCACGTCTTTTTCTAGATCTGTCCTTTTCGAGCCACTCCGACTTGTAGCTTTTTTGCGACCGATTTAGAGGTCTGTCTAAACGTTCACCTGACAAGTGGCATTGGCGAAGCGAAGAAAAACGACGCTTGCCCATGTGGATCTCTAACACGGGCAAGCCTGTGGCTTAGCCCGCGCCACCCATCCGTCGTTTGAAAGAATTTTCCGGCTTACGCTCCGTCGCTACTGGATTGCCTGCCTTCGCAGGCAATGACCATTCATCTATTTCAATTTATCCTAGATGCAACAGTCGCCTTCCAGGACTCGATTTTCTCCAGTATTTCCGGTGCGGCTTTCAATCCGGCCTGATATCCAAGCTGATAAATATCCAGCATGGCGTCCGTTTCGAAGACGCCGAAGGTATCGATTTTATCCGGGCAGATCAACACATCGCATAGTTCGCGCTTGTCGTGTCTGTCCGCGTGATAGCGCAAATCCATCACGCGCTCGATGACATCCCGAAAGCTGTCTAGATCTTCTTTTTCGATGACCTTGTGCGGCGCGACATTGACTCCAATTATCAAATCGCAATCTTTTTTCAATGGCTCTACCGGAAAGTTATCCAGAATACCGCCATCCATGTACATTTCATCTTCAACCGCTACCGGGCTGAACATGATTGGAAAACTGGCCGACGCCACTACGATCGGCCATAAAGGGCCGGAATCGATGATTTTCAAGGTTCCGCTCAGCATGGCTGAAACCGCCACAGAAAGCTTAAGTGGAAGTTCCTCGAAGGTTTCAACTTTGACATACTTCTTGATGTCATCGACATACGCCACGCTGTTGAATAATCCGGCTTCCAAGATTCCCAGTTTGCTTACTCGAAAAGGGTCGGTTTCCGTCCAAAAATCGAGCATTTTTTGAATGCCGCAACGCGCCGCAGCCATTACGCCAACCAGCGCGCCTGCGCTGGCTCCTGAAAAATGAGAGATTTCGATGCCGTTTTCTTTGAACGCTTGAAGAATGCCAATATGCGCCAGCCCACGTACGCCGCCGCCGGATAGCGCCATTCCAATTTTCGGTTGTGATTGTGGTGTCATCGTTTTCCTGAGTAATAGAATTGTACGTTTACGGTCATTTACTGGTCATTTACTGGTCGTTTACCGGTCGTTTCCGGTCGGCTTGTGGGCAAGCAATCCGAGCTTTGCAGCTTCGAAATTGCCTGTAGAAAGCCGGATCGCGATTTCTCACGATCCGGCTTGCTGTAGCAGACGAACCTCCGTTAGCGTTGAATCAGACAGGGAACGCCGGCGACGTTGATACCTACCGAAACACCATCGGGATTTTCCGGTATGGCATCCGTTTCCGGATTCGTCGCGAGTACGCCATCGTCATTCAAATCGACGTCGGGAATCGGGTCCGCCGGATCATCTCGAATCAGAATTTCCAGCGGGTTGATCATCTGGCCATCCAGATCCAATTCCACCGCCAGATTTCCAGCCGGAACCACGCCACCCAGCAAGCTTTCATTCATGCTGACTCCGTTTGCGCCAGAAGCAAAGGTCGCGTCGATATAGGCCGGTTCCACATTCATATCCAACGCGGTTTCTCCCGTATCTAAAGAAAGGCTAAAGCGCGCTGGTTGATCCGGGTAGGTATTTAATCGTACCTGTCCGAAATCATTAACGATTTCGACGTTTTTAAAGCGAATCATCGGCAAGCCGGTCTCTTCGTCGTAGCTGGATGGATCGATGGCGAAGGTTTCCGTTCCACTGAAATTGTCGCTGGAATCCGCATCGAGATCGACGCCGATATAACCATTGATTGTCACGACGACAGGCGGATCGCCAGGACCGGGCAACTCGGCAAGGCCGGTCAATTCCAGAATCATCAATAAGGGATCTTCAGGATCAACGATTTTATCAGCCAGAATCGGATTGGCCAGACTGCCCAAGCCAGTCAAGGCATTATCCACAGCCAGATCGCCTAAATTGCCGATCTGATCGACGTTAAATCCATCTGCCGCACCGCCGATTTGAACCACGTTCAATACGATAGCCGGGGGCGCAACGTTGGATATCGTGATCGAATCGTCTCCCACATTTCCACGCGCATCGGTTGCACTGGCGACTAGCACGTTCTGACCTTCGACCAAGGGAACAAGCGCCGACCAGGTTGAGGTCATGCCGCTTTCGTTATCCAGCATCACGTATACGCCATTGACGGCGAAACTCTGCAAGGTGGACAACGCCCGGTCATCCGCGATAATGCCCGTTACCTGCACTTCTCCGGCGGCAAGGCTGGCGCCGTCTTGTGGAGACGTAATCGTAACCGTTGGTGGATCGTCGGGAGCCGTGAAGGTCACGGTTACGCTTTCCTCATCGTATCCGCCGGTGAAATCCTCGGCGCGAATGACAAGAACGTTTTCGCCATCCGCCAAAACGACACTGGCGCTGAAACTGCGGTTGAAATAATCCCAGTTGATTGAATGAGTGTCGCCGTTCAAAGTCAGACTCAACGTAATCTGCGCCGGGTTTCCGCCTTCGGCCACCGTTCCACTGACCTCGACGGGATTCGTGTTGAAATCCTGCCCGTTCTGAGGCGCGGTAAGCGTAATAACCGGCGGCGTGACCGGCTCGACGCGACGCACGTTAAGAGAAATCGTCGTCGTGCCACCAAGCCCATCGGTCGCTTCGGCGCGTAGTGCATTGACGCCCATGGCCAAAGCCAGCGAGGCATCCGACTGCCAGGTTCCGGCACCTTCATCGATCGTACAAGCCACCCAGTCGCCGCTACCGATGCGCACCCGTACGGTCACATCGGAAAGCGGGCCATCGTCTGAAATCGTTCCGGTAACCACGACCGACGCTTCCGCTGTGGTCGTTCCCGGATAGGTAACAGCAAGCTCCGGGAGGTCGTTTGGCGCTTCATAGAACACCGAAACGCTGTCTTGGCCGACCTGATCATTGGTATCACGCACCGAAAGCAGCAGGCTGTTACTACCTGGCTGCAAGGTTACGGATTCCGAAATCTGTCCCGTACTTACATCGACCGTTTGCTCCTGCCCGTTGATGGAAAGCGTACCCACGCAGGTCGACAAATCCGAGTCCTGCACCGTAGCGGTAAGCGTGATATTCGGATCGGTGACGCGTGCAGGCTGCGGATCGATATCCACCACCGGGGGCAGATCGCCCAGTTGATTTTCCAAACCGCATACGCTGAAACCTTCACCGTCCGCCGTTACACCCAACAGATCCGATACGGTTTCATTGTCGATGGAAAATTCATCCTGCTCCGGCACACCCGAATCCACCGGCCAGGAGAAACGCCCGATCTCACCCGCCGTTGCGACTAAGGAAGTTCCCGCCCACAATAACTGAGGCGCATCCTGCTGCGTGGCATGCGTATAGAAGCCATCGGCCAACGCGGAGGAAACCAGCGCATCCGCCGTGGGCGTCATCAGGTTCGCATCGCCGGAATAACTGACGCTCATATGCGCTCCGGCAAAACTCTGCGTTCCGTCCGTACAGATCTGCAACTCTGAAAGCGTTGGCTCGGCGATCTGAATGGTGGTGCTGTCCGACAGATCGCCCGCGCTGGCAGTCACAAGCACCGCGCCTGGATCATCGTAGGAAGTAAAGGTCACCGTGACGATACCGCTTGCATCGGTCGTGGCGACACTCGATGCGCTCAGTTCTCCCAGCGTAGTCGGGTCGAGTTCGAACTGTACTTCAGTGCCCGCCGGTACCGGCCCACCGGCATTTCGTTCCACGGTCACTGTCAGTACCGATTGTGCGCCCTGCACCAGAATGGTTTGCGGATCGGCGCTCAGATCGATCATGGAAGGCGCATCCGGATCAATGCGCGTTACATTCAGTAGGATTTCAGTCGTCAGGCCACTTAGATCGGAAGCAAGCACCGTGATTTCATTTGCTCCCAACTCTAACTCCACCCATTGACTGAACGCCCCGCTTTCTTCGATTACAGGCTGATACGATTCAGATCCGACGGTAATGCTTAACGGCACTGCGGCCAAGGCGATGTCGTCGGCAACCGTTCCAACGACTTCCACTCCCGTTTCCATGGTTTCCGCGCCGTTTTCAGGAGCAGTCACGGTCAAGCTCGGCGGATTCTCATCCTGCAATTCGATAACGCCCTCACTGAATGCCGCATTACCGGACAAATCGGACACATCGATGCGAATCGTGTTGTCGCCAAGTTGCAAGACCATTGGCAGGTAAAAATCGTTTTCCGTGGCGTCATAAGTCGCGGCTACCGCCTCCGCAGCATTCAAGGAAACGGTCGGAGACAGCGTATCCGCCGTATCAACATCATCCGTTATTGCAAAGCGCAAGGTCTGCGCCGCTGCCGTAACAAGCGGATCCGGCGCTGTGACCTGGATAACCGGAAGTTGATTGTCTACATAGGAGATCGTCACTTCCAGTTCGCCTTCATTGCCCTGCGGATCGGCAGCGAAAATGGAAACGGCATTGTCCCCGAGTGCAAGTGTCAACTCGCCGGTAAACGTTCCCAGCAGCGGCTCGTAGGTACAGCTAACGCGCTCCCCTTCGCCTATTGCGGCTTCAACCACAAGTTCATCGTCGCCGAAAATGTCGTGAGCGGTCCCCTTGATCGTCACTGCCGCGCGATGCACGATCAACTCATCCGGCGGGGAAACCGTCACCACTCCATCCGTAACGGAAGTGAGAGTGATTTCAGGCGGATCGACATCGACCAGTTCCAGCGGATGTATCACCGCCTCGCTCACGTTCTCGGCCAGATCCTTGGCCTGCACCGTGATGATATTGTCTCCCAGCTTCGGTAACGTGATTTCAACTGCAAATTCGCCGTTCTCACCAAGTTCCGTTCCCAATACAGCGTACGATTCGCCATCGGTCACCACGATTTGAACTCCGAGAATTCCTACATTGTCCGTTGCCAAGCCGGTGAGCGTCTGCACGGCTTCCGTAACTTGCGGTCCCATCGGACCGGTGACTTGCACCACGGGCGGTGTATCGTCAGTCAGCGTGACATCGCCGCTGTCGGATGCGGTCGCCCCGCGTTCATCGGTAACGGTCGCCACTACGGTATTCAATCCCAGAGCAAGCAGAACATCCCCAGTAAACGTGCAACCGGCTTCACCGCCCGTAACGATAGCAGCGACGCCCTCCCCTTCTCTGACTCGCAAAGAAACGGTGGCCGCTTCGCAACTGCCATCGGGATCGGTAATGACACCGGAAACCGACAACAGCGGTTCCGTTACCGAATCGGGCAACGCATCCAGCTTGATGGTCGGGGCGCGATTGGCGCTTTCCTCGGAAAGATAAGCAGGCAAACCGGTCAATATGACACCGGCGGAAACGCCATCGCCGTTTTCCGTATTGTTGGTTTTATCTAACTGACCATCTTCATCCAGATCGATATCCACATCATCTTTTAACAGCGCCAAAGGAGCGATGTTCCCCAGCGCCTCCAACGGCTGGGCCAGCACCGAACAGGGAATCACACCGCCTAATAAGCCGTCTTTCAAATCGATTCCGCCCGAACGCAGGGCGCTCTGTTCGATAATGCCGGAGATCTGGGTTTCGTTGATCGTTAACGAAATCATGGCCCCTTCATCCCCCATGGGAATGGCCAAGGTAAAGACGGCAGGTCCACCTTTTAGATGAGCCACGCCATCCTCATCCGCCCAGATATCCACACGGTCGAAATGAATCAACAGTTCCCCGTCCTCGTTAAAGGACATCGGATCGATACCGAACATTTCGGAACCACTGAAGTTATCCGTGTAATCGTCGTCCAGATCCGTGCCCATATAGCCATCCAGAGAAACCGCACCGCTTTCTCCCGGAGCAGGCAGATTGGTCAATCCGCGCAGCTTGAACACCAGAATCACCGATCCTTTGTCCACCGCATCTTTCAATGAGCCATTCGCCAGCGTTCCCAGCGAAGCCACGCCATTATCCGGGTCGGGATCGCCTTCCGGGCTACGCCCTTCATCGAGGTTGAAGCCTTGGGTTTCATCTCCGATCTGCACCATGTTCAGCACCAGCACCGGGTCGTCGTCGATATCCGGGCCGGTGAAGTCCGCGACGAGCGGCTCCTCTTCCTGTTCGCCATCGCCATCGGGCAGATCGCCGTCGATATCCAAATCTCCGGCGAATTCCGAATCATCGTCGCCATCCGGCACGATAAAACCGCTTTCACTATCCGAACAACCGACCGCCAGCAGCATTGGAAGCAGGAACAAGAAGAGCAGTCCCATCCAGGGCGAATCGACTCCGTGGCGACGCCGCCGCCAGAAAACTCCCAGCAGCGCAAAGGCGGCGGTCAACAACAGCAAGGAACCATCCGTATCCTGGCTCTGACAACCCAGACAACCGGATAAATCCCCGAAAGCATCGAAAATCGAACCACCGGTCGGTTCACTCGCACCGCTAAGCACCGTACTTTCACCGGTCAGTGCATCGTATTGAATCTTCATCGTGGCGTAGCTGACGTGCGGTTCGTTATTGCCATCCAGGAAATTGTAATCGGTCACGAAAACCCGCAGCATGTTTTCACCATCGGTCAACAGGCTTTGCGCAATCGTTCCCTCCCAGTAAAGCCCTTCGGCATTGGGCAGAGCGGAAACCGTGATGGAACTGAACTCCACCAGAGGAGTAGCCGGGTCGGTCACCGGGCCGATGAAGGTTTGAATGCTCGCATTGACGGCATTGGCGGATACGCCCAGACCATTCACGATCCCGGAGAAGGGCAAATCGCCGCTATGGACGTCGTTTGGCGCGGTGATATAGATACTCGCCTGCAAGTCGCCCATCATGTCGATGAATTCGGCATTCGGATCGATTACGCTCAGTTCCGCAATACGCATGCCGCTGCCAGGCAGATCGATGGAACCGTAAGAGGACATGAACATCGGCAATACCAGATCGATCAAGGTCGGCACCGCCGCGCGTAAGGTCGTTTCATTCAACACGAAGGCCGACCAGAGCAGATCCGTATACACTTCCGGATCGGCGAGTTCCACTTCGACCTTATCCACTTCCGGGATGCCTTCGGAAGCCACATAACGAAGCGTGGCATCGGCATACAATTCGATGGCGATATCGAACATGGCGGTTTCATACTCGCCATCACCATTGGTGTCGCCGTAGAAAGACATGACCATGTCGCCCGCACGCGCACGAATGCCATCCGGGTCCTGGATGCCCTCGACCGTGATCGGCAGCATAGGATGAAGCTGGATGATCATCGGCGTTCCGGTCGGAACGATTTGCTGAACATCCGTGCGATTCGGATTGGCCAATTCAGGAATAAAGATAGAGAAGGACGCCGTATCCAAGGAAAGCGCATCCCCCACGGTTTCCTGATCGATCGTCATTTCCAGGGTTCCCTGTGCCCATTCGCTGTAAATCAGGTAGTTGACCAGATCGTCGTTCAGCGCCACTTCCAAGGTTCGCGCCAAGCCATTCTGATCGACCATGACCAGTTGCGGGCGACTGGCCGCATCGGGATTGGGGGTGATCAACGAACCCGGGGAATCGTAGATATCCTGTGCTGGAGGATAAGTGACCGGGTCCAGACAGGGCAGGAAGTCATCCGGGTCTTCGGTTTCATCATCCGACTTGTCGGTAAACGCCGTCGGATCGGGACAGGGATTGCCGTAGAAATCGAGCCAGAACTTCAACCCACTGACATCATTACTGATACTGGCGATATACAGTGCAAAGCTCGTATTTTCCTCTTCCATAAGTGGCGCAGCCAGGGCATCGCCCAGGTTGCCAAGTATGGAATCGATTTCGTTCGTAAAGGCATCGACCATGGCGTCGCGAATGGCGTCCATGGCCAAATCTAGAACCCATTCCGCGAAATCGCAATCTTCCAGTTCAAGAGTGAAATCACTTAACGTGACAGTGACCGATCCCGGTATCGAAACCAAAGCCGGACCGTCGGTACCATCCACGAAGTCCGCTTTCAAAGAGATGGTCGCCGGGCGCGCCCTGGCATAGGCTTCACTGCCGAACCAGCAGGCCCAGTTCGAATTCATGTACATATCGACGTGCAGGTAATGGATGACCATCGTGATATCGACGTGCCCATCATTATCGATGCCCATCAATACAGTCACGCTCTGATCGCAGTTATAACGGCAACGGGGCGGATTCATGACACCGGAAGGACCATCATAGCGGTGACCGCTACCAGGATCGCAAAACGCGAGGCCGGTTGCATCCATCGAAATGCCCGCCTCGGAAACCGATTCGTCGATCATTTCCGATCCGTCCATGGCTTCCACCTCCGTTTCCACCATGGCGGTGAAATAGCTGAGTACAGACTCCGCCAGCCCCATACCGGCTCCGTTTTTGCCGATATCGCCTCGCAGCAGGTAGTCGCCGGTCAACGCACCCTGAATGTTCAGGTTGTCGTTGGCCAATTCATCCGTGGCTGTAACACGCAACAACTGCAAACCGCCGGTATTGAACGCCTCCTGTGGGATAGTGAACTCGAAGTCTGCATAATCGTTGCTCGTGGTAACGGGCAGATCCTGACCGTCGAATTGCACGGTTACAGCCGAAGTACCGGTGTATAAATCGGTTGCCTGCCCCGTAACCAGAATGCTGCTCGTTCCATCGTAGTTTCCCAACTCGGGAGCATTGAACTGGCCGGAACTGGAAACGTGCGCTCCGCGCCGGAATCCGTTCAAGCTGATTTCCGGTCCTTCTACATCCTGATGCACCGTGATGGCATGCTGCGCCTCATTACCTGCGCCATCTCGGGCGCTGGCGGTAACGCCATTGGCTCGCGGAATCAGCGGCAACGGTCCAAGCTGGAAGCTGCCGTCTGTGACAGTTGCCTCATAGCCGTTTACCCAGACGCCTTCGATACCGCTTACGGCATCGGAAACCGTACCGGAGATAATCACCGTGGGAGCGTTAGTCACCACGCCATCCACGCCATCTTCCGGCAGGAAGACATAGCCATCCCGGAAAACACGAGTGATTTCAATGACTGGAGCAACTGTATCCATCGTCACCACCAAATCGACGGTTACCAGGTTACCTGCGGTATCCTGAGCGACGACTTGAAGCGTGTTTTCTCCTTCCGCCAGTTCCCAGTCGGGCACGGAGAAGGAGTCACCCTGTTGCAGGCTTCCATCGGGTACGCCGTTCAAACTGACAATGCGAACGGTTTCGCTGATGCCGATGATCCAAGTGTATGGAGACGTGTTGACAAACGGATCGGAAAGCAGAGTCAAGACGGGATCGATGAAATCCCCCACGATAGTCACGGGGCCGGCGTCGGTGGTATTTCCCGCCAGATCGACCGCCTGAGCACTAAAGGTATTCTCTCCTTGCTCAATCGTGACTTCGATCTGCCAAGTTCCGGCTGAACTGTCGTAGCTCGCCGTTTCACCATTGACGCTTACGCTCTCTATGCCGTATCCATCCGAAGCCGTTCCACCGATAACTACGGTGGATTGATTGGTCGGACTCGCTACCGGATCGATGGCAATGGCCGGAGCAGTCGCATCGTAAGTTACTGAAATCTGAACGGCTTCACTGATATTTCCCGCCAGATCCCGGGCCGTTGCACTTACGGAATGCACCCCTTCACCGGAGAACGTAACATCCGCGCCCCACAGCCATTGCCCGCTTCCCATATCGATTAGCTGGGCGGCATTGCCCTGCACCAGCACTTCCACGACATCATGAAGATCCGTAGCCGTTCCCGAGAATTGAGTCGGGCTTTGGTTCAGGTAGTCTCCTTCCAAGGGACTGTCGAAAACGATTTCCGGAGATATCGTATCCAGAGTAATCGTTGCCGGTTCGCTGAATGCACCGATTCGGCCCAAGGCATCGGCAGCACGTGCAGTAAACGAATTCTCGCCCTCCTGGAGTTGAACGAGAGCAGCGAAACTACCATCGGGGTAGACATTGACATCGGCTGCGATCAGTTGATCCTGTAACCAGATTTCGACCACGCAATCGTCGAGGGACTGGTCATCGGCCACTACACCACTGATGGCAAAGGTACTGTCGTTCGTAAGAACACCATCGTCATCGAGCGTCACCACCGGAGACGCATTCAAGCCATCGAAAACGATGTGCCCGGCAGCGCGTCTGGCTGCCAATACGGCATCGCCAATCGTGAAATCGGCATTGGGTTGCGGGTTCGGGCGCACCCGATGCGGATATGGATCGGCAGGATCGGACAGTAACTCTCCCGGCGCGACATCTCCTCGGGAGACATCCTGTTCCGTCGCTTCCGTTTCACCGGCAATCAATTCAAATGCCCGTTGCACGTCCAGTTCATCAACCCCAACTGGATCGACGAGATCGGTCAGTTCATCTGCCGTAGGATCTTCCGCCAACACTGGAAAGGCCCCAAGCATAAACCAACCCAATAGAATCGCGATTACAGATAGATTCCGGACCATCAGTCGCCTCCTTGCAATGAAGACCGATTGCATTTTGTGTTACCGATAAAACGATTGCAGTCTCTTACCACTATATCGAAGAGAACGTGCTTTTCAACCGGAAATCGAGCTTCTTTGTAGTTTTACGGCAAGTAGACAGAAAAAAGGTGTGGACTGGGTCAGTCATCCATACCCGGAGTACGTCGCAACCGCTTTTTCTGTCCGTGTAATTGCTTGGCTGCCAGTCGGCGACGAATTGAATTTCTTGTGGGATTTGTGGCTTTGCGGGTTTTACGAGGGCGATTCAACTGCTTGAGTCGAACGATCAGACGCTGAAAGGCCATTTCCAGATTCTGGTTTTGAGAACGGCGCTCCACCGCGATTACCGTCAACCCCGAAGGCGGATGAAACAAGCGTACGCCGGTTTCACTGGTATTGCGATGCTGCCCACCCGGACCGCTGGCCCGGAAAAAGCTTACCTCGCATTCGCGTTGCAGGGTTTCACGATCCGTACTGTAACTCATGGCGACACTTTCAACATTCTGTTTTTACTTGCCTTTTTCAGATTAGTTCCCAATCAATTTTCGCGATATGTCCTTTTTTGATTTCTGTAGCGGCGGAGCGTCCGCTCGCCGACGCGTAGCATGGGTCAAGCGGAGGGAAACGAAGCTTGCCCATGTAGCCCTCGAACACGGGCAAACCTGCGGTTTAGCCCGCGCCACCCGGAAATCAACTAGTTTTTTCGGCTTATGCCTCGCCGTTACAAAAAGACGTTGCTAATGATGAATGATGACTCCTCACCTTCTTCATTCTTCTGGGCAACCTAACTCCGATCAAATTCGGGAGCGATGGGAACCGTCGTGGGCGCGAAGGTGCCCGCGCCGGTTGCGACAAGCCTCCCGGAAGCGGTATGGACCTGCATCTCGGCAGTAGCAATGCGTTTTCCAAGCCGCACCAGTTTGCCGGTAGAAATCAACTTCTCCTGCTTGACATGCTCCAACAATCGCACCTGAAACTCCACCGTGGCAATCCAGGTGTCATAGTGTGGCGCAACGGTAAACCAGCCGGCATTATCGAGCAAGGTGGCGAATACTCCCCCATGCACCCCATTCAAGGCATGATCGAAGTTTTCATTATATGGCAACTCGAAACAGGCGTTGCCATCGGCATCATAAGAGATTTCCATTCCAAACGCCTTTTTGATGGGCGCTCGATTGAAAAGCGCAACAAATTGCTCCCGTCGCTGTTTTAGATCCTGCACCATCCCAAAACAACCTTTCCAAAGTCGATGTACTTGCCGAATCGCTCCCTACCATGCCGACGGGCAGCAGCCGATGTCAAGCAAATCCTGCCTGATTGCCGGGTTTTCGTCATCACCAATTCACCTATTTTCTGCTACACGGCAGTTTTCCACAATCAATATCCAGGTAATAGAAAGGACATTTTATTGTCTATTTTCTATCAGTTAAATTAACTATCCACGAGTTATCCACATTCTCCACAAGGGTTTTTCACACAGCTTATCCACAAGTTATCCACAATTCAAGAAATCGAAATTCCTACATTCATGACAGATTCGTTCTTTCTAGCCCACATCCACTTAAAAGAACTGTTTCCATTTTCACTTTTACTCACACAACCAGGATAAGGAATCCAATCAAATGCAATCGTGAAAAACGTTCTTTTTTCCACCTGATAAGCAGTTATTTATAATCTTTGTTGTTTTCCATAAACCAGCAAAAGGGATGCAACCTTGTATTACACGTAATACATAACACGTTTTTCCATTTGATTTTACTAGAGAAGCGATACCCCGATCCCGCCACAGGCCTATATTTGATGCGGAACAAATCAAACTTCGACAATCGGTATCAATCAAATTGAACCGATGTATCATATCTGTATCATGAATGCGATTACATTGAAGAGATCGACCTGCTTCATGCAGTTGATTCCATCCCTAAAAGCAAATCAGGACAATCATACTCTGAATAGAATATTCTTATTATCACAATCTGGCCAGAACAGACCACCCATATTTGCGACATTCATAGTCCGTTTTTCCTGTTGAATTCACCTCCTACCAGCTCACAAAACGAAGTGCCTCAAATCCCCTCTTTTGGGAAACTCAAACTCTATAGATTAAAACTTAATTGTGGATAACTTGTGGATATCGTCATTTTAACAATTGTGAATAACGAATCTATAGACTTGTAATCACAAATGATTTCAGCACACTAAACCAGTATATCATCTGTGAATAACGATTACAAATAGAAGGTTTTCCATAATTGACCGAGGATTTCCGCTGCCAGAATCCTCTAAGCATCTGAATGAACAATCATTTTTTCTTTTTGGAATTTTTCGATGGCGTGGACTTTCGCTTGCGCCAACTGGCCACAGCTCGACTGGATTTCATTTCATACGGACGCTCCAGCAACTCCAGTTCTTTCTTCTGTTTGCGGTAGCTTTCCATGCGACTCGCGTCCAGTTCTCCAGCCTCAATTGCCGCCAATACGGCACAGCCCGGCTCTTTTTCATGGCTACAGTCGCGAAACTGGCATTTCGCCGCAATCTCTGCGATATCGCTGAAAGCCAGCCTTAAAACCTCCTGATCGCCCCACAGCTGCACTTCACGCATGCCGGGGGTATCGATGACCAAGGCTCCAGAATGCAGCAGGATCAACTCACGATGCGTCGTGGTGTGACGCCCCCGGTCGTCGTATTCGCGCACCGGACCGGTAAGCTGGCGCTCTTCCCCAAGTAAACGATTGATAATAGAGGATTTTCCTACTCCGGAAGACCCAAGCAGGGCAACGCTTTCGCCTTCTTTCAGATAGCTCTCCAATTGTGGAAAACCTTCTCCCGTTTGAGCGCTGAGCGCCAGCACGGGCAAGTCGAGCGCCAGTTGCCGAGTCTGCTCGATACGGCTGGCCACATCCTCGCAGATATCCAGTTTATTCAATAAAACCACCGGTTCAGCGCCACTTTCCCAGGCCATCGTAAGAAAGCGCTCGATCCGGCGCGGATTGAACTCGCCATCCAGCCCGCTCACTAAAAATACGGTGTCGATATTGGCGGCTACAACCTGGGCATCCAGTTCCATACCCGAGGCGCGCCGTGAAAAGGCACTGAAACGCGGCAGCAGATCGTAAATTACGGCGCGAGAATCGTTTTTTCGCGCTTTGACCGCAACCCAATCACCGACTACCGGAAAATCGGCCAGCGTTTGGGTTTCGTGGCGAAATTTCCCCAATACGCGCGCCAAACAGACGCGATCGTCCAGCGCAATGGAATAGGAAGTTCGAAAAGCGCGAAGAACGCGGGCCGGTTGCAGCCCTTTTCGGCGATAGGGTCGGAACTGTCGTTCCCATTCATCATTCCAACCCAGTTGTCGAAGGTTCATCCTTTTCCCTTTTCCTGTGATCGCCGCTGCAACAAAACTACTTTTTTATGTCGACGGATCTGTCCGACAGCATAACCAACAAAAAAACAAAGTCAATATCAGCCGTAAAGATTATCATCCTCCCTTTTCAGTGCCGATTTCAACACAAGCAAACACCCACGAATCCCACTGTTTTTACACACCTTTTTAAAACACTCACATTCAATACCTATTATTTTTTCTTTTTTTTAACATATACCCCTTGCTTTTTTTTCATTTCCATTTATTTTTTTGTCCGGTTATTGGAGGTGAACGCAGCAGCTATCTGGAGCGAAGATCATGCCGATTTACGAGTATCAATGCGAGAAATGCAACAAAGTTATCGAAGTGATGCAGAAAATCACAGAAGAACCTTTGCAGGAGTGCGAGTGTGGAGAACATGGTAAGGTCCATCGCTTGATCTCCAGAACATCCTTCGTACTCAAAGGCACCGGCTGGTACGAAACCGATTTCAAAGATAAAGGCAAAAGCAAATCCGGCAGCTCTCACGCCTCATCCCCCTCCAATGGTTCGAACGACTCCAGCCAATCCGCCGCCTCAGATACCTCCAGCGGCTCCAATGGTGACAGCAGCAACTCCACGACTTCCGAAAGCAAAAGCAACGGCGACAGCACGAAGTCGGAAGCCAGCACGACCACCGCGACTCCGAGTTCCTCTGCTTCTTCGGAGAGCAAAGCCAGCACCAGCAAAGCATCCTGAAGCACGACTCTGACACTTATTGCGATTCTCAATCATTTTCAGCCACAGATTCTGTGATTTTGTGCCATCGTCTTATGCGATCGAAGATCGTGGAAGGCAGTGTGTCTTCAATAAGTTACGCACGGCCTCCCGGAATTCTCATTCCGTGATACCATGGCACATCATGATTACTCGATGGACAAAACTGATAATGCATAATGATTTCTATAAGGGATTTGTTATTTGACGCCCCCAGCCGACTCCGCTACACTGGATTTCAAGCTTTCTTTAAACTGGCGGACGTGATGCAGAGGCTACTACTTCCCTTACTCATATTCATTCTCCACACCTCATTGGCGTGGGCAGGCGACGACCTGGAAAAACTGGATCGCGAAGTCGATATTGCCAGCAGCCCCTGGCAAACACCCGTTCCTCCATTTTCAGACTGGTCCCTGCTGGATACAAGCCGAACGGCGGGAGAGATTACTCTTCATCTGAAACATATCCAGAGCGCACTGCCTCTCGATCTGATCCTGACCAAACGCGATGACGACCAGGCGCACTACTCTCAAACTCGCCTTTACAATCTGCTTTATCGCGAACCGCAGAACCAGCAGATTGACCCGTCGGCACTTAAAGCACTGCTTGAGGCATGGCGATCTAACCTATTGGAGTTCGAAGAACCTAAAACGTTTTTACTTGGTCATCAACAACTGGATCGCACTGCCCGGCAGCAAGCCACCCAAAAACGAATCGACCGGCGCAACAAGGCGATCAAAGCCGAACAACGCCGCAAGCAACTGGGAGTGGAACAGTTCCTTGGCCAAGGTCAACGTCTAAAACTCAGTGAAACGGAACTTCAAGTCTGGATGGGACTGCTATTGCTATCCGTTCTGGTCTTTCTGTACCCGCCTGTCAATTGTCTTAGGGTTGGAAATGGAAGCCCGATCATTCCCAGTGGACACTTCACCTCAGCCATGCTAGCCTTGGCATTTGCGCTCGGCACAACAAGCACTTTACAAACGTATCTTCATGGTGTTACGACAGACACCTCAAGCAGCTTCGAGCAAACAACAGCCACATTACTGAACATACTGCCATCCATCTTTCTTGAATTCGACCAATGGTTTAACGACTTCTCCGGCATGGGTTGGTCGCTTTTACTTGGGGCACTGATCTACATCAATCTGTTCTTCATCCAGCGCATCGCATATGTCCTGTATGCGCAACGACAGATCGGCCTGATTACCGCCCTGCTTTATGTACTTTTCCGCTTTCTCAGCGCCGATACAACGGCTTTACTGCCTACTTTGATTGCAGACTGCGGTATCGGCTTGTCACTCTTGGGACTGACGAACGCAACGCTATCCAAGAGGAACCGCTGGCAGATCTTCTTCGCCGTCACCGGCTCGACGCTGGCAATATGGCAAGTCCCCTGCCTGATCGGCCTGCTTCCATTATTATGGATCTACCCGCTTATCATCAGCCCGGACTGGAAAGCGACGCTGGCCTCTCCGCTTAGCTGGACACCTCCCCTTTTAACCGCCCTGGCTGCTGCACCGCTTTTCGCATGGACTTCCTCTACTCCTGCCGACTTGCTATTGCCGACTTTGTTTCTTGGAGGATTTTCGGATTTCTCCCTAGCCGGCCTGACAACGATGTCCCCTTCCTGGATTTTCGGCATTCTTGCCATAGTTGGGATCGTCATGTCGATCGGCATCTGGCTGCAACCCACCGGAGTGCGCCTCACCTCTTTGGCACTGCTTTTAAGCCTGCTTTTCTGTCTGATCTTCAAGATCGGATTTACAGGAGATTTAGCCAAAGCCTGCAAACTCGAACAACTCTTCCTGCTGCCATTATTGCTTCTGGCATCGATGATCTTTGCCGCCTATCTTCGATTGCGTGGCAAAACAAGCGAATTGTAGCCCTTGCAATCAATAAATTCGGTTCAGAATGAAAATCAGCAAAAAAACGGCAGGCACAATCTTGACAGAAAGATGAAAGAAAGGGATGGTAAACTCGTTCTGTATTGAACCGACCCCGTTTCTTTAAATGGGTTCACGTGCTTTAACGGGAATGGTAAAGGCGGATAGTATGTTCGGAATGGGTACACCATTGGAATGGGGCGTTTTCGGCGGCATCGTACTCGGTCTGCTGGCCCTGGATCTTTTCCTGTTCAACCGGGAGGCGCACCAGGTTTCCGTACGCGAAGCAGCCATTTGGAGCGCCGTTTGGGTTGGCCTGTCGTTACTGTTCAACGTCTTTGTCTATTTCGATCACGGCTACGAGCCGGCAATCAACTTTCTCACCGCCTATTTAGTCGAGAAGTCGCTCTCCGTCGACAACTTGTTCGTATTCCTGGCGTTATTCAACTACTTTAAAATACCGAGTAAATACCAACATCGGGTGTTGTTCTGGGGAGTAATCGGCGCACTGCTGATGCGTATCCTGTTCATCGGCGCAGGTGCCGCACTGTTGTCCACTTTCGACTGGATGATGTATGTTTTTGGAGCCTTCTTGATTTACACCGGTGTCAAACTCGGCGTTTCCGGAGATCACGACATCGACCCGGCGCATTCGCCGATCATGAAAATCACGACTCGCTTTTTCCGCATTTCAAAGCAATTGCATGGCAGCCGCTTTTTCATCCGCGAAAACGGTGTGCGCATGGCGACTCCGCTGTTTCTGGTGCTCGTGATTATCGAGTTTACAGATGTGCTGTTCGCCTTCGATTCCGTTCCTGCCGTACTGGCAATCTCGAACGATCTGTTTATCGTGTATACTTCCAATATTTTCGCGATTTTAGGACTGCGCGCCCTGTACTTTCTGCTGGCAGGAGTTATTGAAAAGCTACGTTTCTTGGACACCGGTTTGGCCATCATCCTGTGCTTTATCGGCGTTAAAATGGTGATTGCGGAGTGGATTCACATTCCGGCATTGACCAGTTTCGGCGTGATCTGCGGCGTCCTGACCGTCACCATCATCGCCTCGATCCTTATTCCCAAAAAACAGGATTAGCCCGTTTTGAAACAAGGTTCCACGTCTTCAACCGGACAGCAGAACAGACAGGTAGAAATCCACAAGACCCACCATCAAGGAAGGGGTTTCCCTTCCCTCTACCGTCACTCGCCACGCATCATTTAGCGGCTTGTACCGGGGCGCGAGCCGCCGTCAAGGCTATATGAACGTCGCGTTGCTCCGGCCTTGACTACTGCCCGCTAGTACCCCGGTTATTCAAGCCTCATGATGCGAGGCGGCTCCGTCGGGGAAGGGAAAATCAAGCTACCTGCGCTATTCGTTCGAATCGAGTAAGCTCCCCGGAAAGGGACGCTGAACCATATTTTGTAATCCACACAGATATGATGAAATAAATCAGACAGTTGAAACACTCCTATCATTAGGTGCTAAAACCATTGAGTAGAACCTATATTGCGACTGCAAACAAAGGAGGGTACGAATGTCGAAACATGTGATGATTGTGGACGATGACATCAACAACCTGGATTTCTTGACCACCGTATTGAAAAAGCACGGCTATGAATCCTCGACGGCTAAAGATGGGCGTGAGGGCCTTGAAAAACTGAAAGGTTTCAAGCCCGATCTGCTGGTGCTGGATGTCATGATGCCGAAGAAAACCGGATTCGCGCTGTTCAAGCAGATGAAAGCGGATGCGGACCTGTGTGATATTCCAGTCGTTATGCTGACCGCCATTGCCGGTGTCATCGACGAAAACAAAGAAGCCGCCGCTGAAGAAACAATCAGTGAGATCGGCGATGCATTCCATGACAAAATGGAAAAGATGGTGCAATTCTTCCGCAGCGAAGGAGAAATTCGACCGGAAGCCTTTGTCGACAAACCCATTCAGCCGGATATCTTCGTCGCGACCATTGAGAAGTTCATCGGCAAGCCATAGCTCCGATTCCACTGGATGCTACAGAAATGTTGTGGTGGAAAAGGAAGTTACTGTCATTCGTTGGGATAATCGAAATCTGACAGAACGATGGCAGGGAGCGGAATCGCTCCAAACGAAAAGAATGGCAACAATCGATGGAAGCGGCAAAACGTCCACAAAAAGCGGTGTTGGTCGGAGGCGGAAAGGCGAGCCGTGAGATCCTGGAACTAGTTGTATCCGGGAAACTCAAAGTCTTTTCCCTTGAAATCATGGCCGTCGTCGATCCAAACCTGGAAGCCCCTGGCGTAATATACGCCGATGAGCATTACTGGCCGACCTTGCAGAGCATTGAAGAAGCATTGCATCTGCCAGGATTGGAAGTTGTCATCGAACTGACCAACGATCCACGAGTGACCGAACAACTGTATCGCCAAGTCCCAAAAGGGGTGCGCATTATCGACCATATGACCGCGCGCCTCTTTTGGGATATCTTTGAATTCGATCAGCAGTTGGTGGCTCAATTCAAGGAAAAACAACAACTTCAGAAACAGGTCGAAACCGAACGCAAGAACCTGCAACAGATTCTGGACAGCCTGCCGCATGTCGTCATGGTAGTCGACCCGGACTTGCGTATTACCTGGTCGAACCGGCGTTTCAACCAGGTCACCGGTATTCCAACAGCACAGGCAGTCGGAGAACACTGCTATAAAGCCTTTTGCAGAAAACTGGACCGGTACGAAATCGGTGAAGACCAGTGCCCCTGCCGCAAGGTGATGAAAACCGGCGAGCAGGTTACGCTGACCAAAGAACGCATCAGCGGTGGGACCAAGCGTTACTATGAAATCACGGCTAGTCCGATCAAGGACGAAAGCGGAAAGATCGTTCAGATTGTTGAAACTTCTCAGGAAATCACGACTCTGAAAGAGATGATCCAGACGACCCAGGAGCAACAGCAGCTGTTCGAAAACTTCATGCAGACTGCGAGCGATTTCTTTGCGATAAAGGACATGCAGGGTCGCTACTTGGTGATCAACAACAGCTTTGCCCAATTCTTCGGCAAAACCCCCAATGAATTCATTGGACGCGATGACCAGGAAGTCTTGCCGCAGGATATCGCCCTTATGATGGAATACGGCGATCAGCAAGTGAAACGCTTACAGGCGGATCTCTGCTATACCGATACGTTCCTGCATCAAGGGAAAGAGTGCACCCTGCTGACGACGCGCTTCCCGCTACGCGACTACGAAGGCACCATGACCGGTGTTTGCTCGATTTCACGAGACGTCACGGAAGAGCGTCGCCTGCAAAATCAATTGCTGCAATCGGAACGACTGGCGGCAGTCGGTCGCGCCATTGGCGGGCTGGCCCATGATATCAAGAACATATTGAACGGTTTGCAAGGTGGCCAATACGTGCTGGATTACGGCGTCGAGAATGAAGATATCGGAGATATTAAAAAAGGAAAGCGGATGCTGGAACGCAACATCTCGCGTATTTCCGATATGATTCGCAATATGCTGGCCTATTCAAAAGATCGTAAACCCGTTTTTTCATTGGTGAATCCGCGAGATCTGGTTTCCGAACTTTGCGAAACCGTTTCCGCCAATCTCGACGATCACGGGATTACATTTGTTTGTGATAACCACTGTCTGGACCAGGAACTCTACCTCGATGGCACCCAGCTTTATCGGGTACTGACGAACTTCGTCAGCAATGCCATCGATGCCTGTAACGAAAAAGTCTATACCGATGAAGATGGTCCGATCATCACGATCAGCGCCTGCCCCGATACCCACGATCAACGGAATCTGATGATCACCGTGATGGACAACGGCATCGGCATGACGGAAAAAGTCAAGAAGCAGATGTTCGAAGGCTTTTTCAGCACAAAAGGATCGCGAGGCACCGGCTTCGGCATGCCGGTCAGTAGAAAACTGGTGCAGGAGATGGGAGGCCGGATGGAAGTCGAATCCGAATTCGGCAAGGGTACGACCTTGCGTGTGATTCTACCTGCCCATACGGAAAAACCCGCCTGATTATCCTGTTTTATCAAGGACTGCTTTCTTCCGATTGCACTTCGGGTTCATCCACTGTCGAATCCGGTTGCGGACTGGGTATCTCCTCCGAGTTGCTGCTGCGATCGAAATGATAGCCTATAGACAACGTCGCAACGTGCCGGAAGGTGTGAAAGGTTCCCGGAAGCGGGGCTTCCGTAGAGAGCTCGTGGGGAATCATATAACTGAACATATACGCGACATCAACGTAAACGATGTCGTTGGCCACCGAATCCCATTGACCGCCGAAACCGACACCAACATTCAAGCGCTGGCTATCCGGCTGCAAAGGATCCACGGCTTTGTCGGGCTGCACGTCGCTGTCGTATGAAACACCAAGACGCGCCACGAAGTTGTCGGTAGCCCAGCCTTCAACGCCAAGGGCGATCTGGAAACCGTCACTTAAATCCTGCTCGATGATCTCGGCCATCCGGCGTTCTTCCGGGCCTTCATACATGCCATATTCAAAATCGACCTGCCGCGTTTCGTACAGGGACCAGGAGAAGTACCAGAGATCCAGTTCCAGTGAGACGCGCTCGTGCGGCCAGAATCGTGCTCCAAGGGAAAGCTGGTGCGGAGCCTGAATGCGGAAATCGTAATTCTGCTCCTGAAAACGCCAGGCCCAAGGAGAACTGACATCGAACGACATCTTCCCGTCGAACTTCAGATCGTAGGTGCTGCGGTAGCCCAGACCCACACGCGCCCAATCGACAGGCTGATACGCGATTCCGAAGTTGCCGCCAAAGCCCCAACCGCTTCCTTCCAGTTTCATCTGGTTTTCCGCCTGCTCCTGCCCACTTGGAATTACACCAAGTGTCAAGCTGCGAGTCGTCAAAAACGACGCCCAGATCGCGTCGAAACCGGCTGCAAGATGCAGGTTTTTACATGGAGTAAACGAAATGTTCGGATTGACCGTCATGCTTTTGATTTCATTGCGAATGGCGATGTGCGAACCTTCCCACTGCTCCGGCCAACTCAGTTTGATGCCATAGTTGGGAAAAACAGCCAGCCCTAAGCTCAGGATGTCGTTGATTTTAAAGGAAGTAAACAAATGCGGGCCGAATTCCGGCTTGATATTGCTTTCCGTTTTGACACCCTGCGGGTTTTCATAGGTGCTGTCCGCGATATACACGGTCAAACCCAATTCCAACGCCTGCCCTTCGATAAAGGAGATGTTGGCGGCGTTGTGATACTGCGAGGAAGGTCGTTGCCCGCTGGCAGTCAACGCATTCGCCTGCCCGACCGATTCTCCGGACACATCCTGAACCATCAGAAAACCGGCCCAGGCCGGAGAAGATAGCAGGCAAAGCAAAATCGCGAGCAAGTATGGAGAAATCACTTTCGGCATGTCGATACGTACTGATTTCATGATTTTTCCTCCTTTACCAGCCACGACGACGGCCATAGAAAACGCCGCTCATGGGCATGTTCTCCACCACGCCGACGCCTTCTATGTTCGCCCCCTTTACGTTTGCATCCGCGCTTCCAGCAATGCCATCGGAGTTGTATATCGTTCCATGAAGCACCACATCCGCCACGGTATCGTCCAATAGCAGCGTTGAAATCGTAGATGGAATGGGGAAATCATTGAGGGTAATGGTGAACGTTCCATCGGTCGCAATCGCTCCCGGTTCCACCGGGCTAACACCGGAGTGCGAACTATCACCGTTTAAAAAGAGTTCGCCATCTATAAATGCGTTGCCGTCCAGTATCACCCCCTGCTGCTCCAGAATGCCGACCAGACTCAATTCCATCGGCGTGTCGGGATTGAGTGGATCGTTAAAGCTGGCCGCCATATCCCAGTTTCCGGTGATATCCGCCTCGACCAGATTCTTTTCTCCCAAGTCGTTTTCACCCAACTGGCATTCTTCATCGGAAACCGGTTCACATTCCGAAGTCGTAAAGGTGTACATCACCGCAAGTTCAATGCGACTTTCTATAAATCCGGTTTGAATCAGCGCGTCGATGGGAGCCTGATAATAGACGCGCAGCCGTTCAAGCATGGAGAGAATGCTGATGAGCATGTCCGTGGCTTCACTAAGGTTCTTCTCATTTAGCTTTTCCGCACGCCCCGCACCGATCAGGGTATCGACACGGCTGTCGATGAAAGGAGAAAGCCACTGATCGCCTGCGATCAGCGCCTGATCCGAGCGCACCATACCGAAGTAAACATCCGCATTGGCACAACGCCCATTCGTGCCTTGCAGCTTCGTATTGGCGGCGACGAGGTAGGTGGCGTTTTCTTTCAAGCCAGCGCTCGGAGTCAGTGTGACGGTAGCGGTATCCTCCAGATTATCAACCGATGCGGTAACGGACTCTACACGAGTCAAGGAGCCATCCTCTTCGAAGAGGAACAGCCCTAACGATTCTTCCGTCGCACTGGCTTCATCTAAAGGCTGATTGGTTTCGAAACTGGGTTTGAAGTCCGTTTCCGCCTGCTGACAAACCGGTAGAACCTCTCCCTTGCAATTGTAGCGATATCCCAGTGAATAAGGAGGCAGCATCGGATTCTTCGAAAAAACGATGCGCTCCGGGTTGACGGTTTGAGCGAGGGGATTGGTTGCAATGCTGAAGTGAAATGCGCTGATCACTTCGTTGCGGCTGCGTCCCATCTCCGAAAACAAGCCCTCCCAGATCTTCAAGCCGTAATTGGTCGTCTGGCGAGCGTTTTCAAGTTCCTGGATATACTCGACATCGGTAAACAGGTTGTTGCGAGGGGAACCATCTGCCGCGATATAGGCTTGCTCATCCTCGGCAGCAAAGAGCAGGAATGGTGCATCTGGCAAAAACGCCTGACCATCGACATCTTTAATTCCTTTTTCGTTCAGACCGGTCATTACCACAAGATAGCTATGACCGGAATCGAACAACTCCGGCATCAAACTATCCACCGGTTTGAAGCGAATGGTCATGTTATAGGGGTAACTTTCCCGCAAGTCGATATTGAACAGTAGATAGTAACTATCTGGATCGATGGCAACCGGCTGCTCCGGGTCGGTGATATCCAACAAAAAGAAATTGGCTTCTTCCGGATTGCTTTGCTCGCTTTTTTCGGAATAACGAACGATGCTATCCATATCCACAAGCTTTGAAAACGGGATTTCAGGAACGAAGTTAGGAACATAGCCATCCAACTCGTTCATACTGGTTTTCAAATCGACGGTCAGATCCGAATCCATATCCAACTCGTAGCCCAGATCCTGGGATCGATTCGCCTCAACCGCGTCGATAATCGGAACTTGCAAGGTGTCGGTTTCAGCATCCAAGGGAGTATCACCAACCACCATGACTCCGATCCGTGCCTGAGCGGCAGGATTCATCAGGTTATTTGGCAAAGGGAGAATCGTCCAATCCGGGTTGGTAATCGCCACCGGTTGAGTGTCGTAATTGGTAACGATTGTATCTGGATCGGGTGAATCGGCGCTTGGACCAGGGCATCCAGCCAAGACAAACATGAAGCAGCTAAGAACAATGATTGATCCGATTCGCCAGCATAGACGATGCAGCATGGCTCCCTCCTAAACGTCGGATGGCCTATTGACAAGGTCTCACAAAGCAAAAGTCGAAATACAATGACTTTGCCGAAGAGACACATGGCGAGAATATTCAACAGGTTGTATCATGGAATTGCATTCTCGACAATCTTTTCCTGTTCATATGAAGTTGAATAGGGTATCACTACATGAAACAGTACGAAGTTACATAAAGTTTTCTTGACATAGATCTATACCAAGACTTAAATTGACATGATTCCAATTTGGAGCCGGAAAGGTAAAATAATGGATCCCGTTCTTCTTGCACGCATTCAATTCGCTTTCACCGCTGGATTCCACTTCCTGTTTCCTCCTATTACCATCGGCATGGCCTGGATTATCGTCTGGATGTTGGGAAAATACCGATCCACAGGTGAAGAATTCTGGAAACAGACCAGCCGCTTCTGGATCCGCATGTTTACACTCACTTTCGGTGTGGGCGTTGCAACTGGTATCACGATGGAATTCGAATTCGGCACCAACTGGGCCGAGTATTCTCGCTTTGTCGGAGACATCTTCGGTGCGCCGCTGGCTGCCGAAGCGATTTTCTCTTTCTTTTTGGAATCCACGTTTTTAGCCGTACTCATTTTCGGCTGGAACAAGGTCAGCAAAAATACTTTATGGTTTGCGGCATTGATGGTTGCCATCGGTTCAACGCTGTCCGCATTCTGGATTATCGTAGCCAACTCCTGGATGCAAACACCTGCTGGCTTTGAGATTCTTGAAGGTCGCGCGGTGCTGACGGACTTCTGGGCGGCATTATTCAACCCCTCTACCCTGCCCCGTTACTTCCATACAGTCTGCGCATCAATTACGACCGGCGCTTTCCTGGTGATGGGCGTCAGTGCCTGGTATCTACTCAAACACAGGCACTTTGAATTCGCTGACAAGTCGATCCGCATCGCGCTGCTGGTTGCGTTGGCGACATCCTTGATCCAATTAGGACTGGGTCACTGGCACGGTGTGCAAATCACGAAACTGCAACCGGAAAAACTGGCAGCGATGGAAGGTCACTTCGAAACGACGACCCATGCTCCTTTGAAATTGTTCGGAATTCCAGATGTTGAAAACGAGCGTTTTTATTTTGCAATCGAAATGCCGCCACTGCTTTCAGTTCTGGCCCATGGCAAGATCGACAGCGAAGTCAAAGGCTTGAAAGCCTTCCCCAAGGACGAACGTCCTCCCGTAATTCTGCCTTTTTATTCGTTCCACTTCATGGTGATGATCGGCATGGGATTTATCTTGTTCACCTTATGGGGAGGCTATCTGCACATCAGAAACATCCTGCCCAACGCAAAAACTTATTTGAAACTTTCGATGTTGATGTTTCCCTTGGCGACATTGACAAACCAACTCGGCTGGATTACCGCCGAAGTGGGTCGGCAACCCTGGGCAGTGTATAAAGTGATTCGCACCGCCGATGCAATCAGCCCCAAGGTGTCATCCGGAGAAATCCTCTTCTCGCTCTTCATGTTCGGCACGATTTACGCGCTGCTGCTGTTTGTATGGCTCTATGCCCTGAAAAAACTGATTGTTACCGGTCCGCCACTTCCTACCGATGACGGAAAGGAGGTGACAGCCTGATGGAAACCTTACAAATCATCTGGTACGTGCTGGTATTGGTTCTTTTAATCGGATACGCCATTCTAGACGGTTTCGATCTGGGAGTGGGCTTCTGGCATCTCTTTGTAAAGAAGGATGAAGAACGACGCCTGCTGCTGCGCTCCATCGGTCCTTTCTGGGACGGCAACGAAGTTTGGCTGATCACCGGTGGAGGCGCTCTATTCGCCGCGTTCCCGGCGGTCTATGCTTCGGTTTTCAGCGGTTTTTATTTGGCATTGATGCTGGTGCTGTTAGCGCTGATCTTCCGCGCCGTTGCAATGGAATTCCGCTCGCTCGAAGAAGGCTCTCGCTGGCGTAAAGGATGGGATTTCGCATTTTCAGTGGGTAGTTCTCTTGCTGCACTGTTATTCGGAGTTGCATTGGGCAACCTGCTTAACGGCATGGAACTGGACGCCGACGGCAATTACGTTGCCGGATTCCTGGCGCTATTGAACCCCTTCAGCCTGCTGATCGGTCTGACCGGACTGGCGATGCTCGCAACACAGGGCGCGTTATACCTGGGCTTTAAAACAAGGGGAGACGTGCAGGCACGCGCGCAGAACTGGGCGAAAATCTCCTGGCCGGTCTTCCTGGTCCTGTTCATTCTGTCAAGCGTGCTTTCATTTGTCTGGCATCCGGGTCACCTTAGCAATTACAACGCAGCCCCGGCACTTTGGCTGATACCGGTATTGGCTCTGACCGCGATCGTATTGACAGGATGGTTCACCATGAGACGCAACTCATTCCCGGCGTTTCTTACGAACAGTCTGACCATCGCGGCATCATTTATGCTCGTTGCGGCGGCGACATTCCCCAGTTTCGTTCCGGCAACGAATCCCGATTTAAGCCTGACGCTGTTCAATTCCTCCTCTTCCAAGTTGACTCTGAGCTGGATGCTTGGAATCACGCTGCTCGGTTTCCCCTTTGTATTGGGCTATACGTTCTGGATTTACCGCACCTTCCGAGGACCAGTGACTCTGGATGACGACGACTACGGCCACTGAACATCCTGCGGCTTTCAGTCGTCTCGATAAAATCGCTTACCCGCCGAATCCGGCGGGTTTTTTATTGCAAATTTGAAAAAGACAAAGCCAGGCTAACGACTAACGAAGAGAATCATGAGAAATGTCGTTCCAAAACGACAAAATCCCCGCCAACTAGCGAGGACAATGCCATCAAACGAACGACCGCCCCAAAACAGGGGCGGTCGTGTAATATCGAAAACTGGAAGAATTTATTCTTCTTCTTTGGATTTGCGGTATTCCGCAGCGATTTTCTCGGCGATTGCTGCGGGGACTTCCTCGTAATGATCGAAGTTCGCAGTAAAGAACGCCTTATCCTGCGTCATGGCACGCAGATCGGGAGACAACGTATGCATCTCGGACTGAGGAATCTCGGCGTGGATAACGGTTAACTTAGCTTCATCTTCACTACCCTGCACCTTACCGCGTCGGGAGGAGATATTGCCGTACACATCACCCATGTACTCAGACGGCACCGTAATGGCTACCTTCATGATCGGTTCCAAAATAACAGGCTTGGCTTCGAGCATACATTTTTTCCACGCCATCGAACCGGCAACCTTGAATGCCATTTCAGAGGAATCGACGTTGTGGTAGGAACCGAAGAAGAGTTCGACTTTCACGTCCTGCACCGGGTTACCGGTGAGTTCGCCCTTCACCATGGCTTCTACGATACCTTTTTCAACGGCAGGAATGAACTGTCTTGGAATGACACCACCCACAATGGCATCGACGAATTCGAAACCGCCACCGGGGAACGGCTCCACGCGGATGTGACAGTCACCATATTGTCCACGACCACCGGTCTGTTTCTTGTATTTTCCTTGCGCTTCCGCTTTACCGCGAATTGTTTCGCGATAAGGAATCTTGGGCTCGCTCAATTCGACTTCGACGCTGAACTTGCGATTCATGCGTTCCATGGCAACGTCGATCTGCGACTGACCCATACCCGAAAGGATGAAGTCCTTGGTTTGTTCTTCTCGCCAGAAAGACAGGTTCGGGTCTTCTTCGAGGATGCGAGTGAGAGCTGCCGCCATCTTTTCTTCTTCGCCCTGAGTCTTGGGGCGAATGGCCAGATTGACCATGGGAGCGACCTTGGGTAATTCCGGGAACTTGACACCATTGGCTTCCTTGATGCAAAGCGAATCGCCGGTCGCGATGTCTTTGACTTTAAGAACGGCACAGATTTCACCGGTGGAAGCGCCTTCGATTCCTTCCTGTTTTTTGCCACGCACGTAGAACAGTTTACCCGGCTTATCTTTGCTGCTTTGATTCAGATTGTAGAATTGCTCATCGGGAGCCAAAGAACCGCGGTAGACACGGAAAATGGAAACTTTTCCCGCAAACGGATCGGATAAGGTTTTGATGACCTGAGCCGCGAATTCACCGTCTTCGGAAATGGTCAGCGATTCTTCTTCACCGCTGCTCAGATTCACCACGGTGCGCGGGCGCTCTTCCGTCGGGTTCGGGAAGGTTTGGCAGATCAAGTCCAGCAGCAAGTCAACACCGATATTTTTAAGCGCCGAAGCACACAAGACCGGGCAGAATTGCAGGTTCAACAGGCCGTTTTTCAGGCACTGCTGAAGTTCTTCATCGGTAACTTCCTCGCCCTCCAGGTATTTCATCATGATCTCATCATCGCCTTCGACTAGACGTTCGATCATGGTGCTGCGCATCTCTTCCACCTGATCTGCCATATCGGCTGGAATATCGATGGCTTTACCGATACCACCGTTGCCATCGTAAGTGTACGCCTTGTTCGCCAGCAGATCGACCACTCCGGAGAAGCCATCTTCTTTTCCGATCGGCAGGTGAATCAGCACCGGCTCGACAGGCAACGATTCTTTAATGCTTTGCACGGCTTTATCGAAATCACTGTGCTCTTTATCCAGGCGATTGATGACTGCCACGAACGGAAGCTTTTCCGCCTGGGCACGTTGTGCCATGATTTCACTTTGGAACTTCACGCCTTCCAGCGCGTCGACCGGCAAAACGGCAGCGCCCATAACCGGCAACATGGCGTATCCTTCGGGAATGAAGTTCGAGTTTCCGGGAGTGTCGAGCATGAAGATCTGATGATCTTTGCGCATCACATCGAAGAAAGCCGTGGAAACGGAATATTGCCGTTTCTGCTCTTCCGGTTCGAAATCCATAACGGACTGACCGGCATCGACGGCTCCCAGACGCTCGTTCGCTTTGCAAAGGTAGAGAATCGCTTCACAAATCGATGTCTTACCCGCACCAGCGTGACCGATGAAGCCAACCACGCGCTTGTGGTTTGTGTCAACTTTCTTCGCCATGAAACTCTCCCTTCTTCAGAAAAATAACCGTAAACACCGTCATTTATATTGCGCGTCTAAATGTCGCGTACATGTGAATGATAGGGATATTCCCAGATCATAAGGGTCCGGAATATAGCACACCATATATGGTTGTCAAACAAAAAAGCAGTGACAAACCAAGCCTTATTTATGCCCGTTTGTGTTTATCAAGACCGAACGATGCTTCTTACCGACAGCAGCTATCCATCTGCGATTGTGCGTTCATCTCTTTAACTGGACATCGCGTTTGAGGTGATGACCTTCATAGTGATCACCCAAGCGAATCGATTAGGAACTAGAGATTTTTAAATCTTGAAAATATTCAATAATTGAATTGCATATTTTGCTTTATTATGACATAATGATAGCATAATTAAGTGACACTTAAACCACTTAGACTCACAAACAACAAAGGCGAATGAACGAAATGTCTCGTATGCATACCAGCGAAGTATTGGATTATCACAATCAAGCAACAGCCGCTACTAATGTGGTGATTCCCGTTCAGTACAAGGAAATGCTGCGCTTCTTGAGCAACAAGACTCGAATTCGTCAAAGCGAATACATTCGCGAAGCGCTTCGCGATGTTTTGATCAAGTATCGAAAGGAGTTTGTGGGCTCCTCGTTTGAATTTTAACCACAAGCTATCGATCTGTTATTCGTTCCCTCATTTTCTATTTCCCATTCCCAGGCCCGGAGGTCTCCCACCTCCGGGCGCGTTTCTTTTATGGACCTGAGTTTTTAAAATAGGGCGCTAGAGCAGGTATTACTCATTTCTGTCCATCGAGTAATCGGGATGTGCCATGGTCTCACGGAATGGAAAATTCCGGGAGGCCGTGTGTAACTTATTGAAGACACACAGCCTTCCACGATCTTCGATCGCGTAAGACTATGCCACGAACTTACAGAATCTGTAGCTGAAAATGATTAAGAACCGGTCTAATCCCAAAACAGAAAAACAAAACAGACAGAAAGAAATCCACAAGGCCCACCATCAAGGAAGGGGTTCCCTTCCGCCTTCCGTCACCTGCCACGCATCATCAGTGGCTTGTACCGGGGCGCGAACCGCCGTCAAGGCTATATGAACGTCGCTGTCGCTCCGGCCTTGACTGCCGCCCGCTAATACCCCGGTTCTTCAAGCCTCATGATGCGAGGCGGCTCCGTCGGGGAAGGGAAAAGAAAGCCAGCCGCACCGTTCGTTCGAATCGGCAAGGCTGCCAGGAATCGGAATTGGAAGTTGAAACAAAAAAAACGCCCTACAGCCAATACCGTAGAGCGTTTTTATGATGAGTTTTTAGATTACTTCACGATTCGGTACTAATCCACTTTGGTGAAGTCAGCATCGATGACATCGTCATCAGAACCTTTGTCTTGTGAAGCACCCTCCTCAGGAGCGCCATTACCGCCAGGAGCCGCACCCTCTTGTTGTTGTTGCTGAGCAGCCTGTTGATAAGCCACCTGCGAGATACGCTGCAACACCTGCTCCAACTCGCCTTTCAACCTGTCGATTTCAGGCTTATCGGCGTTTTCCTTGACGGCGGTACGAATCGCCTCGATCTTTTCCGTAGCTTCCTTACGATCGGCTTCCGGAACAGCTTCGCCCAACTCATTCAACTGGCGCTCAACCGAGTATGCCAGGTGATCCGCCTGGTTACGGGCATCGATCGCTTCGCGATTTTTCTTGTCCTCTTCCGCATGCGCTTCGGCATCCTGAACCATTTTATCAATTTCGGCATCGTTCAGGTTTGAAGAAGCCGTAATGGTGATCTTCTGTTCTTTCTGCGTCTCAAGATCCTTGGCCGAAACATTCAAAATTCCGTTTGCGTCGATGTCGAATGCAACTTCGATTTGCGGCACGCCGCGCGGCGCCAAACGAATGCCTTCCAGGTTGAACTGACCCAGCAAACGATTGCTGGAGGCCATTTCGCGCTCACCCTGAAGTACGCGAACGGTTACGGCGGTTTGATTGTCATCCGCGGTCGAGAAAACTTCCTGCTTGCGAACGGGAATCGTGGTGTTGCGTTCGATGAGCTTGGTCATTACGCCACCCAGCGTTTCGATTCCCAAAGACAACGGAGTAACATCAAGCAGCACGACGTCTTTCACATCACCCTGCAACACACCGGCCTGCACGGCAGCGCCCATCGCCACGACTTCATCTGGGTTCACGGACTGGTTCGGTTCCTTGTTGATGATACTCTTGACGAGTGCCTTGACAGCCGGAATACGAGTGGAACCACCGACCAGAATGACCTCATTGATTTCACCGGGCTGCAAACCGGCATCGGACAACGCCTGATTTACCGGTCCTCGCGTACGCTCGACCAGATCATGGGTCAACTCATCGAATTTGGCCCGATTGATGCGCATTTCCAAATGCTTGGGACCGCTGGCATCCGCTGTAATGAACGGCAGGGAAACTGTGGCTTCACTCATTGTGGACAGCTCGCATTTGGCTTTTTCCGCACCCTCGGTCAAGCGCTGCAACGCCTGCTTATCGGAGCGCAGGTCAATGCCCTGCTCTTTTTTGAATTCATCGGCGATATAATCGACCAGTTTTCTGTCGAAATCGTCTCCACCCAGATGGGTGTCGCCGTTGGTGGCCATAACTTCCACCACATTGTCGCCGATATCCAGAATCGACACATCGAATGTTCCACCACCCAAATCGAAAACCAGGATTTTTTCGTCTTTGCGTCGATTCAGACCGTAGGCCAAAGCTGCCGCCGTCGGCTCGTTGACAATACGCTGCACGTTCAAGCCCGCGATCTTACCGGCATCTTTTGTTGCCTGGCGCTGGGAATCGTTGAAGTATGCGGGGACGGTCACGACGACGTCCGTGACCTTTTCACCCAGATACGCTTCGGCATCATTTACCAGTTTGCGCAAAACCTGAGCGGAAATCTCTTCCGGTGCAACCTGCTTGCCACCCACATTGAAACGAATCGTATCGTTATCGGAGCGAACGACTTCATAAGGCACCTGGCGAGATTCTTCATCGACCTCACCCCATTTGCGCCCTACAAAACGCTTGGCGGAAAAGACGGTATCCTGCGGATTCATGACCGCTTGTCGTTTTCCCAATGCGCCTACAAGTCGTTCTCCTTCTTTCGTATACCCCACCACAGAGGGAGTGGTGCGGGCACCTTCTGCATTCGCGATTACCGTCGCATTATCGCCTTCCATAACCGCGATGACAGAGTTCGTCGTTCCTAAGTCAATTCCTACTGTTTTTGCCATCGTTTTCTCCTTCTCTATATTGGAGTCTCATGTAATTGTTTAACGCTTCGCTTTCACTAAGCTTTCTAATTTTCCAAACGACCGTTCGATCGGCGTTTATCGTTTCATCTAAGCTAAACTAAGATTGATCTGGCACTTGTCAAGTGACGAAAAACTTTTTCCGACATTAAGTCGTGAAGATTCCTATGTTCTTCCCCTTTCATCACGAACAAGCGCCATTCCAATAAATATACCCGGCTGAAAACTTGACATTATGGCAAGCGCTCTTATTTTACTACCGACACGAGTTAGCAATTTGAACTGAACACTAGGGCAGGTGAGACGTTACGATGATCAAGAACATTCCAATTGAAACAGACGATCCGAAAACTCCGGCAGAAGAAGAGGAGTTGGATTCTCAAAGTTCCGTGGCGGCAGAAAAAGCAGCGAGCGAAGCAGAGCCGAACTCAACGGATCAGCCTATCGAAGAGGAATCTGCAAACGCGCAGGATCCCTCCTTTGAGGACAATGAAAAAGCCGAGAAAACAAAGGAAGAAAATATCGATTGGAAAGACCGCTGCCTGCGCAGCATGGCGGAACTGGACAACGCCACAAGAACGATCCCCAAGCGGATACAGGAAGGGATTTCCCGTTTCAAACGAGCTCATTTCGTTGAATTGCTGGAACTTTCCGATGCATTGGATCGCGCCCTCTCCCAACTTCCTGGTCAGGATGACAGTTGGCGACAGGGATTAGAAACGATGCAACGCATGATGACCGATATCTTGGCAAAACAAGGGGTTACAAGAATCGAAACCGCGGGTAAAGTATTCGATCCCGCGCTGCACGAAGTCGTTAGCACGCAAAACAATCCCGAGTTCGAAGAGGGAATGATCATTGCGGAATTGCGCTCCGGCTGGATGATGGATGGCAACCTGCTAAGAGCTTCGATGGTCGTTGTGGCAAGCAGCTGAAAGCATTCTCCACTGAAAGAGATGATTGTTAATGGAATACATCGACTATTACAACGTACTGGGCATTGACCGTAAGGCGTCAAAAGAACAAATCACGAAAGCCTTTCGCGCATTGGCGAAGAAATATCACCCGGATATCAACAAAGCCCCGGAAGCGGAAACCAAATTCAAACAGGTGAATGAAGCTTACGAGGTTTTAAAAGATCCGGAAAAGCGGAAGAAATACGACACATTAGGCGCGAACTGGAAAAATGGCGAACGCTTCCGACCACCTCCCGGCTGGGGCAACGTGCATATGGATTTCGAACAGGGAGGCGGCGCTGGCGGCTTTTCCGACTTCTTTAATTCGATTTTCGGAAATTTCGGAGGTGGAGGCGCGGGTCGTTCGGCAGGCGGCTTCGGTGGCTTTGAAGATCTGTTCTCGAATTTTGGCGGAGCGAGCCACTCCCATCCCGGCGCCAGGCAACGCCCGATGCGAGGATCGGATCTGGAAGCGGACATCGAAATCAGCCTGGAAGACGCCTATCGCGGAACGAGCAAGACGATTCAGCTTCAAACCGCATCCGGCGAGGTCATGACCTACCAGATCAGCATTCCGGCTGGTATCCGCAACGGTCAAAAGATCCGCCTTGCCGGTCAAGGAGCCAATGGCACTGCCGGGCCGCGTGGCGATCTGCTGATCACCGTTCGAATCACACCACATCCCCGTTTCAATGTCAAAGGGGACGATCTTGTGCTTGAGCTTCCGATCACCCCTTGGGAAGCGGCTTTGGGAACGGTATTGCGCATTGAAACGCTGGCTGGTGAAATTGAAACCAAAATTCCGGCAGGGATGCAGTCTGGAAAACAACTGCGCCTGAAAGAGCGCGGCATGCCGATCAAAGGTGGAAAGAAAGGTGACTTATACATCAAGGTAAAAATCGTCATTCCAACGTCATTGACGGAAGACGAGCGCAAGCTCTTTGAAGAATTGAGCGAGGTTTCCTCTTTTTCTCCGAGAAAGGCATAGAAATCAGGAAACAATTACACGGGCTCCATGAGGCTCGATTCGTGTAACGACTTCATAATTGATCGTGCCCAGCCACGAGGCCATCATTTCGGCGGAAATGCGGTCATCTCCCTGGTTACCAAGCAGGATGACTTCATCTCCGACTTGAGCGCGGGGAATATCGGTTACATCCGCCATGCACATGTTCATCGAAACACGCCCCAGAATCCTGGCTCTTCCACCGTGAATCAGCACGAACGCATCGTTGGACAACCCCCGATCGTAGCCATTGGCATAACCGACCGGCAATACGGCCATGCGAGTTTCCCGCGTGGTTCTGAACGTGCGCCCGTACCCGATGTATTCTCCGATACGCAGTCGCTTGACCTGGGCGATGCGTGTTTTCCACGTCATCACCGGCTTTAACTCAAGCGTTTCTCTACCCAAGTGTTGCGCAGACACAAAGGTTTCTTTGCTTGGCCAAAGCCCATACGTTCCAATTCCCACTCTTACCAGATCGAAATAGGTTTGCGGGAACAATAATGTCGCCGCCGTACAGGCGGTATGTCGCAACTGAGGCCGCAACTGGAGTTCCTCCAGTTTGTGCAACACTTCCTTAAAGCGCTCAAGCTGCTGTTCTGCAAAACGATGATCCGTGGTGTCTTCGATATCGGCGAAATGAGTATAAATACCGGCAATATCGACACCAGGCTTTCGCCCAAGCTTTGCCGCCAGAGCCAACTCATCAGCGCATAATCCCTGTCGATTCGTACCGGTTTCAATTTTAAGGTGAACGTGTAGCGAGGAGCACTCGGCTTTCAATACCTCTTGCACAGCCTCTGTAGAAGCGATGGTAAGATGAATTCCCAGGCGGTCAGCATCCTCCAAGCATTCCGCCGGAGTGGGTCCATACACCAGGATGGGGACAGTAATGCCGCAACGACGTAACTGCAAGGCTTCCCAGATATTGAAAACTCCCAGCCATTGCGCGCCATGATTCAACACGATACGGGCAACAAGCTCCAGTCCATGACCGTAGGCGCCACTCTTAACGACCGAAAGCAGTTGCCGCTCTTCACCAATCAACCGTTTGAATTGACGTACATTGTGCGCCAGAGCGGATTCACTGACTTCAACCCATGACAGAGCATCCAACAAACCACTTCTCCCTATTGTGTATCAAGCTTACCGAGGACAAAAAGACAGGACATACTTTACCAGGAAATTGAAATTCCACAAGACTCACGATTCGATAAAAAGGTGAGTGTCGTTCAGGTTTCAAAACACAGAAAGACAGGGATCAAGGATGGCGTACGCTGATTTCGTCCAGAGCTTCTTTTGCCCGTTGAGACAAGATCGGATCTTTTTCTTTTTGTGCACGATTCAAGACGCCTTTCACCCGGCGACCCGATCCGATTTTGCCTAGCGTGGTACAAACCGCCAGTTTCACACCGTCCGAAACGGAAATCGCACCTGTCGATTTCTTGAACAGGGTTTTCCAACCTCCGCCATATACGGTTTCCAGCAATTCCACCAACAGGTTTTCAATCGCTTTCCTGCGCGGCTCGTCGAGATCATCCAGATTGCCTACAGCCCGAATGACCTGGACTCGCATGGAATCGTCATTGTTTTCACCCCGCCCTTCCAGAACATCCATATAGAAGCGCATCACGCGGTCATTGTGGCTTTTCAGATTGCCCAATCCAAAGATCGCTTTTTCCCGGACTTTGGCTTCTTGATCGTCCAACGCCTTGATCAAGTGGGTTTCCGCCACATCCGGCGCAAGCTTGACCAATGCATTGATGGTTTCCTCGCGAACGGATGAATTCTCATGGTACAACAGCAGTGTCAGTTTCCCGACAACCTTCTTGTCCCCAACAACACTTAGGATATTAATGACGTTACGCAGGAAATACCAGGGATTGCCCTCTCGGTACAATTCAGTAATGAGGTAAGGCACACCATTGGGACCGATATCGGTAATGGCTCTGATCAGTTGCTTGCGCACCCATTTGTCATCGTGATCTTTCAACAAGGTCAACAACATGGGAACGGATTTGGAACCGAAAGTCACAAACACTCCGGTAGCCAACGCGCGCAGATCTTTGTCGTCCGACTCGAATGCTTCGCGCAATTGGTCCAGGACATTGGTACTTGCTATATAATCAAACAATCTGCGTGTTTTGCTTTTTCGGCGTACGTCGCGATCATCCAAGTGCTTGCGAGCCGCATCGATGATACGACCGACAAGTAGAAATTCTTTTTTCTCCGACAGTAACGGAACAACTCGCTGGAACCGATTCAAGAATTCAGAGAAATCACGATCTCCCAGGTGGGAATCGAAACGCTCCAGAATTTCATCGGCGTGTTCCAAGAAGGCTTCCATCAATTTCTTATTGGTGATTCGCTCCTGAATACGCACAGGCAAGGTCTGGAAGGCAATCATTTTGTGTCCGAAAAACACTTCCAATGCTTCATCTGCATTCGGATCTTTTTCTTCAAGGAAACGATCGGCGATATGCTTGAAAATACGAACTAAAACTTTTTCCTGTTCGCTGGCCTTCTGTCGCTGTACTTCCAAAGGTGCCTTGCGCTGCAGTTCGCGAACGCCATCCAGTTCCTTAAGCAGCACATAAGACGTTTCTGCCAGGAATTTCATGTCCGCACCACGGATCATGAACTGCTCGACATCGATGTCTTTTGTAACGGTACTACCTTCAATGGCATCCATAATCAAATCGGCATTGAGCAACACCGCAATCATAAAGGATGGGTTGCGCAGCGGCTTGATTGTATCCGAGAAGATGCGAATCTTGATTTTGGCAAGCTCGTCTTCGGTCGCATTTTTCAACAGAGGAACCGTTTTCAAATCTTTTTTCAGGCGGGAGAGCGTCAACTCCGCCTGCCAAGGGAGCTTTCGCCCACTGGAAATGATATCTTCATCGAAAATGGCGCTGATCTCGAAAATACCGCTTTCAACCAATGTCTTTGTAAAGCGCTCACCCTCTTTTCGACTATCCTCGCGGAATTCCGGAGAATACATACTAAGCAAATCGATAAAGCGGTTGAACTTGTCTTCGTTGATTCCGCGCTTGATCGACAATGAAATCAAGCAACGCCTTTCCAGGTATTCTAAAAAGCGTGGGATGTACAATTCCGCCATACCGTGAGGCATGATCTCACGCAATCCCAGCATTTCATCTAGCACGCCGTCGACCAGAACGTCTTTTTCATCACCGATGGCCTTGCGGATAAAGTTGACTTCGCGCCGTTTTCCAATGATCTTTCGCAGCAGAGCGTACAATCCCTTCTTGGCCTTAACGGCTTCGGGATGGTTCGAGTCCGCATAGTATCCGGAACGCTGCACGGATTTTGTAAAGGCTAGAATATAGGCAACGACATATTTCTTTTGTTCAAGGTAGGGATCGTCCTCGGCGCTCATCCCCTCCTTTTTAGGCATGATCAGATCACCGGAAACACCCTTCAGTTCTTCAGGTAATTCAGCCTCAATAAGATCTTCATCGTCGGGAGAATCTTCCGCTAACATCGCAGCAACGGCAGCGCGATCCTCCTCACTGCGCTCAGCAGGAGCAGCAGGTTTTGGTTTCTTTTCCGCTTTGGCTTTACTGGGCGTTGACGTTGAGGGAGAAGGCTTGGCTTCAGGAGTTGGCAGAGAAGTTGGGAGATCATCTTCCAACCCACCTAAATCGATCGTAAGATCGGAATCTGAAATGTCGATGTCCGCTTTATCTTCCGAAAGCGCATCCATCACCAGTTGCTTGTGTTCCGCAGAAAAATCAACCAGTTTAAACAAAGATATCGAGTAGGGTTTTTCCCCCTGCTCCTTAACTTTTTCCACATCAGCCTGAATCTCGAACGATTGGCCATTTGGGAGGACAAACACAAGTTGCTTGCTATCCCCCGGTCGTGCCTCGGAAGAAGTACGCACAACTGCGCGACTGGACTTAAGATATTTGTCGAAGTTCTTTTCCAGTTCGTCCTTGGAATCGAACGTGATTTCAATCTTGGATTCCCCAGCCCAGTCCGTCCCATCCTTTGTGGGTCCCGTGAATATCATCAGAGATCGTCTCCACGTGATAGGTTCCGCTTCATGTATTGATCACTTGCCCCAACATTAAAATTAACATAAAAAGCTAAAATTAGCAAACAATTACTAATCTTGAAGAAGAACGCAAGATTAAAATCCCACCATATCATTCTTCCTAGGCCCCACCCAATCCGAATGAAAATAAATTCTATCGAAAACCAAGTGCCATTGACAATAATGTCAGGAATTCAACCCAGCCACACCCACTATGACATATTCATCAATGACATGACATTGATGTCACACAGAAAACCACTGAAAGGAAAGAACAGTAACCCTGATTTTTCCTATAACACTGTTTTCTCAGGCTATTTTATTATTGGCACAGAGGGTGCATACAATACTTAACGTTAATGAAGTCACATCACATCTCGAACAGGAGGGTGTCATGCCGAAATATTTGTCAGTATGGTTTCTTATGATCTTGATGTCACTAACGCTATCCGCCTGCGATTTCGGCGATGATGATCCCATCGATTCCGGCAACGATGACACCACAGACGGCGATAGCACAGATGGAGACAGTTCTGGAAATTCCAATTCCGGCAACACTTGGACCACCGATGGCGATGCCACCGACGGCGATGCTTCAATCGATGGAGATGGCTACAAACAGCAATGTCAAAGCAATGCGGACTGTGGCAGTGACGCCTATTGCCACAATGGACAATGCTACGCCAACAACACGGTAGATGGCGACTCTGTGGCGGATGGCGACTGGAACGGGCCGCTAACCGATGGTGATGCCTCAGAAAGCGAAGGCACCCATCTTCCAGATGGTGATTACCCTGTTGACGGTGATTACCCTGTTGATGGAGATGAGTTGATTGACGGCGACTCGTCCCCCGATGGAGATGCCTTGATCGACGGTGATGCGGAAATGGCAGCCGATCAGGACTTTGGAATCGATGGCGATGAAGATGGCACAGAAGGAGTAGAAGAAGAAATTCAGGAACTGGTCTGCCCGGATAATCAAGATCCGATGGTTCTTTACCTCTCTTCCGATGACTCCAACTCGCAGGCTTCACCTATTTTTGCTCGTGCGGCAATCCACGCGAATTCAATTGTGTATCCAGCAAACGTGCGCATCTACGAATTTCTGAACTACTATGACTTGTCTTATGATGGCCCCAGTGACCGCCCTGCCAGCGTGGGAATGCAGATGCGCTGGAAAGACCAGGAAATCGGGGAATATTCGTTACTGGCATACGCCCAAGGCCGTAAAGTACAAGCTGAAAATCGACGCCCGTTAAACATCGTCTTTTCTCTGGACACATCCGGCTCCATGAGTGGACATCCCATTACCATGATGAAGTATATCCTGCGAGCCATGGCAAGTGTGCTTGACGAAGGCGATGTCATCTCCCTGGTGAAATGGAGTAGCAGTCAAACCGTGCTTCTGGATGGATACAACGTCCAACAGAAAAACGACCCTACCCTGCTTCAAATTGCAAACAGCTTGTCCGCTGGCGGTTCAACCGATTTGAACTCGGGTTTGGCCACCGCCTATCGCCTCGCTCGTGAAAACTTCTCTGCGTCACGTATTAATCGAGTGGTGATGATCTCCGATGGCGGCGCGAATGTCGGAGTTACAAGCGCGGACCTGATTGCCAATTCGGCTCAAGATCAGGATGGCGAAGGCATTTACCTGGTCGGCGTTGGTGTCAGCGAATATGGCGGTTATCGCGAGGATCTGATGAATACCGTCACCGACAAAGGCAAAGGCGCCTACTTGTTTATCGATTCGCAAGCGGAAGCCGAAAAGATGTTCGGCAACCCGACCCGCTTCCTGGCCAATATGGAAGTGGCCGCAAGAAACGTGAGAATGGAATTGACCATGCCCTGGTATTTCCGTATGGCGGAATTCCATGGCGAAGAATATTCCGAAAACCCGGAAGAAGTGGAACCGCAACATCTTGCGCCTAACGATGCCATGAGCTTCCACCAGATCATTCAAGCATGCGATCCGGAACTACCCGCCACCACGGACATCTTTAAAGCACGCGTGGATTACGAAGATCCGATTACCCGTCAGCCGATGTACGAAGAGATCGAAATGTCGATCAGCGAACTGTTCAGTTCGAGCGCCTCTCAATTGAAAAAAGCCGACATCATTGTCATGTACGCTCAAGGTCTGATCGATATCGGAAACCTGTGGTATCGCGGACATTGGAATGAGGCCAGAGACCTCGCCGACGAGTTGGCAGAAGACCTGCTTCAAGCTGCCGGACAACTGAATGATCCGGAGATTCTGGAGATCGTGGAGTTGATGGAAACCTACGCAGACCATTTATAGGGGTTGGGTTGTCGCCACCCACCCCGACCGTCGCTTGCATGGTATATGTCCAACCCTCTCCTCCCAAGCCCTACTAGGATGGTCAGACATGCAAGCGATGGTGTTTTAATATGAATTCAATTGACGAAGTGAAAAGGAACAAGTATTATGCTGAACCGTCACGTAACCAACAACATGCAGGGACATCTCAGCACAGGAAATCCGAATGTTTTCATTGGAGAGGCGCCGGAGTCTTGTTGTGTAACAACGGCACCTCAGAACCTTTGTTGTCTTGAAAAAGGAGGTATCATGAAACCGCTAAGAAAACTACTCATTTTACTAACCCTGGTGTTATTCACCTTTCCTGCCTGGGCAGACTCGGTCGACGGCGACATCATTGCAGATGGAGACGTGACATTGGACGGTGACATCGCGTCCGTCACCTGTCAAGGCGAGCGTGGCAATTGTGAAGTAATGCCGACCCTGGTAAACTGCGAATGCGCAGACGGATCTGGTTCCGGACTCGGCGGGCCTGGATTTGAGATGACCGAAGCTGCCTGTCTGGAAATCCTCGAATCCTCTTGCGCGCTTCCGCCCGAAATCTGTGGAACGGAAAAAGGCATCTGTGAAGTCCATGAAGACGGTCGCTTTTCCTGCATTTGTGCAGACGGCAGCACGGTCCCCGATCTGGATGGTGACATCGACAGCGACTGGATTGTTCCCGATGGGGACGCTCCGGTCGACGGCGATGATGGCCCAATACCTGTCGATGGCGATGCAATCCCTCAAAGTCTCGCCCCTGTCGTTGATGGCGATGTCGCAATTGACGGTGATGAGGAACAAACCACCTTGGCGTGCACAGCCGTTCTTACGGACAACTGCCCGAACGACCCACCCAATCCCGCCGATTCTTGTAGCACGGAAGCATTGACCTTATGCAACAGCATTGTCGATTTCGTTGGAGATTGCACTTCGGAACCCTCCTTGGCCTTCCGCGTCATTCTCTGTTGCGGCATGCATGCTGAAGATGCACAAGCCTTAGAGGACATGTGGACCTGCATACAACAAGAAGGTTGCGATAACTTCCAGACCTGTTTTGGTGGCGGAGAAGATGGCGATGCGATTGCAGACGGCGATGTAGTGAGCGTGGATGGAGACAGCGGTCAAACCACGGACGGCGATGCGATCATGGATGGAGACATCACCGACGGCGATATTCTTGTCGATGGCGATGCAATTGCCGATGGCGACACAGCCTCCCCCGATGGCGACGATGTCACAACTGATGGCGACACAGTTTCTCCCGACGGCGATGATGCCACCACCGATGGCGACACAGCTTCTCCCGATGGCGACACAGCCTCCCCCGATGGCGACGATGTTACACCCGATGGAGACACAGCCTCCCCTGATGGTGACGATGCCACCGTCGATGGCGATGATGCCACTACCGACGGCGATGATTCCACAACCGACGGCGACACCAATGAAGACGACGATGACGATGGTTGCCAGCACAGTGGCAATCCCGCAGGTTTGATGCTGCTGTTCAGCTTCGGTCTGCTCGCGCTGCAACGCCGCCGCCGCTTCACTCTCTAATCTGAATCAACCATTCAGTTCTCTTCGGCCCGGAGCAATCCGGGCCGTTTTCGTTACACCATGAAAAGCGCTTGACCCTGCACCACTTCACCCCTAGGATGAATTCCGTTGTGATTATGTAGAAAACGGGGAACTGATGAACGAATCTAAAATCGTATATCTTGTCGATGTCAGCGGCTACATCTTCCGCGCCTATCACGCCATTCGTGGTGGACTGACAACCGCAAGCGGTCTGCCAACCAACGCCGTCTACGGCTTCACGCAGATGTTGATCAAACTGATCAAGGACGAGCAGCCGAGCCACTTGGTGCCGGTCTTCGATGTATCCCGTATTTCTTTCCGACAGGATCTTTATCCTGCTTACAAGGCGAATCGCCCCGATCCGCCAGAGGATCTGGCTCCGCAATTTCCCTTGGTGCGAGAAGTCGTTCGAGCATTCCGCCTGCCCCCAGTGGAAAAAGAAGGATTTGAAGCGGATGACGTCATCGGCACATTGTGTAAGCTCCTTACCAAGGAAGGCCATCAGGTCAAAGTCGTCACCAGCGATAAAGACATGATGCAATTGGTAAATGATTCCGTAAGTTTATTGGACACATGGAAAAACAAGCGAATTTCGTTTGCAGAAGTGGAAAAACGTTTCGGAGTTAGCCCGGACAAAGTAATCGATGTACTGGGGCTTGCAGGCGACACCAGCGACAACGTCCCTGGCGTTCCGGGAGTCGGAGAAAAGACAGCCAGTAGCTTGATTCAGCAATTCGGTTCAGTAGAGGCCGTTTTGGAAAACATAGATGCCATTTCCGGCAAGAAACGCAAGGAGAACCTGACCGAGTTTGCCGATCAAGCTCGCTTAAGCAAACAACTGGTGACGATCCGCACCGATGTACCGCTCGATTTCAATCTGGACAATTACCTTGTACAGGCTCCGGATCCGGAACTGGCGACCGAATTGTTCGAGAGGCTGGAATTCAGCTCGCTATTACAAGCCTTCGAGCTGGCCACACCTAAGAAAACGTTAGAAACGGACAACTACATCCTCGTCGATGACGAAACGAAGCTTCATAAGATGGTACAATACTTCGAAAAGCAATCGTTGATCGCTTTCGACACCGAAACCAACACCACAGACACCCTCGCCGACTCTCCACTGGTCGGATTATCCTTTTCCGTTGAAAAAGGGAATACCTATTACGTGCCGGTAGCTCACAGTCTTCCCAACGTGAAGCAAGTAAACAAAAACCAGGCATTGCAATCGCTAACCAATCTTTTCGCAGATCCTGACAAAACCTGGATCATGCAGAACGCCAAATTCGATATTGAAATCATGCGAACGGAGGGAGTTGAATTCGCCGGGACGGTAGAGGACACCATGCTGTTGTCCTACGTGCTAAACCCTGCGAGACGCGGACATGGCCTGGATGCACTTGCACAGGAATGGCTGAACCACCAGATGATCAGCTATCAACAAGTCGCGGGCAAAGGAAAAGACCAGGTCACATTCGACCAGGTGGACACCAAGACCGCCTGTCGTTACTCCGGCGAAGACGCCGATGCCACCGCTCGCCTATTCGGTCTTCTCAGCAAACAGGTAAAAGAGGCCAAACTCTGGTCGTTATATGAAGACATCGAGCGACCTCTTGTAACGGTGCTGGCAAAAATGGAGCGAACCGGAGTTCTTGTAGACAAGCAGGCACTTGAAAAGCTTACGAATGAGTTCGATCATTTGATTGCCGGTATGGAAACGGAAATTTACGATCTGGCGGGAGAAACATTCAACATCAACAGTACACAGCAATTGGGTGTTATTTTATTTGAGCGGCTCGGTCTACCCAAAGGCCGAAAAACCAAAACGGGTTACTCTACGGATTCAACGGTTTTGGAAAAGCTTGCAGGCAAGCATCCCCTACCCCGCCTGATTCTCGATTATCGCCAGGCCGCCAAACTGCGTAGTACCTACACAGACGCGCTGGTAAAATTGATCAACCCCAAAACCGGACGCATTCACAGCTCTTTCAACCAGACGGTAGCCATGACAGGCAGACTCAGTTCTTCCGATCCCAATCTCCAGAACATCCCCGTACGCACGGAGAGCGGACGTATGATCCGCCGGGCCTTCATCCCCCAGCCAGGCTTTACCATGCTCAGTGCCGATTACTCACAAATTGAACTGCGCATCCTTGCACACCTGAGTAAAGATGAAATCCTGCTGCGCTCTTTCAATCACGACGAAGACGTGCATACCCGTACCGCCGCAGAAGTTTTCGACACCATGGCTCCCATGGTAGATCGCGAAATGCGTCGTCGAGCCAAAGCGGTCAATTTCGGCATCGTGTACGGTCAGAGTCCGTATGGCTTAAGCGAATCACTGGGAATTCCACTGCGCGAAGCCAAGACGATCATTGATAACTACTTTGAACGCTATAGTGGGGTGAAGGACTACATCGAGGAACATCAACAACAAGCACGCAAAGAAAAAGTGGTTCAGACGCTTTTCGGTCGCCGAATTCCTCTGCTCGACATCGACTCGTCCAACGCCTCCCAACGCGCCTATGCGGAACGAGTCGCCATCAACGCTCCCATTCAGGGCAGCGCAGCCGATATCATCAAAATCGCGATGTTGCGTATCGACAGCGAATTATCCAGGCAAAAACTGCAAAGCAGGATGTTGATGCAAGTTCATGATGAACTGATCTTCGAAATACTGGAAAACGAACTGGAGAGCATGAAGGAACTGGTGGTTCGGGAAATGATGCAAGCCGCCCAGTTGGATGTCCCACTTAAAGTGGATGTCGGCCTGGGAAACAACTGGGACGAAGCCCATTGATTGCTTGATGGTTACACCAGCCCCACGTGGTAAATCCTCTTGCCAGAAGTTTATGTAGCGATTACCTTCAGAACCAACTTTGCCCTGCCCCCCGAAAACTGGACAACTGATGTGTTAGAATCCCTGTACGATTCAAGGAGGGATTCTGATGAAGGGAAAGCGATTTTCGGACGAGCAGATAGTAACGATCTTGAAGGAAGCGGAGTGTAAGACCTCGACGGTGCAGGAGATCTGCCGCAAGCATGGAGTGTCGGAGCAATCGTTCTATCGTTGGCACAAGAAATTCGGCGGCCTGTCGGTTTCGGAGACGAAGCGGCTCAAGGATCTTGAAAAGGAAAATGCCCGCTTGAAACGGCTTCTGGCCGAGCGGGATCTGGAACTCGACGTGGCTAAGGAACTCTTGGAAAAAAACTGGTGAAGGCGGCGCATCGCCGGTGCGCGGTGGATCACGCGGTCTCACGTGGTCTGTCCGTACGGCGGGGGGCTGCCTTGGTTCATTTGCAACGATCCACGTACTATTACAAGGCCCATCCGCGTGACGATTCGGCCCTGGCGGCCCGACTGAAAGCGATTTCAGAAGACGAGCCGCGCTTCGGTTATCGCCGGGCCTGGGGCGTGATGTATCGAAGGGAAATCGTCAATCTGAAACGGGTCTATCGGGTGTGGCGGGATCTGGAGCTTTGCCTGCCGAGGCACAAGCCGCGCAAGAAAAAGAAAACGAAGTCGGCGGGCCTGCCGGTCAAGGCAGAGTGTCCGAACCACGTATGGACCTACGATTTCATGTTCGATTCGCTTAGCAACGGCAGGCGGATCAAGCTGTTGACGGTGGAGGACGAGTACACGCGGGAAGGCTTGGCGATCCATGTGGATCGTGGCATCAAGTCGGACGATCTGATCTGCATTCTGGATGACCTGTTCAATCAATACGGGAATCCCGCCTTTATCCGTAGCGACAATGGTCCTGAATTCATTGCCGAGAAGTTGAAGACGTGGCTTACCAAACGCGGGACGGACATGCTGCACATCGACGCGGGCAGTCCCTGGCAAAACGGTTTCATCGAAAGTTTCAAATCGAAGGTGCGCGACGAACATTTGAACATGGAGATTTTCCTGACCTTACGCGAGGCGCAGGTGAAAACGGAAATGTGGCGCAGAAAATACAACACGTACCGCCCGCACAGCAGTATGGCGTATCGAACGCCGCAGGAGGAACGGCAGCGTTTCTTCTCGGGGGCTCTGCCCCCTAACCCCCGGAGTTTAGCGCTTTAACGGACTCCGAAGGAACAGAAAAAAGAAAGGACAGACCTCAATCGTCTGTCCCTCCGTCGTCCACCCGTCCGGCGCTCGGGTCGCTCTCCAGCGGAGCCCTATCCTCCGGGCGGGGATGGCCAGTGTACCACGAAAAAGATGATTGGAAAGGCAACTTGTGCTACGATTCAAACAGTCGAGCCGCATGGCTCATTCTCAACCCGGATTCTAACTCGTCAAGTGGTCCATACAACGGGGAGCAAAGCAGATCGGGAGGCACCCTCTTACATTTTTCATATCACCAAAATCTATACCCGCATGGGAAGGGGTTCCGGCTTTCTGGGAGACGGGAAACAGAAAAGCTTTGGTAGGAGAAGGTTCATCCATGACTCGATACGGGCCACTGAGGGGCAGGTCCAGCGATAAGGGAGAGGATGCACAGAATACTGACTCTTCCTAATTATATTTCTTGTTAATTCCCTCCCCTGTGCTAATCTACTTTCACCTTCACATGTATTTGTCTAAATCATTTCGCGCCAAGGAAGTGAACGATGATGCGTACAAGTCGTATTTTGATGTTGTGTGCCCTGCTTTCAGTATTAGTGTTGACCGGTTGTAGCTCAGAAGGCAGTTCTGTTTCCGATGCGGATGGAGATCAGGAGTCCATGGACGCTGATACTGTTGGTGGCGACGCGCCCGATGGTGATGAGATTGACGGAGATACGACCGACAGTGATCTACCCGAAGCAGACATTACCGATGGTGATGATATCGACGGAGATATGGCCGATGGCGACATTACCGATGGTGATCTTACCGATGGCGATGCGCTTGACGGTGACGAACCCACCGACGGGGACATGAGCGACGGGGATGTGGAAATGGATGGAGACGGAGCCGAATGCGATATAGAAACGACTTCTGCGCAAGCCGCCCCGTCCTTCAGCGGTTTTGCGGCGTCCGGCGGTTCCGCTGCGAATGCCGATTACCACCTGACCTTCCGGCTGGCTCCGGCTGCCTTGACGATAAAAGCCGCAAACAGCGACTTCCGTTTGGATGCCACGATTACACCGAAATCGAATTGATCGAGAAGGGATAGAACGCCATGAATAAGGCTCTTGTTTTTGTGCTAAGTGCATTCATTCTGTTTTCGTCCGTTCCGGCATTGGCCGACGTGCCCACGTCGATGCAGTTTCAGGGTTTCCTGACGGACGCCGAAGGCGATCCACTGAATGGGATGTTCCCCATCACCATCACCTTGTACGGCTCGACCGATGGCGATGATGCGGTCTGGACGGACACGCAGAATGTGGCGCTCGAACAAGGAGCATTTACCGCGACCCTGGGCGGTATACAAAACCCGCTGGACTCCAACATCTTCGGTGACGCTCCGCTGTGGCTAGGTGTAACCGTGGGTGATGGTGAAGAACTCTCCCCCCGCTCACCGATATCAAGCATGCCGTATGCCACGAAAGCGGCGGTGGCGGACAATGCCACGGGCGACATCACCCCCAATTCGGTAACAGTAGGCGATTCGACCATCATCGATGAAAGCGGTGCCTGGGTTGGCGAAATTGCAGGCTTGCAGGGAGTTCAGGGTGAACAAGGAGTTCAAGGCGAACAGGGCGAGCAGGGGCCTCAAGGGGATGCAGGTCAAAGCGTTACCGGCATGTCACTTGGATTAGACGATCCGAACTGCCCATACGGCGGAGTCGCCTACGCATCTGCTTCGGGCACCGATCATGTCTGCAATGGTGAACCGGGTGCTGAAGGCCCCACCGGTTCAAAAGGTGATAAAGGCGATCAAGGCGATACCGGGCCTCGTGGGTTTCCGGCCATGCCGTCTACACAGATACCGCGGAATAATATTGTTACTATTCTGTACAATGCAAATATAGAGGCAACATCAATTACCATCGGCTCTGATGGGTTGCCGGTCATTTCATTCGTGAATGACGATAGACAGCTTTTCGTCACCCATTGCGACGATATCGACTGCACGACAAGTACAACAAGCACACTGGATGACCGTAGTGTAAGTGGGTATTATACGTCCATCGCCATCGGTACGAACGGATATCCTGTGGTTGCCCAGTATATCAAAGAATATGGCAATGTTGCTGTCCGTCTATGTCATGATGTGGCCTGTGAAACATCTACAAATAAGAATTTGAACACTGGTGGCGATGATGTCGGAGCATATCTATCTCTGGCCATTGGTGTGGATGGCAAGCCTATTGCTTCTTATTACAATGCAACCGACGGAAGCCTTCAGGTTTCCCATTGCGATGACTCAAACTGCGAAAGTTTCACCAGCACCGTCATCGACAATACGGCAGCGGAAGTCGGGAAGGGGACATCAATCACTATCGGAATCGATGGATTGCCCATTATTGCGTATCTTGACAAAACAAATGGGTACCTAAAAACAGTCCATTGCTCGAATGTCGAATGCAATAGCAGCCTGTTCATTCGTACGTTGTCCACCAGTGCAATCAGTGACCCCGCTATTACGATCGCTGCGGATGGTCTACCCATAGTCACAATGGTCAGCAGTCATACTGGATATGATAGAAGTTTGGGGCTTATTAAATGTAATTACATTTCCTGCAATGAAAGCGATGAAACAACTTGGACTAGCGGAACAGCTTCGGGACATGCCATCACAATCGGTGCGGATGGTTTGCCTATTGTTTCACTTTATCGCGCTTCTACAAACACATTGTCGGTCGCACATTTTGGTAATTCCGATACAATCAGCTACAGTTTCCCAACCGGTTCGGAAAACGACGGCTATCACAGTTCTATAACAATCGGCGTGGATGGCTTGCCGGTTATATCGTATTTCAGTGCGTTGGCTCATAGGCTATGTGTCGTCAAGTGCGCCAATGCGTTTTGCGTGCCAAACTGGACTAGGCGGTAGAAAATAAAATGCATAATGGCTCCTGCGCCGGGCTGGCATCGGCTTGGTCAACCTCACCTTCGAGATGCCCTATATGTGCCTGGGCAAGATCGAAAGAGAAGTTCTTGAGCGGAAATGAGAAATCGGTATCGCGATTTTGTAGTTTCTCAAGGCGCATCAAGGTGACTTCCGCCTGTGCGCTGAAATCGCCGAGTAGGTTGTTGATGGCTTTGCGTTCGATAAGCCCAACTATCTCACTTGCGTCATTCTCCAACTCATCTTCAGCATCGGTATCGGCATCACCATCCTCCGCCTCATCCCCACCAAGCAATCCTAGCAGGGAATTGATCGTACCGAGCCAGTCCTGGAACTGGATCAATACGAGACCCATCAAGGCTTGTGGGTGTTCAGAGTCACGAGACAGAAGGGTCAAAAAGGTATTCTGGGCCTCTCCGTAACTGGCGGAATCCATTTCTTCCAGCGCTTGTCTGGCCAGTTCCTCTATTGTCGGCTCGTTTGTATCCATATCTCCGTCGAGAGTTTCATTTTTGTCACTGGAACAGGAAGCAACAAGACTGATAAGACAGGAAAGAAATAGAAAACGAATCAGGACGGTCAGTTTCGACGGCATTTTGCATCCTTTAAGGAGGTGATTGCTGGAAGTTCAAATTACAATATTTGAATATCATGAACTCGCCGGAGGTTCAAGTTCGTATTAGATTATGCCTGATCTTGCAGCTCTCACATTCGTATTATGCGTAGATTATTCAGACTAAGGTATTGGGTAGAATGGTGAGCAAACAGGGAAAAATTCACGTGACCGATACGTGACCGCAACAAGAAACAGCCACTCACGAAAAATCGTAAGTGGCTGTAATTACTGGTCGGGGCGACTGGATTTGAACCAGCGACCACCTGAACCCCATTCATGAAAACAACCTGTCACCAAGTGCTATGTAGTTGTATATACAGCTAATATCACTTGACTTCTGAAAAGTCAAATGATACCTATTGCTATGGAATTCGATGAAACGACTTGACTTATACTTGACTCAGATTGCCCGGACACCCCAAAATCGCCGATTTGAGTCAAGTGGAGGTTGGCAGATGAAGAAAGAAGCGAAAAGGGTAAAGTTAACAGAGGGTTTGATCCGCAACTGCACCTATGAAGGTGAAGGCGGGGAGAAGAATCGTAAGGTCATCCTCTGGGATACCGAACTCAACGGGCTGGGACTTCGACTGTACCCGTCTGGCCGAAAAAGCTTCATCCTGCGTTATCCGAAGCCGGGGAAGGCCACTCAGAGCTCCCTGATGACCCTGGGCGAATGGACGCAGGGGCACAAGTCCCTATCGCTATATCAGGCAAGGGAGATCGCCGGTCGGATTCGGACGCAGGTATTCGCCGGTGAGGACCCTAAAAAGAAGGTTGAGCAAGGAAAACCTTTCAAGGAATTGTCGGCAAAGTTCATTGAGGATTATGCTAAGGAGCGAAAGAGATCCTGGAAGGACGATCAGTATCGTCTCGATAAGTACATCCTGCCAGCCCTAGGAGAGAAGCCGATTGCCGAGATCACTGATGACGACGTGGACAAGTTAATCACGGACGTCGGAAAGCAGCATAAGACCGTCGCCAATCGGATCCTGGCGCTTCTCTCGGTAATGTTCAACAAGGCTCGCCTCTGGAAGATGGTGGATTCCACCCACCGAAACCCTTGTGAATTCATTGAACCTTTCACCGAGAAGGTGCGCGAACGGGTGCTTACCGAGGATGAACTGCTGCGTCTCTTCGAGGCGGCGGACAAGCACTTCGACCCGTACATTGGTCCTTTTCTGCGCCTCGTCTTTCTTACGGGAGCCCGGAAGAACGAAATCCTGCGGATGAAGTGGGAGCAGGTGGACTTCAAGGCCAACCGGATCCGGTTTGTCAATACCAAGAACAACCGGGACCACGTGATGCGGCCCGCTCCATTGGCCATGGCGATCCTGGAGCGCCTCGCGACGTTCCGTACGTCCGATCACCCATACATCTTTCCCGGCAAACTGCCAAACAAGCCGAGAACCAGCATCCAGAAGGCATGGCGAACGATCTTGAAGGACGCCAAACTTGTAGATGTACGCACGCACGATCTTCGCCGAACCATGGCGACCTGGCTTTCCGAGCATGGCGCGACACCTTTCGATATCCAAGCCGTGTTGAATCAGAAGGATCCTTCCGTGATGCGGCACTACGTCCATCTTTCAGGTAACTCCACCGCGGCGCCGTTGTCCAAGATTGCTGAACGGTTGATGCAGATTGAGGGAAACGATGAGAACGGTGAAAATGGTAATGGGAGCTAAGTTCCCGTATTGATAAGCAAATGCCACTGAATAAATTTATTCAATGGCCAATGAATAAACTAAGATTACGGCCAATTCCAGTGTCAGTGTTTATTATAAAAACATGCAATTATGCATTTGAAATGCATGATTGCAAGGCGAGCATCCGGGTTACAATCAGTCAACCGTGTCCAATTTTTCAACGTATCCCCTGAGAATCTTAATAGCAGTGCCAATATCGATGGCCAAGCTACATTCGTTGGCAAGTCGCTCGTAGACGGGCCGCCATTGCTCCGGCGGAGACAATAGCGGAGCGGGAAGCTCATGCGTATTACGCCTTCCGAACGTAGCTGTGATCGATTCCTTGACACGAGCAATATCCATATCGCCGCGCTCGATCAGAATAAGCATGTCGACAAGATCTTTGACTCTCGAATTGGGAGCCTGTCGATTCGGGAGTGTGTACGCGTGAAGCTTCTCGGAAAACTGCTGTTCCTTGGAGAGCATGGCGATTACCGGTGGTTTGATCTCCGCGTAGGCCAACCAGTCTTGCGCTTCAATCGTTTCTACTGGCGACAGTACGAAATCGCCGACACCAACATCGAGATGGAATTTGACAAAGCTGCGTCCGTCCATCCGGGCATCCACCGGGTATCGGGCTCCGCCATACGGCGCGGCGTCGATATCCATCATTGGCTCCCCAATCAGGAATTCGAAATAGTCCCCGGGATCAGCGGCGGTCTGCTCCTGGAGTTCTTCTCTCAGACGCTTGTTGATGGGGCCATCTCCCGCGACAAGGTTCTTCGGGTTTTCAAGCGTCAGATCGATGTCCTTGGTAGTCCGCGCCTGATTCATTCGCAGTTCAAGAGCATATCCGCCTTTCAGCACCCATGGTGTTTCCCGGTGCTGAAACAGTCGAGCCAGCAGGCGATCGAAAGCAACCTGGCGGCGCAGACGCTGCAGATCCGTCCCCTTCTCTTTGGCGATGGCTTTCAGGCGTGTTTCAAGGGCGATCCGAAAAGCACTCGCTGTTGCGTAGGTGCGTGGTCCGGTCATATCGAAAGTCCTTTTACCGCATCCGCAAACGCGATGTGGTTGGTGTCGACCTCCCGGATCTGACGACGGGTTATCAGACCTCGTGTAAGTGCTTCGGAAATAGCCTGTTTAAGAAGATCCCTGGGAAATGCCTCATCACTGGTGATATCCAGGATCGTCCGCATGGGGCGGGTGACGGCGACTCCGTGAATCTGCTGGGCGTCGGATGGTGAAAGATCGGCCACATGGAGATGGAGGATATCCGGGATCTCGCTGTTGCGTCGAAATCCCTTCGGTACGGTCATGTGGAGCCGGTCGGGATTGATATCACTGAGATCGTGCAGCGCGAGGGCTGTGTCATGCGAGTAAACCCCCTGGGGTTCCTCGTTCCGGTTGCGGGACCAGAGATACCAGAGCATCAGGTCAGGGCGCTCAGTCTGCGGGTAGTTTGCCAGTCGGTAAATCCCTCGGTGCTCCCGGATCCAGTTACCCATTTCGACATGGTAGCCGATGGATTGCTCAAAGTATCCCACGTCTTTGGCCTGTTTGGCCGTAAAGAATCCCTGCTGGGCGTCGGCGAGGTCGAACAGGCGTTTTGCTGTTTCAGTACTATCTCTCATTGCATGATCCTCAAACTATCTTTGAGTATTGTGCAGACTCGGCGGGGGAAAGTCAAGCATAATTCTCAAACTATCTTTGAGGATTATACCCGAACAATCAACCGATCTTTGAAATGCGGGTTCTCCTGATGGTCAGGATAGCCCAGAGGATTACAGATAATCCTCGTTTCACCATATGTGTAATCGAAGGAATCGTGGGTGTGGCCGTGAATCCAGAGTTTCGGTCTGCGCTCCTCTATCAGGTCATCCAGCGGCGCGTAGAAAAATGCGTTGGTCGGGTCGTTCTCCCACTGTTTGGATGTGCTGAGTTTGCAGGGATAATGATGCGTTACAACGATATCGCCCGGTTGCATTTCATCGGAGAAGAAGCGAGCTGTCGTCCCGTTCTCCTCATACACAGCCGGATCGAAATTCCTGATGTAGGTGAAATCGGAGAGCCGGTAGCGATGGGGATGGCTTTCGGCATTATACGGAAACCAAAGTGTCGCTCCAACGAATCGATGCCCGGCAATTTCAATCGAGTCGTTATCGAGCACATGTAGATTATCGGGTAGGGTAGAAGAAGCCAAAGGCTTATCATGAAAGTCAGCGCCGTAGAATTCGTGATTGCCATAGCAAAAAACGATGTCGGCTTGAGTGTACCTCTTACAGAAGTGGTTTAGAACGATTGGGAGCCGGGAATGATCGGCAATATCTCCTGCAAGAACGAGTACATCCACCTCGCCGGGATCGAGTTGATTGATCCAGATCATCATCCGGTTTACGGTTTCCAGAAACTCGAGATGAAGGTCGGAAAGGATTTGTATTCGCATTAAATAGACCTGCTAAAAAGAGAAATCACATCACTCCCAGCACCCAGCCTTCAATTGTTTCCGCGATACGGCGCTCATCGTCCGTCAATTGTGGATGAAAGTACGCCTCTAGGCGACCGGTACGGTCCATTTCGGATAGCCAGCGCGACACGGCATAGGCGTCGTGTTCGTGGGAATTGCGATCCTCTCGCGGATAGCGGCGGCTGAACATAGATGGATAGATTTCCGCTATGACCGATTTGTTCTCCGGCGGCGTCCAACCATCAAAGGGCCAGAAATGGACCCGGTCGCCGATTTCCTTTCGGATGTGTGCCAACCAGGGAATGCCCGCCCAACTCGATTTCCCCACCGCGCCGGGACCGTCAAAGCGGAAAACGCTCTTGGCGCTCGGTGTCCAGGTTTCCGTGATGCGCAGTTCATCTTTTATGCCGCCTGGTGGTGGAGCACCATCAATCTCCCAAAGGAAATCAACGTAGGTATTGTGATGCGTCGGCCACAGCCGCGGGAAAACATTCAGCATTTGTTTCCAGTCGCGGATGCCCTGACGCTCGTACCACGCATCTGGCAATGAGAAGCAATGGTCGATACCGACGATGATCCTCTTTGAGTACAGTTGTTCCACCAGCCATTCGGCAATGACACGACGCGACCACTTCTGGGGACCGTGCGGACGGGCGTCTGGAGTTGAGACGCGCCGGGGTTCATCGCCGTTGTTAGATTGGTAGACTGCCAGTCCTTTCAGGCGGCTTTCAGCCGTTTCTGCCCCGGAGTAGTCGATGCCGATGTATGAGTCGTACATGGTGTCACCCAAATTCGAGGCGTCCGTTTGACCGGTTTCGAGCAAAAAGCGTCTTCGCAAATGCGGCAATCGAACCACCAGACAATGTGGTTTTATCCATCAACTGATAGGTCGTTCCTTCCTGCAGCCAAATCATACCTGTTGCCGTCTCCAGGCACATGCTTGGCGTGCGTTCACCAGATAGAAACCAGAAGCGATAAGCCGGGATGCCGAGCAGGTCGTCTGGCAGATGATGTTCCAAGCGGCGTTCTGCGTCCGGGAAGGATTGGAAATCTCGCCGTACCCCGCAGCCCTCATCGCCGGAGCTGTCGAAATAGCCGTTGTGGCAATCAACTCGGGAGGCAGTGGTAAGCGCCTGTATGAGGTAGGCGGCAATGAATTCGTAGACGTAAACAGCCAGTGTTGGCATTGGCGTCGGTCCATCCGGCTTGTGGCCGATCCAGCGCAAACATGCCTCCGGTAGATTCTCCCTGTTTGCGACAAGCTCCATCCAGTCCCGACGTCGGTTTAGCGTCCGGTTACCGTTCAGTGCGGAAAAGACATGGAAGCCGCCCTTGAGATTGAGATCGGCAATGTGTTGGTTGTTCCGATCATGAAGGGATAGGCAATGATACTGCCCGCCACCGGGATAGGTTTCGATCAGCTTTAGATCAGGCCGCATTCGGAGAATCACCGCCATGGCCGAAAAGGCATGGGCCATTAGAAAGGTTGGATTACTGAAGTTGCGCCGCTGTTGCTCTTGACTCATGGCCAGAAGGTTGCGCAATGACGCACGAAGCGCTTCTCGCGCTTCTATATCTCCCAGAGGATGGCTGATGTTGACTTCTCGCACCAGGATACGGCGCGCCGAATCTTCCTCTTCACGTCTCTGATGGCGGTAGGTGGTCGCATGTGTTGTGTTGTCAGACAGCTTCGGACTTAGCGGATAAAGCAGTGTGACGCGTCCGACATCGTACTCCCGTCCATAGGCGTACATCTGGTAGATGTCGCTCTGGGATACGCCCCCATGTGGCTGACTGGAATCGAGTTCCTTCCACTTCGTGTCGATCAGTTCCGAGATCGTTCTTTCGCGGAAAACACCGATGTCGGGACACAAGCGGAATTCACCTCTGCCGTTCCGGCGAAGTAGATGCTTCGACGCCAGCTGCGGTTCGATGGTGATGTTCGGATCATCGACGGCTGCCTTCAATTCCTCGGCAATGAAGCGTTCGAAGACGACATTCATGTCGAACATAAGCGAATAGACTTCGCGCCCGCCGGTGTCCCGCTCGCCGGACGTTGCGCCGATGATCAGCGTCGCCAGATTGAGCAGCGGCTCGAAGCGCTTCAGGTTTCGGTCGAGGGGAAGATGCTCCCCGTTCATCAATTCAACAGGCTCGTCCGCCACATCGTCGAAAAGTGCGACTAATTGAGTTGCACGGCGCGAGACGTCGTTGCTGAAGACCTGCCGCTCACAGATGCGTAAGGCTGATTTAAGGCGTCGCGAGAAACGATTGTCGGACTCAAATTCGTCTGCCGCCGTGAAGAAACGTTCCTTGTGAACCAGGTTGTGGCGGATTTGCTCCTGGAAAAGCAGCTTGCCGCGCAGGTACGGGCGATTCTCTTCCTCCCTTACATATCGTCGAATCGGTCCTCGCGTCCATTCGCGGAACAGTTCCCGCACGTAAAGATCCATGAAGGCCGCGATCAGCGGTTTGTCCGAGCGCGCCAGAGCTGCGATGTGAGCAGGATGGACCGGCACCAGCCCGGCTGTGGCGATCATGTGCAGCAGGTTTTCCATTGCACCGCAAATGCCGTCCGGATCATTGGGCCGGTCGATTTTCGGGACCACGTCGATGCAGGTATCGCCGACGCCGAGCGAGCCGACCCATTGTGTGGCTTTGATGCTGTCCAGTCCCAGCTTGAAGTACTCGATACCGATTCGTTTCTGATAGCGATCGATGGCGTAGGCTTCTCGGCGGCTCAGTGCGCTTGCGTCCGCACGGAAGCTGTCCGAGACGTCAATCGTCTCGTGCTCGCGGATCAGGATGCGTCGGCCTCGTCCCATCGGCATAACGGACTACTCGTAGATCTTGCGCAGGCTCTCGGCCGTCAGGTTGGGATTGACGGTGTAGATCCGCTTTGGAGCCACGTGGTTATTGGGGAAGCCGAGTTCATTGGAATCCGGAAGCGAATGCTGGATAATCGCGTTTTCGGGGTCGTTCAGAGCGGGGAGATGATCACGGTCTTTCCGATCGCTGAGGTCGTTGAAGACGAGCTGTAGCTTCTCCCAGTCCTCGTAGAAATACTCCTGCAAGAGCGGGATGATTTTATCCCGAAAGACCTTTTCCAGTTTCTCGAAAGTGTCGATGCCGATGAAGTAGGAATGCCCAATCTGGTGATCGCGGTCCAGAAGCACCGTGATACGCCGGTTCATGGCATCCAGCAGCTTTTTGAGATCGATGGGATCGCCCTCATCCGGGGCTTCTAGGCTTCGTGTGCCGGGAACATCGTCATCTCCAAACAGATCCGAATCCGGCATCAGTTCGACGAAGGTGAAGCGCCTTCTTAGTGCCGTGTCCATCAGGGCGATGGATCTGTCAGCTGTGTTCATGGTGCCGATGACGTATAGGTTGTCGGGAACGCCGAACAGCGGCGCGCCGGGATTCTGACTGTGGGAATACGGCAGCTTCACACGCAGGCCACCGGTCCACTCGCCCTTATCTGCATTCCAGGTCATGCGCTTGTTCGGCTCCAGAAGCGTAATCAGCTCGCCGAGCACCTTGGAGATGTTGGCGCGGTTGATCTCGTCAATAAAAAGCGCGTACTCATTTTCCGGGTCACGAATGGCGTCGTCCACGATCTGCTTGAAGATGCCGTCGGTCACGCGGTAGCCGATACCATTACCAGGTTCGTCTTCTTCATCAACCACCGGTTTGATGCCCTCCACGAAGTCTTCGTAGCTGTAGGACTGGTGGAACGTAACAAGCTGATAGCGGTTTTCTGCTTTGGTAATGGGGGTATAGCTGTCGATTTTGTGTTTGACGTCCAACAGATCCGGGGCGTCCTGCTCGATCTGTTTCTCCAAAACTGACCACTTGCCGTCTTCGCTTTTCGTGAATATCTGAGGAAGGTTGCGTTTGGCGATCTTTACGTGAGGGCAATCCAGCTCCGTGTGCAGTTGAAGAAGACCGCGAATCGTGTGCTGAACGTTCTTCGGATCCGAGCGCAAGGAAAACGGCTGGTCCGTTCCGGACATGGAAGCATCGGCAATCGCTTCCTGGGCTTTGTTCCTTATGGCACGATCAGCGCGTGCTTTGACGTAAGGATGCTGATAAATCTGCTGAAGCGAACAATCCCCCATATCCATGATGGCCAAGGCAAGCACCTGCCACCAGGTAAGCTCCATCACCTGCTGCTCGATGAACTTTTCCTTCGTGATCGTCTTCGTCGACGTGCGGAACTTCGGCATGTACACGTGCTGTAGCCGATAGGTCTTCCCGGTTCCCGGCGGTCCGTAGAGGATGAGGTTCAGGGGAAGATCCATTTTCTCTCCTTCGGTGGCATCGGTATTATTGGCCACGGAATCCTCCTTTGACTCCGGTAGTTCCTTCAGCAAGACTTTCAATTTCCGGCTGATCGGCTTGTTGCGATCCTCATGTTGGGCAAGGGCGTCTTGCAGAATCGCACGCGCCTGTTGATGAGTCAGCCGTCGGAAATTGATGGGGGTCTTTGGCATTTTGAAGTCCACCGACGCGGACTCGTCGAACAAGATGGCATCATCGGCCTGGCAGGAAATCGGAGACAAGCGCGCGTTCTTCTCCGATTCTTCACCGTAGGGCTTTCCGATTGTGGCATGCGCATACAGGCCCACCACTTTCTGCTGCTTCGTGTGATAATCCGTCGAGACAAAGAACGCGATTCCGCGCCCGTGCTCGAAACTTCGCAGGCTTTGATTCTTGTTGTCCTCGCGCCAGAGGATGAAGATATCACCTTGGGCTTTCTCTCCCTTCGTCTGGAATAGCCCCGCTTCCGGCATTTCGTTGTCGGGACGAATCTGCTGACCCGAGATGCGTTGGATATCTTCCGGTGCCGGGTCGCCTTGCCAGTGATTCGAGTGCCAGGGAATCCAGATGGCCGCATGAGGATAAGGGCGAGCGGTGGGATGCCATTCGTCGATGTACCGATCTAGTGCCGGCGTCAACGTCTCGATGATCGCCTGAAGCTGACCGGTTACAGTATCCCCCCATGATTCCGCCTCTGCTTCTGTATTGGGGAACGGCGGTTGTTCGACGAAATACGGATTGTAGCGAAACCAGCGATTCCATTTATCCTTGGTCGGTTTATCAAAAGCTACGCTTTCAGAAAGTGCGCCGAGTCCATCGGAGAGAAATTCATGGAGGTCATCGGCCAGCTCTTTCTGCTTCCGCTTGTCATCCGTAGCCTGGTGAGAAAAAAGGTCTTGGTTGCGGATGGATACACTGACGAGAAATGTTTTTGTCGGCGAAGGCATATCCAACTTGGCCGAGTTGACCAGGCAGAATCCGAGGAGGTGCGAATCAACCTCCCACCGATCTTCCTTGGTCACAAGAAACGATACGGGCTCGCTACTGTTTTTATAATGGCCAAATGGCTTGATCGTCAGATCGAGCTTTTCACAAAGCGGTCGTATCGTATCTTTGATCCTCTTTATCTGCGGAATCAGCAGTGTTTCGATTTCATCTTTATGTATCGTTCTCATTCCATTCACCTTCATCAGCGGAATTTTAACGAGGATCGTATTCCAAAGCCGCGACAGATTCCGATATTACCCGCTTTGCTATTGTCAATCCCTCCTATCGGCATCCCCATCGGCGGGCGGTGTTTCCGGATGCAGGGTTCGGACCAGGCGGAAACCAACGTTGTAGTAGCGGTCGCCGGGCGAGGCGGCGTTACGGCCCGCGGACCGGCATTCCCGTGCGCCGCCGCTTAAGAAGCCGCCACGAATAACGTGGGTGGAGCCTGATGCTGGTCCCACGGGATCAGTCGCCACATCATTCTCGTAAGACTCCTGATACCAGTCCCAGGTCCATTCATGCACGTTCCCACTCATGTCGTATAAACCCCAGCGATTCGTCTCTTTCTCGCCTACTGGGTGTGCAGTTTCGTTTGAATTTCCACAATACCATCCGATCTGATCCAAATTATCGTCCAGCATGCAACCCACGTTTGTAATTGTCCCGTCGTTCCCATTACTTTGATAAATCGCCGTGTACTCACTCCCCGAACGGATTGAATACTCCCATTCCGCTTCGGTGGGCAAGCGATACCCTGCGCAGTCTTGCGGTTTGGGTACATCATTCAAAGACACCGTGCAGCTATAGGCCCCTGATAAGCACCACTCCTCCGCTCCAGAACAACCGCCACCCAATGTGCCTGAACAATTCGTAAGTGTGAAACAGGGCGTCAAACCATTCTCCATCGATATCCAGTTCGCATAGGCCAAAGCTTCATGCCAGTTCACCCTTTCCACCGGACAGTTGTCTCCGCAATTTTCACCATCGCCATTCGGACCGAAATAGCTCGGTTTTTTCCCAAAGGCGGTGAACCACTCCCCTTGCGTCACCTCATGCGCCTGCATCTCAAAATCATAGGTCAGGGTTACTTCATGCAAGGTCTCGTCTTCGTAACGCCCCAACTCCTCCACACACGTTCCCGGATAGCCCTCCGGACAATCCACCTCATCCGGTGAGCCCATCCAGAAGGTCCCGGCGCGGATGGAAACGAAGTCGTCGCAGGCGTCTCCGAGGCCATCGTTGTCGAAGTCTTCCTGTACCGGGTTATAGTCGTCGGGGCAGTTATCGCAGGCCGTGCCCACACCGTCGGCATCCGGGTCGGCCTGGTCGGCGTTTTGGGTAGCCGGGCAGTTGTCGTCGCAGCTTGCCGTCTCGCCGCCGGTGCAGGGATTGTCATAGGCGGCCAGCGACCCATCCCCGTCGTCGGGGATGCCGTCGGCGTCGTAATCGAAGGGAGTCGTTCCGTCCTGGGCTGTTAAAGCGCTAAGTTCCCACGAGGCCAACGGGTAGTGTAGGAATTCATCCGGCTCTAGCGCTCGGTTCATGATGCGGACGGAGTCGATGAGGCCGTGGAACCAAGCATTCCAAATGGGACGACTTGTTCCGATGAAAATGTTGTAAGGTTCATGGCCCTCGATTGTGAAATCACAAACATTCTCTTGATCCAAGCTCTGATCGTACCAGACCGAGATGCTTCCATCGTCGTGATGCCCAACTACACTGTGCCACACTTCCGGTTCTGGGATTGATCCTATATTGTTGCCACTTGAACATCGGCCTTCATCACCCAGTGCTGTAAAAGATAAATTTCCTTCCCCACCGCCAAGATAATCAAGAAACAAATCGTAACCGAGCAGATCACGCACGCGATAATACAAAACATGCGGCTCTTCGTTCGTATTTGTGTCTGCCATTATTACAGAATCGACCGCAACCTGATTTACGGGCATCAGTGTAGAATGTTCTGGGATTTCAACATGATCGTCCACCCCATCAAATGAAAGCGCTGTTCCTTCGCGCCCGGCGACCCATTGTGGTGGTCCGTCATCGCCTAACAACGTCCCATTATTCTTATTCGCACTTGAATCAACGGCCACCGTTCCCGCTCCCTCGTTGAAGCGCCACCAGCCCGCGTAGCCGGTGCATTCGGAAAGCAGACCGTAACAATGCGGGTAATTACCGAGGGTGTTGTCATACAGGCCGCTCACGATGGGCAGGTGCTGGTTGGCGTCCGGGTTGGACCAGTTGAGCCAGTAGCGCATCCAGGCGAAGGGGCCGTCCGCGCCGCCGCTGACGTCTTCCGGTTCCGTATTTACCAGGAACCTCACCGTGGGCAGGCCCGGGTTGGCGCGCCGGTAGATGTATTCAGGCGACTTGGCGACGGAGTGGATGAGGACGTCGTCGATCTTGCCACTAAAACAATGACCTCCATAAGAGTTGCATCCAAACCTCAATGGAATGCCTACAGCAGAAACCTCGGTCTCATCGTTAGTAGAATTATTTGCCAGACCATCGACATATAGCTTTGCTATTGATCCATTCCACGTAACCGCAATGTGCATCCATTTTCTTAATTCAATAGACTGCTGTGATTTAAGCCTCCGTACTATTTCGGTACTCATTAACCTATGAGAAAATTCAAGTTTGCAAGAAGTATCAATTTGAATAATAGCTCCATTGCCATAGGTGTCGTCTGGGTATGTCTTAGACATAATTCTTTGTGTTTCTGTTGTTGGACAATGTTCGGCAAACACCCAAGTCTCCCATGTTCCCTCAACAAGCAGAAAATCAGGCTCATCCGATACTTCAATATATTTGTCATCGTCTGAACGAATCGCCCCATCGTAATCTCCAAATCTTCCGATGGACGTAATCGCACCATTGTTCGTCCCATCATGCCCGTTTCCGCTAGCATCCTCAGCATTGCCATCCAGTTTCCAATACCCCACCACGCCGCACAGATCCTCCCGGTCGGCGATGTGGGGGATGTCGGCTACGGGGGTTGCGTCGTATTCGGCCGGGCAGGGCGTGTCCGAGTGCGGGCGCGGACCGAGAATTTCGTGGGGAATGAGGTGCTCGGTGGTCGCGCCGTCCACCTGAGCGCTGGTTTGTGTGACGCGGATGTCGTCAAAGTCGTCCTGCGCACCGGGGGTCATCTTCGTGCTGTAGGGCGCGCGGGAGTCGTAGTATGCCCTGATTTCGTCTGGGGACAGGGCACGGTTGAAGAGGAGGACTTCATCTATATGGCCGTGAAAATAAGTGGTAGCTTCTGGAATTGGGCCGCCATTGGGATTGCCGCCTATAAGCAATGGCATTTGATTGTAGGTAATTGTTCCCTGGCATGAAACAGAACTCCTGAGGTTACCGTTGATATAGATTTTCAGAAATGCATTATCAAAGGTTATTGATACATTGAACCATTGGTCTAAAGAAATCATTTCAGAGGAGGTGGCACCAATGTTGTTCTCGCCAATGCGAAGAATTGCCAGGAGTTTGTTTTCGGAATCAACAGACAAGCCAAAGCCGGAACCTTGTTGACAACTCAGTATCGTATCACTGTTGTTGGTTCCTGAAACCGGGTAGACCCAGACTGTTGCAGTGAACTCTTGAGGTTCCAATGCAGGATTTGTATCTATTGTAATGAATGTGCTATTCCCATCAAATTCGATGGAACCATTTGAATCACCAAATGCCCCATCTACATTGTTTAAAGTCCCATTGCATATCCCATCATTCCCATTCCCCGAATAATCAAGCGCCTGCCCGTTGTCCAGCTTCCAGTAACCCACCACCGAATCGTCCAGTATCCCGTTGACCAGCGGAATTTCGATGGGCTCATGGGTTCGTTGCCAGGTCGACAAACCACTTGTACTTTCCGTGTCTTCAGTTCCCACATCGGCATCGCCATCGGCGGCTTGCTCATCTTCCGGCTGATAAAGGGCAATCTCCCGCTTTCCGCCATATACTGTGCTGTGGTCCGCCCAGATTTCGCAGGCACTCGGGGCGTTGTCGGGGTTCCATACCGTCGGGCAGGTGTCGTGTTCGATTAGAACGCAATCAGGCGCGAAGCAAACGCCGTCGTGGTCGTCGTCCGGCTCGATGGGCGCACACCAGAAATCCCCATGCCCGGCCTCGAACCAGCCTTCGGCGCACTGCCCGCATTGATTGCCAGCGTACCCATCGTCGCAGTCGCAGGAACCATCGGCCGGATCGCAATCGCCGTAGCCGGAGCAAATTTCAAGGGTGGTGTACAGGCATTCGCCCATCGCACAGAAATCGAGTAAGGTGCAGGCATTATCGTCTGTACAGGACTGTTCATCATCGTTCTGGTCCGTACAGACGTTTTGTTCACAAGCCAGAACGGTGCAGGGCTTGTCGTCTTCGGCATAATCGCCGCAGCCCGCCACGTCGAAGCAGTCCTGGCAAATACCGGAGGCGCACTGGTCGGCATTGTTCTCGCCGCAGACGGTTCCATTGACTACCGGATTGGAATTCGCGCACTGGCCACCATTGCATTGGCCTATAGTCAAACAGGGTTCGAGTTCGTTGCAATCCGTGCCGTTATCCACGTTGCGCCAGGCTTCGGGCTTGTTGAGCGGATCACAGTAGTGGCAGCTATTTCCACGCTGCGTTTCGTTTTCGTCGTAGCAGACGCCGCCGATCAGGCAATGCCAGCGGTCGCGCTCGTGCTCGCAGCGGCCCGAGCGGCAACGGTCGTCCGTACAGGAGAGTCCATCTTCTGGGCAGGCCTCGCCCTCATTGATGGGCTGGCCGTCCGGATTGCAACAAACCGACTCCGCCGGGTTGCAGAGGATGGTTTCGGAGTCGCCGTCGGTTGTGATGTCGTAGTCGGCTTCTTCGTCGCCGTCAATGGGTGTATCGCCGTCGCTTCCGTCGCCATCAGCGATGGCCTCTTCGTCTCCGTCTGGATGGGTGTCCATGTCGGCATCGCCGTCCGTGACGGGTGTGTCGCTATCGCCATCGGTTTGACCGGCAGGCTCTTCCCACTCGAACCAGTTGCAGGCGGAGAGGAAGATGGCACAGATAGAAATAATGATCGCTACTCGAATGCTCATCGTTATTTACTTTCCGGATGCAGGCTACGGACCAGGCGGAAGCCGATATTAAAATTCCTAAAGCCGGGAAGAAAACTAGCGCGGTTAGAGGATCGGCATACTCTGGCATCGCTACGCATTGCTCCGCCACGAAGTACGCGGTACGTTGCATCACAAATTCCACCTTCTGGATCAATACCCAAGCCTGTGTTATCGGAACAATATTTATCCCACGTCCATTCACTTACATTACCACTCATATCAAATAAACCAAGATCATTGCCTGCTTTGAGCCCTCTTGGCTGAGTCCAAGTTGAGTTTCCGCAGTACCAGGCTATCTGATTCAAATTGACATCCTGCTCACATTGAGTCATTGTCAGTGTGCCATCGTTGCCATTGCTCCTATAAAGAGCGGAATATTGGTTGCCACTTCGAATAGCATATTCCCACTCAGCGTCTGTCGGCAACCGGTAGCCTGAGCATTGTTGCGGCTTTGTTAACCCATTAATAATACTCACGCTAGCCGACTCAATCCCACCCTGATTTTCGTTCATGCACGCCAAGAAATCAGTGTCCTGTGCAGAGCCATCCTCACATACTACATCGGAAAATTCATAGCATTGTATGAATCCGGAGAGCTCTGATCGAATATTGGCATAGGCCAGAGCGTCATACCAGGAGACCATTTCTAGCGGACAGTTAACCAATGTGCCATTAGGGCAATTACCGGTGGTGCTCGGATTCCATGTCGTCATGGAAATCCACTCATTTTGAGACACTTCATATTTCATGATTTCGAAATCATAGGTCAAAGTCACTTCATGTAAAGTCTCGTCCCCACCCCGCCCCGGCTCATTGATGCACTCCCCCGGATATCCTTCCGGGCAATCCACACCATCCGGTGAACCCATCCAGAAGGTACCAGCCTGGATAGGGATAAAAGAGCTATGCCCGCTTGCGCACTCGGCATGATAGGCGGCAGTCTCCACGCAGGTGTCACCGGGCGGACAGTTTTCGGTGATGGACCACTCGCCCGTCTGGCCGCAGGAGAGGATCGTTCCTGCTTCTACGCCGCATTTGCTCCATCCGGTGACGCATTCGATCCAATCGCGTTCAACGCCTTCGCCGTCGCCGGTTCGGGAGGCCGTACCTTCCAGCGACCCCGGCGGCAGTTGCCCGTGCGCGGCAAATACGGCATCGTCGCGCCCCACGTCGAAATGCCACAGGCCGATGGTGTGCTCGTCCGGTTCAAAGCGGAAAGCGGGGGTGAAGTCCTCGGTGTAGCGGACGGTGTCGGAGATGCGGACTTCGTCGATGTGGCCTTTGAAATATCCTTGAGCATCGTCATTTGGATTCCAACCGAGATGCGTGATAGGCGAATTGACTGGTGTAAATGTTTCAGGAGTGAACGAAACCTGCCCCACATTCCGACCATCTAGATATAGTGTTGCACTTCCCGTTTGTTTAACGACGGCAATGTGATGCCATCGACCAGGAACGACCGATCCGGAAGGCGAAGACACATTCCAAGATGGCCCTTGTTCTCGATAATCCAGGACTCCATTATCATAAACTTTCAAAGCAACGGTTTGCGGGTCACTTTCACCGTACAAGACTTCCCATAAATAAGCGGCCTCACTTGGCCCATCCCAACGGAACCATAACTCCAAAGTACCTATATCGTGCGGTCGAAAGAGATAATCATCAGCTAAAGTTACGTGCGAGGAGATGCCGTCGAATCCGATGGTCTTGTCTTCCATGCAGGGGTCACCTTCCCGGCAAGGGCCTAGGGCGTAGAGGTATTGATCATCTGATCCAAAAAAGAGCGTTTCGTCTGATCCGATACTTGGCGAAGAAAGAATCATGTCGCCGGTTGTGTATTGCCAGTTCAATTGTCCATTTGAATTCAAGGCATTCATGCGGTTGCCAGTTGATCCAATGAATATTCGTCCTGCTGAATCAATCGTGGCTGAACCGTAAATCATATTTGCTTCATTGTAGGACCAACGAACTGAACCATCAGGGTTAAGTCCATGTACAGCGCCATTGTAAGTTCCGAAATACAGACTACCGTCATTGGCAATTGCTGGTGCCGACGTAACGTTACCCCCGGCACCAAACTCCCAAAGTATTTCTGCTTCGGGATCAATGGCACGAATGTATTGATCGAAGGTTCCCGCATAGATGGTTCCGTCTCGCCCAATGGAAGGATTTGAGTAGATGTAGTTGCCGGCTTCGGAAGCCCATACTTGTTCGCCATCTGGACTAAAAGCATATATCGCATCACTGCCAACATAGATTGTCCCGTTTTCTCCTATGACTGGACTTGAGCGTGTTCCTGCATTCAAGCTTTCTGACCACAATTCTTCCCCATTTGTTCCCACAGCATAAAGCTTTTCATCACAAGCGAAGTATAGAACATTTTGATTGCCTATTACAGGAGACGAAATGACAGCCTTTGGCGTCTCAAATGTCCATTTCGGGCTGCCATCGGGATAAAAGGCATACAGGTTTTTCTCAAATCCACCGATATAAACATGGCCTTCGTGATCAATCAAAGCGGAAGAGATATAGACTCCCTTGCTGGAAATGGGAACGCGCCAATACTCTGTTCCATCCGGATGAATGGCATAGAAATAACCAAGCTTGGGCTCAGCGTTATTTCCGCAACCTACGTAAATGGTTCCATCTGAGGAAATAACCGGTGACGACCGTACCCAGTCCTCTGTCTTGAAAGCCCACCTCAGTGTCGGTTCTTCAGGGCCGTAGTATTGACTCTTACCCTGATGGGTTGGACATCCTCCGAACATCGGCCACGGACTCCCCGCCTGTAAGCCACTCATATCCCCGCAGGAGCCGCCTTGATCCGGCGCGCAGATTTTGGTATCAATATCCTCACCCGGCCAACAGGACTGGGTAGTCGAATCGCATTCCCAGCAGATTTGGGTGTCGGCAATGCATTCGCCGCAGCTGTAGCAGCCATTGGGACTCTGACCGCATGCAATGTACTCAGTGCAATCGTTTTCCACGAAAGCCGTACCCGTGCAGACGCCGCCGACGCACTCGCTGGCGGTGGAGCAGTCGTCCTCATCGTCGCAGACGAAGCCGGTGTCGGGACGGGCCGTCCAGTCAGTTTGAGAGGTATCCGGCGCACAGACTTCGCAAACGTTGGCCGGATTGGCTTCCTCGGCTTCGGGGCAGGTTTCGCCGATCAGGCAGTGGCCGGTTTGAACGGGATAGTTGCAACTTCCGTCACCCAAACACGTCGCGCCGTCGATTTGTTCGCAGAAACCTGGCGTTTCGCAAGTGTAAGCAGTGCCTTCGCAGGATTTGTCCGGTTGACATTGATCCGTGTGCGTACAGGATTCTTCATCATCGCAGACCGCGCCTTCGTCGGCCGGATAGGAGCAACCGCCCGCACCGTCACAGATTGCACCCTCTGCTGTCTCACAGAAACCTGGACTTTCACAGGCATACCCCGTCCCGGCGCATGATTTGTCCCGCTGACAGAGGTCGGTGTGGGTGCAGGATTCCTGATCGTTGCAGGTGTCACCTTCAGCCGCCGGATAGGAGCAGGAGCCGTCGCCGTTGCAGGTCGCCCCCTGGGCTGTTTCGCAGAAGCCCGGCGTATCGCAGGTGTAGGGCGTGCCAACGCATTGGTGATTTCGCTCGCACTGGTCGTTGAAGGTGCACAGGTTGTTGTCATTGCAGGGGGTGCCGTGGGTGTCCCAATGGCAGCCGTCCGAGCAGCAGCGCGTCCCGCGAGCACACTGGCAGCCTTCGGGGATGTCCGCTTCGATGTCACCGTCTACAGGTGAATCGCTATCGCCATCCGTGATGGAGTCTTCGTCGCCATCCGTGCTGCCATCGATTTCATTATCGCCGTCCGTGACCGGCGTATCGGTATCGCCGTCCATCATATCGTTCGGCTCTTCCCACTCGAACCAGTCACAGGCAGGAAGCAAGCAGACGATCAGAAGAATTGACAGAGCGCGAAGCGGCATCCTACCACCTCACCAGCAAGGAGGCAGCCACACCGTCCTTCTGGGGAGCGATGCCAAAGGAAACCGGCTCAGGTTCATTCGGCTCGCCGTTCTTCTTTTTCACGGCATCCACGATCCACAAGGCCGCACCCGTCACCATCGCCGCGCCGCCGATGGTCCAGCATGCGATTGTCGCTCCTTTCCAGCCATTAAAAGAGCTTTTGTCACCATCGTCTTTGGCGGCTTTCATCTGGCTCATGCCGACAAAACCGATGACGGTCACCCCCAGACCCGAGAAAAAAGTTCCGTAAGCGGCTTTCTCGTAGACGCTCATCTCCCCTTGGCTGACGCCGGAATCCGTTTTATTGCCAAAGAGATCCGCCGCTGCCTGGGGCACGATTTTAACGAGATCCGTCAACGAGCCTTCCACCTGACGACTGATACGCTTGATGACCTCCGCCGTCCGCACGTTGATGCGGCGAAGATTCAGAACGTAAATACCACCCACGCGCCCCAGGTCGCCCGCCACGACCTCCGGAACACCTAAGGCCGCCCCGATCTCGGCGATGCAGTTGTCGCTCTCCGCGCCGCAGTTCTGCTTGGTTTCTTCGCCACGTAAAATGGTCTGGATATCAGTTTCGCTGATCACTTTTTTACCGGACTGCTTCTCCACCTCGGCGCTGATGATGCCGGTCAGGGAATCGATGTCATTTTCGGAAACGCCGGTCTTCGCCTCCAGCCGCCAAACCACCAGACCGTCACGCTCTTCGGCGTATACCCAAGTCGACGACAGGACACAGATAACCAGCAACAATAAACCAAGAGATGTCGAAAGGTTTCGATGCATATGCAGACTCCGCTGACGCTAAGTATTGCGTGACGTTGGAAAAGGGCTCTACCTATCCGTTATCGAGGGCTTACTGTACTAAAAACACTCGCCAATATCAAGAATTAACAGGCGATTACAGAAGGTTACTTCAGTGTCAAAATGATCGGTCTGGCAGACGCGACGCTTTATCCGGGAACTCCCGATGTCGATTCACCGTCAACCTGACCTGTTTGAGAGACGGCTCTGTCTCCCGATTTGGGACCCCTAGAGGTGCAGGTCCGCACCGTCCGTCACGTTCCGCCATGGCTGCTTTTTCGAGGCGGATGGGCCGATGCGCACCATCTCCAGCACCTCGGCGTACTCTCTGGCTTCCTCACGGCTCAGCGGCTGCGGGGTCATAGGAACGCTAGCAGACACTGGGTAAATGAAGATATCTGTTCCGGTGAGCAGATCTGCGAAACGCTCAGCCCCGCTGAAGCGGTTTGCCATTAGCCCGAAAATCACCCAAAAAAATCTGAGACGGCCGGTCACGGGAGCATTTTCAATCTCGTCCGGCCGTTTCTTTTACCTGCCGACCGACAAGTTGACTGTCGGATTTTCGCAATTTCCCGGAAATCGACCTGATTGGTAGTAGAGGGAGGGGCCGTTTCCTGGCCGAAATCGAATTTTCCATAGGCCTAAGCGTATACGACGGCCGTCGCGCGTCGTCTCTAGCGAATGCCTCCCACAATAGTTTGCTCTGGCGCAGGACGGCTTTGCCAGCTGGTGTCGGCTAGTGTCACCCGCCAGACGTCTGGATCAAAACCCATCTTGACAAGCGGTCCGGTGAAGTCTTCTGGCAACGGCGTCGACAACTCAAGCGTTTCGCTCGTACGGGGGTGCGTCAGCACCAGCGAAAGCGCGTGCAGCCCCAGACGTGCAAATCCATAGTTTTCCTGTATTTGACGGTTCAGGCGGCTTTCACCGTGGTTGGCGTCGCCGATCAACGGATGACTGATTCCGTTTAAGTGACGGCGCACCTGATGCAAGTGGCCTTGGTGAGGAATGACCTCTACCAGCGACAGCGCACGTGGCTGAGCATCTACGAAAGCCAGGCGGCGGATCTCCGTGGAGGCGGGCATGCGCTCGCCCCCTGAATGGGTCGGCAGTGGCCGCTGAACAAGCGCCGCTTCAGGAGCAATTCCCCGCACCAGCGCTAGGTAGCGCTTGCGCGTGCGACCCTCCGCGTAGGCTTGGCCCAGTTGGGCGGCCGTTTCCGGATCGAGCGCAAACAACGAAACGCCGCTGGCGCCTCGGTCGAGTCGCTGTACAAGATGCACCTTGCAGCCGACCAGCTTGCGGGCGACGTCCACCAAGGTCACGGGGTCACGAGCCCACCCCCGATGCGCCGCCACCCCCGATGGCTTGGCCAACGCCAACAGCCATTCGTCGCGGCTCAGTTCGATGACCTGCTCAGCCAGGGCCTGCAACTGGTCCAATGGTTTGTGTTCGGCCATGGTCGCTCCCGATTTGAATTGACTGATCTTCGTCACGTTTAGCACGGCTTGTGGGTAATCCTCCCTTGGAATCGTGCCCACCCTGATCATGTCTCCGCTTGAAATAAGCATGATGGATGACGATAGCATACTCCCGAAAAAGTTGAAATCAGCAAGCGCTCGCCGATTTGCTGTTGCGCAGTCCACGTAAAGAAGAAGGCTGGAACCTTCTTCCGCCGCAAGGGGGCGGCTGGTGTAGGAATGATGGTGGGATTGTTGGTGGGCAATACTCACTTCACTTTCTTCTTCAATCGTTTCGCCGCCTTGTCGAACAGCTTGCCGGTCAGTATGGCCATTGCCTGCACGACGGCGGCCTTCAGGATGCGCGTGGTCTCCTTCATGCGTCGCGCTCGCTGTCCGGATCCCCGTCCGCGGAATCGTCGGTATCAATGAATTCATCATCAAGGCTTTCGAGGCCGTCATTGTCCATGATCAGGCGATCGAACGCATAGCCGACCAGGCCGCCGATGGCTCCGCCGGCAGCCGATCCTGCCGGTCCAACCACGGTAGCGCCGATCGAGGCCAGGACCCCTGCACCGATGGCGGCATGCCGATTCTCGCGGATGATGGCGAAGAGCCCTTTCCGCGTTTCGTCCAGGTCCGTGTTCAGATTGTCCAAGTCGTTCATTCGGGTTCCTTTCCTTCAGGTTATTCGACTGCCAGCCCGAAGGCCGAGCAGTCCACGACGATCTTTCGCGGGAGTGGCTGCCCCAGCGCGTGCTTCTTCACCAGGATGGCCACCAACGCGCCGGTGAGCATGGAGTTGTAAATCACCGCCCGCGCCGTGCAGGGCAGCTGCATCGATTCTTCCGCCGGGTGCAGGGTTTCCTCATAGGCTTGCGCGCCCATCAGGTCGCCGTGGGACTTGGCGGTGTAGATCACGATGTACTCGCCGCCCTGGCGCGGATCGATGACGGTGACGGGACGTGATCGGCTGCCCTGGGCCTTGGCCTGCTCCCAGATCGTCCGGCGCGCCTCCATGTTGTCCACGCAGGAGATGATCAGGCGCTTGGGTTCGTCGCGACCGAGGGGCTGATCCGTGTACCGCTGGCGGAACTGGCCGGGTAGCAGGCCGGTGACACGGTAGACTTCAACACCCAGCGCCACGGCTTTGGGTTGGCCAATGTATTCCGCGCCATAGAGTTGATTGGGCTGGTTGTGCGGCTCGACCGTGTCGTCGTCGTAGATGTTGAGGTCCGTGCAGCCCATCTTGGCCAGGGCCAGCGCGGTGTAACTGCCGGAAGCCCCTGCGCCGATGATGGTGATGGGGAAGTTCAGTTTGTCGGGATGGATAAGGTCGAGCTGGCGGTGAAACTGATTGTCTAAGGTCGTGCGGTCCATGTTGTTTCGGTCCATGGTAAATCCTTTCAGTGGTTGCGCGTGATCTCCTGAATCTGGGAGAGCGGTTTGGGAGTGAAATGAATGTCGCGCTCGATGGCCTGCAGGCCGGGGATGCGCTGACCGTTGATGCGGGCTTCTAAAGATTCGAGTTCCTTCAGGCTGAAGTAACCGAGTTCACCGCAACCAGGAAGCACTTCAACCCAGCCAAAGCACGTATCACCGCCGTCGTGGTCGAACTCGGTCAGATACCAGACACCCTGACCATACGGATGGAAAAACTTGATGTGCGCGATGGCCTCCATGCCTTTGCCGTCCTGGGCGTACAAAGGCGGGATCGTCTTGCGAACGGACTGGGGAAGTAGCTTCTGTTTCATGGGTTTACCTCCTTGTTTTTGGGAAAATGGGCGCACTTGCGCGGGACATCCGGGGGATGATTGGACAGGTGGCTGAAATGGTTGGGAAATTCAGGTTAGAATGGGTTGTCTGTCACTTCTCTTATGTCATTTTCCAGGTAAGATTTGCCAAACAATCAATTTCCGATTTTCATTGTAAAGTCAGTCAGATAGAGTATGCTAAGAGTAGGATGCAATCGATAGTTTCGCTGTAGCTTGAGCTTTTGTTTACGGGTCGTAAATAATAGCAGTCGGCTACGTTGGCCAGGAGCGTTTAGCACCGCTCCGCAAAGGACAGGTGCGCAAATGGCCAGGACAAAGAGGACGGACAGGAAAAGTGTAAAGACGAAAAAGCCGAAAGATGCTTCCACAGCCAATACGAAGATAGAACGATCTTCTAAAACAGTCTCCGTTGACATCCCCAAGGCTAAACCTGAAAGCTCGGGTAAGAAAGCCCCCAAAACGACCAATCCAAAAGCGTCCGCCCTTCGCACTAAAGAAAGCAATAGCATCCACAACGATTCCCGCTCCTTCCCCATCGTCGGCATTGGCGCATCTGCCGGAGGATTGGAGGCTCTGGAGCAGTTTTTAGGCGGCGTGCCGAAGGATTGCTGGATGGCCTTCGTCATCGTGCAGCATCTGGATCCCGACCACAAGGGCATCATGCCCGAACTCCTGCAGCGCATCACGAAAATGAAGGTGCGCCAGGTCAAGGACCGCATGCCCGTCGAGCCGGATTGCGTGTACGTCATCCCTCCCAACCGGAACATGTCGATCCTGCACGGCGTACTGTACTTGCTTGAGCCCACCGCCCGGCGTGGACTGCGCCTGCCGATCGATTTCTTTCTGCGCTCGCTGGCCGACGACCAGCAGGACAACAGCATCGGGGTGATCCTTTCCGGCATGGGCTCGGACGGCACACTTGGCTTGCGGGCCATCAAGGAAAAGGCCGGGCTGGCGCTTGCGCAGGAGCCGGGATCGGCTAAGTTCGACGGCATGCCGCACAGCGCGATAGAAGCCGGACTGGCCGATATTGTCGCGCCAGCCAACGAACTACCAGAAAAGATCATCGCCTATCTGAAACACGCACCATTGGTGAAAACCGGAGCGGCGACGGTCGTGGACGACAAGACCCAGAGCTCGCTGGACAAGGTCGTGATCCTGCTGCGGTCGCGGACAGGCAACGATTTCTCGCATTACAAAAAAAGCACGCTGTACCGGCGCATCGAGCGGCGCATGGGTATTCACCAGATAATCAAAATCAACATGTATGTCCGCTATCTTCAAGAAAACCCGAATGAACTGGATCTGCTGTTCAAGGAACTGCTGATCGGCGTGACGAACTTCTTCCGCGATGCGGATGTCTGGGAGAAGCTGAAAACGGAGATCATCCCAGCGCTGTTGAAGAACCGGCGTACCGGACAGGCGCTCCGGGCCTGGGCGCCCGGCTGCTCGACGGGCGAGGAAGCCTACTCGCTGGCCATCGTGTTCAAGGAGGCGCTGGAAACGCTCAAGGTTAAAAACGGCTTTTCCTTGCAGGTTTTCGCCACCGACCTGGACCCGGACGCCATCGACAAGGCCCGGGCGGGCGCTTTTCCAGTTAACATCACTGCCGACGTCTCGCCGGAGCGGCTGGACCGCTTTTTCACGAAAGAAGAAGGTCGGTATCGGGTAAGCAAAGAGATACGCGAAATGGTGATCTTCGCCCCGCAGAACGTGATCATGGATCCTCCATTTACCAAACTTGATATCCTCACCTGCCGCAACCTGCTGATTTATCTGAGCGCCGAGCTACAGAAAAAGCTGTTGCCACTGTTTCATTACAGCCTGAATCCCGGCGGCGTACTGCTGCTTGGGAGTGCGGAGACCATCGGAAACTTCACGGATCGGTTTGCGCCGCTGGATAGCAGGCTGAAGTTGTATCAACGTCGGGAAAGCGCGCTGTCCGTCACGCCCGTTGAATTCCCATCCGCCTTTGTCGCTATGCCGAAAACTGCAACGGAGAAAGTCACTATGGGAACCCCCCCTGCCAATCTAGAGTCCCTGGCCGAACAACTCATCCTGCAACGCTATTCCCCGGCGGCCGTGTTGGTGAACGCGCAGGGCGACATTCTGTACATCAGCACCCGGACGGGAAAATACCTGGAACCGCCGGTGGGCAAGGCCAATCTGAACATCTTCGCCATGGCGCGTGAAGGATTGCGCCACGAATTGTCCGGCGCTTTCAGCAAAGCACTCCGGCAAAAAGCCGACGTCATGATCCGAAACCTGAAAGTGGGAACCAACGGCGGAACGCAGGTCGTAGATCTGACCATTCAGCCGCTTTCGTCGCCGGAGGCGTTGAACGGGATGGCGTTGATTGTGTTCTCCGATGTCGCATCGCTTCCGCAGCAGAAAAGGTCAGGGCGCGCCAAATCCAAGCCGGTCGATGCCTCGCGGGTTGCGGAACTGGAGGAAGAGGCGCAACGGCTGCGCGAGGAGTTGCACAGCACGCGCGAGGAGATGCAGAGCTCGCACGAAGAATTGAAATCGGCCAACGAGGAGTTGCAATCGACGAATGAGGAATTGCAGTCCACCAACGAAGAATTGACCACCTCCAAAGAAGAGATGCAGTCGCTCAATGAAGAGTTGCAGACGGTCAACGCCGAATTGCAATCGAAGCTGGACGACCTTTCGCGGGCCAACAACGACATGACCAACCTGCTCAACAGCACGGAAATCGCCACAGTATTTTTGGACGGCAAACTGAATGTACGGCGCTTCACCGAACCGGCGACCAAAATCATCAAGCTGATTCCGGGCGATGTGGGGCGTCCGTTGAGTGATCTTGTCACCGACCTGAACTACACGGATTTGTCGGACGATGCTCACGATGTGTTACGGACCCTGGTGTTTTCGGAAAAACAGGTCGCCACCAGCGATGGGCGCTGGTTTACGGTGCGCATCATGCCGTACCGCACGACGGATAACGTCATCGACGGGCTGGTCATCACTTTCCTTGATATCAGCGCGGCAAAAGAACTTGAGACCAGACTGCGGGAGAATTCCTCAGCAGGAGCGGCGAAGGGGTCCAAACCATGACCAATAAGAAAAAAACAATATTGGACCCAGTCGAGCTTCGCCGCCGGGCAGAAGACAAACTAAAAGAAAAGACAAGCGCCTCGACCCCATCGGAGGAAGCGGATGTCCGCAAGCTCCTCCATGAAATGCAAGTCCATCAGATTGAACTGGAGTTGCAGAACGAGGAGCTTCGGGCGGCGCAACAGGAACTGGAAGCAACCCGCGACCGATATGCCGATCTCTACGATTTTGCGCCGGTGGGTTATTGCACCCTCGATGAAAAGGGCATCATCCTGGAAGCCAACCTGACCGCCGCCACCTTGCTCGGCGTGGAGCGAGGCAAGCTGATCAAGCAACCGATCACGCGTTTCATCCTCAAAGCCGACCAGAATATGTATTATCATCACAGGCAGCAGCTATTCGATACCGGCGAACCACAGTCCTGCGAACTCCGGATGTTGAAACAGGATGGGACGGAGTTCTGGGGAAATCTGTCGGGAAGCATCAGCCTCGACGCAGATGAGTCTCCCGTATATCGCATATCGATAAACGACATCACCGAACGTAAACGGATTGACCAGCAGATCCACTATCTCAAGAAAGCCGAAAGTCTGAAACGCATGGCGGGCGCCATCGCCCACCGTTACAATAATTTGATGACCGCAGTGATGGGGAATCTTGAGCTGACTCTGGATAATTTATCGAAGGATTCCAACCTTCGTGAACAACTGACGGAAGCCATGGGTGCGGCCCGAAGTGCATCCGATCTGGGCGGTACGATGTTGGCGTACCTGGGCCAGACGGTGGCTCTGCGTCTACCGCTGGACCTTTGCGACATCTGCCATCAGGAGCTTCCCTCGGTTAAGACCGCTTTGCCGGAAAACGTGGCATTGAAGACCGATCTACCCACCATTGGGCCGTCGATTATGGCAAACTCATCCCAGATTCGACAAATCCTTCACAACCTGATCGTCAATGCATGGGAATCGCTGGAAGGTCAGCCGGGCGAGATATTCCTCGTCGTCAAAACCGTTCGCCCGACTGACATACCTGTTATCAACCGACTGCCGATCGATTTCCTGATTGAAGACGCTGATTACGCCTGCCTGGAGATTGCGGACACCGGATGCGGGATACCGGAAAAGGTATACGAAAACATCTTTGATCCTTTCTTTACGACCAAATTTGCCGGTCGTGGACTGGGTCTGGCCGTTGCACTCAGCGCCATCAGGGTTCATGGCGGCTGCATCACTTCGACAAGCACAGAAAAGCGCGGGAGCGTTTTCCGTGTGTTTCTGCCGATGACGATCGAGCCGGTCCTTCGCCCCGAGGAGGACTCCTTGCGGAAAGCGACGGCCTTGAGCGATGGAGGAACCGTGTTGTTCATTGACGACCAGCCAGCGGCTCGACGTATCGGTTCCATCATGCTCAAGCGTCTCGGCTTCAAGGCTATTGAAGCTGAAGACGGCATCCAGGCCATTGAACTCTTCAGGGAGTGTCAGGACGAAATCCGTTGTGTATTGTCCGATCTGACCATGCCCCGGATGAACGGTTGGGAGACATTGGAGGCGTTACGCCGAATAGCACCCAACATCCCGGTCATTCTGACCAGTGGGTATGACCAAACCCATGTGCTGAAAGGAATGCATCCCGAAATGCCGCAAGCATTCCTGCATAAGCCGTATCTAGCGGCTGATCTGAAAATCGCGCTGGTCAAAGCGTTGTCTTTGAATAACCTGCCTGAGAAATAGCCATGACAAGAAGGAGCCGAAAGGCAACACTGCCGAACTCTATTGCCAAGCAAAATGTGGTTGGAAAGTAGGTCGAACGGAGATCAATCTTTTTTCCGGGTCATTTCTTTCGTTTCTTCAAAGCTTCTTTGAGTTTCACAACTTGCCGTTCAAGATCATCATGAGAGCGTTGAAGGTTCTCCTCGGCCTGTCGTCGAAGAGTGATGTCCCTGATAATCATTCGGTATTGACTGATTGTGTCAGTTTCGGTGACGGGAGCACACAGCAATTCAGCGACAAACGAAGTCCCATCTTTTCTCTGGATTCGGACATCGCAGGACTGGGACGCACCCGTTGAGAATACGATTCTATGACATTGAAGAAACGCGGCCTGATCGTCTTTCAAAATGAAACGATGGAATGGCTTCCCGAGGAAAGCGAGCCGCCCGACACCCAGCATACCCGCGCTCTTCAGGTTGGCTTCATCGACGATCCCGTCCCGGTTGATCGTTAAATACCCGACCGGAGAGAAGTGATACAATTCCTCGAATTTGTTGCGGGCGGTTTCAAGTTCTGCCTGGGTATTCAAAAGCTCCTGATTCTGCATCTCCAACTCGATCTGGTGAACTTTCAGTTCGTGCAGCAGGCGCTGCATTTCCTCGAAGGACACGAGAGCATCCGGCTTTTCCGAGGACTTCCGGCGCGCTAGCTTCTTCTCCGCCTTTTGCCGTAATTCGGCAGTTGTCTTCACATCGGAATTATTTCTTTTCATGAATCTACCTTCATCCAATATTCCTTATTTCTATTCCTGTCAGCCAACGAAATGACAAGTAAACCCATTATATACAAAATAATAGTGCATACATAATCATCATGATTCAAATAACAAATGCCCGAGCAGCCATGAAAGCAGTTTTCAGCATTCAGCGACTAACGCTTTTAATAATTGCCTGAAACGAGTTGATCTTTGCACGGAAATATTCAGTTGATCTTGGTTCTTCAGAAATAGTTCTCTCCAATGGCTCTATTCTGCGATTCCTTTTCGATTTCGGTTTCTGAAAGCGGGCTGGCGGACGCTCCGGATCGTCAAAATAGGCGATCAAGTCGTTTGCGAACAGATTGGGAACATCGAGTTGTGCATAATGGCCGCATCCTGGATAGGTCGTGAGAGTAATGCCCTCCGACCGCGCTACGGTCTCCTCGCCATGCCGGACCGGGATAAAGGGGTCTTTCGCTCCCCAGAATAACGCGACAGGAGGCATCTCTGCGATCTCATGAGCCCGTTGAATCGTCTGCATATACTGACCGAATATATTGATGACACCTTCAAGGGTACGCTGAAAGGCGCGATCCGTACCGGGAATGCGGATCATTCGCAAGAAGAGTTCCTGTTCTTCCCGCTCCATATGTCCGTACAATTGAGGGGCGTATCGCAGAGCAAGCGGAACGGCGATGTGTAGCAGTCTGGGGGCTAATACTTTGCCAAGTACGGGAAAGAATGCCAGACGCATGCCCGGCGCCACGGCGCGGCCAAGCCCGCCTGACGAAACGAGGGCCAAACGATCTACCTTTGGTCGGTGATCGAGGAGTAACCATTGCGCGACCCCGCCTCCATAGGAATGGCCACACACATGGGCGGTTTGGACTCCTATGGCTTCCATCCACGCAGCCACCATTCCGGCATGCCATTCCAGCGTGTAAGGAGCATCCGGTCGTCCCGATAACCCATGACCGGGAAGATCCGGCATCAATACGCGGAAATTCATGGCAAGCAACGGAGCAACGCGACGCCAGGTGCGGTGAGAATCGTAAAGTCCATGAAGGAGAACCAGGGGATAACCGGAACCCATTTCACCCCATGCAATGGATACACCATCAACATCTGTATTATGCAGTATCTGTTTCATGGGCCATTCCTATCATCGTCATGATTGTTTTCTTTAACAGGATTCTCCAGAACACAAAGCTTAACTTGCCATCAAGTGTCATCATAAACTATTACATATCATTTGACTATTAGGAAGATTCGGCTTGTATCTTTGAGATTATGAAAGTATTATCGACTCATGGAATGGATCAACTACCATCATCTCCTTTACTTCTGGACTGTTGCGAAGGAAGGAAGCATTGTCAAGGCAAGCGAGGTGCTTCGCCTGGCGCAGCCGACGATCAGCGGCCAGATCAAGCGTTTCGAAGAGGTTCTTGGGGAAAAGCTATTTGAAAAAAAAGGCCGCAATCTGGTTCTGACCGAGATTGGCCGTCTGGTATTCCGCTATGCCGATGAGATTTTCACCCTCGGGAGAGAGATGCAGGATGTGTTACAGGGCCGTCCTACCAATCGACCGCCTAAAATGGTTATTGGGATTTCAAGCTCCTTTCCTCGGCTGATTGCTCACATGCTGCTGGCTCCGACGATCGAACAGCTAGGTCCGATCAATCTCGTTTGCAGAGAAGACAAGCCGAAACTATTATTGGCCGAACTGGCTATTCACAATCTCGATCTTGTTTTATCAGATGCTCCGATGGATCCGTCCATCAGAGTCAAAGCTTATAATCACTTGTTGGGAAAATGCGGACTTACCATTTTTGGAACCGGCGAAATGGTCAAGCGGTACAAGCGAAGTTTTCCGCAGTCCCTTGACGGCGCTCCGTTTCTTTTACCAACGGAGAATACCGTAATCAGGCAATCCATGGACCAGTGGTTTCTTTCTCGGGAAATCCACCCGCAAATCGTCGGTGAATTTGAAGACAGCATCCTTTTGAAAGTATTCGCAGAATCAGGCATGGGGCTTTTCGCTGCACCAAGCGTCATAACAAATGAATTGCAGAAACGATATAAAGTCCGCCCAGTCGGAACGCTGGATGAAGTGCGTGTGCAGTTTTATGCGGTTTCGGTGGAAAAGAAACTAAAGCATCCCGTCCTTGTCGCGATCAACGAAGAAGCCCGAAAAAAGATATTCGGGAACGGAAACTCGGACCTTTAAAAAACATAGGCATTGAGAATGAAAAAGATTGCAGTACTGACGAGCGGGGGCGATGCACCGGGCATGAATGCGGCGATCAGGGCGGTAGTTCGGGCTAGTGATGACAGGAAGTATGAGGTTTTCGGGATCAAGAGCGGTTTCGCCGGTCTCATCGAAAATGATTTCGTAAAGCTTGGACCTCGTGATGTAGGCGGCGTTGTCCAATTGGGTGGCACGCTGTTGGGGAGTGCACGCTGCCCGGAATTCAAGACTGATGCAGGCCAGCTCAAAGCTCTTGAAAACCTGCATCGACGCGGCATAGACGGGCTTGTAGTCATCGGAGGAAACGGTTCCCAAACCGGTTCTTACGCGCTGGTTCAGCGAAGCTTTCCCGTAGTGGGAATCGCGTCCACCATAGACAACGATCTGGCGGGCAGTGATATCACCATCGGGGTGGATACCGCGCTGGCCGTCGCCTTGGAGGCCATCGATCGTCTGAAAGTAACAGCCTCTTCTCATCGCCGGGCTTTTTTGGTCGAGGTCATGGGACGCAATTGCGGCTATTTGGCCTTGGCGGCGGCAATAGCTGGAGGAGCGGAATCGGTAGTAATTCCCGAAGCAGAGGTTACGCCGGAAGCTGTTGCCAAAGAGCTTTCGGATGCGTACAAGCGCGGCAAGCCCCATGCATTGGTTGTAATATCAGAGGGTGCACGTCACCGGGCATCGGACATCGCTAGGTATGTAGAGGCTAATCGACACGAACTCGGGTTCGGGGTCAGAACAACCACGCTGGGGCACGTTCAGAGAGGCGGCGCGCCCGGTCCCTTTGACCGCCTTCTCGGCAGTCGTTTCGGTCTGGCCGCCGTGGATATGCTGGCAGAAAACAATCCCGGCGTTCTGGTGGGTTTGTTAGGAGGCGTTGTCACAGCTACGCCTCTGGCTGAGGTGGCGGGACAATCCAAACCACTGGACCAGGAATTGCTGCGCATGGCTCCGATATTGGCGAGGTGAGTTTCGCCGTTCGCTCCGATCTTCGTTACTCCGTAAAAATGGAGACGTTCTTCGTTTTCTCTTTTTCCTTCTTTTTGTTTTTCTTCTCTTTCTGTGTGAGTTTGGGTTTATTAATCTTATCTTGTCTTTTCTTTTGATCTTTATTTGACATCTGTTTGTATCCTTTCGCAGTGTTTCAGATTGTTACAACCTCAAGCTTTCACGATTCTCATTCGCCTGTAATTACCTAGTAATGGAAATGATCAGCCAGACTGCCATAACAAGAAAAGGTGCTATTACTATCGTAGATACGGCAACAATCGCTTTTTTCGTTATAGCGGACTTGATTTTCATGATTCATCTCCATTTTTATTGTAAGTACAACACATCTGCTATACTAAACTATAGGTTATGGAATTATTCCAAGTATCCAAAACAGGATGGAAAACGTTACTATCATTAAAATCGATGACATGTTTTTATCCTTTCGCGGTTCAGTTCACGTCAGTCATGGAACGAGGCCGCAATCTTCTCCTTGCATTGATCTTCCCCTGCAAAGCTTTTATCCTTTTCCGGGGAAGATCATACCGTTTCGTCCGTTCAGGATCATTTCAGATGAAGCTTATCAAGTTTCTCGATGATCGCCTCTTTGGTGTCTCCAAACTTCTCCTGGATGATGCCGTAGAGCTTGTCTGCGGAGCCTTCCGCCTTCTTGAAGTCATCGTCCGTGAGTTCGCCCCAGGCTTTCTTCGCTCTTCCCCTGATCTGATCCCACTTGCCTTTCACTTGGTCCTGGTTCATTTGATTCTCCTTTTCTAATCTACTCGCTGGACGCGTGCGATTCGCGCTCAATGATGATTTCAACGCGGCGGTTGTTGGCTCGCCCCTCGGCGGATGCGTTATTCCCTATTGGGTTTTTCTCTCCCATCCCGCTGGCCCGAATGCGGTCAGGCGGGTAACCACCGTCAATGAGGTAATTTCGCACGGTATCGGCGCGTTGCTGTGAGAGGCTCTGGTTGTAGGATGCCTTGCCCATCGAATCGGTATGGCCTTCGATGATAAGATTGCGCTCGCTTACCGTCCTCAGCGCTTTTCCAACTTCATCCAGTTTTTTCCTGGCGGCAGGCAGCAGGTAGGATTCATTTGATCCGAATAGAACGCTTCCGGATAGGGTCACAACCAGTCCGCGTTCATCCTCCTTTACTGCGGCGAGCTTGGCCAGCGCGGCCAGCGCGGCGGTCGTGCGTTTTTCGGAGGCCGCCAATTCCCGTTTAGCCTTAGCCTCTGCCGCCAGCCTGTCGGCTTCGACTTTATCTTCCCGCGCCCTGTCGGCCGCCTCTCCAAGAGCCTGCTCTCCGCGCGCTTTGGCATCGATCAGGTCTTGTTTTCCCTGTTCGAGCAATTCGGCTTGTTTCTTCTGATAGGCCGCTTCCGAATTCTCTCTATTGGCCTTATCAGCAGCTCGCTCTCCAAGGGTTGCCGCCAGTTCGGATTTACGCTGAGCAACATAGGATAAATCCAGCGTTTTGAATGAGTCCGAGTCTTTTTTAAACGACTGCTCAGCTTTAGCAAGCGCCACATTTGCCTTGTGCAATTCCGCCGGTGCCAGTTTGGCCGCCGGGCCTTCGCTTGCATGCTGGTAGGCCTCACGAGCGCTAATGAGCTCTTCTGGTGTTGCAGTGGCACAGCCGCTGACTAATAAAACAAGTATCAACAGTTGAAAGAATTTCATTGAATTTCCCTTTCTTTAGGTTATTGATTATCCTGTTGAAGTTGGCGCACCCGCTCCATTGCATTGTTGGCTTCCACTCTCTCGATGTTACTGCGGGATAATGCCACGGCTAATTCGGCATCAGCCTCAGCTCGCATCAGCATCGATACAGCCTGCTCTTCTTCGCCGTTTTTGTTCAATACCTGGGCGCGTTCCAACTCCTCTTTGGCAAGCTGTAAATGGAGCGAGGCTTGGGGCACTTCGGCTGCTCCAATTTCTTCGGCGGCGCGAATCCCCGACGTAGATGCCTCTGTACGTAGTGGGGTACTTGCGCATCCGATTACGATTAAGGCACCAAAGGTGACCGCTGCAAATAACAAAACTCCGATCCTATTTCTCATTAGATTCTCCTTTTATGAGTTGTCTTGCGATTCCCGATCGAAATACTCGCTTGAGATACCGCCTCTTCATTTCTTAGAGCTCACTTTCCTTGTTTTCATTACCTCGTCGGTTACCTTGAAAAACGAGCACTAACGCCATTGTCACCGCAGTTATGATCAATAAATGAGCGTATCCGTTTAATGTAGTGTTCGTTGCCAAACTCAACATCCATAGCAGAACCAACAAAACAACGATGGACCAATATTTTTGTTTCATCCGTGCTCCTTCTGAGAATACGAGTCATTTTGGTTTTCAGAATCATGGTGAAGAGCTTCTCGGGCCTGGTTCAGTTGACTCATGAAATCGCTTTGCCGGAAATACGACTTCCACTTTCTGACCAGAAAACTACCCCCGAACCGAATTGCATTATTACGGAAATGTTTGTGGTACCAGAATCGGAAACCCTGAACAATGTATCGAACGCGAAACGTGAAAAGCGTTGCGACGCGTGGAAAGATAATCGTTGGGAAAAGGATGAGAACTGCGTTGATCAGCCGCAACAGGTATCCTGGCCTATAGAATCCACTCATTAGGGTAATGACCGAATGCTGCAATTCCCCGGCATCGATCCCTTCGTCCGGTTCGAAAAGAAGGAATTGCCCATCATAATATTCATAGCCCAGATGGAAGAGTCGTCCTTCGTTCTTTAATCTATTGGTCAATTCCGTTCCAGGTAACGGAACCGGCAGCAGGATTTGAGCCGTATCCAAGTGTTTGATAAATACTTTAAAACTGTTCAATCGCTGCCTCAAGGAAATCTCGATCCGGTTTTCCGGTTTCGCGGGATAACCGAAAATCATCATGCCATGAACAAAAAATCCGAACTTGTGATAGGTATCGAGCAATTCGATAATGTCTTTTTCGTGATAGCCCTTGCGCATCACCATCAGTTCTTCATCGATGCAGGATTCGATCCCGATCGCCAGATTGTAAATACCGGCATCTCGCATCGCTGATAACAACTCTTCATGGCGGGCATCGGTAAGTCGGATCTGGACCGTCATCTCGATACGAACATCGGTTTTTTTAAGATATTCAGCCAGCAATCGGCAAAACCGAATGGATTCTTCCACTCCGGAAGCACAGAAATGATCGCTAACGTCGAAGAATTCACGCGCCTTTCTGGTTTCAACCAGGTGGGCGATCTGAGCGACCATCCACTCGGGTGAGGCGCAACGCGATTTGTCCTTCACTGCGCAGAATTCACAGTTCATGTTGCAACCACGGGTTCGTCCAACTGGATAAATATCGAGCCGGGCATATCGGACAAGGTTGAAATCGGGAAACGGCAAACTGTCCAGATCTTCAATTGGTGCCATATCCTGATTGCGAATATGGGTTCCATTCTGATTGAAATATATGCCTGGAATATTAAGCGGTTCTTCGTCACGCTCGAACGCCGACAAAATATCTCGTACGATCGTCTCGCTTTCTCCCATTGCCACAACATCGAGGAAATTGTCCAGCGCCTCCTTCGGCAAGCTCCTTACGTGATAGCCGCCTACGATTGTCTTTACGCCCTGTTCGTGGTAGTGTTCGGCTAGCTGATACAGCCTTGGAATCGCCGACGTCATCGAACCGTAAAAACCGACCACATCTGCCGGACGGAGCTTTTGTAGCTCAACATGATCAGGCAATCCGGCCTTATCCTTCGGACAAAACGGGCTGCGGCAGTTATTTTCATCAATAACTTCCACATCCCAATTCGGTAACTTGGCAGCGGCCGTTGCTACGCACACCGGCCCCAGAGCTGTGGTTGTTTTCGCGATTCTGCTATATATATTGAAAGGCGGGAACGCAGGCAGGACCAAGCGGAACAGGTAACGGCGCTTATCGTTCTCCGCTGTTTCATTCACGGATGGGATGGAATGAGTTGAATCATGCATGGTCACCGAAACCCTCCTTTTTGATCAGCTTTCCAGTTTCTTTGGCGAAATTGCCGTTAACAGGTCAATGGGAAGTGGGAAGATAATCGTTGAGTTTTTTTCCGTGGCGATTTGACTTAGGGTTTGCAAATAGCGTAGTTGGAGAGCCGTCGAATTCCCCGACATGATATCGGCTGCTTCGCGAAGTCGGGTTGATGCCTGAAATTCACCTTCGGCAGCGATGATTTTCGCACGCCGTTCGCGCTCGGCTTCCGCTTGTCCCGCCATGGCACGCTGCATTGTTTGCGGTAGATCCAACTGTTTCACTTCCACCAACGTTACACGTACCCCCCACGGATCGGTATGCTTGTCGATGATCTCCTGAAGTGTCTGGTTGACCTTCTCGCGTTCTGACAGAAGTTCGTCCAACTGACTCTGGCCGAGCACAGACCGGAGCGTCGTTTGGCTGATCTGGCTTGTAGCGTAGAGATAGTTCTCCACTTCAATCACCGCTTTGACTGGATCCAGCACCTTGAAGTACACGACGGCGTTCACTTTGATTGATACGTTGTCGCGCGTAATGACATCCTGCTCTGGGACGTCGGTGGCTACAATTCGGGTGCTGATTCGCACCATTCGGTCAACGATCGGAATGATCCAGCGGAATCCCGGCTCCAAAGACTTGGTAATGCGCCCAAAGCGAAATACCACACCGCGCTCGTATTGGTTCAAAATGCGGATACCAGAGAACGCAAGGATACCCAAAACGCCGATGAATATCACAAAACCAGTAACAAATAGAGAACCCATTATGAATCTCCTTCGTTTAAATCTACAAGTACACTGTATGCCTTTGGCTTACATATCGTCTATACGGAAGTTTGGAAGATCTAATGCGGAAATATCTAAGTATTGTACCTTCCTTGTTGAGAGTCCGCTTATGCCAAGCGCAGCATTGCAGAGAAGATCAGATTGAATCGAATCCACCGGACAGCCCCTGGCATTCTGTCTGCAACAGTATCAAAACACTGAAAAACGCAGAGAGTCTTTGAATGTACATTCTCTGCCGACCTTCAAAAATTCGGGGGTTGTGTTACCAATTTTTCATCCGAACCGTGTCGAATAGCGAAGTTTTCCCGGTTTCCACGCACTCCACCGCATATAGGTACATGGCCGCAGACCAGGTTTGCCAATCTTGACCGCAGGGAAGGCCGTCTTGGGCCCGGATCCATTCATTGAACCCAAAATCGAGATCGGGATTCCTGGAGCAACGGACAAGTTCACTCAAAGCAGCCAGCTTCTGCTCAGCTAAGTGTTGTCTTCCAGTTGCTATCAGCGCGGCAATATAGAATCCGCAAACAAATGGCCAGATACCTCCGTTGTGATATTCACCTGGATTGTTGAACTTCTTGTACCTGCTTCTCCAATCTGGGTCTGAGGGCTGTATGAATGGGAAAAAGTTTGGAGGAAGATCGACCGCCAGATTGCCTTCTTCGCGCAAGGCCTGACAGCTTGACTCAACCCAGTCGATGATAGACTCCGCTTTTTTACGAGAGGCAATGCCGGACAGTATCGCCAGGCTGTTGCCGAGGAGATCGAATCGCTCACTATGGTAAAGCTTGTATGACCAGAGTGCGAAATGCGGTCTGTTTTCAAGCACAAGGCCCTCTTGCATATGCGACGGAGTAAAACCGTCGATGTGCACCGGCTTGTTCATGTTCGTCTCCTGCTGATCCGCTCTCTCATCGTGTCCGAATAACCTGAGATACGCACAAACCAGTGCATTCACATAAAGACCATAACCTAATACCCACTGCTCGTCCCGCCAGTCGCTTGTAGGCTGCTGAGCGACGATTACGGCATTCGTGGGACTTTGGTATTCCATCCAGCGGATGGCTTTTGAGACGGCTTCTTCGAGAAATTCGGAGTCTCCCGCGGCCTTCCTGTATGCAGCGGTCCCGATTAAAAACAGCGGCGTTGTATCGCTTGCACCCAGATCCCCAGGATCGTCGGCCAGACCTGAAATAAGACCCAAAGGACTTTGACTGTTGGAAAGGGCGATTAGCGTGCGACGCAAAGAGTCAACCAATTCCTCATTACCGCTCGATAAAATCCCAAGCGATGAAATCATCAAGTCGCGGGTGTAGGGTTCCGGGTACCCCCACGCGGCGGTGCGCGGTAGGCCAGATCGTCCCGAACGCGCGTTATTCAACAGTACGTTCAATGCCACCTGTCTGGCTTTTTCCCCATCTCCATCAATTTTCGATTTTATTTCCACCTAGCTATTCCTAAGAAATACCGAGCTTATTCGAGACGATGTCCACAAACTTACGCGCGACCACTCGGTAGTCGTAATTGGCTTTCACCCGTTCTCGACCCGTTGCCCCCATTCGTTGTCGCAGTTGTGCATCCTCCATAAGTTTAAGCAAGTGCTCCGCGATACTGTGAACGCTGGCGCGATAGTCGGCCACCCTTGGATTTGGAAATACAATGCGACGTGCGTTTTCAAATCCCTGATCCTCGCCAACGATTGCTTCCTTAACCCAGACTTCACTGGCCACATCCGCCAAAAATGCAGTTTCACCGTGCACAAGCGTGTCAAGCAAGGCCATGGCGCGGATACCAAGCACCGGTTTGCCGCAAGCTCCAGCTTCCACCTGGGGCATGCCGAAGCCTTCGAGTCTCGACGGTCCGGCATAAATGTCGCAGGCTGCGATAAGGTAAGGCAGGAAATTCCTGGAATTCTTGCTCATGGTGAACACCACGTTTTTTTCGATTCCCAGATGATGGGCGAGTTGGAGATCCTCCATGTTCTGTTTTTCGGTACGCTCTTGAGGCCAGACCTTGCAGACATATTTCCAGTCTGGGATCTGGGTATCGATCATGGCTAGTGCCTGCATGACCTCCTGCGCACCCTTTGAGGCTGCATCACCACCAACGGTTAAGATCATTATCTGATCCGGAGCCACTCCCAGTGTCTCGCGCACGGCTCTGACCTTTGGATCGTCTCTATCGCGGGGAATGAACGAATCGGTGTCGCATCCTACCGGCAACACTTCGAAATTGTCTGTTTTCACTCCGTCGCGGGCGTAGACTTCCTTAACCCAATTAGAGGTCACCAGCACTAGGGGCAAGCTTTGCAACACTTCCTGAAAATTGCCGACATAGCCGTCGGCCACGAGCCATGGTATAGGCTGTACCCCATATCGTTGAGGATGCAGCACCAGATGCGGCGTATGCCCCCAATAGCCAATTCCGACCATCACATCAGGTTTAAACCAACGATAATACCACTCCTTCTCCTGGGCCGACTCAAGGTTTGTCGCGTGAGCATCCACGCCGAGTTCCTTCAATCCTCTGTAAAGGAGATCCCCTTGCGTAGCCAGTCCGCCGGGAGAAGGTGGATAGTCATACAGTGCGAGGACTTTCATTTTACGATCCTTTTGTCTCGATCATTTCGCCTGCACCATGAACCGTTAGAGAAACATATTGCCGTTGCCAGGCAAGCGCTTCTTCGGATGTGGAAAAGCGCCAGAAGGCTTCTTTTTTCGGAGTGGTCATCGCTTCCCAAGAGTCACTAGAAAAACCGTATACTTCGAGAATAATGGCCAGTTTCTTACGCCAAATATTTTCGGGGAGTAGAAGATCTAGATGAGCTTCTTCTATCGCTCTGGGGCAGTGCGCCTTTGCATCGTCCGTATAAGCGAACATCCACAATTCCTTGGCGATCAACTCGCCGGTATGCCATAGATGTAGAGCCGCCTGGCTTACTTCCTCGTGCCTCAGATGCCGTGTATATTCACCAAAAGGGCTGTGGGTTATGATCACATTAAAATCCCTGTTATCGAGATCGAGTTTTATGGCATTTTGCAGAACAGAGTCGGGCAGCGGATATTGGTCGGGTCCATCGTCCATATTGCCAATGCTTCCCTGTCCGCCGAGGCGCTTAACCGCACTGAAAAACTTGGGTCGTCTATCCAGATCATTCCCACGACAGAGCGAGACCACTTTCCATCTCCAATCGGGGTGCATGAGCATGGTGCCGCCGACCCATAAGGTTTCGTCATCCGGGTGGGCCACGACAACCAGCACCCGAGGTTCCGATCCGAGCGATATGTCGGAAATGTTCCGATTATCCGATTTACTCAACTTATTCCCGTCCATGTTGAATCTCACTTCATTTCACGCGACGCTACACCTTGAGTCGTCCTTTAAGAAATACCACCTTTCTCTCCGGTAACTTATTGATCCTCATCGCTTTCCGCTGACTTTCTGCGATCGAAGAAAGTCTCTTTTGCTTCACAATCGTTCTGATCGAGCCACTTTAGGAGACCACGAATACTACCTGTCGCCAGCGCAATGCTCGTATCTGCGGCACCGTAGTATAGGTTGATTGTGTCGCCATCGGAGGCGATCGTGTAGCCGCAAGGAAACGCTACGTTATTCACGTCTCCAATGAGTTCGTATGGTGTTTCCGGTCCAAATATCCACGAATCTCCACGGAGTAGAAGTTCTGTCGGTTTTTCAAGATCAAAGAGTGCAAGCCCAAGGCGATAAAGCGACCCTGAACCCGTGGTCCGAACTCCGTGATAAATCATCAGCCAGCCTCGTGAGGTCTCGATCAGTGGTGGCGAAAGGCCGATTTTGTTTGCATCCCACCATGCGCCTTTGCGCGCCATCAGCAGCGGCTTGTGCGTTCCCCAGTTGCTCAAATCGGGTGAATAGGTGATCCAGATATGCGCCGTTGTGTGGTTTGCTGGACGGTGAATCAGTGCGAATCTTCCATCAATTCGTCTGGGGAGCAGCGCTGCGTCTTTGTCGTCAGGCTGCATAATGACGCCGTAACGCTTGAACTGGTGAAAGTCCTCCGTCATGGCAAGAGCCACACAGGGACCGCCTTTGCTGAAAGCTGTATAGGTGATTGCGTATTTCCCAAGTTCATCGATGTAGGTAATACGAGGGTCTTCGATGCCCCATTTTTCTTCAGGGAAGTTTTGAGGGTCGGGGAAAAGTGTTGGCTTGCTGTCGATAACCCACTCATCGATACCGTTCACCGAGCGCGCAGCACAGAAGTGGGAATGGCCGCGGCGATCCTCCACCCTGCACAGCAGCAACGTCGTACCATCCTTGAGCAATGTAGCACCAGGATTGAAGACCGTATGGACGGGATAAGGCCAATCGGCTGCGGTCAGGATCGGATTCGCCTTGTTACGATGAAAGAGTATCTCGTAAGCAGGCGCTTTCTTGCTATCGGTCATAATGTGGCCTTTCCAATGCCTGTCTTTTTCGTGTCTTCACGAAAAGATTGAATGGTTGAAACAGAAGTACGCATCTCGACAAGGGCCAAGAGGAAAGATAACGTTGATTCCGCTCCCTGGTTTTCATTCGGTCGATCCGCGTGAAGTCCGTCACGACAACCACCGGTGTTGGGATCGTAAAGTGATTGTTGCAGTTGGTTTTCCCCAAGGAACCAGTTGAACGCGCGCCTGGCTTCCAATGCCCAATTCCCATCTCCCGTAATACGCTGAGCTGTAAGGCAGGCCGAGATCATCGCACAGGCCTCGACAGGTTGCTGGTCGAACTCGGCCTTGTTTCCGCCTTTTTCGTAAAAACCGTTCGATCCAATCGGAGCGAAATATCCATCCACGAAAGGCGACTGTTGAACCTCACAAAGCCAGGCAAGCGATTGCAGTCCGGCCAACTTCATTTCTTCGTGCTCCATTCGCCATCCGGACACAATGAGGGCTTGTGATAGGCGGGCGTTGCAATACGTCACCCGTTCCTCAAACCAGGGCCAGTCAGGACTGCTCACACGCTGGTATAGATCGAACAGGCGCTCGGCCAGATGATTACGAAGCTCTTTAGCGTCCCTCTCACCCTGGAATGCGGACAGATATGCATCGATTCCCAGAAGCGTGTAGGCCCATGCACGTGGGCTATCAAATTCATTGACCTTTTGCAGTGCGTCACGGAAGAGAGAGTCGGCAAGTGCACGGCGTCCCGGGTCGCCTGAGCGATTGATTACGAAACCGAGCGCCCAAACCGCTCGCCCATGGCTATCCTCTGAGCCGTGTTTTTCGGCCCATTGTCTAGTATATGACATAAAATTGCGGAACAGTCCGCCTTGTGTATCGAATGCATGCCGCACAAAAGCCAAGTATCGGGATCCAAGCGGGTTGACCGCTTTGATGTCCTTGATACCTGAGCCTTCAATAAGAGATATTAAAAGCAATGCTCTGGCATTGTCATCCAGACAATATCCGTCTTCGTAACGAGGAACGCTGAATGCCGCATGTTGCAGGATTCCCGTGCCATCACTCAAGCGCTCAAGATGTTCCATGTTGATTTCGGGCAAATCAATTGATTTCTCTTGGAATGTTTGGGGTTTACGAACCAATCGAGGCCGATTGAGGTGCTCATTTCGCGCTCGTTCGAAGCTGCGAACATAGTCGTTCGCCACCTCGGGCCAATGCATACCTTTACCGTAGGCCGCTGCACGTGCACAAAGTGCGAGGCGTTTTCCATCGTCATCAAGTAGTCCTATTACAGCGCGTTCGATACCTTGCGGATCGTCCTTCGGCCACGGTACAAGAATTCCACGACCGCTTGACAGAAGTTCCTTTGCATAAGTGTAAGGTGTTGAAATAGTAGCCTTCCCGTTACCAACCGAGTAGGCTAGTGTTCCAGACGTGATCTGTTCCGGATTGAGATAGGGTGTAACGTAGATGTCCGCAGCGGAAAGATATTCATTGAGTTCGTCCTGGCTCACAAAGCTGTTGTGAAAAATAACATTGGAATCCAACCCCGATTCATGCACAAGATTCTCAAGCATGTCGCGATACGTCTCGCCTTGGCTCTCCTTGACATGCGGATGCGTAACTCCCAGCACGATGTATACCGCATCCGGGTGGCGCTTCAGAATCGCAGGCATTGCATTGATGACATGCTCGATTCCTTTGCCGGGTGAGACGAACCCGAAGGTCAGGATCACCGATTTATGTTCAACTTCAAGCTTTTGCCTGCTTCGCTTGGCATTCGGCAGTGTTGGAATCCCATGAGGAACGACATCGATTTTTTCATCCGCAACGTTGTGAACCACGCGCAGAATGTCTGCGCCGTCTGTGCTCATGACCACCAGACGTTCTGAAAGCCGCGTAAGCTCATCCATTGCAAGACGCTGCATGGGGTTTGGATTTTCAAGGATCGTGTGAAGTGTCGTCACGATAGGCATGCGCAAGTCGCGAAGCAATGCTAAAATATGGCTACCGGCCTCTCCGCCAAAGATCCCATACTCGTGCTGTAAGGACACCAGCTCGACACGGCTGACGTTCAGGAAGTCTGCGGCGCGCCGGTAGGAAGCGGCATCGGTCGCCCTGATCTCATGCCGAACCTGCTCCGGATAATCATAGCTATGGTCGGCGTCATTCATTGCCAAGACGAAACATTCGAGTGCCGAGAATCTGGTTCTGATCGCTTCTCGTAAATGGGTCGTGAACGTGGCGATTCCACATTGACGTGGCAAATGATTTCCAATCATAGCGATTTTATTAAGACTGGTTGTGGGTTTGTTTGGGATCGCCAGTTGCTTGGCAAAATGAAATTGCTTAAGCGAAGTCCTATCGCTATGCTCTACTTCTGCTCTGCTTGTGTTGTTTGAATTGGTCGAGGAGCGTTCGTTATGAAGCGTTTCAGTTGTTTGTACACTCGAACATTGAGATTCGTTTGAAGGTGTTTCACTCATCGGAATCCTCCTTTTTCATTCCAGACGAACCATTTTTCGAGGTTTGTCCGATTGGTATGATCACACCTTTCCAGCGTTGTAGTCACCTTACGGAGGAAAAGATCGGCCAGACAGCCACAACAAGCAACGGGGGCGATGATAATCGTGGATACGGCAATGATCGCTTTTATCGTTTCTACCGATCAAACTAGGCTCGATAGAAAGAGGTGTTCATCTGCCTTGGCCCGATTCTACTCGCTCACTATATGACTCTGGCTTGCATGTCGTCTATAAGGTAGTTTGAGCAAAATGCATCGATAAATACGAAGTGTTTGTGCCCAAAACTCCCTCTTCCATCACACTTCGCTAATTTCGAATGGAACTAGCCGTATTCCGTTATTGTCTGGCCATCCCTTCAGCGCTAGTAATGAATTGGAGGCATGTCTCTTGATCTGACGAGAATATGGCAACATGAATAGCCTGCAACCGATTTCAAGTGTACCGGCATGTTAATGGGTATCAGCAGCCCTTGAATGGATGGTATTTAGGAGAAAACCCGTGTTCACTCATCATGAAACTGTGGTGATCATCATCTCAGATAATAAGATTCCAACATGAACGATGATATTGAAGTCTACAAAAAGAGGCTGGCGCTTGAAAAAAGTGCCCGTCTTCAAGCGGAAAAGATAGCCGAGGAAAACAGTCGTGAGCTTTATCTGAAGCAGGTCGAATTGGAGAAATCGTTCGCGGCACTAGAGAGTACAAAGCTGGAGATCGAAACGCTGCTCAAAGCGTTGAAGGACTTCACAAACACTCTTGATCCATCCACCATTGTTGATCATCTACGCGGGTTCATTGAGGGAGAAATGTCCGAATTCATCGCGACCATTTCGGTTGTAGCGAGAGAAGAATCGGCGGGAATCAATTATCGTATGAATCCGGAAGGATGCCGCTCTATCGAGACCGACTGCAAGATTTTCTTCAGGTTAACAAGATTACACGTGGCCGAACTGGCTGGTTCTTCTTGTATCCTGAACGAAGTTGACGACGCAATCCTGAAAGAGCTGAAAAGTCCTGCACCAACTCTGCTTGTTCCGTTGATCTCACATGGAATAGCAATCGGTTTTCTGGCAATACACGGCATGCAGGAAAACTGCGATGCGACAAACATAAGGTTTTTCCAAGCGTTGGCTAATGAAGTGGCAGTATCTTTGCAAAATGCATTGCTTTACCGGGAAATCGACCGGCTTTCCAGAATTGACCCTCTGACGGGACTTATGAATCGCCGAAGCTTTACAGTTTCGGCAATCAGGTTTTTGCAACTTGCCATCCGGTATAACAAACCTCTATCGGCAGCGATGCTGGATATCGATTTCTTTAAAAAGGTCAATGACACTTACGGTCATGCGATGGGTGATGACGTTTTGAAAAGCGTGGCAAAAACCTGCGAAGGCCTCATTCGCCGATCGGACATTGTCGGGAGGTTTGGTGGAGAAGAATTTTGTTTCCTGTTTCCGGAAACAGCAGTCGAAAGCGCCAGTTTGTTAGCCGAGAGAATCCGGGTTGCCATATCGAGTCTGACCTTTGAATCCGAAGGGCAAAACTTCCAAGTGACAGCCAGCATCGGATTGGCTGAGTTGCACGGTGAAGCGGATTCCCTTGAAACCATGCTTTCTCGAAGTGATGAAGCGCTTTATCAAGCCAAGGAGAGCGGGCGTGATAGGGTTGTGGTGTGGAATGAGAAGACAAAATGAAGAATTCGACTGTCAAGTACTGTTGTACCTCCTTTCCCATAACGAACAGTAAAAAAAAGGAAGAGGCGGTCCTCTTCCAGTTATTTGCTATCTGGATTGATAATTAGCCGCTTTATCAACATACAGATATTCCCCCAGCACCTGCAGCACCGACCACGGATCGATCACCCGGACATCGCCACCGAGAATACCGTCCAGGATGACCCAGAACTCGTCCAGGTCGCCCTGCCAGTCCTCGACGGCGTCAAGCAATTCCGCCGCTTGGTTGGGGTTCAGGCCGACCAATTGCAGTTCGGTGAAGATATCATCGTTGTCATCGGGCGTTGCGTTGCTGGTGTGTTCGGTGAATCGGCGATCCAGTCCAAGTTCAAGTTCCTCATCCGGCCAGACCAGTCCCCAGGGCGCGGCGGGTGCGTGGACCTTGTCGCGCAGCTCTTTTTCCAGCGCCTCGTCACGTTCCACGCTGGCCAGGAAGCCCACCTTGATCTGATCGACCGTGATGCGCCAGGGATGGTACAGGTCCAGCCGGGCGCGGAAATGTCCGGCCTTGTTCGTGACGATGCTGACCAGCCAGTCGTCGTTACTCATCTGCTCGATGGTGTCGGCATCTTCCGAGGACCAGAAGCAGTTCATGTCGGCATGGCTGTGCGCCCAGCAGCGCAGGTCGGACACGTCGTATCCGACCTTGACCAGTTCCGTCATCAGCGCGCCCATGCTCTCGCGGTCAGGGCTGGTGTGGGAATCCGTGCAGGTCTGCTCCGGCAGGAAGAAGGTTTTCACGACGATGGCTCCGCTGTCTTTGTCAACTTCTGTCACACCGAAGCAGGAAAATTCTCCCCGCGCCGCCTGCGTCCAGACACGCAATTGCCGCTCCGCCTCATCCGACAACAACACCTCCGGAATCCGGTTCGTCAGCTTCCGCTTCGTCTCCGTCGGTTCCATCGTCCTGGTCTTCTTCATCTTCATCTTCATCTTCGTCGGCCCAGGCGCTGCACTCGGATCGGTGTGGGCAGTCCGGGCATTCGGGTTCGTTTCGTTCACGGCAATCCTCCTCATTTTCGGGGTGTAAGGCGCACCATTCGCGGTGGCACTGTAAGCATTCGTAAGGTCCGCCATCGTTGCGGCAATCGTCGCGCACATCGTCCAGGAAGGGGCAGCGCGCATCGCCGCAGTCCAGGCAGTCCCGCGGAGAGCTGCCATCGAAACAACGGCTGTAACGCTCATCCCAATACGGGCAGTCCCGGTCGTTGCAGTCCGTGCAAGTGGCTTCGCCGCCCTCGTAGCACTCCTCGTACTCGTCGCGCTCGCTGTCGAACCACTGCGTGTACGGGTCCAGCGGGTTGTAGGACATCAGGAATTCGTCGAGCAGCAAGAGCAGCATGCCCCATTCTCTTTGCGCCATGAGCTTGTTGACATCGTCGCCGATGTTGCCCAGGCACGGGCTGCCTTCCGTGCTGATGTGCGGGTGGAAGTAGTTCGATCGCCACTCGTTGTTGCCCGCCGGCTCGAACCGGATCAGCTCCTTGCCGGTCAACTCGATACGGCAGCGGATGTCGCCCAGTTCCGAGGTTTCACCACTGTCCGGGTCTTCAATCTGCACGTCGGTATGCACGGCCACCAGCTCCGTGTCGCTGATGCTGATGGACTGGAAGCGCTCGCCCACGAGGGACTGCAACTGCTGGCTGATGCGCTTAACCGCACTCACCGTGCGTCCGCATTTCTCGTTGACGGCCAGACGGAGCAGACGTTCCTCTTCTCGCTGGCGCCCCAGCTTGGCCACGAGCTGATGGTACTGGCGGTTCAGTTCGAGCAGGTTGGCTTCGTTGTCGCGGATATCCTGCTGGGTGCGCTCCAGACTCTGGCGCGAGAGGGCACTGTAGAAGCTGCCGAAGCGGCGCGTGGTCTCGACCGGATTGGGAGTCCGCATGGCATTCCGGCAAGCCCAGTCGAAGCCGTCCTTGAAGATGCTCGTCAGCAGGGCGCGCTTGGCTCCGAAGGTGACTTCCGTACCGTTCGAAAAGCGAATGCTGCCCTCATCGATGCGGGCGATGTAGAGCGTGGATCCCTCCAGCGTCCAGGCGCCGTGCGTATACGGCACCTGGAGATCGGGGCCCTGCGCCATCGGTAGCCAGCGTTTGCGGTCTTCGTTCAAGAGCTTTCTTTTCCTGCCGGTCACCGCCGCGTTGACCGGCGCCATGTAGAAGCGGTAGTCGCCATCCAGAGCCGTGACCTCGTATTCGCGGCTGGTGATGATCGTTACCACCGGTCCGAGCGTGTACGCCGCATCGCTTCTGTCGTCCTCCTTCACCTGGACGATGGGGCGTTGGTCGGCGGGGAAATCGAGCAACCACTCCTGCATGAGCGCCCGAAGGATCTCCGCAATGCGGGTGGAGTCGTTGAGATGTTCCATGTAACCTCCTGACAAAAAGTGAACGGCGGAAGGTTTCCCCTCCGCCGCTCTGGTCCGCTCCTCCTTTCCGGCTACTGGTGGGCTACCGCACCGCCGTCGACCTTGGGCGTCAAGGCGACGATGTCGCCATCATCGGGCCGCTCGTGGAGCTGGGTGTGGACACCGTTCAGGGTCGCCATGTAGCCTTCGCTCTGAAAGCCCGCCGCGAGGAGGGCGTCGGCGATTGTGCTGCCTGCGGGAATGGTGGTAGCTTTCTGCCTGCCGATCGAAACGACGGTGACGCGGATGCCGGGATTGCGGTTCTGGGACTGCTGGTCGTGGTTCTGGTTCTGGTCGTTCATGGGGTTCCTCCATTGCATGGGATGATGGGCGCTGTGGCCCGGACACAAAAACGCCGCCTCGTGGGCGGCTGCTGTCGGTTACGTTGCTGTCGTGGGTTGGATCTGCTACTCGGCGCTGTCGCCGTTCTCCTCGTCCCCATTGGGCTGAATGACGCTGCGCAGGTTCTCGAAGATAGTCTTGAACTGCCGGATTTCCTGCTCGTTGCAGTCTTCTTCCTTTTCGAGTTGCAGGACGGCATACGTGCCGCTCGGCATGGTGAGCGAGAGCCGGGTCTTGGCGGTGAACAGCGGTAGGTCGGCGCGATGACCGTCGGGGAGTTGGAGCTTGCCGAGGAAGTGACGCGCCAGATAGCGCTGCACGGGTCTGCGCGACGTGGCTTTGGCGCGGATGATGAAGGGGTTCTCATCGTCCAGATCGAGGCCGAGCAGCGTATATACAATATCGCAATCCGGAGCGCTGGCTTGACCGTTATTGCGCCCCCACAATCGATGCGGACAGTTGGCGCAGTCCACGACCTCGCCGTCGGTGCGGACGCCTTCCACGCCGTCATCCGAACGGCAGTGCTCGGTCATACCGCTGGTTTCCGAGTAGGTTGCCCATCGGCGGGACTTTTTGATGTGGAGCAGGACGCAACTGATTTCATCCTTCGCCTCGCCTGTCAGCGTGTTGACGAACACATTCTTCGGCACCCAGGAACCGTCCGGTAGGCGGCGTTTGGTGTTGTAGGCGAAGGAAGGTAGCGGCCGATCTTCATTGTCCAGATGGGACAGAGCCTGAAGACCGGCCAGCTCGGTGATGAGGGATTGGGGGATGGGGAGATTCGGCGCGGTCGGCGCCGGCGGGGAATGGGTATTCTGGGTCATGGCGTTTCTCCTCTGTGAAATTGGGATAGGAAGTAGGAATGGCATTGCGCGACGCCTTCGGGAGCGTGATCGTCATCAGACCGAGAGAGAAAGCTTCGCCGTCTGAGCCAGATCGCGGCCAAGCCGTTTCAGGCGATGGTGGGCTCGGCTGAGGTTCATACCGGCCGCCTCCCCGCATTCCTGAAAGCTGCCTCCGGCCTGACGTGTTGCCAGCAAGCGACGGTCCTGTTCGGTCTGCTCGTCGAGCCAGGTTTCCAGGTCGAAGGCGCTGACGAGCTGATCCTCCACGTCGCGGGTCGCGGCATAGGAGACCGCGTCGACGAAGCTCATGGGATTGTCGCGGGTCAAGTCGTTGTCGGCATAGGGACCGGGCTCCATGTCGGGCAGGCCGTCGAAGCGCAACACTTCGATGCCGTCTCAAAGACAGGCCATCGCGCCCATCGCATCGCGACGACGGCGGCGACCGGGGACAAAGCAGTGGGACGGGTCGAAGGCTTTAATGCGTAAACCGTGAACGAGCGCCTCGCGGTCGGTTGGATGGCCTTTCATCGCGGCGGAGTGGTAATCGCGCCAGATCATCGCCAACGCTTCGGCGAATCTGTCTTCCGCGTCGTGCGCGCCGTCGAGATGGCGCATGACAGGGTTGAAGATGCCGTCGGTGATCATGGCCGTGAAATCGGCGTTGATCGCCTCGTGAGACAGGGGAAGGGACGGAATCTGTTAAAGGGAATGAATGGCTGATCGGGCTGGGAATCGGTTTGCATACAGGTTTCCATGATTCGGACCTCCTGGTCGTGTTCAACGCGCACGAAGGCCGTTACCACCGGCCCACGCGCAGCGTCGCCGCCTTGCGGGCGGTGGGTTTGATTGGGACGGGAAACATATCCCGCCGATTCTTGATGTATGGTTACGCGCCGTGAAAATCAGCGCGGGTTTGAGCTATAAGGCTTGTGTCAGAGCTGACACAGGCCGTTCGGACGGACGCGAATCGTCCGGGCGTCGTGGGTCCGCGCTCGCGAGGCCGGTTGGGAAATATGAGACGAGCCGGATATCAGATTCGTTACACAATTCTTATACAATTATTCTGGCAGAACTTGCATTTCAGTCCCTACTGAGCCCGTTTGGTCCGGAAAACAGTCCAAAAAATATTTGAAAGGCCGTTTTTTCCAATGGATTCGATTTTTCTCTGGAGTGAGAATAGAAAAATATGGCCGTCGTTCTGACGAAAGGGCTGATCGAAGGAATATGGAGCGTTGTTTGGCTTATGAATACCGACAAGGCGGGTGTCGCAATTGTCGGTGCTTGGGTCCGAACGGACCTGATTGTGAGCAGGGGGTGGTCCGCAGGACTGGGACCCCTATCGATTTTCTATAGCCCTAGGCCAATACGAGCACCGACGCCGGCAATTGCGAAACCGACGTCGCAGTCCTGCTGCTATCCGACGTCGCAGGGGATGAACCGACGTCGGTTGGAGCCTACACGGGCTTATCTATGCCGACGTCGCTCCACCGTATACTCCAGCACCGTGGCTGTCAGCACCGTATGGAGGTTGAAGGGAGGGAGTGGCAGTATTTGCGGCAAACGTTTTCCGCCCGCGTCCTTCACTCGCCGTCCAGGTGGGGGTTCACCGGCGTGACAGTGTCTTCGCCGTTACCGGGTTTAACGTTGTTTGCGGGCTTCGGGTTTATATCGCTCATGGCTTCCTCCGTGTAACTGGTTATTCGAACAGGTTCCGCAGGCTACCCTTAGATGGCCGGTCCCAGTTGGCGAACCAGAGCGGTTTGAGCGGCTCGCCGTTCTCATCCCTGGAGGTATTAGTGGCCAGCGGCATCATCTTCATGTACGACCCTTCGCGCACTAGATCATATCCATTTCTGCGGCACTCTTCCCGCGCAACCTGAGTGACCAAGCTTCCCCGTCTGTCGTCCAGTAAGGCGCAGTAGCCGCCCTGATTCCAGCGTTTCACCCATTCGCGGACCGACGCGGTCGAGCAGCCGAGTTTTGCGGCGACCGACTGCTGGGATTCGCCTTCCATCAGCGCCAGAACAGCGCGCAAGCGAAGTTGGAGCCGGTCATCTGATTCCCGGTCGATAAGGGACTGGAGTTGTGCAGGGCTGAACAACGTCTGATCTGGAGGTTTCAGCGGCGGCATTACTCGATTCCCAGCGATTTGTTCAGCATCGCGATCGACCTCTCCAGGTCATTCAACAACTCCTTTCTCGCCGCCCGGTCAAACGGGGTGTTGAACCTCGGAACCACGCGCGGTCGCTTGTCTCCGATGAGGATATCGCTCCCCTGGCCACGGAAGTATGCGCGCAGTGGGGGGAACTCCAGATGTCTGCCCTCGGAGTATTCCAACTGGGAAATCCAGGTCAACCCACATTCGTTCCAGAGTTTCGTCCAGGTGATAAGGGTCTCCAGGGAAATGTGATGCCGCGAGCAGATCGACTCCCAAGGTTTGCCGGCCATCAGGCTGCGAATGACCTGCAAGCGGTGAATCAGGTTTTCATCATCCTTGGACTCAATGAGGTCATCGAGATGGGTAATGTCCTCAGTGCATACGCTTTCCCGCAGAAAGACTGGCATGGCATCTATAGGCAGGCCCATTTCGTGCAGTATGGCCTGACGCTGCTCGTCCGGGTGCGGTTTTTGATTAGAACTCATTCATGTCCTCCATTTCTCCGCGAGCCTTCCGGATCCCGTTCATTACGCTGTCCGGGCCGTATCTACGGTCCAAAATATCCAATTCCTGCCCACGCCGATACAACCGGAGCCAGCGATACCCCGTGCTCCTGGCGACGCCAACGACTTTCGCTGCGGTGTGGACGGGTACGTCACGGACCAGCACCGCTGTCAAAAACATGGATTTTTGGTGCTGCTTGTACTGAGGCTCGAAAACAGGCGGTCCTTGTATCCCGGTCACTTCCATCGCTAATTTCCCTCGTGTATCTCGGATTTCCAACGGGCAGGTTACCCAATGAAAACGGACAACACTCCAGTTTCGCTTGTCCGAAACGTCTGCATTCACAGTACATCCATCGTGATTAATAGTCAATAATACTAGGAATGAAGAGATACAGTTTCTTCTGGACATAGTGAACCGCTGTACGTACAATCCCTTATCGGTTACGGGAGGTGACATGCCGAGACGAAAGCTCGACCCTAAACAACGACTGCGCCTGCGCGCCCTCAAGCGCGCGGAAAAGATCGGCATGACCGCTGCTGCGAAGGAGTCCGGCATTAGCCGCGTCATGCTTCACCGGTGGCGCGATCGGTTCGAGGCCGAGGGTATCGAGGGATTGCGCGACCGCAGCCATCGTCCACATCATCACCCCCATACAACACCGGCGGAGGTGGCTGAGCAGGTAGTCGAAGTCGCTCTCCTGCATCCCACGCATGGCTGCCGCCGGTTGGTCGGCGCGCTTTCCGAACGGGGTATCTCAATTAGCGAACCGACCGTTCAAGGGATCTTGGTTGACCGGGAACTTGGTCTGGCTGAACAACGTGTGGGAATGGTCGAGCGGCGCATCCTCAGCGGCGCGTGCAAGCCATCCACCGAACTTCTCGCCGAGGTGGAGGCGGCGGATCCCGCGTTTCGTGAGCGGACCCGTCCCATACCACGACCCGGCAGTCTCTTGATCACCGATATTATCCGCGGCGGAATCATCGAGGAGGGGAGACGGCTCCGCGTAGTGGTGGTCGTCGACGCCGGGAGTGCTTACGCCTGGGCCATGCCGTTCACGGACATCGAGGAACTGCCACACATCGAGATTTTGCGCGGCCAGGTTATGCCCGACCTAGAGGAATGGGGGGTTAAACCCTTTAGTATTCTCACCCCGAATCGCGCGTCATGGGCCGAGGATAGTCCGGAAGGACGGGCATTCAGGATGTGGTGCCGCGAGGTTTTCCACCTACGGCAGAAGTTCCAGCCGGAGGGAGTGCGGAATGGAAACGTCGAGGGTTACCATCGGGTTTTCCAATCTTGGTTCCGCCGGGAGGGACTGCACAGGGCGCCGATATTACAGGTCGAGCAGGATATCACCGGGTGGCTGGAAGAGCGGAACCGGGAAACCCGGTGGATGTATCCAAGTTTCGGTCGATCAGCGTATAACATGATGGCGACAACCGAACACCGACGTCCCGTATAACCACCACACCATAAGTCTACCCCACCGGCACGAGCTTCTGCACCCATGCCGATGGGGTGACACGACGCTATTTCTCCGCCCAACTTGTTCCGATACTACATTCCACCAATCCTTTGACACTCGCATCAGGGAAGATATCCAGCATTCCCTCCATCATCACTTCGGCGAGGATCTGCTGCACCTCCTCGACATCGCCGGCGTCCGCCTCGACAATCAGCTCATCGTGCACCGCACCAACCAATGAGGCATTCACTCCGGATTCATCCAACTTGGCTGTCAACCGCGCCATGGCGGCGTACAACACCTCTGCCGCACCGCCCTGGACCTGATAATTAAAGACCCGGAATGGGGTCAACTCCCGCGCACCGAACACAATCTCCCGACCGGCTGGAGTGCGTACCGAGTTCGATTGTTTGGCCTGCCGGAGCGCTCTCTGATGCCAGGAAGCAAAGCCAGGATAGGACTTGAACCAAGCCTCCCGGTGCTGCCTGGCCTTTTTAATACTCATCCGAACGCCGTAGGTCTGTTCTGCATATTTCTGAAGCCCCTTAGCCGACATCCCGAACAGAAGGCCGAAATTGATCGCCTTGGCTAACTGGCGTTCCAATTTCGTCACCTCCGAAGGGTCCTTATCCAGCAACATCGCCGCCGTCATCGTGTGGACATCCACACCGTGTATGTAAGCCTTCAGCAGAATGCTTTCAGGGGCAATATGGGCTGCGCTTCGCAACTCCATCTGTCCGTAGTCGGCAATGACCAGTTGGCGGCCTTCATGGGCAACAAACAACCTGCGGAACGCTGCTTCTCTCGGCATGTTTTGCAGATTCGGCTTCGAGCAGCTCATGCGCCCGGTGATGGCCCCGGCCAGCCTGAAATCCGCATGGATCCTCCCCGTCGTGGGGTGCAGGTGTTCGATCAGACCCTTGCCGTAGGTAGAACGCTGCTTGGCCACGTCCCGATAGGGAAGGAGAATGTCGCTCACGACGGCCCGTGCGTCCTTGGAAAGCAACGGCAACCCCGCCTGCAGCTCGGCAGCTCCCAGTTTCAGCCCGCCCCCCGGAGTCGTCGGCCACTGCGCCAAAGCCTTTTTCCCGCTCTCTTTCAGCTTCGAAGCCACCCACTCTCCTAGTTGTTTGGTGCTGTTCGGGTTCCGCCCACCCAGGGCCTTTTGCAGCTTGGTCCGAAGCTGAGCCTCTCGTTCTCCCACATCAGCCATCAAGACGGCGTGCGCGTCTCTTTCAAAGGCCATGCCGGTCAGGCACATCTGTACCACAGCCGGTTGTGCGCCGATGACAAGATCGTAGGCGCGCCGGCTGTCCCGGCTTTCGACTTCTGCCTCAATTCGCTCGAACAAACGTCGGGTGACCTCGGCGTCCTTGGCGGCGTAGGCCAGTTGTGTGTCCGACATCTCTCCACTCCAGTCGGATTTCTGAAGGGTCTTGTCCACGGTCTCACCCAGCCAGTGCCCCACGGCATTTTCCAACGAGGCATGCTCGCCGGTGACCAGGTGGTGACCGAGCATGGTGCAGTCCAGGTTGACGGAGATGCCCGCAGCCTTCAGCATTCCCATGTCGAACACGGCGTTGTGCGCGATGCCGCGGATCTGTCTCAACGGCTCCCGTACGGCTCCGAGCCCACCGATCTTGTCCACGTCCAGCACAACCACCGGCCCGTCCTCCGGCGCCAACTGGACGAGCCGAACTCGATCCAGGATGGGATCAAGCCCCGTGGTCTCCACGTCCAGGCCGACCCGCTGACCCGAATCCGCCAGTTCGCCGATGACCCGACGCGCCTCGTCTGCGTCCACGATCAGCGTGTAATCGATGCCGGACGGTGCGTTCGTAGACTCGATCCGGTCGGAGACCGCTCCCATACTCTCCGTCGAACGGGGCGTGGTCGGTGGGACTGATTCCGGATCGTAATCGATCATCTGCCCCGATTCATCCCCTACCAGCATCTCCATCTGCGGCAAGGCCTCTCTTAACGCCTGGCCGAGATCTGCGATCTCAACGGTTCCGTCTTGCGAGTGATCACCGCAATTACGATTGAAGCCATGCACCTCCACCTCCTCCAGCCTGTGCCAGGCCTTATGGGCGTAAAGAGCGACGTCGCCGGTCATACCACGATGCCGCACAAGGGAGAGCCGCACCCGACCGCCCGCTCCTGGACCGAACCGGGGGTACTGCTGCTCCAGTTGCTGGATATGCCGAAAACAGGCCTGTGCCCGTGTTTCGTCACCACGCATCCGGGCCTGATGACCGACAAACTCCCAGGGGTCAATAGCCACCTGCGTTGTGTTCTCGCCTTTGCCTTCCTTCACGTAGACCACCTGTGTTTGCATGGTGAGGAGGCCGTCCGCGGCATGCGCGATCGCCAGGCTGTCGCGCGCTGAATTTACATCGATTTCGCCCTCCTTGTTTGCCTGCCGTTCTGCCTCCTTTGTCGTAGATGACAGCGCAATCACCACCGCACCCGTTTTACGCGCAAGATCTTTACAGGCCACGGCGAGATTAGTGACTCGGGTTGTCGTGTCACCGTATCGGTCGAGCTGCTCGACCCCAGTGCGCGCAAGTTGCAAATAATCGATTACGACGATCGGCGTTTTATCGGGATGCTGCCGACGAACACGGCGAACCCATGCTCCGGCATCTGCCAACGTCGTCTCCAGACCCGCCTCCCAGATTTCGAGGAACTGACCCTCGTTCTGGAGATATTCAGTCAGGCCTTTGGTGAAAACCGCTACCTCCTCGCGGTCCAGCAGCTGCATCTCGACCCGGCGGGAGTTCATTCCAAGCTTGCGCGCCATGGCATAGATCATCATCTGGTGCATGGCCATTTCGTAGCCAACGTACAAGGCGGGAGTGCCATTCGCCGCCGCATGATCGAGAGTCTGCGCTGCGAGTGTCGTTTTCAATCCCTTGGGCGGCGCAACGATGACGTACAGCCGCCCTCCATGCCAACCGCCATGGAGTAGGCCGTTCAATCCCTCGAACGGCGTGGGGATAACGGCGTTGGTGTCCCGCGCAAACAGCTCGACGATCCGGGCCTGCTGCTGGGCGAGTGGACCGTGTTGCCCTGTCTCGATCAGGCAACCCTCCAGGTTATGCTGGAGCTGGTGGACCACCGCAGCCGCTGACGGGCTGCTATCACCGGAGTTCGCCTCCGATAGAACCTGATGCACACGATACCGCCGCTCGAATTCCAAGGCCCGCTGGTATGCCGACATTCCTGATTCCGGGCTGTAGGGATGGTCTCGCAATTGCGCCATGAATCGCTCCACGTCCTCTACCAGCGCGTCCCGGTGTTGAGCAATACTCCGCTCCGCGATATCACAGTCGAGTTCCCGATAAACCGCCGCTGATGTCAATCCGCCATCGGTCATGGCCCGGGCCATCAGAGCTGCCGGGCTATAGGTCACGGTGATTTCGCCGTTCGACTCCAGGGAGTGATCCGGCCAGACGTGCTCCAGTCTGTGAACCGGAAGGCCATCTTCCATGGCGGACCGGAGCAGGTCGAGGGCGACGGGAGGTTCGATCTGCCGCAACCCGGATTCAGACACGGACGGCGGAGGCCATTCGTCCGTCCGCGCCGGGCAGTCCTGACAACTGAAATATTCCCGCCAGCCCTTCATTTTTCGCGGGTAATCACAACGGAAATCGTCGCTGTGGTTCGAGAAGAAATTTTTGATCTTCCCATCGAACGTCTTGATGCTCGGGTGATCCTCAGAGGCCTCGGCCAGTTTGGTCGCCAGGTACCGGGATGCCTTCTTATCCAGTCCCCTCGAGTGCGCATATTTCGCAAGATTTAGGTTGGCCTTATCGTAGTCGTACTCATGGGACGATCCGTGTTCCAACATGGCGTCGATGCAGGGCGGGTGCTCGTACTCCGGTAGTTTCGACCAGTCTGGTTTGACAGAAGGCCCGGACTGCTTCGGCTCCCGGAACCCAGTCGCCTGCGCTTCTTTCCGGATCCGGTCGTGGGCCTGCCGGAACGGCGCCACCGTCACCACCTCGGTCCGCGCCAGCAGCGAGATCTGCTCATCCAGGTCCGGTGGATCGTCGAAGCCCGTGAGGGGCGCGCTGTCGGAGTACCCAGCCGGGTCCAGATACGCCGACCACAACCCCGATCCGCGATGCTTGCAGACCGGCAGCTTCATAACCGCCTGCGCCGCCTTGGTCGGGACCGCCGTATCGGGCCGGACATCGATGTGCCCTGCGCCGGGACAAGCCACATTGAGCAGATGTTTAAGAAAGGCCTGCAATTGCCCCGCCGGCACCGGTTCCGCAAGGCAGAAATCAAGGCCGTAGCCCTTGCGCCCGCTGTTGCAAACCAGAGGTGCGGGAAGGCCCAGTTCCTCTATCTTCCGCAGAACTGCCTGGACCAGAGGCCATTGATCCGCACCGCCGTCGAAATCGAGACGACCCACCCGACAGGTGCTCTCCGGTCCAACGATGTTCAAGGCCGCCGTCTGCTCACCGCGAAAATGGGCGCGCAGGTCGTTCTCGGCGATCGGTTCATCGCGGGGAATGTAGGCCTCGCCGTCCTCGCTCTGGAAATGGACTGGCTGGCTGGGCACCAGGTATAGCCGGTCTACGTGTTCAAGCAGTTCTTTCATCGTCTCCTCCTTCACGAGAGAGTAGGCCCGCAGCAACGCCACCACGGCGCGGCGCGGTGAATAGGCCTATTCTCCCGCGAGGGGGAGGCCGCCCGCCACGGCCCCAGACGGGAGCGGCGGACTCACCCCCTCTTGGGGGTTCTTTAAGATACTTGGGCGCTCGTGGCCGGACAGATGTGACCTGATTTCAGTTGGTTACAGGATCGGGCGCGAAAATAAGTGGTGGGTGTTCGGAAAATAAGTGGTGGGTAAACGGAAAATAAGTGGTGGGTGATTGTAAGAGCTTGACATCAGGTCAGTTTTTAGGCTTCTTGCGTGGCCCGGGCTTTTCTAGTTCAGAGACCAGAATTCGTTTATCTCTCTTTAAATCCAGGGACTTGTACATCACCGCATAATCGTTTGACCCTTTGATCTTTACGAGCTCTCCCAGCGGGTTGGCTGGCGACGGGATTTCCACCGACCAGTCGGCAATCACCCCGGCCTCCGCCACCTGATCGAGTGAGGTAAATATCCGGATGGCGGCCTTTTTGGGCGTCAGGCCGTTGATCAGCGAGCCAAGACCAAGCGCGTGCAGGATGGTTTCCACCCGCGTGCCGTTGCCATTCGGAGTCTCCAACTCGGTGGTTCCCAGATTCCTGTACGTCGTGCGGAGGCGCAGCTCGATATAGAGCTGGAGTGCGGGAGCGGTGTGTAGGGCCTTTCGACGATAGCCGAACATGGCCTGACGGTTCGTGACCATATAGAGGGCTTTTTGGCCTTCACCAGTAATATAGGACGCCAACTGGGGATTGATCCGCCAATGAATGCAATGGGGTTGGCCATTACGGATATCGACTGCCGAGACCTGGATGATACCCGTGATGATCCGTTCCTGGCCTTTATTCCTGAGACCGGAAAACGGGATGTTGATGCGGCGGGCGACGTTCATGAAGGCGAAAAACAGCTCGCGCGGGTCGAGGTTTTCCCCGAGAATATTCGTGGTTCCTCTGCTCGCGATCCGCTCCACCTTGTCAGGGCGAAGAGTTTTCCAGAAGTCCGCCGCGGTGGTGGCGGTGTCATACCCGGTATTTAGCGTGCCGTTTTCCTCCGCCATCTGGAACAGGCCCACGTATCCCTGCGGCAGGAGCCATGAGACATTCGGCGCGACAAACACGGTCTGCACCGAGTTTAGCAGGGTGTCTTTAGACAGGTCATCGTCAATCACCGCGAATTCAAGGTCACGATAGGTACGGCTTTGTGAAACCGGGCGTTGCAAGGCCAAAGCCTCGGCACCTTGACCAGTTGTAACGATGGAGAGTGGTTTGTCCATTTCCGGGTTCACCTTCAGCACCGGCATGTGTGGGATGATATCTAAGAAATTGGATGGTACCTCTGTGAACTGACCGCGTAGTTCGGCACGTTGATCCGCATTACGCTCAATTCGACACCGCGTCATGTCCAGTTGCCGGCTCGCTCGGAGGAGTCGTTCTCTATGGCGGTTGATGTAATCGGTTAGACTGAGATACAATTGGCGAATTTCACCGATATACCAGTCGACTTGCTCGCCGGACGCATCAGGCGAAAGTTCTCCAAGATCCTTCCGATGTCGAAAAAGTTTAGCAAGTTTCTCGGCCAGCTTGCCGGTGAATTCAGGTGTAGGGATGTCGATCCACTTGTTGGTCGGGCCTTCAATGAGCCAGAATTGAATGGTTTCGTCGTCTGAGTCAGAGAGAGTTGTCCCGCAGATCAGACGTTTCGTCGGGATTTTTAGACGATCCATCAGGTCATACAGGGCAGCCCAGGATGCGAGGTCATAGTAGGTCTCGACCTCATCCGTCAGTGGCATATAGGCGATGCTGGCTTGGGGGGTAGCAGTTGTACGGCTTAGTATCGAGTGGTTTGGGATCGCGTCCAGATATGCCTGCACGTATTCCAGCTCGGTTTGTTGTTGCTCGCGGAACTATCTCCGGGCGGCATCCTCTCTAAACAGCCGTACTTCGGTGGTTTTCGTTGTGGGTGACGTTCCCTCCATCGCGGTTACATTCGATTCCACGCGCAGGACATCTTCGTGGCCGGGCTCACGCCAGAACCGAGTCTCCAGGTGGGTCAGCGCAGCCAATGGGAACTCCTGCCACAGGTCGGTGGCGGCATCCTCCACGGATCGGTCACCAACCGGTTCGGGGTAGCAGTAGAAATAGCCCTGGGCGAATGGTTTTTTGTAGTAGCCCGTCCAGTGGTCATCTGCAGCGGGCATCGCTACGTCGATCACGTTGACGGTGAGACCGCGCGCCGGGACTATGGGTAGGTCGATCGTGGTGAACGGAGATCGCGGAGTGGTCGTGGGTATCAGGTTCATGTTCATCCTCCTATCGAAAACGGTGTTGAGATCATATTTGTGTAGGGTTTCATAGCAGCTCTACAGAATTATCCGAGACACATTGAGCACATTGAAAACCCTACACAGAACGTTTCCCCATTGTTTTCTGGTTCAGCCTGGCCCCCGAATATACAAAACCTTTTCGCGTTCGGATTTTCTCGAATCGCTCAGACATTTTTTTACCGAAGGCGGTTTCGGTCATTGGATTACCGCCACGATGTTTGCAGTAGGTTACATATGCCGTGAAAAATTCGCGAGCGGTGCTGGCCAATGGAAAACCGGGTTGGACATCTGGGTCGACCTTTACCTCGTCACGTAGAAAAGCGTCGATGGTCGCGGATTCCTGGGCATCGGCGTACGCCTCGGTCTCGTCCGCGATCCATGGGAGGGCGGCTGGGTCACGATGCTGATCGAGAAACCCAGATACATCTGTCCGGAGTGGTTCCAGAATCCAATGTAAAAATGCCGGTCCTTCCTGTAATAGCGCTTGGTGGCGGAGAAATTGATAGTCGTCTGTACCCAATATTCCCTCGGCCGGGATGACGTGGAACAATTTGGGGATCTCATCACGAGATCCACGAAAAACCGGAGTGCTACGGTCGGCAGGCGTGGTCATTATTACCGTAAAAGGTGGCGCGACTATATCGACTGTTTCTGTTTTTGAGAGATTGAGCTGGATTTCCGGACGCTCATAAAACGGCCATAGAATCCGCTCGTCCAGCATAGCGTATTTAGACTGGTGTATATCTATAGCGAGACGAAGGCTGAGCAACTGGTGGAGCGATCGAAATTTATTTGGTTCGACCGCCGTTGTCACTGGCATTTCCACACAATAGCCGCCAGCTATCTGGTTGATAAACTGGAGTAGCAACCGGATACCATCCTCATCAGCGGTTTTGAGGATAATCAGTTTTTTTGCTCTGAATCCCGCTAAAACGGAACCTAAATACCGACGGAAAAATTCAAACTTCTCTATATCGTCATTGAATATGGTACTCAGAATGCCTGTAGTCCGTTCGCAACTGCCGGTCTGATTTAAAGGAAAACGTGTCGACACCAGAGGGAAATAATCCAGTGCCGCGGGACTCAACTGTCCGGTGAGAACATTGTATAGCCCGGCCGGTGTGTTAACATACCCAACATGCCCCTGGAAATGTCGGGTATCCGTTTCGCAGACGGCCTCAATCAATCTCAGGATTTCACGGTAGGTTGTGGATTTTGCCATCGCAGCAGCACGTCCTGCATCCGCCCAACGTCCCTGCCGCGATAGCTGGTTTGCAAATTGGAGAATTACCGACTGGATGTCCGGGAACAGATCGTTCTCACGAGCGGGTTCAAATATCCGCCCATTGAACCGCAGCCACTTTATGGTCGGGTTATACGCCAGAGCCGAGCCATGCTCTCGTAGAAATGCCTCTGCAATCGCCGGTAGGCCGACGAAATTCTGCTCAAATAAACGAGCAGCTTCTGACCCGAGGGTTCTATCCATTTCGATTGCTCCCAGCATCAACAGTCTGTTCGTTTAGCCACTGGGCGATTGCGTCCTCGTCGTATCGGATCAACCGTCCGACCTTGATCCATTTGGGGCCGACGCCCCGTCTACGCCACGCCCTAGCACAGGCCTTAGTTATTCCCAGCCATTCGCAGAGCTGGGTTTCGGTTTTCAATCGACGTTGGATTTGCGGTTGTTTCATGATCACCTCCAGTAGCGAGTAATCGCATTTGGTGACCATCGTAATGGAGGGAAAAATTAATGTATCGGTCTTATGGTAGAGAAATTGGGCGGGCTTACGATCGGAAAACAGATGAAAGGTTTAGCGGTCAGGAATGCCAAGCTTTCTTTTCAGATTTGGCGGTATAGGAACCTTTTTAACCTTTTTTGCCAAGCATCATCACCATAGGTTTTCTTGTCATCATCATTGCCAACAAGAAGATTGAAGCATGTTTGGGTGAATTTCCACCGTTGTGTCTTGAATCTTGATGTAGGGATTTGTCTCATCCATACTTCCGCGAATGAATCAAACACCGAAACCAAACCAATGACGAATAGTTCTTCCAAAGTATCGGACGGGGAGCCCCCGAGCTTTTTAAATTCACTGATCTGATTTATCGAGGGCAAAATATTGTTTTCAAACTTACCGATCCAGCTTAAGGTCTGTTTTGGCTCAGAGCCCCATATTTCCTCAAACAGTTGGCTGGCCATCGAGTATAATTTGCTAAATGGGAGGTTGTGACCATAATCAAATACTTGAGGTATGATATCATCATCAGAACCGAGTTTTTGACGACCAAAATAGGGCATTGTCAGGCGGTCAGCATCAACATCGATCAATTGCTTCTCAATGCTCTGTGCTTTTCCAATCGTCTCTCTTAGGGCATGAAGTTTGCCTTGAACTGCCAGTATATCTGTTCTCAGTTTATCAGCTTGATCAATCAAGCCATTTGCGATGCCGTGAATCTTTGGCACCTCCGCAATCTGACGGAAGTGCCGATATGCAACCATTACACAAGAAGGAATCGCCTTAGAAAGTTGCCAAACCAGAAACTCCACCTGATCGTCTCTGCCAGCTTGATAGTGTTTCAGGATATTATTTTTCTCATAGTAATCATTTACAGCTTTGCTCGATAGTCGATAACTGCCTTCAGTGAAGGATTCGCCGTTTTCAATGGTATGGTAAACAAGTTTTCGCCAATCAGTGCTTGGGAATAGAGGAGTAATCCAATCGCCGTTACCATATCTGTTACCTGGTCGTCTCATTTCCCATCGGTAGATTTTGTCTAGATCCCATTCGGATTTGCCCGAGAGCTTCTTCGGAAGAAATGCATCAAGGATTTCCTGCTTTTCCTCTATATTGAATGGTCGCAGATCTCGCATTTACTCAACCTGTTGCTTGCTACCGATTGCTACCGAATATGATCAACCATTATGCAGTACTGAGCTTCCGAGAAGAAGCAAAATTTCCGCCTCTCCACTTGACTTATACTTGACTCAGACCAAAAACAGCCACTCACGAAAACTCGTAAGTGGCTGTTATTACTGGTCGGGGCGACTGGATTTGAACCAGCGACCACCTGAACCCCATTCAGGTACGCTACCAGACTGCGCTACGCCCCGTATCCTAATTCAATCGATTTTCAAGATCTACAAGCCGTTCCCGAATGGAACGTAAAACATCTACAGGATCAGGAAGAACGGTCTTTTCAACTTCCTGCTTATACTCACCAGCACCCTTTAATTCTCGAATCTTTTCCCGGGCACCTTCGATCGTATACTTCTCTTCGTACAACAACCGTTTTATCAGCAGAATCGATTCGATATCCTTCCGCTGGTACACTCTCTGGTTGCTCTTGGATTTGACCGGGCATACCGTCGGAAACTCAGACTGCCAATACCTCAGTACATAAGGCTTTAAATCCGTTATTCTGGCGACTTCGCCAATCCGAAAATAAAGTTTGTCCGGGATATCAATCGGCAATTCGACTCCATATCACTCGAAGACTTGCTCTAATCTCCGTTCAGCACATTCTTCAGAACCTGACTGGGCTTAAACGTCAAAACCCGTCGCGAACTGATTTCGATCTCTTCACCGGTTTGCGGGTTTCTGCCAACTCTCGATTTCTTTTCGCGAACGACAAAGTTCCCAAAACCGGAAATCTTTATTTTTTCGCCCTTTTCAAGCGTATCTTTAATGATGTCGAAGACCACTTCGACGATTTCCGCAGATTCCTTTTTCGAGAAACCGATCTTTTGATAGATGCTCTCGATCAAATCGGCTTTCGTCATACGGTCCTCCTTGTTCAGTCGAACTCAACCCAACCTATATTAGGAACGCACTTCGTCTACCACAGCCTTGAAGCCACTAGGATCCGTAACGGCGATGTCGGCCAGAACTTTCCGATCCAATTCCACACCGGCCTGATGCGCGGCATGAATGAACTTGCTGTAAGACATGTCATTCTGTCTCAATGCGGCGTTAATGCGCACAATCCACAACCGTCGGAAATTCCGCTTCCGAACGCGACGATCGCGAAACGCATAACACAGCGCCCGATCCACTGAATGCGCGGCTACGGTGAAAAGCTTGCTGCGAGCGCCACGAAAACCTTTCGCCAGCTTAAATACTTTTTGGCGACGATGACGCGCTTTGTATCCACGTTTTACTCGAGGCATTTTCCGTAACTCCTATGTTAGCCCTTGTAGGGAAGAAGACCGATCAGACCACGCATATTGCTGGCATCGACTTCCGTACGCTTGCGCAAATTCCGGCAACGCTTGGTGGTTTTCTTCGTTAAAATGTGCGAATGAAACGCTTTCTTTCGCTTGACCGAACCCGAACTGCGCACTCGCAATCGTTTCGCCATCGCCCGGTTCGTTTTCATTTTCGGCATTAAATCTCTCCCTGGTTAATTACTTCTCAGCCTTCGGGCCAACCATCATAACCAAAGCACGACCTTCCATTCTAGGTTGTGCTTCGATCGCCACGGAATCTTGAACTTCTTCCATGACCTTGTTGATAACGGCAACGCCCAGTTCCGGATGAGTAATTTCTCTTCCGCTGTAGATGACCGATATCTTGACCTTATTTCCTTCTTCAACAAAACGAAGCAGATGCTTGACTTTCGTTTTGATATCGTTTGCCTCGGTCTTCGTCCGAAGCTTCACTTCCTTAATCTGTATGGTGCTCTGCTTCTTTTTCGCCTCTTGCTTACGCTTGTTCAGCTGATACTTGTATTTGCCGTAATCCATGATCCGGCAAACAGGCGGTTCAGCGTTTGGCGAAACTTCAACCAGATCCAAACCTCGGTTCAACGCTTCCCGTAAAGCAGCCTCGATAGGCAAAACGCCCATCTGCCCCTCATCCGATATCACTCGAACTTGAGAGGCGCGAATCTGCTCGTTTACGTTAACCTTCTTCTCTTTTCCTTTTCCGATGGTTGGTCCTCCTGCTACGAAAAGAAGCATCCACTCTTTCTCTGCGGGCAAAAAAAAATGGTAGGCACGGGCGGACTTGAACCGCCAACATCCACCACGTCAAGATGGCGCTCTACCCTTGAGCTACGTGCCTGTTTTTAATTGCCAAAAAAGCATTCCATCGCAGATCAAGCGAGATGATTCTTTACCAGACACCCATAAACCTGTCAAGAAAAATAACGCAACTATTTTTATTGAATGTATTTTCACAGCGGGAAAACCTACCGAAATTTCGGAGAAAATGGCCTTCCCGCTCAGAAACCACTGCAAATAGCTGCCTTACCTAGTTGGAATTATTCATGATTCCAACAAAATCATCACTGATTGCCCAGTCATCCAGCTGAAAATACAGAACCGAAAGATTGTTTAACATCATGTAATTAAAAGCTTCGCTCCGTTTGATCAAACCTCGCAAAAATGCACCCGTTTTGACGTTTTTCTCTTTCGCCAAAGCAGAAATCAAGGCTTTTTCCGGTCCAGCACCACGAATTCGAAGCACAAGGCGAGTTTGCTTGATCTTGGCAAGACTGGAAAGCTTTTTAGGGGGATAATCCGCAGGCAGCGACACTTCCTTTAAATGATTGATTTTTCGAAGCATTTTTATCTGCTTGGCATCTAACTCTTCTCCATCGGGCACCACAATCGACAGCTCATACTGCCGAGTTTCATTCAGCTTGGAAATCACATCCGGAGTGAAATCCGCGCGAGACACTTCAAAAACTCGTCGTTTAGGCCCCATACCCAGCACTCTTCCAATGAAGCCGGAGTCCAGTTTATCCTTTTCGATACGAAACATCACATCATATTCCGGCAGCACCGCCAAGCGTCTCAGGTGAGCACGTGTAAACGTCATCGGAAGCATCAAACGGACAGGCTTACCGAGATTTGCCACCTGGATCAACAAGGACTTGGCAGGGAATGCACCCTTTCCATCGACGATCACTCCCGCATTTGCGATCTCGGAAATTTTGTTCAGACTAGCGGCTTTGATGCCACGCTCTACAATAAAATACTTCTGAATATGTGAAAACATCAATGCCTTGCGTTCTTCTCCGGCAGTTTTCGGAGAAAACTTCTTTTTCGCTTTGGCATGACCCTGGGTGGCCCCAAAAGAAATGAAACCAACCATCAGTAGCATGATAAACAGACAAAGTCCCCGTCGAGCAAACATCCCAATCTCCTGTTTTGCGGCTAATTCAATCCCAATCGCTTCAACCGTTCTCTTCTTTCAAAGTAATATCCGACGTCAGGTCGGTCATTTGCAATATTATTCTGTTGATACGAATCATACCTGGTGTCATAGATTTCAATGCTTCTTCTACCATACAGATAGCGCCAGGCACCAACAGACAACAACCTTACACTTTTGCTCTGCTGGGAAGCTCCCATCGAACTCCATAAAGGAGCATAGCCAAAAGCATATGGAACCAGACTTTCCGCATCAACCGACGAATCGATTTCTACTCCCAGCATCTGCAATACGGTCGAATAGATCGAGCGCGATTCTATCACAGAATTCACGATTCTGGGAGCCCCAAATCCTCGCGGGTAGTAGATAATCAGGGGAACTCGAATCAGTTCGTCATACATACCATGGCCATGCCCCATTTTTCCATGTTCTAAAAACTCATCGCCATGGTCAGCAACCAGAATGATCGCCGTCCGCTGCAAAATCCCCTTGCGGTCCAGTTGCTCGATCAGTTCTCCCATCTGGTCGTCATTGTATGTGATTTCACCATGATACAGGTTAACCAGCCGTCTCCAGTCCTTTTCCGCCAGTTTCACCTTTCCACGGCTGATATCAGCGAGTAAATAGGCTGTCCGTGAAGGACGCACGATGCCGCTGTACGGCTCCGGGTCATATAAATGTAAAAACGGCTTTCTGGGATTGTAGGCTACATGAGGATCAATGGTGCCGAGCCACACGAAAAACGGCTTTTCCCAGATATTCTTTCGCTCCCACACAGGAAACATGGCTTTTAGCAGATATTCCGTACGATTCGGAAGCTGCTCACGAATCATGTTTCTTGAATAATCCCAGGCCTGGCCAAAACCGAACCGACTGGACACGTAACCGTTGGAAGAAAACGATCCGGTTACCACCTCTTTCCGATGTCGCTCGATGGCATCCACAATCATCACCGTGTCCGCAGTAGGCTTCGATTCCGCCTTCATCATGTTGATTTCCCAGGGATATCTTCCAGTCATGATACCGGCCTGGGAAGGCTTCGACCAGTTCCCCTGTGAAATGGCATTTCGAAACACGGTTCCATTCTGCGCCAATGCATCGAAATTCGGAGTGATAATCGGGTTGCCACTGGGTTTATAAAAGTTGATTTTATCCCAACGCAACGTATCGCTTAGAAACACGATCACATTATCCGGTGGAATCCATTCATCAATCGGTTCCGGCGGATGGGCATTTTGCAGGTGAAGATCGATCAGTTCCACCGAATCACCGGAGCCGCCTCCCGTATGCCACAATTCCAGACGAATGATTTCTCCGACAAAATCGGACAAGTCAATGGAATACCAATAACCATGGTCCTCAAGCGGAAGCGTCAATGGCTTGGCAAATAACAATCGAGAGCGATTCCCATGTTCGACCTTTACAAGCAAGGCTGCCGCTTTACTTGAATCCTCATGTCTTTTATATTGCAGACGCCATCTTAGAAACATCTTCATCGGTACATGCAAATGGTAGCTGATTCCACTTTCGCTACCTAGCCGTAGCCTATCGCCATTGTTGTGAAAGGAAGCCTCTTGCACAGGCAATTTCACTTCACTGCCAGACGGCATCTCCCCCTCTTGAGACCCAGCGACGTCATCGGCACGAAACCGAATGTAATCCAGCATGGGTTGTGGACCACTTCCATCGCTTCGAATCGCTACCTTATAATAGCCGGAAAGCGCTCCAAGAGGCAGGCTCGTCCGTTGCCACCCCTCCCCTTTCATCTCGATGACAAGCTCCGGCTTCCCGTCCCCGACATCAACGCTCAAGCGCCTTTCTCCTCCGCGCTTAAACGATCTGACTTCCAAGGTATAGTGTTCATTTTCAGGAAGGAAAACAGAGAGAGTAGCCCTTTTGCCGGTCAGAGACTGGGTTTGGCTGTTATCGTCTTGTCTTTTCGTCTTAGACCATTGGCGAGAATTGCTTCGGCGTTGAAATTCCGGCGAGCCGATATCGAGAAGCAAGCCATGGTCGAAGTAGTCTGCATAATCGAGTAACTCGATCAGAGACTGCTTGTTCGCCTGCTGATAATCCAATTTGATCGGTTTGTAAGAAGAACGCGGGGCGCTTTCCGAAGAACTCCCACCCTGTTGAGTTAAAATGGGTGGCCGAGGAATCTCCAGTTCACCGGCACGTTGAGGGGTCAAGGAGTGATAAGAAGAATCATGCTGCGGTAACCCGCGAGCATTGGCGTGTTCCATCGATAGCAACGGCAACAGAAGAGCAAACAACATGACAACAACGAAAGCACTTCGATTCCGATAGGTGATTTTGCTTCCGCTCCGGATCTCTGCCTCCATTTATTATTTAGTTCAACTCCTGATCGAGTGCGAAGATGATTTCATCGGCGTAGGTGTCGATCTTTTCCGAATCCAAGCCTTCAACCATCACTCGAACCTTGTTCTCTGTTCCACTGTAGCGAACCAATACCCGACCGTCATTTCCCAGTTCGGATTCGATTCTTTGGATGGTCTGAGTGACGTTATCCATTTCCTGCAAAGGTCGCTTGTAAGAAACCACAAGATTTTTCAATACCTGCGGGTAGCGCGTCATAATCGAAACCAACTCGTGCAACGAGCGCGAAGAATCGACGAGAATGCTTGTGATCTGAAGCGCAGCCAATACGCCATCGCCGGTGGTGCTTTTATCCAGGAAAATCAAATGTCCGGATTGCTCGCCGCCGAAGTTGAAACCATTTCGCCGCATCTCTTCGACCACGTACCGGTCGCCTACATCCGTCTTAACAACCTTAATTCCTTCCGCTTCCATCGCCCGATCCAAGCCGATATTGCTCATCACGGTCGCGACCAGGGTGTTTTTGTTCAACGCCCCTTCTTCTTTCAGCTGTTTCGCACAGATCGCCATAATCTGATCGCCATCGACCACTTGACCTCTGGCATCGACAAAGATCGCCCGATCCGCATCGCCATCGAAAGCCACACCCAAATGAGCATCATACTGCAACACCAAGTCCCGTAATCCTTCAGGGTGCAGCGATCCAACCCGTTTATTGATGTTGCTCCCATTCGGTTCGACACCCACCGTAATCACCTTTGCACCCAGCTCTTTGAAAACTCGCGGTGCCGTTTCATACGCAGCGCCATGGGCACAATCCAGAACGATCGTCAACCCGTCAAGGCGACGTCCCCCCATTGTCCCCACTAGAGACTCGATATATCTGTTTATTCCATCATGCCATAGGCGCGCCTGGCCGACCTGGTGAGGCTCCACATGCAAATCCGTGATATTGCCATCCAAAATGATTTTTTCGATATCCAGTTCCGTAAGATCGGGTAATTTGAAACCGTCATCGGAAAAGATCTTGATCCCGTTATCCACAAATTGGTTATGAGACGCGCTAATCACCACACCGGCATCGGCTTTAAGTACCTGGGTCAAGAATGCCACGCCAGGAGTGGAGATCACTCCCAGTAAGACCGCCTCGCTACCCACCGCACACAAACCGGCGGACAAAGCCCCCTCCAGCATCGTACCGGAAATCCGGGTGTCACGACCGATGCAAATTTTGGGTGTGGCACCGGCATCATGCCCATACTGCCGAAAATAGCTCCCAATCGAAGCCCCGACCTTGTAGGCAGTAGGAGCATCCATCGGGTAAACGTTGGCTTTCCCACGAATTCCATCGGTGCCAAACAGCTTGCGCATCGTTACACCTCAACAATTTGAATTGAATAAGGAAAATCGTCGCTAAGGAGCAGTCCCTTTTTTGATAGAGAGCTCACCTCGCATAATCACCAACCGGGCCGTATATGTCCCTGCTTTCAGTTTGACATCCTGTGGAAGTGTAGACAGATCGAACTCGACTTCACGAACGGTTTCCGTCCCGGCGACGTCCCCTTCTTCTTTTGAAGCATCGATGAAGGCTACAACTTGCTCTTCCGAAAGCTTGTCAACCGTCAAACGTGGTCCCATTACGGTTACTTGTATGGTCGAAGGCTTGACCTGATGAACGTATTTCGTATTTCGGACAACCACGGGAACATTGTTGAACGTGCGCTCCGTTAAATCCTTTTTAATCGTCACCATCACCATAATGGGATCTTTTCGCGGGAAAAAGATGTTACGGGAAAGCCGAACGGGCTTGGCGGCAATCTGGAAACTTTCCTTTTTGCCTGAAACATCGATCTCTTCCGTAAGCACCTCGTCCACGATCATAATGTCACCTTCACCGCCCTCTACGGTGATACTCTCAGGATCGCAGGAAAGCGATTTAACGACATAACCGGCAGCCGTTGTTCCGGTCGTTACCGGAACAACGCGCACCATCTTGCTTTTTCGCACGGCCAGACTAATCGCGACTTCGGATGGATTGACCCGATTGAGCGTCAGGGTCGGTGGCAGGCGGAAACGATTCTCCTCGAAGTAAACCACAGACGGTCCCAACTCGAATTTCGAAAGATCAACGTTTAAGCGAAGGTTGTCGGTATCCCAGCCCTGCAATGCCGCCCAAGGTCCGGAAACCGCAATCTTGATCTTATCCGGCACATCGGAAACCAGGAATTTCCCTTCGGGAACCATAAAGAAAACAGGCACTTCAACCGTTTTCGTAACGTCTTCATTTCCGAAAACAAAAATCCACAGTAATAGCGCGATCAAGAAAGAAAACAATTTCAGGCTTAAATTTTCCAACAATGACTGACGCAGCCACAGCTTGATTCGCCCAAACAGACTTGTTTTGTGGGTTCCAGCCGCCATATCAGGCCACCTTCCCCTTCGAACTGGCAACCGTAGACGGTCCCAGAGTGTTTACAAGAATCTTCTTTAACGTATTGCCATCCAGATCTCGGGTAATCCTTCCATCCATCACATACGATATCTTTCCTGTTTCCTCACTCACCACAATCACCAAAGCATCGGTCTCTTCGGACACTCCGATTGCCGCCCTATGACGCGTTCCCAACTCGCGCGACAGGCGGGGATTATTCGAAAGAGGCAGGAAGCAACCGGCGTAGGTCATCCGTCCATTCTGAACGATAATCGCCCCGTCATGAATCGGCGAGGTCGGATGCATGATCGCCATAATCAATTCCCGCGTGACTTTGGAATCGATCGACGTACCTTCCTCCGTGAATTCCGTCAAATCGGCATCCCGCTCGATTACGATCAATGCACCAATTCGTTTGTTCGAAAGCGAGGTGCTGGCCTTCACCAGTTCCTCGATGAAAAACACCTCTTCCAATGTGCTGATGCCTTTGAAAAACGGATTTCGGCCCACACGGGACAAGCCTCGCCGGATATCGTGCTGAAAAACGACGATCAGGATCAAGATGAACGAGTTCACAAAGTAGTTGAGCATCCAGCCAAGAGTAACCAGACCGAGCCACTTCGATAAGGCAAAGGCCATAATCACAAGAATCAACCCGACCAGCACTCGAACGGTGCGCGTCCCTCGAATCAGCAATAAAACGCGGTAAACCGCATACCAGACCAACAGTAAATCCAATACTGTAATAAAGATTCTGCTTAAATCGCTATTCAGATTCAAATTGAGCAGTTCGTTCATCACCGCCAGTTATTCCTTAGCAACGAGCCTATTTCCTGATGATCGCATCACTTATTTTGCATACCCGAACCGATTCCAGGACGTCATGTACCCGAACGATATTAGCGCCGTTCAACACACTTGCTGTCACCGCCGCCAAAGTGCCTTCAAGTCGCTCACCTACCGGCAGGTCAAGCACCGCACCGATAAACGATTTTCTAGACGGTCCCACCAGCAGCGGGCAACCCAACTCTAGAAATCGGCTCAACTGCCTGATGAGTTGAAAGTTTTGTTCGACCGATTTCCCGAAACCGATCCCCGGATCTAGGATGATTTTGTTTTTCTCGATACCGGCGGAATGAGCCGCCTCGATTCTCTCAGCGAAGTATTGGAACACATCCTCCACCACATCATCGTACTGAAACGTCTTCTGCATCGTCTTCGGCTTATCCGCCGTGTGCATAATCACAACCGGAACCTTGCGTTCGGCGACAAGAGAAGCCATTTCCGGCTCGAACGTCATTCCCGAAATATCGTTGACAATATTCGCGCCTGCATCCAGCGCAGCGCGAGCCACCTCCACCTTGGTCGTATCGATGGAAAGAGGAACCGTTTGCATCGAGCTCAACTCTCGAATAACCGGAACCACCCGGTCGATTTCTTCCTTTTCCGATACGGAATCGCTTCCCGGGCGGGTAGACTCGCCTCCCACATCCAGGATATCTGCGCCATCCTTTTGCATTTGCAAGGCATGATCGATCGCCGTTTTCGCATCGAAAAAACGTCCGCCATCCGAAAAAGAATCCGGAGTTACGTTCAGAATTCCCATCACGTACGTACGCAGATTAAAATCTAAAGATGCGCACCCGACTTCCATACTCGCGATACTCATCGACTAACCCCGCCAATTTCCCTGCAAAATCGAACGTGTTAAAACGAAATTCGATTATCTGGCTATCCGGTTTCTTCGGATTTCTTTAAATTCGACGGCAAAATCACACCGGCTTCCGCCTTGGCGTCGGATTGAAGATCCTCTTCCTTTTCGGAAACATCCGGCTTCTTGCTCGATCCGGGATCGGACGTTTTCCGCTCGATCGACTTGCCTTCCATGATCTGATCGACTTCAGAAGCATCGATCGTCTCGTATTCCAGCAAAGCTTCCGCCATGGCGTGCAGCTTATCGACATTGTCCGCCAGAGTATTCTTGGCATCCTCATAGCAGTTCTCGACAAGCATTCTGATTTCTTCATCGATGTCGCGAGCCACTTCATTCGAGTAGTTATTCTGGCGCGTGATTTCCCGCCCCAGGAACAGATGCTCTTCTTTCTTGCCGAAAGTCAACGGACCCAGTTTGTCGCTCATTCCCCATTCGCACACCATGCGATGCGCCAACTCGGAGGCACGCTGGATATCGTTTCCCGCACCGGTTGTCTTTTCATCGAAAATGAGTTCTTCTGCCGCTCGTCCGCCCATGGCATAACGAATCGTATTCAGGATGTACGAGCGGGAATGGTTGTACTTATCCTCTTGCGGCAGGGTCTGTGTCAGTCCGAGCGCCATGCCGCGCGGAATGATCGTCACCTTTTGGACGGGGTCATAGTTGTCCAACATGGCTGCAACGATGGCATGTCCGGCCTCATGGTAGGCGGTAATCTTCTTTTCCTCGTCGCTGATAATCATCGAGCGGCGCTCGGTGCCGAGCAGAATCTTGTCTTTTGCCGCTTCGAAGTCGACCATCTCCACACTTTCCTGGCCTCTGCGAGCCGCCTGCAAAGCCGCCTCGTTGACCAGGTTTTCTAAGTCCGCACCGGAAAATCCAGGCGTTCCTCTCGCGATCACGGACAAATCGACGCTTTCCGCCAATGGAACACGCCCGGTATGCACTTTCAGGATGCCATGCCGCCCGTTCAGGTCAGGATTCGGCACGACCACTCGTCGGTCAAAGCGACCCGGTCGAAGCAAAGCCGGATCAAGCACGTCGGGGCGGTTCGTCGCCGCAACCATGATGACACCCTCGTTGGACTCGAAACCGTCCATCTCCACCAGCAGTTGGTTGAGTGTTTGCTCCCGCTCATCGTGTCCGCCGCCCAAACCGGCGCCACGGTGACGTCCAACCGCATCGATTTCATCGATGAAAATAATACAGGGAGCATTCTTTTTCCCCTGCTCGAAGAGATCGCGAACGCGGCTCGCGCCCACACCGACGAACATTTCCACGAAATCCGAACCGGAGATCGAGAAGAACGGCACATCCGCCTCACCGGCAATCGCGCGAGCGAGCAGTGTCTTTCCAGTTCCCGGTGCGCCCATTAGCAATACGCCCTTGGGAATACGTCCCCCCAGCGAAGTGAAACGCTTGGGATCTTTCAGGAATTCGATAATCTCTTCCACTTCTTCTTTTGCTTCTTCAATTCCGGCCACGTCCTTGAACGTAACTTTCTTGGATGGCGAACTAAGCAATTTTGCACGGGATTTCCCAAAGGACATCGCCTTGCCGCCACCCGACTGAAGCTGGCGCATGAAAAAGAAGAAAATCGCAAAGAGGAAAATCATCGGCAACCAGGAGATCAGGAACTGCTGCCAGAAAGCGGCTTCTTCCTCTTTCTCATAGCGAACGATGGTTCCGCCTTCGATCAATTTGTCTAAGTACTTCTCTAAAACCGGGCCTTCCGTCCGAAAACGTGTCCCATCATCGAGCACACCTTCGATTACCGATCCTTTTACCAGAACCTCAGCAACTCGTTCTGTACTTTCCGGCTGGCTTTTTTCGAGGAACGAAACGAACTCGTTAAATGTGATTTCTTTGCGATTCGAACGCGGGTCGTTGATCATGTACATGATGCTCAACAGCATCAGGATCAACAGAATCCAAAGAATGGCTGTCTTTTGTGATTGTTTCAAACCTAACTCTCTTTATTTTCTTGCTTTTTGTTGCTTCCCAGTTTGTGTCTCGACATTCGACCGTCCTGAATTAAATATAATAGCATAAGGACTTGGAATATCCAAACAATATTAGCTTTCTCAGGTCCTCAAGTACTACTTTTTCAGAGCGATTCACAAACAAAATTATGCCCGTTTTCGTGCCGACACAACCCATCTCCAATTTATAACAACTTCTACCCTGAAAATAGTCCACAAATTCGAAATAAATACCGACTTCAAGGCGGCAAATTCTCCCGCCCAAGGGAAATCCCTCTCCCCATAAAAGCTTTCGTTTCTTCGCGCTTTTCTGTTGAACTTCTTATCGTAAATTAGTATAGTCCATTCAATATCTTTTAATGATATTCTATTCGCAAACACAGGAGAGCTAAAATCATGAAAAAAGCAAGATGGATCATACTGTTGGCCTTCTTTGTCTTTGTCGCAACGGCTTCAGGTTGCGGCGACAACGGAAGCGATGACCCGGATGGTGATCAGGAAACGGCTTCTGAAGACGATTCTTCAGAGGACGCAGACAGCGACTGGCCACCTTTCATCGACGGCGATCAGACTGACGGCGATCAAACCGACGGCGATCAAACCGACGGCGATCAAACTGATGGCGATCAAACTGACGGCGATCAAACTGACGGCGATCAAACCGACGGCGATCAAACTGATGGCGATCAAACTGACGGCGATCAGATTGATGGTGACGGTATCGATGGCGATCAGCCGGATGGAGATCTAATCGACGGTGACGGTATCGATGGCGATCAGCCGGATGGAGATCTAATCGACGGTGACGGTATCGACGGCGATGTCGTTGATGGCGACTACGTCGATGGCGATACTGACGATGAAGAGCCCGGAATTACGGAATGTCGTCAACTGGATGGCGGCCAATCCGGCGAAGTCTGTACCGTCGAGCAGGGAAATGACGTCCTGCTCATCCGAGGCAACCTGCTTACACCGACCGGTGTACTTGTTGGTGGCGATCTGCTGATTTCGGCTGGCGGCACGATTTTGTGTGTGGACTGCGACTGCACGGACGAAGCGGAAGCAGACGGAGCGACGGTAATCACCTGCCCCGAAGGCGTGGTGTCACCCGGTTTGATCAACGCCCACGACCATATGACCTTCACCCAGAATTCTCCTGGAAGCTGGGGCACGGAGCGTTACGAGCAGCGCCACGACTGGCGCAAAGGCAAGCGCGGTCATACGAAGATTTCCGTTCCCGGCTATGCCAATGGTCGCGAGATGGCCTGGGGCGAATTGCGTCAGGTGCTTAGCGGAACGACTTCCATCGCCGGATCGGGCGGTGCATCCGGTTTCCTGCGAAACCTGGACAGCGTCAGCAACCAGGAACAGCTTAACCAGGACATGGTGGACTACAGCACGTTCCCGCTGGGAGACAGCGACGGCACCCAGTTGACCGACAGCTGCAACTATCCCGACGTCGAGCAGCCGGGGGAAGTGTTGGATGTGGATTGTTACCTGCCTCATGTGGCGGAAGGCATTGACGCCGTAGCCCGTAACGAATTTCTCTGTGTCAGCGATCCTCAGTACGGAGTGGACTTGACCGAGGCGAACAGCGCCTATATTCACGCGGTGGGCTTGCGCGCGATCGATGGCCAGGAACTGGCAACCAACGGCACCTCCGTGGTATGGTCGCCGCGCACCAATGTTTCGCTTTACGGCAACACCGCGCCGGTTACGATGTTCGATGCTCAGGGCGTTTTGATCGGACTGGGAACCGACTGGACCGCCTCCGGCTCTGTCAACATGCTGCGCGAATTGCAATGCGCCTCATTCCTGAATAACAACTATTACAATCACTACTTCAGCTATCGCGAACTGTGGCTGATGGCCACTCGAAACAGCGCAATGGCTTTGGCCGTAGACGACGCCATCGGCGAATTGCGCGTCGGCCTGGTAGCGGATATCGCGATATACAACGGCATCGGCTTCGAGAATTACTACGAAGCGGTGGTCGAAGCCGAGATTCAGAATGTGACCCTCGTTCTGCGTGCCGGCTGGCCGATTTCCGGTGACACCAACATCATGGCCTTGATCCCCAACGGTCAAACCGGTTGCGAAGCCGTTCCCGGCGACGTTTGCTCGGTGAGCAAGACCGTTTGCGCGCTTCGGGAAACCGGTTACACCTACAGCGCATTAGCTGCGGAAAACACCGAATCTTACGGCCTTTTCTTCTGCGGCGTGCCGACCAACGAGCCATCCTGCGTACCCTTCCGAAACGGAGAATCGGTCGTCGGTATGCGCTATACAGGCGTGATAACAGACACCGACCGCGACGGCGACGGCATCGCGGACGCCGAAGATAACTGCCCGGATATCTTCAACCCGATCCGGCCTTTGGATAATGACATTCAGGCCGATCACGACCAGGACGGCGTTGGCGATGTATGCGATGTCTGCCCGATGGACGCCGACACCAGCAATTGCTCGGTGCCCAATCCAAACGACCGGGATGGCGACGGCTACGAAAACAGCGAGGATAATTGCCCGAGCGACTATAACCCGGGCCAGGAAGATGACGACAACGACGAAATCGGTAATCTCTGCGATGCCTGCCCGAATGTATACAATCCGAACAACACGCCCTGCCCTGCCAGCATCTACGACATCAAGCACGGCGATCTCGATGTCGGCACGAGAGTTGAAATCACCGGTATCGTCACTGCCGTCAGCGGTGGAAAATTCTTCGTTCAAACTCCGGAAGCGGATTACGATGCGACCTACGGCGCGCAATACAGCGCGGTTTACGTTTACATCCCTGCCTACCTCGAAGAAAACTTCACCCTGCCTGTAATCGGCGATCTGGTTGTCGTTGGTGCGACCATCAACAACTATTATGGTCAGATCCAATTGGACAGCGTAGAAAGTCTGGTCATTTCGGATAACAACCAGACTCTGCCCGAACCCGTTGTCGTTGCCGCAGCGGATGTCGCGACCGACGGCAGCCAAGCTGCAGCATTGGAAGCCGTTCTGCTTACCGTCGAAGATGGCGAAATCACCTTGTTGAATCCGCCCGCCGGCTCCGGCGATCAAGACCCCACCAACGAGTTCGTTCTTGAAAGCTCGCTTCGCGTAAACGACTTCTTCTTCCTGGCAGATCCCTTCCCGGAGATCGGCGATGTGCTGACCGTGACCGGCGTGCTGCGCTATGCCAATGGTGATTCCAAGCTTGAACCGCGCGATACAAACGATATCGTATACGTAACAACTGCGCCTCCGGTACTCGAGACCTTCGGTCCCTCGCCGGTTTACATCGACGAAGGTGAAACCGATGCCGTAACAATCCCGGAACTGGTTATCACGTTGAATCGCCCGGCGCCAGAAGGAGGAACCGTGGTCGATCTGGAAAGCGACACGCCCTCCGTTCTGTCGGTGGATAGCAGTATCACCGTTGCAGCAGGCGAGCGTACGGCGACCGTGCTCGTCACGGGCGTTTTGGGAAGTCAGACTCCCGCCACGATTACCGCCTCTTTAGGCGATGACACACTGGATGCGGAAGTGGTCGTCATTTCTCCGACCCGCGTTCCCAAGCCGGTTGGCCTGTCCCCGGACCCGGTTGCGATTCTGGTTGATGGCGTTGCGGAAGTCACGGTAACGCTGGACATTCCGGCCCGGTCGGGCGGCACGACCTGCGACATTCTCGTAACCGACACGCAAATTGTGACAGCCCCAGCCGACGTCACGGTGCCTGAAGGCGAATTCTCCGCCATGTTCGATATGACGGCGCAAGGCGAAGGTGAAACGGACTTCAGCGTTTCCACGCTGGCTGGCGAAGTTACCGCCGACATCGTCGTTTCCGATACACCCGCGCTGGGCCTGATTCTTTCGGAAGTTTACTACGACCACCCCAGCACCGATGACAGCTACGAGTGGATCGAAATCTACAACGGCAGCGGCCAGGCTCAGGATCTGTCCGGCTACTCGATCGGCAACGGCGGAACCGACTACACCTACTTGGTTGTGCAATTATCCGGTACGATTGAAAACGGCGAATGCTTCGTCATCGGTGGACCGTTGGCCAATGACGACAACGGCAATCCCACTTACGATCAATCGATCAACTTCGATCCTGATTTGCAGAATTCGGGAGACACCGCAGACGGCGTGGCGCTTTTCAACGTGCCGGCCAACCAGGTTACAGCCGCAACGGTGCCAATCGATGCCGTGATCTATGGAACGACCAACACGAATAATCTTCTCGATGAATCCGGCTCGGCTGGCAATGTGGATGTCGGCGATGCTTCCGCGACTTCCTCTATCTCGAGAACGTCAACGGGCTGGGAAATTTTAAGTTCACCCACGCCGAACGATTGCTCCGCGTTGATGAGATAGCAAACAAGTTTCCATAACCACGAAAACGGCGCGTCTGTAACAAGGCGCGCCGTTTTTTGTTGTGCGACTGCGCCTCGACAAGATTGACTTACTTATACGCCACGCCTGCCGACTTCCAACCTCTGTTGGATGACTGTATTTTTATATGGTTTTATTCATGCAAGAATGATTCAATCAATTACGAAAACAGGATTAAACGAGTAGGATTCCTCGACATGCACAGAAGTCATATTCACAGAAATAATAGTAAACAAGAAACAGAGAATTCAGAAACGAAACATCGAAAATTACCAAGAGACGATAATTTTGATCTTTTCATCAAGGGATTCACAGATTTTATTATTGGCGCATTAACCATCGGAACGATTCTCTACTTCTTATTCTGGTCTTAAGTATATCCTTGCAGAAAAACAACTAAGTGTTGGATATGCAATTTTCCGATGCCTTTACACGTCCTGCCGGTCCGAATTTGGTCGCCACGACGTGTAAATTGACACCGAGTAAGACCGAAAAACCCAATGAAAAACTCTAAAAAATCTCGTCTGAAACGATTGTACTGGTCGTTTACGGTCAGTTAGTGTGCTTTTGGCGCCCTTTGCGGCAGGGGGCTTTACAAGTTACAGTTCTGGGCGGATCAAGTGCTAAACAGTCGTTTAATTTCCATCCTGATTCCCGATTTTTGTATTTTTGACTCCCAACCAGATATATCACAAGATATTGCAATTATCTTTCAAAGTGGGCGACGTGTGGCATGGGCGAAGCGAAGAAAAACGGAGCTTGCCCATGTGGATTTCGAACACGGGCAAGCCTGCTGCTTAGCCCGCGCCACCCTGAAATCAGACTATCCCGCAACACCTTGCGCCACCCCTCCCAACCAGCCACCATACTCCATCCTGGACGAGAAATGCCCGACCTGTTACACTCTTTTTACTCGCTCGTTAAATCATGGAGGAAACAGCGGATGTTATTTCCAAGGAACGTGCTGGGCGGATTTCTGATTGCAATCATGCTGCTCGTCGGCTGCTCCAGCGACGAGGTCGATTCCATTACAACGGATGGCGATTTAATTGATGGCGACGTTGACATGGAAATCGAAATAGAATCCGATTCCATTGGCAGCATCGACTTCACGGTGGTGACGTTCAATACGGGAACCAGCGAAGGCATGGGGCACGACGAAGGCCCGGACGATGGCTATACGGAAGTTCAAGCTGCGATTTCAGATGAATGGTACGGCGACGGCCTGGCATGGAATCCGGCGATTGCGGCCACATCCGAGTTTTTCACCGAAGTCGATCCCGACATCGTGGTGTTTCAAGAAATTTTCTACAGCGGCGAATGCGTCGATATTCCAGAGGATGCACACAGCGATTTCGTTTGCGAAACCTGGCAGGCGGGCGATCCGACTGTGGCACAAATCGTATTGGGCGACGACTGGCAGGTGCTCTGTCATTTGGGAAAATCGGATAAATGCGCGGCGGTGAATCGACGCTTCGGCAGTTTTCGCGGCTGCGAAAGCGACTTCTGCTTGGAAGGTCTAGACGGCTTCAAAGTCGAAGGCTGTGGGTCGGGATCGCGTATCGGCCGAGGAGTCATCGAGCTGGTTTCAGGCGGGACACTCACGCTGGTCAACGTTCATGGATCTTCAGGTATAAAAACCGACGACAAAGAGTGTCGCGAAAAACAATTCAGTCAGGTTTTCGAAGATTTCGGCGACGGTCAACCGGCGGCGAATGGCAGTGTCAATCTCATTCTCGGCGACTTCAACACCGACCCGGCGCGCATGCAGGAATCCGATCCCAGCGCTCAAAAGATCAACGAGCATGTAGGAGAAGGAAAAACCTTTCATTTTCATACGGAAGTCGGAACGGATGTCACCGGCACCTATGCGGGCTTATTCAATATCGATCACGTAATAAGCGATTCTCTAAGCGGGGACTGCTGGCACGCAGGAGTAAGCGAAGGACATCCAGCCGTTACGGAGGCAAAGTATTTCGATCACGTCCCCGCCGTTTGCAGGCTTTCTTTAAAACCATGATGACAAAAGAACCTGAAACAGAAAAAGCCTACAACCACTTTTTTTTCTTCAGGTAAACAATGAAGCCTAGAGCAACTGCGGCCATGCCACCTAATGCGAAAAAATAACCGTAACGAAATTCCAACTCAGGCATGTATTTGAAGTTCATGCCATACAATCCGGCGATAAAGCTTAGTGGAATGAAGATCGTTGCAATCAGGGTCAAGACGCGCATCACTTCGTTCATCCGGTTACTGATGCTGGACAGGTAGACATCGATCAAGCCGGTTGTAATATCGCGGTAGTGCTCCACCAATTCGATGACTTGAAGCACATGGTCCTGACAGTCGCGAATGAACAATGCGTTTTCGCCCTGGAAATGCGCGGATTCTTCACGCAACAACGTACTGACCAGTTCCCGCATCGGCCACACGGTACGTCGGATGTTGACCAGATCACGCTTGATCGAATGCAGCCTGGCCACCGTCGATTTCTCCGGTTCTTCCAAGACCTCTTCTTCCAGATCCTCCAAACGTTCGCCGAAGGTTTCCAACAATGGATAAAAATGATCCACAACGGAATCCAGCAGCGCATAGGAGAGATAACCGGAGCCAACGCGAATGCGCCGCTTGCCTTTTCGTAAACGATCGCGAACGCCATCGAAGCAATCGCCCGGACGCTCCTGAAAACTCAGTACGAAATGATCTCCGACAAACAAGCTGATCTGTTCGCTGCTCAAGCCGGGATCGAGCGTGACATAACGCAGCACCATAAACGTCGTGTCGTCATAATCTTCCACCTTGCAACGCTGGTTGACATTCAATACGTCTTCCAAGGCCAAGCGGTGCAAGTTGAAATGTTCGCCAAGCTGCTGGATGACGGTGAGATCCTCCATACCAACGACATTCACCCAGACGCACGGCCACTTCTTCATCAACCCCGTCAAATCATCTACCTGTCGGATGATGCATTCTTCATACTCATCCGGCTCGCTTTCGGGTCGATAGCCGAAGCATTCTATTGTTGTGGGTACGGCATTCGGATGAGCGACCAAGGTTCCAGGTGCGACGCCCGGCTGAATCGAGCGCCCTTCCGGTCGCAATAGACTTTTCAAGGTCCACCACTGTTTCATGTCGTCGCCCCTTTTCTCTAATTCACTGCCGCCTTGCCCAAGTTACTCAGCGCCTCGGATACCGGCGCATCCAGATGCACGTCTACCTGCGGGAACGCAATGACGATACCCGCCTCTTTAAAGGCAAACCAGATCGCCTCTCGCAGTTCGGCCATGAACAAGCGCTGACGCCAGGGTTCGCTCAGCGAAAGAAACACGCTGAAATTGACGGAAGAATCCCCAAACTCCTGCATCATGACGCGCGGCTCGGTTCCTTTCAGTTTCCAAGGCATGGCGTTTGCCGTTTCCAACAAAACCTTCTTTACCTTGGCCATATCCGAACTGTAGCTGACTCCGACACTCACTCCGGTTGAATAAACGCTGTCTTTCATCGTGAAGTTCTTTACCGTGGCCTGCGAAAAGATGGCGTTGGGAATGATCAGGTCTTCATCGCGCCAGGTACGCACGACGGTGGTGCGAATGCGCATGTCCATGACTTTGACCACGTTGCCATCGACCTCTAAAATATCGCCGGGTTTGATACTGCGCTCGACCAGCAGAATGATGCCCGAAACGAAATTCTGGATCACATTCTGCATGGCGAAACCAATTGCGATGGCAAACACGGCTCCGGCGGCGAACAACGCGCTCATGTCGATGCCGATCGTTTGCAATCCGATTCCAAAACCAACCAGCATGATCATGTAGTGAATCAAACGCTTTATTGCTTCAAAGGTGCCTTCCTGACCTGCGAATCGCTTGGCAAATGCGCGCTCGGAAGCTCGCTGAATCACGTAGGAAAGCACGACACTGCCGGCAATGATAATGAGAAATACGACAATCGAAAGTATCGTGACTTCGGTACCGGCAAGTTTAAACAGCGGTTTCGTCATTCCTTTGTCCATCCAACCCAACACGGCATCCACTTCCATTATGACCTCCCCAAGTTCAGATCGCCATGAGTTTCACTGGTTGGCATAGTATACCACCAAGCCAATCGATCATACAAAAAAGGAGCGACAGGACTGCCACTCCAAATAACCTTACGAATTGTCGGCAAGCTACTTTTTTCCAATCCACAAGGCTCACCATCGAGGAAGGGAAAAGAAAGCCACCCGCACTTTTCATTCGAATTGGGAGAAAGCCTCGGAAACGGAAGTTGGATCTACTTTTTCGGCTCCAGAGCCTTCAAGACATCGAACAGCTTCTGATTTGTTGGAATGTCCGACATGCCATTGCTGTAATAGGCGTAGACCAGTTTTCCGCCTTGATCCACAATAAACAGGGCGGGCATCAAGCCTAGTTTGGACGCTTTCCATTGCTGGTGATACAGATCTCCAAGCGTAGCTTCCGGGTCGGGAATACCGATATAGGGCAAGTTCTCTTTTTGCCAGTATGATTTCACTTTTTCAACAGAGTGACGAGCCACGACAGCGATGTTTGCGTGATGTTCCTGAAACGTACTGAAATCGTCTCGCATCTGACCTAGATGCTCACGGCTGTAAGGTCAACCAAAACCCCGCAGGAAAACCAAAACCACCGGACCGTTCTGCTGTAATTCGGAAAGCTTGACTTGTTTGCCGTCAAAAGACGTGGCCGTGAAACCGGGGGCCGTTTTTCCAACTGCCAACAGATTTTCGTTTTTATCCGTCGCAGAACACGCAGAGAGGGACAAGAACAGCCCAAGCATTAGGAGAAATGTCATCGTGACATGCCATCTCGAACGATATGATGCGGTTATCTTCATTTTATCCCCTTTCGGAAAATGAGTTCATCTTCTTAACTTGGAGTGAAAATCGCGACGTTTCATTTCATAAATCGGTTAAAAATCACGTGGTTCGCTTTTCCTTTTCGTCTTCCAGCTTCGTTCCGCAAATTCGGCAATACCGGGCGTCTTCCTGATGCCCCCGGGCATGACACTGCGTACAGTTTCTCTTCATGACCGACTGCTTGGACGCTTCCGCCATTTCAACGGTCACAATGCCGGTTGGAACGGCGATAATGCCATAGCCCAGGATCATCACAAACGATGCGATGGCGCGACCAAGAACCGTTTGCGGGGCGATATCGCCGTAGCCTACTGTGGTGAGGGTGACGATGGCCCAGTAGATGCCGGCGGGGATGCTGGCGAATCCATTTTCTGGCCCTTCGATCAAGTACATCAGACTACCCATGGAAACGACAATCGCCAGCACTGCGCCAAGAAAGACGGTTATTTTAAGCCGACTCGCCTTCATGGCAACCATCAGGATACCGGCGGCGTTCATGTAGCGCGTCAGTTTGAAAATACGGAAAATCCGCAGCAAACGGAAGACTCGAATGACGAGCAGAGATTGCGCACCACTGATCAACAGGCTTAAAAAAGTCGGCAGGATGGCGAGCAGATCGACAATCCCAAAGAAACTCAATGCATATGCCAAAGGACGCCTTACGGAAATCAGGCGAAAGATGTATTCCACACTGAATAGTAGCGTAAAGATCCATTCGACAATGTAGAGCAACTTGCGGTGCTCCGAACGAATCTCGGGTACGCTTTCCATCGAGACGGCGATCACGCTCAACACGATGGCGACCAGCAATAGTACATCAAACAGCTTGCCAGATGGCGTATCCGATTCGAAAATGATTTCATATAGCAAGCGCCTTGGATTGCGCTCCGGTTTTTGTTCGCTATCCGGCTGCATCGTTCTCTCAGAAGCCATTATGTTCAGGTTCCACTTTAATTTTGATATCGATCGGCTTGTATGAAACCAGAAGCCGCAGCACCCTCTATAGTGTGATAACTTTGTGAAAGCATAGTTGAATATCGCGAATAAATCAAATATCCCCGTCCAGCCATTCGGCTCTTCTTGACTTTCTGCTGCCCTGCTCCTAAAATTCTTTTTTTCTCGATCAGAGGTTTTAGAATGACACAGCGTTTCGATCCCACCGAATTGGGACGTATCGTAATCAAAATCGGCAGTAGTTCCATCGTGGATGCAGATGGGCGCGTCAATCTCGGTTTTCTGGGAAATCTGGTAACCAAGGTACAGGATTTGCACCGACGCGGCGTGGGAGTGGTCCTGGTTTCCTCCGGGGCGATTGCCATGGGATATACTCACCTTGGATTCACACAGCGCCCCTCCGAAATTCCTTCCCGGCAGGCTTGCGCTGCGCTGGGCCAGATGAAGCTCATGGGGCTGTATCAAAGCCTGTTCGATACCAACAAGCTGCAAACGGCGCAGGTCTTATTGACGCGCGAAGACATGCAGCACCGCCGACGCTATTTAAACGCCCGCGAAGCGCTGTTGCGGTTGATCGAATTGAACGTGATTCCAATCGTAAATGAGAACGATTCGGTCGCAGTAGAGGAAATCCAATACGGGGACAACGACCTTTTAAGCGCCTTGGTAGCGGGGGCTGTGGATGCGGATCTGCTGGTATTACTGACGAATGTCGAAGGCTTGCTACTGCCCGATGAAAGCGGTTCGCCCAGCCTGGTTTCGACCGTGAATCAACCTTTGGATCAGATTCTAAACCAGGTAAGCAATGAAAAAAGTGCAATGGGCAGCGGCGGTATGCATTCCAAATTGGAAGCCGCCGACATCTGCCGTACCTATGGCATCCACTGCGTGATCGCCAAGGCGAAAGGCAGCGTGTTAAAACAGGTTCTGCAAGGCGAGCAGACCGGCACCCATTTCCCCCCGGTGGTTCACAAACTGGTGCCGAAACAGCGCTGGATCCATCAAGCGGCGGGCACACAAGGTGGAATAAAAATCGATGAAGGAGCGAGTAAAGCCGTTCTCGATCATCGGAAAAGCCTGCTGCCCAAAGGGGTCTTGTCCGTCGATGGTTCCTTTATCCGTGGCGCCGTTATTGCGATTAAAAATGAAAACGGTCAGGAAATTGCGCGAGGTGTCACCCGCTACAATTCCAAAGATCTTCAAAAAATCCAAGGGTGTTTTGGCCACGAAATCGAATCGATTTTAGGCTACACATTCGGAGACGAAGTCGTCCACTGCGATAACCTAGTACCGACCTTGCATAACGGCAACGGTTCGTCTTTTTTTGCCAGTAAAGAAGGGAGCAGTTATGAGTGAGATCAAATCGATCCTTTCAAAAGCCCGCCAGGCCAGCCATCAACTGGCCAATGCCGCTACGGAAGTTAAAAATGCCGCGCTGCTTCAGATTGCGGAGGACCTGCTCTCTTCGATGCCCGCACTGCTTCAGGCAAATGAACTCGACCTGCAAGCTGCGCGTGAGGCCGGTAAAAGTGAAGCCCTGATCGACCGGCTGGCGCTATCGGAAGACCGCTTGAAGGGCATGGCCGCCAGCCTGCGAGAAATCGCCACCCTGCCCGATCCGATTGGGGAAATTTACGATCTCACAAGCCGCCCCAGTGGCATTCAAGTAGGACGCATGCGCATTCCGCTGGGCGTTATCGGCATCATTTTCGAAGCGCGCCCAAACGTCGTGACGGATGCCGGTGCGCTTTGCCTGAAGAGCGGCAATGCGGTGATTCTGCGCGGCGGCTCCGAAGCTCAGCACAGCAACAAGGCACTGGGAGCCTTGATCGAAAACTCACTACAAAAAGCCGCCCTTCCCCCCGAGTGCATTCAGGTTGTCGGGAATCCGGATCGCCAGCTCGTTCTCGATCTGCTGACGGCCCGGGGACAGGTGGATCTGGTGATTCCTCGCGGCGGAGAGAGCCTGATTCGCTTCGTTAACGAGCACGCCACGGTTCCGCTTGTGTTCCACTACAAGGGTGTATGCCATGCGTTCGTAGATAAAGACGCCGATCTAAACAAGGCGCTACCGATTATTCTAAACGCAAAGACGCAACGTCCGGGCGTTTGCAACGCCTTAGAAACCCTGCTCATCCACCAAGATATCGCAGCAGATTTCTTGCCGGAAGTCGTTGCGGCTCTACGCGAGAACAAAGTGGAAGTACGCGGTTGCGAGCGCAGCCAAAAACGGCTGCCGGATCTGGCAGGTGCCACGGAAGAAGACTGGGCCGCCGAATACCTGGATCTGATTCTCTCCATTCGCATCGTCGATGACTTCGAGCAGGCCGCCGAACACATTCGCCGCTACGGCTCCAACCATACGGAAACCATCGTTACAGAAAATTACAGCACGGCAGGACGTTTTCTGCGCGAGATTCAATCGTCCTGCGTGGCCGTCAACGCCTCCACGCGCTTTAACGACGGAGGTGAACTCGGTCTGGGAGCGGAAATCGGTATCAGTACGACCAAAATGCACGCCTATGGTCCGATGGGATTACGGGAATTGACTGCCAGTAAGTTTATCGTTCTGGGAAATGGACAGGTTCGAAAATAGGTTATCAAGAACACAGCAGCAACCCGTTCACAAAACCAGAAAACGCTGCTTCCGTATTCTTGATAATTACGGTTGAAATAGAAATGGAAGGATGCTAGCTTAAAAGAACCATCATATCAGTCCTGTGTGTGGCGCGAACGACAAATAGATTGTATATGATGGTTCTCGGTTTAATTTGATGCGATGTAATTTCGGGGTGGTAAACGACAGCGAGAAGGCAAGTTCGAAACACCTTGGCCTGAAGTAACGATTTGCTTTTTGACTGGATGAACTTCCAAAAGGGAGGCACTATGTCGGATCTGAAGCAGCGACAGGAAGAACGAATTTCTTCGCGCTACTTGATTTACTTCGGCGAGAAAGAACCGGAATTTGCTGGTTTTATCAAGAACTTGTCGCAAAAAGGGCTTGCAATCGTCAGTGGCAAATCATTTGATGCAGGCACTCGCCTTACCATGCTGTTGCACAGTCGTTACGACGAAGACCCGATCTCCCTTACCGGCATCGTCCGCCGCATGGATAATCGCCTTAGCCAATGGCTGCAACGCGTGATCGGTCAAATCGAAATGGGAATCGAGTTGGAAGAACCTCCCAATGAATATCTCGATTTCATCGAAAGGATCATTCAGGAGCAGCAAGAGGTTCGCCACCAGACACGCTTCGACAAAGTCTTTCACGTCAGTTTCTTTCAATTCAACATGCTGCTTGAAGAAGTTTCCTTGAATATCAGCCGGGGCGGAGTATTCATTTCCTCGACCAATCCGCCGTATCCGGGAGAAACGGTACAACTGAAGATTGAAATTGAAGACATCAACGAATCCATCGATGTCGAGGCCCAGGTCGTTCGCACCATCACACCGGATGATGCCAAACGCCGGGGGCTCGTTCCCGGTTTCGGGGCGAAATTCCTGCATTTCAACAGTGAGGATCAAGGCACGCTTAACGCATTCATAAATCAGATGGATAAGCGCTCAAACTGATTTTTTTTGAACGGGTCTATGTTTCCAGGACAAAGGAACGAGGGGTAATAAATTCAAGGATTGAACTCGCCCGATTTAAAAAGGCTGAGCATCGCATTTTGTCATAAGCGAGAACGGAAACTATTCATCGTTTATGCAGAAAACGAAATATCTTATGACGTGGTTTTCCTTGACACTATGGACTATTTCGGAATATCTTCTCAAAACTATGGATAGTTATCAAACAGGGGACACTTGTATTCCATAGACGGTTCCATGATTTAGAGATAATGATGAAAAATTGTTTTTTTCATTCGACTTTCACTGCTTGATTGCAGGTCTTATGGCAAAGGACAAACGCCATGTCAGACACACAGGTACGTAGGGCGGCATTACTCAAACTCGTCCAAGACAATCGAATCCGATCTCAGACTCGATTGATACAAATGCTAAAAAAGCAGGGAATCCGAGCCACCCAGGCCACGATTTCCCGCGATATTCACAACTTGGGACTGGTCAAAGCGTTTGGATATTATTCATTACCGGGTAAAGTAGCCCAGGTTTCCAATCCTGCTGAATTGCTGAAGGGGAAAATCTTAAGTTTCCGGAGAGCAGGAAACAATCTCGTTGTCATTCACACTCATCCAGGTGAAGCCGGTTTTGTCGGACATGTTTTAGACAGTGCAGGCTGGTCATCCATCGCAGGAACCGTTGCCGGTGATGACACGATCTTTGTGGCTTGCGATTCCGCTGCATCCAGCACGGAGATCCGTCAGCGCCTGGGAGACTTTGCTCCCGAAGTCGTGTAGATCTCTTTCGCGCTTCTTTCTGATTCCGTTCATCTCTTAAAGCAGTAGTTTTAAACGATATGTGTTTTTGATTTCCGTAGCGGCGGAGCGTAGGCCCGCCGTTTTTTTAGCATTTCTCGGCGGGTTCTCGCCTCGCCGCTACAAAAGGACATCGCGAATAGCGGATCGCAACTTCTTTAGAGTATCAATCGTTTTCAGCCCAAGTCAAACTTATGGTGTTTTTGCCAGAACTCCACGACCTGCTCCAGCGGAAGAGCGGGAACGAAATGATTGTTGACTCCGGTGATATCATCCGCCATGCAGATCGCATTTAAAATCGCTTCTTCCGTCGCTTCGATCGCCGCCTGATAAATGGGATTGATGTACTGATCGTTTAAAACGGTTAGTTGGTAGGTTCGCTTTCGGGTTCTTCTGGGCACGGTGTTCGCCGTTGTCAACCCGACAATAATCTCACCGGACCCATGTGCGGCAAAACTTCCGACTCGACCAATCCCCAACGCGACTCGTTTGCATACACGGCTGATTTGCAGGGATATCATCGGAGCATCGGTAGCGAACACCGCAATAATGCTGCCATAGTTCTGAACTCGTTTGCTCAATTCCTGAAAGCGCGGAGCGATATGCTCGCCAAACGGCAACCCGGCAATACGAAGGTCACGCATGTACCCGAAATTGCTCATCACCAAAACACCGACCGTGTAACCGCCATGCCGACCAGGAAGACGACGTGAGGCGGTTCCGATTCCGCCACTGAAGTCACAGGTCATCATGCCGGTGCCTCCGCCGACATTTCCTTCGGCAACCGGACCACGATTTGCACACTTCAAAGCCTCGTACACATGTTCGGCCTTGACATGTCGCCCGGCGATATCGTTCAACCAGGAATCGTCACATTCACCGACCAAAGGCAGAGGAACGTCTTGCTCGGAACCGATACCGGGGTAACGCTCGACCAGATACTTGATCAACCCTTGCGAACAGGAACCTACCGAAAGGGTATTCGTCAATAGAATCGGAGTTTCGATCAATCCCCATTCGGTTGCCTGAGTCAATCCGGTCATTTCACCGGCACCATTTAAAACGAAACCTCCGCCGACCACCCTTTCATTGAACACGTCTCCATTAGAAGGATGAATCGCGGTCACGCCAGTGCGTATCGGTCCCTTTCCTCGACGCAGCTTGCCTTCGCCTTCAATGATTGTAGAATGACCGACGAGAATCCCCTTGACGTCGGTGATGCTATTCTTTTCACCCGGCTCGAAGCGCCCCAAGGACATTCCAAGTTCCCGAAACCGCTTTCGTTCCATTGGCATCACTCTACCGCTTTCTTCTCTGTGGCCTGCTGCTTGCGTTTATGCTTGAGCCGTTTGATCGCCGGGGCCATAATGTTTCCGACCAGCGTCCGGTAATCCATGCCCGCCGCTTCCGAAATCAGACACAGATCGGACCAACCCGGAGTAAGCCCCGGCAAAGGATTGCACTCGATAAAATGCACTTTGCCCTTGGCATCGAGCCGCACGTCAATGCGCGCCACATCCGAACATCCCAATGCCATGTAAGCGGATCGCGCCACTTTTTCCAGCTCCTTGCGAAGCTTTTCATCCACTTTTGCCGGTGCGTCGTAGCGGATCTCGTTTGTCTGATCCAGCTTATGCCCAAAGCTATAAACGGGTCGCTTTGTTTCGGGATTCAAATAAACGATTTCCATGGGGGGAAACACTTTGGGTCGGTTCTGCCCGATCAGGCCCAAGGTGAACTCTCGCCCCGGAAGGAACTCTTCCACCAGTACCGGCTGATGATACTTCTCGATCAACTGAACGGCCAGTTTGCGCAGATCTTCTTCATTCTCAACAACGCTGATCCCCATTACCCCTTTTGAACTGCCCTCTTCATTCGGCTTCAGAATCACAGGGAACCGCATTCGCTTGGGAATGTGTTCGTTTCCTTTTCGCATGAGAATAAAAGCGGGGGTCGGCACTCCGGCCTGCCGTACTACTCGTTTTGCCAGCGCCTTGTCAAGTGCAATGGAGAGCGTCGCAGGGTCCGACCCAGTATACTCGACATCGATCAATTCCAGCAATGCCGGAATTTGAGCTTCTCGGCTTCTACCGCGAAGACCTTCGGCAATATTGAAAACAAGATCCAACTGCGACGAGGCCAAAATGCTTGGCAGTTCAGACGTCGCTTCGAGATAGACGACTTCATGACCATACGACTCGATGGCCTTTCCAATGGCCTGAATCGTCTTGGGAGAATCGTACTCCGCATCCTTGTCATCGTCATCTTCTTCTTTGGGTACGACTCGTTTCTCATTGTAGGTCAGACCGATGACAAGACGATCCTTGGGACTTCGGTAGGCCTTTTTATCCAAAGGCAGGTTGTATCGGGTTGCCGCGCTCTTGATAATCGCCTTAAGAACGGCATCCATATTCTTGAAACCGGCTTTTTCTGCGGAAACGTAAATTCCCGCCCCGACCTCCAGACTGGGAAGCGCATTGATTTCGATGAAGTAAACCTGGCCATCCCGCCCGATTCGATAATCGATACGACCAAGGTCTCGTACCCCGATCACCTCGAAAATCGTTTCGGAAAATTTCCGGATCGCTTTCTTCTGTGCGCTGGTCAATTCGGCTGGCGCTCGCAACGAAACAGCATCGTAATTTACGTGCTTCAACTCATAGTCGTAAATGTTATACCGATCTTCCTGACCTTCCGGCAGATCGAAAACATACTCGGCAGCCGGTAGAATACCATCCTTGATTGCGGAAGCCTTTTCGATGAAAGGAACGACAATATCCCGACCCTCGATATATTCTTCGATCAGTAAACCGGAAGGATAGCGGTCGATCAGGACTTTAACCTTCTCAACAAGTTCCGTTGGAGTCTGTACGATAGAATCCTGCGTAATACCTTTCGAGCTTCCTTCGAAATTGGGCTTTACAATGACCGGGTAGTTAAATTCGTTGGGAGGCGTCCAGTTTTCCAGGTCTTTCACAAAACTCCAGCGAGGCGTTAGAACCCCATAGGCGGCCAACATCTGCTTGGTCATCACCTTGTCCAAGGTCAGCGTACACACGTAGGCGTCGGACCCAGTATAAGGAAGACCTAGCTGCTCGAAAAGGGCGGGATAAAACGCTTCCCGATAGCGCCCGTTTCGACCTTCGGCAGTATTGAACACCAGGTTCGGGTTCAACGCTTCCAGCCTTGCAATAAGCTGAGACGCATTCCCGGAAACCTCTACCAATTCAACCTTATGACCCAACCTTTCAAGAGACTGAGCAATGGCCTGAATGGTTTCAGGCCGATCAAATTCGGCTTCTTCCTCACTATCCGTCAACTGGATATTGTGAGTGAATGCAATCTTCATCACCCTCCCCCTTCCGCCAAATTGTCACTTCACAATCGGCACGTTGTATATACTTATGCTTCTTCTGTCTTTGGTAGCCACTGATCGATCAAAGCCCGATCAACGCGCTCCCAATCGGGATTAACAAAAGCTTCCCCGTTCCATTCGAATGTCACGCGGTCAAATGTCTCTTCGTAGAAATCCAGTTTAGAACCACGATCAGGGCAATGTTCGACAAACAGCATGTGTTCGTGCGGGCGTTCGTATTCCTTCAGCAGTCGGGTAGCCAGTTGAGCGACGAATTGAGTTACGGAGGTTCCCGGGTTTTTATCGTAAAGTTCCGTTGCGATTACGATCAGCCTGTTTTCTTCTTCAACAACCTTGATGCCACAAACGGAGGGAGTCCCCCATTGTCCTTCGAACTCGTACAGGCGATCAATGTAGCGATAATCGGTTTTCATCTTTCGGTTCCATCTTCCAAGGACATCATTCCTACAGGTCTTCACCACGTTGCACTTGCTGTCCAAAACTCTGATTAATCAAATCCCGACGACGAGCTTGATAGGTTCCCAGTTTCTTCTCGCGTTCAACCGCTTTTCGGAGCAGGCGATACATTTTAACCTGCTGAGGCTCATCTTTATAAAACTCTTTCCAGGCAAACTCATACAGTTCCTGCAAACGTTCCGGGGTCATGTGCTTGGGCTGAAAAACGACTTGACCCGCATTGTACTCATTCCAATCGAAGCTGAAAATCCGTTTCTGCTTCATGAGATCGTCATAGGCTTTGGTATGCGGGAAGGGAGTCAGCACGGTAAATTCCGCCAGATCGAGATCGATTTCCAACAAGAAGTCGATCAGTCGCAGGATGTCGTCTTCCGTTTGGTTGTCCATACCAAGCAGGATGGTACCTTCGACTCCGATGCCATAGTCATGATATCGCTTGATGCGTTCCTTGATGTAATCCGAGGTATCAAAGACAGCTTGATACACATACCAGGCGCCGGCCTGGGCGGCTAGATCCAAGACTTCCGGTTTGTCTTCTATGGTGTGACTGCACCAGGTTTTCTTGAATGGAATCATCTCTCTAAAAAGATCTTTTTCCCATTCCGTGTTTTGCGCAAGTGAATTATCGACAATAAACAGACGGTTGTTTTCGATGGTTGCCAGTTCTTCGACGACTCGATCAAGAGGCCGAGCCCGAAACTCTCGCCCACCTAAAAAGGCGACGGCGCACGGATAACACGCAAATCTGCAACCACGGGAGGCGTGGAATAAGTCCACCATACGCAAGCCACGATGGTAGTACAGATCCTCATTCAGAATTTCCCGCCTGGCAGGACCGACCCATTCAATCGGTGGGCGATCATTTATAAAATTGTAGAGCGGCTTCAGGTTTCCTGAATGAAAGTCATCGAAAACACCTTGCATGCGCCCTTCGGATTCTCCCAGGAAAACCGCATCGGCATGTTTCATTGTTTCTTCTGCATGAAGCATCGTAGAAATGCCGCCGAAAATGACCTTTATACCGCGAGCCCGATACTCATCCGCGATCTGCCAACCCCGTTTCACCTGTGTGGTCAGCATCATCGAAATACCGACGAAATCGACAGGATCGTCGAAGCTGAAACTCTGCAAGTTTTCATCTATAAATTCCACCTCGACATCTTCTGGCAACGTCGCAGCAAAAACGACCGGCCCATGCGGTGGAAGGTTAAACGTAGTTTGACCGGGAAGCTTTTCCCAACGCGGATAGATCAATCGGAAACGTGTCATAATGTACTCTATTATCCCTTAACTTTTGGCAACTTGCGATGAAACGGCGCTCAGTCTAATAGAATTTTTTTATTGAAGCAATAGTGAATTCTATTTTCTTCCCTTTTCAACAAAAACGCCCCGGTCAACAGACCGGGGCGCGTGTCAGCATGTTAATCGGCTTAGCCGAAGTGAATGCTGTAGACGATCGGAGCGATAACCATGGCGACCACGGACATCAGCTTGATCAGGATGTTCAAGGAAGGACCGGAGGTATCTTTGAAGGGATCGCCTACGGTATCACCGGTGACGGCTGCTTTGTGGGCTTCGGAGCCCTTGCCACCATGGTTGCCTTCTTCGATGAATTTCTTGGCATTGTCCCATGCACCACCAGCGTTGGACTGGAAGATAGCGAAGCAGACACCAGACACGGTCACGCCGGCCAGCAAACCACCCAGCGCCATCGGGCTGAACACACCAGCCACGACAGGAACCACGACAGCCATGGTACCAGGCAGGACCATTTTACGAATGGCCGCAGCGGTGGAAATATCCACGCACTTGGCGTATTCGGCTTTACCGATGGAGGCATCCATTACTTTCTGCTCTTCTTCGGTCATTTCGCGATCTTCATTCTGGATCTTCTTCATCACGGCTAGAGCGGCAGTCAGTTCAGGAATGCTCTTGAACTGACGACGCACTTCCTCGATCATGGACTGCGCCGCTTCACCAACAGCGGTCATCGCCATGGAGGAGAAGAGGAAAGGCATCATCGCACCAATGAACAAACCAGCCATGGTGTAGGGGTTGGTTACGTCGATGGCATCGATTTGACCGTGCATTTTGGAAGTGTAAGCCGCGAACAGAGCCAGGGCGGTCAGAGCGGCAGAACCGATGGCGAAACCTTTACCGATAGCGGCAGTGGTGTTTCCAACGGCATCCAGTTTGTCGGTGCGGTTACGAACTTCTTTACCCAACTCACACATTTCGGCAATACCGCCGGCATTGTCGGACACGGGACCGTAAGCATCAACAGCAAGCTGGATACCCGTGGTGGAGAGCATACCAAGAGCGGAAATCGCAATACCATACAGACCGGCGAAGTAGAACGCGATCACGACGGCACCGGCGATCAGCAGAATTGGAATCGCGGTGGACTTCATACCAACCGCCAGACCGGCGATGATGTTGGTGGCAGGACCGGTTTCAGAAGCTTTGGCAATGCCTTTGACCGGAGCGCGATCGGGAGCGCAGTAGTATTCCGTTGCGATACCGATGAAGGTACCGGCGATCAGACCGGAAATCATGGCCGCCCAGATTCCCATACCACTGTAGCTCTTGGCCACGGAACCATACATCATGTCGCCCATGACAGCGCTGATCACGAAGTAGGAAGCAATGATCATCATGATCGCCGCACCGAAGGTACCCATATTCAGAGCGGTCTGCGGATTTCCGCCTTCCTTCGTGCGCACGAAGAACGTACCGATGATGGAAACGACGATTCCCAGACCCGCCAGGATCAACGGCAGGATAATCAAGGAGTCTTGAAGCTTGAGAACTTCAGCACCACTCGATACCACAGCGCCATTCTTGATCAACACGGCGACTGCACCGAGAACCATTGCACCGATGATCGACCCGACATAGGACTCGAACAAGTCAGCGCCCATACCGGCGACATCACCAACGTTGTCACCAACGTTATCAGCGATGGTAGCAGGATTGCGGGGATCGTCTTCCGGAATACCGGCTTCGACTTTACCGACCAGATCGGCACCGACATCCGCCGCTTTGGTGTAGATACCACCACCGACACGAGCGAACAGTGCGATGGAAGAGGCACCCAGAGAGAAACCGGACAGAACGTTGATAACCAGAATGACGTTTTCAGCACCCGGCCACATCATCGAGTAAACGATGTACAGCACGGAAAGACCGACAACACCCAAACCAACCACGCTCATACCCATGACCGTGCCGCCCGAGAAGGCAACCAGCAGGCCGTCGTTCAGGCTGACGCGCGCTTTGTTTGCCGTGCGGACATTGGCCTTGGTGGCGACCTTCATACCGAAGTAACCAGCCAGAGCCGAGCAGAACGCACCAACGACAAACGAGATGGAGATCATCCAGTTTGAACCTTCGATGCCAGCATTGGAAACAGCCAACAACACAGCAACGATCACAACGAAAATAGCCAGTACCTTGTACTCACGAGCCAGAAACGCCATTGCGCCTTGTTGGATGTAACCGGCGATCTCCTTCATCCGGTCCGTTCCAACCTCCTGTTTCCCTACCCATAGGGCTTTTACAAGAGCGAAGATAAGCGCCACTGCACCCACAACAGGAATCAGATACAAAATCGTGTTCATGGTCCCTTCACCTCCTTGGTTTGGCCCATCGGGCCAGGTTGACACTAAAACAACATTAACTAGAAACTACAAACAACTTGCCTCAACCTTGAAATACCTTTTATTGTACTTATTTGCAGCTCGAACAACCCCTTCCGTCGCCGCAGCAAAAACGGCATCCGAACCGTGGTCAATCCATTGCTCTAACAATGGTTTTTCCTCCGGGTAGAACGAGTGCAGCACAAATTTCGTAATGACTTCATCATGTTTCGGTCGACCAATGCCCATTCGGACTCTCACGAAAAGGTCCGATCCAAGCTGTTCTCTGGTAGACTTTATTCCCTTGTGGCCGCCATCGGATCCTCCGATTTTGACTTTGATCTGGCCGAACTCGAGATCGAGGTCATCATGAACTACGATAATATTTTCAACAGGAGTACGATAAAAAGAAGCGGCAAGGCGAACAGCCTCACCGCTTCGATTCATGTAAGTTTGCGGTTTAACAAGTAACAATTGATCAGTTCCTCGCCGAGCCATGCCAACTTCCGAACGGAATTTTCTTTGCTCAACGCGCACCCCCAATCGTTTGGCCAGGCGATCAACGATCATATACCCCAAATTGTGACGAGTGTTCAAATATTCTTCGCCAGGGTTGCCTAAGCCAACAATCAGTATCAATTGGCGGCTTCCTGTTCCGCACCAGCAGCCTCTTCACCTTCAGCAGCCTCGGCTTCTTCGCCTTCAGCCTCTTCGTCCTCGGCGACGTCGCGGCTGCTGGTTACCTGAATCATCACTTCGTTGTCACGATGCAGGTAAGAGATACCCTCCACCTTCGGAAGGTCGACGGTCTTAAGTTGCTCACCCACTTCCAGTTCCGAAATGTCAAGCACGATTTCACTTGGCAGAATCTGCGGAGCACAATGCAGCTTCACCTTTCGGGTAACCTGTTGCATGCTTCCACCCTTTTGGACACCAATCGCTTTTCCAGTGGGGAACAACGGCACCTGGAAATCGACTTCCTGTCCTTCTTCAACCCGATAGAAGTCCAAATGGAGCAGTTTTCTCGAAAGCGGCTCCACCTGCACGTCTTTGATCAGGCACAGGTAAGACTGCCCGTCCACTTCCACCTGCAACAGTGAATTTCTCTTGAATGGGTTGTCAATCGCTTTCGAGAAATCAGTTGGAGAAACCAACAAGTGGATCGGCTCCAGCTTATTTCCATAAAGCACAGCAGGCACCAGCCCGCTGTTACGATAGCTGCGGGCAGCACTCTTATTTGTTTTTTCGCGTTTTTGAACGTTCAAGCTAATCGGATCCATTAGACTCCTCCGTGGAAACCTTCTACAAGATCATACTTATTTTGGATTATTTTTCAAACCGAATCTGGAAACAATTCACTGATCGACTCGTTCGTCGTCAATCGTCGAATGGATTCCGCCAATAATTCGGCTATCGAAACGACTGTTATCTTTTTGCACGCTTTTGCATCATCACGCAAGGGAATTGTGTCTGTGACAATCAATCTTTCGATCGGACTCTTCTCGATTCTCTCGACAGCGGGTCCGGAAAGGACTGGATGAGTGCAACAAGCCCACACACTTTTTGCACCGAGATCCTTGATTGCCTGGGCGGCTTTGGTCAACGTTCCTGCGGTATCCACCATGTCATCCAGCAATACGGCGTCACGCCCTTTGACCTTACCGATAACGTTCATGACATCAGACACATTGGCTTCCGGTCGGCGCTTATCCACAACGGCCAGACGTGCATCAAGTTGATTTGCAAACAAACGCGTTCTTTCCGCACCTCCTGCGTCAGGCGAAACCATGATAATGTTGGATTGGCCGGTTTGCGGATCGTATGTTTTCCGCCATAAAGCCTCTTTCAGATATGAAACCAGAACCTTGGCTCCGTACAGGTTGTCCACCGCAGAATCAAAAAAGCCTTGAATCTGGTTCGCATGCAGATCGATGGAAACGACCCGCCGTACCCCGGCAGTTTGAAGCAGATCCGCTACCAGCTTCGCCGTAATCGGCGTTCTCGGTGCACCCTTACGATCCTGTCTCGCGTAACCATAATAAGGGATGATCGCCGTAATCGAAGCAGCCGATGCACGCTTTACGGCATCCACCATAATCAGCAGCTCCATCAGGTGATCGTTTGCGGGAGGGCTGATCGGCTGAATGATGAACACATCACGATTACGGATGTTATCCAAGATTTTGAGATTGATCTCGCCATCGGCAAAACGACCGACTACCGCTCTACCAAGCGGAAAATCCAAATATTTGCAGATATTCTCGGCCAGTGGCCGATTCGCATTGCCGGAAAAGAGCCGGATGTTATCCAATGATTTGTACATGGTCGCTACCCTTGCAAAAACGTGATCACTGCCATTCTACGCTGTTGCCTACCATCGCCGCAACGCCACCCTTGGAGCCAGAACTGCATGGGTTGGAACATGTAAAAAAGATGGCTGGGGTGGCAGGATTCGAACCTGCGAATGCTGGAACCAAAATCCAGTGTCTTACCACTTGACGACACCCCAACGCCTACGCGTGCAACGAACAATTCATACTGAGTCGCTGCCTGAAGGAAATCTACTCCATGTCGTAGTCGACAACGGGAGCACCTCCGTCATGCACGCTCATTTCACTTCGATAGGCTTCAAGGACGATGCCTTCCATCTCATCACGGCATTCCGAATTCAGCGGATGGGCAATGTCTTTGAACGTACCGTCCTTGCGCTTCTTACTAGGCATTGCCACAAAATAGCCGTTGTTGCCATTGATGATCTTCAAATCGCGGACGATGAAGCAATCATCCAGGGTGATGGTTACATAAGCCTTCAATCGCTCCTCGTTGACTGGAAAAACCTTAACTTCGGTGATTTCCATGACTACCCATCCTCGCTCTCTAGGTTGGAATTGGATGCCATCCACAACGATGCTTCAGGAAACAGTCGTTGCAAATTCAACATTGCCTGGCTAGCAATATCCTGTTCTTCGAACAGGCCGAACAGCGTTGCTCCACTACCGCTCATCAACGCTTTCATGGCACCCTGTTGAAGCAGAGCCTCTTTCATTTTTAAAAGATCCGTGAACGTTAGAAAGGTCACAGACTCCAGGTCGTTACGCATCAGGCCTGCCACCGCCTTCCGCCCGAGGAAGCGATTGGGTTTCCTACCATCATTGCTGGACTTTGTCAACCTAATGTCGCCAAGTTTTTCATAAACCCATTGGGTACGCACCGGATACCCTGGATTAATCAAAACAAACCAGCATGGCTCTAACTCAACATTCCCTCGAATATATTCTCCGATGCCGCCGACCCAGCAGCATCGGCCATGAAAACAAGCCGGCACATCCGCACCAAGCTCAACACAACCAGACAATATTTGCGATGATGAAACGGGAAAACCATAAAGCCGTTGTAGCAGTCGCAACACACACGCGGCATCGCTACTGCCACCACCCAGCCCTCCTGCAACAGGAATCCGTTTCTCAATCTCGATCTTGAGATTCAATTCCGCTTCAGGTATTTTCGAAACGGCAGCATACCAATAAGCCGCCTTCACAGCCAGATTGTCAGCACGCTCCAGCTCTTCATATCCTGGGCAAAGGATCTGCACCCCCCCGGATCTTTTTTTCTCAACGGTTATCCGATCGGCCAGATCAATCGGACAAACCAACGACTCAAGCAGGTGATATCCGTCCTCTCTCAAGCCAACGATGCGTAGACAAAGATTCAATTTTGCCAGTGCAACTCCATTTACGCGCCGTGAAGAGTTCCTCTTGATATTATTCATTCTGGCACTTCACACTGAACGGACATTCATTTATTCCATGTAGCACATCTTCATTTTAGGTGCAACTCATTTTTTCCTTTCTTTTACAAGGCTTACAATCCAGCTCGATCCAGGCATTTTTCTACAGGAAGAGTAGGATTAATACAATATGCAGCCCAAATCCTTACTCTGAGTAAAAAACGAAAGTGAATGTGCTTTCTCGGATTGTGCTGTTTTATTCATTTTACACTCCCCTATTCCACCAGATTCTGTCGACCAGGCAGAAAAAGACGAGGCTGCGGAGTTGACAAGCACACATTTGTGTGTTTTACTGATTTCAGGAGGTTCAGAATGGCACGCTCGACTCGTGAAAACGTTTACCGCTTTGTTCGCGAACGAATCCTAGCGGGAATGCCACCAACCGTTCGGGAGGTTCAAGCCCAATTCGGATTCAGTAGCGTCGCATCGGCCCGCCAGCACCTGGACAATCTGACAGACGCAGGAAAACTCGTAAAAGAGAAAGGCATTTCCAGAGGCTTCCGTTTACCGGAACAGAAAAACGGCAGACCACCCACTCGGCATGTACCCATCATGGGCCACATTCAAGCCGGGCAGCCGATCTTGGCGGTGGAAGACATCGAAGGCACGATTCCCATTGCGGAAAACGGCCTGCACGAAAATGTCTTCGCTCTGCGCGTTCGTGGCGACAGCATGAAGGATGCCGGAATTCTGGCAGGCGATCTGGTAATCGTTCGCCCGCAACCGGATGCCAATAGCGGGGACATCGTAGCCGCCCTGATCGGAGATGAAGCCACCATAAAGAGGTTACATAAAAATAGAAACCATATTGAACTTCAACCCGCGAATCCGAATTATTCTCCAATCGTCCTGAATCCCGAGAATGGCCAACTGCTGGGAAAGGTTATCGAAGTCAGGCGTCATCTGTAAGGAATCATCATGTGTTCGTCTCGAAATTCCAATTTAGCGCACTCCAATCTGCTCGTCGGTTGCAGTGGCTATTCTTATCGCGAGTGGATCGAGGCGGGCGTGTATCCTCCAACGACCAAGCAAGCAGAAATGCTGACACGCTATGCAGAACAGTTCCCCATCGTGGAACTGAATTACACCTGGTATCGAATGCCAACAGCGGAACTGATTGAGCACCAATGCAAGCAGGCTCCGGAGGGCTTCCTTTTTACGGTCAAGCTGACCAATACCCTGACGCACGAAATCGATACAAGCAGTTGGAAGGAAAACATCGTTCGCTATCGAGATGCCCTGGCTCCCATGATGCAAAACGGCCAGTTGGTGGCAGTCCTGATTCAACTACCTCCGTCATTCGATCGCTCCGCAGCTCGTAGAAAATACCTGGCCTCGCTGCTGAACCATCTTGAAGGCTTGCCTTTGGCGGTGGAATTCAGGCACAGTTCGTGGGTGAACGACCGCGTATTCGCCGAACTCGAACGACGCAACGTCACATTGGTTACGGTAGATGAGCCACGCTTGTCGTACCTATTTCCAACGTTGGATGTCGTAACGAATCCCGATCTGGCTTATATCCGTTTTCATGGACGCAACGCCGATGGCTGGCGGAACAAGCCCAACTGTCATCCCTTTGACTACAATTACTCAGATACGGAATTGATCCCCTGGGCCAAGGAAACCATCAACAACATGATGACACGCGCCAAAAAAGGGGTCGTGTTCTTCAACAATCATGTGGCCGGACAAGCCCCCAGAAATGCGAATAAGCTCATCGAAATATTGACGGAACAGGGGCTGGTTGGAAGCTGATAATGGGCGCCAGAGATATTTTACATTTGAATGTGGCTGACTTCGCCGTAGAGGTGGAGCGCCTGGTGGATACTCGGTTAAAATTCCGCCCCGTAATTGTGGTCCCGGAAGGAGCCGCCAGAGCAACGGTATTCGATCATAGCGAAGAAGCCTTCAAGTCCGGCGTGCGAAAAGGAATGTCCTTGCAGCGAGCCTTGCGCCACTGCCCGGATGCCACGGTGCTACCTCCACATATCGATCGCTACGAGCGGGCCATGAAAGAGATGCTCAAGCGAACCCTGCCGTATTCCCCACTGATCGAACAAGCGGATACCCAGGGGCACTTGTTTGTGGATCTGAGCGGCACGTCACGATTACACGGAAAAGCGGAGGATATCGGGCAGAAGCTCCGCAATGCCCTAAAGAACGACATCGGCTTCGATCCGATCTGGACCGTCGCTCCCAATAAGCTACTCGCCAAAGTTGCCTCCAGGCTGGTCAAGCCGACCGGCGAGCGAACGGTCTCAAGCGATGAAGCGCAGCAACTCCTGCATCCGCTCCCTCTGCATCTGATTCCGGGGCTGGAACGGCGGGACATCATGCGTTTTCGAGAATTGAGCATTCGCTACGTGGGTGAAGCCACCGAGCTTGAAGCGGAACAACTTGAAGTGCTTTTCGGAAACAGGCATTATTACATTCATGCCATTTTAAGAGGAGAAGATAATTCCCCGGTGCTGCCGGTGGGAAATAAAGCCCCGCAAGTCGTCATGGAGCACAGTTTCGGAAACGATACGAACGAGATTCACATCATAGAAGGTGTCCTGTATTCTCTTGTGGAACATGTAGGCGCGGAACTTCGTAAGCGTCAACTGGCCACAACTCGAATCTCAATCGGCCTGGACTATTCCGATGGCAAACGCATCTTTCGGCATGTACCCCTGCATCCGGCCACGACCGATGACTTTCACCTGTTTGGCAATATCCGCAAGCTTCTTCAAAAGGCATGGACACGACGAGTGAGAATCCGCCATCTTCAAGTCAGGGCCGATCGCCTGACGTACCCGCCCGTCCCACAATTGGACTTGTTTGAAGATACAAAGCAAAAGGATAACGACAAGAAGAACCTGATCGACGCCCTGGATTCCATCCGCAACCGATTCGGTTTTTCCTCCATCAACATGGGACGGACACTTTCAAGGCCATATTCATGATTCCACTCACCACCCGCTCTCATTATTCGTTGATGTGGGGAACCGCATCGCCGGAAGAACTGGTTTCGGCGGCCAAACGCTGCGGATACGACCGACTGGCGTTAACCGATACCGATAATCTGTACGGTCTCTGGCCGTTTCTGCACGCCTGCAAACGAGAAGGACTTACACCAATTGTCGGAGCGGAAGTAACCGATCCGAAAACACACGAAAGAATCATTTGTCTGGTAGAGAATAAAACGGGGTACACGAATTTATGCCGCCTGATTACCGAACGGCAGTGCAATAACCGATTCTCTTTGAAGGAAAGTCTGCCCAGTTTATCCAAGGGACTACAGGTTCTGACGCAGTCTGAAACACTGCTGCGCCTTTTCAAGGAACAAGAGGTGTCGGTATGGGCCGCTCTACCACGTAAACCGACAGGGAAAGGTCTTAAGCTCCGTTTGGCCGCCAAACAACTTGAGGTACCCTCCATTGCCACTCCCGGCAGTTTTTTTATCGAGCCCAAAGACTACACCGTCCATCGCCTGCAACGAGCCATCGCACTCAACACCTCCCTGTCACGCCTTTCCCCTAAAGATGTTGCGCCGGAGAACGCCTGGCTGGCACCATCGATGGAATACATTCGTCGCTTCGATGTCTGGCCGGACGCCATTCGGGAGAGTTACAGGCTGGCGGAACAACTGTCGTTTACAGGCCCGGAATTCGGTCTTGTGCTGCCTAGTTGGAACGGGCGCAGCGAAGCGGAATCTTCTTTGGAACTTCGTACGAAGGCATATGAAGGCGCTCGCGCCCGATACGGAACAAATCTTCCAGACGCCGTAACGCAGCGCCTGGACCACGAGCTTTCTGCCATTCGCAGCAAAGGCTTTTCGGCTTATTTTCTGATTGTACAGGATATTATCAAACACAGTCCCCGTATTTGCGGACGCGGTTCGGGAGCCGCTTCAATCGTCGCGTATTCTTTGGGAATCACCAATGTCTGTCCACTCAAATACAATCTGTATTTCGAGCGTTTTTTAAATCCCGGCAGAAAGGATGCTCCGGATATCGATGTGGATTTCGCCTGGGACGAGCGGGATGCGGTACAACTGGCCGTTCTTGAGAAATACCACGCACACGCCGCCATGGTGTGCAACCACGTAATGATTCAACCTCGCTCGGCAATTCGGGAGATCGCCAAGGTGTACGGGCTCACCGATCGCGAAATCGGACAGGTCACCAAACGCCTGCCGTGGTTCTGGCAGGTCATGGATGCCACGGATGAAAACGCCCTGCTTACGAGGTTGAAATCGCTTCCACAATTGAAAGAGCTGGACTTTCCCGAACCCTGGCCGGATATCATTCGCCTGGCTCAACGCCTGATCGACACCCCACGAAACCTGTCCGTGCATTCCGGCGGCATCGTCATTACACCGAAACCGATAAGCGAGTATGTCCCGGTGGAAATCGCGCCCAAAGGCGTACCCATTATCCAGTGGGAAAAAGACGGCACAGAAGACAGCGGCCTGCTTAAAATCGATCTGCTGGGAAACCGCAGTTTAGGGGTGATTCGAGACACGATTCAAACGATAAAGCGAAACGGTAAAACCATTGATGAAACCCATTGGGAGCCGGAAGATGACCGCACCACCCAAAGCCGCGTTTCCAACGGCGAAACCATGGGATGTTTTTACATCGAATCGCCAGCTACCAAACTTCTGCAAAAAAAGTCCGGTGTCGGCGACTACGAACATATGGTGATTCACACATCCATCATTCGCCCGGCGGCGAATCGCTGGATCAATGAATATCTTGCACGACTGAAGGGAGAACCCTGGCAGGCGATTCATCCTTTGCTTGAAGGCGTACTGGATGAAACCTACGGCATCATGGTCTATCAGGAACACGTATCGCTGGCGGCAGTCGCTCTGGCAGGTTTTTCACACGCGGATGCAGACGGTTTACGCAAGGTCATGAGCCGTAAGGACAAGGCCCGAAAACTGGTGGATTACTTCAACCGCTTTGCCCAAGGCGCCAGGCAAAACGGCGTAACGGACGAGCAGATCAAACAAGTATGGGATATGATTCTTTCTTTTGACGGCTATTCGTTTTGCAAACCACATTCGGCCAGCTATATCCGGGTGTCGTTTCAAGCGGCGTATCTGAAATCTCATTATCCTGCGGCATTTATGGCTGCCGTCATTTCCAACCAGGGAGGTTTTTATTCCACCTTTGCGTATGTGTCCGAAGCCAGACGCATGGGAGTAACGATTTCCCCCCCGGATATCAACGCAAGCGAGATACGCTGGAGCAGCGATAACCATTCGATGCGTGTCGGCTTGATGACGATCAAGCATGTAAGCGCCGAAACCCAGGCAAGAATCGTTTCCGAAAGGGAAAAGCAGCCGTATCGAGATTTAAAGAGTTTCCTGGACCGGGTGCGTCCCGATGAAGAAGAGGCCCGCTCCATGATTCACGCCGGAGCATTCGATGCGCTGCACCCGGACATTTCACATGCTGCGTTGTTATGGGAACTGGCAGTCTGGAAAAAGAGACAACGCAAACCGGGAAAACAGACCGATTTATTCAGCGAAAGAGAAGCTGTCACTCGCCCACCCGTCTTCCCACATGAAAACGAGATCGACCGGCTGCGCAGGGAGTTTGCCACATTGGGATTTCTATGTGACCGCCACCCGATGGAATTGTTCAATGAAAAGCTGAAACGGCAACGAACGGTCAAGGCCATCGAGCTGAACCGCTACGCAGGCAAGCGCATAAAAGTCGCTGGGTTGTTGATCACCGGAAAGGTTGTCTCCACCTACAAGGGTGACCCGATGGAATTCATCACGTTCGAGGATGAAACGGGAATCGTCGAAACCACCTTTTTCCCAAAAGTGTATCGAAAGTTTTGTTCCATTCTCGACCGCAACCGCCCTTTTTTGCTGACCGGAATCGTTGACGAACAATTCGGAGCCTGTACGCTGACGGTACACGAAGTAGCTCCCATAACATGACGGAGAATCGCTCCCCACGCGACAGTCACTGCGATTTCGCCATGATTTTCAACGGCATCCGGCGTTTATTTTAGGAGCAGCAGTGTTTTTGGGGCAGATTGAACGCCGTTTTACTCTGTCGCTCCGACAAGTCGAGGCATCAATATTCGAGCTACCATGTCCGATTTTACTGGCAAAACATTTTTGTTTTGCTATAGGCTCTTAGGACATCATTCGGATTCCCTAAAGAATCCGACTCTTCGCCGGCCTTGTCACACGATCATGGAGGTTAGTATGAGTGAACAGTTCGAGAAGGTAAAAAAGCTGTGCGAACGTGAGAAAGTGGAAATCATCGACTTGAAATACACGGATTTATTCGGGCGCTGGTATCACTTGACCTTGCCTGCTTCACGTCTGGATGAAAAACTGTTTGTGGAAGGAGAATCATTCGACGCATCTTCGGTTCCCGGTTACAAGTCCGTAGAAGCCGGCGACATGAACATGGTGCCAGTCATTGAATCCATGGAGCTTGACCCGTTCTGGGAAAAACCAACAGTCAGCTTTATCTGCGATATCATCGAAACGGATACCCTGGAGGATTTCGGGCGTCATCCGCGAGGTGTGGCCAAACGTGCGGAAGCTTATCTTCGCGAAGAAGGTATCGCCGAAAAAAGCATGTGGGGACCTGAACTGGAGTTCTATATTTTCGACTCCGTCAACGTCAAGGAAGACATCAACACGAGTTTCTACATGATCGACTCCGCAGAGGCGGACTGGAACAGCCAGATGGAAGGAAACAACCTTGGCAACAAGATCCCGCGCCAGGGCGGCTATCATGCCATTCCTCCTTTGGATGCCATGTTCAATCTCCGCGCCGAAATGGCTTCCATGATGGAAGCCAAAGGCATCCCCGTTCGCTATCATCACCACGAAGTAGGTGGACCCGGTCAGTCGGAAATCGAAATCAATCTGAATACACTGACATTGATGGGCGACCGCGCCATGCGAGCCAAGTACATTATCAAGAACCTGGCCTATCGCCACAACAAGACCGTCACATTCATGCCTAAGCCACTGTTCAACGAAGCCGGTAGCGGTATGCATTTCCATCAGTTTTTAATCGGAGAAAACGGAAAAAATCTCTTTTACGAAAAGGGCAGTTACGCGGACCTGTCCGAATTGGCGCTGTATTACATCGGAGGACTACTGGCACATGGACGAGCCTTGCTGGCATTCACCAACCCTTCGACCAACAGTTACAAAAGACTGGTGCCCGGTTTCGAAGCGCCAACCAAATTGTTCTTCGGGCTGGCCAATCGTTCCGCCGCCGTACGCATTCCCAAATTCGCCAAGACGGAATCCAACAAACGCATCGAGTTCCGCCCTCCCGATGGCACCTGCAATCTGTACTTCGCCATGGCGGCGCAACTGATGGCCGGAATCGACGGCATCCGAAACAAAATCGACCCCCGCAAGCTAGGCATGGGCCCCTTCGATATGGATGTCCGCGACATCCCCACCGAACAATTGGACGAGATCCTCTCTGTACCGACTTCGTTGGTGGAAGCCTGTCAAGCGCTGGAAAGCGACCATGAGTTCCTGCTACAGGGCGGCGTGTTCAGCAAAGATCTGATCGACACCTGGATCGACTACAAGGTCAATCACGAACATCTGGCCGTGCGTAATCGTCCCCACCCATATGAAATCAAACTGTATTTCGACACCTGATTCCAATCAGGACCGATTGAGAAAAGCACGCGCCCCCATACTGAAATGTTGGGGGCATTTTTCATTTATTCCTGGATCTGCTGTAATTCGGCCAGATATGAGTTCGTCAGAGAGTGCGTTTGAATGCGCTCTGGTGGAATGGCTTCCATGGCCAGATATTGCATGTGAGCGTTGTGAGTAAAAAATAGAACCTGTGTCTTTAAGGACAAATCCGCAAGAACGCTTAAAGCGGCTTTCGCCCGCTCATCGTCAAAGTGAATCAGTAGGTCATCCAGAATCAACGGCATGATTACCCCTTGCTCCAATAAGCGCAGCAACGTTGCCAGGCGCAACGCAAGATACAACTGATCGCGTGTACCATCGCTAATGTCATCGACTAAAACCTGCTGTTCATCCCTGCGAACGCCAACAAGAACCTGCTTGTCCTTCGCATCGAAATCCGTTCGCAGTGATTGAAACGAATTCTGTGTCAATCGATTGAACAAATCGGAAGCGGTATTCAAAATCGGGTTTTGATTTTCCTCCCGGTAGCGCTCGATTTCGCTTTGAAGCAGCAATTCCGCCAGTCGCAATTGCTTGTAGCGCCCGGAAAGGGTTTCTATCTGGGCGATGGAAGCCTGCACTTCTGCATGAAGTTCGGCAGCTTTCGACTCGCCATCCATTGAATCCAACCGGCTCTGCGCCTGCCCGATAGCCTGATTCAATTCGTCACGCTCTTTCGACGTTTCTTCCAGGCGTTCATGAAGTTCCGAAATAGCAGCCGTGATTTCATCCACATCCACCTGTTCCAATTCCGCGAGGAACTCGTCCAATCCCGTACCGCCACTTAGCAGTTGCAGTTTTTCGTCGATGCTTTCCAGCTTTCGCCTTAAGTTCAAGGATTGCTCCACCCGTTTTTCAACTTCAGGTAAGTCTTCCTCCGACTTGCAATCCGCTCGTTTACACAGGTCACTTAAAGTCTGTTGAGCGGCACGCATACCGACTTCAGCTTCTTCCGCTTCCTGCCTCTTTTCGGCCAGTCGGCTTTCCAGTTCTTTGGTATGTACGACATCCCGACGGGCGTTTTTCAGCTCGTCATTCAAAATCAACAGGAACTGCAAGGGAGACATGTTCCCAATTTCTCTAGCCAGTTTCTTCGCCAACTGTTCGACCCGATGAATAAATGTTTCAACCTGCTTCTGCATGCCGAGAATGCGGTTGTCCAATTCCCTGATTTTGTCGATATCCTCACAAACTCGATCTTGCACATCCAACACGTCTTGAACTTCAGCAGGAGTCAGCTCCGATGTCATTGCAACTTCCTGCAACGCCTTTTCCCATTGCTGTTGCCAATCCGACAATTCATCCTTAGCCAAAGCAACATGCTGCTCGGCTTGCAGAAATTCCCGGTTCTGTGTTGCCAACTCCTCTGCCAGGGCGACATGCTGTGCTTCTCGTTGCTGTGCAAGCTCAATTCGCTTGCGGGTTGTACTTAAAAGATCGGTCAGCATAACGCTTTTCGATTCCAGGGGAGAACCGATTTTTCCAAACTGTTCTAGTAACGATTTGCAATAACCGTCGATCAGTTCCTCTTGCTGCGTTAGATTTTGGCGCGCTTCGCGTATCGCTTTAACATCGGCAGCCAATTTGGATTGGGCATGTTTCCATGGAATCATTTCGTTGGGAGGCAGCAATCGATCCAGTTTCACATTTTCCCACAACTGCTGCCAGTGCAACATCTGCTCTTCGCGCTCATGTGCAATCTGCTGCTGCCGTGCTTCCAGATCGTTCAAGGCTTGCTCCAACTCGGCCTTTCGCAGCAAGCGCTGTTCCTGTTGGGCAATCCGATCCGAACTCAACCGAAGATCATCGGCCACACGATCCGCCTGAAGCACCTGAACCTCATAGCTACTTGCCATTTGCGGAGGGTCCAGTTTCTCGGATTCAACATCTTCTCCCAACCAACAGGCTTTGATCTGCTCCCAGTTCCGATCACGATTCGTGCGGGTGTCCTGCAACTCCTGCAAAGTTGGCAGGCGTCCATCCAGTTTAATCGCCTCCAACTCTCTGGCAATTCCAGCTAACTCCGACTTGCGTTCGGAAATGGCATTAGTGATCTGCAAGTCGTTATTATCCAGCTTTTCAAATTGATTTCCAAAACGCTGTAGGCTTTCCAATTCGGGTACGGAAAGTGTTTCAAGATCTTCCAAAGCCCCACTAAACAGCCCAAGCTTTTTTAAATCGATGTGCGCCTGTTCTACCATCGCATCGACATGTGAACGAGTTGTCTTTAAGGCTTCTAGCAAATCTCCTTTGCTGCGAATGGTTTCCAGCAGTTCCGGTAAATTCCCAACATCCAGCCGTTCCGGCAGCGTTTCTTTCTGCTGCTGCAAGCGAGTATGTTTTACCTGGGCTTCCGCCAGCTTGCGTTGAGACTGGCGTAGCGATTCTTGCAAGGTCGCGCGCCGTTCACCCAGGCTGCGCAGCCTCGTTTTCATCGCGCGACTTACTCGCAGTGTGTCGGCCTGAGTCAGCGTGATGTCCGGTCTCCAGTCTTTCAGAGCGGAAACCGCCTGCAACTCGAAATGGTTGCGTTGCTGTTCGCGCTTAGGAAGATCCTCCAACGCCCGTTCGATCAGTCCCGATTCGCGCATCAAGGCATCCACTTCACTCGCCTGTTCCATCAATCCTTCTGGAATCGAGATCGATGCCCGTTGTTTTTCCAAGCGCTCGCATTCCACACGCAGCTTTTCCAGCAAAGCGGAACACCGGCGATGTTCCTTCTGCGCATCCGACCTGATCGTGCCGAATTCCGAATCCAAACTTGGAACCTCACCCAATCCGGCAAGTAAACCTAACGTATCTTTTCTTGGTCCTAAAAATGAAAGCGCACCCTGAATTCGCTTGTGATGAGTCAATTCCTTATTGAGTTTCTGAAGCACCTGCTGCATGCCCTCGGATTTCCGCTTCAAATCGCTCAGTTCTTCATTCATCCGTAGCCAGTCGGCGCCTGACAGGGCGATATCGTTAATTTCTTTTCGCTGCTTTTTCACTTGCGATAAAAGCTGATTGATCTTTGGATTCTTTCCACGTTCGGAAAACAACTCATTGGCCTGCTTATGAAAATCGTTCAAGATCTCACGCAGGTTCGAAAGACCACTTCCCGCAGCAAAAAGCGTTTCACCTACCTCCCCTTTATCCGCCAGGATCATGCGTCCCCCTTCTCGAAGGCGAACATGATCCAACCCGAACTGCATCAAAAAGCTCTGCCGGTCCACGCCAATCAGCATCTCTTCGAGCGACTGTTCAGCGATGAGCTTTTCCGACCAATCCAATAAGGTATTTTTATTTCCTTTTCTTCTCAAGAATTCTAATTTCTTGTCCCCTAAGCAGACACGCGCTCCTACTCGAAATTTCTTGTACATATGTAGAAAGTCATCCCCCTGGCTGTCAATGCCATACAACATCCCAGTTATTGCGCGCAGGGCGGAGCTTTTTCCCGCTTCGTTCAGTCCGAAAATCAAATGAAAACCAGCATCCGTTGTAGAGAAATCCAGCGTCTGTTCTGTAAACGGTCCAAAGGCTTTCAGGTAGAGCACGTCGAATTTCATTGCGCCCCTCCCGCTTTAAGCAGAGAGGCCATGACCAACTGCCTGGCCTGTTCGATCAATTCCCGATGCTCGCTTTCTCCATCTTCCGGTTGTTCCAGCCCCTGCGTTTTCAGCATCGGACGAAGCTTGGCATCGATGCCTTGCACGGCCTGCTGCACCAAAACATCAAACGCTTCAGGCTCTACTTCCATTTCGTACAATCCCCTGAACAGTTCCCCAAGTGCATCTTCGCGTTGCAGCAGGTTTTCTTTGCTTAAGGGGAACTCCGTTTCAAAGCGGATTTTCTCTACCCAAACCTGCCCTGCCCCGGCATCCGTTGCTGCGGCTCGGATTTCCGCCATCCAGTAATCAAAATCGCGTTGGACTTCCGCATGCATTTTCGTTTGACCATGCAAAGTCAACCGAAGAGCCAAAGTCAATTTCGAAAACTTCTTTCGGATTTCTTCTACCGCATCGATGACAGCAGCAATCAGTTCCCCAGTATCCGTGATGCCTTCGACATCCACCTGTAGGTGTTCCCATTGCAGAACATGCAACGGAATCGTTTCGAGATGTACCTGGTTTTCATTCACTGTTACCAACATGCATCCTTTTTCTCCGGTTTCCTTGGCATGTCGCCCCTGAATGTTACCAGGAAAGACGATCCAAGGTTCTTCGTGAACGACGGAGCCCTGATGAATATGTCCCAACGCCCAGTAGTCATACCCTTTTTCCAACAAATCATTCAGGCTGCAAGGCGCATAGGCATGATGCCCTTCATATCCGCTCAGGCTGGTATGCAGCAAACCGATGTTAAACAATCCGGGGAGAGCCTGCGGGTAGGCAGAGGCCAGATTTTCCGTAACCGCCGCAGTTTTGAAACCCTGCCCATGAATTGCTACCCCAAGCTTGTCTAAAAGGATAGTTTCCGGCTTGTTGACGTTCAAGCGAGTGACATTTTCCGGCAGTCGCAAATCGGAAACAATGCGCCCTTGGGCATCATGGTTTCCCTGAATCAAGACGACAGGAATCTCCGCCTGTCTGAGACGCGCCATTTCCTTTACGAAAAACAGACCGGTCTGATAATCCTTCCAATCTCCATCGAAAATATCGCCTGCGATCAATACAAAATCCACCTCATGCTTTATTGCCGAATCGACAAGGTTAACCAATGCCTGGCGCGGAGCCGATCGAAGTTGATCCACCGGTGCGCCTTCATAGCGCTCCAACCCCAATAACGGGCTATCCAGGTGAATATCGGCAGCATGTATGAATCGGAACATTGCATCTCTCCCATAAGTCGCGCAGTTTACATCACTCCAGGTGGAACTGCCATGCCATATACTTCATTGAATTCACAAGCAATTTTCATAGTAAACGTAAACACGGCTATAACCATGGAGTTAGACCCCATTCTGCATCTAATTGGAATTGCAAGCAATACGAAACTCGCTGTTTTTTATTCCCTGCTCATCACAAGCATTTCGCTATTCTTGGAATATTACCCAATGCGAACCTGTTCAAATAAGTATGGGCAATGTAGTCCAACTTAACCATCGGAGGCAGTACATGGGACAAGGCTTACGTGTTACGTTTCGTCATGTCGAAGAACCTGAAGATGTTCAATCCTTTATTTATCGGGAGGCCAACAAACTTCGGAAGAAATTTGGAGAACCCCTTGCCTTTGAAGTTGTGGTGGATCGACCGCATCGAAGCCGACAGAACGGCAACCGCCACGATGTCCGTATCCGCGCAAAAGCGCCAGGAAGGAAAACCTTTTTCGCTCGCGGCCGCGAACCCAACAATTACGTGCAAAACGTCTTTGTTGCATTGGAAGATGCATTCAATGCCCTGGAACAAAAGCTTCGCCATTCCATCAATCCCAGACGGCGAGACAACTTGAAAATGGAAATGCAACCAGAGGCAGAACCATTCTCAGGTATGGACCTGGAAGAAGAAGTCTATTACTAAATCGTACATGCTTTTCTTTTAAAACCCTACAAGACAGACATCATCACGTCTTGTAGGGTCTTGTACGATTTACGCGTTTATCCGTTAATGCGTATGATAACGGAACCGCTTTTGTCTACTCATCAAACGGCAAACCGGAGGTTTCCAATAGCGCCAGCATCACAGAGCCCAAACCATAAGAAATATCATCTACCTGGTTGATGGCCGCATAGACTTCGAATGTGCCAGGATTGGTCGGCCCGGAAGTCCCCGTAACCACAGGACGATCCATGGCGTCTCGTGTGATCCTTGCCTTGATACCTTCCATTGCCTTTTCGATAACAGGCAATACAGTCTCGTCCTGTAACCCATACCGGTAGGCTCTCGCCAAAGCGAATGCGACCAGGGCAGAAGCGCTGGTTTCCAGGTAGGTTTCGTCGGGACGATTCAAGATTGTCCACCACAAACCGGTTTGTTCATCCTGAACGGCAAGAAACGCATCAACCTGTTTCTCAATGGCCGTACGTAGCGTTTCGATATTTTCTCCTCGGTTACGACGCACGCGCAGGTGATCGTAGGTCGCCGCCGTGACCCAGGCATTCCCTCGCGCCCAGAACACATTGTCTTCTTGCTCGAAAGACGTCTGATAGGCGTGCTTGTAGAAACCACCCTCTTTTTGTAGTACATCGCTGAAGATTTCAAACTGCTCGACGTAATCATCAAGGCTTTCGACTTCACCGGAGTATTCCCCCCACTTCGTCATCACATTACCGAACATGAACAGTGAATCCACCCATAACGTCACACCGAGCGCATCGAAGGTTCCCAGGTGATTCAAGCCGCCTTCATCGGTGCGATGCGCCACCTCATCGAGGTAGTAAAATGCATCATCAAGCACCGTGCGATATTTTGCTTCGTCGAAATCCTGCAACACCGCCAAGGCAACCGCCGCCGGAGCGCAGGTGTCGCTGGTACCGATTAAATAGCCTTCTTCGATGTGGTGATCGATCCAGGCTTTGTAATAGTCCCGGTAATCGGTATCTCCTGTTATGCGGTACAGTTCCACCAGTCCCAGCATCATCACGGTTTCGCCCCAACTCCAGGCGACACTTTCCGCAGTATGCAATGCCATCTGTTTTTGTGCGATTTCGATCGCCAACGCGACTTGCGCGCTTTGTGGGTCTCGTTTACTCGCATAACAGTTCGCATCCGGCGGAGTATCCAGCTCGCAATAGTCGAACGCCTCCTTCCAGACAAGCTCCGTTTCCTGTTCCAACTCTCCATCGATGTCCGAATCGCCATCTGCGGGAGCCTGGCCTTCCGTATCCGAACCACAGCCAGTCAAGAACGGCAAAGAGCATAAGAACAGTACCAATACAACAACATGCATGGATTTCATCATGAACGTTCGCATTCTTTTTCCTTTTCAATCGAGTACAGGCACAGCTAACAGGTACATTTATTCAGCGCCAACAGTAACCACATCACCGGTTTCGTTTTCGAACACACTGCTGGAATTTACTTTCAGGAAACTTCCACGCGCCATAAGCGACATCGATTTGTCACCTGATAGTGTAGTGAATACGAAAGCGGCATCGGTTTCAATGGCACTTCCATTACTCAATGTCAATTGCTCGGGCGCATCCGACTGGCGAAGCAGTAACAAGTCTTCACCACCTGCATACGTTACAAGCCAAGCCGTGACACCCGATGCAACAGAATCGACGGTCAAAGCCGTAACCGTCAAACGGCCGTCTTCCGCTCCCGCTGTCGCACCAACCCGATAGGGAGCCGCGATTGCCAGAAAACCTGGCGATATCGCCGTGATTTCACCATCCATTACACCATGATACTCCACGCCATTGCCGAAACTGTGAACACGCGGGGCATCATCTTCGACATTGGGCGGTTCCGAAAACGTTAAACCCGGTTCCGTACTTGATAAATAAACGTCAACACCGGCTTGGGTTCGCTCCCAAGTTGCACCGGATGACGTTAAATTATACGTCCCCCCTGAACTGTACCCGGCATAGCCATGCAAGCGCCAGCGATGCTTTCTAGCCTCCGTTACCGGAGTAACTATCCGATCCACAACAGCCAGATAGCGACCATGCAGCATCAGCATCGAACGCTCCGTTCGCGACACATCGATATCCTGCCAAGCTTCAACATAGGCGAGATCATCGTATAAGACCTCGTTCTTCAAAAAGGCGTCCGCTCCTCCGAAATTCAGTAGCAACCCCTTCGGTGGCACTTCCTCCCCTTCAATGGTCAACAGGTTGTGTGCATCTGTCTGTGCTGTAACCGCATTGTTGGCCTTGTTGGGTTTGTAATAGCCAGGATCAATAAGCAGATACTCCCCATAAGCCGAGAAGGTGAAGGAGCCATCGTCGATGTGGTCATGAATGTCGGTGCGCACTGCACCATGTTCGGCGGTCAGCATCGCCCAGCGAGCATCCTCATCCCATCCACTACGGAAGATCGCCTGCCCGGCGGTCGGCATAACGCGGTGGGTCCAAGTTGGGAAAACCGGTTCCATATCCTCGCTTACCCATAGTAAATGCTCCACCTGCAAGTCCATCCCGCCGCCCATGTTCATGTGGTTGTTATACCAATCCCACAACAGTTCAGGTCGATTTTGCAATGTGGCCATAATCCCCGATCCATTTTGGTCCATCAGATTGGAATCTTCCATTGGTGGGCGACGCCCATCAGGCATCCGCAGTGCTAAAAACCAATCTGATGTGTTCTGAAACCGATCGGCGTAAAGTGGGTTTTGGAAAACGAAAGGTTCTCCGTCCGTACACTCATATCCGGCCCAATGTCCTTCGTCCTGCCGATTGATACAATCACGCAGAAGCGTCCGGCTTTCTCCGATACGATTTTCCCAGGCCAAGAAAAGCGCCAGCGAAGGAGCATAGGCAAAACGGAAATACAGTGGACCTTCACACACACCGCCATCTTCCGCCACATATTGACCATCCGGTCCCCACAGATAATCCAGTTCGCTAAACGCCCAGTTCGCCCATTGCTCGGCTTCCGGATATTCCGGGAAAGCCATGGCAACATAGCCAATTGCAACTGCCGTGCGAATGGGGTGATTGTTCTGAGTCAGGTGAATAGACATGATCCGGTTGATTTCATCGAGAACGTAATCGTGATAGAAGGCGCTTGTGATGGTCGTCAGTTTGTCTTCCACTGCTTGGGCTTCGTCTTCCGGAATCATGTTGGCTCCACGCAACAGATCCAGAGCATTGCTGTATCCAACCAAGGTTGTCGTAATACGAATGTCGATATCGAAATCGGTGTGGCTCGCATAGTTATCAGACAGTTTATCCATGAAATCACGAGCTTTTTCCGCCATGTCGACATCGTCAAGCAACCAAGCCAGAAAAGCGGCGGCCTGTGCGACTTGTGCATTCCTCTGTTCGTTACTGTCGAATGTATCCGGTTCCGGGAAATCATAATGATCTCGCGCCGCATATCCTTGAATCTGCTCCAGAATCTGGCTGTAAGGTTCCCTGGTGATACGATCCAGCAATCGAGCCTTATCTTCCGGTTTGACCAGCAGACTCGGCGCGAAATCCGGTCGAGGCGGCAGACCGGCAGCAGGCAGCGTGTCCTGCTCTTCGGAATCCGAGAGTTCCTCCTCTATTCCGTCTCTATCAATATCGCCTGACTCGATTTCAACGGAATCCAGATCGCCGTCGATTTGTGTATTTTCGCTGTCATCACTGCATCCAATTAGCGAGATCAGCAAGGAGCAGGTTACAAAGAGTATCAGTGCCGTTGATCTAAACATGTCACCACCAGTTGTTAAGAGATAAAAATCCTGTGTCGCTCAACCCATTTTGTATTAATCGCGAGTATTATAGCAAACCATATGGAAATTTCCAGGCAATCATAGAACGTATGCACAAAGTGAACGAAATAATTATTGAATATTCGACGCAATGCGGCATAATGGCTTCGTTCTTTTCATAAACCCAAGTGAAGGCGGTAGAGTCATGGCTAAGAAAAAAGGGAAACCGATTCAAGATGAACGAAGCTATGTCAAGAATCTAATTGCGTCTATCATCGACCGTTGTCCACGTCGTCAGCCAACAAGTGAAGATGAACGACGCTCCCAGGAAATGATGGCCGAAGAGTTCAAGAAACTTGGGCTTGATACCGAATTTCACTCTTTTCAGTTCAATGACAATTTGTATGCCAATATCGCCCTGCACTTCGGTATGAGCACGGCGGGGACACTCGTATCCGGTCTCTTCCCTGCATTGGGATTGGCTCTACATACCACTGCTACAGGTTCCTACGTAGCGGAATCGACACGCAAAGGCTATTTTCTCCGTCGCCTCTTGAAATTCAAGCCATCGCAGAATCTGCTGGCAACCATCCCGGCTAAAGATGAACCCAAACTGCGGATCGTGCTGATCAGCCATGCCGATGCGGCTTTCACCGGATTTCTTTTCAGTGACCGCATGGTAAAGATGTCCGCAAAAAGTACCCTTCCCGCGTTGAAACGCTCGATGGCCTTAACCACCCAAACTTCCGGTGCTTTGATGGGGTTCGACTCACTACGAATGCTACTGGGACCGCTTGCTATTCCCTTGCGACCTTTAGAATACCTACTGACCCTGCCCTCTTTACTGGCGTTTCTGCTCAATATCGAAATGGTGATCCGCAATGAAATCGTTCCCGGCGCCAACGATAACCTGAGTGGCACCGCAGCCCTGCCCATATTGGCGCAACGTTTGATCGCGCGTAAACCAGAGGACGTCGAATTGGTTTTCGCAGTAAGCGGCTGCGAAGAAGCCAGCCTGGGCGGCGCCGACGCGCTGGCGCGAGAAATGGAATCGAAGTGGGATAAAGCAAACACGGTGATCCTGGGTCTGGATGGTCTGACCAACGGCGACTTGAATTACATCCACACCGAAGGCGAAGTCATTCGCACGCCGGTTCCCAAATGGCTGAGTGACACCATTGACGATGTTGCCGCATCGGAGGAGCGCTTTGCCGATGAAGTGAAGGGCTTTGAAGTTCCTGTAGGCGGTTCTGACGTCGCGGCCTTTCTCGCACATGGCTGGGATGGAGTCTGCCTGGCTTGCGTCGATCCAACCATCGGCGCACCGAGACATTATCACCAGCGAAGCGACACGGTTGAAAACCTGGACATGGACAAATTGATGTACAGCATCGACTTTGCCGAGAAATTGGTGGATGCAATTATTGAACGGCGTTTGCCAACAGCCTGAAAATGCTTCACTTAGCTGTTGGCTTGTAGTGAAGAAGACATTCTTTCACGGTAGCGGACAATTCGTAGGCAATCTGGCTTGCAATGGTTATTGCGCTTTTAGGCAACTCAGCAGGAGTGAATCGCACGTTATTCCGGTCCATACCTTCCCAGTGCAGCAATAACCGGGTTCTCGGCAGGTGCGAGCAATCACTAACCACTTGAATCTGCTTTGGATTCATCTTTTCTGACAGTTCTGTCAGCAGCATGGCTTGTTCACGGGTTGTGGTCGTCTCTGTTTCATACCAGATCATGTCGGACGGAATCCCCTGTTCAATAAGCCAGTTGCGCATAGTATCGGCTTCCGCATACTCATTCAACACGGCAGCGCCCATAAGTAAGACACATTGCTGAGGTTGCGACTCCCAACACTCCAGCGCTTTGCTGCAACGGCGAAACAATGGTGGAGACAATGTCCCTTCGTCTGTCGCCGGCGCACCCAATACGACTATCCACAATCTGTTTTCCAATATTTTTGTACTGCTATTCATAGTTTTCTTGCCTTTTAGGAAAAAAGGAACAATTTTCTGTGAATTTTCTATCATAGGTTTTTAGGATTTGCTATCAGACGAGCGAAAAGCGATAAATATCGCGTTTCTATTGTCGAATAGAAACATCCAATAAGGAAAGCCAACAATGACGAAACCGGTTTATTCCTATGGTAACATTATTAACATTATTGACAATTTAAATTCTTTTCTGCTATGGTCGATCAGTTCAATTTGTAAATATTGTTAGTTCGTTCTCTCATTACCATCAGAAGCTCATTTGAAAGGAACGCCCGTGACGCCCACCAGCCGCTATAATAATCGGATCAGTAAGCGAATTCCCATTCACTTTGGAACACCAACCCCAACAAACCTTGGATTTATTAAAAATCTCTCGCTAAAAGGAGTTGCAATATCCAGCAGGGTGACCTATGCGCCACTTACCACAATTGCCGTGCGTATCGACCACGGGGAATACGCAATCCCTTTAGATGGCCGGGTCCGCTGGGCAGTGGACAAAAAGCAGTTACAGAGTCGCATGGTCAGCGATGCCATTGTCAATTTCGATATGGGTATTGAATTCATCAACAGATCAGACAAGTACCTGGATCTGCTTGCAGAACTCGTCAGTCATTTCGATGAAAACCGCAGAGAGCGCCGTTTCGAAATGATTCTGCGAGTCACGTTTGAAACCCCGGAGGAAGTATACCAGGAATATACCAACAACATCTCGCTAGGCGGCATGTTCATTGCCACCCGCAACCCACCACAACTCAACACCGATGTTGACGTGCAGCTTTTCCTTGGAGATATCTTAGAGTTGATCCAGGTCCGCTCACGAGTCGTACACGTTGTCTCTGATGAGATGGCAGAAAGCACGGGAATGAACCCCGGCATCGGAATTCAGTTCATCAAGTTCCATGGAGACGATGAAACTCGCTTTCAAAAATATATCGATGAATTGAAGAGCCGCTTCGAAACCATTTAGCGAACGTAAAGCGGCTGTTTTTGCAGAAACACCAGCAAACTCCCTATCAGGGAAAAGAGTATTCTTTCCCTGAAAGGCTGCTGGATTAGAACACTTACCAACCCTTTTTCTTTAAAATCTCATCGATTGCCTGCGCAGAACGTTCCTCCATCAGGACCATTCGTTGAACCGCAGCATCGCCTATCATGTCTGTAAGCTTTTGAATATCAACGGGTTTCTCTAAAAACTCCGTTGCTCCGGCTTTAATTGCTTCGATCCCTTTCGAAATCGTCCCATGGCCGGTTAAAATAATAACCTGCTGATCGGCATCACCGGTAAGCATTTGTTTCAACGTTTCGATCCCATCCATTCCGGGCATCTGTAGGTCGAGTATTACCGCGTCGAAACGATGCTCTTCAGCCAGTTTTATCGCATCCGGTCCATTGTTGGCGGTGAACACATTCAGATCCCGCAACTCCAGCCGTTCGGAAAGCGTCTCCGTAAAATCCTTTTCATCATCAACAAGCAACACTTTTGCATTTGCCATATCCGAATCCTTTCATCCTACCTGGCAACTTCCGAGCTTTTAGGAATCGTCAATTGAATTGATGATCTTGAGTCTTCCTTACTCACAACAACTCTACCGCCACTGTCTTTCACTAATTCCAAAAACATATGCCATTCCGGCAATTTTTCAATAAAATCTCCGTTGGCATCGCACTGAAGCAGAATATTCACATTCTTCGCACCTGGTTGAATACTCATGTCGATTGCGAGTGTATCCGATGATGCCTTCATCAGCATTTCGAGGCAAGCGAAAAGTGCATGACGAAAAGCGAAAGGATCTGCGGTTATCCGAATGTCTTCTTCCGGTGTTTCAAAATGAAATTTCGCCTGCCTTCGATCGATCAATCGGCTGGTTAAAACGTGCATATTCTCGGCAACATCGCGCACGTCAAATTCCAGTTCCGGTTCATCAACACTATGCGCAAAACGGTTCATATTGGAAATCAGCTCTTTGCCTCTTGCCACGTGGCGGGCGATATTTTCCGTGATCTTTCGCAGCTTTTCCGGTTTGATCGGTTTGCCTTTTTCCGCAAGGATAGTAAGATCCTGAAGCAGTCCCGACAATTCCCCGATAATCGTAATGACATTATTGAACTCATGAGAAACATTCGCCATGATTTTACCGAAGAACGAAAGGTCATTCTGGCGACGTTGCTCCATGTTTTTTCGTAAAATGTCCATACACACCGTTACTTTCGATAAAGCGAGATAGCTTCATTCATTTTTACGATAAGATCGTCCAAGTTGATAGGTTTTATCAAATAATCAATCGCTCCGGCCTTGAAACCTTCTTCACTGGCCTCGGGCGACATGTGACCGGTTAACAGAATTACAGGAAGTGTTGGATGAATTTCCTTAATCCGCTTCATCACTTCAACACCATCTTCACCCTTTAATTTCACATCCAGCACGACAATGTCGAAAGACGCGTTCCGTATCTGTTCGATAGCATGGTCACCGGAATTCACACCAACTGCATCCACACCACGAAGTTCAAGGCGCTCTACCAAGGTGGAAACGAGATCATCTTCGTCGTCTACAATAAGAACCTTCAACACATCGGCCATACATGTTCTCCTTTCACGACTGCCTCTGCACCGGTAGGGTAACCGTAAAACTTGTCCCTTTTCCGATTTCGCTTTCAACCGAGATCGTGCCGCGAAGTTTCTGAACGATTCCGTATGTGATCGAAAGTCCTAATCCGGTTCCCTTGTTTTTCTTAGTGGTAAAAAACGGTTCGAAAACTCTTTCCAGATCTTTTTTCGGGATTCCAACACCATCATCCGCAATCGTAATTGCGACCTTTTCAGAAAGGACCGTCTCGATTGTGATGATCAGCTGTCCACCCTTTTTCATTGCATCGAATGCGTTATTGATGAGGTTTAAGAACAACTGCTGCAATTGTCCTTTATCACTGTGAATTGTGGGCAACGTCTCCGACACTCTCATATCGACATTGATATCTCGATAGGATGCCTCTTTTTCCAGAAAACCCAATACATCATGAATCAAGGCATCAATCGCGACGGGTTCGTGCTTGACATCCATATGCCGGGCAAACCCAAGTAGTCGGTGAGTGATATCGCTACAACGATTAACAGACTGAATAATCTTATCAGTTTGTTTTACCAGCTTTTCCTTATTCGGCAAATCTCCAGACATCGCCAGGATATCCGTTATCAATCCGGCTTTCTCGTTGATAATGGCCAGCGGGTTGTTGATTTCGTGGGCGACACCCGAGGCCAAACGACCAATGGATGCCATGCGATTGGTGTGCTCGATGTTATGGAGTGTCGCTTCGCGTCGCAGATCCGCTTCTCGAATGCGCCTTACCCAACTCGCAGTAATACGCATAATCAACAACAAAACAGCGATCACGCTCACAATCAGAATAGCCAGCATCTCTCCTTGATATGCCAACCACCCCGCCATCATATTCCGTTGGTTAACGAGGATAATGAAAATGAAAGGGGAATTCTCTATATAGGCCGAACCCATAAAATACTTCTGATCTTTTACGACCATTTCCTCGAACAATTCGGAACTTTCGCTATATGGAGGAATCTCACCGCTAAAGGTACCCAATGCTACACCGCAAAGCCGTGACGGTGTCTGCAAATGCCCTTCTTTGTTGATCAGAAAAGCATCGCTGTGACGTTTCGGTCCGGCGATCTGAATTTGTTTGGCTATACCCTCGATGTCAATTGTGGCACGGAAAATCAAGGGTTTCCCTCTGGCCACATCTCGTTTGACCGCAATAATGAAATGAGGGAGTTTTCTGTGACCCAGGAACACATCACTGACGTAGACATCTCGAACAAGAGATTTGTTGAACCAGTCCTGATCGCGGTAATCCTTGCCATGCAAATCGTAGGGACCGGCATAGGTCTGCATAATACCATTGGAATCCACCACACCGATATCAACAAGCCCGCCAAATGAACGACGCATCCGTGTAAAAATTCCTGCAAGTTTGTCCGGATCAAAAAGATCTTCCGGCTGTTCCCGAGAAACAACATATTGCGCGGCTGAAATCCGTTCCGCCAAAAACGATTCCAGCGATCGCTTTGTGATTGCTGTAATACGCTGAATGGGTTGGGTAATTTCTTTCCGGAAGGACTGATGGTACAGGTAATAGTTAACACCGGTAATCGTTAATAATGGAATGATGCACACCGCAGCAACTGCTAAAACGGTATTGCGCCACATCCGCCGATATCGTGAAGGAAGCCCTTTGTCGTCTATCGGATCTTCAATAAAAACAAATTTTTCAACTAGCCGTCCCAAACCCCATGAACCTCCAAGGTTACGTGCTCGCTTTCGATTATTCTTTCTCTTCCTTTTTCGCTACGAGTTTCGCTTCTCTCATGGTTTTTGATAAAAGCTCGATATCGACAGGCTTTTCCAAATATGCAAAAGCACCGAGGGACATGCAGAGTTCCTTGTCTTTCTCGCTGCCATGACCGGTAAGGACAATGACTTCAACTTCTGGATGCTCTCCCTTGACACGCCGTAACACTTCGATACCATCGATTCCAGGCATCTTCAGATCCAGCACCATCACTTCCGGCTCTTCTTCTTTCAACAAGCTCAATGCTTCCTCACCGCTATACGCGACAGCCGGCTCCATGTCGCGCATTTCCAGTCGTTCGGAAAGAGTCATTACGAAGTCTTTTTCATCGTCCACCAACAGCACCTTATCCGGCAGATCGAAATCGACATCGGCAAGAATGGAGGTCGGACGATAGTTAGGACCGGTTTTAACATTCACGTCATTCACACCATTCACCTTCCCCAAGAGTTTCTTCAACTCGGTTTCCAATTTCTCTAGACGCATGACATATTCATCGACCAGTACGGTGATAACTCCTGCCTCACAGGAAACGGCATGAAAATATCCCGCTTCAACCAGCGCCAACTCACCTTTGGCCGCAATGACGAAATCCGCAAGTGCGGCTTCGGAGGCCGCCGTATAAGCCATGATCCCTTTCTGGGCGTTTTCGATAATCAGATCCACCGCCTTGTCAATTCCCGTCTCGTTGACCGGAATCTTCAGGTCGTACAACGTCTGATCCCAAGGCTGCACTCCAAACAGCCTTTTACTCCATTGGGCGCGCTTCAAATCTTCTTCACGCACCTTCTGTTGCGCGGCATCCAAACGAATACCTTGTTCTTTTTTTAACTGCTCTGCCCGATATTCCGGATCGCTCAATAGGCACACACGCAACACATGACCGATATTGCGCGGAATCAATTGCGAGGCAAACCCATGTAGAATCTGCTTATCGGCAAGCATTTCTGCCAATTGAAGTTTGAGCTTTGCAAGATTCTGCTCACGACGATGCGTGAACTTGTTAAACAGAAACGGAGGCCCCTCCATCGCCCGTGCTAATTGATCCGTTGCGATTTTGAAACGTTCCGAGGTTTTCTCGAACAGAAGGTCGTCGATTCGGTCCCATTGGGTCTTTTTCGCGATCTGATTCGCGATTTCATCAGCTTGGGAAAAAGCAGCACTGAAAATCGAAATAATAGGCATCGCTCATCTCTTTCATCTAATCAGGCCCACAAGGAAAACATATAAACTTTTTTTCTATCGACAAGGGCTGTGGTATAGTACCACAACTTTTATAGCTGGTCGCAGCTTTTTTCAACATCAATGATGTCCAAACACGAGGAATAGTAAGCATATGTTGACTCGATTTCTCCCCTTTTTAGAATGGTTTAAAGGGTACAATCTAGGCGCTCTTCGAGCAGACTTCCTAGCGGGCCTGACTGTTGCACTGGTTTTAATCCCCCAATCGATGGCATACGCTCAGTTGGCAGGTCTTCCCGCCTATTATGGTTTGTACGCTTCGTTCTTGCCCCCTATGATAGCCGCCCTATTCGGCTCAAGCCGTCAACTGGCAACCGGACCAGTGGCAATTGTCTCATTGATGACAGCAGCAACGCTGGAACCTCTAGCCACAACAGGCAGCGAGGCATTCATCACTTATGCTGTTTTTCTTGCACTACTGGTCGGTCTGTTCCAGCTTTCCCTTGGTGTTTTGCGCTTGGGAGTTATCGTCAATTTCCTCTCCCATCCGGTTGTAATCGGTTTTACCAATGCTGCGGCCATCATCATTGCAACCAGTCAGCTTTCAAAAATGTTCGGAGTGTCGGTTGATAAGGCCGAACACCATTACGAAACGATCTGGCGTGTACTTGTCGCCGCCTGGCATTTTACGCACTGGCCGACATTCATACTAGGTGTAATCGCCTTTGCGATTATGATCGTATTGAAGAAAATCAATCCCAAAATACCTTATGTACTGGCAGCGGTTGTCGTTACAACCGTGATTTCCTGGATGATCGGACTGGAAAACAACCAGAAAATTTCGTTGGACCAAATCGATTCACAGGAAATCCAACAGAAAATAGAGGTTTTCAACAAGGATATTAAAGACATCGAGCTAGCCTCCGAAGCCCGCGCCATCATCAATCCCCAAGTTGAAAAGCTGGAAACCTCGGGTTCCGCACAAGTCTGCATGACTTGCCATACCCAGCACGACGTCAATCTGGATCAGTTGCGAAGTGACACCCCGGTCCGCCTGGAAGAAACGGTATTACCCAAAACAAGCATGCAACTACATGCAATGGCCGGACTTCTGGACAAACAGGTCGGTCAGTTAAAGGAAAAAGCATCCGAAGTCAGAACGGAATTACGCGATCTCGAATTCAAGAAAGTAGAATCAAACGGCTCTGTTCGATTCGCATTGTTCGATCAGGAAAACGATACGGGTACAATCTGGAGATTGAAAGTCGGAAACAAGCCGCTCGACTTGCAAAAACTGGTGTTTATCGGCGGAGGCGCCGTTGTCGGATCTATCCCCAGCGGTCTGCCAAAGCTTTCTCTTCCCAAATGGGACTCTTCCGTTTTCGGAAGATTGTTTGTTGCAGCAATCATTATTTCGATTTTGGGCTTTATGGAAGCGATTTCGATCGCCAAAGCCATGGCGGCCAGAACCGGTCAGCGCTTAGATCCTAATCAAGAATTGATCGGTCAGGGTATCGCCAACATTCTCGGTTCCTGCGGGCAGAGTTACGCCGTTTCCGGATCATTCTCACGTTCCGCAGTCAACATTCAGGCAGGAGCGATTTCCGGGCTTTCCAGCGTATTCACTAGTAGTCTGGTCGTGATCGTGCTGCTATTCTTCACCCCACTGCTGTACTTCTTACCTCAATCCGTTCTCGCAGCGGTCATTATGATGGCTGTCGTGGGTCTGATCAACTTCAAGGGCGTCGTTCACGCCTACCGAGTCAAACGTTCAGACGGCATCATCAGCCTAATTTCTTTCGCTGCGACCTTGGTCTTTGCGCCACATCTCGACAAAGGCATTCTGATCGGCGTCATTTTATCGGTCGGCATTTTCCTATACGGCAAGATGAAGCCAGTCGTCGCGGAACTGTCACTCTGGAAAGATGGTCATCTTCACAACGCAAAACGTTTGCGGCTTCAACAGTGCAAACACCTGGCGGTCATCCGCTTCGACGGTCCACTGTTCTTCGCCAATTCCAGTTACCTTGAAGATGAAGTCCTTGACCGGGTCCGCTCGTTGCCTGATTTGAAGGCGATTCTCTTCAAAGCAGACGGCATCAGCGAAATCGACGCATCCGGCGAAGATACGCTTTCCCTTTTGATCGAGCGTCTGCGTTCGGGTGGATACGACGTCTACTTTGCAGGCTTGAACGAACGTGTCATTGATGCTCTACACCGCTCACACCTTTACGAACGTATTGGAGAGGATCATCTCTTCATGACCGTTACACAGGCGGTAGAGGCGCTCTGGCCGAAATTGCATGAAAACTCAGATGAAAAAGCATGTCCTTTGCGTCAGGTTGTTTCTCTGGAACAAGAGATCAGCGAACCTGCATTACGCGTGCTGCTCGTAGACGACGAAAAGGAATTCGTCGATACGTTAGCGAAACGGATGGGTCGACGCAATATGGATGTCGATGTGTGCTACAACGGCACCGATGCTCTCCAGCATGTTCACGACAACGAGTATGACACCGTAATTCTGGATCTGAAACTCGGTAACGAACGCGGCGAGGATATCCTAATTAAAATGCAGGATATTCATCCCGGATTGTCCGTTATCCTTCTGACCGGACATGCAACGGTAGATTCCGCAGTCGAAGCCATGAAGCACGGCGCATACGACTACCTACTGAAGCCATGCGAACTAGAGGAACTTGTCGCGAAAATTCGTCAGGCACACAGTGAAAAGCAATAGGTGAAAAAGAAACGGGATCTTATTGGTTTTTTCAGAAGTTTATGTCTTCATACAAGATCGAGCGGGATTGCAATCCCGCTCGTATCATTTCCAATCAGGACGCAATCCAGCATCCACCACCGTGATCTGATAATGGCAAGGGTTAGAACATCATTAACTACACTTGCTGTTTGGTAGGCAAGTCCAAGTGAAAGCGAGTAAATTCCCCCATGCGACTCTCAACAGAGAGAGCACCGTGGTGTTCTCTGACAATTCCAAAGCTGACAGACAATCCGAGTCCAGTTCCTTTATCTTTCGGTTTTGTGGTGAAAAATGCATCGAAGATTTTCGACTGAATTTCTTCAGAAATGCCCGTTCCATTATCTTCTACTGTCGTGCGTATCAGCGCTTCATTATTCGTTTCAATTTTAGAAACAGTGATGAGAATCCGTTTGATTCCATCTTGTTGACCATATCGAGTGTTCAAAGAATCACGGGCATTGGTCATCAAATTCACCAAAACCTGCTGAATTTGCGAGGCACGACAAAAAACGATAGGGGATGTACACTGGAGTGAATTTTCTACTTGTATCCCACTTTTTCTGATTGCATTTTGCATCAACGACAAAGCTGCTTCAACGATCTCTCCCATATCGACAGCACTAGGTGGATCTTTATCCACACGCGAAAATGAAAGGAAATTTCGGCTAATTGACTCTATTCGCCTGCTTTCCAGAACAATTTCATTACCATAGCGCCCCAATGGACTATCTGCGCTCGCTTTTTTCGTAATCAATTGAGCATAGTTTAAAATAGAATTGATCGGGTTATTGATCTCATGAGACACACCGCTTGCCAGTTCTCCAATCGTCTCCAATTTCTGTTTTTGACGAAGTTGCTCCTCGACTAAGCGTAAATCCTCTTCCGCTTGAATTCTACGGCTGATATCCCGTACGAATACGAAAACGACCTCCTCATTTTCCAGTTTGGCAAACTGAGTATTGACTTCCGTTGGGAACACGGAGCCATCTTTACGTCTTCCCTGTGCTTCCACATAAATGCGTCCGGTTGTGACATGTTGATCCATGATGTCGCTAAAGTTTTGTGCGACCTGTTCAGGCACCAACAGCTTGGCAGATAAACCAACTAGTTCTGACTTATTGTAACCGTGCATTTCACATGCTGCGATATTGCAATCAATGATCGTTCCATCAATCGTTTCTAAAAAGACACCGTCTTTGGAAGTGTTGAATAATGTTCTGTAACGTTCTTCAGACTTTCTCAGATTCTTTTCCTGATCTCTACGAGAAAGCTCGGCATCGATCAATTCACGCTTGATTCGAGTCTGGCGACGTTCATAGCTGAAAAAGATGAGACCAACGACCAAAAGGATAAACGATGCGAAAATGATTAAGCCGATATGTATGAGGTCAGAATCGCGTCTGTTATCAACAACGGATTGATTCACCTTTTCCGATATCGCATGTATGCGGTTCCGGATCGAATCAAACACGATTTTGCACTTTATATCTATGCTTTTAAGATCTTGCTTTTGCTTGATATTCTTGATCTTTTCATCAACCAGCAAGCGAAATTCTTTCAAGTCAGAAAGAATCACCTCAACATCATTTGCCGTTGCTGTAGCAGTTGCTGAAAACAAACCGAAATACTTGGATGTCAGAGCTTGATGCAGCAGCTTGACGTTCCACTCCACTTCATCGAGAATTAAGCCTACTTCATCATCATTTTCATCTACATTCTTCTCCACCAACGAGACAGTTCGTTGTATTTCGTCTAGCCGATAAATGGCTTCATAGGTGGCTTGAAGCGCCGTAACATTTCGAGTTGTAGCAGATAACCCCAAAAACCAACTGCCGAGGAAGATGCCGAAAAGGATCACGGCAAACAAAAAGAAAATCAGATAAACAGACCAGGGAAAAGAAGATGAAACGTTATCTGTAATTGTCGTATTTCGCTGTTTCATGGCACTCCAGCAACAAAACCTCAATGGGTTTGGAATTGCTACTTTACTTTTTACGCATGATGAGTTCTTGCCCGCAATTATCTCAAAGATGCTAATCGAGATTTACAGTATTGTCAAACATCTTGGAACTGGCACACAATGATAGCCAAAAGTTATTATTCATTTCCTTGTCGCAAACATTATGAGGCCAATACTTACATCACACGTATCTTTGTCTACTAAAATCGTTGACCTATGTTGCGCTCAATGGTAGCTTACAAAATCTTTTTCCTTGCCGTGATTCCTCACATGGAGGTCAAATGGAGCATCGAGCGAATTTATACATCGGCATTCTGCTGATTTCTCTAGCGACGTTGGCGCTGGAAATTTTACAAGTACGCATTTTCTCCGTAATGCTGTGGCATCACCTTGCCTATATGGTGATTACCGTTACACTTTTAGGCTTCGGTGCAGCAGGAGCATATGTCGCTGTCAAAGGAACGGGAGGAGAAGAGCGAGTGCGCAGCCGGGCGGCCTGGTCGGCTTTGCTGGCCTCATTAACCACTCTGGTCGGATTTACCGCTGTTACGCGCATTCCACTGGATACCTATATGGTTTCTTCTTCCCTTCAATTGAGCTTTATCTTTTTGTACTACGCCTTTCTTATTTTCCCCTATTTCTTCATGGCGTTAACAATTACGTTACTGCTCAGTCACTACTCATCGATCGTTCACCGCTTATATTTCTGGAACCTGATCGGTTCTGCTATCGGTTGTCTGGCATTCCTGGCGTTCCTGTACACGCTTGGGGGTGAAGCTTCCGTATTGGCGATTGCCGCAATTGCCGCACTAGCGGCAGTTGTCCTGTTCCCGAAACAAGAAAAACGCAACCTGGCGATTTCAGTCGCAACTGTCGTATTGATGCTGGTCCTGATTCCGGTAGCGGGAAAAATCATCACGGTCCGCCCTGCCCCATCCAAAGCATTGGGCATGTTTATGGCGAACACGCCCGACTTGAAAATTGAAAGCACGCAATGGGATCCGGTGGCGCGCATCGACATCATCAGTTCGCCATCCTTTAAAGATCTGCTCAAATACCACGATGCAGAAGTAAAGAAGATTTTCACCATCGACGGAGATGCCTACACTTTCGTTTTCGATCCGCACCGCCCCTATCCGGAAGTAAAGGAACTGGGAAAATCCTTATACGGTTCGGCCTATTTCCTGAAAAACAAGCCTAAAGTCGCCATTATCGGTTTAGGTGGTACAACCGACATTATGACGGCTTTGCATTTCCAATCCCGTGAAATCACCGGGGTTGAAATCAATCAGGCGATGATCGATGCTGCCAATTTCGTATTTAAAGACAATCCCTACCACCCCTATAAAGATCCTTCCGTAACCATCGTTCACCAAGAAGGTCGTTCGTTCCTGCGCCGCTCAAACGAAACCTACGACATCATTCAAATGTCCGGCGTCGACACCTGGTCCGCTCTTTCCACCGGAGCTTACGTTCTTTCGGAGAACTATCTGTATACGAGGGAAGCCTTCCAGGAATATTACAGCCATCTCAGTGATAACGGTATCTTGTGCATGATCCGCTGGATCTTCGATCCGCCCCGCGAGTGCCTGCGACTCGTGACCGTGCAATCCAACCTGTTAAAAGACATGGGCTATCGGATGCCCTGGAATCACTTTGTGGTACTAAAACAAGGGTTATTGGCATCGGTACTGACGAAAGTCTCTCCTTTTACTAAAGGCGAAATTCAAAACCTGAAACGCCTTCTAGCGGACAAACCCGAAATCTCTTTGATGTATGCTCCAGGCGAACAGGGCCAGAACCCCTTCTACCGCTATTTCGGAGCCATGAAAGCGGATCGCGGAAACGCTTTCATCGACTTATACCCGTTCAAACTGGATACGGTAACGGATGATCGTCCCTTCTTCTTCGAATTTTACAAATGGCAGGACATGTTCAAGTCGTTCTTCGGGCAGGGTGGTTACTTGGCAGCAGCCAGCCCAATCGGCTACATCATTCTCGTGCTTTCGCTAAGCCAGGCTTTCCTTTTCGGCTGTCTATTCATTCTGTTACCACTCTGGCGTTTCAAACGTAACGGTTTGTCGTTGGAAGGTTCAGGTCGCGTGATCGTCTTCTTCTCTGCTCTAGGACTGGGATTCATGTTCGTTGAAGTAGCGCTGATGCAAAAGTTTGTCCTGTTCCTGGGACATCCCACCTACTCCATCGCCGTGACCCTGTTCTCGTTACTGGTATTTAGCGGTATTGGATCGATGATCGCAGGTAAACTCAAGATTGCACCGAAAAAACTCATTTTGTTTTCCATCATGGCTGTTTCAGCTATCGTGATTCTATACAGCATCATCCTTACCCCCTTCTTCAACACCGCATTGGGCCAGCCAATCGTCCTGCGCATGCTGATTTCGATTCTGGTTCTCGCGCCTTTGGGGGTAGCGATGGGTATGCCGTTCCCAACCGGTATTTCCTTTATCGGTACACGCTCACAGGCTTTTGTCCCCTGGGCTTTCGGCATTAACGGCGTTGCAAGCGTTGTCGCCTCGATCCTTTGTATTATCGTTGCGTTGTCGGCAGGATTTACCACCGTGTTATACACGGCGGTAGCAATATATCTAGTTGGAGGCTTTTTGCTGTATACTCTGCCAGAAACGAATGGAAGGCATTAATCAGCACGAGCGGAGAGGTTTGTGTCCAGAACGCGACTCGCATTAACGATTCTGCTGTACGTGATCGGTGTCGCGTTCATCTTCGACTGGCGCCCATACGAACCTCTGCTGGTTTTCTTTCCACGACCGCAGTTGCTAGCCCTGCTGTTCGTTCTGATTCTGGTGCTGACCTACGATCCACTTTCGGATTTCTACAATAAAATCATCTCACTTCCAGCAAAGTACTGGTTGGGATTTTGTGGATTGACCACGCTGTCAATTACCACCTACATTGCATTCATTCCTTTAGAAGGGATCCCGCATTCACCGGACGACATCTGCTATCTTTGGCAGGCCAGAACATTTACGACAGGTCATTTATTTACACAAAGCCATGATTTAAAAGAGTTTTTCCATACCATCTTTTTCGTCAACGATGGTCGTTGGTATTCGCTTTTTCAACCTGGCTGGCCATTGTTTTTAACTCTTGGGGTTTGGATCGGTTTACCGAACCTCATCAATCCCATTCTCACCGCAGTCGCAACCATCCTGCTCTACCCGATCGGTCGCCGCGTATTTTCGGACCAAACCGCCAAACTCGCCATGCTGATGTTTGCCGTCGCGCCCATGCATGTCGGAATCGGGAGCACCCTGCTCTCCCACAGTTTCTCATTGGTCCTAACCGAAATCATTGCGCTGATGATCCTGATCTTATGGGATGGCGGTAAGCTTTATCACAGTCTGATCTTGGGTTTAGCCCTGGGTTGGCTGTTTGCCACTCGCGGCATGAACGGTTTTGTTACCGTCATTCTGGTTGGCATTGTACTATCCATATTCCTTTATCAGAAGCGAATCCCATGGACGTATGTCTTGTGGGTCATGATCATCAGTGCAGGATGTTTCTTTGCACAAATGGCCTACAACCATGCTCTGACGGGAAACGCCTTGTACTGGCCGCAAGATCGCTATTTCGACCAGATCGAACCGAAAAAAGACTGTCATAAACCGGGTTTCGGCAAACAAGTAGGCTGTCCGATTACTCATCCTGGAGAAGATTTCCCACAAGGCTTCACTCCCATTGATGCCTTGCATGTCACCCATACTCGACTTGGAACGTTTTTACTGACCTTGCTGGGCTGGAATGCCATTTTCCTGTTTATCGGTTTTCCCTTCTTTTCCTCCCGTGGAGGATGGAAGAAAACCTTTTTGCTGTCTATTTTCCTGTCTTTGCTTATTGGATATTTCTGCTTTTATTTTCATGGGTTATGGGGACGATACTATTATGAATCCTCCTTTGCCTTATTTCTCCTGATTGCAGCCGGAATCGAACGAAGTCATGAGTTTATGGTGGCTCGAACTCGGTTCCGATCGCATTATTGTCACCGTTTCGCTCGTGCTGCAATTCCGGCAATGGGTCTTAGCTATTTTGCCCTGATTGTCATTTTCTTTATGCCCCTGATGTTCGGGGTGTTGGGAAAATCGTTTATGGGTGTAGACAATCGCCTGGAACGGATGCGGGACCAGATTCCACCCAAAAGCATTGTCATCATGCAAGATAGTTATCCGCTTGGTTTTCTGCTGCTTGACCCGATGCTTACAACAGACCGTATTTTCGTAAAAGATCTGCTGCGACAGAACCGCCAATTGATGCAGTACTACCCGGATTATCACTTCTTCCGATACAGCATCGCGGATGGCACGATTCACGAATTGCCCGTCAACAGCAATCCCTCACCAGTCTACCTGGAGGGAGAATACAAATTCCCAATCGCATCCAGTTCCGGAGAACATGCCTATGTCGACTTCTTCACCGGAGACAATGGAGAAACGCCCTCCGGTAAAATGGTGCTGACCTTCCCAGCCAAAGGTCCAGGCTCTTATTATGAATTTCAACAGTACATCTTCAAATCCGGGCACTACAAGGTTCAAGCGACCTTGTCCGTCGGTCCGAATCACGGCATTATTTCGATTCTGCATGACAACCAGATCCTTCTGAAAGATCGCGACTGCTATTCCCCCAAGCGTTCTTTAAAACTCATGATGCAAAAAACCGAATCTCAAATATACTTGGAAAAAGGACTACATACCTTCAGAGTTAAAGTAACGGGTAAAGCGAAAGGATCAACCGGCTACAATTCCGGTCTGGATCGAATGCTGCTACTGCTTCAAAAGGAAAAAGGCAAATAGCATATGCTTGAACTGCTCAAACCATTTGAGGATTTCCTGCACCATCATTTGCATGTAGACTGGCTCCGAGGTTTCTTTTTCCAACTCTTCAAGGTGATGCATCTTTATCTATATGAATATACCGACTATTTAATCTTCGGTGTATTCGCGGTACCGCTTTATTACCTGTTGCCAAAAACCTGGCGCGTTCATTACCTGATTCTGGCCAGCATGGTCATGATCGGAGTTCTGCACGGTTTCATATTCGCATTTTTCCTTATTGCCGTTCCAATGCTTTTTTATGTTGCCGTCAAACGATTGCAACCCAAAGCATTGATAGACGCCACATTCCAAAAGCAAACGACCAAATTGCTTGTTTCATTGGCCCTGTTGATATACGGGATTCTTCTGATTCGTGAAAGCTATGAATGGGAACCTGCCCTTCCGCTGACGGATCGCCATTTCATCGTTCCTTTGCTGCACTGGTGCGGCATCGCCTTTATGCTGCCAAAGCTCATCCACTATATTGTGGACAGCCTGAAAGGCACAATCGGAACCACAAAGGCTTCTCACTTCGCCCTGTTCATGGTGTTTTTTCCCATCCTTCGATTGGGACCGATCGAGCGCTTTCAGACCTTCGAGCGCAGTCTCGTTTCCGCTTCCACCCGTTCGATTACCGCATTCGACATCGGATTTGGTCTTTACAGAATCTTTTTAGGTGCAGTAAAAACGGCACTTTACGCCGCAGTTCTATACCCCTGGCGCGAAGATGCCTGCACTCACATTCCAGATCTTTCCATAGCCTGGATTTACTGGCTTCTGCTCATGGGAATCGTAGAGGTTTACTGTCATTTCGGTGGCTACACCGACATCGCCCTAGGGTTCTCGCGACTGTTTGGCATCCGTGTATCGGAAAACTTCTATCTACCTGTATTCAGTGAGAATATCGGAGAGTGGTGGCGTCGCTGGCACATCACCTTGAGCTTCTGGATGCGCGACTATGTCTATCGGCCATTGGGAGGAGGACGTAAGAATGCCTTTATCAATGGAATGATCACATTCTTCTTTGTTGGAGCATGGCATTACCTGGCCTGGCATTACATAGTATGGGGCTTGCTACAGGGTATCGGCATTGCCATTATGCGCCTGTGGCAGATTTTCTGGCATCGTGTCGCAAACGAGAAAGAATACTGGAACTCCTTGAAACCAGTGGCATTCTGGATGAAAGCACATCCGCGATTCTCATCAACGGTCAGTGCGCTGTTTACCATCCACTATTTCTTTACCACCGGCTTGTATTTCATTTTGGATATCGATCGGGCCAATCTCGTGATCTTGCGCTTGTTTACACTTGGCGCATACCCGTACTGATCCCACCCTCATCCACACCGCATTCATTATTTAACACTTTTTTAACTGACTTAACCGTAAACTCATAATACATTAACATCCACAAATGGAGGCGGTACTGTGTTCAGTAAATGAGAGGAAATACTTAAATGAAATATCTTTCTTGTACGATCGCTGTATTGTTAATCATAACCTTAAATACGGTTTTCACTTCGGCCTATGCCAATGAAAACACAGCACCAGAAACAACGGAAGCAGCCGCTTCCAATCAAACACCAAAGCACGAGTCTCCAACCGCTAGCAGCTGGCCGGAAAAGATCGGTCCCTTTGAACTATCCAGCCCGAACGGTCAAAGTTCCATACGATTCGGATTCGCAGCTCAACTGTTGTTTACGGTTACAAGTAAAGATCAGGGCTCCGGTCAAGACCGGGATAATACCGTAACCGCAGAAATCCGCCGCTTGCGCTTGAAATTGAGCGGCTCAGTTTTAAGCAAGGATTTAACCTACTACCTACAATTAAGCACGGCCCCTCGTTCGTTGGAATTTCTGGACTGGTTTTTAAACTATCGCTTTCACACTCAGGCGCAACTTCGCCTGGGTCAATGGAAAATACCATTTACACGTTACCGAATTCAATCCGATAAAAACCTGACTTTCCCCGATTGGGCGCTGACGACCAAGTACTTCGGTGCCGAGCGTCAAATGGGTTTGATGCTGCACAATGGTGCGGAAAAACCGGAGGCGATTGAGTACGAGGTGGGTGTATTTACCGGCGTCAACGCACGCAAGTCGCATTCCGTGAATATCGCTAAAATCTATGGAGCACCAATCGACAATCCATCCGATCTCAGCGACATCGCCCCGAAAGTCGAGTTTCATCCTGAACTGGTCTGGCACTTGGCCTACAATCACAACAACATCGACGTTAAGGGTGATACGGACATGAAGGGCGGTCCTTTCCGTTTCATGATCGGACTGAGCGGATCCTGGGACATTCGCCCGAAACTCGCCTACGATCTGAAGTTCCGTCTTGCTCCTGAGTTTCTGATGAAAGCGCATGGCTTCAGCCTGTCCCTTGTCTACTACATGGCCTGGACGGATTTGCAAAATGATGAAAGTCTTGATGGAATCGCCATGATGGGCGGTATCGCTCAAGCCAGCTATATTGTTAAAAAGCGAGTTGAGTTCGCATTACGCTATGCCATCGCAAATGTCCACGACGATCTTCTGCAAGACGCCCGTAGCTGGTCCACCAGTCAAATTGCCACCGTCAATGAAGATCTGGCGGCAAGCAAAATCAGTCCGAAAGAAGCCAATGATTTGATCAGCGCCTACAACAAAGCCGGTCAATGTAAGCGAGAGCAGGAGTTGAGCTTCGGTATCAACACCTATATCATCGGATCTTACCTTAAGTGGCAAAACGACGTGACCTGGAAAAAAACGACGACGCAGAAGATTCAAGAGATTACCGAGCTAAAGCAGGAAACGTCCAGGGATGACATCGTGTTCCGCTCCCAGCTTTTGTTGACATTCTGATAGGGGATCACCGACTAAAATCCTTTCTTTTTTATCGCATCGCACCTAAACTCATTGATGTTTCAACGATGTAGGTAACTATTTGAAATGGATACGATAAAAAAGACCCCTTTCCGCCCCTTGCCCGTTTCCAAAGAGAATAACAATTTTTGGGAGTGCGTTGCCAAGGCAGATCATCGATTGCTTAGCCTGGATTATGACGGTACCCTTGCACCGTTTCACATCGATCGTATGCAGGTACGTCTTTACCCCGGAATTCAAGGTCTTCTTTGCCAGATTCGCGATACGGGTCGAACGCAGCTTGCCATCGTTTCCGGTCGCCCCATGCCGCATTTACACGATTTTCTCGATGATTTGCGAATTCCCCTAATTGGCAGCCATGGCTGGGAGTTTTACTTTCCCGAAGGAGACTCTTTTACCTATCCACTGAATGACATTCAGCAAGAGGGGTTCAAGCAAGCAAAAGACTGTATCAAGCAGTTGGGTTATATCTCCTTACTGGCGGAAAAGGCGTCCAGCATTGCGGTCTACACACAGGCAATTAAAGAGAACGAAGCCAGAGAGATTGAGCAAGTGGTCTTTAACACATGGAATTCACTGGCAGACGGCAAACAAACGGAATGCCGGTATTTCAAGCAAGGCGTCGAATTCCGGGCCATCGGTCATAATAAAGGCGATGCCTTGCAATACCTGCATAATCTCCAACCGGAAGGCAATTTGACGGTGCATATCGGCGATGACGATTCAGATGAAGACGCATTCCGCTTTCTGCGAAATCGCGGAATTGGGATTAAGGTAGGAGATGGCAACGAACCCACGGAGGCAAGGGGCTATCTTGCTGATTGTCAGGCGGTTAAGGAGTTTCTTGAAGCCTGGCTACACGCAATACAGCCAAGCTAGCAAGCTTGCTTTTACTCCCAAATTTACCCAAACCAACCACCGCTTTTTCCTTGAGAATTGAATCAAACATGGTAGACTGCCTGCAACTTGGCCCCTTGCAAACCTAGTCCCTGTTAAATGAAACGGGAAAAGCGAGGGTGTGCCACTTTGTAACCGATAACAACCGATTCCGTCGAAGCTCAACACGAACCACAACCACTATTTGCAACTAAAAGCGCCGACTTAATCGGTTTCGCCGATCTTGCCTTTCTATTTGTACTACTATGGAAGGAGACTGACATGTTGTATCAAACACGCTCATTCCCACGTTCGCTAAGCTATTTGCTGCTGCTAATAGCATTCCTGCTTCTTAATGGTTGTGCTGCAAGCTCGTTCATTGGCTACAAGATGTCTCCGGATTACCCGAAAGACAAATCCGAAACCATTGAACTCGCTGGATTAAGCGCTCCTGTTTCCATTTACCTGGATGAAGCCGGAGTTTCACACGTCGAAGCTCAGAACGAAATGGACCTGCTGCGCGCCGTTGGTTTTACGCAGAGTCGAAGCCGCTTTTTCGGAATGGATGCCATGCGCCGCATCACGCGCGGACGCCTTTCCGAACTCGTTGGTGACCAGTCCTTGATGGATAGCACGACCGTCGGCTTCGATCTTTCCATGCGCGGCTGGGGATTCGACAAAGCCGTTGCCAGCGATGTGGCCGGACTGACGGACGAACAGCGAAAACTGATTCAGGCTTTTACCGATGGTGTCAATGCTGCATTGAAAATGTATCCACCGTTGGAATACCGCCTGCTGCGTGTTGAACCCGAACCCTGGACTATCGAAGATTCCTTCGCGTTGGGTCGTCTGACTGCCTGGAGCATCACTCACAACTACCACCAGGAGGCAACCCGCCTTCTTCTGGCCTTGAACGTCGGAATCGACCGCGCTGAAGAAATTTACGGCAACGACTACTGGCACGGAAATGTCACCCTGCCTTCTAAAGAATTCGGAGTGACACTACCTCCCGCCATCGCCCCGGAATTACGCGAACTTCTCCCGGCGAAACCCTACCAACCCTGGGAAGAAGAACAGAAGGTAGCCAACCTGCGTCTGGCCGCCGACGCGGCGAAAGCCACCGGCGCCAGCAATAGCTGGGTTGTCTCCGGCGAAGAAAGCGCCTCGGGTAAACCGATGGTCGCCAGCGATCCGCACATGGCCCACCTGATGCCGTCCTTCTTTTTCCCGCAGCACCTTAAAACCCCCGATCTCGACGTCATGGGCACCACCGTTCCCGGCCTGCCCTATGTGCTGATCGGACATAATAAGCACGTTGCCTGGGCCGCGACCTCGGCGGTATCCGACTGCATCGATCTGTACATCGAAAAAGTCAACCCGGAGAATGCCGATCAGTATCTAACTCCCAATGGATGGAAAGACTTCGTGAAGGAAGAAGTGGTCATCCGCGTATTGGAAGACGGCGAACTGGTTGACAAAGTGTTCACGCTTCGTTCGTCACGACACGGCGCAATCATGAACGATATGTACCCCAACCTTTTCCCAAAAGATGCTCCACCGGTCGCCATCAAATGGGACACCGAGGGCGTTTCCAAAGGAATCGCAGCTCTGGGAGTCGCCAACCGTGCCAAGAACGTCACGGAGCTTCGTGAAGCCTTTTACGGTGTAGTGACCCCGGCTCAAAGCTGGAGTGCGGCAGATACGAACGGTACCATCGCCCATTTCATGTCGGGCAAGGTTCCCATCCGGCACAATCATCGCGGCACCTTCCCCGTTCCCGGCTGGTTGGATAAGTACGAATGGGATGGCTTCCTCAATCCCGAAGAACTCCCCTGGGGAGAGTCCACCAGCGGTCACTACGCCCACGCCAACAACCTGACCATCGACCCGGAATTGGGTGGGAATTACTACCAGATCGACAGTGCTCCTTCCTACCGTGTAGACCGGATTCTGGAAATGCTGAAAGAAGTTCCCAAACATAACAAAGACAGCTTCGCCGCCATTCAGACCGACGTGCTTTCCATCCGCGCACGCCGCATTACGCCGCGCATCATGGAAGTATTGGAAACCATGAAGGATCTGACCCCGGCACAAGCAAAAGCGCGGGAAATTCTGAAATCCTGGAACTACGTCACGGATACAGACTCCGCCGGAGCCGCTATTTTCTTTTTGACCTATCGCGAATCAATTATGGAAGCGGTCAAAGACGAAATGGACAAACACGCTTTTGAATTCTTCATGTCCCAGCGCTACTCTACGAACGTTGCCGATCTCTGGTTTGACCGCCCCGACCACGTCGTGTGGGATAATCGCGCCACCGAAGAACTGGAAACCCGCTCCCAGGCGATTAAAACCGCGTTTACCACCAGTGTGACCAAACTGACCGAATGGCAGGGTGAAGATCCCAGCGCCTGGCGTTGGGGTGCTTTGCACGACATCCACATCAAGCATGTTTTCGGCTCCAAAAAAGCACTGGCCAAAACCGTCAATCTTCCACGCGCCGAAGTCGGCGGCGGATTGGATACCGTGTGGAAATCCCATTTCGATCTCGGTCATCCCAAGTTCCCCTTCCGTGCCATGGCCGGTCCGGTGTATCGCATGATCGTCGATCTGAACGACATGGACCACGGCTGGTGGGTGTCTGACACCGGCGTTTCCGGTTGGCCACTTTCGCCGCATTACGGCGACCAGCACAAACTCTGGCTCAAGGGCGAATACCTCCCGATGATTCAGAACTGGGATGAAATTCGCAGCAATGCCAAGGGCGTTCTATCTCTGACTCCCAAGCAACCCGAGAAATAATCATCGGGATACTTAAGTCACTTTGGCGGCCCCTTTTCGGGGTCGCCTTTTTTATTCCTCCGTACCATTGCAGCGAGGGTCGGAATCGGGTATTTTAAGATATCAACGGAGGTGGTTATGGGACGCAATCCGGTTTTCGATCAGACCTACCAGTTTTACCTGGATCGAATCGCGAAACACGATCTGCAAGGAATTGCCCCGAAAATCGGTGCTCGTTTTACGGAAAACGTTTGTCATATCCCGCTATTGGGAGAAGAATACCGTGTCTCTTCAACCGAGATTGTAGATGAGTCCGGTCAGCGCCCGACTCCTGCCGATTACATACTGCTTGCGCAATATGTCCTGCTACATCCTGAAACGGAGCCTGAAGAGCAGCAATGGAAGCACTACCGTGAATTCAAGGATGCCGCCCCGTTTGTAGGAGGCTTCATCGCCAACGCGGAACTTCCAATCTCTACTGCATTTTCAGGTAGAATCGCTTCACTCGAAAAAGCCTGCGACATTCTCAATGGCGAAGATCCGAAACTCAACCTGCCGTATGATTTGATTCGGCTGTTTTATCCGCTGCCGAAAGTTCCGATTCTGCTGCTTTTCAATGATAGCGACGAAGAATTCCCGGCCCGCTGTCTACAACTGTTCGAAGAACGTGCACAACGCTATCTCGACATGGAATGTCTGGCAATGCTGGCATGGCTGCTGGCGGACAAGCTGATCGCAACGGCAGGGATGCAAGAAGGGATCTTGTCCGAAATTTAGAAATCGCACCAGTGCTCTAACACATCAAGTACGAAATTCCCTCAAACTGTTTCATGGAGTACTACGAAGTATCACAATCTCTGAATCGCACCGGTTTTGCATTTGTCCGTCAGGCAGAGACATTCTACGCAATCCACACAGCGTACGTGATCGATTTTGGGTAATGCATTTTCCATGACGATCGCCTTGTCTGCACAGAACTTGGCGCACAAACCACACCCCAGACAGCCGACCTGACATTGTTTTTTTACGGTTCCGGCTTTTTCCTGCGATCGACAGAACACAATGACTTTCGCGTGTTTCGGCACCAGATCGATCACGTTTCTCGGGCATTCCTGCACGCAACTGCCGCAACCGGTGCAACGCTGCTGATCGATTACCGGCAAGCCGTTAGCTCCCATGTGAATTGCATCGAATTTGCAGACTTTCACGCAATTGCCAAATCCCAGACAACCGTATTCACAAGCTTTATAGCCGCCCATCGTCAAATGGGCTGCACGGCAGTCGGGTAAGCCGTCGTACAGATAACGCTGCATCGCCAATTCCGCACTGCCCCGGCATAAAACCCGCGCTGTGCAAGGCTCGACTTCTTCAGCCACTTTGCCAGTCAATGACGCCACCGCCTGTGCAACTTCGCTACCTCCCGGCACACATAGATTCGGGGCAACCGATTCATTCTCAACCACGGCTTCGGCATACTTCCCGCAACCGGGAAAGCCACAGGCACCACACTGCCCTTTCGGCAACAGTTCTTCCACCTCATGAATAAGCGGATTGAGCTTGACGGCGATTCGTTTGTCGGCAAATGCCAGTAAGAAACCGAAAGTCGCCCCCAATCCAGCCAGAACACCGATCAGAATGAGCGGATTGATGCTTTTAACCGCAGTCGCCGCCGTTCCAAATCCGACCAGCAATTCAACAAATACAGAGGGGTTGGTCATAATGTCTCTCCCGCTCAATCCATCGGAACGATACCGGAAAATCCCAGGAAGGATAAGGCCAACAAGCCCGCCGTGATAAAGGCGATGCCAAGCCCCTTCAAGGATTCCGGCACATCCGCGTAATCCAGTTTCTCGCGAATGGAAGCCATCAAAATCAGCGCCAGACCGAATCCGGCACCGGCACCGATAGAGTGCACGATGCTTTCAAGAAAGGTAAAATGATTGGCGATGTTCAACAGCGGCACCGCCAGCACAACACAGTTTGTGGCAATCAGAATCAGGTAGACGCCCCACAACTGATAAAGATTCGGCAGGTAACGACGTGTAATCACTTCCAAAAGCTGCACGACACTGGCCACGACCAGTACGAACACCAATGTAGTGAAAAACGACAATCCCAACGGAACGAGAATGAAGTAGAAAATCAGGTAGTTGATAATCCCTACAATGGTCATTACCGCAGTCAGCGCCACACCCATTCCCGCCGAAGCATCGAAATTCTTGGACACGCCGAAAAAGATACACAGACCGAGAAAGCGGGTTAGAACGAAATTGTTGATCAGCACCGCCCCGACAAATAACAGCAGGTATTCCGTCATGATTTATGCCTCCTGCCCGCTAGCTGGTACCGCTTGTTCACCGAGAGTTTCCGGTGCACTTTCCGATTGATTTCGCTGCTTTCTCGCTTTGCCGATCACATTGAACAAACCGATCAACAGGCCAATCACGATAAACCCACCCGGCGGCAGGATCACCATCAGAATCGGAACGAAATGTTCCTCCGGAATCACCTGCATCCCGAAAAAGCTTCCGCTCCCCAGAAATTCCCTAATGATTCCAATTAGCAACAACCCCAAGGAAAATCCCAGCCCCATGCTGAAGCCATCCACGAACGAAGGTATCACTTTGTGCGTGCTGGCAAAAACCTCCGCCCGCGCTAGAATAATGGCGAACACCACAACCAGCGCCAGATAGACCCCCAACGCATCGTAAAGATGCGGCAAATAGGCGGACATCACCAGTTGAACGAAGGTGACATTGAATGCAATAATCGAGATGTAGGCGGGAACGCGGATCTTGTGTGGAATCACATTCCTGAAAAGGGATGTGAAGGTGTTGCTCATCGTCAAGACATACAACACCGAAGCGCCCATCGCCAATGACGTAATGGCAGTGCTCGTAACCGCAACAGCAGGGCACAAACTCAATGCCAGCACGAAAATCGGATTTTTCGCGAAAATGCCATCACTTAACAGGTTCCTAAACGGAGGGGATACTTTATCCGCCATGGCTCAATGCTCCTGTTCACGCTTCGGTTGGGTAGTCTTCCCAACCACTTCTTTAAGCTCTTTCAACCCGTTAATAAGAGCGTTCATCACCGCTCGCGATGTGATGGTCGCCCCGGTCAACGCTTGGATTTTTCCTTCTTCACCACGCTTGGTGAGCTGCATCTGTCCGCTGTCCCGACCTCTGAATTGTTTTTTGAACTTCTCTTTCTTCATCAATTCTCCAAGACCGGGAGTCTCATTATGCGACAGCACCTTGTAGTCGATCAGTTTCAAGGACTTGTCCACACCGGCCAACATGGTGATCGATCCGCCGTAGCCCTTTTCTGCTGTCTTGATGATATAGCCAACCGGTTGGCCTTTGGAATCGATTCCGACATACCAGGCGTCATGACCTTCGATTTCCGTAAAAGATGCAGCAGCGGGCAGCAATTGCTGCCGAGCAAGCTGCTGAGCTTTGATCTGATTTTCATATGCTACCGGCATCGTGAAATACGCTACACCGCCCAAAATCACTCCCGCCATGGTGGTGATTGCGGTAAGAATCAACGTCAGTTTCAAAATGCCGGGATCTTCTTTATGAATGACAGCCTCCGTACTCATGATCGAGCCTTTCCCTGTCCGAAGCGCTTCGGTTTGATCAAGCGGTCAATCAACGGCGTGAAACAGTTCATTAAAAGGATGGAATAACACACGCCTTCCGGGTAGCCTCCGTAGCGGCGAATCAGCCAGACCAGAAATCCTGCACCTAAAGCGAAAATGATCTGACCTTTTCTCGTAATCGGCGTCGTTACGTAATCGGTGATCATGTAAAATGCACCGATAATCAACCCGCCGCTTAAAATCGCGAATATGGGATCGCCGCTAAACCAACCGGCGTCACCGGAAAATGCCCAACTGAGCAGCCCGACTGTGCCGATGTAAATCACCGGACCTTCCCAGCTGATGTAGCGCCGAACAAGCAGATAAGCTCCACCCAGTATGATTAAAAGAGCCGACACTTCACCGATACAGCCATTGATGTTCCCGGAAAACAGCCTCCAGTATAGCTCTCCACCGCTACCGAAACTCGCCTGAACGGCTCCATATCCTTCCTCTGCCAGCACACCGAGCGGTGTCGCTGTGGTCATGCCGTCTACGGCATTCGCCGCATGACTGGCGGTGGCGCTCCAGGTGGTCATCTGCACCGGGAAAGAAGCCAGTAAAAACGCGCGCCCGATGTGCGCCGGATTGAAGACGTTCTGGCCCAACCCACCGAATGTCTGCTTTGCAACGGCAACAGCGAAAGCCGATCCAAGCGCCATCATCCAGAAAGGCAGCGTGACGGGAACACAAAACACGAGCAACAAACCGGTTAAAAACGCACTGCCATCGAATGCCGTCACCGGCACCTTGCGCCATTTCTGGATCAGGTACTCAGTCAACACCGCACTGCCACATCCGACGAGGATCATGACCAGCGCCCGCCAGCCAAACATGTAGATGGCCCACAGCGCCACAGGAGCCAGGCTCAAGCAGACGTGCCACATGATTTTCTGAACGGATTCGTCCGAGTGCAAATGCGGAGAGGAAGAAACCGTCAACCAATCCGGCAACACCAAACCCACTTTTTTTTCGTTCGCCGTTTGAACGTCACTCATTCCATGCACCACCCTTATTCAAAATCTTAGCTTATCGATGTCTTCAGTTTTTGCTCATTCGGTCGCGAATCACAACCTTGGCCGCTCGTATCGTCTGCACCATCGGTCGATGCGCCGGGCACGCAAAGGTACAGCAGCCACATTCCACGCAATCCAATGCATGGGCATCCTGCGCTGCACCGAAATCCCCTTTCAACGCATATTCCGTTATTTCCGTGGGAGCCAGGCCCATCGGACAGGCTTCCAGGCAACGCCCGCACCGAATACAAGCCTGCATCGGCACCGGCCGCGCCTGCTCGACACTCATGCAGATCACACCGTTTGTGGCCTTCACGACCGGAGAATCAAGCGTATATTGAGCGATACCCATCATGGGGCCGCCCATCACGATTTTCCCTGGCGTTTCACTGAATCCGCCGCAATGCTCGATCAGATCTTCAATCCGCGTTCCTAATAAGACACGAAGGTTCTTTGGAGTTTGTACGCAAGATCCCGTAACAGTGACAATCGATTCGATCAATGGCTGGTTGTGCTGAATCGCATTGGCAACGGCAATCGCCGTAAACGAATTCTGAACGAGCACACCGACTTCCAAAGGAAGTTTTCCTGCTGGCAGGTGGCGATCTAAAATCGCGTGAATCAGGGATCGTTCCGCCCCCTGCGGGTAACGAGCGGGAAGTTCCGCCACGTCTAAGCCATCTTCGCTTGCCAGTCGCTCTTTCAGTAACTTGATGATATCCGGCTTATTGTTTTCAATACCGATCACCGCTTTCTGCGCGCCAACCGCCTTGACGATCAAGCGTATACCAACAATCATTTCTTCATACATTTCGCGCATGGCAACATGATCGGCAGTCGTATACGGTTCACATTCCGCACCGTTGATCAACACCGTATCGATTGGCTTATCCGGAGGCGGTGATAACTTGACGTGAGTGGGAAACGTTGCGCCGCCCATACCCACGACTCCGCATTGGCGAACGATTTCCCGGATTTCCGCCGGTTCAACATCATACCAGTCCCGTTCGATCAGCAAGTCAGGAAGCCAATCGTCCTCGCCATCCACATCCAACACCACAGATAGCCCTCGCCCCAAGATAGAGTGCGGACGCTTTTCAACAGCAACAACCTTACCGGAGGTAGGAGCATGAACGGGAACGGACACATATCCTCCCGCTTCCGCTAAAATCTGTCCTTTTTTAACCAGATCGCCTTTGTTTACAACGACATTGGCCGGTGCTCCCAAATGCTGCTGAATGGATACGATTAGTTGACGGGGCAAAGGAACCGGCTCAATCGCTTTCCGGTCGGTGAAGTGCTTGTAATGAGCAACCTGCACGCCCCCTCTAAAACGGAACACCATCTGTACACCTCTCGTTCTTAGTGACTCGCGGACAATAAGCCCCTTAGCACATCGTTCGGCATAACTTCACGGGTACCGGTTCAGAAGAACAAATTACATAGTTATTTAAATTACTATTTACGTCTATTCAGGAAAATTGTACAGCAATATTTCCTATCTGATTACTATATTGTCATATATTCACGGACTAATGGGTTGATAATAAGCTGTAAACCCCTCCGTCAACACTCGCCGTATGCCACCAGGGCGAGCATCGTCTTTAATGAGAAACATCACTTCAATATCGTTCTTCCGAGCAAATTCAATGCCCTTTTCTGCCCCAAGCACAGCTAGCGCCGTCGCCCAGGCATCCGCTTTCGCATTTGCGTAGCGGTCTTTCACCGCAATAACAGTTACACCCAACACATCCGTCGAGATCGGCTGACCGGTCTTGGGATCGAAAATGTGATAGTAGGTTTGCTCCCCGATTTGGATTGGCTGCCGATAGTTTCCACTGGTCGATATCGCAATTTCACGTTCGCTTTGTATGGCACCATCCATCGCCTGCATATCCACGGGGTGCTGCACACCGATGCGCCAGCCGACTTCATCGGCATTAAGCCCCCAGATGCGAGTTTCACCACCACACTGCACCAAAGCCTGTGTGATTCCTTCCTTTTTCAAATCGGCAGTAATCCAGTCGACGGCCAGTCCTTTGACGAACCCGCCGAAATCGAACTGTAATTCATTAACCTGTTTTTTGATTGAAGGGGGCGAATCCGTAAAAGTTACCTTTCCCATCCCGACATGCTGCGCCTGCTCCAACAGTTCTTTACCATTAGGAAGGATTCCGGTCTTTTTCGCCTGGTTCCACACTTTCTTAAATGGCCACACGGTTGGATCGAAGGCTCCGCCCGTCTTCTCATACATCTCCGAGGCGAGTTTCAACGCGATCAGCATATCCTGAGAAACGGTCAAAGGCTCCAAACTCGTTTGTTGATTCAGTTTCCCCAATTCGGAGGAATCGCTGAAAGCATTGAATTCTGCATTTACCCGTTCGAATACGGAAGAAACGACTTCCTTCAGATGTTGTCCCTGTTGCTCGACGGAGAGTTCGTTCTGCCGGATAGCGAATTTGATATTCACCGGGATGCCATGAAACACGACCAGTTTCTGCTCGAACCATCGAAGACGTATTTGTTCATTTTTCGCAGGATTATCGGAATTTTGGGGAGACTCGGAAAAATCACAACCCGGCATAAACAGTGACATGCCGAGCATCAGCAAGCATAATGCCAAGGCGAGATGAATCGCTGGAAGAAGCACACGAACATTTCGCATTTCGAATTCAACGCTCCCGACAAGTCGAATCAGGACAAACACCCGAATTATCTCTCATAATGGCATTGACCGAAGCATTCGGTGTCGCTGCCATTCGGATCAATTCCCGTTACCCATCACGAATAACTTGTTAAATAGCCCCCGGGTTTCGTTTTATTGGTGAAACCGCCGTATTCTCAATCCGGTCCGATCCTAGCGTTCGGTTGCCGGTCAGGCCATCTTGACTTCATCTAGATCAGGAAATTCGCTGCGTAAAATTCGTTCAACTCCCATTTTCAACGTCATTTGCGCCCCAGGACAGGTGCCACAAGCACCCATAAGACGCACGTAAACGATATCATCCTTCACTTCAACTACTTCTATGTTCCCTCCGTCCATCATGATTCCCGGACGGATTTTTTCGTTTATTACGCTTTCAACAGCTTCTCTATCCAGCATAGCCCACTCCTTGAAATGGCTTCGTTGTATTGTTAAAAGCTTTCGCTTAAACCAAGCAAAATAAGAATACTTTACTTTCTTAGACAAGCCTACACTGAAAACACCCCCCTGTCAATCTTGTGACTTTCCCCTTTTCAGTGGAATTACTCCTTTTCTGGCTTTCGGAAACTCCATTTTACAGAACCAATGAATTCGCTCATTCGGAGAAGTAGTCCCGCCGGAACAGTTCCATCAAGATATTATCCTTCCATTCGCCATTGATTAACCGATGCTCCCGAAGGCGACCGACCTCGCAAAATCCGAGTTTTTTATAGGCGGCTTGGGCACGAAGGTTCTGTTCGAACACTTCCAATATCACCTTCCTGAAATTCAACATGTTGAATCCATATTCGAGCCATAGGCGCATGGCTTCCGTGCCATAGCCCTTGTTCCAAAAGCGTTTTTCACCAATCACGATTCCAACTTCTGCCCGTTGCTGACGATGATCAATCCCATGGTATCCCAGGTTCCCGATCAGTTCATCCGAATCCTTCAAGCGAATCGCAACGATCATTTGTTTTTCGAGAGAAGATTGCTGAACGTTCTCGATAAAGTCCCGTTCATGCTGAAGCGTCATGGGAGCATAAGACAGCATGTACTGAATCACTTCCTGATCGTTGAACCAGCGCTGGTACTGCGCCACATCTTCATCACGCAAGGGACACAGCTTCACTCGTTTTCCTTCGAGGAACACTACGGTTTCTTCTCCAGTCATAGTCTGTCCTATCATTAAAAAAAGCGCCCCCACTTAAAAGCGAGGGCGCTAGAGTTACTTGAAATTGAAGCGAATCCGCGTCCTCAGACCTTTGGCATACTGCGAGAGGCGATTACATCCACGCCTAAATCCAAGGCGTTTTTCATAATTATATCTCCCATCGAAACAGGTGCTTCCAATTGAAGGGTATGCAGGGCGTTACAGACATCGACCACCTTGTCTTTCGGAATCGGTTCGCGTGTTTTAACGGGCAGTTTAGGCAACAATCCGTTTTCGACACGCACCGTTGTGGTCATCATGCGACGCGGGTCTGTATGCTCCTGCTTGGCAAAGTCGATTCCACGTTTACAGGAAAAGCCTTTCACCTTCAGCGGCTCATCGCCGTCTTCGATCACTTCCAAATGGCAGCCCATCGGGCAACCGATACACAGATAATTGGTTACTTGCATAGCAGTCTCCCTATCGCGGCAGGATGTCGATTTTCAACGTGTCACCCCGGAAGGTTTCCAGAATCTCCGGCGTCATTTTCAATGAGATCATTTCCGCCGGGAAAGCATAGCGCATCTTCTTTTCGTGAATGTCACCGACACGAACCACGCATTTGTCCATCGGCTTGCGCACTCGCATATAGACGTTATGCTCCCGATCGGTCGACAGCGTATGTGGCACGCAGTAACCGACGTTGTCTCCCGGCATCAAGCGGATGTTGTCCGCCGGACGACGTTTGTTCACGGCATACTCACCGGCATTCTGACCTGCCAATAGCGATTCCTGCGTAACGAAATCCACGAGATCGTGGATATGCACCACGTTGCCACAGGCGAAGATACCGTCGATGGAGGTTTCCATCGCACTCGTCACGATCGGTCCGCCGGTGGTCGGGTCCATACGCAGATTCAATTGCCTGGACAATTCGTTTTCAGGAATCAGTCCAATTGAAAGCAGCACGCAGTCACAGTCGATATCCTGGCTTTCCTTCATATTCGGACGCATGCGCTCATCCACCGGAGCCACCGTGACTTTATTCACACGATCTTTCCCATGAATGTAGGCCACCGTGGTGGATAACTTCAACGGGATGTCATAATCATTCAAGCATTGCACGACGTTCCGGTTCAAACCGTTGGAATACGGCATGATTTCAAAAACACCGGCCACTTCGCAACCTTCCAGTGTCAAACGTCTGGCCATGATCAAACCGATATCGCCCGAACCGAGAATGACCGCTCTCTTTCCGGGAAGATAGCCCATCATGTTGACGAATTTCTGGGCGAGCCCCGCAGTTAACACGCCAGCCGGGCGTGTTCCCGGAATGCGGATCGCGCCGCGCGTACGTTCGCGGGCGCCCATCGCCAGCACAACTGCACCGGCTTTGATCACCCGAACGCCATACTGCGGCGAAATCAATTTTACATTCAGATCCCGGTCGATATCCAACACATAGGTATCATTGACAATATCGACATTGTCTTCCAGAATTCGGTTTAAGAAACGTTCCGCATATTCGGGACCGGTCAGTTCTTCTTTAAAGAAGTGCAGTCCGAATCCGGGATGGATACACTGAAGCAGAATACCACCCGGCTCTTTTTCACGATCCACGATCAGGATTCGTTCCGCTCCGGCCTGGCGAGCCCCCATCGCCGCGCCCATACCGGCAGGACCACCGCCCACGACCAGCACATCGTAGGAGTCTTCTATTTGTACAAGTTTCGCGTCGATCATGATGCCTGCTCCTTTCCCTGCTTGAGAACGATCCAACTTGTTCCACCACGTTTCGTGATGTCCTCAATCGGGACCGATAACTCTCGCGAAAGGAGTTCCATGCAACGCCAGGTACAGAATCCGCCCTGGCAACGTCCCATTCCTGCACGGGTACGGAACTTGATGCCGTCCAAAGTTCGAGCCCCTGAATGGATCGCGTCCAGAATTTCCCGCTCGGTAATGCCTTCACAGCGGCAGACCATACGACCGTAGCTTGGATCCTGAGCGATCAATTCTTCCTGCCGTTCGGTTGGCAACTGCGAGAAATGCACCGGTTTGGGGATGGAAGAGACGAAATCGTCTTTCGCAACAAATTCCAAGCCTTCTTCGGTCAGAATCTCCACCAGCATCTTTGCGATTGCCGGAGCAGCGGTCAAACCGGGGGATTGGATGCCGGCAACATTAATGAAGCCCTTTAACGGTGTAGAACCGATAATGAAATCCTCGGTATTGGAAACCGCACGCATTCCTGCGAATTCCGCGATGCAATCGCGCTCGGAAATACCGGGCACCACTTTCTTGACCGAACCGAACACCTCGTCGGAACCTTCCAACGAAGTGGATACGTCCCCCTTGTCATCGACGAAATGGGCGGTCGGTCCGACCATGATCGTTCCGTCGAAGGTCGGAATGACGAGAATACCTTTCGATGTCGGAGTCGGACAGGGGAAAATCACACGACTCACCAAGCCATCCAAGCGCTTGTCCAGCAGGTATTCCTCGCCTTTTCGCGCCGTGATCGTAAAATCGCGCACACCGGCCATCTCGGATATCTGATCCGCATAGACTCCCGCCGCATTGAGTACGAAGCGGGTGCGAATCAACTTCTTCTTCGTTTTTACCCACAATGCTTTGCCATCGGAAGTTTCCGAAATGCCAAGCACCGGATTCTCCACCGAAATTTCCAACCCGTTCATGCGGGCGCTTTCGATCAGCGCGAAACAGGCTTCATAGGGATTGATAACTCCCGTCGTCGGTGCATACACTGCGGCATATGCATCTCCAGAGAGATTGGGTTCTTCTTTGCGAATCCGCTCCTTATCCCACAATTCAAGACCAGGTACGCCTTTGGCTTTGCCGTTTTTCAACAGCTTTTCCAAGGTCGGCATCTGCTCTTCGCTCATGGCGACAGTCAGTTCGCCGATGCGCTTGAAACCAAAACCGAGCTCGTCGCGCAAATCGTCCCAGAGTTGATTACCAGCCCATTCCAACTTGCCTTTAAGCATTTCCGGCGAAGCATGATGTCCGCCATGGATAATGCCGCTGTTGGTTTTGCTGGTGCCGAAGCTGACTTCGCATTCCTTTTCGACCAGGATGACCCGCAGTTGATATTTCATCAACTCACGAGCAATGGCGCAGCCGGTAATGCCCCCGCCCACAATCGTTACGTCATAGAGCATTCTTTAGAACCTTTCCGAATCCAGTTGAACTGCCAGTGAATAGAACTATTAGGTAAGAAGCGACTTTACCGCGTCAACCAGTTCAGGCAACGCGGTCGTCGTGGATCCCTGTAGAAGAACGGAATCGTAGCGATCCGTCAAGTGCGTCCGCTCCAGGTTTACTTCGATTAAAACTCCACCTGTCGAAGTCGTGATAGACGGCAGCATGTTGGCCGGAGCAACCTGCGCGCTGGTACCGACCACAAGCATCACCTGGGCTTTTTCTGCCATATGCACCGATTTCTGATAGGCATTCGGAGGAATGGCTTCTCCGAAAAAGACCACGTCCGGTTTCAGCACTTTGCCGCATCCGCAAATCGGCGGATCGCCGAATACGCCAGTAGCAATTTCGCTTTTCCCGTAACGCTTTCCGCACCACACACAATGCAAACGTTGAGTATTGCCGTGAAACTCAACCACATACTTATTTCCAGCTTCCTGGTGCAGATTATCGATATTCTGCGTGATAACGCCTTGCAATTTCCCGAGTTTTTCCAGTTCGGCCAACGCGGTGTGCCCTGCATTGGGAATGGAACGATTGATCAGGTCGCTCATTTCACGCAACATGACCCACACCTTCTCGGGATCTTGTTTGAATGAGGCAATGTGCGCATAAATCATCGGATCAAATCGTTCCCACAGCCCACCTTTGCTGCGAAAATCGGGAATGCCGGAATCCACAGAAAGACCGGCACCGGATAACGCAACCGTGTATTCGGATTCCGCCAATAACTTCGCAGCTTGTCGTAATGCCGATTGATCCATCACAATCCTTCACAATCCTTTTCGCCCTCTACGGCGATTCGAGGCATTATATATCATGATAGCCTAAACGGGTCAACAACAAGCATCGCCATCCAACCCGAATCTTTCTCATGAAGACGAACCTGCACCACCCCCCGAAACATCTTTAAATCCGGTCGGTTTCTGCGGCTATTTCTCCAGCGATTTCAGCCATTCCGCATAGGTTGTGGCCACCTGTTCGAAAGGCATATCCTCTGTGGAAGCGATCACCTGAGCGCCATGCACCATGCGCAACACGCAATCCAACTCGATTTCTCCGGTGAATTCCGGAACCGAATTCAGCTTCTCGATTCTGGCTTTTTGCTGCACCACGGCGTCATCGGCGGACAGGGAGACATCCTCTACCAATGCATCCATCGAGAAGGGCTTGCCGGTCATGCGAGCAATGAAATCGATAAAACGAATCGAATTACCGGGCCGCCAGTAACCGTCGCGCATACGCGGACCGATTTCGGGATTATCCGTCAGATGGCCATACTGCTCCATGAAATAATGACGCGTCTGGGCCACACCGGCCAAAGCCAGCACATAACCGTGATAAATGCAACTCGCCTCGCCGGAAAGCAGATGCGGCACCGCCAGTGTCGGTCGCGGGCAGCGATCCAACAAGCCCAAGCGTCGTTCCACGGCGATGAATTCCTTCATCACATTTTCCGCCGTCAACTTCTCTTCCGGCATTTCGTACAACGCCTTTTCCGCATAGCAGATCATCAACAGGGAGCGCAGCATCGACACCTGGGCAGGCTGCGAAAGCCTTGTGGCTTTTTCGATGACTTCCCATGGGATGGGTTCCCCCTGTACGTTTTTCGCGTAGCGCGTCATCCAATCGGCATCATCCAGCAGCGAATCCAAGAACATCGACTGCGTTTCGGCGAAAGCGGCGGAAGTCGGCGCGAATTCCTGGGAGAAACAGGGCGCCCCCATCAACATATTGGAGAAGTGCGCAGCATGACCACCCTCATGAAAAAGCGTTTCGGCAGCGCGTTTACCCGATCCAATCTGTCCCGGCACGGAATTGCTGGTAAAGTTGACGCGAGCGCGCACCCTGCCCTGCTCGTCTTCGAAGGGAGCGACCGGCGCATGACAGAAACCGTTCTCGTATTTTCCTTTTCTGACCACCAAGTCCAGTTGCAACACTGCCTGATCGTAACGGATGCCCATCGCGGCAAAGCTCTTTCCCCAACGCAGCAGTGCATCATCGAACTGCATGTAAGGGTCCAGGTCCTTTACGGCGTCACCCTGAGTATGATAACGGAAATTCCAGGGGTTAAGCGCGGCCTCTCCATGCTTTTCTTTCACGCTTTCGATAAAGCTTTCCTGTGCCTGGCGGGTACGGCTCTCCAGATCGTCGAGCAGTTCGAATAGCTTTTCTTTATTAAACCCTTCGGTTGTTGAAACTTTGTAGTCGTAATAGTCCTGGTATCCCAGCATGCGGGCCAGCTTGTTCCGCTCGCTAACGATTTTTAGAAAACCATGCTCTATGACATAGGGTTCAATGCTTTCCAACCCATGAAATGCTGCCTCGCGTTCTTCTTCATTATCCGAGGAGCCGATCTTCAGTGCCAGTTCCACCGAACTTGCCGCCTTGAAGTCTCCCGTGCTTTTATCCACATAACCGAGATCCATCTCGCCGCGCGCCAGTTGCAGCTTACTTTCCAACTCGACAATCGCTTCCGAAAGCGCCTGCGCCTCGGGTTGTTCGATAACGTTAGCTTCGAAGAACTGAATCCAGCCTGTCAGAGTTTCGGTTTGCTTTTCGTCCGCATGGCCACTTTCCAACAGGCTTCGACACAGCTTCAACCGCTGAACATCCCCCTTGAAACGATTTAACTCTCCTTCAGCCTTGTTGAACGCCTCATAGTCCTTGCTAATCCCCATCTTGGTTTCCCAGAACAACTCCTCTTTGGCGGTATGCAGCGCAAGATACTCACGATTCAATTTAACGATAGCCTGGGTGATTTCCGTTGAATTCATTATAAACAACCTTTCGGGTTCATGGTTTCAAGACGACACAACATCCAACACGATTCTTCGTAGCCCAAGAACTACGACAGGTCAAGCAGCAATTCGGACTTTACCAGTCGATTAAAGCTCCATTCGTTTCTTTCGAATGCAGAAAGAAGCAAGAAGCAGCAGTACAAACGTTAGACCGAAGGAAGGCAGAGACGCATCCTGGCAGCCGCCGCCTCCACCATCACGTTCCGTTTCGGATAAGATCTCGTCATCTCCATCCACACTCGCAGATGGTTCCTTGTCACTCTCCTGTTCGTCAACTTCCTCTTCCGGTTCCGCCTCTTCATCCAAGTCGCCATCTTCCACCATGGCGGCACGAACGTCGATCGGTTCTCCTATTGCGGTAATCGTTCTGCGATCCGAACCGCTCAATCCTTGGCAATCGACCGTCAATTCAACGACATACTCACCTGGAATTTCGGGACGCAAGGAGACCGAATCTGCAACGGGAATTTCGCTTGTTAACAAATCAAGATCGGACATTTCCGGCTGTTGCAGCAAGCGCCACTGCGTACTGCATTCTGGGGAGGCATCATGAAGCATCATACGGTTGTATAGAGTTACAGTATCGTACACAGTCAGTACATCGGGCAGATCGGCACGAAACGCCGGATGTTGTTTATCCGCCTCGTCTTCCGTTGCCATCGCAATTCGCACCGCTGCCCAATCCCGTAAGCCGGCATTCGATTCCGTAACGCGAAAGCGGCTATCCACCTCTGTGTCGATAGCAAGAAAGCCATTCGATTCGAGTTGGTAAAATGCACCAATCACTTCTTTCATCTCCGGCAATTTCAACCCGAAGCGGCTTTGCGGGTCGGAGGAAAACGACGAAGGCATGCGCTCGCCCACATATCCCTGTTCCGCGTGTTTTTCCAACCAGAACGAAACAGGACCATCGCTGCCATCGATCCAATTGCCAACCGCCGGTCCCAATGCACTTGTTTCAATTCCAAACAAAACCACAGGAAGCGAATCATCCTTCGCCATCTTCACGGCGATCATGTCCGCTTGGATGTTCAATTCATTTAACGTATAGGATTCTTCCGCATCACCAAGCGCGAGAGTCCATTCTGCTTGCACATTGCCAAAAGCCACCCCACTTGGACGCTCTCCGTTTTGCAGCACATGAAAATCCGTGCTTTCCGGAATCCCGGCATCCACACTCAGGATTTTCATTACTGCCAGAAAACGCCCGCGTTTTCCTGCGGCCACCTGAATTTTCGCATCCAGCACGGTATGCGTTTCTTCTTTCCAACTAAATACATCCAGCGAGTCGTGGGTGGCATCGCGGGCTTCCAATGTCAGATCGGAATCGGAAACGATCATCGCCTGCAAAGCCGCACGTTCTCGAATCCACAGACCACCATTGGCCTGCAATTCAAAAGAACCGGTCGTCAAGCTCCCACCGCCATGTCCGTGCAATTGGAAGGTCAGTTCATGCGCCTTGTCATCCAGCGGAGTGATTTCATCGTAAACCGCGACTGCCGTATCATCCAGTATGAGAATGCGGCGACGAATTTCCACGGAAGGAGCGATTTGATGATACTCCGTCCAGACTTCGACGAAGCCCAGTTGCCCCAGGTTCTCCTCGCGTATTTTTCTGCGCACGAGCCAGGCTTCGCCATCCTGCGAGGCAGACCAGCCACCTTCCACTTCGGGAGTGGTGATGATCATCTGCCCTTCGTCATCGAAAGTAAACGCCGGAAGTGCCACCTTGCTGTTAGCCGGACCTTTACCATCAACCAGAATGATATTATGATTTTCCGGGTTGTTCACTTTTTCATGATTCGGCCATCCTAAATAACCGGCGTCGATTGTCAACGGCTCACCATTGGCGAACAAAATGAACGATCCCGGATCGGCATGTTCGTGCCCAGCCCCACCATCGACCTGATCGCCCCAGCGCGTACGAATCCTGCCCGAAGCAATGCCATGCTCCACGCCAACATGCAGATACACCGCATCCTCTTCCCAACTCGACCGGAAGACCGCACTGCCCGCCACCGGCAGCATCTGATCCAAAGAAATCTCGTAGGAGGGCGGCTCTGCCGGGATTGAATCATCGAAGGCAGCAATCATCTCGCAGGAATTGAGCAACCCACCCAGTTGTGCGCCGCCTTTCTGGTGTTCCCAGATCCAGCGATACAAGCCGGCGTTTTCGAATTCGTCGTTGATGAAGAATCCAAAGGCCAAGCGTGCTCCCGGCGTACAGTCATCCACGGCGGGATGCGTGAAATCCGGCTGAATGATTTTCCACATCCAGTCCAGATGCGTTCTAAACAGCGGATTCGAGTAAAAATCCTGAATCACATAATCTTCCTGCTGATCGAAACGATAGTAGGGAGGTGCATCTTGAGGGCGTGGCGAAACCGTCCAAGTCGCTGCACCGGTATATTGATTCCAGGCACGGAGAAACGGATAGACGTTGACACCGGAGTAAACCAGGTAGCTACCCGATTCCTGGTAGCCGCCTTCGCCGTCCATCTGTGTATCCATATAGGAAAAATCGACGTTGCGCATTCCGAATTCCGCCCAGTTTTGGATGTCGTAGCGCCCGTCATCGATGATTTTCGAGAAATCATGCCCGTTTAGTGCAATGGCCGCACTTCCGATAGCCGAAGCGGATTTACTGCGATGATTGTTGACGTATGCACGGCAGGCGAACCAGTTGCTGATTTCAAAATCGGCGTAAAAGTCGGCAGTCAGATCGGCCAGCAGTTGCACTACGTCGGCTTCCTTACCATTGAAATCATAGTCCCCACCTTTTAGCAGGTCGTAGGCTTGGACATACATCATCAATTCCTCGGCGGTGTGAATGTCGTCGTTGGGCTGCACGCCTTTGGCTCGTGATAAGGGATAAAGATTCAGCAGGTAGGTCAAGGCCTGATCCGCCAAGGCATTGCGCGTATCGGCATCGAGCGCCACCACGTTTTCGGATGCGTCCAACGTCAAACCGATAGCATATAGAAATGCCCTGGCTTTCGCAGCTTTGGCTTTATTCGCCTCGTTGCCTTTTTCGTGGTTATCCAGTTCGTAATCCCGGCTGCTGTAGCGAACAATGTCCTTCATCATCGGCAGGTAAGCCGCACGCTTGACGCGTTCGATCACGGTCTGCACTTGTGACGGCAAAAACACCAAGCGCGGATGTGGTCCAGCTTCCGTCATCTCACCCGCCAGCCAGGTTTCCGCATACACCACAGAGGGCAGCGTAAGGCAGCACATAGCAGTAACCAGCACGATCCATCTCAGCATATTTTTCCTACAGCAAGCCTGTATTTTTTTCATGGAATTCTCTCCATTTTTATTGAACCGTTACCTGGCTGGTAAAAAATGAACCTGGCTCACGGTTCTTACTGGCATTTCATTGAGTTGTAGGCTATCACCTTCGGAAGATGTGTTGCGCATCACAATTTCACATCCATTTTCCGACAGGGACGACCCACTCGGAAAGGAGTCTATAAGACACTGACAGCAAAGTAAACAATTCTCAACGTTGTACATAGACGAAACCAATGAGCGACAGCCCTAGAACAACATACCGCCATCCATTCCAGCGCATTTCTAAAGCGCTAAGGGATTATGGAGCCCGGTTGAAGCTGTTTAACCGCAATGTCCGGTTATTTCTGTTTGGGGCTTTGCTGGCGAATCTGGGGATGACGTTCTGGATGCTGCTTTTCAACTTGTACTTACAGGAAGTCGGGTTTTCCAAAGCCTTGATCGGAGATATTTTATCCATCGGAAATCTATCAGTAGCCGCCATGGCGCTTCCAGCCGGTTATTTGGCAGGACGCATCAAGCTGAAAATTCAACTGGTATTGATGAGTTTTCTAAGCAGCGTGGGTTTCATGTTGGCGATTTTAATGGAAAAACCTTCGTTCTTGATCTTCTTTATCGTCATTGCGTTCGGATTATCCGCCTTCGTGCGCGTGCTATCCGGTCCATTCATCATGCGCAACTCAACGGAAAAAGAGCGCACCTACATTTTCAGTACGCTTTTCATTATCTTCCTGGCAGGAGGTGTACTGGGAAACGCATTGGGAGGCTGGACTAAAGAAGCGATGCTCTCCGGCGGCTTATCTGCCATTTTGGCCTATCGCTATACGATCCTGATCGGCATCGGCGCTTCTTTTTTAGGACTGATTCCCTTTCTGATGATCGACGAAGAGGAAGAACCAAAGGATAAAAGCCGCCTATTAAAACTGTCCGGCATTCGCAATTGGAACTGGCCGCTTTTCGGCAAAGCCTTTTTGCCGCAGGCCATGCTCGGAATCGGTTCCGGCTTGATCGTTCAATTCATGAATCTATATTTCAAGGACATCTTTCATTCCAACGACCACGACATCGGCCTGTATATGTCCGCTCAAGCCACCACCATGGTATTGGGCATCCTGGTTGCGCCAGCACTTGCAGAACGTTTCGGCAAGGTAAAAACGATCGTCTTTTCACAGCTTTTCAGCTTGCCTTTCATGCTGATCCTGGCATTTTCCATTTCTTTACCGCTGGCCTTGGCGGCATTCGTACTTCGCGCGGCATTGATGAACATGTCCATGCCGGTCGGCAATACGCTGGTAATGGAATTATGCCGTAAAGAAGAGCAAGGGCTTTTGCAAGCGTTGATGGCGATGGTCTGGTCGAGTTGCTGGGCAATTTCCTCTTTCTTGTATGGTCAGGTGCTCAATGCAAACTATACCGCCTGTTTCCTGATCGCCGCCGCCTTGTATACGCTTTCCAGCCTGACTTACTATTTCTTCTTCCGCAATGCAGAGAAACTGCCAACATCCACAAAACCGGCAGCAAACTGAAAATGGACTAAATATTTCAGTCATTATTTGGACTCGAAAGGTCACCCCTGCTTTAAGCCCCTCTTTTCTTTTGATCTTTGGCAGCTCTGCGTCTACAATCCCTGCAAATAGTGTAGCGTGATGCGTTACGCTGTATCGTGATGCACTGCAACCAGTAACAGTGGGGAGGTATCGTTGTTTGATCTCTTAGCCGAACAACCACAATTAAAAGCTACGCTCGACAACATGACTGAAGTCGCCGGATTTTTATGGGAACGAGGCTGGGCTGAAGCAAACGGAGGAAATCTTTCCGCCGATATCAGCCAGGTTTTGTCGATTTCGCTTGCTCCGCCGGAAGGAAGTGAAACCGTTCCTCTAATCGAGCCTCTTACCGAGTTGGCCGGACACAGTTTCCTGGTCACCGGTTCGGGCTATCGTTTTCGCGACTTCGCACGTCACCCGGAACGAAACGCCTGCATTCTGCGCTTGAATGAAGACGGTTCCAGCTATTTGAAGCTCTGGGGCGGCGAAGGATCACCCTCGTTCCGCCCGACCTCGGAATTGCCCTCACATTTAGGCATTCATCGTTTTCTTCAAAAGCAGGGCCAGCAAAACACCCTTGTGCTGCATACTCATCCAACTGAATTAATTGCCTTAACTCACTTCCCCGAATATCGGGATGAAACGACGCTGAATCGCGCATTGTGGGGTATGTTACCGGAAGTTAAGGTTTTGTTACCTCGCGGAGCGGGACTGGCTCCTTATGCCCTACCCGGCTCGCAAGCACTGGCAAAAGCAACGGTCGACACGCTAAAACGCGGATATCCGGTTGTATTGTGGGAAATGCATGGCTGCCTGGCAACCGGATCAGACGTGCACCAGGCCTTCGATTTGATCGACACGTTGAATAAAGCAGCCCGGATCCTGTTGTATTGCAGACAATCCGGTATAACGCCAATCGGCTTGCAAAAAGCGCAGCTAGATGAACTCGTGGAAGCCTTTAATCTCAAGGAGTAAGCGATGACCTCCTCGCGGCATCTGGCTTTCGATCTGGGAGCAGGCAGCGGTCGAGCGATTCTCGGCGAGTTAAACGAGGATCGCTTATCCATTCGCGAACTTCATCGATTTTCCAATCGCATGCTTCCAATCGGGAAAAATCTGCACTGGAATTTACTGGGCATTTACGGTCATCTACTGGATGTGTTACGTCAACTTGGAGCCGACGACACCCCGCCCGACAGCATTGGGATCGATACCTGGGGCGTCGATTTCGGCCTTTTAACCGCAAACGACCAGTTGCTTGGCTTGCCGCATGCCTATCGAGACCCCCACACCAATGGTGCGATGGAGTACCTCTTTGAGCGCATTGCTCCCGAACGGATCTACGAGTTGACCGGCATTCAACTGATTCCCATCAATACGCTCTTTCAATTGGCGTCGATGGTGCGCGACGGCTCCCCACTATTGGATATTGCGACAGATCTACTGTTTATTCCGGATCTGCTGCATTTCCTGCTAAGCGGTAAGAAGCGAAGCGAATTCACTTTCGCCACGACATCGCAGCTATACAATCCCAAAACGGGAATTTGGGAAGAAGAACTGTTCGACGCACTGGGAATATCTTCCTCTTTGATGCTGCCGATTTTGAAACCCGGCCAAGCAATCGGGGCGCTTCAAGCGAGTATCTGCAAAGAGACCGGCCTACCCTCCATTCCGATTCTGGCCTGCGCCACACATGATACAGGATCAGCCATCGCCGCTATTCCGGCACAGGGTGAAAGCTGGGCGTATATCAGTTCCGGCACATGGTCGTTGATCGGAATCGAAACGGAAGCTCCGATTTTCAGTGAAGCCGCCAGACTGGGAAATTTCACCAACGAAGGCGGCGTCTGTGGCACCAATCGTTTTTTGAAGAATGTCACCGGCTTATGGCTGTTGCAGGAATGCATCCGGCATTGGTCGCCGAATCAATCGATTTCCTATGCGGAATTGCTACAGCAAAGCAAGCAGCAGCGGGCCTTCGCCGCATTGATCGATCCGGATGATCCCAAGTTCGCGCTCCCGGAAAACATGCCTGATGCCATTTGCGAATATTGCCGGGAAAGTGGGCAGACCGTGCCTGGAAATCGCGCCACCATTTCTCGTTGTATTATGGAAAGTTTGGCGTTTAAAACCCGTTTCGTACTCGACCAGATCCAAGCAATTAGGCAGAATCCCATCGAGCGACTGCACATCATCGGTGGCGGCTCGCAAAACAAATTGCTGTGTCAATTCACCGCCAACGCCACCGGGTTGACTGTCGAAGCGGGACCGGTTGAAGCCACCGCCATGGGAAATATCCTGATGCAGGCAATGGGACAGGATCGAATTCAGACGCTGGAACGACTACGAGAGATTGTCCGACTTTCCGATACTTTCGTTACATATAAACCGAAAAACACGGAAGTCTGGGAAACGCATTACCAACGCTTCCTTGAATTGATTGAAAAGTAAACCTCGAAAGGTGCGAGATAGATGAACGAGAATAGAATTCACGATCAGTTTTCGATAGCCAAAGAACAGTATTCCGAAATCGGCGTGGATGTCGAAAAAGCAATCACTCGTCTGCAACAAGTGGCAATCAGCCTACATTGTTGGCAAGGCGACGACGTTGGCGGTTTCGAAAACCCGGATGCCTCTCTTTCCGGTGGCGGAATAGCCGTCACGGGCAACTATCCTGGTAAAGCTCGCACCCCCGATGAACTGCGCCAGGATCTGGAGCAAACTTATAAACTTATACCTGGCAAACACCGGTTGAACCTACATGCCATATACGGCGATTTCGGTGAGAAGCGTGTCGACCGCAACGAAATCGAACCGAAACATTTCGCCACCTGGATCGACTGGGCCAAGCATCGTGAGTTGGCTCTCGATTTCAACGCCACCCTGTTCTCCCATCCCAAGGCGGCAGACGGCTTTACGCTGAGCCATCGCGACCCGGAAATCCGTGCATTCTGGCAAGAACACGTTCAACGCTGCCGGGAGATTGGCGCCACGATGGGAAGAGAACTGAAGTCGCCCTGCCTGCACAACCTCTGGATTCCGGACGGCTCCAAGGATTTGACGGTCAGTCGCCTGGAACATCGAGAATACTTAAAACAAAGTCTGCTGGATATTTATGGTGTAGCGCACCCGAAGGAACACCTGCTGGATAGTGTTGAAAGCAAGCTTTTCGGGATCGGCTCGGAATCATACGTGGTCGGTTCCCACGATTTCTATCTGGGATGGACCTTAAAGCACGGCCAAATGCTTTGCCTGGATCTCGGTCATTACCATCCGACGGAATCAGTGGCCGACAAACTTTCCGCCTTGCTACCGTTTATGGACAGGCTGCTATTGCATGTCAGTCGCCCGGTGCGCTGGGACAGCGACCATGTCGTTATCTTCAACGATGACCTGCGCTACCTGATGGAAGAAATCGTTCGCGCCGATGCGTTGAGTCGCGTTCACCTTGCGCTGGATTTCTTCGATGCCGAATTGAATCGCATTGGAGCCTGGGTAATCGGTGTACGCGCCACCTTGAAAGCGTTGCTTTCGGCGCTATTGGAACCCACTGAAGCACTACGAAACTTCGAGAAACAGGGAGATGCGTTTTCGCGACTGGCTCTGTTGGAAGAATACAAGTCTCTTCCACTTGGCGCGGTGTGGGATGAATATTGCATCAGACAGAACGTCGCCCCGGGATCGTCATGGATGAGCATTGTTAAAGATTACGAAACGCGTGTGCTATCGAAACGTTAAACAGATCTAGGGGATTGAATCAGTCGAGGTGGAAGATCTCCGGCAGTTCCAGCATGCTTTCATCTGCATGCGCACCGCCCAGTGACTCGAAATACGGAGCCATGAAATCCTGCCAGCGCTGATTGATTTCCTCTTTGGCCATGCCATCCAGCGCGACTTGAAAGCTCTCCGGTGTTTCGAAATAGCCGAACAGCGTCCCGTCGTCCTTTAAAAACAGTGAGTAATTATGCCAGCCGTGGCGCCGAAGCGCTTCCTGCATCTCTGGCCATACCACCTTGTGATGCTCACGGTATTCCTCGAGTCTTTCCTGTCGCACTTTCAACACAAAACCAACGCGTTTCATCATTTCGCCTTTCAAGATCTACTGAAAGAAGAGTTGTAACTGATGGATAAATTCCGGCATTGTCAACGCCGCCATCGCCCCGATTCCGAACAGCGATGCGACAAATAGCAGCAACGCCGAGAACACAAGATGTAGAATCGCGATTCCAATGCCACCTAGAAAACCGGTCCCGAGAATCAAAGAGAAACTCATTGCAGAAAATATGAATGCAGCGATACTTCCGAAAACAGGAAGGCTTAGTCCAAGGGAGTGCATAAAGGTTGCCAGAAGTAATGCGAGGAAGCACCAGCCAAAGCCCGTTCGTTTGGCGCTGACCGCCGCCGCTGCCAGTTTCAACGGCAACAGCACAAGAAAGAAACCGACGACAAGTACGATCACGGTAGTCAACGTTGCAGTCATGAGCCCCTCTTCGTTTTATTATGCTCTATAGAACACCAAGGAACTATCCCTTGGTCAATTCCCCTTTTGCGATAGCGGATAATGTGTCCGCCAGCAATTCCCAGAATCGCTCGACACTGGGAATCCACACGCACTCATCCGGCGAGTGCGGATTGTTGATTTCCGGTCCGAAGGAAACCATATCCATTCCCTCGAATCGCTCTCCGATCAGACCACATTCCAAACCGGCATGAATAGCGGTGATAATCGGCTTCTTTTCGTAGCGCTGCTCGAACAATCGTGTCATTAACGCCAGCACCGGGGATTCCATATTGGGTTGCCATCCCGGATAACCATCGCCACGGCGAGTCTCGGCTCCCGCCAATTTCGCCACCGCTTCATTCTGATCCAACAGCGCGTTAAGCGCGTGACTTTGAGAAGAGCGCGTACTGTTCAGGACAAAGAAACGATCATCCTCTATCTTTGCCACCGCTAAACTGTTGGAAGTTTCCACTAGTCCTTTAATATCCTGGCTCATGGCAAACACACCATTGTGTACACCAACCAACAGGGATTTTGCAGTAGCTGTCAATTGTGCGCTGAATACACGCTTAACAGCATCGTTAAAAGACACCCCGATTTTGAGATTCTTTTCGTTGGAGAATTCGGATGCAAACTCGGCCAGCATTGCCTGTACCGTATCGTGAACCAGATTTTCCTGTTCCGCAGGAACGCAGAGTTGCATCCAGCCTTCACGCGGAATGGCATTGTGGGCGGTGCCAGCATCAAAGTCGGCCAGCCGCAGCCAGTCATCCATGTTTCGCTGTTCACCGATTGCAATCAGGCGTTGCAGGATACGCCCTAATAGTTTGATAGCATTGCCGCGATTTTCATGGATGTCACAACCGGAATGTCCACCCATCAAGCCTGCCACCATGACTTTCAAACCGACCCAACCGGCAGGAACCTCTTCCCATTGAATCGGCAAATGGCTGTACAAGTGAGCCCCACCCGCACAACCGACGTACAACATGCCGTCTTCTTCGCTGTCCATGTTGATCAAGACGCGCCCCGTCAACAAGCTGGGATCCAATCCCATGGCACCAGTCAAGCCGGTTTCTTCATCCACGGTAAACAGCAGTTCCAATGGACCATGCTCCAGCGATGAATCCGCCATCGCCGCCAAAGCAGCGGCGACGCCGATACCGTTGTCCGCTCCTAACGTCGTATCCGTGGCGGTAATCCACTCTTCTTTGCGTTGCATCTGGATGGGGTCATTCATGAAATTGAACGAGGTGTCGCTGTTCTTTTCACAGACCATATCCATATGGCCCTGAAGAATCACTGTCGGCGATGCTTCGTAACCCTTGGAAGCATTGACAGCCAGACACACATTGCCAGTATCATCCAGCCGTACATTCGCCCCGAACTTTTTACCTTCCTCTATGATAAAATCGCGAAGAGCATCCTCCCTTTTAGAACAATGCGGGATGTTGCAGATGTGCTGGAAATAGCTCCACAATAAGACCGGCTTCAATCCATCGATCGCACTAGACATCGAAGTTCCTTTCTACAGAACAAATACGGAAAAATGCATGAAGCATCTTGAAATAGAATCCGGGAACCGCTTCCCGTGCCGCTATGATACCTCGAAGCACTTGCAAGTCAACCTCTGTAAGACTTCACATTTCGTTTTTTGCAAAACGAAAAACCGCCCCTCCTGGCAAAACAGAAGAGGCGGCCTAAAATCATTACCAATAGTAAATGTCTACAAAGCGTCTATCGCATTTTGCAATTTTGATGTGATTTCATCTGCCATGGGTTGCATTTCGGGTTTGTCTACAAGCTTGAAGATATCCTTCGGGCTGGCAATAGATACAACAACGCCATGGTCGTCGTTCTCGTATACAATTACATTGCAAGGCAATAGCAAACCGATGTTCACATCCTGACTGAGTGCCTGGTGCGCAATCGGCGGATTGCAAGCTCCCAGGATTTTGTAATTGCGGAAATCGACGTTAAGCTTGTTTTTCATGGTCGCTTTCACATCGATTTCGGTAATCACTCCGAATCCCTGCGCTTTCAAAGCCTCGCCAACCTTGCTTAAAGCTGTATCGAATTCGACAGCCCCCAAATTCTTCGTCATTGTATGTTCCATTTTACAGCTCCTTTAAAAAGGGATTGAAGTTATGTCTTTCTGCATTTCTGGATACGAGTAGCAGTCGAATTATTCCAGTTCGCCTCCACAAATACTCCAATCTCTCATTTTTTCGGCGGCAACCTGGAAAGAATCGGTCTAAGTCTCGGGTAAACCTCGGCGAGAGCCGGGATCACCCATTCATATTTTTGGGGAATCTCCAATACTGACGGATACTGAAAAGAGTTACTGTATCTCTTGCTCATGTAATAGGAAACACTTAATTTTCCCTTGTTATTTCCATCTTTTGCAATCCGAATCGCTTTGGAGGGGATTTTGCCGGAGAATGGAAGCCCATTCACTGCATCGAAAAACCATCCTCTTTTTTCAAACTCACCGAGAACCAGAAAAAGCCGACTTTCATCTCTCCCATTCGGAGTCAGCAAAAACCTGAAGGTCGTAGCCTGGATGCTTTCCGGCCCCCAAAAGGGACTCTTCATTTTAATCGCTTTGGGATAACTCTCCCGTTCCCATCTTTGGATGTAACTCATACTACTTTCTCGCTTGCAATCTTCCGTGTTGAGTGAAAACATATGGAAGTTTCCCATTTCCCATACAAATCCGTTTGTATCGGACTTTGTTTTAAATACCTCATAGAAATCAAAATACTTCCTACTAACCTCCACATCCTGTCGAAAAAGCCAAGGTTCTATAGGTATGATCACAACTGCACGCCCTCGCCTGCTTGGTAAAACGATCACTTCTTCCGGCAAGTTGCTTGGCAATTTCTCAGAGGAAACCCTAAGAATCAAAAGATCTCGATTATCACCCACAATTTTATCGCAGTTTGCCTTCGGCTCCGGCTCAAACTGAAGTAACCCTTGAATAAAATAAGGTTGGCTGATTGTCCTGACTCGTTTACTTAACTCCGAATAGCTATACCCTTTTTCATATAGATATGTAGCCACCAATTCAAGATCCGGCATTGTCCAGCGTGTTTTGGCCTCGTGAATAAAAACACCAACATTCAACAGGACGAAGTAAGAGAAAAACGCTAACAAAGGGATCACATTCACGACGGGACGGAAGAAATAGCTTGAGGATGCTCCCATCAATAACGCCATCCTTGCAATGAGAACCATTGTGAGTCGTGCCGCCAGAATAGACAACCCAGGTAAGACAGGTTGCAGATAATACAAATAGAAGTGATGTCGCTCAATGACCGCAAGGCTCACAAGAACAATACACACAGTCAGGGTCACTCCACCTGTGAAAGCCATTGGTCCGATATCACGGTAGTGATTTCTGATTCGGGAACGAAAGAACACTCCAATCCCAACCAATAGAGTGAAAAAGGATCCCAAGTACGCCAAATAACCATTGAGAGCGAACCATTTTATGTTTGTAATGTTTGCACTTAGAGATGTAAACATTGAGAGTTCGGAGAAAATGACAGCTGCGACAAGCGTGGAAAAAAAAGGGCGCTTGGCAAAAAGGATCGTAGTCAATACCAATGCAGGAAACAGAATGGAATTGACGATGTGCATTTCCGTTGCGAGAAACAGAGAGAAAGCTGCTAAAATGGCATGAACCATTTTCCCTGTTCGAATATGAAGGAATATAAATAGGTATACGAGGAAAATGAAAAAGAATGAAATTGTATCATTCCACAAAATGGGATAATTCATAACGATCAGGTTAAAAATTAAAAAGTAAAAAGTAGCCGTTAGTGCACTGCGGCGAGACAAGAAAAAGATGAAAGTGAAATAACAAAGCATCGCGCCTGCACCATAGACCAGATTGACTAGGATGTGGATCTGGCTGCTTGTCAATCCAAGTTCAATGCTCCACATAAATAAGTAAACGGGTAAAGCACCCATCTCTATCGTTTTAAATTCGGATCTGGGGCCTGATTGATAACAATTGTTATAAACGAGACAATCCTTGGCCCAAATAAAATACTCTGTCGTGTCGTTATACAATGGTGGCTCAAATCCAAGAACAGTCAAAAACAAAAAGACTAAAAACGCCAGTAGAAAACCCACCCATATATGGTGCCAAATCGTTGTCGAATCCCATTGTGAAACCACATCACCAGAGTAAAATCTAAACCCGAACCAGTAATTAAAGCGTTTCCCGATCTCTACAAAACTCTGCGACAATAGTAAGAAATGTCCTGCCAACACTTGTTCAACGTTTTGAACGGTAAGGCGAGATCGAATCAGCAGAAACAGACAGACAAGAGCAAAATACACGAAAAAAGAGTATGAAATCCAACGAACAGCATGAAATACTTTCGTCATACTTCTTTTTGGAATACTTGCCAGTTTTTCTCGGACTTCAAACTTCTTAGGCTGGCTCACATCGAAAGTCGGGTTGCGATCGAAACTCGCGCTTGGTTTCCGATTTACCTTCTCACTCACAAGTAAAACAAACGGAAAACGGGACTCCCACTCCGAAAGCGTATTACGTACTGATATCAGAAGTTCATCGGGTGGATTCGTCCCTGGAGCCGGCTGTACTTTATGTGTTCTCGTGCTCCATTGATCGGCTTTTCCAGATTTATTGAATACGACTTCAACGGTAGACGATTGCTTTTGATTTGTACATTGAATGCGCAGGTATTCCGGCTTTCGTTTGATCTCGGTGACGGTCCATTGCTGGTCAAATACATCTCCGATAGCAAAGGGGATCCCTTCACTAAATTCATTATCAGCCCAAGCAGAAACCGCAAATAATGAGATAAAAAGCACACTCACGAACATGCCACATAAGCAACACAACCGCATCCACAAAAAAGACGTGGCTTCGTTTTCCCCCATTTTTCTTAAACCTGTTACCATACCAGAAATAACCCCTAATACGAGCCCCCGCTCGTCCCCCGGTTTACAGAAACCATCACCAAATCATTCCCGATCCTTTAAGAATTTGCGCCCTCCATTCTTGGCAGAACTTAAAATAAATAACAGCGATTTCATAAGTAACCTAAATTCACCACTAGAATTTTGCCACAACATGTATGGCAATCTTTTACGGATATAACGCAGTACATATCCCGGATTCAAATAGAAGGTTCGATAAAAATGCTTAAAAAATCGTTTAACTTCCTTGTCGTCTACAGCAGACAAATTTATGGAGAAAGCGTTGTAGTGTGAGAATACCCGATCCGGATCCTGCCCGTTCATGTATTCTATCCACGCCCTTGAACCGGGATAAGGAGTAAAATAGGCCAACTGGATCATCATTGGTTTCAACTTCAACGCCAACGCAAGAGTTTCTTCCATCTGCTCCAGAGTCTCACCCGGACTACCGATCATGAAATACAATGTAAGGTTGATTTTGGTTTTTCTAAGAAGCGCGATATTGTTTTCGATGATGCGGCGGGGAAGCGAATTGCCTTTGATTCGGGCACGCACGTCATCGTTACCGGATTCGATTCCCATACACAGTCCACGACAACCCGCCTTCTCCATCTTTTCGATCATCGCCTCGGTCAAGGTCGCCATGTGCGTTTGGGCGGTCCAGTATATTTTCAGACCACGGGAGATAATCTCATCGCATATCGCCAAGGTACGCTCTTCAGAAAGAGAAAACTCATCGTCTTCGAAAGCAAACGCATTGCATCCATGCTGCTGCAACAAACTCTCAATCAGATCAGCAACATAGCTTGGAGAATGGCTGCGATAGGTTTGACCACAAGACTTTCGCAATGTTGGAGAACAGAAGAGACAATCATACGGACAACCTCGACTGCTTAAGATCCATCCCCAACGAACTTTTCCTTTGATCGGCACAAACGAAGATTGCTTGGAATATGCATCGAGATCGAAAAGATCGTACTTCGGAAACGGCAGAGAATCCAAATCCTCCAGCAGTTGCTGATCGGCATTGTCAACCACACACTGCTCAGACGAATCGTAATAGCTTAATCCATCGATACTCGACCATTCGCTTTTATTTTCCAAATGGCTGGCCAAACGTGTCAGGATAATTTCCGGTTCTCCACGAACACACGCACAGAATCCTACATCCGGTAGCAGTAGACGATGAGGAAAAGCACTAGCGTATTGACCGAATGCAACGACCGGCAGATCGCTTCCCAGCTTTTCATGAATGGCATTGCAAATAGCGATTGCCCGGTCCCGATTTAACGAATCGACATGGAGTACGATCAACTCCGGTTTCAAATCCGCCAACTCTTCCAGAATTTCTCGATTATTTCGCGGCTTAGCCCATACATCCATCACCAAGACACGCTGCCCGGACTCTTCAAGACAAGCAGTGGAAATAGCAATACTTAACGGAAGTTGACATTCTTGCGGGTGGGCAATCAATTCCCCGCCATGCGGCGGCAAACGCAGAAAAACGCACTTAAGCCCTTTTGATCGACCTAATGTATTCTCGTTCACAAAACTCATTAAACCACTGTCACCTTCCTAAACGGCCCAGCGTTTACGGAAGCGCCCCTGTTTTTCCCCATTTAATCAATGCCGTTACCCCACGGCATACAATCTCAAGGATATCATACTTCGACAACCAATTAGAAATTCGAACTGTTCGCACTTCTTCGATAAATTATTCCCTGTCGAATCTTTTGAAAATTGAGTAACTTATCAGAAAGAAAATACATAACCTATTGAGACATCGCAATGATTTTCTTGGTTATTATATTAAAAATATAAAAAAAGAGAGCAACCTCTGATGATCCCACGACGACGCATTCCAGTTTCGATTCAACATGCTTTAGTACTGTTGCAGACTCAACAACGAGACCAGTCTGCAATTACGCTTTTTGAAACAGCCTTGGCAGAGTATCTTGACATTAAAGGGGTGGTTTGTTTCCCATCGGGTCGAGCAGCAATGCTGGCAGCAGTCCGCAGCATCCCGAAAAGCACTCGCAAACAAGTTGTACTGCCAGCCTACACATTGGCCACATTAGCCGATCTGATTCGCGCAGAAGGATATGAGGTCGTTTTTGCTGATGTATGCGATCACACCTATAACATCACACCGAAAACGCTTGAACCGGTGCTGTCGGATCAAACGCATATGGTTATTGTAGCGGATATCTTTGGAAACCCGGCTCCGATTAGAGAACTGCACGAAATGACGAAACGAGCAGGTGCGTTCCTTCTTGAAGATGCTGCTCATGCCTTAGGAGCGAAGAGATCAGACCAGTCCGTCGGAACCATGGCCGACGCCACCTTTTTCAGTTTCGATACAATCAAGCCGGTGTGTGCTTATGGCGGAGGCGCATTGGTTTCAAACGATGAGAATTTGATCGATTGCGTCAAAAAACATGTCCCCACCTTACCGGAACAAAGTATGACAGTGTGGCGGCGATACGCTTCTAACGTATTGGAAAGATTACTGCAAAAAACGCCAGCCTATCCTCTTGGCATTCGGATGATGAATAATCGCGTTCTTAGAAACCGGATACTAGACCCATACCTGTTGCATCGCGACACCACTGTACCCGCTGAAGATCGAGGCTGGTTACCCGCGCAAGCCGATATCGCCTTGCAGCAATTGAAAACGATACAAGAACGAATCGAACGAAAACAAAGGCTAGCTAGGCACATCGAACAGGCCCTCAAAGGACTCATCTCGTTTCAGAAGGAGTCGCCAGACTCTGAAAGCAACCGGTATTTCCTGGTTGGTATGCCTTCCTTCGATAGCAACGCATTATCCCGTCAGTTGATCAACAGTGGGATCGATGTTGGCAAACACGAGGAAATCTGCGATTTTGCGCCACCACAGCGTGAAGCTGAATCTTTTCCAAACGCCTGGCGATTATACAACAATGCGCTCCAGTTGCCCTGCGACGCCAACCTGACGGAATCCCAAGTTCAATTTATGCTGAAAACAATCAGAAAAGTCGTTGAGAAGATTCACAGATAAGCAAAGGTAGCTAACCGTACAAGTGGAGATCTTCAAAAAGCTGAAATGGATGGCGGAGCATAAGCCCCGGCGACATGCGTAGTGAGGGTTCGATGTTCCCCGTATTCCAACATGGTGCAGCACAGTGCATCGTGGAGCGACGCATATGTTGCATGGCCGGACAGCACCAGGCTTCTTTCAATGTCTTTCGATGCAGGTTCAATGGTTCGATATGATCGTAACATCCGAAAAAACGACCATAAGGATCGACGTTGCCATAAACGAAACCGGCATAACACTCGATCTGTTTTTTGCCTTCAAGAGCATCTGGGATACTCCGTAAATAAGGAACTGAATTGGTTGCGATTCCAAGTTTCCGTGCAAGGCTTAACACACCTTTCAGTTCGCTGCGCAGTGCAGGTAATTGAGAAGGCGAAAAGAGAAAGCGATCCGGCAATCCATTCGGACGCCAGGAATGATTCAAATTCCCATGCGCCGGGGTAAATTTGACCGACTGTACCGCCCAGCGGTGCCCCAACCGGATCATCTGCGACAATTTTCCCAGATTGTGAGGACCGATTACACAATTGATTCCAACTTTGATATCAGGTGCGGACTGATTCAACAATCGAATCGCACTGCGAACTCGACGGAAAACTCCTTCCCCCCGTATGGCATCGTTCAAAGCCGCTTCCGGATGATCCAAACTGACAACAAGAGTCATTTCTCCCAGTTCGGCAAGCTTTTTAACCATCGATTCGTTCAGGCAGGTACCATTCGTGTTGATATGCACCGAAAAACCGTTTTGCTTTGCCCTTTCCAATAATGTAAAAATTTCCTTGAAAAGGAAGGGCTCCCCACCACCAAAAGAGACGATACGAGTTTTAAGATCGACCGCCTGATCGAGAATCGACAACCACTGTTCGGTTGTCAATGGCTCTAAGTCATCCGGGTAATGGGACGCGAAACCGCAATGTGCACACTGTAGATTGCAGGTTTTGGTGAGATCAAGATAGAGCAGAGGCATACTGCTAGGACAGCTTTTTTGACGATAGGCGTAGATCAACCCACTGTAGTCTCTCAAATCGAGAACGCGCTGGCCGAACCACGAGAGCCAATCAGTTATCTTTTGTGAAGTCGATAGGTTAGCCGACATAATACTCCAACGATTCCGGTGCATGTGCTTGACATCACTCTTTGATCTACTTTACAATGATTTCTCGGTTTTTCCAATCGAGTCGTGTCTTTTTACGGGACAGAATGCACAAAGGAAACGAGATTATCCGCGTGACCGATCCCCACCTGCAAAAATTATTTTATATCACATTGATATTACTGACTTTATTAGTCTTCCAAAATACGTCCACACTGGCTGCGGAATCCTCGGGATATATCATCCCGGCAGAAAATGCTGAAAAAGCACAAGCTTTGTGTACGCCATCAAACATGTGGCAACAACAACATGGAAAGTTGCTGCAAATTGCCATAAAGAAACATCACATTTCACTTCAATTCGCACATGCAAAAGACGGGCAACGAGCAACATTCGAAGTTCTACCCACACCTAAACCGATGCAACAACATAGCGCCTGCCTGCCACTCGATGCAGAAAAAACGATTTCCGTTTGTTTTTCCAAGAACGATCAACACAACGAATCCCTCGCCCGCGCCTGGTTGAGTTGGCAACAAGAAAACGAACAGGCCAATGCCTTTTCATCGATCTGGCACAAGCAACAAGCACGCATATTGGAAAGCAAACCGGAATTTCAGCAACCGGTCGATCCTGCACGCTTTCCAATCATGTCCGCACTCGTTAAGTACGTGGCAGAACCAATAGCCAAACAAATTCCCGCATTACGTTTACTTACACTCAGCCTGGCTACAATCGCGCTGATTCTGGTGTTCCTATCCATCCGTTCCTTATTGCGATCTCACGAGTTATCGCTTTCGCGAAGCAGTCGCTGGATTGCGCTTTTATTGTTCCTAGTGCTCATTGCTTCCAAATGGCTGCTGCTGCCCCATGCCAATCTGATTCTTTACGATGAATATGAGAACATGGGCTGCATTCGAGAACTCAATATGAGCGGTCAGTTTGCATTTCGCCTCTTCGATGTGAACGGATTCGATCCGGTACTGGCGAATATCGACTATGCCCCGCTTTTTCACATGGCCGCCTCCGTGCTAAATCTGTTGGGATTTTCTATTGCCACGGCGAGCGCCGTAATAAATGTGCTTGTAACCAGCTTGTTTTTTCCAACCATCCTGATTTTAGTCCGTATAGCCACTCCGAATTCAGATGAACGCATCGCGATTGCACTCGCGTTGCTGTATGCGTCCTTACCTGCCAACGTGGTGTTGTCCCTGACAGCCGCAACACATCCCATGTTCCAATTCTGGATGATCCTGACTTTCGTTTCCGCAGCGGCACTGATCCGACAACCGCAACGAACCGGATTGCATCTGGCTACTCTGGTTTTCTGTGCGTCTGCGGCGTTCTATGGACGAAATGAAGCCTTTTTCGTGCTGGCAGGCTTGGCTTTTGCGTCCCTGTTACTCTGGAAACTCAGCATGTTCCAAAGTTCGAACCCTCATTTTTCGAACCAATTTCCAACATGGAAAAACTTCGCAAAAGCTGGTTTGGCGTTCATCCTTCTCACCTTACCGGTAATGGCCCTGATGCTGGCAAACGACCTCGCAGTCGAGTTTTCGATGCTGGATAAGCAAGATTTCTGGACAAGAGTCACCATTGGTCGCGGCTACAATTTCCTGCGAAATGCCCTGGCTTTCGGGTTCATTCCTTTAACGCTTCCCGTTTGGCTAAGCATTTCAGCCATTCTGGGGGTGATACTATCCATTTGGAATAAAAGCTTTTCCAGGCGTTATGGACTATGGATTGTCGTTTGCTATTTATGGACCTGCTTTGTATATACCCAGGACGACTGGTATGGCGAAACCATGCAAAACTGGATTGAGCGACCATATCAGATGGGAATTATTTATCTTTTTGTGTTTTGCATGGCAATCCCTCTGTTATCGAGACTTAAAAACAGTAACAAGCTGGTTTTTCTATTTCTTGTTGCGTTTGCACTCAATCTCTACGGTACAGTTGACCTTTTCGAACAATACTATTATAGGTCGAAACGAGTGCAATGCATCGCCCTTGAGAACATAAAGCAGGATCTTCCAGATAATTCAGTTATTTACGCCCACACTTCAATCTCCATTCGCTTTGTGGCTGATCTCGATCACAGCGATCTGCGCTATTTAAGCCGCTTACCCAAAATCAACAACCGCCCGATTTTCTATTTCGACATGCTGGGACGTGCAGAAGAGAAAATGCAAATCGAGAACTACGGATATCATCTCCAAAAAACAAAACACCGTAATTTATACCGTTTGCTTGATTCCGGTCCAACTCATGAACAATCCCCCTAACCATTCTTTTCTGTGGCCACTCACCCATAAAAGGGGTTGACGAGCCGCTTCTAATACCTGTATTATTACTATTGATAAAAGGCGGACTGTGGCTTTCATTCACGGTCAGGAGAACGGACTCTCCCGTTCAGCATCCGAAAACGATGCAGAGCGGCTTTCAAGGAGGAATGGAGCATCATGAAAATCCAAGGTGGTTTATCTAGTCTTAAGGCCCTCCAGCAATTAAGCGGCAACAAAGAACTGATGGCGAAAGTCATCGAGCGCATCGCCAGCGGCCAGCGTATCAACTCTGCGGCAGACGATGCCGCCGGGCTTTCGCAATCTTCACGCATGAGCGCGGAAATCGCATCCCTTAACGAAGCGGCTCGTAACGTCAGTTACGGAACCGCCATGGCGCAAACTGCCGAGGGAGGCATGCAGCAGATCGAGAATATCTCGATTCGGTTAAGCGAATTGGCGACACAGGCTGCAAGTTCCAACAGTGGCGCAGATCGAGAGGCGATCAATACGGAAGCCCAGGCGCTACGTGAAGAAATGGACCGGATCGCCGGTTCAACAACCTACAATGGACAAACGCTTTTGGATGGCAGTTTCAGTACTACTTTGCAAGTCGGAGACCAGAACAACGCAGATAGCCGCCTAGCTGTCTCTTTCGGCGACCTGCGCAGTTCCGCACTGGATGGCGGCGGACCGGTCAGCCTGGATTTAAGTACCCAGGAAGGAGCACAAGCCGCATTAGGTTCAATCAACAACGTACTGGATTCTCTGGCGACACAACGAGCCGAAACCGGCGCATTGCTTAATCGCCTAGACTCGGCCTATTCCAACCTGACCGTTTCCATCGAAAACAAGCGCGCCAGTCAGTCAGTCATCGCCGACGCCGATATCGCCCAAGAATCGACGGAGTTGCTTAAACTGCAAATCCTTTCCGAATCCAATACCGCCATGCTGGCACAGGCCAACGCCAATCAGGCATCTGCATTGAAACTGTTGGAATGAGCCAGTAATAAAACCATTCACGATCAGCAATCAACGGCAAGGTTTACTAATCTTGCCGTTTTTCTTTTCCCTAAACAACCGCAAGTATTTACAGAATACAGCATTATGTTGAAGTCTTGGATATCCAATGGTACACTTTAAAAGTGTAGTATTCCCTTTATAAAAAGCGAGTTTATCCCATACGTTGATTTACATCATTAAGACTTGAAGTTGCATCTGCTTCCAATTAGGTTCCTCATTCCCTTGGAATATTGACGGAATACACAAATAATGTATAGACACCCAATCTTCTTAATTTGCCTTTTTATCTTTCTCGCGATCCAAACCATCTGTTTTTTTTCTATTGACCAAGCACAAGCTTCTGCTGTTATCCATGCCCGTGGAGACGACAACTATCCTCCGTATGAATATGTAGACGAAGGACAACCTACTGGTTTCAACGTCGAAATTTTCAGAGCAGTAGCAGATACCATGGGACTTCAAGCAACAGTCGAGTTGGGACCATGGAATGAAGTTAGAAGTGAGTTGGAAGAGGGAGAAATTGACCTCGTGACCGGTATGTACTTTTCGGAAGAACGCGCCAAGAACGTAGATTTTTCAACGCCTCACATACAAGTTTTCCATACCATCTTTATTCGTAATGATTCTAATATAACTAGTTTGAAAGATGTCGAGGAGAAGGAAATCATCGTCCAACGTGGCGACATCATGCATGACTTCGTTCTTCAAAAAAACCTTAGCAATAAAATCATTACCGTAGAAAATCAAATCGACGCCCTTCGTTTGCTGGCATCAGGAAAATATGATTGCGCAATTTTGGCTAAATTGCAGGGCCTGTACCTTGTCCATACCTACAAATTGAAGAACGTTCATACCGTTGGAGAACCGATCGAACCAAGGCAGTATTGCTTTGCTGTTACCAAAGGAAACCACGCGCTGCTTGACAAACTCAATGAAGGGCTGCGAATCATTCACGCCACGGGTCAATACAACACAATTCGCAAAAAGTGGTTCGGCACCTATGAACGAGCCGTCACCAAACTGGACGTGCTAAAAAAAGCAGCCTGGATTCTGGCACTACTCGCTTTCCTGCTTTTTGCTGCACTATTATGGTCCTGGTCTTTGAAACGCAAAGTAAAGCAACGGACTCAGGCACTGAAAGAGGAGTTGAACCAACGTTTACGGATACAGAAAGAATTACGAGAAAAACAGAACCTCATTCAAACCATCTTCAATTCCACGCCAGATTTCCTGATTCTGAAGGATACTCAAAAAAAAATTCTCTTCGCCAATCTTGCTTTTTGCCAGTTTGTTGGACAGCCTACAGAGAATATTATCAACGTATCTTACTCCGATCTGTTTCCCAAAGAAGAAGCGGAAAAATTCGAAACTGAAGACGAATACGTCTTATCCAGCAAAAAACAGTTGGCAAAAGATTCCCAAGCAACCGGAAAACAGGGGCAACGCTGGTTTCACGTTGTTAAAACTCCCATACTCGACGAGCAAGACAATGCAACCGGAGTGTTGGTTTCCGTGCGAGATATTACACACCGTCGCTTGATGGAAGTAGCATTGAGAGAAAGCTCCAATTGGCTCTCCACAACATTGAATAGTGTTGGAGACGCCGTCATTACGACCAACATGAAAAACTACATCACCTACATGAACCCGGAGGCTCAGAAACTTACTGGTTTTAGCGTACAAAAAGCAAATCGAATGCCTCTTGATAAGGTATTCCGCCTCATCGATGAAGAAAGCAATAAAAAGCTGGAAAACCTGGCAAGCATCATTATGCGAGAAAAGCCAACAGCCCCCATTTCCCGCAATGCGATATTGATTTCACGAAACGGTGAGAAGCGACACATTTCAGATTCCGGTGCTCCAATCATCGATGACAATGGCAACATCCTTGGTGTTGTGCTGGTTTTCAGAGATATAAGCCAGCAACGGGATCTGGATGCACAACTTCGACACCAGCAAAAACTGGAGTCGATTGGAACGCTCGCCGGAGGTGTTGCCCATGAAATCAACAACCCGATTAACATCATCATGAATTACGGGCAACTTTTAGTAGACAATTCCAAACTAGATGACTCGACTAGGGAAGACGCTCGGACCATTGTGGATGAAAGCTACCGAATTGCCAACATTGTAAAAAATCTTCTGGCCTTCTCCAGGCGAGAAAAAGAACCTCGTAACTCGGTTTCTCTGAACTCCATTTTCGAAAGCACATTTTCACTGATTGATCGCATTCTGAAAAAAGATCAAATTCAAATCGACACTCACATTGACCCGAATCTTCCGCCTGTAATCTGCCGCAAACAGCAGATCATGCAAGTACTCATGAATCTGATCACCAACGCGCGCGACGTTGTAAACACTCGCTATCCTGATTATGACGAAAACAAACAAATCAGTATTTTCTCGCAACTCGTGCAGAATGACCATTTTCACTATGTTCGCACCTCCGTGCGAGATACAGGAACAGGCATTCCTAACGCCATCAAAGATAGGATCTTCGATCCTTTCTTTACCTCCAAACCGCGTCACCAGGGTACTGGGCTGGGATTATCGGTAAGCTACGGAATCATCAAGGAACATGGAGGTCAAATGGGATTTGAAACGGAAGAAAACGTTGGAACAACATTCTATTTCGATCTTCCAGTCGCAACAGAGACTAGCGGTTATCCTCCGTCAAATATTGATCGCGAATAGCATAAAAGTATTGCTTTTGGCTAGTGACCAGTCCTGCTAAAATAATCCGAACATTTTCATTGTCATATACTACTTATTCAGATATTTTTGGGTAGCGAAAATTAGCACCCCTGCTCTATGGTTGTTCGTGATTTAAGAGCAATAGAACTTGAAGTAGTTGAAACGGAATCCACATGCTATTCTTTCTTGGCATTGCATATGCGCCTTCTTTCCTGGCATTGGTCGGATTGCAATTTCTATTTCTATTACTTGTCATGATCGGTTTGCTGTTTCAAATAGTCGGCTTACCCGATCTCCCTTCCACATTATTAATCGCCGCGATTCCCATTCCACTTCTCATCACTTACTACATTGTGACATGGCTGCGCATGCGCTTGCAAACCCTCTTCAGAATTAACGAACAAGCTCATTTTCCTCCAAACGCAAATCCCGGTCCGAAAGGACGAAATCTGGCAGCACTCAAGCAACTAGGAGGGAAAGTCCCACAGACCTATTACCTTCCTTTCCGGACAGTCGAGAAAGTCCGGAATGAAATAGAGAAAACAGGCAACAGCCGTACGTTCAAAAAGACGGTAAATATCCTTACCAAGCGAGCAAACGAAAACCGAGTAACGACCTGGATCGTTCGCTCCAGTTCATCCATGGAAGACGGAACACACTCATTTCCTGGTATTTTCACCAGTATTAAAGACATCCCGGTAACAGACACCAAACGCCTTAAAGAAGCCATTTTAACGGTCTGTGAATCCTATCATTCCCAATCCGCCCAGGACTATGCGAAACAATTGGGTATTTCGATTGAAACGCCCGAAAACAGTGCGGTCATCATTCAAGAGCAGATAGATCACCTCTATGCAGGTATTATCTCCTCTTTCAATCCACAGGGAATGCGCCCAGATGAAATGCGCCTTGAATTAATCGACTCCAACGGTCAAACTCACACGGCCGTGTATGACCGAATTATGCACAGACTTCATTCTGAAAAAGCCGATCCGCTGGCAATCGATACCAAAAGCTTCGATCGACTACGCAGTTTGCTAAAACGCTGTGAAGCATATTTCAGACACCCGGTTGTGATCGAGTTCGGACTGAGAAACCGTGAACTTTACACCTACCAGGTCAGACCTCAAACGATCAAACCTATTGAAGTCTGGACCAACAACGGACCGGTGGATCTCAATCCTGATCCATTTACATTGTTGCAGGCGGACTTGACTTTTGGAACCTCTCTGGCATTTTTACAAAACCACCTTGCAGGCAAATCGCAACAGGAAACGTCCACTCATCCCATTCGAATTCAGATGATTCATAGCCGAACCTACACTAACTACCAAGATGTACTAAAGTGGAATTGGCAAGACGCAACTTCGAAAACTTGTTTAAATAAAAGACAAGTCCAGGAGTTGATTCAAAAGGATTTACCGGCGGATCTTCCACTGCGCCAGGCTATCATCGATTACAGGCACCGCTTGGTGGTTCAATCCCAGCTAAAACAGAAAGCGGCTCGTTATGAACATACGATCCGCTTTCTGTCCATGTTAAACTTACGGGAACGCTTTGCACCGATCTTTCGCTGGAATACATATCTTGCTGCAATCGCAAAGAAACGCAGTCAAATTTTGTTAAAACAGGTGGATTCCATGCACCCGGACATTTCTAATCAACTTGCAAACCTTCTCGATAGCTTCATTTCTCATATCGGTTCGGACGCTCCCCATCTAACGCTTTCAGAAGCCTGTGCCCGCATGAAGGGAAGTACACTGCCACCCGCAGAAATCGTACTTGCGCGTAAAATTCAGTACGAAGCGGACCATGCAAACACAGCCCCCTCTGTCTGGCCTCCACCGAGTCGAAATGTAGATTCACTTCACACTGGAATACAAGCTCACTTTCATTCCCTTGGAACAGGAAACGTCGAGGCTATCGGCTGGATGCCGTCACAACAACAGCCCAAAGCTCCAAAAGAAGGATATATTCTCCTATTGCCTGATATGTCGTTGAAATGGCAAGAGTTGCTGCGACAAGCTAAAGGGGCTGTTTTTGCCTCTAACAACATCCTTTCCCATCTCTGTCTACAGGCCATTGAATTGGGAGTTCCTTCAATAACGGCTGCAAGTACGGAAGAATTGTTCGCAATGAACGGTCAAAAGCTGTATCTGGATGCGGATCGTGCTACAGTGAAAATCTTGTCGGACGGAAATAGGAAACAAATTTATCAATGACCGAAGAACTTTTAGACAACAGACCTCCCCTCGATGAAAGCATCCAGCGTCGCCAAAAACTGGAAATGGCCAGTGAAACGATCCAGAAACAATTGAAGACGATTCCAAAGCCGAAATTCGCTTTGATGCTGATTGCTTCCTTCGTTTCATTTGGAAGCCTAGCAGGCTTGCTTCTGGCTTCATACAGCCTGCTTAGCTCACTACAAGCAGGGACCGCTTTTCAAGGCGGCGGAATGCAGCGCTGGATGGGCTTGTTGTTTTTCCTGTTGCCTCTTCTACTCAGTTTGCGCTATGTCTATCGGCAGTTCGGTTTCCGACGAGCACGGCAGAACCTGCTTGCTGCAAACCGAAAGCTGAAGGAGTCTTTGAAAGAGCGCGGCTGATTATCCGGCAATCTATATCTCTTTCCATCGTCGGATGAATAGTTTCATTCTCCAAGGCAGCAATGTTGCTGCAAATGCCGATGCTCCTTTCCCACTTTGCTGCTGTTGATCTGGAGGTACCTATGACACCGAATCCCCTGCACGCGATCATGCATCCCAAATCTATCGTTGTTGCCGGAGCAAGTAATAATTTCATGAAAATGGGTGCTATTCAGGCGCTGAATCTGCTGCATTGCGGTTTCACCGGCGAGATTCTTTTTCTACACCCAACGGAAAAAGAACTGATGGGACACCCTACCTATGCCACACCGGACGATCTCCCTTACGCACCGGATCTAGCTTTTCTGGTCACTCCAACCGGCATCACTCCGAAACTGATTGAAGGTCTCGGGCGCAGGGGAGTCAAATACGCCGTGATCGTTACCGCCGGATTCCGGGAAGTCGGTGGGGATGGAATCGAATTGGAACATCATTTGATTGAAGCCGCCGATAAGCATGGCCTACGCTTCATTGGTCCCAACTGCATTGGAATCGTGAATACTCATTTACCTTTGAATCTGACCGTATTTCCCTATATAGACAAGCCCGGTCATGTGGGTCTGATCAGCCAGAGCGGCACTTACGTTGCACAAAGCATTCCCTACCTTCAGAAACGCGGGATCAGATACAGCCAGGCCATCAGCGTGGGCAATGCCTCCAATATCGATATCGTAGATTGTCTGGAATATCTGGGTGAAGACCCGGAAACGAAAGCGATAGCTTTGTATATCGAAGGCATCAAGCGAGGACGAGAATTTATTTCCGTTGCGCGTCGCGTCAGCCGGAGTAAACCTATTGTCGCACTGTACGTCGGCGGATCGGAAGCCGGGTCGCGTTCGGTTTCCTCTCACACCGGCTCGATGGGAACCCCGGATGTCTTCTTCAACGGAGTATTGGAACAGGCGGGAATCATCCGCGCCAAATCGGTGGAAGACCTATTCAGTTGGACTCATGCGTTAGCCAGCATGCCGATTCCAAAAGGAAAACGCATGGCCATTCTGACCCACTCCGGCGGTCCTGCCAGTTCCATGGCCGACGCCTGTGAAAAGAACGGTCTGAGTCTGCCTGAATTCAGCCAGCAGTTGCAGCAACGTATCAAACCAATGATCGAACCGACAGCCTCCGCCAAAAATCCGATCGACTTGACCTTCACAATGGACCACGAAGCTCTAGTCAACAAAATTCCTGAGATCCTTTTTGAAAGTGACGAAGTCGATGGCGTTCTGGTTCATGGAATCATGGACACCGGCTTCATTAAAGCCGGATTCAAATTTCTGGAAAAACTGCTTCCCATCTCGCTATCGGATTTGGAAAAAAGCATGGAATTCGACCTGTCCAAACTGGTCGCCCTCCCCCATCAGTCCGGCAAACCGATGACCGCCTCGACTTTCTTACGAGATGACCACGCCGCACAAACCTTTGTCGATCACGACATCCCGTTGTTTGCCGCGCCAGATCATGCCGTACATGCCATGGCGGCACTATCCAAATATGCCGATATCCACACCAACATGAGCAAGACTCCGGATTTCGATGTTCACTATCCAAAACCGTCAACTCCCTTGCCACACACAGGTCGAACTCAACTTGACGAATACGATGCTAAAAAGCTGCTGGCAGAGTATGGGGTTCTATGCTCACAAGAAGAACGTGTCACCGAGCTTTCAGAAGCATGTGAAGCCGCTAAACGCATCGGTTATCCGGTTGTGTTAAAAGGTCTGCCTAGCAATGTCGCTCATAAAAGCGAAGCAGGACTGGTTCACCTCGCGCTGTCGGATGAAAAATCGCTGCACAAGGCATGGATGAAAATAGAAGATAGCGCACCGGGTTGTCCCCGATTGGTAGCGCAGATGCTTTCCGGAGAACGCGAACTGGTCATCGGTATGACGCGCTTCGATGCCTTCGGACCTGCCGTCATGTTGGGAATCGGCGGTATTTTCACAGAAGCAATTTCAGACGCCACTTTCCGCGTTGCTCCAGTTACGAAATTCGAAGCTAAACAAATGCCTAATTCTTTGAAACTAAACGCGCTTTTCGATTCCCTGCGCGGTCTTCCCGAAGTGAATCGAGATCTGCTGGCCAACTCCATCCAAGCGGTGGCAACACTTGCCCTGGAGCACCCGGAGATCTCGGAGATCGATATCAATCCTTTACTCGTTGTTAATGGACGACCAATCGCAGTAGATGCCCTGATTGTTCTGGAAAACCATTAAAACAACCCTAAAACTATAATAAAATGAAGCGTCATTCATTTTTTTATTGCATGTGCGTCAAGCCGGGTTATACTTGCACGGTCGTAGAAACCTACGGTCGAGTTGTGACCACTTTTTCAGCCCAACCGTAGAACAGGCTGGTTCGAGACGGATCCGTCTTTTTACATTCTGACCCTTTAAAAAGGAGTTCCTCATGTATCGTATTGACGAGAGAGACCATCGATTCTGTTTGTACGAATATCTGAATCTGGACGAGATTCTCAAGCTCCCGGCCTATCAGGATCTTGATAACGAAACGATCGGTATTCTGCTGGAGAACGCGTACAAAGTTTCCAAAGACGTCATCGCTCCCCTTAATGCTCCCGGCGACAGGCAGGGCTGCACTCTGAACGCGGACGGCAGCGTCACCATCCCCGACGGCTATAAAGAAGCCTATGATGCCTATTGCAACGACGGCTGGCTGGGCCTGACGGTCGATCCCGAATTCGGCGGCACCGGCGCTCCCCAACTGGTCGGCATGGCCGCCAGCGAAGCCTTCTGTGGCGCTTCCATCGCCTTTGCGATGTACCCGGGTCTGACTCACGGCGCGCTTGCCCTGATCATGGACGAAGGCAGCGACGAACAGAAGGCCATGTACGTTGAGAAAATGACCATGGGTCAATGGGGCGGCACGATGTGTCTGACCGAAGCCAGTGCGGGTTCCGCAGTTGGCGATCTGAAAACCACCGCCACCAAGATCCGCGACGGTTACTATAAAATTTCCGGCCAGAAGATCTTCATCTCCTCCGGTGAGCATCCCATGGCGGAAAACAATGTGCACCTGGTGCTGGCCCACACCCCCGATGGCCCCAAGGGCATCAAAGGTCTGTCACTGTTCATCGTTCCGAAATTCCGCGTTAACGAAGACGGCAGCCTGGGCGAATTCAACGATGTCACCTGTGTCGGCATCGAGCACAAAATGGGTATCAAAGGCAGCGCTACGGCGACCTTGGCCTTTGGTGAAAACGATAACTGCGAAGGCTGGATCATCGGCAACGAAGGCGACGGCATCAAAATCATGTTCCACATGATGAACGAAGCCCGCCTGGGTGTTGGCCTGCAAGGTCTCGGCGCAGCCGGAGCCTCTTACCTGGAAGCTCTGGATTACGCCAAAGAGCGCATTCAGGGTGTTGACGCTCGCAATATGAAGGATCCGGATGCTCCGCGCGTCGCGATCATCGAGCATCCCGACGTTCGCCGTATGCTCATCACTATGCGCGCCTACACCTACGGCTTGCGTGCTCTGATGCTGAAAACCGCACAATACGCCGACTTTGCTCTTAAGGGCGAAGGCGAAGTTCAGGAAAAATCCCAGGGTATGCTGGAACTGCTGACCCCGATCTGCAAAGGCTACGGCACCGACGTGGCGTTCGATGTTACCCGTCTTGCCATCCAGACCTTCGGCGGTTACGGATACTGTAGTGAGTATCCGGTGGAACAGTACATGCGCGACGCCAAGATCCTGAGCATCTACGAAGGCACCAACGGCATCCAGGCCATGGACCTCGTAGGCCGCAAAATGGGTATGAAGCGTGGTGCAGTCTTTATGAATTACGTGGCCGAACTGCAAGGTGCCCTGGCGAAGATGAAAGAATGCCCGGCGACCGCAGGCATCACCGCCGAATTCGAGCAATCCCTGACCGACTTGCAGACCCTGGCCATGACCTTCATGGGCAAAGGCATGGAAGGCAAGATGATCGACGTGCTGCTGTCGGCCACTCCGTTCCTGCGCTTCATGGGTAACCTGGCCCTGTCCTGGTTGCTGGGCGAGCAGGCTGTTGTCGCCAGTGGCAAACTGGAAGCGATCTTCGAAGCCAAAGGCGCCACTGATGATGACGCCAAGAAGGCTCTCATTCAAGATAACGAAGAAGCGGCGTTCTATGATTCCAAAATCAAAGTTGCCACGTTCTTCAACACCAACCTGCTGCCGGAAAACCGCAGCCTGAGCCAAGCCATGCTGGCATTCGACTTCACCGCGATGGACATCGTGTTCTAAGTTTCGCACCTACGTGTAGCTCAAACGGTCGGCGCATCTGCGTCGACCGTTTTTCTTTATGGGAATCTATTAGATATCAATATGTTACGTGATATCGCATTCCCGATCTTGACCCCGATTGCTATATTTAGTATAATAATTGCAGATTCGGTTCCGATACAATTTTCACTATTTAGGAATACCATTGGAATCTTTCCACGATTTTCTAAAAAGAATCAAGCTGTTCGCGGATTTAAGCGAACAGGAAATCGACGAGATCCTGCGTCTGACCAACCGTATGCGTATCAAAGCTGGAACTCTAATCTGTCAAGAAGGGGATTTCGGACAATCGATGTACGTCATTCGCGAAGGTGTTGTTCGAGTGGAACGTCAATCCGCCTCCAAAACACCACTGAAACTCGCCCGTATGAGCGAAGGGATGGTGATAGGAGAAATGGCGCTGGTGGATGACCAACCCAGGTCGGCCACCCTGGTTGCGGAAACGGATTGCATTTTATATGAAATCCAACGTATCGATTTCGAAGACTTCAAAGCGGAGCAACACCCGGCGGCATATAAATTGCTGCGGGCCATTGCTTTCGATTGCTGCGAACGATTACGTTCCGTAAACCAGCAGATAAAGACCTATACCGAAAACCCAAAAGCTCTTTTCGAACCGGATGTAACGCTTGGACTTCGCGCGGAGGAAATAACTTTGACCAAACGTTTGAAAGGTTTTCTGCGACTTTTCGGTGCAACGGATTAGGAGACGGCGTGGTCAACGAACGCAACTTACGACATCGAGACTTCCTGCGAACCTTCGCAATTTTCAAGGATTTTCATCCGAATGACTTATTGCTGCTCTCCAATCATCTCATTGAGCAACGCTACGAGGCAAATCAAGTCGTCTTCCGCGAAGGCGATCCAGGCGAAGGCTGTTTCTTCATCGTATTCGGTAGTATTGCGGTAGTGAAACCTTTACCCAATCAAAAAGTGGAAATCTTAGCTACGTTAAAATCAGGGCAGATGTTCGGACAAGTATCCTTGATCGACGGTCGCCCTCGCTCGGCGACCTGTGTTGCCTCGTCTCGCTCTCTTTTACTGGAACTTCCCAAAGCGCGTTTCGATGAAATGTTCGAACTTAAAGAGAGTTTCGCGTTCCGTTTCCAGGACTATCTGACCAGGGTAATGGTAAAACAGCTCCGCCAAGCCAATGAGAAATTGTCGAAACTGGTAAAATTCGCACAGCAGCCCTCCGTGGATGCCGCGCCGGAACAGGATGCGCTTGAAATCTACGATCAATTTAAAGAGGCCATGCGTTCCGCCGATGAAATGGGAATCGATCTGGATGAAGTTTCTTATGATATTCCTGTCGGTCAACAACGAGATCCGGCCCGAAAGCAGATGCAGCAGGAACGGGAACGAGCAGCCCAAAAGATTCAACAAAGCCCCACACCTAGAACCCCTTCAAAACGCAAAACAGCCACCATCGATCTCGACTCCCTAGACCGACCGAGCTTTAACCACCAGTTCAATGATGATGGTTCCTATTCCGTTACACGTAATTCCCGATAGAACGACCTCGCCGGCTTTTATTCTCTATGCAGACCATTTCAGCTTCCGCTAAAATCTCACACTTCGTAACTTTGCATCCACCTTTACAAATCTAATTTCATTCTTACTTGACAAAATGACTCCGCTACACCAGACTAGACACGCCGTTCTAGTTTTCACACTCCCTAGTAGTGGAGTAGCAAGGAGGAATTGAATGACAGTCGCCATCACCGGCGCATCCGGTCACATCGGTTGTACACTTACACGCTTTCTGATCAAACAGAATATTCCCGTTCGAGCCCTGGTTTACAACGATGATCAAGCATTACAGGATTTGAGCATCGAATTGGCTAAAGGAGATGTCTTAGACCTTGAAAGTCTTTATAGCGCATTCGAAGGCGTTGACACCGTTTATCATCTGGCTGCGGAAATCCAGTTAAAACGACGCCATACAGAGCACATGCAGCAAGTCAACGTGGAAGGTACGGCCAATGTATTAAAAGCCTGCAAAGCCTGTGGAGTGCGAAGACTCGTACATGTCAGTTCGGTCCACGCTCATGACATGTACCCGTTGAGCGAAATCATGGATGAAACACGCCCACTGGTTACTGATCCCGACGCCCTGCATTACGACCTGAGCAAATCGAAAGCACAACAACTGGTGATCGATGCCATTAAGGAAGGATTTGATGCTGTTATCGTGAATCCTTCCGGGGCTATCGGACCATACGACTTCAAACCCAGCGCAACAGGAAAAATGCTGATTGATTTCTACAAAGGAGCCGTTCCTGCTGTTGTTCAGGGAGGTTTTGATTGGGTGGACGTTCGTGATGTCGCTCACGGCATCATGCTTGCCGCCGAAAAGGGGCGCAGCGGAGAAAGCTATTTTCTTTCCGGGGAATGGCTTTCGATTGCAGAACTCTCTAAATTGATTGGAGAAGTTCTACAATTACCCACGCCTAAGTTTGTTTGTCCGATGTGGTTGGCACGAGCAACAGCCCCGTTTGCGGAAGCTTTTGCCACGCTGTTTAATAAAGAACCTCTTTACACCAGCGAGTATCTAGAGATCGTTCGCCTTAACCCACGCATCAGCCATCAAAAAGCGATGGATGAACTCGGTTATTCCGTTCGTCCGCTTCGTCAGACACTGGAAGACAGTTACAACTGGCTGATGGAAGCCGGTCTGCTAGATCCTAACGCCGCGATGAATGCCCTGCCCGATATGAACAGCTGAAACTTATCAACTCCGCCTGTTTTTAGGCGGAGTTTTTTCAATCACTTCATACTGTTCAATGTGGAAATAGTTGATCGAGCGCAAGCTGATCTTCTTGTTTAAGGCATATTCCAAATTGGAGACCATCAAGGCTTCTTCATCCACCAGCATATCGTAAATTTCAGGGTGGCAATTAACCGTAATCACCGGACCTTTGATACTGTTTACACTACGCTTGATCTCTCTGAAAATCTCGTAACAGATTGTCGTTTTGCTTTTCAGATAGCCTTTACCATCGCAATAGAAGCAGGGTTCACACAAGGTACGCCCCAGACTTTCACGAATCCGCTTGCGCGTCATCTCGACCAGACCGAATTCAGAAATTTTCAGGATATTGGTTTTTGCCTTGTCCTGCTCCAGCGCCTCATTCATCGACTGATAGACCTTTTCCCGGTCCGATTCGCGCTCCATATCGATGAAATCGATAATGATGATACCACCAAGGTTGCGCAATCGAAGCTGATAAACAATCTCCCGAATTGCCTCCATGTTGGTCTTTACAATGGTGTCTTCCAGGTTTCGTTTTCCAACATAGCGCCCGGTATTGACATCAATGGCGGTCAGAGCTTCGGCCTGGTCGATAATCAGGTACCCACCAGACTTCAGCCAGATTTTGCGCCCCAAGGCCCGGTTGATGTCCATTTCGATGCCATAGTGATCGAAAATCGGGTCCGGCCCGCTGTAATATTCGACATGACTCTTGAACTTGGGCATGGTCGTTTTAATGAAACTCCGCACGGCCTCATACTCATCCTTGTTGTCAATAACAAGGGATTCCACGTCGCTGGTGAACAGATCGCGAGCCGCACGGTAAATCATGTTCAAATCATTGTGCATCAACTCCGGCGCACTGGCTCTTTCTGCTTTTTTCTGAACCTGGTGCCACAAATTCATAAGCAGCGTCATATCCGCTCGCAACTTCTTTTCGTTCACACCTTCCGCAACGGTGCGCACGATAAAGCCGCTTCCAGCCTCCCGAATCTTCCCCACCAGTTCCTTAAGTCTGCTTCGTTCGGCTTCCTCGGCGATGCGCCTGGAAATTCCGACATGATCGATATGCGGCATGTAAACCAGGTATCGACCCGGCAACGAGATATGAGTCGTGATCCGGCAGCCTTTGGTTCCGATCGGATCTTTGGCTACCTGAACCAATAGCTCCTGGCCTTCTTTGAGCAATTCCTCAATTGGCAGATGACGCCCAGAACCGTGTGCATCGTGGCGAGCATCGGAACCATTTCCCTGCTTGTCATCGTCATCGGAATCGTCATCAATGTCGCGATCTTCTTCGTAATTAGGTAAATCCTGACCGGGAATGTAAATATCCGAGACATACAAAAAGGCCGCTTTATCCAAACCGACATCAACAAACGCCGCCTGCATCCCCGGCAGCACTCGGATAACCTTTCCCTTGTAAATATTACCTACATATCCGCTTTCATTCTTTCGTTCGATAAATAGCTCAACGGTTGCCCCGTTCTCAACCAGTGCCACCCGGTTCTCGAATGGAGTGGCGTTGACGATTAGCTTTTGGGCCATTCCTACGCTCCTTCGCACTGAAATTCTTGATTTTTTCGATAGTCTGTTTTTCTGAACTCTGTATTTTCTTAGGAGTTGCGAATTGAACTCCCGTTTTCTCAATGATCACGCTGGACAGCTGCGCTTCGGTAAAATCGAACAACGCACAAAGGAATTCGCTGGGTTTCATTGCTCGCACCTGATCCATTGCGAAATCGGCGGACAAAACGCCTTCCGATTCCAATCGCAAAGCAGAAACCAACAGCTTGGCATCCAGTTGATGCGTTCCTTTTTTGGTGCTGCGAAGCACCGGAATACTCTCGGCATTGTTGAAATCAAGCAACGCCTGCTCGACACGCTCAGCCGCACAAACACGACTTAAATCGAAGCAATAGCGATACGAAGCAATGCTTTCTGACAAGGATCTCGTTTGTGACGAAATTTGCCTTGCATCGACAATCGAAATCCCCAATGGCAGATTTCGATTCAAGCGTTCGACAAGCACCGAAACGGGCATGGCGTCGAGCAATTCTGCATCGAAATATTCCGCTTTGGAGGCTACTCCCAAAGGAAGCGCCTGGCTGAATCCGATACAGGGCTTGGGCCTGAAACCTTCCGAATACTTGACAGGCACTGCGGCGCGTCTAAACGCACGCGCCACCTGATTCATCACATCCAAGTGTCCTAAAAAGACAGCATAGCCCTGTTTGTGATACTGAAACCGCACCACCCGAACACCGTTCGGACTGGCAAAAGAATGCATCTCTGCGTTTTTTACCGCTGCGGTTTCGACATGTTTGAATTTGAGCGACGAATCACCCTCGGGAGCAAACACGCGGCGCTCAATCCGGTCGTGATCGCAAATTCCGCAAAGCTGGCAAAGATCGTACGCACAATCCGGGCGAGCCTGTTCACCAAGCGCCTGCTGATATTCTTCCCATAAATACTCGGGAGTCACACCATAATCGATGCACACCCACGGTAACACATCCGATTCATTGAATTCCCGCTCGGCATAGGCATTAATATCGAAATCGAATTCGGCAAAGCTTTCGCGCCAGCGTTCGATATCCAACTGGTCCGTCCAGGCGTCGAAACGTGCACCTTTTCGGAAAGCCGCTTCGATTACACGCCCCAACCGACGATCCCCGCGTGCCAGGGCACCTTCCAGAACCGTGGCATCGGAATGATGGTACTTGAACCCGATGCGATAGGCTTTGAGTTGATCGCGTAACATCATCTGACGACGACGGATTTCCTTTTCCGGCAACATGTTTGCCCATTGGAAAGGTGTATGCGCCTTGGGAACAAAACTGCTAACGGAAACCGTCACCTGGGCGGATTTCGCGTAGGTTCGACCTATCTGACGCGCTTTCTTGGCCAATTCGGCAATCGCCAGCACATCGTCATCCGTTTCGGTCGGCAATCCAATCATGAAGTATAGCTTCACCTGCCGCCAGCCGTTTTCAAAGACGGTCTTCAGGCTATCCAGCAGGTCTTCCTCGGTATTGCCTTTGTTGATGATCCGGCGCATGCGCTCGGTCGCCGCTTCCGGTGCGAGCGTGAATCCCGTCTTATTTTCACGATTCAGACAATCGACCAACTCTTCCGTGATCGCTTCCACCCGCAAAGAAGGCATATTGATCGACACCCGATTGTGGCTATGCTCTTCAAATAACTGCGTGACTAACGGCGACAGGTATCGGTAGTCACCTGCTGAAAGCGAAAGCAAGCCCAGCGTTTCCTGCCCGGAACAGGCCAGCCCGTCACGTGCAAGTTGTTGAATGCGCTCAGGACTTCGCTGGCGTACGGGCCGATAAGTAAATCCGGCCTGACAAAAACGGCAACCACGCGTACAGCCGCGCTGAATTTCAACGGCATACCGGTCATGCACCGGTTGAATGGTAGGCACCAATGGCTTTCGTATAAACGATGCTGTATCCAGATTGCCAATCGTCGCCTTACAAACACATTGCGGAGCACCATGAAGCGCAGTGATGCTTTGCAGGCGCTTGTCGGAATCGAATTGTACCTGGTAAAGCGAAGGAACGTATACGCCTTCCAGTTGCGACAGTTTCTTCAATAATGTCGGTCGATCTAGGTTCTGACTTTTCGCTTCCATCACGCAGTCAGCTATCTGAAGAACGAGTTCTTCTCCATCACCCAAAGCGAAAGCATCGATGAAATCAGCCACGGGTTCCGGGTTGGTCGCTGCCGGTCCACCGGCGATAATCAGTGGATGGGACGCATCGCGCTGTTCGCTTCGCAGGGGAATCCCTGCCAGATCCAGCATCGTCAAAATATTGGTCGCAGTCAGTTCATGCTGCAAGGTAAAGCCGATCAAATCGAAATCGGTCAAGGCATCTTTGGATTCCAGCGCAAACAAGGGGAGTTTGTGCTCCCGTAGTTCCGCTTCCATATCCGGCCAGGGAGAGTAGACGCGCTCTGCCCATATCCCTTCGCGATCATTCAGGATTTCATATAGTATTTTCAAGCCGATGTGGCTGAATGCCACTTCGTAGACATCCGGAAACGCCAATGCGACACGCAGACGCACCTGTGCGGGATCTTTGCGCACGGCATGAACTTCACAGCCTAAATAACGGCCCGGTTTGGACACTCTTGGAAGAATTTCACGCAGCATCGGGACGCACTCCTACATCGCTTCATACACATCCGGCGGGCGAGCTTCCCCGCCTGGGGAGGCTACCTGCTTGTCCCCGGAAAGTAAACATGTATATTTAACATATGGAAGGAATAAGAACAATCAATTTCTTGAAAATTATCAAGATGTTGAATCCGATAATCCCAGCCGTTGGATCAGATCCGCCTCCGAGAGTACGGTCACTCCCAGTTCCACGGCCTTGGCTAGTTTGCTGCCAGCCGCTTCGCCTGCAACCAGATAATCCGTTTTTTTGCTGATCGAAGAAGAGTTACGACCGCCGCGCTCGGCAATCATTTCCTGTACTTCCTTGCGCGGAGCAAAATCCAGAGTTCCCGTTAACACGAAGGTTTTCCCTGAAAAGAAAGGATCTTCCCGCAGGATTTTTCGCTCGGCCTGGGGGGCCAAACCATGAGCTTTCAATTGAGCGATCAACTCCCGATTGTTAGGTTCGGCAAAGAATTGCAGGATGCTCGCCGCCACACCGGGACCGATCTCCGGAACGGCAATCAGTTCCTCTTCGGTGGCTTTCCCGATTTCCTCCAACGTCCCGAATCGTTCAGCCAGGATTTCGGCGACGTGCTCACCGACCTGACGAATTCCCAAGGCGAACAGGAAACGATGCAAGGGCTGCTTTTTGCTGTCCGCAATGGCGTCGATCAAATTCGCCGCCGATTTTTCTGCCATGCGATCCATTCCGGCAACCTGCTCTACGGACAAGCTGAACAGATCCGCTACCGAATGAATCAGCCCCATAGACAGCAGCGCCTCGACCTTCTTCTTCCCCAGCCCGGAAATATCCATTGCACCTTTGGAGGCGAAATGAATGATAGACTGAAGCAGTTGCGCCGGACAATTGACGTTCGGACAGCGTGTCACCGCCTCATCGGGCAAGCGCCCCACTTTCGAGTTGCAGGAGGGGCAGTGCTCGGGCAGTTTGTAGCACATTGTATTTGCCGGTCGCCTCTCGACAATCGGCGCAACCACTTCCGGAATCACGTCCCCTGCCCTGCGCACCACGACGGCATCACCGATACGGATATCCTTGCGGTCGATTTCATCCTGATTGTGCAAGGTGGCACGACTGACTTCCACCCCGCCGATGTTCACCGGCGCGAGCCAGGCCACCGGCGTCAAGGCTCCCGTGCGCCCGACCTGCACCTGGATGTCTTCCACGGTCGTGATTTTTTCTTCTGCCGGAAATTTGTATGCGATCGCCCAGCGCGGCGATTTGGAAATCGCACCCAATTCACGCTGCATGGCGAAATCGTCCACCTTGATGACCATGCCATCAATCTCATAGGGCAGTTCGTTACGATGCGCCATGAGATACTGATAGTGCTCCATCACACCCTGTAAGGCATCCACCCGTCGTACAAGGTCGCTCACCTTGAATCCGAGTTTCTGCATCGTCGTCAAAAATTCGAACTGTCCCTTGGGAGCCAGGCCGTCACTGCCGCCCAGTGCATAAACGAAAAAGCTCAAGGGCCGAGACGCCGCAACGGTCGGGTCCAACTGGCGAATCGATCCGGCTGCCGCATTGCGGGGATTGGCGAACAACGGCTCTTTGGCTAACGCCCGCTGTTCGTTCAAGTGCTCGAAGCCTACGCGCGACATGAAGACTTCACCGCGTACATTCAAGTATGCCGGGGCTCTGGGAGCGAAGAGATCCGCCTGCCCTTCCGCCATCAACGGCGTCAGCGCCAGCGGCACATCGCGAATGGTGCGGACGTTGGCCGTGACTACCTCGCCCACCACGCCATCTCCGCGAGTCACCGCCCTTTTGAGTACACCGTGCTCATATTCCAGTTCCAGCGCCAGACCATCCAATTTCGGCTCCACCGTATACACGGGCGACCGTCCCCCCGGCAGTTCCAAGCCTTTACCCACACGCGCAGCAAATTCGCTCAGTTCCTCATCGTTGAAGCAGTTCCCCAAAGAGAGCATCGGGAAGCGATGTTCCCACTTTTCGTAGCCCTCCATGGGCTTTCCGCCGACGCGCAAACTGGGGGAATCGGGCGCCTGTAGATCGGGATGCGCCGACTCCAACTCGACAAGTTCCCGAATCAAGCGGTCGTAGCTCTCATCGTCGATAACGGGCCGGTCCAGGTCGTAATACTGGTGGTTGTAATATTCGATTTCGCGCCGTAAGGTTTCGATGCGCTCGCGTATGTCTTTACGGTCCATCTGGCGTTCTCCAGCGAATAGGGGCAAAACGACCCGCCCCATGCAAATCAATGATCGTCGCCGGATTTTAAAGCGAACAGGCAGGCCGGATCAAGGAATCAATGCACAAGTCCCGTTTTTTCACCCATCCCCGTCCACATCCGAGCAGCCGATACAGTCCATGTCCAGAATGGTGGCTGAACCAGCGTAAACCGTGACCGGAATAATCGCATTTTGCAAGTATTCCCCACCTGCTCGCAGGCGACAAAGCAGGCCATCTGGTGCCCACACATTTACATTGACCGGTCCGGGTTGGACATTGACGAAAGTTACATCTGAATTCTTCATATTAATTCCTGATGTTTGTACATAATGACCATCTCTTTGCGCATAGCTTATCTCATATGGGGCATCAATACTGATGTTTGTACCATTGGCGCAATACACACCAGGAACATGTGAGAATCGAGTGGACAATAACCCTTTTGCTTCATCGGGGAGAACACCAAGCTCTAAAACCTGTGTTTCCGATAGAAACTCCCTTCTGTAGCCAGAGTAATAAAACATGTTCGTATTTTCGGTTTTCCCAGGAGTAAAGCTGGGAATTGAATTCTGAGTAGTTATTTGTAGTAAGAATTGAGAGTTCTTTGGAACTTCAATTACTGTATAAGGGTCTATTTGTGGGTCGCTAGAGCTAGGAACAGGATATTCTTCTCCATTGTAAATGATATGCGCTGGTTGGAGATAGCTTGGAATAAAAAGCCGAGCTTCTACCTGCACCGTATCCGTTTCAATGTCTACCGTATCTTCTTCCCAATCTCCATCTTCTGATGTTTCGTTATCATTGACATCCGATTCTTCAACTTGATCGACATCATCAATCGTATCAATCACATCATCTTCTACATCAAGTTCCGGCTCATCATCCTTGTCACCATCTGGATAGATATCTCCGTCGTTAGACGAATCCTCTTCTAAATCACCGTCAATGGGTAGATCAAAATCAGGTTCTACATCCGGTTCGAGGTCAAAGCTATCATTGTCACCATCCGAGATGGTTTCTGTCTCCAACTGTTCTTGCTCAGCAATGCTGTCTCTATCCAATTCCGCATCGCCATTCGGGCTGGGATCGTCGGAGCCGGAGCAGGAAATTAAAGTAAAAAGGGAAAGGAAAAGAATGGACAGAAAAACGGCAGAAGAGGCGCGCGGAGTTGTCATTCTCTGCGCAGGTAGAGAATCCAGAGACAATACACTTCCCGTTCTCATTTCTCCACCTCCCCAAATTGTGCAGACGAAACTCGTTTATTATTCTTCCACGGCTTTTAGCACCTGGGTCTTGGTCGCACTGGAGGACACGCGCAGTTTGTGCTTTTTGCCCAGCACCATGCCAATCACTTTGCTGCGGTTACCGACTTTGCAGCCGGAAAAGACAATCGCCTCGCTTACCTGGCTGTGCTTTCCCAACTGGCAGTTATCGCCGACAATGGCGTAAGGACCGATATGGGCCTTGTCTCCGATTTTGACATTGTGACCCACAATAAACGGCGGTTTGAATTCGATCTCCGAGCCCAGTTCTACATTCTCCCCCAGGCAAGCCAGTTCGGAACGTTCCTTGGCCGGTTTGAGAGTGAAGTGAGCGAGCGGATCGTAGTGCCGCAACGAGATTTTACGATCGAGATAGGACATGTTAGCGGCGAAATAGGTTTCGGGGCGACCTAGATCGCTCCAAAAGCCTTCCATCAGGTAGCCCAGCACCTTTTCGCCGTTGCGTATCATCTTGGGATAGGCATAAGCATTGATGCAGGAATTGATGTTTGGGGGAATGTATTCGAAGATTCGTGGTGACAGAATATGCACGCCGGTAAAGACCGCCGGGGTGCGTTCGCTTTCGCGCACGTCTTCCAGCCGACCGGCGATATTGCGAATGGCAAAGTTTTCATCAACTTCCACCGCCCCGTATACCTGAATCGGAGCGTGTTGCGTCAGCACCATGGTCGCCGTTGCGCCGTGCCTGCGATGAAAGTGAATGGCGTCCTCCAAATCGCAGTCGAGCAGGATATCGGCATTCATCACCACAAAGCATTCTTCATCGGCAAAAAACGGCTCGACCAGTTTCAGTCCACCACCGGTACCCCAGAGTTCCTCTTCGTAGCTGTAGGTAATGCGAACGCCCATCACCGAGCCATCGCCCAGTTCCTGCTCGATCATGCGCGGCAGGTGGTAGAGGTTGATGACGATATCGGTAATGCCGTGATGCTTGAGAAATTCGAGGTTGTAGCGAATGACAGGCAGGTTGACAACGGGGAACAAGGGTTTAGGACGTTGTTCCGTCAATGGCATGAGGCGTTCGCCCAGCCCGGCGGCAAGAATCATCGCTTTCATGACACCAACCTTTCCTCGAAACGAGCGAGTAAAGCGGCTAACGGTGCAAACTCCGGCACCTGTTTCAAAGCCCAATTTACATAGGATAGGCTATCTGGGATAAAGGGCAAGAACCAATTGTTGTGTTTCACACGGTCGATAAACACAAAGCGCCCGGCATCTTTTAACTTTCGCTGGATCGTCTGCAAGTAAAAGCCCCGCAAAAACGCATCTTTGCTCTCTGCCGCAGCCTGCCCCGTTACGGTCTCAAAACGTTGCAGGTAGTAGTCGATCAGTTCCAGTACAAGCGATGGCTCCAGCGGAATGTAGGAATCGCGCAACAACGCAACCAGATCGTACGGGCGCGGCCCGATCAGCGCATCCTGAAAATCGATCAGCACCAGCCGTTCCGGCATCACCATCAAATTGCGGCTCTGAAAGTCGCGATGCACTAACTGCTGCGGCAAGCGCTGCAACTCGTTGCAAATCTCACTGAAATACGTCGTGATTTCATTGCGCAACTCGGTGTCGATAATAACACCATGCAACGCTTCGATGCCCCACTCCAGATAATGTTCGAACTCCCACATGAGAAGTTTGTGGTCGAAGCTGCGCGAATAGGCCACGGATTCCTTTGCATCATCCTTTAACGTTGCGGCCTGCATACTCACAAGCAAATCGATCGCTTTGCAATACCAATCTTTTTGGGTGGCTCTGTCGGCAGCCTTCACCAAAGCATACATCTGCTGATCACCCAGATCCTCCAGCAGAATCAAACCGTTTTGGACATCGGCGAAATACAATTCGGGTACCGGCAACTGACAGCGCTGAAAATAGCGAAGCATGTTAACAAACGGGAATTCGTCCACATTGCCATGCTGACTCATGCCCTCTTCGGAACGAAACGCCGTTTCGGGTTCAAATACCATGGCAACCAGATTACGCGGCTGGGGACCATTGTCGAAGCGAATTCGGAAATATTCGCGGTTACTGGCATCGCCTGCCAGTTTATCGACAGAAAAAGCAGACGTCCGCTCTCGATGCAGATGGGTTAAATACTCCGGTAAGATTGTTGCCAACTCCATACTTTTACTCAATTCACATGTCGTTTACGCCAGAAGCGGACATTCGTTTCCGAAACAGCGTTGATAAGGAGAAGAATGATTGTCGAACCAACACAAACCGCGAATCGCGCTGTGAGGCATTCAACGTTCAACCGGCCAATGCAACGACAACTGGAACAACGGGACTTGCCGGATATATCGGAGGGCAGAGTATAAACCCGACATGGCGGCTTGTCAAAGGCTCGATCCAATACCGGAAGCCAGGAAAATCCCCTGCTTTTTTCTTCGTGTATAGTTACTTCAAACGCACGTTGGCAAAACGCCGCTTCCCACAGCGGATCAATCCGGAGAAGCCACGCGCCAGGGTCTGATCGATTGAAGCGACCTTTTCATCATCGATTTTGACCGCGCCCTGCTTGATCATGCGGCGACCTTCGCCGTTGGATTTGACAAATCCCAACTGCACAAGCAATTTAGCAATTTCAAGGGTGTCCTCTTCCAGCGCGATTTCATGATCTTCGGCTTTGATTTCCGGCTTTCGGAAAGCCGCTTTTGCCTCTTCGAGAGCCTGTTTCCCTTTGTAGCGCACCACGAACTCTTCGGCCAATAGCACCTTGACTTCCATCGGGTTTCGACCCTGCTGAATGTCGTTTTTAAAGGCCTGGATTTCGTCCAGGCTACGCTCGGAACACAGCTCGAAATACTTCCACATCATCTCATCGGAGATCGACATCGTTTTGCCGTAAATGTCCTTGGCTTCTTCATCGACTCCAATGTAATTATTCAACGATTTCGACATCTTATTGACGCCGTCCGTACCTTCCAACAGGGGCACCGTCATTACGACCTGCGGAGACTGGCCCATCGCCTTCTGGATATCGCGCCCCACCAGCAAGTTGAAGATCTGATCGTGTCCACCTAGTTCGACATCGGCTTTAAGCGCCACGGAATCATAGGCTTGCACGAGCGGATACAGAAATTCATGAATCGCAATGGAGCGATTCTCCCGGTAGCGGGTGCGGAAATCGTCACGTTCCAACATGCGCGCCACGTTGTACTGAGCCGCCAGTTCGATCATCTCCTGGGCAGTCAGTTTGCTCATCCATTCGCTATTGAAACGCACTTCCGTCTTTTCTTTGTCCAAAATCTTGAAGACTTGCGCCTGGTAGGTTTCCGCATTGGCGATCACCTGCTCGCGGGTCATTTTGGGACGAGTAATCGATTTTCCGGTCGGATCGCCGATCATACTGGTGAAATCACCGATAAGAAAGATCACCTGGTGCCCGAACTGCTGAAACTGGCGCATTTTGTTCATCAAAACCGTGTGACCGAGATGCAGATCGGGTGCGGTCGGATCGAAACCGGCCTTGATACGCAGGCTGCGCCCTTCACTGGCGGCAAGCTTCAGTTTCTGAACAAGTTCTTCCTCACTGTACAGATCGACAACACCGCGTTTCAGTTCAACCAGTTGTTCGTTGATATCACTCATCGATTCTCCTCCAATGGCGTGGAAACCCGCTGGATGGCGGTTGCTTCTCCGCTTTGCTCATCGACATCCACGATCACGCCCTGCATCCAGCAATCTTTCTTGGCCGCCTCGAAACTGACGGGACGCCCATGCAGAAAGCGCTCGATTACTTTTTCTTTTTTCATGCCGATAATCGAATCCCGAGGGCCGGTCATCCCCAAATCGGTAATGATAGCCGTACCTTTGGGTAAAATACGCTCGTCGGCAGTCTGCACGTGGGTATGCGTTCCCACAACGGCGGAAACGCGCCCATCCAAATACCAGCACAATCCAAGCTTCTCACTGGTGGCTTCCGCATGGAAATCCACCAAGCGAATCTTGATATCATCATCCAATTGCCCCAGAAGCTGGTCCGCTTTGCGGAAAGGGCAATCGATCGGATTCATGAATACCCGCCCCATCAAATTTAGCACGGCGACTTTCACACCAGGCTTGGCCTCGTACACCAACATCCCTTTTCCCGCGCAAGGCTCGGGAAAGTTAGCCGGTCGCAACAGCATCGGCTCATTCGGCAAGAAGCCGTATACATCCCGATGGTGCCAGATATGGTTGCCACTGGTGCCGATCTGTACACCGGCAGCCTTAAGCTTCGAAAATCGCTTGGCATCGATCCCCCTGCCGCCAGTCGCATTTTCGACATTGGCGACGACCAGATCAATCCCTTCCTCCTTAATCAAAGGAGGCAGCAAAGTGGATATGGCGTTACGACCCGCACGCCCGAACACGTCTCCGATTAACAGAATCCTCATGTCGCGCTTTCTAAATAATAGTGATCAATCGCACGACCTTAGTTTGCTACAGCAGAGGATCGTGTCTCGCGAATCACCACGACTTTGATCTGTCCCGGATATGTCAGATCGGTTTCGATCTTCTTGGCGATATCCTTGGAAAGCACTACCGCACCTTCGTCGCTAATGTGCTCGGATTCCACCATCACGCGCACTTCCCGACCGGCCTGAATGGCAAAAGACTTTTCCACGCCCTGGAACGACAACGCGATATCTTCCAGATCCGCCAGACGCTTCACGTAGGATTCCAGAATTTCGCGACGTGCGCCCGGACGAGCGCCGGAAAGAGCATCGGCCGCCTGCACCAGAACGGCCAGAATCGTTTCCGGTTTTTCATCTTCATGGTGAGCAGCGATGGCGTGCACGACCTTGTCGCTTTCCCCATATTTTTTCGCCAGTTGCGCTCCGATCACGGCATGAGAACCTTCCACTTCATGCGTCACGGCCTTGCCAATATCATGCAGCAAACCAGCTCGTCGCGCCTGTTTGACAGACAATCCAAGCTCACCGGCCATCATTCCCGCAATAAAACCGACTTCGATCGAGTGCGCCCATACATTCTGACCGTAGCTCGTACGCCAGCGCAAACGCCCCAGCAGTTTGATCACTTCGGCGTGAATGCCATGGATACCCAGATCGAACGCCGCCTGCTGGCCGAAGTCCTTGATCTTGGCATCCAGATCCTTCTCGCATTTCAGCACCATTTCCTCGATACGAGCCGGGTGAATGCGCCCATCCTCAATCAAGCCTTCCAGCGCCATACGCGCGATTTCACGACGAATGGGGTTGAAACCGGACAAGACCACCGCTTCGGGGGTATCGTCGATGATCAAATCGATTCCAGTAGCGGCTTCCAATGCACGAATATTGCGACCCTCGCGACCGATAATGCGGCCTTTCATGTCGTCATTGGGCAAACCGACAACGGAAACCGTCCGTTCGGTCACATACTCACCGGCATAACGCTGAATCGCCAGCGCCATGATATTTTTCGCTTTGGATTCAGCGGTTTCCTGAGCTTCCTCTTCCACCTGTTTGATGTATTTCGCCGCATCGAGTTTGGCTTCATCCACCATGTTATCCAACAACTGCTTCTTTGCATCATCGGCGCTTAATCCGGCGATTCTCTCCAATTCCCTGGTCTGTTCCTTAACCAGTTCCTCTACGCGCTCCTCTCTCTTTTTCAAGTTGAGTTGCTGTGCATCCTGCTTCTGTTCGCGTCCGCGCAGTTCCTCTTCTTTTCGGTCGAGGTAGTCGGTTTTCTTGCTGATATTCTCTTCTTTCTGGAAGAGATGTTTTTCCAGTTTCTTCAACTCGCCCTGCTGCTGGCGGGCTTCTTCTTCCACCTGCTGTTTGGCCTGTAGTTGAATTTCTTTCGCTTTCAGTTCGGCTTCTTTTAGCAGGCTATGGCTTTTCTGTTCCGCTTCGCGCTGCATCGACTTAGCCAGTTCCTCCGCATTTCCGATACGGTTGGCCTGAATGCTACGCTGTAAAACGAACCCAATACCGCCCCCAATAAGCAGTGCTATTAAGCCGATCACGGAATAAATGATCGCTTCCACTATGGTATTCCTCCGAGATGAGAAGTTTAATGAAACGCCACTCCATCGGTTCACCTTCATACACTAAATGAAAGTCTCCCGTGGAATAAGCGGCAACGTTGTACCACTTCCCCGCCAGTCGAAAGGTTTGGAATAGACGAGAATCCCTGCTGTTAAGGAATGAAGCCATCGGTGGCAAAGTCCACTGCTTTCCACACCACTGAAACCAATGGCTCATTATAAGTAACGAAAGCATATGCTTCCGAAGGTGGAATCCGTATTCCCGCTTAATCGACCGCGAGGGTCTGTATATAAACCGCCATACGGCGGGGTTTCCCTGCGCCCTTTAGGGCTTCGGGTCCAGCCGCTCGATCTGAAGATCGACATCCTGAATCAAGCGGCTCACCTGTTCTCTGATTTCACGACGCTCCTGTTTCCACTGACGTTCTTTCTGAAAGAACTCGTCAATGATATCCAGAGCGGCCAAAATCAGTATCTGCTCATTGGAACGCCCTCTTTGCCCCTTTTTCATAAGCGAAAGCTTCTGATCCAGGAACTCAGCCACTTCCAATAAGTAGGATTCTTCGTAGCGACTATTGATACTATAGGTTTTCCCGGAAATCGTTAATTCCACGGGTGGCCTCGCAAAATTAGAATCAATGAATATTCCAAGTAAATCCATTCATTTCGAATGAACATTTAATGGATCGAATTATAGGCGGGGCAAGAGCAATAAGTCAAGGCAATTTTACCCATACCCACAGCGAATATATTAGACATCTCAACTTGATCCGAACTTATGTCGCGATCTTTACAATCCAGTCTCGAATGGCATTAATCGCCTGTTCTCGATGTTCATCCTGTGAAAATCGATGATCGGCTTCATCCACCAGTAAAACTTCCGTTCTGCCAGGATGAGATATGGAAATCTGCTGCACCAGGTAGGGATCGATCAGTTCATCTTTCAATCCATGCACGAAGAGAACGGGATTTTTAAACGAGGCCAATGCCCCGGGAATATTCTGCTTTTCTCCATCAGTAACGACATCGTAGGAAATCCGATGCCCCTCGAATTCAGACACTCCTGCGCGTTTCCATGCATCAAGCTGCTCGCTGGACATGCTTTCCCAGATCAAATCACTTTTCACTGCCGCCGCTAATAGTGCCAAACCAAGGACGCGCTCCGGCATTTGCGCACCGACAAGTAACGACACGCCCGCTCCCATACTGGAACCTTCCAGCACAAAACGCTGCATTCCGCGCTGTTCAAGCATGCGAATCGCCGCTTGCAGGTCTTCGGCTCTCCCTCCGAACGTCATGACTTCCGGCGGTCCTTGAGATTCTCCTACTCCACTGAAATCAAAGCGAAAAGCAGGGAAACCCACTTCTGTCAGCTTTTCGCACAATGCCACATGCTTTTGGCTGTCTTTGCTGGAAAGCATGCCGTGGCTGAGTATTACCGCCACATCACGCACCGGAGGACTGGGAAGATGTAAGATTCCGACCAGTTCCTGCCCTGATGGATTCTGAAAACGAATTCGTTCCGTGCTCGAAGTCATTACTGCTTCCCGCTATTCATCTATTGAGCCGACAATTGAATCTCATCCACCCCGATCGTATTTCCGCCGCTATGGGTGGATACGAAACGCACATATAAGATGTGAGCGCCTTCTTGCAAGCAAACAGGGATAAACCCCTTTAAACTCAAACGAGTCTGGTCATTTGGGTCCAATCCGACGATGTTCAGATCGATAACGGAATTCCCCGAGCCATCTGCAAGTACAAGAGGCAGAGAGCGATCATCGATAAACAAGCTGACTTCTCCCCAGTCGGAGCCGCCAACCAAACGCAGGAGCAGCGTATAAGGCCAGGTGGCATCCACAGTGAAATCGAAAGCCAACTGCTGGCCGACTTCCGTTGCATCCAATCTCACATATTGCCCATCGGAAAACTCAGTATCGCTGGTATCGTAGATTTGCGCACCATCGCTGCTGGCCTCCGAGTTGAAAACACTTTCCGCCGACAGGGATTGATACTGGATGATCGGCTCTTCCGTTCCGCATGCACTGTCGACCTCAAGATCGCCGTCGACCGGAACATCCAAATCACCATCCACCTGATCGCCATCTACAACATCTCCATCCGACTGATCGCCGTCAGGTTGATCGCCATCCGGCGGTTGTGAGTCGCCATCGACTTCCACATCGGCATCTGTATCGCCATCCACGTCACCATCGACCGGCAGATCTCCGTCAGTGGCATCTCCATCCACATCGCCATCCGGAGCAACGACATCCCCCGGATTAAACACCGTATCCAGGTAGCGCAGTTGCACCCATGCCTCACCGCTGATCTCCTCACACCCCAACAGGAAATCTACCCTGCCAGACAATGTCACATTGGCCAGCTTGAACACGAAATCATGAGTCTTGCTTTCCGTTGAACTGAGCAATTCGGTCACACGAACCATGATGGTCGGCAGATCTTCCGGCAAGTCGTGACGATAGTACAATACCCGCTGGCGATTCAATTGCTTAGCAAACCAGGGCTGGTAAATTACGTTGCCATTTTCTGGGTCGATCCCGGATTGCCCAAAAAGCTCGACTTTCGAATAGGTACGGCACTTATCAGTAACAGTAAACACCGCATTTAAATTCATCAAATCGAACTGTAAAACCGGAATATCGCTTTCATCATCGCAACTTACAGACAAAAGCCCCTGCTCTCCCCAGGATTTGTCGACACTCAGATCATACTGAAAGGCATCGCCTTCCGTCGGATGCAGCCTGACATCCAGATCGACCTCGCCTTCCGGCATACCGAACCAATCCTGTACAACCGGCTCCGATGAATCGAAGTTGGCCTGCAAGGTACGGTCATATGGCGGCTCTGCGGTGATGGTGTAATAGCTGAGTGACGAGCAGGAGTCATCACGAACGAAAGACATCTCGATATTGACATCCTCCGGTACGACATCGAATGAAAGCTGGCAGCCCACCAGAAGAGGCAGCAACAGACAAGCCAGCAGGACGGTGATATAAGTACGATTCGTCATTTTCATCACCCCTTCCTAATAGCTCACGCTGACGCTGGCGCCAGGTCGTCCGGGAATCGGTCCCGGGCCGAAGGTCACATAATCCGTCATCTGCTCTCCAACATTGAATCCATCCAGGAAAAAGAAAATTACAGAGATACCAGCCGCCGCACCGCCTGCATAGATCAAGGCGTTGCCCAAACGGTTCTGATCCTTGGCGTCGTTGTACAAATCCCGATCGATAATGTACTGCTTGGCTTTTTCGTTGTAATCATCCACTTTCTGACTGGCCAGCACATCGAAAGTGATGCCCGTCGCGGCCAACCCCAATCCGACGACCAGAGCGGTCCACTTGGTAATATCATAGGCCAAGATTTCATTGGTCCGAACTTCTTGAGGTTCACTCAACACCGGCACCGGCGCTTCGATAACACGTGGTCCAAGCAATAGCGCCGCCACGGCGTCTTTTATTTCGTCTTTTAGCTGGAAGCGATCGCCCTGTACGGTCAGCACCTTCTTTCGAAGTAACTCTTCCGTATCGACCTGCCCCAGTGACACCGTAATGATGTACCCACCTTCGGTTTTCTGCACATTACCGGAAACCACCCATTTCAAGGCACAGCTTTCCGCTACGATCAGGTAGCAGTCCAGATCACCTTCGCACTGTTGTACATCTTCTTCACTGTTCTCGCCTTCGCTGAGTCGTTCGATATCCAGAACCGTAGCGGTATCATAACCAGCAGCACGAGCGCCCTTTCTAGCCCAGTTATCCAATCGTTTTAAGATTCCATCCTGCAAATCCTTGCCGGAAAACGGAAAAACGGCAATCCGATCCGCAGCAGGCACACGCTCGGGATACTGTGGCTCGTCCTGCGCCCAAACCACCGATGAGAAACAAAATAGTAACAGGAGGACAGCAATAATCTGTCGCATCGAAAACACCTCCAAATGCAGATCGCTTTAAACAATCCCGCTAGTTACAAACGAACGAACATTCCTTTGATCCTGAAATTCGGATTGACACCTTCTGCCCAGGCCACGAAATAGAGATTCCCTTCAACATGCACGATACTCGGCTGATATGGGGGAACATCTGCTGTATTAAGCTGCCTTGCGGAGCCTCTTGCTGCGAAGGACGTACCATCGTAATCGAAGCCCTGCACCAGCAAATTGTTGCGCAACCCGGAAATCTGACGGAACCAGGCCACCGCTCCTCCGCCCGGACCCGCTGCCACTGCCGGTGTATGCTCCATACCCAGCGTAGTGCCAAAGGTTAACGCCGGACCATCGGCATTCGCGTAATTCTGGGCATCTTTCACTTTGACATCGAATCGGGAGCCACTGATTGCGGTAAAAGCCAGATAGGCGTGATCCGCTTGTGGAGAATAGCCGGAAAGTGCCGGATTTCCTGCCTCTTGATTGGCCAAAGCCTCCACGGGAGGAACCGGAAAAGCTGTTGACGAATCGGAAGCCACTTCCCCGTGAGCAACGGTATCCGCCCCTTCATCCGGACTCCAAGTGTGCGCAAATAAAAGAGTATCGTTTGCCGCGCTTCCAGCAGCCGGATAAACTTGAGTTGTCGTTTCCTGGTACACTTCAACGATGTTACCGGAAAGTTGACCTTCGGCGTTCACACGTTGCAAGAAAGTCTGCCAGCGGTCCATCACATCCGATGCGAAAGCACCAACAATGGCGAAACCATTACTGGTTGCAGCAGCTTGCGCCATCCAGGCATTGACATCGATCACACCATCTCCACGAGAGAGATTCAATTGAACCGCGGAAGATTCCAAGCGTGTTCCGGTGGACGAAATCGTATTGTAGAAGATATTGAGGTTACGCGATCCGCTGCCGTTATCCTGTTGCCAGGCTACCAGCACACGCCCCGGCTCATGAAGAGCAGCAATCGAAGGATCGGTTTCGTTGTATTCACTCACACCGACCGCAAAAGGATCGACTGCACTGGAGCCATCGCAGTTGATACGCAGCGCATAGACATCGAATTTGTTATAGTCATCCGGTAGGTTGTAGGTCACCCAAACCGCTTCGCCATCGAATGTAGCCTGTGGGTGAATTTGGGTGTTCGGACCAAGCGGATCCAGATCGAACACAACATCGGTGACGAGCGCAGTAGCGCAGGGAGAAACCGAACCTTCGCCATCAATCAGATCCATATCAGAGTCACCGTCCACTGACGAATCACCGTCCACGGAAGAGTCGCCGTCTACAGGCGAGTCACCATCTACGAACGAGTCACCATCTACGGACGAGTCACCATCTACGGACGAGTCACCGTCCACTGACGAGTCACCGTCCACTGACGAGTCACCGTCCACTGACGAGTCACCGTCCACTGACGAATCTCCATCCACAGGCGAGTCACCATCTACGGACGAATCACCATCCACTGACGAATCACCATCCACAGGCGAATCTCCGTCTACAGGCGAGTCACCATCCACTGACGAATCACCATCCACAGGCGAATCTCCGTCTACAGGCGAGTCACCATCTACGGACGAATCTCCATCCACAGGCGAATCTCCATCCACTGACGAGTCGCCGTCGATAATGGAATCGCTGTCGCCATCTTCGTTGGAGTCATCGGAATCGCAACCCCATAGCAATAGCGAACATGAAATCAGCAGCAGCAAATACGCTAACGTGTTGTAAAGAATTCTGTTCATCGTTCGTGCTTCCAGCTTAAAAGAAAGTAATCGTTGCCTATCATACCTCATCTGCTTCTTTCTCATCGAAACATTTTCAAAAAGATGAAAGTTGCAACCGTGTATGATATGCTTCCCGAGCGGACACAGGAATAGTTGTATCTAGCAAATAATCCCGTCCTTGCCAAGCGTTTTGGAATAGGTCCGCAGCCCCTTATGAAAGCTTCAGGGACGGATAATGAGGAAGAAGGAAGCGGAATGCGCAAAACGAAAATCGTTTGCACACTAGGACCGGCGACTGCCGGAGTCGCGAAGTTGGAAGAATTGATCCGTGCGGGCCTCGATGCCGCAAGACTGAATTTTTCTCACGGCTCCCACGAAGACCATCGACAGATGGTACTGGATTTACGCGAAGCGGCAAAACGAGTGGGCCGCCCCGTAGCATTACTGGGCGATCTATGCGGTCCCAAGATCCGAATCGGAAAGATGCCGGATGGGGGAATGCCCATAGAACCGGGAGAGACTCTCCGCCTGCGCGAAAGTGGAGAGGCATCACAAGGCATCATCACGCACTCCTACCCTTCTCTAGCACGCGATGTGCGCAAAGGAGAACCGATTCTAATCGATGACGGCCTGATCCGCCTGCAAGTGGAAGCGACGGAAGGAGAAGATGTTCTCTGCTCGGTCAAAATCGGCGGTGTGCTTAAAGATCACAAGGGGATGAACCTGCCGAAATCGCGCCTTTCGGTTCCGGCGCTGACAGAAAAAGACAAGCAGGACGTTCTTTTCGCCCGCGAAATCGAAGTTGACTATCTCGCCCTGTCCTTCGTTCGTCAGGCAGAAGACATTCAGGAATTAAACGAACTGGCTCCCGGCATTCCGGTAATCGCTAAAATCGAAAAACCGGAAGCGGTGGAAAATCTGGAAAGCATTCTGGATGCCGCAGATGGACTGATGGTGGCACGTGGCGATCTGGGTGTGGAACTTGGCCATGAAAAAGTACCGCTAGTACAAAAGCGCATCATTAGCGCCATCCGTTCCACCGCCAAACCGGTCATTACCGCTACCCAGATGCTGGAGTCCATGATACAAAATGCAACCCCGACGCGCGCCGAAGTGTCCGATGTTGCCAACGCCGTGTTGGACGGCACCGACGCCGTGATGCTTTCCGGGGAAACTTCGATCGGTCGCTACCCTGTCCAAACCGTTCAGATCATGGCATCGATCATTGATGAAATCGAATCCAGCGCTCGCTATTTCAGACCGAACAACGGAAACGACCTGGTTTTACAGGACCGTTCCTTTTCCAGCATGATCGCCAAAGCAGCCACCAGCGCAGTCAATGAGTTCAAACTGGCTGCCATGGCCGTTTACACGCAATCGGGACGTACCGCAGCGTTGGTCAGTGCGGCCAGACCGCAAGCCAACCTGATCGCCTTTTCACCCGATCCGGTAGCATTGAACCGACTGTCACTATTCTGGGGAGTTTGTCCTTTATACGGAAAATGGGCCAACGACACCCAGTCGGTGGTCGAACAAGCCGAAAAAGGACTACTTCAACAAGGTCTGGTTTCCAGTGGTCAAAATATTGCCATTACGTTCGGACTGGTGCTGGATGAAGAACCCTTCCAGACCAACGTACTCAAACTCTGGAAAGTGCGTTAAAACCCGGAGGCGGAAACCACCCTGAACGTCCAATCGTGATACTCGCCGACGCGCCCGTCGTCGGTCTTGAACGCCCATTGAAAAACGAGGTCATCCCCTGCGGAGGTGCCCTCCCCGCTGAATGTAGCACTGAACACAAATAACCCACTCTCGGCAACCGCCTGCAACTCCTTGTAGGCGTCATTGCCGGGACTGGTAAAGATCACGGTCGAAACCTGTTCTTCATCACGGAAGTCCAATTCCAAGTTTAGCGTCATGGATGCCCCCGGCGCGACTTCCTCCAGCGCCGTCAAGTTCTCCACCTGCGGGAAAAAGGTTCCAGCCTGTCCTATCGGTCTCCCGGTTTTGACTTCGCTTTCTCCAAGCAGGGAAAGCAGCTTGATGTCATCCAGCACCAGCAACGGTTCCTGATCCAGTATCGACAGGACAAACTCGTAATAATTTCCAACCAATCCGCTTTCGGTCTGCAAGGCCATGCGAACATTGAATTCCTGGGCTTTCAATTGCAGATCCGCCTGTAATTCACCAGGCAAGCGAATCACACCGTTTTCCAATGTGGCCTCAATCAGCACATACCCATCGGCATTCTCGATCTGCATGATGACCTGAGTCACCAACTCCGGATCGGCGAATTCGCTTTCAACAAAAAGAACAAACGGCGAACCAATCTGGACCAAGGTTCCCTGAACGCTTTCGATCTGCGGAGCTTCAGGATTTTCGCTCTCGGGCGGCGGGTCTCCTTCTTCGTAGGTCGAATCGTCGAAATCCATCGAATCGGTCAGGCGATCCGCCAGTTCCCGAGCGATTTTATCCGCTTCGGATTCACCGGAACACGCCATCAATGTAGTGATTGATGCAATAATTAATAATGCGATCAGAAGGCTAGAACTCAGCTTTTTCGCCGTTTCCATTTTTCCGATATCTTTCATGTTTATCGCCCCTTTTAACACTCCTCTTTTCACTAGATTAGCCGATCCACAGCCAAAACGCAATCATGGCAATTCTGGTAAATTCAACAAACATCAGCTCTCCTTGACCGCATGACCCCGCCAGTGCTAGCATAGCCGTGCGAATTGCTCTGAAATGGAATATAGGAATGACCCAATCGATTCTGATGATCAACCCGCCGGTTCAGGCGGTTTCCACCTGGCAGATGTACAACTACGCCGAGCCGTATCCCTACGGTCTGTTGAAACTTGCCTCCGTTCTGCGCAAACAAGGCCATCGGCTGAAGTTGATCGACATGATGGTCTACGATCATCTTGAGAAGCGGAACATGGCCGACTGGCCACACAATGCGAAACAACTTTCGACGAAACGCGCAGGAAGCGCTTCCGTTAATGATGTTCTGCGCCCGGCCTATCTGCTCGGTCAAAATATGGAGTGGCTGAAAGCGCGTTTACAGGAAATCGAGCGACCGGATGAAGTATGGGTCACGGCCTGCTTGACCTTCGATTTTGAAACCGCCCACGACGTTATTAAAACCGTGAAAGCGGTTTTCCCCGGAGTGTTCGTGCGGCTGGGTGGGAACTATCCGTCGCTATTGCCGGAACATGCCGCGACCAGCGGCGCAGATGCCGTGGAAGTCGGCATGAACGAAGCGGCGGAATGGGAATTCGGCGATTTGACGTTATTCGATGAAACACCGCCTGTCGGATTGTTCAATCTGGCAACCGGCTGTTCGAACAAATGTACCTTTTGTGTCAACCATCGTTATCGTCCCGTATTGCGCCACGAACCGAAAAAGCTTGCCTATTACATCCTGAAAACCTCGCGCGAACTGGGTATCCGCCACTTCAGCAACTGGGATCCCAACGTTATGTTATTTCCAAAGGCATTGGAGGAATTCCTGGATCTGATGGCCCGCGCCAAGACTGGCATTACCATGGCATTCAACATGGGGATTCAACCCAATCTATTGAGTCGTCGCATCGCGGAAAAGATGCTGAAAGCCGGTGTCACACAGTTGACGATTCCCTTTGAAACCAGTGATCCGGACATGCTCGTTCGTTATAAAAAGCCCTACCCAATCCACATCCCGATTGAGAAAATGCAGATGATCCGGGAAATCGGTTTTCAGGTCGGGCGTTTTCACTCGACGGCGGTATTCGGCTATGCCGATGAGCGCATCCGGTATCTTTTCCGAACATACTGCTACATGGTGCTTTTTGGTGCACAACCGGACTTCTTTCCACTCACCCCCACACCAACCTCCGTGGCCTTTGAAAGCTACCTTGAAGCATTCGGTGACAAACCGTATGATGAACTGAACGGCTACCTGTTCCCATTGCAACCCAGCAAGGAACGAGTGGAATTGTACGAACAGTTGATTGAACTTTTGAACCAGCATTACATTGACCGAGCCATTCCACTGGCCAAACGTTTACCGGAAGATCTGCAACGCGCATTCTTCGAGGAACTGGATTTCGTCGAATCGGAATTGACAAAGCGGGGAGTCGATCTCATTACCAGCAAACCGGCAGACGCACCTATCGCACCGTAGAAAACAGCATTTCCATCGCATAAAACGAATCAGGCACCTACAGAAGATGTAAGTGCCTGACTTATAGTTATGGTGCCCAAGGCCGGACTCGAACCGGCACGCCTTTCGACACTACCCCCTCAAGATAGCGTGTCTACCAGTTCCACCACTTGGGCATCCAATCTTGAAAAGAACCGACGCCGCTCCTTCTACAGGTACCAGCGTGTTTTCGTCAAGGAAATTCGAGAATCGCAGCCGATTATTCAGCGGCCTTTTCAGCGGGAGCTTCCTCGGCCTTGGGTGCGACGTCTTTCGGATCGACTTTCTCGACCGTAATTCCGGGAACCGGATTTCCGTCTTTATCCTGAATCACGATCTTGGGAGCCGCGCCATCCGCCGGAGCCGCCGCTTCAGGGGCTTGCGCTGCCGGAGCACTCTCTTCAGCAGGTTGCGCTTCCATTGCCGGGACAGCTTCTTCCTGCACAGGGGCCGGTGCTTCCAATTCCACATCGTCTACCAGAGAACTGGTGGAACTCGCCATATAGGCCAGCGTCATCGAAGTCAGCATGAAGACAGTCGCTGCCGTCGCCGTCAGTTTGCCCATGAAACTCATCCCACTGCCGCCGCCGAACGTCGTCTGGCTGCTGCCGCCGAAAGCGGCACCCATGCCCGCGCCTTTACCGGACTGCAACAGCACGACCAGAATCATGAACAGCGCTGCAAGAATGTGGACGATTGAAATGAAAAGTGTCATTATCCTTTATGCCTCCGCCAAAAATGGCAACCAATCGCAAACGGGGGATTCTTTTACTAGATCAAGGCGTAGTTGTCAAATAAATTCAATCCGTTTGCACGAAAAAGCTTTCTGATCTGCTCGATGGAGAACGTCAACGACGCGGATATCCCTTGGGAGCTGCTTTTTTCCCGAATCGTTGCTCGGATACACCTTCACGAACTTTGCGCATCATGCGAATCACCGCATACACAGCAGTTGTCACCAAGATCATGTTAACAAGAATGTTCCAACCTACCCCTAGATGCATTTCCCTAATCGCCAGACTGACACCGGAAAGCCCTACCAAAACGCCAAGGTAGGGAGGGGATAACTCTGCCATGATCTCCCCGGTAGATCCGGGCTCGGAATTGACAATCCGTTTCAGGTAAGGTGTTGCTCCAAAGGCCACTACAACCCCCAAGATTCCGAAAACAAACAAATACCCGAAGATCCAGCCAACACTGACTTGAACTTGCTCCATGTCCTACTCCTCCATTCAGCCCGACTTCACTTACGAAATCATATCGGAATGCTGAGAAAAAGTCGAGATCGATTCCAGATTCCGCTATCGAAAAAATCTATTACAGTTTTCATAATAGAGAATGTCGTTTGGAAAATCCTGAATTTGGAATAGAATGGTCGTATGAGTTCACACTTATGAGCATCATTCAATCTGTTCAATCTCTTTTGCAGTTTAAGGTGCAGATGAAACGAAACCGCCTTATCACACTAATTTCATTGGCATTAATCATCACCTTGGCTTGGTGGTGGAGATCGGAGTCTACTCCAACAAGTCAAAATAAAACCCGACCGAGCCGTGTAAGCACCCATGAAATCGACGACCTAAGCCTCCATCAACCCTCAAGAACTCCGCGTCAACCCTCTCAACCGACAGGTTTACCTGCGATTTTCAGCACCACCCCAAGCGATCCGCGCCCGAAATGGCAAAGTTCACTGGCTCTGTTTATCATAGACAAATCAACACAGCGTCCGGTTCCGGGAGTGAAAATCCAAATCCAGGGGCCGATCACGCTGCCGCCCGCCTGGAGTGATCAGGACGGCAACGTCAGCTTTCTACAACTTCCAGCCGGATTCTATTACTTAACGTTGACTCACGACGCCTATGCCCTGGCGCGACACAATGCCTACACCTTCGTTCAGTTAAAAGCGCAAGAGCACCGGGAACTGCTGATCGAGGTAGAATCGGCTTGTCTGGCCAGCGGAAGAATGATCTCCGCCCTTAGTGGCGAACCGATTGCGGATGCGGAAATCTATCCTAATCGATACGAACAGAACGATCCAGTGCGCAGTGATGTGCAAGGGCGCTTCATGCTGCACACAGGAGAACTGCACGAAGCCAATATCTATTTCAAGGCAAACGGTTATTCTCCGCGTGAGATCAGGCGCGGCTGCCTGGATGGGAAAATCGACTTGGGAGATGTCCCTCTCACCGCCGATTGGGTGCTGAAAGGCAAAGTGGTCGATACCCAACAGGAACCGCTTGCAGGTGTAACCGTGCAAGATTACCCACGCGAACCAGACGCGCCTCCCACTGCAAACCTGATGTTAGCCACAACCGACGAACAAGGACGTTTTTCCCTTGCCGGTCTTCCCACTACTAACGAACATATCTATTTCTACAAGGACGGTTATGCCTCTGCGGATGCGAAGGTTAACTCCGCAACTCCCGCCGATTTTACAGTCGTCATGCATGCTTCTTGCACGATTCAAGGTTTGGTGCAGGATCAGCAGCAAACCCCGGTAGAAGGAGTAACCGTTCAAAAACTGCAAACCTTCGGCGTGGAAGCAATCTCAATTACCGATGAAGCAGGGAAATTTACACTTGATAATCTAGCACCAGGAAAACAAGGGATTTTAGTGATGACGGCCATCGACGATGTTCAGGTCATCCAGACGCTGCGTACCACCTGTCCGCCGCCCAATCCCCCTTGGATCGTTACCATTGAAAGACCATCCAATAGCGTTTCCAAGGGAATCGTACTCGACGCAAACGAGAAACCTGTATCTGGAGCCTTCATCATTGTCATGGTCAAACGGAACATGAAAAGCTGGACCCAGGTCATCAGCGGAGAAGACGGGCGCTTCTCGATTCGGGTTCCCGATGATGAAGAATATACCCTGCTAGCCAGCTCGATCAATCCTCCCGGAGTTGCTTACAGCAAAGGCATTTCCGGAGAACAATCGAACATCCAGCTAAAACTGAGTGATTTCAAGCCATATAACAAAATTCCCAAGACGGGTTCGGTTGAAGATAACGAAGGACGACCGATTCTCAATTACCAGTACTGCTGGTCTTATTGCAGCCAGAAACGCAGCTCGGACGAGCAAGGCCTTTGGTATCGAACAATAGAGATGCCCATCGACACGCCCCCCTTGTGGATCTTCACACAAGATGGTCGCGTCGCCCGATCCGCCTTGACTCCTTATGGAGAGCCCTCCGAGGAAGACAGCATTGTGGTAATTGGCGAAGGTGCGTCGCTGAAAGCTCAACTGGGAAAAGACTTTGAAGGATGGACGCGGGTGGAATTGGGTTCGGGGTGGCCGATCTTTGAAAAAAACTTGCAGGATGAAATTGATTTTCCGCTGCTACCGCCGGGGATATACTATCTTTCGCTTACCGCAGCCAACGGACGGCGGCGCGATATCCGCGATATCAGCATTCAAGACGGCGCCCCGGTTGACCTTGGAGAGATCAACCTGGACGCCCCATAAGTCACCTATTTATCAAGCGCTTCGATTCTGGACATATCCTTGACATGCAGACATCCAGGATATTCCAGGGCTTCGTCCCAGTACAAGAAACGAGTGGCCTGCTCGATGTATGCTTTGTCCAAATTGCTGCCGTCTACCGGCACGTAGCCATCACAGGTGCTCTTGGTCGAGGGGTCAAAGCCATCAGAGGCGTAGAATTTGAATTCCAGATCGGTTAGCGCCGTGGCGATACCGGTTTCGTTCCACAGATCGATCACTTCGACATACGCGGCCTCATCGATGGTCGTGGTTTCGAAATCGTTCAGGTTATACTCATATTGCTGACCGGCATATTCGATCGTAACCATCAAGCCATCGGTATCGCCGTCGGTTGTTCCGTCGCCATCGGTTGCATCATCACCGTCAGCGACATCGCCATCCGTGGTGTTGTCATCGTCATCACCGCCGCAGGCCTGAGCCATAAGCAGAAACAGGCTGAGTGTCAGCAGCATAAACAGTGTAAATCCATTGATTTTTCTCATCGTACGTTCTCCTTACCGCAAGTAAAAGTAATACAAATCCCCTCACTTCACTGGATGCTCGTGTCATTTGATACTCCCATGTACCTCAATTCACAACATGAAGCAATAGGAAGTTATAGATACTTCACAAAAACTAATACACGTTTTCTCCCAGGAACTATATTTCCCATCCAACAGATCTGGTCAAGCAACGGAAAAAATGCTAAAGTCTCTTCCGTAATCGTTCGTTGTCGTGGAGGTTTCATGTTTACAATCAGTCTTGTTCTCCGGCTTGCTCTGCTTGCGATTTTCGTGCATGTAACTACCGGTTGCGATAGCGGCTGTCCTGACGGTATGCGGGAATATCAGGATGACTGCATCCCGATCTCAAGCGACCAGACCCACAGCGATCCGGTGATCATCGACGGAGATGACAGCGAGCCGGAAATCTATATCCCCACACCAATTCCAATCGACTACAACAGCTTGCCGACCGATTCGGGAGAAGAACCGGAGACCGTGGACAATCTGGACAACACCAACGTACCAGAGGATACTGCAGGGCTCGTATTCTGGATCGAAGGCACACCTGGCGGCATACTATGGCCAGAGCAGATCCGCGACCCGGAAGACAACCTGGTTTACGACTTCATGACCGATGCGGAAGATGGCTCCATCAATGATTCGTTCGATTTCCATTATTACCCCGACAGCAGCCTGTCGCTGTTTCTGCCGAACACACCTCGCCTCCCCTTTTCCAGTGGCGACTGGTCGATTAAAATCGGTTCGGATGGTAGCACGGAGCCTTCAGTCACGATGTTGCGCCGTACGAAACGGCCAGAGGACTACATTCACACCCAGATCAGCCTCAATTTGTGGTTCACCGATTTACCCAACCTAAATGCCACAAATGCAGGAAGCAATAAAACCCTGGAAAAGTCTTTAGATGTTTTCAAGGAATTATTGGAAACCGCCGGAATTCGTGTAAACAATATCTTCTATCACGATGTACCTTCCGATGTTGCCCAGCGCTATGCGGACATCAGCGACATGACTGAATTTCATGACATGTTTCCTTTAACCGAAGAAGTAGACAATCCCTGGCCGAACCTGTTTCTGATTCGCTCTTTCTCCGGCGCCGATCTTGCGGGAGTGATCGGCATGGCCGCGCACATTCCAGGCCCTGCTACTTTGCAAGGCACACGTTATTCAGGAGTGGCGATTTCGATGGAATACTTCGAGATGTTCCCTCGGATCACGGGTCTGACCATGGCGCATGAACTTGCACACTGGATGGGATTGTTTCATACCAGCGAAGCCTTCAGCGGCTTTTACGATGCCTTGGATGACACCGCCGAATGCGACCCCAGCAAGGACACCAATCAAGACGGTCTGATCGATATCATCGAATGCGCAAACTATGGCGGCAACAACATCATGTTCTGGATGGTGCCATTAACCGATGCCTTTGCCATCGGTGAAAATGGAGTCTCTTTTTCTGCCGATCAGAGCTGGGTGTTGGAACGAAATCCACTGGTGGAATATACTCCTTAAGCCAAGACATATAAGAGCATCCGCATATTGGCTCAATGCGTCATAATGTCTTGACAGCACCTTTGGCGGTATGGTAGTTCTTGTGGCCACACATCAAGAACCTGTCAGGAAGGCAGGATCTTCGATACATTCAATTGGTTGTGATTATAGGAGGAAACCATGAACGCGAAAGAAAATATCGCCAAAATCGAAGCGAATCTGAAAAACAAGCCGGATCTGAACAAAACTGTGAACGCGATTTTCAAATTCCAGATCGAAGGCGATGATGGCGGCGTGTGGACGCTGGATCTTACCAAATCTCCGGGCGAACTTACCGAAGGTGAAACCGCGACTCCGTCTTGCACGATCATCATGAACACCGAAGATTTCCAGGCCATGATTGACAAAACCGCCAATCCGATGCAGCTTTACATGCAGCAAAAACTGAAAGTCCAAGGCAACCTGCCGCTGTCCCTGAAATTGCAGGAAATCCTGTAATTTTTAACCTATTCAGGTTTATCAACGAAGGAGCAAACCGCTCCTTCGTTTTTTTTATGGGAATACAAAATCCGCACATTGCCTTCAGGATTCGAACACACCCCTACAATCATCCAGCAATTTTGCTTGATGAGTCCGCTAAAACAACAAAAACACCAACAAGTTGTACAGTATTTAATTCTGTCAGGGAAGAGGAACGAGATACACGCGCTCGTTTTCTTTGATCATACCGAATTCTTCACGCGCCAACTGTTCGTAATAGGAAGGATCGCTCTTCAATCGTTCGATTTCCTGTTCCATTCCAGCGATCTTAATCTTCAATGATTCCACACGGGTTTGAATCTGCTCGTGGCTATAATCCACTTCCTCGGCAGCTTTTAAACTCTGAAAAGACCGATGCCCGACAAGTAACAAGAGTGCCACCATCGTTACAATTACGCTGTTAACAAGAAATCGATATAGTAACGCCATAGTGCAAGACCTGAGAAAAACACTTCCATTAATATTCTCATTATAGCACAGACGTGTATTAATGCAAAGCAATTAATCGTTCTTTGCTGATTAATAGAAAGTATTTATTAATAATTATCTATAGTTAAATTTATTAATGAAAAACTTTAACTCATCCGGTCAACCGAAATGACAAAATCCTTTGGCGGTTATCTTCTGTATCGAAGCATTCCGACCAACAAGCCAAATTCCTTCCTCTGATGTGCAATACCCAATGCACGTCGGTTTAGAGAGCCTTTCCGGCCATTCGGAAGGAAATCCTCGACCTCTTTTCCAGGTAAACAATAGCGCGTAATCCTCTCCTCCGCGAAGGACATAGTCTGTTGCAGGTTTTTGCTGTGTTGCCGCATATCGCTTCAATTCACGCGGCACAACCAGACGGGTTTCTTCGATATTCGCCCCAACGCCACTCTGCTCGCAGATATGTCCCAAATCCCCAAGCAATCCATCCGATACATCGATACAAGCCGTACAGCCCCCAGATTGCGCCAACCAACGCCCCTGTTCGATCAACGGCACGGGTTTCAAATGAGCCCTACGCATCCCGGTAGGCAATGTCGCTCCACTTTCCAGTAATTCCAAGCCGGCACGACTCAATCCCAGTCCTCCCCAAACCCAGATACTGTCTCCTGCGCGAGCTCCTGCGCGCGTGAGTATCTGCTTGCGGTCCACAACTCCCATCACCGTCACTGTGATGCTTATCGGCCCTGGTGATCCGGTGGTATCCCCACCTGCCAGTTCGACTCCATGCTTTTTGGCCAACGTTTTCAAACCGCTATAAAGGTCTGTAATCCAACGCATCGACAGATCAGAAGGAACGGACAGCGCCACCAACGCCGCAACCGGCTCCGCGCCCATAGCTGCCAGATCGCTCAGGTTGACTGCCAACGCTTTGTGCCCCAGATCCCTGGCGGAAGTCGTCGTTCGCCTGAAGTGGATATCTTCTACAAGCAGATCGGTACTGGCCACCAAACGTTGACGACTGGGAACGGAGATGGAACAGGCATCATCACCATTTCCAAGTTCCACCAAAGGATGATGGCTGCTGCTTTTCACGATATGATCGATCAGGTCGAACTCATCTATATCACCGACTCGTTTGTCTATCGGTTTTCTGGTGCTCATGGTTTCTCTCCTTTGAGACTTGTTTCCCCCAATTTTGAAAGACCTGCATCCTCAATCCATCCCAGAGCCGACAGATTCGCAGAGGTCTGCTCGACCATGCTCTGATCGCCGAGTTGTTTGAATTCCTGTCGCGCCTGCAACAACCAGTCAATCGCTCCTTCACGATGCCCCATGCGACCTTCCACGACACCGAGATTGGCTTTGTCGCGGGCCATATCATGATGTTCCTTGAGTTCCTGATGCAACGAGAGGGCCTGACGAAACAAGGCTCTGGCTTTTTCCAACTGACCGTTACGCAAGAACAAGGACGCAAGCTGACTGACATCCGTCGCCTCTCCTCGATGATCCCCAAGCTTCTGATGGAGCAACATCAATTCGAGCAACGCTTCTTGTGCATGCTGCTCCATGCCATCCTCAAGCAGCATCGTTACATGTTGTTCTAGAAAGAAAGCAGCTAGGTTTTGTGAGAGGTCGATTCCAACCGCAGGTCGATCTACCACGATGTCACAGACAAGACCAGCCAGATTGAGTTTCTCCATCGATTGGAGTACTCGTTGTTCAAGAATTCCAATTTGTTCTGAAAATTCGGAAAGAAGCAAATGTCTATCTTGAAACGCCAGCAACGCGCACCACACGCGACGAGAGACAGGGTCTAATTCAAAGAAGCTCTGAACGGTCTGCTCACCGTTCCTATCTTCTTGCATGGCGACACTCGCATTCCGGTTCAATTCATAACATCGACGAACCTACTTAAACGATCGGTTGGGCCGAATCTCATCGATTTCATGGTAGAGAATCGGCATCAGACGTTTGACTGCATCGTTATCCGGGTCGAAAATATTATCACTTTCCAAAGGATCGGTCTTCAGATTATAGAGTTCGTATACCTGGGAGCGCACATTGTACAACAACTTGTAGTCACGATCCACAATACCTTTAATCGATCCTCCCGGATAGCGAGCGGTCCAGCTTATCGACAAGAAGGCCGGACGGTCACGATATGCAGAATCATCTCCAAACAATAACGGTGCATAGCTGCGCCCACGGAAATGGTCCCAACCGTCTTTGAACTGGAGTAGATTCTGGATAGTCGGCATGAGATCGACATGACTGACGACATTTGGTAACCGCTTTCCAGTCAACCCAGGCACCCACCAGACCAACGGCACATGCACCGACTCCTCGTAGAGATGATAGCTATGAAACCGTTTTCCGTGTTCCAGGAATTCTTCGCCGTGATCCGCCGTTAAAATGACAATCGTTTTGTCCCATAATCCCAAAGATTCCATTTTCTCGAAAACGATTTTCAACTTCTGATCGACATACCGGATTTCACCATCGTATCGATCCAGGTCGCGATCTCCCCACTTGTTTCCCGGATGAGGAACATACGGGGCGTGCGGCTCGAAATAGTGCAGCCACAAAAAGAATTTCTTTTCTTTATTATGATTAAAAAATCGTTCTGCATAGTCGGTTACCAAGTCACCCGAAATTGACTTGTTGGCGCCATCGTTATTAAACCGATCGAAGCCCTGATCCTGCCCCCACATCTTTTTGTCCATGGTCCAATATGCCGACGTGTAATATCCGTGTGCTTTCAGCGTTTCCGCCAACATCCGGTTCCCTTTTTTAATCGTATGCGGGAAGGTTTTGGTACTCCATGCAATATCCGAGGGATACATGGACGTATGAATCTGAGGGATCACCCAACGGGTAGCAGGAACATTGCAATAGGCACGGTCGAAGATAAAGGCTTTTTTCTTGTCGGTCCACTCTACTATGTTGGGAGTTGTTTCGCGCCCATATCCATACAGCGAAACGTTACGAGCACGAGTAGCATCGATACTAATGAGAACGACGTTATAGTCCTTCATTTTTGTAGCGATATCCACAGGAACGGTATAGGGCACATCGGTATTTCGATACAAGCCTTTCGGTCTGTCTCCGCCAACGCAATTGTCATCACGCTTGTTACCAGGTTTCTCCAGCGCATCGGGATACACCTTGCGATTGAAGGGCATGCAATCGCCTCCGCCCATTATCGCCGGATAGCCATCGGCATCGAAATCCATCAACTGGCGGACATTCGTTAAAAGATGACCGGCAAGAATCGTCTTCTTGAACGCCACATAGCGCACCTTGCTGCTTTCCGCCACCACTGCCAGGATCAAGAAAGCCGCGATAAATGCAGCCGGCCAGATGAAACGACCAAGGTTCACCGCACCAATAAAACGTCCCGCCAACTTGATACGCAACGAATGCAACAATAGAACATATCCGGCGATGGCAGCACCAAACAGATATGCCTGGTAGTTTTTGATCATGATAATGGTTCCCCAGCCCTTCCAGATGACCAGGGGAACAGCAGCAATCATCAGCACGACAAGTCCCCACAGGATCACGTCGGCTCGAAGATATAGAGTGAAGAGAGACATTCGGCGCAGAACAGAAAAAAGTTTGAACAGAAAAAGATAGACAGGCATGCCAACCAGTAAAGCCGCCACGCCTACTCCCATTACCGTAACAACGGAAAGTGCGGAAGCAAGCACACGGTTCTGGAAGTCAGCTTTAAGTAAGCCGTAGAACGCTCCATAAGCACCAGCCATGAACGCAGCCAGGACGACCAGAGCAGTCAATAATGCAGCCAGTCGCCTGGTTTCACCACGCCCCATGTTATCGGCAGGAAACAAGCGATAAACCAGGAAACGTACAGGTCGGGTAGATTTAAAAACCCGCTGCATGAAGAAAACCATTAATCCCCACAAAATCCCTAACAATCCACCACTGACAAGGTATGTCGTCACCAATAGTACTGCGGATTGAAAGATGATGCTGGAATCTTTCAATGAAGTCAGAACATCGCGTGGGATATAGTGCAGTTCAAGCAACCCGGCGATTATGCCAATTAATGCCAGATACGCTACTCGGGTTGTGATTAAACTTCCCAAACTCGGCAAATCGCCGTCTCTGGAAAGCAGAGATAGTTTTATTGGGGAGATCGCCATTACTCCATTTCCTTACTTACTGCAAATACAACACGGACGGTCCCAGTCCGAATAGCTGTCACTTTAAAAGTTACAGACTGCGCACTATACTAAAAAACAAACGCTACGGCAATGCAAGTATCCATTTTTCACAAGCGACTTTCAATGAGAATAGGATTACTGGATTCGTTTTCGATGTGAAAAAAGATGAGATAAAACACCAGAGAGTACTACGGATGCTTGGCAAGCGCTTTCATCTTGTCCGAATACAAGCGTACTCCACGAGCGATACCTTGGGCAATTTGCTCCTGATAGGCGGAACTGCGTAGCCGCAATTCTTCTGTCGGATTGGAAATAAACGAAGTCTCAACCAACACCGCCGGCATTCGCGCATACAACAAAACATGAAAAACGGCACGACGAACGCCACGATCCACTACTTTGGAATGTTTTTTCTTGATCTGCTTGACCAGCGATTTTTGTACCAGATTGGCCAGCATGATCGAATCGGTAATATTGGCGTTCATCGACAGATCCGTAAGGATGAATTCCAGATCCGAAATTTCTTTCCCCGCCGATTTGTTTTCTCGATCTGCCAGGCGGGAGGAATAGGAATCCGAGGAGTTATTTAAGTAAAATGTCTCGATACCGCTGAATTTCCGTTTCCGATTGGCATTGCAGTGAATCGACAAGAACAAGTCGGCATTGATATCATTAGCGATACGGGTGCGATCCAGCAATTCCATCGACTTATCACCCGTTCGCGTCAAGACCACTTTCAATCCCTGCTCTTTTTCCAGAATCCGCTTCAACTTCTTGCTGATCGCCAGCACGATATCCTTTTCATGCGTGCCTTTTCGGCCAATCGCACCGGTATCGTCTCCACCATGTCCCGGATCGATCACAATCGTTTTTACTTCAAAGGGAGCCAGCGAGTCTTTTTTCCTGGCGGGAGCCGTGTCAATCAACTGCTCGACGGATTCGATGGCGCTCTTCTTTTCCTTCTTATCCTTATCAGATGCATTCTCAGCAATCTGAGTTTGATCATTTGGCTCTTTATCTTGCAGTTTCTGTGAAACCACTACCGTATTCTTAGGAGGAACCTCCTCTTTCTTCGCTTGTGCGACAGGCACCGGCACTGTAGCGGAACCACCCTTTGTTTTGATGGAAATTATCGTCATCGGAGGAGAAAGGCTATTGGAAAGCCCAAAGCCACCGGCAATGGCAGACAGCTCAAATACGACCCTGACCGTATCCTGATTGAATTGAGCGACCCGAACCCCAAGAACTCGTGCATCCGTCAGAGACCATTCGGTTTGAACATCCTGATTCAGCCTTGTGTTGCTGAAATCAAAAAAGAGACGGCGAGGCTTCTCCCCAACTGCGGGAATTTCACCCTGAGTCATCGCAGCCAGTTTGGAAAAGCTCAACTGCAACTGTGTATGGTCAGCTTGACTGGCAATTGACGCGCCTTTCAAGATGGCAGGTCCGGGATCGGCCATGATAACACGTACCCCCCCGGATTCTTCTTTCAATACCTCTGGCGCTTTAGGTTGATCTTTCGAGGCTTTCGCATCCCCCCAGTCATCACCCAATTCATGCAACAGGTCGCTGGCAGAGGAGTTCATATCGCCATTGGGGTAGGCTTTCACACAATGTCGAAGAACTCGCTTTGCTTCCGAAGATTCTCCAATGCGAACGTAAATCGTTGCCGCATGATACAAGCCGTCGTCGGCCAGAGAAGAGCGCGGGCACTGTTTTGCTAGCTTCTCGAAGCGCTCCGCAGCCAACTTTCGATCACTTTTCAGGTAGGAAACATCCGCCAGTCCCTGATACAATTTGCCCAGGTTGTAAAGCGAATCACAGGCACGCGAGTGCTTGGGATAACGCTCCACAATGCGCTCGAACCGTTTGATCTGTTTTTGCCACTTGTCTCGATACTTGTGCAGTCGCTTGGCCTGCTTGAATTCGTTCAGACTCTCCTTTGCCTTTTCATAGTCCTGATCGGCACCAGCCCAAACAACGGAGCTAGTAAGCAGCGTAATGCTTATTACAAGACAAACGACAACGGCTAGGCATTTACTGAGCATCATGGTTACCATGGGTTCAATATCGAAAAGTGAAAACGATATATTAAATGGATTATAGCACATTCGACACAAAGTTTCAATGACAGTTCAATGAAGATTGGAGGAAAAACGGTAGCAACCTCTTTGACTTACTGAGAATCGCGGTCTCCGAATATCGTCTGCACGCCTTCGGGAGAATTCAGTATCCCATATCCATTGTGTCCGATTCCCTGGGCAATAACCAGCAAATGGGGTTGGTAGCCATAATATTCGGCGATGTGATTGAAATAAATCTGACCTCGTCGCAAACGATTTTCACCCTGCAACATGGCTTCGCAGGTGATTTCAAGATTCTCATCGATTTCCGTATCTTCACTGCCCAACAGATAGACAATGTCGCGCTGTTCCATCTGTAACCGGATACGCGTTGCACCCACTCGCCCCATGTAATAGTTCAGGTCATTCAAACCGAACTTGTAATCGTTGTAGCTCATACAACCTGTTTGCGGCACTTCGAAAAGGAAGTCTTGCTCTCCATCAAAGCGCTTATCATCCAAGTAAAGGAAGGTGGCGCAATTGGACACCACATACCGGACGGGAACCCCCAAGGTCGACTCGTCTTCATTTCCTGCGGCATACCGTTGGACGTATTGCGCTCCGGCAGAATGCCCGATAAGCACAATCCCCTTCAAATTAGGGAATTTTCCATACTTGGTCAGTTTATCCATCAAGGTGTCCATCACGGTGTAAGAACTGACTTCCACCCCCAAAGCCCCCGCACACAAATCTCCCCGTTTCCAGGCAGCACTCGTTTCCCAGTACAGGTCGAACTCGTCCGGGCTATCTTCTGGTAATATGAAGCGAGGAGCAATCAACAACGTATTATTCGTAGCACGAGCATACTGCGCGGCATGGTAAAGCCACTCGTAATACTCACCGGCATTGCGATTCAACCCGTGTACTACGATCACTGCATATTCGATCTGTAGGTTCTCATACCCAAGACCGTAATTGCGGTAATACTGCACTTTCTTGTTTCCGGTGTCCGGAATCGTGAAACGTCCGAAATGCTCGCTCAAGATCGGAATGCAACCATTGACACCGTTACCGGAATACTCCTCCGGGCAATCTCCACAAACCGCCACACCGCTTGTATCGTCACAAACAGCCAACGGATCGCAACCGCCGTTATCCACCTCGCAAGGGCCATCCGGCTCGCATCCCGTCAATCCATCGCCATGGTAACCGGAGGGACAAGGACCGCACTCGTAGCTTCCCGGCAGATTCACGCATTCCGTCAAGGCATCGCAGCCCCCACGATTGGTTCCACATTCATTGATGTCTTCACAACCGACAACACCATCACCGGTATACCCATCAGGACAGTCACCGCATTCAAACGAACCGATTGTGTTGATACATGCCGTCAGTGAATCGCAGCCGCCATTGTCCTGAAGACACTCATTGAGATCCGCACAGCCACTGCGCCCATCGCCTTCAAAGCCTTCCGGACAAGGTCCGCATGTCGTCCCGCCAGCATGTTCCTCACAGCTTGTCAGAGGATCGCAACCTCCGTTATCTTGATCGCAGGTCTGAACCGGATCGCAGCGAACGAGCGGATCTCCACGAAACCCATAGGGACACTCACACGAATATCCTCCGGCGGACAGATCGAAACAAACCGCATTCAAGCCACAAGGACGATCCAGACACTCTAGCGCCTGTTGCTCGGTAACCTCTTCAAATTCATAGTCTTTTTCCTGCTCAATGTCCAGCTCTGTATCCAATTCCCAATCGATCTCAATGTCACCATCCTGGACTAAATCCCACTCTGTCCCCTCAGAATCGTCGCCATCCAGGAGCAAATCTCCGTCTGAATTCGGTTCGCCGTCCGGATCGCCGTCCGGTTCGGCATCACCTTCCGACATGAGATCCTCATCAGCAGGAAGATTTCCGTCGAATTCGTCGCTCTCTTCCGCTTCGGTGGGTGTATCCAAATCTCCATCTTCAGAATCAAGATCCTGATCGGGAAATTCCAACACATCCACATCTTGATCGGTTTGTTGTTGAGAACCTGGACCGGTATCAAGCGAACAAGCGGTCAAACTCATCGTAAAAATACAGACAAGCAACAGAAGAAGCATTGAATTAGTCTGTGAATTTAAGTGCTTAGATAATTGCATAATCTTCAAGAAAGCCAGATCCCGCAAAAGATCCCGTTTCACTCCAATAAGCAGAAAGGATGCAAAATGCGTGAACTTGTTCAGATTTTCAGATTGGCTACACAGGTCCAATAATTATCGAGATTCTGCCGAACAATCAACATCATCTCCTGCATTACCGATTCCTGCAACACGAACTGCTGTCGTTTCAGATCTTTCGTGTCCCCCAGCAATGCTCGTAATGACCAGCCGACACTTTGTTTTAGTGCACTGATACTGTATCCACCTTCCAAGAAGAAAGCAATCTTTCCATCGCAGATTCGCTCTGCCGCAGAAACCAGCATTTCCGCCAACTGTGCAACTGCCGGAGTGCTTACGTTCATGCCACCGATCGGATCTTTCTGATGAATATCGTAACCGGCTGAAACCAGAATGATTTGAGGACGATACTCCTCAAGAATCGGTATAAAAAGATTTTCATACAGTAACAGGTAATCGTCGTCCATCTGCCCGGCGGCAAGCGGCACATTGACTGTCAAGCCCCGTCCCGGACCGTTACCGATCTCGGAAATAGCTCCCGTCCCAGGAAAATATGGCGACTGATGAGAAGAACAATACAACACGTTGCCATTGTCGTAAAACGATTCCTGGGTGCCGTTTCCATGATGCACATCGAAATCGACAATCGCCACCCGACGCACCTTGTGACGCTGTACCAGATGTGCCGCAGCGATGGCAATGCTGTTAAACAGGCAGAACCCCATTGTTCTTCCCGACAGGGCGTGGTGACCGGGCGGGCGACCAAGCAGGAAAGCATTTTGCAATTCCTCCGCCCAGACCGCGTCTACCAATTCAATTCCCGAACCGACGGCATACATCGCAGCCTTGAAACTCTGCGCCGTAGCAAGCGTGTCCGGGTCAAATACGGTAAAGGACTTTCCCGCACTCGATGCGATCCGATCGAAATGAGCTTTGGAATGATTGAGTAGAATATCGTCTTCGGTCGCCAGCTTTTTAGGCAACCGGAACACCTGCTCGCTCAAGCCTGATTGTTGCAGGAAATCATAAATACCGATCAGGCGCTCAGGGCTTTCTGGATGACCCGTATCTGCGTTGATATGCTCGATAAAAATGGGATCCCAGATCACACCTGTTTTTCTCATGGCTATCCTCGCTGCAACCTCAACGAAATCCACATTCAGCAAGCCGTTCTTAAACGATAAGCCGCTATAGCGTTCGAGTCAATCCATTTTATGGCATTCCAAACACAAAAAAACCCGCCGAAGCGGGTTTGATTGTGTTTAGCCTGGCTAACGCCGGTTGGGGCGTCGTCCTCCTCGGTCATTACCACCGCGATTATTGCGGTCGGGACGCGGCGGACGCTCACGCTCCTGGTAACCTTCCGGCTTTTCCTTCAGCGCCCTCATGGACAACCGCAGTTTTCCGTTGCGTTCGGTATCGATCAACTTGACATCGATCTCATCACCCAGATGGACGTAATCTTCCATTTTCTCTACACGTTTCCAATCCACTTCGGAAATGTGCAGCAGGCCTTCCATACCAGGAATAATTTCAACAAACGCACCGAAATCCACCACGCGCTTGACCTTACCTTTGTACACTTTGCCAACTTCCGGCTCTTCGGTAAGTCCCTTGATGATGTCGATGGCCATCTGGCACTGGATATCGTCGCTGGAAGCGATGGAAACGGCTCCATCGTCGTTGACATTGATAGCACAACCGGTCTGATCCACGATCTCACGAATCGTTTTGCCACCGGCACCAATCACGTCACGAATGCGATCGGGGTTGATGTGGATCGTGACAATTCGCGGAGCGTAAGTAGACATTTCCTGGCGCGGTTCGGACAGGTGCTCGGTCATCTTGCCCAAAATGTGCATACGGCCTTCGCGAGCCTGATCAAGGGCACGGGTCAGGATTTCCCGGCTGACACCGGAAATTTTGAGATCCATCTGCATGGCGGTAATACCATCTTTGGTTCCACACACCTTGAAATCCATATCGCCAAGGTGATCTTCTTCACCCAGAATATCGCTGAGGATCAGGATATTATCCGGCGTGTCACCTTCCATAAGGCCCATCGCGATTCCGGCAACCGGCTTACGAACGGGAACACCGGCATCCATCATCGCCATGCAACCGCCGCACACGGACGCCATCGAACTGGAACCGTTCGATTCCAAAATTTCAGACACGATACGCACCACATAGGGAAATTCATCCGTCAATGTAGGCACCATTGTCTGCAAGGCGCGTTCGGCCAAATTACCATGCCCGATCTCGCGACGGCCCGGCGATCCGATACGCTTGACTTCACCGACCGAATACGGCGGGAAGTTGTAATGCAGGAAGAAGGATTTTTCGCGGTCGCCAATCATATCGTCCACACGCTGGGTATCGCTGCTGGTACCCAGGGTAACCGTAACCAGCGCCTGAGTTTCACCGCGGGTGAAGACCGCACTGCCGTGAATGCGCGGCAGAACCGAAGTATCGATGCTGATCGGGCGAACTTCTTTCCAGTCGCGACGGTCAATGCGTGTATGCTCTTTCAGATACAGATCGCGCACGTAATCGTGTTTGACTTCTTCGAAAGCCTGCTTGATAAAGCCTTTCTCTTCTTCCGGCACATCTTCCATCTCAGCGATGATCGACTTCTTCAGAGCCTTGATGGCGGCATAGCGCGGAAGTTTTTCCCTAACATCATACACTTCAGGCAGTTTATCTTTTGCTAGTTCGCGTACGCGGTCGAGAATATGCTGCGGAAATTCGACTTCGGCAACTTCCCATTTCTCTTTGCCAATCAATTCACGCAGTTTTTCCTGCAACTGGATAACCGGCTGCACCCACTCGAAACCTTTCATCAGGGCTTCGACCATTTCCGCTTCGGACACTTCCTGAGATTCACCCTCCACCATCACGATGGCTTTGGAACTGGCAGCCATGAAGATATCCAGGCGAGAGCGTTCCATATCGGCGGGAGAAGGATTGCAAACATACTCACCATCGATCAGACCGACACGCACACCGGCGATCGGACGCTCGAAGGGAATGGCGGAAACGTACAGCGCGGCGGATGCGCCAATCATGGCCATCACGTCGGTATCGTTCACCATGTCCGCGGCGAAAACGGTAGCAATGACCTGCGTCTCGTTTTTAAAGTTATCCGGGAACAACGGGCGGATCGGACGGTCGATCAAACGAGAGGTCAGCACTTCCCGCTGTTGCGGACGCGCTTCACGTTTGATAAAGCCACCCGGAATTCGACCGACGGCAAAAATCTTTTCCTGGTAATCTACGGTCAACGGGAAAAAGTCAATTCCTTCCCGACCGGAATCACTGGCTTCTGCCGTTACCAATACGCGGCTGTCTCCATATTCCACCCAGGCAGCGCCATTGGCCTGCTTGGCCAATCGACCGAATTCTATTGTCAAAGGCCGGCCACCGAAATCCACGGTTTCACGAGTAATCATCTTTTTTTCTTCTTTCGAAAAGGGTCCAATTGACGCTCAAACGTAACTACACCAATAGTAAATAAGGGCGCATACGCAATGCGCCCTTAATATAGGTGAATTCGCCAAGCAACTTTGGTCGATTATTTGCGGATGCCCAAGGTACCAATAATCGTACGATAACGTTCGACATTCTTGGCCTTGACGTAATCCAGCAGGCGGCGTCGCTTTCCGACCAGTTTCAACAGACCACGGCGCGAATGGAAATCTTTGTGGTGGGTCTTAAAGTGTTCGGTCAACTGGGTAATCCGCGTCGTCAGCAATGCAATCTGCACTTCGGGAGACCCGGTGTCGCTTTCGTGAAGTTTGTGCTTACCGACGATTTCGGCTTTCTCTTCCAGTGTCAATGACATGTCTCGAAACTCCTTGTTGTTCAAACTCTCTCTATCATACCATTGGGTCGCGCGCTTTGTATAATCGAAAGCGTATGGAATGTCAAACGAAATTTCTCTCTTTTTTCGTTTTTTTCCAATTTGCGACCTTACCCTATTCCAAGCTCTGAAAACCACGTTCCACTTTAATTGCGACGGCAGATGGCTCCAACTCACCCCACAAAGCAGGTTTCTCCACTACAGTCACTAGCGCTCTAAGCTGCCCTTCGGGTCCGATAGCCCGGTACACCGAAGTAATATTCTCAATAGATTCCGAAATGTTGCTATCCAGCAGCATGCGTACGGTCAAGGGCCTGCCATACTCGATTTCACGCTCCATACGGGCATCGATTTTCAAAATCGGAAGATCGATACGCTCCGATTCCAGCGGAATCAAATGTTCGTGCAGTTCCCCATCGTCAGCATCCAATATTACCGGTAAGGATACACATTCATCAAGCGAAAAAACACCATGAGCCGTTCGAACCAGTGATTCCATATGCGCTCCGCATCCCAATTGTTTCCCTACATCGTGGCAAAGAGAACGCACATAATACCCCTTACTGGTGTGAATTTCGAAAGTTGCCTGGGGCGATCTGAAAGAACCCAAAGCGACTTCATGCAACACCACTCGTGCAGGCTTCACCTCCACGTCTTCCCCTCGGCGGGCGAGCTTGTAAAGCGCCTGACCGTCTTTCTTTTTTGCAGAAAACACGGGCGGCACCTGCATCTGTTCACCAAGAAAGCCTTTTAGAGTCTCATAAAACTCTTCTTCAGCCACGACCACCTGCTGCTCGGAAAGGATTTCCCCTGTGTTATCATAGGTGTCGGTTTCAATTCCCAATCGCATTCCAACACGATATCCCTTGCCGCGCTCCGACAAATATCCAGCCAGTTTGGTACCTTCATTGATGCAGATAGGGAGCACACCGGTCGCGAGTGGATCCAGCGTTCCCGCATGACCGACTTTGTGTAATCCGAAACGACGCTTGATTTTAGCGACCACCGCAGCGGAAGTTAGTCCTTCCGGCTTGTCGATCAACAGCAGACCACTGGGAGTACGTCGTCCTTTTCTCACCAGAGTTCCTTGATTTTCCAACGGTTTTCTTGACGAATCAACAGAAGAGTCTTTTCCTTTGAGGCTCCATATCGCAGCCTGGCGAGATCGCCCTCGATTTGAAACGGTTCACATCGTGCAGAAGCCGTCTCATCTACAAACGACTGCAACTGCTCAATAAAAGCAGGATCTAGCGGAGATTTTGACTGTTCCAACTCGGTGGGAAGTAACGCACGCAGATCATCATAGGATTCGAATCGGATCAGATGCCGCGCCAAAAGCAACGTAGACTCAGGAGTATAATTGTGGAAAGGTCCAATCGTCGCACACTGAATTTTCCATTGTTGCCCCTGGTGCACCAATAAATAGCGCTGACCACCCTCATTCACTTCCGCCGTCGCGGAAATTGAAGTCTTCTCATCTTCCGCTGCGGCTACATATCCCTGCTGCATGGCTTGCTCAAGTTCAGGCTCGGGAACCGAAGAAATACCGTTCTCCGTCGAAAGCGAAACAAGAGCAGCAGCATCGTGCGCCAGCATTGCCCGCTGGTAATCCTCAACACGCGCCGTTGGTCCGCTGGCGCAGGCAACAACAAGCAGCATCAGGATACCGACGATTAGAATGGGTAAACTCGTTTTTACCATGTCGCGATTCGTTCTCCCATTGTCAATGGTGCTCCGATTCGACCGTTTTCGAGTTCAAGTGTTTCTTCAGGAAATGCAAGGATTACCGTTGATCCTAAATGGAATATCCCCAGCTCATCTCCCTTGCTAATATCCACAGCCGGATAATGATGAAACGTGCCGCCAACCTTCCGATCAAAGGCAGCCAGAGTCGGATCGTAACTTTGAGTGATACGCGAAACACAAGTCGCCGCCACCATCACAATAGCCATCAGTCCCTTGGAAGTCTCCAAAACCGTCACCATGCGTTCGTTACGAGAAAACAATTCCTCGATAGTACGAACCGAAGGTGCATTCACCGGGAACTGCCGTCCGGGGATATAGCGGGTCAGCACAACGCGCCCGTCACAGGGGAAATGCACTCGATGATAATCTTTGGGACTGAGATACAGCGTTGCATACCCGCCATCGGCGTATGGCTCTGCAAGATCTTCACCGCCAAGCAAGGCGTCCAACCGGTAACGCTTCCCCTTGATCTGCTCTAACTGAAGCTCTTCGATCCGCCCCGCATTCGACCAGAATCCGTCGCAAGGAGAAACCAAGGCATTCTCGGCAGAATCGACTATACGAGCACCCGGCTTAAGACGACGAGTGAAAAATTCATCGAAAGTCGCATACTCGGAAAGCGGCTTTTCCACCTCGTCCAGATCAATGGAATACTGGTTTGCAAACGTGCGAATGGCCTTTTGCTGAACGGATTTCGGCAGGTGCAAGTCACTTAACCATTGCATACCAAGACTAAACGAATGCTTGGGCATCAAGGTCAGCAACATGCGTGTCAATCCATCAGGCATTCCGATTCCTACTTCGCCTTTCGGCTCTAGCACATCGATTAACCTTCCATGACGAAGCGTCTTTTCTTAAACGCTTCGTCGGAAAGAAGGCCATTAAAAAAAAAGGACAATCACCCTAATGGATTAGTTTACAGCAGGAAGACCGCCATGACCAGCATGAATACCGGCACCAGGATCAACATCGAATATTTCATGTAACCCAGGAAGGTCGGCATTTTGATCCCGGCTTCGTCGACAATGGATTTGACCATGAAGTTCGGGGCGTTGCCGATATATGTATTGGCTCCCATGAAAACCGCACCCAGGGAAATCGCGATCAGAATATTTACGGGAACCCCGGCCACACATTCGACACCGCCACACATATTCAGACCTTGTCCCAACGACATGAAGGTGACGTAAGTCGGGGCGTTATCCAGGAAAGAGGACAAACCGCCTGTCATCCAGAAGAACTGCCAGGGATGGTTGACACCAAATTCCGATCCATGCGCTTTCAGCAGGCAAATCGCCGGAAGCATCGTCACGAAAATACCGGCAAAAAGCACGGCGACTTCGATAATGGCATGGAACGTAAAGTAGTTCTTTTCCCGCGGAGATTGAGCATTGGGATCGGAACGATGGGCTTCCTGGTACTTATCGATCATGAAAGAGATAAGCGCCAGAGCGACCATCACCGGCTCACGATACCAGGCCAGATGGCCGGTCAGCAACACGACACTTGCAATTACGCCGCCCAAGAACAGGAAGTTAATCTTGCCGCTGATGCGCAATGGTTCCACCAGCACTTTGTCACGGATCTTATCGGCCAGAGTTTCTTTCTTATAAGCAATCGTATCCCAAACATAGAAAATCGCCAGCAAAATCACAATGGCGAACAGCCATTCCTTCCACAGGTTCAAGGTCCAAAAGAAGGGTACACCACGCAAGAAGCCTAAGAACAGAGGCGGATCGCCGATGGGCAACAGGGAGCCACCGATATTCGCCACGATGAAAATGAAGAAGATGTAAATATGAATAACGTTATGCCGTTCGCTGTTGGTACGCAACAGCGGGCGAATCAACAACATCGCCGCTCCGGTCGTTCCGACGAAGCTGGCAATCAACCCACCAATAGCCAGGAAAATCAGGTTCGTCTTGGGAGTAGCACGCAAATCACCTTCCAGGTGAATACCACCGGAAATGGTAAACAATGCCGCTAATAGGATGATAAAACTATAATATTCATGCGCTACGAGCATCAAGGCATCACCGCCATGCTGCACGAATCCCAGAAAATAGACAAGCATGGGAACACCGCATATTGCGGCAACATATCCCTTATGCAAGTTCGATTCAAACCAGTGGGGAGTAATCAATGGCAGCAGTGCAATGCACAACAGAATGCCGATGAAAGGAATGACGGTGTAGGGAGACAGAATACGTCCGATTTCCGCTTCCAGATCCCCTTCCCCATGATGCAGGAAAAGCAGTAAAAATGCCAGGAAGGCAGCAAAGCAAGCCACTACGATCGCAGCACCAATCAAATTCTTTTTCATCAAAACACCTCACAGACCAAAGCGTCAAAACGGAAAAACGGAAAGTCCCCGCCAATGGATTCTTACCGATAAGACAGAAGAACACGGTTATCACGACAAAGCTACAACATGACTATACAAAAACCGTTCAACACGTCAAGTATTCATAAAAAAAAGAGGTGCACTCGACACCTCTTCGATAACATCGTGATCAAGAACAGCAAGCTCGAAATGAAACTTCTACGAAACTACAGCACCAACGTAGCGAACAATTCGGACCGTTCAGCCTCTTTTTCAACATCTTCAAACAACTTGGGGGTATCCTTGATCTTCAATCCAAGATCATGCCAGGCGTTGACGTCCACCCCATTGGGAAGGTTTTCTTCAGAAAATTCCGAATCGCGGTTGTTGCACGTAAAGTAGGCCACATGTACAATCTGGGCAAAACGGCGATATTCGTCCGGTGCAGACTGCGGTTCAGGGAAATATGTAACACTTTCCGAAACGACTGGTGGCAGATTCCAGCGTTTGAGCAATTCGCCACCGATCTCACCGTGATTGATACCGAACAGTTTATTCTCGATCTCGAACGGAGTTTTCCCCGTAGCCTCTACCTGTTCCTGAGTAAGCTTGTACAATTCATGCAGAAACTGCTCCATCAGGAAGAACCCAATATTACTTAACAACCCGGCAGTATAAGCCGTTTCGTAATCGTCGTCTTTTGCTCCCTCAAACTTGGTGCCAAGATACTTTGCAGCCAAAGCCACCAACAGCGACTGCTTCCAGAACAGCCGGTGATTCAACGTGCTTTTGCGTCCTTCGAAAACGCGGGCAACACCGACCGACAAGCAAAGGCGATAGATTTCCGCAAAACCCAACCGGACAACAGCTTGCCGAATCGAGGTAATTTCCTTGACCGTAGTTGCGAAATAGGCGGAATTGACGATTTTGAGGACGCGAGCGGAAAGAGTTGCATCATCTCGAATCAAGGCAGATACTTTACCGACATCGGTATCGTCTTTTAACACCATACTCATGATTCGTAAAACGACATCCGGAATGGAAGGTAAATCCTGAATCGAGGCGATTTTCCGTATAATGGCATCTCGCCGTGTGCTGAGGTCCGTCATCCGACTTGCTCTCCTACTAAACGGGTTTCTCATCCATTATAAGTTGACTGTTGAAGCAGCACATCCCCACATGCTACAGCAGACGACCGGTAAACCGGTCAAGCTAACGATTGCTCGGGGCGACTATACCACATCGGCGGAAAAACTCAATTAATTCCACAATGAAAAGTCTTGAATTTTTTGTAGTGGAGGTCGGTTTAGAACAGATTTCTGGCGAACTGAATTCCCTCTACCAGTTCATCGACATCGGATTGTTCCGAATAGATCCCAAAAGAAGCGCGCACGGAGGAATCCAATCCCAAACGTTTATGCAAAGGTTGCGCACATTGATGTCCTGCCCTCACCGCAATTCCCTGCTCGCTAAGCATCAACGCCAGATCATACGCCTGCACCCGCCGATCGACAAAGGCAATCAATCCTCCGCGCTCCCGCGCGTTTCTCGGTCCCAAAATGTCTAATTCTGGCAGGGTCTGCAACCGACTCAAGGCATACTCCGTCAATTGGATTTCGTGACTTCGAATCGCTTTCATACCAATTTCTTCAATGAGATCCAATGCAGGAGGGAACGTAACCGCAGCCGCCACATTGGGCGTTCCCGCTTCGAAACGCATGGGAACCGGTGCAAAGGTCACGTTTTCAAAGGTCACTTCGTCGATCATCTGGCCACCGCCTTCGAATGGATGCATCTCTTCAAGCACATCCAGATGACCAATCAAGAATCCCAAACCAGTCGGTCCGTACATCTTGTGCGCAGAGAAAACCAGCAGATCTGCTCCGATATCTTGCATATCAAGTGGCAGGTGCCCCACCGCCTGTGCCGCATCGACCACAAACAGCGCGCCAACTGCGTGCGCAGCTTCAGCCAACTGCTTTAAAGGATTGATCGTGCCCAGTACGTTTGACACCGCCGTCACGGACACAATTCTTGTTTTCTTTGAAAGATATTCAGGCAAGCGATCCAGATCCAGAAAACCGGTTTCCGTGATTGGCAACACACGGATCTTGATGCCTTTGCGCTTGGCCAGTTCCACCCAGGGAACGATATTAGCGTGATGCTCCATTTCGGTGAGCAGGATTTCATCTCCGGCTTGCAGACGATGCTCGAATCCCGCCGCAACCATGTTTAATGCATGCGTGGCGTTGCGAGTAATCACAACGGATTCCGGCGAACCGGCATTGACGAATTCCGCCACTCGCGACCGGCACCCTTCGTATAGTGAGGTCGCCTGTTCGGACAACCGATAAATGCCACGATGAGGAGAAGAATTATACTGTTCATAAAACAGCCTGGTCGCCCCGATGACCGACTCCGGCTTCTGAGCCGTCGCCGCGGTATCCAGATACACCAACGGTCGTTCATTCATTTCATTTTTCAGTGCAGGAAACCGCTCTCTAATTCGTGGCGTTCCCGCTCTCAGTTCATCGTATAGCAAGTATGGTTCCGACATCGTATACACCTTTCATTACGTCGCTCCGTAGTGCAGCATTAAGCAGCATACGGTTTCTCTCCAACCAATCCTTGCAAACGCTTGGAAACGGAATCTTCCAGGTAGCTTTTAAAGTGTTCAGGCAAACGGTCCAGGATCTTGTCGAAAAAACCACGGACGATCAGATTTTCCGCCTGCCGTTCATTCAAGCCTCTACTCTTCAGGTAAAAGAGCTGCTCATCGTCAATCGGACTTACAGTCGCGCCGTGTGTGCAGCGAACATCCTCCGTCAAGATCTCCAACTCCGGGATCGTATCCGCCCGGCTTTGCCTGGAGAGCAACAGGTTCCGGTTTTCCTGGTAGGCTTCGCTGGCACCGGCGTTGTCATCGATGCGAATCAGACCGGTATAAGCCGACTGCGCCTTGCCGTTCAGCGCCACTCTGAAATCAAGATTCGACCAGGTATGCTGCGCCTGGTGCAAATGAACGGTGTGCTGATCCAGACTGCGGCTTTCCGCTCCAAGACCCAAGCCGATCATCTCACTGCGTGCGCCTTCACCCTGCAAAACGGAACCGAGATCCGACTTCGTTCGTCCTCCACCCAATGAAGCCAGCGCTGTGAACACATCGGAATCGCGTTTCTGGTTAATTCGCAAGGTTCGATGCGCCCGGACGCCATCGTTCCAGTTTTCATGAACGAGGTAACGCAGACGACTATTGGGCCCCACAAAGGCTTCGCTCACACCAAGCAACAGCGCCCCCTCTTTTCCTCCTGAATACGACTCGATCACGGTGGCTTCCGCATCGGCTTCAAGCAGAATCAGAATTCGTGGGATTTGTAGCGACAGCCCCAAGTGCGACTCAATCACGATCGGTTCGGTCAACGTCACACCAGCCGGAACGTGCAACACAACGGAGCTGTCAAACGCCGCGGCATTGATCAGTTCGAAAATACCGTGTTCGGCAGGAACGGCTTTACCAAGAAAATCCAAAACCCCCGGTGTTTTTGCAAATGGCAGCAGCCGTACACCGGCGTGGAGTGCATCGGGGCTTAAACGTACCACCGGTGCACTACCAGAGACCAATTGAGCACCGCTATTCGCCTTGGTATTCCAGCCCACTTTGGAAGACTCACCAAACACTTTGGAAAGCTCAAAACCGGAAAGGAACACCTCAGGGTCCGTATACTTCCACAAATGCTGTACTCGATCCGGTGGTGGCACATCAGCAACTAATCGTAGTGCTTGCTGCCTGAAACTCAGTAACTCCTCTGACTCGCCAAGCCGCTTGCTCAGATCCTTGATTTCACGTTCAGAAAGCTTCGGGTACATGTTCTTTCGCCTTTATTTTCGCTACCCGACCGAACCTTCCATTTCCAGTTCGATCAGACGGTTCAATTCCACAGCATATTCCATCGGCAGTTCCCGAACGAACGGCTCGATGAAACCATTGACGATCATCAGCCGTGCCTGTTCCAGGTCGATGCCACGGCTTTGCAGGTAGAACAACTGGTCATCGGCCAGTTTGGACACCCGCGCCTCATGCTCGACACTCACACCATCCTCTTCCGCAATCTCCATTGTCGGATAGGTGTCTGAGCGACTCGCTTCACCGATCAGCAGCGCATCGCATTCCACATGGGTCTTGCTGTTCACTGCTCCCTTGAGCACCTTGACCAGACCTCGATACGAAGAGCGCCCCTCGCCGTTGGAGATCGATTTCGAAATAATCCGAGAAGTTGTATTGGGAGCGACGTGAATCATCTTCGCACCCGCATCCTGGTGCTGCTCACTTCCGGCCCACGCGATGGACAACACTTCACCGTGCGCCCGTTCTCCCTTCAAAATCACGCAGGGATACTTCATGGTCAGCTTGGAACCGATGTTGCCGTCCACCCATTCGATGACGGCATCTTCGTGCGCCACGGCCCGCTTGGTTACAAGATTGTAAACATTGGTGGACCAATTCTGAATAGTGGTGTAACGAATGTGCGCACCCTTCATCGCCACCAGCTCGACCACCGCCGAATGCAGGGAATCCGTGGAATACACAGGCGCGGTACAGCCTTCGATATAATGAACGCTGGAACCTTCATCGGCGATAATCAACGTCCGCTCGAATTGACCCATGTTTTTGGCATTGATGCGAAAATACGCCTGAAGTGGAATGTCCACCTTCACGTTGGGCGGCACGTAAATGAACGACCCGCCGGACCAGACGGAAGAATTCAGCGCCGCGAATTTATTGTCGGTAGGCGGAATGACACTGGCGAAATATTTACGGACAATCTCAGGATGCTCTCGCAGCCCGGTATCCATATCCGTGAAAATCACGCCCTTTTCTTCCAACTCCTCGATTACGCTATGATAAACGACCTCCGATTCGTACTGGGCGGTAACTCCTGCAAGAAACTTCCGTTCCGCTTCAGGAACCCCTAAGCGCTCAAAGGTATCCTTGATGTCGCTTGGAACATCATCCCAATTTCGCCCCTGATTTTCGGTCGGCTTGATGTAATAGAAAATGTTGTCAAAATCGATACTTCCAAGCAACTCCTGGTTTCCCCAGCGAGGCATGGGCTTGGCCAGAAAAGAATCCAGCGCCTCATGCCGAAAGCTCCGCATCCATTCCGGCTCACCCTTATGGCGAGAGATCATTTCCACGACTTCATGATTGATGCCGCGCTCACTCCTTAAGAAATACTCTTCCGGGCTATTGAAACCGTATTTTTCCAGGTAATTCCGGTTGAGATCGGAAATGCTGTTGTCACGAGCTTCCATAACTACCTCCCTGCGGCAACACCTTGCTGATGATTAAGCCAGTCGTAGCCACGCTCTTCCAGTTCAAGCGCCAACTCCGGTCCGCCACTACGGGCAATGCGCCCATCTTTGAAGACATGCACCACGTCAGGCTTGATGTAATTGAGCATTCTCTGATAATGCGTCACCAGAAGCACCGAAGCGCCCTCGGAAACCGCCCGATTCACGCCCGTTGAAACCACCTTCAACGCATCGATATCCAAGCCGGAATCCGTTTCATCCAGCAGCGCGAAGCTCGGATTCAGCATTCTCATCTGAAGAATCTCCAGCCGCTTCTTCTCGCCACCACTGAATCCGTCATTCAAGTAGCGTGTAGCGAACTCCTTTGGAATTCCAAGCTCTTCTCGAACGGAATGGAAAGATCTGTAAAAATCTTTCAAGCTGACATCGTGCCCCAACCTTGCTGACACCGCCGTCCGAAGAAAGCTGTCCACAGTGACGCCCGGAATGGCGACCGGATACTGAAACCCTAAAAACAAGCCAAGCCGGGCACGCTCATCCGCCTGTAACTCCAGCAGCTCCGACCCCTTGAGTTTGGCCTGGCCGCTGACTTCATAAGACGGATGCCCCATCAGCGCCGCTGCCATGGTTGATTTTCCAGACCCGTTCGGCCCCATCAACGCATGCACTTCTCCCTTATTTATCGTAAGATCCACGCCCTTCACAATCTCCTTGCCATCCACTGACACGTGAAGATTTCTGCATGAAAATACTGTTTCCGCACTCGTTGCCATGTTAAGGCTCCTTCGTTGCATTGTCATCGATGCTCTTCTGTCACCATTTTGGTGATCATTTGCTAGACAACTATTTCCAACCTCTTATTCCAAGAAGTTATTTAATATTGTTTTGCATTTCAGTAAAACAGCGACATCGATTTTTTCATTGCATTTTCAATAAGATACAATAGTCATCGACAACCAGACAAACGTCCATTCTGCATAGATATTTTTAGCGACAGCTTCGCTCTTATCGCCACGAGACGAAAAACAACCCCTAAACCCAACAAATGGCCAGGAATAAACCACCCGGCTCTTCAATCTAGCCCACACTCGGAACGGCTTTGTTATCCCGCTCTCATTCTTTCTAAAGAGTTCGGGTCAACGGCAATCCTGCCTAGAAAAAAAAGGATGTACACCATGGAATTATTGCCGGATTTATTAATGAAACCCGAACCCTGGTCGGGTTTGATGCTTGGAAATCACGCGCTGGTGCGTGCCATGCTGGAAGCCGGGGTGAAAGTCGCCACCACCTACCCCGGCTCCCCTACCCCGGAAATCGCAGAAGCCATCGACTCGATTCCGACGAAAAAGCGTCCGTTTTACTTTGAGTATTCCACAAACGAGAAAGTAGCGGTGGAAGTTGCATTCGGCGCAGCGATGAACGGTCACCTTTCGACCGTCTTCTTCAAATCCGTGGGGTTGAACGTCGCCAGCGATTCCGCCGTACAACTTCCGCTGATGGAAATCCCCGGCGGCATGATCGTTGTTCTAGGTGACGATCCCGGCATCAACTCCTCGCAAAACGAGCAGGACAATCGCCATTTCGCCCGCATGGCCTATTATCCCGTGTTCGAACCGGCTTCACCACAGGATACCTACGATATGTACCTGCAAGCGGCGGAACTGGCCAAGCGCCATCACATGCCGGTTATCTTTCGCATGACGACTCACGTCTGCCATGCGCGCGAGCTTGTCCAGTTCGGCAAATTGCCTGAAAGCGACTACGACTGGACACCCCGCTTCGATGTCGCGAACGGCGGTCCCTTCGTGCCGATCACCTCGGCAGTCGTGCCAATGAAGCAACGCGCATTAAAAAAGTTTTCAGCGGTGGCTGAAGAAGCGGAGACGATTGCCTGTAACGGGATCGAATCGCCCAACGGCTCAGCTACCGTTGGCGGTAAGCGATTAGGCATTATCGTTTCTTCCATGCCCATATTGGCGCTACGGGAAAACCTGGAGGAATCCGGCCTGCCGGTCGATGTGTTACGCCTGGGATTAAGCTTCCCGCTACCTCAAAATACCCTACGAAACTTCCTGAACGACCACGACGAAGTCCTGATCATAGAGGAACTCGATCGGATTCACGAACTGGAAATCAAGAGCTTCGCTTATGACATCGGTTCTTCCTGTAAAATCCTCGCCAAAGCGGATACTTATCTGGGAGGAGAACTGGGACCGGAACAGACATGGGAAATTCTGCGCCAGAACTGGCCGGAGCATTTCAAAGCCCACAGCAAAATCGTTCCCGCAGAAAAAGCCATTCCCCGCACACCGACATTTTGTCCTGGCTGCGGGCACCGTGCCGCGTTCTATGCCGTTTCGCAAGTATTGGAAAAAGACACCATCACCGTTGCCGATATCGGCTGTCATACCATGGGAGCATTCGAACCTTACAATATCGGCCAGATTTTACTGAGTATGGGGCACAGCAACGGCACGGCAGCGGGAATGAGCATCGGAAATGACTCTCGAAAAATCATCAGTTTCATCGGCGACAGCACGTTCTTTCATGCCGGTCTACCAGCGATCGTCAACGCCATCGTTTATGATCATGACTTCACTCTGGTTGTAATGGAAAATGGCACGACCGCCATGACTGGACAGCAACCTCATCCGGGTTCAGGCGAACTGTCCGAAGCAATCGACATCGAATCGGTATTGAAAACCCTGGGAGCGAAGTTCGTCCGTAAAACAGGCGCATACGGTCATGAGAAACTGGTTCAGGCTTTAAAAGAAGCAATGGATCACAAAGGATTTTCGGTTGTCATTGCTTCACACCCCTGCATGTTAAAATTCACTCGCGAATTAAAGAAAAAGAAAAAAAGCAATCCGCTGATCATGACGGTCGATAAATCCGCCCCAAAGCAGGACCATGAGCAGGCAGTCGTCTTTGATTGCCCTTCTTTCGTTCGTGGAAAGGATGGCACCATTAGCATTCACAAGGATTTGTGTATCGGTGACGGTTCCTGTCGTCCCGCCGGTCCCAAAGGTCTGTTGAACCTGGTGAAACGTCAGGAGGTGGCGAAGTGAAAACGATGAATATCTATCTGTGCGGCGTTGGCGGCCAGGGAATCGCCCTGCTATCGGAAGTCATGATGCGCGCCTGCCAGTCGGCGGGTTACGACGTAAAAGGCGTTGAAACCCACGGTCTTGCGCAACGCGGCGGCATCGTGGTTTCCCACCTTCGCATCGGAGAAAAAGTACACCACCCGATGATTCCACAAGGGCAAGCGGATCTGGTTATTTCTCTTGAACGCCTGGAAGGGCTGCGGGGCGCTTCCGAATGGCTCAAACCGGGAGGCACCGTAGTATATTACGACAGTGTTTATCAACCTACGAAGGTTCGTCAGGGACTGGAAGAATATCCGGAAACCGAGCAATTGCAGAAAGTCATACAACAACGAGAAGGTCAGTTGCAACGGGTACATGTAAAGGATCTACCCGACGCCCGCATGCAAAATGTGGCCTTGCTTGGCCGAGTGGCAAGTCTTGGACTGGTGGAAAAGCTCACCCCGGAGATCGTGACCGAAGTTTTAAAAAACGTTGTGCCATCACATGCAATGGAAATGAACCTACAGGTTTTCAAAAACGCAGCCCAAGCTTGATTCGGAAGTATAATCCGTGCTCTTGGATCACAGTTTTGAGTATTATATTTTCACTTGAAACGCGTTCCGGTCTCGCGTAGGATGAATTGTATATTTGCATCATCACAGAACTGCAACAATGCAAGCCGTCCTTTATAACCGCGCCCATGAGGAGGTTCTGTCATGGCCGACCGGTATGCGATCTGGGTAATGATCCTTTTTCTGCTGCTATGTGCTTTTTCCTGTAGCGATTCTTCGGAGCAGCAAACTTCTTGCCAGAATGGAGACACACGCTGTGATGGCAGTTGGATCGAGGTTTGCGATCTTGGTCTATGGAGCAGCAGCATCAACTGCCAGGATACGGCAGAGCAGTGCGTAAACGGCCAGTGTCAGCCTGTCGATGGAGACTCGGAGGAAGAAATCCCTGTAGATGGGGATGAAGACCAGCCTGGTTCGGATACGGATCAGCCCTCGGACGGCGACCAATCCGCCGATGGCGACCTGTCCGTAGACGGCGATCTTCCGGTAGACGGCGACCTGCCTGTAGATGGCGATTCACCGGCAGATGGCGATGGCGAGCAGAGCGAAGCGGAAAACGATACGCCTTCAGATGGCGATCTCATCCCGGATGGAGACGTCACTCCCGATGGCGATCTTCAGCCAGGAGATATCGACTGCCCGGATCGGGGGATCATCGACTACAGTTGCGATATGAGCGATCCCTCCACCTGCCCGGATGGCTATTGCCTGCTGGGACTGTGCATCGGTCCGCAGATCGATCAGAATCGCTGGTCGGACTGTGGCGATCATCTCTGTGGCCCCTGCGAAACAGCGCAGGAATGTCCGGCGGATTGCGGACAAGCGCCGGTAATGACCGGCCAAAAGGAATATGACAACGACACCACCCTGACCGTGTGGGTACACGGCTTCTACAATAAAAGCGCAGATGAAATCGAACAGGAAGTCTACGGGCGCGAGCGCGGCTGCGGTGGTTTGCTGGAAGACATGAAAGCCTTCGGCGTAACCAATCCCTGCGGTGACACCCCGGAAGGGCTGAATGCGCCCAACCAGATGATCAAGGTGGAATACTACGGAGGACAACCTGCCGACTGGATGACACCAGCCGATATTGCAGAAGTGGAACAGTATTCCTATCAAGGGGAAACAGCGCTATTCCGCTACGCTACGATCCTGGCCAAATTCATTCGCCACAAGTTAAACCAGACCGGCGCCACCCACGTCAATATCTCCTGTCATTCCATGGGCTGCCTAGTCACTCGCACCATGATCGAAGGCAATTACGAAAACCTGGCGGCGGAAAACCGCTTCGTGCGCTGGGTAACCAGCGCGGCAGTCATTGCGGGAGCACGTTTGGCGCGCTTGTACGACAACCCGACCGTTCGCGATACTGCCACATTGATCGGCCTGGAATTAAGCGATTTCGTCGTGATGAACCCGGACTTCGTAATGGATCACGTCGCCATATGGGATCACCAGTTGCAAACCACCACCAATCCCCTTTTCGGCGGCATGATCATTCATCATAAGGGATCGACAGATCCGCGCATTCAGGAAGCGTTGAACATTCAATTGCTCGACTTGGACAATCCCGGCGACGAACCCAACGACGGCATCATGTACACGCTGGACGAATTCTTCCATTCCATGGGACCACAAGCGGGTTTCGTCACCCCGGCTGGGGCCTTCTTGAATCCCACCCGCTCATACGTATACGTCGATCACATGACCCTGCCCGATACCCAGGCATTCGTCGTGACCGCTACGGCAGGTTTGTTCCATCGCCGCAGCGTTTCGATTCGCCTGAAGGAATTCGCCCTGGCCAACGACCGTGAAAGCCACTCCCTGTTCGACGGCGAAAACGGAAGCGCCCCGGCGGATATCACGCTTGAAACTCAAGTCCGCTACAACCCCTATGTACTTGATACGTTTTCAAAAGATATCCTGATTCACCATGATTCCGTGGAATATCGATCATCGGAGTTGTTCCCGCAAGAAGCAGGGACGACCTTGAATCCGGATTATATTATCTTCGAAGGTCCGGTCTTCGACGACATGACCGATCTGCGGCTTGACGTGAAAATTCTAGAGGCAGACTGGTACAGGCGTTTTCGCGTATTGGAATGGGCGGCGGATATTCATGAAGAATTGATGAGCTTCCACGGACAGGTGGAATTGAACGATCATGAATTCGTCATTCAAAACGAGTACGGTCGGGCGACCATTGAAGTCAAGGTTCACACGTTATACTGATCATAAAACAGAGTTTCGCTCCGTAGAATTCCGTATCACATCCTGAAGTTGCACTCGGTCCACGTGAATGCATTGCGTCGGACAAACGTTCACACATAAACCGCAACGGATGCAAGATTCCGAAAAGATCTTGATATCCTCCCATTTCTTTTTCCAGAAAGCCAGCCTGGACCAGAAACCACCGCCCTGCGCTTCTTCGTTATTTAAATTCTGATCGAATGGCATATGGCTCATTTCAATGCAATGAGTCGGGCAGAGATCCACACAACGCTCGCAGAATACACAATCCTTTACTTCGATTTCAAACAACAGATTGCAAAGATAACAACGCTTCGTTTCTACTTCTACATCCGCTTTTGCATATCCGGTTTCAACTTCCCTTGCGATATCGCCATAGCGTTGTCGATCATCCATCATCGGCATGGCCACACGCGGGATCTCGTCCCAATCCTGTTCTCGATGCGTATTGGATGCAGTCTTTCTTAAAAGTTGGCGTTGCAGGCGTCGTTCGCCCATTAAAAAGGCGTCGACTTCTTCCGCAACGCGCCGCCCGTGTCCCACAGCCTGAATGACATTTGCCGGTCCTGTAGCGAGATCACCGGTCGCAAATAACCAGGGTAGCTCTGAGCGGCCATCACGATCGAATGCAGGCAGCTTTTTAAGCAGGCCCGGCTCCGCCCGCTGACCGATCGCAATCAATACGCTGTCCGCCTGTAGTTCAACCACATTATCATTGGACTGCGCCGTGCGACGCCCATCCACAGTGACGATATCCGTTTGGCGGCAATGCAGCAACAGACCGGAACTCCCAGCTTCGATTCGCTGCGGTTGCAGGCGTTCGAGAATGTCGACCTTTTCTAGCCGAGTTTCTTCGATATCATCCTGCCGGACCGGCATATCGACGATTTCCCGTCGCAAGACCATCTGAACCGAAGTTGCCCCCAACCTCCTCGCCATCCGGGCGCAATCGATTGCCGTAAACCCGCCACCGATTACCAATACGCGCTTCCCGATATCCGTTCGCTCGCCTTGATTGCAGCGCAATAAGAACTTCAGCCCGTAATGCACGCCGGGTAGTTTCAGACCATCGATATTCAATTCTTTGGAACTCTGGCATCCAAACGCCAGAATAACGGCATCATGGTTTTGCTGCAATTGCTCAAGTTGCAGATTCTCACCAAACCTATTCCCGAATTGGCGTTCGATACCAGCGTGCAGAATGGAATCGATTTCTGAATCGGCCACAGAAAGTGGCAGGCGAAACGCAGGAATGGCACGGGTAATCATTCCTCCGGCTTTATCTTGTGCTTCATACACAACGACGTCATGTCCTAGCTTCCACAACCAATGCGCGGCGGCTATCCCTGCCGGTCCCGCACCGACGATACCCACCGATTTCCCCGTTTCACTTGTAAGGCGTACCGGTTCGACTTTATTTGTATCAGTGAAATCCGCTGCCGCCCGTTTGAGATGGCAGATCGCTACCGGCTCTCCTAAGCCTTCAAGACCGTGGCGGCAGGCGTTTTCGCAAGGCCGCGTACAAATCCGGCCCAGAATTCCGGCAAAGAGATTATCCCGAGCGTTGACTCGATGACTCTCATCGAAATCACCATGGTACGCCGCAAGAATGTATGCTGGAATGTCGGTCATGGCAGGACAAGCCCATTGGCAGGGAACATTCTGTTTTAGAAATTCGAGCGGTAATCCAGCAGGCTTCGTCCGATCCGAGTCTGTCACTACCAAAACAGGTTCGCTTGCCGCCCTATTCTCTTGCGTCATGCCACCAAGTTTCCTTCCCACCATTCTGGTTCATTCGAGATTACTACTGTAATTGGAACACTTTTAACCTCTCAGAAGCACAGAGGATTGTCAATGCTAATGCTGGGTGGCAAACATTTTCTCGTCCCTGCAGTTTTCGTTTCGCAGGCAATTGTCGGGCTTGATTTGCAGGCGGAACAATGCTAGCTTTTTCTCGTCTCTTACACGATGCTTAACAGAGTTTCGTGAAACGATTTGCCACTCCGTTTAATTGGAGGAAACCTCATGCTGATCGACAAACACCTGCCCTGGTTACTAATGCTCCTTCTCTCCTTCTCGATTGCCGCCTGTTCGACCGGTGGCGGCGATGACGACCCGGATGGCGATATCGACAGCGAGACGCAAACGGAAACACCAACTCCCGAATGTCTGAAAGGTCAAACCGGCTGCAACGACACCTGGCGCACAATCTGTCAAGACGGGCAATTCGTCGCGATTGAAAATTGTGCAACAGAGGGCATGATCTGCCGCGACGGCTACTGCATCGAGCCGGATTCTTCCGATGGAGACGACGATTCTTTTGACTTAGAAGATGACACAGCCGAAATCGAACTCGCCGATGGCGATAGTGAGTCGGATTCTCTTGTAGATGGCGATCTTGACGTAGAAGAAGCCCCTGAAATTGAAGAGGAAGCAGATTTCATCATCGATGGCGATGCGGAACCCGATCTTCCGGTTCCGGATTGCCAGCCCGGTCCCTGCTGCGATAATGGTCAGTGGGTTGAAACAGGTCAGCCTTGTGTTTCGGGAGCAGACGAACTGGACTGCACACTGGACAGTTGCAACGAATTTCACCTTTGCGATCATATACTTGACGACGATGCCTGCCTGATTCAGGACGCCTGCTACGATTCACAAGCGCCTCATCCCACCAATTCTTGTTTGTACTGTAATCCGGCGATTGGTCAGACGACCTGGACCTTCGTGACCGACGGACAGGACTGCGACGACCTGAATTCCGAAACTCAGAACGATCAGTGTAATAACGGTCAATGCCTGGGTGAAGGTTGTACTTGCTCCGGCGTCGATTTATGCTGCGATGGTTGCCAACCACAGAACGAAAACGCCGCGTGCGAAGACACTTTCTATTGCACCATCGGCACAACATGTCAGTCGGGAGTTTGTACTGGTGGCAGCGAACGCGATTGCTCCTCTGTCGTCACCAATCCCACTTGCCAGCAGGCAGCCTGTAACAATGCGCTTTCTCGCTGCGAAGCTCGTCCGGCAAACCAACAGGGCGAATGCAACGACGACCTTGCCTGCACCCATACGGATATCTGCCTTGACGGTGCCTGTTACGGTACGCCTTACACGTGCAACGACAATAGCTCGTGTACAATCGATACATGCAACAGCGATGGAAGCTGCGATTATGATGATATTCCGAACGATTGCGGAGAACGGGAATGTGGTCCATCTACATCCGGCTGCTATTCCTGCGGCATCTGTGGCGATCAGCAGGAGTGCAACGAACTGGGCGAATGCATCGATTTGCCTGATGGTGACAGCACGGACGGAGACACCCCGGATGGCGATGCAAGTGACGGAGATGTAGCAGATGGAGACATGATCGACGGTGATGCACCAGATGGTGACATGGAGTTGTCTTTCGCAACATATCGCATCCACTATTACTCCGGCTGGACACAACCCTACCTCTATCACAGCATGGATGGCGATACGGGTTCGCCATCTATCTGGACTGCATTCCCTGGAGTAACAATGCAATCCGAGAGTACCTCCCTCTGGTGGATGGTTGATGTCGAAATCCCTGAACCTTACTCGCTTGTGTTTCTATTCAACGACGGAAACGGAACGAGCGTAGAAGATTCAAATGTGGACTGGCATCATCCTTACGAATGCCCGACCTGCAACTTCGAAACGGAATCACTGGAAGTCTGGATCAAAGACGGCTTGATGACGGATTATCCCCCCGTGGAACCGGACGGCGACCTCGATGTCGTCGAAATCGAACCGGAGCCCACTGGTAGCGACTACCGTGTCCATCTTTATTCGGGCTGGACGGAAGCCTATCTCTATCACAGCTATGACGGAAACACCTCCCAAGATCCTTGGACGCCCTTCCCCGGTGTGAGCATGACCTTTGAAAATCGCGATCAATGGTGGGTAACGGATGTACATCTCGAAGATGAAGCCGCCCTCGTTTTTGTATTCAATAATGGAGATGGCGTAAATGCCGCTGATCCAAACGTCCAGTGGCACCAACCCTATGGTTGCTCAAGCTGCAATTTCAGCACGACAGCAGCAGAAGTTTGGGTAAAAGATGGAATTCTGACGGAAACTGTCGCACCGGAGGGGTATTAGCAAACCGTTGTAATCAATTCGATTTCAGCACTTTAAGTCGTTCGACCAACGTAGTTAGCCGTTCATCCGCCGCATGAGTGCTTTCAAGGATGTTCGGCTCCAGACGTTCCTGCAACACAGCGGTCCAGTCGATCGAAGGTGCTTGAATAAGCTCGTCAACAGCTTCTATCCGCATGACATTCCCAAGGGAATACTTTTTCTTATCTCCCTTGAACATCTGTGTAATTACCAGATCGTTATTGTAAATCTCACCGTCCCAATCCACCACGAATTCATCTAGATGCAAAGGTTGTGAGTTTTGGCGGGATAGATTTACCAGTTCCAGTTCGACATCTTTTTGCCAAGCGCGATCGAAAAGAGCCGCAACCTGCTGAAACGCAAGGGAAAGCGCTTCTAATTGAGAACTTGACCATAAAACGTAATAAGCAGGAAGCAAATTGAAGCGACGAAATCCCTGCCGCAATAAGCTGCGCAACCGTTCCGGTAACAGATCTGCCGTTTCCGGAGGTATAACCAGATTGACGATCACCGGGCGAACGAAGCGCGCCAATCGGCGCGACCAGGCTTCGAACCAATCCAACATAACGCAGGCATTACTATCCGGCACACGATACGCTTTGCCGCCCTGTTGCATGCAATCCAAGCTGATGACCAGTTCGATTCGCTCATCCTGCTCCAAGGTATCCAGGATTTGTTCGGACAGGCGAACACCGTTTGTGGTTAAGCGAAATCGAATTCCAGCAGCAGAACTTTGCAAAAGGTTCTGCAAAGCTTGCCATTCACACAATGGCTCCGCACCGGAAAAGCGAACGCGCCCTTTGCCTTCCGGTAAAAAGATGGCCATTGCACGTTGTGCAATGGCCTCGCTCATTGAGTGATTGTCTTTTACGACGGGGCAGTAACTGCATCGCAAATCGCAATGAGTTCCCAGCACCAAAGAAAGCTTGGTCGCCCCATAAAGCTCCATGTCGCTAAGTAGTGCTACCAGCTACCATGCGAACCATGGGAAGCATGGGAAGCATGCGAGGCATGCGATCCGTGGGAAGCGTGGGAAGCATGGGAACCATGAGATCCGTGTGACCCATGAGAACCATGAGATCCGTGCGATCCGTGTGAACCATGCGAGCAATGCTGGGCTAAAAGTTGCTCTTCCCCGCTCAGATCATGCAATTGTCCATCGGCGACATCTACGAAATCGTGATGAACGTCGGCGTGATCCACATGATCGTTGGCTTCTGCTTCCTCGGAACTAAGAGTGTTTCCCAAAAGCAGGAGAGTCGTGGAAACGCTCAACGCCTGTTTTTTGGTGATCTTGCCTTCTTCCCCCTGAAGGAACATATCCAGCTTTTTCTTCATCATGGGGATTTTTCGTTTGGCGGAGCTCATACATCAACCTCCTTTAATAAGGGTCGCATGCATCGACTTGTCGAATTTTCAGGGTTATCCAGCGACCGAAAATCTCGTTGATTTTCGGATCGTTTTTAGCAATATATTCAAATAAATGATCGAACATCGCCATAGCAACTTTGCACCGGTCGTTGTTCGGCATTTGACCGAAAATGTCTCCCTGTGTCGAGTAATTATAGATCGGACATACTCCACAGTAGGGCATGTAGGCGCACTCGGAACACAGCGGCAAACCATCTTGAATGGAAGCCATAACCAGCGAACGCACAGGCTCCGATTCCATCAGTTGTTGATAGGAATCTGTTTGAACGTCACCCATCAGGAAAAGATCGTCGCCCATGTGGGCCATCATACGGCCTTCATCGCAGGTAAATACCTGGCCGTTATAATTGTAAGCAACTTGACCGATACCGGCACCGCAAGGAGAGCGCTGCTCCATATAGTTCGGATCCCGATCGGTCAGAATCTTGGTCAGATGAATCGAAGCTGCACGTTCGATCATCTCGACACCATTCAGATTCAATTCGATGATGTAGTCAAAGGCTTTTTTGTAAAAGTCGATGAATTCATCGGCGGAATAACCTATCTTGTTCCAGGTTTTCTTGACGAAACCAAAGGGGTTCAACGACCGGAAATGAATCGATTTCAACCCTAGATCCACGTATTCGTCGATGATTTCCTTCCAGAGTGGCAGAGACTGGCGAGTGGTCGTCATCAGCGCATCGACATGGAAAGTGTCCGGATTAAAGCCACGCTTTAAGTATTCCACCTGGAATTTTCGAATCCAGTTCACGGTCTGATCGTAACTGGAATCGGCGGTGCAGATTCGATTGTGCTCGTGCAGATCCCTAGGACCATCCAGCGAAGTACACATGTAGACTTCGTGCTCGATCAGGTAAGCCATCTTCTCTTCGTCCATTAAACTGAGATTCGAGACGAGAGTAAACGCCAGATCCTTATTCGCCTGCTTATTCTTCTCCGTGGCATATTCCACCACGAACTTCAATACATCCCAGTTCGCCAGCGGCTCACCGCCCTGGAATTCGATATTGATCGCTTCATTGGTCGTTTCGAAAATCAGATCCACAACCTTACGTGCCGTTTCAATGGACATGTCAAATTCATGCTTGCCCATCGGCTCCCGACTTGCATGGCAATACTGGCAGGTGTAGTTGCAACGCAGGGTAATGATCATGATGTGCAACGTGGGACCGGCATCCAGATAATCGTAACGATATCGGTAGATTTCCGACATCCGGTTGACCATATCCCGATGCCGCATAAAATCCTGCCTGAGCAGGCGCTGATACAATGCACTCCCTGATTCACTCGTACCGGAGAGCATCTGGTCGAATTCATCGTGAGTAAGCAGCAGAAAACGACCGATATCATTGGTAATCAATACTTGTTCACCAAGATTTCGGAAGCGGAAGAATCCCAGATTCGGGTTCAGTTTTTTAGGATTTACTACCATGACTTCTTCCTCGCAATCGTTGCATAAAGTGCATAATTACCGAATTCATCGAGGATCGAAGCCTGCACGTCTTGATCTACCTGACTGAACTCAACCACATAATGGTTGCCGTCCAGCACCATGCTTGTTTCACACAAATGATCGAAAGCCTTCACCGTATCCGAGATTCCAGCTTTACTGTAGATCTTCTTGTTTAAACGAAGCTCCATCTTTATCGCTTTCTATTGGCGTACTGCTTTTCGCTTCCCGCTCTCACCTGTTATGGCAGAAAATATCTACTCACTCATCAGGGAGTCGAAGCAACGCCATTTGAAACCTGCAACTCATACGTTCCACACGTTACCGTAGAACCGGAACGATATACTTTCACATAGAAAGTAAAGTTCTGCTCTTCGCAATCATTGACGCCAGTTGCACTGCTTGCAGGAGCATTACAAGGGCATTGTCCCCGGCCCCAACTCGGGTCAGAGACGGTGGTCGGTGGCCACTGCGAATCCGTAGCGAAATTGTAGTTCGTGACACCACGCGCAACGCCTGGCGTTCCCGTACCGTCGCATACATCCGCGCTGTACTGGGAAGGACATCCTCCACGATAGACGTCAAAAGCGAACTGACCATTGGGATTATTCGTCAACTTGACTTCCGCGTTGAATTCGTCACAACGATTCGCCCCGCTCTCAGGACCATCGATTGCCATAAATGTGAACCAGTCCACATCCGACTCCGGCGCAATTGTACCGGAAACCACCGCCAATTGCCCGTTATTATCCGTCAAGCGGTAGGGCTCGGATTGAGCGGCGTTATTACAGGTATTGCCTTGACCGTCCTGGTCGTTCTGATCTTCCAGGCATTCGCAGCCATCATCGTATTCGCCATTGAGATCATGGTAATAGGTCGAACACGAACTGATTTTACATTCCCCTTGATCACAAATAGGTGTTCCGTTGGCGACCGTACAAACGACACCACAACCACCACAGTTGTTGATGTCATCGCAATCCGTACAGAAATCCTCATCCCGGACACCATCGCAGTCATTATCCAGGTTGTCACAAATTTCCGGAGAACCATCATACTCGGACCCAAAAAGATCGGTCGAACAGCGCGAAGAACTGGAAGAAGCACATTCAATCACGCCCGGGCCACACTCACCGACACCGTCGCAGTTATTGCCAACATTGAAATCTTCGTCGGTGCTTCCATCACAATCGTTATCTAAACTGTCACAGCTCTCCGACGTGCCACCGTACTGCGAGCCACCGTAATCAGTGGAGCAACGATTGGCCGACAGGTTCTTACATTCGTAGATACCGCTACCACATTCACCTTGTCCAACACACGGCAAACCAATGTAATAGTCTTCATCGGTCTGACCGTCACAGTCATTATCTAAACTATCGCAACGCTCCGACGTTCCACCGTATTGCGAACCACCGAAATCGGTTGAACAACGCCATGAATTCACGTCGGCACATTCTTTGACACCGAGACCACAGACGCCCTGGCCCACACAAGGTAAACCAACATCCCAGTTTTCATCCGTCTCACCATCGCAGTCATTATCCAGGTTGTCGCAAAGTTCTGCCGTACCTTGATAGTTGGAACCTCCAGAATTGACGGAACAAATACGTCCCTGTCCACCCGGCGCACATTCCCATTCACCGGTTCCGCATTCGCCGACACCGAGGCATTCCGAACCAATGAAGAAGTCTTCATCGGTCTCGCCATCGCAGTCATTGTCCAAGCCATCACAGCTTTCCGGCACATATACGTAATCATCACCGTTGCGATCGGTGGAACAGATCGTGGTCAAATAGTTCTGAGGATCGCATTGCTTGACACCGATTCCACACTGGCCGACACCATTGCACTGTACACCAATATCGAAATCTTCATCGGTATTGCCATCGCAGTCGTCGTCTTCGTTGTTGCATACCTCAACGCCACCGGTGAAGGAATCTCCACCTGGATCGGCTGAGCATTGAATCCACAACTCAGGAGCAACGATTTCCTGATGTGCATTGCCGTTCAAGCACTGGAAATAGCCGTTATACTGGCTGCCGTTACCACACCCACCAGTACCGGTACAGGGATTACCCAAACACCCCACACAAGTACCAGGCGGTTCACCGGACCCGTAAATAAAGAATTCTCCATTATCTACGGTACCATCGCAATCGTTGTCATAACCATCACAGATTTCCGGTCCACCGTTGTCATTGGCGTTACAGTAGCGGGAATATGGATCGTTGGGCATGCATCGCCATTCGCCCAGTCCGCATTCACCTTCCCCAAGGCAAATTTCGCCGATACTGAAATCTTCGTCCACTTCTCCATCACAATCGTTATCCAGTCCGTCACACAAATCCGGTTGCGTCTGCGGAGCAGATCCACCCGGTTCCGTAGAACAAATCACACTGAACGGATCCAGACCAGAACATTCCCATTCGCCCCAACCGCATTCACCGGTTCCGTTACAAGGACGACCGACCAGGAAGTCTTCATCGGTCAAACCGTCACAATCGTTGTCGAAGCCGTCGCAGATCTCATAAGGCACTTGGTTTTCAGGTTGCGGACGGTGACAATAATAACCACAAGGCTGGGCAGGATCGATTGTGTACCAATCCTCATCGCAGTTCACACCCTCAGCCTTGAAGGCGACATACATGATCGAGTTATTGTTGTCGTTGGATTCCACCCGCAACACCAATTCCTGTTCGAAATCGTAATCATGGGGACAGAACGTAACCGTAAACTCGATTTTATCTTCGTTGTGATCATTGTAGTTTCTCAGATATGCCGGCATCTGAGGCCACCCTTCGATCTCCCAGTTTTCCGGAGGACCGGTAGTACGGTAGATCGAGTAACCATAGACTTCTAAAGTTCCTACACCATCGTTGGTGATTGTGACCAAATAGGGATCAGAGCAAGAGTTGATGAAAATCTCACCCAGATCACAAGGATTGGATTCAACACACAACGGGGTAACTTCGATACTCGGATTCACACCCAATCCGTACAAATCGAACTCGGCATAGGAGTGATCATCTCTGAAGTCATTGGTGTTGATCCTGAAACTACCGGTATCTTCACCAGGCCAACCTACCGGACTGTAGGAAAGATCGATATTGGCAAAGCCTCCGGGTTGAATATCCGGAATCAATTGAGGGAAGAAAGAAAACTCGGTCGAACTACCCGGTCCCAACGTGAGGTTGGACACCTTACACTTGTAGGAGCCTTCATTGACGACTCTCAAGCGCAACACCTTGCTCGTTTCCAAATTCACTTCTTCAAATGAAATCAGGTCTTCATCGAAAATTTCTCGGGAACTTCCATCGCTGGGATCGACCAGATTAAAAGTACACCAAGGCCAGACTCCCTCTCCACGCAGGGGAATCTCGTATTCGGGATAGGTCGGGTTATTGGTTGTAATGGTCAGTTTCCCGACGTGAACATACCCTTCCTCTTGGTAAGTCGGCTTGAAAAACATCAGAATTTCCCTTGGGTCATCCTGAAGGCTCAAGATCAGCGGCAATTGCGTAACCACCTCTGGATCGACATAGAAAGCATTGGGATCTTCTGAAGGATTCTCCACATTTAAGCTCGTAATGATCAGGTCACCGGTACCACGATTCTGTACGGTAAAGCCTTCCTCACCCACATCGTTTAGTAGAACCTCTTCGAAATTAAGTGTTGTCGGTTCCACTACGATTACACTTTGAACACCAATACACTGAACCGGCAACAATTGAATCGGCTCGTTGACATCATTACTACGTACTTCAATGACACCAGCTAGCGGAACGACGCTTTCCGGTTTGCAGAACACACGGAAAGTTGCGTAATCATTGGGTGCGATAGGATGATTCTCCCCGATGCCACGGGTATCGATCCATAAAAGGTTGGGATCGGGAACGGGGTTTGTCCACTGAATGCTTTCAATTCGCACGGTTCCACCGCAACTGCTTTCCAGTTCGACTTCCGTGTTCACTTCCTGATTGATTGTCACATCTCCGAAATCCACAGGATTGGGATCGATAGTCAAACAGGGAACGACACCGGTACCGGTAAGCGTGAAGTTGACCGGATTTTTGGGTTCGTACCGGCTGTGATCGGCGTTATGATTGATTTTGATGACGGCATCGTGAACCCCTTGGCTCGCCGGTTTGTAATAAACCAGGAATGCCATGGAATCACCGGGATTGATGTGTGTCAGTTGTGGAAGGTTTTCCTGCAATCTGAAGTGCGCGCTCTGTGCAGGTTCCAAGGTAATCGGTCCCACTGTCAACGCCTTATTGGAATCCAGTTCCTGACCAGTCGGAACGACATTCGTTACTGTAATTTGAAGAGGAATTTCCGTAGCTCCGACCTCGACCACGCCGAAATCGTACTCAGGAGGATCCGGAGCAATTACGATTTCCGTTTCACCCTTGTAATCGCTAGTTAGTTGGATTTCGGTCGTATAACCAATGCAAGGATCGTTTGTAACCAATTCAATAGTCCCAAGATTACGACCGGGGTCACTTGGCGATAGCAGAATGTTAAAGGTTTCAAACTGTCCCGGAGCGATATCGATCGGAAGACTGGGAGCCCCTCCTTGCCAACTGTAATCGGTATCGGAAGCTTGAGAAATAACCATATCAAGAATCTGTAGGGTTTTGAACCCATCGTTCTGGATATTGAACGACTGCACACCAGAATCGTTGATCATCACGGCACCGAAGGACAGACTCGGAGGATCGATGCTGATGCAAGGATTGTTGTTGCAGTCGCAAGTAGTGGTGTCGCCATCAACGATGTCATCAGAATCGCTATCACCATCCGGGAACATCGGAGAGCATACAAAATTGTCATCGCAGTACTCATTGGTACCACACTGCACATCCGCGCAGCATTCTGCACTTTCCGGACATGCTGTTCCGTCGTTAACGAGACATACCCCTCCAACACAAATGTACCCCACATCACAATCCGGATCCGTACTACAGAGCGGATTGATGGAATCTCCATCTGTGCTGGATTCGCGATCATCATCTCCGTTGTCAATCACACTGCTGCCGTTTCCGTCACAAGCCGTAACGAAAAGCAGAGCGAAAAGCATGAGAATGATGAAAAAGGCACCACGCCGCTGCAATGAGTTTCGTGTTCTCATTCCGAGTACTCCTAAACTGACCATGTTGGGGCTGTTATCAGTTTCCTTAAAATACTAAAGACGAGTCCTACTCTTGTCTAACTATTATATAGGCGGAAGGCGGTCTCAAGTCAAGGTCTTTTTGCATGTCCACAAATTGCAATGATGTGGATTTCGCTAAGCATATTAAAGTGTTCCATAACAAATCGTCAATCAGTACCATCAGAAAAAAAGATCTATTTAATGGATGGAAATGACATTCCAATCCCTTCCTTCTGCTTGAATAAGCCCATTTTATGACATTTCCTGACAACAATCAGACCAACAGGGATATCTATGGCGCCAACAGCTCCTTTGATTCCAGAACTTTAAGAATATTGTCCACCATTACGGAATGACCAGCAGCAGAGCAATGATCATCATCCAGTATGTACATGGAACGAGGCGACAAGTCTTTGAATACGCTAAGATTATTCACAAATGGAAGATCGTGTTCGGAAGCCACGTCCTCGAGGATGGAGTTGGCTAACGGGTATGAAACAGGATAGTTCTGAAAAACGACCGGAATGTTATATTGACCAAGTAAAGAAACGATGTCCTCCAAATCCGAACGTATCCACTCTTCAACCTCCCGATCCCACGTATCCTTATCGGTAAATATCGCCTGATAATTTTTTAAAAGCTTTAAAGCCGTTCTATTTGCCTCTCTTTTCTGTATCGTTTCTAATTTCTCCACAACCATCTCCGCAGTGTAGCGGCTCTGAAAATCGAATGATTTGGTAAGCCAATAATAGGCACCTTCATTTCCGGGAGATAAAGAAATCCCTTTCAGCAAAAGCTCCGCGGCCCGGCCATGATCGTTTTGGGTAATATACTTCATACCTACTTTCTGGTAGTAATCACCCAGGCAACGCTCGATCTCAACGTTGCCTTTAAACTTCTTCAGTATCTCAGTAGCCAATCTCTCGGCAGAGACATAATCCTCTTTTTTTATTGCAATCGCCAATTTGAACTCTTGCACAGCATGCCAAGCATCAGTGCTATTATCCTGTTCCATCACGCGCTCTGCCACTTCAAGAGCCTTGTCGTATTCCTTTGAGAAAAAGTATCGCCGCATGAGTTGCATGGGATCATGGATTTCTTCAATCGGCTGCCGAATCAGATCATCATCTGTCTTTCGCCAATTAACGCGGCAATCCCCTCTAACTTGATTTTGTTCGTTCAAGCGTTGATAGCTGCCATCCAGATTGTAGTTGTAACGATCGATCGCCCGTACAGCACTGGCTTCCAAGGAAAAGACATTGATCCAGGTAATGCGCACCATCTTTACAACCCGCAAATTCAGCGCCCAGGATTTCAGTTTCGAAGTCCAGGCCCCATCCCGGTGCAAATCATAATCCCAGGGATTAAAACGATTAGCCGAACCGGCCAGAAGAATCACAAGATGGGGGCGATACCGCTTAATCAGCTTGGGTAGATACCTTTTAAGTTCCAACGTATTGGATTCACAAACTCCCTGGTTGATCACATCGAAGCGATTCTGGGAGTATTTCTCATCCAATTTAGCCTGAAGCAGTGCAGGGTAGCTTTCATCTTTTTTGACCAAACCACCATGCGTGAAGGAATCACCCACACAAAGGATACGCATACTGTTGTCGGGAGTAATAACGAACGACAGATCTTTCTCGCTTCTGTCATAGAAAATTCTACCGACAGCCCACAAGCTAAATTCAAGCAAGGCTAAAAAAAAGATAAGGCTGACGAAGCTGATCAACAGCTTTGCCCAAATCGGCGTATTGCTACTTTCCACGGTACATGCCCCTTTTGCATCGAGAAACCGGATGATCGCCGCAATTACCCCTGTTGCAACGAAAATCATTATATTCTATATCTCGTATCATTCCTTATTGGAAATGTCAATAACTCAAAATAGTAAGTATATATCTTCGTGTAATTTCGATGGTTTCGAGCAATCCAAACTTTTTTCCTCGTCCAACGATACAGCTATGCTATGATGTAAGAATACTGTCTTCAATTTACATCGGAATTAATTGTACAGCCTCATGAATTTGTGTATGCTTGGCCCGGATTTTTTAATAACCGGAGGCGAAAACAATGGAAGTTGAAACTCTTATTCGTACTGCGATTCATGAAAACAGAAACTCGCTAACCGAGCATGAAGCCAAAGAACTGCTTAAATCATATTCCATACCAGTGGTACAGGAAATCGTTGCAACAACAGTCGACGATGTCTGCTTGCAAGCCACTCAACTGGGATTCCCTATAGCCGTCAAAGGACTCGGAGCGCAACTGACTCATAAAACAGAAATGGGTGTTGTGCGATTGAATCTATCGACGATAGAAGACGTGCGCGAAGCCGCAAATGAGATTCAAGAAAATGCAGGTGACAAACTTGAAGGTTTTCTCGTTCAACCAATGATTCAAGGTCGGCGTGAATTCGTCGCCGGAGTTTTCCGTGATCCGACTTTCGGTCCCATGGTGATGTTCGGTCTGGGAGGCGTCTTGACCGAAGCACTGAACGACGTCGCATTCGGCATGGCTCCATTGGACGAAAAACAAGCGGACTTGATGATCGATCAAATCAAGGCTCAAAAACTGCTTCGCGAATTTCGCGGAGAAAAAGCAGTCGATCGAGATGCACTCAAGCAAACACTGATCGGATTATCCCGGATTGTGGCGGAACATCCGGAAATTTCCGAAATCGACATCAATCCCTTGCTAGTCCAAGCGACGGGAAATATTACCGCCGTTGACGCCCTGGTGGTATTGGGTGAAAAGCAACACTTTACCGAGCGCCCCTCAATTCAACCCGAACAACTGGCCCGTCTGTTTTATCCACGTAATATCGTGTTTATCGGGGCAAGTTCCAAATTCGGCAAATGGGGACACAACCTCCCCTCAAATGCGATTGCCGCCGGCTTTGAGGGAGAAATTCACCTCGTCAACCCCAAAGGTGGGGAAATTATTGGGAAACAGGCATACACCTCCGTACTCGACCTGCCAGACAAAGTTGACTTGGCTTTCGTAACTATTCCGGCAAAATATGTCTTCGATCTTCTTCCGCAACTTGCTGAAAAGAAAATCCGCAATGTGGTGATGATCTCCTCTGATTTCGGAGAAACCGGAGAGGAAGGAAAGAAACGCGAAGAACAACTTGTTGAAGACGCCACTCGCCTAGGCCTGTTGATTCTCGGTCCCAATACAATGGGAATCTGCAATCCTCACACTCACCTTTTCTGCATGCCGACCCATGTGCGCCCACGTGCCGGATCGACGACATTAGTTGCACAATCAGGCAATATGGGTACGCAACTGCTTGCTTTTGCAGAGAAAGAAGGCGTCGGCATTCGTGCGTTTTCCGGTTCCGGCAACGAAGCGATGATCAGCATCGAAGATTACATGGATTCCTTCGAAGTCGATCCGCTGACTCGGACCGTCGTTTTGTACCTTGAAAGTGTCAAAAACGGCCCACGTTTCTATGAAAGCGCTCTGCGCGTAGGTAAAAAGAAACCGGTTGTCATCCTAAAGGGAGGCCGCTCCAAGGTCGGCAGCTTGGCTGCCAGCAGCCACACCGGAGCAATGGCTCAGGATTCCCGTGTTTTTAGTGCGGTCTGTAAGCAAGCCGGTATCGTAGAAGTCAATCAACCGATGGACCTTTTGGATGTTTCGGCCTGTTTTGCATCTCTCCCCTTACCGAAAGGTCCACGCATCGGAATTATGACTCTTGGGGGTGGTTGGGGCGTAGTCACTGCGGACTTGTGCTCTGAAAACGGTTTACAGGTTCCCAAACTGGACCAGCAAATTGTCGAACGATTGGATACAATGCTTCCCGCATTCTGGAGCCGAGCCAATCCAGTTGATCTGGTAGGCGAGCATGATCCAAGTCTTCCCATTACCGTAGTGGAAGAACTGCTAAAATGGGACGGCTGCGATGCTGTGATCAATCTGGGTATCCATGGTTTCCGAATTCTGACCGCTCAAATGTTCGATTCCATCGAAAAGTGCGATCCTGCTTATCCGAAGGAATTCATCGACACCCTGCGGCAACAGATCATGAACGCAGAGGACCACTACATCGAGCGCATGGCTCAATTGATGGAAAAATACCAGAAACCCGTTGTTGGTGTAAGCCTGCTATCGGACGAACACAGCAAAACGGTGTATCAGATTCCAGATTGCCAATACAACAGCGTGTTCTTCCTTACACCGGAGCGAGCGGTAAAATCGTTGGCAAAGATGTGGCGCTATGCAAATTGGCGAAACACCTTCAGCAACTAAACCGTAATTTTAAAAAGGAGTTCCTCATGTCCCGTGTCCGAATCACGGGTTGTCCAGCGATTCAAGTGTTTCTCTTTCTGCTGCTGTGTATGACCGCCGGTTGTAGCTCAGCAGATCAGGATGAAACCGACGATTTCGGAGATTCGGATGGGACAGAGGCCCTTTTTCCAGATGGGGATAACGATTCCTCCTGGCCGCTCTGGCCACCGACAGACCAGGACCAAATCACAACAGATGGCGATTCTGAATTAGGATCAGACAGCGAAGAGCCGGAAATCCCCACGTCCTGCCCTGAAACATGTCCATCCGGTCAGATATGCGATGAAACCCAAGGCATTTGTGTTGACGGCTGTCACGATCATGAGGATTGTCCGGCACTTTATCGCTGCGATAACCAGCGTAAAGCCTGCTACTTTGTAGGATGCAGCAGCGACCTGGAATGCTCTCAGAATTTAATTTGCCAGCGCAGCTCGGGCTTGTGTGTTGAATGTGGAGAAGATATCGATTGCGAGGGAGGCATCTGCAACCGTGAAAATATGAGCTGCGTTGCCACGACTTGCCAGGATGACGGCTACGAACCCAATGACAGCCACCGTGAAGCAACTCCTATCGCAAATGGTCGTTTAGATAAGCTGGTTTTGTGCAACCCGGATCAGGATTGGTTCGTTTTCCAAGCTGCCGCCGGAGACCAGGCCGAAATTGATGTGTTCACCAATAAGCAGATTTCCCTTTCTATCCGTCATTCCGAAATCACCACACCTCTATTTTCCGGCACCGGACAAGGCGATCCTTGGCATATCGATCTGTCGCAATGCACTTGGGGGGGGGATTACTGGATTCAAGTCACAGCCCAAGATTATCAGGAAACTCTATCCTATTCCCTGCAATTCGACCTCGAACATACGACATCCAGTTGCCGGGACGATAGCCTTGAAGAAAACGACAGCCTCATTCGCGCACGCATGGTAGAAGCGATTGCTTATGAAAACCTTATCCTTTGCCCAGGTGATCCGGATTGGTACAAGCTTGCGTTGAACCAGGGAGAGTCACTGGAAATCGAAGTATCCTCCAATTCCGATACAAGCATTGGTTTTTCCGTTTTTTCTCCCGAGCATGCCATCATTACAGAGGGAATAAGCGGAAATCCTGTTTCGATTCCCGAACTGGCCAAAAGCGGCTCGTATTACATCCGCCTGCTTGGAGAAACCGCAGAGACGCAAGCAACATATGGCTTGTCACTTACCCGAACTCTAAACGAACCGACTTGTACCGACGATCCGTTTGAAGAAAACGACACACCGGAACAGGCAATGGCTTTAGCCACGAATCAAGCTGCTACCTTTTCTCTCTGTCCTGGCGATGACGATTGGTTTTCCATCCTCGTCGATTCGGGAGACCAACTGTCCGTCACGTTTGAAGCTTCAAGCGATCAAGCGGAATTGGTTCTTCTATCCGAGAATGGAACCACAACACTCGCTCGCGGCGTCACGGCGGAAGGTAATAAATGGATTGCGGAATACACAGCAACCCGGTCAATGAAGTTGTTTATTCGAACCAGCACGATTAGTGAGGGAGAAGGATTCAGTTACGAACTAACCGCAGCATTGACACACGCCCCGGTCTGCACTGATGACTCGTTGGAAAACGATGATACCCCCTCCGAGGCAACTCCCATTGAATCCGGTTTTCTGGAAACATTGACCCTCTGTTCCGGCGATCAAGATTGGTTCCGCTTTGATGCCCATTATCAAGATGAACTTACCATCGATCTGCTTTTTACTCATCAGAATGGCGATCTGGATCTATATCTTTACGATCCGGACGGTTATTTGCTGGCAATGTCCACCGGCACCTCGGATGATGAGCAAATCACATCCGCTTCTCTGGCTCTTACGGGAATTTATTATATTCTGGTAACCGGCTGGGAAGAAGCTTCCAACCATTATTTGCTGGCGCTTACCATTACGCAATCGTCTCCTCCATGTTCGAATGACGATCTGGAACCGAATGATCAACCTACCCAAGCATGGCAGTCTATAGCTCCTTTTGACGAGCAATTGCAACTCTGCCTGGACGAGCGCGACTGGTTCTCGTTCTCTCTAAATGCGGGTGAGCAACTAGACGCCCTTGTTTTGGAAGAAAGTACTGCGGACACACTGAATCTGGATATTTTCGACACTTCCGGCGAAACGGTATTAGCAATGGGTGCAACTTCGGATAATGGCACAACGGTCACGCTGCCCGCCGTAACCATGGCCAAACGCGTTTTATTGCGTGTGCAATCTCCCCAAAGTCAGGCGGCAATCGCATATGATCTACTTGTTGACATTACCCAAACAGGTCCAACATGCACAGATGATGAATATGAGGACAACGACGATATTTATTCCTCGGTTGACACGATGGAAGGAGAAGTGACGGGAATCATTTGCTCGAATGATGAAGACTGGTTCGCCGTTCCTGTCGCGGCAGGAGGAGCCCTGTATGCCGCACTCGATTTCATTCACAGTGTCGGCGATCTGGATCTCTACTTGTACGATCCCTATGGTTCGTTGCTTATGTCCTCACTATCTGAAACCAATCGTGAAGAAGTCTTTCTCGATGAATCCGACGAAGACGATTATTTCTATCTGCGTGTAAAAGGATATCAGGACGCAGCAGGCGACTATATACTGACCCTGCTGGCGGATCATCCATAACGAAAAACTCCCTTCGCCACAACACGAAGGGAGTTTTTTAGATCAGATATGCCGTACAGATTACCAGAAATTGATTGGAATCGGAATGCGTATACCCGCATTCACGATCTGGCTGGCACGACAGTTCTTGCCCGGCAGCAAACGATTGGTTCGATATGTCCCATAGAGCTGGAAGGGAGCACCCACACGCAGGAAACTGAAGAGCAAAGTGAATGTAAGCGGATTGCGATATCCGGGCCGCCAATCCTCTTCCTTGTCCCAATCCCACAAGGGGGAATTAGAATCGTAATCAGTCTGCTGCTGATGCATGAACGAGTATTGAATTGAAGCCGTAAGCAATGGAGGAAGTTTTTCCGCTTTGCTGGCATCACCGCCGGTGATCCATGTACCCAGGGCCGGTCCTTTTACCAACACACCGTCGATCTGCAAGGAAACACCGCTGTAATCGCCGGGCTTGACATGATAGGTGTCACCGACATAAGGCGCATTGTGCAGCATTAGCGGATGAATTGTTCCCGTGGCGGCGGTTAATTCTCTTTTAAAGAATACTTCGTAAAAGCCTTCGATTCCGATGGTAAGACGACCATCCAGTTCCTTCTCAAATGTCTTGTCGAATCCCAGGTGAAAAGTAAGATCTCCCTGCGAAGCAAGATCCCACATCGATGTTCCGGCTGTCACCAAACGCTCGGGATCAGCGTTCTTTCCTGTTGGAATCACACCTGAGATAGCCAGCGCTGAATGAAATCCGTTTTCTTTGCACCAGTGGAAGAAGTCGGTAAAACGCCAGCGAAGACCGAGAACGATATCGGATAAATCACCTTTATTGCCAACCCATTTCGTCGGCTTGGTCTCACCGAAGCTTTCCGCCCACAACCAGAAATCTTCTTCGGAATACGGACGCCCCAACTGAGGTTGATAATCACCTGGTTCCCATTTCAAGTTCGGATCGATCGACGTTTCCAAAACCACAGGAATACCGATTCCCAAAGAAAATGAATCGGTGATTCCATATTGCAGCTTCGTCACCAACATCATGAACTTGACATCCGCCGCCGCAGACAAGACACCTTGCTGTCCTCCGCCCGGCTCGAATCGTTCGATGTCATTGATCAACGGTCCCAATTCGCCGTCGTTCTTCCAGGTATCGTTGAGCCATGAATAATAGAAAACTTCTTCCAGCATGAAAGTGCCCTCAGGCAGAGTTTCCGTGAACCCCGCCTTGGCCGAATCCGGCCACAGCACTCCAACAGAAAGAACACAACAGACCAGGATCCATATCAACTTCATCTGTATTGTGCGGCTCATTTCTGCACCCCCTTTCCTGCAACGGCTTCGTTGAGGTTATAGGGGATAAACTCCTGATCCGTAACGGGAACATCGCCACTGGCCCAGTTCATGATGCCTTTGGTCGGTTCAAATACCGCTGTGGACATGGAGTCGCGAATGTCTACAAGGCCAGGATCCCTAAGAATCTCAATGGCTTTGGGGACATTAATTTTACCGTAGTATTCGGTAATTAAATCACCAAGCACGTGGAAAGCTCTAAGCGATCTGAAATAAAAACCCGTCCATTCGCTTTGAGGTGTCAGGCTGAACGTGTCTAGCCAGATCCTGATATCATCACGATTCTTCTCGTAATGACTGCCAATGAAAAGGTCGTCACCGTTAATGCTGCCGTACAGATTTCCGAATTCATCCGTACTGACATCATCCTCCGGGTCGGCCTGGTAGTAGAAAAAGCCATCCACTTCGTGAATAGGATCGTCTTCCGTTTTTTCGACTTCATTCTGGAAGCCACCATCCAATTCGATGGCCGCCATTTCGCCTTGTTTATCCATCACCAGCATGTTCCAGCCGTAAGTTTGCCCACTTAGATAGAAATGCTTGATGGCTTCATCTACAGTCGTCATGTTGCGTAACATCTCACGACCGGAGAAACCTATTGGAAGCCCCGTCGCCAACAGTCGGGTATCTCCAAGAATAGTTGCCAGAGCATCTAGTGGATTGTCCGGTGATGAAAGAATGGGGCCCAGATTATCCAGGATAACCTTCACCACACCGCCTACAAGCGGATTATCCAGCGAATCGGAATTCGTCATGGCATATGTCATGCCTTCGGTATTCATCCCGGAAAAACCGTAGCAGATACCCGCCCACCCCATGTATGTGTGTGGGTAGCCATCCGTTGGAATCTGTGTAAAGTGCACCGAATGTTCGTGAATGAGGTTGCTGTCCAGCAATGAGTAATGGTGGGCCAACAAGGGAACATCATTTGAAACCGCAGTATCTCGCAACGCAAAAGCGATGCTTGGAGGCTGAGAACGTCCGTCGTCTACTGCGCGGTTTTTGACCTCGTAGCGTTGCAACCCGTATCCGTTCTTTTCCGCAAATCCCTTTGTAGTAAAGGTAATGTGTTCATCGCGCATGAAACGGTTATGGAAAGGTTCCGGCGTATAAATCGGGGATTGATCACCCGCCTGGATTATAAAAGCAACGGCCTCTCCTTCGGGAAATCCTCCTTCTGGCCGGAAAACGACTTCCAGCGGGTTCTGGCAACCTTCGAATGTATATTCACCATGATCGTCCGGTTCCGGTGTTTTGTCCGTCGCTTCCAGGAACTTGATTTCCAATTCCTCATCTTCGCTTGTATAAACTGTATCGCCGATTTGAAAACGAACGGAATCGGGATTCATGCATTGCGGATCGCTAGCCTGGAAACACATCGGATCGAAACAGGAAATGTGCACACGAGGATAAAGACAAGTCAACCCTTCCTCGGTGATACATTCGCGATCGATGAAGTCCTGTCCTTTACATTCATCCTTGATACAGATGTCATTTACACAACGCGAATCCATCTGCTCGCTTCCTACAGGTTCCACATTGTTCGGATCGTTGCACGCCGTCTGCCCGATTGATCGATCTTCCAAAACGATCCGGATGGCAGCATCCTTGGGAGCTTCAACAAGCATGGCGTAATACAAGGGGGTGTATTTGTCGAAAGCCCCCTCACCTTCCTCATCCGTTTCGCCGTTGCCGTCGTTGTCCACGCCATCATTCATATCGCCGACGAATTCGAGTTGGGTGATATACGGAGTTTGAATCTGCTTGATAAACGCCGTCACTGCACGGAAACCCATCATGGTATCCAAGAATGTATTCAATATTAATACTTTCTTGAAATATTCCCCGCGCAACGAATCGGTTTCGGCATTGTCTTCCGTAATGTGCGCGAAGAACTCATCCGTCAACGGCGGATTATCTACGCACTTTTCGTCCGTATCGCAAGCGCCATCCGCAACTCCAAGTATTTCCTGCCGATACGTTTCAGGAATGTAGTTCTTGTAAAGATGGTAGCCGCTTTCAAGCAACATTTTCCGCGAGAACTGATTGTTGCAGTATTCTTCTCGCAGATAATAAGAAAGCACGGAAGCCACATTGACCTGCTCACGGTTCAGATAAGGAATCAGCGAGTCGTCAAGCAGGCGGGTGTATATGGATCGAATGTAATTTCCCAACAAACTGCCGTGCTGGTAACCACGCGAATAGCTATCGCCTTCCAGCACGACTTCCTGGACGTATGAAGGCTGCTTGGCAACCTCACAACCGATTATCAATAGAGGGAGTAATAAAAACAGAAAAGCCCAAAGACAACGTCTAATGTACTTCATCGATCCTCCTACTAAAAAAACATACATCTCGAATCGCCACAGGATTGATTGCTAGAGACTCTCGCTTCAGGCTGGCAAGTATAATTATGGGAGCATTCCCTTACGTTGAGATAAACCAATTCAACCGGGCCGGCAAAGCACGACTAAACCCGCTCCTGAATAAAAGCTTAAGACAACGTCATCATACTTGGATTTCTTCTTCGATGCACCAGAGACACTCTTGAGTTCGGATCATAGGTCAAGTTGATTTGCTTGTCAATTATGACCGGCATTTTTTATTACTAACAGGTTATGTGATTTTTTCTTCTGCATTCAGGCAAATTGGCAGAACAGAACCAGTCCTTAAAATAAGAGTCACATTCAGATTGCAACCACGGGAAACACCAGGAATATTCACCAATGAAAATTAGAGGAATCCTTCCTTGAAGAAACGCTATGAATCTATGAAATTATAGTGCGACAACAGAAAAGCGCCGCATAGAGAAAGGGGAACTCGAAAGCTCCCCTTGTTCTCACTTCCTACGAATGTAGTTCAACCGCTTAGTCTTGGTTAACATCCTCGAAGTAGATTACGTCGATACCGATATCATAACTACTTGAAGCGGCGTTTTTCCCTTCTGTCTGGAAAACGATGTAAAGATCTCTCGGCTCACCGAAGGAGTCGAATGGCCTAAGGTGTCGATCCCCCATGATGACGCGCTCTCCCAGTTGCATCGTACCGGCAGGCAGCGCTTCGTATGCATCGTAGACTTCACCCAAACTTCTCGAATCGACGATCATCTGCCATTGGGCCATCGAAGGTCCATGCAGAGGCACCACACTAATACGGTAATCGCCCTCATATTCCAGCACACCGGCATCCAGCTTCAGCACAAGACGTTGTACTTCATCGGCACCATCGAAGAACAGGATAGCGTTATTGGATGCACCGGTAAAAGGTTGCTCTTCTCCACGATCCTGCCAGGTTTCATTCGGATCGTAATAATCCTCAGCTTCTATAGGCATCGCCGGAATCCCGGTAAGTACTCCCAGGGACTCGGAGCATACGCCCTGTGCACCGGTACAATCTTCCGCTTTGATTCGATAATAGTACTGAGTCTGCGGCAAGGAAGTCTCATCACAGAAGTCCGTAGTCGAGGTCTGCCCGATGTGGCTGTTCTCATCGCATTCGAACAATTGTGCCGTACTACGATAGATGTGATAGATCGATGGTGGTGGTCCACCGGATGGCGGAGCCCAGGATAAACATGCCGTCGGACCGATCAGGGTGTAATCGATACTCGTAACCATGCCCGGACCTTCGGTTTGCGAAGAAATCGGCAAATGCGAATATACCCAGAACTGATAGGCGTTCCATTCGTCGCCGCCTGCCCATTGGAAGCGAACTTCAATTGAGGATTTGCCCTCGGTATATTCGGCAGGAATATCGAACAGGCTGTCACGCCAGCGCTGGCTTTCATTGCGAACCGGATTGTACCAGTATCCGACCGGTTCATCATCCACGAAAACCAGGGCTTCCTGTCGGCCATATTTCTGATCCAGCCGTCGAATCAAACGCACACCCACATTGGATGAATCGATAGCAAAGGTCATGACCATCTGACCACGCTGATCACCAACACCGATAATGCCTCGTCCCGAGTCGATCACTTCCGTGTCGTCGTTTTCACCCTCATACACACTGCGCGTGTTGGTATGCGGAGAAGTCTCCAAATCGGATGCGAAATAATGGTCGTTCTCATCCGGCGCGTCCATCACATCCAGGCTATCGGAGAAAGTCAGTCCTTCCAGACAGGACATGTAATAATAGGCTACCGCACGATAGTTGGCATTCACGGTATTTTCACCACCGTGTTCAAACCCCAACTGAATTGATTTCTCGAATGGGATGGCATCGCCCGGCATCAAGCGCCTTGCCGTAAACTGCCACGTGGGATTGTCGTTTTTCCAAATAGAAAACAGCGGATTGTCGTACACGCCGGTCTGCCAACGATTGTTGCCGTTAAAGAAAGCATCGGTGCCGGTTCCGTAAATGACCGGACTGTTCATGCCATCGATTACAATGCGCTCATCACCTTCAAGGAATTCCTTGGTGTAAACGACATCACTTTCCATTGCCAAACTCAAGCCAACGACATGTCCCTTGCCGGAAGTATCCAGCGCGTAAAAATCGTTGCCACTGGTGGTCGGAGTTTTTTCAGAATAACTGGCATAGAAATGTCCAACGGTACGCGGGTAATTGTTTTCACCCAGTTCCAAGCTGATCTTGAATTGATCGATGGTAAGAGAAGATTCGTTTTTGACCTTAATGACAAAGCTGTCCCAATAAGGCATCGGGAAGTAACTGTACCACTCACCCGAGGTGCTCATTCCTACCAGCAAACTGCTGAAATCGATCTGACCGAAACCTGAGCCGAAGAAAAGACCGATCGGCACATTGACATCGGGAGTGGATTTCCCCTCCCAGAAAATCTGCAAATAGGTGTTATCCAGAATTTCGGTTTCAGCAGGAGAAATATCGATTTTCAGTGCGTTAATCACGCCGGAGTCATGCACTTCCGGAAAAACGGTGCGGGTCTCATCCGGAGAGATGGAAACCGGAGACGGGCTGGGGTGATCGTTGCCTTCGGTCGGCTTGGGATCTTCACCGACATGATTGGTATAGAAATCGGCGGTGTCCGTCATATCCATATCCCAGCTAAACGGCTCAACCGCATCTGAAGCCGGAACGCTGTGATAGGTAAAGTTGTATCCCTGCGCCGTTCCTGAAAGTGTAACTTTTAACCCTTCTTCGTAGCAGATCGGAACGTAGGAGTAATAGCTCTCGCTTTTCTGACCGACCAGTGGGCTTAGGAAGGGAGCGGTAGCTCCGCCGAACAAGTCATTGACGGTTTCGTTAATTCGCGGTGTATCCTCACCATCGAAATAGAAACGGAGCTTGTAGCCGTTGATCATGGCGGGCATCCCCAACCAGATGCGGTACAGGCAACCTGGCTGGCGGGTTTCCATTAGAACCTGTTCCGCTCCATCGATGTAGAGATTCGTGTACGAACGATCCTGATTGCCGCCGGAAGGATCTCGGCTGGAAAACTGCCTTGCCACGGTCATCGGTCGGAAATAAGGCAAATCCTGGATGTCGATCAACCAGCTTGCGCCAGCAGGAGGAACGTCGGAGACATCGCCATCAGCAGTATCACCATCAATGACCTGATCTCCATCGGTCTGATCGACTTCCAGATCACCATCGACTATTAAATCTCCATCAATCTGATCTCCATCCGCATCACCATCTCCATCAACGTCTCCATCGCTGTCGCCATCGGGAAGATCGCCATCCATGTCCCCATCGACATCGTCTTCATCACCATCTACATCACCGTCCGGATCTCCGTTGAGATCTCCATCAGTACCACCGGAACAACGATGAAGACTCTGATCGCACAAGCTCGGAGCGGGACAATCGGAATTGTCCATGCAGCATCCTTCTTCCAAACAGACGCACTGCCCGCCGGAGCAGGTCAATCCCGTTTCACAATTGCATCCGTCACCATCGGTGCTGTCTCCATCGACAGTCTCGTCCGATCCACAGCCGAAACTGCTCAGCACGAGAAACATTGCGCAGAAAAAGATGATATTGCTCGTAAACCACTTCGTCATTCCATATCCCTTTCAGCTATCCATCCTGATGCCGCAACCGTAACCGGCAGGGTTGGTCTTACCCATAGGCGAGTATCTTTATATTGTAATTAGACGAGACGATTTGCGCAACAGTTTTAAGCAGTTTCGATCCATTTGGTTTTTGTTAACACTTTCACCAATGAAATAAGCAATCAGAACAAATGCTTAATTGGGATGACGTGCAATAACTTAGCATTGTTCGGCATACATCTCTTCGACATTTAAACTTGAAGCGCTTTTTGTCTCGACACGCGCTTGAACTCCAGCTATGATTCTTTACAGATAGACAATCGTCGAGTTTGCATCGGGGCGTGAAGACAGACAAATACCTTGCGGTTCTGTCTTTAAATTTAAACCATTGCCGACATGGGGGGCGATGAAATGCGCTGGTGTGGTTCGTTGTATAATATTCAACATTTCCACAATATTCGGTCGCTACAGGAAACATGTTGGGAGCGATAAAACACAGGCGGCAAACCGAATCGTGAAATCTTGAAATAGAACTGTGCCATTTTCTCTCTTTTCTCGTAGCCGAGAGAGTAATCGCCCTGCTAAACGAGCGAAAGATCACCTTCACAAGTCATGATTGGACAAGGAGGATGTTTAATGGATTATTTCAATGAATTGGGTGAGATAGCCTCCCAAAACAACCGAATTGAAAACAAGTTTTACCATCTTTATAAGGTCAAGCGTGGTCTGCGCAATGCAGATGGTTCCGGTGTATTGGTCGGACTGACCACCGTATCCAAGGTTCTAGGTTTTGAAAAGATCGATGAAGAAATCATTCCGATCGATGGTCAGTTGGTTTACCGGGGATACAGTGTCTACGACATTGTTAAGCACTTTTCTCAGAACAATCAATTCGGCTTCGATGCCGTCACGTATCTTCTTTTATTTGGAAAATTTCCAACAAAAGAAGAGTTGGCCATTTTTAGCGAAACCTTGGGCAAAATGCGAGTTCTACCTAAGAATTTCGCTCGCGATGTATTGCAGACGTTCCGTACACCGGACATCATGAACGCCCTGTCCAGATCCGTTTTGACTTTGTATGGCAGCGATGAAAAAGCGGACGATCTCTCCGGTCCGAATCAGATTCGGCAGGCCATGGAGTTGATTGCAAAAATCAATTCACTGGTGCCGTATGCCTATTATTCCATTCAGCACGGCTTTTTCGATAAAAGCCTGATCATTCATAAAACAGATCCTACGCTGTCAGCAGCACAGAACTTCCTGCATCTGATTCGCCCAACCAGCGAATATTCCGACTTGGAAGCGAAAACACTTGATATTGCACTGATATTGCATGCCGAGCATGGCGGTGGTAACAACTCGACTTTTACCACCAGGGTCGTATCTTCCACCAATACGGATTTCTATTCTGCAATTGCCGCCGGTCTTGGCTCGTTACGTGGGCCGCTACATGGTGGAGCAAACGTACGCGTCGCCAACATGATGGAAGATTTGAAACGAAACGTTAAAAACCCTCATTCCGGAACGGAATTACACGACTACCTGTTAAGCATGTTGCAAGGCAAAGTCTTCGACGGAGCGGGAAAAATCTATGGTGTCGGCCATGCCGTCTATACCCAAAGTGATCCTCGCGCCGAGATTTTAAGAAAGTATGCAGAACGGCTGGCCAAAGAAAAAGGTCGCGAAGAAGAATTCGATGTCTACAGGCAGGTCGAAAAACTAGCACCGGATGTTTTACGAGAGCACAAGAACAATCCCGACATGTTCGTCAGTTCCAATGTCGACTTCTATTCCGGTTTCGTCTATGACTGCCTCGGTATCCCCAAAGAAGTCTATACTCCGCTGTTCGCAGTAGCCCGCGTAGTCGGCTGGTGTGCTCATCGAGTGGAACTGATGACCAACCCTGGCAAGATCATGCGACCTGCCTACAAAGCCTTGGGGAAAGGCCGGGATCTGTCGGAAACAACCGAAGAAGAATAATATTTTGCCACCGATAAAGGAGTTTGGTTATGCCGCAAACGTCGTTTGCCGACTCGTTTCACTCTCGTTCGACGTTGGATCTGGAAACAGGGAGCATCACCTATTTCCGTCTTCCTAAGCTGGAAGAGGACGGGCTGTTACAACTCTCCCGCCTGCCCTATTCCTGGCGTGTACTGCTTGAATTTCTTCTGCGCGGCGAAGACGGTTATGTGGTGACAAAAGACGATGTCATGCGGCTCATCAATCAAGATCCTGCGTCTCCCGTCCGCAGTGAAATCGCGTTTAAGCCCTCCCGCGTGGTGTTACAGGATTTCACCGGTGTTCCCGCAGTAGTGGACCTGGCGGCATTGCGCTCGGCCATGCAACGACTTGGTGGCGACCCGCAGAAAATCAATCCGGAGATTCCGGTTGATCTGGTGATCGATCACAGCGTTCAAGTGGATGTCTTCGGCTCGACAGTGGCGCTACAACAGAATTCAGAAAAAGAATTCGAACGCAACAGGGAACGCTACAGTTTCTTACGCTGGGGTCAAAATGCCTTCCAAAACCTGAGTGTCGTTCCACCCGCAAGCGGCATCGTACATCAAGTAAATTTGGAATACCTTGCCCGCGTAGTCCAAACGCGCAAGCAAAAAGGCGAAACCTTGATGTTCCCGGATTCACTGGTCGGCACCGACTCTCATACAACGATGATCAACGGACTGGGCGTATTAGGCTGGGGTGTTGGAGGCATCGAGGCGGAAGCGGTCATGCTGGGCCAACCGCTCTACCTTCTGATCCCGGAAGTAGTGGGAGTCAAACTGTCAGGGCGACTATCGGAAGGAGTTACCGCAACCGATCTGGTTTTGACCATTACCCAGATGCTGCGCGAAAAAGGCGTTGTGGAAAAATTCGTGGAGTTTTTCGGTCCCGGATTATCCGGAATGAGCCTGCCGGATCGGGCAACCATCGCAAACATGGCCCCCGAATACGGAGCGACCGTCGGATATTTTCCGGTAGACAAAGAAACGCTGGATTATCTCCGTCGCACAGGCCGCCCGGAATCGCTGATCAAACAAGTGGAACAGTACATGCGCGCCCAGCAACTGTTCCGCACAGACGACAGCCCGGACCCGGTTTACGCGGATACACTGGAATTGGATCTCTCGACAGTCAAAAGCAGTCTGGCTGGACCCAAGCGTCCACAAGATCGAATTGAACTTGAAAATGTCCATATTTCATTCCAAGAAGATCTGGACAAACCCTTGACAAGCCGTGGCTTCGGTTTGTCTGAAAATAGCCACAACCAAACCGCCAAAATTCAGCATGCGGATGGGCAACAAGAAACGCTCGGCCATGGCTCGGTTGTAATTGCAGCGATTACAAGTTGCACCAACACCAGCAATCCATCGGTCATGCTCGCTGCGGGTCTACTGGCAAAAAAGGCGGTCGAGGCCGGTCTACAGGTGCCCCGCTACGTTAAGACCAGCTTGGCTCCGGGTTCACGTGTCGTCACCGATTATCTGGATCGAGCGGGACTGACGCCCTATTTGGAGAAACTGGGTTTCTACACCGTCGGTTATGGATGCACCACCTGCATCGGCAATAGCGGTCCTTTGCCGGAAAACGTTGCACAAGCCATTCAGGAAAACGACCTGATCGTTTCCGGAGTGCTCTCGGGCAATCGTAATTTCGAAGGCCGCATCAATCCATTGGTCAAAGCGAATTATCTGGCTTCACCGCCATTGGTCGTCGCCTATGCGATTGCAGGAACGGTGAATCTGGATATCACAACGCAATCACTGGGAAAAACGATCAGTGGCGACGATGTGTTCCTGAAAGACATCTGGCCGTCCAACGAGGAAATTCAGGCGCTGCTCAATAAGGCGTCAGATCCTGCCAGTCACAAAAAGCTGTATGAGGGTATCGAATCCAGTAACGCCGCATGGAATGACATTCCGGTTACGGAAGAGGCGGTTTACGAGTGGGACGAAAACAGCAGCTATATCCAAGAACCACCCTTTTTCATGACGATCGGAGACGAAATCAAGCCGATTGAACCCATTCGGAAAGCACGCGCACTCGTTAAGGTCGGTCATTCCGTGACCACCGACCACATTAGTCCGGCAGGCGCGATTCCACTTGATAGCCCCACGGCAGAATATCTAAAAGCCAAGGGCATCAAACCTGTGGATTTCAATACCTACGGTTCACGGCGCGGAAACGATCGCGTGATGACGCGCGGCACATTCGGCAACATTCGATTGAAAAACGAACTGGCTCCCGGCACTGAAGGCGGTTGGACCACCTACTTCCCGACCGACGAGCAGATGTCCATTTACGAGGCCGCCGAGAAATACAAACAGAGTGAAACCCCGACCGTCGTCATTGCAGGAAAAGACTACGGCATGGGCTCTAGTCGCGATTGGGCAGCCAAAGGCACCTACCTGCTTGGAGTGAAAGCCGTGATTGCAGAATCGTTCGAACGCATCCACCGTAGCAATCTTGTGGGAATGGGTGTACTGCCGCTACAGTTCAAAGCCGGGGAAACTGCGGAGTCACTGGGCATCACCGGAAGCGAAACCTTCCACATCGAAATCGACGACACACTGAAACCGGGACAACAGGTAACCGTAAAAGCCCGCTCGGCGGATGGTTGCACGATCACATTCCAAGCGCTGTGCCGAATCGACACACCGATTGAGACCGACTATTACCGCAACGGAGGCATCCTGCATACGGTACTACGAAACTTCCTGAAGCAATCGTAAGCACCAAATCACATTTTGAGACACCACAAGAAAACGGAGCCCATTAGCGGCTCCGTTTTCATTGGATGCAGTGATTCCATTACCCGTGTATTGCTCGTTTATCAACGGCCAGCGCCGCTTCCTTCAACACTTCCGCCAACGTCGGATGGGCATGCGTCGTGCGGGCGATATCTTCCGTACTGGCGCTGAATTCCAAACCGAGCACGGCTTCGTGGATCAACTCGGAAGCATGCGGTCCGAGAATGTGAACACCCAAGACTTTGTCGGTCTTCGCATCGGACACCACTTTCGTCAGGCCATCCGTTTCTGCCATGGTTTTGGCTCGGCCATTCGATTTGAAAAAGAATTTGCCGACTTTCACTTCATGACCTTTTTCCTTGGCCTCTTCTTCCGTCAGGCCGACCTGCGCCAGTTCCGGATGAGTGTACACCACGTTCGGAATGGTTCCGTAATTGACATGCCCCGCCTTTCCGGCGATCAACTCGACGACGGCAACACCTTCCTCACTGGCTTTATGCGCCAGCATTGGACCGACGACCACATCACCGATGGCGTAAATGCCGGGGGTACTTGTCATATACTGTTCGTTCACCGGAATACGCCCGCGCTCGTCCCGTTGGATACCCACGCTTTCCAAGCCCAGGCCATCCGTAAATGGGCGTCGTCCCACAGCGACGAGTAGCTTGTCACCGCTGATTTCACTCTCCTTGTCCTTGGCGTCTTTCAGCGTTACCGTCACGCCCTCTTCGCTAACGGAAGCTTTCGTGACTTGCGTTTTCAAACGGATATCCAACCCCTGCTGCTTCAAGCTGCGTTGCAGCATTTGCGACAATTGCTTGTCGGCAAACGGAACCAGCATCGGCATCATTTCAACAACGGTAACTTCCGCTCCCAATCGCCGCCACACAGAACCAAGCTCCAGCCCGATAGCACCACCACCGATGACAATCAAATGCTTGGGTACACGATCCAGCGAAAGCGCCTCGGTAGAGGAAATCACGGTTTCGCCATCGAAAGGAATATGCGGCAGTTCGACCGGAGCGCTGCCGGTGGCGATCAGAATCGAATCCGCCTGCAACTCGACCGGTTTATCACCACCTTCAACCAGGACATTCTGACCACCAGTCAGTTTGGCCGTACCGTAAAAAACAGATACTTTGTTCTTTTTCAGCAGCAGTCCGATGCCTCCGGTCAGATCGCGCACGATTCCGGATTTTCGTTCCTGCATGGTCGCCACATCAATTTCCGGTGCTCCGGCATGAATGCCATGCTCGGACAGGCCGTCTTTCATGTGTGAAAACAGTTCGCTCGACTCCAACAGCGCTTTACTTGGAATGCAGCCCACGCGCAAGCAAGTACCACCCAATACGGGCTCTTTTTCCACGATGGCCGCATTCAGCCCCAACTGTGCAGCGCGAATGGCTGCAACATATCCACCAGGCCCCGCTCCGATAATCACCAGATCGAACTTCTCCATTCTCTACACCTCCAGCATCATTCGTTCCGGGTTTTCCATGCACTCGACCACGCGCTTCAAGAAGGTCACGGCATCCTTTCCATCGACGATACGGTGATCGTAACTCAATGCAACGTACATCATGGGGCGGATCACGATCTGGTCGTCCACCACCACCGGACGTTTTTTTATACCATGCAGCCCTAAAATGCCACTTTGCGGTGGATTTAAAATCGGGGTGGACAACAACGAGCCGTAAACGCCACCATTGGAAATCGTGAATACACCGCCCGTCAGATCTTCAATGGACAACGTCCGATCCTTGGCTTTCTTCGCTAACTCCGCGATTCCACTCTCGATCCCGGCAAAGGACAAGCGGTCGCAATCGCGCAGAACCGGCACGATCAAGCCCTTTTCCGTGCCGACTGCCACCCCGACATCGTAAAAATGATTCTGCACGATCTCTTCGCCATCGATCTGCGCATTCAACGACGGAACGGTCTGCAAGGCATCCACCACCGCCTTGACGAAGAACGACATGAAACCCAATCGTACTCCATGTTGCTTTTCGAAGTAGTCTTTAAAACGGCTGCGCATGGCCATTACGTTGGTCATATCCAACTCGTTGAAAGTCGTCAAGATCGCGGCGGTATGCTGCGCTTCAACCAACCTCTCGGCTATGCGGGAGCGCAAACGGGACATCTTCTTGCGCGTCTGCCGAGGTTGCCCTGACGGATGCGACTCCGAAACAACCGCCTTTGGCGATGCCATAGGACTGGGTTTGGCAGGCGCGACTTCCGCCGGTTTCGTAGCAGAAGCAGATGCTTGCTGGACAATCTCGGAAGAGGATTCACGCTGATCCAGATACGCCTGAACATCCTGCTTGGTCAGTCTTCCATCTTTTCCGCTGCCTTGAATATCACCGGCCTGCAAACGATGTTCCTGCAACATCCGCCTCACTGCCGGACTGAGCGTCTCCAGGTTCGGATCCTGCTCCAGTTTGTCACGAAGTTGCGGCATACCCGCAGGCGGACTTAGTGGCGGCGGCTCTTTCTCTTGAATGGGCACGGAGTCCGATTCCTTTGTGGAAGAAGAAGAAGCCGAAACCACCGTTTCCTCAGCCGTCGTTTTGGCAGCCTCCGCACTCGTATCCAATTGGCCCACCACCTGACCGATGCTCACAAGTTCTCCCTCTGGAACCAGGATATGAAGACGACCATCCTGCTGAGCGACTACTTCCATCGTGATCTTATCGGTTTCCAACTCGTACAGAGCTTCGTCCTCGCCAACCTGCGCGCCTTCGCTTTGCAACCATTTGACGAGCGTTCCTTCTGTGATCGACTCTCCGACTTCTGGCACCACAATATCCACCAACATGGTAACGACTCTCCTTTGCTATGAGTAGCATTTTGCGTTCCCTATCCTTCAAATGCTTTTCGTACGAGTTCTTCCTGTTCTTTTCGATGCTTCGAGAGCGACCCGACCGCCGGACTAGCAGACGCGGGACGACTGACCAGGTGTAACGGACGATCCGGGAAATGAGCCGCCAGCAATCCATGCATGAAGTTCCACCCTCCCCTGTTCATCGGTTCTTCCTGCGCCCAGACCACCGACTTCACGTTTCGATAGCGCCGGGCGATCGGAGCGAAAGCGGCATCGTTAAAGGGATAAAGCTGCTCGATACGAAGGATCGCACTATCGGTGTCTTTTAGGGTTTCACGATGCTTCACGAGGTCGTAATAAAGCTTACCGCTGGTCAGAATCAAATGCTTCGGACGCTCAGGAGCGTGTGAATCATCCAAGAATTCCTGAAAACGCCCCTGTGTGAAATCCGAAATCGGCGACAGCGCCGCCGGATGTCTCAACAGGCTTTTAGGAGCCATGATAATCAGAGGACGGCGGAAAGGACGCATCATCTGGCGTCTGAGCAAATGGAAATATTGCGCCGGAGTGGTGACATTGCACACCTGAAGGTTATTATCCGCACAGGCGGTCAGGTAGCGTTCCAGATAGGCGTTGGAATGCTCCGGCCCCTGCCCCTCGAAACCATGCGGCAATAACAGCACGAGCCCGCTGCTGCGTTGCCATTTGGATAGCGCCCCGGCGATAAATTGATCCAGAATCACCTGCGCCCCATTGACGAAATCTCCAAACTGCGCCTCCCAAAGAATCAACATACGCGGCTCGGCCAGTGAATAGCCGTAATCGAAACCCAAAACCGCCGCCTCGGAAAGCAGACTGTTGTACACGCAGAAATGCGCCTGATCGTTTGAAATGTGATTGAGCGGCTTGTAATGCTGCTGCGTACGCCCGTCTACCCATACGGCATGCCGCTGTGAAAAGGTACCACGCGCGCTGTCCTGCCCGCTCAAGCGAACGGGAACCCCATCTTTAAGTAAGGTTCCAAAAGCAAGTTGCTCGGCCAGCGCCCAATCGATTTCTCCCTCCAACTCGATCCGCTCCAACTTGTCCGGCAACTTCTGTGCAATCTTGCGATTGAGTTGGAATCCATCCGGAATGCCCGTCAGCGCCCGGCCTACGGTCAGCAAATCGGATTTACTTACCGCAGTGTTCACCGGATCGTGTGAGAAAGGATTTTCAAGCCCTTTCCACAGGCCAGAAAAGGCATGCTGCTCCTGCTCCACCTCACCCTCTTTTGCCAGACCGAAAGCCTCCTTAAGCCGTTTACGGACGTTTTGTTCCTGCTTCTTCGCTTCCGCTTCAGCTATCACCTCGACTTCAACCAACGAGTTTTCATAAAGCTTTCGAACGGAAGGACGCTTTCGAATCTGCTCGTACATCAAAGGCTGCGTAAACGCGGGATCATCGGCCTCGTTGTGGCCGTGGCGTCGATAACAGACCATATCCACGACCACGTCACGCTGGAAACGCTGTCGAAAATCAAGCGCCATTTCCATCACGTATACAACCGCTTCAGGATCATCGCCATTCACATGAAAAATCGGCGCTTCGATCATCTTGGCGACATCGGTCGTATACACCGAAGAGCGCGCCTCTTCGGGCAGGGCCGTAAATCCGATCTGGTTGTTGATGATGAAATGGATGGTCCCCCCGGTACGGTAGCCAGGCAACTGGGAAAGATTCAACGTTTCAGCAACGATGCCCTGACCGGCGAATCCGGCGTCGCCATGAATGATGACAGGAAGCACCGTGCTGCGTCGTTCGGTATCGTTGCGTTGCCTCTGTTTTGCACGGGCGCGCCCCTCTACCACCGGATTGACAGCCTCTAGGTGAGAAGGGTTGCTTGTCAAACTGAGATGAATCGAGCGCCCATAGCGATTCTTGTAATCCGAGCTATAACCGCGATGATACTTGACGTCGCCTGCACCATAGACCGTTTCAGGCATGTAGTTGTCTTCAAATTCGGAAAATATCATCCGAATCGATTTATTTAGAATATTGGCCAGAAAATTCAGCCGTCCACGATGGGGCATGCCGAAAACGATTTCCGCCACGCCAGCCTCCGGTGCCGCCTCCACCAGCGCATGCATCGCGGGAATCATCGTTTCCGCGCCTTCCAGCGAGAAACGTTTCTGACCGGGGTAGTGAGTGTGAAGGAAATTCTCGAACAATTCGGCATCCGTCAGGTTTTTCAGGATTCCCAGCCTCTTGTCGGTATCGAATTCAGGCCGGTTTCGAGTTCCTTCCATGCGTTGCTGTAACCAGTTCTTGATTTCCCGGTCCTGTATGTGCATGTATTCCACACCGATGTGCCCGCAATAAGTCTGCTGCAAGACATCCAAAATATCCTGCAATGGCGCGCGACTGGGAGCCACAAGCGTCCCGGTATTGAACACCTGATCCAAATCGGAGGAAGAAAATCCGAAATCGCTCGGCTCCAGGTTCGTTTGCGCGATCGGAACGTCTGAAAGGGGATTCTGCTTCGCCAGCAGGTGCCCTTCACAACGATAGGCGGCAATCAGGGCGTTGATCTGAGACTGCTTTTCCGCCTGCTCGGCGGCCACACACTTATGGGGACACATCGCCAGTTCGAATCCCTGGAAAAAGATCCGCCAGGATTCCGGCAGCGCATCTGGATTTTGTTGATAGATTTCGTACAGCTCTTCTATGTAATCGGCATTGCGAAAGGCAGAAGCGACAGAAGGCAAACGATTGGATGGATGATCGACGGACAAGGCAATTCTCCTTTGATGGGAACCGTGCTATAACCCAGTCGATGAGCCGGGACTTTTACATTGGAGGGAATACGATAGGCGGGTTATTCCAACTTCCGCTTGAAAAACGGGAACTTGTACATCAGATCACAAGCTAGAGAGAACTGCCAAGTATGAAAGCGCATCCGTTTTATATAGGCAGATGAAACAGTACGGAAATAACTTTCCCTGTTACAGTTCGATTTCCAACTTGGAGATGGTATCTTCTACTAATGCGGCGGATTTTCGAAGCTGCTCCACCCAACGATCGGCGATAGGGATTTCGAATACTTTCACGATGCCTTCTTTTCCCAGCAGCGCCGGAACACCCATGAAATAACCCTTGATGCCGTACTCGCCGCGCAGATAGGCAGCAACCGGCAGAATACGTCGCTGATCCTTGATAATACTCTGAACCATTTCTACCACCGAGGCCGCAGGGGCATAAAACGCGCTGCCGGTTTTCAGGTGTCCAACAATTTCCCCGCCGCCCTGGCGTGTACGCACCACAATCTCTTCCAGTCGTTTGGGCTCGATCAATTCCGGAACTGGAATTCCATGAACGACCGAATATTCCGGCAAAGGCACCATCTCGTCACCATGGCCACCCAGCACCAGCGATTGCACCTCCTGCGGGGAGACATTCAACTCCTGAGCGATGAACGTGCGGAAACGAGTGGAATCCAGCACGCCCGCCATCCCCATCACACGCCGAATGCCGAAACCGGTGATTTTCCAAGCTACGTAAGTCATAATGTCCAACGGATTGGTAACCACGATCACAATGGCATTAGGAGCATACGTGGCGATGTTCTCGGACACACTTTTAATGATTCCTGCGTTTTTATTCAGCAAATCTTCACGGGTCATTCCCGGTTTGCGAGGCAATCCGGCAGTCACGACAACCACATCGGAGCCTTCCATTGCGGCATATTCATTCGCGCCGACGACCATGACATGATGATCGCCCAATGCCTCGCAATGCATGGCGTCCAAAGCCTTGGCCTGCGGCATACCCTGCTGAATATCGATCATGACCACATCGGCCAGGTTGCGCTCGGCAATATAATACGTGGCGGTGGCGCCGACGTTTCCACTTCCAACTATGGTGACTTTTGGCATGGGTTGGGCCTCCGACTTAAACGATTTCAGATAAATACGGTGCATAGCGCTCCATAGAGCGCTGTAATGCCTGCCGCTGCTGTTCTGTCAATTCCAGCGGATAAATCTGCTGAATGCCATTTCTGCCAATGCGAACCGGAAGACTAAGGCAAGCATTTTCAAGCCCGTATTCTCCCTGCAACTGTACCGAAACGGAATAGATGCGATTGGAATCATTCGCGATGGCGTCCGCCAGCAATCCCGCAGCCGCACCCGGCGTATAAAAGCTGCCTTGTATCTTTGCCAGATCTACAATCTGACTGCCTGCGGAAACCGTTTGACTGAAAAGCTGATCGATTTTAGTACGAGAAAGAAACTGGCTAAGCGGCAATCCGGAAACACGACAGTAATGCTCCAGAATCACCATGTCATCATCGTGAGAACCAATGACCATCGCATTAATGTCTGTGGTGCTTACATTCAGTTCGCGTGCGATAAAATGTTTCAATCGCGCACTCGACAAAACACCGCCCACACCCATGACTCTTTCTCTTGACCACCCCGTATATTTCAGCAAAGCAGCAGTCATCAAGTCGACAGGCTCAGTCAATACGATTGCCAAAGGAGGATTCGTTGAGCGACATCCATCTTTCAACGAATTTGCGACCTCTTTGATAATCGGTAAATTCTGCTTGAAAAGATCGAGCCGATTCATGGAGGACTTCCTTGGATGACCGGCAGCGATGATGAACAGGTCGCGATCAAGAAGATCCGAGAACTGATCCGTTCCTTCAATACGGCGATCGTAACGCCGTAAAGGCGCCGCTTCGACCAGATCCAGGGCTTTACCTTTGGCACGTCCCTCCACTACGTCATAGAGCAGCACTTCTCCCGAGCCATGCTCCGCAATGGAAAAAGCCGTGGTGATCCCCACATTCCCGCTACCGATGATTCCAATTTTCATCAGTCGCTCCCTTGCTTTGAAGTTCGATAGTTTCAATCCGTTTACAGTTATTGGAAATCGTGACAAATCGTGTTAGCATGCGCGCGTTGTCGAAAGCTGAACGATTCGGGGTGCACTGGAAAAAGTCCATTGGTTTTTCTCTTATGAGAAAGAAGCAACCCCGGAATTTCATGTCACGATTCCGTTCACCTTTTCGAAATAGACAGATGCCTAAAACGCATCAATCATTCCAAAGAAACGTTTTCCGGGTTTGCCAATACGTTCTTTTGGAAAAGGAAACGAAACTCACTTAATGAAAACTGGCATTTAGAAAGAAATTTGACAACACGAAAATCCTATAATTTCTATTACTTGGGAGGTTATCTATGAATTCCAATCGTCTGCAACCGCCTGCCGGTGGAAATAAAATTACATATAACAATGGCCGCTTGACCGTCCCGAACGATCCGATCATTCCCTTTATCGAAGGTGACGGCATCGGCGTTGACATCACTCCCGCGATGCGCCGCGTAGTCGATGCGGCGGTAAAGACCGCCAGCGGCGATACAAAACAGATTCACTGGTGGCAGATTCCGGCTGGAGAAATGGCCAAAGAGCAGTTCGACGAATGGCTACCGCAAGAAACCTACGACGCCATTCGAGACTACCACGTGGCGATCAAGGGACCGATGACGACCCCGATCGGCGGCGGTATCCGTTCGTTAAACGTCGCATTGCGTCAGGATCTCGATTTATACGCCTGCGTTCGTCCCGTACGCTGGTTCGAAGGCGTCCCGGCTCCAGTTAAACGTCCACAAGACCTTAACGTGGTTATTTTCCGCGAAAATACGGAAGACACCTATTTGGGTATCGAATTCAGAAGCGGAAGCGGAGAAGCAGAAAAACTGACACACCTGTTAAATGAAATCGGCTCGAAGGAAATCCCGGAGGGAAGCGCCATCGGCATCAAGCCGATCTCCAAGCATGGAACGGAGCGTATCTGTAAGCAGGCCATCGATTACGCCATCCAAAAAGGACTGCCTTCCATTACGATTGTCCACAAGGGCAACATCATGAAATACACCGAAGGCGCGTTTCGTGATTGGGCTTATGAGTTTTACAAGGATCACTATCGCGATCAGATCGTAACAGAGGAAGAAACCTGGCAGGGAACCAGCACCGAAGGCAAGATCATCGTCAAAGATCGCATTGCCGATGCCATGTTCCAGCAGGTGTTATTGCGACCGGATGAATATAGTGTGATTGTCACCATGAATCTGAATGGTGACTATATCTCCGACGCCTGCGCCGCCCAGGTCGGTGGATTGGGAATGGCTCCGGGAGCGAATATCGGCGACGGCATCGGCCTGTTCGAAGCGACACACGGCACGGCCCCAAAGTATGCAGGACAGGATAAGGTCAATCCCGGATCGATCATCCTCTCGGCGTGCCTGATGCTGGAATATATGGGATGGCAAGACGCAGCGGAGTTGATATACGCCGCGATATCGAAAACCATCAAAGATAAAACCGTAACGTACGACCTCGAACGCCAGATGGAAGGTGCGACATTACTTGGCACTTCCGCCTTTGCGGATGCGATTATTGCCAACCTAAAAAGCTGAAAAGCCGCTTTAATCGCAATTTAGCTCTGTGCGGATTCGGGAAGTTCGGTGAGCAGATGAATCGTAAAGGTGCTTCCTTTGCCTAATTCGCTTTGTACTTCGATACTTCCATTATGAGCGCTCACAATATGCTTGACGATGGCCAGCCCCAACCCGGTGCCGCCCATCTTCCTACTGCGAGCCTTGTCAACACGATAGAAACGTTCGAAAATACGAGCTAACGTCTCTTGAGGAATACCGAAACCGGAATCAATTACCTGAATGCATACGCCTCCGGGTTCTTGGGTACAGGCAATGCGAATGTGACCTTGCTCTTCACTGTATTTGATCGCATTGTCTACCAGATTTACCAGGGCCTGCTCAAGTAGCTGTGGGTTGATCATGGCAACCAAATCGTCGGAACAATCCACCTGCAAATCAATTTGTTTTGCCTGCGCCTTGGGACTACAGAGTACCATTGAGTTTACGATGACATCTTTCAGCGGTCCGGATTCCAGTTGGATGCGCGAAGCTTCGGCGTTCTGCTCGATTCGCGCCAAGGCCAGAAGATCTTCGATAATGGCATTCAAACGGTCGGAATGACGGGAAATAATTTCCAAAAAGCGCTTGGCTTTGTCCGGCTCGTCAATCGCGCCCTCTCGCAACGTTTCCACAAAGCCTTTAATCGATGTGATCGGCGTTTTCAGTTCATGTGAAACATTGGCAGCAAAGTCTTTGCGAACATTCTCCAACTGTTTCATGCGGGTGACATCATGAAGGACGATCAAGGCGCCCGTGCGTTGATGAGTGGCATTGCGAATGGTGGTGCCATGCATTTGCAAATAACGTTCGCTGCCATCGTCGAGAACGATTTCTCCTTCCACGAAACTGTCGCTGTCCAGTGCGCTGCGAACGAACTGGTGGATTTCGCGATTGTCCGTGATCTCCCAGATCGGTCGGCTATTGGCTTTTAGCGGCGTAACTCCCAGCATATTTGCGGCGGCTTCATTGAAGCGTAGAATGTTGCCCTGCAAATCAATAACCAGAATCGCCTCGATCATACTCGCCAGCATGACTTCCAACTCGTTACGCTGCTCGGTGATCATGCGGAAGCGCTCTTCCAACTGTTCAGCCATCAGGTTCATCGTGTTGGCTAATGCACCGATCTCCAGCGACCCGGAAATTTGCAGCCGGTAGGAGAGATCTCCCATGGCAAAACGCTCCGCCCCGGCTCTAACATCCAAAATCGGCCTTCCGATGCGCTTGGATACCCACAAGCTGACCAGCGCAGATAGCAGAGCGATAATCACCCCACCTATCGCAATGCGTTTTAAAATCGTACGTAATGCCTGATCGATATCCGCAGAGGGCATCGACGCTCGCAGTACGCCGATGACTTCGCCATTCTTGGTTACCGGCAAAGCAACATAAAGCATGTCCTTTTGCAACGTCGCGCTGAAGCGGGTTGACGTTCCTGCAAGCCCCTTAAAAGCCTGAATGATTTCCGGGCGGTTGGCGTGGTTGTCCATTCGTTCGGGTTCTTCTTCCGAATCTCCAATTACCTTGCCATCAGGCAAGATCACGGTAAGTCGCGTGGTCGCGATCGATCCGAAACGCTTGCAGGCGGCATTGATATCATAGGATTCATGCTGAAGAAGCTTTTCTTCCAGCATGTTTTGGATCAAATAGGCGCGTGTCTCCAACTCCTTACGAGTATGATCCATATAAAAAGATTTAATGGAACTTGAGGCGTACCAGGAGATGGCAAGTAATGAAAACAACACCATCAACAGATAAGATGGATAAAGTTGCCAGAGCAGAGGCCGACGTGTGGCCATAGTCTATTCCTTGAAGCGATAGCCGACCCCACGGACGGTTTCTATATATGTGCCCGCATTTCCAAGTTTTTTCCTGAGCGCCACGATCTGCACATCAACCGAACGATTGGTCACGGGGTAGTCATCACCCTTGACGGCTTCGATTATCTGATTGCGCGTAAATACCCAACCTGGACGACGAGCCAGAAAGGAAAGGATACCGAATTCCGTTGCAGTCAAATCAACACCTTGATTTGCCACCAACACTTCATGCCGTTGAGGATTGATGCGCAAATCGTGAATAGCGACATTAGAGAAATCCTCATTGGCAGGCGAACTTCCACGCCGCAGGACCGCCCGCAAGCGAGCGATTAGCACGCGAGGACTGAATGGTTTTACGACATAGTCATCTGCACCGACTTCCAGACCGGAAACGATGTCGGCATCTTCACCTTTGGCCGTTAGCATGATGATCGGAATGGCGGAAGTCGCCTGATCGGTTTTCAACTTGCGGCAGACCTCAAGACCATCAATGCCCGGCAACATCAAATCGAGCACGATCACATCCGGGTTCAGGCTCTTGGCTGCCTGGCAGGCCGCCTCCCCACTGCTGACGCAATCGACTTTGTATCCTTCTTTGGAAAGATTGTAATCCAACAGTTCGAGAATGTCTTCTTCATCATCTACAACCAGAATTTTCTCTTTGGACATTGGCGCTTCTCCTAAGCGATTAAGGAACAATCTACTGCTTTGGAAACTACGACCGGATTGTTAGCATTTTATTAGCGTTTGGTTAGAATGCCTACAATTCCAACACAGCAGATCTCCCTCTCTGTACCGCCGTATGACGCTGAAAACTGTCGAACATGCTAGCACGATTTCGAACACTTGACAATCTAAGCATAACCATAGTGCGAACAGGGAAGAAAACAGGCCTTAAATCGATCTCTAAAATCAGATCGAAATTCACGTACGTTTTGCATTGGATTGGCAGCAGCGAAAAGGCTCTGCCAGCACAAGATAGCCAGCAAAGGAGTATTTCATGGAGAAAAAGGCAGGAAAAGAAAGCACGAAAAAAGGAAAACTGGTGATGTGCCCGACCTGCCGGATGGTCATACCACTGGACAGCGAAACCGAAAAAGCACATCGCTGTTACGAGGCTTGTGAAATTCTGGAAAAGCCCAAACGAAACAAATAAACAACCATTGCCGATACATCCAAGTATTGGCAATAGAGTCAACTAGTTTGCGCCATCTGTTGACAGCAGAAGTTGATCGACTGCCTAGTCAAATGCAATGTAGTAGATGAATATCCCGCGATGATAGGCAGTTGGGTCCGTGATTTTGTGAACGGCAAGCACCAGCACACGTGCATCGGATTGCACGATCTGATTCGCCGAGCTGTTCGCTTCCAGTTGAAACAAGCTGTAGATGGTAAAAACTCCGAAGATGGAACGCTTATGAACCAGTTGACTCTGCTCTACCTGGATGTTCACATCCTCTTGAATATCCTTGTTTTCTTCCGACTTCTTAAGCAACCGCTCCAAAGCTTGGTCGGCAACCTGTTGTAAACGGGGCTCTCGCTTGAACAAGGGCTTACCCTGCTTGTGACGCATGCCATTTAAATAATCGAAAATCGCTGTCGACAAGGCTTCTCCCTGGCGCGCATCCACAACCGTTGCCACATTGCAACTCACCGAATAATAACGAGTTCCGAACTCATTTTCACGCCAGGCCACACCACAACCAAGGTGCGTCAAAGCCGGATTGGTGAAAAAGGCTTTCAAACTGGGGCTTTGTTCGAAATGATCCAACACGGTTCGAATCGAATAGGCACCATCCACCAACGCCCCGGCTTGTAAGATGTCAAGACCGACTTGCTGCAAACGATATTCCACGGGACGCCCCTGGCGGTCATAGATGGAGCTGTAGTGGTGCTCCAACATGTCTTCCGCATGTACTCGCGCCACACGCTGCATTTTATCGAAATCCTGCAACATCAACACACTCGCCCGCGCACGGGCATCGTTGATACCATTAAGCAGTAATCGCTCACATTGTTCGGGGGTTTCACATTCCACGGGCTTGCGAAGCTCTTTAAATTCCTGTGGTATCGGAACTTTGTGATAAAGCGGAAAACTAAGCAGCACCCGGCTTCCCCGTTCGGATTCACTAACGATTTCCAGATTGTATACAGCCGGTGCCGAAGGAACCTGCACTTCGAACAGGAATTTTCCTTGCTTGGTTTCAATTGGAGTTTGAAAAATGTGATCTCCCATGAAATCGAGATAAAAGCCCAAGCGACAATTCGGCTGAAGACAACTTCCCTTTACCAGAAACCGGTTTTCCATAGGAACAATCTTGGGAATCGTCTCCAGATCCAGTTCCCGTTCAAGCAGTAACACCGTCACGTAGTCGACCGGCTTGTGGTCATCATCGCCATGCAAGCGATAGATTCCCAAAGCTGCCATCCGTTGAGAATTGGAGGGCTGCAACTGAGCGAACCAATTCGCGAGGTACTCGCCAAATTCAGAATCCGCCTGTTCGGATTCCGAGGGCATCCCATAATGCAGATACCGCACCCCAATCTCACCGACACCTGCTCGTTGTAGAGCGAACTGCACCATGCGGTCAGATGGAGTCTGTTGGTGCATCGCAGTGTGTTGACTCAAACAACGAGCTGCCACCAATAAACGAAAATCGAAGGCGGGCGCAATTGAACCGCTTTTTTGGGCGATGGCGATGAATTGCGCATAAAGGCGACTCTCCTCTGGAGAAGGATCAATCGTAAAACTCAATCGATTGTAACTGGTGCTTGCAGGAACATCACAACGACACGAAACGGGAGTTGCCGGAGATGGCTTGTCGAGAGGAGAGGACTGCTCTTCCTGTTGGGCTGAAACCTCTTTCGAATCCGAAGTGTTGGTCTTTTCCGATGTCGTCTCCATTTTGGAAACGGTATGCGCACAACCGGAAATCCCCAGCAGCAACACAGCAACAGCAAGCAGTGCGCCTCCGGATCGACAGCATCTTTGCAGATCAGGCATTGAACGGTAAACGAATCGTGAACTTCGTTCCCACACCCTCTCGGCTATCCACCAGGATAATGCCACCGTAGCGCTGTACAATTTTGTAACTGATCGAAAGACCAAGTCCCGTTCCTTTCCCTTGCTCCTTGGTGGAGAAAAACGGGTCGAAAATGGACTTGAGATTCTGGGGTGAAATACCGGTTCCGTTGTCTTCCACCTCGACCTGAATGTATTCCTGATTCCCAAACATGGAAGTATGAATGGTGATACGCTTTTGAAAATCATCACCACGCTGCGTAGCCGCATCGTCCAGCGCATCAATGGCATTACTTAACAGGTTGATGAAAACCTGCTCTGTTTCCACCACGTTCACCTTGATTCCGGGCAGGTTGTGAGAGAAGTGCTTGTCTACCTGTACATCCTTCATCTTGCGGCTATGACCCACCATTGCCAATGCGCCTTCGAGCACCGTGTGAATGTTCGTGGTTATGGCATCGGTAACCTTGGTCGAACGCGAATAACGAGACAACTCCTTGACGATCTCGGCCACGCGATTGACATATTGCTGGATCTGATCCGCAGACTCCCGGCTCTCCTCTTCCTGAGAACGCAGACTCATAATTTGAGCCATTCCGGCAATTGCATTTAACGGATTGTTGATTTCATGGGCAATACCCGACATCAATGTACCCAGCCCGGCCATCTTCTCTGCCTGTATCAATTGCCGTTCCAGGGCCTTGCGTTCCGTAATGTCATCAATTACGATCAGCAGGCGATCGCGTTTGCCGAGAAGGTGTAACACATTGATTAACAAGACCTTTTCGCCTTGTCCCTCAATAACCTTACGCATTTCCAGATCCAACATCGGCTGCTTGGTTCGCAAGCTCTTCTGCAATCGGTCGCAAAATTCCCCGGAAAATATCTCCGTGACATGCCGCCCGGTAATATTCACTAGGCGACTTGAAAATACGGAGTAAAAACTTAAGTTTACCAGCAACACATTCATGTCACGATTCAACACGATCAGAGCGGATGGGATTGAATCAATCAGATCCTTGATTGTGCGAGTAACAAAGTTCAACTCAACCGTTCGAGCCTCAACCATGCGTTCCAGATCACGAGTCATCTGCACTTTCAATCCGGCAGCGATTTCTCGTTTTTTCAAGTGCTGCCACAATTGACCGATCAGCACGAAAAGGATCAATAACATCAATAAAACCAACAGGAAGACACGAACGGCCAAATTCAACGATGCCAATAGCGTTTTTTGCGGTTGCGATAGAATCAAAACAACTGGAACTTCAGGTAAAAAACCAACAATTCCAACAGCCAGTCGTTCTTCGCCTTCTTGCCCGGGACGCTGGTGATAAAAGAAACGACCGAAAACGGTGGAAACCTGCTGTTGGATACGATTATAGAAAGCACTCAAACTGGAAGATCCAAGACCGAAAGTTTTAACATCCATCCCCGAAACAACCGGATTGACATCGTAGGCAATCGTTCCATTTTGATCGATGGCTGTAAGCTGAATTGTTTTATTGACATGATTGGCACTCAAGCGGTCAGCCAACCAATTGCGCCCCACTCGAAGCACCAGCATATCCGATGAGCAATTCCCCGATCGCGATTTACTTTCCTGATCCGCTTCGTGATTACCGGAACCCGATGGGCTTGCATCGAGTTCATCAGACGCACCGGACGTTTTTGAATTCGTAACCGCCAGTTCACACTGCCAATCCATCCGCAATCCAACGCTAAAGAATCCCGTCGAACCTTCCTCGGAAAGAATCACCCATCCGTTTCGATTGTCCTCAGACATCAACTTCGACCAGAGTTCTTTAAGTTTTTGCGATTCCGGGTGATTCGCAACACTTTCTATGAACGGCAGTTCGGGCATGCTGATTTCAGCAACGATTTTGCGTCCCTGCTCGACCTGAAGAATGGAAAGCAAACTGTCTTCTTCCATGGCCTGAAACAGTTTGGCCAAGCGCCCTTGAGTTTTCAACTTGTCGTCAAGTGAAAAACGAACGTGCGACGTTTCCGCCCTTTTTATAAGACATTCAACATCATGTAGCAGTTGTTCGTTTAGGTAAATAAGATGCTGGGCTTGGAAGGAATAAAACGACTCTTCGATGTGCTGTTTTACTTTTGAAAGTACCCAATTGGCGAACAGAACCCCAACCAGAACAAGAATGACCCCTCCTGAAACGAGCGCCCATGAGCTGTACCGCTTGTCCTGTCTTGATCTGATCATGTGTTCAATTCGTAGTTTGAGTGGCTAATGTAGCAGGATAGGCGACTTCAGCGGTTGGTTGCTGCATCCCCGCGTGGCACCTTCGCAATCATTTTGCGTACCATATCCAAAAAAGGTTCAAGCAACTCCGGATCGTAATAAGTACCCTTTCCTTTCTGGATTTCTTCAATAGCTTCTTCGATTTCGAAAGCTTCCCGATATGGGCGCGATGTGGTCAAAAAATCGAATGAATCGACGATGCGGATGATTCTTGCCAGAAGGGGTATTTCACTGTGAGAAAGCCCTTCTGCATAGCCCGAACCATCCCAGTTTTCATGATGATATTTGATCGCAGGAATAACATCTTCAAGAAACTCAACAGGTTCCAGGATATTCACGCCCCGGATGACATGAGTATGTAGAACTTCCCGTTCTTCACCAGTCAATTTCTCGTTCTTGTTCAAAAGAACGTCGGGTATTCCGATTTTTCCGATATCGTGAAGAATTGCCGCATTATTGAGCGTGCGTAATTGCTCTTTTTCCAGTCCGATCTGACGTCCCAGGGTACTGGCATACTGTGCAACCCGCTTGGAATGCCCGATAAGATGCTGATCGCGTTCTTCCACTACATTTGCCAGTGCAACAACCATATCCAACATGTTGCGCTGCATCGCAACCGTCTTTTCGCTGATCTTGCGTTCGAGGTTACGCTGGTATTCCAGGTTTTCTCGCTCTAAGCGCGACTTCTCCTCGACCAGTTTACGATGCTCGATCGCTTTCTCCACCGAAATGATCAACTCACCCGCATCGATTGGTTTTGTGAGATAGTTTGCTGCACCCTGGCGCATTACGGAGACAGCGGTATTGATATCGATAAATCCGGTCAGCATGATGACCGGAACAATGGGCTTATGCTGCCTGATAAAATTCAGAACATCGATTCCACTGATTTTAGGCATACGGATGTCGCAGATACAAACGGTTACATCCTCGTTTTTCAGGATGTTGATCGCTTCTTCTCCATCAAGACAGGAAACGACCTCGAACCCCTTGTCTTCCAAGTAAATGCGTAAAATCTTCAGATTGATTTCTTCGTCGTCTACGATAAGAATTCGATACCGATTCGTTTCGCCGCTGCGCGAACCCTCGTTTTGGTCCAATGTATAATCTTGCATGTTACCTTGATCCAACCGAATTCTTGCCACCAATCCCTAACCATAGTAGGTTTACGTGAAATTTATGCAAGCGTCAAGGAATATCAACTTAATAATGGTTGCAACAATCCGGCCAGATGATTATTATATGCGCGCCGAGGGGGAGTGGCGACCGCCGGATCGGAAGGTCTGGAGGAAAGTCCGGGCTCCACAGGGCAAGGTGCTGGATAACGTCCAGCGGGGGTGACCCCAGGGAAAGTGCCACAGAAAAAACAGCGCCCGGTACATCCGGGTAAGCGTGAAATGGTGCGGCAAGAGCGCACCGAGATGGCGGTGACGTCATCTGCATGGTAAACCCCACCTGGAGCAAGACCGAATAGGAATGATCGTCCGGTTTACCGGACGTAAGGGTGGCCCGCCCGAGCATTCGGGTACGGTCGCATGAGGTTGGTCGGTAACGGCCACCCAAGATGAATGGTCGCCCACGCATTAGCGTGAACAAAACCCGGCTTACACCCCCCTCGGCCTTTTTGTTGGATGATGTTTCCCTTTTCGTTTTTCGATTCGAAATCTGTTTAAAACGAAATGAGATTCACACTGAATCGAGAATGCACCGTCACGAAATTTCAAATGGATTTCAGTTTCAGTTCGGTTTTTTATCCTCTTGGAAATGCTTGGGTATCGGCGAAATTCCCTTGCACCGCCTACCTGCTCATGGTAGGTTTAAACGACCGTTAACGATGAGAATAAAGGTAAGATTTTGAAGCTTCAAAACAAGCGAACGGGAAGCAAAACGCTCTCATTCGAGGATAACCGACGCTGCCTGATTCTTTTCGGCCAGCGCAACGAAAATCTGAAAGCCGTCGAAAACCAATTGAAGATCGACGTTGCTTCGCGCGGAAACGAGGTCTCCCTGCAAGGTGAAGAGCAGGCCGTACGCATCGCTGAAAATCTACTGACGCAATTGTACGATCTTCTCGAGCAACAGCAGGAGCTAAGACCGCAAGATGTCATAACGGCAATCGGAACGCTGGAACGTAATCCGTCTTTGCGGCTATCTACCTTTTTTAAAGGCAACGCCATCAAAACCGGCACAGCCAAAAAATCGATCGTACCGAAAACCCCCGCACAAAAAGTCTATCTCGACACAATTGCCACGCACGATCTGGTTTTCTCTATCGGCCCTGCCGGCACGGGAAAAACCTATTTGGCGATGGCCATGGCGGTCAACCATTTACTGCGCAAGGATTGCAAACGTATCGTATTGACGCGTCCAGCAGTTGAAGCCGGAGAGAGGCTGGGATTTCTGCCCGGTGACATCGCCGAAAAAGTCAATCCATATCTACGCCCCCTGTATGACGCGCTGTACGACATGGTCGAGTTGGACCGCGTCCAACAATGGTTTCAACAGGGTGTAGTCGAAGTAGCCCCGCTTGCTTTCATGCGCGGTAGAACGCTGAACGACAGTTTCATCATCTTGGATGAGGCCCAAAACACCACCCAGGATCAGATGAAAATGTTTTTAACTCGCATGGGCTTCGGCTCCAAAGCCGTTGTAACCGGCGACATCACCCAAATCGACTTACCGGACAATTCACCATCCGGTCTGATTCATGCCACCCGCATTCTCAATAATATCGAAGGCATCGGGATCTGCCGCTTCACAGAAGTAGATGTAGTACGTCATCCACTTGTACAACGGATCGTACTGGCCTACGACGGAAACTGGAAGAGCGGTCATGGCGAATAAACCGACACAGGAAAACACAACGGGGAGCAAGCGCCCAACCGGCCAGCTTCCCACTTCGAATGCATCGGAAAAGCAGGAGAAAAAGCAACTGAAACTCGCTTTCTCCTGGAGCATGTTGGATAGAAAACGTTATTATCTGGCGTTACTGTTGATCGTTTCCATTTCGATCGGCATACTTCTTTCGCCAGGATTGCTAAGCCAATCAAAAACGTACGACAATAGCTGGCTTGGTCAGATCACCACCAAGGATATCCGTTCTCCAGGCGATTACAACATCGTCGACCTTTCTGCTACAGAAACCAAACGTCAGGAAGCCGAGCGGGCCATCAATCCGATTTACGATCACTACACGACACTCGGCAAAGAGATCCAGCAACGCATTGATCTGGCGTTCGATAAAAGCCAGAAAATGCTATATGATTTCATTATCGACAACCTGGTTATCGCAGAAGAGCAGGAAGCGACCTCCAAAAAGCGACATAGCCGAACAAACAAGAAAAGTAACGCAAAAGATACCGACGTAGACGAAGAAAACGCTCCCGCGCCAGAGCAGATCTACATACAACGAATCGAACGAGTGAAAAAAAATCTCGAAATATACGTTGCCAAAATCAGTAAAGACAATTCCCTGAAAAAAGCTTTGACGGACTTATTGGTCGGACAGCACAGCGACTTCAACCGTACCATTCATGCCGTTATTCCGGAAGAAGACTACTTGTTATTGGCGAACTATTCGTTTGCCGATGATTTGCGTAATTCATTAAAACGTATGGTTGGCGATATCATGTCACGCAAAATCATCAATGATAAGGAATTGATGGAGCGTGGCGGATCAGAAGAAATTACATTGCGAGTTCTCGACGACTCGGGTCGCCTCCCAACCGAATATCAATTGCGCGACAGCGGCAGCATCCTGGACTACAAGGAAATCAATCAATCTTTGTGGCGCTACACCACGATTCTGTCCGATTTGGGGCCACGCCAACGCAACCTGCTGCTGAAAATAGGTGGTAAACTGGTGCAGCCAACACTGACTTTCAACCGCGACCTGACTCAAAGCCGTCGTTTGGCCGCAAGAGAAGCCGTCAAACCGATGATTATCCCGATAAAAAAACGGGAAATCATCATCCGTGACGGAGAACGTTTCGAAAAACGTCATCTGATGATTCTAAAAGGCATCCAAAGAGAAATGGCATCGGTCAACCCGATCGAAGTGATGGTCGGATATTCGCTGTTTTTCATGGTTCTGATCAGTACGCTGGCTATTTTTGCCCGTAATAACATCCGAAAATTCAATCCACACATGGTCGATTTCTTAATGATGACCCTGCTGATCCTGTTGTTCATCTTGATGGTCAAAGCAGTGGGCATCATTGCAGCAGCCCTGGGACCGGTTTTACCAAATGTTGACAGCAACATTTTCTTTTTAGGCATACCTGTCGCGGCAGGGGCAGCCATGGTACGCATTGTAACCAATTCGGAAACGGCAACCTATTTCGCCATTTTAACTTCGATACTGTACAGTTTCTTCTCTGCCAATCCGTTTTTCATGGGTATTTACGCTTTGGTTACGAGCCTTGTCGCGGCCGATTCGGTGGGTCAATGCAGAACGCGAACGACCCTGTTCTTTGCAGGACTGCGAGTCTCACTGGTGGCCATGCTATTGATTATTTTCATGCATCTGTACAGTGGGCGCATCACCAATTTGGAATTTCTGTACGCACTGATAGCCGCTACGGCATCCGGAATCGCGACCGGTCTGGTACTCACCGGCATCACACCTTTAATCGAGTTCCTCTTCGGATATACAACAGATATCAAACTGTTGGAATTGTCCAACCTGAATCATCCACTATTAAAAAAACTGATCGTTCAGGCTCCAGGCACCTACCATCACAGCATTCTGGTCGGATCGCTGGTAGAAGCAGCCGCCGAATCGATCCATGCCAATCCTCTATTGGCACGCGTAGCCGCCTATTACCACGATATCGGCAAGATCAAAACCCCGCATTATTTCGCCGAAAATCAACGAGATGGCGACAACCCGCACGACACTCTGAGTCCCAGTATGAGCGTGTTGATTCTTCAATCGCATGTGAAAGAAGGAGTGGAACTGGCCAGGCAATACAACCTGGGAGCGATAATCACGGACATCATCGAGCAGCATCACGGTACAAATCTGATCCGCTATTTCCAGCACAAAGCCAGTGAAATGCGCAAAGAAGGTGCAAACGTCAGCGATGATGAGCGCGACTTCCGCTATCCCGGTCCCAAGCCGCAAACGCGCGAGGCGGGGCTGGTTATGCTGGCCGACGCCACCGAAGCGGCGACACGCAGCCTGGAAAACTCCTCCAAAGAGCGCATTCAAGGCATGGTCCAGAAGATCATCAACATGATTTTCCGCGACGGTCAACTCAATGAGTGTGAATTGACCTTGAAAGATCTGCACTTGATCGCCCGCGCCTTTACTCAAATTCTGGTCGGTCTTTATCACAACCGGCCTTCCTATCCCGGACAGCAAAAGCCCCAGGAGAAGACCCCGAATGGACGTACAGGTTCTCAACAGACAAAGAAAGCTGAAGATCCACCCTCCGATGTGGAAGACGACGACGACAAAGATCTTAGACGTCTTGGGATGCATTGACGAGGAAATCTGCATAGTCTTCGTTTCAGATCGCAAAATGCGGGAATTGAATCGTCAGTTTCGCAATATCGATAAAACAACCGATGTACTCTCCTTTCCAGCGCGCGAAACGGATGCCCCAAACCCGGAAGAACAGTTTCTGGGGGATGTCGTAGTTTCCATCGAAGCCGCCCAACGCCAGGCAGAAGAATATGGGGAAAGCCTGGATGAGGAAATCACCCGCCTGCTAACCCATGGTGTATTACATTGCCTGGGCTACGATCACCAAACGAAGACCGATGAAAAACGGATGATGACCAAACAAAACGCGGTTTTGAAAAAACTTGCCAAAGGAGAGCCCAAGTCATGAAGTCGTTCGGGTTGGCCGCCGCGCTGACGCTGCTCTCCGGCCTACTGCTTTCTCTCGCTCATCCTTCCGCACTACCACTGATCACCACTTCGGAAGGTTATATTTTAGACACCGGCTGGCAGGAAATTCTGGCTTGGTTCGGATTGGTTCCTTTTCTGTTCGTGGCGACACGGCTACGCGGGTATAAACTGTTTCTGGCCAGTTTTGGACTGACCACCTTCTACTTTTTCCTGTCGCTGTACTGGATCAATATCGCCGTCACGATTTACGGAAATATCCACTGGGGATTCTCTCTGTTGATTTCGTTGGCGCTTGCCATGCTGGTAGGTATTCAACTGGCTTTCGGTATGACGTTCGGTGTTATTATCCACCGTAGACTTAAACTGCCGTTATCCTTCACTCTTCCCGTTTCTGTCGTGGCGTGGGAGTTATTGCGTAATTACTTTTTCACGGGCTTTCCCTGGCAAAATCTGGCCTATAGCCAACACCTGAACCTGCCTGTATTGCAAACATCAGCGATCTGGGGCATTTACGGAATTTTGTTCATGCTGATTCTATGCAATACAATCATGTTCGAGTTGATCCGGTGGTGGCGCAATCGCGAACAACCACTTCCCAATGCCACCGCAACGGCACTTTTAATCGCGATGGTCGCCTTCAGCTATGCATACGGAGTCTATCGGTTGTGGGCTAACGAACAGATGGAAGCGGCAGCTCCGAAACTGAAAGCCGCCATGGTGCAGGGCAACATCGATCAGACCATCAAAAACAGTTCTTATCGCTATGCTCGTAAAATTCTGGAAGTGTACACAGGGTTAAGTGAGCAGATTCCCACCGATACCGATCTGGTTGTCTGGCCCGAAGCCGCTTATCCTTACAATATTCCCCGTACTCAAGACAGCTTTAAGCGCTTGTTTTTCGGCGAGCTGAGCCTGCAAGCTCCCTGGCATATGCTTGTGGGAGCAGCTACCTATTCGGTTCATGAAGGGGAGCGTCACTATTATAACTCCGGTTTTCTGCTTTCTCCTCACTTGCAGGTGCTCGACGCTTTCGACAAAAGCCACTTGGTACCATTTGGCGAATATGTCCCGCTAAGCGAGATCATTCGGGTCGGCAAAGTGATTCCTCAAGCGGGCATGTTCTATCCTGGAGAACTGGGTGACGGCTTGCAGATGGGCGATAAAAGTCTGGGCGTTTTAATCTGTTATGAAGGCATCTTCCCGGAAATCGCCCGTGAATACGCTAGAGTCGGAGTACACTTTCTGGTCAACCTGACCAACGATGCCTGGTATGGAGTCTCCAGCGCCCCCTTCCAGCATCTTGCCTTTTATACCTTCCGGGCGGCTGAAACGCGCAAAGCGCTGCTGCGCGTCGCCAACACCGGCATTACCACCGCCATCGACAGTTCCGGGCGTATCGGCAAAGGCAGTCACCTTTTTGAGCGCACGGTCGTGATGGCCACCATTCCTCTGCTTACCGAGCGAACCATTTACAGCTATATCGGCGACGTTCCCGCTTGGATACTGGTACTGCTCTGGTTCGTCTGGGTTTTACGCAGTCTGAAAGCTGCCCGACTCGAAAAGAAATGACAGATTCCGACAAAGCCCGTTCACAAACGTTTGGCTTTGATGTAAAAGGAACTTGCCTGTGCAAAGGATTTCCTTTATGGTACGCGCGGATTCTACAATTGAATCCGACCGGCTAGCAGCACATGAAAATCGACGACTGACGGCATGTAAAGGGAGGCCACATGAATAAGATTCTGGATAAAAAACAATTGGCGGATCGCATCTGGTATTATCGTATTCACGCTCCCTTGATTGCCAAACGACGAAAACCGGGTCAATTCATCATTCTACGTGTATGGGATGGCGGCGAACGCATCCCCTTGACGATCGCCGATGCCGACACGGACGAAGGCAGTATCACCCTGATCGTGCAGGAAGTCGGAAAAACCACGGCAATGCTGGCAGATCTGAACATAGGAGATGATATCCTGGATCTGGCAGGACCGCTGGGACACCCCACGCACATCGACAATTTCGGCACGGTGGTCATGGTCGGAGGCGGAATCGGCACTGCACCGGCGCATCCGATCGCCCAGGCGATGAAAGCCGCCGGTAATCGAGTGATCACCATCATCGGCGCGCGAAATACGGATCTGATCGTTATGGAAGAAGAGATGCGCCGCGCCAGCGATGAAGTCATCATCGTAACCGACGATGGCAGCGCTGGAGAAAAAGGCTTTGTAACCAATGCGTTACAGAAGTTGATCGACGATGGTGTGAAAATCGACCAGGTTGTGGCCATCGGCCCCCCCATCATGATGAAGTTCGTTTCCGACTTGACGCGCCCCTACAAGATTCCCACCGTGGTTTCTTTAAACACCATTATGATCGACGGCACCGGTATGTGTGGCGGTTGTCGCATCTCCTATGACGGTCAAAACAAGTTCGTCTGCGTGGATGGTCCCGAATTCGACGGACACAAAGTCGATTTCGACAACATGATGGCGCGTCTGTCCGCTTACCGGGAATACGAACAGGAATCCGTTCATGCCTATGAGCAGAACGGACATAAACTCGGTGAACACGGTTGTCACCTTCAGCAAGTCGCCAAAACACCGAATGGATCCGGGAACTAAACGGGGGAAAAGAAGATGTCAGACACCAAGAAGCAAACATTCGAAGAGTTGATCGCCCGCTATCCGGAAATGAAGGCTAAAGATAAAATTGCCTTGGAACAACAACCGATGCCGGAACAAAAACCGGAAGTACGACGTCACAATATCGATGAAGTACCGCTGGGTTACGATGAATTTAGCGCACGTCTGGAAGCGATGCGCTGCTTGGACTGCAAAAAGAAACCCTGCGTGCAGGGTTGCCCTGTCAATATCGATATCCCGAGTTTTGTCAAGCACATCCGTGATGGCGAATTTCAACAGGCCATCAATGTCATTCGTGACAGCAACTGCCTACCCGCCGTTACCGGGCGCGTTTGTCCGCAAGAGTTACAGTGCATGGCGCAATGCACGGTCGGCAAATCCTTGAAAGATCCGGAAAAAGCGGTAGCCATCGGACGCCTCGAGCGCTTTGTGGCGGATTGGGAGCGCACGAATGACAAGTTGGAAATCCCCGAACTTCCCAAAGGCAACGGCAAGCGTGTCGCGGTAGTCGGCTCGGGTCCGGCAGGATTGACTGTAGCTGGCGATCTTGCGCGCATGGGCTACCAGGTCACGGTGTTTGAGGCTTTCCACAAAATGGGCGGCGTGCTGGTCTACGGAATTCCTGAATTCCGGCTACCGAAAGCCATCGTGCAATCCGAAGTAGACATCTTGAAAAAGCTTGGAGTCACTTTCGAACCCAATACGGTGATCGGCTACACCATCACGGTGGATGAACTGCTGAACGAAGAAGGCTTCGATGCGGTTTTCGTTGGCACGGGCGCTGGACTGCCTTACTTCATGAATATCAAGGGCGAGGAACTGATCGGTGTCTATTCTGCAAACGAATACCTGACGCGCGCCAATCTGATGCAAGCCTACAGTTTCCCGAAAACGGACACACCGACGATCCGCTCGAAAAACGTGGCGGTCTTCGGTGGAGGCAACGTCGCCATGGACTCCGCACGCACAGCACTGCGGCTTGGTGCAGAAAACGTCTACTTGGTTTATCGACGCAGCGAGCAGGAGATGCCCGCCCGTGTCGAGGAAGTGCATCATGCCAAACAAGAAGGCGTGCAGTTCAAACTGCTTACGAATCCAATTGAAATCCTAAGCGATAAAAAAGGCTGGGTGCGCGCAATCAACGTGATCCAGATGGAACTGGGCGAACCGGACGCTTCCGGTCGCCGTCGTCCCATGCCAATCGCCGGATCGGAAACGGAAATCGAAGTGGATACGGTCATCGAGGCCATCGGCAACGGAGCCAATCCCCTGGTTCCGTCCACCACACCGGGACTGGATACCAATAAGTGGGGAAATATTCTGGCTGACAAGGAAACCGCCAAAACCAGCAAGCCCGGTGTATTCGCAGGTGGTGACATCGTGCTGGGTGCGGCTACAGTCATTCTGGCGATGGGCGAAGGTCGCCGGGCGGCGCGCCACATCCATGAATATTTACAGTCGGGTAAATGGTAATTTTCCACATTTTTCTCTATTCCAATTGCGGGTGAAGTGACTTTCACCCGCTTTTCGATGTTCATAACCCGGGCAACCAGGTATTATCGTAGGAATTCTGCGCCTGGAAGAGGAGTGTCATGAGTAAAGCCATCAAGTCGTTTTTTGCAACCTGTTCGCATGGTCTGGAACAGGTACTGACACAGGAACTAACACTCCTGGGTTTCAGAAATGTGCGCACAGCCCGCCAGGGAGCGGAATTTACCGGTCCTTTGGAAGAAGGCTGGCGAGCCTGTTTGTGGTCCCGAACTGCCAGTCGCATTCTCATGCCGATTGCGGAATTCAAAGCTTTCAAAGCCAGAGAGATCTACAATCATGCAAAAAAGGTGCGCTGGGAAGATCATATGAGTTCGCTGGGAACCTTTGCCATTCAAGGCATCGGCACCAATAGCGAAATCCGCCATTCCGGCTTTCTGGCATTGACGGTCAAAGATGCCGTGGTCGATCGCATGCGCGAGAAGGTGGGACGACGTCCCAATGTGGACAAGGAAGACCCGGATGTGCAGATCATGGCTCGCATCATCAACGAACAAGTGACACTCTCGCTGGATCTTTCGGGACGCGGTCTGCATCGACGCGGCTGGCGCAGCCGTCACATCGAAACGCCGATCCGGGAGACGCTGGCTGCATCGTTATTGCAAGCGGCAGGTTACAGGGGCGAACGAGTATTCTTCGATCCGATGTGCGGTTCAGGTACATTTTTGATCGAAGCGGCGGAACTGGCGCTGGGACTGGCACCGGGACGCAACAACACTTTCGGCATCGAGCGCTGGCCCTCCATTCCCCGACCTTTAAAGCGACAATTCTCGGCGGAAAAGCGAGAGGGAAACAAGCCAAAAAGCCCTAAGATTCCTATGATTTTCGGATCGGACGTCAGCCCGGAAGCGGTCTCCGTCAGTCGCTATCACATCGAAAGCGCCGGTCTTGGACAGTACATCCGCCTGGATACCGCAGACGCTCGAAAAGCACGCATGCCGGCAGGAAAAGCATTGGTTGTTACCAATCCCCCTTACGGCGAACGTATCGAAGAACCGGAAGAGGAACTGCTGGCGTTATATCGCGAAATGGGCACGAACTGGAAGCACATGGGTGATGGTCGCGTGGCGATTTTCTGCTCCCATCCCGGTTTCAGGAAAGCCTTTGGTTTGAAACCTACTGAAACCATGCAACTTTTCAACGGCCCAATTCAGACTACGTTTTATATTTACGAAGTCGGCAGCCATTTCGTACCCACAACGAAAACCCGAAACAAGCGCCGAATTGTGAGGAATGCCAAGCTCTCCAGCAAATGACCGAAAGGAAAAGCGCCATGAGCAGCGACAAACAGTTGACCGTCGGCCTGCTGCAAACCGACCCGATCTGGGAGGCACCGGATCAAAACATGGCGGCGATTGAAACATTGTTAGGTGAGCAGGATCTTTCCGGCGTCGATGTCGTCCTGCTGCCGGAAATGTTCACAACCGGGTTCAGTATGAATCCCGAACGTGTGGCCTCCGCAAATGGCGGCAAAGTCGAACGCTGGATGCAGCAGATGGCTAGGCGACACGACATGGCACTAATCGGTTCACACATCGAGGATACCGGGTCGGGATACGCCAACACGGCAGTGGCATTCGATGCGCAAGGCAATGAACTGGCTCGCTACCAAAAAGCGCATCTGTTCGTTCTCGAAAAGGACATTTACCAAGCAGGAGATGACGTCGTTTTCTTCGAACTCGGACCATTCAAAGCCTCGATGTTCATCTGCTACGATATACGCTTTCCAGAGCTATACCGCCACGCCAGTGCTTGCGGTGCCGAATTGATCTTCACGCCCGCCTGCTGGCCCGCTTCCCGCCGATACAACTGGGACTTGCTCACCTGTGCCCGCGCTCTGGAAAATCAATGCTTCCTTTGCGGCTGCAACCGTACCGGAAACGCCCCGGAAGAACGATATGACGGGCACTCCGTCATCGCCACGCCACGCGGGGAAGAGCTACTCAAACTCGACGACCTCCCCCAATTCGCCACAGCAACTATAGAGCGGGAATACCTGCTCAGTACCCGTAAAAACGTCCCCGCCCTTCAGGACAGACGGGAAGAGCTGTATCGAAACCTGATGATGCAGGGTAAAACACAATAGGGAATAATTGTTAGACTTAACAAAAGAAGTATTGGTTGCATTTTCAGATTTTTATTGTGATACTCTATGTGTCTGTCTATCAAATTACAGAAAATATAATAATGTTAAGCACATCCAAAGCAAATAAAAAGCTTCCAACCTTGGAAAGAAATATTCTAAAATACCGAATTTTTGAGATGACTTTAATTTTGTTTCAAATTGAAGAATTTAAGAAGTATGTTGTTGCATCTATTCGCGCAACTGACGATTTTAATAGCACAATTAAGAAAAGTAATTGTGAGTCAGAGAAAAGCAAGAACTCCGCTGATTCCTTTCCAAATCAACGACTTCCTCCAAATATCGGAAAACTCTATGAAAAGGCATGGAAAGTATTAATTGCTGATGGAATAATCACTCAAGAAGAAAAAACAGAGATTGTAAAACTTATTGACTATAGAGATGATATCGCACATAGGATTCATTTGCTGACTTGCGATCTCAATAAAGACATCTTGTCTCAAGAGTTTTTACATAGAAAAAAGAATGAAGCAACATACGATTATCAGGCATTAACTAGAATTAGGTATTTTCGAGATAAATTCCAACGAGCCTGGAATGGCGTTCATTGCATTTCACTAAACACTGAACTGTTTGAAAGTACGGAAGCAACTTTAAAACAAGAACTCAAAGTATTAGATAAGAGAATAAAATTACAGTATAAAAAACGTAAAGAAGATATGGAAAGTTTGAGCGCTTTAAGAAAGTAAATCTTCAACGTGTATTTTTTAATTTTGGACAGCGAATCTTAAGCCATTCCAATTACAGACTTATCATCATTTGGATTGCTCCCTGCGGCAGTCTGCGGTATATTATGTTGTTTTCAACAATGAAAACCGATATCGGAGGGAAGCTAGCATGGCGAAAACAGCGCAACCGTTACGTTTCGATTTCTCGACCTGTCGGGGCAGAAACCGCATCAACCGTTACATGGAGCGCAAACTTACCAAGCAGGTATCTTCTGCACAAGCAAGATTGAAGGCCGAAGTCAACGCCGGTGAGTTGGGATTCTGGAAACTTCCCAACACCTATTTAAATAAGAAGACCATTGCACCAGTCCAAGCGGCTGCACGGCGTGTCCAGCGCGACTTCGACAACCTGGTGCTCATCGGCATCGGCGGCTCGGCTTTGGGAGCACGCATGTTGCAAAATGCGCTTTGTCATCGCTATCACAACGAAGCCGTAACGGCCAAAGGCAAGGGTGTTCGCCTATATCTGCTGGAAAACGACGATCCCAAGAGCTTCTCCGATCTGATGGGATTACTAGATCTCTCCCGTACCTGCTTCAACGTCATCAGCAAATCCGGCTCAACGGTGGAAACGATCAGCCAATTCGCGTTGGTAATGGATCGCCTGAAAAAAGAGTTCCCGAATAGCTGGAAAAAGCACCTTTTATTCACCACCGACCCGAAAAGCGGGAAACTGCGTGAACTGGCCGATCAGGAAGGCATCGATTGCCTGGATGTTCCTTCCGATGTCGGCGGGCGCTACTCGGTGCTAAGTCCGGTGGGACTCTTTCCTGCCCTGGTGCTGGGAGCGGATGCAAAAGCACTATTGAAGGGTGCGCAACGTATGGCCAAGCGCTGCCTTTCGTCTAATCCGGAGGAAAACCCGGCCCTGCTTGGTGCGATGTTGCATGTGGTCGCGGATCAGCAGTTGAGCAAGAATATGGTGGTGGCCTTTCCCTATTCGGATCAACTACGAGACTGGACCGAGTGGTTCTGTCAGTTATGGGCGGAAAGCCTGGGTAAAAACACGGATAACCAAGGCCGCCCTGTACAAACCGGAACCACACCCATCAAAACGTTGGGAGCCATCGATCAACATAGCCAGATGCAGCTTTACATGGAAGGCCCGGACGACAAACTGTTCATGTTCCTGCGGGTAGAATCCTTCAAAACCACCCTGCCCTTCCCTCCGAAAAAGCGTCTTCATGAACCATTCCAATACCTTGCAGGACATTCCATGCAGGAATTGATTCAGGCCGAACAAACCGCCAGCCGCTTTGCTCTGAGAGAACAAAAACGCCTGACCTATCAAATCACACTCGACCGTGTTGACGCCGACGCCCTAGGTCAACTGATTTTCTGGGCGGAAGCGATGACGGTTTATGCCGGATACTTATATGACATCAATCCCTTTGATCAGCCGGGAGTGGAATTGGGCAAGAAGTTTGCCTATGGTCTGATGGGGCGCGAAGGTTTCGAGTCCTACCGGAAAAAGATCGAAAAAAGCAAATAGTTGGGAATCGTTATCGAATCTTGACAGAGACAAGGTGATTGGGTAAAGTGACGCCGTGTTGGCATGACAAAACTACGCCACAATAAAGACCGTAACGATAAACGACATACGTGCACGGCGCAGGCTGCCCACCCGATCGAGATCGTCTAAAATAGCTATTCCCTATTATTAGACGACAGGCGAATCGGAACAGCCTTCGCACGGAGGATACAGAAGTGATATCGATTCGTACCTTTAAACAATTCCGATTATACCTGCTTGCCGGTCTGCTGCTGGCGCTGGCGCAAAGCGGCTGTTTCACCGGCTCGCCAGATCCTATCGAAACGGATGGAGACGACGTACGGGTCACTCCAGAAGAAGGCGGGACGCTGGTCAGTTCCGATGGACGGGCTATCGTGCAATTCGTTGCAGGAACCGTTTCTCGGCCCACAACCTTTTCGATTTCGATCATCCCGAAAAAGAACTACCCGGATCAATACTTCCTTCAAAGCGATGTCTACCAGATCGAGCCGACACTACCACTGAACCAAAGCGTTCGCGTGATCCTCGACATGGAAGATATGGGCAGTACGGAAAATGGTCTGGTTGACTATTACAACCAGAATGCATTGACCATGCGCGAAATGTTACCGTCGCAGGCTCCACGCTTCCTCTCCGTTGACGAGGGCAGCATTGACGGTGCCGATGGAAAAAAACACCGCGTTTTGGTATTTGAAACCGATCAACTTGGAGCTTACGGTGTTTTCTTGCACGACTGCTTCATGATGTGCCAGAAAACCGTTACCTGCGATAGTTTCCTTGGAAACCCGGATCTATCCAAGCGAGAACAAATCCAAGCCTGTATGCAGGACTTCGGCTGTCTTGACGATCTGGAAAAGATGAACCGAGAAGACACCCTGGCAACATTCGACTGCTCCGCTCATCATCCCTGCAAGGATTCCTTCGGTTGCTGCCTGGAAGAAACCCACTGCGAAGTTCCTGTAGACGGCGACCCGGACCAAATCGACGGCGATACAGACGGCGATCAACCCGATGGCGACCAGCCTGATGGCGACTTGCCTGATGGAGATATGGACAGCATCGACGCCGATCAGGATCTGGTGGATGGCGATCAGCCCTCCTACTCTCCCAAGCTCTGCCAAAGCGACGACGACTGCTCGACTTCCGAAACCTGTGCAAAATCCTCCATGCTGGGCGACGATGGTTATTGCCTTACCGTGAGTACTCGTGAGATGGAAACCTACTCGCTTGTCCAGGATGTTTGGACACCGATGAACACTCGGCCCAACATCGATTGTGTTGGAGATCTTCCGATCAAGGGCACAACCGGTCTGAACGCTTTCGATCTGAAGGTAACGGTCGACCCCTTCTGGGGTCTGGATGATCCCAGTGGCATCGAAATTAGAGTGTACGAAGAAAGCAATTTGACCACGCCGTTGGTGTACGGCGAGACCGATTCGAACGGCTCGGTAACGTTCGCTCAGATTTACGCAGACAAATGGCTGATGATCCGCGCCGAACGCCAGGATGACGACGAAAGCAAGCACATTATGCCAACCTACCACTGGGGCAACTTCATTACGCGAGCCCGTGCACAAACCCAAATGGATTCGGCAGGATACGTTGAATTGACCGTTCATCCTCTGGATGAACGACGCTACAATCTGTTCGGTAAAACGCTGGGCTTGGGAGATACCGTTCCCAGCGGCAGCGGAATGATTCTAGGTCAAGTGGCCGATTGCCGCAATCCTACGCCCTATTCCATTGCCAATACGACCGTCAGCTACCAGGAAATCGTACCGACGGCGCATGGGTATTTCAGCAGCAATGCCACACAACCCGCTCCCGATCCACGGCAAAGCATCAGCAATAAGAACGGGTTGTTTATCAGTGTGTTCGATAAAGCAGCTATCGACACGCTACCAGAAAACCTGATTTCCGCCTTTGCCGTTGGAATTTCGGAACTTACCGGAACTCCGATATTGGAAGTGGCAGGCATAAGCTACAGCGATCAGTTGCGCATTCAATCGGATTCTATTTCCATTGTGCGCTTCAATTCGTATGATTAGAGCCCAGGGCTGGGCTTTTAGTATTAAGAATTCAGCATCTTAGGATCCACACCACTTACTTTAAACAGCAGTTGTTTTAGGAGTAATTAATATGAACCGATTAGCAGGATTCATGGCGTTGTGCATCTTCAGCCTTGGCTTGATGGCGTTTGGCTGCACCGGTGGCAGCGATGCAGGCATCACTGTCGATGGAGACGATGAAAGCAGTTCCGATGGCGACACCATAGACGGAGACGGAGAATTCGACACGGAGAATTCCGGTCCGACCGAAACGAAATGCGAAATGGTGAAAAACGTCAATGACGTGGATCTCAAGGCGGAAGAAGGCGGTCTGATTCAAATCTGCGAGGCGGGCAACCCACTGGACGCCGTCAAAATCAAAATCCCAAAGGATTCTCTGCTTAACGACACCCACGTCACCATCTCTCAGAATCCAACCGATTTAGCCCTCGAAGGTTGGATACCGGTAGGAATTCCTGTCAAATTCGGGGCAAGCAGTGAGGGAGAAGTCAGCATTACAGGCGACTGTGAGATGATCATCCCCTTCAATGTCGATGACCTGCCGGATGGAGCCAACAACTATCACATCAACATTCTGTTCTTACCCGAACACGTTGATGGCGTTACAAGTCCGGTGTTCATCCCGAAAACGGAAACCTCGATCGCTATTGACCGTACCGAGGAACTGCTCTATTTCCAGAACAACTATTTCGGTGTGTACCAGGCGTTCACCCCCAGTGAAATCTTGCCACCCACCACTCGACGCTTCTCCTACCGCGGCCTGGCGGGAATCTCCATGGGCGGCGGCGCTGCGGCCATGACCGGCTTCCGCTATCCGGAAAAATTCGACGTACTTGGACCGATGGGCGGTATTGCCGATACTACCTACCTGATGGGATTGATGCACGATTTTCATATGGGTGGTTTCTGTGATTACGAAACGATCACAGCCCATGAAGGCTACGACTCAATCGATGCCTTTGTAACCGATCTGGATGCGCAGTGCGGCTATTGCGGTCCACAGACGGTTCCAACCGCCTGGTCCACTCCAGTCAACAAATGCTACATGACAGAGCCGCGTGAGATGTACTCCCGAGACGAGCATGCACAAGGCTTTAACCACTGGTACTACGACGACAATGGTGGCAACTTCAACCGCGACTCGTATGTTGACCTGTTCCGCGATCTGTCATGGGGATATGGCAACCCAACCTCTTACAATCCAGAGTCATCGTTCTTCCCCGCCGGACTTCAGGGCGACGACCTGCAATGGTATTTGGATAACATATACGATCCCTTCGATGACAAAGTCGGATGTACGCAATTGGCAGACCGTATGCTGACCAATCCAATCCGAAACCTGTACGATCGCGAATACAACCCAACAGCGGAATATCCGGTAATCGTATTCTGCGACGGTGTCTCCAACAGCAATCCACAAGAAACCGATCGTATCGGGGATTGGTATCCTGGAATTGATCCAGGAGCCCGCAGCCAGCGACTCGACATTGGAATAGCTGTAGACTTCAATGAAAACGGCGTACGTGATTACGGTGAACCCGTGATTCGTCAGTTCTGGGAACCCTACGAAGATTGCGGTGTGGATGCGCTATGCAATGAACAGGAAGCCGGCTACGATGCCGAATCGAATCCGGACCCAGCAGGCGATGATTACAACCCCTATACGAATCCGACCGGAACGGAAAACGACGGTCTACACCAGGATGAAGAAACCTTCCTGGACTACGGTCTAGACGGCGTAGCCTGTCCGGTCGGTGCAGGCGAAACCATCGCGGAAAAATGCCCCTTCGACTATGGTGAAGGTAATGGTGTATTCGACAACAACCCGAATGTAGACAATTTCTTTGCAAATGATTCCCGCGTGAATATCCAAAAGGCGGATGTGGACACCATCAAGCGTCTAAACGTCTGGATCGATGGCGGTATTAGGGACATTTTCAACTTCGGGCTCATGGGTGACAACCTCGGTGCGACACTGGATGCCAAACTGGCCGGCGAAGGATTTCCTACGGAGAAATATCAGGGATTTGCATCCTTGACTACGCCATCTCCTGCAACGATCAACGATTTCAACTTCCTGAAGGTGGACTTCGCCCATCTCGGTCAAAATGTGATGTTACGCTATGGCGACTACAATGCCACCGACTCCATGATCACCGGCGGCGACGGACGACATGTAGGCTACATTCCTCAAGTGGTCTATCGCGTACAGACCTTCTACGCCTTCGCCAATGTTCACTTTGCCAACGGCGACTATTCCCCGGTGGAAGACTACAGCCCTGCGAACCTGTTGCTGAAGCTTCGTTTCGATTCCGAAGTCATGGGTCGCGAAGTCAAATACTCCGTCGCACTGCCGCCGGGTTATTTCACCAACAATACGGAAGCAGCTGAAGAAGGATTGCCTCATCAATGCGTAGACCGCTACCCAGTGGTTTACCTGATGCACGGTTACGGCCAGAAGCCGGAAGATCTTGCCATCGCCCTGGGTATTCTGTTCGGTTATACCGCCAGCGGAACTTTCCAGAAAATCATCACGGTTTTCCCGGATGGCAAGTGCAATTCGCCGGGTCTGTGTCGTAGCGATTGTGAAAAAGACTGTAACTCGGCCATCGATAAGGAAACCTGCTACAACGATTGCATCACCGAACGTGATTGTGAAAACGTGCTGACCGAATGTGGACGCGGCAATTTCTACGCCAATCATCAAACCGTGGCGGAAGACCCTATCGAAGGCAAAGCCGGAGCGGATTTCCAACAGGCTCAAATCGAAGACGGCATGCTGGAACTGTTCGACTTTATCGACACGAACTACTGCACCAAGCGTGAAGAAGTCGTCGAAGTGGACGGCAAAACGCTGGACGATTTGTACTAATCGAAGAGAAAGGGTTGGCCCAGCAATCGCAGCCCAATCAATGTTGAAGCATCATACCCATGCGGATCTGGTCGTCGTGGCCGCCATGCCATCGGAACTGGCTGCCACGACGATCCTTTTCGAAACCATCGACATTGTAGAAACCGAGGGTGGTACATGGCGATTGTTAGTCTCGCCGAAGGGAAAGATCATCTGGACAGCGACCTGCGGAATCCGGGCAAAGCACATTACCCCTTTGTTGCAAGCTCTAACTCGGCAAGTTGACAACAAACAATTGTTTCTGGTGGGTTGTTGTGGAGCATTGACTCCTGAGCTGGAGCCAGGTGAAGCCATCATCGCCTCACATGTCGTAGAAACTCCGAGCGGAGCAATCCATTCCGTTTCAAATCATGGTAGCCAAAAGCTACAGCAAATCGCTCCCGATGCTCGTTTCGGCAAAGTGTTAACGGCAGAACATGTCGTCCAGAATGCTGAAGATAAATTGAAGCTCGGTCGTCAATTCGATTGCCTGGCAGTGGAAATGGAAGCCGCTATCGTGCTTAAGCAAACCCAAAAACTCGGTTTGAATATGAGTATGATACGTTGGACACTGGATCGAATGAACGAGGATATTGAAGCACAAGCAGAAAGCCGCGCTCCGATGGCAGCGAAAAAACAGTCCGATCAGGCGATAGCCTTTTCCGAGTTGAAACAACGTCTTGTCGGTCTGTCGGAAAAAACGCATGAGGTCATTGAGGCTTTACTGATATAATGAAAATGAAAAAGCCCGCGTCGGGCTTGACAAGCAAGCGGATTCATTCTAGAAATTGATAGACTTGGATTGTTATTGGATTCGCGAAGGGAGGACAAAATGTCTCGTAACGTATTGATTTCATTGTTTGTAGTCGTATTCATGACGCTTTCTTTCGCCGCCTGGGCTCAAGAAGACCCCGAAAAGCAGAGCGTCACGGAAGACGATCTGGAAAACATGCTGAAAGCTGATCGCCCCGCGAAAAAAGAAAAAGCGGAAGAACCGAAAGGTGAAGAGAAAAAAGCAGAGGATCAAGCCGCAGCACCGGTTGAAGAAAAAGCGCAGAAAATCACCTATCCTGTTGACGAGCGCAAGATCAAAGTCGCCATCACCATGAAAAACGGAAAAACCATCAAAGGCGTCGTTAGACATTTTCTGGTTTCCGAAAAGGTCATCGATCACATGGCCGAAATGAACTACTCGCTCTCAGACGGTCCTACGGTTCGCTATAAAATGGATGAGTTCTCCCTTCCCTGGGATAAAATCCGGTCGATTGAATTTGCGAAAAGAAACAAGGAAAACGGAGAGATCAGCTGTGTAGAAGTATCCGATATTTCGCCGGATCGTTTCGAATGCATCATGCAGAACGAATACAACGCCACCAGCAAAGACAAAACCAAAAAAGGCGCTCATATCATCCTGAACAAGGAAGTATTCCGCTTTGTCATCGACACAGGTAAAGGAATCGTCAACGTAGACAGTCACCTAGGTAAAGTGAAAATCACCAACGAGCGTGATGAAAGCCGTAACGCCAAAGCGATGGAAAAAGAATTGCGCGACGTATTTAAAACGTCCATCCTGAAAATAGCGTTCAACTAAGCAGCAACAAGCACCCCCGAAATCAATTCGGCCACTCCCGATGGGGTGGCCGTTTTCTTTCCGAGCATGATGAGGCTCTCGTGTTATTGCAACGTGTTCGCCATTTTTGTGAGACTTCCAATCTGCTGCGTCCGTCAGACCGGGTGCTGATTGCAGTCAGTGGAGGTGTGGATTCAGTTGTGCTGCTGGATCTGCTCCATCACATGGCGCACCCGATGTCACTATCTTTGGCAATTGGTCACATCAACCACGCCATGCGCGGCAAGGCGGCAGATGATGACCAGCAGTTCGTTCGCGAATTGTCACAACAATATGACATCCCTTACTTCGATACGAAATTAGACCCAAAACACTGGGATGAACCGGGCAATCGGCAAGCCAAAGCAAGAGAGTTGCGCTATGAAGCTCTACAAGGTTGGGCGAAACAGCACGAATTCAATCTGATCGCCACGGCACACCAAGCCGACGATCAGGCGGAAACGGTTCTGGCACGACTGGTACGAGGTGCGGGGCTGGACGGACTTGCCGGAATTTCCTCAAAACGCGGCAACATCATTCGCCCATTGTTGACGATTCCCCGTACCGAAATTGAAGAATATGCCAAGCAACATAGGTTGCAATGGCATGAAGACGGCAGCAACCAGTCTCTGCATTACTCCAGAAACCGCATCCGCCATCAAGTGATGCCGGAACTTGTCACCCTGAACACAAATGCCATCCAACACCTTGCACAAGCCGCAGATAGAGCAAGGTTGGCACAACAGGCGCTTACAGAATACGCTCGGTTGCATCTGGCGCAGCGTCTGCACGTTCATGCACCTAAACATATATCACTATCGGTAGAAAGCATCGGCGCGCTTCCCAAAGGGTTGCGAACGGCGATGTATCGAGAACTCCTGCTCGCATTCGACATCAATGGTGGTTATCCCCCAGACGCGCGCCTTATCGAAGAATTGGATAACGCCGCACAAAAACCTCATTCCATCGATGCTCGCAGCCTGCTGCCGGGTCTTGTCATCGAAGGCAGTCCTGGTCGATTGATTTTCAGAGATACCCTTCCCGAACCTCCACTTCCTTTCGAAATCGAAATAAAAGAAGGCTTTACCGATCTGCCAGCCGGACACATTCTGATGCGGCGCATCTCACCTGATCAGGTGCCACCGTTTATTGCCTCGGACAGCGCATACTTCGATGAAAACCTTCTTGCAATGCCATTGCGATTACGTTCGCGCCGCCCAGGCGACCGGATGCGTTTACCCAATGTTGGGGAACGCAAGATCAAGCGCATTATGATCGACGCCAAATGGCCGCGTTCAAGACGGCAAAATACGCCGTTGTTGTGCGATCGGAACAATATTCTGTGGATCGCTGGATTGCGCCGTGGGGAACACGCTTTAGTAACGGATCGAAGCACATCGATACTGGCGCTTACCTACCTGCCGGATAACTGGGAGTAATAGGGGATAAAGAATTGACGCCCTTCGCTTTGTTGTGTATTACGGTACTTCACGATGCAACATGGTGCAGTTAAAAGGTGAAAGCCGGGTGATAGTATAGATGTCGTTGGAACGCTTTATCAGCCTGCGCTATTTGAAAGCGCGAAACGTCCGCTCCTTTATGTCCACGATTTCCATCATTTCGATTGGCGGCGTGATGGTGGGTGTTTGTGCACTGCTGGTAATCCTCTCCGTCATGGAAGGCTACGAAGCCGATCTAAGCCAGCGCCTCATCGGAATGAACGCCCACGGCAATCTGTATAAAATCACATATGGCTTTGGCGAATACCCCCAAGTCATTGAAAAACTGGAAGCCATGCCGGAAGTAAAGGCAGCCACACCTTTTATTTTGCGTGAAGGCATGATTAGTTCGGAGGAAGAGGTTTCCGGGGCGCTGATCAAAGGAATCGACATCGACAGCACACGAGAGGTCACCACGCTGGCGGAACAACTTACCTCCGGTTCCTTGGAATCGTTGGAAAAGCCAGAACAATTGCTGGCCGATACTCAAGTAAAAGTCAAAGAGCAGGAAAAAGAAGGACGACCGGATCGTTCTTTTTACACGCGCACAAAACGCCGTTATGGAGAACAGGTGCTGCCGGGAATCGTCATTGGAGAAGAACTGGCGAACTTCCTGAAAGTCGGCGTAGGCGATGAAGTCAACCTCGTCAATCCACTTGGAGGCGGTTTGGGAGCGGCGGGTCCGATTCCAAGTAATCAATATTTTAGAATTGCCGCGATTTTCAGCAGCGGCATGTTCGACTACGACATGAAATTCTGCTTTACGACCTTGAAAGCATTACAAGAATTCGCCGACATGGATACGAACATCACCGGCATCGAATTCAAAGTGTACCCCGAATATGTATATTCCACCCATGAAATCAGCCGGAAAATCGTAAAAGAATTAGGGGGCTTTCCCTATCAGGTGCGGGACTGGCGCGACATGAACCGCAATTTGTTCGCCGCATTGAAACTGCAACGCATTGTCATGTTTCTCATCCTCTGCATAATCATCCTGGTGGCTTCCTTCGGCATCGCCTCCACCTTGATTATGATCGTACTGGAAAAGAACAAGGAAATCGCGATTTTGAAGTCACTCGGCGCATCTCGCATCAGCATTATGAAAATCTTTATGTACGATGGTCTTATTATCGGACTGATCGGCACCATTGCCGGAATCGGATTGGGACTGCTTCTTTGCCAGATTATTCCCGCTATCAATTATGAACTGGATTCAGCTATTTACGCCATCAAACGCCTTCCTGTAAAAGTAGAAGGGATAAACGTATTACTTGTTGCGATAAGCGCACTGGCCATTTCCTGGGTGGCAACCCTGTATCCATCCTTCAAAGCTGCGGGGCTTAACCCGGTAGACGGCCTGAGAAACGACTGAATTTCATTGTTTCAGTAAACTTAGCGCCATTTCGTCTATTCATGTTCTCGTATAAAAACTCGTTTCTGAGATATTGAGCTTCACGTTGAAATGTGGTAGTCTCGGCGTGTTTTTTCGAGACGAAATTACGAAACGAATCAAATCAGGAGTCCACTGTCATGACCAGATTATGCGTGGGAATCGATATCGGCGGCACAAATTTGAAAGCCGGATTGCTGACCAATAAAGGCACCTTGCTGGAAGAACACCATATCCCCCTGGAAGAAGCGGATAAAACAGAGCAAGGTATTCTGGATGCCACTCTCAGTGGCTTGAAAAAACTGCTTGCCATCAGTGGCTTCGGTCTGGACTCCATTGTGGGTGTGGGCATCGGAGCGGCTGGAGTAATCGACAATAAAAAGGGGATCATCACCAAGTCGCCGAACTTCCCCGCTTGGAATAACTTTGCGTTCACCAAACGCCTGTCCGACAAACTGGGCGGCATGCTGGTCACGATGGAGAACGATGTCAACGCCATCGCACGCGGAGAACAATGGTGCGGAGCGCTAAAAGGTGAAAAGAATTTCATCGCCATGGCGCTCGGCACGGGTTTGGGTGGCGCCCTGTGCCTGGATGGGCACATCTGGACCGGCGTAGATGGCATGGCGGGCGAACTGGGTCACATTTGCATCGACCCGGACGGTCCCCCTTGCAATTGCGGCTCCAACGGCTGCCTGGAAACGTTTGCCAGCGCCAACAGCCTGATCCGGCGTGTAAAAGAGGACGACTTCCGGGATGTACTGGACAAAGTGCAAAACGAATGCGGCATCCCACACGAACTCGCCTTGATGGCCGAAGAAGGCAATCCCCAGGCACAGAAATACTGGGACGAAGTTGGTCGGGCTATCGGACAGGCTCTCGCGGGTCTGTTGAACATTTTGAATCTCAAGCTGATTCTCTTTGGTGGCGGTCTGGGAAAATCCTTCAAGCTGTTTTTCCCTGCCATGGAACAGGAAATGCAAAAGCGCGCCTATCCTGCCGTGTGGGCGGGAGTGGAATTCCGCACGAGCCAATTATGGGAAGGCGCGGGTATTTACGGTGCAGCGGCATACCTGCTTCATGAACTGCGCAAGCAAGAGAAAAAACTGTAACAGTTTCAAAAGGAAAAACCATGGCAGTACAGACCAAGATTCAACAGGTTCACGTCGCCCGCCTAAAAGCAGGTGGAGACTTGTTAACGGAAATACACGAGTTTTGCCAGAATAATGGTATTCAGTTTGGAATGGTATCGATCATCGGCGCACTAAAGAATGCTACGCTGGGTGCCTATGACTTCGAGCAGAACGCATATTCGACATTCACCATCGACCACACCATCGAAATTCTACACTGCACGGGCAATATTTCCATGCTTGATGGCAAACCCTTCGCTCATCTGCATGCAACCGTGAGCGGCCATGATGGCAAGGCGCTGGGAGGGCATGTCTTCGAAGGTTGTGAAATCGCCGTAGCGGAATGCATCATTCAGCAGTTTGAAGGACCAGCCCTGCTGCGAGAGGAAGATCCGGTTACCGGACTAAAACTCTGGAAAGCGGAAAGCTAGCGTAACATCAGCCGATTCCGATTAAATTCAAGCGTTCCAGCCAACGACTTTCGAACTGCTGCCGAATTTTTTCGTGCTCGGGTTGGCGCAATTCTGGATCTTGTTCGATCAGCCATTGTGCCACTTCTCGTGCTTCTTGTAGAATGTGCTGATGTCGAATCAAATTAGCGTGGACAAACAGTGGCGTACCGGTCTGGCGCGTTCCTAAAAAATCTCCCGGTCCACGAATTTCCAGATCCTTTTCGGCTATACGAAAACCATCCGTCGTTTGCTCCATGATAGCCAGCCGTTCCCGTGCATCATCGGAAACATGCTCACACATCAGATAGCAATAGGACTCGCTCTTGCCGCGCCCGACTCGCCCTCGCAACTGATGTAGCTGAGCCAGCCCGAATCGCTCCGCGTGCTGCACCACCATCACGGTAGCATTGGGCACATCCACCCCGACTTCCACTACCGTTGTGGACACCAGAATATCGTACACGCCCTCCAAGAAGGCCCGCATGACGCTGTCTTTATCGATTCGCGACATCCGCCCGTGCAGCAGACCGACGGTAAACTCCGGAAATACGGCACGCAAACGCTCCCATTCGCTTTCCGCATCCTTCAAGTCCATCTTTTCCGATTCGGAAACCAGCGGAGTGATAACGTATACCTGCCGCCCGGCCTGCACTTCCTTTTTTAATTTCCGCTCGACCACACTTTGTTCGGACATCCACAGCACTTCGGTAATGATCGGACGACGCCCCTTGGGTAATTCGTCCAGTATGGAAACATCCAAATCACCATATACCGTCAAGGAAAGCGAACGCGGAATCGGTGTGGCCGTCATGACGAGACAATCGGGCAGCATTCCTTTGGAACGAAGATTCGCTCGCTGATCCACCCCGAAACGATGCTGCTCATCTACAATGACATAACCCAGTTTCTTAAACTCCACCCCTTTCTGGATCAGCGCGTGCGTGCCGATTACGAAATCGATCTCACCCGATTGAATATCTTCATAGATCGCCAGTTTATCCGAGCGACGAATGTCGGAAGTCAATAGTTCTACACGCAAGTCCAACGGAGCGCAAAGTTCCGAGATACTACGATAATGCTGCTCGGCCAGAATTTCGGTGGGAGCCATCAGCGCCACCTGATAACCGTTCTCCACAATCAAGAGCGCCGTTAACACGGCGACCACGGTCTTCCCCGACCCGACATCACCCTGTAATAGACGATTCATTGGGCTTGGGGATACTAGATCTTCCACAATCTCCGAAATTACACGGCGTTGCGCGTCGGTCAACTGATGAGGAAAGCGCTTGTAAAACGCCTTGGCCAAGGTGTTCAAGCGACGATGTGCTACTCCTTGTGAGCTTTTAACCGCACCACGTTTCTGCATCAGCGCTAGTTGCACAAAGAAAAACTCATCGAACACCAAGCGGCGTTGATAAGGACTCTCACCCAAATTCAACTTGGCCGCATCTACCTGATCGCCCGGGTGGTGCAGGTAGCGCAAAGTCTCCAACAAATCAGGTAAATTCGCGCGCTTTCGCAACTCTGCGGGGAATGGATCTTCCAACAACTGCAAGTAATCCACCAGAGCCTGTTGAACGATCTCACTTAGTTGGCGAGCGGCAATCCCCTTGATTTCCGGATATACCGGGCGAATCAGATGACCTTCACGCATTGGAGTATCGCTGGCCAACTCGATTTCCGGATGCACGATCTGGTGACGACCTCGAAACGCATTGATCTTACCGGCAATTCGGACCTTGTCTCCCACTTTGAAACGATTGGGAATGGCATTGCCCCCATAATGAAACCAACTACAGGTGACCGTGCCGGTAGCATCCTGAACCACAAGTTCAAACGGCTTTTTTAAATAGGGTTTCCAATTGGCGCTCATGGTCATGATGGTGCCAACGGCCTGGCCGAATTCACCGACTTCCAAGGCCGAAATGCGACTGACCTGCCGTAAATCCACCCAACGTGTCGGCAAAAAATAAAGCAGGTCTTCCACAGTGGCAATGCTTCGGGCTGCGAAATGCTCGGCGAGACGCGGTCCGACTCCCTTCAAGAATTGAACGGAATTGAATAAAGGACGACGGTCCAACTGCAATTTTCCACCATGGGTAGAGGTGTCTGGCGGAGCAACCTTGCGATGCGCCAACTCCTCCAGTCGATCCAATACGGCCAGAACGTCAAGCAGACGCCTGCGCTTCTCACCAGCGGAAAGCGTTTCAAAATCTTCTAGTAAGTTGGAAAGTTTCGAAATTTTTTCTTGGAAGGTTTTAGGAAGCTCCAAGTTGCACAATGGAACGACATCTTGTAACAGACGCTTGGAAAGCCCCCCGATTTGGTCGATGGATTCAAAATTCCGGCGAGCCAGGACAACCAGTGGTCGTCGAAGTGAGGGGATGGCTTGAAGCAGCCGTTCCTTGTTCGACCTGGTTGCCTTTGCCATAGCTACCCGACGTACTCCACATCGACGATCTCGAAACGTCTAAGACCATTAGGTGTCTTCACGCGAACTTCATCGCCCTGAGAACGATTGATCATCGCACGTGCAATAGCGGATTCGATGCTGATCAGACCTTTTTCCCAACTGGCTTCGTAATTGCCTACAATCTGATACCGTTCCTCTTTTTCCGTTTCCAAATCGAACAGAGTCACGGTGGCACCAAACATCACACGATCACCGGAAAGTTTAGAAGGATCGATTACTTCCGCCCGACTCAGACGACTTTCATAGTCCTTGATTTGAGCTTCGATCAGTCCTTGCTTGTCTTTGGCATACTGGTATTCCGCATTCTCTGAAAGATCTCCGTGAGCGCGCGCAACTTCGATTTCACGAACAATTGCCGGACGCTCCACCGATTTCAGATGGTCCAGTTCCTGTTTCATCCGTCGCTTGCCGTCCGGCGTCATTGGCACTCGTTCGTCGCTCATATCTCTCTCCTCATTATCACCCTATTCGAGATCGAAGTTCCGTTTATCCGACTCGTCCGATTTATTCTCGGATCGCCTTTCCGTCGGCAGATTGAACAGCGTTTATAGCAAGTGTTGGAAACAGATGCAACGGTGAAGTGTTTTTTTTCACTACTCAATCTCATCAATATCGTCAGAGGAATACGGTTGGTATTCCGTTGCCTCTTCACATGCATCCGGCGCGACATAAAGCACAATCAACTTATCGTGGCAATACCCATCGAAACGAAAGATATCATGGCCGTTTTTCGATTTCACAGTTACATCTTCCGTCTTTTTTTCCAACCCATCTTCAATGGAAGTATGAAAGCGCTGCCCATTGGCACAATAGAGCTTCTGTGCAATGATCGGCAGTTCCGCCATTCCACATAACGGGATCGGTTTTTCTGCTGAAGTATTCAATTCATCCACGATAATACGTCCATCAGAGGTTCCCTTGCCGTACGGGTTGTAGCGCGCGCAAGAAAACTGTAGACCAAGTATCCAGCAAGACACTGCGAATAAAAGCAAATATGTGAATTTCATCCCAAATCTGCTGCTGCGAGACTTAAAAGGATGGAACAAAAGCATACGATTCATAGTTGAACACCTTATGTGGCTGTGATAGGATGCCTCCGACTGGCAAGGTCCAGTCGCTTTGTATGAAAGGGAAACATCTGTAATCAGCGCCAAATCCCTTTCTTATAAATGACATTGGATTGTAGCGGCAGCTCCAATCCGGGTCAAGCCAAAGGCGAAAAACGTTTAAAATACAGGGGAACAGGTCGTTATTCCGACAATCTGGCATGGCAGAGGGATTTGGGTTAACAAAATTTTAACTTGATTTTTCCGCGCCTATGCTTACTCTGCCATAAACTGTTCTAGAAGCAGATTCGTCCACTCGCCTCTTTTGACCTTTGGCGCTCCACATTCGGAAAGGGACTCGCTTAAATAGCATGGAAAAAGTGAAAGAATTCTCAGTACCGAATTGGTTCCGATTCCTCATCTTGCTTCTTCTGCTGTATTTCTTCTTTATGGCGATCGGATTGATGGGTGGCGCATTCAAGCTTCTCGGCAGAGATGTCGCCGAATCGCTGATTTCCGTGACCAGTAACCCCTTTACCGGACTGATGATCGGTATCCTTTCCACCGCACTGGTGCAAAGTTCCTCTGTTACGACGTCCACCGTGGTGGGTCTGGTCAGTGGCGGAGCATTGACAATCGGTGGGGCGGTTCCCATCGTCATGGGAGCCAACATCGGCACTTCGGTCACTAACGCCATTGTTTCACTGGGTCATATCCGCCAAAAGCAAGAATTCGAGCGAGCCTTCGCCGGGGCGGTAATGCACGATTTCTTCAATTGGATGGGAGTGTTTATTCTGCTTCCATTTGAACTACTTACGGGATATTTAGAAAAATCGGGCGTTTTCCTGGCACACCTCTTTTCAGGATCCGATTCACTTTCCTTTACCAGCCCCTTAAAAGCGATTGTCAAGCCGGCGGTAAAGGCCACTGAGCATCTGCTGATCGACACAATGCAGATCAGCGAACATGCCACCGGCATCATCATGATCGTTCTTTCCTTTATCCTCTTGTTCACTGCCTTGGTTCTGATCGTCAAGAACATGAAGGCGATGATGATCGAGCGGCTGGAAGTGGCAATCGATAAATTATTCGGGGCCAATCCGATTTTCGCCATTATCGTCGGTATGATTCTAACCGCTCTTGTACAATCCAGTTCCATCACTACTTCGCTGTTGGTTCCGCTGATCGGTGCAGGAGCAATGAGCTTGAACGCGGCCTTCCCAATCACACTGGGAGCAAACGTCGGCACGACCATCACCGCTCTGCTGGCCGCTCTTGCCGGTAATGTCAACGGACTGGCGATTGCCTTCGTTCACCTTGTATTCAACCTTACAGGAATCGCACTGGTCTATATTTTCAAGCCGCTTCGAGTCGGCATCATGTCTTCCGCCCAGTGGCTTGCCCAAAAGGCGACTAAAGACAAGAAAGTGGCGCTTTACTTCCTTGTTGGAGTCTTCTACGTGCTTCCACTCGGCATCTTCGGCATTTCACATCTTTTCGAGTGGTAAAAGGAGACAGACATGAAAGTGGACAAAACGATTTTTGGGAAGAAATTCTGGAGTAAGATCGCGGGTATCTTTACGGAAAAGCCCCTGCCCGACCAGATGTACCAGAACTTCCAGGAAATGATGACGCTCGCGCAAAGCATGTACATTTCGGTAACCTCGGTGCTGTTAGACCCCGATGTACAGACGCTGGAGCATATCCGCGAGAGCTTCTATTTAACCGACCGTAAAATCAACCTGTTGGAAACCATGATTCGTCGCGAAATCCTGGTGCATCTCTCCGTCAGCGGCGGCACCGCGCCCAATACCGCTACCTACCTTACCTTGCTGAACCTGGTGAAGAACGGCGAGCGCATCGGCGATTACAACAAGAATCTTTTCGAAGTGTTCGAGCACTCGGCCAATGCCATCAGCGGGCAATACCTGGAGAAATTCCGCATGGTGCGCGATGAGACCGTGCTGCTCTTCAGCGAAGTGCATACCGCCATTTCGACCCTGGACCCGAAAATGGGCATCCGCAGTTGTCAGAGCATTCGTCCCCTGATCAAGGAATGCGGCATGGTGGTCGATGAAATGCTGATCAAGCCGGAATCCAGCCCGAATCCGGTGGCGGTGGCCCTGCTCTTCCGCTACCAGAAGCGCATCCTGAATCATCTGGCCAAGGTCGCCATGGCCCAGTTCGCCCCCTTCGACAAGTACGGCGAATGCACCAAAGGTACGGATTAGTCTTCTGAATCCTCCGCCCGCGCGGATAACCTCAGCAACGTTTTACAGGCGCTTCCGTTCCACCCTTTTCCGCCGCCACAACAGCGGCAGTAAAAACGCAAGGTAAATCAAGTTGGAAGCTCCGGCGCTGCGGCAGGAATCGTCGTCGCTTTCGCTATCGTCATCATCATTCTGTTCGCCGTTCGTATCGCCGTCAGTTGTTGTGGTGGTATCGCCGTCGGTGACACCAACAAACTGACACTGATACACTTCGCAAATAACATCTTCGGTATCCGGTTTTAAATGACAATCTGCATCCGTTCGGCAATCGAAACAATGGTGGTTGATACATACTCCGGTAACGGCATCACTGCGATTACAATCTTCATCCGTATCACATATGTGGCACATTCCATCCACACATGCAACACCTTCACTATCGCAAGAATGTTCATGTGGATGTGGGCATGAACGCAAGCACACCCCTTCAATGCAGAACATTCCATAAAGCGTGTCATCCCCATCCATTGCCACAGGCTCACCCATGTCTTCCCAGCAATCCTCGTGTTGTTTACACAGCACACATTTTTCATAATAATCGCCACAAAAATCAGCATCCTGGCAACAGTATACATTGGGAATAGTCAGATCACTTCGTTGTGGACAATCATTATCCGTTGTACAGGGGTCACCGATCGGGTCGGCGGTTGAGGCAAAGGATAGACAAGGAAAAACAAACAGAACGAATAAAGCCAATGCAAAACAGGCTTTCGTTTTCATGAGAACCTCCTGGAAAAACCGAATCGGCTCAAAACCATCCGATACCAGTTATTAATCGTCACCGCACTCTCCCCATAGGCAACCCGTGACATAAGAAATAAACACCTTTAAATGTGCAGAATTGTCAGGATCGAGCCATGCCTTTTGGATTTCCGCCGTACAACACTCCGTGGAAAACGTAGGAAAATTATTTTCCAGGGCGATAACATCACCAGAATTGAAATCGGCACGAAAAACGGTCGTGCTGGAGATAAAATAAAGAACGTCTTCCGAGAAAAGGACATCATCAATTTTATAAACAAAAGCACCAGGGTATTTGTATACTTCTCCAGATTCATAATTTTCTACGAATACGGCATAATCTATCGTGTTGGCGAGTGCTAACAGTGGGAAACGGTCGGACAAGAAGACCGCAATAACTCCTTGGGACACCCAGTCACTCATGTAATCCGGTTCGTATTTGGACCAAACCATCGTATCGTAAGGAGCTTTTACCAGACCGGAAAAAATCAAAGAGTTCGAGTCGCCTTTGCATTGTAAATTAGCAACCATAAGGGTTGAGTTGGCATCCCAACGATGTCCATTAATTTCTATCTTTTTACAGCCACCAAATTCCCCGGTTCCATAAACGAAACCGTTGGCAGTTCTACGTGACGGAAACCAGCTTTCACCTGCATCCTCGCTCTTTAGTAAGCCCAATGTGGAGTGTTTTCCAACAATCCGGCTCCCAGTACCGTCAATAGTCGCTAGGGGATAGATCGCTTCAAGCTCATTACTATCAACAATTACTGTTGGCAGTTCTTCCCAGGACTCTCCTAAATTTGTTGATCGATAGTATCCATGCTCACTTTCGTTGTTTCGCCAATACGTGAAAAGTACAGAATCTTCTTCTCCTACATAACTGGCACCAATCGTTCTTACGTTTTGCTTGGGATAAGTAAGTGGTATAAATTGCTGATCAATTCCATTGGCAGGTGGCATAATGAATGCCTCCTTGTTGATCGTTCCATCGTTAATATACTTTGTACAAAACAGCCTGTAATTCTCAAATCCGAGAAGTTCAAGACTTTCACAGTCCATTGTTTCCATCCAGGCAGCGACCCTATTCCAACTGCATCCTCCATCAAAACTTTCAAAAACGAAACTCTGTGGTTCACTTTCCTGGCTGGGCATACATATATGATCATGACATTCAAGATCGACTCCCAGATCGCTAGGACAATCTCCTACACAACCCGTTTGACATTCACCGGCCCAATCGGATTTGGCCATACATAATTTGTAATCCTCATTAAATATCCAGCCATCACGGCATTGGTGAGCACATTGAATTATTTCTGAATTTTCTACGGACTCATCTCTATCTCTTTCCAGATCATTATCAGAATCCGAATCGCCATCCACACTTATATCACGGTCAGCATCTGTAAAAGTGTACACATCAACATCCCCTGCGTCAGCAAGGTTCGACTGTTCCTCGCCTGTTGAACAGTTGCACAGGGCAAGCGCCAATACGAAAAATAATAGAATTTTCGGATCCAGCCTAAACAACACCATCCCCAACTCCATCTTTTTGGAATTCGATTACCTTGGCGAGACCCGTATCGCGAGATAGGCATTTGCCATATCAGCAAATGTAACGATGCTTTATCATGCACACAATGTGTTTACATTGTCAATCACTTTATAATCAATTTTATCCCCAGGACATATTCTGTCACACCGAGAAGTCATCGGTTTCACGGCACTGACAAACCGGGATAATAGAGATCGTCGATCACGAAATTGGGGTCGTTGTGAGTTTCGATCAGAATCATGTGCATCGGCTGATCCGGCGAAACATCCACCCAGCCGGTATCGTTTATCCAGGCATCGTACACTTTGTTCAGATTCAGATCGCTCCAAACCACACCGTTGAGATCGTAGGCGCGCACGCGCAAGCCCTGGTTGTCGTGCGTTTCACCGGAGTAAAACCCGGCGTACCAGGTTACAGCAGGAACCGTGGAGCTAATTGAAGCATCTTGAGGCGTTATGAAGCTTACCAGAATATCGCCGGTCCAGCGTTGCCCGTTGCTCGTAAGCGTACTGCACGCATTGTTGCCGCTCCAACTTTCAAGCTCCCAACTCGCATCGGTCGCCACAATGGCATTAGCCATGGGGGTATCGAAACGAACGCCATAGGGAGAATACAACGCTTCCACATTGACGGCATTTCCCAAACTCTGCCCAGCGGGACCGTGATCGAAATCGATGACCGCCTCACAATAGAACGGCTCGGAGTAGGAATCGATACAAGCCTGCCCCATCGGACAATCGGCCTTTTCACAGCAATATACCGGCGGATCGACCACGCGGCAAGCACCATCCACACAATCCATTCCCTGGTTGCAATCGCAGGTAATCGTACAACTATCACCTTCATGCCCTTCACAGGCCAGCGAGTCAATGCCATCCATATCGCCATAGCTGATTTGGGGACCACCCGAATCATTCAGAATCGCACTGACCTCACCGTTCTCATAACGGATGCAGGCGATGTTCCAATAGGAGTTGCGGTCGTCCAAGCCGGCATTGAATGTCTGCATGACTTGACCGTTAAAGATCACCCGTACTTCCACATCCGTTCCATATGGCCAGTAATCTTTTCGGGCATAATGGATCAGCACACGATAGTAGCTTTCCGTAGGATAGCCAATGTGGACGGTTTCAGGCGTACTGTTGCGCCAGTTCAAGCCACCGCCGCTGTCACGGTCGTCGCCAAACTGTGGATCGTCTGCGCCTTCACCGATAACTCCCCAGTCGGGATTTGCATTGTTGTAGTAGCAATCATTGGGATCGACAGTTTGCCCTCCCAGAACACCACCTTCGCGCAGTACGTGCAGATCCAGATCCGCCCACAATAGCGACCAGCGCAACTCGACACGCAACCCGGTATCCGCATCATCACAGACGCCCCCCTCATCTGTATTGCCGTCGCAATTGTCATCCATCATGTTGCAAACTTCTGAAACATTACAAGAGCCGGGATCACAGACGCACTCTCCGTTTTGCGGGTCGCAACTGTAGCATTCCGAGCAAACAACCGGCTCTCCCGGTTCACACTGACCCTGACTACAAAGCTCTTCTCCGTTGCACAGATCGCCATCATTACAATTGCCACCATCATCGTTGACTGCTACGCAAGCCAAGCTTGCCGAATCGCATTGGTGATGGGTGCAGGGATTATCGTCCTGGCTGCACACACCTGCGGGTTCGAACTCGTTGTAGCAACGACCATCATCCGGATTACAGCGGGCAAAGGTACATGGATTGTCGTCTTGAGCGCAATCAACATTCTCACAAAGGTTCGTCTCCTGATCTCCATCTATCGGCAGATCCCCATCAACGGGCCAATCTCCGTCGATGGGCAGGTCGCCATCACCGTTCAAATCACCATCAATCGGCAGATCGCCGTCTGAAGGAAGATCGCCGTCAATCGGTAATTCGCTGTCCACCAAGTCGCCATTGGCGGGAACATCTCCGTCTATCGGCAGGTCTCCATCTCCTTGAACGAACTGATCTCCATCCATTTTCTCGTCATCACCATCGGGAAGGATCGGATGGTCCTTATCTCCATCCGGCAGAATCACAGGAGCATCACCGTCAGTCAACGGCAGATCGCCGTCCGTCAGTTTTCCATCGATATCGACATCGCCATCCACATCAGCCGTCCCCACCACACAAATCCCTTGTTCGCAAACGAAGCCATTACTACAGTCGGCATCTGTATTACAGCTATCGAAAAACGAAGTTACCGATGATTCACAACCCAACAGCCCCATGCTGATTGCAATTGAAATGAAAACAACAATACGACAGGAATTGGATAGCATGTTTTACTCCTTAACGTGACGTGGCGAGAGAACAGAATAATTGTACCACTGAACATGAGAAACGCCAGCGTTTCCTATAATTTCCAACGATCATTTGTTCCAGAAATCGTTTTACAAGAATAAGCGCACACCTCATCCCCCGCTAAAAAAACTATAAAGAAGATTTCTCATTGATATCATTCAAATTATCGGACATAATTTTGTCCATGAAACACTCCAAAAGTCTGTATGTTTTATGGAGATTCGATTGAATTGTTGAAAGGATCGAAGATGCAACGTCCATCTCTTCTGCTTGCAATACTCATTTTGACCCTGGTTTGTTTTGCCTGCGAAAGTTCCAATACCAGCCTTATTACAGCACCAGATGGAGATTCCTTTCCTTCGGATCAGGATGAAACGGGCGATTTAGACCAAGAATCAACCACACCACCGGATGGAGATTCGCTTCCGGATGGAGACATGATTGAAGGGGATGTTCACATTGACGGTGACTCATCACCAGATGGAGATATGCTGATTGACGGAGATCTGCCTATCGATGGCGATATTCCCGGTGATGGAGATTCCCTATCCGATGGCGACATCATACCAGATGGGGATTGGACTTCTGATGGAGACATCCTACCGGATGGAGATTGGGTTGCAGATGGTGATGACGAGTTGGAAATCGAGCAAGATCTGACCGATGGTGACATCCCGGAGAACACGGAGCAAGAATCGGACAGCGACATATTCCTGCTCACCGATCCAGGTATGACGGGAACGTCAGAGTGGTCAACAGGTTCCTACGACCTGGAATTAAGCGGAGGCCTATTTGGTACGACAATACCGTTATATCTGTATGTTCCAGATGAAAACGGTCCATTGCCGGTTATCGTTTTCACGCATGGTTTCCAGTTGACTCCAAGCCATTACACTCAGTACGCCGAACACCTTGCATCCTGGGGCTTCATCGTCGTTATGCCGCAAATGCCGGGAAGCCTGGTCGCTCCGAAAACTCACCGTGAATTGAAAGAATATCTACAGGCAATCCTAGATTGGATCGAACAGGACAACATGAGTCCAACCGGTAAATTGGCAGGTAAAGCCGACCTAACGCGCATTGGACTGAGTGGTCATTCTATGGGAGGGAAAATTTCGTTATTGACCAGCGCGGAAGATCCACGCCCGGCAGCTTCTTTCGTAATTGATCCGGTCGATGCAGCCGGTTCGCCATTCGCGTCGAATCCAGTGGACTATCCTTCAGTTACCCCGGAACTGATGCCACAGATTTCCATTCCTTTAGGACTATTGGGAGAAACCTTAAACGGCACATGCACCGGCTTCGGTTGCCAGCCCTGCGCCCCGGCTGAAGACAATTTCCAGCAGTATTATCAATACGCGGTTTCCCCTGCCATCGAAATCGAGGTATTGGGTGCAAGCCACATGTCCTTTTTGGATAATCCCAACTGTGGCTTCGTCTGCTCTGTCTGTCCGGCAGGCACGGACAATACCGACACCACACACTACCTGACGCGCAAATACATGACCGCCTTCTACCTGGTTGAATTAAGGCAACAACAAGCTTATTCCGTGTACTTGACCGGCGATTATATGGCTATCGACGAAACAGCCCAGTTGGTTGCAAGCCAAACGAAGAATGGCTTCTAATGCTTTCCTATTTTTATGATAGGTTTACTTGCCACCCATTCTAAGATGGGATATTCATTTAAGATCTTGAGCTAGGAAAGCATCCGAGTCAAACGGATCTTTCTTGCTAGTATGTCATTCCGATCAGAACGTCAGTAACTCCTAAAGATGGCAAGGAGTAGATTAAGGAACAACACATGTCGATAATCAGTTTCGGTGAATACAACGAAGAATTAGGCTACAAAGTACTTGATGAGCGGGTGATGCGTGGCAGCGCCGGAATCATGTTGTTACTAGGCGCTATTGCTTCCATCAATGGGTTCATTTTAAAGAATTACTTTGTCATTCCATACTTCACAGGCTTTCTTGCATTGAATTTCCTTGTTGGAATCTTTATCAATCCTAAGTTTTCACCAACAGTGGTAATCGCAAAGTTGTTGGTCAGAAAGCAAAGTCCTTTACCTATCGGTGCGGTTCAAAAAAGGTTCGCCTGGAGCCTTGGACTGGGGCTGTCACTAGCGATTTTTTCCATGTCCTTCCCATTGTTAACCGATTCAACCTGGTTCGAACCGGTTTGCATGTTATGCCTGATTTGTCTCCTCTTTCTTTATCTTGAAAGCGCTTTCGGCATCTGCGTTGGTTGTCAGTTGTATTTTCTGGCTATACGTTTAAAGCTGATTCAAGCGCCCACAGTCACTCCGAATTGCATGGGCAATTCCTGTGAAGTGGATTGAACAAAAAGTGCTGTTCTTTCTAAATCAATGGAAGCGACTCGACGAAAAAACAACGCCGATTAATAGCAACCTATGCGATGGAATTTTGTATAGGAAAATCAAGCCACACACAAAGTAACTCGCGACAAGACAGACCAATCCCAATCTGCGCGCAGAAACCAGAATAATTCTATTGATCAAGGAATTCTAAAATATCTGTCTTTACGTGCGGCGTCGCCGAATGGATAGCCAGATCAGAAGCAAGCCACCAATGATAATGGCCCCCAGTTGCTCCCAGGAACTCTGCAACGCGATTCCCGAGCAACCAGAGCCACCTTCGATGTAAGCGGTAGGATCCGCCTGGCAACACCCTTTCATACAAAGTTGGGTATCTGTGCAGTCATTGTCTAGCAGACAGGCGATGCAGCACTCGTTGCCAACACAAGCTTCTTCCGGCTTGCAATCGATATCCAGGACGCACATTTCGCGGATGCACTCGCTCGCGGAACTGCAAATGAAATCGGCGTACTGGCAATCTGCATTGTTGTTGCAGCTTTCCGGAACACAAAAGTCTTCCCCACCGACACCGCTTTCCTTGCGACAAAACTGCCCCTGTTCGCAATCCTCAAAGGATTGACACAAGGTTCTTGTTATTGTGCCGGCTTCTGCCTCATTATCATCACCGTCAACCGAAACCGCATCCATTTCAGCATCCAACACATCTTCAGCATCCAACACATCTGCGTCTTGAGCCAGTGCCATATTCGGTAACGTGAGTATCATCCAACAACTGATCACCGTGAAAAAGGCTACTTCAACTTGCCTCATTCTGAATTACTCCTGAAATTTACGTAAGGGACAAAACGATGGCCAACCATACCCGAGGTTCAAGCAGGATGTCAAGCGCTTTAGTGACAACGGTTTGGCATGACTAACATTCAGCAACATTATACATCAAGGCAATAACAATATCTCACCATTTTTGCTTTGATGGCAAGTTGCATCTGTTCTCACAAGGTCTCATCGCTATCCCCGTACAAGTCCGTGGTATTCTTCAAGGACCGTATAAATGCAGCAGCAATAGCCCAGCCACTGAATCCCTGCATGCGTTCTGTCACGGCCTTCATCAGGCTTCTTCCTGTACAACAGGTGAGTCTTTATGCCATATCACAGACCAGGAGCGGGACTCCGCAACACGCTGGAGAATCGGAGTCGGCTCTACCGCCACGGGATGCCCGACCCGTTCCAAAATCGACAGATCGGAATGATGATCACCATACGCATAACTTGCAGACAAATCCAAACCCTCTTGCTTCGCGAGCTCAAGGGCGTAATCTCCTTTGTGGACACCGATGCAGGGAGGCCCCTGACTGCGCCCCGTTAACAGACCGTCTGAACCCATTTCCAATTCCGTGCATAACAGGTGATCAAACGCTAGATCATTCATGACGGGAAGAAGGATATATCGCGGCGAAGCAGACAGAATCACCAGTCGATGTCCCTGCTCTCTGTGCCACTCTACCTTTTGCATGACCGGTGGAGAAAGCATCGGCTGAATAAGCAATTTGTAATAAGAATCGATGTTAGCTTCGAATTCGGACAACGGGCGATTGCGGTAAACCTGTAGCACAACCTCCGCCATACGGTCGGAAGAAATCAAGTTGTGCTTAAAGAGCTTGTTCAACAAACCTGTTTTCAATAGGAAAGGAACAGAGATCTCACCACGAGCCCACAAAAATTTCAGGCCAACCTCTGCACCGTCCTTTATCAATAATGTATTATCGAAATCGAAAAAGGCGGCGATGTTGCTTGCCCCCATAAATACCTCCGATTGGCTGTCGGGATTCTGTCAAATCAGGCTTGCTTGCTGACCTGTTTATTCAAACTTGCAAGCCGTTCGGAAAGATTCTTGGCGATATCCACCAATGCAGTGGGATTGCTTCTCGCCAAGCCCTGGAAATCCTCTCCGGCAAATGCCATGACTTCACACACCGTCTGGGCTCGCACTGTTGCTGTACGCGACTGGCCGGTCAGACGACTCATTTCACCGAAAATCTCGCTCTCACCGATCTCACCCACTTTCCGACCTGCGACAATCACATCCGCACGACCGGAGATCATCGAATAAACGTCCGTATCCGTATCTCCTTCACGAATGATATCGGCACCTTCTGTGTAGGTCATCACCTGGAAATTAGGTCTGTGCAAGCTAGCCATGCTGGCTTCGATCACCAGTTGATACAAAGCATTTTGTACCGCGAAATATTCCATCAGTAGAAGGAATCGATTACTGTCTTTTCGAATTTTCTTAAAGCTTTTGTCCCGATCGAAAATATCCGCTCTCACTGCAAATTCTAACGGACAGGAAATAATACTGGCATTCACACAGTTTTCCAGGCCAATCAATTCCTCTGGTTCATAGTAGAAAAGCGGATGATCTCCCAGCTGCGCGGTAACGTTTCCGTCGGTCAGCCGGTAGAAACGGTTATCTGCGGCTTCCGGTCCTGCCAACAGCACATCTTTTTCAATCAATGCATTCTCATCAAGAGGCTTCAATCCATCCACAAGATCACTTACCAGATCTTTCAGTCGCTTGTTCAACGAATCGAAGCGCTCATCAACATTGACATTGGTATACATCCGGCCCCTCCTCTTGTGCAGACTCATATCAATCCGCACAGCCCCAATTTAACCGTTCGGCCACTATGGCATCATACCGCACCACATCAATGCCGTCAAAAAGAGAGAAACAATTAAATTGCTGTTTTGTCTATTTGTGGATTACTGGGCGAGTTGCACCCTTTTCGAATAACCAGGGGAAAACCCGTTCACGCACCGAGGTCAACTGAGCTCGCTTGTATTCGGTATGGCTGGCACGACCTCGTCGGCTTTCGATGTAAGAGTTTTTATCAAGAATCTGGATTTCGTAAGGGAAGTAGAATTTGAACTCCATTACGCCTTTGTCTTCCATCAATTTTGTAATCGGAAGATTCTGCCCCCCTCGAATACGCACTAATTGACGACAAGTCACCTGAATCGAACTGTATTCGGTGGAAGAATACACATTCCGCTCGTGCAAAGCTTCCGGGTTGATTTTTGGCCGGCAATTCTCTGATTCGATCAATTCGACAACCTGTTTCTCCAACTGGCGCGCATCGATTTCCTCATCCCCCAGTTTCGCTCTCATGGCATCCAGACCGGCATGATACTGTCCGATATCCAACAATGTATTACGCGAGCGAGAGGCTTTGATATTCGGGAAAGCGAACACATTCTGAGATAAATAATTCAATACGGCGAGCGCCTCGAACTTGGTAAAGGTTACAAAGCGAAATCCGATGCGATCGAAGATATCAGCTCCGGTGTTCTCTGCCTTATGCAGCAGCTTCAGGACCAGGCTCTCATAGCTTTTTTGCGTTTTGATATCCAGCATATACAATCGGATGCCCGTCTCATCCTGTCCAAGATAAACGTCCCCAGCCGGATCCGTGTAAACATGATTGAGCACGGTATCCAAAATCTGTTTCTGAATGGCAGGAAAGAAATGAACGGACAGATCGTTATTGACGTGCGTCAGGGTGTGCATGACTCGTAGTAATGAACAGGCCCAGCGCCCTGTCATACTCTCGTCAGTCGCAGCCCAAACCATCAGGTTGCGGATATCTTCCTCGTATTTGACCGTTTCGGAAATTTCCAGCCGTTTGCGCGGATCATAAGGATCGGCCAGCAGTTGATGCTCCATAAAGTGCAGCGCATCCTGCCTCAACTTCTGTAGCTCCGCCCATTGCGTTTCATTGTTGGGATCATAACCATAATTTACAATGAATTCATGGGCTTTCTGAACAGTGGTTGTTCTCAGAATCGGCATATCAATGGCGGAATCCATGCCTAAAACGACATTGGCGGTTTCCCAATCCACGTAATATCCGTTGAAAACGTTGCGTAAGCTCATAATCACCATTCTACGTGCTGGTCATGACGGGGGGTTTTGTGCCATACAGAACCTGTTTTTGCAAGTCCTTTTTTCCTGCCGCTTTTGTTCCTATCAGATCGTGCTTCCTCAGACTCCCAACAAACTCATTTCCATGTACTCCAACCAAACTCGAAACTGTTCGATGAAAAGGCTATTCTATACCTTGCCTGTATGTTAGACTTATGTTTGAGAACATCAAGTTGATCTTCAATGATACTCTTCACGCTCGCTTTCATTCTTCCTCCACAGTGCAACGCGATAGGCAACTCGTTTTTTACACTTCAGTAAACAAAAACTTGCCCTGGAGATATAGGAGTGCGACTATTACAAACGTTATAGGACATCTAAACTGATGGGCGTTTTTCGAGATAAATCTCGGGAGAAAGTTGTTCGATAAATACTAGGGAAAGGATTCGGGGTCGGATGGTTCGAAAAGTCAGTATTTCAAGCAGTTTTTTTATTGGGGGATCTTCCATCGTCTTCCTCTCGCTGCTCGTCTTCGGTGCAAGTTGGATCTGGAAGGAATACAGCGTTTTCAGTGAAGAATCCGTCCAGATGCGTGAACAGTATCTGGAATCAAACAAACAATTGGTAAAAAACGAAACCCAACAAATTATCGATCTGATCGACCGCTTACGTTCAAAAGTTGAACAGCGTCTTAAATATACAATAAAATCTAGAGTCTACGAAGCAGATGCTATTGCCAACCAACTCTATACTGTCCACGGGAAAAACCACTCTCGCAAAGAAATCGAAAGGTTGATTATCGACGCATTGCGTCCCATTCGATACAACGGAGGTAGAGGGTACTATTTCATTACAGCTTTAGACGGTACGGAAAAACTATTCCCAATTCGACCTGAGTTGGAAGGCACTTCCATGTTGACGACCCAGGATACACAAGGCCGCTACGTCGTACCGGACATGATAGAAATCGCAACTGCTGTAGGCGAAGGATTTTACCGATACACTTGGACCAAGCCGGGGCACAAATCCAATTTCTTTCCAAAAATTGCCTTTGTTAAACGTTTCAGCCCACTAAACTGGTTGATCGGAACTGGAGAGTATCTAGATGATGTCGATCAGGACATTCAGCGAGAGACCCTGGAACATATCCAAGCCACCACCTTTGGTTCAAAAGGTCGGCTTTTCGTTTGCCAATTCGACGGTCCCTGCTTGAGCGGTTCACTCAAGGATGAATATGTAAAGCAATACAAGGATGCCAAAGGAGAATTCTTTTTAAATGAATTACAAACGGTTGCGACTTCCGGCGGCGGTTTTCTACTACACACACCACTTAAAAATGAAACGACCTCCCTTCACTCCGAGCTTTTCTACGCGGCTGCAGTCGATGATTGGAAATGGATTGTGGGGGCTGAAATCCCCATCGATCAGATAGAAACCATTATCGCAGATCGAAAAGCAGCGATGTCAAATCGCCTGCGATGGCAAATGGCTCAGATTCTCCTCCTGTTTCTGCTGATTCTGACACTTGCCCTGATTGGCGGTGCCATTCTGGCCAGAATGATGCGGAACGAATTTGCTCTCATCGGTAATTTTTTCCAACATGCAGCCCATGCCGATACTCCCACACAAATCGCCACTGATCGATTACACGTGCAGGAGTTGGAGATGATTGCCCAGTCGGCCAACAGCATGATCCAGCAACGAGAAGCTGCCACAATGGAGCGCAATCGCCTATCGTCCATTTTGGAAGCTACCAGCGATTATATCTCCATGTCCTCCCTGGACCAGGAAATCACATATATGAACTCAGCATTTCGAACCTTTACCGGTCTATCGGAAACGAATGAGTTGTCCAGAATCCTGATTCAAAACCTTCATCCGCCAGAGGCATTTAAAACGATTCGTGATGTTGGTATCCCACATGCAATCCAAAACTCAACCTTCAAACATGAAACCTATTTACTTGCACCTGATCATTCTATGGTACCGGTTTCTCAGGTCATCATTGCACACCGAAAATCAGATGGTTCCCCGGATTATTTATCCACGATCATTCGTGACATTTCCGAAAAGAAAGAAACAGAAGAGGCTCTTCGAGCCAGCGAGGAACGCTATCGCACGATTTTCATGAAGTCCGCAGATGCAACAGTCATTATGGACGAACAATTTTTCTTGGATTGCAATGACGCATGTATAGAATTGTTCGGGTACCAAACCAAAGAACAAATTATCAATCTCCCCCCCTCCCACCATTCACCGGAATTTCAAGCGAGTGGCGTTTCCTCAGAAGTCGAAGCAAAGCATCGAATCGAAGAAGCAATTGAAAACGGTAAGAATCTGTTTGACTGGATCCATCGAAAAGCGAACGGCAATAACTTCTATGCCCAGGTCACTCTTACACCATTCCGTTTTCGTGACAAGCAAATGCTGCAAGCCGTCATTCGAGATGTAACAGCATTGAAAAAAGCTCAAGAAGAAATTCTACGTGAGCAAGATATAAACAAGTTATTGATTCAAGCATCTCCTGCATTCATCGTGTCCATAGACCAGCAAGGACGCACCATCTCCATGAATGATGCCATGCTTTCTGCATTGGGATATGAAGCGGAAGAAGTAATTGGAAAAGATTATCTGACCACATTCGTGCCACCGGAAGATCGAAAGATGCTCGGAAATTTATTTCAAAGCTTACTTACAAATAGCACTTCCTCCTTGAATGAGAATGAAGTTGTGTCCAAATCAGGAGAACGACTTTTGGTAGAGTGGCATGGTAAAACCATCCGCGACATTGATAAAAAAGTTGAGTTTTTCTTCGGCTTTGGAATCGATATAACTGAACGAAAAAAAGTCGAACTCGAGCTGCAAAACAGCCGGAAATGGTTGGCGACAACTCTTTCCAGTGTTGGAGAAGCCATTATCACCACAGACGTTCATGGAAAAATAACTTTCATCAATCCGATAGCAGAAAAGTTGTTTGACTATGCTTCTGAACATGGAAACGAGTATTTGTTGAATGATATTTTCCAGCTTATAGACGAACAAACTCGAACACCGATTCAAAATCCACTAGAAGAGATCCTTACTACCCAAACCATAGTGTCTTCCTCCAACCAAACCCTGTTATTCTGCGATAATGGCAAAGAATATCCCGTTACTTACAGTGCAGCTCCAATCGTTGACTCGGACGATGTTATTCTTGGAATGGTGTTGGTTATGCACGACATGACTGAGCATCGGGAAAACGAAGCCAAGCTTCGGCAAAGCCAGAAGTTGGAATCACTTGGAACCCTATCAAGCGGAATCGCACACGAAATAAACAACCCAATCGGCATTATTCGCAATTTCGCCGAATTGATAAAAGACGAGAACTGCCCAGGGGAGGAACGCCTTGAATTCAGCGAGATGATCATCACTGAGTGTGATCGAATCGCCACCATTGTAAAGAATCTGCTCTCCTTCAGCCGACAGCAAAAAGAAGCGTTCGCTCCGGCGAAAGTGAGCGATATCATCATGACAACATTCTCCTTAATTAATAAGGTCCTAGGAAAAGACAGAATCCTGTTGTCAGTTGATGTCGAACAAGATTTACCGCCTTTGCTTTGCCGCTTTCAACAAATTCAGCAGGTGTTGATGAATCTTGTTACCAATGCTCGAGATGCATTAAACCTGCGCTTCCCAGACGCTAACGAAGAAAAGAAAATGATTGTGTCCGCACGTACCTTTGAGAATCAGGATACTACTTGGATCCGCATAACCGTTGAAGACTATGGAAATGGAATTCCACCAGAAATCGCTTCACGAATTTTCGATCCCTTTTATACTTCTAAACCTAGAAATCAGGGAACCGGATTAGGGCTTTCAATCAGCCATGGAATCATTCAAGACCATCAGGGTGAACTGTGGTTTGAGAGCGAGGCAGGACTCTTTACACGATTCCATGTCGATTTACCCAGTAGTAGATAAACAATGAATGCTCCTTCCGCTGAGAAGCAGGAGAGTTCCGAAGCATGACTCAGATTTTGATTATCGACGATGAAGCGGGATATCGGAAAACGATTTCCCTATTTCTAAAAATAGAGGGGTATGATGTCGTTTCATGCGCCGACGGCAAAGAGGCGCTTGAAATCATTCATACAACGCCTTTAGACCTTGTCATAAGCGACATTCTGTTACCAGGAATATCCGGTGTCGAGTTGCTCAGCGAGATCAATCAAATCCTCCCTACAGTACCTGTTATTCTCATCACTGGAGAACCGACGATAACCTCGGCAGTGAAAGCGGTACAAGGAGGAGCATTCGACTATCTGACTAAACCATTTACGAAAGAAGCGCTCATCCGTGTTGTAAATAGCGCTCTTCGTGTAAAGCAGTTGGAAGATGAAAACCGCCACCATCAAGAACAGCTTGAAGAGCTTGTGCAACAACGAACTCGCCAAATCGCCAATACAAGCGATCTGTTAAAACATATCGCTCAGCAGGCTCTTCAGTTTTCTCGGTGCTTGACAGAAGAAGAACTGAATCAGGCGATTTTGAAGTTACTTTGCGAAGTGGTGAACGCTAAATCAGGCATCATCCTGAACATCTCAGAGCAACAAATCTCTTCGAGCGTAACTTACGGACCATCCTTTTTATCGATCGATTCAATTAATCAACCGAAACATGAAAAACGTGGAGTGGAATTCTCGGATACAGAAACCTGCTTGCTTAAAAGCGACACCAAGCTTCCAACATGGTTAATTCCAATACAACAAGAAATGCCACCAGACTCTATACTACTCCAAATGCTGGTCCGAGACGACAGCAATCAGTCGATTGCACTACTGCTATCCCAACCAGAAGTAACCTTCGACAATCAAGCTCTTGAATTATGCGGTCTGGCTGCCATGCATGGTCGAGATGCGATAAAAAATCTGCGACTAAGCCAGTCGCTACAAGAATCGGAAAACAAATATCGAACCCTTAGTGAAAACTCCAATACCGGTATTTTCGTCCACCAAAACGGAATCCTGGTGTATGTCAATGAACATCTTTCGGAAATGCTGGGATACACCCCACAAGAAACAAGCAGTTTTATAGGTCAACCAATCTTTCGTTTCTTTCACCCGGAGAGTCTTCCTCAGGCACTACAAGAAGTCCAGAAACATCGCCATACAGAATCAGGCAACGCCAGGGAAGAATATCGCCTTGTAACTAAAAACGGAGATACCGTCTGGGTGGATGCCGCTCTTTCCTGGATAGAATTGCAAGGGCACCCGTCAACGATGGGAAACTTGATTGACATTACGGCCCGTAAACAAGCTGAAGAAGAAAACATCACTCTACAAAATCAACTGATGCAAGCCCAGAAAATGGAAGCCATCGGCACACTGGCAGGCGGCATCGCCCACGATTTCAACAATATTCTTAGTATTATACTGGGCAATACTCAAATGGTTCTCATGGAGGATATCGACCCAGAGAGTCGCAGCTACCAGGATCTCCTGATGGTTCTCGAAGCTGCTGATCGAGCAAAATCCCTCGTTAAGCAAATCCTTACATTCAGTCGTCGAACCAAACAAGTGCGCAATCCGATCCAAATTCAGCCCATCCTCAAAGAAGTGCTTAGAATGTTGCGCGCATCATTACCTTCAACTATCGAAATCAAGCAAAACCTGGCGGTGAACGACTGGTCCCTTCTTGCCGATCCAACGGAAATCCATCAGATACTGATGAATCTTTGCACCAATGCCGCTCACGCTATGGAAAACAGGGGTGGCAAACTGGAAGTCAAATTACAGGCCTTGGATCACACCCAAGCCAATCTCGAAGAACTCCCTCATCCATCTTTGTCACAAAATAAATTTTTCAAATTGGAAGTTTCGGATACAGGCTGCGGAATGAAATCTGAAATTGTAGCTCGGATATTCGAACCATTTTTTACAACGAAAGGAAAAGGCCAAGGAACGGGGTTAGGATTGTCCGTTGTTCACGGAACGGTAAAAAGTCTCGGAGGAAACATCTTCGTCGATAGCGTGGAGGATAAAGGCACAACGTTCAATGTATATCTGCCTATCACAGACGATCTACCAACATCCGAACCGAAAGAGAAAAACCAGTCATTACCAACAGGCCATGAAACGCTATTGATAGTTGACGATGAAGATGCCATGATCATGCTGATCGACAATCTGCTAAGTCGGCTCGGATACACTGTATTACACACAACAAGCAGTGAAAAAGCATGGGAGATGTTTACTGCAAACCCAAGTTCATTTTCCCTCCTTTTAACAGATTTGACCATGCCCAAAATGACAGGGTTAGAGCTATCGCAGAAAATACTAGAAGTTTCACCTCAGTTTCCCATTATGATGATGTCCGGAAATATTACGGAAAACAACCGACGACTGGCGGAAGACATCGGTATTCGCCGCCTAATTCTGAAACCATTCGATGCCTATGACTTCGCTCGAATGATTCGTACGGTCATTGATGAAAATAAAATTGGTTAAGTCCACAGAAAGACAGACTATGTCCGGTGTATTGATTATTGATGATGACCCCTTATTCTGCCAATCCCTTGTCAGTATGACCGAACGTATGGGTTACTCCACCGATTTCACGCATACGGCATCAACAGGGCTGCAAACTGCCAGGCAAGGACACTATTCCGTAATACTGCTGGATGTTGGATTGCCGGACTGTTCTGGCCTCGACATTCTTGGCGAACTAAAGGAAGTACCATCAAAACCGGAAGTAATCATTATTACGGGAATTGGGGACACCAGCGGAGCTGAATTAGCTATCCGAAATGGAGCCTGGGATTATATCGTCAAGGGTTTCAATTATGCCGATTTGCGTCTTCCTCTGGCGCGTGCTCACCAATACCATAATGAAAAACGTATAAGTGCTCCCTCCCGTGTTATCAACCGAGATGGTATTCTTGGCACCAGTCAAGCGATTGTTAACTGCCTGGATATCATTTCCGTTGCTGCGCAACAAAACGCCAGCGTGTTGATCACTGGTGAAACCGGCACAGGAAAAGAACTGTTCGCACGAGCAATCCACAATAACAGCCACCGCAATCAGCAGAAATTTGTGGTACTGGACTGCGCTTCTTTACCGGAAACGCTATTGGAGAGTATGTTGTTCGGTTATACCAAAGGTGCGTTTACTGGGGCAGATAGGGATCACGCCGGATTGATCAAACATGCCGATGGAGGCACTCTGTTTCTCGATGAAATTGGCGAGTTGCCTTTAAATTTTCAAAAAGCCTTCTTACGCGTTTTGCAGGAAAAACGCTTTCGCCCTGTTGGCAGTGCAGTTGAAACTACAAGTAATTTCAGACTTGTCGCAGCAACAAACCGTAATCTGGACCAAATGGTTAAGGAAGGCAGTTTTCGCAAAGATCTTCTTTTCCGTTTACGAACTATCACGCTGGAATTACCTCCTTTGCGAGAAAGAAAGAAGGATATCAAAGACATCGTCATCCATTACCTCAGCCAGGCTTCCGAGCAATTCGGCATGGCAATGAAGGGGTTCAGTACCGATTTCTTGGAAGCTCTTCACAATTACGATTGGCCGGGCAATGTCAGGGAACTTCTTCACACAATGGAAAGTGCGGTAACACTGGCCCAAGACGAACCAACGCTATTCCCGACGCATTTGCCGATGCAAATGCGAATCAGCATGCTTAAAGCCAATATTGTAGAACAACAAAAGACTCCTTCACCCAATCCAGAAGAAGAGCACATCATTACTGCTTTTACTTCCTTTACTGAAACTCGTAGAAATGTGCTTGAAAAAATGGAACGCTCCTATCTGGTCGAGTTGATCAAACGTTCATCCGGTGATTTGAAGACAGCACTCAAGATAAGCGGACTAAAACAAACGCGCCTATACGACCTGATGAAAAAACACAATCTCTCTTTACGATAAGAACCAACATCGCAGGTAGAAAATCTTCCGCTTTTTACGGAAATCCCCTCCGCAATTCACGGAAATCCTGCTTCTCATTTCAGACGATCCAAATTGATATAGACGTAAATTACTGAATTTACACATCTGTCAGTACGGAAAAATTCTGGCATGTCCCTTGCTTTACTGCTTTCCGTGTGCAAGAGCAAGACTTGAGAGAAAAGTGAGATGCAGCTATTCGCCCTTCTACCGAAGAACGATCCGTACAGCAAGAGAATTGAAGAAAAGATTCTCGCCCTGAGTACGACTTTGCCTGTCACGGTTCTCCGGGAACCTTCTGAACTAAGTGAGCAACTCAGGAAACCAGGGACCGATTCCTCGCTTTACATCCTACTCGCAACAAAACATCTGCCACAACTAATCAAATTGAAGGACGTTCTCAATCGTCAAACCCTGTTTATTTTGCATCCAAAATTGGAGTCGGAAATATTACAGGAAATGTATCGTCTCAATCCGAAATTTATTTTCGGCCTTACCGATTATGAGATTCATTCATTCACCGAAACGCTACGCCATGTCGTCCAATCCAATGAACCGACAAGGCGCGCAACAAAGCTGCCACAAAAAGCGAAACAACAAACAGAGAAATGAGAGGAATACGAAAATGAAATGGACAATTTTAAAGAAATTCTTAGCGGCACTGGTACCGGTCATTCTGATTGCCGTATTTATGATGTCATACTTTGCCTATAGTGGTTCGGCAGAACACCTGCTCAAACTTGAAGAAGAACGCACTCTCCTTCTGATAGATAAAACGGTCGAAGATATCAACAATTGGCTAGACGAGCGTATGGCACAAGTCAAGCTATTCTCACAAACAGAGTTGTTTGTTCTTGCCTCGCAGGATCAGGAAGTTGACAGCGCGAGAAAACTGTTGGAGCGCTATCATAAGACGTACCCTTATTATGAAAACATCTTCGTAGCCAGTCCATCCGGTGTGATTTTGGTCGATTCCATCCAAGGCAAGTCTGTAGGGATTGATATTTCAAAAATGCCGAATTACACCATCAACGTGCAAAAAGCGGCTAGCGGCACGGCTTGGCAAGGGGAAGTATTCAAATCTCCGGCCACCGGTCGTCCGGTTGCATTACTAACAGCACCAATAATGTCCAACGGCAAACTGATAGGTATTCTAGGCACACCATTGGAAATCCAGCTTCTTTCCAAGCAACTGGTAAGTAACATTAAAATTGGAAAAACCGGGTATATTTATATCACAGATGCCAACGGCACCTTCCTGGCACATCCGGTCGAAAAAAACATTCTTAATACCAGTCTGCAGAAGCTGGAATTCGGCCCACGCATGATGGCTCAAAAAGAAGGAACTCTCGCCTATGTATTCCAAGGCAGCAATCGAGTGGCCCACTTCCGAACAAATCCGAAGAATGGATGGATCGTTGCCACCAGCATCAGCGAAGAGGAACTGCTTCAACCAATTAACAACGTAACCCTGACATTGACCATCGTTGGTATCTTGGCAATTGCTTTCCTCATTATCACCATCACACTGATCAGTCGTCGGTTGATTTCCAATCCGATCCAGGGAATGGTTCAAACTCTTTCAGATGTCGCCAATGGTAATCTTTCCACCAGCATTGAAATAAAGGGGAATGATGAAATTTCGGAATTAGGGGCTGCCATGGAACGCATGGTGGAAGCCGAGAAAGAACTAGCACGCGCAGCGACTGTGATCTCTCAAGGTGATTTATCGGTCACAATTACACCTCGGTCTGAACACGATACACTTTCTCAAAGCTTGCTCGGAGTCGTGACATCTCTCAAAGCGCTTCAGGATGACATTGGGAGCATGATCGCAGCTCAGAAAACCGGCGATATCGAAGCACATTGCAATGCCGACAAATTCAGTGGCGCATATGCCGAACTCTCTAAGGGGATCAATGAAGCGCTGGACGTAATTTCAGCTCCAGTAGTAGAAGCGATCGGGATTATGAACGAGTACGCAAATGGAGAATTCAAGCGAGCCATGCGCGATCTACCCGGCAAGCAAATCATTCTGACCAAGGGAATGAATGGAATTCGGTCCAACCTATTATCACTGATCGATGAAATCCAGATGCTGATTGATGCCGCAATCAAAGGCGATCTACATGTACGCGGCAAATACCAGCAATTTAACGCCTCTTATTCGGAGGTCATTCAGGGTATCAACGACATTTTGAACGCCGTAATTACTCCAATAAACGAAGCTTCCGATGTGCTGCAGCAGTTGTCTGACCGCAACTTGACAGCCCGCATGAACGGTAATTACCGAGGGGATTACGACAAGATCAAGAGCTACATGAACCAAACGGCGGATGTATTGGAAAACGCCATTGCACAAACAGCCCGCGCATCGGAACAGGTCGCCAGTGCCAGTAACGAGATCGCCAGCAGTAGCCAGCAAGTAGCCGAAGGCGCTTCCGAACAAGCCAGCAGCCTGGAAGAAACATCAAGCAGCCTGGAAGAAATGTCGGCATGACGAAACAGAATGCAGAAAATGCGACCCAGGCTAAAGCCATGACCGAAACCGTAAACAATTTGGCAATGGACGCCGGTTCGTACATGAAAGAGATGGTCGATGCGATGGGCAATATCAGCGAGGCTTCCAAAGGAACCTCGGCTATCATCAAAGACATCAATGAAATCGCTTTCCAAACGAACCTTCTCGCCTTAAACGCAGCCGTCGAAGCTGCACGAGCTGGAGAAGCAGGACGTGGATTTGCCGTTGTTGCGGAAGAAGTTCGCAACTTGGCGTTGCGCTCCAAAGAAGCTGCTCTAAAAACGGAAGAATTGATCAGAGAATCGGTTTCCCTTAGTGAAAACGGACAAACGATCTCCTCTCAGGTAGCTGGCAAACTTGATGATATTGTAAAATCTATCGATAAAACCACCGCCATTGTGGCAGAAATCGCCAGCGCTAGTGACGAGCAGGCACGCGGTATCGATCAAGTCAACCGCGCAGTAGCTCAAATGGACAAAGTCACACAACAAAATGCAGCAAATTCTGAAGAATCCGCCAGTTCCGCCGAGGAATTGGCCAGTCAGTCCCAAGAACTGACCGCTCTTGTCCGACAATTCCAAATCAGTGAAACGCTATTGGGACAAAAAAAGAGCAACTTTTCTCCCAGCGATAAGCGTGCTCTAACGACGGACACTTCTCCCAAACAATCTAATAAGCCGAAGCGGCAAGACAAACAAGAATTGACGAGAAACTCCGGAAACAGCGGAATCCACGTTTCTCCAGAGGAACTGATCCCGCTGGATGATGACCCGGATTACGCAGATTTTTAATTGCCATGCCAAGTCGTCTTGATTAACTGGAACGAAAATAGCGAATCGTTCCCCAATAAAAAAGGATAAGATCATGTACCAAATCGAACTGAAATCATCAATTTACAAATTGACCTTCTCAGGTGTTCTTTCACCTGACGATATGAAAAACTGGCTTAACGAAAGCAAACAACAGCTTGCTTCTGCTCCCACCAAATTCGGCGTCTTCGTGGATATGCGTGACATGAAACCCCTTTCCGAAGATTCCCAGCAGTACATGAAAGAAGGACAAGCCGCTTTCAAATCAAAAGGCATGGTGCGCTCGGTCGTCATTCTGAATGATACTGTCACCACAATGCAGTTCAAACGCATCGCCCGTGAAACCGGAATCGATAGCTGGGAACGCTACATCGATGCTTCCCGCAATCCGGAATGGAAAAAAGCCGGTTTGGATTGGCTGGTCAACGGTCTGGATCCCGATGCCTGATTGATATACATCAACGCACGACATTCCCGGCAGGCGATTCCGTTCGGTTTCGTTTGCCGGGCTTGTCTCACGAATTGTATCGAGAAACCAATCATCGCCGATGCTAAGAACGATGGTTCCCCCTCTTCTGATTCACTCCAGTTTCAAGAACAACGACAGGTCACATCCTGAAACTTAAACAAGTTTATTTTCCGACAATCTTCCTCGGATTAAATTAATCTGCTATTCTATCTACTGTACACGGCAGTATTCGAAATCACTCCTTTACAGGAGATTCTCAAACCGTAACGGTGGGATGTCATTTTGGTCGGACAACCTTTCGTACAAGGAATACTGAGTTTACTCCTATTCGCCTTAGCTGGCCGAATTGCAAGGAGGCTTCGCAATCTCGGAACGGGAAATCGCTGGAATGCGGTAACGATACTGCTGACACTTCTACTTATTTACCAAGTATTCTCTCTTGCTGTTCTGTCGTTCATTTCAACAATTACATTACCACCCATCCCTATCGAGGCCGCAGCCACGGCTCTTGCATTGCTGATGATTGTCGGATTTGGGCAGCTTCAAGATATGGTTACATCCAGATTACAAGGCAATCAGGAACGTGATGAAATCCAACAAAACGTGGAAAAAGAAGTTCAGAAACGAACACAGGAAATTCTACAATCAGGAGAAGAACACTTTAAGCTGGTGATGGAACAGTCCCCCTTGCCTTTCGAACTCTATGACACCAGTGGAATAATGGTATTTGCAAACGAAGCTTGGGCACAGTTGTGGGGGATACACAGCCCGAAATCCATGATGGGAGAATACAACGTTCTTGAAGATGAACAGGCACAAAACCTGGGATACAGTGATGGATTTAAAAAGGCCTTGCAAGGACAGTTCGTGGATATTCCCGAAGCCTGTTACAACCCAAAAGAACACCACAATCCGAGTCGCAAGCGCTATTTGCACTCCAGAATCTATCCACTGCAAGGTCGCTCCGGCAAAATAAAGTACGTGTCCATTACTCATTTCGACATTACAGAGCAAAAACATTCGGAACTTCAGTTACTTAAAAACGAACAGCAATTAAAAGCTACTAACGAACGCCTGCGCCGCTCCATCAATGAATTGGAAAAGCGCAATCGAGAAATTGCACTGCTGAATCAAATGATTGAACTATTACAAGCCTGCCGCTATGCGGAAGAAACTTATGCCATTTTGAACATGACCCTGGAAAAAATCTTCCCTGAAGACTCCGGTGTTATTCACCTATATGATCAAACACATCAGAGAGCGGAAATCGTTAGCAATTGGGGAAATAATTCCAATTACCTTCGTGGTTTTTCCAAACTGGATTGCTGGGCGCTACGTCGAAGTAAACCTCACATGGTGGATAAGGTGGAAATTGCACCGGTATGTGCACACCTGAACCCTCCACCAACCTATGGCTATGTCAGCCTGCCGCTGCAAGTGGAAAATAACACGATCGGAGTGCTGCATATGTTCTTCAGCGGAGGGGATGGACGATCGGAACAATCTCACTTACGCGACATTCATTCCAAACAAAATCTGCTAACCACCATAACAGAACAGTTCTCTCTGGTCTTTTCCAACTTAAAAATGCGGGAACGCTTACGCAGCCAATCGATACGTGACCCGCTGACCAATCTCTACAACCGGCGCTACCTGGAAGAAACCCTGGATCGAGAAGAACGCCGAGCCTCGCGTCAACAAGGCTCGCTAGCGATATTGATGATTGATATCGATCACTTTAAAGATTTCAATGATCGCTTTGGTCATAAAGCCGGTGACGATATTCTGGTCGGTCTGTCAGAGCGGCTACAGATGAATATCCGTGGAGAGGACATTGCCTGTCGCTACGGGGGCGAAGAATTCGTGTTGATACTCCCTGGGGCAAGCCAGGAAAATGCCATACACCGCGCAGAGCAAATCCGGCGCGATGTTTCCGACAACCTCAATATCTCCACTGATGGTCACTCCCTTCATACCATTACCGTTTCGCTGGGTGTTGCAATCTATCCGGATCATGCCCAAAACATTCAAGATGTTCTTAAAGAGGCAGACAAAGCCCTGTATGTATCGAAAAATCAGGGCAGAAATGCCATTACGGTAGCTACCTGTTGAAATCTTTCCAACATACGGAATTCAGATCGATTTTGGATATTGATTGCATTTTAAAAGCTTACAATATGTTCGAAAGCAGTGCATCAAGCGGATGGAGGGAGCATGTCATCCAGAAAGACCGGACCTGATGTAAACTTGAATCTGAATGTTCGTGGACTGGCGATCTCCGCCACACTGGCAATTCAAGAAAGATCCAATCAGTTAAGAGCGGAAGGTCGGCACATCTATCGCCTTGGATTAGGACAATCCCCATTTCCCGTACCCCATGTCGTTACGGAAGCTCTCAAAAATAATGCACATCAAAAAGACTATTTACCTGTTCGCGGTCTTCGAGCACTACGAGATGCCGTAGCGGATTATCACAGTTCACGATGTCGAATCGGAGTTTCCGGGGCAGACGTGATGATCGGACCTGGAAGCAAGGAATTGATGTTCATTCTGCAACTGGTTTACTATGGGGATCTGATTATTCCTTCTCCAAGCTGGGTATCACACGCTCCACAGGCCCAGATCATCGGTCGCAAAGTACGCTGGATCCCAACATTCCAGACAAACCAATGGAAACTAACTGCAAAAGAATTGGAAAACATCTGCCTGGAGGATCCCGACCGGCCACGCATCGTCATACTTAACTATCCCAATAATCCAACCGGCATCACCTATTCCGCTAATGAACTGAAGAAAATTGCACGTATCGCACGTCGGTATCGAATAATCGTATTATCAGACGAAATTTACGGAGAACTGCACCATACAGGCCAACACACTTCGATTGCCAGTTTTTACCCGGAAGGCACCATCATCAGCAGTGGGTTAAGTAAATGGTGCGGCGCTGGGGGTTGGCGACTAGGAACCTTCACTTTTCCCAGACAGCTTCGCTGGCTGCTAGACGCCATGGCCGCTGTCGCAAGTGAAACCTACACATCCACCAGCACTCCCATTCAACATGCCGCCGTTCGCGCCTTCAAAGGTGGCATGGAAATCGAGCGCTACCTGGTAGATTCCAGGCGAATTCTGTATGCCCTTTCCTCCCGCATCGTGGCAATGCTACACACTTCTGGTATTAAACTTTGTAAGCCGGAAGGTGGCTTTTACATGTTCCCTGATTTCAGTCCATTAGCGGAAAAACTTGCCAGACAAGGAATTTCCACCAGCCAGCAACTTTGCACAAAACTGCTAGAAGATACCGGTGTTGCGACTCTTCCAGGGGCAGCATTCGGGAGACCACCAAATGAATTGACAGTCCGAGTCGCTTATGTAGATTTCGATGGAGCTCAGGCACTAGCCCAAGCGGAACAGGTATCGAAAGATTCACCCCTTAACGAAAATATGCTGAATACTTGCTGCACCAACACACTTGAGGCCTTTGAGAAAATTCTGGAATGGTTGAATTGTTTGTTTTAAGATGATCCCAGGATTTCACAATACGGATGGTTAATTGTAGGAAATATCTTACAGTGCTATTTTTCCACGACTTTTTCATGGTTTTTATTGACGAGACATAGGTTGTTCGATACGATGCTCCCTGTTCAGACACACAACCCATTTCGGATTTGGAAGCACCGTTTGGAAGTGTGGTTTGTACTTGGGCCGAGGATTGATTCCGCTCTTTATTTGGCGCGTGAAGACGGAATTATGGATAATATCACTATTTTTACGAAAAATAATACAGAATGAATTCTGCAAGTGTTCGAATAGAAGCGACAACCTTCTATGGTTGGAAAGGGTATCGACTCTGGTTGGATGACATCAGTGTCGGAGTGATTCCGGAGATCGGTGGTCGCATCATTTCGTTGAAACAGTTGGATGAAGAATTACTGTTTGTACAGGACGATCATCTTGGAGAAACCTTTTCTTTCGATCAGATCAGCGATCTACGCGAGGAAAAACGGCGCTTAGGATTTCGCTTGTGGGGTGGAGATAAAACCTGGATTTCTCCCCAAGAACAATGGTGGGAAGCCATTCCACCGCTTGAATTGGACGCCGGTGCCTACCGATGCGAACGGGTCTCCGATGGTGTTGTCATGGTCAGTCCTGTATGCCGCGAGACAGGACTTTCCATAACGCGGAAAGTACGACTCCTTGCAGACGGACAAATCGAACTTACACAAACGCTGTGCAACCATGGTAAATCGATAGCCACTCGTGGCATCTGGGATGTTACGCAATGTCTCCGTCCTTTCGATGTCTATTTAAGAGCGAAAGCAGAACAGATCCGAGCGTATCCTAACGAGGGCGATTCCGAACGCCTATTCGAAACATTGGTCAGCTCTGTTGGAGAATGGACTTGCATTCCCTGTAGGGAAGCCGCTCATTTCAAGTTTGGCGGCAACCTCAATAAAGGTGAATTAATCGCGCTACGCCATGGCAACAATGAAACCTTGTCGTTCAGCCGTGGATTTGCCATCTCTCCAGATGAACCATACGCACATCAATCCATGGCGGAAATCTACAATTCCCCCAGCTATAACTACCTGGAAATCGAAGTCCACGCTCCCTTGCAACCTTTGGCTCATGGCGAAACAATCGAACACAAACAAACGTGGCGGCTTGAACGATACAGCGGAAATCTTGAAATCGATGATGTAGTAGCCCTTCAAAACGAGTTCGATTGATTCTTATTTTCAGCCTCCCTTCTTCTTCACCAATACACAAATCTGCTGGAAATTTGTTTTCCATTATGGTATATTCTATATACTTTACTTACATTACAGGGAATTTCCCTTTAGAAGTTGAAAATTTATTAACACCTTGCCGATACCCTGATAAAAGGAGCCGGCCATGAATGAAGAGTTTGCGGAACTTATTAACCGATTGCGTGAAGTATCCGATATCCGAATGGCAGAAGGTCTGTTAGGATGGGACCAGCAAACCTACATTCCCGCAAAAGGACACACAGCCAGAGCACGACAAATTGGAGTATTGTCTTCACTTGCCCATGAACGCCTCTGCTCAAAGGAACTGAATGACCTGCTGCAATCGTTATCCAAAGACTCCAGTTTGAGTGAAGAGCAACAGGCACTACTTCGTGAGGCAAAACGAGATCGCGAGAAAGCTGTCAAGGTTCCACATGATTTGGTAAGAGACATCAGTCAAACCGCCGCACAAGCACACAGTATCTGGGTTCAGGCGCGCAAAGAAAACAACTTCTCCACTTTCGAACCGATTCTAGCCAAACTAGTGGAGTTAAAACAAAAAGAAGCGGAAGCTCTTGGTTATGACGAAGATGGTTGTAGCTATGACGCTTTACTGGACGCTTTCGAGCCACGAGCAACGGTAAAGAAACTCAATCCAATCATCGAAACCGTGCGGGATGTATCCGTTGCCGCAGTCAAAGCGATCAGCCAATCCAAACGCAAACCCAAATCGGAAATTTTAAGACGCTTCTTCTCCAGGCAGGGACAGCAACGCATTGGAAACGAAGTCACCGCAGCGATCGGATTCGATTTCGAAGCGGGACGTATTGATGAAGCCGTGCATCCTTTTACATCCAGCTTCGATCCTCAGGATGTGCGTCTGACGACACGCTACGACGAAGACTGGCTGCCAACCAGCCTTTTCGGGTTAATCCATGAAGCCGGGCACGGCATGTACGAACAGGGATTGCCGGTGGAACATGTGGGAACGCCGCTTGGAGAAGCGGTTTCGCTCGGCATTCATGAATCGCAATCCAGATTCTGGGAAAACCAGATCGGGCGCAGTTTGTCTTTCTGGAAATACGTTTATCCCGGTCTCAAAGAGGTTTTCCCGACTGCACTGGGAGATGTAAACCTGGAGCAATTCCATTTTGCAATCAACACCGTTGCTCCTTCACTCATCCGGGTGGAAGCAGACGAAGTCACCTATAACCTGCATATCATCATTCGCTACGAAATCGAGCAGGATCTATTTTCCGGAAAGATTTCCGTATCCGAATTGCCGAAGATCTGGAACGAAAAAATGGAAGCCTATCTAGGCATCCGTTCGGAGAGCGATACCAAAGGCGTGTTGCAGGACATTCACTGGTCTTTCGGAGGCTTCGGCTATTTCCCCACATATCTGCTTGGCAATCTGTATGCGGCACAATGGATGGCAGCGTTAAGAAAAGACTATCCAAATCTGGACGAGATGATCGCCAACGGCGAGTTTTCAACGATTCGGGACTGGATGCGTGAAAAGATCCACAAACATGGCCGCCGCTATACGGTATCGGACCTGGCTCGCCTGGCCAGTGGAGAAGATTTAAATCCCGATCATTTCGCCAATTACCTGAAAGATCGTTTCGCACCGTTGTACGACGTAAGCTGGTAAATCGCGGGTTTCTTCCAGAGTCAGACCTTGACCTTTCAATAGCGCTCAACGAATCCTTGAAAGTACCGGCTGTGAATAGCAACAGACCGATTGGATAAAAACAAAACAGCCGCTTTCGGTTCAACCGATTGTGGCTTTCTTATATTTTAGAAACAAACAGTAAGAATTATTTTGGAACAGCTACAGCAAACGACGGTACACTACCGTATGCTCATAATACGGATGTGGCGGCGGATCGTTCAAATCGCTACGTTCGAACCCATTGATTTGATAGAACTTCACGGCGTTGCTTGAAATCGCATCCGGGCTGATTCCAACCCTTAGCTCACTAGCACCCATGCTTTGAATATCTTTGATAACCCGGTGAAGAAGCGCCGTCCCGAGCTTGTGACCTCGGAAATATGGATCGACAAACAGAAATCCCACCCAGTAACTCGCAGACTGGCTAGTAGAAATATAGCCGCCGATTGCAACCAGATCCCCCTCCCATTCCAACACATAATGCTGTCCGTTTAAGGGATCGATCTCATCTTGCTCGAAATACAGGCGGAAAAACTCACGCGCTACATCTTCATCGTTTTCATCATGTCGAGAAATAATTCCAAGAGCGCGTTCCAGATCCTTTGGTTCAATGGGACGTATAAAATAGTCGTCCATTCATCACTCCATTGCTAAACCGAAATATACCGACTATACATATTGTATTGATAGCCACAAGTTTTGTAAAGCTTCGAACGAAAAAAAAGAATTTGGGTGTTTCCCCAAGATGAACTACTCCAATACGACAGACTGCCTGCCCAGAATCAATTCTACCTGATCGAACATCTCTCCGCAGGGATCGACACGCCATTTATTGGGCAAGGTAATCACGACTTCATACTCCTCCTTGTCCAGATGGCAAATCACCGGAGTATCCCCTTTGTGCCGCTCGCACACCATGGCCAGCCGTTGCAGGTTTTCCTTGTCGATTGTTTCCGGCAAATGCATGTGCAAGCGCTTGCTCTTCGACTTCATCACTTCCAGCAAGGATTCCACTTTTAACACCCGCAGCATCGTGACGGCATCCGCCCCTTCTCCATCCATCATGACGGCACCACTGACCAGCACCGGCTCGTCCTTTTTCAACTGCTCTTCACATTGTTCGTAGGCGCGATTGAACACCCTGCACTCGATATAACCGTAACTGTCCTGCAACGAAAAAAACGCCCAGCGACCACGGCGTCCCATGCGCTCGCCATAACCTTTCACCACACCGGCGACAGTAACCTCTGCCCGATCTTCCATGCCGTTGATCCCGGCGACATCCGTCCTGCAATAGCGCTTCACTTCACTCATGTACCGGTCCATCGGATGAGCCGAGAGATAGACACTCAATACTTTCTCTTCATAGCAAAGCAGTTCTTTCTCCATCCACTCATCGATTTCGGGATATTCTTCCTGAAACGCCGGGGCAGAATCAGCATTGCCCCCACCACCACCGAACAGATCCATCAGACTGGTCTGCCCACTCTCTCGCTCTTTTCGACGTGCCTGGCCGTTCTCGACCGCTTTTTCCAATACGGCCATGTTCTTCGCGCGCGAAATCCCGGCAAAATCAAATGCTCCAGCCTTGATCAACGATTCGACGACCTTCTTGTTGACCTTTGACAAATCCACCCGCTCGCAAAAGTCATAAATGGAGGTATACGGTTTTTCCTCTCTTGTCTCTCTGATTGTGTCTACGGCCGCCTTGCCGACTCCTTTAACACCACCCAATCCATAGCGAATCGAGCCCTCTTCCACCGTAAATACCCAATCGGATTTCAACACGGAAGGCGGCAGAATTTTGATATTCATCGCACGCGCTTCCTGGATGAACTTGACGATAGTGTCCGTCTTGTCCATATCGCAGGTCAAAGTTGCTGCGATAAACTCGATTGGGTGGTAGGTTTTCATGTAGGCGGTGTAATACGAAATCAGCGCGTAAGCCGCCGCATGAGACTTGTTAAAACCATATTTGGCAAATTCGACCATGTTATGGCAGACTTTTTCGATGTCCGCTTCGTCGATGTCCTTTTTGCGCGCGCCCTCGCGGAAGAGCGTCAGCATTTCGTCCATCAACTTGGCCTTCTTTTTCCCCATCGCCTTACGCAGCGTATCACCCTGCGCCATGGTCATGCCGCCCATTTCAGCGGCGATCTGCATGACCTGCTCCTGATAGACAATCAGTCCGTAGGTCTCGTTTAGAATGCCTTCCAGCAATGGGTGATCGTAGGCGATCTGCTCTCGGCCATGCTTTCTAGCTACGCAGCTCGGAATGTTATCCATCGGGCCGGGCCGGTACATCGCCACGGCAAGAATGAGATCTTCAAACCGGTCAGGCTTGAGACTCTTCAGCATCGCCTGAAAACCAGTCGATTCCATTTGGAATACGCCGTTGGTTTCACCAGCCGCAATCAACTTGAAAACCTTGGGATCATCCGGTGTCAATTCCGTAATCACCAGTTGTTCGTCCGGTTTGCGATCCCGGTTGACGAGCTTGACGGCCTCATCGATGACCGTCAGCGTTTTCAGGCCGAGAAAGTCGAATTTGACCAGACCGACCAGTTCCACTTCCTCTTTGGCATATTGGCTTACCAGGGCATCCTCACCGCGCGTCACCGGCACCATTTCCCACAATGGTTTTTCCGAGATGACGATGCCTGCCGCATGCAAACCGGTGTGACGCTGCAACCCTTCCAGTTGCATGGCGGTATCATACATCCGGCGGTATTCGGGAGTCGATTCAAGCAGTTCCTTCAAACGAGGCTCATCGCTAAGCGCGGACTCCAGCGTAACTTTCGGTCCTTCCGGCACCAGTTTTGCGATACGATCCGCCTCCGGAATAGGAATGTCCAGCACACGGCAGACATCACGCACGACGCCACGCGCTTTCAACGACCCGAAGGTGGCGATCTGACCGACGTTATCCTTGCCGTATTTTTCCGACACGTATCGAATCACTTCATCCCGACGGTTCATGCAGAAATCAACGTCGAAATCCGGCATGGAAATACGGTCCGGATTCAAGAAGCGCTCGAAGATCAAACTGTAAAACAGCGGATCGAGATCTGTAATTTTCAAGGAATACGCGACCAGCGACCCCACACCGGAGCCTCGTCCCGGACCAACCGGAATTCCTTGAGATTTGGCATAATTTATGAAGTCCTGCACGATCAGAAAGTATCCCGCGAAATCCATGCGGATGATAATCCCCATCTCATAATCCAGGCGCTTGTCGTAAACTTCCCGGTCGATGTCATAAGGCAATTTGCTCAAGCGTTCTTCATAACCTTGCATAACCAGTTTCTTGAAATAGCTGACCTGGTCATGCCCTTCCGGTACCTGGAAGACCGGAAGTTTCGGAGTGCCTAATTCCAATTCGACATTACAGCGTTCTGCAATGCGATATGCGTTCTCAACGGCTTCCGGATACTCCGGGAAGAGATCCAGCATGTCCTGCCCAGAACGGAAAAAGAGCGAATCAGTATCGTACCGATGTCGGCTCGGATCCTGCTTCAACTTACCTCTTCCAATGCAGAGCAGAGTATCGTGGTTGTCGTAATCGGTGGAATTCAGATAATGAACATCGTTTGTCGCCACCAATGGCAGGTTCAACTCCTGAGAAAGTTTCACCAGACCTTCGTTAACGATTTCCTGTCGATCGATACCGTTGCGCTGGATTTCCAGGTAGAAATTTCCTGGTCCCATTATCTCGGAATACTCAGAGGCCAACGCCCGAGCATCGTCCATGCGCCCCTGAGCAATCGCCACCGGAATCTCTCCTGAAAGGCAGGCAGTCAAAGCGATCAAGCCTTCGTGGCGCTCTTTCAATAGTTCATGGTCTATGCGAGGTTTTCTGTAGAAGCCCTCGATATTAGCCATAGAAACCAGATAGCACAAATTTTCGTAACCCCGAATATTTTCGGCCAATAGTACCAAATGGAAGTTGCGGCTCTCCTGTCGTTGATGACGACTTTTCTCGGCAACATACACCTCACAACCGATAATCGGTTTGATCTCGGCCTTTTTCATCTGGGTGTAAAAATCGATCGCACCATACATATTGCCGTGGTCGGTAATCGCCACCGCAGACATATTCATCTCTTTGGCGCGCTTGACAAGATCCTTAATCCGCACCGCTCCGTCGAGAAGACTGTAGCCGGTATGCAGGTGCAAATGTGTAAATCCCGCGTTATTCCGCGTTTGGGTGGTTGCATTTTCGTTGTTGCCAATATCGGAGACAGCTTCTGACATCGATTACCTCAATAGAAAGTCCATTTAATAGATTCGAACGACACTACAGTTTTATCAGACGGTCCGTAGCGGATCAAGCCGTTTCGAATTTATAGTAAACGGAAAGGATGGTCAATCGTAGAACATGTCCGAAAAAATCAGATACCGCTCTGTCCGGTTGTTCATACCTGAAACATCTAGCAGGCTAATGGCGTCGTCCACGGATATTTTGCACTAATTTCTCGATGTTCATGCGTCCGCGCACGCGCACTTTCCTGATATTATTGAAGATCTGGTTTAAATGACCTAGATCCGGCGAAACGACACGCTCGCCTCTCGTATTGTTCAGATCGAATACACCTAGATCTTTGTAATAAACCGGAGCCATTTTCAACAACTCATCCGTGGATAGCTCATCGAAGCTGGTCACGAAACGGCTCTCCGGTTCCCATTCAAGGATGTAAAGAGACTCCAGCGTTCCAAAAAGTTGCGTGGAATGTTCGCCGTAAATGCGATCCACATCGACCTGCACGCTTTCATCCAGCGCCCATAACTCACTTGGTCCCAATTGCCGATAGCGCGTCTGCTTGCCGATACTCAACGAGGACATAATCCGATCGTGATGCAGCACGCTGCCTGGATGTACTCTGGGATGCAACGGGTACCCGATCGCCTGCACCAGATCGTCGCGAGAGCGAACCATCAACCGGTCGAAAGCCGTGAGTTTGAACTTTCGTTCGATCAGATCGAACAAGATCGTCCCCGAAGTTCCTGTGTTGGGCATGGATGCCAGCGAAATGACGTTGTCACCATCGCTGATCGCCGCCACATTCAGCAGCAGATAGCCACGACCCGCCAGATACATGCGGGCGAATACAACGTTTAAAAACAATGCAACCTGGTGAATATTCTCGCGAATATCGCCCACCATAATATGGTTTACACCATCGATATACGCTTCGATACCGTATTTCTTCTTGCGAACCAAACGCCCTTCGAACAGGTCGATGAATTCTTCTTTTATCTTCCGCCCGCTTTTACTGCGTACGAAATCCCGCATCTCGTACGAACTTCTGAATCCCGGGATATGGAGCAGATGTACCACCTGAAACGCCTCTCCCGAAGCGTCGTCCTCTTCGACATAGCAACGGTGATACTCCCTTACCCGGTCAATCAACAAACGGTCATTGCTGCGGATTTCCAGAATCACGTTACGAAAGCGCAAGCGCAGGCGAGCGGCTTCATCATCGAAAACCGATTCCGGCAAATTCAGTAGTGATCTGATATGTTCGACAGTCACGAGATGAAAACTTCCCCTTACCCCTCAAGGTAGCAGATTCAACAACGAACGGCCCTTTTAAAATACTATAGAGAAAGCGAAGGATCGCTGTCAATATGGAATGCGACCATCAATTAAGAATTCCTAGCCAATCCCCCATAATGAAGGTCATACGTCCCACCAGCAAGGAAACACGAGCCATAACGGTATATCCAAATGCCGCACCGAAAGAGATCATTAAAAACCAGATTCCAACTCGCGCCACCTTTCCTGTTGCACCCTTATGCTCCTTGGAAAAGAAGAAATATACCAGCGCGGAAAGCATCCCCAGCACCATGACGCTGTTATTGATCGACTGGCTCCAGTCTAGGTGACGTGCGCCCTCTTCCGTGGAAAACACAAGCAAAGGCAAGATGGTTGCAGCAATCTGATTGAGCAGGTTTTCCTTCAAGAAGTTTATGAAGAATATACCGGAATACGTTCCTATTACAAAGGAAATTGAGTATCGACTCACCCAGCCTACCTTGGGGAACAATCGCAGCAGCATGAACAAACCAAGCACGGCGGGAATGAGATAAATCGTTTGACCGGCTTGTAAATTGTTTACCAGTTTCGGAACGATGACGTTCCAGATCTGCATACAGAACAGATATCCCGCCGAAACGCCGACGAACAGGGATTCGCTGAATTTATAAAAAGGATTGTCCTTATACAAGAACGACCAGATACCCAGCGTCAATAGCGCCCCGATCCAGATACTGAGATCCGTGCTTATCGCCATGACGTTCCTCCTTTCCCGGAACGCCGTCGACTGACGAAATAAGCAACATTGCCGATGATGATAAACAACATAATCACCACATGCGCCGCCGCCTGGGCCGGCATGAATTCCAAAGCCTGACCCGTCGTCAAATCCAATCCAAGTAGCGCCTCGTAATCGGCAGCACCTTTCAATCCTCCCAAAAAGCCGACGATCTGCCCAGCCCCTAAATAGGGATAGGCTTCCGCCGCCATTACGGCGGTGCTGGCCGCTAAAACCCGGTAGTCAGGATTCACCGGCTTGGCGAACATCACCCAGGCCGAGGCAATGGGCGAACCACTCAAGCCACCAGAGGCAAACTCAACGGAAATGGCGACATCTTCGAAATTGTGAACCCGTTGCATCAAAGCCAACTCACCCAGCGGTGTTCCATACATATCATTTGGAAAGGTCTCGTGAATATCCCGATTCATTCCCCGAACCACAAGCATGAACCCGGACATATACCCCAAATGCACGTAATCCTTACCATATGTCAGCTTCATTTCCGCAAATTCAGGTTCGTTCAACACATCTCGCATCGCGCGATCCAATAACGCCGGAGCCTGCGGCCACAGCGCTAAGGTCACGACTTTCGCTTTGCGCCGGAAGGCATGGCGAATCGTCGCCTTGACCATCGGCTGAATCTCCGGCGAGGTAGACGGGTCATAAACTCCAGCCAGTGTAACCACTTGGCCGGCCTCCAGTTTTTCCATCTCATCGAAATAAGAGCGGGAAAAATGACCCGGCTTGATCGGCAGTGGGAACTTGAAAAGCAGAGTCAGCGCCACCGTCAGCCCCATAATCAAGAAGATCACGCGCCGATCGATCGACAAAACACGCCTGGCGAAGAGTTGAAGTTTCATCAATCTCCTCCTCCCAGGTAGCCGCGTTCCATTCCGAGAATGATTTTCAGCGCCGTGGATACCACACCAAAAGCCACACCGATCATAATCGCTCGCTGGCTTGCCATATTGGGATACATCATGATCCAATCTGCCAAATCGGACATCTGCCAGGCTTCCGGTAGCCAGGAAGTCAAGTAATTTCCAACAGGTACCTGACCAAGCATGACGATGAATCCCGCCGCCAATAATAATGCCGCTTCTTTGGAACGCGCTCGAAAAGCTCGAAAAGCCGCCGAGGCGATAAAGAAGGCCAATAAAGCAAACATAGTTGAAGATAATGGTGCGTAAATATTATGGAATATCCACTGAAACCCGCTTCCGGAATCCAATGGCTTTACGTCCAGCAATACGGCTTTGGAACCCGCTCCGAAAATTGCTTCCAATGCTGCGGTCTTCGTACGCGCGTGAAAAGCATCTTTTGCACCGTAACTGGCTGCCAATCGTGCCACTTCTTGGCCGATCGAACTGATTTTGCCGCTTTCCGGAGAAAAGATCGATTCCGAGTAGGAATGATTCGAGAAAACCTTTTGAATTTCATCTTCTTTCGCTGCGTTTCCTGTTTGCATTTTACGGCTATACAACTCGCGAACGCTACGCTGCAAGATCGAAAGCAAAATCAATTCGCTAACAGAATCCAGTGTAATTATCTGGTCATTATATGGCACGCTGCCGGGCAGCAAAGGAGAAACTGCAACCCGGGCGGATGACTTCAACGACTCCGAAACTTCCAGCAAATTCATCGTTTCCAGTTCACTCTTAACCTGTTTCACAAACAGAGTGTTGCCCACCAGAACATCCTGCAATTGTCTTGCATATTCAACGACTTCACGTCCTAAAGGGGTAGCACTGTCGATCAGTTCCCCAGCTTCTCGTTTCGTTTGATCCAGCAATTTTTCAAAGCGTTCCCGTGTTAGGGGCACCTCCGAGAAAATTGCAGAAAAGCGCTCCGGTACAATTCGATTGTACCGAATCAGTCCATCGATATCCGCACGACGCACCGTATTTCGTCCCAAAACCTCCTCATCCGGCACCATGCCCGGATTTTGGATTTTGGTGAAAACCATGGCCGTCAATTCTATTTGCGAAGCAGGCAACGTCGTTTCCCGCTGAAGTACATCCTGCCCGGCGATTCGAATTAACTGTTCGTTATTACCAAGTATTTTTGTTCGCAAAGCCACTTGTTCACCGGGATTGAGCAGACCGAAAGTGATGGTCACAAGGAAACCAAGCACCGTGATTGCAGAATATCCCCAGCCTGCGGTTTGCCGGGAAATCTTTTTTACATTCATGTAAAACAAGTTCAGAATTCCAAGAATCATTGTAAAGACGAAGACGATCAAGGCAAAATCGTTCAAGGTCCGATCCAGTTCATTGAACGGCGGATGCGGAATAAACGCCTGTAGAATCAAGAAGATTCCCATCACGGCGGTAATAATAAGCGGAATTTCCTTACGCATCGAATCTCCTGAAACCGAAATTTAATTGGCGACGTGAAAAATCTGGCGCAATGTTTCTGTTAAAAGCGGCCACTCGCCAATTTCAGCAACCGTCGCCAAAATCACGGCAACGGAAACAGATAAAATCACCAGCAACTTGCCGTAATCCTGCCCCTTCAAACTTCCCAACATCTTGGGTTCTTTAGATAAATACGCCGAAGCGGCGAACAATTCCTCGCCGATCAGGGTGTAGTCGCAGGCAGTAATGAAAAACGGCAATTGCGTTACCATGGCAGTTCCGGCAATTTGAATCGCCCCGACGGAATGCCCCGTTTCTGCAAGAATCAACGATTCCGCATAAAACGAGCCCTGGTAAAAGATCGTTGCCGGGCGTTCGCGAATGATGATGCCATCCACCGCCGCCGCAAATCCGAACTGATCGTCGGTAATGTAATGAACCATTTCATCGCGAAAATCCAAGGAATGTCCGGTGGCCAAATAGGCTTCGCGCACGATCTCCCGCCCAGCCACCATTGCCATGGAACGCGCCACAGGCACATCGATTTCTGTTTGGTAGCGCGACGTATAGCGCCCTACCCGCCCTAAAATCGTTAGCCCGGCGATGGTTTGCGGATCATCGACATCCATGATACCAGGAATGAACATGACCTTGCGCCCCGTCTCGGCAGCACGCCCGACCGCTTCGTCGATGACTTCCAGTCCGTTGATACGCCGGATAAACAAGTCCCGGCCTTTGGAAGCCAGACGAATAAAGAACAAGATCAATGCCGTTACGATAATGGCGGCAATCAACAGGTTCAAACGCTGAAAATTGAACCAGCTTGCAGTTGCGGTAACCGGACCAATCCAGTCGGAATCTCGGTAACGGCTTCCGGAGTAAGAACGCACCAGGTATACGGCGGACCGCTCGCCGATGGAGTCGATAAACTGGCTTTCCGGCAGATAGGAAACACTTTGGAGAAGCCGAAAATCCGCTAAAGTGATTGATTTTGCCTGTGTTTTAAATGCCCGCCAAATTTCGACCTTATCGACGATCTCATTCAGCCGTTCCAACTCTTCCGCTCGATAAAACCGCCCGCCGAGCATCCATTTCATCGAGACCAGCACGTCACCACCGGAATCGTTCGGTTGATCCGTCACGCTTAAAACAGGAATTGGAAGCCCCTGATCCACAACCGGAGTTCGTACTGGCGGTAATTCATCCGAAGCGTTAACAAGCCCAGGAAATCCCAACAGGCAAAGCAGAAACGCCATCCAAATCGGGGTTAATATGTAAAACCGTTTTACCATCACGCGTTTATAGGCTTTCTATAACTTCCACGTTCGCACGTGGCACCATCACCAGGTTTCCGTCTGCAAATTCGACTTGCAACACACGCACCATCGTTCCACTCTGCTGTTGCATCAGCACCTGAGGCAAAGCGCACACCGTTCCGATCTGGCCGAAATACGGGCTTCGAATGCAACGCACCATGGAACCGACATCCAATCCCAATTGCGTTTGCACTTTGTCGGCTGGATGTAAAGCTGTATCCAAACTTTCCCCCAGCGGGATAATGACTTCAGGCCGCAGAACTCCCGCTCGAATTTGGGTGGTCCCGTTGATTGAAGCCCGCTCGGTTTCGTGCTCTTTTAATAATCGGAAGGTCTTCGAGGCCATCTCGATCTGGCCGAACCCTTCCGTCACGATGACCGTCAGACCGATGTCCTCGTTCCCTGTAATCGCCACACCGAGATCGTAGCCGAGATAATCCCGTAAGTCGCGATCATCGATGCCGCCCACCACAATGCCGGAAACACCGACTTCCTCAGCACGCCGGATCGCTTGCGCGGTCACTAGGGAGCCTCCGACGATGATACAGCCTTTATGCTCCTCTTTAATCAGCGACGCCTCCAGCACATCGCCGGGAGAAGAAGCCAGCACGCACAGCGCGCCATACGCTTCACCGCCGATACCGAAAATTCCTTGAATAAAAGCCACTTCGCAACGAACCGTCACGCCATGTTCCGAAATGATTTCCGTGACAAGACCCGGTAGATAGGCTTTTACTTCAACCGGCAAAGGTTTACCGCGCAAGATCACCTGCCCTGTCACCGTACTGATATTTTCAATCGTTGCAGTTTTCGGAGAATCGATCTTGGATTTGAACAAACCGAAAAAGGAAGATGCCTGGGCCAGTCGCTCACCTTTTTGGACTAAATCGCCTGGTTTGTGCAGCATTGCTCCAGTAACTTCTCCCGGACCAATCCCCAATGCAGTGGCAATATTCACCGGGTAAACGTCTCCCGGCAATTCCGTTTTCGCCACAACCTGCTCGGCGCCAACCCGATCCCCTTCTTGAACCAGCACCTCTCCCGCAATAGGAAGGATGCGCTTTTTGGTTAGTGGCATTCGCCCCGCCACTTTCAATCCCGGTGTATACGAACGACTCATACTACCTCCCGGGAATGTTGCATGGAACGAGACACTGCCTCATCACGCTTCGGATAGACTCCTAAAGCATCATTCCACTTCTCCAGGCACTGAACCCATTCCGCACCGGGTTCAGCCGGGACAAAGGGTCTGCCTCGTCCGTCCAGGATCAAACCGACTTCACCACCTCGCACCTGCTGCCGACTCTTCTTTCCTGCACCAGCCCCAACATCGAATCCGCGCGCCGGTTCAATCTCCACGACAGCCGTTTCCTCCACTCCCAAAGGAATGACTTTCAGATCCCCAGCGTAAAGTTCCAGCGTGTGGTTTTCTTCCTTTGACGTCTGGACCTGAACCCGCATGATCGATTTACCCGGCTTTGCCACTCCTACCGGAGCAATGCAGGTTCCCAGGTAAATCATGCAATCCTTTTCGAAAACTTCCGTCGCCGCACGCGGATGCAGCACGGACAGCACTCCCAAATGCGGCATCATGAAAATGGAATCGACTGCCAAGGTGGTCACGCCTTCCGGCTGGTAGGCATCCAGCAGCATCATCGCAGTTTGCTGACGACGTGGGGCGTGTGACAAAACCCCGCCGGAACCAACGATTAAATCCAGGGCCATCATATCGACAATGGATTCTTCGCTATCGGTGTCGAAGGCATCGGCAATAGTGCGCTGTTGCTGCACACCTTTAAGCTTGGTGGCAAATTGACGGTGCTGCACGAAAGCCAATCGAAGCGCCTCTTTTGCGACAGCCTGCTCCAAAATCAAATCGTCCAGAAGTTGTGGGATGGTTGTTGGGCGGATCATCTTGTTTTTAATGGCGTTTCTGAGCTCCCGCTCATCGATGGCAAAGGGAACCCAGCGCAACACATGATCCAGACCGGCTTCCTTAAACACATTGGCAATGGAATAGCTCATTCCCAGATTAGCGGAAACCGTCCGGTTGAATTCTCCCGAAAACACGGAAAATACATCCGTCGTCGCGCCTCCGATATCCACTCCCACCACATTGATGGCTTTCTCTTTGGCAATTGCCTGAACGATCAACCCGACCGCGGCAGGTGTGGGCATAATGGGAGAATCCGTCCAGGTCATAAGCTTTTTATACCCCGGAGCCTGCTGCATGACGTGTTCCATGAACAAGTCATGAATTTTTTCCCGAGTGGGCGAAAGATTTTCCTGCTCCAGACTGGGACGCAGATTCTCCACCACATCCAGATCGGCCTTTTCAGCAAGCAATTCAGACACTTCAGTTCTGGCTTGTTTGGTTCCGGCATAGATTACCGGCAATTGATAGGTCGAGCCCAGACGCGGTTTCGGATCGGCAGCGGAAATCAACTCCGCCAAGGAAACCACATGTTCGATGCGTTCGGCATCATCGGTCATTCCCGCCAGAACGATCATATCCGGTCTCAAACGACGAATTCTTTCGATCTGCTGATAAGGCAAACGGTTGTCGTTACAGGAAATGGTGTCCATCACGATGGCACCGGCTCCCAATGCAGCACGTTCGGCGGATTCCGCCGTCATGCTCCGCACAACTCCCGCCACCATCATCTGTAGCCCCCCACCCGCTGAACTGGTGGAAATATACACATCGCAGCCAATTGGAGCCCCATCCTTTTCAGCCGGTCGAATGATGTTTCCCTGTTCGTCGAGTAACCGGCGACCGGATAATTCTTCCAACTCCTGAAAAGCGTTAATCACGCCACGCGTAACATCCTCTATCGGAGCTTCGACGGTCGTAGGCGCTTCACCTCGAAACGTTTGACGATATTCGTTTCCTATTCTTTCAAACAGGATCGCTTTGGTGGTTGTACTGCCACAATCGGTGGCGACAATCACCCGGATATCCTCGGGATTAATCGCCATATTGCATTGCCTTTTCCGATTCACCCTGTTCCAAACATTCTATCTCGTGAATAAGCTGCTCCAGATTCCGACGATCACTTAATAATTCCGATAGGTTATCGAACGATTCGCTTTCGAAAACAGATTTGTACAAAGGCGCGATGACATGCATAACTTGATTGCCGATCGGACTGACAGGTCGCACGCTTTCAAGCAGCAGAACGGCTGGGGCGCTCATTTGACGAGCGACGATCTCCTTTGCCAGCCGTCGCAGGAACTCATCCGTTTTCCGTTCTATTGCAAGATCTTGCTCCGGCTCCACTTGAAAAGCATGCCTGAACCAGGCAAGCAGCGATCTCCCACTCTTCTTATGCTGCCCAAACTGACGCACCGTCTGTTTCCCTCCCGAATCACCTGTTTACAAGACGAAGAACTGGTTTCAACCTTGTTGAATAAGCCAACAGTGTACTCAAGATCAGGCAATAAATCCAACCTTATCCAATAAAAACGCCCGGTCCATCGTTTGATGGTAACCGGGCGTGATTTCCAACCATTCGTTGCGAAACAGTTGTTAATCTATTTCTTTATCCTTTTTTGGACTTGCGAGTCGCTTTCTTTTCCGGTCCCAGAATATCCGCTAACGCCAAGCCTTTGATTTTAGCGTAACTACGCTCGAAACGCTTGCGCGCCGCAACACTGGAGAAATACTTTCCTTTCAAATCGGCTTCGGCAACAACTTCACCACTGCTCGGATATCCAAAGCGTGTTTCCAGCGAAGAGCTGATTTGCTCCAGAACTTCTTTCTCCGGGAAGGATTTTTTCTGATCTGCAACAATCACGAACTTCACGGATTCGCCGGTGCGCTTGTATTCCAAATTCCAGAATACGGAAATGACATGGGAGCTGTGCGCCTTCAAAGGCTTGGTAATCAACTGAGCAGCTTCCTTGGCCAATCCTCGTTCGGTTTCAAACACGGGTTCCAGAAGCTCCCAAATCACGCGATGATCCCGGTTAATGGTATAGGAGTATGCACGTCCTACAGCCTTGCGGAACAGGGCCTTGTTTTTCACCAGGCTATCCAGCGAAAGCTGGCAGGAACGCGGTGAAATATTAGCTAATGAGGCGATGCGGCGACCTGTCATGGCATCGTCCGATTCGTACAATACTCTCAAGATTTCAACTTTAGAAGTTGTTCCCAACAAGTAATTTAACATTTTGCTTTGAGTCATTTCCTGTCTCCTTTTTTCAATTGATTCCTGTTTGCTTTACTTCTGAAAACAAAGTCTGTGTTACATAACTAAAAACACACGTAACTCTTACAAATCGATCACACAAAAAATCCTACTTGTGACCTTCCCGCCAAAATCGGCCACAACATTTGAACTACAACGGCAATCCTATCCAATATCTAACCAGTGCAAATTGAATCCTATTCCGAACGACACTTAAAATATCTACTATTTAACAAAATACCACCGATTAGCGTCATGAAATGAACGCTTAATAGACATATCTTGCTTTTGACAACCAGATGAAAGATTCGGCAATCCAATAGATCAAATTCGGGCAAACTAAAGCCACACAATACAATGACTAATTTACCACCGCAACAAAAGGATCACCTATTTGCCACACTTATTCCCGATTTTCCAGCATTTCGGTGCAAAAACAATCCATTATCAAACAACAACCAACTATATTACACCAACGCCCTTGCCGAACGGAACACTTTCAATGTCAGGAAATCACTACCCAAAGCATTATGTCAGTACGACACGGTCTTTACACTGGAGTAAATCATGTATTTTATATACAGCACGAGACCACATGTGTCAACAAAAAAAAGGAAAACTTGCCTTAAATATAATTCTCTACTGCTTCGGTGTACAAGCGATATATAGGAAGAATCCAGGAGCATATCGAATACGATTCCACCCTGCACCTGCAAAACGGATCTGCTTGTATTCGACAGGATGATACCTGGCTAATCCAGGTAAAAGGATGAATCAATCTTTTCCATGTATGAGAAAACCCATCGCCGGTATGACGATGGGTTTTTTCATTAACCAAGTTTATTTATATAGCTGTTGCTATTCAATCTCCTGAGATTCAGCGGCATCGACATCAAGTTCGATCTCGACATCTCCGTCTACGTCACCATCAACGTCACCGTCAACATCCCCATCCACGACCGGAGTTTCACAGGTTGTGGCTTCCCACTCTCCAAATGCCTCGACAGCCTGTAGAACGGTACCCTTTTCTCCTGCAAAATAAACCTGATCGGGGCTGCGTCCCCAGATTTCGTTCAGACGCAAGGAGACTCCTGTATCTACTTTCTCGAAACAGAGGCCATCGCCGGACCAATACAGATTCCCTTGATCCGAAACGATGAAGATGTGATTTTCGTCTGTACCCCAGACCTTCAAGAAGCTCTCCTCGGCAACGGCTCCAGCCACGGACAGTTTCAGGAAGTGATTCCCATCGTAGAGCCATGCACCGGCGTGATCCCCGACGAAATAGACAGCATCGTTATCTTCGCCCCATACCGCATTGAGCGCCCCGACATCGGCACCGGAGGAGAAATCATCGAAATCGATGAATTCCCAGCTATAGGTATCGGCATCGCCTCCACCCGGCGGCAATCGATGAGCGGCAATCCCTTCATTGCCGACAACCCAAACATTGCTGAAACTCGACGCCCACACGCCATTCCAGGTGTTCATGTCATTCTGTACAAGTTCTGGGAAATTGACTTTGTCATTGCCGGGCGAGAAGTAGAAAGCCATCTCTTCACCTACGGCAAACATCGTATCGTCGTTGAGACCGTATGCATCCCGAATGATACCGGTAAACAATGAGCTTTCAAAAGCGGTCAGGATCGGTCCGGCTCCACCCCAAACCCGAACTTCATGACTGAAGAAATAGACCTGGCCGGTGCTGACGATCCAGATGTCACCAATTGGATAAACACCCAAATTTTCATCATCCAAGTTGTCCAGATATTGCCAGGTGCTGTTAGCGGAATTGTCAGTATCCAAATAGTAAACGTCGCCATTAACGCTGGTTTTGTACAGAACCGGACCACGTCCCCATAGAGCTTCGACGTCACTTGGAGCGCCGGAAGCATCTTTACGAGAAGCCTGCTTATTGATTTGCGTCCAGGTTCCAAGATGCGGATTGAATCCCCACACCACACCATAATCTCCTACCGCCACGGCGATACCATCTTCAGTAACATCCACCCCGTACAACGTGTCCTGAGCAGGCGCATCCGGCAAACGCTTCCAAATATGATTTTCCAGGAATTCTGGGGCATTTTCCACGACGCCACCTATATAGACCGGGTTCTCACCCTCTACCAGGCGATATGCAGCGCCTCCTTCTCCAACCGCGAAAATCATGTCACCACGCCCGGCAACGGCATAGAAGGTTGGTGAAGAAGTATCATCCTGCGGGTCTCCCATGAATTGAGAAAAATCCCACCAGGAAACATTGTCGTAATAACTGATGGTTTTGCTCGATCCAACTGCGATCACGTGTTCTTCATCCAGTCCCCACACACCATACAGGTTTTCATTGTTCTGACAGGCCGGATCGAGAATGTTAAACGTATACTGATCGGTCGATTTCAGCGCCTTACAGTTGTCACCGACAACCATGTAAGTCGTATCGGCGATACCCCACATTGCGTTCAATGTTTCAGCAGTTCCGGTACGACGCTTGTTCCAATCGATCAGGTACTGATACAAAACGCCTAATTCACCTACCGCATAGAAATTCGCACCATCGGAATAGGCTCCGAAGAAATCCAACCCTGCCGTGCCAGCCGCTCCAAAGTTCGCCTTATCGACCGCACTCCATTCGTCATTTTCAAGCTTCAGCACCGTCGCATCGTTTCCTGCCGCATACACCAGGCTGTCATCCACACCGTGAATGCCATTCATACGCGGCAATGTCGAAGACATCTGCCCCTCCGAAAACGACTCAAGATCGAACATGGTTCGTAGTCCATTGTCTCCTGAAATCCATAAACTGGAATCCGGGCTCCACCATGCCCCGGTCAATCGATGGCCGGTCGGCCAAGGGCTGTTCCAGCAAATGGAATCCGAAGAACAGATATTCCCCAGGAAACTGTCACCGAAAATGAAAGGCGGAACGGCGTCTTCCTCTATCTCCGCTTCCATTTCCTGATCCGGTTCGATTTCGGCATCCATATCGCCGTCGATGACGATGTCTCCCTCAAGATCGCCATCCACATCACCATCCATATCGCCGCCATCGCCATCCTCATCGCCGTCGACTTCCACCTCGCTCACTTCTCCGTCGAGATCTCCATCTTCCACATCACCGTCGATGATCGTATCTCCATCCGGCTCCTCAACACACTTGCCTTCGGCAACACAGATCGGAGAATCAAACAGCTCGCAGCATACCAGGTCATCGCTGTCACAAGTCTTTCCGGCATTGCAAGGCTCGTTTTCACCACCGGTTGGACCATAGCATTCCGTTTCGGTGATGCACGTGAGTGTATCCGGGCAACAAATGATATGACGGTCAGGATCATCCTGGAACAGGCCGGAATCCTGGCAGAGGTAGTTTTTATTACAGGATTGTCCTTCTTTACCCACACCGTCATTCATGCAAGCTGTCATGGGAAGCAGCAATGTAAAAGCAGCAGTCAGGCCAAGCAACCATTTTATCATCAGGGAAGTCCGCACGGTCCGTTCCTTTCGTTCTTCCTTGGATTTTCTCGTAGGAAAGTTAAAACTCCACATCAGCTTTTAGCAGGACACCATCATCGGTAATACCGATACCACCGCCCGCGCCGATATTCTTCGCATTCTGCCAGTCCACGATAAACAGGATTACAGAGGTCAGCAATAACGCCCCTCCGGTTCCGTACATGGCATTGGAGGTAATCATGTACGTTCTGCTTTTATCGTTGTAATCTTTTAGCTCTGGGATGGAAGCAGCCTTATCCGCATTGGATTGTTCCTTGTTCGATAAATACCCGAACACCAGCCCCAAACCCTCCGCGACGACCCCGGTTGCCAACGTAGTCCAGGCGGCAATACCAACACCGGGATTCCGTTCCAGCTGCGGTTGTGGCAAGTCTTCGTACAGCAGAGCCATATCATCCGAGTTCGAAGGCGACGTCATCAATACGGGAACTTCGGTAATCAATCCCAATTCAATCAACGACTTATGATACTCTTGCTGCCCGACTTCCGCCAAACGTTCCATACTGGTCTGGGTAACCAGTATCTCCTTTAAAACTCGTCGATTCGGCAAATCGATAATTCGGACAAAAAGAGTGAACTCCGCAAACATCTGCTCTTTGGGAGCGGCACCAATCGGATTGGTCCCCATCGATGGAGCCATTCCACCTTCAGTTAATGTACTAGGATCAACCGCGCTCATCCGAACTTTTCCCGCGATCAGAATATCCAGACTGGCAGGCTTCAATGCAACCTGCAAACAACCGGGGTCCAACCAGCAGCGGTTATATAATACCAGTTCTCTGGGTCCCATGGTCTTGACGATTTCTTCATGGGGAATGACCGTATTATTAAAGGCGTTGATTTCCTTCGTTTCTTCAGTTACTGCGCGCGTAAGCAGTTCCCGTTTGGAGGCTTCGATTTTTTGCTCCACCTCAAACGTGGGACGCATCTCCAACACACCGATACGAAAAACTTTTTGATCGAGTTGCTCCGCTTTTTCCCGTGTCGGTCCCCGCTGCGCATCGTTTCCGGTTTGAACCGTATCCGCATCGTCAGAAGACATGGGAACGGTATCATCATCATCGGATTGGGCGAAGCTGACTCCAGGCCAAGCCAACAAACAAACCGCCGTTAAAACCATGAGAACACTTCGATAATCAATCAGTCTCATCATCCAGCTCACTTTATTGACACTATTGTAATTTCTAATGGATTTTTGCCCCAGATCGAACCGTGCCATCTCTTACTTCTTGAGTTTATTAGATTATCATAGAATAGCACAATCCCGCAAGAAATGATTTCCATTCCCAATAACATCCCACAGTCGGCATACAAACTGGATACCCTATGATATTCTGGAGAAATCTCATTCAAACTCTTACCAATCCATGTTTGACGGCTTCCCCAAAACACGCTATTCTCCAGATAATGAGAAAGTAATTTTCCATCTCCTAATAAAGGAACGAAAAAAGCATGCCGTCCATCCGTTTGCCCCAACTAGCACGTATTCTGTTAATCCTTTTGATTTGCACGACCATGGTCGCCTGTGGTGGTCGCACATGCAGGGATGCCTGTACCCTGGAATACGACACCTGCAACGCAACCGATGGTGATGCGACGGTAGATGGCGACGCAGCGGAAGAAGCCGCTAAAACTAGAGAAAAAACGATTGATGAATGTGTGGACACTTGCATGGAAAACAAGTATCCGACAGGCTGTCTGGTATGTGCAGAAGAGCCGACTTGCTCGGAAATTGCAGACTGCTACAGCACCAACCCCCGCTGCGAAAGCAGCGGTGGCTGACAAATTATCGATTTAGGTTTTTGTTGGGTTAGAAGCAGGTTATTCGCAGACACACACATCATGACCGCGATCGTTATCGCGTGAACAAGAAATAAAACTCAATCCCTGTTCCTCGCAAAGCGTAGCGCAATCACGAGTCTCGATCTCACCGCCTTCACATACGGCAAGGCTTGTGCCTAAACAGGTCGGCTGGGTGCTCTTGCACAGTTCGTCTTCCGGCTTTTGGGAACAATGACAGATTTCCATCGGTGTTTCACCATCCATTTCACAATACCCGAAATACCGATCTTTCTTTTCACACTCTTCACGACAGCTAACCGTCGTCCATGAACCTTCGGGATTGCAGATCGTCACATACCCTTCTTCACATTTGACGAAATTCGCATCGCAAACACCAGAGGACATCCCCTCGCACATGCAGGCATCCTGTCCGCTTATTGGATCTCGATCGCAACCGGTGCTTTCGGTTGCAAATGTTGCACAGAATTCGGAACAGGAAATCGGCACCCAGTCACAATCCTGACAGACTTCCAGGTCATCTTCTGCACAACGCTGCTCGCCATCCTCACAGCAACTGCCGGAGCACAGGCAGAAATCGTGTCCTCGTTCCTCATCATATGTGCAGCCACCGGTTGAGGTCTGCCCCAATCCTTCACAAACCGAATCGCAGCTTTCATACGCCCACTCACCATTTGCACCGCAGATTTTCAGCCTATCGCCATCACAGGCAAACAATCCCTGAGCTTCACAATACGAATTCGGCACAAATGTGATGTCTTTCTCATCGGCACAAGAAGCAACAAGCACCAGACAAATGGTAATAAACAGAAAACGAACGAAACGAGTTCCCATGATTTCCTCTCGATTCGGAGTTGTCGTGTAACGAATAGCGGATCCGATCTGCATTAGTATCCATTCCTCGATAAAAGTCAAGTTTGCAATCCACCCGAACTGATACATCTAACAACATCTCACCTCTGATGAGTAGCACAGCAAAAAGGTCATTGCCAAATTTCTCCATTGATCGATTGACTCTTTGTGCTACGTTTCCTGTACCATATTCCACTTCTCCAGAGCATTCAGACCTTGGAATAGGTTGCTTCGATTGGTTTGGTTTCTCCTTGACATTTCAAGGGCTTCTGCTAACATGGCGCGATCTAATTCGATGCCGTCAGCGCTATTTGGTTAACGATATTAAATACATGCGGGATGCATGTATTCCAAAGCAAGGAATTCACGTGTTAAATCGAAAACGAAAGTATCTTCTGGCCATTGCTATCCCTGCTGTCATTCTGGATCAGTTGACGAAGTGGTGGGCGATGTCGCTAGAGTTTCGTCCTCCGGTCGAAATTATCGAGAACTTTTTCCACTTCATCTACGTGGAAAACAAGGGAGCCGCATGGTCCATGTTCGCGGATCTGCCGGACAACATTCGAATTCCGTTCTTTGCTGTCATCTCATTTATTTCCGTTGGCTTTGTCCTGTATTTCTTCACTAAAATCGAAAACCACCACACCGGTCTGATCGTCGGTCTTTCCAGTATTTTAGGCGGTGCTCTTGGCAATGTAATCGATCGTTTCACGCGCGACGGTGTCATCGACTTCATCGACTGGCATTACTACAATCATCACTGGCCAACATTCAATGTTGCCGACATTTACATCACGGTGGGCGTCGGGCTGCTGTTAATCGAAATGTTTTTCGGAAAAAGCGATCTTTCGCTATTCCACCGACCGGAGGAATCTGAACAAAAAACCGATTCCTCAAGCCCTTCCAATAACTGATCGACCATGTTTCCCACTCTGTTGAAAATAGAGGCGTTTTCATTTCTCGGCAGTGAATGGGGACCTTTCAACGTTCATAGCTACGGCATTCTGATTGCGACGGGCTTCGTTTTAAGCACCCTAATCGCCATTCGGCTTGGCAAACAGGATCGCATCAAACCCGATGATCTGCTGGATCTGGCTTTCTGGCTGCTATTAGCCGGGGTCATCGGAGCCAAACTGCTCTATGCCGTGCTCAATCTTGGCAGCTATTACAATGCCTGTTTCCATCCGGAAATCCCCAATGCACTGAATCACAACTTGCCACTCAATCAACCCGAGTGCTGGCGATTGCTTCAGGTTTGGGAAGGGGGCATGGTCTGGTTCGGCGGTTTGCTTGGCGGTTTGCTGGCAGGTTATCTATTCCTGAAGAAACGAAGACTTTCCTTCCCTGTCGTGGCCGACGCCGCATTGGGAGCGATTCCTTTCGGGCACTTTATCGGAAGGCTGGGTTGTCTTTCGGCGGGATGTTGTTGGGGTCGTGTTACCAGCGGTCCTTTAGGCGTAACGTTTCCAAAAGACAGCCTGCCTTACACGACCGAACTGGGAGAAAACATGGCACATACACTTCATTCAGTCGTTGTGCCACTACATCCCACCCAATTATACGAAGCGGCGGGCGAACTGCTGATCTTCTTCATTCTGCTGGGAGTTCGTTACAAGCGTCGCTTCTATGGCCAGGTTGCATTGACCTTTTTGATTCTTTACTCGGCGCTCCGCTTTACAGTGGAATTTTTCCGGGGCGATCGCAACCGGGGGTTCCTTATATCCTGGGAGCATGAACAGATTATCGAGAATCTTCGAATCAGCGAACGGATCGGCATCAGCACCTCACAAGTGATCGCCCTGCTTGTTGTTATTGGTGCAATCCTCTGGATGCGTCGTTTACTTGCTCACAACGATGCAAAGTGAACCCAACTCAGAATTGTCCCCTGCTTGAAATTCCTACAATCACATTTTCATTGCGTAAAAATTTGGGCGAGCTACTGAATAGGAAAACCGTCGGAGCCATCTTGACGCCGTTGCGCGTTTAACGACTCGAGAAAAGACTTCCAGTCACCGTCTTCGATTGGATGTGAATTGGGGAAATTCTTGCGCAGATATTCCGCTCGAATCTGATAAACCCATACACCGGATATAGAATCATTCTCCAATAGAACTTCCACACGACGTCGAACGAAATGACTCTTCTCCGGCTTGCCCGGCTGAAATCCGTATAAGTGATCCAGGTTTTTGAAAATCGAATCGTCCACCCGGTACAAATCTCCCAACACCATCCCTTCATCACAGGGGATCATCGCCGGCGAATGCGCCTCGGGTAGATAAAGAAGCTGTCCTTCAGTGCGAGCAGAGAGCACTTCACGATATGAACCGGCCATGTGACTCTCGAAAAAGCGCATATCGCGCATCAGGTGCCCGTAGTCGAAATAGTAACAATCCGCCATGATCACACCTTTACCTTAAGAGTGACACCTTCTTACAAATCGATAATAGAGGATCTTTGAAGAATCTTCTACTCTTCCTCGAAACGGGAACGCAACACGGAAACCGCCTTGCTTATCGCATCCGGTCGTTCAAGGTAAAACTGGGTTTTTGCAGCAGTCGCATCCAGTTTCCCGCATTTGGTCAAAGTGGAGGCTTCGGCAAAAGGCAAACTGGCACGGGTGATTTCGGAAAGCAAATCCTTGCATGGAACGTCTTTGTTGGCAGCATTCCCCAAATGCTTTTTCACATCGCTCTGAAAACTGCTGTAGTTTTCGTGCAACAATTGCAGCGTGGCATGATAAAGGGCGGCCTCTTCTGCCTTATGCCCACGCTCGCAGGGGTGCGGTGTTTGCGGAATCATTGCGACCCGGTTATAGGCAACCTTGTAAATGTTGTAAAACTGATCCGCCCGTTTCGCCAGCCATTCACGGCTCTCGATTTGTTGACTGTTATCCTGACATGCAAGAAAAAACATACAAAAAAGGGTTACCACAACCATTCCAACTGCTGTCAACGTTCTCATTCTCGTTCCTTGTGATCTTTTACTTTAATGTCCAATTCATTTAGACGTTCAACGTCCGCCATTTTCCGATATCATTTTTTTCGCCAATTTGACAAATTCTTTTTGATCGGATCGATGTTCTCGCTGAATATACTCCTTCAGGTTTGCAACACCAGATTCCCGATCTCCGTTACGCAGACTCACCGATCCCAAATTGAAATAGGCATCGATAAAAGCAGGATCATAGTCCAAACAGTCCTGATAGTGCGCAATTGCCGACTCGAACTGCTTCATCTGCTCTTCCATACGCGCCAGATTGAACAGACACGCCGCGCATTCAGGAACTTTTTCGCCAAGTATTTCATATAGTTGAGCCGCCTTTTCCCAATTCTTGGCGGCCTCGTACGCCTCCGCCAGGGGAGCATAGGCGGCAAGCAGTTCCGGGTTACTATCGATGACCTGCTGTAGTTGTTCTATAGCAGGTTGATATCGTTGCAGTTTCAGATACATCTTGCCGAGATTGATACGGATCTCCGAAGAATCCGGCGCAAGCGTTACTGCTTTTGTAAACGCTTTGGCAGCTTGTTTGTGCTTGCCTAAACCATCCAGAACCATCCCATACAGAAACTGCCCTCGAACGGAATTCGAGTCCAAGCTGAGAGCGGCTTCGATCTGCTTTTTCGCCTGTTTGACACGCCCCAACGCAAATAAGCTCTGTCCCCATACAAGCCGAGCCTCCACATCGGAAGCGTCCCGCTTCACAGCCTGCTCGGCACATGCAATCGCTTCGTCATACTGCTCTTGTGTAGCCAGCAGTTGCGCTTTACGACGCCAAGGCAACGCCAGTTCTGTAGACATCGTCGCCGCCTGCTGGAACAAATCCACAGCAGCCTGCAAATCACCGGCAGCGACCTGTTCTTCCGCACTATCGATCAAACGGTCCGCCTCGTTGGACGTCACAGCCGATGTTTCCACAATCGAAGTGATCCGAGTCGCATTCGCCTGGATTTCCTTTTCGAAAAGCTGCTCCAGCACCGAAGAGATCACGTACTTGATTTCTCCTGCCCCTCCATGTTCGACGTAACGCGTAGAATACTGTGGTTTTCCACGCCTATCCAGAACAGCAGCTTCAATGATGAATTGGTGGCGCTTGGGTCTCGTAATGCTCAATACAACCATTCGCGACACGTTGGCCTGTCGCAAAGCAGGAAGCGCCGCTTTTGGAGTTTTACAGGCAGCCAGTTTGCCTGCTGTCGCCTGCCCAAGAACCGAAGCCGCGTTATGAGGTCCAATCGGCTTTAACCAAAAAAGGGCCGCCATTTCCTCCTGATACACATCCTGAATCCAGCCCCGTTCCTGCTCGTTAACATGCTCAGTTTTGATCTGTATCGGAAAGAGATAAATCGGCTCCTGCGAAATCGCCCAGGCATTAGACGCCAGCAGTACGACCCCCAGAAAGATCATGAGTTTGAAAAGCCGATGCATTCCCGACCTCATGGGGCAAAAACCAGCGGATATTCAACAGATACACGCTGGCGAGAAGGAAGGCGGGGAAAACGAATGTGGCGAATGACGCGAATGATACAAGCCTCCGTCTCAACGTGATTCAGGCTTGATTCCACCACTTTCACAGTCGAAACCCGACCGGTCGGGCTGATATTGAAGCGGACGTCAACTTCACCGGCTGCTTGAGGATTGGCAGACAATGCCTTTTTGTAACATACCTTGAAAGAAGAACGCCGCTTGCTCATAACCCGGCGGAACATTTCCGGATCGATGGGCGAACTACTTTTCAGCTTCGCCCCATCCAGCGGCATCAGTCCTTCATGAAAAGGCTGTTTGGCGGAGATGGAATCTGCTTCGGCGGATGTGATTTTGGCATTATCGGCACTTGTGGTTGCAGAGGCTGGTTCAACACCTTTGGGTGTTTCTTCACAGGCCAGCACCGAAACAACTGTAATGGCAATTAAAAAAGAGGCAAGCGCCCCTTTTCTATACCGTCTCCGGCTTTGATTTCTGTTCAAGTTCGACACAAACCATGCCTTTTATATAGCGCCATCGAGATTCCTAAACCTTTGGGGGAATCTCGATGGCAAACAGATGTTATTTCGCGGCGTGTTGGAAATTGAACGGGTAGTTGATTGTAATAGGATCACCTTTTTTCCGGGAGGGGAATTTCAGTGATTTCATAATATCCACCACGCAATCCGTCACTTTTTTGTCTGTCAGTTTCGAGGCCTTTTTTACTAGGTTCACATCGCTGACGCTTCCATCAAGATTGATCGTAAGGTTGATTACGACACGCCCCTTCAGTTTCTGATTGGTTTGCAATTCCTTCTCATAGCAATACAGGATAGACTGGTTCCTTTTATTGATCACGCCCTTGATCGTTTCTTTATCCAGCACTGTAGCGGTATCTTCTTCGCTATAATCGATACCACCCGCCTGTTCCTGTTCGTAGTAATCATCTTCCTGCTCGTCGGTTTTCGAATCTTTCGAATCCATAGGGCTTGGAGTTTTCATTTGTGCCAACGCAGGAATTGCGGCCAACGCAAACACAATCCCGAACACGATACCCCATACCACTTTTCGGTTTGACTTCAACATCGGAACTCGTCCTCCATCATAATGTTCTTGCATGTATCCAAGAATTTCCCAAATCGGAAACCTTGTGGTTCGTCCCATGCTTTCATCCTAGTCCATCCTCAAAAACTGTCAAGCTTTTAATATCACAGGGTAATGAAGCCACATTCTAAAACAGAACACCACTCGTGATTCTGGCACTTTCCCCAATCCCTTCGATTCGAGTTCGCAACATAGCCCCCCCTCTCACCTCATAGACACCCATCGGATCTCCACCCTGAAAACCACTCAACACAGCCGAAAAAAAGCTCGTTTTTTCTTCTTCCTCTCCAATTTTTGTCATTTTTTTATTATTTCCTCCCCCTAATACATCTCACTTCAATCGTTTTCTAAAGATCGGAAAATAAGGAATTTCAGCAAAGCGAACAACAATCCTTTACATCTCGATTATCGATATGATAAACAATATCCCATGGTTGCGCATAAAAGCGAAAAAAACGAGTGTGCAGTGAAAGTTGGCTGCAACGACAGCCAAAAAAAACCATGATTATTTTTAAGCGAATTTACTTGACAATTAATCGCTCAGATTGCTACCTTGGCCGATGCCTCGTTAGGAAACTCTCCTCATTCTGAGGTTGGATCTATTCTGTTTTAAGGAGGAATTTCGATGCAAAAGCGCTGGTTACTTGTACTCATGCTGCTCGTGCTCGGCTCAATGCTTCTCGCCACCGGTTGTGATGACGACAGCGATGAGACGGACGGCGACACGACGATGGACGGAGACACCAACACGGGAGATGGAGATGTGGTCCTTCCCGATGGCGATGTCAACACCGATTGCTTCGGTCTCTGCATGGCCAAAGATGGTTACGTCTGCGATGTAGACACCCAAACCTGTGTGCGTCCTTCCTGCACACCCTGTGATCCGGAAAACGCATTGTTCTACTGCGGCGAAGGCGGCGAATGCAAAGAATTCACCGTGACCTTCTCCGACGAAGAATACAACTACACGGCCTCCTTCTGCACGAAGGACTGCACCGGCGATAGCGATTGCGATCAGGGCTTTGCCTGCACCGAAGGCAAATGCGCTCCCACATTCGTGTGTGAAGTTACCCTGCCGCCTTCCGCTCCGGGTGGCCCCTGCGAATTCGGTCCGGTCTGGCCGGGTCGTACCTGTGCGCTGGGTGGCAGCTGCGTCGGCAACGATACCACCTCGCTTAGTTGCACCGACAATGACGATTGCGCCGGTAGCATGGACAACGGCTATTGCAACAACGGAATTTGCGGCTTCAGCCTCTGCGTGCTACCCTGCAACTTCGACGGCTCCTGCCCGCAAATCGACGGATTGCCCGAAATGAACTCGGACATCATCTCCGGTAGCTGCTACTGCGGTTCCTGCCCCAGCTTCACTCCTAAGGGCGATGGCCAACTGGGCGATGTCTGCAATCCCAACTGCACCGATCCGATCGACACCTATTGTGCCGAAGGCAACTATTGCTTGGGTCTGACCTACAATGGCTCTTGCACCACCGACGCCGACTGCTCCGAAGCCAACGGCTTCGATCCAGGCGCCTACTGCAATAGCGATAATGGCTGTGCCCTGTCGATCTGCACCTATGTCGCCAATTCTCCGGAAGAATGCCCGGCAGGCAGCAACCCCTTCTTCAGCCAGGACGGAACCTACTACTGCTCCACGCCGCCTTACGCGGACGCCTCCGGTAGCGCCACCATCGGCGAGGCCTGCACTCCCGGAACCGAAACAGAGAAGTGGGGAACCGCTGATTATTGCAAACCGGGTCTGCTGTGCATCGAAAACAACTCGATGAGCGTTGCTTGCACCACCACCGCGGACTGCTCCGAAGCTGTCTTCGGTCCGAACCGCTACTGCAACGAAGGCTCCTGCACGGCGACGGTTTGTGGCCAGCGCTGTAGCCAGGAATTCGATGAAAACGGTCGTCCGTTGACCGCTCCTTACTGCGCAACCGATGGCACCTTGAAAGTCGGCTTCGCTCCGATCGGCTACTGCTACTGCACGTATCCGCCCTATGGCGAACCGGAAACCATCGCCGACTGCACCGGCACCTGCGATTCTTCGGTAACCTTCCCGATCTGCTTCGGCGACAAGATCTGCGCCTGTGAAGGCGGCAATTACACCGCGAAGGACTGCGTCTACGAATGTGCGCAGCAGGGTAAAAACTACGTGGAATGCGACCGTGACAGCTTCGGCTTCAACACCTGCATCTGCGAAGAACCTGTCGTCCCAACCGATGGCGATGAGCCTGCTGATGGTGATAAACCTGCCGATGGTGACAATGTAATCATCTGGCCCTAAGTTCCCATCCTTTCGTTAGAATACCCCCCTCCGATATCCGGAGGGGGGTTCTTTTTGCGCTCCATGGCAACCGCTCAATGGTTGCACGGCTTGAAAATCGGGAGTCACGATTCATGAAAACCAGCCTTATTACGCTCAGCGTCTGCCTGCTCGCCCTCACCTGCTTTTCCCTTTCCTCTTACGCACAAATGCAACCGGTTCCCCGTCGCCAACCCGCTCCAGACGATGGTTCGGCTTCAGCGCCTACACAGCCGATGTATTACTACAAAGACGGTCATCGAACCGATTTAACGCAAGACTATACTTTTGTTGCAATATCCTTTAAAAACCCAATGGTCGATAAAGCACAACGACATGCCTATTACTCCAAGATCCGCCTGGTTGTCTCAGAGCTAAAAGAAAAATCCTTGTTGGAAAAGGGATACTACGTGCTTCGGCTCTATCCTGGCGCCAACGGAGAGAAGTGGGTTTTATTTACCAATTTCATGAAGAAAGATAAAGAGTTGCAGTTTGTTGGACGTGTTTTCAAGCAATATACAAACGATAAACTCGTCAACCTTCTTGTAGCATCTTCCGAAATTCAGGTTCATTTCAAACCGAATCCCACCAAAGAGGAAATCAATCAACTCGAAGCAGCTTACCCATTACTTATCACCGACCGTGACATGACCGATGAACTCATTACCTGCCGTGTCACAGATAACACCTTGGATCCTGTCGATTTGGCGAACCGCCTGTTTGAAACGGGCCGGTACCGTTCCGTGGAACCCGTTTTCATCCAGGTGGAAGGGAAACCCGTTGATTTTGAGACCATGACCCGCCTGCAACAAGAAATCATGGAAAGCGCCCCTGCCGATGTAAAAGAGAAGATGCGGCAGAAGATCCTGGACGAACAGAAAAAGGCGGTACAGGAGCAGCAGAAAACGGAGAAAAACAAGAAATAGAACCGTCAACGGTCTAAAACGTTGAATGATCCGTTCCAGCACGACGATTGAGAAGCGGAAGCCATCGGCTAAAACACTGGCTTTTTAGAGTCAAGCTCCGTAAAAACAATATCTCTCTGAATTGGCAACCTTTTATCGCTCTCCACATGTGGTAATTCCAGACCTCTGTAACAACCACAGCATTATTGACATTCAATAATCTGTTTTTGCTAATCGATACATTATTGAGTTGCTCTTTTTCTGGCTGATATGATATCGTGTTTTAGCTAGGTGTTTTTTCTATCTACAAATGACAGAAGCAGCATGTAGCTTCAACTTACAAAGCGATTGGATTCTTGATCGAAGTTAAGCAGTTGAATCCACAAAGGAATTGGTCTCATGACAAACCTGGGCAAGTCAACATTTTCGAAACTATTAAACCTCACGTTGAACGTGGTATGGTATTACCTGTTACTCGTAACCGTATTAAGCATCGGCTTGTTTTTCGGAGTGCTCATTTTCGGAGATTCCGTACGAACCTTCTTGCTCAATTTCCAGCAGTTCCCGGAAAACGCCCTGCTCTTTCACACTTCCGGTGTAGCTTTAATCGTCCAAGATCAACCTATCGAGCCGATCCGAAACCAGATCTATCTATTTTCACTCTCCATTGCAACGCTCTACAACATCATGCGCCTGCTGGTGATCTTCGAAATTCGGAAAGTGCTGAGCACCTCGTTACGCATCGATCCATTCGTAATGGAGAACGTAAAACGAATTCGTATCATCGGCTTGATCTATCTAATTGCACCGCAGATCAACAACTTGATCATGTATCTAAGCGGACTGATGCTCAAGGACTATGTCCGTGTTGAAAATGGCACCGCTTTTCCCTTCTTCTACGCCGATTACAACAGTTTGTTTATCGGTTTAGTGATTTTACTGCTGGCGGAAGCCTTCCGAAAGGGAGCGGCGATGAAAGCAGAACAAGACCTGACGATCTGAGCGAACGGGAGATGTGATGGCGATCAATGTCCGCCTGGCAGTACTGATGGCAGAAAAACGGATTCACCTTTATGATCTTGCCGAACGCGTAGGAATCACACAGGCGAATTTATCCATTCTGAAAAACAACAAAGCACGAGCGATTCGTTTTTCAACCTTGAACCTGCTCTGCAAAGAGTTGAATTGTCAACCCGGAGATTTAATTGAATTCATCCCGGAAGATGATGAAGAAGGTGCAATTTAGCACGGATAATCGGTAGTTTAGCGAACAGACACAGCGGATCTGATAAAAAGATTTGAAATGGGAAAATAATAGCAGTATCCTGTTAATCTGAGGTTTAGTCCACAAGGACGCAGGAGGACGTTACCATGCCCGGAAAAACAATGCTCATGATCGCAGCGTTGATGCTTCTTTTCTCCCAGACTCTCTGGGCGAACGAAACACCGGCATCTTCGGATACAATTGAAGATAAAGACCAGGCTGGTTCCAACGAGCAGATTGAGCCACCCACTGCTGATACCGTTGAAGAGCAAACGGAATCGGTAGCAACCTCGGAAGAAGAAGCCGCCACGGAAGAAAGCGACAAAGCCACCACTGAAGAGGATGAAGTCTCGGAAGAGGAAGCCAACGCAACCGAAGAAGAACAGGATGAAGAGGAAGTCGCAGAAGAAGAGGAAGAAGAGAGCAGCGAAAGCGACTCTGCCGCCTCTACCGTAAAAACGCCTCCACCTCCTCCCACGATCAATAACCATACGAATCAGGCACAGTTCCGGCAACAGATCAATTCAACTTATACACCCGTTCCAACGCCGATTCCGACACCGGTCCACAACCCGATCAGCACCCCGGTTCCGACTCCGCTCTTCAGGCCGAACGCACCGCGAGGCGTTAACTAGTCGGACTGGCAGACCAGCACGTTGACTGCGAGTCAAATGAAGTCGACAGAAAGCAACTGATCCCACTCCAAACAGTGCGCCTTCAGGCGCCTTGATTCATTTTCATCTTCTATTGAATCCACTTGACACACGCCATCATTCGTGTATCATCTTTTCATGATGTGAAGAATTAATTTGCATGTCTTCACGCAGACTCGCCCAACCAATACCATCACTAAATCGCCATGCGTTTTATACGCCGATATATATTTGCGCATCCTTAAAGAACAGGAAACTGGATGAAACTCGTTCTTCATCTTACAAAAGATTGTAACCTGCGCTGTATCTACTGTTATGCGCCTTCAAAAACAGATACGACGATGAGTGTTGAAACCGCAAAAAAAGGCATCGACCTTATCGTAGGACTCAGCCCATCGTCTGCATGTATTTCGTATTTCGGCGGAGAACCTCTGTTGAAATTCGACATGATTAAGGAATTGACGGAATATGCATTGGAACTGGGAGAAAAGAAGGACAAACGCATCAGTTTTCGCATGTCTACCAATGGCCTACTGTTCACAGAGGAAATTCTTTCGTTCTGCCGCGATCACAACATTCTGTTCGCACTTTCCATGGATGGAAATCGCGACATCCAGGATCGGCAGCGCATCTTTCCAGGTGGAGGCGGAAGCTTTGATGCCTTGAACTCCAAACTGGACATGATCCTGCATTACAACCCGCGAACCGTGGTCGCCAGTGTAATCACCCCCTGCGCTATTCCTCATTTAGCAGATTCCATGGAATTCCTATGGGAGCGAGGAATACGCTTTATCGCTCATAATCCCGATTACACCTACCCAACGTGGATGCCATCTCATTTGAATGAGCTTGAAATCCAATACCGCCGAATGGCCGACTTCTACGTGGAAAAAACTCAGCTTGGCGCGCATTTTATCATGAGCGTATTCGATGAAAAACTGAAAACGCTGATGCATAAACCTATCGAATTGGGAGGCCAGTGCAATTTCGGAGCACAGAAAGTTTCCGTCGCGCCGGATGGCCGCCTGTTTCCCTGCGTTCGATTCGTTTCTGACCGAGAAGACGCTAAGCCGTTTTGCATCGGTGATGTCGATACAGGTTTTTCCACTCAACGCGAGAAGTTGATCGCTTTAAACAAAAGCGGTCGAACGAACTGCGGCGACTGTGAACACCTAGGGCGTTGCGGCAGTCATTGCGGGTGCAGAAACTGGGCACAGACTGGCAGCATTACCGAATCCGGCGCATTGTTGTGCGCACACGAGCGCATGCTGATTCCCATTGCGGATGAAATCGGCAATTTCCTATGGGACAGTAAAAATCAGACATTCATGAGAAAGCATTACAAACTGGATAAACACTTTCAAGGCATACCCGAGTATGACTTCGATTGAAAACAGGTAAAGCAGAATAGTAAAAAGGCAACACATCTTCCCTTAAGAACAGAAAGGATACCGAATATGAAAGCATCCCTCTTCAACGTCGAGCCGGTTCGATGCTACAAAGGCGCTCGCTACGGCTTAAAGGCGGCCAACCGTTATGTGGGGCTTGCAACCTGGCTGTTTTTCCGTTTTCCAAAAGAGCTGGTGCGCGGGTCTGTTCTTTTGTTGCTTGCAGGCGCGCTTACCTTTGGAACACAAGGTTGCACCGATAATGATTCAGGCGATAGAGATTACATTACAGATGGAGATTCATACGATCCATATGATGACAACCTCTGGGGGGGAGATGCAGGATATACTTCAGAAGATGACTTGGATGGAGATTATAATAATAACATGATAATTGGGGATGCTGATTATGTCCCGGATGAAGATCAGATCGAACCCGATTACGACATGATGATGGGCGATGGTGATTACGTCCCGGATGAAGATCTCCTGCCGCCTTCCGATCAAGATCAGGAATACGATAGCGACCTTGTTTCAGGCGATCAGGATGGCGAAATCGAACCGGATGCGGAAATTGACATCGATTTCCACGAGAACCTGTTTCTCGGTGACGGAGACGATCTCCGAAGCAAGGACATGGTTTCTCCATCCAAAAACGATAAAAAGAACTAAAGGGTCCTCATGCGGCAGGTACAGGTAACAAATCCATCTTTTCCCGAAACCGCGTTCAATGAGCCGCTGCCACTGGATTCCGAAACGATCTGGCAGGTGGTATGCGGAGACACGGACCACTGGCGCTGCGGATTCTACTCACCTCTGGTGAGTTTCACTGAGGACATCTCGGAGTTGGAGAAGCACGACTGCCCGGAGTTGTTCCTGCTTGTGGAAGGAAACGTAAGCCTGCTATTGGCAGATGAATCCGGCGAGCGAATACAGAAATTACAACCGCTTCAACCGGTGCTCGTCACCTGCCGACATGCAGGCTTTTGCCCGGATGGTCCGCACACCGGTCGTTGCATCGTGATCGAGCGGGATGCCTTTACGACCACTTACAGCAAACGCTGAAATCAACTTCCGGCAGCATTCAATCACTGGCCGCCGCGAGTTTGGTCTCCAATTCCTCCCAGCGGCTGTATAGCTGTGCCACACGGGTTTTGCAGTTCTCAAACGACTCGTAGGCCTTGGCCAGTTCATCCGGGTCGGTGGCGATGGAAGGATCGGATAGGCGGCTTTCCGCAGTGCTCATCGTCTCTTCGGCCTCCAGAATGGCGTCTTCCAGTCCTTCGTATTCCTTCTTTTCAAGGTACGTCAGACCTTTCGGGCGATTCTTTTCGCGAGGCTTCTTCTTTTTCTCTCGTTCCTCGGTAGCCTCAAGCTCTGCATTCTTCAGATGTTGTTGCCATTGAGCATAACTGGCCACCCACACATGACCGCCTTTGCCGTCCAAACCGAGAATGACGCCGGACACCTGATCCAGCATGTAGCGGTCGTGTGTAACCAGTACAACAGCTCCAGGGAAATCAAGAAGGTTCTCCTCCAGCATTTCCAACGTAGGCAGATCCAGGTCATTTGTGGGTTCGTCGAGGAACAGCACGTCGGCGGGTTTGAGCATCAAACGTGCAATTTGAACTTTGGCCTGTTCTCCGCCGGAAAGTTGAGATAATGGAACTTCCAATTGATGTGACTGAAAACCGAAGCGTCTGGCCCAACCGGCCACATGGATCGATTGTCCCTTGAACAGCACGGAATCGCCCTCTTCGCAGAGCGATTCCTTCAAGCTCATATTCGGGTCCAAAGCTTCCCGTTGCTGATCGAAATAAACAAGTTCCAGGTTTTGCGCGGAAACGATCTCCCCCCGGTCGGCGCTTTCCACTCCGGCCAGAATTTTCAACAATGTCGATTTACCACTGCCATTGATACCAACCAGGCCGATTTTCAGTCCCGGCTTCAATAGCAGGTCAATCTCTTCGAATAGGGGGTGATCTCCATACTTTTTCGTCAGATCGGTGGCGGCTAATAAGCGTTTTGTTCTACGCCCACTGGCTACAAACTGCACGTCGGAGATGGTTTCTCTGGCCCTGGTTTTCATATCGGCCAGTTCATCGATCATCCGATGCGCCTGTTCAGTACGCCCTTTATCTTTGGACGTCCGCGCCTTGGGACCGCGTCTAAGCCATTCGATCTCGTTACGAACCTTGTTCGATAGCGACAACAACGTCTTTTCATTGGCAGCCAACACTTCAGCACGACGCTCCAGAAAACGACTGTAGCCGCCTTCCGCCATCAACACGCCATCCGGATAGCGACGATTCACTTCTACAATTTTGTTGCAACAGGACTCCAGAAAAGCACGGTCATGGCTGATCACCACACAGGCATTGCAATCCGTGTTGATCCGATTTTCGAGCCAGACGGCCCCCTCGATGTCCAGGTGGTTGGTGGGTTCATCCAATAGCAGCAGATCGGGATCGGAAACCATCGCGGCGGCAAAGGCCAAGCGCTTGATCCAGCCACCGGACAGACTTGCAATTTTCTGCTTCGTATCGACAAAGCCGACTTTATCCAGGATAATCGCAACATTAACCAGCCGCTCGGTTTCAGCCAAACGGTTATCGCTGTCGGCGGCAATCAGGTGATCCAGGACAACCTCTTCCACGCATTTTTCGGGGTCGTACTGTGGCGCTTGCGCAACCAGAGAGAGTTTCATTTCCCGGTTGCGTGAAACATTACCCTGATCCGGCAGCACCTCACCCGTCATCAACTTGAACAGCGTACTTTTACCGATGCCGTTGGCACCGATAATGCCGATCCGTTCTCCGCTATGTACGTGAAACGAAAGCTCCTCGAACAGGAGTTTCTGACCGTAGGCCATGCTAACCTGGTTCAAACTCAACAAGTGAGACATTCCGCCGGTTCCTCCGATACAAACACAAGCCGCAATGCAATTCTCGCTATCGCTTAGCGATGAGAACGTGCCCCGCCCTCTGCCGGACGAAGGGTAACGGGTTTGCCGTCGAACTTGGCATTTCTCATGCCCTGCCCCACCTTGGCTGCGACTTTGTTGTCCACCTCGAAAAAGGAATATTCGCGCTTCATGTCAATGGCACCGATCAGTTTCGATGAGATCCCGGATTGATCGCAAACCAGGCGGACGATGGCACCTTCGTTCACTTTATCCAAACGTCCGACACTGATAAAGAAACGCTTCGTCGGTCCGAGTCGAACGCGACCGGATGCTTTTTTTCCATTGCCATTCTTTCTCGAGTCCGCTCGGTAAGGCAGTTTTGATTTTGCACGGGTGTTCTCCCGGAAAGAAGCTTTCCGTTTTCGTAAATCCACGTTGATGTCAACGGCCTGGCTGTAATCCTGGAACAAACTGCTGAACTCTTTCGAAATAAGGAGATCGATCAGTTCTTCTTTCTCTAAAAGCGCCAACTTTTCGTAGATAGCTGGCAGAAATACTCCGATAGCCTCCTGCTTGATGGGAGTCTGGATCAGGGTATCCACGAAAGCAAACAACTGTTGACGACAGATCGCCTTGCCATCCGGCAGCTTCTCGATTTTGAATTGAATGCGACTGCGGCGCTCCAGGTCGCGAATTCTCATCGTTTCACGCGGATTGACAAGCACAATCGAACGCCCGGATTTACCCGCACGAGCAGTACGTCCGCTACGATGGGTATAGGAAAGCGCATCATCCGGCAACATGAAGTGGATCACATGTGTGATGTCGTCCACATCGATGCCGCGAGCCGCCACATCAGTTGCAACCAACAGGCGCACGCTGTGGTTCCGAAACTTGCGCATCACCGTATCCCGCTGAGCCTGTGACAGATCTCCGTGCAGTGCTTCGGCCTGATAACCATCTCTCAACAACGCCTCGGCCACCTCTTGGGTATCGATCCGAGTCCGGCAAAACACAAGCCCGAAGATTTCCGGGGTGGAATCCAGAATACGCTTCAACGCCTCATAACGATTCCGCTCTTCCATAATGCAATAAGAATGCTCGATATTGGCCGCGCCATCGTTACGAGAGCCAATGGTAATTTCCACCGGATCGTTTAGGTATTTACCAGCAATACTACGAACGCCTCTGGGCATGGTAGCAGAAAACAACCAGATCCGAACGGACTCAGGCAGTTCGAGCAGAATCGCGTCGATGTCTTCCTGAAATCCCATGTTCAGCATTTCATCGGCTTCATCCAGTACGGCACAGGTCACCATCGAAAGATCGATGGCATGGCGACGGATCATGTCCAACAGTCGCCCCGGAGTAGCCACAACGATGTGGGACCCCGCCTTCAATCGATTGATCTGATTATAGATGCTGGCACCACCGTATATCGCGGTAATGGAGCTACCTTTGATATGCCGCGCGAATTGCTTCATATCGTTGGTGATCTGAAGGCACAATTCACGGGTAGGACAAATCACCAGTCCTTGCGGTTGTCGCTGTTTCGGATTCAGAAATTGCAACATCGGCAAGCCGAAAGCACCGGTCTTCCCTGTGCCGGTCTGCGCCAAACCTACCAGATCGCGTTCACCCGGTAACAAGTGTGGAATTGCCTGAGCTTGAATCGGAGTCGGCTCGGTGAACTCCAGATCCTGCAACGCATGAAGCAACTCATCCCTTAAACCTAATTCTTGAAAACTCATACAAACGTCTCCTTGCAGTCCACCGCCTCCGGAACGATTCCAAGAATCTCCGATGGATGCATTTCAGGTATGCCTCTACCGAGTTGCTTCTGCAACCGCAGACTACCTGATGTGTTATTGGTTTGGCTAAGGCTCCACTGCCTTCTTAGGGGGCGCTAAACTGCCTTGAAAAGCTTCCGACACGAACGGTGCAGGATACGCCGGCCCGAATTGAACAAGACAACGGACGCGGGGTGCAGGGCATATTTACTTGCCGAAAAGAAAGTACCTGGGATCCTTCCCAATTATGAAACGGAGATATCTCCCCGCCTCGAACGGACTTGTATATACGCGCAGATTACCAGAAAGTCAAAGCCTATCTGCAAATAATCGCATTTAAATCGATAAGCTGCTGTTATTTTAGGAATTATTGGATCATCTTTTTTAGCGGCGCACACCTAGCCTTGCGAGTAAAGAAATTGGATCAACATATCATCTTTCGTCAGCAATGTACTGCGAAATCGCTCAGCATACTCCAAGTTGGAGTCCTGTGCGCTTAGCATCGCGGCACCGGTTACGATCATTTCCCAGTAATGCGCATAGTCATCCAACCCCGTTCGTTCAAGAACGGGAATCTTCAAATCCGCAGATTGTACACGTTGTTTTTGATTCGCCAGCATGGAACGCAGCATATTTCGAAGACAAGTAACGGTTGCGATTTTCTTATCCAACCCTGAAGAAATGTCAACCAGCGTTTCACCATGGGTGAAATGCTTGGTAAAGAAAAGGCAGCCCCTGGTACAGTGCGTAGACAGTCCCTGCTCCAGGTGCTCCGGGTGAAAATTGGGATAGGCCGCCGCCCAGGCCGCATCCGAAGCCGCACGTCCAACAACCATGTGATCGGGGGTTTGCTCGTCTGTTACCATTGGATCGAAGGTCACGACAATCTCCGGCTTGAATTCCCGCACGAAGCGGATCAAGCGTTCCCGCAGTTCACCATGAGGTACATCCAGCAACTCGCAATCCCGATAATTCAGATGCTTTACATGGGTCACACCGAGTTCGGCCATGGCCTTCTCGAATTCTCGGTGATTGGTCGCGATGGTATCTTCAACACACAATTCGTAAGAATCTTTTTCATCCTGCGTGGCGCGCACAACCATGATTTCAGAGCCTGCGGCGATCCAGTTGGCAAGAGTCCCACCTGCAAACAGAGGAATATCCTCTGCATGAGGCGCTATGGCAATGGCACGTTTTGGAACGGGGATCATCATTTGTCTCCACCGAGAACCCACACACAAAAACGACCAAGGGAACTCTCTGTTTAGAATTGATACAGAAAAAGATCAATTGTAAATACAAATACTTACCAAGAATCATGGTAGCATACAGTGATGTAAAAAAACAAATCTAAAAATGTAGATTTATGTGAATTAATGCATTTTTTTTCGCGAAGCGACTTCGGGATGAGCTTGCATCCCCTGTAAGATTCGCGCTATAGTTACAGGCATGAAATCACAGCTCAAACGCACAATACCGTTCAACCTTATAGCCTCCCTGAAAATGGGATTAGGGGTTAGTGCGATGATGCTATTGTTTCTCGGCTGCCAGGTCGATGCATCATCGATCAACGATGGCTGCGTGGAAGATCGGCAATGCGAAGCGGATCGAATCTGCATGGACCATATCTGCCTGTTCCCCGAGGACGCCGAACGCATGGAACCCGCCGAACAGGTCGGTCTTCGACTGACAACCGCCCTCAAAACAGCGCAAGTTCGCTATCTGGCTGCCTCCTGGCCACTGGAAACGGATTATTCCTGGGGATTTCAGTTCGATGAAGAAGCAAGCTACAATCAATTTCTTCTGGACTGGCATCAAGCGGAAATCGAGCAGAAACTTTCCGAGGATTTCTCCCAATTGCTCGAATGGTACGACTACGAATCGTGCGAGTTCATTCGCTTTGAACCGGGCCGCTACCGCCCACTTCCATTGGGCGAAGAATATGCCCGCCGGTCGCTGGATCGGCTCGTCGATTCGTCTCTGCTTATCCAGATTGATGATGAACAGGTGGACGTTCCGATTGCGCAGCTAGTTCGATTGCGTGGACGTTGGCGCCTTTTCCGGCTGCTTGACTGATGACGGCTTGACACCCGCATCGAGATTCGGTTTTAGAAGAATCACACCGCTAGCCGGCCACTTTTCGCCTTTCTCTTTCACCATTGTTAAATAGGCTTGCAGTGAAACATCTACGACTTTGTGGTGATAGGTACTGGCATGACGAAAACGCAGGCGGCCTTTTTCATCGCGCACGATAACTCCGCTGTGTTTAATTCGGTACGGCAGCCAGGAACGATCCTGTAGAACCACCATCAGAAACGTGCCTGGTGGCAATTTTGCCGCATGTACCGAAGCCCATTCGATAGGAATAAGATCATGCTCTACAATCCCTGCTGAAAAATAATCTCCCAGAGATTCGCAATAGGTCCGCCATTTTTCTCCATACCGTTGTGGAGAAAGCACATTCTTGCTCTCCGATCTGGCTTCTTTTCCGGCAATTTGTCTGGAGATATTGGTAATATACCCACGTTTTTCGTTTTCCACGATCCATTGCGACCACATGAAATGCAAACGGCAGGAATAGCCGCGACAACCCTCGAAATAACGGATTTTCTGGGTTTGAAGGGCCGCATCAGGCAGCGTTTTAGCTCGCACCATACCCCAAAGCTGTTCAAGCAGCGTAACGCAATCCACCGCATCCAGCCGAAAAACGGGATCGCTGTCCGGATTGGCGGTTTTCCCTTCTCCTAACGGATTCAATTGATACGGAGTTTTCAGAAAAAAGCGAGAGAGCTGTTCCAGGCGCGTCTCGGCGGGTAGCATTTGGGCGCGCAGCAGAATCGAGTCTGCCTGTGCTCGATCCATATCCATCCAGCGCTGCGAAACAGGCTTTGCAGCCGTTTTCGGCGCGGCCTGAAGATTCCGAGCAATACCGAACAACAGAAGAAACAGGATCAGCGATGACACGATGCGCGCCATCTTATCTCCACAGGGCGAAAGCAAGTCCCAAGTAGCCGCCATACACGAACTCGTCCGGGTCATAGTCGAAGAATTCTACAGTACCCTTGAAAATCATATTGACGATCGACGGTCCCAGGGGAATTTCAAAGCCTGCACCGATAATGGGATGATGGCGGAACAAGTCCCGGCTGTCGTCCGTGGTCGGGTCACCATCGATATCGCCTTCGGGGCTGATGGAAATCCCCAGCATATAGCTGCCATTGATGAAAAAGGTGTTGCCGCCATAAAACCGCCAACCGGCGGCAAAACCGGGATTGACGAAAAACACGACATCGGCTTTGTCGCTGCTGAAATTGAAATCCGCTCCGGGATAGATCGTCAGGGCAAAGTTCAAATCTTCTTTGTCGGATTCCAGGATCTGAAATTTGAAAGGAGCGCCAATGGCAAACGACGGTTCCAGATAGCGAACATCCAAACGAAAACCAACCGTAATATAATCCCATGGTGCAGCAACATACTCCAAGCCGGCCAGCGGATAACCACCATACATCAGGAAAGCGCCATGTCCCCGGTCAATGGTGTCACCGTCCTCTAACGTATAATACGGATCATCTGCGCCATAGACATTTCCCATGATAGCTAGCAGAATCGTGAGGGTTAGCAAAGCGGTTCGAATCATTCCTGTTTTCTTTCTGTCAGGGAGTTGCAACAGTCGCTAAAGACTACCAAACTAGCTCAATTCTCGCAAGTTTCAAGCAACCTCCCTTTCATCTTTGTTTCATGCTAGGTCAATAAAATCCAACAGATGAAAGTCCTATATTGACAGAACCGACACGGATTTGATAGCATCACGAGTCTGTTTTGTAGTGCCGCTCTTCGTCATCAAGTAAGGAGTCTCGTATGCCGCGTATTATTTCCATCGTTAGTTTATTCGCCTTAATCACTGTTTTCACTTTGTCCGTTGTCCATGCCGAAGACAGTAAAAACAGCCTGCTTAAAGGAATCGGAGGAAAACAGAAAAAGAAAGCGGCTTCGATCGGCCTTTTGGTGCGCGATGACCTTAAAGAGCTGTTTTCAGTTGTTATGGACGATTATCTTGCTGAAGATAAAGAAGCCTTTCTGTCTCATTTTGCCGATCAGTTGACCATGGCAAGCCGTACCCTAAGTGGGAAAAAAGCAGCTGCCACGAAAAAAGATCTGGAAAAACGAATCGTTAGAGAGTTCAAACGCCAGGACTTCACCCAGGTTGCTTTCGAAGAAGCTTTTGATGTCGATGCACCGACCATGCTGTTTTTAATGACCGAAGAACAGATGCACGACTCGATTCCGGTCTGGTCCTTCGCGATTACACCCAAAGAAATACTTCCGTATATGAAACCCGGTGACTACCTGGTTATTGCCAATACGCTACCTTCCGCTGCGGAAAAAGTATTGCTGCCGACCACGATTTATTTCATCTTCCGCAAAATCGGCAAGGACTACGTCATCGTGGGTATGGACTAGGCTTTCCAAAATCTGGAACGATCCGATCCGGCGGCGCTTGTCGCCGGTTTTCATTTTATGTGTTTCATGGGGGGGTATCTCACCCTTTGAAACACCGTAAACGACATCATTTGCACCTTCCCCTTCCACTCACCCACAAAAATCCTGGAATCATACACTTTAATCTGCCCTCTACTGCTTGAAATATGGGAGTGGCTCCCCTCGAATGGCGCTACTCCATCTTAACACATCAAGGAGTCAAAATGGCCTTTCTTCATGGCGGACAAATCGTAGCTCAGGCACTGAAGGCGGAAGGAGTCTCGCATCTTTTTACTTTATGCGGCGGTCACATTCAATCGATCTACGACGGCTGCCTGGATGAAGGCATCCGGGTTGTGGATGTACGCCACGAACAATCGGCGGTTCATGCCGCAGATGGGTGGGCACGAGTAACCGGAGAAGTAGGCGTTGCGGCGGTCACCGCCGGACCGGGAGTGACCGACTCCGTAACCGCAGTTGCCAATGCCTGGCGCGCACAAGTCCCAATCGTACTCATTGGAGGCCAGTCCGCGCACTATTACGGGCCACTAGGCGGTCAGGACCGGGGCGGCTTGCAAGATATGAATCACGTCGAATTGCTGCGACCGATTACTAAATGGTCCGTCACGGTGCCGGAATCCAGGCGCTTGGGAGAATATCTGCAAAGTGCTTTTCGCATCGCGAAAACGGGCGTTCCTGGGCCGGTCTTCCTTGAAATGCCGCTGGATCTTTTGATCGGCGGCGATGATGAAAGCCAGGTGATACGCTACTCGAATTACGCCAATGCCAGTTCTCCCGCCGGTGATCCAGACGCAATTGAAAAAGCCGCAAAACTCTTGCAACAAGCCAAACAACCCTTGCTGGTTGTAGGCAGCCAGTTTCGCTGGTCCAAGCGTCCCCAGGGATTGTCGCGCTTTTTGGAAGCTGCAAACATTCCAACATTTTTAAATGGTATGGCTCGCGGCTCCCTGCCAAAGAACCACCCTGCCCTTTTCACGCGGGCTCGTTCCAAGGCACTGGCACAAAGCGATGTCGTACTGATCCTGGGAACGCCATTGGATTTTCGCCTGAGCTACGGAGAGAAGATCCCTGCCTCGGCCAAGCTGATCCAGGCGGATCTGGATGGCGGTGAGATCGGGCGCAATCGCGCGGTGGATGTCGGGCTGGTTGGTGACATTGGAACCATTCTCAATCAATTGGCGGATGCAATTTCCAATCCTCCCGATTGGTCGGATTGGTTACAGCAGGTCAGAACGCTGGACAACGCGTTGATCGCCAAAACCCTCGATCAGGCGCGAAGCGACTCCGAACCGATCAACCCGCTGCGTTTATGCACGGAAGTCAACAAGTTCATCGATGACAAAACCATCGTAGTCGGTGACGGAGGAGATTTCGTTGCGACGGCGGCGTATATGCTGAACGTACAAGGTCCGGGAAGTTGGATGGACCCCGGCCCGCTTGGAACCCTGGGTGTCGGTCCCGGCTATGCGATGGCGGCCAAGCTGGCGCGCCCGGATCATCAAGTGATACTCATGCTGGGTGACGGCTCTTTCGGCTTCAACGGCATGGAATTCGAATCGATGGTGCGACAGGGAATCAAAGTCGTTGGCATTGTGGGTAACGACGCTCGCTGGACACAGATCTGGCGCGGTCAAGCCATGATGTACGGCCCCGAACGAACTCCGGCAACGCTATTGGATTATACGCGCTACGACAAAGTGGTGGAGGGACTTGGCGGTCATGGAGAATACGTCGAAAAACTGGCCGACTTGCGCCCTGCGCTGGAACGAGCCTTTGCCAGTGACAAAGCGTCTTTAGTAAATGTCAAGATCGGGGAAAGCGACTTCCGCAAAGACGCCATCAGTGTGTAGCCTGTCAGAAAAAACCGGCGTCCACTTGGGACGCCGGATAAGAAAAGCAAATTAATCCCCGAATCAGGCTTCGGCACTTTCCGCTTTACCTTTTCCGTCTTCGATAGCCCACTGCGCCCCCTTCAAGAACCAGGGCTTGAGCATAATGGCGATTACAACGCCAATCACCGCAAACGTTCCCAGAATCAACCACATCGCCGCTGGTTGCTGCCAAAATGGAACCGTGCCTTCCACCATTTTCTCGCCGATACCTTCCGGCGACCAGCGCAATAACATATGGCCGCTTAATACACTCACTATGGTTTTGGCTAAGAACCAGGGGATCATGGTGAATCCGAGATAGGTACCCTCCTGGCCTTTGGGAGCAACCGCCGCCGTATACTCGGAAAGTTTGGGCGACCAGATAATTTCACCAATGCTTAGCACAACCAGAAAAATCACCGCCATGATGTAATGGGCAGTGGCGATATCGGAACTATACACTTGCCAGGGAACCACCAGTGCGAATAGCGACAGTGCGGATACCATCGCTCCATAGGTGAGCATCTTGAATAAATTGAACTTATTGGCAATCGGAACGAAAAGAATCAGACCAACTACGATCAGAATCGGGTTGACGGCATTCAGGGTACCGATATTGGCATCCGCTCCAATGGTGCGCAACCAGTATTTTGGCATCAGCAGGTAGAAATATGCAAAAACGGCACGGACACCAAGCAGCAAGGCGATAAGAGCCGTTAATTTCCAGAAAGCGCTTTCACGGAAAACTTCTTTTGCGATCTGGAAAGGATTTTTACGTTCAGTCTGAACTTCCGTAGGTTCTTCTTCCCTCTCTTCGCCCTCGCCGAAAAGTTGGTCTTCATTTCTCACAAAGAAAAGAGTTGTGATTACACATAATATCGCCAATATCGCACCCATGGTGAACAGATGCGAATTCGGCAACTCCAACACTTTGCGCACGATATCGATTGAGAAACCACCAGCCGCCGCACCGATATTCATGAACAGGTACCAAAGAGTAAACCCGGCGCTACGACTTTTCTTGGTTGTGAAACGCTTGTTGGCTGCCTGGAAAACGGTTTGCATCATGGCCATGAAGGGCGCCATTAAAAAGAACATGCCTGCAACCAGCGCACCACGATAGGGAATGGTTTCCACCAATCCGCATACCGCAATTCCGGCACGTAGAGCGAACATAAAGAACATGGCAATGTAAATCGATCGTTTGATTCCCAACCAATCTGTCACCAGACCGGAAATGAACAGGAATAGTGTCGTCGCCGACGTGAACAAGGTAACCACATATCCGGCATCGGCATCGTCAAAACCCAGATCTTCCGAAAGAAAGACGGCGGCAATGGTGATCAACGCAAAGAAAATGGTGCAATCCAGGAAATTGACAATCTGGATTCCCCAGTATTCCGAGCGTGTTTCTTTAAGCACCTTGAAATCGTTCAGGTAATTTCGGATCATAGAAGAAGCGGAAGATCCCGACGTCGACATAGTCACCTCGCTATTTACTGTGATGATTTAGACCGGACACCAAATCTCGTGTAACAATTCGGTTCATCGAAAATACGCCATTTTTCGTTTTCAATCAAGAGATGCCACAAAAAAAACGACGGACCCGAGGGCCCGCCGTTTTCATCGTCGATAAACGTTCCGTTACCGGCTGTACAAAGTAGAACAGGAATCGGTTGCGTTGTACATTTCCTGGGCGCTGTCGCACCAGATGGAACGCTGCGTGTAACTGTCATTCGGATCGAACACACCACCCAACGTAGTGATGAAGGGGTTGGCGTAGGGATTCTGTTCGACGGAGCTGTAGGGATTGGAACCGTTGCACTTGCAGAAGTTACCCACGATCGTGGCGCAGGTCTTGCTGGTCGGCTCATCAACACAGTCGCTGTCGGTGGAGCAAGGGGTCGTCGGATTACATTCGTCCGGCGTACCGGTACCCGTGACACAGGAGGAGCAGAACTTGCCCCAGTCGCGAGCCTCGCAGGTATACTCGTTGGCATACCAGCCCTGGCACTCTTCCGTGTTTTCACATTTGGTCTGGGTCCAACCCGCACAAATCGGAGCGACCGTACCTTCATCCTCCGTGGCATCCCATTCGATGTCCGCCACCTTCCAGTAGGTATTGGTGTAGGAGAATTCCTGGGCAATGCCCTTCTTCAGAGCCAGTTCACCATTAAGGTAGATCTGCACGAAGGCCTTGACCGGCGCATTGGGAGATTCATCGCCAACGGCGTTATCCGGATCGGCGTACAAACGAGCCACGATGCGGTAGGTGCCGGATACCGGCTCTTTCAGGGAGATGTTTTCCGGTCCCCAACCATCGACATCATCGATGTCCAGGCTCGGGTCGTCTTCCTGGCTGTTGGCCACACAGGAACCACCTTCACCACAGAGATACTGGCTGCTCTTGGTCAGACACTGCGAAGAGCTATCACAGGTGAAATCGCAGGAACTGTTGGCGGTATCGCAGGTAAACACATCGGCATTGGGACCGTTGCATTCGGCATCGCCGTTGCAACTCACGTCCGGCGCAGAATATTCACCCCAGCGCGGCGTACCGTTGAGGAAGAAGCAGGTGTCGTTGACAGACAGGGAATCACGCCGCGTACAGATCATACGATAACCGGTAGCCCCGACTTTACTGGGGTTACAGTAACCGCCGTTGCAGTCGTCATCGGATTCGCACTCGATAACCTTTTCCAGACTGACCGCACACTGGTTGTAGTCGTTGCAGAACCAACCACCGTTGATGGCTTTGCACTGCTCATCCGTATCGCAAGAATTCTCGCAATAAGTGCCACCGCAGGTAAAATGTCCCGGACAATCATCATCGGTGGTGCAAGCGCCCATAGTCGGAGCGGTCGGTTCGATTTTATCCTGGAAAGCCGCAGGAACACCAAAGGTACCGTCGTCACGATAACGCACCAGGAACAAGTCCAGATCGACGTTGTCGCCACGATCCCAGATCAACTCGACGTGCAGTTTCTGCGACGGTTTGACCAGGACGCATTTTTCGTCGTATTCCGGGCAATCCGGACAATCGGCATCAGGACCGCTTTCCACGCCAGCCGCATCCTTCACATAAAGACGGAAGCAGTATTCACCGGCGATGGGGAATTTGATTTTCGGGGAGCTTTCGTCCGTCCATTCACCCATGATGGAAACCGGATTATCGAAGGAACCCGTTGTACCGTCCACGAGTACGGCGTCCTGAGCGAAGGCAGGTTTTCCACCCGGAGCCCATTCCCACTTGTAGGTGAAGGGCTGACGGCTTTCGCCGAAAGGTGAGTAGGACTTGCTGCCATCCAGATGGATGTCATCCAAAGGCTCGGGATTGGCATAGTCCGCCGGGATCTCGATCACAGGAATAGGCGGTCCACCCTTGTTCTCCGGGACCGTAATCGTAACTTCACGAGCCGCCGTGCCGCCCTCTTCCGCCGAACTCAGAATGTTCATCGTGTATTCTTTGGCCGTCAGCACCTGGCCGACCGGATAGTCGCTGGCTTTGTGCGGCGCATACAGAACACGCATGGGCAGTTGATCCATTTTCACCAGGTCAGGATCGATCGAGAGCAAATCGGAACGGAACGCGCCGTCCTGGTAGCAGGACTCGGTCGCCGGAATCGGATCCATCAGCATCACGGTGTACTGATTGACCAGTTTGTTGCTATCGCAGAAGGCCACGTACTGGTTCTGGCCCTGATCGATGTGGGAGACCATCAAACGATAATTGGCCTGGCTTCTGGAATGCAGCATCACGCCGCTGCCGTTGTTGTCGTCTTCGATATTGTTCATTTTCAGTTTCAGCGCGATCTGATCGCAACGATTCAGACCGTACAACCCGTCCACGGGAGTTTTCGTGTTGGTGTCTTCGTCGAACAGGCACAGCGCCTCGCCGTTGATTCCCTGCCAGACCGCCGCGCGGTCCGTTTTAACTTCGCTGGAATCCACCGCGACCAAACGTTCGAAACCGTATTCCACCGACAAGTCAACTTTGATGTCCGTACCGCACACCTTGGTGGTGTTACAGACTTCACTACCGGTTTCCGCGTTGGTGCTGCATACGCTGCCTTCATCGAGGCAAACGAAGTCGGGTCCGAAACGGGCGCAATCTTCAACTGTGCCACAGTTGTATTCCGTCGCGCCGCCCCATTCCGAAACACCGGAAGCATCGGCACGATTGAAATATTTGTAATACGCCGTGCAGGTGCTCTGAGGATTGTCCAGTTCCAGTGGATCGTGAACGCAGGTGAACATTTCACCCATGCGATTGGCATTGGAATCGCATTCGGCTTCTTCCGGGTCGCAATGACAATCGGAATCGACTTCACAGGTCACGTCGCTGGTAATACCCATCGAAAAATAGGTGTACTGAATGGCAGTGCCATCGCCCTGCTTTTGAGCAAGCTGAGCCATGGTAATGGACTGATCCAACACGGTTTTCTGGGTTTTGTTCAACAAACCACCGGTGGAATCTTCGAAATTGATTTCGAAAATTTCCAGGCGCGCAGAAGTACTGTCGTTGGTAAGCAGCACTTCCTCAACGTAGGAAGCCGGCTTTTGCAGATCGAGTTCGATCACATCAGGTTGCACCTTGATCGAAGCCACCGGCGTAAAGCGGTGCTCATTGCAACCCATCGTCGCGATGCCCAGAATCAGCACGGCGACCAGCGCCAGCGCCAGGGACACGCCACTGACAAGATTTCGTTTGGGGGACAACATGGACAAGCCTCCTTTAACTCCCAATTTTCGGACAGAATCACTGAAAATCATTACACAATTTTGCTCTGCCAAGGCAGTCGCTTGTGAGAATCTATTTGGTTAGTTGCAACCCGGAGCCGATTTCTTTCATAAAAAATGCACCTGCCATGCACAAATCGTTCACAGTGGCTTGCACCGGGTTTCGGTGCAGCAAATTACCATAGCGAAAGAAACTGTGCAACATAAAAATATCAAGGGCTTGCATCAGGGGGACGGATCAAACGCATCCATTGAATGGAGCAAAAAACGGTGCAAGATATTTCATGTTCCCAGCAAACAGCCATTCAACAGCACAAACGCCGTATCCCACTGAATTCACAGGAAATATCCTACTATTGTGCTCCGCTCCTTCTAAAGAACAATCAGATCACACTTTATTTTGGGAAGGTCTTACAGCAATAGGCACCCAATTTTTCCGAATCGACATCGGCTTCCCCATCGAAATCGTCATCATCATCCGTACGATTGACATATAGCGCCTTATTGTCTCCCGTTCGATCCTTCAACCAGAAACCACTGTAAAGATTACTCATTCCATAATGTTTAGCCAAGTAAAGTTCCTCATAGGAACACAACCCGTCATAGTTTAAGCATCGCTGTACAGCCTCATTCCAAGTCGCGCAGTCACTCGCACACATAAGAATTGGATGTACACACACCAGTTTGTTATGAAAGTTCAATGCATATTCATTCTGACCACAACTCGGCTCCTGTTTTCCACAATCCTCGACCGTGCAGGAACTGTCTCCGTTAATATCCTCCGCAGAATCGCAGACATTGTCCTCATCCAGATCCCAGCAGTGAATGCCCGGCGCTCCCTGCTGCCCCGTTTCGCCATCCTCACCATTGCAAACAAACTGTGAATCGCCGCTGCCAATGGAAAACCCGACACCGCCGTTGGGACAATCGGCCACATCCGCCGACCAGCTCACAACCGATTCACCAGCGTCACCTTGCAATCCTTGATCACCTGTATCGCCCTTGTCGCCCTTGTCGCCCTTGTCGCCCTTCGGCCCTGGATCGCCTTGCGGTCCCTGCAAACCGGTTGGATCACCAACCCATTGGCCGTTTTCATTAATCACCACCGATCCTCCCACACTCACCGTCTGCGGTGTGATGGCACCCACGGCATTATTGGCCACATCGGCCATCGCCGCATAAGGAACGGAAGAAATCGGAGTGCGCGGAGACAATTCATCTCCTTCCCCCACTTTTACTCCCAGCCACAAACTGGAGCCGTCAAATACATTAGCGTCTAATGGGTTGGATTCGCCTCCCAGCAACACGACAAAAGCTCCCTGCTCCAATGTGGCAGATAACGTCTGCGTCCAGCGGGAATCCGTTCCGTCTTCCGATCCGTAAATCGTAAAGGTTAGCGACTGCTCGCCCGACAGCGGCACGTTACTGGCATCCGTCAAATATCCCTTAAACTGCATATGGTTAGGGGCACTAGCATGAGCGACACCACCTAAAACGACCATCAAAGCCAAAAGCAACCACAAGCTTCGAACTTGCATATCTTTCTCCATTAACTCAGGTTTCGGAAGAATTGCATCCCATGGCAATAACGGAAAACAGCAGAATCACACATAAGGCACGGAAAAAGCCGCCACTCATGGCCTTCCCCTTGAAAAAACAGAATATGAATTTCGCGAGCTTATTTATGGAGAAAGAATAGTCTGCTCTTTTCCGTAAATGCAAGCCAAAAGCACGATCGTCCAATCGTATACAAAATACAACGGGAGATGGTGCCACATTGAAATTGCGCAGTTCTTGACACTATTCACTATATGAAGTAGAGTTTTCCAAATTCTGGTCCTGAGATGTGAGACAACAACAGCATGACGTTGAAACCCGTAGCATACGGAAAATATCTGCTCATCGATCGAGTGAGCGTGGGAGGGATGGCCGAGGTTTTCAAAGCCATGGCCGTGGGGCAGTCCGGTTTCCAGAAAGTGCTGGCGATCAAGCGGATTCTGCCCAATGTTGCAGAAGAAGAAGGCTTCAGCCAGATGTTCGTGGACGAAGCCAACATTGCCGGTCAACTGCACCACGCCAATATCGTTCAAATCTACGATCTCGGAGTGATCGAAGAGAGCCTGTTCATCGCGATGGAGTTCGTTGAAGGCCAGGACTTGCGCGCGATCTTCGACCGGCTGAAGAAACTCAAGCAGCCCTTCCCCAGCGATCTGGCGGCTTTCATCGCCTCACAAGCATTGGCGGGGCTGGACTACGCTCATCGCAAAACCGACGCCGCGCTGCGACCGTTGAATATCGTTCATCGTGACGTATCCCCGCCCAACCTGATTCTCTCTTACGAGGGCGAAGTGAAACTGATCGATTTCGGCATCGCCAAAGCCGCCAGTAAAGCCAGTAAAACCCAGGCTGGAATCCTGAAGGGGAAATTCGGCTACATGTCTCCCGAGCAGGTTCGGGGCATGAAGGTCGACGGTCGCTCGGATGTGTTCTCGATCTCGATCATTCTTTGGGAAATGCTGGCCTGCCGCAGGCTGTTCGTCGGCGATACGGACTTCGCCACGCTGGAAAAAGTGCGGGGAATGGAAATCGATCCTCCTTCGTATCACAACAGCCAGGTTCCGGAAGAGTTGGACCGCATTGCGATGCGCGGACTGGAACGCGACGTCAACAAGCGTTATGAATCCGCTCTGGAAATGCAGCACGATCTGCAACGCTATCTCTACAGCCAAACCCCGATTTGCAGCCAGGCCACTTTAACGGAATGGATGCAGACCGTATTCAATGAAGAACTGGAACACGCCAAGCAGCGCATGCTGGAAATCGAGAAACTCGATCTCAATCATTTCGGAATCGATCTGGAAGCGATCGAACAGGCGGAAGTGCAGTCGCTGCGTACGGATAGCGTTCAGGCCAGACCGGAGACCACGGTAGGTACACCACCTACAACATCACAAAACGCTACCGGGGAAAAGAACGAAAAAAAGGAAAGTGAAGTCCAGGAAAAGGCCAAGCCTCCTGTTTCAGACAAGAAAACGTCCGAGAAAAAACGGGTAGCAAGCCAAAAACTCGACCTGTCCCCCGAAGACATTCACGATTTTCCCTCTCCGTCAGACGAACAGGATGAAGACTGGAAACCGGGCTTTTCTTCCAAAGCCTTATCCGCCCTGCTCACCATCCTGCTTGCCATGTTCTGCCTTGTCGGCTGGTATGTCGTGGACAAACAGGACATTCACACGCATTCACAGAATGCGCTGGGACAAGCCGGAACCGTGATGTTCTTTGCCAATCGTCCGGAAGCAACCGTTCGACTAGGTGAAAAAACACTCTGCACGACCCCATGCCGCATGAAAAAATTCCCGGCAGGAAAGCATACCGTACATTTCGAAAAAGACGGTTTCCTTACCGATACCGTTCATTTCAAAATGCAAAACAAGGCAAGCATCGAGGTGGTCGGAAAGCTGTTCAATCCGGGAGAAGTGCAGGCTGTACTACTCATTCAAAGCGATCCCCCGGATGCAGATGTCTGGATCGATGGAGAAAACGCCCCCAACAGTACCCCAGCGGTGATCAACGGACTTCCGGCAGGCAAGGAAATCAGCGTCAAGATCGGGCTGGAAGGCTATCGCGACGAAGTCCGTACGCTTACTCTTGGCAAAGAGGAGTTTCATTCGCTGTCGGTTTCATTACTGCCCATGACTCCATCCATCCGCATTCAATCCGAACCGGAAGGCGCAGCGATTTACGTTAATGGACGTAACAGCGGAAAAACGACTCCGAGCCGGATCGATCAGCTTGAAGACGGCAAAAGCTACATCGTCCGCGTCGTAAAGGATCGCTATAAGTATTCGCAACAGGAAGTAACGGCCAGCGCGAGTAAAGACGAAAAATTATCCTTCACAATGGAAGCCATCAACGGGAACCGCACACCGGAACCCGCTCGTGAGATTTCGCCACGATTCGGATATCTCAACGTGTTCAGCGAGCCCAGTGCAAAAATCTACATCGATGGTCGTTTCAGCGGGAAATGGTCTCCGGCTACACACCTGAAATTGACCACGGGCCGCCACGAACTGAAGTTGATCAACCCGGACTACAACATTCACAGCATCAATGCGGTCACGATCAAAAGCGGACAGACAACGCGGTTCAGGAAACGCTTCACCAATCCGTAACCCATACGTTTCGTGCAGCGAATTTCACCTTTCATACGGTACAACTCTTCACGCAATTGCAGCTTTCGATTCAAATTCAATCGAAGAATGACAACTGTGTAATAACGTGTCATTAATCTTTTTTAATAATCTACGTCTTTGAAAAGCGGTCGTTCCGGCTATAATGACCCCACGAAAAACGCGCCAACGGAATCAGGTCATGCGCTTGTTATTGGTGGAAGACGACGAACATTTGGCAAGTATGCTCCGCAGAGGGCTTGAAGAAGAAGGCTACGAAGTCGATTGGACCGAGGATGGCGAACGTGGTCTTCAGTTGGCCCTGGAATTCGCCTATCACTGCATCATTCTCGATCTCATGCTACCGGAACGGGACGGTCTTTCGCTTTGCCGCAAGCTTCGAGAACAGGGGCGCCAGCAACCGGTCATCATTTTAACGGCCAAGAATGCACTGGAAGATAAAATCGAGGGGTTCTCTTCGGGTGCCGACGACTATATGGTCAAACCCTTCTCGTTTGAGGAGTTGCTCGCCAGAATCGAAGTGCGCATCCGCCGCAATCAACCACAACGCGGCCCACAACCGTCCTATAAAGATCTGGTTCTCGATCCGATCGAACGCACGGCTACACGCGAAGGCAAGCGCATCGAACTGACCAGCAAAGAATACGCCCTGTTGGAATACCTGTTGCGTAACGCCGAGCAGGTCGTCACCGACAAGCAACTGATCGAGGATGTCTGGGGATTATCCTTCGATCCGCAAACCAATGTAATCAACGTCTACCTTCATCACCTGCGCAATAAAATCGATCGCAACTTCTCCAGCCCTCTGATTCATACCATTCGCGGCAAAGGTTACCGCTTTGGAGACAAGCCATGAAAATCGTATCCATCCGTTGGAAGTTGACCCTGCTTTACGTCATAACGGTTGCGATTCTGCTCGCGGTCTTCATCGGCGCGGATGTCATCGGTTTGAAGCGAAATCTGATGCAACAGGCCGGAGAACACGCCATCTCCCAGCAGATGATGCATGACACCTGGACGCGCGCTCTATGGGAGCATGTCTCCATCGGCGCTCTGCTGTTGGTGGTTGTGTTTGTTTTGGGATACTTGTTCATTCGCCGGGCCTTGAAACCGGTACGCGAGATCACTCACACCGCACGACAAATCACGGCAGAGGATTTGAGCCTGCGTGTCGATGCCCACGGCGACCGAAATGAGATCGGTCAACTGGCGGACACCTTGAACGACATGATCGAACGCCTGCAAACCTCGTTTGTGCGCATCAAACAGTTCTCCGCCGATGCCGCTCACGAGTTGAGTACGCCGCTCACGATTCTTCGTGGTGAGGTGGAACTGGCGCTGCGCAAGGAGCGGTCGGCGGAAAGTTACCACCAAACGCTGACTCAACTATTGGGAGAAATCGACCAGCTCTCCTCGATCATCGATAACCTGCTGCTGCTTTCTCAAATCGACAACAAACGTGTTACGCTGCCCGAAACGAATGTGGCGCTGGACGACGTGATCATGAAAGCGTATGAGGAAACCCTGCCTATTTCGCAAGGTAAAGGAATTGCACTTGAACTGGAGCGAATCGACACGGTTTCCGTACAAGGTCACGAACATTTGCTTAAACGGCTGGTCGTCAATCTACTGACCAACGCCGTGAAATTCAGTTCGAACAACGACCGGGTTGCAATTCGCCTCACTGCCGCCGATGCCGGTTTCGAACTTTCGATTCAGGACCAGGGCATCGGCATCCCGCAGAAAGAGTTGCCCTTTGTGTTCGACCGCTTTTACCGTGTGGAAAAGAGCCGCACCAAACGGGCCGGCGGTTGCGGCCTTGGTTTGTCCATCGCCAAGGAAATTGCGGATCTGCACGGGCTGAAGTTGAGCATCACAAGTGAAGTCGGTAAAGGCACCACCGTTTCGCTGACAAGCTGAAATCGTATTTCAATTCCCCCTCCAAAAAGGTTCAACTCCTATTTCCGGCGAACCTTCTCAATTCAAATCGATAGCGCTGGTAGCTTCCTGTTCCCTTCCCCGACGGAGCCGCCTCGCATCATGAGGCTTGGTTCACCGGGGCTTTAGCGGGCGGCAGTCAAGGCCGGAGCAAAGCGACGTTCATATAGCCTTGACGGCTGCGCGCGCCCCGGTACAAGCCACAGATGATGCGTGGCAGGTGACGGAAGGCGGAAGGGAACCCCTTCCTTGATGGTGGGCCTTGTGGATTCTTGTCTTTCCGTTAGGCTCCCCGGCTTGGGGATTGTATCTATAAAAAACGCAAAAACGGCGCTTCCATGATGAAAGCGCCGTTTGCATTTTCAGATCAAGCTTGCTCGATCAATAGTCCGAAGGCAACTCGCCCAGTTCCGCCAACGAGAAGACGGGACCGTCTTTGCACACGAACTGATCGCCGACGTTGCAGCGTCCACACATTCCGATGCCGCATTTCATGCGATTTTCCAGCGACAGAATGATGCGCTCGTCCGGGAAACCGACTTTCTTCAACACCGGCTGCGTAAAGCGGATCATGGCAGGCGGACCGCAAACGATGGCGATGGCGTCATCGGCGCTGGTGATTTTCTGTTCCACGATGGTTGGAACGAAACCACTGTTGCAACGCCAACCTGGCTGTTCCTCGTTTTCGTGGAAGGAATCGACCGTGATGTGCATTTCGATATCGTCGCTCTTGGTCCAATTGATGATCTCGTCGCGATAAATCAGGTGGCCCAGGCTGCGCGCGCCGTACACGGCGATAATGCGCTTGAACTTGGCGCGGTTATCGGGATGCATCATGTAAACGATACTGGAGCGCAGCGTACTGAAAGCGCAACCGCCGCCCACGATGACCACGTTCTTGCCTTCCATTTCCTTCCAGGGATAGTAGTTCCCCAGCGGACCGCGCAGGCCGATGATGTCGCCCTTGCTCATGTTGTGCAGGGTCGAGGTAACGCTGCCGACCTTTTGCACGGTGAAGTACAGAAAACCTTTTTCCGTGGGAGAACTGGCGATGCCGATCGGAATTTCGCCCTTACCGGGAATGGACAGTTCCGCGAACTGACCGGGAATGAAGGAGAACTTCGCTTCATCTTCCGGGTTGAGGAATACGAGCTTGAAGGTACGCAGGCTGCGATCTTCGGTTTCCTCGATGACCTCTTCGATCCGCACCGGATACGGCAGATAGGCATTGATAGTATTCAATAACATAGGACTGTCCCCTATTTCTTGTAAGAGTTCATCATCTGGGCGACCTGGCGGATATCGATGTTCACCGGGCACACGTCAACGCAACGACCGCAACCGACGCACAACACGCCGTTGTCGTTCTTGTCCAGATAGTACTTCAGTTTGTGCATGAAACGCTGACGGGTACGCTGGTACTTCTCACCGCGCGGGTTGTGACCCATGCCGTGCTTGGTGAACAGCGGGAACATGCAGCTATCCCAGTTGCGAATGCGGTCGCCTTCGCCTTTGCGGGTTTCGTCCTGAATGTCGAAACACCAACAGGTCGGGCAGGAATACGTACACGCACCACAATTCAAACAACCCTCGAAAGAGGTCTTCCAGAATTCCGCCTCGAACAGATCCTTCTGCGGAATCTTGGCCAAATTGTCGATTTCCACTTTGCTGCGAACTTTGGCTTCCGCTTCGGCGGCCATCTTTTCCGCAGCCTGAGCTTGCTCGGCCTTGGCGTCAGTGCCGCCCAGTTTACCCAACACCGCCTCACCCTTTTCGGTAAGCGCGCGCGCGAAGTAGCCGTCGCCCAGATCCGTTACCAGCACATCCAGGCCCTTGGTGTCGTGAGGACCGCAATTGACCGATGTGCAGAAACAGGAAGCGCAGGGCTCGTTACAGGCCACACCTACAAAGGTGGTGGATTCGTAACGGCGGGTCCACCAGGGATCTTTGTATTCGGGCGTATCGAAGTTCACCTGCACCAGCTGAAAGGCCATCGCGTCGCAAGGACGTACGCCGATCAGGGTCTGCGGGCTGAAATCCTTCTCCGCTTCCTTCATGATCCCGTTCTGTTCGTCAGCCGGGTCCAGGCTGTACTCGAACATCCGCTCCGACTGCGGGAACACGGTGTTTTTGGGAGACAGACGGGTGCGGGTCGATACGAAATCGAGCGCCACGCCGTTTTCGATCGGCTTATACAGCGCATAGCTCCCGTTTTTCACCGGCGCGATCACTCGCTCGGCCTTGGCCAGCGCGGTTACTGCCGCGGACCATTCTTCTTTCGTAAAGCTTTTCTCAGTCATGTATTTACCTCAATCCCGCTAGCGGATGAAATCGTTAAGATCCTGAACTCGGTAAGCATCGAGCAGCGCATCGTTTTCAACGGACAATCCCGCCTCATGGTCGTAGAGCTGCTTGGCGTCTTTATTCAGTTTCTTGGTCAAGTAACGCACCGGGATATCCATCGGACACGCACGCTCGCAGGAGCCGCAGTCCGTACAACGACCGGCCATATGGAAGGCGCGCAGGAAATGGAACGTCATGGTGTCGGTCGGATCAATACTCTTTCCAATCCACTGCGGCTTGCTTTCGTCCACGAAACAGGTCGGGCAGTAGCATTCCGGGCAGGCATCGCGACAGGCATAGCAACGGATGCAAGCACTGAACGCATCTTCGAAGGAAGCCCAACGCTGATCTTCAGGAAGATTTTCAACTTCTTCGACATCCGCATACAGCGTTTCCGCACCGGTTTCCTCTACGGCATCGCCCAGCATTTCGTCGTGAATCACCGGGTTGCGATGCGCGCAGGTGGCGCAGTTATTCTGCAATACGTCGGCTTTGGCCAACGTCAGCGTTTCGCCGTTTAGCTGCACGGTCAGGTTATCGCCTTCTTCCGTTACTTCCAGCACTTCACGACCGGCTGCTTTTTCCTGGACTTTCTTCGGGTCCACCATGCCGGTGCAGGGCGCGCCCAGAATCACCAGGTCTTCGCGCTTCACTTGATTTTCGTGAATGTGCATCACGATATTGCGCGAGGAGCATCCCGTCGCCACGATACCGATTTTGCCTTTGCGACCACGAAGGTAAGTAACCAGGTTCATGGCGCAGTTACTGTCCCAGATCAAACTATCGGCCTGATCCGCCTGGGTAATCACCGTAGGAACGCTCGCCATCGGGCGGCTGCCTTTGGTGTAACCGATAAAGCAATCGACCTTTCCTTCTTCCAGCAGCCGTTTGGCGCTTTCTCTGATTTTATTCGTGTACTCGATCATTACGCCACCTTCGCCTTCGTTTTGATGAGTTGGTGCGCCGGTCCGGCTTCACGAACGTTTTTAATCACATCCTGAGCCACTTCGGCGAACTTGGTGCCTTCCGCCGCGGAAATCCACGAGAATTGCAGGCGACGCTCATCGATACCGATGTGTTTGAACATGTTACGCAGCAACGTAAACTTACGTCGGGCGTAGAAGTTGCCCTCGATGTAGTGGCAATCACCCGGATGACAACCGGAAATCCAGATGCCGTCCGCGCCACCGCGAAATGCGGAAAGAATCATCTTGGGGCTTACGCGTCCCGAACAGGGAACGCGAATGATTTTGAAATCGGGCGGATACTGCAAGCGGTTGACTCCGGCGAGGTCGGCTGCCCCGTAGGTGCACCAGTTGCACAAAAAGGTCACGATTTTCGGCTGCCAGGTTTCTTCATTATTTTCCATAGTAATACTCTCTTTTCACCGTGAGTTCGCTATATCGCTTCCATGATCTGAACCATCAACTGATCTTCCTCGAAGCCGCGCAGGTTGATTGCGCCGGAGCGACAGGAAGCGACGCACAGACCGCAACCCTTGCAGACCATCGGGTTGATTTCCGACTTGCCGGCATTGGGGCCTTCCTTGATCAAGGTCGGCGCATTGTAAGGACAGACATCCACGCAGACGCCGCAGGAACTGCAATCCGCCGGATTGACGTAGGCGATCTGACCGCTGATCCGAATGCGTTCGCGCGCAAGCAGTGTCGTGGCGCGGCTGGCCGCAGCCTGAGCCTGGGCGATGGCTTCGTCGATGGGCTTGGGATAATGCGCCATGCCGCACAGGAACACGCCGTCGGTGGCGAAATCGCTGGGAGCCAGTTTGACGTGCGACTCCAAGAAGAAGCCGTCGCCGTTCATGGACACCTTGAACATCTGGGCCAATGCACTGTCTTTGTAAGGCACGATGGCGGTAGCCAGCACCAGCATGTCGGTGCTGATTTCCAACGGGCGGTGCAACACGTGGTCTTCCACGGTGACCGTCAACACGCCGTCTTTCTCTTCGACGACCGGCTTGTTGTCCACGCTGAAGCGAATGAAGATCACACCCAGTTCGCGGGCTTTCTGATACAAGCGTTCCCGCTCGCCGTAGGTGCGCACGTCCCGGTAAAGCACGTAGACTTTCAACTCCGGGTTCTTCTCCTTCAAACGAATGGCACTCTTGACCGTATGCGTACAGCACACGCGCGAGCAGTAGGGACGCTCGGGTTCGCGGGAGCCGACGCACTGAATGAACACGGCGCTCTTCATCTCATCCAGAGCCGGATCTTCGTTCATGAACTTCATATCCAGGTCTTGGTGAGTAATGACGGCGGCGTGCTTGCCATACATGTATTCGGTGGTTTCAAACGGCTTGGCGCCGGTAGCGATAATCGCCACACCGTGCTTGATCTGCGCGGTGAGATCGCCCTTCTGCAAAGTGCTGGTGAAGTTACCGACGAAACCGTCCACTTCCTTCAAGGTCGTGCCGGTGTGAACGTCGATGTTGGCATCGCCTTCAACTTCCGCTATCAGGCTCTTCAGGTTGTCCTGAATGTTTTCACCCAACCAGGTCAGGAAAAGCTGACGGCTCTGGCCGCCCAACTCGGCTTCGCGCTCGATCAGATCGACATGGTAACCCTGGCGGGACAGACTGCGAGCCGCCGTCAATCCACTAAAGCCACCACCGATGACCATCACGTTCTGGTTGATTTCCAGTTCCGCCTCGGTCAACTGAGACAGGAAGGTAACCTTTGCAACCGCCATACGCACCAGATCCTTGGACTTCTGCGTGGCAGCCTCTGTATCGTCTTTATGTACCCAGCTGACGTGGTTACGAATGTTGGCGAATTCGAACAGGTACTTGTTCAGTCCCGCCGCCGCCATCGTTTCCTGGAACAACGGTTCGTGGGTTTTCGGCGAACAAGCCGCAACGACAATGCGGTTGAGCTTGTATTCCTTAATTACAGAAGCGATGGCATCCTGCGTATCCTGCGAGCAGGTGTACAGGTTGTCGGTGGCATACTCGACGAACGGCAGGGTCGCCGCGTAATCCTTGACTGCCGGAACATCCACCACACCGCCGATGTTTTTACCGCAGTGGCAAACAAACACGCCAACGCGCGGGCGTTCGTTGCTCACATCGATTTCAGCAGTCGGCTCTTCTTTGGTGATCAGCGTTCCGCGAGCATCCGCGATATCCGCACCGGCACAGAGAGCGGCGGAACTGGCATCCACGACCGATTGCGGAATGTCTTTCGGTCCCTGGAATGCACCGCAAGCGTAGATACCATCGCGGGAGGTCGAGACCGGCGAGAAGCTGTCGGTTTTGCAGAAATTGCTCGGAGTCAGATCCAGACCGAACTTGTTGGACATCTCGACCATCTCAGGCGAGGTCTGCAAGCCGACGGACAACACGACCAGATCGTAGGTGTCGGTCGCCATCGTGCCGTCATCCTGCACGTAGGTCAACACCAGGTTGTCTTTGTCATCGGGAATGACCGAGTGAATACGGGTGCGAATGAAATTGATGCCGTGCTTTTCGCGCGCATCGTTGTAGCAGGCTTCAAAATCTTTACCGTGGGTACGCATATCCATATAGAACAGCGTACAATCCACATCCGGACCGTGCTCCTTGGTAATGATCGCTTCCTTGATCGCGTACATGCAGCAGACCGACGAGCAGTGGGAACGCTCGGCGTTGTGAACGTCGCGCGAACCGACGCATTGCAGCCACGCGATTTTCTTGGGCTCTTCATGATCGGAAGGCCGTGCCACGTGTCCCTGGGTGGGACCGGAAGCGGAAAGCAGGCGCTCGAATTCGATGGAGGTGACCACGTTCGGATACTTGGAATATCCATATTGAATCAGGGCATCGGCCTTGAAGGTTTCAAAACCGGGGGCCATGATGATCGAACCGACGTTCAGCTTGACCGTCTTTTCGGTATCTTCGTAATTGATCGCGCCCTTGGGGCACACGCGAGCGCAGGTACCGCACTTGCCCTTGGTCAGCTTGATGCAGTGCTCGGCATCGATGACGTATTTCAATGGCACGGCCTGCGGATACAGAATGTGAATGGCTTTGCGCTTGCCCAGTCCGGCGTTATACGCATCATCCACCTTGGACGGACATTTCTGTACGCACATGCCACAGGCGATGCATTTGTCCATATCCACGTAACGCGGATGCTGCAAAATCTCGACTGTGAAATTTCCTTTTTCGCCCTGGATATCTTTAATGTCCGCCAGGGTCAGGATTTCGATATTCTTGTGCCGACCCACTTCAACCAGTTTCGGCGACATGATACACATCGAGCAGTCGTTGGTCGGGAAGGTCTTGTCCAGTTGCGCCATCACGCCACCGATCGAAGATGCCTTCTCCACCAGGTAAACCTTGTAACCGGAATTCGCCAGATCCAGCGATGCCTGGATACCCGCGATTCCTCCGCCGGCCACCATAACAGCGCCGATTGCCTTCTTCTCCATATTACCTCTCCTGTTCTACAAACAGATGCAGCTTCTACAAACCAACGGTTTTCAGATCGCTTCCCAGATAAATGCGCTCTTCCGAGCTGAGCACGCCCAACGACAAGGCGAGAATCGTCCACAGATGGACGGTCTTGTAGTTGCCGTCGTAGTGATCCGCCAGTTCATGAATCTGCGAATGGCAGTTATGACACGGCGTGATGCAGTAATCCGCACCCGTGGCAACGATCTGATCGAATTTCACTTTTCCGTATTCGAAACGCTCTTTGGCGTAAGGGGTCTGAATGGAGCCACCGCCACCGCCGCAGCAGAAGTTGTTGACGCCGTTGGGTGCCATATCCACGAAGTTTTCTTCACCGACACAGGCCTTGATGACGTAACGCAGGCTTTCAGAGAAATACCAGCCCAGCGATTTACGGCTGGCGTTACAGGGGTCCTGGCAGGTGAACTTGATACCCAGTTCCTTGTTCCATTCGGTAGAGGGTTTCAGCTTCCCTTCCTTGATCCATTCCGCATACAGTTCAACGATGTGCTTGAACTTGAATTTATGCTCGATGTTGAACTTTCTCAATCCACCCCAGATCGCGTAGAAGGAGTGACCGCATTCGGTATTGATGTAATACTCGCAGCCGAGTTCGTTATCGATGTAGTTGACCTGCTCCCTGATGATGTGCTCCCAGTTCTCATCATCGGCCAGGAACATGCAGTAGTTTTCACCGCCCCACATATGGCTCGGATACGTCCAGTCCGCATCCACCATGTGCAGGATCTTCCACAGCGGCATCATCTCTTCCGGTTCCAACACCGGTTCGCGGCTGTTCTGGTTCAGGCAGTATTTCGCGCCCTTTTTGTCGATGTTCGCCTGAAGTTCGGCGAAATTCGGCTCGGCCTCGTGCAGTTCGTCTCGAACATCCTCAACGACGAACTCGAAGTCCTCTTTCGGGATACCCATCGCGCCGCCATTGGACTGAAGGTGCTTGTCGCAGGAACCCAGAATTCCTTTGGGGCGTTCTTCGCGCGGCACCAGGGTGCGAGCGAAATACACCAGACCGGGAATATCGACATCCATCGGGCAGGCCGAGACGCAACGCTGACACAGGGTACATACCCACAGCCAGTCGGAGTTCATGACCTCTTCGTCCATTCCAAGCAGAACCATCCGCAGGAACTTGCGAGGGTCCAAATCATCAGCCAGACCGCTGGCCGGGCAACCGCTGGTGCATGTCGCACATGTGTAGCAACGATCGAGATTTCCACCGTTGGGCAGGATCTCCATCGCCTTCATCTTCAACTTACTTGTTTTTTCCGTGACTCGAACAGGATGTCCCATGAAGCACACTCCTTCGATTGAATTACCAACCTGAACCATCATTCACACTGAGTGAACACTCATTCACAAATTATAAAGACCTTAACAACCCATCGCCATGATATGAATCATCGCAGCGGTAAAACAAAGAATCACATTTCAAATCGTGGAACTTTTCTCCAGCAACCGTATGTGGAGAAGCTCGGAACGTCAGTTGACGTATGGAGACGGGCACCACTTCCGTACACATCTCCATTATGATGCATTGCAGCATGACGCATTTTTCATAATCGAGATGTGCTATCCATATACTACCATTAAAGAGGGAATAACAAGTGAGAAATTGATATGTTACTCATTTCCTGTAATTATAAATTTTTCTTATGTGTTTCATAGTAATACCAAGTAAAACGCCCTGCAACAACGCGCCGCAGCATGTTGTTTATGCAGTCTTTTCATGATCTTATATACTAATCATAATTTTTACTATTACTTTCATTCCTACCGCATCAATTCCTGTCATTTCTTGTCGTCATTACCTAGTTTTCCCACTTCATTAGGATCTTTTTTTTACTTGGAGACAGTTGACCATGTGTCTCGAGATGACAACTTCTCTGCTTTCGACAAACTCGAATTCTCCGGTATGACATGCAATGTGATGTCCGATGCTTTTGCATAAATCTGCTCCAAGCCCAAGTCTTCAAAACGAAATCAAAATAAATGGGAAAATCCTTCATTTCTCCATTACAATACTTTTGGGATGATTTTTCTTGAAGAATCGATCCAATTCTTGTTCACGTTTTCGGTTTTGCAGCATTTTTGCAGACCGATCCGATGAAGCCACGAAACGTGAAAATGTAATTGCCATTTCCAACTTTGATGTTTGCATATTGTGGAGTCTCGAAAATGCCACTTCCCGCTTCGCTTGATAACCCTTCAAATACCGATGAAACAATACTCCCCGTTGAAAATTCCGACTTCACCATCCTGGTAGTGGATGACCTCCCGGAGTTTCGACATTTTCTTTTCCGCTCACTCCAGAAAGAAGGATACCGCGTATTTGAAGCGGAAACGGTTTCAGATGCCCAAACCATCCTGGATGCCGAAAAAATCGATGTCGTTCTCTCCGATATCAACATGCCAGGAAAAGATGGTCTTGCGTTACTACGTGACATGAAAGTCACGCACCCCAAAGTTCCTCTCATTCTCATTACAGGAAAACCTTCGATTACCACTGCGATCGATGCGGTCCATCAGGGAGCATTCGATTATCTACAGAAACCCTGTCCCCGTGTCGTGATGAATGAAACCGTAGCAAGAGCGATCCAGAAACGAGCGCTGTTTCTGTCCGAAAAGAAGCAACTCATCGAGGCTCAACAGGCCAAACGAAAATTCGAAGAGCAGTTTCACCACGCAAAAAAAATGGAAGCGATCACCAAAATGGCTGGGGGAATCGCACACGATTTCAACAATCTGCTCACCGGAATCATGGGTAACGCCGATCTGGCCATGGACGAATTGGAAAAGAATCACCCTGTACGGGAATACATGAAAGATATCATGGATATCGCCGACCGTGCAGCGGATATGACCCGACAGATGCTGGCTTTCAGCAGAAAGCGTGTCAGCGAGCCCAAGGTACTCAATATAAATGCGCTTCTTGAAAATCTGCGCAAATTGATCGGACAAATGATCGGTTCCAGTATCGAATTGAATATGGAACTCAACCGGCACGTCGGAAACATCAAAGTCGATCCGGGCCAAATGGAACAAGCCATTATCAACCTGGTTATTCACGCGAAATCCGTCATGCCCGAAGGGGGGCAACTGTCCATCACGACTTCCGAGCAAGATCTGAAAGATGATGATTTCATCATGGATTCACCCGTCGTGGCAGGAAAATACGTGACCGTAACGATACAGGACAACGCGCTCGCTATGAATAATGAAACCCGGAAGAACATTTTCGAACCGGTTTTCAATAACGAAACGCTGAATATGGCAAATGGACTGGGGCTGTCTATCGTTCATGGGATCGTCAAGCAGCATAACGGTGATATCGACGTGACATCCCAACCAGGAAAAGGTAATACCTTTACAATATACCTACCAAGGACATTAGAAGCCATCGATCCTTTGGCAAAACAAAGCCGTCGTGACAAGTTCCAGAGAGGAACGGAAACCATTCTCTTTGTGGATGACAATGAGACAGTACGCAATGCCGGTGTTCTGTTACTAAAACGGCTTGGGTATCGGGTTTTGGATGCAGAGGATGCCGAACAGGCACTAAGCCTGGCTGATAACTATCAACTCCCTATTCACTTGCTGTTTACCGACGTTATGATGCCAAAAATGAACGGCAAAGAACTCGCAGCCAAATTCACAGAAAAGCGCCCGGAATGCCGCGTTCTCTATACCTCTGGATATGTGGATGGAGACGTCATCCAGAAAGGAATTCTTTCTGAAGACGCACAGATTTTGAACAAGCCTTTCGATATATCCGACTTGTCCGTAAAAGTGCGAGCCATTCTCGATGAAACCGATTCAAATGAGTTCTCAGGTTTAAACAACGGCGTTAAAGCAAGCGGACTTCCAGTTTCAATAGTTGCGGATTCCGAATCTGGCGAGATACCGCAAATCACATTGGTAGATGTTGTCTTTGGTCTGAACAAAGCCATCGATCTGGTCAGTCCCACCTTGGTGGATCATCACTCGAAGGTAGCCTATATTGCAGGTCGTATCGCCGAGCAAATGGGTCTTTCCGAACGCGATCAAATGGATCTCATCTTGGCAGGGGCGATTCACGACATTGGGGCCCTGGCCACAAAAGACTCCTTTCAGTCGCTGGCCTTTGAAACCGAAACCATTACGAACCATAGCGAAGCCGGTTATTTGTTACTAAAGGATTTTCCTTCGTTACACGATGTAGCCAGGATTGTTCGCTGCCATCATGTAAAATGGAACGGTGGGAAGAACTCGGACGAAGCAAGTTGCGAAAGCCCTGTGAATTCGCACATCCTTCATTTGGCGGATCGAATTGCCGTTCAAATCAATGAGAAGGAAGACATCCTTCAACAGAAAACCAAGATTTGCGACAACATCCGCTTAAGAACGGGCGATATGTTCGTGCCATCCATCGTCGATGCCTTCTTATCTCTGGAGCAAGTGCAGTCGTTCTGGCTCGATATCGTGACCTCTCCCTGGTCGGTACTGGATCGACTCACTCCTTTGCGCACGGAATACCTCGACCTTGATTCGCTACTGGACCTCGGTTCCATGATGGCGAAACTGATCGACTTCAGAAGCCGTTTTACCGCCACACATTCCAGCGGTGTGGCCGAATCCGCCTTTCAATTGGCACAGCTTGCCGGATTTTCAAATGTCGAAATGAAACTGATCAAAATCGCAGGATTTTTCCACGACATCGGCAAGTTGTCCGTTCCCAACGAAATTCTGGAAAAACCGGGGCGCTTGGACGAATACGATCTGTATGTCATGCAGAAGCATCCATACTACACACACCTGATCTTGGAAGCCTTAAAGGGCATGCAGATTGTCAACAAGTGGGCTTCGCTGCATCATGAACGCCTGGATGGAGAAGGCTACCCGTTTCACATGCAGGCAAATGATTTGGCGATGGGTTCCCGCATCATGGCAGTCGCCGATGTGTTTACAGCCATCACCGAGGATCGTCCCTACAGAAAAGGCATGAGCGACGAGAAAGCGATCGGCGTTTTAACGAGCATGAGTGAAAACAAGGCATTGGACACAAGCGTCGTCAACCTGCTCGTAGAAAACTGGGAAAACGTCAATACAGCACGTATCCATGCACAGGAACAAGCCTTGATTTTGTTCCAGGAAGTGGAAGAACTTTACAAGACCCCAGTATAATATTCGAATTTCTTCTTTCAAGAAGCTGGAAACGTAAGTAACAAAGTCGTCGAGTTTGTTGCCAAAACGAAAGCCATGCTCCTGCCGAAAAGGCTGAAGCATGGCTTCCATTTGCATGTCGGGGAGAAAAGATTTCTCCAGCTATGCCATTCACAAAACCGGAATCAGATTCTTTCCAGGTAGCGTGAGGTGAAGTATTCATCTTTCACGCTGTCACTCAGTTGGATCTTGTCGATTTTCATAGTCGAGCGCCGACCGTTCTGCTTGTTGACCATTTCCATCATCATGGGACGATAGCGCTTTTTCTTGGGGTCGATCAGCTTGATGTCGCTGGCGGTCAACTGTTTGAGCAGTTCGCCATCCAGATCGTAATACATCGCCTGCCGGATGGTGAAATCCACCTTGCCGATCCAGGCCACTTTTCTCGAATAACCGTCCTCGTCCGCAATATCTTCATTGACCGGCGTACTTTCGATCACCCAGCAATCCACGCCGCTATTCTTCTCCTCTTTGAGCATCTTGTAGGTGTAGTTGTCCAGAATCGGAATGTTCATGTCGCCATAGGCGAATTCGCTGCCCATGAAACTTTTGGATTTTTCCGAACTGATGATGCGCCGGGTTTTGCGCAGCGACGGCATGAACATCCACATGTCGTCGTCTTTCTTTTCGTAGTCGTAAGTCATAAAGCCGGTGTTTTTAACATCCGCCGGGGAAAGAAAGCGCGACAGCTTCTTCTCGGTCTTGCCATCATCATACAACTTGCTGACCATCGCCATCTTTCGCTCGCGCTTCTGCCCCTTCTCGTTGTATATCACCATGGTCTGCACCGCTTCTGCGGCATCCAGTTTGCGGGAATCGAAAGTCTGTTCCATGATGTCGCGTGCGCTTTGTGCTTTCTGAGCTTTAACCGTCGGCTGTGCTTGAGCGGTCTGTTGCAACAGCACCCACATTGCAACCAATGCCAATCCTGCCAATACGACCTTGTTCAATGTTTTTGTCCAGTTCATATTCGCCTCCTTCTCTATCGGTTAGTTCAAGCTTGCAACCTGTGTCTTGGGTTCCAAAAATTTGGGTTTGAAGATCAGACAAACTGCCGGCAACAGTACCAGCGCGCCAAACAGACAGGCGCTGATACTCACCACAACCAGAATTCCGAAGAACTCCACCGGCAGGAAAACGGAAAGAATCAAAACGGAGAATCCGATCACCACGGACAGCGCATTGAACACAATACCCCGGCCTGCGGTCGTCAACGTCTTTGTCACTGCATCCGCATGAGCCAGCCCCCGCCCCAATTCTTCTTTGTAGCGCCATAGGAAATGAATGGTGTAGTCCACGCCGACACCGATCATGATCGAACTGAGCATGGCGGTGGCGATATTCAACTCGATGTTCATATATCCCATCAAACCGAACAGCAGCAGAATCGCCAGACCTAGCGGCACGGAAGCCAGCAGTCCTGCGACAGCGGAACGGAACAGGATTCCCACCAGCAGGGCAACCAGTCCCAACGATAACAGCAGCGACAGAACCTGCCCGCGAATGACGTGCTCCACCAGGTCGCTGAAGAGATCGGCAAAGCCGCCGATCACCGTAAACGGGCTGTCCGGTCCCAGATTTGCAATGTACGCCTTGACGTCATCCACCACGGCCTTATTGATCGAAGTCGCTCCGTCGTTGATACGCGCGCTGATATTGGCGTGCTGATACGGGAAATCCACCAGGCGGTCGAAATCGTCCGGTTCGCCGCTCATCGAATACAACAGGAAATACTGGGCGATGGCGTCGCGGCTGTCGGGAATGCTGTCAAACGCCGGATCGTCGTCGTTCATCACTTCGTTCATGTTGCGCACGACCTTAGCGATGGACGTAGTAATATCGACATGCGGACTTTCCAGTAAATGCTTTTCCATCGCATCGATCTGCTTCATGATTTTCGGATCTTTGATGTCGCCCTCGGCCACAATGGACAATGAGGAAGAACCTCCGAAATTCGCGTTGACCAACTCGTTGGACTGCCATACTTCCGAACTGTGCGGGTAATAGTTGTTCGGGTTGGTATCCACCTTTAGGAAATAAATTCCGGTTGCGATCACAACCACTCCAATCAAAATCGCCAGCGCCACTCCAACGGGACGCTTTACGACCCAGCGGGCGGTTCTCGCCAACATGCGATCAAGCAATGACAGTTTGGTCTGCGATCCTTCACGGTGATCCAGTACCGGTTTGCTTTTAGGCAGAATGGAGAGCATGGCGGGAATGAAAAGCAGGCTGCCGATCAATGCATAACCAACGCCCACTGCTGCCAACACACCCATCTGCTCGGCAGGAATGATGATATGCGTCAACAGGCAAAGCATACCGGCTATGGTCGTGATGCCGGTTGCGAGAATGGGGCGCGTCAACTCCATAATGCCCTTTTTCGCCAATCCTTTCTTATCCAGCGTTGTACCGGGAAGATTATCCTCCTGATAGCGGGCCATGATGTGAATACCGTAGTCGTTGGCCACGGCGATCAGCATCACCGGCAGAATGACCGTGACCATCTGGATTTTCCAGCCCAAGAGCGGAATCAATCCCATGGCGACCACAATCGCCATGATCGTCATCACGAATGGCAACACGACGCCACGCAACTGCCGGAAACAGACGAACAGGAAAATCAGCATGATCAATAACCCGACCGGCATGAAGCGCTGCATGTCGCCGCGAATGTCCTTGGTCAGGTTGACACGCACGAAGGGCATGCCTGCAATATGCACGGTTTCCGGTCCCGGATTGTCGTCGATGACCTTTTGAACGTGCGCCAAGGCATCCTCGTCACTGACGTGGAAATTCAAAAACCCGACGATGGCCGTGTGTTTGAAATCCTTGGATACGACCGAACCGTAGACCATGTCGTTGTCTACCAGATCCTTGCGCAGCTTTTCTCTGGACTTGTCGCTTTTCGGAATACGCTTGACCGCCGGATCGACGATCATGCTGCCCTCTTCACCCCTGATGTCCTTCAGCGTAAACAGGCTGATCACCTTGTCGAAATCCTTGATGCGCTCCATCTGCTTGCTCATCTGCTTCAAGCGCTTCAAGGTATCGGCGTTTAAGACATCATCAGCGGAAACGGTCAACATGATCATGTCCGTACCGCCGAATAGTTCCTCGATTTTATCCAGGTTGACCCGCGTGGGCATATCGTCCGGCAACTGGCTTTTAACCGCCGGGTCCACTTGAGCCTTGGGAAGCTGGCTACCGAAGAACACGGCAATCCCGACAACCAGGATAATGAACAGCCAGGGATATCGCACTACGGCATCGGCTATCTTATTCAGCATTGTTTTCCCCCTCGACTATGGGATTGTACTTGCCTTCAAGCGCATTCTTCATTACCACCTGAATCCCTCCCAAAAACAGATCGGTCACGATCATCGGATACACGCGGTAATAGTCTTCGCTTATTTCAAATATACCCAGATTCGCAATTATCGGTTTCAGTAGAAAGTGCGACGCCATCAACGAAACCAGACCCGGTCCAAGCGTGGGTAGCACGTAGGCGGGAATGTGATCCAGTGGGAACGATTCGGTCAGCTTGGGACGAATCGTCTTGATCAATTGCCCTATCCGCTTAGCTTTGAACTCGGCGATCTCCGGAAGATCGATGGGCAGCTCCATCAGGAAAATGCGCGTCGCTTCCTGGTTTTCTCTGAAAAACTGAATCACCTTCGCTATGAATCGCTGCAATCCTTCAATCGGTGGCAGTTCCTCTGCAAAGGATTCCCTTCCCAAATCCAAATAGCGTTCGAAAAAGCGGTCGATAATCGCCATGAGCACCCCCGGTTTGGAACCGAAGTAATAGTTGATCATCGCGATATTGACATTCGCCTCTTTGGCCAGTTCCCGCACCCCGGTCGCTGCAAATCCCTTTTGGGCGAACAGCTTTTCCCCCGCAGTCAGAATGCGCTCGCGCGGCTCGGGAACGACGTCCTCTTCTATTGCCCGTTCAATCTCTTTGCTTGTCATCACTCACTCCACATTCCCTAAAAAGACACCTTGGCTTCCACATAACCCGCACTCTGGATCTGGTCGATCATTCCGAAAAGCGTATCGTCCGGTCCACCGTAAATTTCGCCTCCGAACAGTATCTGCAATGCGTCGGTAATATCGTAGCTGATCTTCGGTCGCGCCAACCATTCCCAGGTGCTGAAGTTGACCATGCCGGAAACTTCCAGCGACAGCGTCTCGTGCATCAGCGACCATTCGATGCGCGTAAAAGCGCTATGCTGCCAGCGTTCGGTCTGGCCATATATCTGCTGGTTTTTCTGCGCCAGTTGCTCCGTAACCTGTTTTTGCAGCATCGAATAAATCGCCGGGCGCGTCTGATCGTTCAGTTCCGGCAGCGGCGCACCCGAGCCGGACAAATCGCCCGTCGCTTCCTTTCGTTCCCAGTCGAATACGTACACGCCGACATACTGCACGATCACACTGACTTGCCCGGCGAACTCGCGATCCAGCCCCAGCACCCAGCGAATATCGGGATTGGCGGCATAGGGTTTGTCCTCGAAATCCACCGGACGGCGATAGGCGGCCTCGCCTCGCAACCCGAACCAGTCGCGCACCGGCGCGGAAAAGTCGAAGCCCGCCACATGCTGCCGGTAGGGTTTGCGGTCGATCAGCACCAGTAGCGCATCGTCCATCAGGCTGACGTCCTTTTCCTCCATGCTAAAGGCTAAACCAGGTTGAGGCGCATAGCCGTACAGATAGGAAAACGACATTTCCACTTCCGGCAGTTCCAGGTGAACGCGCCCCGCTCCCAGTCCGTTTTTGATCGACAGATCGGGAAAGTCCTCGCGCAATTGAATATTTTCCGGGAACGGCAACTGCGGCAATTCGGAGGCGGCATAAAAGGGCAGCCAAACACCTTCCAGGCGCACCGGGGAAACATTTAGAAACATGCGCAAGCCGAAGTTGGCCAGGCGGCGGTCATCCTCATCGGGGGAGCGCAGCGCCATGGTGGTCGGCGTCAGGTTGTTGGTCGGATTAATACCATCCGCCCTGCCCCACACGATGATCTGGTGCCCGATACGGAAATCGAAACGCCAAAGGTATAAATTGACATAGGCTTCGCGTAGATCCAGATGCATGGCCTGCTCGCCGTTTTCATGACCATAGCGGAAACGCATTTCGGCAAAACCGGAACCGTAGGGAGCTTTATTGACTCGCAATTTCAGTCCGGCTTCTCCATATCCGCTTTTAATCTCCGCATCCGCCTTGCCCGGCATCTTGCCGACGTACAGATCGCCTCGAAGATGTCCGTTGAGTTCGAAGTTGAAACCGGCCACACTGGCACTCAAACCGGAAGTAGAAGTCGTTTCCGCATCCTCTTCGCTGGCAGCGACATCCACATCGCCACTGACGGCATCCTCGAACAACCCGGCCCAGGCCTGCAATGGCAACAACCACAACGCGAGACCGGCAAGCAACCAACGGAAAGGAAAAAACTGCTTTTTATTCTTTAGGCTGCCTCTAAAAATAGCTATTCGTCGCGAGAACGCATCCTTTGCGAGACCGGGCGTTTTTGGCAATCCGCAGGCATATCCTGTAGATACGGCGAGGATTGAGAGAAACGATCCGGGCCGAAAAGTGGCGTTCGTAGCAGAATTTGGATTTTTAGAGGTAACCTTTATAGTAACCGTCATTTTCTCGTCCCTCTTCAGCTAGGATTTGGAAGCCACGATCAAACGATTGACTTAAACATTCGTTTGATTTACTCCACCCTAAAAGTTAAACGATCGTTTGTCAAGTGCTTTTTTCTTTTTTTTCGGGATCAAATACGCCTGCCGGTTGTCTAAACGGCGTTTGGTTGCTCGAAACAATACAGAGGTTGTACTTCCCTATGTTTTCTGGGATACTTTCACAAATTGGAAACGTACTCATAGTTTGCAGGCTGGGGAACTTTTACTAAAACGGTAAGTAGGAAATCATCATGAAACATTTTGGATGGATTGTGCTGCTCGGATGGATACTCGTTTCGCTTGTCAACTGTTCAGAAGATACCGACGCAGGAGAGATTTCCCGTGAATTATCCGAACGTTTAACCAACGCCTTGAATTTCGAAAACGGCGAAATTATCGACGAGCAACCGCCGGATGGCGAGTCGGGCTCGGATGCTCCGCAAATCAGTGACTGGGAAGGTGACGAGTTGGCAATCGATGCGCCCTTCGCTTTTTCGATTATCAGTTCTTTTAGCGAACCGGAGCAAGTTCATTACGTATTGGTACATGTTGAAGGTTCTCATCGTTACTTCCGTGTTGAAGCCGGACTGGCGGAGGGGCTGGCACAAGTCTTCGGTCGTGTTGCCAACGATAGCGGCCTTAGCGGCTATGGATTTACGCTGCGATTCGCTCTGCAAACAGCCGATGGTAAAACCGGCAGCTTCCATGAACAGCTTATGTACGTCGATTACAATAGCGAGCCAAGCCTTTCGCTTAGAGACGAAATGGGCACAATCACCCTTGAAGGCGAAGAATCCTTCGCCAGTGGTCGTCCCGCCGGTCAGAACGGTTCCGCTTTTCCTCAAATCATTGCCGTCAACGCACCCGATTTCGTGATAAACGGAGAATCGATCACGCTCGATCTCACCACGAGCTACGAAGACGAAATCCTTTCCGCCATCGTAACCACTCCCGGCAATCCTGTTTACAAGCGAGTAGCTGGCACGCAGACAGAGGGAAAATACACCATTACGGGAAAAATCGAGGGTGACGAACTCAGCATTGGAACGGAATGGATCTTCCTATTCGCCCTTGAAAATGCAGACGGCGTGGGCCTTTATCGAAGCTGGACCGTGCGCATCGGTCCTCCCTTTCCTACCGACGGCGACGGCGAGACCACCGATGGCGATCTTGTCGATGGCGATGCGACTGACGGTGACACGATTGATGGCGATGCGGCAGACGGAGACACGATTGACGGCGATGCGACAGACGGCGATCTTGATACCGCCATGCCGGATACCTGGCTGGATGTCGATACCGGCCTGACTTGGGAGAGCCCGACCCATGCCGATCTGAAAAACTGGGATGGTGCAACGAGCTATTGCAACGATCTATTCTTAGATGGTTCATCAGATTGGCGACTGCCTTCTATTAATGAATTGCGCAGCCTGGTGCGCGATTGCGACAAATCCGCGTTTGGCGGATCTTGCGGCGTTTCCGATGTCTGCTCTTCCGAAACCTGTTTCGTCTTCAGCGAATGCGGCGGCTGCGCTTTCAACGCCGCCTGCTACAAGCCTTCCGAGTTGCAGGGCACCTGCGCCTATCACTGGTCGAGCACTCAAGCCAACGACCAGCAAGCCTGGGCGCTCAGTTACGAAAGCGGCGCGTTGTTCCTTTCCGGGGTCGTTTCGACATTGGTAGCTCGCTGCGTACGCGGAACCTGGGATCAACCCGATGGTGATGTGGATGGTGATAGCATCGATGGCGATCAGGCGGATGGCGACAGCAGCCAACCCTAGCGGCAATCGCTTATTTTGTTCAGTGTGACGCCCAGGACGCTTTATTCGTATTTGCTTCTTATGCTTCTTTTTTGGTCGGACAGATTTTCTGTCCGACTTGCTTTTTCCCTTCCGTTGGAGCAGTTGAGATTGATACCGATATGATACATTTATATCTATAGTAGGTCGGGCAGATTCTGCCCGACATTGATTCAGAAATGTCGGATTCACTGAATCCGAACTACACGAAAATGTTGCAAGCATCTCACTTGGTCTGCTCACGATTAGCGAGAGAGGATCGTTAAAAAGCAGATCGCAATCTCATAAAACTATCTGCATAGCGCCGAGAGTGGCGGCAAACGGCGATATTGGACGCTAAAATGCCGGTAGACAAGCAGTAAATAGCCGCTAAAAGACCGTAAACAACCAGTGGGCTGTTCGCGCATGTTGCCCAATGCGGCTGGATGGGACCCTTCGCTGCGGCGTGCTGCATTATGCTGCACCAGGAAGTACTGTCGCTCTTCGTGCGGTTAGTGGCGTTTTAGTGCTCGTTTACGTGCGTTTACGTGCCAAGCCAAACACGCCCTGAACGCCGTGAAAACCGATGCTTCAAGACGAGCGTCTTGAGTCATATTTCTTCGAAACAGCGTCTCCTACCCTGCTCCAAGAGTTACTCTTCCAGGTTGTAATGAGTCCCTTGAAGCCTCTGAAAAGTTGCTAAATCCAATCGGAAACGGCAAGAGATTTTTCCGTTTCTTTTCTTCTCCGTTAAATCCGGCTTTGTTGGTTGCATCCTGCCCGGATTTTGATATAGTTACCCGGCAAAAAGAATGTGAACCCTGAATCGTCGTCTCGATCGAAGCCGTTCCGCTAACTTGGCGCAAGTACTAAAGGATCGGGCGCGATTCGTAGAAACAAGATTGGCAAAATGGAAACACAGCCCAACGTCATTATGCTCGCAATCGACTGCCTGCGCTCCGATCGCATTCTGGCAGCCGAGCGAAGTTGCAAAACACCCAATATCGACCGCCTGGTGCAGCAGGGAGCATCGCTGCCCAACGTCTTCGTGGAAAACAGCATCACCGCGCCCTCATTTACTTCAATGTTTACAGGGCGTTACGCAGGAAACCACGGCGTAATCGGCATGGTGGGCGTCAAGATGAACGAGGAAATCCCCACCCTGGCTGAAATCTTTGCGATGAATGGCTATGAAACCTACGCCGAAGTCACCGGGCCGCTAAACCCGATTTTAGGCGTGGATCGCGGCTTCTCGCATTACCATTTCCGAAGTCAGCACGACTATTTCTTCGGCGAGTGGGGCCAGAACCTGCTGAAACAATTGAAGAATGACGAATTTGATGGTCCCTATTTCCTGCTGGTGCATTTTTGGGAAGCGCATGTCCCGCGCCAGGTTCCGGAACGTTTTGACTCCGAAGAATTTGGAGCGACTCCGTATGATCGCTCGATTTCTGCGCTGGATAGCTACATCGGGCAACTGCTTGAAGCGGCGGGAAACGACACGGCGATCATTTTAACCGGCGATCACGGCGAAGCCATCGGCGAAGTGCCCCCAGAAGGCACCCTATTGCATTATTTCTTATACAAGCTAAATCTGCCGCCGGTATCCGAAGGCATGGCCGAATCCATCGACGACGTGACCGACTTGATGGCCGAAGAACCTCGCCTGCATCAATTCGCCAAAGATATTTCCAGGCAATACGACGATGGCGCGAAAAAGCTGGGCATCTGGCAGCGTTTGAAAATGATGGCGACCTTATTCATGATTGGAATGGCGCGCTACCGCATTCAGATGAAAAAGGGCGTGCGCGGCGGTTTCTTTAAAAACCTCAAGCAGAAAATCACCGATATGATGCTATTCTTTGCCGTGCTGCGCGGCAAAACCGATGCCGCCCAGGTTCAGATGGTGCGAAATTCGCTGGAAGAACACAAACTGCAACACGGTTATCATATTTACGATTACCTGCAACGGGTGCCGATCGTCTTCTGCCACAAAGAGTTCTTCCCCGCCGGGCGGCGTGTCGAAGCTGACGTGCGGCATATCGATTTATTGCCGACACTGATCGACGCCTTCAAGCTTGAAGCGCCGGAAGATGCCGTTTTCGACGGCGCCAGCTATTTCCCGTATATCGAAGCAGGCGAAGGAGAAGATCGCCCGGTATACCTGGAAGCTCGTGGCGGGGCACAGGCGGAAAAAGTCTTTTTGATTCGCGGCGTGCGTCGCAAAGGATACAAAATCGCCTACGCTCCGCATGAAGCAAAGGCACCTGTTGAATGTTATAACCTGCAAGCCGATCCGCTGGAAATGCAGAACGTAAGCGAATCCGACGCGCAGACTCCGGCGCTGCGTGAAGAAGCGGAGCAGATTTCCGGCAGTTTCTGTGCCGGTGCGGGAGGCACGTTGTCCGCCCGTGAAAACATGGAAATGGTCAAAAAACTGAAAAGCCTTGGATATATGTAAAGGGGGAATGATCGTGAGTAAACTCGTTGTAATCGGGCTGGATTGTGCCGCACCGCAACTGATGTTCGAAAAATGGACCGACCGGCTGCCCAATATCAAGAAGCTGATGGATAATGGCCAGTACGGCAACCTGCGTTCGACCGAGCCGCCGATCACCGTTCCGGCCTGGACGGCGATGATGACCAGTAAAGATCCCGGTACGCTCGGATTCTACGGTTTCAGAAATCGCGCGGAGTATAACTACGATGCGCTCTTTTTCGCCAACGCTAACGCGGTAAAGGAAAAGACGGTCTGGAATTACCTGTCGCGCAAGCGACTGAGTTCGCTGTTACTGGGCATTCCCCAGACCTATCCGCCCAAGCCGTTACGCGGCTTGATGGTCAGCAGCTTTTTAACGCCGTCCAAAGACGTGCAGTGGACGTACCCGGCGGAAGCGGCCAAGGAAGTGGACGCCGCTGCAGGCGGGGACTACATTATCGATGTAAAGGATTTCCGCACCAACAAAAAGGAATGGCTGCTGGAGCAGATCATCGAAATGACGAAGCGTCGCTTTAAGGCCTTCCGTGGACTGTTGAAGAAAGACTTCGATTTCAACATGATGGTCGAAATGGGTACGGATCGTATTCACCATGCCTTCTGGCGTTTCATGGATACCAACCATCGGCTTTACAAACCGGGCAATCCCTTCGAGCACGCCATCCGCGACTATTACGAACTGATCGACCGCGAAATCGGTGAAACGCTTCAAGGCGTACCGGAAGACGCCACGGTCATGATCGTGTCGGATCACGGCGCGAAAACAATGGTGGGTGCCATCGCCATCAACGAATTCTTTATCAAGGAAGGATTGCTCACGTTGAAGCAGCGTCCCGAAAAACCGGGGCGCATGACGATGGACATGGTCGATTGGGAAAAGACGAAGTGCTGGGGAGAAGGCGGTTATTACAGCCGCATCTTCTTTAACGTCAAGGGGCGCGAACCGCAGGGGCAGATCGACCCGGCGGATCTTCCCGCTTTCCAAAAGGAACTGATCGCCAAGCTGGAAGGCATCTGCGACGAAAACGGCAACAACATCGGCACCAAGGTGCTGATCCCCCAGGAAGTGTACGCAAAAGTCAACGGCATCGCGCCGGATCTGATCGTGTATCTAGGCGATCTGGACTGGCGCTCGGCGGGTTCGGTCGGTCTGGACTGCATCCATCTTTACGAAAACGACACCGGTCCCGATGATGCCAACCACGCCAAAAACGGAGTCGTGGTCATCAGTCCGGCTAATGGTCGCGCGACGCGCGGAGGCGGGCAATACTCCATTTACGATATCGCCCCGACCATTCTCGATCACTTCGGAATCGCCGTTCCGAAAGACATGAAGGGGAAAAGCCTGTACGCTTCATAATCCATTCATGCCTAATGGACTGAGCATAAGTTAGAACCAAGATAGCAGGAGAGGAGAGATCATCATGGCGAAAGGATTTACGCTGTGGTTTTCCGGTATGGCGGGTTCGGGTAAGACCGAACTGGCAGAAACGGTGGAAGGCAACCTGTTGGAACGCGGACTGGATGTGGAGTTTTTAGACGACACGATGCTGCGCGAGGATTTCGGCAACGAATTGGGTGAGGCTCCGGCGGGATTCGAGGAACTGGCGCTAAGAGCGGGTAGATTGGCGAACCTGCTGACTCGCAACGGCGTTCCGACTTTGATCGCCGCACACGCGCCACTTCGAGAACAGCGCGAGACCAACCGGCAGTTGATCGGGGATTTCGTAGAAGTATATTGCAAGCGCGAGTTGAGCGCCTGCCAGGAATCGGCGGGAGATGACGCCCTGTTTGCCACTGTGTTTGAGGAGCCGGAGCGCCCGGAAATCCTGGTCGAAATCGACGAGGAAGACCCGGAAGAAGCGGCGCAGAAGATCATCCATACCTTGACGTTGCTGGGTAAACTGGACAGCGGCGAGAGCGAGAGCGAATACTCGCAGGATGAAGAGGAAAAGATCAAAAAACGCTTGAAGGATCTGGGTTATATTTAGACCTGTTCATACCAGATTAGTACGGTTTTTCTACTCCGTCGCCTACGCGCAGGATGTGGCATGGTCTCACGGAATGGAAATTCCGGGAGGCCCTGTATCGATGCAAGAAAGCACACAGCCTCCTCATCTTCGAAGGCGATACTATGGCACAACTTATTCTAATCCATGGGTAAAGACGAGAACAATAGTAGGGAGTTTCGGTGATGAAGTGGTTTAGTAAAAAGAAAGCCAAACCCGGCAAGGTCATGGTTGTGGGGTTAGACGGCGTTCCCTGTTTTCTGCTGAAGAAATTTATTGCGGAGGGAGTTACCCCGAATATCGCGCGAATCACCAAGGGTAAAGCTCCCACCCGCATGCAGGTGGTATATCCCGAAATCAGTTCGGTAAGCTGGCCCAGTTTCATGACCGGCGAAGATCCGGGCGGTCACGGCGTGTTCGGCTTTACGGATTTTCGGCCCAATTCCTACGACGTGTTTTTCCCCGGTTACGCCGACGTGCAGGCCAAGACGATCTGGGAGAAGCTGGGCGAGCAGGGAAAGCGCTCCATCGTCATCAACCAGCCCTCTACCTACCCGGCGCGTAAACTGGAAGGCGCGTTGATCAGCGGCTTCGTAGCGGTGGAGTTGATCAAGAGCGTGACCCCCAGCAAGTACCTGGGTGCGTTAAAGCGCATGAAATATGAAACCGATATCGATTTGGAGAACGCGCGTAAAAACGCGGACGTGCTCTTTGCGCAACTCGATCAAACTCTGAAGACACGCGAAGCCGCCTACGAATTGCTGCGCGAGCGCGAAGAATGGGATTACTTCGAGGTGGTCGTCACCGGAACGGATCGGCTGCAACATTACCAGATGCACGCCGTGCTGGACCCGTTGCAGGAAAATCACGAACGCGCCATCGATTACTACCGCAAGGTGGATGCCTTCGTCGGCAAGATGTTCGATAACTACTGCGCGGATACCGGCACCGACGGCGAGAACTTCATCATGCTTTCCGATCACGGTTTTACGCAGATCAAAAAAGAGGTCTACGTCAATAGCTGGCTGGAGGAAAACGGCTATCTTTCCTTTAGCGGCGATGGACGGCAGATCAAAGACATCGACCCGCAGAGCCGTGCTTTCGCGCTGGACCCGGGCCGCATTTACCTGCACCGCAAGGGACGTTTTCCCAACGGCTGCGTGAATGACGAGCAGGCCCCGGTGCTGTTGAAGGAAATTTCCGACAAGCTGAAAACCCTGCAACATGAAGGCGAACCGATCATCCAGGATATTTTCACGCCCGAGCAGGTTTACCATGGACCGTATGTGAAGCAAGCGGCGGATCTGATCGCCTGGTCGCATTGGGGCTACGATCTCAAGGCGGCGACGTCGCAGGGCGAAGTCGTTCGCGACACCGATCTGACCGGCATGCACACACAGGACGATGCCTTCCTGATCGCGGGTGACGCCTTTGAAGACGGCGTCCACATCACGAAACTGGCGGAATGGATTTTAGGAAAGTATTGAGAACCATCCAACTTGTTTGAAATGCACCTGCAATCCCGGGCTTCGGCTCGGGATTTTTGTTTATAGCTTCTATTACGCATTTTTACTGATCGTGTAATCTGTGTGTGCCATGGTCTCACAGAATGGAAATTCCGGGAGGCCGTGTGTATCTTATTGAAAGCACACAGCCTTCCACGATCTTCGATCGCGTAAGACTATGGCACAAATTCTTGGAATTATAAGCCAATAATGACTAATACTTTTTACGCCTTCTCCACCAAGATTCCAATCGCTTCACTCGCCAGCGCATAACCGAAGATACCCGGCATGCAGATCAGGCTTGGTAGGCGTCGGCGCTTGCGCCCGCGTTGCATGAAGTCTTCGCTGTCATCCGGCTCGAAGGTTTCACCGCGCGGTTCGATGGAATACACCGCCCGGATGCCGGTGCGAATGCCGAAGCGGCCCAAACGCCGCCGCACGACGCGTGCCAGCGGGCAGATCGTGGTTTTGGACAGGTCGTCGATGCGCAACTTGGAGGGATCGCTACGGCCCGAGGCCCCCATGCTGCTCACCGTGGCGATATGGTTCTCGACGCAGTATTTCAATAGCATCACTTTGGGCAGTACGCCGTCGATGGCGTCGATGACGAGATCCGGTTGTCCGTCCAGTAATTCCGCCGCGCTGTCTTCATGCATGAACGCGATACGGGTTTCGACCTGGGTTTGTTGGCAGATGCGGCCAATCCGTTCCGCCAGCACTTCGGTTTTGGGGCGTCCGATATCCTCGACGGTGGCTACCGCGTTGCGGTTCAGGCTGGAAGCGGTTACCGGGTCGAAGTCGATCAGGCGCAACTTGCCTACTCCCGAGCGAGCCAGCGCCATCGCCGCGTGACTGCCTACGCCGCCAAGCCCCACGACCACCACAAAGGAGGAACGCAGGCGTAAAAAGGCCTCTTCGCCCAACTGGTCGATGGAGCGGGTGAATACGGCCAGTGGATCAGCTAAGGCGGAAGAGTTCGCGGGCATTGGCCGTGGTCCTTTCGGCGATGGTTTCGATGGGTTCGTTTCGGATCTCAGCCAGTGATTGTGCGATATCGGCAATGTGCTGCGGCTCTACCTGCTCCGGCAAGACGCCATCCAATCCGATACTGGGAGCGTCGGTTTCCAGCAGGATGCGCTCCATGGGAGCAAGTTGGGCGGAGCGGCGTGGACGCTTGGCCTTGGGACGCGTAATCGCGCCTCCGAAAGCAACGTACAGTCCCAGATCCAGGAATCGTTGCAGCAGTTGCGGTCCGCGTGAAAAGGCGTGGACGACGCCGCGCAGGCGGGGAGCGTATTCGGAAAGAATCGAGATCAGTTCTTCAAATGCGCCCCGGCAGTGCAATAGCACAGGCAGATCCAACTCCACCGCCAGATCCAGTTGAGCGCGTAGAATCTGCTCCTGACGTCTCCGGTCCACCTTCTCGATTTTATAGTCCAGCCCGATTTCCCCGACTGCAACAGCCTTGCAGGCCAATAGTCGCTGCCGGAGAGAATCGCTATGTAACGCCTCTTCTGCGACCCAGGGGTGCAACCCAAATGCAGGATGAATGCCGTTGTGATTTTGCGCCAGTTCTTCAATCGACTCCCAGCTTGCGAGATCGTAGGCCGGAAGCACAATGTCGTGTACACCGCGCGCTAAAGCACGGGACAGAACACCGGGAACGTCCAGGCATAGCGGCTCGAAATTCAAATGACAGTGCGTTTCAATGAAGAACATGTTCAAGTCCGTTTGTTTTGGCTTCGCTCAGGCGCTCTCGGCGCTCGCGCTATCATCCGAAGAGGAACCGTCGCTGGTGCGCTGAATGATGCCTTTAAACAGCAGAATCAACACCGGGCTGCTTATCGCGGTCAGGCCGATGATGCCCCAGAACATGAACGGATCCTGGGGGCCTTCTTTGGGCGCGTATGCCGGGAGCAGCCAGGCTTGCAAACCGGCGACCAGGGGTTTACTGGCGAACCAGGGGAGAATCGACAGGCTCATGTAGGAGCCTTCGCGGCCCTTGGGCGCAATGGAGGCGGTATACTCGAACAGGCGCGGCGACCAGATGCCCTCGCCGATGGTGAAGATGATCGTGAAAAGAATCAGCGGGATGTACCAGGGATGCAGGGCACCGTCCACGGAGAGCAGAAACGCCAGGCCTGTGCCGATCCAGCTATTGGCGATAAAGGTGAACGCCTCGCCGGGAATGCAGAGAATGAACACGGAAAGCGCGGAGATGATCGAACCGATTACGATCATTTTGAAGGAGGAAATCTTCTGTGTCAACGCACCGATAAAGGGCACGAACAGCACGATGATCAACGGGTTGAGCACCCCCCAGGCGGTGCCGAATTTTGCACCTTCACCGATGTAGCGTTCTGCAAACGGTGGCAGGGAATAGTGCATGTGGTAGAACACGCTCTTCACGCCGATCAGGAAGGTCAGGAAAAGGATAAAGAGCCAGAACTGCTTTTCGCGCACCACCTCGACGAAAATGCGCGCCGGATTCTCCGCTTTTTTCGCTTCCTTGGCAGCCGTGATTTCGCCGGTATCTTCATCGACCGTGATGCCGCGCCGAATGAAGAGTTGAATCACGATCAGTCCTACCACGGTAATCAAACCCGAGAGCAGAAAGAGAAACTGAAACTGGGTCATGGTGTGGCCAACGAAACTGACGCTGCCGCCCCAGTTCTTGACCAGTTCCCGGATCATATCGAAGCCCCAGCCGCCGATGGCATAGCCGACGTTCATCAGCACGTAAAACAGGGAAAACGCCATGGAACGCTGATTTTTATCGGTGTAGCGGCGAATGGCGGCGGCAACGACCGGAGACATCAGCGCCATGCCGACGGCGATCGGGCCGAGACCGATGATGATGGCGCCTAAATAGTCCTGATCGAATGCGATGGCCAACCGCCCGAAGACACAGAAGGCATAGCCCAGCCAGAATGAACGTTTGATGCCCAGTCCATCGGTCACCATTCCGGCAGTGGTCATCATGGCCGAGAGAATCATGCCCCAGACCATCAAGGTATACGCCGCGCTCTCGTCCGACTGGCTCAGGTCTTCGGTCAGCCACAGCATCAGGCTGAATTGCATGAAGGTATAGGCGATGTACTCCAGAATGTTGATGGCGTAGACCACCCACAATTCGCGTGGGGCGGTTCTTAAAATGGTGAACTTGTCCTTGAAGTCAGCCCACTTTTCCGACAAACCCATTGCCTGTTCTCCTTGGCTTGAATGTGACCGGATTCCGTTATCCGGATGGCGAGTTATAGCACGGAGAGACAGCCCTGCCAAGCCAAACAGCTACTTCGCACTATATTGCCAACCTGTCTGACTTCGGTGTGGTACGGGCTAAGCCGTTGGCTTGTCCGTGTTAAAGAACGACATGGGCAAGCTTCGTTTCTCTTCGCTTCGCCCATGCCACCCATTTTGACAGTCAGTCGTAATAATTCGTAACACACCAAAGTTAAACAACAAGTTCACTTTTTCTCGAACTCCAGCGCGTCGATGCGATTGCGATGGTAGGAGGACCACAGCGCCATCACCGGGTTGTGTCCCAAGACGCGATCCTTGACGACCAGGGTCGTGACCGGCGCTTTGCTGTGAGTGGTGAACAGAATGTCGTGACCCAGACACAATCCCAAAATGACATTCAACTGAGTACCACAGTCGTTGAACACGCGGGCCTGACCCACCGGGTTACAACTGATGTCGTGTTCGCGTTCGGCATGTAAAAGCGGCAGGCCAAGCTCACGCTTGTCGATTCCACCCAGTTTGCAGCAGGCCGAAACGACTTCGACGTGTTTTCTAAGAACGCGGTCCACTTCGCGAGCCTCGCGTTGCAGTCCGACGCAAAACGCCAATCCGATTTTCTGAATGTTCATCCTGTGGCAGTAGTGGATCAGTTCTTCCAGTCGAGTCAGTTTGCCATAGCCTTGTGACTCGATACCTGCGGCGCACTGCATGATTTCCTGTACCGCTGGGCGCAGCATGGCGGCGCGCATTTCCGGTCGCAATTCCAGGCAATCCTTGCCCGAGTAGCATTCCTTCTTCCCGCATTGCGCACACTTCTGCTGCTTGGATTCTCGATCCGCCTTGGCTTCCCGTTCGGCGGACTTCGACGTTTTTTTGTGAGCTTGGGTCGCATCATGCTGCGCCATGCGCTCTCCGATCCAGCCATTTGCCGAATCGGGAAAGGCGTCGATGTGCGGCACATAAGGCTTGATATCCAATAGCGGGGTACCATCGACCATATCCACCCCGGCAATGAGCAAACGGTTTCCATCAATGGATAACAGTCGAACGGTAGTCAGCCCGATGGCATTGGGGCGACGAGGACTGCGGGTGGCGAAGAGTCCGCGTGTGTTATCGTCGAGATAAGGTGTGGTTTCAAGGCGATAGCCGCGCGACTCGGTCAGGGCGGTTATCAGGGTTATACGCTCGAAGCCGTCCAGATCCTTCAAGCCATCCGCGAAATCCTCGTACAGTTCGATTTCGCCTTCGGAATCGGGTAGCAAAGCTCCCTGGATGGGGGCGTCCTGCTGGCTTTTGAAGTTGGTGTGGATGATGCCGATCGGTTGATAACTGACGGATAACAAGGACATGGGTAACCTCCCGCAAGCACGTGAACGACTAGAGTGCAAACCAAATCGCTTCGGCAAATTGCCGTGGTTGGCAGTTTCGCACCGTTAGCAGGTGAGATCAAGTCCTTATGTTAAGAAAGTCTAACTTTCCTGTTTTTCGGCTGCGGCTCGTTGGCGTTGCTCGTCGGGGGTGCCGTGACGGGTGAACTCCCAGATCAGGCACATGGTGCGATAGCGGCAGTAAAGAGTCGGATCCTGACATTTCAGGCAATCATCGCAAAGATAGCGGCTGTACTTTGCGCAGAAGTGGTTGGCCTCTTTATCCGGATGATTCGCGCAGAAGTTGGGCATGAGGGTGCTTCCTTTCGATCGATTCCACAGGGCTGGGTGACTGTGACCCGGTCCGCTTTCCCGCAGCAGGCGCATGGCCGACACCTGCAAACGAGACGCATCAAATAATAATGCCATATCACTACTGTCGCTTCAAGCGGTTTTAAGGCTTGAAAACGGCGGAGTCGCCAAGCCCTGGCGGCCATTCGATAGATGAATTTTCCAGTTGCTCTATTTCCTTTTTTCTTGTAAGGCAGATGCGGCTTGCAGATTGGGGGTTGGTTTGGGTATAGTACGCGCTGATAATATCTGTGGAGGAAAGAATGGCTTTTCTGGACACATTGCCGGTTTGGGCTTTGGCTCTGATGATCTTCTTCCTGCGAATAGTCGATGTTTCGATGGGAACCGTTCGCATGGTCGCGGTGGTCAATGGAATGACCCGCCTGGCAGTGGGGTTGGGTTTCTTTGAAATTCTGGTTTGGGTGATGGCGGTTTCGCAAGTTATTGCTCGCATCGGCGAAAGCCCTATACTGATTCTGGCTTATGCTGGTGGGTATGCAACCGGAAATGCTTTGGGAATCTTGATTGAAGGGCGCATGGCGTTCGGCATGGTGGTTTTACGGATTTTCACCGCCAAAGCCGGAGAGCAGATTGCAAAAGTTTTACGAAACAAAGGACAGGTATTGACGACATTCGATGGAGAGGGCCGGGATGGTCCGGTAACCCTGCTTTTCGTCACCTGTCCGCGCCGCAAACAGAACGAGTTATTGGCTTTGGCCCGAAAAGAAGATCCGAACTTGTTTTTTACGGTCGAACGTGCCAATGCCTGGCGGCATCGCCATGGCAGTGTAAAAAACTGGCACCTGCTATCGAAAAGGAAATAGCTGAAAATACTGGTAATAGATACCAGACAAAAGCCGGATATCGGAAAGGATGACTCCATGTCGATGCGCAAATTGGTTCTCTGCTTGATGTTGCTTCTGGTTGTATTGGCTCTCGTCGCGTGTGGTGCGGAAGACGATGTAGACGACACCGATGATGTAGATGGGGATGAAAATGTGACCGACGGCGACAACAATTCACCCAACAATCCGTTTGTACCCTATTATCCACCGCTGACCGATGGAGACGGAACGACGGATGGGGATCAATCGACCGATGGAGATGGCCTGGTCGATGGCGACAATAGTGTGGATGGCGATACCCCGACCGATGGAGATGGAACGGTCGATGGAGATGGAACGGTCGATGGCGATCATCCCACAGACGGCGACAGTCCGATCGATGGGGATGTTCCTGTCGATGGCGACGAGCCTGTCGATGGAGATGAACCTGTCGATGGCGATGAACCCGTCGATGGAGATGTTCCTGTCGATGGCGATGAACCTGTCGATGGTGATGAACCGGTGGATGGCGATGAGCCGGTGGATGGAGATGAGCCGGTGGATGGCGATTGGCTGCCGAACTTGAAACTGTCGGATTTGCAGAATGTAAACAGCCCGAATCACCCCGATCTGGGACGAGTTCGCGTCAATGGTATTGTGGTGACAGGCGAAGCATTTCTGGTTACGAGCAGTGGATTATGGGGCATCTTCGTATCCGATATCGGTGGCGGTGACTATTCCGGGGGAATGCTGGTTTGGAAACCGACCAGCGTGTCACCGGATTACGGCTACGATCCTCCCGAGATGCAGCCAGGAGATGTGATCGATGTAGAAGGATCGTACGCGGAATACTGCGGCATTGATGACGGCTACAGTTCCTGCTCGACGCAAATCGAATTGACTCCATACCAGCAAGCCATCGGGCAGGTTACGCAAACCGGTGAAAGCGCTCGCGTTCCTCCTGCCGTGCAGGTCAACCCGGCGAGTGTGCGCACCGGGGCGAGTACGGCGGATACTTATCAATATCGCTTGATCAAAGTAAGCGACGTCACGGTGACCGATGTGAGTCTTGGATATGGAGAGTTTCTGATCACGGGCGATCTGCGCGTGGACGATACGCTGTATAGCTACACCATGCCTGAAGTAGATGATAGCTACTACTGGATCACCGGATTCTTGTATACAAGCTACGACGACTACAAACTGACTCCGCGCAACGCAGAAGATATGGTCGCGCAGTAAATCGATTTCAAAACCGACTCTACCCCGCTTCGGTATCCTTCTCGAAGCAGGGCAGAGTTTTATGGCAGTGGAAATTTCTCATTCCTGTCTATCGAGAACTCATGATGTGCCATGGTCTCACGGAATGGAAATTCCGGGAGACCGTATCTAACCTCAAGAAAACACACAGCCTTCCGCGATCTTTGATCGCGTAAGACTATGGCACATATTCTTCAAATCAGTGGCTAAATCTGTTTCACCGAGTTCTTGACAACTGCACTTTCGAGAAATCCCCTAGGCGTCGTCTTCAATCAGCTCATCCTTGATGGCAAACAGGTTTGGAATAGGAATCGGCAGTGAATTCCATGTGTTGGGATCGACTACCAGTCGGTAGCTCGTACCGACATTGCCCTGTTTGAACATGATGTTCCATCCACGAATGAGATAGGGGCAGGTATCGTTGATGCAGACGTACAGGTCGTGATCCCAGGTGGTAAAGGGATTTTCCGTTACGGCCCATTTATGCAGTTTCCCCTCGCAGAACGGGCAGCGATGCGTTTCCGCCATCATATCGCGACGCTGTTCCAGAATCTCCGGGGCCGGCAGCGGAACGAGTTCGGCAATTGCCGACGGTCGCTCTTTGCGTGTTGCGCTCTCCAGTCCTGCCTTTTCCGCATACACTGCGAAAATCGGATCGCTGGGAATACCTGCTTTGGCGTACTTGTCATCGGCAGGACGTGGCAGTCCCATCGACACAAAATGCTGGCTCTCTTCGAAACGACCGGTGAACAGGAAGAAATCATCGATGAGTTTCAGCCGTTCGTGCTCGGTGCAGTCCGCCCAGACGCGAGTGACTTTTTGCGGGAAATAGCGATTGCTGAAGATCACAAGAAACAGACCTCCCGGCTTTAAAACACGCGCTACTTCCGCGAAAACGTCGATCGGGTGCGTCAGGTAATCGACGGATACGGTGTTGAGTACGACATCGAAGGTATTGTCTTCAAAGGGTAATTCCGGGTTTTCATTGAGATCGTGCACAAGCCGGTCGGTTAACCGCTCATTGGTTTCCAGTTCCTGCTGGTTCATACCCAGGCCGATTAAAGCCGCCGGATTCACTTCGCCAGGCAGGTGGCTGTCGCAGGATGCCATCAAATCCAGGATGACCGGGCGCGGCTCGATGATCAACTGGCCGATGAGTTTCTGCACCGTTTCCAATGCCTGTGCATCCAAATGCGAAACGATGCGCGGACGCTGGTAGAACAGCTGATCCGCCTGCTCGTCGAGTCTTGAAAATGCGGTTCCGCTGGTAAGAATGGCTCGATGTCCATCTTTGGCTGGAGCGAGAAATTCTGGTGTGTTCACGATCATTCTCCCTAATACTGAGTTGCCAATCACGGTTGCTGACCTGTCTCCACAGATTGGAGCTGGCCCGATTGCATTCAGTATCCGAATGGGTAAGAAGAATGTCAATGCGTTGCATCAGGTCGGAAAGGAAAGGAATATCCTGAATTTTCAGTCTATTAAGAAGTAAGGAAAGCTATTTCGTCGATAAACCCGAGGGGGCTTGCTCCGCGACGACGCCAAGCACATTTGGAATTTCCCACTGGGAAATGTTCAGATCTTGCGGATAAAAGCCGGTTTCGAAACTGCCGAACAAGTCCAGATCGACTCCGTTGGCATGAATGGAAAGACTGGCCTTGGCGCCTCCATCCAGGTGCATGGCGCGCACGATTTCCAGCGGTTGCGCCAGAATCATCCGGTTAAACGCCCACATCGATTGCGCTTCACGGCAGAACAGGAAAAGCAACCTGCCCTTTTTGTCCATAGCCAATGCCGCTTCGCTCCAGCGTTTTTGGCTTGGTTTCCAGACGTTGATTCCATCACCCTTGATCAGCCTCAAATTCTGAACGACAATCGAGTAGTCGCTTAGCGAGTTCGTATCGTAGGGCAAATCCACCAGCAAGGCGGAAGCTCGATCATTGCCTTTCGGTTCCAGCGCCAGGACGGAGCGGTAGTTACTCCAACGTGCATTATTGATGGTCGATCCCACGCGCAGATAACCGATGTGGGTGCGGTGGTCTTCACCATACATGCCCAGGTTAATGGCGATACTCAACCCGAACTGCTTGCACCAGTCCGCTGCCAGGCGACGCTTGTTCCCATGCTCGGAAGCCAACAAGGCACGGAATTTGACTTGTCCGGGCTCGATTCGCACGACATGCAGTTGACGTTCGGGATGCTTGTCTTCGGGTGCAATGACAATACGGGCGTATTCGACGCCGCTTTGCAGGCTTTTCCACTGGATCGGCGGTGGGATAGACGGAGCCGGAGGCGGCGCAATCAACGTCGCTTGAAGACTCATCATGATAAGAATCCAAAGGATGGACAAAACTCGTTTCCCTCCCGCAATTTCTGTGCGGCTACGACCCAGTTTCCAAATTCGAGTTTAGCATAAGCACCGTGAATCCGCCATGGGATTGTGTGGTCACGTTGTGTGACGGCTTTGCACTCCGTTCAACGGATCCCACGCACAGCAGCTATTCGGATTTTAGGTAGAAAAGATTCCAAGGGTGTTGTCTGCAATGATATTATATCCGGCAAATCGGAGTTTGTGTGGACATGGATCCATTACGGCTTGGTTTCGTTTATGTACGGCTAAAAGTCGAGAATATTTCTTCTATGAATGGCATTTAGAGGAAAAAAACATGGAAGTGTTTAGAATGGTCCTAGCGATTGTAAGTATTCTTTCTTTTGCGATTCTGGGCAGTTGCAGTGATGCTGGGGATATCGCTGATGGCGACGCAATCACTTTTGCGGACGGTGATGGTGAAACGGAATCGGAAACCGAAAGCGACTTCGACTTTGAAATGACGGATCTGCTTCCCTATATCGATCCACTGATCGGCAGTTCCGGCTCCGGCAACGTGATTGTAGGTGCACTCCGACCACACGGGTTCGTGCGGGTTGGTCCGGCCACGCATGAGGAGCCCGGAGCGGTAACGGGCTATCATTTCGATACCCCACTGATTGATGGTTTCGCCCACACATTTTTAGAAGGACCGGGGGGAGGCAGCAACGGCTATGCTCAAATCCTGATCGCTCCGGTTACCGGTGATATCGCGACGAATCGTGATGACTATGCTCAGGGCTTCAGCCATACGGAAGAACAGGCCGAGGCCGGGTACTATGCCGTGTCACTTGAAAACGGCGTTCGGGTGGAACTGGCGGCGGGAGGATTCAGCGCGATTCACCGCTATCTATATCCGGCGGAGGCCAATGCCGCCATTATCCTGGATCTCGGCTATTCGAGAGGAGATTCAATCGACGGATCGGTTGAGATCATCGACGCGCATACGATTGAAGGTGTAGGTGTGTACAACGTCCATCCCATGCTGGAGTTGCTCCTTTCAGGCGAGGAAGGAAGCACCGGACACAGTACCATTTATTTCCATATCGAAACGAGCGCGGCGATGACGGAGTCCGGAGTCTTCCATTCCGCCGAAGAAGAGCCGCTGCAGCCGGGAGTGTCAGAGGCTTCGGGAAAGCGGATCGGTGCTTATGCACGCTTCGGAATTCTTAGTGAGCCGCTTGTACTGCGAGTCGGGCTATCCAGGGTTTCCATCGAGCAGGCGCGCCGGAATCTATCCGTCGAGTTGGACTCGTTGGACTTCGACGGATTGAGGGAAGACACCGCCTCCCGCTGGAATCGTTTACTGAACCGGGTCCAAGTAACTGGCGGAAAGGATACAACCAGAACGATCTTCTACACGGCGCTTTTTCACAGTCTTTTCCAGCCGACCGATATGACCGAAGCGGATGGCGTATACACGAACGGTGCGGATGGCACGGACTCCGTGGATTCGGCGCAGGGCTGGACGTATTACAGTGATGACTGGTGCATGTGGGACACCTTCCGTACTTTGCATCCATTGGGGACATTGGTTGAACCCGAAATCCGATCCGATGTCGTGCGGTCGCTACTGGCCATTTACGAACGTGGCGGCTGGCTGCCCAAATGTTCCTGGCAGGGGACCGGATATTCGCGTGTTATGATCGCCAATCCGGCGACGCCCATTATTGCGGATGCGTATGTCAAAGGATTTGATGAGTTCGACGCCGATCTGGCCTATCAGGCGATTTACAAAAGCGCCATGCAAGACAACGACAATCCGACCCAGGATGGCATGTGCGGGTATTTGAATCTGGGTACGCCCCAGGACTACCTTACGCTTGGGTATATCCCGCACGAATGCGACCCAACGCAGTCAGTGTCGATGACACTCGAATATGCCCAGGATGATTTCTGCACCGCCCGTATGGCAGAGGCGCTGGGAAAGACGGAAGATGCCGCCTATTTCGATGAGCGCGCTCAAAATTATCGCAGCCACTGGAACACGGAAGAAGGCTTCATGGTTCCGCGTAATGCGGACGGTTCCTGGGTAACGCCTTTCGATCCTGCCGACAGTTCGGATTTCAACGATTTTTGCGAGGCATCGAGTTGGATTTATAGTTGGTATGTGCCGCACGACGTGCCAGGGCTGATGGAACTGATTGGCGGTAAAGAAAAAACGGTCGCCAAGCTCGATGCTTTTTTCGATGGTGGCTTCTTCGATGTGGGAAACGAACCCAGTTTCCATATTCCGTTTCTATATAACATGGCCGGACGCCCCGACTTGACGCAGTCGAGAGTCAATACAATATGGCAGGATTCCTTTTCGGAAAGTCCTTCCGGTCTTCCAGGCAACGATGACAGCGGCGCCATGAGCGCTTACATCGTTTTCGGAATGCTTGGCTTGTATCCCATCTCTCCCGGTGAACCGCGTTACCAAATCGCGACCCCTGCCTTTTCGAGTATCGTTCTGCACTTGCACCCAAGCTATTATTCGGGTGGAATATTCGAAATCGTCGCGGAAGGATTGTCGGAATCCGCCATCTACATTCAATCTGCGAGTTTAAACGGAACACCGCTCGAAATTCCTGAAATCACCCACGCACAGATCGTTGCAGGAGGCGAACTGAGATTGAAGATGGGGGATCAACCCGGCTCTTGGGGCAGGTGATCGGAAAGCTTCGTAAATAAACCTCGACCTGTTGTGTTTGCGTGTACGGAATTCCTTTCCCTTCCCGTTTTTACTCACCTGTCTGGAATCCGAACGGCGCAGTCGATCATCGACCTCGCAAACTCCTTGAAATTACATAAGACAACCTTTGGCATAGTCTTCGCACAAACTAAATGCATACCCAGCGGGGGGACGGTGGGACCATTTTCCCGATGATCGAGGAGCGAGGCATGCTGGCCAACATTATCAGCGGTGCGCTATTGGGCATCGATGCCTACAAAGTCAATGTCGAAGTGGACATGGCGATGGGGTTGCCGCAAATGAACGTGGTCGGTCTGCCCAACGGTGCGGTGCGCGAGAGCAAGGAGCGGGTGCGCAGCGCCATCAAAAACGCCGGTTTCCCGCTTCCTTCCCGGCGTGTGACCATCAACCTGGCCCCGGCGGATATTCGCAAGGAAGGCGCGGCCTTCGATCTGCCGATGTCCATCGGCATGCTGGCCTGCGCCGATGTCATTGCCGGGGACCGGCTGAGAGAATACATGGTGCTGGGCGAACTGGCGTTGGACGGTGCCATCAAGCCGATTCGCGGGGCGCTGTCACTGGCAGCCGCCTGTCGCGATCAGGGATTGCGCGGTGTTTTGTTGCCTCACGAAAACGCGCGCGAAGCCTCTGTCGTGGAGGGCATCGACGTGATCGGGGTGCACGATTTACCCCAGGCCATTCGATTTCTAAACCAGGTGGAAGCCATCGAACCGGAGCAGGCTTTGTCGCTTGTGGATTCCGACCGGGACGAAACCGCGCTGGTGGATCTGGCGGATGTCAAAGGCCAGGAGCATGTCAAGCGCGCGTTGGAAGTCGCTGCGGCGGGTGGGCATAACACACTGCTGGTCGGTCCACCCGGAAGCGGGAAAACCCTTCACATGGGCTCATGATCTTCGGACCATGCTGCCTGAGGCGGAACTGCCTGAAATGTTTTGTATTTGCACCCTAAGTTTGTACGGTTGTTAGTTGTTCCCTTCTCCCCTGAAGCAAATCCAATGTATCAAGTGTTTGTTCTAAGGAAAATACACGGTATATTCTTATTCATCCAGTGCCGCTTCAAGTTCCTCAAAAGCCTTGTCAGCATTCCGAATTATCATGTCCCTAACTTCTTCACTGAGACCGCTACTAAGATCAGCAAAATCCTTAGATGGTTTTAATAGTTCTGCTAGAGCATAAACTGTATTTCCGTCAAAATAGTATTCTCTAATAGTTGCCCGACGTAAAACAATATTGGTTGAGATATTTGTCATCTCCTCGATTGATAATTCTTCACCACTTTCTGTGTCACTACTGTATGTTTTTACCATGCTGCTTACTTTTGATTGCAGTGTTGAGGCAAGATCTGCTTTCGCCATTTGTGCAGCCATCCTCATTCCAATGGGTTTGGGTAATTGAGCTGAGGATACTCCTACCGCAAAAATAGCATTGCTTTCTTCTGATAAAGCTTTTGTACCTGATTTAACCCAAGTTGGGGGTGTATTGCCTTCACGAACCAATGCATTAAGAGTTTTAGGTGCTATCGGCAAAGCAGTGTAGGGCTCTACAGGCTCATCTCCCCCTCTCCAAGGAATTTGATAATAACCAAGAAATGTACAAACGGCACTTCCGTCCTCTAGAGTTCTACATTTTTCATCATAGACAACTAAAGAATCTTTATCTATTTTCCCTTCTGTCACCATCTGCATGATTGATCTGAAATCGTGTGTCGCAGATGTTTTGTCATCAACAGATTTGGATGATCTTGATATGCTGTCTTGAAATGTCACCCACACCCCATATAGGCGTTGTGTTACTTCCTTTATTAAATCTGCAAAAGCTCGTTCCCTGGCTAACATTAGGCGTGAACTGCGAGTCATACTGTCATTCGCGTAGCCATAGCCATCAACGAATATCTTACCTGTCTCAAGATATGAAGATCCTCCGATTGCTGCCTGTAGCCTTTGAAACAATTGTTGATCAAATTCATGCTGTACGATATTTGCATTTATTCCGCACTTGAAGTCCTTCTCTGAAAGCTTTTGATTTACTACCAAGGATCCGCTTACTCTTTCACCGGAAGCTAAACTAAAAGGGTTTAACGATACATTGTACTTAGATCTAGTTCGTAGGTTATTATTGTTTTCCTTAGGTGTGACTTGGTTAGACAACTCAAAAGTTGATGATGAGGCTATATCACTTCTGGTGTTTAGAGGGGTGCTTGAAGAACTGGATAGCAAGTGGACTGATTGTTTAAGTTTATAATTCTTGTCCTGCGAGAGATACTTCCTCTCTTGTGAGGGATTAATCTCCTTGTGTGTTGTATTATTCCCATCGAAAGTCGAGGCATAAACATAGCCCGGAGAGTACACTGTGAGATCAAGGTCAGACATACCAACATTGCTATAATTATACGCAGTAATCAAATAAACGTGACGCTGAGGTTCAACTTCTAATGCAAGATGCCAGACTTCAATCTCAATTTCCTGTCTGTTAAAGTAGTTCTGTATCTGGATGGTAATTATTGCTGTAAAGAAGGTGGCCAGAATAAAAAGAACTACCTTGTTTGATGCAAACCTTAATAGTGTCTTTCGGGGTGAATTCATTATTTCTTGAAACTTACTTAACACTTGCATGTACCTCCTCAAATAGGAATTCCCGATCCTCTCCATGATGCGCCCATCTATGGCAGTTTGGACATAATGCAACGGCATTTTCAACCGTGTCCTCCCCACCATTTGAAAGCCATACGATGTGGTGAACCTCAAGGAAAGGTTTGCCGGATGTATCAGTGAACGGCGCAGGTCGACCACACAATCCGCAAATGCCATTGGCCTGGTCCAACACCCATGCCACGACTTGAGGGTCTCGCTGATATGCGGCCCCTGAAGTCGTGCTCTTTTCGGGTTGCCGGTTCCCCTGAGGCTTACTTTTCAAGCCTCTTGCCTGAACCCGCCTTACCCGTTCTTTAAGTAATTCATGGTCAGAAGTTGGCAAGTGATCGTCGGGTGACAGAAGCCCCGATGATTCCGCAGCCGCTATAGCACTTCCCCTCAAAGCCTGTTGCAAATTTGGACGAGGCTTATAACCTTGGATCCATGGCAATCCGGCCTCTTTTAAGACGGCACTGATATTCATGAACTTGAATTCGACCGAGCCTTTCGACCGCTTTGATAAGATACCATCACGTAAGTTCCGGTTGATGTCCGCTTTCTTGTACTTGCTTCCATCCAGTTCCATGCGGAGCATTTCGAAATAGGCGGCTACAACCGCATCAACTTCTTTATATGACCATGGTTCAGGCATATTCAGTTCCTGGTCGGCAATGAATTCCGTTGTTCGATTCCAGGGTTGTATGCTACCGTAACAGCATCATAATTCGCAAGTGAAGAGTGTTGGAATGAAACCACAAAAGTTTATCCCACAAATCCTTCTAGTGATTGTGGTTTTCGCTTTCCTCCTGTCTTATGCCCACGCCGACGAACCCTCCACCCCTCTATGCACCGTCGTAAAGGTCATCGACGGCGACACCCTCGTCGCCCAGTGTCCCGGCAAGAATTCCGAAAAAGTCCGGCTAATCGGCGTAGATACACCCGAAACCAAGCATCCATCCAAACCAGTCCAGTTCTATGGCCGTGAGGCATCGGCTTTCACAAAGCGCATGGCCGATGGTAAGCGAGTACGGCTGGAATTCGATCAGGCGTTCGCCGCAAAAGGCCACAGGGGCGTTTACGGACGGCTCCTGGCTTACGTCTATATCAAACAGTCGGACGGCACATGGTTCGATTTGAATGCTGAGCTAATCCGCCAGGGATACGCCCATGCCTATACTAGGTTTCCGTTCAACCGGATAGATGAGTTCCGTCAACTTGAAAGTGAAGCACGGAAAGCCAGTAGGGGCTTGTGGACTGAATCTGTTAAGCCGACAACTCCCGCCAGTAAGGTTAAACCTAACGGAAAGTGCCTGATCAAGGGCAACATCGGTAAAGGCGGGAAGAAGATATTCCATGTTCCTGGAGGCCGGTGGTACAAGCTAACCAAAATAGATGAAAGCCGTGGAGAACGGTGGTTTTGCACTGAAAAAGAGGCCGTCCAGGCGGGGTGGCGGAAGTCAAGTCAGTGAATACTAGGGATACGCCTTTTTGTAGGGGCTTGATCCGGAATATTTCCCATACATTGCGGTGCAGATACGGGAGCATTCTTGGATAGAAATATCGGTATACAAGCAATTTAATTTGTAAATTTCAAATCAATAATATTGAAATGATACAATTCACTTGTTACGGTGAGATTTTATAACACTTCACAACATCAACATTGGGACAGTAGAGAAAGTAGGTACAAGTTGGGAAATATTGCCAAAGAACTTAGAGAATTAGCAATCAAATCACGCCAGTCAGTTGCAATCCAAAAAGAAGTGCAGAGAGGGTATGAGTACCGAAAGCGACTAAAAGAAGAAGAAGCCAGGAAAACACGAGATAGGGAGTTAGTTGATAAATTCGAGCAAATGATTATTAGAAAGGCAAAATCCACTGCACAAAAGGCGAAAAAATGTTTTTGGATTACTTATTCTGATTTTTCAGAATTGGACGAGTTCTGCACTTACAAGAAACATTGGTTCTATGATCATAGAAAATCGTATTCTTTTTCTTTTCTAGGACATCAAGTTGCAAAAAGATTAAAAAAACAAGGATTCAAAATAAAACTTAAGGCATCAGTTGATGTTGATTACAACTATACCCCAACGATGCGGATAAAATTTTAAATCATCGTGACGCCTGAATATTGAATCTGGTCATCAAATTATTAGCTTGCCAATATCGTACAGATTTAAGGTATTCCTACATTTTGATATTCCCCTCTTTTAGTGGATACTCGGCTATCCTGTCAAGGATGCCCATTCTCCGACCGTAAACAGCCTTTCGGTCGCTCTTTTCTAATGTTGCCAGTCTCGGTCAAAGAATGCGATACAGGGCAAATTCTGAGCCATAGAGCCTGAGTAGGTTAGCCGAATCCCCTCTACGGAGTCATGGGGGCATTTCCTGGATGTACGGGGATGCCTGTACAGCTTCATCCCCACGGGTGTGGGGAATACGAATCCTGTTGAAACTGTGGGACAAATTGAACCGGTTCATCCCCACGGGTGTGGGGAATACCTGATACGCGGCGAATTCAACCACAGGTCGTTGCGGTTCATCCCCACGGGTGTGGGGAATACGCATGCCAAGTGAGTTTGCCTAAAGCTTCCTGGACGGTTCATCCCCACGGGTGTGGGGAATACCCGGTATGCCCCATTTATTGCAGGTTTTAAGCGCGGTTCATCCCCACGGGTGTGGGGAATACGTGTCGGTATGAACGTTAATCGACAGTTGGGTTCGGTTCATCCCCACGGGTGTGGGGAATACGTTTCTTGCTCGCTGTACAGCTTTTCCCGGTCCACGGTTCATCCCCACGGGTGTGGGGAATACGCTTTCTTGCAAACATAGGCATAAGAGCTTCAATCGGTTCATCCCCACGGGTGTGGGGAATACTCTTCCACAAGTTCATTCACGCGACTAGCAAGCGGTTCATCCCCACGGGTGTGGGGAATACTTGTTCGCCACGTTGCGGATCGTCTTGACCAAACGGTTCATCCCCACGGGTGTGGGGAATACGGAAATTGGACACAGTGTGTGGAATCCGCACGCGGTTCATCCCCACGGGTGTGGGGAATACGGCAAGCCGAGCGCTGTTTTCATGCTTGAAAAACGGTTCATCCCCACGGGTGTGGGGAATACATGTAGTGGATATGCCGCGCTTCTCCGATCAAGCGGTTCATCCCCACGGGTGTGGGGAATACGTTCTGACTCGCTGGGGATATGATTGGTTTTCTCGGTTCATCCCCACGGGTGTGGGGAATACGCAACGTTTCGCGGAAAGCAGATGCTTCTTCATCGGTTCATCCCCACGGGTGTGGGGAATACCTGAATATAATGATATTGGCAGTATCGGTTCGCCGGTTCATCCCCACGGGTGTGGGGAATACTCTTGAATATTACAGCAGAATTCGCCCAATATCTACTGTATGTGTACAGCTATTTTGGGTTAAAGGTGGAAATCAGTTGAAGACCGTCATACTCCACCACCTTACGGCGAGTGGTTCCATGTGAACGAATCAGAAATCGCTGTTCGTTGTTCGTCGTGTAAATCTGCATGCAACCACGTTCTTTCATCTCTTTTTTTACTTTTTCCCACAAACGATCCCGCACCATCGCACTCATCGTGCCGACGAATAAACCCGCTTTCGGCTCCACCATCCAGCGACTCAACTCGCCTCGCAGTCTAGTTGGAGCGTTCTCCACGATCATCACCACCATAATTCACACCTCCCGACACCGGACCGCTCTCGTTCCAAAGCCAACCCGGCATTGCCTGATCAACATCGAAATCACCCACAATTTCTTTCTTCGGGATATCCAAAATGCGGTCGATATCCGGAATGATACGCGATAGGAGGTTGGCGTGGTAAAAGGCGTTCCGGCACCTTTCGCGAACTCGACCCTCAATCCGGTTTGCACCCTCACTAACTACTTGAAACGACAGAGGGACCGTTACCTCCGCCTTATATAGATCGGCAATATCGTACACAAAAGAAAGCATCTTACCTGTGTGGACGAAACCAATGGCAGGGGAATAACCGGTTGAAACGATCGCGGCATGGCACAATCCATTCAGGCAAGCGTTGGCGGTTGAAAGGGCTCGGTTAATCGGATCCGCCTGATCCCACTCGCCACGAGTGTAATTGCGTCCCTCCCACTTGACACCTGTCTCTCGGCTGGCATTCGCATAGGCCTCCCTCACGCGCACGCCCTCTTTTCCTCGGATTTGTTCGATAGTCAGGTCATCCGGCAATCCTTCCGGGAACCGTATCGAATACATATGCCGCACCACTTTCAGACGGCAGTTCGGATTCGCCCATAAAAGCGCCTGCTTTAATTGTCGAGCAGATTTGCGTGTCTCACCAAGGCCTTGTGCATAGAACCGCGTTGCGTCGGCACCGGTCCATACCACTGAACAACCGTTATCAGCCAATGCGCTCATGGCGGCGTGCGTGACACTTGTCCCAGGTCCAAGAAAAATGACCGCGAGCGATGAGGCAGGAACCGCCACGACGTCCCGTTCGTTAGTGAAGCAAACCGACGACTGGCTTTTCTCCAAATGCCCATACTCAAGGTACAAATAACTCAATCCGTCCCTAAACTTAGGTAGAATGTGCAGATCCTCTGGCATTGTACACCCCCTTTTACGAGAATTGGTTACACGCTTACCTTAAGCTATTCGGTTGTCAAAGAACATCCTCTTCTGGCTCCTGGTGAGTCAGAATATGTCTTACGATATTCGCGCCAACGACAACAAGCCGAAGCCGAAGGCCTTGGCAGGGCCGATCCCCTCCCGTAGCGCCTCGGCCAGGCGCTCCCCATCAGTTACCTCCAAGACTCCCTCGAAGCGCGCGGAGTTGAACAACAGACGTTGCCTGCCGTTGGCGGTTGGCTTGAAACCGTATACCGACCCTTCCGGAATGACCTGCACTCCTAGCACCCTCGCTCCTGCAACTTCCAATTTGCGAGCCAGCCATGCCTGCATCTCAGCATCTTTCAGAACCGCCCTGCGTTTGCCGTCGCGCTTTACGATAGGATTGGCCCGTAGACGAAATTGGTAGCGCCTCCCGACTAAAAAGGTGGGCTCAAAGGATTTTGGAGGATCGATACGCGCGGGTATGTTTTCGGAATCGAAATTCGGCTCGACTTCGCTCTGAACCAGCCACACGCTCATACCATTACCGGTTTCCGGTTCGATACGATGCAGAACCCGACATCCCGGCGCACCCTTAAATGCATCCATCACGAGTTGATGTCGGTAATAGGCATCTGAGAGCAACCGTTGCGTTCGTCGATCCGCCAATGGCAAAATCAATCGGCTGATGTACATTTCGCCTCCTTTTCGTCATTCTCTTGTGGTGACGCACAGTGATCCAACCGTACTTTACGGATACCGTATCGACGGCGCAGGGGATCGAAGGAGAGCGGCACATCCTGGCGGTCATGTCCCTCCTCGCCGGGTCGGCACTCGATCACGAGGCGCAAACGCTCTGGTGGCGTGCATGGCACTTGCGGCAGAATGGACGGATATGTTCGCAGCGTCTCTTCAAGTTTACCGTTTTTCAATACACCATCCGGCAGCCAGATAGGCAGTGCAGGCGGACAGGATTTGCGCCCAAGAAACAGCGGCCATTTCGGAGCTTTCAACGCCGCATACAACTTTTTTAGCAGTTCATAGTCACCTTCCAAGCCAACAAGGAAAGCGGCGTCCATCAGGTAGTAGCGATTGGAAATAACCGTTGGTGCCTGACCACCGCCTGCGCGGCACACGTCCTGTGCTGTGTGAAAATCTCGAAGCACACGGCCTTCCCTGTCCACCCGCACCCCCATGCGCAGTACGTTCAGGTCCTCCATTTCCTCGTGTCGGTCCCGTCCCAGGGCAGCTGCCAGCAGACCCACAATACCGGACTTGCTCGGCTCCCGCTCGGTATCCCGCTCCCCGAAGCGGCTGCGGGTGCCCCAGGATTGCATCGGCCCGACACATCGCAACAGCAACGTGCTCATGGCAGTTCTTGCAGAACGGAATCGATCAGGCCGGGGATCCCAAGTGATTCCTTATCGTATTGACTGCAAATGAGTTTTTTACGAATACTGTCCGAGCCGTACATGCGTTCCAGATTGTCCAGGTGTTCCATGAGCGCCTTCGCCGATAGTTCAGAAACGTCATCTCCTCCGTTGCGTTTCGGTCGTATCGGGCGAGCGAAGGCATTTGCCAGGTTCCAGGGGTCGTTCGTATCTTTCACGACTGCTAAAATATAAGTTGGAGGATTGTGCGCCGCCATGCTGTTCTGCTTCCCGGTCGGTATGGCTTTGATTGATGCCTCCAGCCAGGCGCGAATTCCGGCACGCGACAATTCACCGTCACCACCCAGGTTTTGCGACAGATGCTCGACGTGTAACACCTGATAGCGATAGAAGCAGGAACTATTGAACTCAACCACACCCATCATCCCGGCCCCGGTGTCTTCGTTGGGATTCAAATCATCTACGGCAGTGTAGAAATCCATTTCCATCTGCACCTGGTTGGTACTGATGGCATGCGCCACCTGACAGGCGGCGTCGATGTTGTCCTGAGGTCGGTCGGCGAGCATACGTCCGAACAGCGCGATATCAACCGCCCGGGTGCCGTCCAATAGAACATGAAGATTTTTTTCCAAATCCTTGGGGATCGCTCCCTTGGCTTTCTTTTTACCGATGGACACCTTTTCCAAATCATCCCACGCTTCGTTGCAGGCATTTGCAAAGGACTCGATGGAAGACTCCGCCAAAAACAACAAGTACTCGGTTTTCCCCTCCTTCACACCAAGACCGATACTTTCCAACGCAGCCTGCACTACCTGGGCAGCAGCATCCTCTTCTCGACCCTTATCGACAAGGTAGGGTACGGCTTTTTCGATTAGACGTTTGGTACGGGCTCCCAGACTCTCGGCAGGAAGCAGGGCGTGTTCGCGGCAAAAATCGCGGATCGCCTTTTTAGAACACTGGCTGGAGATGCGCGCCCGGCGGTAGCCGCCGAAAACGCAATCCTTGGGAGCGTTCGTGTCGTCGCGATTCAGATTGTGCGGCGCAAAGTTTTGAATGACATGCAGTTCGATCAACATGGTTTCCTCCTATTCCTCTTCCTCTGTATTGTTGTCTGAAAGGGATTCATCGTTCTCATTTTGACGTTTTCCCCAGTAATCTCCGGCCCATCGCCGTTGCACGTAGCGATCCGGATGGTCCCAGTGCAGGATGTCGTCCAGCAATTGGGCGTAATCCAGGCCGATATCACGAGTTTTCAATAGGCCGATGCACTGGCGCAGATGCGTGTCCAATTCATCCGGGTGGGCATTCAATAGCACCATGAAACGCTTCTCCGCGCTGTCGTTGTCGCTGACGTTTCTTAACGCCAGGCCGAATCCGGCTTCGGCCCTGTGCTTTGGATGCATGGCGAACAGCGTCGCCACGAGGAAATAAGCGTCCTGCTGCCCCCAATCCGCAGGCGGTAGATAAGGCACGACCAGCGGCATCATCTCTACCGCCTGTCCCGGCGGCTTACCCAAGCCGCGTCTGAGCCGCGCCAGGGCGGCCCGGTCGTCCCGTTTTGCGTATCCATTTAAGTGTTCGATAAATCGTTCGATTGCGGCATGCATGCCACACCTCCTTTGCCGATAGGCTTAGCTAATCTTCCCCAGACTGCCGAAAAACAGATTTCCAGCCTGAGAACGTAATTTCAGATCACGGGCGGACACTCCTACGATAATATCTGCTGTTTCGTTGAAAGCTTGTCGAGCCACATGCTTGCAGGTTTTCACCCACTCTTCATAGGCAACACCAGGATTTTCCGGTAAGGCAAACAGAAAATCGTAAAACTCAGGCTCCAGATGCACCCAGTAGGTCGAGCGGTCCGTCAGTTTACGGATGGCATCGTTTTCCTTACCTTTTGGGACATGGCCCTCCCCGAAGAGGACATAAATTGCTAGTCTTTTCAAAGCATAGGCAACGGTGGCCCCTACGTTTTCCGCTGTTTCCAGACCTTTCTCCAGCTGCTCAGCAGCCGTGTGATCGGCCAACAGCGTTTCTGGAACAGGCAATTCCTCCTGCCGCCAGGCGAGGAGTTTGGCCTGATCATTAACCAATCCCACCACACACAAAGTGAACTCAGGCGGTTCGGGGATCAGGAAAAGCAACCTTTCCCACTGTCGCACGACGGCAGGTCGCAGATCCTCTTTGGCTTGTACCAGCAAAGCATGGCTATCACGCCATAGCGCCCGATCAATTTGGAGATTGACAGGGTAGACATCACCTTTTTTTGTAAAATGATAGGGTGTAAATGGTCCACGGATGTCAATGTCCCGACTGAGTGATTCTCCCTGTGCCATGTACATGCCACATACTTGGTTTTCTTCGTTTGAGACGAAACGGACAATTCTTGGTTGCAGAGTCAGATAGTCGAGATATCCATCAGGCATACGCTTTTCCGGCCGAGGCGGTATGGATCGTTCCCAACTCGGACAGTCATTCTCGTTCCCTATGACCGGCCAATCCGGTTCAGACAGGAGATTCATCAGAAAAGTATCGAACAGCGACGGACCTTTCAGAAAGACACTCAAACCGCCTAAACCCAGGGCACTTCCGAGGTACGGGTGCTCCCCGAATAGATTGCTTGTTCCACCTTTTCCTCCACCAACTGCGAAATTCTGCACTGTGATAAGTCTTTGGGCTGCTTCTTGCGGTCCCAGATATCTCCCTTCATCATCCATGTTGTGATCAAACAAAGTTGCATTGGATCCTGCTGCCATTTCGTGAAGCAGACTGTTCAATGGGAACGGAAGTTTCTCTTGGTTCTCTTTGCCGTCCACGACCGCAAACCCCGCCACCTGATAAAATGGCCGTTCCGGGTGAAACAGATCGAAACGTTCGTGCCAATGGTCAAGGTAGTCATCCACGGCTTTCGGATCGAACCGACCCTCCTGCCACAAGGCGAGCCAGTGGTCGTCATCGCGGGGACCACCCACGATTCGGTGAGCGACAGCAATTAGGAAACGGTACAAAGCCGCCGTAATCAGTGGTGTTTCGCCACGAATCTGCTCGATTTCATGAGCGTTGCGAAACACGTCGTGGATGCCAAAATGCTCGAAGCCTCCCGACTTCGTGACACAGGGCACCCAGCTCTCGTCAATCAGGTTGAAAGTGGGCATAATTTCTCTCCGAGCTTAAGGTTTCGGTACGATCAGACCCCGTTGCACACATAATTGCAGCGGCGGAAGCGTTTTGTGCGAATCTTCCGCTCGCAGAACACCATCATGAAAAACTGCGATCCGGCAGTAACGCAGATACGGGATCTGTTTCCAAATCGTAGGACAAGGGTGTGACAGAAAATGTCTTACCCACTCAAAATGTTGGAGCGAGACGGTCGCCAGGTGGAGTTGCTCCACCATTTCCTCGTCCGGTCTGTCTTGCAATGAAACTTCGATACCGGTCGGGAGGTACAACGATCCTTCTTTTTCGTGTAAACACACGAGTGTAACGGAGGGACGGGTAAGGCGGGTATGCATTTGGAGAACACGGCCGCCACTCTCACCTTCATCATCAATCGCCTGATGGATACGCTGAAAGATCGAATCGGCGGGATCGGGCATGAGTTGGTTACTGGCACTTTGTCGGGCTACACCTTCGCGCTTCTGCATACCAAGCTTGGCGTTTCGAAGCACCTCAGTTAATTCCTCTGTGATATCAGCAGGCTCCGTGTTTTCTCCATAAACCGCTTCCACCAGTTCCCGCATATCGGCAGGAATAGAAACGTTGGAACGGTCGCGGATCGTGAGCCACGTTCGCAACAGTACATAGGGTTCATAGACAAATCCGCTTGTACCAAGTTGAGGTACACCTGATTGGACAGGGGGATCTATCCACGCAAAGCATGGTGTTTCCAATCCAGGAGGACGATATCCGCGACGGTGCCGATGCAAGCGACCCATACGCTGCAACATCAGATCGATGGGAGCCAGTTCACTGACCATAAAATCGAAATCCAGATCAAGGCTCTGTTCGATCACCTGCGTGGCTACAAGGATCGCCTTGTTCGGACGGTTTGAGCTTGATTTTCCGAAGCGCTCCAGCACTTCTTGCTCTCGACTCAAGCGATCCGAAAGAGGAAATCTGGCATGGAACAGAAACACTTCGATATCATTTTCCGCCTTCTCTCGTATCAGACTGTACGTTTCCTGTGCGTTCTGTATCGTGTTGCAGATCCAAGCGGCACATCCTCCCCGTTCAATGCGTGCGAGCACGGTATCGACGACGCTTTCTAAGTGGATTTCTTCACTTTGAGAGGGAACAGGAGGAGAAAGGCGTTCCCATTTTACCTCGTGGCGCTTCTGAATTTCTAACACGCTTTCACTCACTTCGCCGCTTGGGAAGACGGCTGAGAGTAAAGGATAACCAGATGTTGCGGGAACCACGTGGTTCGCATCGGTGAAGGTGGCGAGAAGTTCCATTCGTCGCTTTTGCGGCAAGGTCGCCGACAACAGTACGACATCTGCTCCAAGTGCGTGCAACCATTGCAACAAACGATCCAGTAAGCTGGACATATATGCATCATAGGCGTGAACTTCGTCGAAAATGACTACCTTCGATCCCAACCCGAAAAGCCGAAGGCCGACATGGCGTACTTGCAGCGCCCCCAATAGAGCCTGATCGATGGTCCCAACTCCAAAAGGGGAAAGAAGTTGCCGTTTTCGCCCCATGAACCATTCACGGGCAACCAGAGAGCTTGTATCTCCCGGTTCATTTTCCCGATGACGCAACTTCCGATACTCCCGATTCAGCAGGGACGATCCATGCACGAGATGGATATCGGTGTGAAAAGGCACTTCCGGATGATTCCCAAGAAACTCCTTTACGCGGCCAAACATCTGATTGCTGGTCGCCTGCGTCGGCAAAGCGACATACAAACCGTTTTTTCCGTGCGCCGCCGCCATGGCATCCGAAGCTGCAAGTGCGGCTTCCGTTTTGCCCATGCCCATGGGTGCTTCGATGAGAAGTAGTCGGGGTGTTGTCGTGCCGGAGACGAGATCAATCGTAGCCGTTTGAATTTGATTCGGAGAAGGAAACCCCGGAAAAAGTGTCGGGAATGCAGACGGGTGATCGAAAGCGGGATAAGCATGGAACCCAGTATTTCGCACCGCCTGCGCCGCCTTTTCCCGCGCATTTAAAAGATATCCTTCCAACCCGCCTTCTGGGACACCGATCGCCGGGAAGTATTCCTCAGAAGAACCCAACCAGTCGCACAAATTGACAAATCCGGTCAGCCAAATCATCCAGCCGGAGGAGAATCGCCCATCGGAAAAGAATTGTTTCGGAACGGTTACTTCAAAAGTCTCCGCAAGGAGGGATAACATGCATTCCCGCTGTTCCTGCCAGAAAGCGGGTTCCAGACCAGGGATATGTACTTTCCCTCTCCATGATTTAAGAAACTCGCCATGGTGTGATCCGAGAATCCAGGATAACAAATTCGAGGGGATGTGCGATACACCAAGTCGTTGCAAGTAAACACATACCGATATCCAGGTCAGCATTCCGTGATTCGTCTCGTGTTTGCCCGATGCGGGAATGTGCAGTTTGACTTCGTTCGAAACGAGCTCCTCACGTTTGCTCTGAAATCCGGGGGAGACTTTACCGATGTCATGGATGGCGGCCAGATACGCCAGGAAACGTCGAGCAGAAAGAATATCGCATTCGAGAAATGGATCGCGGAGCATTCCGGCGATGTTCTGCCATCCCGGCTGGCCAAGAAGGTTCTCTGCTACACATCCCACATCGATCATATGGCAGAGTGCCGAATGAAAGTTGCCATCAGGTGAGCTCTTACCCCAATGCAGAAATAAATCCTTGGTATTGCTAGGCATGGTCTAAATTCTCCGAATGTGATTTGCTTGTCGGATCTTCTGGTTTGTATTTCTAGATCGCCGGAGCGATGTATATTTACCATGAAGTCCATTCCTCAAACGGATTAAAACACCTTGTAAAGTTTTAAAATTGAGGAATGGTAATGAAAAAGAGTAGCCGGAAAGAGAGACTGGCACAAGCGGTTTATGTAACAAATAATGACGCGGTGTTCATCTAGGTATTACTTGAAATTACTTGAAATGCGCCTCAACCAAGGGTACCACGGCCTTTCGCCTGAAAGGCGAACCAGATGAAGTCTAACATCATTATTGGATTCTCGTTAGAGGGTCAGGTCAGGAGTACTTGCCATTTGCTTTAAATATTTGATGGTTGTATTCCTTCTAGGGCTGCATTCGCAGATTTGGGAAAGCCATCGCAATTCAGAATACCTCTAAAACGCCTCAGGATTCGATGTCATCGAATTCCAAGGTCTTTAATAGGTTATCCTCCCCATTTATTGCCAAAACCGCTTACATTTAAAATGTGAACGAGTGTTGAGGTCGAGAAAAAAAACAGGAAATAGAAATTATTGGCTTTCCCTTTTTTAGTTTTCATCAGTTACACAGAAGCAGACAACTCAGGATTGTAAGCGCCATGAGCTTGGAGATGCGAGGGATCGTCACGGGGCTGGTTCAACGAGCATCGGACGAGGCGCTACCAAGTGCGAGCGGACTGTCTGATTCCCATACTGCTGTCTCCTTTGAGAGGTTTTCTTGAAGCGCTTTATAGAAATCAATCCGTCCGAGCGGATGCTCCAATATTTCGGAAAGGGAGCTTCGGCCTTTACGAAGAAGATGTGCCAGGGGAAGGAAGCGAAACTCGAATTCGATTCGGCCTTCAAGGTGAAGGGTCATTAGGTGTGTGTATAGCCGTCTCCTGGCCTATGTGTTCATTAAGCAACCGGACGGCACATGGTTCGTCGAGCTGATCAAGCAGGGCTATGCCCATGCTTATACTCGGTTCCATAAGCTTCGGGGCGGGGCGGCTGGGGTCGCGTCCGGGGTCGCGTCCGGGATAAACATTACGGTCCCGGGAACTCCCTCGCCGCCCCATCAACCGCTTTCCATCGCACAATAGTCTCCCTTAATTCTCCCTTACCACCTGTCCCAAAGTTGCTAACGGTGGACAGGCAGCTATATTTAGATATGATATAGCAGTATTCTAAGTTCAGTAACAAATTCTAAGGAAAAATAGAATGTTGGATATCTATCTGATTTCACAGGCTGTGAATTTAATTTTTAAAGGTATAGACAACTCAAAAAAGGTATTAGACTGGACTGAAAGTCTCAGAGTCGACTCTAAATTCAAAAAAGAAATCAAAACCATTGTGAATAATATCCAATTAGAATACACACCTGGTGGCTGTAAGAAGAATTGGCTATGGAATGCGGTATCTTCCGCATCAAAACGCCAAAACCGAATGAAATCACCAACAAATATCAACGAGTTTGCAAGTAACATTGTTGCTGAATATGATCTGCGGGGTGTGTGTCCTTCCTTGTCTGACGATCAAGTATTCAATATTGCGTATCAAGTTGCTTACTCCCTTGTGGAACTGGTCGATCCAAACTATCTACGCACCCCTGCACCTGGTGACTTCGATTGGATGGGCTACTTACAAAGAATTTCTAATTTCCTGCTTCCACAAGTATATGAAGAGGACTACATCCCCCTTAAATGTGGTAAAGATTACTTTTTAAGAGGAAAGAAATACAAAAATAATGATAAAAGATCCTATAAACTGGATATAGCAAAGGAAATCGATCTTGAAAAGTTTCTATTGAACGATTGGCTTAATAGCAATGATCAGGTGTTAACACTCTTGGGTGACTTTGGATCCGGAAAAACCAGAACGCTTTTAAGATTTTCTAGAGCGTTGATACAACGCGGATACTCACCAATATTTTTGCCATTAAGGAGATTAGTTCCTGCCATTGGAAAGGATAATATAATCAATTCTATCCGATTGTACCTTGAAGAATGGTCATTGATGCCACAATCAAAATTCCCATTGTATGTTCAGGAGGAATGGACAAAAAACAATACTGTGGTATTCATATTCGATGGATTTGATGAGTATGCTTCCAAGATCATCTCTCAGCCAATTAATAACAATCTAGATCGCGAGCAACTCGGCTATCATCTGGAAACCTTACTCGATTTGAACAAGGGAGGATGTCGAGTCATCCTATCAAGTAGACCGCCTGTATTCAAAAGCCATGGAGAATTAGACAGATTCCTTAGAAAAAAATTTGAGGACATTGGATCCAGAGAAACAGAATGTATACTAACAGATGGATTCATTAACTCCAATGAACAAGCAAAACAATACCTAAACGTTAGATATATCTACCCTTTTTCAGAAAGCCAAGCAAGGATGTTTTTAGACAAGAGAAAGGAATCAAAGCTCAATTCGTATATTTGGGGGAATGACAGCATCTATAACCTAAAAGATTTGGCTCGTACTCCAATTCTACTGGACCTGATTTGTCGTCACCTCCCTGTGCTAAAAGAAAGAAGCCATAATGACTCCATTCACACAATCGATTTATATGCTCAGGCTTTAGTCGACTGGGAAAACACACTTTATGAAAGAGCCAACAGTTCACTCTACCCCAAGCTTGGAACTTCTGCGTTCGTGAAACGTGTCACTCAGGTTGCCGCATCTGTGGCTCGACGAATGCTTATTGAAGGAAAAGACAACGTCCCTTTTTCTGAAATTCATTCACCTAACTGGAAAGACGGTGACGAAGTTCTTCGGCAAGTACTTTCAATCGAATATTGTATGTCAGGTATGATGATTTGGGATGTTGACGATCATTTACGATTTATACATCGTTCTTTCATGGAATTTCTCCAGGCTATAGTTATTTGCTGGGATATCGAGAAAGGAGATGCAGAGCTTTTAACAAAGATTGGAGCGAAAATAGACGAGGCAGTTCTATTCTTCCTCTTTGAATGGACAAACAAAGATAGAAGAAGATTAGAAAAAGTCCAACTCCAATTAGCCGAGTGGCTTGATGGATTCAAATCCAAAACAAGGGTTTGTTTGGAAGAACAGGAATTGATCCAATTTATACTGAATTGTAAATCATATTTCCAAGAGCAACGAGTCCTCTATAAAAGCGATGATTCCATCAATGATTTCTGGCAAACTTATACTGATAATGAGATTAAAGAAGCTGCAGGACTAGCTGAAATAGAAACTGTAACGTTGCCCAACAACTCAAAATATAAAATCCAATTTCAGATGGCACGAGTCCAAAAAGGCACTGTTCTTTCGGGTAGGAAAATACATACTCGGGAACATCCAGTACATATGATTGTAGTGGAGCATTCATTTCTAATAGGTGTAACTACCGTTACACAAGACATGTACCAGGCTGTGATGGGGAACAATCCTAGCCAAATAAAAGGAGCACGTTATCCTGTCGCTGGAGTTTCTTGGTTGGATGCAGTCGAGTTTTGCAACCGTCTCTCAACAAAACTCAATGTCGCACCAGCGTACGAGATTAACGACAAAGAAGTGAATTGGAACAAAGAATCCAATGGTTATAGACTTCCGCTAGAATCAGAGTGGGAATATGCCTGCAGAGCTGGAACTACAACAGAATTTGCAAGAGGTGATATTGTAGTTGATTTAGATAAAATGGGGTGGTTTGATGAGAACAGTGAAGGTATAGCTCATTCAGTTGGAGAAAAGAATCCAAACGCATGGGGTATATATGATATGCATGGAAATGTATGGGAATGGTGTTGGGATGCTAAAGAGGCCAGCCGTGTCATCAGGGGGGGTAGTTGGAGCAGTCTAGCTCAATACTGTCGTTCTTCTTCTCGTGGATTTAGTTTTCCTGCTTCGAATGATCAAAGCTTAGGGATTCGCATAGCTATGACAATAGCATAATATATTTCTAGTGAATTGTTTTTTCGGAATGACAAGCGTTTGATGGCCAACATTTATTTATTATCACCATATGGCTTGATACTATCTATATTCCTCTATCATATGAACGAAAGAAATATTTTGTAGGGAGAAGTGCCTCGTATTTCGAAGAAAGGCGATTAAGTGATCCTCCTTTTCTTGTACATCTCGACACGACAGACCATTGAATTTCGAGAGAAACTTCATCTTTCATATTGCCTTCATCCAGATTAATTATCGTAATAAATGGAGATCGATGACCTATCAAGAAGAGCAATTCAAGAATTTGTTTAAATTGGCTTGATTTTATGCCACTATCCTTTAATACAGGATGAAGATTAAAAAGGCAATGGCTTATCAAACGCTGTGTTTGAAACAGCTTATTCGCGGCAACCTTCCCATCCATACCTACATTGTGTGCGCTATTGAAAGGATCCCAATGGCGAAAGTGCACAGCCTGGCAGACATCAAAGTGCTTTTCTCTGCCCATTACATTATGATGTGCCAAGTAAGCATCATTTGAGAATGGATATCGTTTAATGTATTGTTCAATCTCTTTCAGACAATGCTCCAATGCATGTTTATAGGCTTCAACACTTTGCTGTAACAAGTCTTCAATTTGAACATCGGAAACATGCATGCTTTGTCTATTTAGAATAGAATTAAGTGCCTTCCATTTTTTGTTAAATCCTTTTAAAGTACCTACAATGCTTCCAACTCCCTGTTTTCTATTTCTGTATTTTCCTTGGTCTGCACAACGAATCGCATCAGAACGAATCAACATAAGATCGCCTAAGGCGATTTGAGCACCGCTTTTTTCCTTATATGGACTTTTATCTTGATAATATGTATCTATGGCCCTCGTCAGATACCTTTTCGAAGCAATGTGTAAGAAACTATAATATAGTGCAAGATAATCATCAACATGATACCCTCCTGTGTGTAATGAATTCTGCTCTTCAATAATCTCAATTGGGCAACTATCAATTTTGCTTTCAATTGAAAGGTGTCTAATGTGAGCAAGAATTCGGATAGCTGACAAATATAGAATTCCCAATTCCTGACTAGATTTGGCAGCATCGTTATCCTTGATGCTATCTTCAAAATAAAGATTGCTGCCTTGGTAAGCCATTTCAGCTCTGCATAGTACTTTCAATTGCTGCTTAATTTCTTCAAATGAAGATATCGTAGAATCATTGAGATGCTTATCCTCTAACAAGCAAATAATCTTGTCAACGATATGATACAATCCTCCAAGAAGCAAACCGTTAGCTACTTCTTGGGTCATGTATTGCCAACTTTTTGAGGAAATATTCCACAAAACACTTTCTGGCCCAATACCACCGGCAATGAATGTATTATTGTTCCACTTGAAATCTGGACAATTTGTTAAAAAGATATACGCCTGTTCTAGTTTTTGCAAAGCTAGGTTCAAGTCGGTATAATCATAAAGTGTTCGATTATACTCAGTAGGAGGCAAATTGTAATCTTCATGTTTTCGAGAAAAGTTTTCCTGATTATCAATATATTGTTGAGTTGCTATATTGAGATACTTCTTTCTGTATTTTCTCTTCCACAACTTACATGAAATCCAATCATAATTGTCGCCAATTTCTGAACTAAATTCCCCCAACAGTAACATGTCAACATCATGCTCACATAAAAACACAAGTAGCTTTCCAATCGCATAGTAAAGTTTCCCTATACGTCGACGATCTATGACCCGCTTTGAGGCAACATCGCATAGAGATGATATACTTGAGCCAGCAAGCAGATTCTGCAGTTTGTGAATTACACCACAATACATACACCATTTCAGTACCAATTCACCAACTTTAGCGTAATTATGAGAGAGCCAGAAGTCCCATTCAGCACTATTTGAATTCCTAGCTGGTAAATCTAAATTATGGGTATTTTCTACGATCTCCATATATCGAACTTCCAATATTTTTAGTAGAACATCACATTCACGAAGTCCCAAAGAATTCTTGGCATAGTATTTATTTGCTTGATTGTAGTAATATACTAGATCGTCAAAATCAAAGATATCCTGAACTCCTAATGTACGTCTTGTATTATTAATAATATTTGATAGTGCCAACTTTATCTGTTTCTGTGACTCATCATCATTTGTGTTTTTACTGATTAACTCGATATCGTCCGTTTCAAGAAGAGCAATTCCGTGTGTTGCAAAAACTACATCTCCTAAATATTCAAACAGGCGGGCGAAATTAATTGTGTTGAGCAATAGATTGGATTGCATTTCCTTATTAGTATTTGACCTTCTTTTAGCTATGCCTCGATTTAGTGCCATCATATAACAATTAGCAGCTATGCCCATATCCCGTCTCCTTATCATAATTTCTCCAATGGAAACAATTTGATTAAAGTAGCTTACTGTATCATAGCTCCATTGAAAATATTCAAGAGCATCAAGGAGAAATCTATTTGCTTCGTGTCGATTCCATTGCTTTTCCACTAGAATTGCTGCCGAGTTAATTATCTCTGGAATAATCTCGAATTCGAAACCAATATTTAAGCCGGTACATCTTGGATGGAGTTTATTGGAAACAAATTGAAAATTGTGAAATATGGACGTGGATTCGTCATTAAATGCCAATTTTTCCCTGACTAGTCTCCTTAATTCATTGCTTGAGCGATGGTTGTTTTCTCTTATTCCTTCCATCGTTCTGCGACTACTGTAAAGGTTCAAGGATAGATCATCGTTTGGTAGGAGACAGATGATCTTTTCAAGCAATTTTAATGCGCTTTGGTGGTGGAACAAGGCCTGCCCAAATTCTCGTGCTACTTCACAGATATAACCAAGTTTCATAACTGCTTCAATACTTGTGCTTAGATAGCTGAAAACAGTACTATATTGAATTTCTTCTCCATCAATTGAAATAGAGTCAAAAATGTCTTGAATTTCTCTATTATCATCAATTTCGTTTAGGATCTTTTCAAGATCAATTCGTATCAGTCTAATAGCTTTACTATAAACCAGTTTTGCATCTGGCAATTGACCAAGCAGTTCAAGTATATCGCCTAACTGAATCTGTGCTTGTATCGATTCGAGTCTCTTTCCATAATCTTTTGAATTAAGGTTTTGAATAACTTCCTTGAGTTCGCGAATTTTTGTGGACATTTCTTTGGCGGTAAAGCGAAGATCTATCTGCTCAGGACCAAATGATAAGTACAGAGAGGACAACTCGTATCTAATATGAGGGAGGATCCTGTATTGGTTTCGCCGATTATCTACTTTTTCAATGATCACTTCATCGAGAAGATCAAGTATAATCGCAACTAAATCTTGATCAGGATTCAATTCCTGATCATCAATCAAAAACCGAACATGTTCTATGTCTGACCATGAAAAACCCCGCTCAGAGTATTTCAAAACACAATCTATAATATAGAACAATGAAACACAGTCTTTATCGTCCAAATCGATGAAACGATTTTGATGTACCTCAAGTTGTTCTACTATGAAGGAAAAGAACTTGATTTTCTGCATTATTGCAGATGGAAGAAAGATTAGCTTTGATGAATTAGTCTTATCAATAGTGCAATCAATTCTGCTGCAATCAATAAATTCTACATCTCTAAACAATGAATAATATTCTCGGTATACTTTCCTTGGAATTCCTCTGCCTTTAAATGTCAAATATTGCAATAGATTTCGGATTCTTCGGCAGTGTCTTTCGGTTGCAGGCTGAAGATAATCATTTTCACTATCAACAAAATACTCTGCGATACTACCGTTCTTCATTGTATGTTGATTGTTGTGAAAGTTGTAATCCAAGCTATTTAATAAAAATGAGATAAATGGTCTTATCATTAATTCAGGCAAAGCATGCTTTTCCAAAGGATCTTTTTGAGATTCGTCATATACTTTGTATACCGCTTCTTTATCTGTATTATATCTAAGCCTATCCTGCATAATTAGCCCTCGTAAAAGAATACCTTTAAGTTCACCTACACTGAAACTAGGGAGTAGCATCAACCCTGTATTGTAAGTCCAATATTCTTTTGAGATACCTAGCACATTAAGCAGAAATTCAAATATACCTGTAACAAGCGTATTGCCGTATAATGACAAGTATGATTTGCACATATGATCATGAAAACCTGCATCTATTAACCAACACTTGATTAACTCTATTATCCAATGATGAAATCCATAAGTAGCAATTAGCTTACTATTGAAAGTACTGGAGTGATAAAGATTCTTATAGATTACTGATTCCAGTAGACCGTAACCTTTATACTGATCTTCTTGCCAAATCTCATCAACATCTTTTCCTACAATAAAAATCTGATGTGATGTGGATTCTGTTAGAAGAAATTTTATATCCGCAATAATGTTTAATATATAATCACCAATATTGAGATATCTATTTGTAGGATGCTTATCGATTTTCGGTTTAAGTTTGTCTAATGAATCAAATACAAAGACATATCTATAACCAGCCTTTGATAACCTTTTCAAAACATCATGTAATGCCAACTGGCCACTAAAGGCATCAGTGTATTCTTTCTCGGGCGTTTCAGTCTTTACATGACTGTGTTCAGTTGGGTTATTATTAGCGAAACGTAGAAAATCACACTGATCGACATTTAAATCTGTCTCAGTGCTGCAAGTACTCAATGCTGCCATAAAAGATGAAGAGCTATAGAATACTTCTTTCAAACGTGAACAATCCCCTTTAGTAACACACTGTTTTAGTGATTGAGAGTACAACTCAAGTATAATGCTCTCGATAAGCGAATCGGTGTTGTACATAGGACTAATATCAACAAGTATTTGCACATAACAGACTCCATTGTTCCTGGTGGAAGTCGATTCTTCATGCACATTCAGTTCTTTGTCACTTTTGTTGTTGATCTGTTCTCTCTGAAGCTCTGATATCGCGTGATTAACCATACTTGATTTTCCTGAGCCACGATACCCAGTAATAAAGATGCTCCCCCCTCTCGAATTACAAATGAAAGACTTCAACAGTTCCGTTTCATTCTCTGGGCAGCAATAATGAAAATCTTCAATACTGTTTTTCCGATTATTGCTTTTCCTATAATCCTTTTTGTGCCTATTTGTTGTAAGAAATTGTATATCATTATGAATGCAGATATATTCTGCGCTGCTTTTTTGAGTAGGCCACTCCGGAAGCACACAGTCAATTGGTGGGCAAGCATGTTTCTCAAGCTCAATATATATGGTCTCGGAAAGTCTTTTGCTCATCAAAACTCCTACGAACAAGAAGGTAATATCTATTTAATTGATTGCGATATGATCTCTTAAAAGCATCTCTGACCTGACCCCGATAATGACGCCAGTCATTGTGGTAGACCCGGATCAGCCGATTGACTTTGGAGACCCCAGATATCTCCGATGGCAATCGGCGGCACAATCGATTCCAGCGCCGGTGGTTTGTAACCCAACGCACTGTGTGGTCGCACCGTGTTGTACTCAAGACGCCAATTCTCGATCAGTACCTGAGCCTCCTTCAAGGTATCAAACAATTCACGATTCAGCAATTCATCCCGTAACTTCCCATTGAAACTTTCCACGTAGCCATTCTCCCAGGGACTCCCCGGTTCGATATACAAGGGCTTGACCGAGAGCGTTTTCAGCCAGACCCTGACTGCCTTTGCCGTAAACTCGGCTCCATTGTCACTGCGGATATGCTTCGGAATGCCACGTCGAATAAACAGATCGTCCAGTGTTCGTAACACGTCTTGAGAATTCAGGTTTCGCTTGACTGTCAATGCCAGACATTCCCGACTGTACTCGTCGATCACACACAAAATTCGGATCGCACGGCCATCACGTGTACGATCCTGCACGAAATCATAGCTCCAGACATGGTCGGCAAACTCGGGCTTGAGCCGAATACAGCTGCCATCGTTCAACCACAAGCGACCTCGCTTCGGCTGTTTCTTCGGTACCTTCAACCCCTCCTGTCGCCAGATACGCGCCACGCGTTTGTGGTTCACCCGCCAGCCGTCATTTCTCAGCAACGCCGTAATTCGTCGATAGCCATAGCGTCCATAGCGACTGGCCAATTCGATAATGGCTCGCGTTAAAAGAAACTCATCTGAACGAGAAATCCGAGTTCTTCGTTGAGTGGAGCGGGGTTGCCCCAACACAAAACAGGCCCGGCGCTCGGAAACGTGCTGGCTGGCCATCACGTGCATGACCGCTGCTTTCCGTTTGGCCGGGCTTAAAACTTTCCCTCGGCGACTTCCTTCAGGATCGCCTTGTCCAGGGACAGATCCGCCACCAGCTTTTTCAGACGGGCATTCTCGTCCTCAAGTTCTCGAAGGTGTTTGGCCTGGTCGAGATTCAATCGGCCATACTCCTTGCGCCAACGGTAGTAAGTTTGCTCCGATACGCCAATGGCCTTGACCGATTGCGCCACTGTTTGACCTTGGGATTGCAGTACTTCCGCTTTGCGCAACTGCCGGATGATATTTTCGATACTCGTTCGCTTCGCCATAACCTTGCCTCCTATAATGGAATTCCAGCTGAAGTCTAACATCATTACTGGATTCTCGTTAGGGGGTCAGGTCAGATTCAAATGGTAAAAGATATTGCTCATGCGTTGAATATCCAGGAACAGCACTATTTTTATAAAGGATCATTCCGCGACGATTTTCCTCATCACAAAGTCCCATCCATTGTCCTGAACAACTGCATTCGAACAGCCAAGTCTTATTTTTGTGATCCGCTGGTTTAACCATATCTCCTTTTGAAATAAGATGTTTTTCACAAAAGTGATTGAAAATTACGAGCTTGTGGCCTAAAGAAAGAAACCTACTCATTTTTTACCATTTAGGGAATAGTCGCTAACATAACTCCAAGGTAAAAGATCAGATAAATCTTTGAAAGACAATCGATGAACAATATTCGTTTTCTTGCCGGGTTTTGCATCATTTCGATATAAATACCATGCATTTTCTTTATCTGACCTCCTTACTCCACCCCATACATTCCCGTCGGCCCCTTGCCATTCCCAATCGCCATTTTTTTTTAATCATGATGAATGTACATTTTATTACCTTTCTAACTAAAGTAAACCGGTCCCCACAATCTGGTTTGCAAGGACCGGAAAATAATTGTTACGCTTCCTCGATTTCGAAATACTTGGCAGCAATATCTGTATCCACATCATGTTCTTCCATCCACCCCAGAATTTCATCATTTTCAGATAGTGCTTTTAGAAATTGTCCACTTGTCAGACCGTCATCGCATATTTTGGCGACAGGACTCAATGGCCCTCCCTCGCCATAGATGAACCATCTTCCATTTTTTGATTTATACAATGATTCCTCATGCCACTGGGCTTTGCTTTTTGATAAGCCATTATCCCAACTCCAAATGAGTTCAGCAGTTTCTGTGTTATACGATTTTCCATTAACTAATTTTTTCATGATATTTTATCCTTTCAATCATGATGTTATAAACAGGCAAAAACCATTTTTGCCAACGCTTGTACTACCCTTTTTGGGGGAGTTGATTCAGCCATGGCTGTAAAGGCAGAGAGAATATTGCTAAGATCAACTCAGCAGCATTCGCCGAATTTGATAAGGTGATGAATTGATAGTGCTTTTCGTGTTCTACTGTGCGAGTAAAAAAGAAAGGACTGGTTAAAAAAAACAGAAAGAACTTACCTTCAAAAAATAAGATGAAAAATATTTGGTGCCCCTAGATTCATAAAATCCTTTTAGTAATGATAAAATATTTTAAAACCCAAATGATAACTGAGGGTTGCCAGGCTGATGGGCGAAAACAGGTGCTTTGTCTGATACATCATTCACGGGGTCAGGGGATTGATCTGAATTGGTGCCCTTTTTAAATGAAGTTTGAACACTTTCTAGATTCAAAATGAAGCGCAGGTCTTCTGGAGGCAGGGGGAGTTCGGAAATCCACCCGTTCTCCCACCACCAAACAAGCGCCATACGAATAATACGCCTGATTTGCTCAATGCTATTACTCGCACGGGGCACCAGTTTTCCTCGTTTTGCAGATTTCATACGGACATGATCGCTTGAGAAGAACTCAGAGATCTCAACGGTTCGAATTTCGTGAATTGGCAGGTCATTGCCTAGGGTTGAGGATAGCAACGACAGAATTCGCTTTGCGGTGTTCACGGTAGTTGGTTTCTGCCCCTGCTCGGAAAGATTGTTGCAATACATGTCCACAGCGTATTTCAGATTTCTTTGAATCATTGTCATAACCTTTCTAGCGGGTTACCCAATGTGTTGATTTTCAATATGCCCGCACGCATCTTCATTCAAACCGGTAAGGCAGTTCCATGCCTTTCGGGTCAAATGCAGATTTGCGGTCAGAATACATTCCGGCCAATGTTTGTCCGTCATGTAATCGATGCTAATCAATCCAGCGTTAACCAATGGTGGCAGTAAATCACGAGCCTCGATCCATCCCTGTAATGAATCAGGTTGACAGATAAGGTTCAATATTTCCTCAACAACCATGGTCTGGAAGAGATTGGCGGGTTGGATGATTTTACTCAGCATATTTCCAGAAATGCTTCCAATAAGGAGCAGAGTCAAAATTAGACGCTGCTCACCGTTCAATTTGTGGATGCATTCCAGTGCTTGAATTCCTAAGTAATTGTCTCCATATGCCATGCGGGTTTGTGACAAGCGTTCATCGATGATGGCGCGGATTTCTAGTGCTTTCATGTTCGATTGTTCCATGAGGTGAAGTAGATTTTCCTTCTGCACTCTTTCAATTATTCCAATTGTCTTTTTCTCATGTACTTGGGATTCCATCGAATTTAACTCGTCAAGCCGTTCTTTGATGCCAATAAGCTCGGCCTTAGCCTGCAAATATTCAGCCTCTGCATCGAGGTATTCCAGGTCAGATTCATACGGAAGTACGTTTTTGGGGGACATTATTATCTCCTACGAATGCTGGGGAGGACTGTTCCTCTAGTTCTATTACACAGGATTCGGAAGAGTTTAAAGAAATAATATTCTGAAGAAAGAGTTTGTTGTAAATTAAAAGATTGTTCCGATCAGCCAATCAAAATCTTTTACCCATTGCCAATTTTCGAGGATAACCTTCGCATCGGATAATGCAGTTTGCCTTGGTTGGGTTTTCTCCAACACCAGATTTTCCAGATTTCTGGAAAATTGAAGGGCTAGAGTTTTTGGGTTGATATTCTTGATCAGTTTACATATTGACTCAATCCTAGCAATTGTCGGGTTGATAGAGTCTACGTTGACTGTAATATGCTGAATCGCGCCATTGTATCGATAGTAAAGAATAAACACTCTGGCATTGGATTTGCTTCTCTTAGCATTCAGGACTATTAAATCAGTCTTGGGAATACTCCGTTTTCTCTCTGGTGGTTTTCTGGTAGCAGCTTGTTTTTCTCGTTTAAAATGAATGATAAGGCCGTTTTCTGTTGTAGATCTGCTGATTTCATTCAATCCATCGAAAACACTTTCCTCGCAATGCCAGCAATTACCGGGATGGATGAGGAACGCAACTCTACCTAAGATACTTCCAACCCGAGCCAATTGATGGATAGCCCATGGAATTCTCCATTCCGGAACTTCCTGATCAAGTTCACGTAAATCAAAGGGGATCGGGTGGAGATTTCCTTTTCTCTGAGAATTCTTCCAGTCCAGAGGCCGGTAATAATTTCCCGCGCTTAATCGTTTCCCTCCTTTCAACAGATCTAAATCTTCTGGTCGTATGGATTGAAATACGGGATCTAGTGAGGTGAGGAAATGTTCTTCCTCATCCCCACCATAACCGGGAGTTACCCCAGCCTCGGAGCCGATTCGTAAATCATTTCTCCTACCGTTATTAATCACAATAATATTAACTTCTCTTTTAAGGAGACTACCCACCTTATTATTGGGATTTAGCGTATTTATCCTGAGTTCATGAGACAGATCATATAAACTGGAACCTAGATAATTCCAGATTTGATCGTTACCACAATGAAATTCACTATAGAGCGAATCTATAGATTCTTCCTCCATATCAGATAGAACATTATCATCTTTGGACATCAGGAGGGATAGGGTACACAACCCTTCTTCCGGATATTCATCCTTTACCAAGGAAGATCCTTGGCGGATGACCGGGCCGCAGGCCCCCTCATCGCCGGTGGGAGGCGATGATGAACTGGGGACAATATTGAAATATTTCTTAAAATATGTCTTTGAAATTGACTTGTAGGTTGAACTCTTCCTTATTTGATTGAGGCTTGGATTTGGAGATAGGCAGGATTTCAACTGTTCCAATTTATTAGAAGTTAATCCGATTTCATCCTTATTTACGTAAAACGTTTTTATCAACTCCGCTGGTTCATTTTCTGTGTTGAAAATTTTCGTTGATTTTCCCTCTGTTCCAATCGGACGGATATTTCTAAATCCCAAACCATACATAATTTCTGAACAAATACAAAATCCTTCTCTAGCTTTCTCCCGAGTGGCGGCAGGGATTATAATATCATCACCATAGCAGGCTAAATGGAAACCGGATTTCTTCATTTCCTTCGCAATCTTGCTCATCACGAGATTAAAGATCAGTGGAGAAATAGGATTGCCCTGCTCTATTCCTTTCCCATGAGATTTGTAAAGTTTTCCATCGGGTAGTCTTGTTCTGATACTTGCGAGTGCTACCAAATGTCTCCTAGCCGAATGATTCAACCCCAATTCTTTTAGCGTCGAATGGATTGCTCGATGCGGAAGCTGACCGAACGCATCTGTAAGATCTAATGAAACAACCCAAGGTCCGTGATTCCGAATGAGATTCAGAACAGTCCCTGCGAAAATGTCCTGAATAGTGATCCCATCAGGTCTATTTCTATAAGCTTCAAATTCACTCACTCCTCGAAACGCCACGATGGTAGGCTCTAAATAACCTTTCTGATTCGCTCTTTCTTGCAGGAAATGACGATGGTAAATAGAATACAATCTCTTCATCTCTGAGGGCATATCTATAGGACGGAGTTTACCGTTCTGTTTTGGTTCATATCTGCGGTGACTTGTCATGAAATCCAACCAATGGTCCAAATCATTCAATTTCCAAGCCAGATCGTTGAAGAACCGAATATCCATTGCCATTGCTTTATCATGAATCATTCTCTTGCTGTGGCCGTTCTCATCTAGATAATCTACTCCACCATTGTGATGAACCTTTTCTTCAGAGAGGGGATCTGCGGACAGCATCGAATAGGCAATGTTCATCAATTGCTCACCGTTAACAGGCGGTATGAATCGCTCTGGTTTTATTGGTAAAAATTCTTTCCAATCCACGCTCATTTCCATCTCCAGGCTCCGAATAACTTCCCTTTGGGGTTTGGTAACCCATGTGGTGCCCATTGAGGTCCATTGTAATCAAGCCAAATTGGGCGATTTGAAATGCTCCATGGATTGTCAGGATAGATCTCAATCGTATCCGCACCTTCCAATATCGCTATGGCGTCATGATATTGTCTTGGATCACCAGTAAGAATTACTGGAATACCAGGGCTTGCATGTTTTGCGAGCAGTTCCAATAGAAGGGATACATGCTCATCATTCTCAGAACTTTGAGACTTGTCGAGTCTGGTAATATTTCTGTATTCGAAAATTGAATCTGGTGTCCCTGATACGTCTCTGTTAGCAAGATATTGTGCTGCTCCCCATGATGGGGAATCTGGAAGATTCACGATGATTGCTGCCCAGTCCTCCGGCTGAAGTTCTGGGTTGGAATCTATAAATCCTGGAATCTGATATATCCTGTGATTTCTTACTATTAATGATAAAACTTGCAGGATAGATCCGAACCCGCAACCGATGCATAATATCGCAAGATCACTATCACTATCTAGGGTCAAATACTCACGAGAATGTTTATCAACTAGGCCATTTTGAGAGGAATCAATAATTTCAGATACCAGGAGTATACTTTCTATAGGGGGACGGATGCAATCACAACTATAGATGGAAGTGAATCGTTTTGGCTGCAAATTACAAAGGAAAACTCCATTTTCAGCTATAGGTTTGTTTGGAATTTGGTAACCATTAAGAGCAGGTAAATCAGAGGAACTGAATCCGTAAAATTCTTTTCCACGGAGTATCTTTTTTTGATTGGTAACATCATCAAAGTATTCAATGAAAGGTGCCCCTGACTTGAAATATGTTGGAACTTCATCAAAAATAGTGGAAACCTTCCGCGCCTGTTCAAACATCGCTCTTTCAATCCCAAACTTGGCCAATACTTTGGGATTGGGTTCATGTCGATACACGGATTCAATAGCTCCGAGAGTAAATGATTTTAAGAATTGTTTTGTTGATGGCGAAATAAAACGGCGATGGCGTGTAAGTTCTAATTCTACAACTTGATTTAATGAAAAAGGTCCTTCGTCCAATACCCTGAATCTATTAGGGCCATCAAGCAGGCTTGAGATTGAATCGTCCATGTTCTCATAGGCTCTATGAAGAATGTCCACTCGCTGTCTCATCTCTATAGAATTTCTTCGCATTGTTTATATCTGCCTCCTGAGTCTTATACCTGAATCCTCTATATCAGAATCCGTATGCTTTCAACTGGTCAACAGGGATTACATTCCAAAATCCCTTGTGCCAAACAATGGCTCCACCACCGCATTTCAGTGCCTTAGCTGCTTCAATTGCAGCTTCTATGTCATTGAATTTAAGTTCGTTGGGGATGCGGAATGGCAGGTCAAATTCAACCTCTGGTTTACCCTTCATCGCATTGAGGACTTCAATAAGTTTAAAACGAACAACTTGATGACCCGAGCGATAGGATGGGATCCGTCCATCCCGGGCCATCCGTAAAATGCTACCCGGGTGAAGACCGATTTTCTCCGCGAGTTGCTCTGCAGTTAATAATTCGTCGAAATGGTTATCGTTATGCATTTCTCTATTCATTTCCGGACTCCTCCATAGATTTCTGTCAATCAACGTCTACTATCTATGGAGGAATATCTATAGAATATTGAGGTACTTGAGTTGCAATAATCTAATTGTCACTAAGCATCAGAAACGAATTGCTGTCCGTATATATTCGGGGCGTTTCAAACGTGACCTTAAATGCCAATCCGTGTTTATTAATAATTTCACCTGTCAGTGGATCGAATACGAGAGAGCAATCAATTCTGACGCATCGTAAAAGTTTTTTGAGATGGCGTTCAAAAGCTGTTGGGGTTTCAAAAAAATAAACAACGTGATGGTCACTATATTTTTTATCGAATAAGAACCAGATACTTTTGTAGTTGCCAACAAAATATGTCTCTACCCAAAGTTCATTTTCATGAAATTTGTATACATTGTAGGGAGTGGCATCTTGTATCGATGAGTTCCTGTTGTTCAGGTCAGAAATGAAGTAATTCAACTTTTGTGTTTGGATTTCATTTAATTTTTCTGGTTCGATCCTCGATATATGATAATGAATCGCGTCTAGTTTGTCGCGATCGATTATTGTTACAACGCTGTACTCATGCGAGATCGTATTTAGCGCTATAAATGAAGGATTGACGACTCTACAGTTTTCTGGCAACGCGGCAGTTCTTTTTCTCGGACTTGTGAATTTTATGAGTTTGTCCCTTGTTTTCTTGTCACTTGGACCACAAATAATTTTTTCCAACCCATATTGTTTGAATATGTAGATCGTTTCTCTTTTTGTTTTCAAAATAACCTCCAATTGTTTATATTGTTAAATGATCGAATGGAAGAAATTGCTTGATTCTTCCGACTGTTCTCTCTAATACCCTTTTGGGGGGAACCTAATATTCTCCTCATTTTATTCATGAGCAATCAGGGACCATAAATCTTGAACGTTCATAAATATTTTGATGGGATGATAAGCATAAATACTTTAACCCCCTGAATTGACAATGAATATAGCTGTGGTTTACACAGATTATCCCTGGCCGATTCTGCGCGACACTGTTTGATAATTTGAAAAGGGGGGGTTAAAGGGGGTCGAGACCGTTTGTAGAAGTGGTGCCCCTTATTTATAATCACCTGAATTCAGTCGAGTTCCAAATCGGCAGATTGAACTCAGGATTTAATTATAGGCAATTTCTGCACTTTCTCAAATCGCGTATGGATCATCACGCTTTTAAAGTGAGCTGGAACAATCCACAATTCTTTAATCCATTTTTTTCCTGACATTCGATTCACGGGTTGCATATAGAACCAGTTTGAATTGCTGTACAAGTTTCGAATCATCCCATCTTTATCATCGCCATAGGTCAATAGGAATGGGTGGCGAGTTTCTTCCAACATATCCCGAAGAAGGAAGTGGTCATCTTCTGTAAACTCATTGGGATAGAACTTCTTTCTCGTTCCATCTGCGACATACGGAGGATCGGCGAAAATAAAGCATGAATTAGGTCGATCAATGGCGTCTTTATAAGACTCCAGATGGCATCGATTGCCAACGACACGATCATAAACCAAATCGTTCAAAACTGTTATGTGGTCGCAGAAGTTATCGGGCTTCCACCGATCTTTAATCCATCTTTTTGTCGGTTTTCCTCCGAATTCCCCGAATCCGTTGGGACCTGTTTTCTGGACCATAAACTTGGCAAAGGCTAATTTTGAAAGATATGGGATCAGTTGAGGTATTTCAAATAGGGGCTTTTTCAGGTCATCCTCATCTAGTTCTTCCTCTACAATCTCGTTCACAATCTGATCGAAATATTTGTATTTTTTATCTTCGTCAACGAGAAGAAAATACATTTCATCAGCCGTTTCCTTGGTGAGTTCATAACTAGAAATATAGTCCATAAGGGGCTTTGGATCCTGAATGACAGCTGTAATATAAGCAACCAGTGGAAAATTCAGATCACTTAGCCTGACCTTTGGGGCTATTCCATTCTTTAAAACATTGATCGAAACAGAACCGCCACCAATGAAAGGTTCCCTGAATTCGAAATCAAAACCGAGCCCCGATTCTCGAATGATAGCATTGATTAGGACAAGGATATCTTTGATTCCTCGTGTTTTACCTCCTGTGTACGGGACGAAACCGTTGATCGTGGTGAACATCCTATGATTTATTTCATCTTCTAGAGTGTTTCTTGTTGCTTTGAGCATTTCGGACGAAATGTTTTTATCGAGGGACAAACCTGATATCTGTCCATGGAGTTTAGACCATTCCAGTATTTTGATGACTTTTGGGGAAACACCTTTTTGTTCAGGTTGTACTTCCTGTAACGCTTTTGAGATACGGATGCCTTTCTGACTTGCAATCCGAATGGTTCTGGTTCGGGTTCTCTTATCGAGTTTCGAAAGCCTCAGGGCTTCAGGCATTGATTTAACCACTCCGGACACCACTGCTTTGACAACATCCGGGGCCGTTTCTGCGATATTTTTCGCTTGCCTTATTGTTTCGCTGGAAACTCCTACCTTTTTACCTGCAATCTGAATGGCTTCTCCCTTATCCGAACCCTCCGCAAAATTTTGTGGAGGGTTCTCTGTCCCAGATTTCATTCGTCTCAAGGCTTTTTCTTTTTCGTGCGGCAGCAACTGGACCGCAAGTATCGCCCGCTGTGCTGTAGTTAAATGGCGGCGAGTTAGGTTCAGGCTTGTGGCGTAGTCTAATGCTTCTGCCTCTGTCCCTTTGAATTCTTCAAATCGGGGAGTTACTCCAGCAATTTGACATGCTCGAAAACGGTTTCGTCCATCAAGTATCGAGCCTTTATAAAGAATTATTGGGTGAATCTGACCATGTTCTTGAATATCCAAAACTAGTGCCTCAAGATCATCTCCTTCAAGCAGAGGGAAAAATTCACTGTAGGCGTGAAACGAGTATGTTTTTTTCTGTTGTTTTGCCATAATTCTGCCTTTATCAGAAGAAATGGAGATTCGTATAATAGTATGGTGCCCTTTGGCCGTCAAACAACAATAATATATCTGCTTTTTGCGTCAGAATTTATTTCAAAACGTTCATCAGCTCTGATAGAATTCCTTTGTCCATAGCAGATCCGATTCCATCCTGCCCCCGGGGCTGACGGACTGGTTACCCGTGATCGGATGGATCGAACAGGTTATGGACAGACAAACAGCCTAGCTTGACGCACACCCATATGCGCCAGGCTAACCACCTGTGTGCCTCTAGGGCGGGGCGCACGGAATGGGCTAGGCTGGTTTCGTGTTGCCCTGTTTTTTTTGGGGCCTAACTCTTAATCCATAGCTGCCTGGGGTGTTGTCATGAAAAGTATTTTCATAATTTCTTTCGTACTCTTAACTCTAACCGGATGCAGCTCATCATTATCAACATCCTCACATTATTCAGATGGAGATGAATGTTCTACAGGCTCACTCGGTTGCCCCTGTTACGGTAACGGCACCTGTGATAATGACCTCTCCTGCGTGGACGACACTTGTGTAGATCCGACAAACCTTGATGGTGATCTGGATTATGATCATGAATCCTATGCCGATGCTGAGAATGTATTAGACAGTGATACCGATAATCTACTGTGTGTGAGTGGAGAATGTTGTCAAGACGGCCTCCCTGTACCAACTGGTGAACCCTGTCTTACCGGGCAGGATTCATTAGATTGTACCGATGATGTTTGCAATGCCAATCATGCCTGTGTTCACAACCTGCAAGAAGGAAAATGTCTGATTCAAAATATCTGTTATGACTCCAACGAGGATAATCCATCGACCTTCTGTCAATTCTGTGACCCATTGACTAATCAACACGAATGGCAGAATAAACAGAATTATCTATCCTGCGATGATGAGGATCCATGCTCTACAGACAGTGAATGTCAGGACGGAATCTGCACGGGTATGGCATGGGTGGAGAATGATTGTTCTGAATACATGGAATGCGGAACTAGCCCTAGTGGCTGTTATAACTGCGGAACTTGCGATGTGGAAACACAGATTTGTTGGGAGTGTGATTCAAGCATTCAGTCATGCTGGCCGGGTGAAGGTATTGACACCAAAATCTGTGCACCTGACAAAGGAGGATCGTGTGGAGATATGAGCGGACTACAGGCGGGAAGTCCCTGGCCGATGTTTGGAGGGTGCCCTACTCATCAGGGTCGGAGTAATTATGCAGGACCCCAAACGCCAGTGTTAAAATGGAAACGTCAGACGGAAGAAAGATTCTACACAACTCCGATCCTTTCAAAGGAAGGTTATCTTTATGCAGGCAACTGGGGATACTCCATCTATTCATTATGGCCAAATGGCGCGATTCGCTGGAAAAACGTAGCTGGTCATTATGTTTCTTCTGTTGGCATGATCGGCATAAATGGGGATGTCTATTTCAATTCTTACGATGGAAATGATGCTATTTTCTCTTTCGATAGTTATGGGAAAGAAAACTGGCGGCATCCGATGTCAGGTAAAATTCACCCATGGGGATTGACGATGCTCGATGGAGAGTATCTTCTCTATGGTGCGAATGCAGGGGTCGTTGCTGCCATTAGGTTAGATACTGGTGAGCAGGAATGGATGTTTGAAACAGGCGCAAGAGTGTTCTCCGTCGTTACGGATGCTCTTGATAATGTGTATTTCACCTCGAATGGAATATTGTATTGCCTCGATTCTGGGGGAAATCTTCTTTGGAACACGAATGATACGTTTGATTTTGAAGGCAATCCAGCTGTTGGAAAAGATGGAACCATCTATATCACGGGGGCGGAAAATGCCGGGATGTACGCAATTGATCAAGGGGGAACAGTAAAATGGACTTATTCGAGCAGCAGCTATTCAAACAAACCGGCAATTGGGGATGACGGGACGATCTATTACGGGACTCGAAAGGTTGATGATTCAATTGAAGGAAAACTCTATGCCTTGTACCCAGATGGCACTTTACGGTGGATATTCGATCTTGATGGTGACACGCGCTCAACTCCAACAATAGATGTCGAGGGTACCGTATATATAGGAAGCGGTACTGGTCGTCTCTACGCGGTTAATCCAGATGGTACTGAGAAATGGACATACGATACAGGTGCCGAAGTTCACGGAACAGTTGCAATCGACACAGAAGGAACGGTCTATTTCGGGTCATTGGATTGGTATCTCTATGCCCTCCAAGACGGTTGCACTCCCAACGAATCATGGTGTGGTGCGGACAACCTCTATACCTGTAACGAAACCGGGGATGGCTTGGCTGGCGATCCGGTAGATTGTCCCGGTGGATGCAACTGGGGAAGTTGCATGGATAAAGGGTCTATGCTTTCAGAAATTCGATATCACGGAGCAAGCATTCCCGTTTCCGATTCCATTGGATTTGACAGTCTGAATTTGACGATAGAATTTTGGCTGAAAACCGGATACCCCAAAACAATTCTTTACAAGGGCGAATATTTCAGAGACTCAACCAATTACACGGTTCGATTGCTAGATTGTGCCGATGATGATTCTTGTAATCTATTCTTTGGGATGCGTTACGAAGGGGTTGACTATTCATGGAGGGCACCGGTAGAAAAAGACCAAACGGTCTGGAGACATTTTGCTGTTGTGGCTGACAATGAAAGTCAGAGTCTGAAAATGTTTATGAATGGTAGTGAGCTTACATTAACCGAGTTTCCTGAAAACTGGCCAGCAGGTATGCTTCGAACAAACGAGGCACTAAAGATAAATATGCTGGAAGGAATTTACTATATCGACGAACTCCGTATTTCCGATGTCCCACGCTATTCAGAGAATTTCATTCCACCCCTACGTCATGTACCGGATGGCAATACCCAATTGCTACTTCACTTTGATGAGGGCACGGGGGATGTAGTCCACGATTCTTCTCCCTATGAGAACCACGGAGAATTGACAGGCAGTGCTTCTTGGTCGGAGGATGTACCGGGTGGTACGAGATGAAATCAGATGCCGCCCTGTTAAAAATCAAAATCCTGAGTTGCGTACAATCCTTGGAACCCGCAACTCAGCTACCAAGTATCAGATACTTACATCCCCAGATCATGCCCATAGGCGTAGGATGAGTTGCGTCTTTCACATTCTTACTTGAAATCTAACAGGTGATGGACTGTACAGCAGTCAGAATGTCATCGGTCGTAGGATGCGTATAGATCGCCGTTGTCGAGGGAGAGGAATGTCGAACAGCGCTTTGTACGAGGCGTAGGTCCCCCGTGTGACGCCAGAGGCTGGTTGCGTAGGTGTGTCTGAGGGCATGGAAATTATGAATCCGGTCAAAACCACATCTCTTCTGCCATCTATGAAACATATGCTGAACTGTTCTCACCGACAATCGACCACCGGCTTGTTTTCTGCTATGACCACCACCTCTTGAAATGAATAGAGGGGCATTAGCTTCAAGACTCTCACCGATGGTTCTCTTGTAAGAAATAAATCGAGAAACTTTCCTTCGTAGTTTGTCTGGCAGGGCAATCACACCGCCCTTACATCCCTTAGTAGTTTCAGGCCTCAATTGCCAGATACCCCGGACGCCCTTCCCGTTAAGCACATCCCCTATGTTGAGACCTACGATCTCACTCACCCGTAATCCACAGCCAAGGGCAATCGAGATAATGATATGATCCCTCAGATCTCCCTCTGAGCGGCCTGTGGCCTGCAAGAGAGCCTTTACCTCAGCCTCAGTAAGCGTCTGTGGGGTTTGGGTATGTCTCATGCTTGGAACCTTTCATATAATACCTCTATATATAGTTACACCAATGGGCTCACAGTTTAAAGTATTAATTTGAAGTCATTTCTTCTCAAATCCAGGAAACCGCAAGCTTAACCCAACGGGCAGGGACCCGGTACCGTGAGATGGATATTGAAAACGCAAGAAAACTGGCAGCCTCGATTTTAAAAAGGTCCTCACCATCGGTAGGATGTTTATCAAAACTCCTTAATAGGAGGTGAATGATGTCAGAATACCGCAGCATAAAGAGTCAGGATAAATTGGACAGGATCATGAAAGATCTGTTTGGATTCATTCGGGAGGAACCCGATGAGGAATTCCGCCAGAATCTCGTATCGTGGATTATTCGGAAATTAGCATTTGCATTTGGAATAGAACTTAAATTTCAGCCGGAATTGGATATCGATAAATTAAACAACCACCTTCGATTTGCGTACTGGAAATTTAGGGAACTCAAGGACGATCCCAAATACAGGGACAGGGCATTCTATTTATTGAATGAATTTCTCGACGATCTACTTAAATTCCCTTCGAAAACCAAATGAATAACCTCCATACTCGCCCTGTGGGCCTCGATAAGATCCTTATAGGTGCCTTTCACTGTCCATCCTCTCTGTTTTGCCACCTGTTCCAATTCCGTAACCTGCATTGATACGTCTTGATGGCCGGTACTGACACGGGCGTAGAGGGCAATTTTTTTAGGGGCACCAGTTTTCATTGTTTTATCCTCCTGAAATTAACTCCTATTATGTCTACACAGGATTTGGGATAGTTAAAAAGATGGCGACCCCTGGATTTGGCTCTATACTTATCTCCTGGCTTTTATTAGGACTGGATTTCAACGACATGATGACGGCGAAAGTCGAATCATATTCTCCTGGCACTTATCAGGAGGGGATTACAACGATGTGGAGGGTGTAAAGCGTCACCATGAGTTCTACCGGGATGTCAGGAGTGGATTACAACGAAATAGAAAAAGCCGTTTCAAGCGGATAAGTCAATTACCACGACTTGGATTATGTTCAATTGCCCGCTCACCGGCATTCTCCTGGCACCCGGTAGAACTGGAATTCTGCCACAAAATATTTCTTCCTGTAGCAGCTACTTTACTCCTGCGTCATTGCAGGAGGGGATTACAACGAGTTAGATATGAAAACTTTAACGGCCAGAAAATCATAGAAAGCCCGGATGAATACTCCGGGCTTTCGCTTTTAAGAGGGTGCTAGATTGAGGTTCGATCAGGGGCACCAAAACCGATTGAAAGACTTTTCGGGCGGGGAACCTTGTCGAAAATTCCCCTGTCCGGTCTCCACCAATTTTTTCAGCCTCAAATCCGAAACGGTCTTCACAATCGGTAGAATGGCTATCAGAACACCTTGTTAGGAGGTAAGATATGCCTATACACCGCAGCCATGAGGAGCAAGCCAAGCTAGACAGTATCCTAGCAGAGCTTTTCCAATTTATTATGAGCGAGCCAGATAAAAGCCGCTATAGTTTTGTGTCTTGGTTAATCAAAGAGATCGCGTTCCAGTTCGGATTGGATGTGAAAGTCCTTCCGGAGCTTGATTCGGACAAAGTGTATACCCACCTCCGCTATGCCTTATGGGGATTCGAGGAACTTTGCAAAGATTCGGCTCAGCAGGTCAAAGCATTCGAGCTAATCCATGAGTTCCTGCATGACCTCCTATGGCATTTAGCAAAGAATCGGTAAAATGCGGTTTCCATACTTTCGTTTTGCGGATTCGATCTGATATTAATACTTTTTTCCATAATGGTTAACTCTATCCTAGCCAACCAGTATCCATTTCCCCCAATGTTTCCCTTCACTTCTTCATCTTTAAACGGTATAGGGCTCATCGATTACCTAAATGCTCTTTCTTGAAATAGGGTATTAATAATGAATAGAAGCACTGCCCATCTGGCAGTTTTTGAAAACATTAATGAGGTGTCATCACCGAGCCTGTCCTTGAATGCCCGGTCATTGCATAGATCGGGAAGGCCTTACGTGGGCCGAGCCTCGCTCAGGACCAAGCCCGATAATCCTGAGCGGGGTGACCAGCTCCTTATAAGCGGTGAACAGGCTGACAACCTCCTACTGGATCGGAATGGCCTGCTATGGCGATCCCGGTCGTGGGAGTCTGTCATGGCGAAAATAGTTTATCAAAAGCAAGCCGAATCTGAGAAAGAGTTTGAGGTTGAGTGGTTTGAAAGCGTTGCTGAGGATCTAGCTCCGATTGAGTGCCTATCTGATCTTCCCTTTCATCCTGAAATTATCAAGTTTCTAGCCTCCATGGTTGCCGAAGGCCTTGATTCGAGAGATTCACGATGACAGGGACTTCCGCAAAATATACCGCCTTTTACGCTCGAAGAACCCGTGAGGATCCGGAGAATGAATCCTCTTCAGTGGAAAATCAGTGTTCACGTTTCAAGGAATTACAGGCAAAGCAAGGATGGGCAGGACGGATATTTGCAGAAAAGGGCCGCCATCGAAGTGGTGAATGGTCAACCGATAAGCGTCCCGCTTTAAAAGACCTTCTTGATGAAATTAAGAAAGGAAACGTTGAGCGGCTTGTGGTGCGTGATCTTGATCGGCTCGGGCGTGGACCTATCTTAATGCTAATCTGCGAAGATCTAGCAAAAGCAAATGTAGAACTATGGGATTTCTCAGGCAATGTAGAATACCGGACAGCCGCCGGTGAATTAGGATTGGCCGTACAAGCATCGGTAGGCCGTTTTGAAGTCCGCAGAACCGGTGAACGTATCAGGGAATCCAAACGGGCTTATTGGAAAAAAGGAATCCATATTGGTCCCGCTCCATTTGGATACACATCTCAGTCCCGCATATACCGGGAACTTGTTGAGCAGGGTGTCAATAAAGCTGAGGCCAAAGCCAAAGCTCACCAAGAGATGCCTGAGGCTCCCGGCATTCGTATAGAACCAGACGAGGCAAGGGTCGTTCGAATGATCTTCGAAATGTATGTCAACGAGGAACTGGGTACAAAACGGGTAGCTCAGAACCTGAATTCACGAGGTTTACTGAAACGGGGCCGAAACTGGACCCAGCAAGCTGTCCGGAAAATCTTGGTTGACCCGAAGATGGCTGGCTGGGCTACGTTCGATGATGAGTCCTATCAGGCCAGGCAACGGAATTGTCAGAAACCGATCCATAAACAACAGCGTCTGGATGCAGCCCATGAGGCAATCGTTGACCGGAACATATGGCAAAGGGCTCAAAGAACTTTGGAGGACCGAGGTAAGCAGGTTCACGCCAACAGGTCCAAAGGTCGGATATATCCCCTGACCGGTGCTATCCAATGCATCAACGGACACAGAATGAAAGGAAAAGCCTCTGGCAGCGGCAAATTGGCGTACTATACCTGCCACAAGCGGTCAGATGTCGGTTCCGATCCCGATTCCGGCGGCTGCAACGCTCATAGAATCAATGTCAACAGGGCTGAGTCAGCCGTTCTGGAAGTGCTGGACCAGATCTTATCGTCACCCGAAAAGGTGGTTGAGGTCTACGAGGCCACCAAAAGAAGGATGCAGAAAGAAGCCCCCGTCAGGAAACGTGAATTGGCTGCACTGGACCGGAAAGTTGCGCGACTTGAAAAAGAACGGGAAGGAGTGTTCCAGGCTTTTCGTAATCCCGACCTGTCTCCTGATCAACACACGGTCATTGCTGATAGGGTGGCCGAGTTGAACCTGAAGATACGGGATATGCAGGATAAGCGGACACAATTGGAATCCAAGGTTGTCCTGATCAGGGTTCCGAAAATGAATTATCATGATGTGGCCGCTTATATGAACGCCATCAAAAAAGAGTTGGAAGCCAGCCCGAGGCGTTTTAAGAAGTTGATCACGTTACTGCGACATCACCACGATCTGAAGATCACCGTTCTCGATTCATACAGAGTAAGGGTTTCCATGAATTTCTCACCTGAAGGTATGGATGCCAAAACCATCACCGCTAAAGTCCAGCCTTCGTTTCCATTCACCATCGAAGAGGAAGGTGGGGCAAGGCCGCTGACGAATGAGGAATGGGCTGCTCGGGAGAACGAAAAGGGCCATTATTGCCAGTGTGGATGTGGACAAAAAATTACGGTTTTACCGAGGCATAGAGCTTCAACTGTTGGGATTCCGAAATTCATCCGCGGCAGCGGACATTGGAAATGTGACATGACCGGTTTTGTGGAACAACTGAACCGGGAAGGCTATTTGACCATCGGCCAAGTAGCAAAAGAACTGGGTATCGGGGAAACCACTCTCAGAAGGTATGAGAAACGGGGGGTGATCATGCCTGAATACCGAGAATGGGGGAAACGTTGGCCTATGAGGGTGTACGGAAAAGAGGACTTGGGCAAGCTGAAAAAGGCAATGGAGAAGGCGGGGTTCAGGTATTCAACACCCTGATATCACAACGCGAGATTCATATCTATAGGTATTCCCGCAGCTTTAATTTCTCTTGCCAATTGAAGTTTCCATGCCCCGCTATTATCCAACTGAATATATAAAACCCCACTATAGTCAGAGGGGATTTCAACATTTTCCTCATATAGGGCACAAACTCGTTTTCTTCCCAACCTACCGATAAAATATCCGAGTTCGAATGTTACGTTTTGTCTTGCGCTAGAAGAAATAGAATCATCATCTGCACTTACTGGTTTACCAATATCATCTGCTGTAAGAAGCACCACTGCAAATCCAAACGCCTTTTCGAGATAGTTCTTTGTGAGTAAATCCCACTGTGAAATATCATCGCTATCTATCGGTCTACTTCGAAGTAGGGCATTTCCTTTGTCAATTTGTTGTCTAATCAGCTCGATACCTTTTTCTGGTGGAACTTGTGGAGAACCCGTTACCAAAGGAGCCTTACTTTTCTTTGTCATTGTTAATCCTCAACTGTTTGTTGGGTCTTAAACTCAGCCCACACCGGGTAATGATCAGACACTTTAGCCGGAGCGCAATCCATTTCAAACCCACTACTGAAATTCAGCATCCTAGTGCATCATGAAAAATAATAAGGGGTGTCCGCCAAACATAGGCAGGATCAGACCAATGCCATTACCACCTTACACAACGGACCAGGGTAGAGCTGTAAATATTGAATGTATTGATATAGCCATTACGGTAGTATGAGCACCATGCTAAATCATCATCGTCAGCAATTAAACTCGACGACCAATAATATCCACAAGAACCTAGTAGACTACTTGGCCAATAACAACCATGGGCAGGACCATCATCTAACGAACAACCATCACATGAACTACTCCTACACTGCGGTTCCCTACAGAATTCTGGAAATTGGTAAATGTTGCAATCACCTCCAGACTCTGTTGCAGAACACCCACGTATCAAAGAACGCAATTCTGAAATAGAGGGCAGATACCAATCATCATATCCATCTAACGTCAAGCTTCTACAATATTTATCAGCTTCTTCCCAATACATTGGGATTGACGAGGGTGGGTCCTCCCAATACAAACCTGTATTTGAATCATACCATGATCCATTGCTAGACAGACATTCATCACCGCTACACTCATCACTTCCACATTCTTCGTCTTTGTGATTAGGGTTCCCACAGTTGTCGTAGCACCAGACATCGCTATTATAACAATCCTTGCTGGCACAGTCGTCCGTCACTCGGCACTCATTACATTCTTCTCCGCTACACCCATCACTTCCACATTCTTCGTCTATGTAAGTAAGGTTACCGCAATTGTCATAGCAGTAGACATCGCCAATCACACATTTCCTGCTGGCACAGCTGTTGGTTACCTGACATCCGGTACATTCATCCACGCTACAACTATAAATTCCACATTCTTTGTCTTTGTGATTAGGGTTCCCACAGTTGTCGTAGCACCAGACATCGCCATCGGAACATTCCCTGCTGGCACAATAATCACTTACCATACAGTAGGCACATACTCCTTCCCGGCACTCCCATCCATAATTACAGTGACTATCTTCACAACATTCATGGCAAAAATGATCGTAGTCAATACAACATTGCTGGCCATTTACACAATCGTAATCACTCTGGCAGACTTCATCTGGCTGTAAACTGGATAATGGCACATCTATTTCGTCCAAGATTGAAGTTGTAGCCACATCGTATGCTCCTGCAAATTGGTCAAATATCAGTGGTAAAATTTCCACGATGTTTTTGAATTTTGACAAGACTTCACACATGCCTACCGTGGCACCATCGCAAACCAAAGTTGTAGCACATAAAAACATATCGAGGGAGAGATCCAAACCATCATCAGCCACTGATTTAAACTTTTCAGCTATATATGGATCTGTTTTGTAAATTAAATCCATTTTGTCCAACAGAACAGATGATCGCTGAACGAATGTCGCCTTCACTGCGAGTTCCACACATTCATGAATAGTGCCTGTCAATGAAACCATTATAGTGCCCATCAACTCTAACGTATCGGCAAGCATGAGCCTTGAATAAATTTCGGGAGAAATATGATATGCAGAGAATATGTCTTGTATTTTTGTATAGTAAGCAATTCCACCTATCGGACCAAGAAAAGCCAACTTAAAGTACGATCCCTCAAAAATTAGCTTATCACTTTCGAAATAAGGTAATGTTATTGTCTCGCTGTAAGGCGGTGTGATATTACTAATATCCCAAACAGTTTGATTGTCTGAAAACATCTCAACCCAATTCACCCAGGAAAGAACAGATTCTCGTGGTGCAAGTATCACTACCTTCTGTTGATCCTGAAACAGGCATGCCGCATAACGATATTTCTTGTTAGAGAATTCGTAACGAATTGTGTTTGCATCCCTTGTTTCGGTAACATCCACTCCGATTGAAGATGAATATCCATTATTACTCTTCATATATACATTTTGGGTATCCAGTTCTCTACGCTCTTCTGTAAGAGCTAAATAGACACTTAGACTATCTGTAAAGTCATCGAGATATTGCGCACCCCCAGTAGCAGCCATTATGCGTTCAGCATTAACATAGAGCAAATTGGTTTTATCAACCTCTCCATTGCTGCTTCTGTGAAATAATCCAACAAGTTGATTTGACGGAGCCGATAGGTCGGCACTTAGTCTATGTTCTTCTCCTTTTGATAATATGTACCATCCTTCGCCGCATTCGAGTCCATTCTGTGAAAAGTAACAATTGCCATTGTTTTCATTCATGGGGGAAATGCATACGCCATTTTTGCAAACTTTGTTAGAATCAGCACAGTCGCGTAGAAATCCCCACTCATCATTTTGGCATAATAGTATTTCTGTTCCACTGCACTGCCGATCATATTCCTTGCAGGCAGGATGAATGTAGATTGGTGGCTCATCATTGCTTTCCGAAATTTCTCCACCGCAAGATGAAATCAGAAGGGAAAGGAAAGAAAAAAAGATGCAAAAAAGAACAATAGAGAAATGTTTGGAATAGGTCGTCATTTTCTTTTCCTCCATTGGACCAGCCTGTAAACATTCCATGCCAATGCAGTGCTCCCCGTTGTGTGGACTACTTGAAGAGTTAGAATCCGGGTTGAGAATGAGCCATGCGGCTCGACCGTTTCAATCGTAGCACAAATCACCTTTCCAATCATCTTTTTCGTGATACACTTACCTCATCCGCCCGGAAGATAGGGCTTCGCTGGAGAGCGACCCGAGCGCCGGACGGGTGGACGACGGAGGGACAGACGATCAGGGTCTGTCCTTTCTTTTTTTCAGTCCCTTCGGAGTCCGTTAACGCGCCAAACTCCGGGGGTTCGGGGGCAGAGCCCCTGAGAAGAAACGCTGCCGTTCCTCTTGCGGCGTTCGATATTCAAGGCTGCTGTGCGGACGATGCGTGTTGTATTTCCTGCGCCACATCTCCGTCTTCACCTGCGCCTCGCGCAAAGTCAGGAATATCTCCATGTTCAAACGCTCGTCGCGCACCTTCGAATTGAAACTCTCGATGAAACCGTTCTGCCAGGGACTGCCCGCGTCGATATGCAGCGTGTCCGTGCCGCGCTTATGGAGCCAGTTTTCCAGCTTCTCCGCGATGAATTCCGGGCCATTGTCCGAGCGGATAAAGGCCGGATTTCCGTATTGATTGAACAGATCGTCGTGACCCCCTAACGAGAATCCAGTAATGATGTTAGACTTCAGCTAGAATTCCAAGATAGGAGGCAAGGTTATGGCGAAGCGAACGAGTATCGAAAATATCATCCGGCAGTTGCGCAAAGCGGAAGTACTGCAATCCCAAGGTCATCCGCCTGCACTACGCTCAACATATCCCTTGCCCACCGCTGGATGAAATTGCTTGAAACCGGCCAGATCAAATCGGTGGTCGACCTTGCCGATCTGCTGGACAGAGACATCTCCAAGCTACGACATATCTTGAAGCTCGCTGATCTCGATCCGGTTGAGGTTGAGAAGGTGATGCAAAGCTAAGTCAAAACGTCACAATAAAGAACACAATACTTTCCGCAGACCTATCTTCTCCTCCGAAAGAGGTGCTAACTTTGCGACATGGAGTTATAAAACTGTCGCTTTGCCAATAGCTTAAATTATAGGGTGTTAACAAAATGTCACGTGATATTTGGGTTGACCTTTCTTTTCAGTAGAGCAAGTGGAGAAACAAAGAAAAATGAGGTGATTTATGGAAAATGCCTTTTTAAATTTTACTTACTCACTCATGTCGCAAGGCATCTATGGGATTGAGGTTGGCGGCTTTATGTGCAGGGTAAAATCCGAAGAAGACCCCGACGCCGCCTGAAAACACGAACGCCAGTAATACGATCTGAGGATCGACGACAACGCTGGAACCGGTCGCCGAACCAAGGACATACGCAATCCCCAGCCCGGCTAAGATGCCTATGATTCCCCCGATTACACTCAGGATCGTGGCTTCTATTAGAAATTGAAGCATCACGTCACTGGGGTGTGCCCCAACGGCTAGGCGAAGTCCGATTTCACGGGTTCTTTCCGTAACCGTCACAAGCATGATGTTCATGATGCCGATCCCACCGACTAGGAGAGAGACTCCGGCAATGGCGCTTAACAGAAGCGTTATCGTGCCGGTAATGGATGTGGCACGCTCTTTGATTTCCGTTTGATCGAGTATTTCGAAATCGCTGTCCTGGCTGTCACTCAGCCGGTGGGATTTTCTTAGCAGGGTTTCAATCTGAATTTTGGCAAGTGCCATTTTCGAGTCGGAGACCGCACTGGCAATGATGTCATGAACGGTTTCGCCATCGCCGAGCCGGTACATGACGGTCATGGAAGGGGCCAGTACGATATCGTCCTGATCCTGTCCTCGGCTGTCCGTGCCTTTCTCACCCAATACGCCGATCACTTTGAAAGGAACATTTCGAATGCGGATCGACGAACCGACCGGATCGTTGCCGTTAAACAATTCATCGACAATGGTTTTTCCTACCACGGCGACTTTCTTGCGCCCTTTCACGTCCTTGGCAGTAATGAATCGACCGGAGGGTATTTTGTAGCTTTTGATCTCTTTGTATTCGGGATCCACTCCGTAGATCGATGTGTTCCAATTCATTCCCCCGGCAATAACTTGGTCGTTCTCTCTTATTTGAGGGGAAACATATTTCAGGGCCGTGGCATTCTTTCGCAGATAGTCGATGTCTTTGAGTTTCAGAGATGGCTTGCTGCCCCTACCACCACGAACACCTCCCCTGTCGGAACTACCGGGTCGAACCATGATCAGGTTGGTTCCCAAAGACGCCACTTCGTTTTCAATATCGGCCTGTGAGCCTTTTCCCAAAGACATCAAGGACACCACGGACGCAACACCAATGATGATTCCCAGAATCGTCAAAAAGCCGCGCATTTTGTTGCGCAAGGTGCTTTTCATTGCCGCGACGGTAAACTTCCTCAGTTTCATTGCCCTACACCCTCGCCTCGTCGCTATTGACAGAATGGTTATCGGAAATTCCTACTTTCAACACGTTTAAATCATTTGCAGCAGACCGTGGATGGCTTACCCCTTTGTCCTCAACGACCTTGCCGTCCCTTAGTTCTACAACGCGACGTGTATATCGGGCGACATCATCTTCATGAGTGACCAACACGATGGTGTTGCCCTGTTCGTTCAGTTGTTGAAACAACGCCATCACCTCAATGGTTGTTCGGCTGTCCAGATTTCCGGTCGGTTCATCGGCAAGGATGATGGATGGATGGTTGACCAAAGCGCGGGCAATGGCCACACGCTGCTGCTGGCCCCCGGACAACTGACTAGGTGTGTGGTCAAGCCGGTCACCCAACCCAACCTTTTCCAATGCCTGTTGTGCCTGTTGGTTCACATCAATCGTTTTTCCGCTACGGTCATACAACAAGGGCAATTGGACGTTTTCCAGGGCCGTTGTACGCGCAAGGAGATTGAATCCCTGGAATACGAAGCCGATTCTCTGATTTCGAATGTCGGCCAATTGCTTTTTGGGTATTTCATTGACGTTCACACCGTCCAGAATGTAGTCGCCCTTCGTGGCCAGATCCAAACAGCCGATCAGGTTCATCAGCGTCGATTTCCCCGAACCGGACGATCCCATGATCGCAATGAAATCACCGGACTTGATGGACAGCGAGACACTGTTGAGGGCACGTACCTCGACATCTCCCATATGAAACACTTTATGGATCTCATTCAATGTGATGACAGTCGTGTTCTCTTCTCGCTTCATCATCGTCCCCCTCCGCCGGGCCTAGGCCCTCGACCGGGGCCGCGAGTACGTGGCATCAGCCTCGAAAACAACCCACGCTTCTTTTCGATGGCTTCCGAATTGACTGAGGTAATGACGAGTATACCTTCTCTAAGCTCTTCACCGCTCACAACCGTGTTACTATCATCGGAGAGTCCCTTTGTGACCGCAACTCTTCTGGGCGGTCCTTCATTATCGAGAACGTAAATCACCCCATGATCCTTTGGATTGTCGTCTTGTTGACGATCCGGGCCACCAAGAGAAACCATCAGTGCAGAGTCAGGCACGAATAGGGCATTTTCTTCCCGATTCACGATGAAATCGACGGTAGCGGTCATACCCGGAAGGAGAACCCCGCCTTTGTTTTCCGACTCCACAACCACGGTATAGGTCACCACGTTCGATACGGTCTGGGGTTGCAGGCGAATCTGTTCCACAGTGCCGGTAAACATCCGGTCCGGGTAAGCTGCAACTTCAAACTCGCAAGCCTGCCCGGCCTTGACTTGCCCGATGTCGCTTTCGTCCACAGCCACCTCGATCTGCATCTGAGACAAATCTTCAGCAATGATGAACAGAGTGGGCGTGCTAAGCGAAGCGGCGACGGTTTGTCCTTCTTCGATGGAACGCTCGATGACGGTCCCATCGATGGGTGAGCGAATGACCGTATAGTCAAGATTGGTTTGGGAGCGAGAAAGCGATGCTTGCGCCAAGGCCAAATCTGCCTTTGCCGTACTAAGGTTGGTTTGATATACGAGGAATTCCTCGTCGGATAGAAAGCTCTTCGCATTCAAAGGAGCATTGCGGTCGTATTCGGCTTGAGCCTGTTTCAATCTCGCCCTGGCACTGGTGACCGAAGCCTTCGCACCAAGCAACTCAGCCCTAAACAGATTTTGGTTCAAGGTGGCGAGAACCTGTCCTTTTCTGACCTGGTCGTTGTAATCCACCGAAATGGTATCGATGGTGCCCGAGACTTGTGTTCCGACATCGACCGTTCCCTTGGCTGCCAGACTTCCCGTGCTGGAAATGGTAATCGTCAGATCCCCCCGTTGAATAGTAGCGGTTTCAAAAGGTGAGTCTTCCTGCGAGGCGGAAACAGAATCGGTGTATTGGAATATCGCAAATCCCAGTAAACATAGGCCGATAATGCCAAATAAGACCTTTTTGCGGTTTATGTTGAAAACATTCATTGGTTTGCCCCTTTGTAAAGCGTATCCAAGGTGTCCATAAGATTTCCTTTTTGATAGGCAACGCTGAGCCGTTTTTCGGTTCGTGTATAAATAGCATCGATGTTTTCGTAGCGTGCTTCAAAATAGGCGGTTCGAGCGGAAGTAAGCTCTAATAGCGTGGAGGCATGTACATTGTAGCGTTCTACCATCGCTTCCAATGCCAAGCTGGTTGCTTCGACAAGCGACTTTGCCACTTCCACTTGCGCGACGGCTGTTTTGTAATCCTCGATAGCCTGCAACAACTCCACGGACGCCTGCTGCTCCAACTCAATACGTTCCAATTCTGCAATTTGGCGTTGCGCTTTTGCCTTAGTGGTGGCGGTGTATGTATCCAACCCATCGAAAATCGGAATGGATAGCATTACACCAAAAACTCCGACCACCTTATCCTCGGTGAACTGGTCCGAATAGGAGGGCTCACCATCCATTGAGCTGAAACCCGTACCGATGCTCGCAAACAGGTCGATTGTTGGCCAATATCCAGAATAGGACTTGGTGACATCCTGAGCACGTGCCTTTAGGGTCAGGTTTTGAGACACCAAGTCGGCCCGATTGGCAATCGCCATGCTATAGGCATCTTCATACGAATCAGGTGACGATAAGAATGAGTTGGAGGCTTTTTCCGGTTGCACGACGGAAAGGGAGGTCGATTCGGGTAAGCCCAATACCTGCACGAGTAACAGTCGATTGATGTTTAATGCATTTTCAGCTTCCAGCAACTGTTTCTTTGCCTGGCTCATCTCGGCCTTTTGCTGGTACAAGTCGGTGACGGAAACTTTTCCAGCCTGATAGAAGTTCTCAATCTTTTCTAGCTGCAATCGATTTTGTTCGAGCTGTTTCCGTTCCAAGGCAACCCATTCACGACTTCTGAGAACCTGGAAGTATCGGGTGGCGACTTCAAGAGCAAGTGACTGCTCCGTCCAGGATTTAGTTGCAGTCGCGGCATCCCGTTCCAGTCTGGCTCCCTTCAAAGACGCCACGTTGGAGAGACCATCGAAAATCGTGATGTTGGTTGTCGCGGTGATATCCATGCCACCGAAATCGCGGCTGAACAAACCGGGTGAGGAATTGCTTTGGGTTGTTTGACCGGCGGCTTGTTGTCCGCTGTCGTATTGCTGGTAACCTCTCAGGCTCGCCGACAAGGTGGGAAGGAAGTCGCCCACTGCACCAGTAACGTCTGCTTGTTTCACCGTGACCGCTTCCGTCGCCTGCAAAGCCGTAGGATTGTTTTGCAGGGCAAGTTGAACCGCCTGCTCCAAGGTGACTATCAACTCTTCCTCGGCTATTGCAGGTAGGCTGCAAGTGAACGTGGTAATGATCGCTAGGAGGAATATCGTTGTGGGTCGCGTCATGTCTTTATCTTTCTGCCAGTCGATTTTCAACAACCAAACACTTGCAGTATGAAGCAACACACATTGCTTTTCAGCAGCGTTTTGGAATTGGTTTGTATCAATCAGCATCAAGAGAAAATGACACCACCGCCTAGTCTCGAACACACCAAGAGTCAGGGAGAATGATTGTTATGCTTAGGTTTGAGGGTGTGAGACTTGAATTTACTGAGGTGACAGCCAACTTGTTACCATTCTGCATCCCCGATTGCTATCGGCAACGCTTATGGAACCGCCATGAGCTTGCATAATTCGACGAACGATGGCCAAGCCGAGCCCTGCACCGCCGGATTTCCGATTGCGGCTTTCATCGACGCGGTAGAAGGGCTCGAATAAGTGTTCACGTTTATCGGAAGGGATGCCGGGGCCGTCGTCCGCTACCTCGACCAGAACATGGTTGTTGATTTTCTGATATCGAATAACGACCTCTGTCTCGGCATACCGAACCGCATTGCCGATCAGGTTTCCGATGGCGCGATTGAAATATTTGAGATTAGCCTCCACATCGATATCCTGCTCCGAATCGGATTGAAGCTTGATATTGATTTCAGGACGTTCTCTTTCAAACATCTCCGCCAGTTCGTCAAGAGCCTCGGCCACTGTGAAGATTTCCTTTTTCAAAGGACTAGCAGTAGAATCGAAACGCATATACAGAAACAATTCGTCAACCAAGTCGTTCAACTCGTCGAGTCCGTCTTTGATTTCAGCGGCCTTTTCCGAACGTGTGCTTTTATCTTCGGAGCTTTCCAGCAGTTCCAGGTCGAATCGGATCCGGGCGATAGGGGTGCGCAGTTCGTGGGAGACAGCCTGAATGAGATGGCGTTGGTTCTTTAACAACTTTTCGATCTTGTCCGCCATGTCATTGAAACGATTGGACAGGCCGCCAATCGCATCGTTCGACTTGATATCGGAGCGAGCGGAAAGATCGCCTTGCCCCAAACGTTCCGTCGCCTCATCCAGGATGCGCAATCGCTTTGCCACCGGGAAGGTCAGGATGTAACCGACCAAGCCCACAATCGGTATCATGATGAAAATGACAATAAGAAGGTGGCTCCACTGGAATGGGAATGGGGGTTTTGTCGGTCCGAAAATGGCAACGTACTTCCCATTGTGGACAGTAAAATAATCGATCTTGCCTTGTTCTGTGTATTCATGACTTCGAGGACGATCCTTCAAATTCTCTGAGATTCCAGGAGGGATGAAGGTTGAACCAGAGAGAACCAGTTTGAAAGTGGTCAGAGTCGATTCGTGCAACTTTGCCACTTCGTTTTCCAGCTCGGACTCCGGCACAGCGTCCAGACGCTCTTTGATGATCTCGATCTGACCACGATGGCGCGATTCGATCCGTTCCCGCATGTGCTGATCGAATGAATACCGAAGCACCTGACTTGCAATACCGGATGCGACAATCAGTGCAAGGAGGATGCCCAGCGAAATGGACAAGTACAGCCGTTTCATTGGTCCTCCGCAAACAGATAGCCTGTACCGCGAATGGCCTTGATTCGGCGAGACTGTTTTGTGTCATCCCCAAGCTTTTTACGAAGTCTGGCTATACGAAGATCGATGGAGCGGTCGATACCATCGTATTCGAATCCCCTCACTGCCGGGTAAATCTGATCTCTCGTTAAAACCTCTCCCGGATGCTGGGCCAGATAATACAGAAGATCGAATTCGGCGGTGGTCAGATCGATGGATTGATAGTTAAGCCAAACCATGCGATTAGCCGCATCGATGGTCAATGATCCGATAACAATCTTTTTCGACGATGAAACAGGTTCTTCAACCGTGTTCTTGTTGTTTTGGCTTTCCCGATCGGTGCGGCGCAGTTGGACATGAATCCTCGTAAGCAAGCGGCGAGGGCTGACGGGTTTTGTCAGATAATCATCTGCGCCGACTTCCAAACCGACCAGTTCGTCGGTTTCCTCATCCAGGGCAGTGAGCATGATGATCGGACCGGAAAACTCGGGACGCACTTCACGGCAGACAGCAAGCCCGTCTTTTCCCGGCAGCATGATATCCAGGATGACAAGGTCCGGTTTTTCCGTCAGAATCCTTTCCTGGGCCGTATCCCCTCGTTCCTCGACGATTACCCGGTAATGATTGGACTCCAGGTAGTTTTTGATCGACCTGGCCAGTTTTGGATCATCTTCTACGATGAGTATGGTCGGGTTCAAAGTTTCCATTCGTTCTGCCACCTTTAACTCACTGAACACAAAGCACTTATTCCGAAATGGAATCATAATGCCTGTAAGTCAGTATAATACGAAAAAGATGGCGATTCAGCAACGGTTTAGCATCGGTCGGTATCGAATTGTATCGACAGTTTCTACATAAATTTACGATTTATTCTATTTAAACAGCCTGTTCAAAAACTCAGGATTTGTGGAATTTTGCGGCACAGCCAATGCAACCACTTCCGCAGACCTCTCCGCTCCTCCGAAAGAGGATCGAACTTTGCGACATGGAATTACCAACGTGTCGCTTTCCAAGTGGCTGAATTTATAGGGTGTTGACTAAATGTCATGTGACATTTGGTTTGATCTTGCATATCAGTGGAGCAAACGGAGAAACAGAGAAAAATGGGGCGATTTTCGCCGAAATGACGAGATTTCAAGAAAGCCATGAAAAATCAAAAAGCCACTCGGAAAATGTAGCGAATGGAAAATCATTAGATATTAAGCAGTTATAGCGACCACATAAAGCACAAAACCCGATACTCGCTTAATGGAGAATCGGGTTCGTGTTTTTAACAATGGTGGAGGGATAAAGGGTCGAACTGCTGACCTTTATTGAATTTTCTAATTTCTTTATAGAAATCTAATGATTTGCGTGAACTTCCCATTCGCATGTAATCACACAACATTATACACATTGCGGGCCCTGGCGGTCATAACACACAACCCCTAAGCCCTGTACACGGTCTGCGGGAAGACCATGCTGGCCAGACGCTTGCCCACGATCCTTCCCGATCTGCAATTCGACGAAGCCCTGGACACCACAAAGGTGTATAGCGTAGCCGGGCTGCTCAAGCATAGCGACAGCCTGATTGTGGAGCGTCCCTTCCGCGCGCCTCATCACACCATCTCCGACGTCGGTCTGATCGGCGGCGGCAGCTATCCACGGCCTGGGGAAATCAGCCTGGCGCATAACGGCGTGCTTTTTCTCGATGAGTTGCCCGAATTCAAGAAGAACGTGCTGGAGGTGCTGCGCCAGCCGCTGGAGGACAGCAGCGTCACGATCACGCGCTCGATGCTGTCGATCACCTACCCGGCTCAGATCATGCTGATGGCGGCCATGAACCCCTGTCCCTGCGGCTATCTGGGCGATCCGAAGCATAGCTGTAGCTGCACCATCGGAGACATTCAACGTTACCGGGCGCGGCTCTCCGGGCCGCTGCTGGATCGGATCGACTTGCACGTGGAGGTGCCTGCCGTGCGCTACAAGGAACTTTCCGATGTCCGCTCGGGAGAGAGTTCCAAGGTGGTTCGGGCGCGCGTGGAAGCGGCCAGAGAGGTGCAGCGCAGGCGTTTTAAAAAGCGTAGCAAGGAAAACGGCTCCGGCCCCTTGTGCAATGCGCGCATGACGCCCAGGGAGATGCAGTCGTATTGCAAGGTCGATGCCGAAGGAGCGCGCCTGTTGGAAATGGTGGTGGACCGCTTGGGCATGAGCGCCCGCGCCTACGACCGCATCTTAAAAGTTGCTCGCACCATTGCGGATCTGGACGGCAACGAGTCTATTCGCGCCGTGCACCTCTCCGAGGCGATACAATACCGCACGCTGGATCGGGGGGTGAAATGAGGCTTCACGAAACACCGTTTCCGCTCGGCAGGCCCCAGCCGCCGTCTCCTCCTTCGCCCACAACCCCCAAACCGATTGCCTGCGGCGGCGGGGATGTGTCGGGGTAGGACATAAGAGTTCTGATGATGAGCGATTAAAAGCAAGACAACCAACCTTTTGTACAATATCGATTTCTTGTCTAGCTGTTAGCCCCGAAACCAGTAAACAGCCTTATCCACATACACTCTTCAAAATCTGAGAGAGAGGGGTTGCGGTTTAGTTTGCTGCCTGTTACTCTACAGATTGAAATCGCTGTTTCCACGTAGACTTACAGCTAGCTGTAGCGTCTATGAATCACGTTATGGCTCTTGGATAATCATCACCCAAACCAACGGAAAAAAATTATGAAACGGAATGCTTTTTGCCTGCTATTCATCCTTGCCGCATTCGTAACTATACTGAATGGTTGTGAAGACTGCGAATCCGACGACTGTCTTCCCTGCACCGATGGAGACACGGAAAACCTTGCAGATGGAGATGATGATATTCCAGACGGCGACAACTTGGATGGGGACGTATCGGATGGGGACGTATCCGATGGAGACGTATCCGATGGAGACATCACCATCGATGGCGATATGGATGGTGATGTGGAAACGGAACTGGAACAGGAAGCCGAATACACCATCGATGGCGACACAACCGAAATCGACTCCGAAGAGGAAAGCGATTGGGAAGATGAAAGCACCGAACAGCCCCTGCTTCCACAGTGTGAGGACATCGACGAAGACGGCTATTTTGCCGGTCCCGATTGCGTTGGAGTCACCGACTGTAACGACCGAAACAAATTCGTAAATCCGGGGGTCGATGACCTCTGCAACTTCGAAGACGATGACTGCGACGGAAGATACGATGAAGACGGCATCGACTGCACGGCTCCCTGCAAACCGAAAATGGATTGCAACCTGTTTTGCTACGGACAGGGTGGTACGAACTGCTGGAACGAATGCCAATCAACCCATGGCAACGAAGCATGCGATATCTGCTACGACCAAATCGTCAGTTGCGGATATATGCACAACTGTTTCCCTGGTGGGCAATGGGACGAGCAATGCATGAACACCTACTGCGCAGAAGCAGTTTCTTCTTGTCTGGGTCCGGACAAGGAAGACGGCATCTGTGGAGAACAATACCTGCCATGTCTGGATACCTGCGCCCAAGACGACGAATCCTGCCGCACCGAATGCTATTATTCAGCCAGTTTCGCCTGCCGAAGCTGCATGAACGAATACCAAACCTGTTTATACGATAACGACTGCGTGTCGAATCAGGGGAGCATTATTTCCGATTGCTTCTACGAACACTGTTTCGAGCCCTACGATTATTGTATTTTAGGGTTTACCGACCCGGTTTGCCAGGATTCAGATGAAGACGGCTTTGGACTCTACTGTCCTATGGGAGATGACTGCGACGATGGCAACCCCAATGTATATCCGCAGGCAGCGGAAATCTGCAACGGATACGACGACGACTGCGACGGTCGCGTAGATGAGAAAACCGGGGAATCCTGTGACATCGAACGGGAATGGGCATTTCTCGTTTACTTTGCGGGTGACAATAATCTAAGCGACAGCGCCATTACGGAATTGGAAGCCTACGCCGCCATGGGTGGAACGACGGATGATGTTGTTACGGCCATCCAGATCGAACTGTCCGGAAGCTACAGCTCCTATCGGCATGTGCTGGATCCGTCGGTTTTCGAACGCACCTGGCGCATGATCGTACCGCGAGATGGCAGCCCGGACTTGAACACCATGTTTTTAAAAGCACACAGCATCGGAGACGAAAACATCACCGATCCGGAAGCCTTGGCAAACTTTTTGGATTGGGCAACTAGTACGATACGTGCCAAAAACTACGTGTTGACCCTTTGGGATCACGGCGGAGGATGGACCGGCGCCCTGGTTGACGAGGGAAGCATGGAATTCATGAGTATGCCGCTGATGCGCGAAGGCCTGGAACTTTCCGGTTTCATTCCAGATGTCCTGCTTTTCTCGGCGTGCGATATGGGTGCTTACGAAGTACTGGTGGAACTGGAAGGTCTGGCGGATTACGTCGTAGGCAGTCAGGAAGTCAGCTACGGCATTCCGGGCGAAGAAATCCTTGCTCACCTGCATGAAAATCCACAAATGACACCTTCCGAGCTGGCCATCGATGCCGTTGACGTTGCCGGTGACTACGCGGCTGAGTATGAAGCCAGCCATACCTGGGCAGCCTGGAATACACAGGGAACCGCAGCGCTGTCGGAAGCCGTACATGCTTTGGCAGGGATGTTGATTGACAATCTGGAAACCTTGCGCCCCAGATTAAATGAAATCATGCCTGGCGTTCAGAAAATGGCCGTTGCTTCCGTTATCGATCTGGTTCACTTCTGTCAACAGATGCGGCCAAGTGGAATCACGGCGGTTGATGAGCAACTGGAACTCGTTGAAACCCTGGCTTTGCAATCCGATTTCCTGCTGCACACACGAATCGCAACCGGTAATCCGGCCCCGGTATGGAATCCCAGCCTTGAAAACGCATATGGTTTATCCATTCTGCTCCCGACCCCGGTTCACATTACGGAACACGAACTGGAAGACTATGCCACGCTGGCCGTCAGTACGGAGGACGGCAACGGCTGGGATGAATTCATCAATTTCTGGCTGGGAGAGGTCGAACTGGCTCGAACGCAGGGGAATTTCCGCGTCGATCTGACTTGGACAACAGACGAAGGTGATGCAAGCGATGTCGATCTTGATTTGTATCTCTATGAACCGGGAGCAGGCTTGTTTACTCCCTTCATGGGTGAAACCACGGCCAATGGCAGTATGAGCGTAGACAGTCTCGACTCCGCTCTTGCCGAGGAGTGGTACCTTGCGGGTAATGAAGTATCTGCCGGAAGTTACTATGTATTCGTTGCCTATCAGCATACGGGGGCATTGAGTCCGACGGCGACAGCAATAGTTGAATTCACCGATCAGCGCTTTGCAGACAACGACACCACGGTTCAGCGCGACATGCACCTTGGCCGTTTATGCGATTTGTCCGAGAGTATTCTGGGAGCGGATGTCCAGGCCGGAAGCTGCACGGATTTCTGGCTGGTGGGTAAGCTCGTGCGCGATGACCAGAAACATGGACTTGTTTCCGGCATCTACGACGACTTCCGCCGCGAATCCGGCAACACCGACTCCTGGCGCCTGATTCCTGGTTCGTTGATGAGTATTGAAGACTAATTGTTATCATCAACGCTCAAGACGTGAAAGTGTGATGGGCGGTTTTCCTCTTTGTTGTTGCGGTAAAAAGGAACAACCGCTACCCAATTTTTGACGGCAAGCCAGAAAACCAGCAGTAGGATGGGCATTTGTCATGCCCATCTTTTCAGAGTGATGGGCAAAGCAATTGCCCATCCTACCATGCTGTTATTGTCCTAGTCCTTCTTTCTCATACATCTTGGTCTTAATGTATCTCCCACTACATCAGAATAACTACCAATTCCACCGTTTTCAAAGTTGATGAAGAATTGTGCTTCAAACGTGGGATTGTTGAAACTATGATCTATTGTCGATGACCAGTAAAAATAGCATGTGCCCTCAAGATTATTGTCCCAGTAGCAACCAGAATCAGGTCCTTCATGGGAATTACAACTTCCATAGCAAGTATCATGATCATTGGTGCATTCATCAGGAGTGCAGTCGTTTGTTATTGGACATTCTCCACCTGTGATAGTGGGATTGCACCCTCTTGTGAGTGTTCGCAGTTCATCAATTGTGGGTAAGCGCCAATCACTATGATTGTCAAGACGCAAGTCATCGCAGTACCTATTTGCCGGTTTCCACATCATTGTACTTGCTAAAGGAGGGTTTTCCCAAATGATTTTGGTATTTGGATCAAGCCAAGTACCTGGGGTAACACCGTTACTTACACAACGGACATACTGTAATTCTGCTTTGTCAGCAGGTCTAACTAATGCCTCTGGGAAAGATACACTCCATCGCCCCCAACCAAGTTCAACTACTTGTGATGATGACCAATGATTGCCACACTTGCCTTGCATGTCTTCAGACCAATAGCATCCATCTGCTGGACCTGATTCATATTCACAACGGTTATAATCTGTGTCCAAACAGGGAGGATCAGCAGACAAGCATTCATCGGTCACCCTGCAGATTCCATCTGTCTCCGTATAGGGGCAACCCCGGATCAAGCTCCGCAGTTCACTGATCGTTGGCAAACGCCAGTCGCTGTAGCCGTCCAAGCTCAGATTAATGCAGTAATCCTTGGCATCTTCCCAGTCCATTAAGCTACCGGCAGGCGGGTTCTGCCAGATCAGGTTGCTTTCATCCGCCTCACTGGAATCCCCGTCCGTATCATTGTCTCCATCTGCCGTGTTGGTATCACCATCCGTAGTGTTGTCCCCATCTGCCGTGTTGGTATCACCATCCGTAGTGTTGTCCCCATCCTCTGTATTGGAATCCCCGTCAGCGGTATCCCCATCGGCACCGCCATCGCCCTCGTTGCAGGCAGAAAAGGCTACAGTCATGCTCAGGACAAAAATTATCGTAAGGAAAAGGTGCAGGGACTTCATGATATCCTCCACGGGTTCAATCTCGGTTCAATTTCAAATTTGAGTGAAATTACCATTAATGCCGGATTGCAAGCAAAGAAAAACGTTTCCACGAAATACCGACAAGGCCAGTCAGTAGGATGGGCATTTGTCATGCCCATCTTTTCAGAGTGAGGGGCAAAGCATTTGCCCTACCTCACTGTCACCTAACCACCTGATATCAATAGACATATCTCCCGGATCGACTGCCACTCCGGCGTTAGTTTAAGGTGCCGAAAACATGCCCTAATCCGCAAGAAAAACCTTGTTGCAGCAATCCCTATCTAAATCTATTGCAAGTTGTGACGCATTGCGCTATAAAAGAGCGGCATGTTGGTGTGGCGGCACGAGGAGGTATGGATGCAGCCTGACCGGAAGCGGATGAACGTTCTGTTGTATCTTTCAAGTGGCTCGAACCGGGTAGGGACCGAAGCAAAACTGATCAGCACCGTCGCTGATATTCGAAAGTCATTCGGGGATTCTTTAGGTGAAATCACCGTACTGACCAAAAATAAACTCAACCAGAAACGCTCGCTGGACGATCCGACCGTTAAACTGATCGAGATCGGCGCGACAGGTTTATTGAATCCGCGCATCTGGCTGCGGCGCATCGATGTGGTGTTTCTCGCTTTCGATGCCGCCTGGTGGGAAGCTCGTCGCGAGCGGGAGATGCTGACCTATCTATCTTTGATCCGCACGGCGGCCCTGCTTCGCAAGCGGGTGGTGGTCTATTCCAGCGATTGCGTGGAACTGGATCGCAATGGGCAGGCGGAGTTGCGCAATGCGATGAAGCATGTGGATCTGACCCTGATTTCCAATCGCGCCTGTACGCAACGCATCAAGGCCTACGGTGTCCGAAACGAAGTGTACACGACCGCCGATAACACCCTGCTCTTCCCTGCAACCAGCGATGCAGCTCGCGATCGATTGTTGGATTCCTTGCGACTGGATCCCAGCCGCAACGACATTCTGGTGGTGACGCCGCGTGAATTCTTCTGCGTTCAGCATACGCCGGGCTCTCGTAGCGGCTTTCGTCGCTTGCCGATTCTCAGGCGAGATGACAGCGCCTGTCAGGTGGCGGCGGAAAGCCGGGAGCGCTATATCCGGCAGGTGGCGGCGTATTGCGACAGGATGGTGGCCGAATACGATATGCATGTCGCATTGATTGCCATGGAACCCTCCGAAGAGCCGATCTGCCTACGGATTCACGAGCAGATGCTCTCTCGTCATCGCGTGCGGCGTTTGAGTTGCACCGACTACACGGTTCGCGATATCGGTTCGCTGTTATCCGTTGCAAATATGCTGGTGGCTTCGCATTACTATGCGGCATTACTGGCCAGCGCCTACGGCGTGCCGATGCTGGGAATCTGCGGCGAACCGAACCTGGAAATGATCATGCGCGAACTGGGTCAGGCCGAGCACGTGTTGGACTACGTCACCCGACCGAACAACACTCCCAATACGTATAAGTTGGACGATCAACTCTTTCAGCGTAGCGAGTCGCTGTTACAGCAGGCGGAGTCGATTCGCGACATGATTCTGAAAGCCAACGGAACCTTGCGCAGCCGGGCGGAGAAAAGCCATCGTTTAGCGCAAACCTGGATTGAACGGACCTTTTTCCAGGGAGAATCGTTCTCCGACGATGCCACGGCAACAGCCTGACGATGAGGCCGGAACGCTTCTCTTTTCTTTGACTTAGCTGCCACCCTTTGCTATTCTTAGCGCGCTTTGAACGAAGACTAAAGCAACGAACGGAAACAGATGCGAGCCGAATCGATTCTTTTCTTTTCGGTTATAGAGTTTAGTGGATTTGCACGATGCGTCTCACTTATTTCATTTTGCGGTGATATTCATGACCACGCCTTCCGGTTCCAATTTGCAATACATTTTTGGCGGTTTTACGCACGTCGGGATGCGTCGGGATCATAACGAGGATGCCTTCAGCATCGAGTCGGATATGAAACTGGCAATCGTTGCCGACGGTATGGGCGGGCACAATTCCGGCGAAATCGCCAGCAAAATGACAACGGAGACCATTAACAATTTCTTTACCGCCACCGATTCCGACGACGAAATCACCTGGCCTTACCGTTATGACAAGCGCTTGAGCGAGGCGGAGAACCGGTTGAAAGTCGCCATTCGATTGGCGAACAGCCGTGTTTGGGAAACCTCGCGCAGAAACGATCTCTATCATGGCATGGGAACCACGGTGGTTGCGATCTACTGCCGGGACGGCATGGTGTACATTGCCAATGTCGGCGACAGCCGCTGCTATTTGTTGCGCGACGGCGACTTCCGGCAGGTTTCCGAAGACCACAGCCTGTTAAACGATTACCTCCGAAACAACCAGTTGACCCCCGATCAGGTGCAGAATTTCCCGCACAAAAATGTGATCATGCGCGCACTGGGAATCAAGGAGTTCGTTGAAGTCGATCTGTTCAAGGAAACGCCCCGGCGCGGCGACGTCTACCTGCTTTGCTCGGATGGCTTAAGCGACATGGTGGACGACGAACAGATCGGAGATATCCTGTTAACGACACCGGATGTAAAAATGGCCGCGAAACTGTTGGTGCGAGAAGCCAATCAGCGCGGCGGAAACGACAACATAACCGCCGTGCTCTTGCAAGTGAAATAAGCACGGATTCTATTTGACAATCTACCGTTTGGACTTCCCGCGCTTATGTTAAAGCGTCGGGATGCACTCTAAGGAGACGACCATGACGATGACCAATCGAAGCTGGCTGCCGCCCTACTGCAACCCCGATGCCTATCTGCCCAAGATTCAGGAAACCCGATCCCTGTTCAAGTATCGACCCTATCTTTTTGCGGACTTCGCCGGTCGCGCCCTGGCGTTTCTGCGCAGCGACACCGCGCAGAAAATGGGTTTCGAGTACGACGAACCCAACACGCTACCCTGTAAGTGGAAATGCGCCGACGAATCCGTGTTCGGCGTGGATCTGGCGATCTATGCCTATACCGGCGTCTATCCCTTCGACAAAGGCGCAATCGGCGGCTATTTCAACCAGGGGTCGTTAGGCGCGGCGGTGCATCACGGTCGCATCAATATCGATTTCGGCGGTTCGCATGTCGGCTACCTGCCGGACGAGCACGACGGTACCTTCGGCGAAATCTGGCGACCGTTGCAGAAGGATTATTCAACCGACTGCGGCCACCTGTGCGCGGTCATGGCTCCTTTCATGCAGATGTACAGCGATGCCTGCGAGAATATTCTGATCGTAAAGAAAACCGGCGATCAGGCGCTGTTGTCCATACCCAACGAATTCATTCAGCCCAACTGGAACAACTCGCCCATCAAGTTCCTTGTCGACACCGAAACACTGACAATGGGTGATGTGCCCTACCGCGAAGAACATTCCTACACGCATACGCCGATCGGCAGAACCTTGTTTTATCTGCATCCGAGTTTCTTGGATTCCGTTCCGGAAGAGGCGGCGCGAGAATTCCTTTCCGGAAAGCAGGTACCTATTGGAAAACACCTGCATCATCGTTATTTCAACATTTACGATGCAGCAGCAGAACTGGACGCCAACGGCGTTCCCGTGCAGAAATTGAATCTGTACATGAAATACATCCTCGCCGCCAAGCATTCTCCCTATCAACTCAAAGCAGCCATCGTCAATACCAGTTTGGAATACAACCGCCTAACCGATGCCGTGCGCACCAAGGAATTCCAACCGTACAGCTTCGCCAGTTTCACCGGCGTATTCATCGACATGTTCGATGAGATGCGCAACAACTATGTAAACCTGTTCCAACCGCTGGGATTGAGTATCAAACCGGCAGGCGTGACCCACGATGTCGAATTGACGCCGGAAGAGATCCACACCCTGTTCAAGGACATCCAACCGATAGAACCGGTGGCGCTACAGGAATACATCGCCTCCTATGGTAACCCGGAAGCGACAAGTTCGCGCTTCGTCTACCGACCGAAGAAATTCAAAAGCAAGCCGGATCAAACCTGATCGGTTTCTTTTTTTAGAACGCTTAGGAATGGGAATGAAACGGGATTTCGTGATCGTGGCAGAATAGCTGCACGGCATGGCGTCCCGAAAGCAGGCTGGGCGGAATACCACCACCCGGCATAACCCATTGTCCCGCCATGTAAAAGTCCTTCAGGCCGGGAAGCGTTCGTTCGACCACTTTGAAAATGTTTTCAGGATTTGGAAGAAAACCTTCGTAGGCTCCGCGATAGTTGGACGTGTAGCGCACAAAGGTCTCCGGGCTGGAAGTATCGGTAACTTCCAAGGATTCCGTTAGACCGGGCAGGTAGTTTTCCAGCTTTTGCAGAATCGCATCAGACAGTTCCTGCTTGGCTTTGCGGTAGGCATCGCGGTCGTTTTTCCGCAAGTCGCGCCAGAATTCATAGTCGGTTTCGATAGAAGCAACGATACTCGTTTTCCCCGCCACGGCAAAATGCGGGCTGTAGTTGAATACCCGAAAATAGAAGCCGGAAACCCGCTTCGTCCCCACCTGCAACGGTTCCGCCAGTTGTACAAGACCTAACGATGGAGCTTCTTTGAACTCCCTGGCCGCACCGTAACACAGCGTCATGATAGGACAGGTCAATTCCCATTCGTCGAAACGTCGGGAAACGGAATCGGGCACGTAACGAGAATCCATCAGATTCAAACAAGTGCTGTGACCGTCGGCAGCGGAGATGACTCCGTCTGCGTGAATCTCTTCACCATCAGCTAAACATACACCCACCGCCCGGTCTTGTTCTACAAGCACCTTTTCAACTTTCGCTCGATAACGGATTTCACCGCCCAATTCCGTGTAACGTGTTTCAAGATCGCGAGCAAAGGCCAAAGAGCCTTGCTGAAAACTTGCCAACTGACCGTCGGCCAATAATCCCAACAGATTCAAACTGAACCACACCGGCACATCGGGTAAAAACAGGTAGTCGAAAACAAAGCGTACAAAGGCATCGTTCAGGCGCGAACTGAACTCTCCCATGCGTTTACCGTAGGCTCCTACAAAATAAGGTAGGACTTTGTACATTCCCGAAAAAGAAGATAGCTTTTTCCATATTCCGGCTAAGCCAGGCGCATCGGCTAAGCCGCGCATGCTATCGACTCCCCGAAAACGTTTTGCGCTACGAATAAAACCATCGATTGTTTTTTTGTCCACAGGTGACAAGTGGGCTAGATCCTGTGCGAAGCGGTCCAGATCTTTCGTCAAATCGACATACTTCCCGCTGGCCTCATCATAATAGCGTCCACTGAAACTCATTTCCGCAAGATCTGTCTGAGCAATGATACCCAATTCCCGATAGAGATCGTGGGTAAATTGTCCCTCTCTATATCCCATCAGGAAGTGTACGCCGCCATCGAAAAGATAGTCGCCGCGTTTCCAGGCCGTGCAAACACCACCTGGCTTGTCGTGCTGTTCGAGAAGAATGCTGCGACAGCCGCTTAATTGACAGTAGATGCCAGCCGCGAGACCGGCTAACCCGGCACCGATTACAAGAAGTTGTTTCTGCTGCATCCCGTTTCCCTGTTAAGGCAATTCATTTCGCTAAGTATAGCCTGTCCGGCGATAAAATCAATGGGTTCAAAAGCAAAAACCCCGTCGGAGAACCCGACGGGGTATAGGGTGAATCAAAGGAGGATCAGCGGGCGTTGGATGCAGTCAGCGTATAGCTGTCGCAGATCGGCTGAGCAATATCATCCCGGTATTTAACCATGACCCAGTAGGATGCGGAATCATCCAGGCAGTAGCGGAAAGGCCAGTGTGGAATGGTTTCCGATGTGCCTTCCTGCGGTTCCAGTTCGGCTGGACGGCAGGGACATTCACCGGCGGAGTCCACCGTGAATTCCTCATCCGAGAAATTCGTGTAATCCCGGAAATCATACCAGTTCTCACAGACCCGTTGCGTACCCTGGCAGCCTCCCTTGTACACATCGAAGCGGAAGGCATTGTCCGGATTGAAGGTAAAGAAGACTTTGACGTCGAAGAGGTCGCAGGTGGCGTCTGTCAGATCTTCCGCGTCGAAGCGGTACCAAGCCACGGATTCCAGCGTGGCCAGTTGTCCTTCTACACTTCCGATGGTCCCGCCCTGGCGGTCGTCAAGCGGATTGTTGGGGAAGTATTGCGCTTCTCCACAGGTATCGGCAGGAATGCTTTCCAGTTCGCATTCGCAGCCATCATTCTGGTCTCCGTTCATGTTGGCATAACCGGATTCACAGGTTGAAAATTCACACTCGCTGTTCACGCAGACCGCGTAGGCATGCGCGAATTCACAACGATTGTCACAAGCACCGCAGTGGTCCGGGTGGTTGTAGTCGCCGGTTCCGCCTTCGCGGAAGTCCTCATCGGTCTGACCGTCGCAGTCGTTATCGAGCAGATCGCAGGATTCCGGCTGGCCGCGATAATCGGAGCCGTTTAGATCGGTAGAGCAGATGGTTGCGCTACTGTCGCCGGGATCGCATTCTCGCAGACCCGCGCCGCACTGGCCAACGCCAATACAGCCGGTGCCCAATCCGAAGCCTTCATCGGTCTGACCATCGCAGTCGTTATCCAGATTGTCGCAAACTTCGGTTTGAGCGCCGCCCCAGGCGGTACAGGTCAACCCGTCTTGTTGCTCGTTGCAGATCCATTCGCCGGTACCGCATTCGCCACCGGAACAGGCGCTTCCCAACAACGACCAGTTTTCATCGGTCTGACCATCGCAGTCGTTATCCAGCCCATCGCAGAGTTCTCCGCTGCCGTCGTAGACCGAACCGCCAAGGTCTGTTGAACAGATGGCGTGATACAAGCTCGCGCATTCTCGCTGGCCCTGGCCACATTCGCCGATGCCTTCACAGCTCTGGCCGAGGTAGAAGGTTTCGTCGGTCTGCCCGTCGCAGTCGTTATCGGCGTTGTCGCACAATTCCGCGCTGGCCAGGCTGTTGGAACCACCCGGCATCGTGGAACAGATGGTCGAATCGGTCCCCTGGCATTGCCACACACCCGGTTGGCTGGCGCATTGACCGATACCGGTGCAGCTTTGACCCAGGTTAAAGCCTTCGTCGGTTTCGCCGTCGCAATCGTTGTCAATGTTATCGCACAATTCCGCCACCGGATTGTACTGGCTGCCCACACCGCGCCCATCGTTATAGCTAAGCGTCGAGCAACGAGTGTGGATGCCGTCATCCGCACATTCCCAAACGCCCTCTCCACAAGCGCCGGTGCCTTGGCAAGGCGTTCCAACACGTCCGCCGCAATCCGCACCGGAGCAATAGGGCCAGGGTTCGCCCAGCGATGGAGTAAACAGGCTGTAGTCTTCATCGACCTGGCCATCGCAATCGTTATCGAGGCTGTCGCAGTATTCTTCTTCGCCGCTGTATTCGCTGCCACCGGGTGCCGTGGAGCAGATCGAGGCGAGTTCGTTTTCCGTATCGCATTCGATGACACCGACGTCGCAATTGTCACTGGGCTGACAGCTTGCACCGAGATTGAAAACCTCATCGGTTTGACCGTCGCAGTCGTTGTCCAAAGTATCGCATAATTCAACGTTAGCCAGCGAGTAGGAACCACCAGGCATGGTGGAACAGACCACACTGTTGGGACCAGCACATTCGTAGAAGCCCGGTTCATTGCCACATTCGCCAACACCCAAACAGGATTCTCCGGTTGCGAAATCCTCGTCGTATTGACCGTCGCAGTCGTTATCCAGTCCGTCGCACAATTCAGGCGAATCTTGCGGATCGGAGCCGTTGAGATCGGTAGAGCAGCGCGTGGTCGTAGGCGTGTCGCATTCAATCACACCTTGGCCACATTGACCCACGCCGTCGCAGCTCTGCCCAATGAAGAAGCCCTCATCTGTCTGACCGTCGCAGTCGTTATCGACGTTATCGCAAAGCTCGGTGGTGCCTCCGAATTGAGATCCACCGGGTGCGGTGGAGCAACGGGTTTCATAGTCATCGGCGCACTCGATTACACCGGCGGAACAGGCTCCATCTGGGAAACAGGTTTCACCGATATCGAAGAATTCATCGGTGTAGCCGTCGCAGTCGTTGTCCAATCCGTCGCAGATTTCCTGGATCGTCGGCCAACCGGGGTATTCGGAACCACCCAGATCGGTGGAGCAACGGGTACCTCCCGTGTCGTTACATTCCAGCGTACCGACGCCACATTCGCCAACGCCATCGCAGGGACCGCCAAGGTCGAAGGTTTCATCGGTCTGACCGTCGCAGTTGTTGTCCTTTCCGTCGCAGAGTTCGGCAGAGGGTTCATACTGCGAGCCGCCGAAGTCGGTCGAGCAGATGACGTCGTTGTCGCCGTGGCATTCGATCACGCCATTCAAATTGGAGCAGGTTCCGCTACCGACGCACTCCTGACCAAGGGTCGGCCAGCTTTCATCGGTGAAGCCGTCGCAGTCGTTGTCCTGGTTATCGCATATTTCATCGGAACCCGCGAATTGCGAACCGCCCAGATCGGTGGAGCAGATGGTCTGGTATACATGGTTGGGATCGCATTCCACCACCCCTTCACCGCAGGCACCTTGACCCTGACAGGGGGCACCCAGGCCATAGCCTTCGTCGGTTACGCCGTCGCAGTCGTTATCCAGACCATCGCAACCTTCCGGACCACCATCGTAGAAATCGCCACCCGGATCGCGGTTACAAATGACCTCGTATTCGTTTTTACATTGCATGTACCCACTGCCACATTCTCCAACGCCATCGCAGGCAATGGGATTACCCGTTTCCGGGTCGTACAGGCCGATGCCTTCATCGGTCAATCCATCGCAGTCATCGTCGAAGCTGTTACACAGTTCTGGTTGCCCCCCATATTGACTGCCGCCGATGTCGGTGGAGCAACGCACCGAGTTGGTCGTCTCGCACTCGTATTGACCCATGCCGCACTGGCCATCGCCCATGCAGCTATTGCCGATTTGATAGCCTTCGTCCGTCGATCCATCGCAGTCGTTATCCAGGCTGTCGCAGATTTCCGACGTTCCCTGGTAGTTGCTGCCGCCGACATCCGTGGAGCAGCGGTAGGTATAGAGCGAAGCGCATTCATACACACCCGCGCCACATTCGCCGATGCCTTCGCAGTCTTCGCCGCGCATGAAGTCTTCATCGGTCTGGCCGTCGCAGTCGTTGTCCTGACCGTCACAGGTTTCGTTCTGACCTTCATACTCGCTGCCATTGATATCCGTCGAGCAGATGGTTTGCGCGTAGCCGTAGCGGCATTCGGTCACGCCCGCGCCGCAAGCTCCCACACCATCGCAAACGACGCCCAACGCAAAGTCCTCGTCGGTCAACCCATCGCAGTCGTTATCACGATGATCGCAAACTTCTTCTCCGCCGGTGTGATCCGAACCACCCAGATCGGTGGAACAGCGATAACCGCCGTTGTCGTCGCATTCGTACACACCTTCGCCGCAATCGCCATTACCCTGGCAGCTCTGGCCGATGGGGTAACCTTCGTCGGCACTACCGTCGCAGTCGTTGTCCTGACCGTCGCAAATCTCAGTTCCGGATTGATCCTGGCTACCGCCGGCTTCGGTGGAGCAGACCACCTCTCCCGACGGGGTGCATTCCCACAGACCTGCACCGCAGATGCCCTCGCCCTGGCAGGCTTCACCTACGCCGAGATTTTCATCGGTCTGGCCGTCGCAGTTGTCATCCAAGGCATTACAGAGTTCGGCCACGAATTGATAATCCGTACCGCCGGGGTTGCTGGAACAGATGGCGGTGTAGATGTTGATGCACTCGTACTGCCCCGTACCGCATTCTCCGGTTCCGTTACAGACCTGACCGATATTGAAGTCTTCATCGGTTTGGCCGTCGCAGTCGTTATCTAGGTTGTCGCAGAGTTCGGGATTGGGTTGGTAGTCGCTGCCACCATAACTGGTCGAGCAGCGCGCACTGCTGGGAGAGGCGCATTCCCACATTCCCGCACCGCATTCGCCGACGCCGGTACAGGCCTGGCCAACCTGGAAATCTTCATCGGTTTCCCCATCGCAGTCATTATCCAGATCGTCGCAGCGTTCCGCTTCGCTTCGATCTTCGCTGGCGCCGGGATTGCTGCTACATACCAGATCGCCAACCGGGGAACATTCGATACGACCGCTGCCGCAAGCACCCACGCCGATACAGATCTGTCCGACGCCCATACCTTCATCGGTCTGGCCGTCGCAGTCATCATCCTTACCGTTGCAGGATTCGGACCGAACCTGAGACGCGCTTCCGCCGGGACCGGTGGAGCAACGAGAACTGGTAGAGGTGGCGCATTCATACATGCCGATGCCGCATTCTCCAGTGGGATCACAACTGTCGCCGATACTGAAGTCTTCATCCGTGGAGTTGTCGCAGTCGTTATCCAGGTCATCGCAGAGTTCCGACGTACCCAGGTAGCTCGATCCTCCCGGTCCTGTGGAGCAGACCAGCGAGAAGTCGTCTCCACATTCAGTCAGACCCTCGACATGTCTGCATTCGCCGGGAGCGAAGCAGACGGCACCTGTGGCAAATCCTTCATCGGTCAGCCCGTCGCAGTCGTCGTCTTTGTGGTTACACAGTTCGGGAATGCCGTCGTATTGCGAGCCGCCTGGATCGGTGGAACATTGATAGCCGCCATCGGCAGCGCATTCGTAGAAACCGATACGGCAGGCACCGACACCATCGCAGGTGTCACCCAGCGGGAAGCCTTCGTCGGTCAGGCCATCGCAGTCGTTGTCCAGTCCGTCACAGCTTTCGACAACAGCAACGTAATCATCGCCACCGATATCGGTAGAGCACATCATTCCGCTGGGGTTGGACGGATCGCATTGAATAACACCGGCTCCGCATTCCCCTTCGCCATCGCAGGCTTCGCCGGTAAGGAAGTCTTCATCGGTCAAGCCGTCGCAGTCGTTGTCCAGGTGATCGCAGAGTTCCGGCTGGTAGCTATATTCACTTCCGTTGATATCGGTGCTGCAAATAGCGGAAAGCAGGGAACTGTCGCACTCATATACGCCGATCCCGCAAGCGCCGACGCCATCACAGGATTGCCCCAGCTCCGGCCAGTCTTCGTCGATCTCCGTGTCGCAGTCGTCGTCCAGGTAGTTACAGAGTTCCTCGCTCGGATCGTATTGCGAACCACCCGGATCGGTGGAACAGCCGGACTGTGAACTGGTGTAGCATTCCATATACCCCGCACCACAGCCGCCGGAGCCCTGGCAAACGATGCGCTCGCCGGAACCGTCGTAAATACCGAAGCCTTCGTCAACCTGGCCATCGCAGTCGTCATCGAGATAGTTGCAGGTTTCCACCAGGCTGGGATTCCAGTCCGTGCCTCCGAAATCAACCGAACAGCGAATACCGCCGCTGCCATCACACTCATACACGCCGCTGCCGCATTCGCCGACACTCGTACAGGGATCGCCGATCCCCAGATCCTCATCGGTCAATCCGTCGCAGTCGTTATCCAATTCGTCGCATATTTCTTCCGTGCTGGCGTCTTGCGAACCGCCGATATCGGTGGAACAGATTGCCCGACTGCTGTCGTTGGGGTCACACTCACGAGTTCCGGCTCCGCATTCGCCCACGCCGTTACAGGACAATCCCAGCGAGAAGCCTTCGTCGGTCTGGCCGTCGCAATCGTTGTCCAGTTCGTCGCAGATTTCATCCGTTCCGGCATAGGCGCTACCGCCGATATCCACCGAACAGCGGGTGGTGTAGAGCGAGGAACATTCGATGAGTCCTTGGCCGCATTCGCCGACACCCGTACAACTATTACCAACACCGAATTCCGAATCGGTTTCGCCGTTGCAGTCGTCGTCGATTCCGTTACAGACTTCCTCGTTATTGCCGTATTGCGTCCCGCCCTCTTCCTTGGAACAGATGACCTGCTCGCAGTAGTAACGGTAGTTCGGGTCCGACTCGTTGCTGCAAGCACTGTTACTCAGATCCAGGTTCTGATTGCATTCCAGGAAGCCGTTTCCGCAAGCGCCGCCGGCGTCGCAGGTGTCGCCCAGTGTGGTAAAGTCCTCGTCGGTTTCGCCATCGCAGTCGTTATCCTGGTTGTCACAGATCTCTTCGCCAGCACTACTTGGATAGGCCGGGTTCGCCACGCAACCGGGTTCCGCCGGATCGCAGGCGCGGCATTGGCCCGGATTGGTCCAGATGTCGCAGTCGTCGTAGATGTAAGGCAGGTTGACCGAACAGATGCGATCGCTGGTTCCGTTGCACCACCAGGAGCCGAAAGCGCTGCTGCAATCGCCGGTTCCGAAGCAACCCGAGTTGATGTTCCAGTCTTCATCGGTCTGGCCGTCGCAGTCGTCGTCCAAATGGTTACAGCTTTCATCCGCCCCGCCGAAATCGGGATGCTCCGGCCATTCAGCCGAACAGATGATTGTGTTCTCGTCCAGGCAGACGTAAGTGCCGGTGCCGCATTCACCCGACGCCGTGCAAGTATAACCCAACGGACCGAAATCATCGTCGGGCGTGCCGTCGCAGTCATTATCCAGACCGTCGCAGATTTCCTGCGCCTGCTGATCTTCGGACTGGAAGGGATCGGTGGAGCAGGCACGCGCATAGATGCTGTCGAACTTGCATTCCCATACACCCTGACCGCATTCACCAACGCCGTCACAGAGTTGCCCGATCTGGAAATCTTCATCGGTCTGGCTGTCGCAGTCGTTGTCTTTATCGTCGCATTTTTCGCTCTGTCCGGCCCAGTCGCTACCGCCGTAGTTGACCGAACAGACGACCTGTTGATTGGTGCCACACTGGTATACGCCGGTTTCCGAACTGCATTCGCCGGTACCGGTGCATTCCACGCCCAGGTTCAAGCCATCATCGACATGACCGTTACAGTCGTCGTCTAACCCGTTGCAAAGTTCTTCCGGCGCCGGGTCCGGATATTCGGAACCGCCGATGTCGGTAGAGCAGAGCAGACCGCCGTCTGTGGCGCATTCGTACACGCCCAAACCACATTCGCCGATGCCGTCGCATTGCGCGCCAAGATCGTAATCTTCATCGGTCATGCCATCGCAGTCGTTGTCCAACTCGTCGCAAAGCTCGTCGTTCCCCGCGTATTCGCTGCCACCGATATCCACCGAGCAGCGAGCGGAGTTGATGTCCGCGCATTCGTACAGACCCAGACCGCATTCGCCCACACCTTCGCAGGTTTCACCGATCAAGAAATCTTCATCGCTGTAACCGTCGCAGTCGTTATCCAACTCGTCGCAGGTTTCCTGAACGTCCTGGCGCTGCGAACCAAGCGGGTCGGTGGAGCATACGACTCCGCCTGGTGCCTGGCTGTTACATTCGTAGGTTCCCAATCCACATTCGCCGGTGCCGTCGCAAACCACGCCGATGCTGAAATCCTCATCCGTCAAACCGTCGCAGTCGTTGTCCTGGTTGTCACAGGTTTCCGGAGAACCTTCGTAATCGGGATGACCGGGCAAAGCGGAGGAGCAAATGTAGGTGGTATCCGTCTGGCAGACGTACACGCCCATTCCGCAGGGACCGGGACCATCGCACAATTCGCCGATGTGGAAGTCTTCATCGGTCAAACCGTCGCAGTCGTCATCCAGGTTGTTGCAGATCTCTTCGCTGCCCGCCCAGTGATCGCCACCATAACTGGTGGAACACATACGGTCGGTTGGGCCGTCACATTGCCAGACGCCGTCCGGACATTCCCCCACGCCCGGACAGGTTTGTCCAAGCTCGAAATCCTCATCCGTACTTCCATCGCAATCGTTGTCTCTGTCATCGCAAAGTTCATCACTGCCATCGTATTCACTGCCATCGGGATTGGTGGAGCAAGCGGTGCTATCTTCAGTAAGGCATTCGATAAGACCATAGCCGCATTCGCCGATACCGTCGCAGTTCACCCCGACGTTGAAGTCCTCGTCGGTATAGCCGTCGCAATCGTCGTCGAGATTATTGCAGGTTTCCTGTGAGCCATCGTAAAAACTCCCGCCGATATCGGTGGAGCAGCGCGCGGTATTGGGTCCGTTGCATTCATACACTCCCTGACCGCATTCGCCGACGCCTTCGCAATTTACGCCGATGCTGTAGTCTTCGTCCTTCTGTCCGTCGCAGTCGTTGTCGATGTTGTCGCACAGTTCATAGCTGCCATCGTATTCACTGCCGCCGATGTCGGTGGAGCAGATGGAACGATAGCCGTTGTTCGGGTCGCACTCGCGCAGGCCCTCGCCGCATGCACCGACACCGCTACAGGGTTGACCGACATTGAAGCCTTCGTCGGTCTGGCCGTCGCAGTCGTTGTCCAACTCGTCGCAGATTTCGGATACGGGCACGTAATCCGAACCACCGGGATTTGTGGAACAGCCGGTGATGTAATAGTTGAAACATTCCGTATGGCCCTGTCCGCATTCGCCGATACCGTCACAGCTCTGTCCAACAGAGAAGTCCTCATCGGTCTGACCGTCGCAGTCGTCGTCTATCTGGTTGCAGATTTCGTTCATCGCCTGGCTGTTACTGCCGTTTGGATCGGTGGAACAGATGGTGGCATGGAAGTCATTGGGATCGCATTCGATCACGCCCGTACCGCAACTACCCACACCATCGCAACCTGCACCGGTATCGAAGCCTTCGTCGATTTCATCGTTACAGTTGTTGTCGATGCCGTCACAGACTTCAGTGGGTGAAGGATAGTCACTGCCGCCCGGATCGGTGGAACAGCGATAGCTGGTGTCCCCGGCGCATTCGTAGCGGCCATTGGGACAGTCCGCCGAACCGGTACAGGCATCGCCGATGGGCCAGTCTTCGTCGGTTTGGCCATCGCAGTCGTTGTCCAGTCCGTCGCAGATTTCCGCCTGGTTGGGGTAGTTGCTGCCGCCGATGTCGGTGGAGCAGATCGTGGCATTGACGTTGTTCGGGTCGCACTCGCGGTTTCCGATTCCGCATTCTCCGACACCCTCGCAGACTTGCGCAATCGGATAGCCTTCATCCGTATGCCCGTCGCAGTCGTTATCCTGCATGTCGCAGCGTTCCGGGAAATTGGGATAGGCGCTGCCGCCGATATCGGTGGAGCAGATCGTCTGGCTCGGGTTGTTCGAGTCGCATTCGACGACGCCAGAGCCGCAAGCCCCGATACCTTCGCAGGTTCCGCCCAGCGTGAAGGTTTCGTCGGTCTGTCCATCGCAGTCGTTATCCAGATCGTCGCAGACTTCCGTGCTGCCGCCGTATTCGCTGCCCCCCGGACCGGTGGAGCAACGGGTGGCGACTTCGCCATCGCATTCGATGACACCCGCACCGCATTCGCCCGGCGGTGTGCAGGGCGTACCCAGATTCAGACCATTATCCGTGTTGCCGTCGCAATCGTCGTCTAATCCGTTGCAGAGTTCGGCCTGATTCGGGTACTCGCTACCGCCGATGTCGGTGGAGCAGAGAATGGCGTTGTCGTTATTGGGATCGCACTCGTAAATTCCCCCACCGCATTCGCCGACGCCTTCACAGGCATCGTTGACCGGGAAACCTTCGTCGGTGTATCCGTTGCAATCATCATCCAGGTTGTTGCAGCGTTCGGGATACATGATGTACTCACTGCCGCCGATATCGGTGGAACAACCGGAGCTCGTCGTGTCGAAACATTCAATCAAGCCTGCGCCGCATGCACCGACTCCGTCACATACCTGTCCGATGTCGAAGCCTTCGTCGGTTTCGCCATCGCAGTCGTTGTCCATGTCATCGCAGATTTCTTCACTGCCGTCGTAGTTCGTTCCCTGCGGATCGGTAGAGCAAACGTAAAGAGACGGGTTGGTCGGATGGCACTGGAACACGCCAATGCTGCATGCCCCGATGCCGTCGCATTCATCATCGATGGGATAGTCTTCGTCGGTCTGGCCGTCGCAGTCGTTGTCTTCATTGTCGCACTGTTCCACACCGTTGTTGCTATATTCACAGTAGTACTCGCAGTCGGCAGGATTGTCGTCGAGATCGTGGTAGTTTTCCGGGCAATCCTGACCGCGTCCCGTCAGCGTGATCGTCGCCACGGGAGTGTCGAAGTCGTTGGAGTAAATCTGCACTCTGCCAGAGTAGTCGGTAATCTCCGATGGCAAAAAGGACACACCGAAAGACAAAAACGTCTGGCTGGTGTCGTTGTCGATGTCGTAGGGCAGGCTGCCGCCGACTTCGGTAATAAAGAATTCCGTACCTTCACCGTTATCCATTTCGATTTCGATCTGGCTAACTCGCAGTGCGCCTTGTCCGGTGTTGCTGATAAAGAATTCCATCGGACCGACGGTGACCCCGACATTGGGACTGCCGAAATCGTAGGTGGTAAAGGGTAGTATCTGGATGTTCGGATTGATACCCACGCCGGACAGGTTCAGTTGTGTTTCCCGCGCCAGTGGATCGTTGGAGGTAATCGTCAAATCAACGCTGTCCACGCCCGGAGGCAACTGCGGCTCGTAAATAAGCGTCAGGGTTTCGGTCGCCATTGGTTCGACCGCCGGAAAGGGATCGGGCGAGAAAGAAAACGCCGTCTGGGTGTCGGGCGCGAAGTCGAACGGCTCCAATATCAGCGGCACTTCACCTTCATTGGAAACCAGTAGCTGGATCTGGTTTTGCCCGCCGATCACGACCGTGTCGAAATAAAGCGAATCTTCCAGCGTTTCACCATCGGCGCGCGCAAGATCCAGAGTCGGCGCTGCGCCCTGACCGGACAAACTGATATCCAGTGACGGCACCACCGGATCGCCGGTAACGATTTCCAGATTGGCCGCTTTGGCGGCGCGTTCCGTCGGAGTGTATTGAACGCGCACAATCGCCTGGTTGCCTACGCCGAGTGTCGGCATAAAGGCCAGGTCGTCGGGGTGGATGCTGAATTCGGCATCGCCGGTTAAGTTGTATTCCAGCACTTCCAGCAGGGTGGTGGAGGTGTTGGTGATCGTCAAATTCATGGTTTTCGTGGTGAAAACCGGCACGGAGTCGAATTGCAACGTACTGGTGGAAATAGTCCAGGTCGGGTTGACCCCTTCACCGGTACAGATAATGTCGATATTCTGCTGCGGGTAGAAATTTCCCCGCAGCCCCAAGGTGATTTCATCGATGCCGACGTTGGTGGGCTGATAGCTCACCTTTAAGTGAATGCTTTGCTCGTTTCCAAAAGGTATACCGATTGCACCATTGGAGTCATAGGAGAATTCGCCGTCCGTATCTCCCGCAATGACCACCTCATCCAGCACGGCATCCGCTTCGCCGTGATTCGTAATGATCAAGGTCTTTTCGGTGCTGCTGTCTAGGATTTTGCGTCCGAAGGCAAGTTCCGTTTCGGACAACTCGATCTGGGCGGCGACACCCTTTCCCAGAATATCCACGGTTCCCTGCGCGTCAAGCGAGGAAGACTCGAACAGCAGGCGATCGGAGAAATCGTCCAGACTCTGCGGATCGAACACGATGACAACCTGGAATTCCTGGCCGGGTTGCAGCATGTGGGTTGCGCTTGGATCGAAACCGGATTCGAAGCTGAACGGACCCTGGCCGTCTTGCAACGAGAAGGGACCGAGTTGGATTACGGCGTTGGAACCGGGCAGAGTGAAATTGGTAAAGCGAATTCCGGCGGAAAGTGCGGCAGGCTCCAGAATGTCTTTGCCGCCGAAGTCGAGTTGGCGCGGCACGATTTCCAGGCTCGGCGTACCTTGATAGGTCGTGCGGATCGTCACGTTCACCGTGTTGGCGTCCGGGTCATTGCTGGTGATGATCAACTGGCATTCATCCACGCCGGGATCGAGCATGGTGTAGTTTAAAATCAGGTTCTGGGTATTGCCGGGATTGATGACCATGCCACTGGTCAAGTCCGTTACCACGCCCAGTTCTTCGGTACAGTTGGCGTCGTAAACGGCGGAGAGAATCACCAGCGGCGCTTCACCCAGGTTGCGAATGGGCAGAGCGGCGGTGATAGACTGGTTCAACTGCGTCATCTCAAAGGTCAGCAGCGCGGGAACATCGATCTGCGGGTACGTATTGGGAGGCCAGTCGTCATCGCCATCGATCACGTTGTCGCCATCGCCATCCACCGGCGTATCGCCATCAATGGGCTTGTCGCCATCGATGACAACGTCATCCTGATCGCCAGCCGGTTCCAGATCGAGATCGGTGAGCGTATCGTCATCTCCATCGACAGGAGGAGTATCGTCGCCGTCATAGGGTGGCCATACAATGCCGTTGTCGCCATCTACCTGGTTCCGATCCTGATCCGCAGGCAGCAAAGGATCGTCCGATTCGAAGCAACTCGAAATCGTCAGCATGGCAAAAAAGAGCATTCCCAGCAGGGGAAGCAAATGTTTCAAACGTGGCATGGTCGAATCCTCCAGTCGGCCTGTCGGCGCAAAGCGGCCCGGAAAAGGAACGTGAGATCGTTGCATCATTTGTCGGTTCTCATCTGTAGGGTCGTTTTCGCTTGGCGCTCATAAACCATGTATTAAACGTGACACCTGCCCAAGCGAGTCCCTATCGAAGCGAACGGGTTTTCTAGTGTCTTAAAATCCTATTGTGATTGTAAAGGTTTAGGGGAAAGGTGTCAAGGTAGCCGGAGAGAGAAAAATCTCGGTTTACAGGCACGTCAGAAATCTCGGATGTGGGTTAACAAAACAAGGGAGACAGCCAATGCCATCTCCCTTGTGTGCCTTAACGTAACCGTATGATAATACTAGTATAGATCCTGCACACAGCGGAACCCGACGTTGGTGAAGCGGTTTTCGGGGAAATTCCAGCCCAGGTTGCTTACGCGCAATTCCGGCGATTCTTCGAACCAGCTACCGCCCCGCATCAGGCGATACTCGCAACCGGCGCTGGTGGGGGCGCAGTCGCTCACCCATTCCCAAACGTTGCCCAGCATGTCGTAGAGTCCCCAGAGATTCGAATCCAGTTGCGCGACCGGATGCGTACGGTGGCGGTCGTAGCCGGTATTTGAGTTGGCATCGTACCAGGCGATATCCGCCAGGCAGCTTTCGTTGGGGCCGCAGATATAGCGCGAGAGCGTCGTCGCCCGTGCGGCATATTCCCATTCCGCGCTTGAGGGCAGGCGTGCGTCGACTTGAGCACAGAAGTCGTTTGCTTCCTGCCAGGTAACCTGCTCCACCGGGCAGGTGGGGCAATTCGAGAAATAGCTGGGATTGAATCCCATGACCGCTTCAAATTGCGCTTGCGTGATTTCCGTTGGCGTGACGAAGAAATCCTGATTGAAGGTGGTTGTGCCGCCGGTTTCGTATTCGGTGCATAGGTCATCATCCTGCGAGCAACCCATATCGAAGGAACCTGCACAGACATAAGCAAAATGCACGTCGGTTTCATCTTCATCACCATCGACTACAGGCTCGTCGCCATCAACGACCGGCTCATCACCATCGACAACAGGCTCATCACCATCAACGACCGGCTCGTCACCATCGACGACGGGTTCATCGCCATCGACCACAGGTTCATCGCCATCCACGACAGGCTCATCGCCATCGACAACAGGCTCATCACCATCAACGACCGGCTCGTCACCATCGACGACGGGTTCATCACCATCGACCAAAGGCTCGTCACCATCAACCACCGGCTCATCGCCATCCACGATGGGCTCGTCACCATCGACAACAGGCTCGTCACCATCGACAACAGGCTCATCGCCATCGACAACAGGCTCATCGCCATCGACGACCGGCTCATCACCATCGACTACAGGCTCATCACCATCGACCACCGGCTCGTCACCATCTACCACCGGCTCGTCACCATCGACCACTGGCTCGTCGCCATCTACTACAGGGTCATCACCATCGACGACCGGCTCATCACCATCGACGACCGGCTCATCACCATCGACGACCGGCTCGTCACCATCGACGACAGGTTCATCACCATCGACGACTGGTTCATCGCCGTCGACAACTGGCTCGTCGCCGTCTACAGCGGGTTCATCACCGTCTACAATTTCTACATCGCGGGCACAGCGAATTCCAACGCCGAAATCGTAAAGCTCTCCCACGCTGCCTGCCGCTCGGGCGCTGGCGCGCATGGTTTGCGTCGAGCAGATCCAGCAACCACCGCGCAGCACACGCAGGGAGCAGTTGCCACCCTCCCAGACCGAGCCGTCTGTTGGCGCGTCTGTATAGTTGGGATGCGAGCAATCCGCCACCCACTCCCAGACATTGCCCAGCATTTCGTGCAAACCGAAATTATTGGCTTGTTTTTCACCCACTTCGTGTGCGGGGCCGGAAAGCCAGGCGATCTCGTCCAGGCAACTCAGTGTTTCGCCGCAGTAGTATTTCGTGCTGACACCTCCCCGCGCAGCGTATTCCCATTCCGCTTCGCTGGGCAGACGACCACCAACCGCCTCGCAAAAATCTTCCGCGTTTTCGAAACTGATGTTTTCGACCGGGCAATCCGGGCAATCCTCGCTCAGCGTTGGATCGAAGCCCATGACTCTAACGAATTGATCGCGCGTGATTTCCGTGCGCGTCATTTCAAAAGCGGGCACCGAAACTTCGTGGCGCGGCTCTTCCGTTCCGGCTTCATAGCATTGCGTATCGCCTACGGAACAGCCCATCTGGAATGTACCGGAAGGAATCGGCATCCAGATCAAATCCGGGTCATCCGGTTCCACATCGCCGTCTACGTCGCCATCGATATCGCCATCCACGCCATCGCAGACACCATCTTCGTCGGTGCGCCCATCGCAATTGTTGTCGTGCCCATCGCAGATTTCAACCGCTCCGGGATGACTCTCCGCGCGGGTGTCGTCGCAGTCAACGTAGCCGGGGCAATCGCCGAAACCGTCGTCATCCAGATCGTTGCGGTCATAGGTGATGCCGTCGCAGTCCCAATCCTGATCGTCGCATTGCTCCGCTGTGGGCATCGTACCGCCAATGCAAGCCACGCGCACCGCACAACTGACTACCGACTGATCGCAGGCATAGACTCCACTCTGCTGCAAACAGCGACCAAAAGGCTTCTGGTAGCATTCCTGGCTCTGCTCCACTTTCCAGTAATCAGGAAGCATTTCACAGAGATAGGTTACGGAGTGTTCATCCTGTTCACCATCGCAGTCGGTGTCCAGCCCATCGGCGCAACCCGGATCGCTGAACGAGCCGCCTCCGCAATGCTCGTTTTCAACGGCGCATTCGTTTTCTTCATAATTTTCCGGAAAATCGCAGATCCAGTTTCCTTCTACACAGCGATTGACCGCGCCGCCATTGGCGCAAATGCCGAGTGTAGGGCATAGCGCCTCGGCTGGGATATCGGAAAAAGCGATATCTTCATCGGTCTGGCCGTCGCAGTCGTTATCCAGCAGATCGCAGGTTTCCTCGCTTGGAACGACTTGGCCTAGGCATCCGCTCCACTGACCGGCGGAGCAGATGCTCACGCCCTGCTTGCAAGCACCTTCATCGGAGCCGCAAGAAACTTGCAGGTCTTCATCGGTCTGGCCATCGCAGTCGTTGTCTTTGTTGTCGCATAGTTCAGGTGCGGGGCCGATCAGATCGCCGACACAGTCGCTCCAGCGGCCATTCTCGCAGCTTTGCACGCCAGCCTGACATTCTCCCACATCCGTGCCGCCGCAGGCTCGCTCTTCGCCCAGCGCACAGTCGAAACCTTCATCGATGCGGCCATCGCAGTTATCGTCGCGGCCATTAAAGACTTCCTCGACCGATACGCAGGATTGTTCCTGGCAGACGCCGCAGGAGCAGTCGCTGTCGCTTTCGCAGGTACGGGCCACAACGTCGGGAATGACCATGCCGCCGTATCCATAATACTGGATAAAGTCGTAGGTGAATTTTCCATAGCCGCCATCACCCCAGTATTCACTCCAGGAGTTCAGGAAGGTGAATTCGCGCGTGCCGCGATCGTAACCGACGATGAGAATGGCGTGACCACCCTGGAAAGCAGCGCCGTTAGTGGGAACGTCGATGAGTATGGGTTTGCCCCATTTGTACCAGGTACTGCCGTATACCGGAACGCCGTAAATCACGTTATGTCCCGATGCCAGCGCTTTCTCGATGGCATACGTATTGTAGGCGTAGACAGAATAAGGAGACAAGCCGCGAACCAGTCCATCCGTGTCGGCATTCATGGAACTTGGAGCTTCCACCAGCCAGCCATAGCAGGAATTGTTGCCGCCATAGCCGTTGCAATCGTAGGTCCAGATATCATCCGGAACGACCGACATCGAGCCGGTTATCGCCGATACCACGCGAGGAATGCTGGTACCATTCGTACACGAAAGCGATAGTCCCGCCATTTTCCAAACGTGCGACTGCGACAAGTCGGTATTTACGACGGATCGCGAGGCGATGCTGCTTTCCAATGAATGCGTGCTTGCAAAGGCGACGCAAGTACCGCATTGGCCCTGATCGTCGATCTGGCTCAGATAATCATTTAGATATTCGCTGCGATGATCGACTTTGTCCGGCAGTTCGCCATTATCCGAAATCGCGGAAGCCAGATTCGGGAAGTAATATTCATTCATATTCCCCATAGGATTGCCTTGCGGCAGGCAAACTTCGACGTCATTCCCGATGTCGCGCATTTCGCAGCCGCCCGGATCTTGGATTGGAAGGCAATGCAAATTGAGATCGAACATATTTTGTGGGCAATTACAGGCAATTCGCTCTTCTCCAAGGCCGTCGGTTTCAACGACGCATTGCCCGCCGCTTCCGCAATCGACGCCTTCACAAGGACTTTGTAAATCGTTGGGAATACAGCTTAAACCTTCTTCGTGATAGCCCGGCAAGCAAAGGCAGCGCGGCTGCATATCGATGGCGATACAACGCCCGCTACCGGAGCAATAAATGCCGTCGCAGAGTTGGTCGCGAGGATCCCTTTCCGGAGTGATATCAACAGGTTCGTCTCCATCAACGATAGGCGTTTCGAAGTCGTCACCATCGATTATCGGCTCGTCGCCATCGATTGGAACGACCTCGTCGCCATCCGGGGAAAAGTCGTCATCGCCGTCCGGATTAGGCAGATCGCCGGGGTCCATCTGGCCGGGATCTTCGATGCAGGATTCGCTTAAATCGTCCCAAAGTTGCCCGGATGGACAATCGCCCGGATCGGGGATTTCAGGGCCATTGGATGCATCGTCGTTGGAGCCGCCACAACCTTGTAATATCAATAACATAAAGGCTGCAAAGGCCAGCGCCCACAGCGCAGCGAAATTCACAACGCCCCTGTTTTCGATGACGATGCAGGCACTTGGCTGTTGCTGCTTTTTCGATGCGGAATTGATTGTGAAACCGTGCATCCTGGTCTCCCCTTGAAATCCTGGTTTCTGTCAGCCTTCGATCCGAGTGAATCGAAAGAGCGAGACGTACAGGCTCGGGACACGAATCCCGACCTTTTTACTATATCGGCACAACTCCTCCATTGCAAGAGGAAAGTTAATATTATTTACATTTTGTTATTCCATGCTGTAACTATTTTTTCTTTTCTTCCACGTTCTGTGTCCTATTTATTATTTCTTCTTGATTGTTTTTCGTGGCATCTTGGCATTTATACATAACGGCAATTACACCAAAACACACCACAAACGAGCACTAAAAAACCCCTAAATGACCGAAGATCGACAGTGCTTCCTGGTGCAGCATGAAACAGCGCACCGCAGCAAGGGGAAGCATCTAGCTGCATCGGGCAACATGCGTGAGTGGACCACTGGTAATTTACGGTCTTTTAGCGGTTATGTACTGTTCGTTTAGCGGTCGTCTAGCGTCCAATATAGCCGTTTGCCGCCGGCTTCGGCGCTATGGAGATGATTTTATGAGATTGCGATCTGCTTTTTTAACGATCTTCTCTCGCTAATCGTGAGCAGACCAAGTGAGATACTTGCAAGATTTTCGTGTAGTCGGATTCTGTGAATCCGACATTTCTGAATCAATGTCGGGCAAGACATTTGCCCGACCTACTATATATACTAATAATTCATAAATAGTACATGTTTGAAAATTCAATTTCGGACAAGAATTTTGTCCGACATACATATGATACAATAGCTACAATACTACACCACTACTAACATTCTCAATTCCTGTGATCGACAGACGCTGCTTCCTCATCAGGGGTCCAGCGGATCGCTCGGGTCAGCGTACAAGCTGGTTGGATCGATCAACAGACAAGTATCGGTCATGCCCAGGCTCAAGACCTGGCGATACGGCAGATAGCCAAGTTCTTCCTCGCAGCGCCCGGCGATCATGCTGGAAATATAAATGCTCTGCCCCATGTCCGTCGTGACGAGCACCGGCTTTTCCGGTGGAATGCCATAACGCAGCACCAGCCGCGCGAGATTGCGCAGGTTGGTAGTGGTATGACGCGCGTGCGGGTCTACCAACAGCTTGCTTTCAGGAACATCGTAGGTGTTCATAAGGTATTTTTTCATTTCGATGGCTTCGCAATACGGGGTGCGATCCGGGTGAACGTGGCCCCCGGAAGTTAGAATAAACGGCGCAAGCCCGCCCCATAAGCGCTGTACGGCCAGATCGCAGCGGAATGCACCCGCCTGATCGAGCGGCTCCTCGTAATTGTCCGGTCCCATTCCCGGCACGAGAATCAGGCTGTAAGGGTAGCTGTCCCAATCGATCTCCGCCATCGCCTGTAACGCCGCCGCGTTTTCGCCCTCTTCCATCGGTTCGTAGCGCCCGGCTTCATCGCGCTGCTGCTGGGTCAACACCGCAGCCGTTGCAAAGTATAAAGGTTCGTAGAACAGCAGATCTCCCTGATGCGCCTGGGAAAGCGTTTGAACGAGTTGGTTCAACTCCGCCGCGCTCAAGCCACCTACATTGGAATGATAGGCTTCGTTCAATCCGGCCACGGTATCACAAAATGCCGTTTCGAATAACTCATCATCCGGCAAGCTCCGATGAAGTTGGAACATGCCCGAAGGCCGCAGGTGCTCGCTAACCACATCCGTACTCCCCTTCTCGACTAGCTCTCCAAGCGCCGCCGCGATTTCGCTGCAATCCGCTTCGGTGATCGTCAGTTTACCGGTATGACAGGCAACATCCTCCCCGCAGGCCGTTTCCGCCTCACGCAGCATTTGCGTGCGCGTTTGAGAAATGGCAGACAGGGTTGCATCGCCAACCAGCAATCCATGCAGATCCGTAAGCTCTTCGAACAGGGTCAACAGGTAGTAATTTTTATCGAGCGTGTAATCGCCGCAACTCAAGCGCTGATAGCCGACTTCGAAGCCCCCTAGATCCGGCGGCTCACTTCCCACGCAATCGGTAGACCACAGTTCGGCCAGTTCCGGGTCGATGTCCCACTCCGATGCATCGGAACGCTCCGCATCGAGATCACCGTCAACAGAGGAATCATCATCCGCATCCCGATCCGCCGGGGCGCTTTCCGATTCGGAAAAGTCGCCGTCCGTCGTATCGTTCCCGGAATCGGAGCAGGAACAAAGTACAAGCAGTAGAATCAAAAGCAGCAGTGTGGATATTGCGTACAGACTACTCCCGTTTTTCCGTTGCGAAAGACAAGCAAGGTAACCGTGGTTTTTCACTTGTTTGAACATGTGCGCCATTCCCCGTAATTTTTCGATAAGTGACAGGTTCACATCGATGATGCAGATCGATTATGCCAAAAGCGGATTGGAAACGAAAGGGTAATAATCTCAGCGGATGGTTGTCAACCATTTTCGGGGTAAAACGGACCACCTTAACGAAGAACTCATCTGCTCTGTTTCGGCGGGCTCTGCCAGGTCAACCCGGAAGCGGAATCGAACCAGGCATTTTCGGTGTTCATCTCGTCACCATCGACTCTGTTGATGTAATAACCATCGCCATCCACGATCAGTTCTTCTCGCACGCAGCGGACGCTTTTAGGAGTAAACCAGTCCACCGCCTCGATCGCACCGGTATTGAAGTCGATGCTCCAGCTATCCGTGCTTTCCTCGACGACCGTGGAGTAGGACCAATAGCTCCGACAGTTTCCCGAAATTGCGTCTGGCCAGTAGCAGCCATCGTTGGGACCGCCTGCGGCGTTGCATTTCGTACAGGCTTCATTCTCAAGGCATGTCGCCAGGCGGCAGTCCTCCGTCACCGTACAGCTACCATCCGATTGGGTTGACGGACAGCCGCGAAGCAGGCTGCGCAGTTCGTCGATGCTGGGTAAGCGCCAGTCCGCCTGCTCGTCCAGTACCAAATTCTCACAGTAATCGATGGCCATCGGATAACTAAGCAAAACGTCTTCGCCGTCTCCATCGACACGATCTCCATCCGAGGTATCCAAATCGGAGTCTTCATCCTCTCTCACACAACGCGCCCGTGCCTGCTTGGAAACCAACGCCATATTGAATGTGGCGTGGTTGAAGTAGATCTGCCATGCGAATCTCTTGTCATCATCGGCTCTGGAGGAAGACCAATAGGCGTCGCAAATGCCCTGCAATGAATCCGACCAGTAGCAACCCGCCGCAGGACCGTTCTGGTACGAACAGTTAAAGCAAATCTCCAAATCTCGACACTCGTAAGTCAAACAGAGATCCGTAACGCCGCACAAGCCGTCCGTCTCCGAATCAGTGCATCCGCGAACCAGCGACCGCAACTCTCCGATGGTCGGCAAGCGCCAATCCCGATGCCCCTTTACAGACAACTCCTCACAGTAGCTAATTGCCTGCTGCCAAGTCATCACCTCACCACTGGCCAATTCCTGCCAGATCAGCATGGAATAATCGCTCGATGAGGAAGGCTGCGCCTCGTTCACACAGACGAAATCCACACAAACCGTTTCCGGGCTGCAATCCGCCGTTCTCGTACACGCCTCCCCTTCTTTGCTTAAACTACTGCTCTTACAGCCACAGCAGAATAAAAGAAGGAACATCCCGACTACGAGTAACGGCTTACGATACGTCATGGCTTCTATCCAATCTTGGAAACTGGGTGATACACGGGTCGAATCTGCTTATCATGTGCTACCTGGCGACATCTCTGACACAACGGATTCCCGCAGCTCCACTTCCATAACCGGTACTTTTGGACCGACGCTCCGATACTCGTCTATTTTCCTGCCCATCAGGAACGGGCACATCACGTATGGGTCTGCTTTCACAAGTTCCACTATCCCACACTTCAGACGTACTCGGCGCGCCACGATAACTCATGTGCCAGCAATCTTCCACCCACTCGGAAGCGTTTCCCAGCATATCGTACAGACCAAACGCATTGGGCTCTCCCTGTTTGACGTAGTATTCAGCATAGGGATCCCAGCGAATGCTCTCCAGACAACTCTGGTCGCTGCCGCAGTAATTGGGCGTGGTATCCCCGGCGCGGGCGGCGTATTCCCATTCCGCTTCCGTAGGCAATCGCCCTTTGATCTTCTTGCAATAATATTGTGCCTCTTCGAATGTCGTTCTAAAAACCGAACAGGTATCGCAGATAGAATAGAATTCGTCGTTGTTTGGCACTATGAGCTCGTATTGACCCTTGGTGATTTCGGTTTCCGTCATTTCAAAAGCCGCGACGCTTACGCTGTGCCGTGGCTTTTCATTGTCGCTACAGTATTCATCGCCGGGCGAGCAGCCCATCTCGAAGGTTCCAGCGGGAATGGGTATCCAGTTGATCTGGATCAGATCGGCGTATTCCCGATTCGGGATGTCGTCGCAGGTTTTGACTTCTTCCAGCGTTTGGGCGACATCGCTTTGAATGTCGCGCGCACAACGAAAACCGGTGCCGGAATTTGGGCAAGAATTGTCATCGGCCATTTCCGTGGCTCGATTCGACGAGCGCGACAGGCCGCGTATCATGCGGGTATGGAAGTAATCGGCGAGCCAGGCCTCGCCGTTCGTAGGTGCTCCGGTATAATCTTCATGGTAGCAGTCCTGGGTCCATTCGTAAGCATTGCCCAGCATGTCGTATAAACCGAAGGGATTGGGCTCCATCTGCCCGACCGGCATATAATAGTAGTACCCGCTATTGGGTTGATAATGACAGTACGAGTAGTTCAGGCACTCCTCGGTGACCAGACACGCCGGATCCTCCCCGCAGTAATACGTACTCGTAGTACCGGCGCGAGCGGCGTATTCCATTTCCGCCTCGGAGGGCAGCCGCCCCCCTGCCCATTCACAAAAGGCACTCGCCACCTCCCAGGTAACTTCCTTTGCCGGGTAGCGTTCCTCTCCCGGATTGGGCGAGTAGACGCCATCGGCCTCGCGCAGCTTGGCCGTTTTCCGATCGATCAACCAGTATCCCGAGCAAGGATATTCCAGATCTTTGGCCGCTTCGGTATTGACAAACGCGGCCAGTTGCTCGTTGGTGACTTCCGTAGCGTTCAACTCGAATGCGTTCACCGTCACGCAGTGAATGGGAAATTCGCGTTTTTCGCAATGAGTATCGGTGGGCGAGCAACCCATTTCAAAATTGCCGGGAGGAATCGGCACCCATTGCAAACCGATTTCATTAGGATCGATTGTCAAATATACGCGGTGCTCGTCGCTGTCGTTGTCGCTGTCTCCATCCGGGTCATCCGGGGCATCCGGGTCGATTTCGCAGCGGCTCTCCACACACATCAAGCCCCTGCCGCAGTCGGAATCCTGCAAGCAGCTTTCCCCAAGGGAACTCGTTCGATCCGAGCCGGAATCTCCGCATGCGACTCCCAGCATTAAAACGATCGGAACGACAAATAACTGCAACCATGATTTTCCCATCGGGTACCCCTTACATTTCCACGACAACACAGCTTGGTTGGATAGCAATAGCAGACGTTACAACTGCAATTGAAGTGCCAACTTGAACAAGTTATACAGCCAAGAGAATTGCCAGTCAATACGATCATTTATGATATATCCCCAAAACATCTGAAACCGGAGTGACCCCAAAGCTACGACAGGATTGTCACATCTGACAAGCAAGCCGCCTTTGATTTCGCACATTTCCAACGCTGGCTTCCATCGTGAATTCATGTCTGACATCAGTTGACATCTCCCCCTGTCTCGGGTAGAGATGAGCCAGGATCTTGTCTCTGGAGATCATCCGAGAATCAAAGGAGTGTGCGATGATGAAGCGAACGAGAATGACGGTTCTGGTTTTCTGTTTTGCTCTTCTGCTTAGCTGTAGCCCGGATACGGTGACGCCCCCGGCGGAGTTGACCCAGGTCAAAACGGAACAGATGAACTTTCGCGACGCCTACGGCAGATACGTCTTTCTAAACGGCGTCAATGCCAGCGGAACGGCCAAAGTCCCGGTGAGCGTGGACCCGGTCAGTTATGTCGGACGTCCTTTTAAAGAGGAAGAAGCCGACGAATGGTTCGCCAAGCTCTCACGCGACGGGTTCAACTCGATTCGCTATATCGCCACCTGGGATGCCGTCAATCACGAAGCACCGGGCGTGTACGACACCGAGTATCTGGATTATCTGGAGAACATGGTGCAGGCCGCTAACCGTCACGGGATTTACGTTCTGGTCAATTTCCATGAAAACCTCTTCAGCCGCCATTTTTACTCCGTCTTCAACGACAAACCGGAACTCGGCGAGCCGGGAAGCCTGGAATCCATGCTGGGTAGCCTCTTCCCTGCCGAAGATCCAGAAACCGGGGAACTGTATTACGATTCCCGCGTCGAAGGCGATGGCGCGCCCCGCTGGGCTGTGGAAGCCTGCGCCCCGGAAAAGAATCTGGATCATCAATCCTACGGGATGCTGCGGCTGCTTGGCTCGCTGGCCAAGCCGGGCAACCTGAACAAAATCATCGAAGCCATGACGGTATTACTGGGCGGTGGCGACATGGGCGACAGTTCCGAGCTGATCTCCTTTTTCACCGACCAGATTCTGACACTGAGCACCAAGGATTACATTCCCTTCAACATCGATGAAACCAACGACATGTTTCCCTTTACCCTCTGGGCAATGAATTCCTTCTTCTCGGTGGATGTTGAAAAATGCTACGCCGCGTTCTTCGCCGGGGATGTCGCCTTCCCGGATCGTTACATCGACGGCAAGCAGATCAAGGATTACCTGCAAGAAGGCCACATGAACGCCTGGCTACAGGTCGTCAAGCGGTTGAAGAACTACCCCAACGTCATCGGCTACGACATGATGAACGAACCGACCGGCATCTTTATTATTCTCTCCGTACTGTCGGCCTACGTTTCAGCGGGCTTCGATAACACCGCCGCATTCACGGCAGTAAGCGAGTTACTGGGAGAAGATACCGGCAACGCCGTCTACAACCTGATCGACGGCCTGGAGATTCTGCCGTCTCTGCCCATCCAACTTGAGCAGGAGCACATAACGGAGCAGGCGACCGAACCGTTGCTGCGCCTGGCCCGAAACGCCGCCGAAGCGGAACTGATGCTGCTTCTAAGCCAATTACCGACGGACATCGATGACAATGCATTCGTGGCTGAACAGACGGCGGCTATCCAGCGGGCGCAGGCTTCCATCGATTCGGGTTTGACTTCTCTATTCGAATCGCTTGCAAAAGGCAGTGCGTACTACACGGAAGCAATTCAAACTGAGTTGCAGGAAATGGCGAATAAGGCGATTGAAGATTACATGACCGGCACCATCGAAACCGCCAATGCGGATCTGCAAAACCTGCCGGTGGGATTCGACGCCGAAGCGGGAACGCTGATCAAAGTACGCGCTATGGAAAAAGAGTGGGAAAGCGTTTCCGGCGCGGCAAATGACTCGATGAGTTCCACGCGCATGGAAATGATCGCCGCCTACTGGAACGAGATCAAGGCCGATTGGGGTCTGGCCGATTTCGACGTCCTGGCTGGACTCGGCCTGAACATGAACTTCGACCGCAACTACGTCCTGCGCTATTTCACGCGCCTGGGCAGCGCCATTCAAAAGGAAGACCCCAACGCCATCGTCTGGGTGGGGGATTCGCTGGGACTGGGCGTCATTACCGGCGGGGACGGCATCCCCATGACCAACAGTTCCATGTACAAACCCGACGAACTGGGGCAGCTCGTTTCGGCGTATCACACCTATCCGGGCAGCATTTATCCGCTGGGGCTCTGGCAGGTTCCGCCGCAATCCTACGAACCGCAGGAATGGGCGCGGCGCGATTATTCCGGGGAAATCGAGAAGAAAATCAACCGCACATTAAACAGCTACGGCGATGTGCCGGTGGTATTCACCGAGTTCGGCACCTACTTCAATTTCAACTGGAATCTGAAAGACAAAGATCAGATTCTTGAAACACTTGAAAAAGACGGCTACGAGGTTTCCGCCACGATCCTGAACATGGAATACGAAGCCATGGATACGCACTTCGCCCATCGCATGGTCTGGTGCATGAGCCCCGAGAACGACTACCAACTGGGCGACCTGTGGAATCACGAGGATTTCTCGGTGTATGGTCCCGACCGCGAACCGCGCGCGGCAGAAGCCTGGATTCGACCCGTGCCTCGATTCGTGGCGGGGGAACCGATTGCCATGCACTTTCATTCGGACTATCACTGGTTCGACCCGGACAAAGGGCAGCCGGAGGACTGGGAAAAGGGAGAATTCTACCTTTCCTACGAATCCAAGGAAAGCGAGATGCCCAGCGAGATTTACGTGCCGGAGTTGCAATACCCGGAAGGATTTTACGTCTGGTTCTCCGATGGCTGGGGCCTATACGACAAGGAGGCGCAGACGCTGTACCACTATCCCGACGCGGACGACCCGGAGGATATCCACGAGATCACCATCCGGCGACCGCTTGAAGGGCGGGAGATGGAAGGCTGGAGTTTGTATTTCGACGGCGAACGCCTGATCACGGCCACACGGAATTAAAGAAAGGAGAAGGGACATGAAAACGCTTACGAATTGCCTGTGTCTGATTCTTCTTTCCGCCGCCATCGCGATGTTACCTATGACAGCCTTGGCCGAAGAGAAACAACCAGCCGAGCAAACCAATAACCAAGTCGAACCGAAAAAGGTAGAGCAGAACTCCTGGCAGGATCACGTTTCGCTCGGCTTCGAATTTTTGACGCTGTTCGTGTATCGCAACGATGCGGACTTCGACCGGACGGACGCCAATTACGAATATGGACAGGATGTGGGATTGATCGGCACCTATTTAAAACCTGCTATCGACGTGCAGGTCGTCGAACAGTTACGCCTGCACTGGGATATGGAAGTGGGCCTGGACCTTTGGAGTCGCAACGACCCGGAGGTGGGACTGGGCCAGTCCGACGGCAGCCATGGTGCGTCGCTCAGCCTCAAGCAGCGCGAGTTGTACGCAGATATCTGCTACGAAGGCTTCTTCGCACGCCTCGGCTACCAGCATCTACAGGATGTCAGCGGGTTGTTCATCAACCACTGGATCGGCGCGGCGGATCTGGGCTTCCGCTTCGACGGCGGACACTCGATCCGGGCGTTTGTCGGCCAGCTTCCAGATCAGACCTACGAAGGCTGGCGCATCGAGGATAACAACTTTAAAAACGACGTGTTTGTGTATGGTGCCGACGGCGTCTATACCTTCAGCGAAATCGGGTCTTTCAAGCTTGGCGCGTACGGACTGCACGACGGCTCGGTGCGCGGCAAGGATCGCGACATCGGCGCACTGGCAGCCGCCGTCGCACTGGGAAAGGATTCCTGGGACGCCACGCTGTCATTGATCGGCCAATACGGACAACTCGAAAAGGGCGCGGCGGACGGCACCGACGCTACGCTGTTAGCTTATGGCTTGAGTGTAGACGGCGGCTATCGCATCGAGTGGTTTTCCTTCCGCCTGTCGGGCGCGGTACTCAGCGCGGATGATGACGAACTGGGCAACGACAGCCTGGCCTTCGTCTGGTCGGGCAAACGCCCCGGCGTCAGCATCCTGTTAAGCGAAAACGAACTGCGCGATTTAGGCGACAACCTAGATGAACGCGCCAGCGTGTACGACGGCTTCTTCCACAACACCCTGGCCGGTTTGGGCGGCGCAGATCTCGGCTTGTACTTCCACCCGCTCGACTCGCTCACGCTGGGGATCGTCAGCGCCGGTTTGTGGACCTTGAACTCCGAACGTGCGTTAGGCGGCGAACTGATCGCATTGGAAGAGGAACTGAGCCTGGTCTACACGGCGTTCAATGAAAAACTCGAACTGCAACTTACCGGCGGCCTGCTGATTCCCGGCAAAGCCGGAGCAGCTTTCGTAAACGCCATCGATAAGACGGAAACAGAGATCGTCGGTTTCGTGCAGGTGGGCGTGTTGTTGAGGTTTTAAGGATTTTTGTCGGTCAGAAAATCTGACGGATCTACGCTGTTGAATTATTATAGTTGGAGCGGGGCTCCCGTCCCGCTCCAGGTTTGTTTTCATGAAAAACCGATTGACTACGAATGAATATTGAGGTATCTTGCTTAATGTAGTGCTTATCCTCGCCACGGATCGCCTGCCGTCTGCTTCGCAGTTGCGGAAAATAAAACTGTTTTATACGACCATCTGAATTCACCATACAATAAAAGAGGGGACCATGAAATCCCAGCCATTGATTCAGCTAATATTACTCGCTTTCGGGCTTTGCCTTCTCTCCGCCTGCTCGAATGATGATCCCGTGATTACGGATGGAGATACAGAGGTTACTGAAACGGATGTAGAAACCCCTATCCCAGATGGTGACAGCGACCCGGACCTAGATGAAGAAGTAGAATTAAGCGAAAACGTTGAAAGTGCAGAAGAGGTTGAGAATTTTGAAATCACGGAAAGTGACAATGCGGAATCGGTAGAAGAGGATATAGTAGAACATGATGCAGAATTGGAGACCGTGAAAGTGGAAGTGAGGTTAATTGTATCATCATTGTCTCCAGCAACGCTTAGATACGATAATAAGGAACATATAGTTCCAAAAGTAGAGCCTGTTAATCCAGGGGATATCCCATATCCAGTAATTGAGGTGCCAAAAAACAGTTCGTTTGAATTTGTTCTAGATTCTCAAGCCTGGATAACCAATGTTATCCCGGGACTAACAGAAAACGATGATTTCTCCTTTGATCCTCCAAATGTAGTTAACTATATCCCTAGTGATCTTGCACAGGAGCTTGGATTCGAAGCAGATACTCAAAAGGGAATGATCAAAATTGGATTTTCTTACATTTCCCAAGGTTCTGCTTGTGCTATTGGATGTAGTGCCAGTGTAGACGTGTCTTATGGCGCTTGCTATGCAACTCGGGATGGCCAAACCCAGTTAGGTTGTTATATAACACCTAGAAATTCGTACATTGAATTTGCCAATGTCGAACCGGGGCCGGTAAATGTAACCGTTGAGACATGGGCAGGTGCCGGGATGCAATGTCGCCTACGGGCCGGGGGCGAATACCGTGAGAACCCCGTAATCCCGGTAATGGTTTACCCCGGTTCCGCTACCGTACTGGACATGGATTGTATTGGTTGTACAGAAGTAGACGGGGATGAATAGCTACAGTGTCGGGTCAGATGACACGACCAAAACATGTGGAGCATGGCAGGAGCCATGCACCAACGGAGGGTGTTTGTCTTCATGGTCGGGACAGGAGCCCCGACCGGAAACCGATGGTTCAAGACAGGAGCCTTGAACCATCCAAGAGGCAAGCCTGCGGCTTAGCCCGCGCCACCCAGAATTCTTGTCGGTCAGAAAATCTGACCGACCTACAGCCTACAGCCCCCCTACCCCGTTTTAGCGAATAAACCGACTCCGCGCTTCTAGAAATCCGCGCCGATGTTGAAGCTGTAATTGTAGACGTTCGCGCTGGTTACAATGACTTCCGGCGCGAGGTATACATACGTGGCGATCAGGCGCAGGCCGAAGAAGCCGCGATGAATGATGGGTTCCTGCTGGTCCAGTTTAAGCAGGATGCCGTTGTTGTTCGAATCGAAACTGGGGTTTAACACGCGCGGCGCGGCGATGGCGTAAACCAGGCTGTAACCGGCATAGGGAGCCAGCTTGATGAAGCCGCCCAATCCCCAATTGTAGGAGATGTGCAGATCCCAACTGAACAGGTCCATCTCCATGTCGTTACTGCCGAATAAATGGCTGTAGTTCATTTGAATCGCCATGTCCGGCACGTAGGGGTGAATGTTCTCGACAAAGGCGAACTTGCCTTCGATGCCCAGCAGATACATTTCGGTGTTGATGATGTAGGTGCCGATGAAGCCGATTTCAAAGGACATCGGCAGGCCCTTGCGCACGTGCAGTTGCACGGTATCCAGATGGCCGGGCGCATCGGTGGCCTTGGAACGCTTGCCGTTACGCACCGGGTTCAAATCGAGGTTGTGTTCCACACCGCTCAGGGCATCGTCCCAGTAATGACAGGCTTTGGGGTTGGTGGCGCTGCCGCAGTTGTTGTCGTCGGGAATGTCGTTGTAGCTGTATTCCATGCTCACGTTCCAGCCCGACCAGCCCAGGGTGTCGGCAGTGGCGTGGTATTTGGGTGAGAGCACGGCGGCCAGTTGCTCGGCGAATTTGTCGAACTTGGCGTTATCCGGAATGGCTGTGAGGCCATCGGAGGAAGCCAGGCAGGTTCCGTTAGCCGCCCGGTCGCAAAAACGCCACAGCGACAAATCGTATTTTGCAGCGTGGACGGGCGCGGCAAACAGCAGCAGCGCGATCACAGCCAACAGAATCGGAAAAGACATCTTGCGCATAGGAACCCCTTTTGTCCCAGACTGTGGGTGCATGTGGTAACTTAGGCGTAACCTATCAAAAACATTGCATTTTGTCAAGTCACACGATGGAAGCCGCAACAGCGGACGCCCATGCAAATACCGCGAATTTCTTTCATACCAGGGGCTTAGTTCCCTGAAATCGCGTCCTTCGACAGAATCTTGAATTCAACCCGGTTGTTTTCCTCGCGTCCCTTGCGAGTGCGATTGCTGGCGATCGGCTGCTCACTGCCAATACCAACCGCCTTGACCGTGCCCTCTGCCAATCCATGATTGACCAGATAGGCCTTTACCATCTGCGCACGCGCCAGCGACAATTCCTTTTGAATCTTCTCGCTTACACCTGCGTCCGTGTGGCTTTCGACGATCAACAGACCATAAGAACCGTGCGCCTTGATCGTTTGTACGATCTGGTCCAGCAGCGAGAAACTGCTGCGCTTGAGCAGAGCGGCGGCTGGCTCGAATTCGACCTTGGCCTTCAGTTCCAGTCGGTCGCCCTTGTCGATGACCACGACTTCGCCCTCATCCGGGCAGCCGTCGGCGTCTTCATTTCCGTTGATGGTTTCCGGCTGCACCGGGCAGCGGTCGTCGGCATCGAGTACGCCGTCGCGGTCGTTATCCGGTTCGGGACAGCCATCCTCATCCTGGAAGAAGTCCTTGTCTTCGACTTCGTTGGGGCATTGATCGCTCGTATCCAGAATACCGTCCTTATCGTTGTCCGGATCGGGACAGCCATCCTCGTCTTCAAAGCCGTCTTTGTCTTCGGCCTGCAACATGCACTGATCCTGGATGTCCTCGATGCCGTCCTCATCCGTATCCAAATCCGGGCAACCGTCTTTATCGCGGTCGCCGTCCTTATCTTCGGCGGCCATCGGGCACTGATCCTGAATATCCGGGATGCCGTCCATATCGTTGTCGGTGTCCGGGCAACCATCCGAATCGCGATAGTCGTCTTTGTCTTCGGCTTCATCCGGGCATTGATCGACCGCATCCAGCAGGCCGTCTTCGTCGTTATCCGGGTCGGGACAGCCGTCTTCGTCTTTAAAGCCGTCCACATCCTCCGGTTGATCGATGCACTGGTCCACTTCGTCGATCGAGCCGTCTTTATCCTGATCGGGTTTATCCCAATTCCATCCGAGGTTCACGAAGAATCCCGCCGGACCAACACCGTAACCGCTGTTCAACCCGACTTCCACCGCCGCCGATACGCTGATGCCATACTGCTCCACGAGGTAGCGCGCTCCCAGATCCAGGAACAAGGGATTGTTGAAGCGTTGGTTGAAAGGTTCCTCTGCCAGCGTCGAACCACGGAATTCCAGCAGTGCGGATAAATTCTCGATTGGCGTGAAATATTGCGCACCTATCGCAAAGAGCAGTTCATCATCGATCTGCTGAGAGAACTTGCTGCCGCCATTCGGGGTGATGATTTCATAAACCTTCACTTCATCGCGGATGCGATAACCCACATTCGCCGCGAGCAGCACCGGGCCCACCTGACCATCCACAACCAGAACGAATTCCGCACCCACACCGTGATTGCCGAAATAGCTGCCTTCGTCGCCACTTGGGAAAACCAGGGTCGTGACCAAAGCCAGACCGACCGGCCATTTTTCGCGATCCAACGCACGGAATTTCTGATGCAAGCGGAAATCGCCGAAGGCCGATGTGCTGATGCCACGGTCGGCCTCGAAACCATCGCCGTTCTGATAAAGCAGCACCGGCAGATCGAAACCGGCTTCGTAGTAATCGCAAAACGCCATGGCGAAAGTCAGATCCATTTTCAGGCGGTCGCCGATCAACTCCTTGGTTTCACGGCTTGTACGATCACCGGCAAGCTGAGTCATTACCAGCGGTTGGTTCATGTAGTGCAAGTACAGACCGGCGCCAAGCCGGTATTGAGGATACATCTGGCTGCTGTGCATGGTGAGCAGGCCGTAATTATCCATCGGCGGGTTGAATGCGTTGGCATCGAACTCCTGGCTTTGCGCCAGCACCGGCGTCGACAAAGACAACAGCGCCAACGACGCCAGAAAGGCTATCACATACCATGAACCCCGAAACTGCATGGTTCCTCCGCTTTGGTCTATTGCACGCATAAAAAAGCACTTTATCATTACATCAGGCACTTGAATTTGTAAAGAAATTAGCGGTCTGCGCCAGAAGTTGAATCGCGATGAGGCAGAATTTTGCAATCTTTTTACATAAAACCTATCGGCTTCGCCGCGCCCGACGACGCAGCATGGAGGTCAATTCCCCAAACTCCTGACACCTGAATAACCGTGTCAACCCGGCGTATAGCGCGGCGCATAGTAACACGATGGGGAGCAGACCACCAATGAGTTGCAGGCGCGAGCAGGATGCATTCAGATCCAGCCAGCCCACCAGATAGTACGCAAGCGCTCCCATCACGGCGCAGGCAAGCAAAATGCGTCCCAACGACGCAAAAACCTGCCCCCAAGCCAGCCCACCGACTCGCACTGAGAAATAGGCAATCAACACGATAACTTGCGCAAACACCGATACGCTATTGGCTAAAGCGATGCCGCCCTGATCCAGGTGAATCGCAAATACCAGACTGCATGCAATATTGACAAGTGTCGCCACAACGGCGGCTTTGACCGGGGTAATCATGTCTTTCATCGAATAGAACACCGGCACCAGAATGCGACTGGCCCCGATAAAGTACAAGCCTGCCGCGTGGAACAGAAACGCATGGGCGGTCATTTGAATGGAGACGGCATCGAAGCGACCCGTTCGGAACAGCAGCGCGATCAGCGGTTCGCGGATCATGATCAGACCGATGGCCGCCGGAATGGTTATATAAGCCACCAGTCGCAAGGCAAATTCCAAGGTGTCCCGAAACTCCTGCATTTTTCCGTCGCGCACGAAAATCGCGAAGGTCGGCAGCACCGCCGTGCTGATGGCAATTACGAACACGCCCAGCGTGAATTCCTCCAAACGCGACGAATACTGCAAGGCACTCACAGCCCCGTCGGAAAGGTAGGTGGCAATCATCTGAGAAATCACAACGTTGATCTGGTAGACGCCTGCTCCCAGAATACCGGGAGCCATCAAGGAAAGAATGCGCCGGACGGCCTTGTCTCCGAAACGGAAACTGGGGCGCAATGTCAACCCGGCTTTTTTAAGGTATGGAAGCTGAAAGAACAACTGCAAACTGCCACCCAGCATCACACCCAACGCGAAAGCGTAGACAGGCTTTTCAAAAGCCCAGCCTAACAGCAACGCACATAAGATCACGCTGATATTCAACAGAATGGGAGTAAAGGCGCTTGGACCGAAGACCTTGAAACTGTTTAAAACAGCCTGCACGACGGCAGCCAACCCGATAAACAACAGGTAGAAAAACATGTACTGAGTCAATTCGACGGTCAGTGCCAGTTTTTCCGGGTTGGAGGCGAATCCGCGCGCAAACAGTTCCCGCACCAGGGGATCCGCAAACACAACGAACAACAGACACAACACGGTTAGCAGAAATGTGAAAAGCGTGAAAAAGGCGTTGACGACTTCGTTCAATCTTGCCGTGCCACCCGCCTTATGCTCGTCTAAAAACACCGGCACGGCGGCGGCGGACATCGACCCCTCCCCCACCAGGCGGCGAAAGAGATTCGGGATCATGAACGCCATGGTAAAGGCATCGGCCATCAGACTGGTACCCAGGAAATGAGCGCGTACGATTTCACGCACCAACCCCAGCACGCGGCTGAACATCGTGAACAATCCCATGATGGAGGCGGCCTTGACCAGCCCTTTCTGCGTGGCTTGCTTATCCAATACGGTTTCCTGTATGATGCATCGATTGGTTATCGATATAATGAATAGATTGGTAGCAAAGCTTTCCGATCAAGTCAAGACCGGAATTTTTGACAGCCATCAGCCGAACGCCTATGATAATCGAAGATCGTAGGAGCCGATCCCGAAAGGGTGGACCGAATAGGACGTTCGAAAGGCGAGCCGCACAAGGCTCGACGGGAGTGAAAGGAACGCGAATGAAGCGCAGGGCATTGGTTATCCTGTTGTTATTGGTGCTACTGGTTGCCTGTGACCGCCCGGAACGCGAAACAGGAAAGCGAAAACCATTGGAAAAATCGCTTGCGGCGGCGGCGGAATCCGTTCCCAAGGTCAAACCGGTCGAACGCACCTCCAAACCAAAACCGTTGCGCTTTAACCTGGAGGTCCGGGTTATTCGCAGTGAAGCTTTTTTCATGCCGGACACGCAGGCGGTGAAGAAACCTCAAGATCAACAACCAGAATCGCCATCTGCCGCCGTACAAGACAGCAATCGCGATCAAGCGGCGGAAAAGGGTTCTTCGAAGACTTCCGGAAAGAAACATCGTTTTCAATTGGGAGATCCGGTTCAGATCGTCGGACGCCAAGGAGAGCGCCTGCTGATCGACTCACGCGTTCTCGGCAAAGGGAGCATCGCTTTTTGCGATACGGACTATGCCTTGACGCTGGGCGCGATGAAAGGACGTTCGGGTGCGATCCCGCCTTCGGAACGACAAACCGCCAAAGAACTTTATCTCGACTGCTGGCGTCAATGGAGCCGAGACGATTCGCTGGGAGTGGTGATCGCACGAGACAAGCAACTGGCCAAACAACCATCCGATATCGGAAAAAAGGAAAACGGCGCAGATCTGAAACTCTGGTGGGTACTGGATATCCTTGAACAGGCCAAAACGGCGGACGGCGTCGGGGCATATCTTGTCCGTTTGCGAGATAAACAGAAAGGCTGGATCTCGGCTCGCTATCTGATGAAAGGCGGTGCGGAAGGCTGGCATTTCACACAACGCCGCACCACGATTCAGTTATTCAATCCGCTACCGGGTGAAAGTCGTTTACAAGACATCTGGGAAACGGATCAAGCCTATAGCGAACCCAAAGCGCTGAGCCTTGGGCAATCATCCGATCAGCAGGGCATTGCCGTAGATCAACTCTACGCGGCCCGCACGCGCAACCAGCTTCCCTGGGTAGCTCCAATCGAACTGCGCACCATGACGATCAAGCAGGTATTGGAATATGTTGAAGGCACCTGGTACCCGGCAAATTACCGATACCCGGAAATGCTGCCGTTGACCTGCCAACAACTGCCCTCATCCTTGAAGCTGACCCGCAAAGGCAAGATGACCTTGCAGGTGGGTCAGGAACATGTGGAATTGGACTCTAGCGGCCAGGAGATCGTAGCCGAAGGACTGAGCCGCTGGTTGATGATCGATCCCGTCACGAAGCAGAGCACTCGCATGATGGATCTGAGTTGGATCGTCTGGCAGGAAAATCAAATCTCCACCCAATGGGGATTCGATGAGTACATGCAGGCTGAACCTCCAGGCTTATGGGTTCGCATGAATGAAGATGAACGCCTGCTCACGGAAACGAGGCTACGAAAAGAACTCGGCTGCCCGGAATCGGATCAGGAACAGGACTAAGCGTCCATTCAAGTCAAAGTATGGCCTTTTTGCTGGGTTTGGGCTATGATTTCACATCGGCCCCAACCGGGTGGGGAATAGGATCAGGAGAGAAATCATGGCGGCAATCGACCCTTATCTTAAAGTAATGCTGGAACGTGGCGCATCGAAACTGGTTTTAGTGCCGGGTCGCAAACCGACTCTTTCAGTAAACGGCGCTCCTTCCGAACTGGGGCAGTCGATTCCCGGCGGTCAAATCAAAGCCGTGGTCTTGCAGATCATGCCACCGGGAGTTCAAGGCGTTTTTCGTCGAGGCGACAAGGTGACATTCGATTATAGCTCCGAGGGAGTTCTCTTTTCGGTTGTGACGCAGACCGTTGGAGAAGGTGCACAAGTCGCTTTCCAATGTAGGCAAAACACACCAGCCGTAGAATCCGTACCGCTTTCGGAGCCGACGCCCCAACCGGCAGCACCGGCAGCACCACCTGCGCCCTCTCCTTCCGATCACACACAACGGGCAATCGATGTGTATTTGCGCACCATGGTGCAGCGTAAAGCATCGGATCTGCATCTCTGCTCCCAACGCTCCCCGGTTTATCGCATCGACGGAGATCTGCAAGCCGACAGTGCTCATCCGCCGTTTGAGGAACATGCGTTACGCGACATATTGCTGGGACCATTGGAACAGAAATACCACGATGAATTCGAGGAGCAAGGTTCCACGGATTTCGCCTATGAGATTCCAGGCGTGGGACGTTATCGCTTCAATATCTACAAGGATTATCGCGGCCTTTCCGCCTCGGTGCGTTTGATTCCCAGCGAAATCCTAAGCGCGGAAGCGCTGAATTTACCCCCGGCCATCCGAGCCCTGGCGGGACTGCCCAAAGGTTTCGTCGTGGTGACGGGACCGACCGGCTCCGGAAAATCCACGACGCTGGCGGCGATTATCGACCTGGTCAACCGGCAACGAGCGGATCATATCCTTACGGTGGAAGCCCCGATTGAATTCGTCCATCCCGACAAGAAATGCCTGATTCATCAGCGCGAAGTTTCGGTGCATACGCGCAGTTTCAAGGATTCCTTGCGCGATGCCCTGCGCGAAGACCCGGATGTGGTCCTGGTCGGTGAAATGCGCGATCTGGAAACCATCGGCACCGCCATCGAAACCGCCTCGACCGGTCACCTGGTCTTTGGAACGTTACACACGACCACCGCCACCAGCACCGTCAACCGGATTATCGAAATGTTCCCGCACGAGCAACAGTCGCAAATTCGGCATATGCTGGCCGAATCGTTAAAAGCGGTTGTGGCCCAGAATCTGTTGAAGAAAAAAGGCGGAGGCCGGGTTGCGGCACAGGAAGTCTTGATCATCACCCCCAGCGTGGCCAACCTGATCCGCGAAAACAAGGCGCATCAACTGCTGAACGTGATGCAAACCGGTAAATCGCTGGGAATGCAGTTATTGAATGATGAGCTGGTGCGCCTGGTCAAGGATGATCTCGTAGAGGCCGAAGAAGCCTACGCCAAAGCGGTGGACAAAGATGAAATTCTACGCGCGTTCCAGTCCAATGGAATCAGCTTCACTCCGCCGCCCGAATTCGGAAGAACACCTGCGGGGGGTTAATCCGTAATCACGTAGCCTTTGATCGGCTCGACCACACGCTCGGAACGATACACACCCCAGCGCACCGGAAGCTGTACATGCCAGACTTCCTCCGGGTCGCTCTCGTGAGTGACTTCGATCAGGTGGGAAGGATTGACCGTGGAGCGTTGCCCGAAGACAAGCAGAACGTTACCGTTATCCATGCGGTCGGCATCTCCCCAGATCGGGGCGAAAATCGCCGGATCGGGCTCGAAACTCCACACTTTCTGCACGCTCTGCTGACCGGAAATGTCGTTGTAACTGATTTCCAGACCGCGACTGTAGGTGCGGTAACCCTCGCGGCCATTGTCGAACATCAGGATGTTTCCATTCGATTGGATTTCCGGATCGTGCTGAGCGTAAAACTGGCTCCCGGTTCCCATGTCGAAATCGCCGCTCAAACCCAGTTTCCAAACGATATCCTCGGTTTGTAGATTGACCTTGAACAGCGCATTCTGTTCGCGGGAAGAGACCAGCATGGCATTTTCACTGGGAAACTTATCGACGCTATTAAGATGCGACCAGTCAGAACGAATGACATCCGGGACGTAGTGATGACAAATCACCCAGGTCCACACCACCTTGCCCTGTGCAATATCCCAGATATTCGCCGCCCCGGCGGATTTATCCTCGTGCCCTTCCCACGCGCCACCGGAGCAGGTCAAGTTGTCGTCCAGATAAAGCAGTTGTCCATCTCCCCAGGGTTCCATGTGATGATGCATGTTCAGCCGGATACTCCAAAGCCGATTTCCTTCCCAGTCGATTTTCTGCGGCATGATCATGCCGTGATTGCCCGCAATCAGCACCCCTTCGGGAATGGTGCGGATATCATTGTCGTTTCCGGCATAGGTGGTTTGAACGCGATAATACCAGCGATATTGACCCCACACGTCGATCATGGCGACGATCATGGGTTCGTTGTCGTAGCCGTTACTCAGGTTGAACAGCGTCCATCCGGTCTGAATTTTATTGGCGTTGATCTTGGTGATCGACATATGCGGCAGAAAATCCGGCAATTCACCGACACTGCGGGAAATGCTGCGGGAAACCGGTCTGCCTGCCGGATCGACGGCAGTGGCGGTAAACGTACAATTGGCCTGGGCGGTCAGTCCCATCACGAAGACCCGATGCTGAGAACGCGGATTATTGTCTTCAAATTCTTCATGATAGAAAATGCCGCAATCCGCATCGAGATAGGTTTTACTCAGGCGGCTGGTCTCCCACTCGACATAGTAGGAGAGAACGTTACTCGGGTTTTCTATCGCAGTCAGATTGGTGATTTCGATATCCGGCAGCCCCGGATCTTCATCGGAATCCAAATCGCCATCCGGGATGACATCGCCATCCGTGGCATCACCATCTACAATATCGCCATCCGTGACATCACCATCGGTAGTGTCTCCATCCGTGCCGTCACCATCAATACCATCGCCATCGATCAAGTCGACGTCACCATCGTTCGTGTCGCCATCTGTCAGATCGCCATCTATCGAATCAACATCACCGTCTGCCGTATCGCCATCTGTCAGATCGCCATCCGAATCAGGGTTCGAATCGGAATCCGCATCCAGATCTCCATCTTCCAACTCGCCATTTTCGATCCCATCCCGATCGCCAACAGGAGAATTCGTATCGGAATCGGAACAGGCCGGCACGAGTAACCCGCACAGGATCAGCGCTATTAAAATCGGATACAGCGAAATTTTCATCGATCACCACTCCCTTGAAGTAAAGCCAAATTCTTTGCATTTAGCCTTTGTATGCCTAAGTGAACGGGATTCATCATACTATGAGCGAGTTAGGGCGTCAACAGAGCGTAGAAGAGATTTGTGTATGTATTCAATGTAGAACTCGTTTAGACACTCATTGTATGGAATATTTTTCTAGCAGAGCGGTTTTTGTTGAGAATTTCGATAAAGTAGATATGATAAGTGCCTACGCCATGGGCTTTTAATTAGAGACCTCCGACGAAACCTGTTCTGCCGGAAGGGGAGTAACAATGAAGAAGATGATGATTTTGTGTTTGTTTTTCCTGCTTATCGCCTCCGTGAACCTACTAGGTTGCGGTGGAGACGACGATCCGATCACCGACGGCGATACAGCCGATGGCGATGCGACCGACGGCGACACGACGGACGGTGACACCACTGACGGCGACACCACTGACGGCGACACGACGGACGGAGACACGACGGACGGCGACACGATAGACGGCGATACAACGGACGGTGATACCACGGATGGCGATACGACCGACGGTGATACGACTGACGGCGACACCACCGACGGCGACACCACCGACGGCGACACGACAGACGGAGACACGACCGATGGCGACAGCACCGATGGTGACACGACGACCGAACTGACGATCTCCAACCTGATTGTTGCGGAAAGTACGACAAATCATTTGGCGGCAATCGTTATTTTCGACACCTCCGTTCCGACCACAGCCAGCGTAGCGGTTTCGGACGGCCAGCGCTCCTCCTGGACGGTGGATTCTGGCGATGAACTGAAAACAAGCCATGAACTGGTCGTGCTTGGTCTGGTTTCAGAAACCGCGTATTCACTGACCATTACGGTCGAAGACGACTTGCAGCGCAGCATCAGCAGCGATCCGCAGCCCTTCACAACCGATTCCCTGCCCGATGATTTCCCGCCGATTCATCTGACCGTTGCCGCCACGGAAAACGTACAACCCGGCGTCACGCTGATGAATGTGGAGCGTTGGAATCCTGCCAATGATATCGGTTACGGCTTGATCCTGGCAGTAGACGATCAAGGACAGGTCGTTTGGTATCTGCGGGATAACTTCCTGATCTTCGATGTCAAACCGATGGACTCAGACACACTGGTCTACTCCTACATCAACATCGGTTTCCGCTTTGTGGACTGGACCGGCGAAGAAACCAACGAACTCATTTCCTTCAACACCGGCGTAGACACCTTCCACCACGACATCATCCAGATTCCGAATGGCAATTACCTTACCATTTCCACCGAGTTAAAAGAAATCAGTGGATATCCGCCTGAAGCAGGCAAAGACGATGGTGAAACCTACAACGTGGTCGGCGATGTCATTGTGGAAGTAACCCCGGACGGCACGCTTGTTAAAAGCTGGTCGATGTTCGATTACCTGGACCCGAAACGCACCCGTGAAGGATTTCACGATCAGTTCTGGGATCAGAACTACGCCAACATCGGCACCACCAAAGACTGGACCCATTGCAATGCGCTACTGTATGACGAATCGGACAATTCGATAATCATCTCCTGTCGCAATCAGGATTGGCTGATCAAGATCGACCGCGACACCGACGATCTGGTCTGGAAACTGGGTGAAGGCGGCGATTTCACGATGCTTGGAGACGGCGAATGGATCTATCATCAGCACGCTCCCGAGTTTCTGCCTAACGGCAATCTGCTGATTTACGATAACGGAAATGGCCGTTACTCCAACAAGGAAAACGTTGCGCTTTACTCCCGCGCAGTGGAATACAACATCGACGAAGTCAACATGACGGTCGAGCAGGTCTGGGAATATCTCCCGGCAGAGACGCCGAATTATTCGCCCTTCGTTGGGGATGCCAACCGGCTTGAAAACGGGAATATCCTGGTCGTCAATGGTGGCTTGGTGGACGATCCCGATTTACATTACACCGAACCGACGAACTTGAAGAGCGCTAGAATCACCGAAATCATCCCTGGAGATCCGATTCAGAAAGCGTTTGAACTTACGGTGCGCGACGAAGCGGAAACCGATCCGGTCGGCTACAGTATTTATCGCGCTGTGCGCATTCCGGCTTTCCACGAATAAATACGAACTGCAACGCGACGAAAACGGGGAGCGGCGTCTCCCCGTTTTTTATTTCAGAAAAGGAACCCGATGCCCGTCGAAATCGAACGCCGTTTTTTAATCGATCCGAAACAGCTTCCGCAGTCGTTATTGGTTGACGGAAATCACCTGGTGCAGGGCTATCTCACTTCCGGTGTGGATTTACAGGTGAGAGTGCGTACAGCCGGCGACAAGGGAATACTGACGATCAAAGGGAAGCAACACCAAGGCGTTACGCCTGAATACGAGTACGAAATTCCACTGCAAGACGCCCAGGAACTGCTTCCGCTCTGCTCGAATTACCTGATTCGCAAAACCCGCTATCGCTACGACTTTGAGAGACATTGCTTCGAAATCGATGTTTTCAAAGCGGAGAACGCAGGGCTGGTTATCGTTGAAGTTGAATTACAGCAAACGAATGAAGAAGTAAGCCTGCCTGCTTTCTTGCAGTCTGCGAGAGAGATCTCCGGTGATTTCCGCTATTCCAACGCCAGCTTATCCAAAACGCCGTACAGTGAATTTGGACGATAGTACGTTTGTTTCCATTTCTAATTCTACACGACCATGGCGAGCGGCATGGGCGAAGCGGAGCTTGTCCATGTAGATCACGGGCAAGCCTGCGGCTTGGCCCGCGCCACACATCCGTGCTTAACCTATTGAAGACACACAGCCTTCCACGATCTTCGATCGCGTAAGACGATGGCACAACTTCATAGCATCATTGGTAATATATGACTAATTCCTAGTCCAACACACGCGATAACAGCCACAAATAGAAAACCGGATGAGCACCCTGGCCTCATCCGGTTTTTTGTCTTATTCTCTGCGCTGTAATTTAGAATTCGATCTGCACGGAATGCTCTCCCGCAGGCACTTTGACGAAGATCGCCCCGCCTTTTTCCATCGAATGCAGCCAGCCGCTTTGGGCCTCTTCCAACGCTTCGAAAGTAGCCACTTCCGAAAGCGCCGCATCATCCATGGCGACGCTGGCCGGTTTGCTTGGCTGCGCCATGACTTCGAACAGCGCACCATACTTGTATTGCTCGCCGTCCTTGTAAGCCAGCGACAGCACCCCCTCATCGGTCAATTCCTGGCTGAGCACACAACCATCATACAATGTGAATTCGCTTGCCGCACCGGCGACCACACGCGGATACAACACGCCCGGTGTCGTGGCCAGCGAATCGACGTTTTCTTCCGTAGTAGGTGCGATGGCGTCGATGGTCGGTCGTAATAGCGGTACGATACCGCCAGCCATCAGATACAAGGGAAGCTTGGACAATGGAGCCGCCACCGTTTCCGTTTTGCCGCCTTCATGCACGCTGCCGTCGAACCAATCCACCCAGCTTCCGGGCGGGAAAATGACGTCCTGCTCGGTTTGGCCTTCGTTCACGACCGGAGCAACCAGCAGATAGTCGCCGAACATGTAGATGAAATCGGGATGCTCACCTAGCTCGGGGTACGCCAATCCAAGCGCGCGCTGAATCGGGCGACCATCCGTAGCCAGATTTTTGGCGTAGGTCCATTCATAAGGGAACAAGCGCAGATGCAGGCGCGTATATTCGCGGTACCAGCCCAGCATCTCGTCATCGAAGCCGTTGTCAGAGTCATACTCCCAGGCAACGTCGTTGCTGCTGGTGCCGATCTGCATGACCGAAGAGAGCGCCGTGTGCTGGAACCAGCGCGTGAAGGTTTCCTTATTTGGCGGCGAATGGCGATAGCCGCCGGTATCCGAACCGAAGAACGGGAAACCGCTAGGGCCAAGGCTGACCGAACAGATCACGGCGGAAGGCAAACCGCCCACCGCGCCGTATTCCTCTCCATCTCTACCGGTAACCCTGTCAAAATGATGCGACAAGTCCGCGTCCAGATCGCCCGGCCAGATAACGTTCACGTTTTTCTGATCGCCGTAGGTTCCACCGCGAGCGATGATGAAGCTTCCTTCCACAGGAAAGAGTTCGGCATAAACTTTGTGATAAAGCAGTTGGTACATCGAATGCATCGTGCGCTCGTCGGAACCGTCGTAGAATTCCCAGATATTACGCGCGCCGAAAATACCCGGCACGACATCTTCGCCGTAATCGAGCTTGAAACCTTCGATCCCCATATCCACGTACTTCTGAATCTGGCTCTGCCACCAGGCGTAGGCGTCCGGGTTGGTCAGATCGACAGGCAAGCTCCACTTGTTCAACGGGATACCGGACTGCGGCGGGAAATATCCGTGTTCGGTAGCATAGTCATTCAAGACCTTGGCCGCATCCGTTGGAGATTCCTTCGTCGAAACGTATGGCGTATGCCAGAGCGCCAATCGGAAGCCGTAAGCGTGAATCTTTTCGATCATAGCACCCGGGTCCGGGAATTGGGACGGCAGAAAATCGAAGGAGTTCACCGCGCTGGCATAGGGACGATCGATCCAGATGGCAGTGGTCGCCAGATCCAGTTCCCGTATGGTTTCGATGTCGTTTTCCACTTCAGCCTGATCGCGGTTTTCATCGCGCCAGATCCAAGGGCCCAGCGCCCACGGCGCAGGCAAGGACGGCGCGCCGGTGACTTCGTAATAGTGATGCGTCACATCCAGTGGATGCTCGGCGGCGAAAAGGTGGAAGACCAGGCCATCCATCGTTCCCACGCCGGTACCATAGGTCACGACAAGTTGGTCATCCTGTTCGGTGGCACATTCGAAAGTCGCCGGGTAAGGATTTTCCACAAACAGCCCCCAGCCGGTAGTTCCCGTTACGAAAGGAACCGGAACGTGGGCCTCGTTGTAACCGCTTTCCAAGGCCAGGTTGGCTTCGATCTGCATGGCGCGGACCTTGCCGCGACTGTTCACCGAATCCATCAACTCACCCAGTCCATAAAAGCCTTCCTGAGCGTCCACCGTAGGCTGCAAGCGATAATAGGCGATATCCGGACCGCCCTCTTTCGGCAGTATTTCCAGACGATAACTACCGTTATCGGCACGAGTTACCGTTAAACTGGCCTGCTTGCCCTCTTCAAACGTCAGGCCGTATTCCACGCTGTCCGTTTCGGATTTCTGCAATTCAATGGCGGTCAAACTCAACCAACGCAGATTTTCCGGTGGTGTATAGGTAGTTTCGCCGATTACCAGCGGCCATGGATCGTAGTTGCCATTAAGATCCAGTTTCTGCACGGCCCCCAGTTGCAAGCCCGCAGCCGGGAAATTCAACAGCACCTCATCGTTACGAGAGAGCGAGAACGTCAGGGCTTCGCTATCCACATCCAACAGGTACCCTCCGCCGGATAAAGGTCCTCCGTCATCTGTTTCTCCCTGCTCTGAAAGATCGCTGTCGCCATCGGGTGTTGAATCCGAGTCGCTATCGTCGCTACAACTATAGAGCAGCGTAAAGCAGCATAAGACACTCCACAACAGCAGGTTTCGTTTGCTTCTCAACCAGGAAATACTCATACCACTCTCCTTTATTACTCATTCTCCGAACGAATCGAGCTTTTAGTCTTATTGTGCAGGCGTATTCGGAGCGGTTCATTGCTCCGGAATTCGCGAGTCAGTTTAATGGCTTCCCGGCCATCTGTCCAGTGTTTGCACGTCGAGTGTTCATGATTCGGATTCCATTTAAAAAAACGATGCTTCACAGACGAGACAGAAATATTGCAAAGTTGAATAGCGAACGGAAGCTTTCTGCCCATTCATGCTCAACCTGATTTTTCTTTCATTCCAAGATTTCGATTGCTATACTTCATTCACAATCCCACTCGCCAGGACCGGGGAGACTTGCACTTGCAGGAGAGGTTTCATGATTTCCCATTGCAATGCCGATCTGTCATTTCGCGTGAGTATCTTGCGCTATTGCGGCGCATTCTTGTTGCTGACACCTTTATTGCTGGGAATGCTCGTCGCCTGCAACGACTCCGAGAAAGAACTGCCGGATTACTTGAATGAAGACGGTAGCTGCAAATACTACAACAACGTCGATTTCCCCTGTGAGGTAGAAGGTCTGGCCTGTAACGGCTGCAAAATCGTGGAATACGAGAGCACCTGTTACGGTGGTGGCCCAGACGACCCCGATCATCCCTGTACCACGGGTTGTACCTGCGATGGCAGTAGCCTTGTGGAAGATTGCTGCGAGCAGGATCTAACTTGCGTGGACGATGAAACGGGAGTGCACTGCGGCATCCGAACGGATTCGGATGGCGATGAGAAACCACACATCTCGCTTAACGACGCCTGCGAACAAGCTCCCGTTTTGGGTTGTAATGACCATATCTCCGGTGACATAAATGACGGATACAACCATTTTTCGTATTACCGCCCCTGTAGCACGGCAAACGCAATCGGAACGGAATTGATCTACAGTTTTACCGTCGATCAGGATCTCGACGTGCAAGTGACTCTCTCCACGGGGTCAAGCTCGAAACTGTTGTACCTGCTGAGCCAATGTTCCAATGAGAGTTGCCTGGAATACGATTCCGCCTTGAGCAGATCGGCAGCCAGAATCGATTTTCAAGCAATTGCAGAAAAAACGTATTGGATCGTTGTCGATACCTACGAAGGCGGAGCCGGCCCGTTTGAACTGGATATTCATTGTCCAGGCATTGTCTCTGATGGCGATCTGGATACCATCGATAGAGAGTTTGAACCGGATGCGCCGGAAGCAGACGCCGAAACGGATCTCACGGAAAACGAATCCGAAGCCCACGAAAGCGCCGACTGACAAACCGCCCTCCCCTACCCGGACTCTTTCTTAGCCTGTTACCCGTTTCCGGCTTGTCGTTGCGAAACGAAATCGTGGAAGTGCCGATACTGAGCGAGCAGTGTGAAACAGCGCTTGATCAGTTTGGGATTGTCCATCACCGCCAGGCGCATCACACGCAAGAACATGCGCCTTACGTTCGGATTGCGATTGAAAAGGAAATGCCCGAAAAGCGGCCCGATACGCGCGAACTGCGACCAGTCCACTTTCTTAACAGGATATTTATCCGTAAAATAGTCCACCTGCATGAGCCAGTTCATTAAACGCGGGCCGAAGTCCTGCGGTTCATACAATTTACAGAACAGGTTCCAATACTTTTGTACTAACACGTCGCGCGTCATCTGTAGCGGAACGATATTGGTCTCCAATTGCCATTCGCCGGAAAAGTTGTCCTCTACCAGTCGCCCGGCTTCTTTAAGACGTTGGTGCAGCGGCGTCTTTTTCGGGGCATTCAACAGGCTGATACCCGCAATCGGACTGTCCGTTTCGGAGAGGAAGGAATAGAGCTCGTCGAACACGCTTTCATCATCGTGATCGAAGCCGACGATCAAGCCGATAAAGGGAACGATGCCATACTTGGAAATCGCCCGAATTCGCTGGCGGATATCTTTATTGGCGTTCTGGCCCTTGTGTACTTCATCCAGGCTATCCTTGCGCACCGTTTCCACCCCAAGAAACAGCACGGAAAAGCGCGCGTCGGCGAACTTTTTCAAAAGCGCGTCATCATCCGCCACCTGCACCGTGATCTGGGTGGAAAACGACAGCGGGTGTGCCTGTTTGCCGTTCCATTCGATCAGGCGCTCCAGCAGTTCGTTGGTGTAGGCGGGTTTCCCGTAGAAATTATCGTCGGAAAAGAAGACCGACTTCGCCCCGATACGATGTGCCCTGCGCACCTCCTCCATCACCGCGTCGATCGGCTTGGTGCGACAGCCTCTGCCCACATACTGCACCACATCGCAAAAATCGCAGCGATTCGGGCAGCCGCGCCCGGTCTGCACACTGATATTCAAATAGTCCCCGCTGTCGATCAGCGACCAATCGGGAGCGGGACTGTCCTTCATGTCTATATACTTCGCCTGACGATATTCGGGGCTAGCTTTTCCCCGTACCCATTCTTGCAGGAACTGCGGCCAGGTATACTCGGCTTCACCGACAAACAGAAAATCCGCCAGCCCTTCGCATTCTTCGGGAAGTATGCTTGCGTAGGTGCCTCCCAGCGCCACCGGAACGCCCCGTTCTTTGAATTTGCGACAGATTTCCCGAATCCGAGGCGCGTGCAAGGTGCCGCCCGTTACCGCCGCCAGATCACAGGGTGTTGTAAAATCGAGCGTAGACACATTCTCGTCGCACAGGATGTATTCCACACAGATTTCCGGCGGAGTCAAGGCCATCAGGGTTGCCAAGGCGTTATTGGGCATCAGGGTTTTTGCGCCGAACAGGTCCACCGTTCCCTGCATCGACCAGAAATTTTCCGGGTGCTTGGGAGCGATTAAATAGACTTTGCGCGCATGATCTCTACCACCGTAGAGCTTGCTTCTACTGGGTTGCATTCCGTTCTCCAACTAGTCGATGTCGTTTCCGAATCGATCATGCGACATCGGGAGAAAGGTGTCAACTTTTCAGGAATGATTGTTTGACCGGAAACAACTGCAACGACTTTACTTTATAGTCGCTTCAACTCCACTTCCAACACACGAGCCTCCTCTACGAAATCCCCTGTAACAAGAGAATATGTGACATAGATATTGCGTCCCTTGCTCGCGCTGGTATTCAGCATGCGCTAGCGCATCAATACTCCCCGTAAGGATAAGGAGTTGGAGCATGACAGTACGGCTCTCCACCAGCTTCCCAGTCGTAATAACACTGACAGGCAGCGACGAGCACGATTTCATTTTCTCCATTGCAGGTATAGATTCCGATAACCGGATATAAGGTCGGGTTACCATCGTCATCCAAAAGGACATCATCCATGCACCACTGCTCACCCTGGTTGTATCCGTCGCGATAACCTGCGGTACAATTCTGAACCGGCAGTACCGTTCCGCTCCAATCGTCGTGTTCGCAGGAAGCGGAGCAATCCGCCGCAGCCTCTCCGCAACGATCCCAGGTGAGAGGATTGCCATCGTCGCAGGAGCGCACTTCTTCGAACACGGAGCGCCCCGGGCGGGCTTCGGCACAAACCTGCTCGACTCTGTACAACGGATTACACATCACCACTCCGGTTTGCACTTCCCGACAGGCATTGATACCGGCAGGCGTATAGCAGGTGCCTTCAGAGTAGTCCGGCCCATCGCCATCTGGCGTAACAGCCGTGCCCGGCTGAACCTGAACGGTGATCGCTCCCATCAATTGTCCAAGCTGATCGCCGGAAACGTAGACAGTCACCCGGAACGTTCCAGCTTCGGTATAGGTATGATCTGGATAGGACAACGCGCTCTCTTCGTAGCCGCCATCACCGAAATGCCAGGCATAGGTCAACGCTTCATTACTCGGATTCTCCACGGTGGCCTGGAAGGTAACGATCAAAGGAGCTTCTCCGCTGGCCGGAGATGCCGTGACGGTTACGGCTGGAGGATCGACAAGCACGGGATCGAACAACAGGCTATCGTTGAACAGTGGATTATCTTCCGATAAAATACCCTGGCTGCTGACATGCTCCATCGACGAATCGGGATTTTCAGCATCCGTATTCCAACTCAAGTCATCCTTTGTGGCATCTGGCAAATCCCAAAGATCCGCCATGTTGACCGCATCAAGAACGAAATCGTCATCACTGGTAGGCTCGTCCACGAAACTGAAGCCCGAATTGTCCGAATTGGGAACGACAAGTTGGCTCTTCGGCAGTTGATAGTCGCCGGGTAGCAGTAAGTCGTCCAACACCTCCTGGCGCTGTTTATGCTGGGCCTCTGAGGTCGTTTTCTTCGGCGTACTGGAAACCTCCACAGTGTCGGAATTACCGTTGATATTGAAGTAGAGATCCGTTCCATCGTTCACCGGGCCGACTAGCGCCACAATGGAACCGACATCCTTTCCTCCCACTGCTTTTGGAATCAGCAAATAACTGACGACTTTGTTGGCTTTGAATATTTTATCGATGACCGGTGGTTTTTCATCGGTGCCGATAGCCGCATTAACGACATTGACGCCGCTCTCAGCCACGTTCAGCACGGTATTCACTCCTTCTACGACCTGTACGGTTTTTTGCAGCGTGGTCAACGTTCCCGCAGCACCGGCACCACCGGTGGCAACAGTCACCAGCACACCTTCCGCAGTAACGGCTGTATCGCGAATGGCTTTGCAATTTCGCACAGCCTTTTCGTATTGCTGATCCACCGTCACATATCCGGCTGTTTCGATTTCGTAGGTGACCTGTTGCATCATCATTCGCAGACGCGTCATGGAAACACCGGTACGTCTGGCGATATCGGATAGCTTGTATTTCCGGTAGAAAGCGTCGTCGTTCATGTAGAGATCGATCAAGCGCTTGGCATGATACAGATCGCCGGTGGCGCTCTTTGCCATCAGCTTTCGTCCCATATTGGCTTGCACCAGTGGCAGCAGGTTCTGTTCTTCCAATTGAATCAAGTAGGCGGCCACGGTGTTAAGATCGTCGATGGCGGTTTGGGCGGCAATAGCTCGCGCCTTGATGACATCCGGGCTGGTACGGTAGAAATCCGCGAAAAGCGTCGAGTTGATCAGAACAGTCGCCCGATAACTCATTAAGTTAAACAGTTCTACAGTTTCTGCAATTTCTGTTTCCTGTGCAGCATCGAGCAAACCACTGTAGCGATCCTCAATCGAGATGCTGAAACTCACATCACTATCGGAATCACCGCTGCATCCGGCAACCAGCGTAAAGAAAAAAGAAACGGCAAGCATGCTCAAGAAGAAGATTCGATGGTGCATCATGCGAGTTTTCCTTCGAAATGAAATTGAACAATGTTTCATGATAGCCCGAATATGGAAATGCGTCAATTTTCCTATTAAATTCGTGGTTTATGTTCGTTCTCAGATTTTACCCTTAGTCAGAATTGCAAAGATGATCAATTCGTTTTCTGTTGAAATTAGCCGTCGGCTCCTGTATTATTCTCACATCGGAAAAATTGGATGCGATCTGAGGCTTGGGAAGTCATTCGACTCGGCAGAAACCAACAGGGAGGAACTATGAAGGCGTTGAAATATCTACAGGTTTTAATTTTATTGCTTGCAATGGCACTGTTTGTCATGGGTTGTGGCGGAGACGACGACAGCACGGACGGCGACACCGTAGACGGCGATCAGGAAGAAGACAGCTTACCGGACGGTGACACCGCGGATGGTGACACGGCTGACGGTGACACGGCAGATGGCGATACGACTGACGGCGATACGGCTGATGGCGATACCGCTGACGGCGATACGGCTGACGGTGACACGGCGGATGGTGATACGGCTGACGGCGATACGGCTGACGGTGACAGTCAACCGCAAGAGTCGATCTGGTGCGATCCTGTTACCAACATTTGCTGGCAAGATCCGCCTTCACCGGAGACGATGGCTCAAACCGACATGGTGCAATATTGCGATGACCTGATCTGGGCCGGTCACCAGTACTGGCGCGCCCCCTGCATCAACGATCTGCGCACCTTGATTTCGGGCTGCAACACCACCGCTACTGGTGGCGATTGCCCCGTGTCAATCAACTGCCTGGATCTTTCCTGCATCACAGGCGACTGCGCCGGCTGCGTCGGCAATCCCTGTTTCCGTTCCGGCGATTTAAACGGGGAATGCGGTTCGTTATGGTCGATGTCCGAAGTCATGGATGATACCACTCAGGCTTTTACCATCGATTTCACGATGGCGGCAATTTCAAACGCCTTAAAAACGGAAAAAATGCCGGTACGTTGCGTGAAAGTCGATATGGATGGCGACATCGATGTTGATGTAGATGGCGATATGGATACGCCGGATGGAGACACTCCGGATGGTGATATCGATGCGTTCGATTCCGACATTGATTTTGACGGCGACGCGATGGAAGATGAGATTCCAGAAATCGACTGGGAAGCCGCAGATAGCGAAGTTCCCGAAATCGACTGGGATGCAGAGCTATTCGAACTTGATATGGAAGGCAGCTATTGCGGTTGTTCCTGTACGCAAAATCCTGATTACTCATACGATTGCACTGCCGTTCCCTCGGGCACGACCTTTACCGCCACAGGCTGCGATTGGGACGACGGCGAAGCCTGCACCGGTTGGCACAGCATCGTAGAAGCCAACGGCGGCAACCCGAATGGTCAGTTCCCGGATGGAACGAGCTTTGGCAAATCGGATTGGGGCTGTGACAGCATCACGATTCACTGTCCATAACATCACGTAACGTGCCGCTTCCGGCACGGAAAGACAACACAAAAGGCCACTTCCGCTACATGTGGAAGTGGCCTTTCTATTCGTATTTTATAGGACAGCATGATACTTCGTGTTGTTTCAACCCACTTTGCGCAGCACCACAGCTCGACTGAAGCGGACCTTGGGCCGGTCCGTAATGTCCAGTCCAGCCCCCTTGGCCAGCTGGATTTCACGGTCAAACGCGGCATTGGAAACATGCCCCTTCGGCTCTGCAAGAAAGAAATGCCCGCCCGGCTTCAATAGCGAGCCGATTTCATTAAAAAAGGCGGCCTGATCGGGAGTTTCGTGCGCCATCCAAAACGCCACGGCGAAATCAACCGGTCCGCTGGCGCCAATTCGGTCCGATTCGCAACGGTGGAAGTCGATGCGTTCCAATAGACCGGACTTTTCGGCCCGCTCTTTAACCATCGCCAGCATTTCAGGCTGTAAATCGGCTGAGGTTACCTTTCCGCTCTGCCCGACCAGCTTAGCCAAACCGATTGAAGCGAAACCACGGCCACAACCGACATCCAGTACCTGCATTCCTTCCTGAACATAAGGCCGGAACATCTTTACCGGATTGTGAATCAAAGGACGCAGGAAATTATCGAAAGATTTCACGGATTGCCAGGGGCAAACGTGCGGAGCTTTTTCACCTGACTTTGAAGCTTTGGGATTTGCCATTTTTCTAGCTTAACCTATCTAGCTTAACCTTCCCCCTGCACAAGACAAGAGAATTATATTTTTACTTATGATACACGTGTTTTTCCAGTTTGGTCAGTTCATCGTAATGCTTTTTCTCGACTTCGGCAAGCTTTGAGAAAAATGCATACGCCATGTCGCTGCCCGCATCTTTCACACGTGCCGCCAGGCCATCATAGAAAGAAAATGCCGACTTTTCAGAAGCTTTTGCATATTTGATCGCCTCGCTCAACACGGTCTTTTCTCCCAGCATCAGCGCTGGAAGAGGCGTGAAATCCAGATCCTCCAACGAAATCCCCAACAGAGATTCATTTTCTGTGGATAATTCTTCTCCAAAAAGGCGCACACGCTCGATGTGATTTTCTTCCTGCTTCTGCATATGACGAAAGAACTTCTTCGAGTTCTGATCGGTGACCAGATCATGCAGGAACGAATAAATTTCCACAGCCGCCTTTTCCGATGAAACGGCGTATTCAATGGCATCTTTCAAAGTTGCAACAATCATGTACTTCCTTTCGGAATCTATTTATTCACCAATTACCTCTCCAACAATACTTACACGATTCCATTGCATCGATAAAGGTCTTTTGACAATTAACAAAATCCTTATCTCTGCCAATTATACGATTTTCGGACGAAAACCACCCTTGATATCAACTAAAGATTCCCCTCTTTTCGGAATATCAGATTCTTATTTCAACTCCATTGATGCATGGATGTATTTCTTTTTAAGAAAGAAAAACCGTAGTTCCGATCAATGGAACCGATCCAAATCGCATTGATTATGAACTTGATGAAATGTTGAATATGAGGAAACACCTTTTGCTTTAGAGCCTGTGAAATGACATATTTTCTTGCTCTACACGAAACAGGCAAAGCATGCTACAATGATCGTTAGTCAAAGCAGGGCTATCCTATTTTCACAACACGCTTTTATAAGAAGCGTCGATGAAGGGGCTGAAGATGTATAGGCAATTCGCAAATTATGTCATTGTGGTCATTGCGATGCTACTGACAGTGGCTTGTTCCAAACCCAGCCAGGAGCAAGGCGGTGGAAGCGGAATCAAGCAAAACTCCGAAGAAAAGAAGCTTCATATCGTTGCCACCACCGGCATGATCGGCGACCTTGTTCGTCGCATCGGCGGCGACCGCGTTCAGGTGGATGTGATGATGGGGCCAGGTACAGACCCTCACCTGTACAAAGCACGAGAAAAGGATATTCGCATGATTGCCCAGGCAGATATCGTTTTTTATAACGGTCTGCATTTGGAAGGCAAACTTGCTGAAGTATTCGAACGATTTACCTATCGTGAAGGCAAAAGCCTCGCCGATCAAAGCCGATACAAGGATATTTACGCGGTAACGGAAGAATTCCAAGAAGAAGATCTACTTGCCTCTCCTAAGAATCCTGGTGCTCACGATCCGCATGTCTGGTTCAACGTTAAATTGTGGCTCAAGGCTGCCCTTCAAATCAATAAGCGATTGATTGGGAAAGATAACACAATTCAGGAATATATCGCTCCAAACATGCAGAAACTAACCACTGAACTATTGGAGTTGGACAAATGGACTCGTGAGCAAATTGCTTCCATCCCCAAAGAACAGCGCCTGCTCGTAACCGCCCACGACGCCTTTGGATATTTCGGAAAGGCCTATGACATCGAAGTACGAGGCATTCAGGGAATCAGCACCGAATCGGAAGCCAGCGTCAACGACCTGAACCAACTCATCGATTTCATCGTAAAGCGCAAAGCCAAGGCAATCTTCGTTGAATCCACCATTTCGAAAAAGAACGTTGAAGCGCTACTTGAAGGCGCACAGGCCCAGATGCATCCGTTAAAACTTGGCGGTGAGTTGTTCAGCGACGCCATGGGAGCAGAAGGCACCCCGGAAGGAACCTACGTTGGAATGGTGCGCCACAACGTCAACACCATAGTCAACGCATTGAAATAGCGAAAGACCACAATATGCCCGCAAGCGAGACAAATACGGAACCGAAGGCAGGACTTGTTCCACCGTTGGAGATCCACGACATGACGGTGGCGTATCACCATAAACCGGTGCTGTGGGATATCGATCTTACGGTGCCGGAAAATCAGTTGATCGCCGTTATCGGTCCCAATGGGGCAGGAAAAAGCACCTTGATGAAAGCCGTTCTGGGTTTGATTCCACGAGCCAGTGGTCGAGTGGATATCTTCGGAAAGCCGTATGAGAAGCAGCGCCACCTGGTCGGGTACGTCCCCCAGCGAGAATCGGTGGACTGGGACTTTCCCGTAAGCGTACTGGAAGTCGTACTGATGGGACGATACGGGCATGTCGGCTGGTTCCGTCGTCCGGGTAAGCGGGATTACAGCATTGCACGCGACTGCCTGGAAAAGGTGGGCATGGCCGATTATGCCGAGCGACAGATCAGCCAGCTTTCCGGTGGCCAGCAACAACGTGTTTTTCTTGCCCGCGCTCTGGCTCAGGATGCCAAACTGTACTTCATGGATGAACCTTTCGCCGGTGTGGATGCCGCCACCGAACAGGCCATCCTGACCATGCTGCGGGAACTGCGCGAATCGGGGAAAACGGTGATCGTCGTTCACCATACCCTGCAAACGGTTAAAGATTATTTCGATCATCTGATACTGTTAAATATGCGCGTCATCGATCACGGTCCGATCGATCGGGTCTTTACAGAGGAAAACCTGCAAAAAACCTATGGCGGGCGTCTTTCCATTCTCGATCAGGCCGCCGAGGCCGTGCGACAGGCGAAAACCCGATCATGAAAGCCCTACTCGTTTTACCCATTCTGCTTCTGACGGAGGCTCTGCTGTTCGCCACGTTGGGCTTAAGCAGCATCCAAACCGGACTGCAAACCGTTTCCAGCGCATTGGGCGTGCCTTACAATACGTTTGTGGTTCTACTTGGCACCGGCCTGCTCGGATTGGCCAGCGGAATCGTAGGCTTGTTTGCGGTATTGCGGCAACGTTCCTTGGTCGGCGACGCCGTTGCCCATAGCGCTTTGCCGGGTCTGGCTCTTGCATACATGATTATCGGTGAACGCAATTTTACGGCGATGCTTGCGGGAGCGGTCATCTCCGGTCTATTGGGCGGATTCCTGATTTCCTGGTTACAGAAAAATACGCGGATCAAGGCCGATGCCGCCATCGGAATAGTATTGAGCGTTCTATTCGGTCTGGGTCTGGTTCTTTCCAGCATCGTGCAGGACGACCCCAGCGGACGCCAAGCCGGGCTGGATTCCTTTCTTCTTGGAAAAACCGCCGGAATGATCGGACAGGATGTACTGCTGATCGGCTTGATGGCGCTCAATGTCGTGGTCGTGGTCGGTCTGACCTTTAAAGAATTGAAGCTGATCACCTTCGATCCGAACTTCGGTAAAGTCCAAGGACTGCCGGTTTTGGCGCTCGATGCGATTCTGATGGCGCTACTGGTACTCACCACCGTCATCGGACTGCCCGCCGTGGGCGTCGTGCTGATGGCGGCCATGCTCATCATTCCCGGCGTTTCCGCCCGTTTCTGGACAGACCGACTGGGGCGCGTGATGCTGCTTTCGGCGATGTTCGGTTTGATCTCCGCCCTGCTTGGAACCTGGATCAGTTCCCGAGTTTCCGATCTGCCTGCCGGGGCGATTATCGTATTGACCGGGGCTGCGGTATTCCTGTTCTCGATGTTGTTCGCTCCCAGGCGTGGTGTTCTTGCACGTGGCTGGCTGAGTCTGCATACCGAGTGGAAAATCGCACGACAGAATCTGCTTCGCACACTTTACGAAGTCAACGAGCCGAGCTTACCCGACCGCACTGAGGTTTCTCTATCCGAGATTCTGGCCACCCGCGCATGGCGGCGCAGCACGGCAAAAGCGTTGCTGCTTTTTGCCAACTGGAAGAAAGAGGTTCTGCCGCGAGGCGCGGATCGTTGGGTGTTGACCGATTCCGGGTTGAAACAGGCAGCGCAGATCGTTAAAGCCCACCGCTTATGGGAGATCTTTCTGGTGGAACAGGCCAGCATTGCGCCGGATCATGTAGACCGCGATGCCGATGAAATCGAACATGTACTGACTCCAAAAATTCTGGCCGAACTTGAATCCCGCCTGCAAGAGCAGGGACGTCTTCCCGAATTCGCACCACCGAGCTCGGTTCATCCGGTTGGAGAGGGGGTGTAATGGGCACCGTATTGGGATTTGACGCCATCGGCTTCTGGATCATCGTCACCGGTATTCTGGTGAACACTAGTGGCGCATTGCTCGGAAATTTTCTGCTGCTACGCCGCATGAGCCTGTTAGGCGATGCCATTAGCCATGCCGTACTTCCCGGTCTGGCTATCGCGTTTATCGTCACCCAGAGCCGCTCTCCCATTTACATGCTCATCGGTGCAGGCGTGGCCGGACTATTGACGGTGCTGCTGACCGAGTCGATCCGCCGCCTGGCCAGAGTCAACGAAGACGCAGCGATCGGGGTTGTATTTACTTCCTTGTTCGCGTTGGGGGTGGTACTGATTACACGCGCTGCCAGCCAGGTCGATCTCGATCCGGGTTGTGTCCTGTACGGTATTTTGGAATCGGCGGCGCTGGATACGACTCCCGTTTTCGGCCTGGACGTTCCTCGTATGACCTTGAATCTGGGTATACTGACGGCCATCGTGCTGCTGTTCGTATCGTTACTATGGAAAGAATTGAAACTGGTGGCCTTCGACGCCCAACTTGCCACAACACTGGGTTTCCGCGCCGGACTGGTACACGTGCTGCTGATGTCGCTGGTGGCCGCCTTTACGGTTATTGCGTTTGAGGCAGTCGGCTCGATTCTGGTGGTAGCCATGCTGATCGTTCCCAGCGCTACGGCCTACTTGCTGACCGATCGGCTCGGCTGGATGGCGCTGCTTTCCGTGGCGGTCGGCATCTCTTCCGCGATACTGGGACGAGAGGCAGCCTATCACTACAACGCGACAGTCGCCGGAATGATGGCTGTGATGGCGGGAGGACATTTTGCACTGGCGGTGCTGTTCTCGCCGAAATACGGCTACCTGGCCAAACGCATATTCCAGCTACGCATGGGTTTTCGAATCGTGCGGGAAGACCTTTTGGCGCTGCTGTATCGCTGGCAGGAACAAGGTTCTACCGAACCGATGCCTCGTTCTCTGATTATCGAAACCATGAAAAGCGGCTGGCGAAGTCGCGTTGCGATTCAATTCGCGTTGTGGCAGGGAGAAACCATGCGACAAGCTACAGGGCTACGCCTGACCGATTCCGGTACGGAGAAGGCCAGTCGCCTGATTCGCGGGCATCGTTTATGGGAAAGCTATCTTGCTAAAAACACGCCGCTTCCAGACGATCACCTGCATGAACCGGCCCATCGCATGGAGCATTTCCTGGATGAGAAGATCCTGTCGCAGGTGGAACAGGATGTCGAATTTCCGGATATCGACCCACATGGCCGACCATTACCCAAAGATGGTTCCACCTGATTGACATTGCTAAAGTATTCAGTTTAAAAGGCTCGATAACCGCTGCGATGATCGCGTTTTACCCTTCCTTATGGGAATATTCATGCAACGAGAGTCATTCTACCTAAACGGATGAAATGCGACCGTGAGAGGATGTAGATGAAACAAGCGTTGGAAGTCCAAGCCATCACGAAACGGTACAAGCAAACCAAAAAAGCGGATCTCATCGCCGTGGATAACCTGTCTCTCTCCGTGCCGGAAGGGTCGATATACGGCCTGTTGGGTCCGAACGGAGCCGGGAAATCGACCTTGATCAACATGATCGGCGGAGTCACCAAACCGACTTCCGGGCGCATTCGCATTTTCGGAGTGGACAACCAGCAGCACCCGATCCAAACACGTAAAATGCTCGGCGTGGTTCCCCAGGAAATCACGCAGGAATCCATCTTTACGGTAGAGGAGGTGCTATACTATTTTTCCGGCATGTATGGGTTGTCGCATGCCCGCCGCAAACAACGCATCGAGCAGGTACTGGAAGAACTTGGCCTGGCGGACAAGCTCAAGCAGCGCGCCTATCAACTTTCCGGCGGCATGAAGCGCCGCCTGATGATCGCCAAAGCGATTTTGCATGAGCCCCGCTTCGTGATTCTGGACGAACCGACCGCCGGGGTGGACGTTGCACTGCGACAGCGTATCTGGGATCTGATCGTGCAGATGAACCGCAACGGCACGACCATCCTGTTTACGACGCATTACCTGGAAGAAGCGGAACAACTTTGCGACGAGCTTACGATCATCGATCACGGGCAGATCGTTGGAGCCGGTTCACTAAAAGATTTTCAGCGCAACTTCGAGCAGGGCGTGATTTACTTCGAGTTGTATCATCCCCAAGAGCGGAATATCGACGGTGTTGAACGTGTTGGAACGGAATTCGAATATCACAGTCGCGAATTGCTGCCCGGCTTGGCCAAATTATGCAAACACTACGGCTCCAACCTGAAATCGGTGCGTAGCGAACATGCCAGCCTGGAAAAGATCTTTCTGGAATTGACCGGCCTGAACGGACATAAAACCGACGATGCCGCCACTTCCGCCTCCGAGAAAGGAGGCGACTGATGCGCTATATGCTGGCTTTATACGCACGCGAAGTACGCCGCTTCCGAAAAATCTGGATGGACACCCTATTCACTCCCATTATTTCCACACTGTTGTTCCTAACGGTCTTCGGGGTGTTGATGGGCCAACGCAGCATCGGCAACGCGCAGGCGCTGCCGTTCATCTACACCGGTCTGCTGGGAATGACGATTATCAACGCCAGCTTCATGAATCCCGGCTTTGCGCTGGTGTTGGCGAAAAACCATGGGACAATCATAGATTTGCAACTGGTCCCGATTCCACGCTGGCAGATCGGGCTGGCGTATACACTGGCGGCTGCGACTCGCGCAATGGTGGCACTGACTACCGTACTTTTAACCAGCATCTGGTTCGTTCCCGACTTGTCGATCACTCACCCTGCCCTGCTGGTCGTTGCAATTGTACTGACCGGGATCGAATTCGGCTTGATCGGCACCGTGTTCGGCATGTGGGCCAGCAGCTTTGAGGCCGTTACTTTCATGACCACCTTTATCATGCAACCCATGATTTTCCTGGGAGGCGTGTTCTACCCCATTCAAAGCCTACCGGACCTATGGCAGACGATCAGTCAATTCAACCCGTTGTTCCACAATATCAACATGATCCGATACGGCTTTATCGGCTATTCCGACGTGCCCCCCCTGTTGTCGCTGGGGGTGATGATTGCAGCTACGCTACTGCTGTTTTTCATTCTCAACCAGGTCATTCATCGGAAACTGGCGGGATAAGCAAAGCACTTAAATTGTTGCTGTCCCTGCTTTAGCATACATCAGCGCAGAAGGTGTCTGGCAACCGACGATTGCCGGAGCTTCCCGGATCAAGTCCTCGTTCTGAATTGCTTCCACCATGAACAAAGCGAAATCGATCCGGCGCGTGAGATTGCTTTGCAGAATCGGATCACCTACGTGCCTGCTCCAAACAGGCAAGCCCTGACTTTCACCCTCTTCCAGATCGCTTCCACGCACGACGGTCCAGCGGGTATCGCTTTCGAAAATTCGTCGGCAGGCTTCCACCTGGTCATCGATATCCACTGCCCGAAACAGTTTCGCAATCCAACCGAAGATTTTCACCATCCATAAAAACTTTTTTGAGTATTGATCCTTGCCATCTCTGCTGATATGCCAGCCACATGAAAAAATCAGTCGTGCGTTCGGTTCGGCATGGTCAAGCACGGCCTGCGCCGTTCCGGTTGAATACTGCTGCACCCCCCAGGGAACCAGCACGACAAGCACCGCATCGCAACCAGCCACCGCAGACCGGATCACCTCCGGGTCGTTGGTCGCCCCCGGCACAAGTTCGATTCTTCCTTTAAAGCGACCCAGCTTATCCACGCTCTTTTCACGACAAACACCTACGACCTCATATCCCTTATCCAGCGCATGCTGAACCATGTATTGACCGAGTTTTCCTGAAGCGCCAACAATGCAGATCTTCATGATGCATACCTCCGCAAAACCTTGTTTCAAGGTTAACAGCCATACCCCACCGATTCGGCTCTGCCAATGAGTTACCTCAGTTTTATTGGAATGTTTCGGCTGCTAAGAAGAGCAGGTTTTATCGATTCCGATCGATTTCGATGGTTTCCGTTTCGGTGATCAGCAGCATTACCGGCAGATCATGCACCTCGCGCGGCACCTCATCCACCAGTTGCACGTTAAAAGCAAGCCCAACCGTTACAGCCCGGGTTTGCGGCAGGAAACGATCGTAGTAGCCGCCGCCATATCCCATGCGATAACCTTGACGATCATAGGCCATGCCGGGTACGAGAATCAGGTCCAAATCGCCAAGCGGAAACTCGGGACAAGCGCCGGAAGGCTCCAGAATCCCAGCGTAACCGGGCGTAAACTGCTCCCAGTTTTGCGCCGCACGATGAATAAGGGTGTCGTTCTTGCGATCCGTCACCGGAAACACAACCGTTTTACCGTCCGCCCAGGCTTGCTCGATGATCGGGCGGGTGTCGATTTCAGAGCCGAAAGGAACGAAGGCATGAATCGCACCGGCGTTACGATAAAGATCCAGAGTTAAAAGCCGATTGCAGGCGGCCAACGAGAAGTCCTGTCGTTGCTCTGGCGAAAGAGTCTCACGCCTGGCAATCGCCTGCTTGCGAAAACGACGTTTCTGTTCTGCCAAATCACTCATGGAAGATCATCCTGCTGTATAGCGTGATAACGGGAAATCAGAAGCTAAGTACCTTGGATTCTTTCATCAATTCGATCAGCATTTTTCCGGTTCCGAGTTTGGCATTGGGGATGAATTCATCCTCGGAAAGATGCCGGGCGTTGGCGCAGGGAGTGCAGACCAGAATCGGGACGTTGTTCTCGATCAACGAATCCAGATACGGTTTCATTTCGTCACCGGTCGGAGCCTTGACATTATCCGCCATGCCGATTTTGGCAAAACAGACCGCGTCATCGACCAAAAAGACAGTAACCGGATTTCCGTCTTCCATGGCGAACTTGGCAAACTGGAATATACGTGTGGCACGGGTGGGATCTTCCTGTCCTCTGGAGAGAACGAAAAGGAAACGCTGCATAGTATCCTCCTCACTGAAACAAGTATTCAGATGAGCGGCCAAGCCGCAACCGCTGATGCACCAATGCCTTTTGTTTTACTCCAATTGCCGGTATCATGCAACCCAGTATTCACAAGGAAATACATGAAGCCCCGCATTTATAATAATCTCTCGGTTTTGATAGGAATCGGTGGAAGCCAGACATGGCGTGGCGAGCCCCGACTTTATGGGTCGAATAATGCCAAGATAATCCAAGAACTTCAGTTAGGCCTGAACGCCGTCTTCTTCACTGGTGGAGGAACGCAATCCGGCAAAGAACTCGTCGTATTTCTTGTACAATTGCGACATGGTTTCCTCGGCCACCGACAGGCTGCCTTTGTCGACTTCGTAGCCATTTAAAATGCCGACCGCTTCCTGATAGCCCTTGCCCACCGCGCCGCGCACCATCTTTTCAAAGCCTGCGATCTGCTCTTCCAGGCTCTCGTCTTCATGCTGCATACGGTACATGTCGAAGAAGCTGGTGGTGAAATCGAAAATGCGCTGCGACGTGGCTTCCGGCGACCAGTCCACACCCATAAGTTGGTTGATATCAAGGCCGTTGGCCTTGAGCATCTCATCGACTTTCTGGCCGATGGTGGTGGAAAGCGTCCGCTGGATAAAGGTTTCGTCGACCTTGGCGCTCAGTTGCACCTGGTCTAAGACATCCTTAGCCGTGCGTGTTTCCGCATTCTGAACCGGTTGCGTTTTTTGAATCGATTGCAGTTGCGCGACATATGCGCTGGATTGTGTTGGTTGCAGTTTCATTCGTGACCTCCCTGTCGTCGAAACTACCCTTCCCTGGGTTCTCATCCTTACAATCGGCCTGTTTTGAACTTTCTTTAGGAAAATTTTGCCTAGTCAGCTTGCAACAGTTGAAAAACGGATTAATACATGGACTTTGTTCTGTAATTACAAAGGGATAAGAATATACGCCAAACGTCATAAATCAGCGAAATCCGCTACGCACGCAGCGTACACTACTTATTTGCCTGTTGCCTCTTGACATGCCTAAGTGCTAAGATTACATTATGTTTTATGTTTAATGTACGACTTTTTTTATCATTTGGACGAGACTTGAACGAAGACTGAATGCATCGAATGTTTCTGGAGATGAGAGCACAACCACCGGCACCGGAGTCGATTATGCCGCCGCCGTCGGAGATATCCGGGGTCTCCAAAGTCAATCGGCTGATCCGGACCTAACACAATGACTGGCGTCAGTATCGGGGTCAGGGCAGTTGACAGAACCGAACGACACGAGTACTCTCCCAAAAGCACCATTATGGTCGAAGTTGCCGGACAGACGTTCAACGCCATCATGCGATAACAACCACACAGATGGAAACAGGTGATTTGCACTCAGACTCAGATTACAGCGATACCCTGAAGCCACAGGAAAACACTTTAAACGCACGTCTGGCAGTCGCCTTGTTGGCGATCTGCGTCGTCGCCACGCTCCTGGCTTACTGGCCGGTTCTTAACGCACCATGGTTTTACGATGATACCGAGCATGTCATCACCAACACATCGGTAACCGGCGACTCAATTCTGCCTGTTTTTACTCGCAACTTCTGGGGACAAACCCCAGGAATCTTTTCGGTCTGGTCGTATCGGCCGATAGCCTCGCTTTCAACACGTTTGGTTTATCAGGTTTGCCCGAGCCCGTTTTGCGCACGCTCGGTCAATTTGTTGATTCACATCGGATTCTGCCTTAGTCTGTTTGTATTTTTTTGCCGTTGGTTTGGAGAACTGGCCGCCGCGCTTGGAGCGGGTCTGTTCATGATCCACCCCATTCACAGTGAAGCCATCCTGTTTGCTGTTGGGCGAGCCGACTTGCTTGCAGCCTGTTTTTCACTGGCTGCATTCACTTGCTACCTGAAGCGTCGCTATGTGTGGATGCTACTTCTGTTCACCCTCGGTTTACTGTCTAAAGAAAATGCAGCCTTGCTTTTCCCTCTGATGTTAGCACATGCCGCGCTGACGCGGCGCTTTCAAAGTATGCGTTCGTACATCGCATTCTCCATACCATTTTTCGCCATCGGCATCATTGATTTCATCCTTCATAGACTGGTTAGCGGTCGCTGGTGGGAATTTATCGATGCACTGCAAAATCCTCTGATTCTCGCTCCAAAAGCAGAACGCTGGGCACACGTTTTGAGTTTTCCGGCTGAATACCTCTCCCGTATTTTATGGCCGTTTTCCATCCCGGCCGATTTCAGCATGGGTGCCTATCAGGTTACGCCGTGGCACGATCCGCGCTTGCTTTTAATCGGGGCGATCTCGATTGTGCTTCCAATCGTCGTGCTCTTGCTGACCCGCAAGTTTTTACCCTGGCGCAATATTGCAATCGGGATTTGGGCCTATTATTGCCTTGCCTTGATTGCCTTCCAGTGGCACTCGCTCGGCGCGTTTACCCTCGCGGATCGACATCTTTATCTGCCTTTTACCGGTTTGGCTTTTTCAGTCGCCGCGACGGTTCAAGCCATTCAAGGTCTTCGTCCAAAGTTTCTCACAACGTCTTATCGTCGTATGCTCGCCTCAACATTAAGCTTTCTCCCAGTTGGTTTTCTTGCCACGGCGCTCTTTTTTGCGGTCCCCGCCTATGCAGGGCCAATCAGTCTGGGCAAGGCGTGGCTTAAGAATTCCCCGGGCGGCGCACGCGCTTATTTTATGATCGGCAACGAATATGCGACTCAGGGCAGGCCGGATCTTGCCCTGCCCTATTTTGAAAAGGCCATCGAAATCTACCCGAGTTTCAATCAGGCAAAACTCTCCAGAGCCAAGGCATTGTCCGATTTGGGAAAACAGGAAGAGTCGGGTAAATTGTTCGCCGATCTATACCAAAATGCTCCTGATGAACCCGATACCGCTTTTTCATATGCCGTTTGGCTATGGCGCGGTGGTAAACTGAAAGAAGCGGAATCGATTTTTTCTAAAACCGCACGAGTATGGCCTCAGAATTCTGGGTTGATATTTGAATGGGGTCGATTGACGGAAGTACTGTCGGGTCCTGCTGTCGCGCTTCCCATCCTTGAAAACGCTTGCCGCCTCGATACTCGTCCCACCTGCACAAAAGCTGCGGCCGCCACTCGAATCAGATTGCTTAATCAACTCCTACAACATGCGGACTTCGACCAGGCTAAAGAAGAACTCAATCGAGTTGGAGCAGTCGCCATCCCAGAGTCCGAAAAAGAAAGAATTACGCAACAGCTACACGACTCCAAATGAAGTTGCCTCTTCGATAGGTTTCCTACCTATTTAAACTTCAGCACTTAGATTCCCCTTTTTACTCACGCGCAAATAAAACATTTCACAACTCGTGGTACCAGAAAATTCAATCCAGCCCGGGATCTGGTTTTATTTGGGCATCAAGCGAAGCAGTTTCGGCTTTGAGTTGAAATGACCTGAAAAGCGAACTGGTCTTCTGTAAACCGGACGGCGGGAGACATATTCACCGTCGAGCAGATGTCGCCTTGAAGCGGTGTTGTATGAAAGCGGGGCTACGACCTATCGGATGGCATGTGCTACAACATACCTTCGCAAGCCATTTAGTGGGAAAGGGTGTCCATCTCAGGACCATTCAGGAACTGCTCGGACATGCCTCCATCGCCATGACGGAGCGCTATGCACACACTTCAACAGAACTCATTCGAGGGGCCGTGGAGGCCCTGGACGAGCCCATTTTGTGCAAGGTTACGGCACAATAGCGGCACAAAACGGAGGTGTTCAAGTTGGCACGAAACCTGCCTAGCCATAAATACAGAAAATCCCTTGAGAATTTCCCAAGGGATCGCTCTGAAAAATGGCGGGGTGGAGGGGACTCGAACCCCCGGCCTCCGGCTTGACAGGCCGGCGTTATAACCGACTTAACTACCACCCCGTATTTAAAAAGATCGCTGTGTGCAGCGGGTAAAGCTGGTAGGCGGACACGGATTTGAACCGTGGACCCCCGGCTTGTAAGGCCGGTGCTCTAACCGCTGAGCTACCCGCCTGCAACCCGCGAGATATTCTCCTAGAACGCGGGTAAAGTCAAGAATTTTTCTTTCACAATTTCATTTTTTTTTCAAAGCCGCTTTGCCGGTCCCACAAATAAAAACGGCCCGATCGAAAACCCGACCGAGCCGTTTGAAATCACAGGGGAAAGGCTTACTCTTCCTCACCTACCATGTCGTAATAATCCAGTCCGAGATGAGTGATGAGATCTTCCTTCATCAGCCAACGCATGGTGTTTTTCAGTTTGGTCTGCTGGATGAAGATATCGTGCTCGGGATACAGGCCTTCCACCACCATCGGGCTCTTCCAGTAGAAGCTCAGCCATTCCTGAATTCCCCACATGTTGCAACGCTGGGAGAGGTCCAGAAGCAGGGCCAGATCCAAAACCACCGGCGCGGCCAGGATGGAATCACGGCAGAGGAAATCGACTTTGATCTGCATCGGGTAGCCGAGCCAACCGAAGATGTCGATATTGTCCCAACCTTCTTTGTTGTCGCCACGCGGCGGATAGTAGTTGATACGGACCTTGTGGTACAGATCGCTGTACAGATCCGGGTAAACTTCCGGCTGCAGGATGGTGTCCAACACGCCCAGCTTGGATACTTCCTTGCTGCGGAAGGACTCGGGATCGTCGAGCACTTCGCCGTCGCGGTTGCCCAGGATGTTGGTGCTGAACCAACCGGACACACCCAGCATACGGGATTTGAAGCCCGGCGACAGGATGGTTTTCATCAAGGTTTGGCCGGTTTTGAAATCCTTGCCACCCACCGGAACCTTGTTTTCGCGGGCCAACTCGCGCAGCGCCGGAACTTCCAGGCAGATATTGGGAGCACCGTTACCGAAAGGCACGTGTTCCATCAACGCAGCGTAGGCGTAAATCTGGCTCGGAGCGATACTCGGATCGTCCTTCTTCAAACCTTCTTCAAAGGCCGCCAGGCTCTCGTGCACGGCTGTCGGCTGGCGATACGCTTCGGTGGAGGCGCACCAGATGACCACGGCGCGGTTGCAGTCGTTTTCTTTCATGAAGTTACGGATATCTTCACGCAGCGCCTGGGCTTTTTCCCAACGCGTACCCGTTTTCTTGTTCGGACCATCGATATTCTTGACGAAGCTATGATCGAAGACCGCTTTCATCGGAGTGATCGTAGACATTTCATCTTTGACTTTGTCCAGATCTTCTCTTTTGAGAACGGACGCATTGCAGGCCGCTTCGTAAGTGTTGTCTTCAAAAATGTCCCAGCCGCCAAAAACCATTTGATCCAAACCGGCCAGCGGCAGGAAATCTTTGATTTTGGGCGAACGACTATCCGTGCGCTTTCCAAGACGAATGGTGCTCAGCTGGGTCACGCTGCCGATCGGCTTGGCCATTCCTTTGCGAATGGATAACACACCCGCGATGAAGGTTGTTGCCACAGCACCCAGACCGGGGAGCAGAACCGCCACTTTTCCGTCTTTGGACTTGATTTCGTCTTTTCGTAGCACTGCCATCGTTCAACCTCTTTTCTAGGTTATCTTAAGTCATGTTTCCTTAACATTGGTTGCCAATCTACGGATATCCCTATGGCAATCAGTTTTGACATCATAGTCCCCACCCTATGATTGTCAACACAAATCTAAACTCATCAGAACACTTTTTATGAGCGAAAACCGGGTTCGTCAAGTTTGAATCCACAATCAACCTCTCCACATTAAAATTCCATTCCGAACATGGACATAACAAACAGAACAACCCGTAAATATATTGGAATATTCCGGATTCCCCCAATTTCTTTGACAGGTGTATGGCTCTCTGTTACAAGGGTGTTTCCTTATTAACGGGAGGCTGCATGGAGAATCAGATCCTCAGAGCGGTAGCATTATTAATTCCGATGGTCCTGTCGCTGACCGTTCACGAGTACAGCCACGCCTTTGCTGCCAAAAAACTGGACGATCCCACCGCAGAGCGGCTGGGGCGATTGACGATGAACCCGATTGCCCATATCGACCCGATCGGAACCATCTTTCTGCCGCTGATGGGATTCATGTTCGGAGGCTTCATTTTCGGCTGGGCAAAACCGGTGCCGGTCAATCCGGTTCTCTTTACACGCCGTCTACCGATGAAGACCGGAATGCTGCTGGTTGCCGCAGCGGGACCGGCCTCCAACCTGATCATGGCGCTGATCGCCTCCTTATTAATGTTCCTGGTCGTCCACGTAATCGGTTTCGTGGATCAAGCTGTTTTGTTCATCTTCGTGGTGTTCATTAAATTGAATGTTATTCTGGCGTTTTTCAATCTGCTGCCGATTCCTCCCTTGGATGGAGGCCGCATTCTGGGTGGACTGCTGCCGGATCGCTTCGAACAGATGCTGGCGAGCATTGAGCGCTACGGATTCATCGTTCTGATCTTCCTGCTTTTCAGCGGTGCCATGTCCTATTTGTTCATTCCGGTGACCTGGGTTTCCGATTTCCTGATCGGCTGGCCGGAGTTCTTGCAATAACTTCAGAAAACGGCGTTTTTGCTGGTTTCTGTTCCGGACGTGAGGAAAACCCAATGAGAATCTTCCTTTTTACAAGTCTGTTGCTGGTGCTGTTTCTTTTCGGTTGCGAATCCAAGGATGTGCCGCCAACGAACGTCCAACCGGAGGCGGTTGAACCAACCGCTTTAGATCCGGTTAAAGAAAAAAAGGTCGACGCTCAAACTCAGGATTCCATGCCGAAACCCGGCTGGCAATTGTTTGAAGATCCCCAGGGAAGCTATCATTTTTACTTGCCACCCGGCATGAAGACCATGGAAACCGAAGAGGATTTGCTTCGCTTCGGAATTGAAAACGGAACGACAATGGACTTTCTGACCGTCGCAACTTCACGAAGCAACATCTCGCAAGGAAACACGCCACAGAGCTTCATGGAGGAGCAACTCCATCCTTTGAAGCAGAAAAAGAACTTCAAAGTCATGATCATGCAGAAACAGGAGTTGCCTGTCTTCGGTCCCAGACATTTATACTATAAAGCCCTGGTAGAATGGGGGAGCAAGAAAAAGCCGCACCGAGCGAAATGCTATGTGGTGATGTTCGAAGATCACTTGCTCGCATTTCAGTTTAGCGCAAAGGCGGAGCGCTATAGGGTTTTAAATGGTTACTTCTCGCAACTGATCGAAAGCATTCGTCCCGACCGGGCAACCCCTTCTGAATCGGAGCACTGACACCCACATGCAGCCGCTAAGCAGTCCTATTCGCATCGGTTCCTGTACGATCCGTAACCGTCTTTTTCTGGCACCCGTCGATGGTGTTTTCGACCGGGCGTTCCGGCTGTTGGCCGTACAGCACGGCGTGGGATTAACCTGCTCGGAAATGGTTTCTGCACGTGGGCTGCGTTACAGCAAATCCAAATTCCTGGACAAAATCATCGGCGATCCACAGGAAAGCCCTTATCAGGTGCAACTTTCGGAACACGAACCGCAATTGCTGGCCGACGCTGCACGCTGGCTACAGGAAGACGGCATTGCCGATATCGTCGATTTGAACATGGGTTGCCCCTCCCGCCTGGTGACAGGAAGCGGAAACGGCTCTGCATTGATGAAAAGCCCCGAACTGGTGGCATCAATTGTTAGAGAAGTCCGTAAGGCAATCGATCTACCGCTCACGGTGAAAATCCGGGCAGGCTGGGACGATTCCAACCGCAACGCGGTGGACATCGCCTGGATCTGTCAGGAAGAAGGCGCTGACGCCGTTACCGTGCATGGCCGCACACGTAGCCAGGCTTTCGGAGGCAAGGCCGATTGGGAAATCATTGGCCGGGTAAAGCGGCGTTTGTCCATTCCGGTAATCGGAAACGGAGATGTCGTCTCCGCCGCAGATGCCCGTCGTATCCGAGAAGTTTCCAATTGCGACGGCATCATGATCGCTCGTGGCGCATTCGGCAACCCGTGGCTGATCGACCGCATTCTGAAGGATGACGAGTCAATCGCTCCCGACCTGGATGAACTGGAAGAAACGATCCTGCTGCACATCGATCTGCAATGCCGGATCTGCGAAGAAAAACTGGCCATCCCGAGATTGCGCAAGCATCTTGCCTGGTATGTCAAAGGCTTATATGGAGCCGCAGCCTTCCGCCGCACGGCCTTTATTCTCTCTAGCCGAACCGAACTGGAAACCGCGATCCGCGACTATTTCAAGCAACTGAAAACAAAAGCAACGGAAATCGATACGGATTCCGGCCAATCGGTCTGAATTGAGCAGGCAGCAGGAGAAACCCCATTGATCAGCCGACTGGCCACCCGACTGGAGTTGACGGAAGCGGAAAAGAAAACGTTCCGTCTTCTGATGGTGGCCTCTTTTTTCAGCGGTCTGATGGCCTCGGTCTGGTTGATCCTGCCGGAGATTGCACGAAACACGCTGGGCGCCAGTAAAAATTACATTGCAATCATGACCTTGATCTGGCCCACCGGTCAACTGGTGGCCGCCTACTGGTCCTCTTACCTCGACGGCAGAAAAAGCAAGGCGCGTATCCTTGTGTTCATCGCGTTATTCGGTCGCTTTCCAATCGTGCTGGGGGCTCTGTTCAGCGAGGTGCAGCCCTTGCTGCTGTTGCTGCTTTTCATCGTGCTGAGCTGGCCGGCGATTATCGCCATTCAACATTCGATCATCCAGACCAACTTCAGAAAAGAAATCCGTGGCAAGCTGTTCAGCTATTACATGTCCGGAACGACCTTAACCAGCCTGGTTTCCGTGTTGTTCATGGGATTGCTTTTGGACGCCAACGAACAGAATTACCGCTGGATTATCATGTTCGTAGGTGTCGCTGGGATGTTGGAACCGCTGATCCTATCCAAAATCGCCGTAACCAATTCCTTCCATTCCGTTTACAATCAAAATCGTGCAAATCGACGCAAAGCAAGCCAGGTATTTCTCAAACCATGGCGAAACCTGTACACGCTGTTTAAAGAGGATCGCAACTTCTTCCGCTATGAAATCAATTTCATGATTTACGGCATGGGTTACATGATCTTGCAACCCTTTGTCACACTCTTTCTGGTCAACGATCTGCAATTGAACTACACACAGATCAGCCTGGCCAAAGGTACAATACTACAGGTCGGTGTGGTTTCGTTGCTGCCGATCATGGGCCGATTGTTCGATCGCCAGAATCCGATTCTGTTTGGCTCGCTCGTGTTTCTGATGATTAGCGTACTACCGATTTCTTTCATCCTGACCGGGGTGCTCCAGCCTGAAAATCCTCAATATTACATCTATGCCGGATACGCCCTGCTCAGTTTCGGCTGGGCAGGCAACCAGATCGTGTGGAATCTCGGTTCGATGTTCTTTGCCGACAGCCGTGATGTCTCCAGCTATTCCGGCGCACACGTCGTCATGGTCGGTATACGTGGTTTATTGACGATGGGCATTACGCTGTTGCTGGTCAACGTAGTCGATCCGTTATTCGCCTTTTCGTGCACGATTATCCTGTGGCTTGGGGCCAGCGCGAGCATGTATCGTCACTACCACATCAAATATCGAAACCAAACGATTGTTACCGGCGAACACGAACCGGCGCAGGTAAACCACCCGACTTTGACAGGCAAGTAACCCCGGATACCTGTCATAACCGATTCGATCTCCCCCTTGCCTACTTAACTATCAGTTCAAAGTTGCACCCTGATTCGGATGCGGTATGAGTTGCACCATGCTACTCTCCGAAGCACTGTACCATCACTCGGCGACTTCGGGCTTTGTTGTCCAGATCCACCAGTACGATCTGCTGCCAGGTACCCAAGGGCACCCTGCCATTCTCGATGGGAAAGACGCGAGATGGTCCCAACAAGGCCGCCAATACATGACTATAGCCGTTGCCATCGCCCCAGGCGTTGTCGTGTTCGTATTGCCGCTCGGGTGGAGCGATTTCCTTCAAGGTCCGCTTTAAATCGTTCACCACGCCCGGCTCGAACTCGATTGTCGTAACCGATCCGGTCGAGCCGCCGACAAATACACAGGCTTGCCCCTGTTTCACACGGCTTGCTCCCACAGAGCCCAAAACCTGTTCCGTGATATCCAACACATCGATTTCATGTGTGGTCTGAATCTGAAACGTTGAAAGCGACGATGCCATGTTCTCTTTCCTCCCACGGATGTTCGCGGACCATCACCAATCGAAATACTGTCCCCAGAACTCACATTGTTGAGAACGGTAATCGCTGACACGCTCGCTGCTCGATGCATTCCCAACCCGATACAGCGTCATTCGATCCGACGAATAGGGAAGCCAGTCTCGCATTCCCATGATCTCCTCTACTTCCCCTTTACTAGCGAAAGAGGTCCAGTCCGTCTGCAACCAATACCGAATAAAAGGCGCATCGTCATCTAGCAACCGGTCATCCAGTGAATCGAACAGGTAGGGCAATTCTGCACCATGATACGCGCCCAGTCCTTCCGATACCGCATAGGAACCGGAATAATCGAACAAGTAACCGTAAGTCGGCAGTTCTTTTTGCATATGCTGCTGCAATAGCCATTTCATCGGACAGACAAAGTACAGATCGCCAACAAGCGCGGATGCCGCTGCATGGGCATCACCGCCGTAATCGTCTACTGAATAGGCGGCCAGAACCGCTCCCGCCAGCGAACCGAAAATCGCCGTAACGAAATCTTCGTACTGCGAAGCCGTGCTGATGTGGTAAGGCGCTATGAACAACGTGCCCTCGTCGGTAGTCATTCCCGCCAGCAAAGGCACCTCGGCGCTATGACCCGCCCGGATGGCATCGCTCATGCTTTCCGTAAGCGCATAGCCGTCGATGACCGGTCGATAGGTATTTCCGTTACTCAATACGCTGGGCGTTCCCGGCATGGTGTCCAGAATGCGTTGCACGGATTTCTGTCGTAAACAGGCCGCCACATCCTGCTCGTTGCTGCATCCGATTTCTTCCGCGAAATCCCGCCCCTGATCGGTTGCAGGAGGCAATAAGCCATTTCTCTCGGTCAGTTTGTTCATGGCCGACAGGCACCCACCGCTTTGCATGATGGCCTTGTGGAACAAACCTTGCGACAAAGGAGACGCCATCAAGGCGCATACGCCTACCGCCCCCGCCGACTGGCCGAAAATCGTGATGTTGTTTACATCGCCACCAAAAGCCTCGATGTTATCCTGCACCCATTGCAGTGCCGCGATCTGATCGAGCAGCCCGTAATTCCCTGCCCCGGGAACGTCGGAATCCTGATCGATGAAAGACTCGTGTACGAGATAGCCCAGAGCGCCCAGCCGGTAGTTGATCGTCACCACCACAACACCCTGTGCAGCCAGCTTATCGCCTTGGTACAGAGGCATCGAGCCGCTGCCGGAAACAAAGCCACCGCCGTGAATCCAGAGCATCACAGGAAGCGCTTGATTCTCCGCCTCCTTCGGAGCCCAGACATTCAACGTCAGGCAGTCTTCATCCCAACTCAACTGTTCACCGGTCACCGGCAGCGGCCCCTGCGGACAGGCGGGACTATAGGAAGCAGCATGAAGCACTTCGGAGTGATTCGGTGCAGGCTGGGGCGCTCTCCAGCGCAACTCGCCGATGGGAGCCGCCGCATAGGCAATCCCCTTGTAACTCCAAGTTTTCGTATCACTGCTCCAGACGCCCTGCACCGGTCCCTGTTCAGTATGAACCAAACCCTCAACAACCGCTTCTTCTTCCAGCTCAGATACTTCAGAATCCAAATCGGTTTCAGCGTCTCCATCCACTAACTCACTGTCGCCATCCGGCAGAATCGGAAGATCGCCGTCAACCGACGCATCCCCGTCCATCGATTCGTTATCATTATCTGAAGTAGCATCCACATCACCCGTTTCGGAACAGGCAAAACTCAGAAGCAATACCAGCATCAAAATCACGTATATCAGTATCGATCGCAGCATCTGTACTATCCCAGTGAAAAGGGGGAGCTAACGCTCCCCCGAAAATCGACACAATCCATCAATCGAATGACTATCCTGCCAGAGCTTTCTTGACGGCCCCGGCGACATTCTCCCCGGTGAATCCGAATTTCTCCTGCAATACGCCGCCCGGTGCACTGGCGCCATAACGATCCATGCCAACCGCCACGCCTTTCAATCCGATGTAGCGCTCCCAGCCAAAGGTAGCTCCCGCTTCCACGGATACACGCGCGGTAATCGCAGAAGGCAATACGCTTTCCTTGTATGCCTCATCCTGCTGTTCGAACAGTTCCCAACTCGGCATGGAAACAACGCGCACGCCGATCCCTTCCGCCGCCAGTTGTTCCTGCGCCTGCAAGGCGATGTGAACTTCCGAACCGGTCGCAATGATGATCGCCTGGGGCGCTGCGCCGTCGGCATCGCGCAATACATAGGCGCCACGCGCCAGATTGCTGGCGGGAGCGAAGACGCTGCGGTCTAAGGTTGGTAATCCCTGGCGGCTGAATACCAACATGGCCGGACCGTTCGTTTGCTGAACCGCCACTTTCCAAGCTTCGGCGGTTTCGTTGGCATCGCAGGGACGCAACACCGTCAGTTTCGGCATGGCGCGCCAGCTCATCAAATGTTCTACCGGCTGATGCGTGGGACCGTCCTCGCCGACATGGAAAGAGTCATGCGTGAACACGTAAAGTACCGGCAGGCCGTTCATGGCGGCCAGACGGATGGAAGGACGCATGTAATCGGAAAACACGAAAAACGTACCGGTAAAGGGTCGCACGCCGCCATGATAAGCCATGCCATTGGCGATAGCAGCCATGGCGTGCTCGCGAACACCAAAATGAATGTTGCGCCCTGCGCCGCTCTGACCGTCAAACGACCCCATGCTCGTCAAGGCTGTTTTGGTCGAGCAGGACAGATCGGCATCGCCGCCAACGAGTGCCGGATAGTTCTGCGCGATGGCATTCAGACATTTCCCGCTGCTGACGCGCGTCGCCAGTTTTTCACCGACTTCAAACACCGGCAGCGCCTGGTCCCAACCCTGCGGCAGTTCACCGGCTAAAGTCTGTAAGAATTCCGCATGTAATTCAGGATAGGCTTTTGCATAGGCTTCCAGCTTTTTCTGCCACTGCTCGTTGGCAGCTTTACCCGTCTGAATCGTTTCCTCGACGTGACGTTTCGCATCATCGGGCACCATAAAACTCTGTTGCGCATCCCAACCCAGAGTCTGCTTGGTCAACGCGACTTCATCCACTCCTAAAGGGCTGCCATGACAGGAAGCGGTGCCCTGCTTGTTGGGGGAACCGTAACCGATGGTGGTTTTTACGATGATGATTGAGGGGCGTTTGGTATCGGCTTTCGCCTGCGAAATCGCATCGTTTAGCGCGTCGAGATCGGTATCGCCCTGCTTGACATGCAACACCTGCCAGCCATAGGCTTCGTAACGCTTGCCGACATCCTCCACAGAGAACGTCAGATCGGCTGGACCGTCTAACGTGACATCGTTAGCATCGTACAAATAAATCAGTTTCCCCAGGCCCAACTGACCGGCTAAGCTTGCCGCCTCGGTAGAAATGCCTTCCATCAGATCGCCATCGGAAACCAATGCGAAGGAAAAATGATCCACAATCTCATGGTCCGGGCGATTGAAACGATTTGCCAATGCGCGCTCGGCAATGGCCATACCGACCGCATTTGCCGTCCCCTGCCCCAACGGACCGGTAGTGGCTTCTACGCCGGGAACGTGGCGATATTCCGGATGCCCCGGCGTCAGGCTGCCCCATTGGCGGAAATCCTTGATATCGTCCATGGAAAGTGAAAAACCGAACAGATGCAACAGGCTGTAAATCAACATGGAGCCATGTCCGGCGGAGAGGATAAAGCGGTCACGATCCGGCCAGCTCGGTTGGCTGGGATCTTGTTTCAGGTGGTTTTTCCACAAGGCATACGCCATCGGTGCGGCCCCCAAAGGTAGACCGGGATGACCGGAGTTCGCTTTCTGAATGGCGTCGATCGACAAGGTTCGAATCGTGTTTACGCACAACATGTCCAGGGATTGCTTCTCGCCCATGTTTGCTTCCTCTCTTGCAAGCGCTATAGGTTACGGTTGGTTCTCATCATGTTTTTCCGAATTGGGAATAGAATGCGATGACATTATACAGATCACCTCCGTTTTGGCAACCTATCAAATTCACTGTCGTCAAATTCACGAATGGTTCGGTTTTACGGGAGGTATTCGAGCGGATCGATGGGCTGCTTGTGATAGCGGATCTCAAAATGTACGTGCGGACCGGTGGTGCGTCCGGTCTGACCGACCTTGCCAATGACATCGCCTTTGCGGACGCGATCCCCCTTATGTACGCTATTAAACTGATTGTGTGCGTACACCGTGTAAAAACCGTGATCGTGCTGTATCAGCACCATGTTTCCGAAGCCGCGCTGGGTATTATCCGAATAGATGACCGTTCCGGCAGCGGCGGCAACAATAGGCGTTCCCTGCGGGGCGCTGATGTCGATGCCGGTGTGCATCTTGCCATGCCGTGGACCGAAACCGGAGGTCAGCACGCCTTCCACCGGCCAGCGGAAAACCACCTTGTTCTTCGGAGCGATACTCGACCCCGACTTTCCCTTGGATTTTCCGATAGATGTAGAGGAACCGCCGTGATTTCTTTTGTTACCGCGTTTAGCGGATTTGGTGTGCTGATCCGGTTTGGACTGATCGACACGCTTCACGCGACTGGCTCCCGGAATGAACAACTGTTCGCCGGGATAGATCGTGTTGGCGTTACGAAGAAAGTTGGCTTCTTTTAACTGCTGTACGGGAATGTCGTAGGTACGCGAAATGGCGTAGAGCGTCTCCCCTTTATGCACCGTGTGGTATATACCGAACGCTGTATGGCAGCCGGAGATCACACCGATGGCCACGATGAAAAGAAACAGCGGGTAGAGCTTTAAAAATACACTGCGCAAGGCATCCCATTCGGCTAATTACCTAATGAAATGCGTATTTTACCACAACGAAGCCAAGAATCAAGAGTACGGAGAAGACAATCGCCAGTAAATCGAAGTATTTATCGATCCAGTTCTTGATCGGATCACCGAATTTGTAGATCAACACGCCTTCCATTCCAAAACGGAAGCCGCGACCGACCAGGGATGCGATCAGGAAGGTTGCAATATCGCTTTTGCACACACCCGCTGTAATCGTGAAGACTTTATAGGGAATCGGCGTGATGGCAGCGATCACAACTGCCAGAAAACTGTTCTCGTTAAATACCGTCGTAAGTTGTTCGTAAACCGCCTGGGCATTGTAGAATTCGATAATGGACTTGCCCACCGTTTCGAACAGACCATAACCGATGTAATATCCCAAGATCCCACCAATAACGGAAGCGAAGGTGCAATAGGCTGCGAAATGAATCGCCTTGGAGCGGTTTCCAAGCGCCAAAGCCATTAGTAGCGGATCGGGAGGAATCGGAAAGAAAGAGGACTCTGCAAACGATAGCGTAACCAGAGCCGGAGTCCCATATTTAGTGTCGGCCCAATGCAGTACCCAGTCGTATAACGCACGCACCCAAGACATCACTTTGCGGTACAGTCCCATCTACGGTTTCTCCAGGAGTAAAAGCGCTACCATTCCCAATCGTTCATCGATTCGAGCATGGAATGGGCGGTCAGGTTAAGGGAAAGCGGCGTGACCGACACCATCCCGTTTTCTATCACTTCCATATCGCTTCCCGGTACCGGTTCGACGCCCATGGCGTCTCCGCCGATCCAGTAATATTCTTTTCCTCGCGGGTCCAATCGCTTGACCACAAACTGGCGGTAGTCGCGCCGTCCCAGGCGCGTCAAACGAATCTGCGCCTTTTCCGCGTCGATCTGCGGCGGGATATTGACGTTCAATAGGCGACGCGCAGGCAGTCCCTGCTTGGCCACTTTTACGGCGATACGCCGCGCCACTTTTGCGGCCTCGGTATAATTCAGGTTAGCGAAACCGACGATCGAAAACGCAATAGAAGGAATGTTGAGCACCGCGCCTTCCATGGCGGCGGCAACAGTGCCGGAATAGGTAACATCGTCTCCCAGGTTCGGTCCACGGTTGATGCCGGAGAGGATGATGTCCGGCGGTTTGGGCAGAACCTGATGAAGGCCCACATAGACCGAATCGGTCGGGGTGCCATCCACCGAAACCCAACGCTCGGATAAATACTTTATTCGCAACGGGCGACTCAATGTCAGTTTGTGCGACGAGGCGCTCTGCTCACGATCGGGAGCCACCACCCAGACTTCGTGATCCGGCTCAAAGACTTCCGCCAAAGCCTTGATTCCCTCCGCCTGGATTCCATCGTCGTTCGTCACCAGAATGCGCATTGCAGCATCGATCCTTTCTTATTTATGGCGTACTCTTATACTCAATCGAACGAATGGGATCAAGGAAAAACGGGAAAACACGGAATCTGCATGTATGAATTTCACAGATCCACCACTCTCACTTCCGTGAATTTCTTTGCGTCGCTGCATCCTTTTTGGTATGGTCTTTCCGTCTAACTGTTGGAATGGAAAACAATAGCGAATACCGAACGCAAACGCACCGAATAGGGAGAGATTCGCGTGGGCAGACGCACGGTCCAGAAGAAAATCGTCATCACCAAAAAAGACGGCCAGGTTCGGGTGCCGATCAGTTTTCAACGCACCGCCATGGTGCTATTGGCCAGCACCGCCGCAATGTGGACCGTGGTAAATTATGGCGACTCGCTACGGGAGTTACTCTCGCAATTATGGGTCTGGCTATTGACGTTGGTAGACGGCACACCAAAATAGGCGGGCATCCAAGCGTTCAGTCAACACAAAAACAAACGGAAAACAGCTTGACGACATTCGTGCAATGCTGTTATGAATAACGGACAATTTATTTAAATTCAACAGCTTACCGATCCATAAACTAGGTGGATAATCGCAAATGCGAAGGAGAAAATGATGTTCAGCATTATCCTGCAATCCGAAAATCAGGAGCCCCGTCGTTTCGATTTTGACAAAGAGGAAGTCACCATCGGGCGGCTGTCCACCTCGGACATCTCCCTCAAGGCGAGCAACGTATCCAAACAACATACTCGCATCGTTTTTCGCGAGGGACGCTATTTCATTATCGATCGCAAGTCCACCAACGGCACCTTCGTCAACGGTAAGCGCGTCACCGCGCCAGTTTCCCTTTCCGCCGGCGACAAGGTGTTTATCGGCGATTTCTCGTTGACCTTCCTGGTTCCCGAAAGCGAAGCCAAACCCAAAGAAGCTCCTGCCAAACCAGCCACCAAGACCGTTACCGCACCGCCGCTGCCACCCAAGCCGCAGGCTGCACCTGCCGCTGCCGCTGCTCCGGAAGCAGAGGAGAAACCGGAAGAACCGAAACTTCCCGAACTGGTCCCGCAGGAAGAAGAAAAGCCGGAACCAGCTTTGGATATGTATCTGGAACAACGCTATCAACTCTTCAGTATGGCGATTGAATTCGATGAATTCGAATCGGGCGAAGACATTGCAGAATACCGCCTGGACGATGAAGAAGTCGTCGAGAGTGTTTCCGAAAAGCTGTCTAAGCTGATCGAGAAAGAAGCCGAATCCGACCTGCCAGCCGACATTCTGGCGACCATGCACGCCGCCTTGTTGGAGGAACTGCTCGGCTACGGCTGTCTGGAGAAATACCTTTACGACGACACCATCTCGGAAATTTTCATCAACGGCCCCACCCGCATCGTGCTGCATCGCGGAAACCAGAAACTGGTCGCGCCCGAAACCTTTACCTGTGAAGAAGCCCTTTTATTGGTGCTTAACCGTATGCTCGCCCCGGCGGGTGTCGATTTGGAAGAAGAAACCGCCATCATCGATGTCAAACTGCCCGAAGGTTTTGCCTTTGCCGGAGTGCTTTACCCTTATTCGTTGATGGGCACCTCGCTGCGCATCAGTAAAACAAGCGGCGAGAGCATGACGATGGATACGCTACAGAATGAGGGCGTCTTGAATGACGACATCGCCACCTACCTGCAACAGGCCGTCAACGAACACAAAACGGTGCTAGTGACGGGACGTGACGATAACGCCCGCTTCCACCTGCTGGGCGCCATCGCCAATCTGATTCCGGACAACGAGCGACTCGCGTTGGTCAATGCCGGTGCGGGACTGTTACTTCCGCACCCGGATCAGGTTTCGTTTGAAGGCATTGTCGGCGATGTGGTCGAGTCCGACCTGGCCATGGGAACCGGAGACCTGTTACGGCACCTCGGACGACTTTCCGCCGACCGGTTGATTTTGAAAGATCTGCGCGAAGACGCCGCCATCGAATTGCTCTATGCCCTGGATAGTGGGCTGTGTGGCTCGGTCTTCTCGCTCTTCGGTCATGGTGCAGTCGATGCCGCCAAGCGTCTGGCCCGCATGGCGGTCTACGTCGAGGGTGACCAGGGTCGCTCTCTGGTAAACGAGCTGATCGATGAGACCGTGGATGTCATCATTACGATTGACGTATACAAAAGCGGTGACCGCCGTGTAAGCGCCGTTTCCGAATGGAACGAGGGAAAAGCCAAGGATGTCTTCGTCTTCAATCCGACGGCTGACACAGCAGAAAAACTGGAAGGCGATTTCGCCAAGAAATAGCCAGGAAGACCATCTTCATAACAGACGCCCCTTGAAAAACTTCAAGGGGCGCTTTTGTTTCTGAGTTCACACTAAAAATATAAAAAGAATCCCCCGCGCTTTTCAATGAAATCGAACGCGAAAGGGTTGACGAACGAAGCCTTATCCGCTATATAGGTTGTCGGCATTTCTCGGAAGACAGTACACGAGTGGTGCATCTGTTTTCCCTGACCGGCAAAAACCGTAACGCCTTCGCAGCTTTAGATGCCGGGCCGCTGTTATCGAGTCATGATCGCATCGCTGCAAACAGATGCACAACTGATTATTACATGTTGAAATTCGCCCACGTGAAGGCAGGAGGAAAATGATGGCGACCCATTCGTACCCAAAATTCTTTCAGGATCACATTCTAACCAACGAAGAAGCGTTGAAACGGACCGTTATTTCGGGCCGAACCGTCGCCTCCGGTTTTGCGACCAGCGAACCGCATAAATTCTACGAAACCCTCTGGGAGCATATTCAGAAAGAGGATGTCGTCGATTTGACGATCAAACAAGCACTCTTTCTTGCCCCCCATAAGCTCTTGCTTGGCGATACGATGGAAAGCAAGGGCAAGTTCGAAAACTTGGCTCAAAGCGCCAGTTCTTCGATTATCTCTCGCATCGCCCAAAGCGCCAACCTCGTTACGAAGAAACTTGAAGGTCTAAAGCGCCTCGTAGGGCACTATGAAGAACTGAAAGAACGCCGCATCGTGTTCATGTCGCCTTTCATCGGTGCGACCAACAATATCGTCATTCCCGGCAACGCCATGACGCACGTGCTGTATCCTGATTATGTAGGCCGCAACACGACGCGCATGGGCATCACCGACATGCAGTCCATCCACTTCCCCGACGCGGTGGATTCAATGGGTTACAATCCGGACGGCAAGCCGGTTGTCGATTGTTTCATCACGGTGCTGACGCCTCCCAATGAGGACGGTGAGATGAGCCTGGGACCGGCCAACGGTGCCAACATGGAAATCGTCGAGAAAGTGCTGCGCCAGAAAGATGCCGATCTACTGGTATACATCAACGGTCGCTATCCCTTCACACGTGGTTACGGAGACGCGCCGAACACGGTTAACGTAAACGATTTCGAAGGTCTGGCCAAAGCAGGACGTCTGTTCGTAGTCGAAGACGATTCCAAAATCCCCTGCATGCCCAAAGGCAGCTTCGACAATCCGGAACCGCGCGAAGAGAAAATCGCGGAGATCCTGGTCAACCATATCGAATTGAATAAGCATTACAGCTACGGACGCGCGATTCAAGTCGGTTTCGGCGGTACCGGTGTATTGGCCATTCGCAACCTGAAAGATTCCGGCTGGCATGGACGCAGCTACACGGAAATGATGGAACCCTTCACGTTGGATCTGTTTGAAGCGGGCAAAATCGCCGGTTCACATTTCATTGAAAAAGACGGTCGCCGCACTCAGCTGGACGGCAAAATGGTTTGTACCTTCACGCTGGCAGAAGACGGAAGCGACTTCTACAAAAAACTGGACAACAATCCCAATATCATCATCTCCGCGGCCTCGCGCGTCGTCATTCCGGAAGGATTCTACGGCGGACTGGGAATCAACAACTGCCTCGGAGTGGATTTCAACGGCCATGTCGTCTCCGGTGGACGCGGCAAGAATCACCATTCCGGCGTCGGTGGCGGAGCCATGATCTTCCGTGGTCTGGGAAATGGCGGTCTTGGCTACCTCTGCCTCAAATCCACTCACAAAGACATGGAAGGTCGCCTGCGCTCCTCGATCTTCCCCTTCCTGCCGCTGGGCACGCCAATCAGCCACATCGGTCCCGACCTGATGGGTGGTCGTTCCGGAGCCCGCTTGTTTATCGTTACCGAACACGGCGTGGCTCAGGTTTCCGGTCAAAGCCAGGCCAATCTGGTAAGGAATCTGATCGGTGTCGCCGATCCGCGCTTCCGCGATTACCTCAAGCACGAAGCATGGCAACACTACCGGATTAAGGTCTAACAACCTCAGCAAGAATCAATCCGTATAAGATTGAGTTTCGGTTATAGAAAAACGTCCTCGCCTTGATGCGGGGACGTTTTTCTATTGGGAAGCGATAGAAGATAAAATCTTCCGTTTCAATTCCGATCCAGAACGATCTGATCCACCTTGATTTCGTCATGATCGATCAATAAGCGAGCGATAGAGGGAGGATGGGGAGCGCGTCCGGGTCCGGCACTGCCTGGATTTACGATCAGCACTCCATTGTCCCGTAGTTCAGAGGGCTTGTGCGTATGCCCGTGAACCACTACGGAAATTTTGGCGGATCGAGGATCTAAATCAAGCGCCAGCAAATCGTGAAGAACATGAAAAGAGATTCCTTCGATTTCGAAGGTTTCCTCTTCCGGCAATCTCCTCGCCCAGGATTCTCTGTCCATATTTCCTCGCACCGCAGTCACCGGCGCTAGCGACTTCAACTGATCTAATATTTGCTGTGAACCGATATCGCCGGCATGGATGATATGGGCTACATCAGAAAAAATTCGCAGCACTTCCGGTCTTAACTGACCGTGAGTGTCTGAAATCAAGCCGATTACCGTCATGCAGTCTTCCTTTCAAGACCGTTTCTTCTCTTTTTTAAGAATATTCCTATTCCCCTTGGAATGTCAATTATTTACAGCAAGTTACAAGAATTGAGTCAAATCACGATGCGGATAGAAGAAATCAAGCCTCCGAATACTATCAAGTGGCCATTACAACTTGATTGCGACCCGCCTTTTTCGCCTGATACAATGCATCGTCTGCTGCGGCAATAATAAGCTCCTCATGACCGTCATCAGGACTGTAAGTAGCCACACCGATACTAACGGTCTGTATCATACCGAATTGACACAGCTTTGTGGACTCGCAAGCCCTGCGGACACGCTGTGCAATGTCATAGGCTCGATTCGCTTTGCAATCCGGTAGCAAAACGACCATTTCTTCACCACCATAGCGACAGGCGACATCTTCGCGACGGACGTTTTGTTTAACAAGATCCGCAATCCTTGCTAAAACCAAATCGCCAGCCTCGTGACCATGGGTGTCATTGACTTTTTTGAACAGGTCCAAATCGATCATCAGAAGCGAAAACGGCTGTTCCGTTTCTTTTGCTTCATCTATCAACTGCTTGATTTTCTTGTCGAAAAAGCGCCTATTCATCAGTCCGGTAAGTGCGTCGAGGAAAGCAAGTTCTTCCAGAATCCTGTTTTTCCTCATGATTTCATTAAACAGTTCCTTTACACGTAACTGACTCCCCAACCGAGCAAGCAATTCCTGTTTTGTAAAGGGTTTCGTAATAAAATCATTTGCACCGGACTGCAAACAGTTCAACATCGTAGCAGAATCATCCTGTCCGGTAAGCATGAGGATGGAAACACTATCGAACCTGGAATCCGAGCGGATTTCTCGTATCAGGTCCAAACCGGAGCCATCCGGTAAACTGAGATCGACGGAGATGATATCCGGCTTGCTGACAGTCAGATGGGCTTTGAACTCCTTGATTGTACTGTAGGATATTGTGGATAATCCAACCTCGGAAGCAATCTTTGTAATAATAGAAGCGATGATCGTACTATCCTCAAGCACGACCAAACTGCCCCTGCTGTTTCCGGCAGTCAAGGGAATGACATCGTGCAGAGCTTTTGCCAATAAGGCGCTCTCGACCGGCTTTGGCAACATATCCACGGCCCCTGCCCAGAATCCCTTCTTTGTTGTATCTTCACTGATTGTAGCGGATTCGATGATCACCGGGATTCGACGGGTTCTTGGATTTGCCGCCAATTCCGTACATACCTCGTAACCGCTCATTCCCGGCATCTGCAAATCTACAATCACGACGTGCGGCATTGTCTCCAGCACAAGATCAATTCCCTCGCGACCATCCGTAGCGGTATCGACATGAAAACCAAAGCCTTCGATCTGCTTTTTCAAGACAGACACGACGGTTTTACTGTCATCAATCAGCACGACTCGCGGCTTTTCGGAATTTCCCCTTTTCTTTTCTGCAACAAAGGGTTCGAAAACCTCGAAAATATCTTCTCTTGAGAACGGCTTGAATAGAACACCGTTGACGATCTCGATATCCCACTCCGCCTCCATATCCTTTTTTTCCAGGGATGTGGTAACGATAACCGTGGGATTCAGATCCGGGCAATCTGCATTTAGATCGGAAATGATATCCGCTGGGGAATACTCCTCTGGGACACCGGGAAAAACCAGAAAGTCCGGGGCATACTCACTAAGTTCTTCCGGATCGTAAGAATCTCCTTCGAAAAAGAATAGTTGATACTCAGTATCTGATAGGAACTTGGACCATAGCGTCCGCATTACATTGGAATGTTCGAAAACTCCAACTTTGAGTTTGGTAGATTGCTTCAAGTCCATCTTTTTCTGCCCCGCGATTTAGCTGAGAATCAATTGGTACGTTCTTATATTGATGTCAAAAGGAACCGAACAACCCCGCTAGTAGAATAGCACATTGGAAAGCGATGTTTAAATTTTTATTGTTTCAGCTATTTCGAATCATTAACAAAACATGGTTTCATAATTCTGAGATAGCTTCGTGTTGTAATCAGAAAATTGCTATGTTACGATTCTGATTGATCCGAATCTGAAAAGACTAGCTTCGAAGGTAATTGCCATGCCGCCAATAAAACGAATCCATCTCTTAGCTGCCATGATGCTGTTGCTGTCTATAAACCATGTAACCTGCCAATCAGACGACAGTGCAACCATGGATGCCGACATAGACCAAATAGAAATTGGCGATGGAGAACAGTCGGAAGAAGAGAACTTTAACGTTGCCTGCCTGAACCCGGACACGGAAGGAGCTACTTCCCGCTGCTTACAAGCGACTAAAACTTCCGAATATTATGTAGAACAAAGCCTGAAATATTTTGACACGTTGGACATTGAAGCCGACCCGGAAAGCATTCCAAACTACTCGGAGTTGGTTGCTCGCTGGGAATGGCCTCCCTGGCTGAAACTGACCGGCTTCGACCGGGACACAATGAATTCCACAGCAACCATCCTACGACAGTTCGACCCGTCTACCGTGCCGGAAAGAGAATGCCGTGCTTTTCAGGTTCAACCCTTTGGCCGTTGTTATATCGTATTTGAATATGAGGGGCGCCCCTGCCCGATATATGAAGAGTTCACCTTCAACGATCAAGGCGAAATGACCTTCATCGAAGCCTGGTCCGATCAACTAGGTATGCTACCGATGGACAAAGACCTGGACCGATGGGCGCAAGGAGAAAACGTGCCACGGCTCTCGACCAGACTTCCCGGATTGGGAAACGCTACGGGACGCCTGGATTTAGAAAGTCAGTGGATGAAAACCGCAGAATCCAACGACCCGGACATCGCCGACTTCGCCATGCGGGCGCGCAATCAATGGAAATACTGGATGGACGAACTCGAAGCTTCCGGAGATGATTTATATGAACGCGGCTGCGGCTGGTGAAAATTGGCCAAGCAGCATAGCGGTAATTAACAATCTCAGGCTATCAGGTCGGCATATCAAGAACAATATCCTCTCGCTGTGCCGGATCGATTTTCCAGACTTCCCGTCTTTCGAAATGCAATGGACGCGCCACTAAAACATCGGGGAACTGTTCGATATGCGTATTGAAAACCGTCACGGAATCATTGTAAAACTCGCGCCGGTCTGCGATGTGATCTTCCAACTGACTGATACGCCCCTGCAATCGAAGGAAGTGCTCATCTGCTTTAAGTTGCGGATACGCTTCCGAAACGGCAAATAAAGACTTCAAGGTATCTGAAATCGCATTTTGCGCGTCGATCATTTCCTTGTCGCTTCTCGCATGTCCCATACGGTTACGCGCCTGCACAACGGCTTCCAGCGTTTCCCGCTCGTGCTTCATATACCCCTTGCACACCTCCACAAGCTTGGGAAGTTCATCGAATCGCTGTTTCAGCAACACATCGATGTTGCTCCACGACTTGTCGATGTTGTTTTTCATGCGGATCAATCCATTGTAAATCACCACAACATAGGTCAGTAGTCCCAAGATCAGTAAACCTGCTACCGCAAGTACAATCCACCCGATTACCATCACGTATTCTCCCTGGCGTATTCACGCCGTGATCTAGATCAACCATAGAAAAAGCCATCGTGATCTATAAAAAGAGATAAATCCATCACATTCAATAGGAAAAGCATTCCCGTAACCAGCAAACCGATGGCTCCGATGAACATTAGGCTGCTGTAAATCTTATAGCGTCGCGTAAGCCCGGTTTCCGTCGCACCGGCGACAACAAACGGTAATCGACCCACTTCCGCTTTCTGAATCACTGCACTTGGTGTTTCAGCATGAAGCTTTTGTTTTTCTTCTAAAACGGACTCGATTGCCTTCGCTTCCATGGCTGAACGCGCACTTTCCCATTCCTGTTCGTCGATAACGCCATTACCATCTGCATCGTACTCGCGCAGCAGTTTTTCATGATCCTGTTTCAGTTCTCGAATCTTTTCCGCCGTACGCTGACTAAGGCTTGATAATTCCTGTTCGACACGCTGGGCCGATCCCAATACGTAAATCGGAGCGAATTCAGGAATGGTCTCTTCGATAACCTTCTCATCGGGACTGAAATGCACGTTCAACGAACCGGACAATCCGATATCACCACGATAGGTTTCCGAATGAGAAGGGAGAATACGCGCCCCCAGCGGATTCACCAAAACCTTGCCGGTCTCGTCTTTCACTAAAAACGGCGCGGAACCGCTGTTCATGTCGGTTTGCAATACCCATTCCGTCTTGTTGCCGCTGTGCTTTTTCTTATAGCGACGCATCCTGTAATACACACAGGCAATGTTGGAAATCGGCGCTTGCAGGTTACAGGCCCGCTCGCAGATTCCCTTGACTTCCACCATCCCCATGGCTAGGGAGCGGATTTTGGATGTAGGCGTGTTGTCCATCCAACGTTTTAAACTGAGAAAACGAAACGCGCTGTAAAACAGACCGGCGGAAATCAGGAAAAACAACACTCCCCGATTGATTCCGACATTCAGCAACCACATTTGAACTTTGGGGTTGAAATGTGCGGCAACGATCAACGCGAAAACCAGTAACGAAATTGCAATCGGGACCAGCGAAACTTTGAACTCTAAACTGATTCCCCCCGCATTCTGTATCGGCTCTGGTGGTGACGGTAAAAAAGAGGCCGCCGTCATCGTATCTTCCGGTTTGTAACTCGGTTCGTCGATCCCTTCGGAAGCGATTGCTTGAGAGGACATTCCGGTGTTGACTTGCGCCGCTGTCGCAATTCCTACCACGGCAGCAACCGCTCCACCTGCACCGGAATCTCCCATTACCGCTTTTTCCGTTTCAGGCGCAGTGGAGGCAGTATTTGTTTGAGTCGTACCCGGCTTGATATCCTGACCTTTGCGCGTCAGGTTTTGGCGATACAATTCTCCTAAATAATATCCGTAACGTGATAAGCTATTCAGATTCGATTCCAAACTACCGGCAATATCCCCTTGAGTCAGACGACAACCCGGCATCTGAAACAATCCGAAATCCATTTCCAACGCGAACCACGATGACAAGCCTTTCACCAGCCGCACCACCCGATCCATATTTTGCCTGGCACTGGGAGTTGCGTGTTTCCCCAAACCGGTTGCGTTGAATTTTCCAGGTATGAACCGGAACGGTCCAATGGGAGCTTCATCGGATTGGGTAAACGATTCAGGCAGGATATACACATCCAGAACCGGATTCGCGCTGAAAATGGTCTTATACTTTTCCTTGGCGTCCAATCCGACCAGTTCATTGGTCCGGTTGGACATGCGACGCATCAGTTTACTAAGCAATCGTCCGTCGAAATCGGCCAGAACACCAAACGCCCTGCCCTTTTTCGGAAAAGAAACACGTTCCGATTTGGTTTCGAAAACAAGCGTTTCCCCCTGCATGGAAACCGCTTTTACCATCTGCGCTTTTGGAATACCCGGACGCGCGGGAACAACAGCCCTTTGGAATCCACCCTGCCCTAGTATTCCAGCCGCCGTGGAAAGCTCATTCGCTGTACCCTTCGCCAAATATCCCAACCCGGCTCCCATCAACGAAAGACGAGTCTGATAGGCATCCATCGAAGCCTGTTTGACAAGTTCTTCCACCAATGCAGACAGTTTCTGTGGATCGACAATCTGTTTTCGTACGAACAGGATGTGTTCTTCGCTCATCTTTACCCCAATATAAAAACCACTTGATGGAATTTCCACATTCAGTATATGCATTTTATCCGGTTTTGTCACTTTTCTCAAGTCAAGCTCCAGCCTTCAACCCAATCTAGGCGCATGGCCCATCAACACCGCCTTTTCCGTCGAACTATAGGGTATCTTTAAAAATTCTCTTGTCGGATGTACTGCGTATTGATACTCTAATGGATATCATTGGATTTTCTCTACGCGCCGAAGAAGCATCAAAACGGCAAAACAGGGGTTGGCGGTGAAATCATTATGAAAGTCTATGGTCTGACTGGCGGAATCGCCTCCGGAAAAAGTACGGTGTCGTATATGTTCGAAGAACTGGGAGCCACCGTTTTAGACGCCGATCAACTGGCGCGCCAGATCGTGGAACCAGGCACAAGAGAATACAATCGTATTATCGATGCGTTCGGACGCAAAGTGCTCTTGGAAGACGGTCGCCTGGATCGGCGCAAATTACGACGCATTGTCTTTGCCAACGAAAAAAAGCGTGCGATTCTAAATGAAATCGTGCATCCCGAAGTCATGCGGCAAAGTTCCAAACGGATGAGCCTTGCAGCAGAATCGGGTGTGCGTGTGCTGATTTACGAGGCGGCGCTGTTGGTTGAAACGGGAATGTACAAGAACTTCGATGGACTGATCGTCGTAACCTGCGATGTCAAGCAGCAACGCGAGAGATTGATGGCCAGAGATCACGTCAACACCAAAGATATCGACAACGCCCTGGCGAGCCAATCCTCTCACGAGGAAAAACTGCTGCTCGCAGACCACGTAATCGATACCAAAGGTACGCACGACGAAACCCGAAGCCAGGTACAATCCATTTGGCGAACCATTTCAGGATGAGCGGAGGTCGTATGGCGAAATCCAAACCGGACCCCAAACAGATCCTGGTGACAGGCTGTCCATACTTCACCGCAATCAAATTCGTCAAACAAATCGCGAGAACCGAGCGAAGCACGACCCTGCATTTGCTGGTTATGGAAAAATACCTTCCGGCAACCAAAGCCATTCTGCAAACTCTGCCTAAAAGCGCTCAGAAACGGATTCATTATTACAGCGGAGACACAACCTTTCTGGATCTGGGTCTGGCCGGAGAAGAAGTGCTTGCGCTAAACGAGAAGATCACACACATTTTCCATCTGGCGCATATCTGGCAATTCGACGTCCCCCATCACATCTGTGAAGAAGTCAACATTCGCGGTACCCGCAACGTGTTGGCTTTTGCGGGAGAATGTCCGAATCTCCGACACTTGGCTTTCTTTTCCACTCTGTTTGTTTCCGGCAAACGCAAAGGTGTCATTCGGGAAGATGAATTCTGGCTGGGTCAGGAATTCAAGAATGCCTTTGAAGAAACGCGCTTTGCAGGCGAACGGCTTGCCCGCAAAGCCCTTGAAAACGGCATGCCGATTTCGTTTTATCGCATCGGACAAGTCATGGGAGACAGCCAAAGCGGAGAAATCTACCGCTTCGACGGTCCCAATCTTTTCTTAAAAATTCTTCTAACGACAGACAAGAGCCTGCCGTTTTTCCTGCCCGGACCTTGCGAAGGGGCAAGCAATCTCGTTCCCGTAGACTATGTGGTCAACGCCTGTCTGCATATGATCGATAACGACAAAAACATCGGGCGCACGTTCCATATCACCGATCCTTATCCGCATTCGGTTCGCACGGTATTCGAGGCGGTCTGCTCGTATCTGGGGCGCAAGCAGCCGACATTCGGCATACCGAAACGCTTGTATAAAGCCGTGTTTCTCATCCCCGGCATGGAACGCTTGGCCGGTGCTCCCAAAGAATTATTCGACTACTTCAACCACCGTGCCATCCACAACTGTTCCAACACGTTGGCAGCGTTGAAAGGATCGGGAATCACCTGTCCACGCTTCGATTCCTACTTCCCCATCGTCATCGAATTCGCACGAGATCTGCTGAAAAAACGGGAGGAAAAACGGGAAGAAGAACAGGCCGTGGACCCCTTCGATCACCTGCGCCCTTGATGGGCAATTTTTCTCTCCGATCGATTTGCTATCCTATAGCAGCAATAGAAAACGTAATCGAACCTGTTGATATGCGGTTGGTTTATTTGAGGATACTACGTAGAGCAACTTCCAAATCGGGAAGGTCATTTACAATAATGTTCCAGACTTCGATAAGATCCACCCCCATGTAATCGTGAACCAACACATCTCGAAGCCCGGCTATCCTACGCCAAGGAACATTTGCATAATGATCCTTCAACTCTAAGGAAATTTTCTTCGTCGCCTCTCCGATAATCTCGAAGTTTCGGATTACGCCATCTTGGATCAGTAAACTCGATTCAAAGGCGTCCTTTCCGTCTATCGTATATTCTTTGATCTTGGCGATAGAATCAAGAATGTGGTGCAGGTAAAGAAGGTCGGTTTTCATAACGGAACAGATTCCCGCAGCACTTGCTCTCGAATGCTTTCGTGGAGAGCGCGTTCGTTTACGACATCGATTTTCCGTCCCAATAGATCTTCCAAAGCTTGCATGAAGGCGATGCGGTCCAGCAGGCTGCGATCTAGGTCCATTTCTACAAGGATGTCAATATCGCTGTCCGGTCGATCCTCCCCACGCACGGCAGAACCAAACAGCCGCAAGTTTCTTACACCGTGAGCTTTAGCCAAACGGTTGATATCAGTAATGTATGCTTTGATACGATCGTGGGTTGTCATTTCACAATCCTCTTCATCATGATATCTATTATGCCGAGAATAAACGTAAAAATCAAGATTTACAGCTCTTTCGCCCCTTCCCGCAATCGGGACAATCATCGTTTTTAGCCCGAGACAAATCCAAAATCGAATAGCGCCCGGACCAGATATCGAAACTGAACAATTCTGGATGTCGCTTCGATTCATCTTCCAACAGGATTTTCAATACTTCTGTGACTTGCACGGCGCTAGCAAGAGCAACCGCCGTGCTTAAAACGCCGACTTCCAGAACGGAGTTCGGACCGGTTTCTTCCGGAGTCTGGGGAAAGATACAGCGTAAACAGGGAGTATTTCCGGTAAGGATGGAACAGACGGAGCCGGTGGTTCCCAATATTCCGGCATATACCCAGGGAATACCCAACCGTATGCATACACGATTGATCACATAATAACGCACCCCAAACGAATCACTTCCATCCAGTACGACATGCGACCCGGAAAGAAACTCCTCGGCGTTATTTTCATTAAGGAAGATCTCGTGAGATTCGATGTGACAGCTAGAATTGATTTTGCCAAGCCGCTCTGCCAAAGTAGCCGCTTTCGCTCGCTTTTCCTTTGCATCTTCTTCGGTGAACAGCGTTTGACGAGGTAAATTGGAAAGCGACACACAATCGCCATCCACCAATTGCAGTTCTCCAATTCCCCCTCGACAAAGTCTCTCTGCGCCCAGCGATCCCAATGCTCCGCAACCGACAATCGTAATCCTCGAACGTGCCAGTTTTTCCTGACCGACTTCTCCAAACTGCTCCAATAGAATATGGCGGCTGTATCGCTCTCGATTTTGTGAATCCATCGATTCTCCCTCTTTGCTCGTTCGGTAATAGTTTCCAACGGCATTCGCATCGCTGTCAATGGATTTCGTCTATCGATCCACTTTCAAGAAAACTCTCTCAAACACACCTGCCTCCCAGAAGTCTAAATTCAAGACCAACTATTTTCTGAATGATTATTCATTAGATAGTTGACAAGAAGCCTTTCCTCGAAAATAATGTAGTGCCTTTTCCTAAATTGCTGAAAGTACTATTTCAGCCGGGTGGGATCGCTATTTGGCAGAATGTCAGAGGGATGCGAATTGGATACGAACAAGGCACGCTTGTATATTTATGCACTTTTGTTCGCATTTTCAAGTAAGGCATTCAATTGAGGGTTACCGGAATCGATGGCAAATGGCCAGATGATTCCACGTTTCTTTATTCTTGCCAGTTCTCGAAGCGGCAGGTTTACACTTCGCATAAATGGGAATAAAGAAACCGATTCGCAAAAAATAACGAAACGCAACAGCACGAAAGACTGGGAACGAAAGCGGCATGCAGGGACCATTCAAACGAACGATCAACAAAGCGTCCGATCTCCGAGCGCAAAAGCAATCGGGTAAGAATTCCGCTCAAAGCACCATAACAGAAGCGCTTCACGAAGCGTTTGTGCAGGCTGGGTTCAAGCCGTTGGATAATCGATTGATGGATGATGGCGGCAAGGAAGTGCAGAACGAGTGCATTCTGCGCGCCCGTTCGACGAGCGACGTACAACGGATCGTCACTATCGCGCATTCCATGTCTTTCGGTGTGATGCCGATTGGGTCGCTGACCAGCGCCATTGGCGCTTTCGAAACGCGCTCGGCAGCACGCCTGCATGGCTTGAACGGCTTTGTCGGTATTCAAATCCAACCTTCCGGACAACTGGAACCGCAAAACGCCCCCCCCTCCGAATTCGAACGCCTGATCCCCAGCGATCCGGATCTGCGCGAAAATATGGAAGTCTTCCGCAGCGTCAATTCGGAAGCCAGTCACCAGGTGCGCGTATGGGCGGGCCTCACACCGGGGCGTATCAACGAGGCGCTCATCGATTTACTGGGGCCGGGGCATTCCGTTTACCTGGATCTGACGACATTCAATCAGGCCCAGATCGGAGCCGTTGTGGCCAATGGAAGCGAAGGTCCGGTGCGCGCCAACGCACGCTTCAATCTCGTTTCCGCCACGCTTGTCGATGGCGCAGGGCAGTTACATCAGTTAACTCATGAACAAGCCAAAGCACAAGTCGGCCAGGGAGGAACGGCGGGAATCCTATCGGAAATCACGTTGGAAGTGATTTTTGAGGGAAGTAACGAATTCGGGTTCTTCATGCCATTGCCGGGAAGAATCGGTAAAGAATACACCGGCATGGTCAACCATCTGCCGCATGTCATGGCGACACTCGATCCTTTCAGCCAGGCGCATTTCATCCAAGATTCGAAAGGGAAAAAACTCGTTGCCAAACGTGGCCCGATTTTATTGAAAGGCTTTGAAATCATTACCCGCTCGGAACTGCGCAGCACCTATGGAAGTTTACGCGAAGACAGCGAAGAACGCGGGCGCATCGGAAGCCTTTTGGAAAACATGCGCGACAGCCACTGCCATGTCGGTCTGATGATCAATTGCACCACGGATATCACCGAAGAAGAGATGCTGACGTACCTGGAAGCGCTTTACGAAGATCGGCAGGATGCAGACAACCTCTTCTGTGTCATTCGAAACCTGCAACGCGAGCAGGAGGTTTACCAAAGCAAGGAAGGCTTGTACGAAACGGAAGAGGACATTGTGTACTTCCGCCCCAGCGAAATCAAAGCGCTAAAACGAATGCGCGAAGCGATCCCGGAAATGACGCGTGCCTCCAAACTTCGGGGCTTCACCAGTTCTACGGATGTGAACTGTCGTCTGACTTCAGAATCGGAGCAAGAACGCGAGCGCGCCTATAAAGCCATTATGGAAACCTATTGGATGTATATCAACGACCTGCGGGATCGTGATTTCCGGGTATACATCTATGGTCATCTTCATCCCGGCGACAGGGAACAGGCAACCGGCGGCGGCATCGACCTGCACGTGCGTGGCTCCTACTTTCTTGAAGGAGAAGACGAGGATCGCCAGAAGCGCGCGCCGGAAGCCTGGGTGTATCTGAAGGATCGCAAAAAGCAATTACTTAACGAACTCCACGGCTTGCACGGTCAATTCGGAATCTGTATCGAGGCCGGAGAAAAACGGATATCCTCCGACTACGCCAGGTGGCTGTCCAATATCGAACCGGAAGCCGCTGAAGCATTTTATCGCACCAATGAACTCTATGGCGCACCAACCTTGGCCGCGCGCAGTCCGATCAAGCTACACGCTCATCCGCCACGAATCAAAGAAGGCATCCTGAATCTCTTTGCACCGGACCCGAATATCGACGAACGGGCTTCTCTACTTATTCGCCTGCAACAATCGATCCTGTTGTGGTGCCAGCATTCTCATCGCAGTCCGGAATCGGCCAGGGTGATTGCGGAAACTCATGGCCTGCTTCGAGATTGGCTGGCGCTCGATTCCGAGGCACGGATATTCTTTACCGAATCGCCGGAAAAGGCCCTGCATACCTCGTTGATGGGCCTGGTCAATTTCCGCAAGGATGGAACTTTCGTCGATTTGAGAACGCAACGCTGGGAAGAGCTAACGTATGAAACGAAACAGCATTGCCAGGTTGTAATCTGCGATTCACCAGCCCAACTGGTCAATCCCGATTTTAAAGACTGTCACACGATTCTGATTTCCGAAAATGCCGAACCGATCTGCAAAGCGGATCTCGACCGGGCTAGCATCGCGATTTTATCCGCTCAGGCAATTGGCGCTGGCGCGGAGTTGGGAATCATTGTTACATCCCGAAACGTAATTCAACATGCCCGCATGATTGCGCTACGCAACAATCCGGGCTATGCCCATGCCCTTGTCGAGTTGGACGATCGCCCGCATGAAACGATCGAAACGCCACGTCTGCCCGTGATCGCCGAACTGGGCTGCCTGCTCGCTGAAAAGCTGGGACAATCCTGCAACTTGTCTCATGAACAAGCGACAGAAATGCTGGAATGGCAGAACAAGCTGATCACGTTTAATCCCGGTCCCAGCCAGATCAACAGGAAAATCGTTGAGAAAGCCGTCGCTCTGCATAAGCAAACTTTATTGTTGCACAGCGATACAGAGGCGCGCATCAAAGCCATTGCCGGAGTAGAGCGGCAACTGCGCGACTACTTTAGCATACCGAACAATCATCACATTTTCTTTACCGGATCGGCGACGCAGGCCATGGAACAGATCGTTGAAAGCCTGCCGCTCGACTACGCCGTGGTCGGTGTCAAAGGCGCTTTCGGAGAACGCATGGCGACTGTCGCCCGGCGCTACGGGCAAGGCATCATGAAGTCCGTTCACTTGCGCTGGGGCGAAGGAGAAAACAGCCAGGTCAAGTCCATTGCGTCTGAAATGTTCAGTAAGCTTCCAGCCAACCCGCGTAAGCGCAAGCAAAGCCGCGTCGGCTTCTTTATTACCGCCCACGAAACCTCCACCGCCGTTCAGACCCAACAAAAACCCTTTCTCGCGGAATTGCAGTTTCTGGCGCAGAAAAACGGGCTGAAGCACCGACCCTTCTGCATCGTGGATGGCACATCGGAACTCGGATTCACGAAGCCGGACTTTCAGGATATCGATGTCTATTTCGGCTCCGTGCAGAAATTTCTGGGTTGTCCGGCTGGCCTGGGCGTAATGATCGTCTCGGATAGAGCCTTGCGCTACTCTATAGAACAGCAAAAAGCACAACAGAACATCAAGTGCATGCAGGGTTATCGCTGCTTCCCACAGTTGCAGCAGCAACGGGAACAGGGCTTTATATCCAACCTGCGCGGCGTGCTCGAATTGGGTGTCGCACTGGCGGACTACCAGCAGCGCGGCGGCATTCGCACCCTGCAAAAGGAAACCCAGAAAAAACTCTCGATACTTATGGATGCCGTTTCGAATACGACTCACCTTGCGCCGGTTATTGTATCTCATAAAGATCGCTCGGGTGTGATGGCGCATCTTGTCGGCGTAGATATTGAAGTGAGCAGAATCGTAGAACGCCTTGCCGATCACGCGATCATCGGCAACGGCTATGGCCCTTACAAAGGAGAAACCCTGCGTTTGTACTGCTCTCCCAATCTTTCGTTGAAACAGGTGCACAGTACAACGCGCCTGCTGGACCGGGCGCTTTCGGAAATGGAGTCGGATGACGAGATTCTGACCGTCAAGCCGCCACGCAAAAGCCGCAATCTGGACAAGGAATGGTTACGGGCGCAAGGACAGATCTCCGTGGACAGCCTTCGTTCCCTGCTGCCGGAACGGCTGCTGTGGAGAATCAGGCGGGAATTGGGACGATTCAGCAGAAGCTAATCTTGACCTGGAAAAAACAATCTTACAGAGGACATTGACAAGCGATCCAATGCCGGTAAACATAGCGGCTGCGCAAACAAACTACTTTGTTATTATCGATTGAACCGTAACACACCAGCCGTATACACGGCTTTCAGTTCGTTCATGGAAAGGATGTACCGTTGAAACCGAAAACCTTCGAACAAGTTGCAGAAGAAATAAAAGGCAAGCCCATTCTGGTGGCGAACCGAGGCATTCCCGCCCGGCGTGTGCTGCGCTCCATCCGCGAGGTCTTCAAAGCGATACCCGTTATGACCGCCACGGATGTCGACCGCACTTCTCCAGCCACCAGCGGCGCACAGGAACTGATCCTGCTCGGCGAAAATTCCCGCGCCTACCTCGATCTGGACCGGATCATCAAAAAGGCCAAGGACAAGGGGGTCATCGGCATCCATCCCGGCTGGGGATTTGCTGCGGAAGACGACACCTTCCCGGAAAAATGCGAAAAAGCGGGCATCGTCTTTATCGGCTCGGACGCCCGAACCATGCGCTTGTTAGGCAACAAGGTTTTGGTGCGCGGTATCGCCCGAGACTTGGGCATTCCGGTCGTTCCCGGTTCCGAAGGAGCCGTTACGATTGCAGAAGCCCGCAAAGAAGCCAGGAAAATCGGCTTCCCCATTTTATTGAAGGCGGAAGCGGGCGGCGGTGGTCGCGGCATTTACGAAGTCTACGACCAATCCCAGTTGGAAGAAGCATTCGCCAAAGCCTCTACCATGGCACAGGCCTCCTTCGGCAATCCCCGCTTGTTCGTTGAGAAATTGCTTACAAATATCCGGCACATCGAAATCCAGGTGGTGGCGGACCGCTTCGGCCATGTCATCGCTTTGGACGAACGTGACTGCACGGTGCAGCGCAACCATCAGAAGTTGATCGAAATCACGCCATCGCCTTGGCCCGTCATGACGGAAAGTCTGCGTAAAAAGTTGAAGCGCTGGGCCGAGAAGCTTATCAAGTCCGTGGGGTATCACTCGCTGGCGACTGTTGAATATCTGGTAGACCAACATGGCGAACCGTATCTGATCGAAGTGAACACCCGCCTGCAAGTAGAGCATGGCATTACGGAATGCCGCTACGGCATCGATCTGGCGGAAGAACAGATCGCCATCGCCTTCGGGGCGCGGCTTAGACTGACTCGGGACACCTGCCCGATGAACCACGCGTTGCAAGTGCGTATCAACTGCGAAGATCCGCAAAATGGCTTCAGCCCGAATGCTGGCGTCATCACCCGTTATATTTCGCCCGGCGGCCAGGGCGTGCGCATCGATTCCTGCGTTACGGCAGGCTATGAATTCCCCAGCGACTACGACTCAGCAGCATCTCTGCTGATCGCTTATGGCGCGAGTTGGAACAAGGTGCTGGGCATTATGGATCGCGCATTGGGCGAATACATCATTCGCGGCGTAAAAACCACGATTCCTTTCCACAAGATGATCATCGCCAATCCGCAGTTTCGCTCGGGCCAGTACAGCACCTCTTTCCTGTCAGAATCGCCGGAATTGATGAATTACGTCGATCCGATACCAGCACCACTGCGCAGTTCTCGTTTAGTCGCGGAGATTTCCGCCAAGGGCTACAATCCCCATCTACAACTGGGAGAGTATCGCGGCGTTCAGGACAAACGCGTGGGACGCTTTTCGCCAATCCTGCCGGAAATCGATATCAAGCAGGAGCCTTCTCCCTACCCTCGCTGGGATCGCAAAGGCTTGCTCGATGTGCTGCGGGATTCCGACTACGTTCACTTTACCGACACCACAACTCGCGACATCACCCAGTCCAACAGCGGCAATCGCTTTCGACTGGCCGAGGATCGCCTGATCGGTCCTTACCTGGACAATTGCTCGTTCATGTCGTTGGAAAACGGCGGCGGAGCGCATTTCCACGTCGCCATGCTGGCGAACATGACCTATCCTTTTTCCGAAGCCGAGGAATGGAACCGCTTCGCGCCGCAAACACCCAAGCAAATTCTGATCCGTTCCACCAACGTGCTGGGATATCGACCGCAACCCCCGAATCTCATGGATAAAACCGGGGAAATGATCTGTGAACAGTACGACATCGTACGCTGCTTCGACTTTCTGAACCACGTCGAAAATATGGAGTCGTTTGCCCGGGTTGTGATGAATTCCCCCCGCAATACCTTCGAGCCTGCAATTTCCCTGTCGTATTCGGAGGCGTTTACGGTGCGCCATTACGTCAAGGTCGCCACGGAAATCGTGACGATGTGCGCTAAAGCCGCCGGGGTCGGTCCGAAAAAGACGTCGCGCATGATTATCCTGGGGTTGAAGGATATGGCGGGCGTCTGCCCTCCGCGCTTCATCGGAGAACTGGTTTCCGAACTGCGCAAAAAGTTCCCGGATCTGGTGCTGCACTATCACCGCCATTACACCGACGGCCTGTTCGTTCCCGCCTACGGAGCCGCCGCCAAATCCGGAGCCAAGATTCTGGACACCGGAATCGGCGCCGCCGTGCGCTGGTACGGCCAGGGCGAGGTGCTTTCCACCGCCGCCTATTTGGAAGGCGAACTCGGTCTGAAAACGAAACTGAACACGGAAATGATCCGTACCACCGGTTTCGTGCTGAAGCAGATCATGCCTTATTACGACCGCTACACCGCCCCTTATTTCCAGGGCATCGATTACGACGTCGTCGAGCACGGCATGCCGGGAGGAGCCACCTCGTCTTCACAGGAAGGCGCGCTCAAGCAGGGATACATTCACCTGCTGCCGCACATGTTGAAGTTTCTTGCAGGTACACGACGCATCGTGAAGTACCATGATGTGACACCCGGCTCGCAGATCACCTGGAACACCGCATTTCTGGCTGTAACCGGCGCCTACAAGCGCGGAGGAGAAAAGGCGGTGAACGATCTCTTAAACGTGCTGCAAACCGTAGTGGAAACTCCCGAGAAGAAACTGTCTTCGGAAATCAAGCGAGCGCGGCTGAAACTCTATGCAGACTGTAACGACGCCTTCCGCGATCTTCTGCTGGGTAAATTCGGCAAACTGCCGCTCGGCTTTCCCAAAGACTGGGTATATGAAAGCGCCTTCGGCAAGAAGTATCGCGAGGCGCTGGCCCAACGTACCGAAATCTCTCCCTTGCAGCAACTGACCGATATCGACCTGGAAAAGGAACGGCAGGCGCTGCAAAGCGCCATCAAGCGTGAACCCAGCGAAGAAGAATTCGTGATGTACCTCAACCATCCCGGTGATGCGCTGAAAACCATTTCCTTTAAGAGTGACTACGGCGATCCCAACCAATTGCCATTGGATGTCTGGTTCGAAGGAATCGAAATAGGAGAAACGCTGGTCTTCCGGGACAACTTCGACAAGCCGCACGAGATGGTCATTCTGGACTTTCAGGAACCAGATGAACGCGGCATGAGTATCGTGCGTTATACCCTGGATTCGGAATTCTTTTCGTACCAGGTTCGTGTTGCGGAGCCGACCGGCGCAGCGAGTGCAACCGCACTTGAATTGGCCGATCCAGATAATCCCTATCACATCGGCGCACCCAGCAACGGCGATCTGTGGGTGATGCACGTCCGACCGGGAGATCGAGTCAAGCAGAACGAGGAAATCTGCAACATCTCGATTATGAAACAGGAAAAGGCGATACTCGCCCCGATGGACGGCACCGTCAAGCGCGTATTGAAAACCGCCGATTACACCAAAGATCGCAAGATGGTTGGCGTTAAAGCCGGAGAATTGCTTGTGGAATTGGGAGAGCCGGTGGATGCTTGCCCGACCTGCCGGGCGGAAATCGTCGCCAGCGATTTCCAGTTCTGCCCACATTGCGGCCAAAAACTGGCAAAAGCTTGATCAAATCGAAGATCCATGTTTTCGGAATGTACTCGATTCGTCTATTCGCCCAGGCATCCAGCCAAAGCGAATAGGCGGATCGAAGGTTTCCACTCCGGCAAAACTCTGCTATAATCAGAACGTTAATTCAGGTTTGGGGAATAGGGACACGAAGTTATAACCTCTATCCTTTGGGCCGCGATGCATCGTGCACAAGACACAGGAGGACTTCCCATGAAGAAAGCCGGACTCATTCTACTTATTTCCCTGCTGTTGCTCCCCTTCGGTCAGCTTTCCACTTCTTCTTCCAATTCCGGTGTTGAACTGATTCCCAGCGCCCAGGCGGAAGAAGACGGCGGCTGGTCGATGTCCGGGTTTACCCTGGCCCCCAAAGTCGGCTATGGTTTCTTCCCGAAGCATCAAAAAGCCATGGATGGCGACTTGGGGCAGCGCCATGCAGTAATTGCCGGCTTGAGCCTGGACCTTGGTGGCGATGGTTTCAACTTTGAGATCATGCCCTTATACACATATGAAGAAGTGGATGATGTTTTTATTGAAACCATTCACATGGTTGGAGCCAATGTCAACTTCGCCTATCGCTGGACGCCGTCGCAATACGCGGTTCCAAGCCTGGGATTCGGCCTGCGCGCCGGGTACGACTTCGGTTCGGGCTTTAAAGACGGCTTCGAAATTTACGGTCGCATTCCGATCGGATTCACCACTTATGTTATCAACCATTTCGGCATTCACTTCGAACTCGGTATCGGTTACGGTATCACCGGCATTATCACAAAGGACATCACGCTTACCGATCTGGTCGCAAACGAAGTATGCAAAGAGGTCAATACCCAAACTCAGGGTCTTGCCGATTGCCAGGAACAAGATAGCGGTTTGAGAATCTCCCATGGATTCCTGATCGATCTCTCGGTTGGCTTCCGCTTCCCCTGATAGAAGCTCCGATTCAGGCAATGACAACACAAGGTTCGCACCAGCAGTGCGAACGCAGACTGCTGACGCCTACAACCGCCCTGTCAAATACATGCAGGCTGATCACACATAAAGGCCAAGAGAATGAAAGAGTTCTGGAACGAACGCTATAGCGGGAATGACTATGCCTACGGAGAAAGTCCGAACCGTTTTTTCGAACGGGAACTTCCCCGATTTTCTCCCGGTCATGTGCTTTTACCCGGTGAAGGCGAAGGACGTAACGCCGTCTGGGCCGCTCGACAGGGCTGGCAGGTATCCGCCCTAGATTACAGCGAAGAAGCCAGAAAGAAAGCGCTGGCTTTAGGCAAAAAGTACAACGTCGCAATTGACTACTCGGTTACGGATCTACTAACCACCTCCCTGCCTGAGAATCACTACGATCTAATCGTTCTGATTTTCCTGCATCTTCCCAAAACCTTTCGTTCTGCTTTCCACGAGAAAGTGATCCGTGCCCTTAAACCGGGTGGACATTTGCTGGCCGAATTGTTTTCCACGGAGCAATTGAAGTACGGCACCGGCGGCCCTCAGAAAGAGGAAATGCTGGTAACAATGGATGAATTGCAGCGCGATTTCAGCTCGCTTCAGATTTTGCAGTTGGAGCAAACGGAAACGGAATTGAACGAAGGCGCGTACCATAAGGGACAGGCAAACGTGATTCGTTTGATCGCTCAGAAGCCCTAGAAACAATAACCACCGCTTGCAACTCAACCCCTTTGATTCACACAAGATACTGGAATTTCTTGCGTCAAGGCAATGGAATCGCTATGCTTCATTCGATTGTAGTAGCTGATTTCACAACTCTTTCACAGGAAATCGTCATGAATTCTCGAGCCTTCTTCGTTCTGCTGGTTCTGCTCGCCTTTTCTTTCACGGCCTGCTCGGACGATTCAGAACAATCTCCACCTTCCGACACCGACATGGAGTACGAACTTGATGGAGACAGTGAAGCTGAACAAACCACAGATGGTGACAGCATCACCGACGGCGATATGGAAACGGATGTAGAACAAGCACCGGACGGAGACACGATCGTCGATGGCGATCTGATCATCGATGGGGATGGCTGCATCGATGGTGACCTGTTCCCCGATGGAGATGCAGAGGGTGATGAAGAAGTACCTGTTGATGGCGACATCGAAGAAGAAGTGGAAGTAGATGGAGATTCTCCCATTGATGGGGATGTTATTATCGACGGCGACACAATCGTGGATGGCGACAGTGTTATTGATGGTGACCTCCCTGTAGACGGAGACAGCGTTATTGATGGCGACACGACCCTGGATGGCGACATTCCCGTAGATGGAGATCAGGGCATCGATGGCGATATCGATGGTGACATTGATGAAGACATAGAAGAAGAAGTCCTGAGTTGCGATCTGGTTGAGGGATTGAACAGCGACTTTATTGTCGATGGAGAAGCACGTAGTTTTTATTTGGCGCTACCCGAAGGCGAAGGACCGCATCCGGTGATCTTCAACTGGCATGGCTACACCGACACCGCCGCCAACATGCACGTGTTTTTAAGCCCGTACATCAACAGCGAAACCTATTCCTTCATTCTCGTCACTCCCGAAGATACCAGCATGGAGCCTTTGAGCGGTCTGGATTGGGAGATTTTAACGACGACCACCGCCAATAAAGAAGCGGCGCTGTTCGATGCCATTATGGAATGCCTGGACAGTGAGTATCTGGTGGATTGGGACCGGTTGCATTCCGTGGGAGTTTCGGCTGGCGGCATCATGACCGATCTGCTGGGCACTTTGCGGGGCGATGTTCTGGCTTCGGTCATTTCCTTTTCCGGCGGTTATCTTGGAAATCCCGCCAACGCCAATCAAACAATGAATATGGTCGCCTGGCCCGACTTTACCGGCAGTCATCCCTACGCCCAGCTTTTCACGCATGGCGGAGTGACAGATACCTTCGATTTGTCCGTAGTCACGATCCACTTCGACCAGATGGCCGAAAACGACGTCATCTATCTCAACGATCGCGGCCACGATGCCATTATTTGCGACCATGGAATTGGCCACGATGTACCGGAAGCGCTGCGCGGCACCACCGTTCTGGAATTTTTGCGCGACCATCCCTACAACGTTACCGATAGTCCTTATGTCGAGGGACTCCCGGAGAGCTTCCCGGACTACTGTGAATTCAGCGAAAAAACTACCGAACGTTGAGTCGTCTACTAACGAAATAATGCTGCACCAGCCGACTCATTCTCAGGGTCGGATAACGACTTGGCATTGCATGCAATTCGCCGATGTGCTTGTAAATCTTTGTGCATTGCGTTATGAAATCCTTGACGCATCTCCCTGCAAACGCTAGACTATTTCAATTGAAAGCGTACCGCCACGCCCATTCAACATGGAGATATCATGAAAAAGTCCAATTTGCTGTGTCTGTTGGTTTTCGCCCTGATGTTGTTCTTGATTCCCGCCTGCGGTGGAGATGACGGAGATAATGGCAATGACCCCGATGGAGATAGCACCTCCGATGGCGATTCCGTACCGGAATGCACCTGCACCAGCGACAACGATTGCCCGACCGGGTATTACTGCAAATTCTATACGGATTACCCGAATTGTGGTGAAAGCTGTATGCCTCGTTTCGTCGATGGCGACACCACGACAGATGGAGATTCTCCGCTGCCGGATGGCGACAACACAGTCGATGGCGACAACGCAGTCGACGGTGACAACGCAGTCGATGGCGACAACTCGACCGATGGCGACGTAATCGTCGATGGTGACGATCCAGTAGTTGATGGCGATGATCCGGTTATCGATGGCGATGATCCGATCATCGATGGTGATGACCCCGTTGTCGACGGTGATGACCCCGTTGTTGATGGTGACAACCCCGATAGCTGTAACCTCATCAGCGGAACCAATTCGAATTTCATGGTCAACGGTATGAGCCGCACCTTCATTCTTACCGTTCCCAATGGCGCCGGTCCGCATCCGGTCGTCTTTAACTGGCATGGTTTCGGCGATACCGCAGCAAACATGAACGCATTAATGAGCGGCTACGTCAATAGCCCCATTTTCTCTTTTATCCTTGTCACACCCGACGACACCAACATGCAACCACTGAGCGGTATGGACTGGGAGATCCTGACCACCAACGAAAACAACAGGGAAATCGCTTTATTCGATGCTGTCATGGATTGCCTGGACGCTCAGTTCGACATCGATTGGAACCACATCCATTCCATCGGTTTTTCCGCAGGTGGCATCATGACGGACTTATTGGGCACCATGCGCGGCGATTTGCTGGCCAGCACGGTCTCGTTTTCCGGCGGTTACTTTTCCAATCCGGCAAACTCCAGCCAAACCATGAACATGGTCACCTGGCCTAACTTCGCCGGAACACACAGCTATCCGCAACTCTTCGCACATGGTGGCACAACCGACAGCTATAGCCTGATGATCACGACCATTCACTTCGATCAAATGGCCGCCAACGACACGACTTTCCTGAATCAGCGCGGGCACGACGCCATTTTGTGCAATCACAACAGCGGTCATTCCGTGCCGATGGGAGTGCGCGGTCAGGCCATTCTGGAGTTCTTCCGCGATCATCCGTACACCGTGACCGATTCACCTTACGCAAGCAGCGGATTGCCGGAATCGTTCCCGGATTATTGCAGTTTCAGCGGCAAGAGCAGCCGTCGCTGACGGGATACAATCCACATTGATTTCTTCTGGGAGGCGGCCTTTAAGGCCGCTTTCTTATTGCGTTTTCACCTGAATATCTGATAATCTGCCGACGTAATGGTTTGCATACAGCAATTAAACCGACATTCAGTATCTGGAGGTGTTCCGATGAAACGAACGAAACTTTTTTCCTTTATGATTATGGCACTGTTGACTCTGGCTCTGTGCGGCCTGTTTACAGCCTGTGGCGGCGATGACGACACCACGATCGACGGCGACACCGCCGATGGCGACACAGCGGATGGCGACACCACAGACGGCGATACCGTAGACGGCGACACCGTTGACGGCGATACGACCGATGGCGACACGGCAGATGGAGACACCGTTGATGGCGACACGACGGACGGCGACGCCGACGTGCATCCGATTTACGGTCAGTGGAGCTTCGGTGTGGAAGATCAGGGAACCACGCTATATATCTTTACCGAGTTTCTACAGGACGGCACCTATCGCAGTTGCGGCGGCGCTGCCGATTCGACCGTAGCCTGCTTTGAAGGCGCGACAGCCGATCTGCTGGTAGACGGAACCATGACCCTGGTTTCCGATACGGAAATTCAACTAAAGGACGAAGGCGGCCAGTATCCCTGCCCCAGCGATCAGCTTGGCAATTACAGCATCGCCTTTTCCGATGACGACAATACCGTGACCTTGACGCTGATCACCGATGACTGCACCAACCGTTCCAGCAGCACGGATGGCCGCGTCTTCACGCGCGCAGTGGAATAAATCGGCAACAATCGCGGTACACAGCAAGGGAAGACAAAATGCAGGCGGTAGAACTTGTGAATGGCGTTCACTGGGTGGGAGCGATCGACTGGAATCGCTCTATTTTCGATGAATTGATGCCGCTGCCCGATGGCACCAGCTACAATGCCTATCTGGTTCAGGGCAGTGAAAAAACGGCGCTGATCGAGACTGTCGAGGAGGATTTCTCGCACGAACTGTTCGGGCGCTTGGAATCGCTTGGAGTTTCACGCATCGATTACATCATCGCCAATCACGCCGAGCAGGACCACTCCGGTTCGCTGCCTCTTGTGATGCAACGCTACCCCGAAGCGCAACTAATCACGTCGAAAAAGGGCGTGGCAGCGTTGTCTGACCTGCTGCAACTCGACGCATCGCGCATGCAGGCGGTTGCCGATGGCGACACCCTGGATCTGGGCGGTCGCACTCTGGAATTCATCGATTTCCCCTGGGTACATTGGCCGGAAACCATGCTGACTTTCTTAAAAGAAGACCGGGTGCTGTTCCCCTGCGACCTGTTCGGTTCTCATTTCGCGACAGCGGAAATGAAACAGGAACTGAACGGGCGTTTGTATAACGCCTTGAAACTGTACTACGCCCAGATCATGATGCCTTTCCGCAAGGTCATCGAAAAGAATCTGGTTAAAGTAACCGAGCGCAAGCCGGTGATGATCGCCCCCAGCCACGGTCCGGTCCATACCAACCCGGACTCCATTATTTCGCTATATCAGCAGTGGGTCGGCGATCAGGTTCAGAATCGCGTGGTGCTGCCTTACGTCAGCATGCATGGCTCGACCAGCCACCTGGTAAATGCCCTGATCGAAGCGCTGATGGCGCGCGAGATTCCGGTGGAACCATTCAACCTGACTCATGCCGATACCGGCAAACTGGCGGCAGCGCTGGTTGATGCCGCCACCATCGTCATCGGCTCACCCACCGTATTGGGCGGACCGCATCCCATGGTTTCCTATGCCTGCATTCTGGCCAACCTGCTCAAACCCAAAACACGCTTTGCCGGAATCATTGGCAGCTATGGCTGGGCCGGACATCTGGTTAAAGACATCCAAGCTCTGATTCCCAAACTGAAGGTCGAATTGTTCGAACCGGTATTGTGCAAGGGCCTGCCAAACGATGACGCCTACACGGCCATCGAACAACTGGCCGACACCATTGCAGAAAAGCATCGAAGCCTATAAATCGGTGCACGCTTCCAAACCAAGGAGCCACCCGATGAGCACACACACCCGACCTGCAAGATTCGTTTTCGTGATCGTGATGCTGCTACTGTGTGTGCTTCTGCTTCTTCCAATGGCTTCCTGCAAGAAAAAGCAAGCCGCCTCTTCTGCGGCGAAACCCCAGGTTCAACAGCATAAACCGGAACCCATCTTGGATTTCAACAGCAAGAAATCGGCGATTCAAAAGTCCAAAGAAGTATCGGATACGATCGAGAAGTCCTTCCAGCAACAGGACCAGGCCCTGCAACGAGCCATTGGAGACTGAAAGCGCTTAGGCAGGCTACGCTTCCGGCGCCGTTAGATTTTCTGAAAGAGCGCCACACACGGCGGCTGTCGTCCAGTCATGATTCAATTCGAACAAACTCGTTAGAAAATCGGCATGGCTGCGCCCATTTCGATAGTCCGGTTCACGGGGCGGATGCGGCAGATAGCGCTCGATGGAAGAAAGGTCAGGCTGCACCAACAGACACGCGGAAAAATAGGCAGCGTCACGCAAGATACGCAAACTACTGCCGGCAAATTTGCGATCTTTGCTTGTCAGATCGGAAATCCCTTGAACGGAAATCCCTTCAATTCCGATTTCACATAAACCACCAAGCAGCCAGGCGGAAAACCGGTCGAGCAAGCGACGTACATCCCCCCTCTTCTCAAGCGGCACAACCGCCGATACAATCACGTTTCCCGGATCGAGCACGACGGCACAGCCACCTCCGTCCCGACGCAAAAATGAAACACCATCGTGTTGTATGGAGTCTAAAAAGACTTCCTGCTGCACCTGGCTGCCTCGTCCCAATACGACCATGGTTCGCTCAGGACAAGAAACACCTAGCTGCGCCTTACGCGTTGCACGAAAAAGCTCGATCAGTTCATCATCGTAGTCGTAGCGGGAGATCGAAAGCAGGCGATCTTCACCTTCGACAGTTCCCGGCTTGCTTTCCTCGCTCAATGCCCCACCAGCTTGCGGTAAAGCTTTGGCGGCAACAGGCGTAAAATCACCATACCCAGCCACATTGGAAGGGGGAAATTGATATTCAACTTGCCGCGCTCTGCACCATCCAGAATGCAACGCGCCGCTTTTTCCGCCGTGTAGAGGAAAGGCATCGGGTGCTTGTTACCCTGGGTCATGGGCGTATCGATGAATCCCGGATGTACGGTAAGAAACTGCAAGCCCGCTCTGCCATAGGTCAAGCGCATCGCTTCGAAAGCGCTGCTGATGGCTGCTTTACTTGAACCATACGCGGCAGAATCCGGTAGACCGCGATAGGCCGCCAGACTGGAGGTCGCGACAAAGGTTCCGCTGCCACGTTCTTTCATGCGCTCAAATAGCGCAGCTACGAAATGCAGCACACCGAAATAGTTGATGGCAAAGGTACGTTCGTGCAGCTCGATATCGAAGGCCTTATGGCTGTCCATCAGTCCGTATCCCGCATTCAGAAAAACGACATCAGGCAGTTCATTCAGACCGTCGCAGATTTCCTTCACGCGCGCCTTGTCGGTGACATCGCAGGCAATCGGCACCAGCATCTCCCCCAAGTCTTCGCGCAGGATCTCTAGCCGGTCGATGCGCCTTGCCAGCGCAAATACACGATGTCCACGCTTGACGGCCAAACGCGCCATCTGCTCGCCGATTCCAGAACTCGCTCCAGTAATCAGGTAAACCGCCACGACTCCTCCTTTCACGGCACGTCAACCACCCGCGCCGTTGCTCGATATCTTCTAGACCGATTCAGGATCGATTACAAAAGTTCCCGATTCCCGCTCGGTCACACGCACCCATAAAGATTTCCGCCCATCCAGTTCCGGTCGTTCACCCCGCAAGCGATTGAAATCGGTCGCATCTACGAATCGTTGCAGCAATTCGTATTCCGCTTCCTCCGACTCCGTTAAGCCATCCTCGCCTTGCAAGGCTTGGGTCGTCAGTTCTCGAATTCTCATGCGCGCACTGGTTTCAACGCAATGCTCGTCCAAATGCAGGCGAACGGCAAACACAGTGTCCTTCATCGGGTACCTCTCCTGCATGTAACGTGTCATTTCTCCAACGGCTGACAACGAGAGCAGACGTGCGTTCCTCGTTGCATAACGACCAGGCGTTCAATCGGCTGCTTGCAAACCGGGCAGGGTTCTCCTTCCCTGCCATACACACGCAGAAAGTCCTGCATCTTGCCGCCGGGATAAATCCAGTCCAAGCTGGTTCCATTGTGGCGGATGCCCTCGCGCAAGACGCTGCGAATCGACCGCACCAGCCGCGCCGTTTCCTCTGCCGTCAAGGATATCGCCAACCGTTCCGGGTGCAAGCCCGCGCGAAAGAGGGACTCATCGGTGTAGATATTTCCCAAACCGGCAATCAGCGATTGATCCAGAAGCAAAGGCTTCAACTTGCGACGTCGTCCGGCAAACAGAGCGAGCAGTCTTTTGGCCGTAAACTGCGGTGACAAGGGCTCCAAACCCAACGTCGCCTCATAACGCTCCGGTTCCGTCTCGTAACGGATACGCCCGAATTTACGAGCATCGATAAAGTGAAGTATTCTGCCGTTATCCAGTTTCCACACAGCACGAACGTGACTGCGTTCCTTCTCCGGCGGCTCCCAACTTAACCGTCCGCTCATACGCAAATGAATGAACAGGGCCGCGCCGCCTTCCATGCTGAACTTCAACTGTTTCCCCCGTCTGCCTAACGCCAGGAAACGAGCGCCTTTTAGCAGCCGTTGCAGGCTGGTATAAGCCGGTTGACATTGTTTAGGCCAGTACGATTGAAACGATACAACACGCCGCCCTTTGACATCGGGATGAAATTGATTGGCGATGGTCTGCACTTCGGGCAATTCCGGCATCGTCGTCCTTCCGAAATTACGGACGGGGGTAAAAATCGCTTACGGAAATTCCTCTAGCGGATCAACTTGTTGCAATAATCCTGGAAAACCGCTTTGCCATCGTCGAAATATTTCGTAATTTCCACACCAACACCGGCATTCATTCCCAATCGTTCCGCAACTTGCTGATTTGCCACGAACACGACCTTGCCCTCGACCCGAATCGTGCGGTTGATATCGGCCAACTCGATTTCCACGTCGATAAGCGATTTCATCTCCAACGGCTCTTCGGTCTGGATATACAAACCGCCGATACTGATGTTGAGCGTGTAAGCATCCATGAATTCTTGCGGCCCATTGAAGCGAACGCGGAAAACCTTTTCGAAACGGGGCTCTTTACGCAACTCTTTAAAGGAGCCTTGAAGTTTCTCAAGTAGCTGTTGGTATTCGGCGTTGTAGTCGGTAAACATGATGCCCATGTCGAAACTGGCATCGAAACCGGTAGGACATTCAGGGCGATAACTCCAGCGTACCTGACCTTCCGTTCGAATATCCGTTGGCTCCGAACGAATCACCAGATTCAAATACGTTCCCGGCTTGTAGACCGTACGACTATTGATGGCAACCCCGCCTACCGACAGGTTGCGAATAAAGCCAACATAGGGCGTTCCTTCCGGTCCGAAAAACACCTGTATGCGATTTGGAACCCGTTGTTGTGAACGTTTTTCATGCATGCCGACCTCCCCGATCAATACGCTCTTGAACTTGCAAACTCTGTATGCAATACCCCATTGAGATCTGAAACTACCGTAGCTTATCCCGGTAGCAGGAAGCTGTCAACTTCCCGGCGTGTCAATCCGTACTTGCCTCATGTACTTACCGCGCCCCGAGCCAGAAGCAACAAGCCCAGCATAATCACCACCGATCCGGCAAGCCGCCAGCCGGTATTCCGTTCGTGAAACAGCATAGCGCCCCATAGAAGCCCGGAGAGCAGCAATCCACCACGCTTCAATGTAATGACGTAGGCTACATGCGGCGCGACGTGCACAGCCGCCATTTGGCTGACGTTCATCAGCACCTGAATGATACCAATCAGCACCAGCGGCTTCCACAATTGGACAGCAGCTCTTTTTACCGGGGTTTTCGTAATCACCAGCAGCGGAATGAAAAAGAGCGTGATCGTTACATTCGCCAGCGCCGGATAATAAGTCGGACCGATTTCATTCATGCATAACTTGTCGATATTGGCGGTAATACTCCAGATCAGGGCGACCATCAGCATCAACCGCGAACCGGGCTCATATACAAACGCCCGCAGCATATCGACGAAACTTCTTCCCGGTGCACGTTGCAACAGCAAACAACCCACAACCACCACCACAATCGACAACGCCCCTTGAAGGCTCACCTGTTGATCGAGCATCACATACGAGGTCGCCATCATCATTACGGGAGTCAACGATAGCAGGGGGATATCCCGTGACAATTCTCCAACCCGCAACGCCTTGAAATAGAGGCTTACTGCGGCAACCAGTAATGCACCGCCAAGGGCAAGGTAAAAAATGACGATTGGAGTGATTGTCGGCAGCGGCTCGCTTCGAACAAGCAGATATGTTCCAAAGAACGGCAGGCTGAACAGCGAAGCCGCCCAGGTAACGAGCAGGTAGTTCGTACCGTCCATCACTTTTTTTGCAACGGCGCCCTGTGTTGCGGTGAAAAATCCGCAGGCAAAAGCTAATAGAATCCACAACATGGAAGTGCTTGCTATTCGAAGTGGAGGGAACTCACTCAGGCCACCGGCTCATAGGGGTCCAGAATGACGGAAAACGGGTCCGTGCGATGCAGGTAAACCTCGTCCAACATCCCCACCAAAGCCCGAATGGTGCTCATATCCCGATCCTGGGAACGATGCGCCTTGCTGAATCGCGCCATCACGTGACGGCACTCCCAGCCGTTTCTGGCTTCCAGGGTGGCATCCCAGGTTTCGGTAACGGGCAGAGGGTCCGTTCTTCCCAATAGTTTGAAGGGCCAATACTTGTTCAGACCGTAGTAGACGTGCGATACCCGATGCGCCGGAGTTCCATCCAAGGTGGCGCTTGCATCCGCCGCCAGACGCACACCAGCGGTCGTAAAACGTGACGCAACCTGGTGTTCGGGATGACCGGTAAAACCGTTATGCGGACAGAAGGTAAAAATCAGATCCGGGCGGAATTTTCGAATCGCCTGCGCGATAACGATCGTGGGATCTTTCTTGCGTTGCCAGATGCGAGCCAGTTCCGGGCGCGACGGGAAACTTTCCACTGGCAGCGAAGCATTGAAGTAGCTCTCATGCTGCAATTCGGCCCGGTACAATTCGGCGGCGATCTTCATTTCTTTCTGGCGAACGGTCCGCAGATCCGGCAAACAGCCTTCCTGGCGGCAGCACTCACCACCTTCACCTTCCGTTAACACCAGCATATACAATGGGTTACGATACATCAGGCTGGAACGCAGCAGAATCGAACCCACCATGGTTTCATCGTCTGGATGAGCCGCCACCCACATCACCCGCGCGCCATCGAGCAGCAGTTTTTCAATATCCGCCCCTTTCGGGCGCACCGGAGCGGTCGCACAACTCGTCAGTACGGAAGCACTGCCCGTCAAGGCGGAAGCCGCCAATAAACTCTTTGCGGAATGAAGAAGAAAATTACGGCGCGAATAAGACTGCATGGAGCACCTCAACTCAATTCAAGACGTAACGGTTTCCCGTTTTCATCAAAGCAAAAACGCAAACCTATTGCTATGATAAAAAGCGGGATAGTCCTTAACTTGCTAATATTAAAGTTCAAAACGGCCTTTAATCTACCGTTTTAACTTGACACGAGCGACCCTTTTGGTCAAGACTTTAGGTAGTTTTTCCCAATACCTCGCCCGGGAACCATTTGATAGGAGGAGTTTATGCAAATGAAGAATCTGAAATCGCGTCATTTAATGTTTCTCAGCCTGTTGATTGTTTCCTTCGCTTTGACTCCGATGTTCGCCTGCGGCAGCAAAGGTCCAAAACCGACCGGCGAAGAAAAAGTAGTGGAAACCAGCCGACCGGACAAAGCCGAATGGATGGGCAAACCGACCTGTCCCGAAGGTCGCGTATGCGCCCAAGGTTCCCGTACTCATTCGAAAAAACTGGAGCACGGCAAAACCGATGCGCATCATGCCGCATTAAAGCAATTCGCCAACGACCTACAAACCAAAGTGAAAAGCCTGTATGAAGCCGGACGCCAGGAAGACGGCGGAGACAGCGGAGTGCTGACCGAAGCGTACAAAGAATTGTATGCCGCCGCCAGCAAGCTGAACATCAGCAACGTCAAACTGGAAGATTTCTGGTGGCGTAAACTGAAGGTGCTGGAAGGCGATCAAGAATACCACTATTATTACGATTACTTCATCCTCGTCTCGATTTCCGAAGCCTCCTGGAAAAAGCAGGTCCAGGCGCTGATCGACGCAGCCAAGAAAAAAGCGGGCGAAGCCAACCAGCAGGAACTGGTGGACGCCATGGACGACTTCGCCAAGGGCATCTTCGAAGAGGAGTAATCCTGCTGCTTTCCAAGTCATGTTCTGATTCGCGGGGGGAACAATGAGGCCGGTACGGGTTGTGTTGGTGTTGTGTGTGCTTCTTTTATGGGCTTGCAGTACCACCAGCGTCAGTACCCGCCTGTTGCTTCCCCCACGCGCTTCCGTTTTCCAGAAACCACAAACCATCGTCATCACCCCATTCTCAGGTCCACGCGGAAAGCTGATTACCGATAAAGTGCGCGCAGCCATCGTCAACGGCGGCCATCATACGTTGATTGCACAAGGCAAACAGAATGCAACGCGCATCAAGCAGCTCGAACGCGCATTGGCGGCGGGCGAATCCGTTGACATGGGAAAGAGTGTAGCGGGCGCTGCAACGGTAATCGTCACCGGAAACGTGCATAAAGACGATTATTACATCGAGCGCGAAACGGAACTTGTGCGTAAGTGCCGGAAAACCAACAAGGACGGCAAATGCATCCTGGAAAAAACGGTGGCCGTTCATTCCATCAGTGAAACCTGCACCAGCGAAATCAACGGTCGGGTGATCCGGGTTGCCGATGGCAAAGTGGTTTTCGAGCGCAATAGCAGCGGAACGAAAACCTATTACGATTCACGTGAAAACCGCCAACCCCGCTCTCAGCGTAAGCAGATCTGCAAGCGGGCCAGCCTGCAAGCCATCGAACAGTTTATCCCTTTTATTACGCCACATTACGCTACCGTGAACCTGCGCTTCCGAAACATCGAGGACCGTGCCAACGATACCGAGCGGGCCATTCATTTTGCGGAAGTCAAGCAGTTCGGAAAAGCCCGCAGCCTGTTTGAAAAGGTTATCACCGATGAAAGCCTGTCGCCGGAGGATCGGGCCTGGGCACGTTATAACCTGTCGGTGGTGCTATGGGTTCAGAAACAATACCAGGATTGTTTGACCCAGTTGGACCAGGTAATCGGTGAATTGGGCAACGACGGAGATGTACAGTCGATGTACAGCGAATGCAGCGACTACCTGCACTGATCACGCATTCGAATCGATTCATCCAGCCAAGGACCGAAACATGCCCCAAGCACGCAGATTCGACATTCATCCGTTCATGCTGGCTCTTTGTATTGCAATTCTATGCGCCTGTTCCACTCCAGGACGTCCGTTGCCGCCGGGAACGATAGAAGCCTCGTCAACACCATTGCCGAACTGGACAGGCGGCAATCCGGGCGAATTATGCCCATCCGGTCAACGCTGCGTGGTCGGTCAATTTACCGACGCGACCAGTAAAGCCCAGGCGCTTGAAAGCGCCCGCACAAACGCATATCTGCAATTGGCGCAGCAAGCCTTTCCCGTACAACTGATTCAGCGTTATCAAAGCGAGCGCACGAGCGACGACGTACAAGTAAGCGAAGCGCTGCAAGCCGAGGTGCTGGGCCACCTGACCGGAGCAAATAACCTGGAACAAGCCTGGATTCAACGCATACGGCATGAAGTGAACGGTTCCTATCCGGTTTATGATGGCTGGGCTTTGGTCGCGATTGACAGCCACACCTTGCAGGGGCTTTATCAAAAAGAAATCCAGCGGACGAAAACCGAAGTTTCCACCATGTCGAATTCCCTACAGAAACTCTCCCGACAGGCGGAGATCGATCCACCTCATCTGCTTTCTGCCATGACCGAACTGGAAGCGATGAGACAGCGACTGCCGAAGTTGCAACCAATCCCCGAAACAGAACGCCTGGCTCGTGACATTCAAACGAAGCAGAATCACTTTATGCAGCAACTTCAAATTCGGCAGATCTCGACGGAAAGAAAGGGAGAAACCAACAACCTAAAGCTATCCGTTAACTTTAATAAACAAGCCCTGCCCTCTTTTCCCCTGTCGATTCAAAGCGATTGCCTGCCCAATGACCTGAAACAAACGACCTCACCTTCAGGAGAAGTGCAGATCGCCGTACAAGCGCCCAGTTACTTCCAAGGATGCACCGTACATTTGCAATCGGAACTGCTGCCGCCATGGTCGCAAGAACTGCTCATCAAACCTGCTTTTTCCTGCCTGCAAGTAAATCTGATACCGAAATTGGATGGCTGGAATGGCAACTCGCTGAATCGGAAGATCAAACAGAAAAAGGACCAATTGACCGAACCGTTGCTCAACCGGGCCGCTGCCTGCCAATCTTCCTCCAAAACGGGACTGCAAGTCATTTTGACTTTGGCAGGAGAACTCTCCAAGCCACGCCGTGTAGGAGGCAAAGTACAGCAATGTAGCGGACAAGCGACACTTCAAGTCACCATTGCCGATTCAACGGGAAAGATGTTACAGCAGCAATCCCGTTCGGTTCGCATTCAGGCTTTAGGGTTGAATTCGAAGCAGATCGTAAACAATGCAGCAGAAAACTTCATGAAGCAACTTGCTCCGATCCTGCGAGAATGGGCGGATGGTTTGTAGAGATTGACCCGATGGGAGTTAGCGATGTCTTATTGTAGCGGCGAGGCGTGAGCCCGCCGAAAAACACAAGTTGGTTTCAGGGTGGCGCGGGCTAAACCGCTGGTTTGCCCGTGTTCGAGGGCCACATGGGCAAGCTTCGTTTCTCTCCGCTTGGTCCATGCCACACGTCGGCGGGCTAACGCTCCGCCACTACAGAAAATCAAAAGATCGCATCACTAAGAATGATTATTAAACAGTCTAGAACGGATAGTAACCTGTAATACACAATCCTTCACCGGTGCCGAAACCGATATCGTAACAAACGTAGTCACCGCGACAAGTCGTCGAATCCCCCAGCGTGCAGATTCGAATGCAGAGATTTTCCACTTCGTAGTAGTTGTATTCGATTTCCAGGCAATAACTGTTTTCCGGACAACTGAGAATCGGATTATTCGTATCGCAGACCTGAGTACACATGCCACGCGGCCAGATAATGTTGGGTGAAGGAAATTCAAGCAGACAGGTTCCCGATTCGCACTCGTAGGCATCCTCACAAGAACCGCCGATGTGGCTGAGATTGCAACTCATCGTATTGGGAATGCAGGTATTCCAGCCTACAACATTTCGGCAGGCCGAACCGTTGGGGCAATCGGCATGACTGTCGCAACCGGGCGAGCAATACTGATCGAACGTCTCCGAATTGTTGATGCAGGCGGCTCCACCTTCGCAATCCTCCTGACCCTCGCACCAGTCGCAGTATCCGCCACCGCTGGATTGCAGTTCGCATTCCCCAGTCTGCTGATTGCACACATAGCCTTCCGAGCATCCTGTCTCGGTGCAATCTTCGCTTGAAGGCTCGCATACTCCGCTGGTTGTATTGCAGCTAAAACCGCTATCGCATCCGGTATGCACGCAGTGAGTCGGATCGACTTCACACTGGCCACTGTTCCAGTCGCAGTCGTACCCCGGATTACAACCGGTATTGCGGCAGTTATCCTGTGATAGTTCACAGTCCCCCGTCTGCTCGTTGCAGGTAAATCCCTCGTCGCAGCCTGTGACGACGCAATGAGTCGGGTCGTAGTCGCAACTTCCCGTTTCCTCATTGCATTGCGCACCAGCCGGGCAACCGGTAACGTGGCAATGATTGCCTTGATACTCACACTCTCCAGTGGACTCCGAACAGACCATGCGCTCGGGACAAGTTACGCTTGCGCAGCGATCGCAATATCCGCTGGCAGGACGGCATTGTTTACCCAGGCGCGATCCGTTTTCCGCAAAGATATCGCTGCAACCATATCCCACCGGGCAGAGCGTTTCATCGTCGCAGATGCGCCCGCAGTAGAATTCTCCGCTAAGATCCTGAAGGCACAAGTTAAACAGCGCCCCTTCCGAATTGCAATCGGCATCCCGTTCACAGGGTTCGCATAAAGCACCGTTTAAATACTCGATATCCCCATCGATGACGTCTCCGTCCGAAAGATCGCCATCTAAACTATCCCCGTCGGAATCCGTCCAGGGAGTGCATTTCCCATCCTGACAATAGCTGCCATCCGGACAATCTCTGCTTTCCGAGCATGAAATCGAAGAGGAATCGCCGTCTGTGGGTCTTTCCGTGCATATGCCTAACGTGAGATCGCAGTATTCATCCTCAAGACAATCGTTATCATCTTCACATCCGGTTGGATCGTCGGTATTTGGAGGCAGGCAATAGCCATCGACGCAGTCGTAGGATTCCGGGCATTCTTCCCAGGTGGTGCAACCTTGTGCAAGCTGACACTGACCATCCAGGCAGAATTCATCGATCAGGCAATCACTGGCCGTGGTGCAGGTGCGTTGCGTTCGGCAGCGATTGTTGGCGCAGAACTGTCCCGCCTCGCAATCCTCATCCTGATTGCAAGCGGACACAGCCTGATCGGCTTCCTCTTCATTGCAGCCGACCACCACAATAAGGAGGGAAATTCCCAACAGCAAGCAAAGCCAGGTAAAACGAAACCCGTTCATCGTTTTTCTTTCGAATACCCTTCAAACAAGGCGAACGTGTTATCGAAAACATCTTTACTGTAGTGTAACAAAGCACAGATCGAGGGTCAAACGGATGATCGTCTATCGGGTTTCATGAAACTCTATAAGACAACTCGATGCCACACGTCTTCCACGATTTCTTCACTCGATCTCAATCGATATGAATAACCGCCGTGTTGTCTTGAACTTCTACCGAATAGACGGTGATGTCGTTTTTGGCCGACCCGCCCTGCAACTGACCCGAATAATTGAATGTGGATTTGCCGACGCTGCAACATTGCACGTTGCCTTCGCCGGATAAAGGATCGAGCCTGCGCCCACCATGCGTGCAGCGGTTTTTAAAGGCATGCAGTTCGTTGTCTTCGCCGCGCAGCAGCAGGACTCTTACCGGTGCATTCTTTCCTTCCAGGCGAATCGCGCCGCCATTGGAAGCCAATTCCGGCACACGCTGCAAGTCGACGGTAATTGCCCCGTCTTCATAACGCCAGCAACCTTCATTGGTGGGAACCTGAGTGTCGCAAATTCCAAATAGACGTTTGAAAATCCCCATGTTTTCCTCCTGTCTTCAAAATAAACGCCGTCTTGCCTTTATATACTATTTCTTCTTCGGCTTTGGTTTTCCAACCGGTTTTCTCTTGGAATCTCCAGCAGGCTTACCGGAAGGCTTCCTTGTCGACTTCTCTACAGGCTTTCCGCTGGGTTTTCCCGCAGGCTTGCCTGGCTTACCTATAGGTTTTCCCGCAGGTTTTCCTTTTCCTCGTTCATGGCGAGGTGTTCGGCGCTCCGGTCCGGAAGAGGCACGCTTGCTATCGTCATCCTTCTCCGTCTTTTCGGCACGTGCACCAAACGGTTTCCCTTTGCTTTTGGGATTATTGCGTCCCTGCCGTTTCATCGGCGCTTTCTTTTTTCCAGCAGCACTTGATTCCGGTTTGTTGTCGTCTTTAATGGCAAATGTGGGTTCCGATTTTTTACGCGACGACCGATCCGTTTGATACAGGCCCACCATTTCATAGAGCTGAAGTATTTCACTGGGTGTCAGGGGGCGAATGTCTCCTGGGAACATCTCCTCAATCGTCAGCCCGGCAAAGGATACCCGCTTCAATTTCAACACCTGACCGCCAACCGCTTCGACGATACGTCGAATTTCACGATTGCGCCCTTCCGTCAGCGTGAACAGGTACCACATGTTCTTGTCCGTTTCGCGCAACGGCTCCACATCTAGCACATGGGCGACGCCATCCTCCAGCAACACGCCTTCTTTCACGCGATCCAGCTGGGCTTTGCTCAGGCTTCCCTTGACCTTGACTTCATACTCCTTGACGACACCCGTGGAAGGATGCGTCAAGCGGTGCGCCAGTTCGCCGTCATTGGTCAGCAGCAAGGCACCTTCGCTATGAAAATCCAAGCGACCCGCTGTGAACAAACGGCGCGTCTCTTTGACCAGGTCGAAGACCACCGGCCGACCATGTTCGTCTGAAGCGCTGGTAATATATCCCGGCGGCTTATATAACAGCAGGTAAATCTTTTTCTCGAACTGAATACGCTTGTTTTCCACTTCGATCTTGTCGCGATCCGGATCGGCACGAGTGCCCAGTTCGGTGACCACACGATTATTGAGCTTCACCTTCCCGGCGGAAATCAGTTCTTCCGCGCGACGACGAGAACAAATCCCCGCCTGGGCGATCAGTTTCTGCAAACGTTCTTTAGCCACCGCTATTGCTCCTCTTCGTCCTCTTGTGACGATTTACTCGTTTCCTGTTCGGACGACACCGATTCCGGTTCTTCTTTGCCATCATCCTGGGCGCTCAGGCTTCCTTCAGGGTTGGCAATCACTTCCACCTCGGCAACGGCCTGACCCGGCTCCTGCTCGTCCTGCTCGTCATACGGTACGCGCCCCAAGACTTCGCGCATACGCTGATCCACGGTTTCCACCGCTTCATCCAACGCGTCCGCCGCTTTAGCCAGTTCCGCCGCAGCCTCGCTGTCATCGGCCTGTATTCCCGCCAGGCGATAGATCGGATCCTCCTCCTCTTCCATGCCCTGCACAGGCTCTTCCCCGCTTTCCTCGCGGCCATAGGTGGATTCGACCTTGATCTGATGCTCTTCGGTCAATTCCTGGAACTCCTGTAAGGTCGGTAGATCGCGCAACGACCGAAGGTGAAAGGTTTCCAGGAAATCCTTGCTGGTACCGTAAATCAAAGGACGACCCGGCTCTTCGCGCTTACCGAGAATGCGAATGAGTTTTTTATCCAACAACAAGCGTAGTACACCGCCGGAATCCACACCACGGATATCCTCGATTTCCGCACGGGTAATGGGCTGGCGATACGCCACGATAGCCAACGATTCCAAGGCCGGACGCGAAAGCTTCAACGGCTTTGTACGCAGCATTTCCTGAATGTAGGGAGCACATAACGGATCGGAACGGAACTGATACCCATTACTGATTTCAACCAGATGAAACCCCAATGAAGGGTCCGCCCATTTATGGAGCAGATCGGACAATACTTCGCGGATTTCCGATGCCTGCGCCTGTGGAATGGCTCTCACCAAAGCCCCTTTTCCAAGCACCCGACCATTGACGAAGATCAGTCCTTCAACAATCTGCGTTAATTGCTCTTTCGGAATTTCCCAGCTTTTCTCGGCAGTTGAGTCACTATCGGCAGAAGCCTCCTCATCCGTCCATTCTTCTGCGGCAAGCTCAATATCCGACATCGCTATCAAGTCATTTTCATCTGCGGATTCCGCCTCTCGATCGGTTTCGGAACCGTTTTCATCGTCGGTATCAGCAGTCTCTTCCTTATCCAAATCATTTTCATCTGGATTCTCTTCTGAATCCGTTTGCTCTTGCTCTTCTGCTGCTACAGATTCCAATTCCGGCAAATCTTTGGACTCCGGTACCGACTCATCCGGTATCTCTATCGAGCGATCCGGCTCCGTATCAGCCGTTTGCTCCTCGATGATATCCGTCTCTTTATTATTATCGCTCATCGCCTCTGCTCATGCTATCAGGAGAATAATTCCCCATTGCTATTGCCATTTTCCTGTTCTTCCAACGTCACGCGCCGCAGGATTTCCTTATCTTCCGGCGCATCCTTTCGACGTGAAAGATAAATTTCACCCAAGGACGCCGTTTGGAAAATCCGCAAAACCTTCATGCGAGCCAGTTCCAAAACAGCCAAGAAAGTAGAGATCAGTTCCGGGCGAGAATAAATGTTGCGGAACAAATCCTTAAATACCACTCGACCGGCTTCCTTTAGCTCCTTCAGTACGTCTTGAATTTTGTCCTCTACCCGTACCGTGTCGATCTGCACCTGATGCGGCGCATGTAACTTGACTTTATCCAATACATCCTGGAAGACTTCGATCAATTGGAAAACCGAAACTTCCCCAATTTCCACCTCTTTATCCGGTAATTGGGCACTACGATCCGGAGGACGCACAAAGACGTCGCGTGTCAACATGGGTTGACTGGACAAGCGCTCTGCGGCATCTTTATACTTCTGATATTCCAACAGACGCCGCACCAGTTCTTCTCTTGGATCTCCTTCTTCCGTATCCTCTTCTTCCTCTTGAACGTCCACCGGCAACAGCATGCGGGATTTGATATGTGCCAGGGTTGCCGCCATCACCAGGAAGTCGCCGACACGATCGAGATTGAGTTGCTCCATCACAGCCACATAAGCCAGGTACTTCTCGGTGATCTCCGCTATCGGAATATCGAAGATATCCATCTCATGCTGACGTATTAAATGCAGCAACAGATCCAGGGGACCGGAAAATTTTTCAAGCTCTATCAGGAATGAATCTTCGCCTGCTTCAACAGGCGTATCCTCTTTAAGCGTTTTGCTTTCTTGCACTACATTCGCCTCCTCCCAAATTGAGCGTTTGTAACCTACAAGCGCCCCAATTGCAAGCGCATAATACAACTCGCACAACGTATCTTACTTGACTTCTAAAGTATTTTGGGCTATCGCAAAGAGGCTGTTCGGTAAATTTAAAGAAATTCGAAACCTTTGCCCATCAAGACGTGAATGGGTCCACATGTGGAGTTCATCCGATTGGAGAAAACGAACGCCTTGATGATTTCGATCTCTTTAATTGCCGGACGAAGGGAAGTATCGGGAAAACCATAAAAATACTGGAGGATCTCATGAAGCTGCGATTGCACATCGGCTTTCGTCTTTTTGTCCTGGCTATCACCCTAATCGTGCTAAGTGCCTGCGGTTCTTCCGTTATTCGCATCACGGAAATGGAAATGGGAACTTTGAAAAACCTGCAACGCGCCACGTTCGAAGACAATGGAAGTGAAGCCGGTTTCAGTATTTGCGGAGATCTGGTTGCTTATGCCAGCAATAAAGACGGCAACTGGGAAATTTACACGATGGAAAAAGGCAACCGGAGTGCCATCCGTAAAACCTCCAATTATTCCACAGACTTGTTCCCGACTCTTTCTCCCGATTGTGAAAAGCTGGCCTTTGCTTCCGACCGGGAAGGCGAATTCAACATTTACGTGATTTCCGCCAAGCAGGCCTCTGCCGCCACCCGCCTGGGTGCCGGTACCAATCCGGTCTTCTCCTCCGACGGACACTATGTCTACTATCAGAAATGGCTGTCAACGGAACAGGCCGCCACCATCTGGCGTTACGATCTGGAAACGAACCAGCATTCCCAGGTCGTGACCGGCATTCATCCGGCACCCTCTCCCGACAATAAATACCTTGCCTATACCAAGTACAATCAGAACACCTGGCTGGCGGAAATCTGGATGCTGGAACTGGAAACTCAGCGTGAAATGGAACTGGTCAATTCCCGGGATTACCACCTGGTCAAGCCGGTCTGGTCGCCGGACGGAAAGAAGCTGGCATTTACCCGTTTCAGCGATTACAGCCCATACGATGATTACTACTATAATTACTACTTCACTTATGGTTGGTACTACGATGGAGAAATCGCCGTTGTAGACATCAATGGTTTGAACTTCAGCGTGCTGACCGACAACCCGGCCAACGATGTCGCTCTTGCCTGGTCGGAAGACGGAGGCATGTATTTCCAAACCTACCGGGAACTGTCCATGGACATCTTCACGTTCACCCCGGCATTTGTTAAATTATCGAAGTAACAAGTTTCTGAGTTTGAACCTCCTACCATAAAAGCCGGCCAGCCGTAACACCTCGCGCTGTGCCGGCTTCATTGACTTGACCGCAAAAGCCTGTTATCACCAGTGACGTATGTTTCAATCCGAATCGGAAGCCAGCAAGCCTGGCAAATGGATTTAACGTGAAGGTATTACTAGTCAATCCGCCGCGCCTTGCTCCAAAGGAGATGGCCAAAAAGGTCCATGCACCACAAAACCTGCTGTACCTTGCAACCAGCCTTGCCCAAAAAGGTGGGGAGGTGTCGATTCTGGATGCCAATGCGGAAAACCTGAATGAATCCGGCATTATCCAACGCATTGTGGACAGTGATGCAGAACTGGTCGGTTTCCCGGTCTTTTCGGATATTTTACATCCGACGGCGAAATTGATCGCCGCCACCCGGTCACGCTGCCCGGACATCAAGATTCTGCTTGGCGGCATTCACGTCACCGCAATACCGGAGCAAACCGCCCAACAAATCCCCCAGGCGGACTATCTACTTTCCGGCTATGCGGAAGACAGCATCTGTCAATTGGTACAAGTCCTTGAAAACAATAGCAACCTGGACGAGATCGCCGGGTTGACCTATCGAAAAGACGGGCAAATCCACACCAGCCGCGTCGGTTCAACCTGCCCGGATGTCAACGCCTTGCCAATCGCCGACCGTAGTTTTGTACGAAAGCATATCGAGTCCGGGCGCTACTACCAGATCTTCAATACACTGCCTTTCGACAGCATCGTAACGGGTCGCGGCTGCCCGCACCACTGCCACTTCTGTTACAATTCGGTGCGGGATCGCGTCCTGCTGCGTTCGGCGGAAAGCATTTACGAGGAAATCCTGTTGCGTTACCGCGAGGGAGTCCGTTTTCTGGATGTGGACGACGACAACTTCATGGTCAATCGAACCCGTGCCCGGAAAATCTTTTCCTGGATTCTGCGCGACAATTTAAAGTTACAGCTTTTCGTAAAATCCCGTACAGACACCATCGACAAGGAAATCCTGCAACTCGGGCGCAAAGCCGGAGTGAACATGATCAGTTTCGGCATCGAGTCCGGTTCCCAGCGAATGCTCGATGCCATGAATAAAGGCACCACGGTGCAGCAAAATGCACAAGCCATCGCTCAAGCCCGCCGCCTGGGCATGTACGTACATACCGGCTTCTTCATCGGGTATCCAGGGGAAACACGGGAAACGATCAGTCAAAGCATTGCGTTCGTGCAGCGAAGCAAGCCGGATGCGTTCTCTGTCGATATTCTGAAACCCTACCCTGAAACCGTTGTGTATCGACAAAGCCAGCAAGAAGGCAATCTCATCGGAGACTGGAACGCAGAAAATCCCCAATGGCCGTGGGTCAAGCTGCCTTGGACGGCGAGTTACGAAGATCTGCTGAAAGAACGGTATCGTTTCCTGCGGCAATGCTATCTACGCCCTCATTATGCCTTTTCACTGCCTGCGCAAATTCTGCGAACCGCAAATCTTCGCATGGCGCGCTATGCCACAGAATCCCTGTTGAACCTCCTTAAAAACCGACTTCCTTTCTGAATTCCAAGCGCGAGCACATCACCCCAAGATAATCATTGCCTACTCACCGTGATTGTGAGAAAAATGACGATGAACGTGATACGAATTGATTCGAGCACTTGCTGAACCGGAAACGAGAAGGAAGCGGTGTTGTCTTGAAATTGAACGTCTTACGAAAACTCGGACGAGAAGCAAAAGTTGCCGCCCGCATTCTGGAAAGCCACTACTGGGGCAGCAAACGCCCCCTGTTCGTCAGTTGGGCGATTACCAGTCGTTGCAACATGCACTGCCGCTATTGCGATACGCATGAGTATCATGGCAAAGAACTCCCACTGGGAATCAACCTGTCGCTGGTCGATCAGATCGCACAGGCAGAGACGTACTGGCTGCATTTCACCGGCGGAGAACCGCTGATCTATCCGGGAATCGAGAAAATTTTCAAACGCGCCTGGCAACAGGGGTTGCGCACAACGTTGGGCAGCAACGGGCTGCTCGTTCCAGCCAAACTCGATGCGCTGCAATACGTTCACAGTCTGTCGCTTAGCCTCGACGGTCGCCGCGAAATCAACGACGAGCTACGAGGCCAAGGCGCCTACGACGCCACCTTGCAGGCAGCAAAACTCTGCAAGCAAAACGATATCCCGATCAAGTTCACTGCCGTCTTGACCAAGCACAACTTGCAGGAAATCGACTTCGTACTGGATATCGCATCGCAATTCGAGGCAAGAGTCACCTTTCAACCCGCTCACGAAAAGAAATTGTGGAGCGATCAATCCAACCCGACCCTACCCGATCTGGGATTGTACCGGGATGTCATCGATACCTTGATCGAGCGGCGCAAGCAGAATCAACCTGTTGGAAACTCCATCGCAGCACTGGAACACCTGCGACATTGGCCGGAACCGACTCCCCGCACCTGCGTGGGCGGAGTGATATTCTGCCGATTGATGCCCAACGGCGACGTTCTTCCTTGCCTGCGGGCGGAGAAGGAACACACCTCGAAACTCAATGCAACACAATTGGGTTTCAAACGAGCCTTTTTGGGAGTGGACAGCGTCTGGTGTCATAACTGCTGGGCCAGTGCCCTGGTGGAAGCCTCACTGGTACTCGATTTGAATTTCGACAGTTGGATCAAAGCGGCAGACGGTCGCCTGGTGGAACACTTTCACAAATGATGACATTGAGATCAAAACTCCGCTTCACTCGCTCTGCTAAATCCGATGTTTCCGGGCATCCACTGGCGGTGTTTATCCGCGTGCCTTCCTGGCTAGGGCGCACGGAGCGCCATCCGGAAAACTGCGAAGCACCCATCGATTTAGGAATCGCTGCCGCTCTCGTGGAGCAGGATGGCTGGTGGGCGGACATTCTGGATCTGGAAACGGGCAGCTATACTCTTGAATCGGTTCGCACCTGGTTTACGCTTCACCAGCCGGAACTGGTCGTGCTTAGCGGCATTACTCCTGCGGCTGAAAACATGCTGCTTTTAGCGAAAACGGCGAAAGCGATCAAGCAGGATTGCTGCATCATCGCCTGTGGCCAACATGCCGATGCCCTGCCTGAATCGCTGCTGTTCGAGCAGTCGCCAATAGACCTGTGCGCCAAAGGCGAATTCGAGGAAACAATTCGCGATCTGGCTCGTGCATTGTGCACAGACGCGACGATTACGGTTGCAGGAACCCGCTCGTTTCGCCAGGGAAAGGTCGTCACGCATGGACGTCGCCCGTTGATACAAGATCTGGATGCCCTACCCTTTCCCCTGCATCGCTTTTTTCTGAATCGCCATTACCGCTACCTGCACCCCATGACGTTAGTGGGACGCTATCGCTGGGGATTCATTCAGGGCAGCCGGGGCTGTCCTTACCATTGCCTGTATTGCTCCAAAGCGCTGCGCACCTCCTTCGGGCATTCTATGCGTTCCCGCTCGGCGGCCAGTATCGTGGCGGAGATACGCCACCTGCAAAGCCAGGGTGTCAATGTACTCGTATTTACGGACGATTTCTTCAATCACTCGAAAGAGCGTGTATTGGAGCTATGCGAAGAAATCCGCAGGAACGACATTCGCATCCACTGGACCGCCCAGGGGCGAGTACGCCCGACTGACCCGGAACTTTTTCAGGCTATGAAAGTCTCCGGTTGTTCGACGTTCAGCATGGGCGTGGAAAGCGGCTCCCCCCGCATCCTGCAAACCTTGAAGAAAAAAGCCGAAGCAGAAGAAGCAGTAGCAGCTTTTCGATATGCACGCGAAGCAGGCTTGTTGACCGTCGGTTTTTTCATGGTGGGATCGCCAGGAGAAACCGAAGACGATTTCCTGCAAACCAAACAATTGCTGCACCGTCTGGACCCGGATATTTTGCAGGTCGCCTTTTTCACCTGCTATCCGGGGGCGGAAGCTTATCGCCTATATCGTGAGCGCTTACCAGAAGACTGGCGCGCTTTTCAACACTATGAAACCCTAAGTAACCTCAGCGCGGTTTCCGATGAACGGGTTCGGCAATGGCAACGCAGCCTGTATCGGGATTTTCTGCTGCGACCGAGTTATGTACTGCGCTACTTGCGCCTGAAGCACATCAACCTGCTTCTGAATCTCGATACGGAAGGCTTTCTGGCGCTTCAAGCCGCACGTTTTCTTTTTTCGCGAAAATCGTAAAGGTCACTCGATGCTGCTTCCTCCACAACCCAGACGACGCATCGCGATGTCACGGCGTAAATACGCCGCCCTGCTGCAAGCCATGACCGAGCCCGCCGACCCACACGATATCGAACGCTTCGAGTCCCAATTTACTCGCTGGACTCCCGGCTGCTCCGTATGCGCCACTTCTTCGGGAAGCCAGGCCCTTTCGCTATTGTTGACACATCTTGGTGTACAAGCCGGGCAACAGGTGCTGCTTCCTGCCTATACCGATGAAAGCGTGATCGGAGTCTTGGGACGCTTACAGCTACAACCGGTATTCGTCGATATCGATCCAGAAACTCACACTATAGACCTCGATCTGGCCGCAAAACGAATCGGAAGCGATACGCGAGTGTTGATGGTCACGCATCTGTTCGGCAATCCAGCCGATATGGACGGTGCAATCAAGTTGGCCAAACAACATAATCTGCTGCTTATCGAAGACTGCGCCCACGCCATCGGCACAATGGCGGAGGGAAATCCTGTTGGGACGATGGGAGACGGTGCTCTGTTCAGTTTCAGTTCCACCAAACCTTTCGGTACCTTCGGAGGAGGACTGGCAGTAACGCGCCACCATGACATTGGCCTGAAGATTCGACAGGAGATGCTGGGCAAGTCGGTGCAACCTACCAAAAAGCTCGTCTCGGAGGTGCTGTTTACAGAATTGATCGATCTGGTTACGCATCCACTGCTTTTCAGTGGTGCGCCTTACGGCTTGTTGAGGCTATTGGATCGCTTGCAGGTGGAACCGATCGATTTATATAAACACCTACATAACAACATGCCAAAACACACCGATACACAGTGGTCGGCCTTTCAAGCCCGGCTGGCTATGCGTCTACTCGATTTTCTACCCGCCGACATCGAATTGCGCATTCGGCGCGGCGAAGAAGCAATAATAGTACTGGGAGCGGATCGGGTTATCCACTCCAACCGTCCCGGCGACAAACCCGTTTTCTACTTTCTTTTGGTTCGCAGTAACAACCGGCGGGCGCTGGCACGCTACCTGCTCAAGCATGGCATCGATACCGGACACAGCGTCATGAGGCACTGTGCAACCTTATGGGGCGACGACAAAGCTTATCCGGAAACGGAACGCGCCATCTGCGAAACAATTCAAATTCCACACCACGAACGCCTTAGTAACGAGGCTTTCGCCCGGATACTGGAAATTACACGTCAGGGAATAGAAGCAACCGATTAGGAAACAATTACAACGTTTTCATCAAACCATTTTATGGGTATCAAGACCTTCCGTTCGTTTTTCGAACAACCAGCGTAAACCACGTTTACATGACAGCGGCATCGCAGCGGTGGGACAGACATGATGGCAGGCATAGCAACGAATGCAGGCATCTCCGATGATCAGCCCGGACGGCTTCAGGCGGATACAATCGACCGGGCAGACATCGATGCATTTACGGCAGCGATTGCATAAGCTCGGATCGTGTTTCACATTAACGACATGACCTCTCGTCCAATAATGCAACCAGGTAATCAATCGAGTGCGTTCTTCCCAGTCACGCTTCGGCTTGACGAAGCGTACCCGCGCATTTTCCAGGGATTCGCCGAGAATTTCTATATCTTCCTGAGAGCTTGGACCCTCACCGCGTTTCGCGGCGAGGCTGCACAAGGGAACCTCATGCGGATCGAAACCGACCATCAAGGCACTTGCAAAATCGACCGCAGTCAGATCCTCTCCGGCAAGCACCAAACCTGAAGACTGCGGCTTTGGGCCCACACCCGGACCGCGTCCCGAAAGTCCCCAGATACCGTCTACAATTGCTCCGTGCAGAGGTAATCCGATACGCAGTAGCGCAACATACAACTCCATGATGCTCTGGCAGAACTCATCCACTCCCGTTGCTCGGTTGTGCAACTCGCACTTGGTCGCTCCCGGAAGCAAGCCAATCAATCCTTTCACCGCACCGGTCAAGGTGGTGAACGTGTGTGTTTTCAATTTAGGGAGTTGAATAATGGAATCCACTTCAAACAAAAGACGTGGAACGAATACGGAAAAAGGCCGCTCACTATCCACCTCGATTTTCCGAAACGGACCTTCATCGAAATTGACGGTGCACCCGCCTGCGCCCCGAACGGCATTCGCCATGCCACTGGCTTGCATGACCTCATCGGTAAATCCTACGATTCCCGAACTGTCACCCACCAGCACTTCGCAATCTCGCTTGATAAGAAGACGTACAAGCGCCGCGACGAAATCCGGGTGCGTGGTATTGCATTCGGAAGGTGAAGTCCCCTTCATCATATTCACCTTCAGCAGTACCCGTTTACCTTGTAAACGCGCTCCCATGCCGGTTAAGTTCAGCACTTCTGCTAAAGCACCTTCACAATTCGTGTAGCTGCGTTGAATTTGGCAGGCAACAGTATAGCGGCTCATGGCGCAGTTCCCTGCATCCGCCAGGCCAACCAATAGGAACGAATCCCCAACACGGACAGAAACAGGCACACGAGCAAGCCAATGAGTGCCAGTGTGCCACCAATCAGGAACGAAAGAGGACTATAGCTGTAAACAATCTTATGCCTGCCTTCCCCAACCGGCGTAAGCCTGAAAGAACCGTTCGCCAAAATCGTCTCGGCAGGTTCACCATCAATAGTAGCTTCCCAACCAGGATATTTGTTGTCAACCAACAACAGGTACGCGGGTTGCAAGGCATTGACTTCCACTTCCACCCGACTGGCGCGATACTTGGATATCGTCGCTGTTCCAAGTTCGACCGGTTCTTTGGGGCAATCGAGAAGTTCATGCCCGGCGGCATCATCCTGTGTTACAATCGCACAACTTTGTGGTTTGAAGTCCATTGCCGCCACCCTTTGATACGCACTGGCAATATCCTTGACAACATGCGCTCCAGCAACAAGAAACGCTCGTGGCAGCACGTTTGTATTTTCATAAATGTAATATCCAAACTTGGGAGCATAACAATACTCTTCGGGTTCTGACACAAGCAAACTCAAGCCGGGAACATCCACGGGTTCGCCGCATAACACATAGCGAACATTCAGCATGTTCAATGCAGGCAATCGCAGACTGTGTTCTTTATCCAAAAATCGTATACGATAATCAAACAGGTTATCGGCGTAAACGCCCGGTTCGATGGCATTCATCAATCTGGCGTATCGTCCAAACAGCAGCGAATCGTACCCCTGAGCATCAGCCAGGTTGAACACCATGTTGAAATTACACTGTATTGCAGTCGTGCGATATCGCACGAACCGATCCAACATTTTTCCCTTCTGCAACGTTTCAACACAAGGAAGGATTGGAGCCACGGTTTTAGGAATGGCAGATTCATTGACCAGCGCACTAGAATACGAAGGCATGTACAAATAGAGAGGACCTATTAACAACAACAATAACAACTGAGGTATCCAGCGAGAAAAGCGTTCGATTCCGAATGCCATAAGAATGGGCACGAAAACCGAATATGGAATGTAAATGAAGTTCTCTTCGATTTTGAAACGATCGTAGTACGGCAAAAGATAATATATAACTTTGTAAAATAACCCGCCATTGCTGATCAGCAGCGCCAGTAATGCCAAGACAAGCATGCTCAGTGGTACCCACTTGCGCTGCAAACCTCCTATCAGAGCCAGAACAAGAACGATACTGCACAAATCTTTGCCGTGATAAACACGACCGAGCATCACATCGAGAATTTCCCTGAGCATCAATCGCGTGGACATAATGCCATCGTAAACATATTGACGAGTGGACATTTCTACAAGTTCGGTAGCCGTAAAAATCTGCAATGCGCCGATTAACGCTCCTAGAATGAAAATTGCCATCACCCGCCGAAACAGCACCAAGGCCTCGCTTTTACCCTGCTCATCCCACTTATGCCAAACAGCGATCAGAGCATAGATACCCCAGAACAACCATGCATTATACGTTACTTGAATATCACCACCATAGAATCCAGCACCGAAAAAGAAAGCAGCCAATGCAACCCATATCGGACTTTTTCTTTTCAGCGCCAGAACGAGAAAGAATAGAGACACCACTCCCAAGCTACGCGTTTCCAGATTGGCAGGAGAACCGATAATGTCATTCTGAATCGTTTCCCAGGCAAAATAGCTTGCAGCCGCCACAGATCCGGCCAATCCGATCTTTTCTGATACGCACATTCCATATATTGCCAAAGTGGAGACAATCACAAGAAAAATGATCGCCCAGGTCATCGCAGTTAAAGTATCGGGGATCCATAAGAAAAGCAGCGTAGTCAAAGCCAGGGCTTTGCTCTGGCAATTGGCTAATAGCGGATATCCTCCAGCAGACCAGGGATTCCAGAGGGGAAACTCTCCTTGACGCAATTGCTGCCGCGCTTCATTGGTCCATGCGTAGTATTGCTCCGTCTGATCCTCGAAGGCGCTGAGTTTATAGACCATCGAACCGGAAAGCATGATCACACGCTCCCCGCTGGCCACCGGCCACAACATATTCAAACAGAACCCCACAAGGAAAGTGATACCGACCACATGTCGCCATCCCGATTTCCCAAGAAATTCCGAAAACTTTGATATTACTCGAAAGAAAGTCATCTCTTTTTGCGCTATCCCATTCGACTTCAGTACATGCAAAGCCTGGAAAATCCGGTTTCAACTATCGGAAGTTCATATTCCAAGCGAATCTTATCACAGACAAAGCAAAAGCAGCAACGAGCTTTGCCACCTTTGAATAAGGAACATTCACCTTCAATCTCTTGGATAGAAGAGAAACAAGCTACACTTTCACGCATAAGCACGTCCTTCTCCTTTCCCGAGCTTGACTTTTTCCCATAAGTTTGACAAGGTTCCTTCACGAAAACGGCTGAAACCTGAATCAGACAGGAGCGTGCGGAATGCAACCCGTTCTCTTTACTATTCCTTTCGTGAATCTTCCCGTATACGGCTATGGCGTTATGCTGGGCCTGGCCTTCGTCGCCGGCTGGTATTTAACGGCCTATCTGGCAGAGTGGTATGGCCACAAACCGGAAAACTTTTATATGGCGATGACGCTGGCCGCCATTTTCTCAATCGTCGGTGCGCGTGTCTTTCACATCCTTTCCAATCCAGATGAAGGCTGGACGCTATGGCGAATGATTAACCTGCGTCAGGGCGGCCTTGTGGCCTACGGCGGCTACATTTTCGGCATCGGCTCAGGTGTGATTTACTGGATGTACCGCAAACTCAACATCTGGTCGCATCTGGATATTGCCACCCCTTGTTTAGCTCTAGGTCTTGGACTCACCCGCATGGGATGCTTTCTCAGAGGCTGCTGCTACGGTGTCCGTACCGAATCCGCCGCCGGAATCAGTTTTCCGCCGGGAAGCCTTGTTGTGGAGCAGCACAGTCACCGTGGCTGGCACCTGTTGGAAAACGGCTGGTCCACTCCTGTCTTTCCCACCCAGTTATTCGAATCGAGTTGGGGATTCTTCCTGTTCGCCCTGACTTTGGGATTGTTGATACTGAAAAGACGGAACAACCGTTTGGCTACACAAGCTGCGGAAAACGCAGAACATCGTGAAGATGTGGACGTAAAGCAAAAGACACCACGTCCAGCAGACGGCATTATCTTCATGTCTTTTGTCGGCCTGTATTCCTTTTTCCGTTTCCTGATCGAATTCATTCGCGATGATGGAGGCAGAGGAACCGTGGGTCCGCTATCGACAAGCCAGTTTATCGGCCTGATCCTGGTCGGCATCACGGTATTTTTCGTAGTCTACTGGCTACCCCGCCATCCCTTCAAAGAAACGGCTGAAATCCCGCAAAGCCGAGCAGCCAGACGTCGCAAGAGTAGCAAACAGGTAAAATTGAAATCGAAAAACAAGCATTAAGGTCTTCGGTCCGGTAGCGAGGAGAAAAACGACCATGGCCTCCCCGAAATTGCATCTGGTGAAAGAAAATGAGTCGCAGGACACGTATCAGCCGGATGCCTCGGTTTGCTATTTGATCGAACCCGACCCCGAATCGAATTCGGAACAGAGACTCATTTCGAAACTTGGGGGACTCCCCTACTGGCCGGCATCCCACCCGTGGCCCTGCTGCACCGGATGTGGAGAACCCCTAACCTTTATTTTCCAGGTTCGTACAGACGATGTCATGCGCGTTCAATTCGGACCACCACGGATGATCTGTTTTTTTTACTGCTACAACTGCCATCCCTGGTGGGACGTGGAAGGCAAAGGCTTTCTGCTGACCTATTTGCCATTCAATGCCAATGAAAAGCTACTCGCAGCCAAGCATAGCCCACTGGATACTGGAGCGGTTCCAGTCCAACAAGCACTCAAATTCATTGAGGAATCGGACTATCCTATTTCGCAAGAACTGGAATCGTTCCCGGAAGATGAAAACCAGAGAGAGCTATTCCGACAATCGTTCCCGAATAGAACAGAAAGCAAAATCGGCGGTTTTCCATCCTGGCTGCAAAAGGCAGACATTCCACGCTGTCCCAAAAGCCATCAACCGATGGAATTCATCGGCCAACTCAATTCCAATCGGAAATGGAATGTGATCTTTCCCGACATGGGACGAGTGTTGTTTTTCAGAAATCCCGAGGCAGATTCATCCCATTCTAATTCCATTGTCATTCAGAGTGAATGAAACCACCTCCGTGAAAAGTCTTTGCCGCATCTTGAATCATCTGCTATTTTCAAGTTATGTATGCATTGTGAAGAGGAAAACAGTATGAACGTGCTCGAATTGAAACCGGAAGCAGATTGGCGAAACGCTTTAACGGAACTCGCGAATGAGATGCGAATGGCCGTTTCCTTGGTCGATCCAGAAGGCAAACCGCTATTCACGGTTGGAAACCTGAATCCGTTATGTTCGCATATCCGTCACAAGGAAAGCGATCGGGATGCCATTTGCGGTGAAACCTCACGCGATATGACCCAACTGCTTCACCAGACCGGCGAAGCGGTAACCAGTACCTGTAGGGGTGGTTTGTTGCGCGTTTCCGTTCCGATCTTCGTAGACAAGAAACTCATTGGACAGGTGGCAGCCTGCGGCATCTCCGTACAGGGAAAGCCGTTTGAATCATCCGCTCTTTCCAAACAGCTTGGTTTGACTGATTCCGAAATCGATTCGTTGATGCAGGGTGTAGAGACTCGCAGCGAAACGACCGGAGCCGTTTTGGCCGAGCGCATTACGGAAGCGCTGCAACTGATCCATTAAGGCAAGTTACTTGTAACAGCGAAGAGTAGTTAACTTCGCATTACAGGTACAAACGGTTGGCAATCTGTCTGATTTGTATGATTGACTACATTGTAAAATTACGTACGCGATCCGTTACATCCACTCGTCTTCCCAGAACGCCTCTAATATGACCGTTCGTTTTTAACGGGGCCACCATAATGTGCACAACACGTCCTTTGGATTTTACGTCTTGAGCAATGGTTTCACCGCTTAATCCCTTCGTCAAGAAATCGAGTAATAACAGTCTCTGTTCTTCATCCAGGCTGTCAATTTCATCGATGGATTTCCCGATGGCGTCTCCCCAGTTTCGGCGACTATCGGAATTCTGAAGAAACACTTTAAGATCCAGATCCATCGCCCAGAATTCATGCGGAAGACTATCCAGTAAGCCGTGTAAGAGCGATTCCCGTTCTTTAAGTGATACCGTTCGCTCTCGTATCATCTGCTCAAGCCGCTGCTGGTATCGCAGATTTTCTTCCGACAAGCGCTTGTTTTCGTCTCTCAAGGTTTTGACTTTGGCTGCGTGAGCGACGACCTGGCACATATGTTCCCCGGAAACCGGCTTGCTTAAATAATCGTAAACCCGCCCCCGCATGGCCTCAATCGCGGTGGAAACCGTCGGTTCCCCTGAAATTAAAATGATTTCAATTTCTTCTGACCGCTCGCGAACCGCCCGGACAAGGTCCATCCCGGTCATTCTAGGTAGAATCACATCGGCTACAACCACATCGATCGGTTGTTGATCCAACAGTTGAACTGCCTCTTCTGCGGATCCGGCGGCGCTCACCACATGACCTTCATCTTCCAGAAATTCTTTAAATGTAATCCGAATTCCTCGTTCGTCATCTACAATCAAGACCCGCGCCATTCATTCACCTATCATGTATTAACAATGCCGGAACTTCTTTAATTAACTAGGATATATCATTTCCACACACCCTCACAATCTGGCATAATTACAGAATACCGAGGGAAAGTCGAGGATAAAAGACCACTACTTGCTCTGTTCATTCCCGATCCCCTCTGTTTTTTTCATCTAGACGATATGAGAAAGAAGGATTCTACACTTGTTCAATACAAGTTTGGATGTTATGGCGTCCACGCACACCGGCCGCAAAACAGAAAATACTCCTGGTTTCCCTTTGGTCCTTTTATCGGCGCTTTCGCGGCAGGTTCGCAACAAAAACCTCTTTCCGTAACGAAATCGGAAATCCCCTGAACGGCACTTAATTGCAGGCTCTCCTCTCGCACGACGCCACCTTTACCAACATGCTCCTTGCCGACTTCGAATTGAGGTTTGACCATCGCCAATAAGCGCGCACCTTCGTTCATAAACGGCACCAGATACGGAATCACTCCCTGCAAGGAAATAAAAGAAACATCCACAACGATCAGGTCGATGTGCTCCTCCGAAATCGTCTCTCGTGTCAGCTTTTTCACGTGGAACCCTTCGCGGCAAATCACACGCTCATCGTTTCGTAAGGACCAGGCCAATTGATTCGTTCCGACGTCAATGGTGTATACCCGCCTAGCTCCACGTTGCAGCAAACAATCGGTGAATCCTCCCGTAGAAGCTCCAATATCCAAACAACACCACCCGGAAGGATCGATATGATAATGGTCCAGCGCTCCGGCAAGCTTCAACCCGCCTCGCGACACGAAGGGACAGTTATCTCCTTTCAATCGGATCTGCGCATCTTCCGGTACAGGGGTTCCCGCCTTGGTTTCGGCATGCTCACCCACCACGACCAATCCGGCCAGAATCAGCGCTTTCGCACGTTCCCGACTGGGAGCCAGCCCTTGTTCTACCAACAAAACATCCAAGCGTTTCTTAGCCGTTTTCATGATTTCCTAAGCGAATCCGTGAACAGTTGTAAGCAATAATCACGAGAAAAGCGAAATAAAAGCATCCTGTTCACAGACTTTGTAGTAAAGATGTGATTCCGACGTTCCAGGACCAATCTAAAAATTCAGAGAAGCCCATTTGTTTGAAACCTATGGTTTTATCCAGGCAATCGAACGAAGGCGGCGCTTTTACTCCTCATCAGCTTCCAATTCAAAGGGAATGCTTTCCTCTCCACCCAGTTCTTTCATGATCAATTCCACTTTGCGTTCCATTTCCTGTAACCGTGTCGCTCCCTCTTTGGCGAGATCGACACCGGAACGAAACGCTTCCAGCGATTTTTCCAGGCTCAGATCGCCGTCTTCCAGTTGATCCACGACTTTTCCAAGTCGCTCAAGAATCTGTTCGAAAGATGCCTTTGCCATATCCGATCCTTTCCAAACTCAGGTGGGATCGCCCGGATAGATCGGGGAGATCTGCCGCAAACGCTTTACGATCGGTGGGAGTGTCTCCAGCACATAATCCACATCCTGCTCCGTGCTGAAGCGCCCCAGAGAAAAACGCAGAGAGGCGCGAGCCAATTCTGCCTTCATACCCAGCGCAGAAAGAACATGGCTCGGCTCGGTGGAACCGGAAGCGCAGGCGCTACCGGAACTAACGGCAATACCCGTCATATCCAAAGAAAGCAACAGTGCTTCGCCTTCTACGTATTCGAATGACAGGTTCGACGTGTTGCACACACGCCCTGAAACCGCACCATTCAAGTGGACGTAAGGAACCTGTTGCATGATTCCCTCTTCCAGCTTTTTTCTCAGCGCATCGATGCGCTCGGCATCCTGTTGCAGGTCTTCCTTGATGATGCGGCAGGCTTCCCCCAGCGCAATGATTCCCAACACGTTTTCCGTTCCTGCACGTAAACCGAATTCCTGATGACCACCATGCAAAAGATTTTGAATGCGGATTCCCGGTCGCACGTACTGCCCACCGATTCCCTTGGGAGCATAGATCTTGTGACCGGCGAAACTGAGAATGTCCACATCCAGTTCCTGTACATCGACCGGAATCTTTCCCAATCCCTGCACGGCGTCGGTATGAGTGAGAATCCCCTTTTCGCGACAAAGCGCGGCGATTTCCTTAACGGGAAAAATCACACCCGTTTCATTGTTCGCCAACATAACCGAAACCAGCACGGTCTCGTCCGTAATCGCCTCGGCAACCTGCTCCACTCGCAATTGCCCGTTACCGTCAACAGGCAAATAGGTAACTTTCGCCCCTTCCTGTTTTTCCAGCCAGTCACAGGTACCTAAAACCGCAGGATGTTCCACGGCGGTCGTAATGATGTGGTTTCCTTTTTCGCGATTGGCAAAAAAGGCACCTTTAATCGCGTGATTGTCGCCCTCCGAACCTCCGGCGGTAAACAGGATGTTGTCGGGGTCTGTATTGATAGTAGCAGCGATATTTTCACGCGCTTCCGTTATGGCCTGTCGAGCCATACGTCCATAAGCATGAAAAGAAGAGGGATTACCGAAACTATCTTTTTTCAGGTAGGGAATGGCGCGTTCCGCTACGCGAGGGTCAACGGGTGTCGTCGCGTTATAATCCATGTAAACCTGCATACCCATTTCTCCTGGTCCATACTGAGCGTGGGATTTCACACTCAGATTCAACGATTGATAAGCATTCGATCCAATTGGCAATGTAACAGAAAAGACCGACGGGAACAATGGCGCTTTAGATACGCTCTCGAGATGTCAGAGCTTCTTAATAGCTGCCCTAGCCTTTTTGGCCGAACCGGTTTTGGGGAAGCGATCGATACATTCTTCATAGAACAGCTTTGCGTCGTCCTTCATGCCAAGCGACCGGAAACATTCACCAAGCATATACAAAGCATCATCTACCGCATCGCCTTTCGGATATTTATCCGCCACTTTCTGAAATTCCATCACGGCCTGATGATAATTCTTTTCCTGGTAATAACTTTCCCCGATCCAATACTGGGCGTTATCGGCCAGTTTGTCATCCCCATGCTTTTTCAGAAAAATCGCCATCAAGCGACGTGATTCAACCGTATTCTTCTGCTTGACGATCAATGCCTTCGCTTTGTCGTACAACCCTTTCGGGTCGTCGTCAGGCACCGCTTCGATCGGCGTTTCTATGATCTGCTGAGTCTGCTGTTTCTTTTGATCGGGAGAAGCTACTCCCAGCTTGGCTTCCAATACGAGCACCCGTTTTTCCAGATCCGCCACTTGCTTTTGTAGTTTCATATCCAGTTGATCGAGATTGAAACCGTTCTTTTCGATCATTCCATTCAGCATTTTAAGGTCGCGTTGAATACGACTGAGCTCCAAGTGGTCACTGGCGGTCGTCAGTCTATTGTTGTGCATCGTCTTATCCAGATCCTTACGGACGGTAGACATCTGCTCGTCGTTCTTTTCGACGTAACCGTTCAAATTCTGCTGCACACTCTCCAACTCGGTTTTCAACGCGATGATATCCTGCTTCATCACGTCGCCATCCTTATTGGTTACACAGGCCGAGAGCAATAACAGGCAGAATCCAATAACCAAAACGTAAGACGCAACTCGTTTCATGGCTTCCTCAACTCGGTCCATAAAAAAACGGACGCCCCTTTCCTGTTCTGAAAAAGGGGCCATCCGACAGTTTCACGTTATACCGAAGAATAATTAGCGCGACAGCGTTTCCGCACGACGGTTCTTCGCCCAAGCATCTTCGTTGCTTGCCGAATCAACCGGACGTTCCTCACCGTAGCTGATGACCTTGATCTTGCTGCGCTCCACGCCCATGTCGCTCAAGTAGTTGCGAACCGACTCGGCGCGCTTCTGTCCCAGCGACAGGTTGTATTCCAACGAACCACGCTCATCGCAATGACCTTCGATGGTGATCGCTGCAAAGCCACGCTTTTTAATGCACTCGGCGTTGTCACGCAACTGACGCTGCGCGTCCGAAGTCAGGTAGTATTCGTCGAAATCGAAATTCACGGTTTGCAGTTCGCAACGCGGTTCGGTGCAACGATTGTTTTCACAGATCTCATTGCTACCGCAATCGGCGTTACTCTGGCACTCGTATTTACACTTGTTGTTGACGCAAATCTTGTTGTTGGAGCAATCCTCATTGGAAGTGCACTCGGGTGGAGGAGGCGGCGGAGCTTTGCGAATACAGCGACCACCTTCGCACTCGCGACCGGCAGGGCAATCTGCGCTCGTTTCGCACTCCGGCTTCGGAGGAGGCGGCTCCTTGGTGCAGGACAACGGCAGCATGGACACCAGCAGCAACGCGGCGGCTCCCATCAAAAGGAAAAGAGAACCGTTCCGATTCGCTTTCTTCATCTGTTCCTCCTCTTTCTCGCTTCTGCAAAAATCGTTTGATATGCTGGGTATTCACAAAGGCTTATAGACCTTTTGCTTATTGGGTTGCCCGCAGCCTCACACATCCCAGCGGACCTTGCTTTTTCCCGCATGAAACTTCTCTAGTTCCTAGTGGTTAGGCGTATACTAACAGTCTGAATCCTCGTTGTCAACGAGAACCATCAGACCCTAACCTCCCTAGCTTAAAGAACATTCCACTTCTCGAACCCTTTTATCCTTTGCACCATTTCCTGTCAAGAGGAAAACGCTTGAGAAAGAGGATAAATACACTCGATGTATCTTTCTTCACCGTTCTATTTCCCATTTGAAGATACGCAAAAGCAATCTCCTGCCAAAATTTCCATTTTTTAAAAAAAAGAAGAAACATATCCTGTCGTTTATAGGTTCAATCGAAGCTTTTTTCTCTTGTCACCCGTGAACTGATTCGTTACACTCCAGCACGCCTTACGAGCCTTGAGGCTCTTCTGTAAACAGATCGACGAATTTAGCGTCACCTAAGGAATTAACGATGACCACGAATGAAAACGACCAGCAATCTTTTGCAGACCTTTTAGATGCCAATCCCGACCTCCCCGGCGACAACCCGATTTATCCCGGCGATCAAGTGACGGGGCACGTAGTCATGATTTCCGATGAAACGGTATTCATCGACTACGGCGGAAAAGCCGAAGCCTGGGCCAGTCGCGCGGAATTGACGGATGAAGAAGGCAATCTGACGGTAGCTGAAGGTGATGAGATCGAGTTGACGCTATTGGAATACGGTCCCAGTGGAGCCCATTTAGGCAAACATTTCCAACGCGGCTTAGGTCAGGATGGTCTTCGCCAGATCGGACAAGCCTATGAGAGCGGTATTCCCATCGAAGGTCATGTCGCCAAAACCATCAAAGGTGGATTCGAAGTGACGATCGCCGGCGCACGCGCCTTCTGCCCCATTTCCCAGATCGACATCGAATTCGTGCAGGAAGCGGAACTCTTCGTCGATCAAAGCTACCTGTTCAAGGTGGTCGAATACGAAGCCGACTCCAAGCATCCGAATGTCGTGGTGTCACGAAGGGAAGTGTTGCAGGAGGAACGAGACAAACAGGCTGAACAAACCAGAACGCGGCTGGAAATCGGAGCTGACTTCGAATGCGTGGTTCGTAAACTGATGCCGTACGGCGTGTTTGTCGATATGGGTGGACTAGATGGCTTCATCCACATCAGCGAACTGGCAAGACGCCGCGTCAATGCTGCTGAAGAAGTGGTTTCCGTCGGTCAGCATGTCACTGCCCAGGTGATCAAACTGGAAACGGACGACCGAGGACGTGAAAGAATCAGCCTGTCCATGCGCGTATTGGAATCGGACCCCTGGGAAGACGGACTGCCCTTCACCGATGGCAGCACTCTGGTGGGAAAGGTGATGCGCCATACCGATTTCGGAATTTTCGTCGAACTGGTTCCCGGTGTCGAAGGTCTGCTGCATCGCAGCGAAATTTCTTATGACCGTGACTTCGATGCCAGCTCGGAATATCCGGAAGGCAGCGAGATCGAACTGAAGGTGCTCTCCATCGATCTGGAAAAACGCCGCATTTCTCTTTCGAAGAAAGCCTTGCAGATGCAAGACCTTCCCGAAGCAGAACTTCCCGAAAACGACAGTGATTCTCGAACACGTACTCGAAGCGGCAACGTGATTCGACGTCGTAAGGACCAGACACAAGAGGAAGAATCACCAAATCAACCTGAAGTGCAGGCCGCCCCGGAAGTTCCCGAAGCCAGCTTCGACGAAGATATGGATCGTTGGGAACAAGCCATGCAAAAAGAAGCCCCCAAAGCACCGACACCACGGGTGGGACTGGTAACCCAGGGAATCATTGCCGATCTGATGCCTTACGGCGCGTTTGTCGATCTGCCTGAACTGGGCGACCGCATGCGAGGACTGGTTCACAATACCGAACTGGTCGCAACGGAAGGCAATCCGCAGCAGGGCTTGAAAGAAGGTGATCCTTTGGAAGTGGAGATTATCCGCATCGATGAAAAAGGTCGACTGAGCCTGTCTCACAAAAAGGTGCAGATGCGAAAAGAACGCGAAGAATACTCCAAGTTCATGAACAAGCAGGGAAAAAGCACCGGCACCAGCATGGCGGATCTGCTGAAGGGAATTAAACTCGATAAATAACGAAGTTTACGGCTCGCCAGCCGCAGTCACACGCAGTCCCAGCCAGGCCGTAAATCCTGAAGCGGGATAACCGTGGCGCGGCTGGTAATCGGCATCCAGGATATTGTCCGCTTTCAGCCAAATAGAAAAACCATCGGTGGGAAGTAAGTCGATCCGCGCATTCCAGACATAGTAAGGGTCCAATTCTCCCCATTTTCCAGTATCTTCATCCTGGTAATCCTGCCCACCTACAGCCTGAAACCGGGTGGTCAGTCGCAGCCAGCGAAATGGTTGTTCGCGCAACCCTATAAAACCCTTATGTGTCGGATGATACTCCAAACGGTCGTCCGGCGAGTCCGCATTGAGACGCTTGCTATAAAGATAGGCGTACCCGCCTTCCACTCGCAAGCCGAAATCGAAATTGAAGGCTACGTTGGCCTCCGCCCCGGCCAAGCGAACCCGGTCCACATTCTGAATCTGCGTCGTTCCATCGCCCAATTTGGCTTCTGCAATCAAATCGACCACTTCCGACTCGAACCCTCCAACCTGCAACAAAAACCAGTCCATAGGCGTCCAGTTCACATCCAGTCCGAAGGTATACGCCGTTTCCGCCGAAAGATCCGGGTTGGTTTCCCGCGTTCCGAACGCACTGGAATAGCGCTCGCTCAATGTCGGCATACGACCACGCCGTGCCGCAACCAACTCAAGCGTGACATCGGGATGAGGCGACACGTTCACTTCCAATGCCGGGCCGAAAAACAGATCCGTTTCCGCTTGCAGGTTGTCCGGCACATCCAGCAGACGCTCCACTTCCGTCAGCAGAGAAAGCGAGGTCGATACGACCCGGTTCCATACGGCTTCCAGTTCCAACCCGGACGAAAACACGAAGCGCGACAGAGGCGGATCGTCCTCTTCCCCTTCCTCCCGACTCTCGTGTCGATCCTCGCGGGCATCGAACCAACTCGAAAAGGAAAGTGCATCGATTCCGGTCGGATGAGCGCGCACGGACAAGTCCAGGCGTCCACCCAAAATGCGGTCGTCGTGAGTGGAAGTAAAGGCTCGTGGACCATCCTGCGTACTGTAACTGTCGTCGTCGTAACTATCCAAGGTGTTCGACAAGAACGCCCCGTGAAAGGTTTCTTTTACGTGAATGCCGTGAGCGTATTCTCCGCTATGACTCAGCACCACATTCAAGTCCCGCCAGTCCGACCAGCGCCAGAATCGAGGCGTCCTGGAATAGATGTTTCTAGGAACGCCATAGGCGCCCTGAAAATAGGTAGCTTCGGCCTGAATACGATGTCCTTTCGCCGGGTCGAGAGAAATTTTCGCCAGCACGTGACCGCCTAGGCGATCCGAGTTATCCCGCAGCCCGCCCTTCTCGTTGCGAGCTTCATCAAACGATCTGGACAAACGAAAACCGTTCGAGTGCTCGAAACCGGCGGTTAAAAGGAAGTGAACCGGCGACAACGTATCGCTCACTGCGAGGGACACCAGTTGATCGTCCAACATCCCGAATTGCAGATTGGCATCCAAAAATGGACCGCTACCCGGTTGCCGGGTAATAATATTTACGGCTCCCCCCAGTCCGGCGGGTCCATAACGAACACTTCCCGCACCTTTAAGCACCACGATGCGCTCTACAACTTCGGAAGGCACTTTGCCTAAATCGATCTGGCCGGTATATGGAGCGAAAACCGGCAGACCATCCACCAATACCATCACCTGGCGCTGATCGAATCCCCGCAAAATAAAAGTCTTCTCTCCACGAGAACCGGTCGATGCCTGAACGGCAGGCAGGCTATCCAATGCATCCACGACTTTTACGGCTCCAAGCTCGCGAATCGACTCGCGATCCATCGTCTGCACCATGACGCCTTCATGCGGCAGACGTTCGGAACGCACCGTTACCGCTTCGATACTGGCAACATCCTCACCGGATTCCTTTTCGCTTACCTGTGTTTGATCGAATTCCTCACTTGTTTCTGCTACGGCAACGGATGTGCAGACGATAACCGACATCAAAGCGACGATAGCAGCCATAATGCTTAAGATGCGACTCTGGAATCCAGGCTTCGTCATCCTCACTTACTGCTCCTCTTCAACAAGCTCAGCGAATTCCTTAACCGCCTGTTCGATTTGCTGCAAGAAATCATGTTTCTGGCTATCAGTGGCAGGGAAACGCAACTCAACCGGGTTGGTATAACCGAGTCTGGAAGTCATATGCTCGACCAATCCAAGCCGAACCGATAACACCCATACACCACCCCGCATCGGCAAAGTGCGCGCAAGAACGGGCCAATGCCCTGCTCCCTGACGTTCCACTCGCCCGATTTCATCCACGATGAAAACATCCGCCTGTTTCTGAGACAACAGATGTTCACCGGCCTGCTGTACGGCGGACTCGTTCAGGCTCCACGCCTTGGGACCATGTTCCACCTTTTTTCGAGCCAGTTCGAAACAGCTTCCGTCCGGTAACAGTTTAAGATCGTAGCCGATGCGTCGATCAGCCTGCATGGCCGATGGCTGGATGAATCCGCCCACCGACAATCCCCGTGACTGTAAATGCGTTACAAGATCTTGTAAAAAGCGGCTTTTCCCACTACCGGGTTCGCCCGTCACCACAAACAACATCGCGCTTTTCCGTTTCGCCATCCACACATCCAGATTCTGTGCCACTTCATCCGCCAGATCCGCAGCATGAGCGACCATCCGCGCCAGGCGATCCAACATCCCGCGCCGCTCTCCATTGGACTTTTCCTGCCAACCTTTGATCATTTGCGGCAACAGTTGAATTCCCAAGGCCATTGCCCCGCCTGCCCCCGCAAAACCGACGCGAGAGAAAACCCGCACAAGGAAATCAGGACTGATCTTGCGCGATAACGCCATGATGAAACTAACGAAAGTCGCTGCTCGTATCACGATAAGCAATCCAACCTGCAACCCATCCAAAGAGATTGGAATACCGGCAAATGTTTCGTATTTCTTTCCTAAAAGCAGCCCGCTCATTGCTGCCAGAAAAAGACCGATGAGCCAAAACCGACGATTTCCGATGCTATAGAGAACGGATCTTTCTGTAAAAGCAAACAAAGTAACGACTAGCAGAAGACCTGCGGTCGCCAACCACAGGTTTTTCGGTGCCTGCAAAACGATTGCAGTGGCACCAACGGTCAACAGCAACCACAAGGGACACTGCCGCTCGCGCTTGGGCCTATGAGAGGGCATCATCCAACTCCCTCCTTAAAGCCTGCACACGCAGACCGAGCCGATATCCCAGCCAACCGGCGACCGCCCCAAACAGGAACGTAAACACCAGCGCCAGAACCAGAGCCCAGACCGCCCATTCATCCCCCAGTTGCAGCCAACCGGCTCCTCGTTTTAACAGCATGTAGTACATGCGCAGAACATCGATACCATAAATCACACTTGTGAAGAAAAGCCCCTGCCCGATGACCATCACCGAATTGACCGCCCCGGCCAGAGAGGCACGTAATGGTCCCAGTTTCCCCGAAGTGCCAGCAATCAGTTCCAGAATCAGCGCTTCGATAAAAATCCCGATCATGGGCCAGAGAATCGCCACTCCGGGAGAGATGAGCTTTAACAACATGCAAACGACACCCGCCCGTATCATGAGTCCACGCATGGGAAAGATAGTCAATCCTGCCAGCAGAATCACCGAACCGATGGCAGACATCAACACGCCGGAAAAAGGCACTCGAAGTACATGCAGAAGCATACCCAGAGTAACCTCTAATGAGCCCCATAGAGCCCCGAAGACCGTCGCGTAAATCCATACTAGGCTCAAAGGCTTTGCTGACTGGACAACCGCTGTCGATGGCACTTTTTTCCCCTTTTCACGAAAACATCGCCAATCAGGGATAACAGCCCCGAGCGATCAGGGTCAAGTTAAATTGCAGGGTAAGGATTGCACTTTAACGGAATAGATCGATAGCCGCTCGTTATCCGTAGTAGAAACTTGCGCGTTATGCACAACTGGCTATAATGCCTGCATCGACAGGTTTTTAATGACGAGAGCATGCGCAAAGCGGCAGGAAGCGTTGACACGGCGTTTCTCTCTGTTTTGTGCTGATCACGATTCTCTACCAACAGGAGAAAGATCGTATGAAGATCCACGAGTACCAAGCCAAGGAGTTGTTCCGCCGCTACGGCGTAGCGGTGCCAGACGGAGAAATGGTCGATAAGGTGGACGACGCCGTGAAAGTCGCGGAGCGCATTGGAGCACCGGTTATGGTTGTCAAAGCGCAGATCCACGCCGGTGGTCGAGGCAAAGGCGGGGGCGTGAAACTGGCGAAAAGCCTGGATGACGTCCGCAGCCATGCCGAAGCGATCCTTGGCATGAACCTGGTGACCCACCAGACCGGTCCTGAAGGGAAACAGGTCAATCGCCTTCTTGTTGAAGCCGGTAGCGATATCCAGCGCGAATTGTACCTGGGTATGGTGCTGGATCGCAGTAGCCAGACCATCGCGGTGATGGCTTCTACCGAAGGCGGCATGGAAATCGAAGAAGTCGCCGCCAACACCCCGGAGAAAATCTTAAAGGTTTTCGCTCCGATTTCCTTTGGTTTGCCCGGTTATCAGGCCCGACAACTGGCTTTCGGTCTCGGGTTGGAAGGCAAACAGGTTGGCCAGGCCGTCAAGCTGATTCAGAACCTGTTCAAGATGTTCGTCGAGTTGGACTGCTCCCTGGTGGAAATCAATCCACTGGTCGTCACCGCCGACGATCAACTACTGGCGCTGGACGGCAAAGTCAATTTCGACGACAACGCCCTGTATCGCCACAAAGATATCGAAGAGTTGCGCGATGCTACCGAAGAAGACCCCATGGAGCTTGAAGCTGCGGAACATGGCCTGAGCTACATCAAACTGGACGGCAACATCGGCTGTCTCGTCAATGGAGCCGGGCTGGCCATGGCGACGTTGGATGTCATCAAAGCCTATGGCGGCGAACCGGCAAACTTTCTGGATGTCGGGGGCGGCGCAAACGCCAAACAGGTGGCCAAGGCATTTACCATTATTCTTTCCGATCCCAATGTGGAAGCCATCCTGGTGAACATCTTCGGCGGCATCATGCGCTGTGACGTCATTGCCGAGGGCGTCATCGAAGCGGTAAAAGAAGTAAAACTGAGCGTGCCACTGGTTGTCCGGTTGTACGGAACGAAAATGGAGGAAGGTCGCCGCATGATCAACGAATCCGGCCTGCCAATCATCTCCGCCGAACGTTTGGACGATGGCGCACGCAAGGTCGTCGCAGCGGCGAAAGGAGGCAACCAATGAGCATCCTGGTACATGAAAACACACGGGTTGTCGTTCAAGGAATCACCGGCAAGACAGGTCAATTCCACACGCAACTGATGCGCGAATACGGCACAAATATTGTAGCCGGCGTTACCCCCGGCAAGGGCGGTCTCGATTTGGAAGGCGTTCCGCTGTTCAATACCGTGGCCGAAGCGGCCAAGCAAACCGGGGCCAATGCCTCGGTGATTTTCGTTCCTCCCCCCTTCGCAGCCGATGCCATTCTGGAAGCGATGGACGCTGAATTGGAACTGGCAGTCGCCATTACCGAAGGCATTCCTACCCTCGATATGGCGCGTGTGGCCGACCGCATGAAGGACAGCAAGACCCGTCTTATCGGGCCGAACTGTCCGGGTGTGATTACGCCGGAAGTTGCCAAACTGGGCATCATGCCCGGCGCGATCCACAAACCCGGTCCCATCGGAGTGATCAGCCGTTCTGGAACGCTTACATATGTGGCGGTTAACCAATTGAGCCAGATCGGGCTCGGGCAGTCGACAGGCGTAGGCATCGGCGGCGACCCGATCATCGGATCGTCATTTATCGACGTGCTGGACCTGTTCGAAAAAGACGGAAAGACAGAAGCCGTGGTCATGATCGGCGAAATCGGAGGCGATATGGAAGAAATGGCCGCCGAATTCATCCGCGATCATATGAGCAAACCGGTGGTCGGCTTTATCGCCGGACAGACCGCACCTCCCGGCAAACGCATGGGACACGCGGGTGCGATCGTCTCCGGTGGCAAAGGCACGGCAGCCGCCAAAATTTCCAAGCTTGAGGAATGCGGAGTCAAAGTGTCCATGCTTCCCACTCAGATCGGCCAGACCATGGCAGAGCTGATCGGCTGGAAAGGTTAAGCTCCTTTTAGCACCATTTAACAACATGAAACAGCATGAGCCTCCGGTTTGCACTGGAGGCTCTTTTTTTTTCAGATCCGGGAGTCCTTGTTCAAGACGTCGATTTCTGTTAGGCTCTATCCATGACGGTATATACTCGACAGTATCCAATTCGAATTGTGTGGTTGTTGCTTGCCATTCTGGTGTCGTTCCCCCCTCAAGCTTTTGCCCAGGATAAGCTTAGCCCGCTTAAGCAGATCTCCCGCCTTGGAACGGGTGAATGGGGCGCGGATATCGACGGCGTCCCCTTTTTCAACCGTCCTCAGGACATTTTCGATGATGGAACGGTGCTTCTCGTTGCCGACACCTATAACCACTGTATTCGAAGAGTGTCCAAAACGGACGGGAAGACGAAAACCATTTTGGGAACTTGCGGTCAAGCCGGTTTCGAAGGGATTGAAGACGGCATGATTGGGAACACGTCATCAGTGCTTCTCGATCACCCGGTATCCCTTGCGTTGGATAACGTTGGCAATTCCCTTTTTGTCATCGATAGTGGAAACCGGCGTATACTGCAAGTTGTCGGAGAATCCTGCCAGGTTCTGCTTCTTAGCCTTGAAGACAACCGATTCAATCCCGAATCGATTGTTGCCATTCGCAGCGATTTGTCCGGCGGCGCGTATTTGACGGATGCAGGTAATCATCGGGTCTTGCACCTGAAGATAAATTACCCGGATGAAATCGTAGAAGGCGAATTTCTGGAAGCAGAATTGACAGTGCTTGCCGGAAACGGTCTCGCCGGTTACACACCCGATCAAAGAGACGCGGCGCTATCGCGCCTGAATACACCTACCGACGTTCTACCCTTCTACAACAGCAGCGGCCTGGCAGCCATCTACCTGCTCGATTCGAAAAACGCCCTGCTGCGTCGTCTACTGCCCGGAGAACAAACTCCCTGGCTGATTTCCAACCATGCTGGATCAGACAACATCAATACTGCTCAACTCACGTCTGGCGCAGCACAGCTTTACCAGTTCAAGCGTCCCTACCGGTTAAGCGCGTTTTCCAGTCTCGGTAAAACGACATTGCTCGTTTCCGATCCCCCGGCAAAAAGAGTGATCGGAATCAACGATTTCCGCTTCGTCTCAATTCTGCTGGATGAACAGGAACTGCAAGGCCCCCACGGCATGACCGTAGATGAAAACGGCGACTTGTGGATCTTCGACGACCCCGGCTATTTGATACGATTCCGGCTTGATCCCTGAAATCTCCATCAATAATCGAAGCTCGATCCACCGATAAACTCTCGTAGAATCGAGGTCGGCGGCACTTCGTGCGGGAACACCGGAATGAACAGATCCAGGAATTTAAACAAGCGGTAAGCCTCTACATACGCTTCGTCATGTGGCGGAACTTCCATCAAGTATCGCTTCAGGTAAGGCTTCAACACCGCCTGCTCGTATACCAGCGCCGTATCGAACATCACATCCGCTTCTTCCTGGAAGGGGAAAATATACTTGTTCTCTCCATCACGAACAGAGGGCCACATGTGTATCGTCTGAGAGGCCAGATAACCTCTAAACAAGCGGTCGCGTACAATGCGCCGTAACAGGCGCGCATCGGAGGTGAAAATCCGATTGCTGCCATCGATGCGCAGCTGGGTCAATGCGGACAGATAGATTTTGAATTTCTCATTATTGGAAACAAGCGATGTCAATTTGGGATTCAAACCGTGAATGCCTTCGACAATCACTACCTGGTTCTCTTCCAATTTCAGCACCTTGTACTTATCTTTTCGGCGCTCGCCGCGCACAAAATCGAAAACCGGGGTCTTGACTTCCTCTCCATCGAGCAATTGGCGCAGGTGGTGATTGAACAAGTCGAAATCCAGTGCTTCCAGACATTCGAAGTTATAGGATCCATCCTCGTTCAAAGGAGTTTCGGAGCGATTGACATAGTAGTTGTCCATGGAAATCATCACCGGGCGTATACCGTTTACCTGCAACTGAATCGCCAGACGCTTGGTCGACGTGGTCTTGCCTGAAGACGAAGGTCCGGCGATGAGCACCAACCGCACCTTATCGCGTTTCTCCGAGATCTCATCGGCAATACGAACGATCTTCTTTTCCTGCAACCCTTCACTTACTTTAATGATTTCCGAAATCGAGCCGTCGATACATGCCTGGTTCAACTGGCCGACATTGAGCACTCCCATCATTTCATTCCACTTCTTGGTTTCCCGATACTGGCTGAACAGCTTGGGCTGAGGTGGCAACTCAACATGCACCTCGCCCTTTCGATTGGGAAAACTCAAGACGAAACCGGGTAGTTTAGGCAATAGCGAATAAAGCTTGCAACTACCGGTGCTGGGAGCCATGGGACCATAACAAAGAAACCGGAAGTCGCCCATCACGACCCAGGGTATTTCAGGGATATTTCGCTGGCGGATCAATAGCACTTTTTCAGGATAATTGTTTGCGGAGAAAAACTCCTCCGCTTCCTCGCAGGTTACCAGCGATACGCGAATCGGCCAGTCGGCTGCAACGATTTCCTGCATCCGGTTTTCTACAGCAGCCAGCATCTCGACCGTCAGGGGACCGTCATGGGTATTGGCATCGAAATAATATCCATCTGCCAATGACTGACCGATCTCCAGGCGAACTTTCGGATACAGATCGTAGAAAGCCTTATACAAGAGCATCTGAACGGTGCGCCGATATATATTGGCGCCTTCCTTGCTGCTGTAATCGACGGTGTTTACCGTGCAGTTGGACACCAGCGGTCGATGCAAACTCATCATGCGATTATTGATGATACAACCGATCGGATCAAGCTCTCCTGGATGAGGATAGCTCTCCAACAATTTGGCTGCGCTGGTACCGGTTTTGGTTTTTACTTCCTGACCGTTCAGTTGCACAACAATCCGCTTGCTCATTGTAACTCCTTGAGGAATTCCCGTTCACCCATCGTTTAAGCAACATCCACCATTTCGTTAGGAACCGAATTGACTGGCTGCCAGCCATTTGGGAGAGGTAATGGGAATCAGGAAATAGAATTTCGATCCGATATTCAACTTGCTTTCCACCCAGACCCGGCCACCATGCAATTCGACAAACTTCTTGACGATGGCCAGCCCCAACCCCGCGCCTTCATACTTTTTTGTCATCGAACCATCGGCCTGCTGGAATTCTCCGAAAATCCGTTCCTGGTTTTCCAATGAAATACCGATCCCGGTATCGGAGACGCAGAACTTGGCAAAATCGCCTTCTTTTGTAACACGAACGCTGATCTCGCCATTGTCGCCCGTAAATTTCAAGGCATTGGAAACAAGATTGAACACAACCTGCTTGATCTTTCTCTCATCGGCAGTAACAGTCGTGATCTTTTCATCGACATCCACCGTTAAAGCGATATTGTGTTTTGTGGTTTTTTCCTTCATCAAATTCAATGACAAGCGTATCAGATCCAGAACAGAAAATTCGCTTAACTCCAACTCCATCTTTCCCGCTTCAATTTTGGACAGATCGAGGATATCGTTGATCAGCGACAACAGATGACGACCCGATTCCAGAATATCCTGGGAATACTCCTTCTGTTTGTCGTTTAAGGGACCAAACAACTCATCGCGCAGCACTTCGGAAAAACCGATGACAGCGTTTAGCGGCGTACGTAATTCGTGGCTCATATTCGCCAGGAACTCGGATTTATGCCGATTGGCATCCAATGCGCGCCGGGTTTGAAACTCGAGCTCTTCCTTGATCTCAGTCAACTCAAGATTCTTGCGCGCCATTTGTTGCGCCAGGTTCTTTAACTCGGTGATATCCTGCAAGAATACATAAGCAGAATCAGAACCACGATACGAACTGACGCTACCAAGCATAATCCTTCCGCCGATGCGGAACTCGCGATTCTTCGAAACGATATCCTCTCCAACCGAGCGGCAGATATGTGAAAAACTCTTGCCGCCATCCTGGAACAGTTCCTTGATGTTGTTGATCCTTCCAAGACGATTTACTTTAAGAAAATCCAGCATCGCCTGGTTGAGGTAGGTTAAATCACCTCGATTGTTGCAGCAAAATAGCGGATTGGGAGCCTCGCGAGGAAATTTGGAGAGTCTCACCATTTCCTGCTCGCTACTGAGCAAGTGGTGAACGTCTTCGGCATGAAGAATCAGCGCCCCCAAATACCGGCTAAGATGTCCGGCGGCAAAGGACCATTGTTCTTCATTGTCCCACTCGTTTTCCGAAATGAGCGTTACGATTCCATAAGGACGGTTTCGATCGAACAGGGGAATCAATATTCCGAAAAGCTGCTTAACCGCTCCACCAGAATTTACCTCCCGCGAGCAGAAACGGCACTCCTTTTTGGCCAGAACTTGCTGAAATTCCAGCTCCGGATCATGCAGATCTTTTTGGGAAAGGAACCCCTGAGCAAGTTCTCCAATAGACGCTACCAGTTGAATACGCTGTGCCTTCTGAATGTAGATGGTTCCCTGCTGCAAATCAAGACGCTCGATAATCGTGGCAAGAATCCGCGCAAAACTTTTCGAATTCTCGACGATTTGCAGTTGCTCGACCAAAGCAAGCTGCAATTCAATCAACAGGTTCAGGTCTGGTGCCTTTGTACTCATTACACAAATCCATCAGCTTGCTGTCAGCCTGCCTGGTTTTACGGCAGAAATTTTTCTACTTCGTTTGCAAACTCGCGGGTATCGATTGGTTTAGGAATGTAGCCATTAAATCCATTTTGAAGGAAACGTTCTTCGTCCCCTTTCATGGCAAATGCTGTAAGCGCAATAATCGGGATCTTTTTGGTTTCACTTTTTTCGCGCAACAAACGAGCTGCTTCCAGCCCGTTCAAAATCGGCAGTTGGATATCCATAATCACTAGATCAGGGCGATGCAAACGGGCAATATTAATTCCCTCTTCTCCATCCGTGGCGACCAGAATAGTATGCCCCTTCAGTTCGAGCAGATCTCTACAAAGCTTCAAGTTTTTCGGATTATCCTCTACGATCAGAATCGTGCTAGGCAGTTTCCGCAACATCTCCTCCTTCACTGCGTAACATGAGCAGCAATTTTGCTATTTTACCATCTTGCCATGGCACTTCAAAAGAAAATCTGGCGATTAGAGCGGAATTCAGTTGAAATTGGCATCAATCCAGCGGAATCAGGAAAATAGGCAGCAAAGCCGACTTTACCCACTCAACTTCCAAAATCTGATGTATCACTGCAATGACATGGCAAAGTATGCAGTGTACATCAATATTCAAACATCAATGATCCGCTCCGGTAACCTCTTCGTGAGGAAGTCGAAGCTTAAAATCTTCATTGTGCATGAAACACATGGCAACTTTGCCATCTTTTACTTCGCAGGTTCCGAAACGAAACGTAACATCTATGGTTGGTGTACCTTTAAAATCCGTCGAGAATTCATAAGGTAACTCAAACTCCAAGCCGTTCTCAACGGCTTTCTTGGCATCCGCTTTTCTCAATGTTGTTTTGGGCAGCAGAATTCCTGGCTGCACTTTGACAACAAGCTTTACTGGAAACTCAAGATTGATCTTTCGCCCTGTTTTAGGCTTAACACTGATCGCCACTTTCCCCTTGTTTTTTTGTGGTGATGGCATGTCAATATGCAACTGATAATTCGGGTTATTTCGCACAGACGCAGTATCTTTACTGGTTTCAGTTGTATCTGCCCAAACAAAGGACATCGATAAAACCAAAAGAAGCACGGACAAACTTGCAGTAGAAACAATTGATTTTACAAACAGCATGACAACTCTCGTTTATTTGTTTTGCATGATGGTTTTGGAAACTTGGGATTTACTGAATCGGGATTGTACGAGCTTTGCGCTTGGGCAAACGAATTTCTAAGAGTCCGTTATTTAAAGAAGTTGCGACTCCTTCTTCTTCGATTTCGCCGGACAAGCGAAAAGAACGTTCGAAATGCCCATAGTAGCGCTCGGCCTGGTGATAGGTTGCAGTGCTTTCCACACTTTCCGGTCTTCGTTCCCCGAAAACAGTCAATTCAGCTCCTTTGAGAACGATATGAATTTCCTTCTTTTTCAGACCGGGCAATTCACCATAAACCAAGTAGGCTTCATCGGTTTCAACGATATCAAAAGCGGGATCCCAGTTGATGTCGGTTCGAACTTCGCCAAAAGTTTCCATCTGGGTCAACCCATGCTTGACAAGTTCGTTCATCCTACGCCGAATGTCCATCAACGTTTTATAAGGGTCGTAATTGTTTCGGCCCATTTTTAGAACCCCTTCCTCATCTCCGTTTGTCACACGTTCATAGCTTGCTTTCGCAATAAGCATAGGACCATACATCACCTGGTGTCAAGAGCTATTCACTTGATTTTCCCAGGGATTGCAGCATCCTTTCACTGATCCGTTTGCGAACTCGCAACTGGTAACGGTAGGCTCGTTCGATAATCGTCTTCAATTCCGGATCGGAAGCATGATCGGTAATGTTTTTAATGCGCTGTTCATCCAGGTAGTCAGTCAAAGGGAGCTCTTCCCGCTCCGCCTGCGCTTCGAACTCGGCTAAAGGAATCACCTTCATTTTGATGGAACGGATGTTTTTCTCCGGCAGCTTCTGTCGTAATCGATCCAATATCGCAGGAATGTGAAACTGCAATTCATTCATCCAGGCAGAGGATTCTACCGCCAGCACCAGCACATCTTTACGGACGCGAAGCGGCACAGTGTGTTTGGCAACCATATCTCCAACGGTTTCAGTCCAAACGGAGCGCACCATGAAGCTATTCAGCCGCCCGCGAAAGCGCAGATAGCCAGCCATGCGCTGCAAGACTTTCGAAGCTGTTTCCACATTGTGATAACGCACACTCACCACGACACCTCACACTGCTTTCCACCTGATAATAAGACCTGCAAAGGGAATGGTTTTATTTCTCAATTCCGAAAAAAACTCCGCTTTTAATTTCGATGATTAAAACACCCGAACTTAAAAAACGTACAACGATGAGAAAACCTTAAACTGGGATAACAATCACTCGCTTTCATCCTCTTCATTTGAACCGGATTCGGCAATGGGGAAATACACGAAGAAAGTCGAGCCTTCATCGACTTTGCTTTCGACTTTGATATCCCCGCCATATTGATTGATGATGCGATAAGCCACATTCAAACCGATACCGGTTCCTCTTCCACTGGGCTTGGTGGTAAACAATGGAGCGAATATCTTGTCCAGATTCTCTTCTGTAATACCACAGCCGGTATCTTCGACCTCGGCAACTACCATGAGATCGTCGTAAGTCCGTAAACGTAACAATAACGAGCCCTTGCCTTCCATGGCATCAATCGCATTGACGATCAGATTGATGAAAATCTGCTGGCATTGTCCCTTGTTTCCACGAACCGCGGGCACCGGCTGGAAATCGCGCTTGACGATAATATCCCCGAAACTGCGAGTGTGATAGGCTAACTCCAGGGATTCCTTGATCACTTCGACCAGATCCACCGAGCCAACCTGATCGTTTTTGACGGTTCGGGCGTAATTGGACAGTTCACGCACGATCTCCGCCATACGGTTAATGTACTCGATCATATCGCGTGTGGAAGATTTTACCTTGAGTTGGTTGTTAATATTCTTCAGGATATATTGCGACTTTAACAGAAGCGCCTGCAAAGGATTGTTGATTTCATGGGCGACACCAGCCGCCAGGATACCGATACCAGCCAACTTTTCAGATTGAACCAGCTGAAACTGCATGGAACGCATTTCACTGAGCGAACTTTCAAGTTCATTCGTACGCTCCTGAACCCGCTTTTCCAGATTGCCGACATAGCGCCTTAGTTTGCGCTCCATCTTTTTGTAAGCAGTAATATCATGCAACACACCGATGATGTGCGGATCATCATGGAAAGAAGCCAATTGGGCTTTACATTCCACGACTGATTTCGAACCATCTTTGCGCTTCATCATAAATTCTACCGGAGGAGAACCTTTTCCCGACCGAATTTGATTCCACCATTGCAACACCGCACGATCATCGCGAGTAACAATCAAGTCCAAAAAGTTCTTTCCAATCAATTCGTTCCTATGAAATCCCGTAATCCTGGCAAAAGCGCGATTGATAAAAATCAGCTTTCCGTTCTGAGTGATGAAATAACCTTCATTGATTTCCTCGATCAACTGCCTGTACCGTTGCTCAGTCTCATCCAAATCTTTGCTACGCTCTTCAATGATCTGCTGCAAATCGTTGGTATAGCGCCACAGTTGCTCCTGCAAATCCCGCTTTTCTGAAATGTCCAAGCCCATTCCCAGGATTCCAACGATTTTTCCCGATTCGTATTGAATCGGAAGCATCGAAAACGCAACCAGGACTTTACGACCATCCATGGCTTTAAATGGAACTTCCGCTTCCCAACGTCGATTGATCAGTTGTGGTGCTTCGTTAGGATCAAACAGAATGGGCTGCTCCGCTTCGTGATCTCCCAATTCGGCCAGCTTTCGCCCAATCAACTCGTTTATAGGGTAACCCAGCGCTCTCCTGACCGATTCGGAGCAACTCCGAATCGCGAAATCCCGATCCAATACAAAAATCAAGAAATCACCATCATATGCAAGCACCGTCCGAATGAAGCTCTGTAACCGATCCAGTTGCTTCAGAGATTCTTCCGCCGCAGCCTGGCGAATGGCCAGTTCGGATGGAGGGGGTGGCTGCATATTGGTTTCTGCTACCGCTTGAGATGTATTGGCCGATAGTTCCACCTCGGTGTCAGACCATTCGGAATCGAAACTAGGAGCGCCTCCACCGAATAACAAACTGGCTTTGTTAAATGCCGCCGATAACCAACTGTCATACAAGGGGAATTGGAAATCGAAAAATTGTTTAAATTCATCAGGCTGGAGTTGATCGACAAACTTGTACTTCAACAACGTGAGCGCCTGAAAATATGGCAGATATCCTCCAGGATCGTATGGTTCAGACGCCAGACATGGAGGAAGCTGATGCAACATGCGGGCAAGCAAATCCAATTCGTGACGTATTAGAGATTCCTTTAATGAAATCAACAACAGACGAGCATTCTTGCGCGTCATTCGACTTGAGGATTCCGAAGTACGTTCGAAAAAGCGCTGCAAATGCACGGTCAGTGCATCCAGATCGCGTTCGATAATTTCCTCTATCTTCACAGGCATAGGAAAAGTAAGCTAAATCCGTTAGTTAGATGTATAAGCAAAACCAATCGTCGTTGGATTATACATTAAAGTCGAGCTTTGTGAAGTATCAAAAAGAATTACGAAAAACTCCCCCATCGATGAATTCAAGAAGCGAATGCGTACTTGACCCCATCAATGGAGGAGTTGAACGTTCTGGTAATGAAAGAAAGATCGCTTACTCGCAGGTTGCCTTCAGTTCGATCTCGTCGAAACGCCCTGAATTACCATTGCCATAATGGTACAATTGGATTTTGGAAGCCTGCACCGCCGCGTGATGATAAAACGGCATATCCTGCTGGATCAATCCATCGTCCAGGTACACATCTGCCGTTTTCGCATCCCAATCAAACACCAATCCGATTTTAAACCAACGGTTGGCAACACACGTATTCAACGCCACATGTCCATTGGCGTTTTCCTGTCCTAGGAAAAACTGCAAACCCGTAGTTGTAATATTGAAATGAGCGATGATCTTTTCGTTGTTCTCGGAATCCGGCCCATAGAGCAGAACATAGTTTTTGAACTGACTGCTGCTCAGGCATTCATCGGTCTGAACCCAGAAGGACATCGCGCATGGCTGGTACGGATTAAAGCTTTTTTGTAAACCATGATAGTGAGCGCTGCTGACCGTTTTCGTCAATAGCAGGCTATTGTTGCTGCCATCGGCAGCCGTCGAAGAATCGACCTGGGCGGAGAAATCGGTGCCGATTGTCTCCCAGGCATCCATCGTTCCATCTTCAAACCCATCTCCGCTCCAAGGCTGCGGCGGTTCTACATATTCTGCCGTCACCTCACCAGATGCTAGTGCAGATTCGAACTGTGACCAGGCTTGCGAATCTTCTTTCAAATAGTGATCCAGCCAAGGCACAATGTATTGCAAAGCTAAAGGAGTCTGAGCGCCTGAACCGATTGTGCTTCCTTGATGGTTGCTGGGAATAGGTGTTCCGTAGAAACAATGGTCATAGTAATATTCCGCGTTTTCACAAGTAGTCAGTCCAGGACCACTCGGATCGCTATAGCCGCAGTGATCGCCTTGATCGATCGTCACACGGAACTTTCCTTGGTCACCGGGTAAGTTGTCGTAGATCGGCTCGGAATGAACCACTGGCGGCGTAATGCAATCCTCACCCGCATCCAAAATCAAAGCCGGAATCGTCACACCCGCAGCAGCATTGATCGGCCACGTACCACTGATCGGATCGGCGTCTGACAAATCTCCCAATGGTGCGAGAGACACGATTGTTACTGGAACCTGATGATTTCCACTGTCAGCCAATGCATTGGCCGCTGCATTGAAATCCGCTCCCGCACCGGTAGAGTGTCCCATCAAGGCGGAAGCTTGTCCCACATGCCCATTGAACATGGAGGAGGAATCCGAACCGAGTTGCTGCATCTTGTCCAGCAGGAAATTCAAGTCGATGGCATAGGCATCGACATCAATGGTAGCATTCGAACTCAACTTGTTCGCCAAGACCACGATGTATCCTCTCGGCACCAGTTCTTCCCACAGATAGGCATAATCCGCGTAGTTTTGCTGATATCCATGTCCGAATACCACAACCGGAAAAACACCGTTTGCCACAGCAGCAGTTGTTCTGGCACTTATAGCCGGATAGCGAATCTCGGCAGGAAAGCCGCCACTTCCATATTGGCTGTCATCGAAAACAACACTCGTTTCCCCAATCGCGTATTCGACCGGTTCAAGATCTCCATCAACTTGATCGCCATCCGCCAGATCACCATCAACCAGATCGCCGTCTACAACATCCCCGTCAACCCAGTCACCATCCGTCAGGTCACCATCGATGAAATCTCCATCGATCAGGTCGCCATCGACGAAATCCCCATCAATTACATCGCCATCGATCATGTTACAATCCTGCAACTGTTCGAATTCGTCGAAATATCCGACAGAGTTACCCGAATAATGCCAGATGTTGATTCGTCCCACCGATTCGGCAGCACGTTTAAAAGAAACTGCAACTTGCTTCAACACACCATCCAAGTAGACATCCAAAGTCTGGTTTTCCCAGTCCGGTTCGACTTCCACGTGGAACCAGGTGCTTGGCACACACGCACCCAGGTTGTGATAGACAAACGCATCGTCCATCACACGCAGTTGCCCGGCGTTGATCACGAACCAGAAAAAAGTACCACCGCTATCCATATCGGTAAAGCTGACTCCGCTTTGATAACCTGTCGCTCCTGGACAAGTTTCCGTGTACACCCAAAATCCGATGCGGCAGGAAGCGCAAGCATCGAAAGAAATGTTTGCACCGCTGTCGTTGCCGTTGTCCTCGTTTTTTTCAAGCCGGAATGCATGCTCTGTACCATTCGCCCCCAATGTATCAATTGCACTGAGCGTATAGCGGGAATTCGCAGACCAGTCGTCTACATTTCCATCTTCGAAGTCATCACCAGGATAAGAACAGGAGCAACTACAATCCGGCACCACGAGTTCGTCATCGCCGTCTACCGGCGTGTCACCATCTATCGGAGTATCACCGTCTACCGGCATGTCACCATCCACCGGAGTGTCACCGTCTACTGGCATGTCACCATCTGCCGGATTGTCACCGTCGACTGGCATGTCACCGTCGACTGGCGTGTCACCATCTACCGGCATGTCACCATCCACCGGCATGTCACCGTCGACTGGCGTGTCACCATCTACCGGCATGTCACCATCCACCGGCATGTCACCGTCGACTGGCGTGTCACCATCGACCGGCATGTCGCCGTCTATCGGCGTGTCACCATCCACCGGAGTGTCGCCATCTACCGGCGTGTCTCCGTCTACTGGCGTGTCACCGTCCACCGGAGAGTCACCGTCCACCGGAGTGTCACCGTCGACTGGCGTGTCACCATCCACCGGCGTGTCGCCATCTACCGGCGTGTCGCCATCTACCGGCGTGTCTCCGTCTACCGGCGTGTCACCGTCAATTGGAGAGTCATTGCTAATTTCCTGATCTCCATCGGAAGGGTTGTCGTCATCCCCACCGGAACAACTTGCAAGCATCATCGTGCAACATAATGCGAGAATCCACAACCCCCATGTCGCTCTCATCGCGTTTCTCCTTGAATTACTATAACTTCTCAAATTATTAAATTTTTTACGCTCCCTATACGGTAAATCACAGAAGAAGCCTTTCCCTGCATGGCACACGACATCAATGCAAGGAAAATTGAGTTTACCCATGTTCAACTAATCGGCAGTTTGTTCTGAATAATCAATAAAATCGTTATTATTCAAAAATGTAGGCAGGGCGAAACACAGTAGAAGAATTGCAGAATACACAAGGTTTGATGTTGCTTGAACTTGGTATTGAAATAACCAATGAACCGTTGAGTTATCGATGCCTCGACAACCAAGCTAGAGCCTTATCCATGTCTTTTGTGACCATTGCATTGAACTCGGAGGATTCACTCAGCGCCTCAAACATTCGCCCAATTCCATAGGCAAAGGTGCTATCTACAACCAAAGCAATCCGTGCGCCTACCAACATATTTCGGAATGGATACATTTCTGAAGTGATCTGCCTGAAATCCTCCAACCCTAAATCTGTTTCCTTTGTCATTCTGGCATCGTAAACTTCTCGCAAGGGCAATTTTAGATGAGGGTCAGCAAACAGAACTTTTGGATACTCAAAAAGATCGACTTTAGAAAGGAATTCCGGCACATCGATCAATACGATTCCAGTCTCTTCCTGAATTGTATACTTCAATCCCATACCTACCTCGTGCAGTCAATCAGCGACCACTAAGTATCAGAAATTGGGTTGCACTTCAGATTCAACGTACTACAGGAACCGGACAGAAAATGTCCTATTGATTCATTCTTCTAGAAGAAATTAGAAAAAGCGTTGACAATTGAGAGCCAGTCAAAGTCGTCTGTTTAAACTGGCAATATAGTCACGGATAGCCCTTTGGCCACCATCATGAAAGCGAATGAATTCAACACCTACGCCTGGAGAAGCATGCAGTAATTCGGCCATCTCCGTATTGATTACGTGCACGACTTTAGCCTCGGCATGAATCACTTTCAACAAATCGACAAGTACCAGATGCAGGGCAACGACGGTGTTGATCGGCGGAGGGTTCCGAGTCCGCACGAACATGCCACCATGACGGATGTTCTGTTCATATTCGATGGCCAGATCCCGCTGAGTAGGAAACGCGACTCTCAAAACATGTCGAGTTCCAGGAGAATGTGCAAACTCCTGAAATCCTTCAATAACATTCTCAATTAGATTAAGATACTTCCCGTCCCTGTGAAGGATTTCCAGTCCAAGATCTTTTCTTGCCCCTAAATCGTGCACTCCCAGATCATTGCCGGACCAGCAAACTCGCCCTTCCATCATAACCCGTTTTTTCTGTACAGGAATCAACACTTTAAGTTTGATATCAGGGTCAAACAGAGTATCCGCGCTGATGCACATGCCCTTTAAAGAAAGGTTCTTAACTGAACCAGAGAGGCTTGGAACCTCCGGACCGAAAAGTACCTTATTCAACCAAGGTAACCGCCTTTGCCTTCGCATCTCCGGAGAACTCATCGGAATTCCTTTCCGTGCACGATTCGGCATCTTTCTGTTTCTAGTCCATCCAAATAAACGATCACATTCACGGGGAAAAAATGCCATAAATAGCAAGGCCGCCGTATTGAATTGCAATAAAAGAAAAACTCGAAATAATATCAAATAGAAAGCAGTCTCAGAATTGGAGGAAAAACCAATGCATACACTGATCGTTTATCAAAGCTACTATGGTTCCACAGCCCAAATGGCGCGTTGGATCTCTCAGCGCATTGGCGGAATCGCCAAACCGGTTTCCGAAGTCACATCCATTGATGAATACGATCTGATCATCATTGGGACACCGATTTATTGCGAGCGCCCATTAGATGAAATCCAGCAATTCGTTGAACGTTATCGTGACGGTCTCTCGAATAAAGCCACTGCGGTTTACGCCGCTTGTCTGGATACAGAAGAGATCATTCTGGGTGGAAGACACGTTGGTCCGATCACTTCGCTACAACCACTAGTAAACAAGCTCCCCTCTCCGCCATTATTGGTACAGGGGCTACCAGGAGAAGTACTGGCCGATCGTTTGACCCAAAAGCACCGCGCAGATCTGGAAGACTATTTATCCGTCGTTTCCACGGGTTCCAACGTTCCCGGCATACACAACCGAACTTACATGGACAAAAGCCGGGTATGGCGTTTCGCCGAACGGGTGCAGTACTTGTTTGACAAACACGCTAAACGATAGACCCAGCGTCATTGCATTGCCGTAATTGATTTTCGTCTCACTACTAACCCCATTGGTTGTTTTCCTACTGTTCGTAATGCAACCCAAATTGACCTCGACAATTACGGTTGAATATTGTAGCTTGAAAGGGAGGGATGATTTGGAAGACAACTACGTTCGAGGTGGCATCCGCAGTAGATAGCAACTGCTGATGAAAGAAGCGAGGGAGAGTTTCGTGCGTAATACTGGCCCTCGTCAGCGAGTGTAAAAATCAGAAGCTTCTTTAAGTCATGTACCTTCTTTGGCAACTTTTCCTTCATTAGTCGCCATTCGAAGTTGAAGACAAAAGGTTTGCCAAACGAGATTCGTTAATAGGATTGCAAATATGGCCACTGTTCTGATTGTAGACGATGAAAAAGGAATGCGACATTCACTGGGTCGTTTCCTCCAATCGGACGGCCATGAAGTTCACGCCGCCCCCAACGCACATGATGCACTGAAAATCCTGGAAAGCCAAGCCCTGGACATCGTACTCTGCGATATTATAATGCCCAGGATGTCGGGAATCGAACTGATGCATCGCATCAGCGATCAATACCCCGAGATCAAAGTGATCATGATTACGGGAGAACCGACCTTGGAAACAGCCCTGGAAGCGGTACGCGCCGGGGCTTTTGACTATCTGACCAAGCCGGTGGATCGCAGCACGATTCGAAAAATCGTGCAAACAGCCGCACGCATCAAACAGTTGGAAGAGGAAAATCGGCGCTATCAGCAGGATCTGGAACAACAGGTATCTGAGCGCACAGCCCAACTTCTAAGCTATACGGAACGGCTGAAACAACTTTCCGAGCAAACACGTCGCTTTGCCACTTGCAGGGACTTGCAACAACTTGCCAACAAAGTAATGGACACGCTCTCTAGGAGCATGAATGCAGCCGGGGGCAGTTTCTACATTCGAAACAACGGGCAACTTAAGCTTCTGTTCGCACTGGATGCAGGACATCAACAATCGACGGTTTCATTGCCCCCCTCCCCCAACAGCGTCATCGGCAAAGCCATGCGCGACAAGCAGGCGTTTGTTGTGGAAAGCCTTAAAAAAGAGGCAAACCTGCGCGGGTCCGGTTGGGGTGGATACGAAAACGATTCTCTGCTCATTCTGCCATTAAAAAACGAAAAAAAGAGTATCATCGGTGTGCTGGCCATTCACGATAAAGAAACGCCTCCCTTTACCGAACAGGATCTGGAACTGGGGCGCATTGTCGAAGCTCATGCAGTAGATGCAATCCGAAACATCGAGTTAAGCCGTGTTGTAACGGAAAATGAACGAAAATATCGAGAACTGGCGGAAAATTCCCAAACCGGAATATACGTGCATCAACATGGTAAACTGGTTTACGCTAATCAGCGAATGGCCGATATTCTTGAATTCGATTCCAACTCACTGAAAGAATTGATGGCAGCAGACGTTCAAACATTCGTTCATCCCGATGACCGTGCCATGTTCGAACAATTCAGCCACAACCAACTGCGAGGAGGAGATGCGCCTCAAACTTTCGAGTTGCGGCTCATTTCCCGTAAGGGACAGATCATTTGGGCGAACGTCGCCTCTTCGGTAGTCACGTATAACAGCGAAAACGCGATCATGGGAAACCTGATCGATATTACCGACCGCAAACGTGCAGAAGAAGTGTTGCTGGAAAGTGAAAAACGCTACCGAACGTTGTTTGAATCCGCTGGAGATGCCATCTTTCTGATGGAAAACGATCGTATCGTCGATTGCAACAACAGCACCTTGCGCATGCTGCGGGCGACTCGCCGCGATGTTTTGGGGGCAACAACACTTGCTTTCTCCCCTCAATTACAATCAGATAGCGCTCGCTCTGAACGACTGATTTCAGAAAACATCAAACGTGCACTGGATGGTGACTCCGTTTCATTCGAATGGCGCTTCGTTCGTCTGGACGGCACGATCTTCGATGCCGATGTCACCATCAACCGGCTTTCCAGTTCCGAACAGGATTTCTATTTACTGGCGATCATCCGTGACATCACAGACCGCCGCATTGCGGAAGAGGCGGTTAAACAAAGCGAGAAACGCTACAGACTGCTGGTAGAAAACGCACCTATCGGAATTCTCTCCATGGATCGGCACGGCAATATCACTAGTGCCAATCCGGCGCTGGTTCGGATTCTCGGTTCTCCGTCTTTGGAAGACACGCTCAAAATCAATATGATTTCCTATACAAGAATGGTCAACAGCGGGCTTTCCGAAGAAATCGTTCGCTGTATGAAGGAAGGCGAGATCATTCAATCCGAACATCCCTACACATCCAAGTGGGGAAAAAAGCTGCAATTGCGCTATTACATCACCCCTATCAAAGATGAAACGGATACCATCAACGGCTGTTTGGTATTGGTGGAGGACTTTTCCGAATTCAACGAAGCGCAACTTGAACGTGACAAGTTAGAGGAACAACTGCGTCAATCGCAGAAAATGGAAGCAATCGGACGTTTAGCTGGTGGTGTAGCGCACGACTTCAACAACCTGCTGACAGGCATCTCAGGCAATGCCTCATTGGCATTATTGGATTTGCCCCCCGATAACCCCTTGTGCCAAACCATGAACGAAATTGCAGGCGCAGCGGGACGAGCAGCGGAACTGACCAAGCAATTACTTGCTTTCAGCCGCAAGCAGATCATCGAACCCAAAATTCTGGATTTAAACGAGTTAATTCAGAATCTGCATCGTATGCTTGCGCGCTTAATCGGCGAAGACATCCAGTTGGAAACCGAATTCAGAAATTCCCCTTGTACGGTTCTGGCAGACGCAGGTCAAATCGAGCAGGTGCTGATCAATCTGGCAATCAATGCCCGTGATGCGATGCCAAAAGGAGGAACCCTCACCATTGAAACCAAGCGAATGCAAATCGACAAATCCTATTTCCAGGATCATCCGAGTCTGGAAATAGGCGATTATGCCGTGCTTACGGTAACGGATACCGGCCAGGGCATGGATCTGAAAACAAAAGAACGTCTCTTCGAACCATTCTTCACGACTAAACCTCAAGGACGCGGGACCGGTCTGGGATTGGCCACGACCTATGGTATCATCAAACAACACAATGGCTTTATCGAAGCGGATTCCGAGCCGAATCAAGGTTCTGCCTTTACGTTGTATCTTCCCTACAATGAGAACAAGCCTGTTAAAAAAGAAAAATCCGACCAACCCAAAATGCCGACGGGCACAGAAACCATTCTCGTTGTCGAGGATGAATCCATTGTCCGGAAAATGGCCGTAAAAATCCTGAATCGTCAAGGCTACCATGTATTGTTTGCCTCTGAGGGAAACGAAGCCTTGCAAATCGCCAAGGATTATGACAAACATATTGACTTGTTGATGACCGATGTCGTTATGCCGAATATGAATGGCCGTGAATTGTCTGAACAATTGACACAATCTCGGCCAGAATTGCGAGTGCTCTTCACTTCGGGATATACCGAAGATGTTGTAGCGCATCACGGCGTACTTGATGAAGGTGTTCACTTTGTAAACAAACCATATTCACCGGAAACCCTTGCCAGAAAGGTACGGGAAGTACTCGACAAAGTTTGAGAGTTCCAATCTTTCTTCCGGAATATGGGCGACACCGCCACCGAAAATTATGCTAACAGGTCCACACAGCAGCTTCTTCGATACCTCGTAAGATTGATGAGGTAACGAGGTTCCGATTTCATTTTAAAAAAAAGGCTTGACGGTGTGTATCTCCCGACTAGAATGGCATGTCAGTCAGCCACAAAACTACAGGTTGGCAGTGAGAGAACAATGGATCCACAGGAACGCAAACAAGGAATACTGGAAGCAGCAAAGCAGGTCTTTGCCGAAAAGGGTTATCATGATGCCGGAGTAGCCGACATCATTCAAAAGGCGAATATCGCTCGCGGTACGTTTTATCTCTACTTCAAGAGCAAACATCAGGTTTTTACCGCACTGGTGGAAAACATCGTCGAGTCGATTCGTAGCATCCTGGTCCCTCCGACATTCGATCAGGAAGACGCAATTCTGCTTTGTCTAAAAGACAATTTAGAGCGCGTCAAGAACTTTTTCATGAATGATCCTGATCTGTTACGAATCTTTACAAATGAACGTACCGCATTAGATCTCGACTCTCGCGAACGACTTGGAGAGTTGCAGGTGCAACTCGTTGCGCTAATGAGTGATTTGGTCAAGCAAGCACAAAATCGCGAAATTTTGCGCCCGTTGAACCCGGATATCGTCGCTTATGCGTTTTTCGGCTCGTTAAAAGAGCTTTTTGAAAACCAAATGATGAGCGGCTATTTGGAAGCGGAAAGCGATCAAATTACCAGCACCTTGTTGGATTTATACATGTTCGGTTTGATTACGCCCGCCTATCAAATCAAGGCGCAAACAGAACTGGACAAAGCGAAACAGCAGGAAGACGGTAAGACTCCTCAGGAGAACTAACGGCACTGTCGTCTGCTAAAAAACATACTTTTCCTGCGTGTCCAACACTTTGACAAGGATGTTTGGAACACGTGAAATGATAGGAGACATGGTTATGACGCGTATCGCGACATTCTTTCAGTTAATAACGATCACGATGGTATTGCTGGCAGCAACATCTCTTTTCGCCCAACAACAAGAAAACGAAACTCCTTCAAAAAAAGAAGTGAAAACAAATACATCTGCAACACTGACTCCGCAACAGATTCTTGAAAAAACCGATTATCTAAACAGTGGCTACGACGATCAGATTATGGACAACACGATGACAATCGTGGATGTGGACGGCTCTAAGAAATCCTATAACATGTGGGTCAAGCAGAAAGGTGCGGAGACGCGCTTCGTCCGCTTCACTTCGGGTGAAATCAAGAACATGTCCATGCTTGTGGAACCGGGCAACAAGGTACACGTTTATCTACCTGGATTCAAAAAAGTGCGCAAAGTCGCCGCCCATGCCATGAACCAATCCTTTGCCGGCTCCGACTTTTCCAACGAAGACATTTCCAGCGCTTCCTGGGGAAAAAATTACATTCCGGCAATCGAGCGTGAAGATGACACAGCCTGGTATCTGAAATGTACTCCCAAACCCGATGTAGATGTCAACTACGCCTGGGTAGTCGTTAAAGTGGACAAGAAAAATTTCCACCAGTTGGGAGTGGATTATTTCAATGACAAGGGCGAACGGGTCAAGTATCAGACCTGTGAGCAGCTTACGACCTTCCCCGGTGGCGCAGTGCGAAACAAAATTGTCACGATGGGTGATCCTCGCACCGGTCACAAAACGATCTTGACCGTCAATGATTTGAAGGTCAACCAAGGTCTGAGCGATTCCATTTTCAGCGTACGCCAGTTACGCTGGGGACGGTAATTCGTCAACGCCGTTGTGCGGGGCAACGGTAAACATGATCCGGTAATGGAAAAAAGTAAAGGAAATCAAGTACCCGAGCGGTCGGGAGGGTTGGGGTTTGTCAATCTCTCCCAGTCGCAGAGGCTTTTTTATTATCAACCCTTTAGACAGATGGTACCATGAAAACACACACTCTACGGATTTTAGCTCTCTCCCTGTTTCTGCTGGCATGCCACCCCCTCGCGGTTCATGCAGCGGATTGGACGGAAATGATCGATTTCTCCGGCTTTCTGGAGAGCGATCTTCGCTTTATCATTGAAGATACACGCGGACTTAAAGAAGGAGATGGATACGAATTCCAATCCAACCGCAACGATCTCAATTTCCGCTTGAGCATCTACCCGACGGATCGAGTCAAAGTGGTAATCGATTCCCGCTTCCGCTTCTATGGTTTCAGCGAATCCGAATACCTGACCGATCTGAATATTCGGGACAAGACCGACCCGTGGAGCCTGCACCTGGACGAAGCCTACGTCAGCATCCAAGGCGTACTCTGGGAGAATTTGGATGTCAAAATCGGACGTATGGCGTTGACTTGGGGAACAGCCGATCAGTTCAACCCAACCGACAATATCAACGCGCGCGACTTCACAGACCCACTGGACTACACCACCAAAGTCCCCAATGAAATGGTGGAAATCAATATGTATCCCACCGATTGGCTTACACTGAGCGTCGTATGGGTTCCGATATTCAAACACTCACTGCTGCCCTCTTCCGCCAATCTGGGCTTTGCCGTCGATTACGATGATGATGGCAATATGTATGCCATCCCGGCGCTACCCATCGACGACACAGGCAAGCAGCAATTGGCCGCTCTGGGTGAACTGCTTGGTCCGCCCAGCACCGATGGAACCATGGATACCAGCAATTTACATTTCGAGGATATCCTGATCAATTTACGCCAGCCTTCAAGGAAAATCGAAAACTCCCAAGTTGCAGCCAAAGCGCAATTCAGTGTGTGGGATCTCGACTTCTCTTTCAGCTACTACTATGGCCGGTTCTCGTATCCCGTTCCGGTCAGTGCGGCGGCTGTCGTCGATTCCCCGACACCGGATTTCCAGAAATTCAACATCGGCATTCTGGTCGATGTTTTATATCCGCGCATGCACGTCGCAGGTTTCGACTTCAGCTATTCCGCGTCATGGCTGTTCGACATCGGTATTTTCGGCGAAATGGCAGTCATTTTCCCGGAGCAGGTCAATTTCGGTCTGCGCGCCTATCTCGACGGAGAACAGGTCAGCGCCGACATTCATAATGTCAATGTACCTGATGAACCTTTCATCAAGGCGACAGTCGGATGGGACTACACCTTCACCAGTTGGCTGTATGTCAACACCCAATACGTACGCGGCTTCTTCGATGAATTCAACGACATGTACGGTATTCACAATTATTGGGTAATGGCGCTGGAATTCAAATTTTTGGATGATGAGTTACAGTTCCGCATCGCCAACGTACTCAACTGTGACGATCTCTCCGATAACTTCTTCCCGCAGCTGACCTGGATCATCGTTCCATCGGTGCAGGTCATTGCCGGAGCTTTTGTTTACTTCGGCAAAAACGATCGCACGGACCCGGATAATCCCGCAGGACTGGATAATCTGGCTGACTACGCGGATAAAGAAAAGTTCGGATGGCGTGCCACTGGCCGTAGCATTGCATTCGTCAAAGTCAAGGTCAACTGGTAGGCAAGGAGAGAAACATGTATAAACTTAAAACAATCATTCCCGTATTTCTTTTCGTTCTCTCCCTGCTTTCTCTTTCCGGCTGCTGGGAGACCGATGGACTGGACTTGCTGGACGAAATGTATCCCCCGGATGGCGATGCCGATCTCGATGCCGAGTTGCAGGAAATCGATTTGGGTGAAGTAAGTGGAGAAGGCCTTCCCGGGCGCTGGGCCATGAAAATGACTCTGCACGGCACAATCAAACCGCTTTCAACTGATCTGGATCTGTCATTGACGAATTACTTCATCGCCGACATCAACGAAGACGGTTCGCTGATGCGCCTGACCTTCTGCCAGCAAGACTCGGATATCAACGCTGAATTCGCGAAATCGGAACTGTTGGACGAAACCGCAGAGAAACTCCGCGAAACCTTGATCGATGTCCCTCTGGAAGGAGCAGGAGACAAACTTCCCGCCAACACCGTTGGCTGGACCTGGGGAGTTCAGATGGAAGATCCGATCAACGACAGCTTCCCCACTGAAAAAGATGACAGCCGTATCTTCGATCAGGATGAGGACGGCAATCCTGGAGTTTCCGTGCATATCGTCTTGGGTGATGCGACCCGCTACATGGCTCGCCGTTCCGTATGGAATCTGTCGGATGGCGTGTTGACGGCGGATAAGGACGGCCAGAAGGACCAGTGGATTCTCGGTACAATCGATACTTTCCAGATCGATGAAAAGGCGGTAGGTGCCAGCGATCCGATGTATGAAGCGACCGCACCGATCAACCCGGTACTGGAAAACAATCTGTATATCATGAAGCGTGTGCCTGGCGGCGCCATGCCCAATGCAACAGATGGTGACATAACTGACGGCGATGTGGTTGACGGCGATAACGCTCCCGATGGCGACACAACTGACGGTGATGTGACCGATGGCGATACCGCTCCCGATGGCGACATCACTGACGGTGATGTGGCCGATGGTGATACCGCTCCCGATGGCGACACAACTGACGGCGATGTAGTTGATGGCGATACCACTCCCGACGGCGACACAACTGACGGTGATGTCGTTGATGGCGATATCACTCCCGATGGCGACACAACTGACGGTGATGTCGTTGATGGCGACACCGCTCCCGACGGCGACACAACTGACGGTGATTTAGTCGATGGCGATACGATTCCTGACGGAGACATCACAGATGGAGATGTTACTTCAGATGGCGTCATGGAGTCTGTTGAAGCACAAGAAAGCGACACCACAAAACGAGCACGAATTCTGGATGATACGGGCTACACCTGTGAAGATCTGCTGCGAGACCGAGCTTCACTTTTCGTAGATGTACCAACCGATTAGGATATTCGGACGGCATTCGTAGGATTCGATCAAATTAAGGAGTAACATCGTTATGGGCATCTGGGAATCAATTACCCGTTGGACACGTACACACCGCATCATCAGCATTACCTTGGCTGTCTTGATCACTGCGATTTGCATTTCCATTGCACCGTCGATCGATTTTTCCGCGGATGCCACCCAGTATCTGCCTCAAGACAATGAGAACGTTGCGTTCTGGTTGGAAAAAACCAACAACTACGGCGGATTCGACATTCTCATGATCGGTCTTGAGGAACCGGGGAAACCCTTGCAATCCGATAGCCTTATGCGTCTGGCGCGCATCAGCGACCGCTTGACCCAGGCCAAAGCGGAAGGCATCTTGTGGGTGCGCAGTCTGGCAAATATTCCAACGGTTCATGAAGCACCAAACGGCACATTGAACAACGAAATGCTGGTCAACGCCATCCCGCGTACGCCCAAGGCTCGCGAGGATCTGGCCAAGCGCATCCTGCGCGACACACAAGCCCCCGGCTCGCTGGTCAGCCTCGATCTGAAGGGCTATGTCATCATGTTGCGTGCCGATAAACGCAAGGACATGCGTAAAACGGCCCGTTTCGTACAGAATCTGGTGGAAGAAGAACGTGGCGATATGAAAGCCTATTTTTTCGGTGCGCCCTTCGTCGCCATTCAAATCACCAACAAGATTTACCGTATGCTTCCCTGGATGATCCCGCTGTTTTTACTCGGTTTGTTCATTGTGCTGCGGATGCGGGTTCGCCACATACGTACAAGCGCCATCATTATCGGCAGTACCGGCGTGGCGATTCTGTGGTGGTTCGGTCTGCTTACGATATTCGGTATCGAATTGAGCTCTACCGGTCTAAACGGTGTCTTCAGTGTGCTTGTCGCCGGTTCGATCCTCTTCGGTAGCGGGGCGGAACTGTGGTTGCGGAGAGATCCCAAAGACACGCCACCGTCGCCCTTCCCTGTCCGGCTTGGACTGCTCGCCCTGCTTGGTGCAGTTGCCTTTGGTCTGTTATCACAACTGACCGGCTCTTTCCTGACAGACTTTGCCTTAGCCAGTGCTTTCGGTCTGGTAGCGGTTCTCCTTGTTGGCCTGTTGCTTTTCCCGGCATTAATTGGAATGCTTGCTCCCGCACCCCGATTTTCGCAATCAGGTTCTGCAAACACCGGTATGTTTAGCGGAAAAGCTCGGGGCATCCTGATCGCAGTACTCTTAATCGTCGGTTTTGTCGGTGCGCCTAATATGCGCTTTTTCATCAATCTGCAAGATATGTTCAGCAGTCGGGATGAAATCGGCGCAGCGGTGGATTTCTTCGAGCGCAAACTCGGTGGAGCGGACTTCCTTCAAATCAATATCAAAGCGGATCTGCGAGATCCGGAAACCATGCGTCGCATCATGTGCTTAAGTGACCTGCTGGAAGGCAACGGGCATTTTGCGGACATTCGTTCGATCTCCCAGATTGTTGGATTCCTTGCGGAAAACTTCGGTGGCATTCATCGTATTCCGGATGAACGCGATGCCCTGGACAATCTGTGGTTCTTCCTTGAAGGGAATGAAGACATCCGATCTTTCGTACTGGATGATCGCTCTGAAACCATGATTGTAGCCCGCATTCCGGGCGATCCTGCTCGCCAGATCGATTGGGCGGCAGAAGCTCAAAAAACCATCGATTTAAGCAAAGCCAAAGGAATCGAAGCCGCGCGCCTACGCCTACAAGCACTGGTCTCTCGCTATAAACTGGCCATTGACTCCAACAAAATCAATGCGATTCTAGCTGCTGTCAACGGCAAGCCTTCCACATCCTTGGATGAAAGGGAATCAGCCTCCTTACTGGAAGAGTTGCATACCTTCCTTTTATCGGATCAGGCTCCTTTCGCTCTAGCCGAAAGCGACTGGGAAACAATCAAACCACTGTTAACCAGCGACGATTCCACAATTGAAAAGCAATTGCCACAAGCCATTTCCGGCCTGCAAAGTTACATCGAAATGGAGTATCCCCCGGAAGTGGCTAAGGAGCTAAGCGACACTCTGATCGTTCGTAAAGCACAAATCATTCAACGCGTCATCTCCGAACGACTGGTTGCGGAACTGACTAAGGGATTGGATGCGAATACGATTCCAGGAGCCTTTCTACAACGCGCCCAAGGCGTCATGGCCGACTACCTAGCCCCGATTGCGAGCAACAATCCAGAAATCGAATTCCGTATTACCGGTTTCCCAGCCCTGGCTGGTCCTGTTGAAGAACAGATGCTGAATGCACTGTACATACAATTGTTCGGGTTGAGTCTATTACTGGCGCTGGTCACACTGATTGCGCTGCGAAGCATCCGCCCCGCTCTTGTCATTCTGCTTGCTTGCAGCTTGGCTTCCCTGCTGGCGCTTGCTTTCGGGTGGCTGTTCAGCATTCATTCCGATTCGGCTTCCAGTACACTCTACATCCTGGCTCCGCTGGCAACCTTCCTGCTCTCGTTTAGATTGCTGGTTCCGTGGGACGATGAAAGCGGCACGGTGCGCATTATCCCCACTGCGTTTGCCATCGCTTTCGCTTTGGGAGCGCTTTCCCTGCTCGTTACCGGCGTTCCTCCTGTGATGCGACTGGGAGCGGTCATGTCGGATAGTCTGGTTGTCGCCACACTGGTCAGCAGTTTGGCGATTCGTTTCAACAATGGAAATTCAAACGGCTAATCCGTCATCTTCCATACGGCTTTCCGTTTACAACGCTAAAACCTCATGCTACGGTCATAATCAGTGATGGCCGTAGCATGGGAGCAAATATTGACCCGAATAAGCAAACATGACGAGCGCCGTGTACGAATCGCGTTCGGTGCGCTTGAAATCAACGACCGCGAGTTTTTCGCGTTGCTGGATGATGCCAAACCCGCTCAACGCGGCTTGGTCCGCCATTCGCAAGCTCCAATATTGATCAAACTCTACAACCAATTCGGGTTACATGTCACTCTCGGCGATTTTGCCCTGGACTCAAACCGGGGATTGATGTCTACACGTCCCCTCGCCTCACCACAAGACCGCATTGTCTTCTATGCTGCTAAACAGGCCGAGCATGCCGCTTACCTGAAAGATTTGGAAAGACGAACGCTCGACGAGAAACCATCTTTTACGGAAAACACTGAAAAGCTTGGACTCGCACTGGGTTATCCGGCCTGTTGCATCCGCTTTTTTTTACAGCATCACCACCTGACTACACCGGAATTCCACTTTGCCGTCATCAAGCAAACCAATGGAAGCGCCGTCGCAGAACTGAACCCATTCGAGCCGAAACGTCTGATCAGCCACGAACCATGCTCGCTTAATTGCAAGGAATCCATACAAATCGCCAAACAGATCAATCTAGCCCAACCTCAGCCGCTGTCCCGTGAAGAACTATGTGGTAGTTATATAAGTTTTTCCAGCGGGGCCTGGGTCAAACTGGAAACCACAGGTGATCGGCGACGTATCGTTCGTTATCGCTGTCTGAATAGCTCGGAAGGCTCCTATCCCGGCACAAATTCCAACAATGTGCCACCCCAAGCCTTATGGCAGCTTTTACAACAGCACGGAACTTTGCATCTTGGCGAAAACAAATTGACCGTCAGTCACAACGGCCAACATCCGATTGCTTTGAAAGGTCGTAACAAGCAGTGGCAATGGGTGGAGTTCGTTTAGAATAAACCTGAGACTACCAACAAACACGAAAAGGATGTCAACATCCATAAACGACATACGCGCGGCAAATGCCGCGCGTATATTCAGCTTTAAAAAAAGCGGGTCAGGTCGTTGGCTGGTTACTCCCGTTCATGCCACACGCAAAACAGATCCAAACAAATAATACCCCTGTCTCTAACTACCCCGTGTAGCGGCCTCCCCGCAAGGCAATGATGGCATCTCTTCTCTGTAGCCATCCATGAACCGGTTTGCCCGGTCCGCGTTTGAACTCCCCTCCTCACCCCTATGAGGATAACACTCATTCGATCACTCGAATCAGGCCGGAAGCAACGCGAAAGAACCTGGATTCCAAAATAACAAAAAACAACGGGAACCTAACCCAAAACCTCTATTCTCACTCAATCTCCCTTGCGCCTAATAACACTTGCAAAGTTCATTCCAATTCGAAAACTACTACACACTGATATCTATCAGCATGATATTACTAAAATTATCAATCAATACCCTTGTAGTAAATCCGTTGAGCGTCAATCTAGTGACAAATTTTGTCATTTTCCTGTAAAATTTGCGACACCACTGACAATCTTCGCCCAACATGAAAAAGAGATCAAAAACAAAGCGGTTATTCCTGATAATTTGGAAAATTGCAATGTTTTTTGTAACATTAAGGAAGATATTTCTGCTATCCAAATGACTTCGTCACTCCTCAATTTCAACAAGCGACAGCTCCAGCTCCATCTGGTTCTTCGGCATCGGCAATGTCACCGTAGAAGAGGAAAAGTCCTGCCGCTGTTGTTCATCTATGAACAAAGCAGGAAACAACACGCGCCCGACCGGAAGATCCGTAAAAGAACACGTTAAAGAAGAAGCCTGCTCCTCGCAAACAACCATCGGCAGTTGAAAACCGGTCTCTTGATCGATCATCGCAGCAGAAATCACCTCTTCCGACTCAGCCCCCAACACCACAAGATCCATCTCCGAAGTTTCAAGCCGACTGACGGTCAAATCGACCATTCGAGTTTCTCCTGCCACAAGATCCAATATTGCGGGCTCTTCCGTTGCATAACTTTTCAAGGTTTCCCCCTGCACCTTGAATAGTACAGCAGAGATGCTTCTCTCCGCTCCCGCCTCCACCTCAAGGCTCAACTCATACGCACTGGTCATATCAACTTCCGGTCCCAACACAAGTTGTCCGGTTTGAGGCTCAGTGAAATCCGCTGCATCCACCTTAACCTGAAACGCTACGGAAAATGCGTCTTCCTGCTCCTGCAACACTCTTGGCACCAAGCCGGTTTCATCCGTTATTTTAAGCGATACCGCTACACCGGCAGGTGCATCTTCACCTTGAACGAAACAGCCGCCTAGGACAAGCGTCATCAATCCGGTCAGCAGGAACATCTTTATTGTTTGCCGTGCCATACTATTCCTTCACTTGCAAACGTACGGTAATCGTCGCCTTGCCGTGTTCCACTTCAACCCCCTGGCTCTGGCCGTTGACTTCTCCCGCACTGCCGCTGGAACCGGATTCCAAGCAGACCGACTCGCCAGCGCTGGCGCGTTCGTCACGCTGCTGCCCGCCTTCGTTGCCGCCTCCGATTCCCACGTCCGCCTCGGTTACCGATACCGGAGCTTCAAAATCAATCGGGCTATCGCCTTTTGTTTGCATTCCGGCGGTGCGAATTCCTTCGGGAACGGGTAGTTTCTTCCCTTCCGCCGAAAAACAATCCCATTCCGATTCCGGCGATTTCGAATCGTCATGCCGAGAATGAGAAATGATTTCCTTCCCTTCACAATCCGTTAAACGGCTACCTTGCATCAAGCAGACGCTTCCCTGTTGATCCTCAATTTTGAATCGGCAGGTACCATGACAGGTCACATCCCGCTGGCGTCTGCAAGCGGTACTCCACGCGATGCTTTTTCCCGGAGGAGTTTCAACTACGACACTACCTATCATCAATTTCGGAATCGGACTCAAGCGCAGACGGCTATTCTCCTCCAACAACACCAAACCCCGCTCCGGCGCGAACAAACGCACCCAGGCGCCTTTTCCCGTCGCGATTTCCGTTCCTAAAGGCACTCCGGCTTTGGTTTCCGGCACACTTGGATTGCGATTGACAATCACCGCCCCTTGCTGCTCTAGAATACTCCATTGCTGCGCCTGAGCCGGCATTGCCCACAAAACGCCCAGCAACAGTATCATGCCAAACAATACGTTTCGCATCACCAGGCCCCCTTTCCGGTGAAGGTCAACATCACCCGGTGCTGAGTGTATTGATATAGATCCACCGTGCTGCGGTTATGGGTAGCATCGTAGGAAACGGAAAGGTCGAAATTGGCGGTCGGCGTGTAACTCAATGAAGCACCACCAGACAGCAAATGGTCACGCCGCGCCTCCGGCCAGTTCTGACTATCGTCGGAATGGTGATTGTTCAGATATTCATAGCGCATCCATCCCACCAGTGAAACGCCATCGACCACAAGTCCGGAGAGTCCGGCAAACGGCCCCACGCCCCAGCGATCGTAATCCGCTCGACGTGCATTCTCGTAACGGCCATGAGCCTCTAAGAAAAGCTTGAGCCGTTCATCCAGAAAGAAGAAAGACTGTCCCAGGGTCGCACGCCCAAACGTATTGTCGCGTCCACGATGATGATAAAAACCGCGCCCTGCTGAAACTTTCAGGGAAGTTTGCGTGGTTGACTCTCCCAACTCGCCTTCGGTCACCGCATAACGCAGCCAACCGGAATGAGACTCGCTATAAACGTACGTATCCGGCTCTTCAGCCATCGTTCCGCCATCCAGCCCGACCAACGAACCGCTGTATCCGACTTGAATTTCCTGATCCAGCCCGCCACCAATGAAGCGCAGACGATATCGTGGCGATACCAGTAGCGTCCAGGAAGAAAAATCATCTGCCGGATCTTCGTAATAAAAAGTACGAGACAATGACAAATCCGCTCCAAGCAGATGTCGCGCCTTGCGCAACGGATAAACACCCAGTTTCAGCCGCAAACTTGTTCCAAACGAATCGGGGCTTTGCCCGCTCTCACTCGCAGGATCGTCCGGCTGCTGAATGACATTGCTTTCGTACAACAGGGAAATCGCTCCCGCCACGCTGATCAAGGGATAGCGCTGGGGACCATCATAGGCCATCTGCAACATTCGCTGCGCCGAATCGGAAAAGGCATTCGGGCTACCAGGTCGGTCGATGTAGTTCGTTAAACTGCGTCTGGCGTGCACGTTATCCTTCTGCTGCAATTGAGCCAGTCCGAGATAATAGTCGATCAATGGCAATTCGGACTTTGCCATTTGCGGAACCTTTTTAAAGTGACTTTCGGCTGTCATTGGATCCTGCAATCCCAGTGCAGCCAATCCAAGCAGGTAGTGATAGCGAGACCGCTGTGAATCGACCAGCAGCGTTTCGGCTTTGCGCAGAGTCCGCTGAGCCCAAACATGCTTTTCGCGTGCGAGATATACTTCGGCCAAGCGAAAATGAAGAGTGACACTCTTAGGTTGTGCGCGTAATGCACGCGCATAAGCCTTCTCTGCCTGTTTCCACTGTCGATTGCTTACATGCCAGGCAGCCATGGCTGTCAGCGCCTGCCAGCACTGCCGATCCTGTTGAAACGCCTGCTTCCATGTTTGAATGGCGGACTGTTCTTCTCCTTGCAGCACCATCGCCTGCCCCTGTGCAACGGCGAAATTGCAAACCACATCTGCTTGCGCCGATGCAAATGGGATCTGGCAACCCAACAAGATCGCAAGCCCCAACACCGATAGCAGGACTTTATTCCACGCCATTTACGATGTCCTTTTCCTCTTCGATCCGGTCCCGCAATTCCGTTTCCGTTTTAATTCCATGATAGAATTTGCCGTTAATGAAAATCCCCGGCGTTCCAATCACTCCCAGAGCCAGTCCTTCCATCTTTTCCTTGCGGATACGGTCCAGGACATCCTTGGATTTCATGTCCTTTTTAAAACGTTCAAGATCCAACCCCAGCTTGCTCGCACACTGGTTCAATACTTCTTGCGAAAGGTCATCACTTTCATAAAGAAGATCGTACATCGGCCAGAATTTTCCCTGCTTCTCCGCAGCCAATAACGCCTGGGCGGATACGAGTGCACTTTTGTGCTGTTTTACCGGAAAGTTCTTGTAGTAATAGGTGATTAATCCGGTCTTTTCCTGGCTGATTCGTCGTAAAGCCGGAGCCGCAACGTTACAATACGGGCACTCGAAGTCCGCATAAACCACCACTTTGACCGCAGCCTTGGGATCACCGGAAGGCAATAATCCCGTTACATCGATCTGTTGCGTTTTGGGAGGATAGGCAGAGGCGGCCCGTTGCTCGATTTCGCGCAGAATATCCGCCTCGCTTTTACCTAAGATCGCGCGACGCACGACATAGGCCGCCAAACGCCTGGGAGTGTGCAAACTCGGTTCTTCATTCAAACAAGTCAGGATGGTATCGGAACATCCGGCATAGCATTCCGCCTTTTTCAGCACCGCTTCCGCCGTTGCCTTTTGTGTCCCCTGTAATTCCTTCGCGCCTTCAATCGCCGACCAAGGAATTGGATTCTGCTCCGCCCAAACCGGCATTGCGAACAGACACAGTAACAGGACACACATCCACCCACTCCGACTCATTATCCTCTCCTTTTTATCCAGCGGTCCAGGCCGTAACGACCATCATCACATATCAGAACGAAACCGGAACAAAACAACCACCCCAGATCGCGAAACACGGTATGTACCCCGATCTCGTCGGCAGCCGCCTGACTGGCAAAGCAGCCGCAAGACATCTTCAGGTCTTTGGTCAGTGCAATACCCAAAGCGGCAATAAACATCAGCATCATACCACTCACCAACAAAGCGGCTTCGCGCGTCCACAATCCCGCAATCAAACTTGCACCCACGATCAACTCAAGCCACGGCAGAAACAAGGTAAACACATTGATCATCGCCAGCGGCAAAATCTGGTAGGTCGCAACCGACAGGGCGAAGACCTGCGGATCGTAGATTTTAAACAGGCTGGCCAATACGAATACCAACCCGATATACACTCGTAGCGGTAACGCCAAACGCACCGCCCATGTTTTCATGTGCGTTCGCTCCAGCATCACTCGCCCTTCCCGTTTTCAAACAAACGTCGATATGTAGGCTCGTCCTTCAAATACCCCACATTCTCCAACTCGGTGGAGATCAATTCATCGGCCAATGCCTTGGCGGAAACGGCATCTCCTACCACAAGCAACGTGCGCCCCTCCTGTTTCTCGGCCAAACTCTTCACAATTTCTTCCGAAACGGGAAAGATAGGATCGTATGGAACCGAAAGTGCGGAATCGGCATGTCCAACTTCAAACTGAGCGCCTGGCCGAGCATCGACAATCAGAAAACGCGCCCTGTCCAGCAAAACCGTGTCGAGAGAAATCTCCTGAGACGTCTTCAGGGTTTCGGGACAATCCTGAAAAATCTCGTATGGTTGTTGTGCGACCCAAGGCAATGGGGTAGGTCGAGCTGCATTAACGACAAACGCCAGCAACGCAGATAGCGAAACCAGAATCGCCATCCGTATGATCGAGCGCGTAATGATGCGCCGGTATCCCTCCATCAGACTCATCCTTACTTACAACAGCGGAATCCCACGTTATTGATCGCTTCGGCTCCGTCTTTTCGAATGTACGTACACATGTGCAGCTTTTTCGAATTGCTGCAATTGTAAGCGCCCCCGCGCGCCTGCCCGCTCGGGTCGCTATCCCACTCCCAGACATTGCCGTTTAAATCGTAGGCGCCATACTCTCCCACGCAGTCCTCCAACACACCGGTCGGCACGACTTTGAATACGACCTTGCCGTCATCCAACGCCTGTAATCCGCAACCGAACACGGGTTGCTCGCAAAACGTATCGATACCATTACAAGTTGCAGCCTCGTAGTCGGCTCCATAACAATAGTCCGCCTCCTCGCTGCCTTGACAAGCCGAGAGCCATTCGCCAGGGTTGCACAGTCGTTTCTCAGCGTGTTCGCAAGCCGATGCAGCCTGCTGTACGGAGAGATTCACCCAGGGCAATACGCCTTGTCTGGAAGTAGCTCGGCTTTCATCCGTTCCCGCGCTCGATTCCGTTGCATCGGGACGCGAAGCTTCATAGCGATCGATACAAAACAGCCCATCTACCGCAACCATATCTTCCGGACAACAAAGCAGATCCTCGTCGATCAGCCAGTCACAGTCGTTATCGATACCGTCACAGATTTCGACACCGCCATTGGTAATCGTACATTCGCAACCTTCATCGATCTGGCCGTTGCAATCGTTATCCACACTATCGCAAACTTCTTCCGGATCTGCTGTCGGTTTGCATTCGCAACCGTTCTGAGGTTGCAAATCGGCATCGAAAAAGCCTTCATCACAAGCGATTAGACGACACTCACCGTGCACGCATTCACTATCTGCTTGCGGTGCGCGTGGGTAGGGGCAACCTTGACAGCCCACGGAATTTTCGCAGCGGTTATTGATACAGCTTTCATCGATGTCGCAATCGAGGTCTTCCTGGCATTGCAGAATACAGGTTTTCTCTTCGCTACAGATCTGCACACCGCCGCAATCCTCATCCGTCAAACATTCACCCTCGACCACACAAGCCGAAAGTAGAAACAGACAACCCAAACTCCACACGAATACTCGCATCGCTCTTTCCCAATATCTTAAATCACGGTCAATTCAGAGAGAACCACAAACCGGTCCCATCCAATAATACCGGTGTTTTCCCAAGAGTACCACTGTATGGAGCTTTTGCAAGAGTTGGCTTGAAAAAACTTAGGTATTCCTAACGAAGGGTGTCTACATTGGAGGGTTGAGAGGCTTGGAAGCCATAGGCGTTTTCGATGCGCTGGCGCTGAATTTGGGCTTTCTGGTCAAGCTGCTGCTGTTCACGTTCGACATCGCGCTCGATTTCACGATCCATTTGCATTTCCGCCTCACGCGCTTCTCTCTGCTGCTTAGCCTCTTCCTCTCGCAGAATTCGGGCTTCCGCCTCCAATTTACGCAGTTCCTGGCGTGCTTCCTGCTCGTTGGCACTGGCGCGAGCGGCAGTGGATTGATCCTGGGCCGAGGTTTCCGGCGGTGCAAGGGCTGCGGCTCGTACAATCTGCATTTTCGCGATGGTGCTTTCCGGTTCACGCTCCTTGGACGCGTCGATCCCGACTTCACCACCAACGGCATAGCGTCCGCCATCCGGCCCCTTTTCATATACATAATTGGGACCGGAAGTAATGTACTGCCCTCCCACTGCGACATGCATCTGCTCGTGCTGACGAACTTCCCTGTCCCGGCCACGTAGGTAGGACAGGTACTCCTGCTCCTCGGCAGTCATGACACTGCCATCGGGTCGCTTGGCGCTGGCACTGGTCTTCGCCTCTTTTTCGTTTTCTGCCTGCTCTTTTTTAGCTTGTTGCTCGCGAAGCAACCGGGTGTCGTCGTCTTCAATGGGAGGCTTGATTTCACCGGGAATACGGGTGGGGAAGATTTGAGGCACAACTGTACCCGACCCCTCTGCGGAGCCGGTTGCGGAAGCCGTACTGGTCGACATAGTATCCTGAGAGACGGCTACGTCCCTTTGCCCTACGGATCGCCTTCCATGGCTTCCCCCCCCGAAGGATGGCCAAGTTGACTGGGCAAGGCCGGTCACTTTCATCGCCACACCTCCATGTCCCTCAACTGTAAATTATACAAGTTATAGAACTTCTGTCAATAGCTTTAAAAGCATTCTCAAAAAAATGGAATGTTACCCCATTTTTCCAATCATTGACCTTGTGAAATGCATGACGTATGCTGTTTCGCGACTGATGATCCAGCATCGAACTCCGACCCCATGGGTCTTTTGAACAGGAAGGACAATCCCATGACTCAGTATCGCATCCGGCCCTTGGTAGTGGGTTTGAATGAAACCGACCAGGGCATTATGACCTATCAGAAATTCTACGGAGAGCGCATTCACCTGCCCATCTATGTATTTGCGCTGGAAGGCGGTCCCCAGAAGATCCTGATCGATACCGGACTGGAAGATTTCATCGTGCCGGAAGGCGTGGAAGAAAAATACGGTTTCAAAGTGCTGCATTTCGAAGATGCACTGGCTTCTATCGGCTGGAAACCGGAAGATGTAGACATCATCATCCACACGCATTTACACAACGATCATTGTGAGAATGATTATAAGTGCAAAAACGCCAAAGTTTACGTGCAAAAACAAGAACTTGAGTTCATGAAGAATCCGCATCCCCTGGACCATCGCTACTACGACGATGTCCTGGATGAAAGCGAGGTAATCGAAATCGACGGTGACATGGAGATCGTAGAAGGAATCCAGGTTTTCCTTAGTCCCGGACACACACCAGGGGGACAATCGGTGGCAATCGACACATCTGCGGGAAAAGCCTTGATTACCGGTTTTTGCAGTAATAGCCGTAACTTCCCTAAAAATGGACCCGCCATCGTGCCGGGAGTTCATCTTGATGCGATGCAGTGCTATGATAGTGTACAGAAAGTCGTTGATTTTAAAGCGGATATCTTGATTCCGTTACATGCCATCGAAATCGGCGCGAAGAGCAGCATTCCCTGATTCGCATGAAAACGCGAGGCAGAAACGGACTTTATCCTGTTTCTGAAAACTCAGATTCAGGATAAAGCCCGAACTGTCCTCAGTGAGGAAATTGAGCTATCCTTCCAGAAATTCTCCACCTTCAGAGAGTTCATGAGTGGAAACCGCCTGCTCGATCAACTTACGTGCCTCCTCCAATAAGCGGCTGTCCACCACCAGGTGAACGTCCCCCATGATTCCGGCAGAAGTTGGAAATGATGAACTTTCCAGACTTCTCAAATTACTGACAATCCCCTCCTCTGCCAATATGGATTGCAGTTTGTCTGCTTCCATTCGATTGGCGCAGGCATACAACTCGACAAAATCCAGATCTGCTACTTCATCGAGTTGCTCGACAAGATCCTGACCACACTCGGCGCATACATCTGCACCACTGACGTACTCGATTCGGCAATTCGGACAGTACGGCATGTGACCCTCCTCCCATTTTCTTAGGATTCGACAGGTAAAAGCCTTCCTTCTAAATGATCCCCCTTCTTCCCTTCAGGGTCAATCGAAAAACGCGTACAGTCCATTTTTTCAATCCTCGGGTTTGCTGCTATGGCATCCCTAAATTTATCTTGTCAAGCGCTCACGAGCATGATAATACTGACTTTCCAAAGCAATAGCGTTGTATTTTCAACTCAACGATTCCACCTATTTGGTCAATATAAGGAGATATAGTTCATGTCAGGTCACAATAAATGGAGTTCCATCAAGCACCGCAAAGGCGCCCAGGATGCCAAGCGCGGCAAGATGTTCACCAAATTCATTAAGGAAATTACGATGGCGGCCCGCGAGGGCGGCGGCGATCCGAACTCGAATGCGCGCTTACGTACGGCTATCGCCACGGCCAAGTCCGGCAGTATGCCCAATGACAACATCGATCGCGCCATCAAAAAAGGCACCGGCGAACTGGAAGGCGGTCAGTTTGAAGAAATCACCTATGAAGGCTACGGTCCCGGTGGAGTGGCTCTGCTGATCGAAACCGTTTCCGATAACCGTAACCGCACCACGGCGGAAGTCCGCCACTGCCTCTCCAAAAACAACGGAAACCTGGGCGAAAACGGTTGCGTATCGTGGATGTTCGACCGCTGCGGCTCCATTACCATCGAAGGTGAAAACCTCGATGAAGACGAAGTGATGGAATTCGGGCTGGAGTTGGACGGCTTCAAAGATCTGGAAAAAGACGGTGATTCCATTACGATCTCTACCGAAATGACATCGCTGTATTCCATTCGCGAAGCATTGGCCGAAAAGGGCTATAACGTTACCGAAGCCAAACTGAACCGTATTCCCCAGAACACCGTGCAGATCGAAGGTAAAAAGGCCCAGCAGCTTTTCAAACTGATGGATATGCTGGAAGACAATGACGACGTACAGGACGTGTACGCCAATTACGAAATCGACGATGAGGAAATGGAGCGTCTCACCGGGGAATAGCCGGTTGAGGCTTTAGGAGATTACCTTTCATGCGCATCCTTGGTATCGATCCCGGCAGCCGGTTCACCGGTTATGGTGTTGTAGAAGAGCAGTCGGGAAGATTGATCCATGTGGATTGCGGAGTAATCGCGCCATCCCCGAAACTTCCCATGGCGCAGCGCTTAAGCCATATCACCGATGGCCTGGAGCGCGTCATTGCCGAACATGCCCCGGATGCGGCATCGATTGAAGAAGTCTTTTCCGGTCGCAACTGGCGTAGTGCGCTGAAACTGGGGCAGGCACGTGGTGCCGCCCTGGTCGCTTTGGCTCACCACAATCTGGATGTAGCCGAGTACACACCGACAGTAATTAAAAAAACGGTTGTCGGCTACGGACGCGCGGAGAAAGAACAAATCCAGCACATGGTACGTGTGCTGCTGGGACTGCCTGAAAATCCGGAAGAAAACGCGGCGGATGCGCTTGCCATTGCGATTTGTCGCTTATTTCACAACCGCTAACCGATGCTTTAAGGAGTCGCGCTGCAATGATCGCTGGCTTGCATGGAACACTGGTTGAAAAAGATCCCGACCGGGTCGTAATCGACGTGAACGGCGTCTATTACGAAGTGTTCGTAAGTCTTAGCACGTTGTCCGACTTACCGGAACCGGGAGAGCAGACGGAACTGATCTGTCACACTTACGTACGGGAAGATATCCTGGCGCTCTACGGTTTTTCCAGCAAGCTCGAAAAGGAATTGTTCCTTTCCTTGATCTCCGTTTCGGGCATCGGTCCCAAGCAGGCGGGTTCGATTCTGTCCGGTCTGGCTCCGGCAGATCTGGCCCAGGCGGTCGTCAATGAAGACGTCGCCGGCTTGACACGCATTCCCGGTGTTGGAAAGAAAAAGGCGGAACGCCTTATTCTGGATCTGAAGGAAAAGCTGCAAAAACGCCTGATGCTGGAAAAGGAAGAGATTCCCTCGGTGGGTGGTCGCTTCACCTGTCAAGGCGATCTGGTTGCAGCATTGGAAAGCCTGGGGTACAAACGCAAGCAGATTCAACGAGTGATCGAAACGCTCTCCGAAACGCATGAAAAGAATACTCCGGTCGAGGAACTGATTCGACACGCCCTGCAAGAGTTGCAATAATGACCAGTAGAGATCAACATACGCTTTCACCGAACGCGAACAACACGGATAGCCAACTTGAACGGGTGATCCGTCCGCGTACGCTGGATGAATACGTGGGTCAGACTCCAGTGGTGGAAAACCTACGGGTTTTCATCGAAGCCGCTAAAATGCGTGGCGACGTGCTGGACCACACACTGATCTTCTCTCCGCCGGGCTTGGGTAAAACCACGTTGGGAAATATCATTGCCAACGAGCTGAATGTGTCTCTTCATAGCAGTTCGGGTCCGGCAATCGATAAAAAAGGAGATCTGGCCGGTCCGCTTACCAATCTGAAACGCGGCGATGTCCTCTTTATCGACGAAATCCATCGTTTGAACCCGGTGATCGAAGAAAACCTGTATCCGGCGATGGAAGACTATTGTTTTGATATCATTACGGGCGAAGGACCGGCGGCACGCAATATCAAGCTGCCGATTCAACCTTTTTCGCTGATCGGAGCGACTACCCGAGCTGGCATGTTGACTTCCCCTCTTCGCGACCGTTTCGGCATCATCATTGAGCTGTCCTATTACAGCCCGGACGAACTCGTTCAGATCGTGCGAAGAAATTCCAAGATTCTGAACATCGCTATTGAAGACAAAGCAGCCTGGGAGATCGCCCGGCGTTCACGAGGAACACCTCGCATTACCAACCGCCTGCTGCGCCGCGTGCGTGATTTCGCGAATGTCGCAAAAGAGAAAAGTATCACATTAAAGATCGCCCGGTTCGCCTTGGAAAAGCTATGCATCGACGAAGAAGGGCTGGACCAGAGCGATCAGAAAATCCTGAATACCATCGTTCACATGTTCAACGGCGGACCAGTCGGTCAGAACACGTTATGTGCAGCTCTTTCAATGGAAAGAGAATCTCTTGAGGACGTTTACGAACCTTACCTGATCCAGCAGGGCTATATCCAGCGCACACCGAAAGGTCGTGTAGCGACCTTACGCTGTTACCAACACTTGGGCATTGCACCTCCTACGGGGCAGCCTTCCCTCTTTCCATACACTTCCAGCGACGAGAATGGCTTCGAATCGAACAACGATTAGCCGCCCGGTATCCTTCGACGGCATAGGAGTACACAGTGGTCGTCCCTGCCACATCAGTGTACTTCCATCGGACTCCTGCGGCCTGGTCTTCGTTCGCATGGGACGACGTATTCCGGCAAGTGTATCTACTGTCCGATCATCTCGTTTCTGCGTTACACTGGGAACAGAGGATGTTGAAGTCGCAACCGTCGAGCATCTACTTGCGGCATTATTCGGCTGCGGCATCGATGATGCCGTTATTCAGGTCGATGGTCCTGAAATTCCGATTTTGGATGGTAGTGCCCTACCCTTTTTTCGTGCCTTCACAACTTGCGGTCTCCGGCAAAACGAAACGAAACGAAGCTGCATTACACTTAGCAACACCATCAAAGTTTCCGACGGCGAAAGTTATCTCATCGCCGAACCGGCTGAAAAGCTTGAACTGGACGTAAACATTCGTTACGACCACCCTCTTTTAGCATCACAGCATTATCAAAATTTCTTTTCTAAAACACAATTCGCAAACGATCTTGTATCAGCCCGAACGTTCGGCTTTATCCGCGACTATCCCACCATGTACAAACAGGGTTTTGCAAAAGGCGCTGGAGAGGAAAATACGGTCGCTTTCGACAATGACGGTATTCTCAACCCGCCACTGCGTTTCCCGGATGAACCCGTCCGCCACAAAACTCTGGATCTTTTAGGTGATTTAGCTTTATTAGGTGCACCAATCGAAGCCCGTATCCATTCGCACATGGGAGGTCATTCTCTTAATGTGCGACTTGTGAAACGCATCCTTCAACAAATCGGATAAACACCCAAGCGGATTCTTTAAGATTTACCTGGAGTGTCAATCCTTCCGGAAAACGTAGACTGACCACTTCTCACAAAGACGCAAAAAGGGCCGGAAGCATTCGCCTCCGACCCTTTTTTTGTTTACGCCCTACGGCTTAGTAGCCGATGGTCCAGTTCGACATGTTCTGCCAGAACGAGGAGAAGTCGTTCAGCAAGGTCATGGTCGATTCCATGTGCTCCAGGGTGTTGTTCAGATAAGATGCCGGATAAGGAGTGCCGGGACATTCATCCGTATAGAAGTTGCCCGGAACCATACCCGCCGTGCCTTCGCCGTACTCGGGATTTTCCAAGGTGGCGTTCTTAGCACACAACATACGAATGTTGCGGTAGCGTTCCAACAGGTCGTAAGCCGGGAAGGAACGATCGTCGCCAGGAACTTTGTGCGCACGGTAGTAATAGGTTTCTTTCGAGTTCAGCACTTCGATTTCGTCCTCATTCGGCGCCGCCCACAAGTGACGTTCACCGACCGGAATGATATCGGTTGTGTAGTACTGGAACACGGTGTTATCCGCCATGGTGTTGGCCTGATTGAAGATGCTCCAGAAGATCGGCTCGACCTTGTCAAAGTAAACCCAACTGGCGTGGATCGGGAAGTAGGTTTTGCCTTCCTGCGCGCTCAGTCGCTGGCACATATTCATCGTGTTATCCACCGCATCCGGCTTGTAATCGTTCGGATTCGGTGTTTCACCGGTAGCGGGCTGCGCCCAATCGTCGGTCCAGTTCCACTGGTGCAGCATGTTGACCGGCGGCTGGTACACTTTCATCTTGTATTTGTTCACACCGGTCTGTTCGACACAGTAGCGGCTGAACTGCAACATGTGATCTTCGTTCATGATGTCGGACATCAAATTGTAGTTGGCATTGTCGAAACCATCGGATAGATAGGCAAAGGCATTAGCCATATTTTCGTAGCCATACTTGTCCACCGGCCAACCGGCGTTCGTCAGTACGAAACCAGCCGCATCTTTTTCGATCGTGAAGCCCTTGACCATGAGCTTTTCTTCCATGATGCCCAAGTCATCCTGACGGTTCCAGTGGTTCTTGTGATGATGACCGTAGCGCAGGTCCACATCGAGAATGGCGCCGCCCAGCGTTTCCTCAAGAGTCGCCTCATCGTAGATGTACGGATTCTTGACGAAGTACTGCTTGTTTTCGTCTTCAAGCCAGCTGGTGAGCACGTGCTTACCCACATCCGGGCTGTACAGCACATCGTAAACCAGGAAGTTGTAACCTTCCATACCGGCAATCAGGTAATCGCCAGCACCACCCGGGGTCAGAGTCTTGGTCACTTCCTGACCGTTAATGACTTCCGTCCACTCTTCAATGCCGTTGACCGCATACATGTAGTCTTTACGAGCCAGCGAGTTGCTGGGATCCTGAGGATCGGTCGTACGACCAGTAAGAATGTCCTGCCACTCCGGCAACTGGAAGCGATAGTAGTTCAAATCCAATGCGAAGTGAGCGAACGGGAACATACGCCAGAAACTGCCCCAGAAAGCGCGCTGACGACGGAAGCGCGGATTACCACGGCGGAAGAAACGCCAGAAGTAGAAGCGCTTGTACTGATCCGCCATATTACGGATGATATCGCGAGCGGTGTAGCCCTTATCCCACACGTTACACATCGGATCTTCGTAACGCCAGTGATCGGTACCGAACAGGTAAGGCTTGATGTCGCCATTGAGCTGGATACCCACGCGGCTGCCTTCTACCGGCATAGCATGAGTGACACCCTTTTCTTCGTTCAGATCCAAGGTGACTTCCGGTTCGTAGCGCAACTCCCAAACGGGAACCTTGGGATTGTAGCAGTACGTCATACCGGCTTTGTCGGTGCACACACAGTCCTCGTCGTTCTGCCCATCTTTCGGTGAACCGGGAACACAGGAACAGGTAATGTTATACAGGTCATCAGCAGTACAGTAGCGGTACTCCAACAGAGGTTCGACGACCACTTTGGGAAGTCCGTACTCATTCATTTCCACATTGTTGGATCCATCCAGCTTGTACTTCTCGACACCCTTTCCATAGACATACAGGAAAGCGGCGATGTCATACTTACCTAGACCGAAACCGTGGAAGTAAAATTCATCCATGTAATCCATGACGGAGGAGTACATGTACCAATCCATCGGAGTCGCAATGGTTTTCTGGAGATAGAATTTCTCGATCGGCACCGGATCGCGACCCTTTTTCGTTTTGAACTCCGCGATCTTGGCGTCCAAGTCTTTCTGAAGTTCAGGCTTCGCTTTCCAGTAACCGGTCTTCATCAGTTCGCCGTCTTCATTGACCCACTGATCGCCAATGTAGTTCAGCTCATCGGCACTGGCGTTGAAGTTATGGCGCAGACCCAAGGAGTGACCCATTTCATGCTCGGCAACGCCCTTGAACATGATGCGCTCGACAGCGCGACGGATGTCTTCACGAGAGTAACCAGCGTCGTCCATCTTTTCGATGATTTCCAGGAAACCACCATCGAGCCATTCACCCATGAAGTAGCAACCCTTGGACAATTCGATTTCGCGATCGCGATTGGCGATCATCGCCTCTTTGGTACCCCAATACAGCGGCGAAATCCCATACAGCATTTCTTCGTTGTAAGCGGTTGCTTCGGGGAATACGAAATCCAACACACCGCTCATGGCCATTTCGGTTTCCCAACGGGTTCCCTTGATGGCGCTCAGATCCAACGCTCCCTGTATCGTGGGGAGATGCTTGGCTTGAAGCACTTTGAGCATTTCAGCTTTTTCTTTGTTGGACTGTATTGAAAGCTCATCACTCTTCTTTCCGAGAGAGAGTTCACGGAAAGCCGGGTTATGCAAGGAAGAGGTCTTCCATTCCGGAGAGCCAGGCATCACAGGAGGAGGATTCACTTCGTCTTCCGGACGCGACTGCACTTCACCCTGGGTCGGGCGATTCGTGTATTCAGCGTCGATAATCAGATCGTTCAACAGTTCTTCGTAACGCTCACGCGTCGGGTTGAAGCCGGCAAACAGATCATCATCCTCGCCGCTGTCGCCATCACGCATGCCTTTGATCATGAAATAGCGTTCCAGTTCGCGGTGGGTCGACCACTGCAACACGGAACCGGCAATATGCGAAGAAGCCGAAAGGATCTGACCGGTTTCGGGATTGTCCGACCACTGCGACACACCCAGAATACCGTATTCCGTGGGAGTATCTACCCAGTAGAAGAAGCTGTAACGAGCATCACCCAGTTCCGCTTTATAACGCGGCACTTTGTTGCCTTCGCTGTCAACTTCGCAACGATGCTCACGCGTCACTTCGCAAGCCACCGGATAATTTACAGGCACGGCAACGCGAGAATCGATATCATCGCCAAAGATGGCTCTGATTTCATCCGGGGTAATCAGGTTCGGCAAACCTTCCGGGTTCACGCCGTCACGATCGTAATCATATTCCAAGAACTCATTACGACGCAGTACGAACACATCGTTTTCATCCTCGGTGAAGCAGTACCGCTTCATTTCGGCAATCATGGCCGCCTGACGATCCGTGAACGCACCCTGATCTTCATCATTCCAGTCACTCGGCGGCACCTGGCTCTCGATGGTGTAATCCAGGTAATAAAACTTCGAATCGTCCAATGTCATATCTTCAGGCCAGGTCTCGAAAGCATCCGGCATGAAAAGAGAAGTGGCGGGATTGTCTTCGGAGATACCGGTAACCATCTGGCTCAGGCCATCGGCCAACTTGATCTGGGGACCGAAATCAGACTCGAAACCTTCGCCGTTTTCATCAAACGACTCACGCGCCATCTGGCCTTCGTATTTAGCCTTGGCAAACGCGTAGTTGTAATCGGCGGCGATCGAACAAGTCGTCAGAGCCAGATACTCGGGGAAGTTCGGGCTCAAGTAGGTGATGATTTTATGACCGTTTTCAATGTTGAAATAGTTGGCCCACTTGTGAATGTAGTTGTCACGGTAGCCGTATTGCGGGTCCACTGCGCGATAGTCGCGGGTGAAGAAACCGAACCGACGGAACATGTCATCCTGGTACTCCAACGGCACGAAACCGTTGTTGTCCAACTCTTCACGATCCACACGCCAAAAGAAGTGGCGGTATTCCATACGAGCCGGTTCCCAGCTGATGAACTCGTAAACATCTTCCCACGTATAAATGTTACGCCAGGAGTTGTTCGGGGACACGATCACGTCGGTGTAGAACGACAGCGAATCGGCCAGTTGGTCGCCGCCCGCCATGTGACGCATCTCGTATTCCTTCGGATTGATCGCCTGGTTGTTCTTGTCGTGCCATTCCATCTGGTAATAGCCGGCAACAGGCTCATAGTAGAACGGATTATCCCAGTCGATGGTCATGTTGAGATACTTCATTTCGAAGTTCGTCAACGCACTCGACGAAGGATCGATCACCATGTAGCGCGTCTGCCACCAGGGGTTGTCGCGATTCTCGGTCAGAATCGGCAGATCCTCACCGGTCGTGGTGTTTTCCGCCAGTTCGATGTCGAACTGATCCAGAATCGGGAACGCCAACACCGGCGTTTCCGCCAGGTCTTGTTTTCCTTCGGTATCCACGATGTTCTTGGTGTCGTACAGCGAGTAGGCGATCAACCAGTTCTGGGTGATTTCCCAACGGATCATCTTCAGATCGTTGGTTTCACCGATGAACGAGTAATCGACCGAGTACGGCAGATCGGTTACGGTCTGCTTGTAAAACCAATCTCCCTCGAACAGGCGCTTATCCAGAGCCAGAGGGTTGGTTTTGTCGACGGGAGCACGTTCTGTCATACATCCTGCAAGGATGAAAGCCAGAAGCATCGCGCTTCCCAAAACTGCGGCAACTTTTCTCAAATGGGCCATCATGATCCTATCGCCTCCTTAAGAACTACAGACCACTAGAGTAATGAATTCTCTTAGAATGAGTAACTCAAAGTCAAAGACGCCGCAGAGAACTGCGGGTCCAATGGATATGTGTAATCGTTCTGGAAACCGCCGTAACGCCGTTCGGGACCGGCAGTGGAGATTCCCAGTGAAACATTCAGATTCTCGTATGCGTTGATGCCGATATCGGCGGAATACGCAATGTTGTTGTGACGCGCTTCGTTTCCGTCGCTGGTGTGGTAGCGCCAGTTATACGACCAGACGACAGCCACGCCCATGTTCAGTTTCCATACGCTCAAACGCAACGAGGTGGCATTGCTGTAGGTCCACTCATTTAAAGGAATGGATTCAATGCCGCCATCGACATCGGACTTGAACCGGTAGTCGGTATAGCCATGAACGTTTTTCTGGAAGCTGTTCGAGTTGGACAGCGACAAGCCCCATTTGCTGATGGAGAAACTCACACCCGGCTTGATGGCGTAATACCATTTGCGCGTCCATCCGGCGAAACGGCTGGTTTCGGGCAACACCTGCACCAGAGACGGCGTAATGGTGAACCCGGTGATTTCCGGATCGATCTGAAACGCACGGCTGATACTAATGGATAGCGGATCGAAATCCGCTTCGTTGATCCTCACATCGTTTCCGCCAACCACATCGGAGGGATACAGCGTGCTGACATAGCCTCCCAGGTGAATGCTCAGCGAAATGTCCTTGGGCAGCATAAAGCTCGGATCCAGGGACAGAGAGTTGGACACCACCGGGCGCTCACGCGCCAGATTGTGCGATAAGGTGTACGAAATCGAAACGTTCCACCATTTGGCTTCTTCTTTCGCTTCGGTGTCGTTGCTTTCAACGGCGACACCTTCGCCTGCGACCGTATCGGTCTTGGCATCGGCGGTATCGGCCTGAGCAAGGACGAGATTCCCCTGATCAATAGGGGAAGAATTCATGTTATCGTCGGCGTTCGCGCTCAATCCGAAACACAATACAAAAAGAGCCAACAATAACCCAGCAACTGACGTGCGCTCTTTCAACGTGGCCTCCTAAGAGATGACATCGAGGGTAGGTGGCACCAAGCCAAGGGTGCCCAGCCGCTACACTCTAATGAGAATGCATACTGTTGTCAAACAATTCTTGACTTTTTCTGAACCAAACGCAAACAACGGAAACGTGACGGAATCCAGCCGTTTACAAATTACGGATAGCGGCTTAGAACCAGGCGGAATTCATGCTTCTTTCCAGAGAATTCCACAACCAATACAGCTAGTTGCGTGGGGTTGAAGTCGCTATAATAAAAGCCTGCAAACACGTCTTGTTTATACAGGCAAACATCCTTTTCGCACAGGGTCTTTTGAACGGCGTCCCGGAGCACGTCTCCAGGTTGGATCGTTCGAATGCCCTGCCGCAAGCTGATTTTCAAATCCTTGAACGCCTTTTCCGAAGCCCCGACCAGATAAAGCGGAAACAACAGGTAATCCTGCTTTAGAATATCAGAATAGTCATCTGGTTTCAGAACCTTACCTTCGCTGGCAGCCATCGCGGCACGGTGGCTGATCTGGAAAAGCTTGGTCATTATGTAGCCGTTGGTTTCGGTTCCCGGCGTTCCAAATTCATAATTTTTAAAGATCGATTCAGGCTGCGCTTTTTGCGCCTGACCTTTTTTGATCGCGTCTTGCACCTGTTCGGGGGTTGGGCTGGTTTCGACTGCCACAGCCTGCGAAGCCATGGAAAGCAGGACGTAAACTGCCAGAATCTCCAGAAAAAGCGACAATGCGAACGAACCGTTTCGAGGCCGGACGCATAACCTGAAAGTCGTAATACCGGTTCCGTTCTGGTTTCGCGCGCGCCGCAGCTTCTTCTCCATTTCACCCAAAGTACAACGATCACGATCTCATTGTACGAGGCGTCGCCATAAATGCAAGACAAAAATGCAGAAAAATTATTGTTTTTCGATAAAACCTTACTGCGTTGCCATAAGACTTTTATTAATACAATCCTAATGCATTGATATTATTAGTATATTGTAATTTCTGCCATATTGCCGCACTGCATCAAGCAAATTACATCAGCGCTCCTAAAATACAACGGCAGAAGAAAATAGCCTTAATATTTCGGCAAAACCTCCTGACATGTTCATTTATTTTCCAGATTGAGCGCGCAATTTACTTGAGTGTAAATCTTGAGACTCGCCCCTCCTCCCACTCGCCATCCGGCTTCTTCAACTTCCAGTAGACTCAATTTTCGATAGATAAAACCTGCAACCGAACCTCAGACAGAGTTATTTTAAGAAAAAGCGTCACACCTTGCTTGAACGGCTCCTTATCGCATGATAGTATTCATGCGTTTCCTTTTCATACAGGAGTTCTCTTATGCAGATGGCCAAGATCCTGTTCTTGATACTTGCCTGCCTGGCTTTCTTCCCCGCTTGTCAAAGCAGCGATTCTACCTGCAATCAACAACCTACCGATGGCGATACAGATTGCCCTACTTGCAGCACCTGTGCGGATGCCGATAAGACGTCCTGCCCATCTAACGGTGATCCGGACTGCCAAACTTGCGAAGTCTGCCCAAGTTGTGGCGACCCGGATTGTCCCTCCTGTCCCGCCTGTGATGGAGATGTGGAAACCGACGCCGAATCGGATGGAGATCTCGAACCGGAACAACCCAGACAGCGCATCGGTAACGACTGTCGTAACAACCACTGCTTTCCCGTCGCTCCGACAGGTCAGAAAACCTGCTACGACAACGTGGGTGAAATTCCCTGCCCTGGCGAAGCGGGCAGTGTAAGCTGTGCCGAGACACCCTTCTGCGGTCAGGACGCCCAGTATGCACCACAAATGGAAACCAGCGAGCGATTCGTCATTTCCTCCTTGAATGAAAAGGAAGTTGTAACAGATCGGCAAACGGGTCTGGTATGGGAACGGGAAAGCTTTAATCAGAGATGGGCAACTGCCAGTGGGCATTGCTTCTCCTTAGCGCAAGATGATTCACTCGATTGGCGTTTGCCTTCACTGCTTGAGCTTAGAAGCATTGTCAACCACGACTATTATGACCCGGTCATTGATGATCAACTATTCGAAGGCGTCGATATTTGTGGATGGACTTCTTCTCTCGCATTCTGGGGATACCCGATTACATTGACGATGTGGAATGGCTTATCCACTATTGAATGTGGAGGCACCGGTGGGCCAGATACATATGCCGAAATTCGCTGCGTACATGGCGGCCCTGAAATCAAGATTGGAGAACGTTTCGAAACACTACAGCATGGAGTAGAGCAGAGCATTATTTGGGATCGAACTACCTTGTTACAATGGCAAAGCAACATTCAGGAAAACAAAACCTGGCAAGAGGCGTTATCCTATTGCGAAGCTCTTGACTACAGCGGTTATAGCGATTGGCGCTTACCGAATATCAACGAAGCAGTTAGTCTTACCGATATGGCCTTCTATCCTCAGAATGACATTCTTGCAACACAATTTCCGGCGATGCCCAAACTGCGTTTCCATACCTCCACCACCTACGCAGGAGATCATACTATCAATTGGATTGTAGACTACTTTGAGCGACTGTACCAGGCCGGTCATTGGGACCACACGGATAAAACCACCCCATTGGCCGTACGATGCGTGCGAGGACGGAGTTATGTAGAGGAATAGCCTGCAAGGCTACCCTACGGATAACTGAAGCCCTGCGTGTTTCCTTGTCCAAAGGGAGTTTCCTTTTCCGATGGCTCCAACAGTCCGGCAAAGGGCGGGTAGGCTTCGCCTGCGCCTAGGCGCACCTGTCCGGCAGGTCGCACTCGGATTGCGGCAACTCCTTCCACCGGGCAGCTATGCTCGCATTGACCGCAGCCGTTGCACCGCGTTTCGTTGACGACCGGGCGACGGTCGCCGTTTTCAACTTCCACCCAATCGATCGCGCCGTAGGTGCAGTGCTCGTCGCAGACCAGACAGACCCGCCCGCGCTCGTAAACCACGCAGCGCATCGGATCGAGAATGGCGTTACCGATACGAGCCGATTTCTTTTGAATCAGATCCAGTGCCCGGATGGCGTCGGTCGGGCAGACTTGCCCGCAGCCGTTGCAGTTCTGATCGCAAGCGCCCAGGCGCATCGTCGGCACCGGCGTCATGAATCCGGCAGCCCCGGCTTCGGTCAGCGCCGGTTGCAGGCAGCCGGTCGGACAGGCTTTGATACACTGCCCACAACGCACACAGGTGGCCAGGAAATCGTCCTCGGGGATAGCTCCAGGCGGACGCAAAGCCTTATCGGAAATCAGCCTGCGAGCCGGATTGAGCGCCAGCCAGCTTGCCGTCAAGGCCCCACCACCGATCCAACCCAGCGCCTGCCTGCGCGACAGATCGGTGCTTGGATTCAAGCCGGTTTTGGATAAGCTCGGGTTAAAACTGGTCACATTCAGGTGGCAATCCGTCACGCAGCGCCCGCACTGGATGCACTCGGCGCTATCATAACCATGATAATCATGCGGATCGATGGCTCCGGTTTCGCAGGTTTGCGAACACTTGCCATCTTTATCGCAGGCGTTCGTCACCTGTCGCCGGAAAAGCGACACACGCGCGGGAACGGCCAGTAGCGCCCCCAGGGGACAGAGATGGCGGCACCAGAAACGGTGCTGATAGCGCCCCAACCAAAGCAGGGTAATGAAAAACAGCAATGACAACAAACCCAGAAAACCGAATACCGGCTGCTCGAATTCGGCACGCGCCAGATTCATCCAGCCCAGCCATTCGAAAACCGGGCGAAGCAGATCCAGCGAAAGGTTCAATAGCGACGACAACAGCGGCCAGACACCCAACGTCAGGATGCGCGTAATCCAACTGATCGGATCGGCCAGATAAGCCAGCGCCTGCCCGAACAGGGCGGCGGCAAGAATGGCAAGCAGCAACCCGTACTTTAAAAAACGCAAGCGCCGGGCATGATTGGGCCATTTTCTGCGCTTGCCTCGCGTGAAGAACAGATCGTCGCCCACTTCCAGGCAGGTCCCCATGGGACAGATCCAGCCGCAGAAAAACCTTCCCAGCACTACTGTCAGCACCAGCATACCCACACCGTAACTCAGTGCGGGAAGCCAGCTTCTGGCGGCGATGCTTGCCTGTAACGACAGCAGCGGGTCGATTTTCAGAAACGCATCCTGCACTGCCACCGGAGAAGGCGGCCAGCGCGTCAACGCAATCAAGGTCACGAATAGCGCCAAAAGCAGCAGTTGGATAATACGACGCAGGCTCATGCCGTCATCTTATGTATGTTTAGTTTTGCAAGATCGTAGCTGCCTATGCCACGAGAAGCAGCATCGACCAGATATTTGATATCCGCCGGCTTGTAGCCCTCGCCTCCGAAAGGCGCAAGCGTCAGGCCATAGGCATCCAGTGCCACCGGATCGATACCCGCAACGATCGTGTTCAGCGCTTCCACTTTCCCAGGTCCACCGGGACCGCCGGTCACCAGCGCACGGGTAGCATCCAACAGCGTGAGCTTGGGACGAATAAAGGTGGATATATCGGCAATGGCGGTATTGAGATCGTGCCAGAAATGCCAGCTCTTGCGATCCTCGACCACGCCCATCCAGTTTTTCATACCAAAGGACACCTTCGCCGAACCATGGGACTTGGCCACCGGTAAATTGATGATGCAGTCCGACTCCATGATATCGCGGGCAACCTTGATTTTCTTCAGCGTCTTGCCGCCGGGAATCGTGACCTCTTTAAAGAAGGTCTCTCGCTGAATGACGTATACGAAGGTATCGTCCACGCCCTTCATCATGTCCTTGACCCCGCAGATATCCAGCGCGATATCGGGTTTATGACAGGGATAGTCGTAGATCAGCACCCGCTTGGCCCCAGCAGAAAGCGCCTGTTCGGCCACAGCCCGAACCACGCGCGGATCGGTTGTCGTCGCCGCTTCGGGTTTGTTGGCAAATCCCATATTCGGCTTGATCGTGACCACATCGCCCTTGGAAACAAAACGACCGATACCGCCCATGGCGTCGATAGCCGCACGCACGTTCTTGGCAGGATCGGCACCGACGACGACAGCCAGATCGGGTTTACCTGCCGCCTTCAAGGCGGATTTCACCGCCGCCTGTTCCGCCGGTTTCAACGGAACATTTTCCGCCGCCTGCAACAATCCAGGGAACCCGGCAAGCAATCCGCCGCCGCCAACAACTTGATGGCTTCTCTTCGTGACAGTTTCATGATGACACCCTCTTTGCTGGTTTGATGGACTCTTTTAGGAACCGCTAAATGATTCAAACCCTATTTCGAACTGAGTTCATTCGTATTGTAACGGATTCGCGTTTCCGGGAAAAGGGGTAAAATCATAGGGCAGGCATCACCTCCCTCTGCTATACTGGCTTTATCAATTTCTGCATGATGGAAAGGAAAACGAGATGCCCGAATCGATTCGTATTCTGGTGGAAGGGCAGAACATTCAAGCCGACCGAGGCATCATCATCGCCCCAGTGCAGGCGTTGGAAAACCAGGCGCTGGTCCGCTGTCTGACCGGTGGGGAAGCCTCTTCAGGCAAGCACATCGCCTACTCACTGGCTCAAATCGCCATCGAGCGCCATATGGACGGCGAACTGCAAGCCCATCTCGTTGCACCCGAAACCCCGATCCGGATCATCGCCGATGGTGAATCGATTGCCTGCGAAGAAGGTCTGCTCATCGCCTGGACCGAGGAGGACATTCAGCTTTGGGCCCACGAAAAGTGCGACGTTCGCGACCTGTTAAAGGTCGTTCATCGCGCCTGCACGCGCTGGATTCGTCTGGATGTTCGCTAAGTTGCAACTCGGCAACTCGTTCCCCAAATCAACAAACCACCGAAAAATCCCCAGCCGCACGGAAGACATTCCGAATATTATTCGGTCCTGCTGCCATATTCCGACCTTAAGACCGTTTTTTAGACGGCTTTTTCATGATATTTTTTTCATTTATTCGGAATCTTTCCTTGACGCCGTAAATCAAATCCGCTAGCGTAAGCCCTCATTTTGCAGGCGATCCGGCCAGAACTCGTAACAATATCCGGTGCCCCTGCATCGTAGCGTTCGACTTTCGCGATACAGAAGACGGAGGGGGATTCGCAGTTTCCACCTCGTTCACTGCTTCGCATTGACCATCATGGAGAAAACAACATGTCCGACAAACATCCCCTTGGTTTTGCCACACGTGCACTGCACGCCGGATACGATCCCGCTCAGCACAATCAGTCGCGCCAGACGCCGCTTTATCAGACCACCGCTTATTGTTTCGAAGATGCCGACCACGCCGCCCAGTTGTTCAAGCTGCAACAATCCGGCTATATCTATTCGCGCATCAATAACCCCACCCTGGATGTACTCGAGCAACGCATTTCCGCACTGGAAAACGGTTCGATGGCGGTTGCCTTTGCCAGCGGTATGGCGGCGGTTTCCTCCGCTATATTGACAATCCTGCACGCCGGAGATGAGATCGTCTCCAGCGCTTCGCTGTATGGCGGCACCTATAATCTGTTCGCCACCACCCTGCCCCGCTACGGCATCACGACCCATTTTGCCAAAGCCGCCGATACTGAAAGTTTCAGAGAGGCCATCACGCCGAAAACAAAAGCCCTGTATTGCGAAACCATCGGCAACCCAGCCATCGATATTCCCGATCTGGCCGCGCTGGCCGAACTGGCGCATGAGCATGAGATTCCGCTGTTCGTGGATAACACCACCGCAACTCCGTATTTATGCCGTCCCATCGAACACGGTGCAGACGTGGTGATCCATTCGGCCAGCAAGTTTATCGGTGGGCATGGCGGCTCGATGGGCGGACTTGTAACGGCGGGAGGAAATTTCAACTGGGTCAAGTCGTTCCCGTTTTTGGAAGACTACCAGGATTTCGAGTCGCCCTACATCATGGCATTACGCCTCGACATTCTCAGAGATTTAGGCGGAGCGATGGCGCCTTTCAACGCCTACCTGATGATCCAGGGCTTGGAAACGCTGGCGCTGCGCATGAAGCAGCATTGCCAAAATACAGAGATCGTCGCCCGTTGGCTGGCGGAGCGAGAAGAAGTGGACTACGTCAACTATCCGATTTTCGAGGATCACCCTACCCGTAAAAACGCGAAACGCTACCTGCCCCAGGGCTGCTCTGCGCTACTCTCTTTTGGGCTGAAGGGTGGATACGATGCAGGCAAAAACCTGGTGAACCGAGTGAAGATGATTCATCACCTGGCCAATCTGGGCGACACCAAAAGTCTGATCCTGCATCCGGCCTCGACTTCACATGAGTTGTTGACGCCCGAGCAGCGACTGGCGGCGGGGGTACCGGATGAACTGATCCGCCTAAGCGTCGGCATCGAAGACGTACAAGACATCCTTAACGATCTGGAACAAGGGTTGCACCGTGACTGACAGACCGCTGATTCTTTATGCCGATAACCGCCCCGCGCCCAATCAGGCCGGGCGTTTGGCCACCAACCGCCTGCACAAATGCAACCTCGGTCGTTATACGACCGAAGCAGGAGAGGAAATCGTCAATCTTCAGGTGGCCTACCGTGTATTCGGCACACCCTCGCCCACACGCGACAACCTCGTGCTGGTCTTTCACGCCCTCACCGGTGACGCCAACTGCGCCGGTTACGACGACACGGACGGTCACAACCCAGGCTGGTGGGAGGGCGTTTTTTCACCGGCAGCCGCGCTGGATCTGTCAACAACCTGCGTGATCTGTCCCAACCATCCCGGCAGTTGCTACGGTTCCAGCGGTCCGTTGGATCGCGCAGTGGGAAACACAAGACCCATCGGCCTGGATTTTCCGGAGTTGACCTCGCGCGATCTGGCATTAATCCACCGGGAATTGATTCGCTATCTTGGAATCGAACGTTTAAAAGCGGTGATCGGAGGTTCGCTTGGCGGCATGGCGGCCCTGGAATGGGCCATCGAATGTCCCGGGCTGGCGGAAAAGGTCGTCGTCATCGCCGCCCCAGCCAAAAGCAGCGCCCAGGCGCTGGCCTTCAATCATTTGCAAAAGAAATGCTTCGAGTTGGACCCCAGTTTCAAGCAGGGACGCTATCACGACGGTCCCCGGCCTACGCTGGCACTGGCACTGGCGCGGCAGATCGGCATGGTGACCTATCGCAACCCGGAAGAATTCGAAGGACGGTTCGGACGCACCCTGCACGAACAGCGAAAAGACGCGCGCACCTACGAAATCCAGAATTACCTGGATTATCAGGGCAGCAAGCTCGTGCAACGCTTCGATGCAAATAGTTACGTCAAGCTGCTTTCCGTGCTCGACGAGCATGACATCTCTCGCAATCGCGGTAGCCGCAAGCAAGCGCTACAACGTATCTCCGACAAGCTATTGTGCGTCGGTATCGACTCCGACATTCTGTATACGGCCAAGGAGGTCAAGGAGTTGTATGAACTAGCACGTCAATGCGGCGTGCAGGCGCACTACGGGGAGTTGATCTCCATTCACGGGCACGACAGTTTTTTAATCGAATACGAGCAGCTAAACCAACTGCTGACGGAATTTCTAAAAAGCGATTGAAGCAACAATCAATAATCCACTGGAATCTAAACGAGGAAAATCATGGCAAAGACGATCAAGCTGGGACTGTTCGGACTGGGCACCGTAGGCGCGGGGCTGGTGAATATCATCGAGCGCCGGAAGGCGGAGTTACTGGATCAGGCGGGCATCGACCTACAGATTTCGCGCGTTCTGGTACGCAATCCATCTCGCAAACGCGCCTGCCCTACCGATGGCCTGCGCTTGACCACCCGCCCCGAAGACCTGTTTCAGGATGACAGTATCGACCTGTTTGTGGAATTGATCGGCGGCACCGAAGACGCCCGGCGCATCGTGGAAACCGGGTTACAAAAAGGTAAAGCGGTCGTTACAGCCAATAAGGCGCTTATCGCTACCAGCGGCCCGGAGTTGATGTCGTTGGCGCGCTTAAAGAACGTGCCCTTCTTCGCCGAAGCCAGTGTCGGCGGCGGCATTCCAATCCTAAAAGCCCTGCGTGAAAGCCTGGTAGCCAATGAGATCATGGCAATTTCGGCAATCATCAACGGCACCACCAACTTCATCCTCACACAAATGGAAGAAGAAGGTCTGAGCTATTACGAAGCCCTGAAACTGGCTGGAGAAAAAGGATTCGCCGAAGCGGACCCGACGCTGGACGTCGAAGGCATCGACGCACAGCAGAAGCTTTTGATCATGGCGGCGCATATCTGCGGCGGCGTCTTTCCGCAGGGCAAGATTCTATGCGAAGGCATCACCCAGCTTTCCGACTCGGACTTCCGCTTCGCTCACAAGCACGGCATGACCATCAAGCTGCTGGCACTGGCGCGGCGGCGCGGCACGGACTTGGAGTTGCGCGTACATCCCACCTTGATTTCACAGAAACATCCCCTGGCCAGCGTGCGCAATGAATTCAATGCGGTACTGCTGCACGGCGACGCGGTGGGCGAAGTCATGCTGGCCGGGCGTGGTGCAGGCGGGATGCCAACCGCCAGCGCCGTCTATGCGGATATCGTGGATATCTGCACACGCACGACCATCCTGGGCCAACCGGAATCGGCCATACAACCGCTACGGATTTTGGAGCCGGAAAAGATCGAAAGTGAGTATTACCTGTGCTTCACGGTAGAGGACAAGCCGGGCGTGATCGGCGATGTCACCGCCATTCTGGGCCGACACGACATTTCGGTGCGCTCGGTTGGCGCGGAACTGATTCCCAATGTACCGGAACTGGGTTTGCTGGAAATCATCCTGCACAAATCAAGCGAGGCACAGGTACGAAAAGCGGTAGACGAAATCAATCGCCTGCCGCGCATCATCGGAGACGGCAAGTTCATTCGAATCGAGAGGTAGCAAATAAGCACTGCTAAAGCACAAAGGCCCGAAGGCAAAAACCTTCGGGCCTGTTTTATTGTGCGAATACGATAACTATTGGCGCTCGAAGAGCACGTCGAAATCGATCTGGCAATCACCACCTGCAATATCCTGCACGTTGGTCAGATACACATGGGCTTCGCCAACTCCCTGATCGCCGCTGAACGTCACAATCGCCGTCTCCGTGGAAACGACATCCATGGTCTGGATGTTGGTTTCGCAGGTGATTTCCGTGTTACCACGAAACACACCGAACAAGCTGTCATCTGCGTTCAGGTCGCATTCTCCCTGAATATATAGAGGTTCGGGACCGGTGATTTCCACATTATCGATAATGGCACGCGGGTCGAAATTGCCGATGATCGGATCGCAGGTCGTCGCGGTGGTCGTCAATGTCCGTTTCCACTGACCGGAGGTATCGAAGCTGACCGCTGCCGAATTGTCACAGGCGGGCAGGAAGCACTCGCCATCGCCCCACCAGGGGCTGCTGGGCGGCCATTCGTCGCCATCGCCGTCAGTCACATCACCATCTTGATCGCCGTCGGGAGCATCACCATCGGGTATATCGCCGTCCGGCACATCGCCGTCCGTCCCTTCACCCTCTTCGTCAAGATCGCCATCGGGACCGGTGTAGGGTTCGATGACGATATCGAAATCGATGTAGCAGTCTTGTCCTCCGACTTCGGGAACGTTGACCAAAAAGACTTTTGCCGTTCCTTCCGCCCGATCGCCGTTCCAGGTGAACTGGGCCGTTTCCAGGCTGGTGACATCCATATCCTGCAAGTTGGTCTGGCAGGTGATTTCGTCGTTACCCAGCAGGATACCGATCACTTCGCCATCTTCGACCAGGCATTCGCCCTGGAATTCCATTTCCGCCGGGGGATATTTATGAATGTGGCCAACGTTGGCCAGTTCGTTTACCTGGGCGATTATATCGCTGCAATCGGTGGCGGTTGTCTCGACAGTGCGCTGATAGCGACCGGTGAACGTAACGCTCGGTGTCGTGTCGGTGTGACATTGCGGCAACACACAAACGCCGCAGGCTCGATCCCACCATTCCTCGGCGGGCGGGAAGTCGTTGGCATCGGCGTAATCGGTATTGGCGGGCTTGCATTGCACTTCGCCGTCGGTATCGCCGTCGGTCTCCAGATCTCCATCGGGAGTATCACCGTCGGGAGTATCTCCATCCGGTGCATCTTCATCACCTGCGAGATCACCGTCGGTGTCGGTATCGCCATCGGTATCGATGGGATCGTCATCGCCGCCGCAGGAACTGAGCGCAAAGGCGTTGGTCAGTACGAGTAGTAAAATTAGAAAAAGAAACTTCTTCATCTGCATCCTCCATAAACAACCGTTGTGATGGTTATCCCTTGTGGTGAGCCATTGTGTCCCAATACTCGAAAATCGCATGAATCCTAGCATGAAATGGAAAAATTGTCTATCGCAACTTGACGTAGTTCGAAGCGGTTTTTAATTCGGACCATATACGAAAAAACCGGTGGCGATTCAAAGCCCGCGCACCGGCATCGTTACCCGAATGGGTAGCTACTTCATTCTCTACAGATCAATACTCGTACCAGCCTTTTCCGGTTTTACGACCGAAATGTCCTGCGTCCACACGCTCGTTAAAAGCACCGGCCAGCTTGAAGCGGTCGCCGTAGGCTTCGGTCAAGGTGGCGTGTACATGCTGCAACAGATCCAGGCTGACATTGTCGCTCAAGCGCAAGGGACCGACCGGATGTCCCAGGCCCAGTTTGCAGGCGGTGTCAATGGCTTCGATATCGGCTACACCTTCATCCACCAGGCGATAGGCTTCCGCCATCATCGCACACAGAATACGGTTGACGACAAAGCCTTCCACATTCTTGACCTTGATCGGGGTCTTGCCGATCATTTTGCAGAATTCGGTGCCAAGCTCTACACTCTGCTCGGTAGACAACAGACCGGGAATGACTTCCACAAGCTGCATAATCGAAGCCGGAGAGAAGAAGTGCAAACCGATAAAGTTTTCCGGACGCGCCGCTTTGCCCAGCTTGGTGATGGAAATCGAGGACGTATTCGAGGCGAATACGCATTCGGGCTTGCACACGGTATCCAGTTCTTTGTAAGCCGCGTGTTTGATATCCAGGTTTTCCAGAATCGCTTCAACCACGATGTCCACATCGCTGAAGCTGTCGTAGCTGTCTACCGGATGCACCAGCGCCAGGATTTCATCCTTTTTGGCGGCTTCCAGTTTGCCTTTTTCCACTTGCTTGCTCAGAATCTTATCGATGCGTTGCTTGCCTTTTTCGGCCAGCTCAAGGCTGATTTCTTTCATTTCCACTTCAAGTCCGACACGGGCGCAACAAAGCGAGATTTCCGCACCCATCATACCAGCTCCCAAAATACCAACCTTTTTAATTTCCGCCATAATCCAGTCCTTTCTGCGTGGAGTATAGAAATGCGGAGTTCCCCGCAATTCAAACATTCCCAAAGCGGCTCATCCGGCTGCACCGGGTATACCGTCTGTAGGATTCCCATTTTGTTGACTGCCGCCTGAAGGCAACTTGCCCGAGACGGTGTAAAAATGGTTTACCTTTCCTGCGGCGACTTTGCAAGATTTAAATAAAGAGTTGCAAATCAAGCTTGAATAAACCGGATTTTTTGGGGTTCAACTCCCAATTCCGGCGAGCTTGCTCGGTTTGAATAAACAGTGGTGGTCGCTTCCTCTTCCCTTCCCCGACGGAGCCGCCTCGCATCATGAGGCTTGAATAACCGGGGTACTAGCGGGCGGCCGTCAAGGCCGGAGCAACGCGACGTTCATATAGCCTTGACGGCGGCTCGCGCCCCGGTACAAGCCACAGATGATGCGTGGCAGGTAACGGAAGGCGGAAGGGAAGCCCTTCCTTGATGGTGGGCCCTGTGGATTTCTATCCGCCCGTTTCCCTCCCCGCTTTTGGGATCGGAACTTAAGGGATATATTTCAAGGTGCGCGGTTTGATACAGTCTTCCTTGCCATCATAGGCAAAGGAAACACGGTTCATTTTCTCTTTGACTTCGAAGCGGTAGTTGTGCAGGAAAATCAACACGCCGGGATGAACTTCCCCAATAACGTCCACATGGGCATTCTCACAAGCTTCCATATCGTGAGTTTCCAACCATTCCTCGATTTCTGTAATCATCTGGCGGAATTTCTTGGCTCTGGTCAATAGCTTGGCCATTTCCTGCTTCATGCTGGGAGTCAAGTTGGCGCCCTTCTGTTGGGCTTCCAATAACGGTTTGGTCTGCTTGACGAGTTCAATCAACTCTAGTTTCAAGCGTTTACTTTCGCTTTCCAGAATATCCAGGCTCAATTGAACTTTGTTGCTGAATCCGGCGTAAATCAGCGTGCGTACGCCGCTGGAGGCCCCCAGGGTACGCGCCACCAATCCATATGAGGCGTAGGTCGCACCGCCCACAATCGGTCCCTGTTTGCACCACAGGCGACCATGACAGTTGGCGATGGCGTGGAACAATCCCTTGTCGATCTCGCAATCCTGCTCGCAGAAAATTTCCGTCTGATTGACGTATTTCGCTTTTATTTTGTCAACGGCTTCCACTTTAGCGTTTTCACCGATCAGACCTTCTTTGCAAATCACACGCTTTTTCGCTTTAAGATTGGCACCTTCCGTACTGCCTTGAACCAGGATATCTCCCCCGGCAGTGACATCGAAATTCAGAATCACATTCTGCCCGATTTCAATCGATCCGATGAAGTCCAGGCTGTCGCCGGATAGATCGGCCAGGCTGTTGATTCGCAGTGTATCGATAACACTCAAGGTCTTGTTGTGAATGGCAAGATAGCCAGCCGTGGTCGAATAGATCTCGCCGTTTTCCTTTTCCACTACCCCTTCGCCGAGTTTGTAAAAAACGCCATCGCGAGTACGTTCAATCAACTCCCCGAAAATATCATATATTCGTAATTGGTTTTGGAAGTCATCAGGTGGGAGGCGAACGGCGACGAGTGTTTCCTTTTCAATATTGAGAATCGGTAACTTCGCTTTTTTCTTCGAACCGTGTTCCTCTTCTTCATACAACTCCTGACGAAATGTCCAAATCGCATCGTCATATTGCTTGAACAGAACATCGTAAAGAGGAATCGTATTTTCAAAAGTGTCTATGATTTTTATTGGTTTTTGCTTATCGATTGTCTGGCGGATCAGGTCTTCATCTTCCAGCAGTTCCCATTTCACCGCTCCTTTAATGCCGACTTCCTCAAAGAAGGGTTCAATGGCTTCACGAGTAACCGGTTGCTCAAGCAGCAGATAACCCTTGATGGCTTCTTCATCGGTGAGCAACTGCGCACCCAGCTCCGCTGCGAGCATGTCGAATTTCTTAATGGAAACCAGACCGTATTTACTTTCTTCTGCCATGATGTTTGCCAACCTGGTTATTGTACAATAAACTCATAATAGCACTAGAAATTCATAATAATTTTATAATATATTACTAAAATTGTCAAATATTACATATCAATTTCGTAAATATCTACAGATCTGTTTCTGTCAGGAAACACTGGCACTGGCAAAGCGGAGCCAGAAGCCAATCTGTCAATTGGGAACTGACTGCAATGGATAGAGAAGGATTCTGTAAAAACAGGAATGCAGCAGGAACGACTACTCGTCGCGAAAACGCATTTTCAACACACCGAGCATGGCTTCGACAAAGATTTTCTTGCTCATTTTGGATTGTCCGCGTACCCGGTCGGGAAAGACAATCGGTTTTTCAATCAGTTTTAGCCCGGCGTTATAGCAGCGATACTTGATTTCGATCTGAAAACCGTAGCCGGAGGTTTCCAGGTTTTCCAATCCGATCGTCGCCAGGGCTTCCCTGCGGAACCCGTTGAAACCACCGGTTAAATCCTGAATGGGCGCTCCAAGTATCGTGCGGGCATAGAAACTGCCACCCCAGGAGAGGAAACGCCGGAAAGCCGACCAGTTCTCCACGCCACCACCACTCACGCGCCGCGATCCGATGACGACGTCATATTCTTTCAAGGCTTCGACAAACTCAGGTAAATACTTGGGATTATGCGAGAAATCGGCGTCGAACTCGAAAATGTAACGGTAGTCGCGCGCCAAGGCCCATTCGAATCCGGCCAGATAAGCGCGTCCCAGTCCCTCCTTGGCGGTGCGATGCAACACCTTTACCCGCTGATCCTTTTCTGCAAGTGCATCGGCAAGTTGTCCGGTGCCGTCCGGGGAATTGTCATCGATGATCAGGATGTTTGCCAGAGCAACCTGCTCCAACACGGCTGGAACGATTTTTTCAATATTTTCTTTCTCGTTATAGGTCGGGATGCAAATCAGCGCGCCCGCCCCATTCTGCGCATTACTCATGGCTTGCTTCCTCGGTTCGCTTTGTTTTCCAAGTCCAATGATAGTTTATCAAAAAGTTCCAGAAGGTGGCAACACCAATACCGATCAACTGGGAGCCGTATTTTAAAAGCCCTACATCGGGTGGCTGCAAGATCGGATGAACGATCCATTTCTGCCAGAATCCCACTGCATTTCCGTGATATTGCATCTGACCGAAATCGTTGAAGATCAGGAAGAACCACAGCAGGTTCAGGCTAACGAAGACCGTCCACTGTCCCAGCGCGCCGATCAATGAGACCAGGTGAAAGCGAGCCCCGCGCGACAGCGTCGAAGAAGTTCCCTCGCGCCGATCCTTGAAGGTCCACCATTCATTGATGATGAAATTGCTGATAATGGAAATCTCGATCGCCAGTGCGCTGGCGAAATTGGTTTGAAGCTTCATCAAATCGGCAAACAGCGCCAGAAAGCCGAGATTGACCACCACACCGGAAAGTCCTACCGTACAGAACTTCAAGAAACGGGTCGAATAAAACGGGCGCAGATTTTTGATCAAACGGGCGACCACGCACGGTCCTTTCAAGTATGGATCACGAATCATCTACACGAAAGAACGCCCACAGTACGAACCATGGAACGGATTGTCAAGATTTTCGGCGCATTATTGGAGCACGGCTCCAATGTATCGATCCGGATTCACCGCTTTGCCCCGCTCGGTAATCTTGAAGTGCAGATGGGGTCCCGTGGCGCGACCGCTAGCCCCCATCAGGCCGATAGGCTGCCCGCGTTCGACGTATACGCCGCGCACCGTGAGAATTTCCTTTAAGTGGCAGTAAAAGCTTTTATAACCGTTTTCATGCACCAATACAACCAGTCGCCCTGCACGGCCTTTGTAGCCGGTGTAGATCACCCGTCCTCTCTCGGCGGCGTAGATCAACGTCCCGCTGGGACCGGCCAGATCGATTCCGTCGTGGAAAGACGGCATCCGGGTGAACGGGTCCAGCCGTCGCCCGAAAGGCGAGGTAATGGCAACATCGCTGACCGGCCAGATGAACTGGAAAGGCCGTATCGTCGGCTTGTGTTCCTCGTCGTAAACGGGCACCTCGACGATCGAAACGACTTTAGGCTCCTGTACCTCCACAATGGCTTTATCGATGCGATGGGTCAAGCGCCGCAGGTCGTATTCCAGATCCTTGGGAAAGGAACGATACAGGTGAAAGGCATCGGCGATCAGCGTATTCAAGCGCCGCTTCAAGCCGAAGAGTTGAGTAAGTGTGATGCCGCCCCAATCCAGTTCGTGGTCCAGGCGCTGCTCGATGCTCAACGTCATCGACACCCAGTGAGAGGCTTCCACGGCGCTCATCTCGCGCAGCAAGGCGTAATCCTGCCCCACGTCCACAACTTCTTCCATGATTTCAACGGTCTCTTCGTCGCTGTCCGGTTTGACGGAATGCGGCGCACAGCCGCCTTGTCCAAGCGACACAACCAGCGCACCCAAAACTGCCAACCACATCCATCGAACTGTCATGCGCGTAGTCTAACTTGAGAAATTGATTTCCGCAATGCGTCGACGCGATTCGCTGAAAGCCTGGCTGGTTTCCCGCAATCGGGTAGACATGACCTGAACGAAACTCAGCAGAATTTTTACGGAAAGGTGAGCTTCCTGGTGAAGCAGATTGTAAAAGTCGTTGCGCTCGATCACGAGCAGGTCGCAGTCTTTTGCGGCGCGTACGGTGGCGGAACGCACGGAATTATCGATCAGCGCCATTTCTCCGAAGTGCTTGCCCCGATCCAGGGTGGTCAGCAAAATGTTGTCCTTGATGACATCAGCCGAACCGCGCACGAGGATATACATACGGTCACCGGCTTCCTTTTCGCGGATGATGATGTCGCCTTTTTTGCGGTGTTCGATCTGAACGATGTTCAGGGTTTTGACCAGTTCGGAATAGTTCAGCCGTTCGAATAAGGGAATCTGACGCAAGGCTTCCAGTTTGCGATTGACCTGGATGTCGCCCTCCGAAAGCGGCAGATCCGGCACTTCCACCGTAACGGCGGTGATGTTGTCCTTGCCTCCGCGACTGTTGGCCAACTCGACCAGGCGGCGGGTGATATCCTGAAGACTCTGCTGGTCAAACATCGATTGGATCTCCTCATCGGGCAAATATTCGTACAGGCCATCCGAACAGAGCAGGAAACGGTCGGCGGGGGCGACTTCCACATGCATCGTATCCACCGACACGCTTTGCAATAGCCCCACTCCGCGCGTGATCACGTGCTTGTATGGAAACGCCTTGATCTCTTCCGGGGTCAATAGACCCTTTTTGATCTGATCCTGCACCAGGGTGTGGTCTTCGGTGACGTGATGCAGTTGACCGTCGCGAATCAGGTAGATGCGGCTGTCGCCGACGTGCGCGATAAACGCGGATTTGTCGATCAATAACAGCAGGCTCAGCGTGGTTCCCATGCCCTGCTTGCCCGCTTCCGTTTCGCCCAGCTCATGGATCTTCTGGCTGGCTTTCTGCACGGCCTCTTCCAGCATCCACAGAATCTGGCGACGCAGATCGGTCGTCGGACCGTGGCGGTAGGTTTCCAACAGTTTTTGGCGACGATACACCTCGGCGGAAACGACGTCCGTGGCCATGCGGCTGGCGACCTCACCGGCCTGATGTCCGCCCATGCCGTCGGCCACGACGAACAGGCCCAGCCTCTGGTTGTCTAGAAAGCTGTCTTCGTTGTGCGGGCGTACCTGACCGACTTCGCTGAGTCCGTACGATTGTAATTTCATCCTGTAACCTTCGACTTTTAAAGTTACACTAAATATAGTATAATTAGTATATCACTATAAGGAAAAAGAAACAAGAGTTTTGATGGCGGGAAATTCGGGGAAAACCGTAGGTCGGATTAAATTTTAATCCGACATTTCCATTGTATTTCCTCCGGCATTTGACGTAGTATTAATACATGAAATCATTGAAGCGCTATTTTGTTAAGGGAGGGTTGTATTTTTTTACGGTCGTGTCACATAATCGCCAACCGAATTTTTGCGACACGACTTTTCGTGCTGCCCTGCGCTCATCAATCGAGCGTGTTCGAGTGCAGCATCCTTTCAATATTATAGCTTGGGTGCTGCTGCCAGATCACCTTCACTGTATCTGGACGCTTCCGCAGGACGATGCCAAGTATTCCATAAGATGGAGTTTGATAAAGAGGAGTGTTTCTTTTCAATTAAGAGATTCCGATTGGTTTCGAACAAGTGGACGATTGTGGCAAAATCGGTTTTGGGAGCACAGTATCCGTAATGAAGTGGATCTAGAAAAGCATTTCGATTACGTTCATTTCAATCCGGTTAAACATGGTCTGGCCGAAAAGCCATCCGATTGGGAATGGTCAACATATCATCGGTATGCGAAAATCGGGTATTACACGGATATCAAAGGACCGAAAGATGTGGATGTGGGGCGCGAATAAAGAAATTGTCGGATTAAAATTTAATCCGACCTACAAAGCTAAGATATTTGTTCTACCACCCCCCCCATAACCAAAACGACCCGATCTGTATAGACCGGGCCGCTGTGTTTGGATTCTTTTAAAAAGATCAGAGCTGGCCGCGCTCGATGTACGCCCGGATGCGATTGCCGCCGCCCCGGCGTGCTTCTTCCATGGCGCTTTCCGCTTTGCGCACCATGCGGTCTACGTTGTCCGGTTCGTCCAGCGAGGCGACCCCGATAGACAGGCCCAGCTCGCCGCCGTAGTTGTTGAAAAAGCTTTCGCGAATACGCTCGCTGATGATGCGCCCCTGCATGCGATCCGTTTCCGGCAGGATTAACGCAAATTCATCGTTTCCGAAACGGAAGGCGGTGTCGTATTTACGGGTGGCCGAGCGGATCAGGTCGCCCAGGTAACGCAGTACGCGGTCGCCTTCGCGCAGGCCGTGATTCTGGTTGTAACGATGGAAGTAGTCGATATCCAGGTACAGAATCGAAAGGTTGTGCGAACGGCGCTTGGAGCGGTCGATTTCGGCTTCCAGCGTACGGAAAAAGTGCTGGGAGTTGAACAGCAGGGAGAGCGAGTCGGTAATGGTCGCCTTGATGATTTCCTGTTTGTGCACCTTGCGGACCATTTTCCAGAACTGCAACAGCAGGGTGAAAAACAGCACGATCAGTATGTACTCGATCCAGTTGCCGGTATTGACACTCAGCGTTTTGAAATCGATGTTGCTTAATACAAACAGCACGGCGAATACCGCCATCAATAACAACAGCGTCCGGGTCAGTTTCTGTTGAGAGGTTTTTTCTCCCATGCCTGTCTCCTTGCGTCTGTTTCTATCGCGTCGGAATCTCGAAATCGCTCCATTGCGTCTGTTCACCGAAGGCCCGAATGCGCTGTGACAATTGCTCTGCGGTCAGACCGGTGAGCCGGTCCACGGAAAAATCCTCGACCGTAAAGGAAGCCATCACCGTGCCGGTGACGATCGCCTGCTTGATCTGCTCCCAGCCGATGGTTTCACAGCCGGAGAGATAGCCCATCATGCCTCCCGCGAAGCTGTCGCCCGCGCCGGTCGGATCGGAAACGTTCTGCACCGGGAAAGCGGGCAGCAGGAAGCTTTTGCCCTCGGCAAACAGCGCGCAGCCGAATTCGCCGCGCTTGACGATCAGATATTTCGGCCCCATGGCCAGAATTTCGGGCGCAGCCTGGTGAATGTTGCGCTTGCCGGTCAGCAAAAAGGATTCTTCGTCGTTGATGACCAACAGGTCCACCCGTTTCATCACCGCATCCAGATCCTCGCGGGCGGTGTTGATCCACAGGTTCATCGTATCGCAGGCCACGAAGCGCGTGTTTTCCATCTGGTCCAGCACGTCGGTCTGTAATGCCGGCATGATATTGGCCAGAAACAGATCCGTGGTTTTGCGGTACTGCTCGTTCAACTGCGGCTGGAATTTCTCGAACACGTTCAAGTGGGTTTCCAGCGTCGTGCGCTCCACGAAATCGTCGGAATACACACCCGACCAGCGGAAGGTCTCCCCGCCTGCCACGCGCTGCAAACCGGTGGTGTCCGCGCCGTGTCGATTCAACAGGTCGATATGTTCCTGTTTGAAGTCCTCACCGACGACCGCCACGATGCGCACGCCCGACATCAACGAGGCTGCCAGGCTGAAATAGGTGGCCGAGCCGCCCAGAATGTCCACGCGGGATTCCGCAGCGGTTTTGATGGAATCGTAAGCAACCGATCCAACTACCAATACACTCATAGCTTATCCCTTCCACAAGCGCCCGGCGATCACATCCAGGCGGTTCTTTTCCTCTTCGGAAACAAGGCTCATATCCGTGAGCACGGCGCCACTTAACGCCTGCGAACAGGCACAGTTGCGCGTTTGTTCCATATCAATATTCTTAACGGCCAATTTCAGAATTTCTTGAGCGATTTTAACATTTTGAGCAAAAGTCGCCACAATTTTCTCCGCAGAAAAGGCTTCTTCGGACTCGTGCCAGCAATCGTAATCCGTAATCATGGCGATGGTCGCATAGCAGATTTCCGCTTCGCGAGCGAGCTTGGCCTCGGTCAGATTCGTCATGCCGATGACGTCCGCCTGCCAGTTGCGGTAAATGTGCGATTCGGCTTTCGTGGAAAGCTGCGGTCCTTCGATGCACACATAACTTCCGCCTTTGTGAGCCTGTGCACCGGCCTGCACGGCGGCGTCGTAAAGAATGTCTGCCAGCTCACCGCAGATCGGCTCGGCAAAGAGGATGTGCCCCACGATGGAGCCGTCGAAAAAGGTGTGCTTACGCTGCCGGGTGCGGTCGATAAACTGATCCACCACCACGATATGTCCCGGATGATACTGTTCTTTCAAGCTTCCCACCGCCGAAACGGAAAGAATCTGCTCGACGCCCAGTTGCTTCATGCCGTGGATATTGGCGCGATAGTTGACGTGCGGCGCGCTGATCACGTGCCCGCGACCGTGACGCGGTAAAAACACCACGGATTTGCCGAACATCTCACCCAGTACGTATTCGTCGGACGGATCGCCGAACGGGGTTTGCAGACGCCGCGTTTCCTGCGCCTGAAAGCCTTCCATCTGATATAATCCGCTGCCTCCGATTATTCCAATGCGGCCCTTGGCCATAAGCACCTCCAAAGCTTGTACATGAATGGAACGAACTTGTCGCTGCTAGACTAGGTATTAATCATTTTTAGCCACAGATCCTGTGATTTTGTGCCATCGTCTTACGCGATCGAAGATCGTGGAAGGCTGTGTGTCTTCAATAAGTTACACACGGCCTCCCGGAATTTCCATTCCGTGAGACCATGGCACATCATGATTACTCGATGGACAGAAATGAGTAATAACTCCTCTAGAATGTCAACTGCTGTAATTTACCGCAGTTTACCAATCCATCCAAGAAATTTCACGGACGCCATACGCTCGCATCCGATCTCATGTTTTTCACTGATTCACATTGCCCGCTCAAGCTTTTCGCCTGGATAGCAGACCCGCAAGTACGGGCAGCCCTCGCGCTGACAAAGCGCCTGTGGCTCCATCGGCCAAAGATCGAAGCTGGTTTGCGATTTCTCTTTAAGATCGAGCAGCAGGGTTTCAAGGTGTTTCAATTCGCTCCGTAAGGTTTCGGAAGCGACATCCACCCCACGCCAGGGATTCTCATCGAGAATGTAGGCCACCGCCGCCCGACAGCGCTCCGGCTTCAGATTCGGAATCAACCCGTTGACGACCATGGCGTAAAGCTGAATCTGCAAGCGCGCCATTTCGTGACGCCGGGAGCTATAGGAAGCCAGTTTGTAGTCGATCAGCAGATAGCCCCCCTGCCCGTCCAGGCATAATGCATCGATGCGCCCTTTCAGCCGCAAGCGATAGCCTCCGGGAGTCTCCAACTGGGAGACAAAGGGTAATTCCGCTTGAATCTGCTTTTTATTGAACTTGGCATCGGAGGGAAAACGTCCGCAGCGTTGCAGATAGGTGAAAAGTTCCTTGGCCCAGGCGGATTGCGGGTCCAGGCCATAGTCAAGCAGCAACGCTTCCCATTGCTCCCATTTCGCCTGCTCCTCCGAAAATCGTTCGAAATAGCGATGTACAAGCAAACCGCGCTGCAATGCATCCGGTGGATCTTGCAGCGCCAGCAGTTCGTCGGGTTGGGGCTGTGACCACAACAAGGTGGAACGGTTGAGCAATTGCCGCAGATGAAAGCGCCGCTCGCAGGATTCCAGTTCCTTCAACAGCGAAACACTGAAGGTGCCCAGACTCGCTCCCCTCCGTTCGACCGGCTGCATCGTTTGCGCCAGTCGTTGCAACTCGGACCAGTCATGAGAATGGATTTGAGTGCTTGAATCTGTTTCCGTTTCCATGTCCTGTGTCGGAAATTCCCGGGTTTGGGGAGTATCCAAGATCGTCAACGGGATATCCGGCTCCACCTGCTGAACGTGGGACATCACCCAATCGAACCAGCTCATCTTCTCCAACTCTTTCTTGGCTGATTTTTTTGGATCGTAATAGCCTGTTAAAATCAGATGATCTTTGGCGCGCGTCATGGCGACGTAAAGCAGGCGTTGATATTCCGACAACTCCTCCTGCCGGTCTTTTGCTTTCAACTCCTGCGAATCGGCGGTATCGTAGGCGACCTGTTCGGAGGGATCGATCAGTTTCATTCCCACGCGCACCCCCTGACCGATGAAGATCTGCCCCTGCCGCCCCTGAAAGCGCTGATCCAGATCGGGCAGCGCCACCACGGGAAATTCCAAGCCTTTGGATTGATGAATGGTCATCAGCCGCACCGCGCCCAGATCCGAACAACTTACGCCTTCGCCTTCGCGCACGGCGATTCGAACCAGATCCTTTACGCGGGCCAGCAGGGCTTCCACATCGAAACCGGGTTGGGATCGCTCCCAGCCCCGCACCAATCTCAAAAACTTTTCGACATTCCCCGAGCGCCGGTTTCCTTCTTCTCCCTGCCCGGCTATGATCAGCAGATCCCCTTGATACAGGATTTCTTCGATCAGTTCCGATACCGGCAATAACGGCATGCGCCTGCGTAGCGTTTCACAAAGCTCTACGAAGTTGCATAAGCGCTTTTGCTCCGCTTCGTCCTCTGTTTCCTGCTCGGCAATGACTTGCCACTGCGACAAAACGAAGTTCTGCGCCAACCAGCGTTCATCGGGTAAGGCAAGCAATTTCGTCAAGGTGATGTCGGAAAGCAAGGCCGCCGGAGAACGCAGCACCGCGACGCGTGCCGAGGAATCGGCAGGTTGCAACAGAAAACGCAGCAGGTTGCAGAGATCGACGATTTCGGGACGCTGATACAAGCCCCCGCTTTGACTGATCACATAAGGCACGCCCGCTTCCCGTAAAGCCTGCTCATAGAGACCGGCATGGGTCATGCGGCGCAGCAGAATCGCCATATCGCCATAACCGGCATTGCGTTTCAAGCCACCGCTTTTCACGATGCTCAAAGGCTCATCCAATGTAGCAATCGCCTTAAGACGAGCGGCAATCGTTCGCGCTTCGATACTGCGGCGTTCGTGCATCGAGTCGCCGTGCTGAATGCTGATCACTTCCACCGGTGCCGAGCTTGCCGCGCTTTCTCCCAGACCGGGTCTCAGGTTGTCGCCCTGGCCGTAATTGACGGCATACGGATCGTCATCGGAGCCGCTCATCATGCGTTCGAAAAAGCGATTGAAAAAGCCGAGCAGGCCACTTTGCGAGCGGAAGTTGTCGTCGAAAGTCAAACGCTGCGCGCCGGTTTCGGTTTTCTGCCAGTCGTTTTCCAGTTCCCGAAAAACGGCGACATCCGCCCCGCGAAACCGATAGATGGACTGTTTACGGTCACCCACGAACAGAAAACGGGTCGGCGGAAGGTTCATGGTTTTGCAGACCGCCTCATCGCGCCGAATCAGTTCCAGCAGACGTTTTTGAATCCGGTTGGTATCCTGAAATTCATCCACCAGGACCACATGAAAACGGGCCTGCAATTCCCTGCGAATGTCGGTCCGATCCTGTAACAGTCGAATCGCCAGCCGTTGCAGATCGTCGAAGTCCAGGCGATTGGCCTGGCGTTTGGCTCGTTCGAAACGAGTTGCAACGGCTGAAGCCAGTTTACGCAAAGCCGCCACATCCGGCAGCGCGGCATACTGGCAGTACAACGCCTTTGCACGTTCCATATGCGCGACCAAAGGAGCACGCATCGGTTGAACGGCTTTGGCCCAGTTTTTAAAGACCACGAACAGGCTTCGCCAGTCGTTGAAAAAGCGCAGCGCCTCCCCAATGGGAATTTTCGCCAGCGATACCTGCTGGAAATCATCCAGCTTCAAGCGATGCTCCAACAGGCTGTCGATTCCGGCGCGGGTTTTCTCCGTCAGCTTCGTTTGCTCGGCGCTCTGCTGTAAGCGCTCCAGCAGATTTCGATACGACTGCAACTCGGCATGCAGCAGTTCCGTCAATCGCTCGCGTTCGGAAGGCACATCCAATGGTTCGACCGGTGCGCCATGTGAGGAGCGGATGATCGCCCGTGTCGACTCACTCAATTGAACAAAGCCATAGTTGACCAGCAAGCGGCGCAGATCGGGCAGCGGGTCACTCAGATGGCGAGTGAGTTCCTCGTTTGCCGCGCGTTCTAAAAGCCGCTCGCGCTCCAATTCGTCCGCCAGGGCGAAGTCGGGAGAAACGCCCGCTTCGAAGGCGTAACTTCGCAGCAGACGACCGCAAAAGCCATGAAAGGTATGGATGTACGCATCGTACAGGTGCTCGTCTGCGTCGCCGCTTCCATCGGACTCCCGCGCGGCCAGTTCTTCGGAAACCTTTTCGCGCAACTGACGAGCCGCTTTATTCGTGAAGGTGATGGCCAGAATGTTTCCAACCGTCACCGGCTTGGGATAGGACGTGCTGCCTTCCAATAGCCGCAGGAAAAGCTCAACCAGCGCGGTGGTTTTTCCCGTACCAGCCGAAGCCGATACTAAAATATCCGTTTCGAAACGGAAAAGTTCTTCTTTCTGCTCGGACCAGAGAAAAGCCATGACAATCCCCAAACTGCAATGCCGACGAGAAGAAAAGGAACGGAAGACGCCTGGAAGTAAAAAGGCCCGGAAATCAGCTTCCGGGCCTTGATCGTTATCGATGAAGCGCTATTTCCAGATCGGCGATGGCTTCAAGGTTACTTTGTTGTGTTCGATGCGAACATTGAAAACCACGCGTTTGCATCCATGCCTTGCGACCAGTTTCTGCTCGGTGCGCTCAAGCTTGGCGATCAGTTTGTCTTTGGTGATCATCGAGACATCCTCGCCCACCTGCTGCTTGGCCTGGACGAATTCCTTGAAGATGCGCTCGTAGTATTGATCCTCCGATTCGGCTCCCGAATCCGCCGCTTCGGATTGATCGCCTTCGTCCATGGTTTCGATAAGCATACTGCCCTTATCCGCCGCCTTGGGTTTGGCGCTGTCCAATACGCCGCGTACGGTCGCCCGCTCGGCTTCCTCTTCATCCTCTGGAATATACTTCCCGATCAGGATGGCAATCATCAGGTTAAGCGTCTGTCCAACCTGATTCAGGAACAGGTCGTCGCTGGAGAACTGGTAATCCTTGTTTCCAACGATAATCTGATGCGCGCCTTCCAGCACGAAGTCGACGGTGTCGTAGGCCTTCTGAATGATGACGAAACTGCCGGAGATCCCCAGCATGATCAACAGGATCGTGAAGATCAGCAGGAATTTGCGAGCGCCGAAGAATTCATCGAGCCAATGCGTTTCCGAGCGCAGCAACATGAATCCGACCAAACCCTGCCCCGGCACCGTGGCGATGGGCGACAGAATCACCAGGTAGTCTTCGTCTACCAGTTCCAGCTTTTCTTCGAAGTAGTCATTTTTCGACAACAACACCTGGGCGATTTTGCTGCCGTTCTGCTGCACGAATTTGTGCAGGGCAACATGCCGAGCGCTGCTTAGCGAACTGACGATCACGCGATCCTTGCTGAAGAAAGCCAGTTCTCCCATCGCGATGGAACGTTCCTGCTTGATCAGGTCTTCATCGAATGAATTGGCAGAGATCATGGCGCCGATGACTTTGTCTTCCTTCACGACAGGAACGACATCGACCATCATGATTTTGTTTTCGAACATCCAGATATCTTCGCCCGGAGTTCCAGCCAACGCTGCCTTGACAACCGGAAAATCTCCGTAGCGGTTTTTACGCCATTTCGCAACCAGGGTGCGTCCCAGTTCCACGCCCTCGGCGTCCACCACCACGAATTGATCGGCAAAATATTTCAGCCGCGAGAGAACTTCCAGTTTCTCGAACAGCTTGAAATGCCTCTCTTCTGCCTGCTCGGGAGTTTCCGCGGGCATGGCAACCGTGTTGACGACTTCCGGCTCTTTGGCAAATTGCCGAACGATATCAAGCCGTTGTTCGCGAGTCGCTCGCTGGCCGTTCACGTAAGTGGTGTAACCGTGAATCAGGCTTTGTTCCAGTTTGTTCTGCGAATCGGCCTCTAGTGTGCCCACGATATAAAAGTGGGTCAACAGTGCAAAGACCAACAGGACTCCACAAATCAGCAATCCAAGTTTCAAGCGCATGGCCGCCCCTATTTGTCGTTAGGATTTCGTTTTTTTTTGCACCAAAGCGGTGGTCGGAACCCTCCGAACCGCCCTCCAAGAAAAACCGTTTGGAGGTATTGTACCCGTTTTCCCCAACTTTTCAAGCTTTATTCCGCCTGAACGTCATAGCCTTCATTTCGCAGGCGATTCAGCACCTGACGACGAATCCTCTCATTTTTAAATGGTCCAATGACCACCCGGTAGATTTTTCCTGACGTTTCGATTTGAATGGTGCGAAAACGACCTTGAAGAAAACTGCGAATGCGCTCCGCCTTCCATTGCGCATCGTACTCGCCGATCACCAGGCGACTACCCGCGTAGCAGGGCGTCTCGTGTTGCTCGGATTGAATCGTTTCGCCCCTCTCTCCATTGGATAGAATGACCGCCCGCACGCGCGCCGTGCCTTGCGACACATAACCCAGTTTCTTTGCCGCGCCATAGGACAAATCCAGAATTCTTCCTTTTACGAAGGGACCGCGATCGTTGACGCGCACGACTACCTGACGTTGATTGTCCAGGTTTGTGATTTGCAGCCGTGTGCCCAGGGGCAAACTGCGATGCGCAGCGCTTAATCCATACATATCGTATACTTCGCCGCTAGCCGTTTTTCGTCCGTGAAAGGGTTTGCCGTACCAGGAAGCAACGCCGGTAAAGGAGCGAGTGTCACTATTTTCAGGCCGCTGTTGAAAGGAATGATTGCCGCTTGCGCAACCGATTGTCAGCAACGCGGATAGCGAACATACAAGCATGGCCATTAATAGTCGAGTGGCGAAAATCATCGCGCGTCCTTTTCCGATAATTCTTGTCATCTATCCGGCAGACAATTTTGAAAAGTGCCGCCACTTCGTGTAAAACCGGGGCGCAACAACGTGACAATCCCAGAAACTGGCACACGAAGGGACGCAAACCGCACTAAAGCTACACTAAATGACCGTAGATGACCACTTGGATTTTCACATCGCGTGTAAAAACCGGTCAAAGCACTGACCCACATTCCTATTTGCCCATTTGCTTGGCAAATCAGGCTTTTTTACTGTGTGTCACCGGTTCGTTGTGGTGGGTTGTGGTAGGTTGTGGGTTGTTGTGAATAAGTATAGTAGGTCGGTCAGATTTTCTGACCGACAAAAACAAAAAACTATTCTCCCGCAACATCATCATCTGCTGGCACTCTCTCTGTACCATAATATCCCATTCGCATGTACTTATGAAAGGTTGACGTTCACAACCAAACTCACACTGCCCAAATGATGGGTTATGAAGCGGTAGCTCGTTCCGTCTTTTACCATGTAATCGGGGACATGACCCTTGGTGCCGTAGACAAAAATGTCGTGCAAGAAATTTGCACGACCTACTCAACTTAGATCCTTCATATGAGGATTGTATCATTTGTGGCAATTGAACATCAAGAGCAAAACGTCGGACAAAAAATTTGTCCGACCTACCCGGCTGAACAAAGGGTGGCACGTGGCCAAGCGGAGTGAAACGGAGCTTGCCCGTGTTCTTGTTTCCGCACATGGGCAAGCTACGCTTAGCCCATGCCACACATTCGTGTTTTCAACGTTCAGAGCTTGTCATTGCGCCATCGCCGCCTATCATTTCGACAGCAGGTATTCGCGGATAAAGCGCTCCAGATCACCATCCAGCACGGCGTCGACGTTGCCGGTTTCGTAGTTGGTGCGATGGTCCTTGATCAAGCGATACGGAGCCAGCACGTAAGAGCGGATCTGGCTGCCGAAAGAGATGTCCTTCTTGTTCGCTTCGACTTCGCGCTCTTCCTTGCGGCGTTTGTCCAGTTCGTATTCGTAAATTTTTGAACGCAGCAGCTTCATGGCGGTGTGACGATTTTTATGCTGGCTGCGCTCCGCCTGGCAAGCCACGACGATACCGGTAGGAAGGTGAGTCAGCCGCACCGCCGAATCGGTGGTATTGACGTGCTGACCGCCCGCTCCCGAGGAACGGTAGGTGTCGATGCGCAGATCCGTTTCGTTGATTTCGATATCGATGGATTCGTCGACTTCCGGGGTCACGAAAACCGAGGCAAAGGAAGTATGTCGACGTTTATTGGCATCGAAGGGAGAAATGCGCACGAGCCGATGCACACCGGCCTCCGCCTTGAGATAGCCATAGGCAAAACGACCCGAAACGGTGAATACGGTGTTTTTGATACCGGCTTCTTCACCCGGCAGCAATTCCACGATTTCCGTTTGATACCCCTGTTTTTCCGCATATCGCAAATACATGCGCAGCAGCATGTCCGCCCAATCCTGGCTTTCCGTACCGCCAGCCCCGGAATTGATGGAAACGATGGCGCCGTTCTCGTCGTTTTCACCGGAGAGCATGCGCTTCATTTCTTCTGCCGCCAGCATTTCCTCGAACTGCCCAACCTGTTCGGTCAGATCCGGAATCAGGCTATCTTCCTGTTCCTCCTCGATTAATTCGATCAGCGCCTGGATATCTTCCGCCTGTGTGAGCACGGTGGAGAAATCCTCGATTTCCAGTTCGAGGATCTTTTTTTCCTGCATCAACACTTTGCTCTTTTCCAAATCCGACCAGATCGCCTCATCGGCCAGTTGCTTGTCGCATTCGGTCAGTTTCTGCTTTTTACCCTCTAAGTCAAAGATGGTCCTTCAACACATTCAACTTCTTACACAACTGTTGAAAGTGATATTTCTGCTCTGAAAGCTCCTTGGCCATCTTTTTTCCTCCTTACATAGTTCTTCTGACAGGCCGATTTGCCTGCCTTCGCTCCGGTCGGAATGGCAGCTCGATCACCAGGCAATCGAAACAGGACCATTTTGCCGTTGGCCGATGTGTAACATATTCTGGCCCGATCATTCAAATAAATTGACGAATACGTGCAAGATGACTATAACTAATGGGGCGCAATAGTTCCAGCAGCATCAGGGATCGCGGCGCATTTTCTGATCTTTTCAACGTGGTTACGCGAGGCCGGTTCGTTCGGCTTTCCTAGGCGACAAGGGAACGGAAATATGGAAGAAAAAATTGCCGGCATTATGTTTGCGGATATCATGAACTCATCTGAGTACGCAAACGTGATGAGCACTGCAAACTATCACAATTTCATTATTAAAAGCTTGCAGGCAATCTGTGCGGACGAGGCGGCCTACTTCCTCTCCACACACCCGCAATATCGGGGATTGCCGGAGTATTCCACCCGCGACCAGATGGCGGAAGAATACAATTGTCAGTTCCGCACGGTCGGCGACGAGATTCGCGTCTTTCTGCATTCCGGGGATGAATGGGCGGATACCAATCACCTGATGGAAATCGCCATTCGCCTGAAACTGCGCTGGCTGTTCTGTGAGTTCAATAAAACACGCATCAAACAAAACAAGCCCCCCGAGGAACTGGCCATCGGTATTCATACCGGCCCGGTGCTGATCGAAGAAAACAAGCCGGAAGGCTTTGCCATGAATGTGGGCAAGCGCATCGAAGGCGAATGCCGCAACGGCGCGCTGTGCCGCATCCTGTTCCACGCCAACAGCGTCAACTACATTCAGTCCTATCAAAAGCGTCCGAACGCCGCCTTCTTCGTCGAACCTCATTTCAGCGACGTGTGGACCTTCACCGGTAAGGGCATCGCGCAGGAAATCCCGATTCGCGAACTGAAGTATTTCACCTTCCTGGGACAGTCGGAAGTGCTGCGCTTTTTGGATATCGATCCCAAGTACTTCATCAAGCATCTGTTTGCCGCATCGACACTGGCGCCATATCCCCATTTCATTTACAGTACGCTGCTTAGCGCTCTGCAAAAGCTGGGTATCGACGATTACACCTTCAATTATATCGAAGACCTTTGCACCAAGGTATACCAGTACCTGCGTTACGAAGACATTCTGGATATGATCGTACAGGTGTACGAGTATCGCTACCGCAACAGTTTTAAAACCATGAGCACCAAGCAGAAAGTAGCGTTTTTGCAATCGTTCCATTCCTGGGCTGCCGAAAACGACTTCAAGTATCGCTACCTGGAAGAGGATATCCGTAAGGAACAGCACCGGCTCTCCACCTACTTCAAGCACCTGCCCACGAAAATCTAAGTTCACCTGCGACCTTACAAGTCGCGCTCATAAAATACGGAAGGCCGGTTTCAAACCGGCCTTCCGTCGTTTCAAGGGATCTGCTTCCAACGATTATGCGCCTTCCGTTACACAACTTTGTACGACGCATTCCTGGTAGATTGGCAGGCAGTAGTCCATCGTCTGCTGTTGGTCGCAGTCTTTTTCCACGAAGCAATCGAGGTAGTCGTTGACACACTGAGTCGCGCAGTCGTCGACAGACAGGGATGCCTTCGTTTCTTCCAGAATCTGATTCAACTGTTCTTCATCACCGCAGCCACCATATTCGATTTTCTCCTGGAAGTAGATGTACCATTCCTCATAGAAACCGGTCTGGCCCTGCGTGTCCTGCAAGGCAAACATTAAAATGACGCTGGACCCGGCGAGATCGTCGTCTTCGGAAAAATTACCCATTAACGTGGCCGTTCCGGCCTCCTGATCCAACTGGTGCTCTACGACGAAGTGTTTGTCCGCTTCCACCCGTTCTTCCATTTCGTCGTCGAAGTCGTACGCCGCCGCCGTGACAATAGTCGTGGGCACGGTGGCCGCAGGCGCTTCCGAGTCGATGTAGAGCGTCACCGTGAACTGCGGCGACTGATCCAGGTAGGCTTGCGGAAAATTGACGGCGCTGATCTGCGGACCGGACTGGCTGCCCGCCGGGGCGCTTTCGCTTTTCAATTCCGAATCGTCGAACTCCAGATCTTCCAACAGTCGATTGGACAACTCCTTGGCAGTGAGCGAGGCGTCGCTGTCACTGCAAGCCGTTATACCAAAGCACAGAATCAACAACCCGACAATCCCCCATTGAAGTCCCTTCATGGTCCGTTCCTTTCCTAGCGTGTTATGGTGTTCACCCACTGTAAGCATACGAAACCCCGGGAAGGACTGTCAATATAATTGCGAAATTGAGTTTGTTCGGCTTCCACCCTTTTCACAATAATCCCACTTTCTTATCTATTCTTCTCACGAAACAGGCCATGATGCGTATTTGATTTCCCATCTTTCTCCTAATCCCGTATAATACTTGCAGATATTGATTTTGTGGGACAGTCGACCGCAAGGTTGGGAATGGATTCCTTCGGCGGAGTTTATCGAACCGACCGAAGACAGCCGGAGAAGAGGCACGATGGCCATTCAAGTGTACGAAACCAAAAACTCGCGCGACAGTGAAAACGTTTATCGTTTCCTCTACGAAATCTGGGCCGGCGATTCGGAACCCGATATCGAAGGCGTGGACCGCGAAAAACGCTGGATTCGAGATGAACTGGACGCCTGGGCGCGTCAATATGTCGCGGTGGATGAAACGGGCCGCATTGTGGGTTGTGTGCGCATCAATTTGATGGAAGAAGGCGAAGCCGGAGAAACGCTGAACGAGCGCATGAAGTTCAAGGAGTTGATCACCACTTTTGGGCGTCCACAGGTGAGCTATGTGTCGCGACTTGCGGTAACGCCCTCCCAGCGAGGCGGCACCGTGGCCTCGCTGCTGCTGGCGGCGGTGATCCGAACCCATCAGAAAAAGAATATTCCCGTCGGCACTTTCAGTTGTCCGATGAACCTGGTTCCCTTTTATTACCGCCTGGGGATGCGTCCCTATACCGCCAACTATCACGCGGGATCGGGTGTGCGCGTACCGCTGATTCTATGCGCCACCGATGTCGGATACCTGCGCACCATCGAATCGCCGATGTTGAAAATCATCCCCAGAAATGTGGATGACGAGGGCATGACGGCGGACAAACTACGAGAAATCTTCCCCGATTTCCAGAATCCCGGTTTCGATCGCGCCTCCTCAAAGGGCGTTTGGGCCCGTTTGGCGTATGCCTCGCCGCAGGAAAGCGACAGCCCGGACATTCGCCTGTTTGCCGGCTTGTCGCAAAAGGAACTGAGCACTACGATGCTTCATGTCTCCCGTATCGAATTCGACACGGGCGATCTGATTTTCAAGCGCGGCGAGCGGGAAGAAGGCATGGGGCTGGTGATCAGCGGAAGTTTGGGTGTCAGTTTGGAAGACAATCCGGACAGTTCGCACATCATCGCCGTGTTAAAACCGGGAGAAACCTTTGGCGAGATGCAGGCGTTTGGCGCGGGAGAACGCACGGCCAACGTGTTGGCGCTGGAAAAAAGCGAAGTGATGCTGCTGCCGCCGGATGTCCTGGACCGCGTGGTTCGCTCCAATGCCACCCTGGCGTTGAAACTTTCCAAGAATCTGTTGAAGATTCTGACGACCCGGCTGGCCTCCACCAATCATCTGGTTTCCAGTTTATCCGCCGGAAACGATCAGGGAATTAAAGTGCAGCGCCCTGCCCTGTATCGCCATCTCGACGAAGCCGATGTGCGCAGCCGCCTGGATAGCGATGCACTCTTGGCTGTTGAAGAAAATGAACTGAACCTGGGAGAACTGGAGATCCAGGCCGCCATCGCCGAACAGATCGAGTTGGAAGCATTGAAAAGCATCGGATTGACGGATGGCATGACCGTGATGACTTACGGCACAGGACAATCTCTGATTTCCCGACTGGTGGCGGAACAGATGACAGAAAGCCCGATCATCGGCGTGGAGCGCAACGCCCAGCACTTGGTGCAGGTAAACGACCTGATCTCCAGGCAAGGGCTGGACCGTTGCAGCTTTCTCGCCGGACAGGCGGATCATATTCCTTTAGACGATGAATCGGTCGACTTCGCCTATGGCCGTTTCTTCCGGCAATTGTTCCCCGAACATCAAAAAACCTTAAAAGAACTGCGCCGCCTGACGCGCCCCGGCGGCATCATCTGCGGCATGGATGTCGATGATGATTCACTGTTACTGACTCCGGGCAATGAGTGCGTGACGGAACTGAATCAGCGGGTGGCCGAAGTGCTTGCCAGCGCCGGGCGTACGTCTCATACAGGCGGACGCTTATTGACCTTTTTCCGCGAGGTTGGATTGGAACTGGTGCGGGTTGAAGCTTTGCCGGTAACGACACAGGATCTTTCCGCCGAAGAGTTCTTCCAACTGGCCTTCGGCGTCAAGTGCGATATTCTAGAGCAGGCCGGTGTGATGGATGAGGAAAGCATCAAGTTGATCGAGCGCATCCGTCACAGTATCGAGCGAGAGGACGCTTTTGGCGTATTGACGCTCTACCTTGCGCATGGTGCGGTTCTACCGCAGATTTAGATGATCTATTACGCTGTCAAACTTTGTATGTCGAACAGGACAGGTCCAACCGGATAACCCTCATACTACCAGGAGAGACAGATGTCGAAACGGACCGCTATACGTTGTTTCGACCGCAATTTTGTTTGTTCTGACATCCAAACCACGTAAGTGAAAGCACAAACAGACCTTCTTACATTGGTGGATCAGAATCTTTTACCTTCCTTACCTTTTTAATGTGGAAATGCTTGCAAATATTTCTTGACTTTTTTCTCCCAGGGAATTAAATGGTAACGCCGATGCGGGCAGTACCAATTGACTGTTCGACCAGGTTTTGTCTATGTCGCTTATTACGACATGTTTGACAATAGATGTTCCCCAGTAGCTCAATGGTAGAGCGGGTGGCTGTTAACCACTAGGTTGGCGGTTCAAGTCCGTCCTGGGGAGCCAGTAAGAACGCAAGCCGTCGATTTCACCATCGGCGGCTTGTTTTTGTTTAGCCCCTTCCGCAGCTTCCGCAATCATATCAAAGGGTTCGCGCCATGTGGGGTGCATGCTGCCTTCCTTGAAGGAGCAGTTGCAAAGTAGCAAATTGAGCAATCGGCGCTTTTCATGACTTGATTGGCTTTTAAACAGTGATACCGCATTGTTAGCCAAGTTTAAAAGTGTCACCCCCAAATCAAGGTAGCTGTCCTCGGCGTTTTGGTGCTTGGCAATGGCCCCCATGCACTCGTCTTGCTCCTTACGCACGCCCTCGGCCATGCCCTTGAACATATCGTCCCCAATCAGGCCACTCAGCTTGTCCTCATACATGGCGTGCAGCTTCTTTTGCAGGTTGTCGTAACGGCGTTGCAGCCGCTTAACCGCATCAGCATGGAATTCCTTCTCCGTGGAATGGCTTTCTTTGAGCGCTTCCACCACCCACCCCAAGATTTCGTCGTCAAAGTGTAGTTTGGCCAGCAAGTCCACAAACAACTTGTCCAGCACCTTTTCCCTGACGTTCCTTTCCGGGCACTTGCCTTTGGATCGATACCCGGAGCAACGGTAGTACACGTATTTGCCTTTGTGCAGGCTGCCGCTCATGGCACCGCCGCAATGGCCGCAAGTAACCAACTGCGCATAGGCAAACTTTTTGGGGCTTTGGCGGCGGTTCGTGGTTCTGCGGTTATCCAGCACCTTTTGCACTTCGTCGTATAGCTCCTTGGGCACGATGGCTTCGTAGTTGCCTTGGTAGTATTCGCCTTTCCACTCGAAATCGCCGGTGTAAACCAGTTGCCGCAACATCTTGTGGACTTGGCTTCTGACCAGCTTTCTGTAGGGCGGTTTGCGGTTGCGCAAGCCCATGTCCGTTGCCAAATCCACGGCTTGCGAAATGCAATATTGGCCGGTGGCGACCTCTTGGTACAGCCGCAACACCAATGGGGCAGTTTCGGGATCGGGTTCGATCACGTTCTTACCGTTGACGTTGGTGACATTGCGGTAGCCGATGGGCGAGTAGCTTGGCCACATACCTTCCTTGGCCTTTTGCAGCATGCCCTTGCTGGCCTCTTCACCCAAGTTCTCACAGTAGTTCTTGGCCATCAGCACCTTGATGCCGTGAAACAGCTTCTCGCTAGAACGGCTGTCAGGGCTGATGATGGTGTTCTCTTTTACCAAGCACACGGTAAGTTTTAGGTCATCCAGCGTAACCCAATCCTTCAAGTTGCGGTACAGGCGGTCGGTTTTCTCTACCAGCACCGTTTTGCAGAAACCGGGGCCACCCTTTTTCAGTTCTTCCGCAAGAAACGCTGTCATTTTGCCAAATTCGCTGCGCCCTGCCTGCTTCGCTGTTTCCACGTCGATGTATTGGTGCAAAATCTCCATGCCTTCGCGCTCGGCGTACTTTTCCAGCAGTTCAATCTGTGCCGGTATGCTGTAACCTTCCTTCTCCTGATCCTTGGTTGACACGCGGGCATACAGCACCGCCTTTGTTTTGCCTGCCGCAATAGTGCTTGCTTGTTTGTGGGTCATCTTTCGTCCTTCCCGCCTGATCGGCTGCCTGTTGCCATGCCCTGTGCGACAATAAGCATACGGAGAATTGCCGCATGGAGCAACTCGAATGTGCTTGCAATGTGCAAGCAAGCCTTCGTAACCTCGACACTTTTTGGTTTACAGGGGTGTCTTACCTGCCGCAAAGGGTGTTGCCTTTGCTTGATTGCCACCCAACCCTGTTTGCTTGGCCATTGCCGTGTGGGGTTGACCCTTGCTTGCCAGCCTTTGGCCCCTGCATGCTGCATGGCCACGGTCCTGCAACGGCGTTGCACCGCCTTAATAGGAAGGGGGTGACTTATAGGTACGTCTAAAAACGCTGAATCGTTTTTTAGGCGCTATTTTGCCTTGCCGAAAATGCGCAATATCTTCCGGTTGACGTTGTGTTGTTGGCAAGCATTAGTCCCATCTTCAATGTGCCAGTATATGTGGAATGCCGCCCGCCGCACTTTGACGCGAATCCCACCGGTGACATTTTTCAGCACGATACGTCTTGTAATATGGGCGGGCGGCACATATGAGTACGGCAGCAATACTCTGCCGTGCCCATTTCTAAGAAACCATATGGTTACACCCTCAAGAAAAGCAGCTTGATAGGCGGCGTTTTTCTCTTGTCTATTGAACGGGCCGGGCACATCCACAACATGCTTTACCTTGCTTTGCCCTTTCGTGTGGGCGCTCACGGTTGCCCGGCATACCCCAGCCTGCTCCGCGATTGTTTCCCGAGTTCGTCCAAGGATGAGTTCAGGCAGTGGGTTTCTCAACCGCTGCCGCCAGTTTTGCGGCTTCTTCGGTTGCGGATAGGCCGCCAGTGCTTGTGTGTAAAATCTGTCCAGCTTTTTAAACCAACATGGCGACACCACCCACAGTTTGAAGGTAAACACGACAAAGCTATCGGTTGGGCGGCCATGCTCGGTCCGTCTGCTCATGTTGCGCTTTGCAAGTTCGGTCGTCACCCGTAGCCATCCGAAAATATCGGCATGCGTGCCTGCCATGTTGATGCGGGCAAAACCGCCGTTTTGAAGCAGCGTCCAAATGGTGTAGGCGTCCTTGCAATGGTTGTCCTTGAGCCAAGCCAGAAATTGCTTTTTGCCAATGCGCCCTGATCCGTTGTTCAACTCCTTGTGACAGGCCGTTGCTAGCACCCATGCCCACAATTGGCGTTTTGTACCGTGGTCCACATACGGGACCACGGGAAGGTGAATAAATGTCATCGCTTGTCAGCCCTGCCCTTGGCCGTGTTACTGGCTTCGGCTTCGTTCTCTTCGGCCTCTTTCGACCACTGCATGAGCACGTCGAAAAAGCCTGCAAATCGTCTGGCGATCACGCGGCATTGCTCGTCAGATAGTTTCTGCCCCAACCGGGGTTCCCAGACCTCTCTTGTGCGCCGCATGAAGTCTGGATTTGGTTTCGTCCGTTCCATGCGTAAAGCATAGCAACCGTGCGAAATGATCGCAACGCCTAACTGGTTGTTATTGTTCCAATATTTGGCTTTTTGGCACGTTGGCAAAAAGTGAAGCTGTTTTTACCAATCTTCGGTGGGGGGTGATTTGCGAATGCTTTCAAGCAAAAGGGGATCGTTGCGCTTGAGAAACTCTTCGGCAAGGCTGCGGTAATGTTTGCGGTGGAAATCGGTGTCTCGGTGCTTTGGGATATTTACGTCGATATAACCCAAATGCGCCACCAACAGGGCTAGATCGTATAAATCCATCCTCGGGTATTGGCGGGCAAACAGGCGGTACAGTTCCAGCGCCTCCCAGTGTTTGCACTCTTCATTGGTGTTGGGCAGTTTGCCTTGAAGGAATTTTAGGTGCAGGTCGTCTGCTGCAATGCGGGCTTCAAGAAAAGCCATAAGCTTCTCTTGTTCCTCTAGGGCACCCTGCTCATCGTCCAAATCCTCCAAAAAGATTTCCCCACCTTCGGTGGCTGCCGGTGGTGTCCGGTGACCAGCGCCCTCTTGGGTTTCTCGGTAAGCCTGCTCGGCCTCTTCGGCGGCTTTGCGGAAAGTGGCGATCACCTTTTCCACATCTGCATTGCGCAAGCTTTCGGCTTGTTTGATAACCTGCTTTACATCGCTTTCCAGCAAATCCCAATCCACAAAGTGCTTGTGCTCAAAATAATACCGCACATCCTGATGCGTCATTGGCCAATAGCTAGAGTCAATTTCGGCCAATAAGCGTTTGACAAGCATGTCATCGCCCATGTCCCTAGCTTTTTCAATTTTGCCCTGCATGCGCTCGTACCAGCGCGCTTTATGACCGGATGTGGTCGTTGCATGGCAAATGTTGTGGATAAGGCGGGCATCCACTTGGGCGAGTTCAACTGGCTCGAAGTCTTCGCGGGTAACCTTCGCCCACTGGCGTTTGGTGTAGCCTGCCTCGTCAAAGTTCATCGTAATGCAGGCGGGGTCGATCAAAATGCGCTTGTTTTCCGTGTCTGTCAGGTGGGCAAACAGCTTGTATGGCCAATGCTCTTCACCCAAGAAAGCTGCCTGCCATTTGCCGTCTTCATTCCACCGGTGAAAATATCTGCGGTTGACCTCTTCAAAGCGCCATTGCAGCACGTCATAGGCGATGGCCGGGATGTTTTTGTGTGGGTATGCGGTGCTTATAGTTGCCATGTCAGTGCCGAAAGGTTTCTATCTTCGCGCTTAGGGCCGCTTCCAATTCTCCAAGCTTCGCAAAGATGTTGCGCATTTGCTCTCGGCGGGCATCGAACATGCCTTGCCTCTGTACATCAAGGTCATCAAACAATTCACGCACTCGGGTAATCCATGCCTTGTCCCGATGGTCATCGTCTTGAAACACTTCGTTGAACTGCTTTTCAAAATCACGAAAGCCCATAACGTCAAACCTGCGGCCTTCGGACAACCTGCTGTCAGTTATGACCATATCGCCTAAAGCCGCCTGCCAATCCCTGTACAGGTTGGCCTCTCGAATGCCAAGAACCTTACAAACCTCTTGTTTATGCTCTTGTGCAAGCTCAACAGGGAAATCGCCATGCAGCTTCTTGGCTAGGTACTCGCACACGTCTTTAACCAAACATGCTTGGCCATCAGCTTCTAGGTCGTTGGGTGTCGATACGCCTGCACCATGCAAATTGCTGCGCATTAGGTTTTCCAAACCAATGGCAAGGTCTTTTTGTGCCTTTTCATCATCTGGCAAAGATACCCCTTTGCCCACCAATGCCGTGATTTCTTCAAGGCGTTGCAGCTCAATATGTGCGCCATCCGCTAAAGCTTTCTCAAGTGCTTCAATGTGGTCTGTAATTTTGTCATTATCAGGCTTTTGCGCGGGATCGAGCAGTGCCCGTTCTCTGCGAAAAGCTCTTATCCATCCAAGCACGGCAACCAAGCGGTAAACCGTGCCATGATACTTGTACACGTGGTATGGCGTATGAGGGGCCTGAGTGCTAAGGTAAATCTGTCTTCCGGGTTCTTCGATAATTTCCTTTAAACGCCACCGAAGCGAGCCCACAGCAGAATGCAGGGGATCGGCATACAAGCGGAAAACATCTTTTCGGTGTTGCCGGGCCTTTTCTTCTCTTTGCTGGAAATTTTCCTCTGCGCTTTTACGGTGCAAATAGACCGCACTAAGAGCACCGACAAGTGCTCCACATGTCGCGCCACAAAAAGCAAAAAGCCCCGCCGCAAATTGAGAATCCATCATAAGCCCCTTATGCTGCCCATACCTACAGTTCTTCCTCATCCCGCATGGTAGCAAAGAACGTGTCGTCCACCTCTTCAAGCTCTAGCTGGGTTTTCTTGACGCCAAGGCCGTACTTGATAAGCATGCGCACCAACTCGTCGCCGTTTATCAGCGTAATGGGTGCCGCATTCGGGAAAAGCGCCGCCTCTTGGCAGCCCTTGGTAAAATCGCTCAGCGTTATCAGCGTGCCGCGAATGGCATTGTGGTAGGGCAAGCAGCCCCGCAACTGGTCGAGGATCGGGCGGGCAACGTTGTTTCGCTGGCGTTTGACCTGCACCACTTCGGTTACGGTGGTGATACCGAACTGCACGCTGCCCACCACGTCAATGCCCTTGTCGCCGCTTACTTTGGTGACTTCGACATCTTGGTAATCCATCGCGTCCAAGAGCGCCCCGACAAGCTCTTCAAACTTTGCGGGCGGCATGTTGTGCAGGGTTTCCCTCAGTTGGTCGCGTTGTTCGGTGTTGAACGCCTGCACCATGCGGGTGATGTCCTGCTTGGGGTTTTCGCCCTGCGGTTTGGCCGCCCCAATGTATTCATTGCCCGCATCGGTAATGCTGTAGCTGTTGCCCTCGCGCATAACAAGCCCGCGTTCCACAAGGTTGAGCAAGCGCCGCCGCAAGGTGTCAATGGTTGTGCTGGTTTTGCCAAACTTGCTGTACTTGTGCAGGTAGTCGCCCCAATCGCCCAACAGGTCGCCACGCTTGGCGCTGGGTTTTGCCGCAAGCAGGGTAAGCAGGTGGAAAATGCCTTCCTGCTCGTCAAGTTCGCGGACAATGGTTTCGTCACCAACCAGAAACGCTTCGCCATTGTCGCTTAAACTATAGACACCCGAACCATTCGTTTCCAACAGTTCGTAAAGGTTGACAAGTAGATACCCGCCATAGGCGTGGCGCGGGTTTACCTGCTTCATACTGTCCCACCACAGGTGATTGGCCAGTTCGGCACTTACACCTCGCAAACGCTCGTGTATCCAGTCATCAGGATCGGACCAATCCACCGGCTTTTGCGGTGTGCCGGTCTGCTCGTGGATGCATTTGATCATCTCACGGATGTTTTCCTTTGGTGTACCGTGCCAGATGCGAAGCAAGTGTCGCACGGTGGTGTAGTCGGGGAACAGGGGCGAACGCACACGGTATTGGCTGGGTTTGAGCATGGGGCTTATTCCTATTTTGAAAGCTTTCCGAAATGAAGCAGTGCCATAAGCATTCTATAACCCGAGGTTGGGTGCCATTCCCTTAGGAGTTCCTCTGGATTTTCCAAAAGTAACGCGCGCAATTCGGCACGGCTCATATACCGCCAAGTGCTGAATTCATAATCGGTTCGGGGGCTGCCGTGAAGAATTGAATCTAGCTGTTGACGTGTCAGAGAAAGCTTGATAATCACACAAAGCGCAATGTTTAGGATGTCGCCCTCAAGAAAAAGCGAAAGCAACTTGCAGTTATCCAAACTAAAATGCCCGTCCTCCTCATAAAGGCTCATTTCCTCATCTAACAAACGAGCGGTCCATTTGCCCAATATTCCATGCTTGGCAGTTCCTTTTAGGTCGTCTATTTGAATTTGCTCTTCTAGAGACGCCGCCCACTTGCCCCCATGCCATGCCATGTCTTTATTACGGCGAACTATCAAACACAATGGGTCAGTATCTGCCGTGAAGATGATCGAATGTAAACAAAGACTGTTTGCAAATGTAACCCTTCGATCCACATATAGCTGTTGAAGTGCGGCCTCTCGCATTTCTGGGTTTGTGGCGATGAATTCGTTCGAATATCTAACCACGCTGTATTTTGTGTTTACAACTCGAAGCGTTAGCTCTTTATCACCATCAGAATATACTTTGGGCAACAACGCCAAGCATAGTTTGTCGCCATCACGCTGGAATTCATCCGCCTTATCGTCTGCATAATTGCGATAGGACTGGCTGTGCTCTTCTGGAAGGGCAAATGCCTCATTTGTGTAAAGCAGCTTGACCATGCTCAAAGGCCAACCACTAGCAGCATGCTTAACACCATCAGGGTGAATCTCAATGCTTTTTGCATTGCCGTAAATGGGGGGTCCAGGGTTGATCTCCCTAAACAATGGGTCGGTATGTTTTTCTGCAATTTCGGCAAGGATTTCCCATGCAGTTTTTTCTCTTTTATTTTCTCTCCATGCAAAATAGACATTCTTAAATATCCAATAAATGGCTGCCATTGCTAAAAGAACAATAGCGAAATACATTGGCTCAATTATTGGTTTATCCGGTGGGTATACGACAAAAACGACGACGGCCCCAAAAACAGCAAGCCATAATGGTAATGCTATTTTTTCCAATCTCGACATCACATAACCTTCTTTTCGAAACATATCATTTCCCTTTCACCCTTCCTCCACCAACCGCACTTTATCCATCCTTACGGTGGCATAGTCGGGGAACAGGGTCGAACGCACGCGGTATTGACTAGGTTTGAGCATGGGGTGCTGTCTCGTTATTTTAGGTTATAGTTTCTTAATCTCTGCAACAGTTTGTTTAAACTCACTCATAGTCTGATGAATTACACCCCCCATTCCCACAATGTAAACAATGGCTATAATGGGAAAAGCCAACTTATCGGACACGGTCTGAGGTACAAGCCAGCAGCAAACAAAAAATATCATCAGCAGTATTGCTCCGCTTAAAGCGCTATCACGCCTATTGGCTTTTATACGTTTAAGGTGTGGTTTGATTACTCTGTCCCAAATGTTGACTTTCGGATCATTCTCAAAATCTTGCGTTTTTAGTAATTGTATTCTGTTGTGAACAAGGAATGATGCAGTGAAGCACATCATGCTCATTACCAGCAACCACGCCATAGGTGCCACCTCCAAAGCTCCGGGAGTAAGCACTGCGAAACTTAAAAATTCCACCACAGCCATAATCATTGGTAGTACCAAATCGTCGAAATTCATACGGTAGGTTACAAGTAATGTACCACTTTGGGTTGTTAGATGAGTTACGAGAAATGAAGAAAAACTAGCCAGCCAAAACAACAATAACAGGATATTATTATCATTTGCCATGAGTATTAATGAAAGTGTGTAGGCCGCGTATGCCAGTGAAGTGCCTTTCATTATGCCATAGGAAAACGTGTACGAGGCCCGCGTATTGTCCTTCGCCCTGCATTTCAAATCATCTTTAGATATCTGCATGCTGCACATGGCTTCAGTTTTCTCTTCCATTTTTCACCCTTCCTCCACCAAGCGCACTTCGGTGTCGGTGAGGCCGTACAGCTTGTAGGTCAGGGCGTTCATATCGGCTTCGGCACAGGCGATTTGCTCGTCCAGCGCTTGGATGTCGGCGTCGATTTTCACCACCTGCTTGCAAATGGCGTCGTTGTCCGTTTTGCGCAGCTTCAGCAGCAAACCCAGCAGGCGTTTGGCGTCGAACTTCTCGGTTACGTTCGTCTGCCGCGCCTTGTGCCGCCACTGTGCCGCAATGAAGCTGGCTTCGTCGTCGTCCACGAAAATGCCCTCGATCAGCGCCGCGCCGTTTGCCAACACGCGCAATTCGCCCATGTCGTTTTCCACCGTCAGCCGCACACCCGGTTGCAGCATGGCGTTGATGCGGTCGAAGTAGGCGGTCAGCTTCAATTCGCGTTGCAGCTTGGCCCATTCTGTCAACGCTTTGCCTTTCAACTCCGATGGCGCGGTTTTCTTAAGCGTCGCCACGGTTTCGACATCATCCCACAGCCATTTTTCGTTGCGCATTTCGTCGCTGCATTGCGGGCTGTTCAGGCGCTTGTCGATTGCAAGCTGCAAGTCGCGCCGTTTGGTGTGCAGGTCTTGCAGGTGTTTGGCCTTTTCGGCCACCTTGGCTTTGTCGTCGTCGCTGGCTTTGGGTATGGGCAGGGGGGCGATAAACTGTTTGTTTGCTTCGTAATAGCCGCCCGCCTTCGGTTTGGCAATGCGCTTGAAAATGTAATCGCAAAGCGGGGCATTCAACACACCAAGCAGAAACCAGCCGGTTTCGATATCGGTAGGTATAATGCCGTTCACCCGCACGTTGTTGAAGTAAAACGCGCCTTCGCTGTCGTAGCACACCCGCATGCCGGGCACCGTTTGCCCCACACACAGCTTGGGGATTTCCTGCTTGTCGATGTTTTGGTGGCGGCCAAAGCGATACCATTGGTCGTCGTCAAATTTGCCCTTCTCCCGTGCTCTTAGTTCTTTTTCGTAGCTCACAAGGTAAGCCCACGCTTTGGGATATTGTTTCGCCATTTCACTGGCAGTATAAAGGTGCACTTTTCCCTTTGTCACAAGGTACGGAAAAAGCAAATGCGTGTTTGTGTTTGGTACTTCAAAGCGCTTTGCATCCGGCCCTGAAACCAGCGGGTGCATGATGGCATCTTCAATTTCCACTTCCACCGGCTCTTTATTGCCCTGTGGTTTGTGCAAGTATCGGTTTGGGGCTATGCGCTGCAAGTGGTATATGTAATCGGCACTTGTTTGAATGCCAACCATAATGCCTTTGCAAGATTTGTTCAAACGCTTGCAGCTTGCAATCAACTTTTCATGAAGCGCCCGCTCGGTGTTGGGCATAAGCACCCAACCGTCATCTTGCGGCAATTCGGCATAAAAGGCGCTGTCTTCCACTTCTCGCCAATCCACCGCCGCAATATCCTGCTTGCCATGCGGGGCAAAGACGCACCGGATGCGGTCGTGCGGGAAGCCGGTAAAGAATTGCAGGGCGGTATAGGTAATCGCCTCGTCAAACACCTGATAGCTTTTGAAATCAATCCAGCGATCCAGCCGCCGCGTGCGCCTGAGCTTTTGCCGCAAGCCCCTGCCGTATTCGTTGACCATCCACACGTTGGGCGCGATGTAGCCCATTTTGCCCTGCGGGTTCAAGAGTTCCACGCCACGCTCGATAAAGGGCAGATACAAATCGAAGTTGCCCGTTTGCGTGCTTTCATAAAGCGGCCCGCCGCCCTCGCGCTTGGCGTTCAACAAATAGCCCGCCACGTCTTCCTGTATCTTGCGGAAGTGTTGCAGCTTTACATAAGGCGGGTTGCCGATGACGCAATCAAAACCGCCGTTTTCGCGGTTAAACACTTCGGGGAAGGTTTCCCGCCAATCAAAGGTGTTCACGCGCTCCTGCTCGTCTTCCGAGAACATATCCCGGCTTTGCTGCACTTGGGCGTAGAAATCATGGCCGATCAGCGAATTGCCGCAACGGATGTTTTCGTCCAGCGTGGTCAACGGGCGATCCGGCAGCGCCGTATGCAGCCACAAAGCCAACCGGGTGATCTCCACCGATTCGGCGTTGATGTCCACGCCATACAGGTTTTTGGAAAGCACCGCACGCATGGCCGCGTGGGTGTCGAACAGGCCCATGCTGCCGGTCACGCGCTCAAGCTCTTTGGCGATCCACTGGCGTTGCTCGTACAGATATTTGAACGCCTGAATCAGAAACGCGCCCGACCCGCAAGCCGGATCGACCACCTTCAGCTCGTCCATGCGGTCGCTGTATTTGTGCAGGGCGGCTTCGTATTCCGCAACCACCTTGTCTTTGCGCTTGTCTTGGCGGTGGGTGCTGATTTGCTCGTCGGTGACATCGGTAAACTTGTCAAAGCCAAGCTCTTTGCGAATCTCGGCCAAGCGCGCCCCAACGGTTTCCTCCACGATGTAGTGCGTCACCCATTCGGGCGTGTAGTACACACCATCGCGCTTGCGCTTGGTAAGCTCTGTCAGCGATTCGCGTCCCTCGGCATGAGCTTCCATCACTTCCAGTTCGGTAATGCTCTGCTCGAAAATGCGCCCCATAGCCGTAAGCGTCAGGGTGCGCCCGTCGCCTTCATCCGACGCGCCGAAGTTGTACTTGGCCGACAAATACAGCAGGGTGTCGGGGTATTTCATCAGACGCTTTTCGCTCTGCCCTTGGTTCTGCCTGCAAAACACCGTGTTGGGCAACTTAAGCGCGTCCATCTCCTTGTCTTCGGCAAACAGCCCACCGTTAAAGCGGTTGATGCGTTCCTTGCCAAAGGGCGTGCCGTCGCGCATGGATACAAACAACTGCCGGATGCGGTTCCATGCGTTGGTGCCGTTTGGGTCGTAGTATTCGTCGTTGGACACGTAAATCAGCACATCCCTGAGCACGTTTGGCGGGAAGCTAAGCTCGCGCCCCATGTCCTCGCAGTACAGGATGAAAATGCAGCGATCCATAATGCGCTGGGTAAACTTGACCAAACGCCGCAAGCGGCCTTCCTGCTCGTATTGCGGGTTGTGCTTGCGCAGCGCCTTGTAAATGGCTTCTCGGTAGGCGTGGTATTCCTTGTAAAACTCGTTTTCCAACGCTTCTTCATGGGTGATCTGCGCATCCAACAGCTTTTCAAGCGGGCTTTTGCCGCTGGTCGCAAGCAGGCTGTCGCGGTGGAAGGTTTTATAGAACAGAAAACGGTGGAACGCCGCGTCGGTATCGTCGCCCAAAAGCGAATGAGCCAGGTCGCCCTCGGCTGGCTTGATGACAAAGCGCTGGTATTGCGCCTTGTTGCCGTACAGGTACAGCCGGAACTCGTTCATATCCGTAACCAAGCCCCATGTGGGCAGAATGGGCGAAATCAGCCCCGTGCGGGATTCCCGCAAATAGTCGAGGCATTGGTCAACGGGCGAGCGGTCGTTGGGGCGGTTCGATTGTGGCTTGTCCAGCCCGGAGCGGTCGTCTTTGAATTCGCCCAATACCTGCGGGATTTCTTCCATGTCCGCTTGGCCGAAAAAGCCCAAGGCCAAATCGGCTTCGCCGGTGCCGCCACGCTGCCCCGCGCCTTTGACCGGGTATTGCTGTTGCAGGGTGTAACCTTCGCCTTTTACCGCTTCGCCGCTGGCCACATAGCCCCACGTCTGCTTGAAAAACACGTCAATAAACGTGCCCTCGCTGGCGGTTTCCTTCTGCCAGTCTTTTGCAGCCCAATTCTGCAAGCGGGTCAAGAGGGCTTGGGCTTCGTCGCTATCGTTAAACGCCTCAAACTCTTTCGCCCAAATCGAGCGAAGGTAGGCGGTATTGAACAAAGGCTGATGCTTCTCAGGCATTTACACTTCTCCAAAAAGCTGGTTGAAATCGGCAAGTTGATGTGCGCAAAAAATATCACGCAGGACTTGGAATTGCCAGATAAAATAATGTGGTCATCCCGCTATTTGCATGTTTTGCAACGGCGTATGACATATTCTGTCACATGGTCTGCTCGATTTGCCCACAGCGCAGCAAATCATTTATCCCATTCAATGTCGATGGTTTCGATATCGGCTTTCTTTAGCGCTGCAATGGCATTGCTTGAGCCGCCTCTAAAGACTAGCCACACGACTGCCTCGACATAGCCAGCTTGTAAAAGCCACCGGTCTTTTTCGATTTGCGCCCTTGTGCTTTTGTTTAGGTAAACGTAGCCGGATTTTACTTCCACCGCCAACCGCAAGGAATCGTAATACAAGTCAATCCTGCGACGACCATGCGGAGTAATGAACGTCTTCTGCTTTTGCGGCTTGTCGTCCGGTCCTATCCGCAAGCGGTCACGCAGGTTGTTGACAGTAAGCACCTCTCCCATCAATTCAAACAATTGCCCCCTTGTACGGTTCTGCAAGTTGCACATCTCCCGATAAACTTTGGGGCGAATAATGGCCGGATCAACCCCGGCATCGCGTAACACTGTTTCCATGTTCTTCTTGAAATATTGGCGACGATTGGCGGCAAGTTCTTTTTTGTACGAATTCATGGCAATATCTCCGGATCGGCCTTTAACATTTCGTCCAACCAAAGCCTTTGTTTGGACAGATCGTAAGGCGCATCGAGATCAGAAAACTGGCAAAGCTCGCTCTCACCCCATATTTTTGTCGCCGATATAATGCAACCCATCGCGTCTTGCTTAAGCTGCGTAACAGCTAACATACGCAGTACACGACCCTCAAGAAAAGGTTTCAACAGGCGCAAAAACAATGGAGCGGTAGACGCAAGTTCAGCGCAATCTACAAGAGAAGCCCAGCACCATTGCCATGAAAGTTGCCTGCCCTTGGTTTTTGTCGCTTTCAAATACGAACGCACCGAACGCAGCTTTGCAAGGCTGGTACCTTTGGCCTCGCATAACAGGTATTCATCCGTTCGGCTATTGTATGCAACTGCATCCACGCCGTGAATATCCCACGCCAGATCATTGGCGAATATGGTCTGCCAGTTGGATAAACTCTCCAGTGCGTAATACAAACCGGCCACTCCGCCACTTTCTTTGCTTGGATAGGCGGTTGCTGTACCATCCACCACAGGAAAATCCTCTGTTGAAAATTCCGCCGACCATGGGGTGGCTGTGTCCCCTTGGCCGTTGGTGGCATCAGGCATCAATTCTGCCAAACGTTTTGCAATAATCGCCATTTCATGCAGCGGATTAACTGCATGCGCCATTGCCGCCTTGATTTCGCTTTCCATGGCCGTCGCTGTGCTCAATAGATTTCCTAAAGGCTGTTCAAATTTTTTTGTAGGTTGCACAAGCATACCCATCGAATAATAGCACACACCATCCCTTGTCGCGCCGACAATCGGCCTGTGACGGGCGTTCGGCACCGGGCGTAGGGTTGGGCTGGCTCGGCGGGCGGCCGGGGCGAGAAACGGCGAGTCAGGGGAATTGCAGGATGCAAGGGGGGCTATTTCTTTTTTTTCTTTTTACGCCGTTCCCAAATATCTGCTACCCAATTTTCGAGTGCGTCTATGTCCTGCTTTAGCTGGTCGGGGGTGGGCATATTAAAACCGCCCATCGCTGCTGCATCGTCGTGCCCTCTGTGGAAGGCAGAACATTTCCCCATGTTATCATCGATAACCTTGTAATCACTTTCCGAAATATCTAGTGCATTCTCAAGCCGTTGCGTTTCGACTGATGCCTTATACCGCATTACTGTTCGGTTAAGCAGCACTTCCTCGATGCCTCTTTCCCACGCTTCACGAAGAAAACCGTACAGTTCCTTTGCTGCGGTTTCGTAATCTTTGCTGGTTTGGGTGCGGTGTATTTTTTCGGCGGCATGCCATTTATTTCTAAGCCAACCAATGCGCCTTTTGGTGGTCATGCCGGGCCACGGCAAACCCGGTTCGCATCGACCAACTCGGTCCCCCTGTCTTACAAGTTCAATGGCGGCGAAATCAGCTCTCATTTCTTTGGCGGATTCCTCCAAGGCCAGCAAGAAGATGATGTCATGTGTGAACACAACTACCTGTCTACCTCTTGCTTCTTCGGCCAATCGTCCAGCCACCCATCTCCTATATCGGTGGTCAAGTGAGCACACAGGGTCGTCAAACACAATGCCTGACTCTGTGGTTACATCAAGCTCCGCAAGAAAGGCTGCCAAAGCAATAACGCGGTGTTCGCCCTCGCTCAAAATGACATCAGGGTTGGGAGCCGTCGATGCCGTGTTTGCCAGCACAATATGGTGGTATATAGCCCCCCTTTGGCCACCGGCGCTTTCCAACTTAGGCTGAATACCTACGACCCCAAGCTTCTTTAACTCGCTCTCAAATGCTTTACACAAACTGTCGGTAATTTCTTGCTCAGCAATTGCCTTGGTTGCCCGTGTTATATGTGATGTGTTGGTTGCGGCTTTTGCCTTGGTAAGCAACTCAATTCGCTTCAACGCATCCAGATAACGGAGCACCTGTTGTCGCTTTTGGCCAAGCATTTCTTTCGCTTCTTGCTCGCTTATCTGCTGTTGCACCTTTTCCTGCTCGGCGCTGTTGTCCTTGTTGCGCAGTTCGGCAGCCTTTGCTTGTTTATCATCAAGCAATTTCTTGAATTTGGGTAAGGCGTCGTCTGACATCTTGCCAATATCTGGCATTGTTGGCGATTCGCCACCTCTTACAACCAGCTCAAGCTCACCAATTGCCGCCTGTATTGCGGTTGCAGTGTCGAGGAATTCTCGCAGGGCTTTCGCTAAATCGGATGCATCAGCCTCTATCTCTTTGAGAACATTGTCGTCGCTGTCACCACGCACCCTAAGTTTTGCTTCTGCCATTGCCTTGCAAGCTGCAAGAACCGCCTCTTGTGCTTTTTCCTCCTGCTGTTGCGTATCCGTGCGCACAAATTCTTCAAACCGTTGCAAACGATCTGTGGCGGCAACATCAAGGGGTTGATGGCAAAGTACGCATTGCGCCTGATCTTCTGTAACCGGAAATTCCTGCTTTGAATAGGCGGCTTCGGTGGAGTATCTCCGAGCCGCATCCCAAAGAGTTTTCCACGGGCTTGTTCCCACACCGTTGAGAAGCGCATCATCATCGCTGAATGCCTGCTGTTGGGCGGCCTTGGAAGCCTGCTGTGCAGTGGTATATTCCGCAAGCTTGCTGGCCAATTGTGATATAGCATTCTCACCCAAACCAGCCTGAATCTTTACAAGGCGCTGGTATAGAGGGTTGCATTGGCTTACAAGCCTGTCGATAGCTATTGCATCGTTTTGCGGGTTTGCTTTCTTAAGCCGTTCAAGCTCTTTTTTTAACTCTGCTAGCTTCTTTTTCTCTTCATCGCTCAAACCTGCAAGCTTTTTGACCTCTTCCGGGTCTGTGGATGCATCAAGGCTGCCAAACAGTTTGCTTACTGCGGTGTTTTGTGGAGGGTCGAAGGGCAACCCGTCATCTTTAATGCGGTTACTTTGGTCAAACTCTGCGTTTAGCACCTCTTGCACCTGCCCGCATACTTTGGCTAGCTGCGATAAGAGATCCATGCCAGCCGGTTGATAGGCAGGGTCGGTTTTATCCGCAATGTACACTTGGGCTGAATTGTGGTCGAACACGCTGATCTGTGATAGTTCATCCGGCGCTGGCTTGTTGTTTTGCCAGTCGAAAGCAAGTTTCGTTTGCCTGTTAATGCTGAACTCAATTGTGGCTTTTGGTTCAGCGCGGTTACCGGTGTTGGCGTTCTTCTCAACTTTCTCTTTTTGGCCACGTGCACGGCAAGCCTGTTTTATTACTCTCGCATAGCTTGACTTACCGCTGCCATTGTCTCCGTAAAATACGCTTAGACCATTCTGGCTGAATGGTAGCGTTTGCTTATCTACTGTTGCACATACATTGAAATTCTCATGAAGCTTTTCAAGGCGAATCGATTGTATATTTGTGCTTTGGTTTGGAAGGTGGCTTGCCTCAATGGGCGTTGGTTCAAGCTCAATACCCTTCCAGCCCTGCTCCTTTTTGCAAAGCTTCGCAACTTCCTCAATATCCTGCTGCGATAATGGGCCATTGATATGTACAATTCTACGCAGAGCGTCTTGCTGCCATTCGGGCCAATCTTGCGCACAACTTAAAACTTGTTGGTAAACGTTCATCCCCACCTCCAAAACACCGCAAAAAACTACCGAAACGATGTGGCAACTATAAGGCATTTCAGGCAGACTGAAAAGAATAATATGCAAAGGTAATACTTTAAGTGTGCCAGAATATGTCATACCTTGCATGGTGCTGCTTTGTGGCAACAGCGCGTGAAGGGCGACACAGCCTGATTGCAGCTTGCAACTTGCAATTGCAGGCTGCAAGTTGCGGGTCGCGGGGTCTTCGCATTTTCTCGCAAGGAATGAGTTGCTCCGGGGCGCGAGGCTCCGTTAACATGGCTGCAATAGGAGGCGCGATGCAATTTGATTTTGAAAAGTACACCGTTTGCCACGTTGCAGGGCCAAAGGACAGTTATTACGACTTGGCGTTACACCCCGGTTACCAGCCGGGCTTTGAAGGCAGGCCGGGCTATGAACCGCTAGTAGGTTTCTGGACACTCAGTGAAGGCGCGGGGCGGCGCATACTGGAAGTGCAGGCGGTATTGGAAGACCACCCCAAACGCTTTGTGTTTACAGACACGCAAGGCCGCACGTTCAAGTTGCGGCCATTAACTCCCGAGCTTTACCGCAGGCATATCCGCAAAACCCTAAGCCGACCGTTTGAGCTACCCACCTACAAAGCCATCAAGAATTTCTTCCACCACGGTTTACTGCCAGACGGCACGCAACTACCCGGTTGGGATTGAGTCAGCACACCCGCAAAACGGCGGTTTTCAAGGGTGCAAGCGGTTGCGGCGCTCACCGCCTGCCAGCACGCCAACGTTTTGCAACTGAAAAGTCGCGTTTTAAGCCCTTCGGAATGACCGATCCATACCAACCCATATCCCGTGCCAACAAAATGCAACAGCGGACCATTCTCGCGGCGAGAGTGATATGTCTGTGCTGGGTCTGTGCTAGGTCTTTGCCCCATAATCGCTCACACCCGCTCCATTACTGGCTGTAAGCGTCGAAAACCGCCGTTTTGGTGCGACTATGCGCGGGCTTTTTAGGCAGCGAAAGTTGATTGCCGCAAACGGGTAGGTTGGCGTGCCGGTAAACCGTCTGCAAAACCATGCGGCAGGTGCAGCCTGCCATTAGCCCGTTAGGGCTTTTCAGTTATCCGTTCTCTGTTCTCCGTTATCCGTTATCCGTTATCCGTTATCCGTTCTCAGGGTTTACAACCGTCGGGTTTTTTCAAAGTGGCATCCAGTGCCACATTTGCAGGTTTCGCCAGTTATGTCTTGCGGTTAAGCCATGCTTGCAATTTGCAAATCTACGGGTACGTCTTTTTCCGGGTGCGATATTGCGCTTGCAATCGCCAAAATCGGCCCAAAACCACCCCTCAAGCCACCCGGTTTATGCCAAACCGGTTTGACCGGTTCGTCACGCTGCTTTAACTTGGCTGCAAACGATAATCGTGTGCAATGACGGCATGTTAAGCTGTGTTGCCAGTAATAACAGCCCTCTCAAAACCTCCCAAACCGGTTTAACTGGTTTTGAAAACCGCCCGGTTTGTCATTCGAACGCAAAATTAGATTCGATCGGGAATTTCGGTGTCCACACGCTAGCACGGTTTTGCGCTTTGTCTGCTTGGTTTTGTGCTTGGCTTTTTGTTGCGGTTTCGCCTTGGGTTTGGCTTTGCCGCCCAACTGCCAATCGCGCTTGGGGTCGAATAGCCGCAGGTGACGGGAGTGGTTGACCGGCTTTCGCTGTGGGTGGGCTTGGGATGTGTTGGCTTTCGCTTTTCGCTGGTAGCGTCGAATGCGCACCACGGATGCTTGCCCGGCAGGCTGCACCAACTGGCAGTACCCGGCCTGATTGCAAGCTGCAATCATCACCGCGTTTGCAAGCTGCCACACGTCCGGGGTAAGCCCGCCCCCACCATTTAACAAAAACAGTAAAAGCCAGAGTTTCATGGTGCGGCTATTTCACCGGCCACTTTTCGCGTTCGCCCTCGGCTACGATATCGACCAACTGTTCGGGGCTTAGCTTGTGCTCGGTGGCCAGCGCTTTGCGATACTTCTTAATTTTTGCCGCCAACGCCTTTTCGTAGGCAGCCGCTTTGTTGGCGTCCAACAGGTCTTGGCCGAACAGCGCCGTGGATTTGATATGGCCATCGCGTGCATAGCCAAGCTGCTTAAGTGATTTCAGGCTGTCCACCGCATCCAATGCCGCCTGCACTTGGTAGAAGTTGCCACCGCCAGCGCCCGGCACCTTTTTAACGATCTTCACAAATACGCCCGGCTCCAGCGTTGGCCCAATGCTCAGACTGGTAACGGAACCAAGCAGTAGGGGCGTTTTGCGCGTCAGGCGAAACTCAAAGCCCGGTTTCAGGTCGTTGGGGTCCATAGCAAAGTATTTGAATTTCAATTCCACTAAAGCCCGGTTATCCGCTGCTTTGGCTGCCGCAAATACCTTTTGGCGTTCTGCCTTGGTAAGCCCATGTTTCTTTTCTTCCGGTGGTGCGGGCTTGGGGACTGGTTTGGCGGCTTGTACCGGTTCTGCCGGTTTGGCAGGCTGTGCAACCGGTGCAGGCTTAGTCGTTGCGTTTTCGCCCTCTGTCGCCTTTTCCTTGGTCGGAGTGGTAGCTACAGCCACAATCATGCAAACGGCCACGACAACGGCCTTTACAGCCGGTTTAAGGGGCATCTTCGCCTTGTCCTCCAATAGCTTGCCCACGGGCGGCAACAGTAGCAGGCCCGCCACGGCAACCAACCCCCACGCGCCTTGGGCAATGTTCACCAATCCTGCCAGAATCAGAAAGACACCAGCCACCCATGCCAAAATCATCTTCGCCATTTGCATACACTCCCTCCTGTTCTGTTAATGCTTATTGCGCTGTGCGAACACAGCGGACAAGAAACCACAACAGCCGTTGATGGCAATCAATGCGGCAAATGCACGCGGGGAAAAACAGAGCAATTATTTCGCAATACAAGCTCCATCTCTGCACCCGTTTTCGCCACACTCTTCTTTTTTGTCTGATTGTATAGAATTGCAGGTAATCCAGTAGACATCCCTGTCATGGCAAACGGTGTCATAGTGCTCGATGTTTCTGCATGAATCCACTTCGCATGGACAATGTCCACACGACTCTTTTAGCTGCCCTAATTGGCCGTGGCAGTCATACCAGTACACATTCCCATCTTGGCAGGCGTAGGAATCCCGATTGTCGGTGTAACAAACACCCGCTGAGCAATGGCATGTTCCACAGTCTTCTTGTTTTTCTCTTCTATTGTCTTTGCAATCGTACCAATAAACATCATTGTTCCAACAGCTCAAATAGTGCTCGGGATCAATATCGCAGGCATCGCCAGTACAGGTGCATGATTTACAATCCTCTTTCTTTTGCGCCAAAGCGCCTTGACAATCGTACCAATAAACATCGCCTTCGAAGCAAGCAAAGCTATACTCTTTGTCAATAACACATGCACTTTGTTCTTCCGAACATTCACACGCACCTCCACAAACAATTCTACTTTCTACCAAGCCGCATCCATCATCCAAACAGCACAGATTGTCCGGTTCGCAGCGCCGGGCATTGATTTCCTCGTAAATGGCCTGCAAAGCCGTAGCGAAGCTTTCGCCATCCGTTACCAACCGGCTTTGGCCTGTGCCGCCAGCAAATGCGACTTCGTCCAAAAAGACGCGGTTGGCCGTGGTCGTTACCGCCACCACATGCACGAAAATGCCCTTCATGAAGAGTTCCCGCGCCGCCGCAATTGCGTTGGTGTCATCTTCGCAGGTTTCCTCGCCATCGGTTATCAGCACCACCGCTTGCCGGGGGTTGGGATCACCGAAGTTGTCCTCCAAATCTTGCAGGCTGGCTGCAATAGGGGTGCTGCTGTCTACAGCCGGGTCGGTTATGGCGTTGGCTATGGTTTCGGCGTTGTCCAAGCTCATGGGCAGGGTTTCGCCTGCACCGCAAGCCTCGGATGGAAACTGGCGAAAGCCGATGTTATTGACGTGATCGCGCTCATCAATGGCCGCAAGAAAAGTTTCCTTTACCCACTGCCACGTATCGGCGGCAAGCATGCTTGAACTGCGGTCGAGTACGAAAAACAACTCAGCAGGCTGGCAGCCCTCTTGGGCGCAAATGCCATCCGTGCAGGCTTGGCTTGGATCGCAGGGCACGCGCTGCCCCAACTCGCCCAAGCCGTTATCATCATCGCCGCAAGGGTGAAACCCGTATCTGTCTTCGCTGCACACCGTCAGTCCCGCCACACATTCACTTTGTGGCTCGTCGCCGTCAGTTGGCGATTCTTCATCATCGCCATCAACCTGCGGATCGTCACCGTCTGCGGGCGAATCGCCATCGGGCAACGTGTCGCCGTCCGGTATTTCGCCATCGCCGTCAACGGGTGGGTTGTTTTCGTTATCGCCATCCGCAGGAGGCGAGTCGTCCGTATCGCCGTCACCGTCATTGCTGCTTGCAAGGCACAGATTGTCTTGGCAGGCAAGCCCCTCGTTGCAGGTTCCGTTGCCGTAGCACGGGCAATGCAGGGTGCCGGTTGGGCAATCCTCGCCGTCGCCATCTATAGCCGGGTTATCGCCGTCCGGGTTGTCGTTGGGATTTGCGGTATCCGTACCGCCGCAGGCCAATAATACAAAACAAAGGGCAAACGCCAACACACTGCTTTTCAACATACAGGCCACCTCACACCGTCTTTCGTCAATAAAGACGCCCCATAAAATAATAACGGGGCAACACGCGGCGTGGCCTGCACCTCCATCGTGCGCCCCGCCCTAGAGGCACACGTGTGGTTAGCACATGCGCATATGGGTAGCGCTGTGCAGGCCACATTGTCTTGTCTCGCACTTGCGGCAGCTTTCGGTCACTGGTAACCAGCCAGTCAGCCCTTTTCAGGGCAGAAACCTGCTGCAAGATTGAGCACCTATAGTCTAGCGGAATGAATTCTTTTTGCCAAGGTCATTCCGCAAAACGCCGGTTTTCGTTGTTATGGCAAATGCAGGTGGTAGTGGGTTATTGGCCGTAAGGGTTGGGCTGCTGGCTTTCGCTCAACCATGCAGGCCGTTGGCCGGTTTCCGCAAAGGTAAGCAATTCGTCGGGCGTCCAGCCTTCAAACTCTGCAACGGTGTCGCGGCTGGGTTGCGACTTCGGGCCGCCGTAAATATAGCTTTCAGCCAGCATGATCTTGGAGGCCATTTCAATCACCGCTTTTGGGTTGCGCTTGAGGCTGGCGTACACTTTGGGGTCGTTGACGGCTTCCGAAATGGCCTTGCTTATAAACAACCGCAGGGCAGCAAGCGGGGCTTTCCATTTTTCCATAGCATCAGCCCAAGCTTGGCGCTCATCCCCCCACGCACTCTGCAAAATTCTTTGGCGGCGCATGGCCAGAGCTTCCATGTACCGGTGTGGATCGCCATGCTCAATGTATTTCTTGGCGGTGCGCCGGTTTACCGTGCACGTGTTCGCCACATATTGCACACTTTGCACTTCCATGTAGGCTTGGAACATTCGGTTGTATTTCTCAATGCTTATACCTTGCGCATTGTGCCTGCCGTCCGATTGGTGTTGGACGCCCTTTGGAACGGGGTTGACGGTGGTGCCTTTTGGGGTTTTTGGAGGGTGTGGTTGCGTGCGTGTCGGGCCTGCAACTGGGGCACCGCCTTTGCTGCCCTTTTTGTCAACGGTGAAAGGTGGCAGTGTTACCGCTGCTTGATCTTGCGTGCTGGTTTTCGCCGGTTGCTTTCGTGCCATTCTGCCGTTACCAGTCCTTGTACGGCACAAACCCTTGGTCGTTGCCAGTGGTTTTCATGTGCAGCCGCAAAGTGCCGTCATGCAGTTCTTTCTCAAGCGTGCTGCTTTTGCCATGTTTTTCGTACTTATGCGGCAGGCCAACGAAAAGCCAATTGTCTGCTTCGGGGTTGGGAAACAGCCTGTTGTCTAAGACTTGTGCAAACGCTTTTTCCAAATCATCGCCATCGTGGCAGCCATACACCATGACTTTGTATTGCGCCTGTACGTCTACCAGTTTGCAGAAGTCGTCCATAACAAGGCGAAAGTTGCGGGATGAACTGTAGTAGCTGCCCATTTCCGATTCTGCCGCAACCACAATGCCGAAACGCTTGTTATCGTTAACCCAGCCTTGCACCGCTGGAAAATTGCCAAATTCCCCCGGCCACGCGGAGAGGGTAAAGTCCAGCATGTATTCGCCACCGTGGGTTTTGTGCCAAACGTGCAAATGCTTTTGGCTTTCAAATAGCTTTTTGCAGTTGGTTAACCCCTTCATGATAGCGGTTGTCCACGTTTTTGTGGGGTTGGCTTGCCATACTTCTTTTTTAGGCTCTATGGCTTTGCGAATGTGCCCCCAAATCCCTTTCAGTTTTTCGCGTTCGTCCATGTTCAGTTTTTCCCTCCATGCAAAACGGCGGTTTTGCCATTTAGCAGTGTTATGCTGCAATAATACCACAATGTGCGTTGCATTTGAAGGGCAATTTTTTGTGGGTGCAATGTTCCGACGGGCGCTTCATAGCAGGCTTTGTCGCTTTGTAACCTGTCGTTATGCCATAGCTTTTACAAACAACGGTGCTTCGATAGCAAGGTAATCTCGCCCCTGTTGTGGCGTCATCAAAAAGGCTGCAAAGGCATTTGTAAACGCGAGCCAATCTTTACAGTCCGACGCACCATCGTTAACCAGTGCGTCGGGCTTTTTCGTTTTATGCTCTGATTCCACAGGGTTGGCGTGTTCGTACAAATGGACACGCATTGTGCCCTTGTTCTTGTCCTTCTTGTCCCAACGCCACTCGATGAACTCGATGTACTGCTGGAGGATGGCCCGGAGGCGCTTCCACTTGCCCTGTTTGACCAGTCCATCGACGATATCCGGGACGTTTTTGTAGGACTCTGTGATGACTTCCGCTGAGAGAAGTTTCTCCTCTGTGGCCGCTTTCTTCTCCTGCAACTTCTCCAAATCAGCCTTTTGCCCTTTTTCATCGTCGGATAATTCGCGAAGACGCTTCCTGAGTGGGCCTACATCAGCGCCATCCTCAATGGCCTGTACGATGGTCGCGATCTTGGCTTTCACGTCCTGTAGGGCCTTCTTGGTGCGGCTGATGTCCCTGTCCAGGGTCTTCAGGGTCTTACTGCGAAGCTCGTTTGCCTTCTTGACCACACGCTGCATCTCTTCTTCGTCCAGCACCGCCTGCTTCAGGAGATCGATGACGAACTCTTCAGCGGCTATGGCGGGAACATACCGGGCATCGCAGTCGTACCCGGCGGAGACGTTCTGTTTGGTGCAGTTGTAGTAATGATGGAGGCCGTTACGACCGGTGCTGGACCGCGGGGTCATCATCGACCCGCATTGTCCGCAACGGATCAGCCCCTGCAGAAGATATTCGTGCTTCCGCTCTTCCGGCGCGATGGGCGGTCGTAGACGGTTCTTGCCGAGGATGTCCTGAACCTGGTCGAAAAGCTCCTGTGGGATGATTGGGTCGTGGACACCGTCGTACGTCTTGCCATGATGGGAAACCTTGCCGACATAGACCGGATTGGTCAGCATGTTGATAACCGCCGGTTTGCAGTATGGTGTGCCACCGTGGGCTTTTCCCCGCCTGCTGACAGTCTTGGGCGAAACGATCCCTTTCTCCCGTAAATGCTTGTGAACCTTCCCCGCACTTCCCAGTTCCACGCACTTCTCGTACACGTCATGAAGAAGGAGGTCGGCCTCATCTTCGTTGATGACGAGATGCCCCTTACGATTGGGGTCGACATTGTAGCCGAATGGCACATGCCCGCCGTTGAATAGACCCTCACGGGCGCGGTGAGCCATAGTGTCGGCAGTTCTTTCAGCGGTCAGTTCCCTTTCGTACTGTGCGAAAACCATGTGTACACCCATAAAGGCTCGACCCGATGCACTGCTCGTGTCAAATTGTTCTTTCACGGATATGCAGTCCGTCCCCAATTCGTTAAGACGTTCCAGCAGTCGATAGAAGTCAAGAATGCCTGCACGGCTAAGACGATCGAACTTGGCAGCTACAACGGTATTGATCCGACCGGCCTCCACGTCCCTCATCATTCGCTGGAATTCAGGTCGATTGAAGTCCTTGCCGGACTTCCCTTCATCCCTGTATCGGTCCACGATGACCCATTCAACATCAGGATTGGCGTCCTGATTGAGTTTGATCTGGCGCTCCATCAAGTCGAACTGGGTATCAAGTCCACCATGGTCCACGCGAGCCTGTCTATCTGTACTCACACGTCCGTAAAGCGCGCAGAGCTTTCGTTTCTTTATCTTTTTCTTCTTGGCCATCTTACATCCTCCTACGATGCGTATTGTTAGTATTGGTATCCCATGCTATCCATTGTGTCAATCCTTTTCCGCCTCTTCGGGTTCCTGTTCCTCAGGATCAACACCAACCAGTTCCGCCAACCCACCGGCCAGCGCGTCAATAAAGTTCTGGCGAAAGTTGTTCGAGCTTTGCTTTTTCTTTTTGGTCTGGGAGCTTTCAGATTTTACTATCTCACCCTTTATTTTGAGCTTTGATTTGGGCATGACTGCCTCCTAACCTGTTGAACACAGGCAGGATTTCAGCAAGGTGGGTGAGAATTGAGAGTCAATCTTCTGGGAAGGAACTGGGAAGGAAGGAATGCTTTAATTTCAATATGTTAGGTAGAATCCCGCATCTATTATCAGACAGTAAGTGGCATCCGAATCCGGGATAAAAGAGACTTCATGATGTCGAGTCACTTCTATGTATGGATTTGCCTTTTTGAAGAGACGAAAATCGGATGCTGCATCGAGTTTTCTGCGAAGATTAAAGAAGTGCTTTCTTCTGGAGTCTGGCGTTGTTGTATGTCTCAATCCTAAAAGCCGCGATGGCATAATTGGCGATTCATGTTTAACGAAACGTTGGAGATATGCAATCAGCACTTCTAATTCAGCTGAAGTAATATTTTCCTCGGGTCTTCGGCGACCGCTCTTTTTACTGATTCGTGAATATTCTTTATAGCATACCAGGAAATGTTCAAACTCCCGTTCCCGCTCGATCATTTCCTGAACTTCATCTTCGGTCATTAGATAGTGGGGAGAACGGCCCGTTTCATGGGTAAAGCAGACGGCCTTAGGCTCTCCTAAGAGAAATGGAGTCGTCTCTTGAGCGAAGTGATGTTCTTCGGTGAGATGGCTTTTTGCCTCGTCAACAAACTCCTCTGCAATCTTAAATTGTACAATATCCGAATCTTCAGGACCGAACCGTGCACGAGTAATTTCCGGCTTAATGATGGTCAACTCAGATGGGTGCCAACCAGTGACGTTGATTCCGTCTAAGCCACAATAGGTAAAAAAGCTTTTCTCAATGGTCAGTTCTTGGAAATCGGCTCCGATGAAGTCGCATGATTTGAACCTTGCAAGAGTAATATTGCTCTCGACAAAGCTGCATTCATTGAACATACATTCCTGAACTATGCTTCCTTGCCATCGGCTGCGCCAGAAACCTATGTTTTCCGCAGCGACCTCGTGGAGTGTGGCGTGCGAGAAATCGGCCTGATCAAGCGTTCCTTCAAAATCCGCATCTTGTTCATAGTGGGATATTGAGCCCGCCTTCCAACCGAAAACTCCAATCCGGCATAGATTGCCATGTTGCCATCCGGTCGAATCCAAGGAGCAACTGTCGAACATGCAGTCTTCCAGATCCGTTCCAGGAAATTTCGCTTGCGATAAATCGGTATTGATGAACTTGCAGTCCCGAAACGTCGATTTCGTGAAATCCGCAAAAGAAAAGTGAGCAGAAGAAAAGGAACAGTCATAGAAGCTATTTTCTACGGAAAACAGGGTATTGCCTGTGTTTCTGACGGTAACACAATCAAAGTTTACTCTCTGCAGAACGGATTCATCTCTAAAACTCACATCATTCAGGTTGGCATCGGTGAAATTTACATCGACCAGACGACAGTTGGAAAAGGTAACCCCGGAAAGATGCAAGCGGTTCCTTTTCATTGGTTGCTCAGGTTTCGTTTTCGTTTTTCCAGAACTCTCTCGGGTGGGTATTGTAAACAGAGCACCATCAAGTTTGCATCCCGAGAAATCAACATCAATTATTCGGACTTCGGATTGTTTGTAGATCCACTCGTTCCATTCCTGCACTCGGCCTTCATGGAGTAGATAGACAGGTGGTTTTTCATTACTTCTTCCCGCCATGTAATTTTCCCGGGTCAGCAATCCATTTCAAAATTGGTTAATAATCCCTGAGGGAACGAGTCATTACTTATAGCATTAATGCTGAATCAGCTCAAAATTCCAGGCCCAATCGCTAGCGTCTTCCATTGATCCACCCCTCACATCACCCCCAGCACCCAGCCTTCAATCGTTTCCGCAATACGGCGTTCCTCGTCGGTCAGGTGCGGGTGGAAGTATGTTTCCAGACGGTCGGTACGGTCCATCTCGGACATCCAGCGCGCCACGGAATAGGCGTCGTGTTCCTGTGGGGACCGGCGTTCTTTCGGATAGCTGCGGCTGAACATGAACGGCGACACCTCGGCGATGACCGACTTCCCTTCCGGCGGTGACCATCCGTCGAAAGGCCAGAAATGGACCCGGTCGCCCACCTTCTCCCGGATATGCGCAAGCCAGGGGATGCCCGCCCAGCTGATCTGGCCCATTGCGCCATGGCCGACAAAGCGGAAGATGCCTTTCGCGCCCGGCATTCGTGTCTCCGTGATGCGCAGTTGGTCCGGCGTACCTCCCGGCGGCACGGAATCTTCACGATCCAATGTGAAACAGACGTACATGTTCGGTTTGTGCGTCGGCCACCAGAGCGGGAAATGGCGCAGCATCTCGCTCCAGTCCGGCAGGGTTTGCAGGTCGAACCAGGTCTTGGGCAGCGAAAAGCAGTGGCCGAGGCCGACGATGACCGGCTCGGCGGTCGTCTGCTCGATCACCCACTCGGCGATCCCCTTACGAGACCAGTTCTGCGGACCGAAGGGGTAGGCGTCCGGTGTGATTACTTTCTCCGGTTCGCCGGAACCGTCGGCGCGATAGACCGCCAGCGATTTCAAACGGCTGGACGATGTTTCCGCTCCGGCGTAGTGGATGCCGATGTAGGAGTCAAACATGGTTTCACCCAAATTCGAGGCGTCCGTTTGTACAAAGCAAAGGAACTAATTTTGACAAGGCTATTACTCAAGAGTTCGTCTTTTCACTGCGTATACAATATCCTCAATCCAAATGGAGGCATCTTTAAGTTCTGAGATCTCTGGATCAGTCAGCACTTCTAGGTGACTCCTTTGGGCAACAGAGATCATCACATCACGAAAGACTCTCCAGCATCCTTTGTAGATTCCCATGGCGATCCATTGTGAGGCTAATTTGACGATATGGTCACGTGATATACCTTGGTCAAGTGCATCTTCAGTATGACGGTGGATGCTAATTCTCCATCTACCTCGAGCGATATTTTCAAGTTTATCGATGAATGTATCAGAATCAAAGAAATGATGGCGATACTTCTTATCTATCAACGGGAAAACGTGTGAGTTTGCCCAATCACGCAGCTCAAGTTTATTCGCTCTTTCCCATATCTCGAGCAAGGCAAGGTCACCAAGGAATTGCAAATATGGCTCTAGCGCGATTAGCTGTCCCTTTTTTATCGGAGATCGACCTTTTTCTTTAAAGCCAAAGTTCATCGACAAGTGTTTGAACAAAGGACGTGGATCTGCTTGTTCAGCAATTATTTTTTCCACCAATGGTAGTGTGCTAGGGGTTGCTAGAAATAGAGCTAGTTGGAAAAACCGGTCGATGTCTTTCAGTTTTGGCCAGTGTCGAAGTAAGAGTTCTTCTGCATGATCATAGGGGATGAGAAAAAGAACCTTTGAAAGATGGTATCCTAAGTCATTATTCTTATCACCTTGATCAGCAGCATAGCTATCAAAGATAGAAGTGAAAATCTCTTTGAATTCCAGATTCCAGCAAGGTGGGAAAAACTGAAGCCAATAGCCAGCATCTCTTACATTATGGAGAAGTGTCGGTAGGTCGGAAAGTGTCGATCTATCGCCTAATAGCATCCTTCGCCCAAGAGCGGCACGATAAAATGGGCTAGTTTGGGGGATTTTTCGAAGACAATCCGGTGAACCACGATAACTTGAAGACCACAGGTAAAATGCTTGCTGTCTTACGTATTTTGGCTCAGCCTCATTATCCCAAAGAGACAGGAGGCGCTCCATCGATTCTACGCTTAATGATTTCCCATGTGTCCAGTCCGGATTCCAATGTCGATGAGATGACATAAGCCATGGAGAATACTTTTCGGATTCATCACATTGTTCTTGAATCTTCGCATTTTGTCTAACAATACACTCTACAGCATCTGGATGGTCTATTTCTGACAAAATTAGCATAATAGGCCACTTGAGGTCGTCATCAATCTGATGGATTAAAAACAGAATTGCGTTTTGCGGAAGACCTCGTGTAAATGCCATCCTCAGTTCAGGCTCTGCGATGGAATTACGCGGTGACATTCCATATTCGTTATGCTCATTTGAAAGCGTTCGCCAGTGGTTCATCATTTCTATAATTGCAGTTTTGTCGTCAGAGCAGCAATTAAGAGCTGCCCACAACGCATCTGCAAGAATCTTGGTTTTGTCGGGTGAATTATGCCAGCATTCGGCAATAGCTGGTGCTAAGTTCTCTGAAGACATATGTCCGGCGAGTCTCAAAGTTCCTTTTCTTCCGTAATTCGTTAGATTTGTTTTTCTTAGATATTCCTTTAAGGCTTCAATCAAGTTATGGCCATGCTCGTTCATGGCGTCGTTGATTGCAGTGTCTCGCCATTGTGAGCCAAGTGAAGGTTCAAAGTGGATACACAGTTTTATACCGCTGAGAAGATCTCCGTTTCGCAGTCTCGCTACTAGAATAGGCATGCTTTGACTATTCAGTTTTTCTGTAATCGAGAGGACTTGTGATCCTTTCGAAAGAGAAAGTTTATTTTCGATTGCCCATCTGAGAGAACTCAATATTTTAGGATTGTTGTCCAACCATGCCAGACAGGCATCCGCAATGGTTTGCTTATCATTTTCCTGATCGGTTCCTACGAGTCGCAAAGCCTCAAAACCAGCTAAAGGATTGTCCGCCATCACTGCAGGCAAATGCGAAGTCATATCCGATGTTAGCAACAAGGATTGTCCTATTATTTCAGCGTAGTAGGGTTCTTCAAGAATATCTTTGCTTAGATCTCCCAAATTTAGATGATTGGCGATACATTTTGCTAGGACATGGTCTCGGAGTCTGTCGTGTTTGAAACGAAAGGTCTCAACATCACCATTCGCTTCCAATCCACACAAAGATGTCTCCAAGGCCAAGCATCTAAGAGCTGCAGGTGTTCCAGAATCTTCCGAGAAGGATGCGAGAATATCTGACCAGCGTGGTACCATTACGTTATTTGTGAGCATCCAGCTTGCCAGCTTCTCCAAAGCATTCCAACAGTCAGTTGCTGCCAGCCTAATTGATTGAGAGCCTTTTTTAATTTCATCATTTATGTAATCGTAAACAAGCGAAGAACATTCTATAGATCGGCTTGCTTGGGTTTTCCAACGGCTGATCCACATTGCAAGTAGAAGTGGATCCCCACCAAGTGAGCGGGCAATATCGGATGCTTCCAAATGAGTTAATTGATGTTCTCCAGCAGTATTTCTAATGAGATATTCAACGCTAGTTTTTGCACGGAAACGACCGATATTAAAAGCACGTTTTAAGACACCTGTGCGAAAGCTAGTGGAAAGAGCATCTAAAATTCGAGGCCAGATCGGACAAATAATAATCACTTTGGTCGATTTATATTTAACATTCGACCAGGCGAATAGTTTCTCTAACAATCGGGAAGGAGACTGACTACGATTAAGATCGTCTATCCCAATTAAGAGGCCCTGTTTCTGACTGGAAAGTCGCATTGCGCTTTGTCCTGCTTCATCCTCCAGCCCAGGACTCAGCGTTGTTAACCAATCACTAAGGGCAGACTCTAGAGTTGGGTTCCTATCCACAATTTCATCTGGTAACCATAAGCCAAAACCAATATCTGACCAGCTTTTAAGTATTTTCTGCGTAGCGACGCTTTTGCCGAATCCTGAATCCCCTAGCAGAAGAGTCAGCCCATTATCTGTTTTTTTTAAATGTTTTATCAGGAATTGATCAATTGGTCTCGCAACATCCGTTTCTAAATCGTAGTCGAATAAAGTCGTTGTATGCCTTTCCACAGATTTGCAGCATAGTTCACCAAACTGGTCAAGAGACAAGCGCTCCTGGGTAATTCCTAAGTATTTCCTTCTAATCCATTGTCCATCTGCTTTAATATCAAGAAATTCCGATAAGCGAGCTGCATCCCATATATCCAGCTCAATGCTAACGCTAGAGCATGCATCTACAACTGAATCGTAGGTTTTTGAGTTCACGCGCTGATTGCAGGTTAAAATTAAAGTGATGTTAGCATCGGGATGCTTTCTTCTGACATCAGTAGCCCACTTCGTTGCTTTATGAACATCTCCTAAAACAGTTCTAGGGCCTCTATTCGCCGGGATATTCAGCCATTTCTTGTCGAGATCAGATTCGGTGGTTTGCTCCACTAAAATGTATTCTGGGGGCACAGAGTCAGTACGAGCGAATACGCCATCGAGAGGATCCTTTACTGTCTGTCCGGCTGTATTGACCCCTGTGTGAACCATTCCTTCGTAATTTGGCTTTGAATAACGGAGAACAGCCATTGCAAGGCGTTCAAACAAGGCAAAATCAGTCATTGTTGCTATTTGTTGGAGTGTTTGGCTGTCCTGCGATTGGGCCATAGGGGGTCCTCTTACACCGGTATAGTCAAAAAAGATGTCGAACGACTAAAGGGACACATCAAGAATAAAAGAATCGACTACTAACGGCGTCTTCGAAAGCTGGCTACTTGATTCTTTTAATTCCTTAAGCGTGTCAGCAATATTTTGAGTATGCCGATGTTTTCCTTTCTTTTTCTCGTTCTTCGGGCAGTTTGGATCCCACTGATCGCAGTGATACCAGCCAACAAGGTAGATTCCGTGTCGACACGCAGCACTATTGAGGTAGCGATCAACAAGCTGATTCTTCATGGCTGAATCGAGATCACTGTTCCAACACCCCTTGCATTCGATGATAACGGTCAGCTTGTCATTATTTTCTCTAGAAACGGCATCGATACGGATATCCGTTTGATCCCCAATATTGATCCTTGTTTCGCGATTGATGATTATTCCGAGGGAATCCAGATCTCGTTGCAATTCATCGACCACTACTCGAGAGAAAGCTGGCTCGTCTTTAGGCCGATAGACGACTTTCTGCCCATTCTTGTTTTCATTCCAGAAATTCAGTTTTGCCATTCTTGCGTTGTCTTGAATCCGAGATTGCAGCCTTTCCAACGATTCCAAGACAACAGATAAGAGGTCACCCTCGCTATTAACAATACGTTTTCCGTTATCGGAGAAAAGCGCGTAGACTTCTGAAACTTTTGGTGGATTCCAGTTGTGTTCAAGCATCAGTTGCTGCGCTTCTGGTATGCTCCATCGAATCCATTCCAATTCTGGAAACTTACCAGCAATAGTCGTTAATGCATCAATCCCTGCCGAAGTTTTTCTGTACTTGATTACTCTGAATACATTGCTCTTAACTTCTGTAATTTGTTGCCTTGCAGAAACAAATCCTTGTGGAGGAGGTGGATCGTCGCTGTATGGGAACAGATCAACGAGAAGAATGAACAGCTCGGCAAGATCATTCTCACTGGCGTGGTTATAAAATCGATTGAAATATTCCTCAGAACTGTTTCCCATGGATAGAAACAGTTCGTTGCCGAAATCATTGCATCGCAATGCGGCTTCGCGGATCAGCGACCACGATTCGATGGGCCGATAGCGGAATAACGCTTTTCCAGCATAGACCGCCAATTTGAAAAATGGATCGCTCTTTTTCGAGATGAGTGAAACGACCTCCCCCGCATAATCGAGCGCTTCATTACCTTCACCATGTTTGAGAATGCTTTCCAGAATGTCGCCGAAACATTCAGGCCTTAAGCTGATGTCATATAGCTTTTGAGTTAATGCAATTTCAATATTTTCATCCCACAGCAACTCGACACGTCTCGGAACAAATAGGATTGAATTTTCAGCATCGCTATTTTGACCGTCGATCATTTCTATTAAGCTATGTATCATGTCAGATTTTGCATCTTTATATGCAGCAAGGAGCAGAGGTTTCAGTTCTGCATCTTCATCATCATTATTTGAAATGGGATAACGCCAGAATATCGCATTCCATTTTTTCCAAGTGGCGGTCTCGAATTTCGCTAAAATCGAAGGGGACGCCTTTTCCAATAAATGCCATGCCGCATATCCACAAATCATTTCGGTGGGTAAGTGATTCGTTCTAATCCATCTACTCGTTAATGGATCAATTTCCAGAATGTACCTTTTTGCAATCTCCTGATATTTTTCTTTCTCTGAGACTGATGCTCTTTCCCAACCCGGAGACTTTGTTAAATCGTCGGGAAAGCTATTGTGGGGAGGTGATTCTGAAGATTCTCTTTCCAACTCAAAAGAAATATTCTGCCAAAGTTCGATGCGACCTTTTTCTTCGATGGCTTCAATGCATTTTTGGATATGATCTTGAGGATCATGCCACTGTGATCGTTGATTCTGCCATTTTTTCCTCTCTGCTTCCAATCGTTGTTTTTGCCTCTCAATTTCTTCTGGGCTAAACGAATGGAAAATTGGTTCAAGAATCGAATCCCCCTTAAGGGAATTATAGAATTGATGCTTGATTGTTTCTGAGAAGCCGGAGAAGCAGTATCTAATTATTTCACCCAGATGTTTCTTGCTCTCATCGTTTTCTATAGATTGCAGAATCGAGATGGCCCAATCAACATCGTCTTCAGAGATCGGAAAATCGCTAATGCCAAACAAATCATGACTGGAAAGCGTAATACGTTCTGCCAATAGCAAGAATAATTTCCTTCGTATTGACTTCTCCGAAACCAGTTTTTGTTGAATTTCTCTACTTTGCCTGAGATCGTATGGATTATTTGATTGGATACGCTCCACGAGTACGTCTGACAGTTTCGTAGCAATGATATCATCATCAAGATGGTCCAGACTTCGAAGAACAATATCTTCCGGCAAATTCCAGAATGGTCCCATGTGCCATCCTTGAACTATACGTATCCAGTGGAGGGCCAGTGACAGATCGGATTTCGATAAATTATTGGGCAGTCCTTTGAGGAAGCTATAATAGCTTCCGAAGAACATATACTCCTTGGGATTTGTAAGAAGCACAAATAGCTCTTCGGTAGTTATGTGAGCCGGCCAAAGGCATGCCAAGCCATGACCTTTGAGTTGATCCTTTGGATCTGAACCTGCCAACCCTTCTGCAAGGGGGTGAAGTTTTAATTGATGGGCTTCGTTACCGATCCGCTTTACCGAAGAGGCTGCCATATCGCGGACGACATCTGGCTCGCCTTGATCCAGAGCCATACGTACCAGTTCATCTTGTATTTCATTCGAGTCGCATCTGCATTGTCGGATCATCTGCAAAGCAATGCGACGAATCATAATGTCTTCGGATTGGTTCAAAACGATTGGCAATAGGTATTCCCAAAGTGCAGGAAATGATAAATGCGAGAAATTTACCTCGTAGTCAGGGTAAGGTATGGTCTTGTTTCTATAAGCATTTACTAAACCAAGAATGGCTTTTTCTTTTATTTGCTCAGTTAGGGAGTCTGAACTAATTGCCAAAAAGACCTCTGGATTTCTATCCTGAATTATCTGTAGTATTTCAGAAGAATACCTGATAAGCCAGCCAGTCACCTCATGAAGCTGGGGTAACACCTTTCCGCTTGGGTTAAATAATAAAGGAATTATCTGTTCCGCAGAGATTTTCGTTTCTTGGCAGTACTGGGCTGTAAGGTATTCTTTGATATTATGAACAGACCATTCTAAACGAGTTGCACCTAGACTTGAAAAAAACGGAGTGTCGAATATTTCTTGATAGTGATCAAATCCTGCTTGGAATTCAGCCCATTCCTCGATTTGTATAAGCTCAGTAAGAAGCATATCGGAATTAACTGATTGGCTTTTATCAGAATCAATGAAAACGGTATTCTTTCCAGAAAACAACATCAAAGCAGCTATTTTCGATAGTTCATTCTTTCGCTTTTCAGGAGAGATTCTTCCAAGTAACCTTCTGCTTTTCCTACTAGGATTTGATTCTTGGCAGTATATCAGGATCTGACTTTCAAACAATTCTTCACGCTTTTCTGGAATTGCCCCATGTTGTTTATAATACCTTAGTAGCGAATTGAGCTTAAAGGGAGTATTCGCAAATATTGTTGCGTTTTTATTATAGATTTCGCCAACAAACGCATCGGAATCCAAACCTTCCCTTAAGGCTGCTTCGATAACATTTTTGTGTTGAAGTGGTGCTAATTTAAATAATTCATACTCATCTTTAGTAAATAGCGGTTTTAGTCTTGCTTCAAAGTATTGGGGCCAAGCAGCAGATCTGCAAGCAAGTCTAACTTTGAGTCTATTCCAGTCAGTATTTGTCCTTGTCAATCCTTCAACAATAACTTGCGCAGCTGTTTGTACGTCGATAAGACATTCATCTAAACTGTCAATAAACAAACACAAGTTATGAGTGCCTGTCACCCAATTCTGAAATATCGGGTTTTTGAATAACTCTTCTCTAAGTTCTAACCCGCTACCAATTGAGTTTAAATCCTTAAATAATACTTGGTCACCGTTAGCCTCATACTCAAGACTGAGGCGTTCAAATTCTTGTTTCAAGGTCGTTGACTTACCAATTCCTGGTTCCCCAAGCAAACCGAGGAAACGGTAAGATTCAATCTCTTTCAATAACTTAGCGGTATTGCTATACTCATTGAATTCACCCAAGTCTGGTAAGAATCCGTTGAACTTAATAATTCCGATACTAAGAGCTTCTGTCGCGATCCGACTCGGAATCCAATATCTATTCCAATTGTACTTTGGAAAAGAATTTTGGGTTGAAACACTTGATGTTACCTCAAGTGTTTGATTTTCTGAGACCTCCTCAGCACTTTCATGTATGAGTTCAGTTGAAGATATTTTCATCACGGACAAAGCACTTTTAATCAACCATCGGGATATGGCGTAAAGAAATCCCAAAATACCAACAAGGCCAGCCATTAGACCGACCCATTCTGCAGGTTTATCTACTCCATCTGAAAGCCAAGAATATACGGGTTTGATAAAAATCAAAAACTTCTCAAGCATCATCCCCTCCCCACCGGCATCCGGGGCGGGGCAGTCTTCCACATCAGGTCGATTTCCTCGGGGGTGAGGCCATAGGCCTGGTTGACGAGGTCGGCCAGGCGGCGTTCGTGCTGTTGGGCTTCGGCGGCGCGGCGCTGCATGGCGGGGACGATCTCCTCGTAGGCCTCGCGCAGCTCCTTCACGCCACTCACGCTCAGCTTGCCTGCCGCTTTGGGGCGGCGCTTCTTCACTTCGGCCATGAAGGCGTCGAAGTCCAGAGCGGCGGCGTCTTGCAGCTTTAGGCCCGGTTTGTCGATGGACTGGATCTGCTTCAGCCAGTCGAGCAGATCGCGCTGGGCGCTTTGGTTGGCGCGGGTCAGTTCGATCAGCGCCGCCACGCGCTCCTCAGCCTCGGTGCGTATGGTTTCGGTGGGCGGAGCGATGGGGAGTTTCTTGACGTATGGGATGTCCATCGCCAAAGCTTCGTCTTTTTTGTGTGGGAAGTATCGGAACGAATAGTACCAGTTTGCTGGCGAGTTCATAACTGCCAATACCCAAAAATCGACTTTGGGAATCATGATCGCTGCATCATTGATAAGAACATTGTTGTCATCAAAAGAAATGCGCGAATGGAAGGCTATCCTCTGTATCACCATTTTAGGTTTGTAAAATAGTTCCCAATAATCAACTGGATCTTGGATTTCATTCCATTTGTACAGGCCAGGTTTTCTTCCCGGCCAAGTTCCCTGTTTCTTTGCATCCCAATCCTTTGGACGTGGTTCCAATCTCTCTTGGAACTGGAGAAGGTGTTGCTTTACTGCTTGATAGTGATCGATTTCAACTCCATGCCGCGCAAAGATCATCCAAAGTCCAGCCCATTCAGGATGCCATCTCTTAATGTCCTGACCACGCAAGTAAGGTTTCACTATTTCTTCTGACCTTGGATCTTCTTTTAGCAAATCGTTACGTGTTGGCGTATCAATGAGGAATGCTTCGTTTAAGCCTGTCTTGATTCCGTAGCATGGGTTTGTATTGATAAATTTGGCAAGTGGTACGCCATTTCCTTTAATCTTTGCCATCAAATCTACGACCGCCGGGTGCTCAAGACTCCACGCCTTTTCCGAAAACCGCGACCAGGGCACCTCGTAACCATGCTGGCGAACGAACTGCTTGAGGTTGATGTCTGCCAGTTTCTCACGAGGCACGGGACAGATGACCACCGGCGCGGTTGGCTCGGGTTGGGAAGGTGGATCGGGTAGTTGCTCGCCCCGGTCGTGTTCCGCTAGCTTTTTAATGAGACCGTGGTAGTGGTGCAATACTTTCCCCGCAGCATCACGTACAGTCGGGCGACGCACCGACACGATGCAAGGGAAGACGTCGGCGTCCTCGAAGATGGGCGCGTGGCCGAAGTCGAGGATCTGCTCGAAGACCGTATGTTCGGCGAAAAAACGCCGCAGCGCCTCGCCGTAACCGGACTTCAACCACTTGTTCGTCACGATGAACGACAGCACGCCGCCCGGCTTCAAGGCCTGCACGCCGCGCTCGTAGAAATAGGTGTACAGATCCGCCACGCCGTCGAAGGAATGGTAATGCTCCTTCAGATACGGCTTGATCGGCGATAGCAGTTCCTGGCGAACGTAAGGCGGGTTGCCGATCACCACATCGAAACCGCCATCATCAAAGACATTCTTAAAGCGCTCTTGCCAATCGAATGGAGTCTCCGAATAGGCTGCATCGTCCACGATGGAGTCACCCTGCTGGATGTTGTCGTCCAGGAAGGTCAACGGCTTGCCGCGCTCGGCGGTCTTCAGCCACAGGCTGAGCTTGGTGATCTCCACCGACTCCTTCGAGAGATCCACGCCGTAAAGGTTGTGGTTGAGGATGGTCTTGTTCAGGTCGAACAGGCTGCGCTGCCCGCCCTCGAAGGCCGCCAGGGCGTCGTTGACGCGCTCGTACTGCGCCAGCAGGTAATCGAAGGCCGCGATCAGAAACGCGCCGGAGCCGCAGGCCGGATCCAGCACGCGGGTGCGCTTCAGCACCTCGTCGCGGTAGGCCTCCCAGAACTCGTGCTCGGCCTTGGCCAGCTTGCGCCCGTGCGCCTCGGGGATGGCATCCAGTCCGATGCGCTGGCGAAGCTCCTCCTCCTTGCGCCGCAGATAACCGCCCAGCGCCACATCCACGATGTACTGCGTCACCATTGCGGGCGTGTAGTAAACGCCCTGGGTCTTGCGACGGCCCTTCTTCTTGTCGAAGTCCTCACCAGACGCGGCGGCTTTCAGTTCCTCCAGGTCGGTGACCGACTGCTCGAAGATGTGGCCCAGCACCTCGACCGATACGTCCGTGTCGAAATCGTAGCGCGTGATGGCGTTCAACTCGTCGCACAACTCATCCGGCAGGCTGATCTGCTCGTCGATGACCGGATCGGGCTTGAACAGCCCGCCGTTGTAACCGGGGATGGGCGGGTTGTCGTTGCCCTTGTCCACCCAGCGGAAGACCGCCTTGTAGCGCGTCCAGACGGCGGTCGGATTGTAGGGATCCTTGTAGTCGTGCGCGGTCTTGATCGTGTTCGGCGGCAAGAGCCCGCGATCCTCGCAAAAGGCGATGAACAGCACGCGGTCGAGGATCTTCTGCGCCGTCTCGATCATGGCGGCCTTGTCGCCGTCGGTCTGCTCGGTCAGGTATTGCACCAGCTTGAGGCGCGTGTCCTTGTACTCGGCGTAAAGCGCCTTGGTGATGGCCTCCTCGGCGTTGTCGGACTCGCGCAGGAGCGCATCCACGCGGGAGTCTCCATCCTGCTTGGCTTCCAGCGGCAGGAAGTTCTCGGTACAGAGCAGGAAGAAGAAACGCCGGAAGACGGCATCGTCGGCAAGATCGGCCAGCTTGAAGCGTTCATAGAAGGCGGGTGTCTTGCTGGTGCGGTAGAGGCGGATCTCTCGATAGTTGCTAACCAGCACCCACTTGCAGCCCTCGGTGTAGTTGGCGTAGCGCCAGCCCTGCTCAACGGCGGATTCCGTGCGCCCGGAGGCGGGACGGTCCAGGTTGTTGACCGCGCCCTTCAGTTCGATCGGCGCGACGATGCGACCCTTCAGGCGCGTGGCCTTGCTGGCGGATTCGGTGGCGGTGAAGAAACCCAGCGCGCCATCAGCCGAGCCGCCGCCATCGGAGATATGCGCCTCGGCATGCAGCGTCCAGGCTTCGCCTTCGCCCTGGATGACGGAGCGGTAGCCCAGCACCTCGCCAAAGATGTCGCGCAGAAACTCGCCGTGCAGCGAGACTTCCTTGATGACGTCCAGCGTCCCACGCTCCAGCGAGGTGATCCAGCGCGCCACCACGGCCCGGCGGGCGTCCATATCGGACGGAAAGGCAAAGCCCGCCATCGCTTTGGCGAGCGTCTTTTCATGAAACAAGGGTTTGACGTGACCTGTGGGCATCCGCTACCTGCTTGAAAGAAAATATCCCAATCAAAACCAACGCTTGCAATATCGTCTACGGTGAATCGCCCCTGGCTGCTGCTTCCGAATCAGTAGGCAAGTTTATAGCATTTATGGGGCAAAGGCGGAAAGGAATTTATGTGGAGTTATCGAGGGGATAGGTGATCAACGAAGGGGTGTGACTTACTCTGGCACACAGCTTTGCTGCTATTCTTAAATAGACAATCGGCTTGTCCTGGCATAGGATACGAAACGAAAACATTTATAATGGGAGAACGGATATGAAAGTAAACCATCCAATTTTGGGCAAAGTCAAGCAATTTGATAGAACCCCTTTGCCAGAGAAACTTTCTGGCTGTTCTTTCGACACCAAAGCGGGGTTCTGGCGTTTCGAGAGTGATGGAAGTTGCATGATGAGGTCAAATGATCCATCAAGACCGGTCTGCGGAACCAAAAAGAAAGACATTGAAACAGGTGAAGATGAAAAAGGCGAATAATGGATGTTCTTTCTCCTGAGATTCTCTTAATCTCAAATACTCACGATTATTCCAGTGACTTGGTCGCAGCTGAGCTTCATACTCGAAAAGCAAAATACCTTCGCTTAAATCGCGATAAATTCAACAAAATGGAACTGATCTTATTCCCTTCTACCCCACTTATCAAGGGGCGATGGGAAGATATTGATTTCCAAGTAAGTGCGGATGTATTGAAATCCATCTATTTTCGGGCTCCGGTATTCCTGCGGGATAATTATCAGCCTGATCTGCTTCCAGAAGAACAATTGGCGAGGGGACAATGGGCTGCTTTTCTTCGAGCTTTGACAATCTTTGAAGATGCCACTTGGGTTAATCATCCCATGTACACGTACCAAGCTGAGGTAAAGGCTTATCAACTCAGAATCGCTCAGAAAGTGGGGTTTAGCGTTCCAGAAAGCATTGCGACCAATTTCCCCAAACCCTATGCGAGTAACAGGGACTGGATCGTAAAAACGATGGAGCCAATAATCCTGAGATTTGATAGCAAAGAAGGATTTATATATACGAACTCTGTCGATAGCGAAGAACTTGAGAACGGTGACTACTCTTCAGCTCCTGTCATGATTCAGGAAAGAATTGAGCCGAAAGTTGATGTCAGAGTTACAATTATCGGCGAGAAACTCTTTCCTGTTTCCATCAAGAAAAATGGTTCTGGGATTGAGGGAGATTGGCGTCTGCAGAAAAACGATGTAGTCTATACTCCCATTGGCCTGCCAAAGGATGTTCGGAATATGATTCACGAATTGATGAATAGATTGAATCTCACCTTCGGTGGAATGGATCTTCTGTTGCAGGATAACAAGTATTATTTTCTGGAGGTAAACCCAACAGGTGAATGGGGATGGTTGATGGATAACACGGGAGCGCCGATAGACAAGGCAATTTGTGATTATTTGATGGGAAATTCCAATGTATAACTATTTTGGAAATGCTTGGAATTGGATACTTCAGGAAATCGTGCCGATATTGTACGCATATAGAGTGGAGAAAATACTCCTTACCAAGCACGAGAATATTCACGTTTCTTCGTACTCTATCGAGGAATTGACAGATTATTCGGAGTTATCTCAATTTATACAGGGACAACTCTCATTAGAAGATGAACGACGAAAAACAATCGATGAGAAGGCTAAATCTTCATTGGTTTCCATCACAGTTGTAATCGCCGTAATGCTGGCTCTGCTTAAAGACGGGGCCAGCGTAGGCCTCCCCTTTGGGATTTTAATAATGCTTGCCATTTTGTGCTTTTTGTTTGCAGTTATCGGAGCGGTTAAAGCAATCGAAAACTTGCCATACGCCCAAGTTACCGTTGAGGATCTGATCAAGGAAAATGGTTCTTCGCTGGAGCACAAGAAGATTTGCGAGAAGGATATGTTATTGGAATTTTACAAATACTACAAAGCCAACTCTGTATTAAACAATAACAAAGGAAACTTTGTTGATTCGTCTTTCAAATCCATCAGGAACGGGGTCATTCTCCTGTGTGCCGCCATTGTTTTGACAATGCTTTTGCCTTAAAGATAAGAAGGCGGTCTACCCCACCTCCTCCAACACCCGTTTCACCACCTCGACAATCATTTTCTGGTGGGCTTTCTTTGCCGGGCGCAGGAGTTCCCGCATCTCGGCCATGTGGGGATAGGTTCGGGCCTTGAAGTCCTCGTCAGCAATGTCGAACAGCACAGCCATCTCGACATCGATGGCCTGCGCGATCTCGTAGAATTTCTCCACCGACGGGATCGAATGCCCACGCTCCAGGCGGCTGATGGTTTCCACCGCCACATTGACTTTCTCGGCTAACTTTTCCTGAGTAAGCCCCGCGTCCTTGCGGAATCGCCTGACACGATCTCCCAGTATTTTCTTGATATCCGGCATTGCGCCTCCTGTTTCTATTGAATGTCGCCGATCGGCGAGCGAATGAACAGGAGGCGATATGATTGATATTTTCATATTATAGGCGTATAGTGTTGTCTCGTTGGATAAACTTGATGGTCTTGGTCGGATAAAAGCCGGAAAACGGACTGGAACGCCTACCGTTGCAACGAAAAACACGGCCACATTGTCGATGAGAAAAACACCCGAGTTTCGGGGATAAGAATTCTAAGGAACTGAATTTACATAGGATACAAGAAAAGGAGGGATGCGATGCGAATGTGGATAGTGCTTTGGATGGGGCTTGCCGTTTGCGTTTTGGCTGGATGTTCCGACTCGGTGGTGACCTCTATGGAACCGTTGGATGGCGATGCCGACAGCGATCAAACCGACGCTTCGGATGGCGACCACGATGGCATGGACGAACCCTTACTGGATGGCGATGAAGTTGTCGATGGCGATGCTGATGGTGATGGTGTTGATGACCCGGATGGGGATGGTGAACTGGATGCGGAACAAGACTTCGACCCGGCGGATGGCGATACGGATAGCGATGCCGACGAAACGGATGACCAGCCCGTGTGCGAACCCAATGCCAGCTGGTGCGAGGAGACCGTTCTCCACGTCTGCAATGAGGATGGAACGGATGAATACATCCCGACCGACTGCGGCCCCATCGGCTGCGAGGATGGCGCGTGTGTCGAGGAAAACGCGCTGGATCTGCGCGAGTATGGATCCTACGCCATGCTGAGCGACAAACGGCTGACGTATGGGAAAACGGAGGCAAGCATCGAGATGTGGTTCGTGTCTGAATCCTTGCATCCCAGCACCATTTTGTATGCGGAAGGCGGCGTGATTGCAATCAGGCTGTGGCAGGATGGACACATTTCCTACCAGGAGAAGCGCTCCGATATTGGCTGGACCTATGTGGATACGGCTCCCAATCCGTTTACCTTGACCGAGTGGCATCATCTTGCGGTCGTACGCGCGGGAGATCGGCTTTCCATTTTTCTCGATGGAATCAAGATACTCGAAGGCAACGGGCCACCATCCGATAGTGGACTCGTTAGCGGTTCGGAGAACACGGTGGCCGGAGGATTTCTGAGTACGGAACACTACTGCTTTGCCGTGGTTGATGAACTCCGCATCTCCAACAGCGTCCGCTATGCCGAAGACTTCGAGCCCGCGTATCGGCATGAACCGGACGAGCAGACCATCGGCCTCTGGCACTTCGATGAAGGCGAAGGCAGCGTCGTTCACGATGCGAGCCCAAACGGCCACGATGGTTCGTTGCATGGCGATGCAACCTGGACAACGGATGCCGTCTGGCGCAACTGGCACTGCATTCCGCAGTGGGGACAGTGTCTGCCGGATTCGACGGATCGCAAAATCTGCCGGGAAGACGGGCTGGGCTGGGGCGAACCCACTGACTGCGGCCCCATTGGCTGCGAGGATCGTCATTGCATTGAAGAACATGCGCTGAGCTTCAACAACTCAGACGATGGCATTCAGGTTGCGGACCGATTCCTGATTCGGCGCGAAACCGAGGCCACCATCGAAATGTGGGTCTGGTTGGAGGAACGAGAGACGACTGCAGACTTCGAGGGACATAACTTGTACATGGAAGGCGATCCGAGTCGATTGGTTTTGGCGGTGAATAACAATGGCAGGATTCATTTCTCGGAACACGACCCTGATGCCGGCTGGAACAATTTTCCAACTGTCGAAGGCGTTTTCCCTTTCGAGACCTGGGCCCATCTCGCTGTTACGAAGAACGCGGCTCAGCGAATTCTCTTTGTGAACGGCGAGCAGGTGGCGGCCAGTCCGGCAGATACGGTGCCTTTCGATTACGTGCCGGAAGAGGCCTCTATTCTGGGCCGAAAGATGTATGGCCAGATCGACGAGCTACGCCTGTCGGATACGGTGCGCTACACGGAAGACTTCACGCCGGTCTTTCGTCATCAAGGCGAACGGTTCGATACCCCGCAGGACGAACACACCATCGGCCTCTGGCATTTCGACGCCAACGGCTGGGATGTCAGCGCCAATCGGTACGATCTTGACGAGGATGCCTGCACATTCACCGACGAGGCCGTCTGGCGCAATTGGACCTGCGTCCCCGAATGGACAACCTGCGCGACGGAACAGGCCGTGCAGCGCTGCAACGCGAACGGTCGCTGGATGGAAGAGGAGTTGTGTACCGGCGGCACTTGCGAGACAATCAACAGCAGTAAGGCTGTCTGCCAATAGGGACACAAGGCTTCTCGCCGTTTCGGACAATGGAGGGGCGGGAGGCCTTTCTCCCGAAATCATTTTCCACCGCCATCAGGTGGATCCAACAAAAATCTACCCAAATTGATATCGGCCACTGTCCCTCACTTCCGGGTCCTCTTCGAAATCGTCATAGCCCTTCGAGCATACGAGGGCTAAAAGAAGAAGCGTGTGCTCCTTCTTCGTCGCCGCGCGCGACAGGTGGGATGGATGGTGGGATCGAACGGTAGGTTTATCGAAGCCGCTTGGATCGGATATGATTGACGATGGCGTCAAAGGCCAGACCGGCCAGCAGAGCCGTGTTCTGAATGATGATGGCGCGCAGGAATTTCACGGTGCCTCCTTGTCGGTGGGTGTGATGGTAATCTCGCTGGAGCTGTGATCATCGTCGCTGTGATGGCTGTCCAGCGTCGTACCGACTGCGCCACCCAAGGCTCCACCGATGGCCGAGCCGATCTTTCCGAAGATAGACGCGCCGATGGCAGCGGCAATGCCCGCGCCCAGCGCTGTGAACTTGTTTCGATGCACGACTTCGCCGATCCGGTTCTTGACGTGATCGATGTCGTTGGTAATACGTTGCAGGTCACTCATTTGTTCTCCTTTTCTTTAGTTACGATACTGTGTGGCACTACTCGACAATCAAGCCGAAAGCCGAACAGTCCACCGCGATCTTGCGCGGGAGTGACTGCCCCAGCGCGTGCTTCTTCACCAGGATGGCCACCAGCGCGCCGGTGAGCATACTGTTGTAAATCACCGCCCGCGCCGTGCAAGGCAGTTGCATCGACTCTTCCGCCGGATGCAGGGTCTCCTCGTAGACCTGCGCGCCCATCAGGTCGCCGTGGGATTTGGCGGTGTAGATCACGATGTACTCGCCGCCCTGGCGCGGGTCGATGACTGTGATGGGCCGGGCGCGGCTACCCTGGGCTTTGGCCTGTTCCCAGATCGTCCGGCGCGCGTCCATGTTGTCCACGCAGGAGATGACCAGACGCTTGGATTCGTCGCGGCCAAGGAGTTGATCGCTGTAGTGCTCACGGAACTGACCGGGCAGCAGGCCGGTGACGCGGTAGACCTCAACGCCCAGCGCCACGGCCTTGGGCTGGCCCAGATACTCTGCGCCGAACAATTGATTGGGCTGGTTGTGCGGCTCGACCGTGTCGTCGTCGTAGATGTTGATGTCCGTGCAGCCCATCTTGGCAAGCGCCAGCGCTGTATAGCTGCCAGATGCTCCAGCGCCGATGATGGTGATGGGGAAGTCCAGCTTGTCGGGATGGATGATGTCGAGCTGGCGGTGGAATAGGTTGTCGAGGGTCGTGCGGTCCATGTCGTTTCGATCCATTGGAGTTCCTTTCATTGTTGGTTGCGCGTAATCTCCTGAATCTGGGAGAGCGGCGTGGGGGTGAAATGGATGTCGCGCTCAATGGCTTGCAGACCGGGAATGCACTGGCCATTGATGCGGGCTTCCAGGGATTCGAGTTCGGAGAGGCTGAAGTATCCGAGTTCCCCGCAGCCGGGGAGGATCTCGGCCCAGCCGAAGAATGTATCTTCACCGTCGAACTCCGTGGCGATCCACGTCCCGGCACCATATGGATGAAAGTAGCGAACGTAGGCGATGGCCTCCATGCCCTTGCCATCCTGGGCGTACAGGGGCGGGATCGTCTTTCGGATGGACTGGGGAAGTAGTTTTTGTTTCATGGGTTACCTCCTTGTTTGGTGGAAAATGGGCGCACTTGACCTGGCCATTGAGAGTAGATGGATGGTAAGTGGCTGGAATGTAAGGAAATTCAGGCTAGAATGGTCAGCCTGCTATTTGTCTTATGTCATTTTCCATTTGGAATTTGCCAAACAATCAATTTCCGATTTTCATTGTAAAGTCAGTCAGATAGAGTATGCTAAGAGTAGGATGTAATCGATAGTTTCGCTGTAGCTTGAGCTTTTGTTTACGGGTCGTAAATAATAGCAGTCGGCGATGTTGGCCAGGAGCGTTTAGCACCGCTCCGCAAAGGACAGGTGCGCAAATGGCCAGAAAGAATAAGACGGTTCGGAAAAGCGTAAAGACGAAAAAGTCGAAAGACGCTTCCACAGCCAATACGAAGACAGAACGATCTTCCAAAACAGCACTCCTTAAAGCCCCTAAAGACAAACCTGAAAGCTCACGCAGGAACACCTCCAAAACTTCCCGTTCAAAAGCGTCCGCCCTTCGCACCAAAGAAAACAATAACACCCACGGCGATTCCCACTCCTTCCCTATCGTCGGCATTGGCGCATCGGCCGGAGGATTGGAGGCCCTGGAGCAGTTTTTGGGCGGCGTGCCGAAAGATTGTGGGATGGCCTTCGTCATCGTGCAGCATCTGGATCCCGACCACAAGGGCATCATGCCCGAACTTTTGCAGCGCATCACGAAAATGAAGGTGCGCCAAGTCAAGGACCGCATGCCGGTGGAGCCGGATTGTGTGTACGTCATCCCGCCAAACAAGGATCTGTCCATTCTGCACAGTACTCTATATTTGCTGGAGCCTACGGCCCGGCGCGGCCTGCGACTGCCGATCGATTTCTTTCTGCGCTCGCTGGCGGACGACCAGCATGGCAACAGCATCGGGGTGATCCTTTCCGGCATGGGCTCGGACGGCACCCTTGGTTTGCGGGCCATCAAGGAAAAGGCCGGACTGGCGCTTGCGCAGGAGCCGGGATCGGCCAAGTTCGACGGCATGCCGCACAGCGCGATCGAAGCCGGACTGGCCGATATTGTTGCTCCGGCCAACGAACTGCCGGGCAAGATCGTTGCCTATCTGAAACACGCGCCATTGGTGAAAACCGGAGCGGCGACGGTCGTGGACGACAAGACCCGGAGCTCGCTGGACAAGGTCGTGATCCTGCTGCGGTCGCGGACAGGCAACGATTTCTCGCTCTACAAGAAAAGTACGCTGTATCGCCGCATCGAGCGGCGCATGAGCATCCACCAGATCGGCAAAATCAACTTGTACGTCCGCTATCTCCGAGAAAACCCGAATGAACTGGATCTGCTGTTCAAGGAACTGCTGATCGGCGTGACGAATTTCTTCCGCGATGCGGATGTCTGGGAGAAGCTGAGAACGGAGATCATTCCGGCGCTCTTGAAAAACCGGCGCGCCGGACAGGCGCTTCGGGCCTGGGCGCCCGGCTGCTCGACGGGAGAGGAAGCCTACTCGCTGGCCATTGTGTTCAAGGAGGCGCTGGAAACACTCAAGGTTAAAAACGGCTTTTCCTTGCAGGTTTTCGCTACCGACCTGGACCCGGACGCCATCGACAGGGCCCGGGCGGGCGTTTTTCCCGTTAACATCACTGCCGACGTCTCGCCGGAACGGTTGGACCGCTTTTTCACGAAAGAAGAAGGTCGGTATCGGGTAAGCAAAGAGATCCGCGAAATGGTGATCTTCGCCCCGCAGAACGTGATCATGGACCCACCCTTCACCAAACTGGATATCCTCACCTGCCGCAACCTGCTGATCTATCTGAGCGCGGAGCTTCAGAAAAAGCTGTTGCCGCTGTTTCACTACAGCCTGAATCCCGGCGGCGTGCTGTTGCTTGGAAGTGCGGAGACCATCGGAAACTTCACGGATCAGTTTGCGCCGCTGGATAGCCGGCTGAAGTTGTACCAGAGACGTGAAAGCGCACTGTCCGTCACGCCCATTGAATTCCCATCCATCTTTGCCGCTAAGCCGAAAACCGCAACGGAGAACGTCGCCATGAAGAAAACACCCTCCAATCTGGAGTCCCTGGCCGAACAGCTCATCCTGCAACGCTATTCTCCGGCCGCCGTGCTGGCGAACGCTCAGGGCGACATTCTGTACATCAGCACCCGGACGGGAAAATACCTGGAACCGGCCGTAGGCAAGGCCAACCTGAACATCTTCGCCATGGCGCGTGAAGGTCTGCACCACGAGTTGTCCGGAGCCTTTGCCAAAGCACTCCGGCAAAAAGCAGAGGTCACGATCAGAAACCTGAAAGTGGGAACGAACGGCGGAACGCAGGCGGTGGATCTGACCATCCAGCCGCTTTCGTCGCCGGAGGCGTTGAACGGGATGGTATTGATTATTTTCTCTGACGTCGCATCGCTTCCGCAGCAGAAAAAGTCAGGGCACGCCAAATCTAAGCCGGTCGATGCCTCGCGGGTTGCGGAACTGGAGGAGGAGACGCAACGGCTGCGCGAGGAGTTGCACAGCACGCGCGAGGAGATGCAGAGCTCGCACGAAGAATTGAAATCGGCCAACGAGGAGCTGCAATCGACGAATGAGGAATTGCAGTCCACCAACGAAGAATTGACCACCTCCAAAGAAGAGATGCAGTCGCTCAATGAAGAGTTGCAGACGGTCAACGCCGAATTGCAATCGAAGCTGGACGACCTTTCGCGGTCCAACAACGACATGACCAACCTGCTCAACAGCACGGAAATCGCCACGGTCTTTTTGGATGGCAAACTGAATGTACGGCGCTTCACCGAACCGGCGACCAAAATCATCAAGCTGATTCCGGGCGATGTGGGGCGTCCGTTGAGCGATCTTGTCACTGACCTGAACTACACGGATTTGTCGGACGATGCTCACGAGGTGTTACGGACCCTTGTGTTTTCGGAAAAACAAGTCGCCACCAGCGACGGGCGCTGGTTTACGGTGCGCATCATGCCGTACCGCACGACGGAAAACGTCATCGACGGGCTGGTCATCACTTTCCTTGATATCAGCGCGGCGAAAGAACTTGAGACCAGACTGCGGCTGAAATCCTCACCAGGAACGGCGAAAGGGTCCAACGAATGAGCGACAAGAAAAAAGCTCCATCGGACCCTGCCGAACTTCGCCGCCGGGCGGTAGAGAAACTAAGCGAAAAGACAAGCGCCTCGACCCCATCGGAAGAAGCGGATGTCCGTAAGCTCCTCCATGAATTGCAGGTCCATCAGATCGAACTGGAGATGCAGAACGAGGAGCTTCATACGGCTCAACTTGAACTGGAAACGTCCCGCGACCGCTATGCCGATCTCTACGATTTTGCGCCGGTGGGTTATTGCACGATCAATGCAGAGGGAATCATCCTGGAAGCCAATCTTACCGCCGCGACCATGCTGGGTGTGGTACGAAGCCAATTGGTCGGAAAACCGATCACTCGTTTCATCTTCAAGGACGAACAGGACATCTATTACCTTCACCGGAAAGATCTGTTGGAAACCGGTGAACCGCATTCGAGCGAACTGCGGATGATAAAAAGCGATGGATCTGAATTCTGGGTAAACTTATCGGCCAGCGCTGAGCAGGACCCTGATGGCGTTGCCGGATGCCGCGTTGTAATGAGCGACATCACCAAACGCAAGCAGGCGGAAGAATTATTTCAAGTGCAATCGAAATTTCTGGAAACGCTGCTGGATAGCATACCCAGCCCGGTTTTTTATAAGGACATTGACGGGCGTTACCTCGGCTGCAACCGATCCTTTGAAGCCATTGTTGGAAGAAAACGGCAGGAAATCGTTGGTAAGACCGTGTACGAGGCCTGGCCGGATCGTTATGCCGATACTTACAGAGAAAAAGATCTGGAGTTGATAGAAAACCCGGGAAAGCAACAGTACGAATCTCAGCTTCTCTCCGCCAACGGCGAGGAACGGGACACCATATTTTACAAATCCACTTTCGCCAATCTGGACGGTTCAGTGGGCGGGATCGTCGGGGTAATGCTGGATATCACCGAACGAAAACGGGCCGAGACGGAGGTGGCTAGGAGCGAGAAAAAATACAGGACATTGCTGGAGGCTGCATTTGACCTGATCTATGTCATCGGTCGAGACGATACGGTTCTGTACGTCAACCCGGCTGGCTCTAAATTGCTGGGGAAACCGCCCGAAGAGATAATCAGCAAGCCGCGTGCGTCGTTTTTCCCGCCGGAGGTCGCCGCCAATCAGAAAATAGCGCTCGATCGGGTGTTCGCCAGTGGCGAGCCTTTTTACCGGGAACAGGAAAACCTTCAAAATGAGCATGTCCAGTGGCAGGAAACCCAGCTGATCCCTCTCAAAATTTCGGATGGGAGCGTGGAAAGCGTGCTTGGTATTTCACGGGACATCTCGGAGCGCAAGCAGGCTGAAGAACAATTCAGAACCATCTTCACTATGTCCCTGGACTTGATCTGCATCGCCAGCATCGAAACCAGTACATTCACCAAGATCAATCCTGCGTTTTCTCGATTGCTCGGCTACACGGAAGCCGAATTACTTGGAAAGCCGTTCTTGGAATTTATCCACCCGGATGATGTGGAGCCGACCCAAAGAGTTGTAGAAGAGCAACTCAGGGCCGGGAAAACCGTTTTACATTTCGAAAACCGCTATCGTACCGCCGGGGGAGATTATTGCTGGCTGGATTGGAACTCGCACCCGAATGCAGAAAATGGCGTTACCTTCGCCATTGCTCGCAATATCACCGATAAAAAACGATCAGAGGAGCTTATCAAGCAATATCGACGCGAACTTGAACTTACACTCGAAGCCACCACCGATGGCATCTGGAAGTGGAATTTCATCAATGACGAGTTGGAATTCAGCCCCCAGTATTACACCATGCTCGGCTATGAGCAGAATGAATTCCCGGCTGATTTCGAAAACTGGAAGGCGCTGATTCATCCGGACGATCTGAATGAAACACTAAGGGGCGCAGCGGAATATCTCAAAACTAAAGCCGATGTATATGATAATGAATTTCGAATGCGGACCAAATGTGGAGATTACCGTTGGATTCTGGCTCATGCCAAAGTTGTGGAGCGGGATAAAAACGGTGAAGCTGTCCGTATGATCGGGAATCATCAGGATGTAACCGAACGCAAACAGGCAGAGGAGGAGCTTAAAGCCGCAGAAGCACGGACAAGAAGCATTTTGAGTTCTATCGCGGATACTTTTTATTCTCTTGATAAGGAATGGCGGTTTGTTGCAGTCAACCCCGCCGCTGAAAAGGCTCCATTCGGGCGGCCGGCATCGGAACTGCTCGGAAAAGTCATCTGGGATCTATACCCCGGTTTGGTCGACACTCCCATCCACCGGCGCTACCTTGACGCCAAAAACAATTCTTCCCTGGAGCATTATGAGGCTCAATCTCCTTTGGACGGTCACTGGTATGAAGTATTCATGCAGGGATGGTCTGGCGGGGTTGACGTCTATATGCGCGACATCACCGAAAGGCGGCAATTTGAGGAATCATTGAGTGAAAGCCAACGGAGGCTGGACTTGGCTATCCGATCAATTGGAGCCGGAGTGTGGGATTGGGATGTGCTGAATAATCGCATGATTTGGGATGAACGCATGCTGGAACTGTATGGCCTTCAGCCGGAAGCGTTTCCCGGAGGAGTCAAGGCATGGGAAAATGGACTCCACCCCGAAGATCGTGCTCGCGCCATCGCTGAATGTGAAAGCGCCTTGCGCGGAGAAAAGCCATTCAATACGGATTTTCGCATCAAAACCCCTGCCGGGGAGATACGGCATATTAAAGCGGATGGAGCTGTTCTGCGTGATCAAGAAGGAACGGCTGTTCGTATGATTGGACTCAACCATGACATCACCGAGCGCAGACGAGCCGAAGAAGAGCGCAGCAGACTGGAAGACCAACTCCAGCAGGCCATGAAAATGGAAGCCGTGGGCCGCCTTGCGGGTGGCGTAGCCCATGACTTCAACAACCTGCTCACCAGCATCACTGGCAACGTTCAATTATCCCTGATGGATTTGAGTCCCGACGATCCGCTGGAAGGCGCACTGACCGAGATCGCCCAGGCGGCGGATAGCGCAGCGTCCTTGACGCGCCAGTTGCTGGCTTTTTCAAGAAAGCAGCTCATCGAACCGAAGGTGTTGAACCTGAATGAACTGATCGTTTCGCTGGAAAAGATGCTGCGACGGCTGATCGGAGAAGACATCGAACTGAAGACAATACCCGGAAAACGGCTCGGCTCGATAAAGGCCGATCCGGGGCAGCTTGAACAGATCCTCGTCAATCTGGCCGTCAACGCTCGCGACGCCATGCCGGATGGGGGCAAACTGATCGTGGAGACGGCCAATGCCGAACTGGACGAAGAGTATTGTCGTCTCCACCCACATTCCCGACCGGGCGCTTACGTCATGCTGGCAGTCAGCGACACCGGGACTGGAATGAGTGATGAGGTCAAATCCCACCTCTTCGAGCCTTTCTTCACCACCAAACCGAAGGAGCGCGGAACCGGATTGGGGTTGGCCACCATTTACGGCGCAGTCAAGCAGGCGGGCGGCAGCGTGGAAGTCTATTCCGAGGAGGGGGAGGGCACGACCTTCAAGATATATCTGCCCCTTGTGGCGCAAAAGGCGGAGCGTCTACAAGCCGCCGCTCCCGCAATCGACATGCCGGGCGGAACGGAAACTGTGCTGATCGTCGAAGATGAAAAGAGCGTGCGAGATATGGCGATCCGTATCTTGAAACGGCTCGGCTACAACGTCCTGCAGGCTCCAGACGGTGGGCAAGCCTTTATGCTGGCCGAGAAGTACACGGACAAGATCGACCTGTTGGTTACGGACGTGATTATGCCCGGCATGAACGGCAGGCAGCTTGCCGAACGGCTTATTCAGATCCATCCGGAAATGAAGGTGCTGTATACCTCCGGCTATACGGAAAACGCCATCGCCCATCACGGAGTCATCGACGAAGGGCTGCAATTTATCGGCAAACCCTACACGCCACAGGCCTTGGCCAAAAAACTGCGGGATGTGTTGGAACGGTAAGGCGAGATGGCGCGTGCCGCTTCACCGCACCCTCATTCGGGTGGCATTTCATCGAATTGAGGATTGAGTGCAAGCGTGAGAGAGTAGCGATCTAAATCGAGTATGGATCCCGATGGCGAAATAGTGCAGCGGAGTTGAAATTGATCGTATCGGCTCGTTGAAATTGGAGACAGGAAATGATTGATAAGAAAGAATCGGCGACTTTGCCCGAATGGCTACCGATGGAGCTTTTCCCCTTTGAAAACCGATTCGCCGAAATCGACGGACATACGATCCATTACATTGACGAAGGTTCCGGTCCGACTCTTCTTCTGCTGCATGGCAATCCCACCTGGTCTTTTCTGTACCGTGATATCGTATTGGAACTCAGGGATCGCTTCCGTTGCATCGCTCTGGATTATCCCGGATTTGGGCTGTCCACGCCGACGGACGGATACGATTTCCTTCCCGCCAGTCATGCGCGAGTGGTGGAATCCTTCGTCAAGGAGATGAAACTGGCCGACATCAGTATCATGGTTCAAGACTGGGCCGGTCCCATCGGACTATGGGTTGCCGGGAGGCGGCCGGAAGACATCAAAGCTCTCATTATCGGAAATACCTGGGCTTGGCCGATTGATGGCGATCCCCACTTTGAGCGGTTCTCGAAAATCATGGGAGGTCCCATCGGTGGGTTTTTCATCCGGCATTTCAATGCTTTTGTCAATTTCCTGATTCCCTCCGGAGTCAAGCGAAAGAAACTGCCGAAAGAGGTGATGAACGCCTATCGCTCCCCATTTCCCACCAAAGAATCGCGCCTGCCGACCCGCATCTTCCCGCGAGAAATTGCCGGAAGCCCTGATTTCCTGACTGAAGTTGAAGCCGGGCTTGTAAATCTGAAGGATACGCCAACCTTAATTCTGTGGGGAGACAAGGATTTCGCCTTCCGCGAACAGGAGAAAACGCGTTTTGAATCGGCGTTTCCGAAACATCACACCGTCATACTCGAAGGCGCAGGCCACTATATCCAGGAGGATGCTCCGGACGAAATATCCCGATCCATTATGGAATGGTGGGACCGGGGCATCTAATCATTCCACCAACGGCGCATAGCAGGAAAGACGCCCTTTGGTAATGGAGATGGTGCGATCCGTATCGGGCTGATAACGGAGCTCCGGGCAGCTTTAATGGGGTCCCTGGCACCTGTTCCAGCACCTGTTAAGCAGTTAGGACGGGCGTTCAGGGTGCGGCTCGCCGGTTCTCCGCGATGGTTCCGGAGCAGAACCATGTCGTTCGGGGGTCGTCGGGCTGGGACCGGGCGCGTTCGAACACGAAGGCGAAACGCCCTTGATGCACGGCGAGCCTAAAGGGCCGCCCGGTCTCGGGGACCGGCGCGGAAAAAAAGGCCAGCTCGCTCCAGGTTTCGCCTGCGTCGGGTGTGACCATGGCGTACGCGCCGTCGTAATCCCCAGTCGTCCAGACCACTGCCCCGTCGTCATCCTCTGAGGCGATGGCGGGCGAAAAGTAATAGTCTAGGGCGCCGCCCGAATCGAGGATGACCCGCTCGGTGATCGAACGACCCCCGTCCCGGCTGACCAGCACGTACAGACTCTGCACGGAGGCGTAGCCGGCCGTACCCAGCAACAGAACCTTGTCGCCAAAGCTGGCGAGGCCCGTCGCACCGGCGGAGGTCGCCGTGTCATCGCCGCCTTGGAGCTTGACGAAGCTCCCGCCATCGTCTTCGCTTCGGTAGATCCAGCCGGAGGTGATCAGGATGACGCCGTCGCGCCGGTACGCTCCGCCGGTCCAACCCAGGCCGATCATGCGGAGCGCGGGCCGTTCGCCCTCGCCGGCGTCGGCAAGATAAACCTTCGATCCGCAACCAAAAATCCCCGTGTCGTAGTCGAAGGTCAAAAAGCGCAGGTCCGGGTCGCCCGAGGCGAACAGCGCGGGCTCCCAGCCCGGGCAGATCGTCCGGCCGTCCTCGGAAACCATTCGCGCGACCTCCTGGGACCACGCCCCCTCGGTGTCGCGCAGCACCTCGAATTTATAGGTCTCACGCACCGCCAGTAGCCGCAGCGCGCCGTTTTCCTCTTCACGCAGGTCCGCCGCAGCCGCCGCGTAGACCGACGGCTCTCCCTCGTCGAACACGGGATCGTCCACGGGCGCACGATGGTGCATGAGGGCGTTGAGGTTGTCCTCACCGGTCAGCCGGAACACGTGCCACTCGCCGCCAACTCCGAAGACCGCCGGCCGGGTTCCTTCACCCTCGCCGATTTGAAGGCATTCGGCGGTTTGTGGCGCCGGCAGGTCGACCGCGGCCGGAACGCCCTCGTTCCAGTGATCGCGCGCGGGCGCTTCGTCGTCCGTCTCGGCGGGGTCGTCGTCGCCGTCGGTGCTGTCTCCGTCCAACGACACATCTTCATTCAGATCCCCGTCCACGGGGATATCGCCATCCGTCCGGTCCCCATCGATACCGGCGGACACGCCGCCGCCATTCGAACAGGCCAGAAGAGCAACAGAAAGCAATATCGCAATGATTAGCCGATTTTTATCAATTCGCATAGAAGTCCCCCTGTCGACTAGTCCACCAATGGCGCATAGCAGGAAAAGCGTCCCCTGGTCACAGAGATGTAGCGTTCATTGTCGGGCCGATAGCGAAGCTCCGGACAGGTGAAGCGACCCCAGGCACGCTCGGTTTCACGATCCCAACTCAGGTCGTAGGTGCAGTCGGCGCGGACCGGGTTTTCATAGAAGGCCTGATCGTTGGCGAGTTCGAAGGCGACAACCAGGCCGCTTTCTTCGAAAGCCCCGTTGGCTCCTTCGGCCTGAAGAGCTTCCGGGCTTTCGAAATCCCAGATGCTCAGGCTGATCACGGGCAGTTGATTCTCGGGCGAATAGAGAATGAAGCTTGGAACCAGCAAGCGCTCGACGTAGCAGATGAAATCGCCTTCCGAGATGTCGTAGTGGCCGTCGCGTTCATCGCCTGTCAGGGTGAAGGAAATGAAGGATACATCGGTATTCTGCTGGATTTCACGCACACAGCGAACGTAGTTGGATCGTTGGATTCCATCGTAGCTGATGCGGGCGAAATCAAAGCGCAGACGATAATACAGCCAGCTCGATGTTTCGACCTTTCGGGTTGAAGACCAGGTCCAATAGCAACTGCCGGAAAGGGGCTGGTCGATGTAGCAGCCCTCATCCGACGGACCGCCGTAAATCGGTTCACAGCCGTCACAGGCCGGATCGTAACAATCCGAGAAATCGGCGCAGCTTTCGCTGATGCGGCAGACGCTGCCCGGTTCCGTGGCCGGGCAGCCTCGCACGAGGCTGCGGAGTTCGTCGATGGTGGGCAGGCGCCAGTCGGTGTGACCATCCAGCACCAGACCCGCGCAGTAGGCGTCGGCATCCGGCCAACTCATGGGATCGGCGGGCGGCGGCTCCTGCCAGACGAGCTCCACCGCTTCGAGATCATGGTCTCCGTCGGTGCTTACCTCATCCGTGTCCGCCTCGACGGCCTCTTGTTCGGAATCGCCGTCCGTATCTCCATCCGTCCGGTCGCCATCAGGATCAGGCCAAACGATCACGTCCCCGTCGGCGTCGGTGTCTTTGTCACCGTCAACGTTAGATGGCGTAGAACCATCACCCGAACACGCGCCGATCACCACAATCGACGAAATAAGTAGAATGTACAGGAGCATCTTTGACAGCATGGTTTCCTCGAAGAAGCTGTAACCACACAATATTGCAACGAGAATGAGCACGAAACCAAGATCATTCTACCCCAGAACCCCTGAGATTTGAATCACTTTCACATTTGGAATGTATTCGGCCAGCTAAAAGGAAGAGGTCAATCCCGTGTGGTCAAAAAACTAAAACAGGAACTTTCTGTTGAGATATCATGTCCTTAACCTCGATTTAAGCCCATTTTTACGTCCGCGCCCATCACGCGGCCTCCCGGTAGTAATATTTCAGCATCCCGCCAAGGCGCTCCCGGCATTTGATTTCGCCATCCGTTCGGGTCGGATCGTGATCGGTTGACGGGAAAAGCAGCAGGTTGTCTTTGCCCTGGTGGTTTCGTTCCTCGTGGTAATGGGCGAGATATTCGCGCATCGCCGTCCACAGGCTCTGCTCGCCGAAAAAGACGAGCTTCGAGATGCACTCGGATTTCGCCGACAGCACAAACCGTTCCGAATAGGCGTTCAGGTCGGGGCTTCTGATCGGGAGGCGAATCGGTTTCACACCAGCGTCATTGAGAATACGCCGGAAAGCCGCGCAGAATTTCGTGTCCCGATCCATGATCAGATAGCGTTGGCCATCCAGACACCCAAAGTCTACCATTGTGGCGTTGATGGCCATCCTCTTCATCCAGGCTTCATCCGGGTTGGGCGTGATGCCTGCCAGATGAACCTTCCGGCTGCCGATCTGGATGAAGAACAGCACGTAGTAGGTAATCAGCCCGAAGGGCGTGAAAACCTCTGCAGTGAAGAAATCGCAGGCGGAAAGAACGTCCTCGTGGAACTTGATGAAGTCGGCCCATGGCATGGTCGGCTGTCGCTTCGGAGCCGGTGGAATGCCATGTTTTTTAAGGATATTGCCAACGGTCTGGTCCGAGACGGTGAAACCGAGATTGGACAAAGCCCCCACGACACGGTCATACCCCCAGCCCGAATTTGCCTTGGCGATAAGAAGGATCAGATCCTCAACCTCTTTGTCCACAGGAGGTCTTCCTGCTTTCTTCCGCTTGTCCGAACTGTTGAACTTTTGCGCGACCAAATCCCGATACCATTTCAGCACAGTTTCCGGTTTGACGATGTGGGCGACGTCCGCAAGTGCCTTTCTGCCGATCCGGTTTCCAATAGTCGCTAATCGAATGCGTTCATCATTCGTCAGCTTGATATTACCATAGAGCTTCGCGCGCAGGATTTCGTTCTCCGCCGCCAAGTATTCGTTGCGGGCCAGCAATTCCTCGTCCACGTATCCGCCAACCATAGCAAGAGCTTCCACTGCTTTCATATCACGCATCCTTCATCTTCACTACCAGTTGAAATAACGACAATTTTCGGTGATGGTGAAACTACCAGATGACCTTGGCAAGGGCAAGGTTGGACCTGCTAATCGTCCGCGAAACTATGGATGCCAATGTGGCTATTTATTGGCCTCTTTCGACTACGGAACGATGCAGGCTCCTGTGGCGGGATCACAGGAAGTGCCGTAAATCGCCGTGCAGTTACGGAATGCCGAGTTGCCCGTTCCCGCCGAGTTGCACGTGCCTTCGAACTGCTCGTCGATGCAGTATTTCTCGTTCGGCACGCAGGCCGCACACTGTCCCAGTTCTTCCAGGCAACCATAGCCATAGATGGCCGTGCAGTTGCGGAACGCCGAGTTGCCTGTCCCCGCCGAGTTGCACGTACCTTCGTACTGCTCGTCGATGCAATACTTCTGGCTCGGCATGCAGGCTGCACACTGTCCCAGTTCTTCCAGGCAACCATAGCCATAGATGGCCGTGCAGTTGCGGAACGCCGAGTTGCCTGTCCCCGCCGAGTTGCACGTACCTTCGTACTGCTCGTCGATGCAATACTTCTGGCTCGGCATGCAGGCCGCGCACTGTCCCAGTTCCTCCAGACAACCATAGCCGTAAATCGCCGTGCAGTTACGGAATGCCGAGTTGCCTGTCCCCGTCGAGTTGCACGTTCCTTCGTACTGCTCGTCGATGCAATACTTTTCGCTCGGCATGCAGGCTGCACACTGTCCCAGTTCCTCCAGGCAACCATAGCCATAGATGGCCGTGCAGTTGCGGAACGCCGAATTGCCTGTCCCCGCCGAGTTACACGTGCCTTCGTACTGCCCGTCGATACAATACTTCTCGCTTGGCTCACAGGCCTGACAGCGTCCCAACTCCGGCATGCAGTCGTAGCCGTACAGCGCCTGGCAATCTCGGGAATTGTCGTAGCCGGTTCCCTCGGAGTTGCAGTGGCGCTCGGTCCCGCCATCTTCGGAGCAGGAGTATTCGCCTGGCTCACACTCCTGGCAACGCCCCTCGGCCGTCAGGCAATCGTAGCCGAATAGCACCTGGCAGTCGCGCACATCGGCGACTGCCGTTCCGGACGCGTTGCAGGTGTACTCCTGCGTTAAATCTTCGGAACACCAGCTCTCGTTCGGCATACATTCATAACAGACACCACTGGATTGGTTGCAGGTCGTCCCGTAGATGGCGGCGCAGTCGCGATAGCCCACGTAGTCGGTGCCCGTCTCGTTGCAAATGCGCTCCTCGTCACCATAGCAATAGGTCTCACCGGGCTCGCAGATGATACAACGGCCCGCCTCGACGTTGCAGGATGTGCCGTAAATCGCTGCACAGTTGCGGAACGCCGAGTTGCCTGTCCCTGCCGAGTTGCACGTGCCTTCGAACGTGTCGTCGATGCAGTACTTCTCGTTTGGCACGCAGGCTCCGCATTGGCCCGTCTCTTCCTGGCATCCGTAGCCGTATATCGCTGTACAGTTGCGGAACGCCGAGTTGCCCGTCCCCGCCGAGTTGCACGTACCTTCGAAATCTTCATTGATGCAGTATTTCTCGTTGGGCACGCAAGCCCCGCATTGGCCCGTCTCTTCCTGGCATCCGTAGCCGTAGATCGCCTCGCAGTTGCGGAACGCTGAGTTGCCTGTCCCCGCAGAATTGCACGTGCCTTCGTACTGCTCGTCGATGCAGTACTTCTCATTCGGCACACAGGCTCCGCACTGGCCAGTCTCCTTCAAGCAACCGTAGCCGTAGATCGCCTCGCAGTTGCGGAACGCCGAGTTGCCCGTCCCCGCAGAGTTGCATGTGCCTTCGAACTCGTCATCGATACAGTACTTCTCGTTCGGTTCGCAGACGTTGCAATGCCCTGTCAATTCGTTGCAGTCGTGACCGTAAAGTGCCTGGCAGTCGCGTTCGCCGACCACTTCCGTCCCGTCGGAATTGCAGAGCTGTTCAGTCGCACCGTCAGCCGAGCAGGAATACGTGTCGGGCAGACAGGTCGGGTAGCAGGTCTCGGTCTCCTGGTCGCAGAACTCGCAGCAATCGTCGCCGCAGGGCACCATCGAGCCGCTCACCTGCGGTTCGCAGTCGTCCACCCACCTGCCGCGGATGCAGGCCAGCGTTCCTGTGGACTGGCAGACTCCCACCCCGCAGACCGTTGGTGTCGTGCCGAGTTTCTCGTCGGTGAACCCATCGCAGTCGTTGTCCTCGCCGTCGCAAACTTCGATAGGCAGAATTCCAGCGCATACACCCCCGACTCCACAGGTATCCGTGTGCGTACAGGCGTTGCCATCGTCGCAACGACCGGAATTTTTTACTGTCCAACCGTCCCAGTCCGAGGCCGCTTCACACACCCGACAGGTGCCATCGCCTGTCGCTGATTCCTTCGCACCCTCGGCATAGCAGGTCTCGTCGATGTAGCAGCCCGTATTCGTGCCGCTCACCACGCAATCACCGCCGCTGCATTCCGTTTCCGTACAGCGGATTTCATCCGTACAGGTATTCGTATCGTCTTTCACAGCCGTACACACACCATGATCACAAACATCGTCCGTGCAAGGGTTGCCGTCGTTCGTCACCTTGCAGACAGCGCCGTCCAGGTTCGACCAGTCACGGTCATTCGTAGACGGGTCACAGCCCACACAGCCATCGGCATCCTGGCTCGTTCCTTTCGCCATGCAGACGCCTTCGATCAAACAGCCCGTTGTCACCCTTTCGACCATGCAAACACCATCTACGCAATAATCATCCGTACAAGCGTAGCCCAGGTCACACGTATTGGTATTGTCATTCTCGTCTGTGCAGGTATTCGCCACGCAGGCCAAATCAGTGCAGGGGTTGTCGTCCTCTGTGTAGTCGCCGCAGCCCGCCGTGTCGGTACAATCCACGCACAGGCCGGAACCATCGCACTGGTCTGAATCGGCACCCGACCCATCAGCCTGACAGACCGTACCTTCAGAGGCATCATTGAAGGTGCAGGTATGTCCCTCAGCACACACGGCTTCGGCGCACTCATCGTCCCGCAGACCCCAGTCAAGATCGTCACAGCCAAGCGCATCATAGCAATCGAGGCAAACCCCGGAAACACACTGGTCGAGGTCATCGTCGCCGCATTCAGAGCCATCTCTTTTATTCGGATTCGAGCAAACTCCTGTTGCCGTATTGCAGACTCCGGCTTCATGGCATTCATCAAGCGCCATGCAGTTAACCGGAGCGGTGGTCTGTTCGCAGGAGCCGCCAACACAGGTGCTTACTCCGTTGCAGGCGTTGGAATCATCCTCACAGAATACACCATCGTCAACAAAGTCATCTGCCGGGCAGTCATCATTTGCACCATCACACACTTCAGCCACATCGCACTCGCCGGCCGACGCCCGACATTCGTGATCGGTTCCACGCAACGACCAGTCATTCTTACTCACAGCAGAATCGCAAACCAGACAGCCATGATCCGGATTTTCCGTCCCGTCGGCCACACAGGCAGTGTTAATGTCGCAAAAACCGGTATCGCAAACACACTGGCCCGTACCGACCTCGCAAACACGGTGATCTGTCGCATTGCAGGGATTCGGATCGCAGGGGTCTACAGGCTCTTCTCCATCGGTAGCTTCTGCGTCAACAGAATCTGCATCCTCATCACCATCAACCGGTTCAAGATCCACGTCGGGATCGACGTCGCCATCTATATCGCCATCCACAGTGATGTCATTGTCTCCATCTGGAGCCGTATCCCCGTCGATGGGGTCGGAATCCGTATCGCCGTCGGTATCACCATCAACCGAGATTTCGTCCAGGTCTCCATCCGCTGGTTGGTCACCATCAACAGCAACGTCCCCGTTGGTTTCGGACGTGTCGCCGTCTTCAAGGATGGAATCCCCGTCGGAGTTCTGATCGCCGTCCGTCGTGGATGAAGCATCATCGCCATTACACGCCCAAATAAACGTAGAAAGCAGAATCACCAAAATTAACCGAAGCATAGGAGGCCCTCCGCTTGTAACCACACTGTATTTGTGGAACTTAACTACATGTGGTAATTTAGCATAAGGGCTACAGTGATTCAAAAGAAAAACGGTGGGTATTACAGAGGCGGGGTTATGTTAAGTTTTTGTTATGTCAATACAATCCAACATTCTTTTTGCTTCCCCTAATCCGCTTCCCTGGCGATCTCCCACCAGTGGCTGGAACCAAGCTCGAAGCTCGCAGACAGAGAAATGAATAACGGCGAGCAGCGCTACATACGAAAAAATACGTTCAGATCCGTTAACTTAGAGCATATCCAGCCTTCCACACATCCTGCCTGATCAGCCCCGTCCACGGCCTTCTAAAAATTCTCTCGGTTTGCAGAGATTCTCTACTTAACGCCGCATTCAATTTATCGGACGGTCTGGCAAGGGGACATTAATAGGCGACCCTGTTAACCCTGGTTGCCTGTTTGATGGCTGCTTCCTTCTTCTTCATCAGAAACAAAATATAGATTAAAGATGCAGATAATTTTCGTTCTGGTTATTAAAATATCAAGTAATCATTACATTAATTTCTCGCTGAATCGGTATCATACGGTAACGGATTGTTACCAATATTTGAATCATACATCCTTTTTTCGCTTGCGCTCGCGGCGCACGCCGGGCATGCTAAAGCCATGAAACGCACGCAACTCGACATTTTCGAATTCACCGATTTTCGCGACCTTCTCAGGGCGCGCTTCGAGGAACTGAAGGCCGAGGACGGCAAGTACTCTTACGCTTTCATCGCCAGGCGCGCCGGGACGGATAACAGCGGCTGGCTTAAAATGGCGATATCCGGCAAGCGGAAACTCGGCGAGCAACAGGCACGCAAGCTCGCCCACGCTCTGGGCTTCGACCGCGATCAAAGCGCCTTCTTCCTCAATCTGGTAGATTTCAATCAGGCCCGGGACGAAGCCGCCCGCGCCGAGGCGCTGCAACGGTTGCGGCGCAAGCGCGGTTTCAAGTGCATTCACCGCGTGGAACTTAACCAACTCGATTACCTGACAAACCCGCTGGCGATGCTGCTGCGTGAGATGGTGGCGCTGCGCGACTTCAAGGAAGATCCTGACTGGATCGTCGCCAAGCTGCCCGCCCCGGTAAGCAAGGCAAAGATCCGCAAAACGTTGAAGGAACTGCTGCATATCGGACTCCTGGAACGGGATGCGGACGGAGGTCTGGTTCAGAAGCATGCCATCCAGTTTACCGGGCACGGCCTGAAGAATCATGCCTTGCTGACGTGCTACGACAATCAATTTAAACAAGCATCCGAAGCGCTGCGACTTCCGGCAGCAGTCCGCAACTACGGCTTCATCACCATGACGCTTTCACCCAAGTCCTTTGCGACCATTAACGAGAAACTGGAAACCCTGCGGCAGGAGATTTTCGAGATTCTGGAAGAAGACGACAATTGCGACCAGGTCTATCAGTACGTGATGGGTCTGTTCCCATTGACCGGGGTTGACGAATCCTGGTCCGATAACGACGCGTCCGAAAAAAAGAGGAAAAACAAGTGAACCAAACGATTCGTCATGCAAAGGAGAGACGGACATGACCCATCATAACAAACGACCGATTTGGAGGTGGCTCGGCTTTCTGCTGATTGCACTGCTGCTGACGGTTTCCTGCACGGAAGGAACGGAAGTGAGCAGCTATGTCAAGCCCCTGATATTCATGGGCAGCGGCACCGGAGGTGGCAATCCGGGTCGCGTGGTGTTTTATTTCGCGCTTGAAGAAGGCGCGGCCCAGTGGGAAGGCACCACTCTGTACATCAACAGCCTGACGCTGCACGGCGAGGGCCCGTTCTCGACCGTGACCTTTGCGACCGCCGACAACAAGCCGCTGCCGGTGACCTTCTCTGTGGAGCGGCCCGCGGGCATCGCTTTCGATCCACCTGCGGAAACCCGCTTCGAGACACTGGCCTTTGGCGGCGATGCAAGCGATGACGACGGCCTGAACGTGACCCTGTCGTACAAGGATCCGCAAGACGGGAACGTCACAAGCCGCGACATCAGCCTGAAGGAAGCGCTGACCTTCGAACTGGCGCAGGGCACAAGCCCCTGGCCGGAGGACGCCTACGGTTACATCGTGCATCTGCCGCTGAATGCCATCGACCTCGACGCGCCCGCTACGGCCGCCGAAATCCTGGCGCACCAGGCAGTGATGTACAACGATGGCAATGGCGATGGCTTGCTCAACGCCGATGAGCAGAACGACGCAAACAGCGCGGGCAAGACGCCTGCGCCGCCGGTCGAAACCGCCGCGACGAATGAAGACGGCGTCTGTGCCGACTGGACCGCTCGCGAGTTCGACATGGGCGAGGCATGCGAGACGAACGCCGATTGCATGGACGGACGCGAATGCCACGACGGCCATTGCTACTTCCCCGAAGGTACCACCGTCGAATGCCAGACCGACTACGGTATCTGCCACATGTTCGAAACCGAAACGCCAGAGGGCCTGGCCGAGCAGATCCAGTGTGTCTGTCCGGGTGCGACCGCCAGCGGCGCGGGTGCATTTATCGGCAACGGCTACTCGGAACCCGAGGATTATCTGTTCTCCGAACCACTGACGCAGGCCTATTGCGAGCAGATGACCCGCGCCTACTGCGACGCGGGAGAGGGTCTGAACCGCAGCTGTGATCTTGACGCGCTTTGCACCGATGAGGGCGCAGCCCTGTGTGGTGCATTCTTCGACAACCTGACGTCCTGCTATGCAGGCCTGGCACAACCAAACGATTACCTGTCGGCGGTGTGCTGCGAGGCGGTCAATATTTACGGCTCGGAGGTGTTCGAAGGTTTCATCAACTGCATGCAGGACAATGCTTGTGAGAACTGGCAGGCCACCTGCTTCGATTTCGAGTTGAACTGCGAGCAGTTCGGCGGCCCGCCCGCGACCTACGAACGGACACGGCTGGTGCTGCTTTCGATCCTGGCTCCGTATGCCGAAGCAAATGACGGGGTTTACCCCAACGGCGCCAACACCCTGCGCGCCTGCGGCGTAACATCGGACACGGAGGAAGGAAGCGAGTAGAAGAGCCCCGGCTGGAATTAGACGGCAACCAATACCGGTCGCATGAAATAGCCGAAAGCTCGTCCGCCGTTCAAACGGCGGGCGGGCAATTCGGCTTGTGGAATCAGCCACTTCGTAATCCTTATAATTTGATTATCGAGATCCGGGTTTTCTCTACGGTAACCTTGTGGGGGGTGGTTGGAGTTGTTCCAGCCATGAATTCTCAGCCAGCTGCACCTCATTTTTTCACGACGGTCGCTTCCGAGCGGCACGGCCAATCCTCAAATCCGGCCTTATCTTTCGCGTGGGTTGGTTCCGCCGAAACGGACAGAGAAATGAATAACGGCGAGCAGCGCGAACATACAATAAAACCTATCATATCCGTTAACTTAGAACATATTCAGTCTCCCACACATCCTGCCTGATCTGCCCCATCCACGGCCTTTCCGAAATTCTCTCGGTTTGCAGAGATTCTCTGCTTAAGGCCGCATTCAATTTATCGGACGGTCCGGCAAGGGGAGCCAATACACTCTCCGGGCAAAACTTGCATAACAGCGGTTTTGCCCGGTTTGCTTTTTATGCTCAAACTTGTCAATCGACACGGAGATTTGCCTAAATATATAGGAGATTCACAAGTCGACTGACAACTTCGGTCCATACCGTTAGTATTACTTGACTTTTTCGACTTCTTCGCGGGCTTATTCTGTCCGCTTCCACCGCCAGAATGGCCGCCACCGGGGGAGTTTTTCGGTCCTTTGCTGTCAAGAACCTGCTCGATACCCTTACCTTCCAAAAGCTTCACTCTGACCTTTTTCCCATCGTAGGTGATCCCGTCTACGAGTAACCGCACAAGTTCCTTCTGCTCTCCAGGCGTCAATACGTCCCAAACTGCATCGAATTTCTGGAGCAGTTCCTTGACGACTTCAGCATTGACGGTACGGGCTTCCTCATCACGAATCCGGTCTTCAAGTGTTTTGATTTCGATGTCGATAGCATCCAACTGTTCATCGAAATCCTGTATCTGGGCCTTGATGACCTTTGATGCCTTCCCGGTCTGTCCGATAACCTTGAGAACCTGGCGTGCTTCTTTCTCGATGGTCGTACGGCGCTTGGCAAGCGCTGATTTCTTCTTCGATAGCTTTGGAATAGCCTGCTGAACGGAAGCGTTCACTTCTGCGATCACCTGGTCAATGAACTCCGGCTTTCGGGCCAGTTCACGAATGCCGTGCACAACACGGTCAATCAGATCAAGGTCGGCTTCCTGGCCAGCGTGGAACGTGATGAAACGCTGGAAAAGGAGCTGCACGACAAGGTCCACGCGCCCGCCGCTCCCTGGGGACTGATCTGGCCGGATGAGGAATTCGGTTTCGGTACCGGTCATCACTTTTCCGGACATACTGACAACGAACCAATCGACGATGACATCCTTGCTGAACTGCAGATGGTCGGTTTGAGTACAGATCAAGCAGTTGAACTGCTCGACGCTATTGATGACTGGCTAGGCGACCTGGACGAGTCCTGGGTCATCCTGGACGGCGTCCTCGGCGGCGATGGCCGATCAGTCGATCCATGGTCCGTGCTGCAGGTGCTGGGGGAATGGGGAATTGTGGGCGGTGCACATCATGTGGTTTGATAAAGGAGCGATGCTCATGGGAAGGGGCGCGAGCCTCTTCTTTTAGTTCCGATCACAGTGCTATCCAGAAGTTGTCACTTAGCAAATGGCCAAACCGTCTCGACCATCGCCCCTCCGAGGGGTGAATCGGAAATGGCCAGATGGCCTCCGTGCCGTTGCATGATTCGGCTGACGATGGCCAGGCCAAGGCCCACACCGCCTGTCCTGCGTCCGCGGTCGGCATTGAGACGGACGAAAGGAGCCAAGACCTTCTCGCGCAGTTCTTCCGGAATGCCGGGTCCATCGTCGTGAATGGCCACGCTGACCTGTTCGTTTTCCTCCTTAAGCTCAAGCCAAACCCTGTTTCGTGCATGGCGAACGGCGTTTCTCAACAGGTTCTCGATCGCCCGCTGAAAGAGACGCTGATCGGCATGAATGCTCGCGGTGACCGGCAGCTCAAGCTTTACCTCAACGTTTCGGCCTTCCGGCGCCTCCAGTTCCGCCAACTCGGTCAAATCGGTCAGGCTTTGGGTTGGGTCAAAGGTTCGGCGATCAATTTCGATCTCATCGGACTGCACGTAGCTCAATAACTCCGCCACAAGATCGTCCAAGGCGTCGAGCTCAAGCGTCATCGCCTGGAGCCGCTCTTCGCGCTTCTCCTCCGATTGATTGGCAAGCAACTCCATTTGGAACCGAAGCCTGGAAAGCGGCGAGCCGAGTTCGTGTGATACTGCCTGCACAAGTTCATCGCGACTTCGGATCAATCGCTCCACTCGTTCGGCCATTTCGTTGAAACTGGCAGCCAACTCGTTGGATGGGCTTCCCTGGTCATCCACTCGAATGGTCAGTTCCCCTGCCGCTAAAGCTTTATTCGCGCTTTCGACCTTCCGGAGTTGGTATTCGACACGCAGAGCCACCAAACCGGCGATAAGAGGCAGACCAATGATCGCGATAATCACTCCAATAGGAAAGAATCCTTGAGGAGGAGAGAATGGATTGACCGGACCGGCGGCCAGAGCCGATTGACCATTATTGAATACCAGATAATACCACTCCTCCCGTGGAGAAACCCTGTGTGGAATCCGTTCACCTCGCTTCACATGGCGACCGACAAATCGCTCGACCTCAGCCAGGGAGACAATTCCCAAATCGACACCGAAATGAGGTTGGAGTTCGTGCAACCGTGAGACCCGGTTCGCGTCCGGCTCCTGGTCGAGGATTTCATGAACCAGGAACACACCTTCATGTCGAGCTCTCTGATTCGTCCAGGACAGGGTTTGAGCGTAGGCGATCAGAATAGCAAACCCGATCGCCCAACTCATAAGAACACTCACAATGACCAGGCGTATAAACGAACGTCTCATCGGGAAACCAATAGGTACCCTGCACTTCGCACAGACTTGAGCTGGTTCGGATCGAAACCGGCCTGTTGAAGTTTCTGCCGAATACGGCTCACGTGCACATCCATACCTCGGTTAATGCCGTCGTATTCAACTTCCATGATATCCAAATAAAGATCCTCTCGCTTTACCACACTCCCTGCGTCCCTTGCTAGCATGGAAAGTATGTCGAACTCCATTGTGGTCAGTGCCACCGGCCGCCCATTGATGCTGACTTCACGTGATCGCATGTCGAGTCGTAGTGGTCCTATGTCGATAATGTCATTGATGGCCTCATTTTTTAACGTCCGGACATCATTGAAACGACGCAACTGAGTTCGGATTCGCGCCAGAAGAATCCTTGGTTCAATCGGCTTGTTTACGAAGTCATCAGCCCCGAGTTCTAAACCGGCCACATGGTCCGATTCACTCTGGCTTGCAGTAAGCATCAATATGGCTCCAGAATACGTGCCTCGAACCTGACGGCAGACGTCCAGACCACCGATTCCAGGTAACATCAGGTCCAGGATAACAAGGTCAGGGCTGTTTTTTAGAATCGCTGAAACCCCATCTTCCCCTGTCGCTACTCGTGTAAGCTCGTAACCTTGCAGACCGAGATATTCCATCAGCAGTTCTGCCAACTGGTCGTCATCTTCAACGATGAGAATATGCGCCATATCATTCTTCATCATTCACAAAGTATACCTTATCCAAATGATCGCGCAAGCTACAATGCCCTTCTCTACAAAACTCAATATTTCTCATATTGTATCAAGCAATTCGACATTCTAGAATTATCGCCAGACGGATAGATGAACCGATGAACACCGTAACGATGACACGTAACCGCAGGAGAGAATGATGAAGAAACTACTGCCCTTACTCTTTTGTGCGCTTGGCTTGTTGGCGCTCACGACCGGCTGTTCCTCCGACGCAAAAGCGGAATCCACCCCTTCATTGGATGATGGAGACACTTCAATGGAAGACGGAGACACCCCGTCAGAAGATGGCGACACTCCTTTGGAAGACGGAGATACATCGTTGGAAGACCTTTACAGAGACCTGTATCTTGAGGGTGGCGAACCGCCGGAGATTCCTGAAGGGCAAATGTGGGAGATGCTCGGAACCCAGATGGCGACCTTGAGAGAAACAGAGGCGCTCGTTCGGCAGAGCCTCCTCAATAAGGGCATGATCACCGTTATGATATGTGGCGCTAATTCTCCCCTTCCAACGACACCGGGCGCGCAAGCCTGCACCGCCGTATTTGTCAATGGACAGTTCCTGCTGTTTGACGCCGGCGATGGCGCCCAGCGATCCATGGAAGACCTTGATTTGCCAGTGGCTGACCTTTCCGCCGTATTTATCACCCATTACCATAACGATCACGTTGCGGACATCGGAGAGGTGATTGAGCGAAGTTGGACTCTGGGACGCCGCCATAAGGTTTCGGTATATGGCGGTGAAGGGTTGACGCAATTCATCAAAGGCATCGAGGATACATACGAGATCGACTACGGAGTCCGAGAAGCTCATCATGGCGAAACATTTCTTCCCAGAGAATATTTAGAAGTGGACGCCAATCCCATCGACCTCGCTGAAGGAGAGAGTGTCGTCGTTTACGAACGTGACGGGGTCGTCGTCACGGCGTTTGACGTCCATCATCCGCCTGTCGAACCGGCGATGGGGTTTACCGTCACCTATGCGGGAAAGAAAATCGTGATCAGCGGAGACACGGCCTATACGGAAACCCTGGAGCAGCATAGCGAGAATGCCGATGTGCTGGTCAGCGATGTCATGAACCATGAAGCTGTGACTGCCATGGAAGCGGTCAGCGCAGCAAATGGTTGGTACCGCAACGCGATTATATTCCGTGACATCAAAGAGTACCATATCGATGTCAATGAACTCGGGAAGTTGGCTCAAGACAGCGGTGTTAAAACCTTGCTGCTGACGCATATGATTCCCTACATGGACAATGATACCGTCCGGAATCTCTGGTACAACATCCCAATTATGACAAAGTATTCGGGAAACTTCCGTATCTCTCATGATGGTGCGATGGTGAAAATGCGTCTGGCAAAGCCCGATGGACGCGAAATCATCACCGAATACTATGACAGCGGCGCCTTGCGCAGCGAGGTCTCCTACCTTGGTGACATCAAGGATGGCATTGGGCTTACCTGGTATGAAAATGGTGACCTCAAGAGCGAAATCAACTGGACAATGGGTTCCGGCCAGGCGGTGAATTATGACAGAAATGGCGCGTTGATACAGCCGAGTATCCATCCGGATTATTCAGGGAAAACCTTCACGCTGCACGATAAAAAAGCGCTTATCATCACAACCAGCGTTTCGACCCTGGGAGAGGACGGAGCGGCGACGGGCGTGTTTGCTTCGGAAATGACGGCGCCTTACTACGAGTTTTCAGATGCAGGCATGCAGGTGGATGTGGCCAGTATTGAAGGAGGCGAGATACCGATCGATCCACAATCCTTCCTGCCGGCCATCATATCAAAATACGACGAACGTTACCGGAATGATCCGGTCTTCAAGGACAAGACAAACAACTCGCTGAAGATCGACGACCTTGATTTCACGGATTACGACGTCGTCTATCTGGCCGGCGGCTGGGGGGCGGCCTATGACCTGGGGTTTTCTGAGGTTCTGGGCGAGAAGATCTCCTTAGCCTACCAGGCCGGGATACCGCTCGGGGCCGTATGCCATGGTCCGCTCGGCTTCCTGAACGCCAGGGATGAGAGCGGAATACTTTTGGTTGAAGGGCGCCGGATGACGGGTGTCACGGACAAACAGGTATCGGAGTTGGGGATTGAAATGACTCCGCAGCATCCGGAGACCGAGCTAAGAAATGCCGGTGCGATTTTTGAGAGCATCACCTCAACCAGTGATTTCATGGCCAATTATGTCGTCTCTGACGGTCTCATCGTGACGGGGCAGAATCAGAATTCCGGAGCTGAGACGGCACATTGGTTGATGGAGTTGATTGAGGCGGCAAGCGAAAGACGCTGATGGCAATGAAAGCGAGGAGAACCATGAAAGCTGTGAATCTAGGATGGCTTTTGCTGATTTGCATAGCCCTGATCGCCTGCAGCGATGAGGATAAGGCCAATACACCAGACGGTGATACCGACCAACTAGACGGCGATTCCACCGACAATGAAGCCATTGACGGAGACGGCGAAAGCGAACAGTCCGGTGGTGATGAGGACATCGCCGAGACCGACTCCGATGAAGAAGATGTCCCCAGAGTCGGCTACGAAATCCTGCAGATCCTGTCCATGAATGAAATCGTTGTTTGGATCAGCACGGAGATCACCCAGGAGGAGTTCGACGCTATTGATGCGCCGCCCATGGAATGGATCAAGAACGAACCTCGCGAGGGCGACCCGGACGGGGCTTTCTTTGCCCGCTCACCAGATTCAACAGTAAATGGCGAGTTTACCTATGAGGAGCATTTCGGCCACGAGTGGATGCACAACGCCACGGTCATCGAAGCCAACACACCACTGGATGATGACGGTCTGCTCAGGCTCAGCCGCGTTGCCAAGTTTCATACGGTGACCTTCAACGCCGGTCGGACATTGAAGGTGCTTGTCTCGCCGGATGGCGGGCAGTACGTGCGCATCTCCCGCGATGCCTTCCGCACGGTTGAAGAACCGACCCTGCCTGACGGATGGTCCATCGTGGACTACGTAACACCTGAACTACTGGAAATAGAGTTGCCCAATCCGACGGACAACATTCGCTGCGACAATGAAGATTCGTTCCAGGGACCATTGCCCGACCTGCCGCTGGGTGAATAGAGGAAAGAGAGGATACCGATGAAACTTAGAAGTATGCTACTTGTACTGACCATCTTCGTCGTTTTCGCAGGTTGCAGTGATGGTGAGGGTGCTAGCTCCAATACCGGAGATGATCGCCCTTGCGATGCCGAACCCGAGATCCTGACCACGGAGGACGGCGTCGAATTCGTGCGCACCCCGGATTCATGCTTTGACAATCTACCAGACTGGCCGTATGAACCACACTACGTAGAGATCGATGGGCTGCGACAGGCATATGTTGATGAAGGTCCGGCGGACGGCCCGGTGGTCTTGCTGCTGCACGGTCAGCCCTCATGGGCCTACCTGTACCGCAAGATGATTCCGGTCCTCGTGGACGGTGGGTTCCGCGTCATCGCCATGGATCACTTGGGCATGGGACGTTCGGACAAGCCCATTGACATCGATTACTACACCTACCTGCGCCACAACGAGCGTCTGCTAAGATTCATCCAGGAACTCGACCTGCGCGACATCAACCTTTTCGTGCAGGATTGGGGTAGCCTGATCGGTCTGCGTGTGGCCGGTCTGAATCCCGATCTGTTTGCTCGGATCGCCGTCGGCGACGGCATGCTACCGGTCTTCCCGGAAGGTGTTCAGCCTTTCCCGCCGGTCGAGAATCCAAACGAGATCGTGGATATGGAGCCACTTTTCGACCAGATGCCGGAGCAGCAGGTGCCGATGTACGATGGTTGCGAACCCTTGTCAGGGCTCGATCCGAGCTACTTCGGTAATTGGATGGAATACTCCATGAAAGCCAGATCCTTCCACGCCTCTGAGGTCGTCGAGGCCATGACTTGGTTCGACCTGTCATCCGAGGTGGAAGCGGCCTATGACGCGCCGTTTCCCAACAGGATCTACATGGCCGGTCCGCGCAAGTTCCCGTCTTGTGTAAACGAGGTTCCGGGAACGACTGAGGAAGCTTGGGAAGGGCTTAAGTCATTTGAAAAACCATTTTTAGCGATCTGGGCCTCCAACGATCCGGGCAACCTGGGATCCTGCGAGGCGCAGCAGAATCTGGTCGATTCCATTCCGGGCGCGGCGGGACAACCCCATGACCGACTTGCCGAGGCCAGCCATTTCCTTCAGGACGATCAAGGGGCGGAGATCGCGCGACGCCTGGTCCCGTTCTACTCCGACCAAAGCGACCGCACCGATCAGAGTCAACGCGGATTCCGCTACTGCGAGATCCTATTGGGATACATGGTCGATGGTGAGTTGCGCGCCGAGGCATGGGGTACGCAGGGACTAAATCTCTGTCCTGCGGAACAATGGGAAGCGCTGGATCCCGACGCCATCCAAGAGCAATACGAGGCGGACGTCATTAGGATGAATGGCCCCCGCCAATGGATACCTGACGGTGGAAACGCTGAATTCCCGGATCGCGAACACCGCATGTATGGCGATCTGGAAATGCAACTGCTTGCCACGATCATCGTGGACCCGGCGAACGCGACCGGTGCTCCCTACACTGAAGGCCGGGTCGAGCGGAGCACGGTCTACGAATTCTGGTCCGGCTTCGAGACTTACGAGCTCGTTTCTCCAGACGGCTCGGTTTACATCATGCAGGCCATGTCACAGATCGTGGACCCGGACTTGACCATGGATGACCTATCGACTCTGGGATCGCGCCTTGAGCTGCCTGATGGCTGGACATATCAGGTTAAGCGACGGATCACGGATCTTGAGTTGGTGATCGAAAGCGAAGCCATCATGATCCAGGACGAACTTCAGAACTCTTATCAGCGCATGAGCGAAGGCGAACCAGCCCAACAGTTGCCGGTGCTCGAAGACGGCACCGGGACGCCGTGTGCGAGCGATGCGGACTGCGAAGGCCTCGATGCGTCGCACTGTCTGGTTGCCAGTGGTCAAGGTTATTGTACGGTTGAAGGATGCGAGAGCGGCGCTTGCGGAACGCCTTACGTTTGCTGCTATGGCTGCAACGAGATGGCCGCTCCCATGCTGCCGTTCGAAGGATCGGCTTGCATTCCCGGTGAGGACGGCATCACCAGTCTGCTCACCGGCCAGGCCGGTTGCACCTGCGATTGAGAATGGAGGAACCCATGAAACACCTGAATATCCTGCTGCTCCTGGCTGTCTGCCTGGCCTTTGCCGCTTGCAGCACTGACAATAGTGACGCCGTGACAGACGGAGATATCGACAACGAAAATGTAATTGATGGCGACATGTCGGAAACTGACAGTGATGTCGAAACGACACCGCCTCTGGAGCTCACAACCGACTTGTGCGACGACCCGAGCAACCTGCAGGCCGTGATGGAGGCCTTACAGAACAGTGGGGGCGGAGGCATGTTCGGCGGAGGCATGTTCGGCGGCGCCAACCAGGAGCAGTTCGAACGTATGATGGCGGCACCGACCGATGGTCCTTTCTACATGTTCAACCTGCTCCGCTATCGCGAGTGGGCCGAGTATTCCGACGGACGGGAGACCGATCTGACCGGGCGCGAGGCGAACGCTCTCTATTCTCCTGTGGAGTTTCTTGAGGCAATCGGCGCCCGGCCCGTCTACATGACCGAGATTCACGACCAGATTGATGGCAATGACATTTTCTGGGACGAAATCGCAATCGTGGAGTACCCGTGCCCACTGGCTTTCTTCGCCATGTTGTCGCAACCTGAGTTCCAAGCCCGAGCCGTGCATAAAGAAGCGGGGGTAGAGAAAACCATCGCCATCGTCACAGATCTGGTGCCGATTCCCCCTCCCGCTGACCCGGACCAGTCCGAGGCGGCCTTCCCGCCGGCCGCCGATGACCCGGCCTTCGACCTGATCCACGTGATGGACTTCCACGACATCGCCCATTACGAAGAAGGAGCAGACGAACCCGAGCGGACGGGGAGAGAGGCCTGGGAGATGTATCAGGCCAGCGGCCAGGGCGCTTCGTCTGAACTCGGTCACTATCCTACCGCCATCCTGGAGATTCAGGGTGTGTTTACAGGAGACGAACGCAGCTGGGACCAGATTCAGATGATTCACATGTCGAGTATGGAGGGTTTCCAGGTCCTGCTCGACGACGACACCCGTGAGGCTGGCCGCTACCATCGCTATGCGGCCTTGCAGCATAACTATTCGATGATCACCTTCCCGACTCTCTCACAGATACCGTACGCAGGCGACGACTCGGGCGGTGATGGTCCCATGCCGGTCACTGACGACGGTACTGGCACCCTATGCCAGACAGACGACGACTGCCCCGGTGATGGCGTTGACAAATGCCTCACGGATGGCGGCGCAGGAGGATTCTGCACCAGGGAAGGTTGCGGTGCAGGCGAATGCGAATCCCCATACCTCTGCTGTCATGATTGCAGCGAGATGGTGGCTGACATGCTCCCGTTCGAGGGTTCCGCCTGTCTGCCCGGTGATATGACAGGTCAGCTCACCGTTGCACCGGTTTCGTGCACATGCGACTGATAGAGAGGAGCATATATAGAACAATGAAATACACAAACCTGAAAGCGATCCTTTTCATCTGTGTATTCGTGGCGATGGTTATATTCATCTCTCCACAAACCGATGCTCAGGAACCCTTATCTGAGCGGGAAACGTTCACCGGAACATGGGTGAATGCTGAAAATGTGGAGGAGGAAGAGAAACGCCAGCGAGCGATCAAGAAACTGACCAACGATATGCCGGGCATCATGCGCCGAATAGCCAAAAAGCGTTTGGATGAGCGAACGACCCCGCCAAAAGAGATAGGAATCAAAGTCGTGGAGGATCGGGTTGAGTTCATGCTGGATAACAATACGATCTCACTCCAGTTTGGCGCGAAACCGATTACGGTCAAGAGAAATGGGAATCAGGGAAAGGTGTCCGCCCGATTTGATGATGGGAAAATCGTGGTGACGTCTGTAGGAAATAATGGTAAGCGCACGACGACCTATACACTTTCGGAGGATATGGAAACGCTAACCAGATCGCTCCACATGAAAGGTGACCGGCTCCCACGTGCGCTTGTCTGCCAGGCAACGTATCGGCAAAAACCGGATACAGCGAAACAGGACGCGCCAAAGCAGTCAGCTAATGGAGAAGAATGATGATCCAGTCTCGAAACCGCTCGCATGCAATCTCGATCTTGCTCGTCCTCATGCAGATAGTCGGATTCGGCGTTTTCGGATGCGACGATCCCAATAACGCTGATGCGGGTGACCATGGCCCCATCGATGGCGATACGACGATAGACGGCGACAGCGTTGAAGACGGCGATACCGATCCGGATGGGAACGAGAACGACGACTCCCTGACCACCGACTGCGCCGGGCCGCTTCCTGTCGGCGAAACACCTCCGTCTCCGGCCGCTGATTGCGACAACCTGGACGCCATCATTTATCAGGGCGTGAAACAGCAGATCGCAGCCGGCCAGGAGGCAGCCGCCGCCGTTCGAGAGCAACTGCTCGACCCCGGAACCATCACAGTCGTTCTCTGCGGCACCGGATCGCCTTTTCCCACGCCGCGTGCGGAATCCTGCACGGCGGTGTTCGTGGGCGGCAAATTCCTGCTCTTCGACGCAGGTAACGGGGCGGTTCAGTCCATGCTCAATGAGAACCTTCCACTGGCCGACCTGGACGCGCTGTTCTTGACCCATTTCCATTCCGACCATATGGCCGAAGTGGGCAACGTCGTGAGTACAAGTTGGATCCTCGGACGCCAAGGGCCGTTGCCGGTCTACGGCGGCGAAGGGTTGTCACGCATCGTCGGCGGCTTCAATCGGCTGTATGCGCTGGATGAGACCTATAGAAGAGCACATCACGGAGAGGGTGTCTTCCCACCCGGAACGGAAGGCGCGAGCGAACACCTGATCGCTCCTCCTGATGTAACAGGAAGCATTGTCTACGACAAGGACGGCATCGTCGTGAAAGCCTACCCGCTGGATCATTCGCCCGTCGAACCGGCCTTTGGCTATCGCATCGAATACCAAGGGCGCGTTGTGGCCATCAGCGGCGATTCGCTGCTCGTCGATGGCTTGCGAAACCTGGCGCAGGGAGCCGATATTCTGGTTGGGGATGCCATGAACAAGGCCGCCGTCGAAGCGATGGAATGCGCCTTCAAAGACCTCGGCGACGAACGTAACGAATCGGTCATACGGGATATCCGAACCTATCACCTCGACATATCGGAACTGGCGCAGCTGGCTGAAGAAGCGAACGTGAAGACCCTGGCGCTCACCCACATGGTGCCCGGCGCGGACAACGAGATGCTGATGGGTATGCTGTTCGAAGATCCGGTGACGGCCATCTTCAGCGGGGAATTGCTCATCGCCAATGATGGTGATCGGGTGAGTTTATCCTTGGATTGAGGCGATCGACACTCGCTGGTAGAATATCTCGATTGAACTCCATTTGTTGTGCAATCGCTTGACATTTTCGCCTGCTAGTATACTCTTGGTTTAACAACTAAACTTGGAGTCTATAATGGGATGTCAAGAAAGACGTGGACGGGAGATTCAAGAGAGAAAACAAAGCATTATGAAATGCAGCCAGAAGCTCTTCGAAGAGAAAGGATTCACTGGAGCGACCATGGATGACATAGCCGCCGAAGCAGATTTAACGAAAGCCACGGTCTATAAATATTTCTGTTCCAAGCAAGAATTGCTTGGTTCGTTGTTACTCACGAATATGAGAACTTTGATCGAGTGGTTTGCCGAAACAGATCGAAAGCACACGGAGCCACTTGAAAAGCTCAACGCTTTCGGTGAGATTTTCATCCATTTCATGCGTAGCGAAGTTCCAAACTCCATTGGCTCCTACCTTCTGCACCTCGATTTCAATAGCGCCAACATGTCCGAAGCCTTGCGAATGGAGTTGCGCGAGCATCTGGCAATGCTCTTCGCCCAGGTCCGGAAGTTGATCGACGATGGCGTCCAGAAAAAGATTTTCAAGAAGGACTTCGATGCCACCCGGATGTCGCTGGTGATCTGGGGAGCGACGATCGGTATCCAGGTATTGAGCGCTAAGCTGACGCCGCATATCTTGCCGGACTTCGGTGAAGATGTGTTCAATGAAGTGTTGAAACTGATGCCCACGGGCCTTCTGGAGTCTGCAGGGCGATCGAACGATCTCGGTTGATGCACCGGATTACAATCGCCATAGGAGGAATAACATGAAGAATCTTTCAAGACGTTGCTTTCTAGGTATGACAGCGGCTTCACTAGGCACTGTGGCGATTGCAGGGTGCGGTTCGGCCGCCTCCAGTTTACCAAAGGGAGATGCCGATTCCGATACACCGGATGGCGACACCACGGATTCGGAAAGCGTTTGCGCGGGTCCGAATGACCTTCCCGTCCTCGCGGAGACGGACGTGTTAGTAGTGGGCGGCGGTCCGGCAGGTATGGCTGCGGCGATTGCCGCCAGTCGTGCCGGAGCGGAAACCATGCTGGTCGAACGCTACGGATTTTACGGCGGCGTCATAACCCAGTCCATCATGGGTTCCATTACCTGGTGGCGATATGCCGAAACGGTATCCGCTGGAGGCGTCTGCTCCGAAATCGAGGCGAAAGCCAAGGAAATGGGCGGCAGCATCAATCTGCTGGAGGCCATCGACAATCCAAGCGTACAGGACATGCTCTATGAACAGGCCGAGGCGAATGGGCTGATCGTGGATGGTGAGCCCACCTATGAAATCCTAAAGTCGGAGATGTTCAAGATCGTTGCTGATACCCTCGTTTTGGACGCGGGCGTGGAGCCGCTGCTTCACTGTTCGGTGGTTGGCGCTCTTATGGACGGCGACAAGATTGCGGGTGTCATCACCGAGAGCAAATCCGGCCGCCAGGCGATTCGCGCCAAACGGGTGATCGACGCCTCCGGCGATGCGGATGTGGCGGCTTTTTCGGGCGCGCCGTTTACGAAAGCCGACAAGGACAAACTCATGGAGGTAACCACCAACTTCTCAGTGGCCAACGTAGATTTGATGGCCCTGATGACCTACATCGTACTTGAAAACCGCACCATGGCGGACTGGATCGACCGTGATTGCGGTAAAGAAAAGAATATGTTTAGTACGCATTTCTTCCGTGCGTTCGAGGAAGCGGCGGCGGCAGGAGAGATCCCTGGCGACGTCGAGTTGCGCGCCTTTCCGGGCGGCTTCACGTCTCCGGGCAACGTCCTTTCGCTCAATGCGGTGCATCTGCATGGCGTCGATCCGACGAACGTCATGGATCTGACACATGCGGAAATCGAAGGCCGCAGGCGCGTGCTGATGGCGATGGATGTTTTAAAAAAGCGCGTGCCGGGCTTCAAGGACGCCGAACTCACGATGATCGGCGCGTCGCTGGGTTGCCGGGAGTCGCGCAAAATCGAGGCCGAATACCGGATCACGGAGCAGGAGGTGATGAACCAGGGGACTTTTCAAGACAGCATCGGCATCTTCCCGGAATTCATCGACGGCTACAAAGTCTTGTGTCTGCCCACCACTGGGCGTTACTTCCAGGTTCCCTATCGAATCATTGTGCCGCAAAAGATCGAAAACCTGCTCGTCGCCGGTCGCTCCGTATCCAGCGATCGCATCGCCCACGGTGCTGTCCGACAGATGGGCTGCTGCATGGTCACGGGGCAGGGAGCGGGTGTGGCGGCGGCGCTTTCGCTAAAGGAGAGCTGCACCTGCAGGGAGATGGACATCACCAAGATACAAAACGAACTGGCCCGTCAAAACGTGCGGATTGGTTAGAATCAGTCGCGCCATGTGCGCCAAAGCTTCTTTGTTGGAGAAACAAGAAATGAACGTACATTTCAAATGGTTACCTGCCGTGATTCTGGCCATTGTGTTCACTTGCATCGCTTGTTCGGAAACCAACGATCCGGGAGAAACGGATGGAGATATTCCTCCGGACGGCGACGAGGATGTGGATTTCGATGCGTCGGAGGGTGACGTACCCGAGGCTGAAGAAAAACCCGAGCCGGAATCCACGCTTGCTTGGCTGTATGCCCGCAGCGGCGAACACCCAGGCATCTTCGACGATGACGGACGCCAATGGCTCTTGCGCGGGGTGAACTTCAATCACCTGGGCGACTATTGGCAGGTGCATCCCTCCCTGCCCACCGTGGCCGAACTCAGCGACGAAGACTGGGACGACGCCGCTTACTACGGCGCGAACGTCATCCGTCTAGTGACGACCTGGTCTTTTTGGCAGCCGGAAAGAGACACCTTTAACGAAGAGTATTTGGAGCGTGTCCGGGCCGCCATCAAGGAGGCCAACGAGCGCGAGATGTACGTGGTGATCGACATGCACCAGGACGCCTGGTCCAAGTTCGTGTTCACACCGGCGGATGAAGTTTGCCCGGAAGGGACGAATCACCAGAAGGGTTGGGACGGCGCACCGGAGTGGGCGACATTCACGGACGATCAACCAACCTGCACGCCAGGACGCCGCGAGGAAAGCCCGTCCGTCATTCGCGCTTGGACGAACTTCTATGACAATCGGGAAGGCATCCGGGATGAACTGGTGCGCGTCTGGGCGCGCATCGCCAGGGAGTTCGCCCATCATTCCGGCGTAGCGGGCTTTGATCTCATCAACGAACCGGGTGAGGGCGAGGATAACACTCGTGAAGGTCTGACCACGTTCTACCGCAGCGCCATCGACGTCATCCGCGAAGCCGAGGCCGAAGTTGGTGGTCGTGGCCATATCATTATCTTTGAACCCAGCGCGCATGCGGTCTTGCCTGATTTCGACCTGCACGACGACCCGCAACTTGTCTTTGGCGCCCACAATTACTTCGGGATGATTCACTCCAGTGAAGATTTGCTGGAAGATTCCTTCGGACTCTATGCCTGGCTTGCCGAGCAGTACGGAGGCCGGACTGTATGGATCGGTGAATACGGCGCGTTTGGCGATGAGGAGCGAAACACCGAATATATGACGAAATACGCCGCCTACGAAGACGCCATTCCCGGTTCCGGCGGGACCTGGTGGCAGTGGGCGCAGCGCTGCGGCGATCCGCACAACGTGCAGCAGCCACCGACCAAGGAGTGGCTTGAAGAGAAACAGGCGTCCTGCGATGACGAATCCTATACGCGGCGCTACTCGGATCCACCCGCCAAATGTATGGACCGCGCCTTTCCGCGCGCCGTACCGGGACGGCTGGTGTCGATCGGGGAAGGTGCTTGCGACGGCTATCTCTCCGTGACCGGGGAAACCGACACATCGGGTGAAGCGGAATTGTGGTATCCGTCAGCAACCGAGACGGAGCCCACGGTCAGCGGAGAGAACATCGGATCGGTCACGCTGAACAAGGTCCCCGGAGGGTGGCGAGTCATCGCCACGGTTTCCAGCGCATACAGTATCAACGTGAGTATGGCATCAAAGTAATCGCTAACGACGATCAAACATAGGATAGGCGACAGAGATAGTTGGTCCGCTTCAAGAATTGGAGGGTATATGAGAAGCGCAAGCTTGATATTGTTACTGGTCTCGTTTGCTTTGATTGGCTGTTCGCAGAATTCCTCGTCCAACGATTCCTACGATGGAGATCAGGACCAACCCGAACAGGAATTCGAGTTGGAAGACGAAACGGAACAAAAAGGAGAAGAAGCTGACGATACGCCTCAAGCACCTTCCGATGATCCCGCCGACTACCGGGTTGACACGAGTAAGACCTACAAAATCCAGGTGTCCGATCCACGATGGGTGGTTCCCTCGGACGGTTTGCCTTCTCAGGCTCCGGCTGCGGTTTCCAACGCCAACGTGGACATCCAGTTCTTCGGCGAAAAGCTCTACATGGCTTGGCGGGCCGCCCCTTTCCACTTCGCAGGCAACGAAACCCTGATGCATGTCGTGTCTTCGACCGACGGCGGTCACACCTGGGACTACGAAGCCACGGTGGACAAAGACACCGACGTGCGAGAGCCGCGATTTCTGGTCATCGACGGACAGTTGCAATTGACGTTCTTCGAGGCCGGGACCGACATGTTCTCCTTTGAGCCTAAACGGCTGTGGCGTATGTTTTACCAGAGTCCCGGCAGTTGGACCGAACCCGAAATCATGTTGGACAGCCCGGAAGTGTTGTGGGATGTGAAGACCCGGAACGGGAAGGTCTACATGACCTCCTACCGGGGGAACCATTACGACGTTTCGGGCGAGAGCCTGCTTGAAGTGCGGTTCAAATACTCCGCCGACGGCATCAACTGGCATCCCATCGACGGCAACGAAGGCGTGGTATACACGGGCGGCGTGTCGGAAGTAGCCTTTGAATTTGACGCGGAAGGCAACCTGTGGGCAGTGACGCGCAACGAAGACGGGGATGACAGCGGCTTCGGCGCGCACGTCTGCTTCGCGCCTAAAAATGCACTTTCCGAGTGGGAATGTTCGGAACGGAGTGATCCGAATCGCTATGATTCTCCGGAAATGTTCCGTCATGGAGAGGAAATCTATCTAGTAGCACGTCGCGATGTCGGCGGTCCTTACGATGAAGGGCGCGACGATCTTTCATTCGAAGAACAGAAAAGCACGTATCTGATGAATTATTCTCTTCGTCCGAAAGGAACGGCGCTTTATCGTATCAACCGGGACGAACGAAAAGTTGAGAAACTGTTTGATCTGCCAGGTTGTGGAGACAACGCATTCCCGTCGGTGCGTCGTCTTGGTACGCATGAATTTCTGATGGCCAATTATACGAATCCGCTCGATATGACGGACAGCAACTGGCTGAATGGCCAAACATCCAGTCGGGGTACACAGATATACTTGATGACAATCTCATTTATTCAAGATGAATAATACTGGTTCGTCACCTGTAATGGTTTTAGTACGTTGAAAGCCTCACCATTTCGACGTTTCCAGCAATCTCTACAGCCGATTGGGCGATGAGTTTCTCCAGAGCGAAACGAATTTCAAAGCCCGTGTATCCCGAAAGCTCCGTCCAAGCTGAAATCACTTGCCTTTTCGTGATCGCTCCGCAAAGCTGTCTTGCATGAAAATCTTGCTCATCATCACGATATTGGCCGCTTTGAATTTTTTCCTCTTCGGTTACGTCCAACGGAAACTGATCCTGCTTGTCGCCTTGCAACGTCAGCAGTTGGCCGTTTGGATAGGCGGGTATTGTCCGTTGCCTTCGCCCTTGCGGGCGGGGCGCTCCCTATACCCACCCATTATTGGCCGGGGTTGCATATATGCAACGATTCCCCTTCAGCTCATGGTTTCAATACTTTCGATTTGCATCGATTTCAGGTTCATTCGAATATGATATACTGGATCGGTCTGAATATTCGCAAAGAGGTTTGATGAATTCATCAAAACGGACAAAGAGATGGATCATCGGGGCAATTTCAGCCCCTGGTCTACTGGTATTAGTGGTGACGGTCGCCATTTTCATCCTGACGCATCGAGTAGAAGGTCACTACTTCAACTCCAATGGGATTCGGATCCATTACACTGACGAAGGAGAAGGAACGCCGGTCGTTCTGCTTCACGGATTTGCGGTCAATGCGGATCTCAATTGGCGAATCCCCGGCGTCACAGAGAAACTCGCCGATCGATTCCGCGTCATTGCTATGGATTTACGCGGTCATGGTTTGAGTTCCAAGCCACATGACCCTGATAAATACGGAACCGAGATGGTCGAGGACGTTATTCGGCTCCTCGATCACCTCAAGATCGACAAAGCGTGGGTAGCAGGCTATTCCCTGGGTGGGTTTATCGCGCTCAAACTGGCGGTTTTACATCCCGACCGTCTATTTGGAGTCGCTCCCTGCGGAGCAGGCTGGGAGCAGCCCGAGCATGGGCGATTCCTGGCTGCCCTGGATCGCTTTGCCGATCAGCTGGAGCAAGGCGGCTCCATCGGTCCGCTGGCGGCGGAAATCGACCCGAAACGACCCAAACCTGGTTTCATCCATCGGCTATGGGTCAATCTGATGACTGGATACTTTAACGACAAGCAGGCGCTGATCGCCATGATACGAGCGATCCCCGAACTGGCGATTACCAGGGAAGAACTAAGTGACGTGCCGGTTCCCGTTCTGGCGGTTGTAGGCGAAATCGACCTGCTGTCGGTGGGGGCAAAATCTATGGAAGGCGTTTTGCCTGATTTACGGCTGGTGATCGTCCCCGATGCGGATCACATGCAGGTCCCTGGCAGTGATGTACTGCTGAATGAGTTGATTCGGTTCTTCAGTGGAGATGTTCGCAACGCTCCATCAGACTGATGACTGGCTCGCTACGCCCGGGTCAGTCTGTTCCCTTCGAGCGATATGGCGATCCGGAACACGTTTTCTTCTTACGTCGACTAAAGAAGAAGCTCAAAGGCTCCTTCTCCGCTGGATTACCCAAAGAGGCAACAGAATGATTATTATTACGACAACAGACCAATTCATTTCAACCTGACTGCAATCACCTCCGGCTCCGGAAGCGCCATCGACTACATCGGAATTGTTATCTCCATCTGAAAGGGAATCGCCATCGGGGTTTATCGTATCATTATCCGCCGGCTGGACATCTCCATCGGGATGCGCCTCGTCTCCGTCGGAAGCCACCTGATCGCCATCGGTCAACACATCATCGCCATCTATTGGGCGTTCATCACCGTCCGGTTCCGAGATATCACCATCCTCCGTCGGAACACATTCGCCATCCAGGCAATGTGTTCCGGGATCACAATACATCAAAGGCTGCCATTCCCCCTGCGGGTTGCATATTTCAACGGATTCAAGTCCGGCGCAGCGAAAATCATTGAAGGTGCAATCGCCTTCAGCGTCTGCGTCGCCATCCGGCAACGAACCGCATTGTTCCGACGCCTCACCCGGACAGGTTTCCGTCCCCGTGCCACAACCATCCAAGCGCGTATCGAAGGAACCACGACCATCCGTCGCCCAGGAGTACCATTCCTCCCACCAGCCGCGATAGCTGTTGACCAGTTCTATCTGATTCGGTGTTGGCCGTTGCCCCGGATCGTATACGATCACGAAGGCCGCTTTCCAATGACACCGTTCCAAAGGCGGATCACGATCCCCCAAAACACGAACAATATCCCCAATGCTTACATCTACCCGCTCGCCTTCCACCGTCCGTTCGCTTCCTTGCGCCACCGGGAATCCATCCGTATCGCTCAGGTACGGGGTCTTGACTACGAAAGAGGGGCTGACCTCGTTTGCCAGGCGTAACCCCATCAGGTACTGATCCAGTTCTCCATACTTCAACGCTTCACGCGTCAGGTGAAAATGGGTATCGTCGATCGGTTCTATAGTGTTTGCGTACATCACCGAAGGTTGATTCAGGTAAATGGACCAATGGCGATTGAAATCCTCCGCCGGATGACCGTTGCAGGTCTCGCCCGTCGTCGATCCACCGCCGTTGCCGGTGTAAGCCCGCAACAGGCATTGTGTTCCATTTCCATCGTTCAGATCGAAGCTGGCGTTGGCCAGCCACTGGTGGCCGAATTCGTGGCCCATCAACTCTAAAGTGGACAGAGTAAAGCCGAAGATGCCTGAATACGTGGTGTCAGGATCGTCGGTTATGTAATTCAGACTGCCCATCTTTACGGCGTGGCGCAGCCGTGTACTACAGAATTGCGCTCGTGAATCTCCCATCTCCAGCCCGGTACCGAGACTGGGAGAGTACACCGGAAAGCCGCTAGCGACATTGGCGAGCATGCCCAGGGAGCGTGTGGTATAGATGAAGAGAGCGTCGTAGCTGTCCGGCATTTCCCGATAGAAGGCGCAGGCGGCGCGCATCTGGAAACCGTACGTAATCATATCCGAATGAATCGAGCCGTCTGAATCCTCGATCAGGACAACGTTTCCGACAACCTCAGCGTAAATCGGGAGACTCACGATGGAGGAAAAAAGAAAAAGGAGGATGCTTGCATACAATTTCAACACAGTTTTGCTCCCTGGAACTTGCACTGCTTGGTTTGGTTTCGGTGTTTATCAGAACACTCAATTACCAGGAATGTACCATGAGACCACTGAACAGACAATGATTCGATCTGAGATATCCGTATCTTTCCGGCCTGGCATGTGCTAGGGTCAATTCATCGACTTACTCCTTCCGGGATCGGAGCATTTGCATGGACATGATCGGAACTCCGCACGAAACCCGTGTGCAAGATACCACCATCGTGTGGGGTGAGATGGGCGACGGCCCGCCATTGGTACTGTTGCACGGGCTGTTCGATTCGCACCGCACCTGGCGGCGCGTGGCGCCGTTGCTGGCAACGAAATACTGCGTCCTGATGCCCGATCTGCCGGGCAACGGCTATTCGGGCCGCCCGGATGCCCCCTACACCCTGGACTGGAATGCGGATGTCGTGTCGGACTGGATGGCGGCTATTGGAGTGAATACGGCCCATATCTGCGGGCATTCCTACGGCGGCGGTGTCGTCCAGTGGATGTTGCTCAATCATCGGGAACGGATCGAGCGCTTGGCGCTGGTGTCCTCGGGAGGACTAGGGCGCGGAGTGGCGCTGGGGATGCGTTTGGCAGCCTTTCCCTTCTTCGGCTCCAGGATCACCCCGTTTGCGCTCCGTTATGGCCTTCCGCGCGTCCTGAAGTACATCTCCGGCACCTTCGGAAACATGGAAACAGACGAGCAGGAGCGCTTCATAGAAATGAGCCGCATTCCCGGCACGGAAATGGCCTTTCAGCGGACGCTGACAGGCGTCATCAATGTCTTCGGCCAATACATGCAGACCTCCCAGCGCTCAGAGGAAGTGGACGACATGCCGCCGGTGGCGATGTTCTGGGGCGAGAAGGATCCCATCATCCCGATTCGCCATGGGCGGGAGGCGGTAAAGCGTTCGGAGAACATCACACTCACCACCTATAAGAAATGTGGGCACTATCCCCATCTCGATGCGACTGAAGCCTTTGCGCGTGATCTGTTGGCCTTTCTCGACGATCCAAAAGCCCGTCCGGCGCGGATGGGATCGAAGGCGACTGCATAACAGACGGTCATTCTGTCGGCTCTTACCGATACCGCTCCACCGGGTCCTGCTGGTAAAAACTTTTCAGTTGGTCGTAGAGTTCCGGGTGGCAGCGGGAGAGCTTTTCGGGCTGCTCGAAAAACACCTCCGTTACCACGGCGAAGAATTCCGGAGGGTTCTTGGTGGCGTAGGGGCGAATGAACGCCGGGCATCGCCCTTCGATTCGCTTGGTGAGATTCTGGTATTCCTCGCCCAACACTCTGGCCCATGCGATGTAATGCGAGCGCTTCTCCAGTTTCGGCGCGCCGTCGTCCGCTCCGTCTTCGCCGTCCAGCTGATGGGCGAATTCATGGAATACGAGGTTGTGCCCGTCGTTCACATCCGCCGCACCCTTTTTGACGTCGTCCCAGGACAGCACCACCTCGCCCCTGCGCCAACTCTCGCCAAGCCGAACCTCCTGCCTCTCTTCGAGCAGGCCGCCGGGTCCGCGACTAGTCAGAGTCGCCATGTAAGCCTGAGGATAGACGATGATCGTGCTCAGCCCCGGGTAATAGTCCGTTTTGCGGTGCAGCAGCAGCATACAAGCCTGGGCGGCGATGGTCACACGGATCTCGTCCGTGATCTCCACGCCATGCACGCCTTCGAAATGCATTTCCGCAAGGAAGACCTGAATGTGGCCCTTGAGTTCAATCTGCTCTTCGGGCCGAAGCATCTTGTAATATGGCACGTTCCGTTCGATATGCGCGCACCACTCCTGCGGGAAGGGGTTTTGGCGTATCTTTTCACGCCGTCTGTTTTTGAACCAGCTAAACATGGAAAGGAATCATAGCATCTAATCGTAGAGATTCCAACATTTTGAAAAAGGGGCGGTGGCAGAAGCCGATTCTTTTCACTATGAATAAGCTCTGAATAGCAGTCCCTGTTTCATGAGATTGACCTCCTATTGGGGTGGAAAATTGGGCGCACTTGTCTGGTCTTCAACCGGAATGGATGATTGGAGATGTGCTGAAATGGCTGGGAAAGTCCGGCTAGAATGCGCTGTCTTCTTCTATGCTTATAACACATAATGAGGTGAAGTTTCGGAACAGGATCGCCTTTCATGGAATATGGATCCAGGGTTTTTCATCTATGAAATATTACGGTATTCGTAAACGGTATTCGTTTAGAAAGTTGTCGCAATGAAAGAAGTCGAACGCGAAATTCTATTGGCTTTCTGGAAAATCCACATCCTGCATCACGCAGCCAAGGAGCCGGTTTACGGCCAGTGGATGCTCACCGAATTGCGCCATCACGGCTACGACGTTAGCCCAGGGACGCTTTACCCGATGCTTAAACGCATGGAGCGCCACGACTGGCTCGTTTCAGAGCGGGACAAGTCCGCCGGACCAAAGGGTCGCATCGACTACCGCATCACCGAATATGGCCGCGAGGTTCTCACCCTTGTTCAGCGACAACTTCATGAATTGAGTGATGAATTGGATGAGCAACCGACGACGGCAACACTCTGATATGCCACATGGAGAAAGGGAATCACCATGCCATCCATACTCGAAAAAATAAGCCGAACTCACGCCCCGACCGCTATCTGGCTGATCCGACTGGCGCTGGGCGGGGTTTTCCTGTCTGAAGGCATTCAGAAATTCCTCTACCCGGCAGCTCACGGCGCGGGGCGCTTCGAATCCATTGGGATTCCCGCGCCGGAAATCATGGGACCGTTTATCGGTTCACTAGAAATCGTCTGTGGCTTATTCGTGCTGGCGGGACTCCTGATTCGCCCGGCAACGGTGATTCTTGGCTCCATCATGGTTGTGGCGATTGTCTCAACCAAGATTCCGATGGGCATCGGTAGCGGCTACTGGCTCTTCGCCGATCTGGCCGCCAACAAGATCGGCTTCTGGTCCATGCTGCACGAGAGCCGCACGGACTTCGCCATGCTGACCGGTTCGCTGTTCCTGCTCATCGTCGGAGCCGTACCGCTTTCGTTGGATGCAAAACTCGACCGCTTCCTCAAGGGGGCGTCATGAATGAACAAGATCGTAACACGCAAAACAATGAAACAACCAACACCGCCGACAGGGAAAACGGGACGACTCCACGGACATCATTGAAAGAACTGGCGCTTCTGTTCTTCCGACTGGGAGCGACGGCCTTCGGTGGCCCGGCGGCGCACATCGCCATGATGGAAGACGAGGTTGTCAAGCGCCGCAAATGGCTTTCCGAGGAGCGTTTCCTTGACCTGCTCGGCGCGACGAACCTGATTCCCGGCCCCAATTCTACCGAGATGGCCATTCACATAGGCTGGCAGCGGCGGCGCTGGACCGGGTTGCTGGTGGCTGGATCGGCCTTCATCCTGCCCGCCATGCTGATCGTCGGCATCTTCGCCTGGGTGTACGTGACCTACGGCTCGCTTCCCCAGGTGGACTGGCTGCTCTACGGCGTCAAGCCGGTCGTCATCGCGGTGGTGGTGCAGGCGCTCTGGGGGCTTGCGCCGAAGGCGGCCAAGAACTGGCCTCTGCGGATTCTCGCCGTCATCGCCGTCGCGGCGGTGTTGTTCGGTGTCAACGAGATCGCCGTGCTCTTCGGCGCGGGTGCGGTCATGCTTGTGGGGAGTAAAATCAAATCAGGCGGCGGATCGTCGCTCAACGGCTTCGCCCCGATTCTGCCCATGCTCAGCCTTTCTGCCGTTAGCCAAACGGTCACGCTTTCGGGCCTGTTTTGGGTCTTCGCCAAGATCGGCTCGGTGCTTTTCGGCAGCGGTTATGTGCTGTTGGCCTTTCTCCGGGCCGATCTCGTCGAGCGTCTGGGCTGGTTGACCGAGGCGCAGTTGATCGATGCCGTAGCCGTCGGCCAGGTAACGCCCGGCCCGGTCTTCACCACGGCCACCTTCATCGGCTATCTGCTCTCCGGCCCGACTGGCGCACTGGTCGCCACTGTGGGCATTTTTCTTCCGGCCTTCATTTTCGTGGCGCTCTCCGGTCCTCTGGTGCCGCGCCTCAGGAATTCTGACCTGGCCGGAGCCTTCCTCGACGGCGTCAACGTCGCCTCGCTGGCGCTGATGGCGGTCGTGACGGCCTACCTGACCCATGCGGCTGTCGTGGACTGGGCGACGGCGATTCTCGGCGTGTTGAGCGCGATATTACTGTTACGCTTCAAGCTGAATTCCACTTGGCTGATCGCGGGCGGTGCGCTGACGGGACTGCTGTTGAAGGGGACGGGGATTTCGTTCTGAGAGGTGTAGTAACAATAGCGGCGGAGATTATTTGCGCCCAGATCCGCGCGGTGCTCTGGCAGACATGGACGATGTCGGCTCCGGTCAGGCCGGGGCAGCCTGTTTCTCTCGAGCGACATGGCAATCCGGCAAACGCATTCCACCTAGATCATCTAAAAGAAGAAGTGAAAGACTCGGATTCAGGATCAGTATGGTCATCGCCATCCGATACATCCCCATCGGGATCGGACCCTTCGTTTTCGGACTCTTGCATGTCGCCATCATCGCAGGATGCGAGTAAGAATGTGATGGCAATCGCAATGAATAGATTTCGCAAGGGCATGGGTTTTATCTCCATGATATTATTATCAGCGGAGAGGATACCGATTGCAAGCATAAGTTATTGACCAGCAAGATCGCCTGTTGACAGCCGCCATGGGTTCCGGCAAACTCTACATAATCAAATGATCATCAGCCGTGAGAATCAACCTGCAAGCTACTTTTCCGAGGAGACGATTATGCTTTTACTGCAACGCTTATTCCCACGAGTCGCTTGTCTGCTAATCCTGCTTATAAGTTATTCAGCCTGCGAAGACGACGACCGCATCTCCTTCACCTCCGACGGCGACGACGCCGAGTCAGCCTCCGAGACGGAAATGGAAACGGACGGAGACCTCGATAACGAGCGAATGGAGGAGGTGGACAGTTCGCCTGACGGGGATATCGAAACCGAAACGGAAGAGCAATCCTTGCCATGTGAAGGACCGTGCTCCACCGATGCTTTCGAAGCGTATTGCTCGGACAGCCGCCACCTCTGCGTTTGCGGTGAAAACGGACAGATGAGCTCCCGGGAGTGCAAAGACCACAGAAGCCGTATGCCCAATGGCTGCAACACTCATTGCCTTTCCCGCGAAGGCGTCGGAGCCGACTGCGTGTGCACCAACGGTCTTTGCTTCAACGATTTAGACTGCCGCATCATGGATAAGGGTGATTACTGCGTGTCCTTTCTGATGAACAATTATTGCGCCGCAGAGTGCCCGGTGGTCACTTGCGATGACGGCTCTCCCTGTATCGACGTTGCCCGCCCCGGCGGACGCGGGGTGTGTTTTCCGCAAGGCATCAAACCGGACGAGGAATGTCAGGCCGTCGGACTGCCCTGCACCGATGGCAAGCTTTGTTCGACCGTATGCCTGGGCCTCGTCACAGACGGTGCGCTTTTTTGCTTGGAGCCCTGCCAAGCCCTTTCTAATTCCTGCGCCGAAGACGAAATCTGCATGGGGTATGACCAAGACCGAGACGGTCGCGTGGATCACGGGGTCTGCTCGCAGCCCTTCACCAGCTATCCGGATTGCGGGTGGCCATCGGAAGATGGCGATGAAAATTAGCCGCAAGAAGGTCGCTCCATTTGCTCTTTAGGATCATTTCGGACGACCTCACCGCACCGAATGCTTTTTCCAGATCCACTCCGAACCGAATCTGTGATTTCCGGCTTGGCGTCGGAAAACGTTTTCCGCCTTATCCTGCTATAAGAAGAAGCGCAAGTGCTCCTTCTCCGTCGAATTGCTCGGCTTGAGGATGGATGGCGGGATCGGGTGCTGTAGCGCTTAGGACAACTAACGCTTGATGAACTACCGGATAAGCAGTTCAGCACCGAGCTTGACGCCTTCGGTTGGAGGCATAGGAGAATCGTCAAGCTCAACGAAATTTTCTATTTTGACTTTAGGCAACCTCTATTAATGCGTTTTGAGACCGGCGAATTTCACATTTCCTATATTTCAGTTTGAGTTCCAATTTGTTTTACGGATTTCGATGCGTATCCGCCATAGCTTTTCGGATACTTTCACATAGGGCTGAAGAGATCCGCCGCGATGCACCCCGATTCATCCCACCGTAGGCGCCAAACCGGCGTAACGGTCCAGGTTGTAGGCCAGATTGCGCAGGCCGATCTTGACGCTCGCCCGCAACAGCCCCACCGCGTGGACGATCCCATCGCCTGCTCGCTTCGCCTGAATCCCGAACACATGCTCCACTCGACTGCGTATCCTGGCGCGCGTGCGGTTGCCTCTTTGCTCCCAATCCGTCAAGGGCCGATTGCGATAGCCTTTGCTTTGCAGGTGCTCACGGAAGCCTTTGGCCTTCAAGTTCTGCCTCTTCTCCTCCGAACGATAGGCGGAATCGGCACATACGTCACGGCTGGTGTTGGATTCATCCAACAACTCCTCGAACACCTGGCTGTCGTGAACCGCCGCGTCGGTCACGGCGTAGCTCCGGACGAACTTGTGTTTCACATCCACGGATATGTGATTCTTGTAACCATAGTAGGTGACACCGCGTTTCTTCGTCCAGCGCGCATCCACATCCTTCTGCCGCCGCTTCGCGTCGCTCCAGTCGTCGGGTGCATCGCCTCGCTTGATCTTCTCGTTCTCATCCCGACGGTTGCGCTGTTTGGGCACGGACACGATACTCGCGTCCACGATCTGGCCCTTCTGCGCCGCAAAGCCGTGCTCGGTCAGAAACGTATTGAACTGCACGAAAATCGTTTCGACCAGCCCGGCCTCCTTCAACCGTTCCCGAAACAGCCAGATGGTTTTGGCGTCCGGCACGGCGTCACCGAGTTCCAGCCCCACGAAACGCATGAAGGAAAGGCGGTCGAGCACCTGCTGCTCGGTCTGGTCGTCGGAGAGATTGTAGAGCGACTGCAACACCAGCATCTTGAACATCAGGATCACATCGAAAGGTTTGCGCCCGGCCGTGCTTTTGCGCTCTTTCTCGTGAATCGTCTCAAGCTCCTCGCGAAAAGATTCCCACTCAATCAGTGCATTCAGCTTGATCAACGGGTCGCCGTTGCGGTCGATCTTTTTCAGGCGGAACTGTAAATCGAAGAGACCGGGGGACGACATGGCAAAAGACCTTTCAATAGTTGGGAAGAGCGATAATACTGAGTATATCAGACAATCATTTTCACTTCATGGAAATTCAGTTCATTTTTAGAGGTAGCCTTCAGACGACTGAAACACCTCAAAAAGGCTTCATCCCATCTGATTCCTGCTGATTCCGGGTCGTAGAGCCAAGTTACAGCACGAGGACAGCACGAGATGCTGGAAGGAGAGAATCATGATTTGTACCCGATGTGGAGCAATTGCCGATGGTACGGTAGAAGGTCTACCGCGTCACCGGTCTTTTGCCTGGCCAGTTCCGCCAGCGATATACCAACCAGCCCCTCGGTCGTGACGAGCGCAAGCGCCTGGTCATCTCTTGCGTGGACAACATGGCGGCTCGCCGGACGATCTGGGAACAGGCAAAGGCGCAAGGCACACGCTCGAAACCGATCACCGTCATTGATCCGCGTCAGGGCGGCGAGTACATCGTGATCTACACCGCCAAGTCCCACGGCGACCTGATGGGTGCGCAAGCTTACGAGGATACGCTGCACCCGGCGGAGGAGTCCATGCAGTTGCCATGCACGGCGCGGGCGGTGATCTACAACTCGATGCTTACCGGCGCGCTGGTGGCCATCCTGGTGAAGAAGCACGCTCGAGGAGAACCACTACATGCTGACCTGGGTGCAGTGAACCAGCCATCAGTTTAATGGATGGTTGCCGACATCCCGTTGGAAGAACCGAATCAGCTCATTCTGAAGTTCATCACTACCGGGAACTCGCACGCAACTTAGGTCTTCTAAGGACAAGGACCTCTCATATATTGGGAGAGCTAAAGAATCAATAGGGGTCCCAAAAAGCGAAGGGGAAAGTCGGCTCTGTGACCCCCCTAAAGATATCCAGAATGGCAAAGTTCTCTGTTTTGTTGGCACTCAAAAACTAGCTTCACTCCCCAGTGTAAGAAAATGCTGTGTATGAAATTCCGATACTACACTGGAACACGTATGGCTTTCCGAGAGAATATCAGATTCTATCTAAACAGGCGGGGCTTGAAGCCTGATCTTTCTTTTTTCCGCGACAAGTGAAGAGCCGCCAATAAAAACAATAGAAGCATTGCCCATCCGTTTTCGGAATCATTCGCCAGCCAGCAGCCACCCGATCCTTCAGAGTCGGAAGGAGAACCGGCGGGCTCGGATTCGTCTGGCTCCGTATCGCCATTGAAAGCATCGTCCGTATCGCCGTCCGTGGTTGGCAGACTGCATTCGTACGGGGTGTCCAGCCGGGTTTCGGGCAATACGCAGAGGTGGCGGTCGAAGAGCTCCGGGTTGTAATACGCCATGGCGGTGAGGTAGGTCAGCGTCGCTGCCCAGAGATGCGGGTTGGCGACCTGTTGCTCGTAGACGCCGTTGCTATAAAGAAAGACTTCGCCGTAGTGGCGTGTTTGCGGGGTGGGAAGGTCGTGGGTTTGGATACGGAGTGCTTCGGCCAGTGTTTCACGATCTTCGCTGTCGCCGAGGGCGAGCGCTGCGGCTAGCGTGACTTTGTTCAGATACGAGCCGCCATCCGTTTCGCCTCGCAAGACAGCCAGCACGTCATCGAGGTTGATACGCATCTGTTCCTTGGATTTCGCTTCTTTGAAGTCGAAAAGTCTGCCGGGCCAGATCGCCGTGCTGGAGGCGGCGTGCAGGTTGCTTCCGGGATGGCCGGACAGATTGCGGCGTTCTAGCAGCAGGCCGCTTTCCGAGTCGACGAGATGGGTGAGGATAGCCTCGCGCAACTCTTCCGCGCGCGCTTCGTAGGCATCTGCCTCCGCGTCGTGTTCGAGCGCACGCGCGATCTTGGCGGCATTGACGAGGCCTGCGAAGATGGGGCCCGCGCCGAAAAGTGTTGAGGTGTAGGCCGGGTTGTCGTTTTCGTTGGCAGGAGCGGCCAGTCCGGTCTCGGGATCGCGCCAGCGTGTAAGGAGATCCGCGCCAAGCTTGACCGTAGGCCAGACATCTTTCAGATAAGCGGTTCGGGCGTCGTCGCCTTCGATATATCCCGCGTGATAGCCGTAGTTCCACAGCAGAAAAGCGGTGTTGTCGATCTCATAGCGAATGAAGCCACCGATCATGCCATCGGCATAGTAATTCATTTCCCAGGCTCCGGCCGGATAGGTTTCGCTTTCGGGATCGTCCGGGTCCAGCGGCGGCGGCGCGTCGATCAAGGCCTCGGGCTCGGCGGGACTTTTCCTCTGCCAGGCAGCATAGTTGAGCATGCGCCTCGTAACGAGGTCATGGAGCCCGGCCGCATCGAGCGCTGCATTGAAGAAAGCGCCGTCGCGCGGCCAGTCCTCGCCGTATGCGGGTTGGCGGCTTAGCGAGGCTACGATCGCGCCGGTGTTTCGGTCGGTCCCGACCAGCAGGTTAACCAGCGTGCGGCGGCAAAAAGCGAGTATGTCGGCATCGTCTGTGTCGGGAAGCCGAAGCGGTTCAATGCGCGCCATCCAATCGCTGAGTGTCGAATCCAGGTGGTCCTGGAAATCGCTGGCGCGGGCGTGGCTCAATAAAGCGGCCACCTCCGAAGCGGTGTCGGCGAATCCGAGGTAAAGCGTGGCCTGTTTTCCTTCCGGGCTGCTCACAAGTGTCAGTTCCATCGCGCTGTTGACCTGTCCAGCGGCGACGTGCGAGCCACCGAGACCGTCTGGTGCGTCCGAGTAAGCATCTTCGGCCTCATATACCCAGCCCTCGCTTTCCCGAACGGCTTCAAGAGCTGGTTTCACGCACCGAAGCATGTCGAGCGCGCTCAGGTCCATCGGATCCGCTTCGGGAAAACGTTCGGGGAGCAACAGGATGTTCTCTCCCAGTTCATCGATGGCGGCGCAAAGCTCTGTGGTGTCGAATCCTATCTGGACGGAGCGGTCCGATACTTTGGCTGCTCCGGACATAGCTATGTATACACCCGGCGCATATTGGGTTTCCAGGTCGGCGGCGAGTTTGGCCACTGCGTCAGCCGGGATGCTTTCCTCCTGAAGCAGCGTGCCGATCGGGCCGTAGTCGATGGCGGGCGGGATCACGAGATCAATCAGGCTGGCGACCTGTCCGGTATCACCAGGCCGGAAGTGGAAGAGAATATCCCGGGCAGCATCGTAAATGGCTGCGAAGTCGTTTCTGGGGTCGAGTGCCCAATCTGCTATTGGGAGCTTTGGAACGCGGGCGAGTGTGGGCGAAAGATTGGCGTAAGCGATGAGGGAAAGGGGGTCGGCCTGTGCGCCATCTTTTTGGGTGACATGGACATGACGCGCAAGTACGTCAGTATCCGAGAGAACCAGATCGGTTACGTGAACGGTGATGCCGAGGTTGTCGTTCGTAAGCGTGGTGACCACAACAGGTGCGAACTCCGATGCGTAGGAAAGTGATGAGATCCAGCCTTCTCCGCGCAGCCACGTGAAGCGTTCCTCTTCTCCCACCCGATAGCGAAGGCCGAAAAACGCGCCCATGCCTTCCTTCGCACCGAAACGGGGCCAGGAACGGGCATCCGGGTGATTACTGGTGATGTATGCCAGCTGATCGGTGTAGCTGGGTGATGGCCAGGTAAGCACACTCAATTCGCCGAATGCGCTAAGTCCGGCAGACAGCCCACCGTTACCGGCGATGGCGTGCACGTTTGTGGCTCCCATCAAGTGTTCGTTGATGGGAAGGCTGCTCCAATTCTCTGAGGCCGATAAAGGCGCACAGAAAAGAAATAACGAGAACGCGAGCGATACGATGCGTAGTCGGTGCGGAACGATGGGAGCTGAAGACACTGTATTGATCGGCATAAGCTTCCTTCGACCTCCTGATCTTGTCCTACTATTCGTTACTATAACCGTTCATACTACTGTAAAGCTTTGAAATCAAACGTTTTCACAAACAAAAGTCTCGTTTGGACAAACCTGTCGACCGACGATCCTGGATTCGCATAGAAACTACGCAGCACGGCATCGCAATCGCCTGATCCGCGGCAGGATTTCCTTGAAGACATCCCTGGAGACGGTCACCTCCGCCATCTGGAAAGTCGTGTAACGACCGCTTCGGACGACCTCCGCCCCAATCTTGATCAGCTTCACCAACTGGATCCGTTGGAGCGGTATCGGTGAACGAGGGGGCGCCATCATTGTCCTGATGGCAACCCTTGCGCCGATCTGCACACGTCCGACCGGATCTTCTCGGCCGGAAAGAGCGTGATGGCGACGCTCGTCGGATTCGCCGTCCAGGACGGGCGGCTGGATGTCGCCGATGTCGTTTCCGACATACTCGACGAGGACTGGTCCAGCGCGCCGGAGGAGAAGAAACGCCTCATCACCGTGGAGCATCTTCTGACCATGACCAGTGGCCTGAATATCCTCGGCGGCTATGTGGGCGATGCGGGCACCATCTGGAATTACAACACGGCGGTTTACAAGAAGCTGCGGGACGTGCTGGAAGCTGTCACGCTGCAAGACCTTAACGACTACGCCGACTACCGCCTCTACAACCGCATCGGGATGCGCGAATCAAACTGGCGGGCCACGACCGTGATGGAGGCCAGCGTGCGCGACATGGCGCGATTCGGCTTACTCGTCCTAAGCGATGGCTACTGGGACGGCTTCCCGGTCCTCACCGACCGGGTCTACTTCCGGCGGATGCTCGACAGCTCGCAGGACCTGAACCCGGCTTACGGCTATCTCTGGTGGCTGAACGGCAAGGACAGCTACCTCATCCCCAGCGAAGAAGATACGCCGGGCGAAGGGCCGATCATGCCCGATGGGCGAAGGGAGGACGCGCCGACCGAGGCACGGCCGAACCCCGCCCACCTACCCACCACGCCCACGTTCCGGAGGGAACCCGAGGAGCGGAGAGGTCAGAACAAACGACAGAAAGATCGGCGGGGAGTCGTGATATCGCTTTGCGATCACCCGCTCGGATACTGGTAGAGCTAAAATGAAACCATAGGGGTCCCAAACCGGGAGACAGAGTCGGGTCTCAAACAGGTCAGGTTAACGGTGAATCGACATCGGGAGTTCCCGGATAGAGCGTCGCGTCTGCCAGACCGATCATTTTGACACTGAAGTAACCTTCCGTAATCGCCTGTTAATTCTTGATATTGGCGAGTGTTTTTAGTACAGTAAGCCCTCGATAACGGATAGATAGAGCCCTTTTCCAACGTCACGCAATACTTAGCGTCAGCGGAGTCTGCATATGCATCGAAACCTTTCGACATCTCTTGGTTTATTGTTGCTGGTTATCTGTGTCCTGTCGTCGACTTGGATATACGCCGAAGAGCGTGACGGTCTGGTGGTTTGGCGGCTGGAGGCGAAGACCGGCGTTTCCGAAAATGACATCGATTCCCTGACCGGCATCATCAGCGCCGAGGTGGAGAAGCAGTCCGGTAAAAAAGTGATCAGCGAAACTGATATCCAGACCATTTTACGTGGCGAAGAAACCAAGCAGAACTGCGGCGCGGAGAGCGACAACTGCATCGCCGAGATCGGGGCGGCCTTAGGTGTTCCGGAGGTCGTGGCGGGCGACCTGGGGCGCGTGGGTGGTATTTACGTTCTGAATCTTCGCCGCATCAACGTGCGGACGGCGGAGGTCATCAAGCGTATCAGTCGTCAGGTGGAAGGCTCGTTGACGGATCTCGTTAAAATCGTGCCCCAGGCAGCGGCGGATCTCTTTGGCAATAAAACGGATTCCGGCGTCAGCCAAGGGGAGATGAGCGTCTACGAGAAAGCCGCTTACGGAACTTTTTTCTCGGGTCTGGGGGTGACGGTCATCGGGATAGTCGGTGCAGTCCAGATGAAAGCCGCCAAGGACGACGGCGACAAGGGGGCCTTCGACGGCTGGAAGGGCGCGACGATCGCTTGCTGGACCATCGGAGGCGCAGCGATGGTGACGGGCGCAGCGCTATGGATCGTGGATGCGGTGAAAAAGAAAAGCGGCGAGCCGAATGAACCGGATCCTGTCACATTCGGTATCGCCCCACAGAAGGATGGACTATCCGCCTCCTTGTTGGTGAGGTGGTAGGATGCCGCTTCGCGCCCTGTTGATTCTTCTGATTGTCTGCCTTTCTCCCGCCTGCGACTGGTTCCAATGGGAAGAGCCGGGCGGCGTCACGGATGGAGATACGGACCAGGAACTATCCGATCACGAAGTTGCTTGCACCTGTTCCGACGTCAATGAATGCTGCGACGGCTGCCAGCCGATCGCCGAAGGTATGGCATGCAACGACGGCGTCGCCTGCACCGATACGGACCGCTGCCAGTCCGGGGTCTGCTCCGGGGATATCGGCGACGGCTGGTGTCTGATCGACGACGAGTGCGTCGAGGATTCCGCCGACAGCCCGGAGAACTTCTGCCGCTTCTGCGATGCCGCCTACAGTCAGAACCAATGGCGAAACAAGCCAAACGGCATCGGCTGCGACGATGATGACCTCTGCACCCATTCCGACGTCTGCACGGCGGGCGAATGCACGGGCGAGGTGATCGTTTGCGAAAGCACCGCCTGTCTGGAACGCGCTTGCAACGGCTCGGATAGTTGCACGGAAACCGCTATCAACGAGGGCGGCTTCTGCGACGACGGCGATTTCTGCACGGTGGACGGTCAATGCGCAAACGGCGTCTGCATCGAACAGGCGCGGGATTGCTCCGAAGTGGAAGGCCCCTGCGCCGATTCCCGTTGCGACTCGGACGAAGCCGCCTGTCTGCCCGTACCGATCAACGAAGGTCTGGACTGTGACGACAATGATAATTGCAGCACGGCGAGCGCTTGTGAAGCCGGTGTGTGCGTGGAAACCGAGCACCTCAACGATTGCCCGGCCACCTGGACCTGCGGCCCATCGCCTTCCGGCTGCGCCACCTGCGGCGACCTGGCGCCGGGCGAGATCTGCGAAAACCACAAGGCCCGCACGGTTAGCGAGGGCTTCGTACCGATCATGGCCGGAACCTTCTGGATGGGTGAGGGAGATGAAGAAGACGAGCCGCGCCACGTCGTGAGGCTGACTTATAATTTCGAACTGGCCGAAACGGAAACCACACAAGGCCAATTCGCCTCTCTGATGGGCTATAACCCCAGCTACTTTAAACATTGTGGCGACAACTGCCCGGTGGAGAGCTTGAGCTGGCATGAAACCCTGGCCTACGCCAATGTCAAATCGCGCATGATCGGCTTGCCGGAATGCTTCGATTGCACGGGCGAAGGAGCGGAAATAAATTGCGCGCTGAAAAGCGAGTATCCAAAGCCGCAGGACTGTCCCGGCTATCGCCTGCCCACCGAGGCGGAATGGGAATGGGCGGCGAGAGCGGGCGTGCATTCGGCGCGAACATATTTGGGAGACGGTGTGTACGGCTGTGATTCACCGGACCCAATCTTGGATGCAATCGGCTGGTATTGCGCCAATTGCTCTGTTGAATATGAAGGATGTCTTGATCTATCCGAACAAGAGGGGCCGGAATGTGCGGGAACACAACCAGTGAGACAAAAACTGCCTAATGCATGGGGGCTTTACGACATACTGGGCAATGTCTGGGAATTCGTCTGGGATGGTTGGGACGGATCTCCCTATCCAAACCCGGAGGAGATGATCATTGATCCCATCGGCGATGGTGTTAGTGAAAGACATTCCGTTCGCGGAAGTGCTTATTGGGCCTCACAATTCAGTTCTTCGAATAGGTTCACTAATGATACAATTCCTATTGGTGGACGTAGTGTCGGCTTCCGCCTGGCGCGGAGTTTTCCCGATGATGCAGAGGGAGCTGCTGGGATGGTGGCGGCGGATGCGCATTACACCTGCGCCATAACGCTTGGTGGTAAAGTAAGATGCTGGGGCGCTGGATATTATGGCAACCTCGCTAATGGTATTCCATACGACGAAAATCATCCGCGCGATAACGACGCCTTTGCTCCGGGATCTCCGCTCGATCTGCCGGGAAAAGCGGCCTCCGTTTCTCTCGGTGATCACCACGCCTGTTCTTTGCTGATCGATGGCCGAGTGTATTGCTGGGGCTACAACGCCCAGGGCCAATGCGGGGTGGATGACTTGGATGGACAATACCGACCTGTGCAGGTACAGGGTCTGGCAGACGATATCGTAGATGTTAAAGCATCCTACAGGCACACCTGCGCCTTGGATAGCTCGGGAAATGTGTTTTGCTGGGGATACAACAATGCCGGTCAACTGGGTTGGGGAGAATTTAATGGCGATTCACATCCCGTTCCCGACCAAGTCCTTGGGCTCGGTAGCGAAGCCGTGAGTTTGGGCTTGGGAACATATCATAGTTGCGCCATTTTGCTCGATGGCCGAGCTCAATGCTGGGGGCACAACTGGTACGGAACATTGGGGGACGGAACCACCACCCAGAGAATAGAACCGGCCGATGTATTGAATTCAGAGGGGAGTAATTCATTGAGTGGAGTATTGAAGCTTGATAGCGGAGAATCCTATAGTTGTGCCATGGTTTCCAGTGGCAAGGTCTATTGCTGGGGGAAAGGAAGCGAAGGCAATTTAGGCCAAGCTGATTTAGTCAACGAACAAAAGTTACCAGTGCTGCTCGATAGTATCGATCAGATAGTGATCAATATTTCCGTCTCACGAAATTCCACCTGCGCCCGGTCTCAGGATAATCTTTTTTGTTGGGGGAACAGTAATAAAGGCGAACTGGGGGCGGGCTATGGCGGGACAACTTTATTTTTACCGACAAAAGTTCTGTTGACATCTGAAATCCTTCCCGTGGATGTCACCGTGGGCGACGCCCATAGTTGCGGTCGATATGGCGATGGTTCGTTGAGCTGCTGGGGAATGAATACATATGGCGAACTCGGCCATGGCGACCAGAATGACATGTATGCCCACGCGCCAATTAAGCTGGAAGCATTGGATTCACCGGCACAATCCATCTCTGCAAATAACAGTTATGTCTGTGCCGCTTTGCAGGATGGAACCGGACATTGCTGGGGTGGTGGAGGTAGCGGACAGCTGGGACAGGGAGAACGAGCGAACAGCGCAAACCCGGTAGCAATTGCCACGCTGGATAACATTGCTTCCATAGCCAGCGGCTTTTACCATGCCTGTGTCTTGACCGAGGAGAACACCGTCTATTGTTGGGGTGAAAATCATCGCGGTCAGTTAGGACAGGGTGATACCGAAGACCAGTTGACTCCTCAACTCATTCCGGATCTGGAAAATATCACCCAGCTCGATTCCGGCTGGCATCATAGCTGTGCCTTGAATACGAACGGGAGCCTGAAGTGCTGGGGAGTCAACGGCAATTTACAGCTTGGGAATGCAAGCAGCGCACAGTCGGAAACGCCAACCCAGGTAAGCGGACTGGAATCCGGGGTTCGGCAGGTTTCAGTGAATCGCTATCATGGCTGTGCGTTGCTCGAAACCAGTCAAGCCATGTGTTGGGGATACAACAAGCATGGCCAGCTCGGCGACAGTACGAACACACAGCGCTCGACGCCGGTTTTCGTTCTGGAATCGGAAGGTGAAAGCTTCACCCGACTGACAAGCGTCATCAAAGTGGCGACTGCCGGATTTCATAGCTGCGCACTGTTGTCGGATGAAACGATGAAATGTTGGGGTTATGGTAGATACGGCCAATTAGGCGATGGAACCAGTGAGAATATGTACACGGCCGTCAGCGTTTTGGCCGATGAAAGCGGCACTCCCTTGTCCGGCGTGGCCGATATTTTTCTCGGTGGCCATACCACCTCCTGCGCCATCATGAAGGACGGCGGCCAGGTCAAATGTTGGGGAGAACCCATCGACAAAACCCTACCCAATCGCTATTACCCCACCGACATCGAAGGTTTAACCGATGTGGAAGAGCTGGCCATCAGCTTCAACAATGCCTGCGCACGGAAAACGGACGGCAGCGTCTGGTGCTGGGGTAGCATAGACAGCGGTCTGATGGGCGACGGACGCTCGACGGTGGCGCTGGAGCCGGTAGACGTAGTAGGCTTTGAAGCGCCATGAGAACAATGAAGAATGATGAATGCGAAATGCGGAATGCGGAATAAGGAATCGAGAGGTAATGCGACCATGACATTGAAACATCTGCTATTCATCATTCATCTTTCAGCATTCATCATTCTCCTCCTCCCCGCTTGCGACTGGTTTGAGTGGGAAGAGCCAGGGGGCATGGTTGATGGCGATATTGATTCGCCCGCCACCGATGGAGATGTCGAAATAGATTTCATCGTCGATGGGGATGACGAACCAATCTCTGACAGTGACGACGACACCGAAACCATCTGCACCTGCTTCGATATCAACGATTGCTGTGATGGTTGTTTGCCAATCAATGAATCGGCGTCTTGCAACACCGGTCTGGGTTGCACCGAAGGTACGTGTTCTTCCGGTGCCTGTGAAGCTGCACCCAAGGCGGGCGCTTGCCTGATCAATGGCGCGTGTTATGTCGAATTTGACACCGAACCTGGAAATGTTTGCCACTACTGCGACCCCTTCACCAGTCCCACCGGCTGGCGCAACGAGCGCAACGGCACCGACTGCGAGGACGGTAGCATCTGCACCATCAATGAGAAATGTGCGGCAGGAGAATGTACCGATACCGATCCCCTGCCCAACGACTGCGGCGATTACGAATGTGGATGGAGCAATTCCGGCTGCTACGAATGCGGCATCTGCGACAGTGAGACGCAGGTCTGCTGGGAAAACGAGGAGCACGGCACCAAGCGCTGCGCGCCGAACAAAGGCGGCGACTGTGGCGACATGAATGGCTTGCAGGAAGGAAGTCCCTGGCCCATGCGCGGTGGCTGCCCGACCCACCAGGGGCGAAGTCCGTATCAAGGTCCGCAGCACCCGACGATGAAGTGGGCGTTCGAAGTAGGAAGTAGCATCATGTCAGCACCGGTGATTGCGGCGGATGGGACGGTATACTTTGGAAATCACAACAATGGTTACTATGCACTCAATGCTGATGGGACAGAGAAATGGAAGTTTTCAGTAGGCACTCCTTTGTATTCAACTTCTGCGTTATCTAGTGAGAATGTCTTATATTTCTCGTCGTCTCACGGTGTACTTCATGCCATTGATTCTACTGGCACTGAAAAATGGCAAGTTTCATTTTGTGAGTATCAGACATTTTCCTCTCCAACCATTGACGATGTGGGAAATATTTATATTGGCTCTGGTAATCCAGACAAAGATTCATGGAGAGGGCTCACGGCAATAAGCTCTGATGGAAATATTCTTTGGACTTATGAAACAGCAGAAGTGGTTGTATCTAGTCCTTCCATTGGAAAAAATGGAGTGATCTATTTTGGTAGTGGAAGCTGGGAAGTCAACGCAGGTCACATTTACGCGATAGATTCTAGCGGTTCACTGCTATGGAGTCGTGATATTGGAACTGGTGTGCGTTCGACCCCAACAATTGGCAGTGATGGAACTATCTACTTCGGATCGGATAGCGGTATTATCTATGCATTTAATCCTAATGGAGATGAAAAATGGCGATTTGGTGATGAAGAACTGTTTAATGCCTCACCAAGTATCGGTCTGGATGGCACATTGTATATCGGCACGGATAACGGGGATGACCAGAATTTCCTATACGCCATTACACCGGATGGACACGAAAAATGGAAAATCCCGATGCCGGGTGTTATCTGGACCGATGTCCTCATCGACAGAGACGGTACACTCTACTTTGGCTGCAACGATGGTAAACTATATTCGTACAGTCCTGACGGCGAGCAACTCTGGGCGTTTTTTACCGGTAAACACATTTATACCTCTCCGGTGCTTTCGGCTGACGGCACACTTTATTTCGGTGTGACAGGACAGGGAATGGCTGGAAGCACAGCTCCCTACTTCCTCTACGCCCTCGGCCACTGCGATGAACAAGCAGGCGAATGTATCAACCACTGCGGCAACATGGCGGGCTTGCAGGCCGGGGCGGTCTGGCCGATGAGGGGCGGTTGCCCGACATATCAGGGAAGAAGTCGCTTCGCCGGGCCGAATTATCCGACCTTATTGTGGAAGTATGATGCTCCGATGGGGTTGTATGGCACGCCGAGCATCGGGAAGGATCACGACATTTACTTCGGAACCGGCGCACCTGGTGCGACCGAAGGTCTGATGATAGCAGTTGATTTCAATGGTGTAGAAAAATGGCGCTATGATGCTCAGGGTGGTATAACAAGTTCTCCCAGCCTATCTAATGATGATCATATTTACTTTGGTTCTTACGACAACTATCTCTATAAGCTGGATTCAGATGGCAACGAAGTTTGGACCTACGACGCCGGAGGCGATGTTTGGAAAACGAATCTGGCACCCGATGGTACAGTATTTTTTGGATCGCGCGGGAATAATCTGGTGGCCTTGAATCCCGATGGAACGGAGAAGTGGAAGGAAAGCTTCGATAATCGAGTGGGGACTCCCTCCGTCGCTCCCGATGGAACTCTTGTTGCTCCGATTGGAGATATCAGAACGGTGGGCTCTTCAATCATTGTTGGCTACGATCAACAAGGACTAAAACTGTGGGAAACCGAAACAAGTATTAATTTGACCTACTCGGGAGTTATGTCGCCCGACAATACATTTAACTTTGGCGGAGGATGGACCGGCTCGGATGACGGCTGGTTGTGGGCTATTGACATAAATGGGATTACCCGTTGGACGTATGAATATCAGGAGAACCTCGGTCTTAGGCCGTTTTCCATAACTCAAACAGGAAACATTTTAGCAACAAGCCAGGATTCCATTCTTTATGAGTTCGATCAGTTAGGTAACATTGTTTACCAATCCGAAAGTAATTTCATCAATTTCACGAGCGGTAGTGCGATAGACCGGTATAGAAGCCTGTATATGTATAAAGGTGGCTATCTTTGGCGTCTTGATGAAAATCATGAAATGGATTGGTCGTTTAATCTCGGGAATGGCACGAACAACTCCCCCGTCATCGGTCCCTACAACACCGTGTTGGCCGCCACAACCAGCGGCTCCCTCTACGCCATCGGCGGCTTCGTGAAGATCCCGGCCGGAACCTTCGTCATGGGCAGCCCGGATGGGATCAATTGCCCGCCGGATGTCCCCGACTGCAACATCGCCGATTACCCGGCCGAACCGGGACGAGCCGAAGGCGAAATCGAAATCCAACGCCTCGTCACCTTGACGCATGACTTTGAGATGTCCATCTACGAAACCACCCAGCAACAATTCGAAACCTATATGGGTTACAACCCCAGCCGCTTCATCAACTGCGGTCCGACCTGCCCGGTGGAGATGGTGAACTGGTATGAATCGGTCGCCTACGCCAATGCGCTGTCAGAATCGGTGGGACTCACGCCCTGTTATGCCATCACGGAGATTGTTTGCAAAGATGATGTGGCAAGCGCTGATGGCGACGCCGATACCGAGCCTCAAACCTTCGACGACATCCACGCCTGCGCCGAGCGCGGCGGTATTTATGAAGCATCGGTGGAACTGAACGACGTGGATTCTTGGTTTGATTGTGAAGGATATCGTCTGCCAAACTACAAGGAATGGGAATATGCTGCTCGCGCCGGAACGCGTACTGCCTTATACAACGGCGACATCACATACACTGGTCGGGAGCCACTTGATCCGAATCTGGACGAGATCGGCTGGTATGGCGGAAACTCAAATGTTTCCTATGATGGTGGTGAAAATTGCACATCGTGGTTTGAGGGTGCACACCTTTGCGGCTCTCATCCTGTTGCCGAAAAAGAGCCAAATACAATTGGACTCTATGATATGAGTGGCAATGTTTGGGAACGAGTTGGAGACAGTACAGGATTTGGTGCCATAATAAAGGGCGGGAGTTGGCAAACCGTTGCCCTCAATGGCCGATCTGCTGCAAGAGGGGGAGCTGCATCTGGTGACAAATACAGTCACGTCGGCTTCCGCCTGGTCCGCACCCTGAACCCCGACCCGGACGCTGACGGCATCGGTTCCGACGCCGACGATTCCGGGCGCGTGCACGATCATCCCTGCTCCGGTAGCCAAACGGAAAACTGTGACGATAACTGCCCCTATGCCGCGAACCCCGATCAGGCCGATACGAATGGCAATGGGGTCGGCGATGCGTGCGAATAGGAACGTCTTACGATGAAGAAGTGCACGAGCAGACGCAATATGGCCAATAGCAGTGGTTGTAGTGATCTTCGTGTTTTTTTCTCCCCGCCTGCGATTGGTTCGAGTGGGAGGAGCCGGGTGAGATGGCGGATGGTGATGTGGACAGCTCCGCTACGGATGGAGACGTGGAGCAGGAGTCGTCTTCCGACGGCGACGAGGAAAATAGTTTTTGCAACCCGGCCGAATCGGTGTGTTGCGACCCGGACGGCCGGTCCGTCGGCAAGCATAAGGCACTGGAGACCGGCTCCGCAGCCCACATCCAATCCCGAACTACCTTCCGGAAGTTCAAGAGCTTCGATCGCATCACGAAAAACCGGCTCCCGCAATTGGCTTGTAAAGAGAAGTTTTTCCAGATATGTGCTTGGCACCGGTTTTATCTCCAATTCATATTGGGTGACGGTCAATGAATGAAACCTTATTTACGTGTAGTGCAGAAATTAGATCAAATTCTATGGCTACGACTTAGATTCCTGCACAGCCGAAGGCTCAACCATCGCACAGGTATACCGATATCGGCACGTCATGCGTGTCCGCCAACTCCTTCCCCCTCAACCAGACCTCCCGATCGTGCTGGGCAAGGTAATAATCGCAGCTGAAACAATCCAGGCCGCAGGGGGCGGTCAGTTCTTTGTAATCCATGTCCATTTCCTTTCCTATTTCCGAGATGCTACGATGGCGAAAGTGTCGGATTCGGGGTCTAACGGATTTCCGCAAACATTGCCCAATAGTTCTACAACTCTGAATCCGTACTCTGAAAGTTCGGCTTCGATCATTTCGGGACGGAAGTGTTGCAACCAATTGTAAACGGTTCGTTTGCGTGACTTTTCGATGATCGTGTATTTGTCTAGGATCACTTTTTCAGGTTCATATTTGAATGTGTTTACAAAACCGAAGTAATCATCCGGCGACCAGAAGCTGTTTAACTGGTTGAGCTCATAGGTGGCGGACTCCTCTCGTTGCTCAAACAAATTTAGCGAATGCACGTCAAACAGAAACATGCCGCCCGGAACCAGTACGCCGGAAATCCTCTCTAACAGTAGTTTCCTTTGTTTCGGGCTGAGAACGCAGTAGTCACACATAATCATCATGGCTAGATCGAAGCGTTCTTCTGTTGCGAATTCGAGATAGTTTTGATGGATGTAATTGATCGCCAAGCCTTCATTTGAGGCGATCGATTTGGCGTATTCCAGCGAGTGTCTGGAAAAATCTAGGCCTGTCACTGTAGCTCCAAGCTTGGCTAATCGTGTGGTGTACAATCCCGGCCCGCATCCAAAATCAACGATTCTGGTTTCTGCGCCTACGGAAAAACGAGTGCCTATCCAACTTACGGAGTTGTCGATGAATGCAGGATTTCTCGAAGAGAGATCGATTTCTTCATTTAAGTGATACTTCAGCATCTGTTTCGAGGTGTATTCATCGGTCCACAGGTCTTCAGCGGTGTAAATCGAGAAAGGTTCTGGTCTGCTATTGATATTTTTGAGTTGTTCAAACATTCTATTTTAATCCTCTGTGTCTGAGAGCACGATTTTTAGTCCAACACCGTCACCGCGGCCAGACGCCGAGGGACGGTCTTTCGATACTTATATTTCGAATAACCCAGCGAAAGGCTGGCGTAAACTTCCCGGTTTTCCGGCAATCCGATCAAATCCCTCAGTTCGCTCGACCGATTGATGACGGGGCCGATCAGACCGTTGAAAAAACCCTCGACACCGAGCGATCGAGCCAGGAGCATGGAAAACGAAGCGGCGATCCAGCAGTTGTCTTGAGCAGAAGGTTCCGACACATTCGAATGAAAGAAAATCATGAGGGGACAGTCACGCGTGATTTCATTTCCTTTGCCCTCTTTGAACCACTTGATGTACCAGCGCATACCGGGCATGACGAAATCCGTCAGCGTATTGATCCGCGCCTTTCCAACGGACATCTTCATAAGGAGACGGATCATCGGGTTGGCCAGGTTCTTATCCAAGTCTTCGTATGCGCCGATGGCGCCATTGCCGATCTCTTTCAAAAGGTCCGGGTTACTGACAGCGATTACGCCAAGACTGTTTTTTCCGGAGCCGGTCGGTGATATGTGTGCGGCTTCGATGATCCTATCGATGGTTTCTCGCTCCACCGGCTTATTCGAATAGCGTCGTACCGAACGCCGATTTTTCATCAATTGCAGAAACTCGTTCGGATCGACATGGCTTTCTTCAACCGGACGAAAGCTTTCCATATCGAGCGCATCAATGGTTATCGAATCTGTCGGACAAACAGTAACGCATTGCCCACAGGCTGCACACAGTTCGGCGCGTTCGGCAGATACGACCGTCTCCTTCTTGCCGCTTACTTCCCGAACTTCGGGAATATGACGCGGGCAAATGACGGAGCAAATCCCACAAGATTTACAGGTTTCCTGATTTATCGTAATCGGATTCATGACAGAGCCTTTCTTTCTGGATATATGGCTGGCCGTTTGTGATGGCTTATCTCTACTTCAGACGGACTATTGTATGCGTGAGCATTCTTCCTGATCCTGCACGACCTACAGAAATCGAAACACACTCCATTTGTGGATCTGCAACCATCGCAGGTCATGCCTTTTCGGGTTTCATCAGAGCCGAATGTTTCCTTGAAAAACGCGACGGCCTTCTCCCTGTCCTTTCCGTGACTCGTGCGACTATGACGATAAGCGGGGCATTTTCCGCAATCCACGCCGCAGTATCCAATGTGCTGCGCGCTCATATCTGCTCCATTTCTGCTCTTCCTTCTGAAGACCATTCGTTGGATAGTTGCTCGTAGTGATCGAAAAGTTTGTGTTTGCCATGTTTAGGTGCGACAACATCGTTCAGCATCATTGTTGTAAAAAACGCCAGCAATTCACCCTGGTGCCGATTGAAGAGGCGAGTAATCGCCACGATGGCCTTCATCAGCCAAGCAGGAGTAGAGCTGATTTTGGGTTTGGTGTCCAGAGCCTTGAATGCTGTCTCCGCCATTTGCCGGTATGTCATGATCTCCGGCCCTCCAACGTTGATCTCGACGTCAGTGCTATCCACTGCGTCGACACAGACTTTTGCCAAATCGGCTCCGTGGATCGGGTTCATGCGATTCTCTCCCGAGCCAACCAGCCAAACCCGGCCTTTCTTCGCCATATCGAGAAACTCCCCCATGTCGGAGAAATACCCGGTGGGTCGAACGATGGTGTAATCGAGGCCGGATTTTTCAAGCTCGGCCACGAAATCCTCATGTGCCTTTACGATATCCAGATGGAGTAGGTTGGGACCGTTGAGCACGGACACGTAGATGAACTTCCTAACTCCCGCTCGTTTAGCTTCAATGAGTAAATTCAGGTTACCCTGGTAGTCGACATCTTGAAAGGTCAGTCCGTCTTTTTGGCGTGTGATACCAAGGGAAGAAAACACCACATCGATTCCTTTGCATACGCCAAACAATGACTCCGGTTCGGTGACTTTAGCCTGGAATATCTCATCGGGCTGGGTGCTGAGCGCCGCCAGCTTCTCCGCCGAACGTGCCAGGGCGCGGACGTAATTACCGCGCCTCTTAAATTCTTCGACAGCATGTCCACCGAGATAGCCGGTAGCTCCAGCGACCAGGATGTGATTTGTGTTGGGGTTCATCGATTTTTCCTAAGCATAGTGACTCGGCAATAAGGAATCGCTGTCATCTTTTGACACCGGGATTGATTTTCAAGTCACGAAGATTTTTAAGATACTTGGTTATCTCGGTATTTGGCAGAATCTCATAAGATACCGTGCCAGGTGCGGCGCGCTTGGTCATGAGTTTGAATATAAAGCTGTCCGGATATCGCTCGGCTGCCTCTCGTGAAGACCACTGGTAAATCCCTTGGAACTCATTTGTGCTTTCGTTGATTGTCCAATCCTTCTGCCGGAATCCTTCCATGCCCATCAGAAACGGCGCTGGAATGATCGAGAGCCGCTGGTTTGCCCCGGAACTGAGATCCTTGAATTTGAACCTGACCTTGAAAACCGCAAGGTTGTCCGGGTTGTCACCCGAACCATCGACTTTCAGCGTCCGAAACACGGTAAACGTCTGCCCGTCTTCCATGGTCAATACTTTGCCCACGTATTGTTCGGGGAAATGGATGTTCCCGCTCAATAGATTCCATATGGAGGTTCTTCCGATGATCAATCCGGCTATCAGCAAAACGCCCCCGACGATAAGTATTACTTTCCTGTATTTCATTTTTCACACCTTGTCAGTTCAAGGTTGTTGAGGTAACCGGTAGCTCCAGTCACCAGAATGTGATTTGTGCTGGAATTCATCGGTTTATCCTTTCAGCCGGAAAAGCAGGCAAGCAAACCATCCATGTTTGGAGTTTCCACGCCCGACATCTTTTTGATCGCCGAAAACTCTTCATTCAAGGCTCTGAATTCGTCACCGATAACTTTAACATGGAGCCCGAATCCCACTTCAGCGAAACGCGAGGAAAACATCTTCCGAAACACTTTCGGGGCAATCCAGAGTGGCAGCCAGTAGAACAGATTGAAAACGGGCGGCTGGCGTTTTGTGTAACCGACTTTTGCAAGCACATTTCCGGCTTCACGACAGGCCAGGACATACTTGCGGAGTCCATCATTATCCTCTGCAGCCTTTTTAAGGTCACCATTGTGTTTGAAAATCAGGCCTACGGTCGGACCCATGAAGGCGAAATGGTATTTCAGCCAGCCGTCCATGTTTTGCTCAAGGCTTACAGGCAGACAGGCGCTCTCGAAAAACTTTTGGAGAACTTGCATCCGATCCGTAATGCCGACTTCAAGCTCACCTAAAAAAAGCTTGCCTCTTTTACCTTCTGGCTTCTCCTTGTCCACGAAGACCAGGTCATCACCGTCCCATCCTCCACCGCCACCGGGGAATCCCAGCAGCACCTTGTCTTTGGGCAGTTGCTCGCAATATCGTTCAAACCCCGATACATCATTACCCATGACAAGAACCATTTTGAGATGCTTGTTCGCAGACAGGATGGGACAGATTTTCTCTCGATTGATTTTGTTCATGGTGACAATAATGAGATCGTAGCGATCTTCCGGAGCCAAGTGATCTGTCAGTTTCACCTGGGCAGTTTCTTTTTCTCCGGTGAATCCATCTGTGAGCGTAATCCCATGTCTTTGAAGGTTATTATAGGTTTCATTTCTGGCAAGCAGCGTCACATCCTTGCCGCCTTGCTGCAGGCGTAGTGCCAGCCATTGTCCAATCGGTCCTGAGCCGTAAATCAAAGTATTCATGATTGTTCTCTTTCTTTTTTGATGTAGCCCCAGGCTTTGGCAACAACTGGATTCCGCCTGAAGAACAGCTCGCGTTTTGACTCTGGCACATGGTTCAGCGGGCAAGCGAAATTCATGCATTGGGAGCAAAGGAACATTTTCAGGGTAGTAAAGAAACCTGTGGCTAGAAGAACGTATATTCCAAGCATGAACCAAAGTTCACTCATGACGAGGAATACTAGCGGGTAGCCCCACACAACTGCAAAACCGGCCAAGAATACTGTTTTTTCGATAAACGACATGGGACCGGGTCGATATTTCCACAGTTTGGGTGAACCATGATTGGCCCAGCACGATAGCGTCTTGCCTTCTTCTGCGTAGTGCGGACAGTGGGAACACATCACACGGATTTCGATGAAATTAAAGTACAGGATAATTATCCCAATCCAAACAACCAGCGGAACCCAGCCGATACTGAAGATACCCCACCCTCCTAAAAGGAATGCCGGAAAACTTATCAAGTAGAAATGCAAAAGTTCCTTTTTACTGAAATGACAATGCACTGAATCGGCTGTGGGACAGCTATTGCAATTCGATGCCTTGCAGGTCGAGATAGGTTTCGTTTCTTCTAAAAATGCCATGATTAGCCTCTCTTTCCACTGTTAGAAACGAGTTCGTTGATATTTTCACTGTCAAACTCGACCCACACCGAATGGTTGACCAATCCCAGCTCTTTTAAAAGCGTCGCCAGGGTTTTGCCTTTTTCAGACACTTTCAGGATTGATGTTTGATGATGCAGGTGAATGGTCATGTCTGTCTCAACTGAGTAATGTCTGTAGATACTGAAATTCTCCAGTCCCAGATTGTTTGCATATTCATGGATCTGCGAAACAATCTCTTTGTTTGGTTCCTGCGAAAGCCGTATTCGGATGACTTCAACGATGTTCATATCTCATTTCCTCTCTTTCACCAGTTGCCAATCACGCGGCGGATTTCTTTGATCTCGGATTTCATTGATTTTTGTGTCGTGCGATTCATGATGAATGTCGGGACGTGCATTACCAGCTCGATGCTGGTACGTTGAATCAACAAGGTTCGTGTCCCGTTTTCGATGGAGAACAGTTTGTAGTATCCTGACAATTCTTCGAAATCTCCGCCCACTAATTCCCATTCAATGAACTTGTCTTGATAGTGAAGATAGTTCAGATCTACTGATACGGTTTTCACGCCATAGTTGAAAATCTCGCTGACTTTTGCCATGTTTCTATCCCACTCGGCATGAATGGATTCGAGGTTGGAATTGATTTGAGTTCGAAGCGGATAATCTTTAAGAACGGCCATTACCTGTTGACGCGGGGCATTGATGACGGCCACACACTCATAGTGTCGTGACCCATCTAATTCAGGTAAGGTTCCGGTACGGATCTCTCCATTTAGAAGGGCTCTCCATGCTTCCTCGCTGAACTCGGGCATTGATCCGAGCTTTTCCGGGGCTAAAGAAATTTCGTCAGTTAGAGGGAGGGGGGCAAATTGCGGATTGGGGAGGGAAGCATGGCACGTTTGCGAGTGAAGCATGGAGAGTATAAGAATTATGGAAAGTAAAAGGACTGCGATCATCAAGTCCTTCATTGAATCCCTGTTGTGCAAGCTATTATTTTTCATCATCTCACCTCATTATTTTGTCAGCATCGTAACTGAGTGAGAGACTCTGCTTAGATCGTGCCAAAACTTAAAGCTCCGTGATTTCATGTAGATACAATTTCACCCCAGGCAAACATTCCAAATACGGCAGATAATTGCCTGTCAAATACGGCATGATCGTGCTATGGTGCCAAATACGGCACCAATTCAATTCTGGAAAAGGCAGGCCACGATGATCAATGAAAACGACTTCTTCCGGCAGGCGACACTGAAGATTTGCGGAAACCTGGCAATCGAACAAGCGCTCCATGAGGCTTTGCTCTACATTGGCCGATATATCCCAATAGACGTCTTTTTCTTGGAATACTTCGATCCTGAATCAAACTCCGCCCGAACCATCGCGAGAGCCGACGGTAACGGCGGTGTTCCACTTGATCTGGTCACCCCAATTCCAGCCGATGCACGTGAGCATCGTGACTTTAAAGCAACGGCTGTGCTTGGCAAAGCCATGATTCTTAATCACTGTGAAGAGAATCACATGGCGACGACGATGCTTCGTTTTCATAACTATGATGAAAAAAGCACCTCTTTAATCACCATGCAATTGATAGGTGAAGGTGAGGTATTCGGTGGCTTGGTGGCTATTGCCGAAAAGCGAGATGCATTCACAGATGAACATGCTCAGCTAATTTCATCTCTTTCGAAACCTTTTTCCATTGCCATGGCGAATGCCCTTCACCACCGAGATGTTCTACTAACCAAAGATCGCCTGGTCGATGAAAACGAGTTTTTCCGTAACATGACCATGCACATCTGCGGAAATCTCGTTCTGGAAGATGGGCTTCATGCATGTATGGAATACCTGACGAACCACATTCCCGGATATGCCATCTATCTACAGCAATATGACCCGGGGTTGGGAGCGATGCGTCTCGTGTCCCGCGCCACGATGAACAAGGGGGAGCGGCTGGACCGGCTGGTGCCGATGTCCGATACGGCAAAGGCAGCCATGACACGGATTTGGGAGGGCTACCTTGCCGGAAACATGCCGCCCGTGTTCGTGGTCAACGATCCGAAACAGCAACCGGTGACCATGAGCATGCTGGAAGCGCTGGACCTGCCGCTGTCCTCAGCCTTGAGCCTGCCGCTGCTTGTCAACGATCAGCCAGTAGGGGCTTTGGTGCTGCTGGCCGAGGGCGAGAACCGGTTCAGTGAGGAACATATCCGGCTCTATAGCACTCTCAAAGTTCCGTTTTTCATCGCCATGTCCAATACGCTTAAACATATGGAAGTACTGAAGCTAAAAGATATGCTGGCGGATGATAACCGCTTCTTACAACGCGAAATACACAGGATGACCGGTGATGATATCATCGGAAGTGACTTTGGTTTGAAGCATGTTATGGACATGGTACGACAGGTTGCTCCTTTGGATAGTCCGGTTCTTCTTATGGGAGAAACAGGTGTCGGCAAAGACGTAATCGCTAATGCGATCCATTTCTCTTCACCCCGCAATGACAAACCCTTTATCGCGGTTAACAGTGGAGCCATACCGGATTCATTGCTGGACAGCGAGCTATTCGGTCATGAAAAAGGAGCATTCACCGGAGCACTCAAACAGAAGCGTGGCCGTTTCGAACGTGCAGATAAGGGAACGATCTTTCTAGATGAAATCGGCGAGCTACCGCCCCAGGCGCAGATACGGCTGCTTCGAGTGGTGCAAAACCGGGAAATTGAACGCGTGGGTGGGACGGATACGATTCCCATAGATGTCCGTATCATCGCAGCCACCCACAGAAGCCTGGAGGATATGGTCGCCGCTGGTCAGTTTCGTGAAGATCTTTGGTTCAGGCTAAACGTATTTCCGATAACCATCCCACCGTTACGCGAGCGCACAGAAGATATTCCCGCGCTGGTCCACCACTTCATCGAAAGCAAATCGAACCAGCTCAGGCTTCCACCTGGAATGAAGTGTGCATCAGGTGAAATGAATCGCCTGATGGCCTACCACTGGCCGGGAAACGTGCGAGAACTGGAAAATGTTGTCGAGCGAGCATTGATTTTGCACCCACAAGGACCATTATCATTCAATCTGCAAACAGAACAGAAGAGAGAATCTGAAGTTCCGAAAAAGGTGTCCATTACAACTGATGCATATTCTGGTTTGACGAAATTGGACGATGTTATTTCGCATCACATCAAGCATATCTTGGGAAACACCAATGGTAAGGTCCAAGGGAAAGATGGCGCAGCCGCATTGCTTGGCGTGAATCCGAGTACACTTCGAAATAAAATGAAGAAACTTGGGATACCGTATGGTATAAATCAGTAGATTTTGTATTATCAGGTCGCGTTTCAATTCTGTGAGCTAAAAGAAGAGGCTCGCACCTCTTCCTGGGAACATTGTTCACTCAGCCAATCGCATGATTTACACCATTCACAAAGCCGCTCTTGGGCTAGACGGTGAATGCGGTCTTTCAGTTCAGCTGCCGCCTTTTCCGTAAATGTGAATGCAACGATGTTAGCCGGCGATGATCGAGCAGATGACCACAACGCCGATCATCGTCTGCATCGGTCAGGGCCATAACGAACATTATCAGATACGCAGTACGTTTCATTTGCTTCTGCCGATAGTTTCGGATGATGAAAACAGTATTTTCCAGTGGTGCAGAATTACCACAAGGTTCTAATTTACTCAAATGTTATCACGAAACGGTATCGGACACCGAATGTCAAGACAGCGAAAAACAGCAACTACAAATCCCGTTCTCATCCCTCCCGAAACATGCTTTTCTGCAACTTTGTCAATATTTGTCAACGAGGCACAAAAAAAGGTTACGCCGAGCTGACGTAACCTACTGAAATCATGGAGCCAACGAGCGGATTCGAACCGCTGACCTGCTGATTACGAATCGTATATGACCCCATTATTTAGGCAAAGAGTAAGTTCTTGTAATTACTAATTTTACACGTAATATCAGTCAGTTAAAATAAAATTAGTCTGACCTGTAGGTATGAAATGTTCAGTCAAAACCTGCCAATTCCAGCCATTTTCTTTGCAGTTTTGTCAAGATTTGTCAACGAATCTGGATGGTGAGCGAGTATCTGAGGGAGGCGTAAAATCAAGGTGTTTCTCTCTTTAGGATCTTGGTGGATTATCACGGATCGGGAATTTTCCTGGTTCGATGGGAGTATAACGAAATCAATTATGAAGGATTTCTGCTGTTAGGATGCGCTATTATACTGCTCAGGCATTTTTGAGATGGCTTCTAGTGATTATCATTAAACTCCATGGGCCAGCTCAGTTAAGTCCCTGTTGACAGGTATAATTCAAGGTTTTAACATTCCTTTCGTTAAGTACCTACTATACAGCATAGCACTTACTTTATAGTGTGTTATGAACTGATGGAGGGTGCCTATAATAATCGCATGCGACCTAAAAAAAGCTGGAGGCGTCGAGTTTTTCTGCTATTTTCAGCTTGCCATACATGTCATTGGAGGAAATTTGATTGCGTTTCCTCTATAAGGTCTGCAATCATTTCCCGATGACCTTATACAGTCATAAAGGGATGCCACCTACTTGTATGATAACGGCAAGGTTGATTTCCGATGTCTGAGAAAACGACTGAAGTTAAAGATAGCCACCTCCAACCCACACCAATCATCGACAGTGGACATGAAAGAGTGCGTGCTTTTGCACTTGAACATGCCGGCAAATCCAACGATAAGGTTGAACAGGCCGTTGGGTTGTATTATGCGGTTCGCGATCTGATCCGCTACAATCCTTACACCTTTTCCCTAACCGTCGAAACGCTCAAGGCCTCCAGTAGTCTTACTACAGGCGAAGCATGGTGTGTGCCCAAGGCAGCCTTGCTTGCCGCCTGTTGCCGCGCAATGGGTATCCCGTCTCGTGTGGGATTCGCAGATGTCCGCAATCATCTGTCTACCAAACGTATGCGTGAAATGATGAAAACCGACGTGTTTCACTGGCACGGCTACACCCTGCTGTATCTTGAAGGCAAATGGGTGAAAGCGACTCCGGCATTCAACCGGGAACTGTGTGAACGATTCAACTTCAAGACGCTGGACTTCGATGGCACGCACGACTCTTTGTACCATCCTTTCGATCTTGATGGAAAGAAGCATATGGAGTATCTACACTTCAGGGGCGAGTATGACGACGTGCCAATAGACGAAATGAAAGCGAGTATACAAGAGCTATACGGTAGCGAAACATTCGACGCAGACAACGCAGATTTTGACAAAGAAACGGAAAGGCTGGACTGATGACTCATCGGACGCTTTGGTACTTTACGGATTGTGTGTGCGCCTGGTGCTACAGCATGGCACCGAACATGGAACGCTTAATGGATGAATTCGGAGATCGGATCAAGCTGCGCCTGGTTAGTTATGGTCTGTGTCCGGCAGAGCGGGCGATCGTTTTGAGACCGGAAAGTCGGGAGGGGTTTAAAAAGGAACTGAATCGCATCGAGACCCGCACCGGTGTGGCTTTCGGCCAAGCTTTTCGTAACTTGATCGAACAGGACGGTCTGGTTTTCGATAGTCATCCCGCCTCTAAAGCCTTGGCTCTATTGCGCCGTACTCAGTCCGATGACACACTCTCTTTTCTCCATGCTATCCAGCGTTCCGTATATGAGGACGGCCATCTTCCCGGTGATGAAGCCATGTTGAAAGAGCATTTGCTTCGCTTCGGTATCACTGAAGAAGTTTTCAAACGGGATTGGAATTCTGAAGAATTAGAAGACGACACCTATGATGATTATGACCTGACCATGGAACGAGATATCAACATTGTTCCCAGCCTTTTAGTTCCCGATGAACCGAACGCACCGCGTTTCTGTTCGGGATTCATTCGCTATGATCTGCTCAAACAGCGGGTATCGGATTGGCTGGACCGACAAGCAATCGTGTAGCTTTATCATTCCATCCAGAGGAAACGTTTCAGGTTTATCCGATCGTTCTCATCGAAATGAACGCCCTCGCTCTGTAAAAGAGCTTTCTGTTCCTCATAACCTCTGGACCTGGGTAGGCTGATTGCACCCTTGGCATTGATGACCCGTTGCCAGGGAAGATTATACTTGCGACTCATGGAATGGATGATTCGGGTCACCTGTCTGGCACCGTTGGGGTGTCCGGCCATGATTGCGATGGTTCCATATGTACAGACCTTCCCCTCTGGGATGCTTCTCATTATTTCGATCACTCTCCTGGTAAAGTCATTCATGATATTCTTGTATGGTCCGTACCTGAATCCCAGTTTCTTCAACTGAAAACGCTGGATACCGGGAGTTATTCTCAGCAGTTCCATAACTACTCCGAAAAGAACGTCAGTATCCGGTTGAAGTTCATACCACACCTGTCAATAAGCACCAACACGTAAAAAACAATCTGAGAAGTCCATTCCGATTATACTTGACTATTTGGCAAACTATCAAAACAATGTCTCCATGACATGTTGCACGACGAAAAAAACGAAGGAAGACTTCAAACGTCAGGCGAGAATCCACAAGGCACTGGCCAATGAGGCACGGCTGCTCATCGTAGACCGCTTGAAAAACTGCGAGTGTTCGGTGAGTGAGTTGGCATCAGCAGTGGAACTGGACATATCCACCGTGTCCAACCATCTTTCCGTACTTCTCTCCGCCGGGATTGTGGACAATCGCAAAGCAGGCACCACGGTCTATTACCGTCTGCTAACACCTTGTGTGCTTGACATGTTCGCATGCACCGAAAAGGTGTTGAAAAACCGCGACGGATAGATTTTCCCTATTGGAGAACACTCTATGACCGAACAATCAACTGTATTACATACAATCATTCAAGCCGGACACGGCAAAGCTAAAACAATGGGTCTTCACTTGGATGAATTGACTATACTATTGAAAACCTTACTGGATTACGAGTTATAAGCTTTTCTTCATTCTCTTTATGAGTAAGTTGTAGGGGTATCTAATGTCCGAAAACCATTCATGGAAAGGTTGGGCGCTCTTCGGCGTCCTGTTTCTCGTCGCCACGCTGTCGGCGGCGCTCGTTACGAAACTATTGGTTCTGACCGCACTGCCGGTAGGCTTTCTGTTCGGGTTCTTTTTGCAAAAAGGCGACCTCTGCGGCTCAAGCGCCTTCAGCGAAGTGTTATTGATGAAGTCCTGGTCCAAGGTCTTCGGCATCTGGACGGTGATCGTCGTCTCAATGCTGGGCTTCGCTTTGCTGCATGGCTTCGATCTCATTACACTTACCATCAAACCGATGTGGTGGCTGAATTACCTGATCGGCGGCGCAGTCTTCGGTGTTGGTATGGTGCTGGCTGGAGGCTGCGTGTCGGGCTGCCTGTATAAAGCTGGGACAGGCAATCTCAACTCCATCGTGGCGTTGATCGGTATTCCGTTGGGCGTCTCGCTTGTGGAGTACGGACCTTTGAAGGGACTCTACAACGGCATGAAATCCGTGACGACGACCGCACCGGATGGTGGCCCGCTGAGTCTTTTCGCGCTGCTCGGTGTTCCTTACTGGACGCTGGCGATCTTTTTCGCTGTGGCAACGATTATTGCTCTGGTTTTCTGGAAGAGAAAGTCTAGCAAAACCAACCCCCAACCCAAAACAGTAAAAGGATTCAAAGACTGGTTGATGCACCCATGGAAACCCTGGCAGGCGGGGGTGGCCATCGGATTGCTTGCCATGGCGGCCTATATGTCCTCCGCTGCCAGCGGACGAAACTATCCCCTCGGCGTCACCCACGGCGTGCTGTTCACTCAGGTGCTGATTACCGACTCCAGCATCCAGCACGTTTACGAGAAACCCGATCCCAAACCGGTGGTTTCAGATGCAAAACCGTTAGCCCCAAAACCAGAGAAAAAGGTTGTCTGGTGGCTGGTGTTGCTGGTCGGCGCTCTTGTGCTCGGCTCACACACCTCGGCGAGACTGTCAGGGCAAGCAAAGCTTCTTCCTAAACCACCTGATCAGGTACTGATCGCCCTGCTTGGCGGCTTCCTTGTCGGCACAGGTGCCGCGCTGGCCAAAGGATGCGTGGTCGGCAATATCATGAGCGGCTGGGCACTGATGAGCCTTGGCACGGTATTTTTCGGTGTGGTGGCGATTCTGGCCAACTGGGCGACGACATATGTCTATCTGATGGGCGGGAACCCATTCTCCGGTAGGAAATGATTGCACCGGAGGCGATCAGAAGATAGCGAATCGAAAGGATGAAAAAAGAGAAGCGGGCATCATGTCCCACTTCTCTGTCAGAGACCAAGATTCTAGGGTTCCTCTTCTTCCTGTTCACCGCAGAGGCAGGGGTCATCGGACTCGTTTACATCGCAACCGCCGCTTGTGTAAGAAGGATCAACAGCGGTGCAGATGTCATCGCAGGATTGCATGGTCCAGTATCCGTAGTAGTAATCCTCACCTTCGCAGACAGACAGCATCCCGTTTTCCTCACAGTACATCTCGCCGGGGAAGCACTCCGGCATGACGCCGTCCATTGCACCATATTCACAGTTGCACAGTTCCGTTCCGCCTTCGTAACAACCCAGTGAATAGTAGTCGTAGCCATAGTTTTCATAACACCAATCATTGCAACTCATCGACTGGTAATAGCCCGGCTCGCCCTGGTGATCGGCTGGATCTGAATCGTCGTAGGGAGTGCAGCGGTTCAGGTTGTAATCATCCGCACACTGATCCTCGCCCACGAAACACTCAATGGGCTCGCCTTCGATTATGCCATATTCACACTGGCAGGGATTCTGCGTATCTTCCGCATCGCAACCATAGGAGACATAATCCGCACCAAATTCCTCTACGCAGTAATCTTCGCAAAGGTACATTGTGAACCATTCACTGGGATTCTCACAGACGAACAACTTCGATCCGTCCTCGCAATACATTTCCCCCGAAGTACAATAGGCAAGATCTCCGTCGGGAATGTCTTCGCCATCTCCATCCACATCTCCATCGATATCACCATCCGGCAACTGACAGTCGCACAGATTACCGCTCTGATCTTCATCGCAGATCGAACTTGGCTGGTACTCTTCCCCGAACTGGCTTTCGCAATATTCCTCACAGGTCTTGTACTGGAACATGCTGGTATCGTCGCACACCTGCACGGTCTCGTTATCCAGGCAATACACCTCCCCCGGTGTACATTCCACCATGACACCTAGCAACATGTCGTACTCGCATTCGCAGCCACTGGGATCGTCCGACGAGCACTGGATGCTGAAGATTTCCTCGTCCGGCGGTCGATGCTCCGCGCAGTAATCGTTGCAGTTAACCGTAACGATTTCCCCATCGCGGCATAAAGTCGCCTCGAAGTTTTCGCTACAGGCCAAAAGCTGATCCGCGCCACAGGAACTGTCGCCATCGATTTCGTAATCCACATCCCCCACCGGCACTCCGGCCAGGGCGTTGTCGCTGTCCGTTTCCACCGCATCCTGATCCCCTTGCCCGATAATGATGGTGTCTGAGTCCGAGCACGATGGGCTTCCCAGCGCCAGTCCTGCCGCCAGTAGCAACGTTACCGCCGCACGTGCGACTTTTTGCGGGAAGAACCAGGAAAGCCACAGCGCCCGCGCAGTTAGACTCTGAGCGCTTTCACTGCCGTACCGGGCCTGCCGATACCGTTTGATGGGCTGCACCTTAAAGGGGGATTTCTTGTTCATAATGACACCTTTATTTTATTCGTCGGTTTTCAATCGTAACCGTATTCCAACTGGTCCTGCTGATAACGATATTGTTTTTTCAGAAAATGCCGGTCCTTTTCCGCCCATAGAATGTTGCCGATTTCATCCGAAATGGGAATCAGCATGCGTTCGTGTTCGCATAGAATCGGGGCTACCTGGGTCAGTTCACCGGTAAGCTGCCAGTTCATACAACCGCAGTAGTTGGCACAACGTCCCTGCATGGCACAACCCTCACACTGGGGCCGGGGTTGCTTGTTGCGTTGAATCAACATCTGCCAGCGCTCGTTCAAGCCGGTGTCGGCGTGCCCGATCTGATACTCCTGCGCGTCGGGTCGGTCGCTGACGAACTGCACGCAGGGGAAAATACGACCATCCGGTGCCATGGAAATCTTCCGCTTACCGAAATCACATATTTCACCCAACTGAATCGGTGAACGGGCATGGCTTTTCAGTTTCTCATCGAACAGGCTCATATAGAAATATTCGCCGCTGCAGGTAGTCTCGATGTACCACCTGGCCAGCTTCTTGTAACTTTCCCGCAACGCCTCGAATGATTCCAGATCCCAGTCCGGATCGCTGAAGGCGGGTTGATGCACCATATAGCGAATTCCGCGCGACCACATGTACAGAATCGACTCGTAGAGGCGGTCGGCGGATTTGGGAGTAATGACGCTGGTAAAAATGCTGCGCGGATTGTAGCGCAGGATCATATCCAGTTTGCTGTCGATCAAATCGAAACTGCCACGCCCATCGGGTAAAATGCGTTGGCCGTCGTGAGCTTGACGATCACCATCTAACGAGATTGCATACAGGATGTTGTTATCGCGGCAAAACGCCAGACGTTCTTCGTTAAACAGCGTTCCATTGGTGCTTAGCCTGAAATGCATGGATTTTCCGACTTCACGCCCGCGCTGTAAGGAATACTCTGTCAATCGTTGCAGTAAATCGAACTGTAACAACGGCTCGCCACCGAAATAGGAAACACAGGCGGAATTCTGACCGAGTTTCACTGCCAGATCGATCCCTTTTCGAGCGGTCTGCTCACTCATGTCTTCCTGAACTTTGCCGGGTGCATAGCAATAGGTACAGCGCAAGTTGCAGTTTTTCGTGAGATGTAAAATAATCTTCATAAACTCGGCACCCTTTCGAATCTCAGTGGCGGACAACTTGAAAAGCAAGTTTCAGGCCAAATGATAGCAGCCGAACTTCAATAGCACAACTGACTTAACTATCTATTTTCACTAATTTATTATTACCCTTACCAATCAAACAGATCGATTCGCTTCCGTAAAGTGTCAAGCCAGCCTGTCATGTCCGCCATTGTTGACATCGTTAGCACTTTCTTCCCCTCCCCTTTTCCCCTGATTTCCATCACCACACTTGACAGAAACCAGGGAAATTGTTTTGATATCGTTCAAGATCTCAAACCGTATCAAGGAAAATCGCACATGCAAACCATCAAGTTCAATGGCGAGACAATCACCTCCAGCAAAGTGATTTGCGTCGGCCAGAATTATCTGACCCACATTCGCGAAATGGGCGGAAACGAGATTCCGGAAGAACCGGTGCTGTTTTTAAAACCCAACTCTGCGATTCGCTATAACCCACAGGAAATCACCATTCCCGCCTCACTCGGATTATTACATCACGAGGTGGAACTCTGTTTTCTAATCGGTAAAAAGGGATGTAATATTCCGGTTGAACAGGCGCAGGAATACATCGCCGCCTATTGCATCGGCATCGACTTCACCCTGCGCGATCGCCAAAACGTCGCCCGCAAATCCGGCCTACCCTGGGATCTGGCCAAAGGCTTCGATGCTTCCGGCATATACGGAGAGCTGGTTGCTTGTGACAAACTTTCGAATATCAACAACTTGGATGTCTCACTTACTCTGAATGGGAAATTGCGACAACAGGGACACACCTCGGATCTGCTTCGAAAACCCAATGAATTGCTTAGTTACGCCAGCCGCTTTGTGACACTGGAAGTGGGTGATCTGTTCATGACCGGTACCCCGAAAGGTGTTGGAGCCGTGGAAGATGGCGACCGCATCCTGGCGGAAATCAGCACCCTACCCAGCCTGGAATTTATAGTTCACCGCTCCTAAATCAGGTTATATTGTTATTTCTGGTTCATTTTAACTTTTAATTACAAACAGTTAACCAACTAGGAAAATTTTTCCTAAAGCTTTTTGCTCATTTGCCGAATACACATACAGGAGTGTTTTATTACGGGTCTGGACAAGGATGCCACCATGATTTCATCACTCGCTTCCACAATTCTCAATTCCCAAGCCGCCTCTCAGCAGCAGGAAATCGCAGTTGCCGTAGCCAAGATGGCGCTGGATTCTCAAAAAAGCGAAGGAGCGGCATTAGTTGAGATGCTGCAACAGAACGTCGCAGCGGCACAAATGGCCAACGCCATCGATTCTCAACTTGGCCAGATGGTCGACGTCTACGCCTAAGTTAATTTAGCTCTGCCCACCCACGAATTCTTGTAGGATTCTCTTCCAATCAGGATGCAGGCAGTCACATGATCTGCACGTTGCGGTTCTGATCCCAGAATCTACGAAAACACAAAAAACGGCGGGATCGACCCGCCGCTATAAGTAACTTTTCCTTGTACTACTCTTTATTTTCCGAATAGAGCCTTGCCGCCGGCTCTGCGTTCACCGGCTTTAATCTGTCGGATCACCTCCAGGATTTCCGCTTTGATCGACAACATTTCATGCGTCATGGGAGGATTGGCTTTCATCGTTTTGTAAAGTTTGACGAAAGTGGCTAGCGCATCTTCGGTGAGATCGGGAGAAAGGTATTGTGACCATCCCAGCTTGTACAGAATTCGATAATAGGTTTTACCGGGTTTGTAATGCTCCAGCGCCTGTTCATAGAGCGTAGCCGCCTTCGAATAGTGATCAAAGGCAGTCGGCGTATCGAATTCATACTCCGCCATACGGAAATAGGCATCGCCTAGATATTTGCTACTCGGGTATTTCTTAACGAAAGACCGCCACAGGGCAATCGCCTGTTTCTGCATGCCGACTTCCATCTTCACCGCCGCCAGCAGACGATGAACGCTGTCCATCGCTTTGAAGCCGGGAAAGCGCTTTCCGATTTCTTCGCAGGCTGCGATGATACGCTCATAATTGCTGTTGTATTCACGCGAAATCATGATGGAAGGCTGCCCATTCAGAATCGACCTCGGTTTGACAGGAGCGACTTCCACATCCTTGTCGCCATCGGCAACGGGTTGCGGTTCTGCGACAGGCTTGGTTTCCTGCTGCAACGCTTGCGGTGCCTGGCTTCGCACGGCGTAAAGCTCCTGGGCGAAAAAGAGCAAAATGTAAGGATCGGCATCCAGCTTCAATCGCTCAGTCGCTAAAAATGCAAAAGCCTTACGAAGTTCGTCCAGTTCCTTGTTCATTTCGCTGACTTTGACATTCAACTCGGCGTGAATACCTTCAATTTTCTCTTTGCTGCTGACCGCATCCAAACTACTATCGGAGTAAATTGCGTTCAGTTGTTTATCGCGATCGGCTTCCAACTGCGCCAACTGCTTCGGATACTGCAACAACTTCAAATGGATCTGGTACAGTCCCTGATCTGTCTCGTTGAATACCTCTGGAAATTCAACAAGTTGGGGACGAAACTCCAAACTAAACTGTAGTCCGGGCGAGGAAATCGCCTGAGCGCTTAAAGGAATCAACAACATCAAGATTGCGAGCAAACAACCCGTAATCCGGCTTTTTGTTTGAATCATGCGAGCTTGCGGCATAGTGATTTTTCTCCTTGCCAGTAGCGTTGCGATTTTATCTATGTACATTCCAAATGATCGAGTATTGTTGCTGACTCGTGAAGTCATTAAACGAAAGCCTTTTTCTCCGACATCAAGCAGGAAAAAAGCCCCACGCCCCCAGTAGAACGAGTTCGGTAGAGGGCTCAAATCATTTTGTTTGTCTGTTCGAACGTTATTCGATTCGATTGGCTACACCCGACTTCAGGCAGGTTTGCCGCACGTTTCGTTTAAGTAGCGTACCACTCGCTTCTTTTCAGTGTCAAGCTTTTTACCCGAGACTCAAACAGTCATTTTCGTAGAAAATCCTTGACCTTACCGCGACAGAACAGCTACCCTTCCATGGGTGACGCAAAAGGAGGAATCGGATGAAACGTTTTGTAATCAGCATGCTGGTTCTGTTTTTTTTATGCTGTGGGTTAGTCCTTCCGGCTCAAGCCAAAGTACGTGAATCTATTAGTGAAAACTATGATAACATCTGGAGTGCAGCGGTACGCTTTATCCGGGTGGATAAAGACTGGAAAATTCTGGACAAGGATAAAGATGCCGGATTTATTGTGTTTATGTATACCTCAGAGCAGGGAGAAGCCTCTCGCGCCTCCATCGAACTGATGAAAGACGCCGACAACCCAGATAAAGCCAAAGCCGCTTTCGTAATTCAGGTTTCCATTCCCAAATCCAGCAGTATCCAGGAACGGATGCTCATCACCGATTTGCGTGCAAAGATACGCGAAGAATTTTAAACTCTCCGGTTATTCCTCAAATTCAGGGATGGGATGATCGCTCTTCCAGGAAACATCTTTTCGATTTTCCACCGCATTGGCATATCGGGCTGCGGCAAAGAGGAAATCGCTGCCCCGGTTGATGAACGCGCGCACATTCGTGTCGATTGTCTCTATACGCCCTAAAGCGATTATACGCCGCTCGGCTCGGCGGCAGACCGTGCGAGCGATGTGCAACGCCCCCGCCGCCTGGCATCCTCCCGGTAGAATGAACTGAGACAGAGGTCCGGTGCGCTGCTCGAAAACGTCGACAGCTCGCTCCAACGCCTGAATATCAGCTTCACTCACACTCATAGGTGCAAAGTCGCCATCCGGTGGCGTAGCAAGATTGCTTGAACAGTTGAACAAGCGATGCTGGAAGAAATCCAGTGAGCGGTCCAGTAGTGCATCTGAAACCAGCGAACGAGCCCAGCCAATCGTCGAATTGGTCTCATCCACCGCACCATACGCTTCAACGCGAATAGCATCTTTCGGCACCCGGCGACCGTCTACCAACGATGTTTCGCCCTTATCCCCTTTGCGCGTGTAGATATTGGACCCCATTATCACCTCTCTTCGTTCGACTGAAAGTGTATCGCTTGTGCTAACTTCACCATAGCGCCGCCAACAAATGGCTGTCAAGCAGTGCATTCCTGCAAAACTGCGGTCACAATCCAACGACAACCTGCAAGAAATTCATAAAAAGCTTAAATCCCTAATCGAATTGGAGTAGAATACTCAAAGCCATTCAGGCTGATATCCAATTTGTTCGCAGTATATTTTTTAGCGGTGCAAACCGAATTCGCTCCGCAATCGAAATAAAGCAATAACGAATCGTGTACTTATAACCCATGCGTAAAGGAAAAACCATGTTTAGAGTCATGCCAAGCGTAGCGGCCCTGCTGCTGATCGCTGTCATGGGCCTGTGTATGCAGTGCGCAGACGTCGATCTGGAGGAAAAAGCCTCCTACAATTATTTCTCTGAATTGATTGCGGTAAACAATGCCGATTGGAACGTCATCCCCTTACCGAATAATCTGCTGAATCCGGCTTTACAGGCTCAAATCGGGATTTCAATCCCCGGTGTCCCCGAAGCAGAGGAAACTCCGAGCACGATTTCGCTGCCGACACTCTCTCAGCAAGCTGCCGATTATATTGGTTGCTTGGGATTTAACAGCAACTTCGGTTTCGACGATCCCGTCGCCGATACCTCGTTGACTGGCGACCTGCTGGCCGGACAGAACCGACTGAGCGGATTCATTCAGGGCTTCATTCCGAAGATCCCGGTCAGTATGCCCCTGGATATGACCAGCATCAAGCGCTACACCGGCGCGGAAAGCGGACCGGGTAGCGCTGCGGAAGCCAACCTCTTTTTCCTGGACGTAACCGACTGTGTGGGCGATTTGGAAAGCTGCATGGATATCTCCAAAGCAGTCCCCTTCCCAACCGAAGATTACAGCGGCGACTACATGGCCTTCAATATCGAAGGGCGCGACAAACCGCCTTATTTTCTGACCCTTCGCAACCAGCCGCCAGCAGGAGTCATCGGGGGCACGCCACAGGATTTCGAAGATGGCCACACTTACCTGCTGGTATTGACCGGCTACGATGAAAAGGGCATCAAGAGCCTGCCAGACGAAAATGCGGGCGATGTCGTACATTCACTAAAGCCCGATCCCTATTTCACTCTTATGGCAACCGACCAGCCCTTCCTCATCAACACCAGTGCCGAGGGAGAAGAAGAAAACATTGCCATCCTGAACAATCTTATCACCGATCTGACCGATTCCTACGTCAACGATGACGGTGAGACGGTGTATTACGTTGAAAACGAAGACGGCGAACGTTGCGTGCCGACTCCGCAGAAAACACGCATGGAACGCGTAATCGAGTTGGAAGGCGCACGACAGATCATCAACTGGGGTCTGCAAGTCTGGGAAGGTTTGGTTGGCGAGTCACGCAACCGCAACGAAGTGGCAATTGCCTATCACTTCACTATTGCCCAAAATCCGATGGTTCCCTTGCTGGATGCCGTCGGTATGCTCTACGGCAATAACCCGATGCTGGTCAGTCCAGCCGATTATTTCACTAAAAACAGCTCGGATATCACCAAGGCGGACACCGCCACCGATGCCGTCGCCAGTTTCACCATCTCCGATGACGTCGATCTGGACAGCATCAATGGCGACACCGTACAGTTGTTCACGCTTGATAATGGCAGCGTAAAAACAGTGGCGGCTACCGTTGGCACAAACGTTGCTGATGATGGCACGGTCACGGTTACGGTTACACCGACTTCGGCGCTTTCCAATAACACAACCTACTGGGTTGCCGCCAATAGCGGCATTGTGGATGAAGACGGCTTCCCGGCGGTGGACTCGGTGTACTTCGGTCTGACCCGCGTTGTCAATCCGCTGGTTGATGACAACAGTTGGTTGTCCCCTTATCTAGACAGCCGCCTGGATACCGTGCTGGCCGATCCCTCGATTCGACCGACAGAAGATCCGGAAGGAGTGTTGAACATTACGCAAGATCACATGGATAAAGCAGGCAAATCGCTTTACACGATTCTATCCGTAGCGGAACTGTTCAGACAGGCCAATCAGGATACGATCGACGCCTTATTGGAAACGGATTTCATTTCCGAGCGCGAAGACCTGGTTCTTCTCTGGCGCTTCACTACCGGACAATAGGAGGGCGTCATGGAAAAATATTTTAGGACAAGCAAGCAGATTGGAAATCCTGTCATGAAATCCACTTTTTCGCTGCGAATTGCGATTCTAGGACTGTTAGCCCTTTCCGCACTGGCTCTCTGGATGCCGAGCACGGCGCACGCCAATGCCTTTTTCATTCAGGAAATGAGCGGTGATGGCATGGCGCAAGGTAGTGCGGTCGTGGCAGCCGGAAGCAAACCGAGCAACATGTTCCAGAACGCCGCAAACATTTCTTTTCTGGAAGGCCTGGATCTGGAATTCGCCTCTACGCTGTATATCGGCAAAGGTTACTTCGAAACAGCAGCAGGTGATCGCACCTACTTGGACAATCCCGTGCTCTACGTTCCGCACATTTTCGCTTCATACAAAGTGAACGATTGGCTGGCAATCGGTCTGGGTGGTTTCATCGATTTCGGTCTTTCGGTCAAATGGCCCGATGAATGGGTCGGCAGCCACCTGGTGCAGTTCGCCGGAATGCAAAGCTTCACCATCAATCCCAACATCTCTTTCGGCCCCTTTAAAGGTTTTGCCTTTGCAATCGGTTTCGACGCCAAGTACGGATCGGTCGAAATCAAGCGCCGCCTGACTACCGGGCTGCCTTCACCTATCGATGACAGTAAAAGCCAGATTCACCTGGCGGGCGACACCTGGGGATATGGCGCCAATATCGGCGTGATGTACCAACCTGCCGACTGGGTACGGCTGGGCTTGGGATATCGCAGCATGCTTAAAATGGCGATGAAGGGCGGCAAGGCTCATTTCGATGTTCCCGTGGCCTTTGCAGACAACTTCCCGGATCAGAAATTCGACGCCACCATCAACCTGCCCCACCTTCTTTCCGGTGGCATCCGTTTCTGGCCGGTGGAAAACGCTTCGATTGAATTAGACGTATGGGGGACCTTCTGGTCTTCCTACGATGACCTGAAATTCACCTTCGATCAGGGTCTGGGACTGGGACCGAACGCCCGGGCGAAAACCCAGATCGAAAAGCAGAATTTCCGGGATTACATTCAGGTACGGCTGGGTTCGGAATGGTGGGCGCACGAATACTTCGCACTGCGACTGGGCATCATGCTAGACGGTGGTGTGGTACCGGACGAAACCGTCAACCCCATGCTGCCTGACAATCATCGTATCAATGGTTGTATCGGAATCGGCACCAAGTACAAGGGCTTCTATCTTGACGTTGCCTACATGCTGGTCTGGATGCTGGAACGCGACGTTTCCGACGTAAAGGAAAACCCGCTACCAGGAAAATACCACTGGATCGTGCATGACGTCTCCTTCTCTATCGGATATCATCATGATTTCCTGGCGGCGAAAGAACCGGACCCGAACACTCCGGATGCATCTGATCTGGAAGACTGGGTGGAACCGGAAGAAGAAGTTCAGCAACAACCTCAAACAGAACCGGAACAAGAAGCTCAGCAGCAGCCTCAAACAGAACAGGAAACAACTCCTGAAACCGAATCAACCAGCGACGCTTCTCAACGATAACAACCAGCAGTACAGCAGAGAAAAGAGAAAAACATGAAACGCACACTAATCATCATCACACTTTTACTATTTGCCATCACTTTACCAATTGCATGTGATGAAGACAGCAACACCACCAAATTGGATATCTGTCGCGATCTGGTGGAAGGCTTCTGCAACAAATCGGATTCTCTGGATTGCGATGTCAGTGAATGTCGTAGCGAGGGCAATGCCGACTGCGAACAGTTGTTCGACGGCACCTGCATCGCCACAGATGGTCAGATCTGGATGGTACGCGAGGAAATGATCCCTGGTTGGATCGACAGCAAGGAAAGTTGTAACGGGCTGTATAGTATTGAAGATGATTTGCAACGTGAAATGGCTGGAATTAAAACAGCTGCCTGCGCCAATGACAGCAGCAGCACAGATGGTGATGACGCAGTAGACGGCGACAGCACTGTGGATGGTGACACCACGGCTGATGGAGATGACGGTGTGGATCCGGGCTTGGCGGCTTGTGCAGAGCAGTATTGCCCTAGTGAGACAGAAGCCTGCACCGATCCTTGCCAGAATATGTTGGATTGCTTGAATGCGTGCGGTGACGAAACCTGCGAATCCAATTGCGCCGTAACGTATCCCGATGGCGTACAACCCTTGACGCTGCTTCTCTCCTGCATGGGTACAAACTGCGCGGAATACCTCTACTAGTAACGATCGAACAATCGTGAATCACGAAACCGGGTAGCCAACGACAAACAGGTCGCTACCCGGTTTTTATTTTCCATTCTTTCTTCTGAAACAAGCAAGGGCGTGTAGATCACTACACGCCCTTGATACGTTCAATATGTCTCACCGAATTCGAATATCGACTACAGATTATCGATGCACTCCGCCAAAGGAACACAGTTTCCTTTGAATTCCAAGGCACAGTCACGCACATCCTGGGTGTACTCATTGTAATCCCAGTAGTTGGAAGCGAGTGTGCAGGCGGCATCGCAGGCAGATTCGGTATCCGGAATGTAATCGCTGTAATCAGCCACGATATCCAAATACTCGCATTCATCCAATGCGCTGCACACATCTTTGCATTCGCTGGAATCCCCACACGCGCTAACCGCGAACACCATGACCAAAAGCGTTAACCCTATAATAACTTTCTTCATTTTCCCTCTCCTTTAAAAAATGGTGCGGACAAATATTTCCTGCAACCCAATGACAAGTAAAGCTCTTCCCCAAACCCTTTTCCTACTGCACAAGCAGGAGTTAATTTATATCATTCCAAGATGAAAATCGTCAAGATCCATGCGGCTAATCAATACGTTTTCCTTAGAATCGAAGCAGAGACTATTTAAATTTGGATTCAATTTATTTCGAGTCTTAACCAATTATTCATATTAGAATTGCGCCCTTGTAACAGGTTGTCTATAATGCGCGCGGAATTTCAGAGAAGGGACTTCGTCTGTATTCGTTCAATTTCTACAGGCGAAGGTTATCTTGGTATCTTTTAAGTAGGGGTCGTTGTCACCCAAAGGAGCAGGTTATCATGAAACGGAATCGTTTACTTATTATGTTATTGGCGTTTGGAGTTGCTCTAGGAATATCTGCCTGCGATTCAGACAGCGACCCGGTCGTCGATGGCGACACGGATACAACGATCGATGGCGACCAGGATGCCGATCTGGACACCGAACTTTCGGAATTGGAAGGCGAAATAGAAGCGGAAAGCGAACAAGGAATCCCGGAAGCACTGCCTTTTACTCTGACGCGGGAGGATGTCGGCGAAGCGCTGACCGAGGCGGAAATCACCGCTTTCACGAAGAAAATCACCGGCTTTATGAAAAACGTCGACTACTTCGGCTGGATTCTGTGGACCAGCCATGGCATGGATAAATCCTACGATGAAAACATGCCGGACTATAAACTCTACTGGCAGGATACCCGCGCTACCAAAGCCGGTGACACTGTCACCTTTTCCCATACCGGTGGCGCAGACAACCTGATGATCCGTACCTCCAAGATTCTGAACCAGGCGATTGCCGGTTATTTCATGAGTGGCGACGAGCGTTTCGCACGCATCATCGAACAATATAGTAAAGGCATGGTAGCGCTGTTCCAGGGCATGATGTTCGGCGGCGATGACAACGTCACCAGTGTAATGGCGCGTGCCATTTTCACGCTCAATCACTCCTATGAAGAAGAAGGCCGCAAGGTCGTCGTGGATTACGATCCGGTCAAGCAGGAAGAAAAATACGACTGGAATGCCCACACCATTCCCAATGTCAATAATCCATACTGGGGTGAGATCTGGGTGCGCAACATGCGCTCGAAAGATGATGTGCCGCACATGTTCCGCACGATGCCATTATTGAAACGAGTTGCAGCATATGCTAAAGATGACTACGTTAGGGAAGCGGCGCAAAACGCCTACGACCACATGGTGGCTTTCGCAAAAGATATCGTGGATACCGGGTATTATATCCGCACCAAGGAAAAAGACGGTGTGGCTTACATTCCGCACGAAGAGGATATGCCCGGCGTTGTTAAGGATCTGGCCAGTTTCGTGAATTTCGAAGAATTCATTCCCAATGCGGAATGCAATTCCAAACTCAATGCGGCTCTATTGGCATACGGCGAGCCACTGGAAAACGACTGCGAGCAGGGGTTCGGCGGCAACTACGAAGGCATCGCCACGGCGGGTCATTATTTCAATTTTGCCATTATCCGCTATTTCCATCTGGCGGCGATCACCAATTCATTGATGGCGCACGAAAACGCCATGGCGCAGAAATTGCTGGAAGGCTTGGTCGTCCGCGCGGATGAAATGGTTCACGACGATTACCGACGTGGCGAAATCAAGGAATGGGACGCCGACGGCGCACCGTGGCTATTGGCTGCCGCCGCAAGTGGCCTTCCACTGACTAGTGAAGAAGCACGCCTGATCATCCAACAGTATTCCGACTCCGTTGATTTCTTCGAAGCCTGGCCGAACTGGGACTTGTGGGACGAATCGGTTCCGGATGGTGTGGTAGACTATGCCCCAAGTCGCAGCACCGCCGAGCGTGACTACATCCGCCCGGAGGAAATGGCTTACATCATGGAATACTGTTTCTCCCCCTTCCGCAATCCTGCCGGTGTAAAGCTGGTCGACTGCGATATCGTGGGCGACAGTTCCCGCTGGGGTGAGTAAAAACCTCCTAACGAATTGAATCTTTCTTACATTGGGCCGCCTTTCCAACAGGATTGGCGGCCTTTTTTATTGTGTCGACGTTTGAGGCAGGCTACACTTCCTCATGGTATAGTAGTATATGCAGTGAATTTTCTGCACAAAGGAAGCCGTAATGCCCAGTAAATTGCGAAACGATCCGGAACAACCGTTGCGCGTGTTTGTGGCGGGAGCCACCGGGTATACCGGTCAGGCTGTCGTAACCGAATCCTTGCAACGCGGGCTACAGGTATACGCCCACATTCGCCCGGACTCAGCGCGTGTGGACCGTCATCGCAGCCGCTTTGCCGAGCAAGGTGCGACGGTAGAGGTTTGCAGTTGGGATCTGGACACACTTACTGCGGCGCTACGTAAAATTCAACCAGATGTGCTGTTCTGTCTGATCGGTACAACACGTTCACGCATGCTACAAATCAAGAAAGGCGGCGGCGACCCGCAAGAGGGCTCTTATCAGGCAATCGATTTCGGTCTGACGAAACGGCTGGTGGATGCTGCAAAACTGGCTGGCATTCATCCGCGTTTCGTGTATTTGTCCTCACTGGGTGTCGGTCCCAAAGCAAAAGGAGCCTATTTACGAGCGCGAACGCAGGCGGAACAGGCCGTGCAACATAGTGGACTACCTTACGTCATCGTGCGTCCGTCCTTCATCTCCGGTCCTGACCGGGAGGAAGCGCGCCCGTTGGAGCGCATCGGTGCAAATCTGGCCGACAGCCTGCTCGGAGTGGCACAGGCCATGGGCATGAAAAGCCTTTCGAGTCGCTATCGCTCCATCGACGCCTACAAACTGGCCGCCGCACTTGTGGACTATGCACAAGACCCACAAAATGAAAATCGAATTATCCTTTCCGATCAACTCGCACGCTAAGGGAGAAACGGATGTCTCATCAAATCGACTCGCAGAATACGACTAAAACCTGGATGGAATTGATGAATAAGGGTGTAACCAGCGCCCATGCGGCGGCTCGAATCGCCGCCCATCTGGAAGCCAGCGGTTTCACCGAATTGAAAGAAGCAGATGACTGGAAGCTGAAACCGGGCCAGTGCGCTTTCATACGCCGGGGAGACTCTTCGATCATCGCGTTTCGCGTAGGCGAGCAAGCACCCGAGCAGAGCGGCTTTCGCATCATCGGTGCTCATACCGACGTTCCCGGCCTGCGCCTGAAGCCCAATGGGGCCTATACCCAGGCTGGTTATCGCATGCTGGGCGTGGAAGTCTACGGCGGTCCGATTCTGGCGAGTTGGACGGATCGCGATCTGACCTTAGCCGGGCGCGTCTACCTGCGACCCTCGAAGCAGAACGAAGCGCCCAAAGTCAAACTCGTTCAGATGCAACGTCCGCTCTGCCGCATTCCACAGGTGGCCATCCATTTGAATCGCACCGTCAATGACGAGGGACTGAAACTGAACAAACAGACACAGTTGCCACCACTGATCGGCTTGGATCAAGGCGAACCCTTCGATATGGCGACGATTAAAAGCTTATTGGCAGACGAACTGGGTGTGAACCAGGATGCTATTCTGGAAACCATCCTGGAAGTGGTGGACACGCAACCGGCGACCTTGTACGGGCTGAAACAGGAACTCGTCGCCTCTGGCCGTATCGACAATCTGGCGGGTTGCCATGCCTGCCTGATGGCTTTACAGAAAGTTGAAGCGGGTAAGGCAACCCAGGTAGCGGCTTTCTTCGACAGCGAAGAGATCGGCAGTGCAACCTACAATGGAGCCGGCTCGAATCTGCTGGACGTCGTACTGGAGCGCATCAGCGGCAATCGCCCGGCTTTGTTGCGCGCACTGGCAAATACGATCATGATCAGTAACGACGGCGCTCACGCAGTGCATCCCAATTATGCGGACCTGCACGAGCCGCGCCACAAACCGGTGCTGAACAAGGGACCGGTACTGAAAATCAACGCCAACGAACGCTACGTCACCCATGGCGTGGGACGCGCACATTTCGCATTGCTATGCGAAGAAGCGCAGGTGACTTATCAGAAAATCGTCGTGCGCACCGACATGCCCTGCGGTTCGACCATCGGTCCGGCGCTGGCGACACGCCTGGGCATTGTAGGCTTGGATGTCGGTATTCCGATGCTTTCGATGCACTCCATCCGCGAAACGGCGGGAACGAGCGATCAGACGGATATGATTCACGTTCTGGCTCACCACCTGCAAGGCTGAACGCCTGCGGACAACAACACGGATTAGGGGTAGAGCGGGTTGCCCGTCGTTCCCAGCGAGATGCGCCAGATTTTGCTGCCGATCAATTCGGTGACGTACAACGAGCAGGGGTCAAAGCCCTCCCCTGCTCCGAATGCACCGCTGGCGGGCAGCATCAAGCCTTCGGCCACGATCTCCTGATCGCCTTCGGGGGTCACACGCACGATTTTGCCAAGTCCGTTGGCCATCACGTAAACGTTGCCGTCTTTGTCCATCGCCAAACCATCGAGCAACCCATTTTCGGGCAGGTTGACGAACACACTGGCCGTTCCGGCGCTCTGACCTTCAATTGGAATCACGTAGAGCGGGCTGTCGTTTTCGAATGTGCTGGCCACGTATAACAGGTTGCCATCGGGCGAGAAGACCATGCCGTTTGGCGAGGGAATCTGCTCGGTCCACAAGCTGGTTTCCCCGTTGTCGGTCAGCTCCCAGATTTCCGGGATCATGTCATCGCTGATCAACCAGCTTCCCCAGGGTGTGCGCGTAACGAAATTGGCGTTGGCGATTACACCCGCATCGACCAGCACCGATAATTGCCCGTTGCTGTATTTGTACATCCCACCGTCACGGGTGTCGTCGTTTAAAGGGCCAAAAGAGCAGACCAGCAAATCGCCGTTCCCACCGAAAGTCGCGCCGACGCCGTCTGCCGCATCGGCCACTTCCGTCATTGTTGCATCGGCAGTGAATTTAATCAGCTTATTGGAAGAAGTCACGAACATGGAGTCGATGCCGTCGAAGGCGATGCCTTCCGAACCGACCAGGCCACGATAAAAGATTTCTTTTTCTCCCACCGCAAGGTCCGTAAAGCAGACGCCATTGCCGTCGCCGTCCGCAGCCGTTTCCGTTTCGGCAAGATCGCTATCGCCATCGGTTACAATCTCATCATTGTCGTCTGAACCGCAGGCAGCCAAAAGCAATACGGCTATCACAGACACCCCAATAAAAAGCCATCCCCATCGTGACATCGATTTCTCCCTCTTTCCGATATGATCGCCCGTTGCTGCATGAAGCAAGCGCAGGCTTCCCGTTCCCTCTTACAAATCTCCCCTTACTATGCCCACCGCCTTAAATCTGTCAAGTTTGGAGTTGATTTTCCTTGGTAAAAGCTTCGCTCAAATGTGAACTGGCATTTTTGTACTATCGAATTATTATTGCTCAAGCATGCAGCAGCGAACACCTTTATATTTACTTGTATTATTCTTTGATGATTTTCTTGAGACAGAACTTTCACATGTAGTATACTAACCAATTAGCCACTCCCCCCCCGAGTCATAAGCCTGCGAACTTGTTGTTTCATTACCAATCCACTCACTAACGTTCCCCAATAAATCAAAAGCTCCGTAATCTGAAAGGCAATTAAGCTTGGAGCCTGTAAGCGTAGGGCCAGAAGGATACCCTCCATTGTCACTGGTATTATCCCAACAGGCATTCTTGACATATTCATTTCCATATGGATAGTTCTTCCCGTTCGGCCCCTCACATGATTGAACCCAATCCGTCTCTTCGCAAAGTAATTTACCTACATTCATGCAAGCCTTACGGGCCTGAAACCAGGTAATAAATCGACTAGGAATGACACCTTTCGATGAACAAGCGTAAACAGGGACGGTTTCCAGATAATCTTCCTCTGAATCACTACAAAACCAATCTTCAGCGGAAATTGGGCAATCGACTTCATCCGGGAATCCGGCAGGATAGTTATCCTCCTGCTGCCCGTAGCTGTTGCCTGTGCAATCAGCATGTTCCATCAGCACCGATTCGAATTTATCGATACAGAAACGGCCATCAACCGGCACCATTTCCGGGTGATGCCAGCAGTTAGAAACCGAAGGTTCCCCTGCGCCATCGTACTCGTATTCAATTGCATCACGCGAGAATTCATCATCTTCATCACCCGGCCAACCATGCAAACAGGCATCCAGCGTTTGACAATCCGTATAGCCCAGGCAATCTTCTACCCTGCCATTCGTCCAATCCACCCATTGCCAATCGCAATTGATATCACAAGCCTCCTTCGTGAATTCCACTTCGATGTTACACCCCATATAAAGATCACAAAGATCCATGCACTCGGATTGATAGGGTTCAGTGACCATTGTTACCCTTGCACAATCAAGAAATGCATCACAACTTTCCTTCTGGATACAGGTTCCCATCAGGTAATGATTCAATTCATCTGATTCGCAGGTCGGGGTGCAAGGGTAATAGACAATCCAGTTGTCGTGAATGTTTTTTCCGCATTCCAGGAAACGATCGCAAAGCTGTTCACAGGCAGAATCGTCCTTGGAATCGGCTTCCAGATCCGGGTCTGGGTCAAAGTCTACATCTACATCACCATCCACACTGATTTCTACACAGCTTGTCTTATCTTGTTGGATATACCCTTGGGGGCAGTCACAGACCGCATAGCCATTGACAGCCTTACAGGTTCCAGGTGAACAGTCGATGCCTTGGCAAACGGAAGGAATGAGATTTGTTTCCTTTTCAGATTTATCCTGATCGGCGATTTCCAGATCACCGTCAATATCTGCCGGATCTGTAGAATCGGAAGAATTGGAGGAACAGGCACCGATAAACACGAAAATGATTCCAAGTGTCCAGACCCAAGACTTGCCAGACATATTCCACTCCCGGCTGTACGTAGTTGTGACCCTGCCATTGTATACGAAGCAGCGGATTTTACGCAAAAATCAAACGCAATAAAAAACGGGCTCCCCCGATCTGGAGGAACCCGCATGTTGCATCCATCAACTTTCAAATCAGTTTCACAGCAACGAAAGACGGCGGCGGAAGCACAGACCTAAAAGCAACAGTCCGGCCAGCCAGCCCGAGGAATTCCCCGCGTTCCGGCAGCCACCTCCGCTTCCGTCGTCTTCAATTACCGTATCTTTGTCCGTCTCGATGCTCTCGCCGTCGCCGTCGATGAGTTCATCGCCATCCAAGACCATCGGCAAGTCGCCGTCCGTACCCGTTTCATCACCATCAGGAAGAATCTCATCTCCATCGGAGACAATCTCCTCCCCGTCTCCATCCACCGAAGATTCATCGTCGCCATCAACGACAACGTCATCTCCATCGACAACCTCTGCATCACCATCCACTAACGGCTCGTCCCCATCGACCATTTCATCACCATCGATGAGTTCATCGCCGTCGGCAACCAGATCTCCATCAGCCGGATCGTCGCCATCGGGCGGCAAATCGCCGTCGGGAACGAAATCGTCCACATCGCCATCGGGCCAGTCGATATCGCCATCCGGCGCATCCAGCATCTCGTACAAACACACGTCGTCGATATTCCAGCCACCGAATTCCAGACCGCCGTCACTTTCGATCTCCCAGCGAATCCGGACTTCGCTTTGACCCGCCGCTTGCTCGCTGATGTCCAGATCGAACAGAATCCACTCTTTGTCCTCATGATGCACCGAACCGGAAGCATCCGCCGAGTTGCGCCAGACAAGCACATCATTCACGTAAATGCTGGCGTGATCGTAAGTGGCGTCTTCCACCGTCAACCAGCGACGGAATTGCAAACGCACGCTGCCAGCTTCGGACAGATCGTAGGCGGGGCTGGTCAAGGCATTGACGCGATTCGATTGATACAGGCCGTTCCAGCGATCGGTCAGCGCCAGGTCGTTTCCCCAAACCATGTTTCCGCTATAGGCTCCCAACGGATCGCCGCCTTTGCCGGTAGGCGCTCCCCACTGCCAATCGTCTGCGCCTTCCTGGTTTTCACCGCTGATCAGTTCATGGGTAAAACCTTGCGCCGACTCCAGGTTGTCGCAGGATATTTCCTGCAAATCGCCCACGTACAGATAATACGCGGGGTCGCCGGGATTCTCAGGCCGTATAATCGTCGACTGTCCGGCCAGATCCTCGATTTCGATACGATAGCGAATTTGCACCCCGTAGCGCAAGGGCGGAATTTCGGTAGAAAACGACTCCCCATCCTCGCTCGTCATCACGCGCATACGCCAGCGATCTTCCGAATCCAGCTTGTACATCAGGCGAACTTCGCCCAAGGCATTTTCACTGCACTGCGGATGAATGGCGTGAATGCCAACGGTAACCGGAATCGGCTCGCCCCAATTCGTTACCGCTTCAATGGGCTGATGCTCGATATCGAAACTGCCGCCGCCACCTTCGATAAGACCATGCAACCCGAACGCGGAATCGATTTCGCAGATATGCGGGCTGCCGTCGGTCAAGTCGCCGTTGTCGTCATCGGCCAGTAACGCCGCTTCGTAAACCGAAGGAATGTTCCCGGCATAACGCACCATACCCGCGTAAATCGTATCGCAGATCAGCGCGCCCTGCTCTTGTCCGTATTCGGAAATAAGTGCTTGGCGCAGATCCCAGAGAGCGCCACCGACGATCAAGCCCGACATGTGCGGGTCTTCATCCTGATCCTCGGGCCAGCGCTTGTCCGGTTCTAAATCCCGCAGATGGCTTCCTGTAGTAATAAAATAGGGGGCCAGTTTGTTGTCGTTGGTAATCGAAGCGGACATGTAGTCGGCAAAGCCTTCGCTCACCGCCTCGTTGAACTCTCCCGTTCCTAATTGAGAACTGTAATAATGAAATCCGTGACCGAACTCGTGATAAATCACATCGGCGATCATTCCAGTGTTGTTACAGCTATAGCCATAGCCACTTGGTCCCGCTTTGTAAAAGGTAAAGCCGCCATCGAAAAAGGCGTTACAGGTTTCGTTGTAATTCACGTTAACGGTAACGACTTGCGTGAGCCAGCTCAGATCTTCGGCCAGACTTAAAGCATGCTGGCGCACATCGGCGAACGACCGGAACGCATCCAACTGAACCTGGTTAAATTCACCGCTGGTTTCCCAAGTGTAGCTCGCACCATCACTCATGTCATCGGCACTGGCGGAGATATTGTCGCCCTGTAGGTTATCCAGCGTGGTATACAACCCCTGCATGTTCAAGCCGATATTCGCCGTGTCTCCTGTGGTTGTAAAGTGGCCATCGGCATCTGCATAGCGAAAACCGTTCGGCGTATACAGGCGTAAACGCGAGGCCGGAGATGCAATCAGATCGCCGCTCGGGTTTCGCTGGTGATGACTAAGCAGAATGGTTCCGTTCATGAACAGGCGCTCATCGCGCAGGGCGAGCAGTTCGCCCTTCTGTGCGTCGATATAGGCGGTCCAGCGCCCTTCCCCCGATCTTCCCAACGACACCTGTTGGACCAGTTGCAAGCGTAGCGAATCACCCTCGATCAAGGGAAAGATTGCCAGTTCAACCCCTTGCACAACCAGATGTTTCCCGTGTGTTTGCAGGTAATTAACGGCAATAGTTTGTGCATGTGTGTTATCTGCGAAAACGGAAGAATCAAATGCGAGAGCAGGGAACAAACGACAGCCGAACATGACCAGGCGACCATATTTAATCGCAACAAAACAACCCGTTCCTAAAACCGGAATGCCCTTGATCTGCTGCTCGAACGCCACCATCCTTACTCCTGCAAAGACGTGGTTCGTCCGCACAACAAGCTGTTCAAGTGTCACATCCGAAGGGAGCAAGTCGCTGTTTTCTTTGATGAACCGCAAAGCGACTTTCCGTGCCGCCTCTTCGTCCGTCATCACCTGCGAATCGACCTCAATGCCCTCTCCCCAGATTCGGAAGAATTCACCGGTAGGACCGCTTTTACGCATACTCCAGTTATTTCCATAGCGACTGCGAAAGGATTTCGGAGCTTCATCTGTTCGATATACCGGCGAAATGCCGCTGTGACCGGCCAGCCAGGCAGTACTTTCCGGTACGAATTCAATTCGCTGCGAAGGCTGCTGAAAAGCAAAGCCAGTGAGACTCCATAAGGTAGCAAGTAGGAACACGAAGACTAGAGTCGGTACATGATGTCGCATTGTCACTCCTGAAATTTCTTCCGACGATTTTGTATAACCAGGTGGAAACAACAAATGAATCGATGCGCTTGCAGAATTCGGCAAAACAGCAAGCGACCGTAGATCAGCTGCAAAAGACTAGCAAAAAAACTTCCGGCAATCAAAAACAATTGTCATATTTCTTGATATTACTCGCTTTTCGTTCAAGATCGGCTTTCTTGATGTTCCGAAGTGGAGAGCGATTGTTTTGTAATTTTGTAAGGTTAATCCGCTTCTTACCATTGATCGCGATAAAGCGACCGCAGTCGGGTTGCGCGGTAAAATTCCAATTTACTGAATTCCTGCTTCCAAACCAGCTCGGCATTGGCATCACCCGTTACTTCCAAAATCTGGTTGGGATTTGCATTCTCCTTTACTCCCCCGGCGCAGATCAGGACATTTCCGTTCGGCAGGAAGTCTGCATCTCCATATTTTCCGTTGTAATAAGGGGTTACGCTCTGCCAGACGCGCTCGGCTAACATGTTCTGCTCATCCAGAAGGTAAATTACCGCCCGGCTTTTATTGTTTTCCCAATCGTCGTTTCCGGGATTGCCATTGTCAAATATGATCATTTGGCCGCCTTGATTCATGTCCGGCGAATGCTGCCCGAAAAACCAATCGACGGAATCATCGCCAGTGGCGTTCGTCAGGGTAAAGTCGCCCTGCCAGCCCATGCGCCAGATCACATTCCCGCTTGCATGATCGATTTTGAGAATCCAGTTTTGGTTGCGGATAGAAAGCAGGATGCTGTCGTCCTGCTCCTGATATATTAGGGAGTTGCAATGAGTCCAATCATAACCGCCGCCGCTTTCAAGTTTCTGGGAAGCCGGTGTTGGAAAACGCGAGGTATCCAGGTGATCGAAAGCGGACCAACGCCAGACGATCTCGGCATCCGGCGTCACTTCCAGGATCTCGTCACCACGCAACAAAACAGGATCTTCATCGAAAGGAACGGAAAACGTGTCATACTGCTTCGTCAGGGTCAGAAAATGACCGTTAGGAAGTGCAATGGTTTCATGGTGAATGCGGCTGAGTTCCAACTGCCGAGCGGTGATATTCAGCAGGTTGTCACCCCCGATCGTAATTACACGGAAACCGTTTTCCTGCTGCAATAACAGGTTACCATTCGGCAGCGGTTTCAAGTCGCGGTCGAAAGTTGAATAATTGTTATTCGAAATACGATAGTACCAAACAACATCCCCTACTTCATCGACACCGGTGTAATACATCGGAACGAGCGTCCCGCTTCCGTCACGTCCACCCGGACACGTAATTGTCACTCCCGGTTGTACCTGCTGAGGCAACGATGCTTCAACGGTAAACGGCACCGGCAGATCTTCCGGCAATGCACCGGTAGTAAAGGTTTGATCCTCGCCATACACGAACTTGTCATGCTCGTTTACCAATACAGGTCGAAGGTGATATTCCCGCTCGGCTTTCATCTGCACGACGGTCAAGACATGGCTCGCGGTCTCCTCGGCAATATCCGTGTGATATCCATAATTGGAATCCAGGCCATACTCGATGTACGCCCGGCAAGGTCGGTTCGTATCCAGATAAACAATGGCGGACAGAACCGAATTGACGTTTTCGATCACAACGACCGATTCAATGACCAATGGCTCCGTCTCTTCCTCTTCCTCTTCCTCTTCCTCCTCTGCCTCAGAGCAGAACTCGCAATCTAACTCCGTTTCAATATCGAACCCGTCCGCTTCATCTTCCTCACGATCACCATCGACAACGGAATCGATCCAGTCGCCCTCTTCGTCCATATCCACCGAATCACCGTCTGTCATCTCGTTATCGACATCCGCATCACCTTCAGCATCGTTCTCGATATCTACCCAATCCTGATCACCGATGAACGAATCATCTTCATTCTCCAATTCAATGTCTCCATCTACTGGAGATTCCACTGTTTCTTGCTCGGAAATCTCTGAATCTCCATCCGGCAACGTTTCGGAATCGTCGCTGCAAGCAAATAAACCACACAATGCAAGAATCAGAATGAAGAAAGCAATTCGATCTTTGGGTTGCATGGGAACTCCTGTCATACTTATCGGTTACTGCCAGAATCTAAAACGTATCCCTTTGTTGGTTCGAGAATTCGCTCGGAGCGATACACTCCCCACTTCAGTGGCAGCGAAAGATCCCAAATCTTCCGCCCCGGACTTTCATTGGATATTTCAATCAAGTGCGAATGCTGGCTTGTACTGCGAAGCCCGAAAGTCGCCAATGTATTGCCATTGGGTAAACGGTCGGCATCACCCCAGATCGGAGCGAAGATCGGAGGATCGGGAACAAAGGACCAGACGATTTCCGCAGTGCGGCTTTCATCTGTATCCGTGTAAGCCAATTCAATTACCCGGCTGTAAGATCGATAGGTGTAGTGGCCGTTGTCGAATAACAGGATGTTACCATTCGGTTGAATTTCCGGGGCATGTTGGCGATAGAATTGATCTTCCGGGTCGATCTCGAAATCCCCTTCAACGCCCATTTTCCACACGATCTGCTCGGTGTCCATGTTGATTTTGAACAGGGCATACTGCTCGCGAGAGGAAAGCAGCAAAGCATTTTCTCTCGGAAACCAGACGAGCGCATTCAGGTGCGACCAGTCCAGGCGAGGGTCGGGCGGACTGTAATAATGGCACAATACCCAGGAATAGACGACTTCGGCCCGTTCTACATCCCAGATATAAATTCCACCGGAGTTCCACTCGCTTATGGCTGGATCTTCACAGCTTTTCTCGCCATTCAAAAACAGATACTGCCCTTCCCCATATACTTGCATCTCGTGATGCATGCGGAAACGCTCACTCCACAAGATGTTGCCTTCCCAGTCGATGCGGTGCGGATATTTATTGTCGGTATTGCCACCGATCAGAATACCATCGGGCACCGTGCGTACGTCGTTATCTTCACCAAACCAAGCATTATTTACGGTGTAATACCAGCGGTAACGCCCCTGCTCATCCACCATTGCCAGTGACAACGGGATGCGATCGTAGTGGTTATTCAAGTTGAAGAGAGTCCAACCGGATTGCAGCAGTTCCTGCTCACTGTAATCAAGCGAAAATTCAGGCAGGTTTTCAGGAATCTCACCAACCGAGAAGGAAATGGAATCCGTGCTTTCGGCATCCTCACCATTGACGGCGCTTGCGGTCGCCGTACATTCAGCGAGTTGCAACAATCCCATGACAAACACACTGTGAGCCGCTGTCAAATCCGTACCAGCAAAGCTTTCATGATAATCCGAGCCACAATCCACCGTAAGTGCGGTCAGGCAAGGGCGGTCGGTTTCCCATTCGATATAATACGAAAGTAGATTGCGAGGATTGGCAAAGGCAGCCAGTCGGTCGATCACGATCAGAGGCTCCGGCTCGGGATCGGGTTCCGTTTCGAGTTCCGGCTCGATATCGGCTTCGAGTTCAAATTCAAATTCTAGTTCACCTTCCAGCTCCCATTCACTTTCCTCGTCTCTCTCACACTCCTCTTCAATCTCAATTTCGATCTCCGGTACGTCGTTTTCCGCTAACTCCATGACATCAAGATCGAAATCCGTATCAGTGGATTCCACCTGCTCTGTTTCATCGAGATCCCCATCCAAAAACCGATCCTCATCGACGCGATCCTTGTCTCCATCGCTCGGAAGCTCATCCTCCAAGTCGATATCACCGATACCGGGCGTTTCCAGATCTCCATCTGATACAGGATCGCCCGTATTTATGATACCGGGATCGGAACCGCTGCAAGACAGCAGTATCGCCACCACAATGAGTATCACAACACATTTATAGACTCGCCAAGGATGAAACCACGTACTCATCCGCCTCCTCGTTTCACCTACTACAATCGAAATAGCAACACCTCTTAAAGTAACAATTCCACTGTAACCATCAGATCATCATCGCTCTTCGGCTCACCGTCGGGGCCATCGCTGATAATCGACCAGAAGTTTCCTTCCCACCCTACGCGATAGGAATTACCGAAGTGATCCAAACCACAGCGTTCCCCGCTGCAATTGAAGTTGATCTCATACCAACTTTTAAATGTATCCCGATTCGGTGCGGCTTTGCCAACCGCATTCTCCGCCAGAACTTTCTTTGCGATTTCGCGGAGATCCTGCTCTACCTTCCACGATGTCACCGTGTGCAGAACCTTCATCGCCGGACTGGGACTGCTCACCCGCCCCGAAGAGAGGTAGCCGAAAAACCATAAACCTCCCAGCACGAGCAATCCGATCCAAAACAGTTTCTTCACCATGGCAAGCCCCCATGACCCCGTTTTAACGAACTGCTATAATAGCTCACGATTGTAGCATGGCGACCGTTCTTCTCCAAATCATTGATGCCAATAACGAAATCCCATTTTTCCAGGGAGCCGCTTTTTTCCTTGATAATCCACAAGAGGTTTGCTAGCTTGCCTACCGGCGTGGAAGTGTGGCGCGCCTTTCCAAGAAAAGGCATTGGATTCAACTAGTTGTAGTTGATCCTTCATGAAGCGATTCTATTATGCAAGGATATACGAGTATGACCGATTTTGAACGTGAGATACGCGACAAGCTCATTGAAAGACTCAATCTGGAAGACATCGACCCGGAAACGATCACCCGCGACTCGGCGTTGTTTGGAGAAGAAGGACTGGGACTGGACTCGATCGACGCTTTGGAAATCGAGGTCATGATCGAAGAAGATTACAACATCAAAGTGATGGCCTCCGAGCGTACCAAATCGACATTCGGCTCCCTGGGCGAACTGGCTGCGTTTATTGAGAAAAATAAAAATCGGGACGCTTGATCCGTTCGATCACAATTCGTATGACGAGGAAATTATGATCGTTAACGAAAAAAGAGAAACCTATGACGGCGCCTGGCGGGTAGTGATGTTCAAACCCGATGAACATGGCCGTTGCCACCCCGAACTGGCCAAAACCGAGTTGGATGAAAACATCGATGAATTTTTCATCCAGCGGGCGGAAATGTTCGATCGGTTACGCCAGCAACTGATCGCAGGCGAAATCAGCCCGATTCATTTCTTCATGGAATACCAGGCCATGACCGCTCGCGACCTGGCCTCCCGTATGAAGATAAGCCCTCGGCAAATCAACAAACACATGACCCCCAAAGGTTTTGAAGGAATTTCCGTAGGTTTGTTGCGGCAGTATGCAAAAATCTTCGATATCTGCCTGAGTGATTTCTTCCAGTTTCTCTATGTACCGGATCAGCTTTCCATTACCGTGTCCCGGCATAATGGCCGTCTTCTCGAACAGATCGAGATTCAACCAGAGACCAACAACGAAGAAACGGTCAAGCTGTGAAAACCATACCGAATTATACACATCAAGTCGCTTCCCACTGCGAAAGCGGCAGTTTGCGCAACCTGCTGCATCATTCCGGATTGTCGCTTTTCGAGCCGATGATCTTCGGTCTGGGCAGCGGTCCGGCTTTCTTTTACCTGTTCTTCGCTAAAGGACCAAGCTCCTTTCCGTTGATCGGGATTCGAAACCAGCCGGGGAAAATATTCAAGAATATCGGTCAACTGTTAAACATACGGATGACATTCACTTCCGGCAAGAAAACGCAGCAGGCAAGACAGGCCGTCGATGAACTACTGGCCAAGGGCGTTCCCGTGGCGGTGTGGGTGGATATGTTCTACATGAAATACCTGCCCTCGTTTCTGCGCGTACATGCCCCGTTCCACTTCATTCTACTGGTCGGCAAGCAGGGCGATTACTACGCGGTCAGCGATCCCTATTTCGAAAAAATCGGCAAGTTGCACGCAGACGACCTGGAGGCAGCCTGGGCGACCCACGCACCGCTAACCAAGGATAACTTTTACGCGACCATCGAAGAAATTCCCCAGCAGTTGGATATCAAAGGCGCAGCGAAGAAAGCCATCGAAGCCACCTGCAAAAACATGATCCTGCCGCCAGTGATCAATCGCCTGTTCTTTTTCGTCGGTATCCAAGGAATGCGTACTTACGCCGCCAAAATCCTGGAATGGTCCAAAACCTACCATGGAGCCGTGCTGCGCGATGGCATGATGTTCAACGCCATCGGCTTTGAAGACCAGGGAACCGGTGGCGGCGCCTTTAGGCTGATGTACGGAGAATTTCTACACGAAATCGGCGACCTGTATGATTCCCAGAAGTTACATGAACTGGCAACCCGCATGGTCGAGCATGGCAAATGCTGGCGTACGGCTTCGCGGCAGATCGTAAAAACGGCGAAACCGATTCCAATCCATGACACCGACTTCGACGACTGGTTTTCCCAGAATCGAACGGAACTGGAAAACGGTCTACAGGAAATCAGCCGCTTGTTTTTGGAACGGGCGGAATTTGAAGAAGGCTTCTTCAAAGAATTGCGGCAAGTCGCCAAAGAACTGAAATAAGCTCGTAGGTTGTAACTCGAAACAGAACCCGTAACACAGGAACCAGATCGAATCATGCCGAATTACCAAGAGTGGTGGAGTGCCTGGGCTCCCTACTGGGATCAGATTGAAAATCGCCATTTCAGCCTTCGTTCCATCGAACAAATGCTGGACGGCGTAGTCAGTCCCGTTTTGGTCGTCGGCGCGGGTCAGGGCTTGATCGTAGATTTCCTGCAACAAAAAGGACATGACGTCAAGGGCTTGGATGTCGATGCCGAAATGGTCGAACTGGCTCGCGAGCGTCGCGGTCTGGACATGTTTCTGGCAGACGCCAAAGACCTGCCGATCGACGACAACCAGTACAAAACCGTCATCCTTTCTTCCGGTGTGGTCGATTATCAGAATGACCCGGAAGTGATCCGCCAGATTTTAACCGAAGCGATTCGTGTAACCATGCCCTTCGGCAACATTTTCATGGCTTTCTATCAATTGTCTCCGGTGATGGAAAGCGTGTACCGCAATCTGGGTGTGATCAAATCCGGCGTGTACCACATGAATCGAATTTTCGAGTTGAACGATCTGATCCCCAAAGGGCCGCTTGCCTGCGTCAAGCAGATCCAGCAATGGACCGGCGGTGGATTTCTACCGACAATGCTGTACTGGGCGCGACTCGGCATTGCGCTGCCCAAAGAATTGAAGCAGGAAAACGACCTGATGTCGGGCATCTTTCGTCAAGCCGAGGCGGAAGGCAAGGATCTGAGCCTGCTGACGAAGCACGCTCCTCGCGACGTTCCCTATCGCAAGGAAACCGAAATCTACGAGTTGCTGCGAAGTATCGACATAGCGCACCATGAAACCCTACGCAGCCTCGACTGTCTGACCCTGCGACATTACAAGTCCAGCCTGACGCAAAGCTCGCAGGGACAAGCACCTACAAAGGAGCAAGGGGAAAGCGACTGGATCATCCGAACGTCGAACCTGTCTAAATCCTACGCGGGTGCAAAAAAAAAAGCGGTTGACGGCGTAAGCCTGACCGTAGCGCGAGGCAGCATTCAAGGCATTCTCGGCCCCAACGGCGCAGGAAAAACGACTACGCTTTCCATGCTATGCGGTCTGCTCTCTCCCGATGCAGGTAGCGTTGAGTTCGCCGACGGATTACGTCGTCGACAGATGCGCCGTATGCTGGGCTTCGTTCCGCAAGATCTGGCGCTGTACCCCGGCCTGACCGGGCAGGAGAATTTGCAGTTCTTTGGCCGCCTGTACCAAATTACAGGAAAAGCACTTGCCGCACGCATTGAGGAATTACTGGCGATGGTCGGTCTTAGCGACCGGGCACACGATCCGGTGCGACGCTATTCCACCGGCATGATGCGCCGTTTGAACCTGGCAGCGGGATTGATTCACGATCCACAGCTTCTACTGCTCGACGAGCCGACCGTCGGCATCGACCCGCAATCGCGCAACTGCATTTACGAAGCGGTGCTGGAGTTGAAGCGAGCCGGAGTTACGGTGCTTTACACTACGCACTATATGGAAGAAGCCACAAAGCTCTGTGACCGCATCGCCATCATGGATCATGGTCGAATCGTATTCGAAGGCGATCCCCGGCAATCGGTACGCGACTATGGCCGCCTGTGCATCGATTTCGATGCGAAACAGGACGTTCAGCCGCTGCAAAAGCACCTGATCGAACAGGGATTGGTTTTACATGCAGAAATCATAGACGGCGGACTTTCGGTGTACACCGGAGCGGATACACCCGCTTTAGACGTCATTCATCGCATCACGCAGATCGCAGACGAGTTCGACAGTCCACTTTCCTTGCGCAAGATTACGGAACCAAGCCTGGAGGGGCTCTTTTTGGATATCACCGGTCGGCGCCTGCGCGACCGAACGGACGAGGCATAAGCACAGCATGACGCAGATTCTGGCAATCGCAATCAAGGAACTGAAACTGCTCATCCGCGATCCGGGTGGCTTGTTGATGCTGTTCGTGCTACCCGCGATCTTTATCCTCGTATTGTCCATTGCATTGCAAGGCGCGTTTTCCTCGCTCAGTTCCAGCGAACGGCTGGACGTGCTGGTCGTAAATCAGGACGAAGACGGCATCGGCGAGAAGATCATCGAAGCCCTGGATAGGACCGGCTACTTTCGCCTGCTTACCGAAGTAGACGGCAAAGCCTTGACTCGCGAAAGTGCAAAAGAGAAGCTGTCTCACGGACATTATCAAATCGCCGTGTTCATTCCTGCGGAAGCCACAGAGGCATTGGCTTTTAAAAAAGAAGCCTATATCGAAATTCTAGTGGACCCGGTACTGAGCGCCGAATTCGCCACCGCCGTACAAAAAACGGTGCAGAGCATCGTGTATGTCTCCATGATCGGCTTAACCCGCTCGGGCGGCATGCCGATTTCGGTGAAAGAAGCCAGCGAAGAATACGTCACCACCCACGGACTGATCGTCGAACAACGCTACACCTCGGCGCAAGGCAAGGAAATCACGCCTAATTCGGTACAGCAGAACGTCCCAGGCTGGACCGTCTTCGCCCTTTTCTGGATCGCGCAGATCCTGGCCATAAACCTGATTACGGAACGACTTACCGGAGCTTATGCCCGTATTCTCGTCGCGCCGATGAGCCTGCTGCAATACCTGCTTGGAAAGATTCTGCCCTTTTTCCTGATCAACCTGCTTCAAGCCGCGCTGATGTTCGCCATCGGTATTTACGTACTGCCCTGGCTGGGCGCACCCAGGCTTGAAATTCAAAATCCGGGCGGCGTGATGCTGCTCACGGTCGCCATTTCCTTCGTTTCCATCAGCTTCGGTCTTTTTCTGGCAGCCATCAGCCGATCCAGCTTCATGGTTGCCTCTATTTCCGCCGCCGCGCTGATTATTATGACGGTCATCGGTGGCATCATGGTGCCAAAATTCGTAATGCCTGCCTTCATGCAGCAGATGAGCCTGGTCGTTCCTCATGGCTGGGCTTTAGACGGCTACCTGAATCTGCTGGTTCGCCATTATGCCACGGAAGATATTCTGCCTATTGTTGGGGTTCTGTGCCTGTATGCACTCGGCTTTTTCCTAGTGGCGCTCTTACGTTTCATGACCATGAAACCGGTACGCTGATCCCTAATAATTCTCTAAACTGGTATCGCCTGCATCAATTCTTCCGGATCCGGTAAAACGTGTCGCCGCAAGGCAATCAACAACAAAACAGGCAACAAAATGGGAGCCGCTACCGAAGAGAAAAGCAACTCAAAACCGAGTTGGCCTTTATCGGGAGTCAGTCCGGTGAGACGCGCCAACAGGGCGTCGAAGGTATTTCCCGCCAGGTTGGCAACATAAATCATGCGTAAAAAGGCTTGAATTGCTTCGGCTTTGGGCTGGCCGTACATGGCGATAAGTTCCTGGATTCTCTGCTCATCGGGTTGACCGCCGCTCCTGGCGAAATGTCGAGCAAATTCCACTGCGGAGATTTCCTCTTCTGGCAAGCCTGCATACAGGTCACCACGCAATAATGCTTTGATGGTCTCGGTTTCGACACCAGCGCAGCGCGCCCAATGCGCGTGAACGAACGCGCAATAACGGCAATCATTCACCCCGGTTTCGGCCAGCATGATCTTTTCCCGGAAATCCGCAGGAAGCGTCTTCGAAACCACCGCTTTCAGTATTCCGGGGACAGTCCGAGCCAGGCGGCTTCCATCGCTTGCAAAACTTGCCAGCGTATACATCGGCTTTTTGTAGCGTCCCATACCAGTCCCCTTTCACGTTCAAATCAACCCATATTCGAACTATCCTAAAAGCAATGCTCGATACGGTCAAGGACGTAAAACAAGATCATGACATTTTCAAGTCATTTCATCATGTTCGACGAGTGGGAATAGGACGCAGGCGAAAGCTCTCTATGCATACAACAACGACAGTCCATGTGTGACAGGTCGAAAACAGCGCATCAAGGAGGCTTATGATGAGCTTACAACAATATTTTTCAACGACTGAAGGTTTGGGAATCCTATCCACTGCGGATGAAAATGGGCAACCCAATGCAGCGGTCTTTTCCAGACCGCACGTCATCGACGAGCAGACCGTGGCGTTTATCATGGCGCCCAGAAAAAGCAAGGAAAACGTAAGCCGTACGAACAAGGCCTGCTTCCTGTTCAAGGAAGACAGCCAGGGATACAAAGGCAAACGGCTTTATCTGACGAAAGTCTCCGAAGTAACGGATACTGCACAGGTCGATGAATTCCGCAGGCTGCACAGCAAGAGAAATTACGAGCGTTACAAGGATCTAAAATCTTCGGTCGTGACCTTCCACGTAGACCGGGTATTACCCTTAATTGGAGACGGCGTCCGCGATGCCGAGCATCACGGCTGATTCCGAGCGCAGCGCAGACCGACCGTACCGGGAACGGGGGGTTGGCTCCAAGTGCGATTGCTGACACGTAATTTGTCGCGGTAGCCGTCCCAGCAACCGCCCCTCAAGCCGGGATGGCTGCAATCGCCACCGCTCCATACCTCCCCATTTGAGGGGGCGCCGGTATAGGAATCGTGGCGGCAATCCTGTACCCACTCGAACACATTGCCCAGCATATCGAACAAACCGAAATCGTTGGCCTGTTTCTGTCCAACCGGTTGACTGCTACCTTGCGCGGTGTCGAAGTACCAGGCGATACCATCCAGACAGGTGTTATCGTTTCCGCAGTAATACTTATCCGTGCTGCCCGCTCGGGCGGCATATTCCCACTCCGCCTCGCTGGGCAATCGCGCATCAAGCAACAGGCAAAAATCTTGTGCCTGCTGCCAATCCACACCCTCAACGGGACAGTTCGGGCAATTCAAGAAATTACTGGGATTCTCTCCGGTCAATGCGACATATTGCGCCTGGGTCACTTCCGTGCGTAAAAGCTCAAATGCATTGACAGAAACCGTGTGACGCGGGTATTCATCCGAGGGACAATCGAAATCCGTGATCGAACACCCCATCTCGAAATCACCTGTCGGAATCGGCACCCAATCGAAAACCGGCGCTTCGCCTTCTTCTACTTCCTTCTCCGACTCTCGCTCGGCATATTCCTCTTCCAGTTCGACTGCTTCCATGAGGTCTGCATCCTCCACGGAATCCAGGATATCCTCATCCCCACCGGATTCACTCCGGTCAAGATCCGCCACTTCCTCCAACTCGGAATCTCCCTGTTGCGCAACCGATTCTCCCTCGGCATCAAAATCACCAGCCAAGGGATCGGAATCACTCGAACATCCAACCATTGCAATCAGCAACAACAGCAGTCCCGGAAACAGCACATAATTCATCGATTTCATCCGATTGACTCCCATGATTCACCACACCTCAGCATGTCTCGCCGATATAAGAAAACGCAGTATAGCACAATCCCCAAAACCTTCTTATTGCTTTGCCTACTTGCGATAAATACAACAAGTCGCTATGCTTTATCGGCAGACAATGCAAAGGAGCAGTCGCCATGACGCCAAAACCATTTCTGTTTTGTCCACTTTGTACCACCGAACTGCAAATGCTCTCCATTCACGGAGAGATGCGCCTGGCCTGCCCTGCCCCCGACTGCGAATTCGTACATTGGGACAATCCGACTCCTATCGTGGCCGCCATCGTAGAACACAACAAGCACATCATTCTCGCACGCAACAAACAGTGGCCGGAAAAAATGTTCGGCCTGATCACAGGCTTTCTGGAAAAAAATGAAGATCCGAAAATCGGCGTGCTGCGAGAAGTCAAGGAAGAACTCGGGCTGGATGGCGACATCGTAGACTTGGTCGGCCTGTACATCTCCAGGCGCATGAACCAGTTGATTATCGCCTATCATGTAAAAGCATGGGGAGAGATCGTTCTTGGCGAGGAACTAGTGGAAGCCAAAGCCATTTCACCAGAAAAGCTGAAGCCCTGGCCGTTTGGAACCGGTCGCGCGGTTGCAGACTGGCTGAGCCGGCGATAACCACACATGACAAACGATATCAACGAGTCATCTCCTTCTGAGGTGACTCTCCTATAACCGATAGCGCACGGCCAACCCAAGTGCCGCTATCCACGCCAATAAGGGAGCCAACAGCGCACCAAAAACCGCCGACCAAAGCCCCGCTTCGGCTCCTTGCTTTCCAATCGACACAATCAGGAAAAACAGCACTCCCAGTACGGCAGCCAAAGCCACCGTCATCAGCCGAGCCCGGCTTCGGTTCACAAGATCCGCCCGTCGTTCCCCAAGCGCCAATGCCAATAACACCAACCCAAACGATAAGAAGGGATAACTCATGCGCAGCCAGAACGCCGTCTGGTACGTCAAGCCATCCATCCCCTGTTTTCGCTTTAATGAAATAGCCTGCCGCAGTTTTGAGAGAGTCATCGTTTCCGCTGCGTCCCAGAGCACCGTGAAGTGATCTTGTGTTTCCTGAAACTCTCGCAAAACCGCTTTAGCGCGTTCGGCTTCGCTTACGCTGACCAACCACTCAAGCTGCGGGGAATCCATCTTCCAGCCGTTGCGCTCCCATTCCATCGTTTGCGCCGACCAATGTGCCTGGGAACTCCCTTGGTCATCCATCTCGTACAATTCAACGCCAACCAAGCGCTGCCCGTCGCGACTGTCAATGCGCCATATTCCGCTTGGTCCGACAAACCACTTGCGATCCATGCGCGTGGAACTCGTCCGGCCCCTACTGTGCTTGATTTGATGATCCATCACGTATCGTGCCTGTCGCTCCGCTTGCGGAACGACACGTTCTCCCCAACCGAATTGCAATAACGCTGCAAAAAATGCCACAGCAAGAAACGGCAACCAGCGTCGTGCCCTATTCTGTCCCGATGCACACAGCAACAGCAGTTCCCCGTCTCTGGCCAGTTCCATCCACAACGACAGGACCGCCAGCAAACACGCCAAAGGCAGCAGTTGATAGATTGCCGTTGGCACACGCGCGCCGATCAATTGCCACAGGGTCGAAAACGGCGCATCATAAGCAAGCAGCAACCGCACACTCTCGATGCAATCGAACAGCAGGTATACGCCCACCAAAGCCAACAGGCTCAGCAGCAACTGCAATGAAAAACGCCTGATAATGGCAGTGAAATAAATCAAGACCATTTCCTTTTGCGCAACCCACCGGCGAGCAAGATCACCAATAGCAACATTACGGGAACCCAGGAACCGATCTGAGGCGGCAAGACGGCCTTCTCCGCCAGAATCATCCCGAAACGTTCAAGAAGATAGTAGGCCAGTGCAATCACAGCCGCCAACGCATAAACACCGGTCGATCCAAGATGCCACAGGACGCTTGAAAACAACAAGGAGAGCACGGCAAACAGCGCGATTGAAACCGCCGTTGCGTTTCGATGACCGACTTCCCCGGCCATTTTCATGCAAACCGCCATAGAATCCCTCCCGGCCTCATCCGACGTTGCCGCCATGCATACTTGCAACCGCTGCCGCAACCGGGACGTGCTGTTTGCCTGCCACTCCGGAAACAGCAAAGGCTGATTCGTACGCCCTGTAAATGACATCAAATCAAGATGCAGGCGCTTAAAAGTCGCCGTGCGCGATTCCTTTTCATTACGCCACTGCCAACCGCCCTCGTGCAACCCCAGCACCGGCTCTCCCCGCTCCAGCGTCACCCGTGCCTGCTCTGCCCATAGTACCTGGCGCAGACCAGGTCGGCTTTTCGGTTCATAAATCAGAAACGGATGAGACAGCCTCCCATCCTGCTCGACTTGCCGAACGAAGAGATGCACGTCCTCTCCCAGATCCGTCATTCCCTCCATCGACAGATCCGCAACCACCGAACGCAGCCCTTCGTTGTGTAACAGGGTTTCAAGTTGCTTCAATGTGCCTGGAACAACCCAATGAGACAACAGCAGGTGGCAGCCAATCGCAAGCAGAGCCGTTATCGACACCGGAACCAGCAAACGCCGCAACCCCACACCACTGGCCTGCAAGAAGATCCACTCCCCGTCACGCCGATAGCGCGCAAAAACCGACAGCCAGCCGATCAAGGCCGCCAACGGCAAGGCGGTTGCAATAAACGCAGGCAACGCCATTATCAGCACTTCAGCCAGGATGGATACCTTTGCCCCACCATGCAACGCCAGCGAATTCAGGCGTCCCAATTGCAGAACAAGAATCAACAGGGTAACGATCACGATCGCCAGCGTCGTCACCATACCCCACTCTGCAATAAATGTTCGATTCAGTCGCTTCAACATGAAAGCACGCTAGCACGCGCCATTATTTTTTGCAAAACGCCTAAGCTCTCTTTCTTTACGGATTGTCCAAACCGGAAAAAAGATGGACAATCGCCAATTAATTCGGTATGTTGTGTGCAGCCTAAACAGGGTGCCTTTGAGAATATTCAGGCAAGGGGTCACCATGATCGTCAACCTTCTTGGTGTTCGCGGTTCCAGACCCGTATCCATGCTCGATATGTTGCGATACGGCGGAAACACGACCTCCTTCAAGATCGAAATTCACGGCATGCCACCGATTTTCATCGATGGCGGAACCGGCTTGTACGAAGAAGGCATCCGACTCGTTCAAAACGGCATTCCAGAAAAGATCTACTTCTTTATCACCCACACGCATTGGGATCACATCCTGGCCTTTCCCTTTTTCCGTCCCTTATACGAAGAAGGCTGTCACGTGGTCTTTTATGCCCCGGTATCGCACAATCAGCGGTTTATCGAGTTGATCCAAGGTCAGCATAACCCCAAAGCGTTTCCGGTTCCTTACGAGCAGCTGAAAGCGCGACAGACCTTTATCGACGTACTGCCTAACGACCGCTTCGACCTGGGAATGGCGCAGGTAAGCACCTATCAACTCAACCATGCAGGAACGACACTGGGATATCGATTCGAAGCGGAAAAACGTTCGGTTGCGATTATTACGGACAATGCCCCCATCGAAAACAACTATCTAGGCGAAGGCATTGCGGAAAAGGCATTGTTAGACAGTTCCACATTCGAAAACGAATGGACCGAAGGGCTGATCCAATTCATGGATAGTGCGGATCTGGTGATATTCGATACGCACTTTACCAACGAAACGATTAAAAACCGCCGCCATTGGGGGCACTCCTCCCCGGATATGGCGATTGATCTTTGCCTGCGAGCTGGTGTAAAACGCCTGATTCTTCACCATCACGCGCCGGAAGACAGCGATAAACTGGTCGACGCCAAAGCGGAAGCCGCCTGGGAGCGGGTTCAGGGCATGAACCTTCAGGTGGAACCGGGAACGGAAGGAATGAAGATATGGCTATGACCGTCACCTTTTATGGTACGCGCGGCGGTATCATGTCGGTCTCACGCGATCGTTTGATCTACGGTGGCCATACGACCTGTTTGTCAATCGCTTCACAAAAAGAACTGCTGATCATCGACGCCGGATTCGGCATCGCCAATCTGGGTGCCAAGTTGATGCAGGAATATGACATCACCAAAGGTGGATATTCCTTCCATTTACTGCTGACCCATTTTCACTGGGATCACATCCAGGGCTTGCAGTATTTTACACCAATCTATTTTCCTAATAATCACATCTATCTGCATTCGCCGTTTCCGGAAAAGGAAGTGCGAGAAGTATTCGACCTGCTGCTCGACGATTCCTATTCGCCATTTAACGGGCTAAACAGCCTGCCCTGCACCTGGCACCTGGAACAACTGAAAGAGGAAACAGAGATCGGGATCTTCACGATTTCCCACCACCCCACAGTACATCTGGGTGAAAGCTATGCCTACCGCATTAAAAACGGCGGTAAAACACTTGTATTCTCGGGAGATCATGACGCAGCGGAAAGCAAACGAAACGATGACTTCGTAAACTGGGCCACAGGTTGCGACCTGCTGATCCACGAAGCGATGTACACACCGGCAGAGTATCAGCGCTCGCCCGGATTCGGTCATAGTTCCTTTATCACCGCCATGGCCAACGCCAAACGCATCAATGCACCATTGACCCTGTTGACGCACCATGAACCCTTACGGAGCGACTCGGAGCTCGGCGAGCACGAACGGTACATGGAAAGACTCTACAACAAGAAAGATCGCCGCTTGGCCTTCGCCAGAGAAGACATCGAGTACCAAATCAAGTAATCGCCGCCCCCATTACCGCTTTTTTTTTGAGATTGGCCCTCTAGTTCTTATGCGAGGAACCAGTTGAAGTAGTAATAAAGTACGGGAGATGCAAAGAGCACCGCATCGAAGCGGTCCAATACGCCGCCATGACCGGGAATGATCGTACCGCTGTCTTTGATGCCGAAACTGCGTTTCAATAACGATTCGCATAAATCGCCGACCTGACCCACATAACCCATGATGAGTGACAGCACAATCAGGTGCAAAGCCGGCCAGTTCAAGGACAACATGGCATCGAAAGCAAAGGCTCCGCCAATCCCTGCCAATGCGCCGCCGACCGATCCTTCCCAGGTTTTCTTGGGGCTGACCGCTTCGTAAAATTTATGCTTTCCTAAATAACGTCCGGCAAAATAGCCGCCGGTATCGTTCATCCAAACCACTGCCAATAAAAAGAGCACCAGCTTCCATCCCGCAGGATCGGGAGTTACCTGCAACATAAATGGGAAGAAGAACAGCACGTCGATGTAGATCAATCCCAAAACCCCAATCGCCGTTCTCGACGCCGCCGTCTGTATTTCGCCGTAGTTGAAAAGGAAGAAAATGAAGAGAGCAAGGAATCCGAACACCAGCGGTGCGTGGAAAATCGAATCGGGCAACTCGAAGACGACGCCCATTCCCCATAGCAAGTAAACCAAAGCTCCGATGGCGATACAAAAACGCCGGATATTGGTATTCTCCGGGAAAGCCATTCCGTAATACTCGGAAAGTGCGATACCGGCAATCGCCATCAATAGCAGAAACACCACGAAATGGGGAGCGAAAATCAGAATCGGTAACGCAACAGGAATGCCGATCACCGCGACGAGCACTCGTTTATAAAGCATATTCACAGACCCTTTCGAATGGGGTTATTTCGTTAACTGTTCAGAGATATGGCCGAAGCGCCGCTCCCTATTCTGATAGGCGTAGATCGCTTCGTACAGGCGCTCTTTGTTGAACTCCGGCCAGAAATAGTCGGGGAAGAGCATTTCGGCATAAGCAATCTGCCAGGGCAGAAATCCACTGGTGCGCTGCTCTCCCGAAGTTCGGATCATCAAGTCCACCGGCGGCAACTGCGGCACATACAAATGCTGCTCGAAAATTTCTTTCGTAATGGATTCCGGCTGCAACTCACCCTGCTGAACTTTCTTCGCGATCTGCACACAGGCGTCCACCAGTTCCTGCTTGCCGCCATAGGCCAGGCACAGATTCAGGAACATGCCATTGTTGGAAGAGGATTCCTCCATTAACGGAAGCAGCTTTTCCTTTACGAAATCGGGCAGTTCATGGACATGACCACTGCAAACGAGACGAATATTGTTATTCAGAATTTCGTCCCGTTCTTCGATCAAATAGCGTTCCAGCAAGCGCATCAAAGCATCGACTTCACGCTTGGGTCTGGCCCAGTTTTCCTCTGAAAAAGCATAGAGCGACAGTGCGTCGATACCAAGTTCGCGACAGGCCGTAACCGTCACTTTGACTGCTCCAGCGCCTTTTTCGTGTCCTTTTACCCGTTCCAGTATTCGTTTTTTCGCCCAGCGCCCATTGCCGTCCATAATAATGGCGACATGACGTGGCAGCCGGGAAAGATCCAAGTTCTTCATTCCAAATTCCTCCGCTTCAATCGCGCGCAGCATAGCATAGCCCTTTGTAGGTCGCAACAAGAAAGGCGGCTCACATCGTCCCGATTTTAGTCGCTTTATCCGTATTTTTGCATTGGCATCACAGGTCGCTTTTGCTAGACTGCCCCCACAAGTAACAGATCGTCGTAACAACACCGCCTTGTCTATCGGGCGTAGCAACGAAGGAGCAGAAAATGATCAAGAAAATCGACCATATCGCAATCGGCGTCAACGACCTGGACAAAGCCATCGCTTTCTATCGCGACGTGCTTGGCCTGCCGGCTTCCGAACCGGAAGTGGTCGAATCGCAGAAAGTGCGTGTGGTAATGGTGCCGGTCGGTGAAGTGAAAGTGGAACTGATGGAACCGATCAGCGAAGAATCCCCGCTGTTTAAAAGCATGGCCAAACGCGGCGAAGGCATCCAGCACATCTGCTTCGGAGTGGACGATGTTCACGCTGAAATGAAAAAGCTGAAGGATTCCGATGTCAAGACCTTACAGGACGCTCCCATCGAAGGCGCACACAACACCTTGGCCTTCTTCCTGCATCCGAAAGCCGCAAACAGCGTCTTGTTGGAGTTCAATCAGAAAAAAGGCTGATACCGAACATGGGGCGACTCGGCAAAGTCCGGGTCGCCTACCAACGCATCAGTAAAGAAATCCAGGACAATCCCCCGCCATGCGCGAAGAAGCACACGAGGTTGCCTGCTTTCAGGCGACCGCCGCGCACCGCCGTATCCAGCGCCATGGGAATCGAAGCCGATGCCGTGTTACCTGTTTTTTCGATGGTTAACACCACTTTGTCCAGCGGCAAATCCAAGGCTTTTGCACCGGACTCGATAATGCGCAGATTCGATTGATGCGGGATCAACAAATCCAGATTCTCCGGCACCAACTGCTCCTGAGCCAAAGCGCGCTCGACGCCCACGGCAAAGACCTGTTTCCCATAACTGGCCACCGCCGCACCATCCATCACCAATGCGGGCGTTCGCTTGGTTTCCTCTTCACTTTCATTCTGTTCGGAGGCAGGAACGTAGAGTGTTTTAAAACTCTCTCCCTGCGAACCGGCCACAGCAGAGAGCATTCCCCGATTGGGATCGTCGCAGGCGGAAACGACTGCCGCCCCGGCGCCATCGCCGAATAATACCGTTGTTCCCTTGTTGCTGGGGTCCACCAGTTGGCTGCCCTTGTCCGAACCGATCACCAGGATATGTTCGTAGCGCCCAGCCATGATGTAATAGCTGGCCGCCTCCAGCGCTTCTACGAAGCCGGTGCAATCCTTGCCAAAGTCGTAAGCCGGAACGCTGTGCAGTCCGATCTTGTGCGCGACCAATGGGCAAAGCTTGGGAATGGTGACATCCGGTGTGGACGTAGCCAGAATCACCAAGTCAATCTCGTCCGGATGAATCCCCGCCGCTTCGATGGCGGATTTTCCGGCCCTGGCAGCCATGTCGCTCACGCTTTCGCGTTCGGCGTATCGACGCTCTAAGATGCCGGTTTTGGAAAGAATCTCATCCGAAGTTACGGAATACACTTCGCCTCTTCGATTGGTGAAAGTGCGTGTCTCCAGTTCCTTATTGGTCAACCGCTTTTCCGGCAGATAACTGCCGGTTCCGGTGATAATGGCAGTAGGCATACGAAAAGCCTCCAACGTAAACAGCATTGATAGCAACAAGAACAAGAAAGGAACGACGAGCTGTCAGAATCAGCCCTGAGATCTAGAAATTAGCAAAGCCGCGTGAAACTGTCAATCATCTGCACACTAGAATACGTAGTATTGCAAAAATAAGCACAATTCCAGGTGTAACCATCAATCGGTTTTCTCAGAGGAAGAATCTGTGCTCTCATCTTGCGAAATCGCCTGCTTGCTCGTACAATGGCTTCGCTGAAATGACAGATCGGTTTTCAGGTCACTTAAGGAGGTAAAAAATGGACGAACGGACAAAACGATTGGCAAAAAACCTGGTGCAGTATTCCATGGCGGTCAAACCCGGTGAAAAAGTGCTGATCGAAGCGATTGGAGAGAATACCTTCCCGCTGGTGGAAGCACTTATCGAGGAAGTCTATCAGGCGAAAGGCATTCCGTTTTACCTGTTGCATCAGGATCTGATCAAGCGCGCACAGCTACAAGGCGCAAGCAAAGAACAATTCGAAATGGAAGCGGCCTGGCAGAAGGCGCGCATGGAACAGATGGACTGCTACGTCGGAGTGCGGGGAAGCAACAACGTACTGGAACTCTCCGATGTTCCAAGTGAGAAATTGCAAATCAGCTCATCGACGGTCACCAAGAACGTCCATATGGAAATTCGCGTTCCCAATACGCGCTGGGTCGTGCTGCGCTACCCGAATCCGACCTTCGCTCAAGCCGCCAAAATGTCCACCCGGCAATTCGAGGACTTCTTCTATAAAGCCTGTCTGCTGGACTATTCCGAAATGTCCAAAGCCATGGACCCGCTGGTCGACTTGATGAACCGCACGGATAAGGTCCAGATCAAAGGCCCGGGAACGGATTTGACGTTCTCCATCAAGGATATCCCCGCCATTAAATGCGATGGCAAGTTGAACATCCCGGACGGCGAAGTGTTCGCGGCACCGGTTAAGGATTCCATCAACGGAACGATCCACTACAACACGCCCACGCTGTACGAAGGCAACCTCTTCGACGGCATCCACTTCACGTTCGAAAACGGCAAGATCGTCAAAGCAGGCTGCGATGTCGGAGACGAGAAGAAGCTGAACAACATTCTGGATCGCGATGAAGGCGCACGTTACGTGGGTGAATTCGCCATCGGCGTCAATCCACACGTCGATCGTCCGATGCTGGACATTCTATTCGACGAGAAAATCTCCGGTTCCTTCCATCTGACTCCCGGCGGCTGCTATGATGAAGCCGACAACGGAAACAAATCCGAAGTACACTGGGATCTGGTCATGCGCCAGTTCGCCGAGCAAGGCGGCGGAGAAATCTGGTTCGACGACGTATTGATCCGCAAGGACGGACTGTTCGTGGTAGAGGAATTGAAAGCGCTGAATCCGTAGCTCTATCGTATCCGCCTGTCAAGTTGGCGGGCGGATACGTTGATTATTCCACCGACTGCATAACCTCTGATTATCATCGGTGAAGCAGCAGAACAATGAGCGGCTGAAAGGGAAACGATGAGCAAGGAAATCGTGCTGCGGCTGGCCAAGGAAAAATGGATCACCCGCTGGCAGATTGAAAATGCGCTGGAACGTCAGTTGATTTATCAGGGCAGCCTGGTAGACAACCTGATCCGCCTGGGCTACCTGGATCAGGAGCGTATGCTGCATTACTTCAGCACGACCTTTGACTTACCGACCATCAATCCGGAACTGCTGCGCTCTATCCCCAGTCACGTGCTCGAAATGCTGCCTCGCGATCTGGTCACGTCCTATCGTGTCCTGCCTGTGGGAGTGAAAAACAATCACCTGATCATTGCAACCTTTTCACCATTGAGTAAGCAAGATCACGACGATCTCGTCTTCTTTACCGGCATGGACCTGAAAGTTACCTTGACCAGCGAAAACCTGCTGGTGGATACCATTCGATATTATTACGGAATCCTTCTGCCTTCCATCATTCTGGACAATATCGGGCTGGGCGACAAGCTCTTCGTTCCAGAAGAAGCTCCCGATCTCGAAGAACTTATCGACATGGCGGGAGAATCGCCAGAACCGGAAAAAGTCGATCTGCTTGCCACTCCCGTACCGGAGGCGATACATACCACGCCCCAAGAAGAACTCTCTCCTCCTCCCTCCTCCGATCAGGATGCCGCATCCGCAGAACGAAACATCCTCAATCAAACCAATCCGAAAATGCAGGAGGATGTTCAGGAAGAAACCATTGAAATCGACGAGTTGGAAGATCTTCTGGACGCCGCCGATACACGGGACGAAATCATTATGGGAGCCTGCGGCTGGCTGAGAAGTTACTATTCCGTAACACTTTTTCTGACCATCAAGAAATCCTCGATTGGCGGCTATTACGGCGAAGGCTCTCCAGAAGTAAAGGAAAATGTTAAAGATCTGGAATTGTCATTAAATCTGGATTCGGCGCTAAAAACAGCGGTCGATGACAACGAAGTGCAGTGCGCCACGTTTGATGAAGATACCAGCGTGGATCATATCGTTAAATTCTGCGGGATGACTCCCCCGGAAGAAGCGTTGATTCTGCCGATCTTTCTAAAATCGAAAGCTATCGGCTTGGTAGTCGCACTGAAACCCAATGACGACACCCCTACAGTGAATGCCGAAGTGGGAGAACAAATCCGCCAGGCAATCTCCGCAGCGTTTGAAACCCTGATTCTTTCCAAGAAAATCGGAATTTAACAAGATATCCGTATCGTCAGAATATCAGTGAATATTTCGGAAGAATTCATCATCCTGCCTTGATTTCCAGAAATTCACTCTTATAGTAATGTCAACAGAGAGTACATCTTTCAAGGAGCACAGACACATGCCTATTTATGAATATCGTTGCAAATCCTGCGGTCATGTTTTCGAAGAACTGATCCTGCGCGCAGCGGATGTAACCGATTTGAAATGCCAGTCCTGCGGATCGACCGAGGTTGAACGAGTAACCAGCAGCTTTGCGACCAATACAAGCGGACCAAGCAAATCCACTTCCATTCCTTCCGCCCCGGCTTGCAGCGGCAGTTGAAAGCCGCGCTTTTAGACGGCGGTCGCCGTCCGAGATTCAAGCACACGTTGAATTGAAGTTTTTATCAGGGGAAAACCTAACACGCCCGGCGGCGGAAAAGGGAGACTCCCCTTTCCGCCGCCGATTGATGTATTTTGCTAGAAGGAGAAGCCTTCCGGCAGATCAGCTTGCGCCGTACCTTCCGGCACCCATGCCAGATCGGTAATGGTATAAGTCGGATTCGCTTTACGGAAGATCGGGAGCACACGCATTCCGATTGAAGGTTTACCTTTAAGCAGATAGCTCATCAGAATGGTGGAAACACCCTCGAATTCGATATTGATAAAGTGAATGGGCTTGTCCAGCGTATTGAACGCTCCGCTTCGTTCGCAGATCATGAACGTATGCACCTTGGCGGTTTCGCGGGCCACACTGGTAAGATCCACGATTTCCGTTTTTTCCAGGCAATCCGGGCAATGAACACGGAACGGGATGAAAATAGACTGGTAGCCGTCCGTGCAATCAGGATTCACACAGCGAGTAGCCAGCAGTTTGCCTTCGGCCAACGCGCTGAAAAACGGTGCTTCTCCGCCATAAGAGTGAATGTGGGTGATATTGCGCGGATTGGTTACACCACACAACTTGCCTTCTTCATTATTTATCGGCGTATTCGGTTCAGGAACATGGAATTTGCCGTTGATTTTGTATGCTCCATTTTGGACTTTTGCGGTTCCCATTTATCACCTCCTTATTTATCCAACCGATTTTCCGGTTTGGACAGAATCGTCGCGGTTACATGACTACCAACGCCAGCGTGACTGATCGCCAGCGCCCGCTTGGCTCCCTTGACCTGTAGATCCTGCCAATCTCCCGGCTTTTCTTTACCATATCGCGCCCATCGGGCTTCATCACCATGAATTTCCGCCCAGCGGTTATGAATATGGTACATGAGTTCATTGACCTGCATGATACCGGTTGCACCCACAGAATGCATACAACCCAACAGACCGCCGCTAAGGTTGGCAGGTAGCTTTCCAGGCTGGCCGGTTTTCGGATTGGTGTGGTAGCAGTCGCCGCTTTCAACGTATTTGCGTCCCTGGCCATAGGGGCGAATACCGATATCTTCATAGGTCTGAATGTCGCTGATGGTGAAAGCGTCGTGCAGTTCCACCAGATCCAGATCCTCGTTGGGATCTTTGATACCCGCCATGCGATAACCGTAATACGCTGCCATGCGAGCAGCCAAAAAGCCCGTAAATCCGGGGTAACGCTCTCCGCCTGGGAATTCTTTTTCCAGGTTTGCGTATTGATCCGCACTTTCGTTGGGTAACAGTGGAATCTCCATGGCCCGCCGATCCGCCGGTCTCAAAGTATGGGAACCTGCGGCGACGTAGATCAATAGAGGATTGTCGGTCAGTTTGTACGCGGTCTCTTTGTCGCAGAGAATCGAACAGGCCGCACCGACACTCATCAGGCAGGCATCCAAGGCGCGCAAGGGATAAGCGACGACCGGCGAATTCAGAACATCCTCCACCGTGATGCGCATGGGAGCCTGGGCGAAGGGATTATGTACCGCATAACCATGATTCTTTACGGAAATCTCCGCCATGGTCCTGCGGAAACTGTCTTCCTCTTTACCAAACACCTGCCAGTATTTCTGCGCCATAACCGCATAATAACCGGTGTAAATGTGCCCCAGCGGAGTTTCCCAGTCCTTGTCCGCTGCGCAGGAAATGTAGTTATTGCCTTCATCGGTGGGAACCTCGTCCATTCGCTCCCAACCCATCGCCAGCACGCAGTCGGAATAACCGCTGGCAACGGCTTTAGCCGCTTCCCATAACGTCGAACCGCCCGTTGCACCACCGGTCTTGACGCCAACGTTACCCAACGGATCCAGACCCAAACGGTCATGAATTACCGACTCACCCAGCAATTGATCGCCGAAGTGATCCGCGAAATGCCCGTAGTAGCAGGAATGAATGTACTTCTTCAGGTTCTGTGCACTCATGTTGATGTATGAGGCGGCTTCCTGTAACGCCTCGATGCACAGTTCCTCCGTTTTACGCTCCGGGAAAGCACGACGGAATTCGCTCATCCCGCCGGTCACCATGTATACGTCCCGGGAAAATTTAGGTGTCTTTAACTGTTGCTCACTGAAAGTAATCATGTGTCAGTCCCCTCCTATTTCAGGTTTGTGACGATTGGGCCAATCCCAAGTATCCATCCTCTGGTTGATTGAAAATGCTTTTTCACGACAAGCAATCGCTCAGGCAAACTGCGAAAGCACATCGCGGGCGATCACGATGCGCTGTACTTCGCTGGTACCTTCGCCGATTTCCAATAATTTCTGATCCCGATAGAAACGTTCCGCCGGATATTCCTCCATCAGACCGTAACCGCCGTGCAACTGCACGCAGTGGTTCGCACATTCATGTGCCACTTCCGAGCAGTACAGTTTGGCCATGGCGGAGACGGAACCAAGTGGTTTGTGGTTGTCTTTTAGCCAGCAGGCCTTGTAAAGCAGGTTGCGAGCCGCTTCGATGTGCATTGCCATATCTGCAAGCTTGAACTGGCTGATCTGGAACGTGGCGATAGAGCGTCCGAACTGTTTGCGCTCGACCGCATACCGCGCCGCCACTTCATAGGCGCCCTGAGCCAGTCCCAAGCCCATCGCTCCGATGCTCAACCGTCCTAAATCCAGGGTAGACAGCATCTGGTGGAAGCCGTCACCGCGTTTTCCAAGCAGATTTTCTTCCGGTACACGGACATCTTCGAAGAACAATTCCCCGGTATTGCTGGCGCGCCACATCATTTTCTTGTGCATTTCCTTGGCGGTATAACCGGGTGTGCCGTTTTCGACGAGAATGCAGCTGTATTCTTTGCGACCATCATCCCGTTTTCCGGTGATACACTGCACGGTCGATCCCCAACTCATGGGGCAACTGGAATTGGTGATAAAGATCTTCGATCCGTTGATGATCCACTGGCCATTTTCCAGCAGCGCCTTGGTGCGACTGCCACCGGCGTCGCTGCCTGCATCCGGCTCGGTCAGGCCAAAGCCCCACAGCCGTTTACCGGTGCACAATTCGGGCAGATACTTTTTCTTTTGCTCTTCGCTACCGAAATAGTAAAGCGGGCCGATGCCTAACGAGTTTCCCGCTGCAACGGTGGCGGCCTGTGAGCCATCAATCCGCGCGATCTCCTCCACGGCGATGATGTAGCTCAGATAGTCCATGCCCTGTCCGCCATAGTCGGGATCGACTACGCAGCCGAACATGCCCATGTCCCCCATCTTGCGGGTCAGCTCTACGGAAAAAGTTTCGTTGCGGGAGAGTTCCTCTGCTACCGGTTTGATTTCCTTCTCGGCGAAATCGCGCACGGACTTGCGTAGAATCTCCTGTTCAGATGAGAAATTGAAATCCATCGTCTTCCTCTCCGATACGGGTTTCGAAACACACGTGGGAAACGGCTACCCGGATCATAAAAGACCCTGCAATCCGTATCCCTGCTTCTCTAAGCCAGTTGCGTGTCTACTCGTGTCGAACGTGGAAAACGATGTTTTCAACCTGTGCGAGTGGGAATCTCAACAACACGCTTATAAGTTTCATTCGGTCAATACCGACCGATGATCTCATACAACGTCAGTCTATACGTTCTTGCTTTTCTCCCCTACCGTCTGGTGAATGAACTGGACGATGTCCGCCGTGTCCGTTCCCGGCGGAAATAGCGCTGCTACGCCCATTTCCTTCAATTTCGTAACATCCTGGTCGGGGATGATGCCTCCACCGAAAACGATAATGTCCTCGGCTTCCTTTTCCTTCAACAACTTCATGATTTGCGGGAAAAGGTACATATGCGCGCCGCTCATAACGGACAACCCAACAAAATCCACATCTTCTTGAACTGCGGCGGCAACGATCATTTCCGGCGTCTGGTGTAGCCCGGTATAGATCACCTCGAATCCCGCATCGCGCAATGCGCGTGCGACGATTTTAGCGCCCCGATCGTGACCGTCCAGACCCGGTTTTCCTACCAATACACGTACTTTCGATGCACTTGCCATCGGAATTTTCTCCTTAGATATAAGCCGGATCGCGGTATTCACCGAATACCGAACGGAACGCATCGCAGATTTCCTGTAATGACACGTAATCGCGAACGGCGTTGATGATGTGCGGCATGGTGTTCTCGTCGGTGGCCGCGACTTGCTTCAGCTTTTCGATATGCCGCCGCACCGTTTCCGGATCGCGTCCCTGCTTGATCGATTGCAAAGCCGCCACCTGCGCACGCTCCGTCTCTTCCTCGATATACAACGTCGGAATGCCGGGGTCGTCATCCGTATTGTACTTGGTGACACCCACCACTTCCTTTTCGTGCTTTTCGAGCTGTCGCTGGTATTTGAAGGCGGCATCCGCGATTTCCTGCTGCGGATAACCACGTTCGATGGCTGCGATGATGCCGCCCATGTCGTCGATCTTGCGGATGTATTCCAGCGCTTCCTGCTCGATCCTGTTGGTCATGGCTTCAACCTGGTAACTTCCGCCCAATGGATCGATGCTGTTGATCACGCCGGATTCTTCCGCGATGATCTGCTGGGTGCGCAAGGCAATTGTGACCGCCTCTTCGGTAGGCAGCGCCAGGGTTTCGTCTAGCGAATTGGTATGCAGTGACTGCGTTCCACCCAGTACCGCCGCCAGCGCCTGCAACGTGGTACGTACTACGTTGTTATACGGCTGCTGCGCGGTCAGGCTACATCCGGCGGTCTGCGTGTGGAAACGGCACATCCAGCTACGCGGATTCTTCGCGCCGAAACGCTCGCGCATCACGCGCGCCCAGATTCTGCGCGCCGCACGGAACTTGGCGATCTCTTCGAAGAAATCGCTGTGAGAATTGAAGAAATACGACAGCCGCCCGGCGAAGGAATCCACATCCATTCCCGCATCGATGCAAGCCTGAACGTAACCGATGCCGTCCGCTAAAGTAAAGGCCAGCTCCTGCGCGGCGGTGCTGCCCGCTTCGCGGATGTGGTAACCGGAAATCGAAATGGTGTTCCACAGCGGCACATTTTCGGTGCAGAAAGCGATCATGTCCGTGATCAGCCTTAACGAAGGTTTTGGCGGGAAGATCCAGGATTTCTGGGCGATGTATTCTTTTAGAATATCGTTCTGGCTGGTTCCACCCAGTTTATTCCAGGCAATGCCCTGCTTCTCTGCAACGACTAGATACATCGACAGCAGAATGGAAGCCGGCGGATTGATCGTCATCGAGGTCGTGATTCGATCCAACGGAATGCCGGAAAACAGAGTTTCCATATCCTGCAAGGTATCGATGGCTACACCACATTTACCGACTTCTCCCCGGCTGCGGTCGCTATCGGAATCGTAGCCCATCAAGGTGGGATAATGAAATGCCACCGACAAGCCGGTCTGTCCGTTTTTCAGCAGGTAATGATAGCGCTGGTTGGTGTCTTTTGCCGTACCGAATCCGGCGAACTGGCGCATCGTCCACAAACGCCCGCGATACATCGTCGGCTGAATGCCGCGCGTGAACGGATACTGACCCGGCATCCCCAGATCTTTTTCGTAATCCAGCTCACCCACATCTGCAGGCGAATACACACGCTGCATCTCCACATCCGATAGCGTCGTGAACTTCTCCCGGCGTTCCGGATGCTTTTCCAGCACCTTTGCCAGTTCTTCAAGCGTCCAGCTTTCCTGCTTTGCAATGACATCTTGCAAGGCTTTGGAATCGAATAGTTTACTCATGATGTTTTCCTCATGATTCTAATTCTCCAGCAGGTGGCGCGCGATCACGATGCGCTGCACTTCGCTAGTACCTTCATAAATGGTCGTTACTCGACAATCGCGGTACAGTCTTTCCACCACGTATTCTTTTACATATCCGTAGCCGCCGTGAATCTGTAGCGCTTCGGCGCAGGCTCGATTGGCTGCCTCGGTGGCGTAAACTTTCGCCATCGACGCTTCCTTGGTAAACGGCTGCCCCGTTTCCTTCAAGTACGCCGCCCGCATGATCAGCAGTCGCGCCGCTTCCAACTCGGTGGCCATATCCGCCAGTTTCCACTGGATCGCCTGAAACCCCGCAATGGGCTTTCCGAATTGCTGCCGCTCAAGCGCATAATCCCGTGCCGCCTCCAGAGCAGCCAGACCGATCCCCAATGCCTGGCTAGCCACTCCGATGCGTCCACCATCCAGTGCCATCATGGCGATGCGGAAGCCGTGGTCTTCTTCCCCCAGCAAGTGATCCGCCGGAATGCGGCAATCCTCGAACACGACTTCAAGCGTCGAAGATCCGCGCAGACCCATCTTGTCTTCTTTTTTTCCCATAATAAGACCGGGCGCACCGGCGGGAACGACGAAGGCCGTCACGCCACCGGGCGAATTCTGGGTTCGGTTGGTGCGCGCCCAGGCCACAAACACCCCGGCATGATCGGCACTGGTAATGAATTGCTTGACGCCGTTGATCACCCACTCATCGCCATCTTTTACGGCGGTGCTTTTCATGGCATTCGCATCGCTGCCGGAAGCCGGTTCCGTTAAGGCAAAAGCCCCAGCAACCGCATCACCGGAGGTGATCTGCGGAATGTATGTTTCCTTCAGCGAATCGGACCCAAAAGCTTTAATGACTTCGGCCACCATATTGGTGACGGCCATTCCAACCGCCACCGAGGCGTCGCCCTTGGCCACTTCAGTTATCGCCAGCGAATAAGCCACTACACCGACTTCGGAGCCCCCATAGCTTTCGGGAATATTCATACCCAGCATGCCCAGTTGCGCCATGGCGCGATACTCTTCTTCCGGATACGTGCCGGTTTCATCACGCCACTTGGCTTTGGGCGCCAGTTCGCCCCTCGCGTAATCGCGAACCGCGTCCTGTATCATCTGCTGTTGCTCGCTCAATTCAAAAAGCATTACGCCTCCTTTCGGGTCCGTACAGTGACCGATCGTGACGACGCTAGTTATGCTTTGTAGAGCGGGCTTTCCTGCAACACGGAATTGGCGATGACCATGCGCTGCACTTCGCTGGTGCCTTCGTAGATTTCGGTTATCTTGGCATCGCGGAAATGACGCTCGACCGGATAGTCCTTGGTGTAGCCGTAGCCACCGAATACCTGGATCGCCTTGGTGGTGACCCACATGGCGGTTTCAGCTGCAAACAGCTTGCCCATGGCCGAGGCTTTGGAAATGCGCTTGCCGGTCTTTTCCGAAATATCTTTTTCACAGGCGGCGCGATACACCAGCAGGCGGCTGGCTTCGATGCGGGTGGCCATGTCGGCCAACATCCATTGGATCGCCTGGAAAGAGCCGATCGACTTGCCGAACTGCTGGCGCTCCAGGCTGTAGTCGCGGGCGGCTTCGAAAGCGGCCTGTGCAATACCCAACGCCTGGGAGGCGATGCCGATGCGGCCACAATCAAGCGTATGCATGGCGACCTTGAATCCCTTGCCTTCTTCGCCCAGCAGGTGATTGGCCGGAACGCGCACGTCTTCAAATACCAGTTCGGTGGTGGAAGAACCGCAGATGCCCAGCTTATCCTCGACTTTGCCGACACTGAAACCGGGAGCGTCACAGGGAACGACAAACGCCGTGATCCCGCCGTGCTTGGCTTCTTTGCTGGTGCGGAAGAAACAGACCGTCGCATCCGCTTCGCGGCCATTGGTGATAAAGTTCTTGGTGCCGTTGAGAATATAGTGATCGCCATCCTGAATGGCAGTGGCGCGCGTGCCACCGGCGTCGGTGCCGGCGTTGGATTCGGTCAGACCGAAGCAACCCAGCTTCTGTCCGCTGGCAAACGGCTTCAGGTATTTTTCCCGGATTTCATCGGAGCCGAAATGATGCACCGGGTCGCAGTATAGCGAATTATTCACAGACATAATCACGCCGGTGCTGGCGCAGCCGCGCGAGATTTCCTCGATGGCGATGGCATAGGCCAGGTGATCCATTCCGGCACCACCCCATTTATCGGGAATGGCTACGCCCAACAGACCCAACTCGCCCAGTTCTTTCACGATTTCGGTTGGAAACATATGTTCGCGGTCGATCTTTTCAGCCATCGGCTTCAGTTTGTCTTCCGCAAAACGATGGGTCATGTCCCGTATCATTTGTTGTTCTTCGGTCAACTCGAACTTCATTGCTCTTCCCTTTCGAGTCCATGCGATGCTCTGGTAAACGTCGCGTTTTTATACTCAGGTTGGTTGGTTACTCACGTTTTCAAAAAACGGGATTGCAGGTGCTCAGGTTCCCGCAATCTGGAATAACAAATCTAAAAAAGCTGCCGAGCCTGCAAAGGCAGGCTCGCAGCGGTAAAACGAAAGGAAACTTATTTCCCTTTAAAGTCCGCCGGGCGTTTTTCCACGAAAGCCGTGGTCCCTTCCAGGCGATCTTCGGTTGCAAAACTTCCCAGGAACTGATCGAATTCGATCTTGTTACCTTCGTCCAGATCCTTGTTGTAGCCATCGTTGATGGCTTTCTTGCTGGCAGCGACGGCGATCGGCGCACATGCGATGATGCGCTTGGCCAGTCCCAGCACCTTGTCCATCAGTTCTTCATGCGGGAAGACATAGCTGACCATCCCAAGTTGCAGGGCGCGCTCGGCGTCGATGATGTCGCCGGTGTAAATCAGTTCCTTGGCTAGGTTGCGACCAATCAGGCGCGGCAGGCGCTGCGTGCCGCCAAAACCCGGAATCAGGCCCAGTTTGACTTCCGGCTGACCGAACTTGGCGCGCTCGGAAGCGTAAATGATGTCGCAACTGATGGCCAACTCGGTACCGCCACCCAGTGCGAAACCATCCACCGCAGCGATGACCGGAATCGGTAGATCTTCCAGCATCTTCATAACTTCCTGGCCCAATCCGGCGAACGCTCCCGGCACGTCTTTGTCTTCCACGGGAATCGTGCTCATCATTTTGATGTCCGCACCTGCAACAAACGCCGCAGGCATCGGCTTTTTACCTTCTTTGGGTTCATCTTTTGCACCGGTGATGATCAGCACGCGCATGCTCTTGTCGGCATACACCTTGCCCAGCGCATCTTTCATCTCCGTCAGCACCGCCTGATTCAGCGCATTGAGCGCGTAGGGACGGTTCACTTTCAGAATCGCGATCTGGTCATTCATTTCGAACAGTATGTTTTCGTAATTCACCACAACCTCCTTTGGCGGCTCGCCCCTCTCGGCGGCCACATCTGCAACTATTCGTATTTGTACACACCCTGTCCGGTCTTACGGCCTAACAGGCCCGCATCCACATATTTCCTAAGCAACGGGCAAGGACGATATTTCGAATCGCCCAATCCGTCATGCAACACGTTCATGATCGCCAGGCAGGTATCCAAACCGACCAGATCCGCCAGAGCCAGCGGCCCCATCGGCTGATTGGTTCCCAGCTTCATTCCGGTATCGATGGCTTCCGGCGTACCGACGCCTTCCATCAAGGTATAGAACGCCTCGTTGATCATCGGCATCAGAATGCGATTGACGATGAAACCGGGATAGTCGTTGGCCTCGGCCACGGTTTTTCCCATTTTTTCGCTGGCATCCTTGGTCGCATCATACGTCGCCTGATCGGTGGTCAGCCCTCGGATGATTTCCACCAGTTTCATCACCGGCACGGGATTCATGAAATGCATACCGATCATTTTTTCCGGGCGCTTGGTCGCGGCGGCAATCCAGGTGATGGAAATCGACGACGTATTGGTCGCCAGAATCGCCTCCGGCTTGCAGACGGCATCCAGCTTCTTGAAGATTTCGCGCTTGAGATCGGGGCGCTCCGTTGCGGCTTCCACCACCAAATCGGCGTTTTTGAAATCCTCGTAATCCACGATACCCTTGATGCGGCCCATCACGTCCGCTTTACCCGCTTCGTCCAGTTTTCCTTTGCTCACCGCGCGGGTCAGCATCTTGTCGATGTATCCGATGCCTCCCTCTACCAATTCCTTGCTGATGTCCAATAGTAGAACTTGGTATCCGGCCTGGGCGGCAACCTGAACGATGCCGCGCCCCATTTGCCCTGCGCCGATGACTCCGATGGTTTCGATCATGATTTTTCTCCTGTGCCTATACAGACTCGACGATCATGGCGTTGGCTTCACCGCCACCGATGCACAACGTCACCAGACCTCGTTTCGCACCTTTAAGCTTCATGGCGTACAATAGAGTTACAAGCAACCGGCAACCACTCGCACCGATCGGATGACCCAAGGCTACCGCGCCACCATGAATATTGACTTTCTCTTCCGGAATGTCCATTTCGCGCATGGCGTACTTGGTCACAACGGCAAAGGCTTCGTTGATCTCGTATAGATCGATGTCACCCGCAGTCAGTTCCGCGCGTTTCAGAGCACGTTTAACGGCGCCCACCGGTGCGATGGTGAACCATTGCGGCTCTTCCGCATTCTCACCGTAAGACACAAAGCGCGCCAGCGGTGTCAACCCACGCTCTTTGGCGGCTTCCGCAGACATCACGACCACGGCGGCAGCGCCATCGTTGATCGAAGAAGCATTGGCTGCGGTGGTCACACCATCTTTATTAAAGACCGGTCGCAGTTGCGGAATCTTGTCGAATTTCACTTTTGCCGGATTCTCATCGGTATCGACGACCGTTACGCCCTTTTTCGTTTCAATTTCCACCGGAACGATTTCTTCCTTTATTGCACCGCTTTCCTGCGCCGCCAGGGCTTTTTTAAACGAACCGGCAGCAAAGGTATCCAGTTCCTCGCGGGAAAAACCTTTTTCCTTCGCGCACAGATCGGCAAAGCCACCCATATGCGAGTTGTTGTAGGGATCCCACAAACCATCGTTGACCATCAGATCCAGGATATCGCCTTTGGGCATGCTCATACGATATCCGCTGCGCGCCTTGGGCAGTGCGAAGGGGGCGTTGCTCATGCTCTCCATACCACCGGCCACGATGACATCGGCATTGCCAACCTTGATCTCGTTGATCGCCAGTTGCACGGCCTTCAAGCCCGAACCGCACACCTTGTTGATCGTCAAGCAGGGAGTAGACACCGGGAGCCCCGCCCCTATTGCTGCCTGACGCGCAGGAGCTTGTCCCTGACCACCCATCAGCACATCACCCATGATCACCTGATCGACTTCTTCGCCTTTCAAACCGGCACGCTTGAGTGCTTCGCCGATTGCGATCGATCCCAGCTTCACAGCCTTGACCGGCGCGAGCGATCCCAAAAAGACTCCGACGGGGGTACGAACGGCACTTACGATAACGACATCTTTCATGGTTTTCTCCTTAGTCCTGATTATCGTGATTTTCCTGACTATCCAATTTTCTGGCAATCCGGTCTTTGTAAGACGAGATTTCCTGTTTCAACTTGCTTAAATCATGAATATTGCGGTCGATCCGCTCTGAATGAGAGTCCAACAACTCCAGCAACCGCAACAACACTTTTCCATTGGAACGGTGAATGCTGTATATTTTTCTCAATTCCGCCATTTCTGCCAGCGACAACCCCAGAAGTTTCAAGCGTTTGATGAATTTCAAACGTCGAACGTCCTCTTCAGCGTAGAAACGTCGGTTTCCTTTACGTTTGGGATGACCGATAAGACCGATTTCCTCGTAGTATCGAATAGTTCGCGTACTTGTCCCAACCCTCTCGGATACATCTCCAATACTAAGGTGGATTTCATCATTAGTTACAGGCATTTACAAGAACCTCTGCCAGTGAACGTTAAGTGGTGAGAAGAACGCTATCAAATGTCACTATAGCTGTCAAGAGTTTTTGCATGTCCTAAATCGTTTTTTCATTTTCACCTTGTTTTTTGAACTCACATGAAAAGCAGCAAATCAGCAGTGGGTTTCCAGACAATCTCTATCGCTGCACTGGTTTGTTCAGTACATCACCCAGCTTTTCCCGCTTCGTTCCGCAAGCTTTCTTGATCCCTTGGGAAAAAGGTTTGACAAAAGCCACTACACCTAATATATAATGACCTCGCCTGGAAATCAGATCACGCTTGCAAGTGGAAATAATGAGTATCGTTGGAGAAATCCAAACTCATCAGACAGATTGTCAAAGAGAGAGGTAGGGAATGGCCGAGGATAAGGGAAAAAAGGAGGCTGGAGGTTTTTTTGACAACGAAGTCGAAGAGGATTACCTCTCGGAAAGCACGGTTGTCGATACGGATGTACTGAAAAAGCTTCACGACAAATTATCGGAGGAGGAAGAAGCCCAATCTCTTTCGGATGATGCCGAGTTGCTTGAAGAAGTGGTGATTGAGAAAACCAAGGAGCCGCCACCACCACCGTTCCCGCCGCCTCCCGCTGCGGACGCCAGCGCGCCGCAGGCCGCTCCAGAGCCCCCAAAACCTCCGAAGCCAAGTATTCCTTCTGCGGTTCCCAAGAGCACGCCTTCACCGGCAAGTGGTCCGGGACCGTTGGCCTCTTCATCTCCCAGCGGCAACGATCAAAACAAAGTCGATCGCGTCCATGAACTGTTCGAGCAAGCGGACGAATCCGACGAGCCGTCAGACGATGAAAAGACGGTCATTCTGGGTGACGATGAAATTGCCGGAATGCCCCAGCCCAAAGGCGCGAAGCTGGTGGTTACGGAAGGCCCGGAGCGCGGCAAAGAATACACCATCGAATTCAACGAAATCTTTATCGGGCGTGGCGTGGAAAACGACTTCGTTATCCCGGAGCGCTCCATTTCCCGCAAGCATTTCCGCATTCGTCGCCGTTTCGATGAATACATTATCGTGGATCTGGGCAGCGGAAACGGAACCCGTGTCAACGGCGCTCGCGTATCGGAAGCCGTGCTGAACCACAAAGACGAAATCGTTATCGGTCGCACGACTCTGCGTTTTGTCGATCTGGCCCAGGAATCCACGGATAAAGCAGCGGCACCCGTACCCGTACAACCGGAACCCAAAGCGGAAGCCGTCGCGGAACCTGTAGAACCACCGAAAGCGGAACCGAAAGCGGAAGAACCGCCCAAGGTCGAAGAAACACCGGCAGCACCGGTTGCCGCCCAGGCGCCACCCGCACAACAACCGGTAGCGCAGCAAGCCCCTAAAGAAACTCCTCCTGCTGCTAAAACATCGAAGATCGCTGCTCAAACAGCGGCTCCGGTCGACGCCAAACCTGCACAACCCAAGCCGACTCGAGCGACACCCATCGAAGATGACCGCCCCGCTCGTCGTTCCAGTCGAGATCGTTTCGAACCGATCTCCGCGCAGCGTCCGGGTAGTCAGGCAATCAAGGAAGAGGAAAAAACCGGCGGCATGGGCGGAATCGCCATCGGCATCATACTGGTCATCATCATCGTGGCCGGATTGATCCTAGTGCGCCAGTATTCGGAACAGGAAAGCAAGCCTGTTGCCAAAGCCCCGGCCCCGGCTCCCGTTGCTCAAGCACCGGCTGCGCCGGTAGTTGAAAAACAGGAAGTCCCCTTGGAAGGTCAGGTCAAAAAGTTGATCGACCAAGGCAACGTGCTGATGCAAAACAAGTTCTACGCCAAAGCGGTAGACAAGTTCAACGAAGCGCTGGCGCTGGATTCGGGCAACAGCCAGGCGGAAGTCGCCAAAGCACAGGCACAACGTGAAATCGCTAATCGTGAAGCGCTGGAAGAAGGCAAAAAGCTGTTTGAAACCTCGGATTACGGCAAAGCGGCAATCCGCCTGAAAGTCATCGGCGAAGCTAGCGTATTTTACACCGAAGCCCAGACCTATCTCAAAAAGATCGAAGACAGCAAATACGACAAGCAGGTGGAGCAAGGCAAGAAACTGCTGGATCAACGCAAATACGATCAATCTATCGCCGTTTTCGACACCGTGCTGAAAGAAAAACCGGGGCACGAAGCCGCAACCAAATTCCGCCAGATTGCCGTTCAGGAAAAAGCCGCCGCCGAGCAGGCCAAACTCGCCTCGGAACAGCAAAAGCAGGCGAGAGCCGCAGAGACGGAACAACGTCGTCAGGCGCAAGCCGAAGAGCGGAAACGCAAAGCCGAACAGGAACGTAAACAGAAACTGGAACAGGAGCGAAAACGCAAAGCGGATGCGGAACGTCAGCGTAAAGAAGAAGAAAAGAGACGGCGTGCCGAGGAAGAAGCAAAGAAACGTCAGGTTTCTTCTACCCGTGATCTGGACAAAGGTATCGGATATTACAAAAAAGGTGACATCGAGAAATCGATTGTCGAACTGTATGCCATCGCCAATGGCCGCGGAAATCAAAGTGTAATCAAAAAGGCCAAAACACTCGTTGCAAACATAAAGAAATTCAACGAGTTGTACGAAGCAGGCAACAAAGCCCACAAGCAGAAGAAAGCGCAAACGGCAATCCCGAAACTGAAAAACGCCATGCGTATGGATCTGAAGATTGCCAGCGGCTCCGTGTTCGGCAACGAACTGAGCAAGAAACTTGCCGATATGTACTACCTGCTCGGTAACAGCGCCAAGAAAGACCAGAACTGGGTAAATGCTTACAAAGCCTACTCCCGAGCGCTGAAGTTCTACTCCGGCCACGGTCCGTCTAAGGAAGGTCTTGAAGATCTTTCCAATCAGGCCCGCAAACTCTACTATGAAGGTTTCGCAATAAAAGACGTCGAACCGGAACAGGCAGAGAAGAAGTGGAAAACCGTGAAAAGTATTGTGCCGAAAAGCAATCAGTGGTACAAGAAAGCCGACCAAGGTCTGAAGGAGTTATAAGCCTTCCTCGCCTGGAGGAAGCCACAACTCCAGGTGATGATTACATGCAAAACGAGTGGCGAAAATAACCGATCGATCTTCTAGTGCCGGGTGGGCATTGTCCGCCCGGCATTTTCATGTTCAGTCCAAGGAGTTGCGGAATGAAAACGATAATCGAACCGTTTCGAATCAAGGTGGTTGAACCTCTGGCTTTTACCACAGCCGAGCAGCGGCACGAGATTCTGAAAAACGCTCACTACAACGTTTTTCTGATCAAATCCAAAGACGTCATGATCGACCTGCTGACCGACTCCGGCACCTCCGCCATGAGTTCCGAGCAGTGGGCTGCGATGATGCGCGGCGACGAATCCTATGCAGGCAGCCCCAGCTTTTTCCGCTTTGAAGAGGCCGTACAGGATATTTTCGGCTTCAAGCACGTCATCCCCACTCATCAGGGGCGCGCTGCCGAACGCATCCTGTTTTCCGTCATCGGCGGTGAAGGCACGGTCATTCCGAACAATACCCATTTTGACACCACCCGCGCCAACATCGAATTCACAGGTGCGGACCCGGTGGATCTGGTAATCGAAGAAGGCAAACATCCGGACGTGCAGCATCCTTTCAAGGGCAACGTCGATATCGACAAGCTCAAAGAGTTGGTAAACAAACTCGGCAAGGAACGCATCCCGGTCGGCATGGTTACGATTACCAACAATTCCGGCGGCGGCCAGCCGGTATCGATGGAGAATATCCGCCAGGTCTCCGAAGTGTTGCACGAAGCGGGAATTCCCCTGATCATCGACGCTTGCCGCTTCGCCGAAAACGCCTACTTCATCAAGAAGCGCGAACCCGGCTACGAAGACAAACCGGTCAAGGAAATCGCTCAGGAAATCTTCTCCTATGCGGATGGCTGCACCATGAGCGCCAAGAAAGACGCCCTGGTCAATATTGGTGGATTCATCGCCTTAAACGATGACGAACTCGCCTTAAAATGCCGCAATCTGTTGATTCTTACGGAAGGCTTTCCAACCTATGGCGGTCTCGCGGGACGCGACCTGGAAGCCATCGCGGTCGGTTTGAACGAAGTGTTGGACGAGCGCTACCTGGACTACCGAATTGCCAGCATCGCCTATTTCGCTCGCGAGTTGCGCAAAGGCGGCGTGAAAATCGTCGAACCGCCCGGAGGTCACGCCATTTTCCTGGATGCGCGTCAGTTCCTGCCGCATATCCCTCTAGAGCAATTCCCCGCCTGGGCGTTAGCGAATGCGCTGTACGAATATGCGGGAATTCGAGGGGTCGAAATCGGATCGGTCATGTTCGGTAAAACCGATCCGGAAACAGGCAAGGAAATCCCTTCCACCATGGACCTGGTGCGTTTGACCATTCCTCGTCGCGTCTATACGCAGAGTCATGTCGATTACATGGCCGAAGCCATCCTGGAACTCTACCAACAGCGCGAAAGCATCAAGGGTGTCCGTATCACCTGGCAACCGCCCATGCTGCGCCACTTCTCCTCTCATTTCGAACCGGTAGAGTAAATATCCCGATAAATGTCACGCATTGCCAACCGGCGGAGTTTTCCGCCGGTTTTTTCGTTCATCAGCACATTTCACAACTTACCTGTTGCAACGATCAGCCTCTTCATACTCATCCGATGGAAATGAATCCATACTGACCGATTCTTCCGGAATATTTTGCCTTTGCACATTACCTAACCCATGGTCGGCTTCATATTGGCCCGACATTCACGCGGTCGCTGTTTTATCGTCGAAGAGGAAACATCATGTCCTACAAGGTTTTGGATATTTACAAGGATCTGCCGAAAACCAACTGCAAGGATTGCGGCCTGTCCGGCTGTTTCCCGTTCGCAACCGCCGTATACTTGCAGGAAGCTCAACTCGACGCCTGCCCGCATCTGGGAGAAAATTTCTCGATCATGCAGGCCAAATTGGCGGAAAGCCGCGATACCGGCAACGGCGTACGACCACCGAACTCGACCCAGGCTTTGAATTACCTGCTTACCGTCATGGAAACGCTGGACTTCGAACGGCAGGCAACACTGGCCGGATTTGAATACGATTCCACCAAGGAAGAGGCCCGATTGACCTTTTTCGGTCGTCCCATTTCGATCTCACGAACGAAAGTCCAGGCATTGGATGGAAGCGACTTGCCGATCTGGGCTCACGTCTTTCTATTCATCCACCTGATCCAGACCAAAGGAACCCCCGCAAAAGGCGAATGGGTCGCGTTTAAGGAGCTACCAAATACCATCAGTAAAACCCAGTCTTTCGACGATCACCTGGACAGGCTGTGTCGGCATTTCGAGAACGATCTGGAACGCCTGCAACAGGCCTCCCATGCCCTTGGAGGCAAGCCGGAAGATCATGGTTCGGCGGATTTCAGCTATCGATTCCATGCGTTACCCCATATCGACACCGTACTCCTCTACAGAAAAGGCGATGAGGATTTCGAACCCCACGCATCACTGCTGCTCGACCGGGGCGTGCTGAACCACCTGGATCAGGAAGCGGCGGTCTTTTTAGCGGAAACTCAGGTCGACTTACTGATCGACTACAGCAAGCAAACTTCCAACTAGGTACATCCGGTTTTGAACAAAAAACAGAGAATCTTCCCATCAGGTGAGCTTGACCTGAACAAAATAGCGCGGTACTCTTAGCGTCAGCTATGTACTCTGACGATTTCAGGTCGGAAACCGCTCATTCTCAGGAGATTAGTAATGCGAAACGTTCCACTGCTCTTTCACTCTATACCTTTAACTTCTTCAGCTCACCCACACCGTTCGCGTTTTTGGGGCGCGATACTGCTATCGCTGCTCTTCATCATTGCGCTTTCCGCCTGTGGCTCGGATGACGATGACGGCCTACAGGGAGACAGCGACTGGGAATCGATCGGCGACGGCGACAGCGATAGCATCGAAGCCGAGGCCGAAGCCGCTATCGAACCAACCTCATTCTGGGTAGGTTACGGTGAACGGGATATCACCCCGCCGGATGGAACCGTCATGGGGGCCTTCGGTGCGCCGGGCGGCGCTCGCGTCACAGAGGGCGTTCACGATCCTCTGATGGTTCAGGTGGCTTTCTTCACAAACGACGCTAAACAAGCCATGTTCATCATCAGCATCGATTCCGCCGGTTATTCCTACGAGTTCGGCGACTGGGGACCGGGCGTCAAGGTGCTGCGCGAACGCATCGCAGAGGCGGTTGCCGACGACATCAAAATCGATCCGCATAACATCATGCTTGGCAGCAGCCACAGCCACTCGTCTACCGATCTGGTCGGTTTCTGGCAACCGGTCGGTGAAGGCGTACCGCTGGACATCTTGAACGACGTACTGGAGAAAACTGTCGCCGCCAGTGTCGATGCCGTCAACAATCAGCAACCTGCGGAACTGTTCTACGCCCATACCGAACTGGTCGGTCATTCAGGTCGCGATGCAGATTGCAGCCCGGTTATCGACAATTCCGTCAATATCCTGCAACCGCGAACGCTGGACGGCGAACCGATCGTCACCATCACCAATTACGCCAAGCATCCAACAGCGCTGGGTTCCGGAAACAAGCTCGCCTCTGCGGACTGGATTTGGGGCTATCGCGAGGAAATGAAGTTGCGTACGGGAGTCAGCGGCATGTTTTTACAGGGCGAAATCGCCGCCGTCCATAGCGGACCGCTGTCCGGCACGGTTCCCGGAGATGATGCCTGGGAACGCGCATACAACATCGGTTCCATCCTTGCCGATTCGGTTATGGAAGCGTTGGGAGAAGCGGAAGTAAGCGACGAGTACGACATTCGCCATCGCTGGGCCAACTTCAGTTGCGAAACGGTCGATTCGATCATGAAGGATGTTTACACCATGCTCGATATGCCCAAGCGCAACATCACACTTACCGCTGACAACCGTTACATCGTTGAAGAAATGGAAACGAGCTGGCATAAGCTGGGTATCGCCGAATTCGGTTGTCTACCAGGAGAAGGCTCCCCTGAATACTCGATTTTCCTGCGCGAGCGGATGATCAGTCCCTACAAATTCACCGTCGGTCTGTGCAACGACGAAATCGGCTACATCGTCGAGCCGGAGTCATTGGCCAACGACACTTCCGGACAACTGGAAGGCTACGAGTCGAAAATGGGAGTCGGCATGAAATCCGGTCCTGCGATGTGGGAAGCGCTCGAATCGCTGAACTGTTTCAATGGTGCATGGCAAGACACGGTCTTCACTCCCAACCCATAAAAGGAAAATGCCACAGCGGAAAACCCGACGCGGCAAGCAACTGTGAAATCCTCATGCGGCCCACCTGTCACATCAGGCGGGCCGTTTCTTTTGAGTAAGTATTACTCATTCCTGTCCATCGAGCAATCAGGATGTGGCATGGTCTCACGGAATGGAAATTCCGGGAGGCCGTGTGTAACCACAAGAAAACACGTAGCCTTGACGGCTGCGCGCGCCTCGGTACAAGCCACAGATGATGCGTGGCAGGTGGCGGAAGGCGGAAGGGAAGCCCTTCTTTGATGGTGGGCCTTGTGGATTTTCGCCGGTCCGTTCTACTCCCCGATTTTGGGATTAGAACCTATTTTTTAATACTTAGTCACCAGAATGCTGTAATCCCCAAGGGCGCTGGTCATTTCCACGGCGAAATAATAATTCCCGGCGTTGGGTGCGGTTATGGTCAATTCCTCATCACCGGTAAACAGCACCGTCCCCGCCGCAGCCTGACAGAACGTGAAATTGTTCCCGCATTGATCGCGCACGGTGAGATAAGGATCGAACATCACACCGAAATCGGTATTGACTTCGATCTTGAACGTATCCCCTGCCTCCGCCGTAACCTGATACACACGCTCGTAGGCTCCGTCTTGCGGAGTTACGGGGCCCATTTGCTGGCATCCGGTCGTCGACAAGCTATTGCCGGCGCCGAACATCAACCAGACGTGATAAAACGGGAACGAATCAATCACGATGGGATCGGAGCAGGTACCGCTATAGGTGTCGTAGTTGTCGCACTTGCACTTGAAGCGGTTGTTCGAAGAATCGTTGGAATCGGTATACCAGCCGCATTCGTCCAGATAAGGATAGCCCTCTTCCTCGCAATATTCGGCGCAATCCACGATTTCGGCCTGGTCATTGTCATTACAGGCGCAGAGGAAATCCGTACTGTTGATGCAGAACTGGGAATCGGGATAGGTACAGGAACCCGAGCATAAGCTGCTGCCGGGCCAGCAACGCCCGGTGCTGTTATTGCAATCGAAGCCGGTATCACAGCCATCGACCAGGCAATGCCCACTACCCGGCTCGCACAGTCCACTCTGGCTGTCGCAGGCATACAAGTCATCGCAGCCGGTGTTTTGGCAATGCGTACTGTCCGGATCGCATAAGCCGGTTTCCTGATTGCATTCAAAACGCACGGGGCATCCCAACGTGGCACAATGATTCGAGGCAGGCTCGCACAACCCCGAAACCGTGTTACAGTCGAAACGCGGTGCGCAACCGGCATTGCTGCAATGATCGATATCCGGAATGCACAAGCCGCTTTGCTCCTCGCAGGCGTAGCGATCGTCGCACAGCGTGTTCAGGCAATGCTCCGCAGAAGGATCGCAAACGCCGGTTTGATCGTTGCAATCAAAACGGTCCGGGCAACCGGTTTCGCTGCAATTGTCGGATGACGGCTCGCACAGACCGGAGAGTTCGTTGCATTCGAAGAACGCCGAGCAGGGATCGTTTAGACAATGGTCCGAACCGGGACCGCATAATCCGGTAGTTTCCACACAGCTATAGCGATCCTGACAACCGGTGTTCGAGCAATGCTCCGCATCGGGGTCGCAGATTCCGGTTTGTTCGTTACATTGAAAACGCTCACCACATCCGGTGTTCAGGCAATGATCTTCGATCAGTTCACAGGTTCCTTTTTCCTCATCGCAGGCGGAACCCGCATCACAGCCGGTAGTCAGACAATGGGTGTCATCCGGCTCGCAATGACCGTTATCGGTATTGCACTCATAGTGATCGTCGCATTCGGCAATCAGGCAATCCTCAATAACCAGATCGCCGTCCGTCTCCCCGTCGCCATCCGTTGTCGGAAGCTTGCAACAACCGTAGGAACAGACGTAGCCGTCGAATCCTTTGGCCGGACAATCCGAATGCATGCTACAAGTCTGATCATCCGGACACACCGTATTCTGGTTGCCGGAAGAATCGCCATCGGAATCACCATCCGACGCGAATTCTTCGCAATAGCCGGTGTTTGTATTGCAATACTGCAACGGTGGGCAATCCATATTGGAGGTGCAGGCCACCGCCACGACCGCAGGCGCTTTGCAGAAATAATCCACACAGGTCTCCCCGGCAGCCGTGTTGCAGTCGTTATCGGTAAAACAGGCAACGGCATCGCCATCCACCGGATCGTTATTCTGATCCGTCTCCGAATCGCGGCAGGCGCTCAACAGACCAAACAGAACAACAAGAGCCAATCCAACCATCCATACTTTCGATCGGGACATCACTACTTCCTTTTCAAACTGGCGCTAAACATGAACTCCTTATACTACAAACAGGACGTAAATGAAAACAAGCGAAAAATTAACTCCAGTCAAATTTACAGCATGCTTCTCGAAGGGCTTCTACTCCCATAAATTGAATGTAATATAGTGATTGATGTGCTATGCTACTGCCCCAGAGCATCGGAGGCATTCAATTTTGGAGGTGCGCTCATGCGCAAATCTTTTATTCTTCTTCTTCTTCTCCTTTTCCTTTTTTCCATTTCGCTGGTCACATCGACCGGCTGTAACCGTTTGATCAAAGATGATGATGTATATGCCGGCGATCCCGACCTGGAAGCGGAAACGGAAGCGGATTCCGATTCCACAGATGGCGACGAAGACGTTCCTGTCGTCGTAATCGATGGCGATGAAGAACATCAACTCGTGCGCATCGCCACCTACAACGTGCGCCGCTTCTTCGATACCGTTTGCGACAGCGGCTCCTGCGGCTACAACGAATACGAGCCCAATGTCTCCCAGCAACAGTTCGATAACAAGGCGGATTCTATTGAGTCTTCGATCGAGCGCATCGGAGCGGATATTCTGTTGTTGCAGGAAATCGAAACGGAAACCTGTTTGAATGCCCTTACGCAACGCCTTGGTGACCGCTACCCGGTAGCGTATCTTGGCGAAACCGGATACAACGCCTCGGTGGATGTCGCCGTTTTGGCCAAAGGGGAATTGCTGAACGTTTATACGCATCGCGAACAGCCGCTAGTTACCGATGGCACGGAAACGCTCTACTTCTCGCGGGAATTTCCAGAAATTCACCTGGCATTGTATGGCAAACGAGTAATCGTCTTTCCTGCTCATTTCAAATCCAAAAGCAGCGACGATCCCCAACGACGGCTTGCAGAAGCGCGCACGGCAGAGCAGATCGTCAGCGACGTGGCGGCCAGTCATACAAGCTCCCTGGTTGTCATGGGTGGAGACTTGAATGACACTCCCGGTTCCGATCCATTAAACGCATTGGAAGCAGGGGGAAAGCTGCTGCGCGTCGCCTCCGATCTGCTTACAGGCGAAGATGCCACCTATTACTACGATGGGCCGATCGCCCTGGATCATCTCTATCTGGCAACGGAAGCCGGGGGCGCTTACGTCTCTAAAAGCGCATACGTCGTATCGGATGATTACTACTCGCTGGGGGATTCGGATCACGCCGCCTTGCGGGCGGATTTCTTACTTCCGTAAAAAGAGAAAAACCTGTCTTTTATATAAGTGCTTATTTGACTTCTGTATTCTTCTTTGAAGCGGCGAGGTGTAAACCCGCCGAAAAACATCGAAGTAACGGTGGGGTTACAACGAAAATCAACTGGCAAATTTGCTTAGTCAGTCTAACTCAATTTCGTCCGAATGAACGCAGGCTTAACGCCGCCACCGCATAGCAAATCGCGGCCAGAATCAACACCATCTGAAAACCGACGCCCATTGCCACTACAACCGCCAGAATCGAGGCGGTGACGGAACCGACGCCGTTCCAAGCCCAGTACATGCCCAGTTCCTGCTCGCCGCCATTGTTCAGCCTGCGAACCGCCTCGGGGAAGGCAACACCCATCAATACGGCAGCCGGAGCGATCAACAGCACGGCAATGGCCATGCGGGCCACCGCAGGCCAGGCGATCAGCGCCCGCAAAAACGGCGTCCCGAACGCCGCCCACAGCAGCAGGTATCCAACTAGAATCAACAGCACGGTCGGCACGGAAACCACACTGCGAATGCGTTCCACCAATAGCGAACCCAACCCACTGAACACCAGCACGGTAAACATGACGATACTCAACGCATAGGCGGGATGACCCAGGAACAAGACCAGCCGCTGGGAGAACGTCACTTCCACCAGCATGAATCCCAGTCCGATGGCCAGGAAATACAGCCAGCCGCCCAGTTGCGGACGCCCTTTCTGGAAGCGGAAGGACAGCACAAGCAGAATCACAGACGCCAGCAGCATTTCCATCAACAGCATGGCCAGAATCGTCTGACCGTCCAGGCCGTTGCCCCATCCGGTCAGGAAAGGCTGAAATTTGTAGAGGTTCTTCAGCTTGCGATGCTCGAAAAAGAAGGGGTTGTCATCCGTGGGTGCCGCGACATTGAACTCGTAGGCATCCAGCCAGCTCTTGCGATCCTTGGATTCCAGATAGCTGGCATAGGGAGCCGCAGCCGGAATATCCTTGCCCGCCTGATAAAGGTAGGCATAGTTTTTATTCTTCACTTGCCGGTCGATGCGCGCCAGCTGCGTCACTTTAAACGGGGTTTTCTTGATCAGGATTACGGTAAATTCACCGGAACGCACGAAAAGAATGTGCTTCGCGGGATCTTTCACACCCAGTTTGGTCAACGCGTCCACCGCCAGGGTAAACAGGCGCATCGAAAAACGCGGCGTACCGTCTTTGCTGGGCCAGTACCAACGGGTAAGCGTCAACACCCCTTCCGGGTTCAAATGCTCGAAATAAGACTGAATCGCCTCGCCGGTGTACAGAAAATTTTCGGACAGCGCAAACGCACCGGCCTGGGTAGCGCTGTAGGTATCCACGCCGGAAAGCTGTACGATATCGTATTTGCGATTGCAGGACTCGACGAACCGACGCCCCTCGGCCAAGTGTCCATGGACGTTGGGCTGCGTATAAACATTGCCGGAATACGCAGCCAAAGGACCGTGAAGCGCTTCGAAAATGCCGGGATTGATTTCGACCGCATCCACATAGCTTGCCCGATTGCGCAACGCGCCCCGAATGTCCATGCCGCCGCCGGACCCGATAATCAGCACCGAGGGTGTATCGAACAACGTGTACACCAGATACGCAGGCAGATAGTCGAGGAAGTCATAGTAACCGGCATCCGGCTTGTCTTTGATGATGGTGGTGTAGGCCCAGTAATCGATCAGCACTGCCAGTCGTTCGGGATGAGGCCGGGAATACTTCGATGACAACCCCCAAAGCCCCACGCCGTAATTATGCCAGATGTAGTTTTCGATGATATCGACTTTGGACAGGCTGGTCCATTCCGTATAAACCAGGTTTTCCTCGCCACCGGCATAAGCGCTGGGTTTACTGAGCGGACTTTTCAGCGGGTACACGCTTTTCTGCAAGGGCAATGCCGCCAGCAGCAGAAGCGCCAAAAGCAGCGACGCCAGTGAAATCTTGCGCGCCATCGGCCAGCCGTACCAGAAACCGAGCAGAGGCAAAGCCGCGCTAAGCAGAATGAACGTACTCAGTCCACCACCCAGATCCAACAAACCGATCGCGACCAAACAGCCAAGACCGCTTCCCAGCAGGTTGGCGCCATATAGGCGGCGCACGTCACCCGGCCAGCGTTGCAACATATACAGAGTCGTCATCCCCATGAACACGAAAGGGATCACCAGCGCAACCGAAGCCAATATCAACTTGGCGGCCTCGCTGAAATTCTCCGTAATCACCAACGGCTCAAGCGGATGATGCGTAATGATGCCCATCGCAACCGCCAGGGCCAATCCACTGGTGGAAACACCCAGCGCAATCAATCGATCCGGTTCGGCGCGTTGAATGCTAGTGCGGAAAATGCGCATCAGCACCCCGGCAAGCCCAAAGCCCAGCATGGATGTAGAAAGAATCAGGAATCCGTAATGATACCAGAAGATCACGCTGAAAATGCGCGTGATGGCGATTTCGCTGGCCAGCACGGCACAGGAAAACAGGGCTATGAGGATAATGCGTCGGTTCATCGATTTTGTGACTTTCTTTCCATTCCAATCCTAGGGCCGCACCTGCCGCACCCGAAAGAAACTTAATTCTTTTCTTTGTTGTCCACAGAAGGATCGTACACATCCGGCGGCAGTTCGCCGGTCAATCGTCCCCTGTCTTTATAGGCAAAGCCCAAAATGATAAGCCCGAACAGGAAAAACGGAATGCTGAGATACTGACCCATGGTGAGCGGGGAATTGTAGCTGAGTGTCTGGTACTCTTTGAAGAATTCGACGAAGAAACGACCGGAGAAGTAAAGCACCAATAGCAAGCCGATCAGCAACCCGCGCGGTCTTCTGTTGCCGAGTTTGTGATCGACGATATACAGCACGCCCAGGATAATCAATCCCATGGCGGCTTCGTATAGTTGCGACGGATGCCGGGCCAGTCTGCCGCCATCCCAACTGCGCGGAAACACCACCGCCCAGGGCAGATCGCTAGGGCGTCCGACGATCTCGGAGTTGAAGAAGTTTCCAATGCGCACGAACGTCGCGGCACACGCAGCAGTATAGGAAGCGCCATCGGCCACGACCATCCAGGGAATACGCTTGGCAAAAGCGTAAGCGGTCACACCGAGAATAATACCGATCGTCCCGCCGTGACTGGCCAGTCCGCCCTTCCAGATATACAGAATTTCCATGGGGTTTGAGAGATAGCGCATGGGTTCGTAAAACAGGCAATGCCCCACGCGCGCACCGATAATCCCGAAAATCGTAAGCCAGTAGAAATATCCGTAGATTTTCTCTTCCGGATACTGTTTGCGCTGCATGAAATCTTTCCAGAAATGGAAACTGGTCAACAGCACTACGGCAAACAGGATTCCGTAATAACGAATCTGTATCGGTCCCCAACGAAAAATAGTTGGATCGATATCCCATACCCAATGATCCATGAAATGGCTCTCCTTGCTATCACATTACGACGATGCGGACCGGCATCAGGCGTCGTCTTCGAAATCGTCGGTCAGGCTCGAAATGTAGCGTTTGACATCTTGCTTGTTTTTTCGCGAATCGTATCGCAGTTCCACACCGAATCCCGGTGGATCGGCGGTTGCATCCGACCAGATCACGTTTCCTTCCAGCACCATGGGACGAAGGAATTGCGTGTCATTCAGAAAGAAAATCAGCGGCTGCCCTTCTTCAAGCATGTGCTTGCTGCGAAAATGAACTCCCTTTGTGGACAGGTTGGCCACCGAAGCCTTGACAAGTTCATCTTTATATAAGTATTCGCAACCCAGCGACACCTTGACCCGGCGCTCTTCGCGATCGTCTCGGACGTGCATCAGACCATCTTGTTTTTCCACAACGAAGCGCAGCAAATCGGTAAGCGTTTTCTTTGAAGAAGAACGGAACTCGAAGCCGATTCCCGGTGGAAAGCTCGGCTTCATCGGCGGACTTGATTTGCGCCAGACCACGTTGGCATCCAGTTCAAAGGGCTCAGTATGGCCGACGAAACTAAAACGCACCGTAACCTGATTCTCCAGTTGAACGTTGTTTCCAACGACCCACTGAAAACCGCCGATACCGACATCGGGCAGATAGTATTTCAGGAAATCCTGTCGATGCAGAAAGCGAATTTTGACCATTCTCTTGTTAAGAACTTTTGGCATGATACTAAACTCTCTCGCTTCAAATACAACAGGCTGAAAGTATAGTCCCGATAGTGCTTTTTTTCAACCGTCCTGTTGACCTGTCAACAGATAACACTGAACTCCTAGCTCGATTTATCCTACCTTCGGCAGCAATCGCATCGAATCGATGACCTCGGGGTCGTCTTCATCGATCACACGAATCGCTTCCATATTGGCTCGTCCCTTCATTTCGCTGAAGATTCCACGCTTTTTATGGAATGTCTTCGCGAATTCCATAGCGGCTTCGTTTACCCCCTCAACACCCTCTACGGTTTGGATAATGCCTCCGGCAGCACACAGTTCCGGACCACCAACGCGCTTCCCGCATAGTGTCATTTCATACAGCTTGGAATAGGGAATGGCGCGCTTGACAATAGCCCACATTCCCGGCATGAACGGAATGCTGATATCCACTTCCGGGAAACAGAAGAAACCGCGATCCGAACGCATCAGGCGAAAATCGCAGGCACAGGCCATAATCGCACCATCACCAAAGGCATGTCCTGAGATGGCTGCAATAATCGGAACCGGGAATATCAGCAGGCGCTTGAACAGATCGTCCAGTCGATACAGAAACTGCTTGACTTCACCATGCCTGGAAGAATCACCTAAAATCGGAATCATCCACTCCAGATCGATCCCCAAAGACCAGTTCTTTTGATCGCTGGAAGTTAAAACCACCGCTTCAATTTCGGAATCGGCTTCGATCTCATCAAAAGCCGTCAGTATTTCTTCCAGAAATTCGGGATTATGCCGGTTTTCCGCCTGATCCATCACAAGTCGAGCTACGCTACCTTCTTTTTCCCAGAACACGATCGCCATGTATCTTTCCTCCTACTAAAATCACGCAGAAATCTTCCGCGAATTCACACATAAAATCTTTGGCAGCATACCCAAGCAAACACGATCTGTCCATTACATATATGTAAATAAACGCAGAGTAGACAACTGGATTCCGAATCCCGTGATTTTCCCGTTGGAGCCGAGTTCCCGTCCTGCTCCTTGTGTTTGTCTTGTGCAATCACGCTAACCGACTATTCGCTCTTGACGCCCACTCGCGCACATGTCAGGATACAAGTCACACAATTAACTAACCGCAACGAAGACGGACAAAGAAATGCGAGTTAAATACGATATCCTTTTGATTTTCCTGCTTTTATTGCTCCCTATGACCGCCTTTGCGCAAACGGAGCAACCTGCACGGCAAAGCACCTCTGCCCTGCATGTACCGGACAACGACGTCTACCTGATTACACCGGAATTGTTCTCGATTCTCAGCCGGTATCGTGCGGGAGAAGCCTTCGAACCGCTGGGTGAAATCGAACAGGCGTTAAACAAGCGCGCCTATCTGCCGTCCCTGCATTTCTGGGCGGGCATGCGCGCCTTGGCGCTGGCATCGGCTCACCGGGATACGGACGCCTATGACGAAGCGGTGCAGCAGCACTTCAATCAATGTATCGAACGGGCCGAACGAGCGGCCACGATCGATAAATTCCACGTCGCCGGTTTGTTTTACGAGGGACTGTGTCACGCCAGTCTGGGCATGTACCAGGCCATGAGAGACAATGTCATCCAGGCAGGATTGAGCGGGCGGACGGCGATAAAGCGCTTTTTCGAGGTTCTGGAGTTGCGACCCGACCTGCATGGTGCGCTGTTGATGATCGGTGCTTATAACTACTACACAGCAAATCTGGGAACGCTGGGGCGGATCCTGTTAGGCATTCTCGGCTTGCCCAAAGGCGATCGTGAAACCGGCCTGAAGCAGATGAGACAGGCGGCACAGACCGGCAGTCCAGTGGATGTACTGGGCAAAATGATGTTGGCCTCCGCGCTGGTTCACCGAGAAAAGAAGCCGGAAGAAGGCTTGGCGTTGATGCAGGAAGTCGTGCAATTGATACCCAACAGTGTGGAAGCCTACATGCAACTGGCCGATCTCGCGCTGATGTCGGGTCGCCTGGAAATGGCCGATCAAGCGATACAGCAGGCAAGAGAACATCAACCGCCCAAAGAAGTCCGAAATTCCCTGGCGGATTTCAGACAGCAGGACCATCGTCTGGCGTTAACGGAAGCCATGATCGGCATTCTGGTTCAGCATAACCCGGATGGACTGCACACCCTGAACCGATATCGAACCGAATTGCCCAAGGGTGCGCCTCCGTTTTTGAAATTGTTTTCTGCGGTTCGCCTTGGGCACATATACAAGCTGGCAGATGAGATGACCACCGCCAATCGCCTGTATCGCTGGGCATATGACGAAGATGGGCCGAATTCGATTCGTGACCAGGCGCAACGTTACCTGGATGGCGAGGAAGATATTCGCAAACGAATTCAACTGGATGAAGAAACCAGGGACTCCCTGAAGCAGTGGCTGATCACGCAGCCTTCACCGTTTGAATGAGCGTCCCGAAGATTAGGTATCGAAGCCGGGACTCAGTCGGAAAAATACGCGATCTGTGCGCGTTCGTAAAAGGCCGACCAACTGCAATACATGAACGGAATAATGAACAATATCGCAAGGATACCGGAAACACCCATCCAAATCGGCGCTGCCACCGGAACCCCGGCATGACTTTGCAATAACCAGCCAATCAACACTGCGCCGCCACCAAGCAATCCCAGTACAATCGAGCTTACGATTCCCAGCAAAATGTAGAAAATTACAAAAGAGAATTTTCGTCCCTGCATGATTCGCCAGCTTACCAGCAAGGCGGAAATGCCGGAATAGCTGGTATCCATTGCAACGAGAATGGCCTGTGAAAAACCGGTGAAAATCACGATCTGAGTCAAACTGAATACACCGAAAACCAAGACATGATAGATCAGGTTGAAATGCTCCGCATATGCCTTGGCAACTCCGCTTTTCATCAAGAATACAACAACCTTGTTTTCCTGTAATAACGGCAGGTAAACCAGAATCGCCGCTGACAGTGCAAATACAATCCCCATCACCAGTATAGTCACGGTAATTGAAACCACACGCGGGAATGCGTTAAACAGATCGCTGATGCGCACCTTGTGCGAGCGCAACGCATGTAGCGTAGCGGAAAAGAAACCGGCTACAAGCAGAGTTTGAATCCATAAAACCAATAGCGTAATCCCCCCGGAGACCAGCAGTTCTTTCGGCCAGCTTCTGGGATCGACCGACATCGAGGGTGGAACCGAATTCGAAATCGAAGTCGGCTTCACGAAAGCCGCCAAAGCAGCCAAAAGCCCGGTAAATAAGGCCAACATCAAAATCGTCGTCAATGTCAGCTTGGACCAGTTCGAGCGCAGGCTTTTCCATCCAAGGCGAAGGGCCCCCAGCGCCTGTCCGCCTTTCATCAAGTCCTCGACATACGCAGCATGCGCAACACGAGTATCCGGCACATTACGATTAAGAAACAAACCGGGCGCGGCCTGCTCGGAATCTTCGGATAATTCAACCCGTCGGGCGGTTTCCAATTCCAGCGAAGGCAAGTTGGAGTCCGCAGGCGAGCTTCCCGCCGGATACGCATAGGCTACGGCAGCAGGCGGAGCCGTCTCACTTGATTCTTCTTCTTGCTGCGGCGTTTGCATCTCCGTAGAAGGGGAAAGCTCCAAAGGAGGCAGTTCGCCCGGATCACTCAACTGCACCGCTTCGTTCGGCTCGTTCGGCTCGTTCGGTTCAACTAGTTCGACTGGTTCGACCGCTTCGCCCTGCCCTTCCAGTTCATCAGGCTTAGCCTGTTCCGGTTCTGTATTCCGGTCTAAATCCACAACCTCTTCAAAGCTCGGAACCAGTTGGGGCTGCTTGTCGGAAGTTTCAACAGGCAGTCTTTCTTCCGGCTGCAATAGACCTTCCCAGGCCGTGTTTTTCGCCAGAGGAAGCAGGCGTTTTTTTATGGCATCGGAAATAGAAACGTGGCCGTCCGTTTCGACGGCAATGGAGCGGCTGAATCGATCTTCTGAAGAATATTCTTCCTTGCGGACAAAGCGTTTTTCCACACTGGCCAGCAGCGGGTCAGTTGAAGCTTTGATCGTTCGATAGGCATTTTGCAGTGCGGCTTGCGTTTCGGTTTGTACGAGCAGACAGAGCGAACCGTCTTGCAGTTTGCCGTGCTGTAAGCGGAAAACTCCCAGATCATCCGGCGCGAAACTTCGGAAAACCAAGCTGTAAATGGCTTGGCCGGCGGATTTGGGTTTTATCGCTGCACTATCAAAACGAATCCCCAGGCGATAGGGCATCTGTCGCTCCTTAACCAGATCTGTAGAAGTTTCTTCGAATCCGGATGATCGTCAATCACACTGTAGCAAATGCAACGGTAAAACGGAACAGAAAGAAACAATCGCATAACTAAAACGCCCCCGACCAATCAGGCCGGGGGCGAATGTCATTCATGTGAATGAACGAACTTAGGCACTAGGGACGCTCGAAGAGGCCCGCAGCGCCCATGCCGCCGCCGATGCACATCGACACGATACCGAAATGCTTGTCGCGACGTTCCAGTTCATAGAGCAACTGGGTGGTCAGTTTGGCGCCGGTGCAGCCCAGGGGGTGACCCAGAGCAATCGCGCCGCCGTTGACGTTGATACGATCCATCAGGTTCTCGATGCCGATCTTGCGAACGGAATACAGCGCCTGGCTGGCGAAGGCTTCGTTGATCTCGTAGAGATCGATGTCTTCGTACTTCATGCCGGCTTTATCCATCAGCTTCGGAATCGCGAAGGCCGGGCCGATACCCATGACTTCGGGATCCACGCCACAGACCTGGTAGTTGCGGAAGTAAGCCATGATCTTCAGGCCGCGCTTCTCCGCCTCTTCCTTGCTCATGACCAGCACGAAAGCCGCGCCGTCATCCATCTGCGAGGAGTTACCGGCAGTGACCACACCACCCTTGGCTTTAAACGCCGGGCGAACTTTGCCCAGGGTTTCCATCGTGGAGGGACGGGGACCGTCGTCCACTTTGTGTACGCCTTCAACCTTTTTGCCATTGACCCACGTGGTGTAGGGAATCGGCACGATCTGCGATTCGAAGTAGCCTTCCTTCTGCGCGTTGAGCGCTTTCTCATTGGAAGCCAACGCGAATTTGTCCAGCTCTTCACGGGTCAGGTTGAATTCTTCACCGTAACGGCTCACGACGTTCTCCGCCGTATTACCCATCGAACAATACGCGCCCACAGCCTTGGTTTCGACGGTCTCGGGGTTACCGACGATCTTGTTTCCGCCCATGGGGATCATGCTCATGGTTTCCGCACCACCGGCCAGAACGATGTCCTGGAATCCGGCCATAACGCGCGTACAGGCCATGGCGATGGTTTCGAGACCGGAGGAGCAGAAGCGGTTGACGGTCACGGCCGGAACGGTGTCCGGCAAACCGGCGGTCAAACCGATAATGCGAGCGATGTTCATGCCCTGTTCGGCTTCCGGCATAGCGCAACCAACGATGAAATCGTCGATTTCTTCACCCTTGACACCGGTATCTTTCAGAACAGCTTGAATAACATGGGCAGCTATATTCTCAATACGGGTGTACTTCAAGGGGCCACGGTTGGCCTTTCCTACCGGACTGCGCCTTGCGGCAACGATGACAGCTTCTCTCATAATATTCACTCCTTTAATAAAGGTTTGTTATTTGGTTGCTATTCGTAACGCCGTCTTAGTTACGCAGCGGACGTCCGGTGGTCAGCAGCGACTGCATACGCTCGATGGCTTTCTGCTCGCCAACCAGACTCATGAACGCTTCGCGTTCCAGATCCAACAGATGCTGCTCGGTTACCGCCGTGTTGGGTTCGATGTCGCCACCGCACAGCACGTTGGCCAGCTTCGTCGCGATCTTGACTTCGAATTCGGTCACGTAGCCGCCCTGTACCATGTTGTACAGACCCGTCTGGAAAGTAGCCTTACCCGGCTTGCCCGGCAGGATCAGGTAATCCGGCATTTCGGGAGCGCGGTAGCCGCCCAGGTACATGCCCTTGGCCAAGCGCTTGGCTTCCCAGATCTGCTCGTCGCGGTTCATGACGATACGGTCACTGGCGCGCAGCACCTTGGTGTCCTTAGCCATTGCAGCCGATAAGCTGACGTTCGCCATGGCGATCTGCTCGAAGACACGCTGCACGATCGGGAAACGATCGATCTTCATGTCCGCCGGGATGTTTTCCAGGTAGTGGATCAACAGGTTCTTGTTACCCGCGCCGCCAGGAATCAGGCCCGCGCCCAATTCGACCAGACCGGCGTACAGTTCGCAGTGCGAAACAACCGCGTCACCGGAGAGGATGACTTCGCAGCCACCGCCCAGCGCCATGCCGTGAGGAGCAATGACGACCGGCTTCGGACAATAACGCATACGCATCGAACCCTGCTGCAAACCGGTGACCGCTTCTTCGATCATGTCGAACTGGCCGCCCATGGCGCCCATCATGATCATGGCCAGGTTCGCGCCGACGGAGAAGTTCTCGCCTTCGTTGGCGATTACCAGACCGGCCCAATCGTCCGAGGATTCCACCAGGTCGCAACCTTCGTGGATCATCTGAATGATTTCGCCGTCGATGGCGTTCATTTTGCAATGGAATTCGACCAGCGCCACGCCGTCGCCGATATCATGCAACGAAGCGGAAGAGTTGGTCTTCAAAGCCTGTTTGTGGGTTTTGTGCAGCGTCAGGCTGAAGTTTTCGGGTTTGGTCGGAACCGGCTGATAGGCTTCGGTCTTCACATCCCAGAAATATTTCTTGCCTTCACGCACCACATACCAGCTACCTTCGGATTTGGCAACCATGGTGTCCACGGTAGCCGGAACGGCCAGACCGTCGGCTTTCATGCGTTCCACGGATTCTTTCACGCCGATGGCATCCCATACTTCGAAGGGACCCATTTCCCAGGCATAGCCCCACTTCATACCGTTGTCGATGTTGACGACGTCTTCGCAGATTTCACCGATCCGGTTCACGGCGTAGATGGCGCCGCGAGAGAGCAGCTTCCATGCGAATTTACCGAATTTGTCATCGGTGTTGACCAGCTGCTTGATGCGCAGGCCGGGATCGTCGGTGTTTTTGGCGATCTTCAGGCAATCGGCCTTGACCTTCTCCAAGGGTTTGTATTCCTTGGTTTTCCAGTCCATGACCATCTTCTGCTTGCCTTCTCTTTTGTAGAAGCCGGCTTTGGTCTTGTTGCCCAGCAGGTTGTTGTCGAGCATTTTCTGCAAATAATCGGGGATCACCAGCTGATCGCGCGCTTCGTCGTTGGGCAGCGCTTCGTAGCTGTTGGTGATGATGTGGCCGATGGTGTCCAGACCAACCAAATCAGCGGTCTTGAAGGTCGGCATTTTGTGAGCCATCGCGGAACCGGTGACGGCATCGACTTCTTCGATCGTCAGATCGTCTTCGACCATGGCGGACAGAACGCCCATCATCGAACCCACACCGATGCGGTTACCGACGAAGTTCGGGGTGTCCAGACCGTACACGATGCCCTTGCCCAGTTTGCTTTCACCGAAATCGGCCATCAGTTTGATGACTGCGGGATCGGTCTTTTCGCCCGGAACCAGTTCCAACAGGCGCATGTAACGAACCGGGTTGAAGAAGTGAGTGACCAGGAAGTTCTTCTGGAAGTCTTCCGGGTAGCCTTCGACCATCGTGTTGATGGCGATACCCGAGGTGTTACTGGAAACGATGGTTCCCGGCTTGACCACTTTGACCAGTTTGTCGAACAGGCTGCGCTTGATGTCCAGCTGTTCCAACACGACTTCGACGACCCAATCGCACTCGGCGACTTTGTCCAGGTCATCCTCGATGTTTCCGACTTCGATCAAGCTCGCACGTCGCTTGTTCATCAAGGGCTGAATCTGGCCCTTCTGCTTGATCATCTTGGTGACCGCGCCAGCAGCGAAAGAATTTCGCTTGGCTTTGTTTTTTTTCTCCTCATCGGAGAGGTTGGGTGGAACGATGTCCAGCAGGATGCTGGGAATGCCCGCGTTCGCGAGCTGAGCCGCAATCCCGCTGCCCATTATTCCGGCTCCCACAACTGCCACTTTCTTGATTTCTCTCGCCATTAATTCCTCCGTCTTAGTTAAGCCTCAAAAAATTTCCGACTTTGCTTGAAACAAAATGGAACCGGAGTCAAAAAAAGAAGAACTTCACCTGTTGGCTTGATGAAGTTCGTCAACTCTCGCCAGCTAATGAATGACGGTTCATTCACGATAAAAGAAATCATACCCCATCCATACGCCCTGTCAAGGCAAAAAATAATAAGGAATTGCCACTTCCTACCATATGTTGGGGTCTCTGCTCTAAATAGCGCCTATCAATCTTGCCTAGATATGCCATAACCGATTGTTTTCTTTACAATATAAGCTGAATGAGCTATCTCTGGGAAAGGTATCGATCCTCTTAACGCGCTGCGAAATTGTCAGGATCATTGACCCGATCTCGGCTTGCTGATAGCGTTATCATATAAGGATGTGACCTGAAATGAACCACGCAGTAGCTATACATGTAATGTTTCAACAGAATGCCCGCGAGCTATCGTTCGCATTTACCGGCAATGAGCAACGCGATGCGTCACCTTGGAAGCAGTTTGTCAGCACAATACAAGGTAATCCACAAGCCGAACTGACGATTGAACTCTCCGCCGAACCGACTGGCTTCCCGGCAACGGTCAAACTTCTTCGCCGCCTTAAAAGCCTGGTAGATGAGCGGCTGCACTGGAAGCTGAAGTGGCCAGATTCTCCCCTGCCCGCTTCGCTGAAAGCGAGTTATCAGCAGTTGTTCGAACTTTTCAGCCACGCCACCGTTTCGGCAAAAGGCAATGAAAAGCTGATCATCAACACAACCTATAAATGCAACAACCATTGCATCTTCTGCTCGATTGCGGACCGGGAAATCCGGCATGGCGATTTCGAACGCCAGAAACAGGCCATCGATCAGGCGCGGGAACGCGGGGTGCGTATGCTGGACATCGACGGCGGCGAGCCGACGCTCTATCCGCGTTTGTTCGACCTGCTCGACTACGCCCGGCAAGCCGGCATGGAAACCTTGACCATCACCAGTAATGGCCGCCTGCTTTCGGATCCTGCACTTGTTGAAAAACTGGCCGCCTATCCGTTGAATCTGTTGATTTCCCTGCACGGAGCCAATCCTCAGATTCATGAAAGCTTGACGACCCAGCCCGGCTCCTTCCGTCAAACCGTGCGCGGACTGATGAACGCCCGCAAACATTTTCCTGCTGTCGGAGTCAACACCACCGTCACGCGCGACAACCTGCACGAATTGCCTGCCATGGCAGCCCTGCTGATCAAGCTGGGAATCAAAACCTGGAACATCCAGTACTACACTCCCTTCGGCGAGGTAGATCCAGCACTGGCGCCCGATCCTTACGAAGCCGGAGAAAAAATCAGCCAGGTCATTCAACAGGCAGGCGACCGCTTGAAAATTCTGGTGATCAACCTGCCCTTCTGCCTGCTCCCCGGCTACGAACGCTACGCATTGCAGGATTATTACAAGTCCGTGCGCCATATGCTTTTCGTCGATGGCGAGGAAGTGAACTTGGCGGATTTCCTGGCCGAAGCGCGTTTCAAAAACGGCAAATGCGCCCACTGTCCCTACGATCCGGTCTGCAACGGCTTCTGGGATTTCGGCCCGCATCCAGACACGGGGCGTCCCTCCCGCATTCGTCTGCTCGACGTGCTGCCCGGCTATCCCTGCTCGGCAAAATGTATCTTCTGTGCCGTACCGGATGAGATGCTGGAGCAGCAACTGGATACGGAGCAGGTCAAAGCGGAGATTTCACGCGCCATGGCCTATGGTCCCCGCCTGATCCGCTTCGGCGGCGGAGAACCTACCGACCGCGAGGATCTTCCCGAGTTGCTGCGTTATGCCAAGTCCATGGAGCCGGAGCGGCTCTCCCTTCAAACGCACGGCTTCCGCCTGGCGGATTCCAGCTATTTGAACAGCCTGATCGACGCCGGTGTGGATCGCTTCAACATTTCGGTTCGCGGCGCAGATGAACAGACTCATGAGACGCTGACTGGCGTGCCCGGCTCCTTCGAGCAGCTTCGAACGGCCATCCGCAATGTCGCAAAAGCCACTGCCACTATCGAGTTGGAGCTGGATGCGATCCTGACCCAACAGACAGTCGGCTCCTTAGGCGAGCAGGTCCGCTTTTTCCATTCGCTGGGCGCAAGACGCATGAATGTCTGGTTCGTCACGGCTCAAGGCAGAGCGCGCCTGCGTTGGAAGGAACTGGTTCCCAACATGACCGAAACCGCTCGCGCCGTCAGTGAAGCCGCACGTTTGGCAGAGACACTGGGTTTCGAGAGCTTCCGCTGCTACTACATCCCCTACTGCTTTTTCCCGGAAACGCCGGCGCTGGTCTGGCATCCGCTGGAGGAAAACGCCCTGGTCGTCACACCCACATCCCGCTTTACGCTGGATCGCGGCTCGCTCGATCTCGGCGTAAAAACGGCAGCCTGCGAGCGTTGCGCCATTTGCGACGACTGCTTCGGCATCGCGCCCAGTTACCTGGAGCATTTCGGCTACAGTGAACTGCGTCCCTTCAGCGCACCGCCTCCCGGTTTTTCTCCGTTACGTAAAAAGAATGGTTAGAACATACCGAGTTTCGGAATCGTCGTTTCGATGTAGAAAATGGCGTGGCCGGAAATGTTCCAGCTATCGGGAATGTAGTCTTTCTGCATTCCGATCATGGTGGACTTGATCATGCTGGGTAAGCTTGGGCGCTGTTCATACCAGTAATTCACCGCAATCTCCACGCCGAAGTTGATAATGGAATGCAGTGGCTCGCCACCTCGGAAATCCCGGCGACTCCACAGATGATTGTACTGCAAGCGCACGCCACCTTCGACATTGAACAGGTTCGTGTTCGTCAGATCGTCGCGAATGCCGCCGAACAACTTGTAGGAGAACTTGTCGTCGAATAGACTTCTGTCGTAAATCAGCGTGAAGTAGCCCATCAGCGACGCATCGCGCCGGGTCGCCTTTTCCAGATTCAGAACGATGATCTCCGGTGCAATACCGACCGAAAGCAACAGCTTGCGCTCCAGAAACCCCGGTGTAAAGCCATTCCCCAGCGGATTGAAAACGATCCCGAATTCGATGGGACGAAAACCGAACGAATCCGCGCTGCCATCGAAAGGTTCGCTATCGTAAAGCATTTCCAACAGGTCGAGCTTGATTCCCCAGGACGATCCCGGTACGCATTTTACGGCAAAGGGATTGACAAAGGGATAGTCGATTTCCTCCCGATCTGAGCCATCCTCGGCTTTCACGGAACAGAAGTGCAGAATGGGGCTTTCAATCGCCTTGGCGTGTATGGTATACGCACTATCCGTAAACGCAACCGATGCGCTCAATGTCAGAACGCGAAACATGCCGCCCATGGTTTCGCCATCGGCCAGTGTAAAACCGAAAATCATACCCGGATAATTGCCCGCCGCCACGCGCAGCTTTCCGATATTGATGCCATGGGTTTCTTCCCTGCGCGTCTGCTTGCAGCTTTCATCGTCAGGACCACAGGGCATTTTAGGATCGAAATTACTCGAATAGCGGGGTTCGACGTTCATGTCATACAGATCGATTGCGGGTGAATCGCCAAATGGCCCGAACATGTCAAGCACGTCGCGGCGAATGTTTTCGATGATCCAGGGAAAATCCTCTTCGGTCACCCAGGGGTTTTCCTTATCAGGCAGAATGAATTTTGGAACTTGTTCGTGCAGTACGCTAAAGCGCAGTTCATACAGATCGGTCAGCAGCAGGTTCTGCGGTCCCCGCATAGGAATCGGCATGACAAACGCATCTTCTTTTCGATCTCTGCAATATGGCGAGTATTCGTCCGGGATGATCCACGGCGTGATCGTATCTCCGGCATCGAGATTTCTACGAGTGACCATCGACATGTCCGGCATGCTTTTCTTGCGATCCCACCAGACGCCATCCACTTCGTTCAGCGTCAGCTTGCTCTGCTTGTTCGGTAACGGCGCAAGTTTGTGAATCATGGCGTACAGCACGTCATCCATCGCTTCGTCATAGGGTTTCCCGCTACGCAGGGCATCGGCTCCCAGCTTCGCTCCCAGCGCATTGCTGAACATGTCTTCCGGAGAAAACGAAGACAGCCGCTCGGAAAACAATTCGACACTACGGTGGTCGTACCAAGTCACGATTTCATGCCAGACCGATAACTTAAACGAGATGCGCTGCGCCAATAGCAGAGCCAGTTCGTCTTTTTCCGCATCCGAGAGCGACACGCCCGGCAGGCGGATCACGATCTTCCGTTTCGCCGCTTCATCGGCAATGGGAATTACGGCGCCCGAACCGACGACCAGGCGGATTCGCTCGTAGAGATACGCCGTCCAATCCGCGTAATCCCGGATGTGCGCCAGATCCACCACACCGGCCCGGCAGGTATAGATCAGGCCGTTCTGCTCGGTTTGAATGTCGCTCAATCGGTAGGAATGATTTCCCAGTTGATCCGGATACAGGATATTATCCAGTTTGACGGGAACGGAAGAACCGGAGATCGTCGTTCTCAAACTATGCCCGAACGCGCAACAGGGACGCAGCTTGGGAGCTTTCACAAAGCGCGAAACGGCGGAGTCTCCTTCGCCGTCCGAATCGGACGCGCGCTCCCCTTCTTCGCAAACCACGGCTTTCTCATCCGCTAAGGCTGCGCCGCTTGTCTGTTCGGGGTTCTGTTCCGCGCCGGAACTCGACTCGCCCGCTTCACTCATTTCTTCCGCAAATGCAATTCCGGCACTGCCAGTCACAACTACGCTGTAGTATAGACTCATACACAAAACCGCGAGAAGCAGTACTAAAATACTGGGCAATTCGGAAAGCGATTTCACGCGAGGACCGTGCATGGCTGCCCCTTCACAGAAGGAAAGTCAGCGAGAAACGAATCCTTATCAGGTTATAATCAGCCGCGTATGCGGTTCATACGCTGGTGGACCTCTTCGGCTTCGGCCATGATTTCGGCCACGATGTCTTTCGCCGGCATGATCTTGTTTTTCAGCCCGATGGCTTGCGAGCAGGAGACCGTCCCGGCTTCCAGCACACCGGTTTCGTACATATCCCGAGCCGCCTGGCCGGAAACGTAGGGGAGGATATCTTCCAGCCCACCGCCCTTGGCTTCGATTTCGATGGTCTTCTTGGCCGGTTCGTTCAACCACACGCGGTGAGCGAAGCCGATCGATTCCATAATGATGTCCGTGTCCAGCTCGGTCGCCTGGCATAAGGCCTGTTTCAGATCGTAATGAATCGGGCATTCTTCCGAAAGCATGAAGCGCGAACCGATGATTGCCGCCTCCGCACCGAGAGAAAGCACCGAATACAGTCCGCGTCCGTCCATCACGCCGCCGCCGCCAACCACCGGAATGTCTATGGCGTTGACCGTGCTTGGCACCAGCACCAGCGTGGTAACGTTCAGCGTTCCGGTCGCACCGCCGTTTTCGTAACCGACGACCGTCACCGCATCCGCACCCATCGCCGCGACCTTCTTCGCATAACGAACGCCAACGCACTTATGAATCCAGGTGATGCCGTATTGTTTGAACAGATCCACCAGTTCAGCCGGAGCGCCAAAACCGGAGGTCTCCACAATTTTCACACCTTCCTCGGCCAGCACTTCGACAAATGCCTTGTTATCCGGCGGAGCAAGCATGGGAAACAAATTGATATTGACGCCGAACGGCTTATCCGTCAGATCTTTCGTGCGCTTCAATTCGTCGCGCAGTTTCTCGGTATCCTTGAAAATAGCCGAGGCGATAATGCCTAGCGCACCAGCGTTTGAAATCGCAGCGACGAAAGGTGCCGTCGCCAGATCCATCATCGTGCCGCCGATAATCGGCGTTTCGATTCCCAATAGTTCCGTAATGCGAGTCTTGAACACGGCTAAATCCTCCAGAGTGATGTGTTACGGTAATAGCTGGAATTATGCTACTCCATTTTCAGCATCTTTACCACTTTTTCGAATTGGCCAATCTTCTGCGTCGCACTACGAAAATCAAAAGACCGGCAACGAACCAACCTGCAAAACCGCCAGTCGTGGGCGGCTGCGAACATCCGCCGTCATCTACTGTTTCGGTTTCCAAATCGCCATCGACGACATCCCCATCGGACTCGCTGTCGCCATCGATTTCATCGCCATCCACCAAGTCACCGTCAATCACATCGCCGTCGACGACATCCCCATCCTTTTCACTGTCGCCATCGACTGCGTCGCCATCAACCTGATCTCCGTCCGGCAAGTCACCATCAATCCCATCGCCGTCTACAGAATCCCCGTCAATGACATCTCCATCGACGACATCGCCATCAGGCAGATCACCATCGATGCCGTCTCCATCGGGTGCATCGCCATCCGGATCGGGCAGCAGATCGCCGCACTGGCACTCGGGAATATTCTGGGCATCCAACTGGCAGGCATTGAATTCACGATTCTGTTGCAGGCAGTATTCCTCGCAGTTTTGCGCGCGCCAGGTTCCCTGATCGCAAACACAGGTGTTGATCGTCTCCACGCAATGTCCTAGCTGCCAGGGCAAACAGGGGCCGTAGCAATTTCCCGGCTCGTAAACTTCGGTCACGCCTTCCGCTGCCACGATATGCACCGTTTTTTCCGTCTTGACGACGTTGTCGCCTTCATCGGTGACGCTCAAACCGATCACGTAATCCCCAACCTCATCGAAGCTATAAATGAACCACATCTGCGAGGCGTTCTTTTCTGCCGGGGTCTCATCGTCGATGGTCCAGTTCCACTCGATGATGCCGCGATCATCCAACGTACCCGCGCCGCTGAAAACCATGCGCTCTCCGACCACACCGTACTCCTCTGCAAAGATCGCCGGTTCGGGAGGAGTCTCATCGATCATTGCGGTGACGCTGGCATTCAGTAAACCCGGCGCCCAAACTTTTCCATAACCCCAGCCGATATCCGGCGTCGTACGATTTAACGTGCGGTCCGATCCAAGCATGTACGCCTTACGTACGCCTGCCGGGTCCAGGTTCGGCGCGTACTGCAACAACAACGCCGTAATTCCCGCCATCAGCGGAGAAGACGAACTGGTGCCGCTGAACATGGTGTAGGCTCCATGATCGAAATGATCTCCATTTGGATTGTAGTTGGTATAATACGGCAATGGCGCGCGCTGCTCCCAGGTTCCACTTACGGTGACGATCGGTTTGCCGTCGATGCGCAAGCCCCGCCCGCTGTAGTAAGTCAATCCTTCCTGTCCGCCGGTATGATCGTGGGCGGCCACGCCGATTCCGGCGTCGCTGGTGCTGGGGAAATCGGCGGTGGTAATATGCGCGGTGGCTTCACTGCCGTTATTGGCATCGGAGGTAAAAACCGCCCCGTAAAAGAAGGATGATACGTTGTCGCCAACGAAACCGACCACATCCACCGGCACTCGTCCCCGGTTGACCAGACGGAATTTGCGCGGAAGCGTCAAGGCCGATTCGTCTTCCATCCAGTAGATAATTTCAATATTATCCGTACCACGCTCGCTTTCACCCATTGTCACCCATTCAACCGCGCCGCTCTCATCCCACAAATAGCCGCTCTTCAATTCGCGACCGAACATACCATTGGGTACCCATACGAATATATCCTGATCCGGTCGCCTCCAGCGGAAATGCAACGACAGATAGTAAGGATCGCCTACGAAATAGGTAGGATCCAGCGCAACCGAAATTTCGTGGCTGCCACCAGCCGGCACACGGAAACGTGCGGCTTTCTTGGAACTATGGAAATTGCAGGTCGGGTTGATCTGCACCATGCCCGCCGCTTCGGCTTCATTCATTGCAAGAGAATCGTTGGCGGAGCCATCCAGCGGAGCCGGTCCATTTACGCACCATTCGTGCAACGCGATATCCGCGCCTGCATCCGCGCAGAAAGAGAGCGTCGCCGCCAGATGGGAAAGTCCGCCCTCGCCTTCTCCCTCGTAATAGCTGCTGATAATGCTCTCCACCAGCACCAGTTCGGCGTCGTATGCCACGCCGCGCAGACGATGCCCCGGATGCCCCGAAGCGCTGATGCCCGAAGTTCCCGTTCCGTGAGAGCCAGTGCCCTGGCGGTCGAAAGGATAGTTGATGAGGTTATCGCCACGAGTATACACGCCCAGTTGCTGGGTGTAATAATCATAGGTATAAGCGATTTTCACCTTGCTGGTGCCCAGTCCGACCAGAAGTTCCCCCACGTCGAGTTGGTTGTTCTCGTTGTCGTCCAATACATAAAACAGCCGCTCTCCGTAGCAGGGATCTTGTTCCGTGAATCCTTGATCCGGGCCGAAGTTGCGCTGATGATCTTCGTTGGCATCGTTGTATAAATGATCGAGATCCGCCTGGAATACACCGTCGTTGTTGCTGATCTGACCCCATTCGCTGATGACGGCATCGAAGAAATCAAGAATCTCGCCAGTGTCCGCAATATCGTTGCCGTTTAAATCCACCGCGTCCACCCCGGGAGTAAACGCCTGATCCAGATCGACGTCGATCCAGGAGAACTCGCCGCCATCGCTTTTAAAATACGCCGGATGAAAAAGATCCACCGTGGAATCGTCGATGCAAACCGTGGAACCCAAGCCCGTTACAGGCTGCTCATTCTGATCGCTGTAATTTTCATAAACCTGATCGATGCCGTTTGAAACTCGCGCCGTTTCCATGGGACGCAGGATTTTCGCCAGTCCCGGCTCGATGCGCGATACCGTTGCAATCGTCGCCACACGTTCAAGATCCGCTCGCTTTATCGAACCTGGATAAACGCGCCCGACATGCATCCAGCGACCGTCGTGAACGATTGGACGAAAACCGGCCTGCTGCAATCTCTGACGCTCGGCGACATCCGGGAGAAATTCCAATCTTAAGGAAACGGCCCGCAGATCCAGATCGGTCGCTTTCAACGCGGGAATGCCCGGCATGGACATCGGAGCCAAGAGCGAAGGATGAATTTTTTCCTGCTTATCCAGAGCCATAGCGCTGGTAAAACCCAAACAGGAATAGAGTAAAAAGAGAAGGCAAAGGGCGCGTACGGCAGATCGTTTCATCGGTGATTCCTCCAAATACGAAACAACACAAATACAGAGAACCAGACTGCCACCGCTGATGTCCGCTGTCAACAGGTTTTATCGTTTTTCGATAAACCCACTTTTCGCATCGGTGTGCTAGCCGGGTTGGGTTTTGGCAAAATCGATAGACATGAAAAGCTGCTTTCTACGATTTTGTAAGACCGTTCTACTTCGACCGTAGACCGACAGTAAATGACACGAAAACGACATCAACTGACCGTAAACGCACAGTAAAAAATTCACTGAATTTGCCACATATCCTAGCAAATAAGCAAACAGGCCACTTTTGCGACTGATACTGAAAATCAAGTGGTCATCTGCGGTCATTTCGTGTGGTTTTTGTGCGATTCTACTGTAGTTTTAGTGCGGTTTTTGTACGTTTGCCGCCGCGTAGTGGCAGAACTTGCTTCGCGGTTGCTACAGATATAAGCCATTATCAGGATATTTTACAGCATAAAACTTGCTGTACTCGGTTCTTGAGAACAAGCTACAATTTCTGAAACCGTCCCAAAGTTCTCACATTCAATTTTCCCCGCCCGCCAGCCATCATAATTTCATTGTGATTCCGGCAAACTTGAGTACACTGCATGCTGTCGCATAGGCCGGAAAAAGACTTCTAAAGAAGAAACAAGATTAAACGCATGACCCAGTCACCGAAAACCACCAACCTGACGCAACTACCCATGAACCGGGCGATTTTGACGATGGCGATTCCTGCCAGCGGAGCGATGGTCATCGAATCTTTGTATCATTTGGTAGACACGTTCTGGGTCGGCAAACTGGGCGCGTTGCCATTAGCCGCCGCCAGCGCGACTTCCTTCGTATTATGGATGCTGATGTCTTTCGGCGATTTAACCGGCGTTGCCGCCAATGCGTTAAGCGCCCAGGAAGTCGGAGCCAATCGCAGCGAGCGCGTCAAGGAACATCTCGGCCAATGCCTGAGCCTGGCGCTAATCTTGAGCGTCGCTTTTCTGCTTATCATGCTGCCCTTGCGACAGGTTCTGTTTGGCTGGCTGAATCTGGAAGTAGAGGTCAGCTCCCTGGCGGTTGAATACCTGCTTCCCTGGCTATTGGGATTGCCGGTGATATTTTCCGCCATCACGGTCAATGCCGCCTTTCGCGGCGTCGGCGATGCGAAAACGCCGATGCTGCTGATGGGCATTGCAGTTATTTTCAATGCCATACTCGACCCTCTTTTCATTTTCGGCCTGGGACCGATTCCCGGCATGGGTTTGACAGGCGCTGCCTGGGTGACGGTCGCCGCTCACGCCGTGATTCTGGCTATCGGTTTGAAGATTCTGCGTAAACGCGAGTTATTACCCCGTTTTTCACTGCGCCAACTGAAAGTTCCCTGGGATGACGCCCGCAGAATTATTTCGGTTGGCCTGCCCATCGCCTTAAACGGCGCGTTTTTCAGCTTGATTTACATCGGCTTGACCTGGGTAATCGCTTCGTTCGGTTCGACTCCTATCGCCGCTTTGGGAATCGGCCATCGCATGGAGGCGTTCCCATGGTTTATCGCCTACGGTTTCTCTATCGCCGCCGCCAGCTTGATCGGGCAATACGTCGGCGCGGGACAACCCGAGCAAGCTGAAAAAGCCGCCTGGCGCACCGGCTTCGTTGCGCTGGCTTTCGAAGCGGTCTTCGCGGTATTGATCTTGATCTGGGTGGAACCCATCGTTCGTTTTTTCATCGACGATCCGGCGGTGGTTTCGCAGTCGGCGGTGTATCTGCGAATCGTGGCGGTCTGCTGGCTGATCGGCGTGTTCGAAGTCGTTTTAGAGGGCGCTTTCGGCGGCGCCGGAGACACCCTGCCCCCTTTGTTGATCGGCGTGATTTTCACCGCGTTGCGCATCCCCGCCGCCTATCTTTTCGCCATTGTGCTGGATGGCGGTATCGTGGCGGTCTGGTGGACCATCGGGCTTTCTTCGGCAGTGAAAGGCGCGTTGTTGATTTTCTGGTTCAAGCGTGGAAAATGGAAACGGAAGCGGCTGGTGTGATCTGATATATATCCGCTTATATTTCTACTAGGCATTCAGAATTACCAGCTTCGCCTAACCGCTTACTCTCTTTGTTGGTTCAAGGCTCCTGTCTTGAACCACAGGTTTTTGATCGGGGCTCCCGTCCCGACCACAAAGACAAACGTCAGGAGCAGGACAGGAGCCCACAGCTGTCCCGCTAACTTCCAGGTTCAGCGCTACAACTACTTATTATTACAGATTGAATTTGTGATTATCAGGTGTCCGCGATAGTTTTTCTGCATTTCGAATAGTCAAGAAATGCAGGAGATCAAAATGACACAGACTGTCTTTTCGCAAGTGCTCGACTATTTGCCGGATCGCCATTTCCGCCGTTGTGTCAATCGCTATCAGGGGAACAAGCGCATTCGTACCTTTTCCTGTATGGATCAATTCATTTGCATGGCATTTGCCCAGCTGGCCTACCGCGAAAGCCTGCGCGATATTGAAGCGACCTTGCGGGCTATTCAGCTGAAACTTTATCACATGGGTCTGCGTGGAAAAGTCTCTCGCAACACACTGGCCAGAGCGAATGAAAAACGCGACTGGCGCATTTACGCAGATCTCGCTCAGCCCCTGATACGGCGCGCCCGCGCGCTGTATGCGGACGAGAAGCTCGCCGTCGACCTAGACGCCACCACCTACGCGCTCGACACGACAGCGATTGATTTGAGTTTGTCGCTTTTTCCATGGGCCAAATTCACGCGATACAATGGATCATTGCGTCTTCACACGCAAATGGACCTTCGCGGACGGATTCCCGCCTTTATTTCCATTACGGACGGCAAGAGCCATGACAAGCGTTTACTGGATATTCTGCCTTTGGAAGCGGGCGCATTTTATATCATGGATCGCGGTTATGTCGATTACGGACGCATGCATCGCATCCATCGGGCGGGAGCCTTCTTCATTCTTAGAGCCAGCAAGAACACCAGCACAAAGCGAATCTATTCACACCCCATCGACAAGAGCTTGGGATTGCGCGCCGATCAGACCGTGAGCTTCGTGGACCGTGCTTCCATTCGACGCTATCCGGATCATGTGCGGCGAATCAACTACATCGATCCAGAATCGAACACCCGATTTGTCTGGCTGACCAACAACTTTGATCTTTCTTCGGAAACGATTCCGGACTTGTACCGGCTGCGGTGGAGTATCGAAGTGTTTTTCAAATGGATCAAACAGAATCTGCGAATCAAGGCGTTTTACGGTCGCAGCGCCAATGCGGTAAAGACACAAGTGTGGATTTCGATTACGGTTTATCTGTTGGTTGCGATTCTGAAAAAGGATCTGAATCTCGAGCACAGTTTGATGACGATTCTACAGATTTTAAGCGTCACGCTTTTCGAGGAAAGCCCCATTTTACAGGTGCTAAAGGCAAACGCCTCCCTGCCTACCAATATCCCTTTTGGTAAGCAGTTGGAATTATTCAATAGTTAACGGGACAGCTGTGGGCGGGAGCCATGATCCAACATCAGACATCCAATTGTCGGGCAGATTGGTGTCGGGCAAGACATTTGCCCTACCTACGAGACTACATGCTGATCAACCTAAAAAATTGAGGAAAGCCTACGAATTTTACTATGCATTGCGTCATGCCCGGGGTAGACTCGCTTCCGTTGTTGTTTGAAGTTGTTTGGTCTGTTGAAAGGTGATTTGTAATGACGAGAATACTGGATCTGCACGCGCATCCGAGCTTGAAAATGTATTATCTACCCTACCTGCGCGATACGTTTCATGCTGCGGTCTATGCGGGAAACCACTGGAATCCGCTGTCGTTTCGCACTCAATATCACAACCTGAAAAGCAGTCCGATCAAAATCATGCTGAACGCCCATTACGTCATCGAGAAAGGCTTCGTCGCCCAGGGTATCAAGGCTCCGGCGCGCGCGCTCTCCTGGATGCTCGCGCCATTGTTCTATGGCAAACTGCGCACCGCCGATCCATGGAAAACGCTGATGGGCATGATGGATACGCTGGAAAACAGCATCACCAAAACGAACCGCTGGGTCTTGCCCGGAAAGAAAAAATTCAAGCTGATCAGACGCTATAGCGAAATCGCCGATCTGCAAGATAACGAGATGGCCTTTATTCATGCCATCGAGGGCAGTCACGCGCTGGGATACGGACCCGAAAAGGACGAATCGCTGGAGCAGTTCTGGGCGAAAACCGAGCGCCGCCTAAAATATTTGAAAGAGCGCGGCGTCTGCATGATTACCCTGGCCCACTTCTGGGATAACGTATTCGCGCCCCAGACCGACGGTACCGAGGTCATCACGAAGGAAGTAAGCGGCAAGGTGCTGCCTACCTACGACGACGTGCTGGTGCATATGAGACGGGCGGAATGGTCCTTCGACGACCGCAACCGCCTGGCGGAACGCTTTGCCCGCAAGTTATTCGAATTGGGCATCGTCATCGATCTCGCTCACGTGCAGCCGCACGCCCGGCAGCGCATTTACGAACTGGCGGAAGAATACAATCGTCCGATTATCGCCTCGCATAACGGGCTAACTCATTTCTTCGACCACGAATACAACCTGACCGACGCCGAAATCAAGCGCTTCCACAAACTGGGCGGCGTCATCGGCCTGATTTTGTCGCGCCGCTGGCTGGTGGACCCGATCAAGCGACACAAGGCCGATACTCCCGGCATTCCCGATTTGGTTGAAAACATGGTGTATATTCGGGATCTGGTGGGCGACGTCTCCTGCATCGGTCTTGGAACCGATTTCGACGGGCTGACCCATCCCTTTAAAGACTGCTACAAGCCCAGCCAGTTGCATCGTATCGCTGAAGCCATGAGCAAGCACTTCAGCGAGGATGAAATCGATCAGATTCTGTATCGCAATTCCCTGCGCGCACTGGAGCGTGGCTGGACCGAACAGCGCTAGTTTCCAAGTTCATATGTTTTCATGATGATGGCGGGCTTTTGTCCCGCCGTTTTTCATCGTCACCAGCGAATCCACTCTCCCTCGTTTTTGCGCACATGGCCGTTGTGCTCGATTCGCGCCAGTCTGTCGTTCTTGCCTTTACGGCTTAAATGCAAGCGCATCTCATTGCAGCCTAACGGCGTCGGCTCATGGCCCTGGCGGATTTTCCTTAATAGCAGCAAGCTACAGGCGCGCCGACGGCAGAGCCAGGAAACCGAACGCAGCGCACGCAGAAAAGCGGCACGTTGCGGGCTACGTTCCATCGGGCGATTGCCACCGGAAAGCGCCTGTTGTTCGATGACGCCTGGCGCGACGATCACCACATCCACCAATAACCTACCGAGCAGGCGAATCAACGCCATCGCCAGTTTCAGCGGCTCGGTTTCCCGCAGAATCAGGGTGGCGTCCATATCCAAAATGGGAAGCTCATCGCGCAGTTCCTCGAACTCGCCAAAGGGGTCCACCAGCACGACGACGCCGCCCTTCAGTTGCACGTCACGGGCCTGGATACAGGCGAAACGCCAGAGCTGCCGGGGCTGCTCGCTCCATAATTCCAGGCTGATGCCACGGGGAACGATCCACGGCGCGTTGCGATCCGGCTCAGACCGACACACATTGCGCCAATGCTGCATGGCGGGAGAATTCGGATCTTCATGCAGATCCTGCTCGCAATAACGAAGCAAATCCGCCAGCATTTGCTGGGATTGTTTGGCGCTGCGAATCAAATGGTCGAATGCGGACATGTTTCCTCCTTGGCCAGCGATGTCGATCAACCTGGATCATGCGAAAGCCGTACCAAAGAGAATTACATGGAATATCATGTACTTTCATATTTCCAAGTATCATCTGAATGACCGGTTTCCAGCCACTTTCCAATTTTCAAACGCTGTAAATGGTGAATCTGCGAGGAAAAGTTGGCGAGCCGGAGTCGGTTTCCGCTCGTCTTCCGGTAACCGAAGTATGAGACGATTACTCTTCCAGGTTGCCTCTGACCGTGAGGCATGATAGATAGAATGCTTCAAAGGCTTAGGAAAAAAACACGTTTGAAATAGACAGGATGCACGATGGGGAGTAAGCGCAAACCCAAGGGAATCAAACTGGGGAAGAAATCGCCGAACAAGGTCAAGCCGGGGAAGCTGCCATCCCCGGAAGAGTTGAAAAACGCCTTTACACAGGCGGTGCAGTTGCACCAGGCCGGGAAACTGGATCAGGCCGAGCAGCAGTATAAAGCCTTGCAGGTCATGCTGCCCAATCATGACGGCTTGCTCACGCTGATGGGCATTCTGGCGTTGCAGAAGCAGAAACCGGCGCAGGCCGTGGAATATTTGCAACGCTCCCTGGAGCAGAACGCCGAGAACGCCAAAGCTTGCGATTCGCTGGGGGCGGCATATCTGATGCTGAATCAACCGGAGCAGGCACTTTCCCATACCACACAGGCAACTCGGCTGCAACCCAACAATTCGGAGTATCGCTTTAATCTGGCGGTGATCTTGAAAAAGCTGGAACGCACGGAAGAAGCCGTCAAGCAATACCAGAAAGCGATTCGACTGCAACCGAAGGCGGCGAATGCGCGCACCAATCTGGGAGCGATATACTGTGAACGCGCAGAATGGGACGAGGCCAAGGAGCAATTGAAAGCGGCTTTGGAGATTCGTGCGGATCTGATTCCCGCCCGCTTGAATCTGGCGCGAGCCTATTTCGCTACCGACGAGTTGGATTTGGCCAGTGAAGAATTCGAAAAGGTGCTGACAGCACAACCTGAAAATCCGGATGCCTTACTTGGGCTGGGTCGACTGGCGCATGGGCGCGGCGATCACGAACTGGCGCTGTCGTATTACAATCGGGTCGAACAACTCGCCCCCGAACATCCTCACGTTCACGGCGACCGGGCGCGAACCTTGCTCGAATTGAATCGACTGGATGAGGCGTTGCAGGACAGCGAACGGGCGCTTGCACGAAGTCCCGAAACGGCGTTATTGCAATTGACGCATGGGGCCATCGAATTGCGCCTGGCGCATTACGGGCGCTCGTTGGAGCACGTGCAGAAAGCGCTAGAGTTGAATAACGGCCTGGCGCGGGCCTGGTGGCTGTCGGCTTTTGCGATGGTAAAACTGGGCCACTACGAAGAAGCACTGCCTGCATATAAACAGGCATTGAAACTGGATGAAGAGTCGGGGCCGCTGCATCAGGAGTTTGCCGAGTTCTTGATGCAGGACATCAATAAACACGAGCAGGCCGTTCAACATCTGGAGCGGGCCATGCAACTTGGTGTACCTAAGATGCTGGCGCTTCAAAGCAAGCTTGCCGAAGCACAGGCGTATCTGTGCGACTGGGATGCATTCGAGAATAGTTGCGACACACTGATTCCGGCGATGGAAGCCAAGCTCGATGCGGGTGAACCGTTAGGTGTGGCCCTATTGGTGGCGATGGGATTTCCCATCTCTGCGGGGTTATTGCATCGTCTGGCAAAGAGCGAGGCGAGAAGCATCGACAAGCGCCGCACCGCGCCGCGTTTCACTGCGGTGAAGCATTCGCATTCACGCCTGCGCATCGGGTATGTCTCTCCCGATTTCTCCTCGCATGCACTGGGTTTTCTGTTACAGGATCTCTTCAGCCATCACGACCGGGAAAAATTCGAAATCAGCGCGTATTCACTGCGCAAGCGCTCCGACACGTTCCGGGCGACGATTGAAGGCAGCGTGGATCACTTCATCGATCTTACCGAGTTGTCGGATCTGGATGCCGCCCGGCGCATTCATGCGGACGAAATCGATATTCTGATCGATCTGGCGGGCTACACCTCCGGCTGTCGTCCGGGCATCTTCAGCTATCATCCGGGGGCGATTCAATGCGCCATGCTCGGCTATCCGGGCACACTGGGATCGAGCGCGATGGAGTACGTCGTTACGCATTCTCTTGCAGTACCAGAAGAATTACGCGAGCACTACAGCGAGAAGATCGTCGCGTTGCCCGAAACTTTGTTTGCCACAAAAGGCTTTACCATACCGGAACAACCGCCCCGGCGCAGCGACTACGGTCTGCCGGATAGCGGCGTGGTGTTCTGCTGCTTCAACAATACCTATCGCATTACGCGCGAAGTCTTTTCGGTGTGGATGGAGATCCTGAAGCAAACACCGGAGAGCGTGCTGTGGCTGAACGTGCGCAACGAAGCCACGCGCAAACGCCTGCTTCTTGCAGCCAAAGAGCAAGGCGTCAAAAAGGACCGCCTCGTCTTTGCCAACTTCAAAAACATGAGCGACAACTGGCCACACCGCCTGGCGGATCTGTGGCTGGACACTTTCGTGCTCTCCGCAGGAACGGCGACATTCCTGGCCGCCTGGGCCGGGTTGCCGGTATTGACACTGGCCGGAAACACGCCGCAATCGCGTACCGGCGCTAGCCTGGTTTCGGCCTGCGGGCTGGACGATCTGGTGGTGGATAGCATCGAGGCGTATCGGCAGCGAGCCATCGAACTGGGAACGCAGCCGCAGGCACTGCATCAATACAAAGCGCAGCTATTGGAGCGACGGGAGCAGTTGCCGCTGTTCGATCCGCTGCGATACATCAAGCACCTGGAAGCCGCATTCCGACAGATGAACGAGCAGTTTCTTTCCGGTGAACCTGTGACGGATATTGATGTGAAAGCGGTTTAAATCTCGTAGATGAAATAATGGGTTGACCATTATAAGGGTGGCACGTGGCCAAGCGAAGTGAAACGGAGCTTGCCCGTGTTCTTGTTTTGATACATGGGCAACCTGCGGTTAGCCCATGCCACCCGGTCGTGAAAGCGATTTAATTCTCGTAGATGAAATGATGGGTTGACCATTGTAAGGGTGGTACGTGGCCAAGCGAAGTGAAACGGAGCTTGCCCGTGTTCTTGTTTTGATACATGGGCAACCTGCGGTTAGCCCATGCCACCCGGTCGTGAAAGCGATTTAAATCTCGTAGATGAAATAATGGGTTGACCATTATAAGGGTGGCATGTGGCCAAGCGGAGAGAAACGGAGCTTGCCCGTGTTCTTGTTTTGACACATGGGCAACCTGCGGTTAGCCCATGCCACCCGGTCGACCTATCCTGTTCCCAATTTTAATTCATTTGCATGATCATATGATACCCCTATGATGCTGTTTGAAAAAACTCTGCATCTCATAAAAGAAAGGAGCGGCAGCCTCAGGAGGGTGAGACTGCCGCCAGGGGAAAGGGGATGAGAAAAAAGGATGCTATCCACTTGGGGATCGAGTCCCCTATGCGACGACGGACCAGGGATTGGGGAGTAGGTGTGCTTGGTCGCAGTGCCGTCGCATTTCAAAAAACATATGTGTTTTCAAGGTTCAAAGTTACTTTAAAAGAGGTGCTCGAAACGATGTTCGTTGCCTCCTTCAGTAGATACAACCAATAGCTCCTCGCGCTTATTCCCGAAGTTGAACAAAAGATGCGAGGTTTCGCCGTTTTTGTCTTTCATTAAGTGTAACTGACTGGCATCACCCTTGAATTCGGCCTGCTCTTCCGTCAGATCGCCAGACAGTGACAAGGTATGATAAGTCTGCTCGTCCTCATCCGAATCGTAATCGCCCAGCAGATACAACGTTGCCGAGTGGTCATCGACCACGTAATCTTCAAAGTATTCGGTAAGTTGCAGCACATTGGCGTTCAAGTCGGATTTCATCAGTTCGCCAAGATCCACCGTCGTCAAGTCGCGACCACCCAGATTCAGCGCGATCACCAAAGGCGAGTCGCCGTCTACAAAGGCGAAATCATTGGGAATAAAGCCCAGATCGGCCTGCTGCACGTTCTTTTCGCCGAAGACATCCAAGTCGGCCAGCGTTACCAGCATCAGGCTGCTATCGCCGTATAGGGCAACGATTTCCGTGTCGTCGATTTCCATCGGTCGAATCAGGCTGGCTCCATCCGGCAGCGCCAGTGTTTGAATGTTAGCGCTGCTCAACTGCACGCTGGCTGCCAGATCATCTCCGGAAACTGCGAAAACATAGAGCTCGTCATGATCCAGGTACGGGTGCATGTCGGTTAGAACAAAGGGCAGACCCAACTTGTTGATGTTGTATTCCAGGGCTTCTTCCGTTTTATTCCAATGCATCGAAATGCTGATCAGGTCGCGGCTACTGCTCAAGCGCACAAACAGCGTTTCCCGATCGTCTATGCCGTCTGTAGCGAAATCTTCCAGATTCGCCGAACTCGCCAGGCTCACCGGGTTCAAGTTCTCGCTTTCATTGACGGATAAGGGAATGACATCCGCCTGGGCATCCGCGCCCGCTTCCGGATCGAGTAACCACATACGCGAAGAACCGAAGGCCACAAGCCGCTCGATCGTCGCCGCATCGGAATCGTTGCAGCTATCGCCGCTCTGACAGATCGCGAATGGACCGGTGAAATGGATGGAACGAATGGTCTGATCGTTTTTCTTCAGCGAAGCAAAGGCATGTTCGCCGCTTTCCCGATCCAATAGCAGAATCGCGTTGGGATTGGATACGACCGACTGCTGCGATTTGAAGCCATAGTAATGCGCGTTGATGTTGATGGTCGCGGTCGGCGAGCCATACTGCCAGGGCTTATAGGTGTTGGTATAGGCATAGTCCGAGCCGTAGTATTCATTATAGTAATAGTCGTCGTAGTAGTAATCGCTCTGCCATTCGCCGGAACCTTGATAGGCGGCCATCCAGCGCCCGTCTGCGGAAAAGGCGAAGCTGTTGAATTCAAGGGGCAGTTGCGGAATGGTCCACTCGATGCGCCCGGTATCGTCGCTGAGGATGTAGTAGGTTTGTGTGTCTTCAGACACGAAAATAAGGTGGCTGTTGTCGATGAAACTCGCCACGAAACGCCAGCTCGGATTGTCTTCATCCGTTTCGGTCGACAACTCGAATCGAGCAACATTGTTCTTCTGCACATCGACAACCACGACTTTTCCACTTAGCTGATCCAGGTAAAAGGCGTGTTGATCAAGCACGATTGGACCAACCCAGTCGCTGTCCGAACTCGGGCAGGCGGTGAGCAATGGAATCAAGGCTGCAAGCGTCAGTATCATCAAAATGCGGGAAATCCAGGTTTTCCGGCTTGTCATTATTGGCTCCTTCTAGTCGATCCGACCGTTAAGTTCAAACCCGGTGATGGTGCTGGGGCTGTCATCGTCTGCGCTTAAAAACGTGATGCGTCCATCCGGGTGATCTTGAGACACGTACACCATACCCGTAGCAGGAATCACACCCAAGCCGGTTGGCGTGGAGCCGAGCGACAACTCGCTGATTAGCGTTCCGCTGGGAGGAGTCAGATCCAGAATATTGATTTTACGCACCTGTGCTTCATCGGTGACCAGCACGTAGCCCTTCTTCCCGTCAGGGGTGAAGGTAAAAGCCCCCGGATCGGCTTCGGTAAGTTGCAGTACCTGCACCAGGCTGCTTAAATGCAGCACCGTGTAGCCGTAGGATTGATCGATCAGTTCGTAATAATCGTTGCTGCCGCTACCCGCCTTTTTGGTATGGAAAATCAGCGCGACCTGCTCTCCGTCCGTCTGACGGGTGGCGAAAGTCACCGAGGCCACGCCTTTTTGTAGAATATGCTTGGTAAAGACGTTTCCAGTCATATCGTAGCTGTAAATCTCTTCTTTTTCCGTGCCGGTGCTGTAAAGCAGCAGGGTTTCGCCATCAGCGGAAACGCTTAGCAGACCGCTGTGCTCGGGCAGATCCAACCAGGTGATGCTGGTTTCATCTGCAAATCCGCCCGGAATGGGAATGCGTGCGACCTGACCTTCCGAACGCAAGGTCACCAAGGCTTCGGAGCCATCGGGCAGTAAATCCAGATCGGTGGGGGCACTGGGAAGCGTGAGCACCTGCCGCTCGTGCGTTGCCAGATTGACGGCGGTCAGCGTCGCCTGATCGAAGCGACGTACCAAGGCGTAGGCGCCATCCGCCGTGATTTTCACCTCGCGGTCCACCGGATCGCCCTGCACGTCTTCAAGCTGGATATTGGGTGTGACGGCGACTTCGGCGCTATCGGAGAAATCCAGCATCGTGATACCGGCATCGGTCACGACGTAAGCCCGTTGGCCGTCCGGGCTCCAATGCACCATGACCGGGTTCAAGCCTACCGTAAAATGAGAAATGGGGTCGTCCAGTTCGCTCAGATTCTCCGCATCGCTCAAGTCCACTACGCCGATATCCTGCAAACTGCCCAGGCCGTCCACGCTTAAATTCGCCGTAGTGCTGTTGAAGTAGACGATGGCCCGGTTGCCGCTTGGGGCGGGTGAAATGCTGTTGTAGCCGGTCTGGTGGCGACGATCCAAGGGCCAACTGACGGCTTCGGCGGCGTTTTGCGTAACCAGCGCCAGCTTATCGGTGCCTTTGTCGATGACCAGGGCGACATCCTGCCCCGGCAGCGTGGCGACGACCGCAGGCTGCTGGCCGACCTGAATCGAGCGAATGGCGCGGGTTTCACCGTGAATCATCACCAGCGTACCCGCTTCCCGGTTCAGGATGTAAAGGTAATCCTTGCCGATCACCGGCAGGCTCATGGTCTCTTCGTCTTCCATTTCGGGAGAGTTCGGGTCGATGTAGTCCCCGTCGGTAGCGTCGCCATCGACCCAATACGCATCACCATCCGTCATCATATCGTTGGAGGCACTGTCGGATTCGCCCGCCATGCCGCTACAGGCTGTCACTAACAGCAGGCTCAGTCCCAATAGGAACAGAGCGGCTTGATTGGCCCGCAATGGTTGAATTTTCCATACCCTCATCGTTTGTCTCCTGTTCGTAATCATACGATTGCCCCCCAATCTAGCAAAACTTGGGCCAGACTGCATTTTATTCTGATAACGCCAATTATATCATACAGATGCGCATGATGCGAAGTGGAATACTACAGACAGAGAAAGGAGACTGTCAGCCTGGATTGTCATACTTGCCACAGAGGGTATGACAACATTGTCCGAATTGGAGGTAAAAACGGGAAATCAGGCGAGAATATCCAGTAGCGCTTCGGTCTGTTCGTCTTCCTGCTTGATCACGGCCAGATTGGCATTAAAGCCGTGCTCCACTTCGATCAGGTTGACGACTTCGCGCGAAAGGTCTACGCGATCCACACTTTGTTGGGTGGCTCGCACACCGCCATCGGGTAATTCGCTCATGCTGACTTGCTGGGAGGAAGCGTCGGGGTTGTTTAGATTGGCCAGATTGTGCGCGGTCGCGCGTAGTTTCTGTCCGAAAGCCTGCAATGCACTGGATGCAATCCCTTGAATGCGTGACATGGACTTTCGCCTCTATTTGCTTGTGGCGGCCACACCGTCACCCTACCTCCTTCAGTATGCCAGATTGCCGAAGGACATGCAAGGGCGAGTGCAGGGGGAAGGGATCAGTCAACTAACCTATGTCATCGCAATTTTCCCAGGATCATTGTAATTTAACACTCTATCTTCAAAGACATTGCGGATAGGGTTGCTCTTGTGGTATTACGATATACAGTTACGTGCTACTACGTCGGGCCGATGGCAATGATATCAGAATTGGAAACACAGGAGAAATCAACATGAATCACAGCTTTTCGAAGAACGAAGACTGGACACGTTGCATCACGTTCCACGGTCATGAGTGTCCGGGGCTGGCCATCGGTTTCAAGGCGGCGCAGGCAGGTCTGGCATGGATCGAATCCACCCATGCCGAGGATGAAGAAGTTGTAACGATTGTCGAGAACGACGCCTGCGGCGTGGACGCCGTACAGGTTTTGACCGGTTGCACATTTGGTAAAGGTAACTTGGTCCACAAGGATTACGGTAAGCAGGCCTTCACCTTTTTCAATCGGGACACGGGCCGGGCCGTTCGCTATTCTCTAAAGTCCGGCGTCATTCCGCAGGATGCCCGCTATCGCGAATTGATGATGAAAAAACGCGACGGTAACGCCACGCCGGAAGAAGCAGAGGAGATGGGCCAGCGACGAAATGCGCTCATGCAGGCCATACTGGAAAAACCGCTGGTGGAACTGTTTGTGGAATCCGGTCCTCAAGTGGAATTGCCGGAGAAGGCGCGCGTGCAACGCTCGGAACTCTGCGCCGACTGTGGCGAGCCGACCATGCCGTTAAAGATGATTGAACGGAACGGAAAAATGCTCTGCCGGGGCTGTGCGGGAGAAAATGGATGATTGTTCCCCTCGATCTATATGTGCTGGTGCAGAAGCTTGGGCGCTGCACGCCGTCACTGGTATTGGGCTGGCGAGTGGGTCATTACCTGCGGGAGATGTTCGAGGGCTTGGCCGAGTTGCGCCTGGCGGTCTGTGCGCGAGGAGACTTCTTAGAGGGGCTGCGTTTGACCCGCACGGAAAACGCCTTTCCGCTGGATCTCGTCGAAACCGACGAAAACGAAGGCTGGCATGCCTGCGCCTGGCACCCCGGAACCGGCACGTTGATAGAATTCACTTTCAGCGCCGAGCATGTGGCGATGGACGTCAAAGGGGCAGAATCCAGACAGGACGCCGAACGGCACAATTTCTATGGACTGGCAGCCTACGGGTCAGCTTTGGATCGTCAAATCGCCCGCTTGATGGAAGAACCTCTGGAATCGCTATGTAAAATCCGCGAACGCCTGGTAATGAAAAGCCGCTCGGTAGCGGATGCGTCTCCGGTACGTTGTAGAAGTTGCGGCAAGCTGACTGCCGTTGAAAACCTGTGGCACGCCGATGGAATTCCGGCCTGTTCCACATGCGCCGGGGTGCATCCGAAATGGATTGAATTGAATTGAAAAAAGCAAGCTGACCGGTTACTGCGGCTATTGCATGTTAGTCAACTCCAGCTTTGCAGGACATCCTCGAAAGACTTCTGCTGAATCCCCCCCGCACCGCCTTCGATATGCAAGGCTTTGCCGCATACGAGACGCGCGAAATCGATATCGTGAGTGGCGATCAGCATCGACGCCTCTAGCTTCTGCAACAGCTCGGCCAGCTTTCGTTTGCCAGGCGGGTCCAGCCCGGCAGTCGGTTCGTCCAGCAGCAACAGTTCCGGCTTCGTTACCAAGATACCGGCCAGCGCCACTCGCAGTTTCTGCCCGTGGGAAAGCTCGTAAACCGGTCGCTCGGCCAGTTGCTCGATCCCCATGCCCGCAAGGGATGCACGGGCGCGCTCCAACGCCTCGGACTTTGGAACTTTACGTTGCCTGAGTGAAAAGGCGACGTCATCGATTACGCGAGGAAATAAAAGCTGGTCTTCCGGAACGTTGAACAGGAAACCGACTTTGCCCCGAACCTGTGCCAGCGAATTCGATGCGACCTGTAGTCCGTCTACCGTGATTTCGCCTTTGTAGGCGAGCAGCCCTACAATCGATTTCAATAATGTGGTTTTGCCCGAACCGTTCAAACCCAAAAGCGCCACCTTTTCACCCGCTTCAATGCCGAAGCTCAGATTTTCGATGACCGCTCGCTCCGCTCCGGGGTAGGCGATGCTTACTTGCCTGCATTCCAATCTCATGCTCAACTCCCTGCGACTCGTACGAGGATGGCGACCAGAAAAGCGCCTATCCCGAATGTGATGGCCAGGGGCTGTGCAGGATGAGCCGCCCTGTCCCGGGTAATGTCCGTGTTCAGTTCGTAATCGCGTATTTCCATTGCATCTCCAACACGCTCGGCTCGGTACAGCACGCGCGGCAGCCAGACTCTCGGCAGCGCAGTAGCCAGCACAATCACCGAGCGCCAGCCCATCGACGCGCCACGCACTCGAATAGCCTGAGAAATGGCGCGCGTTTCCTCGGCCAGAGCATGGGCTTGATGGACGATTTGCAGCAGCAGTTCCGCCAGCGGTTTTGGAATTCGCAAGCGGACCAAAGCAATTTCAAACTCGTGAAGCCCAAGCGTGGAAGCCGTCCAGGCGCTGATCAATAATGCTGCGATTCCCTTGATTCCGATACGCCAGGCGACGGCCCAGGGCATGGGTATCAACAGATCGACGCCTGCTGCGGTTGGCGTTTGCACCCACGGCGTCAATAAGAAGAAAGGACCGAACAAGGTAAAGGCAAAAAGCAGCAGCGGACCGATTAGCAGACTCGGAGGTTTGACGGAAACAAACCATATCGACGTAATTGCCAGAATGAACACAAAACCGGTTGCCGTTGCGGGATCGCTGGCCAGAACCGAAGCGAACAAAAGCCCTCCGGTCAACAGGCGCGTAGCGGGACCGAGAACCTTGACAGGCCCTGCGGCGCTTCCCCACACCTCGACGAAACGGTTACAGCTCATCGGCTAGTTCATTTCCTTCTCTGCGCTGATTAGATACTCATTGTCGGAATCGACGATTTCCTCAATATCAAAGCCTATCTGGCGAACGAGTTCGGCAAGCTCGGAAGCAGGAACCAAGACGTCTTTCTGCACGGCTTCACCGGCGTTGGCATGAACGTGATTGATGGTCTGGCGAGAATCGATATGCCAGATATGAAGAACGCCGCCAGGCTTTAGAATGCGCTTGATCTCTTGCAGGGCCACCTTCGGATCGGCAACGTGGGGCCACATCGAGAAGCAGAACACCCGATCCAGGAGACCGTCTTCAAACGGCAAACTACTGACATCGGCAACAAGAAAATCCGCCCTTGAATCCGGGTTCTTCTCGCGGGCCAGTTCCACCATGCGCGGGCTGACATCGATGGCGGTTACACGTCCCGAGTCATCCAGAACCTCCAGCAGTTTTCGAGTCAGGTTTCCGGTGCCGCATCCCACATCGAGAACGGTTTCCTGCTTTCTCACATCGAAATGCAGCAGGCCATCCATGATGCGCCCATTGATGCGCGCCATATCCATCCAGCCATCCCATTGATCGGCGATGGAATCGAAATAATCTCGAAGAGGTGAATCAGTCATGTTCATTCTCAATCGTTTGGGTTTGCTTCGCGTTTCGTTCTTGCCATCCGCGCCAGTGGCGGGATGACGATCAGCATCAAAATCAAACCGGGCCAGCCGCTTATAAACGACACCCCGGCGACGAATACGGCAGGCAGATCGATAATCTGGGAAACGACGTACACCATGGCAACATACAGAATACGCCCGAGTATCAGTACCGGTACGAGCGCCAGCCATTCGTTCAAAGTCGGTTTGAAACGATACGCCAGCGCAATCAAGCTGGACATCATGGCCAATTCCACCGCCATGAGAACCGCAACCGGCGGATAGAAAGGCGGCATACCCGTTACCGCCCCGGATAAGAGCGGGACGACAAAGGCAGTCAGCGCAGCCGGAGCGGGCGAAACGAAATAGCCCAATGCCACCAGCGGCAGGTACATCGGCATGAAAACGTGTCCGAGATGCAAGGCATGAAACAGCACCGGCAACAATAGCCCGGCAGCTCCGAAAAGCCCGCAGGTTGCCAGTTCACGGCGCGAAAACCATTTGCTGTTTGTACTCATCTCAGATTCTCACTTTCAACCCCACCATGGCATTGATACCCGGCATGGGATAGCCCTTGATATATTCATAACGCAGATTCAGGATATTGCGAAGCAATACATACGGCTCCAGTTGAAAAGGTTGCTCGGATGGTTCGTAGCGGTAGCGCAGCGTCAAATCCATGAAATATACGTCGTCGATCGGCTCCCGTTTATAATTCTCCATATACAAGCCATGCACCCATTCGCCGCTGATGCTTCCCGCAAGCCAGTGCTCACCAAAGTCGTGAGCCGCTTCAAGCGTGAAATTCAGTTTCGCATCCGGGTTTTGTTTTGTATAGCGCCCGATATCCTGCCAGTTGCCGGTCACGAAGATGTTGACCGGTCCCAGCTTTTTCAGCCCAAGGCGGCCCTCCACTCCCCAGATGACGATTTCATCGATGTTGACAACTTCCGCCGTGGGCCACGATCCGAAGTATTTTATCATGTTCTCCGCTTGCGTGCGATAGGCGGAGGCGGAGAATTCCACGTGTTTGAAATCGAGCCCGAAACCGACGTCCCAGTTCAGAGAATACTCCGGCTTCAGATTTGGATTGGCCGTGGGAAACGGAAGATACAACTCTCGCAAGGTCGGTTGACGGAAGTTGCGCGTCACGCGGGAACGCAGGTAAAGCCCTTTGTAGAATTCCCAGCGGAACCCACCCTTGTAGAGAACAGCGAAACCATACTTCGTGCTATACAACTCCCTCGATCCGATCACGAAACTCAGACCATCCAACGGTTTCCAGGTAAGCTGGTTATAAAACGCATAGTTTGCCAAACCTTCCACCGGTTCGTCTTCATTGGTGATGCGATTGGTGACTTCGCCTTCGATCCAGGTTCCTGAAAAGCCAAGCAGCAGATCAACCGTATCGTGCAGATGGATGTCGAACTCGGTCGAGGCGCCGGCCATGTAATCCTCGGAATAGAAGCCGTCGTACAGGCGATGCACCCCGACATTGAGATAGGACAGAACCCGAAAATCGAACCACTTGTGTTTATAATCCAAGCGCAGGGACAAATTGTCGCGCCAGACATTGTACCAATTGCCCGTATTCGGATGTGTCGCCGGTCCAGGATCTTCCCCTTCTAAATGAAGGGCTTTGTTTTTAAGCGTGAGTTTGAGATCGGGCGTGATGCGCCAGCGAAGCCCAAGCGATCCAACCATGTTGTAGCCGCCGGAATTGTCGCGATGACCATCCGTACGAAAATAATGAAACGCGCTGGCCAGATCCCAATCCCCCCAGCGACCGAGAAACGTGGCGGTTTCCTTGATGGTCTGAAAGCTTCCGTAGGCGGCGTCGTTTTCCAGCTCGAATCCTTCTTCATGCCGCCAGCGGTTTTCGATCAGGATCACACCGCCCAATGCATTGGAGCCATATAGCGTGGAATCGCCACCCTTGACGACCCGCACTTCATCGATCAGAAAGGGAACATAGGCATCGGGGATCGGATGGCCGAAGATACCCTGCACGTCGGGAACGCCATCCTCGACCACCAATACTTGAGCGTTCGGGCTTCCGCCCAGCCCTCGGACGTGAATCGCGCCGGATGCGCCATTGGCCACGCCATGCACACCCGCGCCCCGCCCGGATACATAGATATCCGCCGCTTCCTGGCTAAGGGCTTCTACCGTACTTGCACGTGCAGAGGCGCGCAGTTTCTCGCCGGAAACGTGGGTGGCATCCGCCGTGTCGTCCTTGCCGGGCTGTTTCGCCCCTTCCACGGTCACTTCGGGCAAAACAAACAAATTCTCGCCTTTTTCTCTGGAGTCCGTTTCGAGTTTTTCTTCGCTGTCTTTGTTGTCAGTAATACTTGCAGCGACTTGCTCGTCCCTCTCCTGTTGGACTTCCATAATGACTTCCGGCTCGTAAGATCCGGAATCCGGGGACAACTCTCCGGCTTCATTACCCCCAGCTTGAATAAACAACAAGAATAGCAACTGGATCATCATGACAGCATCGCTTTAATGTCCGTAGGGGCCTGGAACGGAAAAATCCTGTTCCATATCATCCAGAGTCAACTCGAAAAGATGAAACCCACCCTCGATATCGAAGGTCTGTTTCGTTTGGTAATTGAACCACATCGGTTCTTCGTTGATAAGGCCGGAGTCCATCGGATCGTCTTCGGGGCGATCCTCTTCGTTGCAGAAGCAGAGTCCGTCAATGGTGGCGTCATCCACCTGCTCTTCACAATACGTCTTTGGATCGAATTTTTGAAAGTGGATACGATCGGAGCCGGGAAGGCAACGACCGGGACTGGTGGAGTCCTCGTAGGCCAGCATATCTTCCCACTTACAACCGTTCATACTGACATTGCGGATCAGGATATGCTCGTCGATGGTGTTGGTCACCACGACTTCGGGGTACATCTCCTCACAACCCGCAGCAAATGCAAACGAGGCGAGAAGCAACAGAAACAACATTCGATGTACGAATGCCAGCGGGGAGATCACAGATTGTACGTGCATGGTCGATTACCCGAGAAAACGGGCGACCCGGTCCAATCGACCGGGTGATGCCCACTATAAAGGTGAACTGTTCACCGAACCTACACGGTCAAATACAAACGACTTACTCGTCCAGGCACTGCGTGTTTTCGGTTCGCTGGTCGTAAGGCAAGAATTCGTATTCCGGGTACAGTTCCAAAATTCGATTATACAGATCTTCCGGGATCGGCTGGACGCCTTCCGGCGGACAGGGGCCTTGGTGATTCGGCATATTGATGGCGATGGTACGCTGCTGATCGGTGACGACCTCTTCTTCAATCCTGCTGGCAACCGGCAGGCAATTTTCCGGGCTGCACTCCGGATCATTCCAGGCCAATACCATCAGCACGTTGTCCAGACCGGGCACGACCTCAAGTTCGGCGCTCTGTTCGCCGATATCGATATGACCGAATTCCACACCCATATAATTGACGTGGCACATGGTCCACGGCGGATTGTATTCCATTTCCGGGTTATCGAAATCGTTGTGAATGGTCACATGGGCCACTTCCCCATCACTGTCATCATCGCAGGCGACAACAAGAACAAGGAGACTAACGAGCACTAAGAGCTGAAGCGGTAGCCATTTGTTCATCGAATTCCTCCATTTAGCGGGTTTCAAAATTCTCCGATAAAAAGCGGTAGCACGTTCATAGATTTCGTATGCCACGAATTTCGTACCATGTCAACAGGAAATGCTTAAGATTAAAATCGGGGATGAGTAGGAATTCTGGGATTGAGGGAACTAAGAGGATCGATTCTAAACGAAATGGGTCCGGTAACTCGTTTACAGAGTCCCGGACCCATGTGACTTGCGGATGCGACTCCCCGAACTTGACCTGCATAGCTTAAGACACGTCTGCGGTTCGAACCTGATGATGAATGGAGGTGTAGCTCTTGCTCAGGCTGTCTTGGGTCATACGGATATTCAGACCACGGTGGACACTTACGGACACCTGAGTTCGATCTACCTTTCGAACCAGTGTGACCTCGCCGCGATCTCTGAAAAACGGTTGGAGAAATTCGTGGAAAAGGTCCGTGAATTGAGGGGACATTCTGACCCTAAAATCCGGTCGTTTGCCAAAGAGTCTCTGCATTTTTGTCAATATTTGTCAACGACACAAAAAAACGGGCACCTAGAAAATCTCTAAGTGCCCGGAATTACTGGTCGGCGTGAGAGGATTTGAACCTCCGACTTCTTGGTCCCGAACCTATAAACCCAGGTATTCTATGCCTCTTAGGGGCGGTATGAGGAAGGGTATAATCCTTGTAAATACAGAGGCTTGTTTTATCTTTCATCATTTGCCGAGGGCTTCCTCGTATTGCCCTAAATTGCTCTTTTTACCGTCCAATCGTGTCAAATCGTGTCAATTTTTGCTTTTCCATCCCTTTCTCGTCCGTTCGTAGGGCTATCGACGCCCAAGGGGCCCCCTGAAAGTGAACCCCAGTGGTCGCCCTCAAAGAGGCGGAAAAATATTGATCCACCCAGTCGACGAGGATGTGAGGATTTTTTTGGGGGGAAATTTTCGCCATCTGCCCGGTAAGATCGAGGTGATGCCAGTGGATCGGAGATTGTGCAATGGGGGCTGGTTTGTGCAAAAGTGAAACGATATGGACTTTCAGCTGGGTACATTTTGGGGCCATTTTTGGCGTAACTCCAAGCGCCTGTAAGGTTACCCAACGGCACGGTTTCAACGAAAACATCAAGCCGAGAAATACGGCGATTCCGCCGTCGGATAGGCGCGAAAAACATGGCGGAAAACCTCCTCGGTCTTGGTTTCGACATCATCCTCAGAGTACCAATCCGCCGGAAGGCCGGTTTGGTCGCTGTATAGGAAGTTCCCTATCAAGGATTTCACCGCGTCCCGTGTGTTCTCACGTTCGCGCCAGTGTTCGATCTTGAGCTTTTCCGCCTTCAGCGTCTGGAGCAGCTCCACCGCCACCTGCTTGATGGTTTTGATTCCCTTGGCGTCGAGGTCGGGCTTTTTCAGCAAATCGAAGATCGCCAGGCTTTCCTCGTCCAGCCCTTCGCGCATGGCGCGGGATTCTTCTTCCGTCAGCTCCTCCACCAGCGTTATCAGCGCTGCAAAGGTAGCCTCGATGGTTTGCCGGTCTTTCTCGCTGTTGTAGGACGCGACAACCTTCTCGTAGTGCTCCTGAAGGTCGGTGCGGAGTGGATTCTGCTGCAACAGGCGTTGGACGCGCTGCTCGATGGCATGTGAAAGATTCTGGACGGTGGTCTTCTTGGCCTTTACGCGCTCGAATTCGCGCCGTAGAAGGTCGAAGTCGATCTTGCTGATGTCGTAGGGGGCCTGCTCCTTCCCGTTCGTTTCCGGTCGAGTCTCGATGGCCTCGTCCACCACTTCATGCAGCTGGCGGATGATGTCGCTGATGTCGGCCTGTTCCCGGTCGGCGATCAGGCTTTTGTAGATGACATCGATGGCTTTCTTTTCGGGACGGATCGCCCGGAAGCCTTCATGCTGATTCATGTGCGAGCAGGCTTTGAACTTCTTGAAGACTTCCCGACAGGCCACCTCGAAGCGCTTGCGCGTCTCGTCGTTCTCGTTGGCCGCTTCCTTCGCCGCCACGATTGCCGCGTTTTTGGCGAAGCCGGTTTCCTCAATGATCGTCGTCAGCGATGCCCCCCGCTCCTCCAGAAATGTACGTACAATCGCCACCGCTTCCTTGAGTTCGGCGAGCAGTTCTTCGTCCGGTTTGGTTGGGTTGGTTTCGTCATCACCCTTACGGCCACCGTCTCCACGCCCGGCGAAGGTGGCCAACGCGCTTCGGAGGTTTTTCAGGATACCGCAGTAATCGACGATCAGACCGTTATTCTTGCCCTCGTGAACCCGGTTGGCGCGGGCGATGGCCTGCATCAGGGTGTGGGCTTTCAAGGGCTTGTCGAGGTACAGGTTGCTCAGGCTAGGCACATCGAAGCCGGTCAGCCACATGGCGCAGACGATGACGATCCGGAAGGGATGCTCGGCCTTCTTGAACGCCGATTCCACGTCGATTCGTTCGCCGTCTTCCGTCTCGAAGCCGTCCTTGATGAGTTTGCGGTGCGGCAGGATGTCCAGATCCCACTTCTTGAACTTCTCGACCTCGCCCTGCTCCTCGCTGATGACCACGGCCATCTTCGTCTCGCGCATCCAGGTGAGTTTCCGCTTGAGCTGGGTTTCCTCCTGCTCGTCCGGGGCATGATCAATCTCACGCTCCAGGGTTTCAATGCGCCTCTGCCAGTAGGTGTCGATCAGGTCGTAGAGCCGAACGCAGGTGATCTTGTCGATGCAGACGAACATCGCCTTGCCGGTCTCCCAGGCATTCGAGTAATGCTCTACGAAGTCTTTGGCCACCTGCTTCAAGCGTTCGCCGGCTGTGATGATGTGATATTCACGCTTGAGTTCCTTCTCCAGCCTCTGCTGGACATTCACGTCATCGGTTTCCAGCTCTTCCAGCTTCGCAGCCACCCGCTCGTTCAGATCGCCGATGGAAAGTCCCAACTTGTCGCCGCGGGCGTCGTAATATAGCGGCACGGTGGCGCCATCGTCCACGGCTCGCTTGAAGTCGTAGGTGGAGATATAGCCGCCGAACACGTCCTTCGTGATCTCGTCCTCACCCTGAATCAAGGGCGTGCCGGTGAAGCCTATGAAGTTGGCGTTGGGAAGCGCGTCGTGCATGTTGAGGGCCAGTGTACCGCCCTGGGTGCGGTGGGCTTCGTCGGTGATGACGATGATGTCGTCGCGCAGCGAATAGCCTTCCTCTGGGCTGACTTCCTTATGGAATTTCTGGATCAGCGTGAAGATGGTGGATTTGTTCTCTCCGAGCAGGCGCGCCAGATGCTCGCCGCTCGATGCGCGGCTGTCTTTCTTGGCCAGGCCGCAACCGGCGAAGGTTTTGTAAATCTGGCTGTCCAGATCCTCACGGTCGGTGCAGATCAGGAAGGTGAAGTTGCTCCCCAGCCGGCGGTGGATCTTACGGGCGAAGAAAACCATCGAATAGCTCTTGCCGCTGCCCTGCGTATGCCAGAAGACGCCCAGCTTGCCGCGTCGCTCTTTGCGCTCTTCCACGGCCTTTACGGCGCGATTGACGCCGAGAAACTGGTGGTTGCGCGCCAGGATCTTGACCGGTGCGCCTTCGGGTTCGTCGAAAATGATGAAGTTTTCGAGGAGGTCGATGAAGTTGCGCTTGTTGCAGATGCCCAAGAGCAAGGTTTCCATGTCCACCACGCCCGATTCGTGCTCCTCCAGGCGCTTCCATTCGTGGAAGTGGCCGAACTTCGCCGATAGCGTCCCGATCTTGGCCTTGTCGCCGTTGCCGAGCAGGATGATGGCATTGTGGTGGAAGAGGTGCGGGATCGTGACCCGGTAATCCGCCAGATTGCCGTCGTAGGCGTTGCGGATGTCCTTGTGGATGTTCTTCAGCTCCATGAAGAGCAATGGAAGGCCGTTGACGAAGCCCACGATGTCGGCGCGCCGATGGTACAGATCGCCCTGCACCCACAATTCACGCACGGCGAGGAAGTGGTTGTTCTCCGGATCGTTGAAGTCGATGACCTTGAGGTGCGGCTTCTGCGTGACACCGTTTTCATCCCGGTAGCGAACCTGAACCCCATCGCGCAGTAAGGCGTATTTCTCGCGGTTGGTCTGGATCAGGCTCTGGCTGGCGGAATACTCGGTGATGGTTCGGATGGCGTCGTCGTAAGCGTTTTCCGGCAGGCCGGGGTTGAATGCTTTCAGCTTTTCGCGCAAGGTGCGCGTCAGCACCACTTCCCGGTCGTTCTTACGGCCCAGTAGTCCTCCAGGGCCGAAGGTCTCGTGGTTGTAGGCCAACACCGAATCCCAGCCGAGCTTGTCGCGCAGGTAGTCAGCGGTAGTTTGCTGGACAAGGCTGTCTTCGGTGTAAGAGTTATTCATCATCTTCTTCATCATCCGACAATCTAGTTCCAGGTCGGTCAAATTGAATTCCAAGTAGTCTGCCTGAATCCGACTTGTCAGTTAGTCTGAGACGTACGTATTGATCAAAATCGAAATCCTCTGGAAAATCATCGAAGGGAACCATATCTGAATTCATCGTACAGATATATTGAGCACTGTTCGCTGACGTGATTTCTGCCGCTCGCGCCAGTGCCATTGCTCGCTGTCTGGGATCGACAGCATCGTACATTAGGGTATCGTGAATAAGAAAATCAATTTGATCCTGTTTTTCCAGCTGCAACTGCAACAAGGCAAGATCAAAGCAGAATATTTTCATTTTATCGATACCATCACTGCCAGTTCTATCAATTTCCACTTCGTAACTATACCCCTTATCATCAATGTCGATTATCAATTTCCCAGGAGTTTTGTAGAGAGCTTGAGTATTGTCATTGAATAGACGTATTGCATTTTCCCATATTTTGCGTCTGTCTTCGTGATCCTGCTCTGCGATCTTTACCGCTTCGGCCTTTTGCGCTTTTATCTCACGTTTTTGCTTACTGATTGATTTCAGTTCATCGATTCTCGACTGAATTTTGTTCAGTTCATTCTGCGCCAACGTATTGCGCTCTTGAAGTTTGGTCATCTCCTGAAGAGCACCATGTGTTTCAAGAATCTTCAGCAATTTAGCTCGCTTTTGCGTAAATAGGGCGATCTGGCTTTCACGGTCTGTGATCGAGCTTTCAATCCTTGATATTTCCCTTTCAAGGAATTCTCGACGGTTGGTTATGATGCTTTCATGAAATTCTTTCGCTTGTGATAGCGTCCTTTTTACATCACCACTGAAAACAAGCCCAGATTCTTTGTAAAGCTGCTCAAGAGCCTCTGTATTTGCAGGTAGTACGTCTGCAATAGATTCCTTGTATCTGTAGAGTTTGCGTTTATCCGATATATTTTCATTGGTTAAACCATGAATTTCACTCGTTAGCTGATCAGCTTCCTCTTGGATTTCATGGTACTCGGGATGAACAAGAAATGACTCTATCGATTGTGCGAGCGCATTCGTATTTTGTTCAAGTTGAACGCGCTCGGCTTCAAGTTCACCTATCGTACTAACCCCTGAGACTTTACCTTTACTCAGTGCATTCAAACCCAGTCTTGTTTCTTCAAGCTCCTCAATTTTTGAAACATTTTCCCATCCCAAATCAAGAAGATATGCGATATTGACTTTCGCGATTATTCCTTTTTGTTGTGGGAGATACTTGAACGGGGTGATATATGCGCCGGGTTTCGTCCGAATAAAATACGATATTAGGCTACGATATGTTGGTTTGTGTTGATAAGTTTCATCGTTTGGCGACAATCCGAATAGTGCCCAACCAAGTAGTTTTCTCCAGCGAGTAAGGTTGAAGAAATGTTCTGCTGTGTCATCATCCAAATCTGGCTGATCGCACCATCCCTCTGTGTCGCCTTCAATAACGATCCGGTTATGTGAAGAAACAGCACGAGAAATCTTAACTCGATTGCCAGCTACTGTTGCCTCCAGCGTGAAAACCCATTCTTTGAGTGGGTCGATAATTAGCTTTTTTCCGGTTTTCGCTGATCCTCCAAGACAAAAATCGATGATGTCAAGAAGCGTTGATTTTCCGAGGCCATTGCAGGTGTCTTTCTTTGAAGAAGTTTCCGTGCGCTCTGCAATGATAACGTTTAGACCGGTTTCAAATGAAACAGTCCTAAAGCTGGCAATATTTGCTGAAACGCTATGTATCACGACTGTTCCTTTACTACCATGCCATTAGATAATGTGACGACTCCAGTTATGTACAGCATGTCCAGAGCCAATACGAATCGCTCGAAGTTACCGACAGATTTATTACATCGTACCTTTTCCCATAAATTGGTGACGGTTTGCGGTCGTTTCAGTTCTTTGATCAGCACAGCCCCCACCCCTAAAAAGGATTGATCTTGCGAAATATGTTTGGATGGGAGGATCATTTTTCAAATACCTCGCACGCTTCGAAAAAGTGAACCAGTAACGCCAATCCGGCAGCCTTCATATTGAAATCTGACGAACCATTACAGGAGAACTCTTGCAGCTCTGCAAATATGGCATCGCTGGTCAGCCCCTCAGTATCTCTCAATCCTATGTATTTTTGCTTGAAACCTGCAACTAACCGATCCACAAAACCGGAATCAATCTGCTCCATCCCTTCAAGGAATTGCCGAACCTCTTCCCCCTGCATCAAACCCATCGCGATCCGTTTGCGGATAGGGTCTGACAGGGAATTCTTTTTGATTTTTTTATCGGGGGGAACAATCGAGAATTCAGGCGGCTGAGACACTGTCTGAACTGAAATCCCCTTGATTGCAACCTCAAGCTCAGCAAATCCTATATCGGACATGCTTTCATCAAGTTTTTCATGAACCCATGTCTCATGTTCGGTTTTCAGGTTCCTCAAGAATTCAACGCTATACTGGCTCTGCAGTGTATCAACCGTGTCATGGCAGGTTGGGCAAAGAAGAACCCAATTTTCGTATGTATCCAGCTTGTCCCTTGGATATGTCAGGTCAGCCCGCGGTCCACCATCGGAATGAGCGATGATGTGCCCAATTTTTCCTATTTGCTTGGCTTTGTCGCTGGGTTCACCTTCTAAAATAAGCTCTTTTCTGCATTTCGGGAACGCACATCGTCCAGCAGCAAGCCCATACAATATTTTCACATCAGCTTGGGGATATTTTCTATCACTCATACCACCACCTCCCCACTCATCAATCGTGGAAGCAGAAGATCGCGGGCTTGGGCGAGAGCAACGTTTGCCTTACCTAGTGAAAGAACCTGCTCAAAAATAGGCTGAGCTATATGGTCAAACATATTCAGCAGAGAACTTGCTTTAGGCAATATCAATGTCTTACGACCGATATAATCTGTATTTAGATTTTTCTGTGTAGCCCCATCACCTATCCCTGACAATATCTCGCGCTGTTTCGCAAGCAAACCACAATATAGGAACCATTTTGAGATTCGGGTCAAGTTTTTGAAATAGAGCCATCCATCATGGATGCAACCTTCTATACCGGTGAAGTACGGAATTCCACATGTGGCACTATTTGACAAGATAAGCTCTCCAGGCGGCAGCAGTACACTCTTTTTGATACCCGACTCGAGTATTCTCTCGGCAGTTGATAAAACGAAAGGATGACCTGTGGCAGTAGCATCACCAATCTTATACCAAGGGACTGTACCATCAAGAAAATCCCTAATTGGACGTGGCGAACCGCCACGACCAACTGTGCAAAGACTAGAAATCTCCACCTTCTCCCACCCCTCCGGCACGCCGTTGGTGATGGTGGCGTGCTCGTGGCCGGGGAAGCGCAGGTGGACGAACCATTCCCGGTACAAGAGCCGGGCGCTTTCCTCCAAGAGCTTGATGCGGCGGCGGTTGTTCTCAATGAGGTCGTCGTAGGCGGAGAGGGTGTCGGCAATAGCGGTGTGCGTGCTCTTTTCAGGAATAGAAACAATTCGTGCATGGAGATCGTTTCTGTTTACACCAGGAACCGCTGCTTTATCGCTTTGCGTTCCATGAAGAATATGTCGCAAGTAGTAGAAGATGAATCTCGGATCATGTCCTTTGAAATCTTGTACGTAAAGAGCCGTATTCAGTGGCCAGTAATCCCCATCAACGAAGAACACTTCACCGAGCGTTCCGTAGCGTCCTGTCACAACTCCTGGACCTTCAACTTTGGCGGCATTATGAGTTCCCGTGATTCCAGATGATGAAACAATAGGAACATCACCCGATTTCCTCTGCTTGCTTGGAAGATCATATCCTCTCTTTAGGGTCAGTATTTCTCCGAGCTTTGCTTGCTGCATTTAAGCCCCCAACCCCTCGAAATTCTTCTTGATGGTTGCAGCCAGTTGGGCGGCTTCCTCGTTCAGGCCTTCCAGCTCGATGTGAATCTCGCGCAGCGTCTCCTCGAAATCGAAATCCTCGTCCTCCTCTTCCGGCGCCACGCCCACATAACGCCCCGGCGTCAGGCTCCAGTCGTGCTCTTTGAGCGTGCCCGCGTCCACTACCTTCACCAGGCCTTCCACGTCCGCAAGCTCGCCTTCGGGGAAGCGATCCAGCAGCCAGCGCGCCTGCCGGTGGACATAGCGCACCTGCCGCAGTTGCTCCACCGCCACCTGCCGCGCTTCGTCCGCCGCCTTACGGGCGCTTGAGACTTCGCGGGTCGCCCAGGCATCGCTCGCCTTGGCGTCCAGCTCCTTTTCGCACACGTCCACCACGCGCAAAGCCAGCTTGACGAGCTGATCGGCCTGCTTGCCCAGGTTGCGGCTCTGCTCGGCCAGCGCCCCAAGCGGATCGGCAGCCTTCTTTACAGCTGCTAAGGTCCGTTTGGCTTTCGACCATGCGGCGGCTTCCTTTTCAAGCGCTTTCCGGAAGGCGGCCACGTCATGCTCGAAGGTCGCTTTCGCCTCCGCAAACGCTGCCAGCGGCTCGGCCTGCGCGCCGCCTTTGGCCTGTATCTTGATGAAAGGCGCGATGGCCTTGTCGAGCGCGGCCAGCGCGTCCATGAAATCGGGGATGGGATGCAGGGTTTCGCCGTCTACCGCGAGCGCGAAACAGCCGTCACCCTCTGCGAGCGTACGGTCGAGGTAGCTTGCTAAAAGCTCCACGAAGCGGTCGCTCTGCCCGCGATACAGCCAAACGATGGACAGGATGTTTTGCAGCTGTTCGGGCGAGAAGTCGTTGATCTTGCGCGTCACCTTGCGATAGACGTTGCGGGCGTCGATCATCAGCACCTTGTCGCGCATCGCCTCCGGCTTGCCGCGATTCAAGAACCACAGCTCGCAGGGCACGGAGCGCGTGTAGAAGAAGTTCGAGCGGATGGCGATCATCACGTCCACCGCGCCGCTCTCAACGAGCTTCTGGCGAACCTTCGCCTCACCGCGCCCGGCGCTCGACGCCTGGCTGCTCATCACGAAACCCGCCCGCCCGCGTTCGTTCAGATACGAGTAAAAATAGCTGATCCACAGGTAGTTGCCGTTCGACACCTTACCTTCTTTGTTGACGCCCGGCAGGCCGAAGGGCAGCCGTGGATCGCGCTTGACCTTGCCCGCGTCCACTTCGTCCACGTTGAACGGCGGATTGGCCATGACGTAATCGGCTTTCTGGAACAACTCGTGCGGGTCTTCGTAGTAGGTGATCGCCTTCTGGATGTCGCCTTCCAGCCCGTGCACGGCCAGGTTCATCTTGGCCAGCCGGATCGTGGTGCTGTTCTTCTCCAGCCCGTAAAAAGCCAGCCGCTCGGACGGGTCGGCCTCCATCCGCTCCACGAAGCGGGCGCTCTGTACGAACATGCCGCCCGAACCGCAGGCCGGGTCCAGCACCTTGCCATGCTCCGGCTCCAGCACGTTGGCGATCAGCGAGACAATCGAGATCGGGGTGAAGAACTCGCCGCCGTCGTGCGCCTTCTGATCGGCGAACTGGGTAAGGAAATACTCGTAAATACGCCCGAAGATGTCGCCATCGGCGCGCTTCAGCTCGTCGGGGTTCAATGTGCGAAGCAGGCTGGCCAGAAGGTCATTGTCCAGCTCCTGATACTCCTGCTTGGGCAGCACACCGCGCAGGGATTCATAATCCTCTTCTATCGACTCCATCGCCGCGATGATGCGCTGGGCGCGGTCTTCATGATCGGGCAGGCTGGCGAGATAGTCGAACTGCGCCTCGTCGCGCAGGAAAATCGAGCTTTTCTGGCTGAAGTCTTCCTTTTTGAGAGCGCGCACCTTGCCGCCGCGGGAGGGCAGCGTGCCCTCGATCTGCTCGCGCACGGTCAGGTAGCGGTTGTAGGCGTGGCGCAGAAAAACCAGGCCCATCACCGGCAGGAAATATTCGTTGCTGGCGTAGTTGGAGTTGGCGCGCAGAGTATCCGCCGCCTTCCAGAGCCGCTTTTCTATCGCTTCAATGTTTTCGAGCTGGGGCATGGGGAACAACCTTCTATGCTACTTGCTCCTGGCTTCATCCAAATCGGACGGATGCCTGGAAGTCATTTTGTTTCGTTGACGACGCTGATATATAGAACCATTGTAATCTCAACAAGTTATAACGTATATATCATTCATCGCCATACGTCAAGAAACGAAAATTATGCCGATATTGTGACATAAGAACTGAAGAAAGCGGATCGACAAATAGCCCGGTCGAATGGCTCTCTTTCATCTTTTCAGTGAACGCCACCATACCACAACCGGCGGCGTTCGATCGATCATTCCACCAACAATCCTACCGCACCCGGCGGCGGCGCAAAGCCAAGGCCGGGTGGCCTTCGTGCGTCGAGACACACATGGAGGCAGCATGGAATTGTGTTCCCAAAACCAGCAGTCCTGTCAACCCGTTCCCATGTCCCATGAAGCGATCAACGCATCCTTCACCGAGATGGTCGAAGATGGCATTTTCCGCCCGGTCATGAGGCATTTGGGCGACGCCTTCGACGCCGAGGATCGTTTTCAGGAAGGCACGTGCATGATCTACGACGATTACCGCCGCGCCGCCGAGCGTGGCAAGCCGACCGACCGCGCCGCGCTGGTTTACGGCTTGAAACTGAAAAGCTTCGACGTCACCCACCGCTTCACCCGAACCGGACACGGTCGCCGCAGAGACGTGCTGGGCTCACCGGCCTGTGTCTTGGACGGCATCAAGGTTTTGCGCTTTGACGGCCTGAATTACGAAGAAGACGGCCCGTTCGACGATACCTATGTCGATCACGAGAACCCCATGAGCTTCGTCAACGAGATCAGTTTCCAATCCGCCAATTTCGAGACTCAGGTGATTTCCAAGCTGGATCTTGACGGATGGCTTGATAATCAGACCCAAACGGATCAGACGATGCTGGCCATGCGTCAGGCGGGTCATTCGCTCGCCGAAATCGCCGCAAAGGTCGGTTGCTCCGTAAGTAAGTGCAGCCGTCGCCTGCTCGATCTCGGCTTCGATTTGGCCGAGGCGGCGCAGCTGCCAATCCCGGCGAAAGCGTGAAGATGAACAAATTGATTTTGAAAGAACGAGACTACGGCTTCGACGATGAGGAGCCTTATAGCCCCAACGATTACGAGTACGAGCAACCGGAAGGAGATCCCGATTTGCAACTATTGCACAACCTGACCGTCGAACTGGCCGCCACCGGCGCCCGCGTTGTGGCAAAGTGGCTGCTTCGACGGTTCGAGAGATAATCCCACCTGCACTCCCGCCATCATTCCCGCCTCCGTTCCCCAGCCGCACCTGCCTCCAGCGGCGGAAGAAAGATCCTATTGGTCTTTCTTTTTAGATGGCCAGGTAGGGCATCAACAACAGGACGTATATTTGCCGAGACAATTAGGTACTAGCTTCAATCTCTTTTGAATTTATAGGCAGAAAAGTATCGGCATCCATTTTTCCACAACCTGGTTGATTTCGATCGGTCATATATATCAATCATCTTCATTTTGCCAGCAAAGCTGGTGACACGTGTGACACCTGCTTTAAAATGAAATCGAATTTCTGGAAAATAGCCTCTCTGATAAAACACAGAGACATCATTTGTTGATGGTGGATTTACCACGAAGGAAACATCAATTGATTCATCATCTTCGGCAAATACATCTTTCTTGTTATCATATTTAGGGTTAACATTGATAGCTTTCCCAAAATTACCAATAAGCTTTATCATTTCATTCTTATCGTATACCAGATTACTGCTTTGCAGACTGCTAGAGGTTGATGAAAGAATAAGTGACCGTATTTCCTGAACACCATTTCTCTCTTCGAAGTCCAGGCTGAGTGTTTTGAATAAGGGGTGGGAGAGAAAGACATAAGTTAAACCCTCTGATCTATCCCATATTATATTGTTCTGGACCATGCTTTCTTTGACAACTTCTGCGGGTTGGAAAAAGGGTATGTCGCAAAGAGATTCAAGGCTGTTTCGAGGTCTTTCTGATCTTTTTTCTTCTGTTTCACTATTTCCGGCAAGTAGACCTATGACCGAAACTGCAACGATCCCTAAGAATAGAATTATTGTAATGACAAGAACCCGTTTTTTGCGAATACCAGAAGAATTTAGACTATCGTCATCGGTTGGCAGAAGGTTTGTATCTTGCTCCCTTGGTATCACAGGAGGGGTGTCAGGTTCTGGATCTTCATAAGCGTTTTCGGATAGTATTTCTGAAACTATTCTCCAACCCATTGTGTTATGGTCATAGACAGACGAATCTAAAAGAACTCTGCGTTCATCTACCCATCTTTGAAGGGTTTGCAAATCAGGGCACTTATATTCATTCTCTCCTTCTTTTATAGTATACATTATTCTTTCCAATCTCCTTTTTCCAGAAGGGACGATGTAATCAATAATCCTACTGTCTATGCTTCCTTCGCCAATCCCAGGGCGGAACGGGCTTTTCCTGCTCCCATAATCCACGTTTGGCCTTGCGCGCGTCCTGCTCCAGCCGCGCCAGCTTTTTGTCGTCCGGGTAGTAGCGCTTGAACCACCACGCCAGCCCGGCTTTCAGGATTTCGTGGTTCAGGAGCTTGCCGTCCGGCAGTCGAACCCATGAAACCCAACGACCATACTTGTCTTTTTCGACCGGAATCACGGTTACGGTCTTCTTTTTAGCCAATTCAATGACAAATTGCAAGGCCTTGCGCCCGTAAGGCTGCTTGTACTCCGGGCAGTCGATTCCCGCCAGGCGCAACTCGCGCTTGATGTTTCCCGTTTTGCCGGTCTTGACGATCATCGAATCGCCGTCCTTGATCCAGTGGACAACCGCCTGATACGGCTTGGGAGCTTCAGATTCGCTTTGGGCTCTAGCCCCATCGGCAAGGCACAGCAGGACAAAGAAGATCAAGCCGCAAATAAATGCAATTTTCCATCGATGATCCATGCGAAGTCCTTTCTGAGTGATGAAGTGTAGCGCAACGATGTGACAGATTATGTCATACCCATGACGCAAATTTAGAATCAGGGTGCTACAACCCTTATATCTCTTTTGAAATCGTCTCTGGCATTACAATGACAATCCGTCAGCGTCGCCTTACAAATTCCTGAATCAGCCAATCTTCCACTTGATTGAAAGCGGTCGATCGGTTGGACGCGAAATTGTAATAATTGCGCCATCCTTTTACACTTTCTTGGCAGCGATTGAAGATTTCGGAATCTGGCAGTGTTTCTTGCAATAGATCGATCTTCTCTTGGAGTCGCTTTATTTTTCGCGTGATGGCCTCGGGTGGAATCGACAACTCGCATCCACCAGGGTCACTTCGGTTTGGCTGGCGAGCGTGAAAACGATAACCAAGGAAATCAAATGGCTCGCGTAGCGACTGGACCTTTGTTTTTCCCATGTTAAGCGTCAAATGAAGCTCAACATCGAGAAAGCGTTCCATTGCCAGTTTCTCTGTTTCCGCCTCCTCCTCGGTCGACGCGCATAGGATCCGAAAATCGTCAGCGTACCGAAATGGAACAAACACAGGAAGCCGTTTTCGGCGATCCCATTCTCGTCTGGCCCAAGCACGATGGGGAGTGTCTTCGTAAGGCCACTGAATCCACCTACAGTAATGATCGTCCAGCTCGTGAAGCATGACGTTCATGAGGAGCGGGGATAAAACGGCCCCCTGGGGCAAACCGACATCCGGTTCAATTTCCAGTCCCTCGGAAAATATCTTCGCGGCAAGAAACCGCTCAATCAGATCGAGAAGCTTTTTGTCGCGTAGATGAAGTCGAATCAGGTTCAGTAGGAGTTCATGGTCAACTGACCCGAACGCATCCTGAACGTCACCAACAATGACAAATTCAAAGGGAGAAGGCACGTCAGCATCACTGCCGGAAGGGCTCAGTAACTTCCTGGTTGCTGCAACTGCATTGAGCGCACTTCGATTTTGCCGGAACCCATACGAACAGTCGTAAAAAGTTGGGTCAAAGATAGGATCCAACACATTCAAAAGCGCTCCCTGAACCACCCTGTCGGAAATTACAGGAATACCCAGAGGGCGCTTTTGCGTTGGATCACTGCTTTTGGGAATCTCCACCAAACGAACTGGCTGTGGAGTGTACGTTCCAGTTTTGAGTTGCCGGTATATATCAAGAAGGAAGCCATGCTCGCCGTGGTCTGAATCCAGTACGGTCTGCACGGTCCGTTCATCTACGCCCGGCGTCGACGATCCCGAATTCACGGCGACACGACGCCAGGCCAACATGAGCGACGCAGGGGAAATGGCCAGATTGAACAGGTCGCGATAGACAATGTCTTCGTCGGCCTCACGCCAAGCGCGAATCTTTTCCTGGAACGAGCGCACAATCTGGCGCGCATTTTCGATGCACGGGAACAACACTATGTTCTTGCCGTATGGCACGTGCTTCCTTCGCGCGACCGGCGCACTTTCTGGCGCAACTTCCTGCGTACGACGATGGCCAGGAGCAGAGTCTGTGTATGACCCTGAGCCAACCATCAGATTTCCCTTTCCTGCTGGCCGCAGAGGAAGTCGATGACGTCGTCCTTCATTACGAAGACTCGTCCTCGCATTCGCACTGCTCGCAGAGGTAGGGGTTCGCGATCCGTAGAGTTTCTCTTGTAGATCGCGTTGGCGGTGAGAATACCATCGGTACCTCGTTCCACCTGCTTTGGGCGAAGCATTGGAGGGTAGTGCTCCAAGCGCTTTTCCCAGTATTCTTTTAGGTATTCGTTCGTCATTTTTTTCTTCCAGGTTAGGTCTGTCTCTTCCATCTGTGTGAAATATACAAAAATTCTGTTTTCATGTCAAGCAAAATTATTATATAAAAATCTTCTTGATTTCCATACTACACTGTTGTATGCTCTATTCATGACGACGACGAAACAAGAGACGAAACAGGAAATGCTGAGAAGACGCGCTGGTTTTTCAAGCGCTCGAAAAGTGGCAGAGAGGTTGGGTGTACCGCCAACTCGGATCTATCTATTTGAAAGGCACGGTGCGCGAGAATCGCAACTTCGGCTCACGGATGCAATCGAATTGTCGAGATTGTACCAATGTCCGCTGTCGGAATTGCTGGACTCAGACCTGGCGGAAAAGGTTGTTTTTGCGGACAAGGACGATCGACCTTCTGAGCGACTCGGCATCCTCGAAAATCAGTTGATCCAGCTTTTTCGCGCGATGCCGCCAGCCAGCCGGTTTCAGCTCTATGTCGACTTTGTCAACCGGTACAACCATCCATCCATTGTATATCGTGAAGCCGAACTGGAGAGGCGCGTTCTCGATGAGATGCAAGAATTGCTCAATGAAGGACAGTTCTCCAGTATTCCCAATGGGGAAGCAATCCTCAGTGAGCTGACCAAAGAATTCGAGAATAAAAATCCAGCACTGAAGGCCGATGATGGTGCAGATAAAGAGTCTCCAAAGCCCCGCAGGCGCAGACCCCGCCGGAAAAAGACCTGATCTCTAAGAAAAAAAGCATGAAGGAACTCTCTAAAACAGCACAGCGCCGTTTGGCGCAGATGAACAAGCAGTTGTATCCGCTTCGGATGCGCTACCGAAAGCATGTAGGCACCTTTCAGGTACATACGCGCCGTGACGGTCGCGCTTACTGGAAATCCTTGGGGAAAGATCTAGAAATTGCCTACTCCAGATCATTGCTCATACGTCAGGAAATCAATGGCATCCCCTTGGTAGCCAAACGTAGGGCGACCTTGGCGGAATACCACCAGGAGTGGTATCTGAAGCGTGAAAGCGAACTCGCGCTGTCCACGAAGGAAGGCTATTACTACTATTGGAAGGCGACCCCCGACAACCTGAAGGAACGAGAGCTCGCAAGTATCACCGAGAGCCACGTAAAAACTGCGCTCGCCGAGATCGAAAAGCCATCGATGCGTGACCATGTGGCGGGATTCTTGAGCACCATCTTTAATAGCGCCGTAAAAGCTCAACTCATCCCGGTGAATCCGCATCCACGTGCGTATCGTAGCCGACGACGGGACGTTCCCAACATTTCCGTCGAGCAACTCTTGTCGATTTTCGACAATATTTCCGAATCAGCCCGGCCAGCCATCGTGCTTGCCGGGATGCTTGGACTTCGACGCGGTGAAATCATGCACTTGAAAATCAAGGATTTCGATTTCGGCAAGAACCATGTCTGGGTACGAGGCTCCCGCACCGTCATTCATGGAGAACGGGCAGCAGACATTCTAAAGAAGACAAAGACAGGTAAACCTCGTGTTCTTCCACTTCCTCTATTAGCCGTGCAATATCTTCGCCCAGCCATTGAGGGAAGAGATCCTGACGAGATGTTGTATCCTACTTTTCGCAGTGATCTACCCAATCGTCTCCGCGTGGCCTGTAAAAAGGCGAAGGCGCCATACCTGAACCCTCACTCCCTTCGGCATGTATGCTTATCACTGCTGATGGAGACTCACGGTCCGGCGGTGGCGAAGGAATACGCAGGGCACAAGGATCTCAGTACGACGGTGGACGTGTATGGCCACCTTAGTCCCGTCTATCTGTCGCGTGTCATGGCCCAGGCATACCTTGACCCGGAGATACGGGCTTTGCAGGAAATGGCAGAGGAGCTTGAAGAGCACGAAGACCCGAAAGTGCAGGCTCTGGCGGCCAAAGCGTCGTCAATTTGTGTCAAATGGTGTCAAGGGCAAGAAGAAAGGGCTTAGCGAATCTCGCTAAGCCCTTGATTTTACTGGTCGGCGTGAGAGGATTTGAACCTCCGACTTCTTGGTCCCGAACCAAGCGCGCTACCAGGCTGCGCTACACGCCGGACTGAGCGCGCTTTGTAACACTCATCCCACTACTTGTCAAGACAATCCGGGCAAAAAAACGCGCGGTCCGATCCCATTCTCTGATTAAGCCCTACCCTTCCTACAGAACGGTGTGCAACCTGTTGTTATTCCAATATAATCCCTCGAACACAATCATATTTTCAAGAAAACGTTCCTTGATTCCAAGCTCAATTAGAGGACCTCAAGCGCCGCTTCTTCGATCAATACTCGATGTATTTATACAGCGAGTAGGTCAACGTTAACAAGAGTGTGTTCTGAATTTGCCAATCATTGACAACCTGCGGCTCTCTGATCGCACTGAACAGATACGACAAAGCCAGCCATTCGGTGAAGCGCACGTCCAATCCTGCACCGAGTTTGACATTCAAGCGGTCGATACCTTCCACCGTCGTGCTGTCCGGGTCCATCCAGAAGGGCATCATCAGCTCCGCCCGAACCTGATAGGTCAACTTGTCCTCCCATACGTCTCCCCACAATTTCCAGATATTCTCACCACCAAGCTGGTAGCTGTTCTCAAGTTCGGTCAATTCGATTTCCGCGGTAGCATCATCGTCGGTAATGCTTAAATCACCTTCATCAAAGGTCTGCCAGGCAGCGAAACCGATCAGAATTTCCAGGTTCACTTCCTTGCTCGCCACCGGACGGAAGAAAGGACCAAAGCCCTCTTTCAAGGTCGTCGGAGAGAAATAGTCGGTCAATTTTACACGATCCTTGGAAAACAGGGTTTCGCTGCTGCCATCCAGATAAGTAATCACATAATCTTTTTTATCGGTCTGATAATCATGACCCGGGAAAATCTTGCTGTCCAAAGCCAAACGGCCATAAAGACCGACCCACTCTTTGAAGTAGTACATGTACATGCTTTCAAATTGCAATTTGTCCGTCGAAATAATGAATTCATCGATCGCCGGGGTGCGTGAAATCGCTTCGGAAAGCATCAAGGTGTTACGCCACTCGTGCTTGTCTTTTTTCAGCAATGCTTCAAGGTTGAAACTCAATCCGAAGGTAAATGTCATACCATCCGGTTGCCCGACCACGGTGCGACTGTCACTGAAACTGATAGTGGCATTGGGCTTGAAGCGAATATGCCAGCCGTTGGGAAGCGACTTGTTATCCTCTTTCGCCTTATCCAGCGCCGCAACGGCCTCTTCCGTTCCGGTATCCTGGGCGAAACTCGTAGCAGAGAAAAAACTCATGAGTAATAACGCGACAATTACCCCTACTCCCAATACCCTATTGGCTTTCATCAGATATCCTTTCGCTTGATGTAAGACTGCTGTTTCCCCATATACGTCGTCTGAATAGATCGTTTATCCAGTTAAGAGATTGAATTCTGTTTGAAATATTTCATTCTTTTTTCGTCGCCCCATCTCCCAACCATTCAAAGGTTGTCAGATGACCCCGTTATTACCGAATGTTTTCTGCTTACGTCTTCGGATTCCCTTTCGACTCATTGATATTATATCATACCGACGACAATCGAAACAAGCCCCGATACAGCATACAAATGTATCCATCTATCAAACCTGTTTTCTTGCAGACTCGATTCACGCTACCCCCAGCAATATGAACTTTTAGTTTCCTTCAACCTACGCTATAGGTATAATTCACCTGATAGAAATGAGGTCGAGGTATTATGACGACTGAAGATATTAAAAAACTGAAGCAGCGTGTGGCCCAGTTGGAAGATGAAAATGGGCGTTTGCTAGCCAAAATGGAGCGCATGGAGCTACAGCAAAGCCATCCATCCTCCATGAAAACCATTCACGGTCTGTCCGTAATGGTGCTTCAACTGGACGCAAACGGCAATGTCACCTATCTAAACAGTGCATTCGAGGAGCACCTGGGGCTTAAACGCAGCAGCGTACTCGGTCAACCGCTGGACACGGTAGACGTCACCAAACTCGGTAAGGGACATCTTCGTTTGATATACAATCAGGCGATCTCATCTCAAGAGGAAGTCGTTGCGGATCACCACTACAACGATCCCGTCACAGGAAAGATGCGGTACGTCAAAGTGACGGCGACCGCCCAACCAACCGGTGGCCAGATCATGATCGAGGATCAGTCCTCTTTCAAACGCCTGGAAACAAGTTTCAAGCGTTACGTTTCGCCAAAAGTCATCGATCAACTGCTGCGCAGCGACTTCGACTTCTTCCGCCCGGAAAAATATGAACTGACCGTCCTCTTCGCCGACTTGCGTGGCTTCACCAAGCTTTGTACCCGATTGACGCCGGAAGAAATCAAGCGCCTGATCGACCGCTTTTTAAGCGTCATGATGCGCATCATCATCGACGAAGAAGCCACCGTGGACAAGGTAGTCGGAGACGAGGTCATGGCGCTGTTCGGTGCGCCCATCCGTTATGAAGATCATGCCGTGCGTGCGGTCAACGCCGCATTGAAAATGCAGAAAGTGCATCAGCAGATCATGGAAGAATGGCACCTTGCCGGGCTGGACAACCCACCGCCGATGGGCATCGGCATCAATACCGGCGAAATGATCGTGGGCAATATCGGCAGCGAACTACGTATGGATTACACCGTACTCGGACACCATGTGAATCTCGCCAGCCGCCTGTGCAACTCCGCTCGCGGTGGAGAAATCCTGATTTCGCCGCGCACCTTCGACTTGACTCGCAACTCCTTGCAGGTCAATCCAAACGCCATCAGCCATTCGGTGAAATTTCGCAGCTCTGCGGAAATCTTCGCCAAAGGCATCGATGCGCCGATCCGGCCGATCAGCGTGGTTCCGGTTTCGGCAAAAGCAAGCGGTTAAACGATTAGGGCGTTGCGGCGTCCCGGTTTTTCAGCACACCTTTAACGAACAACTCTCCAGCACGGTAGCTGCTGCGCACCAAAGGTCCGGCAGCGACGTAACGGAATCCCAGTTCACGTCCACGCGCTTCCAACTGCTCGAATTCTTCCGGCCTGTAGTAACGCTCCACCGGCAAATGCCTCGCACTCGGGCGCAGATACTGACCAAAAGTTAAAATATCCGTATGTACTTCCAACAGGTCGTGCATGGTGGCGTCCAGTTCGTCCAGGCTCTCTCCAAGCCCAACCATCAGCGAGGACTTCGTCAACATCTGCGAATCGATCTCTTTGATCATTCGAAGTACGTCCAATGAGCGACGATAGCTGGCTCGCCTGTCCCGCGCCAGCGGAGTCAAGCACTCCACCACTTCCAGATTATGCGCGATCACCTCCGGATGTGATTGAATGAGGGTTTCAAGACTCTCTCGCTGACCACCGAAATCGGGTACAAGCACTTCCACCTTGATGTCACGCGGCATGGTTTTGATTTGGGAAACCGTCTGCGCAAAGTGCGCCGCGCCGCCATCGGGCAAATCGTCCCGATCCACCGATGTCAGCACCACATAATCCAATTCAAGCTCCGCCACCGCCTGGGCGACATGTTCCGGTTCCGATTCATCCAGAACACCTTTTGGATTGCCGGTCTTCACCGCACAGAAACGACAACCACGGGTACAGGTATCGCCCATAATCATGATCGTGGCCGTCCCACCGCCCCAGCACTCGGCCATATTCGGACAGAGCGCTTCGCGGCAGACCGTATGCAGATCCAGGGTTTTCAATCGATTTTGAATGAATGCATAACGCTCGCCGCCTGCCGGGCGAAATTTCAACCAGTCCGGTTTCGGTTCTTTGTTTGCAGTCCTTGGCACAACATGCTTCCTTTCGCAAAAAGACCGCGATTCACGGCTACGGTGCTAACACGAACGGGGCGCTTCGTCAATCGGCAATCAACGCAAAGGAAAAGCGGATTCGCAGCGGCTCTGTATGCCATCACAACAGATTTCACCCTCGGTAAGATTCACGGCTCCGGCAGCCTGCCCCGGATGTCCTTCTTCTTCAAGCACGTACCAGAATTTTCCATATTGAATCTGCAAATCCGGACAGGCGGAACGAAAAGAGGTGGTTTGACAGCTTTCTTCCAGCCGCGCTCGAATCGTCGCTTCTGTCTCACCAAGTTCGACCGGCAATGGCAGGCAGTTCTGTTGTTGTAAGGCATCCCGAATGACTTCACGCAACGCTTCTTCCTGGATCTCTTCAGCCACTTCAATCTCGCAGGTCAAACGCACCAGCATCCAGTCGAATACATAGTAATAGTCGATCTGCAAAACGGAATCTAAATAACTGATGCCGGTTACGGCAAACGCCTGATCGAAAAACGTATCACTCACTCCGAGCAAGTCGGCGTATTCATCGTGCCAAAGTTCCATCAACCAGCTCAACTCGTCAGTTTGGGGGGTAACGGGGGAAAGCCGATCGATCCCGCAAGCTGCCAACACGTTGGCCAATCCCTGGGAATAGTCGCGATTCAACTCCACGTTTTCATATTCGGTGCACGTTGCAGACAACAATATCAAGCAACAGACCAGCCCCAAACGAACGGATTGTATCATTCGGTTTTTCATGTTTCGATGGTCGCATACTTCATGGATTCAAGCAAGTGCCCAGAAACATACAGTGAAAGAAGATGGGAGTACTTAGACAAAATAGTAGGCGCTTATCAAAGCAGAAGTGGAAGTATCGTATCCTGTGTAAGTCACACCGATGAGACATGCCACGCAAGATTCGGACAATTCGACATCCCCTGTCGATCCAGCCGCCCCTGCGTCACACTTCCAACGGAAGGATCAGGTCAGCTTTTCGAACAGATCATGTACGTCCTCTGATCCTTCACTTTCGTTCGCCGAACGCGGATCATCGCAATGAGCGAAGAATTCCTCTTCCATGATGTCTTCCAGATTCTTGTAGAAGCTCTTCACTCGCAGATATTCCTCACGTTCGAAATCTGCAAATGATGCGTACCGCTTAGGCTTGGACATGGCGTTCCTCCCTTTTGCCTCGATCTCCATGACTATCGCTACCCCTGCCGCCACTTCTCGACAGTAAATGCCGTCCCCTTGAATTCCTGGCGGTATTTGTACAACAGATCCGCCACCGCCTCGCGCAGATACTCGCTTTGGGTAATGCGGGTTCGTTGAGACAACACCTGCAACATTTCCTTGTGTTCCCGCGGAATCACAACATTGGTGGCAATCATTTCTTGGCGTTCTTTCATCGATCCTCCGCATCATCGAACGATACACAACAACATAATTCAACAGAAGATATGATAATTTAAGACATTGCTTGGTAATAGTATATAGTTAGGACTTGTATGGATGTCAACATAAAAATACAAGATTATAGAAGTAGCCATTACGAAACGGCTTCGTTATTCTTTTAAGGATTGATTTGTGAGTTTCATTTTGTTGAAGATAGAAAAGTCACAAGTTGATTCTGGCGCTTAAATAGCGCCGTCGTTCAGAAGGCACAACCGAAGAGTTCCATGTGATTTCTAAATGGAGTTTCGTTTCTGGAGCTACTATTCCTTAGCAAGGATGCCCTTTTATAGAGGCAAGGCGCATGTCTAACGAAAAGCCAATAAAACGGCAGATAACCTTCTCGATTCGAATGAACGGAGTTGGAAGTTTCTCGTTCCCTTCCCCGACGGAGCCGCCTCGCATCATGAGGCTTGATAACCGGGGCTACAGCGAGCGGCAGTCAAGGCCGGAGCATAGCGACGTTTATATAGCCTTGACGGCTGCACGCGCTCCGGTACAAGCCGCTACATGATGCGTGGTGAGTGACGGAAGGCGGAAGGGAGCCCCTTCCTTGATGGTGGGCCTTGTGGATTTCTTCAAACCCGTTTCTCTTCGGGTTCTGGCATTAGAGCCTAAAAAGGAAAAGCCGCCGGAATCGGCGGCCTGGAAATTTCTAGATAAACACGATGAGCAGAAAAACAAAATCGACGATTGTTCCGTGCTTAGTGGCCTATTGCCATTACAGGCGGCTACAGAACACAAACAACCGGTTTACAGATCCCCGTCGGTGAACAGCGTTCCACCCTGCTGGGTGCAGAGGTTGAAATCGGTGCAATCGTCATAATCGGCACAACCGGTCAACGCATTATTGGCGGTTTTCCCGGATTCTGCATCTTCCGCCGCTTCGCAGGCATCTTTGCAGCTAGCGGTACCTTCAGCAGTGACCTGGTTCACGGTGTCACATAAAAAAACCATGTCACAATATTTTTTACATTGATCCACATTGGATTCGGTATCTCCACAACCAGCCACAATTCCGCATAACATCAGAACGGCACTGGCTAGAACGATCATCTTTCGCATCGGCTCCTCCACGAAAATCTTACTCTCATCACATTACGAGTCGGAGAGTAGCACAACCCCATGAATCGTCAATAGTTTTCTTGAACCATGGCTTTAGCGAAGCTCAAGCATCGCAGCTATTCTGGTAGCATTTCGGTAAATGTCTGATAGATCCGCAGAATTTCATCTAACGAATCCATAAATGCTGTGAAAACGACCGGATCGAAATGCTCCCCACTATCTCGAGTAAGAATCTCCAGCGCTTTTTCTACGGAAAACGCAGGTTTATATACACGCACCGTGGTCAATGCATCAAAGACATCCGAAATCGCCACGATGCGAGCTTCGATCGGAATTTCCGCACCACCCAGGGAATTCGGATAGCCCTTGCCATTGTATTTTTCATGGTGACACAGCGCAATCCGCTCCGACATCCGCAATAATTCCGAGGAAGAAGATCCTAGAATTTTTGCACCGATCAGCGTGTGCTCTTTCATTACCTCGTATTCGTCGGCAGTCAACTGACCATGCTTCAGCAAAATGGCGTCGGGAATTCCAATTTTTCCCACATCGTGCATGGTTGCCGCTTCTTTGATCAAACCGCTGAATTCCTGTGTCATTCCAAGCCGCTTGGCAACGACATAAGCATAGTTGCTCATACGATGGAGATGCGAGGCGGTATCTTCGTCGCGATATTCCGCCGCCTTTGCCAAGCGGAAAATGGTTTCCGTCTGGGCCACCAGCAGATCCTCATTGGCAAGCTGCAAATCACCCAACGCCTTCTGTAGTTCGGCGGTCTGCAAATCGACTTCGCGCTCCAAATTAGCGTTGGAATCTTTTAATTGCAATTCGTGGGCGAGACGTTGCGCGACGATCGTCAGCAGTCGCGTCGCTTCCTCGGCCAACCCTTCCCCTACTTCAAAGGCATGCAACGCACCGAATACCGAACCGGAAAACGAAGTCATCGGCACTCCGATGTATCCGCCTTCCAATCCGTAATGAGCCAGCGTTTCCGCATCGTTTTCCATAATGATCAGCGGCTCGCCGTTTTCCATTACGTGATTGACAGCAAGCTGCTTGCCTGCCTCGATCTCCGCCATCAAATCAGCACTTACGTTGAAATGGCCGGAAAGACCATACTGATCTCCCTGCCATAACGTCACGACAACGGAATGCGCTTCCACCAATTCGGCGGCGCGCTGGGAAAACTCCGCCAGCAACACTTCCCGATTGCTGTAGCGTTTGGCAAAAGTGGAAATTTCGAATAACGATGCCAATACACCCTTCAGTGTTTGAACCTGTTCGTTCAAACGTTTGCTTTTCACCAAAGCCTGCGTGCGGGCTAATAACTCCATGCGATTCACCGGTTTGGTCAGAAAATCGTCCGCACCGGCCTCGATTCCCTTGACTTTATCTTCGATCTGATCCAGCGCCGTAATCATAACCACTGGAATTAGCCTGGTTTTCTCGTCCTGCTTGACACGACGGCAAACCTCGAAACCGTCGATCTTCGGCATCATCACATCCAACAGAATGATATCCGGAGGCGATTGCGCGATTTTCTCCAACGCCTCTTCCCCATCGAAGGCACGGTCCGTACTGAATCCAGTCGAAGAAAGATGCGCTTCAAGCAACTTCACGTTCTTAGGCAGATCGTCAACTATGAGTACATTGGGAATATTCACGATTCGTCTTAGCCTCGCTTAACTTACAAACAGGATTGCGCCAATCGCATCGATCTACAAACACTTTATGTCATGATCCCACATCCCTATATATCGGTCAAGAATCTGATTACTTAATTGATTCTCGCGCCATTACGGAATAAGTTGACCTAGTGGCAATTTTTCTATAGCATGACTATCAGTCACAGGATGACTATCAGTCATTTATAGAAATGGAAAATCGTCTTTGCCATCAGGATTTTCCAAAGTTCGCTGACTTATATGCTCTTTTCAACTCCCGAACACGCTACAAGTTCGGTGTGCAATCGCTTTAACCCGGAGAATTGAATCATGTCTTTGAATTCCGTACCGAAAACCGGTTTCGCCATTTCCGAATATCACGACACGCAAGCCGTTTACCGTCAGTTGCACAAGCTGACCGGACAACCGATACGCAAACTGAAACCGGAAGCGTTAGACGTCTATCTTCGCCACTTCGAAGAACATTGCTCGCAATCCAAAGCCATGATAAGCGAAGCGCAGCAAGTCATTCCTGGCGGCGTTCAGCATAACCTGGCCTTCGGGTTTCCGTTTCCGCTGGTGTTCACCAAAGCGGAAGGCGCGTATCTGTACGATCTCGACGGCAACCGCTACTTCGATTTCCTACAGGCGGGAGGTCCGACGGTACTAGGCAGCAACCCCCCGGTGGTCCGGGAGCAGATCGAAGAACTGCTGCGCACCACCGGTCCCGTTACAGGGTTGTTTCACGAATACGAAGTGAAACTCGCTCGCTTCATCGTGGACCGTTTCCCAGGCGTGGAAATGTTCCGCATGCTGGGCAGCGGGACGGAATCCTGCATGGCGGCGATTCGGCTGGCGCGCGTCGCAACCGGTAAAAAGCACATCATCAAGATGGGCGGCGCCTATCATGGCTGGAGCGACCAGCTCTCCTACGGTACTCGCCTGCCTGGAACGCGCAGTTTCCTGTCACACGGGATTCCGCGCCATCTCTTCAGATACACGCACGAAGTCTACCCCAACGATATCAAAGCCCTAAAGAAATGCCTGCAACTCAACCGTCTGCATGGCGGCACGGCAGCCGTTTTGATTGAACCGCTTGGACCGGAAAGCGGCACTCGACCGCTCGATAAAGATTACAACGCACAGGTGCGCGAACTCTGTACAGAATTCGGCGCACTGCTGGTGTTCGATGAAGTCGTGACCGGCTTCCGCCTGGGAATGAGCGGTGCTCAGGGCTATTTCGGCGTCACACCAGATCTGACGGTATTCGGCAAGGCCGTGACGGGCGGCTATCCCTCGGCGGGCGGTCTGGGTGGCAAGAAAGAACTGATGGCTTTTCTGGCAGGCGGTATCGGCGGAAAAGCGACCAAAAAAAAGGTGCACGTCGGCGGCACGCTGGCGGCCAATCCGCTAAGCTCTGCGGCGGGCTATTTCACCCTGGTGGAAATGGAACGCCAGAATGCGCCGGAAGTGGCCGGGCGCGCCGGGGATCGCCTGACCAAAGGCATGCAGCAACTGATACAGAAATACAACCTTCCTTTCGTAGCCTACAACCAGGGCTCCATCTGTCATCTGCAAACCACGGGCGTCTTGCTGCTGGATTTGAAACTCACCAAGATTCTGTCCATCATGAAGGAAATCGGCAAACGCACCGAGGTGATGCAGCAATACGGCGCAGCCTACATGGCCGAGGGCATCGTGACGGTCGCCGGCAGCCGCATGTATACCAGCGCCGCCTGCACGGATGAGATCATCGACGACGCCCTGGTGCATTTGGAGCGCGTGTTCAAAAACGTGGAAGGAGTCTAGGCGATGGCGATTACGGAACAAGACGCCCGCGTGCTGGTGCGCGATTACGGCATCAAGCTGATGGAGGAGGGACTGGTGGCCCGCACCTGGGGCAACGTAAGCTGCCGCCTGGATGATGAGCGCTTCGTCGTTACCCCCAGTGGTCGACCGTATGAGGAGTTGCAGCCGGAAGACATGGTGGTGGTTAACTGCCGTACCGACAAACACGAAGGTACGATCAAACCATCATCCGAAAGCAAGCTGCATTCGGCAATTTATCGCGAGCGCAAGGAAGTCGGCGGTGTGATTCACACTCATCAGACCAACGCCTCCGTTGTTGCAGCCGCCCGGCGCAAGCTGCCTCCGGTATTGGACGATCAGGTGCAATTGCTCGGTCCTAACGTACGAGTGGCCGCCTACGCCCTGCCCTCTACCAAAAAGCTGGTCAAAAGTTGCATGAAGGCACTGAAAGGACGCAACGCCGCCTTGATCGCCAATCATGGTGCAATCTGTATCGGACCAAGCCTGGACGATGCGTTCGCGGCCTGTCTGGTATTGGAAAAAGCCTGCAAGGCGTTTATCGAGGGCGAGTTTCTGGGAAAAGCCAAGAGCATCAATGTGTTCGAGGCGCACCTGATGCACCAGTATTACATCCGCAAATACTCGAAGCGGAAAATTACGAACAGATAGAACTGCCTTGCGAATCCTGCTAGATTCGCAGGATTAAAATAGCGTGAAAGAGGTCCGCCGAATGTTGGAATGCATCCTCGCCATCGACCTGGGAACCAGCGGCTGCAAGGCCGCGCTCGTCGATCTGACAGGCAAGGTTCATGCCTGGCAGTTTTGCAAGGTGGACACCCTGCTGCTTCCCGGCGGCGGTGCGGAACAGAACCCGGAAGACTGGTGGGGAGCGATCCTGCAATCCTGCAAAGCGGCTGTTGCAAGCAAGCCCGCAGATTGCTCTGTGATCGCCGTGTGTGCCAACACGCAAGGCGAAGGCACCCTGCCGGTGGACGATCACGGCGAACCTTTATGCAACGCCATGCTGTGGATGGATACACGCGGAGCCGATCTTGTTCGGAACACCTTACGCGGACGGTTGAACGTCTCCGGCTATGCCGCAAACAAACTGGTGCGCTACATTCGCCTGACAGGCGGAGCACCGTCGTTGACCGGCAAAGACCCGGTCGGGCATATGCTCTATTTCAAGCAACACCGACCGGATATTTTCCGCCGAACGTACAAATTTCTAAACGTGCTGGACTTCGTCAATCTGCGCCTTACGGACCGCTTTGTTTCAACCTTCGATTCCATCGCCACCTCATGGCTCACCGACAATCGCGATCCCGACCGAATTCGCATCGACGATAAGCTCTGCCGCTACCTGGGTATTGCCAAAAGCAAAATCCCGGAACCGGTTCCCTGCACACAGATTTTAGGCAGAGTCAAAGAAAAGGTTGCCAACGAAATCGGTCTCGATCCGCAAACGGTCGTAGTGGCCGGAGCCATCGACAACACGGCAGCGGCAGTCGGTTCCGGCGCCGTGAAAGATGGCGAAACACACTTGTACCTGGGTACATCCAGTTGGCTGGGTGCACACGTTCCGTTCAAGAAAACGGATCTGCTGCACGCCATTGCCTCGCTGCCCTGCGCCATCCCTTCCAAGTATATGATGATCGCCCTGCAAGCTACCGCCTGCGGCAATCTCGATTTTCTAGTAAACAAGATCGTGTATGACATCGACGACCTGCTTGAAAACGAGCGCCCGGAAGATGTTTACCAGCGGCTGGAAAAAGTCGCCGCCGCCGCTCCGCCCGGATCGAATGGACTGATCTATACCCCGTGGATCTTTGGCGAGCGCGCCCCGGTGGAAAACCCGCAGATCCGCGCCGGTTTGCACAACCTTTCACTGGATCATAATCGCTCGGATATGGTGCGGGCGATGTTCGAAGGCATAGCGCTGAACACGCGCTGGATTCTGCAACCGGTGGAAAGCTTCCTCGGGCATGCTTGTGAATCGATTACCGCCGTGGGAGGCGGAGCCAGTTCCGATCTGTGGTGCCAGATTTTTGCCGACGTGCTAAACCGACCGATCAAGCAGGTGGAAAATCCCATCGAAGCCAACGCCCGCGGATCGGCACTTATCGCCGCCTTTGCGCTTAAGAAAATCACGATGGAAGATGTTTCCAGGCTGGCACCGATTCGCGCGACTTATTTACCACGCCAGCAAACGCGCGCCGTGTACGATTTCCACTTTCGGGAATTCAAACAGCTATACAAAGCGGAAAAGGCGATCTGCAAACGCTTGAACACGTTTCACAAACACCATACTCTTTAAACAAGCGGATCACACTATGGGCATTCATGAACGACGACAACGGGAACGGGAAAAACGCAGGGCGACAATATTGCAGGCGGCGGGTCAGCTCTTTCAAGAAAAAGGATTTTCCGCCACCACTATCGACGAAATCGCCGTTTTGGCCGAAGTCGGAAAAGGCACCGTTTACAATTATTTTCCATCCAAACAGGAAATCATCGGAGCACTGCTATTACAGAATCTGACTCAAGCCCTGCAATGGTTCGATGAAACCATCGATGAGTTTAATTCAAGCGGCGATACGGATCCGATGAATCGATTGAACGCCCTGGCCGGAACCTTCTTACGTTTCATCATGCAGCAAATAAAACCGTCCAACTCCGCCTATATCTTAATGGGCGACTTCAACGCCTCGGATATGTCTGAGGAATTGAAAAACGAATTGAGAACCGCAGTACAACGAATCATCGATCACGTCAGCCGAATTCTGCAAGCCGGAGCGGAACTCGGTCTGTTCCGCAGCGATCTGCAACCAGAACAGATGGCATTGATTGTGTGGGGTGCAGCCATCGGCGTTCAGGCGCTAAGCGCCAGACTGAGCCCGAGCATTCTCCCCGACTTTACGGAAGATGCTTTCGACGGATTTTTGAAATTGATTCCGGGTGGATTGAAATAGGATTTCCCCCTTCGAAACTCATCCCTTAAGCGCCAAAAAACGATCCCCCAGATGGCTGTTGCTTTTTATCAGGCGAGAGGCAAACAACTCGTAGAATTCCGGAACGACCGATTGCTGCACCGCTTCCATTCCCAATAGCGCCTCCCCCCAGCGAAAAATCCCTGGCAGAGCCGGCCAACTATCGGTGGAAGCCACCTTTCGAATATACGCCAGCCGCATTAATAGCGGTGCGTAGGCAGCATCGATCAACGAGAACCGCTCCCCATTGAAGAATGGAGTAAACGAGCCTGCGTTTTCCACCCGCAACAGTTTCTTACCCAGATCTTCCCACAAGGAAAGCGCCTCGTACTGACTAGGTGTCGTCATGAGGTCGAATGCGGTTCCGAACAACTCAGAAGCATACTCAATCCATGCGCGATTTTTAGCCTTCTGCAACGCATCCTGCGGATGCAATGAAGGCGGTGAAAGCTCATCGATGAATTCATTGATCACTGCCGATTCAAATAACACTTGGCCATCGACCTTCAATAACGGCACTTTGCCGGTAGGCGACAACTCGGCAAACCAATCGGGTGGATCGTCCAGATCGATATAGGTGATGTTATAAGGCACCTGCTTGAAATTCAGCGTAATCACACTTCGCTGAACGAAAGGGCACAGCTTGAAACTGATCAACTCCAGTGATCTGGCCATGTCGGTCTTCCTTTCCGCCGGAAAGGCTCGGTAGCAGTGGTTTGTCCATATAGCAAACTCCCCGCACAACTCCGGCTTCAATAGAATAGGAACAATCCAGCCGCCTTCTATTCCCTAAAATTGCCACCTCACATTTTAACTTTTTAACATACTGGATTAACACGGAATTTCTGTGCTTTGCACCTGTGTTGGAACAACTTAAGATTCACAACACCCGCTGCGAAATGGTGAAGGCAATTTCCGTTGAATACCACCTTTTTCACTAGCTTTTCTTTAACGATAAGAATGTAACATTGGCATTTCAGTCACTTATTATCAGTTCAATATCGAATTCAATGGAATTTCTCGCCCAAATAGAGTATATTAAATAGAAAAATATGCTGTGTCCGGATTCGACCCTTACTTTATTTGGAGAGATTCATGAACACACCTTCCGCCAAACGCATCTATGTCTTAGACACCAACGTCATCTTGCACGACCACGAATCGATTTATCATTTTCAGGAACATGATGTCGCCATCCCCATCGTTGTATTGGAGGAGGTAGACAAATTCAAACGCGGCGGCGACTCGATCAACTTCCAGGCCCGAGAATTCATCCGCGAACTGGACTCCATCAGTGGAGATCGCCTGTTTACGGAAGGTCTGCCCATCGGCAGCCATGGTGGACGCCTGATGATCATCGTCGGCGACCCGCATTCAGAATTAGTGGGAACAGCGTTCACATTGAACAAGCCGGATCATCGCATTCTGGCCGTCGCCGACCAACTTCGAAAAAAGTATCCCGATCGGGAAGTCATCATCATCAGCAAAGACATCAACCTGCGCATGAAAGCCAAATCGCTGGGCATTCCTAGCCAGGACTATAAAACCGACAAGGTCAAGAACATCGACGAGTTGTACAGAGGCATGGAGTTACACGAACACCTGCCGTCCGATCTGATTTCTCGTTTTTATGAAGAACCCAACGGTGTCCCTGCCGATGAAGCCAATCTCCCCGAAGCGCCGGTGGCTAACCAATACTTCATTTTAAAAAACGGTTCATCCAGCGCACTGGCACACTACAACCCGGAAACGGACTGCTACGAGCGCGTACAGAAAAAAGCGGCTTACGGCATCGAACCACGTAACGCCGAACAGACTTTCGCAATGGACGCCCTACTGCGACCCGATGTCCCCCTGGTAACCATCACCGGCAAGGCCGGTACGGGAAAGACGCTGCTGGCATTAGCATCGGCGCTTGAGCAACGCAGCGGCTACCGCCAGATCTTCCTGGCGCGTCCGGTGGTTCCGCTTGGCAATCGCGATCTGGGATTTCTGCCGGGCGACGTGCAGTCCAAATTGGACCCGTACATGCAGCCGCTGTTCGATAATCTCGGCGTAATCCGGCATCGTTTTCACAACAACAGCAAGGACTTCAAACGTATCAACGACATGGTCGAAAGCGAGAAACTGTTCATCGCGCCATTAGCCTACATTCGCGGACGCAGCCTGGACAACATCTTCTTTATCGTGGATGAGGCACAGAATTTGACCCCACACGAAATCAAGACCATCATCACGCGCGCTGGCGACAAAGCCAAAGTGGTCTTTACCGGCGACATTTACCAGATCGACACGCCCTACCTGGACGTACAGTCCAACGGTTTGACCTACCTGGTGGATCGTATGAAGGGCCAGAGCCTGTACGCGCACATCAACCTCGTCAAAGGCGAGCGCAGCCAGCTATCGGAACTGGCGAGCAATCTGCTATAAGCATTAATTCACACTCTGAAAGTAAAACACGGCTGGTGGAAAACCCATCAGCCGTGTGTTTTTGTGATGTAACCTTCACTCAGGGTTTGTACACCCACCAGAAATAGAAGGTCGCAATGGCAATCCCGGCGGAAGCCAGCATCGCCATCAGATATGCCAGAGATCCCAGATCCAGAAAGTAGTAGGTCAGATAGCTGGCCGCGAGAATGCCGTAAACGATACAGACCGGCTGTAACCAGTGAATACGCGTACGATCGCGCCAGACGCGGAAAAAGGAAAAGGCCAGCATCACCAACAATCCGATGATCGGCACCTTCCAGAAATCGTTGGCATTGGTTTGAATCTTGGGCATGCTGAACAACGCACCGCCCAGCCAGTCGATCAGTCCGACCAGTTTGTCACCCAGAAAAATGACCAGAGGAACCATCAGCAGATGCAGGTACATCATGATGCGACAGTACGGCTGCAACTTTCCGCCTTCCGGCACAACGACACTTTTCGTTTCGGCTTGCTTATTGCTTTCAAACGGGTCCATCTTTGCCCCCTTTTTGCAATGCGTTTACAGCCCCGCGATCAGATCCCGTAACGCCTTAAAAGCCAGCTCCACCTTGCCAGCATCACCGCCACCGGCCTGCGCCATATCCGGGCGACCGCCACCCCGGCCTCCCGCCGCCTGGGCAACCTGACCGATCGTCTTGCCCGCAGGCAAACGCTTACGCAGACTTTCGCTCACGCCCAGCAGGAAACCGGCTTTTTCACCTTCAATCGAAGCCAATAATACCACGCCCTCTCCCAACTTGTCGAGCGCCTGCTGACCGTAGTCGCGGAAGTTCTTGGCATCGACGTCCTCCACTTTGGCGCACAACAGGCGTACGCCGTTGATTTCCTCAACCTGATTCATCAACGTGGTGCTCTGCATCTTGGCCTTTTCCAACATCAACTGCTCGATGCGTTTGCGGTCGGCCTTTTGCTGCTCGAACATCGAACGAATGCCATCCGGCACAGCCAGCGGCGCAACACTCAACAGACCCGCCGCCGTTTTCAACGCCAGACCCTGAGCCTGCACGGCTTTTACGGCTTCCGTTCCCGTCGCCGCTTCGATACGACGTACGCCCGAAGCGATGGAAGCCTCCGACAGAATCGTGAACAACCCCAAGTCTCCGGTACGATGCGCATGCGTTCCACCGCACAGTTCCACCGAATCTTTGGTCATCGACACGACCCGCACGACGTCGCCGTATTTTTCACCGAAAAAGGCGATGGCGCCATCCGCCTGCGCCTGCTCCAGCGACTTGACCTCCGTGCCAATCGCTTCATTGACCAGGATCTTTTCGTTGACCAGCCGTTCCACTTCGGCGATCTGTTCGGCTTCCAAAGCCTGGAAATGGGTGAAGTCAAAGCGCAACCGGTCGGGTCCGACGAAGGAGCCGGACTGCTTGACATGTTCTCCCAGCACCTTGCGTAACGCATACTGCAACAGGTGGGTGGCGCTGTGATTGCGTCGGGTGGCGTCACGGCGGACGGCGTCCACCTGCACCGATACCTGATCGCCCACACTGAGCGATCCCTTCAAAATCCGCCCTTTATGCACCCACAGACCGTCCACCGGCTTCTGGGTATCCAGCACCAGCATTGCGAAACGCTGGGACCAATCGACCTCGCGTCCTTCCATGGCGGCTTTCAATGCCGTTTCCGCCTGCTCCGGTTCAACATTGTCGGACAGGATCAGTCCCCGGTCACCAAGCTGCCCACCGCTTTCGGCATAGAAAGGTGTACGATCCAGCACCAATTCCACATCCATGCCTTCCGGCGCCTGCTGCAAACGCTGATCGCCACTGATGATCGCCCGCACCGTGGCGGTGTCTACATCGTTGTCATAGCCGGTAAACTGCACCGGCTGTTCCAGTTCCGTCAAAGCCTCGCCGTACAACGCAGTGCGGTCGTTACCGCCCTTGCCCTTCCAGGAGGCGCGCCCGCGCTCACGCTGTTCTTTCATCGCCTTGTCGAAGCCGGGCTTATCCACTTGCTTGCCGTTTTCCGAAGCGATGATCTGCGTCAGATCAACCGGGAAACCGTAAGTGTCGTACAATTTAAACGCCACATCGCCCGGCACCTGCTCCTCACCGGCCTGCTGCAAACGCTCGATTTCGTTTTGCAGAATATCCAAACCGGTGTTCAGCGTGCGCCGGAATCCCTTTTCCTCTTCGCGCACCACGTTCAAGATGAAATCGCGATTGCGCTGCAATTCGGGGTAGACCTCGCCCATGCGTTCGATTACGAGTTCGCAAATGTCCGGCAAGAAGACGCGGTCGAAACCCAACCGCTTTCCGTGACGGATGGCCCGCCGCATGATGCGCCGGAGCACGTAGCCGCGAAATTCGTTGGAGGGCAGCATGCCGTCGCCGATCAGGAAGGTGGTCGCACGAATGTGATCCGCGATGACCTGTAACGAGGTATCGTCTTCACGGTCGGTCTTGTAGGTTTTGCCGCACATTTCGGCGGTCTTTTGAATGATCGGTAAAAACAGGTCCGTCTCGTAGTTCGAATAGACACCGTTCAGCACCGCGCAGAAACGCTCCAGCCCGCCACCTGTATCCACAGACGGTTTCGGCAGGGGTGTCATGGTGCCATCCTGGGCACGATCGAACTGCATAAAGACCAGATTCCAGATCTCTAAAAAGCGGTCCGAATCGCCGTAAATGTCCTCATTGGCCCAGATGCCGTCCGGTCCCTCGCCTTGATCGATATGCAATTCCGAACAGGGGCCACAGGGACCGACATCGCCCATCGACCAGAAATTGTCTTTCGCGCCCATGCGCACGACGCGATCTTCCGGCAACCCGATCTGCTTATGCCAGATATCGTAGGCTTCGTCGTCTTCCTCGAAAACGGTGGCGTACATCCGGGAGATGTCGAATCCCATTTCGTTGACCAACTCCCAACTGTATTGAATCGCTTTTTCCTTGAAATAATCGCCAAAGCTGAAGTTGCCCAGCATTTCGAAAAAGGTGTGATGCCGCGCGGTGCGTCCGACGTTCTCCAGGTCGTTGTGCTTGCCGCTTACGCGCATGCACTTCTGGGTCGTAGTCGCACAGGGCGCGGGACGGGCAACGTTTCCGACGAACACATCTTTGAACTGGTTCATCCCAGCATTCGTAAACAGCAGCGTGGGATCGTTCAACGGCACCAGCGAACTGGAGCGCAGGCGTAAGTGCCCGTTTTTCTCGAAGTAATTAAGGAAAGCTTCTCTGATTTCAGCCGACGAGCGTGTCATGTTCTTATTCCGTTTCATCCAATCGTGTTACAGCCATACTGCTTATCCTCAACCGAAACCGGGTGAGGCATCATATTAACTTTCATCTGTCAACGTTTCCAACGCATCCCGAATCAGGTAGGTTGGAAATCCCCGCGATTGCAAAAAGCGGGCGAGTTTCTGGTAGCGCTTGCGCGGGTCGTTTTCGTTCAATTCGCGATTCTTCTTTTGCGCCGCTTTCATGCACAAGTCGGCCTCATCCACCTCCTCGCGCACCAACGCCGTCGCCCGTTCGATCTCCTCGCCACCGACTCCCGCGCGTCGCAATCGGGCTTGTGCATCGGCAAAACCGAACCCTCGCCGAAGCACGCGCTCGCGCAGCAGCATCTCGGCGAAACGAGCGTCGTCAAGGTAAGACAATTGCTGTAGCCTTGTCAAGGTTGCTTCGATGTCCTTAAAGGAGAAACCGCGGGTTTTCAGTTTGGTGACCAGTTGATGGCGACTGTGTTCACGCGCAGACAAGATTCGCAGGGCCGATTCGTAGGCATCTTCCGCCGAGCACCGTTTGCTGTCCTTCACTAAAAATGCTCCAGCTCGAAGTCGTCGTCGTTTTCCTTGTTCTGCTCGAAGTCGCCCCAGGTGCCGTCACTGGAGGTGGATTGAATTCCCTTGAGCCGTAGCGCGAAATCGTCCGGGTTGGTGGCCTGGCGCATGGCTTCCTCGACGGTGACCATGTGGCTTTTGATCAGCATCATCAGCGACTGATCGAAGGTCTGCATCCCGTAGGATTGGTACCCCTCGGCGATACTGTCGCGCATTTCCTTGATGCGCGTCTCGTCCTGAATCAGTTCCTTTATGCGCTCGGTATTGATCATGACTTCCACCGCCGGAACACGCCCTTGACCATCGGCACGCGGCACCAGTCGCTGGGAAATAACCGCTTTCAGAATCGAAGCCAGTTGCAGGCGAATCGACTTCTGCTGGTGCGGCGGGAAGGTGGTGATAATCCGGTTGATCGTCTCTGCGGCATCGAGTGTATGTAACGTGGAAAGCACAAGGTGACCGGTTTCAGCGGCGGCAATGGCAATTTCAATCGTTTCGAGATCGCGCATTTCACCGATCAGAATGACATCCGGGTCTTGCCGCATAGCCGATTTCAGCGCACGTGCAAAACTGTGCGTATCCACACCCAACTCACGCTGGTTGACCATCGAGCGCTTGTCGCGGATCAAAAACTCGATCGGATCTTCAATGGTCATGACGTGGCAGGTGCGCGTGTGGTTGATGTGATTGATCATCGCCGCCAATGTCGATGATTTTCCGGCGGAAGTCGTACCTGTCACCAGAACCAGACCGCGCTGGTAATTGGCAATCTTGACCAGCACCTCCGGTAGGTTCAACTCTTCGAAGGAGGGCACATTCATCGGAATCACGCGAATCGCCATACCCAGCGTACCGCGTTGATGATAGATGTTGATGCGAAAACGACCGATTCCGGCGATACCGTGGGCCAGATCGATTTCACGCTCGCTGGCCATGATTTTCTTCTGCTGCGCATCCATCACGCCATTGGACATCTCGGTAAGATCGTCCACGCTCAAACGCTCCGCATTCTTCAGCGCGACCAGCGAACCATTGATGCGAAACATGGGCGGCAACCCCACTTTCAGGTGGATGTCGCTGGCTCCCCCTTTGAATCCGATGGTCAGTATTTCGCCGAAATCCATGCTGCTTCCCGTTTCCCTTCGGGCCGTCATGCTGTCTGGCGGACCATCCCGGCCCCAGCGGTGATGGTCTACAGAGTCACCGGCAGTCGCATAGAGTCTGGCAATATGCGACCGTCGGCAAAGCCGTTATTTCTTTTTCGATGCGCTTTTCGGTTTCTCTTCTTCTTTTGCGGCATCCTGCTCTTTCGACTCGCCTTGCTCTGTTCCCAAGCCGAAATGATCGAAAATTTCCTTTTCGATGGCTTCCAGGATATCCGGGTTGTCCTTTAAAAACTGCTTGACGTTTTCCCGGCCTTGCCCGATCCGCTCGCCTTTGTAGGAGAACCAGGAACCGGACTTGTCTACCAGGTTGTTATCGACACCCAGATCCAGCGCCGCACCTTCGCGTGAAATCCCCTTGCCGTACATGATGTCGAATTCAACAGACTTGAATGGCGGTGCAAGCTTGTTCTTGACCACTTTCACCCGTGTACGTGAACCAAGGATTTCATCGCCCTGCTTGATCGCCGCAATACGACGAATATCGATACGTACCGAACTATAGAATTTCAACGCATTACCACCGGTCGTCGTCTCGGGATTGCCGAACATGACGCCGATCTTCATGCGGATCTGGTTGATGAAAATCACGGTCGTATTGGATTTCGAAATCAAACCGGTCAGTTTGCGCATCGCCTGCGACATCAACCGGGCCTGCAAACCCATGTGCGAGTCGCCCATCTCGCCGTCGATTTCCGCTCGCGGCACCAGCGCGGCGACGGAGTCCACCACCAGTATATCGATGGCGTTGGAGCGCACCAGCATTTCCATGATTTCCAACGCCTGCTCGCCGTAGTCGGGCTGACTGATGAGCAGTTCATCCGTGTCCACACCCAATGCGCGCGCATATTTGACGTCCAGCGCGTGTTCAGCATCAATGAATGCCGCAATGCCGCCCGCTTTCTGTGCGCTTGCCACACACTGTAGCGCCAACGTTGTTTTACCCGAAGCTTCCGGACCGTAAATTTCAGTGATGCGTCCCTTCGGAAGACCGCCAATGCCCAGCGCGATATCCAGGGAAATCGCCCCGGTGGAAACCACGGGAACCTTGCCAGCCAGCGCAGCCTGATCGCCCAGGCGCATAATGGAACCCTTGCCAAACTGTTTCTCAATCGAACCGATTGCCAGTTCAATCGATTTCATTTTCTCCTGATCGATCGCCATTGTTACCCTCCGCTCGCCGTAAGTATCGTTTGGATCGTATTGATCGCGGTATATGCCGCTAATAGTCTAATTTCATGCCGGTTTCCGGGGAACTGGTGCCGCTCGATGCTTTCCACCGCCGGGTGTTTGACCCCGACAAACACCGTTCCGACCGGCTTTTCCGGGGTGCCACCATTGGGTCCGGCAATTCCCGAAATCGCTACACAAACCTGCGCTCCGGTGGTGCGATACATGCCGTCCAGCATTTCCTGCACGCATTCGCGACTGACTGCCCCATGCTTTTCCAACGTGCTGCGCGATACACCCAGACGGCGGATCTTGGCTTCGTTGGAATAGGTCACGACGCTTTCCACAAACGCTTCCGAAGAGCCGGATACGTCCGTTACCAGTTTGGCCAACAATCCACCGGTGCAGGATTCCGCCGTAGCCAGCAGCAAGCCATGATAGGCCAGTTGCCGCACGACCCGTTCCACCAGATCTTCACCCTGCAAACTGGGAGCGAGATCGCCCATCAGGCTGCTCAAGTGGCGACTCACCTCCGGCTGATCGTCCTTTTCCACCTGCTGCGCCACGCAATCGGATAAAAGCAAACCGTCCACTCCCGCGCGCAACAGCACATCCGCCCAATAGGGCTTTGATTCATCGATTTTCATTCACACCGCCTCATACGGATCATCATTACAATCCGGAAAAAAATTATAAAACCTCATCGACTATGGGGAAAATCCATCCATCGTCGCTACATTCGATGCCCTATTGAAGCCTGATTAACGGGGAAAGTCAAGACAGGAACGAGTAAAAGCGAACACGTAGGACATTATCTGTCATACTACCTTCAACGCAATTCAGATTATATTCTGTATATGCATGATTCCATTGAGGTTTTAGCGAGTTAGTCTTTTTCACCGGGTTGCCGCTGCAAGTAGAGAACCTGAATGATTCCCCCCGATGACGCCCCGGAAACTTCACCGATCACCAGATCTCCAGGCCGCAAAAACGCCGTTCCGATATTCAGGCGCGAGCGGGGACAATCCAGGTCTATATCACCTAACTGAGGATCGTCGGTTTGTCGTTTGAGGGCGAAAAATGGCCGCAGGAGCCATTCGTCACCGGGCTGCCCGCTTATGTTTTGGATTGTAACGACCGGTGGGCTGAGAAGCTTGACGCGCACCCGGGCAAAGGGGAAGGCCCCTTCCGGCTTGATGCGGATCACCCGCGCGGTGAACTGACGCGACACCGGATCGTGCAGGCGCGTCGGTTGAGCGACACGCACACTGGAAGCGCCATCTGGCGCAATCAACTCCGTAGGCGCAGTATCTGCAACTTCCGCAAAGGGATCGACAACACTCTTTTCCGTGATCTCGATTTCCGCAAGGCGCGAAAACAACTCCTGCTGCGGCAGGCCGCTGATTTGAAGGTGAGTCGCATCGAGGCGCTGCAAGGTAGCGCCTCGCAACTTATCCGACAACTGCTCCCGAGCTTTTTCCAGCCAGGATTCCGGCAACTCGAAAACGAGGGTGTTCTCCTGCGGCTGCTGCCAGCCTGTAGCCAATGCTGCTTGCGGTTCACCCTGCTCGGATAGCCTCACCAGTGGTTCGGCAAAAGCCGTTTGTATCGAAAATAGCAAGCCGATCGCCAACAACCACGCGCGCATCATTCGCTTTCCCTTCCGTTTGCCAACATCCCCAAACGCGGAAACGGCGGGGACTCGCCCCGCCTTTCCATTATTGATCCCTAAATTTCAGATCAGGAGCGTTTCAGGTATTCCAGAATGAACTTGCCGTCCTTCTTTTCCTTGATCATGCCTTCGATTTTATCGCCTTTTTGCATGTAATAGATACCGATGTTGTACTTGTTGTTGGCGTCGTTGAAATCAAACTTGCCGTCCTTGCGGTTCCAGTTGACCGTGAAATCGTAGCTTTGGCCTTTTTTCAATTCAGGATGCGCACCTTTTTTGCAACTCGGCGGAGTCAGCACCTTGATTTTCAGTTCGTAGACACGCGGCCAGACTTTTTCGTCGGTCTTGACGATTTCCACCCGTCCTTTGAAGATACGCGGATCAACCTTCTTCTTGGCGCGAATCGAACTGGAGCCGTCCGGAATGGCCAGGCCGGTATCATCCGCCGCACCCAACCCGGCGAAGGGATCGTCCAATACAACTTGTGCATTGTCTCCGGCTGGCGCTTCCTGCGCAATAGCCAATCCCAATCCCAAAATCGCCAGCAATCCGATCGCTAAAAATATGGTCTTTTTCATTTCGCCTTCTCCTTCGGTTTGTTCGAATTCATCGGTTTCGATTTCTTGCCGGTTTTCGGTTCGGCTTTGGTCAACACGTGAAACACCTGCACCGACAGCTTCGCGCCGTCCAGTTCTCCAACCACCCAGGCGCGCGACCCGATCCCCGCCCGTAAAACCTTTATCACTTTAGAATTACCGTGCAGCGCCAAGCCCTGCCCGATATTCTTGACGACCAGAAACAGTTCGCCTTCCTGCTGAGCCAGCGTTCCAAAATACGGCTTGCGCCCATTGCCGACATCCATGATTTCGTAATCGACAACGTTCAGGTCTTCATAGCCTAGCTTGTCGCCTTTCTTCTCGTCCTTGTCGTCGTCATCGTCTTCATCTTCCAAAAACCGAACGCACACCGTGATGTTCCGCAGTTGCCGCAGTTCATCGACATACGCGCCGGTCAACCGGTAGCGATGCTGAGGTTTCTTTTTCGGGCTTTCAGCCTTATCCGTTTTCTCTGTCGTCACCGCCGCAGTATCGTCTTTCACCTGCAACACCACGGTCTGAAAATTCGAGGTTCCAACAACCTTGATAACACCCGTTTTTTCGATGAGATCCTCGTTGTCATCGTCCTCTGCCTGGGCCGTTACGGAGAAAAGCAACAGAGCCAATACTACCGAAAACAGAATTTTGTAATGCATCTTCATTCCTTCCCCCTACTTCACGCGCACGACGGCAAACGCCACATCCGCATCTTCTCCGGTGGTCGAGAAATACCGGTTGCTGTCACCCTTGGCAATCCAGCAGTTCAAGCCGGTAGAAGTCAACACACCATCGTTGTAATCGCTCAACTCTTCTGAGTAATCATTCGAGAAGCCCATGAACGTCACCGACTGACCTTCCGCAGTGGTGCGGCTGCAATTCGTGCAGACGCCGATCTGCTGGCCGGTGATGGGATCGTCGTACAACTCATCATAGGCATATTTGGAACTGTCGGAAATGGACAGATCGTCCAAGCTGACCGCCGCCATCCAGTTGAAAAACGCCTGATCCCAACTGATGTCCAAAGCCGCCTTCACCGCGTCGAAACCGGTGTCGGAAGTACGCACCAAGCTGGTTAAAAACGCCGCTCCGCCGTTGTCGGTCAGTGCGCCGCCGTCCGTACTCGAATAGCTCGCCCCGCCCTGCTGCTCGAAAAGATAGCGCATGAACAAAAATCCCATGCCGCGCGTTTCCACGCTGTCTTCGCTGAATGCCCAGGAGACCGCAGACGCATCGGATAAAAACGCGGCTGTCGTGGCGATATTGTCGATACCATAACCACTCGCATCTTCCGCAAAGTGCGCCAGGTTTTCATCCAGCCAGACTTCTTCCGCCGCTCCGTACTTGCCACCCTTGATGCCGAACATCATCAGATGATAATACTCGTGACCCACGGTTCCCAGAATCGACCCCAGATCGTCTGCGCTCTGCGGCAGTTGTATCCACAGAATATCCGCCGCATTGCCGGTCGCACCCGAAACGCCCGCATCCGCGAAGTCGGCGGGATTGAAGAATCCAGCCACCCCAGCATCGTTAACGAGATGGGTTGCGATCAGCAGATGTACACCATTCTGATCGGCGTCGGTCCAGTCGGTGCCATCGATAGTCGAAGACCCGAAGAAAAACTGATCGCGCGGATAAACCACACTGTCGAATTTTTCCACGATGCTCTGGATATCGCTTTCACTGAAGGAAGCAGCGTCGTCTTCATCCACTGCCAACGCGACGTGTTCGCCTACCGCGCGCACCTGCACGTGGATGTCCTGGGTGGATTCGTTGAAATCCATAAAGGTCACGTCGAAATCGCTTTGACAACTGCCCTTCCATTCGACTTCGCCTGCACCGCAGTCAACCATCAGTCGCGCCCGTTTGGCTTGACGCTTCAACAACTGCTCGCCGGTATAGCGTCCTTCCATCAACAGACGGCGTCCCCGTTCTCGCAAGCTTTTATCCGTTTGCTGCCGCGTCAGCAGGCGCTGATATCCGGCTTCGCTGATCCAGGCCGGTTTTGCCTGCTCAAATGCGCTGACCGGCTGCATCCTTACCCGCGAAAATAACGAGGAATCACCATCCTCAAAGCTATCTCCATCCGCCGTATCGCCATCGGCAATGTCGTCACCATCGACGCTGTCATCGCCATCGATTTGCGGCGCTTCACCTTCTTCAATGGTATAACCAGTCGAACTTTCCGTTTCCACCGGCCAGAACGGCAGAATGTGATATTCCTCCGTTCCTTCCGAAAAACCGAGTTCGAAACTATCCCCGGCATCGACCATGCGAACCACCGAATTGAGATCGCCGTCGGTCACGTCGCCATCGGTCTCGTCGTCCAGAACGTCACAGGCCAACAACATCGCAGTCAGTAACATCACAACCAAAATCAACGCTATTTTTTCCCTGAACATGGAATTTCTCCTTGTTAAGATGTCCATGCGCACATCGATTTCACCAGCCCCGTTCGGCTATCCTTACGCCACAATCGTAACGCAGCCCCCAGAAATGTCAAGGTAAACTGAAAGGTGTACAATACGGTATTGGAAAACGATCGCCTTACTACGGCTGGACGATAAGTCCCAGGTAACGCCCCAGCCAGTAGGGCAGCAGCCAGGGAGTGAGCATGCGCTCCAGGCCGCCATTGCCGTCTTCATCCAGCGTGTAGGGGTTTTCCGCCCAGCGGATGAACTGCTTCTGATTGTAAGGCAGCACCTGTTCGGATTGCTGCTTGCCGTGCCGGTCGAGTTTGCTTCGAACCACCACATCCGCACGATGGCTGTTTTTCACTTCCCAGGTAATGCCATTGGTGTGAAACTCGCGTAAGGTCTGGATACCGATCTGCAAATCGTTTTCATCCTTCCGTGACATCCAGGCATACAACATGTTGAATTCCGGATTCTTTTCGGGGCGCTGCACTTCCCACAGGTATTCCAGCCCCTCCTGCCAGGCTGCCATCAGGCAGGGGTCGGTTTCGTAGCGGATCAAGGTCGCCAGCCCAAGGAAGGACATTTCCTCCGAATCATGATTGACGTGGGTCAGCAGGTTTATTTCCTCAATGCGCCGCACGTAATCGACATATCCCTCATCGTAAGCGAGATAATGGAACGCATCCATGAATCGCTTCTCGCCGGTCATATGATACGTTGCCAGCAAACCACCCAGTATCGTGGCGGAATTCAAACCGGCATCACCGAATACACCAATCAATTCCATGAATTCGGGCGACAGTTGCCCGTGTTCGGTGACTTTGCCATCGATATCCACAATGCTGTAGCCGTTTTCGATGATGCCATCGTGCAGATCCATGAATACCTGGGCGATTTCCGCTTTTTCCTGCTCGTTGGCCACCAGATCGTAAAAGAGCGACATGCCGAACACATGCCCTACGTATTCATCCTTGGAAGTATCCCCTTTCCAGCACCATTGTTCCTCCGCAGAAAGATGCCATTCGCCTGGACCATCGGCGAGATCGGCACAGCGCTCTGGCTCCAGCACCGAACGGGCGAAAAAGCCCTTTTTACCGGTAACGGTCAATAACCGCAGCATTCCCTGCACCGCTTCCCGTGCATGCGCAGCCGCCTCGGCATCACCGGTTACGGCATAGCGAAACGCCTGCGACGCCAGATACATCTCCGTCCACTGACCGTCGTTATCGTCATCGAAAGTATACGCGGTATCCAGATTTCCAGGCTCGCGCAAACCACAACGTGCAAACATACCGTAACGGTTATGGCGTTCGTACATGCCGCGATCCAGGATTTCAGCCTTCTGTTGAAGCGTCATATCCTGTCGCTGCACCAACCCCAAACCGGTCGCCGTTCCGATAGCCAACAGGTTACCTCCCAGATCCACCGCCGCGCGTACCTCCCAGTCCGGCACCCAATAACGGGAATGGTAATAGTTCCAGAAGCCACTATCCGGGACATAGGTCACAAGTCCCTTGTCGGTCGGCATCAGAAAACGGCCTTCGCCATCAACCGTCAACCCATTCAATTCCAGCACCGGTAAACCCTGCTCGCCGGTCAAGGTTTCCAAACCGGAAGTGGTGGCATGCACCAGTCCGGCTTGTGTCGCCAGCCAGAACTCATTTTCCGAGACGCACCGAATCCCAGTCACCAGCGGCGAGGGCAACTCTTCTGCCGTATAAAGCTGGTTCGTTTCCGAACTGCCGCCTTTGGTTATGCGCCACAAACCATTGGTCGTCGCCAAAGTAAGGGAATCGTCATGTTCGCAGAGATCGGAAATCGAGAAACCGGTCCAGGGACCGTAGCTCTCGGAAATCTGGCCATTGGCGGCGGTCACAAGCGACAACTGCGAGGGATCCAACTGAACCCACAGATTACCATCCGCAGAAGCTTTCAGCAGGCTGATTGCAGCCCCCAGATCCGTCGAACGCGGAGCTTGATCCAAAGCGCCCACATACAAGGTTTGACCGCTGGTGGCGGCGAATTCGCCGGAATCGAGCCGAATCAAAGCGGAATAGGCAACAGCGGGCCAATCGGCAATGCTGGTCACCTGGCCTTCGCGAGCGATGCGCAACAGTCCTTCACCGGTTGCAGCAATCGCTTCCGCGTCTTGCTGGCTTCCACCAGCTGCTAACGCCGTGACACCGCCAGCAGGAATGCCGCTTTCCACCAACAAGCCGATTTCCTGTGGATAGGCTTCGTCGGTCACAGTCTGCGTGGGTTGCCAGACATCCGTCGGAATCGGCCAGGGAGTATCACAGGTATAGGTCGGATATCCGCTCTCGTCAATTTCCGTTTCGGCTTCCAAATCGGCGTCGCCGTCGCCGTCTCCGTCAACCTGCTCAAGCTCAGCTGTTTCCATATCGCCATCGGGAAGATTGTCCTGCGAGTCGGAATCATCGCAACCGGCAATACATCCAAAAAGCCAGAACAGCATCAAGCCGCCAACGATTCCGAGTTTACATCCACTACACGTCATATTACTCCCCGTTCTTTCCATTCCGAAACACGTGTTCCAAGAAAAGCATCCGCCATCACTTGATTATCCAAGGCGATCTATACATGTTGTTGCGAATCCGGTCCCAGCCTAATCCCGTCGGGAGAAGCTGTCAAGCCATCCACTATTTGCAATTTGCAAGCCGCTAAAGCCATCACCGAAACGAAAACGCAAACCATCAAGACTTAACCTATTGTTTTCACTAATCAATAATGAACAATCCATCCGTGCAAGCGAGTTGACGCCCCTGCTTTCTTCTGTTACACTCAAGCGGGAATGTGATCGAAATGGAGAGAAGGGAACAACTGCCGATAGTCACGCGTATGCACACAAGCTTCGCGCGCTGACATCCAAGGCAGAAAACCGAACTCCCGGTTTCCAATACGGTGAAGGGAATTGCAGCATGGGGAAGCGTTGGACGGTCTTCGGACTGTTACTGGTGTCGATGTTGACCGGCTTCGCAGCGTTTTGCGCGGAAAGCAACATCCTGCCCAGCGACTCACAGATCACCGCTGAAGGGCTTGCAGAACAGGAACTGGACGCCCTGCGGTTGATGTACCATAAGGTTTCAAAGGAAGAACTCGACAGAAAACGCCAGATTCTTTCCGAAAAAGAACTGCAACTCAATATCAAGCTCAATTCCAGCCGAGCTAAGAAAGAGCGCGCCTATCTGCTCGATTTGCAGCAGCAATTGTATAAAATCCATCAAGAAGTCGAACTGATCGACGAGATCCGGGAAAATCCCTACGATCCGGTCTATCTGGTGCGCCATTATCAGGACTTTCTTGTGGTAGCGGCCATCGGTATCGGCGGATTGCTTTTCCTGTTAATCGCTTTTGCTCTTTTCAAGCATAGCCGCGAGATGAAACAACTCGGTCCGGTGGATCGCAGCCCCATGGAAAGCGAACCCAAGGGAGCAGGTCAGCGCGTGGTGCAAGGTTTCAACACCGAGCGCAAAAGCCAGATCGAAGTCAACGAAAGTATGCTTGGATTGGGATTGCCGGGCGGAGCGGTTCCCATCCCGTTGCAGGATTTACAATCACATATCGACAATTTCCTGATCGAAAACCCGAACGCCTACAACCAGTTGATGTACTTCATCTTCCGCCAGGCGATTCTCTGGCACGCCAGCGATATTCACATGCAACGCTCCGGTGGCTGGTTCGAAGTCAAATTCCGCTTGGACGGCTTACTGCATCCGACCTGCGTTTTGGATCTGCATCGCGAACGGGAAATGATCAACATCGTCAAGATCATGAGCCGCATGAAAACCTTCGAGCATCGCGAAGCGCAGGAAGGTCGCCTGGACTTCCAGATGAGCGACCATTGGTACGATTTCCGCGTGTCGGTGGTGCCGATCGTAGATACGGAGAAAATCGTCATCCGTATTTTCGGCGATGAAGACGTGCCCTTCAATCTCGACCGCCTGGGGCTTTCCATCGACACCACGGAAAGAAGCAAGGAGATTCTACAACAGCGTTTCGGTCTGTTTCTGCTGGTCGGCCCGACCGGATCGGGAAAGACCACCACGATGTACAGCTCGCTTCTGCATTTACAAAACGCCATTGGCGGCTTGAATATCGTCACGCTGGAAGATCCGGTGGAACACGTGTTCGAAGGCATTACCCAGATTCAGATCAACCCGGTTAAAAACCTGAGTTTCGAAAGCGGTTTCCGCAACATCCTGCGGCAGGACCCGGAAGTCATCATGATCGGCGAGATTCGCGATGGCGAAGCCACCAAGCTCGTTACGAGAGCCGCTCAAACCGGACATCTGGTTATCAGCACCGTGCACGCCGTCACAACACTTGGCGCGGTGGATCGTATGCTGGATCTGGGAGCCGATCCTTATGCCTTGCACACCACGCTTTCGGCGGTGCTTTCCCAGCGACTCGTCAAACAGGTTTGCCTGCATTGCCGCAGCGCCTATCAACCCGATCCGGCTTATGTGGCCGAAGCCATGAAAATTCTAGGGAGCGGCGATATCGAATGGCAGCAGGGAAAAGGTTGCGAACACTGCCTGCAACGCGGTTATCGCGGGCGAATCGTATTAGACGAACTGCTGGCGATTCCGCTGCACGAACGTGAGCGGCTGGCGGGCATCGAAAATCGGGCCCAGCGCCAGGAAATCCTGCGACAGTACATCAATCACAGCCTCTATGAAGACGGCGTTCGCAAGGCCGCCGCAGGGTTGACGACGCTGGACGAAGTCGCCATGACCTTGGGCGATCTCAAGCAGATTCACCCCAGCATTCGTACGTGAGCTCCGTTTTTTTTTTAAGCGACGAAGAAACTTGCGTTGGCACGGGAAACGTAGTTGATGGCAATCATTGGAGAACGGTTTGACCCGACCGAATAATAACCAATCGCCTTCCCCTCCAGAAAGGAACGAATCGGAACTTCCCGCAACAAGAGGTCGCATAAAGCCCTTTAAAATACTATTGCGCATTGTAAAGATCTTTTTACTGACGACGCTTTTACTGGTCGCGCTGGTGTTGTTTACCGTGTTTTTCCTACCCTTGAACGTGCTCAAGGCGCCTGCACTAAGTTACATCAGAGAACACTATGGGGTTTCGATTCAGATCGCCGATATCGATTTTTCCCCGATCTCCGGCATCGAAATCAACCGATTGCGCATCGATCCTCCTGAAGGATTCACGAAACCGCTTTTCAAAGTACAAAAAATCCGACTGTCCTATTCGCTGAATCACCTTTTCGATAACGAATTTCAACTTTCGCAACTTCTGATCGACCGCCCGCACATCAACATTGAAACCATCGATGGCGTCATGAACGTGGTGGCGTTACAAAAGCAACTGGAAGCAAAACTGGAAAATTCCGCTTCAGAGGCTGATACGGAAATTGAAGTAGAAGAGGAGAAACAGGAGCCTTCCACTTTCCGGGTCAAACTCGCCAACATCGAAGTGCATCGTTTCAGCGCCTGGGCCGACACCGGTGATCAAAAAGTGAATTTCCAGGCTCTTTCGCTGCACGCCACCGGTCGTTACAGCGAGACCGACAGCCACCTGGACTGCGAAGTGTTCATCGACTCCGAGCCGGATTCCATTCAGCTTGCGCTTCTACAACAACAGCCGTTGCCATTTGAAACCAACTTGTTGATGGAATTGAAGGTGAAAGCCGTCATCGACAATTTCATTGAACCGCGTATCGCCTTGAATCTTACTGGTGGGATACAATCCAAGCTGATACAAACGGAATGGAAGCTTGAACCTGTGGATCTGCAATGGAGTTTGCGAGCCATTGCGGACTTGCAACAGCAACAGGCAACGCTATCCAAGTTCGCTCTGCGCTTCAATGAAAACGACCTGTTAAACGTCAAGGCCACCTTGCAAGGCATACAAGAGCCTAAGAGTCTGGATCTACTACTTGATTATCTTACCCTACCGTTAGATGTGCTTAATCCCTACATTCGTGCGTTTCAGCCGGATCTCGATGTCGGCGGGAAAGTGCGGGTTGAAAATCTTTCCGTACAAGGTGAAATTCCGAAGTTGCTGGCGCAGGGACTGCCTACCCTGAATGGCAAAGTGAAGCTCGAAAACATCCGGGCGACTTATCGACCGGCTCAGGCAAGCATTCATGGGCTGAATGCGGATTTCGATCTGAAAACCCGACCGGGTGACAATCACCAGGAAAAAGATGACCCGGCCCTGCTCGCAAGTGGAAACCTGACTCTTAATAAGGCAACCACCCCACAGGGCAGTTTAAACGACCTGAATTTGTCGCTCCATGCCCAGGCAGATGGTCTGGAGTTGACGGACGTACAAACCAAGCTCCTAGTTGCGATTCCTGAGGTTTTCGTGCAATCCCCGGAAATCGGCCAAGCACAGCTTTCATTTTCATTGGATACCGAGGCTGGCGGCAATCTCAAAACCGGACAATTTACACTGGAACACGCCGATATCAACCTTGCAGACGTTCTCTCGCTTCATTGCAAGGCCCAGGCGGAGCTCGATCAGAATTTACAAGCAGTGCGTTCACATCGTTTCGAGCTTTCGGTCGATCCCATCGATCTGCCAAAGGCGCTTCGATCCGTTCCCGCCGGAATCAAAAAGCAGATGCCGGAGCTTGAACTCGGCGGAAACCTGGCCATGACGCTGGAAACCAGCGGGGCGATTCCGTTTGCAAACAACGATCCGATGCGCTGGCCGCTTAAAATGAAAAGCAGCGCGTCGCTTACTGCTGTCTGGGTGCGGATTCCGGAACAGACTTTGTCCATCAGCGGCATCGGCAGCCAAGTTCTGATCGAAGGAAACCCGCGCGATCTTCGCATGGAGAGCGAGACAACACTTAAAAAGCTTGAGAAATCCGACATTCAATTTTCTCTGCATCAACTCGTAACACCGCTTTCTCTGCATCTGACACCGACAGAGGTGAAAGCAAAACTGGGCATCGACATCCAATCCATGAACAAACTCGATCAGGCATTGGAATTGAAAGGCTTGCAGAGCGAAAACGACATCCAGCTTACCGGCGATTTCATGCGGGCTCTCATGCAGACAATTCAGCTAAACTCCAACACCAAACTGAAGCGCCTGCGCTATGCCAAAGACACCGTCGTCTCGGTAGAGAATCAGTCCGTCTCGATGAACGCTTCATTCGAACAGGCAACCCGCAACGGAAAAGCCCAGGTTCTTCTTTCCACCGGAAAGGTGGATTTGCCCGAACAGCAGATGGCGTTACAGGATTTCACAATCGACATTCAGACCGCTCTGGAAGGATTGTTACTCCCCACACAAGCGGATGCACAGCCAACGTGTGATGTCATCACCACCCAGGCCGGTATCAAAATCGGTGAACTCGAAAAGCGCGATTTATTCTTGAACCCCTTACTGAATACCTTTGCAGACTTCCATGCCGAAGTTCGCGATCTGAGCCACATCACACACACCGATATCAACGCGGGCGTGCCTTCCATCGGTCTAACCGCCGATATGAATGGCGAGATCCGCAACCTGAAAGACGCCAAAGGTGTATTTGTCGATTTCGGCGAGCACTGGCCCGAATTCGACATGGAACTGGCAGCGGAGCTTTCCGTTACGCAACGGAAGCAGCTATTGGAAGGATTATCACTGCAAGGTATGACCGGGATAAAAGCCAGGCTGCGTTCCCTACCGCAGGCAATGGCCCGTTTTGAAGGAAACCTGACAGGCAAGGATTTCTGTTTGTGGCTCAACCAAAAGGTGCAGCCACCAAAGAACAAACCGGATGAGCCGGTCACGATTACCGATATTCAAGTACAACGCTTCAACGCGGACGTTCCCATCATCCAACTGATCGACATGCAACACCGCCGCCTTGTCAGCAAGCAAGGCGATATTTTCGAGGAAAAGTCTCGTGGAGTATTACACGACACCATGAGGCGCTATCTCAAACAACAATCGAATTTCCGCCTGGATAGCTTGCTTTACCGCAAGTCCGCTGGCTCTTCGACTCAGCAATTTCGTATCGACGAAATCAACCTGGATATGCTCTACAGCGATAACACCTTCGCCATCGACCGTATGTACGTGGACATTCTGGGCGGCGGTATCACAGGCGCGTTGCAAGTGCAGTTGACTGGTCTGCCGCCCGCTCCGTTCGATGCCCGTATCCACTTCGAAAACCAGATCACGGGCGTCAACCTGAAACGCCTGACCGAACGCGACCCGAAGAAAATCACCGCCGATACCGAACTTTCCATGCTCACCGATTTGAATGTCGATCTTGGCGGTCGCCGCATCGATGGCCGCGTGGACTTGACCAAGCTTTCGCTGAAACAGTTGGATGAACTGTTCAAATTCCTGGACCCCTCCGGCCAGGATCCGTCCATACAAAACAATCGGAATCTCATCAACGCCTGGTACGTCAACATGCTCAACCCGCGTATCAAGCTGGTTTCACTGTGGATGACCTACGGCAATTTGAATATGGATATCGAAATGAATGCGTTGGTGTTCGAGAATCTTTTGCAACAAAACCTGGACGCCAACCGCATTCGTCGCTACGACGTGATGCCATTGATCCGGGACTTCGTCCCGATGTGGCGCGACAAACCGGAGCAGACCACCGCTTTGACCACAGATCAGAGCACAGTTAAAAGCAATCGGTCCGCAAATCCGTAGTGCGATCCGCCTTCCCGGCGGTTGAAATGAGGGAGAGAAAAGATGGTTCGCATCAAAGCATGTTTCCTACTTGTTGCTATTCTGGCGTTCTGGTTGCCGCAGAGCGGCTGCGTACGGATGAAACTTGTGTCCGTCGATGAGAAGACCCAGTTGGAAAACCAGATTTTAGGCTCGTTCGAGCAGTTGCAGCAGGATCTCGTTTTAGTCGCATCAGTGCGTGACGAGAATGGGAAAACACCCGAAATACCGGAAGCCAAACGAGAAGCGCTGGTTGCCATGATGAATCGCCAGTTCAACCTGGATGATGTCAACCAGTTGAAACGGGACAACGTCGCCGGAGAAAACAACAAGGGTCTTTTAACGTTTTTCGCAACCGATAGAACCCGGGCCAATGCAGAGTATCTCGCTTTTGCCAAGCGCATTATAAAAGAGGAAAACAGGGATCGCTTTGTGATCATGCAACGCCTGATCTCCACCACTCCATCTTTAACCAAGGCAGATCTTCCCCTAATACGACAGATTTTCTATACCTTGAACGAGGCTGGCAGCGCACCGGGAACCCGTATCCAAACTCCCGATGGCGAATGGACCGTTAAAGCGGACATGGCGGAATAACCATGCTGAATCTTCGCCATCCATCCTTCTTGCTACGATGCATTTTCCCTATGCTGGCGGCACTAATGCTGTTGCAGCTATGCGGCTGTGCAACCGTCAAAGGCTGGCTTGCCGAACCGACGGTTTTAAAAAGCTTCACGGTGCAACCCGTCGACCAGCAGATGGGGCGCCCCACCGAACTAACCTCCTTTTCCAGTGACGAATTGTATGGCAGCCTGTCGCCCAATGGACGTTACCTGCTCTATTCCAGTAACCAGAAAGGCAGCCAGGACATCTGGTTGATGGATCTGACCAGTGGACTGCCACGCCGCTTGACCGACCACAAGGCCACAGACACCATGCCCGCCTTCTCTCCCGATGGCGAACGCATTGTGTTTATCAGTAAACGCGATGATGTAAAAGGCGATGTGTACCTGTTGGATCTGGACGACGATACGCCAAAGCGCTTGACAGATCGCGAGACAGCGGAACAGTCTCCCGTTTTCGCACCGGATGGAAAGCACCTTTACTTCGCCTCCGGCGCACCGGAACAAACGCGCATCGTCCGCTACCGTCTTTCCGATAGGTTTATCGAACCGCTTACCGAAACAAAGGCAACGCATCCTGCCATCAGCCCTGACGGTCGTTGGCTGGCCTACATTCGCTTAGGCGAAGACAAAATGAACCGGCTGTATCTGATGCAGCTATCCGATCGCAAAGTGAAAAAGGTCTCTTTCTACAGCTACCAGGCCGGGTTTCCCTCTTTCTCTCCCGATTCGAAAGAACTGTATTTCGTTCGTTTCTACTACGCTCCACCGCGTGCAACGCTTAATGGTGATGAAAATGGCGTAATCTGGCGGGTACCGGTTACCCATGCCTGGAAGAAAACCGGCGTTGCGCTGGAACGTGGCATGGTACAGATTACATCCGGTCGTCAAACGCATCTGTTCGTTCAGGCACACAACTCCGGCCTGCTTTATACGACGCGCCGAAACGGGAACCTCGATGTGTGGATGGAACCGTTGGATGGACTGCTGCCCTCTTTCGATTCTCCGCGCAAGCAGTTGGATTTCGCGTTGGAGCAGGAAAATTACTACGACCAGCTGTTTGCGCTTCGAGGTTTGCGTTCCTTTAAAAGCGGGGCGGAGCTACAGGAAGCCTTTTATCTGACATCCGAATTTTATCGGCGCAACGACTGGTTCCGTAAACAACGATCCAATCTGACGACACTTGATAAAATGCCCAAACCTTACGGAAATTGGCAAGGACTGGCACGTGTGGATCTAGCCGTTTGGGATGTAGAACAGACGGTTGGCAACGAGATTTCTACTGGTATTCGACTTAAACCGGAGCAGGTGGAAAAGGCGGAAACGCAGTTGGAAAAACTGCTTGTCAAGTATAACGATGTTCCCACCGTTTCCGCTTATGCGACATTGCGCCTGGCCGACATTCAATCCATCAGTGGTAATTCTCTTTCGGCCATTGCTTCCTACCGCAGTGTTCTTCAGCAGTTTCCAGAGCAGCGCGAAAGAGGCATTCAAGCACGATTGGCTCTGGGAAAACTATTGGCCCAATTGCAGGAAACCGATGCATTGGTGGCTTATTACCTTGATCTACTTCGCGAATATCGCGATTTCGACCGCTGGCGACGTCATGCCATCGAGATCATTCTTGCAGAACTCAAACGAAGCACCACACAACGATTTGCTCAAAGTGAAACAGCATCGAATCCATCTTCTATGGAAGTATTGCAAAAACAACGTGATCTCGCCCTTGTGGATCACCTGCGTAGCCTGATCGATGCCAATCCCGATCTTCCACTTCTGGGTGCAATACTGCAACTACAGATCGGTCGTATCTATGAACGACTTGGCTTGCGCTCGCTGGCCTTGCAAGCGATGCAGCTTGTTGCCAAACGCTATCCCAAACAACACAAAGAAGCGACGCTTGCCACCTTCGCCCTTGGAGAGTTATCTCAACAGATCGCCGCAGAATTGCGCGAACAGGGGCGTTTTAACGAAGCTGGCGCCTACTACTCAGATGCACTCGACTACTACGAGAAGATCAGTCGCTTGTATCCACCAAACCATGAATACAGCCTGCGCGCTCGTCGCGAGTTTCTGTCGCTGTCGTTATCCAAAGCAGGCCAGCAACGTCGTAACGGGGATATCGAAGCCTCGAAAGCCGCTTACACGCGCATTCTCAAGTTCGACAACCACATCCTCCCCGCGCATCGCGCGTTGATCGATTTCGGCGTAGCGCAAGGGAATGCGGAACAACTTCGCAGCCAATACAAGCAGTTACTAAGAACCGATCCCGCCGATTTCGTTGGACACTATGCACTCGGTTATCTGGCGACCTTGCGCTCCGATCTTTTATTATCAGATCTGGATGACGCGGAAAAACATCTGAACAAAGCGTTGGGGTTGAACGCCGTCAATCCTTACATTTACCTCACCCTGGGCTGGATTGCAGAAATGCGCGAACTGGCTTTTGGCGACATCGTCTCCGGCTGGTTGGAAACGGCGATTGGACGATATCAACAAGCGTATCTATTAAACGATCGCAAACAGGATCTGGAAGCGGAAGCCTTTATTCTATTGAATCTCGGCAATGGATTTTCCCGCCTTGGCAACACCTGGAATTACGCCTACGACTATTACAGTCAACGGCTGGCACTGAATCTGCCATTCCTAAAACCTACTCGAGAAGCGCTTTTTTATCTTAATTTCGGTCGCGCAGCGTTTCATGTCGAGCAGTACGACGAATCCACCCGCTATTTCGAACACGCGCTACAGTTGGTGCAAACCCTGGATCTGCCGCAATTCAAGGCCGAACTTGTGGCACGTTTGGCGCTTAACTACCAATTGCAAGGAAGTTATAAAACCAGTACGCAATACTTCTTGCGCTCGATTGAAACGCTTGAAGCACTTGGTCAATTCAATAAACTTGCTGCCCTCACGCGGTCGGTCGCACTGAATGAATACTACCAGGGTAACCGTGAAGCAGCCATGCAAAGGCTTCAGCAAAGTCTTTCCTATCTACACGAATACGGTACGCCATCCGTTGGAAAGTTCAGCCGCCTGGCACTGCATCCAGGCAAATCGCTTGCGCCTTTCGGTTTCAACCGTCGCCATGAAGAAGAAGTTTCTCGCTCTCTGCAAGCGATGATCTTCGCCGAGTTGCAGCAATTCGAATGCAGTGCGAAGGCGTTGCGAGAAAAGGCGGAACTGATGGACAGTCTGCTCGCCTCGCTCGAAACGCCGGAAGACGAGCAACTGCGCGAACGCGGCATTGTTTATGCTCAACAGGGATCGGCAGCCTGGAAAGCTGGATATGGACAGCAAGCCGTGCGCTTCTTCTCCCAATCCTTTCAGAGCATGGAGCGCATTGGAGCCTCGGCTGTTTCTGAGACTGATCCAACCCTTGTTAAAGCCAGGCAACTTGGCTTGGAGAACGATCTTTATATTGAAACGTCCAACACCTCACTACTAGCCGGATTCGATGTCGTTCATTTTTCCGAGCAAATCACAAGCGCCTGCGCTGCGGCTGAAGTTGTCGCCAAGCAGTTGAACCAAAACGTCGTTGTGGAACCGGGAACGATTATCGAGGTCACTTCCCGCCTGCAACGCTTGACTTCCAGGCTGCTGCTGAACTCTCAACCCGACTCCCCCCCTCCCATTGCTCTACCTCTGGTTTGGCGCTTAAGCAGCGACCTTGCGGCCTTATCCATGGCCTATGCGCATTCTGAAGAAATAGTTTTAGCGCAGCAGCAAAGTAAAGACACAGCCATCCTGCAAGGTCTGCGGTCCATCGAACGCTACACGCAGGGCATTTCCCTGTATAAGCGCCTCATCGCCTGGACGGCTCCTACTCAAGAAGAAGATACAATACCGGTAGCGCAGCACACTCTTTCTCCTTATCTTTTAGCGCGCATACACGTTACGGCCTTGACTAATCTTGCCGAATTGGCGGCCATGCTGGAAGGTCCGGAAAGACGCGCAGAAGAAGACAGCTACTCTAGTCGATATCTGAATCAGGCGCTTCAAATCTGCTCGCAGCAACAGCTTAAGGACGTCTGCTGGCTGGGGCGTATGTTACAGGCAAAATGGAACGGAGACTCCGAACAGGCTTTTAGCACGTTGGAAGAATACGGCAAAGACGGTCCCGTTCTATTGGGTAAATTGTACTTGGAACGCGCGGATGAAGTCCGCCACCGTCTGTTTAATACTGCGCGTTCTTTCGCACTACAGGAAAAAGACTGGCACAGCTTGTGGACGCTTTCAGAACGCGAAAACCGCCGGATGATCGTCGATGAAATGGCCAAACTCGGTTTCGATGTGGACTCTTTGGAACTTAAATCGGTGGTATCCAGTTTGCAGGCAACGGTTGCTGCTTATCGACAGGAGGTAGAGAGCCAATCTCTAGAGGATGACGAAAAGACACGCGCTCAACACGAACAGCAACTCGCGAAACTCCGGGAAAACGTCGCCAAGCATATGATCGAGTTGCAGAAAAAGGCACCAAGACTGCATCGCCTTCTGGTGGTGGAACCCTTCGACATTCTTTCGGTACAGCAGGCGCTACGACCCGGACAAACGCTTGTCACGATTCTTCCTCTCGATACCGGACTTACCTTACTGGCGCTTGACCAACAGAATCTTCGCGGCGAGCAGCTACCGCTTTTCCTGCCACAATTCAATAAAGATCTACAATCCTGGATCGAGCGTCCCGAAACCCCACCGGAGTCTCTGCAACATCTTGCCGAAAAGATACTGTCATTGGTTGGAGGTTCCGACTTGGTCTACCTCGATGCCGACCGGCTGGGGGTGGATCTTCCGTTTGCCTCCCTGCTGTCATCAATGGGCAAAACTAATCTCCGCCTGCTGCGCGTCAGCAGCGCCTGGGGACTTCTGGAATCCTACCAAAACCGCAAGCTTGCACAGAATAAAGGCATCGCCACTCTTTCCAACCAATATTCCGGCGATGCAAAACAGGAACCTGCGCCTCTTGTTGCATCATTCAATCGACTGAACTACAATAACTCCTGGCAACGTATTTCCGGCGACGACTTGACCCTGCAACAGGCCATGCCGGAGTTGCAACGCACCCAGATACTCGCACTGATGCAACCTGCTGTGTTTGAGGGTGGCTCGGCTGCGAACCTGTGGCTTCTCTTCAATACGCCAACACCGGGTATTGGACACTACAGCTTCATTCATCATCTCGACGCCCGCTTCAACGCCCAGCTTGTGCTGTTCTTCGATCTGCGCCACTCCGGCCAAGCTCGCAAGGAACGTTTGTTTCTGGAAACCATATTAAACGCGGTCGGCGTTCCTTCTTTCCTGGTCGCTACCGACTCAACCAAACCGGATACCATCGTGCGCTTTTTCGATGCGACATTACCAAACTGGGCGAGTGATTCCCGCGATCAAGTATATTGGAAAGCCATGGGGCAATTTGATCGAACTACACCCGACGACATCCAACTGTACGGCTATGCCGGTATGAATGAAGACGATACACGCTCCTACGCCAAAAACAATCTGGCCGCCACCATCCGTGATGCCGTTGCCTACCAGACGCGCGGGGCGGCTCGCACTGCCGTTGAAACCTACGAGCAGGCGCTGGCGATCATGGATTACCTTCAAGATTACACGTTTCTGGACAAGTTATTGCAACAACTTGTGACGCAGTGTAACGACATACAAGACTGGTCCCGTCTGATACATTACCAGTCGCGTATTCTTGAAAGAGCGCAAAAAGCCTACGACGCCGATCCCAAGCAAGTGGTTCCATATCTCAATGCCAAGAAATCATTAGCCGATGCTTACACAAAGGCAAAGCTTTATGATGAGGCATTGCTTCAGAACCAGGATATCCTGGATGTTCTGTTGCAGGCAAAACGGCTCTCGCTTTGCGGTCCCTATTACGAGCAACGCGGATTCATTCTGGAATTCGCTAGGCGCTATGAAGAAGCTTTAACGGCCTACCGCCAGGCTTACGACATCTATACAAAATCCAACAACCGTAAGGGCATACTCGCGCAGAGCAATCACATGGCACGTATTCTGCGGTTGCGCCTTAGTCGCTACAGCGAAGCGAAGCCCTACATCGAACGCGCCCTGAAACTGTCTACCGACTCCGAACCCTCCGATCGCTTGGGTTTACAGATGGAGTTGGCCAATTTGCAGCGTTTTACGGGTAACTATGCCAGCGCCGAAAGCATTGCACGCGAAGTCATTCGGGAATGTACGCAGTTGATCGCAAAAACCATGGAACAGGCTCGCGGCGTGGCGGCAAATAGCAGCCTTTCTACCGAAGACCGACGCTCCAGGTTAATGAACCTGAGAACAACGAAGCTTCGACTTGAGAAACTGCGTCGCGATGGCTACCTGGAAACCGTCAATTCCCTGTGGCGACAGGGTGGCTATGCCGAGGCACTGCGTATGCAACAGTTGGGAATGCAACTGGCGGAATCGGAACGGGACACCGCCAATCGCATCATGCTCACCAATGCCAAAGGATTGATTTTCGCCAGTCTGGGCGATACCGATAACGCAATTGAAACCTTTAACCAAACACTGTCTTTGACCCAGCGTATCGGAAACTTTAGCGAACAAGCCACTGCCTACAACAATCTTGGCGACACCTATCGCCGCGCCGGTAAATTCGAAGCTGCCAAACGTTCTTTCCTGCAAGCCTTGGAAATCGACCGTCGTCAGAACTTCAAAACCGGGCTATCCTACGATTACGCCAACCTGGGCATCACTTACGAGCAAATGCAACGCAATGACGACGCCATCGAAACCCTGAACCAAACCTTGAAATTATCCCGGGAAATCCGGGAACCCATCAACGAGCTTAAGGCGTTGCTTTCATTGGGCCGCTTGTATCTCCGCCTGGACAATCGCCCGTTAGCCAAGCAGGTGCTCCAGACCGGCCTGGAGAAATCCCAATCCTTGAATCTGGCAGACTGGAACTGGCGCTTCGACTATCACCTGGGACGTCTTGCCGAATTAAGCGGTGATGCAAAAGCCGCCTTGACACGTTATCAACAGGGATTGCAACACACCGAATCCTTGCCTCCCATTCCGCGAACGAACCAGCGTACGATAAAATTGGAGGAGCAACGTTGGGATCTTTACGATGCCGCGCTGGATCTGCTGGCGCGCCAACAGCGCGCGTCGGAAAGCTTTCATCTGGCCGAACGCTTTCGCGCTCGTAAATTTCTCGATCTGTTAGGCTCGGATTCCACGATTCTGCCTCAGACCCGAGCAAGCGAAATTCTGCATGAACTCGCACAAAATCGGCTGTTAGTAAAAGAATCCCAAGAAACGCTTCGTCATGCCAGCGATGAAGAACGTCCTGTCGCCACAACGCAGCACGAGCAACACCTACAGCAACGCGATCAACTCTTGAACGAACTCGCCAAGCTGAATCCGGAATATCCTTCTTATGTGGAAGTGGACGCTCGTCCTTATGAGGAGCTGAAATCCTTCATTCCCGAAGATACCGCCGTTCTCGTTTATTATCACACGCCCGCACATCTGCTCATCTGGACCGCAACGACAGAGCAGCTTAGCTTGCAGGCAATCTCTCAACCACGCGAAGAAACGACGGCGCTTATCCGGGCTTATCGCGAACGGATTGACGGTTTTCATCCCACCGACGATCTCGACCGGCTCTTGTACCAGTTGCTATTGCAACCGGTGCAGACGCAATGGGAGGCCAAACCGCACCTGCTTCTGGTGCCATTTGAAGAGATGCATTCCCTGCCCTTCTCCGCCTTCGGTATGAAGGATCAGCCGTTGCTCGACCAGCGCGCGGTGCAGTATCTTTCAAGCGTGAATCAGCTACGTTTCGTAAAACCGCAAGAAAAATGGGAGGACATCCGGGAAAAAGGGCTGGCTTTCGGCTATGACAGCAAAGAGGACTCCACGCCGCTACCTTTCATTCATCAGGAACTATCCGCATTTTCATACACCTTCCCGCAGGCGACGACGCGCACAGGTGAACTAGCCACGGAAACAAGCTTCAAACATCTTGCGCCAACGGCATCCTGGTTGCATCTCGCCGCCCACACGACACTGGACCCGGTGCATCCGTTGAACTCCGCCATACAGCTTGCGGATGGCAAGGGTGAAGATGGCAAGGTACAGATAAAGGAAGTGTTGCAGCTCGGCTTGAAAAGCGAGTTGACCGTGCTTTCCGCCTGTAATACGGCCAATGGAGATACTGGTTCGGGAGATGAAATCATTGGGCTTAACCGGGCTTTTCTGACTGCCGGCTCCAAGCAGGTGCTCGCCAGCTTGTGGCGCGTATCCGATTTAACCACTGCCATTTTAATGAAACACTTTTTCCGGCAGTTGAAACACGCACCACCGGCAGTTGCATTACAGCAAGCGCAGCAGATCGTCCGTAAGCTGTATCCGCATCCCGCCTACTGGGCGGGCTTCCGTCTCGAAGGCGCACCCACTGCCGAAGAGCAAACCGGCAAAACAGAACAATCGGCAAACAATCCGTGATTTCGGTTGCACATCCGGCGGTTCTTTTTGTACCATAAGACCGGTCTCCCAATCTGTATCGGTTTTACTTGTGACGATTCATAGAACAGGAATGGAAAGAATGGAAACGAAAACGGATCACGTACAACTCGGGATGGAAGCGTATCGTCAGGGTGATTTCAAACGCGCCTTGCATCATTTCAATGAAGTCATGCAACAAAGCGATCAATACGCCGACATCTACAACCTGATGGGCGTGATTCACCAGCGCAGCGGTAACCTGTTAGCCGCGCGCCCAGCTTTCGAACAAGCGTTGAAAATCAATCCCGATTTCGAAGAGGCGCGTTTCAACCTGCTGATCTGCCTGAACGAATTAGGCGAGAACAGCCACCCCGATGTCGCTCCCGATAAATTCAACGATGCGCCGGAACCAGGTGAGTTATCCAAAAGCGTCAAAGGTCGGCTGGCCAACATGCATCGCGATATCGGCCAGGTCTACCTGGACTTCGGACATTTTCAGCAGGCCGAGCAGCAATTCGTGGAGGCGTTGCATCTGCGTCCCAGTTTCCACGACATCCGCCTGACTTACGGCAATAGCCTGCGCGTGCAAAACAAGTTGGAACAAGCCATCGAACAGTACGAACTCATTTTAAAACAAAAACCGGATTATCATCTGGCGCGTACGTTTTTGGGGCTGTGCCATTTTCTGCAAGGCCAAAAGGAAGAAGCAGAGCGCTGCTGGCAACAGGTACTCGAAGCAGACCCAGAGCAAAAGCTCGCCATTACTTACATGTCCAACCTGAAAGCAGATCGCGTCTGACCGGTCTTTATAGTAGTAGGAGTTAGCATGTCCTCCGCCCGAATCATCGTTCTCTTTTTAGCCCTCCTGGTCCTTATAGCTAGTACAACAACCGATCTGCACGCTCAAAGCGAGACAGGCGATTTCTACCTGCTGCCAATCACAGAACGAGCGCAAGTCGATCTGATCGGCATGGCGGGTGTCAGTGTCCGTCATCGCACCAAAGCCGGTGCAGTGGTTCGCGTATCGGATCTGCAACTCAAACGCCTACAAGCGCTTGGCTTCAGCACACAATATCTACCGCGAGATCCGGCACTGCCGTCGGAAGATGCAATGACGAAGGTTTCTTTCGCCGATAACGAAGACGTGGATGCCACCTTCGCCCAAATCGTCCTTGCTCATCCAGACATTGCCCGGCGTTATACGATCGGGGCAAGCGTCTACAATCGCCCGATATATGGACTTCTGCTCAGCCGAAATCCGGACATCGACGAAGACGAAGTCGAATTCCGCGTGGCGGGCTGCCACCATGGCAATGAATTCATGTCGATTGAAATTCCCCTCGCGTTGGCCCGAAAATTGGCGGATGAGTATGGCCAGGATGCCGAAATTACTGAACTGATCGACAACATGGAAATCCACATCATTCCTCTGGTCAATCCAGATGGACGCGCGAACAACTTCCGACCCAATGCCAATGCCGTCGATCTGAACCGCAACTACGGCTACCAGTATCATTCGGACAGTTATAGTGGAGAGTGGGGAGGCGATGGTCCCTACACCCAGCCTGAAACGCGGGCTTTTGCCGATCATCACTTTCAGCACAATTTCACTCTTTCCTTCTCCTATCACACCACAGCCGCTTACATGAATTACCTGTGGAACTTCGCAGCACGACCGACACCGGATGAAACACTGATCATCGAGCTTTCCGAGCGCTACGCCGAAATAGTTCAGGATCTGCAACCGTACGACCCACACAGTTACGAGTATTTTACCGCCATCAACGGCTACGACTGGTACCAGACTTACGGCGACACCAACGACTTTTCCTACGGCACCACCGGCGACATCGACTGGACCATCGAAACCGGCAACAGCGATATTCCGCTGGAAACCAGTTCCCACGTTCCCGCCCTGCTCGACGCCTTGCAGCAAGCCAGACGCGGGCTTCGGGGCGTCGTTACGGACGCAGACAGCAATGCGCCTCTATTTGCGATGGTCCGCTGCGATAATGCTGCCTGGCCGGTTTACACGGACCCCGACATCGGCGATTTTCATCGCGTACTGCCTGCCGGAACGAGTTCCTGTCGTGTGTGGAGCACGGGTTACGCCGAACAGAACCTGCCGGAAACCACGATCACAACGGGAGAAGCCACAAGACGTGATATCTCCTTGATACCGAACGGTCGCTATTACGGTATGCGCGTGATGGCTCTGACCACGGATGAAACCAATCCGACGGAAAGCTACGAACTACTTGGTCCCGCCGATGACACGAGTTTCTCTCTGGGCCATGACGGCGACGTCGTTGTGGATATGGCATTACCGATTCGAGATCATATCGGAAATGAACTCATGGTGCATGAAGGCGCACCGTATGGCGGGGAACGCTACCGGGTGTATGTTTCCAACGACTACCCAAATCACGATGAAATCGCCTGGCTGTATCTGGGCGAAGGTCATGGCACGACCAGCTTCGATTTGGCTTCCTTGGGACCGAATGTCGAAGTCCGCTACGTGCGTGTGATCGATCTCGGAGACAGCACCAGTGGTACCCGACCTGGAGCGGATATCGACGCCATTCGCTACCTGCCCGCACCGGAACAAACCGACGGCGACTTTGACGAAGAGGTAGCTCCCGAGTTCGAACAGGATGAAGAATGGGAGTTCGACGTGGAACCGGAATATGACGCAGAACCGGAATTGGAACCTGATGAAGAACGGTCGGAAAAATTGGAGAGCGAATGGCCACAGGATGGCGATCTGGATGAGCCTCCCGTTTCCGATGGCGACGAAGAAACGATGGAAGTTTCGGAAACAGACGCAGATTCCATGTTACCGGATGGCGATGAGGAAGCGGAACGTCCCATCGATGGCGATTTCGACTCGGATTTGCCTGTTGATGGAGACTTACCCACTGATGGCGATGTAGAGCAGGAAACACCTAATTGCCAACCGATTCTCGATTGCTACGACCTCAACCTGCAAATTACCAGCACCTGCGAACAGTCTGTTATCACTGGCCGCGTGGAAGTACAACCGGATTGCCGTTTGCACCTGAGTACCTGCGAATTCAACGATTCCCGCCGCTTCACGCTGGCGCTGGAACAACAGGATGGAAATTTGATCGGCGCACAGGATTGCCGATTTATTGCCAGTGGAACCGGAAGATGGAACATGCAGGGAAATTGCGGCTTCGATAGCGACGTACAAGGCGAGCTTCTGGCAGTGAACTGCACGTCAGCATATGAAGAGCTGAGCTGCGATTACTCGAAAGACCCGAGTTGTGGCAGAGTGGATGGCGATATTGAAGAATCAAGCGATGGCGATATGGACTTTGCTCCCCCCGCAGATAACGATCGGATCGAACTTGATGGCGATCAGAATACGGATGGAGACGACGTAGACGGCGACGACGGCGGAAGCGATGGCTCCGGCGGTGGCTGCCACCAAACCGAGTTCTCCGGCTCTGTTTGGGTATGGATGTTCCTGTTGCCTCTGCTCCTGTTTCGGCGACGCCTCACCAGAGCATACAAACCGAGCGCGTCTTGAGAAACTGTGGAGAAAGATCCTGTAGTTCCGCTTGCAGGCAGTGACCGATATCGGCAAGCAATAACCAATCTCCCGTTTGGGCTTGCAACTCATTAAATGCAATCCTCACCGGTTCTGTGTCCGGTTGTGCCCCAGGCAATTTCGCGACGTGCAGCGCGGGAATTCGTTCCGTTAACTTAGAAACCCGTTTCTGCAATGCTCCGCCATCGTCTGGCCAATGGCCTTCTTTCGCCTGCCATACTAGCGCTGCACAGCTTTTCACCAGCGCGCCACCGGGAATCAACCACAACTCCGAAGGCTCCGCCTCCAGGCGCAAGTCATCCAGCAGATCGTCCAATTCCGCCAGCTTTGCTTCATCCCGTGCCGATTTCGTCCCGACATGCAGATCCAATTCCAGCGCCAGAATGGGAGCCCCATCTATTTTCTGTAGCTTTTTCAAGGCCGCAGAAATGTAAGGAATCGCGTTTTCCAGTTGGTCAACACAACCACGTAACCACAATCCCGTATTCTTTTTAAGTTCCTGCAAATGTGCCTGGATCCAGCTTCCCGCCTCTTCTATGGCTGGGTATGCAGCATCCGAATCTGAAAATGAAAAAGGAAGAAATTGGCGTTTTCCGGCTTCCGCATCCAATTTATTTTGCAATTGCGTCACGATGCCGAAAACATGCGGATCCTCGCTTAAGTCGAAACTTCCACCAATACACAACTGACCATCGATTTCGTCACAAAAAGACACCCCATGTCCCGACAGCTTTTCGCAGACCTGCACCTGGTGATTGAAAGCCAAAGGATGGATTAGTCGATCCACCTGCTTTAACGCCAGAAAGGAAAATGCCGTTTCGTTCAATTCCTCTTCGTTAACGACAACCACCGCGCCGGAAGCAGCCAATTCCGTCAATTCTCCACAACGCTTCCACCACCAGGGCCACAGTTCCTTTTCCGCTCTGTTTTTCGGTCGTTGTCGTAACGTCATCCGATCATCCTCTGCTTTCTTGCTTACATCCAATAAACTCGCCGCGCTATTATCGGTCCAAGCCGCCAACCCGTCAAGCCGGGTTGTCCTATTTATCTGGTTATATATTCTCACCTTTTGCATCGTTGCAATCCGAGGTGAAATGTCTATAATGAAAACTCGACTGGCTGTAGCGTCACCTACAGCTTCACACTGCATGAAAGGTCAATACGATGCGCTACCTGTTAAGCCTGCTGCTGTTGTTGGGACTACTGTATTCCTGCGACGACAACTCCACCGGATCGGACGAGACCGACGGCGACAACCTGCCTCCCAATTCGTGCGCAAGCGATGAGGATTGCGCTGTCGGTTATTACTGCGATCTCGACATCGAACAATGCCGCGCTTTCGGTAACGGCACCCCCTGCACCGATGACAATGACTGCCCACAAGGCTACGTCTGTGCATCCGATGGTAGCTGCGAAGTGGAAACCACTCCACCTGCGGATGGCGATAAGGAAGCGGAATCCACCAGCGATGGAGATCTCGCAGATGGCGACCTGATCGACGGAGACCAAATTGACGGTGACCTGATCGATGGTGATCTGGTTGATGGTGACGAGCCGGTGGTGGATGGCGACACCGATCTGCCGGTACGCTGCGACGATCACCTGCCTTGCACCGAAGACGAATACAACGGTGTGCAATGTGTATTCACCCTGCTGTCGGGATATTGCCTGATCGATGACGTCTGCGATTCGGATGGCCAACTCAAACCGCAATTTCAATGCAGCGCCTGCCGCTCCGATCTCGTCACGGATGCCTGGAGTAACGCTCAGGACGATCTGCCCTGCGAAGATGGCCTTGTCTGCACCACCAACGATCGCTGTCAACAGGGGGCTTGTCTTGGAGACACCGTCTCCTGTGATGATTCGGTGGACTGCACCACGGATCGCTGCACCGAGCCTTCCGGCTGCCAGTTCGTTCCCGATGATAGCACCTGCCCCGAAGGATATACCTGCGACCCGGATGAAGACTGCACCGCCATTCCCTGCACGGAAAATGACGCCCGTTGCGTGGACAATGAAGAGCGCCAGATCTGCGACGAAAACGGAGTCTGGCAGACGGATCAGATCTGTTCCGCCCCTACACCGGTCTGCACCGAAGCCGGTTGTGTCGCCTGTCAGCAGGGAGCGAAACGCTGCGAAGGCAATCAGGCGCTCGTTTGCAATACACAGGGTCAATGGGAATCCGAAACCTGTCTGGGACCGGACCCCGCCTGTCAACAGGGAGAATGCGTACCCTGCACGGATGACGATCTCTGGTGCGGTCACACCGGGGACGAAGACTGGGCTTTGTATCGCTGCAACAACGGTGAATGGCAGATCGAAGAAGATTGCGAAGGAGACACTCCCATGTGTGGCGAGTTGGATGGTGTGCTGCAATGCCTGGAATGTCCGCCGGGTAGTTATCGCTGCGATGGTCTCTCGCACCAGGTCTGCGATGAATACGGAATCTGGCAAATCGACCCCTGCCCCACCAATCGTCCTTATTGCGAAAGCGGACAATGCGTAGTCTGCCTGCTTGGCGATACGCGCTGCGGCGATGTGGAACAAAGCGAAAACGCAAACGACGTCTACACCTGCGAAGGTGGTGAACTCTCCAATCACTGGGAGTTGCAAGGCCCCTGTCCATCGGAAACCCCCAGTTGCAGCGATGGCGTCTGCGAAGCCTGCATTCCTGGCGATACACGCTGCGCCGACGATCCCGGCCAAACCGAAATCTGCAACGACGACGGATTGTGGGAAGCGGGCGAGGCCTGCGAAGGAGGTTATTTCTGCGATCCTGAAACAGGAGAATGCGGCGAAGGCTACTCGTTGTACTTCGATGGTGAATCCCGCATGGAAATACCGGACAACAACGAATACGACCCCAACGCGGAATTCACGTTGGAAGCCTGGATCTTCCCGTTGAGCTTAAGCGGCAACTGCGACAGTTCCGGCAACACGGTTCTGGAAAAATGGGACGCCTGGCCCATCGGCACCTACATGCTGGCGGTCTGCTCCGATTTCTATGGCCGCCCCAATGTGGCGCGCTTCTATGCCTATGTAGACGACGGCGTACAGGATTATTTCCACTCCAGCAACAACGCCATTGATATCGGCGAATGGAATCACGTCGCCGTCGTCTGGGCCGATGACCGCATGGATATGTTCGTTAACGGTGTGCGCGAGCACCACCAACTCAATTACATCGGCTGGAAAACACCGAATACCTACCAGCAAAACGTCCTGGCGGTAGGCCGCCTGAATCAGCGGCTTGGCTGGGGATTTCATGGTTACATCGATGAAATCCGTATCAGCAAGGTGGCGCGTTACGATGGCGAAAGCTATACCCCGAGCCAGCATTTCCAGGTGGATGGCTTAACCACTGGTCTGTGGCATCTGGACGATGTCAGCGATGAAACGGTCTGCATCGACTCGAGTTACAATCATAACGGCGATAACAGTTTCGGCGCCAGCTACGATCCGGCAGGTGTCGGCGAAACTCCTGCGGATTGATCGAGTAAAAGATTTGTCACTTACTGTGGGAGGGTGATGTAGTTGCGAGTCATTGCATTCTCATCCGTCCTTGACGCCCTCCCCCGCTTCTGTTAACAATGAATCGGAAGGATAGGAATAGCTTCGCATCCAACAACAGGAGACAAGCATGGGCGAACTCTTTACGCCGGTCGCAATTCACAATCTGACACTTCCCAACCGTATCATCCGCTCGGCCACTTGGGAAGGCATGGCCGATGACGATGGCAACGTCGGACCGCAACTCGTTAATTTCTACCGTGAGTTGGCACAAGGTGGTCTGGGTCTGATCATCACCGGCTACGCCTACATACGCCCGGACGGAAAAGGTCTGCCGCGCCAGATCGGCGCATACAACGACGAACAGATCAAGGGACTGGCAAGTATCGCCAAGGCAATTCACGATGAGGGCTCATTGGCCTTTGTACAGATCGTCCATGCAGGTGGGCAAACGTCTACCAAAACGACGGGGCAGATCGAAGTGCTTGCACCTTCTTCGGTGTATTATCCAAGTAACGATGTCACTCCGCGTGAATTGAGTTTAGATGAATTACCGGGCTTGATGGCCGATTTCGCCGACGCCGCCCGTCGCGTCAAGGAAGCCGGTTTTGATGGCGTACAATTGCATGGGGCGCATGGCTATCTGGTCAACCGCTTTCTCAGTCCGGCCAGCAACCTCCGCGAAGACGAGTATGGCGGCAGCCCGGAAAATCGGGCACGCTTTGCGGTGGAAATCATCCAGGCGATGCGCAAATGCCTGGGCGATGATTTCCCTATTTCCGTCAAGCTCAATGCCGAAGATTTCGAGGAAGGCGGCCTACAACCTGCCGACGCACTAATTGCGGCGAATCTGCTTGTAAATGCCGGAATCGACCATCTCGAAATCAGCGGCGGCACTCCGGCTGCGGGGAAACTGGGCGCAAGCCGTCTGGGTATCAACAACCCGGAAAAAGAAGCCTATTTCCGTACACAGGCCGCAGAAATCAAAGCCGCTATCAGTTCGATTCCGGTAGGTGTGGTGGGTGGCATTCGCAGTTACGACGTCGCCGAAAGCCTGATCGCAAACGGCGAAGCAGACACCGTCAGCCTGGCACGCCCGCTGATCTGCGAACCGCATCTTGCCAAGCGCTGGCAACAGGGTGACCATGCTCCCGCCAAATGTTTAAGCGATTCGCGCTGCTTTGTGGCCGGATTGAAAGGCGGGATTCAATGCACCACCGCCAAGCAGAAACCGCAAGAAGGGTAAGTTTCCAATATCCCAGAATGATGGGTTTCCTGATCTTGCCTCTTCTCGTGATATAGGCAAGATCGGTTGTAATCCGACTTGCTGTTAATTCCTACCCCGCTTTCATTCAACTGGGTGCATCACAAGAAGTTGCAAACCTGTATGATTTTAGGGTGGCGCGGGCTAAGCCGCAGGCTTGCCCGTGTTAAAGAGCCACATGGGCAAGCTCCGTTTCTCTTCGCTTGTCCAATAATTCCCGTCGCTTGCATTTGACTGACCTTTTCCCTTGCACTATCCAACCAAAGCAGGGACAATAAGAAAATCAAGTAGTGAACTGGACGGGAGGCAGTAGCAATCGGCTTGTTGTATCCGAAATGTGTCTTCCGATCGAAACAGAACCGGCAACTGAACCGCATTGGGAGGAAACGATGCCGATCAAGGCTTTTTTCGTGACACTGTTTGTTATGTTCGTTTTATGCGCCTGCGGCGACAAAGTCGATCCCGGTGATGCCGTGACCCTTCCGGATGGAGATGGAACGGAGCAGGCGAACTGCATCGCCTATCAAAGTCGCATCAAGGATATCCTCGACGCGCGCTGCATCTCCTGTCATTCTTCGGCACTTGTGGGTTCCGATCGCAATAGCGCTCCGGCGGGTTACGACTACAATACCTATTCCAACACCGTCGCCACCGCCGATTCCGCCAATAGCGCCATCCAGAACGAATCCATGCCCAAAAACGGAAGCATGCCGGAGTCCGAACGCGCCGACTTTCAATCCTGGATCGAATCTGGCACTCCTGGTATTTGCACGACAGGCAGTGACGGAGATCTGGACAGCAGCGAAGAATAACCCCTGTTTATCACTCACCTCCATCCTATCGAACTTGTTGGGTGATATAAAAGGAGACGGATTAAAATGACGATGCCCACCAAAATCATGGCGCTGTTTTCATTGCTGGCGTGGCTGCTGTTATACAGCACTCCGATTTACGCACAAACCCCGGAGGCGGAACAAGAACCGTCAACTTCCGATTTGGCCGCAGCGGAAGAAGCCACAACCCAAGTATCCACATCCCCAACTCCTGCGCAGGCAAACGAATCGGAGGATGAAGAAATCGAAGTCGTCGATGACGTCGAGGATGTCACGCAGCAACCGCCGCTGTACAGTTCCGAAGCCTGGGCCGATAAAACCGCCTTTCCTGCCATCGAACGGGGCGTCAACCTGGCTACCGCACGCACGACCAAACGCAATGCGGTCTTGATCGTCATCGATCATCGTACGAATCAGGCGTTCACCAAAAACACCTGGCGCGATTATTTCGGTCTGGATGCCGGAAAGCTGAAAATCGGGATCGGGGTTCGTTACGGCATTCTGGACAATCTGGATATGGGTATTTATCGACTGGGCGGCGCACATGAAATCTTCGATGCCTATGAACTGGATCTGCGCTACCGATTTCTAAGTCAGCAGGATTATCACCTGGATATGGCCGTGCGGGCGGGTGTGACCTGGTTTTATCAACCGGATCGGGATGACGCAGTCGGCGGTTTCGGCCAGTTGATGCTCAGCCGCGAATTCTTCAACCGGCTGCTGCTTTCCGCCAGTGCCCTGTTCCACTCCGAATCTTCCTACCAAACGAAAAAATCCACAGACGATGAATGGAGTTTCGCGGTAGGCGGACTAGTAGAAATCCGCCTGATCAAATGGCTGGCCTGGAATCTCGAAGTGATCGGCGGAGTGGCGGGCTATCACGAAGAATACCCCAATTTCTCCTCCGCGCTGAAGTTCATCACCAGCATGCATACCTTTTCCCTGGTTTTATCCAACACCCAGTATCTCAATGCAGACGGCATCGTCTCCGGCTCGCACCGCGACTGGGACAACCTGGTGGTCGGATTTCAGATCACTCGTGAAATCACTTTCTAGGCAATGGAGGTTCCCATGTTGACACGTCGCTTGTTTCTGCTCGGTTCCGCCATCAGCGCAGTGGCCGCCTGGTTCTATTCACCACTGGTTTCTGCAAAAGCGAAAAAGCTGGCCCTGCCGTTAAGCAAAGCTCCCAAACTCAGCAGTGTAGAGGGCTGGGCGGTTTTAAAGATCAAAGGAAAAGAGATTCTGTTTATTCGGAATTCCGAAACATCGGTCACAGCGCTCAGCGCGCTATGCACGCACAAAAACTGCCAACTCTCCTACGATCCCAAAGAAAAACACATTGCCTGTGCCTGTCACCGCTCCAGTTTCAATCTCGAAGGCAAACCACTTGGCGGACCGGCCAAAAAGCCGCTGGCCAACTATCACGCCAAGCTTTCAGGCGAAAGGATTCTCTTTGAACTCGAAGAATAAGTCATATCATTTTTTCCCAAGGCCATTGTTTGTTGTTGTTTGCACGCTGGCAGTTTGCCTTGCTTTTCTAACGTCGTCGGCAACGACACTCGTATTTGCAGAAGACAATGAGGACGTGGAAGAAGTCCTGGATGTCGAAGAGGTCGAAGTCGCGCCCTCTTCACAGGAACGGACCAACTCTGCATTGCCGGATTCAATTCTCAGCACATTGATTCACTCGCTGCACCGACCGCTCGTTCATTTTCCGATTGCCTGGCTGATCCTGCTGTTCTTTGTCGATGTCGCCACCTTCGGGTTTCACAGAAAATGGGAGAAAGCCGGCTATTATCTGGGCTGGGCAGCATTGGTGGCCTTTGTTCCCGCTATACTCAGCGGCTGGCTGCGCTCGCAACAGATGCCCGTTTCCGGGGAAACCTTGGAAATGCTCCTGGAGCATCGCAACCTGGCGTTAGTAACCATGGTAACGCTTTCCGCTTTGGTCGCTTGGCGACGGCTTCACAAAAACCACATGAATGCAAAACAGCAGGCAATCTACATGATTCTACTATTGATTGCGGTTTCACTCGTACTGGAAACTGGCCACCATGGCGGAAAATTGCTTGGATAATCAAACAAATACAGTCTTAGCGCTTTAGAATATCGCTAGCCCATTCAGCGAAAAGCTTGCAAAAAGCCTTGTCGAAGCGCCCAGGCTCCTTTTATACTATGGCCTCTGAAATCGTCGAGTCATATGGAGTTTGACAACATGAGTTCACCTTCGTTACTGAAAGAATTGTGGATGTTCTTACGGGTCAGGAAGAAATTCTGGATGGCCCCCATCATCCTGACATTGTTGCTTCTGGGTGCATTGATTCTCTTTTCCGAGAGTTCCGCATTGGCACCGTTTATTTACGCGCTGTTTTAAATCGCTCGAAGCAAGCGAATCACTTCTATCGCGCGATACTGGTAAGCATGGACGAACTCCGCTTTATCTGCGACGCCATGCTGGGACGGCTGGCGAACTGGCTGCGTATTCTCGGCTATGATACCGTTTTCATTGCGGATATTGCCGATAACGAATTGATTGCAATCGCCGAAACGCAAAAGCGTGTGCTGCTAACTCGCGATACGCACCTGCTGAAACGGAAGCTTTTTCGTTCACTGTCACACGGATTCATTTCCAGCAATGATTTCCGAGAACAAGTACGACAAGTTATAGCAGAATGGCAACTGACGAAAGCGCACATCGGCACGCGTTGTTTGCGTTGTAATGAAGTGTTGCAGCAAACGTCGAAAGCCAGCGTACAGAACGTGCTGCCGTTTTTCGTCGCCGCTACGCAAACACAATTCAAGCGCTGTCCGCGCTGTCGCCGCGTGTATTGGCCTGCCACACATCATGAATCATTCCAACGCGAAATCGACGCCATGTTCACGGACTGCGATTTCTAGGAAAATCCGGAATAGAGCTTTTCACTATCAGGAAACTTTTGACAGCCCACGCCACTTTTAGGTAGACTCTGCGGCGAATCACCTTTCGACCTTTTCTCATGCAGGAGAACGTCATGAAATTCTGTACGCTTTTAACACTTGTACTTACCATTCTCGCTGCACCGTTCTTGCTGCTGGCGGATGCGTCCGGCACTTGGGAATTGCAGTTTTTGAATTTCAATCAGGGTAACGTGTTTAACGCCATGGATGCCGCCGATGCGGATGTAATCGTCGCCAGCGGAGTGGAAACCAATTCGCAAGGCGGACAAGATCCGGTCGTCAAACGTTCGATCAATGGCGGCACCACCTGGAACGCCGTTCAAATCCCGACCAATGGCGGTTTGTTTCCGGCGATGTTCACCGAAATTCAGATGATCAACAAAGATATCGGGTTTGCGGTCGGCTCGGAATTCGGTTTCACCGGCAGCGTCGCAGGACCAGCCTGGAAAATCACCGGTATGGGAGCGACCTGGGAACCGCTCGTCACACTGGATGCCAACTACCATCCGATGTGCTCCCACATTTTCTGCCTGAACGAAACCCATTGCTGGCTCACCTGCCTGGATGGTGAAATCCTGTACACCGCCAACGGGGGAACGTCTTTCTCTTCGGCCACGATTTCTCAGACCGATCTCGAACCGGGTCCGATTCACTTCATCGATGAAAACCATGGTTGGGCGGCTTTTGGTTTGTCTGAAGGCGAGGATGATGAACCCAGCACCGTTCTGAACCGTGGTACGATTTACAGCACCTCAAACGGCGGTGTGGACTGGCAACAGTTAACGACCGACCAGCCCTATGTATACTACCAGATGGACTTCGTCAATACACAGGTCGGCTATCTTTCCGCCTCCGATGACAACTACGCCTACTTGTTGAAAACCAGCAACGGCGGTGTAGACTGGTTCGTGCTGCCGTTACCATCCGAAATTCAGGGACAGTTCGGTACTTCTCCGTTGTGGCTGGTCAGCGATTTGAAATTCTTCGATGAAAACACCGGCTGGGTGGCTGTCAGCTACGGTACACAAGAAGGAAGCGTGGGTAACACCTTGTATATGAAGTACACCGAGAACGGCGGTTTAAACTGGTTCGATCATCAGATCATCAACCCGCAGGACAGCAGCGCCATCGGCGGACATATTCTGGACTTCGATTTCATCGACGAGCACTTGGCATTCGCTGCCGGTGAAATGCAGGTAATCGCGAAATACGAAGATGGGCAGTACGTCCCACCTGATGGCGACTCTCCGACCGACGGCGATGGTGTAACCGATGGCGATGGCAGCGATGGCGATGTGGATCAGGAAAAAGAGCCGCTGTATCATGGTGGTCCCGGCGAACCCTGCCCGATTCCCGGCTCCGAGCCAGATTTCGACATTCAACGCTGCGACGCCGAAAAAGGCTCACCATTATGCGCCTGGCGCGATTCGGCGGAAACCTTCTGTACCGCTTTCTGTCAGAAAAACGAAGACTGCCGCCCGCTAAGCGCCGATGCGCAGTGCAAACCGGTAACGTTGGAAGGCCAGAGCAAACACATCTGCCTGCTAAAGGGAGAATACATCACCGACTATTCCGGCGACTGGTACGGCTACTGGCGTCCGCTGTTGGGCGAAACCTGCGCCGATAGTGACCCGCTCTGCGATTTGAATTACACCGGAAAGATCTGCATCAATGAACCCAGTGTCACTCCCTTCTGCTCGACGTTATGCCTGACCGACGACGACTGCCTGGGCGGCTTCATCGAAACGGTCTGCTGCAACGGCAACGCAGGCGGCGGGCAGCTTTACTGCCGTTACGGCGACTTGTGCGAAGAGCCGGAACCCACAGACGGCGACGGCAGCACCGATGGCGACAGCAACACCGACGGCGACAGCCCAATCGGTCCGGGACCGGTTACGGATGGCGACGATGGCGGCTCGTCTGAAGACGGCGGCAGCAGTGGCTGCATGCAATCGCCCGAGACTTCCATGCTGCTGTTCGGATTGCTTGCGCTCTCCATCCTGTTCATCAGGAGAAAAGCACGAATCTGATGTGAGTTCGCTGAGTTTTAAAGGACCGGCCTTACCCGCCGGTCCTTTTTTTACATAGTTTCATGATGTTATCCATACCACTCATGCTATCATTGGCCGCGCAGGCGCTTCGTTCTTTTCCTTACTCCTCCACCGGTTGGCAGGGGGCGTTGCTCCAGGTGAAGCCGTTTAGCAGCGGCGTGCCGGTCGGGTCAGAATCGACCTTGTAGAGAGCTACGGGGCTGTTGGGGTAGATGGGGTCATTGATACCAGGAACATTCTGATTCGACCAGGTGATAATGCTTGTTGATTGTTCGAAAACCACCACCCAGTCCGTATTCTGAATATAGCGTGCTTCACCGGGCTGCAATACATACCAGCATTGTTCGTGCTTGACCCACAGCTCATGGTAATACCTTTTTTCCCCATCCGCCTGCGTGCCGCGTGTTTGACTGCAAATGCGATGAGGGAGGATCTCCATGTCAGCCGGGTGCTGCAAACCTTCCGCAATAGGAGCCGTGCTGGTGTTGAAAATGTGGTATACGAGTTCATCTTCAACGTATAAATCCAGCCAACCCAAGCCCCAATCCCGTTCCTGCCACATCACGATTTTCACGTTCTGTCCGGTTTGCAGGTTGGGATTCAAGCCTGCACCAAGCAAACCAAAAGACCAAACGGTTCTTGATTGATCCTCGAAAGAGAACCAATATCTTGAACCTTGATCGTATGGGTAGTCCCCGCTTATTCCAGAAATGGAACTCGATTGAGATCCGCAGAATCCTGTCCGTTCCGGTTCGGTGCCGACATCGCTGATGGGACCGTTGAACATGTAAGCATCTTCGCCATAATCCTGATCGCCATAACCGAGCCAGTCCTCTGGCCTGTCCAGAACCTTCCAACAGGCTGTCAGTCTTCTAGGAACGACATATTCCTCGCAATTGCCTTCGTACAAATCCAACTCTGCTTCCGGTTCCTGCTCTGCATCGAAATTCTCAGTGAAATCCGTGTCCAAATCGCCATCGGTTACAATGTCGCCATCGCTATTTGTATCCGATTCGTTGCAGTCACAAAAAAGCAGCGCGATGATTCCTGCAAAAAAGAATACTTTTAATCGGTTACATTGCATGTTCATCCCTTTACGCTATATGGCAGTGCTTGAATTCATTTATCGATATCAACCGCAATGTCATTGTCCGCGCAGGCGGACAATCCATTGATTTTATTTAAGAACCTGGATTACCTGCCTTCGCAGGTAATGACATGGACCTCGCTAAGTTCAAATAGTAACCCGTATAGTCGGACTTTCGTCCGTAACATTGTGTTTTGCTTACAGAATACGATTGGACAGCATGTCTGTCCGATAAAAGAAAATCGTGATCGGCTCTCGTGGCGAGTATGTAACAAGTACCATACACGATGGGAGCTTGTCAAGCAGCTTCATTCAATAGTGATTCATGTATTGTTTATAGGCTGCCTCTAAAAATAGCTATTCGTCGCGAGAACGCATCCTTTGCGAGACCGGGCGTTTTTCGCAATCCGCAGGCATATCCTGTAGATACGTCGAGGATTGAGAGAAACGATCCGGGCCGGAAAGTGGCGTTCGTAGCAGAATATGGATTTTTAGAGGTAGCCTATAGTAAAGTAAGCATTCAAACATCTCAAGTAACAACGAGCCAGTCCACATCTCCCTCTTTTTCTCCCTGTTATATCTACTTTTAACTTGAACTTATATAGTATGCCGAATATACTATGCACCGTATTTCTATGAATGTCGACTCGCCACAATTTTCACGGGATAAAATTCCTTTATGAGGTAAAGGGTTTGGCTTGTTCATACGATCAAGCCACATCGATTGTCGGTCAAAAGTACATCATCACGGAACGTACCTGTCTTGACGAACGACTGACACCCTCGACTCATGGATGTGAATACATGAAGGACTCGGTTGTACAGCCCTTTCGGTCAGGAGGTAAGACGATGAGCAGAATCAATCGAAACTGGTTCCTTTTTGCAACGATGCTGATAATGTCCCTGTTTGCATTCGGCTGCTGGGGAGAAGACGAGAACGAAGTCGATCCCTGCACGCGCGACGCACAATGCCCTAATAGCGAACGTTGCGTAGAAGGCGTCTGCACTCCGGTAGATGATCCGTCCGATGGAGATGAAGAAGACACGCGCGACTGCCAAACCGGCGAAATCGATTCCTGCCCCTGTTTAGGCGGAACGACCGGCTCCCGCCTCTGCCAGCAGAACGGGACATGGGGAAGTTGCAATTGCCCTGCGCCACCGGATGGCGATGCAACCGATGGCGACACTGCTGACGGCGATAAAGCCGATGGTGACTTCACCGACGGCGATGCAATCGACGGCGACCACACCGACGGCGACAGGGACTTCGACTGGGACGATATCGATTGGTGTATCGATGGAGACTACTGGGTAGACGGCGATGCCCCCCCAGTCGATGGCGATGCCGATTTCCAGCCTCCGGATGGCGACGATCCGGTTGATGGCGACAGTATCCTTCCAGACGGTGACCTACTGGATGGGGACTATACGGACGGAGACCAAATTGTCGATGGCGACGAGCCTCCGAACTACATCTACACCTGCGACGGCAACAACGTTCTTCGTCAAGACCCGAGTATCGGCAACTGGGAGTTCTTATATAATTGCGAAGAGTATTACATGGTGTGTGAAAACGGTGCCTGTACCACACCGAATCCGGGAGACGAAGACGTTCCCAACTATTGCAGCCACGATCTCGAATGTCCTGCCGGCTATGCCTGCCACGATGAATTGAACGAGTGTCGTCCCCTGGAATGCCAGTATCATCAAACCTGTCTGGGACAGTACGGCAACGGTTTCACCTGTCATTCCGATGGCTTATGTTATCTCGATTGCCTTTACAATGAGGATTGCCAGAGCGGCTATAGCTGCGTGCAGGGCATCTGTCGTGCCAGCAATGATTGCAACCCGACCATCGATCATCTCATCATTGCCGAAGGCGATGGTGTGATCAAAACAGGAGTGAGTAAGTCGCTTTCCGTACGAGCAGTCGATATCTACGGCAACTTGGTCAACCATGCCCTGGCATTCATCTGGGAAAGCGATTCGCCAAGCGTGGTGAGCGTAAACGCCAATGGAGAAATTACCGGGCAATCTGCCAATGGCACTGCCACCATCAGCGCGCGTATCTCCTGTAACTCACTGGCAGTAGCGCAGGTCAGCTATACCAACTACACCGTATCTAGCAGCGGACTTCGAGTGATCGCAATCGACACCATAACCGGTCTGCCTGTTTCAAACGCTACCGTACTTGCAGTGCAGGGCGAAACCCCTTACAGTCAAACGACCGTGAACGGCCAGGCAACATTCAACAATCTGGATTGCGGCAATACCGCCTGCGACGTGCATATCCTACATCCGGATTACAGCTATGTCAGCGCATTCGGTCTGCAAAACAACGATCTGTATTTCCCGCTTCAGCCGAACCGGGATCTATCGATTGCGGCGGGAGTCAAAGGAAATCTCGATTTCGAACCCATCCCTGATATCATTCGGCAAGACATCGACTCCGGAGCCGCAGCCTTTTCCATTACCGGAGACTGGGCCGACATCGCCTATGAAGATCTGCTCGGTGAAACCGTCATGACCCGCCTGAGACTCGGATCGGTTTTCGATGATATCGTCCCCATCGACAGCGCACGTGAATCCTACCTTCACGATGATCCGATGTTCGAACAATACCGGGCGCTTGCGCAACCCGGAGCCAAGGCATTGTGGGGGTTTGCCGGATCTTTCAGTTTAAATGACATTATTACAATTGTAACCTCAGTCATGGGAGACGAGTTTGATCTGATCCTATACCAGCAATTAATGAGCCCAATGCTGGAAGACTATTACTTCGACGTTCAGCCCGGCTTCGATCTCCAACCCGAACCGCGTCTGTTCGATGCGGAAGACCTGAACGGAAATAACAGCACCACCGACATGATACCCGATTACGCCGCACTGGATGATGTCGGCGGAATTCTCCGGGCGGAATTCGTCCAAGGCCAGCGTATCGCGCTTCAATTCGGTGATTTGCCCGACATGCAGAGTGGTTGCGGTGACAGCGTATTCGCCATGATCGCGGCCAACGAGGCGGGAAGCGGTCTGACGCCGCAAGGATTCACCTGGGGACTGGATGATGATGCGGAAGACTTCAATCCCGGAGATTGCAAAGTCGGTTCCGAAAATAATGGAGTCTTCACCCTGCCCAGCAGCATCTCCGGTTCGATTTTGCAGCCGGAAAATTACACGATAATGGGAATGGCGCTTTCCTTATCCGGAATCAATATCGAGCAGGACCAAATGATGGCTTCGATGGTCATAGGCCCCGGTATCGACCTCCCCAGCTTCGCCCGATATGTGGATCATTCCGTAGTCTTCAAGCGCTTCGCCTCGCTGCCGCTTACAGCCCAGATGCCGGAATTCCTGGACATTCCACTTTCCGCGCAGTACGACTATACCAATGAGGCGCACACGTTACAGACAGATGCCGTGGCGGGTGCGTCTTTCTACCGGGCGCTGCTGTTCAGCGAAGATGAATCGAGCCAGCAGCGGCGTTGCTGGCAGGTTTACTGGCCGGCGGACCGGCAGAGCGTCAGTTTCGAGCAACCGGAAGGTGCGCAACAACGATTGGTCGATTTGCTCGGATTTTCGAGCGTGCAGGCGTTGAAACTGACCGGGCAAGTGAACTACCAGTATCTGATGCAATTTAACGACTTGAACCTGGATCAACTTAACCATGTCTTACAGGCGTATTCACAACATCCCGTACAGGATTAACCGGCACAACACATCGATTGCCCGGTGGTTTCGCTCTTTTACAAATCTACTCGTTATAGCCTTCTGCTTCAGTGGCTGGCTTTTAGCTTGCGGTTCGGATAAAGCCGAACCCGAATGCTATGGCAGTGCCGATTGCCAGACCGGACAGATCTGCATCAACGGCGTTTGCAGCGGAAGCAGCACGGGAGACGGTGACAGCGACCAAAGCTGCGAGGAGGGAGACGCTACCATCTGTACCTGCGCCAATGGCGCTCCCGGCTTGAAAGAATGCCTGGCCAGTGGAAGTTGGGGAAGTTGCGAATGTGAAATTTCCCTTTCAGACGGCGACGATGAAACCAACCCCTACGTTCCCGATGGCGATGAAGACGACCAGGAAAGCGATTTGCTTTGCGTCCCCTACTCCCTGCGACTTTGCACCTGCAATTCGGGAGCGTCGGGAACTCAATTCTGCCTGGAAGATGGTCAAAGCTGGGACATCTGCCGCTGCTCGTCTAGCACAGATGGCGACGATGAAAGCAGCGAACTCGATGCAGAACCGGAAACAGTCTGCCTGCCCGACGAGGTTCGCTGCGATGGCGACCGCTTGATGGGCTGCGTCGATGGCGACTGGCAACTCGTTCGCAACTGCGGTTTTGAAGGACTTATTTGTTTGGATAACGCCTGTCAAAACGAAATTGACGGCGACGAAGAAACGGATTCGAAGTAAAACAACCGCTTTTACCCGTTTTACCCACGTTTACCTTGCAATAACTGCTGAATAATCTCACGCGCGGATTGAGACTGCGGCGGGGGTTGCATGCGCTCGTTAATCAAGTCGGCCACGGTTTGGGCGGTCCAATCGGGAGAGACTTCGTGCTTAGCTGACGTCTCTTCATCGCTCTGTTGACCGCCTTCTTTTTGCCCACTCGAAGCGGACGAATCGGAAGCATCTTCTGATTTTAAAGAATTGTCAGCATTCGGACTCTGTGCGCGTTCGCGTTCGTACGCATCATAGGCCTCGGCCAGCAAGTCGCCTTTTTCCACCAGCCGCTGGGCAGTACCGGCCTTGTCGTCCACCAACTCGTCGAATTCCTCCAGCAACTCGCCGATATCGCCGTTGTCACCGTTGTCACCATTCTCTTCCAGGCTTTCATCGTCCGCCTGTACCACGACTTCCGGCTGCGGCTCTTGTTGCTCATCGAACTCACCGGAGGTAAGCTGATGCACCATTTTCCGGTGCGAACGCCGCATGATCGCAATGACTTTTTTTTCCAGCTTGTCGGGCTCCAGCTCCAAGTGCTCGTTATACTTGGTTTTTACAGACGCCAGTATCGTGCCATCCAAAAACAGATGTGAAATCACATGACCGTATTTCGGTCCGGAATCCTCCGTTTGGATATGGTAGATTTTTTCGTTTCTTTTGATATTGCTGTTGAGACCCGGAATCATGTGCGCCCTCGGAAGAGAGAAGAATACCTTAATACGAACATCCGCTATTCTTCGGTATACTTGGATGCGGGAAAGCCGTCAATCGTTTCTTTTAATCGTTTCAGTATCCGAACAATCGAAACGATGCGGGAAACTCCCCCAAATTCGTTCTCTGTCATCGAATCGGGGAGACAAGCACACCTAACGCCGTTTGTGCCAACGCCGGGATCGACTTCCAAGCCAACCACCTTTTTGCTGTTGCATCAATTCTCTAAGCTTCGTGGCGGCTCGCTCCTGGCTGATTTTCCCACTCAGCAAATCATTCGTGATGTTATCCGCCTGCACGGTTCGCCAGATGCTGGCCACGAAATCGAATAACATCTCGATTTGTCGCGCACCCCATAGCGCCGGAGACAAAGCCCGGTGCTCGTGTAAGCCTTTGGCCGCTTCCGAGTACACCCCATTCAAGCGATCATACAATTTTCGCAGAGCGGGCCGCAAAGGCTCCCAGGCGGCGCTGGTCTGATCCAGCAGACTTTCGATCTTCATCAGTGCGGCGTGGCTGTCCATCACACCATAGTCCTCAAACGACATCAACTGGATGATCGCATCCTGCCAGTCATCCGGATTCTCGGTATCAAAACGCCCCAGTTGGGTCAACACACGATCGTATGCCTGCCAACGATACACAATCTCCAGACCCGGTCCTTTGATGTTCTGCATTCCCATGATTTTAGCATGATAGCCCGGCGGCACCTGACCCGCGATAAAGTGAATCAGCGGATCGCCCTTGATGGCGGAATCTCTTAGAACGACGACACTGCGTAAAACCTGCTCGACAAGGCGCTTACGATACTGGCGATTCAACTGTTCGATAGCGCCATTGGAAGCGCCTTTCTCTTCGAATAGCTGTTGCAAGTCCCTGGCGATTGAATCCATCACCAGATGTCTGGCGGCGGTTTCGGCAAGAAACGGAAGGCTTGCGGAACCGACTGAAAATCGGAATTCCTTGTCCTGCAACAAAATGGACTCTACTTCCTGTAGCGAATGCCCCTTGATCTTTCTATGCTGCGCTTCACACCAGTTTTCCCACTGCTCTTCGCTCCACTTACCGATGCGGTCGCTTTCGGGTAGTTGCTCAAACATCATCCGAATCGCAGTCAGAGCATCGGAATCCAGCCGCATGGCCGTGCATATCATTTCCAAACGTTTTTCAGCCCGTGGCCGTTCCCGCTCGGGATCGTTCTTGAATTCCGTAATGTCAATGAGCGCCCACTTTCCGTAGCGCAGTTTCAACTCGTTATTGATAAACCCACGCATACCGCGAACGTTCGATCCGACCACGATGTAACGATGGGCGAACACATCTTCAACGAGAATGCGGGCAAACACCTGAGACCGGCTGATGCGATCGGCACGGTTATTGATCAAAGCCACCGCCCAACGATTTAGATCCCCTTCCTGCCCAATGCGTTCGAAACCGGTTCGTCTCCAATTGTTCATGAAACCGGCGCGTTCGTTGGCCGACATGCCATTAACGAACTGCAACCAGCGCCCGGAAACTTCGGCCTGCGGAAATACGCGCAGCACTCCTATTTCCGGCACGACCCGTTCGGTCATTTCCACCAGTGCCTGCTCGCGATCGATTCCCAACTCCTCCGCCAATCTCAACACCAATGCCACGTTGGCGGGATGTTCCTCGTAAGGAAAGCGCTGCATCATCATGCGTGGCACCAATAAAGGATCGCGTTCATTGACCACCATCAACTCGCTATCCATACGCCGCGCCTCTTCCTTTAACAACGGAAGCATCTGCACTTCGGTCGTCAGCACTTTTCCCTTTTTCGGAATGAAGTGCGAGATCACCTGGGCGACATCGAAACCGCTTGGACCTTGAATATCCTCGTGGTCGGGATAGGCATTGGTGATGGTGGTGTAATCATCGCGCATCCACTGGCGCTGGAGAATTTCGACATAACGTTGGTTTAATGCCATGCACTCCCACAAAAACACCTGGGAATTGCTCTTTGCCGCCAAAGACAACAGCTTTTCCTGTTCCCAAATGGAAGCCTTGTCGTAAGGTCGGAAGATGTAAAGCTCCAAAGGATCGCGTCCGGGCAGCGAACGAATGAACATGGCCGAGGAACCGGTGGTCTTGGCGACTACATGGCTATCCAGACTCGCGAAAAGCGCAGCTTTCAATCGCTCGGTGCCGCTTTTTCCCCGCGTTCCCCAACCACCGATCACCAATGGTACTTTTGCCCGACTTCTGTAAATCCTCTGAAATGCAAAGGAATGCCGAGCAAGAAAATAAAGTGCCACGAGTAACGTAAAGACCATCAAGCTGAAAATAAGATTACCGGTGGGCGACAGGAAGTAACTCAAATAGGGACGAATGGCCAGTTCCAAGCTGGTGTATAGATCTTTCACGATTGTTCCTCCAGTTCAAAGAACGAGCGAACATCAGGCAGATCCAAATCGACCTCGACTCCAAACAACTCGTAACGATAGGGTTCAAATGAAATGCTGAAACCGAGCCGACTGCGTAGCGCCTCGATATAATCGATTCGCTTGGGTCGTTCAAGCTGCTGCATGGCATCATAGCGTTTGCGATTATACCATTCGTAATCAAAGTTCAATCGCTGCCTGGCGCGCAAACGCGAAAAGACTCCCTTGGGTTGTTGCACCTTTGTAATGCCGCAAGAACTATAAAGGGAAACCTCCTTGGAGGCTTCGAGGCAATCGTCTGGTAACGGCAGATAGCGCCCCCATCCTCCCATTCGTTCCACCAATACGCGCTCGCCGGGAATGGTGGTCGGGTTGACTTCCGCCAGCCGTTCCGGGTGAGCCCGATGCGCAAAGCCATAAACCCGTCCGCGCGTATGCACGGTGTCGGAACGCATGTTGGGTCGCAGATGGCGAAACTCGTGCAATAATCTCCAAAGTTTGCGCCGAAAGCGCTCGCCTCGCTGCACTTTCAGCTTCCCATTTTTCACCGTGGCATACAAACCGGCGTCTGTTCTGGTCAAGCTGGCCATGATCCGCACCGCCTCGACGGCAGAGACTCCCTCTGGCAGCGCAACTTGAAATCGCTTTCCCCAATCCGTCTTTTCAGCCAAAGAGAATATCCGGTCCCGCAAATCTGTAAGAACGGGATCGATCCCGATTCGAATTTCTTCCAGTAACCCGGCAATCCGTTCCGTCTCTCCCGCTTCCTCACGAGCAACCAGGCGTTTGACCAAAGCCTGAACGAGTTTTACTTTTACCGCCTCGCTGTTTTCACCCTCCAAATCAAGAACCAGCCGCGCACATTCCTGCTGTGCAATCATGCGCACGACATCATTGGTGTCGCGACTCGCCCACCATCCCAAATAAGCAACCGCTTCATTCGCCTGACTATCGCCGGCGTTGATTTGGCGCAACAGGCGAGAAATCGTCTCTGCCAGGCGCGCGCGAATCGTGTACACCGAATCCGTCCTGGCGTTTTCCGCCTCGGCGATTTGCAGCAAGATTTCCAACCCGCCAATCGCCGTAAGCCGATCGCAGGCTTCAACACAAGCCAGTCTGGTATATTCGCTCGCATCGGGACGATCGGCCAACTCGGTCAATTCCTTCAAGACCTGCTTTATCGGAACATCCGAATCCGCTAATGCGTGCACCGCATGGGCGCGCAGCAGGTAGCGGTCTCCCGATTCATCACCATCGCGCAATATGGGTAGCAGGTGCGTAAGAACGGCCTCTGTCCCCAGTCTTCCCATCAGATCGACCAGAGCAACTCGCACCCAGCGATCTTCTTCGACATTATTCAATAGCGACAGCAGCTCCTCGCCGTGTCGACTGTATATGCGCTGCTGCAACTCCGGCAACAGGTCAAGTATGGCCAGTATCACTCTCACCGCCGCCCTGCGAGCCTGTGCCTGACCTTCCCTGTTCAGGTAGTCGATCAGCGATGCGATGGTATTCTGGGCCAGTTCGCTGCCTGAAGGCGAATGAAGCGAATCGACATTCGCATCGATGGGCCGATATAAGCCTTCCAAAGCTTCCAGCGCCACGATCTGGCGCACCCACAAGGCCCAGCGTCCGATGGTCAGGCGTTCTTCCATCGCTTCCCAGTCTTCACTGGGAGCACTTTTCTTCCACTTGTCTCCCCACTCCGGCCACAGGTCCGGGCGCTTTCGAATCGTGTCTTCCAGAATGCTGCGACGTTCTTCTTCATCGGTCGCACGATAATACAACCCACGCCAGCGACGGATATTCTCGTATAATTCCTCTTCTGCCCCATGCCACTGCACCAGCAGACGAAGCAGCGTCACGTGCAACGCCCGTGCGACCTCCTGCGGTTCCTTTTTGCGCACACCCGCAGGAATCGACAACGTCACGGAAAGATCCTGCGCAACCTGTTCCACCGCCTCCGGGTTCAAACGCGCAGTGATGGGCCGAATCAGGCGGACCAGTTCCACACTCCAATCGATTTTGCCTCGTGCTTCGGCTACCATTCACTCACCCATTCTCGATGCGGATCGATTTGCCAGGCTGCGAAATCTTCGCCCGGCAAGGAGTCGCGCAGGCCCCTGTCCGTTGAAAATGCAAAACCAAGACCGGCAAAAAATCCGTGCTGGAGGCGATCCGGGTAGAAGTCGTACGAAATCTCCGGGGCAACACGCAACCAGCTAAGCGGCCAGAAATTGTATCGTCCTTCCAGATGCACCTGATGCCGGTACAACCAGCCATCCCGATCGGCGTCGTCTGCAAGCGGTTGGAACCCATAATAGATCTCGCCCTGGAATCTGCCGAAAGCGATCTGATCGCCAATTCGCAACGCGAACCGGTCAGGCGAGTAGAAATCGTCGTTGGTGATGTAGCGCATGGACATAAACAGGCTGTTGTTAATCCAAGGCTGCCATGCCATACGCAACCCGGCAAACAATCCGTAAGGATGATCCTTTCCATAGGGAGAGTAGACGTCCTCATCCATGTAATCCGGCACTTTGCGTAAGGTCCAGTCGTTCAAGCCCTGCCACTTCCAGAACGCACCGATTTCCGGTGTTAAAGAGAAACTGGAATTCGGCTCGAATCTGCGCCCGATACTGCCACTGAGCCGATTACCGCCAGCCAATCCCGTTTGAGTGTCCTGAACGGCGAACCGATTGGACAAGCTTATCCGCAATTCCGGTCCAGGAGTGATCCAGTATAGCTTTCCTTCAAGCAGGCTGGTCGGAGCCTCGTCTAACCGGAAGCGGCCCTCCGCCGCCATCGCCAGCCACAGATCCGCCCCTTCGACCCGACGTTTATACCCGAGCCGCGTGGACAAATAGTGGTCGACCTCTTTAATCGGGCCGGTTTCATCGCGCAGTTCTCTACGTACACCCACTAAAAACGACAGCGTCCCCATACCGCTGTCATAGGACACCGGATAGTCTTCCATCAAACGTAATGGAGTGGTAGTGGAAACCGGCATTGAGGCGGTGGCGGTTTCCGTTTTCTTGGACTTCCGCCGATCTTCCAAACGAACTCCCTCGCCGCGATCCGCTTCCCGGGTATACAGTCGCAGTAACGCCGTAGACTGATTGGTCGGCCCAATCACGATGTGATAGTTTTCCGCATCTTCCAACCATAGTTGACGGCTGCCATCGGACATGATCTGGAACGGCTCTACCGAATTTCCGTTCGTCCGAACCTGCACATCCACGGCAGAAGCGACGCCCGATCTTTCAAAGGAATCGACACGCAGAATCGTCGGACCCAACAAATGGAAACTCACCGGGCGCGCCGCGCTTGCACGCACTAACGATGTCTGCACGACCGGCAATAACCAGTACACATCGCCATCTTGTTGCGTCGGAATCCCTGCGACCTGCCGATCCACACCGAAACGAACGGTCGTTGCCGGAGTGTACAGATGCGAAGCAGGCCAGTGGTACAACTCAAGAATGTAATCCCCCGCTGTGGCCAAAGGTCTTTTCAACCTGCGCACTTCGCCTCGTTTAAGGTCCACGGTTTCAACGGAGACGCCATTCAACAACATCTCTATACGACAGGCTACAGGCGCATCGTGTACGGGCGGCGAAAACTGATAGCAACCGACCTCCATTACGGCGTTGGCGGACCCATCCACCGGAAGATGCACGGAGATCGAAGAACCGGGTAACAGCATTTCCGCTGCGCCAACCTCTTCTTTCATACCCAATATCGCTTTCAGTAACGCCAGGTAGTTTTCATGCGCCTGGGGCAACAGGCGGGCTGCCTCTTCGCTGATGCGTTCCACCCCATCCATGCGCTCCACTCCGGCAAGCGGTTCCCAGTGGGTCGCCGACCAGAGCAGCGGGAACCACAGCCCCAAAGCGTCCCAATGCGTCTGCTCGTTCCAGCGTGCGGCACGTTGCAACATCGCCCGGAAAGACGATGGAACGGGTTCGCCTGCTCCCACTTTTTGTGCGGCTGTTTGTATCCACCACGGTAAACAACCGGTATGCGACACACCTTTGAGCACCAAATCACTACAGGTGAGCATAGACTGCTCGTTACGCCCCTTTTCTACCTGCTTGACAAAACGTCGCCGCAGTTTCTCGCTCGCCGGACCGTGTCTCTCACCAACATCCACAGTAGCCGATAACGGAAGCGGTTTCTCGAAAGTAGCCGTACGATTGCAATAGCCGCGATCCAGCCGCTCCCTCAATCCAAGCATGCGCTGCTCGTTTTCCTGAGTTTTTGACACTTCGGCAGCGGCTCGCATCAGGTCTTCGCGAGCAAATTTCGTGTGCCCCAACCGACACAGGCAATCCGAGCGTTGCAACAACCATTCACCACGTTGCTCGTTTTTTTCCGCTGGGAGGGCAGCCAGTTTCTCGCTTAGCGACTGTACCTCTTTCAACCGGCGGAAATAGTCAGACGTGCTTTCCTGCTTCGCAGTAGCAGTCACCTCCGGTTCGTTAACTCCCTCCAGTGGCCGGGGCATACGCAGCAGCATGCGAACGTGCCAGGCCTGCCGTGCAGCAGGGTCCATCCGCACGCGAATGCGCTCGGAGCAATCCCCGGTCTGGAATGAAATGGAAACGGGTTGTGAAACGAAGGCATTGGGGCGGTTTGCCAATGGATAGCGGATACCGCTCGAACCGGAATTAACCTGTAATTGTACTTCTCTTGCTCCCATGCCCACGGTAAAGGTCACGGCCTCATCGGCGGAAGCAGTCGTGGGCGGGAATGCCTGGAACAGGGCATAACCACTGTATCCTTCCCTGGGAGCCTCGAAAACTACATCCTCTCCCGGCTTCACTTCCCAGGCCTGCACCAGCTTGGCTCCAGCCACTTGATCGCTTTGCCGTTCGATCATGCGCACCTGCATCCAGACATCCACGTCGTTGCGAGTCATCACGCGGACGGGCACGGAATCCGCCACCAGCACTCGATGCAATTGAACGGGAGCCGTCGAGGTTAGCCAGACCGGCGTTTCATCGAAACGCAACTGTGCTCGCGCGTCTTTACCGGACGTAATCAGAGTCAAGGATCTTGCCACATTCGGTGCAAAACGAGAGGAGGTCAGCGTCGGTTGCTCTCCCAAACGCACAAGCGACAATCCTCCCGGCAGCGCATCGCTTTCAGGATATAGGGAACGCTGCTGGAAAACATACTCGCCGTGGTTGAATTCGTCTGCGGGCGGTTCCAGTTGTTGCCATATCGAATCGAGATACCACAACTCACGTAAAGCACTGATCTGCTCCGTGCTTGCTTCTCCCTTTCGTAACGACGGCTCCAGTTGCCAGCCGGGATAGTAATAGCTGAACTGCGTGAAAACATGCTCCACCTGCTCGCGCCGGAACTGTTCCCCGCGTCGATCTTCCCAGGTCATCGATTCATGCGGCACGTCTACATCAAGCAACTGTAACCCTTGCTCCAATTCGGAAACGGTAAGAATCTCTCCTTCCGCCGAACAGTGATCCAAACGAAACGCGATCAGCTTCAGTATTTCTTCAGAGAATGCGGATTGATTGATCAAATGGCCATAATGCAGTTGCGCCACGTCGCATTGACCCAGGCGAATCGCCTGTTCGGTCTTTTCGAAGCAGGAGAACGAATCATGATCGTCGGAATAAAGAGCGTTCAGATTCTCTTCCCCATGCGCGGCATCTTCAATATGGCGTTTGTGCGTGCCGCTCTGAATGGACCACCAGGAGGCACGGCCACTCAACTCAACATGAAATCGGTGTTCGCCGGGAGGCACAAACACTTTGATCGTATCCCGCTTACCTAAAACGGCTCCCAAAGGCGAACGCAGTAGCGGAGCTTCTATCATCCATTCGTTTTCCGAATACGGTTCCCGATCCGGATACACCGGAATCGCATGTTCGAAAACGGAATCGCCATCTCGACGGACGCTCAATAAGGTTTCTTCTAAAACAGGCGTCGGCTCCAGCCTTACTTCCGGGCGGTATCGAATTTGCAATACGGCGGGACCGGTTGCGGTAAACTCGAAGGGCCGCTGCCCTCGGCAATATTGCAGTTCCTGATCCTCATCTTCCAACAGGTCGAAACATTCTTTGCCCGCCAGCTTTGACAGATCCACCACGTCATAGGCCCATTCCATCATTGGACGCTGACGGCTGACCTCCCAGATCGCCTGCTGTTGCAGAAACAACCGCACTCGTTCCGGTTTTACCTGTTCTGCCAGACCGCTGAAATGCACCCATTCCGATAAAAACCATAAGCGATCCGCAAGACTGCTCTGCACGGTCAACGGAGAATTTTCAGGGCGACCGGGTCGTAAGGCCGCCCGTTGCGCCCAATCCTTCAAACCTTCCTCGTAGTGCTCCCACACATAACTCCCAGAAACGGTACTGGCCATCCCGACCTTTAGCGAGGCATCTTTCCTACTGATCTGCCGACACATGATGGCCGGATCGCCCGGCATGCGCAAAAAGGCATCCGCCTGCAAAGTCTGTCCGTCTTTTTCCGTCGGGTACCAGGCCACGCCCTGCCCGTCCAGGGAAAGCCGGATATAGGGATTCTCATCCGAGTCGGCAGCCGGGCTGAAAAGCAGGATGTTACTGGAAGTCGATTCGGCACATAAGTAACGACCGGCTTTGGCTTTATAGGGACGCAGCGCTCTAAGCGCTTTTCCGCTTGCGGGATCGAGTGTTTCATTCAACGTGAATGTACGAACCGGAGCGACGAGCAACGTGGGGTTCTCTGTTTGAGCAGACAACGGCATCGCACTGCAAAGCAGCAGCCAATTAACTGCAAGACAAATTGTCCACCAAAGTCGTTTCACGTTATACGCCACCTTTGTCCCTAGCGTCCTGCCGATTTCCAAATCATGTATCCCTGTCCGACTTTCGGTTTCTCGACGGACGCGAATGCACGAACCCAGACTTCCCCCTGCCCTTTCAGCGTCAGGCGCAGCTGATGTCCGCCTGCCGCCGCTTCTTCAAACAGCGTCATCATAAATACTTCCGGCTGGCGAACCGTTTGCGAACGGGCGGCATCCAACACGGCGGAACTGGTCGGAGCGATCATCAACTCCAACTCCTTATTGGCCGGTGTCACACCGGTCGAAATCGCCCAGCTTTTCAAGCGCGGTGCTCCCCGATCCAGTAAGCCGCTTAAGCGGGTTGCGCTGCGTTTTTTACCCACGCCATACGCCAGTACATTAATCGTTCGTTTGCCGCGCCCGGAATGCGAAACCGGAAGCAACATGGAACCGTCTTTTTGCAACCGGCAAACCGTGCGCATCGCAAAAACATCCGCCCACGGAGCCTGCTTGACCGGCAGGTTGATCCAGTAACGCCCACCCTGTGAAGGTGCATGGAGCAGAACCTGATGTTCCCCACTTGCAACACGTTCGCTTAGTTCACCAACGACCATTCGAGCAGGACCGCCGGTTACCTTCTTGGTTTCCCATGTCAGACTAACCAGTTCTCCCAGTCGTTCGGAATTCCCCAGATCGTAACGCAGCATTACAGGACGCCCCAGGTAATCCTCCGGCACCGTCACATCGTAGTTCTGGCCCGGTCGAATTTCGGTGAACGTTCCATAACTCCAGGGCATCTCCCGCTCGGCTGGATCTTTTAAAGGCTCCAGCAACCCGGAACAGGTGGGAGTCCCCTGCGGTTGCAGCACTTCGTAGAAATTCGTCAACGATTCCTCGCCCGGCACAGGCAGATCCAATCGAGGCTGGGCGGCAATCCGCACCCTGCGCCCTTGTTTTATAAGACGCTTTTCAGCCAGCGGCGGAACCGCCATCCAGCGGGAACGCGCGAAACTCTCGTTGCGCCAGCGATACGGTTCAACGTTTACAGCATACGCTTCGTCGAGTTGTTCCTCGCAATACAGACAACTTGGAGTCTGCACGATCACATCCACCGTTTCGGGCGAAGAAAGTCGCAGGGTATACTGACCTTCGGGAAAACGCAGAAAGCCCACCTGGGCATCACCGACAACCTGCGGGCTGGCCGGGTCCATGTCCGGATAGGATTCAAGCGCAGAAGGCAATGTAGTCGCCTGCATCTCGCCCGCGTACTTGACCTCTCCCTGCTGATCCACAACCTCGACCCCGATTGTGAACTGCGTTTCGCCTTTCTCCTCCGGCGTCATGGCCAGATAAGCCAACAGGCGCACGCTATCTCCTCTTCGTTGACCCGCATACAGTGGATACTCAACCGGCGACTGGCCAGGCAGAATGCGCGTAGCGGTAAAAGTTCTTGCCTTCGGTTGAATCAACGAAGCCGAATCTCCCACCAGTGGAGACGGCAACCACGTGACCTCTCCCAATACCGAGTCTCTCTCCCCCTTTTCCAATAGAGGCGCGATCGACAGGTAATTCTCGCTTTGATTGGTGAGTGTCAGAGTCGTGGGTTGCGATTCGCTATAGCTGAATTCACCAAGCTTTCGAAAAGCTCCGCCCACGAGTTTGGTAGAAAGAGAACGGTCTTTCACCTGATCCGGCGCTATCAGCCATTGCAGCGACACAGTAGCGTCTATTGGTCCCGCCGGTGGTTCCGGTTCGGGTTTGCGAGCAGCCTGCTCGGCAAAGGACAAAGGTGCCGCCATTATCCGAGCTAGAACAGATAACGTCACCGGTCCACGCAGCGTAATCGCCAGCGCCTGCCCGGGAGCAAGCATGGAACCGGCAGTATCTTCAGGAAGCGGATCGGGACGTCTGTAGGTCGTCACAAATACCTGTGAAGTGGTGTAATCTACCCCGCTCATACCCAAGGCCGTTAAGCGTTGCCAATCTTTGGACAGCAGCAGCTCGCGCTCCAAAGCGGTCAAATCACGCCAGTCGCTGCGGAAAATCCGTTCCGCCTGTCGGAACCTCTCCTCCGCCGTCAACGACAATTCCAGGCTGGTAATCTCCAGAATCGAGCGAGGTTGCGTGCGATACGCCCTTACAAACAACGTTGCGTTAGGCCAACCAAGCAACTCCACCTGCATCGCGCCTTTTTCCTGCGGCACGTCCAAAGGCATATGCACCACCGTCAAGCGGTCATCGGTAATAGGATCGCCTTCGTTATTGAATGCGCATTCCTTCAACCAGACACCGTCTCTAAGTTCATCCTTGCTTTGCCGCGTTTCCACCCAGTATTCATGCGACCAACTTTCCGTCTCGCCCTGCTCCACAATGGAAATCCGCATACCGTAGGTGTAGGTTTTGTCCGGATCGTAAACCGAATTCTCCGGCAATTTCAAATGAGAAATCAGGCGCACATCACGATCGGAAGCGAATACGCCTAAAGACAGCGGGTTTTCCGGTGTCACGTCGTAATAGAGGATCGATTTGGCATTCGCCAGTTTCCAGTCCCAGGGATTCTGCCGTAGCAGATAATCTTTCGCGCCGAAAAGCATGATGGTAATCAGCACCAGCGCGAGCAACAACGGGCCCAGAATGCGCATCATGGCAGCACCTCCCCGTTGCAGACTCCGGCACCCTGGCCATACCGCAGCGTGTTGAGTTCCAACTCACCGGTGGTATTGATTTCCGCATCGCTTGCAGCAGGGCTTTCCATACGAACGACACAGCGCGGACCTTGATTGTCCTGCACGAGTAACAAGAAATATTTTCCGCTGCACGAATCACGCAACAGGCTCGGGAGCACGTCTCCCTTCCCTGCCTTTTCGGATATCGCTTTTAACAGCGAGACGTTTCGCAAGCGGGAAAACTCGTTTGCCAATTCCAGTGTTTCTTTCAATGTCGCGGAAGCCGGTTGTTCAGCGGGAATTTTTAAAACGTCTTCCATGCTGCTGGAAACCAGCGGATAACCGAGATCGCGAATGGTGGCGACCCAGCGAGCGATTTGCTCGCCGCCTGGCTGCTGCATTCTCACCTCCGCATTCACCCACAGTACCGCCGCCGATTGCGGGTCCAGCGATGCGGAATAGCGCAGTTGCAGATCATCCACGCCCTTCAATCCAAGCTGGTATTTGTCTCCCGCATACAACTGCCATTTCAAGCCCTCCAGATCCAGATCGTGCAGCAGATCGTTCATCATCATCGAACGCGGCGAGCGCTCCGGCAGATCCATGGCAGCGGAAATCAACACGTCTTCATCAATCGGTCTGACTTTCGAAATGCCGCGAACGATCAGCACCCATGGCGTAGTCGCGCCCGGCTTAACGGGATAGGCTGCCCGATGCGCGGCATGGAATGGATTGACGACATTCTCCAACCTCGTGATGTCCGCCAGCCCGTCGCGTCGCGCCTGTAAATCCGCCGTAGCGACATACAAAGCCGACGCATTCAAGCGTCCATACAGATCCATGGCCATCTCGGCCACTCCGGTTTCCAGTAGCGGTCTGGGAACTTCGATGGTCCAGCGAGACGATCCCGCGCGGAACAGGTAGGCTCCCCAATGTCTCTCGCCATGCGCTTCATGCAACAGCACTTCGAATCCCTTGCGCCCTTCCGAGCGAAAGAGGGACAGCTCATAACCCAATACCGAAGCACGCTGCTTGATCAAGGTCAAGCTCAGCCGCATATCGGTCTCACTGCGCTTATAGTTCAGTAGTTCACGCCGCAGCGGTCGAATGATCGCGTTTTCCAAGTAGGTCATCTCAATCGGCATCGGCGTTCGATACGCTTCCGAGTATGGCGGTGCAATCGCCTCTTCGTCGGAGTCGAGCAACTCGCGCAACGTCGCCAGGCCGGATTGCGACTGCTCCTGCTCGCTCGGCTCGCTTGTCGGCCATAGGTTAAGCAATTCCTGTTCGTTCAACACCAGTTCCATAAACTCGATATCCGCGCGGTTTCTGGCCGGATTCTTTTTCTCGTACGGATCGAAACGAATGCTGTAGGTTGGAAAACGATTTTTCAACTCCGTAAGCGGCATGGCCTCCGGAACACGCTGCTGCACGTAGGCGACCGTCGGTCCCGGACTCGTGCGAATCTGCACGACGGCCTGTTTTGCGAGCAGTTCGTGTGCAACGGAAAATGGCGATCCCACCGCATGCAGCACCGACCGTTCACGAGGACGGAAAGAGCGCCAGCCGTTTACGAGCAACCCGCAGGCATGCACGGAAGGGAATATCGCCAGCGCGGCGTCCAGAGCCGCCGCTTCTTCATAAGGATACGGCACTTCAAGCAACACCCCGTCTTTGCAGCCGGGAACGAACACAACGGTGCCCCAGCCTTGCAATTGATGCAGCGGACTGTCCAGCGGCTCGCGCAATACGATCAAGGTGGTTTCCGGATCGTCCGGAAGTTGCGTTCGAACAACTTCCAGGTGCAGGCGCTTCAAGTCTTCGGTAAAGCTCTCATCCAGAAATTGGTTTCCGCGTACGATATTCTTGTTCAATACCAGGTTACGCACTCCGGCCAATACTCGCTGATAGCGCAGTCTGGCCGCAGCCGAGGTGGGACGGAAATCCTCCGGCAATACTGCAAAGGTCTGCACGGAGGCCAGATGTAGTTGCAGCGGGTCCGCATCGAGCAATTGCGATTCGGCATGCGCAACCGAGGACTCGGCCACACCTTCAGCCACAAAGAGCTTATCCACCTGAAACAGAGCCAAGCCGACGATGTTTCCGAAAATGAACGCCAGAAACGAAGTCAATAAAGTCGGACCGATCACCAGCGACCAACTGCGGCGCTCCCAGATATTCAACGCAACCAGACTGGGCAGCAAATAACCGAAGCCGAACAGATCGGATACGCGAAAACCGGGAGCAGTTTCGGTAAAATAGTACCCGAGCATGAACTTCAATCCCAGCCCTACCGTAAAAATCAGAATCAGTCGCCTGGAACCTTCCAGATTGCTGCGCATGAAAATCGGCAGCGAGGCGATCATCCAGGCGATTCCAGCCACCAAAGAAGCTTCGACCAGCGTGGCTGCAACCTTTATCGGCATGTACCAGGCCACGGCCAACAGGGCCGGAATCATGATGCCGTTGAAATCCCAGCCCAGTTTCAAATTGAAACGAGCCGCCAGCATCATACCGACGATCAGTGTAATGTAAATTTTTGGAGAGCTGGCAAAGTCCAGCGCCAGATCCTGGAAAGTCAATTCGAAGTTTGCAATGGAAAAATTCGTATTGGGAATCAGCAGATATACCAGAATCAAATAGGTCAAAACGACCGGCGTTCCCACCTGTATCGCTCCACGCACGAATCCTGGCTTCCACATCGCGTGCGCCGTCAGCGGAACGATGACCAGGCCGATTCCGTATAGATGGCTCACCGCCTCCAGCGGCAGACCGAAAAGCTGCACGGTCCAGTCCGAAAGCGACTGGAAAAACCACGCCTCATAAAACAGGCGCACCAATAGACTGATAATGAAAAAGGCCAGAAAACGATCGCGACCGAACAAGCTGTGCCACCAACCGAACCGGCTCAATAGTTCCGATAAGGTGTAAACCACCACATAGGTGGTTACGATTTCCATGCAGATCACCAAACCGGCTTGCGGCGCAATGACAAAAACCGAAGCCAGGTATCCGCTAACCACCAGACCGGCAAAACTCCAGCCCAGCGACTCGGTGAAGAAGGCATGGATCAGCAACCCGATATAAATCGGAATCAGAATCGAGTTATCCAGCCCCCGAGAGGGGAAAATGGCAAGAACGTCTTCCACCCGCGCCTACTCCCCTTCTTCCTTTACGGCTTCCATTTCAGCAGATGAATCCGCACGCTGCCCGGAATCCAGTTGCGCCAGCAACAAGAATCCCTCCGGCAAAGGCACGCCGCGCTCGCCGACGCGATACAGCAAACGAACCACAAAACGATAGCCATGAGAATGAAACACGTTTTCGGCTCGCTGCTGATGCAGGCGGAACATCCAATCCCCCTGTGCACCATCGGGAACGGCTTTGAGCTTGTGCAGGAAATCCGACAGCGAATTGAAATCCTCGCGCCTGAAACCACACCAGTCCAGAATATCCTTCATGGGCCGGTTGTAATGCAGCAGGCGGCCAAACATATCGGTAAAGGCAACACCCTCATTCAGTCCGTCCAGTACCGAATGCAGAATCACTTTCTCTTCTACCAAATTGCCGAAAATCCGGTCGATGTCGTCCAGTTGTTTTTGCATGCGATCGCCGGATAGACGCTCGCGCATCGAACTCATTTCCTTGCGAACCTGATTAGCGCGGCTGTAATACAGCAGCCTCGCCACCTGCTGGCCGATGGTCATCAGTAATGGCGCGCGCTCGTTTTTCGTTGTTGCATCGAAACTGATGACCCAGAATCCGACAAACTGAGACGGGTAGAACAACGGCACCAGATACGTCACCAGGGATTCATCCTGCATGTAGCTCTCGGTCTTTTCCACATACGAGCGTGTAATGGCCGAGGCATAGGGCGCTCGCGCAATATCGCGCCGCCGTTCCTGGATCGCACTCTCATCCATGCCGTAGAACCGCTTGAATTGAACCTTTCCATCCTGAGAACCGGGCAATGCCAGCGCCATATTTTCCGGCTGCAAATGAACCGAGGCAAATCCGATCAGGCGCTGCCAGATATCATCCAGCTTGATTTCGCGCGTGTCGGTGGATACCGGGCGCAACGTCAACTCCCAGGTAGACGTATTGGCAATCTCACGAGTTCGCGACTGTAACCATCTGGATTTACGTTCGAAGGAAACCAGCAGCGTCAATCCCACCCCTAATGCCATACCGGAAATCGGCAACAGGATATTCAAGAATAACAAGGCGCAGATGGAACCCACTAGCAAAATGCTCGACCACAGAATTCCCAGCAGCAGGTTGAAGCGCATCGTCGTGCGCAAAAGAAACAACCAGAACACCAGCACCACAAGCGATAAAATCAATAAAGTCTGCCACACCAGCAGTTTTACAATGCCATTGCCTTCCAATAGCGTAATCAAGGCGTTGGCATGGAATTCCGCTTCACTCATCGGATGCGTCAGATCGGAAACGGGCACCGCGACGAAGCGAGTCAGATCGGGCAGATCCAGCCCGATCACCACAAAGCGATCCTTTAAAAATTCTTCCGGCGCCGCGCCCTGCACGACATCCGCAACGGACAGATTGGAAATGCTGTTGACGGGTCCGGCGAAATTCACGTAAACGCGTTTTTTATCCACCGGTCTTTTAACGACGTCATACTCCCAGGCATATCCTGAGAATCGTCGGTCCGGATAGCGGTCGTAAAGATGGCGCACGATGCCGTCTTTATCCGGCAAGGTCACCTGAATCGGAATATCATTTTCATTTTTGCCTGTGCCAACATTCGGCAGTAGCAGCCAGGGTCGATGCTCGTTTGAAGGATCGGCCAGCACCATCGATGCACTCGAAGCCAAAATCACCCGTTTCGGTCCCATACTGCCGATGGCATCGAAGACCTGATCCGCCGCTTTTCTGCTCCAGGGAAGCGGTCCAACTTTTTGCACGGTAGCCGCATCGATGCGCAAAAACACGACATCATCGGAAACGGTACGCGCACCACGCAAATACATGACGGTATCGCCGAAACGTAAATCGACGGACTGACCGAACCCGGCAGCGTAATACAACAGCACCGCAACCAACACTGCTACAAGTAGTAAAGCAGTTCTAAACATGATCCTTCCAATCCAATCCCGGAAGAAGATAACGAAAAAAAATACTTTCCTTATACCTCTCCCGGCTCGACCATCACCCGCCGCTTTGGACGAAACCGACAATCAAGGAATCAAATCCATCCACTCACTAAATACCGGCACCCCCCACCCACACGCGAAATCCCAACCGGGTGTGGTTTCTCCTGCAAAACCGGGGATGATGGTTTCCGTAATATCGAAAAAAGTCGCCTGTAACGCTTCGTTTTCGTACAATGCCCGGTTCAACCAGCCGAGTTGCCCTTTTTCGCTGCGAGCCTGATTCAAACATCCGACCCAGCCTGCCAGCATCGGAGCCGCCAGCGACGTTCCCCCGGTAGGGAACCACTCCTCCTGGTGAACGACAAAGATGGAGGTGCTCTCCAATGTCGGCGTACAATGCAACGCCAGATCGGGAATGGCGCGACGATCCGACTCGGGATCGACGGCAAACTGCCAATAGGGTTTGGCAAACAAGGCACTGCGTCCACGTCCGCCGAAGAGCGGATCGAGTTCCGCTTTGCGCCCGCCCTGCTCGTCCAGTTGCAACAGACTCGCTCCCACAGCCGTTACCCAGGGAGCGTTGGCCGGATTATCCACGTTGGTGGAATCGCCGCTGGCGGCCAAAAAGGTAATCCCCTGTGCCGCCGCGATTCGTCCTTCCGTATTCTGAAACTGCTGCAACTCCCAGGCGGTAATGACTTCCTGGTGAGAAAACGAGTAGGAAATAATGTTGCATCGTCCACGACCGATGGCCTCGTTGATGGCCCATGTCAACGAGAAATCCGTGTTGTCGTTGGCCAGATACACCAGAATATCGGAATCCGGAGCGGTAATACCGACCATCTGCACATCGACCGTGGTTTCGTTGGAAAAGCGTCTCGGAGGAACATCTGTATAGATGTACTCCGTCTCTCCGCTTCGCTCCGTTCCCATCAAACGCCAATAGCTGGTCACATCCGCCCGGCGCGCCTCCCAACCACCAATCACGCAGATCTGCTGCCCGCGCCCGGTGAAGTTTCCTTCGTACAGGGTGTCCATGTCGTATACATTTCCGATTTGCTCCGGCGTGATCCCCAGTTCCGGGAACGGCTCGTCAATCGGCTCTGTGGTGTCGTCGATCGGATCGATTAGTTCAGGCTGATCCCGAATCGCCAGCACGGCATCGATGCTCCCTTCCAACCAGCTCGGAACGGTGAATGGCTTCTCTACTGCAAAATCCTTGCGCTCCACGCGCACGATGCGATGAACTTCCGTATCGAAAGCCCGTTCGACATCGGCAATGGTTCCTTTAACCAATAATAGCAAGCGATTGGTGGCCAGCTGATCCAGTTTCAAACCATTACGATCCAGATAAGCGATCAGTTCCGCAATTTTCTTCGGATCGGGAGCATGCATGGCGGTGAAGCCGCTGGCAGAGAAAAACTGCAAGTACTCCGGCAACTCCGGCGTATAAACCAGTTCGAGCCAGTCCTGCAAATCCCCCGAGCGTTGCAACGGTAAAGACATCAGCACGCGCACCTCATCCTCGCTCGTGGCCTTTCCCTTATCGATGACATCCTGCGTAAAACGCCATAAGCCGTCGCGCACTTCAATGCGTACGTCCCCATCATCGGGTAGATCATCGGCTGTAAGCTGCGGAATTTCCTCCAGTTGCACCTCCGCCGGTTCACTTATGCGTTCTCCCGTTTCAGGATTCACGATAATCCGCGCGGCAGGGCTGCTCGGATAAGGAACCGGTGCATCGTCCTTGCAAGCCAGGACCATCATAGCCGCTATCAGCACGAAAATAATTATCTCTATGCAGCGCCCCATAAAGCTACCTGACTCCTTCAACAATCACCCGGATTCAGATCCGAGTTCCTAATATTCACAGCAGCGAAAACCGATCCGTGGTCCGGAAAGGTCGCGATAGGTATCCGCTCCGAAATCGTAATCGCAGCGAAGCACATCCTCCACATTGGCGAAACTACCGCCGCGTATCCGACAAGCACCCAACTCCCCGGCGCCGGTACTGCAAACCCCAGTCCATTCGATAACGTTGCCGCTCATATCCCACAGATGCTCTTTGCCTCCTTCGCAGGAGGTGAACGCGCCAACCGGAGAAGGCGCTTCCACACCCATCGAAAAGCCATTGCAGGCGAATGGATCGAATTCGTCCCCGTAAGGGTAGTTTAAACGTCGATTGTTCGAGCAGGCGAGATACCACATATCTTCTTCCGGCTCTTCCCATTCTCCCTTGCATAGTTCTTTACCGGCCCACTGGCAATACGCCTGGGCATCGCACCAGTCCACACAGGTTGCCGGACGATCCCCGCGTTCTCCCTCCGGCCAGTCGCAAGTCGGCTCGAAGGTTTCTTTCCAGGAACAATGCTCACTGAGCGGATCGATCTGGGGAGAGCTTTGCAGAAAGGCACGATACTGATCGCGTGTCACTTCCGTCGCATCGATGCTGAAAAACCCGAAGTCGATCATGCGCCCGATATCTTCCGACGGAGGGTAATAGTAATCCTCCGGTTCATCCGGACAACCGGCCATACCGAAAGTCAGAACCAACACGGCAACGCCAATCAAGACGCGCCAACACCAACTCTTGATTCTGCCGATTCCGCAATCCACTTTTACACGTGCGCTATCCACACGTCGCCCCTTTTGAAAATGGCCTACCCGTAAACGGGTCTGACTCAAAGTCAAGGCTAACTTCTCAGAATGATTTTCCAATCCTAATCCACCACTACTCCCTAGCACCGGTAAGGCAAAAAGTCAAGTTATTTCTTATATTTCTATAACTTCTACAATAAGTTTCCGTTCTCGAATCCTGCCTACACCCACAACCTTCCGGAAATTGATTTTTACCTGCATTTACTACGACTTTCGGTCGGTGAAACCGATGCACCCCGAAAATTGCACATGATATCCATTCTTAATTATCGGCCATTATACCAGATTCATTACCTAATTTTATAGGAAGGAGGGTCGGTTTTGCCAACTGTGACCAGGGAAACACAACGAAAGAAGGGTTTTTTCACGAATTCTACCATCAGCTAGTACTCCACGTTACAAATCAGATAAGCCAATGGCCACATCGCGCAGGCCGCGCTTTTTTGAACCACTACTTAAAAACAGGAGGGATAATCACAGACCTACAATACCGTCGATGCCAAAGCTGACCATGAAAATCTTGGTATTGTGCTCGATTCCATCGGTCTTGAAAGGGGTATATTGGAACGACACTTCGGCATTGAATCCCAGATGTGCGCTGCGCAGCATCAATCCCACGGCAGGCTGCACGTTCCAGGTGTGCGCATTCTTGAATTGCTTGCCGATATTCGTATCTTCGCTGTTTACATTAATGAAGGTATACCCTGCGCTTGCACGCAAGTACGGGGTAATGACGTTGCTCGGATAAAGGAAACGGAATCCACCGTTTGCATTGATCTGATAGAACTTGGTGGTGGAAATAGCCAGTTCATCATCTTCACCGGCATCATTCAGGAATAAAGCCTGAAATTCCGGAACGATGCAAATGGTCATCCAGGAAACCGGAAAATACTCGATTACGCCTTTAACGCCACCGCTGATGGCCAGTGGTTTCGTACTTTCCACTTTCTTATTCGCCGAATCCGTCGCCTCCGAATAAAAAGCGCCATCGATGATGTAACTTCCCATCAGGCTGAACAGAAATTCGTTTCCATTCGCATAGTCGACCTTCTCCGCTTCCTCCAGGCCCACTCCATCCGAAGCTTCCGCCCCGTTTTGCTCGTCCTGAGCATAGGCGAAAGAACTCAGCAACAGACATAAGAACGCAGCCATGAGAAGTTGCTTCAGCATCGATATCCTCCTCGGTAAACACTTGAAATTACAAGCAAGCGTATTCGAGTTGCCTGGTTACGGACACGTCTTCCCGTCTATTTCAACAGGTAAAAAACCAAACTCGGAAACGCGCTGCCAAATTTGTACTAAATCTTGGAATCGGATCATAACATGCACGAAGGGATTAATCAGCAAAAAAATATCGCCATTCCATTCAATTAAGGAAAAAGCCCGCAATTTCAGAAAATCACGAATTCTTTCTCTTACTTTTCGGAGTCCATCGAATAGCACTTTGAAATCCCAAATTCTAAATAAAGACATTTTTGTGAAAAAGGTTGCAATGACGACCCGGCTTAGATATTGTCGTACGGACGATTTTTCGTTGGGATTTCAAAAAATCCAAACTATAAAGCATGGAATTTTATTGCTTTCGACCACATTTTTGGGAAGGAGAGTTGTCGTGATGAAACGAGCGTTGTGGCTGTCCATTATTTTCTGTCTTGTCCTACCGGTTGTTTCTTTAATCGGTTGCAGTTCGGAAATGGACGAAGACGATTGGGTAGACGCGCTGCGCGACAAGCGAACCCGCGATCAAGCCCTGATGTACGTTCAGGAACACCGAACGAAAAAAGCGGTTCCGGTGCTGCTCAGCTTGATCCAAAAACGCTATAGCACGCTGAAAGCGATCTACACCCTGGGTATCATTGGTGATCCCGTTGCCGTTCCGCCTTTGCTTGAAGTGCTCAATTCTGTCGTCACCAAAGACAGTTTGGACCACGACCGTATGTCCGAGCAGATCTGCATGGCGCTGGGCATGATCGGTAATTCAACCGCCGTTCCCCCGATGATCAAATTGCTGGACAATCCGCAGTCCGGTGAAATGGGACGCGCCGGTGCGGTGCAGGCCATCGGCATGATCGGTGATCCGCGCGGCACGGAAAAACTGATTGAGGTTCTCAAGAACGAAAAAGAAAAGCTGCTGATTCGCCACTATGCTGCCATTGCGTTAGGTCGCATCAAGGCCAAAGAAGCGGCGGATGCGTTGGTTTACGCCCTTTACGTCGACGACGAAACCGGACGTAACCTGTTCCGCGACGGTCAGCTTTCGTTGTTGCAGATCGGTGGCGAAGCCGCTCGTAACGCCCTGATCAAGGGATACGAACTGAAGAACGAAGATGTGACGACAGTTGCCAAGAAAATCGAATTGAAAGACGAGTGGGTCAAAATCAAAGCCATCAACGTCATGGGTCAACTCCGTGATCCGAAGATGGCCGATTTCATGATGGGCGAACTGGACAAGGCGCTGAAAAATGAATTGGTCTATGAAATCGAAGCCAAGTTGATTCAAGCGCTGGCTTTTACTCCGCTGAGTAAAGAACAAAAAGGAAAGATCGCTGATGCCTTCCTAAAAAGAGTCACCGGCACCGAGTTCTTGAACGAACGCGAACTGCTTTCGCAGGTGCTCATCAAGAACAATGCAACCGAAAAGCTGGACGACATCATGAAACTGGCGGAAGCCGGCGATATCAGAATGAAAAACGCCAAGGGCCAGTACAAGGAATTCTCTCAGCATTGCGTGGCAGCGGCTAACATCGTTTCCTTGTTGGGCGATCAGTCGTTTGCCGATCGCTTCGACGCCTTTGTTAAAGAAGGCAAATGCGTTTCCGACATCTGGGGTCTGAAAAAGAAAACCCCCGAATTGCTGGCCGAATTCAACCAGCGCATGAAAGCCGCCAAAGAATGCGGCAACAACATGGCCTGCTGGCAGGGTAAACTGGCTTCCAAAGATTGGCCCGTGGTCGAGAAAGCAGTCATGACGTTGGCCAACACCGGTGACAACAAATACATGCCTGACATCATGAAGGTTTTGACCTTCCCGAATCAGCAAGTACGCGAAGCCACCGAATACGCCATCTGGAAACTGGCCACCCCGGAACTGCTGCCGCAGTTGATCCGTTACTGGCAGGATCAGAAGATCAATCGCGAATTCCAGAAGGTTACCGAAAACATCGGCTACATCATCTTCCTGCATATGCGTGACTGGAACATGGACAGCCCGGAAAAACGTCGCGAAGTCATGCGCGAAGCGGAAGCGCTTCGTGGCACCGGCAAAGGCTTGCTGTTGCCGCAGGCAGAAGACGATCTCGCCCCCGAACCGGCCAACTAAATCGTACCCGGTTGTAAACGATCAACGCCCTCCCGATATCGGGAGGGCGTTTTTTTTATGGAGCATCGAATATTGTATGTCGGGTGATTTCACCCGACAATTCCTGGATGGATCGGGATTGCAATCCCGATCCATCTTAGGGCACCCACTTCCAATCAATCAAATCAACTAATGGTAACGTCTAAACCACACTCACCGAATATAGAGCCAATGCAACAACTGCTCCCACAAAGCCATGAAATAACGCTGTGCTTCAGGATCGACAACCTTCGTCGACCACACATGCTTCCCGACTCCGATCTGGCATAACACATATTCGCCTAACGCCATCTGGCCGATGGCCACCATGCCGCAGGCGAATTGCCCCAAGCCGAACAAGCCACCCATCGCGAACTGGGCGATCACCACCAATCCGGCAATAAACTGACCGAAACCGAAAAGCAGCCCCACGCCGAATTGAGCCACGGTAATCAAACCGATGGCGAACCAGCCGATGGCGATGATTCCCTTGGCGACCAGCAGTTTTCCCGTCTGCTGATCGAAACCAATGGCGATGTGTACCAGCGGCCAGCCCAATAGCGACGTTTCGCTTTTCCATTGCCAACCCCAGCGCTTGCGCCGCACGACAACCGGAACCTCTCGCAAAGGATACCCGCAATGCGGGCAGGAATATGCTTTTTCGCTGATACTGCTTTGGCATTCAGGACAGGAAATGTAGGCCATGCTCGTCTACCTCGACCTTAGATATATAATGAGTGAACGCTCATTACATACCACTGGGAAACGCAGCTTGCAAGCCTTAGACGAGAAACACGGCGCTATTCAATTAACGGATTTTCCGCAACGGTAGCTGTAGGTTGGTCAGATTTTCTGCCCGACAATATTGACTAACCATTCAATTGCATTTTACGATGAGATTGAGTTTACAGCTTGGCTCCGGCGCTGAAAGCACGCAGGGGAGCGGTCGCCTTTTTAATCCAGCGTGGCGTTTTGCTTTTTGTCGCTTCCGGTTCCGGAATCGGCAGTGCGATCGTATAGCAATCATCCTGTACGGAAGGCAGCGAGTTGACGAAAGCGGCCAGGTCGGTATTGCGTTTGTTGCTGCGACCTTCGTAGGTTTGCAAACGTTCTTGTACGATCTCGAAAGCGACGCTGAAACCATGCGTCATGTTGCCTTTGAGCATGCTTTTATTGTGCCACAAGTTGTACGCAACGATGCGCAAGGCTTCGCTGTAAAGCGAGAGCCAGGAACTGCCGTGGCCTTCGTGACGAATGTAGGCGGCCTGTGGTTGTCCCTGCTGCAACAATTGCAGAAAACGTTGGGCCGGGTCGTAGGGCTCGTGGGAGCGATATTGAACGACGGTCACCACGCGATCCAGATTGCGCAGGTGAGCGTCGGAGCCTGCCAGCGCGATTTGAGGTTTGCCGTTGGCGGATTCGAGCAGATCGAGATACGCCAGCGCCTGGGCTTTTCCCTGGCAATGTTCGCGTACCTGTTTCGAATTTTTACAGGCGGTATTATGAAAAGCAACCCATTTCGCCAAATAAGGATAAGTCGAATCCGGGAAACCGCCGTTTAGCACTTCGACCGCGCGTGCGTTGACCAGCAGTTTCTGAAGCTGCTCGAAGGTCAAATCGTTTCCATCCATGGGATGCGGAACGGCGTAGGCGTAGCCGTGCGATTCCACGAATTCAAGCACGAGTTCAAAAAGCGCTTCCGGCGCTTCGTCCGGGGCGCAGGCATCGTACAAGAATTCCAGATCCTGCTGAACCAGGCCGTAATGCTGCCGGTTTTCCGTTTGGCGCAATTGCGGCGGTCCGTAAACAATAATCTCCGGTGCGCGCAGCCAACTGCCGTCCTCGCCCTTGACGACGCAGCTTATTTCCGCGCCGACAATGACACTGCTGTATGTCTCGGCCAGTCGCAGATTGGAAGGATGCAGCACGTGAGCGCGTTTGGACATGTGATCGGTGATGCACATCACGTCGATATCCGACTCATGCCCGGAAGCGAATTTCTCCAGCATATGGAAGGAAATCAGCGCCTCTTTCCAGTAAAGGTCGTCGGCCCGTTCCTCTCCGACCAGGCGACAGATGCCGTCGCGCACGTATGGATATAGCGGGCTGGCGGGTCCGTCGGAAGCCTGGCTATGCAGGTGTGTGATAAGCCGGTGTGTCTGTTTGTTTGGTTCGTGGTGTTTGATCATGTCCCAACTGACTGTATGTATTCGTTTGGCGTTCGTACAGCTACGGAGTCCGAAGCTACTTCGTCAAATGCCAACATGTGAAAGATAATGCTGCCACGGCGCCGTATCGGAAGCCATGACGAGAACTTTTTGAAAGTGTGATACACGTCGCAAGCAATTTAGGCTCGCGCGAAAGTATGAACGATTCTGCTTTGTTCGAACGGGAAGGAAATGGTTGATCTCCTTGTTGAATGCAGGTAAACCTCCCCGCTGAATCCAGAATATTTTAACTATCGGAATGCAAAAAGTCAAGGCAAATGCACTGGTTGGTGTAAATCGAAGCAGTAGCTAAGGGGCTGGCCCTCCGTTGGAGCAGTGGCTCCAGTCCTGCTCCTAGTGCTTGTCTTGGGCAAGCCCCCAAAACCAAAAACGGCGCAGAGAGTGACTCTGCGCCGGGAATTCAAACTGTGTGTGTACTACGCTGCGGGCAGCGGTTTTTGATCGCGGGGCAGACGTTCGCGGAACAGTTCCCAGACTTCCATGATTTTCTCGTCCATGTTTTCCAGGGTCCAGTCGCTGGTGTCGATGGGAGGCAGCACTTCCATCGTAACCGGAACGGGTTTGACCATCAACGAGCCGGGTTTCCAGCAATGATGCGCGCCGCTGACGACGAAGGGAATAATCGGCAGGCCGGTTTGAACGGCCATGTGAGCGAAGCCCTTTTTAAAGGCTTTCAGGCGACCGTCGCGCGAGCGGGTGCCTTCCGGCCAGATAAAGGCGCTAAGCCCGTTTTCCTCCATATATTCGCTCATTTCACGCATGCTGTTTTTGGCTTTATCCGTATTGCTGCGATCGATGACCAGATGGCCGGAGAGCGCGTAAACCTGTCCGAAAAAGGGAATACGCAGGATTTCTTTTTTCGCGACGCCGCTGGTGCCGGGAGGCGTGCGGCTCATGGCGAGAAAAAGGTCGAGCACGGAAGTATGATTCGAGATGTAGATGCCGGGGGTTTTCTTTTTCAATTGTTCTTTGTTGATGATTTTCAGCTTGCAGCCGGAGATGGTCACCATGCCGCGCCCGGCGAAATTTCCGAAGCGGCTGGTGGCGCGCAGTCGCAGCAGGCGGCTGGGCAAAATCAGCAATAACAACATGAAATGAAGCGTAAAGGTCACCGCCATAAACGAAAAGCCAACAACGGCCTTTAATAGGCTGATCAGGCGCTGCCAAGTTTTAATCAGGATATTTGGGTTTGCAATCGTAATGCCGAGATCGCTCATAATCTTGCTTCCTCCCGTTTGCGCCATGTTGCAGCACAGGGCAATTTCGTTGACACTCGCCAGGCATCATAGCGCATCTTGGAAAGGCGCATTGTAAAAGTAATGTAAAAATAGGAAATATGGGATGAAAGAGAAGTGATTACAATGAGATAAAGATTCAGGGCATGTCGGGCAGATGTCTTGCCCAACATGAATTTGAAAAGGTCGGGGTAAGAAATTCTCGACGATTACAATGAAAGATTCAGGATCGGTCGGGAAAAAATCTTGTCCGATGGAAATTGGGAAATGTCGGGGTAAAAATTGCCCCGACTTCCTTCCACGGGAATTGAAGGTTTCAGCCATCTTTTCAGCGGCGTCTTCCTTTTCCTTTTTCCTTCTGCTTCGGTTCGGCCTGTGTCTTCACTTCTTCAACCGTTTGTTGGTCAGGATATGTGACTTCATCATACCTGTAGACAGACCATGCTCCACTTTTCCAGTAGCAATCCACACCATCCCGCTTTTCTCCTTTTTGTACTTTAAAATTTATTGGGATTCTGTATGTCGTGCCTTCGGGTTTGGTTTCCGCGCCAAACCCGGAAACGGAAAACGTGCCTATACTATTGTAACGGTTATTATACTCATTATCCAAATAATAATAAGTCCCCGAAATTTCATTCGGACGAACATTGCCGAGATCCGTCGAGGAAAATTCAAGCAAAAGCCGTATGGACTTCTTGTCCGTCGATGACGAATTCTTTTCCACCAACATCAGGCTCGGGATTTGCAGGATTTCCGGGGAAAGGGACAACAATGAGTAGCGGGCTTCTTTGCCTTTTTCTGTCTCGCCGCTGACCTTCTTTTCCTCTCCGGGCAGCAGAGTCAGAAAATAGGTTTGCCACACTTCGATCTGGAGGAGCATTTGAACTGCGACCTTGCCGTTATTCTTGATGATGAGATCATATGGATTGGAAAAGGCCGGGCTGAATTTCTTTGTGTAGGAAACTTTCAAGGGCACCGACTTTTTCAGCCGGGCATCCACTTCTTCCATCCACGGCTTCAGATACGCGTTCAGGCTTTTATTAATTGGTGAATGCGGATGCGATTTCATCAATTCCGCCGCCGCCTTGGGATCGCGGCTTTTAACAACATCGGCATAGGCTTTCGCGAGATCCGCCGGAACTACAAACAGATCGACCAGCGTTTTTTTTGTGTCGATTTCCGGCTTTTTCGGACATGCAAAGCTGCGCTTGCATTGTTTGCCTCGTCCCGAATACTTAGGTTTCTGACTGCATCCTGTGCCCTTGACATTGATCGCTTTTACGAACTTCTTTCCCGGCTGAATAAAAGTCACCTCGTAAATAGTGGTGGTTTTCCCTTTCGGCATCTTGTGTTCCAGAAACGCCAAGGGATATTTCGTTGTATTGATTATCGTCTGTGTGTGTTTAAAAGCCGTGTAGAAAGTGGGAGGGACACCGGAACCGCAGATTTGAAGAGCTTTCGCACTCTCTTCCATCATCCAGGTTACGTGAAATTTTTTACTGCCTGCCGGTGCAAGCTTGTTGGTGATCTTGATTTCTCCCGGTAGAACGTCCTTCATCAAGCGATAGGCTTCGCCAGCATCTTTCTCGGTCGGATTCGCTTCGATAAACGTCATATAGGCGTCCACGGTATTTTCGCGTGTTACATCTTCGAAACTCATCGGAGCCTGCTCATCCTGACTCCAGGCAAACGATAAAAAGGAGAACATCGCAACACTCGCTATTACGGCTACCCTGTTCATGAATCGCATAGTTGCACCCTTTCATGAGAAAGAAATTCAGAAAATCGATACTAAACGGAATGCAGCCAATCTATGCTTTTTCAACAGGTTGTCAATCAAAATATTCGAAGAGACAGATAGAAGGCTGATTTGAAGTCGGATATTGCCCGACGCTGCGGCAGATGGCCTTTTTGGACGCTAACCGACCGGTAAACGTACACTAAATGACCGCTAGATGAACGTAAACGCGCAGTGCTCCAAACGCCGATGCTGCCTGCTGTTATCTCGTACTGCGATGCACTCCGACGCGCTGCCTCATGCGGCGTGAAAGTGCACTGTCATGCACCGGTCATTTAGTGCTTGTTTGGTGTTGGTTTCCCGGTCAAACAGGTGCTTTTGCGTACCGACTCGGACAGGGGATTCCATCGGGCTTGCATCGTTGAAAAAATAGCGATTGAGATAGCCGAAAAAAGCGACGGGCGTCATCGAGACGCCCGTCGCTCACAAGTCAAATGATAGCGGTTTTACCCGGCCAGCTTTTTCGTCAGGGTCGCCGTCTGTTCGCCGTAACGTTGACATTCGCGCAGGCCGGCGTCGTCGGGAGCGTGAACGGCCACCGGGCCGTAATGACTGCCTGCTTGCAAGCCTTGAACCACCATGCCATGTACCAATAGGCCGCTTAAAATGCCCATGATCGTCGTTTCGTTGCCGCCCGCCGGACCGCCGGAAGACGTGAATGCGCCGCCCACTTTGCCGTTTAAGCGCCCGAAAACTTTGATGCTTCGATCGATCAGATCTTTGACTTCGGCGGCCATTTGACCGAAGTAGGTGGGGCTGCCTAAAATAATGCCGTCAGCCTGTTGCAGATCCTCGATGCTGGTATCGGCGATGGTTTTCAGTTCGACTTCAACACCGTCTACGCTTTTTGCGCCTTCGGCAATGGCGCGAGCCATTTTTTCCGTATTGCCGGATTTGGTGAAATAACTGATCAGAATGCGTGTCATAGTTCCTCCAAACAATAATGATGTGCGGTGATAAAACGCGCCACGGACTAGCTAATTGATCAACGGCAGACTACGACAAAGCCGGGCGAGTGTCCAGGGCGTTTGGTGGCTTAATTCAAAACTTCATGAAACCGGCTTGTGCGACTAGCGGCTCAATGCGTCCTTCGCGAGCTTGATGTCGTCGGCCTGGATTACGCAGGTGGCGGATTTGCTCTGGTCGTCGCCGACAATGTAAACACCCTCGATATTGACGTGCGCTCGTTGCAATTTTGCAAGAATACGCAGCAGGCTGCCTGGAGCGTCTTTTACGGTGACGATCAACACGTCCTGCTTGGAATAGGAGGTGTTTTCCTGTTTCAGGATATTCTGAAAGCTTCCGGGATCTTGCGGTACCAGGCGCATAATGGCGCCGTCTTTCGAGGCGAAAGTGGCAGCGGCAGTCAGGTTCAGGCGCTTGACTTTGTGCAACAGCTTTTTCAGTTCGCCGGGTTTATTGGTAAGAAAGATACTGAACTGCTTGGCTAGCTTGACCATGGGCAAGAATCCTTTTTCCTACAGGTAATTGAAGCTATCAGTATAGCCGAAAACCTCTGTTGGGTCGAAATGTTTTCCGTTTCGGCATGTTTAGAAATCACCGATGGGAATAATGCGCCGGGCTTCTTCGTCCATCAGCAAGGGGAGTGAAAGAACAATTTGGAAACAGGAGAATTTACAATGAAGGTTTCATATAAAATCGATGGACGTGAGCATAGCAGCAAAGATTATTCCGAGCAGCAGTTGCGTAATACCGATTTGATGGATGCGCTGCTCGATGTCTCTTCCAGCAATCTGCAAGAGGCGAAAGTCTATGTATCCATCGAGAATGGCGAGGAAAAACTGGTGGGTACCTCCAACGGGCAGAGCCTGTTCGATGTGTTAAACGAAGTCGGTAATGGCGATTTGAAACGGAATTTCGTCGTTGAAATGGTGCCGGACAAGCGCACCTGTGGTCCGAAATTCTAGAGGAGATATTACTCATTCCTGTCCATCGAGTAATCTGGATGTGCCATGGTCTCACGGAATGGAAATTCCGGGAGGCCGTGTGTAACCGTATAGAAACACACAGCCTTCCACGATCTTCGACCGCGTAACACTATGGCACTTTTTCGCCGATTATGCGGCCCATAACGACCATTACCTAGTACAGGTCGGCCATATTTCATGCCCGACACAAAGGGAAATCAATATTGTCGGTCAGAAAATATGCCCGACCTACTCTGAAATCTCTCAAAACTTCAATGCCGGGCCAAACAATGCGCCGAAGTCCGTGTAGAGTTGACGAATCCAGCGTTGATGCAGCAGCACGTGCGCGGTAAGTCCCACTGTTGAATTGAAATAATGAACGTAGCCCAGCCGCAGCAACCAGCCAGCCCCGATGCGAGATTCCTGGTAGCCGTCTTTTGCCAAATAGCTCCACGCCACGCCACCGCCCGCGCCAAGATACAAACCTTTTACCAGCCGATAACGAACTTCAATCCCAGCCGTATGAAAACTGGAGGTCGCATCTTCCCAGGGATGAAACTTGTTTCCGTAGTTCAGCCAAAGCGACCAGTCTTCCCCAAGTCCCAATCCGGCTCCGGCGCTGAAGAGCATTTCGGCGCTTTGAGAATGATTGGAAAACAAGCCGCCCGCACCGAGTTGCGCTTCCAATAAAACGGTAACGAATCGCGGCTGCGTTTCGGCAGAAGCATCCGAAAGGACTTGTTGCTCCTTTTGCTCGCCCGACTCCGGTCTCCCCGATTGCGCATGCAGATCCATCGGCCAGATCAACAAACAGAGCGCCACTAGCAGGCACACGGCCCCAAAGCCGCCAAGATCTTTCAGTTGTTTGAAACAGGCTCTTTGATTCATACAGGCATTGTATCCCGAATATTGCGCATTGGCAAAAAAAAGACCGCACAGCGTGAAGCCATGCGGTCCAAGGGAAGACGTGGCAAATCCAAAGGGGATGGAATCAGGATTCCGCCACATCGGGGGTATTGACAGTTGCTTCCACTTCCGCCGATTCTTTTTTGCCAAGCAGCAGGCGAGCCAGGCGGCTGTGCTCCAGATCGTCGATCAGCGTGTAGACAACCGGAATCACGACCAGGGTCAACACGGTCGACGCGATCAGACCGCCGATCACCGCCACCGCCATGGGAGCGCGCATTTCCGAACCCAGTCCGTTACTTAACGCGACCGGCAACATACCGAAAACCATGGCGCCGGTGGTCATCAAAATCGGACGTAAACGAGTGGGTCCGGCCTTCAATAAGGCCTCTCTCCGGCTGAATCCATCGCGCCTGCGCAACGTATTGGTGTAGTCGATCAGCAGAATCGCATTTTTCGTCACCAATCCCATGAGCATGATAATTCCGATCATGGAAATAATACCTAGCGCCTGCTTGGCCAGCAGCAATCCGGCGAGTGCACCGATCAACGACAACGGCAGCGACAGCATGATGGTAAACGGTTGCAGGAAACTTTCGAACTGGCTGGCCAGCACCATATACACGATGATGATCGCTAAAAACAGCGCCACCGACATATGCTCGAAGTTTTCCTTCATGAACTTGGCTTCGCCTTCCCATTCACGCATCAGATGCTTGGGAACCACTTTTTCCGCCACGGCATTGATTTTCTGTACGGCATCGCCCAATGGCAAAGTCGTATCCAGGTTTGCCAGCACCGTGATTTCACGCTGGCGCGCACTGCGGTCGATCTGTGTCGGACCGGAGCCGACGTAGATATCGGCGGTATTGGCCAGTGACACGAGCTGGCCATTGGAAGAGCGGATCTTCAACATGCCCAACTGTTCTTCCCGTTCACGATCGGTTTCCGCCAATTGCACCCGGATTTCGTAGTCCTCGCCAGAGTCTTTGTATTTGGAGGCTTCGACTCCGGCCACAAACGCACGCAAGGTCTGGCCGACCTGGGCGGTCATCAAACCGAGATTCGCAGCCCGTTCGCGGTCGATATTGACTTTAAGTTCCGGCTTGCTCGCTTCGAAGGTCGTATCCAGATCGACGACGCCGGGAATGAGCTTGATTTCATCCGCCAGTTCGCGTGTCACGCGGTCCAGTTCTTCCAGATCCCCACCACGAATGCTAAGCTGAATCGGCGCACTTCTAAACCCACCGGAAGAAGCAAAGGCATCGACATCTTCAACGGTGATGGTGGCTTCCTCGGAACTGGTCAATTCAGCGCGAAGAAGTTCGATAAACTTGCCCTGCGAAATATCGCGCTCACCCTTACCGCACAGCTTCACGTAGATCTGCGCAACGTTCTTCTTTTTCTGAGCATCGGAACCGACTGTTGTGACCGTACTTACCACCACATCACGGTGAGCGCGAACTTTTTCCGCCAATTCGGAAGCCATCCGTTCGGTATGTTCGATGGTGGAACCCGTGGGCAATGTCAATACGACATTGATTTCACCCATATCCGCCCTCGTTTTCATTTCCGTACTGATGAACGTTCCCATGTACAGAGAAAGGATAAAAATGGAGATGGCGGCAATTACCGTAGTCTTGCGATAGTTCAGCGCCAAACTGATGACCGAGCGATAACCGGAGTCGATCCAGTTAAGGAATCGTTCGATGGCATCGTATACCTTATTCTGGCCCCCCTTCTTCAAGAAGCGGGAACTGAGCATGGGCGTTAGCGTGAATGAGACGAACAGTGACAGCAACACGGCGACCGTAACCGTCAATCCGAACTGATACATAAATCGTCCGATGATACCACCCATAAAGGCCACCGGCACGAACACCGCGACAATGGATAAGGTAGTTGCAAGAACCGCCAGCCCGATTTCGTCGGTCGCAAAAGCAGCCGCTTCACGCGCTGACATGCCCTCTTCCATGTGCCGGTAGATATTCTCCAGCACAACGATGGCGTCATCGATCAAAATACCGATGGAGATGGAAAGCGCCAGCATCGTCAAGGTGTTGAAGGTGAAATCCATCACGTAGATAAAGGTGAATGTTCCGATAACCGAGGTCGGAATGGCAAGCGCGCTGATAATCGTGCTGCGTCCGTTTCGCAGGAAGAAGAAGATGATCACCACGGCCAGAAACGCGCCGAAAATCATATCGAACTGCACGTGCTCGATGGACGTCTGAATAAAGGGCGTACTGTCCGCTGCGATGATTACCCGCCAGCCATCCGGGAAAGCGGGTTGCAATTCGGCCAGGCGCTCTTTCAGTTTTTCCGCGACAGCAACGGTATTCGTACCCGACTGCTTGAGCACTTTCAAAGTAACGGCGCGCGTTCCATCCAGTTTGGCGGCGGATTCACGCTCTTCCAGACCATCTTCCACCGTGGCGATATCCGCGATCCGAATACGCCTTCCCTGCTGCTCAACAACAGTCAGGTTGCGGATTTCGTCCAGATTCTGAAACTCGCCATCTATTTTCAGTACGAATTCGGTGTCACCGGCAGTAACCCGTCCGCCAGGAATACTCAGATTGCTGGCAGCCAATACCTGCACGATATCCGTAACCGCCAGGTTCCTCGCTTCCAGTTTACGGGGATCGACCCAGACTTTGATTTCGCGTTCCTGTCCACCGATGATGTCGATACTACCGACACCTTGAATTTGCTGGATCTGCTCTTTGATTCGCTTACGGGCGAATTCCGTAACTTCGCTGATCGTTCCGGGTCCACTGACCGCAAGGGTCATTACCGGGATGGCGTCCATGTCGAATTTTTCGACTTTGGGAGATTCGATTTCCGCAGGCAGATCCGGCAGAATACGTGAAATCTTATCCCGAACATCCTGAATGGCCTGTTCGGCATTGACTTCCATTTCGAACATGATGATTACCTGGGAAACGTTCTCCGCGCTGATGGAGCGCAGCGAACGAATACCGTTGATGGTGCTCACCGCTTCTTCGAGTTTTTCGCTGATCTCGGTTTCCACAGTCTCCGGGTCGGCGCCGGGATAGATCGTTAATATCGTGGCAACCGGGAATTCAATATCCGGGTACAAATCCACGCCGATACGCGGATAACTCACCGCACCAAACACCACGATAGCCAGAATAACCATCGTGATGAAAACGGGGCGTTTGATCGATACATCAGAAAGGACCATCTGTGCCCCCCTTAGATTTGCTGCTTAGGCTGGATGTCTTGACCATCCTTCAAATCGTCGACGCCGCTGACAATCAACTGATCGCCGCTGGACAATCCCTTGTTCACCAGCACGCGCTCTCCCTGGCTTTCCCCCAGAGTCACAAATACCACCTGAGCCTGTTCGCCTTTGGCGAGGTACACAAAGCTCTTGTCGTTGATGTCGCGCTTGACGGCGCGCACCGGCACGAGAATCGCCTGATCCACGCGATTGCGTTCCAGACGAATTCGGCAGAATGCACCAGCCTTGATGTCTCCAGTAGGATTGTCGATGCGCAGCCGCACTTCGAAATTCTGCGCGCCCTGCTGAATACGATTACTGGCGAAGATGATTTCGCCGGTGGTTTCCTTATCCGCGTAACCGATCGTGATCTTAGCCTTGTCGCCTTTTTTCACGTGGGCGGCAGCGTCTTCCGGCAGAAACGCCTGCACTTCCAAAGAGGAGGCATCCACGATCTTGATCAAGGGCGTCAACGGCATGGAGGGCGCGTATTCGCCGATTTCTTTCAGGATCATGTCGATCACCCCATCATAGGGGGCTTTCAATACGGAGTCGGACAGCGCCTTCTGCGCCTGTTCCAAACCGCTTTCCGCCATCTGCAACTGAGCCACGGCACCATCGTACTGCGCTTTGACACGATCGTAATTCGACTGCGAGGTCGCACTGGATTCAAGCAGTTGACTCATGCGGTCCAGTTCCAGCTTCATTAAATCGGCCTGCGTCCGGGCGGCCTCGCGGGCGGCTGTGGCTTGCTTGACGCCCAACGAATACCCTCGCTGATCGAAGCGCACAAGCACTTGCCCCTTCTTCACGACATCACCTTCTTTGACCCGGATTTCTTTAATTGTACCAGGCACTTCGCTGCTCAAAAAACTTTCCCGGAGAGGAAGAGCCGTACCGGTCACTTCGATTTCCGAGGTAAACGGCTCCGTTTTCAGTTCGATTACACTGACCAGCTTACCTTTTTGATCCAATACCGCCGCCTGGGCCGGAGATTCGACTTTCGCCGGCTGGCAGCTCAACAACACAAAGGACAGCAGCATCATTGCCAGTAATGCACTGTACCTCGTTTCCACTTGTGTTTGCCTTGGATGACTCATGCTCCAAACTCCTTGCTCTGGTTGGTTCTTTTCGAAATCAATTTAACAGATCGTTGCCCATGCTGAGCATGAGAGCGGTTTCAGCAATCTTGACGTTCATTTCCGCAACAATCAGGTCGTTTTCCGCTTTGATCGCCTGGGTCTGGGTACCCAGCAAATCGGTGGTCGTCGCTTCCTGCACTTCGTAGCGCACTTCCTCGATTCGCAGGCTTTCCTTGGCTTGTTTCAACTGCGCGCTGGCAACTTCCACTTCTTGCAGAGCTTCTTTGAGATCCAGGCGCTTCTGTTCCACCTGCAAGCGTACACCGTCGGTAGCCGCTTGCAGACCGTAGGTGGCGATGTCGTGCTGGGCGTAGGCGCTTTTCGCTTTGTAGAAATCGGCACCCCACTCCCAGATGTCCCAACTCAACACCAACCCGCCGAAATAGGCGTGTTTTTGCGACATGTCTCCCAAGCCGCCTGCATATTCATACTGGAAGACGGCATTCAGTTCCGGCAACATGGCCGCGATAGCCGCATGTTTGCCCGCTTTGGCCGCTTCTTTCTGATGTTGGATGGCTTTCAGCATGGGATGGGTTTGCACCGCCGTACTTTTCTGAGCCTGCAACGAATCGTTCAACAACTGCGTTCCGACCTGTTCTTCATATACCGGAATCAGTGGAGAATCGAAGCTGCGGCCCATGTACATGTTCAGCGCAGCCTTAGCCAGTTGAATGCCCTTTTCCACCTGGAAAATATTCTTCTGGATTTCGGCTTTCTGGACCTGAACTTTCAACAAAGCGTTACGCTCGACCAACTCGGCTTCCATGTAAGCTTCGACCTGCTTTTCGTAGGCTTCCACCTGCTTGTACGCACTTTTCACGGTTTCGAGCATGCGGGTAGCCGAAATCAAGCTGTAATAGGCTTTTGACACGGTGCCTTCGATATCCTGGCGTTTGGTGTCCCGATTGTAGCGGGCGGCGTCCGTTAACTCGTCGTTGGCCCAATATCCGGAGTAAATCTGGTACAGTTGCGTAAGCGGCTGGGCGACGGTCACCTTGGCGCCATAAGTAAGCTGCTCGCGCAGCACCATGCTGGTATCCGCCGTCAACAAGGGCTGCAACTGCGCCTGAGTATCTGCCGACAGAAACGGTCCCATTTCTTCGAACACCGCGCCCAGTGGTCCCATGAAGTCTCCAAGCATGTCGCTTGTAAACTCATCACCCCAGTACAGGAGATTCGCTTCCGCGCGCACCATCGGCAAGAAACGTCCGCGAATGCTGTTCCGCTCGCCAAGCTGTTTCTCGACTTCGGCGTTTGCTGCCTTCAACTGGCTGTAATTACTAACGACTTCATTCAGGCATTGCTCCAGGGTCATTCGTTCGGCCCATGCCTGATTCGCGGGAAAAACAACCGTTAGCAGCAATACAACAATCAGCCACATCGGAATTTTGATCCACACTTTCCGCTTCATGTTCAATTCCTCTTTGTTAATCCTTCAAAGATTAGATCCAGATACTCTTTTACTTTTTGTCTTCCCTGCTCGAATGTCATGTTTCCCATGAAAATCTGGTTCAACGCTTCATCCATGGAAATATTCAACAATTCCGCCGCTACCGTAGGTCTCCGGCAGGCGATTTCATTACGCTGTACACCTTCTAGAATCACTTCAGTAAAGACGTCCACCGCCTGTTTATGATGAAACTTCAGGCCTATCTCGATTTCACTTTTCATTTCCAGCCAGATCTCGGGAGAAATCGCTTTGCCATCCAGGATACGGATCGTGCTATCCAGAATGCTGTCGAACATCTTTTCGAACGTGTCACGCACCGTCTCGCCAAGCTGCCGCGCCTTGTCCATTCGAATGAAATGGCTTTCGGCGATCCGATTGATACAAGCTAAAAACAGCTCCCGCTTGCCGGGAAAATATTTGTAAATAGCTGATTTTACTAAACCTAAGTCACCTGCAATATCCTCTAACCGGCACCTGCGAAATCCATTGTGGAAAAAGTACCGTTCCGCAGCATCCAATATCTGTTCTCGTCTCATGTTTTCCGTGCTCATCTTACCACCTGGTGACCAAGTGAACAATTCGTTCATTTGTTCACTATTGCAATAAAAATGTCAAGCGTTTTTTTGTTGAGTAATATTTTCATGAGAGTAAGCCGGAAGAATAAGCGCACACACCAGCTTATGCCCCAATCGACAAGAGATTGCAGGTCGGGTCAGATGACCCTTTGGATGGTTCAAGGCTCCCGTCCACATCTGTCCGGTTAACTTTAACGCAAACCACAGTAACTATCCAGTATCTTTAACAAAAACACCTCTTTCAATGTGCTTGCGATAGATTTTCGTTCTCGTGCAAAATGGACTTGTTTTCCATGACCCATTTGCAGGAGGAGCATATGCCTCAAACTGTCTTTTCGCAAGTACTTGATTACTTGCCCAATTGGCATTTCAGACGTTGTGTCCACCGCTATCAGGGGAACAAGCGCATTCGTACCTTTTCCTGCATGGATCAATTCATCTGCATGGCATTCGCGCAGTTGTCTTACAGGGAAAGTCTGCGCGACATCGAAGCGACCTTGCGTGCGTTGGGATCAAAACTCTACCGAATGGGGGTTCGAGGAAAAGTATCTCGAAGTACACTGGCCGACGCCAACGAGCACCGCGACTGGCGTATATACGAAGATCTCGCGCAACCTCTGATACGGCGCGCTCGCACACTGTATGCGGACGAAAAGCTCGGCGTCGATCTGGATGCCACCGCTTACGCTCTGGACACCACGGCCATCGATTTGAGTTTGTCTCTTTTTCCCTGGGCCAAATTTACACGTCACTATGGATCGCTCCGACTGCATACGCAGATGGATCTGCGCGGACGAATTCCTACCTTTATTTCCATTACAGACGGTAAAAGCCAGGACAAGCGTCTGCTGGATATTCTGCCCCTGGAAGCGGGTGCTTTTTACATCATGGATCGCGGATATCTGGATTACAAGCGGATGTATAAAATCAATCAAGCAGGAGCTTTCTTTATTCTTAGAGCACGAAAGGATACGCACACAAAAAAGATTTATTCTCGTCCTGTTGATAAAAGCACAGGTTTGAGAACAGACCAAACCGTTTCTCTTGTTGATCGCGCTTCCCTCAAGCGTTACCCCGACCAGTTGCGGCGTATCAATTACACCGATCCGGAATCGAAAAGCCGATTTGTCTGGCTGACCAACGCTTTCGATCTGCCATCGGAAACGATTCCGGACTTGTATCGGCTTCGTTGGAGCATCGAAGTGTTTTTCAAATGGATCAAGCAGAATCTACGCATCAAGGCGTTCTACGGGACCAGTGCCAACGCGGTGAAAACGCAGGTATGGATTTCGATAACAGTTTACCTTTTAGTGGCGATTTTGAAAAAGGATCTGAATCTCGAGCACAGTTTGATGACGATTCTACAGATTTTGAGCGTCACACTTTTCGAGGAAAGCCCCATTTTACAGGTACTGAAGGCAAATGGTGATTCAGCGAAATCCCCCCCTTTCGGTAAACAGTTGGAATTATTCAATAGTTAACCGGACAGATGTGGATATAATCCTGATCCATCGCAAGAGATACTGTCCCGACCATGAAGACAAACGCAAGGAGCAGGACGGGAGCCCACAGCTGTCCCGCTAACTTCCAGGTTCAGCGCTACAACTACTTATTATTACAGATTGAATTTGTGATTATCAGGTGTCCGCGATAGTTTTTCTGCATTTCGAATAGTCAAGAAATGCAGGAGATCAAAATGACACAGACTGTCTTTTCGCAAGTGCTCGACTATTTGCCGGATCGCCATTTCCGCCGTTGTGTCAATCGCTATCAGGGGAACAAGCGCATTCGTACCTTTTCCTGTATGGATCAATTCATTTGCATGGCATTTGCCCAGCTGGCCTACCGCGAAAGCCTGCGCGATATTGAAGCGACCTTGCGGGCTATTCAGCTGAAACTTTATCACATGGGTCTGCGTGGAAAAGTCTCTCGCAACACACTGGCCAGAGCGAATGAAAAACGCGACTGGCGCATTTACGCAGATCTCGCTCAGCCCCTGATACGGCGCGCCCGCGCGCTGTATGCGGACGAGAAGCTCGCCGTCGACCTAGACGCCACCACCTACGCGCTCGACACGACAGCGATTGATTTGAGTTTGTCGCTTTTTCCATGGGCCAAATTCACGCGATACAATGGATCATTGCGTCTTCACACGCAAATGGACCTTCGCGGACGGATTCCCGCCTTTATTTCCATTACGGACGGCAAGAGCCATGACAAGCGTTTACTGGATATTCTGCCTTTGGAAGCGGGCGCATTTTATATCATGGATCGCGGTTATGTCGATTACGGACGCATGCATCGCATCCATCGGGCGGGAGCCTTCTTCATTCTTAGAGCCAGCAAGAACACCAGCACAAAGCGAATCTATTCACACCCCATCGACAAGAGCTTGGGATTGCGCGCCGATCAGACCGTGAGCTTCGTGGACCGTGCTTCCATTCGACGCTATCCGGATCATGTGCGGCGAATCAACTACATCGATCCAGAATCGAACACCCGATTTGTCTGGCTGACCAACAACTTTGATCTTTCTTCGGAAACGATTCCGGACTTGTACCGGCTGCGGTGGAGTATCGAAGTGTTTTTCAAATGGATCAAACAGAATCTGCGAATCAAGGCGTTTTACGGTCGCAGCGCCAATGCGGTAAAGACACAAGTGTGGATTTCGATTACGGTTTATCTGTTGGTTGCGATTCTGAAAAAGGATCTGAATCTCGAGCACAGTTTGATGACGATTCTACAGATTTTAAGCGTCACGCTTTTCGAGGAAAGCCCCATTTTACAGGTGCTAAAGGCAAACGCCTCCCTGCCTACCAATATCCCTTTTGGTAAGCAGTTGGAATTATTCAATAGTTAACGGGACAGCTGTGGGCTCCCGTCTTGAACCTTCGGCTTTCGGTCGGGGCTCCTGTCCCGACCACAAAGACAAAAGTCAAACGACGCTTGCCCATGTGACCCTCGAACACGGGCAAACCTGCGGTTTAGCCCGCGCCACCCTGACTGTTGAATACACAAGCAAAAACGGCAGGCTTACGCTCCGCCGCTACAGAAGTCAAAAAGTTGTATCGTCTAAAATAATGAGGAACCGCGATAGACCGGAGTTGGGCTTAGCCAACCGACAGCATAGAAGAAATCCTATCGGGAGTACAGGTTTCCAAGATGCAACGATCCACGGCATAGCAGTATTTCGAGAATCCCCGTTGCTGCAATTCGAAATGCTGGATCATGCGCAGCACCCAGCGCGGAACATCCGTTTCCGTTTTGATTTCCAGCACGACGGGAGAATCGTCTTCGTTGCACGAAGCCGTTTCGGCATCGTCGAAGTAGACAAAGGTGTCATCCGTTAGGAAGTTAGTATCTCCATGCGTTGCGCGGGAGGAAATCCCCCGGTCGAAGGTGATTCGACAGTAGTTCTCGTAATCGCTGATATAGGGTTCACGACTGTAACGAACGTGTATAACCGGAGCGGCGCCATATCGTAGAACCGCGTTTTCAAACGACTCACGCAAATTGCTCTTGATGACCGCACCGGGGCGCTCGCCGTTTTCCACCATCCGGCTCGCGGCTTCATCGAAAATGCCTTCCCAGCGATCGTATTCGATTCTGCGTCGCGTCTTCCAGGTAATCTTTTGAAGCTTGTGCTTCACCTCGAGCCACAGGTATTTACCCGGCTCGTTGCCGTAAAAACGCACCCGCAACTTGAAGCGATTGAACTGCTTGAATTTCGTATCGTAGTAGAAGCGCAGATCCGGTGTGTCGAAATAGAAATTGTTCACGTTGTAGCGATTATCCGGCCCGGCATAGGAATCCGGCGAGCACATGCACTGGATATAATCCCGAATCGCCCGAGCTTTAGACTCGCTGATGAGGCACTTCGTTTCGTAACGACTGATGACAACTCGTTCATCCTTCATGATCCACCTCGATGTAAATCCTACTTGGTCAATGAACGCTCGCTTTGCACCCCTACTATAGTAGACACATTGATGGCTTCAATTGTTACATCGTAAACCGCTTCTTTGAGCATGATTTTCATTTCAATATCCGAAATCTCCAGATCTAGGATCTCATCCTGTGGCAGTTGCTGCGACTTCGCCTGCTGGATCAGTTGCTCCATTTCACCAAGCGACACTTGTGCCTCTTGCTTCAAAGCCTGATATTCCCCAAATGCCTGCCGGTATTTCACCATTGCCTTTGAGAGATCCCGGTCGACTTTCGTCTGCTCGGCTTCATGGAAAAGCGAGAGGTTGTTTCGTTCGATTTTCGTGGAGCGCAACTTTCCGAGATTCCAGTTGAACAGGGGCACCTCGATTCCCAATACCAGTTCACCCCAATCCGTCTTTTGACTTTCGTAGTGATAGTTCGCCTCGACGAAGGAAAACCAGGGAATGAGCTTGAAGCGTTCCGCCCGGTAACGACTTTGCGCCAGAGCCATCCTTCGCTTGGAAAGCTCCGCTTCCGGGCGATTGGAAAACGCCACGGTTTGCAGTGTCTCATCATCCAGCACAAGTTCCACCGGCTCGGATTCAATTACGGTCACGTTCTCTGAAACGCCAACAAGCCTGGCGAAATGCTTTTTGGTTTCGCTATAGCGACCAGCAATTCCCATGGCCTCGCGCTTGGCCTTGACGAAACGCCGTCTGGCCTTCATGCGATTCCCAAGCGAACGACTACCTAATTCGCAAAACTTGGAGACGATTTCATTTCGACGTTCTTCCAACTCCTGCTTGCGCTGTGTCAACTCCGTAAGAGATTGCAATAGAACCAGTTCCGCATAGGTTTCGCGAATGTCGGAGATCACGTCCATCTTCAAGTCGAAGGCATCGACCCGTTCTTCCCAAAGATCGACCTGACTTTCAGCCTGCTTCTCACTCAACTCGCCGATTCTCGGCAAACGCCAGCGAAGGCCGATTTGGAATTCCTGATTGTCCACGCTCGAATCGAAATACTTCGTGGAAAGATCGCGAAAGCGAAGTTCGGGGTTATCGACTTCGAAGCGGGAAAAGTCGGCGACTTTCTTTCTTGCCAGGACCTGTGCGTTTGCCTTGTTGAGTTCGGCACTTTTTTCAAGTCCTCGTTCAATCGCAGCGGCTTCGGTAATGACGTTTGTACCTTGTTCGGCAGAGGCCGCCAGACTCGGAAGCAGCAGAAACGCAACGAATCCGACCAGCACTGCTTTTTGTAGTGTTGCGTATGTCATGACGATCACAACTTGGTGTTGGAGGAATCGGGTGCGGCCTCCGGTTTTGCGGCATCACTTGCAGCAGGAGGCAGCATTTTCGGTTCGTTTTCCACAGCCTTCGACGGAAGCGGCTCCGAAGGGCTCTTGTTGTAGCTGTCCAACAAAGCCTGGGTGGAAGCCGGAATTCCGCTTAACAATTTCACCTGGGCGGCCTCACCCGGCACAAGGTTGTCGCCGTCGTCTATTTTCACTCGGAATTTTCTGGCCCAGTAGATCAGCTTTCGAAATGCCAGCCGCTCGGGAATCGACGAATAGCTCGGGTCCACAAACACGACGGTTCCGCCTGCGGCATACTGCCCCGTACGATGCGGATAGATACCGACACGTTCACCAAGGCGGGGAATGGTATCGGATGTTTCCGGCACATAAGCATCGATGAATTCGGCATCCGGTTCTTCAACCGTTAGAATCGTGGCAAACGCCTCGACGGAATCGCCCGGCAGGTAGTTGATTTTCACCACGCGCCCCTCGCAGGGGGTGATGACCTTGATTCGGTTCATGCGGGTATCCAGGATTTTCAACCGCAAGCGAATTTCATGGATGCGGTCCATACGGTCACTCAACATCGACAGCACCACCCGCTCGCCTTCGCTCTCGCCCCAACTCGACCGGGACGTTTTCTTGGAAGAAGACGTTTTGTTTCTTTCCGTGCTCTGCGACTGAATGAAACGGGTCAGCGTATCGCGCCGGATGATCAAATTCGAAAGTTCCTCGGGACGCCCCAAGCCCTCTTTCTGCGCAGCCGTCAAGCGTTCGATTTCTCCATTGACTGCGGCCAGTTCCGCTTTCTTCATTTCAAGTTCCGAGCGCCACTGTCCCAAACGCGAGGCATCCGTTTCGCTTTGCAGACGGAGTTTTTCGTATTCCAACGAAAAGCGACTGCGGTCGGCTTCCATCATGTCTTCCAGGCGCACCAGTTCCTGCTCCAACCACTCTTTTTCCGCTTCCAGATCGGTGCTGTCCAACGTTACGAGCAATTGATTGGCCTGCACTTGATCGCCCAAGGTGACGAAAATGCGGTCGATGCGACCGGATTCCTGGGCGCTCAATTTATGGGTGCGCGTTTCCACTACACCGATGAAATCGATGTCGATTGCGAAAAAGTAGTACATCACGGCAGATAAAATCGCGATCAATCCCCAGGCTACCCAAAATACATTCTGTCTTTTTAAAGCTTTCACGATTCACCTACACTTCCACGGTTGTCTGTTGATTCAGGTACGACAACCCTCGGATACCTTCGATTTTTTCAAGTTCAGCCAACAACCGGTCGCAGTCGCGTTCATTATTGAAGCGCACCTGGTAGGCATAATCCATCATTTCGCCCTGCGCCACGCTCCGCTTGGTAACCAATGCAAAATGACTTGGTATGCTTCCGATGATTTCGGCTACCTTTGTGGAACTGTCATTTCCGGAAGGCGCTTGAAAACGAACCAGGCCGTCGTGATTGCGTCGCTGCCCGAAAGAAGTGGCCTGCATGATGACCGCCGCAAAGGCAAACATGGCGGCTCCGACAACGGCGGTGTGATAACTCTGCACACCGCAAGCAACACCGACACCCAGAGACGCGAATAAAAACACCAGATCGCGTGGGTCGCGCAAGTTGGTTCGGAAACGGATAATCGCCAGCGATCCGACAATACCGATGCCGCGTGCGACGTTATCACCGATGGCGATCATGATCAGACTGGCGATCATGCTGCCTAAAACCATTGCCTGTAGTAAATTGCTCGACCAGGACAAGCCTTTGAAGGTTTTTTCGTATACCTTGGCCAACAAGCTGGACAACAAAAAGGCCAGTAATAATGACAGCATCGTGTGATGCCATTCCAATTTTACCGAACCGAAGCTGAGCAATAAACTTTCCATCTTCTTCTCGCTTTTCTTCCATGCACAACTTCAGGCATAGCCGTGCAAGCTACCGATTACATCCAACGCTCCAGATGGGAACGCGCCTGCTTTATGTACAAGGGATTTCCAGTCGCCGCGAAGCCGTTGACCTCCTCAAACGGGAAGTTCTGGGCTGCAATCGACCCCATTGCAAAAATATCGTCTATAACACCCTTAAAATCGGCATCAAAGACAGAATCATCACCTTTTAAAACCGCCACACGAAAATTGCCTATCCCCTGGCTTGAAGATTCTCCGCAATCGGAAACATCAGCTTCCCACTCTATCCACTTTTTCAAATCACCAAGGCGACCGACATCCGGTTTCATATAGGTATAATGGTTAGCATCCGTTTGAAGTGCAGTCCAGGACAAAATGACTTGAAGCGCTCCAATTAGATCCTGAATTTCTTGCACTTGCTTTTCACGGAAGGAAAAAGTGGGATGATCCATATCTTCGGGAAAACACTCCCGAATCGTGCCGATGACGATCAGCGAAACGACCTTTTGGATAATTATTCGACGTATTGTGTGACTATTCAACACGAAGGGTTCCATAATCTTTCTCATCCAGCTCCAACACCCGTATTCACAGGCAATTCTTGCATCGACACTGCAACCACCGCCATCTTTGCAAAAATAAATATACTCACCTAATCTTAAGACTTTCTTAAGCATTGTTAGATATATCATATTTTGATAATGTTTTTTTAACGATTCAATAATAATTGTTGAATCCTCGGACTAAGGAACGGCTCGCCATGACAGATACGATTCTCCTTATCGAAGATGATGAGGAACTGGGCAGTCAAATCGTCGAACATCTTCGGAAAGCCGGATTCTGGACGATCTGGAAGAAGGAAGGAGAACGGCTGTTAGAGAATGCTGCACCCGAATTCTCGCTGCTGATTCTAGACTTGATGCTGCCTGGAACCTGGGGGATCGACATTCTCAAGCATCTGCGTAGCTACTCGGACGTTCCCGTTCTGGTATTGAGCGCGCGCAATCAAACGGCAGACAAAGTCCGGGCATTTAGACAAGGCGCGGATGATTACATGACGAAGCCTTTCTGGCCGGAAGAGTTGATCGAGCGCGTTCGGGCGAGATTACGTCGTCCGGTCATGCAAAAAGAAGGACCGGTGGAAATCGATTCACTGACCATCGATGTCGCAAGACGCGAGATTACGAAAGAGGACAAGCAGATCGACTTGACCCGTGTCGAATTTGACCTGCTCGCGGCCTTGGTCCACAGACGCGGTGAAGCGGTGACCCGGCGTTGGCTGGTGGACAACATTCTCGATCCGGATAAGGACGGCACCGAGCGCACACTGGACGTTCACATTTCGCATCTCAGAAAGAAACTGACCGTCGATAACCTGATCGAGACCGTTTGGGGAATCGGCTACCGCCTGAAAACGGAAAAGAATTAATGACCCTGCGCCTTCGCCTAGCTTTGACCACCCTGTTGGTGGGACTTCCCGTACTGATCGGGTTCTGGGTCGTGCAGTATTACTTTGAGGAACGTTTAGACAAAGAATCCATTTCCCAGTTCGTACTGGCGTACATGCAAAGCGGGGGCCGTGAAGAGTGCGAAGCGAATCCCGCTTTGTGGAACGGTGGAAAGCTTGGCCGTATGCCTTCGATGTCCGATAATCACCCCCCCGAGATGCCGATGAATCAAGACGACCCTGCCGACCCATGGAACCGGGACCCCGGCGGCGGACCTCCGGGCGATATGCCTCCGAATCGAGACGACAGAAATCCGCCTCCACACAAAATGGATGGGATTTACGCCTATAACGCAGGGTATCAGTCCAGCAATAAAGACGCGCCTTCATTGGCCACAGAATTGACCGAACAGATCGAAGCAGGAGACAGCGTCGCCCAGCGCCTGATCGAAGATAAGCGGATGCAGTGCCGCCCGCCAAACTGCAGGCAGATTTTTTTTAGACCACATCCACCGAACGGACCAAAGAAGCCCATGCTGCGCGAAGTGCTGATCCGCATGCCGTGGAACGAGGGTCCCTGCGCACGCATCCTGGTTCGACGTCCCGCGCCGCCGTTTATCCATCGCGCAGGCCGCATCATTCCCACCACTCAAATCTGGCTGCTTCCGTTTTTCGCCGTGCTGGCGGCGCTGCTGTTTTCCATCGGTCCGGTCGTAAAACGGATTCGTTTACTGACGCTCGAAGTTCGCGAATTCGCCAAGGGACAATACAAACCGACGGTAACAGTAAAAGGAAAAGACGAAATCGGCGAACTGGCTCGCGCTTTCAAAGTCGCTGGGGAAGAAATCCGTACGCAGATCGCCAAACAGGAACTTCGGGAACGGACACTGCGCAACTTCCTTGAAAACACCACCCATGACGTCATGATCCCGCTGACGGTATTGCAAGGCCACTTAAGCGACATGATGGAGCGCACACACGGCGCTGAAGAAATGGATGCAGACCTGGTCAGTTCCGCCATGAACGAGGCGCAATACATCTCCTCCCTGATCGAAAATCTGTTGATTGCGGCAAAGATCGAAGAGGGTGAACCGAGCCTGCACTGGACACAAGTCAACATGAATTCGTTGATCGAGCGAGTGATCGGACGCCATCAGCCGATCGCCCGGCCCAAGCTGGTTACGCTTGAATATGCGGTTCCCGAAATACCGTTGATTGTAGACGGAGACATTACCTTCATCGAACAGGCTGTGAATAATATTGTTTACAATGCAATCAATCACAATCTGCCGCAGGGCCATGTGGCCGTGGTACTGGAACCGGAAGGAGCAGATGACTTCATATTGCGTGTTATCGACGACGGTCCCGGCATTGCCGAAGAAGAACTTTCCAGACTTGTAGACCGCTGGTTTAGAGGTAACGCCGCGCGAAGTCGCGGAACGAAAGGCCAGGGCCTGGGTCTGAGTATCGCCTATCAACTTGCCAAACTGCACCATTGGAGTTTCGAGCTGAGTCGTTCCTCTTTCGGAGGATTGCAGGTCGAACTTGCAGGAAAACGCATAAGTAACGAGGATCACTCCAGCAATTCCGAATAGCAACGGCGAGCTTAATTTTCACTGAAAAAATTAATTCGTTTGAGTGCGTTTAGTGCTTGCAAATCCATTTTCGACTAGATATAGTAAGGGTGAGGGTGACATTAACCACCCGTCGGGGAGCTTTACATCATTGATTTTGTTTTCTGGTTTTGTTCCTTGCATTTTCGTGTTCGATGAATTTTGAAGTCCTGACGGGTATCGCAACAAGCGCGGGCGCTACCATGGACGAGGTCATTGGCAGAAATTCCGAGGGGTTGCAGCATTCTAGGCGAAGGGAAGCTGTCAGCAGCACCACTTCGAACCAATTATCTATCAATGAAATTCTAAATCTTCTTCACACTCCCTTAGACATTTTAGAACTGCAAGCTGAAGAAATCACAAGAGATCAATTTCAGGGGCGGGTAATGCCGATGGCGTCCATCTCGTTCAGCAACTACTGCAAATTGAATTGCTCTCATTGTCGCTATCGCAAAGATCATCAGGAATTACAACGATTTCGGATGATTCCGGAAAACATCATCAACACAGCAAAACAAGTTGTCAACCAGGGAACGAGCCGCATTCTGCTGCGCAGCAGCTACGATGTCGCCTACTCCAGCGAAATGCTCAGTTCCATCATTCGAGAGATCTCTTCTCTGGGTCCGGTATCGGTACATGCTCAATTCGGAACGAGACCTCATAAAGATTATAAAGACTGGAAAAAAGCCGGCTTGTACGGATACGCCTTACGTTTTGTGACCAGTTCCAAAAAGCTGATGCGCTGGCTTTGCGACCGTGACTATCCTGCACAACCGGAAGTTGATTTAGGTGTTTTGAATCGACTCGGTGTTTTTTTGGCCTGTGGCTCCACTCTTGGGCTGCCACGCCAGAGTTTGGAAGACATTGCAACGGATCTTGAACTTTTCGCCAGACATTCCGTGGACATGCTGATCCTTACGCCCTTCACTCCGCATCCCATGACACCGCTTGCACTGGCTCCGGCAATGCCCTCCGGTCTGTATCGAAGAGTGATGGCCGTCGCTCGTATTCTGATTCCGGAAGTGGATATCTTAGTCAGCGAGAACGCCATAGCCAGCCGCATTGACATGGAAGACCTGCTGCGCATCGGAGCGACTTCCATTCTGATCAATGCCCTCCCAAACGTGTATGAAGACCGGGATGTACGCACCTCGTATCGACAACAGGCGGTTACCTTTAAAGATCGCCTCGATTTTTATACCGCCCGAATCGAAAGCGCCGGTTTTACATTCGTCTAAGTAGCTGAATCAAGGTTCTAATCCACAAGACCCACCATCAAGGAAGGGATTCCCTTCCGCCTTACGTCACCTGCCACGCATCATATAGCGGTGGGAGGCATGGGCGAACCGTAGGTTGCCCATGCGCCGGAACAAGAACACGGGCAAGCTCCATTCCATTCCGCTTAGCCACGTGCCACCCTTTGCCATGGCCACCCGTCCGGGGAAGGGAAAAGGAAGGTCAAGCTTTCGCAACCCCACTCGAAATCAACAGATTCATTCGGCAAGGTTGCCTTTTTCTAAAACAACCCGCATAATCGAAGCAGACTTTCCATTATTGCAAGGCAGGTGATGGACGTGCGAACGAAAACTCTGATACTTCTCTTTGCATGGATGCTGCTGGCATATGGCTGCGGCTCGGATACGGACAACACACCGGGAGATTCGGATTCACTGACTCCCGCCGATCAGGACTCCGATGTGATCTGGCCACCGGATGGCGATACGGATGACGATACGGATCAAGCCGGTTGCGAACAACTGGGCTGCGACAATGGCCGCTATTGCGACCCGCAGGACGGCTTATGCAAGGTCTGCACGGAAGATCGTCAGTGCGGCGACCCGGACCCGTTGACCGGCATTACGCCGCTTTGTCTGGATGGCGTGTGCAAAGATCTGGTCTGCTCCGGCGTGATCGAACCGGTTGCTCCGGAAGACGGCGCCTCGTTGCCGGTCGATCCGCTAGCCCCTAGTTTCAACTCCCAAGGGATTCTTTCGGTAGAAAACCGCCTGGTTTTCCCGATTGGCGTGCAGGGCATACACCCGGATAAATACGAACAGGTCAAAGGCTGGGGTGCGAACCTGGTTATCAGCAATCGCGATTGCTGCCTGGATGTACGCGACTACAACTACCAGCTTGACACCGTGCTGGGTGATTTGGCCGGTGCTGGCGAGGCCGATCTGTTTGCGGCGGTACGACCGATCTGGCCGCCGGATTCGCTGAATCATCCCGATCAACTCTGGCTGATGAAATCGGTCCGCAATCGGAACAATCGGGTGCCGCTGCTCTTCTGGATGGGTGCGGATCGACCCGAAGCCGCCGGATTTACTTCCAATGTGGATGAGTTGGCCGATTTCGTTCGGGATTCCACCACCACCCATAAACCCTTCGCGGTGGCCGAAGATCCAGGCTTTGCCGTGGAAGCGGTTGAATCGTCTGCCGATTTATTGATCGCCACCATCGATCCGACGTCGGTTGCACCGGGTGCAGAAATCGCACGTGTTCGCGTGAAAACCGACAAGCCGATCTGGGCCAGAATTCCGGCTGCCGGTTTGTCCGCGCAGCGTCTTTACGCTTTAGCCATTCACTGTCTGGCGGCGCAGGTCACCGGACTGATTTTCGAAGTGGACAACGAAGATTCCGCCTCTGCCATTCCCGATGCAGCGGCTCTACAATCCGCAATTCGGAAACTGCGTGACCGCACATCCTATTGGCTCTCGCAGCCGGTCAGCGGCCAGGTTGACGTGTCGCCGCAGTCGCCGGAAATCGGGCTACACGTCATTCACTATGAAGGTAAAGTCTGGCTGGCAACGCTGGTCAATACCGGCACGACGGAGAAAACGCTAACCGTTACCTTGCAGACGGAAAAGCTCCCCTATTGCTATGGCGTGGAAGAAGAAGATCAACTGCTGCATCTGAACAAGGTGAAGGAACAAGAGATAATCTTACCTGCTAATGGCGTGCAGGTACTGCAATTCAGCGAAGCCGCCTCTCCCGGTGAGAGCCGCTAACGGATCGAAAACAGGAGGAAAAGCATGTTCGAATCCATCGTGCGAAAATTCTTGTATTATCCGTTGGTTTTAAGACCGGATGCTCCCCTGCCCGCTTACGCGCGCGATGCCCGGGAAATATTTTGCGAAGCATCAGACGGAAACACGATCCACGGCCTGTATTGGCCCGCACGATCGGGACGACCGACGATCCTGTTTTTGCATGGCAATGCACAGTCCGTGTACGAATGGGCGCTGATTCGTGAAGAGTTGGAACCGCTGGATTGTGGCCTGTTGCTGATCGACTATCCCGGCTATGGAAAAAGCAGCGGACGCCCAAGAGAAGAATCCCTTTACGCCGCCGGAGAAGCCATGCTGAACTGGCTGTTGGAGGAACAGTCCATTTCTGAAAACCAGTTGATTCTGTTCGGGAAATCCTTGGGCGGCGGCGTTACGACGAAACTGGCTCCCGGTCGTTGCTTACTTGGCGTGGTACTGGAATCCACTTTCCGTTCGATTCCTTCGGTAGTGGACAAACTCATTCCCATGCTGCCTGCGGATGCCGTATTCAAATCCGAACGCTATGCTTCGATAGAACGAATCGACCACATCACAGCGCCGGTGCTGGTCGTTCATGGCGAAGAAGACGAACTGATTCCACTGGCGGAAGGCCAGGCCTTATTCGAAAAAGCCAACCCACCAAAAGACTTCTACCTTGTGCCCGGAGCCGGTCACAACGACGTGTCCATGATTGCAGGTGCCGCCTATGGAAAACGCCTGCGGCAGTGGCTGGACTCCATTTTCCCAGAATAAGCGGATTAGCTGATTTCCTTTTACGTAGAACTGACTTGTCAACTCTGAGATGTAAACTTTTATTTGGAATTGTTTTTATTTAGGGAAGATTTCAGGTTCAATTGTTCTCTTTTAAGCGGGGACGGAGTTGTGGACAAACAATCGGTTCTTCGGAAAAAAGGGAGAAAAGCGGGTCATGAGCACGTACACTGCACTGACGGAAAAAGGCGAATCATTTGAATTTTCAGGTGTTTTACTTGATGAAGAATTCGAAGAGCATCAGGTGGAAATCCGAACGCCCATCAACACGGAAAGCGTTGCGTTGTACCGAACGGATGATGACAAGTATATTCTGACCATCCAGTTCCAGTTCGAGGAGATGGACCCGCATCATCATGAAATCCATATCGGTAGCTCGCCACAGGAGATTCTGACTTCGCTGGGTTATCCCACCGATGCAACGAAGATTCTGATTGAAAGAGTGCTTTCCTCCTCCTCCTCCTCAAAAAGTGAGACGGAGGTCGTTGCCACGGCGTGAGCTTTAAGAGTTACCATTCATAACGAGCGACGCTTTTTTGTAGCGGCGGAGCGTAAGTCGAAAAATACTTTCGAATAACGGAAAGGTGGCGCGGGCTAAGCCGCAGGTTTGCCCGTGTTCAAGATCCACATGGGCAAGCTTCGTTTTTCTTCGCTTCGCCCATGCCACATCCCAATTATTCGACAGATAGGGAACCTATGTCTTTCACGATGTAGGTTCTTCGTGTTTGTAGAGATCCGGATAGAGTTTTTTGGCGCAATCGGGACAGATTCCATGGCTGAAATCGGCTTTGCTGTGCTGGCTGATGTAGGTTTCGATCTGGTTCCAATAGCCTTCATCATCGCGAATTTTTTTGCAGGAAGCACAGATCGGAATCAGACCGCTCAAGGTCTTGACTTCGCTAAGTGCCTGCTCTAACTGATCATTCTTTTCTTGAAGCGTTTTCGTACGCTGCTGGACCGTCTCTTCCAGCAGTTCCTTGTGTTCGATCAGTTTCAAATTGGCTTCTTGTAATTTCTGAGTTCGCAGCGCAACCAGATTGGATAACCGCCGATTGAAAACGATCAACACGACAGTGATCATGATGGCCCCCAGACAAATCACTGCAATGACCACCAACAGTGTTTTAAGCCAGCCGTAATCCGGTTCCGGCTCATAGATGAATCCCTTTAACGAATAGTGCGGATCGATCATTCCGAGGCTGGCGCAGGTATCGGCAATATGCTTCCAGCGCCCGGCATTCATATGCCCGATTTCGATCAACTCAGGATGCAGTAAATTGAGCATCGATCTCGCTTCGTAGGTCAACAGCGCTTTCATGGAATCGGCTTCGAATTTCAGATGACCGGCGCTTTTATCCGTTTTGTACTTCTCGATGATGTAGTTCGCCATCTCGTCGATATGCGTCATTGCATATTCCCAGCCCTGCAAACTGGCTTGTTTAAACGCTGCAACGATTTCCGGCTGATTGTGTACGATGCTCTCGGTAGTAAATAAGGTATCCCCGTAGAAGTCGATACCGTAGCTGCGGGGTTGAATGACGGAAAATGGAATCCCTTTCTGCCGCAAATAGTAGGTCTGATCCGAAACGTAAGCGTGGTAGACGTCGGTTTTACCGTCGATCAAGTCGTTGATATCATAACTCAGATCAAGCCGCGTAAATTGATTGGCATCGATGCCTTCATTTCTGAATACCGCCAATAATTCAGCCGAATCAAACCCCTTTCTCAGCATCACCCGCTTTCCGATCATGCCGTCCGGACTCATGATTCCGCTATTGCGCAACGCCAGAAAAACCGACGGGCTATGCTGAAAAATCACCGCCAGCGCCACAACCGGTTTGCCTTTTAAACGGTGAATCAGCAATTCGGAATTCGCCACACCGAACTCCGCTTTTCCACGAAGCACTTCTTCCACCGGAACGAGGCCGGGACCGCCCTCGATCAACTGTACATTCAACCCGGCCTGTTCGTAGAACCCCTTATGAACCGCCGCATAAAAACCGGCGAACTGGAACTGGTGTTTCCATTTCAATTGCAATCGTACAGTTGGATGCGCAGCACCGGCGTATGCCGTAATGGGAAAAAACAGCAACAGTAAAAATGTGGAAAACAGAATTCTGATCGGCATGAAATTTTCCAGGTGTAAATGATAGACGGCACAGACTCCATCAATATCGGACATCATACCGCGAATATTCAACGATGGAAGTTAAAAACGCATGTTGCCAATACAAAACGGCGGCCCGTTACCGGACCGCCGTCTTTCATTTTAGATAAACCGCTTACAGATCAGTTGTCCAACTGCAACTGGACCAGCACACCATAATGATCGGAATAGCGGCTGGCGATCTCTTCGCCTTCCACCGTAAGCGTGACTTCCTGATCCAGAATTCTCGCGCTGGTTGCCACGGAATTTTCCGGTGCATTCTTGAAGAATACGTGATCGATAATGTGATCGGCACGATCTTCACCGGTCAGCGGATTCTCCATGCACCAACTACAGGGCGAGGTATCGGATTTCGCATAAGGTGCAAGGTATCCGGCATCGGTGAATTTGGAGAAGTTTTCCGGCAACTCCGCCGAAACCTGCGCCGTTTCCGGTCCGCAGTTCATATCGCCCATCACCACCGACATGTTTTCACTGGACTGGGTCGTGACATACGCCAGCAGATCGTTGATCTGCGCCGCCTGTTCGTCACCCCAACTGTCATACTCGCCGCCATAACTGACATCCGACAGATTCGCGCTTAAATGCGTGCAGAACACGGAAGCGGACACGGAATCGGTCAGGGCGATGTCGGCAGACAAGACCACGCGACGGTTCAAGGTCGAATCGAAGATCTTGTAGTCTTTATTGGTAAGTTGATGCTTGGACAGGATCAGCAATCCGTTATGGCCTTCATAGGCAAACTGACCGGAACCTTCGCTGCTCTTGCAGATGGTCAGGATTTCGTCTACGGATTTACCGATGTTGGCCACCACACAATTGGTGCATTCCTGCGACAACGCGCCGAATTCATCGCCACATTGGGCCAATACACAGGCGGTAATGTTTTCTGGCGCGACATCCGCACAATTGGCCGCCACACAGGTTTCCAGAGGATCGGCTTCCTCGTCGGTGCAGGAGGCTTCGCCTTCACCTTCCGACGCTTCTTCCAGGGTCATCTCATAGTAGGAGTATTCAAACGAAGGCTTGGCGCCTTCGATCAGCGACTTCGCCTGATCCTCGGTCCATACTTCTTCCAGGCAAATCACATCCGCATTCACCGCGGCCAGGGCGTCGCCGATCAAGGCTTCGCGCTCCGGCGCGTAGGACACGTAGCCCGTAGCCAATCCCGCGTTGTAGGTGGCAAAACCGAAAATGGGACCATCGACTTCGTCATCACCGCCACAAGCGACCAGAAGCGGCAGAATAACCAGCGAAACCAGCAATATCCAACGGTATTTCATGAAACCCTCTCCTTTATTTATACACAATCGTTCTTTAACCAGATTCAATTTCCCTGAAATTCTTTCCGGAAATCGAAACTTTACAAAAAAAGCCGTTTTGATACGAATCCTTCGATCATTTCCTTTTACCAAAACAAAAGGATGACCAAATTCGTTATAATTCAAAACGACTTTTTAATCAAATCCAAACAATTCAAAGAACGGAGTTATTGCTCCACACACCAGTTGATGACCTGGTATTTCACGCCATCGTCACGCTCGAAGTTGTAGACGAACATACCGAAATAGTATTCGTAGTCATTAAAATGACTACTGGGGATATCCCCTACGCTACCGGCGTAATCCGTCGACTCCGCCACGGCGATTTCGTAGATATTGGTATTGCTTAGACCAACGGTGCTTTCCACTCCTACACCACCAACCGAAAATCCCGCCGAAACCTCAACCCCCAGGGTGCGAGCTTCGGACTGGGCGTTTTCTTTACCCATTGAAATAAAGGCTTCCGTGCCACCTGCCGAAGCTTCACCAATTGACAACAGCTGCTCCGAAGGATCCGGCGTCATCCAACCCGTATAGGTTGCCAGCAGCGCGTCGCGGGCATCTTTGTCCGGGTAGGTGCTCGGATCGCCGACTGTGTGAGTGAAGGTTTCCACGCCGATGTCGCGATAATCTCCGTTCTGCTCGTTGAAAGCCTTAACGGTTTTCTTAAAGGTATTGGTTTGCAGGGGAACGTCGATCGTCAACAGTGTACCAACCTTCGTCGGGTCTTCATGGGTGATGACTTCATACTGGAAGCGTTCGTATTCCGTTGCCGTGTAAATAACAAAGTCGCTCAGGTCATCCGGCGCCCAGTTCCCGACCCGCTTGACACCCGTACTGACGGTTTTCGTTTGAGTCTGAGTCTTGGTCAATTCCGTTTTCAAGGTCGTCGAAGCCTTTGCACTGACAATATTGAACGGATCGGAGGCTTCCACCGACATGGTGACGGAAGCGGACATGCTGATTTCATTGGATTCCGAACTGGATTCCGTCCGAACCTGCCCATAACCAACCCAGGTATTTCCCTTGTTATCCTGCGGAATGGAAGCCCAGCCAGGCGGCATGGCCATCGCCACAACGATGCGCGGCTCGCTCATGGCCAGCCAGCTGTCACCCGTATATCGCACCACCATGCTGTCTCCGTCGAAATCCCCTAAACCGACCAAGGGTTGCACCCAGGTATCGAGCGGTAATGTTTCCGGCCAATCCCAACTCCATTCATCCTCCACTTCGAATTCATCATCTTTGAATGCAAAACGTTTGGCATCGAATCCTTCCACGACAATTTCATCTTCTCCGTAGGGCGGTTGTCCTTGAATCGTCTTGTATCGATAGTACATGGCGAATACATCGGCTTTGCCATCGCGGTCGTAGTCGCCGACATCCATGCGGAAACCGCTCGGCGTCCAATTCAGGCTGTAACGATCGGCATCGTTGACATTTTCCCACGATCCACTAAACGCCCGGTATTGCACATATCCCGAATCGTCGCGATCCGGACGAAAATAATACACGTACCAACCACGATCATTGTAATAGACATCATGAACGGCAATGAGTACATCGTCTTTGCCATTGCCATCGATATCGCCGGCTTCCAGTTGCAACGGTACGTTATGATCCCAGGTTCGATTCGGGCAATCCTCGATGTATTTTCCCTCTAAATGCACGAACTCGTTTAGTGCATCGTCGTAAACCCTTGTCTGTAAACGGCAATAACCGTTTCTGGATACCGCTCCGAAAGTCACTTCATCGATTCCGTCCCCGTCGAAATCGCCACACACTACGTTGGGTTTACCAACACTATAGTCGAAAAGTTCGTCGTCGCGATTATGCCAGTGATAAAGCTCGGTGTAGCCATCTACATGGTCATCCAAAGCCCAGGCCTGGGCAAACCAACGGTCTCCATCCCCGGTATCCGCCTTTTTATGACCGATGATAAAGATTTCATCCCGGTTGTCGCGATCCACATCACCGGCATCGACTTTAATTTCGGTAACACCGACTCCCGCTTCGCTATTGAAAGCCAATTTCGAGAATCCGTTTCCCGCATCATCGAAGGTCACCAGCACGCTGGCATACTGATACGTCCGGTAGCTGTCGTTATATTCGGCGATATCGATACGCCCATAGGTTCCAGCGAAGACGATTTCTAACCCGTCGTCATCGTCCAGATTGGCCAGTGCAAGATCCGCCGTTAGGTAAGAATCGAATTCGGGATTAAGCGGATCGACGGCAAACGGGGTTTTATCGATGGTGCCAATAATGGCAAAACCGGCATCCTTGTCGTCGATGATGGTAATCCGGGGATAATCGTAGCGATAGGTACGATCATCGTTTTCGTGGTCCGTGTACAGGCTGAGAATAACCATTTCATCTTTGCCATCGGCATCGATGTCCCCTGACTTGATTTCCATCAAACGGCCATTCGGTTGGTCCGTCATCAAAAGATCGGTAATCTGTCCGATCTCTTCCCCCGGAGTTTCGCTGCCCTTGTCATCGCGAATGGTTGCGAAATAATCTTCACTGATTTGAGGCAGAAAGAAAACCGGCTCATCCACATCGATCAAGGTCGTGGTTTTACGCGCTAAAGGAGGGTATTCCAATCTCTGAACGGAGTCGCCATCGGTCGTATCCCCATCAGCGGAGTCGCCATCCGTGGCATCACCATCGGCGGCATCGCCATCGGCCAGATCTCCATCCGAGCTATCGCCATCCGACGCATCTCCATCCGTTGGATCGGAGTCGTCGTCTGAGCCACATGCAAAGCACGCAACTGACATTATAAGTAAGATTGTAAATAGCACCTGTTGAAATCGAGTCATGTGAGCCCCCTGCTCCGTTACCTAAAATTGAGTAGAAACAATGTGCTTGTACCTAGTTTCTATACTAATCTTTCAAGAAAGTCCAAAAAATTGAAAAATCGGCCTCCTCCGTAGAGAAGACCGATCATGAAATACGGACCGACAAATTTGACGTTCTACGGATTCATCTCATAAGCCCCGTCATAGCTGTGCACCAGTTCCCAGATTTTCCCATAGCGCTCTGCATCTGCAATCGGCTTGCGAATCATCTTCATGCAAAAATCCTTCTGTGCTTCGCTTGAACTCGGCTTCAAGTAAACCGACAAAGCGTGCTTGGAGAAATCGCGCACCATAAAGTCGAAGATCTGATCAACCAGATTCGGGTCCACATTCATAAGTTTGGCGTTCTCTAAAATCAACTGCCCGTATGCGATCTGCGTGAAAATGTCACCCACGCTAAGTAGGAAATCAATATCGCGCTGCTGTGCCTTGTCCGGCGGCGCCATCATCAGGGCTTGCTTGAACACGGAGATCTGTTCCTTGAACACATTCACATTGGGCAGATCCCAGGCGTCGTAAGCCAGGTTGTAATCATGGAACTGAATCTTTCCCAGCCCCTTGGTGGGCCCCTGCTCGAACAGGAAACTATCGTCACGCGGGTCATCCACGGTCGGAACCGGATCGAAAGGCTTGGGATTGAACAGGTAGTTGGCCATAAATTTGATGATCAGCGCCACGTTGACATGCACCGTACCTTCCAGCTTGGGCAGGGCGCGAATATCGCGCGCAGCCGCTTCGAAGTAGGTCTCGCCCTCAAAGCCGCGCGCTGCAATGACATCCCAAAGCAGGTTGATCACGTCCTCGCCCTGAGTGGTGACTTTCATTTTCATAATCGGATTGTACAGCAGGTAGCGTCGGTCCTCCAATGAGGCGACGCGCATGTAATCCGAGGCGCGCAAACCGAAAAGTTTCATGGCGACCAGACGGGTATAGGCATCCACAAAATTCTGTTTCACATGCGGGAAATCAGTTACCTTCATGTTGTAGAGGGTGCGGTTGGAGGCATGAGTAATGGATTCATAAAAGGCATGCGTACAGATGCCGATAGAAGCCCAGCCAAGGTTGTATTTTCCGATATTGACGGTGTTGAGGGCAGCGTAAAAAGCCTCTGTGCCACGATGCAGAATATCAGCTTCGGCAATAGGATAATCGTGCAATGAAAATTCCGACACGTAGGATTGGGTATTCACCAGATTACGTCGGCAGACATAGCAATCATGCTGGGAATCGACTGCAAAGAAAACGTATTCGTCCGTGCCTTCGATTTTGCCGAACACGGAGACCATGGCAGCTTCGTTGCCATTGCCAATGTAATACTTGTAACCATTGGCTTTGAAGGTTCCATCATCCTGTGGAGTCAGGATCATGTCCGTGTTATACACGTCTGCGCCATGTTCCTTTTCCGATAGTCCGAATGCGAAAATTCCGCCTTCACGCAGAAATTGGGCTGCTTTTTTCTTGGCCTGCTCGTTGTCCGACTGAAAGATCGGACCCAGACCCAGAATGGAAACCTGCCAAGTATACCAATAATGCAGACCGTAAAAGCCCAGCACTTCGTTGAATTCGCAGGCTCGCCAAGTATCCCAGCGTGTATCCGGATCCCCGTTTGCATATTTTTCAGGCGTGATCAATTGGGAAAATATTTTATTTTCCTTTATGAACTCAAGCATATCTGCATACCACAGGCGCTCGTGGTCGTCTTCCTTGAGCTTTACCTTGCCTTTGTTTTCGAAAAATTCGATGGTTTTTAAAATTATTTCCTTGGATCGTGCGTCCGGATACTTGCGATCGTGCTTCTTGGGATTGAGCAACATGGGCTTCTCCTGTAGGTTTACTGGTTGATTACTCCCGCTCTATACAACTCCTATATTACTATTTCCAACAGGTCAAGAAAGTAAGATCCACGATGAGTATTACCTTTTCACAAACGGAATTGCAACCTGTATGCAAATCAGTTTCTGAATAATACAAATTATACAATCACTTTCCAAATTTCCCTTTCGTGAGATAGCAAACAGAAACAAAAAACGATTGACAATTATCAAACAAAGAGCCATTTCGTTTACTAATAAAGTAACGACGTGTCGCGTTGTTTGAAATTGGAGGCAACGATGCTAGAGGAATATCGAAATAAGTTGTACGATCTCGATCCGCAGGATCTGTCGAAAGGTTATGTGAGCGAACCGGATGGGCGACGCTACCGCTGCATGTTCTGCGAGGCTGTTTTTGAAGAGGGAGAAGTGTATCCCTTTGAAAAGAAAATGCTTTTGGCTGAGCGTGCCGTACGTGAGCACATTCGCCGCAGTCATGGCGAGGTCTTTGACCTGTTAGTGGAACTGGGCAAACAGCATACCGGCCTGTCCGACATCCAGCAGACGGTGCTCAATGGCCTGTACCACGGAAAAACGGATAAGCAGATCGCGCAGGAGTTGGGGGGGAAGTCCGCTTCCACCGTGCGCAACCATCGGTTTCAACTACGAAAACGAAAGAAGGAAGCCAAGCTGTTTCTTGCATTGATGCAGCTTGCGGAACAGCGGGAAAGCCAGGAGAATGTGTTTGTCGAATTCCACGCCGATCTGCCAACCCAGGACGAACGTGCAATCGTGACCAAACCGGAAGAACAAAAGCTGATCGACAAGTATTTCGAGCCGGGTCCACAGATGAAGTTAAAACGCTTTCCTGCCAAGCAAAAGGCCAAGCTCGTGATTCTGAATCGCATTAGCGAGCAGTTCTGGCGCGATAAGCGCTATGGCGAGCAGGAAATCAACGAGATCCTGGCGGCAATCTACGATGATTTCGTTATGGTGCGCCGCTATTTGATCGATTACCGTTTTCTGGATCGCACACCGGATGGACGCGAATACTGGATCAAGTAGCTCAAAACCCAGGTAAATATCAGCTTATATAAGTGAATTGTTGAAATTCGCAAAGGAAGTACATCATGAGAAGCATACGCAGTAGCTTGTTTATTTTGATGTTGCGCTATCGCAACTTGTTGTTGTTACAGTGGAAACGAAAACCAATGGTGAGCTGGGACACGTCCATTCCAGAACTGCGGGCCAAGGTGAACAAAGGCTCCGGCTTGTTCGGAAAATTGCCTGCCGATTTCCAGGTCACGCCGGTGGATCAAGACAACTTCTGTGCAGAGTGGTTGCTGCCGGGTCAGGCGAAAGAAGGTAAAGCGATTCTCTACCTGCACGGCGGTGGCTACGTTCTCGGCTCGGCCAAGGGACATCGTCCCATCGTCGCCAAGTTCGTCAAGGCGACCAACGTTCCAGCCTTGGTCGTCGATTATCGCCTGGCACCGGAGCATCCCTTTCCGGCAGCATTGAACGATGCGCTGGCGGGGTATCGCTACCTGTTGCAGCAGGGCTATCTGCCAGAAGATATCGTAATCATGGGAGATTCCGCCGGAGGCGGTTTAGCGTTGGCACTGTTATTGGCCATTAAAAAGGAAGGGTTACAGCAGCCTGCGGCAGCGGTGGCTTTGTCTCCCTGGACGGATTTACTGAATACCGGGGAATCGCTGCTTACCAACGAAAAGGTCGATCCGCTGACCTGGCGCGAATCGCAGGCGGTGTTCAGCGCCTATTATGCAGCGGGACAGGATGCAGCCAACCCCTTGATTTCCCCACTTTATGGCGAGTTGGAAGGCTTGCCGCCGCTTTTACTGACAGTCGGTGGCGATGAATTGCTCCTGGACGATTCGACCCGCTTTGCCCAGAGAGCGAATGCGGCAGATGTGGATGTTGACTTGATTGTGATGCCGGGAATGTTCCATTGTTACCCGGTTTGCGCACCGGTCTTCCCGGAAGCGACGCAATCGATGCAAAAGATCGTGGCATTCATCGAAAAACGGATCGGAGTGTAGGAAATCCATGTTTAGGATTTCGACGATTGGGAAATGGTTATTTTTCGATCTCTCGTTATTATTGAAGCTACGGCAAAAGCTCCAATTCCCTTGACGCTCGGGTCGTTTACCGGTAGGTTCAGGGCGTTTACGGTCGTTCTGGCCGGGAGGCAATCGTTTAATCGAAAAGAGAGGCGCTTATGAACGGTAAGTTTTGGTGTTGGATGGGAGTATTTTGTGTGCTGTTACTGATGCTTTGCGCCTGTAGTGACGACAGCTCCGACCCGGATGGCGACGTGACCGATGGTGACACCATCGCGGATGGCGATTCGACGGAAGGCGAATCGGTAGACGGTGACAGCGAAGTGGATGGCGATACGACGGAAGGCGAAATTTCCGATGGCGATCTGGATTACGCCCCGGTGGAAAACCTGCTGCCGCCTTCCGAAGTATTCTCGGAGCTGGGTTTTGCTCCACCTGCCAGAGAGGCAAACGGCACCGCGCCCAACCAGGAGGAAATCACCGCGTTCACGAAAAAAGTAACCGCTTTTTTCAAAGAAACGAATTATTTCGATTGGGTCTGGCGCATGAGCCACGGCCTGGACGCCTCCTACGATTCGAGTATGATGGACTATAAACTGTGGTGGCAGGATGTCGGTATGCGGCGCGAGGGCGATACAATCATCTTCAATCATCGCGGCAAGGCGGAAAACATTCTGAAGCGCTCCATCAAGGTGATGAGTAACGCCATCGCCGGCTATCTGCTTACCGGCGACGAGCGCATGGCGGCCATCGGTACGCAGTATCTGAAAGGCATTGTGGCGTTATCCTTGGGTTTGGAATTTGGAAGCGAAGATCCGCTGGTCAAGTATCTACAGGCACGCGCCGTTTTCAATCACGATCACGCCTATACGGTGGACGATCGCAAAGTGCAGGTAAACTACACCCCTGCCTGTTACGATTCCTTCAAGTGGAACGTGCATGTATTCGAAATTCCCGACAATCCCACTTACGGCGATATCTGGGTTTCGAATATGCGTTCCAAAGACGACGTTCCTTACGTGAACAGATCGCTACCCATCGCAACCCGTGCCTTCCACGAATCGCAGAATCAGGAATTGCGCGACGCCGCCGAGCTTTACATCGAGTACATACGCGGATTCTCCAAAAACATCGTGGACAACGACTGGTTTATCATGACCAAATATGAAGATGGCGAAGCGGTGCGGCCTTACGACGCCACCAAACCGACCAAACCGCTGGCGGATTTGGGGAGCTACGTTCATTGGGAGATTCTGTTCGGCGAAGACGCCGAGTGCAACGCCCAACTGGGTGCTGCGTTACTGGGTTACGGCAACACACAAGGCAAGGGCGATTGCGGCAGTGGCATGACCGGCTGGGATTTCGAAGCGATGGCCGGTGTAGGTAACTGGTTCAACTATAATATCTACAACTATTTCCATATCGGCGCACTGGCCGCTGCCGAAGCCTGGGGCCATACCGCATTGGCGGAATCCTTGATGAGCGGTCTGCCCGCGCGTTTCGACACGATGATGCACGACGCGGAACTGAGCAACCGCGAACACCAGGAGTTTCAGTCGGATATGTCCGGCTGGCTGCTTTCCGCTGCGACCTACGGCTACCCGCTGGACGCGGAAGAAGCACGGCACATCATGCAATGGTATGGCGACAGTTCCGACTGGTACCGCCAATGGGAACATTGGGATCCCTGGGCGACGTTGCCGGAGGATACGGATTACAGTGATTACAAAGCCCCGCGCGTGGAACAGGTGGATAACGGTCAGGGCGGCGTGACCAATATCAGCTACGTACGCCTGGTGGAAATGCCCTACATTTTCGAATACTGCCTGAGTTCGGTACGAGACAAACAGGGAGTACAGTTTATCGACTGCGACATCGTGGCCGATCCCAGCAAATGGGGCGAGGATTGATCCTTCCGATTGTGTAGATCTATTGCCCTAGCTTTTCGGCGGCGGGGTGTTTAAAAACCTGCAATCCCTTTGCGATGGCCTGTCGTATCTGCGCGGGCAATTTCGGATCACTGGCGAAAGCGGCGATCCGATTCAGGATCTGTTCACTTGGAAAAGGTTCGATGGCAACCATGCGCGTCAATAACGCACGGGGAGCTAAGGCATCTTCCGGGTTATCTTGCACGCTGCGGGCGACATCGGCCAGCAGATTCTCCCAAGCGACTTCACTATCGACCTGTCGCAGATAGGCGGGGTCGGTCTGCATGGGATTGAGAATGCGATACGCCTGCCGCTCGCAGAAATCCTTCGACAACAAATCGCAACGACCGAAAAGCAGGTTGCGGTCATCGTAATACAGCAAACGCCACTCCGCAGAATCCCATAGGTGTTCCGCGATGGTTCGATTCGGCGCGATTCGATAGCCTTCGTCGATCATCACCAAACCGATTTCGTATTCGCAAAGCGTGCGGTCCAATTCTTTCGGATCCCCCAGCGAACGAAAGCGATTCAGAAATTCCGTAGGGTACAAGGTCGGGACACGACCATCGATGAAGATACGTTGTTTGGGCCAGCGTCGATACAGTAGATAGTCGGCACCGCAAAAGGTATTTGTAAGCGGCCTGGCGCGTAAATCGTGACGGGTAATGTAGTTCACCGCTCCGATTGGATGTAGCTGCGGGCTGGGACCGACGCCGGGCGGGGTGCCCATAGCCAGCATTTCCACTCTTGTAACTCCGGTAAACAACAGAACAGACAACAAAAGGATCACAACGGAAAAAACCGGGCGCATGTCTGCGATTCTGCCAACTCGCCAGCCACCGAGATTGCGGATAAGAATCGGATAGGCCAGTAGTGCGAATTCGGCGGTGAAGCGTGCATGCAGTATGGCCATCACACCCAATGACGCCATCAGCAGCCAGTCGCCTATGCGGCGCTTGTTTCCGGCCAGCAAAAAGGAAGCCGCGACAAATAGCAGTAACAGTAAAAACAGCTTCAACCCGATGGGACCGGTGAAACTTAAAAAGTCAGCGAACGCTCCCCATTCGGCGGAGACCTGCTCGCTCATGACCGTTGGAAAAGGCAGCAGAACCTCAAAGGTATGGGGATTGACAAAAGCCGCCGCCAGCATCCCCAATAGTGTCAGGGGCCAGCGATAGCTGCCCAGCAGGACGTCAAAGAAACGTTCGCTGCGAATACGCTGGCCAAGTTCGTTACACCAACTCGCGCCCACGATCACCAGGGAGATCGTCCAGGAGGGATGCAGGTTCACCCACAGGGCCGTCAGCGGAATCAACAGCAGCAACCCGCCGTTTTTGCGGTAAAGCCGCGCCCGTTCCGCCAGCAAATGGGAAAGCGTCCACAAGGGAAAGACCAGCGTATGCGGACGATCGGAGAAACGTGGAAAGACGACCGCCAGCACGAGCAGCAGCAGCAAAAAGCGCCAAGCGACGGCGGGACGACCTTCTTCCTTTTCGGCCAGTCCGGCATGAGCCAACAGCGCGGCAAGCATCAGGATGTAAATCAATAGGCGCAACAACACCGGGCCCAAATCGAGATCGACGGACCAGACGACGTAAATGATCAGGCTGCCCAGCCATTCCCAGTTGGTCCAGCTATGATCCGCAAAGGTGTAGGAAAAAGGATCGGTATCCGGGATCGAGCCGTTTTGGGCGATGATCTGACCGGTCAGGTAATGCCAGTAGTGATCGTCGCAACCCAGTTCGTGATAGCAAGCCAGCAGAACCCACACAGCCAATAATGCCAGACCCAACAGGGTCAGGTTGCGAATAGTGACCGGAGAGGCTTGCGAATTATCGGTATTCATTCGAGCAAGCCTTACATGCAACGACCGCTAAAGGGATCTGCCGTTGCTTCGCCGGTGCAGGTGCAGGAGATAGCCTGCTCGCCCTCCGACCAGCTCCACTCCCCGTTACTCTGGCAGGTGTTCGTCATGCAGACATTGCCGGATTCCAGTTCCACACAGCTCATGGAACTGTCGCAGTCGTCGTCGGTGTCGCAACGCCCCAAGCAACTCCAGGCAGCCTGTTGCGGCGTTACCAATACCGGTAAACAGCGTTCATAAGGCTGGCATTCCTCGTCGACGGCACAGGCGGCGGTACATTGACCGATGCTCGCCAGTTCATCATCCAGAATAAAGCCCTGGCAACTCAACCCTTCTGCACAGCTATCGTCGGTCTGACAGGCAATGTCGCGATTGACGTAGCAGATGCCCTCGCCGCAGGACTGATTGGAGGCGCAATCGGAGTGCGTCTGGCAGCTACCCAGATCCTCGCAACGGTTGGAGTAAGGATTCAGCGCGAAACCATCGTCGCATTGACAGGACAACAGCCCGTTGGGTTCGACCTGCCAGCTTCCGTTGGTCTTGCAGTCTTCCGGCACACAGCCTTTCACTCCCAGAATCTCGCGGCAGATCTGCCCTTCTGGGCAGCCCTCTTCCTCGTTGCACAGCGCGTGGCACTGCCCCTCTGTTGCGCTAGTAGGCATGCAGACTTCCCCGGCCAGGCAGTCCGCACTTTTTTCGCATACGAGCGTGCAAACGCCGTCGCCCAGTAAATCGCCACCGCTTTTTTCGCCGATACATTTTGTAGGATCTTCGCACTGACGGTCGGCGCGGCAACTGATGGCGCGCGTTTCGTGGCAGACGTTATCCCTGCCGCAGACTTCACCGACTTTGCAATCGTACATATCTTCGCAGGCCAAACCCACATCCGGCATGGGACACAATTTGCCGATGCGGATATCATCCAAATGCCCGGCCAAACCCAGGAAAAGGTAGTTCAACGGATGGTCGCTGTCGATGCGGTCGGAAAAGAGACATTGATCCTGTTCGCATAAAGTCACCCGGTCCACATCCAGACGCCAGCTTTCGCCGCTCTGGTACAACTCGACGCGGTGCCAGCCGTTGTCCAGGCCGTCTCGTTTGCGATGCTGCATACCCGACTGCTCCAGCGCTTCGATGCGCTGCGGGCTGCCTTCGTCGCCCGTGGGCAGGGCGGCATGGTGATACAGGCGGATTTCCGGCGTCCAGTTTCCGGTCGGATCGGGCGTATCGGAAGGAACACTTTGACCGTAGAGCCACAGGTAGTTGTCTCCACTGGCACCGGGCAGGCGCGTAAGAAAATGATAGGAAAGCTGCATCAGGCGCAAGTCTTCGGGAATCGACGTATAGATACGCGCCGCAGGCAAACCGGACTGTGTATCTTCGGAGTCGCCGGAGAGATAATGATTCTCCCTGCCTTCTTCGCTGACGATCACGGGAACCGCCGCTCCGCTGGTATCTCCGCTCGGGTTGCCCTCTACCTTGTAATCCAGTTTCCACTCTTCATAGGCGCTGAAGTCCTCTTCTTCAAAAGTTTCCTCAAATGCGATGAAGCCGCCCTGACAGAAGGGGCGCACGGTCCATTGGTCGTAGGTGTCGTCCTCCCATTTCAGCCAGGCCGCCTCGGGCCGTTCGCGGTCGGAGGCATCGTCTGCATCCAGATCGCCGTCCGGGTTTTCGCTTTCATGTTCTACGGGATCGAGGTCCAGGTCACCGTCCGAGATGGGCTCGTCGGAATCTCCGCAGCCTGCCAGCATCGACAGGGAGAGTAAAACCAGCGACAAGACAAAAGAAAAGCGGCCATAGTGTAGAAGATTCGGGAAAGCTTGTGGAATCGTCATCTTGTGAATCCATTTTTGTGGTTATCCCCCACCGACAGACAAAACGACGGCAGGGAGTGTTTGGCTGACTCATTCCGCTTGAGTGTAGCAGAAAGCGGCGATAAAGAGAAAGAAATTGCCGAGATCGGGAGAAGAAGCACCGGAAAAAGAAAATGAAACGGACGGGTGCGTTCAAGTTGTTCTATTTGTTGCCTCTCGATGCAAAAAGCTGCTGAAAGCTGCCGATACACGGTTGAACTTTAAGCGGAAATGTGGTTTGTTAGCAGCGGAACAAGTTTCGAATCGGCATCAAAGATGCCACGGGGAGGAAAATAGATGAGCAGGGAATTCTTCTGGCAGGATGTATTGCCGGATGTCAAAAAACGTATCGAGCCGTTTATACAGGAACTTTTTGCATTGGACGATCCCTTGCCAAGCAGCGTTTTCCTGATTGGAGCGGCAGTTCGCGGCGAGCACAGCGAGTCGCACCCGGATCTGCATCTGCTACTGGTGTATCCGTCTATCGATGCGGCGCTGTTGGACCGCATCAGCCGGTTGGGTGTTCGTTACGGAAAAAAGGGCTTGCGCGCACCGTTATTGTTAACGCCGGATCATTTCAACGATGCACAAGACAGCTTCCCGATGGAACTGCTGGATCTCAAAAGCAATCACGTTCTGCTGTGCGGAGAGGATCTGCTGACACAGGTGAACATCGCCAATGAACATTTACGTTTACAGGTAGAGCGGGAGCTTCGCGCCTGGCAATTGCAGTTGAGGCAGGCGTATCTGCGTTCGGCAGGTGATGCCAAGTGGATGGCCAATTGGTACGCCGCCAATGTAGAGGAGATCTTCCCCTTGTTGCGTGCAGCCTTGCATTTGTTGGGTGGTGATGAGCAGGCGGGCAATACGGAAGCAGCCAGGCGACTGGAACAAGCGACCGGCATCGGTTTCGAGCCTTTCGTTTCGGTCTATGCGCGCTACAAGCAGGGCAAGCGACCGGACAAGGCGGATGTATACGATCTGTATAGCGCCTGGGAGCGGACCTTTTTCGAACTGGTGACGCATATCGACGGGCTGGAGTCGTAGAATGAACGCGAGAAAGCAGCGGCACTACATTCTGCGCAGCATCGTAGAAACACTGTTTCTTTTTCTCTGTATGACCGGGGCGGCCTTTGCGGCGCTACCGGGCGAGTGGCCCTCCCAGCCGAGAGATTACGTAACCGACCGGGCAGGCATGATCGAAGCCGGTCATGAATCGGCGCTGAACGGACTGCTGAAACAGTTGGAGCAGAAAAGCGGCATTCAACTGCTGGTCGTGACGGTGCCATCGTTGGAGGGAGAGAGCAAGGAAGGCTATGCGCTGGCATTGGCCGAGCGTTGGAAACTGGGCCGCAAAGGTAAGGATGACGGCCTGCTCTTTTTACTGTCCCAAAAGGATCGCGTGTACCGTTTCGAGGTGGGATACGGATTAGAAGGCATCCTGCCGGATGGTCTGATGGGGCAGATCGGGCGTGAACGGCTGATTCCTTATCTCAAGCGCGGCGAAAGCAGCAAAGGCATCACAGCGGCAACACTGGCCATCGTGCAGGAAATCACTGCGGCCAAGAACATTTCTATTACCGGGATGCCCGAGCAACGGCGCGTCAAGCGAAAAAAGTCGAACATCGCCGGGTTGATTTTTTATCTGCTGCCTTTGATCTTCATGTTCGGACCGCTGATCGGTCGGCGGAGACGAGTGAATGGCATGCGCACCTGGCGCTCGGGCAGGCGGGGGCTGTTCATCGGAGGGATGGGCGGCTTCGGTGGAGGACGTGGTTTCGGCGGTGGCGGTTCTTTCGGCGGCGGTCTGGGCGGCGGCTTCGGCGGCGGCGGCGCCGGTGGAAGCTGGTAAGAAATCCGAGAGCTGATTGGTAAATTGGATAGAACGGTATAGGAAAAACCGAATTTTTCGATAGGAGCAAAAAGATGAAACGGGCATATGTGATTGTTGTGGTTGGGCTTGTGTTGCTGATGTTGAACGGTTGCGGCTATAACAAGACGATTGCACTGGAAGAAGGCGTAAGCGCGCAGTGGGCGCAGGTGGAGAACCAGTTGAAGCGCCGCTACGATCTGATTCCGAATCTGGTGGAAACCGTAAAAGGGTACGCCACACATGAAAAGGAGCTTTTGACCGATATTGCCGAAGTGCGCAAATCCTATTTCGGTGCGAATGACCGAGCTGGGAAAGTCAAGGCCGCGACTCAACTTGAAGGAATGCTGTCCAGACTGTTGCTGCTTAAAGAAACCTATCCGGACTTGAAAGCCAATCAAGGATTTCTGAAGCTACAGGATCAATTGGAAGGAACGGAGAACCGTATCGCCGTTGAACGCAAACGTTACAACGACGCCGTGCGCGAACTGAACACCTACATTCGTGGTATTCCCGGAAAGTGGTGGGCGGATATGACCGGTGTGAAAACGGCGGAATACTTTGAGATCGCCGAAGCAGAAAAGGCCACGCCACAGGTGAAATTCTAGTTCGATTCGTTTAGAGGAAGAAAGAGAGACGACATGGTGACGACTCCCACAAACTCATCGACCGCGAAAAGCCGTCCGCGTGTGCCTTTGGCCGTACTGCTTTTAGCCGGAGCGGCGCTGGGGTTTGCAATCGGAGGTGTGTGGGGAGAACATTGGATCGCCGGTGACTGGCCTGTCTTTACCGGCCTGCTCAAACTGCTGGGCGATCTGTTTATGAATATGCTTAAAATGGTCGTGGTGCCTTTAATCGTGTGCAGCATGATCGTGGGCATGGCTGCCTTGGCGGAACACCGGTCGGTCGGAAAAACCTTCGCGTTTACCTTTACATACTATCTCGCCACCACCTTGATCAGCGTGTCTATCGGCTTGATGCTGGTATCCATCGTACAACCGGGAACAGTCAGTGGTTTGGCCGGTGATGGCGCCATGAAAGTGGACAAGGTCGTCACCTGGTACGAAGCGCTCTTCGACATGTTGCGCGGACTGGTGCCGCCCAACCTCTTCGAAGCGGCGGCAGAGGGGCGCATCCTGGGCTTATTGGCGTTCTCCCTGGTTTTCGGCGGCATTCTGGTGCGTATGGGAAAAGCGGGAGAACAGGTTGTGGCGTTGATTTCGACGGTCAACGACGCGCTGATGACGCTGGTTCGAGTTATCGTCTGGCTGGCCCCGGTGGGCGTAATGGGCCTGGTAGCGGATCGCATCGGGCAGGCAGGCGGAGGCAATGCCGTATGGACGGAACTGGCGCGGCTGGGCACGTATTTTCTAACGGTGTTGGCTGGGTTAAGCCTGCACGCCTTTGTGGTCTTGCCAATATTACTGCTGGTATTCGCTCGAAGGCGTCCCTTGCTGCATGCGCGTCACTTTGCTGATGCGATGTTGACGGCCTTCAGTACCGCTTCCAGTGCAGCCAGCTTGCCGGTGACGATCCGAAACGCGGAAGACGAAGCAGGCATATCACCACGCGCCAGCCGTTTCGTTCTGCCATTGGGAGCAACGGTCAACATGGACGGCACCGCCTTGTATGAAGCTGTGGCGGCGGTATTTATTGCGCAGGCCTACGGAATCGATCTCTCCGGCGCACAACTGGTGATCGTGCTACTGACCGCCACACTGGCGGCGGTGGGAGCGGCGGCTATTCCTCAAGCTGGATTGGTAACGATGGTGATGGTGCTGGCGGCGGTGAATGTGCCGGTGGAAGGAATCGGAATTTTACTCTCTGTCGACTGGCTGTTGGATCGCTTCCGCACGACAGTCAACGTTTGGGGCGACAGTGTCGGTTGCGCCATTGTGGATCGGCGTTTGGAATTGGAAGATCGTAAAAACATGGAAAGGGGATGAATTCCCCCTGTAGATCCCTCTATCCCTGTACGAGAAAACCGAGGTTTTCCAAAAAAGGGATAAAATAGGCGGTGCTAAACCTAAAGCAGTAAAGGAACAGGCGACGGCAATGGGACAGAAAACAGAATCTGCGGAAAAGCAAACGATGCTGGTCAGTTACAATCCCGCCAATGGCGAAATCGTGGGCGAAGCGCCGATGATTTCCGCACAGCAGGCGCAAGAAGCGCTGGATCGTGCGCGCGCGGCACAGAAAAGCTGGCAAGAACGCGGCTTGGATTATCGTATCTCGGTGTTGCGACGCTTCCAGCATCTGCTGATCGACCGGGCAGAGGAATTCTGCGAATTGATTTCCAAGGAAAACGGTAAGCCGTTGCAGGAAGCCGCCGAAACGGAAGTGGTACCGCTGATCGATCTGACGAAATACTTTCTGGATCGCGCCGGTAAAATTCTGTCGGATCAGAAAATCCCGTTACATTTGATGAAGTTCCGCAAGAGTTTCATCAACTACCGACCGCGCGGCGTGATGTTGGTGATTTCCCCCTGGAATTACCCGTTCACCATCGCGGGAGGCTCGATCATCATGGGTCTGATAGCCGGAAACGCCGTGTTGCACAAACCGGCCAGCCTGACTCCGATGATCGCCTTAAAGATGCGCGATTTAATGGATGAAGCCGGTCTGGATAAGGATGTTTTCCAAGTGCTGATTACGCCGGGAAAAGTGGCTTCGCAGATCATCGATATGGGAGTGAACTACGTCAACTTCACCGGATCGACCCAGGTTGGATTGGGCGTGGCGGAGCGCTGCGGCAGAAACCTGATTCCATGCAGCATGGAACTGGGCGGCAAAGATCCGATGATCGTGATGGAAGATGCCGATTTGGATTACGCGGCTGGCGCGGCGGTGTGGGGCGGTTTGTGCAATGCCGGGCAGACCTGCGCCTCGGTGGAGCGGGTATACGTACAGGAAAGCGTGTACGACCAATTCGTGTCTCGTGTAACGGAGCGAGTCAAAGCGCTGCGCGTGGGCGACCCGTCCCAGGGTGAAATGGACATGGGCCCGATGACCGATGCCAATCAGCTTGAAATCGTTGCGAATCAAGTGCAGGACGCCATCGAAAAAGGCGCGAAGGTGCTGACCGGTGGTAAGCGCATCGATGGTCCGGGACAGTTCTTCGAACCGACCGTGCTGGTCGATGTAACCGAAGATATGGAAGTTATCAAGGAAGAGACCTTCGGTCCGTTGATTCCGATCATGCCCTTCGCCACCGAAGATGAGGCGATCCAACGCGCCAACGATTCCATTTACGGACTTGACGCCTATGTGTTCACACGCGAACCGGAACGAGGTCGGCGCATTGCGCAACAACTGGAGGCGGGAACGGTGATGGTCAACGAGGTGATCATCAGTCACGGTATGCCCAGCACTCCATGGCAGGGTGCAAAAAAGAGCGGTATCGGTAAGGTACATTCCGATCAGGGACTGCGCGATTTGTGCTACCCCTATCACATTAACGAAGACGTCTACCACCCGAAGAAGAGCCCCTTCTGGCAACCCTATTCCAATGCCATGTACGCAAAGTTGCTGGCAGCGATCCGAAGCGTTTACGCAGAGGATTTAGGCAAGAAATGGAACGGCGTAAAAAATCTGTTCAGCGGCAAAAGCGGCCAGTCACCGACGTCGCCGGAGGTCTGAGATGATCCCCGACGATGTAGCTGAAGCGCTGTTGGCACAATTGGATCGAAAGCTGAATGGCATCAATACCCAAAAAGAGCGGGCGGCAATAAGCATGGAACTGATTGCCGAAAAGCTGCCGCACTATCAGTGGGTTGGTGTGTATTGGTTACAGGATGACGAACTGCTGCTGGGACCGTTTGTCGGAGCGGAGACAGAGCACCGGCGTATCCCTGTGGGACAGGGCGTCTGCGGTTCGGCGGTTTCAGAAAACAAAAACCAGGTCGTGGACGACGTGCGGGAGTTGTCGAATTATCTGGCGTGCAGCCTGCAAACGCGCTCGGAAATCGTGGTTCTGATTCGGGATGAACAAGGAAAGATTATCGGCCAGATCGACGCCGACGGTCATCGGGTCCATGATTTCGATGCCACTGACGAAGCGTTTTTGCAGCAGGTAGCCAGTCGTATCGCGGCAGTGTGAGGATAGAACCGGAAGAAAGTATTGGTTTTAATCCCAAAATCGGGCAGCGGCACGGAAGAACAAGAATCCACAAGACTCACCATCAAGGAAGGGTTTCCCTTCCGCCTTCCGTCACCTGCCACGCATCATCGTCGGCTTGTACCGGGGCGCGCGCAGCCGTCAAGGCTATATGAACGTCGCTGCGCTCCGGCCTTGACTGCCGCTTGCTAACACCCCGGTTTTTCAAGCCTTATGATGCGAGGCGGCTCCGTCGGGGAAGGGAATAGGAAGCGCCCCACACGTTCCATAAGAACAAAAAAACTCCCCGGAAATGGGAGTCAAAGCAAAAAATATATTCTATAGCCTGGGGCGTCTTGACTTTATCCGTCTTGATTGCTAGGCTTGCGCCAAGTTCCCGGCAGGTGAAGTCGCAGGTATCTCAAGTGTGATTTCTCTGCCTAGGTTGGATACGAATTGTGGGTAATCCCCGGAGAATGTACGGTGCAATCCGAAACAAGCAAACGCTATCCCGTATCACGTGCGATCGTCTATTCGCTGGTCGGCGTGATACTGTTCTGGGTCTTTTTCAGCATGGCTTTTTCGATCGGCTACAGCGTTTTCTGGGAACGTGAACGCAAAAGCGCCATCCCAAGTGAGTCCTTCGTGCCATTGCAGACCTTGCAGCAGGTCCAGGAATGCCGCTGGGGCGTTCAGCGTTTTCATTCCGATCTGATGTTCAACGTGCAGCGTTTCGCCAAGCGCTACCGCCAGGAACCATTGTCTTCGATGGAAACCTGGACCCGCTGGGAAAAGAAATGGCGAGAGGATTTCAAGGAATTCGGTAAGCGCTACGGACTGATGAAGGCACGCACCGACAACAAACGACAGCAGAAATTGAGTAAAATCTACCTGGAGCTCAAGCAGTTACAGGAAGGCTATTCGTACGAATTCCAACGCTTGCTGACACTGTTCAACCAGGATCAGAAGCTGCTGAACGAATCGTTGGAACAACTGGAACGGGAATTCAGAAACTAAGACAGCAACAGGAAGTATTCACGACGATGCGCGTACAGAATCTCTCTTCCGGCAGCAAAGGCAACTGCACTGTCGTTCAATCCGATGGCACCACGGTGCTGGTTGATCTGGGGTTAAGCTGCAAGGAAACCGAGCGCCGCATGTCGCTGGCCGGTGTCGATCCCGCCGCAGTCGACGCCATTCTGGTTACCCACGAGCATTCCGACCATATTCGAGGTATTCGTGTATTCAGCAAACGCTATAACGTGCCGGTCTGGATCGGAGAACGTGCCCACAAACACATCTACGGACCGATGGCCGGCTGGCAGCTCGTCAATTATTTCGAGCCGGGTCACGAATTCCGAGTGGGCTCGATTGCCGTGCGACCCTTTCGCATTCCACACGACACCAGCGACCCGGTGGCCTTTCGCCTAAGCGACAAGCGCCACAGTTTCGGTATTGCTACAGATCTTGGACATGCACCGGAACTGGTAATCGACCAGCTTCAACAGGCGGATCTGCTGCTGATCGAATCCAATCACGATGAAAAGATGCTCTGGGACGGTCCCTACCCCTGGGTGCTCAAACGCCGCGTGGCCAGCAAGCACGGGCATTTAAGCAATGCCCAGTCGGCGGAACTGATCGACCGCTTGTGGCACGACAACCTGCAAGGTGTCATATTGGGGCACTTGTCCGAAGAGAACAACCGCCCGGAACTGGCCTTGCAGTCGGCACTGGCGGTGCTACAGAACGAACAGCGCCAGACCCCGGTATTCGTAGCTTCGCAGTACGATCCCACCGACGCAGTGGAGTTGAAGTAGGTACGAGAACAGATATCATTCATTTCTGTCCATCTAATAATCATGATGTGCCATAGTCTCACGGAATGGAAATTCCGGGAGGCCGTGTGTAACCCATTGAAGACACACAGCCTTCCACGATCTTCGATCGCGTAAGGCTAGAGGAGTTATTATCCATTATTAGCAATGTCTTCCTGTAGCGGCGGAGCGTAAGCCCGCCGAAAAACACCTTGAAAACGGCGGGCTTACGCTCCGCCGCTACGGGAAATCAAAAGAACGAATCGCTAAAAATGAGTAAGAACCGGTATATGCCACAAAATCATAAAATCAGTATACCACGAATAATCAAAAAGCATAAAAGCCAAAAAGCAGGACGACGCCTGCTCCTTGGAAGAATCATGGATGACCCGGGCTAATCGCAGGGATCGTCTTTATCCTTTTTGTCATTATCCTTATCTTTGTCTTTTCCGCTGACCATGTCCCAGAAACCTTCTACGTTTTTCATGACTTTGCGGAAAGCCGGGCTCTTGTCCAGGAAGGTGACCGAGGCGATCTTGCGCATGCCGTGCGAGCCGTTGTGGCGGGCGTCGCCGCGCTTGTATCCGCTCAGTCCATCATACATCTGCCAGGCGGTGCCTGCCGGTCCCATGGCCGTTTGCATACCACCTTTGATCTGACCACCCGCAAAACTGGCCGCATTACCGGCTCCACCTTTCAGTCCAAGCGGATCGCTGCATTGATACGGTTTGCCGTCACAGTACATGTAAGGTTCCAGCTTCAACTGCCAAACCGGATCGCGGCTGATGAACTGCCCGATTTCGGGATCGTAATAGCGGCTGCGCATGTAGTACAACCCGATTTCTTCCAACCATAACGCACCGGCAAAACGACGCGGCTGATCCGCTATCGCTCCGCTGGAGGCCAGCAGACGACCATAGGGATCGTAGCGATACCGCGCGACGCGATTACCGCTGTTGTTGAAGAGCGCACGCACGCTGCCGTTTGGATCGATGAGCGCGTAATAGTTTGTATTTCCCTGCCGGATAACCGCCACGCCATCCAAACCCAGTGACGGCATATAGCTTCGAATCACATCACCGTTGTCGTCGAATTCCGCCAACAGGACGTAATCGATCCACTGATAGCTGCGACTGCTGCCGTCCACATCGACGCGACTCAGCCGCTGCAAAGGATCGTAGGACAAGACAACCGTACTGTATGGCGACGCGGCGCTTTGATCGGTATATTTCTGCACCTGTAACAACTGCCCGATGGCATTGAATTCGTAGACCCAGCGCTCATTGCTGTTCTGATCGATGCGCTCTTTTCTTGCTCCGCTATCGGAGTAGCTGTAGTCGGCCAGATCGGTGCTCGTGACGCGCCAGTCGTCATCGTAAACGAAAGCACCGGCATACGAAGATTGCTGGATGCGCCCGCCGTCGTCGTAAGCAAAGGTAACGGTTTCCGGCCCGGCCTGACTGGTGATGCGGCCATTGGCGTCGTATTGGAAAGCCAAGGTATCCAACGCCTGGGCATCGGATTCAATGCGCTTCGGCTCCCGATTTCCATTCTTGTAAGTATAGGTCAGATATCCGCTGTTGGCGTAGCTGGACCAGCTCAAGTAGTCCACGCGGCGAGCGGCGTCCAGCGTGAGATATTCGGAAAGCACCCAGTCGCCGTTGCTATTGGAAATGTCGATGGAAGATAATTGTCCATATTCCACAACTGCGCGCACTTCCACGCCATCACCGGAGATCGTCTGATCGGTATCGCCATAGCCGCCGTGACTGAAATCCCAATGGGTATTGAAGCCGGTGTCGAGGCTCTGAATCTGCCCCGTTTCCGCATTGTAGGGAGAATTGAAGCTGGTGACTTGCCCGCTTGCTTTATGCGTGACGGTTTCGCTGACCGTGTGGTTTTCTTCGCCGCTGTAGTCGCGCGTCCATTCGATGCGATATTCCGGCGATTCCGCCAGCACCAGGTGGTGCCGGTCATTGTATTGATAGGTGGTGGTTGCACCATCAAGTGTCATACCGGTCAACAGATTGTTTTGATCGTAGCTATAACCAACCTGCTTGCCTGCGGCGTCGGTAACATTGGAAAGAAGCCGGTTGCCATTGTAGTTGTACTGGTCGGAGTGCCCCAGCGGCGTGGTGACGCCGCCGAGATTGCCGTCCGCCAGAATTTGAGAGGACCAGTCGTTGCCAAAGGGATCGGTGATGGTTTCCAGCAGATCCCGGCCCGACGTTTCACAGCCGTCGCAGGTCGCAGAGCGAGCGAGGGCGGCGGAAAACACAGACCCACCCGGCTCGGTGTAGGAGGTCATGACGTTGTTGTGGCTGTAGCCGTATTGGAACTGGCGACCGGCGGTATCCGTAAGTTGCGTGAGGTTTCCTGCTGCGTCGCGCTGCATCACGATGTCGTAACCGAGCGGATCGGTGATATTGGTAATGTTACCGAACGCATCCGATGTCATGCTGTAGGTTTCGCCGCTGCTATCTTCCAAATCGGTCAACTGGCCATCGTCATCATAGTAGAAATAGGTGCTTTCGCCGTTGCAGTAATACTCGGTGTAATCGTCTTCCTCGTAGACACTGCAATATTCACTGCGGAAGTGATGCTCCTCTTCGTTCCACTCCTCATCGTAGGTGGAATTAGAAACTTCAACACCGTAGAGTTCCAGATGCACCAGGCGTCCCAGAGGATCGCGGGTCGCCTGGCTGATCTCTTGCTCCCCCTTGCGAACGGTGGCCGTGATCTGTCCGTTGAGAGGGTTATATGCACGGTTGATCTGTAGCTCATCACCATTTAGTCGATAACGGTCCGGCTGACCATTCAAGGCGTAATGAGTTTCATGCTTGTGGCCTTCGCCATCGATATAAGTGGCCCAGCAGTCGGCGCAGATGCCATCGGGTTGGGCGGCTTGCAATAAGCTGGTGAAAGAGCGAGTCTCACCGGTGTCCAGGCTGATTTGCGAGATGCTTCCAATGGTATCCCACTGATAGTCGATTTCTCCCGCGCCGCCGCTGCGTCCGGTCATGTGACCACTCTCGTCGTACTCGAACAGGGTTTCGTTTCCGTCCGCGTCACTGATGCGGGTCAACTGACCATCGGCATCGACGGTGACCATGCGCGTGCGTCCCGCCGGATCGGTGATGCCGCTCAAGTATCCATTAGTATAACTGAATGTGGTTTCTTTTCCGAAACGGCTGGTGTAGCTGCTCAAGCGACCATCGGCATAACTGTATGTAGCCTGACGGCCTTTGCTGTCGGTGAGGTTGGTCAACTGCCCCTGGGCGTTGAAGTAGCGTGTTTCCCCTGCTCCGCTCATTCTGTAACCGCTGCCATCGGATTCGATGCGCAATGGCAGATCGGAAAAGATGCCGACCGAGTAATCACCGGGCACGAGCGAGAAGCGATAGTCATCGTTGCTGTAGGCGGCATAGAGCACCTCGCCTTGCGTATCGAACCCCACGCCCTCTATGATCTGATTTCCGAATTGGGTGACTTGTTCGAAACGGGTGTTTGCCAGTACGGACAGGATTCCTTGAGGCGAGATCCGAATCACTTTTTCGCCGGAGAGAATATAACTGTCGCCTTTGGGACCGCGTCGCATCAAAACGCGACTGTCATCGACAAAGGCTTCTTCCTTCATCACCACGCTTTCGTTCAATCCGGCGATATCGAAGCGACGCAACAGGTCTTCGGAGTAGAACAGGTAGTATATGGCGTGCTCGGCCTCATCGTAGGCCATCGTGGCGGGAATCTGGAATTCGGTCAGTTGCATCAACGGACTGGCTAAAAAAGTCGGTTCTGCGGTTGAAATATCCACACGGATCATCAGGGGGCGCGTGGAGAAGCTGCCATCTTCACCGTATACGATGCCTACACCCATCATCCAGATGTAGCCGTTTTTGTCGGCGATCATACCGGCTTCTGGATAGAGCACGTCGATGTTCGTCAGTTCGCCATCCAATTGGCTCATGACCTGTTGCATCATGTAGGTTTCGCCGATTGTGGAGAGCAACTCAATAGTATTTGGGTAGCTGATCCGATGTAACGCGGCATCGGAATCGACCGCCAGGATATCCTCGCCGTAGGGAATCAGATCGTAAACATCCAGGCCATCGGTTTCGAGAAGTTCGACCTGCCCCGCATTTTGCAGTGAATCGGCAATATAGATTTCCCCATCTTCATTGAGCAGGTACAGGTGCCCCTGGCTGTCGAATTCGATCGATACCAGTTTCTGACCGATGTCGTCGGGCAGATCCAGGCCCTCGGTAGTAGGGAGACCGGTCATAAAGACTCTCGGGCGACGGTCGCCGCGTCGCCACAACCCTAGCCCCAGTTGGTCGTTGAATTGCAACGATTCCTGCACGCTGATTTCCCAGCCTGTACCGAAGGGATTGTCGGCAGGACTATCCACGATGGCCGGAACGGCTTTGCGCACGGAAAATGGCAGCGCTTCTCGCGTGGGAACGCCGGAATCTTCCAGACCGCCGCCGCCGAATACGGAGGCGGACATGTAGGTGGAACGCTCGAACTTGGTGATTTCTACCGCCGCCGGAACGATACCGTCGGCTACCGTTGTGCCATCCGGCGTTTTGTTCTTAAAGCGCGCAGCGATCAGAAACTCTCCACCTTCACTTGCGACGGTAGACAATTCCTGGCGATTTCCGGCAAGATCCACCGTGGCACTGATGCGCTCGATGCCGTCGGTGCTGTTAGCGTCGATGGGCACCGCAACGTCGATCTCACCCGCCGCACGACCGCTGTTGTACATCAAATGCAGGGTGCTCTGCTCGTTATCTTCCCTGTAGCTGCTGGCAGGATGATAAAGGGAGAGCTGGCCGCTGATATCGTCTACGATAGAGGAACCGCGCGTTCCCTTTTCGCAGTCGTCCTTGTCGTTGTTACCGTTACTGGCCTGATCGCGCGGATCGACCGGTGCGTTTAGATCGTATGGTGAAAAGTGGTTGGTCGTAAACTCCAGCCACTGACCATCTTCGGAAACCACCGCCATGGTGCTCGGTTCCCAGGCACCTTTATCGCGATTGTAATAGCCGACCGGAACGCTGTATCCCGGCGGGAAGCCGTTGACGTTCTCCTGCCGGATGACGACCGGTTGCTCGAACCGCACACCCTCTGGCGAGGCTTCAAAGGCCTGCGTCCATCCGCTGGAATCGGGAAGCTGACCGGGCAGGCTGCGATACTCCGGAAAACTGATGGCCGAGACTTCGACCTCGCGCTTAACCGCATTTCCCGTCGCTTCAATGGCGATATCTCCAACACTGTTTTCCAACGCGCCACCGCTTTCGGGACTGAAAGTCGCGGTTTTACTGTCGGTCTGAACCAGATAGGCCGGGGTAAGCGAGTGATGCCGACCGGATTCCGCCGTAACCCAACGCTGGGCCAGCGTATAGCCTTCGTGCTCCAGCGTGATCAACGTGCGACCGGCTGGCACGGGCAGGGAAAATTGACCGGATGCATCACTGGTAGCCACGCCGCTGACATTGCGCACGAAGACCTTGACACCCGAGAGCGGCACCTCGCTGCCTTCCGCAAAAACCGAACCGTGCACCGTAGCGGCATTCGCCATACTCTGGATACCGGTTTCCGCATACGTTACCGAAACGGATTCCGATATGGTTTCAAAACCGTTTCCATCTTTTACGGATACCCGAATGCTGTTTTCGCCCTCTTCCATCGGAACGTAGCGCCGATACTTGCCGGATGAAAGCTCGGTAGCCGGATAGTAGCGTTCGCCGTTGGCGATCCAGGCATCGATGGGAGCATCGCAGTCCGTTACCGAAAAGACAACGAGTAATTCTTTTTCGTTGGTCTGATCGGGTAGATCCTCTATCGTGATGCCACCGAAACAGGGGCCTCCGGGACGCTCATCGCTGTAGTCGCCATCAACACCGTCGCCATCGGCGTTATTGTCTCCTCCTCCACCACAACCAGGCGCAGCCCAGATCATGAAAAAAGTGAACGTGAAAAGCAGAGCAGCGAAACGCCGTGAAAATGTAGTCATTATCAACCCCACGCAATTGTTTCTCTAAATGGATTATCCCACGGTTTGCATCTTACCGACACCCGTTAGATTGTCAACGCCTGAAATTATTCAAGTTATTTTTAGGTGAGAAGCAAAATTGTACGTTGTATCTGATCATGTAGGGGAAGGTGTAGCGAGTGAAACAAGCGGAGCCCCCACAAAGAAAGAGGTGAACCTGAATTCGCCGAGAAAACGGGGAGTTCCGTTTGCTAACGCTCACTTCCCTCTCCTCTATGTCTGCTAGTTGATCATTCACGCAGATTTCCGACAAATGCACACTTAAAAATTCCTGCCCTTATTTCATCGATTCGAGAAGCAACTCGCAATCGACGAGCGGCTGCCCGGCTGGGTTCTTGAACGGCGACCAACAATATTCCAGCACCAGACCCAAGCTGTCCGATCCTAACCAATATTGTTCCACCGTTTTCGCATCGGTTTCGCTGGTGGCCGGTATCCAGTCATACTCGCCATCATCAAGCGCGGCATCCCACAAATTCCAATTCGGGAATTGCGCGTATTGATCCACAGCCCTGGAAATAAAGCCTTGAACTTCATCCACTTCGGTAGCCGTCAAGGGATAGCCGCTCGCGGCGGCTTGGATGTAATTGATGGCCATATCCCTGAACCAACGCCCCTGCGTATGACTGACCTCTTCCAGGCTCATCGTGCGATCCCGCTCGAAACGTTCTTCAAGTCCCTGCAACATGCGCAGAGCCAATTCATTTTTCCCATTCAACAACGCCCAGCGAATACTGGCGATATGAAACGCGCGCATGATGTGAGCATTGGGAGCGTTGTTTTCGATGGATAGCTTTTCGTAGGTCAGATCACCGCCGAAAGGCGTACACTGCAAACCCTGCTCATCGCCGTAAGCCATCAATGCAGAAGCCAGCTTCGCCTGGCATTCGGCATCTGGGAAAATGGCATCCCAGGCCACAAACGAAGCCAGATCGCCGGTGTCCGCTTCCTCCGGTCCCTCATCGATCCCCGGCAGATACGGCGTGCCGTCATCGCGCTTCGATCGGATGTTGTATCCATGATCGACGATATCCTGAACAAACAGAACCAACAGATCATACGATTCGCTACAGGCTTCCCGAACGGATTCGTCATCCGCGCGTTTCGCAGCATACAGCATGGGGATGGAGACTTCGAACAGATAGCCCAAGCCGTCTTTCGAACGGGTATTGGTGACCCAGACCTCACCCCAGTAAGGATTGTTTACATAGTTGAAACGTGAGCAATTCCAGCGATCATAGGAGAAAAACCAGTTCGAATAATCCACGGCCTTGGAGTAACCGTCGTGAGTTGTGTAATCGTGATTGAAAGTGATGACGTTTCTGGTCATCAAATGATGAACCGAGTCGTTTTCATCATACACCATTCCCAGCATGGTCTGGGAAATTCCCTTGCAATATTGCTCGGATAGCTCTCCCATTACGTCATCGCCGGTCAGCAGATAGCCACCCAAAGCCGAAGATAAAATCGTGGAATTGCCTTTTAAGATATTGTGTCCGCCGTGCTGCTCGGAATAATTGTGGACCATCGTTACAAGATCGCCGCTTTTTTCCGCGTGAGAGTCCGTCCACCACAATCGATAATCCCGCTTGCCGGTAGATGCATCCACACCGTGACTCATACGCAACAGCCAGTCGAAATATTTCTGATCTACATAGAAATCCGAAAGTTTTTGAGTAAAGCTCGCCAGTTCCTCTTGATTCTGCGCTTGCCCCTCATCCATCCGCTCGAAACTCAAATCAAAAGATTCCGGCAGACCGTCATCGAATCCATCGGATTCCGAGTCCGCCAGTTCCGATCCGTCAAGATCGCCATCCACTGCCGAAGAATCCCCATCATCGCTGCAACCCAATGTTGCAAAGACCATCATACAGACCAACAATAGAACCAAAGCGAATTCCTGATGATTCATCATAACTCCTTAAACGATTTCTTTTCGAACGAATTCAAACCAGCAGCATCCTAGCAGATCGGTCTTCGGAATCAAGATTTCCTTGTTCCGAATCTCCTACAATCGGGTATGCGAGTTCTTTTTCTGGACTTTCCAAGACCTACGAATAGAATGAGATGCGTTATGCAAGCGTTGGTTGATTTGCTTACCGCCCGGATAACAAATAGAGATTGAAGAAAATGCGTGTTCTACATGCAAACAAAGGTCGAACGGTCTGCCTGCTGATGGCCACGACCCTGTTCTGGTTGTCCATGTTTTTGGACTTCTTCGCTTTCTCGCATGTCTGGAGCGTCGAACGAAACACTTTCATCCACCTTCGCAGTTCTCAAACCTGTCTGCAAGCGCATGAGGATGGAGACAATCTCCACTCCGCGAGAGCTAACCAGAATACATCTTACAACGAATGTCCGTTTAACGGGTACTGGCGTCACTTCAACGCTCAAAGCGAGCTTTCAGCAATCGTTTGTTACCTCGATACGAATGAAATCATCAAAATCCCCATTTCAAACGATCGTATCGACCACTCGCGTCTTTTCAATTTCGCACCCAAAAATTCTCCGCCACTCGGCTAAGCTTCGTCCATTCTCCCAAGAATCATCAAGTAAAACATTCTCCCGGTAGGATTCAATATCCGAGCCGGTAAGAATTGAAGGTTTCTTTCCATTCACCACGAGCCCAATGGAACAACCCGATGTCGGATTCAAAGAAGAACAGATTCGGGGGCGTTTTGATTTTTTCTGCGCTCCTGCTCGTTCCTCTTGCGGCAGTGGCAGGCTGGATCGTTTTCAAGAATCAAGACCCGTCTGACGTCGAGATGAAAACCATCGAGCGCTGGCGCAATAGTGAAGTAAAAACCGTAGCTTCCGACTGGAGTTCGGGTGAAGACACCTACGAACGCTTCTGTAGTTACAAGCCCGATGGGCAACTCGTTGGATGCTGGATCGAAAAGAACGGTTCACCCTGGAGCGGCAACATGGTGAGTTGGTATCAGATTCACACGAAAGCCAAGCCGGACCGGGGTTACGGCATTCCGAAAGCGATTCAATCCTATGAAGAAGGTACGCCACATGGGACGTGGCAGTCCTTCTACGTTACCGGAGCCGTGATGACGGAAGTGGATATTGAAAACGGAAATCGTATCGAAACGCGCATGTTTTCCCCGGATGGAAAATTGCTTAGACGCTTGAAGATGAAGTAAAGGGAATCAGGATCATGAATAAGCGAATCAAAGCCTCTTTAATATCCATCTCTACCGATATCTTCCTGATCGCTACCAAGAGTACCTTGGCAGCCTTGTCGGGAAGCGCAGCTTTGCTGGCAGACGCCTACCACTCGCTATCGGATTTATTCGTGTCTTTAGCCGTTCTTTCCGGTTCGGCTTTCCGAAGCTGGATGGAAAAACGCGAGCTTCTGCAATCCACACAAGCGGAGTCTGCCGAGAACGAAAATAGTTTGGAATTACAAGAGGTTTCACCAGCGAAAGCAGAAGAAGACGAAGATTCACCACCCGCCAAACCCGGATACTGGGTCGAGGCGGGAATTACCTATATTATCTCCCTTATTATCCTGTATCTCCCTTATGAAATCATTTCGGGTATTTCCAAGCAAAAGAAATACGATCTGGAATATACCTGGCTTGCGATTATCGGCGTTATTGCCTGTATCGTAATTACGTACTTCATTTCCCGCTACAAACTGCTCGCCGGTCGGGAGGTGGATTCGCCTGCCCTCGTTGCAGATGGCTACCACAGCCGAATGGACATGTTCACCTCCGTGGCCGTGTTGTTTTCCATGCTTGGCCAGATTATCGGAATCAAACTGGACCCACTGGTAGCAGTTGTAATCGCCGTCATGATCGGCATCGTCGGTCTGGAATTGTTCATTACTTCCGTTGTTGCGCTGGCCAGAAAATCGGGGCTGAAGCGGCTTTCTCTCTTTGCCTGGCTGTACGAACAAACCGAGCGAGTTTTTACATTCCTTGCCGGATTGTTCGTCGGCAAACAACTGAAGCTTTCCGATTTACACCTGGCCGAGCGTCTCTCGCCTGAGCGCTGGTATAGTCACCGCCGCCTGGCTGTGCTTGTTGTCGTATTTGTCTCCGCATATTTTCTTAGCGGATTGACCATGATTCGACCGGAGGAAACCGGTGTAAAGCTGCGCTTCGGTCACATCGAAAACGATCATCTGCAACCCGGTCTGACTTACCGCCTTCCCTGGCCCTTTGAATCGATCAAGCGTATTCGAATGCAGGAAATCCGCCGGGTTGAATTCGGCTTCAGGACCGATGATCGACTCAACACCAGCATTTCTCCGACTTTGTGGGAAACCAAACACGGAACGAGGGGCTACAAGAAAAAGAAAAAGGAATCCATCACCTTGACCGGAGATGAAAACATCATCGATATCAGCCTGGTTCTACACTACCGACCAACCAACCCCATAGACACCCTTTTCCGGGTCAACCGGATGGACAACGTCCTTCGAGGTCTGCTGGAATCGTCTCTGAGAAAAACAATCTCAGTTCGAAAAGCGGACAGTTTACTGGTGGAAAATCGTCAGGAAGCCTTGAACGCCATTTTAGACGATGTCCGGGCGCATATCAAACAACTCGACCTTGGAGTGGAAGCGATGGCGCTCTACTGCCACGACTTGCATCCGCCGCTTGAAGTTGTCGGCGCGTTTCGAGATGTCTTTTCCGCCCGAGAGGAAAAGATTCAGCTATTGAACAATGCTGAAACCCATCGCAATACCGCGCTTCCAGAGGCGCGCTCGAAAAGCTATCAGAGCCTTCACGAGGCGCAGGCCGATCGTATCGAACGACGCGAAAAGGCCATTGGGGATGCAAAGAACTTTGCACTCGTTTCGAAAGCATATCGCCGTCAACCGAAATTGACCGCTTACCGCATGTTTATAGAAATGGCTGAAATCGGAATGGCCGGAAAACGGAAAATCATTGCCGATCCCGAAGTCAACCGGGGCGGATACAGACTATGGATGTTTGCACCTGAAAACGGCAATGCATTGAACGATCTGAAAGGATTGAAGAAAGGAGTAAACCGATGAAGAAAATACTGGTTGCACTCGGAGCATTAACGATATTGGTTTACCTGTTGAGCTTTTCGTTCGTCGTGTTGGACGAAACGGAAATGGGAATCGTGACCACGTTCAACAAGCCCACTCAGATCATTAAGGAAGCCGGGCTGATCGTGAAATGGCCGGACCCCATCCAATCGGTAATACGACTCGACCGACGACTGCAAGCCCTGGATTCCAATCTTGGAGAATATCTCACCCGCGACAAAAAAAACCTGGTTGCAAGCAGCTTTATTCTCTGGCGCATCGACAATCCAGAACGCTTCATCCAAAGTGTCCGCAGTAAAAAGAACGCTGAAAAGCGCCTTGCCGATCTGGTTGGCTCCGAATTGGGAGTGGCGCTGGGAGAACATCCGCTACACGATTTCCTGACAACGGAAGAAAGCGGAAGCCAAATCACCGAAATCTCCACACATGTGTACAAACAAACGAAAAACGCGGCTTTGCAGGACTTTGGAGTCGAACTGGCAGATGTACAGATTCGACGACTGGGCTTTCCATCTCAGAACCTGCGCTCCGTTTACGACCGCATGAAAGCCGAGCGCGAACGAATCGCCAAAAAATACCGCGCAGAGGGCGAAGAAGAAGCCTCGAAAATCCGTTCCCAGACCGACAAGGAAGTTCGGGATCTGCTTGCCGAAGCCTATCGAGATGCACAGATCACCAAAGGCCAGGGAGAAGCGGAAGCCATTCGCATTTATGCCGAAGCTTTTTCGAGCGATCCGAAGTTCTACAAATTGACGCGCACGATGGAAGCGTACCGGAACATGCTCGATGATAAAACGACCTTGATTCTTTCCGCCGATTCACCGTTGTTCAAGTATCTCGAAACACCACCGGAGGGTCGCTAGCCATGCCGAACGATCCCATCATCGAACATACTTTCCGCAATGCGAAAAGAATCGTGTTGGCAGCCTGCCTGCTGGCCATAATCGTCTATTTCGCAACAGGAATCTATTCGGTAACTCCGACCCAGACCGGAGTCATCAAGCGATTCGGGGTAATCGTCAACGACGACATCTCTCCGGGAATTCACTACCACTGGCCGTGGCCTATCGAACTTGTTGCACGCCCGAATACCAAGGAAATCCGAAGCATGAAGCTTGTTTTCGATCAGACGACCATCTCGAAAGAGCACGCCGGAGAAGGTGCATTGTTAACCGGTGATGAAAACCTGGTTTTGTTGACCTTGCTGACCCAGTACACCATCGATAATCCACGGCAATATCTGACCGTCTTTTCCAATCCCGATGAATTACTGAAACGCCTTATTCTGGCAGCCTGCGTTCGATACATGGCAGGCACTTCCGTCGATGATATTTTGACCACCGGTCGTAATAACCTTCAGAGAACGCTGAAGAGCGAAATCCAGAAAAGCTCTAACCGTTTCGGACTGGGGCTGCGCATCGTCTCCATTCAGGTCAAAAATATCGAACCGCCTACTAGCGTCGCCCACGCCTTTAAAGACGTCGCTTCCGCACGGGAAGACATGCACAAAATGCTGCAAAATGCGAACGGAGAAAAGAACCGCCGTCTCCCGGAAGCCCGCGCAGATGCCGAGAGTCTGCGCCAGCAGGCCGAGGCCTATGCAAATGAAACCGTTCAGAAAGCGAAAGGCGACGCCGACCGCTTCCTTTCGACCTGGAAGGAATATCGCAAAGCAAAAAGTGTGACCGCTCAGCGAATTTATTTCGAAACAGTCGAATCCATCATGACCAAAGTCAAAAAGCAGATCATCAACCCTCGCGCCGAGCGCAGACTCGGTCAGGGAGGCATGTATCAATAGGAAATGACGATGTCCCCAATACAATGGCGCTTTCTCGTACTGTTATTTCTATGTCTCGTTACAATTCCAACATCTTCGGCCCGGGCGCATCCGCATATCTTTGTGGACGCGCGTGTAACCCTTCTTTTCGACGAGCAGGGATTAGCCGGTTTCCGGCAGGAATGGACCTTTGACGAAATGTTCGGAGAGTTCATCCTGGAAGATTACGATGCCAATAAAAACAAGCGCTTCGAAGATAAAGAAGTTTTAAAGATCAAAGCGGAAGCCTTTGACAACCTTAAAGAAAGCGACTATTTCCACATCGTTCAACTCAACGGCAAACCCTTTGCTGTAAAATATGCGACGGACTTTTCCGTGCAGTTTAAAAATGAGCGTGTGGTGTACACCTTCACGGTTCCCTGCCACATGAAAGTGGCAGCGAAATCCACTTTAGACATTTCCCTGTCCCTTTCCGATAAAACGATTTACACCGATCTCGTTTTTACGAAAGACAGCCCGAAATCCGATGGAAAATCAAGTCTGTTCAACACTCAACACAAACTGGATGATGGCGTGCAGCCAAGCGGTCAAGTTCTGGCCCAAACCCTGCATATCAAGGTGACACGCAAATGAAAACCTGTGCCGTCATTGCGATCCTGCTCCTGTTTTCAATGCTCTTTGCCATGGAAGTAGAAGCAGGAAACCCGTTCCTCTCCAAGAAGAAAACGGAACAAGTTACTCCGCAACACGAAACAGAACCCACAGAAACTCTCGTCACGAGCAAAATGCCGGAGTGCTTTGCCCCGATCCTGCGAACAGTCAACGACTGGCAGAAAGAGTTGAAGCAACAATTGAGCACGTTTGCACGCGATATGAAGACCAATCCTTTCGGCAAATCCTTCCTTCTTTTTCTGCTGCTTTCTTTTGTTTATGGAAGCGTTCACGCAATTGGTCCCGGGCATGGCAAATCGGTGGTAGTCAGTTATTTTCTGAATCGGCCAGGAAAACTCTGGCAGGGAATCGCGATGGGGCATCTTATTACCGCCGTTCACGTCGCCTCCGGAGCGCTTGTTGTGCTGGTAATGGCATTGATTTTAGATACGACCCGATTGACGGATTTCGAAGAGGCAAGCCCGAACCTGGAGGCCATAAGCTACATCCTGGTGATTCTGATCGGGTTGTATCTGATCGTTCATACAATATTGGACCTGAAAAGGCGCAGTTGGGAAAACACGGAGGAATCAACATCCGGCAATCTGCGAGGCATATTGCTCACCGCCATTGCTACCGGGCTGGTTCCCTGCCCCGGTGCAGCACTGATTCTACTTTTCTCTGTAATTCTCGGCGTATTCGCTCAGGGACTGGTCGCGATGCTGTTCATTGCATTGGGAATGGGGCTAACCACCAGCCTCTTCGCAATAATCGCTATTACCTCGCGCCGAACGGTACTAAACGTTGCACGACGTAACGAAAAAGTTTTTATCGGTGCATACTCGATCTTGTCCTTCGGCGGAGCATTTACGATTATCTTGCTGGGTTCGGTAATGCTTGCAGGCCTGCTGTAGAAGATAACCTACACTTTTAAAGCGACGATCATGGAACGGAAAGAATGGAATCAGCCGATGGGCTCGCCCAGGGTTTGAATTACCATCTCGATATATTCGGCAATGGCTTTGGCATTTTCGCTGTTTTCCTCGAATTGCAAACCAACCAGAATCCGTTTGGTGTTCATATCCACCCGCTTCACGACGCACTCCAGGTTGTCAATCGCTTTACCGTTGGGAAGAGTGAAGGAAAGTCGGATCGATTCTTCTATTCTGGGTGGGTCCACCATCTGAACCAGCGCACCGCTGGAACTCAAATTCAAGATGGTATTGCCACTATCCTGTGAATCGTTAAGCCGAAAAGGAATGACCATTTGAATTCGTGGTGAACGACGTAGGGATATTTCTTCGATACGACTGGGATATTTCAGGAAAGTCAGGTTCAACGGCGAGCCGATGGTTCGGAAAATTGTTGTCTGAAACCCGAAAACACTGCCCTCGCACATGTAGCGGACGGCCATCTGGTTCTGCCCACCATAATTGACCAGCATCCCGTTAATGCGGGGAGTCATCAGAATCAGGTATTCACCACGCAAATATCCCAATAGCTTGGTTTTCCACTTGTCCTTGTCCGACCGACCCAGCGGTTGCATAAACATATCCATACCGACCTGAAACGAAGTCAGAAAGGAAGTGTCATGCTGTTCGTGTAAGCGTTTAGGAGCTTTGGCGGCTTCGTAGAATCGCCCAAGGGAATCCTGATTATTGTGGCTCATCGTCTGTACTTCCCCAGTTTTCACCCGCCGATTGGATTTGCCTAAAACCTCTCGGCGGAATTCTACATCGAGTAAAATTATAAAAGGATATTACCTTAAACGCAAGTTATTGAACGGTTATATTGACGAATGAGAATGAGCCATTCGGAAAAAACAGCAGCTTATCTGTAACAATTACAATTTGAGAGAGCAACTAACCGACTTTTAACAGAGCAACCTCCCCTTTTCGTGTAGACTGCAACCACCTAACACGCATGGTTCTTTATTATCTTTTCCCTGCCGGTCATCCCTATGGATGGCCGGTTCTCTTTTCCTAAGATCGAATAACCCAACAAAATATTTCCTAAACAGGAATAATTCCGGCAGTAGCACAGTTATATCTTACAACGTGGCAACAAACATTCCATCCCCCTTGGCCGGTCATCCCTCTGGATGGCCGGTCCCTCCTTTATGTAAAAATCAATAGAGGAAAAAAAGTGTACGTGCGGGAATAGTTCCGGCTGCAACACGGTTATATCTAACAACGTGGCAACAAACATTCCATCCCCCTTGGCCGGTCATCCCTCTGGATGGCCGGTCCCTCCTTTATGTAAAAATCAATAGAGGAAAAAAAGTGTACGTGCGGGAATAGTTCCGGCTGCAACGCGGTTTTATCTAACAACGTGGCAACAAACATTCCATCCCCCTTGGCCGGTCATCCCTCTGGATGGCCGGTCCCTCCTTTATGGGTACTTGAAAACGCACAAAACGATTGAAGCATTTTCGTTTCTGCCTTACCATAAGCTTCCATACAGAAGGGAGGCTTTCGTGCTTTTCCAGGTACAAGTCATTCAAGCGGGACAGGAAATTTACTCCATGACATTGGATAACCCCGATGCAGCATCCCGCACGGCTCTTTACTTTACTGTCAAATACGACGGCCGCGCGGATTGCATCCTGTCCTCCAATAAAGATGGACTGCAACAGTGTTGGTATTTTGATAACGAATCTGAAGACTGGCTGGAGGCAGACAGCGAACAACTGGCCGCACTTGCCGCCGAAAAAGACCCTATCGCAGCGACTCGGACCTTCTTCAACAACATCGGCAAAGTATTATAGGTGAAGAATCAACGTGGCTTTTCGATGCTTCAAGCGCACCGTATGGATTCCGGCATCCAAGAACAAACCTCGAATCTTTTGATCCGTATTTAACAGCTTTCTGGATTCGTAGGCTTCCGCTTTGCTCTGTTTGGCAGACAATTCACTGAAATCGGCCAGCAATGCATCGGGACCGGTAATCGTACAGGTGATATCGACCCCTCTCTGCTGCATTCCTGCAACGAACAAGGTGCATACATCCAACTGAGGTTGCGTCGGCTCGTAATTCTCAGCAGAAGCGGAGCCTTTTTCTTCCTGGGCGGAATCGGAGCAGCCTGCAATCGCAAGCATCATCATGCCGGCACAGAGCAAGATCGCTAACGCCAGCTTAAACACCGGCATTTGAGCATGACTGCCCGACCTTCGAGTTTTTATCTTCTTGATAACCATGACTTCTTTCAATGATGTGGGATCAGGTTTCGGAAGTATCTTCCATATTTTCCGGCAAGACTTTTAACGGCAATACCCGATGGTGGTTCTCAAACACGCAGGGCAACATGCCGGGCTGTTCGCCATCCATATCGATATATACATCCTGATCCGACTCGGCCACGATGCGCTTGCCTCGAATCACGCGGAACTTGGGTAATTGCAGGTGAGTCCCTTTGTAGATGTGGCTACTGCTGGCAATGATTTCGCGCTTGTTCAGATCTCCCATAATGACGACATCGAACAGGCCATCGTCGATTTCCGCCTGCGGCGCGATCATCATGCCACCGCCATAGAAGCGACCATTCGCCACCGACACCACGTTGATGGTCAGTTCTTCGTCGAAATGATCGTCGATCTTCAAACGCACACGTTGATTTTTATATCGCAGCAGAGCCCGTAAAGTAGCCAGCAAGAAACTCATTTTGCCACCCAGCGCCTTGCTGCTGGTATTGCAAATGTGATCCACCAATCCGCTCATGCCGAAACTGGTGATATTGGCAAAATACGAGCCGGTATCCTTTCCGTCGTGATCGCGATAGCTGAAGCGCCCCACATCGATAGGACGGATATGCTCGCCTGCAATGCGTTCGATGGCGCTTTCAAGCGTTAGATCCCAACCGAAGGTCTTTCGGAAATCGCCGCCTGTACCGCGACTGATGTTGCAGAAGGCACAGTCCGGGTTGATCTGGCGTTCGCCATCGAAAAAACCGTTAACGACTTCGTTATTGGTACCGTCGCCGCCGACGGAGACAATCTGCTCGTAGCCCTTTGCCACCGCCTCACGTGTCAATTCGGTTGCCTGCCTGGGATACTCGGTAAAGGCAGAATCGAAAGCACCGATACGCCTGCGAATGCGTTCCTCCATCAGCGGCCATGCGCGCGCTGTGGAACCATTGGCGGAATTGGGATTGACGACGATAAAGGTTTTTCGTTGACTGGTCATAGCCCCATTTCAATCTGTTCAGGTTAAACAGGCATCCAATACTTCGGCCAGTGTCTTGACCGAGGGATCATCCGCTTGGCGCACCTTTGATAGCGCCAGCGCTTCTTTGGGAGAATCGGTAACGATCAGTTCTGCGCGCACCTCAACAGCCTGGCGCAAACACTCGCGACTGATGGCGTCCGCCGCTTCCGGGAACATCCATTCATAAACATCCAACGTCCCGCTGGGATAGCTGCTCTTCCCTTCCCACACCAAAGAAACCGGTTGATGCTTACTCACATTGTTCAATATCGCTTGCACCCGACTTTCCTCGCCAAGATAACGTGTAAGATACGCCGAGGAATGATAGGCTGGGATATCTTCTAGCTTGTTCGCTATTTCCATGCCGCTCAGATAGGAATCCAGGCATTGGCTGATGTGCATCACGCGATCCGAGAAATTGTAGCCCAACTCCAGATACAATGCCTTCAGCGTATAAACCGCTTCGGGGCTGCTGCACACAATTAACTTGTAGTTCATCAATCGTTCGGCTACCTGTTTGGCCAATTCTTTGAATTCGCGATGAAATCCGGCGCGGTACAGCGGCAGCCCTGCACAGAAACCGGGACCGGTATAACAGGATATATAGTCGATACCCAGTTTCTCGAACAGGGAGAACGTCGCCCGGATTTCGTTTGGCAGTGCGGATAAGCTTTCCCAGTCCGGCCAATAAACCGCCTGGGCATCGTCAACGAAATACCGTTCCGGAACCAGCGTTTTCAGCGTTCCCGCCAAATCCGTTCCGTTCGGATTTTCCATACCAACCATGGCTTCGCGCAGTTGTTGCAAACGCGGATGCACCACTCCCTTTTCGATCAGCAACGCTCGCGCATCCGTAAGCACTTCGCCCACTTCGATTTCATGCTTGCAGTACGTCGTACACAAACGGCAGGCCAGACAGTGATACAACGGCTCCACCGTGTCATGTTCCAAGGGAACCAAGCCTTTGCGCAGCAGATTGGCCAGCGTCATTTTAGCCCAGGGCGTTACCGCCTCGCGCTTTTCGGCATTGGATACCGGGCAGGCGAAAGTGCACAGTTTAGGGCAGTAGGTGCAGTAATCCAGCGCCTGTTTGTGCCGTTCAAGTCGCGTGATCATGGCGTTTGAAACAGCCTTTCCATTAAAGGATCGGAGAACATCCGCTCCCAGTGTTTGTCGATCTTGCCGCTCAAGGGCCGCAATTCAAGAACAACCGCCTGTACGTCATTGAGCAATTGCAGCAGATCTTCTACTTCCTTGGAGATCAATACCCGATCCCGTTCACCCTCATAGGAAAGCAGGCGCATCGAATACAGCGCGGCATCATGCCAGCAACCGGTCAGACTGGTCTGTACGGGATAAATGCCGGCGGCCCTGCGCGTCAACTCACGCAGCATCGCCGACACACGCGCCCAGCGAATGGATACATGCAACTGCACTTCCGCCTGTTGCTCCTCTTTAGGCGGCGCAAACAGCGCAAGACCAGAGAGCGGACCATCGTAAAAAACGTCATCAAGTCGCTCGACGGAAAGATCCTTCAAAGCCTGCACAAAGCGTGTCGTGCAGAAATCGACCACATGCGGGTCGCCCTCGTAACCGATCTGCAACACGCAGCGGTCCGATTGCTCTTCCCCTTCCAGAAACAGCGCCTGCGAAGATTCGGCATCGTACAAGCGCACGAACTGGGGCCGGTTCTTCTCCTGCACCTGGCGGCGCAAACAGGCCAGTGCATCGTCAACAAAGCGAAACGCCAGCGTCGTGACTCTCCCCTGTTCTGGAAGCGATTGTACGCGCAGCGTAAAACGGCGGATGTCCCCACCCCATTGCTTATTACCAGTCAGTAGATAGCGCAACCCCGGTCCGGCGGCAGAACGCGGCGATAGCACCGTTTCAGCGATTTCTCCGCTATCGAAAGCCACCTTGACTGCCGCCAGCAGGCTTTGCGAATCGCCGTGTTTCAAATACGGCTCCAGCGCATATCCACCGCAGAAAGCATCGGCGATGGTCAGTTCTTCGTCCGAACCGATATAACCCAGCGTAAAGCCCTTTTGCTGTAATTCCGCTTCCAACTCCAACCAGCGAAGCTCGCCAGAAACGGTGAGTAACATGGACTGCCGATCCAATTCATATTCGATGTGGTGACTCATGACGGCGTCCCCAGCTTTCCCGGATTCATTACACTTTCAGGGTCCAGTTTGGCTTTGAGCTTCTTATACAGCGGCCACAGACGGCCATACTCGGCAGGCAGCATGGCGCCCTTACTGAAACCAACTCCGTGATGATGAGTAATAGTCGCGCTCATGGCGTGCACGGCAGATAAAGCGTTACGCCACACGCGGGCGTGTTGATGCTCCATCCGCTCGGTCGAGGAAGCCGAAGAGGCGAAGGAAAAATAGATGCAGCAGCCGTCGCGATAAGCATGGGAGAAATGCGCCATGATAAAGGCGTCCGGTGCAACCGCTTTTTTAACGGCCTGATACAGCACCGGAACATTGCTCCAGGTCGTGGCGACTTCCATCGTATCCACCCAGCCGTCCGCATCGAAAATCTTCGACTGCTTGTAGGAGATCGCATAACGATGCTCCAGCCAGTAGCGGGCCGGACCTTCCCCGGCATCGCGTCCGCGATTGTCCAGGCAGATCGAGCGGATCTGCCCGGCTTCGAACTGCGCCAGATCCCGCTCTCCCTCGGTCAATACCACCAGCAGGCAGCGCCCCGGAAGCTTGTCGATCAGGCGATTGAGAATCCCCGGTCGCCGCAGTGCCTGGGTTAAGGAACGACGCTTGAGCAGGCCAAAGGCATCGCCGAACGCCTTACGCAATAGCGAAGGCATCTCCTCCTCTGCGCCCTGCTGATCTTCTCCGGGATCACCATGCGTTCCGGCGATGATCGTGTCGAACTCGTCATAGAGCCGCAACACGCAAGGTTCGTAGCCCTGCTGCATCACGCCACGCATGGCTTCCAGGCCACGCTCGATGGAAGGAAAGTGAAACGCGAGAAATTCACGATGCTTGGGCAGGGGATGTACACGCATCCAGGCACGGGTAATTACCGCAAGCGTCCCCTCCGACCCGATTATGATCTGATTCCAGTCCGCACGCGATGCGCCACTGGAAGAAGCCGAGGTGCGATGGATGGAGCCATCCGGCAGCACGAATTCCAACGCCACTACCATATCTTCGATCTTGCCGTAGCGACTGGACATCTGCCCGGCAGAACGCGCCGCCAGATAGCCGCCCAGGGTGGAACAGTAAATCGAACTGGGAAAATGTCCCATGGTATAGCCGAGCGGATTCAGGCGACGCTCCAGGGTTTCTCCGTAGATACCCGGTCCAAGTTCCGCCACCAATGACTCGCTGTCGATGCCATGGATTTCGTCCATCCGCTTCAGGTTCAGTGCAATACCGCCGGTAAAGGGAATCGTCCCTCCACAGACGCCGCTCCCCGCTCCATACGGGATCACCGGAATCCGATGCTCACTTGCCCAGCGCAACAATGCAGAAACTTCTTCCGCTGTGGCGGGGCTGACAACCGCATCCGGTGGATGGGGAACATGACCGCGCTTGGTCCAGAGCACGCTGCGCGGCCACATGTCGCGGGAATGAACAAGGCGATCCGCCATGGCAATGGAGACATGCTCCGCCCCAACAATCCCCGACAATTCCTCCAAATGCTCGGAGGAAAAAGTCGATGCTTTGAATAATGGCCTCACGGTTAGATCTTTCAACGACTTGATGGTTTAGGCCAGGCGAACGGTAAAACCTTATTTCATCAACAGATCGGCGGCATCGCGCACGCCTTTGATGAGCTTGTCTTCGCCGCTCACTTCGTGAGTCACACGCTTTTCGATCTTCTTGGAGACGGTGGAAATCAGGCTCAGGCTGATCACGAATGTTTTCCCGACTTTACCGATGGTTCCATTTACGAGGTAGGGCGATTCCAGCAACTTTCCAATAGCCTCATAACAGGCATCGTCATCGCAACTGCCCAATAACGCCGTCTGCTGCGCCGAAGCCAGAATGGCATTGACGTCGGAGGCGCAGATCACGTTGTACTTTTTGTGCGTCATCAGCCGCGTGCACAGCACGTCCGTCAAGGTGGCGGCAGTATCGGCATCCACACCTTTTCCACCCAGGGTTTTAATCGCCATGCGGGCAGCCGGTTCGCTCTTTTTAGCCGCCGGTTCAGCCGCTACCGCCATCTGCATCCACAACAGACATAGGGCCATCAGCACTACGATGATCGTCAAGCCAGCACGTTTCATCATGTTTCCTCCCGCTCTTTCGGTTTGTCCGAAAAAAATAGTTCCTCATTTTGAGCAACTGATTCTCATTTCAAAATCACCACATCTCCGGAAGCCAATCCTTCTTCCGACCGGATACGCGCAAGCGAACCGACCACCCGTTCGATGTGGCAACGTCCTTCGCTTCCATCCTTTTTGGCGATCCGGCAATTCATCTCCTTCGCAACTCCGTCGCGATGACCTTTGTCGATCCAAGCCTTGACGCCTTTGACTTTCGTTACCTTTGCGCGTAACCCGACTTTCGAACTCTTCTTTGCAACCTGTTTTTTGTTGGATGCTTCATCGTGTACCCCAAGCATCCGGCGAATATCCTGTTCGATGCGCTTGATTTCCGATGCTTCACCACCCACATACATGGTTTTGATACGGCCATCGGGCGCGATCAAAAAAGAAGCCGGCAGGTTGAATTCGTCATCGAAATAGCGCCTGGCTACGATGTTCATCCGGTCAGACAGCACAGCAAACGAAGGTTTCTGTTTCTTTACATAGCGAGTCGCTTTCTCCAAGCCTTCGCCGTCGCGATCGATATTGACCATGATCACAACCAGTCCACGATCACGGTATTTCGCCTCGATCTGCTGGATCTGCGGAAACTCGGCCATGCAGGGTTTGCACCAGGAGGCGAAAAATCCCAACAATAGCGCCTTCGCCGGAGCTTTCGCGTCCTCACCTACATAGTTGTCCGGGTAAACAACCGATGCTTCTCCAGCCGCCGGAACCAATCGCTTCAATCCAAACGTTTCAAAGAACTGCCCGGTCTGTACTTTGCTGCCCGCCCAGGCGACGGTCGACCCGAAAAGAAGGCCAACGACCACGGCAACGAATCCTGCGTATCGACTAAATCCACTCATATTTCGCCAACTTGCTTCCACGTTCGAATGTAGCTCACATCTCGATAATTGATAGATGACTCGCCTGCATCGTAGCGCGGAACGGCATGAGGCGTCAAGTTCTTATTCGGTCATGAACCCCCGCAAAAACAACAGGTTGACGCAACTTCCTCTCCTCCCAAAGGATAGCCCATGCGCCCATTCAGCCAACTGTCAAAGTTCGACCGTAAAACGGGCGCGAGTATTCAAAAGGAATGAAAAAAAGTCTCTGGATAAGGAATGTCAACTGCGAACGATAGACAGAATCTGCTCGCTGATCAGATCCATGGACAGGCTGCCATCCAGCACGAACGCTTTGCTATCCTGCTTGAACAAGGCATCGTAATTGGCCACGACTTTCTCTAAAAAGTCTCTCTTTTCATAGATTTCCTTCTGGGTACGCCCCTGAATGCGTTTCAGTGCCTGCTCGGCTGAAAGTTGCAGGTACAACACCACATCCGGCTGCAAGGCCTTTTTATTCAGTTCGCGTATCCAGTCGATATCCCCCTCAACCCCTTGATAGGCGATGGTGCTGTAGTAATAGCGGTCGCAGATAACTGCCGCTCCTCGTTCCAACGCCGGAAGAATCAGCGTCTGTAAGTGATCCAGCCGATCGGCGGAAAAAAGCAGACTCATGCTGTCTGCATTCAAAGGCTGGGGACCGTCGGGACCGGGAGCGACCAGCCGCCCTCCCAGCACCTGGCGGATCATATTGCCGATGGGACCGCTGGTGGGTTCCTGGGTATAAATAGCTTCCTGTCCCATTTCCGAAAAACGACGCACCAAGCGCCTGGCCTGGGTGGTGGTGCCTGCACCGTCGATGCCTTCCAGCACAATGAAAATGCCTTTCCGATCCGTCACGTTCATCACTCCTTGAAGCGGTTAGCGGTTTTAGGCAGTGTACCTTAACGAACGAAATGGGGATAGGAAAAAGAGATTCTTCTCCCATCACATCTGACTTTCTGGAAAACAAGCAGGATCTCTTCGTTGCCATCTCCGACGCCGGGTGCAATACAAGAAATTGCGAACCTGCTGATTACAGTGTGGCACGGGCCAAGCCGCATACTTGCCCGTGTTCGAGAACCACATGGGCAAGCTCCGTTTCTCTCCGCTTCGCCCACGCCACCCGCCGCGAGAGCGAGCGATGGAGAAGGATGGCAACGGGCCATCCTCGATAGTGTGTCTTGTCCCTCTTCATAAACCGACAATCCCCGAAACGGGAAATCCGCTTCGGGGATTGCAAGAGGCTCACCTGCAACAAACGTTGCAGAAGTGTTCTCAATCAGGCTTGCGTGAAGTTCACGATGCGTGCAAAGGAATCCACCTTCAACGACGCGCCACCCACCAGTGCGCCATCGATGTCCTTCATGGACATCAGCGTATCGACGTTATCCGGTTTGACCGAACCGCCGTACTGGATGCGAATGGCTTCGCTGACTTCCTGGCCATAGCGCATTTCCAGTTTTTTGCGAATGAACGCATGGACATCCTGCGCCTGTTCCGGGGTCGCGGTGCGACCGGTGCCGATCGCCCAGATCGGTTCGTAAGCCACCACCAGTTTGGCCGCGTCTCCGAACGGAATGTCCTTGAAAGCTTCTTCAAGCTGGTAGCCGATCTTATCGAAGGTCATCTTGCGTTCGCGCTCATCCAACGACTCACCAACGCAAACGATTGGAATCAGACCGAATTCCAGCGCCGCCTTGATCTTGGCGTTAATAAAAGCATCCGATTCGTGAAAATACTGGCGACGCTCGGAATGCCCCAGAATCACATGGCTCATACCCATGTCCTTCAGCATTGCCGGGCTGGTTTCACCGGTATAAGCACCTTCAGCCATCGGATACAGATTCTGACCACCCACCATGATCGGGCTTCCCTTTGCCGCTTCGGCAACTGTCGCCAGCGCCACGGCAGGCGGGCAAACCAGCGCTTCCACGCCGGAAGGCTGACCAACGGCTTCGATCAGTTCACGCACAAAGGCCGCTCCCTCTGCGGGAGTTTTGTACATTTTCCAGTTACCGGCCATCAGTGGTGTTCTCATGATTCACCTCTTCCTATTTTTCCAATGCGGCAATGCCAGGCAGCTTTTTGCCTTCCATAAATTCAAGCGATGCACCACCGCCGGTGGAGATATGCGTAATCCGGTCCGCCACTCCGGCACGATTGACCGCCGCCACCGAATCGCCACCACCGATGATCGAAACGGCATCGCTTTCGGCAACCGCTTGAGCTAACGCCATGGTTCCCTCGGCAAAAGGCTTCTTCTCGAAAACACCCATCGGGCCGTTCCAGAAGATGGTCTTGGCTTTTTTGACTTCCTCGGCAAAGGCCGCGCGTGCCTTGGGACCGATATCCAGACCCATTTCCATATCACCGAATTCACCACTGTAGACTACACGCGTTTTCGCCTCGTCCGTGATCTCTTCAGACACGACGTGATCCTCTGGCAGCATCAGCTTGACATCGCGGGCTTTAGCTCCCTTGACGATCTTCAAAGCGAATTCCACCCGGTCCTTTTCCAACAGCGATTTCCCGATGGAAAAGCCCTGAGCTTTCAGGAAAGTGTAGGCCATGCCGCCACCGACGATAATGCTGTCGGTCTTGTCCAGCAGGTTGTCCAATACGCCCATCTTGTCGCTGAGCTTGGCTCCGCCCAGAATCGCCACAAAGGGTCGCGCAGGCTCCAACACGGCCTTGGAAAGGTTCTCCACTTCCTTTTCGATCAGGAATCCCGCCGCCACTTCTTTTACAAAGCGCGTTACGCCTACGGTCGAGGCATGGGCGCGATGCGCGGTGCCGAAAGCGTCGTTGACGTACACGTCGCACATGACCGCCAGTTTCTTGGCGAAATTCTCGTCGTTGTCCGTTTCTTCCTTGTGGAAGCGCAAATTTTCCAGCAGCACGACCTGACCGGAACGCACATCCATCACGACTTTCTTTGCGCCGTCGCCGACACAGTCGTCCGTTAACAATACGTCGCGGTTAAGCAGCTCGGCCAATCGAGCCGCAACCGGCTCCAAGGACATTTCCTTTACGACCTTGCCTTTGGGGCGTCCGAGGTGCGACATCAGAATCAGCCGCGCCCCCTGGTCGATAATGTGCTTGATGCTCGGCAGCGCCTTCTGAATGCGGGTATCGTCGGCGACCTTGCCATCTTTGATCGGGCAGTTGAAATCCACCCGCATCAAGACCCGCTTTTCGTTCAGTTCCAAGTCTTTCAATAAGCGAATGCCCATGACATCCTCCTAGGCGTTCATTGCGTATTTCGCCAGATCGATCATACGAGTCGAATAACCGGTCTCGTTGTCGTACCAGGTAATGACCTTGACCTGCTTGCCTTCACCGCCCAACACGCGCGTCATCAGCGAATCGAAGGTGCTGCTTACCGCCGCGCCGTTGAAATCGTTGGAAACCAGCGGTTCGTCCGTATAGGCCAGAACGCCCTTCAGTTCTCCCTCAGCCGCTTCTTTGATCGCCGCATTGATCTGCTCGGCGGTTACGGCAGTGCTCAGGTTGGCGGTCAGATCCACCAGCGAAACATTCGGTGTGGGAACGCGAATGGCAAAGCCGTCCAGTTTACCGTTCAATTCCGGGATAACCAGGCCAACGGCTTTAGCCGCACCGGTGGTGGTCGGAATCATCGAAACCGCCGCCGCACGGGCGCGACGCAGATCCTTGTGGCCCGCGTCCAGCGTGTGCTGGTCGTTGGTGTAGGAATGGATGGTGGTCATCAGGCCGCCCTCGATACCGAATTTGTCGTGCAGTACGCGCGCCACCGGAGCCAGGCAGTTGGTGGTGCAGGAAGCATTGCTGATGATCTTGTGCTTATTCGGATCGAAGGTCTTGTGGTTGACGCCCATCACGAAGGTGCCATCCACTTCGTCCGCTTCTTTCTTCGGGCGCGATACGATGACGAATTTCACACCGGCTTCGATGAACTTCTGTAACTTGGCTTTACCAACGATTTTTCCGGTGCATTCGAACACCACATCCGCCGAAGCGAAATTCTTGGCGACCTGATCGACATCGGTAGTCGAATAAATCGGAATGTTTTTGCCGTTAACGGCGATGCCGTTTTCACTGGCTTCCACCGTGGCATTCAAGCGACCGTGAACCGAATCGTACTTGAGCAGGTGGATGCTCGTGGGAACCGGGGTCAGATCGTTGATGCCGACCACTTCCACATCGTCATAGCCCAGAGTCTGACGAAATACGACGCGACCAATGCGACCAAAACCGTTGATAGCGACTTTAATACCCATTACTTTTCTCCTTTTCAAAGTTTCTTGAATGTTCCAAACTACTCAGGTTGACAGGTTTCCGACATTAACAATGTCCAGTAATTCTTTTCTCTTAATTACACCATCCACATCTACTCTCACTACTGCGAATGTTTTCCCCCTCGTAAACTTTTTCAGCCTTGTTCCATACAACCCATCCCGAATCAGCCGTCCGGGTTCACTTGTTTTTTCCCCACAGCGGCAGTTCGCTCGCAGCAGGAGTTTCCGAAGATGACTCGGAATCCGACTTATTGCCGGAAAAACGAATGGAATTGGTGAATCCACCCTTGGGGGCGGGTTTGTCCGTGGGTCGGGGTCGTTTGCGCCCTGGCGGCGCAGCCTCCGGCTTTGGAGTTGCAGCGGAAGCGACCGGAGCGGGCGCTTCGCCGTTATCATCCCTTTTAGCGGGGCCTGACCAGCGGTAGAGGTAGCGGTTGTACATTTTCTGATAGTTTGACCAACGATCGTTCGAGGTTTCTTCGTCCAGAATGGCCTGAAAACTGTAGATGCGCGCGTCCATATCATCCAATGCGGAGAGCACCATCGCTTCCATGATTTTGGGACGTTTCGGCGAACCGAACTCAAGCATCCCATGATGGGCTAGAATCATGTGTGTAATCAACATCTTGAGATCTTCGGGAAAATCCCCAAGCTCCCGGATTCTGTCGTTGAGCATTTCCACACCGATCGTAATGTGACCGATCAAACGGCCTTCATCGGTGTAACCCAGCGTTCGTTCGTATTCCAGTTCGCGCACTTTTCCAAGATCGTGGAAAAAGATTCCCGCCAGCAGCATGGATTCATCGACCTGCGGGTAGTGACCGCAAACCAGTTTCCCAAGTTTGGCCAGCGAAAGAGTATGCTCCAGCAAGCCACCCAGAAATGGATGGTGAATCGCCTTGGCAGCCGGGGCGCGCACGTACTTTTTGAGGAAGTCTTCGTCATCCAGAAAAGATAAAATCAGGCGGCGGATATCCTCGTTGGGCAAGGGTTCGATCAATCCCCGCAGTTCCGCCAGCATCTGCTTCGTACCGAAGGAGGAAGTCGGCATGAAATCCGCAGGATCGACATCGTCTGCGGAAATGCGCCTGATATTGCCAACGCGCATCTGCAATTTGCCGTTATAAGTCGTAACGGTCGCCTTGACTTTAACGTAATCTCCTTCTTCGAACTGACCGGATAACGATTCGACGTTATCCCACACTTTGGCATCGACCGAACCGGTTTTATCCACCAGAGTCAACGCCAGATAAGGCAGCCCCGTTTTCCCGGTGAAACTACCCTTATTTTGACATAAAAAGACCGTAACGATCTGATCGTTCGGCTGTAACTCATTCACATACGTTTTTACAACATCCAACATCCGATTCTCCAATAAATCACCACAAATTGGAAAACTATGGTAGCACGACTCCAACCAAGGTCAAGCCTATTCAGTTATATTTACACCTTCTATCAAGGATATACTTCCTTTTAAAAAGACGTTGTTAGACCACCTTGCCTTCACTGCCCTCTCCTTGTTTTTTAGATACAATACCGCCGTTTTAAGTTGGAGAGATTTCACGTTCGACTTATGCCATCGAATCCAGGGAAACATTGCGTACACGTTTCCACTGGAAAAGGAATTCGTTAACAGCCCACACACAATCGCCAGGCTTTCTTTTCACATCAACCATCTTGACGTCCCTGATCTTCCCACAATCGTAACGCAATAGCCGACAACTAATCTTTCACTATAGTTTCAAATAGTTACGCCACATCGCATTCCACATATTCTCACAATCCGTAATGTAGTAAACAACTAACTAAAAGCAAGTATAGAAGACACCCTTTACTACTTTTTCCTTTTGAAACCGTTTTATTAAAAAACGATTGAGGTGGTACGCAAAGGCTTGAACCTCCGACCGGGCTGTGGTAATGAAAAGGACATCGATTCTCGAATGAATCGGGTGATATTGTCAACAAGCAAGGAGCGTGTATCATGGCCATAACCTTTCCCATTCTGATTATCACCGGACGCCCGGCAGCCGGAAAAAGCGAGGTCATCGACTTTCTCAAGCGTGTACCGGTCATCAAGCGCGCAGAGACTCTGCACATCGGTCCATTCGAAGAACTGGATGACTTCCCCTATCTGTGGGAAAAATTCGAAGAAGACGACATGTTGGAAAAAAGCGGTCGCGAGCGGCTGCATTCCGATTCGAAATATTATTTCAAAGACGAGTGGTTCTGGGATTTCATGATCGAAAAGATCAACCTGGAACTGCGCAAGAAAATGGCTAAAAAGCCCACACTGTTCGAAGACGGCAACACCGTCGTGATCGAATGGGCGCGTGGCGGTGAAAACGGAATCCGTCATTGCCTGGACGTGCATTGCGACGAAATCCTGGAACGCGCCGCCGTGATGTACATCGACGTGACCTACGAGGAATCCGTACGCAAGAATCATCGCCGCGCCCGTCCGGGCGAGGAAGACAGCATTCTGTACCACTCGCTGCCCGACGAAAAAATGGACTTCTACTACAAAGTGAACGACTGGCAGGAAATCGCCGGGGATCAACTGGGCGGTTACATCGACGTGCGTGGCTTCAAGGTGCCTTATTCCGTGCTGCCCAACATGCCGGAAGTCACCGATGCAGACGAAAAACTCGGTCCGGCGCTGGCGGAATCGCTCAAGCGCCTGTGGAAACTGTACACCGAGAAATGATTGGCCCCTTTACGGGGCTCGCCACGGGAGACGGCGGCTCGCAAGGGTCGCCGTTTTCCCTTTTTAGGGTATTCGCTTTGCTCGCTAAAAAATTCCCATGGAGGAATGAATGTTCAAGAATCGCTGCATTCATGTGTTGCTGATGCTCGTTGTTCTGTCGGGGCTACTCGTTTCCTGCGGGAAAACCAATCCTGACGAAAGCAACGGCGATTCGGATATCGATTCTACAACAGACGGTGACATGGAATCCGGCGAGCAGGAAGAAGTGGAACTCGTTCAAATCGAGCGACTGGAACCGTTTCGTCCGCAACTGCATTTTTCGCCCCTATCCGGCTGGATGAACGATCCCAACGGCTTGATTTATCATGAAGGTGAATTTCATCTGTTCTACCAGTTCGGTCCAGAAAGCCTGCTGCTCTCTCCCATTCACTGGGGCCACGCCGTAAGCCGGGATCTGTTCCATTGGGAGGATCTTCCCATCGCCCTGTATCCGGACGACACCTTCGGCAAGGTGTATTCGGGCAGTTCCATCACCGACCTGGAAAACCGCAGCGGTCTATGTGAAATCGATGGCGAGCAAGATGCCTCCTGCCTGATCGCCATCTTCACCCATGCGGGCGGCGACATCGGTGGGCAGAAACAGAGTCTGGCCGTCAGTCGCGACCGGGGCCGCAATTTCACGATGTACGAAGGCAACCCGGTGCTTACCGCACCGGATGGACAGGCGGATTTCCGCGATCCGAAAGTGTTTTTCCACGAGCAAAGCGACCGCTGGATCATGCCCTTGGCCGAAGGGGACCGTATCGGTTTCTACGCCTCGGAAAATCTGAAAGATTGGACTTGGCTCAGCGATTTCGAAAAGCAAAGCGGCGATGATACCGGCATGTGGGAATGCCCCGATCTGTTTCCCTTGTCCATTCAGGGCGATTCAAGTCAACGCAAATGGGTGTTACTGGTCAGCGTCTTTTCTGGCGGCCCGCAAGGCGGCTCCGGCGTGCGCAGTTTCATCGGGGAATTCGATGGCACCACCTTTACCTGTGAGTCGGAACGAGTCGAACCGGGCTGGCTGGACTGGGGCAGCGATTTTTACGCCTGGCAGTCTTTCGCCGATGCTTCCAATGAGCGGCGCATCGGGCTGGCCTGGATGAACAACTGGAGCTATGCTCCATCCATTCAAAGCGTCCCCTGGCAGGGAGCGATGAGTTTACCCAGAGAATTGACGCTCATTGATTCCGGTCAAGGAAAGTGGTCACTACGTCAATCTCCGGTAGCGGAATTTGAAAACCTTTCGGCAAACACACAGCTTGAACTACAAAATGACACGTTGTCGGAATCGGAACCCATCGTTCTGGACGGATCGAAAAGCTTGGACATTCAACTTCAAATGGAACAAAGCGGGGAGGAACTGATTCTCTCTGTCGAATCGAATGGTGAAACGCAGGCACAATTGACAGTGAACACCTCAAGCCAAACGCTTATTTTCGAACGGCAACAACCAAACGACCTTGACGCTCCATCAAGCTTCGCGGGACAGCATGAAGCCCCATTGTCTTCCAATTCGAAAAGCTACAGCTTGCGCGTGATTCTGGATCGTTCTTCGTTGGAAGCATTCATCAATGACGGTGAACTGGCGCTGACCGAACAGATTTTCCCGGACGAGGGCGAAAAGCGCGTCCGCATCGCCACAAAAGGCGGGGATGCCTCCGTCACAAAGCTTACGGTTCGAGAAATCGATTCGGTCTGGTTGCGTTAAGGTTGGAGATGCGCTCTTGCGATTACGGTGCCGCCAGTTTGGCCGTCAACGCCGTTACCTGTTCCAGGGCTTTTTTCGTTTGATCCGGAACGCGTTGCAGGTTTTTCACCAACTCATCTATCGTGTCGGTTGCGATCGGCAGTTTCACCGCTAATTTCCCACTAAGCAACAACGGCAGACGCATGGAAAGATCTTCTCCCTGCTTGGCCAGTTCCTGAACCTGCCCACCCAAAGGATACAACACCGCCATCAAAGCCATCATGCGCTTCTGCGCTTCACCTTTGTCAAGTGTCCCTGAAGCCACGGCCACCTGGGTTTTGGCTAAAAGGTAACGGCTGAAACCGAAAGTTCCGACAGCCAAGGTGGCTTTCCGCAGGAACTCGTCCACTTCGGGAACCTGGCAGGCTAGATAGCTCAACGGATTTTCTTTGTACGGATCGTTTTCCGTATCGGCATATTGTGCCAACATGGGATTGATTTCCTTAGAGGGAATCACGACTTCCTGCTCGGTTTTCGTTTCCGCTTTTTCAGCGATAGGCGCCGCTACTACTTCCGGCTTTGCTTCCGGTTGTGGTGCAGGTTTTTCCGCTTCGGGAGTAGCAGTCGCAACAGGTTCAACCGCCGCTTCTGCCGGCGCGCTTTCCGGTTCTGCGGCGGATTCCTGTTCCGCTTGTTTCGTTTCGGCGGCAGGTTCAGGCGCTGCGACAGGCTGCGTTAATACACTCGGCTCCGGTTGCGGTTTGGCCGCTTCCTGCTCGATCGTTTCGAAAAAGCTCGCCGAAGCGAAGCGAGGCATAGCGAGTACGGAAACAACTAGCAACGCAACATACAAGCGTCTCATGGACTATCTCCCTCCAAAGTCAAGAACCTTACGTGCGACTATCCTAGCCTAAGTCGTCGATTGGAGCAACAGGTATTGGAAATTCCATCTTGTTGGGCAATACCATGAATTGGGTGAATGACAAGAATATTTATGTTATTATTTAAGCGGTGAGATTGAATCGCTCATTTTCAACTCGAATCCTGACTCGTCAAATGGTCCACACAACGGGTGGCGCGGCAAGTATAAGTTTGTGTAACTTAGTCCGCTTTTCAAACAATGCAGCCACCAGTCTGCCACAACTCAGAAAACTCATAACTTACCTGCCAACAGAAGCGGCGGAGCGGTTTGTCCTGAATCGGCTCAAAGAAGCCGGTGGAGGGGCATAAAATGGAAAACTCCAGCGCATCTCATGAGAAAGTTGCGCTGGAGTATAACAGTTGGCGAACGACAAGACGCTGACTTGGAAACAGATTGACGACTGGTTAGACAGCATGGAGATGCTCAAGGCATCTCTTTTCGAAGCCAAAAACTGCCATGATTTCTGGCACCTAATCACCGAACAACAGGAAGCGAGGGGATAAAGCAATGGACAAGTGTGTCCTGGAGATAGAAACGGACACCTGAATTGAAAAACCGCCCTTGCAGGGGCGGCTTACAAAACATCAACCCCGGGTATGGAGATGACGTCATGGATATCTGTAGTGTAACCAACCGCATTGACCTCGTCAAGATTTTCATCGCGCCCATTTCCACATCCGCTTCAAGACCCCCTTGCAGCCCAGTATGGCTTCGGAGATCACCGGACTCCTGAACCATGGTGTCACCCGTCACCCATAAATAGGCGGGGTATATAGAAACTTTTAACGATTCTGGAGGTCATGCCATGGAGATTAAGAGAAAATCAGCGTTCGACTTTCCGTCCGACAACGAAGCCCGCGCAGATGAACTGCGCCACATCGGTTTTGACAGACTCGCAAATATGATTGCTGACTGTAAGCCCGGCTGGTTCTGCAGACAGCGACTCTGTCCGACCTGCGGCCCGTTCTACGCAGCGATCAATGCGGGCAAAGTCAGAGTGAAGGTACTGGAGATGCGGTGGCCGCACACCTATATGCTGACACTCCGGTCGAAGCATCTATGGGATTTGAAAGCGACCGTCGAGGAGTTTCGAGCCTGTCTTCGCAAGTTGAGAGTCCGGAAATACTGGAAACAGCATGTGCGTTCGGGAGCCGGTGCCATTGAGGTAAAGTTATCGAACGACCGCAGGGCCTGGGTGGTTCATAGCCACTTTGTTCTCGATGTCCTCGATCCCACCTTCGATGTCGAACTCATCGATGAATATTGGCGGAAATACACCAATGGCCGTGGTTCTTTCATGCGGCAGACCGGTAACCGGGTCGTCATGGAAAACCTGACCGCACTGGCCTCCTACAACGCGAAGGCCGATACCTGGTGCCCACCTCCCGGCGCCTTGTATCCGGACGAACTGCGGCATCTCATTCGTGCGATTAAAGGGAAGCAGCTGCCAATTCTCTTCCCTTCTCGACGGAAGAGGAAGCCCCACTCGTCGGAGAAGTAAACGTGCGGCCAACTGGCCTGTTCCACTATCCGGCCAGCGCGATTAGTGGGGTATTCACGATTCGTATGTGCGTTACCGCGCCAGTTCTTCGCAGCGCGGTAACGCACTACGGAACGGTGAAACGCCGCTGTGAGCGATGGAGTACGTGAACAGCGACTACGCCCTCTGAGAAAGCCATTGACATGCGACAAAAAAGTGTCCAAATCGGAGGAGGTAGGTTCATGAATTTGGAGGAAATCCAACTTAACACCACGATAACACTAACAATATCTCATATTCTGAAACCCTCACGCATTTGCTGCGACGTCGGTTTTTCAACTGCGACGTCGGCACAATCACCCAGCGACGTCGGTGCTCGCATTCTCCTAGCCCTATCCGGTTTTCGATTCCAGCCCCATAGGGGACCCAGACCCCGCCCAGCATTAAAACCATTCGGGGTGCTGGCCACCGACAATTACGACAGCCGTCTTGTTGGGTGCTATTCGTCAAACAGAATCATGTTTTTACCACTCGGGTTCGTTCGTTAATACCTCGACCTGCGTCAATTTGGTTGGCGTATTTCTCTATGGCGACCAGCGGAAAAAACGTTCGGGCCAGGAAAATTGGGGTTCCAATATTTTTCGGGGTGTTTTTCGGGAACCGTTCGGGTCATCCGGGACAACTATGCAAGATATCAATGGATTTCGCTATAAGGATGATAGTGAAAGTGGTTGCCCTTTCACTGATCCTGGCCGGTCGACAGCTGAACTTTTCCAGGTTGTCGCGTTCGCCCGGACGTCCCGGATCAGGGTGATTCGCTCCTCGTAGGTCTTATACCACAACGCTTACCTGAATTTTAGGACTGCGACCGACCGCTCGTCTTTCGCTAGCCGGACCGATACCCAAACCACCGCCCACATGGCGGCGACGCCGCGTGGGACGGGCGAGGTCTCCGTGTGCGTCGAACACGACAAGGAGGCCCCGATGGAAACCTGTATCCAACCCCAACAACCCAGCCAGCCCCTTCCGATGTCCCACGAGCAAATCAACACTACCTTCACCACCATGATCGCCGACGGCATCTTCAATCCGATCAAGCGCCACCTGGGCGATGCGTTCGATGCCGAAGACAGATTCCAGGAAGCCCTGTGCATCATCTACGATGATTACCGCAGCGCCGCCGAGCGTGGCAAGCCGACAGATAGAGCCGCCCTGGTCTTTGGTTTGAAGTTGAAAGCCTTCGACGTGACCCACCGCTTCACCCGAACCGGCCACGGTCGCCGCAGGGACGTGATGGGCGCGCCGGCCTGTGTCCTCGACGGGATTCAGGTCTTGCGCTTCGATGGCCTGGTCGAAGACGAAGACGGACCCTACGACGATCCCGGTGTGACCCGGGATAACCCCATGAGCTTCGTCAACGAACTTTCCATGCGGCAGACGGCGGATGTCGAGGACCGGATCAACTCCGCTCTCGACCTTGACGCCTGGTTGGCCGACTTGGACCCGACCGACAGTGACATCCTGCAAGGCCGCATGGAAGGCCGCGCCGGAACGGAGATCGCCGAAATGGTCGGCATGAGCATGACCTATTTCTATCAGCGCTTGAAGACGCTCGGTCGGAAGCTGGCCAAGGACGCCGGGATCATGGCCTACCTCGAACCCCAGCCGGGAGTCGCGTAGTCGATGCGCCGCAACACCATCGACATCGTCGTCTGGATCATCCTGAAAAGCCTGAAAAACTGGCTCTGCAAGCACCGAAAATGACATTCCCCACCATGCCGCCCTGCCACATCGCCCGCCGCACCATCCCCAGCCGCGCCCACGCGGCGGAAGAGGCCCTTTGGCTTCTTCTTTTAGCACAATTCGTATCTTGATTACATTTGAGTAAACCGCCGAATTGTGCTAGCTTTTCCGCATTCGGGAAAGGAACTATTCTGTCAGAGACCGCTACGATCGTGAGGAGATTTGGGTATGAAGCAGGCTGTTATCGTTGGGCTGATATGTTTGTTGCCATTGTTTAGTGCCGGTTGCTCGGGTTCTTCCGATGCAGGGGACGTCGCCAAAGCGCTTGAAGACCGCCTGACCGATGCCCTGGACTTCGAGGGCGGGTCGGCGGAAGACGGTGAGCCGCCCGAAGGCGAGAACACGCCTGATGCGCCGCAGATTTCGGGAATAGATGCACCGGATACACTTCATCCGGATGTTCCATTCGTGGTGCGGCTTTCGACTGACTATGCAGAGCCGCAGAACGTCGATAAAGCGATTGTCCATGTGGTGGGCGCTACGAAGTATCTGGTTGTGACGACCCCGCTGGTTGAAGCAAGTCATGGCTGGGTGATGAATCTTGCCGGTGTTTTGGGCGAGGAAATGTCCCTGGCGGGCGAGAGTTTCACGCTGGAATACGCGCTTCAAACCAGAGGCGGCGTAACCGGCGCGTACAAGAGAAAAGAGTTGGATATCCCTGAAGAGGACGCCGAACCGGACTGCGACTCCGGTCCCTGCTGCAACGGCGGTGAATGGATCGAGGACGGCGGTGCGTGCACCGAGGGCGATGCTTTCGCTTGCACGCGGGATGCCTGCACGGCAAATCATGCTTGCGAATCGACGCTGGCAGCGGACCGATGCCTGATTGACGATACCTGCTACACCTCCGGCGATGTGAAGCCGGACAACGAATGCCAGACCTGTCAGCCGGAGACGGCGACGGATATCTTCAGCGCGGTGGCCGACGGGACGGCCTGCGATGCGGGGAGTGGTGAAGGGTCAGGCCAGTGCCAGACGGGCGAGTGTGTCTTTTCCGATACCTTCATGAACGGTCGCTTGCATGAGTCGCTTGAGCCGGAGCAGGCACAGGAAGTGGCGGGTGATCCGCCTGCGGGTGGGGATGATCCGCAAAGCTTCCCGCAGATTACCGATTTATCGGCCCCGGCGACACTCTATCCTGGGTCGAGTTTCGAAGTGACGCTGTTTACCGATTTCGCCACTCCGGATGCGATCGATGGAGCGTTGCTGCAGGTTTCCGGTGCGCCGGGTTATTATCGGATTACGGGCGAAACAACGGCGTTGGGTGATCGCGCCTATCTCACGATCAGCGGCCTGCTACTTGATATCGACGATCTACCGGAGCACAGCTTTACTCTGGCCTTTGCGCTGACGGCAGGCGAGGGCGTGGTGGGCGGCTATGCAGAGGCAACGATACAGTTGATCCCTGCTGCGCCGCAATGCGAGTCCGGCCCGTGCTGCAACGGTGGCGGATTGATGCCGAACGGGTCGTTTTGTCTGGATGACGACCCCTGTACCTATGACGACGCCTGCAACGAGCAGGGAGCCTGTGCGGGCACGCCGATCACCTGTGAGGATGACCCATCGATCTGCGGGGTCAATCGCGCCTGCAACGGAACGGCCACTTGCGACGAAAGCTATCCAGGTAATGAAACAGAATGTGACGATGGTGAACCCTGCACATATGATGACGTCTGCGACGGTGGGGGCGGGTGCGCGGGCACAAGCTACGGTTGCAACGACCATGGGGACTGTGACGGGGAGGGCGCATGCGAGTGTGACGATGGTTACGATGGCGCAAGCTGCGATCAGTGCGCCGATGGATACGAAGGTTACCCGGACTGCGTTTCGATTCAGAATTTTCTTGACAGCTTGGCTGCATCAGCGAGTCAAAGTATCCGTGAGATCGATGGGGTCGCCGCAATGGATGGATCGGAGGAGGAAGTTATTGGTGGTCTGGCGACAGTTAAAGCCATTGGGTATGCGTACTGTGAACCAGACAACTACTATGAGGGACCTGAAGCCGACATGTCGCTACCTCTGTGTCGTTATGGCTGTGATCAGCTGCCTGCCCTGGAGATCACATTGACCGATCAAGCCGCTGGACTCGTCGATGTTTCCCTTCAGGCATCTGCGTTTTACGTGGATTCGTATTGGGAAATACCGACGAGGTGTGATTGCTATAGTTTGACAACCACTTCATCAGTCTCCGCCACCGGAACATTGGTTGATTTTCCAGACAATCCAAAGCTCTATCGTAATGCGGGTACAAATATGTCAGAGATGGGAAGTTTCGAGTTAGATTGCGAGGGTGTATGCGGAACATTGGTACCCAGTTTGTCTGGAGTCATGCAAGGACTGTGGAACGGTATTCTCGACGATGGCTTGCAACAATTGCTTGACGCACTTGTTTTTACTCCAGTGTGTGAGGAAGGCCAGATCGAATACCCGGTCGGCTCCTTTACTTGCATCGACGACCCTTGTGATCCAGATCCGTGCAACGAACATGGAAGCTGCGACAATTCAAGCGGGGAGGCGGTGTGCACTTGTGACAATGATAATATGAACGAAGATTGCTCAGCCTGTGCAGACGGTTTCATCGGCTATCCGGATTGTATAGCTATCGGCACGTTTATTCCCATCACGGCCGGCGCCTTCTGGATGGGCTCGCCGGATGGAAGCTGCCCTGGCGGCTATCCAGGAGATTGCTCCGAAGCCGAGCCGGGGCGGTATTCGGATGAAGAACTTCACGAAGTGACATTGACCTATGATTTCGAGTTGCAGGCGTATGAGTTGACACAGGGGGAATGGACGGCGTTGATGACGTGGAATCCGAGCAGCTTCAGCACCTGTGATGGCGGCGATGGTAGCACGTGTCCGGTGGAAAGCGTCTCCTGGTTTGATGTGTTGGCCTACGCGAACGAGTTATCGTCGGATGCGGGTCTGACGCCCTGTTATGTGTTTTCGAACGTGACGTGCGAGGAAGGCGGGAGCGTGGGCGCGGACTACATGCAGTGCATGAACGCGATTCAGGGCGGTATTGATGATGCAACGATTACTCTGGCGGGCGGCGCGGTAAAGCCTCAGGATTGCGAAGGGTATCGGCTCCCCACTGAGGCGGAATGGGAGTATGCGATACGGGCCGGGAATGAATACACGGCGTTCTACCAGAGCGATGGGAACGATGGGACGATCAATGCTTCGACGATGAGCACGTGTAGTTCATTGGACAGTAATCTGGATCAGATCGCGGTTTACTGTGCGAACGATCCCAACGGCACGGCTCCTGTGGGCACAAAGGAGGCGAACGCGTGGGGCTTGTACGATATGAGCGGCAACGTGTATGACTGGGTCTGGGACTGGTATCAGGACTCTTATGAGAACGATGTGGCAACTGACCCGACAGGTCCGACGACACCAGGCTCGGGCCGCGTCCTACGTGGCGGCGTCTGGGGCGGCGACGCGCGGTACTGCCGGTCGGCGGGCCGCGGCAACCGCGCTCCCGGCGTTCGCAACGACCGCCTTGGCGCCCGCCTCTCCAGGTCTAGCCCTTGACCCCTTTCGCCCTTTGCCCTTTGGGCAAAGGCTATAATGGGTGCACGATAGTGCGACCGAATTGGTCCGAGCGGGAACGGAGAGAGCAAGCGAGCCGAAGCGCAAGCCGGCGAAGCGAGCGAACGAAGTGAAGCTCGGGCCGGGGAGTCCAGAGGGGCTTTAGCCCCTTTGGTGGGTCCAGGGCCCTTCGGCAAGCTCAGGATAAACTCCGACCGGGTCGCCATAGGTTCCGGACCCGCGCCTGACGGCGAACACTGTCAGGACAAATACACCCACCCCGGCGGCGGCAAGTAGGCGGTTTTTGACAACTGCTCGAACGTGGCCGCCGGGGACTATTACGAACTCGGACTACAGCGGAGTCTCGCTCAGGCATGACGACGAAGGGGTGATGGGAACCGGGTGCATGGTTCACGAAGTACACCGGCCTCTCGTTGTTCGTCCAGGTAAGAAGGTGGAACCACCCGGAGTTCGACAACCCGGAGACCGGAGACCATGAAGGCATAAAACCGGAGTGAATCCCGTAAAATGCGGTAATTGTTTATGAATTTCGGCTTTCACGATGAACTTTTGGCTTGACAAAACGGCCAAATGTAAAATAGGCTTACGCTCAGTTCATTCTCATGCCGCGATTTGTAAGGGTAAAGACACAGAAAAACGACCATGTACCGCGAAGTGAAAGAAACCGGCTGGTATAAGATAGCCAAGTAACCAAGCACTAGAATTCGCGAACGGTCAACCCCGTCACCCACCGCATGAATGCAACCTTGGGAACCCGCCGAACATAATCGCATACATTCCAACTTGAGCAGTCCTGATCGAAGGTCAGGGGCTGCGAGTGTATGTTCGGAGGAACCCAATGGAGGCCCTTACAAAGAAGCGCGGTCTGAAGCCGCCTACCATCACCACAAAAACCCGTAACCTGACCATCGTGGGGTATATCGTCCCACAGGGTGAACTACCCCCAAACCCCCGTCATCCCGACCCATACATCCCTGTTGAACAACGGCACGACCGGTTCCTGAAGGAACTGGCCGGTGCGTTGGCGGAGATTGTCCCGGCCAAGGAAGAGGACGACGGAAAGTATTACCGACCAGGGCGCGCATGAGTAGGATGTCATGCTTAGCCTTGATGGTTGCAGAAAGTACCTCGAAGAAGAGGATGCCGCGGTCTCGGACGAGGAACTCGCTGAAAAACGAGACTCAATGTATCAGCTGGCTCGTCTGCTATTGTCCGCACTCCCGGTTCCCGGTCATACGTCCGAGGCTCCAGTGGTATCCGATCATTTCGAGGAAATCTTACGATCCTTGTCACCAGCGAAGCAGGGCGCGCTGAAGGACCGTGCGGCTTTCCTGGTGGCTGAAGTCGGCCTCCCGCCCGATGAAGCGGAGCGGGTGGCCATAACCGAGTACATCAAAGAACAGGAGAATTGATCATGACAAACCGTTCATCCATGAATCCGGAAGGTAACAAGGTAGGCAAGGGAACAGCTCCCATGTCGAGCAAGGTTGAGGTTGCTATGAAAAAGGTCCAGGATGCTGTCGCTCAGTTGGAGTTCGACATCCGGTCTGATAGAATAAAGGCGGGACTCGCTGCGAAACGGGCCCGTGAGAAAGGGAACTCATAAGCATCTGAGGAACTGACCCATGGAACGAGCCGTTATCTACTGCCGGGTATCATCGAAGGAACAGGTGGACAATTACAGTCTTACCACCCAGGAACGCCTGTGCCGGGAATACTGCGAGCGCAACGGGTACGAGGTGGACAAGGTCTTCGTAGAGGAAGGCGAATCGGCTAAGACCGCCAACCGTCGTTCCCTCCTTCGCATGCTGGACTACTGCGGCAAGGCGAAGGGCCGTATTAGTGTTCTGGTCGTCTACCAACTGAGTCGCTTTGCACGCCAAGCCAAAGATCATCACGCAGTGAAGGCCAAGCTGGCCAGCTTCGGAATCACCCTTCGATCAGCAACAGAACCCATCGACGATACTCCGATGGGGAAGGCGATGGAAAACATGGCCGCCACCTTCGCCCAGCTTGATAACGACCTACGTTCCGACCGGACCAAAACCGGCATGCTCGAAGCTGCCATGAATGGCCGGTGGGTGCACCAAGCCCCAATCGGCTACCTCAATGGAAAGAAGGGAGGACCGAGCCTTGTTCATGATCCTGAGCGTGCCGACCTTGTCCGCAAAGGCTTCGAGTTGTTCGCCACACGCATGTACTCCAAGCAGCAGGTGGTGGACAAGATCAATGCCCTCGGCTTCACAAGCCCCAAGGGCGGCAAGCTCAACCCGCAGACCTTCGGGCGCATGCTCCGCAACCCGATCTATGCTGGTCGTGTGATCCTGGAGAGCTTCCAGATCGACACCAAGGGCGACTTTGAGCCCATCGTACCCGAAGACCTCTTTCGGCAGGTACAGGCGATTCTGGACGGTCGGACGTACCAGAATGTCCCCCACCACCGGAACAACAAGGACTTCCCTCTCCGGCGCTTTACCCGTTGCGCAAAGTGCGGAACACCACTCACGGGATCGTGGAGTACGGGCCGTGGGAAGAAGTATGCCTACTACCGTTGCCGGAATACCAAGTGCAAGGCCGTCAACATCCGCAAGGAGAACATGGAAGAACTGTTCCTGGAGCAGATCAACCGCATCAAGCCCAGGATGGAGTATATGAGGCTCTTCCGCGAGATCGTAAAGGATGTCTACCGGGAGCGGATGTCGGAAGGGACGGAGCACAATAAACGGCTGCAAGCCAACCTGCGAAAGGTGAAGCAGAAAAAAAGCCGCCTTCTCGATCTGCGCATCGAGGGAGATATCGACCATGCCTCTTACCAGAGTAAGAAGATAGAACTGGATGCCGAGATCGAGCTTGTGGAGCGGGAACTTGGCCGCCTGAACTCCGAAACGATGGATATCGACTCGGCACTGGACTTCGCCGAGCGTATCGTCATGAATGCGGGTAAGCTGTGGGAAGCACTGGAGTTTGATGAAAGGGTGAAACTACAGGAGCTCTTATTCACAGGTGGGATCGACTTCGACGGCGAAAAATTTGGAACCATAAAAACAAACAGCATTTTCAGTATGTTAACCAAAAATGCTGCCTGCTATGAACAGTTGGCGACCCCAGCGGGAATTGAACCCGCGTCGCCGGCGTGAAAGGCCGGTGTCCTAACCCCTAGACGATGGGGTCGCTATAAAAAACCAAATACTGGTAAAGAACAAATTGGTGAGCCGGGGGCGATTCGAACGCCCGACCGACGGATTAAAAGTCCGCTGCTCTACCAGCTGAGCTACCGGCCCACGGTAACGCGCCAAGTAAAGCTCGGCCCGTCGAGGCAAACTTTAATAGCAGCAACCGCTTTCGATGTCAAGAAATTCCGCATAGATTTTTTTCGCATTTTTCTTTTTATTGAAACAAAGGAAAAATCCTTATCGGTTACGGCTCGATACATCAATCTTCCTCGGTCCAATCCGCCTCGAACGCTTCGCGGATACGCTCTGTTAGTTGCCGTTTTTCCTGCTGAATTTCAGCCAGACGCAAAAGACTGCTCCTAACGATCTCCCACTTTCTCTCATCGAAAACGCACAGATCATCCGAACGCACCAGGCGACGATCTTTTTCGTGAATGTCGTTGGCGCATTGTTCAACCTGAATCCAATACCAGCGGGAAAGGTCGGACCGCTCGCCTTCCTGATCGATCACCCCCACTCCCCAGTTGCCCATATCATTGAAAATCACTCGCTGGTCCTTTTTCCAACGAATCTCTTTGCGCTGCAACACCATTTTCGCTCCCATTTCCTAACTACAGTTGGTTCTCTTCCAATAGCCCGATTACATTGAGCATGCGCCCCGTAGCCGCTCCATGACGGCGATAAGAATATAGCGGCACATCATTCGAGCACATCGTACAGATATCGAAAATATGAATATTCTCTTCCTTGATTCCCTTTGCCACTGCCTGCTGTCGATTCACATAAACTAAATCAAGATGATAGTTTGAATTCTCCCCACCACTGACAACCGCCTGCTCGCCATAGCGATCAACAAAAATTTTGGCCAATTCCTCGCCGACCTCATAGCAACAGGCACGGGCGCTCGGTCCCAATGCAACCAGAACATCCTCCGGCTCCGTACCAAAAGATTTTCGCATCTGTTTTAAGGACCGTGACAGGATTTTCTCGTAACTGCCACGCCAACCCGCATGCACCGCCGCCACAACCCGCTTTTTGGGGTCCATCATCAGCACCGGCATGCAATCGGCGGTCTTTACCGCCACAAACAAACCAGGCCGGTTGGTGATGATTCCATCGCAACGGATCACATCCGTCGGCGGAACGAAGGTATCGTTTTTGGCCACGACGAGAAGATTCGGCGAATGGATCTGGCGTACGCGCAATACCGGTTCGTCCGGCAATTCATGCAACTGGCGAAACGTCGTTTCTGCGGCGTGGACGGTTTCCCGTCTCCAGGCCGCCAAGTTGTCGAAATCCTCCTGCGGAGCCTGGCTCGGATCGATCGGCGCGCAACCGAAGCCATGTGCTAAAAGGGGGATGCTTTCCCATTGTGGAACTGTTAGAAATCGTGTCATGTGCTGCTCTTACCGCGTGTTTTCAACCACTGTAACAGGCTCTCAATATCTTCGGCAAGTTCCGCCTCGAAATGCATCCGTTGGCCGGAACTCGGGTGAACAAATCCCAAACTGGCTGCATGCAGCAATTGCCGTGTAATGCCCGCCAGCCGATCGCGCAATGGTTTGTCTGAAAGCTGCGACACGCGCCGGGAGCGGGCATAAACCGGATCTCCCACCACCGGATGACCGATGTGAGCCAGATGCACCCGGATCTGGTGAGTGCGTCCGGTTTCCAGCTTCAACTGCAATTCGGCCAGGGTGTCATAGCGCGTGACAACCCGATAATGCGTCACGGCATGCTTGCCGCCGCGCTCCACTACGGCAAAGCGTTTGCGGTCGTTGGGATGACGTCCCAAATTGCCTTCGATCGTGCCTTCATCCGTTTTCGGCGCGCCGAAACAGATGGCGCGATAACTGCGCTCGATGGAATGCTCCGCAAACTGCTGCGCTAAAACCTGATGGGCTCGCTCGTTTTTGGCGACCACCAGTAAACCGCTGGTATCCTTGTCGATGCGATGGACGATCCCAGGTCGCAATACGCCGCCGATTCCCTGCAAGTCCGAGCAATGATGTAAAAGCGCGTTGACCAGCGTGCCATCCGGGTTTCCAACTGCCGGATGCACTACCATTCCGGCAGGCTTGTTGACCACAATCAAATCGGAATCTTCATAGCGCACATCCAGGGGAATCTCTTGCGGTACAACCTGCCAGTCCTGCACTTCCGGCGGAGTCCAATTGATCGCTTGCCCGGCCTTCGCCCGTTGTGCGGCGCGCGTTACGATATCGTTATCCACACGCACCGCCTTGGCTTCGATCTGGCGACGCACCTGGTTTCGAGATTCACCGGTCAGACGCACCAGCAGTACATCCAGGCGCTCCCCTTCGTCCTGCTCAGTGACAGTGAATCGTTGCTGCTCTTCGGACACGAATGATTGTTACCAGATTTCGGATTCGATATGACCGCTGGATTTCACCAGGATGTCGATCAGGGCACGATAAAAAAAGTTCGTTTCCGAACGGACTTCTTCGGAAACACGAGATTCGTACAAATCCAGGCCCTCTTGAATCTCGTCTTTCATCTGTTCGAACAGGTCGTCGTTGGCGATCCCGTCCGTCACTTTCTGCAAATTGTATTCCCGCAGGTCGGATGCAATCGCACGCGCCAATCTGCGCGCCGCCTCGGGTCGGTCGATTTTCGCCATGTCATCCTCCTGTATTTCGCTGCCGCATTGTAGCACAGCTCGCACCCTGCGGGCAAGCATCGGCAATAATTGAACGAAAAACTAATCCAGTTCCATCGGAAGCCCGTTGGCTTGCAACGAACGCTGGGCCGCCGCCAAGACCTTCAAGACATCCAACCCGTTTTGACCATCGGATAATGGCTGGCTGCCGTTTTGGATGCAGTCCAGAAAATGCAGCGCCTCCTGCTTTAACGGTTCGGCTGCCGGTAACTCAACGGCAAGCGTCTCGCCGGAACGCACGGGAATCGCCTGCATATCGGGGCCATGGTCTCCAGGCTGCACGCCTTTATCGAAAAGCTTCACCTTATCGACCGCTTCCATGTCGTCGAAGACCAGCATCTTTTTCGATCCCACCAGCGTCATGCAGCGGGTTTTGTGCGGATCCAGCCAACTCAACTGGAAGTTGGCGATCTTGCCGTCATCGAAAAACATGGTTAGAAACACCACGTCTTCAATGTTCTTGTCTTTCTGAATATAGGCCGATCCGACAGCCGCCACCTTGACCGGTGGTTTGCCGAACATCCGCAAGGCGATTGAAATGTCGTGCGGCGCAAGCGACCACAAAGCGTTTTCGTCTCTGCGCACCTTGCCCAGATTGATACGCTGGCCGTACATGTAATAAAGATCGCCCAACTCGCCTTCATCGAGCAGAGCCTTCATACGCTCGACTGCCGCATGATACAACAGCAGATGCCCGACCATCAGAATGCGGTCTTTCTCTTTCGCCAGTGTAACCAGTTCCTCCGCCTGTGTCACATCCAAGGTCAGCGGTTTTTCAACGAAAACATGTAACCCGGCTAAAAGCGCTTGTTTGGCGATCTCGTAATGAGCACCGGCGGGTGTCGCGACGACCACCGCATCCACCTGCCCGGCATCGATGACATCCTGCACGTTTTCTACAAGTTGAATCTCCGGGTACAAGGCCGCCTGCTCTGCGCGTCGCTTCTCATCCAATTCGGCGACACCCCACAACACACCCAGTTGATGAAACACGCGCACGTGGTTTTTGCCCCAGCCGCCCGAACCGACTACCGCCACCTTTGTCATGCCTGCTCCCCGCTTCGCCTGAAGTCTTCTTTATACCACTCAATCGAGCGCCGCAGCCCCTCCGCCACGCTGATTTGTGCACTGAATTCCAACAGTTCCTTAGCCGCCGATACATCCGCCACCGAGTGGCGCACGTCCCCTTCCCTCTCCGGACCATATTCCGGTTGCAGATCGAGTTGCAACAGATCCCGAATCGTGGAAAACAGATCGATCACGCTGATTACTCGTCCGCCTGCCACGTTGATCGGTCGCCCGCAGGCAGTGGATGGTGCAAACGCGGCCAGCATATTGGCCCGAGCCACATCGGATACGTGAACGAAATCGCGCGTCTGTCCGCCATCGCCATTGATGCGCGGAGCAACGCCGGAAAGCAGCTTGTGAACGAAGATCGGAATGACCGCTGCGTAGATGGACGTTGGATCCTGATGCGGACCGAAAACGTTGAAATAACGCAGAATCACCGTTTCCAACCCGTAAAGGGTGTAGAAATTGGCCGCGTAATACTCCATGGCGATTTTACTGCTGGCATAAGGCGACAGCGGCTCTGGGCGCATGGTTTCGACTTTGGGCAATTCGGGATTATTGCCATAGGTCGCCGCACTGGAAGAAAGCACCACGCGCCGCATCTTGGCGTCGCGGGCGGCCTGCAAGACCTTGATCGAACCGCCGACATTGATTTCGTTGGCCAGTTCCGGTTGTGCGACAGACTGCTCCACGCTGCCCATTGCGGCCATATGAAACAGCACCTGGGCACCGGAACAGGCATCGTTCAATGCGTCCGAGTTTCGGATGTCGTCTTCGATCAGGCGAAAACGATCCGCATAGCCTTGCTCGGCGATGAAATCCAGGTTGCGCCGCTTGCCCGAGGAAAAGTTGTCCAGCACAACGACACGAGCGCCATTGGCCAGTAGTTGTCGCGCCAGGTTGGAGCCGATGAACCCCGCGCCGCCGGTAATGACGGCGGTCGTATCCTTCCATTGAGCGTTCATATGCCTTCTGCCTCGATTGGAGAACCAGCCAACAGACTACAGCCCCATAAGCATGCGGATTTTTGCGATGGGAAGCGTCCCGAAGGAAAGCAGTTCATCATGGAATTGTTTCAGGTTGAATTCCTCTTTGCTCTTCTGCTTGGCTTTCTTATAGTCTGCCAGCAGAGCCATGATTTCAAGCTTCCCGATCAGGTAGGTCATGGGCTGAGTGGGAGTCTGGCAATACCGGCGCACTTCCGCTTCGGCAGCGGCGGGTTCCATACCGACCTTTTCCACCAGTATATCGATGGCCTGCTGAGGTTTCATCTTTTTGCTGTGCAAGCCCACATCGATGACCACCCGGTAGGCGCGCCAAAGCGCGTCGCGCAGTTGCATGACGCGCTGCTTGCTTTCGGTGTAAAATCCCTGCTCGTACATCATCTCTTCGCAGTAAAACGCCCAGCCCTCCGCAAAGAGTGCCGACGGGAACAGGTGGCGCACCAGCCGTTGCTTGTTGCGATTGGCGTGCACCGTTTGCAGATGATGACCCGGATAGGCTTCGTGCAGAGCGGTTACGGCCATGCCCCATTTGGAATGCTCGCCCAGCAGTTTTCCCTGTTCTTTTGCCGGCATGTTGGTGGGCACGGTCACCCAGAAACAGCCCTTTTGTTCTTCATCCAACGGAGCCGGGGGAAGATAGGCGGCAAATGGGAAGAGCGGACGACCGAACTCCGGGGTCGGAGTCACTTCGATGGATTCACCTTCCGGTAACGTGACCAGATCGTTTTGCACGACGAAGTTACGCGCCCGCTTCATTTCGCGGGAGTACACTCCCACCAGACCATTGGTCGTGGGATGGGTTTTCTTTAAATCGCGATAAACCGCAATCCAATCTTTCTTTTTGGAAAATTTCGAAATTTCCGCATTCAGGTCCGATTCGATCTGCTTGATCTGCTTGTTGGCGGTTTTTACCAGGATATCGGCATCGCCTTTCAAGCCATGGGCGAGTTTGAGAATCTGAATGTAAACCGGCTTGGATATCGCAAAATGAGTCTTGCTTTTGCTTTCAAGCAGTCCGTTTAGATACTCGCTGAAATTCTGCAACTCGTTGATGATTTCTTCGTTGCTTTCCAATAGCGCATCCTGCAACGCCCCTCGCACCTGCTGAGCGAATTCGGGAACGGATTCCGAAAAGAATGCAATCGCTCCCGCGCAGGTATGCAGACCCGATTCCACAAACATCTTGGGGGGTTGATCCAGGTTTTTCATGGCCTGGCGCAGCAGGTTCGGCGCTTGAACCAGGCGTCTTGTGGCGGCTAAGGCGCGTTCGCGCACGGGTGCGTAATCTCTGGAAATCAGCACGTAGATGCCAAACAGAATTTCCGACAAATACACATCCGGTAGCAGTGTATGTACCGGATATTTCTCGTAAAAGATCTTCTCCTGATCGATGCGCTCAAGAATCAGATCCATATCCACGCGGCAATCCGTACTTAACTGCCGACGGTTGATCTTTTTCAAGGCATCCTTGAATTTGCCTAGACGATCCTGCTTGCTTTTCAGTGCGGCAGGCGTAAAACTTGAAAAACTCTCGTCATTTTTATGATCACCGATAAAGCTGGATAATACCGGATTCGTTTTGAGATAGTATGCGACGAACGAATCTGCAATCTTCATGAAATCATTGTCGTGTGACGCGCCCATGATTGTTTCCCTGTCCCTCTAATCTGGAAAAATACCTAGAAAAAAATCGAATAATGCTACCATCCTGCCGAAATCAAGTCAAAAGAATTCGGGTCCATCGAGAAGGCAAGAGTGGGAATTTGTAAGGGGCCGTCGGATGGTTCAAGGCTCCCGTTTTGAACCATTCCTTATGGTCGGGGCTCCTGCCCTGACCATAGCTCGTACAACCGGCATTTAGAACTTGCCTCTCTAGCTGTATTTGTCTATCCTTTTTCAAGGACTCTGCCGCACGCCACGCGAAAACACTTCCACAAGAATGGAATGGGGACGATGAACGCCAAGAACTTGCTGTTTTCACTTATCGTTGCACTGCTTCTCCTTGCCTGCACGGACAAGGAACAAGACATCCAATACGACCTGACCGAGGGCTTCGTACAAATCAACGCTGGTGGCTTTTGGATGGGCAGCCCGGATTGTAAGGATTGCCCGGAGGATTATCCTGGAGATTGCTTCAAGGGGGCTTGTGAGTACGAAGAATGTCGGTTTGATAGTGAAGTGTTACATTCTGTCCTCTTGACTGTCGATTACGAAATGCAACAGCATGAAACGACTCAAGAAGAGTTCGAAGCATTGATGGGATATAATCCTGCAGCTTTCGGTCCCAGTGGAAAAAGCACTTGTACAACGAACTGTCCTGTTGAAATGATTTCGCATTTTGACGCCATGGCCTATGCCAACGAGCTTTCTAAGAAAGCAGGTTTAACCCCGTGCTATGTACTAACAAACATCGATTGCTGGAATGCGGAGGAAACGCCAATTGAGGACCAGCTTTCCAGCCCTGACGACTACATGGTCTGTTGTCGAGGAAAAACCGTAATCAACAGAGCTATGGCTGCGTTGAATGGAATTGAACGTCCACAGGATTGTGAAGGCTACCGCCTGCCAACTGAAGCGGAATGGGAGTACGCCGCAAGAGCGGGAACCTATATGGACAATTACGCAGAAAATGTTAATACCACCGATCCCGTTGATGGAGATGGGGTATCCATTCAAATTCCAGAGAATCCTGATTTGGATAGTATAGCCTGGCATATTGGAAATCAAGAGGATGGAAGAGTCACAACACATTCAGTCATGCAAAAAGAGCCAAACACCTGGAACTTGTACGACATGATAGGGAATGTAAGGGAATATACATACACAACGGTAGGTAGTTGCTTTTCAGAAACATCACTCAGTAGCCCCGATATTGATCCTTATCATTATGAAGAAACAGAGCTATGGGTGATAAGTAAAGGAGGAGATCATTTAAGCGAGCCATGTGAACTTCGTTCTGCTTTTCGCCCTGGAGTTCTGAATTGTTCCCAAAAAGAGAAAAATTATCGAACTAAAAGTGTAGAAGTTGCAGGTTCTTTAAAAGTTGGCTTCCGCCTTGTCCGCAGTTTGAGGTGAGGTGAACCAGCTTATCCGATAAGCTTTTTAAGCATCGCGTCCATCGTCGTTTGATCGGGCGCACCGACTGCACCGCCTGCCTGGCGCACCGCCAGACCGCCGCAGATGTTGCCGCGCAGCAGGCATTCCTCCAGCGGACGCCCCTTCACCCAGCCGGATAAAAACCCGGCGTTAAAGCAATCCCCGGCCCCGGTCGTATCCACCACTTCGCTGTCGATGCCTTTTACCCGCAAAAGCTCGCCCTCTTGCAAGGTCAGCGAACCATGACCGCCATCTTTAATGACCGTCGGAGCAACGGCAGAAAGCGCGTGCAGCGCCTCTTCAACCTGTTCTTTGCCGCTGAGATAACGGGCTTCATCGGCGTTTGGCAGCAGCAGGTCCGCATGTCCCAGCGCCTGTTTGGCCGCTTCATCCTTCACTGACGCCCAGGCCAGATGTGGGTCGATGGCGACCTTCACGCCGCGCTCACGAGCTTTTTCCAATAAGCCCAACAATTCCGGATATTTAGGCATACAGGCAACCAGCAGCGTGTGGCAGAATTCGGCGTCGAGTAACTGTTCTGGGAAAGTATGCTCCGACGGACGGTCGACGTAAGACACAAACGCGCGATCCTGGGGAAAGCTCATCGAAACCGTCACCGCGCGGGCATCGCCCTGCACCCGGTTCATATACGAGGTATCCACCCCCACCGCTTCCAATTCTTTAAGCAGGTAGCGGGAAATCCAGTCGGTGCCGGTCTGCGCGACCAGAGCGACGTTCAGGCCCAGTTTGGCCAGCGCACAGGAAGAATTGTAAATACCGCCCGGCTCGATCTGGAAACCGGAGGCGAAAATCTCTTTTCCCAGTTCGGGCAGCCTGGGCAGGCCGGTGAAAATCAGGTCCAGAAACACGGCCCCCGGCTCGAAAAGCACCACATCGTAGCGCGGCCTGCTCATGTCCAGTTCTCGAAGTAGCGCGGAGCCGCTTTGGCGAAGGAATCGAAGAGCATCGCCGCTTCCTCGCGGCCTTCAACCAGTGGATTGAAAGCCAGCGCCTCGATAGCCCCTTCGCGCGAACGATCCAGAATCGCCCGCACCCCGGCGGATTCATAGCGCTTGACCTTGCTGATCAGCTCCACAGCCGCTTCAGGCAGCGTACCCGACCAATTCGGTGCATAGCGACCTGCACCCACCGCGCAACTGATTTCGACCACCGCGCGGTCATCCAGGAAGGGCAACGCGCCATTATTTACAGCACACAGCGTATGCCGCACCGGCGTCTGGCTGTTGACGGCTTGCAGGAAGTCCAGCGCCACTCCGGCGTAACCTTCTTCCTCGTTGGTGGGCAGATAGCGATCCTCGCTGCGCGCGTAGTCCATGTAGCTTTCGTTACGCTGACGCTGATAGGCGAAGTAGGCATCCAGCCCCAGCTGGATCTGGTCCTGCGTCAACATGGCTTCCAGCCTCAACAGCAGATCCTCGTTCCACTCCACGATCAACTCACCGCGACACTTTTCTTCCTCTACCATGGCTTTTAGCGCCTGCTCGGGCAGGAAGAAGTAATAGAGGTATTCATTGAGATAGGCGTTCAAATCGCCGATCAGGCTTGCAGGAAAGACCGGCATAGCCTTCTTCAAAAAAGTTGCATCCGCCAGCAGTTGCCCCAGCTTTTCCTGTCCTTCATGTTGAATCGATGTCGTAAAGGAAAGGTGATTCAATCCCGCCACCTGGGTCGTAACCGACATGCGCTCCACACCCAGATAGTCCGAGGCATAGGTACGCGCCGTATCCGCCGAATCGCAGATTCCCACCACCCGGTCAAAACCGGCTTCGTTCATCGCTTCGGTCACGATACCGGCGGGATTGGTAAAGTTGATCAACCAGGCATCCGGGCTGATATCGAAGATATCGCGGGCGTAATTCACCAGCACAGGCACCGAACGACAGGCAAAGGCAAACCCGGCAGGACCGGTCGTTTCCTGGCCGATTACGTTGTAATCCAGGCAGATACGCTCGTCGATGGCGCGGCCTTTCTCGAAACCTTCGCGAATGGTCGTGATGACCGCCGCCGCTCCGCGCGCCGCCTCTTTGATGTCATTGGCAACCGTCAGCTTGAAGGGTCGCCCGACCTGCTCCAACAGCGACTCGGACAGGGGCATCATCAAACGGATCTTGCGCTTGTCGATGTCGTAAATGCTGACTTCGGAAATATCCAGTTCGCGCGCGCGTTTAGCCAGACTTCCAATCAACAGGGGCGCTCGCACCCCCGCTCCTCCGATGACCGCCAGTTTCATACTACGCCTCTCCCTCATTCACGCCGCTTGCGTCTTCACCGCCGCAGCACCGAAAATCTGTAAAAAAGCTGCCCTGCCTCCTGGCCACCTGCGCCGGGCAAGACCGTAACAATCGATTATAGTTCGGATTTCAACTGAATGATTTTTTCCAACTCGGATTTCGTCAACGCACCCTTGACCAGTTCGTCCCGACCGATCAACAAGGTCGGCGTTCCCGGGATTTCCAGGTCGATGGCTTCTTTCAAATCCTGCTGCAAGGTTTTTCTGGCCACAGACCCATTCAGGCAATCCTGCATGCGCTTCTCATCCAAACCCACTTCCGCTACACTCCAGGGGAAGAATTCCGTTCCGATTTTGCTCTGGTTGTGCAGCAGGAAGTTGTGATATTCCAGGCCTTTACCCTGCTGATCGGCACAGATGGCGAACATCGATGCCTGACAGGCATGCGAATGGAAGGGACGCGGCACCATGGGATTGCAGGCCTGATCGAGCGGGAAATCCTTGCGGATCACTTTAAGCTGCTGATATTTCTTCACCAATTCTTCCAGCATCAAATCCATTTTCAGGCAGAAGGGGCATTGGTAGTCGGAAAACACCACAATGACGACCTTGCCATTCGGGTTGCCGATGATGCGGCCTTCAAGCGAAACCGGCTTGGAGATTTTCTCCAGTTTCTGCATGACTTCTTCCAGCGCCTTCATCTTGGCCTGATGCTCGCGAACCGCACCGATGGTGAACATCGAAACAATCGCCGCCAACACAACCACTGCCGCTAAAAGCCGCTTCCAGCCCCCGAAAATCCATTTTACATCGGATATCAATGCTGAAACATGGCCGGTCGGCGACAGGTCGCAGGCAAGCCAGGAAAAGAGAAAGAAGAAGAAATTCACGATATACAGCGCCATGCACATGATGCACCAGGTGCCGATTTCCGCATAGCAGATCCAGGCCAGATACAGGGAATACATCAGGCTGAAGGTACCCATCCAGGCCAGGTAAACCCCGGCATGCGGCAGCTTTTCCCTAAAGCGGCTTAGCCGCAATCCAACGAGCAACGCACAGAACAGGTAGGTCAATGTTCCCAAAACGGCAATGGGAATCCCGAACAAAGTCGCCCAGGGACTGACCGACACGGCGTCGCAGTTCAATGTTTCGTTGATGTTGCAGAAACTCTGGTATTCATCGCCGGAAGTCGTGACCTTGAAGTGGATATAACTCAGATCGACCGCAACTCCAATCCCCGTTAATAAGATCAGCAGTAAAATCACCAGAACTATACGCGAGGTCTTTTTCATCCGTTCTTTCATCCTGCAGGCGTAACAGCAAGACGATCAGCCGGGGCGCCGAAATCTTCTCGACCAACCGATGACCACAACTCTCAGCAACATGTATTTCGGAGTAAATCCAAGCTGTTGTGCACAATGTAGCAAAACGACGACCGGATATCCTCCAAAAGGAAAAACGTGGTTATGATACTCGAATCCGCCGCTCTGTCAACCGATTAAACCGCGCAGAATACGATTCTATTCCAACATATAAAAAAAAGACTTGCATTCCTTAAAACGGTATGATAAACAGCGCGCTCGACAATGTGTGAGGCCTCTGTTTAGGAGCGAACCATGACTGAAGAGAAAAAAGCCGCAAGAAAGACCCCGACCCAGATCATGAAAGATCTGTATGGCAGCAAGAAATCGCTGGTTTCCACGCTGGCCGGTCGTTTGGAACGCCGCGAGAAAGAAAGCAAGGGCGACTTCGAAAAACGCCTGATGAAAGTTCCCGCCCAGAAATTGATGCGCCTGATGAAGCGCGCCGAGCAGATCGACGCCGCCGGTGGTCGCAACGGAATGGTGGACACCATCCACGATTTCGTCGTACGCGCGAAAACCAAAAAAGCCGACATCAAGGAAGACATCAATTACAAGAAACACCTGGCGGCCAAAACTGCCGGTGACTTGCTGGATCGTTATCGGAGCATTCAGCGTAAGGTGCGTTCCCAGTCCAAGTAAGCGACCTGTTGCGTTAGCGCATATTCGCCCGGTTTCGCGTTTGCGATACCGGGCTTTTTGCGTGGTTCCCTCCTACAAATCGCTACCCTCTTCCAATTTCACGAAAGGTTGCATGCCGCTGGAAAGCTCGACCTTCGAGGAGCGCTCCATCAGCACGGCTTCCGCGCCGCTTTGCCGCTCGATCAGCGCCAGGCCTTTTTGTGTACCGAGAATGAACGCGGCATAGGCCAGCGCCTTGGCAGCCAATGGATCGTTTTCCAATACCGCAATACTGCTCACATTCTGCGCCGGAACGCCGTCTAGCGGATTCAGGTAAGGGTGAAAATGCACGCCATCTTTGACGAATCCGATGGAATAGCGATTGGCGGTCATTACCGCACGTCCTTTGGGGGTGACGATGGCGAAATGGGCCAGCGCATTTTTTGGATGCGGCAGGCTGAGCTTCCAGTCGGGACCGTTGCGCGTTCCCCGGCTGATATTATCCGCTCCGAAAAAGACGAAATAGTCTGTATATTCAGCCTCATTCAACCTCCGCTGCGCCTCGCGAAGCACCACGGCGGATAAGATGAGGTCCAGATCCAGGCCCATGCCTTTTTCCGGCAGATACACGCTTTTCTGCTCGATATTCATTTGGATTTTTTCCGCGCCGACCAACGAAGCGCGCGCCAATAAATCCTTTGGTTCGGGAATCACCGGCTTGGTTCGCTCGAAACTCCATTGATCGTAATAGGGTTTCAAGGTCACATCGAAGGCCCCGTCGGTCTGCTTCGATAATTCGATGCATTGCTGCAATAGCGCGAATACGTCATCGGAAACCTTGACCGGCGTTGTTCCTGCTTGCCGATTGATAGCTGCCAATTCGCTTTTCTCGCCTTCACTCGCCAGCCGCGCTTTCCAGTCGTCCACGCTTTTATAAAGCTCGTGAACCACCCCATCCAGTTTCGTGACTTGCGACGTCACAACCTGGATGCGCAAAAGGGTGCCATCGAAGCGCTTGCTACGTTCGACCAGACGCACGGGGCTTTGTTTTTCGGTTTCTCCAACTTTCTGCATTACGCGATCCACTACGCGCTGCTGGCGCTCTTCCGCGTTTTCCCAAGGTGAATACAGAATGAGCAAAGCGGCCAGCGTTCCGAATAAAAACAGCACCGCTCCGATTTTACTTTTCGGCGGTTTGCGATCACTTAAATATTGGCGTCGGCTCATCCCTTCACTCCCTTGCTGGAGACATCTAAACGCTTGCAGGCTTACCACACCGAGAAGAAATTGTAAATATCGACGAGAAGGAGTTTTGCATGGTGGCTTTGGAAAAATTCGTCAGATCCGTCTGACCGCAAAAGACCGAAGATGACCGGTAAACAAACAGTAAACGACCACTAACTGACACTACCAGACCGATGCACTTCCACGCAGCATGAGGCAGCGTGAGATCACAGCAGGCAACAACAGGCAGCATGAGCGACTGGTCAACAGGTCGTGACGGTTCCGTAGTGCGTTTTAGTGCTTACTCCTGTGTAAAAACGCCTTGTAACCGGAATTGGCAGAGTATAAATTTCCCCTGCCTACCCATAATTTTTTAGACGAAAATTAGACGATTATTAGACGAATAACAAGCAAAAATGGCGATGCCCCGCGATGGATCAGAATTTTATCCTGATCCAAAACGTTACGCGCAGGAACCAATCCCGCACGAAAAAACGGGGAGCCGTTTGGTGGCTCCCCGTTTCTAAAACGAAGATTCAACTGATAAGAATCGAGATCTTAGCCCTTGCGAATGGCTTCGAGATCCACATGCTTCTCGATCAGTTCTTCCATATGCTTGATACGCTCCACGCCTTTGGCAGTCAATAGCGGATGCAGGCGATTGACGGTCATGGCAGCGGAATACGTATCCTGCTGGGTCAGCAATAACGGCATGTCGCGTTCTTTGAACTTGCTGATGATGTTTGGCGGAGGCAGAATGTTGTTGGTCAACAACACCGCCGCGGCATCGCTGTCCAAAGCCGCCAGCAGCATGTCGGCGCGGTCGCCCGCCGTGATGATCATGCGATCTTCTTTCTGGAACAACGGATGCCGCATGGCCGCATCGGCGCTCATCGCACCAACGAATACCGTCTTCACGATGCGATCCAGGTTGTCGCCGCCGCTCAACACCTTGGCCATCAGTTTTTCGACCAGGAAGTCCAGCTTGAAGCGTTTGAAATCGATCTCGTAAGGAATCACGCCCAGCACCGGGATTTCCAGTTTCTGGAACTCGGGCAAATAGATTTCCTTGAAATCGTCGATATTGGGAACCTTGTTGATGATCACGCCCATCAGGTCCAGGCCCAGGTTATCGACCCAGGTTTTCAGCATGAACGAATCGTCCAGAATGGAGGCTTCGTCACCGCTGATCACGACCAGCAGTTTCGCGCCCATGCTCTTGGTGATACTGATGGGGTCCATGTTGACCGAACAGCCATAGGAAAAGTCCTTGCCCGCTTCCACGAACAGCATGTCCTTATCCGTCTCCAGATGACCGGCCATTTCGTTCAGTTTGGCGTTCAGGGTTTCTTCGGTAAACATGTAACGCAGTTTCTGCTGCTCGAAACCGATCGTGATGGAACTGGCGTCCTCTTCGATGCCGAACAACGACACCATCAGGGCTGCGTCATGGTCCCAAAGCTGCTTTTTCTTGTACAGCAATCGGTCCCCGAAGGGTTTCATGTAGCCGATTTTTCCGCCGAGCTTTTTGCCCAGGCCAACAATAACACTCGTTTTACCACTGTTTCGTCTGATTGAGGCGACTACGATACGATTCATGGTCGTTACTCCTTCGGATTGGAAATGAGAATCCTGGCATCCAGCGCTAAACAACCTTCGCCACGTTCATAAGCAACCAAGGGATTGATCTCGATGTCCGTGATCGACGGGCAACGCTGAATCAATTCCCCAACTTTCAACACAGTCTGGATGACCGTTTCGATGTCCTTGGCTTTCTCACCACGAACGCCCAGCAGCAGCGGATAGGAACGAATCTCATGAATCATTTCCGCCGCTTCGCGTGTGGTGATGGGCAGACTGCGGAAGGAGACGTCTTTCATGACTTCCACGTAAATGCCGCCCAGACCGAACATGATGATCGGTCCATATACTTTGTCTCGACGCGCCCCGATGATCGTCTCCACGCCGGGTTCGACCATCTTGGACACTTCCATACCCGCGATGTTGGCATTCTCGTTGTACTTGCGGCAGTTGTGAATGATCGCCTGATAGGCATCCATCACTTCTTCCTTGTTCAACAGATCCAGCGCCACACCACCGGCATCGCTCTTATGCAGAATATCCTTACTGACGATTTTCAGCACGACCGGATAGCCGATTTCCTCTGCGGCATCGACAGCCTGGCCCATGCTCTTGGCAATACGAGCCTGCGGAATCGGAATTCCAGCCGCTCCCATAACCGCCTGAGCTTCGGCAGCCAAAAGGAAACTGCGACCGTCTTGCATCGCTTTTTTAGCCACGCCTTCGATCGTCTCGACATCGATTTCGATCTCGGCCAGCTTTTCGGCGCAATTACCTTCCAAGTCGCGTTTGTGCGCCTTGCGGTAACGATGGGAGAAATACAGCGCACCCAAGGCACTGACGGTTTCATCCACGTCGCCGATAACCGGAACGCCGCGCTTGCGCAACTCGGTGGAGTAATGCTCCAACTTCTCGCCACCGAACAGCGTGAACGCGATCGGCTTCTCGCTCTGATACTCCTTGAACTTGCGCTCCAAAACGGCAGCCAGTTTATCTTCGGCCATCGTTGCGGTTTCGCAATACAGAGACAGCACCGAGTGGATGTCGTCCATCTTCAATGCCGCCGTCAGAGCTTTGTCGTAAACCACTTCCGAGGCGCCACCGGTGATATCTACCGGGTTCTTGAAAGAACCGTATTCCGGAGCGGCGTCTTTGAAGTTCTTTTCCAGATGTTCCATGTCGTCGTAGAGCGTGACATCGAACTTCTCGCAGGCGTCGGTCGCCAGAACGCCGATACCACCACCATTGGTGATGATGACGCAGTTGTCGCCCTTGGGTTCCGGGGAGTTGACCATGAAGGTTCCCCACTTGAACGCCTCGCTGATGGAATTGGCGCGCAACACACCGCATTGCCGCATGATCGCATCGAAGATTTCATCCGAGCCCGCCAGAGAGCCTGTGTGCGACGCAACCGCCACCGCACCGCGCTTGGAACGACCGGACTTGATGACGATGCAGGGCTTGACCGCCGTGGCTTTTCGCAGCACGTCGATAAACCGAACGCCGTCTTTGACGCCTTCGATGTACATCAAGATGATTTTGGTGTGTGGATCGTCAATCAGGTATTCAATCAGATCCGCTTCATCGACATCGCTTTTGTTACCGACCGAAACGATGGCGCTTAAGCCGATGTTTTCGGCAGCGGTCTTTCCGATCATGGCGATACCGATTGCGCCGCTCTGGGTGATGATCGCGATGTTGCCCGGCGAAATGTTGCCGCTGGCGAATGTCGCGTTCATATCCGAAACGCGCGAGTAGATACCGAAAATGTTCGGTCCGAGCACGCGGCAGCCACGCTTTTTAGCGTATTCTGCGATTTTGTGCTCTTCTTCCGTGTTGCCGACCTCGCTGAAACCGGAGGTGATAATGGCAACGTTTTTCACGCCGTTGTCGGCGCATTCCTTGACCGAATCGAACACGAACGGCGCGGGAACGGTAATGCAGGCCAGATCGACCGGCTGGTCGATATCCTTGATGCTTTTAACCGCTTCGCGATGATACACCACACCACCTTTCGGGTTGACCGGGTAAACCCCGCCCTTGTAACCCTGGCTGACGATGTTTTGTACGACTCGGTAACCGATTTTGACCGGGTTGGTGCTGGCACCAATCACGGCCACGTTTCTGGGTTCGAACAGGTACTTGATATTTTCCGCTTGGTTTGGTTTGCTTGACATAACTTAGGTTTCCTCTCTAAAACTCATCACCAACTCGTATACACCCTCGTTTCGCTTCCTTGTAATGTCAAACCCCATCTTCTCGAACAGTCGAAGCATTGGTTCATTTTCAACAAGAACTTCAGCAGTGAACCCCAACAAACCTTGTTTCTTAGCGAGGAACGTAATGTAGTTCAGCAGTTCGGAGCCGATGCCGTTGCGTTGAAAACTGTCGCTTACCGCAAAGGCAACCTCACCTGTATGAGCGTGTTCCTCTATCCCATATTGACCTACTCCAGCGACAACCTCCTTTTCATTGTCCTTTACAACGGCCAAAATGACCATCTCTTTTGTATAATCGATAACCACAAACTCCTGAAGCCGCTCGTGCGGCATATCCTTGCGCGTCGAAATAAACCGACGATACATGCTTTGATCGGACAACGAATAGAACAAATCCTTCAACATCGGTTCATCGGAAATCTTGACAGGCCGTAACAACAAGTTAAGTCCCGTTTTGGTAATTCGCTTCGATTCCAGATGTTCGGGGTATTCGCCGCGTTTGCCGGGCATGAATGCCTGGTCCGCATAAATATAGTTCAGTCGCTTCGCCTCCTGGATCAACATACTGCGAAACTTGGGATGCGCAATGGCGATCAGACTCATGGCGCGCTCGCGAATGCTTTTGCCATGCAGGTAGGCAATGCCGTATTCCGTAACGACGTAATGCACGTCCCCACGAACAAGCGTGGTGCTGGCACCCACATCCAGCACCGGTGCGATACGCGAGACCTCCTCGTTATCCGCAGTACTGGGCAAACAGAGAATGGTTTTACCACCCGGAGCCAGAATCGCACCGCGCATGAAATCCGCCTGACCACCAATGCCGCTGTATTGCGTATTACCCAGTGACTCCGCAGTGGATTGCCCGGTCAAATCGACCTGCAAGGCGGAGTTGATTGCAGTCATGTTACGATTGCGCGCGATCATCAATGGATCGTTGGTCTGATCGACCGGCATGAACTGAATCGAAGGATTGTCGTGCAGGTATTCGTATGTTTCTTTGGTTCCCATGCAGAAACAGGCAATCGACTTGTTGCGATGCACGCTCTTGCGGGTATTGTCGATCACGCCCTTTTTCATCAGGTCTACCAAGCCATCACTGATCAACTCGGTATGCACACCCAGATGCCGCTTGTTTTCAAGACTTCTCACCACGGCATTGGGCAGGGCACCGTAACCGACCTGAATGGTGTCGCCGTCCTGAATGATGCTGGCGACATAGCTTCCGATTTTCTTATTGATTCCATCCGGAGTGGAATCCACGTATTCCAGCACCGGTTCTTCATGTACGACGATGTAATCCACATCCGAAATATGAATGAAGGTATCCCCGTGCGTGCGCGGCATGCGGGGATTCACTTGAACGACCACCAACTCGGCCACCTCAACGGCTGCCTTTACGATATCCACGCTGATGCCCAGGCTGAAATAACCGTGAGCGTCCGGTGGGGACACCTGGACCAAAGCCATGTTTACCGGCACCATGCCTTTGAAGAACAGGGAAGGCACCTGATACAGAAATACCGGGGCATAATCCGCTGACCCCTTGTTCACGGCATCGCGCGAGTTCTCTCCAACGAAAAACGAATTCAAACGGAAATTGCTTTTGAATTTGTCATCGGCATAAGGCGCTACACCAAGCGTCCAGACCTGTAGCACTTCCGTATCGAAAAATGCTTTGGGGTTGGACTGAACATAGTTTACCAAGCTATGGATCAGGTATTGCGGCTCACCACATGCCGTACTGATGAATATCCGATCTCCTGGTTGAATACGCCGAAACATGACGTTGGGGGGAACAAACTTTTTCGGATAGTCTCGCTTGAGGTTGTTCAGTATTTCAGGACGGAGTTTCATCTCTCTCCTCTCGTTGACATCCTCTCTGACGCAGTGCGGCGAGCGCGCCAGCTTGGACTAGGTAATACGCTTTTCATCTCTCCTTGTCAAGGCAGTCTCGCAATATATTTCCATTCATTTAACTTATTGAAACGATAGATAAAACTAGCATATTTTCGAACAAACTACAAACACAATGCTCTTAGAGCGAGAACCTGCTTCCCGAGAAAAGCGGGTTGTGATATATTCGAATTCGGCTCTTTTTGACTGTAACTTGAACGGTTATTCATTTTTACCCAGACCAGAAAAGGTCATTTTTGCCATTATGCCGTTGATTCGCTCTCAACCTAGCGCCCTGGACAAGCTCGAACAACTGGGCGAATCCGCTCAATTCGACCTGAGTTGCGGCAACTGCGGAGCCGGTAGACAGCGGCAACCTTCGCTCGATCGCTGGATTTACCCGGCTGCCATGCCCAACGGAAAAACGCAGAAAATGCTCAAAGTGCTGCTTTCGAACATCTGCACCTTCGACTGTCATTACTGCGCCCAGAGAGCCGAGCGCGATACCGAACGCTGTAGCTTTTCGCCGGATCAACTGGCCGGGCTTTTCGATGAACTCGTTCAGGCAAGAAAAGTGACCGGGCTGTTTCTTTCTTCCGGGATCTTCGGCGATCCGGTCACGGTGATGGACCGTATGCTCGATACGGTTGAGATCATTCGCAAACGGCAGGGATTCAACGGCTACATTCACTTGAAGTTGCTGATGGGAGCGCAACCGGAACAGATCAGGCAGGCGTTGTATCTGGCCGACCGGGTTTCGGTCAATTTCGAGAGCATCAGTGACGATTACGTGCAGCGCATCGCACCACGCAAACAACTTACCCAGGGCTTGCAGGCTACACTCCACCAGGCCGTGGATATGATGAACTACGATCCGCTAGCCTATCGCTGCAAGGGCATGAGCACACAATTGGTCGTCGGTCCGGCAGGCGAGAACGATCGGGAACTGACGCTGTCGGTGGGGGACATTTACAATCGCTTTGGACTATCACGCGTGTATTACAGCGCTCATCAACCGATTCGCGACACTCCCCTGGAACACGCAGCCCGAACGCCGCTGTGGCGGGAGCATCGGTTGTATCAGGCCGATTTTCTGATGCGGGAATACGATTTCAAGGCAGATGAGTTCGTTTTCGGAGAGGGTAATTCCTTCCAGCGGCAGCTCGATCCGAAACTGGCCTGGGTATTGGCGCATCCGGAATGCTTCCCGGTAGAGATCAACCGCGCGCCGCTTCACGAATTACTGCGCGTGCCGGGCATCGGTCCCGTTGGAGCGAAGCGCATCGTCCAGCTACGCAGACAAAACCGCTTTCACTGGCCCGAGGATCTGCGCCCGCTGCGGATTCGCGTCCACCAAGCCACCCCGTTTTTGACTTTCAACGGCAAACGACGCTTTGCCCAGGGACAACTGGACCTGTTTGCCTATTCCAATCAGCAAGCAGATCCCCAATGCCAATCCTCTGCAAACCCAACCGAGTCTATCGGGATATAATGCTTGACTTGATAGACCGCATTCTCCATAATCCGAAATCGGCAACTTAACTACAACATTAATTGAGCGCACCCTATCCCGGATAGAGTGAAACGATCACCAATGAAGAGAGGACCGAAGCATGAAACGTGAGATGAATCTGTTTTTTCTGCTGATTCTCATCCTGCTGATGGGAGTTTTTGCAGGATTCGCCGGTTGCAGTACCAGTGAATCGGACAACAACAACACACCAGTCGATGGCGACACCGCCGATGGCGATGACTCCACCGACGGCGACACCGATACCGTAGCGGACGGCGACGGCAGCGAAGAAGAAACCACCAGTTGCCCGCCGGATCACGACGGCTGCTGCTTCACCGACGATCACTGCGCCGAGGGGATCTGCTGGAACGGCGTCTGCGTACTCGAACCGACGACCGAAGCCACCGTGTGGTGGGAAGACACCTATTTCGATCCGACCGCTGGAACCGACGGTCATGGAGAAATGGTCGGCGATTACAAGCTGATCTCCGATGGCAGCGCGGCCATGAAACCGGTGACCGATTGTGGTGATGCGCTGGAAGATGTCGCCGATGCCGGAAGCGTTACCGTCGCCGGTGAAATCAAGGTTTTCGGCGTGGAAGCTCCCTGCCAGGCGTTGAAGGTGGAAGTGTACACCATGTACACCGACGCCGGTGTCATCAAAACCAGCTTCAGCGATCCGATCGCAACCGGTGTCGTTGTGGATCCGCCCGATGAGGATTTCCGCTGTCATCTGACCATCGAAAACGTTCCGGTCGGTCGCTGGTTGATCTTCAAATCCTATGACGAAGGCAACATCAACTTCAAAGACACCTACCAGAACAACGTTTACATCAAACCGGAAGACAAGGACAACAGCCCCTTCCCCATTGAGATCAACGCCATCTCCAACACCTCCTGGTCGCTGGTTCCGATCACCGCCGGAGTCAATGGCGGCATCAAGCCGGGACGTGGCGCGATTGCAGGCACCGTGAAGGACTGCGATGGCCGCCTGATCAAAAACGCCACCGTCGGCACCACCATTCGCCCGACATCGCTGGCCTATTTCAATGCCATGCCGGAAGATCTGACTCCACAACAGGGTTTGAAATACACCAACAGTGATTCCACCTGGGCAGCGTTGGACATCAAACCGGGCGCCATCAAAGGCGTTTCGCTGGCGATGATCGACGGGGAAATCGTGGAACTGGCCAACTTCACCATGATCGTGGTGCCAGACGCCATTTCCATCATGGGTTTCCGCTGCGGCAATCCCATGAACTACGGTGAATTCACCGCTCCCGAATAAACCGCATTTCGGATAGAGCTATCGCACCCGCTTCCTTTGAAGGAGGCGGGTGTTTTTGTTTGGCTTACCGAAGCAACGAGTAAAACGGACGGTCAGCAAATTGTCGGACGGTGTAACCATGGCAAAGGGTGGCGCGGGCCAAGCGGAATGGAATGGAGCTTGCCCGTGTTCCTGTTTCGGCTCATGGGCAACCTGCGGTTCGCCCATGCCACCCACCGTGTCTAACCTATTGAAAACACACAGCCTTCCACGACCTTCGATCGCGAAAGACTATGCCACAAACTCATGGAACCAGTGGCTAAATATGACGAAAACCTGGTCTGACCCGTCTATTTTCCGGCAAGAATAGCGGCGGCCTCTTCGGTATACTCGCCATCCGAGCGTTCGAGAAACAGAGGCGGAAGGATTTGCAATTCAGGCAGGCGCGTAGCAATGGCTTCGACCAATGCCAAGCGTGCGTCCTCGCCCATGCGCGGATACACCAAGCGCAGCCTGCGCGGTGGCAGATGATGTGTCTGAAGCACGGTGAATAGTTCATATAGACGAGAAGCCGGGTAGATGAAGAAGGCGCGTCCCTTGTTCGTCACCAGGTATTTGGCGGCGGCCACGACATCCACCATGCGGCACTGATGCTCCCTGCGGGCGATCGCTTTCTGCTCGCTGGGATTGTCGCGCCCGCTTCCTACCGGATAAAATGGAGGATTCGCCGTTACCACATCCGCCGATTGCGGAGGCAGCAGATCGCGTATTCGGCGTACATCTCCGTGGAGAATGCTCAGCCTGTCTTTAACCTCATTGAGTTCGACGTTGCGGCGGGCCAGCTCTGCCAGTTCGGTCTGGATTTCCACTCCCAACGCACCCTGCGCCTTTCCCTGTTGCAACAGAATCAACGGGATGACCCCAACACCGCAGCCAAGATCAACGATACGCTGTTTTTTCTGAGAGAACGGCACGAAGTCCGCCAGTAACACCGCATCCACCGAAAAGCGATACCCTCGCAGGGGTTGCAGCAGGCGCACCTTCCCATTGAGCGCGGCATCCAGACTTTCCGTTTCGGGATTGTAGTCGAGTGCTTGCTCCAGTTCTTCGGTCACACGGACATTCCTTGACTGGCTAAGAAATCCCGGATTTCCGTTTCGGAGATCGCTCCGGGACGCACGATTTTCAACCGTCCGTTGCGAATCGTAAGCACCGTCGATTCCGTTACTTCCTTGACCGATGTTTCATCGGGCAGTACCAGCACATCCCGGTTTTCGATGGTCAGTTGTACGATCTCTTCACTGACGGTAGGCGAGCGTCCGCTCAAATTGGCGCTGGTTGCCGTGATCGGCACTCCGGCGCGACGCACCAATTCCGTTGCGGTTGGATGACTGGAGCAGCGTAAACCCAGTAGGGGCATCGCCAGATGCACGACAGAAGCCGTCGGTTTGGCTCGCATCAATAACGTCAACGGACCAGGCCAGTATTGCTTAATCAGCGCCCGTTCCATTTCGCTGGGCGAAGCCACGAGTTCTTCAAGCCAGCTTTCATCCGGAATCAGAACCGAATATGGCCGTTCACCCGAAGAGCCTTTGATGGTTCGCACACGGGACACTGCCACAGGATCGTCGGCGCGCGCACCGAGCCCGTAACAGGTTTCGGTCGGGTACGCAACCACCGCCCCTTTTAAGATCGCTTCTACCGCCTGATCCATAGACGTCGTCATGATTGTTCCCTATTGTTGAAGCGTTTTCTGTAGCCGCTTGTCTTTTTCCACAACCTGCTTGGCCAGTTTTGCCTTGTACTCGGCATAACGACCGGCCAGTTCTTCATCGGATATCGCCAGAATCTGTACTGCAAACAGGCCCGCGTTACGCGCTCCAGCCTTGCCGATTGCCATGGAAGCAACCGGAACGCCCGAAGGCATCTGCACCGTGGCGAGCAAGGCATCCAGCCCCTGCAACGCGCTGCTATCGATGGGAACGCCGATAATGGGTAGCGTCGTTTCGGCGGCAATGACACCGGCTAAATGCGCAGCCGCTCCCGCGCCGACGATAAAACAACCGCAGCCGCTTTTCGCTGCGCTCTTCGCGATGGTAGAGGTGCGTTTGGGGGAACGATGCGCGGAGGATACCATCATCTTGGCAGGCACTCCGAACTCCACCAACGTATCATACGCCTGGCGCATGATATCCGCATCCGAATCCGAACCCATTACGATCCATACTTCTTTCTTCGCCATGTTGAGAATTCTCCTGGTTGGTTACATACGTCCAAATGCCCGACGAGCAATGTCGGATCGATAATGTACGTTTTCCCATGTAATGATGTTAGTTGCTTCATAACTGCGCTCAACGGCTTGCTGGATGTTATCCCCCAGTGCCGTAACGCCCAAAACGCGTCCACCGCTGTTCTGCCAGACGCCGTCTACGAGTTTGGTTCCGGCATGGAAGACGGTCAGATCCTGCATCTGCTCCGCCTGATCCAACCCTGCAATCGCGTGTCCGGCATCCGCTTTGCCCGGATAACCGCCCGAGGCCATCACAACGCAAACCGCCGGGCGCGTGTCCCATTCGGCCTGCACATCGGCCAAACGGCCTTCCGCCGTCGCCAATAACAGCTCGACCAGATCGGATTTCAAACGCGCCATAATCGGCTGGGTTTCCGGATCGCCGAAACGGCAGTTGAATTCCAGCACGTACGGTACGCCTTCACAGATCATCAATCCCGCATAAAGTACACCGCTAAATGGAGTTCCGTCCTTCTCCATTCCTTCGATGGTCGGAATCATGACCGTTTCCATGATTTTATCGTGCATTTCAGGCGTGATCACCGGTGCCGGAGAATAGGCCCCCATACCGCCCGTATTCGGCCCCTGATCGTCGTTAAAGACTCGTTTGTGGTCCTGGCTGCTTGCCATGGGCAACACGGTCTTACCATCGGTCAAGGCGATAAAGCTGGCTTCCTCGCCGATCAGCAGCTTTTCAACCACCACCACGTCTCCGGCCTTGCCGAAACGCTTGGAGACCAGAATTTCATCCAAGGCCTGCTCGACATCCTGCGGCTTGTAGCAAAGTATCACGCCCTTGCCTGCCGCCAGGCCATCCGCCTTGATCACGACCGGCAAGCCGATGCGTTCCACTGCATCGCGCGCCTCTTCGAGCGTTTTAGCGGTTTCATAGGCCGCAGTCGGAATCCCGTGGCGCTTCATCAAATCCTTGCTGAACGCCTTGCTGCCTTCGATCTGGGCGGCCAGTGCATTGGGACCGACGATCTTCAGCCCACGGGCGGTGAAGGCGTCTACAATACCCAGCGTCAACGGATCTTCGGGACCGACCATGGTCAGCTCGATCCCTTCCGTCTCGGCAAACTGGGCCAGTTTCTCCACTTCATTGACCTTAATCGGCACACACTTCGCCACTTTGGCGATTGCATCGCTTCCTGGTGCGGCATACACGGTATCGACACTTGGACTTTGGGCGATCTTCCAGACCAACGCATGCTCGCGTCCGCCACCGCCGATGACCAATACCTTCATTCACTCCTCCTGTTCACGAATACTAACTGCCCGACAAGTATCGGACATAACGAACGTTAACGGATTTCGGATCCAGCCGGTAAGCCATCCGAGCATATACTTTCGCTTGATCCAACTCTCCCTGTCGGGTGGACAATAACGCCATCAATGCCAACATGTTGGCATCGGTGCCATACGAATCGATCAAGCGCTGCAAACGCCGAAGCGCATCTGCCGATTTCCCTTCTTTGTCCAAAATCGAACAGAGCACTCGGTTACCCAGTGGATCGTTACGATTCTTTTTCAACACATTGGCAAGATAACGACGAGCTTTAGATGTTTTATCCCGTTGCAGGTAGGCAAACGCCAAGTACAAATTGGCTTTGGGATGCATGGGAACGTTTTTCAGAATTTTTTCGAAGCTCTCGATCGATTCTTCGAACGCTCTGAAATGATATTGCACCAACCCTTCAATGAAATACTTGTAATCATTATCGATTTCGTTCTCATCGACGGCGCTTAAGCGGGTAACGAGATCTTTTTGGAAGTAGTCGAAATCGGTAAAGAGATTGACATCCGGATTGTTCAGCCAATGATCCGGTTCGTAGCCCATCAAGGTTTCAAGAGTCGTAAAGGCTTTGCGCGTATTCAAGGCATCCAGATACATGGTGGTCAAAATGAACGTGGCCGGTCGATAACTCGAATCGGCTTGAATGGCACGTTGGAAATGTTCCATTGCGGATTTCAAGTCCCCGTTACGACGCTCCAATTCCCCCATAAGCGTCCAGATTTCCGGCTGCTCCGGATAATCCAGCAACATGGCGTTGAGTAATCGCAAACCCTGTTCGACATCGGCAGGTGCAAGATCTCCCTGCAAGGTGCGAGTCATGACATACTGGTACCGACTATCCACATCATCCGGTCCAAGCTGGAACGCTTTCTCGGCGGCACGACGGGCTTGATCCCGCTTTTCATCCAATATGGAATAATGACTGATGGCCGCCCAGTATTGCACACGATCCGATTGACTGTAGCGCTCGACCTGTCCAGGCGGCAGGCTTTGCAGAATATTCAAACATTCTCGTATAGGCTCACCGGAGGCCCAGGCCACATGAGCCAAGCCAAGCAAACCGGCAACATCGCTGGGACGGGTTTCCTTTAAACGCGAATAGCTTTCCTTTGCTTTTTCGAATGCTCCGATGGATTCGTAAAACCGTCCCAGATCCTGGCACATGGCACAAGCACTTGGGTCGATTTCATCGCGCAGTTTCATAACCAGTTCCGCCTCGGCCAATTCGCCCAGGGCTAAATAGGCTTTCGAAAGCGGTCGGATCACCATGATCGGATATCCCGGTTTCGTAATGACCGGAGCCAGCAAATCCACAGCACGCTGTGGATCGGTGCCGATCAGCGTTTCCGCCAGCAATTCCATGTTTTCGATATTCGACGGCTCCAGCTTGCGGGCGATTTCCGCTTCCGCCTGTGCTTTGCTGCGCTGTTCCAAAGCCAGAAATACTCTTCCGCGAGCGCGATGTAATGCCACATGATCGGGCAAGAGGGTAAAGCCGTGTTCGATGAGATCAAGCAGGTTACGCAGATAGCGCAGATCCTTTGTTTTCTGCGGCAACAACATGCCGCTTTCGATGTATCTGGCGATCAGTTCCGGGTTGTTCGGCATCAAAATCAAGGCTTTGCCGAACAATGTCTGCGCATTACGATACCCATCGGGCAAGTCGCGCTTGAATTGCATTTCCGCCTGCTTGGCAAACTGCAAGGCATCGCCTGCGGGGCGTCCCTGTCGCGCTTCCAATTCAGCGAGGAAACGCTCGCCTTTTGTGAACTCCGTCTTTTCAGCTTTGGGTGGAGGATAGGCAATCAATAGCAGATCGGGCAAGAAAACATAGACCCCACCGGCTAGAACCAACGCCGCGAGAAAGATCAAACCCCAAGTCGTCCAAGAAATCTCACTACGCCCACCGAAGACAGGAGCGGAGACTTGCGTATGCGTCGCACTGCGAATGTCTCCCGTGCGCCGCCTGGAGCGTTGCATGGTTTCGATACTTTGTACACCCGATGACGGCTCCAGATCCCGATTCAATTCTTCTTTGATGCGGTCCACCCCGATCTTCGACGAACCTTCGGTAGAAGCAGGCATCGACGAGGCCGGCTGCTTTGCTGGCGGTCCGCCTAGCGACTCGAACTGCGCAGAGCTGTTGGGAGTACTTGAAACCGGCTTTGGAGATGTCGCCAAATCGAGAGAAGCAGAGGAACGCCCTTGCTTGGCTTCAGGTTCATACCTCGAAACGAAAAACACCGGTTCCGGGGAGTTGGGATCCTGTTCCAGCAGATTCTTAGCCTGACAGGCCGGACATTTAACAATCGCCCGTTTTTGGATCTTGGCTTCGTTGAATTTGAATTTCGCACCGCAGGTTTTGCAACTTGCTATCATGATTCTCGCACCGTCCCTTCGGATCCACACCCGGTTAGGCAATCCGAGATCCATCCCCCCCGCAACAGCTACGGCAGGTAAAACTTATGGGATCGAATCTCGCGACGTTCCGCGGTTCTTGCGGTGCGACATTTTACTCACAGCAGAAGGAAAACGTCAATCCCCCGACAACAAAAAATTGCACTTTATAGAATGAAATCTTTCAGGTTGTTCTTGCGGGTCTGGTGACGCAGCTTGTTCAAGCCCTTCACTTCGACCTGGCGAATACGCTCACGGGTCAGATTGAGGATTTCTCCAACCTCTTCGAGCGTGATGCCGCCGCGATCGGCGACATCCAGGGCGCAAGTTTCTTTCATTTCCCAGACTTCTTTTTCCGGGAAATTGAACTTGATCGATCCGGTTTCCATATTGACATCGAGATATAGGTGATGCTTGCAGGAAACGAACATGCAGGGGCGCTGCCGGTTCTGGCAATCATCTCGATCTCTTGGCCGCATGTAGTCTACAAGCTGAATTAATTCAGCCATTTCAGGGTCTTCATTCTGGGCCTTCAACTCTTCCAGTTCGATACGAGTCAAGTTCGCTTTGCGCTTGAAACTCTTGGAAGAAGAGCTACTACGCTTGACCGGCTTCTGGAAATCGAGATTTTCGTGAACTTTCATTTGGCAACTCCTGCATTAACCTCACAGGGACGTTTTACGTTTTTTTGTCACGATGTCAATACCCAAATGTGGGTTTTGCAAAAAAAGACTAAACGAGGAACGTATTTTCCAATCTTTCCAGAGTGGAAATCACCCGACTGAGGTTCTTGGTAACCAGTTCGATATCACGATTCAGCTGAACTTCGTTGCGATCTTTTTTGCCTTTGGCTTCGATATTTTCGCTCAGTTCGCCGGAAACTTCGTTCACCACGCGCCGGGCTTCTTCCATTTTCTGGCGCATGGAAAAATACGAACCTTTGAGCTGTTCCAGTGTCAAGTCGCCCGAAATCATTTTTTTGATGGTGTTGATGCGCTCGATGGTGGTAACCGGATACAGGCCGCGCGAACCGCGATGCTTGCCCTTTTGGCCGACACGACGGCAGCGTTCTACCAGACCCATCTGCACGTATTTACGGAAAGTGGCTTCACTGAACTTGATGCCGCGACTTTTAAAGATATCCACAATCTCTACGGAAGATAGACCATTAGGATGCTTTTCGTTGATCTTCTTGATCTCAGCCTTCGTCAATAACTGTCCCATCACCTTAACCTCCTTGGCATTCAGAATGATACACTGACTGTACCCCAGCTTTTTATAATTGTCAATAATTTTGTAGTAACTATTTTATATTTTCTATAATTTTATATAATTTAGCTTAACCAAACTTGGTATTTTCAGTGTATCTACAAGTACTTAACAAATTCCGCCCCTAAGACAATATTTTCAAAAAAAAGCGCAGCGAGTACAAAATATTGAATATCGACGCATCGGACCAAGACAATTTCCCAAATTTTCGTGATGTTCCATGCGCTGTAAACAGATCCATAACTACCCCAGGATTGCAATCCTGATCCGAAATATTACGTGCGGGATTGCAATCCTGATCCATCAAAAGCCGTGTCTAACCTATTGAAGACACACAGCCTTCCACGATCTTCGATCGCGTAAGACTATGCCACAAATTCACAGGATCTGTGGCTGAATATGATTAAGAACCGGTATAGGAGAACGTTACTTCAGATAGATTTCCGGGTTGGCTCCGGGAACTAAAAAGACGATTTCTTTGTGTGGCGTTTCCTGCTCGGACAGGGGCATGAAGGTGATGACGTGCCGTCCTGGCGGCAGTTTCAATTGCAACGGTGTTTTACCGGCTTTGCGATCATCCACCCAGACATCGCGGTCGGGTTTGGCATCGATGGGCAGCAAAGCATGGGGACCGAGCAATTCCAATATTGGCGTTTGACTGTCAAGCGACGACGATACCTGCTCGATGTCGTTGGGAGATGAAATCCGCCAGATGGAAACCAGCGCAGCAAGCAATAACGCGACCGTCAGCAATATCGCTACAGGGGCAATCTTCGTTGCAGATCGGGACGAAGCTGGCTCTTGCTTCGAGCTTTTCTTTGTTTGCGGCAAAGGAACGGTTTTACGAGCGGAACCCGTGTTGCCGGGAACCATCGTCAGGCTCTGTTCCACCCGCTGTCCCAATTCCCGCCGCAAATCCATTTCGGGCTGCATCAACAAGGGACGCAGTCCAGCCGCAGCAGTCGCAGCCGATGTCGGTCTTTTTTGTCGATCCGTCTCGACCATGCTTTTCAGCACATGCGCCAACCGGCCTCCACCACGCTCTTTAAGGCTTTCCAATGCCGCTTTACGTTCTTCCCGTCCCTCCAGTTCGGGACGTCCGCCCAGCGCCAACTCGATCAGCACCAGCCCCAGACTATACAAATCACTTTCGGGGCCCTCCTGCTCACCTTGCTTGCGCTCCGGTGCGGCGTAGCGCCAGTTGCCACGCGCCTGAGTTTTATTCTGCGACGAATTGATTCTACCGGCTACACCGAAATCAGCCAGTCGCACGAATCCATGCCGATCGATCAACAGGTTTTGCGGGCTGATATCCCGATGCAAGACCGCTCCGTCAGGACGATCGTGCAAATAGGCCAAGCCATCCAGCGCCTGTACACCGATCAATGCAACCAGCGCTTCGGCAAGCGCACGCTCTCCCAATCGACCAGCATCCACCCCATCGATGTATTCCATAACCAGCAGACGCTCAGACCCTGCCTGCTCGAAACCATAGAATTGAACCAGATTGGGGTGGCGCAGATTCAAGGCCAGTTCCGCCTCACGCGTGAACAAACGCAACAGCTCGGGATCGCGCTCCAATTCCGGTAGAATGCGTTTGACAACCAACGTCTTGGCCAGACCATCCGCACCCGGCTTCTCTGCGAGGTAAACCTCGGCCATGCCTCCCCGCCCCAGTTGACGCAATAGCCGATAGGATCCGAGTGTCTTCATGAAAACACCATTTCGCTTAATAGAGCCGCACGTGCCGGCACAGATCTTTAAAAGCTCCTGCCGCTTCCATGCCATATTCTCTGAAGTAGGCTTGCTTTTCCCCTCGCTCTATGGCGACACGAAGCTCGGAATTTCCAAACAGCAGGTCGATGGCCAGACGATCCGAAACGAATTCGTAGGTCTCGCGCCGCCAGTCGAAATCGGACCAGATTTCACGGGCGTGCCGCAGAATGAGGGTGTACGTAAGCCAGGGGAGGAAGGTATTCCGATCCGTAACATGCACCTGCAATCCTCGGCAGGTTTGACCGGAAAACTTGTGGAAGGTCGGTATAAAGGCCGTTTCACGAAACGCCACGCCTGGCAGCGTTTCCGCGTTCATTCGCTTCAATAACTCGGAAGCATTCAAACCGGGCGCGCCGAACAACTCGAAAGGACGTGTCGTTCCGCGCCCCTCCGACAAGTTGGTTCCCTCCAATAAACATCCGCCGGGATATACCAGCGCCGTATCCAAGGTAGGCATGTTCGGCGACGGCAATACCCAGGGCAAACCGGTTTCATCGAAATACATGTTTCGCCGATAACCGGACATGGTCAGCACCTGCAACTCGGCCCCGATACCGAACTCATCGTTGGCCAGTGTTGCCAGTTCACCGACCGTCAACCCATGACGCACCGGAATCGGAAAATAACCGACGAAGGAACGCATGGCATCTTCAAGAACCGGACCTTCCTGTTGCAGACTCCCAATCGGATTGGGACGGTCCAACACCATTACAGCAACACCGACCTCTTTGGCGCGCTGCATGCAGAATGCCAGTGTATTGAAATACGTATAGTAACGCGAGCCGACATCCTGGATGTCCGCGACCAGCAGATCAACACCTTCGAAGTCGGAGGTCTCAGGCCAGAGCGATTCGAAAGAATCCCCATAGAGATTGACAACCGGCACCCGCTCGCGTCGTTCGCCTCTGTCCAAACCGATCTGATCCTGCTCCGTTCCGAACAGACCGTGCTCGGGTGCGAAAATACGCACTAATTCCACATTTGGGGCTTGTTGAAACAGATTGATGATGTGCCGAAACTGTCGATCGATGCTGGGCTGATGTGCTAGAACCGCGACTCGTTTCCCTTGTAACGGCTCAAAGTCTACAGATACAAGCTTGTCCAGTCCGCTTTGAACCGACACGGCCTCACTCCCGGCTGTCGTCGTCTGTTGTATCGCTATATGCTTCGGAACCGGAATCTATTACTGAACGAATGGGGCGCATTCCGGCAAGAACGCGCTCTTTCTCGCTAAAGGCGCTGATAAAGCCCTGGATCACGACAGCCATTCCGGTAACAAAGAGGAACTCTGGAAATTTTCTGACCAGAATCAGAAGGAGCATAAGGAAAAATCCAACAACTTCCAGAGCCAAGCGGGCTTTGTTCTGGCTGCTCCCGATCTTGGTCATTGGAAAGTTACTCACTTCCAAACCGCCAAGCAGCAGCAGGTAGTACGGCAATCCACGCAGCATCCATTGGAACAACGCGACATCCTTATGGGCATAGCAGGTCAGAATGCAGGTTGCGATCAAACCACCGGCAATGGTGGTCGCCATACCGATCATGTACTTGGAGCCGGGGAAAGTCGTTACATTGAAACGCGCCAGCCGCATTGCAGAAGTCAGCACGAAGAAAATCAGGGAGAAGTACAAGAAGAAGCGGTCCGCATCATCGAAAAACGGAGATACCGCCGGATCGCCGGTGCAGATCATGAAAACAAGAAAAGCCGGGGCAATGCCGAAAGCGATAAAATCCGAGAAGGAATCGAACTGAACGCCGAAATCGGAGGACGCCTTTAGGGCACGGGCGGTGGAACCGTCGAGCTTATCGAGCACGACGCTGTACATGATCACCCATCCAGCCGTTACATAATTGTGATTGTGTGCAAAAAAGATCGAAATCAATCCCATCACCAGGCTGGTGGCGGTAATCACGTTGGGCAGGACGTACTTCGACTTGTCCCGCAATCGACCCGTTCGAGGTTCCGTGTCCACGACGTTCTCTCCTACAGTTGCTCGTTGAACCAGGTGATGGCCAATTCGATCACACGCTCCCGGTCGATTTCGTTGAATATCTCGTGATACAATCCTTCCAGGATCTCAAGCTTCTTGTTCGAATCATTGATTCGATTGAAAAACTCGCGCGACGTTTGCGGATCGGCGATGCGGTCGTCTCCTCCGTGGAGCAGACACAACGGCAGCGACCACTCGGCAGCATGTTGCAGACAGTACACCTGCGCATCGCTGGCTTCTACAAACCAGCGGGCATTCACTACCTTGGGCACCATTTCATCGGAGATGTATTCCTCTACAATCGCCGCATCATGGGTGAGCAGGTGCGGATCGATCTCCGAAGCCATCGACAGTTTCGGCAACACCTTGGAGAGCAGCCGTCCCATCGTTTCTTTCCAGACCGGCACCTTGACCTTCAATCCGAGATAAGGCGAAGAGAGCAGCACGCCCTTTAATTCCGGGTGGCGCTTCAAGCACCAGGTCGCAGCGATAAGCCCGCCCATGCTGTGACCAACCAGGAACAACGGCCCCTTCACAAAGCGTTTTTTAACCTCGGAAAAAAACAGATCGATATCCTGCAAATATTCTTCGAAATCCATCACGGCGGCACGCTGTCCCTGAGAGCGGCCATGCCCGCGATGATCGATCAGGTAACAGTTGAAATCCTGAGCCACCAAGGCATCCACCACGTGAGCGTATCTCTGGCTGTGCTCGCAATAGCCATGCAGGATCATCACTGCGGCCTTGGGAGACTCGACCTCATGGCTCTGCGTGTAAAGTTCAACACCACCCGCGCCTTTTAAAATTCCTTCGGAATATTGCACGATCGCTTCCTTTCCTGATATTTTCCTTACGGCGTCACTTTTGGACGACGATATTGTTGTAACAGCTCTCTAGCCTCTTGTAACAGACGATAACCGTTTTCGCCAAGAAGTTGTTTTGCTTTATCGTATACCCCTTTGGCTTGATGCATGTAGGCCGCCCGCTGTTCGAGCGTTAAGTCAATCATTTGAATTCCGGCCTGTTTCAATTTTTCCAACATAACCGGCTGAGTGGCGCGCACGATTTCACGACTGGATTGCATGTCGCTTTCTCGAAATTGTAAAAGCGCCTTTTTATGATCCTGTGCAAGACGATCGAAAATTTTCTTGGAGGCTAAAATCATCACCGGCTGAAACGTATGACCGGTCAGCGTGTAGTAATGGATATAATGGTAAAGCCCGGAACTATAGGTAAATAAAGGAGTATTATCGAAACCATCCACAATACCGGATTGCAGTCCGGGTGCTACTTCCACAACGTTGATCGAAACCGGGCTTGCTCCAAATTGCTTGAAGATGGCAGCATAGACTTCACTTTGTTGACTGCGAAGGCGCAATCGTTTTAAATCCGCCGGATTTCTGATCGGCTTGTTGGCGGTAGCTAAATGCTTGAAACCATTATCTCCCCAGCCAAGCAGAACCAAGCCTTTTTCCTGTAATTTTTTGGTAACATCCTCATCCAATAGTTTTTCAATAACCAAATCGACTTCTTCATAATTATTGAATAGATAGGGCATTTCGAGCAGATTCAGTTCCGGTAAAACACTGGCAATGATGGTACTACTTACGGCAATCAGATCGACTTTCCCCATCTGACACAGGCGTAACAGCTCTTTTTCACCACCGAATTTTCCACCAAATCCGAAATCCAGTTGCAACTGCCCCTGCGTGTACTTCTTTGCATAACTATCGAAATGTCGAATGACCGTTTCCCATATCGATTTTTCCGGGGCCACCGTTCCGAATTTGAGTACAACCGTACCGGCTTGCGTTTCCGGCTGAGCCTGAATCGCCAATGCCCAGAAAGAAAGTACACACCAGAACACAACTCCTGTAACAATCGTTCGAATGCCCATCGATATCCCTGAAAAACAGTTTCAATTCCCATAGTTATAGCTAATTCCAGCTGGATCGTCAATGGATCATTTCCTTAGATCGGCAAGGGAATGAATGACAGCAAATCGGTGGGTTCACGCTGTAGCGATGCGGAAAAACAACCATCGCCGAACTGGATTAGCGGTGCTTATTGAGAAACCGAAAAGAAATGAAAAAAGGGACTTATGGAAAACTCCAAAATATGAATGGAGCAGCTTACACCTCCGCCGTGGCTTTGTCTTCTTTGCGTTGTTCGTTTCGCAGATTCATTAGTTGACGGTCACGGGCGACGGTTTCCGCGTGAGCATCGCGCAGAGCTTCCTTGGCAGAGGCGATTTCGCCTTCTTTTTCCCCCAGTGTCACCACGGCAATCGCCAATTTTTCCCGCAGCTCATCCAGCACACATTCCTTCTGCCGTAAGGATTCCTGCAACTCGACGACTTTCAGATCCAGTTCTTCCCACTTCTGCCGCCATGGTTCCGCTTCCGTACCGCGCTCGTGTTCTGCGGCTAGAAGTTGTTTTAATTGTTGTACTTCTTCCTGAAGCTGCTGCCATTGCCGCTCGCTCTCATCCGGTTCTGTATGTACAGCAGCTTCGGTGGATTCCGTAACCTCGGCAAGCTCAGCGCTCTCCGGTTCCGACACAGCCTGATCCGACGATTCCTCTTTCTGCTCCTGCTCCACTCGATGCAACTCGGCTTGCAAACTCTCCAGCTGCTTTTGTTGCTCACTCAGCAAATGCTCACGCCATTCCAACTCCGATTCCAGCTCGTCACGTTTGGCGTTGAGACGATCCAGAGCCAGATGCAGGTTGTCCATCTGCGACTGTGCACGTTCCTTTTCCCGTAACGCCTCATCGCGCTCGCCCTGAGCCAGCTCCAATTGCGACAGGGCATTCATGGCATCTTCTTCCAGCTTTATAAAACGCGCCTCATCGGAAACCGGCCCAGCCGAATCCGTGTTTGCAGCGCGCTGCAACTCCTCCAGTTCTTCCGTCGCCTTCTCACGCTGCACACGCTCCGACTCCAACTCCGCATTGACAGATTGCAGCTGTTCCCGGAGCGAATCCAACTCTTGCCCGGACTGCTCCAATTGTTGCTGCAAATCACCAATCTGCTGTTGTAAGACTTCGGTTTCCTGGTTTGAGCTCTCTGTATCTACCTCTTGCGAGGAGAGTTGCTCCAGTACTTCCATCTGCTCTCTCAACTGGGCCAGATCCTGGTTAACGCGCTCCGCCTCTTCCATCGCGCCATCTCGCTCCGTCCGCAATACCTGTACCTGCTCCAGCAGCGTATCCCGTTCGCGTTCGAATTTCTCGTATTGTTGCTGCTCCTGGCTCTGCCGGTCCTGTTGCGCCTGCGAAAGTTCCTCTATCTGTGCGCTTAGTTCCGATGCGCGCTGAATCTGCTCCTGGTTGGATTGCTGTAGCGTTTCCACCTGCTGCTCGGCTTGCTCGGCCCGCGATTGCCATTCTTGCAGGTTTTGCTGCACTTGCTGCTGCCGGGAAGCTTCCTCTCGCAGTTGCTCCAGTTCCTCAACAAGCTGCTTGCGCTCTTCGCGCAGATTTTCCGCCTGCTCAAAGACGCTCTCTTGTTCCTCGCGCCGAATGCGTTCCCTCTCGCTCTCATCGCGCTGCTGTTGTGCAACCTGCTGTTTTAATTTCTCATTCTGTCGCTGCAACGAATTAAGCTGAACGTTCAACTCGTCGATCTGCTGTTCCTTTGTATTCTCCGCCGTCCCGAACCAGGCCTGTTCCACCCGGCTCTCTTCCTGCTCCCGAGTCAAACGCTTGATTTTTTCATCCGCTTCGGCCAACTGCCGTTGATAATCGGTTTTCTCAGCCTGCCAGGATTCGGAATCCATAGGAGTTTCGCTATTTTTCGTTTGGTCCTGCCAAACAGCTTTTTCCTTCTCCAATACCTCGATCAGTTGCTTTTGGGTACTGAGATTCGTTTCCAACTGCTCGCATTGCTCCGATTGAGCACTTAAGCACCGTCGAAGTTCGGATAGTTCCGCTTCCTGCTCGTCGGTAGAACCTTCGTCTCCATTCGGGCCGGATTGCTCCAGTTGGTGTTGTAACCGTTCGATTTCCAGGTTCAAACGTTCAGATTCCTGCTGGTAGGTGTAGCTGACGCTGCGCTTGGCTTCCACGAGCGCCTCATTTTCGCGTTGCAATTCCTCCAGTTCAGCCAACCTTTTTGCCAAGTCGGCGTTCAAGCTGCGATTGAGTGTTTCACTGGATTCCAGCATTTCCTGGAACGTGCGGCATTCCTCCATATACTGATCGCGCTCCAGTTCCACTTCCAACAACAGGTCGGTATCCTCTGTAGAAACAAGAATCTCCTGCTCTTCTGCATCGGGCTGAACGCGCGTAAGCTGCTCGGTCAAGGCTTCGATCTGCTGTTGTTGCTCTTGTTGCAGCGCTTCCCAACTCTGATGCTGCTCACGTAATCGCTGGACTTCTTCACTTTTTCTAAGAAGTTTATCACTCAGTTCTTGATTGCGAACTGTCAGAGTCTCCACAGTTTCGTTTGCCGGTGTGCCATCTGCGACCAGCGGATCTTGCACTTGTGCCAGCAATTCCGCATAGCGATTACGCATTTTCAACGCTGCTTCACGAATGCGCTGGATATCCTGACGCAGACGAGTGCATTCCTTTTCCGAATTCCGCAATTTTTCGAGCATATCCGCCATGATTCAATGCTCCTCTACGGGTTCATCTTCCTTGCCCCAAACAGGTTTTCCGTTCGTTTTCCACAGCCGCTATCCACGATTGGACCAGTGCCACACTTGCCACTCGATCGTAAAGCCGCCTGCCGAAAACACGTTTACTGCCGTTAATTCCAATCCCTTATAAAATCATAACCGAGCATTAATAAAAAGGCAACCGGCATCAACCGCTCTTGCCATCTTCGGTTTACAAATCTCCCCCCGCTTGTCTTCACTCATATACCAAGAGCGTCCAGCCAGAGCTTTGCTGCCATTTATTTGAAAACAAATCCTTCAAATCCATTTCGCAAACTCTGCCATAAACACAAAAACCGCCGTGGAAACAACCACGGCGGCATAATGGAACAGAATAAAAGCAACGAATCCCAAACGGTTAGCTGGAAGCCGTTTCAGCTTGGGTTTCCTTGTCTGTGTTGTAATAGCCGTAGCGATGGTAATAGTAGTAGTAGTGACTGCCGTACTCCTTACTGTCCAGGTCCAGATCGTTAATGATCGCTCCCAGCAGATTGGCTTTGACATCGGTCAGCGAGCGTTTGGCTTGAATGGCAACATCCCGCAAGGTCTTGCCACTCTTGACGATCATCACGACGCCATCAACCAGATTGGACAGAATCAGCGAATCCGCCACGGCAATGACCGGGGGTGAATCGAGAATGACCATGTCGTACATGGCGGAGAGATTATCGATGATGGTCTTGAAGCGCTCCGAGCCGACCAGTTCCGCCGGATTCGGTGGAATGGGACCACAGGTCAGAATGGTCAGGTTTTCGATTTCCGTCTTTCGCACGGCTTCCGCCTCGTTCATGGTGCCCATGATGATGTTGGAAAGGCCGTATTCGTTTTTCATGTTGAAAGCCTTGTGCAAACGCGGACGACGCATATCTGTGTCCAGAATCAACACTTTGCGGCCCAGATTGGCCATGGTGATGCCGATATTGGACACAATGGTCGTCTTCCCTTCGCGCGGGGAGGCACTTGTCACCAGGATGCGGCGCAGAGGTTTTCCAGGGGAAACGAAATTGATGTTCGTTCGAATTGAACGGCAGCATTCCGCCAGGGAGGATTTTGGCCGTAAAAAGGCATAACGATCCACCACGTTGGGGATATTCTGCTCGAGCAGTTGCTGATCCACCTTCACCTGAGGCACGACGCCCAGCAGGGGCACCTTCAGGTAACGCCCGATATCCGCTGCGTTTTTAAGGGTTTTATCCAGGATTTCCAACAGCACCGCTAAGCCGACACTGAAAATCAAGGCCAGCATGAAACCCAAGGCCAGATTCAACTTCACACGCGGACGAATGGGTTTGATCGGCACCTTGGCTTCATCCAACATGCGGATATTGTTGACTTCCAGCATACTGGACAAATCGATTTCCTTCAATCGAACCAAGACCTGCTGGAACAATCCCTGGTTGCTTTCTTTTTCACGCAGCAGGCGATTATATTCCACCTGCTTCAACGTCAGCAGTTTGGCCTGATCCTTGACTTTGTCCAACTCGCTTTGGATGGCCAAAAAAGTCGTGCGAGACGCTTCGAATTCGGCGCGAACGCCATTGATGATCGCCCGCACTTCGGAGCGCAGGTTTTCTTTTGTGCGATCAAGCTGCGATTTCACCTGGAGTACATCCGGATGGCGCTCTTTATAGACCTGCAGCAATTCGGAGTATTGGTTCTGCAAGCGAACGTACTCGACTTTCAGATCTTTGATCAGCGGGCTTTGCAGCACCGTCATCGACGCGATACGCTCGACGTCCTCCTCCGGCATGATACGCTGCATGCTTTCGTATTGCGCCTTCAGTTTCACATACTCGGTTTCAGCCCGTCGCGTTTCGGAATACAGTTCGGACAAGCGTGTTCCGGTGATATTGACACGCTCATCCATGTCAGTAGAGAGAATGTCGTTCTCTTTTTTGAATTCATACAGCGCGCGCTCGGATTCTTCCAATTTAGATTTCAGTTCGTCGACCTGTTCGGACAACCATGAAATAGCGCTACGCGCAGAACTGGTCTTGCGCTCCAGATTCTGTTCGATGTAAGCCTCGGCCACCGCGTTGGCAATGGTTGTAGCCTGCTGTGGGTCGGTGCCACGATAGCGGATCAGCGCTAAACGGCTATCCGTTACCGGTTCGATAATAAGATTCAATAACAGCGTTTCCGCGGGATCGGCTTCTTCCAGCAATTCAGCCAGTTCCGCTTCATCCTCTATCTCATCCAAACCTAAAAACGCCAGATCCCGATCGAGATGCAACCGCTCCACAACCGCCAGTGCAACACGCCGGGAATGCAAAATCTGGTATTGGGTCTCGAAGTAGGATTTGTTATCCCAATACGACACATCACCGAGCTTGTAGACGTCGTTGACATCCGACAGCACCTGATCGGCCTGCAAATCGATTTCCACGGTCGCTACGGCTTCATAGATCTTGGGCGATCGGATCGTAACGACGACGGAAATGAACAAAACCGAAACAAACACAAGTAAGATCAACCACTTGCGCTTTAACAAACCCCGATAGTAATCGGTAAACGTCAGGGTTTCACTTTGCTGATGATTTTCTGTAGGTTGATAGTCCACACCGGTTTCCTAATCACGAGATATACGAAAAAACTCCCACCGTCAGCAATCAGTGTCAGAAAAGCGCTTCGGGGATGAAAATGATGTCACCCGGCTGCAATGGCACGTTGGGTTGCTTGCCTTTCCAGATCAGATCGACCTCGACATCGATTCGTTTCTCCGATCCGTCTACGATACGAGTGATACTCGCTTCGCTTTTCGCGGCAGTATTCGTATAGCCCCCCGCCATGGTGATCGCTTGGATAATGGTCATGTTCTCTTCAAACCGAAACGTTCCCGGTTTTTGTACCTGACCGAATACAAATATCTTCTGACTATTGAATTCTTTAACATAAACCGACACATACGCTTTTTTCAAATAATCCTTTTCCAAGCGCTGCTGGATCTCGGACTCGATCTGGCTGGGCGTTTTCCCAGAAATCTGAACGTCGCCGATCAATGGAAAAGCGATGGTGCCTTTATCGGAAACACGATAGATCGAACTCAGGTTCTCTTCGTTGAATACGCGCACCTCAAACACATCGTCCTGGCCCAAGGTCGCCGCCGTCCTGATCAGATCGCCGAGTTGGGAACTTTGATGGGCTGTTGCTTGCTGCTCGGGAGAAGTATTCCCCTTGCTATAGACACAGCCCCCAAGCAGGCTCACCAGGCAAAATAGCCATACCAGACGCAATAGTGTTTTATTAAGTTGCATGGTTGTTGAATTCGGCTTTCGATTCGTATGTTACGGCAAAGCACTTCCCTCGCCGCCACCGAACCATCCCGCCGGAGCGTATTTCCACGGGCAGCGATGAAATAGGAACGTAGGTTAGTATGCCAAGGTTAGCTTTAAAAACGCCTCGTGCTTGAGGTAGTCGTAATAGGTTACCTGCTGTACCTGCTGGTTTGCGGCAGCGGAACTGTCGATAATGCGGTACACGAAATCGCTGTCACGCCAGGTAAAGGTGTAACCGATTTCCATATAAATCCACGACAGGAAATCATATCGCATGCTGGGCGTAACGGACGCCTCGAATTCGATGTCGCGATTACCCAACGCCAAAAACTGATTGGCGGCTTCATCGGTATCTACACCATAAGGCGTTCCCTGATCGTCAATGCCGCTATCCGTGCGTCCGAACTCGAAGATGGAGAAATAGCCATAGAGGGAAAGCTTAAGGCTGTCATTGACAAACCACTGCTTGAATTCCATGTAAATCTTGTTGTCCACTTGGTAGGAGAACGTCGTGACCGGATTGAAGCTACGCGCGTAACCGCCTTTCAGTTGCGTACGCGGTGTAAACTGTCCAACCAGTTCCAGGCGTCCAAGGAAGTTGTTGTAATCTTCCTGCCGACCGGAAGAGAAGGAGTTTCCATAACCAGCGGCAACGTTGATAAGGAATTTGTTGGTCACACGACCCATCACGCCAAGCAGTATGCGCAACGGCATGGCGCTGGGTTCGGAACTATTGGTATTCCCATTGTCATTGGTCACATTGAAATCGTAGTAATCACGAATGCCGAAACTGTTGGACATGAACAACGCCGTTTTGGGGAAGAATTCCCATTCCCAATTCAGCAGAAAGTTGTGTTCCATCCAATTTTGATTTGCGTAGATATTCACGCCTGCGGCGTCTTTCTTCGAATCGTAACGCTCCAGATCGTGGGTGTATCCCAAGGTAAAGCGTAGTTGCCCGCCACCGGGACGGATGTTCAATTTAGCTGAGAGTTGATTGTGCATACGGTCGTTGGTATCGACAATACCGACTTTCTTCGGCTCGATGGAACGAGTGAAGGTATCGCTTACTTCAAAACCTGCAACCGCTTTGCGGAAAAGATTCAGCGCGACACGCACATTACCGCTGGGAGCGGATAGATCTTTTGTCGTACTGTTATCGATACCGAAATAGCGTACGTAGCGAGCTTCACCATCTAACGTGAAAGCTACGATATCACTGGGATAGTTCAATTTAAAAGCGCCGATGATGTGCAGAATATCATCGTAATTCACCAAACCGGAATAATTGGTGTCGTTTTTATCGCTAGCGTTGTTTACGTTACTATCAAACACATTCTGAAGGCTCAAACCCGGATGCAACCGGAGTTTACCGATTTTAAAGCCACGATCGTTCTCGGCTTTCTTTTGTTTTTGCTCCAACGTCTGCATTTCTTCTTGTGCGCTGGCAGTTTGCCCCAAAAAGCCAACCACAAATACGGAAATCACCAACATGGATACGATAAGCCGTAGGTTTGTAGCGTTCATCCCCAATCCTTCCAAGGATTCCATTATATACACTATTCAATACGCGAAATCGACGCGAAATCGGTCTCGGCGCAAAGCACCGAGGCCGTCTTCTCTCTAACACTTCCCACCCGTTCTACCCGTTCGCAACCCGAACGTGATAGATGCTACTAAAAAGGACTAGCCACATCCTTCGGTGGAGTTGGTGGCAATTCCGAATCACTGCTTGAGTCATCGAAAACACTGCCAACCTGACCCGTCGTTTGCTGCGACGAGGTATCCGACCGATCGGAATAGCTTTGTTCGCTTGCATCATTGGGGTCGATATTATCGACCAAGGTGGTATCGTCACCCAAGGTGATTTCATCTACGATGACTTCTCGTCCACCTTCTTCACCGAAACGACTGGCGGCACCGAGCTGCTCCTCGGTTTCTTTGATCAATTGCGCAACTTGCTGATCTGCGATATCCAGCAGGTTACATTGGTCCGCCACACATTCCGCCGTGGCACACTTGGAGGTGTTTTTCAGCTTGTCATTCGCTTTTTCGACCAATGTTTTCAGTTTACGTAACTCTCGGATCCATTCTTCGTATTTTGGCTTCTGGATCGGTTCAGCAGCATTCATCTGTTTACCATATTCATCGATCCATTTATCCAAATCTTGAACGGTTTTATCCGCTTTATTCTGGCAAGTCGAGCGAGAAGCCGCCTGAGCGCTCGCCTGCGAAGCAAAACCGAGGTTGATTGCCAATGACAGCAATACCGCCATAACTAAAAGCAGACGTTTCGTACCCATCTCGACGTTCCTTTCCTTGAGCCACTGAACGCCCCCGAACAACTGAGCGCAATTTTTTGTAAATTCTACCTCGTTCGCAAACGAAAGGCAACTAAAAATAACTCTTTTCAAGATCTTATTTCCCCCCTGGCAATTTGGCATGAACTAAAGTTCAAACCCTTGCACGTAGGATAAGTGCCTATCGCATCATGGATGGATTAAATTCTTTTTTGAATCCCGAATTTTTTCTCAATTTTGCCGGGCAAAGTTGCACACACCCCGACCAATATCCGAAAAATCAGCGGCTTGACATGAAAATGAAGGGGTATTCAATAACCGTTTCATCTTCCGGCCTTGGGAATCGCCAACGCCTAACGGTTTTCAGAATACATTTTTCAACATTGGAATTACTCAGAGAACTGGAAACAACCGAGGCATTGGTAACCGCACCTGTTGAACCAATCGTCCATTCCACTGTCACTTTTCCGTTCAGTTTCGGATTCAAGCGCAATTCCGCTTCGTAACAATGCTTAATGGCCGGCTGATTTCTTTTGACGATCCGATTTACGGCTTTTTGATCCAGGCTACCATCTACGGTGGGAACGCCCAGAGAGGCCTTGGCCACAATCTTCTTTTCCGCACGTCCGGATAAACCTTCTTTTCCACCCGAACTGACCTCAGCACGACCGATTTCTTTCGATTCCGGTCCGCCACCACCACCACGTCGTCCACGCTCGGTTGCCTTTTTGGCGACGCCTACACCGGTGACGCCTTCCATCATGCTATCGATTTCACCAAAGCGTCCACCCTCTTGCAGGGTATCAGCCAAAGCGGTTCCGCTTCCGTCACTCGCCGGACCTTTGGACGTCAACAGGGCGATTAAACCGGCTCCTGCAACTTTCTTGGCGATTTCTGCACGACGTTTCGCGGCGGCCTCTGCGCGCTCACGATCGCTCATTTCTTTCTTAGGCTTATTCGAGCCTTCGTTTTCGTCTTTCTTTGCCTTTTTCTCGGGCTTCTTTTCCTCTTTCAGGCCTTCGCCTTCGCCTTCGAGTTCTTGAGTGTCCTCTTTCAGCTTTGGCAAATCCGTTGCGATGATCTTAGCGAATCGCTCAGCCACCATCTCCAACTTGGCACGTTTGGGAATCGGCTGTGTTGAGGCGTACCCGAAGAATGTTGAATGCGCGACGAAAGAAGCGAACAGAATGGCAACATAAACCCAGTCGATCGATTTTACCCAGCCTCCACGGATGGATGCCGGAAGCTTCGGTTTTGCTGGCAATGGAGGCGCTTGGACAAAATGGAAAATAACCGTGACTTCACCAAAAGTCACTTTCCCTTTCATATCGTCGGAGAGCGGTAGCAGATACGCGTTGCCTTTTTTCTTGGCTTTTCCGCTACTGACCATCTCTTTAAGGGAGCCGACAGATCCTGCCGAAGTTACCTTACCCGACATATCGGAGGTGAATGAAAGCTCGTAACGGCTTCCTTTGTCAATGAAAAGAGGAAACAGTTTGGGAACAGCTGCGTCGGAAACCGGAATAATGAAGCTCGCTTTTGGAGACTCGCCAATCGTTACGGTTTGTCGCTTTCGGATAAACCGCTCTTCGATAATCCGGCCTCTTTGTATGATGCCAATCCGAATGATTTTACCGGATTGTTTAGTGCTCATCAACTGTCCCTTTCTCGCGGATCACGCAATGCCGAAACCAAAGAAACCTAAAAACCCGCCGGTTATTGCTGCGAACACTCCCGCACAACAGCCAGCCTCACGTCGCTTTCCAAATTCCTTCCCTCAAATATGTCCAACGACAGTGATACGCGTTCCGGCGAAACGCCACGGCCCCTTTCACTGCAAACACAGAGAAAGGGGTCGGCGAAAACAGAAAACCTTAGAGTCGGATTACGGCAAATTCGAATTCCCCGAACTCCGCCTGACCCGCAGTATACAACACTTCAGCCAATAAGCGATAGGGAACTTCTTCATCACCGATAATCAACATTCTACCCTGAAACTTGACGCTCGAGTTATACTGGCTAAGTTTCTTTTGTTTCTCAGCCGCCGTCTGCAATGCATCGAACAACGGCGTGATGAAATAGCCATCTTCTCCATCGCGCTTGGCAGACGCGGAAACTTTGCCCTCTTTCACCTGAACGATCGGCTTGTCATCCACCAGGATGTGCTTTTTCGTAATGGCCAGTGGCGTTAAATGAGAGTGCGTTTCCTGCGTTTCCAACGATTGAACCAGCTGCAAATCGGCAGACGGATTGATGTTCAACGGGCTTGTCGCATAGTTCATGAGCATGAAGACGAGCAAGATGGTCATGATGTCCATCAATGAGGTAATACTCATTTCCTGCTTGTCACCAGGCCTGCGACCCTTTGAACGCTTGCGCCGCTTAAGCCGCAGCTTACGTTTCTCTTCGAGTTCTTCCAACTCTTCAGGCGTCAGGTTCTTTTCTTGGGCTGTCGTGTTTATCTCACTCATCCCGTCTTACTCCTTCAATGCCCCGGCATGCCGCCGGGGCGTATCTACCATGCTGTGTGAAGCAGGACTAAACGACGCCGGCTGTCAACACCACTTGTGGAAAGAGAAACTCTTTTTCATTCGCATCGTTGATGAAACTTCTGGAAGTATCCATCACGCGAATGATCGTCGTAAACAGAATATTCGGATCACTTGAAAGCATAACCTGCTTCTCATCCGGGAAAGCCTTTTTGATAACCTGAAGCTTCTCGTTGAGCAGCGGATAGTTATGGTCCAGTTCTTCTGTAATCTGCAACGGCCCGGAGCTGTTTTTGTAATTTTCCAGCCGGCTGTTGAGCTCTTCTTCTTCCATGAGATGGGTGCCCATGGTGTACTTCTTGCCGTTGTGCGTCCAAATCCGCATCAACTCGACAGAGCGCCCCTGAGAGTTACGGCCTTTATAAACCTTGACGTTCACTTTAGGAATCGTCGGGCCAGTCTGTGCGGTTTGCTCTTCACTGCCTGGCAATACGTTGTTGGCGCTGGCAATATAAATACCCAGCGAGCTAACGGCCAGAGTCAGGTTCAACGGAGGCTTTTCATCCGTTTTTTCCACGGCTTCGGCCTTGGGACCGATGCGCGGCGAAGAAACGGCGATCGTCGCCACCTTGATGTATTCCGTCGAGATCAGCAGCGCCGGAATCAGGATGGCCAACAGATTCATGAATGGAATCAGGTCCACCTCGGAACCGACGAGCGACTTCTTGTATTTGTCTGTTCTAGACATAAACTACCCCTTAGTTACCAAAGTTAGGGTATTAAGGTTCGCCCTATTTCTCCAAGCCAGTACCTTTGCCGCGAGAAACCAGCAGATTCTCCAGCTTAACCGAATACTGATCGATTTCCTGGATGATCTTGGTGGTCACGTTCGACAGGAACAGATGCACGGCCATGCAAGGAATCGCGACGATCAGACCGAAAGCGGTGGTGTTCATGGCGATCGAAATGGCGGCGGCCAAAACGGTGGCTTTCTGTTCCGGAGCTGCGGTAGCCACAGCCTCGAAGGCCTGGATCATACCGAAGATGGTTCCGAGCAGACCAAGGTAAGTAGCGATCTGAGCCAGGGTAACCAGGCTGCCGGTACGCTTCTGGATGACGGGCAGCACTTCCAAGGAGGCTTCTTCGATCGCGTTGGCGATTTCGGTTTCACCCTTGTTGGCGCGAGTCAGACCAGCTTTGATGACTTTGGGCAACGCAGCATTCTGAGCGGCATTGCAAAGCTTGATCGCACGGTCGATGTTATTGGCCATGACCAGTTTCTGGACCTGAGCCATGAACGCATTCGCATTGATGTTGAAACGGAAAAAGAGGAACACAAAGCGCTCAATCATAACAGCCAGCGCGATGACCGAAACGGCGGCGATCACGTACATAAAGGGACCACCCTGCTCCATGAATTGTTGCACAGCACCCATGATTCAAGACCTCCTGCTACAAAAGCACATTAACGGGATAGAAATTTTCCTTGGATACAATTCCCAAAGGAAACACACGACTCTTTTCACTTATTTTGTTTCACACATAACTCATGCCTGAAAGGCACGGGAATGTAATCTACCCTAGCTTATTCATAAAGCCAAGAAAATTTAGCTTAAAACGGCTCTTGTTTTACGGATCGAACGATTCTGGGTAAAAAACTCTCTTTTAGCTTCAACGCATCGTAGTTAATTTTCGATCGTTGCAGCACCAGCGACATCTCCGGTCGCATGATTTTACCTCGAATCTCGATACCTTCCTTAATTACCATGCGTTTGACTTTACGCGCTTCAACAACGCTTGGGGAGGCAAACGCAACGATCAACCCCAGCACCATCGTAAAGATAATCGTTTTCACTCCGGCGCGCTTTCTCATGTTCACTCCCCGCAAATATGGGAACGGATGATAAATTAATGCCTTGATCTTTTCAAGTATTTTTTTTCATCCCTGATGCAATTCGATTCAAAAAACCACTATTCCCTGTAAATACACCGTAATTTCTATTCCACCGGTGGAGGAATTTCCTCTTCTTCTTCACTTTCCGGTGGGCTGCTTTTCTTTTTCTGGGCTTCTTCGTAGCGCCGCTGAGCCTCTTCCACAGCTTTACGCTCTTCATCGCTCAGACCATCATCCGAAGCTTTTTCTTGCTCAACCTTCGGAGATTCCGGCTCGGTTGGCTGCGGCTGCTCTTGCGCCTTTTCATTTTCCTGCTCGGCAGCGGCCTGTTCAGCGGCAGCTTGCTCGGCGGCGGCCTGCTCGGCAGCAGCTTGTTCGGCGGCGGCTTTTTCAGCGGCAGCCTTTTCCGCAGCGGCTTCCGCTTCTCGCGCCTTACGGCGGGCATTACGCTTGATACGTTTCTGTAAACGCACAATCGTTCGCTCGTTCTTGTTCAGGCTGGAATCGATCTCCTCGATGTACTTCGGAGCCGGGTCATCATCGGAAAGCGGACGCGCCAACTCTTCGTATTTACTCAGGTAACCACGAGCGATGCCCAAACGTTCATTCACGGCTTTCAAATGAACGATTTCTTCTTCCGAGCTTGCGTTTTCCTTCAATTGCGGCATGATCTGCAAAAAAACCAGTCCGCGATCGAAATACAACTCAATCATACCCGAATTGAGTTTTTCCGCCTGATCGTAGGCCGCTAGCGCTTCCTTCTCTTTTTCCAATCCCGCTAACGCCGCACCTTTATTCAGGTATGCTTCCGCAAAGCTGGGATTGTAGCGAATCGCCTTTTCAAAACTTTGCAGCGCCTTGTCGAATTCCTTGGTATCGAGATAATAAATCCCAAGATTATTATGAGCTTCGCTGAAGTCTTCTCGATACTTGATCGCATTGATGTAGCTCTGCTGGGCGTCTGCCAGGCGTTTTTCTTTCCGGTCCACCGTCGCCAGTCCATACCAGGCTTCCGCTACGGATTCATCGATTTTGAGAATGCGCTTGAAAACCATACGCGCCAGTTCGGTTTTTCCCTCATTCAAGTAGGCTTCACCCAAGACCATCAGCGCGGTTGTGTCTTGCTCATTCTTCTTCAGCGCTTGCTTGGCAATTTCGATGGCACGATTGTTCTCACCATCCAAAACAAGGATTCTGGCCAAAGCAACGCTGAGATCCGTGCTCTCCGGGAAACGCTGCGTCATCTCTTCGAGAAAACGCACCCCATCCCTGCTACGACCCTGCTGCACGTACGACATCGCCAGGTTAGCAGCCGCAATGTAGTAGTTGCGCTTGATATTCAAAGCCCGCTTGAAGCGTTCTTCCGCCGCACGATAATTGCGCTCGCGCATGGACAACAACCCCAGGTTGTTTTCCGCCTGGTAGCATTTGGCATCTTTCGCCAACGCCGCCATGAATGTTTTGCGGGCTTCGGCAGGATTATCAGCCGCCATGGCGATACCCCGCTCGATATCCAGAGCGCAACTACCGGTAGCCTCGAACTCGTAGGGCTTTTCCTTCTCTTCTTCAATGGCCATTGCTTCCGGCAACGGCTCTTCAGGCGTCTTCGCCTGTTCCTCTTCAGGTTTATCAGCGGGTTGCTGCACGTCTTCTTCCGCAGCAGGGCCCTTGCCTTCTTCTTCTGCAACTGGCGGTTCCGCTTCCACTTCATCGGAGGCCAACCCGGCATCGGGCAACAGATCCTCTTTTTGCTTGCTCTTATCGGCAGCACAGGAAGCCACCAACAGCGCCATGATTGCCAGCGCCGCAAGCGACCAGATCCCGGATCGCCAGATTGTCCTCTTCCGTTTCATCGAAACCACTTTCTTTTAAACTCTGCGGTACAAACCGCGATCACATGTTCCTTCGCATTTCGACCCATGCCCGAACGGCATTAATCGGTCATCCTTTTTTCTCGCCCGTCGGCGGCTGTTCAGCAGGAGCCTCTTCCACATCCTTGGGCTTAACAGGTTCATGTTTTTTACCGTTATCCATCGGCAACGGCGATGTCACCTGCATGCGCGGTCGTGTCATTTCACGTTTGCGCAGCTTACCCACACCGGAAATCATAGTCGTCAGATTCGGACGATTCATGGCGTCCATCAGTCGCTTCCACCAATCCGAAGTAAACAATTTCGCTTGCTTACCCACTTCGAAGGCTTCCATGTACTGATCCGCCGCCTGCTTGTAGAAAGGCCGCGCCTGATCCGTCAACGCCTGCTGGTACATCAGCACCGCATCTTCGCCCAGTTTCTTGATTTCACGCGGGATCGGCGCGTCAAACAGGGCATCGGCGAACAATTCCACCGTTTCGGCTTTACGATAACGGGTAGCCAGCAGATATTCGGGGCTACGATAATCCATGACCGTGTTGTACTTCTTGATCAATTCATACATGCCCTCTTCCTTCTTTTTGAAGGATTCGGCCATTTTCTTCTGATTGCGTCCACCGATCCGAATCGCCAGATACTTCTCGCGTTCCAGTTCGATCAGACGGAACTGAGCTGCTGCCGCCATCTGGTTGGAAAGATAATCCGTCTGGATGGTTTCATGAGTCTTGAAGAAGTCCAGAGCTTTTTCGAAATACTTGACGCCGCCTTTGCGGTTTTTGCGCTTGAATTCGGCTTCACCGATCTTGAAATAAGCCTGCATGACGTAGCGGTGGTTTTGCGGCTGGTTGCCATAGCGCTTGATGAACTCGTTATAAACGCGATCCATGTTACGCCAGTCTTCCAGTTTCCCATACAAGTCACCCGCCGTAAACAGTACCGTGGGGGCATCCTTCTCCACCGCCTCGCACTGGTCGGCGTATTTCCGGTAAATGCTGGCCGCCTGGCGATACTCGCGGTTGAATTCCTTCAACTGCGCGTGGTTGATGATCGCCGCGCATTTACGCTTGGGATCGATATTGGGATACTTGGTGTACAACCGTTCGTACGCTTTGCTGGCGTAATCGAGATTGAATGATTCGTAGGCGCTATCCGCCACGAAGTACAACGCATCGGGCGCATCGGGCGCATCGGGGAACTCGTCCACCATGCGCTGGAACAATTTCATTGCGGTAGCCGGACGATTCGCCATCGAGTAGTTAACGGCGGCGTTATACAACAGCTTCGGCGCGTTCTCGCTCTTGGTGTCCTGCTCGGCAGCCTTCAGGAACTGCTTGGCTGCTTTTTCGTATTCCTTGCGCTGCTGTAGTTCAACCGCGTATTGGGCGATGGCGTTGCCCTCGATCACCTTCAACTCGGCGCGCATCTTGTCGCGCTCTTCGGTCGACCCCAACTCCAACGAAGCCAGCTTCTCGGACCATTCGGTAACCTTCACCCAGTCTTCTGCCAGGTAGTAGGTATCGATAATCCGGCGGGCTGCACGCGGAGCGAACTTGCTCTTGGGGAATTTATCGACGATTTCGATGTAACGGTTACGCGCTTCTTCCAAATGGTCGTACTCGAAATAGATACCCGCGATATTCCAGGCGATGGTCTCCAGATCGGTCGCCTTTTTACCCTTGGCATTTTTCACGTAGAACTCGCCGGCAGCAATGTACTTCTGCTGCAACTCGGGAATCTCACGTTTTTCGATCTTGCCTTTAAGCCGCTCACGCTGCATCTTTTCGGCTTCTTCGTCGGTGACTTCGATGTCGCCGCCTTTGGTGCCGATCATGTTGTCGTAACAGATCACGACCGAATAAGCCGCCTCGTTGAAGTATTTGTCGTCCAGTTTGCTGTCGCGCACCTTAAGGTATTCAACCACAGCCTCTTTGTAACTTCCGCCATAGAACAAAGCTTCAGCCAGGTTGAAGTTCAGCTCGTAAGCCTGTTTGTCATGCGGGAATTTTTCCAAAAACTTCCGGTAAGCTTTGGCGGCGCGTGCATAGTAAATGGTTGCTTCCGCCACCTTGTTTTCGCTGCGGAATTTCTGCGCCTGCAAATTCTGGAACAACGCCCATTGCTTCAAGGAGTTCAGCGCCAGTTCCGAAGCGATCTTAAGCGCTTCCGGGTCGTCGGCGTTCTGAATCTGCCACTGGCTCCCCTCGCCGTAATCGGAAACGAGCTTTTCACGCTCGGTATTCTGTCTCTCTTCGTCGCGCAATCCATAGAAATAGATCTGGATGATCTTGTTCTGTAGTTCGGGATTCTCGCGATTCCAGGGATCTTTCTTGAGCACCCGTTTATAAGCGGCTACCGCTTCTCCCCATTTGGTCTGCTGGGTGAAGTAATCACCCAACTGCCGGAACACATCCGCTTCCCAGGGACGATTTCCCAGTCCGTCGAAGAAGAGTTCGGCGTTGCCTTCACCGGCATTGGGCCAGTAATCCGTGCCTTGCGCATAGCAGTAGGCGATGTACTTGACGGCTTCATCCCGGAAGTAGGAATGTCGCCCGTCTTTCTTGAGCATTTCCTCGGAATAGTCGTTGACCTTGGCGAAGGTCCGGATCGAATCGTCGAAACGGCTGAGAATAAAATAGGTGGATGCCAACTTGTACAGGATCTGATCGTAGAAGATCGATTCCGTGAAACGCGACGCTTCCCTCAACGCTTCCATAGCGGGCATGTAATTCATTTCGTTGAAGTAGGCATCGCCGATTCTCAAATAAGCTTCCGCCACGTACTCGCTCTCCGGACGACTGGCAATCAGATTTTCCAGAGCCCTACGCACGTCGGCGTAAGCCCGTTGTTCCTGGTAGGCATAGGCCAGCATATAATAGACAGCGTCGATGTAGCGGTAATCGGGGAATTTCTGCGCCAGCGCTTCGTATATGCGAATCGAATGACTGAAATCGGGATGCGGCGGAATCGGTTCGTCATCCCGCAGACCTTCCTCAAACATCGTCCACTGGCGCTCATACTCCTTTAACAGGTCTTCCTGTACCAGAGCGAATTCCTTCTCCGCCTTTTCGTAATACAGATCGGAAAGTCGGAACATGGAATCCGGGGTGTATTTAGGTTCGTTGGGATAGAGCTTTACAAAGCGCTCCAAGGTTTCGATGGCGTCTAGGATCAACTTCAGCTCCCGGTCGTTCATCTGCTTCAAACGACCCTTGTAGCGGTCGTCGATTTCCTTGTCTTTACGCTCGAATTGAGATTCGATTACGTCGCCGATATCCTCGCCGAATTCCGTTACGCGGCGTGTGAAGCGGCGCACCGCCTCTTCCACATCCTCCTCGGCGATCTGTACATCTTCCGCCGTTGCGCTTAGTAGTTCCTGCTTGGCCGGTTCTTCATCCGCTCCGGCAGGCGCCTGCTGCGCGATTGCAGGAATGCCGAGCAGCAACAGAACACCCGTAAGCATTCCGATCCATACCAAACGGCGCAAGGCGTTGTTTTGTTCTCCTGTCAGTCGCACCCTACTCACCCCTCAGCTCCTGGAAGGTGATTTTCAACTGGTCTTTTTCATCGCTACGCTGTTCCAACAACGTATTGACTTTTTCTTTGACCTTTTGGCGTCGCTCCCAGGCGACATCCACCATACCCACATTGGCTTTGAGCACGATGTCGTGAAAGCGCTCGCGCACGTCTTTGAGATTCTGATAGGCGATCTTGGCCGCCAATTCGGAAGATTCGTTGCGGTGCTGCACCAACGTCGCTTCAAAACGTTCAAGCTCACGCTCTTCGTTTTCCACTTCCTCGATAAAGGACTTCACACGGTCCTCCACCAGCGTTTCCAGATCCGCGAAAAAGGTCTGCACCGAGCCATCCAGCCGATCCGCTCGCCCCTTGGCTTTTTCAACTCGCTCAAACAGCGCAATACCTTCCGGCGTCAATGCGGTGCGCATTCGCTCCAGCATATCTCTTTCCTGCGCCATTGTTTCTTCCAGTTGCTTGCGGATACGCTCGTCCTGATCCCCGGCTTCATCGCCGATCTTGGCCATTTCCAGACCCTCGCGCACGGTCGATTGCATATCTTGCAGATAGTCCAGATTCGCCTGGATTTCCGCCCGCTCACGTTCGACCTTCTCTTTGACCTCGCGCAGGTAATTCTGACTCATCTTCGGATCGCCACGCAATTGTTCGTGACGCTCCAATATCAATGTCATTAACTGGTTAAGACCTTCCATCTGCAATTTAAGAGCATAAAGCGACTTATCGAAACTCTCCAACTGCTGCACCTGCTTGTCACGCCGCTCCATCCGCTGCTGGGCGGTTTTGGGGATCTTGGCGTAGATTTCTTCCAGGTCGCGCCGCTTCTTTTGAATTTCCAAAAGCTTTTCGCGATCGGACTGGGTGAACTTCTCGCTGAACAACTGGTTGGTCAGGCGCGTCAACTCGCCACGAACTTCCGTCAAACCATGCTCGACTTCCACACCGGCCTCACGGCCTTCCCGCAGGTTGGGAAACAGATTGGCTTTGCTTTCCTGGTTAAGATGCACTTTCAACGCATCGATGATCTGATGCGATTCGGCGGCATCCTGCTGGCTCGCTTCCAGATTTCTTACCATACCCAGCGCATCGGAGACGCCTTCTTCCTGGCTGAGCCACTCCATTACGATGGGAGGCAGCGTCGTTTCACGCCCCAGCACATGTTGCTGAATCTCTTCGGCGCGCTTTCCTTCCGATTCAACCAACATGCGATCCATCGTATCCACGACTGACGCATACTTGTTGATCACGGTTTGGAAACTGTAGTTCGCATCGGAGAAGCGCCCTTCCCACAACAGGATGTTTCCTTTTAACACCTGAGAGTCCGGCGCATAGATCGAGCCAGGCAGCGCCAGCAGAAGAATATCCAGTGTGTTGGCGGCTTCTGCGAACTTGCCTTCTTTAATGTAGATCCAGCAGACTTCATAGTAAGCCTGATCGAAGAAGTCACTTTTAATCGGAATGAGGCGATATAACGAAAGCGCTTCGGATGAATTTCCTTGCTCGAAAAGAATTCTGGCCACGGCCAAGGTTGCCAGTTCGCGAATCGCGATGCTGCGCTTATCGTCTCCTTCCAGAGACATCAAATCACGGAAGGTCTCCCGCGCTTCATCCAACTTGTTCTGCTGAACGAGAATAACGCCGGCAAAGTATTCCGCTTCGGCGTACTTGTTGCTGCTCATCGGAATCTGGCGGAAAATATGAAACGCACGATCCAGATAATTTTTCTTTTGCAATGATTTGGCGAAGGCATATTGAATCAGATCCCAGCCCTCTCCGCCTTTAGCCGTATTCAAACGATCATAATAGTCTTCGGCATCTTCGAAGCGCCCCAATTCCACGGAGATTTCGATCAGCCGTACAATCGCATCTCTGAAATGCGGGAACATATCGCCCCGAGCCACGACTTTTTCCAAATAAGTGCGGGCGGAAATGTAATTCCGGTCCCGGGAAAACGAATCGCCCAGATACCAGATCAGGTCGTAGTATTCGGCCCGGCGTTCAATGTTGGGATAATTGATCAGATCGGAAAAAATAATCGAGGCATGCACGAAATCGCCGTCGTTGTACAGAAAGACCGCACGCTCGAAACGGCGCGTGAAATACTCCACTCCAGACATTTCCAGCGGCTTGACATAACGTCCGCGCATCTCGGCTACATTCGATTCCATGTAGTCGAGCCGCTTTTCCAGATCGCCAAGATCTCCGGCCATGTCGGCATGAGCCATCGGCATCCACACGCACAGCGCGACGAAGATCCCTACGACTCCGAATACTGTATCTTGCACCCTGTCGGCAATTCGCATTGTTACGTGCCCCGTCCTAACAGTTCACCTGCGCCTGGTTCTGACCGGCCATACGGATTGGCAGACCGTTCCTACCCTTCCACATCGCTGCCCTTGTCATCCTGCTTATCTTCGAGATTTTCTTCCTGAAGGTCGTAGAAATGAGTCTGGTATTTAACAGCCGGGCGCTCTTCAAATCGAGCAGTCGAGCCACCCTTATCGTAGCCGACGACATCGATCTTTGTGATTTTGCCTTCTTCGGCCTTGAACGTGTAAGAAGACTTCAGCTTGACCTGAATTCCTTCCACATAAACAAACACGGCGGAATGACCGCGATACACCATGTACACAGACAGCAGGTGATTTCCCGGTTGAATCGTACCGTTGTAAATTTCGATTTCCTTGTCGTTGTTCAAATCACCATCGATATCGATCTTACCGAAAATCGGAGCACCATCGAGGTAATAGGCAACGCTTTCAAGCTTGTAAACGGAGCCGATGTCATTTTTGTGGGTAATTACGGATTTGCTTCCGGCAATCACGCCATGAAGAATGGTTTCCTGCAACAACAACAAGCGGGTTTTGGAACGGAAAATTTTTTCCTTGAGCTGATTGACTTTCTCTTCCAACTGCTTCAGCTTCAACTCGTATGCATCGTCACCGGAAGCCATGACTGGCGAGCTTTCCGGCTGTACGGCTGCCCCTTGCTCATTACCGGAAGCCTCCGGCGCTGCTTGCTGCGCCCACAGTGTCTGACATGTAAAAAGCAATGTCAGAGTAACCGCACAAATTGCAATACTCAACCGAGCTGCCCGCATGTTTATCCTCCCTAAGACGCCGATTCGAACGGGAATACCACACAATGTCCGAAAACACGGCAGATATCTTTGACTTTCCAACGTATCGAAAAATAGCAAACCCCACCGGGACTGTCAACGCTTTTTCCCCGGTATGATATGTACATACGCGTCTTCTGCGTAATTGCTGACTACTACTTAGTCTCCCCTTTTCGCCTGTACCAGTATGATCTCCAACTCTAGTACTATCGGCTTACAACCACTTTAAGTTCAATCATTCTACTAAATAAGAGGGATAGCCGCAAGCAAATTAAATACAATCTGGCAAATTGGCAGAACAAGTCAGTTCTCCATCAGTTCTCCATCGGGTTGACAAATCTCCAATATCAATTCAGAATATCGGCAGCAATCGCAATTGATTCAATTTGGAGATCATTTTTTTTCGATCAAGGAGACCTTATTGCATTCCACTTATCCACCAAAACTACAACCAGGCGATACCATCGGCCTGGTCGCTCCCAGCAGTCCCTTTTTGCGCGAACGCATGGACGTCGGCGTCAACCTGCTTGAATCACTAGGATTTAGGACAACTTACGAATCCGGTCTGTTTGAAAAAGAGGATTATCTGGCAGGAAGCGATCAACATCGCTGCCAGCAACTGCAACATCTGTTTGCAGATCCGCAGGTGCGCGCCATCTGGGCAGTTCGCGGCGGCTACGGCTCCATGCGATTGCTAACCGATTTGGATTATTCTCTCATACGACAAACTCCAAAACTTCTATTGGGCTTTTCCGATATCACCGCGCTGCATTCGGCGCTTTACACCCATGCCGGATTACCGGGTATTCACGGTCCGAATATCGGTTCGCTGCCCGATGCTTCAATTGAGCTTCGGAATCATCTATTCGCTTTGATTGCGGGCGAAACCACCGACATCGACCTCTTTCCGCAACCCCTTTCCTGCTGGAATCCAGGAACGGCGGAAGGTTGGCTGCTGCCCGCGAATCTGTCGATTTTATCGGCGCTGGGCGGCACTCCCTATCGTCCCGATCTGAATGGCGCGATCCTGCTGCTGGAAGATGTCGACGAAAGCGCCTACCGCGTGGACCGCATGCTCACTCAACTGGAACTGGCTGGAGATCTGGATCGAATTGCGGCGCTGGCGATAGGACAGTTTACAACCCAATTGAACGATCCGGAGGAGCACAAGCGTCTGGTGAAAAAGCGAATTCTGCAACTAGCGAAGCGGCATCATCTGCCGGTGCTGGGTGATTGTCCATTCGGACATGTCAACGAAAATTATCCGATTCCGGTTGGCTTGCGCGCAAGACTCGACGCGGAGGCAGAACGTATCACATTGTTGGATTCTCCGGTGCGCTAGCCCGTACCGCTATTTGCAGTACCCTTTACGATTGGAACACCATCTCATGGATTTCAGTAGCATCTATCAATTACTCGACGACGCCATCGCGCAGTCCGTCTGTTCCGCCGCCTCATTGGTCGTGGTTTACAAAGGGCAACCAGTCTATTCTCAAACGTTTGGGAGCGAGCATGGCGGCGAAGACGCCCTTTCCTGTGACGACAGCAGCCTTTTCGATCTGGCTTCATTGACCAAGCCGCTGGTGGTCGCTACGTTGACGGCACGCTTCCTGCACCAGGATCGACTTAGCCTGAACGAACCGGTCTCCCGCTATCTAGGCGACTGGTCGCATGGTAAAAAAGCGCGTGTGCAGCTTAGACATCTTTTAGAACACAGCAGCGGCTTACCTGCCTGGAAGCCCTATTTCGAACAACTGGCGCTGGGCGACAACCCCCGAGCGACTCTGATTCATGCCGTTTCGGCGGAAGAACTGCAAAGCGAACCGGGCGTAAAGTCCGTGTACAGCGATCTGGATTACATGTTATTGGGAACGATACTGGAACAGGTTGGCGGGGATCGATTGGATCACTTGTTCCAACAGCACATCTGCGACATCCTTGGAATTACAGACCTCTTTTTCCTGCCACTCGACGAAAAAGAAACTGACACTCGCCTGCAAGGACGTACAATCGTCGCCACGGAAATCTGCCCACGCCGAGGTCTGCTGCAAGGTCAGGTGCATGACGACAATGCCTTCGTCGTTGGCGGAGTATGCGGACATGCCGGTTTGTTCGGCACGGCGCAAGCGGTAATGAAACTCCTTCAGCAATGGCAGGCCGCACTGGATGGCAAAGGCCATTTATTCGATCGGCGCTGCGCCCATGCTTTCGTCTATCCGCAAGCCAGCCCGCCGCCGCAAAGTTCCTACATTCCCGGCTGGGATCGTCCCGTCTGGAAAACCTCGCAGGCCGGGCGGCATATTTCGCCTCATAGCATCGGCCATTTGGGATTTACCGGCGTCTCCGCCTGGCTGGATCACGAACGGCAGGTCGCAGTCGTCTTATTGACGAACCGCGTGCATCCCTCGCGAGACGACGAACGCCATATTCCACTGCGACGCGAGATTCATACCCGCATTTTCGAAATTCTTGGAGAAACCGCACCCGGTCCTTTCTGCGCGTTTACCGATCCGAATGCGGTCAAGAACGTGCATTTAGTGGGCGTGGCCGGCACCGGAATGGGATCGCTGGCAGGAATGCTAAAAAGTGCCGGTTATAACGTCACCGGATCGGATCAGGCGATTTATCCTCCCATGTCTATCCTATTGGAAAAACAGAAGATTCCTGTGAAGCAGCCTTTCGCCTCAGCGAATCTACAACCGCCACCGGATCTGGCGATTGTGGGCAATGTCTGCACCCGCGATCATGTGGAAGTTGTTGAAATCAAAAGGAAAGATATTCCACACGATTCTTTCGCGGGTACCTTGGAACGGTTTTTCCTGGCCGGAAAAAAATCGCTGGTTGTGGCAGGAACGCACGGTAAAACCACCACAAGTTCCCTCATGGCGCACCTGTTGGACCAGTGCGAACTGGACCCGAGTTTCATGATCGGCGGGCTGGTGCAGAACTTCCACGCCAATTACAAACTGGGTTCGGGAGACTATTTTGTCATTGAAGGCGACGAGTACGATTCCGCCTATTTCGACAAGTACCCGAAATTTTTGCACTATTGCCCGTTCGGTGCCATCGTGACAAGCATCGAATTCGATCACGCGGACATTTTCGATTCGGTGGAGAAAATTCAGCAGCATTTTGAATCCTTTGTCAAACTGATCCCTTCAGATGGTGTGTTGGCGGTCTGCTGGGATTATGAGCGCGTTCGCGAAGTCGCCAAAAAGGCAAATTGCAAAGTACTTCGCTACGGTCAACACCCAGAAGCCGATGTCCGTGCGGAGAACGTTTGCGAAACCGAAGACGGAATTTCCTTCTCGCTGGTTGCACCTGGCATTCAACCGCAAGCAATGGAACTCCCGATGTCGGGGCGGCACAATCTCGATAACACCCTGGGAGTATTGGCTTTATTGCTCTCACAAGGATTGTCTCCGCAAGCACTGGCAAACGGATTGCCCTCGTTTTTAGGTGTGGCCCGGCGTCAGCAGGTGCGCGGCATCGAAAACGGGGTGCGCGTGATCGACGATTTCGCCCATCATCCGACCGCCATTGCCGTGACGTTGGCCGGACTTCGTCAGCGCTATCCCAAGGGTCGTTTGCTGGTTGCCTTCGATCCTCGAACCAATACCACCAGCCGCAATATTTTTCAAAAGGAACTTTCCGAGTGCTTCTCTTCCGCAGATCTGGTTTGGATCGGCAAGCCGTCGCGTTCCGATCGCATCGCGCCGGAAGATCGCCTGGACCCGGAGAAACTTGCGAAAGATATTTGCAGCCGGGGCAAAGAGGCTCATCACGTTGCCGAAAGCGAGCAGATCGCTGTTGAAATGGCAACCGCCGCCCAGGATCAAGATACAATCGCTGTGCTCAGTAATGGCAGTTTCGGCGGACTGCACGAGAAACTGCTGGAGCAATTGCGCCGGAAAGCCTGAGCGACTCGCTGCCCAATTGAGTTTCGCTGTACTCCACAGGGTTTCAGCATGCGAATCGCTACAATTCAAACCACCGGGATAGATTGACTTTTCCCACCGATTCCGCTATGACACCGGGCAGTCCGAGAAACCGTCGCCCTCCATCGATTGCTTCGCTGGCATGGGCGTTTGCCGTGAGGAATAACTATGTTCAAGCAGCCCCGTTTTCAGCACACTGTAGGCTTTTCCCGTCCGCGCCTCGTTCTTGCCAGGCTTATGGCAATAGTCCTTCTGGCTTTGACGGCCTTGGCCGCAAGCGGTTGCAGCGACGACTTCGTCATGGTCTGTATGCCCGGCTTGTATCGTTGCGGCGGCGAAGAAGGACACTTGCTGCAACGTTGCGACAGCACGGCGGCGCGCTGGGAAACGTTGTTAGACTGCCAGGACATGGGCGAGAGATATACCTGCGATCAGGGTTCCTGTGTAAACCCCGATGCCGATGGCGATCAGGATAGCGAGCAGAGTGAAGAAGAACTGGGCGCTTGTATGGACGATCTGGACTGCCAGGAAACCGCCGCCTGCATCGATGACCTCTGCGTTGAAAACGCCGAAGTTCGCTACGACCTCGATGTGCGAGGCGCGACTCTGGTTTATCGCAACGACAGCGGGCGCATCGACCTGTACGACACCGATGGCGCATGGCTGCTGAAAGGCGGCTATGCCGAAACATTATTGGACGAGTTGGACGAAGGCCATTCGCTTGCCACTTCGACCGTTTCCGCCGCCCGACGCAGTGTTAGCACCGGAACGGGACAGGATCAACTGGGACGTTACGAAGAATTGGAAATCACCCTCGCGGCAGAAGCAAACGAACCGGAAATGCGCTGGGTCATTCGAGGGTATAACGAGCTTGGATTTTACACGTTCCGCATTCGCCTGATCAACGACAGCACGGAAACCATACAGATCGCCAAGCTGGCCGTATTGAAGACCGAAGGCTCTGAAAATGGCGGTCTGTGGCTGGGAAATTCTCCCGCGACGCATCGCATCTGGGAAAACGGCTCCCACACCCTGGCAGATCATGTCGTGGAGATCCGCCCCGGCGACACCCAACCGGATGTTTTCCTAAGCAGCGCGGCACCGGGCGATTACCAAGGCTACTCCGCTTCCAACTGGAATCACCTGCTCTACGATCTGGACAGCCAGAAAAGCTGGGTGGCCGGTGCCTTGACCACCGAAACCAGTTCGCCGATCATCAACCTGAGCTACGAAGCAGGCGACTCGCTCACCTCACCCGACGGGCGCTCCTCATTCAGCTATTTCTCCATGGAAGCCGCCATGCTGCCGCATCCCAAACCGGTTACAGCCGGTGAGCGGTTTTCTTCCGAGCGCTATTACGTGCATCCTTCCAAATCGAATCCGCTATCGGCTTTGGAAAATTACGCACTGACCACCAAGCAGCAAATGGGCATCGTGCTATGGACCGAACGCAAAAAAGGCAACCGTGTTCCCAACGGCTGGAACAGTTGGAGCGGATCGAGCCTCACCGGCGGCTACGGCACGGATATTACCGAAGAGATCATCCTGGCCAATCTGGACGTCATGGCCAGCGAATTCAAGGACTGGGGCATAGACTGGTTCCAGGTGGACGACGGCTACCAGTCCGCCTACGGCGATTGGTGGTGGCGCGAAGATCGTTTCCCGCACGGACCGAAATGGCTTTCGGATCAGATTCGTGCGCGCGGTTTCAAGCCCGGCTTGTGGATGGCTCCCTTCACTTTCAAGGAAAACAGCGAAACTGCCGAAGCACACCCGAACTGGATTGCGGACAAATCTCCCGCCGGAGCCTTGTTGGCCACCCAATACGATCTGATGGATCTGACAAACCCCGAGGCGCGCGACCACATCCGGGAACTGTTCCGAACCTTCACCGAAGACTGGGGCTTTGACTGGCTGAAAATGGACTTTTCCTACTGGGCGCTTTTAGGAGACAATTTCTACGATCCCAGCCAGACCCGCGAAGAAGCGTATCGTTCGGCGGCAGGAATCATCCGCGAGCAACTGGGCGATGACCGTTTCTTCCTGGCCGTCTCGGCCATGGGCGCGCATTACGGAATCGCCGATGCGGATCGCATCACGATGGACAATGCACCGGTTTGGGATTTCGAACCCGGAATGGACGCTGAAGATCGATTCAACCAACAGGGAATGAAACCGACCATGCGCACCGTGGCGCGGCGATACTATCTGCACAATCGCTTGTGGATCAACCACCCGGATCTGATCATCTTCCGGTCCAATACGAAAGACGACACCTGGCCGCGCATCAGCTTCCAGGAAACACAGGCTTTCTGTAGTTTCGTGGGCTTATCCGGCGGCATCGTGAAAATGGGCGACAAACTGGTGGACATGGGTGTCCAGGAAATCAACGCCGTACGCAAACTGTTGCCCATTTACGGCAAGGGCGCGCGTCCATTGGATATTCTGGAACGCGAATACCCGCAAGTATGGCACCTGCCGATCTCTTCGACACTCGACGGCTACGGCGAAACCTACGACGTTATCGGTCTGTTTAACTGGGGCATGAACTGGGATATGACACAGAACCCCTACGTCTATCAACCCGACGAGTTGCAGCCCGTCACGTACAACGAAGATCTGCGCCGCTTCAACCTGGATGCAAGCAGCAGCTATCTGGCGTATGAATTCTGGACCGAAACCTTCCTGGGCGAGTTGACCGAAGGGACGTTGCAACTGGAAGTGCCCTCCCATGCTGCACGCGTCGTGGCGTTGCGCAAGAAAACCGGTGTGCCGCAGTTTTTGGGCTGGAACCGACAGATCACCATGGGCGCAACCGATTTGAAATCGGTATCATTCGACACGTTTGAAAACAGCCTGACTGTCAGTACAAAGGTCGCCAAGGATACACCGCGCGCGCCCTTTACCTATCGGATGTCGTTTTACGTGCCAGAAGGATACGCGTTCGACAGCGCTTCCTATTCGGGGGACGCCGTAAGCTATCACGAAGAGAAAACGGAACGTGGCGGACGCCTGCTGAAAATCGCCTTTATTCCCACCAAAACCGGCAACGTAACGGTGACTCTGGCGTTTAAGTAAGGCATAAACAAAAGGTTCAACCATGACGACTCCCACTCCAGAAAGCATCCTGACCGCCCTGCGCGAAGGTCATCCGCTGGTGCACAACATCACCAATTACGTGGTCATGAACTCCACCGCCAACGCATTGCTGGCCGCCGGAGCCTCACCCGTAATGGCGCATGCGCCGGAAGAAATGCGCGAGATGGCTTCGATCGCGCAGGCGCTGGTTCTGAACATCGGCACGCTTTCCAGCCCGTGGATTCAAGCCATGCATTTAGCGGGTGAAACGGCGGCTGAACGCGGGATTCCCATTGTTTTGGACCCGGTAGGCGCGGGAGCAACGACACTACGTACCGACACCTCGCGCACGCTGCTGGCAACCCTGCCGATTACAGCTATTCGCGGTAACGCCAGTGAAGTGCTGGCGGTGGCGGGCGAAAACATCACGACACGCGGAGTGGATAGCACCGCCGGTTCCAACGAAGCCGTAGAAGCCGCAAAAAGCATCGCCGCCAAATACAAGCTGACGGTAGTCATCACCGGTGAAACGGACATCGTCACCGACGGCGAACGCACCGCCCTGATAAAAAACGGTCACCCGCTGATGGGTCGCGTTACCGGCACCGGTTGTTCGGCAACCGCGTTATTAGGAGCTTTTCTCGCCATTGAAAAAGATGCCGTTGCGGCAGGCTGCACGATGTTGGCCTATTATGGCCTGGCCGGTGAACGCGCAGCCGAGAAAGCCCAGGGACCGGGCACCTTCTGGCCATTACTACTGGATCAGCTTTATTCCATCACCCCGCAGGATCTCGCCGCAGGTGCGCGCATCAGCTATCTTTAGCAGATCGACATTCTGCTAACCGGAGACGACCATGCCCGTTTTCGACTTCGACCTGTCCGTATACCTCGTCACCGACCGTCGCCTGCTGCGTGGACGCAGCCTGACCGACACGGTGGAACGTGCGCTAATCGGCGGCACGACCATCGTGCAGTTGCGAGAAAAGCAGACAGAGGATGCAGAAGCCATCGAACTCGGACGCAAACTACTGAAATTGTGCAATCACTACAACGCCGCCCTGATCGTCAACGACCATCTCGACTGGTGCAAGGCCATCGGCGCCCACGGCCTGCACATCGGGCAGCAGGACGAAAGCCCGGCGCACATCCGAAATTTGCTCGGCCCGGACAAGATCCTGGGTGTATCGGTCAGCACCGTCAATGAAGCACTGGCCGCCAAGCAAGATGGGGCGGATTACATCAGTGTCAGTCCCGTTTACGACACCCCAACCAAAACCGACACCCCAACCGCCGCCGGGCTGGATGGCCTGCGAGCCATCCGCAAAGCCGTAGATACTCCCCTGGTGGGCATCGGCGGCCTGGATTTGCATAACAGTTACGACGCCATTTACGCCGGGCTGGATGGCGTTTCGGTGATTCGCGCCATTCTGGACACCCCCGACCCGGCGGATGCGGCAAGAGACCTGGCGGAAGTGGTCGCACGCGCCAAGCGCGACAGAAGGTAAGGACTCGATTCCCACATCACATCCACATACTCGGATGAAATCGCCAAGTTAATCCATCTATGCTATGCTCGGGTACATCCCGGCAGGTGAATAAACAGCCCGAGAGGAGAATGCGACCATCATGTGTGGAATTCACGGCATCATCAGCCAGGAATTGACACGCCCCGAATTACGCGAGCGCCTGCGGCGCATGGGCGAGGTGCAACGGCATCGCGGTCCCGACGACATGGCGGTGGACGTTCACAAAACCCCAACAGCCAGAGTGGGGCTGGGGTTCGTGCGGCTGTCGATTCTGGATCTTGAAACCGGTATGCAACCGATCCAGCACCCGGTGGACGAATGCAGCATTATCTGCAACGGACAGATTTATAATTACATCGAACTGCGCGAAGAGCTGAAAGACGAACAATTCCGCACTCAGGGCGACATGGAAGTGGGCTTGAACGCCTACCGGCGTTTTGGAATCGACTTTCTGAATCGATTGAACGGCATGTATGCCGGTGCGATTTACGATCCTCGTGAAAAGAAACTACTGCTTTTCCGCGACCGCTTCGGCATCAAACCGCTGTACTATGCCCAATTCGGCGAACGCTTTGTTTTCGCTTCGGAAATCAAACCGCTGCTTGCCGATTCCGACATCGCCCCCGAATTGAACCGGGAGCGGCTGGCAACCTATTTTTCCTATCGCTACGTTCCCGGTGAACAGACCCTGTTCAAAGGCATCAAAAAGCTGCCGCCGGGCTCGTTTTTAGAATACGATCTGCAATCGCATACCTACCAGATTCAGCGCTATTGGTCCTACGATTTGCAGGAACCGGATGACGGTCTGACGCCCGAACTGGCCGAAGAAGGTTTTTTAGAGCTTTTTCAGGACGCCGTGCGCATCCGGCTGCGCAGCGATGTCGAAGTCGGAAGCTTAATCAGCGGCGGCATCGACTCCTCGGCGGTCGCCTCACAGGCTGCACGGGAAAAACCCGGCATTCGCCTGTTCACCATCGGTTTCGAGGAAGCGCTATACAACGAATTGACCAGCGTACAGCGCTTCGTTTCAAATCATTCCGACCGCTTCGACTCCCAACGCTTCCACCACCGCACCTGCGGCAAAGACATGCTGCAAAATCTGACAGAGATCGTGCGGGCGGTGGAAGAACCAATCTGCCTGGGTGCGATGCTGCCCACAGATCAGGTCTGCAAGCTGTCCTCGGAGCGCGTCAAGGTGGTGCTGACCGGAGAAGGCGCGGACGAAATCTTCAGTGGATACCGCAAGTTCCTGATCGAAGCCGCCGCCCATGATTATCCCGGACTTGGCGCAACCGAACAACGACGTCTACGCGAATTATACCCGGAGTTGGAGCCGTATCTGGCGGTGCGCGATCCGGACCCGATCAAGCGCTATATCCAAAGCGAGTTGCTTTTTGGCACCAACGACCGGAAACGGCTACTGGGAGCGGATATTCCAGACGACGGGCCGCCTATCGACGCTCTACCGAAGTTGCCGGACGGGCTGCATCCACTATTGGCAGCACAGGCCATGGAAAGTCGCTTCCGTCTGCCGGATTACGTGATTTTGAGGCTGGACAAGCTCTCCATGCGGCATTCGCTGGAAACCCGTACGCCGTTTCTGGATTACCGTCTGGCCGAATTTGCCGCCAAGCTACCGATATCACTAAAGGTTGATGTAATGCAGGCGGAAGAAAAAGCGATTTGCCGCCGCTCCTTCCTACATTCCGGAATATTGGACCTGGATACGGTATCCAGGAAAAAGCAGCCGTTTACCATCCCCTTGGCAGACTGGCTGAGCGAACCGGAAAGCCTGCCGGAACGACTACAGGAGATCCTGCTGGGCGATGTCATCAAGCAGCAGGGCATCCTGGACCCGGAACTGACCAGCGAACTCGTTCGCAGCGTCTCGACACAGGGCGTCGGTCCTGCTACACTGGTCAGCAATGCCGACCGGGTCTTTTCCGTATTGATCTTTTCCCTGTGGGCAGATGAGTTTTTGACTTGAGCAACGTAGAGGTTCACCGTGAGTAGTATGTTGAAAAAACAAGAGCGATTAGACAACTTTACCGATCAGTTATTGAATCTGTTACAAACCCAACTGGCCGACCGTTCCCGCCATGCACCGCGCAGTTTCGGCTTTGAGATCGAATTCTTACCGGTGGAACCGATGACCGCCGAAACGCTCGCCGGGATACAGGATATCCTGCCTGAGATTGGTTTTTACAGCCTATCGGATCGCTGGGAGCATGAAAGCGGGCTGTTTATCACTTTCGAACCGGGTGGACAGATCGAGTTCTGTAGCCCACCTTTACTGGCCCATGAAACCGAACGCCTGGACGATCTACTCAAGCTGATCTGTGACAGCCTAATCGACATTCGCAGGCGCACCGGAGTCGATTTCGTAGCGCAAGGCTATCTGCCCGGTCGCGACACGGCCCCGATGCTGTTGACCAGCGAGCGCTATCGCCGCATGCACGAGCGCATGGCCTACACGGGTCAACGTGGACGCGACATGATGAAAGGCACCGCATCCATTCACCTACATGTGGGGTTCAATCATCTGGAGGAACTGCCGCTGTTGTTTCAGTCGCTGTGTGAACTGTCACAGACGATGACCTTCGGCATGTCCGATGTACGCAGAAAAATCTGGAACAGCACCGATCCAAGCCGCTGCGGTCTGATCCCCATGAAATGGGATGAATCCTTGAGCCCGCGCGATTTCTTACGAGGCATCGTTGACACCGCACTTAAGGCGGAAGATCTTTACACCGACCGCCCCGCCTATGAGCTTGAAGAATTGAGCTTCCGCGACTTTCTTGTACACTTGACCACACTGTTTACCGACGTGCGCCTGAATTTGAAAGGCCCCAGTGTAGAACTGCGCACCCCGGACAGTCTCCCGTTGGACTGGTTCGGTGAAAAGTGGGATCGCTTCGTGCAACTCTTCGACCATCAACAGGAATCCCCCTGTCACCACTGTACGTCTTCCCGCGCGATCAGGTAAAAAAACGTAAACGACCTTTTACCTTTTTCAGAACATGATTGGATTGAATGGCAATCCGGTATACATGATTTGTCGGCTCCGTTGAAGCCGATCGACCTGGAAAGTTCCATAAAGCAGAAAAAAGCGGGAACCCAGAAGAGTTCCCGCTTTCATTAGAACTTGTTTCGGCTAATGCCGATTAAGCCTACTTACCCCAACTGTAATCGCAGCCATCGAACGTGTCGCCGGAGTTACATCCCGGAGCCGCACAGGCATTCAAACCAGCGCAATCAATGTCTTCCGCCGTGCAACCACAGTCGCAATCATCATCTCCGTACCAGCTATCGTTGCAACTCCAATCGACCGGAACACTGGATTCAACATCCGTGTCGCCATCGACCACATCGCCATCCACATCACCATCGACCGAGCAGTCGGCAGTGTCATCAAAGTGATCGTCTGGGTAGACAATGGCGCAGAAGTCGTCGCAGTAATCATCACCCTGCCACATGCAAGGATCCGCCGCCGCGCAGGAACAGTTGTCGTAGTAGGTGCCACACACATAGGAATCGCAGGTATCATAATTGCAGGCGCAACCTTCAATGGCATCTACACAAACACCGGAATCATAACCAGCACCGATGCAACCTGCGTTGCAGTCGCCGTAACCGTAACAGTCCGCCACGTCGCCATCGACCACATCGCCATCGACCACGTCGCCGTCTACGACATCACCGTCCACCACGTCACCGTCGACCACGTCGCCGTCCACCACATCACCGTCTACCACCGCATCACCGGTCGTGATCGTCAGGGTGTAATCGTAAAGATCACCGGGAGCGAAAGTAGTCAGCACCAGCACCAACTGCTGGCAATCGCCAATGGCGAGATCATCAAAGCCAGAGCACAAGCCATTGAAGTCATCGCTGTAGGCATAGCAACCCGAGGGGCTACTGGGATCGAAGGTCTGATTGTAAACCGCCATCACGCTGTCGCCATCACCGCAGGTGATGTCGATATCCAGGGTTTGCGCCTGACCGGTCATGTTGACGATTTTGTACACATCGTAATGTACGCCAACGCCAGCACCAGAAGCCATCGCACAGCCTTCGCCATAGTAACGGTCATAGGTCGGATCGGAAACGTCCACAGCCCCTGTTTCGACCAGCGATTCGCCTAGCGGCATAATCTCATTCGCATCCTGATCCGGATCGCAAACCACGTCACCATCGACCACATCGCCATCGACCATATCACCATCAATCACATCACCATCCACATCGCCGTCGACCGAGCAGTCGGCGGTGTCGTCGAAGTGATCGTCCGGGTAGACAATGGCGCAGTAGTCGTCGCAGTAATCATCACCCTGCCACATGCAAGGATCCGCCGCCGCGCAGGAGCAGTTGTCGTAGTACATGCCACACACATAGGCATCGCAGCTATCATAATTGCAGGCGCAACCTTCAATCGCATCCACGCACATACCGGAATCGTAACCAGCACCAACACAAAGCGAATCACAGTCGCCGTAGCCGTAACAGTCTGCCACGTCACCGTCTACCACATCGCCATCAACCACATCACCGTCGATCACGTCACCGTCCACCGAGCAATCGATGCTGTCATCGAAGTAATCATCCGGGTACGCAATCGCACAGTAATCATCACAGTAACCATCTTCCTGCCATGCACAGGGGTCCGCCGCCGCGCAGGAGCAGTTATCGTAGTAGGTACCGCACACATAGGCATCACAGCTATCGTAGCTGCATACACAACCCTGGGTCGCGTCCGAGCACACACCCGAATCATAACCCGCATCGATGCAACCCGCGCTGCAATCGCCGTACCCGTAGCAATCAACCATGTCGCCGTCGACCACATCGCCGTCGACCACATCACCATCGATCATGTCACCGTCAACCGAACAATCGATGCTGTCATCGAAAGAATCATCCGGGTACACAATCGCACAGTAATCATCGCAGTAACCATCTTCCTGCCATGCACAGGGATCCGCCGCCGCGCAGGAGCAGTTATCATAGTAGGTACCGCACACATAGGAATCACAGCTATCGTAATTGCAGGCACAACCTTGAATGGCATCTACACACATACCGGAATCGTAACCGGCGCCAACACAAAGCGAATCACAGTCGCCGTAACCGTAGCAGTCTGCCATGTCGCCATCGACCATGTCACCATCAACCATGTCACCATCAACCATGTCACCGTCGATCATGTCACCGTCGATCATGTCACCGTCGACCATGTCACCGTCGATCATGTCACCGTCGACCATGTCACCGTCGACCATGTCACCGTCGACCATGTCACCGTCGATCACGTCACCGTCGACTACATCACCGTCAGTACCACCACAATCACCGCAACCGAAGGATTCAACTTCGCCAACGCAAGTTGCATCCCAAATCGTGTCGCAGCACCAGCTGTCATAGAAACACACGCAATCGTTGATGGCCGTATCGCTACAACCACCGGTTTCATGCGGAGTACAGCAATCGCCGAGAACCACGTCACCATCAACCACGTCACCGTCGACCATGTCGCCGTCAACCATGTCGCCATCGACCATGTCGCCATCGACGCCATCACCATCAACCACTACACAGCTGACATTCATGACGCCCGGAGTTCCGTAGTGCGGGCCATCGGCCACATACTCGGAAGCACCATGACACCAATAGGCAGCATTGTCGTTGTATGTCGGATCGTAGTAATCCACATCCAGTTGCCAGGAGTAACCGGCATCCTGCGACCATTCCGTAGCATCCACGGAATTGATCAACGTGCCCGTGGTACCATCAACGTACAGGCGTAGCGCATCACCGCTGTTGTTCAGCGAAAACGCGAAATCATACGCCACGTTGGTCAGCCCACCGTTTTCAGCAGGATTATCCGAACCCGCAAACAGCAGGGTTTCATTGGCACCGATTGTCAGATCTTCCGGAAGAACTTCGCAGTTCGTATCGGCAGAATCGCACAGGGTCAAGCCACCCAGGCTCAGGATCTCATCGGTCATGTTGTAAATTTCAAGCCATTCACCAAGCTGCTCGGGAACGGTTCCGGTCGTATTGGCCAAAAATTCCGTGAAGATGATATCTCCAACATCAGGCAACGGATAGCTCATGTCACCATCAACCATGTCGCCGTCGACCATGTCACCATCAACCATGTCGCCATCAACCATGTCGCCATCGACCATGTCGCCGTCAATCATGTCGCCGTCAATCATGTCGCCGTCAATCATGTCGCCGTCAATCACGTCGCCGTCAATCATGTCGCCATCAATCATGTCGCCGTCAATCACGTCGCCGTCAACCACGTCGCCGTCAACCACGTCGCCGTCAACCACGTCGCCGTCAATCACGTCGCCGTCAATCACGTCGCCGTCAATCACGTCACCGTCAACCACGTCGCCGTCAACCACGTCGCCGTCAATCACGTCGCCGTCAATCACGTCGCCGTCAACCATGTCGCCGTCAACATCGCCGTCGGTATCACCATCGACTACATCACCGTCAACTTTGTCGCCGTCAACCACGTCACCATCGACCTTGTCACCATCGACTTGATCGCCGTCGACCTGGTCACCATCAACCTGATCGCCGTCGACCAGATCGCCATCAATCGAAGTGTCGGCATCGCCATCCGTGTCGCCCGGATTTGTCCAGGTGCACTGGAAGCCATCCTGACCACCTTCATCGATGCAGTCGAAGAAGCCATCACATTCTTCGATTTCAGCACATCCCAGATATTTGGTGGGGAAGTCGGCAGGCGGATTCTCACAGGTCGCGGTGCAAAGCGCCGTCAATTCCGCATTTTCATACCCTAAACTTGCAGCGCATTCCGTAGCCAGTTCGCATGCCGCTTCACAATAAGGCAAGCAATACTCAAGCTGTCCTTCGAAATCGCCATCGGTTGCGGTTTCGTCATCGCCGCCACATCCACCGGCTCCCATCGCCATGATGCTGACCAGCAATAGAAGTAACCATCTTAGATCTTTCATCTGTACTCTCCTCATTGGCTGAATTAACAGGCTAACCTTTAAGCCGACTAAAAAACGAAACAATATCTTAGTTTCTGGTCATAAAATAACATCACGTTGAATAGCCCAATCACAAAACAAACGCACACCACACCCGCGATCAACAACAAACCGTCGTTCCCGCGCCGGCGCTGTGGACGTTCGCCCCACTTCCGTAAATGCTCGGTCTACCTATTCAACGATGCAATACTACCCAATCAATGGAAATTACCCTACCGGATCAACCACTGTTTTGTCAAGGGCTTTATCAACCATACTGTATTCATTGCTTGGTTACAATCGATACAATATCACCTAGTTTTCATGCAAGATAGAGGCGAAATGGGAGTTGAGAGCTTACAAGTGCTGCATAATGCGCCTTGAACGTGCCCGACGTAACTTTTCGCGCACCATGATCATCGCCACCCGCTGGCTAGGTTGGCGCTGTTGATCGGACTGATACAGGACACGCTCGATTGTTTCGTAAATTCCATTGGTTAGGATTGCCGCCTTGGCAGCATCGTAATGGTGTACCTCACAGGCATTGGCATACAATCCACCTGCATTCACGGCAAAATCCGGTGCGTAATCGATGCTTCTCTCATGAAGCATACGCCCATGCCAATCCGGCTTAATCAGTTGATTGTTGGCGGAACCGGCCACACATTTGGCTTGCAGCCGCGGAATCGACGTTCCATCAAGCACCCAACCATCGCCGCATGGACTGAAGATGTCGCATTCCGTATCGTACACTTGTTCTATCTCTATGATTTTACCATTGAATTCACGAGCAGCGATTTCCGCTTTCTCGGCAACCGTATCGGCAACCATCAACTCCGCTCCAGACATGTGCAGCATTTCACATAGGCCGTAGCCCACTACCCCAACACCGTAGACCAGCACTTTTACTCCACGCAAACTATCGGTTTTGAAGCGCCGACGCACCAGCGCCTCAATTCCCCGTAGTACTCCTAGAGAGGTAAAATAAGATGAAAATCCGGTTCCGCCACTGGTTCCACCGCAAGCAAAAGGAGTTGCCGTTTTCAATACATCCATATCTTGTGGGTGAGTTCCCAGATCTTCCGTCGCCACTACGTGACCGTTGAGCCGATCGATCAGGCGTCCATACGCTTCGAACAAAATCCGTCGATCCGCCACATCCTCTCCCGGATCGATCAGCACACCACAGGCTCCTCCAAAGGGGATATTGGCCATGGCGGCTTTGTAGGTGTTCAACTGCGCCACCATCACCGCTTCGTCTAATGCTCGCTTTTCATTGAGGCAGGGATGAAAGCGTGTTGAACACAAAGCCGGTCCCAAAAGCGTGCTGTGAATGGCGATCACGGCACGTAACCCGGTTTCATCGTCCTGGGCGACCATCAGTTCCTCAACGCCCGAATGCAATGGATGTCGAATATCCAGCACCGTCTTCCTCCCTTTTCCACCGGTTATCGGCGACTTCGTCAGTGTATTCTAAAATGCCGTTCGATGCAAAATTTGAAAAAAGCTTGCACACGGCTCGATGACGGGTATACTTCCCCGGTCGTAGGAAGCTCCTGGCGCAAAGCGCCAAAGGATTGGTTTTATATAATTTCGAAGGAGAAGGTCATGGGCCGTTCGGACAATCGGCATTCGATGAAGATGCGCCGTCACGTTGGTGCGAATAAGAAGAAAGCGCGTATGCAGCGCAAGGCCGAAGCCGTGCGACAGGAACGTCGCAACAAGAAATCCAACTCTCACGCGGCTACCTCTCAAGGCTAACCCGACCGCAGACTGCATCTCCGTCCCCACCCATTCTTAGTTACATCTGAGAAAGGGACGGTTACTCCCGCATCATGCATAAGCCGGTTCTCAAGGAGTCAAGCTCCTGGGGGATTGGTTTATGTTTTGGTATACTCTCAAAATCGAACAAGTCTGACTATCAAGCAACATTCATTCTAGTTTGCAGCTGATGATCCAATCAATATTTCAGGAATCATTCCGATTTAAAACACATCTAAAAAACGTGTCTTTATTTTCTGATCGGAAATGGAGGATTTTCAGGATGGTGAACATAACGACCGACCGGACTATTACCAGATTTTCTTTGTTAATTATCGTGTTATTTGTCGGAATGGCATGTTCGGACAATGATGATACTACGTTGGATGGCGATCTGGAAAACTCTCCATCCGAACAGGAATGGGAAACCGTTGAAGATGGCGATAGCGAATTTGCGACGGTTCCTCAAACCATTTTTTCCGAGTATTCGGCTGAAGAAAAAACCGTTGCCTATGTGGATTTGGACCGGTATTTGGGAAAATGGTATGAAATAGCAACATTTGTCATTCCTTTCCAACAAGGTTGTACAGGTTCTACGGCGACGTATGCCTTTAACGAAGCCGACTCCAGCGTTTCCGTTACCAACGAATGCTTCCTGGATTCGCTTGATGGGGAATATAAAGTCGACACTGCCCGTGCCATCATCGTAAATGAAACCACAAACGCAGAATTAATTGTCTATTTCACCGAAGAGATCGGTGCGGATTATTGGATTATCGAATTGGACGGTCAGGATTCCGAAGATCCATATGAATGGGCTGTGGTGGGGAGCAGTTTTCCCATTTTCCTGTGGGTGTTAAGTAGAACGCCACAAATGGATTCGGAACGTTTGGAACTAATTTTGGACCGATTGGAAGAGCGGGAATACAACCTGGATAATCTGAGCTATACCGCACAACCAGAAGGATAACATGCAAGATTGACATTCTTCCAACTCCTAAAAATCTCTACTTATCTGGCTTATAAGCGGACACTCGTGCGCACAAAGCGAACATCCACAGATAGTTCAAGTTAAGCTCTATTTTCATTGGCTTAGGCGCTGCATTCGGTTATACTGTCCCGAATGAATACTAACCGTGCGCCTATTACTTATGAAATCAAATGGATAGCGGCGCTCAATGGGGATAGCTTGGTAGAATGCCCGCCCAAACACTGAAACATTACGTCGACTTCAACAATCCGGTTGCAAGGCTGTATTTGTCGTTCATGCTTATGCTGACCATGTTCGGAGTTGGAATCATCGGCTACAGCATCATCGGACAGGGCGACTGGTCGCTGTTGGACTGCGCCTACATGACCGTCATTACGCTGACCACGGTCGGATATGGAGAAATCGTAGACATTTCCCACTATCCCGCGGCCCGCGTCTTTACCATGGTATTGATCCTGATGGGGATGGGCACCATCCTCTTTTTCGTGTCCAGCATGACGGCATTCGTGGTGGAAGGACAATTACAGGATATCCTTCGGAGAAAACGGATGAAAAAAGCGATCGAACAATTGGAAGATCATGTCATTATCTGCGGTCTCGGCGAAACGGGTTTGCACATCACCTCGGAAATGCTGGCAATTCACAAACCGGTGGTTCTGATCGACATGAACGAGGAGCGCCTGCGCAACATCTGCGAAACATTGCAGGTGGAACTGCCTTACATCGTCGGCGACGCCACCGACGATCACGTCCTGATGGAAGCCGGAGTCATGCGCGCCAGCGGTTTGATTGCGGCAGGTACCGAAGATAAAGACAACGCATTCATCATCGTTTCGGCCAAACAGTTGAATTCCGGGCTGCGCATCGTAACCAAGGCGATCAGCGTGCAGAGCGAACGGAAACTGCGCCGCATCGGCGCGGATCGGGTCGTGACGACCACTCGCATCGGTGGCTTGCGTATGGCCAGCGAAATGCTGCGCCCCACGGTCACTACCTTTCTGGATCGCATGATGCGCGATCAGGAAGTGGCCATGCGCATCGAAGAAGTGGACATCCTGCCCGGCTCGCCTTTTGTGGGAAGATCTCTAATCGAACTCGATATTCGCCGCATGATGGATCTGACGGTCATTGCCATCGAAAACAAAAAAGAACGCAAATACCATTTCAACCCGGAAGCCATGTTCGTATTACAGGACGGGCTGACTCTGATCTGCCTGGGTGCCATCGATTCGATCGTTCAATTGCGCCGCATGGCCAAACCGGACAAGTAAGCGGGGTGGCAGATTGCATCCCTGAGAACGGTCCGAGCGGACATGTCCGCTACGGCTGAAAGATAAACAACATGGTAGATACTAAACATAATGACGATTTGGAACGAGTAATATACATCTGTCAAGTGTTCGACTATGCATTTGGGCATGCTGGATTATACACCATCAATGACCCGATTGCCATGGGGTATAATACATTTGCTTGCATCCATCTTGTGTTTACGATGTTCCTGGTTGACAAAAAAGAAGATAAACCCATAGGCGGCTTCATCTACCCTATCCTTTCCAAAATGGGAAAGGAATCCCTGCTTGATAATGTGCAGGCCGTTCTTTGTGAAAATCTTGGTGACATTACGTTCGAAGACTACCTAAGGAAGTACCGGAATAAATTGGCAACCCACGGCGACCTATCGATTGATTCTTTACCGACTATTCACAAGGAATTGGTTATTAGCGACAGAACAAATGATAGAATCTTGGAATTAATTGACAAACTTCGTTATGCTGTAGACAACCTGCTAAACGAACTACGCAAATAACGTAATCTTTCTTATCATGACCCCTCGTATTATTGAACTTCAAACCCAGCAGCAAAGTCATGCAGATGTTTTACTCAACCCGCAAAGCAGAGAACGGCCCGCCTTTCTAAATCTCTTCTAATCTACTTCACATTCCGCTTTGCACTTGATCCGGCATTCGCAGACAGGTATGCTAATCTAAGAAGCACGTTGTTTCTCTATTCGTGAAGCGAATCCTGTAGGGGAGTGGAACATGCACCGATATTGGGTGATTGATGCAGTTGTAATCATAGCGATAGCTCTTTCTCTCTTTGCCTGCGGCGAAGAGGACGAACCGACCGCTGACGGCGATGACGAACTGGTCGTCACCTTCGATGATGGCGACATCCAGATCGGAAATCCCGACGGTGACACGAGCGAAACGGATGCCGACCCCTTGCCTCCATTGGATGACGGTCCGATTTCCTGCTTGCCGGTTTGCTATGTCTACTGCGAACGCACCGGTGCCTGCGATGCGGATTACAGCGAACAGAATGTGGATTCCTGCAAAACGGCCTGCGAACAGGCGGAAGAATCCGCTTCCGTCGCGACGAACCTGATCGCCTGCGCCTACGAATCGGATTGCGACAAGTTCACCGCCTGCACGGACAATCACGGCGACACCAGCTTTCAATGCATCTGGGCCGAGATGGAAGATGGCGATATCGACCCGGAAGTGACGGCGGAGATGGCACTGTGCCAGTCCTTTTGCGACCGTCAGTACGAATGCGACCAGAGCGGCCAGTTGACGGAAGACAACTTAGCTTTCTGCCGCGAAAGTTGTGTAAACGATCCCGACAGCGATGATCCGCGCCAGATCTGTGCCGATGCACCGAATTGCACGGCTTTTCACGCCTGCATCGATGAGGTGGAAAACGGATGAGCAAACCATCGACTACCACAGCCTGCTTTTCCCTGCCTGCTCTATTTGGACTGCTGCTTGTCTGGCTACTTGCGTTTCCGATAGCCTGCAACGAAGAAGACCCTCCCGAATTCACCGGCGATCCGACTCCTTGCCCGGCGGCTTGCTTGGCACTGTGCGCCACACAAAAGCGTTGCGAGGATGCAAGTTTTGTATTCGACTGGACTGCCGAAGATTGCAAGGAAAACTGCGCGCGCATTCAACTGGAAGACTGGGGTGACAGCGTCAGCATGGCACCTTTAGGCTGTGCGGCGGCGACAGACTGCGATGCCTTCGATTTATGCCTTCTGTTAGGTGGGGAATACGAGTACCAGTGCAACGGCATCGAACCGGCTCCGAAAACCCAGGAATACTCCGCAGACTGCACCGGCATATGCGCGTATTACTCCGATTGCGTGGAAGCAGAGGAATTGCCCGAGTACTATTATTACGACCAACAGTACTGTCTGGAAGAATGCAACAATGGATTGCAGCAGGGGTGGATGTCCGAGCGGGTTCTATTGTGCGTAGAGGCGCTGAACTGCTCTCGTATGGCCTCCTGCTTCAACGAATTGCAGTATAGCGAGGATCCTGGCGAATGGGATGATGCAGAAGAACCGAATCTGATTCCACCCGATGTCGCAGAGCCGGAGGTGTTGCCCTAAGCATCACCTTCTTCTGTCCGGGATTCTGGTAGTGCATCCTTTTTTCTCGGCGTTTGCACATGCAAGGTCGACGCCATGGAGGTGAACGATGGTTGAATCCAAACAGAGTAAAACCCTTTCCTCCATTCAGCAATCCGTAGAGGAAATATGCAAGTTCGGACCTCGGCGCGTGGGCTCGCCGGAAGAGGAACATGCCGCGCTGTGGCTGGAGAACGGCCTGAAGGAAAGCGGCTTCGGCGTTACGATGCAACGTTTCGAAGCACCGAAAAGCATGGGCATGATCGTGCTGGTGCATTTGCTGCTCGCGCTGCTCGCGTCCTGCCTGCTGCCCTTTTATCCGGAACTCAGTCTGTTGATCTTGTTGGTAACGCTGCATTCCTTTATCGGAGAATTCACCGGACGCTGGCAGGTGTTACGCGGGCTGGTTCCCACCATCCACAGCAGCAACGTAGTCGGCCACTACAAACCGGAGCGACCTAAGCGCACCATCATCGTATCCGCTCACTTGGACACCGCCCAGGCGGGGTGGTTGTTCAGTCCGGCGTTAACACGCCTGGTGTCGCGTGAAAACGGCCAATTCACCGTCGGTCCCCTTTTCGCACCCTTTCTGGCGATGCTGGTTCTGGCGCTGGTCGCTCTAATTTTATCCTTCGATGGGGAAAGCGATCTGCTGACTATCTTGCATTGGCTCTCGGGCTTCGTCATTTTAATCGCCGCCGGTTTGATGGCGCAGTGGTCCTTTGCTCCGGCAGTTACTGGAGCCAACGATAACGCCTCGGGTATAGCAGGGGTTTTGTGGCTGGCCCAGCAGGTCGGCAAAAAGCTACCCAACGACACCGAATTCTACTTTGTCGGCTTCGGTGGCGAAGAGTCGCATCTATCCGGCTCGCTGGCGTTTATCAAAGCCACCCAGAATCGTTTGAATCGCAACCACACCTACATGATCAACCTGGACGGCATCGCCGCCGGGAAACTGGGCTTTGTCACGCACGAGGCAATTCTCGTTCCGCAAGCCTACCCGGATCAGGAACTGGTGGTGCTTGCTCGAAATCTGGTCCGCAACAACGGCCCCTTTTCGGAAATCGCGGCCACGCGCATTCAGGGTCACACCGATGCGCTTCCCTTCGCACTGTACGGCATCAAGGCGTTGTCGTTGGTCGCTTTGGAAAACAATGGCATTCCGCTGAATTACCATACGGAAAAAGACAGACCGGAACTGATGACCTGGCAGGATACCGAATTGGCGCTGGAATTCTCGCAAGCGCTGATCGCCGCCATCCGGGTCTGAGAGATACAGCAAGCAAGAGTGTTTGCATTCATTACTCTCGATGTCTTTTTGTAGCAGCGAGGCGTAAGCCCGTCGACTAACTTATTAAATACGGCTGGTTTACGTTTGTTCGGATGGTTCAGCCAAGCAAGTCGGGTCAAATGACCCCACAATTCAGTTCATGTCTGATGGGTATACTGATTATATGAGATTACCTTCCCGCGCGGCGCTCGTCGAGCAGGCGGAAGCCTTCCAACATCAGATTTTCGGTGGGAAGATTGATTTTGATCTCCGGGATGGTGACGTCGGTTTCGAAGGCGAAATCGCCGTGTTCCCATTCCAGTAGCAGGTAGAACGCCTCGACTCCGTCCTTACCCTTGTAATAGCAATTGATCACCTGGCCGTTTTCGAAAAAGACTTTGGCCTCCTCGTTTTGACGGGCAAGCGTCAGCATGCCGGTTTTGCGGCTGTTGCTGAAAAGCTGCACGATATCGGTCAGAGAGATGTCTTCCAGGCTGCCGGTGACCGAGGCGCGTGGGGGCGTGGTCTGAGCCTGCATCTCGGTCAGGGTTTCGTGACGAATGGCGATCAGTCGCTTGACTTTGGCCAGCACGATTTCTACCCGGATGGGGCGTTGGAAGAAATCGTCCGCGCCAACGTCGAAGGCAGCGCTGACCAACTTGCTGGGCATTTCCTGATTCGTGATGAACACAAAGGGGATGCCTTTTGTCTGCGAAGAGGATTTCAGCGCCGAGCAGAGCTGGTGGCCGCTTAGCGGCTGGGTGTTGACTTCGGAGAGCACCAACTCGATGCGGGTGCGTTTGATCGCCTGTACCGCCGCATCGGTGTCGTGCGCAACCAGCACCCGCAGACCCGCTTCTTTCAGACGCGCAATCAACGGTGCATAGCCGTTGCCAGAAGGGTCGATCAGCAGGATGGTTTTCATCGCCTCGCCCGGCATCAGCGAAGCTCCCTGCTGGGCTTCCTGAACGACTTCATACAAGGCCTTCAACACGCGCCGGTCAAAGCAGGTGCCCTGATAGTTGAACAGCTCCCGTAGTACTTCCGTGGCGCTTTTTTCCGTCCAGTCCGGATGACGGACCAGATCTTCATAGGCATCCACCACCGCAATGATGCGCGAACCTAAAGGAATGTTTTCACCGGAAAGCCCTTTGGGAAAGCCTTTGCCATCGTAGCGTTCGAACAGATGCGTGAGAATCTGGGGAATCAAGCTGGGAAAATGCGCCGTTTCGATCAGGCGGATCGGCGACAGATAGAATTTCTGAGCCAGCTTCAGATCTCGCTCGGTATTGAGGTTGATCAGCGTATAGTGTACGCCCTCGCGCTTGCCCAGATCGTGCAGATAGGCAGCGACGACGTTCAGGTAGACGTCCTTGGGCATCAATTCGAGTTTTTCGGAAACCTTCTTGGTCAGCCTTGCCACCGAGGCGCTGTGACCCCTGAAGGAGCCGCGCTTCATTTCCAATAACGAAATCAGGATGTTCAGCGTTTCGACGAAGACGTTATCCGACAAGAGCGAACTGCTGATGACTTCGTCCGCTAGCCGCAGCCCGGTGTGCGCCTGTAGCTCGTCCGTTGTTAAAACCGCCTGGCGATCGTTGCCGGTGGTGGCGCCGAAGGACATCATCGGGCTTTGATTCATGCTGCGCTCTTCCAGCGAGGTAAAGGAGCGAGGATCGCCGCGATAGAACTTGCGCACGCCAGCCATAATGGTGGGTTTAAGCGCCAGATAGGCATTGACTTCGCAGCATTGCGCCAGAAGCTGCACTTCTTTGATCAGCTTGGGGTCTGTTGGCGTATTGGCCAGTACGGACAACACACCGCCCTCCTGATCGTACATCAGCGGCAATACGAATTTTCGTTCGGCATAGTCCATCGGGACCATATCCAATACGATTTTAGGGATTTTGATCGACGCCAGTTTGTCGGCTGTGATGTAATGAATGCGAAAGCGTTCCGCGAGAACCTTCAGAATATCCGATTCCGAAATGAAACCGAGCGAAAACAGCAATTCACCGAGGCGTTCCTTGCGTTTTTTTTGCAGGTTCAACGCGACATCGAGTTGCTCTTCTGTGATCAGCCCCAATTCAATGAGCTGTTGTCCGATAAGTTTTTGTGCAGCCATCTGTGCTCTGCCAACCCTCTCCGACAAGTAGAGGGGGTTCCCGATTCCTTTAATGGAAAACCATCGGAAACCGCCGGTTTCGTTCGGGCCAGTGTATCCGAGTTCTTAACGTTGTATCACGGCTTTGATCTCAGGTCAAACGGCTGCTTTACGTGACGCACCATTTTTTGCCGTGCTTCGGGGCGATCCCTTGATGTCTTCACCTTTGCAAAACAACTTGAAGATGTTAAGGAATTCCTGGTGTGCTTTGGATAAATGCAGATCGGAACGGTAGTAAAGGTTCACCGGTTTGGTCAATGTAATGCCTTCCAGCGGCTTGACGGTAACCAGTTTTTCCTTGATCTCGTTTCGTACGGCGCATTCCGGAACGATGCTGCCGCCCATGCCGCGAATTACCATACTCTTGATAATTTCGATGTTTTCCGATTCGATAACGGTGTCAAGCTGCAACTTGTGATCTCGCACAAGACCGTCTACCGCCTGGCGAATTTGGGATTGCTTGGAAAAGGAGATGAAGCGGCATTTTTCCAGCGATTCGACGGGCATGCTTTCTCGCTGCTGGACGCTGCATTCGTGTTCGCAATTTTTGGAACAGATGAAAATCAGCGGCTGGCCACCCATGCTCTTCGTGTCCAGGCCTTCGAATGTCTCATCGGTGTTCAGCAGACCGAAATCCAATTCCCCCGTTTTCAGCATGTAGACCACATCGTCAATCGGTTTGAAGATGGTGTGCAGCATGATCTGCGGGAACTGGGTGGAGAACGATTTCAAGAAATCCGGCAACAGATAGTTTCCCAAAGAGGGCGTGCTGGCGATACGCAAACTGCCACGTACTTCCTTGCGGAACTGATCCATGGCCGTTTCCAGGTTACTGATATCCTGAAAGATATTACGGCAATGATCCAACAGCACCAGTCCTGCGTCCGTTAGTTTAACGGAACGCTTGGTGCGATCGAAAAGCTTGACTTGCAGCTGATCTTCTAACTGTTGGATTTGCTTGGATAATGCCGGTTGTGTGATGTACAAGTGCTTGGCAGCCTTGGAGAAATTCAGATGCTGTGCGGTAACGTAAAAATAATGTAGCGTGTAGATATTCAGCATGGGTTCCCACAACAAACGGTTGGTGATAATCATTTCGGCAGTTGCTCATTTCCGCCGAATCCCAATTACCTATAATCAGGATCTATGACCTTACTCAACAATATATTATAACGCAAGAAAAATTATCGATATTATGAGATATTATTATAGTAGTGCTGAATGATTGGAATTGTAACGCTTTTTCCGTTTTGAATCGTGGTTCAGTTGCTGCGATGGGGTTGTAATGGCATTACCGGGTGTTTTGGACAACCGAAAAAGGGCGAATGAAACAGTGCAGTCGGGCCGGCTGATTCGGATCAAGGGGATTTCAACGAATTCGTTGCAAATCGAGCAGTATTTGGAAAGAAACCGCTAAGACATAGAATTGAAATGACTCGAACCTTTCGCTTTTGCTTGATCTTCCACGGCGGATAGACTATGCTCCATCGCTAGAGATTTTACCTAGTTAGGTTTGAAAACGACCGATACGTTTACGGCTCGGGCGGAGAAGGAGGAGAGAATGGCATACGAAGCGAAGCGCTGGCTGCAAAGCCTGATTCTGGTCATGGTGCTGGGACTCTTTCTGGCGGCTTGCGGCTCCAGTGACGAAGACGCCGATGGCGATATCGATGGCGACACCAACGAGCCGACTGGCGGTCAGCTCTTTTTAGGTGGCAATGAAAACGGATACATGCTGCCGCACCTGTTCACCCATGACGGCGAACTGGCGGTGCTGTATCGCAACGCACTAGGCATTTTCTTACAGAAGCCCTACACCGGCGATACCATCACCGTGGATATGCTGGGACAGACCAATCCGAATTATGGCGTAACCAACTACACGCTGAACGAAAACTACCTGGTCTGGAATGAAAGCGGCTTGACCTATCGTTACCAGTGGAACCGCTCGACCTTGTCGGCGCAGACCGGTCTTTTGGCTCCGGGTATGTGCATCACCAAGAATCTGCGTGGCGATGACGTGCTGGTGGGTGCGGCGTCTAGCGGTCAGATGTACACCATCGCGCTTTCCAATTTCAACGATGCGCAGGAGCGCGTTCCAAAAAGCCTGACCGATCCGGCGGACAACACCGAAAACATACGCGTTCATAGCTTTGCCTGCTCGGGTGAAACTGCGCTGGTTGGTAGCGAAGACGGACGGCTCTTCTCGCTGAATCTGAACGATCCTACGCCGACGCTGGTCACTCTGCCCAACGTCAGCGGTGAAAGTTTCGATTTGTTGCAGTATAGCCCTCCATACGTCGTGTGGGTTGATCTGGCCAATGATATCAAAGTCTATAGCCTGGAAGCTCAATTGGAGCCGCTGGTTTTGGATGTGGACCCCAACAATCGGGTGCCGGAATATCGCCTGCGCGATCTGCGCATCTTCGACAACATCGTGTTGTGGAGCGACACTTCCTCGGGTAGCTCGGATATCTGGGGCGCGGACCTGACGTTGACCCAGGGTGGCGTGGACTACATCCAGATCACGAACGAAATTCACGACCAGAGCTATCCTTTCATCTACGAAAACAAAATTTACTGGCAGGATAACCGCGACGATCTGGACGAGATCTTCTACGGATCGCTACCTGCATTTTGATCCTACATCCCATGCTTTTATACCGGTGGAAGAGGTCGGCTTTTCCACCGGTTTTCATTTCCATCCCCGTGTGGTAAATTGGGGAATTCCGAAGGATGAAAATCCATCGAAGAAGAACAGTAGCGAATTTTCTGCGGATGAAATTTAGGGGTTACTTTACATTCAGTATCGATAATAGCTGAAAAAACAGGAGAGAAGAATGAAAAAGACCATGTTGAAATTGATGATGTTGACGTTATTGGGTGTTTTTCTGATGGGAGCTGCTTCTTCCGCAGAAGCGGCGGGCAGAAAGATGGATCTGGGTATCGGCGGTCACATCGGCCTGGGTGGCACGACCGATGAACAATTCGCCTTCGCACTGACGCCGTACTTGAGCTTCAGCCCCATCGATAATCTTTCCGTTTTCGGGCGTTTGCCTTTTTACGAAGGACTTTTCACCGGTCCGGTGGACATTCACCTCTTTCCTTTCCTGTTCGGTGCGCGCTATCATTTCCAGGTGATGGATAAGCTGCGGGTGTATCCGGGTATGGCATTAGGCTTTACCATTATTCATACTGCGGCCATCAAAGCGGGTGGATTTACGATAGCCGGGGCAAATGATGCGGTAAGGTTTTCGCTGAACTTCCAGGGCGGTGTGGAATACGAAGTAATTCCGAATCTTGGCCTGGACGCCTCGTTCGATATCTACCTGATCAACGTCGAGAAAAACGCCAACGCCCGTTTCGGAGTGACGCTCGGCGCGATTTATTACCTACCGATTTAGTGTTTGCTAAACCTTGAACGACAAAACGGAGCCAGTCGGCTCCGTTTTTTTATGCCGGTTCTTAATCATTTTTAGCGATTCGTTCTTTTGATTTACCGTAGCGGCGGAGCGTGAGCCCGCCAAGAAACATTAGTTGATTTCAGGGTGGCGCGGGCTAAACCGCAGGTTTGCCCGTGTTCAAAGGGCACATGGGCAAGCTTCGTTTCCCTCCGCTTGGCCCATGCCACACGTCAGTCCTGAACTATCGGTTTTCGGTCGGGGCCCCGTCCCGACCATAAAGACAAACGAATGGAGCAGAACAAGACCCCGCTCCAACGTTGATCAAGCGATGATACTACCCATCATTCATAAGATGTGATCTGTGTGCGGCGCAGCGCCTTGTTGCCATCGGGCGCATCGTAAATTTCCAGCCTGCCCTCATCGGATAAGATCTCGATCATACGGCGGCGGATGATCGGGGAGTCTTCCAGTTTTTCCGACTGCCAGCGCTTGATGAAGTAGTTCATCCCGACATAGCCGGATTGGAAGGTTTGCTCGGCGCGTTCCAACTCGTGCAACAGCACATCCATCATCTCCTCGGTGATGCGCTCGTCTAATTCTTCCTCGGAGATGTATTCGTATTCGCCGTTTTCATCGATCTCGTTGTACTCGTCCGCACGTTCTTGTTGGTATTGCGACGGAAAACCGTCTGCGCGGTGACCGAAATGATTCATGCCAGTAAGCAGATCGATGTGATCGAAGGCTGCCTTTCGGATGCGGGCGCTTAATCCCGCCTTGCCCCAGGTCGCGACATACACCTGCTTGCCGATGGCGCGCACGCCTTCAACCGCCGGCGTGTGATCCGCGTCGCCACTCATCAGCACCAGAATGTCGAAAGCATTGACTGCCGCCAGCCGCAGCATATCAGCCACCATGGTGGTGTCGACTTCCTTTTCCTCGGTGAAGCGGTTCGTGCTGCCGCAACTGTTGCAGTTGTAAATGTGGGTTTTTCTGGGGAAGCGCTTGACGAAATATCCCGGTTGCAATTCCAGCATATCAAGGAAATTGGACAGCTTGCTCTGTCCTTCGTTTCGAGTGACGCTACCGGATTCGACACCGGTGTAATAGTAAGCGCCCCACAAGTGGGAGCCTTCCACCCGCTCGACGATCCAGTCGCTCATTTTGTTAAAGTCGATGATATGATTGGGGGCCTGGTCTTTAAGTCCGGAATAAAAATTCTTCCCATCAAAAAACAATGCTACTCTCATGATAACCTCAATATTTGGATTGAATTAAAGAACGTTTGTGTAAACACACTACAAAAACCAGATAGCCGTACCATACCGATAGTGGTACGTAGGGTCAAGGCAATTCAACGTTTGCCCGTCGATCTTTCTTGTCTTGCAATGGATGTTTTTGCTTGAGTCGTTGTGCGATCGCCTGCTGCAATTCATCCAGCTGTTTCAGTCGCTCATCGTTCGTACTGATGCGGCCATAGCGTAGCGGTTCAAAGCATAACCGCCACTGTTGAAGTAGCGATGCCGACTGCGGGAAACGATGCTGAGCCAGGCTGAGCCATTCTCCCGCCGTTTGTCCGGGGGCATGTGGCAGCCCTTTTTTCTTCAGTAATTTTGCAAGGGTTTGAAAGCGTTTGGACAGCGCCGCTTCCTGAGATGATTTCTGTTTCGAGTTTTTAAAACGTTGCAACAAGTCTCCACGATTCAACCAGAGCAGAGGCAGTAGAACGAGCAGCAATAAAGACGCCAGCAATTCCTTGTGCTCGGAGAACCAGCGTTTGATCGATTCGCTGGAGGTCTGATGGATGGAGATTTCGGAGCTGTTGAGAAACGCGACCTGGTCGCGCACGGTGAAAGCGATCACGTAGCGTTGCCAGCGAAAAGCCAATGAATCGGCAAAGCGCGAAAAACGCGACCAGATGTCCTGGGCATAGGTTTCCCAACCCGCCGCCGGGGTGGGGTCGAAGCGCTGCCATTTATCATCGATGCGGGCTTCCACCCAGGCGTGAGCGTCGGATTGGCGCACGATGAAGTAATCCTCGTTGTCGTTGTATTCGCCCTCCTGAAAGCCGGTTACCAGTCGAGAGTGAATCCCTTGCGTGCGCAGCATGACCGTCATGGCGCTGGCGAAATATTCGCAGTGACCGGAACGGGTTTCGAAAAGAAACTGGGCCAGGGGATCGCTGCTAGGCAGTCGGTCCGGGTTCAGGCTATAGGAATAGTCGTTACGCAGGTGCGCCTCGATGCGTTGTGCAATCTGCAACGGCGTTTGGGCGTTGCCCGCTACGCGCCGTGCCAGTTCGGGGATACGCGGGTCCAGATTGCCGGGCAATTGCAGAAACGCCGCCATTTCCTGCGCATCGAGTAACAGGGGGCTGGTCGGCTGGCTCCAGACCGTGTAGCGCTGGAGATTTCTGGCATGGCGCGGAAAGGTCACCGCGTCGTTGGCGCGCAGGGTCAGCATGTGAACATTGGCCTGTACGCGGCCCACGAAGTCCGCATGCAGTAAGTAGCGTGCCTCCAGATCGTCCAGGTACATGGTTTGTTTGAACATGCGCTCCGGCGGCAGGTTGCTGATGGCGAAGGTGTGACGTCGACGGTTGGGGGCAATGCGGATCGAGTCCATGCGTTTGGCCCGCCAGCGCATCCCCTCGAAGGTATCCATTACCGCTCCGCGCCAGTAATAGGGACGTGGCGGACTGGGGCCTTCGGTTTTGACGCGCAACACCACGGCGTGGTTCAGCTTGATTTCGCCCATTTCCCCGATATTGACTTCATTGGAAAATCCGCTGAAACGTTTTTGTATGCCAAAGGAAAAACTGGCCAACGCGGTTCCCGGTCGCGGCAGCACGAAAAAGCCGAGAAAGGTCAACAGGACCAGAATCGGTATGCTGATTAATAGAAATGCGGCGAAACGCGGACGCAGAATGGCTTTTTCGGTTTTTTGCAGCAAGACCGGATACTGTGGTCGATCCAGAATGCGTGCCCGGAAGGAGAGCAGCATCAAGGTCCACATCGCTAAAAACAGGTAGCTCGCCAGAAACAGCCCGAAAGACAATTCGAAATTGACGACCGTACCGTAGATGATCTGGGAGAACGCCAACGCCAGTACCTGTAAGTAATCGCGAGGCGTTTTGGCGGTAAAATACTTGATCAGTGGTAGTAGCAGCAGGATAAAGTTCAGTGCATCCAGGAAAAAAAGCTGGCGTGTAAAGGTCAGTACGAAGCCGCCCATCACCAGCACGAATGTCAAGAATGTCCACCATGATGTCGGAAACAGTATCGGTGCAGGTCGGAAGAAGGTAATGTAGCCGATGACCAGGGCCACCAATAACGGCAACCCCCAGATGGGGGGGTAGATCGCAGCGGCGAAAAGCATGCCATAGCCGTTGATGACCGCCAGGGTCAGCGCCAGCCTCAAATGGGCGTCCAGCCGGGAGGCGGGCCGGGGCAAACTAGCGGATGCGGTAGTCGCCATTGGCGTACACCTCCAGAATGCGCTCGGCTTTGTCGGGCCGGGTCGGGGTTACAGGGGCGCTATAGCGCGCCAGCCAACTCAACGCCTGGCGCAGGTGGCCGGGCCTGTGATCGTAATGTTCAAGACTCAAGCTTCCAGCCAGATAAAAGGGCAGGCGGTGAGTGTAGAGCCAGAGTAGCAGAGAGGCGGCGGTTTCCAGGCCGCGCTCATGGTTTTTGCCCCCCTGCGGATCGAAGAGCACCGCTACGCGGCGGGAGTCGTTTTCTTCATACTCCTTTACGAAGAGTTCATCGAGATAGGCGCTTTTCTTCCAGTCGATGCGCCGCAAGGGGTCGCCCTTGTTGTATTCACGCACGCAGCAGATGGCGTCGCCTTCGCCGCGTCGATCGCTCTGTTCGCCTTCCCCGGCGGCAAAGAGATCCTGAATTTCCAGCGACACATCCACCAATGCCGGATATACCAGCACGCGCTGCTCGGGAGCCACTTCGCGCGTTTTGGAAAACAGCAGAAACGGGTACTGCGTTTCCAGCTTGAATGAGGGCAGCCACTGTTCCCCGCGTTTTAACAAGCGTGCGCGTGTAAGTTGCGTATCTCGTCCCCCAGCCGGTAAATGCACCATGAAGGGTTGCTCGTCCGCTTCGAACAGGGCCGCATCACGCAGGCCGAAGGCGTAAGCGCCGATACGCTTGGCGCGATTGAGAAAGGTCAAGGTCAGGGGGAAAGGACGCTTCGCGAACAGATCCGGGGGAAAGTCGCGCTGCACGTCGATATCGCCCAGACTCGCTTCGGAAAGCAGACCGGAAAAGATCATCATCACCAGCATGGCCGAAAAGAGCAGAAATAGCAGGTTGTTATTGGTGGTGTAGGCAAAGGCCACGATTAGCAGCATGAAACCGAAATAGATCCACCCCGCTTTGGTGGGAATCAGTTTTCTGGGTGGTGTGAAAAGCAAGCGCAGAACGCCAGAAACGCCATGCTCCTCGTAGGCGCGCTGGTAGCGACGTCGCCGTTTTTCTTTTCGCTCTTGCCGCCGGGTCATGCCACGGCCTTAAACCGGAACGGGGACGGTGTCTAGCAGTTCCGACAGGATCGCCTCGGCGCTGGTGCGACTGCCGCCGGGTCCGTGACCGTTGTCGGCGGGAATGAGGCGATGCACCCAGACGGGCTTTGCCAGTTGCTTCAGATCGTCGGGCCGGACGAAGTCGCGCCCTTTGAAGAACGCCAGCGCCTGAGCGGCGTGCTTTAAAGCCAATGAGCCGCGCGGCGATACCGCCAGCGAAATGCGCTTGTCCTGGCGCGTGGCATTGGCGAGGCGGATCAGGTAGTCCGTGACGCTGTCTTCCACGTGAATCTGTAATACTTCCGAGCGCATGGCGGCGACATCGGAGCCGCTGAGCACCGGGGGCAGATCGTTGGCGGAGAGAGTGGACAGGTTGCGCTGCAAAATGTCTTTTTCCGCCTGCGCGTCCGGATAGCCGAGCTGCGTACAGAGCAGGAAGCGGTCCAACTGGCTTTCCGGCAGCGGAAAGGTTCCATGATGCTCCACGGGGTTTTGTGTGGCGACGACGATAAAGGGATCGGGCAGCGTAAATGTGCGATTTTCCACCGTTACTCGCCGTTCGGTCATGGCCTCCAATAGCGCCGACTGCGTTTTGGGCGAGGTGCGGTTGATCTCGTCCGCCAGCACGACTCCCGCAAAGATCGGCCCCTTAACAAAGCGAAAACGCTCCGTTTTTCGGGAGTACATCACCATTCCCAGAATGTCCGCCGGGATGGTGTCGTTGGTGAACTGGATGCGCCGGAAGGGCGCGTCGATGGAGCGCGCCAGTGCCAGCGCCAGCAGCGTTTTTCCCATGCCTGGAATGTCTTCCAAAAGCAGATGTCCACCGGCAAGCAAGCTGACGATTGCCAGTTCAACGGTGCTGTCTTTTCCGCGCACGATGGAGGTCACATTCGTAAAAAGAGCGTCTAGTTTTTGCTGTGAACCGGAGTGGTCGCGTTTCGCCTGTAAAGCCATTGTCTCTCCCATAACGTGGGTTGTCCTTGCATACTAGAACCGCTTTGGACGCAAAAGCATTCCAAAAAGTGAACGGCTTAGTTTCTCTTTTTTCCGTTCACGGGTCAAGTTTCTTTTGATTTCAGGTGGTTAGGAGTTTGTTTGATGGCGCTTGCGGATACGTTGCAAGGCCCATTGCAGGTGACGGCTCACCATCTCGTCCGTTTCCGATTCCACTACTTCTTCAAGTATGGGAAGCAGTGTTTCGTTACCGACATTGCCAGCCGCGATTGCGGCGTTTCTTGCCAGACCCGCGCGTTTTGGACGCATGGCCGCCGTTCCCGAAAAACGCTCCCGAAAGCCTGGTTCGTCCAGTTTGAGAATCTCGGCCAGAGCCGGAAATTGGGGTATCCGTATTTTCAGGAAATCCGGTTCACTTGTGCTTTTGGCTTTTTGATTGTAGGGACAAACCATCTGGCAGGCATCGCAGCCCAGAACCCAGCGTCCCATACGTTCCTGTAATTCTTCAGGTATTTCACCTTTGTGCTCTACCGTCAGATAGCTGATGCAGCGGCGGGAGTCGAGTTGGTTCGCAGCGACAAGCGCCTGGGTCGGGCAGGCGTTCAGGCAGCGGCGGCAGTCGCCGCAGTCGCCGGGAAGCGGCGCGTCGGGTGGCAGCGGGAAGGTCGTTAGAATCACCGCTAAAAAGAGATAGGAGCCGTACTCGGGATGAATCAGGCAGTTGTTTTTTCCAATAAATCCCAAGCCTGCCGCCTGGGCGTAAGCGCGCTCCAAAACCGGGCCGTAATCGACGTAGCTTTTCGGACTGTCGCCCTGCTCGCGCAGCCAATTCACGAGTTTTTTCAAACGTTTCTCGAAGATGCGGTGGTAGTCGCGCCCGGTGGCGTAGCGACTGACGCGCCCGTGGTTCTCAAAAGCGTGTTTCTGTTGTGAGCTTGCTTGGGAGTATGGCAGTCCGAGTACGATGACCGCTTGGACATTGGGCAGCACCGCCCGGATGCCGTCCGTCAGATCGCGTCGCCGGGTGAGGTAGTCCATTTCGGCGTGATATCCCGCCTCGATCCAGGTTTGCACCCGCGTGAGATGCGCCGGGTCCAACTCGGGCAGGGCGACTCCCAGTAAAGGAAAGCCAAGCTTATGGGCTCGGGTTCTCAGTTCGGATTTGATGGCGTTCATCGTCATGTCGGCATGCTAAGACGCCGCCGGGAGGAAGTCAAGAAAGTGGAAAAATCAGAAATGGGGGGATTGGCAAATCCCGTTGAAGTTAACAGTCGAAGTAGTAGGCCGGACAGATTTTCTGTCCGACAATTTACTCTTGATGTTCAATTGCTACAAATAATACAATCCTCACATGAAGGATCTAAGACGGGCGGGTGGCCGTGACAAGCCCTGAGCATTGAAAACACGACCGGGTGGCATGGGCTAAGCGCAGCTTGCCCATGTTTCCTTAATGCTGTATTATTACCAATCTATGGAACACTATAAACGAAATAATACCCATTTCAACGATCCTGGTCACGTTCATGAGCTTACATTCTCTTGCTATCATCACTGGCCTTTATTGCAAAAGGATCGCCCGAAACTGTGGCTTTGTAATGCCGTAAATAATGCAAGTAAAGCACTGGACTATTCTGTTTGGGCCTACGTCGTTATGCCGGAACACGTTCACATTTTAGTCTTTCCCAAAAACGAAAAATAGGACATTTCTCAATTCCTGAAAAGAGTTGAACAGTCTGTATCAAGACGGTCGAAAAATTGGCTTGAACAAAATGACAGGAAGTGGCTCGAAAAGCTGACCATCACCGGAGCGAATGGAAAAAGAGTCTTTCGATTTTGGCAAGCAGGCGGAGGATATGATAGAAATATAACAAGTGAAACCACCTTGTGGAAGACCATCGAATATATCCATGCCAATCCCGTTCGTCGTGGTCTGGTTGATGAAACAATAGATTGGAAATGGTCGAGTGCTTTGGACTATGAAAATAGAGGTGAGGGTCCAATTCTTGTCAACAGGATTGTGCCATGATACACGGGCAAGCTCCGTTTCACTCCGCTTGGCCACCTGCCACCCTTTGTCACGACCACTTACCAACCTACCCATTCTTACATAAAACGGTCGGTTCCAACTACCCTCCCCTACCCCCATAAACGACCGAGGGGGCACGGAAACCCGCGCCCCCATTCGGTGCGATCTTGTTCTCGATTCTATTTCGATCCACCGGCCAGCGCCGCCAGCTCTTCGAAAGAAGCCGCTGCATGGTTCGCATCGGGCAGGCCGGGGGCTTCATAACCGTCGTCATTCAGATCGACGAAAATCGGGTTGGTGATAGTCAGCACCGGCTGTCCCGGCGATACCGGCGCAAGCCGCTTCAAAGGCGCTCCGGCCAGCACCACGAACCAGCTATCCTTGTCCACCGTGAGGCTAAAGGAAGCATCGTAGCGCACCACGGCGTCCTGCAACTGATCCGCTTCGACCGTGGCGACGATGTCCCCGTTCACGACGACCCTGATCCAGTCCACCGGCATCCAGCTTGGAGCCTGCACCTTGACGTGCAACTCCACGTTGCCGTTGCCACCCAATTCCGCCGTATCACCGATTTTGGCATCCCCGATCGTCGCCGTCACAAACGGTCCGCTGGCCGCCTGCACGCGCAGATTCTTGATGGCGTCCACGAACATCTCTTCGGTCACGAGCGAAGGATCGTCTTCTTCCGTGCGGATGAAGCTGCGGGCATCGCCCGGACAATCGTTGGTGTGGCAGTCGGAAACGGCGGTTCCGGCTTTATGAACGCCCTGATTGAAAAAGCTGAACCAGTCGGCGAGCGTGGCGGTTAGGGCGTCGTCTACATCGCCTGCGTTGATCAGTTCGATGGCGTCCCAGTTCAGATCGAAATCCCCTTCTTCGAACGAATCCAAACCGACCAGCGGATCGTACTTGAAGGTATTCAGAAACCCCTGCGAATTGGAGCGCGGGTGGTTGATCTGAACGATTCCGGCGTCGTATTCCTCGCGCAGTTGCGCCCAGATATCGGGATAGGGAGGATTATCTTTCAGGGTGCAACTCGTATCGTCATAGTCGCCGTACCACTGCACGCCAAAATAGGTATTGCGATCCTCGCGCAGGCTCAGCGGAAATCCGTTCGTATGCGCCGCCACGGGTGAAACCTCATCCCCTGCAATCAGGGTGATGAATTCCCGCAGCCCGAGACCGTCCACGTAAGGATCGAGATCCGAAACCACGTCGTGATCGGTAATGGGACTGCGCTCCAGACCGACCGCCGCCATTTGAATGATGCGCTGCTCTACCGCCACCACCGCATCGATGCTGCGCTCGGTATGCATGTGCAGATCGCCCGCCACCCAGCCAGTGGTATCCACCGAACGTTGCAGGCTGCAATCTACATTGTAGGTATCACCAGCGGCGATGCTCGCGCTTTCCCGGCAGACTTCATATTCGTAACCGCGACTGACGGTGATGGTGTAGTCGCCCGGCTCTATCAGGAAGCTGCCTTCGCCGCTGGCCGTGTACACACGCCGCCGTATCGACGCTGCAATGTCGGCATCCAGGCCGCTTTGCAGGGAAATGCGGGCCGGAAGGCGATCTTTCACGCTGCCGTCGAAGTGATCGCCACCGACGATAAACGAAACTCGTCCGGTAGCCGGTACGCTAAGCGCCGCTTGGGCAGGCTCTTCCGCTGCAACCGTTATGCTCTGGGAGTCCTCCGTCCACACGCGCCCTTTCCCGCCGATACGTAGCGTGTAGGTTCCGGCAGGCAGACTCAGCGTATTTTCACCGACAACGGCGTGGGCGAATCCGGCGGTCTTGCCATTGGCGTCGACGGCTTCCAGATCGAAGACCTCCTCTGCGTCGGCTTCATCGGCCACAGCGACCGTCACCGTAATGTCGCCTAAAGAACTTTCGCGCAACTCGGAATACGTCTTATAGATATCGGACACCGTTTCCGCCACAATGAAATAGCGGGTGTACGAGCGGGTCTGCCCTGCGGCGACGTGGTCCTCGCCGAACCCCATATAGGGTAGAATGTCCGCCAGATCGGTAGCGATGGACAACGCACCGTCTTTCGCCATGAAACCGTAGGCGATGCTCTTTCCATTGTTGTCCTCTTCAGTGGAAACGGCGATCTGCAAATCGAATTCGCCGAAACTCGCCAGGCCACTGACTCCCCAGCCGAAACCGGGAGTGAGGATGCTCAGGCGATTGCTCCACACGATGCCGTCGCCCATGGCGATATCGCTTTTCACCTCGGGATGGACGGTGGTGGTGATTTCAATGTAATTCGCGCCCGGCACCAGCACGTAATCCAACGTAACCGCCATTTGATCGCAGCTAAGCGGCAGGGCGAAATCGACAATAGGAATTCCCGCTACGATACCGGTGGCGCGCACATGGGCCTTCTCACCGCTCTGGCCGTCGTCTACGATCTCCACTTTTTCGGGCTTGAACGACTTAATGAAGGTCGTGATGGGTGAAATCTCGTCGAGCATGTCGTAGCCGTCGCCCTCGCGCAGGATATCGGCATCGATCACCGAGCCGCCGTAGGGCACCCAACTGCGGGCGGGACCGGCACCCTGCACGATAAAACGGATCTTGTCGTTTCTAAGCAGAAAATCCCCAACGCGCCCGCCTGCGTCCGGTCCACCGATGAGCTCCTGCTCGTCGCTCACTTCCACCGCCAACAGATCGCGCTCGATAAGTTCGCCATCTTCCTCAGCATTTTCGGACAGTTCGGAGTCCCCATCCACGCTGTCGCCATCGGTGCTGGACGGGTTGTCCTCGGAAGAACAAGAGAACATGAACAGGATAATGGAAAGCACAGCCACCATTGGGAATGTTAATTTCATGTTAGAATCCTCCTTCCCGAGTGTCCTAAACCGATGCGCGGGAGAAGTCAAGAAGGAAACGGTTCGAGATCTTTCTATTTCTTGACTTCTGAGAGTAAGTATTCTATGAGATTAAAAATTAAACAAAAAAGGGCTATCTCATGAATTTTATAGGAAAAGACGGCGGACGGTTGGTCGGATTCGTGCTGGCGGTTTTTCTCGGCTTGTCCGTATTCTATGGAGGCGCTATGGCAAATGAGCCAGACGCCCCTGCCAATTCCGATGCGACCTCCCAGCAAGAGCCAAATATAGCAGCCCGTGAATACATCCTGAACTCGCTATATTTTTGGGCGCAGAAAAATATCAGCGTTCAATTTTCATGGCCGAAACAGAAATACTCGGAGTGCTTCAACCGCGTCAATTATAAGATCTCCTGTTCTTCAGAGGCTGCAATTACAAGAAGAGATTGGGTTGAGCTTACCGCCGCTGCAAAAGTGAAAATAAACAGCAATCTTCCATTCACGTGCCATTATTACGTAAAATGGAACGACAAAGTGGATGGGCACTCATTTGATAAAAAAATCCGAAAGAGAAATGTATGGGTGCAATTTTCCGATCCCCACGAGCGGGTTAACTCGAATGCCTGGTTGAAGGGAGAGGCACAAATGTCATGCAAATTGCCGCTGAAAAACATCTCTCGTGTTGTCGGATTATCACAGGAAAAGATCCTTGCTTCCCTACCTCCCACTGCAAGGGGAGCAGAAAACATTAGCTGGTTTACACCGAAAACGTACAAGAATTCACTGATAGTTGACATCCCCGGGATGGGTAATTTCACATCGAAACTATCTAACGAGGAATGGATTTCTTTTAAAAAGGCTTTCTCTCCCAAATCGATTGTTACCACTGGCGCTCTTGTGGCAAAGGGTGAGCCTGTTGGCGCGAAAGCCAAAATTACAGGTTTGGGAAAAAAGAGCATGATTAAAACCCTGCCGTTCACCCTGGAAAATCTACGACTGGGTTTATATACCCTCTCTTTTTCGGCCAATGGCTACATGCCGCAAGAGTATAGCGTGTATATCGAGCCGGGCGTTTCAAACAGCATCGACGTTTCGTTGCAAAAGCAATCGGACACGGGAGAACAAGCAAGCGGAGCAGAGGATAAGCAAAATCTTCCTCCGGACACCCCTATAAAGATTTCCGCCGGTAATAATAACGCTTGCGCTCTGTTTGCCGGAGGGACCGTCAAGTGCTGGGGAAATGAAACTTGGGTCGGAGATGGAGTAAATCGTTTAAAACCACTTGGAGACCAGCGTCCGATCAAACCCGTCACGGTTGCGCTTGGAGAAAAAGCGATCGATATAGCGGCCGGATCCAGTTCCTCCTGCGCCGTCACAAAGAGCGGAAAAGTGAAATGCTGGGGAAGCAATTTTGAGGGAGCCCTTGGCGATGGTGGAAAAGCTGGAAAGTATTCAAATATGCCCGTTCTTGTTTCCGGATTGAAAGAGAAAGTCACCAGTATTGCAAGTGGTGAACTTAACAGGTGCGCCGTGGGTGTTTCCGGCAGGGTGTTTTGCTGGGGCTCTAATAGCGGTTCAGCTTGTGGACAGGCATATGTTTCAGGAGGAACTAAAAAAGCAAGCATGGTTGCGGGAGCGAATAACGCGGTTTCCGTTTTGATCGGCGAAGAACACGGCTGCCATCATACCAGAATCGGGCAGATCTATTGCTGGGGTAAATGTTCCCGAGGTCAATGCGGAAACGAAAGCTATTACAAGGCTAATAAATATAAGAGCTCCCTTGTGCCAATGCTTACAGAGGGCATTGAAAAAAATATAAAATCCATTTCGTCACGATACCGGCACAGCTGCGCACTTCTTGATAACGGCAAAATCAAATGCTGGGGCTGGAATGAGTATGGTCAGCTTGGAAACGGACAAATGGGAAAAGGAAACGAATCGGCCCTGCCAATTTACGTTGAAGGCCTACCGGATGCCACCATTGATGTTTCAGTTGGCTATAAACACACCTGCGCCGTAATGGCGAATGGCGATGCATACTGCTGGGGCGCTAATTATTCCGGCGAGTGCGGTACAGGCAGAAAATCGCCGGGGGAAATCGCAAGACCTGCCAAAGTAACCATCACGAATGAAAAGATACGGGATATTTCTTGTGGACGTAACTTAACTTGTGCCATTACCGAAAGCCGGAAAGTGCTTTGCTGGGGCGAAAACCGTGATGGCCAATGCGGGAATAGTGAGAAAAGTTATGTAATCGAGCAAGCCGTTGAAGTTAAATTCTGATTACGGAGGTTATAGCGAGCGACAACCTCTTTTCGAAATCACTCCAAATTTCCGCTATCCGGGTCTTCGATTGAAACCGAATCGATGTCCCGGAAGTTTCGATTATAGATAGCCATTTGATTGCAGCGGAAGTCCATGACTTACCCACCGGTGGAGGCTGCGAGTAATTCCGAAAATACGGCAAGTTTTAATCGTTAGATGAATCCTTAAACGATTGTCACTCACGACTTATCACAAACCATGATCCCGGTTGACACATCGTTCTAGAATCAGTAGAATCTCCCCATCGTACGGGACTTACAAAAGTTTACGAAACAAAAGACCATCGCGTGTGCAATCGAGGATTGTAAGGATGGGCTTGGTATATCCAGGAAGTGAGCATCACATGAAAAAAAGTACAGCAGTCGGAATCATTTTGTGGATGGCGGTGTTGTTAGGGCTTCTGGCAGGTTGTTCCGATTCGATCCTGCAAGATCGCAATGACGACCCGGATGGCGATACACAACAAAACGAGCCGGACGGTGACGACGGCAACCAGAATCCGATTACACCCCATCTGCCGATTATCGATGGCGATTCTACCGACGGTGACTCCTCGACAGATGGCGACAACTCCCCCGACGGAGACAATTCTATAGACGGTGACAATTCCACCGATGGTGACACGCCAATAGATGGCGACACTCCGGTGGACGGCGATCACAATCCCGACGGCGATAACCTGCCGGACGGCGATGTTTTCCCCGATGGCGATACGCCGGTAGACGGGGACACTCCCGTGGATGGCGATTACCCGAGCCTCACCTGCGATTTCGATTCGACCGCGCGCTTTCCTATTGCAAACGTTCAGCCGCAGCAGGTTGCATTCGGCGGCATCCCGCTCGGACAACTAAGCAGCCGGTGGGTGACGATCTGCAACATGGGTGGCGCAACACTGCAACTTAATTCAGCAGAGCTTAGCCGGGAAACGAGCCGGGAATACTATCTCGACCAAGTTTCCATCGTCGCCTTTCCCGTCCAACTTGCACCAGGAGAAGGAATAATCCTCCAGATTTTCTACGCCCCGGCGGATGCAGGAACGGATAACGGCGAATTGATCATCACGACCAACGATCCGGACCGAACCGAAATCCAGATACCGCTCAGCGGCGAGGCGACCTTCGAAACCTCAGTGGTCATCGATCCTCGCACCTTGATTTTCAATGAAAACAATGTCGGCAGCACCAAAACGTTCTCCATTCAAAACCAGGGCGATATTTCCGTCACGGTAGAAGACATCAGCCTGCTTTCCCTTGGTTTGACGATCTTTTCCATCGACCATATCGAACTGGCCGCAGCTCCAGCCGCCGATGAAGGCCCCTGGACCTTGCCAAAGAATACCACCATGATCGTCTACATTCGCCTTCATGAAGCCATGCCCGGCTTTACCGATCAGGCCCAGGTTTCCTGGAGCGATGGGGATATGCTGCACACCGAGCAGGTTCTGTTGACCTTCCCCTCTGATGAAGACACCTGTGCGGTCGCAAACATCCAGCCTGCCGTATCGGAAGCGGTTGTGGAAGATCTGGTTCCCCTGGATGCCAGCAGTTCCTACGATCCCAATGGGACCATCATGCAATATCGCTGGAGCTTCGATAGGATTCCCTCAGCCGGAGGCGAAGCAGTTATATTCAATCAGTCGCACAACGACATCACCGATATTTGGAGCGCAGAGGCGAAACCGAAGGTGCTGGTGCCCGTCTCCGGAACCTATGTCGTGCGCTTGTCTGTAAGAGATTCTGAATCGGATTGTACCGGCGTGCATGAAGCGACGGCGACTATCGAAGTCGAAGAAAACGTCCTGGCCGCAGATATCCATCTGGAACTGACTTGGAACATTCCCAATAACGATCACGATCTGCACCTGATCCAGCCGGGCGGCTTCCATTCACGCAACTGCTCCGACGGCAACCAGACCGATTGCCACTGGTGCAACTGCGCCACGCAGGGTGGCACGGCGACGCCTTGTCCCCCTCGCGGCTGCCCCGGCCCGGCAGAAGCTCCCGACTGGGGAGAGATCGGCAATCGCGACGACGATCCACGCCTGGACCTCGACGACATCCAGGGAATGGGACCGGAATACATCAACTACAATTTACCGGCTTCAGGCGATTATACCGTCACGGTGGAAAACTATTCGGGATCGACCAACGTAACCAGCACGGTCCGCGTGTACCTGCGCGGCGAATTGGCCGAAACCTTCACCTATGGACCACCCGACGACACGAATGGATTCCCATCCAACAGCCACTGGAATGTATGTACTTTGCGTGTGGCAGCACCGGATGACGTTACGATCATTCCGTTGGGAACGGTGGAAGACTCCACTTACTGACACCGAGTAAAATTCATGTGACTTATCAGTTACGGTTCGCGTTCTTCTAATTTAATATCAGTTGTTCGGTTTTGTATTGACAAGCCGGTGCAAGTGAACTATGGAAGTAATGTTTGTAAAGCGCATGCTTTACAAACGTTGACGTGTATTCATTACTGTACAATCAGCAAAGGGGTGAACATGAAACGAACGAGAATGCTTTCATTTGGAATCAGCTTGTGCGCGGTCGTATTGCTACTGGCGGCCTGTGGCGCTCCCTACACCTTGGTCGAGTCCAGCATGCACAGCCTTTCTCCGCAGCGCAGCCAGATCGCCGTGGCCGTCTGGCAGGACGGCGACTACGATTCCGATCCCAGCGAATTGCAGGCCTACCTGACTGTCGCGCTGGTAAACAAAGGCTTCAAAGCGCGCGCCTTCAACCTGGAAATGCTGTTCGGGCGTTCCTATCTCAAACGCCTGATGACCGGCGATCTGTATGCGCCCACCGACGGCATGGTCGCCGGAATGAAAAAGGGCGGCATGATCGAAGGCGATGCGGCGGCCCTGGAAGATTTCATTCCGCGCACCGAAAAACTGGATGAAGTGGCGCGTTACAAGACCATGGAAAAACTGGCCAAAGATCTGCCGGGCGACTGGGACTACAACTACCTGATGGTCGTGCATCAGTTCGACACTTGGAGCTTCGCTTCTTACGTGATCGACATCGAATCCAAAGACGTCGTGAACATGGTCGTGCTCTCCGGTAGCCGCGACGGCTTCATCAATGCGCTGAATCAACCCAAGATCGGCAAGGTCGGTTCCGACGCTCAGGATGGCGACGTCAGCCGCCTGCACTGGCTGCGTCTTGCGGGATACCTTGTGGACCGCCTGTAAAGGGGGACCAACATGTCAAGCAAACGACTGCTGATCCTACTTGTTGTGGCTTTACTGGCATTTAGCCTGGCTTTCGATGCCTCCGCCGCGACAAAGAGAAAAAGCAAGAAAAAATCGAAACGTAAAAGAGCTTCCGTCGTAAAACTGGAGAAAAAACTGGATCAAGCAGAAGTGAAGATCCAGCAGTTGCAGCAAAAACTGGACGCTGCCGTAGCCGCTGCCAAGCAAGCCAAGAAAAAAGCGGCGGTCGCTTCCGGTGATCCGAACGCGGTGGCTGCCGGAAAGCTGCGCATCAGCTGGTCTCCGGATCTCGGTAATGAAGACAAACCCAAAGCCCAGCCGAAGCCGTCCAAAAGACTGCGCTTCCGCTGGGGTGCAGCAGCGGGTCAGAAATCTGCCGGAGGAGAACTCTCCGACTGGATGGACGTCTTCCACTAACCGCTAGCAGCTCCGGTCATAGTTACTATGGCCAAACAGAGGCCCTCCGTCCCCCCGTAGTCCACTGTGATTGCGGGGGGATTCTTTTGCCAGCCTTACATCTCTTTAAACGATCTGGACATGTAGATACATTTTAGCAATGTCAGGTGAAATTAACCGACCTGCCCGATTTTGTATTTTCCGCCTCCCATCATCTCACAATATCGCTTGACATGGACAGGATGAAGCCATAATAATTCGCAAGGTCAGAATTGAAATGCCATCGTTTGACAAGCCTGGCAGTAACGGATCCATCTTAAAAAAACTATAGTTGTTTAGAAGTGTTAGCGCAGTCCATGAATGCTTCTTCCATATATATATTGCATGACCTGTTATATGAAACCTGTACCATACTACTCAGGGCATCGGAGATAAGTATCGCTTTTCTGATTCTTGTTTTTCTCCACAATCGTTATCTTCAGAAAATAACCAACAAAATCAAATGCGTACGAAAGGAACAACTATTTCCCGTAATCTATTCGAGTCTTGTTGCTCTGTCATTCAATTACTTACTGCTCAATGCAATCGACGCTTTTCCTGTCGAGCATTCCAGGTATATTTCGTGGCCTATATCCACCATGGCTATTCTCATCCTTTTTGCCATGGCCACGAATGATTACAAAACAAGGAAATATCATATTGAACTTATTTCAATAGTAATCTTTGCCGACATTTCATGCGCATTCGCCGACAGCCAATTATTCGATCAAGGATTCAAACCCCTATGGCTTAAGGGCATTGCGTGGGACTTGTTGCTTAAAATAAATGTCCCAATTATCGAGCAATTCGATGTAACACTGAAAAATTTATATATAAATAATTTACATACGATAGGGACCATTGCTATCGATTGGGTGGCAGAATACTTATTCCCATTAAGCATGGCATTGTCACTTCTTATTGCCTCCACGTTGATTCGGTCGTTTAAGCCGTTGGTTTACCATTCATCCAGCAAAACGCCTTATGAATTCCATAGGAAGAATATTCCTCTGCTTATTTTTGCATTGGCATTGATCTTAGCCCTTTTACTTTCAAGCATGCCATACTTGGGTAATGAATATTCCACATCACATTTGCGTGATTCTTCACAGAGCGAAGAACCACTTTGGAGATTATCACCTGAAGTTTCCCGTTCATTCGAGCCACTTATGGAAACAGGGAAATGTCAACTCCATCAAATTCGTATCTCAGAGGATGAAATTTATTGTCGCTTTGAAGACGGAAAGGCATGGTTTTCCGGCACCATTTTTCACAGGCAAAACGGTATGGATCTGGGGCTACAAGAAAATTCGATGATATCCGCAGATGGAAATTCGATTTTCGAGTACGAGCGACTTCCCACTTCCAGCGATTGTCTCCACTTTGTCAAATCGGGCGTAACACCACTACTGAATACGATTACCTGGGAGACGACGCATCGTGAAAGAATGAAATCGCTATCGCAACCTGTTACGCTTGAAAATGAAGAAGCCAACCTGTTTTCAGACCTTGAGTCATGGATTCGCGACAACAGTTTTCAATTGGCAATACTCTTTACTCTCTTACTGTATATTTTGACTGTCACCTCTGTTACTCCAACTTCTCGTAGGGGGTTGCTTATTGGATTGCTGCTTCTTTTTTCGGGATATTTCCACTGGTTTGATCATACTTCCAGTATCAGTTACATTTTGTTCTCAATAGGACTTGGAGCTGGAGTTTTGTTGGTCACGATAAACGGTGTGAGGCTTTTACCGAGACGTTTCCGAAAGCAAGGACGAATTATTCTATTATGTCTGTTGTTGTCCAGCATAACGATTGCAACGATCCTAACGGTACTATGCTGCATCATGTGCTCCATGGGATTTCTTCATGTTCCCGATGTCCCTGATTCGCGAAGGAAGCAGAATACTTTTATAGCAAAAAGAGTAATCGTCTCATGTGTTATTCTTTTTGTTCTGACTATTGGTAGTTGCGGAATATTCAAGAAAGTTGAAACTCTTGCGCTGCAAAACATTGAGTTGTCCAGTCAAGGAAAGCAAGAATCGGTTTTACTTATCCCGCTTCCAACTATTGATGCGGAACCTCTTGGTTTGGTGCAAGAAAGGGCTCAGTTGGCTTGTAAAAAAGAGAATAAGAATCTTGTTCGAATTGATCAAATCAAGCAGTCTTGCAACGAATATTCTCAAAGTGCGCTTAACAACAAGATGGATAAAATCTTGGGAAAAGAGAAAATTATTCTTGCCGATTCAACCAATGGAGCCGCTGTCATCGTTGCAGGAGGGGGAATAATTGGACGTAATTGGGAAACCATCTGTCCGGTTGTTTTTTTACAACCTCCATCCATGCTCGTCGATGAAAGTTTTTCAATTACAGACCCTGTGGCGCTATGCCAGTGATAAACAAAACCAACAAAAAGCATTTCTAGAAGCCATCTCAAAAATGCCTGAGCAGTATAATAGCGCATCCTAACAGCAGAAATCCTTCATAATTGATTTCGTTATACTCCCATCGAACCACGAGCCTGCGGAAGTTGTGCAGCCAGGCAAACAGTCTTTCCACCTTCCAACGGCGTACATAGCGGCGTAGCGCCCGACCATCCTGGGTTTTATCTTTCTTCCGGTTGCCCTTGTGCGGCGCAATCATTTCAATGCCACGTTCCTCAAGAAGTCTCTCATCCAGTGGATCGCTGTCATACGCCTTGTCTCCGATCAACCTCTCCGGCGAGCCTTCGGTTACAACAGCATCCAGCGTTTCTTCCACTAAGGTCACTTCGTGCGGCGAAGCGCTTGTTGTGCATACGGCGACAGGAAGACCAGCGCTGTCAACGATCGCCATGATCTTACAGCCCTTTCCCCGCTTGGTTTTCCCGACTTTGAGCCCCCCTTTTTAGCGGAAGAAAAACTCCCGTCGATGAAGCACTCGGAGAGGTCGATTCCGCCGCGTTGCTCAAGGTCACGCGCAAGTTCCTGAAGAATCCTCTGCATGATACCGGCCTCGTTCCAATTTTGAAAGCGTCGATGCACTGTCTGATAAGGCGGATATCTGCGTGGAAGATCCTTCCAGGGAGCGCCGGTTCTCAGAACCCAAAGGATGCCGTTCATGATGGCGCGGTCATCCTGTGCGGGTCTCCCGCGTTTTCCGGGTTGGCTTTTGTGAGGCGGCAGCAGCGGCTCGATCAGGCTCCATTGTTCGTTGGTCAGTTCCATCGAAAGCACCTGTAGATATTAAGTATATTATATACAGTATATCATAGTGGGGCAAAATTTCACTCAGACTACACTGGGAGACGAATAGTTCTGAAATATCAGATGTTTGGGATTATGCTATTTTTGAGATGGCTTCTAGTAATCGATAGGCTCTCCTCTATTCCGATATTTCCATATCTCCGTCTATTTCAACATCACCATCCTCATTATCTGGTGGTGTAAAAGTGCCCCTAACGCAAGTCGCCCAGAATTTATCTGCTGTCGTTTTATAATATGAACCTATGTATGGGTCTGCAGACCCAGAATGGCTTGCTAAGACAGTCATAATCCAGGCACTATCAGTGTAATCTGAACGTTCTGTAGAAGACCACAGGTAATAGTACTTACTTCCTACATCTCCCATTTCATCTGGAAAATATGCCCCATATTGATTAGGTTCATCGTATATACCACAACCAGCTTGGCAATAGCTGAATAGTTCATTTTCAGAATCTTCCAGAAAACAGTCCCTTGAAGTGCAATCGTCATACACCCTACAGGTTCCGCCATATTCAAGGAACTTACAATCCCTTACCAGCGAGCGCAACTCTGAGATCGACGGCAGCCGCCAGTCGTCGCCGAATAGGTCCAAATTAGCGCAGTAGTCCACGGCATCATACCAATCCATTTTTTGGGTTGGGATGTTAGTCAGCCAATCGAGGCCTGTGGTTTCGTCCGTGTAAATGTAATCAGAGATATCCAAGTCGGCGTCAGAATCGCCATCCTCATTATTTGGTGGTGTAAAAGTACCCCGAACGCAAGTTGCCCAAGATTTAGTACTCGTTTTATTCTCTAAGCCTATGTATTGGCCTGTAGATACAGAAGAGCTTGCAAAAACAGTTATAATCCAGGCTCCATTTGAGTTATGTGAACGTTCTGTAGAAGACCACAGGTAATAGTACTTACTTCCTACATCTCCCATTTCATCTGGAAAATATGCCCCATATTGATTAGGTTCATCGTCCATTCCACATCCTATCGAGCAATAGCTGAATAGATCGTCTTCAGATTCCTCAAAATAGCAGTCATCTGAAATACAATCGTCATACACTCTACATGTTCCGCCATATTCAAGGAACTTACAATCCCTTACCAGCGAGCGCAACTCCGAAATCGACGGCAGCCGCCAGTCGTCGCCGAATAATTCCAGGTTAGCGCAGTAGTCCACGGCATCATACCAATCCATTTTTTGGGTTGGGATGTCAGTCAGCCAGTCAAGGCCTGTGGTTTCGTCCGTGTAAATGTAATCAGAGATATCCAAGTCGGCGTCAGAATCGCCTTGTTGGTTTTCTATCGAATCTTCATCGGCGTCGTAATCGCCTTGTTGGTTTTCTACTGTATCTTCATCGCCGCCATTACTACGATCGTTACAGGCAATCAAGGCGATCATGAACAGAAACAGTATGATGAACTTTAACGTGTATGTTTTCATCGTTTCGGTCCCCAAGAAACAGCTAAGTAGCTTTGCCCATTATTCTGAAATAATAAGCATAACAAATGCTCATCCTACTTAGCTTTTATACATGATATGCCTGTGGGAAGTCAAGTGTGATCGACATGACGAATACCCGTTGTACGGAGTGTTCAATATTGCAGAGGAAAAATCCCTTTTACCTCGCCCCTCCGAAGTTGCGCTGGCGGGCGACTTCGAAGAGCAACACGGTGGTGGCCATGGCGACGTTGAGCGAGTCGGCCACTCCCGCCATCGGAATGCGCACCTGCAAGTCCGCCTGCTTCATCCATTTTTCGGACAGGCCGTATTGCTCCGCTCCCATGGCAACGGCGCAGGGGACTCTCAGATCGACTTCGGTATGATGCTCCGTGGCGTGCGGTGTGGCGGCCAGGATGCGGATTCCCTTTTCCCTTAGCCAGGCGAAGGCCTCTTCGCTCGTGGCTTCGGCCACCGGCACGGTGAACAGGGTGCCGGTGCTGGCGCGCACGACATTGGGATTGTTGATGTCCGTGGCTCCGTCGCACACGATGACGCCGTCCGCTCCCACCGCATCGGCGCAGCGCAGAATCGTTCCCAGATTTCCCGGCTTTTCAATCGATTCGGCCACGATCAACAGCGGAGTGGCAGACAGCGGCAACTCGTTTAAAGTAACGCCGATTTTGGGCGCGGTGGCGATCAGGCCGTCGGGCCGGTCGCGATAGCTGATTTTCTTGAACGCGGCTTTGGAAAGCGAAAAGATCTGCGCCCCGGCATTTTTAGCCGCCTGCAATAAGGCGGGTTCATTCTCCCCCAGAAAGAGTTCGTCGCAGTAATACACGGCTTGTGGTTGAACACCCGCCTGCACGGCGCGACTCAGTTCGCGATAGCCTTCGATCAACAGCAGTCCGGCACGTTTGCGATGCGTACTATCCCGCAGCCGCACCAGATCCTTGATGCGTGTATTCTGAACGCTCGTCAATTCCGTCGCATGAAGCGTTTTTATCAAATCCTGATTCATCGTGACTCACTTTTATCCTTGCAGCAGCGGAAACCTTTTGCCGATGGGTTCCAGATCGCATCGTAATCGCAGCGATGCAGCGTTTCCGAGTCGCCGCAGTTGTATGCACCACCTCTGAAATGCTCGTGGCCGTCTTCGGTGTAGACCACTTCCCACACGTTGCCATTGATGTCGAACAGGCCCCACTCGTTGGTGCAATCGGGGAAGGTGCCGGTGGGCATGACGGTAAACGCCGCTCCGCAGACCTGGCGGCAATGTGGATAGGGGCAGGGGTCTACATTCTCACAGGCGCTCATGGGACCGCAGTTACAGAAGGTGTCGATGCCGTTACAGAGCGTGGCGCTGAAATCATCGCCGTAACAATACACAGTGTAGTCCGGTCCCTGGCAGGCGTCCACCCATTCGGTGGGTAGACACAGGCGCTTACCGGCGTTACTACAGGCCGTGTTGGCGGTCGTCAAGGAAACGGGATACCAGGGTTTGACTCCGGCTACGCTCACCGCCCGGCTGGTGTCCAGGCCGATATTCGTGGGTGTGGCGTCGGGTCGGCTGGCTTCGTAGCGATCGATGCAGAAGCGCTCGTCCACCAGCACCATGTCGTTTGGGCAGGGCCCGGGAGGATCTTCGCATAAACACCAGTTCTGGCCGGTTTCTTCGTCGAAGCCGCAGCCTAAAGGCGCGGTGTCCGAACATTGATCATTGCAATTCACCGAAACCCAGATCAATGCGCCGGGGGCGCACATGCAGGCGGTTTGTTCATCGATGCAAAAACTGCTTCCTGCCGTGCTGCAACTGCCGGAACAAACAAGAGGTGCATCCTGTTCGGTTTGATCCGGCTCCAGCTCCGGATCGGGATCTGGATCGGGGTCAGGGTCAGGGTCAGAATCGGGTTCCACCTCGTTGCGATCTACGATATCCGCATCCAGATCGCCGTCGGGTTGACTGTCGAGATCGGCGGGTGGAAGATCGGGATCGGGATCGGCATCGCCGTCGATGAAATCCATGTCCGTATCGCCCGGTGGGAGGTCGCTGTCGGTTTCCAGATCATCATCTTGCTCGATCTCAACATCGATTTCCGCATCCGCTTCCATGTCGCCATCGACGGGGAGATCGCCGCACAAACAGGCGTCCTGATTCAGATTCGGATCGAAATCGCAGCTTAAAAACGGAGCCGCGCCGCAGATTCCCAGGGTTTCACAGTTGAATTTGCGCCAGCCGCCCGCTACACACATGCAGATATTCTGCGTGTCGATACAAAAGGTTCCTTCCGTACAGGCTCCTTTGCATTCGATTCCGCTATCGATTTCGCTACCTTCCTTGTCGCCATCCGGGTCGATGCAGCCGCTTTCATCGGCGTCGTCATCTCCATCGGAAGCGAGATCCGTATCGGCGGGAACACCATCCTGATCGCCAGGAATATAAATTTCATAGTCAGCAGGAGGAGATAGGTCGCTGTCGGCCTGGGAATCGTCTTCGCTTTCAAAACAGGCGAAGCCGGATAGCGATATCACCAGCGCCAGTATCCAGATCCATCCAATATACGGAATTTTTCCTGTGATCCTGCTTTCCATGATTTTCCTCCGCGATCATCCAACAAATTCAGAAACTTACCAACTGACCTGCGCGAGCTTTGCTGTTTGTGCAACTCATGGATGACTCCCCCCTTTGTAACGAGTGGGTTGGGCCACGTCAAGCCTATTGTCCGATAATGAACGTTTCGTCGATATCACCCGAATGTATTGGAATCTGCTGGACTTCGGCTATTAATGATGTTAGGAAAATGTTTGGTTGGTCGTGTGTCAAACGACAGAAAACACCAGCAATGCCATTCAATGAATCGCTCGAAATACCGGGGAAAGAACTGTAGTAAACCCATGATGGGGATTGTCCGCCCTGGTTCATGTTACCCATACGCAGTGGAGGTCAGATTATGATCCGAACGAAGTGCCTGACTTTTCTCGTACTGCTGGCCATGGTCGCGCTTGTTTGCGGCTGTAACAGCAGCGATCCGGTGTTTGAAGACACCGTCTCCCCCGTGAGCGTGGATCTCACCTACTTGAAAGACGCAGAGGGGCGCTACATCCACCTGCGCGGCACCAATGTCGGCGGCAGCACGAAAGCGCCGTTGGCGGAAACGGAAGCCAACGTCAAGGAATTGACCGAAGACGATGGCCGCAGTTTCAGCTATGGCGGCGTCAACGATGTCTGGGTGCAACCCGATGGCACCGTGCTTAACGGCGCGGGTCGTCCCTTCGCATTAGACGAAGCGGACAAATGGTTCAGCCAGCTGCGCGAACTCGGTTTCAACTCCATTCGCCTGCTCTGGATCTGGGAAAGCGTGTATCCGGTTGCCAAGGGAGAGCCGGATCTGGATTTCCTGAATTATTTCGAGGAGATCATCGCCAAAGCGGAACAGCACGGCATATACGTGCTGATCAATGCCCACGAGAACATCTGGAGCCGCCACTTGTGGTCGGACTACAACGAAAACGCACCGGGTGTGAAAGGGGAACTGGACAACATGCTCTGGTCGCTGTTCCCCAATGACGAGGGAAAATACACCGACAAAGTGGTTGGCGACGGTGCGCCCATGTGGGCGACGCGCGTTTGTCTGCCGCACAAAAACTGGCCGAAAGACGATCCCATGGGCTATCCGCCCAACTGGGGAACGCACCGGTTATTGGGGCGCTTCAACGATGCGATCGGCGGTTACGCCTTAACCGAACTGGGCAAGGCGCTGATCGATATGGGTATCGACGCCACCGAAATGATTGCGGAAATGAAGCAACAAGCTCCGAAAACGCCGTTCGAGATCACCGATACCTGCGACATGCTGCCCTGGACGTTCTGGGGCGCGAACGTGGCAGTGAGTCTGGATGCGGAGCAGTGCTACGCCAGCTTCTTCGCCGGGGATAAAGTCTACCCGGACGTGCGCGTGACCGAAGATGGCGAAGTGATGCACAAAGACGAAGTCCCGGACGGTGTCAAGGCGCAGACCTTGAGCGAGTATCTACAGGAATCCTACCGCGACGCCTGGGTGGAAATCGCCAAGCGCGCCAGCAAATACCCGAACGTCATCGGCTACGACATCATGAACGAACCCACCAGCGTATTCATTCTGCTCACTGCCGCCGCCGCCTATTTCGAGGCCGGTCTTGACAGCGCGGTGGAAAGCATTCTGAATCAACTGCTACCGGCGGAAGAAGGCGAAGACCCGGCGGATGGTCTGGGCGCGCAGATCTGGTTATTGATCAAAGCCCTGGAAGTGCTACCGCCCGCCACGACCGACGACATCAAGCAAAAGTGGGGGTTCGCCCATGCGAACCTTATGGAAATCTTCAACCTGAATACAGCTTTCGACAAGAACGAGTTGCAGCCGCTGTTCGAGTACGTCGGCGCAGGCATTCTGGAAGTGGACCCGGACGCCATCATCTGGCTGGAACCGGCCTTCAGCGCATCCAATCTGCTGGGTGGCGAAGGTGGCGGTGTGGGCGGTCAGTGGCAGAGCTACATGACCAGCCCCAACGGCCTGGGCCAGACGATCTACTCGCCGCACTGGTACCCGGACATCTATCCCACGCTGGGATTCAACATGCCCTCGCGCGAATTCCGCATCGACGAGTACAATCACCGCGATTACAGCGAGATGCTGATGCAGAAGGCGGGCTTCTCCTCCTTCGCATTGAACAACGCCCCGGTGGTTTTCGGTGAATTCGGCACCTACTGGAATTACCGCTACCTGGGTGAAGATCCGGAAACGCCGGGTTACGAGCAGAGCCGGAAGTACAACTATGAAATCTCGGCGCAGATCATGGATAATTACTACGAAGCGTTCGAGAAGCACTTCATGAGCAACATGAACTGGTGCTACACCACCGACAACGACCCGGTCTATGGGGACCGCTGGAATCACGAGGATTTCTCGATCATCGATGAAAACGGCGAACCGCGCGGACACATGGCCTATTCGCGGCCTTACGCCAAAGCGCTTTCCGGCAAGCCGATTTCCACGCATTTCTATTCCGACTACCACTACTACGACCCGGACAAAGGCACGCCCGATCCTTTCCACGAGTTCGAGGTGGTCTTCATGAGCAAGGAAACCGACGCTCCGACCATCATTTACGTGCCCGAGCATCAGTACCCGGATGGGTTTTACGTGTGGCTCTCCGACGGCTGGGCCGCCTGGGACGCGGAGCACCGCGATCTGTACGTCCACCTTACCGCCGACGATCCCGACTGGGAGCACAAGGTGGTCATCCGGCCTCCGATCGAAGGACAGGAGGTTGAAGGCTTCGATTACTACATCGAAGGCGAGTACGTCATTACCGGCAAGTAACGTGGACGCCCCCAGGGGACTCTCTTGGGGCTAAGATAGAAAGAGGCGAATCAAAATGAAACGAATCATTGCAAGCAGCCTGTTGATCGTGATGTTGACGGTCCCCGCCTGGCTCTTCGCCCAAACGGAGCAGACCGCACAGCCTGCAACCGAAGCGACTCCCGCAGCAGCAGCGGAACCGGCACCGGCGGCGGAACCTGCACAGGCAACCGAACCCGCACCGACGGTAGAACCTGCTCCTGCTGCTGAGCCTGCACCGGCAGCAGAACCAGAACCAGCTACCGCAGTAGAACCCTCACCGGCAGCGGAAACCGCTCAGGCGGCTGAGGCGGCTGAGCCGGTTGAAAATGGTGAACTGGAAACCTTGGAAGAGTTGGAGGAACTGGAGGACTTCAGCGAACTGGAGCAGTTGGAAACTCTTGGAAGCGAGGGAATGGAGGGAGCGTTGAACGCCGAGGATGTGTTGAGCATCCTACGTAAATACGTGCGCTTCAATGCTGAACTGCAATCGCTGCTGGTCTACAAAAACGACAATGATTTCGACAATACCGCGCCTTACTACGATCCGAGCGGTCAATCCGCCGGTTGGCTGGGAACCTTTTTCAAGCCGCGCTTGACGCTGCTGCCCGCCGAAAACATCGAGATTGTATACGAATTCGAAATGGGTTTGAATCTGTGGAGCAGAAACGACCCGGACGAATACCGCACCGGACGAGCCAGCACCTTCCAGATGGCGCATCGTGAACTGTACGCCAAGGCGTCTTTTTTAGATGAGCGCTTCGGCTTCAAGGTCGGTTATCAGCATTTCAACGATCCGACCGGACTGTTTTTAAATCACTGGATCGGCGCGGCCAGCATCAACACCAAGCAGAGTTGGGGAAGTTTTACCTTTACCGTGGCGCAGATGCCCGGTCAGACCAACGAAGGCATCACCAACGACGTGGACAACTTCAAGCGCGACACCTTCCTGTACGGCTTGAATGCCCGCATTCCGATCGAAATCTTTTCTTTCGATCTGGGCTTGTACGGCATGCACGACGGTCAGATCGTGGAGCAGGAACTGGACCTGTTCACCGGAACGCTGCGCTTCATGATCGATCTTGAAGTGGTGCAACTGGGGGTAGACGGCGCGATTCAGGCCGGCAAAAACCAGAACGGCGCGCAGGGTGGCGATGAAAGCCTGCTGGCCTGGGCTTCGCAGATCTTTCTGACCATCGACATGGACGGTCTGCTGATCGATTTCAACCAGTTGTTGCTTTCGGCGGACGACGACCACGAGCGCAACAAAACGAATCACAGCTTTTACTATTCCGGCAAGGCGCGCAGCCGTACGCGCCTGTTGACCGAGGACCGTTTGCGCGACCGTGGCGACAACCTGGACGAACGCCTGGGTGAGGAACGCGGCAAGTTCTACCTGAACCGACCCGGTCTGAGTGTTTCGGATCTAACGCTAGGCTATCGGGTGAACGACTGGTTCATGCCTGCCGTCACCGGCGGTGTGGGCGTGGTGCTGAACACGCATAACGCCATGGGAGAAAAACTGGTCGGCGGCGAGTTGGATATCGATCTGGAATTCGCCTATCGCGACCTGATTCTGTTCAATCTGACCGGTGCGGTGCTTTTCCCCGGAAAAGCGGCGGCCAGCTATATCAATCTGTATGACCGCAGCGCCACCGAAATCCAGTATCTGCTGGAAAGTTCGCTGAAAGTCATGTTCTAAGCTAGCGAAAGGAAACTATCGAGATGGCGACACTATCGTTGGGAGTGGTGGACTGGCTGGTGATCGGACTATATTTCGTCTCGATCATCGGCATCGGCTTTTATCTGAAACGCTATGCCGACACGAGCGAAGACTTCTTCATCGCCGGGCGTCGCAACAGCAGTTGGGTAGCCGGACTGGCCTTCGTTTCGGCGAATCTGGGTGCGCTGGAAATCCTGGGATGGACCGGCGGCACGGTGAAATACGGCATGTTCGTGTCGCATTTCTACTGGATCGGCGCGATTCCGGCCATGTTGTTCCTTGGTCTGTACATGATGCCCTTCTACTACAGCAGCAAGATTCATTCCATCCCCGGTTATCTGCTGTTGCGCTTCGACGAGAAAACGCGCGTGCTAAACGCCATCGCCTTCGCCATCATGACGGTGCTGATGAGCGGCATCAACCTGTATCTGATGGCGGTGGTTTTTCACATCGTGCTGGGTTGGAACATTCACGTATCGATCTGGGCTTCGGCGGCGGCAGTCGGTGTGTACATCACACTGGGCGGTCTGCTAAGCGCCATCATGACCGAGATTTTGCAGTTCTTCCTGATCTGGTTCGGCCTGTTTTTAGTGGCGATACTGGGGCTGGTGGAAGTGGGCGGCGTTGACGCGCTGCTCTCCGGTTTGCCGGATGCCATGAGCAGCCTATGGGCGACAGCGGGCGATCCCACCGCCAACGGTATGGGCGTCACCTGGCTGGGCATCGCACTGGGACTGGGTTTCGTGCTTTCCTTCGGATACTGGACCACCGACTTCCTCATCGTGCAGCGTGCCTTCACCGCTAAAGATTTGCAGGCGGCGCGCAATACACCGATCATCGCCTCTTTCTTCAAAATGGCGCTGCCGTTCATCGTGGTCGTGGCGGGTCTGGTGGCCTACAAACTGGGCCAGACGGCGGACAGCGGCTTTCAACTGATGACCAAGGAAAACGGCGACATCTGGTACGATTCGGCGCTGCCGTTGTTGATCGCGCGTTATTATCCGGTGGGATTGATCGGACTGGGTATTACGGCGCTATTGGCTGGATTCATGGCCGGGCAGGCGGGTAACGTCAGTGCGTTCAACACCGTTTGGACCTATGACATCTACCGTGCGCTCTTTAAAAAAGACGCCACCGACGAGCACCTGGTATGGGTGGGGCGCGTGACGACCATCGTCGGTATTTTCCTCTCGATCCTAACGGCTTACTGGGCCATGGCTTTCGAATCGATCATGGATTACATCCAGGCGATCTTTAGTTGGGTCAACGCGCCGCTGTTTGCCACCATGCTGCTGGGTATGTTCTGGAAGCGCTGCACCTCGGCGGGTGCTTTCTGGGGACTGATTTCGGGTATGTCCACCAGTTTCTTCCTCTTTTTGGCTTTGCGCTTCAAGTGGATTCCTGCGGCGGTCGTGACCATGAGCGAGCATCCTTCCGACATGGCCGAGAACCTCTGGCGCGCATGGTGGGCCTGGATCGTCACCTTCGTGCTGACGATCGTAATCAGTCTGTTCACGAAAGCCAAACCGGACAGCGAACTGGTGGGGCTGGTCAAGGGCCTGACCAAGGAAGCGGATCTGGGTGAGGTGGCCTGGTATCGGCGTCCGGCGGTACTGGCCGCCATTTCGATGGCCTGCGTGATCGCGCTGAACGTCTACTTCTGGTAAGCGGAGAAAACAATGAGCGATAATAAAAAGATGGTTTCGATCTGGTCCTGGGTGGGACTGATGCTGTCGGTATATGGAGTGATCGTCGGTGGTACGGGCGTGTTCTACATTTTCGAACCGGAGGCGCATACCGCAACCGCGCACCTGAACCCCTCGTTGTGGTGGGGTGGCGTTATGATCGTTTTCGGCGTGTTTTTCCTGGTGGCCGGAAAGCTGGATCGCAACCGGGAATAGTGCAGTAACGACAATCTGAACATTACGAAACGGAGTGGATGGCAACGTCTGCTCCGTTTTTGTTTTATGAGCAGATTTTATGTAGATCTTCGTTGGAACATGGCTCCTTTTCGATGGAGCAGGACCTTTCGTTGGAGTTACGTAGTTACGTAGGTCGGGCAAATTTCTTGCCCGACACAAAGGGAAATCAATATTGTCGGGCATGAAATATGCCCGACCGAAACTAATTGTGTCTCATCATTAATTCACCGGCTGTAAAAACTTGGCGACGATTTTCTTCAACGGCATACCGGGAAACATGACCGTCACACGGGCGCTGTCTCCCGTTCCGCTGATCATGGCCACTTTCCCCACACCGAAAGACGGATGATAGACCTTGCTGTCAAGCGTAATGGCCTGGCTGATTTCCCCGGCGTCGGCGTCGTACACCGGCTCGTCGAAACCACTGTCCTGGCTGTCGAAACCGACATCGTCATCCACATCGAAATGGTCCTGCTCGCTGCGATTGCCTCCAAAGCTGAAGGTTTTCACGCTACGCTTTGTCAGGAAGGCGTGATCCTCGATGAACTCGGGGGGAATGTCGCTTAAAAAGCGGCTGGGTTGAGCGCGGCGCGTATGACCGAACACCATGCGAGTGCGCGCTAACGTCAGATACAGTTTCTTCATGGAGCGAGTAATGCCGACGTAGGCCAGCCGTCGTTCCTCGGACAGATCGTCGTCGTTTTCCAGGGCGCGGCTATGCGGGAAAAGCTGTTCCTCCATACCGGTCAGAAACACCACCGGAAACTCCAGCCCCTTGGCGGTGTGCACGGTCATCAGCACCACGCGATCGCGCTCCGCCTCGAAGCCGTCGATATCCGCCACCAAGGCGGTGCGCTCCAGAAAACCGAGCAACGTCGCCTCTTCGCCCTGCTGGCGGGTAAATTCGCTTACTTCATTGACCAGTTCGTTCAAGTTGGCAAGCCGATCCTTGGCCTGTTCGGAACTGTCCTGATGCAGCATATCCAAATAGCCGCTCGCACCCATCACGTGCGGTACGAGATCCGTTAGTGGCAAGGTTTCAAGCCCCTCCCGCATCGCATCGATCATCTCCACAAAGTGCAACACTTTCGCAGTTGGTGCGGCAGACAGCAGCTTTTCGCTTTCCGCGCGGCGCATGGCTTCAAACAACGAAATGCTCTGCCCGTTGGCATAGGCCCGCAGACGGTTGACCGTCACCGCGCCGATGCCGCGAGCCGGTGTGTTGATGATGCGCAACAGGCTGATTTCGTCGTCGGGATTGAGCAGCACTCGCAAGTAGGCCATGATGTCCTTGATTTCCTTGCGTTCGTGAAACTTCAGGCCACCCACAATGCCGTAAGGAATCCGCTGCATCACCAATTGCTGTTCGATGGCGCGTGATTGCGCGTTGGTGCGATAGAAGATGGCGCAATCGCCGTAGCGCATGCCCTCGCGGGATTCGAGCCGCACGATTTCGTCGACCACGTACTGCGCCTCGCGGGTTTCCGTTTCGGCGGCGTACACAATCGACTTTTCACCCTTGCCGCAGTCGCTCCAAAGCTGCTTTTCCTTGCGCTGCTCGTTACGGCTGATAACGCTGTGAGCGATATTCAAAATGGTGGTGCTGCTGCGGTAGTTCTGCTCCAGCTTGACCACATGCGTATTCGGATAATCCCGCTCGAAGGACAGAATATTTTCGATGTTCGCACCGCGCCAGCGGTAGATCGACTGATCGTCATCGCCGACCACGCACAGATTGTCGTGAGTCTGCGTCAGCAGGCGCAGCAAGGTATATTGCGCCTTGTTGGTGTCCTGGTATTCGTCCACCAGAATGTACTGCCAGCGCTTGTTGTAGATCTCCAGCACTTCCGGCTGGGTTCGCAGCAGTTTCACGGCCAGGTTCAACAGATCGTCGAAATCCAGCGCACTGGCTTCTTTTAACCGTTGCTGGTAGATCTCGTACACGCGCGTGGCGATATTGGCAAAAATATTATAACCCTGATTGCCGATCTGATGCGGCTCCAGCAGATCCTGCTTGTAGCGGCTGATCTGCGCCAGAATGGCCTGCGGCTGAAAACGCTCCGGGCTGATGTCCTTGTCCTTCATCACCGCCTTGACTAAAGAAAGCTGATCGGTACTGTCGTAAATACTGAAGGTCGTTTTATAGCCCAACGCCCCGATGTGCTCCCGTAGCATGCGGGCACAGATCGCATGGAAGGTGCCCATCGACAAGCCCCCGTGCAGCCCGCCGAGTAAATCGGACACGCGCTCGCGCATTTCACCAGCAGCCTTGTTGGTAAAGGTCACCGCCAGAATATGGTAGGGATGTACGCCGATTTCCCGAATCAAGTACGCAATACGATGTGTAATCACGCGTGTTTTTCCGCTGCCCGCACCGGCGAGTATCAACAGGGGACCGTCTACGTGCCCGGCGGCTTTGCGTTGAGGATCGTTCAGGTTGTCCAACAGGCTGCTACTCATAACACCTCCAGTGGGGAAACGAACGTAAGCTACGTTTGTAGCGAAAAGGCGGGCAAAGATCAAGGCTGGAAAGCGCAGAAAATAATATATTCAGAACAAACGAAAGAAGCACCCATGAAATCAGGCATTTCCAGATGGCGTCCCTTGCCGAATACGCACTTTCAACTGACCTTTTCGCCCGAATGTGATAGGCTGTTATCACATTATTCTGTAGGGAAAGGGAGAATCATGCCAAAAGCCATGCGATTCGTATTTCTGATCGTCATCATGGCATTTTACTTGCTCAGTTGCGCGGAAGATCCTTCCATTGTGTTTCTCCCCCCAGGCGGCGATCAGACCGACGGCGACATGGAATCCGAAAATGAGGATACCATCTCCGAAGAATTCGCCTGTACGGAATACGTCGATCAACTCTCCACATACACGGTTTCAGGTTTTATAGTCTACCCCGACTTCGTTCCAATTCAGCAGGACAAGCCCGAGTTGCAAATCATGATTGTCCATGGCAAATGGTCCTGCAATGAAGACAACAGCATTCGCATGGAATGGCCGGGCGGCCCGGATATGGAACGCATCGATATGACCGAGCCAAGCGAGTTTTATTTCGAGCAGGTCATCAGCCAACGCCTGACACCGGATGGCACTCCCAACAGTTTGCAGGTCTGGGCCTGGCAGATCAACGAGCAGGAAATTCCCAATAACCCGTCGAATCCGGAATACTGCCTGGCTTCCGGCTCCGCAACGCTGGAGGTGCCGGAAAACGGCGGAGAGTTGAGCGATATCATTGTGGAACTCTCCACGAAGGTGGACAACGACAAATGTATCCCCTCGCCTCCCGAATATTGGCAGGCGAAATATGCAGAATAGAGGAATCGTACGCGTGATCCACTCTCCATGTTTGGATCGTGAAGGTTGCTTTTCCTAAAACGACTACAGTTGACCAGATTAAACGCAAGCGGGTAAGACGCATCATGAGCATTCGGGATTTCAGACGAACCATCGGCATTGTCGGCATCGGCGGAACGGGAAAAACCGTGCTGTTGACTTCCCTGTTGACGCATCTGATCCACCACGACCCCAATAGCGACGCCTTCAGGCTGACGCCGTTAAAGCGTTCCGGCGTCGGTAAATTCTTTTTCGGCGAGGAGCATCGGGTGGCGATCCGCGCGGTGTCGGAACTGCCCGCCGCCAAAGCGACGGACGCCTTCAATTTCAAGGACCACCTGAATCAGCTTTACGAGAACCGCCGCTGGCCCGGTAAAACCAACGATCTTTCCAGCGCGCGCATTCGCTTCGAGCGCTCCGACTGGACCCGTGCGCTGGATCTGACCTTTATCGACTTTCCCGGAGAGCGCATCGCCGACGCCGTGATGGGCGGCAGAGACTTCGCGCAGTGGAGCGACGCCGTTTTAGAAACCATGAAGTCGGACCCGGCCTATCTTCGCTATGCTAAAAGCTATTTCGAGCTTTGCGAGAATGCGGATCAGGTAGACGAGCAGAAGATCATCAGCGCCTATAAACGCTGCCTGGCCGCTCTGTTACTCGACTACAAACCCTTCGTCACGCCTTCCGTATTCGCATTGGACACACAAGGCAAAATGGCCAGCCTGCAAGAGGACTCCAACAATCCACCGCAAGATCCTGTCGCCTATCTTGCAGAAAAGCGTTTGTGCGGATTGGATGTCGAGAACCAGTTCACCCCGTTGCCAGCCGCTCTGCGCGCGGCTCTGCCGGAACTGGCCCTGCTTTTCAGCGAGCGTTACGAAGCGTATAAAAAGGCCATTCCGCAGCGAGTCTTCTCACGGTTGAAAAAGTGTAACCGACTTGTTGTGATTATGGATATTCCCGGTACGCTGTGTGCGCACATCGGACGATTGAACGACGTAGAAGAAATTTTCGCCGAGCTGCTAAACGCCTGCGATCCCGGCTCCAGTTCGATGGGGCGCGTGGGGCGCTTCATGTCCCGCCTGTTCATTCCCGAAATCTGGCGACCCAGGGGAATTACGCGCATCGCGTTTGTGGCCACCAAAGCCGATCTCGTGTTACCGGATCAGGTCGGTAATTTGGAAGCCCTGCTTAGAGGAATTGCAGAACAGCGCGCCAGCAAGATTTCGCGCAAAATCGTTTACGACTATTTCACCTGCGCCGCCATTCGCTCTACGCGCAGCATGGAGGGCCGCCTGTTCGGTTTTCCCGTTTGGGATACAAACAATCGACTGCTGCAACCACCCGAGCACGACGATCCCTGGAAGGAACTGGACCCCAGCGATCTGCCGCAGGACTGGCCGGAGGATTGGCATCCGAATCAATTCGCGTTTCCGGAAGTCTGGCCGCTACTGCCGCGCAGAAAAACCAAGCCGCCCGATCAGGTCGGCCTGGATCGACTGCTCGACTTTTTATTGACGGAAACCTTTGCGGAATAAGGCGATGTGTACAAACGACAAATCCAATACGCCCGGCAACACGCTCTGGCGGCCACCGCAAAAGCCGCGAGAAGCCATACACGCCGAGTCTTCCGATTCGAAAAGCGACTCCGTTACCGAGTCCGAGATCGAAGCGCAGAAATCCGTCGATTCCGCCCGTCCGGGCGACAGTGGCCTGGGACGCCCAAAGCAAATTCCAACCAACGAATCCACGCGCAAGGTGGCGCGCAGCGAAATCGGCACGGTGCGCCATTCAGACGATGACGCGCTCTCCGGCGAGTTGCAACCGGAGACGCTACGCATTCCGCGCCTCTTTCGCGGTCTGCCCGTCATGTTGTTTCTGGCGGTCGCGCTCTCGCTGTTATTGCTGTTCCTCTACGCGCAGGGGTTGAATATCTACCTGCAATTGCAGGACATGAGCTTGCAGGTTCAGCTTATCGGCCTGGCTCTCGTCGCTCCGCTGGTGCTGATTCTGCTTTGGGCGGGTCTGCGTCTTTTCTGGGCGCTACTGCGTTTCCGCCCGAATCGCCAGGTGGTCATTCTACGCATTCAAACGGCTGGCGGTCAGGCTCCGCCGCAACATCTGCGGCGTTCTCGCAAACAACTCGCCAAATATCTGTGCGGCTTTACCAAAAAGCAGGACAAGCACCTGGCCGAATTGAAAGAGCTTGGCCAGAGTGAAGAAGAAGCCAAGGCGCTTTCTTCTGCCTGTTTGCGCCTGCATGATGACCGCCCGGTTTCCGATCGACAATGGATCGAAGAATTCGAACGCGATTTTCTTACCCCATTAGACGAGTTGGCCCGCAGGCGCATCGGCGGCTATGCCAAATCGGTGGCGCTGAACACCGCCATTTCTCCCTTCGCCCTTCTCGATGCTGGCATCGTGTTGCATCACGGCTTTCGTCTGTTACAGGATCTTTTGCAGATTTATCGCGTGCGCACGGATCGTATCGGAACGATGTATCTGCTTGGTTGGATCATTTTCAACAGCTATCTCGCTGCCGAAATCGGGGAGCACATCGACAAGATCACCGACAGCCTGGTGGAGGAAATCGCCAACATCGTCGGCCCGGGAATTCTCGCCAAGGCCGCCGGTGGTTTGAGCGCCAGAGGTGCGGAAGCAACCGCCAACTATTTATTCACCCGCCGCATCGGACGCCGCGCCATCAAACTGTTAAGGCCGTTGGCCCTCTGATTTCGATTTTCTTTTTCAGAGAATCCGTGTTTGTTGACATTTTTTACAATTCCTCGGTTCACAAATTCACTGAATTCGTGTATTCTTTGCTCCGGGAAGTCGCAATAAACAAACATCTGCTAGAATTTGCTTCTCACGTCGTCTACGACGAAGCGAAGTTTTTGTGTGTTGCTATCCATTACCTTTGCAGGTCTGGCGAGCATACGCTTTTATTTTTGTTTCATCTACCTAGGAGTAAACATGAAAACCAACCATCTGATTTTTCTGCTGATGCTCGTCTGCTCACTGCTGCTTGTTGCAGGTTGCGGCTCGGATGACGACACCACGGACGGCGACACTGCTGACGGCGACACCGCTGATGGCGACACCGCTGACGGCGACACCACTGATGGCGACACTCCTGACGGCGATACCGCTGACGGCGACACTGCTGACGGCGATACCATTGATGGTGACACCGCTGATGGCGACACAATCGATGGCGACGTTGTTGACGGCGATACCGCAGACGGTGACACCGTTGATGGCGACACAATCGATGGCGACGTTGTTGACGGCGATACTCCAGACGGCGACGTTATTGATGGCGATACCCCAGACGGCGACATCATCATCGATGGAGATATCGAGTCAACCGATGGCGAAGCAACTTGTGTTGGAGAAGGCGGCAGTGTGCCCGTCATTCCCAACGCACCCAGTTGCTGTGAGGATCTGGTTGCTATCGGTTGTGATGCGCCCGAAGGCGATGCATGTATGCCTTGTTCCGGGGTTTCGATCTGCACCTATTGTGGCGATTTGAATTGCGGTGTAGGCGAAAATTATTGCAACTGCCCGGCAGACTGCCATCAAGCAGCGGATGGTGATGTCGATACAGACGAGGAAATCGATTTCCCAACTCCGTCAAATCTCTTACCGCCGCCACTCTCCGCACCGATCACCTCCTTGACGCATGTAAATGAAGTCGCTTTCTTTTTACCCGGTGAAGACAGCTCCTGGCTTGGAACGATTCAGGACGACGCAGAAGCAGCAACCCGTGCAAGCACCATTGGGTCGATCACCGACAAACTCATGACGGATCATGAAAATGGCCGCCTGATCACCACCAAATCGGCGGATATCGATTTGGATGGAAAAGACGAACTACTCGTATTGAGCTTGTATACCGCCGTTAAAGACACAACCAAACGCCTTGATTGGCCCAAACTCACCATTTTCGACGATGAGGAAAACGGCTTTGCGATTTTGGACACCATCACCAATGATGATCTCATTTTAGAAGCTCTCTCCAGTAATCAATCCGTGCTGCAAACGGATCTTGCAATCGCCAACATCGACAATGATCTCTCACCGGAAATCCTGATTTCAGCTTCATACGGCACAATCAACCCAAATACCGGTGCAGCAATGGCAGACTCTTCTCTGATCTGGGTTTTCGACGATCTGAACCATTCGCTTGAAATCGTGCATACCGAAACCACAACCGGTCAAAACCTAAAGTCGATGCGCATTGCAGCGGGCGATCTAGACGGTGATGATCGTGATGAAATCGTCGTAGCCGGCGTCCAGGATGGTTGGTCAAGAGCCTGGGCTTTGGACGATCAGGAAGGAAGTTTCGCTCAAACTCACTACTGGAACGATTTAGACAATTATGTGTTCGATCATTATATTTACAACCCTGCCGTTGCTATTGACGATTTCGATGCCGACGGTGTGGACGAAGTCGCTTTCGCAGCAGTGCAAAATGGAGCTTGTCGTCTTCAAGTTCAGGTATACGACGACGCCAATAACGACTTTGCATTTTATGAAGACAAGAAATTCAACGACTGCGGCAATATCCAATTGAACACATGGGTTCCCCCACTTTTAATGACCGGTGATATCGATGCCAACGGCTCGGCGGATCTCATCATTGCCGCTCATGATAACTACGGAGGACAGGATCGTGGTTGGAATATTCACTGGTTCCGACCCGACGTCGATGATTCCGGTTATTTGGCGGATCATGTTGGCGGTAATGAAAATTATAGTTCATCCAGTTCGGGCATGAACCAGGCTCTTTTTGCCTTTCATATGGCCGTAGGCGATTACGACCGCGACCGCAAAGCCGATGTGATTGCCGTGTTTATTGAAGACACCAACGAGAATCCATTCGGTGACCCAATTTATAAGTATGTCGCCAAGCGCTGGGAACGGGAGAACGTCGATTTTTCAGAACAGGAAAACTGGTCATGGAATCAGGAAGTCAATACCCAACCATTAATTGCACTTGGCGATTACGACGGCGACAGCATCACCGTTCAATACACCGGTCGTCAATGGGTCGCGATGAGCGAACCGCGCATTATTATAGCCATGGCCATGGCGCCTTGCTGGGGTTCCAACGTCGATCAGGCGCACGGTTCCTGCTGGGTCGCCTTTGGTCAGACAAGTTCCAGTTCCACGACCGAAGGCAATTCCATCAGCATCAGCGCCGGGATTACGCTTTCGATGGAAGCCAAAGATCCGTTGGGGTTCTTCAGCGCCAAGGCTTCACTGGCAATGAAAGAGGAATTCAGTAAAACCGAAACGAATACCGAAAGCATTTCAACCAGCATTCGACGCTTGGGCAATTTCGATCCGGACGAACCGGACGACTTGGTGATTTTCGCTGCCACGGAATACAGGCGTTTCGAGTATGAAATCATCGGCCACGAAGACCCGGAGAAAATCGGCGAGAAAGTCACCATCAACGTTCCTTTATCCACCAACACGTTTAAGAAAACCGTCACGGCTTTCAACGCGCAAAATGGCGACTATCCCGACATCGGCCCAGAAACCTTTACGCATACCGCCGGAGATCCAAGCACCTACCCAAGTATTGAAGATCGTAATACGATGTTCTCAGATCCGGATTTTGTTGGCTGGATGTGTCCAATTGCATCAGAACCACTTGAGGCAATCGGCGAAAGCCCGGTAGGAAGAAACGACATCATATTAAGTCTTTCCAATCAATCCAGTGTCACAGAAGCAGTCAGCGTCAGTGTTTCGCTTTCAGCGGCTTTCAGTGCGGGTGGCACTGGCCAGGAACGATCGGTTGGCGTTGGATCGGGTTCTACCTATACGATTACTGCGGGACAAGCCACCGATTACTCCGGCGGCGCGGGCGATATCAACTCGACGGATTACGCCCAGTATCATTATGCATTCGGTATGTTCGTGTATAATTTCGAACGCGAAGACGGCGCGAAATACCAGGTCATCAACTGGTGCGTACAGCAGTAACTCTTTATGTAGTCATACTTGGTTTTTTAAGGTCGGCCCGATGGGTCGGCCTTTTTCATTTTTATGAAGAATTTTACAGGTCATTCAGAGGTTATGATTTACTGAAACTGGCCCTGCGTTGCAAAACCGGAAAAGCACGTAAACCTACAGTAAACGACCGGTAGATGACCGGTAAACCAACAGTAGCAGTTGCTGACATTTTCGTAGCAGCTTTTCGCTGCATGTCGCAGCGTTACACACGATGAACGCTTATCTCAAAACAAGTAACTCCATGATACAGCAGATTGGACTGTGCATTTACCGGTTCGTTACGGTCATTTACTGTTGTTTTTACACGAAAAGCACGTATCCGCACGTAAAAAACCGAAGGCAATTGCCTTCGGTCCTTTAAACTTTTGCCAAGTTTTCTATAATTGAATGTTACTTAACCTTTCCAGTGATGAACGTAGGCTTGGTCATCGCAACCAGCGTAGGCAGCAAAATCAAACCACCCAACATCGAAACGACCATCCAGAAAACCAGCAACAAGCCCATATCGGCCTGAAAACGCAGGAAGCTCATCGTCCAGAATGCAACACCCGCGACCATCGTTCCCGCTGTAAATGCAACGGCCTTTCCAGCAGTGCTGACACCCAGCACGATGGCCTGGTTAAGATCTTTAACTCGTTGATATTCCTCTTTAATTCGACCGATTACGTACAGGCCGTAATCAACGCCCAAGCCGACGCCGAGCGAAACGACCGGCAGCGCATTGACATCCAAACCGATTCCACGCGCTCCCATCAGCGCGTACGTGAAATAGTTGGAGATCAAAAGCGGAATCAAGAAAAGGAAACCCGCGAATACGGAACGATACGCAACTCCGCAAAATACCACGATAATCAAGAACGCGTAAATCGTAACGCTGCCTTGATGATAAGCCACGACTTCGTTAATTGCGGCAAGCAATCCGCCGTAACTCGAAGCGAGCCTGAAATTCGCGTTTTCCATTGGATGCGCGGCAATAAAGCCTTTTGCTTCGGAAACGACCTTTCGAAGCGTTTCGCCTTTGTGATCTTTCAGGTTCAACGTGATATTGGCGTTCTGGCTGTCGATGGTTACAAAACGAACCAAATCGCCCGGCTCGCTGTTGGTGTAAATCATCTCAAGGAAAAAGCCCGATTCCATCGGATCGTCGGGAATCAATTCCCATTTCGGATCGGAGCCATGCAGAATCGATATAATGCCCGGCAGATAATCCGCGATGGAGCTGGAACTAGATACTTCCGGTAATTGCTCCATATGACGCTGAAATGCTGTCATGGTGCGCAGAACTTCGGGATCCTTGATGGAGTTTCTGTCCTTGCCTTCCACGATGACGGAGAATTGCTCGGTGTTTCCGAAACGCTGCCCGATTTTATCCGTGTCCTGGTTGTACTGCGAATCCGGCCAGAGCATCGGCGTTCCAGGATGCACGTCGCCGATAACCAGATTGCGCGCGAACAGGAAGCCGAGTACGAGCAAGACGAGCGTCGTTCCTAGAATCCAGTAACGCTGCGGCCCATAAGACCATTGCCCGATTCGAACCAGGATGTTGTACAAGATTCCTTGGCGATGCTTTTTACTCCATTTCGGGCTGGGCAGATAGCTTAACAGGATCGGATTGAAGATCAGATCGGAAACGATGATCGACAACACCCAGAATCCACCCATCACCGCCAGCTTCTGCAATAGCGGAATAGGAGCCGTGTAAACAAGAAATACGCCAGCGGCATCCGTGATGATGGCTACGAAACCGGGACCGAACAGTCCTTTAAACGTTCGCACCGCAGCAACCGAGCGGTCTTTCTTCTCCTCGAACTCCTCCATGAAGCGCTCGACCACCTGCACCGAGTGTGAAAGTGCCCGCGCGCTGATAATGAAGGGTACGACGATCACCAGCGGATCGAAGTTGTAGCCCATGACCCCCAAGAATCCGATACCCCATATGGCGGATATCGTCGCCGTGGAAATCGGTAGCAGGGTGCCGCGAAAATCCCGGAAGTAGAGAATCAGCACCAGGAAGATCGCGCCCAAAGTCAGGAAAAAGATATTCGTGATTTGAGGATACTGCTTGAGAATCCAACCCAGCATCACCGGACGACCGATGACGTAAATGTTGGTGTTGTCGTCGCGCTCGGCGTTGACGAGTTCCTCCAGCTTGTTGTACACGTCTTTGGGATCGAACTTCGACTCGAAGAAACCGGCCACGACCAACAGCGCCTTGCTGTCGCGACTGACCAGCGTTCCGAAATAGCGCGGAGACGTATACACGTTCTCGCGCAGCACATTCATTTCGTCTTCGTTCGTAGGCACATCCGGCCACATCAATGGCGTGGCCAAAAATCCGCGCACCGGATCGACGCGCAACTCCTTGACTTTCCGCTGTGCCAGCGAAAGCACCTGGTAGTTATTGATGTTAGGCAAAAGCTCCACGCCTTTGGTGATGCGCTTGACTTTGTCCAACACCTTCTTGTTGAAAATATCGCCTTCCTTGACATCCAATGCGATCAGCACTGTTGCGGCTCCGCCGAAGGTATCTTTGTATTTCACAAAGGTTTCGACGTAGGGATGATCGGAGGGGAACAGGTCGATAGTCGGGCTTTCGATCTGTACCTTGGTCGCCTGCCAGCCGAAAAACACCGTGAGCAGCAGAATCAGGATCAGGATGGGGAACCGGAATCTGAGAATGAACCGTCCAATTCGTTCGTACACGTCTTACCTCCCCGCTAGCGCTTTCCAGCTTTTACCGCCGTCCGTCGTTTTCAGTATCGTGGCTCGCCCTCCCGCTGCATATCCTTCCGTTTTGGAAACGAAATAAACGGAGTCCAGCCAGGTGTAAATGCCGGTGCGATGCACGCTCCAGTCGCCATCTTCAAAAGCCGGTCCGGAAGCGAAGATGCCGTCCTGGCCGACTGCGAACAGAATGCCATCTTTCAATGACAGGCTGAACAGATGCCGCTTGTTTTCCAACTCTCTCTTGGTCCAGGTTTCGCCACCATCGACTGTGAAAAGGATTTCACCTTCGCCGCCAACCGCCGCACCATGCATGTCATCGACGAACTCGATATCGTACAACGGCGTTTCGATCGGCGTCTGCTGACGCAGCCAGGTTTTGCCGCCGTCTTTGGTGTGCAGAATCACGCCGAACTCACCGGCGATCCAGCCGGTTGTGGTGTTGATGAAACAAACTGCATTCAAACCCGGTTCGTCTTCGGCGTCTTCGGGCAATTCGTATTGCTGACGCTGCCAGCTCTTGCCGCCGTCGGCGCTGTGGAAAATCGTATTGAAATGTCCCACCACCCATGCCAGCTCGCTGCCTTCAACGGCATCGATACCAAACAACGGATTCTTGGTTTCGATTTTCACCGCTTGCCAGCTTTTGCCACCATCCTGGGTGAATGAAAGAAAACCTGCGGGACCGCTGACGACAGCTCTTTTCTGATCGAAATAATCAAGGCTGTACAGGGCGAAATGGCTCCGTACATCGACAGCCGAAAAGGCGGCGCCCGAATCTTTCGTTTCCAACAAGAGGCCAGGATAACCACTGACCCAAAGCCCACCATTCCAGGGCGTGATGTCGAAAAACTTGTCGCGATGATTCAGGGTGGATAACGGATCGCCGCCCCATGCGGGGGCGGCGATCAGAAGAATAACAACAAGGGATAAAACCCCTATGCGAATTGTGCTCATCTTCCCCTCTTGCGCAGATTGCTCTCCGTGAATTCGTCCGGGTTGAGATTGGTATTTGCCTTGATCTCATAAACCGGGAAAGCGGTGGCGTGCTCGGCCTGAACGTCGATTACCAACTGCATGCCGTACATCGGCGGCTGCTCGTCCATATCGGGAGATTCGTTGTAACCGGTAATCAACAGCTTCCACAATTCACCCTTTTTGTCGTAGGACTCTTTGTAGGTAATCAGGAAGGTTTCAGCATCGAAGTAGATATTCATTTTGCTGTAGGGATAATCGGGCAACTTTGGCGTAACTTCCACCACGTACATCGGGCGCGGCTCCCAGGCGACTTTCGGATTCCAGTGCGGCCACTTGTCGAACTGGAAAGTCTTACCCGCGTTTTCCTTGCCCAGCGCGATTCCGGCATGCATGGGCATGAGATAGGTTTTCTTGCCGACCAGTTTCCAGTTCATCCATTCCGGGTAGCCCATGAAGCCGCGCACGTCTTCATAGAGCAGATCGGTGGAGTTCCAGGTATCGCCGCGAGTACCGAAAGTATTGCGCAGCACGCGCTTCATCGACGGCACGTAAATGTGACCCTGCTGATCCAGAGGCAGTTCGGAACGGCTGTAGAGCGCACCGAATCCGCGCTTGTCGTAAGGGCTCAAGGCGTAGGTGATCGACGTGTATTGCAGGTTCTGTTCTTTGAATTTCTTGATATGCGGAATCGGCTCCAGATCCGTGCGGTGCATAGCGCGCATGATGAAATACCAGCGCCACTCTTCGAAGTGTTCCACACCCTTGGCCGCCGAAATCCAATACACGGCGTAATACAGGTCGCCATCGTCACCGTTATAGGAATACTGGTAGTTCCAGGCAACTTCCGTACCCGTTTTGGGCTGCGGGAAAGGCAGACCGGCGGTGTAGTTTTCGATCCCTTTTTTGCGGATATCGGTGCTCGGCACGGATTTCGGCTGGCCGCGATATTTATTGGTCGCAGCGATGTAACCTTCGGAGGGATGAATGGGCGCGTAGTTACGTGTTTTCACCTTCAACTTGTACTTCTTGATCAAGGTCTCGAAGGTCGAAGGAAACAGCGCCTTGTACTTATCGTAGTTACTGGCCTTGATCGTTGTTCCGGCTGGAACCGGATTGGTTTTAAGATCGGGGGCGAAACCGACCGAAGCACCCCAGTTTTCAGAGGTGATCGGAGTAGCCTGAGCCATTGCCGTGGCGGAAAACAACAGGCAACACATCAATACCAGGCCGGTTATAATGATTGGGGGAAGTCGAAACGTCAGCATGTTGGAACCTTCCTTGCTTGTACTGATCTTACATTAGAACTGATACCGGATTCTTAAATTGAGTTCGTCCCGGTCGCGGAACAGACCCAAAGCCTTGTACGGATCTTCGCCGAAGAAATCCGTAACCTGGAAACGCAACCGCCAATGACGGCCCAGGCGCAGATCCACACTTCCTGCAATGAATCCGCTACGCGGATGGATATAAGCCGCAACCACTTTAGGCGTCAGCATACCGTGCAGGTAAGTGGTGCCCATGACGAAGACACCGGTAAAGGAATGTTTTTTTAGTTTGTAGTCGTTGAAGCCCGGAATGGCAACGACATCCTGCTTGTCCTTTTCCGACAGATTCGGAATGATGGAATGCTGCCATTGCAACACGAACAGGGTGTTCTGCGTCGGGTTCAACCAGCGAATCATGGTCGGTCGCATGATTTGAACGGCGTAGTTGATGGTGCAGTACTTCGGCTGATCGAAATACTGTCGCTTGTTGCCGCCCATGTATTCGGGGTCGTAATACTTCTCGTTGGTTTTGGATTGCCGCGGATAGGTGCGATCCGGTTCCACCGAAGCTTCCAGTTTGGCCACCATGCCGATCGGGCTTTCAAATGCGTAGTCGATACTACCGCCGATGATATGCTGCCTTGGGAAGCCAAGATACAAGGTCTCCAGGAACTGGTTTCCGTCCATATCCGTTTTGGGGAAGCCGTCTTCTTTGAGTACCAGATCGAAATACAACGGAATCGGCGGCGAAATCATGTGCGTGTAGTAATACAACAGCGAGTAGGAGGACTGCGCGTTGATGTTGCCTTTCCAGCGAATACCGATGCGCTGATCCTCGATCGCATTGCCGGGATACAGGAATTTCTTTTTAGAGATCACGAACGGCGAAGGCGTATTGCTCAGCGGCAATCCCCAGGCGCCGACCATGGTCAAGGGCACCGTTACCGTATCTTCATCGCGGTCGATGCCAGGTACCCAGACCAATTCCAGTGAATGATCGATATCCTTGAATTCGATCATGGCTTTGGCCATCCACAACGGAATACGTGTATCCTCGAAAGATTCCAGCGGTCCGAAGTGCCAACTCGAATTTTCCGGGTTGATGACATCGAGCAGGCGGTAGGAGTTGATGTCACCCCAGACGACCTGTTGACGTCCCAAGCGGAAGGAAAGCCAGTTGGTGGCTTCGATATCCACGTAGAATTCGCGCAGGTCCACCTCATTATAGAAGTTGCTCTGCACGTAGTTCATGGCGTATTCGCGCTTGTCCACGCCATCGGGATATTCCGGCGGCTGGGCATAACGATCCAGATCCAGTTTGAGCGAACCGACGGCACGCACCACGGCATGCACCAGAATTCGTTCTTCCGGGCGCCATTCGGCCATCAGTTGCAAGGTGCCTCTCATCATCGAGGGCTTACCCGATTTACCACCATGATCCTGGGTATAACAGGATGTCGGGTAGTTCACCGGATCACACTGCTTGCTGGTGTCATACTCGTCTTTGACGTTGGATTTGCCGTAGGCGATATTGTCGTAGTCTTCAAATCCGTTAGACGCCAGCGGAACGAAAATACCCGCCTGCATCTGGATGTAGCCGTCAAACGAAAACTCTTTTTCTTGTGCCTGACCGATAGACGGCAAAAACAGCAGGATAAGCAGACCCACTATCACAGCATGAAGTTTTTTCACGCCATCCTCCTAACACGAAGTAGGGAAAAAATGGCGGGGGCGGTGTTATTTCCGCCCCCGAAACCAGAATGCCTTTTACTCACAGGTATCAGGCATCGGATTCTTCGTGGTGTCGAAGGAAGCATCCCATTCGCAGTCGATGGGGCTGTAGGTGTTGTCAAAGGCGTAGATGTTACTGATCGCGATGGAGTCCGGGAAAATGTGTAGCTGGGTGCAACCGATTTTCTTGTCGTCGAAGAAGCCCTGGACTTCTTTGGTGCCGGTAGCGACGTTGCCGATGAGGAAGAAGCCGTTGAGCGGGTTGACGCTGGTGCGACCTTCCAGGTTGATGGGCAGGGTGCTGTCGTTGAAGTAACGCACGTCGCCACTGCCATCGCCCATCGCGGCGGTACCGCAGCCGACGAATTCTTCTTCGTCCTGATCGTTGACCCAGTACAAACCACCGGCGATGATACCTTTGTTGGTATCCACCTGAATTCCAGCCAGCGCCGGAGCGAAGTTGTAGGTGCTTTCAGCGACCGACCACAGTTTCTCGTCGTCCGCCTGAGCGGTAATGTTGAACTGATAGGTGTCCACCGTTTCGCCGTCTTTTTTGGCGACCAGGAAACCGACGTAGTCGTCTTTGAGTCCGGTGAACTCGACATAGCCTTCGCTGTCGGTCGTTTCGGGATCGATATCCGTGAACGCCAGACCATTGGTGTTGTTCAGCACGTACACGACCAGACCCGCCGTTTTGACGTCGCTTTCGAAATCGACGACGTAGCCGCGGAAGTTGTTGCTGCCGCCGCCGCCCAGGTTTTCATCCGAGTCGCCATCGATCGTGCCGTCGCCATCGGCGGTGTCGCCATCTGCGGTGTCGCCATCGATCGTGGTGTTGTCGTCATCGTCATCGCAACCCTGGAATACGAATACCAGTGAAAGCAAAGCCAGCAAAAGCAGTAGTTTTTTCGTCATGTTCCATTCTCCTTAGATTGTAGTAATGCCCATTATTCGGAATAGCCTGGTTGGGTGCTATTCTACCTGTAGTTGCTGCATCATAAACGACACGAGCCGAAGAAATATATCGGCCTGTCCCAGTACGACTATGAATACTCGATTAGTTTTATAATCTTACCGAACTTATATCATGAGTAGACAAGGGCGTCAAGGATCGTCGCACTTATCGTGTACGAGTTTTTATAATGCATTGCGTGATCGATTTTAATGCAATGCGTCGAGATTTTGCCGTCACAGCGGTCATTTCTGTCTGTCGCTGACAAAAAAGATCTTCGGTGCATTGCTCCGCTGGATGCGAAGAAACGCAGAGCAGAAAGCCGATAATTTGAGCGTTATTGCGGAAAAGATAACTTTTTCATAGAAATAAGCTGCAAGTTGCACTATGATAAAATACCCTCGAAAGTTGTATATGAGGGGAGGGACATGGAATCTCGCGTATTGCAGTGCATTGAATTCGGACATCGAAGCTGGCGATAGGTGAATTCCGCTGAATGCTGTAGCAACCGGTATGATTTACTGAACAGCACAGGCCGAAAATCAACAAGAGAGGAATCGAAACGATGAACACTGAAATCGTAAAGCCCTTTATCAAGGCCACAATCGATTGCTTTGACATGATGATGGACGTGACGCCGGAACAACGTTCGGTCGCACTTCAGCCACCTCCCGTACAACAAAACGATATCTGCGCGTTGATCGGCTTTTCCGGTGATTCACAAGGCATCTGCTCCTTGACCTTCGATACGAAGGTTGCGGTACAACTGGTAAGCCGATTCTTGGGTGAGGAAGTCACCGAAGTCGATGAAGGCGTGTACGATGCCGTCGGGGAGATGATCAACATCATCGCCGGTAACGCAAAAGCGGAAATGAGTTCCTCGAAAGTCATGATTTCGCTGCCTTCGGTCATGCACGGAGAAAAATATTCCATGTCGATGCCGAAAGATGTTCCGATCATTCAGGTTGAATTCGACCTACCGGAGATCGGAGAAATGCGCATCATGATCGGACTGAAAGAAGCGTAAACCACGAAGCACCGGGTCATCGGTCGAGATTGAATGCCAGTTCGGCAAGACGTTCAGCACCGAACGATTGGAACCCTATCGAGACAGAGGAGAAAAATCATGAAGGTTCTGGTTGTAGACGATTCCAGCACGATGAGAAAAATCGTAAGTAAAACGGTCAAGCAGGCAGGCGCAACGGAAATCGTGGAAGCGGAAGACGGAATCGATGCGCTGAAGAAGATGAAAGAACACGAATTCAAATTCGATCTGGTCATGATGGACATCAACATGCCGCGCGCCGATGGCGTCACCACCTTGAAACAGCTTAAATCGCTTGAAATGACCAAGGGTATTCCGGTAATCATGTGCACCTCAGAAGCCGAGAAAGAACTGGTTCTGGAATGCATCAAGGCTGGCGCTTCGGATTATATCGTCAAGCCGTTCACCAAAGATCTGATTACGGAAAAATTCAAGAAGCTAATCGGCTAACCTCCAGATCATCGGATCCTATAGTTGCTTTGGATTGGTATGAAAATCTGGCGCGCCATCCCATTCGGGGCCTGCATTATGCTGCTGGTGTTGTGGGGAACACTTGCATTGGCCCGTCCACCTGCAAGCCGAGAAATCGCGCTGGCGCTTGAAAAGACAAGTCCCGAATCTTCCGGAGAATGGGAACGAACCGGCGTTGACTCCCTAAAAACGCTGATCGAACTGATGGACGCCCGAGACAAGCTGTCCATTCTCTCATTCGACCGACAAGTCAACGTGTTGCAGCCGCGACGCCAGATGGAAGCTGCTGCAAAAAAAGCATCTATCAAACTGCTTTCGACTCTCTCCGACTCCCAACCCGGCTGCGATCTCGAACGGCTGCTCAACCGGGCCTTGTTCCAGTTTTCCGGTAAAGAAGGGATGGAACGCTCCTTATTATTGGTCACAACGGGACGCATCGATCTGGATGGAGACCCGGAACAACTCAGTGTGGAAGAAGAGAATTCGCGCAAGCGCATCCTTTCGGAAGTGCTTCAACGTTTTAAAAAACGCGGTATTCGGTTGTTCGCAATCGCAAAGAGTGATACGGCGGATGCTGAACTGCTGCGCACATTCTGCCTGAATAGCAACGGCTTGTACTTCCCTGCCCAAAGCAAGCAGGAAATCGCCAAAGCCGCTTTTCGGATCTTCACGCGCATACAGGAGTTACAGTTTGCACCGGTCGAAAACGGACGTTTCGTGCTGGACAAGTCGGTTAAAAACGCCACCGTCGTCATTGCAGGCAGCGAGCAGCGACCAAAACTGCGCGCATCCCGATTTAAAGGATCGCATCGCAAAAAGCGGAATACGAAAGCACGCTGGTCTGGTAATTCGGCTTTTACCCTGGCCTCTATTTCCTCCCCTGCTCCGGTAGCATGGCATGTGGATGGAGCCTCCCCGGATTCGGTGTACGTCATCCTGAACAGCGATGTGAACCTGGATGTCCCCTTCTCGCGCAGCGTCTACTTGCAAAACGAACCGATTCCGCTCTTGGCGCGGTTGGATTTCATGGGCAAGCCCTCCGATTCTTCGATTCGCCCCACCCTTTCCGCCGAATTGCATAACTGGCAGGGGAAACGGTTACGCAGCGCAACACTGACGGACAGCGGCAGCACGACCGGCGCCTGCGACTCCGACGCCGCCGATCGCTGGGCCGGAAATTATGCGGCTGCACTACTGGCGGATTCGACCCCTTTGAAGGAAGGGCTATACCAGATTCGGGTGTTGGCCAAGGGAGACGCCTTCGGGCGTGAGCGTCATTTCAGCATTCAAGTCGTGGCTGGTAGCTGGGTCCAGATTTCCCCCCAGAAAGCCAACGAGGACAAATTGCAGTGGGATTTGCAGATCACCAACGACTTGCTGGATGGACCGCTTAATGCCGAAGGTCGCGTGACCCAACCGAATCTCAATCCGGAGAAACCGGTGCAGATCAGCATTACAAGCCCTTCAGGCAAAGTTATACCTGCGGAACTGACCGCACTTGGCGACGGGCGCTATCGGGCGAGTTTGAGCCAGCCTTCCGAAGCAGGAGAATACCAGCTTTCCATTAAAGGCAATTTGGGAATCGATGCCCTGGTCTGCTTGAATCTCGCCTCTACACAAACGATCACGATTTCCAAGAATGACCTGGCGGGTTTGAAGAAAGAGGAAACCGAAGAACGCTCCTTCCCAGTGGCGGAAGCGGTATTGTTTGTCGTTCTGCTTGGCATGCTTGGAACGATGGTGGTGATGTGGCGTCGCATGCAGAAAGCAACCGAAAAAACCGGAATCATCGAAGTCGCTTACGAATACGATTCCTCAGAAGATGCCTTCGATATGGACATCCCCAGCCTGGATGAAGACGAATTGATGGATGAAGCATCGGAAGGAATCGCTTTCATCGAAGACCGCGCCAAAGCCAGTGCGGAAGCATTGAGAGGCAAACCGCTTACGGTTTCGGATGCGTTCCCACTTGCGGATGATGACGAAATCGTAGACGGACCGGCAGCCAAAGAACCGGAACTTCCCGAAGCTCCGGATGGCATTCTGAATATGAGCTGGGGATTCGAAGAACTCAGCCTGCAAGATGCACCTACCGTGGACGCCCTGGCGGATCAGGCTTCCGGTCAACCCTCGATGAAAGAGTTGGAAGCCAGCCTCAGTATGGCTGAAGATGCGTTGAATCAACCGGAAGTGGAACAAGAAGAACCCGAACCGGAGGATCAAGAAGCCGCAGAGATGGAAGCCGAATCGGAAGAAGAAGCCGATGCGGAAGCCGAATCCACTGTCGAAGAAGAAGAAGAACGCTATAGCTTTAAACGTGCGCGCCGTGAAAAAGAGTCCGGCGAGATGGATCTGGATGAAATCGATTCCATCCTGAATCAAATGGAATCCTTTGCCGGTATCGAACCGGAAGAGGTCGAGGAACAGGCTGTAGAGGCAGAGGAGGAAAGCACGTTCAGCGGCTTGCAACGTGGTCTTGACATAGACGACATGGAACGACCTCCGGTGGATGCAGCGGACATTCCCGATTTCGAAGCAGAAGCGGAAACAGAAGCCGCAGAAGAAGAAATCGAGCAGGAAGAAAAACCCGTCTCTGCACAGGATGAACTTGAAGCGTTGATGGCTGACTTGCAGAAGGGCAACGTTGCCGCTTCCGAATCGCAGCCGGAAGAAGCTGTCGAAGAAACTGTCGAAGAAGAAGAAGACACAGAAGAACCTGTGCCCGCCATTTCTGAGCCCCAGGAAAGCCCCCAGGAAAAAGCAAGCGCCCAGAATGAACTGGATGATTTGATGGCGGAGCTTTCCCAGATGAATGTGAAAAAAGAAGAAGCGCCCGCCACACCAGCGCAACCGGAAGAAGAAGCGATTTCGGAACCGGAAGAAGAAGAACCGGAATTGTCGGATGATGAAAAAGCAGCCATTGAAGAAATGGCTACGGAAGCGGAAAACATCAAGCAGCAGATCGAACAAAACGTAGAAGAAATCACCGAGATGGTCGCTGCGATCAATGAAGCGGGAATCGAATCCTACAACGAACAAGTAAAAGAAAGACTGTCGGAGGCTCGTTCGATATCCACCTCGGCAGTTGTGGCGGTTGAGCAGGTGCGCCTGTCCGGCTCCGAAGATGAAGCCACCTGGATGATGGGTGAAGTGGAACAGGCGCTGCAAAAGGTCTCCCGCCTACTGGAAGATGTGGAGCATATCCGAGCCGAAGCCGTCAAGGAACAGGATAAGCAGGCGATGGAGCAACTGATCAGCGACATGGAGGAATCCACGAAGGGTCAGGGCAAGATCATCAAACCGGGCAAGAAGAAGAAGGATTTCGGCTCGGTTGTGGAAAAGAAATAGCCACGGTCACTTCTACAAAGTACAGGACGTCCTCTCCTACTCGATTCCATATTTCTTCATTTTACGATACAGCGTGACACGATTCATCCCGAGATACGCCGCCGCCTGACTGCGGTTCTGCTGGTTCAGGCGCAAGGCTTCCCGGATCAGATGCTCTTCTCCCGATTCGGTTTCATCCTGTGAAATATAGCGTTTCTGAGAAACCGTGCGTTGCAGGGGCAGGTCTTCCGGGCGGATTTTACGACCCGGCGCCAAGGCGACGGCATATTCCAGCGCATTGATCAACTCGCGCACATTACCCGGCCAGGAATAGGAACTCATCTGACGGATTGCCGCCGGAGTCAATGACAGTCCGGGCCGATTCCGCTCCGCCGAAATCTGTTTCAACAAATGCACCGCAAGCAGGGCGACATCTTCCGCCCTTTCCCGTAAAGCAGGCATGGGGATTGGAATGACGTTGATGCGGTAGTACAGATCCTCGCGAAAGCGTCCCGCCTGCACTTCGGCTGGCAGGTTGCGATTCGTGGCGGCCAGCACGCGCACGTCCGCCCGGCGCACTTCGTTTTCACCTAGGCGTTGATAGTCGCGTTCCTGTAAAAAGCGCAGCAGCTTGGATTGCAGCGTGATGGGCATTTCCCCGATTTCATCCAGAAACAAGGTGCCACCCTGCGCGGCCTCGATGCGCCCTGCACGAGCTTCCTGCGCACCGGTGAAAGCCCCCTTGGCGTGTCCGAACAATTCACTTTCCAATAGCGTTTCAGGCAAAGCGGCACAGTTGATGGCCTGAAAGGGAGCCAGGCGACGCTTGGAAAGCTGATGAATGGCGCGGGCGACGCGCTCCTTGCCGGTTCCCGATTCGCCGGTAAGCAGTACCGTGACATCGCTGACCGCCACCTGTTCGATGATCTGAAAGACGCGCCGCATCGGTTTGGAAGCGCCGATAATTCCCATGAAGCCGGAGCGGTCACCCGGATCGGACAAAGCCTGCGCCTGGCTGCGATCCTCCAATATCAACAATGAACCGATGGCCACGCCCTGCTCGTCACGCAGCGGAGCGGCTATTTCGACGACGGGCAGCGCCTTACCCTGCGCCTGGGTGATAGCCGTGGCTCGCTCGGCCTCGTCCTCGCCCTGCTCCAGGCAATGCTGGGCGGGACAGTCCGTTTTGCAAAGGCTCGACCCGATGATGTCGTGACAGTAGCGCCCGATGGCTTCCTCGGCCCGGTAGCCGCTCATCTGCTCGGCTTTGGGCGAGAAACTGGTGATGCGCCAGTCCTGATCGATGGTCACCACGCCTTCGCGTACGCTGCGCAGAATCGCCGCCTGCAAGCGCTCCCGCTCCTCGATCTTGCTGCGCTGCAAGGTACACTGGGAGATCTGCTGGTTCAAGGCGGTTTCATCGCGCAACAGTTCCACACCCCCCAGAATCTCGCCGGATGCATCGCGCAGAACGAAAGCGCTTTTTCGTACGTTCAACTCGCGACCATCCTTTGCGGTAAGCGTAATCGGCGTGTTTTCGATGCGCCCGCGTTGGAACAGCGTGCAGGATCGCAGGCAGCCTTCGCAGCGGATACCCGCCAGGCAATGCTGGCCAAGCACCTCCCGCTCCGAATAGCCGGTAAGCGCTTCGGCCCGCTGGTTCCAATATACAATGTTATGCTCGGCATCCACCACGAACAGGGCGTCGCCGATCGAATCGAGGAAGCGGCGCAGCAGTTCCGGATTGGAGGACAATTGGCGGATCAGATCCAGCGATGGAAGTAGAGAGGACACGGCGTTTTCTCCTGCTGTCCAAGACGTTGCATTATATGTTGCATTGTTGCAATACTGTATACAATGCAACATGTATCACGCTGTTGCAACTGTGTCAACAAAGAAAACATAAGTAATATCAGCTATCAATAAATTGGCACGCAGCTTGCTTTGTTACACATGCGAGAGGTGAAACGATGAAAGAAATGCTAGCCAACCGATATTTGCTGAATGGAGAGCCGCACAAGGCGGCGCGCCTGTATGGCGAGGCGCTGCAACGGCAACCGGGACGCACCTCGCTTCGCTGTCGCCTGATTCTGGCGTATCTCTGGGACAGCAAAGAGCGGCAGGCGGTGCAGGAAATGCTTATCTTACTGAAACGACAGGGAAAAGACGCCTTGCAACTGTTGCAGAACGGCTGTGAAGGGTATTTGCCCTTGCAGCAAAAACCGGCGGGCGGCGAACTGACAACCTCTCTCTGGCGGCTGATGCGCGGCGAAACGAAATTGGCGCTGGATCGGCTGCAACTCGTAAAGGAAAACGACATCCCTGAAATGACGGAATTACTTAAATTTCTGGACATGATGCCGAAACGACAGACGCCGTCTTTATTTGACGATGCGGCGGGCGAAACGGCACGAAACTAAAGGAGCAAACACATGGGACTGATGAAATGGTTGGGATTGGATGGCGGCTGCAAAAAAGAGCCGGTGGAACTGACGGACAAGAACTTCAACGAGCAGGTGCGGAAATCGGATGTTCCGGTGCTGATTGACGTTTGGTCACCGGGTTGTGCGCCATGCCAGGCACTGGCACCGACCATCATGCGGCTGGCCTGCAAATACGACGGCCAGGTCAAAGTCTGCCACTTGAACACGCAAAGCGCTCCCAAAACTACCGGCAAACTGGGAGTACGCGGCACGCCGACGGTGTTGTTCATGAAGAATGGCAGTGTTGTGGAGCGCGTGGTCGGTACGCGCGGGCAGCACTTCTACGAAGAGATCATCGAAGAAGACTTATTGGATGCACCGGCTGAAGCAGCCGCGAATTGATGAAAGTGGAGCATTCTCATGCAGGAACAAGATGTTGAAACGACGCAAACGAACGACGCACCCGCCAAGCCGAAACGGCGCTGGAAGCGGTTTTTAATCGGCGCGGTGATCGGCGCTGGATTGGGACTGGCCTACTACAGCTTTATCGGGTGCCAGTCGGGCGGTTGCCCCATTACGTCGAATCCCTATATTTCAACGGCGTACGGCGCGGTATTCGGCTCGCTGATCGCGGGAACATGACAGTAACCTCAGGAGTGTAACGATGACTCTGGAATTAATGGGCGTATTTACGGCGGGACTATTGACCTTTGTGACCCCCTGCGTCTTGCCGCTGATCCCGATCTATTTGTCCGCCTTGGTTGGAGCTGATATCTCCAAAGCCGGTTCGGTCGGACGCGGCCAGCTATTGATACGCGCCCTGTTCTTTTCCACCGGATTCGTGGCCGTCTTTACACTTTTAGGATTGACCGCCTCCACTCTGGGTGCGTTCTTAACTGAGCACAAAGCCATCGTTTCCGGTGTGGGAGCGCTTTTGATTCTGGTCTTCGGCTTGAAATTCCTGGGTCTGATCCGCATTCCCTTATTCGACCGCATCGTGCGCGGCGACGACACTAAACTACAAACGCGCTTCGGCTCGATCAACGCCCTGGTGATGGGCGTGGTGTTTGCGGCGGGCTGGAGCCCCTGCGTCGGTCCGGTATTGGGTTCGGTGCTGACTTACACCGCCAGCACCACTTCCGATCCGCTTACGGGCGCCGGTTTTTTGGCCGTATACGGGGTAGGCTTTGCGGTGCCATTATTGATCACCGCCATCTTCGCCGAGGCGGGCATCACGTTTTTGAGACGCATCAATCCTCATCTGCCCAAGATCGAGCGCGCCATTGGAATTCTGCTGGTCTTCGTTTCGCTGTCATTATTGATGGACTTGTGGGGCGAGGTAAATGCACCGGTCGATACGGCCCAGGCGCAGACCGCTAACGAGCAACTGGTGCTGGATGAACAGGGCGAACTCTGGCCGGTGATGGTGGAATTCTACTCGAAGGACTGCACGATCTGCCAGCGCATGAAACCGGTAGTCGACGGCATCATCAACCAGTGCGACGGCAACCAGGTGCTCGTCAAGCAGATTGACATTTCCGATCCGGAAAACCGGCACTTCGCCAAACGTTATCGGCTGGTGGGCGTTCCAACCTTCCTCTTTATCCGCATGGACGGTTCCGAAGCGGCGCGACTGGTAGGAGAACAGACGGAAAGCTCGTTGAAGCAGGGCTTATCGGCGCTGCGCGGCAAACCCTGTCCGGGACTGGCGGCACTGCCCTTTGAAACGAATGAGCTTACCGGCGAGACGAGCTATTCCTTCCCGGAACAGCAAGAAAATGCTGGTAACTGCGAGGCGGATTCCGCACATGATTCGACGCATCTGGCCAAAGGTGAACAAGCGGCAGGCGGAAGCTGTGAGAACTAAGCTGGTAGGCATTTGATGGGCAAGGCAATTGCCCATCCTACTTGTTTTACATTATCCTCATTCGTATAACTTGGTAGGTCGGACAGATTTTCTGTCCGACCTACGAAACTGGGTATCCTCTTTGCGGTTACCGGCGCATTCTGCCTGCTCAACTGGCTACTTCATGCCAACCGCAATCTTCGACAGGTTGCCGGATCTTAAATGACAGTACAACTGGGGGCGCGGTTTCTCGGCATTTAAAGAATGGCGGGAAACCCTGTCGTTTTTATGATAGACTTTTCTCTTGAATCATCCAATTAGCGGTGTCGGATGGGAATTTGTGATTCCCATAGTTGATCAATATGCTTTGATGGGTAAAACAATTGCCCATTGCATTGGGCTATGGAACAGGTGTGAAATTATTTCATACGATAGACGATAGAGGCAGCCTGAAAAGGAAGGGAATTGATTATGGATGCTCTGCAACGATTCAGTTTGGGATTTAGTCGTTTTTTTAAAACGGAAGCAGCATCCGGAATCCTGTTGGCTCTGGCGGCCTTGGTCTCTCTGATCCTGGCGAATTCCTCTTTTGCCGAGAGCTTTCGTGCCGTATGGGAAACCCATTTGACCATTGGTCTGGGTTCTTTTGTACTGGATTATCCACTGTGGTATTGGATCAACGATGCACTGATGGCGATTTTCTTCTTTGTGGTAGGTCTGGAAATCAAGCGTGAACTCGTCCACGGAGAACTCAACGAACCTCGCAAAGTAGTGTTGCCGCTGGTAGCCGCCGTTGGCGGCGCGATGATCCCGGCGCTGATCTACCTGGGTCTGAATCCGATGGGCGAGGCCGGTCGCAGCGGCTGGGCGGTTCCCATGGCCACCGACATCGCCTTTGTCGTGGGCGTTCTCGCCCTGATGGGAAAGCGCATCCCTTCCGGCTTGCGCGTGTTTCTTCTCTCTCTGGCCATCGCGGATGATCTCATCGCGGTGCTGATCATCGCCTTGTTTTACACCGGCGATCTCAACCTGCTGGCGCTTGGGCTTTCTATCGGAGGACTGATACTGGTCGCCGTTATGAATCGTTTGGGCGTTCGAAGCATCGGCGTATACATCCTCGCCGGTTCGTTAGTCTGGCTGGCATTTCTAAAGAGCGGCGTTCATCCCACGGTAGCCGGAGTGGCCCTGGGCTTACTGACTCCCGCAAAGTCGCTGTATGGTCCCCACACCTTGCAAGGCACGCTTCATCAGTTTCTGGAGCGCCTGAAGCGGACCGACTCGACGGCTACCGGCGTTGACAAGCGAGAGGCCGAGGAAATTCTTCGCGAAAGCAGCTCGCCGCTGCACCGGATCGAACATGCCCTGCATCCCTTTGTGGCTTTCGGAATCATGCCGCTTTTCGCACTGGTCAACGCGGGGGTACCGCTGAGTCCTGAAAGTATGGGACATTCGGTGGCGGTCGCCGTCGCTCTCGGACTGGTTTTGGGTAAGCCCGCAGGTATAGCTCTTTTCGCGTTTGTAGCCGTAAAGCTCGGATTAGCTGCGCTACCCAACCGAGTGCGCTGGTTGCACGTACTCGGCGGCGGCGCACTCAGTGGAATCGGATTTACGATGGCTTTGTTCATTGCCAATCTGGGTTTGCAGGATAGTCTGCTCGAAGCCGCCAAGGCCGGCATCGTGCTGGCTTCGGCTATCAGCGCAAGCGTCGGCGTCGCCCTGCTGCTGGTCGCCACCAGAAAAGAAGCTGCATAAGCTTGGTGATTCTTGTGACAGTTCTCAGCCCTGCGATTATCGTTGTAGCGGGTCGGGTGATTTTCTGCTAAAATAACCTCATTCATGTAAAATTGGAAGCTTAGGTGAGTAATGCAAGAAATAACAAAAGTTACTAGACGTTACCTGTTTGAAGCGTTGAACAATAGTATGATAGAGAACAAACACAAAGGTGATAGTGTGTGGTATTGGGCTGGACGACTTGAAGAATCTGAGTTTTTAGCTCGCTTATACAATATTGAAGAAATGCCGTCCACTGATCCCCGTTTTAAAAATGCCGAGGGTGATATCTGGCAACATCGTGTTAATAATCCTTTTGATTGGCCGGATGACTGGATTTTTAATGACGAGCGATTCAAACTACAGGATGGCCGCGACGAAATCCTGCTTCAATTTCTTTGTGAAATGCTTCATCCAGAAGTAATTCAGAATCAGTCTGATGCAACTAAAATTGTCACCCTAATCAATAACCATGTAGGAAATGATGGCTGGGAGTTGTATGAAAAAGAATCAATCTCCATGTGCCCTGTATGGGGATACCGCCGGACAACAACTGCAAGGAATAACCATCTTCAAGAAGTGAAGCAATCCTTTATCGATCTCAATAGCAACTATCTTCAACAACAAATCGATGAGATGCAGAAAGATATCACTGATAATCCTACAGCAGCTATTGGGAATGCCAAAGACTTCATTGAATCAGTATGCAAAGCGATTTTGAATGAAAAAGGATTTGACGAATTGGAAAAATTAGTTTTCCCCAAACTGGTCAAGAAGACTTTGGAGAAATTGAATTTGGTTCCCGAAAGCGTTTCAGAATATAAAAAAGGTGCTAAAACCATAAAAATACTTCTGAACAATCTCGTAGCTATCACTGAGGGGTTACGTAAACTACGTAAATATTATGGATCAGGCCACGGGAAAACACCATCTTTCAGAGGTCTTCTTCCGCGCCATGCGCGGCTTGCAGTTGGAGTGGCTTCTACCTTTGCTATCTTTGTATATGAAACATACAAGGAACAGGAGAATCCATGAAATTCTGTAATACAACATCATCATTGAGTCGGGTAGGTTGGTTGCTCGTCACCCGATTATTATCCTTCACATCAACCGATGCGATTCGGGGATGAGACGCAGTAGCTGCGCCGGGGGAGGATCGTCCCGGTAGAAAACCTTGACCATTTGCAGGCCCTGCGCGGGAGCGGTGGGTCCGGCGGCGTTGCGGTCGCAGGCCGATAGCACCATGCGCATGTGTTCGGCGGGCATCTGCCCCAACCCGACCTGCACCAGCGTTCCAACGATGTTGCGGACCATCTGCTTTAAATACGCCGTAGCGAAGATCTCGACCAGGATGCGCTCGTCGTGAATGCGGCGGATGTCTAACAGGTAGATGTGGCGCATGGTGTGTTTCGCCGCGCAGCCGGAAGCCTGAAACGAGGCGAAGTCGTGCTCGCCGATTAAAAACTCCGCCGCCTGCTGCATGGCTTCGATGTCCAGTGGGTTTTTGATGTGCCAGCTACGGTGCCGCAATAGCGGCGAGGGCATCGGGCGATTCAGAATGGAATACTGATAGATTTTCCCGCGTGCGGCGCGCCGGGCGTCGAAATCGGCTGCGGCTTCTACGGAAGAGAGAATCGTGATGTCGTCGGGCAGGCGGCTATTGATGGCCGCCGCCATTTTTTCGGAGGGAATCGTGCAGTCGGTATCGAAATGCGCCACCTGGCCCCGCGCATGTACCCCGGCATCGGTGCGGCCCGCCGCGAACACGCGCAGGCGCTCTCCCGTGACCGCTTCGATCGCCCGTTCGATTTGATCCTGAATGGTCTGCTCGCCGTTGGCCTGTACCTGCCAGCCGGAATAGGCGGTGCCGTCGTATTCGATAACCACGCGGATTCTGCGGCTCACGTGCTCCCTCCTTATGATAAGAGGATCGGCCTAGAATTCGAACAGCAACCCCACCATGAAATGATGATCGGACAGATCGAACGACGATCCCGACCAGAAATCGTTGATCATGGCGTAGTTACCTTCCACGTACAGATACGTATTGTTCACGCCGACATCCTGATCGAATTCCGTGGCGACGCTTGGATCGATGAAGTCCAGACAGATCTGCAAGCCGTAGGAAACGTGCATGCCGAAGGTGCCGCCGTAGCCCTTGTGCTTGTCGCCGCTGGTGCTGTCGGTGTAGCTGGCGATATGGTCGTCGTTATCCAGCACGAACCAGAGATTGTAGTCGAAACCGAACTTGACGTAAGGAGCCAGAGGAACCTGATATCGTTCCCAAAGATAGGTAAAGCGATACACCGCCGAGAGTTTCAGCGGAACCATGTACATGGTGGTGCTGTCGTTGGACTGCTCCCCGGTGGTTTCGAACAAGCCCTTGCCTTTGGTGCGGAAATATCCGACTGCCGGTTCGATACCGAAGGTGCCGACGCCCTGGTAGATCAGATATTCGAAACCGAGTTGGAAGGTGAATTCCATATCGTCGCCGAAAATATCCGCAGCGGGAGAGGCATTGCTGAATTCGTCGTCGATGTGACGCAGCTTGTACCCGCCGAAAGCGATATGCGCGGTCCAGCTTCTGGGAGATTCGCTGGTATTGCGCCAGTCTTCGGTGGCAAGCTTCATTTCCACGTCTTCCTGCTCCGCTCGCAATTCCTCCGAGGTGCGCTCTTCTTCTGCCGGAGGCTCTTCTTCAATCGCCTGCTCATACGCGGCTTCATCCTGCCCCGCTTCAACGGCCTGGCCGGAATCCTGCGCCTCTTGCACGTCACCCGTTTCAACCAGCTCGGGTTCCTGTTCGCTTTCCTGAATTTCAGAACCGATCAGGTCGGAGTCGTCTTCTTGTAACAGGGTATCGTCTTCCGCTTGTTCCTGCGCCCAGAGCATGGACTGCATACCAAACAGAACCAGAACAAGCGCCAACAAGCATAGCCAGCTTCGTTTCATCATTGCCGCACCTCCTTTCGGGAACCGCGCCGAACGAAGAGGTACAACCCCATCAAGAACATCAGTCCGCAGAACAGACAGATAAGCTGGGAGGTAGGATTAAGCAGATAGGCAAACGACAAGCCCATGACGACCGGATACAGCGCGCCGCGCACGACTTGAGCCGCAGCCGGTGATTCGGCCACGATTTTCGCCAGCGGTGGGCTGTAGTGGTAGTACAGGGAAATGAATTGGCGTCCCATGGAGAACTTCTTCAGCACGCCATCTCTGAACTGGCGCAGCAGCATCACTTCATCTTCCGAATACGAACCGTAGGCCGCCGTGGCGATAAAGCAGAAACCACCCTTTTCCTTGCCGCCGCTTTCCTGGTAATCCTCCCAGAAATCGGCCACTTCCAGCGGAATGCCGGTGATCGGATCGGACCAGTACTGGCTGATATTGCCGGCGTAGTCGATAGCGCGCGCCCGGATTTCGTATTCGACGTTGTTTTCCAACCCGGTGATGGTGTAGGAGGTATTGTCTTTTGCTTCCGTACCATCCGGAACCGGATCGATGCAGCCTTCCAGCTCTTCCACGCTGGTATCGTCGCCGTCGGTCGTGGTGTCGCCGTCGGTCGTGGTGTCGCCGTCAGTTGTGGTGTCGCCATCAGTCGTGGTATCGCCATCGGTTGTGGTATCGCCATCGGTTGTGGTGTCACCATCGATGATGGTATCGCCATCAGCGATGTCGCCATCCGTAACGAGATCACCATCGGTAACCAGATCACCATCGGCTGAATTCGTATCCCCATCGGCAACCGTGTCGCCATCCACAGGAGTTTCATTGGCATCCATATCGCCGTCTTCGGTGATTTCGCTTTCCGCTTCCGAGTCGTCATCGCCGTCGGTGGCGCGCAATCCCGCTGACAACAGCGACGTGTCCGATACATCCGACAATTTGCGTACGCAGAATTGAATGCGAACCGCTTCTTCCGCTTCGCCGCTGTTTTCGGAAACGATTTCCTCCCAGGAAACTTCCAGGCTGCCCTCGCCCGGCACCGGATCTTCAAGCAATACCACGGTATCGGGCGGATCTTTGTCGACACGAATCGTCAAGGTCTGGGAATCACTACCGTTTACGGTGGTATCCGTGTCGGTATCGGTGTCGGTGTCGTAGTCGCCATCCGTGGTAGTGGTTGTATCTTCCTCGGACCAGACGACCTTGACCTCTACCGTGTAGTTGTATTGCAGATTCGAGGAATCCGTGCTGGAATCCGTACGAATCTGATTGGTGGTAAAGGCCACCGTGGCGGTGGTGCCGGAAAACTCGCCGCTATCGAAGGCCGTGCTGTTGGTCGAGGAATCGTAGTATAATTCCCATTTATCCACCGTCGTGCCGGAATCCTTTGTGTAACGCATTTTCAGCGTCACCACGGAACTTTCCGCACCGACGTAGATTTTGGTCAGATCCTCGACCTCCTCGCCGTCTACCAGCACTTCATACACATCGATTGTGGCATCCGCAAAAGCCGTAACCGGTATCAACGTCAACAGGACAACCAGCCAAAGCGACAGGCGCGTACCTGGTCCAAACATGAATCACCTCCTGATGAAAAACCTCACCACAGGCATACACTAGCAAGGAGAATGCCAGGACGCAACCAAATTGCATTTTCATTTTAATGATTTGAAATTACAGGAGTATTTAGGCGACCTGACTAGCTGAGACTTTCCTGTTGCTCCAGACGAACCGGATTGGGCAATTCAAATCGAGACAGTTTGTCATTTTTCCATAAATCCCAATAAATCTGTGACATTTTGTCAGTTCTCCTGCTCAGTTTTCGTGGTGATTCGGTTCGCTATGTGTTTTTCCGTGTACGAAACAGGCGTCATTCTGGATATCAACTAGGGATCTCTTTGAAATTACATGAGATTATCCTGTTCGACTTCAGAATGACACTCCCCTTGGACCGCCAGAAGCAATTGGCAATCCGCCTCGATGTGTATTCGAGATTCAAAGAGTGAAAAGAGGAAATCTTTAAAAAGGATTGTATTTGTGTTTTCATGATTGTAAAATAATGGAACCAATCGTGAATTCAGGTAGTTGTGTGCATGTGAACATGGATTGGCAACACCGTGACGATTGCCGACATGACAGAAAATGGCACGTTACATGTAAAATTGCGAACGAAGGGGGTCGCATGATTCGCCGCCTGCTAAATCGCCTGATCCGGACGATCCTTCCCGAAGCCGAGCCGGAAGAGGAAACCCGCGTGCGCAATGTCGTGTACCTCTTCAGCCAGCAGGACATGCAGGTAGAGGATATCGCCGAAGAGGCAGGAGAACTTATCCAAACGGGTCAGGCAGAGCTTGCCTATCAGCGTTATCCCGTGCGCAAGGTGTTATATGTGGCGCTGTTATTGGCCCTACAGAAATCGCAGGATCTGGCAGACGATCAAAAACAGGCCGCAGTTCGATCCATCGCCGAAAGTCGCGATCCCGTGCTTGGCAAAAAACTGCTCCTTTTTTTGATGAAACACACAGACACCGTCATTTCCGCCGAAGCCAATCGAGCCTTGAAAGCATCGCTGAAGAGTAAATGAGTTACAACTCCACAGTGGAACCGACTCCAGCAACTTCCAGTCAGGTAAACGTCACCCGATTTACTCAACTGTCCGGCTAATTCTTTTTCCGTTCTTCCGAATAAAATGGTTCAAGATGAGGTTCCAATTGTTCATTGAAAATCTGACCGGAAAGGTGCATGAGGGTATTAAACAGTTCGCTATCTATATGTTCCATTTGCATGGAAGCAAGACATGGATACTGCATACAGATAAGTCCAGCTCTTGGAACAATTTCATCCACATGCAAACCGTTCATTTTGGCTACGGCATGTACCGTAGAGCCACATGGTGAGTAGCGCACGATTTTAACATCGTTCAGCATTCCGGTTTCGGGATCTACATCAACCTTGAACTTTGGTCGACCGAAATGCTCTGCAAATTCTGAAATTATTTCACATTCGTACGATTCTGAGCTGTTTCTGTAACCGTATGTGTTTCGAGTTAATGTACAGAAATTTCTGGGATAGACACTGCATATGCCCGCTTTTGAAAGTTCTTCTTTAATCTGTCCTTTAAGTCCCAATGACAACCATGTTGAGCTTTCAATCGGTGCAATAACTCCTTTCACACCAGCTTGGCGCGCCATCTCGGGAATAAGCTGGGCGCAATCGTCTTTCTCGCTTAAAAAAAGGAGAAGATCGCTTGCCGGAATATTGGGTGGCACGAAATCTTCGGGTTCATCAATGATTTGTGGAAGATTTTTGCTTAGATGAATAGGGTTTATTTCCCAGTGCTCTGGAGCGTATGTTTGCAAATTATTAACGATACGTTCTCCATATGGTCCCTGAACAACGACGAGTATTTTCATTCTGGTCGCTTCTCCTTGCGTATTTGATATGGCAGCAGTCTCTAAACTGCACAGAAATTAAAGCTGCCATAGATATACAGACGTTCTAAAAGCATTATGGGAGATAAGGTATCATGTTGCAATGATCAGTTAAAAATATTTATTGGAAGAAAGTCTTCCGATCCTTTAAACATAAATCACGGAAAAATCGCCAAGCGTCGTGACCAGGTTTTTGTGATTGACTTCAGTAAAGCGGGTCTGCGAAGCGAGTATAAGGGGGAAGATTATATTTATGCCCGCTGTGTGCGTTCGAGCGATTAGCTTTGCAGACCAACGGTGGTTATTACCCGACATTCAAACCCAGCATCTGTAACAGAGCGACTGCCTCCGGTAAGCTCACGCGGGTTCCCTTGACGTTGTTTTCGCGCGGGTCGAATGCATAGCCGGCCGCCAGACGGAAATCGGCGTCGCTTAAATCGCAGCGGGAAAAGAGCGCACCTTCCAGTTGCGCCTCGTTGAAATCGGCTTTCATGAGGCGGCAGGAAACGAATTCCGCCTGGCGCAGGTTGCAGTCTTTAAAGGAAAGTTCATCCAGTTCGAGATCCGAAAAGAGCGCGTAGGACAGGTCGCAGGCTTCGAAGGACAACTCCAGCAGGGCGTCGTCGATGGAACTGAAATCCACGCCGGTCAGTTTGCAGTCTTTAAAAGAGGCGTCCCGAAAAGCAACGCGGACGATTTTACAGTTGGAGAGATTGCAGCCGATGAAACGGCAATCCAGAAAGCGCGAGCGGGAAAAGTCCGCTCCGCTGAAATCGCAGGACTCGAAGACGCAATCCCGAAAGCTGCGGTCGGTGAGCGTTGCCTGTTGGTATTTTTCATTCGTGACGTGTTCGTCCTGCACTTCCATTTCGTTCGGGTTCATGGCGCGTTTCCGTTTCTTTTATTCGACAATCGAAAGGCGCATCGGCGTGCTCTGCCGGTCAACCAGCACCCGTCCGTCGCGCTCCAATAAATCCAGATACGCCAGCGATTCCGATAAGGCCAGATACAAGTTGATCGGGTCCAGTTTGCCGAAAACAGCTTCCGCCAATTCAAAGAGAGTCTCGTTTCCCGCCTGAATGCGCTTGATAAACAGCTTGGCGCGGCGCTCGATAAACATGCGGTTGCGTGCAATCAAGGCGGGCACATCCTCGATATTCTTCCCGTGTCCCGGATAACCGACTGCGGCCTTCGTTTCGGAAAGCGTCTGTAATGAATCCAGATACTGCAACTGGCTGCGATAGCGGCGGTAGCCGTTTTCCGGGTCCAGGTAAAGCAGGGGATTGGGAGTGATGTGCGGCAGCAGCATGTCGCCGGAAAACAACTCGCCCGTTTCGGTATCCAGGTAGCAGAGGTGATCGGGACAATGTCCCGGAGTGTGCAGGCTGGTCAAGCTGCGCCCGCCGATCTCCAGGCGTTCGCCGCCGCGCAACAATCGGATCTCATGTGGTTCGCTGTGCAGATCCGCGTTTTCGTCGCTGCGCTTGAATACCTTTCGCATTAAATCCAGCAATTCCGGCTTCGTACCGCAACGGATCAGCACGTTGAAAAGCCGCTGCAACGAATCTTCATCGCGTCGGTCGGACAATACGCAACGTTCATGCAGGAACAAGGTCGCCTTGCAGCGTTTGGAGAGCCAATAGGCCGCCCCGGCATGATCGTAGTGGCCGTGGGTGATGAGTATGTCCTGAATATCCGAAAACGTCACACCATGGCGTGTAAGTCCGGCCTCCAGGGCCTCCAGCGATTGCGGCGTATAAACCCCGGTATCCACCAGCGCCGGTTTCTCGCCCAGTATCAAATAGCTGTTGACATCCCCCACCGGATAGGGCGTAGGCAGTGGTAACTTGTGGATGATACTCGCTTTATTAATCATGGTACAACCTTATGAACGTTTATGCGAATCCAGACGAGAACGCGTTCAGCAGTCGGTACAGATCCTACCACGCCAAACCGATGTTGGAAGGGAAAAAAAGAGAAGTTCACCGGAATCGCGACACTTGGGAATACAAACGCGCGCAAGTCGTTCTTTCATCATGATACTGGGGAGTTTACTTGACAAAAACATGCGGCAATGACAGGATTCGCGAACTTGTGTTGAGGTGCTGTTTGACACGGATCTTCAGGTTACATTCAGAAAAACAATCACGAATGAGGAGCGTATAGTGGGCGATCACGATCGATACAACGAGTTATGTTGCAGCGAACGTCAGCAACTGGGCGGCGGTATTCTGGAAATCACTCCCAAGTGTATTTTGAAAACCCACGAAGACCTGTCTCGTGTCTACACGCCCGGTGTGGCGGAACCCTGCCTTAGAATCGCCAACGACGTCACACAGGCCTACACCTACACCATGAAAGCCAACACCGTTGCGATCATCAGCGACGGCACGGCGGTATTGGGACTGGGCGACATCGGCCCGCATGCGGCCTTACCGGTGATGGAGGGAAAAAGCCTGCTGTTCAAGACCTTCGGCAATGTCGATGCCATGCCCATCGTGGTGGACACCAAAGATGTAGATGAGTTGGAAAAGCTGGTGCGCCTGATTGCACCGACTTTCGGAGGCATCAATCTAGAGGATATCTCCGCGCCGCGCTGTGTGGATCTGATCGAGCGCTTGCAGGATCTGGACATCCCCGTGTTCCACGACGATCAGGACGGCACGGCGGTCGTTACCATCGCCGCGCTGCATAACGCGCTGAAAGTAACGGGAAAACACTTTACCGAACTGAAAGTCGTGCTTTCCGGTGCGGGAGCGGCAGCCTATGCCATCGTCAAGATGCTGAACTCCATGGACGGCTCGCCGCGTGAAATCCTGGTCTGCGATTCCAAGGGGATCATCAACCGCAAGCGCCCACTGGCCTTCCACAAGGAATGGATTTTAAAGATGCCCGGCGTCGTGGAAGGAGAAGGCAGCCTGGCGGATGCACTGAAAGGCGCAGACGTCTTTATCGGTGTGAGTAAGGCCGGGCTGGTCACGCGCGAGATGGTGGCTACGATGAACGCCGACCCGATCCTGTTCGCCATGGCCAACCCCGACCCGGAAATCACGCCGGAAGAAGCCTTTGCCGGAGGTGCGGCGCTGGTGGGTACCGGTCGTAGCGATTATCCCAATCAAGTCAACAACGTACTGGCTTTCCCGGGAATCTTCCGTGGGGCGCTGGACGCCCGCGCCCGCCAGATTACACCCGAAATGAAGCTGGCCGCCGCCATCGCATTGGCCGATTACGTGAAAGAACCGACCAAGGAAAACATCCTGCCCGATCCCCTGGATAAAGCGGTCGCCATGCACGTCGCCAAGGCCGTCGCCCAAGCCTGGATCAAACAGGCGGATAAATAGCTGGAATTAAAGAGAAATGTGAGAATCGATTTATGAGCAGGATTTTTGTTCTGCCCTTTTCGTTTATCTTGAACCAGTAAAACAATGGCATTCAAGCAGATTTCATTTCGCCATCAAACAGCCATTTCATATGCTACCAACTTCTGTTATGGTAATAATGATTTTCCATGTTGTGACATCGCCAGGATAGGATTTCCAAAATTCCTTATCTACCATGCTGTCTAATAATCTATCCGCAACAGTGTTCAGGCAGACAAAAATAATGAACCAATAAAAGAACTGCCCGATATGCCGCACATCCTTCCATCCTGCCCAGTAACCGCGCTTAGGTGAAGGGATAGGAGCGTTTTCCTCCTGCATGTGTGTTTCTTCCACCGACATTTATTGATCCCCATCCACCCAGGCTTTGGGAATACAGATGTCGTTTACACAGGTAGTTTCGACATCGTAACAGAAATTTCCTGCACACATGCAGCCATAGGTTCCAAGATGATCAGGCCAGCACTCCTCCAGACATATTGTGCCCAATCGACACTCCAACCCTTCCTGACAGGTCTCATCCGGATAGCAGGGACAATTCATGCCTCCAGGACAAACGATTTCTTCATCGCCATCAATTTCGCTCTCATCCAAGCAAATACCCTCATAGCAAATCCGACCATAAAGGCACCAGCCACCAATGCAAGGACAATGATGCTCTCCCGAATCGCAATACTCACAAATACCGTCTCTGCAAATATATTCCTCACCCAAACATTCATCATTCGGTAAACAGCTACACCATTCTTCACCGCGGATACACCCTAGTTCCTCCTCCAAATCGGTTTCCATAAGATCTGAATCGTCCTCCACTTCTTCTAAATCCCCATCGGTAATGCTCTCCGTGTCCCCGTCTCCGTCTCCATCTCCCTCACTATCAGGTTCCAGCGAGTCGGAGGAGTCTATTTCCGACGTATCGAGGTCGCATTCGATCTTATCACCATCAACAGACGCATCCGCATCCAATTCCACTTGCTCCGTTTCGGTCAGATCGCCATCGGCTATGAGATCGAGATCTTCATCAGCTTGATCACGTTCATCCACGTCCAAATCGCCATCGACCGGGAGTTGATCCGTATCGTTATCGCCCGGCTGGAGTTCCTGCTCGCGATCCATTTCCGTTGATGAAATATCCTGATCACCATTTGCAGGATCGGAATCGGAGGACGGACAACCAGATGCAAACAGCATAATCCACAGGGAACACAGGATCAGAAACGCTTTCATTGAAACCACCTTCTTGGAATCGCGTTAAGTTTCAGAAACAATCATAGCTGCTGATTAACAAGGAAATAGCCTATTGATCCATTAACAACGTTCGGTCATGTTTACGCAACGTAAACTTTTAAAAACGAGACAGATCGAGCAGATTTTTCTGAATGCATGGCAGTAGGACCAGCATATGGAACAGGATAGGAGCCCTGCTCTATCGAATAAAGATGGGCATGGCAAATGCCCATCCTACTAGATATCTAAGCAACCAATAAGTACTATTAAAGCTCCCCTTCCCTATTTACGACCAGATCCACTGTCCCTTGCCGATGAACACCGCCAGATCCATGGCAACTGCTGAAATGGCGTGCAGTAACCAGCAATACAACATGCTGCGTGTGCGTAGCGCCAAAGCCCCCAGGATCAAGCCTGCAAACACGGAGGCAAAGACTTCGGGTACCGGTTTACCGATGTGCAACAGCGCAAAGGGGATCATCTGCACCACGATGGCATACGCGCCGATAGCCGGATACAAGGCAAAGAGCAGGAAACCTCGGAAAAAGAATTCCCAGGCAAAGAAGTAGAGTACGTAGAAACTTTCGTACAACAGGAAAAACGACAGCGACTTCAGAGCGTACTTGTTAAGGGGATAGTGTCGGGCAAAACTTTCCGTCTGATTGGCGAAATACACCACCACAATCATCACGGCGGCAAACAGCGCCAGGATCTTCAAGCCCAGTCGCCAGTCGCCCAGTTGCAGTCCAAACGCCTTCGGCTTTTTGCGAAAGCCGAGAATCAGCAGCATGGGAACGAGGCCGTAGAACAACGCGGAGGAGGAAAACCAGTAGAGATGCGGCATGAGCCGGTGAAAGGAAAAATCCCTGCCGAAATGAATGTAGGCCCGATAGAACCTGGCTTGTCCGTACTCTTCTGTAACAATGATCAGGCAGGTCGCCGCGATCAATGCGACGGCGGCAAAAAGCTGCATCGGTTTTGCATATTCGCGCCACCACTGGCCCAACTCCACCACGATCCATTTCATGGCATTCCCCATTGAAACGTACAATGCGGCAATCATAGCCCAACTCGCCACAAACGGCCAGAAATCGCCAGCCGTTTTCTTGGACAAAGTGAAAAATCACCATGTCGCGTATTGTTATTTTTGGTCTCTATTTGTCAAAGCTGCACTTTCCCTCCCAAATCCTGTAATCTTTTGAATTGACCTTTGAATCCTGCTTCCGTATAGTATTCTCAAGTGTCATAAACGGACTTCAAGGTGTTACTCGCCACAAGCAGGATGGTTTATGGATTGCCGGGAAGCATCCATACCGTTGTATTGCGATGCACGACATAATCGGGAGGACAGGATCATGAAACGCGAGTGGTTGGCGGTTTTATTGATTGGGCTATTGTGTATTAGCTGTTGGGGATGCGAAGAAGACGAGGACAGCTCGGACGGCGACATGATCACCGACGGAGATACGATCACCGATGGAGATCAAGACGGCAACAGCGTGTGCACTCCGCTGCAAATGAGAAGCTGTGTCTGCCCCAACGGTCAAGAGGGTCATCAGTCGTGTAACACATATGGAACCGCCTGGGGAGCCTGCGAAGGATGCGAGAACGCAGACGGTGATACATCCCCGGACGGTGACACATCCACTGACGGTGACACATCCACAGACGGTGATTCCACCCCGGATGGAGATTGTATTGCCGATGGCGATGTCGATGGCGATATACCAGTTGATGGCGACACGCCAGTAGATGGTGATACACCAGTCGATGGCGACACACCAGTCGACGGTGATACTCCAGTTGATGGCGACACGCCAGTTGATGGTGATACTCCAGTCGATGGTGATATGCCAGTCGACGGGGATATCATTCCCGATGGCGATGCAGAAGTGGATTCCCAGCAAACAGTCTGTACCGTTGCAGATGGATGTGTTTCCAACGATGAATATTGTTTCCCGAATACGCCGGGAGCGGATGAAGGCACCTGCCAGCCATATTGTAGTGCGGAAGGGGTAGATTGTCCTGCCGGATATCGTTGTGACTCCGGCGAATGTGAAGCAATCGAAGGATACTGCCAGAGCGATGCAGAATGTGAAATGGATGAATTTTGCAACAAACTGCCAACAGAAGAAGATGGCATTTGCACGGAATACTGTTTCAACGTAGGCGCAAACTGTCCGGCTTCCTACTACTGCGAAGATGATCCTGAAGATCCAAACTACGGACACTGTGTACCCAGTGATCAAACCTGCTATCCGTGCAGCGATGACAATGATTGCGAAGCGACCCAATACTGCGGAGTGATCGTCGGACATGATTCCGGTTGCTGTTATGAAAAGTGCGGTCCCGAAAATCCCTGTCCGGGACCACTGGTCTGCAATACGGAAGGCCATTGCGTAGTCGATGGTGATGTGCAAGATTGCGGCGGGTGCCCGCCGGGTTACGTTTGCGATACCATATACAGTGAATGTGTGCTCAATTGCCCAGCCTGTCCGCAAGATCACTGCTGCGACGCACAAAGCGCCCCAAACTGCTATTCCTGCACATGTACGAACCCATCATTTTGCGGCGTATTGCTGCCGCCTTGCTGTTTCGGGTACGATTGTTCGGCAGTCGTTTACGGAGTAATCGGCTATTGCATTTAAGAGCGAAACCCGCTCGTAAATAAACAAGTGAGAACACGTCATGAAAAGACGTTGATCTTCGATTAAAAGTACCTTATACTGTGTTCTACTTCAATGTGCTTCTGCTTCATGAGTCCGGTCTCGCCACGCACGATCCTGCAAGAAATATTTCCTGCGGAAGGATGGTGTGGTGTCAGCAAACACAGGCAGTAAAGGGGGAGGGAGAAAACATGCGAGCTTGGACAATCGCAATCGGAATGATTCTTGTATTCGGTATGACATTGTGTGCCTGCTCCGAAAAGATCAGCGTTTCGTTTTCTTCCGATGGGGATCTCACCGCAGATGGCAACTTTTCCTCCGATGGCGATGTCGCAGAAGATGGCGACAGTTCAACCGATGGCGACTCACCAACACCCATCGCGCAGTGTACACCCAATGTATACCGCTGCTATCATGACGACGTTCAGCTTTGCAACGATCGCTTCGAATGGACCTTCTACCGCGATTGCAGCGCAGAAGGAAAAAATTGTATAGACGGTCAATGTGTGGATACCGATGGGGAAACGATTCCAGATGGGGATCTTGTTGCCGACGGGGATCTGTCCACCGACGGGGATCTGCCAATTGACGGAGATCTAAGCGAAGCGGAAGCGGACTCCGGAGAAACATCATGCACAAGCGATGCGGATTGCGTGGCACAAAATACCTACTGCTTTTTCGAGAATTCCGAAGAAAATCATGGCGTTTGCCGCTTGTACTGCAACCAGGGCGGAGATTGTCCGCAGGGCTGGAATTGCTCCGCCGGAACATGCGAGCGCATCGAAAACTTCTGCACTTCGGATACGGAGTGCGGCATTGATGAATTCTGCTCGGAAATCCTCCCCGGTTACGGCTTATGCACCAGCTATTGCTTTGCAATGAATTCAGAATGCTCGGAAGGCTCGATCTGCGATGAAGATGCACAGTCGGATACCTATGGACACTGTATCGAAGCACCTGGAGACGGTCAGGTTTGCAGAAAAGACAGCGACTGCGAGGACTCCGAGCACTGTAACCTTACGATGTTTCCGGGCATGTGTGCGCCCACGGAGGGCACCTGCATCGAAGATTGCGGCCCGAATAACCCCTGCCCTGCGGATAAAACCTGCAATAGCTACGGACGCTGCGTCAGCGGAGAACCGGACTGCGGCTACGATTGTCCTCAAGGCTATGTTTGCGATCCGGTGTTCAATACCTGTGTGCTTAATTGTCCCGAATGCGGTCCGAATGAATGCTGCGATGCCGATAGCGCCCCCAATTGCTATATGTGCAATTGCACCAATCCTGCGGTTTGCGGCTTTGGCTTGCCTTCCTGTTGCTTTGGTTCCTGCTGTTCGGCAGTCATATACGGGGTAGCCGGATATTGCCTGTGAAACGGACATAAACCTGCATGATCATCCATCTCACGTTGGAGTGAAAAAACGGCTCTAACAGAAACGGAATTGCCCCCTCAAAGCGCTTGCTCCCCTTGCAAGGGTGTGGTATGACTTGCATAATATTGGATCTTTACTGTGTAACGATACATTGATTTCCGGGGGGAAAAGCAAACGAAAGGTGTGGAATTATGAAAACACCGACGAATACTACCTGGTGGTTATTCTTCGCGTTGGCGCTAATGCTGTTTTTTATGCCCGTTGCCTGTGATAACAGCGCGGGTACGGCGGCAGACGGCGATGTAGCAGATGGCGATTGCGACTGCCCATATGGTTGCGATGACAATGGAACCTGCTTGGGACAACCCTGCCAGGACGACATCGACTGTCCCAGCGGCATGCTCTGTGAAGACGGCGTATGCACCTCCACCGATCCGGTGATCGACGGGGATACAATCGATGGCGACAGCGACGGCAAGCCGATCCTGGATGGCGACATAGAGGATGACGGGACGGACGATCCTGCCGATGGCGACAGCGAATTCGGCATCGATTTCGAAACCGACATTCCGCATTCCGACGACAATCCCTGGATTCAGGTCGAACCTTTATTGGTCGATTTCGGCGCGGTGCCGTTGTGGTCCACATTGGACAAGCAAGTGCGTATCTCCAACATCGGCATGATGACGCTGGTTGTAGACGATCTGTACCTCTACTACGAACGTAACGACACCTTAGAGGAACTCACACTTCAGCACGACAGCCTGCCACTGGAAATCTCGACAATGCAGGAAGCCTTTGTAACGGTTTCTTTTGCACCGCAGGATATGAACCCGGACACCGATCTGCTGGTAATTCATTCCAACGACCCCAGCGAACCGAATGTCGGCGTGCACATCATCACCGATGTCAAAGCCACCGGTACCTTCAGCGTGCAGCCGCAAGCCATTGAATTCGGCGAGGTGCGCCTGGGCAATTACAGCCAGACCGTAGTGCTGGAAAACCGGGGTGGCTTGGACATTTTCCTGTTCCGCCTTGAACTGGAGAGCGACAGCCCGGAAATCACGGTTGAAGGAATCCCGGCGGATATCAGCCAGGATACCCCTTACCGAGTCCGCGCCGGAGAAGATCTGGAACTGACGGTGCATTATGATCCCGTCGTAGACGATGGCGCGGAGGATTCCGGAATTCTGCACATTCGCTGTAGCGATGAAATCACCCCGATTTACGAAATCCCGATCAGCGGCACCCCCTGCGAGCCGGATATCGACGTCCTTCCCGCCGCGCTGGATTATTCCGGCGTCGCGCTCGGCTCTTCCGATACCCAGTGTACGACGGTAACCAACGCAGGCTGTCATGCACTGACAATTACCGACATCGCCATCGAAGACGATGCCGACGGCGCGTTCACCTGGCAAACCGATCCAGGCAGCAGCGCCGTATTGCAGCCCGAAGAAGAGCTGGAACTGTGCATCACCTTCACGCCGACGAGCTTGGATCAGGACAGTGGTTTGTTAGTGATTACCAGTGACGATCTGGATGAGGGACACGTGGAAGTCCCGCTTTCCAGCGAAGTCATTCCCGCCGATATCGAATGTGAGCCGGAAGAGTTAGCCTTCGGCCCGGTGCCGATTGGCAGCTCGAAAACCCTTACACTTACCTGTCGAAACAAAAACGCAGCACCGTTATCGATCGATTACATCAGCATTGAATATTCGCCGGGGCTGCTGTTTGAAATCACCAACCAGCCGGAAACCGAATTAGGATTGGGTGAAGAAACGACAATCGATGTCACCTACAGCCCCACTGCGGAACAGGAAGATACCGCCGTGCTGTCCATCGTATCCAACGACCCGGACGAAAGCCCGTTTGATACTCCGATGTCCGGCGAAGGATACGAACCCAACACCTGCCCGGTCGCCCAGATTTCCGTGGCCGATCCGCCGGTGGATGAAATCGAGCAATTCATGACCGTCACCTTTAACGGTGCGGATTCCTACGACCCCGATGCGGGGGACTCCATCGCCGCCTATAGCTGGACGGTCATCAGCCGCCCCCTGGGCAGCACCAGCGTATTGCAGAATCCGACCGACGTGCGCCCCACGCTGGAGATGGACCGCGCCGGTGATTACACGGTTCAACTGGAAGTCGAGGATCAGTCCGGGGAGCCGTCCTGCGTGGCGGCTACGCTTACGATTACGGCTGCCGTGCCGCCACCGGATCTGCTGTGCGAACCGGTAACGGTCGATTTCGGCAGTGTGGCGGTTGGAGATTCGCTCTCGCGCTACGTCACCTGCCGTAACATGGGCCGCAGCACCGTTGTCATCAGCCAGTATGAAGTCGTCACTCCGGCGGCTGGAGTTTTCAGCCTGGTAGGCTCACCGCTGATGGAACTGGGTTTCAGCGAAAATGTATTTTTGGAATTGTCCTACGCCCCGATTGCCGTAGGCGACGACGAAGGCCAGTTGCGTATTCATTCCAACGACGCCGATCAGCCAATTATCGAAATCACACTGCGCGGCGGCAATTACATTCCCAACACCTGCCCGGAAGCGGTGATCGATCTGGTATCACCAACCGGCGATATCTTCACCGGCGACACGGTGCGGCTCTCGGGAGCAAATTCTTCCGACCCGGATGCGGGTGATGGCATTTACCAGTATATCTGGTCGTTTGAAAGCACTCCGATTGGTTCGCAAAGCGAAATCCGGCCTTTCGGAAATGAACAACCGTCGTTCTACGTGGACATGCCGGGAACCTACGTCGTCAAATTGATTGTAAAAGACAACCAGCAGTTGGTCAGCTGCAACGTGGCCACCTTGCAGATAAACACCGAAACGCCGCCGCCGGATATCGTCTGTACGCCGATGATCGTCAACTACGGCGTTCTTCCCATCGGCAGCGAAATCACGGAAACCGTAACCTGCTACAACGTAGGACGCGGCGTGCTGCACCTTTCCAGCTATGTCGTCGCCCCCTCCGGCGGTCCCTTCAGCCTTACGAACACCCCGGAAACGACGTTGTACGAAAACGACACCACCACCTTCGACGTGCGCTACGCACCCACCAGCCCCAGCAGCATCAACGGAACCTTGACCATCCAATCCAACGACCCGGATGAAGCTTCGGTCGTGATTTCCCTGGTGGGAAACAGCTTCGATCCGAACAACTGCCCCGTTCCGGTGATCAACGTCACCAGCCCGAATCTGGATTATCTGAAGCCTCTGGACACGGTGCAGTTCAACGGCGCAAGCTCCTACGACCCGGACGCAGGCGACGGCATCTCGGAGTATATCTGGAGCGTGGTAACGCGTCCCAGCGGTTCGACCAGCCAACTGCAAACCTCCAGCGACCAGAATCCAACCTTCTTCGTCGATCTGGCTGGAACCTATCAGATCAAGCTGGAAGTACGCGACCAGCAGGGCATGCTTTCCTGTTCTCCGGCGTACATCGAATTGAACGCCATTCCACGGGAGATCATTCACGTACAACTGGTCTGGGATACCGACGAAGGCGATATGGACCTGCATCTGATACGTCCCGGCGGTAGCATGTGGGGCAGTTCGGATTGCTACTATGACAATCTCAGCCCCAACTGGAGCAGCTACGGGCGCCCCTCGCTGGACATCGACGACCAGCACGGATACGGCCCGGAGAACATCAACCTGGACGATCCCGGTGCGGGAACCTATCGTGTATACGCGCACTATTACAATTCGTGGGGCGAGCACAGCGACGTAACCACGACCGTGCGTATTTACATTTACGGTGAACTGCGCGGTTCGTTCGTTGTCGACTGGCCGGAAAGTTACGAGCATTATCGTTGGCCGGTAGCAGACATTGCCTGGGATGGCCTAGACGCCGTGGTAACCGGACTGGGAACGAATTTCGAATCCGACGGTCACGGGCAGAAGGGCTTGACCGGTCCACCGAAAAAGAAGTGAACGTATTCCGATCATGGACCGGGAAACTCTCCCGGTCCATCCCGGAATTTCCACAATTGATGGGAATTCATCTCTTAAAGCCAAAACAGTGGCATCCATATGCAATGGACGGCTCATGTAAATAAGCTGAATGAAAACGGGATGGCGGATCGCCTTGTAGCGGCGCTTGTCATGGCGCTGATCGTAGCGACCTCCGCTCTGTGTTTCCGGCTGATCTTTCTGCCACCATTGGAAGCCAAGGTCAACCCATACGGAATCCAAACATTACAGGCCGCAGCGGAAAACGAACGGAACGTAGTACAGGCGGAACGGGTTTCTCTGCGATCCTGGCCGGGCGGCTTTATGCTGGTCTGGCTATCGGATGCGGATCAGCCCTTGATGCGCCTGAGCTTTGAGTCCGGTCTGGAATACGACGAGCAGAGCATCCGCTTTCAACCCGAGAGATCCTACATTCCGGAAGGAATCGACACGGCGCCAATTGTCGAGCGGCTACAGGCGGCGACGTCTGCCGGTATCTGGCATTGGCAACGCGCCGAAAGCCGGGCTGGGCTGGCGTCCAGGTTAGACCGTAGAGTCATGAAGAGCTTCCTGATGCTTCTTGCTGCGCTATGGGCGCTCGTAGGCTTGGCCGCTGCCTGGGTATTGGCTTCCGCCAAATGGAATCGCCACGATATCTGGCTGCTGCCGTTATTGTTAATCGCAGTCGCATACACGCTTTGGGCGGAACCGATTCCCTTTGATATCAAGCTACACTTTCTGCCATTGGATCTTGGGCGCGGCGATCTGGTGGGTGTCTACGGTTTCGGCTTTCCCGGTTTTGAAATGCTGGCGGCCATGCTGGCGGACCAAAGCCCGGTTTCGCTGTATAGCGCAATTACGGTTTGTGGATTGCTCGGTTTACCGTTGCTGTACGTCATCACACGGCAGGCAAGCGGCAACCGCCTGTATGCCTGGCTACTGGTGCTGGCGGTGATGTCGCTGCCGCTGTGGCTGCGGGCGATCCGCTCGGATAGTTCCCATGTGGCAGCCTGGACAGCACTTCTGACGGCGGTGGCTTTATTGCAGCAGCAAACGGAGCGCTGGCGCTACGTGAAGCCATTGTTAGCGGCGCTGGCACTGGCACTGGCGATGATGGTGCGCACTGAATTTGTGGTATTACCGGTGGCAGGCTTGCTGCTTTTCGCCGCGATGAACTGGCGACCTGCTAAAGGACGTTTGCCGCTGCTGCTTGCCACTGCTGCCCTGATTCTGCTTTTACTGCCCAATTATCGCTGGATCGTCGGCGCGCTAAGTTGGGAAGCGGAAGACTTTCTGTTGCCTTCCCAAACCCTGAAAGCGGTAGTGGGAATCAGCCAGGGGAATCTGTTTTTTCATCCCGATTTCACACCACGCGCGTTCATGTGGTTTGCCTGCTTTGGCTGGGCGATGTTGCTGGCTAAACGACACTTTTTCATTGCCGTATCCGCCTTGCTGTTTCCTGCCCTGTTCCTGTTTCACGAATTCACCTTAAAACCAACCTATCAGTCCGCGCACTATCAGTTCATGGCCTGGATGCCGTATGCGGCGCTGATGGCTTATGGGTTGTTGCAGTTAGTCAAAGGCTTCGAGTGGCTTAAACTGCCTAAGCTCACAATTGCAGTGGTGCTGGGGCTATCTCTTTTCGCGATGATCACCCCCTCTCGCTATGCCACTCTCATGAGCCGGGAACCTACGACCATCCACCAGGAAGTCTCGTTCTTTACCGACAACCTGGCGTCGTTTTCGGATGTCGGTCTGGTTTATGCCTTTCAGGAGAACAACGACTCCGCCTTGAAGAACCCGGAGAACCTGCTACACGCATCGGGGGTGAGCTCGGTGGATTTCCGCTATTTCAATTTCGGCGAAGAAGACCGGGTGGAAGTAAGCCCCGGCGACTGGTACTATCGCGGGCTGGCCTGCTATACCGACCCCAAACTCTGGAATGCTAAAAGCTGCTTCCGCTTTGAAGACAAATTGACGTTGCAACCCTTGGTGACCCGCCTTCTGGGGCAGCGTCCCTACCAAAACGCCGGATTGCCCCTGCCACAGGTGGAAATCGGCCTGTTTCGCGTGCTGGAAAACGAACAGGAAAAGTAAAGCTTTTACATACCGTCACTGCCTGTTTACCATCGCCGCAAAGGTCAGAAGCAAAAGCAAACATACTGCCGGAGAACCAACACCCGTACAACCATCGCCGGAGCCTTCGTCGGTTGTAACTCCCGATCCAGAATTGTATGCGTCGATGTCGCCATCCAAGATGGGATAATCGTTTTCACCCGAGCGCTCATCGCCATCGGTCGCACTGGAATCGCCGTCGGTGCTTATCGTATCGCCATCTACGGAAACCGGGTCCGAATCCGCGTCGGACGAAATCTCCGCATCCAGCAGGTCGTCATCGCCATCCGATTCGGCAAGTTCAGCATCTCCATCAACCGCCACGCAAGCACCGTTTACACAGATTTCTCCCTGCTGCGTGCAGGTCACCACCCAGTCCCAACGCTGCTCGCTTTCATTGCAAGTCAATAGATCCTGACCGGAGCACAGGGTTTCACCATCGGTGCAGAAGGGATCGTCGTCGCCGTCACTTGCGCCGCACTGGGCGGAGGCGTCGCCGGGGCATTGATCGCTTCCCGTGCCGCAGCCGTCCAAACGGGTATCGAGCGAACCGCGCGAGTCGGTGGCCCAGATCCACCAGTTTTCCAGCGCGAGGCGGTAGGTCTCGAACTTGGCCAGATCAGCGGACGACGGCGGCGTTCCCGGTGAATGCACGAAAACGAACGCCACTTTATAGTGACAGGGCGAACTTGACGGATTGCGCTCTCCCACGGCGCGAATCACGTCCTCGATGCCGAAATCCTTTCGGTACCCGTAGATATCATGCGCCACGCCTCTGGCCTGGGGCCAATCCGCACAGCCATGCAAACCGTTGGCTTGCACGTACCACAGCGGCCCGACTTCCTGCGAGGAACGCAAGCCCATCAGGTATTGGTCGAAATAGCTGAATTTTCTCGGACCGTTGATATCCGTAAAGCTGCCGTCGCCGTTGTCGGTCAACATGCCGCCGTACATGACCGAATCCGAGTTAAACCAGCAGGACCAGTGCGTGATCGGGCCGCTGTCCCGATAGCCGCGCAGAATGTCGAGATCGCCCCGGCCATCGTTATGATTCACGTTGGCATACGCCAGCCAGTGATGCCCGATTTCATGGCCGATGATCTCCAGCCCGCTGATGGGAATCTGCGAAAAGATGCCCTCCGGGCTGTCGGGCAGGCTTTGAATCGATCCCAATGTCACCGCTTGCAGCAACCGCCCCTGCGATCCGAGATGGGCATAGTTCCAGGGGGTTGTATCGTAGCCGATGCCCTTGACATCCGCCTGAACCGGATAACCGGTCTTTTCGCTGGCGGGAAGCGCTTTATTCGTGATGAAAATGAGGATGTCGTAGTTGTCCGGATGTGTGGCGTAAAACGCCTGCCCGGCCTGTGGTACACAAAGACCATTGGGGTACATGAGGTTGCTGCAAAGCCCGCTCGCCGGTAGGATAGTACTAAAAGTATCTTCGATCACGGCGATCTGATCGTAGTCCTGACTATACGCAAATAGTGGAAATTTGATCGTAAAGACCACTAGAAGTCCAGTAAGAAAGCGCGTAAACCTTTGCCGGATTCGCTTCATCGTTGTCTCCTGGCCAATGGCGAGTGATCGAGGCCATTCATTTATTGTCGCAGCTTTAGCAAACACGATTCTAATCCAAACAGGTGAGAGAACAAAGCCCTTTTCTTGGAAGTTCAAAAAGATGAATGCGACCTCTTGACAAGCTCCCCAGTCTGTTTTACATTTAGACAAGTATCGAATTGATACGGAAGGAGTGGCCGATATGGACACCAAACAACTCGCAAAAGTCATGAAAGCGCTCTCCAACGAGAACCGGCTGGCACTGTATCTGGAAATCGCCAGGCATGAGGAATCGGATTTCGAAGCACCAGAGTGCGCCATCAGTGACATCGTAAAATTGTTCGGAATCAGTCCGCCGACCATCTCCCATCATCTCAAAGAATTGACCAATGCCGAGCTGATCACCACCGAAAAGCGTGGAAAATACTTGGTTGCTCGCATTAACCGAGACACGCTGGTCCAGGTTCAACAAGTTCTTGACGGAATTGAAGGGATGTAAAGTGAGCCTTTTTTTTGACAGTACACTTCGATGGTTTTCGAATCGTAGAAGTATCAGGCGCTTCGGCCGCAAACACGTGTTTCTGGCCGCTGCTCTGCTTCTATTTTTAGCGGGAGGATTTGCGATCATGACACTATGGTCCGCAACCGGTAAACAGGCATCCGGCGAGCGTTTGGAAGTAATGAAAGTATCGCCGAATTGGAAGGACGGGCAATTCGTCAACTCGCTCCCAGAAAACGAGCCGAAGATTCTTGAAGCAATGGGAAAATGGCTGAGCAAAACGGCCAAAACGATTCCCGATGCTCCGATTTCAGTAGTCGAGCGCAAGGCGGAAGATTTTAAGACGCAACCGGAAAGCGGCCTGCGCATCACCTGGCTAGGACATTCGACATTTCTCATTGAAATCGACGGTCGCCGGGTGCTCGTCGATCCGGTGTGGAGCGAGCGCGTTTCGCCCGTAAAATGGGCGGGACCGAAGCGTTTTCATAAACCGCCGTTAGCGCTTGAAGACTTGCCCACCTTAGACGCGGTAGTCATTTCCCACGATCATTATGACCATCTCGATTATCGCACGATCCTGGCTCTTGGAAACGATGTACCTGCATACATTATGCCGCTTGGCGTGGGCGCGCACCTCGAACATTGGGGAATATCGCCCGAGCGAATCGTCGAGCGCGACTGGTGGGGCGAGGTGCAGTTGGGCGATCTCACGTTTACCGCCACGCCCGCGCGACATTTTTCCGGGCGCTCTCCGGTGATGGCGGATAAGAAAAGTACCCTGTGGTCAGGCTGGGTGATCGCGACTGCGAAGCATCGCGTTTACTACAGCGGCGACACCGGCATGTTCCACGGATTCAAGGACATCGGCGAGCGTTTAGGCCCGTTCGATGCCGTTCTCATCGAAATCGGCGCATACAACCAATTGTGGGCCGACTTGCATATCGGGCCGGAACAAGCCATCGCCGCGCGCCTCGCTTTGGGCAGCGGTCTGTTCATTCCCGCTCATTGGGGAACTTTCGACCTGGCCTTGCATTCCTGGACCGAACCCGTAGAGCGCCTTCTGGTTGCCGCCGAAAAGGCTAAAGTGCCGCTGGCCATTCCAAAACCTGGAGAAAGCATCGAGCCGGTTGATCCTCCCAAAACGATTCGCTGGTGGCCGGATGTCGCCTGGCAGAGCGGCGATGAAGCACCCGTGATCTCCAGCGGCCTTTGACGATGTGAGGAGGACTGTCGGTTCCACTGGAACCGACCTACGGCTACATCCATTTTCCCCTAGTTGGAGCATGGGCTCCTGCTCTGCTCCAAACATTTGTCTACTTGGCCGGGACGGGAGCCCCGACCGAAAACGATTGGTTCAAGACAGAGCCTTGAACCAATAAAAGATACAAAACGTTGCGCGCGGGATACAATCCCGCACGATCCAAGGACTATCTATACAAAAACGCCCCTCAATCGGTGTGACCGAAAGAGGGGCGCATGAGAAAACGAATGTCAGGATGACTTAGTGGCGGAAGCTGCGCTGTCCGGTAAAGACCATGGTGGCATCCACTTCGTTACAGGCTTCGATCGACTGATAGTCGTTCATCGAGCCGCCCGGTTGAATAACCGACTTCACGCCTTCACTCAGGCCGACATCGATGCCGTCGCGGAAGGGGAAGAAGGCATCGCTGACCATGGTGGAACCGATCAGGCCGCCATTCACTTTCTTGACATCATCCAGGATCTCCCGGCGTTTGTCTTCGTCCTTCAAATCGTTGAAGGCCATGCCCTGTCGCTCGAAGCAATAGCGATCGGCCAGCTTGCGATAGGCTTTGTCGCGCGCAATCTCGGCCACGCCGACGCGATCCTGCTCGCCGGTGCCGATACCCACCGTCACCAGATCCTTGACGTACAATACCGAGTTACTGGTTACACCGGCTTCCACCAGCCAGCCAAAGAGCATGTCCTGATATTCGGCTTCGGTCGGCGTGCGCTTGACCTTGTACTGCTGGCCCTTGTATTCAGTTTCGGCCAGTTTCAGATCCTCTTTGCTGCGCGCCAGCGCGGAGAAGGAAGTCTGCGCGATCAGGCCACCGTCGATCAAGCCCTTGAATTCCACCGTGCGCAGCGGCGCGAATTCCTGCAAACGCTGCATGTTGTCGATGCGCATGATGCGCAGGTTCTTGCGGCTGGCCAGAATTTCCACCGCGCCTTCTTCGAAATCGGGGGCGACGACGACTTCTGCATAGCGCTTGGCGATTTCTTCCGCAGTCGCTTTATCCACCGGACGATTGCAGGCGATGCAGCCACCAAACGCCGCCACGCGGTCGGCCAAATCGGCTTTGACATAAGCATCCACCAGATTGTCGGCCATCGCCACGCCGCAGGGATTGTTGTGCTTCATAATCGACACCGCCGGTTTCCCAGTCAGATAACGCAGGATATTCAAGGCGTTATCCGCATCGGTCAAGTTGGTCTTGCCCGGATGCTTACCGAATTGCAGCAGTTCGGCGTCTGTCACCAGGTAACGACCGGCTTCGATGGTTTTCACATCGCCTAACGTCAAATTGCCATTGACCAGCTTGTATAACGCGGCTTCCTGCCCCGGATTTTCGCCGTAGCGCAATCCCTTTTCCACGTCGTCGATGACCCAGGTGATTTTTTCGTATTGCAGCGTGCTGCGATTTTCACCGTCGATAAACGAAATTTCCATGCGACCCGGGAAGTGGTCGTCCATGATCGTGCGATAGGCTTTTTTCAGATCTTCGGCCATAATGCCTCTCCTTTTCTACGGATTTCGCGCTGTAGGCAAACGCCGAGCGCGTTTTTTACTTGCTTAGTTTTTCAGACTGTAAATAGACGGTACCTCTTCGGGTTTCTGATCCGCCAGATACGCCGCGATGGTCTTGTCATATTCGGCGGTATGGCCGAACGCCTTGGTGGAAAGCCGGAAACGGGTGGCCAGATCCAGTTTGCCGCCGTTGGCTTTGAGCGTTTCGGTCAAGCCGGCGTAGTCCTGCGGGTCCACGACGGAAGCGACACGCAGATAATTCTTGGCCGAAGCGCGAATCATGGTCGGTCCGCCGATGTCGATGTTGGCGCGCGCCTGCTCGACCGTCACATCCGCCTTGGCGATGGTTTCTTTAAAGGGATACAGGTTCACGCAAACCAGATCGATCGGCACGCCGTTGGTGCGCTTGAGATCGTCCTGATGAGACGCATTATAGGTTTCGGTCAACAATCCGAGATAGATTTTGAAATCGAGCGTTTTGACCAGGCCGCCCTGGGTTTCGGGCTGACCGGTATAGTCGGAAACCTGCGTCAGATGCTTGGAAGCCAGTTCAGGGCCTAGAATTTTCTCGATGGCGCCATAGGTTCCACCGGTGGAAAAAATGCGCAGTTCGGGGCAGGCTTCGATCAATGCGGGAACAAAGCTATCAAGGCCGCTCTTATCGGATACGCTGATCAGCGCATGCTTGATAGATACCCAGTTATCGGTGTCAGCTACGAAATTGACAGACATGGCTCTCTCCAGAAAGGTTGGTTACAGTTGCAAAAGTGACCTCACTATACTGAGAAGCGTTCAAAGATCAAGTGCAAAGAGACGTTTTTTGAATTTCCATTCATTTTTGAGATTCGCCACGAAGTCCCTGATTATTGCTGCTATGAACAATCCGGTGATTCCGTTTTTGCGCTCCGCCGGTCTTGTCATTCCTACGAAGATGGGAATCCAGAAAGAAAACAATAGCCTGGATCTCCTCGGATGACGATCTGGGTGCCTGATAAGGACGAACTTGAGGGCGCGCTCGGTATCAGCGCAGCAGGTAGATATCTTCCCCGGCAGGAACCAGTTTCGTTTCGATTCTGGCCAATAGAATATGCAGCCAGGGAGCCAGCAGGGCCGTCATGCCGGCAGCGGCCAAGGCTTTGGAAACAAACACGCCGGGAGCGGCCAAAGGCAGGCCGAAATACAACATGGAGAGCCCGAAATGCATTCCCTGTAACAGTAATTCCATTGCAAACAGGAAAGCCGCCACGAAGAAAGGATGAAACAGGTTGATGGTCTTGCTAGTGCCGTAAACGGAAAACAAGAGCACAATCGCCTGCAACACAAGAAAAGAGGGGGAGGTATAGAGAAAACCCGAAACGAGCAGCGCCAGGGCGCTTGCGGTGAGCATTCCCGCCATGGGACGCCGCGTGCGCGCAACGTAAAAAACGAAGATCGCCAGCAGATCGGGGCGCATCAGGTCGATCTGGAAATATTGGAAGATCACACCGGCCAGCGTGCAGCAGAGCCAGGCGAACAGCATGATAAACAGCGTTCTCACGGGATGGCTCCTCTTGGAAGAATCACCAGCACTTCGCGCAGGCGCGTAAAATCGACCTGCGGCTTGACGGTCGCTTCCTGAAAGATGCCCTGATCGGATTTCGAAACGTCCTGGATGTGTCCCAACGGCAGATCGGGCGGGAACTGCTGATCCAGCCCGCTTGTAATGATTTCATCTCCGACCTGCACATCTTCCGTGCGCAGCGAAAAGGCCAGCTGGCATAACAGGCGCTCTTCGGCATTGGTTCCCTGGATGATACCGCGTGAGGAAGTCCGACGCACCAGACCGTCGATGGAGCTATGCGGATCGATCATCAATAGCACTTTGGAATAACCGCCGTGGACCTCGACCACGCGACCGACCACACCTGCGGATTCGACCACAGCGGCGTTGACCTTGATTCCCTGGTTACGCCCGGCATTAATCGTGACGGTGCGGAATTGACCGAGAATATCGGTGGCGATTACACGCGCGGGGAAGTAGGACAGAGGATGCCGTTTGGCAAAATCGAGCAGGCGCCGCAAGCGAGCGTTTTCCTGCTCCTGGGCCTGACGTTCGGTAAGGCGCATTTGCAACACGCGGTTGATCGCCTGTAAATCGTTCGCTTCTTGTCTGGCATCGATGAGACTGATATACCCATACCAGACACCCGTGATGCCGTCGAACAAGGTGACCAGAGCATCCTGAAATGGAGCGGAAAGCGCAAAGAGACCACGCTGTAACAAGCCACTATGCTTGTCCGGCGGTTTGACGGTGAGCCCTGCCAGTACGATGATGAGCAACGTAAGCAGAATGACACCGGTTTTCTTTTTTTTAATCGCTCCCATAGCGCCTGATTTATACGTTCAACACAGCCGCACCATTAAGATGGCACAACCGCATTGATGCAATACAACGTTTCACAAAGTTTCCCGAAGCAACATGATGCTTCCGGTCAGCCTAGCCCCCGCTACGGAGTCTGTCAACGGCTGGAGGCGATTTCGCGCAGCAGGTCCAGTTCGTCCAGCGCTTTGCCGCAACCGATAACGACACAGGAGAGCGGGTCTTCCGCAATCATCACGGGAACGCCGGTTTCCTCGCGGATCAGCACATCCAGATGTCGAAGCAATGCGCCGCCTCCCGATAACACGATGCCGCGATCCATGACATCACCGGCCAATTCCGGGGGCATGCGTTCCAATGCCTGACGCAACGCGCTGATGATGGCGCGAACCGGTTCTTCCAGCGCGACACGAATCTCGTCGGAATTGACTTCCAGTGTTCGCGGCACACGCGCCACCATATCCTGACCTTTCACGTCCATGACGTGCGTTTCGCCGTCCGGGTAGGCATTGCCCAACGTGACCTTGATCAACTCGGCAGTGCGTTCCCCGATCATCAATTGGTGCTGTCGTTTCAGGTGGGAAATGATGGCTTCGTCCATCTTGTCGCCCGCAACACGCACCGATTTACCGAAAACGATGCCCGCCAGCGAAATCACGGCAACTTCGGTGGTGCCGCCACCGATATCGACGATCATATTCCCACTGGGTTCGGTGATCGGCAGTCCCGCACCGATAGCCGCCGCCATCGGTTCTTCGATCAGATAGACTTCCCGAGCGCCCGCCGCTTCGGCAGCTTCTCGAACCGCCTTTTTCTCGACTTCAGTAATCCCGAAAGGCACACCGATAACCACGCGGGGATGCACGAGCGAGCGGTCGTTATGCACCTTGCGAATGAAGTATTTGAGCATCGCCTCGCAGACGTCGAAGTCGGCAATGACGCCTTCTTTCAAGGGGCGAATCGCCGTAATCGAGCCGGGCGTACGTCCCAGCATTTCCTTGGCTTCCCGCCCGACAGCCAACACTTTCTGGCGGCCACTGACATCTTTACGGACGGCGACAACCGAAGGTTCGGAAGCGACAATCCCCTTGCCTTTTACATAGATCAACGTATTGGCAGTGCCCAGATCGATGGCCAAATCGTTGGCAAACCAGCTATACAGCCAGTCCATGGTCCCATATCCTTTTTAGAAAACAATCGGATGTAGCCGATTGGAAAGTTCAAATTCATCTTGCTGCTGCTTTCATACCAGAATAGCACAGGGGGTGCAAGTTCCAAAAGAGAGGAATTATCGGTAGATGCACATTTTCGAATGGATTAGAGTGTGCTTTGTTGAAACAAACGATCCGGCGGCAGTTCAAGACAACAGGAATTGGCAATCAATTCAAATACTTATTAGCACCACCAGTCGATTTGAGCTATTGAAAGTGGGCATCTGATTCGAAAGCAGACACGTCCCCCTCCGGGCTATCTCGAATGGACAAACCCAGGCACAGGAATATTTTCCATATAAGCTTCTTGTTTGCGTTTGGTAGTAGAAACGATGGTCCTAGGCGAACATCTGGCTTTCCTGGTAGAAGGCCAAGTTGATCTCTTCGATCAATTCGTTGATGCGCGCTTCCGGAATTTTCAGGAATTCCGCTTCGGGACAGGCAAACAGGTCGTGATTGGCATCGGGCGAATTGAAGCCGATGCCCAGCCGCCGCATGAAACGATCTGCATAGGAAACGATCGCGATGTTAGTCTTGATACTCATATCCATTTCGGTCCACAGCACTTCCGGCAGGTTGTGATGATAACGCATCACCGCTTCCAGAGAAGGTGCGAGATTCCAGTTGCGGGCAAGTTGTCCACCCGCATGAGTATGGCAGAATCCGAACGCTTCGCGTTCTTTGTCCATTTCTTCCTGATACGTGCAGCTATGTGCGGCTTCGAAAATGTCTTTGGCTTTTATCGGATCGGTGCGCAGTATCAGCGCTTTACCCAGATTGTGCAACAAGCCCGCGACGAAAGCTTCGTCGGTTTCGGTCGAGTCAAACTCCAGAGAAAGCAAACGCGCCGCAATGCCAACGCCGACAGCATGCTCCCAGAACTTGATGCTTAACGGGTCCGAACTGCGGTACATATTCAAAATCGCCGTCGAGACGGCGATATCTTTGATAGCTTTGAATCCAATCACCAGAATTGCGCGCTGCAAGGTGTTGACTTTGCGCAGCAAGCCATAAAAACTGGAGTTGGCGATTTTCAACAATTTAACAGTCAACGCCTGGTCGGACTGCACCACGCGCTCCAAATCCCCGGCAGTGGATTTTGGATTCTCGATAACAGACATGATCTTGCGAGCAATCAGCGGAAGTTGTTTCAGATCAGAGGTCTTGTTGATAACGTTCTCAAGATCCGCCTGGGCCAGTTCGTCCAGGGCATCGATCTCAGCCAGGAAATCATACAGTTCTTTCATAACGAACCCTTGTTCTACAGTTCAACAGTTGTTCTTACTCTTTTTTACTTCCTGTACTGCCAATCCGATGCACCACTATACCACGAGGCATTCCAATTTACAATATAAAATTCCATACAAACCATTGCAGAAAATGGGTATTGCAATTGAAATATCCAATTCCGGCAATACTATTCCGGTGCACCCAGCGCTTCTACCAGACGAGGAACTTCTGCAAAATGCTCCACCTGCAATACCGCCAGGTATAAAGCGATGTTCTCCATTTCATAACCGGCAGCGATTAGCGCATCCAACAACGCTTCCAGTTTCTGCGTATCGGCCTGAACCACCGGGTCCAATTCCTGCTCGGTAATGCCGTCTTCGTTGGGAATCTCGAAAAAGTTCAATGCGGCAGAAAGCATGGGGCGATGATCGTAGAGCCAGGTCTTGAACAACTCTTCGGCCATCTGACCATCCTGGCTTGCCACAACGCCATCGCGTACGCTCAATGCCTGAATGCGCTTGTCTTTTCCCGTTTTCAAAGAAACGCGACGACCCTTTTTGACTTTCTTGCCGTATGTACCTTCCAGCATGTTGCGGATTTTCCGCGAACAGCTCTGATATATTTCCATGAATTTGTCGTCGGATAATTTACCCAGCAGACTAGGATGATCCCACATCGTGTTCTTGCCTCCATTTTCAATTAGGGCATTTTCCAAGCATTCACCTAAGCCCGGTACACCCTGTAACGCCCTCTTTCATAACGTTTCATTTTTTTTCTTGCAAGATTTTTATTCTGACATACAATAGGGCCACTAGGAAAGTTCGGGGATGGGGGCTTTGATCGTTGCTTGCAACGGTCAAAGTTCGTGCTGTTTCCGAATTGGACTTTTCACCGAAAAACCGAGACGACGCTTAACGTCGCCCCGGTTTTTTATTCAGAGACCGTTTTCTTTTCAGCGTTGGTTTACTTTCCCAACAAACCACCAACCTTCGCCAGAACCTTTCCGAGAGCCGCATTGAAGCTCATCTGATCGGCCTTCTGCCATTCAGGCGAATTTGAATAATCCGGCAACTCCAATGCAGGAATATTCACATACATCATATTACCTAAAGTCGGATCGGAAAAGGCGATATAAGGCGTGATGACCGTGTGGCCATCGGCAGCGATTTCGAAGTCGGTGCCTACGAAGTGAGGCGCATCAATCAGACCTTCGCTATCCGCGCAGAACAGACCCGCCGATCCGTCGGGTAGGCCGTCTTCCATTTCCGCCTCGGAACATTCCCATTCCAATAACAGCGAGTTTTCCAGTTTCGGTTTGTCACTGGTCCAATACGGCATCATGGCGCGAAGCGGTTTGGGGTCCTGATAATAAGCGTGCAGATCCAGCGCCAACACATCGAAATTGACAAAACCATTGATCAGACCGACCAGGATTCCGGGGGTGATCAACGCCGGGTCCAGCCCCAGTTCCAGTCCCAACGAATCCAGCAGACCGAAAGCGATCGGCAAAATGGCTGCGCTGGCAATGGTCGGCATCACGACCGAATCCATCGGCGTCGGATCTCCGCCGTCTCGTATTTGATCGCGCCAGCCGCCGACCGCCTGCACTTCATCGGCGGTGAGAATCGTGACCTGCTTCATTTCTTCCGCTTCTTCGTCCTTGTCCAGCGTCCAGATCTGCATTTTCAGGTTGATCACGCCACGCTTATCGACCACGACGAAAAACTCATCTTCCTGATCGGAATCCGTAGCCAGTTCGGCTTCGGCGGCTTCCACACCGTCAAGTACGTCCTGCAAGGCACCCAGCATCAAGTCGCCGGTATCGATGACCTGCTGCTTGCCCCCGTCTCTGAAGGCCAGGAATTTTTCTTCGTAATTGAGCAGATACGCCACGATTCCCAGAATCTTGGTGATGTCCACACCATCCAGTTCCGGCGCGATAACGGCAATCAGGGTTGCAAGATCGCTCTTGACGTGATGGGCATTGATGAAATCGAGGAGAATGGCAAACGTGCGCGACATGGCATCGAAAAAGAACACGTCCGCATCGTCGATTTCGCCCTTGATCACGGTAGGCTCATCCAAACCGACATAAACCGGCAAACGGTTGAAGGTCATGGACAGGCCACCCTGCTCTTTAAGCGGACCGTACAGTTCAACCGATTTATTGAAACGATCTGCCATCAGGTTCAAGCCGGTTACCAATTCCTGATCGAACCAGTCGTCCCAGGTTTCATAATCGGCGGGGGGCGGCTTGGGGGCGGAGGTCTTGAGCATATCACCGATTCCCGTAACCGCTCCCAGAATCGTATCGGCAAATAACTCAAAAGCGACAAGCGATTCCGTAAAGGCATAACCGAATCGCGCCTGCGGATCGTTTGAATTCAATTCGAAAGCTTCTTTGAATGCGACATTGGCCAATACGGCTTCGCCGTTTTCCAGCCAATCCACACCGCGCGCCACCTGCTCGGAGACATCCACTCCGCTTTCGTCTTCCGCTTCGCCTTCCATCTCGGCGTCTTCCAGATCACCGTCGATGGTATCGCCGTCCAGATCGCCATCAGGCTGATCTTTACCGTCATCGCTGCAACCGATTGCGCTTATTCCGAATAGCACCAGCAGGATGACCAACCAGTAAATGTTTTTCTGCATGGTTTTTCTCCTATTCGTCCAGCATTTTTACGTACGAAGGTCTCGGCTCGTCACCCAGCAGATACCTGTAAATATGATCTCCAAGTCCTTTGTGACCGTCGAAGGTCGACCAGTTCCACTGTTTGGCTTCCTCGGCAAAAACGCCCTCTTCCGGGTTGCGCCATTCCGGCATCGTCGGAACGATGACATCGTAAGGCGTCGTGTCTTTTTGATCGGTGAAAATATCCACCATCGGCGGAGCCAGCAGCGTGTTTTTGTTCATGGGAGGAAGTCCCAGAATCAACTCGATGGTGCGATACACCGACGGAATCGAGTAATGCACCGTGCTGGTGTAACCGCGCTTGACCCAGGGGCTGGCGACGTAGCACACGCTGCGATGCGCGTTGATGTGATCGCCCATCGAAGTCTGGGCGTCGTCTTGAATGGCAATCAACAAGGATTTTTCCCAGAAAGGTGATTTCGACAGCCAATCGACCAGCATACCCAATCCATGGTCATTATCGGCTACCATCGTTTGCGGATGGATCGCACCGGCTTTGCCACCGGACGTATGATCGTTGGGTAGTACGATGTAAATGAAGGGCGGGAAAAGGCTTTCTTCGTCTTTTTCCACCGCCAGGTTCCATTCGCGAATGACTTCCGACGCCTTGGCGACATCCTTGGCGCCCATCGACCAGAAGGGGTATTTCAGATCGATTTTATCCATCCACTTGTCCAGTTCTTTGAAAGCGAAATTGACGATTTCGCCATAGACTCGGAAATTGACGCCGTTTCTGTCCAAGTGGTCGAAGATGCTGCCCGAAGGCACGATCGTCATCGGGTCCAGGCCGGTAATCGGAACGCGGTCGAAACGGGTGCGCTCGACAAAGTCGTTGCAATCGGCCTGAGTGGTCCACATGTGTCCCTGTAAACTGACTTCGGAATCGCAGTAGTAGTTGACCATATCGACCCAGGTGCGTGCAATCGAATGGGCGTTGGGCGTAACGGTCGCCGTGGTTTCGTCCGCCAACGTCACTTCCTCGCCCCACAAACGCGCCAGAGCAGGATCGTGCCATTCGTCGCCTTCCGGACCGGCCAGATCTCCCAGCAATTCGTCGTAGGTCTTGTTTTCCTTGATTACCAGAATCACATGTTCGATGACCGAACGTTCGTTTTCGTTCAAGGGCAGCGGTACGATGCGTTCACAATCGTTATCCGGGTAAAAGCCCAACGGACGCTCGGTGTTTTCCTTGACGACATTCGAATACTCTTCCAACTCGGTACTGTTGCTGGGCGTGTCTAGGATCTGGAACTGGCTGAATACGCCCGCGCCGGTGGAGTGGAAACGCCCTGTGGTGCCAAAGCCCTTGGCGTTGACCAGGGCAATCTTCGAGCCATCGTCGTTTAGCACGATGCGACTGGGATAAAACGCAGTCGGGATTTGACCGATCAACTGCCAGTTGGAAGTATCGATGACTTCCACCGCATTGTGATCGGCAGCGGTGACATAGGCACGCTCGGCGCTTGGATGACCGACAACGTGGTTGGGGGTCCAGCCAACGAGATCGCTGTTGTCCGGGTCCAATTCGATGGTTTCCACGACCGTATTCGAAGCCGTTGCGATGACGCTGATGGTCTCGTCATTCGAATTGGTAACAAGCAGATGCTCACCATCGGCCAATAGCGCCAGTCCCTCGGGACCGTCGCCAACCTGGATCAGTTGGGTTTGAGTCATGCTGGCAGTGTTCACCACCGACACCGTTCCCGATCCCTGATTGGTCGCATACGCCGTCTGACCGTCGGCAGAAAGCGCTACATCGTAGGGATAGAACCCGACTTTGGCGGAAGTCGGCTCACCATCGGATACAGGAACTTTCCACAAAAGACTGTCGGTCGGGGAGACGGCATAGAGCGTCTGCTCATCGGCAGATAGCACAATAGAGGCAACATAACCGCTTAACTTGATTTCACTGGTCTTGGCAAAGGTGTCGTTGTCCCAGGTAAAGATATGAATCACACCGCTGCGCGCGCCCGAAACATAGACAGTCTGGCCATCGCCCGTGACCGCGATTCCGTAACCGGTAGGCATCTCGATCGAATCTCCGAGCAACACGGGGTCGTCGCCGCTCAAGTCAATGACCTGCACACTTTGCGAACCGTCTTCCGCATTGGTGACATAGGCTCGCTGCCCATCCGGGGAAAGCGCCACGCCCCAGGCATAGCGGGGAACTTCCACCGTTTTGCCTGCCGGACTGACTTTCTGACCGTTCATGACGATAGCCGAATTCGTTTCCGGATCGTAGCCCATCGCCTCGGAAGCGCTGTCGGTCGGATCGCCGATATCACAGGCGGCTCCCAGCACAGCCCGATCCAGTTGGGCATCGTCGGCAGAGGATGTATCTGCGGGTCCGGTTTCCGGTTCGCTTTCGAGCGGAGCGTTGGAGCACGCCCACAGCAGCGTCAGCGCCAGCAGCCAAACCAGCGGCATCATTCTGGCTTTCATGGAAAACTCCTTTCCGAAATGGATTTTTCTCGTTTGGATTTATCGATTTACACTTTAATGAATATCTTACGTGAATCAGCTGGACACCAGCTTAGCCGGGAGCGCCAGCAAAAGTCAATCATTTGCAATGCAAGAAAACGATTAAAACACTGCTCGTCAATTCATTCAGCACCTTTTCAGTGCCTTCAACTCCGATTTTTCCCGAAAAGCAGACAAACCGATCCCTTAGCAAGTGACATTGCTTGTCAGTCAAGGCAGGGCAGACCGAGGACTAGATCACCGGTCTGCCATCCCCTGAACGTTCAGATGCCTCTTTAAGAGCAGGACGAGCAACCGCCCGAACTGCAATCCGCGGAGGGTTTGGCAAACGCAATCATCAAACCCGTACCACGCCAGGGATCGTTGACGTACTCGATCTTGAGTCCGCCTTCCTGGGTAATTTCCTGGCGCATGCGAGCATCTGCCAGAAGGATTACGTTGTCTTTGGAATAAATGATGTCGTCGTCTTTGGGTTCATCCAGAACCAAGCCCAACTTGGGCCCGCCTCAACCAAAGCCTGCGATGTTGACCCGGACCGCTTTTCCCTGGTATTCCTCGTGGTCAAGCGCCCGAACCAGTTCCTCGTGAGCGTCTTGTGGAATAATCACGTTGACCATTCCAACTGCTTCGTTCTGGCTCATTGATGTTACCTTTCTCAAACAGACTTAACGATCGGGTTTTACATTCGGAGTTTCGCCCCGATCCGGCGAAAGTTCCTTGATATAAGAAACTGACTCCGTTGTCAAAGACATCAGTAATAAAAACTCTATTCCCATTCTGTGATTAATTGACCTGTTCGTAGCCTTGGAGTAGAGTATCCTCGATTGTCCGCGACGATTTGGCAGCATCAGGAGGATTCGTGGAACCTGCACAAACATCCATTCAACGCCGTTTGTTTTACCTATACGGAATCCTGTTTCTGACTCCTTTACTGGGAGGAGGAAATCTCCCCTGGCTATTCAACGCCAAAGGCGGGGTGTTTTTATGGGTAGCGTCGGTATTGATTCTCTGGGCCTGGGTGACTGTTTCGCGCCCGGCTGGATTTAGAGATCTGCTGAAACATCAAGCACTTTGGCCGCTATGGGCTTTGGCGCTATGGTGGATAATCGGAGTTGCAAGTGCCGATGTGCTGGACTCCACCCTGCAAACGACCACCGTTTGGCTGGCGGTCTTGCTCTTTACGCTGGCAGTGCTGCAACTGCGATTACAAGCTACTGAAATCAATAAACTTCTTGGTTTTCTTGTTGCGACCGGCGCTTTGGCCGCATTGTATGGAATATACCAGAATCTCTGGGGATTTGCCGCTACCGCCAACATGCAGGGACTCAGCGCCGACGATATGCGCCTGCTGCGCGAGGTTCACAGCCAACAGCGGGCGTTTTCCTTTTTCCCCGGCTCCAACATTTTCGGCGGTTTTTTACTGCCGCTACTGCCGATTTCCGTTCTGCTGTGGCTCAATACCAAACATACCATTGCCAAACTGATGATTTTGCCGGCAGTTACGGCAATCATCGCCGGAATTTTCTTTTCCGGTTCGCGTGGCGCAGTGCTTGGCCTGGTCCTTGCCGTACTGGCCATCGCTGCGGTTCTGTTTAAACGCAAAGGCAAACTTACGGTACTCGCCCTGTTTATCGTTCTGCTAGTCGTCGGTTATCTGTTTTTGAATCTGCAACCGAGCACGGATTTGCAAGGCCACCCGATCCAAACCAGTTTCATGGATCGCCTGGCCGGTCTGGCCAGCGCCAGCGACGTGTCCATCCGCGCGCGTGTGGGTTACTGGTCCACCGCCTGGCATATGGGACTCGCCAACGCATTCAACGGCACGGGACTGGGAAGTTTTGCCGATGTTTCGCGCCTTTACCAAACCCTGCCCAACTACACCCGCGACCCGCATAATATCTTGCTGCGATTGTTTGCGGAAACGGGCCTGGTCGGCATGGGACTTTTTGTCTGGTTTTTGGTTACGGTAAGCCTGAGCGCATTTAGACAGGCAAAAAAAGGAGAGGGATCGACCACCCCCTTGCTGCTTTTCGTCGCATTGTCTTTGATGCTGCTTCATAGTCTGATCGATATCGATTTTCTCTCTCCGGCGTTTGTCGCCCTCTTCTTCCTGCTAGGCGCGCTGATTCTGACTCCCGAACTGCCGGGTATCGTGCAGAAGGGTCGCGAGGTTGATCCGATCTTGCGCACGCTTGCTGCAACAGCAGTCGTGGTGAGCCTGTTCATTCTTACTCTGCTGCCATTGATGAACCACAATTATCGTCAGCTTGCCCTGGCGGCGGAATCCACCACCTCGCTATCCAAAGCTATCGACCTGAACAAGCAGGCTTCCGACTACTGGCCGATCGATGCGGCGGCGCACTACCGTTTGAGTCGCCTGCACTTCAAATTGTTTGAAATGAAAAAAGGGAAGCAAGACGTCAAACTGGCGAAACAAGCGGTGGAACAGGCGATCAAGCGTAATCCGTATAACCCGGAATATTTTGTGGGCTACGCCGATACGCTGGCGGCTTCGGGCGAAATGAAACGGGTACTGCCGCAATTGCGCAAAGCCGCCGAGTTGTATCCGCTTTCGATGTACTATCAGACCCAATATGCGCAAGCTTTGACTTTTAGCGGTGACCGTCCCAAAGGCTTGAAACTGCTTTCGGATGCGTTGACAAAGCTGGAACCTTTGTATTTAAAGCATAGCAACCCCAATGGCTTCGAACTGATTTCGGCGCACTTCATGCGGGCGGCCATTTTCAACGACATGAACAAGTGGGATCTGGCTCGCAACGAATACGAAAACGTCATCAAATTGTGCGACCGCAAAGGTCTGGTATTGAATTCCTATACGAGTTCGCATAGCAGCAACGTCAGTTGCGAGCAGATCAAGAAGCAGGCGCAGGAATTCATCAAGCGCTCGCAAGAAAACCTGGACAAAGGAGCGGTTATCGATCCCGACGCCAAGCCGGTCGAAATTGAGCCGCCCGGAGATATTCGCGTTTCCAAACCACCCAAAGCAGGAGGAAAACGGCGTTGAGCGACATATTCATCCATCCAACCGCCATTGTAGACGAAGGCGCCAAAATCGGCGCGGGGACGAAGGTCTGGCACTTCTGCCACATCAGTAGCGATGTCACTATTGGAGAACGTTGCAATTTCGGGCAGAACGTATTCGTGGCCGGATCGGTGATTATCGGTGAAAACTGCAAAATCCAGAATAACGTTTCCGTTTATGCCGGAGTCGAGCTGGAGCGAGATGTCTTCTGTGGTCCGTCGATGGTCTTCACCAATGTGCTCACGCCGCGCGCGCATGTCTCGCGAAAAGACGAATACTCCCGCACGCTGGTCAAACAGGGTGCGTCCATCGGAGCCAACGCCACCATCGTTTGCGGGCGCGAGATCGGACGCTACGCCATGATCGGGGCAGGCGCGGTTATTACGAAAAACGTACCGGATCACGCACTGATGACCGGCAACCCTGCACGCCAGAGCGGCTGGGTATGTCGCTGTGCGGAAGTATTGCGGGAAGAAAACGATCAATTTCACTGCCATCGCTGCGGCGATGTCTACGAAGAACGCAACCATCAACTGGTACTCGTTAAAGAAGGAGGCCAACCGTGAACGTTCCTCTGCTGGATCTGAACCGCCAGTATCAAGTCATCGGAACCGCGATGGAAGAAGCCCTGTTGCGGGTCAGCCGCAGCGGTCGCTATATCCTGGGACCGGAAGTCGAATCGCTGGAAAAGGAAATAGCCGAGATGATCGGCTGCGCCCATGCTGTGGGCGTGACCTCCGGCAGCGACGCCTTGATTATCGCGCTGATGGCCTTGAATGTCGGTCCCGGAGATGAAGTCATCACAACGCCTTACACCTTCTTCGCTACGGCGGGAGCCATCGCCCGATTGGGTGCAACCCCGGTTTTCGTGGACATCGACCCGGTCAGCTTCAACATCGATCCGGAAGGCGTACGCAAGGCCATCACCCAGCGCACCAAGGCGATCCTTCCCGTTCACCTGTTCGGGCGCACGGCGGAAATGGATGCACTATTGAGCATCGCGAAGCAGCATGAACTACCGATAGTGGAAGACGCCGCCCAATCGATCGGTTCCACTCTGGCGGATGGGCGCTTCAGCGGCACCATCGGCACCGTGGGTTGCTTCTCCTTCTTCCCGTCCAAAAACCTGGGCGCGATGGGTGACGGCGGATTGGTGACGACCAACGACAGCGAACTGTACGAAAAACTTAAAACACTGCGCGCGCACGGCTCCAAGCCCAAATACTTCCATGCCATTATCGGCGGAAATTTCCGGCTCGATCCGATGCAGGCCGCCGTATTGCGCGTCAAGCTGCCACATCTGGAAAGCTGGCACGAAGCCCGCAAGCAGAACGCCGACCGTTACCGGCAACTTTTCGAACAGCGCACCGACGCATTACAGGGAAACGTGCAAAGCCCGGATGAAGGCGCGGGGCGGCACGTGTACAATCAGTTTGTCATTCGTTGTAAGCGGCGAGACGATCTGATGAAACACCTACAGGAAAAAGGCATCGGTTCTGCAATTTACTACCCGCTTTCGCTGCACGAGCAGGGCTGCTTTGCGAATCTGGGTTACAAATCCGGCGATTTCCCAGAATCGGAACGCGCCGCCAAGGAAACACTGGCACTGCCGATTTACCCGGAACTGACGGAAGCGGAACAGGTTTACGTTGCCGACACGCTGGTGGAATTTTACGGATAGAGCAGAGTTGAAGGTTCGAATCAATTACCGCTGGGAGAAACGTTCTTCCGGCGGTATTTTGTTTATGGATTGTCAATCCTAATGGTCGTGAAAAGGGGGGTATCCTGACCTTCGTCGAAAATCACGGTCATGCCACCACCCGGCACAAGACAGAGGCATTCAGGTTTGTAACCAGGGAATACGGCTTTACGAGTGGCAACGATACGCCCTGCGGTAAATTCTCGAATCAGGTTCACACTCCCCTGTTGATATTCCTTGTCCAATGCCGCAACGGTGGAAGCCATCCACAAGCGCCCCTGCTTGTCGAAAGTCATTGAAGAAATTCCCGCGTGCCGTCCCCGAACGTTTCCAAGATCCACCGTGGCAAACAGTGACAGCTGCCCGCTGGAGAGTTTGCCTTCCGATAGGAACCGATCCAAATCCGACAAGTGCCAGATCAAGGCACCGGTTTGCGGCACCGGCTCTTTCAGCCCGAAATAGAGGGAGTTCTTGCGATAAGCCATTCCTTCGATGTTCAACAGCCAGTCACCCGTTTTCGTTTTGGCCGAAAGTCCCAGCGCCTGCTGCTCTTCCGGTTTCAAATCCCGCTTTAAAATGGAGTAGAACGCAGCATGGCGCAGCATTGTAAACTCACGACCTTTGCGCTCCACTTCCCAGATCTGCTGCCGGGTTTCAGGACGCTTGCCTTTTTTGCTTTCCGATTGCGAGGAAATGAGGATCAGGCGACCATCTTCCCGCTCGGCCATCGCTTCCAAATCGCTGACCTTGGGTGCATTTCGAACGAGGATCGGGGTTTCCTCCACAACACCGTTTCGGTCCATCAGAAACAACCAGGGAGCATGGTCTTTATGCCTGCGAGTTCCGGTGTCGTCACTGATCAACAAGTAGCGTTGAATGTCTTCCAGCCACATCGCCCCACTCGGCTCCAAGCGACTCTTTTTCCGTAAGTTTGTAGGAATGATAAATTTGGTCAGTACGGATTGTGTTTCCTGCGAATCGGTTGCCACCGCGTTTTGTATGCGAGCTTCTTTTACCGAAGCTTGCAGAGACGTGTCAGCATTGCCCGATTGTGGGATGACGATTTTCCCCTCCTGGCTCTCCGCATTCTGACATCCAAAGCATAATGCAAGGGCCACCAAGATCAGAGATAATCGCCCCAGGTAAAACCGCTGTGTTTGGGTAAGTATCGCTTTCATGTAGACCCCGACTCTCGTGTGCTGGATGGTTGAAAACAGGGAATCAGTTTAGTTTGGCTATAGTCGAGACAATGATGATTTGGCCGCAATCCCAATCGATTCCCAACCAACGAGGATATTCTACTCGCACATTGCCGATTTGCCAATCACTTATTTCACAGGAAATTTTCAAAAAAGAAGGTAATGATACATTCCTACAAAACAGAACCGGCTATTTTACAGGTTGTAAAATCTTGAATCCGTGAACACGCAAGGTATTGATGTGCATTCCGGGGCAGTTCTGCCGCAAGCGGCAGCTTTGGCAGCGCGTGGAATGCGACCGGTAATCCTTCACGATGTAAGCGCCCGTCAAAGCAGGCATATCCAGCTTTCCTTTTGAATTCAAGGTAGACAACCGCAGGGTGGGCGCTTCCGGCTCGATTGCGGAATGAATACAGGGTGTTACACCACGAGCGAGCAAACCGCTGTCTGCCCAATGTTTAAAGAATTCAACAGGATTGGGAAGTTCCTGGGCTTCGGTCAGGGTTTCCACGGAAGCAAATGCCAGGATAACCTTTCCATGTTTGGAAAGCTCCTGGCGGCGTAACAACAAGCCCTCGGCACTATTGCCATCGACAATGACTTCCAATTCCAAAGACAGGCTCATAAGCCGGTCCAGATCGTCGGGATTCTGGACCACAAGGCGCACCAATCCGGGGAAACGGACAAGCTCGAAGCGATTCCAGTCCTGTAATTGCAGTATCAGCCGTTCGGGTGAGGCGACTGCGGCGGCAATCCATTTCTCGGCCTGTTCGGCGTTTTTGGCTTTTACTCGCCATTCCGGCACGGATGTTTCACCCAGCGCGAGTTGCACGATCTCCGGCGCAGGCGACATTTCCCCGGTCAGATCGATGTCCAGACATTCGAAATCATGGGTACGCAGGCGGCGCTCGGTATCCATGGCCACATCGCAGAGAGGGCGAATAAAGCAATGTTTGCAGCGCTCACCGTAGCACTGCAAGGGGCGACCGGTTTTCAAGAAATTGGCGAACTCGTCGCGGCGGCCATGGACCTCATCGTAGAGCTTATGCGGATCTTGAATCAACTGCTCCACGCCTTCTAAGAATTCGACGGGAAAGCGGTTGGTCCAGATGAAGTTCTCCGGCTGCTGGGCGTGCTTGAAACCTTCGTTGATATAAGGAAACGCCTGCTCGACATCGTAAAAGAGCTTGTCACGGTGCTCGTCCCACCAGGCACGCCCGAAAGGAACGATTTGAAGCAGATCGAACTCGTGGATACCCAACTTCATATAGAAGTCCACGATTTCCTTAAGGTATTTATAGTTCAACCCGTTGATGACAATATCCACGTTGAGCACCACACGGCCATCGCGAATCAGATTGAGCATACCGCGCAATGCCTGTGCGAAAGCCCCTTTGATGCCTGTCAGCGTATCATGTAACTCCGAGTTGTGACCGTGCATGGAAAAGGTGACTTCGTTCAGTCCGGCGTCGGCGGCTTTCTGGGCGAATTCCTTGTAGGCGAACATGCGGCCATTGCTGATCGTCTGAATCCAGTCGTAGCCGATCTGCTTGCCGTGCGCGACAAAATCGATGAACTGAGGATGAATGCTGGCTTCACCGCCGGAAACGATCAGGCGCGCACCGGGTTGAAATCCTTTTTCGATCTCCTCAAAGACTTCCTTTGCCGGTCGATGCCCACGCGGGGGCACGTCGCCATCCAGGCAGAAAATGCAACGGTTGTTGCAGGCGTAGGTCGTGCGCACCCAGTTGCGATGCTGATGCACCGCCTCCTCTTTGACCTGCTGTCGCTCGGTATCTTCGATGTTGTCTTGCTCAGGCTTCGAAGTCATGGGCTTTTTCACTACAGGGCTTGAACTCGTCCCAGCCAAAAGCTTCCGGGTATTCGCGCCAGGGGCCTTCGCAGACATCGTTGTACGCGCATTTTTTGCAGGGCGGTCCCTTGAGTTTACCTTCGTTCCAGCGGTAGTCGGTGTAATTCTCCACGACGTGCTCGGCGTCGATGATTTTGGTGTGCGGGATGTAACGCTCGGCCACGAATGCTTCATAACCACTCATGAAGCAGTATGGTATCGCTTCGGTCATCACGCGACATCCGGCTTTAAGACCGACGGACAAGCCCTTCTTTACATAAGGCTCCACCAACGACTTGCGAGGGACGATCATTTCGAAATTCTGCTCTGCGCTACCTAAAGCATGGACAAAAGCGAACTGGAACTGATCCACCTTCAGTGCGGAAAACAAGCGGGCCATATCGGGAAGATGGCGGTAATTGGGCCGGGTGATGACGGAATTCATTACGATCGGCTGCCCTAACGCCTTTAAATTCTGAATGCCTTTCACCGTTTGCTTGAATGCACCCTTGGCATTGACCAGAAAATCGTGCAGATCGGGACGATGGCCGTGCAGTGCGGGGCTGAATTCATTGGCTCCCGCTTCGATCAAACGCTCGCAAAAGGCTTTGTCCGCAAACAACCGCCCATTCGTCTGCACCTGAATCAACCGAAATCCCAACGACTTGGCATGGGCAACCAACTCCACGAAATCGCTGCGGATCGTCACCTCTCCACCGGTGAAGACGATGCTGTCGGCATCTTTGATACCATCATCCAGAATTTGCTTAACCTGCTCGGTGGTTTTATTGCCGTACTTATGGCGTTTATCGCCCTGTACGCAGAAATAGCAGCGATTGTTGCATTGAAATCCGCATTTTACATCGATCCGGTCCATCCGGTTGTATTCCTTTCTAACGACCAAAGGCAGAGGCCCAAGTTGGCGAAATCCACTATACTCCCGATTAAGGGAAACTTATTATGATCCGAGCGAGAAATCAATGCAAGGATTGAGAGCTTTTTTCTTGACAATAAAAAAATCGTTGTCTATATTTCGGGGCCTTGAAACGACCCGATCTTTACAGCATTAAAACCGCCCCCTTGATCGGGGCAAGTGTGCGCCCATAGCCCAACTGGAAAGAGCGCCGGACTACGAATCCGGAGGTTGGAGGTTCGAGTCCTCCTGGGCGTACCATTTATTTTTATGAGATCAGGCCATGGCGACTCACGAAGACTGGATGCGGCTGGCGCTACAAGAAGCGCAGATCGCAGGCGACGAGGGCGAGGTTCCCGTCGGTGCGGTGCTGGTGAGAAACGACGAACTCATCTGCTGCGCCCACAACCGCCGGGAAGCGATTCAAAGCCCGCTGTCCCACGCAGAGTTGGAAGTCATCGGAGAAGCGTCCAAACGGTTGCATTCCTGGCGTTTATCGGATTGCACCCTGTATGTGACGTTAGAGCCTTGCCTGATGTGTATCGGCGGCGCAATCCAGGCGCGATTAAAGCAAATCGTGTTCGGTTGCCGCGACCCCAAAGCCGGCGCAGTCTGTTCGTTGTATCAATGTGCTCAAGACGAGCGGCTCAACCATCAGATCGATGTGGTGGAAGGGGTACTGGCCCAACAAGCCAGCACGCTGTTAAGTGACTTCTTCAAGAAGCTTCGCAGCAAAAAAGAAGACGGCTTCATCGACGAGTAAAATCTCTTTCGAGCCGCTTCTGAACAGTGAATGTTCTTTTCAAGATTGACTAGTTGTCGCATCAGTAGCGTACACACGTGGAGAGATGGCCGAGCGGTTGAAGGCGCATGATTCGAAATCATGTGTACCTTTACGGGTACCCTGGGTTCGAATCCCAGTCTCTCCGCCATTTTTACGAATTGCCTTTGAGCCTTCAGCCAAAGGTGTGTGCTATGCAAGTGCGGAGAGATGGCCGAGCGGTTGAAGGCGCACGATTGGAAGTCGTGTGTACCTCAAAAGGGTACCCTGGGTTCGAATCCCAGTCTCTCCGCCATTTTTTTATCATCATGCGGCTCTCTCCCGAGCCGCCGTTATGGCAGCCGGGTCCCATGCGGCGGAGCCTGTGAACCGCGTCAGGTCCGAAAGGAAGCAGCGCTAAGCAGTTTACTCCGGGTGCCATGGGGTTGCCCGGTTGCCACCTTTTCCCCTCTGTGCTATACTCCGCCAACATTTTGACCCCGGTTATTTCAGGGAGCGATCATGTCTTATCTGGTCTTGGCGAGAAAGTACCGTCCGAGCAATTTCGAGGAAATCATCGGACAGCAGCACGTCACCCGCACGTTGCAAAACGCAGTCCGTTCCAATAAGGTTCACCACGCTTTTCTTTTTACCGGAACGCGCGGCGTCGGTAAAACGACCACGGCCCGTGTGCTGGCCAAAGCGCTTTGCTGCCAGAACAGCGACGGCCCCACTGCCGAGCCTTGCGGCGAATGTGCAAGCTGCAAGGGAATTGCGACGGGCAACTGGGTGGATGTCAACGAAATCGATGGTGCCAGCAGCAATAGCGTAAACGACGTGCGCGTGCTGCGCGATAACGTGCAATATCGCCCGCAGCAATCCCGCTATAAAATCTACATCATCGATGAAGTGCATATGCTCTCCACGGCGGCCTTCAACGCGTTGTTGAAGACCTTGGAAGAGCCGCCCGAACACGTCAAGTTCATGTTCGCCACCACCGAATCTCACAAAATTCCGCAGACGATTCTGTCCCGCTGCCAGCGCTACGATTTCAAATCGGTCGCAGCGGCGGAACTCGTAGAACTGTCCCGAACGCTGTGCGAACGCGAATCGATTCAGATTTCCGACGGCGGCCTGCGTATCGTGGCCCGTATGGCGCGAGGCTCGGTACGCGACAACCTGTCGCTACTGGATAGCGTTATCGCCTACGGCGGAGAAAATGTCACCGACGAAGATGTCCGGCTGGTACTGGGTTTGGCGGATGCTGCGTTATTCAGCCGCATTACCCGTGCCCTGGTCGCCAGAGATGGCGCGGCGCTATTCGATGCGGTCGCCGATCTGGTTGATTACGGTCATGATATCCGCCAGTTCGGCTCCGATTTTTTAGAGTATCTGCGTGACATGCTGCTGGTCGCCACCGCACCCGCCTCGGCGAATCAGGTCGGTCGTCCGGAAGCGGAAGTAGCGGAAATCAAAGAGCTATCCAAGCAAGCAGAAGTCAGTGAATGGGTTGCCTGGTTCGATTTGATGGTGGAAGGCCAGGAGCGCATCGCCCGCAGCGAACAGGCGCGCTACATGCTGGAACTGACTTTGGCCAAAATGATCCAGGTCGGGAAATTGCGCTCAATCGACGATCTGTTGGCCGGGCTGGGCAAGCTGTCGCGCTCGATCGGAACGGGAAGCGCCGCCGCTGCGCCGCCGCCTGCAAGCCGTCGCGCACCCCGTCCTCGGAGCCTGGCAAACGATGAAAGCGGAGCTCCACCAAATAATGTTATTGACCTTCACCAATCGGAGCCGATGGAACAACAAGCCGCGCCGGGCAATTGGAAAGACCTGGTCTCCAGGGTGAAAACACAAAGCCGCACCTTGTGGGCGACGTTGAATAAAGTCGGCGTACTGGAATTTTCCGAAAATACCATCCGGCTGGAATGTCCGCGCGACACCATGGCCTGGCAGGAAATCGGAGACAAAGACGGGCGCCGCAAATTGGAACAGCTTTTTTCCAACATCTTCGGTCACCCCGTTTCGGTAACGGTGGAAGGCTGTGAAAACAAGGAAGCGCAGGCGCTAAGCCTGCACGAGGAAGCTCGCCGCCAGAAAAAAGAACACAGACAAGAAGTGACTCGTCATGGCGAGCAAGACCCGCAAGCACGTATCGTACAGGAAGTATTCGGCGGTGGTAAAATCGCCGTGAATGTCCGTAGAAAATAGCGCGGAACCGACCGCGTTTTTGACCCTTTTACAAGGAGATGACGAATGAAAGGCAACCTGAACCAGTTGATGCGCCAGGCGCAGCAGATGCAAGCCAAAATTGCCAAAATGCAGGAAGATCTGGCAAATGAAACCGCCGAAGGCCAATCGGGTGGCGGCATGGTGACGGCAGTCGTCAACGGCAAGCAGCAACTGATCAGCATCAAGCTGGAAAAAGACGTGGTGGACCCGGAAGACATCGAAATGCTGCAAGATCTGATCGTTGCAGCGGTCAATCAGGCCAGCAACAACATCCAGGAAAAAATCAACACCGAAATGAGTAAAGTCACCGGTGGAATGAAAATTCCCGGATTGATGTAACCCGGTATGTCGCCAGCCGATCCGATTCGTAAACTGATCCACGAGTTGTCGCGCCTGCCTGGTGTAGGCCGTAAGAGCGCCACTCGACTGGCTTATTTTATCCTGCAAGATCCCAATGACTACGCCCTGAAACTGGCAGAGGTGCTGCAACAGGCCAAACAGGAAGTGGCGATCTGTTCGGTCTGCGGAAATTTGTCTGCCCAGCAACCCTGCCGGATCTGCTCCGATGCCTTGCGCGACGAGCATACACTCTGCGTGGTCGAGCACGTCCCCGACCTGCTGGCCATCGAAGCCAGCGGAGAATTCAAAGGACAGTATCACGTATTAAACGGCGTGATTTCTCCCTTAAACGGCATCGGCCCGGAACAGCTGCGCATAGGTGAACTGCTGCAACGTTGCGAACAACAGCCGGTGCGCGAAGTGATCGTCGCAACCAATCCGACTGTCGATGGCGAGGCGACAGCCTTGTATATCCGAAAAGTGCTGACCGATCGAAACGTGCGTATCACGCGGCTGGCTTCGGGAATTCCGATGGGCAGCGATATCGAGTACCTGGACCGGGTGACGTTGTCCCGCGCGCTTTTGGGGCGTGTGGAACTGGACTGAAAGTCTCTGAACAACCAGCAAGATCATACGCAAGGGGAAACAGCATGAGCGATGGACAAAAGCCGGAAAATCTTACGCTTGCGTTGATTGTCGGTGTGATGGGCGGATCGCAATGCAGCAAGGAACAAGCTGAAGCCGCCTATCGCGTAGGGCAGCAAGTTGCCACACAGAACGCCGTGCTGCTTTGCGGCGGTGGTAGCGGCGTGATGGAAGCAGCGGCCAAAGGAGCAGCCGAAGCTGGCGGAATTACGGTAGGAGTTTTGTGGGGCGGCGACAAATCCAGCGCCAATCGATACATCCGAATTCCGATCGTGACCAATCTGGGCGATGCACGAAACCCGATCAACATTCTTTCCAGCGACCTCGTGGTGGCCATCGGTGGCAGCGGAGGTACGCTGAGTGAAATCGCGTTGGCTTTGAAGAACGGAAAAGAAGTATTAGGCTATGATACCTGTGAGCCGATTTTCTCCGGTGGACACAAACCGAACAATTTCATTAAGTTCAATACTATCGAAGACTTGTGCCTGGATTTGAGCAGGCGCTTGACAAGCCACTGAATTCCGCTTATATCTTTCCTACCAAAAAAGAAGGGAATGTTTGGGGGGCACGACCCGTCATAATGGGGTAAAGCTTTACTGACTCGGCGACCTGCAATTCAGGTCATCTTGCTGACAAGATTTCAATAACGACGGAGGAACTCCAACATGAAGATTCGATTGATGATACTGGCATTATTGTCTGCGGCAGTGTTATTGCTTGCAAGCAGCGCGCTTTTTGCGGCTGAACTCGCTCCTGGCTCGGAAGAAGGAAAATCCGCCACGACTCAAGCTGAAGATACGACAGGCGGCTGCCCGCACGCCAAAGCGAAAAAGGCAGCGGCTAAAAGCGATTGCCCCTACGCCAAAGCCAGAGCAGAAAAAGAAGGTTCGGGCTGCGCCAAGGCAAAAAGTGGGGATTGCCCTTACGCCAAGGGCGAAAAGAGCGATTGTCCTCGTATGAAAGACGGCAAATCCTGTGAAGATTGCCCGAAGTACAAAGACGGCAGTTGCAAGGGATGTCCTTATGCCAAAGAGGGCAAGTCCTGCGAAGACTGTCCGAAGTACAAGGATGGAAGCTGCAAAGGCTGCAAAAAGAACAAAGCAGAAAAGAAGTAGAAAGTAATTCTGCGGTATTGCAAGAAACACACGAAACGACCACAAACGCGCCCCATTCAACACCTGGATGGGGCGTGTGTTTTTTAGTGAAACTTCATACTGTTATTTGGGGGTATCCGCCTCGATGAAAATCTGTTTGGCTTCCGGCACAACCTGTTGAATATGGTTTTCTATCCGATCCACCAATGCCTCGATGGCATCCGTTTCCAGTCCATCGATAAACGCCACATTCAGATTGACAAGCACTTCTTCCGGTCCCAGGTGCATCGTCAACAAGGTCAGTACCTGCTCGACTTCGTCGATGTCGTTTACGGTCTTTAAAATACGCTCGTAATTTTCTTTACTTACCGCTTCACCGATCAGCAGACTCTTGATTTCAAAGGCTACGCTGAACGCCACCAGCGCCAATAACACACCGATACAAACCGAGGCGATGCCATCGAAAATCAGATAGCCGGAATACGTGGCCAGTACAACACCGAGAAAAGCCAGAAATATTCCGCACATAGCCGCCGCATCTTCCATGAAGACGACGATCACCGCCGGGCGTTTGGATTCGTTCAAGGTACGCCACAGGGGCTGTTCGGGGTGGCTCTCACGCAAGGTCTTATACGCCAGAAACAGCGGATAGCTTTCGAATAAGGCACTTAAGCCCAACACAAGGTAGATCCAGCCGACATGCTCGATTGGCTGCGGTTCGAGAATTTTATGGATGCCGTGATACAAACTCACCACCGCACCGACAACGAACATCGTGACAGCCACCATCAAGGCCCAGAAATAACGTTCTTGACCATAACCGAACGGATGGCGCACGTCGGCGGGACGCAAAGACAAGCGCATACCGACCAGCAGCAGGATCTGATTTCCGGTGTCGGCGGTGGAATGCACCGCTTCCGCGAAGAGTGCAGTGGAGCCCGATAAAAACGCCACCACGAATTTAGACAAGGCTATCAACAGGTTACCGATTAACGCGGCGACCACGACTTTTTTCGATCCCTGGCTCATATTCTCCCCATCTTGAAGGGACGAACGTCAAGCAAACGTAAAAAACGGATTTATCTACAGCTAGGCGATTCGATCATCCAGATCTGCGGTTTTTCCGAGCCGTTGCAGAAGAAGCACTGTGAAGTACCAAGGTACAACTTATCGCGATATACGGCCATCGAAGGGAACCCGTAGTTGCGCTCGTCGCCGAAACCTTCCGGCGCCCAGCGGTCGTCTTCGCCCACAAGCTGCGAATAATCCAGACCGTTTCCAGACCGATACAGCGCCGCACCCTGTTGATAGGTGCTGAACAATGCCCCTTGATTCATGCAGCCCATCATCAGCGTATCGTCGAAGATTTCCAAAGCCCAACCGGTGCTCATGCGACCATCGCCGAAACCGTCGTCGCCGATCTTGTTAAAGTTGGCTCCATCCTTGGTGTAAAACACACCGAAACCGGTCAGTTGATTGCCGGTCGTAAACACTAGATTGCGCTTGAATAGCCGCATGGCTTCGATGCTGGTATGACCCGGAGGTACCGATTCGACATCCGCCAGGCCGACCAGTTGGGTATAATTCACACCGTCAAAGCGATACAGTTCCGCCGCAACGACGTTCGTGGTACCTGCGAAAATATAGCCCAGAAATTCGGTCATGGAACTGATGGCGGTATTGGAAGGGTTATCGAAGCCGCCTGTGACCCTGGTCATAAAACGACCGCTTTCCCACTTCAGGATCTGACCGCCGCCGAAGGGATTTTCCGTTCCGACATAAAGGCTGCCATTGTAGCTCATCATCGAAGCGACGGCCCGATTTTCAGAGGCCCCAAAGCCATAGTCGGCCATCAACTGCCAATTGGAACCGTCGGTGGTGTACCAGACTTCCGCACCGGTCACATAGTTCATCGTTCCTGCATACAGGCGACCATCATGAACCACAAGCTCGCTAACGGCGAAATTATTCGGACTTTGCAGGCCGTCCGTCACCACGGTTTCCCAGCTTTGCCCGTCGTATACCAGAATCTCTGCGCCATGCGTACTGTTAGGGCGCTGACTGAAAACGCTGCCGCCTTCCCCGTTTAACGTTCCAACGTACAACTTGTCGTTGAATACGGCCATTGAATAAGCGATACGGTTCCAGGAATCCCCAACGCTATCATCCGATACCAGTGTTGCACAACGCACCAGCGGTTGTTTTTCGCTATCGATTACATCCAGATCGCCATCCGGCAACGGGGAATCCTCATCGCCACTGATGCCCTCCCCTTCCTGGTCCATATCGGAAGGAAGCTGGCCATCCCATTCGCTATCGCCATCGGACACTTCCGGTTCGTTGTATGCGTACATATCCGGCGGCATTTCGTGACAACCCTGCAATACCCACATTGAAAACAGCAGGAAACAACCGACCAGAACCGACGCTTTTGCAAAACTTCTCATTCCATCCATCCATTTCATCACGGCGCAAGGACGCCCGTTTCAGGATTGTTCTCGTTTCTTTTTGCGTTCCAGTTTATACCGTTGGCGGATTTGCAGCAATGCCTCATTGTATAAACCGCCCTTGAAATCGGGAAATCCCCATTCAAAGGGATAAAACGCTCCTTTTCGATAATAGAGCGTTGGGTCCGCATAAATACCCCGATCCAGATAGATTTTCTGCCAGCCCGACTTGGCCGAGGCCAAGACAACCTTGAAGGTATCCATGTATCCGGGGTCCAAATTGATCGAGCGGCCTCCCTCGGAAAATAAAAACTCTTCCTCTAGCCGATTGCTTTCCAGTTTGACACTTACAATTTCCGCCGGATCGATCAGACGTTCGAAAGAAACGAACAAACGTCGGATGCCTGCTCCCATTTCCGGCTGATAGTAGTCGGTGGCATCGAAAACGAACGACTTGGAGGTGTAATCGATCGGACCAAAGCAGTCCCATAACCGCGCTTGCATGCGTTCCCAGTCGGCCTGTTCGGAAAGCAACACACCGCAGAATAGTTTGACCGGATCGACAGGTTGCGGTTGCATAAAATTAGATCTTTCGCTTGGGGCGCCGCTGATTCAGCAGATTGCGGGCCTGCTCGATTTTAGTGGCATCGATACCGAAAGCGTTGGATGCCTGCGAAGCCAGATCGACATTCAGATTCGACTTGGCCACCCGGTCTCCCTGTATGGCGCGCAGATGCCGATTATGCAAATAGATCTGTCCCTGATCGGTCTGACGCGTAATCAGCAACTGATTCATATTGGGCCAGGAAAACGAGTCGTTCCAGCATTGAATGAACGTCGCCTTATCCGCCGGGCGGGGCTTCAATTCATAACGCAGATTCGGCTTTCCATTCCTCATGCCGAACAAATGAAAGCGCCCGGTATCGCGATTATGCCGCAATGTCAAAGGTCCGCTCGGCGTTTGAATGATCGCGTCTCCATCCGGCAGTGTAACCGGTTCGTTGATCAGAAAACCGGGGTCCAGCAGGTAGGAACCATTGCCATGGTGAACCAGCAAAGCACAGTGACGATTCGGGCCACTTATCATATCCGCCAATAACGGCTCGCTATGTACGCCGATTTCGGTCAAGACTTTCTGTAGAAAGTACGTCAACGAGTAGCAGGTGCCACCTAACCCATACGCAGCGTGATCTTCGATAACCTCCAGCGGCGAGCGCCGCCAGTCGTCCGGGGTTTGCCCTGCGGTCGTTTTAAGCACCTTGGAAACATTTTCGTATGGTAACTGGCTGAATGCTTCCGCAATCTTGCCCAATCCAAGCAGGCTGTTCGCACTTGGATGAATACCGGTCAGATCGAAAAACAGATCCACTGCCTTTCGTTCCTGCTTTTGCTCCTCCACTTCCGAAATGGATCGCTGAAATTGGTTGTGCTTTACTTCCATTCTTCGTAATCCATTTACCCGCTACGGCTGCGCCTCGACCAGATACAAGCGCCAGGTGTTCAATCGTCCAACATCATTGGCCTGCGTATCTTCCACCTGCAAACGCCATTGTCCCTGGGCGCTCATTCCGGCCAGATCGAACAAACTTCCCGGACCGCTGGGATCGAGATAAATTCCGTATACCGTAACCAGATTCGCTCCGCTGCCGGTTCCATCGAACAAGCGGACTTTGCGGTTATCCGGGGCAATCAAATCGATCAGCAGGTTACGCACCTTGGGATGCGTGATCGAAATTCCCACATACAAGGCGCCGATTTCGACATCCTGATCAATCGTGATCGTACTTGACACACCACCCGGCTTGTTATCCGGAATCTCTATCGGGAATTCATCTTCGCTAATGAAGATCTCACCCGGCACCGTATCGGAAACCTGCACCGGTACGGCGCTGGCTTCCACGGTCGGATCCTGTGGCGTAACCACAACGTAAACCTGACGATTCGGAGCATTCTCCGCAGCGCGCACCACGCCAAGACGCGATACGCTCACCACACCGGGAGCGGTAGAATAGTAGGAACAGCGACTATTCAAGCTCATCGTCACCAAAGGGAACAACGGCTCGAACAGGCCACTCACTGTCAGCAGACGCTGCTGGGAAGGCAGAAGGTTGACGACAGCCGGGCGCACGTCATAGCCACTTAGCCCACTGATGCGCAACTCGTAGCTACCGGTCTTGTGGGTCAGCAGAGCAGCGGGAGCGGCAGAAATCTTTACCCGAACGCGGCCATCTACCGGACAGGTAAGCAACAAGCGTTCGCTTTGCTGAGTAAATCCATCATTCGCGCTTGCCAACACCGTAGTATCGTCCTGCTCATACACGGTAATCACCGGATCCAGTGAAGAAGCCTCGGCATCGATATCGACACCCAGCAACAGAATACGGTTCTTTTCACAGGAAAGCCTGTAGTAGTCTTCATCCCCGATTTCGCGCAGACGGCCACTTGTTTGTACAGGCGCTTCCGCGATAGTCTCCGTAACACCTCCACCGGGACGGAAGGGCAATGGACCCACGACATTATTGCTGCGATCCGGATCGGGAATCGTGTAGTCGGCATCGGCCTCCAGCCATACCGACCACACATCAAGGGGCGGGTTGGGAAAACGAAAGACTGCCGTCTCTCGTTCTCCCGCAAGCAATTCACTGTATACCGCGCTGCGATAGGCAGGAGCCTGCGGCTGTTCTTCCCCATACAGGAAGGCATCCAACTGGATATTTCGTGCCGGATCAGGACCGGCATTGTATAACTCGGCTGAAATCACGCTGATATTGCTGTCGGCATCGTGCTCGATCGAAACGTTACCGACCTGCACATCCGCAGACTGACTCTGCGCGCCACTGACTTTCAATGTGAACTGACCACCGCGATTCTCCCAGCTATCCACCACCAGGTAATAGGTAGCGGTTTCTGGTGCAGTGAAGTCCAGACTATCCGACATCGAAGCACAACACTCATCGGAACCGGTCAGGCAGCTATCCGCCGGACGTTCGCAGTCGGCAAATAAGTAGATGGCTGGATCGAAATGTTGCGTCAATGAAGTTACCGTCGCATGAATCGCCTGCCCTTGCTGCAACTGAATGCGATACACACGATCCGGGCCAAGCATGGGCACACCGGAAGTTTCCCAGCAACTGGAATCGACTTCAATTGCGTTGATGGTCTCCGTGCTATCACCCGTAACAAGCTCGTTCAATGCAATTTCGGGAGCATCGCTGCACACGGAAACACAGGCACCATCTTGACAAGTTTGCGGCGGGCGACAGATACTTTGCAGCGTGTACTGCGTACCTTCCGGACTACAGGAAAACACATCACCCGACTGACATTGAACCTGTCCCGGCTCACAGATGATGTCGTAGCAGTTATCGATAGCGCAGATTTGTCCAACCGGACAAATTTCGCGGGTGTACGAATACCCATCGGCATTGCAGGTCAACAGTTTGTTGGTCAGGCAGATTCTTTCTCCAGGTGTACAACTCTCTATTGGTGGCGGCTCGAAATCGATCTCGGCAAACACGTCTTCCTGATCCAGATCGCCGTCGGAAAGCTCCTCTCCGTCGTTCTGCTCGAACGCATCCACTTCCAAATCACCGTCTACAATGCTGTCCGGCTCTTCATCCGCAAGTTCCGCATCCGGCTCCAATTCGAGCTCACCCTCGATTTCGGAGTCAACCACATCGACTTCTTCATCGCCATCCGTAACAGGGATCACGATTTCGTCGCTGTCGGTCGCATCGAAATCGCCGTCAACGTCATCCGTTCCGTCCGAACCACAGCCGGATGCCACCAGAACCAGTAAGGCTCCTAGCAGCAGCAACCAACAGCGGTTTTGAGCCAGTCCGATTATATTTGAATGCGTTGTCATTATGCTCGTCCCGAAAATTGCCATAACCCTATATTAATAGCGTAGTTGGCTTCCGGCTGCAAGCAAATGAAAGGATAGAAAGTGAATCGGGTAGGAATGTCGGATCAGATCAACCGTTTTTCAAAACCCGGATTCGAGAATACGACCGTATTCTCACCGACCTAGCGCTTCAACAGTGAAGAAAGAACCCCTTTTTTCTTCTTAGCATTCATTTCTTCCTGCTTACGCATTTTCAATAGTCTAACTTCACTTTGAGCGCGCGAGTGTTTCTTGTCGACCTGCAATGTTTTCAAGAACCATTCCGCAGCTTTATTGGTATCTCCAATCGCTTTATAAATCGTACCCATATAGAAATAGGCGTTCGACAGTTTCTCGTTTAATTCAATGGCTTTTTCAAGGTAACGAACCGCCTCCTGGCGAGTCACCAAATCCTGCGTGCTCATGTTGAAATGCACCCAGCCAAGTTCAGCAAAGAACTCACCTTCGTTGGGATTCAGCTTGATTGCCTCCTGCAAGTGGCGCTTGGCGGTAGTCCAATCTTTTTTCCTTGTAGCATTCTGAGCATCGAAGAAGAACTGTTCAGCGGCCAGGATTTTCGCCACTTCTTCGGTAGCATCTTCGTTTCCGCCTTCCGACATCTCTTTAATGTACTCTGATTTCTTGGTCGAATTGCTCAATGTTTCAGCAGCTTTGGAATAGGTGGTAAAGATCTGGTCCGCCAATTGCCGAATTTCTGTAATGTCGCTATGTGCAATCGCATCCGGATGAAATTCCTTGGCGAGTTGCCGAAATTTTTCTTTAACGATGTCGGGTTTGACTTTCTGATCCACATCCAACAGAGTAAAATAATCTTTGCCTGCCATCTCTTCTCGCAATTTATACAATCTGAGATAGTGAGCTTTTTGATCCTCATCCATTTTCTGGACGGCAAGCATCATTTCCATTTTCTGTAACTGCTCTTTACCCAGTGCTTTCGTTCTGGTCGATGTTTTGGAAACATCCTGCTCGGCTTCCTTATTCTTTTCCAATAGATGCTTTGCATGTTGATGCATCGCACTTCGTTGTCGAATTCCTCCAGCCAGTGAATTTTCTTCTTCTTCCTCCAAATTTACTTCTTCCCAACTGGGTTGATCGAGCGTCAAGGCCTGAATGACAATCAGATGCATGAGAAACGGCAGCATTTCCTTACGGTTCTTTATCGGGGAATCCAATAGTTCATCCAGCGTTTCGGAACCGTCCAATTGTTGGATATATCTAATTTCTTTAAGATTATAACCGCAAAGGTTCATACGCTCGGAGGCATCGTCCGCAGCCCGAACGGCAGATGTCGCATAAGGACGCATCCATGATAACAAAGTTTCTTCTTTTACTTTGTTCATAATACCGTTGCGCAGCAACACAAATGGATGCGCGTCCAGGCGGGAATGCGGAGCCGGGACATTGGGTGAATTCTTAAAGCTGAAACTGGCACCGCGCCAATTGAAAACGGAATTCAGTTTCAAATCCAGTTGCTTTTTCAATGCTTCCGAGCGCTGGTACGGCGTGATCGCACCCAGTTCCACTAACAAATCACCATGCTTGCGCCCCGTTTTTTTGAGCAATTCAAAAGAAGAACGGAACATCTCCTCTCCGATTTCGTGCTCACGCAACATGATCTGGCCCAGACACTCTGAAATAATATTGGAAGCGATCCCGATTGGCTTGCCCTTTTCGAAGGTAATCACCTTCTTGGCTTTACCCCAGAGTATCATCAACATACCGCTCAAGCGGCGTTCGTAAAGTTGGTTAACGATAACAGGAAATGGCACTTCGTCCATTTTACCAGCAAGTGGAATCTGGCTCGGACTATAAAGGTAAAATGAGTTTTCAATAAAAGAACGTCCACGACCGGTATCACCAGGCCCTTGACTCTCTCTTTTCGGATAATCCTTTCCAAAAATCTTGCGCAACACACGAATGATACGCACCGGCGGAATCGGTTTTTCGATGTAATCAAACAACTTGTATTTGGCAATCGACTCACTGGCGTGTGTACCGCTGCGAAACACACCAGAAATCATCACGACCGGCACCTTGGAATACCCTTTGATCCATCGAAGTTTCTCGCAAACCTGGAAACCGTCCATGTTCGGCAATAAGGCATCTACAAACACCGCATCGAACACGCGTTCTTTTAAGGTTTCCACCGCAGCAAGACCGTTATATTCCGCATAGGCTTCAAAGCCTTCTTCCTGCAACAAAGCAAGAAAACCGCTGACAAGCTCCTTGTCATCATCCACCACCAGAACTTTTAACGCTTTTTGGGGGTCATCGTTGGCCATTTCAACTTGTCCTACTTATGATGCACTATTCCTAGCTATCTGAAAATAGTAACGGTTTCATATTCTTAGCGCAAGGAGAATTTCAACTTTGGTAAGAGATGTTCCCCCTTTTCCTATCGATGATGAAAATGGTTTCCTTAACAAACGTTTCGTATTTTGTTGTTGTAATTTACCTTGCCCGCTTGTTAGCGACTGATTCAGAATCCGACATATCACATTTTCTTCCTGCTTCTCCCAAAGAAAGCCCATTTTCACTGCTCTTGTAAACTTGCTTCGCTGCGATTTAATCCTCTGATATTCGCTTGATTTTTCCCCTTCCTTTGCTTAAGATGATCGCTGACTATGCCCATTGCGCTTTCGGGAAATTCTAATCCACTTGCGGATGAAGGAAAGACACATGAGTTCGCAGACTACGAAAAGTAAAAAGCAATCCACTCCTGCCAAGAAAACGAAGGCAGTTCCTAAAAGCAGCGCGACTAAAAAAACCAGTGCGCCCGCTAAAACCGCGAAATCTACAAAAACGACCGCAAAAACCAAAACGGTTAAAAAAGCCGCTGATGGCATTCAAGACGCCACAATCGGCACCAATCAGGTAACATGGTCGATTAACCCCAAAATCTATCCACTCGATGTCGTGTACCAGGCCGCTTTTGTGTTCATCGATCGTGCCTACATGCTGTTGGATGTGTCAGCAGACGGAGCCTGGCAGGTTACACTTAAAGGTAAAACCTCCTTGAAACAAAAAGATTTGACCGCGCTTCAAGGAGAATTTTTCAATGAGTTACTGAACCAAGCCGTTCGCAAGAAGATCTCGAAGGACACGAAGAGCTTAAGAGAACTTATTTTAGCCAAGGCACTCTTTGCCGCCGCACGACCTGGTGAGTTGGATCAGATCCGAGAAAACGTCGCCGCCCCTCCCCGTCAGCAGTCCGAAGAAACCGTTCGGCCTTGGGACGAAGCAACTCAGGAAGAACAGGATGAACTGGACAAGCTGTTGAAAGAAATCGAAGAAGATTTCGCAGACGATCCGATGGGCATTGCCGTGCCATGGGATGAAAAATATGGCGAAGACGGCGAAAAGAAAAAAGAGGAGGATTAGGCAAGCCTTATCCTAAAATCTCTTTGTTTTCGTTAATGATTCCCATTGTATCGCAGAACTGAAAAACGCCTCTCCATTGCACAGTCATCAACTTCGTGCTATCATATCGGAATAATGAATGGTTAAAATCAGTTGTACTATATAGTATGAAAATAACCTGCGATAAAACACATTGCCAGGTTTTTTTAACGGTGTGAGGATTGAATGAAGAAAGCATGGATCATTATCGCGATTTTAGCGATTGTGGCGATCATTGATATCGCTGTTCGATATTCCTCCAACCAGCCTAGCAGCGAACTCCAACCGCCTACAGAATTTTCCAAAAATAAAAACGCAGATCAAACCAAACCACGCCCCAAGGGGCGTATCACGCGCCAGGAGTTCATGAAAACCCAGGGGAAGAAACAGGTTGTGCAGGCAAAACCGAAATGGTGCAAGTCTGCCATGCAGAATCTACTCTCTAAAAAAGGATCGGAAATCAACCGTAAGGATCTGGAATTTATCTCTCGCCTTGCCACTAAAAAAGCACGAGATTCTGCCTGGGTCTACATCAGTAACTATCTTGGTTGTCGGGCATTGGAAAATGATGACATCCGCTATTGCCGCCCGGTAAGTGGCGTCCACTTTTCAGAAACATTTCATGACTGCACCATCAATTTCAGATCCTGGCGTTTTCTGGATTTATACCTATACCGGAAAGTTGATTTGGCTGCATTTGAAACTGCCATCAAGGAATACAATGTAGACACCCAAACCTGGATGAAAACGGTGTATCAGGCTGTTCATGAAGATCGGTCTTCGGTTTGCGGCTCGTTGCCATTTGAAGAACGTTCATCGTGTACGATTTTGGTAGACACGATCAATGGACGGAATATTGAAGACAAAGTTGTGATGAATGACACCGTGAAAATCATCCGAGAACTTTTCCAAACCCAAAACCTTAATATAATCAGTGACATCAGAAAATTGGATGGGGGCACTTACCTGGCTGACATTCTTAGCATGATTATGCTCAAACAAAGCCACTGCGAAAACATTCTGATCCGTGGGTTTGAAAACTCACTGTGTGAACCCCCACCTTTACAGATTAATCTTCCGCCACACCTACAAGATCCATCCCAAATCCCGACCAAAAAAAATCAGAAAAATGATGGAATCGATGACTACGTAGCTGATCCAGACGATTTTAAGAATCAAGATAACGGTACACAAGAGAACCTGAACAACAGCGATCAAGCACAGCCAATGGATCTACCATCAGGACCATATCCATCTGTTCCACCTTCCCCTTCATCTCCATCGGAGAACGGTTCACCGGAGTAAAAGCAGTATGGCCAACCTCGGATATATTCAACTTGCCAGGCGATGCAATCAGAAGTGTGTCTTCTGTTCAAACCCTCCCAATGGACGGATCATCAGCCTGGATGATGCCAAGCGTTTCGTCGATGACTTTATAGAACGCCAGTATCACGGCATCATCCTCACGGGAGGGGAGCCAACCCTGTTCGGTCCGATTACGGAACTGCTCAATTACGCCAGAGAGCGCGACATCCCCATGCGCATGGTCAGTAACGGCCAAAAGACTGCCGATTTCGACTATTTGAAATCGTTGGTCGATGCCGGACTGGTGCAATTGCACTTATCGATTCACAGCGTTCGCGAGAAGGTAGAGGACTACCTGACCCAAATTCCCGGCTCATTCAAGAATCAGATGAAAAGCCTGGAAAACGCCGCTAAACTTGGTTTGAACACAGACATCAACTGTGTCATCAACAAGCTGAATGCCGATCATCTGGATGAAAATGTCAAATGGCTGACCAATCGGTTTCCCAAGATTCATCATTTCGTGTGGAATAACTTGGACCCTTGCCTGAATGACGAAATGGACCGCTCGGTGATCGCTCGTCTCTCGGATTTCGAAATCTCGCTTTTCAAGGCCATGTATTACCTGGAACGCACCGGACGCAGTTTCCGTGTCGAGCGAGTACCACTCTGCTACATGGCCGATTATGCTGCATTTTCTACGGAAACCCGAAAAATCATCAAAGACGAGGAGCGCATCGTTCATTTCCTGGATCAGAAAGAAACGGTACATCAAGTCAATTTCGCCCATGGAAAATTCGATATTTGCAAAACCTGCCGATACGAACCGATCTGCGCTGGCCTGTTCATGCTTGGTAATGGTTATGATCCCAAAGAACTCTCCCCGATCTTTTTGGATCCGAACAAGGTTGTGGAAAAAGTACTTCATCGACCCGATCCCGACCGGATTGAGCGTATCAAGCGCAAAAACAGTGACATGACCCATCCGGATCGGTCATGACGGAAGACGTTGCGCCAGGGGGCTGGCTCCATTACTTGATTCTATTCCCAGCTCTTTATCTTGGCATCGTCACTTCTATCGAAGACACCCGTTTCGGAAAAATCTACCGCCACCATATTCGGTTCGGCATCGTTATCGGCTTGGTCTGGTTGGCTGCTCTGGTCGTGTTTCATCTTTTCTTTCTAAAAGATTTCGGTTTCTTGTTGCAGAGCCTACCACACTGCCTTCTTGCCGCACTCATCGCGCTTGTGTTATCCGGCGGTATGTGGTGGTTCAACGTATGGTCGGCCGCGGACGCCAAGCTGTTTTCCGTTTTTACACTGCTGCTTCCCGTTCCGGTTATCATGGCGCACCATTCACCCACGCTGTTTTCACTGACGCTGATGGTAAACGTCTATACGGTGGCATTCGTATTGATCTGCGCCGATTTTATTTTACGCTTCACTTCTCGCGGCACGGGGAAGCTAGGCCTGTTCTTTCATGCAGCATCTGCCGAAAGGCGAGATATCTTAAAAAGCGGAATTGACTATTTTCGTGAGAATGTACCAGGTTGGATTAAAACTTTCATCGGCATCGCGTTAATTCTAGTGCTCGTGCGCACACTCAGAAGAGCCGTCAGTGATGAATTGCAGCAGGTCGTAACACTAGACCCTACCCTGCTCTTTCTGGCTCTCTTCCTTGCTTTCCGTCCCCTGCATATGCTCTTTCAAATCAAAGCCGTCGCAATTGTCGCTCTGCTTGGATTTGTAACTTTCCTCGGCTACGAGTGGTACCTTGATCCTACAGGGCAACGCCTGCTCGAATCCGCCAGCGTTGGCGGTTGGGCATTGGGACTGATTCTATTCAGGCAGGTATACAGCTATTGGACAAGCCTGGTGGAACAAAGGCGAATTTCCCTGCAAGACCTGCGGGAACACCTGATTCTTGCTACCAGCACTCGCTCCGAGCTGCAAGCTCAGAATGTATTTTCAGAAGAAGAAATGAAACAGATCGGAGTTGAAGGACTCAACGCCGAACAAGTCTTACGGATTCAACAACTATACCAAGATCCGGAAGAACAGCAGCAGATTGCCATTGAAAATACAATCCCCTTTGCCCCCTTTATTTTCGGTGGTTACTTGGCCACCATCTACGTTGGAGATGTACTTTTAAAACTGCATTAGTCTTTAAGACGTTATCCTATTATTAGTGCCCGCATCCGCCTCCATGCCCATGCCCGGCGCAAGTGTGCTGTGGGGTAAACAACGGCAACTCACCAGCATTGAACGCCTCAACCGCTGCACTGATATTCACCATCGGTGCCTTGTAGACTTTAACTCCTCCCGCCAATAACTTGTTCAAAGCCCCCAGGCCGATTCCTCCAACCAAAATACCATCCACACTTTTGCCATCGATAGCATCCAGTGGACGGCACATACCATGCTCGTGATGCTGATCTTTATTCTGCAACGGTTCACATTGCAGCGTTTCCGTATCTACGATCATAAACAGCGGTGCAGAGCCAAAATGGCCGTATACCACACTTTCCAAACCCTTGTTCAATGCTACGGGAATACACAATTTCATCTTTCGTTCTCCTGATGTTTTACAGGTTCACCTACAATCAACGCTTTACCGTGAACCAACGCCAAAGCTGTCTTTTTGCGAGCAGCGGTTACGATTCTCTGCACCGTCCCACGCGACACATTCATCCGTTCCCCAGCCTGCGCTTGTGTCAATCCTTCCAAATCGCAAAGGCGTAGCGCCTCTAATTCGTCAAGCGATAGAAAAAGGTGCTCTAATTGGTGCATGGGAGTACCGGTCGGTTTAAAAGCACCTTTCGGATATGGACATTCACAAATACGCGGTTTAACGGGTCGAGCAGACATGCAACACCTCCTATTGTGTGCATATGCACAGTATAAAACAGAAGTCTTCCCGTCAAGGACTTTTGCCATTCTTTTAAAATCGATTTACTGGAGGTAGCTAATTGCCTACAGAAAAACGGGCCGCCTGATTTCAGGCGACCCGTTTTATGACGATGTAAAGCTTTGGTGATTCTAAATCACGCCTTGGCGTTTGCTGCGCGATGCTCAAGGAAACGATACAGATAGATCATGATCGGGGAGGCAACGAAAACCGAAGAATAGGTACCGACAAACACACCGATCAACAACGCGAAAGCAAAGTCAAGGATAATACCACCACCGAAAACGATCAGGGCGATCACGACCAGCAACGTCGTAGTAGAAGTCAGCACTGTACGAGACAGAGTCTGGTTTAAACTTTCGTTCACAACTTCTTCCAACGGTTTGACTTTGACTTTGGATAGATTCTCACGGATACGATCGTACACGACAATTGTATCATTCAGAGAATAACCGACAATGGTCAGTAGCGCGGCGATAATCGGGATGGTGAATTCGACATTCAAAATCGAGAAAATACCCGCAGTGATCGACACGTCGTGAACCAATGCAACCACCGCACCGGGAGCGAAGCGGAAGTCGAAACGGAACGCGATGTAAATGAGAATACCGATAAGCGCGTAGACAATCGACAAGATACCTTTTTGCTTAAGTTGCTCACCGACCTTGGGACCGACCGAATCCAGACGTAGGATTTCAAATGAATCCTTGCCGAATTTCTGCTCCAACACTTTCGCGATCATCGGGGAAAGTCCCTCCAGCACGCAACGATACACGTAGCGTCCTTCGCTACCGGTCACGTTGATCTCGTTGACAGGAGCATCGGCAGATTTGAAGATTTCACGGATTTTGTCCTCGTCCGCCTTTTGCTTCAACTGGAATTCGATTTTATCACCACCGCTGGTGGAATGATGAAACCGTCTGAAGCCTTTATCTCCAAACGCAGCCTGCAAGCCGCTCATGATGGCCGCTTCGCGTTTTTCGTTGACAAAGGAAATGTTCGCCAGCTTGATCAGGTATTCATTCGTTTCCGTCAAACCGAAGCGTTGTACTTCGGCAGCGATGTCCGTCAAACCACCAATCGCCTCGCGTACGTCCGCAGCTTCGGCAGGTTGATTGAATTTCACCTGAACTTCCGTACCACCGGCGAAATCGATGCCGTAATTGAAACCATTGATCGCGACAATGATCAAACAGGCCAATACGACCACGCCCGAGGCGATCAGGAATTTCTTGGCATTGGGAATAAACTGTATATTGATGTCAGGGCTGATGAGCTGCATCGATTGACTCCTCGACTAAATGCTCAGGGTTTGTTTGTTGCTCTTCTGATTGATGCCATCGAACACGAGACGTGTTACAACGATAGCAGTAAACATTGAGCAGGCGATACCAACCAACAAGGTCACGGCAAAGCCCTTAACCGGGCCAGTTCCGTAGCTCCACAGAACAAAGCCAGCCAGCGCCGTCGTGATGTTGGCGTCGAAGATGGTCCAGAAAGCTTTACTGTAGCCACTGTCCACCGCCGCTTTAGGCGTCTTACCAATGCGCAATTCCTCTCGAACGCGCTCGTAGATAATCACGTTGGCGTCAACCGCCATACCGATTGTCAACACAATTCCGGCAAGACCAGGTAACGTCAGTGTGGCTCCGAAACCAGCCATCACCGCCATGATGAACAACAGGTTCAGGAACAACGCCAGATTGGCGATCAAACCGGACATGTTGTAATAGATAATCATGAAAATCACGACCAGTACGAATCCGATCAGGATCGAAGTTTTTCCACTCTCAATCGAATCGTGACCGAGGGTCGGACCGACGGTTCGTGTCTCTTCGAATTTAACCGGGGCAGGCAGAGCACCGGCACGCAAAACAACCGCCAGATCCTGAGCCTCATTAAAGAGTTCATTGTAGCTCTGCAAAGTACCCAATGTGATCTGGGCACGACCGCCACCAATGCGCGCCTGGATGACCGGAGCAGACTTGATTCGGTTATCCAGCACGATGGCCATGCGCTCTTTTACATGATCGCCGGTCACCTTCTCGAACATCTTTGCACCTTGGCGGTCAAAATTCATCGAGACGTATGGGCGATTCTGTCGCTGATCGATGGAGACACGAGCGTCGGTGATATAGTCACCTGTCAGCATGGTTTTACGCAACAGGTTGTAACTGCGCATACGCGTTTCCATTTTCTTGGGATCTTCAAAATCCTCGAAGAGAATCTGATGCTGCGCATCCACCTTGTCTTCCAACCAAGCCCGGATAGTTTTGATGTTCTCGCCGTTTTTGTCTTTAACCGCTTCAAGGTAGGGAGCCCGAAGCAGATTACCGTTTTTATCGCGCAGGCTCTCGTACTTCATTTCCCAGTTTTCAGGAAGCTGATCTTTGTACTTGTTCAGATCGGTATAAGTATCGTCGACGATTTTGAATTCCAACTGCGCCGTTTGACCGATCATCTTGCGAGCGCGTTCGATATCCTTGATACCCGGAATCTGAATCAGAATAGAGGTTTCACCCTGCTTGGCGACCATCGCTTCGCGCACGGCCATTTCATCGATACGATTGCGCAACGTTTCGATAGCCTGCAAGACCGCATATTGCTTGCGGTGCTTGGAGAATTCCTCCTTGATGCGATATTGAAGCGTGGTTTCCGGTTCGCTATTAGCAGTTTCACGACTCATGTTGCCAAGGTACTTATCCAGTTTTTCCTCGGCAGCCTTTCGTTGTTCCGCATCGGCAAAGGTAATATCCATAACCGGCTCGCCTTCCAGCGTGCTCAGTTCTTTACACTTCAAGCCTTCTTCCTCGCAGAACTGGTCGACTTCTTCAGTAAGACGATCCACGTAATCCACCACGGCTTTGTCCACTTCGACGCCCAGCACCAAATGGATGCCGCCACGAAGATCCAAGCCGAGATTGATCTGCTTGTCCACAATTCCCCTGTACCAATCGGGGAGGCTCTTACCTAACAGGGTAGGCAACAGATAAGCAACCGCCAGAATAACCAGCGCTGCTACGCCCGTAAACTTCCACCACCATTTGCGTTCCATCTGGTGTGACTCCTTAGCCCTCACAATTCAATATCGTTTTTGCCGATAACAGTCAATCAAGGTCCGACCGGAAATTTTCCGCTTATACCGTGACGACAACCAGAATGCTATTTCTTATCTTTAGCAACCGCTTCGGTTGCCTTCAAACCGGCGATCTGCGAGCGTTGCACCTTAATGCGTACGTTCGGCGCGACTTCAATCGTGACCACCTGATCGGTCAGGTTGGTAACTTTGCCGTAAATACCGCCCGAAGTCACCACTTCATCATCGTGCTTCAGGTTGTTTAATAACGCCATATGCTCTTTTTGACGCTTCTGTTGAGGACGAATCAGCAAGAAATAGAAAATCACCAGAATCAGGCCGATCTGAATGATCAGATCCCACATTCCAGCCCCTTGCGCAGTCGATTCCTGGGTAACGACCAATTGCAGCAATTGGGAAATCTGCACCGAACACCTCCTAAACCACGAAAACGGTTAACGATTCCAACCAGCATAGCAGTGCTGAAGAATCCGTTGTTTCTACCAGATAACCTCCACAGGGTCAACAATTTCTTTTGCCAGTAATATGCTTTCCCACATGGGTTTATCTTTTCAACATTACCTGCTGTAGGCACCTGTATTTACAACGTTTTTTAATTATCGAAGATTAAGAAAAAGATTGGCATCCGTTCGAACGGTTCGACTAGGTTCAAGGGAAGTTGCAAAGTGGATGAAGTTACACATGTGATAGTAACAGTCACACAGAAACTCGACAGGTTAACCCGTTGCGTTACGTCTGCGCTTTGCAATCAACCTTTGAATACGCCACTTTTCCAAGAGATTGTAGCTGTTCCACTTTTCGATTTCCTCAGGATATCGAAAACAACCTTTACATAGAAATGTGGCAGAATCAATCCGACAATCCAGAGTACAAGGATTGGTGCGTCTTTTGGGTTGCCTATCCTGATTCCCCTGATTTTTAACTTTGCGGCTTCCTCCAATTGCGGCTCTTCGCTTTTCCAGCGTTTTCACCAGATCCAACTTTTCTCCATCGCTAAAATTGGACCATAATTTGATTTCGTCCAATGTCCGTAAGCAACCATTGCAACGTTTCAGGTTGGTGTCTATATCGCATTCCCCTCTACAGGGAGAAGGCACACCGTATTGTGGTATTGACATCACGAGATTCCTTGTTTTCAAACTACTTGCAGGCTCACGATCTTAGACAAGTCTATCTTTTCCTGCATACATTATTTATGCTACCAAATTTATGCTACCAAACAAATCCCCCCTATTCGTTGCCACTGTTCGATAGAGAGAAAACAAGAAGGACTTTCTTCCATGATTTTTAGGATAGGATGAAAATCGGAAAGGAATGTTTTGGGAAGTGATCGATTTCTAAAACACAGCAAATCGATCATATTTTCTTAATGATGATGCGCCCCTCCACCACAACAAGAGCAGGCACCATGACCAGTATCACCGCCCAAGCCACATTGTGAAGCCTGGCTGCCACAAGGAGGAGCACTGCTTCCTTTGGTTACCGTTGCAAATGCAGATAGAATGCGTTTGCCTTCACGAACTCCGCAGATTGGACAGTTCCATTCCACTGTCTCTTGCCCCTGCTTTGCAATTTCTTCGAAAATTCGGCCACAACCGGTACAGCGATATTCAAAAATAGGCATGCTGGTTTCTCCCATAAAAAAACGTGCCAGGTAAATGAACCTAGCACGCTTTAAAATTTCGATCTATGCAGTTGATCAGAAAGTGTACTTCAACATCGGCGCGACATGCATACCGACAGCGGCCAACTGGATGTAGTAATCCACTTCAAGATCCAGACCGATAGAAAAATGACGCAAGCCGGTGTAATATTCGAAACCTAACCGCAAACCAGCCTGGTAATCCAACTCCGGGAAATCCTCATCGATCAAAGGGTCGCCGTTTGCATCTTTGGCTACGTTACGCGGGCTATAGGTGATTCCACCTGTAGGGGCCACATACAGTTCCCAGCGCTTGGTTGTGAAGTATTTGATGTTCAATGCAAGTTGCGTGCGCAGAAGCTGGATATCGCCGGAGATCTTCGCATCGTCGCGAATACCGCCCATGTCATCGCCGATTACATCGGCATTATGAAAAGACGTCAACACATCCAATTCCAACGACAGCAACCGCTTCATGACATCGTAACCCAGTCCAAAGCCAAACATGAAGCCCAGACCGTTGTTCTTGGTGTCATCGGTGATATCACCAGTCAGATAGGTATTCAAGCCAAGACGGCCATTGATAAAGAAGCCTTTTTCAACTTCGTTAAGCTCTTCATCGCCCCAATAAGTTACGACACCACGCGAAGCAACAGGAGATTCTTCCGGTTCACTCTCGTCGAATGCATCCAGTTCTTCTTCGGAAATGGCTTCATCACTTAAACTATCGGCACCTTGTCCGGCGTCTTCTTCCATTTCCTCACCGAAGTCCTCGTCCTCTTCCTGAGCGAACGATGAGAACGGGAAGGTGAACAGAAGGCCCGCCACCAAAATGCATACTAACCACCGTTTCATATCAGGTACCCTCTGCTTTGAAGATGAAGGGATAGGTAACGACAACGATACCACCGCCTTTGGGTCTCGGGAAAATGATGCGCTTAATGGTTTTCGCTACACATTGTTCAACTTCGAAGTTTTTCATAGTTGAAACTGCGACGATTGAACTAGAAACCGTACCTCTTCCACTGATCGTAAACTTCACAGTGATCTTACCGTAGAGTTTCGGGTTCTTGTTCAACTGCTTCTGATAGCAGTAACGAATCTGAGAGTAGTGCTTTTTGATGATCCGAGCGATGATCGATTTATCCAGCGCACCGGCGATTGTCGGATTACCCGTTCTGATGTTGATATTTGCACCACGTTTTTTTAAATTACCGGCAGCGCCGATACCGTAGCGACCACCTTTGCCGCCCCCACGACCCTTGGTGCCCAGACCACCGATACCCAGGGCAGTACCGCCACCACCAAGACCCGAACCGCGCGATCCCAAACCACCGGCTCCACGCATATCCAGGCCGCTGATGCCTTCGAGCATACCGAGGTTCTTTTCCAACCCGGCACCCAAGCCACCACCGCCGAACAGACGGTCCATATTTTCCATACCCTGATCCAAGGCTCCGAGAATACCGGAACTGTCCGCAACTTTTTCGTCTTCCAGGCGTTTCTTCTGCGAACCTTCGGTCTTATCGATCTCGGCTTCTTCCTTACCGACCTTACCTTCTTCACCCAGGGATTTCTCCGGGCTCTGAATTTTTTCTTCCTCCGGCGGAGGAGGCGGTTCTTCCATTTCCACCGGTTCCAAAACAAGTTTGGCGAAACGTTCAGGCGCGTCCAGAATATCAGCAACCTCCGGAGCCGGAAGCGACTTCAAATAGATGGACATCAGGGTGTAGATCAGGAAGAACACCACAAACAAGGAAGTGATCGGGTAATCGATTCTTTTTGTAAGTGGTACATGATCAACCTTTTCCAGGTCAACCAGGTGGAAGTAGTACTTCAATGGATCGAAGTCATAGGTAATCGCCTGATTCGCTTTCAGCGACATCTGGTAGTGGTTACCTTTACTACTTGCCAAATTTTTGGAAACGGCTTCCTTAAAGGAGTAGCTGTCTCCGTTTTCCTGCACCGTACCAGTCATTTTGTCGGTGAAGTTTACAGCAAAGCTGCCACTTCCACCCGCCTGCGAAACTGTAAACGTTTCTTCCGGCAACAGTTCGGTATTGATGAACAGGGTGTTCGCTTTTTTCTCACCAGCAGTGATATTCTGAGGTTTGGCGAACTGATGCACGGTCAGAAGTGTTGTATCCCAAACAACTTCACGAATCTCTAAAACGGCATCCTTCGATTTCGGGACGACGTGTTTAGCGGGAATGGCTTCCAAATCATAGGCAACGAATTTCTTCCGGGCTTTTGCCTTTTTAGCTTCAAAAGCGGCCTGCTTTTCCTTCAGCGCTTTCTCTTCTTCTTTGGCAATTGCGCCTTTGGATTTTCCGGATTTTTTATCCTTTTTACCACTCTTGGCTTCAACCGCTTTTTCCTCAGCAGGCGCTTCCTCTACAGGAGCGGCTTCTTCCACCGGAGCGGCTTCTTCCACCGGAGCAGTTTCTTCTGCCGTGGCGGCTTCTTCCACCGGAGCAGCTTCTTCTGCCGGAGCGGCTTCTTCCACCGGAGCAGCTTCTTCTGCCGGAGCGGCTTCTTCTGCCGGAGCGGCTTCTTCTTCCGGGGCGGCTTCTTCTGCCGGAACGGCTTCTTCTGCCGGAGCAGCTTCTTCCACCGGAGCGGCTTCTTCCGCTGGAGCTTCAGGCTCAGCGGCTACCGCTGCTTGCTCTTCTTCGGCGTCGTTGATGCCTGTTACATCGATAGTGACATCACCGATGGTGATCCGATCTCCGACTTGCAGCTTCTGCTTATTGACCTTTTTATCATTGACAAAGGTGCCAGATGAAGATCCAAGGTCCATCACGAAGATATCGTTGCCACGCGATGCATCAATCATCGCATGTACATCCGAAACCTTATCTCCCGTGATTTTTAGATCAGCAGTATCGCCGGATCCAACCGTTACACTTTCCTGTGTAAAGGTTTCCTTCCGTCCATCCTGGCCTTGCTCCTGGATCGACAACGCAAGGTTTAACTTCTTGTCCGCCATGTAAAGCCTCGTTTTCCTTAGCGTTAACCAAGTTTATTTCAAAACGTCCACTGATTTGAACATTTCCTGCTCAAAATTCTTTCGAACCTTGATCAGATTTTTAAAGTTCAGCTCGCGACGCTCTGTGATGTATGCACCAGCAGGCTTTTTCAGCTCGCCTTCAAGTAAAACATCCTCAAAATCAATCACGGTTTTTTTCCGATAGCGGACATCATCGGCCAGCAAACTACTTGAAAGAAGCAGTTGCATCCCTGCCAACAGTAACAGTCCTACAGCAATTTTTCTTATCATGACGACCTCCGGTGTGAACCGAATTAACCATCCGTTTATACGTGCCAACTAAACAATTGTCAAGAATACGGTATACACAAAGTTAGGGAACCCGTGCGAATCTTATCGCACTATTCCGCAGGCTTTTCAGCGGCTTGTTCCGCTGGTTGTTCAGCAGCCGGCTCTGCGGCAGGCTGTTCCGCCGGTTTCTCGACAGCTGGCTCTGCGGCAGGCTTCTCAGCCGGTTTTTCAGCAGCCGGTTCTGCGGCTGGTTGTTCCGCCGGTTTCTCAGCAGCCGGTTCTGCGGCTGGTTGTTCTGCCGGTTTCTCGGCAGCCGGTTCTGCGGCTGGTTGTTCCACCGGTTTCTCAGCAGCCGGTTCTTCGGCAGGCTGTTCAGCCGGTTTTTCTTCTGCTTGCTTCTCAGCCGGTTGCTCGGCAGCAGGCTGCTCTGCAGGTTGTTCCGTTTGCTGACCATCAGCAGGCTGTTCGGCTGGCTGACCTTCTTCAGTCTGAGCCGGAGCATTCGGATCTTCAGGCATTTGCTCTTGTCGTTGCGGCGGCTCTTCCTGCTGCTCAACCATAACTTCCAATTGCAGATAAAAACGTGCCTTCTCGTTTTTCTTCTGATCCGGATAATTCAAAGTCAGGAAATGCCTGAAAGCATTATGAGCTTCGGTCTGCATCTTCAAGTGATCGAAATAAACAATACCGATGTTGAACGCAGCAACCACGTCATTCGGATCTACTTTCAGCACATCCTGATAGATACGCAATGCTTTTTTGGCTTTCCCCAAGCCTGTCAAGCACTCTGCCAGACCTAGACGCGCTTCACGATGACTGGGATCCTCTGAAATAACGAATTCGTAATGCGAAATCGCAGACTCGAAATCGTTGTATTCCAAAGCAATATGACCCAGGTTCAAATTAGCCGAAACCTGACGAGGATCGATTTCGTGCGCTTTACGGAAGTTAGCCACGGCGCGATCACGATCACCCATCTTCAAATAGATTAAACCAAGGTTGTTATACAGACCGGCATCCGGTTTTTTTTTCACGTTCTCTTGAGCCTGAATACCGTTGACTGTAACCATGCGTGCCAACAGGATTTTATCCTGAGCGAGATAAAGCAGGCCTAGGTTATTGAATGCACCAGGATGCGCAGGATCTTTCACGAAGATTTTACGAATCTGCACCATCGCGTCGTCATAACGCTTCTCGCCACGCAGAATCGTTGCCGCATTCGTGCGCATTTCCAGATTATTGGGATGCGCTTCCAGGAATTTCGTGTATAGAGCAAGCGCTTCCGGTCCACGATTTTTCTGTATCAGTAGCCGTCCCATAGCCAGCACAGGCTTGGCATTTTCCGGATCTTTAGCCATTTCCGATTCGAAAATCTCCTGTGCTTTCTGCAACTCACCCATTTTCATGTAGGCCAAGCCAATGTTGAATTGCAAACCCGGAATCGGCTCTCCAACTTCTTTTTGTGCTGCATTATAATACTTAATTACTTCGGCGTAATCCACTTTGGAAGCCGCCAACAGCTTGTTGGCACGATTGATATAGCCTTCCGCCCTTTCCTTCGGGGTGGTCGCCATCCGCAGGCACTTTCCGGCGCTGCAGTAATAATTCACCTTACAATCGTCATCGATCTGACACTCTGGCGGCGGCTCTTTTACTTTGGGTTCACACCCTGTGAGTAAACCAAGTCCCATTGCCACCACGACGATCAAAGCGAGCAAATACAGACGCCTCATGTCATTCCACCTCTATACGATGTATCGCAATCATTCGATTCATAGTTACTTCAGGTTAGGTATGCTTCTAATTATAGATGAGAGCACACCATGTTCCAAAATACCATCCGATCACTGAACTGTTGTAGCCTGCTCACCTGAGTTCGAATCACTTCCTTCAGCATTTTGATCGGTTTGACCTTCGCTGCCAGGTTGCGGCGCGGTTCTGATACGTTTCGGCGCAACATCCGGAACATCAAGCGCGAGCAGGAAAGTCGCTCCGAATAACGAGTCACTTTCGAAACCGGGCTTAAACTTGATTTCATTAACCGGCTTGTAAATGTCCGGCACGTAACCTTCCAGTTCCTGGCGAGCTTTGATGGTATAATCGTTATACACACCCGTTTTATAGGCAGTTTTCAGGCACTTATCGTAACCTTCCAAGGCCTTTTGCTCAATCGGTTCTGCACGCTGGTACAACTTGTCCTGATAAATCACTTCCTGGTCCATCGTCAACCAATACGGGACTTCAGAATTGAACAGGGCCAACGAGTAATACTTGTAGATCTGACCGATCTGATACAACGCAGCAACCGACCACTGTGGAGATTTCAACGCAATGATTTCTTCGTAGGCTTTTTGCAGATCCAAAACCATCTTCGATTTCTCGTTTAGGATCTCACCCATGCGCTTGTTCCATTTGTCTTTAGACATGCGACGACCCACGCGCAGCCTATAAGCGGCATACTTCTGGAACGCGGGTTGAATAGCCACAAACGAGGCCTCTGCAACAGCCTCACGTGCAGGCTCTCCGACAGGTTTATCCGTGTCGCATTTGCCGAGCTTCAATATCGTCACGTAAGACGCATCGATATCGGACTGTCTTTTCTGGCGCTTGTAAATCTCCAGCAGTTGAATATGTGCCGCATAAATGCGATTGGCGTCACCTTTGATTTTTCCGCGCTTCAAGAGCTTATCAGTCTTTTTCTCAAAGGTCGGCCACGTGATGTCACCTTTACGACCTTTCAAGTATGCCTTAAATTGTTTCTCGGCATTTTTGTCATCATCGACATCCAAGTACATGAAAGGAATGGAGAAGGCGATAAAGTCTTTTTCTTCTTCATCCTTGGAAAGCTTTGCATACTTCTGCTTCAGATCCACAGCTTTTTGCGTATGACCGAGATTTTCATGGAAAATCGCCGCGTTATACATCGCTACGGACAGATCCTTACCCTTCGGATATTTCTTCTGGTATTCCTCATAGCGATCAGCAGCTTGATCGTAATAAGCTAACGCTTCGTAATTCTTGCCCAATTTGAACAACACATCGCCTGCGAAAGGAGACTTCGGTTCTTCTTTCAGGAACTTCTTCTGGACTTCGATGGATTTCTCCAACTCACCAGCTGCAACGTAATGCACCGAAGCGTTGTAAAGAGCTTTATCACGCATCTTCGATCTCGGAAATTCTTTACAGAATTCCAAGTATTCTTCCGCCGCCACAACCCAGCGTTTTTCTTTTTCGGTCACTTCAACCTTTTTAAAGGAAGATTTCTCGAGCAAGGCAACGAGGTCTCGACGGAAGGCCGCACGACGCACCAAACGCTTGTTCTTGAGATACGCACGCACGGTATCATTCAGTTTTCGCCATTGCTGCGCGATATTCAATGAGTCAAGCACCAAGTTAGCGGCATATTCAGCCAGACGATGCGTGGGATAGTCCTTCACGATCAGCTGGAAACGATCAACCGCTTCCGGGAAATGGTTGTGTGCATAGTAAATAATGGCCACTTTATAAATGATGTCGACCTTATATTTACTTTTAGGAATGTTATCGATGTAGATATTACAGGCCTTAACGAAGCCCTGGACGTTCTCTGAAAGCTCTCTTTTTGAGAATTGCTCACGCTGAGCGCTTTCTTTCTCTTCTTCCGCCTTGGTTTGGGCCAGCTTGTAACTCTTGTCTTTACGTTTCGAACGTTTCTTCGTGTCGCTAATCCAAGACTTGATCTCTTCATGGACAAGTTTTTCATAGGACAAAATAGCAGAGTAAGACGCTTCCTCGAAGTGCTTACCCTTCGGGTCCATTTCAGCGACCTTGGTATACCACTCACCTGCCATCTTGTAATTATCACGCCGATACAACAATTCTGCGTAGTTGAAGCAAACGTTGTAGTAGGTCTTGGACTTCTGGAAGTACTGGATATAAATTTCGTACAACTTCTGGGTTTTATCCCAAGTTGCCTGGTTGTTGATCTTCAAAGATTCCTTGTGATACTCGACAACCGTTTTGATCAACATACGCTCAGCATTTTCCCAGGCTTCTTCAATTCGCTCAGCATCTTTTTCCTGGTTGGCTTTTACCCATTCCGACTCTTCCGCCGGTTTGGCATAATACACCATATTCAGGATTTCTTTCGTGGTGTTTTCTTTGTCGTTTAGGTTCGAATAGGCTTCTACGATCTTGAGCTGGAAATCGGCATCATCGCGATGTAACGGATAATCGTTAATCAAGCGCTTGTAAATCGCAATTGAGCCGGGGAATTTACCCTGGTTGGTATAAATGTCTGCCAAACGGACGAGCATCATGCGGAAATACTTTTTACCGCCGATTTTCATGAAATAACGCTCAGCTTCCTCGACATTGCCTTCTTCTGCAAAGGCCATGACAAGGTCTTTCAGCGCTTCTTCTTTCAAGGTAATCTGCGATTTTCCACCTTTTGTTTGCTCTTCAGACCAAGCAACAACTTCTTTGAACGTTTCAATGGCATCAACATACTTGCCAAGGTTGAAATAGCACCAGCCGATTTTGTACTTGGCATAACCGAACACTTTGCTGCTGTCGTACTTAAGAACTTCTTCGTAAGCCGGCATGGCATCGTAAACATTGTTATGCGAGAAATAGTAATCACCGATGGCCATCCAGGTATCTGCTACGAATGAACTTTGCGGGAATTCACGCACCAGCTTTTTATAAAAGCGAACAGCGTCTGCATCCCGACCAATCTCATTGAGGTTATATCCCATGAAGAAATAAACCTCATCCATCCCCTGATACTGAGGATAACGGTCGATAATAATTTCACAAACTTCAACCGCTTTACGATTATAGCGGAACCAAACCTCATTGTCCGGCTCTGCAGGCGGATCGCCCTTTTGACCAGCTTCGAACCACTGATCCATCTTTCCTTGATGCTCGCGCATCTTGTCCAAGTTCAACTGGTGCGATTTTTTCCAGTAGAATTCGGCGAGCCGACGTAACGTGCCCGGCTCCTGGAAGTTTTCAAGGATCGTCATCAGCTTGGCGATAGACTCATCAATCTTGACACCGACAGCAGAAGTCAGCTTTACATCGTCTTTCACCTTCAAGGTTTCCAGATCGATCTTGCCTTCTTTCTTGTCTTTTCCAAGTGCCTGATCGAGTTCGTCCTGTTGCTGCTTCTTCTGATCGTCTTTCTTCTGTTTACTGCGACGACTACGGCGCTTTTTACGCGCCGCCTCGGCGGCACATTGCTCAGGAAAGATCATAACCTCGCCTGCCGCAAAGGAAAGTGCGACCAACAAAGCAATGCAAACAACGATTACCTGATTTTTCAAAATCGCGGGCATTCTCATTCGCCTTTAGTTCTTGGTTACTGACATTCTTGCTCGACGGCCATGATGTAGTATCCCAGCTCGTCTTTCCAATACTCACCCTCGAAAGGCCAGTAATGGTACGAATCGGGCACGGCAGGCGACAACAACAGTTCTTCCTGTTCCTGAACCTGGGACTGGAATCCCACACCAAACCGGGCCGCTTCTTCCAAGCGACGACGCTCGGCGTCCGTCAACTCGAAATCGATGTTGTGCGCATTACCCAACAGTTGGGCAATCATTCTTTCAACGTTCTTCAATTCGTTCAGCGCCCAACGTCCACCCTTTTTCTTGATGTTCTGACGCTGACGGATCATTTTCTTTTGCGTGGAAGCAAAGAACTCCGTGTTACGGAAATCCGCCGGCATTTCATTCATACGCTGGAATTCACTGTCGATTTCCTGCGCATGCTGGAAGAAACCAAGGAAACGCACATCATTTAACACGTGAGTCAACACCTGAATCGGAAGCTCCGTCTCTTCATTATCATAGGCGGCTTCGTACTGATTCAGAAGATCTTCATACACCATAACCGGATCGGCAGTGGCTTTCTCGCCACCTAAATATGCTTTAAGCCGCTGGTGCATATCACCATAGACGGACAAGAAGCTGTCCAAAGTTTCACGCGCCTGACCATATTTGCACAGCGTATACCAGGTGATCGCTTCGATCAGATACACTTCAGGCACGAAGCGATCATCGAAGTAAGGACTGGTCAAAGTCAGGCTGGCACCTAAAGAGATTCCATATCGACCAATCATGGTCGCTGACCAGGTTTTCTCGAACTGCGCTTCAAACCACTGCGGGTTTTCACGGTCGACCTGATCGTAAAACTCGATGGCCGCTTTGAAAATGCTTTCCTTCTGATCTGCGGGAGCGTCGTGAGCAGCAGCATAGAACAACTGTCCAACAGCCAACTTGCTCATTTCCTTGACTTTACGGGATTCGCCGAACTCGGCAGCGACAACCGGCAATCCCTGAATCAGATCGAAGGTTTCCTTGGCCTTTTCATATTCCTTGCGCTTGACCTCAATGATGCCTTTAAAATAGTTAGCTTTGGCGTAGAACGCGGAACGCTCATCCACCTGGCTGAACTTGATGTAAGCCTCATCATACTGTCCCTGATAGAAGAACATCTTGCCAACGAGGTAGATCAACTCGTTACGGAACTTCTTCGGGAACTTTTCAAGTGGAATATTCGACAAAACGGCAAAGATGACCGTCTCGTCGTGGGTCTCATAAGTGATCGCCAGCAACTTGATCAGCGCAGATGTGAAATAAGCGCTGCCTTCCGGGCCTTTGAACAAAATCTTCGTCAGTTCGTACTGACAGGCCTGATAAAGATTCAGGCGATAGAGAGACTCGGTAAAGTAGTACTGAGCCGTTTCGTGCAGTGCGCGCCAGTCCTGGTTTTGCAGCACGTTGTAAAAGCCTGTCGCCGCCTTGTAATACTGCTCGTCGTTGTAGGCCATGATGGCTTCCTGAACGGCGGTCGGCATTTTGGCGAACTTGCCTTGTGTGATCGTAATCTTATCGTAGCGAGTCATCAAGCGCTCGCGCGCCGACTGCTCGGCACAAGCCGAGGCCAGCAACACCAACGTCAAGGTGAGGATCAATACGGGAAGAACGCGTTTCATCTCGTCCTACTCCTTCAACACCGGAAATTAATTGGGCGGCAGATGGAAACTGATGCCAACGGTAATGAAATAGTTATTGCGAAGCAGCGTACCACCTCGCTCGTTGCCGCCAACACCCGCATTTCCGAGATTATTGTCCACGTCCGCCTCTTCGCTTCGGCGATCCGTGGCGATCAGCGCGTAATACATGAAGTCCGCCCGCAGAGACAACCACTTGAGCAGGTAGATGTTCATGAACAGGCCGATGTCCGGGGCCGGTGCGTAATCACCGTTATCCAGAGCCATCACACCCGCGCCGACCGACAGACCCACGTCATAGTGAGCAATCCAGTTGGACACGAAGGAAAACTTACCGTAGATCGGCTTGAACACCAAATCGAGGTTGGCGAACCAGTTGATCTCGGCATTTTTCAGGAAGTCCATGTTCACACCGGCTTCTTCCGCGCGATCCGCAGAGTCACGCTGGAAGTTGTCCATGTGCGCGCCAACCAACTGTAGACCGAACATTTCCGTGATGTGGAAGGTGTAACGACCACCCTCGACAATACTGAAAACGAACGAATCCGCAGGAGCCACGCCGAAAAAGAGGTTCAGCTCGTGCTTCATGGCGCTGGGATAGAGTTTCTTCTCTACCACCTTGGCTTTCTTCTCAAGCGGGAGATTGATATCCCGTTGAGTTTCTTCTCCCTGATCGGATTCGCCCTGATCCTCCATGGCCGTATCCTCGTCGAACGGGGATGGCGAATCCATGTCTTGACCAAATGCGCCGAGAGGGAAGACCCATGATACGGCTGCCAGCAACACTACCAAAAGAACGGTTTGCTTCTTCATTGCCCTTCTCTCACCCTACGAGTTGTCTGTAAATCTACACACGGTTTTACAGAAAGTCATCAGAAACACGCGAGATTTCGCATTATTGTTGAAACGCGATATGCAAGTCAAGGAATTAATCCCAAGACTTGTTTTCCTTACTCAAGATCCGCAATTTTTTGCGCCTCTTTTTCAAAGAATGTCTTGCTTCCGACGCGTGGCCCTGGAAGAAAAACTGAACGCAAGAAAATCTGCGAATCCAACTTCGATCCAGTGCAAAAATTTACCGTAACTACTACTTTATGCACAACCTTTTTCGAATCCACCTAATGGAAAGGTTATGATCTGTTAACACGAAACATATTAATAAGCAAGCAATTTTTCCGTTTCTCCACCGGGGATTCCTATCGATTTTTTACTAACCGGTTTCCTTCCATTTAAACGGAAATATTCAGCCCAATTTTACCTAGTCGAACAATTTAACACCGGCCGCAAGTTCGAAAGGTATGATGCCCCGGCCCTGCTCCAACGCCAATAACACCAGTAAATTATCGAAAATATGACATGTTCTGCCTCCGAAGCACCCGCGCAAGGCATCGGAGGATTGATGCTGAAACCCAGCTAGAATTTCCAACAACGAGTAAATCAGGGGTTCTCGATTATAAAGAACAGCAAAATGCAGCGCGAGGGCGTATACAGCAACTGAGTCGAAAGCTACAGTCGCATCTCCGGAATTCGAATCGTACCTACCTTTCAGCATGCCCGATTCACCGATCTCCTTTTCTACAAAGTCGATGACTTTGCTTTTCAAATCCCCGGTTTCCGCTAAATGCACCGCACAGAGCAGTTTATTAATGAGATTGTTTTCCTGGTCGAAATACGATTCACTCCTCAGATCGTATTTATCGTGAAATAGCCCCTGCTCGGATAACGCTTGTAACAACAGAGAACGCGAACGCTGATGGATATGTGCCCAGTGTTCACTCTGCCCTTCATGATAGCGAGCCAGCAATTTCATGGCATATAGATCCAGATAACTCAGATCCACGACGTTCGACCGGCTCACACCACCTTTCCAGGACACAGACTCCACCGGAGTATCCTGCACGATTTCATAATCGAGTATCGCTTTCCCCAATTCGCAGGCTTCACACCAAAGCTCCCGGTCCCCCCAGGCTTCATACGCTTCCAACAGCGCTCTTGCAATGCGCAGATCGTCTATCGAAGCGGAACTGTCTGCGGCCTGATTCGAGTCGGGCAAATAGCGCCAGGCAATTAACCCCTGCTCGGAGAGCATATGCTTTTTCACATACGTCCAGACTCGATCGAAACGCTTGCGGTCGTTGACAACAACGAAGTAGCGCATCGCCAGTCCCATCGACTCAGCCAGAACGACCGGCTGTCCCTGAGAATCATTGGAAACCATTGCTGGCGGGAAATCTTCTGGATACGTGAAAATCCGTCCATCGGAAGAATACATCTCCTGGATGACGAATTCGGTCAGCATTCCGTTTCGGCTGGTTGCGGAACGATAGGAACAAGATGGGCCGCCTCCCCAAACACAGATCGACAGAACTCCAAACACAACTAATAACCACATGAATTTTCGCATGATGTAACCGTACAACAAGAAATAAATAGACAGGACGTGAACTCTATAGCGCGGCTTTTGCCGTATGATAACCGGAAACCAGATCCTGCATGATCTCGGCAGCCGGTTTGATCTCTTTGACTGTAGCAGATATCTGCCCGATTTCCAACTCGCCTTCGTTCAAATCGCCTTCAAACATGCCCAGTCGGGAGCGCCCCTGGCCGAGTTCGTTCAGTAAAACCTGATCATTGGCGCCATCGCGCTCTTGTTTCATGACTCTTCGGCAGAACTCGTTTTCAATCAAGCGCACGGGGATCAATGAACGAAGCACCAAATGCGTATCTGCGGGACCGGTCTGAACCACCGCCTGTTGAAAATTCGGATGGCAGGAAGCCTCAGAGGCGCAAACAAAACGCGTACCGATTTGTACGCCTTCCGCTCCCAATGCAAAGGTCGCCAGCATCGCTCGCCCGTCTCCGATGCCACCGGCAGCAATAACCGGAATCGACACAGAATCGACCACCTGGGGAATCAGTACAAAGGAGGTTAATTCATCCCGGCCATTGTGCCCTCCGGCCTCGAAACCCTCACAAACGACCGCATCGACACCCGCAGCCTCGCACTTTTCAGCCAATACCGGGTTTGAAACGACATGGGCGACTTTCATCCCGGCAGCTTTGAAGCGCGGTGTATATTTCTTCGGCGATCCGGCGGAAGTGAATACGATCGGCACCTGTTCTTCCAGAATCACATCGACCATGGTCTCGGAATTATGGTTGAATATCGGCAGGTTAACACCGAAAGGCTTGTCCGTCAGGGTTTTTGCATTGCGGATATGCTCGCGCAGCAGTTCAGGAGTCATCGACCCAGATCCGATCAATCCCAAGCCGCCAGCCTCAGAAACCGCCGCCGCAAGCTTTGCACCACTGACCCAAATCATGCCTCCCTGAATAATTGGAAACTCGATTCCGAATAATCGACTGATTCTGGTATCTTTCATAACGGTCCTCGTTCATCCGGATATCGGCTAGACATTAAAGCGGAAATGGACAACCTCTCCGTCTTTAGGAAGATATTCCTTGCCTTCCAGCCTCATTTTGTTGGCTTCGCGACATTTGGAATCGCTTCCCAACTCGGCCATGTCTTCCCATTGCATGACTTCGGCGCGGATAAAACCGCGTTCAATGTCCGAATGGATCTTACCAGCCGCTTTTTGAGCGCGCGTGCCGTTACGGATGGTCCAGGCGCGAACCTCATCGGGACCGGCGGTAAAGAATGAAATCAGGTTGAGCATACCGTAGACTTCGCGGATAAAGCGATCTTTGGCCGCTTCGGTAAGCCCAAGCGCTTCCAGATACTCCTGGCGCTCCTGCTCCTCTTCCAGATCGTTCAATTCCATTTCCACCTGGCCACTGACAACGATCACCTTCAAACCCTGCTTTTCGCAATAAGCCAGTAATTCCGCAGGAGGTTCCTCCGCAGCCTGGCTCTCATCGACATTGAGCAGCGCCATGCAGTTTTTGCGAGACAAGAATCCGAATCCTGCCAGTTGCACCCAGGCTTCTTCCGGCATATCCAAGGTCCGCAACGGCAGTTCCTGTTCCAGATGTTCTTGAATTTTCTCAAGATATTCCCGTTCCCGACCTTTATCGCCCTGTTTTTTCAAGCGTTGCAGACGATTTTCCACCACCATCAGGTCCGCCAGCGTCAATTCCGACTCGAAAGCGGTGGCATCGCGCAACAAATCAGGTTCGTCCGACAAAGCCGGATTGTCGAAACCGCGCACCACATGTACCAACGCATCGGACTGTCGCATATCCGCCAGCGTTTGGGCGGCAAAACCTTTGCCGCCATCAGGCGTCGTTCCGGCAAAATCGACGAATGCGATTTCCGCATAGGTCAGTTTTTTCGGCGAAATCTTGTCTGCAATCTTTTTCAAACGTGCATCGGGCACTTTGATATTTCCCAGATTCTTGACATCTCCGCCATGGTATCCGCCCACTTCGGCATGCAGTCCGGTCAAGGCATTGAAAATTGTGGTCTTGCCAGCACCACGAAAACCGATAATTCCTACTTTCATTTGCTTCTCCTCTTCAAGCATTCCGCTTAAGCGTTGTAGCAGATCCTTTCTTCAGTGGCAAGTTGCAGATACCACACAAATTGTAACTTTCTGATTTTACAGTTGTGAAGCATCACATCATCTGATACAGTCCCATGCAATTATTTATAAAGTATGATTTTTGCGAGGTTTCTGGGGAACAATCCGCGTAATTCGACGAGAAAACCCTCGCACAAAGGGGAGTAAAAAGATGACGAAGTACAGAACGTTTCTGGTTTCCGTTTGTATTGTGATTCTGGTTTCGTTCCTTTATTCATGCTCTGGCGGAACGACAATCGACAATGACGATGAAAACGAGGACTCCTGCTCGTCGGACGATGATTGCTCCAGTGGTAAGGTCTGCGATGACGAAACCAAGCGCTGCGTAGAAGAACCTTCCGGCTGCCTTAACGACAGCGATTGCTCGGCTAGCCAAAGATGCGAGATCCCATTCGGTGCAGATCGAGGCAGCTGTGTGACCAATCAAGTCGTCAATGGTTGCCTGTATCACCACGACTGCGCACTAGGATTCTCCTGCTCGGCCAGTTCCCATATCTGCGTTGCCGATGCCAACGCCATTGCCTGTGTCTCCTCCAGTAACTGCGTCGCTGGTTATAGCTGCTTGATTTCAGGCAGCTCCGGTAAATGTGTACCGGACTCCTCTACCACAGACGGCGATGGAGAATCGACCTGCGCCTGTCAACAGGATAGCGACTGCGGCGACGTGACACAGCAACTCTGCTACCAATGCACTTGTCAGCCGCGCTATCCCACATGCACCGCAGCGGGTGACTGCTGGCCGGGTCAAACCTGCAATACCGAAACCGGCAAATGCGAAGGTGAAGTCATCATTGATGGAGACACGGATACCGATACAACGGATGGTGATCTACCTGTTGATGGCGACTTGCCGATAGATGGCGATGATGACAATTCCACGCCTCCCGATGGTGACGACGACCTGCCTCCCGCTGATGCCGACCCGGACCCAGATCCGATTCAACCCGATGGTGACGACGACCAGAACGTATGCATTCCCTGCGCCTCCAGTAGCGATTGTCCCGGTCTGCTCGTTTGCGGTACAGAAAGTTGCTGTATAGAACCTTGTGATGCAGAAAGTTGCCCAGCTCCTACGACCTGCAACACCAGCAATGGCTATTGCGAATTCTGTAGTCCCTCCTGCACGGGTGGGCGTTGCTGCAACTACAACGCAGACTACTGGTATTGCGGCACCTGTTGCACACCTCCCTGCGGCGCAGGCAAGGTCTGTCAGGCGGGTAGCTGTGTTACTCCATACTGCCCGATTTGTTCCGCAGATGAACATTGCGACGGCTTTGCTACCGGTTGGATTTGCGTACCCAATGAAGTGGACGGCGACTCGCGCTATGCTCCCACGAGTTTGCGTTGTCTTCCCGCCAACTCCGATTGCACGGAGGGTGTGGATCATTGTTGCAGTGGTGTTTGTCTGATGGGTACCTGCTTGTAATTGCACGCTTAATATCAGGACAATACAAAAATTCGAAGAATCAACAAAGCCCACCATCAAGGAAGGGATTTTCCCTTCCTCTTCCGTTCGCCCACTTGCATCATTGGCGGCTTGTACCGGCGCGCGGAAAGCAGTCAAGGCTATATGAACGTCGCTATCGCTCCGGCCTTGACTGCCTCCCTTGTGCGCCCCGGTTCTTACGCCTTATGACGCGAAGCGGCTCCGTCGGGGAAGGGAAAACAAAGCGCCATCCGTCAATCACCACGTGACCGAGCAGACAATCCCCCTAAGATTCTGGATGTAGTTTATTCAGACAATTCGACGCGGTTCTTGCCGTTGGCCTTGGCAAGATACAGGGCGCTGTCTGCGGCATTGATCAATTCCGCACCATCCTGCGCCTTGCTGTGGGGATACACGGCCACACCAATCGAAATGGTAATGGCTTTATTGTCCATCTCGCGAATCTTCTGTTTCATTACCTGTTCGCGGATCTTTTCGGCCACTAACAACGCGCCTTGCGGAGGAGTACTAGGCAGCATCAACACGAACTCCTCGCCGCCGTAACGGGCAAACACGTCATGACTACGAATCTCGCTTTTGACCAGATCGGCGGTTTTCTTTAGGACTTTGTCGCCGACCAGGTGACCGTACTGATCGTTGGTGTGCTTGAAATTGTCGATATCGAAGATAATCACCGCCAGGTTGTGGTTATAACGAGTGGCACGCGAGAATTCCATGTCGAAGATTTCCATGAAATGTCGCCGGTTATAGATTTCCGTGAGGTAGTCGGTAATCGACAATTCCTTGTAGCGCTGTTTGGCGATACGCAACTCGTCCTGCAAGTGCTTGACCTTCAACTGCACCCGCACACGTGCAATCAGTTCGCCTGGATCGAAAGGCTTGGTCAGATAATCGGAAGCGCCCAGATCCAGCCCTTTGATTTTCTTGTCCACCGAGACTTGCCCGGTAAGCATAATCACCGGAATATCCCGCCATTCCATATGGCTTTTCATTTCCTGCAAAAATTCATAGCCATCCATGCCGGGCATAACGATATCGCAGATCACCAGTTCGACATCGTTACGCTTGAGCGCTTCCAGCCCATCGTGAGCGGTGGAAGCCTCGAAGTAATGATTGAATAACTGAGCCTGTTGCAAGACCAAAAGAATGCCCTGCCTAATCGTGCTGGAATCATCCATGATGAGAACATTCTTTTCTCTCATGCGCATTCTCTCACCTTTCACTCACTTCAATATCGATTTACTCTCCACGTGCGCGTCGCACCGCCTCACGCACATCATCGCGTTCGCGCAGCATCGGTCCACTTTCCTCGACCGTAACCGTCTTCTTGGCACCGCACTTTTTGCAACCTAAATTGACATGCGTCCCAATGCGATCAGGCGGGAAACCGGTCACTTCCCAGAAATGACTGCAAGCCCCATTGCCACGCGCTTCACGCTTGCGACGCTTGCGCTGGGCTTTGGTTTCCTCTGCAACATCCGAAACACCATCCGAAGAAGAATCCTGTTCCGAGGCTCCCTCGAAGAGGTCCTCATCGTCGAATCGATCCACCGGACGCGACAAGCGACGCATCACCAATAGCAGCAGCACTCCTGCTACCAAACCGCCGATCAACAGTAATTGTGTAGTATCCAGGTTCATCTAGGGTAATAACCGTTCCATCATCCGTGGGAAGGGGATGCATTCACGCACGTGATGCGTACCACAGATCCATCCCACCGTCCGTTCCAATCCCAATCCGAACCCGGCGTGCGGGAACGATCCGTAGCGCCGCAGATCCAGATACCAGCTGAAATCTTCTTCGTTCAACTCGTGCTTCTTGATTCCGGCCAGCAGTTCCTCGTAGCTGTCTTCGCGCACGCTGCCACCGATGATCTCGCCCACGCCTTCCGGTGCCAGCAAATCGAATCCCAGTACCTTGCTGCGATCCTCGGGATCCTTTTTCATATAAAACGCCTTGACCGCCGCCGGATAGCGATGCACGACCAGCGGTTTTTCGTAGGCATTGGTCAGCATGGTTTCGTCATCCGCGCCGAAGTCCTCGCCGTATTCGATGTCCGATCCCATTTCCTTCAGTTTCCCCACGGCCTCGTCGTAGCTCATGTGAATGAAGGGACCGGTAATCTTTTTCAGCGGTTCGATATCGCGCTCCAAATCCGCCAGTTCCCGGCTGCGCTTGTCGAGTACGCGCTGCACGATATAGGAAACCAGATCCTCCGCCAGCTTGATGTCGCCGTCCAGATCCAGATAGGCCACTTCCGGCTCGACCATCCAGAATTCGGTCAGATGTCGACGGGTTTTCGATTTTTCCGCCCGGAAGGTCGGACCGAAACAGTATACTTTGCCAAGCGCCGCCGCGCCCGCTTCCATGTACAACTGCCCGGACTGCGTCAGGTAGGCTTTATCGTCGAAGTACCCGACTTCAAACAAAGTGCTGGTACCTTCGCAAGCCGAAGACATGAAAATCGGTGCATCCAGGTTAACGAATCCCCGTGCATTGAAGAATTCGCGAATGGCCGCGATCACTTCGGCCCGGATACGCATGGTGGCCACCTGTTTTTTGGAACGCAGCCACAAATGCCGATGATCCAACAGGAAACCGACGCCGTGCTCTTTGGGTGTAATCGGGTATTCCTCGACCGGATCGGCCACAACCTGCACCGTAGACACTGCCAGTTCGTACCCCAATGGCGAGCGCTCGTCGCGTTTGACAAGACCGGTGACGATCAACGACGTTTCCTGCGCCAGATGATCACACAAGTCGTACAGTTCCTCACCGGCTTCGGGACGGAAAACAACACCTTGAATGATCCCGGTTCCATCACGTATCTGCAAAAACACCAGTTTCTTGGAAGAACGCTTATTGTAAAGCCAGCCTTTCAACTGGACGGTTTCGCCTTCGTGCTTGTAAATATCCTCGATATAAACCTGCTCCATCAACCACAATCCTCCACAACAAATAGAAATGAATCGTTCCATTGGAATCTGCCACAGTCTATGGAAATCGGCAAGGGATGTCAACGCATTTGATCGTTTCACCTCGCTTCGTTCAGCACTATAAAAACCTATTTGACAGATAAGTCAATCCTGCATCCCGAAAACCATCCTGGTCGAGAAAAGAAGCGCTTTGTTCTCGCTGCTGGTGTGATATATTGGGTTCTCCATGGAAATTTTAACTTGCTGCCAGACAATGACTTCACTCACCAATACCGTCAATGGCTGGTGATCGACGAGCGTTTCGGATATGCTTGAAATCAGGAGTGATATCATGAACGGGTTTTATATCAGAATAGCTTTCGTGATGGCAATGGCCTGTAATTTATTTACTGCCTGCGGTGATGACGGCTCTCCCTGCACCGATTCCATCAACTATTGCCCCTATTGCCGCATCGCCGGCGAGATGTGTGTTGGCAACGTACGGGTACGTATCGATTGTGACATTGAAACCGACGACAAAACCTGCAACATCTGGAGCAAGTACAACCTCGTGGCAGAACAGGACTGCGAAGATGGATTCCGCTGTATAGACAATGCCTTACCGAACTGCACGGATTTTTCTGAAACCGGAGCCTATTCCTGCATTAACGTCACACTGAAAGCAAACTGCATCAAAGCGGAAGACATTCCCGCAAGTGAAGAGGAAATCTGCGAGTGGTTCGATTCGATGTAAACGGGCAATAAAATCCACGTTTTCGCGACACTTAGATTACCCCAGATCCATCGTTTCCATATGTTCGGCAATATGCACCGGTAGCCGGAAGTTTTCCTCGATTTTCAGGCGCAGCGCATCGGATGCCTGCGGGTCGCCATGCACCAGGAAAATACGCTCCGGCTTGTTCTCCATATCTTGAAGCCACTGGATAAATTCGCTCTGGTCGGCATGAGCCGAAAGGAAATCGATCTGCTTCACATCGGCGTTTACGGGAATGTACTGGCCGTGGATCTTGATGTGATCCGCTCCGGAAGCCAAACTCGCCCCACGAGTACCGGGAGCCTGGTAACCGGTGAGCAGAATGGTGTTTTTAGGATCGGGGGCCAACGCTTTCAAGTGGTGAAGCACGCGCCCGCCGGTCAACATGCCGCTGGCGCTGATGATGACAGACGATTCCGTCAGTTTATTCAAGGACTTCGATTCCTGCGTGGTGTTGACGTAACGGGCGACACCAAAAGCCGCCTGACTTTCTTCTTTTGAAAGTAGATGGTAACGCGGGTAACGCTCGTAGATGTCGGTAACGTTGGTTGCCATTGGACTATTGACGTATACCGGCACTTTGGGTGCCAACCCTTGTTTGAATGCGGCATGCAAGCAGTACAACAGCGACTGCGTTCGGCCCACCGCAAAGGCGGGAATCAACAAGGTACCGCCCTTCTCTGTCGTTTGCGTCACCAGATCGGCCACGGCCTGAATGGCGTCCACCCTTTCATGTAGGCGATCGCCGTAGGTTGATTCCATCACAAGCACATCCGCCGGACGATCGACGTCTTCCAGCGGCGTCAACAGATCGCCGGGACGCCCCAGATCGCCGGTAAAGAGAATCGCCTTTCCACCAGCTTTGATCAACACGCTTGCCGCGCCGAGTATATGACCACAGGGGAAGAATTGAATTTCGAAATCTCCGATTTTCAATACGTCTTCGTAAGGCACCGCCTTGAAATAACTCAGTGCTTTCTCGGCATCGGCCTGTGTATACAGCGGCATGGCGGGAGAATGCTTGGAATACCCATGCTTGTTGGCGTGGTAGGCGTCTTCCTCTTGCAGATATCCGCTGTCGGGCAGCAGAATTTTACACAGATCTTTCGTGGGCTGCGTGCAATACGCCAATGCCTGAATCCCTTGTTTGACCAGCACCGGAAAATAGCCGCTATGATCCAGGTGAGCGTGGGTCAGGATTACACCGTCGATTGCCTTAGGTTTGACCGGAAGCGGCTCCCAGTTTCTTCTACGCAAGGCCTTCACCCCTTGAAACAAGCCACAATCGACGAGAATGTTGGTTTCGTTGTGGCTGAGCAGGAATTTTGAACCCGTTACGGTTCCAGCGGCACCGGCAAAAGTAATCTGCATGGACGAGCCTCTCTGGTTTTCACGCTTTTAAGTGATCTTCGAGTAAGTCTCTATTTTTGATCCGCATTTTCTTTCGAAACGGCAGACACATCACTCTTCGTCTCAGGGTCTTGCTGCTCGGAAAATTCCGACTTGGCTTCTTCCTTTTCGCTTTCAACCTGCCCGACAGGCGGAGCATCCAATTCGGGCGGAGGGGGATCACCATTAGGATCGGGAGTCAACGCCGGAGCGTAGGTTTCGCTCAACTCCCGCTCGCGTTTGAGTTTCTGTTCCTCTTCCCAACGGCGGGTATCTCGGCTCTGCTGATACTCACGGTCATCCTGCACATCTACCGATTCGTATTTTTCCATACGCCCGACGTTGGAACTGTCCGGTTCCATACGATTGCCCGCCTTGCCGCCACTGACACAACCGCCAATCGTTACGGCAAGAAACAAAACGACCGTCGGCAATATGAGTGTAAACTTCCTTAACATGTCGCCACCTTCCCGAATATTCCTAGTGGCCGCCTGCACCCTTGGGTTTGGCATTCCAGATGCGCAACAACAGCAAAAAGCCCACCACGCCAAAGGGAATCAGGAAGATGGGCCAGTACTGCCAGTTCTGGGTGGTTAAAAAACCCAACGCCAGCGACTGCACGCCAGTGCCTAAATACACGAAACCATCGATCACTCCCACCGCTGTGGCCGCCGCTTTGCGTCCGCCGAAATCCATGGTGGCGGTACCGGAAAGCAAACCGTGCGTGCCGATTACAGCGATAGACATCAACACGGTGATCGCGCCCAGCACCCAGCCGAAATTCAACGTAAAGATCATCGCCACAGAAGAGATCGTCAGGATGCCATACAGAAATCCAGCCGAAGGCGCACGCCGCGACTGGAAGAATTTGTCGCTGACAATCCCTGCCGTCAAACCGCCGGTGACGCCCGCAAACCACAGCATTGCACCCCAATTGGACAACATGAAGTCCCAGCCGCCCGTCAACCCGGCAGCCAGTTGTTCCTTGGCGTAGATCGGGAACCAGTGCATGACACCATTACGTAAGATTCCGGTGCAGAATTCGATTCCCGCAACAGTCAGAATAACCGGATTGGTTAGAATGCGCTTGAACAGTTCCATGGTGGGAATCTTACGATTCATATCTTCGCCGCTGCTGGCATCACCGGTATCGAAATCGGTGAGACCTGCTTTAGTCGGGGTGTCCTTCAACAAGAAGATTTCCACAAGGAAAAATCCGTAAAGCAACAGCGCCGGAGTCATAAACGCCCACCAAAGCGCATCGCCGCCGCTGAAACCGCGTCCAACCACCAAAGCCGAATCAAGAATACGGCTGGTGACATCGAAAGCCAGGAAAATACCGGAACTGATCATGATGCCGAAAATGCCGGAGAACGTTCCTCGCTCGCTGACGTGGAACCAGTTGGCGTTGACCTTGACAATACTCACCGCGCCGTAGCTTTGGAAATACATATTCCCGGCATACAGGAAGATATACACTCCCAACAAGGGCGCGCTGGAGGGATCGTCCATTCCCAGCACATGATAGAGGTAGAGCCCCATCAGCAGGTTCATCGTACCCGCACCCAATGCGGCGATCAAAATCCCTTTTTTTCCGCCAATGCGATCCACCAAAGGACCATTGATCAGGAAAGAGAAGGCGTACACCACCGCGCCGATGCCGAAGATCTCTCCGAAATCGGTCTTCGTCATCAAGTCGCCCAGAGCGTTTTTACTGACGGTCAGATTATAGCGACCCATGTACAGCAGGGCGTAAGTCAGCCCCATTGGGAACCAGTTGATAAAACGCCGTCGCCGGTAATCGGATGTGTGTTGAATCGCGGAATTCGCCATGCCGTATCCTTTCTTCGCTCCAGAGGGATCGTCGGAAGTTTTCCGAAAAACGCTGTCAGCATACACAAACGGAAAGAAAGGGTAAAGGATTTGTTCATCGCCCATTCATGCTGGATCATTAGAATCCTGTTACCTGTAATGAATATTCACGATAAAAGTTGCTCCTCATGAAAAAAACGCTTACCCTTTCCGACTAAACAAGTATGATTCTACTGCTCAAGTAATTCGGAAACAAGGATTCGGCCACACCGGTCTCAGCAGGCATCGGAGAGGAATAATCATGAACGATCATTCGAAGGAAAGTCTGGCCAAGGCAAAAAGCAGAATCAAACCGTTACGAACGGTAAGAACGTTTGCTAATAACAGAGCCTGCTCGGATACCTTGTTTCATGTTCTCTGCCACGCCTTCGAACAACCACTACAGAAAGAAGAACGGGCGAGCCAGGTTTTCGCCGGTGGAATTCTGCAAAACGGGTATCAATGCGGTATGCTTTGGGGATCGACCTTAGCCGCCGGGGCAGAAGCCTACCGACTGTTCGGTCCGGGTCCGGAAGCTGAAATCCGAGCCATATTGGCTGCCCAAAAGATAGTCAGCGCATTCCGCTTGGACAGCAAACATATCAACTGCCTCGAAATCACGGATATCGACAAATCCTCTTCCAAGTTGAAAATGTTCACCTATTTTATCATCAAAGGAGGAACGATCGGATGTTTCCGCCGGGCGGCACGATTCGCCCCTATCGCATTCGATCAGATCGCAACCTCATTTTCAGAGGAAATCGACTCTATTCCCGATCCACCAGTCAGTTGTGCAACTCTGTTAGCGAAGAGGTTGGAACTCTCGGAACAACAAACCTGCATGGTAGCGGGGCTGGCTGGCGGCATCGGCTTGTGCGGCGGAGCTTGCGGGGCATTGGGAGTTGCCCTGTGGGTACTTGCACAACGTGTTCTTGGTGATCAGCCGAAAAGCAACGCATGGAATTCGAAAGACTTCCAACCCAAAGCAGACGCTCTGATCGACCGATTCCTGAAAAGTGCCGGTCACGAATTCACCTGTAGCGCCATCGTCGGAAAAACGTTCGAAAACGTCAACGAGCATTCCTGCTATTTGCGGGAAGGCGGCTGCTCGCAACTCATCGAAGAGTTGACTGAGATCCAGTAAGTTTGTTTACCACTCGTCAGACAATCACCCCAGCCACTTCTCGAAGGCGTCGAAGTTGAAGTCACGTCCTAAAAAGTCCTTGATAAGCTCGGAAGCATCGCGACTACCGCCCGGTTCCAGAATCGCACGTCGATAGGCAAACGTCATCTTGGTATCAGCTAACCCTGCCTGCTTGAACGCATCGTAGAAATCCTTGGCGATAACCAATGACCACATGTAGGTGTAGTAATTGGAACTGTAACCCACCAGATGCCCGAAGCCGGTTTCGAAATGAGCGTCTTCGGTTACCGGATACAGCGAGTAGCGCCGCTGGGTGTCATCGACGAAGCTGCGCAATTCCAGCTTTTCCGGTTCGATCGTGTATAGCCCCAATGCCAACGCGGCATAGAACATCTGCTGACGCGCTTGCTGTCCCTTACCGAATTCATTGGCTTCCCGCATACGCTCCACCAATTCCGTCGGGATCGCTTCCCCTTTTTCGTTGACGGCAAAACGTTGCAGCATTTCGGCGTCCCAGGCCCATTCTTCGAACAACTGGGAAGGCACTTCCACGAAATCCCACTCGGTCGCCACGCCGGAGAAGCGCAGCCAGTTCTGCCGCCCAGCCAGAATGTGGTGCAGCAAATGTCCGAACTCGTGGAAGAAAGTCGTTACCTGCTGATGTTCCAATAGCGCCGGACCAGCCGTTTTGGCAGGATCCGGGAAATTGGCTACAATCGCCCCTTCGGCAATGCGGCGATTCGCTAAACCGCCAACCATAGGGAACATGGCGGCATGCTTGTATTTGTTCTCGCGCGGATGCAGATCCAGGTAGATCCGTCCGATACGTTCCTCTTTTTCGAACACATCCAGCACGTGCACGCTGGGATGCCATACATCCGCACCCTTGACCTGCTCGAAACGTAGACCGAACAAGTTCTCACAAATCTCAAGAATTCCCTGAAACACATTGGCCACGTTGAAATAAGGGCGCACCTGCTGCGAATCGAACTGGTACTGCTCCATCAAGACCTGTCGCATCAGGTAATCTTTTTCCCAGGCATAGACCTTGCTCGCCTGCGGATCGTCTTTCTGCTTGCGCTTCAACAATGTCGCCAGTTCATCGCGCCCGCGCGCCAGGCTGCGATCGCTGACCCGCTCGATGAATTCCCGCGCCCGCTCGGGATGTTTGATCATCAATTCTTCGGTGGCGTAATGGCTCCAGCCCGTGTACCCCAGCGTAGTCGCCAGTTCATGACGCAAGGAGAGCAATTCGACCAGCACGTTTTCATTGGCGGGATAGGCCAGCTTCAACCGCAGGCGGTACAGTTCCTCACGCAACGCGCCGTCATCGGCATAAGTCATGACTGGAATGAAATCCGTGGTGTCGGTGCTGATGCGGATCACGCCGTTTTCATCGGGCTGGTGAGCGTCGATAAAATCCTGCGGCAATCCCGATAGCCTGCCAACATCCGCAAACTCGACGTAACGGGTATCCTCGCGAATGTTGCGCTCGAAAGTCTGACCCACCAGGGTGACCTTGTCGTTCAAGTCGCGAATGCTCGCCCGGGTGGCTTCGTCGCGATCCACACCCGCACGGCGAAAATCGCGCAGTACTTTTTCGATCAGCCGCAAAGCATCCTGCTGCCAGTCGCCTTTCGTCGTGTCCAGCGATTCGAACACTTCGAACAAATCGCGATCCAGCGAGAATTCCGTAATCAGCTTCACCAGTTGCTGTTCCGCAAGTTCTCCAGCCAAACGCACGCCCTCATCGGGATGAACGCTCTGGTACAAGCCTGCCAGGCTGTAGCTGTCTTCCACGAACACCTGCATCTGGTCGTATAGCTCCAGAATTTCCGCATCGGACAACTGCTCCCGCTCCGCCTTGATCCGCTCGCATAACGCACGTGCCTGATCCGCGTATCGTTCACACCAGCTTTTAAATACTTTGCCTTTTTCGCTAAGTTGGTCGCTCGTATTTTCCGTCATAACCATAAACTCCGTTATGAGAGTGGATTCATCAACAGACCCACCTGGATCATCGATTCGTTATTGCCAAACTGAATTCAATCAGGAACCGGGCTGCGCATTCGGATCGATCGCACCGATCACGACGTCGCTGCCCCCTGCGCCGACCAAAGGAGATCCGGGCATGGGAGTGAAATCAAGTCGGGCAGGGTCGGTGAACATTGGATTCTTGGAGATATCGAAACCCGGAATTTCCAAAAAACCCTCATATTCCCTCTGGGTGTTTCCCCAAACACAGTTTCCCCGAATGCGGGGCTTGACTTCGAGATTCTTGCGAATCGACAGACCAATGGCGGAACCGACCACAACGTTGGCCACGAATGCACCTTCGCTGTTCTCCAAAAACCATGCGCCAATCTTGGCGTTACGGTAAAAAGTATTGTTGGCGACAACCGGCTTACTCGTCTGCGCCGCCAGAATACCGTGCCAGCCATTCTCCACTAACAGATTGTAGCGCAGTCTAGGCTTACTGGCGCGCATGATCACCACTCCGACTTTCTCGTTCCGAAGAATCCAGTTGCGCTCGATCACCGGACGTCCGCTGTCGAGCACTTCGATACCGTTTTCCTTGTTTTCCCGAATGCGGTTGCCGGTAGCGGTGGCTTCCGCGCCCTGCTTGAACTGCATCCCCGTACCGTTTTTAGCGATATCGTTTCCGCTGATTGTGGGTTGGGAACTGCCTTCGACCAGAATACCAAGCTTCAGGTTATCGCTAATCAGATTGCTAAGAACCTGCCCGCCACCACTTGTTAAAAACAGGATTCCGTTTTCATTTCCTGTTATGGTGTTTTTTTCCATTGTCACCGTAGAGCGATTGTCCACGATCACACCTGCCTGTCCACCCATCGCGTCTCTTGGCAGAACAACTTTTTCCTTCAAAAGTCCGTTGTTTTTAATGGTATTTTCGATTAGTTGGATGTCCGAACCCATCTGAATGCCAACACCGAAGAAACTGTTGTCCTCGATTGTCGCACGCTGCACCTTGATGCTTGCGCCTTCTTCATCGCGGTAGATCGTCTGGTTCTGCGGGATACCATCCGGGTACTTGCGCACTTCGATTCCACGACCGTTTTTGCTTATGCTCACATCTTTTATATCCGCACGGGCTTCGTGATGAAAGAACAACCCGGCATATCCGTTGTTCTGAATCACACAATTCTTCATGTCCAGATTGCCGTATCGCAACATCTCGATACCGGAAGTCTTGCTTCCTGAAATCGAACTGTTCGTCAACGACAAATCCGTTGAGTTGAGCAATACTACCGGATGATTGGAACCTCCGGCTTTTTGCAGTGCCAGGTTTTTGACCTTGACGTTACTTGCATCGCGCCCGACCATAGCCGGCCCTTCACCACTAAAACGCACCGTGACGCCCTGCGTTCCGTGCAGGTTCATATTGGTCTGCAAAATAATCTGTTCGTCGTACACACCAGGTTTGACAATCAGATCCTGACCTTCTTTCCAATCATTCAATGCTTCCCGAATGCTGGTATAGTCACCTGCGCCCGATTGATCGATCACGAGCACTTTCTTGGCGGCACAGCCGTTTACAAACATCAGAGCCATTGTGGCAAGCAGAATCAGAAAAAGCGGCCAGTTACGGTGAAATAGTTTCATTCCGTTCGTCTCCCTCGGCGTTATCAACGGTTTCATACCTCACCCCCTACCTACCTTATTTCCGTTCGAAAATCAAGACAGCAAAGTGGATATGAACATCAAACAAACCGATATTCGGTGCCGTCACTTCTTCCAGAATTCGGGGATCAGCAGCAATAGAATCGTGTAAATTTCCAGACGCCCAAGCAGCATGCAGAAAATCAGAATCCATTTGACCACCGGTTGCAGGTGCGCAAAATTGTCCACCGGACCGACGCTGCCCAGGCCGGGACCGATGTTGCCGATACAAGCCGCTACAGATGAAAAAGAGGTAACGAAGTCATGCCCGAAGGAAGCCACTACCAAGGAGGCCAGTACGAACAGGAAGATGTACAGAACGAAAAAGCCGATAACGGCGTCCAGCACCGGCTCAGGAATAACCTTGCCACCGACCTTGACGTGCTTGACTGCGCGGGGATGAATGAGCCGGAACAATTCCCGGTAGCCATGCTTTAGCAGCAACCAGACTCGAATGACCTTCATGCCGCCGCCGGTAGACCCGGCGCTTCCACCAACAAACATCAGCAGAAACAATAGAAGCGGAGCCAGAGCCACCGTCGCCCCCCAGGCTTCGAAGTCCGCCGAATTGTACCCGGTGGTGGTCACGATCGAAACCACTTGGAAAACGCTGTAGCGCAGTGATTGCCAAACGGAGGAATACTCCCCGGACAGCCGAAGCATCGACGTCAAGATCACAGTACTGACCGCAACGATAATCAAATAGGCTCGGAATTCGGAGTCGCGAAAATAGCTGCGCGGACTTCCCTTAAGCGCCAGGTAATGCAAGGTAAAGTTGACTCCCGCCAACAGCATGAACAGCGTAATAACCATTTCCTGAAACGGCGTAGAGGACATCAGGGAATCCGGGCGCGTGCCGAAACCGCCGGTGGCTAAGGTCGTAAACGAATGGCAGATCGCTTCGAAAGCTGTCATTCCACCGATCGTCAGCAACACCATTTCCAAGGCAGTCAGCAACACATACACTTTCCACAGCAATTTGGCCGTGTCGCGAATGCGCGGTTGCAACTTGTCCGTTGTGGGACCGGGCACTTCGGCTTTGAACAATTGCATGCCACCCACACCCAACAAGGGTAGAATCGCCAACGACAGCACGATGATCCCCATGCCGCCGAACCATTGAATGATGCTGCGCCAGAAAAGAATACCGCGCGGCATTGAGCCGATGTCGGTGAGAATAGTGGAGCCGGTTGTGGTGAAACCACTTACGGATTCGAAGTAAGCGTTGGTAAAACCACCAAAACTGCCATAAAGCCAGAAGGGCAAAGATCCGAAGAAACAAGCGCTTATCCAGGCCAGCGCCACCACCAGAAAACCGTCTCGGTGGCTCAATTCATCTTCCGCCTTGCGTGTAAACAGTACCGCCAGGCCACTGAGTAGTAGCGTTGTAGGCAATGCAACGGAAAAAGCGCGCAAATCCGGTCCGTCGTCGTATAAGGCGATCAGAAGAGGAAAAATCATGGTCGCGCCAAGTACAAAATTCAGCGCACCCAAAAGCTTGATAATTAATTTCCAGCGCATGATTCCGGCGACCGTCTAGAAGTATTCGAGTTTGACGGAAAAGATTTTTTCGACCTTCCGAATCGCGCCGCGCTCGGCGAAGATGATCACCCGGTCGTTGGGTTCGATTTTCGTATCGCCGCGTGGAATGATCACTTGCTCATCGCGCACCACAGCCATCACTAACGCACCGCGCGGGAACTTGAGTTTGCTAAGCGGTTTACCCACCACATCCGACGTTTCCAGCGCAACGAACTCGATGCTTTCGGCGTTCTTCTCCCGAATGGCCTCCACTGCGATCACGTTTCCCTTGCGCAAGAACTGCATAATGCGGCTGACAGCCGCCAGTTGCGGACTGATAGTGGCGTCCACGCCCAAATTCGACAACAAACTGGTGTAGTCCACGCGATTGGAAACCGTAATCGCGTTGGGTACTCCCAGGGATTTGGCCAGTAGCGCCGAAAGAATATTTTCCTCCGTATCCTTGCTACAGGAGACGAAGACATCCATGGAGGCGATGTTTTCCTGCTCCAACAAATCGCCGTCCATACCCTCGCCGTGAAGAATCGTGGTGCGAGACAAACGGTCGGCAAGCCAGGTACAACGAGCATCGTCGTTTTCGATCAGCTTGATGACCAGACCGCGCTCCTCCAGTAGCCGCGCCAGATACAGACCGGTATTGCTCCCGCCGTAAATGATGACGTGCTCGGTCTTACCCGCTTTCTTGCCCACCAGTTTGAGCATCTTGGGCATGTCTTCAGGTGTCACGGTGAAATACACGATGTCGTTGACCCGCAGACTGTCGGAACCCATGGGAACGATCACGTCCTTACCGCGATAGATGGCCGCAACGAGCGGCGTATAATTGGGCACCAGATCGCCCAAGGCAAACATCTTGCGATTGGCCAACAGGGAAGCGGCCTCGATGCGAAAACCGGCCAGCAGCACACGCCCATTTGCGAAAGGAATCAGATCCAGGGCTTGCGGCACTTGCAATAAACGTGCAATTTTCTGTGCGGCTTCGTATTCCGGATTGATGAACAGATCGAAATTCTGCTGCGAAAAGACTTCCGGGTTCTTGATGAAACTAGGTTCGCGCACACGCGCGATCTTGATGCAGTTGGGAGCGTAGTGCTGCGCGACCATGCAGGCCACGATGTTGACTTCGTCCTGGTTGCTTACGGCAATCAGCATACCAGCCTTGGCAATACCCGCCCGTTGCAAAATTTCGGGTGACGATCCCGAACCGGGAATGAACTGGGCGTCGAGTTGTTCCTCGATCTGCTGTAAGCGCTCGGAATCCTGGTCGATCAGTACGACATCCTTGCTTTCGCCGCACAGCTTCTCGGCGATATGGAAGCCGACTTCGCCCGCTCCAATAATGATGACTTTCATGGTTGGTGTGCCTTACCTGGTAAAGGCTTCGAGATATACGACAGAACGCTGTGTTCCGCTGGTCGCCCAGAAATTGCCGCGAAGGGGGTTGGCGGCTATACCGGTGAGCTTCACGCCCAAGACCCGATGCAGCATCAGCAGTTTTCCCGTGGCCGGATCGATTTCGTAAATATCCGAATCGTCTTCGTCCTGGTTGAGAACGTACAAGGTTCCGTTTTGGGCGGTTATTCCAACCAAGTTACTGAATTCCGGGTATTCGAAATAGGATGAGGTCCACTGTCCGGTGTCCTCTACGAAACGGTAAATGCGGTTGTAACCGCTGTCGGTCACCCAGTAATCACCGTTCAATTCGGTCAAGGCGGTCGGCTCGGCCAGATCCACCGGCAGAGAAATATCACCCTGCGGCAAGGGGGTCACCTTCCGACTGTCAGCATCCAGGAAAATCGGCTGCGACTCGTTGTTGCCGTTTGGAATCACGCCACGATACAAGCTGTCCGAAGCACTGAATACAGCGGTTCCAAGGCTCCCCGATGCTTCGTTATCGTATGGCATGGTGGCGTAACCATCGTCGTTGACGATGTACAGATCGTAAGCATCACCATTACGAACCCACCCCAGATCTGTAAATATACCCGGCACGGAAGTACTCGCCGCCACCGAATAATTCCTCGCCAAGTTCGGATAGTCCATGGGCAGTTCTCCATCGATATCACCGTCGGGAGGAAAAACCGTGTCGCCGTCTACTTGATCGCCATCAATGGAATCGCCATCAACCGCGTCACCATCAGTTGCATCACCATCAACCGTGTCGCCGTCTACTTGTGCAACACTGGTGAAAAAGCGGTAGCTGTAGGAATAGCTGCTGCCCGCCTGTTTGGTATCCATCACTAAGTAATACGTGCCATCGGCCTGAGAAATGAACTCGAGTTCCTCACCCAGTCCCGTTCCAAGAGCATCAACCTGGGCGACACACGTGGCCCCCTGCGAACAATCCGACAATACATACATCACGTCGTCATTTTCGCTGCTGGTAAAGGTCGCCGTCAACTGTTCACCCTGGAACAGATACACCGCAGCCACCAATTCCGGTCCGACTCCTGGACCACCGCCGTCACCATCTACAGCGCTCAATCCCCAGTCACAGTTGACACCGTCCAATGCACTGTCTTCCCGCACCAGGCTTCCGCTGTCGTCCTTCGGTCCCTGTCGGCGGTCTTCCACGGCATAAGCGATCGGATCGCTACAGGTGGCGTCGGAAGAAACGTTTTCTGTGTCATCACCGTCGATCACGACATCGCTACCGTCGCCGTCCGGAATGTAAACGCTGCTGTCACCGTCGGTACTGGGTGGATTGTTACTGGTGCTATCGGGAATGCAAACACCGTCGCGCATGTGCTGTCCCTCGGGACAGCCGCTTTCCTCGTTGCAATTCAGGCAAAACAAGGCGATTAAGGCGATCATGCAAAACATGAAACCACGTTTTCCAGTAAGTGCCATCATACATCCTTTCCGATCGATCAGCTTACCGAATGGTCGCTCGAAAGCTTTTCGATCGTATCTTTGGCGCGATGAACCAGAACGCGGACAAGCAACTCTTTGACTTTGGGGTAACGATCCAGAATACCGGACACGCCGGGTTCTAAAAACACGACCAAGGTGCAAGGTTCTACGGTTTTTACCGTAGCCGTGCGCGGCTCGCCGGTCAATAGTGACACTTCACCCAGTACGGCGCCACGCGATAGATTGGCAAGTACGACGTTGCGCTCCCCCTTTTTGGAAGAAACCTCAACCTGCCCATTGAGCAGAACGTAAAAGGCATCGCCTTCGCTGCCTTCCTCGATCAACACCTCGCCCGGCTGGGTGGTGATCAACTTGCCCATGGCCTGCAATTCCTCGCGGCCCGTGGCATCCAGCGATTTGAACAGATGAGATCGCTCCAGAAGAGTCCGGATGACTTGCTTTTCGTCTACCATTGAACGTCCTCCCGTTCGTGTTACCCCAGCCGAGACAGCGCCGTTTGCAGGCGCGCAATACCCTTCTCGATCACGTCGCTGCTGGTGGCGAAACTGAGCCGTAAAAAGCCTGGCGCACCAAACGCCGATCCCGGCACACAAGCCACCTGCACGCTCTCTAGCAGGTAGTCGGCCAGTTCCATATCATCCTGGATGACACGACCGTCCGCCTGCTTCCCCAACACCCCGCGGAAATCCGCAAAGGCGTAAAACGCACCTTGCGGCGTATCGCACTGAACGCCGTCCATCGCGTTCAATCCGGCCACCATAATATCGCGCCGCTTCTGATAGCGGGCAAGCCAGTCTTTCAGTTCAACGCCTTCACCCGCAATCGCCTCGACCGCCGCAAACTGCGCAATCGACGTCGGATGGCTGGTCATCTGACCCTGCAAGCGAGCCACCGCTTTTGCAAACGCGGGCTCTGCCACCAGATAGCCGATGCGCCAGCCGGTCATCGCCGAGCATTTGGACACGCCGTTGATGACCACGGTACGAGCCCGGGCGTCATCGGAGACCTGCGAAAAGGCCGCAAACGTTTGTCCATCATACAACAGTTTTTGGTAAATATCATCAGAAATCACGGTGATTCCGGTGTCGCGCAAGACTTCGGCCAGTGCCGCCAGTTCCTGCTTGGAATACACCTGCCCGGTCGGATTGCTGGGACTGTTCAGAATCAACACGCGGCTACGCGGAGTAATGGCCTGACGCAGTTCTTCAGGGGTCATGCGGAAGCCGTTTTCGGCCTTGGTTTCCACAATCACCGACACGCCACCATTCAACTCTACCTGCGGCGGGTAACTCACCCAGTAGGGCGCGGGAATCAGGACTTCATCGCCCGGATCGATCAACGCGGCCAGCGCCAAATAGATACTGTGCTTGGCACCACAGGAAACGATCACCATTTCCGGAGTGATTTCATAACCATATTCCTTGTGGAACTTGTCCACAATGGCTTGCCGCAACGGCAGAATGCCGGGCGTGGGCGTATATTTGGTCTGCCCTTGCTGCATGGCCATGATGGCCGCATTCTGGATGCGTTCCGGGGTATTGAAATCCGGCTCTCCGGCAGAAAATGAAAGCACGTCGATTCCCTGGGCTTTCATCTGCTTCGCTTTGCCATCCACCGCCAAAGTCGCCGACGGCTTGACATTCGCCGCGCGTTGACTGATCTGCATGATCCGATCCTTTTCTGTTAAGTTGCGGCCCGCCCTCTACTGCTTGTATTTGTTAATCAGGCGAACCGGTTTAGCTGGTTTTGAATTTTTGAAAGAGTTCCTCGCGTACCAGCGGGGGAACCAATCCTTTAATGCAACCTCCCAGCGCGGCGACTTCCTTGACCGTCTGAGAACTGATGTAGAAATTCTGCTCTTCGGTCATCATGAACATCATCTCGATGTCCGGGGCGAGTTTACGGTTCATACTCGCCATCTGGAATTCATATTCGAAATCGCTGACGGCACGCAGACCACGCACGATGACCGAGGCATTGTGTTTTTTGGCAAAATCGACGGTCAGACCTTCAAAGGAGGCAATCACCACGCGCTGGCTGTCCTCAGGAGGGAATTCCTGCTGAATCACCCGCGATATCATATCGGTACGCTCTTCCAGCGTAAACAGCGGCGCTTTTTTGATATTGACAGCCACACCGATGACAACCTTGGGGAAAATACGCAACGAACGCCGGATAACGTTCAGATGCCCATTGGTAATGGGGTCGAAACTACCTGGATACATACAGCTTTCACTCATGTCCACTCTTCTCTTTCATACCATTCGCATTCAGAATCACCAGCTCGGTTTCGCCATAACTGCGACGGTCGCCAATATCCCAGCCTGTGGGAGAAAAGTCAAGCCGTCGTCGGGTAGATGTTTCCAATATCGCACAACTGGTCGGCAAAATCAGGGGTTTCCACAGGCGTTCGTCGAACAAACGTTCGAAATCGACTTCCTGATAGGGCGGATCCAGCAGGATCAGGTCGAAACGTCGGTTTTGATTTCCCAGTTGCTTCAAGGCCCGAAACGCGTCCATCATCCAAACATCCGCCTGCGTTTCCAGTTTCGTGTGCGCCAGATTGCGCCGCACGAGATCGATAGCCGCCCGGTTTTTATCCACAAAAAGCACGTGCTTGGCCCCCCGACTGAGAGCTTCCAAACCCAAAGCACCGGTACCGGCAAACAGATCCAACCCGACCAGATCCTGTACCGATCCCAACAGGTTGAACAGCGCCCCGCGCACACGGTCGGAAGTTGGACGAATATCACGCCCTTTGGGAGTGAAAAGCCCATGACCGCGGGCACTGCCGGCTACGATTCGCAACGCGCTTTCCTCCTCGCCTGTCGCATCAACCTGAAAAGGCACGCAACAGGGTGAATTCATGGAGTAATCTCCGGCTCTTCTAACATAGCAACCAAACTCTGTCAATGGCCCTTACATCCTGTTTGTAACCTGTGCGTTCAACGGTTAGGCAGCAGTCGTCTTTGTCGTCTAGTCTTTTTCGATATTGTGATATACTTCGCGGGATTGATGACCAGAAACTTTCGAGATATTCAAGGACGTATTTTTCAAACCTCCCACATGGCGCGGAAGCGAATAGAGGAAAGAACATCCATGCAACAAACCACCCCACACCTCATAATTGCTTTATTTTTATTGATAATTTCCTTTCTCACCTCCTGTGGAGACGATGCGACTCCGGCAAGTGACGGCGACTGGGATAGCCTGGAAGCGGAAGGGGAAGATCTATTGAGTTGCGACTTTGCGGATTCCGTCTGCGACGACGGCCAAGTGCTCAGTTGCGTGGACGGTCAAAAACAGTGGCGCGACTGCGAAACGAATCGATACTGCAACTATGGAGAATGCATCGAAACCTCTGTGTCATTCCCGGATGATGCAAGCTATCACGCTGAACGTTCCGAATGGTGGTATTACACCGGTCATCTGAAAAACGAGGATCGCCGCTGGGGATTTGAAGTTACGATTTTTCAGTATGACATGAGCGCCATTTACGACATTTCCGGCTATGGCTATATGTGCCACGTGGCCGTAACGGATTCGGTAGCAGGCGAGCATTATCACATCGACAGCATCTCCCTATCACCCGAAACCTGGAAGCAGAACCCCACCGTGCTGGAAGTCGATCAGTGTCGCTTCGAGTTGGACGGAGAAGGCAAAGACCACATCGTCGCCACAATTCCGCAAGACATGGAAAAAGACGGCAAAGCCTCGCCCTGGGAAATCGATCTTTCCTTCGTTCCACAGAAACGGGCGGCGCTGCATGGCGGTGACGGTATCATCCCGATGAGCGACTCCGGCGGTACAAGCTGGTATTACTCTTTTACCGATTTGCAGGCAGACGGCCAGCTAAGCACGCCGGATGGCAAATTCGCCGTTTCAGGACAGGCATGGATGGATCATCAGTGGGGTCAGTTCGACATCGTAGATTTCAAAGGCTGGGACTGGTGGAGTATGCAGTTCGACGACGGCTGGCAGATCATGCTTTTCCAGTTCACCGACTGGGACGGTCAACTGGCGGTGCAGGCGGGTTCGCTGATCGATCCGGATGGCAACACAACGGAGTTGGAAGGCTTGGACGATTTCAGCATCACTTCAATACGAACATGGGAAAGCCCGCATACCGATGGCGTCTATCCGCTGGACTGGAACATCTCCATTCCGGAAATGGACTGGCAGTTGCAGGTCCGGGTGGCCATCGACGATCAGGAAATGTACAACCCCGCTCAGAATTACTGGGAAGGCGAAACGAGCATCACGGGAACGCGCTCGGGAGAGGCCGTCTTGGGTGTCGGCTATACGGAACTCACCGGCTACGCCACGGATATTCTGGATCCGAAGGTGAAGCGGTAAAAGGCCAACACAAAAGCAAGGAATTACAACTAGATACGGAAACAACATGACCGACGATGAATACAGGGACATTCCGCCGAATAGGAAGCTCGAAAAAGCTCCAACCACATTTACGGAAATGTCAAATCGATATAATAATTCTTTTCCTCTCAGAGCAGCGATTCAGGCGATTCCGGGAGTGGGGAGCACAATCGATACGCTTCTTGGAGGGCTGGGAGCTAAATACCAGTATGAGCGGTTTGAGGATTTCCTTAAACAGCTTGACGATCGGACGCGAAATCTCCAATTGAAAGGCATCCCATTCAAGCTGGAAGAAACGGAGCAAGCCTACGATTTCATTATTTCAGTTTTCGATCATGTTCGCAGGACACGATCCCGAAACAAACGACGTTACTTCGCCAACCTTCTCACGCGCCAATTTGTGGAACATCTGGAATGGGATGAAGCGGAAAGTGCTATGCGATTGCTGGAAGGGTTAACAGATGTCCATATTCATGTCTTGCAGGCGGCAGTCATGATTGATCCTATAGAAGAAGGACCTTTTAAAGGACATCAAATAATTTCCTTACCTGAAAAATTAACGAGTGCAAGCTTTACTCCCCAAAACGAGCTTATTGATTTATTTCCTCGACTTGGTCAAGCTTATCTCAGGATGATATGCTCTGAATTGATTGCAAAGGGACTCCTACACGACAAAGGAATTGAAGGAACCAACATTGGTGCGATGGAGTATTTAATACCCACCTCCTCTGCCAACTGGTTAATAAACTGGCTCTCCGAATATACAATTGACCAATGCACCACAGAAACCCATCCTCCCGTCATTTGCGATTTCAATACGCCGCCGGAGTCAGCAAAGCCGGGCGAGCGTTTCGGCATCCTTGACAACCCGACCGGAGACTGGGTTGCGCATCCTAACGGCATCGCGGAATGGGATGGAAAACGGTGGCTGTTCACGGACCCGGAAGAAGGAATGATCGTTTATAACGAAGAGGAAGGCAAAGCCTTTCGATTCAAAGCGGGAGAATGGATCGATCTTTAGCGCCCTGCCACACTTCCAATCCCGTTTCGATTCCCACCAATCCTCCCAATCACGACGCCTTGGGCAGCGGGGGCCACGTCGGTTTCTGCGGGTCAGGCGAATGCGGCCAGCTTTCCGACGTCAACGAGATTCGCAGTGACCGGATCACTTTTACATAAAACAGAAAAAGGGCGATTTCTCGCCCTCTAAAAAACGGTATCTGTTGCTGCTAAATGCTTCTTTTGCTTACTCTTTTTCAGGCAACTGAGCTTTACGGATCGACAAGGTATTGTACCCTTCTCCCTTTTTTTCCATCAGTTTGATCAGGATATCCAGCTTTCCCTGCGGCACCTGTGAAAGGTCGAAGAAATGCGATTCGCTGGTAAAGCTGTTGGCTTTGAGTTTGAATTCACGCGGCGCACTGGCCAAAACCTGTTCGCCATCCAGAACCAGACTGACGATCACCTTGACTTCGGCATCGCTATGGCGCGGAGCGGCAAGTCGATACGTTAATTTGGGCTTGCCAGATACCCACTCTCCGACCCAATAAAGCAAGCTGGGAATCTCCGGATCGTCCACTTCTTCGCTCATGGCGAATTTCAAGCGATCACGGGCCTCGGAAGCCAGTAGTTTCAAATAGTTATCCGCTTCCAAATACGCGCGCGCGCCGGGGTGTCCGGGCGACAGTTCCAGCACTTTCTTCATCAATTCAGCGGCTTTGACCGTGCTTCCCATGCGATCGAAGGCCAAGCCCTTGAAATACAACGCTTTTACGAACAGCGGATCGCGCCCCAGGGCTTTGTCGAACAAGCGGATTGCACCAATGGAGTCACCCTCGAACTCCATTTTAGCCGCCCCTTGAGTAAACAACAATCCGACGCTGTCAGGATTGAGTTCCTTCAAGACAAGTAACTGATTTTCCATGTTTTCGCGGTCGCCCATAATGCGGAAATAATCGGCCATCACGCGGTGACTGATGTACTCGGTTGGATAGTAGGTGCGCAGCGAATTGCAAAGCATCCTGGCGCTCTCTTCAACTTCATTGAGCATAGCCAACCGATAGTCGATCAGCGCCAACAGTGCGGCAATCTGTTCGTCGTTGCTGGCGCTGTGCTGCGCCGCAATACGAATGCGCATGAAATCCACTTCGTTTTTCAGTTGTTCCGCCCAGGCGACGTAAAGCTGGGCCAGCCAACCGGCAAGCTGCACATCTTCCGTCTTCCAGAAGCGCAACGCCAAAAAGCGAAATTCCGCTTTCTCAAATTCGCGGTAATCATCCAATCTCAAGGTACGCTGGGCGGTTTGCATGATCTCCTCGGCGTTGATCAGCAATCCGCTTTTGGCGGCTTCATCCGGCTTTTTCTGCTGCTTCGTTGCACAACCACTGAAAAACACTTGCAACGAAACAAACAGGCATATCGCTACGATCATCGTTCGTGACACGGAACCACCTCCCAGAAAACTTGTATCCAACATCCCTCACCCCATGGCAGTGTATCATTCCACCCCACCAAGCGGCTACTCTTTTTTTTCAACTCCTACGTCCGGGGAACCAGCTTGAATTGAAAATACAGAGCAGGTAGTTCCCTTTTCCCTTCCTTGATGGTGGGCCTTGTGGATGTCTGTCTGTCCGTTACGATTGGTATGGTTTGAAATGCGCTATGGAAATTCAGGGGGCCGTGTCTAACCTGTTGAAGACACACAGCCTTCCACGATCTTCGATCGCGTAGGACGATGGCACAAAATCACAGGATCTGTAGCTGAAAAAGACTAATACCTAGGCTATCTGTAACCTGATAGATTTAGGAGAGATTTTTGTTAGAACGAAAGATTGCTTCACTCTTCCAGCAGCACCGCCGGACCTTTGCGGTCCATGCCAACGCGCAGCGCGGCCTTGCCGCGTGCAAACTTCCAGAGTTTGCGACCTACCAGGCGACCTCGCCAGCCGGTCATCGACGGCAACTCGGGTGGCTCCGCCTGAATAGCGGCGTGGCGGCAGATCTCTTCGATTTCCCCAACACGCGCAATCAGACCGGGGGCGATTCCGGCTTGCGTCGCCAACACTTCCAGCGCCATTTTAATGACCGGCACCTGCGATGACGTTCTTTTCCCGTTGGATCGTGTGGGCACCGATCCCTTACTCACGGCATCACGTGGAAGCGAACTGAGTTGCCGACAAATACTCATGATATTCTCGCCATAACGGCTGCGAGCTTTGTCGGAAACAAGGCGCAGAGTTTTCAATTCGCTGTTTGTTTGCGGAAGCTGCTGCGCCAGCGCCATAATCGCTTCATCGGAAAGCACGTGCCGCCTTGGCACATCACGCTCCATGGCAGTATGTTCCCGCCAGGTTAAAAGCTGTTTCAGCCCGGCTTGCCGTTGCACGGTCATGCGCGAAGTCGGAAACATCTTCTTGAACCGCTGGGTTACATCGATCGGCGCCATCCACTTGGCCATATGCGTAGCCTGCTCCTCCAAAAAGAAATCCCCACGCTTGGTACGCGTCAATCGTTCGGATAGGATATGGTAAATCCGGTCGAGGTAGAGCACATCCTGGGCGGCGTACTCCAATTGCTTATTCGACAAAGGCCGCTTGAGCCAGTTAGTGACCTGCTGCCCCTTGCTGACGCGCTTGTTGATCAGGCGTCGAATCAAGGTCGCCAAACCGGTTTTCTCAGGCAAACCCACAAACGCCGCCGCCAGTTGGGTGTCGAACAAGCGACCGATGTTGCAGTTTAGCGCACGATGCAGAATCTGGGCGTCACATTCGGCATCGTGCATAATAACGGTTGTGGCAGGATCGGCAATGACCTCGGCCAAAGGTGAAAGATCTTCGATGACAACAGGGTCCACAAGCCAGACCTGCTCTTTTACCGCCAATTGAATCAGAGCCAATTTCGGAAAATAACTGTGTTCACCGATAAATTCGGTATCGACCCCCAATGCCGGTGTCCCCTTCAGGCTTTTGCAAAGTTTCTTTAATTCAGCAACGTCGTCGATATACTCTGCCATATTCTGTCACTCTTCTGCTAAGCGCGATAGTCGCTTGGTTTAGACAACACGTCCATAACTCCAATAAAGGCACGGAAGTGTAATGATCTCAAACACCTCGACCCAACCTTCTCCGAAGTTGCGAACCTTGAACGGTTGCTTTCTGGCTTTCAATGATTTTCTCGATACCAGTGAAGATGTCATCCTGAGGCGGCACTGAAGGATCTCTCGAACAGTACAGAGAGATTCTTCAATTGCGGCTCAGAACGACAAGGCCTGCATACCTTGAAATCAATTCGTACATTTTGCAACCGCTATGCAGGATGAAAATCGGCCTGCCACCCGCCTCAATCATAGCACGATGACACCGGATGTCAATTTCCATAAAATGGAAAGCGACGACAGGTCATCCAACGTGGCATTCACCCATCATCTCCCCCGGTCAGTGCATTAAGTATATATAGTCGCGAAAAAGAACCACCACCCAATGAACGGAAGTCAGGATTCCGGTCCCTTTTGCTCCTGGCGTGCGAATAGAAGTGCGGAAAAGCTCTAGTCGTCGAAGACCTTATCCTTATCCTTGACCGACAACCCCAGCGCTTCGAGAATGCGGCGCTTGGTCGCAACTCGACAACTGTAACCGCGCTCGATACGGTCAATGGTGACAGTCGAAACACCGGCTTTGCGGGCCAGTTCCGACTTGGATATGAGCCTTTCTTCTCTGATTGTCTTTAGCTTGCTCACGATTCAACGTCCCTTATTAGAGAAAACCTCACATAATTTATTAAAACTTAGCCTTCTTTTGGGGTCATGTCAAGAAGAAAGACCAACATCTTTGACTAATTTTCGTGAAGCAAGCAACCGAAAACGCTGCCAGTTTATCCTTCCATTTCCATTTCTTCCGCAATTACGGGAAGATCCATGTGGAAGCGAGTGGATTTGCCCTGTTTACTCTCAACCCACAGTTCTCCCTGATGATCCCGAATGATGCCGTGGGAAATCGATAATCCCAGACCCGTACCGACATGACGCGATTTGGTCGTAAAGAAGGGATCGAAAATCCGTCCCACCAGCTCATCAGGAACGCCACCACCGAAATCCTCGACCGTGGTGCGTACCCAAGAACGCTTTTTCTTTTTGACCAGCGAATAGGAAATGCGCACCCGCTTGTTTTCATGGAAATTCGGATAGCGCTCGTTAAGCGCATCCCGGGCGTTGGTAAGCAGGTTCATCAATACTTGCTGAATTTGTTGGCTTCGACAATAAATCAGCGGCAAAGGTTCCGGCAGGTTGACATCGATGGAAATCTGATCCTTGATCATCACCCGCTGCACCAGAGTCAGTGTCGATTCCACGATCTGGCTGAGCGATACAGGCAGGTTTTCCTCGCTCTCTTTGCGGGCAAAGGCCAGCAGATTGCGCACGATCATCGCGATGCGTTTGCTCTCTGAAATGATCTCGGCGGTATCCTCTTTAATCTGTTCGGTGGCATCCTTGTTGTTTTGAATCAACTCTGCGAAATTCGATATGATATTGATCGGATTATTGATTTCATGGGCCACCCCACTGGCCAAAGTTCCAATCGACTCCAGTTTTTGTTGCTGGCGTACCTGCGCCTCCACCTGGCGCTGCTCGCTGACATCGCGGAAGACCAGCACCACACCGACTTCCTCTCCTTCTTCCGAAGCAATGGGGGCGGCATTCTCAACAATCAGGTGTTCGCGCTGCTGACTTGAAATCAGTAGGATCTGATCCAGCTCCGGCGTTTGGTTTAATGCGAGAGGATGCAAAACCCTTTGCTGGAGAGGCATAATACGCGAGCGCGTTTGCTCACTGTAGACTTGATACACTTGCTGAATCGATTTTCCTACTGCCGATTCGCCCGGCCAGCCGGTCAATTTCTGTGCCACAGGATTGATGAAATTGATGTTACCGGCTCTGTCCGTAGTAATGACCGCATCAGTCACGCTATTCAGGGTGGTCTTAAACCATTCATGACTTTGGCGTAGCTGGTTCTCCATTTCCCGCCGCTCGGAAATGTCCATAATGAACCCCTCCAGCGCCAGCAATTCACCCTGCTTGGAGAAGACGCCGCTGCCCTGCTCCCACACCCATTTTACCTTTCCATCCAAGGTTACGATGCGATACTCCATTTTAAACGGAGTTCGGCTGTCGATCCCCCGCTGGACCTGATCCCATACAAAATCGCGATCTTCGGGATGTACGATGGTGTTGCCATAGGAAACTCGCCGATTGCCGACCAGATCCTCGCAAGCATATCCGGTTAAAGGCGTACAACCCTCGCTGACGTGCGTCATTGTCCAATCGCGGTCATTCAAACAGCGATAAGCCATTCCTGGCAGATTGGAAAACAAAACCGAGATCTGTCTTTGATACTCGTCAAGATCGCTTTCAATGGCTCGAAAACGGGAAAGATCCTTGGCAATCGACAGCAACCCGTACGTTCCATTCTCATCCAAATCGATACGGCTGAGTGTCCAATCCACCGGACATTGCGATTTTCCAAAAACCTGTATCACGTCGGCTCGATACATCCCCTTGGTTGTAGCAACTTTCAGAGCTTCTTCAATTGATTGCTTGCCAGCCCCGATTGATAGCCAGGTGCGAAGAGGACGTTCGATCAACTCATTGGCAGGTAAACGATAGAAACGTAAGGCAGCAGAGTTGGCGTGCTGAACCTTCAGGTTCGCATCCAAAAGCAAAGCGGGATCGTCCAGTGCGTCAATTACCTTAAGCTGAGGGAAACGATTCTTGGATGCCATACGCCTTGCTCCCTATCTTAAAAGGACAACGCAGCCCCTTTGTTCGAGAGAACGATCCCCGCTAATTATTCGACTTTTCCGAGTGTAGCAGACCTTGAAAAAAAGTTCAAAAAAACCTTCACTACATTCTTTTCAAGTTGGGTTCCTCATGGCTACCTCTAAAAATCCATATTCTGCTACGAACGCCACTTTCCGGCCCGGATCGTTTCTCTCAATCCTCGACGTATCTACAGGATATGCCTGCGGATTGCGAAAAACGCCCGGTCTCGCAAAGGATGCGTTCTCGCGACGGATAGCTAATTTTAGAGGCAGCCTTATTTGATATTAAAGACAATATTTTCCGCAACCCAGGGCATTCCTATTTTATTTCCCTATGAATCCTGTATGAATTTGCAAAAGAAAAACAAGATCGACACTCGAATTTCCCATGTAATCTCATATCTCTAAGAAAACTCAACAAAACGTCACGCAAAATTAACCGTTTTACAGTTGACATTATCCTGCGAATGCCTATCATGAGGCTGCATTCAGAAACTGAATTTATATTCAGATCCTGAATTCGCCTTCATTGAACGCTAAATTTGATGGTTGAAAGAAAGAGCACATTCATGGTGGAAGAAAGCTTAACGAGAAAAGAACAGGAAGAAGAAAACCGCAAGCAGTACATCCTGGATACTGCGGAAAAGCTGTTCGCCCGCAAAGGCTATTATGCTACGACCGTCAGTGACATTGCAAAAGAGGCCGAATTCGGCATCGGAACGCTTTATAAATACTACAAAGATAAAGAATCCCTCTTTGAAACCCTGCTTAACCAGCGGTTCGATGAATACTTCAACCTGATTGAAGCCGTCTTGAAGAAAGACGACAACCCAATTCGCATCATCGAGCGAGTTACGGATGTCTATGTAGAGCACATCACGCGCCGTTTCGATTTCTTCATGATCTTCAACTTGCAGGTACATGGTCATCTTCATAATGGACGTTATGGCAATATCGATCTAAGCCATAGCAAGACGCGCATGTTCGAACTATTCGCCAAGCTCGAATCAGTCTTTACGCGAGCCGTGGAGCGGGGTTATCTGCGCGACTTCGATACCGACCACTTGACCAGCGGCTATTACGGCATCCTGATGTCCTTCTTTTTCCATTCCATGCGCCGCCATGACTTGAACGAGCCGGTGGACCTTGAAAAGAGCAAACGAACCATCAAAGCTATGTTTTTTGAGCAAATGCTGATCAACCAAGAGAACCAAGATTGAGGAGTACACCGATGACACAACGTAGATTCATTATTATTATCATTGGCTTACTTGCCGGCCTGTGGTTATTCGGCTGCGAGAAGCCGCAGGAGAAAACCGCCTCCGCCGCCACAATAGAGGCCGGTGCCGCTGCCACTCAGCAGCAGGAAAAACAGGTCAATGTCGAAGTACACAAAGTCACCCCGGAAACGCTGGTGGAAACTCTTCTCGTCAGCGGGGAGACCATGGCCGACCGTGATGTGACACTGGCTGCCGAAGTCGGTGGTCGTGTGGAACGACTGACGGTGGACCTTGGAGATCGCGTGAAGAAAGGTCAACTTTTGGCACGCATCGCCTTTGCCATGCTCAACGCCCAGGCCAAGCAGGCTGAAGCGGCACAGGAACTGGCGCAGAAAACCTACGAACGCTTGCAGACGCTGCGCAACGAGGAGCTCATCAGCCAGCAACAAATCGATGAAGCCGCCTCCAACAAAACGCAGGCCGAAGCCGCCTATCGCATCGCCCAGACCCGGCTTAGTCAGAGTTCAGTGCGTGCCAGTATCGATGGCATTGTTGCGCGTAAGTTCGTCGAGGAAGGCGAATACGTCGGTCCCGGCTCACCGGTATTCCAAATCGTCGACTACCGAACGATTATCGTAAAAGCACAGTTGCCTGAAAAGCAGATCGCCCAGGTTTCCCGCGATTCGAAAGTTCGCATCCGCATCGACGCGCTCAAGAAAGAATACGACGCTAAAATGTACGTAGTATTGCCCGCCGCCGATCCGGTCAGCCGAACATTCCAGGCTCGCGTCAAAGTCGCCAACCCGGATTATGAAATCCGTGTGGGTATGGCCGCCACCATGATGATCGACATCGGCGAACACAAAGATGTGATCGTCGCCCCACAGGAAGTCGTCATCGAGGAAGAAAGCTCGCGTAGTGTGTTCGTAGCAGAAAACGGCAAAGCCCACAAGCGCCCAGTACACCTGGGAGCCGTCAAAGGCAACCGCGTGGTGATTTCCGACGGCATCAAAAGCGGCGAACAATTGATCGTGGTCGGCCAGCGAGACCTGGTCGACGGTCAACCGATCCGCGTGATCGAAAACTGATCCGGCAGGCACAGCCGCCAATCGTTGTACAGCTTCACTCTCATCGTATGAGCAGGGGACGTTTATGAAACTGACCGAATACGCCTTGAAATTCAAAACCACGGTATACGTGTTGATATTATTGATTATTGTTGTTGGTATCAACAGTTACCGGGCGCTACCGGTGGAAAATGCACCGGACATTCAAATTCCAATCATTCTGGTGCAGACTCTTTATCCCGGCGTCGCACCGCAGGATATGGAGAAACTCGTCACCAACATTCTTGAACGTGAACTCAAAGACCTGAGCGACGTCAAGGAAATGACCTCTACCAGTTCCGAATCGGTTTCCATCGTACAGATTGAATTCGAAACCGAGGTCGATCTGGACGAAGCCCGCCAGCGCGTCCGCGACAAGGTCGATATGGCCAAGCCTGATCTTCCCGCCGATGCCGAAGATCCGGTCCTGATCGAAATCAATATCAGCGATTTTCCCATCATGCTGGTCAACGTTTCGGCGGATTACGATCCGATCCGGCTAAAGCAGGTTGCCGAGGATGTAGAAGACCGTATCGAGGAAATTCCCGGTGTACTGGGGGTGGATCTGGTCGGCGGCATCGAACGCGAAATTCAGATCTACTTGAACCCGGAACGCATGCGCTACTACTCTATCGGTGTCGGCCAGGTCATCGGTCGCATTCAAGAAGAGCACCGGACCACCCCGGCGGGCAACCTGGATCTGGGTGGCTCGAAATATTCAGTGCGTATCCCCGGAGAATACCGCGATGTCAGCCGGATGGAAGATATCGTCATCAAAGCCCCTCAAGGTCAGCCGATCAAACTGCGTGATATCGGGCGTGTAATCGACGGCATCAAGGAGCGCGAAACGATCAGCCGCTCCAACGGCACCGAATGCATCACGCTGCGCATCAAAAAACGCTCCGGCGAAAACGTTGTGCGTATCGCCGATGCAGTCAATGCCCTGGTCAAAGAGCTTGGCCCGACTCTTCCAGAGGGCACCCAGCTCTCTATTCGTCAGGACCAGAGCAAATACATTCGGGATATGGTAAGCGATCTGGAAAACAGTATCATTTCCGGCCTATTGCTGGTGCTGATCGTTCTCTTTTTCGCCATGGGTCTACGCAACGCTTCTTTTGTGGCGCTGGCAATCCCACTGTCCATGCTGATCACCTTCGCCGTGCTACGCATCATGGATGTGACATTAAACACCGTGGTGCTTTTCGCTCTGATACTGGCACTGGGCATGTTGGTGGATAACTCCATCGTGGTCATCGAGAATATCTTCCGCCATGCCTCCGACGGCACCCCGCGCCAACAGGCGGCTTTATCCGCCACAATGGAGGTTGCCTGGCCGATTATTGCATCCACATCCACAACCGTTGTCGTTTTCGCTCCCATGCTTTTCTGGCCCGGAGTCATGGGTGAATTCATGAGTTATCTCCCCTTGACAGTCATTATCGCCTTATTGGCCTCGCTCTTTATCGCCATGGTTGTCAACCCGGTTGTGGCTGCCAATTTCCTTAATCCCAAAGGAGCCAAGCTCTTCGACGACAGCGGAGAGGCGCGCGGAGGCATTCTGTCACGCTACCAGACGGTACTGAGTTGGAGCCTGGACCACCCGAAAACACTAGTCGCCATCAGTAACCTGCTGCTGGTCGCCTCGATCGTGCTTTACGGCATATTCGGCGCGGGCATCGAGTTCTTCCCCGAATCCACACCCGAACGCGCACAGGTGAAGATCACCGCACCACAGGGAACGGCCATCGAACGCACCGATAGCTATCTGAAAAAAGCCGAAGCACTGGCTCAGGGTATGGATAACTCGAAAGACGTAGTCGCCAGCGCCGGTACGGCAGGTGGTGATTTCTACATCGGTGGCAGCGGAGGCGGTTCCAGCCATTTGGCCGTGGTGGATCTTGAATTCAAGGATCGCCACGAACGCACTCACTCCACCTGGGACACCATCAAGGATCTCCGTGCTGCAATGACCGATTTCACCGGTGCGGAATACCGTGTCGAAATCCAGAAAAACGGCCCCCCGACAGGCGAGCCGGTAGGCGTGGAAATTTCCGGCAAGAACTACCAAAAGTTGTCCGAATATGCCCGCGAGGTGAAGGAAATCGTGCGCCAGATTCCCGGCGTGGTGGATCTCAAAGACGACTACGAAGGCGGCAAGCCGGAAGTGCGCATCGAAGTGGACCGCGAACAGGCAATGTTGCGCAAAGTGAATACGACTACCATCAGCAATGCGGTTCGGGCGGCGATCAACGGTATCGAAGCCAGCGTGCTTCGCGAAGGCGATGAAGAGTACGACATCGTCGTGCGCTACGATGAAGCCTTCCGACAATCCATCAACGACATTCTAAACATCGAAGTCACAGGAAAAGACGATGTTCAGATCCCCCTGCGCGACGTCGCCAAGGTAACCACTTCCGGCGGTCTGGGATCAATCAAGCACATCGACCAAAAACGCACGGTATTGGTCAGTGGCGATGTCAGCGGGCGCAGTTCCTCGGAAGTCATGATCGATGTGGAACGCGCCGTAAAAGAACAGCTTTCCCTGCCTGACGGTTATACGGTCGGATTCTCCGGCGAAACGGAGGAGCAGGATAAAGCGGCGGCCTTCCTTTCCGAAGCATTTTTAATCGGTCTGTTCCTGATCCTGATGATTCTGATCACCCAGTTCAATTCCGTGATGCGCCCAGCCATCATTTTGGGATCGGTGGTCATGTCGTTAATCGGTGTCTTCTTCGGATTGATCATCACTCAGAACAAGTTCGGCATCATCATGACCGGTATGGGTGTGATTTCACTGGCCGGGGTCGTGGTGAATAACGCCATCGTGCTGATCGACTATGTGGACCAGCTCCGTAACAAATGGGGACTGCCGCTGCGCGATGCTCTTATGCGGGCAGGCATGGTGCGCTTCCGGCCTGTGTTACTGACCGCCATCACCACCATTTTGGGTATGACCCCCATGGCATTGGGTGTCAGCATCGATTTCACCACTTTCTCACTCGACACCGGTTCCTCCACCGTGGAATGGTGGGGACCGATGGCGCGAGCGATCATCTTCGGTCTGGCCTTTGCGACCATGCTGACCCTGGTAATGGTTCCGGTGATGTACCTGGTTCAGGTGCAGATGTTCCAATGGGCCAAACGAAAGTATCAAGCGCTGGCCTCGCGATTCGGACTGGCGCAATCGAATGAACAGGAAATGGAGTAACCCATGACGTTTTACTATAAATCCATCCGCGCAGTCGTTCTTCTTGCCGTCATGTTGCTTTGCGTTGGCCTGCTGACGCAGCAAGCCTGGGCAAAAGATCCGCGCATTACCGTGCAGGATGCCCGCGCCCGCGCGCTGGAATACTACCCGGCTATTCAGAACATCGAGGAAACCATCAAACAGGCGGATTTACTGGTTGCCAGCGCCTGGACGATGCTACTCCCCAATTTAAGTGCGCACGGAAACTACACCATCAACAGCAGTGCTGGGGAAATCGCGTTTCCCGATTTCCAAGATCCGGCAGCCATTCAGGTACTGACCACCGGCCAGGGCGATCTGCCGATGATCACCACAACCGTTCAGGAAGAGACCAGCTACCTGTTCGGCTTCAGTGCCAATATGCCGATTTTCAACGCCCGCTCGATTCCCCTGATCGGCAAGGCCAACAAATATCAGGACTACACCGCCTACGATGGCCGCCATCAAAAAAATGCCCTGCTCTTTTCTGTCAGCGCTTCCTATTACAACGCCTACTCCGCTCAACGCATGTTGCAGGTTGCACAGGAAAACAGAGATAACGCCGAACGCTTCCGGGCGCTCTCACAGGCCCGGTTGGATGTCGGCAGTGCAACGCGCATCGATCTGCTTCGGGCAGACATCCAATTGAAGGAAGCTGAAAAGCAGTTGGCAAATGCCAAGGACTCGCTAAAACTTGCCAAAACAGGCTTGTCCTATCTGATCGGAGTTACAGGCGATTTCGAACTGGTGGAACCGGAAGCCATAGCCGGAATCAGTGGAGCCACTTCCGACCTGATCGCGCAGGCGTTGACGGATCGACTCGATCTAAAAGCTTCGAAGCTGTATATGGAAATGGCGAAGGACGATCAGGCCGAAACATGGATGAAGTGGGTGCCGATGTTCGACGTTACTTTCAACTGGAACTACAATTCCGCCACCGGCTTCACCAACGAGCACGATAGCTGGTCGGTGATTTTCGGTGCGAAATGGAATCTATTGGAAGGCGGCAGCAAGATCATCGAAGTGTTCGACCGCAAATCCAAAACCCGCGTAGCGCAAAACAACGCCCAGCAGCTAACGTTGTCGATCAAAGAGGAAGTGGAAAAGAATCACCTTCAGTGGCAGCAGCACCGCCGCAATCTGGCGATTGCCGACGAACAGGTGGAACTGGCAGCCGAAAGCTACCGGCTGGTCAATCGGCAATATGAAACCGGACTGGCTACCAGCCTGGACGTGCTCGACGCCTCCACGCAACTCACCAGTGCAAAGTTGAACCGCGTAGTCGAACGCCTGCAAACGGATCTCTCCATGCTGGCGCTGAACCAATCGGTAGGCGCGTATTTGCAGTAAAGGGAGATCGGGTTATGGGGTTGTTGGCAAAGAAATAGTAGCCGGCAATTTTTTTTACTCTTCCAGCCAGGCCGCATCCCACTTGCTAAGATCGCGCACTAGATCGCAGTCTAAAAACTCCTGCCCGTCCGGGTTTTTAAAGGGCGTCCAGCAGGAATCCAGACAAGCCCCCATATCCTCGACGCGAATCCAGTAGGTGCTTTGCTCGTCGATGGTTTCTACATTTGGAGGCTGGTAGGAGTATTCCCCATCGGGCACGGAAGCATCCCATAGATCCCAGTAAGGCCAATCTTTATAGCGTTCGATTGCGCGCAGGTAGTATTTGTACACCAACCGGACTTCCCGCTCGTTCAATGGATAGCCAACGGAAGTTGCCTGCATCAGGCTGGTCGCCAGATCGCGGTCCCATTCATCCTGCGTTTTGTCTACACGCGTCTCGGCGTCGGAGTCGATATCCCGCTCGTAGCGATCCACCAGCGCCAACAACGCATTTCGCGCTCCGACCTCGTCTCGATGCAATAACGCCTGAATGATGTGCGACAGGTGATAGTGCCGGATGATCATCATATTGAAATAATGGATATTTACTGCCGCTATTTCGTAGGTGTTGTTGCTCACGGGTGGGCATTCCAGGCCCTGACCGTCACCATAGGCGATCAGTGCGGCGGCGCGTTTGGAGTTGCACTCGGCATCGGGAATCACTTCATCCCAGGTCACATAGCTACCCAGATCGCCACGTTCATCGGAACGCTCGCCGTAGTCATCTTCTCCACCTGGAGTGAACGGTCTCCCGTTTTCATCCTTGGTGCGAATCGTATAACCATGATCTACAATATCCTGGCAGAAGCGCTGCAAGTATTCGCTGGTTTCACCGCAGGCAGTGCGAACATCTTCATCGGGAGCCAGTTCGGCCACGTAACGGATAAAGGCATTGGCGCGATGCAACCGCGACACATCATCTTTGCTGCGCATGTTCGTCACCCACACCGAACCCCAATTTGGGTTGTTCTTGTATTCGAAGCGTTCACAGTTCCAGCCGAAACCGTCGTGAAACCAGTTGCTGTAATCGATGGCTTTCTTTCTGCCGTCGTGGGTAGTGTAACTGTGGTTGAAGGTAACGATGTTTCGCGCCATCAGGTGATGGATTTCGTCGTTTTCATCGTAAACCATACCTTCCATGGTGGCGGTAATGCCTTTACAGTATTGTCGGGTGATCGTCCTCATGCGCTCGTCGCCGCTCATTAAATATCCGGCGATGGCCGAAGACAGCACCTTGGAGGAACGTGTCATCAGGTTGTGGCCACCATCCGCACCATCGGGACCATTGGTTTCGTTATTCACGAAGGTCACGAGATCTCCAGACTTTTCGGCATGCGAGCTGGTCCACCACAGCATATAATCGGGCTTGCCGGTGGTTACATCCACGCCGTGGCTGGTTCTGAGCACCCAATCGAAATAGGAGGTTTTCGCTAATAATCCCAGCAGCTTTTTGGTAAAGGCCGTACGTTCCTCAGCCGGAATCGGATCACCAGGATTTTCACGGGTAAAAGAGAAATACAGGCTTTGCGGTAAGCCTTGATCCGCTTCCGAATCCGCTTCACCTTGTTCAGTATCCAGTTCGCTTAGCTCAGTATCCAATTCCCCGGAGTCCGCATCCCCATCGGGAATGATCGTATCCTCACCGCTGTCACAAGCCGCCAGCAAACCGAATATTACAGACAACAATACGAGTTTTCGCAGCAATATCAACATGATCTCCCTTTCTCACAAGACGATTTGTGACCCTTATACCAAAAGCTGTGTCCCTTGTCCAACACCTCGGTATTTTCCGATATTGGAACCATTTCGGATTAAAACAAACTTTTCGTTTTTTAGGATTAGAAATTGCGTGGCAAATGATTTCCGATACCTGCTAGCCCAGACCATTCCTCCCGGCGTCCTCACGTTGCATCGCTTCTTTGCGCTTCTTCTTCAATTGCAACGCGGTCTTTAACCCTTTTTCCCGAATCGTTTTAACCGCCACCCGTAACGGTGTGGCGACGTAAAAGCGTTTCCCGTATTTGGACAGCAGACGTTCATCCAACTCGATACCCAAACCCGGTTGTTGCGGAACATTCAGCGTTCCGTCGGCGTTCAATTCCAGCGGAGGCATGACACCCGCCCAGCTCACCGGTTCGACTCCAGGCGGCTCATAGGGATATTCCAGGTAACCACCTCCTCCCCAGGCCGCGAAAGCGTGCAGATTCACCATGCTGCCCAGACCGTTGGTCCAGGTATGCGGGGAATATTCCAGGGAACGCTTGCGGCATTCGTCCATCACCATGCGCGCCACCGACAAACCACTGAAGGTGGAATCCGGCTGGTATTTATCCAGGCTTTCATGCTCGAACAGCGGTAGAATTTCGTGCCAGGCTCCATGCAGTTCACCACCTGCCAGAGGTGTTTGGATTTCCTTACGCAGCTTGGCCATTCCTTCCCAATCGTGCATGTCCAGCGGCTCTTCCAGCCAGTTCAAGCCGAACTCGTCGCAACGTTTACCGAATTCCAGCGCATAGGACAAATCCCAAATCGGCGATGGATCGATCAGCGACACCGGCCAGCCCTGGTTGGCGTCCACACCCAAATAGAAATCGTCGCCGACTTCCCGGCGAACATCGCGCAGGATCTCCCAGTCGTGCTGCATAGCCGGATCTTTCACCCTCAGTTTCATCGCGGAGATACCCTTTGAACGGATGTCGTCCAGGTATTTGGCGCGTTTTGCGAAGGGTTGCAGTTCGCCACTGGAAGCGTACACCTTGACCGTCTGCACCGTTTGCTCTTCCGGTTGCAACAGGTTGTACACCGGTTTGCCTTCTATCTTGCCTAGTAGATCCCAGAAAGCATTTTCCAGCCAACTGTTGCGCCAACCTAAATACGATGCTTCCCGGATGCGCTGCCGCACCGCCTGGATATCGTCGGCGCGCATGCCCAGCAGAAACGAACCAAGCAGATCCCCCAAGCCCTGTCGCTCGGCAGCAAAGGCATTACCAGCTGCCAGTCCCATCAAGCCGTCATCGGTAAACAGCTTGATCAGCGTATATTTGTTGGCCGTTTGCGGGTAACCGGGAATCCACGACGGATAAAAGGCCGCCGGAGAAGGTACATTGACATGATACAACTCGATTCGTTCTATTCTACTCATCGCCTGCCCCCATTTTCCAAACTTCCAGGATCAACTGATTGGTCCGCATGAAAAACGGATTTTCATGCATTGGCTTCCAACATCATTGAATGTTGCCGAATGTATCACGGAATTGTGCGCAAAACCACATGGAAATCGTACGATTCGATAGCCACTCCTTGCCTGGAACGAAAAAACGCGGGCGACTGACGTCGCCCGCGTTGACAGATCTAAATAGATTGGAAAGGATATCAGCCGTTCATGCTGTTCAAGAAATCCGAGTTGGATTTGGTTTTGTTGATCTTGTCCAACAGGAATTCCATGGCATCGATGACCGAAAGCGGATGCAACAGTTTGCGCATGATCCACATACGGTTCAATTCCTCACGCGGCATCAGCAGTTCTTCCTTGCGGGTAGCCGAACGGTTGATGTCCAGGCACGGGAAGACGCGTTTTTCCATCAGGCGGCGATCCAGGTGCAGTTCGCTGTTGCCGGTACCCTTGAATTCTTCGAAGATGACTTCATCCATGCGCGAACCGGTGTCGATCAGCGCAGTACCGATGATGGTCAAGGAGCCACCCTCTTCGATGTTACGCGCCGCACCCAAAAAGCGCTTGGGTTTATGCAAAGCGTTGGAATCCACACCACCGGACAGAATCTTGCCCGACGGCGGAACGACGGTATTGTACGCACGCGCCAGGCGGGTAATCGAATCCAAAAGGATCACGACATCGTACTTGTGCTCCACCAGTCGCTTGGCTTTTTCAATAACCATCTCAGCCACTTGCACGTGGCGCGTCGCCGGCTCGTCGAAGGTACTGGAAATGACCTCGCCCTTGACGGAACGCTGCATATCCGTAACTTCCTCCGGGCGCTCATCGATGAGCAACACGATTAGGAAGACTTCCGGATGATTGGTCGTGATGGCGTTGGCAATGTCCTGCAACAACATAGTCTTACCGGCTCTAGGCGGCGAAACGACCAGGCAGCGCTGACCTTTGCCTAACGGCGTCATCAGGTTCAGAATGCGGGTGGAGTAATTGGTCGGACTGTATTCCAGGTTGATCCGCTCCAGCGGATACAGTGGCGTCAGGTTATCGAAGATGATCTTGTCGCGAGTGACTTCCGGATCTTCGTAGTTGACCTTTTCCACTTTTAGCAGCGCGTAATAGCGCTCGTTTTCTTTCGGGGGGCGGATCTGACCGGAAATCGTATCGCCGGTGCGCAGGTTGAAGCGCCGAATCTGGCTGGGCGAAACATAGATATCATCCGGGCCCGGCAGGTAGTTGTAGTCCGGGGAGCGCAGGAAACCGAATCCATCGGGCAGGGTCTCCAACACGCCTTCACTGTGAATGATACCTTCTTTTTCGGTCTGGTTTTGCAGGATGGCGAAAATCAGTTCCTGCTTACGCATACCACTGGCACCTTCGATCTTGAGATCCTGCGCCATATGGGTCAAGTCTTTGATATTCTTTTCTTTTAAGGCGTTGAGATTGATGCGAATACCATCATCGCCTTTGGTGATGACCCCATCACCTTCTTCGGAAACCTCTTCCAAGGTCGGCTTCGGCTTGGAAAGCAATTGGGGTTCCCGCTCCTCGAACTCATCGCCTGCATCTTCATCAACGGGCGGAACGAAGGGCTTTTCTTCTTCCTTGGGACTTTTCCGGTTAACCACATCGCGGAAATTGCTTTCCACTTCCGCTCTGGACACCGAACGTCTCGTCATACGCCCGTTGCTCTGATCGTTTCGAATCACTACACGCCGTCGTACCTTTTTCTTGCCTTTTTCTTCCGCAGGGCTATTGGCGCCTTTTCCGTTTTCCGTCACGCTTTCCTCCGATTCAGGTAATGCTTTCCGCTTATGGTTACGCGTCATTTAACGCTGGTTGTCACCCCTATTGTACTAGAAGCCTATCACCGGGATTTCCCGCCCTTTTTGGCGATATCTACGATCATTTTCTTAGTCGTTGGGTCAGTCAGCCTCGATCGATGTGCAGCCAGGGCTAGAATAAATGGTGGTTAAAATTACTTGATAAATCGTCCCAAACGCGCATCAGTTCGCTACACGAAGCCACACAAGGAGAATGATTTGCAGGATAGCCATCCGATTATACGCTGAGAACAAACGAATTGAATGAGGAAACGAAAGATGAAGGTTGACTCATTCGCCATCAGTTTACAATAGCCTGTTGGGATGTCAAGCATTTTCGATTTTGTAAATGAATTTTTACAAAATTGAAGTTCACCGCCGTGCATGAACAACCAATAGTCGCTTTTATCGTTTCCACCGGGCATGGATCTTGCTTTTTCTGTGTTCATCGATTATTTTAAAAGCGTGACTCCAACCGCAACGACACGTATCAACTTGTTATTATTGTATGTTTTCTAACATCTTGTACAACACAAACTTCTGGCGGTAATGTAAACTTTGCGGATGAGCCCTGGTTTTTTCATACTTTAATGCGATGAAAGGAATTCCATGAAACGGCTTGCTATGTTTGCGATATTGCTACTTTGTGCCAATTTCATGGCCTGCGGTGACGACGACGCCCTTGTGTTCGATGGCGGCGATTCGGATCTTTCCGAATCCGAAACGGACGATGACACGCTAGCCGATACCGCGACACTAACCGGGGAAGAAGACCGCTACGCCTCCATCATGATCGACCGCGAAAACCTGACGGCCTGGGTCGTTACGGGGAACAACTCCGATGCGGCGGTGCTGGCAACCTGCTTTTCGGAAAGTAGCAGCGATCCCTATGCATTGGATGGTAATCGAGGGTTGATGTCCTTTGCCTCCGACGCACTGCTAAGTACCGTCGCCCATACAGGCGCCGACGATGGAGAAGCTCCCCGGCTGGGCTCGCCTGACAAAGAAACCACACTACTTGTTTTCCATGAAGAAAGCATGGGTTCTCAATTCCGCCTGGCCCTGTTCATTCCCGAAACAGGAACCGATACGACCGATTCCGGTTTGATTGTCGCCAAGCTCGACCTGCACCTGGACTGCGACGCCGACGAACTCCACTTGTACGACGCCCAGGTAACACGTGAAAGCAGCCAGGGAGAATGACATTCGCAGATGACATGACTCCAACTGCGAGTTGTCATCCACCCACACACAGCCAAACCAGATAGGAACCTCTTCACATGATACGAGCTTTCCATGCTTCCGATACCGAAACCATCATCGACATCTGGTATCAGGCGTCCATCCACGCGCACGATTTCGTACCGGCTTCATTCTGGGAAAAAGAGCGGCAGAACATCCGGGAAATCTACATTCCCATGGCGCAGACCTTCGTGATCGAACGGGACTCGAAAGCGGTGGGTTTCATTTCATTGCTGGAACCCAATGAAGTCGGCGGTCTGTTCGTTCTCCCGGACTGGCAGGGACACGGCCTGGGAAGGCAGTTGATCGAGCACGCCGCAACCTTGAAAGGTTCGTTGGTTCTGAACGTCTTCAAACAGAATCATGCGGCACGGCGCTTTTACGAGCGCCTGGGCTTCGTGCCGACTGGCGAAGGCATAGAGCCCAACACCGGCTGCGAGGAAATCCACCTGCGGCGAGAGTGACCGTGGCCGGTCGAATGGCCGTTACAACTGGCGACACATGCCAAGCGAAGCCCGGCAGCTTGGCAAAATTTCCTGCCCGACCCGCTTTTACTCCTCCACCGGCTGGCAGGGGGCGTTGCTCCAGGTAAAGCCGTTCAGCAGCGGCGTGCCGGTCGGGTCGGAATCGACCTTGTAGAGGGCTACGGGGCTGTGGGTGTATAAAATATCGTTGTACGGATTGTCTTCACCCCAAACCGATATGCTGCTGGATTGTTCGAAAACAACCACCCAATCCGTATTCGAAATATAGCGTACTTCGCCGGGTTGTAAAACATACCAGCATTGTTCGTGCTTGACCCACAACTCATGGTAATACCTTGTTTCCCCATTCGCCTGAGTACCGCGTGTTTGTTCGCAGATACGATGGGGTAGAATCACCATATCATCCGGGTGTTGCAAACCTTCCGCAATAGGAGCCGTGCTGGTGTTGAAAATGTGGTATACGAGTTCGTCTTCAACGTATAAGTCTAGCCAACCCAAGCCCCAATCCGGTTCCTGCCATTTTGTCACTTGTATGTGCTGATCAATCGTAAGGAGCGGAGCTAATCCTACACCCAATAATCCGATTGTCCAAAGAACCTGTTCATTATCTTGAACAGTAAACCAGAATTTCGATCCGGGTTCATATGGATAATTCGAGTGAGTGTTTCCAGTTGAAAAAGATTGAAAAGAGCAGAATTCGTCACTTTCAGGCTCTTGCCCGATCTCCGTCACTTCTCCGTTGATTTCTTGTGTGATGGTATAGATGGCATCATGGTCTGAATTCCAGCAAGCAGTCATTCCTCTAGGCTGCATATATTCTTCACAATTGCCTTCGTAGAGATCTTCTTCGCTTTCCGGTTCCATCTCTATTTCAAGGTCATATGCTATATCATTATCAAGTTCTGACAAATCAGGATCGAAGTCCGCAGTTTCTAATTCAACTCTTTCCTGTTCCGTTGTTTCCCTATCCAGGTCACGCTCGATATTTTCCAAGTCTCCATCAGGGGGTACTGCATCCTTTTCCATATCCTCCTTATCGGTTTCCAAATTTTCGTGTTCAATATCTCCATCCTGATTCGGCTGTTCTAGTTCGATCCAATCTTTGTCTCCTTCAATAAATTCTTTGTCGTTATTTGATGTGCCATCTGTATCGGAACAGGAGAAACAGATCAATGAAAACACAGCCGATATTACCAAAATCATAATTTGGTTGTCTTGTTTCATTATTACCCTCCTTTTATCAATAGCACGCAAAGTGACTCACGTCACATGTGTATTGAGTTGGTGGATTTGTGGATTCATCTAAACAACCGCTGTTATTCACACAATAACAACGTTTGGTGAAGTTATTGCAGTATCCCGGATTTGTCGGAACGACACAATCACTGTGCGAAAGACATTGCACACACTTATAGTTTTCCGTATCGCAAATCCAGTTGTTGCTACAATCGGAATCTTCCGTGCAATAACACCTATTGGTGAATGGACTGCATAAGCCGATTCCAGTGCAATCCGAATTGCTGGAACATTGGCATGTCCATGTGCTTGTATTGCAGGTTTGAGTGCCACTGCAATGAGAATCATTAGCGCATTCCACGCAGTAGTTGGCAGAATTGCAATGCCAGCCAGGAGCACAGTCCGAATCAACTGAACATTCACGGCTTCTTCCCGTATCCAGCCAGCGATAATCGCCATTGGAGGGCGCTTCCCACACATGCAGGCAATTCATGTAATACATATCCAAGTTCCAGTCTTCCTTGGCCTGGCTGATTCCGTCCAGGTAGGCGTCCATCTGCCACCAGTAATCACGCGGGTTGGGTTGATCGTATCCCAGGCCACTGCTGCTTCCGTCTTCACGTTCGTCGCAGCCGTGGTTATAATAGCGGTTGTTGGCGCCTACCCAAAAGTCTTCCAGTTCATTGATAATCTCAGCAATGGAAAGACTGTAGGTGTCCGTCCAATTCGGATCTCCTGCGTCTTGTTTGTTGAAACTGCTGCTATCCTGATGGTCGTCGTAGAGATCCCACAGATATCGTGTGAAGTTATATTCATGGCGAAACATTTTCCAAATCGTCCCGCTACCAAAACACTCGCTGTTTGCAGGAAATTTCTCAATATAGAATCCATTACCTGGTCTATATTGCGGGTCGCTGGCGTTCTGTGGCCACCTCGCTACAACAGCCATGAAGTTGGCCCAGCCTTCAGTAATCTCACGCGTCCCCCAACGTTCCGAAGCATAGTTTGGGTACAACAATTGAAAGTTGCTTCCAGCAGCTTCCGGTAAAAAACCAGGATAGCCATCCGTGCCTTTGTGAAGCAGGTGTTGAGAAACATGTCCCAACTCATGGGCGTGACGATCATTTTGAGATGCGCATCCCTCTTTTATTTTAATAGCAGAATTTTCGGAGCAACTTGCATTCCCACAAGCATAAGTATAAGAGGAATCCATACGCAATTTGAGTTCACCAATTCCACACTTGTTTGGGTCTGGATCGGATTGATCTTTACCATAACGATCTAAAAGTAGCGTAGATTCCGTAACTACATTTTGATAATACATATCCGCTGTAGCGTGAAGGCCCGCTCTGGATTGGGACTCTCCTCCGCCAGAAGCATACACAACTTGACCAAGAGACCAATAATAGTCACCATTCAGATCTTGTGTATAGTTATAAGTATAAGCTGATTCCATATCTGGATCACTAGAACTGTCATCAGTTACTAACCATCTGTGAAGGCTAGTGCTGTTTCCGTCTTCCAAATAAACCGTACTACCACAGTAAGCTGGCATACTAGGTGTCTCAATTTCTCCACTTGCCGAACCAGTTGAATCCGTTCCTGTCTCCAAAACATACCAATCATCCCCCATAACAAAGCACCTCAGAATCACTTTTGCATGTGGCAACCAGGAATACCCATTTGCATCCGGTTCCGGCATCAGATCATCCATTGCATGGTTTTGAAAACGAACATCTGAGAATTTAACTTGAACACTAATGTGGTTGATTTTACTAGCTATAGCCGGAGTAGCGGTAGCCAACAGTAAAAGCGCGAGCAATACCGAAAATCCGATTAGTAGTGAATTTATATGCGTGTTACGTCTCATTGGAAAACCTCCTCTCGGATGTCTTCCTCGGCGGTCAGCATGCCGCAGGTCTTGGGCCGGGACGCGCACATTTCGCGGATAACTTCGGGGTAGTAGGCAAGTTGCGCCGTGGCATACTCCAGGCTGCTTACCAGTCGGTAACGCCCGCTTGTTGGCTCGCGCAGCAGGTACAGCGTAGGACTTTCAAGGAAATACTCGTCTTCGCCTCCTGTAATTTCAAGGGTTAAACCGATGGTCAGGAAAGGTGCATCGCCCGAAGGCAGGGGGATAACGATCTCCGCGCCTCCCTCGACGTACCCGGCACGCAGACCGCTTAAAAGCTGGAACTTCTCCCGCATGCGTTTGACTGCGGGACGACTGCGATTTCCTTCACCTACATAGCGTAGCGCGTGGAAACTCGACGTTTCAATACGCACCTGTTGCCCGGACATCGACGCCGAAGGCATGATGTCCACCGGCATGAAAATAGCGGAATCGGTGATTTCGGCGCGTTCGGTCGCCAATACCATAGGGGGTACGTAAGAGGTTTCACTGGATTCCGTTCGCTGCTGGGCGAAAGCGCTTGCGCTTAAAAACGTGCAGGCTAAAACAAGCAAAACGCCTACGCTAGCAATCGGGGGGGGGTAATGATTCTTTATTTGTAACTCCTTCAGATTAGACAACGACGACAACATCAGCGAGAGGTCGGCTTTCGTGGCGAGTATGTAACAAGTACCATACACGATGGGAGCTTGTCAAGCAGAATTGTTTATTAGTGATTCATGTGCAACTTACAGGGAGTAAGTTTTCATCAACAGCCTCCACCCTACTCCATCACTGTATTTTCGATCTCCACGTATTCACGGCAGGGCTGGCCGCGCAGGGCATCACAGGCGGTCTGCTCGGTGGGAATGTCGACATTCGGAATGACCGGCAACAGGATGCTGCTGGGATAGTCTTTCATGTGTGCAACGCTATGCGTGGGCGGCTCGTCGTAGTCCAGCAACAGAAAACGCCAGCGGGCGCGGCTGTCGCCGGGCGTATCCACACTCACACGCAAACGCGACCCGGCACGGAAAATCTGGGTAAAGGGCATCACTTCCACCCGCACCAGGTTCCACTCCCCATCCACCAGCATTTCGGAATCCTCTTCGTAGTGCGAAGATACCGGGCGCAGCGCCGTAGACTCCGGCAGCAGGTTTCGGCGCGAAGCGCGCAGCCAGCCACTTTGCACGTAGGTTTCCATGCCATCGGCGCGTACTTCCGTGATGTTGACTTCCAGATCCGCATCCTCCGCCGTGCTTTGCAGCCACAGATCCACGCTGGCCGAGCCGATCATCACCACATCCTCGCTCATCGGTTCGGTAATGAAACTGATCGCCTTGCCCTCGATCAGCGGGCGGTAATCGTAGTTCGGCTGCGGAATGTCGATGGAACCGCTGACCAGCGTCACCCGCTCGCCCGCTTCCGGGTCGTGCTCGAAACTGCTGGCCCCACCCTCTGCGGGAGGCTCGTTTTCGTTCAAGCTGCCATCCGGCTGGAAGTAGAGTCTCAACTCTTCGGTTTCCGGGATGGGCCACTCGCTGAAATGCTGATCGAAACGCCCACGCGGCGCGCCGGGGTCCACATCCTCATGCGCACCGGATTCGAAAATCACGCGAATGTCCGGGTCGGCTTCATAGTCGGCTAACGCCTGATCGAAATCGGTATATTCCGCGAAACGGTTCTCCGGTAGTTCCATACCGGGCGAACGGAACACCTCGTTCATGAACTGCGGCACCAGAATATACAAGAAGGGGTCGATAACCGGGATTTCTTCGTTGACATAGAAGGAGAGAAAATAGGCCCACTCGATCAGCACCTGTGGCGAAAGGCCGTCCGGGTGCACGCCGTTGGCCATGGTGAAGCGCTTGACCGGGGCGTTGTCGAACTTGCCGAATAGAATCGGAGAATGAGGCCCGGTCTGCTCGTCCTGGTTCTGCCCGACCAGAAACACGGGCACGTCGATTTTATCCACAAAGCGCGTGGGATCGAGCGGCGCCGCCACATCATCCGTATAGAATGGATGATCCAGCGCTTTCTGGATGGCGTCCTCTTTCTGGCTATGCAACAACTGGTGCTCCTCGCAGATGGTGTCGCCCGCCTCCACCAGATCGGTAATCCAGCCGTGTGCGTAAGGTTCGCTCTTATTCAAAACCATATCGATCCATTCCAGCGCGAATCCGTTGTTGTAAATGCCGCCTGGAGTCAGGGTGCTGGTGGCGGTATCGGCGATCACGGAAAAAGGCGCGATGGCCGCCAATGACGGCGGATTGACGCTGGCCACGAATAGCTGGGTGATACCCGGATAGGACAGCCCGACCATGCCGACCTTGTGGTGCTTGACCCATTGCTGCCTTGCCACGATCTCGATCACGTCGTAGCCATCCAGCAACTGCAAAGGCTCGAAATAATCATACGCGCCTCCGGAGCAGCCGGTCCCGCGCAGATTCACGCCCACCGAAGCATAACCCATCGCCCCGGCGATAATGCCGGTGGGATGGTTGGGAGCGTCACACAGCACCGGATAGCTGCCGCAGAACATCTCGACATCCTCTCCCAGCGATTGTCCCGGCTGGCTCGGACTGTAGCCGGAATAATTGACGACGGTGGGATACGGTCCCTTATCCACCGGGCCGGGCAGGCTGACAAAAATCGAAAGCAGAGTGCCGTCACGCGTTTCGATATAGCCGAATCCCGGCTCCAACACCTGCTGTTCGTAGAAGGATGCATCCGGGTAGGATTCTTCGGCAGTCATGACGTGCAACTGGTCGGTGTATTCGTCCGGATTGTCTTTCAACCGCAACACGTAATTCCGCCCGGCTTCGACCTCGCGCATGACCAGCGAACCCTGATAATCGGTTGTCCCGCTGCGAAGCACGCTGCCCTCGGCATCGAGCAGTTCTACGTCCGTATCCGGCTCGGCCATCCAGATATACACTTGGTTCACCGTCGCTCGCACCTTGAAAGCATCCGACACGACCTGGGGAACTGCGGCTTCCGCATCGCCCTCGCCTTCTATTTCCATCTCGGCATCCAAGTCGCCGTCGGTTACCGGATCCTCCATATCTTCCGACGAACAGGCCAGTACCATAAACAGCACAAAGAAAAATACAACGGCAGGGTAAAACAGCGCACTCCGTTTCATCGGCAATACTCCAAATAATGATTGTAGGTATAGCGTTTCGGCGCAGTGTAGCACAATCAGGAAGATTTGTCTGTATTCAAGGAATGTTTTCACAACTTTTTAGTATTAGGTGTGTGTCCTTTTCCCTTCCCCGACGGAGCCGCTTCGCGTCATATGGCTTGTTAACCTGGGGGTAATAGGGAAGCAGTCAAGGCCGGAGCGCAGCGACGTTCATATAGCCTTGACGGCATCCCGCCCCCTGGTACAAGCCGTCCAATGACGCGATGCGAGCGAACGAAAGGGAAGGGAAAAGACCTTCCTTGATGGTGGGCTTTAAGGATTTCTCCGTTTTTAATTCAGGAAGAAGTGAAAATCGTCTTCCTGTTGCGGCTATTCCTGCTCGGGCGGCGGCGGAGTTACAGTGCTGCCGGTCGCTTTAGTGAAGCGTCGATTCTTACGGCGATTGAACCAGCGACGCAGCCACCATGCCAGCGGAATCCACGGCAAGACGGCAACAATCACAGTGAGCAACGCACCCAACGATCCGGCCACAACGAAACCCAGGTCGCGAATATCCTGTAACAGGGGACCGTACCAGGTACGCGTATCGACTTCGCGCGAACCGGACACAAACAGGTGCACCGTAAAGGCGGCGAAATCGGTGCGGGCTTTCAAGCGTTTGAAGCGGCCTTCCATTTCCTCGATGCGAGCACGAGTGTCGGCCAGTTGCCGTTCCGCCTCGATGATATCTGCAATGGAGCCGGTATTTTTTTCCAACAGCGAAAGAATGCGTTGCTCCAGGCGGCGGGCATTATTGAGCCGAGCTTGCAGATCAACCACGCGGTCGGTGGCATCCTCTGCGTTTTCGGATAATTCATAAACCTTGCCCAATCCCTGCAAAAACGACAGCGTCTCGTCGTAGTTCGCAACCGGCACCCGTAACACCATGGTACCGGCTAACGCATCGTTGGATTCCCTGCGCTGTTCGCTGCGCGCCACGAAACCTCGTGCTGCTTCAATGTGCTCCTTTATACTCTGTTGAGCTTTTACAAAATCCGGTACCTTGATGGAAAGTGTCGCTGCATGAATCACCTGCCGGGCCAGTTCCGTCATATCGCCTGCTGGAACCGCACCGCCACGAGCATCGAACTGACCGCGACCTACTTCCTGCTCGCTCTGCGCGAAATACGGTCCCGGCGGCAACGGCTCGGTCTGTTGCCCGTCTCGCATGCATCCGATGGAAATCAGGATCACGAAAAGAAGCACCGTCATCCACGCGCATTGTCGCCGGTTCATGTCTACCTCCTGTCAGAACGATTCATGCAGGAAGCATACCACGAAGAGCACACCGTAGCCAAGAAGTAGAACAGGCGATCACTTCCGTTGCTATAAGTCGATTACGGTTGCAGGGATGTTTTTAGATGGTTCAAGGCTCCCGTCCACATCTGTCCGGTTAACTATTGAATAATTCCAACTGTTTACCGAAAGGGGGGGATTTCGCTGAATCACCATTTGCCTTCAGTACCTGTAAAATGGGGCTTTCCTCGAAAAGTGTGACGCTCAAAATCTGTAGAATCGTCATCAAACTGTGCTCGAGATTCAGATCCTTTTTCAAAATCGCCACTAAAAGGTAAACTGTTATCGAAATCCATACCTGCGTTTTCACCGCGTTGGCACTGGTCCCGTAGAACGCCTTGATGCGTAGATTCTGCTTGATCCATTTGAAAAACACTTCGATGCTCCAACGAAGCCGATACAAGTCCGGAATCGTTTCCGATGGCAGATCGAAAGCGTTGGTCAGCCAGACAAATCGGCTTTTCGATTCCGGATCGGTGTAATTGATACGCCGCAACTGGTCGGGGTAACGCTTGAGGGAAGCGCGATCAACAAGAGAAACGGTTTGGTCTGTTCTCAAACCTGTGCTTTTATCAACAGGACGAGAATAAATCTTTTTTGTGTGCGTATCCTTTCGTGCTCTAAGAATAAAGAAAGCTCCTGCTTGATTGATTTTATACATCCGCTTGTAATCCAGATATCCGCGATCCATGATGTAAAAAGCACCCGCTTCCAGGGGCAGAATATCCAGCAGACGCTTGTCCTGGCTTTTACCGTCTGTAATGGAAATAAAGGTAGGAATTCGTCCGCGCAGATCCATCTGCGTATGCAGTCGGAGCGATCCATAGTGACGTGTAAATTTGGCCCAGGGAAAAAGAGACAAACTCAAATCGATGGCCGTGGTGTCCAGAGCGTAAGCGGTGGCATCCAGATCGACGCCGAGCTTTTCGTCCGCATACAGTGTGCGAGCGCGCCGTATCAGAGGTTGCGCGAGATCTTCGTATATACGCCAGTCGCGGTGCTCGTTGGCGTCGGCCAGTGTACTTCGAGATACTTTTCCTCGAACCCCCATTCGGTAGAGTTTTGATCCCAACGCACGCAAGGTCGCTTCGATGTCGCGCAGACTTTCCCTGTAAGACAACTGCGCGAATGCCATGCAGATGAATTGATCCATGCAGGAAAAGGTACGAATGCGCTTGTTCCCCTGATAGCGGTGGACACAACGTCTGAAATGCCAATTGGGCAAGTAATCAAGTACTTGCGAAAAGACAGTTTGAGGCATATGCTCCTCCTGCAAATGGGTCATGGAAAACAAGTCCATTTTGCACGAGAACGAAAATCTATCGCAAGCACATTGAAAGAGGTGTTTTTGTTAAAGATACTGGATAGTTACTGTGGTTTGCGTTAAAGTTAACCGGACAGATGTGGGCTCCCGTCTTGAACCGTCGGTTCTCGGTCGGGGCTCCCGTCCCGACCATGACGCCAAACGCGTAGAGCAGGACGGGAGCCCTGCTCTAACATCGGACCGACATATAAACAATGTTAGTTCTATTTCCCGGAAGAGCTAACTTCAAGCTGCATTCCTGCCAACACCGCCGGAGAATCGCCGCCATTGATGACATGCAGATATACCCGCTCGCCCTTTGAAAGGCCACTAATTGTCCACGTAATTTTCGGCACCTCACCGGAAGGCGTTTGCGCTGTCGAAAGAACGGGAATTAAGCTGCGATCCGTTTGTACCTCGTACCAGTCACCCGCCTGCTTGATATAGTTCACCGGCTCCTTTTCACGCACATACAGTTCAAAGGCCCAGTCATCCATACTCGGATACATGCCCGTTCTATCGCTACGTTCTATGATCATCGCCGACAATGTCAGCGTATCCTGCTCGCCGCTCAGATCGACATAGCCCTGTACATGTGCCGTGGAAATGCGCTTGCTTTGCTCTTGCTCGTGAATCGTCATGAAGGTATTCCACATTCTGTCGATGGCTCCCCCCATGTACAAGGCCCGGTACTCGCCATTCTGAATGTCCTTGAAATCCTTGGCGCGAAGATCCTGGAACAGGCCACGCGCCTGCAAGATTTCAGTAACAGCAGGAATCTGGTCGTTCAGATTTTCGACTTCCATCTGTTGCAACAAGCTTTCCGCGTACATACGGAACGTCAGATCCGGTCCAAGCTCTTTCAACTCCATCAAGCTACGCATGACCAAGCGAACGAAATCATAGCGGTCCACATCCGCGTTCTGCTGCAACAATTGGAAGATTTCGTAGTTCGCACCGGTAACGATCAATCCGTCGAATTGATCGACGCCCTGTAGCGCTTCCGGGTAGGTTCGATCATTCTCGACATCACGCATATATCCCGGCCCGGCCATTTGATCCAGATACTCGAATAACGTGGTGCGCTCCGACGTCAGAAAGACAAAGGTTTCCGCCATCCCTTGTTCCAATGCATTGGCCTGGTTGGTCATGCCAAATTCGTCCGCGTAAAGGTGATAGTTCATATCGGCCAGGGCGTAATTGATCAGATGCCCGAATTCATGGTAAACCGTTTCACCGTCGTAAGCGAAATCCGCGCTTTCTCCTTGACCGAACACCAGCACCTGTCCCTGCAATTCCTCCAGTCCGTAAATCACACCCATCCCGACCTGCATATGCGCGGCAGAAATAAACATGGACAGTTCCAGCGATTGCAACCGGCTTTGCCCTGGAAACACCGGCCCGACAGGCAATGGCAGACGATAATTGGCCACCAGATGAATCGGCACCTTTTCGCCGTTCCATTCGTGTTGACCCGGCAGCAAATCAAACAGGCCCACACGCTCGTCGGTAATGAAATCGTAGATCTTCGAGGCGTGGTAATACAACTCGACTTCCGCATGGATGTCGTTGGGATCGTTGGGCTGTGCCGCATCGGGCAACGCCGCGTCATAATCACGATAGACGAAGCTGCCGTTTTGCTGGCTGTCGGCGCGCTGGTGCATCGTGCACACGAATTGCGTCTCCAATCCGGTCCCACGATTGCTGCGGCCTTCATCCATGCAGCTATGCACCTGCAAGCGCATTACGCCGTTAGCATCCGGCACACTGCTCAACGGGCCACCTTCAGAAGACAATCCACCTAGACTGACAAGCACAGGCTGCTCGCACACGACCGGATCGGGGTCAAAGACCAATGCCTCGTTGATTGCATAATCAATTGGCGGCTCGGTGTCCACTTCGATTTCCAATTCAAACTCCTGTTCCGATTCCGCTTCAATGTCATAATCGGTCCATTCGGAATCCTCTTCGACTGCATCAAGATCCAAGTCGCCATCCAGGATTTCATCATCCATACCATCCCGGTCACCATCTGTTAGATCACTATCTGATTGGTCGCCATCGGATTCGATCTCCCATTCCGTTTCATTTCCTGCTTCCAGATCCGAATCGCCGCCGGAGAGTTCCGAATCGTCCGAACATGCACCAAGCACCACCACAATCCACACCCAACAGACCCCAAAACACACGTATCGCAGCATCACAACCTCCACGATCCTGTTTTCATAAGAAATGTCGCGTTTTCATGGTCAGTATACCATAATCTTATTGTTATACAATATTTTATTACCGAATTACGATTGTCATAAAACCTCAAGCGCCGACTTCCATTGGAAATCGGCGCTTGAAAGAGAATTGAAGAAAGGACTGGTCGCTAGTGAGTGCCCTTGAGTGTTCTTACGAGTTTTTCTGCGGTGTCTTTGGCATCGCCCAGCAGCATCATGGTGTTGGGCTTGAAAAAGAGTTCGTTATCTACGCCCGCATAGCCGACACCCAAACTACGTTTGCAGAACAGCACCGAATTGGCCCGTTCGACCTCCAGAATCGGCATTCCGTAAATCGGGCTGCCCGGATTCTTGGCGTCCGGGTTGGTGACATCGTTCGCGCCGATGACGAAGGCCACGTCGCAACTGGAGAAATCGTTATTGATTTCATCCATTTCCTTCACCTGGTCGTAAGGCACATTGGCATCGGCCAGTAACACGTTCATGTGCCCGGGCATACGTCCCGCCACCGGATGAATCGCATAGCGTACGTTGATGTCCATCGAGGACAGCAGTTCGCCCATTTCCCGCACCGCGTGCTGCGCCTGGGCGACAGCCATTCCGTAACCGGGGACGATAATGATATTGCGGGCTTGCTTCATCATGAAAGCAGCATCTTCCACACTGCCGACATTGGCGTTTCTTGCAGCGGCCTGCTGATGAGGATCGGCGCCGCCGACTGCATCGCCGGTTCCGAAGCCACCGAATAAGACACTCAAGAACGAGCGATTCATCGCCTTGCACATGATGTAACTCAGAATCGCGCCGCTGGAGCCGATCAGCGCCCCGGTAATGATCAACAGGTGGTTATTCAAGGTAAAACCGATACCAGCCGCCGCCCATCCGGAATAGGAATTGAGCATGGAAACGATCACCGGCATGTCCGCGCCACCGATAGGAATAATCAGAGTCACTCCCAGGATCAAAGCTAGAATCGTCGTAACCCACAACGCACTGGAGCTTTCCGTAATCAACAAAACCAGACCGGCCAGCAGAATCAAGATTCCAAGCAGTGCATTGAGTTTATGCTGCCCTTTGAAACGCAACGGCGCACCGCTGATCAACCCCTGCAATTTGGCAAACGCCACCACCGAACCGGTAAACGTCACTGCCCCGATGCCGTCGCCTAACCACATTTCAACCAGACTGCCGGAAAAGATGTCGCCTTCCGGCGAGAGAATCCCATAACCGCCCGGATTGTAAAAGGCAGCCTTGGCGATCAAAACCGCCGCCAGACCGACCAGACTGTGCAAGATCGCCACCAGTTGTGGTAAAGCGGTCATCTCGATCTTGCGAGCGATTTTCACTCCGATATAACCGCCAATGGCGATCACGAGCACGATCCAGAACAAATGGTGCACATCCGAGCGTCCGATGGTCGCCAAGACGGCCAGCACCATTCCGACGATTCCATAGGTATTGCCGCGTTCGGCGGTTTCAGGATGGCTCAGACCGCGCAAAGCGAGAATGAACAGCACCGCTGCCGCCAGGTAAATCAACGCTGAAAAATCCACATAAGTCATCGTTCCCCCCTCTCTAACGCCGCTTGCGGAACTTGGACAGCATCCGCTTCGTAATGACGAAACCGCCGAAAACGTTCACGGCAGCCAGCATGGCAGCGGCCAATCCAAAATAAGTGGAGGGACCGGTCATTTCCGATCCGGCTGCAATGATCGCCCCGACGATTACCACACCACTAATGGCGTTGGTCACCGACATCAAGGGTGTATGCAAAGCGGGAGTGACGTTCCAGACAACGTGGTAACCGATCACCACCGCCAATACGAAAACGGTTAGCGCAATAATGAAAACCGACATGATAACCTTCCTTTACGTTTCGCTCGACTGCTCGTCCGTCGTTTTCGCAAACAACGGATGCACCAGCGTTCCTTCATGCGCCAGTAGCGAAGCGGCCACGATTTCATCGTTCGTGTCCACCGCCAGATTCCCGTTTTCATCCAGCAGAATCTGAACGAAATTCAAAATGTTACGCGAAATCAGACGGCTGCTCTCCGTAGCCAGCAGGCTGGGAATGTTTTGTTTTCCAACGATCAACACATCCCCTTCCATGATTTCCTCACCCGGCTGCGTCAGTTCGCAGTTTCCACCGCTTTCGGCTGCCAGATCGATAATCACCGAACCGGGCGACATGCCACGCACGGTTTCTGCGGAAATCAATTTCGGCGCGGGACGTCCCGGCACGGCAGCAGTGGTGATGATAATGTCTTGCTGCTTCATGATCTCGGAAAGCTTTTCCTGTTGCAGGCGGCGCTCCTCCTCGGTCAATTCCCGCGCATATCCGCCGGAACCTTCACCGTTTTCGATGCCCACATCCAACTCGACAAAGCGTGCTCCCAGGCTTTGTACCTGTTCCTTGGCCGCCGAGCGAATATCATAGGCCAGCACCACTGCGCCTAGCCGTTTGGCGGTTGCTATCGCCTGCAAACCTGCGACGCCTACCCCCAATACCAGCAGACGCGCAGGGCGCACCGTACCGGCGGCAGTCATCAGCATGGGAAAAACGGCGTTATAGCGTTCGGCAGCCATCAAAACCGCTTTGTACCCGGCCAGATTAGCCTGGCTGGAAAGCACGTCCATCGATTGCGCCCGCGAAATGCGCGGTATCAATTCCAGGGAAAAACAGCTTACCTTACGCTGGTTCAGGGCTTCGATCCGTCCCTGGTTTTCATAGGGACGCAATAGCGAAACCAAGTTGGATTCCGGCTTGAACCATTCCACTTCCCATTCTTCGGGAGGCTGGACTTTCAATACGACATCCGCCTGGCCGTAAAGCTCCTGAGCCGAATCGATCACCTGCGCTCCCGCCTGCCTGTAAACGTCATCGGTGAAATGGGCGTACACACCCGCCCCGGCCTGCACGAGCACTTCCAAACCTTTATCCACCAACCGTTGCACCGTGTCCGGAGTGGCCGCCACTCGGCGCTCGGATTGCACAACCTCTTTTGGAACGCCTATCTTCATGAGAACGCTCTCCTTTCCAGTCTTCGCACCAGAAATATATTCACTTATATATCCTGGATATTTCGCCCGCCCCAAACCTCAGCTTTGACGGGTGTTTCCTAGCAGGAGACAGACAAGCTTGGAAATATTCCGGTTATCGAGTCGTTCGGATTTCCGGACATGTTAAACAGATGGAAAACGGCTAAACAGTCTGAAGGATGGAAAAAGGAAAGAGTTCTACCCAGCTTTTTTGCTCAGATAGATGTCACGATTCCCCAACAATTTCAATGAGGGGAGTACGGAGTTGGACAGACATTCAAAGCTCAGGCCCTCTTTTTGGACGGCATCGGCAAGGTCATCGCCGAAATCGGTAAACACCAGACATTGCGATTGGGAGTCCGGATCCCAGTGATAAGCAGGCGGCAATAAATGGACAATCTCGCCATTTAAAAGTTTTGCACGAACGACTGTGGGTTGTTGAGAGTACCTGGGCACGGTAAACAAATGGAAACCACCCGGCTTCAGCACTCTTGCAATCTCGGACAAGGCTTTTAAAGGATCAGGGATATGCTCCAAGACATCCTCTGTCAACACCGTGTCAAAACTATTGTCATCAAAAGAAAGCGCTTGTAAATCCACAAAGGTAAGCTCTTTAGGCAACGTCTCAGGGTTCTCGGAAAATCCGCCTCGGATCCAGCCATCCGATTGGGGTGCAAAGCGGGAAAGCGGACCGGTTCCGTATGTATCCAGTACCTTCAAAGAATTCAACCGACTAGCAGCATCCTTTACAGAAGCAGCACCGGAAATCCCATGCAGCCGCAGAAAATGTTCCACTAATAATCGATTACGGCTGATACTGCGACATTGGGGACACAACTGCATTTCCTCCGGGTCCGACGCATCGAAGGCATAAAAAGGACCACGATATCCGCAAATGTTGCAGCGTCCGAACTTATGAAGGCGCCAGTTCGATAATGCGATGCGGGAATGCCTGATCAGCTTCTGAATCATCTTGTTATTGCCCTGGTTAGACTAGGTAGTAGTCATATTTAGCCACTGATTCTGTGATCTTGAGCCATAGTCTTACGCGATCGAAGATCGTGGAAGGCTGTGTGTCTTCAACAGGTTACGCATGGTCTCCCGGTATTTCCATTCCGGGAGACCATGGCACATCATGATTACTCAAATCTATAGCACAAATGTGTGAAAAAGAGCGAGATGGAATTAGAAATCAATTCCCATCAGCTTTTGCCCATGTCGATACATCAGGCCGTTTCGTCGCAGTAGTACCGCATAAAGCAACACCGCAAAGGATATTCCTCCCGCAATCCAACCCAGCCAATGAATCAGCACGCTCGCGGCGATTGCAGAACCCAGGGCAAAGCCGAATACGAGAAACAAGAAGCGAAGAGCAACCCGAACCGTTGAAAAAATACCGTTCGGTTTCGTGTCGATGCCGGAAAGCCGGTATCCTTCCAATAACCAGCGACTCATCAAACCGAGCAGCCACGGCAGCATGATGACACCCATGCCATAAAGCGTCAATGCGACAGGACAAGTCAGCCAATCGACGACGTTCTGCCAGGGTTGTTGCGCATCCCAGTTTAAAAAGACCGCTTGATCGTAGGAAAAGAAACGGCGGTAGCCGCTGCCATCCCAGCCATGCACCAGAATGAAAAACATCATGAAGTAGCCCAGAGCAACTTGAAGGTATGCAAGGTACGGTTTAGCCATTCGAAGCAGGCGACGCACGAACCAGAACCCCAATATGCCCTGGGTAATATTGGTAACGGCAAAACCCGTAACCAACCAGGCTGGCAAGGTATCGTAGCTGAAGACCTGCATCGTTTCCCAATTGGTGAATGCCCAGAGAAGACAAATGCCGCTGGGAGCGAAAAAGAGCGAAAGAAAAAGCAGGGCGTGGCTGAAGTACGGCGACTTTACAAGCGTATCCGCCTCGATCTCACTGGGTTGCAATAACTGCTTATGCGCTGCCAGAGCGAAACCCGCCCCCAAGCCGTAAGACCAGAAGATATCGACCTGTACCATGTGTGCTCCCCTCCCCGCCTACGGACGTTGCCTTACGCTATTCCGGCGATGTTTGGCAATTGCTCGATTGGATTCGGAGCAAGCTTAGCATGTACAGCAAAGGCTTGTCATTGAAATTCAATGGGAGTGCACCCGGATGGACTAGCGCTCGATATGCAGCAGCAATCCGAACAGATAGGCCCCTTCGGGATGGTAAAGACTGACCGGGTGGTCGCTGCCCGGTCCCAGGTGGCTTAGTACGCGCACGCGGCAGCCGTCTTCTTTGGCGGCGGAAAAGAGGATCTGTGTGAACAGGCGCTCGTCGATGAAAGGCGAGCAGGTAAAGGAAAAGAGATATCCATTGTCGATCAGCCCCATGGCGCGCCGGTTGATGTCCTTGTACGCTCGCGCGGCCTTGTCCACTTGATCGCGCCGTCTCGCAAAGGGTGGCGGATCACAGATCACGACATCAAAGCGTTCGCGATTTTCGGTGGCTTTAGGCAAGTAGCGTTTGACATCCTCTTTCAGGCTGATGGAATCGGAAGACGACAACTCGTTTAACGAGACATTCTCTTCCAGTAGCTCCAGTGCAGGGCCGCTGGAATCGACGCTGACGACCTGCCGCGCCCCGGTTTTCAACGCCGCCAGCGTGAAGCCGCCGGTATAGCAGAACAAGTTCAGTACGCGCAGCCCGGAACTCATGCGGCCCACCAGCGAGCGGTTATCGCGCTGATCGAGGAAAAAGCCGGTTTTCTGCCCGCCTTGCAGATCGACGGCATAGGCGATTCCGTTTTCCAGAATCGACACACGTTCCGGTGCCACCTCATCGAAAGTCCAGGATTTCCCTTCCAGGGTCATGCCTTCCAGCCGCACTGCGTCGGCTTCGATGCGCAATTGAGCGGAATGCAGGGGCAGACCGTCCGTGCAAGCTTGCCGAAGCCATTCGACAACGTCATCCAGGCGCGTTTGCAGCCAGCGCGCCAAAGGCTGAATCACCAGATGCCCGGCGTAGTAATCTACGATCAGACCGGACAGACCGTCGCCTTCGCTGTTGATCAGACGTAGCGCGTCGGTGCATTGGGCATCGTAAAGGTTCATACGGAAGCGCACGGCACTGCTAATCCGCGCGCGCAGAATGTCCGATTCAGAAACAGCAGCGGTCCCGAAGTGCAGCAGTCGCACCCGAATTCGGCTATCGGGATTGTAGAAGCCCTGTCCCAACGCCTGCCCTTTCGAATCGGCCACCGTCACCCAGTCACCGGCAGACGGATTTCCCTGAGCGCGTTCCACACCACCGGAGAAAATCCACGGATGGAAGTTTCTGGCCGAGCGGTCGCGCTTGGCTTTCAGGTAGATCGTGGCTTGGGTATCGGTCATGGCGGCTCCTTAAAACGGGAAAACGAAAAACGTGCGGAGTGTAGTTCATGCAGAAACGACATGCAAGTGGAATGCTGGGAAATATGGGAAACGGAAAACTTGCCAGTAATCCCAAAACGCAGAAAAGGCGGAGAGCCGCAGCCCTCCGCCTTGTAGAAACGTGATAATGCTCAAGTTACGGAGTCAACGCGATCATCCTTTCGATGCCAATCTGCTTGACCTTCTCCCAGTCAATTGAAAGTTCGATGCGGTCGTTATTCATCCACATTTCGTGCAGATCCAGGAAATGCTCCGAATCCATGCGCTCGTCGGTTCCGCCCGGCAGATGGAACCAGGTCGTGATGCCGTCGTCGGTCAGTTCGTGCACCATACGCATCGACGCACCGTGCGACCAGCCATAGCTTTCGGTTTCCGGGTTCATACCCACGCCGTAGCTGCCGACATTGACGGTATAGGGCCCGCCCTGCAAACCGAAGGGACCGGCATCGAAATCGGAGGTCATCCCGGCGCTGCCCAGCGGATTTTCCATCGTCAATGTGTGCACCCGTCCCCACAGGGCATCGCTTAACGAAGTCAAGCCAGCAAAGGTCGGATGGCTGAAGACGTCGTCCACCGCCATTTCCAAGGAACGCGCCAGGATATCTTCGGCGGTTTCAGTAACGGCGTCGGTGGTGACATCGTCGAAGAAAACACTTTCACCTCCCGCCGATCCGATCGAACGCAACGCCGTCACAGTGGCTTTTACGCCAAAGCTGGATGGCAGCCCACTTAACCCCTTTTGCTGTAGCTCGTCAAAGAGCAGTTCCTTTTCGAAACGCACCATGAAGAAATTGAAATAGGTGGCCGAAGCCGCGCTGGCCAATTCATCCGCATCGGAAACGGCGGCGCTTCCGATTGGATCGCTCGGATCGACGATGCCGCTGGCCATCTGATAATCCCAGCCCTGCAACATTGCCAGTCCCTGCTGGGCTTTGTCCGACAACGTGCTTCTGGTGGCCATGGCCGCCAGCACCGGCGGCACGCAATCCGCCGCCCATTCCGAATAGACGCGGAACTGCAAGGCAGCTAAATCTTCCCAGTCGTAATCCTTGCCTAGAATGTCATCTTCCAGCCCGTGCTTGACGCCCAGCGCGCGGTACCCGACCGCCGCCTCGAAAAGATAGTACTGATCGTCGTTTAGAGGATCGTTGTCCAACACGGAGCCGGTCGGGTCGTTATTGGCGGTAATGATGTAGCCGCTGGCCGGGTTACGCTGTGAAGGCAACTCCGCTTCTGGAACGAAGCCGTTCCAACTATAAGTATCCGTGTCACCAGGTTGCACCAACCAGGGCGGATGGGCCGTCAGATCACCGGTGCGCAGCGGCAGGTTGGCATGCGGGAAAACACCGATATCGTGATCGACGGTGGCGAAAAGATGATTTTGCGCGCCGACTTCGAATTTCTGCGCGGCGGCGAAGGCATCATCCATTGTTCCCGCCGTTTGCAGATCCATGAAGCATTCCAATTCGCCGGTCGCTTCCTGCCCGGTCCAACTGAATGAAATGGCGGTGCCGTTGACCGTGTCGAAGGTTTCCGGAACCAACGGTCCATGGTGTGGCACGAAGTACAATGGTGCTTCCTTGTACGTCGGTGGAGTCTGGTTGTGACCGTCGCGGAACTGATGCACCACCTCGATCACGTCCACCGTATTTCCATTGTAGGAAACGGAAACAGGCTTGCCGTTACCATCGAAGGTGACGGTTTCCAGATATAGATCCAGCACGTCGAACATGGACGTGGTTTCACCCCAGGCCATGCGGTCATTACGCCCGATCACCAATGACGGCGTTCCGGGGAAGGCCACGCCTGCTGTATGCCAACCATCCGATTCACCACCCATTTCCCGGATATCCACACTCACCGGCATGAAAACCGCCGGGCTTTGCAGGGACAGGTGCGGATCGTTGCACAGATAGGTCACGCCGTTTTTGTCGTTCAATGCCCAACTGTTGCTGGCCCCCTTGCGGGCTACGATTTCCATGCGCGAAGCATTCTCGACAAACGCCTTGCCGTTTTTCAACTGCTGCAAAAAGGCGGCCTTATCCGGGGCGATGGCCGCCGGGGCAGTGTGGAACACAGAGCGCTTTTTACTTGCCGTATTCCAATCCGGAATGATGGCAACCGGTGCCAGCGGTTGCGGGAAAATCAGTTGGTTGAACAGATCCGGTCCTAACGCGGTGTAGAATTCGGTCAAGTTCAGTTCGTCGGAAAGGGTTTGGGATAGCAACCAGGTCTGATAGCGCGCAATCGAGATGGTGTCCAGCGGCTCCCAGTCGTTGGTCTGCGACGGCTTCTGGTTTACGAACATGAAGGTAAAGGGTTCAGGCCAGTCCGAATCGTCTTCCTTGTAACGTGCCAGACGCCGGTTGACACCCTCCGCGTAGGCGTCGATCACACCTTTCAAGCGTGGGGTAAGGTTATCGTAAATAGCCTGTAAAACATCTTCGCCGTTACGGGTGGAAAAGATCATGCGGAAAAAGAGATCCTGATCGATCAATGCCTGGATCGCGCCCACAAGATCCGTCAGTCGTCCACGTGCGAACTTGCGCAGAAACTCCATTTCAAACATACGCTGATCCGCCTGGACATAACCCATCGCCAGTGCGGCATCCAGTTCGGTTTCCGCGTAAATATGAGGAATTCCGCTCTCGTCGAAAGCGACCGCCACATTGCCTGACAGTCCTTCGACAGTGTACTGCTCGTCAACAGACTGCCCCAGTATTTCCGTCAACGCTTCCGCATCTCCGTCGGTAGTATCGCCATCAACGGAGTCTCCATCCGTTGAATCGCCGTCGCTGCTGTCACCGTCCACCGGATCGCCGTCGCCGTCGGAGCAGCCGAATACCAGTAGCAGGCACAGTAGAAGCACCAGCAAGAAAAGAAACCTGTTCATTGCCACCTCCCCAGTGAAGATTCCTCATTGGTCAAATTGTCGATTTACCAAGAGGAAGTGTACCCGATCAAAGGGCATAAGTCCAGTAGGCAATAAGTGAAGCTTTATGCTGGGTGTGTACTTCGTAAGATTAGGTTTACCATTAGAAGGACGAATCGTTTAGGAGCGCGAACCATCCAGCACATTACGAATTTTCTTTACCAAGTCCTGTGGAGTGTAGGGTTTGCCAATAAAATTCAACCCTTCTTCAAGTTCACCATTATGATGAGCAATGACATTTTCCGTGTAACCGGAGGTAAAGAGTACCTTAATATCCGGATGCCGCGCCAAAAAACTTTCCGCAAGATCTCGGCCATTCATAGCAGGCATAACGATGTCGGTCATCAGCAAGTCCGGTACAATCGAATGTTTTTCGCAATAGCTTAACGCATTGGGGCCATTGTCTGCCTGCACGACATTGTAGCCCTGCCGCTGCAAGACTTTAACAGCGATATTGCGAACCATCGATTCATCTTCCACTACAAGAATGGTCTCCGTTCCACACGGCAAATCGCTGATGATCCCCAATCCTCGTTTGCCAACCTGGGTTCTTTCTCTGACCAGAGGGAAAAACACCTTGAACGTCGAACCTATACCCAACTCCGAATAGACTTCTATGTACCCTCCATGTTGTTTAACGATTCCATAGATGGTCGCAAGTCCAAGACCAGTACCCTTGTTTTTGTCCTTGGTCGTAAAGAACGGCTCGAAAATGTTTCTTCTGGTCTCTTCGTCAATGCCAATTCCGTCATCCGTGACAGCCAGCATTACATATTTTCCGGGCTTAATATGCGGATAATTCCTGCAATAGTCTTCTCCCAGATCCACATCGGCAGTTTCGATGGTCAGTTTGCCGCCATTGGGCATGGCGTCTCTGGCGTTGACCGCCAGATTGACCAGGATCTGCTCTACCTGCCCCGGATCCGCCTTGATGCAGCCGAGAGGCTCCATGGGAATGAATGTAAGATTGACATCTTCTCCGATCAGGCGAACCAGCATTTTGTGCAGATGCTCGATCAAATTGTTCATGTTGATGATCTTCGGATCGATGATTTGCTTGCGACTAAAAGCCAATAGTTGACGAGTAAGAGAAGCCGCGCTCTCGGCTGCCTTATTTACTTCGGTTAACATGTCCACAATCGGGTCGTCCGGGTTTGCGTCCATCAACGCGAGTTGAATATTCCCGGTAATGCCCGTCAGCAAGTTATTGAAGTCGTGGGCCACTCCACCAGCCAGACGACCGATGGCTTCCATCTTCAGCGCTTGCTGGAGTTGAGCTTCGACAACAAGCTTCTGGGTCACATCTTTCTTGATCGCAACATAATTGACGATTTCCCCTTTTTTATTTAAAACAGGCGAGATCGTCGCTTCCTCATTATATTCTGTCCCATTTTTGCGCTTGTTGACAAATTTACCCTTCCAGACATCCCCATTGCGGATCGTTTTCCAAAGATTCCGATAAAATTGCTGGTCGTGTTTTCCGCTCTTCAATATGCGAGGATTCTGCCCGATCGCCTCCTTGGCGCTATACCCTGTAACCTTTTCAAAAGCCGGATTTACATACTGGATCGCTCCGGATAGATCAGTGACAACAACCACTTCTGCGCTCTGCTCAATGGCGGCGAGAAGACGTTGCTTTTCCTGGTCAGCCGCCTTGCCCTTTGCAAGCATATCATTACCGGCTTCCGCTAAAGCACGGAATCCATCGTAACGTAATTGATCCACGGCAATCGGCTTGGCCTCTAAGCCGGCTTTCCGGAAAAAATGCCGAAATACATTCAATTCTTTTTGCAGGTTATTTGAGAAACGTATGGTAATCAGTAACGCGATCAAGAGCGCAAGAATCAGGATGATGCTTAAAACCAGTATGTTTTCCCATGTCGTCTGCCACAACTCCGCACGCTTTTCTGCGATGCCCGCTTCAATATCGTCCATATAAACCCCGGTCCCTACCACCCAACCCCAGGGTTCAAAGGCTTTGGCATAGGCAAGTTTACGGACTTCCATGCCCGTGCTGGGTTTATACCAGACGTATTCGATAAAACCGCCGCCGCGCTGAGCTTGCCGCTGTAATTCCTGATTGATCAAAACGCCATTGACATCTTTAAGATCCCAATAATTTGCGTCAGCAGCCTTGTTTTTAATGTTTTTTCCAACATGTGCAACATAGGTTCCGCCATATTTAAATGCAAACAGGTAGTTGTCTTTACCGTATCTCACATGGTCGAGCCACTCTGCCGCCTCTGCCTGAACTTGCGCCTCTACCTCATCGATGTACTCTCCTGTACCGATGAACCAATCGAGCGGCTCGAAATACTTGATGAAAGAAAGTTTTTGATATCCCTTTCCTTCGGATTCGGGTTTGCTCCACGTGTAACCGTAGAACCCCTCCCCGGCCTCGGATTTTGCGATATCTATCATGTCGCGAATCACGAATTTGCCGGTTGTATCCCGCATCTCAAGAAGGTTTTTTCCTTCCATTTCCGGTCTGTCGGCAAATAGCTGTTCAATGCCATTTAGATCCGTTGCGAAAAAGTATCCTCTATTACTATTGTAACGGATTACGCGAAGCGCCTCCCGCACCATCGATCGGAGTTCTTTACCGGTCACCTTGTTTTTGTTCTGGTTATACAGTTCCGTGGCAATTGCGTGTGCGATGTAGACCTGCTCTTGCAGCATCGTTCTCATGCGCTCTTGAACTTTCATGTGATCGAATGAAAGACGCACGATGGCATGTTCGATTTGTCCCTTTGTTGTCTGCTTGATTTGCTCTGTATAGGTGCGTTCATAGTTCAGGATGTCTTGCTGAAAACGAAGAATGGGAGGGAGCAGAAGTAATGCACCTAAGGGAATAACTAAAATGGCGATCAGAAGCACTGATTGCTTTAACACCGCCCGCGAAATTGTCTTTTTTACAGCCATCGCGTTTTCTTCAATATCACGAGATTCAACAATCACTTTCGCTGCAAAACGCAGCTACAAAACGAGCTTTCACACAGATTTCACATGGATAGAGTCCGCCAGAAGCAGATATCAGAAAAGGCTAATAGAGCATTGGCAAAGTATTAGCGGCTTCCACCGGGTAAACGGCTTTTTGTTTTTTTTTCCCAAAAAGCATAACATGAGGACGAACAACACCAGCACTATAACAAAACGGGGGAATTTTGCAAGCAATTTCAACCTGACTGTCAATTTCAACCTGACAACTATTCAATGAAAGGACGCTGTGACGCACCCATTGTTTGATCGTCACCTTGAAAGCTTTCTAACGATATGATATGGAAATTGGGGTTATAATTGGAGTGGAGTTGCTCTCTCTATCGTCGGAAACCCGGCAAGGCGGCTCTTCGATTTCGATCCGGGCACGTCTGACAATTCGACGATCGAGCGTGCATGCACGCGATGAGGAAAACATGAACGCGAAAACCTATATGGAACAATTGCGTATGGCGTTTTATCTAACCGAGCCTGCCATCGCTCACGCAATGGACGCCATGCAATTCAACACGAATTGCAGCGGGTTGGATGTCGGTTGTGGTATCGGACTGCACACGCGCATGCTGGCGCAACGCATCGCTCCCAATGGACATGTAACCGGTTTGGATCTTTCCGAGGAACACCTGGCCAGCGCCAGCAAGTATCTACAACAATCCCCTTATGCCGGGCAAGCCGAGTTCGTTCATGGCGATCTATTGCAGCTTCCGTTCGAAGACAATCAATTCGACTGGGTCTGGTGCTCGGACACGCTGTGGCCGCACGCCGTCGCCCAAGACCCGGTCTCGGCGGTTCGCGAACTTGTTCGGGTAATCAAGCCCGGCGGCTGGCTGAATCTTCTGTTCTGGTCGGCTCAACAACTATTACCCGGCTATCCTAAACTGGAAGCACGACTACAACAGGCTTTTACACAGAATGTCCCCTACTTTCAAGGGGATTCGCCGATTCTGCATCACATGCGCGCCCAGAACTGGTTGATGGCAGCCGGATGCGAGCAAGTCCAGGCGCACAGCCACGTCGCCAATATCCAGTCGCCGCTCGATTCGCGCCGCTGGTCGGCTTTGCCGGTGATGTTCAACATGCTCTGGGGAAACTTGCAGGAAAGTCTTTCGGAAGAAGACTGGAACGATTACACCAGTTTATGCGACCAGCAATCCCCAATGTTCATCCTGGACAACACCGACTACTACGGCTTTATCGTGTACAGCAGTTTCACCGGAATCGTAAAGTAACCCGCTCTGCTAGGGTCCGACCTTTCCCTGCACCTGGTACTTTCTAACCGCTCTGGCGTGCTCGGCCAACGACTTGCTGAAGGTGTGGTGCCCATTGTTCATGGAAACGAAATAGAGATATTTTGTCTGCGGCGGATTGGCCGCACCTTTGATAGCTCCCAAACCGGGATTGCAGATCGGCGTGGGTGGCAGCCCCTTGCGGGTGTAAGTGTTCCAGGGATGATCTGTCTGCAAGTGTTTGCGAGTCAGGTTGCCGTCGAAATTCTTGACTCCGTAAATCACGGTCGGGTCCATCTGCAACAGCATTCCAAGTCGCAGCCGGTTATGAATCACCGAGCCGACCAATGGGTATTCTTCCGGACCGCCGCTTTCCTTTTCGATGATACTGGCCGCCACCAGCATCTGATAGGGTGTCATTCCTTTTCGTTCGGCCTGCTTTAGCAACTCGGGCGTGACCTGCTTGTCGAAATTGTCCAGCATCAGGCGCACGATCTGATCCGCATTGATTCCCTTCTTGATTGTATACGTATCGGGAAAGAGATAGCCTTCCAGGCTTTTTACGTTTCGTTGCTGTAGCAGTTTGGGGTCACTGACAGCGCGTAAAAACTCGGCTGCCGTCACGATTCCCTGCTCCTGCAAAGAAACCGCAATTTCATCGATGCGCAAGCCTTCCGGAATGGTAAAGGAATAGCTCTTCACTTTGCCTTGCGCCATCGCGCGTAGCAAATCAAGAGGAGACTGCTTGGGGGACAGCACATACTCGCCTGCCTGAACGGCTGCAACGCTCTCACCCACTTTTCCGACATAGCGGATATAGGAGCTATCTACGATCAGATTCTTGGCAACCAGGATTTTCAATGCGCCGCGTACGCTGGTACCCGGCGGCAGATCGACGGTGACTTCCGCTCCCTCTCCCTTCGGCGTGATCAACCAACTCTGCATACTCTGATATTCGTTCAGAATGTAACCGCCAACAACGAGGATCGCGGCCAGCATTCCGATTGCCAACATTCGCCACATCGATCTGTTCCTTACTGTCTGTTTTATCCTTTATTCGAGCGGTGATCCAGAAAGCCTTGCAGCATATACGCCGCCGCCACCTTATCGATAACGTTTTTGCGCTTGTCGCGCCGCACATCACCTTCCAGTAACGCTCGTTCCGCCGCCACCGTCGTCAGGCGTTCGTCCCAGGCATGAATCGGCAACTCGAAACGCACCTGTAGTTTTTCGATCAACTGTCGCGATTCGAGCGCCTTGGGGCCTTCGCTGCCATCCATGTTCAATGGCAGACCAACCACGATTTCAGAGACGTTGTGCTCCTCGATCAACTGGGCGATTCGGTCCAGTTCTTCCCCGACTTTACCGACACGTACGACTTCCAAAGGTTGAGCCGTCCAGCCCATGGCATCCGATAACGCAACGCCCAGCCGCACCGTTCCGGGGTCCAAACCCAATACTCTCATCTATCGCCTCCGGTCTTGCTCGCGAATGTCCGCTATTTGAAGATGTTGCAATCGCAACCGGACACGGACTGATTACCCGCCACCTGCAAGGACCATTCACTGCACTGATTTCCGGAGGTGAAATCGATATGCAGGTAAACATCGAAATCGTCATCGGAGAAATAATCGTCATCTTCGCAGAATTTGACGACTTCATTCAATCCCGTTCCCTGCGCAGCCGTGATGGGTGTGGCGGCACAACTTCCCTTACGCGCTTCCAGTGTGTAGTTCATTCCCGGAGGAACGCTCAAGATGGCCCAGGCGCTCAAATAAGTACACCAGCCACTGCCTTCGCGGATACGCACCTTGTACCACATCTCTCCCACGCCGGTCACGATCTCACTTACGTCCGATCCGGCATCGCCGCGAATTTCCGATCCGCCTTCGATATTCTGCAATTGCACGGCATGGGCGCAATCAAACCCTGGAACGGTCAGATCCACTTCACAACCATTTCCACTTTGCAGGTCGCAATCGGCGTGACCATCGACGCAATTGGAATCGCAAACACCGCCGTTGCATTCCGCCGTTCCACCCGGCAGGTTGCAGCTATGACCGCAGGAACCACAGTTGTCTACGTCGCTGGAAACATCGTGCTCGCAACCGTTGTATTCCTGCTCGTCGCAGTTTCCCCATCCGTTTTCGCAGGTTCCGACAAGACACTCGCCGCCCACGCAGAGATACTGATCCACATGTTCGCCCGGATTCAGATCCCAGCAGCTGATATCACAACCACCGCAATGATGCGGGTCGCCCATGAGATTGACTTCGCAGCCGTCTTCGGCAACTCCGTTGCAGTTGTCATAACCGGTCAGACAGCCGTCCTCGGCCACGTCGCATTCGCCATCCACGCAAACGTGATCCACTACGAAATCCAGTTCGCACTCTTGCAAACAGCCGCCGCAATGGGTGACATTGTTGTAAATATCGGTCTCACAGCTACTGTCGGCGATGCCGTCGCAATTGTCCCAGCCTTCGTCGCAAGGACCCTGAGTGCAATCCCCGCTGCTGCAAACCGCGCCACTGCGATGTTCGAAGTTTTCACAGGGATCGTTGCATAAACCGCAGTGATCCATATCGGTTTGCAAATCCGCCTCGCAACCATCGGAATCGTCCAGGTTGCAATCTTGATAGGTTCCATCACAGGCTCCCATCCAACAATGACCCGCCGTACAATGTCCTGTTGCATTGTCATAGTCACAGGAAACTTCGCATGAACCGCAATGCTGCGGGTCCGTATTGGTCAACGTTTCACAACCGTTGGCGATATTGTCATCGCAATGCCCGCGTCCCTGATCGCAAGAAAGTACCTGGCAATCACCCTGGACGCATTGCCCAACACCGTAGAGGATCGAACATACGCTGTTACAGTCCCCGCAGTTGTTGATATCATTGTAGATATCGGTTTCGCAGCCGTTGGTGCTCTGGCAATCCTTGTAGCCTTCGTCACATAATCCCATCGAGCAGCTGCCGTCGGTGCAAACGCCCTGTGCATGGGTGTATTCGCAGGCGTAATTGCAAATACCGCAGTTTTCCGGGTCATCCGCTACATAATCACCGCAACCGGTTGTGAAGTCATCGTCGCAATTTCCCCAGGGATATTCGCAGGATGTGATTTTACAAACCCCGTTGTTACAGATCGAGGTTCCATTGTCGACCGCACAGGAGTTCCTGCATTCGCCGCAATGCAATGCGGAAGTGAAGGTGTTGGTTTCACAACCATCGCTGTAGGAGTCGTTGCAGTCACCGCGACCGAAGTTGCAGCTTTCCACTGCACATTCGCCTTCGTCGCACATCGGCCAGCCGTAAGCCACTTCACAAATATTCCGGCATTCGCCGCAATGCATGATGTTTTCATCCAGGTTGATTTCACAACCGTCATAGGCCTGACCGTTGCAATCGTCGTAGGGAGACTGGCAGACATAACTGCACACTCCCTGCACACAAGCCGGGTCGGCGTTGGGTTTGGCAGGACAGTCAAGGCACAAATCCCCGCAGCAATCGGCAGTGTCGTTGACTACGCAGTCCGCTCCGCTCCGGTGATAGCCCGCTTCACATCCGTAATCGCACACGCCGTTGTCACACAAACCTACAGCATGTTCGGGTAGACTTACGGTGCAGTTATCGCAGGCATCCCCGCAACAGTCGGGTTCGTTGACAGGTACGCAATAGCCGTTGCCTTCGGTGTAATGCCCCTGGCATTCGAAGTTGCAGCGATACACCTGCGAGAAGGGTTCACAGTAGGCTACGGAGTGTTCCGGCTCGTAGCAAGGCTCGCATAAACTACCGCAATGATTGACATCGCTGTCGCTTACGCAGGTGCCGTCGCAGTTGTGCGTGCCGACATCGCAGTTGGACACCTGTCCCAATAGCGAGATTTGCATATCCTGATCGATGTAGCCATCGTTCAAAATACGAAGAATTCCCTGGCTCTGGCCCATCACATCCGAATAAAAGCGGATGGTGAATGTCAGTTCACTTTGCGCGCCGCTTTCGTCGCCGACAAGCACCGGGAAGGCTGTTGGCAGGTCAATAAATGAAAAATTCGCGCTGCTGCCGCTGGTAAAGGAAATCCCGTTGATCGCCAAAGTTCCACTGCCGCCGTTAGTAATGCTGATTTCTTTAAGCGATTCATAGCCGGGACGCTGGTTTCCGAAATCGTAAACGGGACCGGCAGGAATGATTTCCACGTAAGGATCGACCATACGGCCTGTCAGCGTCAATTCCATCGAGCTCATAAATTGATCGTTGGTGCTGAACCCGAACTCCCGCGTTGCCGAAGATGGAAATCCACCCGGCACGGCACCGGTTGGGGATGTGAAATAGAAGCTCAATATGCCTGTGTCCTCCGGGCCCAGCTCCATGCTGCCGGTATATTGCATGCTGATCACGGCATTGGGGTCCAACGCGGTACTGATCCAATGCAGATTGGATAATACCAGCGGAATCAAGCCAAGATTGCTGACGACATAATCCACACTGGCCATTTCACCCAGCGTGACGTCGCCGAAGTCATAGTCGGTTTCCGCCGGAGATAGTTGCAGGTGCGGCAACGAACCGATTCCCAATACCTGAACGCCGTATTCCGGGAAAATCGGATCGTCGGTCGTGAAAACGAGCTGAGCTTCATAGGCTCGTTCTTCAGTCGGTGCAAAACCGATTTGGAACGGGATGGTTTCTCCCGTTTGGATAGTGAATGGCGTCACGATGCCACTGGCCGAGAATTCCGTTTCGCCATCGTAACGGACGCTTTGAATCAACACCGGCTGATTGCCGCCATTGATCAGCGAAAATTGCAGTGTATCCGAATCGTTAACCGCCACCGCGCCAAAATCCAGCACATCGGGAAGCGTGTACAACTCGAAATTCGTTCCCGTACCATCCAACGGAATGGAAATCTGGGAACCTTCCGCAGCATTGGAATAAATCACCAGGTTGCCATCTTGGCTGTTCAAGCTTGTAGGAGCGAAGGTCACCGTAATCACGACAGGCTCCGTCTCCGGCTCAAGAACCAGATCCCCGTCATCGAATAGAGTACCAAGTTGCACAGTGAAGTCGCTTGAAGTACTAGAGTCCATTTCGATACGCCGAATCGTTACAGGGAACAACCCGGTTGCAGAAAGTGAAATCTCTTTCGTTGAATCGTGATTGAGTTTGACCGTACCGAAATGCAGGACATCCGGTGTAATAGTAAGATGCTTGCTGCCGCCGATGCCGCTTAAATCAATCGCAAGAGGACTCATGATGGAGGCCGCGTTGTGACTCAACTTCAGTTCTCCACTGAACTCGCCTTCGCTGAACGGATCGAATTCCACTTCGATCTCGGCAGATTCTCCGGTTCGGATGTACAGCTTATTGGGAACATCCACACCCAATGCGAATACCCCTTCTTCGGGCGTAATCGTCAGATCCGAGATTTCCAAGACGTTCATATCGCCTTCGATCTGTTCATCGTTGTAGCAGGTCAACACCAGACTGGCCGGGTTATCCAGCACATCGACAGTCCCGAAGTCCAGTGATTCCGCATCGCAACGCAGTTGCGGTTGACCGCTCTGCACCGACTGCACCCGTACGCGCGCTTCAGCCTGATCGACGGCATTGGATTCGATTACAACTTCATTGCTGTCCGCTCCGTTGTTCGATTGCAGGTAACGAATGGACAGGGCGTAGCTGTCACCAGAGGGAAGAGTAAAGGGAAAGCTGGTCGGCGGGTTGACGATTGTGAAATCGCCGCCCTCATAGGCCAGAGAAATGGAGGAAATAACGAGATCTCCCTCTCCGGTTGACTCGATCAACAGATCCTTGGAAAGCGATTCGTCTCTAAGCAATGGCGGAAAATCCACCGATTCAGGCACCTGCATCGCGGCTTCCAGAATGACATCGGGTTCCTGTTCCAGATCGCCATCGATCACGATATCCGGTTCGACGTCTTCATCCGCCGGAGAATCCAGATCCGTATCTCCGCTTAGGTCCGGGTCTCCGTCCACAATTTGATCGCCATCCGAAGACGGATCGTTCATGCAATAGCCATCCAAGCAGCGCATCCCTTCGGGGCAGTCTTCATCCTCAGTGCAAGCATCGGCAGCCACACAGATATTCGACTGGCAGCGAAAGCCAAGATCGCATTCCGCATCCGTTTCACAGGGAGTTTCGGTTTCCGAAACGCCGCCATCCGAGCAACTCCACATTGCCAGCAAGAAAAACAGTAAAAGCCCAAACAACTTGAACGAAACACAACCGGATTGCCTAGTCATCGGAAACCTCTTTTTCGGTACGGGATAATCGCCGAATTATCGAAGCAGGGTCGAGATGGACCCACTTCCTTATAATGATTTTCTAGTATAAATTGGAGAGATCTAAAAGCCAAGGGAAGTTCGCCACAAAAACGAGCTTTTCGCAAGTAAAGAAAAGGATATCTTTACATGGAAAAACCCGGCATGAAGCCGGGTTTTTCAGGGATCACAGGAATCTGGCCATTCTTACTTGGTGATATTGAACTCCACGCGACGATTGCGCGCCCGTCCCGCACGGGTACGGTTGGTGTCGATCGGTTTGGTTTCGCCATATCCAACGGCTTTCAGGCGTTCCGCTTCCACGCCGCCCTTCTTGATCAGGTAATCGCGGACCGAATTGGCGCGTTTGTCGGAGAGGCGCATATTCAGCGCATCCGAGCCGTTGCTGTCGGTATGACCGGCGATTTCGACCTTCAACGTGGGATGCTCTTTCAGCGCCAAGGCGACTTCGTTAAGCAGCGGATAGCTCTTGGACAGAATCTTGGCTTTACCCGTAGCAAAGAAGATCGTCTGTTTCAACTCGATCGCCTGATCGGTAACTTGAATCAGTTTGTAAGCCGTTTCTTCGGGGCAACCGTCTTCATCGTCGATACCATTGAAGGTTTCCGCCTTATTGGGACACTTGTCGTCCGGGTCCAGGATACCGTCCTGGTCGTTATCCGGATCGGGGCAGCCGTCTTCGTCCTGGAAGTCATCTTTATCTTCCGGCTCCAACGGGCACTGATCGTCCGTATCGAGGATGCCGTCTTCATCGTTATCCGGGTCGGGGCAGCCGTCTTCGTCCTGGAATTCGTCTTTATCTTCCGGCTCATCCGGACACTTGTCGTCCTCGTCGAGCAGACCGTCCTGATCGTTATCCGGATCGGGGCAACCGTCTTCATCCTGGAAGCCATCTTTGTCCTCGGGATCGTCCGGGCATTGATCGTTATCGTCCAGAATGCCGTCCTTATCGCGGTCGGGCGGTTCGCAGGCGAGCGCTTTACGATAAGCGATGGCGATCTGTTCGCGGCTTTTAGCCAGATGTTCACGCACTTTCGGGTAATCACCCTGTTCGATCTCGGAAAGGGCAAAGGCGCGCTGGGATTCAGCGATAGCCAATTCTTTCATGCCGCAGATCGGCCCGCCCAGTTCCTTGACTTCTTTCTGCTTGTTGCGCGTTTTCTTGGCATCGGCCTTGATCTGGTCAGCCGCATCCATCATCTGCTGTTTGGCGACGCAGCCGGAGGCCAGCACGCCGAACAGAAAAACGGCCATCACCATCATGACCACTGCTATCGTACTCAACCGTTTCATGTAACCGCCTTGGGCCTCGTGGTTAGAGCTTGGACTTAATCTTCCCTGAACATGCTGTCACTGCCGCTCTTCTTCTTTTTCCCGGAACGGGTTTTCTTGCTTTTCTTCTCCGATTGATCTTCTTCGGGATCGTAAACGCGAGTGCGTCCCTTTGCCGCTTTGGCATTCGCTTTCTGGGCCAGATCAAGCGCCTTCTGGGCGAAACGCTCCGATTCCATAAAATCGGAATGACCGTGCTCGTCTTTGGCTTTATACAGATATTGCTGGGCTGCGTAATAATAGTACACAGACGCCACCTTATCCGCCGCTTCCTGCTCTTCAGCCGCTTTCAGTTCTTTTTCGGCATCCTGAATGACCAGAATCGACTTGATCGGACCGCAGCCCATCAGGATTATCGCCGAAAGAAACAAGCAGCCGATTATAGTTGCTGTTCGCACGAGTGTCACTCCCTGTAATTTACTTTGTTCATTCAGGAAACTCGATCAAACGCTATCAAACAGACGCCCAATAGTCAAGTATTAGAACGGATCGCAATAGTATGAACCGTACATCTTAAAGGAATTCTCCTGGAATGTACGGGCCGGAAACAATCAGAGCTTTCCTTCCAGCCGTTCAAAAATCTCAGGTGGTACGTCATGTCCAAGCTTGGACGCAATCGTCATGTGTTCGTTCGAGTTCTCCCAGTCCGACAAAGACAGATACAACAAACCGACTTCATAATGGAGTTCGGCGTTGATTGGGTTGGAATGAATGGAGGTTTCCACCTCTTCGATGCGACGGATGATTTCGGCCTCTATCGGAACATCCTCCGACGTCTTGACGATTACGTAGCCGGATTCGATGTACGTCAGCATCGTGTCGCGGCGATCATCGTTGAAATGCATGAATTTGACGCCCACGCCCATTGCATTACCGGCGGAATTCTGTTCGATGCGTCGAACTTCCGCGTCCAATGCAAACTCGACGTGAGTCCAGGGATGTACGATAACGACCTTGATCTTGTCGCCTGCCGAATAGGATCCCATGGTTTTAATGAACATGCCGCCCAGACTGATGTCGCGTGTCAACAAATCGCGCATGGTATCCACGTCCCGAATGCGAACCATAAAGGACACCGGCTTACGCGGGTATTCCCGACGTTCATCTTCCGCATTCGCATTGACTTCTTCGATTTCGATCGGTTCCAAATCAGCGATATCGCTGGCCAGGTCTTCTACGGAAAACGAACCGCTCTGTTCATATTCCGCGAAATCCGAGGAGATATCCTGAACCGCAACATCTTCAATCGGTTCTTCCTCGATATCGATGATTTCCTCATCCTCAGAGGACAGTTCATCAAGAGTATCCAGCCCTTCCAACTCCTCCAACTCTTCTTCACCGATGGTGTAAACGCTGGAGTCTTTTTCCGCTTCCACTTTCGCTTTCTTGGTTTTGGCGCTGGGAGGGGGAACGTATTTTCCGGTACGAATCGATTCAACAAAGGCTTCCCATTTGCCGCGCGCTTCATCGGGCATGGAAAAGAACTTCACACCCATACCCGGTCGCCCGTCACCCCGGTTGCTGTCGCCGACGGGGTCCGACCACATCACCTGCGCCAAGACTTCAATACTGTCTGCATGTTCGGGAAATTCGATGACGAGCTGAATCAACTGCCGTTTGGGTCTGGGATCGGGCAAAACCAGAAATAATCCATATTTACTGATATTGCCGGTTTCCAGCAAATGGGTTCCCTTACGGTCTTTGAGGTGTACGTTTACCGTTAGATCGTAACGCTCATATTTGCGGTTATTCTGCATACATCACCCCTTTAAGTACAGTCTACCTACGCCCGCTAACGGGAATTATGTCCTATTTACCACAGGATGCACCAGTTTCGCAAGCAATATCGATTCGTTGAACCCAAGATCCCTTTGAAATCTCCATAAGCCGCCCCTAGTTATGATGGAGGAAAAAGTGCCCTCTAAAACGAACAAAATCCTGCGGCTTTTTCTTGACAAAGCTAGAAACACTGGATACTATCGCGACCCTCGAAGCTGGGCTCTGGCGGAGTAGCTCAGGAGGTTAGAGCATGCGGCTCATATCCGCAGTGTCGGGGGTTCAAGTCCCTCCTCCGCTACCAGATATCAAGGGCTTGAAGGGTGACCTTCAAGCCCTTCGTTCTGTTTAGCCCTTGCGTTCGCATCCATACGAACGCCGCTTGATGTAAGCGAATTTTCCCCATAACGGATAATGGACCCCTAACGCCGGGCAACCGACGATGATTCATGTAAACAACCTATCATTAAGTTTCGGTCCTCAGGACATTTTTCGGGAAGTCAACTGGCACGTCGGCCCTACCGACCGCGTGGGTCTGATCGGCAATAACGGCTCGGGCAAAACAACGCTCATGCGCCTGATCGCCGGTGAGATCGAACCGGACGAAGGCATGGTTTCCTGCGCCAAGCACACTTCTTTCGCCTATCTGCCGCAGTATGGCGTGGTGCATGGCAATCGCACGCTCTACGAGGAAGCCAGTTCGGTTTTCACCGATGTCAAAGCCTTACAGGAGGAAGAAACTCAAATCCTGGCCGATCTGCACACCTTGGACGACCAATCCGCCCAATACCGGGATCAGGCAATGCGACTGGGAGAGATCCAGGATCGCATCCGCTTTTACGACGGCTACGCGATGGAGGAGAAAGTCGAGAAAGTGCTGACCGGTCTCGGCTTCAACCGTGAGCAGTTCACACGCCACTGCGACGAATATTCGGGTGGCTGGCAGATGCGCGTGGCGCTGGCTAAGGTACTGCTCAAGCAACCGAACATGTTGCTGCTGGACGAACCGACCAACTATCTGGATATCGAGGCGCGTGTTTTCTTGCAGGAGTGGTTGAAAAACTATCCCCATGCCATTTTGCTGGTCAGCCACGACCGTTTTTTCCTGGATCAGGTCATCACGCGCATTACCGATGTCTACAACAACAAGTTGACCGATTACCACTGTAATTACAGTGACTACCTGGTGCAGCGCGAGGAGCGCGATCGACAGCTGCGTGAGAAAGCCGACCAGATCGAAGAGGAACGCAAGCGTCTTCAAAGCTGGATCGACCGGTTCCGTTACAATGCGAAAAAAGCTCCAATGGTGCAGTCGCGCGTCAAGCAGTTGGAAAAACTGGAGAAAATAGAAATCCCGCCGGTGCGGCGTAAGATTCACTTCAATTTCCCACAGCCGGAACGGTCTGGAAAAGTCGTATTGGAAGCGGAAAACCTGGCTGCCGGTTACGGCGACGGACCCGACATTTTCAGCGATATCAATTTCCAGTTGGTGCGAGGCGAAAAGGTCGCCCTGGTCGGCGTCAACGGCGCGGGAAAAACCACCTTGATCAAGGTGCTGGCCGGATTGCTGGAAAATCGCCGTGGAGCGGCCCGGTTAGGCCACAATGTCAGCTTCGACTACTTCGCCCAGGATGTCCACAAGCAACTGGACCCAACTGTCACCGTTTACCAAACGCTGGAAAGGCCCTGCCCCTTCGATCTCGTACCGCAGTTGCGTAAATTGCTGGGAGCGTTTCTCTTTAGCGGGGAAGACATCGACAAGAAGGTATCCGTCCTTTCCGGTGGCGAGCGAAACCGGCTGGCCTTGGCGCGTATGCTGCTGGTGCCCTCCAATCTATTGTTGATGGATGAACCTACCAACCATCTGGACCTGGACGCCAAGGAAGTGCTGCTCACCGCGTTGAAAAAGTTTGACGGCACCGTGCTGTTCGTCAGCCACGACCGCTACTTCCTGGACCACCTGACCACCAAGGTGTACTCGCTGGAAAACGGTGAATGCAACGTTTTCCCCGGAGGATATGCCGACTTCCTGTACTACCGCGAACGGCATTTGTCTCAGAATCCCGTTCAACCGACGGAAGAGGAACTGAAGGAAGAAGCGAAGCAGTCGGCTCGCATGGACGCCAAAGAGGAGCGCGTCCGCAAGTGGAAAGAAGAAAAGAACCGCAAGCGGGAAATCGAACGACTCACCAAGCAGACCGCCGAACTGGAAGAAGAGGTTTTTTCTTTAGAGAGCAAGGCGGAAACCCTGGTAACGGAAATGGCCGATCCGAAATACTCCACCAATTTCGCGGAACTGGATAAGCTGGTTGTGAAAAAGGAAAAGCTGGACACCAAGATCGAAAAGGTCACCCGCCAATGGGAAGAATCCGCCAGCCGCCTGGAAGAACTGCAAGCGGAAGAAGAGTAAAACGTTTCCAGAGCAGGAAGTGTTTTACCCCCAAAAAAGCAACAAAAAAAAAACGTTGAAGCAGCGATTGTCCCCGTGATTTCCCGCTATCTATTGACGAAGACAGGTGATTGAGGTATTCAAAAGACTGTTGCGTCAAGTTAACGGGAGGTGCTTACCGTGATCGTCATCAGCAAGAACAGCCGGACATTGCAAGTAATGCTTTTTACTTTGGTTGCGTTTTGTTTGATTCCGCTCCATGCCATGGCCGCAAACTGGGGCTATTCCGGAAGCAAGCCGGTTACCGAAGACGATCACCTCCTTCACATGCAGGACTCCATGTATTACATGGAGCAGTGGAGTGCTTCAACCTACTTCGGCAAAGACCACAGTCTGCATGTCAATCTGATCTATTCCAAAATGACCACGAAATCGAAAAAAGGGGTTTTCCGTGTGGAATATAACACGCCGGACGGAAAGCAGATTGTCGATAACGAACGCTGCGAGTTGAAAATCACGCAAAATCCACTTACTTTCAGTTGCGGCAAAGGCAAAATCATCGGTCCGATGTCCGATCTCGCCATTGTATGGAAAGGCGACAAACTTCCCGTGTTGATGAAGTTGAAAGCTTTGGCTCCCCCCTTCAGACCGGGCAATGGTCGTTTGACTTCACCGGACGATTCCGACGACTTCTACGACTTCATGCTCTCCGTTCCGCGAGCCAAGACCGTCGCCAAACTCAAAGGCGAAGTACTTCGAGGTTATTCGATGGTCGATCACAGCTACACGAATATCGGCTTGCATAAAATCTCCCGCCATTTCGTGCGCAGCACCAATATCGACAACGACATTTCCGTGATCTTCGCCGCCAACTGGTTAAAAGACGGGCGTTATGCAGGCTGGATCTCCATTACGGATAACCAGGGGCATTCCTTTTCCACTACGGATCTTACGTTCACGTTTTCCGATTTGTGGAACGATCCGGATAAAGCCGGTTATTTCGCCCCCAAAAGCATCGCGATTGAAAGCAAGGGGCAAACGCCATTCAGTTTGAAATTGAAGAATATGAACTTCGTGCGAAAGAAAGACATGTTATCGAATTTGAGCAAGCTGGAATCTTTCGTCGTGCGCCGCTTTTCAGATCCGATGCGCTACAACTTCTCCGGTCTGGCAGATATCGTATGGAAACCGGAAGATAAGGCCGTTACACTACAGCGCAGCTTGTGGCTATCCATCAAACAACTGAACAAGTGATACCCGTCCCGTTGCCTTAAACTGGTTCTTATTTGATTTTAGGGATGCTTATGCCATTCCCGCGAAGGCAAACAATCCAGTTTCTTGAATGGATTCAATGGATTCCCCACCTGCTCTGGTTCTACTCCAGTATCACGCATTCGCGCTCGTCCGGGTTGTCGCCGATGCAGATATAGCCTTCCTGGCATTGAGTGCTGACCGTGCAGCTCGTGCGGCAGGTATAATCGTCCAAACAACGGTAGCCATCGGCGCAGGGAACCGGATCGGGACGCGGAGTGGGCACGCAGCCTACGCTATCCTGGCAACTTTGCCCCGACCAGAGTTTATATTCTTCCACACATTGTTCCACCGGACACAGCGTTTCGGCCAGCCAGTTGCCACGCAGACAGCGCCGATAACCAGTATCGCCTTCGTTACAGATCGTCGCTCCCTGCTGGTAGATAATCGCCGATTCTGTACTTTCCATACCGACGTGATACACACAGACAGAAGAATTCGGAGCACAATAGCGGCCAATATCGTCATAGTCAAGCTGGCAGGCATGATCGGGCAGGCAGTCGGCAGAAGTGGAACAAGGGAAGCCATCCGCATGATTAGGTGGCTTGTTGTCCACATCCAGATCGCCTTCTACATCAATATCCAGATCTCCGTCGGGTTGAATCAGGTCGCCGTCCTCTTCCGTGGGTGGCTCATCGGAGCAGTAATCATCCTGCTCCGGGTCATCGTTTGTCACACACTGATCGTCGGGACAATGCCGCAATAACGCTTCGGTAGTGTAATAACCACAGGTGGGATGCGCGCAGTCAAAACGCTGGAAGCAGCGGTACAATGCACCGTTATGACATAGGTTCACATCGTGCTGAACCTGACCGGAGCGGCAATACACCTGGGAAAAGAAATCACCACATTCCGGGTCGAGATCGTCTCCCAAACAGGGATTCTGCACTTCCTGGTCGTTTTCCGATTGCTCCACGTTCTCCGTGGTATCGCCGTCAACCACCTGATCCGCCGTATCCACCAGATCCGGCTCGGTGTCCGGTTCCGCATCCAGATCGCCATCCACAATAACCTGGTCCGGATCTCCGTCTGTAATGGGATCGTCACCGTCGATCACCTGAATGCAGGCACCCAACTCGCATTTATAACCGGGGCCACAATCCGCCGAGGTATTGCACTGGCGCTGAGGGTCCGTTTCGTCGCTCTCATTGCAGGCGATTGCTGAAACGAACACAAGCAGCACTACTAAAATCAAACCATACCGCCAGGACATGGATCATCCCTTTCCATTATCTATCGCTGTCTTCTCGGCGAGTCACACAGGCAATCAGTATACCATAATTTGCAACCGAGTGGTAAACCACAGGCTGAAATCGGGAAACCTTGCGAAAATCCAGCTTAAAACGGCTGCCCGGTGCTTTCCTGCACCGAACGCCACAGTTCGCCCTCGGGATCGATGACTTTGCGTTCGCATATCGCCTCGCTGATCGGGATATGCGTCATGATGTTATTCCAAACGCTAAGCAAAATCCCGGTGCGTCCCGTCATTCCGGCGTGCACCGCATTCTGAGCCAAACTCGAACAGAACAACGAATCGTTCGGGTTAGCCGGGGCACTGCGAATGATATAGCTCGGATCGATGTACTTCAGCGCATGGGGCAGACCTCGCTCTTCAAGCTTCTGCGCGATGCTCCGCTTTAAAAACAGACCGATATCACCCAGCTTTACGTTTCCGCTGGGATCATGCTTCAAGCTGTTCTGGTCGAACAGATCCTGCCCCGCCCCTTCGGCCACAACCACTACCGCATGTCGTCGGGTCTGCAAACGTTTGACCAGCCAGTCGATCAACCCGTTTTCCCCCTCCAGAACGAACGGCACCTCGGGAATGAGCACATAGTTGACATCCGGTTCCGCCAGCGCCGCCGTCGCCGCAATATAACCGGAGTGACGCCCCATCAGGCGCACCAGACCAATGCCGTTTGGCGCGCCTTCCGCTTCCACATGCGCCGCCCGGATCGCCTCGATGGCGATACTAAAGGCGGTTTCGAAACCAAAGGTTTTTTCGACCAACTGAATGTCATTGTCGATGGTCTTTGGAATGGCGATGACGGAAATCTTCAAGCCACGTCGGGTGATTTCCTCGTAAATGGCCTGCGCTCCGCGCAGGGAACCATCGCCACCGATCACGAAAAACAGGCGGATATCCATGCGATCGAGCGTGTCGACCATGGCACTGACGTCCTGCGGTCCACGAGAAGACCCCAGGATCGTGCCGCCATCGTGATGGATGTTCTTGACGGCCTCAGGCGTCAGATTCATTGCCTCGTGGCCAACTTCGGGAATCAACCCGGCATATCCGTAACGGAACCCGTATATGCGTCGCACACCGTAATGGTAGTGTAATTCCATCACCAGAGTCCGGATAACATTATTGATGCCGGGGCACAATCCACCGCAGGTCACAATTCCCGCTCGGATGTTGGCCGGATCGAAAAAGAGCATTTGACGGGGACCGGCGCGCTCAAGAGTGAGTGGCTCCACGTCCGGTTGCTCTTTGATGCGCTGAACGCTCTGCCAGGAAACGTCGAACAGGAAACGGTCCTCGTCGCGCACGAAATCGCACACATTGTCGCCATGTCTTTTGGATAATTTCAATGGGGAGCGTACCTTGGCGGCTCCAAGCCGGGGAATCGTCAGATCCATTCGCCTTCTCCTTCAGTCGGCAGTAGTCAGGTATACAACAAGTCTGGCGGCTGCCAGCTACAAACGAGCGAGCCTCGCTTATTCTAATATTGTATGATGCTTCAACCGGAAACGAAACCTTTTTATGGAGTGATAGCAGAACGGCTCGAAAGATCCCTCCAAGAGTTACCTGTTTTTTTTTTGAGCTTCGTAGGATCTGTGCTAGAATAACACAATTTGTGTTATGAAATGCCCCATCGCCAATTGACGATCACTGCAAGAGGGGCGGTTCCATTGGTGGGAGAAGTGCATGAGTACCATTAACCCCAATCCTGAGCCGGTAAAACTCGTCATCAACTTTTTCTACAGTGAAGAAGAGCAGTTGGAGCGGGCGTTGTTGCGCCTTAGTGAGGAATACGGTCCCATTGGCAACCGAATGCCCCCGATTCCCTTCGACCACACCACCTATTACGACAGAGAAATGAACGGACCGCTTAAAAAAAGCATGGTCTGCTTCACGGAGCTGGTTCCGCGTGATTCGCTGGCCGATCAAAAACTGTTCGCGGATCAACTGGAAAAGGAACTTGCCGAAGCAGCTGGAACTCCGGGACTGCGCCCGGTCAATATCGATCCCGGACACATGTCCCCCGAGAAACTGGTGCTCGCCAGCGGAAAAAACTTCGCTCATCGAATTTATCTTGGCAAGGGTATTTTTGCGGATCTGACGTTGACCTATCGGCAAAATCGCTTCGAAGCGCTCCCCTGGACCTATTCGGATTATATTGTCGGTGCTGTTTTGGATTTCCTCGGTGAAACCAGAGAACAATTGATGCATCAGCTTCGCGACTTGCGACTGGACAAAGCCGCCAGTTGATCGTTACACCCTTTTAGCCGTTTTCGCGCCAGGCACCTTCCTCTACAAACAACCGTAACGCCTCTTTCCAATGCGGCAGCCGGTCCAACCGGGCGGCTTGCAAACGTGCATTCTCCAGCACCGAATACGGAGGACGTGCGGCAGGCGCATTGTAGTCGCGTGTGGTCGTTGGAGAAAGATCGGCCTGAAGTCCCGTAAGCTCAAACAATGTCTTGGTAAATTCATACCAGCTGCATTGTCCCTGGCAGGTAGCGTGAACGACTCCTCGTAGCGAATGATCCAGCAGATCCAGCGCAGTCTCGGCCACACTGCGCGCCCAACTTGGTGTGCAGATCTGATCGTCGACCACACGAATCGCTTTTCCAGACTTCGCCAGCGCCAGCATAGTTTGCACGAAATTACGTCCCCCACCCGCAGGAGAAAAGGAACTGTACAACCCACAGGTGCGCAGCACGACAGCATTAGGCGCATAAGCCAGCGCCATGCGCTCTCCTGCCAATTTGCTTACAGCATAGACCGAACGCGGCAGGGGAAGATCACTTTCCGTAAACGGCTGCTCCCGGTCTTCTTCGTGCATAACGTAATCGGTAGAGAAATGAATCAGGCGAGCGTTGAACGTGTTGCACTGCCTGGCCACGTTCATCGCGCCGAGTACATTGGTTTGAAGCGTCTGCTCGGGTTCCGACTCGCAACGGTCGACTTGATGAAAAGCCGCCAGGTTGATCACCGCCTGGGAATTGTAACGCTTGAATACACGCTCCAGCGTTTCCGGGCTGGTTACATCCACCTGCGGACGCTGTAAGGGGATCACTTCCACCTTCGCCCGATCCTGAACCAGGCGCAGAATCTCCTGGCCGGTCTGGCTGCTGGCACCGATAAGTAATACACGCATGGCTAGCGTTGTTTTCGTTTCAAGTTCGTGACGATTATTGTTCGGCTGTCTCGACCACCTTGTCGGCTTCGTCCATGGCTTCGGCAGCCTGCCAATCCAAGGGTTGTTCACCGAAGGTTCCCAATGTCAGGCCGAAAATCATCGCGAAACCGTTGATGAAACGCTTACTGCTGAAAGGCTCGGCAAACAGGTAGCTGACATTGACTTCGAACGCGAGGAACTTGCAAATTTTGGCAGTCAGTCCCACCATCGGCTGTAACGCCAGGAACATGATGTCTTCATTGTAGCTCTGGGAAACGGCATCGACTGCCGGCATGTCGATGGGAGTCAGTTTGGATTTGAACCAGCCTTTTCCCGCACCGAGCAACAAGCCGATGGGGAACTCGACAACGCCACCGGAATTCAACACGTATTCCGCCGTGATGCCGCCATACAATCCGCTCACGCTTCGCTCGGTGGACGCACTATAGAAAGCGTGGTTCAATTTCTGATCTTTACCGTTGGAGGTAAATCCACCGGCACTGAAACCACCGATACGCCATTCGTTTTCATCTCCAAGATGCATGTACATGCGCATCCCCATCCAGTAGCTGGGAGCATCGAAATCGCCGTATTTCGTATCATGATCGTTCATCAACAACATGAAGAAGGGACCGCCCCCGTATTGGGCATGGCGACAGGTGCAGGCTTTGCCGCATTTCTCTGCGCACTCGGCGCTAACCGGAGTTTTCATCGCAGGCTCTTGTACTGAAACGGCTTTTTCCACCGGAACAGCTTCTTCTGCTGGAGCGGCTTCTTCCACCGGGGCGGCTTCTTCCACCGGAGCGGCTTCTTCCACTGGGGCGGCTTCTTCCACTGGGGCGGCTTCTTCCACTGGGGCAGCTTCTTCCACAGGAGCAGCTTCTTCCACAGGAGCAGCTTCCTCAGCTGGAGCTGCTTCTTCCGCTGGGGCGGCTTCAACTGCCGGGGCTGTTTCTACAGCGGGCTGAACATTGGTCGATTCGGTGTCGGCGTTCTGTTGCGCATAAGCGGTCATCGAGAAACTGAAAACCAAAACGGCCATTAGCCAAGTGATACGCTGCATCCTGTCCTCCTGCTATGCATTGGGGGCAATTTCCATGTCAATTTTGATAAGCTTAACAAACCAGCGGCAACAGGGCAATAAATATCCGTTCTCACCCTGTTCCCTATATTTTACACCCAGCTATTTGTCATCACTTCGCCGATTCCACCGCCACCGGGAACGATGTAGTGGATATCGGTCAAGCCACGCTCTTCATCCCAGCGCGTACCCGGTTTCGTGGCCAGCACTTCCGGCGAGGAAAGCCCTCGATCCAGGCGAATGGCATAAATAATCACTTCCGGGTTATTGGCTTGCAGGTTCTTGATGTACTCGGGAGTCACGATCAGGTGCATGGCGATGGTTTTCTTAGGCGTTCCAACCTTTTCGTTGCGATAGGTATCCAAGGTCTGGATGAAAGACGAACCCGTCGCGCCCATCGGATCGGGCAGCAGCAGAATGTGATCGTTCAAAGTACCACCGATTTTGGAACTGGCGACATTGGCCCCGGTCACTTTCTGGTTTTCATCCACGGCGCGGGAAACGAAGAAGTAATCCAGCCGCACTCCCAGCGGATTCATCAATAAATTCAAGCGGTCGTATACAATCTGCGAAGGCAGGATGCCGGCTCGCGCGACCGCTCCCACTGCAACTTTGGTTTCCGGGTCCAGCACTTCCCCCTGATAGTAACCGCGTTCGTTTTGCTCGATCATACGACTATCCATGCGGCAGACTTTACGGGGAAACTCCGAATTGATGACCAACTTCACCAAGTCGATGTACAACTCGGTAAAAATGCGGTTGGCTTCTGGTTGGATGGTGTTTTTCGCGCAAACCTTGGCAAGCAACGTCATCATGACGGGTGAGGAGAGAATGTGTACATTCTCACCGTACGCATGATCGATCTCGGAATGTACGAAAGGAAGTTGAGCATATTGAACATCGGCAGTCGTTTCCATCATCGCCTCCTGTCGGGTACGAACCCCGTATTCGTTTTATTGTCGGTTACTTTCATTTCATAGCGAATGCCAAGTTCTAGCGATTGTATCCCCCTTATTCAAATTTGTCTAACGATTCGAGTAGGGTTTCCTTGCTCATTAATATTTTTCCTCCAAATTTTGGAATGTCGAAGATTGTTTATCGCTCTACAAAAACGATTCGCACCGCTTAAAGCGGCCAAAAAGAGAACGAGAGTAACCGTCAGATAACGACGAGATGTAAAAAACCATTCCTCCAAAGGAGAACATCATGAAACACTATGTATTTATTCCAGTATTTCTTTTACTGTTCGTTGCTTCCGCCCATGCGGAAACCACATCCTGGCTTCTGGATAAAGCCCATACTGAAATCGGATTCAGCGTCAAACACTTGGGCGTTTCCAAAGTAAAGGGTGAATTCAGGGAATTCAACGCGACGGTAACAGCAGACAAATCGACGGGGAAACTGAGTTCCATCGATGCAACCGTTTATGTGCAATCCATCGACACCGGCATCGAAAAGCGGGACGCCCACTTGAAAGCCGATGATTTCTTCTCGCAAGAAAAGTATCCGAAAATGACGTTAAAATCAGAAAAAATCACTTTCAATAAAGACAAAGTCGTGATCGAGGCATTACTAACCATTCGGGATAAAACGAAAAAAGTTACGTTTACCGGTGAATATTACGGTGTAAACAAGGCGAATATGGGAGCGGGTGAGCAGTTGCATTCCGGCTACAGCCTGAGCACCACCATCAACCGGCAGGACTTTGGTTTGAAATTCGCTGCCTTGGCAGAGGGCGTCTCGGTGGTCTCCGATGACGTGGTCATCACCATCGACGCGGAAATTATTCGTAAGCTGTAGCAACTTCAAATATTGACAGTGACTGCCTATAAGCGACACAACCGAGTTTTTTCGGTTGCGTCGCTTTTATTTTTTCTAATTTCGACTACAAATGTTTTCTTTTCTGAAAAGAAATTACCAGATTTACCTTTCATCTGAATCAAAGTAATGGTAGGGTCCCGGCATGCAGTAAACCAAAAGCAGTACAATCTGGGAATGTTTTATTCCCGACGAATGTTAACGCAGTATTTAGATCTGGGTCAACCTTAAATGGAGCGCGTTACACTTGTACAGCAGGGATACTCGAGTGATGATCTCAATTGCTTAGCCAACAGAACATTACTATCCTATTTAATAAACCGCCTACCGGAAAACCAATACCGCATCTCCATTCTGGACGTGAACGAACCGGAGAGCCTGCAAACCAAAGCAGAGCAGGTTTTGGAGCAGGAACCCGATATCATCGGAGTATCCTGCTACATCTGGAACTATTCAGAAATGCTGAAACTATGCGGCATCATCAAGGTGCTAGACCCACATGTTGTGGTTGTGGCTGGTGGTCCAATGATGATGTTCGATGAAGCAGATATCAACGACTTGTTTGAAACCTATCCCTTTCTGGATTTCATTATTCAAGGGGAAGGCGAAGTAGCGCTTGAAAATCTGATTAAAACCCCCCCTGACCAACGCATCAACTTAGGAAAAGTAATTCAGGGGATTCCATTACAGGATATGGATCTGATCGGTGGTCCCTTGTTCGAACAATTCCCTATGGAATCCAAGATTGGGATGGTTCTTCTTGAAACGCGTCGCGGTTGTTTATGGAAATGCAGCTTCTGCACCTATTTCCTGGAAAGAGGCAAAATTCGAGAAAAATCAGATGAGTTGGTATACAAGGAATTGGCCTGGGCTCAAAAGTTCGGTTACCACCGCATCTGGCATTTAGGAGCGATTTTCAACGAAAATACGGAGAAACTGCGTCGACGCGTCGAATTGATGGAACGTGCGGGAGTTGCAAAAACTATCGAGCATTACGTCATGATCGACCACCGACTTATAAAAGAAGAACAGATCGAATTCATTAAACGCGTCAATGTCGACTGTTCGATTGGCTTACAAAGCAGTAATCTAGATTTGATGAATCAGATGAATCGTCCTACAAATCTGAAAAAATTCGAGCAAACGATAACGTGGTTCCAAGAAGCAGAAATCCCATTTAGCGTGGATTTGCTCCTGGGACTTCCTGGGGATACGGTTGACAGCTTTAAATCCTCCGTCAAATACCTGATGGATTTAGGTGCTAAAACAAATGTAAATATTTTCCGCGTACTACCTGGGTCGGAACTGTATTACAACCGCAACGCGCTGAAAATGGAATATTCTCTGGAGGATTACCTTATTCAACGGCACCACTCCATGGATAAGAAGGATCTCTGGGAAGCCATTGATTTCTTACTGGACAAAAACCCGGATTCGTTGAAATTCGAATTAGGTGTGTACGATAGAGAAGGATCGGAAGAAATTCACATAACCGATGTTGTACGTGCCTTTCAATTGGAATCATACGTTGAAAACCTATTGCAGAAAAACAAACCAGACCGGTCTGAAAATTTCAAACCGGCCTCTTCCATTAAAAAACCCATTCAACCATCAGTAACGACAAAACAGGAAGCCAAAACCCTGGTTCTGTTTGCCAAGCAATTGATGAAACAGGTCACGACCTCGAAGATTTTAGAAAGTCACATCGAGTTCTGGGGTGAAAACCCGGTTGTAGCAGCAAAGGTTCAACTCAACACAGGGGAAACCTTTACCCTGGCGCTGGCTTCGAAAGAAACTGAAACCAACGCTCTAATCGAAACCGACCATTTCAAAATCCTGTTGAAAGAGGGCGTCATCAACAGGATGTCCCCCAACATCGACCTGTTCATGAAAAACCTGCGCCGCAAATGTGACAGCTGCGAGCAGGAGTTCTTTGGCTGATCCGCTCCAGTCTTTAAAATGACCGGTCAGTCCCACCAGATCTACACACGACGTGCCGTGGCTTGTGGTTCCTTTTTCCGGTTTTCAATTGCAGTGACCGCACGATCCGCCAGATCGACATCGATCTCACAACGAGTCGCGTTTTCACCCAACTCGATTTTGCCCACGGCGCCGCGCTTGATTCCCGCTGTTTGGCAAACAAAAGCAACAGCATCTTTGGGGTGTTTTATTCCCTGTTCAGTGCCCAGAGAAAACACGATCCAGCTTTTCGGCTTGGGTTCGCGCGGTTCGGATTTACGCGCAGAAGAGGATATGCTTTCCTTCGGCTTGCGAGTACGCGGCTTGCGATCCGATTGACTGCGTTGCTGGGAGCGACCGCCACGCCCACGAGACGCACTCTGCTGACGCTCCAGTTTTTCCTTGATGTCTTTCTTTCCCAGCAGCATCGGTCGCACGAAAAGACGATCTTTAACTTCCGGCTGGTCAGGATCGTAGCCCTGCGCAAAATCCCAACCATGCTGGCGCAGCAGGGTCAACAAACCGGCTACGGCAGGATAGGCATCCATCGATTCCAGGATATCGTCGGCGTAGACCGAGAGATCATCCGGGTACTCTTCGGTTTCCATCGCCTTAAGGCGCTCCAGGAAGTACTTTTTAACGTTGACATCCACTTCTTTTTTTGTCGGTACCGGTCGTTCTTCGAACGGCATCCCCAATTTCTTTTTAAGCGTGCCGATGGCCAGCAAATCCGCAGGGGACACCAGTGAAATCGCAACACCCGTGCGTCCGGCGCGCCCGGTACGTCCGGTGCGATGCAGATACAATTCCTGGTTTTCCGGCAGGTCGTAGTTGATGACATGCGACACTCCGAAAATATCGATGCCACGCGCGGCAACGTCCGTCGCCACCAGGATGTCGATCATCCCCCCTTTGAACATGTCGAGTGTGCGCGTGCGCACCGACTGAGACAAATCGCCGGAGAGGAAACCGACGGCAAAACCTTCCTGGTTCAAATATTCCGCCACGTTTTCGACTTCGATCTTCTGGTTGCAGAAAACCAACACCTTGGTGCGCGGAATACTGTGCAGTACATTGACCAGACAGGCAAATTTGTACAAGGTTTGTACGCGGTAGTACACGTGCTTGATGTCGTAATTAATCGATAATCCCGCTTTTCCGATGGTCATGGTTTCCGGCTCGTTTAAATGCCGCATAGCCAGACCACGAATGGCGTTAGGTAAAGTTGCACTGAAAAGCATGGTCTGCTTCTTTTTAGAAGTCTGCTCCAAAATGCGCGTCACATCGGGCAAAAAACCACGATCCAGCATTTCGTCCGCTTCATCTAAAACAACCATCCAGGCGCGGTCCAGTTTCAAGACACCACGATTGATCAGATCGAGAATGCGTCCAGGCGTTCCCACGACCAGCTTGGCTCCGGCTTGGATGCGGTCGATTTGCGCCCGGATGCTGGCGCCGCCATAAATCGGAACGACCGTTTTATTGCCCAGTTCACCCGCACGGGTGATCTCCTCGGCAACTTGCACCGCCAGTTCACGAGTAGGGCTAAGCACCAAAGCTTGAATCTCATTCTTGGTTTCGTCCAGGCGTTCCAGAATCGGCAACCCGAATGCCAGGGTTTTTCCCGATCCCGTTTTCGCCTGCACCATCAGATCCACACCGGCCTGTACGCGCGGAATGGCCTTGACTTGCACTTCGGTCGGATGCGCAAAGCCCATACGCGCCACCGCTTCGCGACTGGTTGGGCTAAGCTCCAAGTCGTCCCAACTAAGATCTTCCATGGAAATATCGCCGTGATTCTCCGAAGAATCGCCGGAAACGGATCCGTTGTCGTTCGTCATGATAGGTTCGTCCTTTCAGGTGGCAGACGAACGAAAGGGACGGCGTTTATCGGCTGGTTTCCACGAGGTTGAGGAAATAGCGATGTAAGCGGTCATCATTCGTCAGCTCAGGGTGAAAACTCGTGGCCATAAACTGTTTATAGCGCACGAATACCGCCTCTCCGTTCACTTCGGCCAACACCTCGATATTTTGGTTTTCGGGCTTCAACAGCGGCGCACGAATGAACACCGCCGTATATGCCTGTTCAAAACCAAGGATCGGAATGTCGGCCTCGAAGCTTTCACGCTGGCGGCCAAAAGCGTTGCGAACGGCGGTCATGGGCAGCAGCTTCAACAGCGGCTGGTCCATCTCGCGCCCTCGCTCGGTCACGTGCTGCGCAAGCAGAATCGCTCCCGCACACGTTCCCCAAATCGGCAGCCCATCTTCCCCAAGCTGCCGAACCGGTTCCAATAGTTTCCATTCCACCAGCAACTTACCGATTGTCGTCGATTCGCCGCCGGGGATAATCAACCCGGAGATGCCCTCCAGGTGTTCAGGTAGCCGGATTTCCCGGCTTTCAACGCCCAATGCGCTCAGCATGTTGCGATGTTCGCGAAACGCGCCTTGCAGGGCTAAAACTCCAATTGTCAACGACATCACCCGCTCACAATGAGAAAGTCGGGGACGCAGTGTCCCCGACGAACTTTGCTTGAAACATCTACAGCAAAAACAGTGTCTGTTACCAGCCGCGATTGGCGATCTGGTCTTTTTCGTCCAGGCTGCTTACATTGATGCCGACCATGGCTTCGCCCAGGTTCTTGCTGACTTCGGCAATGATCTTGGGATCGTTGTAATGCGTTACCGCCTGAACGATGGCTTTGGCGCGCTGAGCCGGATTACCCGATTTGAAGATGCCGGAACCGACGAACACGCCGTCCAGGCCCAGCTGCATCATCATGGCCGCATCTGCCGGAGTGGCGATACCGCCTGCCGCGAAATTGACTACCGGCAGTTTGCCGTTTTCATGAACCCAGCGCACCAACTCGTAAGGAGCGCCCATGTTCTTGGCTTCACTCATCAATTCTTCTTCAGGCATCGCCTTCAAGCGTTTGATGCCGCCCAGCACCGCGCGTGCGTGGCGCACAGCCTCGACGACGTCGCCGGTGCCCGCTTCACCCTTGGTGCGAATCATGGCCGCACCTTCGGAAATGCGACGCAATGCTTCGGCCAATACACGACAACCGCAAACGAAGGGAATCTTGTAATTCCACTTGTTGATGTGATGTTCTTCATCCGCCGGAGTCAGAACTTCCGATTCGTCGATATAATCGATTCCCAGCGATTCGAGCACTTGCGCTTCCACGAAATGACCGATGCGCGCTTTAGCCATAACCGGAATACTGACCGACTTCATGATTTCTTCGATGATCGTCGGATCGGACATGCGCGCTACACCGCCCTGTACACGAATATCCGCCGGAACGCGTTCCAGCGCCATAACGGCTACCGCACCGGCTTCCTCGGCAATCTTCGCCTGCTCCGAATTGGTGACATCCATAATGACGCCGCCCTTGAGCATTTCCGCATGACCTGTCTTCACTCGCAGAGTGCCTTCGTATTTTTCCATCGCTTCCTACTCCAATCAAGAAATGCGTGATTAAAACCGTAACCGGGCGGCATTATAAGGACCAAGGAGGCTGCTGTCAACACCCAACTCTACCTTGATTACACCGTTTTTTCCTATTCGGGATTTCTAGTGTCGGAAGCATCGGAAGAAGAAGACAACGGCTCCGTTTCATCCGGTTCACCTTCATCCCCCTCCTCTGCCGTTTTGCGTTTGAAAGTCAAGAGCAAACGCGAGCCCCAGATACCGACTTCATACAGAAATAACAAGGGGATCGCAAACAGGGCCTGCGTCCAGGGATCGGGCGGGGTCATGATTCCAGCGAGGATGAAAATCACCACAATAGCGTACTTCCGCTGCTTGGCGAACCATTGTGGAGTGGTCACACCGACCCAATTGGTAATGATCATGAATAATGGCGTTTCAAAGGCAACACCGAAGGCAAAGAGCAGAGAGGCAGTGAAGCCGATATGCTCCTTTAATGCGATCTGAAGCTTGTCCGTGGCCGCCGCCGCATCCGGCAGGTTCTGCCCTAACAAAAGCAATTCGCTGCCACCCTGGCTGTACTGCACCAGCACGGAGAATCCCAGGGGCATCACCATGAAATAACAGAACAAAACCCCTAGAATGAAAAAGAAAGTCGAAGAAAACAGAACCGGCAATGCCAATCGTTTTTCATGGGTGTATAAACCGGGAGCGATGAACAGCCAAATTTGTAATAAAATATAAGGCGCGGCCAGAAACAGCGCTCCGATCATGGCCACTTTCAGGTCGATGAAGAATTTATCCAGCACTTTCAACAAGATGGTATGACGAAGTTCTTCGGGCAAGGCGTCCAGCAAAGGCTTTTTCAGGATGTAAAGCAGATCCCGACGAAAAAACCAGCTCACGGTAAATGCGATAAACAAGGCGATGACGGAATGAACCAGGCGGGAACGAAGTTCTTCCAGATGGCCGATCAGAGTCATTTGCGCATCGTCGCCGCTCACAATCGCACCTTTCAACTACCCGATTTCTCGGACTGTTCTTTTTCGACTGGCCCTTCCGATTCGGACGTTTGCGTTACAGCTTCCGGCGTATGTTGTGCGGATGCAGTCGAATCGGGAGCGGAAGAATCGGATGCGGCAGGTTCGGCTTTGGATGGTTCATCCTTTGAATTTTCCTGCGTTTCAGGCTCTGGCAACGCCGCTTTAGGGGGATCGCTCGGCGTAACATCCCGGAAGGGAGCGTCTAAGTCGGCGGCGCTTTTGATGTCGTTGGTCGCCCGCCGGAATTCTCGCAACCCCTTGCCCAACATCTGAGCGATTTCAGGCAGTTTGGACGGTCCGATGAAAATCAGAGCAATGCCCAGAATGATCAGAATTTCCCACATGCCTAGCCCAAACACGTGCGCCTCCGTCTCAGTAGATTTCACCCATTTTGAAAAACTCGTCCGGGTTGATCTCGGTGTTTTCCGGCATACTTTCCGCCGGTTGCGTTCCAACCTTGAATGGTGCTTTTACGGTCAACGCCGTGCTGTCCGTGGCGAGCCGTCCCGTCTTCTGATCGACGCGTAACCAGTGAATGCCTTCGGGGGCTTCGAATTCTTCAACCGGAGTATCCTTCAAGGTATTCTTCATGAAATCCAACCAGATCGGCAAGGCAGCCCGACCACCGGTTTCCAGTTTACCCAATGGCCGCCAGTTGTCGTCGTGCCCGATCCAGGCCGCCGCAACCAGGCTGGGTGTAAACCCGGAAAACCAGGCGTCATAATTGTCGTTCGTGGTACCGGTTTTGCCGCCACAGGGACGCCCTAGCGCCTTCGCTCCTGCACCGGTGCCGCCGTTAACGACTTCCGTAAGCAACCAAGCGGTTAGAAATGCAGTGGTTTCCGGGATCACCTGCTCGCGCACGGTTAACACTTCCTGTTCCATCCGATCCAGCTTCTCTACGAAATCCAGGCCGATATCGTAGTAAACCCGGTTATCTTCCAGAATATTTCCGTATGGGTCGATGACGGTCTTAACGTAAACCGTCCCAGGTTTGCGACCACCATTGACGAAGTGTGCGTAAGCATTGACTAAATCTTCCGGCGTCATACAGGCCGAACCGAGCGAAATGGAGCGATCCTCCTGAATTTCGGTTCGCACGCCCAGTTTTTCCGCGTAATGCTTGACTTTCAGCACGCCGACGTGGTCGATGGTCTTGATGGCCGGAATATTCAGCGAATGCTGCAATGCATAACGTAACGAGACTTCGCCCTGGAAATCCTCACCGTAGTTTTCCGGCTTCCACTTCCACTTCCACTCGCCATCGACAATCGGTGAGTCCATGATGATCGTCGAAACGTTCCAGTCGCCGTCCAAAGCGGCAGCATAGACAATCGGTTTAAAGGCGCTACCCGGCTGGCGGCAGGCTTGAATGGCGCGATTGAATTCGCTTTTTTCGAATTGGTAGCCACCCACCATCGCCACCGTGTAACCGCTCTCAGGCTCCTTGGCCAATATCGCCGACTGCGCGATGGGCTCCTGCTCCAGTACCCAAATCAACTTTTTCATCTCAAGGGGCATTTGACTGCGATGGTCGAAGGTATCGAAAGCGTGTTTCAAATCCGTGGGACGCACCATAATGACGTCCCCGGCTTTAAGCACCCAACTGGGGCGTTTGATCTGCTGGTTGGCCCAATATACTTCCGGGTTGGGCTTGCGCGCCCAGCGCATGGTTTCCAATGGAATATCGGCCACCCACTGGCCAACCTGCACCGTCACGGTTTCCTTTTTATCGCTGACGTCGGTTACCAGCCCGTAATAGCGCCTGTTGCGTTGCAATTGCAGCCCCGCGTAATGACGCTCCAGGTTGCGCAGAAAAACATTCCACTTATCCTTGGGCAGATGCGCCAACGGTCCCCGGTAGCCCTCGCGATGATCCAGCGAGCGCAAACCGTGATACATGGCGTCCTGGGCGTACTTCTGCGCTTCGACATTCAAAGTGGTCTGCACGTGCAAGCCACCGGAATACAACGCTTTTTCTCCGTACTTGTCGTACAGGTACTTGCGTACGTGTTCGGTAAAATGCGGAGCGTAAGCCAAAAAATGGTTGATCTGCTCGGTCAGCCGGATCGGTTCGTTCTCTGCCTCTTCCCGCTCGGCTTTGGTGATATATCCGGCTTCATACATACGCCGCAACACGTAGTTTTTACGCTTGGTGGCGCGCGGCATGTTGACAAAGGGAGAATCGCGTCCCGGCGCTTTTGGCAGACCGGCCAGAACCGCCATTTCCGCCAGATCCAGTTCCCAAACGTTCTTATCGAAATAGGTGCGACTGGCCTGCTGAACACCGTAGGCCCCATGTCCCAGGTAGATCTGGTTCAGATACAGCCACAGAATTTCCTCTTTGGTCAGATTGGCTTCGATTTCGAAAATCGCCAGGATGATCTCCCGGATTTTACGGACCAGTTTCTTCTCGCGACTCAGAAAGAAAGTGCGCGCCAGTTGCATGGTGATGGTGCTGGCGCCCTGCTTGAAATGCCCCGCCTGCACGTTGCTCATCATGGCCCGCAGCATACCGATCGGGTCGAAACCGAAGTGCATGAAAAAGTTCTGATCTTCCGCGGCGACATAGGCCAGAATCAGCAGGCGAGGAATCTTTTCGTATTCCACGATCTGCCGCTTTTCAATAGCAAATTCACCGATTTTCGTGCCATCTTCGGCATAGACCATCGTTCCCAGTAACGGCTTGTACTGATCGACCGACTCGAAAGTGGGCAGGTCTTTCTTAAAATAGTAAATCGTCCCTATCGCAGTCCCAATACCAACCAAGGTTAGCACGACACCGAGTATCAACACGACTTTCAGCAGACGGACAAAACCGCTGCTGCCTTCGTTGACCACGACTACTTTCTTCGCTTTTCGCTCGTTCTTGATCTCTTCTTCCATATGTTTACTCACCTCCGGACCGGGGGAGTATACCGGAAGTTGCCCCCACACGACAAGGAAATTGGCGATTCAATCGAATTCTGGCGTTGGCCGGAGAATGGAACTCTGCTATAATGAGGACTTCATCATGTTGAACGGGGGGTGACCAGGCGATCGTCTGTAGGCGGTCTTCGTATTACCAGTGCTGGGTGGAGGAAAACCATGTGTGGAATCGCGTGTATTCTGGGCGGACACGGTGAAACTTCGGAGTTGCGGGAGCGCGCTGTGGAAATGGCGAGGACCATCCGGCATCGCGGTCCGGATTGGAGCGGTGTCTATGCAGATAATTTCGCGGTGCTGGCTCATGAAAGGCTTTCCATTGTTGATGTCGAGCACGGCGCACAACCGTTAACGAACCGGGACGAAAACCTCGTGCTGGCCGTCAACGGCGAGATCTACAATCACCGCGCCCTGCGCCGCCAATTGAGCGATTACGATTTTAAAACCGGTTCCGACTGCGAAGTGATTCTTCCCCTTTACGAACGCGGCGATCTGGAATTCCTGAATGAACTCAACGGCATCTTCGCCTTTGTGCTTTATGACAAGAAAACTTCGGATTTTTTGATTGCGCGCGACCCGATCGGTGTCAATCCGCTGTTCACCGGGCGTGATGAAAACGGCAATCTGTACGTCGCCTCCGAAATGAAAGCGCTGATGGCCTATTGCCGGGTGATCGAAGATTTTCCTCCAGGACATTATCTGACCGGCAAAATGTCTAAACCGGAACCGTACTATCGGCCTTCGTGGACGACATACGAAGCGGTTAAGGAACAAGCGCTCGATCTAGTGAAATTAAGGACGGAACTGGAACGGGCTGTCAAGCGGCAACTCATGTGCGACGTACCCTATGGCGTGCTGCTTTCCGGCGGGCTGGATTCATCGCTGATTGCGGCCATCGCCGCGAAATATTCGGCAAAGCGAATTGAAGATGACGACAACTCTCAGGCCTGGTGGCCGCAGTTGCATTCCTTCGCCATCGGCTTGGAAGGCTCGCCGGATCTCGACGCCGCGCGCAAAGTGGCCGAGGCCATCAATACGGTTCATCATGAATTCGTCTTTACCGTGCAAGAGGGGCTGGATGCCCTTCAAGACGTGATACGGCATATTGAAACCTATGATATTACTACGATTAGGGCTTCCACGCCCATGTACCTGATGGCTCGTCGGATCAAGGCCATGGGGATCAAGATGGTGCTTTCCGGCGAAGGGTCGGACGAAATTTTCGGTGGGTACCTCTATTTTCACAAGGCCCCCTCCGCCGTGGCGCTTCATGAAGAAACGGTTCGCAAACTGAACAACCTGTACAAGTTCGATTGTCTTAGGGCGAACAAATCGATGTCCGCCTGGGGCGTTGAAGTGCGCGTTCCGTTTTTGGACCGTGAATTTCTCGACACCGCAATGAGTTTCGATCCCGCGGAAAAAATGACAAGCGGCGAGCGGATGGAAAAATATCCGCTGCGAAAAGCCTTTGATGGCATGCTGCCTCATGAAGTTCTATGGCGTCAGAAAGAACAGTTCTCCGACGGCGTCGGGTATGGCTGGATCGACGCGCTGCGCGAAACGGCGGAACAAGCCGTTACCGACAATCAACTGGCGCACGCGGATTTCAGATTCCCTCACAACACACCCGTCACCAAAGAAGGGTATTTCTACAGGCAGATCTTCGATTCCATTTTCCCAGGGGAACAGGCCGCTTCCGTCGTTCCGGGTGGACCGAGCATCGCCTGTAGCAGTCCGGTGGCCATCGAATGGGATCGCGCTTTTGCTGCAAACGCCGACCCTTCAGGCCGTGCGGTGCGCGACGTTCACCGGAAGCCGAATTCTTGATGATGGCTCGCGCGCCGATAAAGGCTTACATCTTACATGAAGTATCCAAGAATGTAACGCAGGGCCAGTAGCGTCACGCCCAGTCCCAGTATGGCTTTGATGATCGCCTGTGGCACGTAACGTTGAATGCGCGCGCCGGTATAGGTGCCCGCCAATCCACCCAACCCGAACAGGCCACCCAGTGCCCAGTCCGGCATTATCGCCACTCCGGTTTGAGAGTACATCGGCGCGACCAGGGCGAAAAAAGCCACTGCGAACGTGGAGGTGAACAGCGTTCCCAATAGGCACGCCCCGGCAATGGTGTATACCGGCAGCTTCGCAAAACTGATCAGAATCGGGGCCAATAACGCTCCGCCGCCTACACCGTATGCACCGCCTAAAATCCCGACCGCAGCGGACAAGCCGAACAGCCACAGCACACCCACGGAATAGGTTTCGCCGCCAAAGGCATACTCAAAGCGATGCCAGCGCCAGCGGAGCACTTCGATTTCCGTAACCGGTACCGCAGCCTGCTTCTCGGTTTTGGCCGATAAGCCCAGCCGCTGGGCAATGGGCAGAAGTACATTCTCTACCAGCATGCGTCCGCTGATCAATAACAGTACGCCCCCCACGAACAACTTGAACAATGTGGGATCGGGCATGTATTCGATGCGTAGCCAGCTTCCCAGCGCCGCACCGGGTAAAGTTCCCAGTGTAATCACCAGAGCCAACGGCCACAACATGCGGCCCTCGCGAATAAAGCGATAAACGCCACCAGGAATGGCAACGATGTTGTAAAGATGATTGGTGGGCGTAACCGCCGGGCTGGTAAAACCGAGCACGCTCATTTGAAAGGGCAGCAATAAAAACGCGCCGCTCACGCCGCCGGTAGAAACTACCGCCGCAATGGCAAACGTGATCAACGGAGGCAAATACCAGGCGATCTCGACACCAGACGTTTCAAACAACATGAAAATCTCCTCCAAATCCGTTGGAAGCATACAAAGTATAATATTTCCACGAATTAATATCAAAAGTCCTTTCATGAAGCTTTTTGCACTTTTTTTTCATCCAACAATCGCACAATCGGACACTTATTGTCTGGAGGTGGTAGTATGGAACGAATCGAGCAACCGAACCGCAAGCAGCCTGCTTCTCCCCTGGACCCGGTGCGATTGGCATTACGCTGGGCGAACATTGCCTATTTGCTGTCGTTGCAAATCCCCTTCGGCAGTATGTTTTTGAATGATGATCTGGCCAAAGAAGCCGCTGGGCTGCCTTTTCTCGTTGGGCAGTTGATCAGCCGCCAACGAACCGATAACCTGCGCAACATCCGGCATCGCATCGAACGCGGGCAGCAGTCGTTGCAGCACCTGCTGCGCGCCAAACTGTTAGACGAGAAGGATTATCGCACCAGCGCGGAGTTATTGAGCCGGTTGCAAGCGAAAATAGACGAATTCGTGCAGCAGCCGCAAAGTAGCGCCGTCGGCTAAGCAACGATACTTTCAGGCTGCAATGATTTCGCGCTTACAATTCCCACACCACATAGCCATAGGGCGGCAGGGTGACGGAATAGGAAGCGGCGCTGTCTGCACGTAGCACCGGAGGCGTTTCTTGGGCGACCAGCACCTTCGCCTCGCCGCTCACACGCGAATTCAGATTCAGCTTGACCGGCTGCTCCTCCTCCGAGAAGTTGATCAGCACGACCGCGCTTTTTCCGTCCAACTCGCGGGCATAAGCCATCACGCGCTTGTCTTCCCCATCGAAGGATAACTGATCGAACGATCCCGCACCGAATATACCTAAGCGGTTACGCTCGGCGATTAACGTGCGATGCAAAGCCAATAACGAGTCGGGATCATCCTGTTGCGTAGCCACGTTAGCGCTCTCCGCACCCGGAGCCGCAGCCAGCCAAGGCGTACCACTGGTAAACCCGACGCCGTCTCCTGCCTGCCAGGGCATGGGTGTGCGCGACTGATCCCGCTTGTCCACCACGATATCCGAACCGTTGGTTAGCCCGACTTCGTCGCCGTAGTACATCACCGGAGTGCCGGGCAAGGTCAGCAGCATCACTGCCGCAGCAGCAGCCCGCCTGAAATCGTCTCCCACCGTACCCATCACACGGGGCTGATCGTGGCTGGAAAGCCACAGGCCAAGCTGCGCCCCTTCAGGCAACGGTTCCTGCGCAATCGCCAACTGATCGGTTACCAGATTGGGACTGTCGTACATGCACGCACCCTGCATCCCGACGCTCAGATTGAGGCTGAAACTCATGTGAAATTCGTTCGTACCATCACCGAAGTATTCGGCGGTTTCTTCCGGTAAGGACCAGGTTTCCGCCAACGACGCCTTGTTGTCGTATTCCTCCAGCACCGCGCGTAAATCCTGCAAGAAAGCATGGGTCAAGGGGTGATTCTGGCACAGGAAGTTATTCGGATCGGTTTCGGGCGTATCTTCCACGAGCGTCATGATGGCATCCACCCGGTAGCCGTCCAGGCCCTTATCCAGCCAGAAACGCACGACATCCAACATAGCAGCTTTGACTTCCGGGTTGCGGTAGTTCAAGTCCGGCTGTTGGGGATAGAACTGATGAAAATAATATTCACCGGTGGTATCGTCCAGTTCCCAGCCGCTCTCGCCGAAAACGCCGGGGTCCATGGGCGTACAGGGCAGATTCGGCTCCGCCGCCCACATGTACCAGTCGCGCTTGTCGTTATCCGTCGTGCTGCGCGATTCGACGAACCAGCTATGCTCGATACTGGTGTGATTCATCACCAGATCGCCGAACAGGCGGATGCCGCGTTGATGCGCCTGCTCGATCAATTCTTCCAGATCCTCCATCGTGCCGTATTCGGGATTGATGGCCAGATAGTCGGCAACATCGTAGCCGCTGTCGAAATACGGGGTGGGATAGTAGGGAGTCAGCCACAACGCACCCACACCCAGATCCGCCAGATAATCCAGCTTTTCGGTAACGCCGCGCAAGTCGCCGATGCCGTCGCCATTGGTGTCGTTAAAGCTGCGCACCCAGATTTCGTAGAAAACGACGTGCTTGTACCAGTCCGGTCCGCTGTAGCGCTGCATCAGGTTGAGATCGTCACCGTCGCCATCCACGGCACCGTCACCTTCAATTTCGGAAAGCTCCGTATCCATATCGCCATCGGTCGTGGAGTCATCCCCATCGTCGCTACAGGCGTATAGCCCCATCAACGCCACCATCACCAATAACCCCATCACAGCCCATCGTTTCATCGTTTCACTCTCCACGTTTTAGCGTATCGTTGTCTGCGGATTTTCCCCGCAATATCGGACTCTATTGCCTTCACATTCCAGACCTACCATACATTTCGGCTTTTACGCCATAAAATGCAGCGGACCGATCCTTTCGGACCGGTCCGCATCTCCTCCCGGTAAATCACGGCTTACAGTTCGTAAGCCTCGATACCTTCCCAACCGAAGGGGACATACAGCATATCACCCACACGTACCGCCTTCATCGCGTTGTAATAGGAATTGCTGTAGAATTCAGGGGCCTGTAATTCGGTGCTGACGCCGTCGCCGTCGATGTACACCAGCCGCATTTTGTCGGTGTAACTTCCATAGGTGTTACCCATCAACAACAGACCGCCACCCTGCACGACCTGGAAGGTGTTTACACCGGCAAACTCCATGCTGTCTTCCAATTCGCCATCTTCCATGTTGTAGATCTTGATACCGATGCGGTCCGAAGTGCTGTCGTATTCACCGTAGGTGCAACCACCCGGATACGCGGCGTCGGAAACCGCCACATCATAACCATAACTGTAGTTATAGTAACCGTAACGGGATTCGATTACGAAGACGTGGTCGTTTTCGGCGTGCAAGCCGGAAAAGCTCAGTTCGACTTCTTCATCCATCGTGCGCGTCACTTTGCGCTCTCTCGTTTCTTCAGCAACGATTTCTTCATCGTCTGGATCGACGCTGGTTCCGTCACCGCTATCCGCTGTCGTCGGGTTCGGCTCCTGTCCATCCACCGAAGGCGGTTCGACATCGCCGTCGGAGTAGTAGGAATCGTGATAATAGCAGTACTGATCGGTATAAAGCGGAATCGAAACGATGCGGCTGGCATGATCGCCGTTCCGGCTCAACAGTTCCAGCGAATACCGGCAAGCCGTGTATTCCTGTTCCGAGGCTGTGGTGAACTGACGGTCGATCGAGGCCATGCGGTTGGTGTCCGCACTCAGCGCGATCAACTGACCGGGGATGTTGATTTTGTTGTCGAGTTTCACATCATCGGGTGTAGTTGCATCGAAACGAGACGCATAACACTTGGTCATCGGCAGGCCATCATCGTTGACGGAAACATCTTCGCAGGTCGGCGCCCACAAGGAGGTGCCGCGCACGATCGGAGCCACACCATAGTCTGTCAAGGGGCTCAGCCCATCGACGGAGTCGCTTTTGGTGACATTGTCGATATCGTTTACGTTGTAAAAATTCAGCTTGCGGCCATTTTCCTGAACTTCGAAGGTCGCCACCACGTTGTTTTCCAGAATAACCGGCGTGCTGCCGCTGTAGTAATAGTAGCTGTCGTCGCCGCTGCCTTCCAGCACCGCGCTGCCCAGATATTCGGGATTGGCGGAGTCGGAGAGGTCGAACTCGTGAATGCGGTTCTGCTGGTCGTCGTTCCATTCGCCGCCACCATCAGCCATCGGTCCCCAGTAGCCGTAGCTTTCGGAAAGAACGAAGACCCGGTCGCCGTTGGCCAGAATCGTGTTCCAGCTACCACCATAACCTTCCATCTGCTCCAGCATCCGGCTCTTGAAATAGGGCGTATCTCCCGGATTGGAGGGATCGTACAAGCGCAAGCGACTGGGTGAACTGTAGTAACCCGCGCCCAGGTTGCACAACACGTCGCCGCAGAGATTCAGATCGGTGACGTAGCCCGCCACCTGCACGTCGGAAACGATTTCCGGATTGTCGCGGTCGCTGAAATCGATCAACTGTACGTCGGTTTCCGACAACGAAGCCAGGTAATCACCCGCCACGAAACCACGTCGCACGGGCGTATCGCTGGCAACGGAACCACGCTTGGTCAAACTGGTTTCGGAGAAATCGATCAGGGTAAGCAGGTTGGTCTGCCCATAGCTGCGCTCGTCCCAACCGGAAGTCGGCACCAGGATCAGGCCCAGATCGTCATATACTTTAAAAGCTTTCCAGTCATACAACGCTTCGCTCCAGGCGTAGCTTTCGCCCAAAGACACCGTGGCCAATTGTTTCGGATCAAGCGGATTCTGTACGTCGAATAACGCCACCTTCACGCGGCGACCATCCTGATCGTCCACGCCGACGCTGTAAATTTTCGTACCGCGAATTTCCATGTGAGTGGACCAGCCCGGAATCTCCAGTTCGCCTAACACGATGGGGTTGGAGGGGGTGGAAAAGTCCACTACGAACAGCGGATCGGTGTTTTCGTAGGTGACGATATACGCCCGGTTGCCGTCGTAGCGCGTGGCATGCAGTTGTTCGTTCTCCATAACCGTCACCATACCCAAACGGCTGACGTTATCCGGGTCGGACACATCGAAGGTTTCCAGCCTGGTATCGCCGTTCCACTCATTGGTAATGCTGGTCACGACCAGTACATCGCCGACCTGATGCAGCTTGAAACGATCCAGCACGCGCGCTGCGGCGTTGAAACTGCCACGCTTGGTAATCGTTCCAGCCGGATCGGAAATGTCCACCACGGTGATATCCGAGGCATAACCGCCCTCGCTCCAGTCGTTTTCATAACCGGTGGAAGCCACATACATGGCGTTCTGCGTGACGTACACCGCCCAGCCACCACCTTCGAATTCAAGCAGATCGGCCTGGAAAACGTTATTGGGGTTGGCCACGTTGACGGACATGACCTGCACCGTGTAACTCTGCTCGCTGGGTTCGGTACACCAATCCCACCAGGGTTGCACGCTGCTGACGACGTAAATCACATCGCCCACCTGGCGGCTGTCCACAATCGTTCCCGCCATATCGAAACGCTCGATCAGCAGCGGGTTGGTCGGGTCACTGACATCGACCGTCACCACCTGGCTGCCGTTGCGCACCTGATCGTCCTCTTCCTGCATAACGCCGGTAAGCAGGATCGTCGCCACGCCGTTGTCCACGAACATTTCCTTCGGAGTTCCCTGCATACGCAGGCGTCCCTGAATCTGCATATCCTGCGGATTGGAGAAGTCGATCACCGCCAAGCCACGATAGGAGTTCAATACGAAAATGCTGTTACCGCTGACTTTGTACAGATCCGATTCGACGATTTCGCGCTCGGCATCGCTACCTGTATCGCCATCCTCCAATGCATCGCCATCGGAATTGGCAGCGGAAGGCGCTTCGTATTGTCGATCATCCCAGCTATCTCCGGGTGCCGCCGAGAAAAACTCTCCGTCGTCACCCTCATTGGAATCTCCACTACATGCCGCTAATAGCGATACGAGCAGCAGCCATCCCAACATCGAATAAAGCCTCCAGTTGTTGCGTTTCATCTGTCGTCCTTTCTGACTTTTCCTAGTTTCCACTATCTTCTATACTCAAATTCTCATCTGTTTTCAAGCGCTCTGAAACGATCGCCCTGATTACAAAGCAAGAGGCATGCCAAGTCAAAACAAGGCGATTTTCCAATGGTTTTCAGGATATAGCGCCTTGCCGTTTTTGCTGACTGTCAATTCAACAAAGCAGCCAAATTTGCGTCTGTGACAAATTTGTCAGACCTTTTATAAAAACCTACATCTTTAGACAATCCTCGGTTTGACTTCCCGCCCTCCCTCGCCTAAAATAACGCGACTTTTTTCCAGGAGGGAAGCATGAGATGCAATAGCTGGCGCAGCGTGTGCGGCTGGGGGACGATTTATCTGTTTACGCTGTCTCTTATCTGGTTGGCACCCGCCCGGCTTCTAGCCCAGCAAGCCACAAGCGAGGCGGTAGAAAAGCCAACCCAAGCCGTCGAGCAGACATCGCCTGAGACTCCCGCCGCAGCGGAACAACCGGCTGCGACCCCGGCAGATTCCCAAGCAGTCCCTGCCGAAAAGAAAGAAACACGCGGAGTGGGAGAGGCGCGCAAACCAATCGATACCAAAGCTACCCCGGCTACTACTAATGCGAAAACCAAGAAAAAGACTAAAGAATCCGCTTCCGAACCACTCTACGAAAAGGAAGCCGGGCGCGACAAGGATCGTTTCGATCTGGATTACGCCCCCAGCGATGCGCCCCTGGTCAACGACGAGGAAAAGAGCGTCCCCTTTTACAAGCACTGGATTTTCTGGACGGTCATCGGTGCGGTGGCGGTAGCGGGCATCGTAGTAGGCGTTAAATACGGCGTAGATACAAGCGACAGCATGACGATTGAAGTCACGCGTTAAAGGAAACGAAAACATGAAGAATCTATCGATCCAACGATTTCTAATCGTCCTGATAACCGGCTTGTTGCTGGTAGCCTGTAACGGCGGACAACATTACGATCTGAGCCTGGCGATTGTCGAGCCCACCGACCACGATCCGTTTCAATCGCTGGAAAAGATCGTCTTCACCGTCACCAATCGCCTGGATGAAGAAGACGTCGAGGAATTCACCTACGAACCGCGCACCGGCTTCAACAATATGGAAGTCGCCCTGGCGGATCTGAATTATTACCCGGAATTCATATTGACGATGGAAGGCTACGACGCCGAAAACGAGCGCGTCAGCTTCGGACGCACGGCAGACATCACCACCCAGACCTTCAGCACCGAAGGCGACAGCTTCGCGGTGTATTTTTCCAATGTAGACGCATTGAGTTCGCCACCACTGGAATTATTGTATGCACGCGCCGGAGTGAAAATGGTCAGTCCCAATAATTACGATGTCCTGATCATAGGCGGGGCGGATATCGATGAAGACGGCAACGAAAAAGATACCGTTCCGCAAGTGGAAACCTTTACTCCGCCCACCTATGACATGGGCCTGCTCAAAGAAGGCGAGAGCAGCTATTTTCTGGGACAGGGTCTGATCGGACACGAGGTGATCGTTGTCGATGTCGATTCGGTGCTGGTGCTGGGCGGCTACGAAATCGAAGCGGGAGAACAGAGTTGGCAAACAAAACCCGTCGTGATTTCCTCGGAAGAAAGCAGTTTGGAACGGAGCATTACAGTAAGTGGCACCTTTACACCTCGCATCGCACATCGCATGGCGGGCATATACGATCAGGAAAAAATCCTGATCTGCGGCGGTGAAGACAACGAGGGCAATACACTCGATAGCTGCGACTGGTTCCGCATCGATACCGACACCTACGCAAACGGCTTTTCGATGCAAACCGCGCGCAGCGGTCATAGTATGACCGCCACCTACGCCGACCTGTTTACGTCTATCGGAATCCTGATTTACGGTGGAAACGCCCAGGGAGAAGCCAGCGCGGAATGGATCGGCACGACCGATTCAAAAACATCCCTGATCGAAGGCGCTCCGGAAGAAACGCGCACAAACCACGCCGCCGCATTTTTGTCGGATCGTCGCGTGTTATTAGCCGGTGGATTGGTTAACGGCACCGCCTCGGCTTCAGGAGTCGTGTTTTATACCGACTGTGCCACTTCCGGCGACTGCGCAGCTTTCGCCGAAATCAAGGATGTATTCACCACACCGCGCTACGGACACACATTGACCCCACTATCCGCCACCGAATTATTAGCCTGCGGCGGGCGCGGAACGGATGATCTGGCGCTGGACAGCTGCGAAATCATCACAGTCGGCTCGAAAGCGGATATCCACTCTACCCGCAGCCTGACGATGTCGCGCGCACGGGCGGAACACGACGCCCTCCGGCTTCCAGACGGTGCAGTGCTGCTGACCGGCGGCGTCAACGAAACGGAAGGCGCGCTCAAGTCCATCGAAATCTATCGACCGGGATATTGAAACCGAACTAACAGACCACGTTACTCCTACCAACATAACGAACTGATATCATTAAGTAATAGCAAACCTGTACCCAACTCTGTCTTAATGGATTGAGAATGGTTACATTTTTTGATGTTTTTGCGTTTTGTTCAGGAATAAATCCTATCGAAATCCTATCTATCCTATATCCAATCGCTTCTGTGACACCCGGGACGATTGGACGGTTTTTCCCCCAACCCTGCATCGGGGTGAAAAACACACTGGCACCTAACGTGGCATAATAATTAGTATCCTACCCAGCTTGGAGGGGAGTTTTTACTCCCCTCCCCTTCCTTTATGCGCAAAGACTCGATGTTACAAGACTGTAATTTTTAAAGAAAAGAGTATTGATCCAGAGATTTCCAGCCGTGTTCCTACGATGGATCAGGATTGTTTCCCGGTCCGAAACGTTTCAAGCGGGAGGCAATCCCGCTCGATCCAGGGCGCACTCGGAATTACTCCACCGTAAAGGGGATCTTGGTTCTCAGTTGATTCAGAAAACCTTTGTAGATACTCTCTCCATCCTCATGGAATGAAAGGAAATGGATGCCGAATCCCGGTAAATCACCGGGTTTTAGCGTATCGGGATGATTGACATGTACGACCTGCGCGTCAACGATTACCGCTTCGGCTTGGGGAAGATTCAACTTTATGGAAATCTGCTCGTCATTGCTGGGGGGATGATTCGAACTGATGAACATACCGGATTGACTGATATTGAAGGTTTTATCGCGCACCAGTTCCTGGCTCGAACGAAACGCGACCTGGATTGTAGACTTGAATCGCTCGCTTTTGCGGCGATCACTGAAAGTCCGCATAATTTTTTGAACGAACGTTTCAAATTTCGGACTGCCGTTGACAATGCGGGTACCAAATTCCACCCAACTGTTTTCGCGATCCAATAGATCCATGGTCTTGATCCATTGCACGGTCACTTCCAGATCGATGGTTTGCCCTTCCACCTCGACTTGAATGATCAATCGTTGGTTGATACTCGGACCTTTGGAACAAACAACCGCCATACCACCCAACGATACATCCGAAATAAACCCCTCCCACTCTTCGGGAGGATCGTTAACCAAGGCTGAAATGTGTACGGGGATACGAGGATCTCTACGGCGTTCGTCCATTCTAACCTCCACTCGTCCTCTGTTCGCTGATGACCTAATTATGCGATTATACCACCGAATTCAACGAGAATCAATAATCCGAACGCCCGAAAAATAGTGGGGATTTTCAAATATCTAAATGGTCCTTTTATTGTTTGACATGGACATATAGTCGCCTGACAAAAAAAAGAGGTCTAATTTCTGATTTTGAATACGATTACGCTACCCATGTGATCGTCGCAGGGAAATTCTATGACTTTCTCCAGGTTTTGCTTCCACCAGTTAGGAGAGTAGGCATCCAAATACGAAAGCGTGTACGTCTTATCGACAATATAGTCGATTCGGCGTTCTTTTATGTAGTCTATCAAGGTTCGGTTTCGGTAGTGTCTTTGGATATCCGCATTGACCAACCCGTCGAGGTTTACTGTCTTTCGTTCGGAAAATGCGGCCAGAATTCCCGAACTAAACGCCGCAAGTCTTGCATCCTGCGGAAGATTGTCCCGACACCACAAGGCTGCATCGTAGTAGCGTTCGTCTTGATTTCGGCCATTCCCTAATTCGCTGATTTTTAAGGTGCGTGCAACGCTGCCCCAAGCCGACAAAGCGATCAATAAGACGCAAACGGAAGGGAACAGGGCTTTCAAGATGGCAAAGCCGCGTTGGCGCTTTGCACACCACCGAGTTTGAATCGAAGCTACCGCAACGGCAAACAGCCACAAAAGCACAATGTAACCTACGGAATAATACCAATGCCGCAAATGAGGAAACCTGGCAGCATAATACATCCCCGCCACTAGGACCGCAGTTAGACCGGCTAGTCCAGCGAGCAAGGCAGGCCGGACGAAACGGTCGCGTTTGTCTATTGAACCGGAAGTTGTTGCCGTTGCGGGAGTATCTTGTTCGGTGTTGCCAGATAAGAGCAGGGAGCTTACATACTTATGTGTCCACGTTTTGCTTCTCAGTCTCTTAGAAACAGTAGTGATGAGCGGAATCAGAAGGACAATAGGAAACAGCAATTGTCCGAAGGGAATGATAGCGGCGATATTGAATATATATCGGCCGAACAGGCTGGTACCAAAGGCAAGGCATTCACTTGCGGGTTTGCCGACTAGCATTGATTCCCGCCACAATTGCTTCATTAACGCGCTGTTCTGAACAATCGATCCTGTTTTGAGAAGGCAAAACAGCAACCAGGGAGTCGTCACAAGGAGGATCATGATGATGACCAAGTGAATTCTAGTTGCGAATAACCATGCCGAAATACTTTTAGGTTCACCTTCTTTCCTTTTGCCAAGCAGAAAAAATATGATAACGATGAGGGAAGATAGAATCAGGAAAATACCATCGGTTCTGGCCAGAAAGTGAAAACCTAAAAGAAAACCAAGCAACAGAGCAAGACGATTCGATTTTCGTTTGGAAAGTTTGTCAACTTCGTTTCCGGTCGTCACCTGCCATTCTGCAAGAAACAGCATCAAGACCCATAGGCATAAAACCGTGCTGAGTCCCGACAGCGGCGCTTCTGTACCGCTGGCCACGTTTTGCAGGGCAGGAAAGCCCACAAGATGAAGCACCGCTAAAGCAACGGCGAAAAAGTGCGAACAAAAGAGGGAGAGGGCCATTGCCAGCGAAATGGACGCGAACACATGCATGGCGAAGGATAGTTGCAGGCTTAGCCGAAAATGCTGCTCCGGATTGCCTCTCGTCAAGGTCACCAGCGGCAAATTGAGCAGCATCCAGGCCGGATGATACCCATTGGTAAAGGCTTCACCATCGAAAGTAGATGTTTTGTTGTTCACAATATTCTTGGCTATCACGGTGTAAAAGAGCGCATCGTCGGAGAAGATGCTGTGCGAACCGTCCGGATACTCGCCCAACAGGGCGCGCGTAGGCAGGGAATTCAAATGGGTGTAGAACATGGAGGCGACCAACAAACCGACAATCATGATCAGCATGGCAGTTGTTCTTACAAATCTATCTTTTTGCTCCACTTTTTTTGTAGCGTGTTCCGTCCGGTTGGGAGACGGTTCGTTATTTCTGTTCGTTGACTTTGCTGACTCCAATAACATGAAAACTCCATTCATGTTGTATCAAGCCGATCAACTTGATCTTTCCGTTCTCTTTTCGGATCTGAACACATGAAAACACCCGGGATAAGTCAGAAGACCTATCTCAACAATTCATACCTGCTTTTTCACCGTGGTAGGAGCATTCGGTTCAACCCTTTACTTGGAAACCAGAAAATCCCCAATCGCCAGGTAATCCAGGCCGGTGTTCAAAAAACAGTTAATTGCTTCCTCCGGTCTTAATACGATGGGGGCTCCTCTTACGTTGAACGAGGTGTTCAACACCACCTCATAGCCGCTGAGCTTGCCGAACTCTTCGATGAGCGCATGGTATTTCGGGTTGCATTTTGCTTCCACGGTTTGCACACGCACGGTGTTGTCTACATGCACGACCGACGGCAGTTTTTCCTTGATTCCGGTTCGGGCTTTACAGGCTACGATCATGTAAGGTAGCGGGCCGAAAAAGTCGAAATATTCCGCTCCGTTTTCGATTGTTGTTGAAGGACAGAAAGGGCGCCAAGGTTCCCGGAACTTTACCTTGCAGTTTATGATGTTACTCATGTCCGGGTTGAGCGGATTGGCCAGAATACTGCGGTTGCCCAATGCGCGAGCGCCCATTTCCATTCTCCCCTGGAACCAACCTACGATTTTTGAGCGGGAAAGCAGTTGCGCCACTTCTTTAGCAATGTTTTCTTTCTTTTCATATGCAAGACCCGCTTCGATCAGGGCTGTTTCAATGGTAGCGTTGTCATATTCCGGTCCCAAGTATGGATGGGAAAAACTTGCCTTGCGGATACGATCTTCATAACGGCAGGCGGCCAGCGCAGCTCCCAGCGAGATGCCGTTGTCTCCCGCAGCCGGTTGCACGAAGAAGTTTTCGTAACCAATCCATTTCGCCAACACACCGTTCATTTTACAGTTCATAAACGACCCACCGGCGACACACAGCTTGGTCTTTCCTGTAAGATCAATCAGTGTCTTTGCCAGTTTCAGGCAAACTTCCTCAAACACGGATTGCACCGCAAAGGCAAGATCTTTTTCATATTGGCTGAAAGGGTCGTTGGATTCAAAGAAACGTGGTTTTCCGAAAAGGCGTAGCCATTCTTCGCTGTAGGGGCCGTCCTCGCTTCGTTTGCCGTAAAAAAAGTCAGAGCAGACTTCATAACAGGAATCGCTGTCTACAAGATGCAGCACTTTCCGTACATTGGTTAACAACTCATCTTTTTTTTGGCCGTAGGCGGCCAGCCCCATCAGTTTGCCTTCTCCGTCATGTGGTCGGAAGCCGAACCACTGTGTAAACATGGTATAAAACCAGCCCAGCGAATGCGGCAATTCCCAGCGTTTCAGGTGCTTAACATAACCCTGTTCGGCCACCCAGAAGTTGGTGCAGTCGTGCTCGCCGTGCCCGTCCATTGTTAGAATCGCGGCATCCTGAAAACCAGACAGAACGTGACAGGAATGGGCATGGGACAAATGGTGGTTTACGAAGCGCAATTCAGGTTGCCTATTTTTCGGCAGGTTCTGAAAAAGGTTTTTGCGAATGATGTCTTCCATACGTTCCCGGCTATAGCGGCCAAGGTTCTTTAGCTGCCAATCCAGCACATGCTTTCCAGTCGGACGATATCGATACCAAGAGGAAAGGTAGAAACGTGCCATTTCATCCGGAAATTTGTCCACATCCCAGCCAGTTGCAATGATGTCAAGATCCGCTATATCCAGTTTCGCTACCGACAAACAATAGGCGATGGCGTTTGATGGAAATTGGTTCGGGGCGTGTTTCTGCCTGTTGAAACGCTCTTCTTCCGCAAAGGCAACGATTTCTCCGTTGACAAGCAGGGCGGCGGAAGGATCGGAACCTTCGAACAAAAGCCCCAAAACATTGTTTGCTTTAGTCATAGTTTTCTCGACTCCACTTCAAATATAGATCGTTCAAGGTCAAGACATCGTATTCTTCCCGGTGAATGAATGCGAGCAGATCCACCACGAAATCCCGGATTCCGCGACCCTTATATTGCAGTTCAAGCAAATCTCGTTCGCTTAATTGAATCCATTGCGCTCGGCTCAGGTTGTCCTTGACGCGCCTCGAGTAGTTGATATCCGGTGAGTTCATTACCATATGCATTGGATGAACGGAAATGATTTTCAGGCCGGGCTTGGAAAAGAGTTCCCTTTCGCTTTGTCCAAAATCCAATCCCCGGTTCTGCCACAAATAGGTTCCGTCCTCGAAAAAGGTAGGAAAGCGCAGCAAGCCAGATTCGTGCAGGAAGGGCAGAATTCCCTGTTGCAGCAGAGTACAGGTATTGCTGTCGTAGCGGAGCCCTTTTGCGTAGAATTCATGTGTAATATCAGTAACATCATAATAGCGATGTGAGCGAAAACAGCGTACGTCGGGGAGTAGGTTGAGGCAGTATTCTGTAACTTCCTCGTATGAGCTACCCTGGCTACTGTCGCTCAAGAAGTTGGGATGGATTCCAGCGTCGATTTTGCCTTCTTCGATCATACTATACAAGAATGGGCTTGAATGCGTCATGAAATAGGTTGCTTTTGCCTTGGCGTTGACAAAAACTTCATGCCCGATACGTAGCGCCTCTTCCGAGGCCCAGTCCACATCGGCCGTCAAACAGAATATAGGGGCCTCGTGTAGTTTTTCTCTAAGTGATTTCATAATGATTCCATTTTTTATTATGGTGATGGTTATATTCTATTCAGGAAAGGTTTCGAATTCCTTTACCCAGCCAAAGCGAAGATTGACGTAATTGAAAAACTACTAGGGTATCTCAGGCATACAATCTTCCCCAAGGTGTTGAATCTCGACAAAATAAATCTGGTTAGCATTAATATTATCACTAGTCCACTCTTTATTGTCACATGGGGAACGTCCGAAACGCCCGGAGTGTATCACAAGATAGTGCGGAAAAGGTCATCACAGTGTCATCCTCCGTGAAAGCGGATGATCCAGGAGACAAGATACAGACTGGATTGTTAGCCTGCACGAACAATGACAATAATAACTATCTCAATTGATAGATATTGCAATTTTCTGTGATGCACCCGAACGCCCGAAAGTAACGATAGCATCCCGGATAGCTGTCAATTCTTACGTCTCTTTGATTCGGCAAATAAACAAGAAAAATTATCGGTTTTGACTTTATGATTGATTATTCATCATTTTCACGCAATTCCTGCATCGATAAATCTTGACAAGGTTTGCGAGGCTGCCTACCATTCCATCGTCCGCTTGATTACAAAGGAGACTCACATATGCTTCGTATGCTCAAGGAAATCAAAGAAAGCCCGGAGGTCCTGGCGCGCCTGTACCAGCGTGAGAATAGCCGGATCGAACGATTGGCACGCTATTTAGGCGGGCAGGATTATACGCACGTCACTTTTGTGGCGCGTGGTACCAGCGACAACGCCTGCCTGTACGGCAAGTACCTGATCGAATCACTATTGGGACTGCCCTGCCATCTGGCCGCGCCGTCGGTCGTCACCGTCTACAAATCCGATATTCGCGGCTCCCGTTCGCTGGTAATCGGCGTGTCCCAGTCGGGAGAAGGCACCGATGTCAATCGCTACCTGGAACACTCCAGAGAAACCGGCTCGATGACCTTGGCCATCACCAATACGCGCGGCTCCGGTATTACCAAAGTTGCCGATGAAGTGATTTACTTGAACGCCGGGCGCGAAGAATCGGTGGCCGCCACCAAAACCTACATCGCAGAATGCATGGCGCTTCTGATGCTCGCCGCTCACTGGGCGCATCATCGCACCACCATCGGATTGCTGCCGAAAATTTCAGAAGCCGCCGAGCAGGTGCTGCAATGCGAAGAAGACATCAAAGGCAAGGTGGAACGTTATCGCTTTGCTAACAATTCCGTGGTGTTGGGACGTGGGTATCACTATGCCACCGCCAAAGAAATGGCACTGAAACTGATGGAAACCTGCTATCTGCCCTGCCAGCCCTTTTCCATCGCCGACTTCATGCACGGTCCCATCGCCATGATTCACGAAGGTTTCCCGACACTGATGTTCATCACGCGCGGAAAAATGAGCGCTCCGATGATGCAGTTGGCCAAGGATCTGCACGAAAAAGGCACGGAGAGCATCATCTTCTCCAATACGACCGAAACGCGCAAATACGCGTCGATGCACTTCATGATGCCGCGTGCGCTAAACGAAGTGGCTACGCCCATCACCTACATTATTCCCGGCCAGCTCTTCGCCTATTACCTGTCGCTGGTCAAGGGCCTGGACCCGGATCATCCCAAGTTCCTGAACAAAATCACCAAAACGGTGTAATTGCTGCATTGCCGCTTTTTCAGCCGCCGCCTTTTATCGGGCGGCGGTTTTTATTTGCAATCTCATTTTCATATGCTCAAAAAACGGTTGACTTTCCATCGTATCGATGGAACAATATCAATACGACTCGCCACATTTACATTCACCAACTCAACATTTGGGGACAATCATGTCTAAAATCAACGTGTTGCTTATCTTCGCGCTATTTACCCTTTTGCTGTTTCCATCCTGCTCGGAAGATGACGACAACTCACCCGATGGCGATAGCGATACATCAATAACCGACGGCGACGGAGAAAGCAGTCTCGATGGAGACACCGAAGTAGATGGCGACAGCACAGTGACCGTTCACACCTGCGACGAAGCCTCGCCTTATGCCTTTACAACAGATACTGCCGTATTCGAAGGCTGGCAAGACGACTGCCGCAATTTCGAGGCGGTTTACAACGACCCGGAATTGACGGAATATCACCAGCAGATGGGCTATACCTGCTCACCGGTGCGGCTGAAACTGGAAGGCATCGGCGAAACGGTCTTTTGCGAAGTGGCCCGCGACGGCGCAACCGCCAGCGAAAGTTATTCCTGGCTCGGCCCGGGTTATGGCTGCGCCTGGGGACCGTCGGGCGGCGACGTGCGCACCGGCTGGCAGGCGGATGTGGGCGTCAACGATGCGGTTTGCCTCGGTGCCTGGACCGAACAGACGGCTCAAGTTCTGTTTGAACGCCATCAGCCGGAAACGAATTGTGAAGACATCGACGATTTACAGACCTGCATCACGGCACATCATCCACCTTATCACTGCAAACCGGTTTTCTCCTGGCCGATCGAATGGGATCAGGAAGAGTGCAACGTGCGCGGCTCAGAAGATCGCGTGGGAGCAGAACTGGACGAAGCGGAATTTCTGGCTTGCCGCACGGTCAAAGAAAACCACGACAATTCAGATAATCACAGCGGAGAATCCTTCTTGGGGACGATTAAAAACGATCAGAGCGGCGTTTGTGTCGGAATTTCGGAATTTACCGGTTCCATTCCGGAAGGGTGGACAATCGTAAATTGCGATGACTGCACCACCCGCTAGCAAGGGGAGAAATTATTCGATCATGCCCAGATTGCGTAGCATGCTTTCATTGGGCTCCAGATCGGGGAAAAGACCCGTCAAACTCTCGATGAGTTGCTTCAAGTCGAACGGTTTGGCCAGCACCGCATCCGCACCCAGGCGACGCATCTCCTCGATCGCTTCCGGATAACCGGAAATCGCAAGAATTTTAACATTCTGGGTCGTCTCACCGCGTCGAATCGAAGCCAATACTTCCTTACCGTCGATGCGCGGCATAAAGACATCAAGAATCACCAGGTCCGGAGCATGTGACCCGAGTTTCAAAATCGCATCGTAGCCGTTATTTTCCGTTTCAATTTCGATGCCTTCGAAGAGTTTATCCAAGGCGCGGCGTGTAAAGTCCAACACCGTGGGATCATCATCGACAATCATGACATCCAGTGCCGAAGAAATGATGCTACTATCGAGTTGGTGTTTTTCCATAAACGCCAGCAGATCTTCATACGTGACCTTCCAACCGCCCGTGATCGGGTGCTGAATGGCAGGAATGACACCCGTCTTAAAATAATGAGTTACGGTTCGGCGTGGAATATCAAGCAGTTTTGAAATTTCGGTTCCGGAATAGGTGACCTTCTTCATTCTAATACTCTCCTATCCAACAACAACAAATCGCGGCACCGTGGCAAACCGGCGCTTATCAGTGAGCGCAGTATATCAGAAACATTTGTTTGCTCCAACACTATTCTGCTTTTTTGCCGATATGCCGGAGTGATTTTTTTTCATTATTTCTGTTATTGCAACTTCAGGGAGAAAAGAAGAAACGAACAGAAAATGCTTACTATTTGTACAACCTCCACCACAATCTGGAGAATTTTACCCTATGGCAAAGAATGGTCTGTAGTCACAGGTACATACAGGCAAAAACGGTCAACTTCGATTGATAGCCTGCTCCAGGCGATGCTGCGTTTCTTCCGTGCCCAGCAGGGAAAGAAATCCCTCTCGCTCCAGTTCCAGCAAGGGTTCCTGTCCAATACGATCAGCAGAACTGACCTCACCGCCAGTAACCACTTTTGCCAAGTTCAACCCGACTTGCACATCATGTTCGTTGATCCGGCCCTTCCAATGCATCTCTTTCAACTGCTGCGAAATCACAATCGCCCCACCCGGTCCGGGTAGATTCATCGGATAGACGGGCGGTGGCCGATAACCACTGGAAATCAATTCCAGAACCAATTGCTTACTGTCGGCAAGTACCCGGTCCAATCCCATTGAGATATTATCGCCTCTGCGTAAAAATCCCATACGGCGTGCTTCGAAAGCTCCTTTGGCCCTCTGCGCGTGGAAGATGTGATCGAAGGCATATTGCGCCAACGGATGCGGACCGTTGATCTGTACCCGCTCCAAGGCGCGATACAGCATTTCCTTGCAACCACCGCCGACGGGAATCAGGCCGAGTTGAGTTTCCGTCAAACCCAGGGTGGTATCGGCATGGGCTTGCACGCGACCGCAATGCATTGCCAGTTCAAGCCCGCCACTGCGCACGTTTCCGGAAATGGCAGCCACCACAGGAAATGGACTGGAGCGGATCGTACTATTGAATTTCTGGCGAAATACCAATGATTTCTCGATAGTTTCCCAATTCTGTGCTTTCGCTTCGCCTAACAGCCAGCGCAACTCCAGCCTAGACGGAAATTGGCCGCTGCTGGAACCGAGCACCAATCCCCGCAATCCGAGCGATATCACTTTTTCGTACATCCGCATCATGGCGGAAACGAATTTGTCGCCGTAATAAGGCGGTTCACCATTCGGCAGGATTAGATCCAAACAGCCGACACCGTTTCCAAGGTCGTACAATAACGTGCCGTAATCCTCGGCGATGTCACCACTGCTGCTGCGAATTTCACTAAGCCGGATTTCCCCGGCGGGCATATGTACAGTAACCTGTTCCTTTTTCTCCAAGTAGACCTGTCTGCGCTGACCGCCTTTCATGGAGTAGAAACTCTGGTCTTTTTCCAGTATCTTCGTAACTTGTTCGGGAATCTCCAACCCATCTTTGGCCATACGCTCGGCGATTTGGGCCACCCCCAGCGCATCCCAGATTTCAAACGGTCCCAGATTCCAATTGTATCCCCAGCGCAATGCGCGATCGATCACGATTGGGTAATCGGAAATTTCACCCAGAAGCGAAGCCGAATAAGCAAGCGTATCGCGCAGCAATTCCCAGGCGTAGCGTGCCCCCTCATCGTCACCTGCCATCAGCTTTCTCAAACGACGCCCCATGTCCTCGTCAGCCAGCGCCTTCGTAACAGAGGGGTAAAAGTCGGGTTTCTGTGGAACATATTCCATTGATCCATGCGCCAACGCCAACCTGCCGGGGCTGTCGTTGTCGGCGGGATGTTGGTAGAATCCGTGCCCCACCTTGTGGCCCAAATAGCGTTGTCGAAGCAAGTCGCGCAGTCTATCGGAGGGTTTGAAATGATCGCGCCAGGCATCTTCAGGCAGCATGGCGTACATGCTCTCTAGAAACGCATTGAAGGAATCCACCCCCAAATAATCAATGGTACGATACGTTCCCGATGACGCTCGCGTAAGTGCCTGCCCGGTCAACAGATCACAGGTTACTACGGACATCCCACGCTCTTCCGCTTTTTGCATAGCGGTAGCCAGTCCGAACAAGCCGATGCGATTCGCAATAAATCCCGGCGTATCGCGAGCGATCAGCACACCTTTTCCCAAAGCATGCGCTCCGAAGTCCTGCATTTTATCCAGCAGATTACCATCGGTTTGATGGCAGGGAACCAGTTCCAATAACCGAGTACGACGCACCGGATTAAAAAAGTGAGTAATCATAAAGCGGTTGGCAAAGGAATCGCTGCGCCCTTGCACCAACCGTTCGGCCTGAATTGTGGAAGTGATCGAACTGATCACGGCATCGGGGCGAATGTGCGGACCGACCTTGTCATAGGTGGCGCGTTTAACCTCCAACACTTCCGGCACCGCTTCCAGTACCCAGTCGCAATCTTCTATCAGATGGCGGTCGTCCACCAAATTTCCACAGGTCACCCGGCGGCGACTGTACGGATCGATGAAAGCACCGCGAGCGAACGCATCATCAACTGCCTGTTCGGCGGTGCGGTTGCGCCATTGAAGAGAATTCCGTGAAATACCGTTCTGAAGATCCTCATTTGAAGGCTCCGCCGGCGGCAGCATGTCAATCAATAGAATTTCGATTCCGGCACTGGCCAATAAGGCAGCCAGGCTTGATCCCATCCATCCCGCTCCGATGATTGCAGCTCGTTCGATGTCGAAACTCATGCGCCCTCCGTGGCTATGACTGGCGTTCGATCACAAGCGCTTCTCCCTGGCCACCGAATACACCCATGGTCAGCAGACCGAACTGTTGCTGACGCTGCTGCAATGCATGGGTTAACGTCACCAGCATACGCGCGCCCTCCGCACCGGTCGAATATCCCAGCGCGATCGAGCCACCATGGGGATTGACGCGGGAAATGTCGTGAATGTCCAATTGTTTGATGCAGCTTATGGCGCTAGCCGCGTGGCGCTCGTTGATTTCGAACACATCGACCTGATCCAAGCTCAATTCGGCTCGTTCCAATGCCCGCTTAGAGGAAGTGACAGCGGCCTGCACCGGCAGTTCCGGTGCACATCCGGCCAAAGCATAGCCGCGTATGCGAGCCAGCGGCGACACGCCCATCTTTTCGGCGGCCTCTTCGGACATCAACACAACCACAGCAGCGGCATCGCTGTCTACAGCGGAATTTCCGGTTGTGACCGTACCACCGGCCATGCAATATGGCGGCAGCTTGCCTAAATCGAACTCCTGGACTTCCTGCGGGTTTTCGTCTCGCAGCACGATGCGATCCGCCCCTTTGCCTTGCTCCAGTTGAATCGGAACGACTTCCGTGGAGAAAAGCCCCTCCGACCAGGCTTTCAATGCCTTATTGTGCGATAAAGCCGCAAAACCATCTTGTTCTTTCCGGCTGATACCGTATTTATTGGCCGTGTTTTCCGCGCTGACACCCATCGGTGTCAATGCCTCGGGATAAACACTCAACAAGTGAGGCGACAAGCTGGGATTAAAGCCCCCATTTGGCAACCGCGTCATGGATTCCACTCCGCCAGCCACAAAAATATCACCGAAACCGGCCTGAATGGAAGCCGCAGCATGCATCACCGCACTGAGTGAAGAAGCCCCATGGCGGCTGATGGTCGCAGCAGGAACCTGCACCGGGATTCCCGCCATAAGGGAAGAGCTTCGGGCAATATTCAACCCTTGTTCGCCTTCCGGAGTGCCACAGCCGATTAGCACGTCTTCGATGGTCTGCCAGTCGATTTGCGGCGTTCTGGCCAAGGCTTCCTTCAAGATGGAACTGAGAAGCATATCGGGACGATGGCCCGCGAATCGGCCTGTACCGGCTTTGCAGATCGGCGAACGCGTCGCCGAAACAATCACCACATTTTTCATGGACATTTTCCCTGCTGCTTAGATACTCCATTGGTCTGATCGTTGCAATTACCCTTTTGTTTATTACCAGATGCGCAGCCCGGACACAAGGGAAAGCTGAGTTGTTCTGTCGTCTGTAACAGAAAATCCCAGGTCGCTCCCGACGATGAAAGCGCTTTACACGGCTTTGGCTTTCCGCTACAACCGAGGCAGAGCACGAACCCTGTAGTCTAAGCATCGAGGACAGGATGACCGATCTGTTTGAACATTCATTGAATGAATCGACCGAAGATGGCCCATTGGCGGCACGTATGCGCCCTCGCTCGCTGGCGGATTTCGTCGGCCAGGAACATATCGTTGGCGAAGGGAAATTCCTGCGTACAATGATCGCCCGCGATCAAATCCCCTCCCTGCTGTTCTGGGGACCGCCCGGATCGGGGAAAACCACTTTAGCCAGCGTAATCGCCAAAACCACGCGCTCGGATTTCCGTTTCTTTTCCGCGGTGTTAGGATCGATAAAGGAAGTCCGTGCTCTCATTGCCGAAGCACGGGAACGGAAAAAGTTCTTCAAGCGCCGCACGATTCTGTTCGTCGACGAGATCCATCGCTTCAATAAAGCCCAGCAGGACGCATTCCTGCCGCACGTCGAGCGGGGTACCATCACGTTGATCGGGGCAACCACCGAAAACCCCAGTTTCGAGGTAAACGCCGCGCTGCTGTCACGGATGAAAGTGCTGACGCTCAAGGCATTGAGTGCAGAACAGGTGGGCATCCTGGTGGAACGAGCACTTGCCGATGAAGCGCGCGGATTGGGGAAGCTGGGTTTGCACCTGACCGATGAAGCCCGTCAATTGCTGACCCAAGCGGCGGAAGGCGATGCCAGACGGGCATTGACCACGCTGGAATCGGCGGCGGAATTAGCTCAGGCCAAGGGACATGACCTCATCGACGAGGAAATCGTGCGCGAAGCGCATCAGCGGCGTATGCTCAATTACGACAAATCGGGCGAAGAGCATTACAACATCGTTTCCGCGTTCATCAAAAGCCTGCGCGGCTCAGACCCGGATGCAGCCGTATATTGGATGACCCGAATGCTGGAGGCGGGGGAAGACCCACTGTTTATCCTGCGTCGGATGGTCATTTTCGCCTCGGAAGATATCGGCTCTGCCGATCCGCTGGCGCTGCAAACGGCCATAGCAGCAACGGATTCCTTCCGCTTTATCGGCATGCCGGAGGGCGTACTGCCGATGAGCCAAGCCGCCACCTATCTGGCCTGCGCTCCGAAATCCAATAGCGCCTTGAAAGCCTATACCCGTGCGTTGAGCGACGTAAAACAGCATGGTGCCCTACCCACCCCCTTGCACATTCGCAACGCCCCAACCAAATTGATGAAATCACTGGGGTACGGCAAGGCCTACAAATATCCTCACAATTACGAAGGCCATTACGTACCGGAAAACTACCTGCCCGACGAATTGAAAGGGCGGCGCTATTACGAACCTTCCGAGCAAGGGATTGAAGCAACCATTAAACAGCGGCTGGATTCCTTGCGCGATGTAGAGGTTGCCTCCCCTTCCGAAGACGATTGGAAACCCGACCACGAATGATTCCATCTGCTTTTTTGTGGTGTTGGCACCTGTGATCGGATACTATGTTTGTAAGGGAGTCGGGATCCGTGCACATGCGGGAGTGGAAGCAATTCCCCTTTTTCAGGAGAAAACATAATGGCGCTGTTCAAGAAGAGCGTACCCAAAAAGCTGCCTAAATCCAATCTGTTAAAAGCCTATCAGATGCTGCTTGCCACTACGGTCGAGGTGCAGGAAATCCTATCGCAAGTGCGTAACGACATCCAACTGACCGACATTACGGAAACACGTCGCCTGCTACTGCAACTGGCGAGTAAAATCACTTTGGTTTTAAAACTGGAGAAGGAACCGGACAAAGCCTGGCCGGTGTTAAACGAATGTCCCGATATCATTAAGAAACTCAAGAAAAAAATGGCTTTGCTGCTGTCCGTCCCCTCAATCGACCAGCGCCGTATGCAGAATATGATCAACAAAATCAATAAAATCAGTGAGTTGGTCTAATCCATCACGGATCATGAAGATTGGTAGTGGTTCTTGCGGGAATTATTGAAAGGTCAACCCGTTCTCCTAAACCACCCTCCCTTGATTTTCCCAGGCTTTCCCACCGCTTTGTATTTGGATAGCTTGCCGAATTTGTGGTATCCTCGCGACGTAATTTTGGAGGAAAGATCATGCTGCTGGTCATTGATGTAGGCAATACCAATATCGTATTGGGCCTTTTTGAAGGGAACCGCCTGTTGCACAACTGGCGGATCGCCACCAAGAAAAATAAAACTGACGACGAATTCGGCATCCAGATTCGCCAGTTATTCCAGGCCGTTGGTCTTACGGAACCACAATTGGACAGCATTGCCATGGCCAGTGTCGTTCCACCGGTCAATGCCGTACTGGAAGCAGCGCTGAAAAAGTACTTTCATTTACAGCCGTTGGTCGTCGGTCCCGGCATCAAAACCGGGATGCCGATTCTCTACGACAACCCCAGGGAAGTCGGCGCGGATCGCATCGTCAACAGCGTCGGTGCCTATGAAAAATGGCAACAAGGCTTGATCGTTGTGGACTTCGGCACCGCCACCACCTTCGACTGCGTCTCCCCGGAAGGGGAATACATGGGCGGCTGCATCTGTCCGGGCATCGGCATCAGCGCCGAGGCGCTTTTCATCCGGGCTTCCAAACTGCCGCGCGTGGAATTCTCCCCGCCGCCACACACGTTGGGGAAAAACACGGTGGATTCCATCCGCTCCGGACTGGTGTATGGTTATGTGGGTCTGGTTGACGGCATGGTGAAACGCCTGGTTTCGGAAATGGACTTCTCCCCCAAAGTGATCGCCACCGGCGGCGAAGCAACAGTCATCGCCAAACATAGTGAAACAATCGAGGAAGTGGATCATACTCTGACCCTGCATGGATTGAGGATTATCGATGGACTCAACCGAAAATAAGCAACCGGACACCGAAAGCACTCCCGTCGACGGTGAAAGCTATCTTGCTGAACTGGGTGGCGTAGAAATTATCTACCAGCCCTTGCCGGATTCGGAAATTCCGCAGGATATCCAAAAAAACCTGGCTCCTGCGGCGGACGATGGTCGGCGCATGGTGCTGGCGCGCAACTTGACCCCCTTGCCGCCGCGTCAGATGGGTCTGACGCTCTACTGCCTGATGAACGACCCAAATCCGGCAGTGCGCAATGCCGCCGAAGACAGCTTCGACGATCTGCCGCCGAACCTGATCCGAACCTTGGCGGCTCAGGATCTGCCCGCCAATATGCTGGATTATCTGGCACGGAATTTCCACTCGGAAAACGATGACGATCAAATATTGGAAACCATCGTTTTAAACCGCGCCACCGGTGTTGATACCCTGCTGCTTTTGGTTCGCGTTTCTTCGCCGAGAATCCTGGATCTGATCGGAAACAACCAGGTCCGCCTGCAACAATCCCCGCAACTGATTTCGGAATTTCCGAAGAATCCGCGTGTGACCATCGCACAGCTCTCCCGCGTACTGGAATTCGGGCGGCGTCAGAACCTGATCACCATCGATCAGGAAAATTTGCTGATCGATCAATTCCTGGGCAAACGGGAACCGGAAAAAGAACCGATCAAGGTTGAAGAAGTCGTCAAGGAAGTGGTAACCGAATCCGGTGAAGTGGATTGGGAATTCCCCTCTTTTCTGACGGCGGACTTCGAAGCGGATATGGAACTGGATGCAGAAGCCAGCGCCATCGAAGAAAAGATTTCCTCCAAAGTGAATCTGCGCGATCTGGTGCGCACGATGAGCGTGCCCCAGAAAATGCGTCTGGCCGTACGCGGCAACATGGAAGCCCGCAAAATTCTGATCGAAGATTCGCTTTCGCTGGTGGCCAAGCAGGTTCTCAGCAGTCCGCGCATCACGAAAACGGAAATCGAACGTGCAGCGGAGTCGCGCACGGTGGATGCGGAAGTGCTCGAATTGATCGCAAAAGACGCCTCGGCCACGCGCAACTACGCCGTGCGACACGCCTTGGTCACCAATCCAAAAACGCCGTTACCCATCGCCAACAAAATGATGAACACGCTGATGGAGCGCGACATCAAAATCATTTCAAAAAGCCGCGCGGTGCCGCAGGCGATTCAAAGTATCGCCCGCCAGAAAATCGACGCCCAGGAACAGCGCCGCAAAAAGCGCATGAAGAAGAAAAAATAGAAAGCGAAACCGGATGACGATTCGAGAATTGAAGCCCGAGCAATTGCGCGCACGCTGTAGCGCCGACAAAATGTCCTTCACCTCAACCGAACAAGTCAAGGAGTTGAAAGGCTCCATCGGCCAGGAACGCGCCATCCGCGCCATGCAGTTCGGACTCTCCAATAAAATGAAAGGGTTCAATATCTTCATCCTGGGCGATCCGGGTGCAGGTAAAACCTCGACCTTGCGTAATATCCTGATCGGCAAAGCGAAGCAGGAACCCAAGCCGCCGGATTGGATTTACGTTCACAATTTCGACGACGAAAACCGACCGCTGGCCTACCGCATGCCGGCGGGTAGCGGACAGCAGTTTAAAAAAGATATGGCCACCTTCGTTTCGGAACTGAAACGGATCATTCCGAAATTGCAGGAAGGCGAAGGCTACCTGCAATTGGGGCAACGCATCGAAGATAATTACCGCAAACGGGAAGAGGCGGCGCTGGCCAAGCTGCAACGCATCGGCAAGAAAAACGAGTTGCACATCGAACAGGTGTCCGGTGAACTGCTGATTCAGGTCGTGCGCGACGGTCACACGCTGGATCATGAGGAATTCGAGCAACTCACCAATGAGGAACGACGTTACTACGAGGAAAAAGTCCGCTCCATCCATGAGGACATCGGCGAATTTCTGCGCGTGCAACGCCGCCTGGAGCGGGAAAAGCAGGAAAAAGTCCAGAAACTGGATCACGATCAGATCTTGAACCACACCGAAGAACTGGTGGCTGAACTGAAAAAACGTTACCAGAAAGTCGATGGTGTAAGCGGATGGCTGCACCAGATGTGGCAGTACATCCCGGATGCATTCAGGGACTATCAACTCGCCCAGGAAGCCCTGGAAAGCCCGATGGAAATGCCCTCGATGCCGCCGAGCCTGCCGGACTTCCAACAGTTTCAGGTGAATCTGCTGGTGAACAACAAAGACACCGTAGGTGCGCCGGTCGTTTTCGAAAACACGCCCACCTACCACAATCTGCTGGGTTGCGTGGAATACCAGGAACACTACGGAGTGTTATCGACGGACTTGACACTCGTGCGCGCCGGAGCCTTGCACCGCGCCAACGGAGGCTATCTGGTGATTCAGGTGAACGACCTGATGAAAAGCATGTACGCTTGGGATGCGCTGAAGAAGTCGTTGCGCAACAAGGAAGTGCTGATCGACGAATTGGATATCGAAGCGCGTACGCGCTCCACCGTCAGCCCGAAACCCGCTGCAATTCCGTTACAGGTGAAAGTCATCCTGATCGGCAACTACGACGCCTATTATTTTCTGCTGAACTACGACGAGGATTTCTCGCGTCTGTTCAAGGTCAAGGCGGAATTCGACGACGTGGTTCCGCGCACCCGCAGCAACATCGCCAAATATGCCGGATTCATCAGCCGTCTGGTGCGCGAAGACAACCTGCTGCCCTTCCACGCCACCGCCATCGCCAAGATCATCGAGCAATGCTCGCGTATCGCCGAGCATCAAAACAAAATGAGCGCCCGCTTCATCCACCTGATCAACCTGGTCAGCGAAGCTAATTACTGGGCGGATTCCGAAGGAGCCAGGCAGGTCAAAGGAAGCCATGTTTCCATGGCGATCAAAGAGCGCAAGTGTCGCATGGGTAAAATCGAGGCCGACGTTTACGACCAGATCCGTGAAGGCACGGTGCTGATCGACACTCGTAAAAAAGTGGTTGGGCAAATCAACGGCATCGCCGTGTACGACATGGGTGACCACGCATTCGGTATCCCTTCGCGCATCACCGCGCAAACCTACGCCGGGCGGCAGGGAATTTTGAACATCGACCGCGAAGCGGATCTGGCGGGAAAGATTCACAACAAGGCCGCATTGATCCTGATCGGTATTATCGGCAATCTCTACGCACAAAAACGCCCGCTGTCGCTGTCTGCGTCGATCGGCTTCGAGCAGATGTACGGAGAGGTGGACGGCGACTCGGCCAGTTGTGCGGAGCTGTTTGCACTGCTCTCCTCGCTTTCCAACGTTCCGGTGGATCAAGGTATCTGTGTAACAGGCTCCTTGAATCAGAAAGGCGAAGTTCAGCCCATCGGTGGAGTCAACGAAAAGATCGAAGGCGTCTATCACATTTGCAAAGCCAAAGGTCTGACCGGCAAGCAGGGAGTGGTGATTCCGCAGAAAAACAAGGTGAACCTGATGCTGGACGAGGAAGTCGTAGAAGCGGTGGAAAAGGGTAAATTCCACGTCTGGACGATCCGCAACATCAATGAAGGCATCCACATCATGCTGGGAGAAAGTCCCGCTAAAATTCACCAACTGGTGCGGAAACGATTAGGGCAACTGCACTCGGCGTTGGCGGAAGAATAGTCTGCTGTTTTTAAGACGAGCAGTTGCCGTGCTCGTCTTTGTTCGCGCATCTCTCGCCCTTTTTTCCGTTACCTGTGCGCCGGATTCGTGTATCATACGTTTCAAGGAATTCCCCGCACGAACCGGAGGGTCTTGCTGCAATGACGCACGATATCCTGTACCAACCATCATATGCCATGCTCAGCGTGCAGTTGCAGCCGGGCGATACGATCACGGCGGAAGCCGGAGCGATGGTCGGCATGTCATCCGGATTGGACATTCAAACCCGCCTGAATGCCTCCAAAGCTTCTGAAGGAAATTCTCTAGGGCGTCTGTTTTCCTGGTTGTTCGCCCTGTTAATCGCATTCGTTCGAAAGGCCGTGGCGAACGAAACCCTCTTCGTCAACGATTTCCAAGCCGGAGAGCAACGCGCCGAGGTGATGCTTTCACCCACGCTGCCTGGCGAGATCGTCCACCATCAACTCGATGAACATCCCATCTGCATCCAGGCAGGCGCGTATCTGGCCAACACGCCGGGAACAAACATCAACCTGAAATGGATGGGGTTGAAGGGCCTACTGGCGCGGGAGGGCCTGACCTACCTGCGAGTGTGGGGTGAGGGAGAGTTGTGGTTCAATGCCTACGGCGGCATCCGTGAAATCCAGGTGGATGGCGAAGTCAAAGTGGATTCAGGACATCTGGTCGCTTTCGATGAAAACTTAGCGGTACGGATTAAAACCGTGGGTGGCGTACGTTCCACCGTCTTTTCAGGAGAAGGGATCGTACTGTCGTTTTCTGGGCAGGGGCGCGTTTGGTTGCAATCTCGCACATTGGCCGGGCTGGTAAACTGGCTCAATCCCATTTTGCCCAAATAGCGGAGTAAGGCAATGCGCATTTCGATCGAACATAATCCGGGATATTCATTGGCCTGCTGCCGCTTGCAACCGGGCGAGCAGATCCGGGCCGAGAGCGGAGCCATGCTCAGCATGTCTTCCAATATCTCCATCCAATCCTCTTCCGGCGGCATAGGCAAAGGCGTAAAACGGGCGCTATTCGGTGGTGAAAGCTTTTTCCAGAACCTGTTTACCGCAGAACATGCTCCCGGGGAGATTACACTCGCTCCGGCCTTACCCGGCGACATGGTGCAAGTAAAACTCGATGGCGATCTGCTACTTCAAGGCAGCGCCTACGTGGCCTCTGCCCCGGATATTCAAGTGGATACCGCCTTTATGGGAGTTAAAAGCCTGTTCGCCTCCAATCGCTTATTCATGCTCAAAGCCGTTGGAAAAGGACCGCTATTACTGGGCGCTTTTGGTGCGATACATGAAATGAATCTCGACGGCGAATTCATTATCGACACCGGACACCTGCTGGCCTACGAATCGTCCCTGGATTTCGATATTCAGCGCGTCGGCGGCTGGAAAAGCACCCTGCTCTCCGGCGAAGGGCTGGTCTGTCGTTTCAGCGGACAGGGACGCTTGTGGCTGCAAACACGCAACAGCGCGGCCTTCGGCCATCGTTTGACTCCGATTCTGCGGCCTATTGAAAGATAAGGAACGAGTATGGAAAGCCGTATCGAATGCAAACCGGACTACAGCCTGTTACAGGTTACGCTGCAACCGGGTGAGCGTCTGGTGACCGAAAGCGGTGCGATGGTCGCCATGGACGGCAGCCTGCGCATAGAAACCGGTACGCGCGGCGGGATCATGCAGGGCTTAAAGCGTAAAATTCTGGGCGCGGAAAGCTTGTTCATCAACACCTACATCGCTCAGGAAAAGGCGGCGCGGGTGTGGCTGGCCCCCAAAACCAGCGGGGATCTGGAAAAAGTCCATCTCGACTCCCACGAATTCTTCCTGCAATCGGGTGCATTCGTGGCCAGTAGCGAAGGAGTTAGCATCGATACGAAATGGGGCGGCATCAAAACCTTTTTCGGTGTGGCAGGATTGTTCCTGCTTAAATGCAGCGGCAGCGGCGATCTGTGGTTCAACAGCTACGGCGGTCTGCGAGCGGTGGATGTCGAAGGCTCCCTGGTAGTGGACACCGGCGCGGTAGTCGCGTTTGAAGATACGCTGCGCTTCAAGATCCGATCCGTAGGAGGAATGAAGTCCCTGTTGTTCAGCGGCGAAGGACTAATCTGCGACTTTTCCGGTGTCGGGCGGCTGTATCTACAAACTCGTCTGCCGGCGGCTTTTGCCGGATGGGCGCAACCTTTCCGGCAGCAGAAGCGTTCCAACCATTAAAGGAAGATGGCAAACGGAGAAAGGCGGATATGCTAAAGCGGCAAAGCGGACTTTTCAAAATGACGACTTTTCGTATCAGTCTGTGCATCTCGTTCTTGCTTCTCGTTCTTGTTTTCTTTAAAGAACAGCGCGGCTGGGAGATCGCCTGGTTCGACTTGATGGAACTGAAGGCACTGGATGTCAAGTTCCTGGATCGCGGCGAGCGTCCGGAACACGGCCAGGTCGCCATTGCCGCCATAGATGAACGTTCTATGGAAGCCTATGGACGCTTTCCCTGGAACCGCATCATCATCGCGCAACTAATCGCCAAACTGGCGCAGGCTCAGGCTAAAGTAATCGCTTTCGATATCAATTTCACGGACCGCGATCAATCGCAATTGCCGTTGATCATGAAAGCCGTTGCCGAGCAGGTCGGTGCGTTACAACCGCCGGGTTGTGAAAACGACGCCTGCGAACCCTTGCGCGCAGCGCTGGTATCGGAATTGAACACCCAAAGCGTCGAAGCCGACCCGGATCGTATTCTGTCGGACACCATCGAGCAGGCAGGTAACGTGATTCTGGGTTTCTGGATTTTCAACGACCGCAAGGAAGTCGCCCAACTGGATCAGAAACGCCTGCGGGAAGGCCTGCAACTGTTGGAGCCGTCCCGCATCGGGCTGTTTCAGTCGCTCGACCCCGAAGCGGAAAAAGACTATCCCTTGCAATTACCCAAAAGCGTGGCGGCTAGAGCACCTCTGCCGGTTTTCGCCAAAGCCACAGAAGCCTTCGGGCATTTCAGTTTCATTCCCGATACCGACGGCGCCCTGCGCTGGGGCAGCCTGATCAAAGAGGTGGAAAATCCCACTGGAAACGTGCACCTGATCTATCCTTCTCTTTCACTTAAAGCCGCCTCCATGATGCTCGACAGCGAAATTGTGCTACACACCTATCCGGGCGGCGTGGACAGCATCACCTTGGGACTGGGCGAGCAGGCGGTTCGTATCCCGACCGATTCAACGGGCCGGCTGCTGATCAACTACTATGGACGGATGAACGTCTTCCCGACTTACTCGGTGCTGGATATTCTTCAGGGTAAGATCGACCCGGAACAATTCAAAGACAAAGTCGTGCTGGTGGGCGCAACGGCAATCGGTCTCTACGATCTGCGCGTAACACCCTTTCAGGAGAATTTTCCCGGAGTGGAAATTCACGCCAGCATCATAGACAACATCCTGAACCGGAATTTTTTAGCGCGTCCTTACTGGGGCTTCGGCTTCGAACTGGCACTGATCCTCTTTTTCGGCGTACTGTTCGGAATCATGCTGGGGCGGCTGCCTGCGCTGTGGGGTGCATTGTTCACGATTTTCGTTCTGGGCACTTACTATCAGTTGGACAAGCACCTGTTTTTCGCAAACGGTCACTACGTGCGCTCGGTGCTGCCGTTGACCCAGGCATTCGTGATTTTTCTGGTCTGTTACGTCTACCGCTACGTCACCGAAGAGCGCGAGAAAAAGCGTACCCGCGCGGCCTTTACCCAATACCTGCACAAAGACGTCGTCGATAGCGTCATGCAGGATTTCGACAGGCTGAAGCTGGGCGGCGAAAAGCGCGACATCACCGTCATGTTCTGCGACATCCGCAGTTTCACCTCCTTCTCCGAAAAGCTTTCTCCGGAATCGCTGGGGCAGGTGCTAACGGAATACTTCAACCCCATGACGGACATCATCTTCGAAAATCGCGGCGTACTGGATAAGTACATCGGCGACTGCATCATGGCCTTCTGGGGTGCGCCTCAGCCGAATGAGAGCCAGGCGGAACTGGCCTGCCGCACCTCGCTGGATATGCTGGTCAAGCTCGAAGAATTGAACCAGACCTGGAATCGACGTGGCCTGCCGCCTCTGGACATCGGTATCGGTTTGAACAGCGGACCGATGTGGGTGGGGAACATGGGTTCGCACGTGCGCTTCGACTACACCGTAATCGGTGACCACGTGAACCTGTCCTCGCGGCTGGAAGGCACCAATAAACAGTATGGCACACACGTGATCATCTCGGAGTTTACCTATGCGCAGATCAAAGACCGTTTCGTCTGTCGCGAGTTGGATTCCATCCGCGTCAAAGGTAAAAAGGAACCGGTCACGATTTATGAACTGCTGGCCGATAACAGTGAACAGACGGATCTGGAACCGCTCGTGCAGGCATTCGAACGCGGACTAACCCTGTACCGCCGCCAGCAGTGGAGTGAAGCCATTAAGGCTTTTCACGACGTTCTGCTGATCCGGCCTGACGACCGCGCCTCCAAGCTGTTCGTCGACCGCTGTCATTATTATCAGACCCAACCGCCGTCCGCCGATTGGGACGGCGTCTACACCATGACGACCAAATAAGGCAATCGAGACATGAGTACGAGTTTCAATGCTGCCGTGCAATGGCTGTACGGGCTACAGGCGCTGGGCATCAAATTTGGGCTTTCCAACATGCGCGAACTCTGTCGTATCCTTGGAAATCCGGAAAAAGAATTGGCAATGGTGCATGTGGCCGGAACGAATGGCAAGGGTTCCACTGCCGCCTTCATCACTGAAATTGCCAGACAGGCCGGCTTGCGCTGCGGTCTGGCCACCTCGCCGCACATTCTCGATATTACCGAGCGCATCCGCATCGGCAGCAAAGCGATTCCACGCAACCGATTTCGCCAACTGACAGAGCGCTTGCAACAAGCGGTAGCCGATGCCAATAAAAAACCACGCAAACAAGCGCTGTCCCCGACTTTCTTCGAGGCGATCATCGCCATTACGTTCATGTACTTCAATGAAGAAAGGGTGGATCTGGCAGTGATCGAAACGGGATTGGGCGGACGATTGGATTCCACCAACGTCATTACGCCGAGGTTATCCATCATCATGTCCATCGGTCTGGAGCATACCGAATACCTGGGCAACACCATCACCAAGGTCGCACGAGAGAAAGCGGGAATCATCAAACCCGGAGTACCGGTACTCAGCGCAACCGGTGATGCCCAAGCGCAATCGGTCATTGAAAAAACGGCAAAAAGCCGAAAGGCCAGGCTATTTAGCTATGGAAAAGAATTTAGCGGCCAGGCCACGGGTAAGAGTCTGAGCTACCGTGACGAGCAACACGCGCTGAATCGCTTGCAGCCTCAACTGGCGGGTGACTATCAGGTCATCAATGCCTCGGTGGCCGTGCAGGCCGCCTATCAGCTTGCCGAGCAGGGCTTCCCGATTACGGAAACTCATATCCGGCGCGGCATACGAGAAACACGCTGGCCGGGTCGCCTCGAACGATTCCAGCATAAGCCGCCATGGCTGATCGATTGCGCCCACAATCCGCACGCCATGCAGGCGTTGGCGCGGCATTTAAAGGAAAACTACGCAGGCTATCGCATCCTTGCGGTGTTTGCGGCTATGAAGGACAAAGACTATCCCAGCATGTTGGCAACGCTTCAGCCTTTTGTCAGTCGCTGGATTCTGACCAAGCCGCATATTCCACGCGCAGAACGCGCGGAAACACTGGCCACGCATCTAACCAAAGAAGACGTGCGCACACGCGGCAGAGTATCCGAAGCCTTGGCCCTGGCACGGAGCATGGAAACAGACTTCGATCTGGTCTTGATCTGCGGCTCGATCTTTCTTGTCGGTGAAAGTTATCGCGCGGTGAAACGTCACACCAACGATACGACCAAGTTGGTTTGATCGATACATGGAAACGCCATCGGCGTTTTTAACGATAGAGGACTCGTGGATATGACGAAATTAAGACGTAGCATTATTGTAGAAGCTCGTAGTCTTGCATGGGCATGGCTTCTGTTTTCCCTGCTGATCCTTTGGACGTGGCCGACAATCGGTTTTTCGCAGGAACAGGCAAAAGAGAATAATCGTATCGAGTCCCTGTTGTTACAATGGAATTCATCCAGCGCCGTTCTACATATTCAAGCCAACTACAAACCGGTACTGAGCAGCTACCTGCTTTCCAATCCCGAGCGACTGGTATTGGATTTTCCCAATTCCGAATTAAAACCCGGCGTGCAGTCGCCCCCTGGTGGTAACGCCCTGATATCGCATATCGAGTTGGATGAGCAGGCAGCAAGTGAAAACACGGTCCGCGTGGTGCTGTACTTGCAGGCTCCGGTGGACTACTCCATCTCACACGAAAAAAATACACTTACCTTGATATTGCAACCGATGCCGGGTAGCGTTCCGGTGGCCATGGTTACGCCTTCGCCATCTAAGGCGCAAATGGATGCAGAGAAGAAACGCCTGGAGGAAGAGCGCCGCAAGCAGCAGAAAGCCGAGCGGCTACGTCAGGAAGAAGAACGTCGCAAACAACAAGAGGCCGAGCGCCTGCGCCTGGAGGAAGAGCGCCGCAAGCAGCAAGAAGCTGAGCGTTTGCGTCTGGAGGAAGAGCGCCGCAAGCAACAAGAAGCCGAGCGGCTGCGCCTGGAGGAAGAACGCCGCAAGCAACAAGAAGCCGAGCGCCTGCGCCTGGAGGAAGAACGCCGCAAGCAACAAGAAGCCGAGCGCCTGCGCCTGGAGGAAGAACGCCGCAAGCAACAAGAAGCCGAGCGCCTGCGCCTGGAACAAGAGCGTCTCAAGCAGCAAGAGGCCGAGCGCCTGCGCTTGGAGGAAGAACGCCGCGAACAAGCCGCCGAGCGAGCTCGCCTGGAAGAGGAACAGCGGCGAAAGCAGGAGGCAGAGCGTTTGCGTCTGCAACAACAACAGCAACGCGAACAGGCAGAACGGGAACGACTGGAACAGCAGCGCCTGCGGCAACAGCAAGAAGAGCGCCGACAGCAGGAGGAAGAAGCCAGGCAGAAAGCGTTGGAGCGAGAGAGACTGGAGCGTCTGCGGGCTAAAACTGATACGCGCGAAGTCGTGCCGTCTCTTCCCACGAAGAAACTCACACCCATATCTTCCGGACCTGCAACCGTGCGCCGTATCGGCTTTCATCCGGAAGTTGAATATATCCGGGTGAACATCATGTTCGACAAACCGACCGATTTCGGCTACGAGTGGCAAAGCCCGACTTTACTATTGGTGCATTTCTCACCGGCACGAGTAACCAACAAGGTCAATCTGCTTCCTCTGTATACGCGCGCTTTCGGTACAGCAGTCTCCGCCATCCGGCCCGACTGGGACAGCCGCAAGCAAATCGTGACCTTGCGCATCGAGTTGAATCGGGAATGTTCGGTTCGGATTCAAAGAGAACAGAATGATGTGGACATTCTTCTTGGAGCCGACTGAGAGTTACATCGCAACAATTTAAAACGAAAAAACCGGAAGCATGTGCTTCCGGTCCATGTTCCGTTCAATCGAAACTCGTTCTGCTAACAAGAGCGAATGGTCACCAAGGAAATTACAGGTTTTCTCGGTTTAGGCGTACGCCTCCATCGCTTGCTGGTAACGATAGGTCTGCTTGACATAATCATCCAGCAGTTCCTGATCGGCCATTTTCATTTCCAAAAACTGCAAACCCATACCAGGAAAGAAGTTAATCGAATTTTCCTGGCTGCGCGTCCAGGTCACAATTCCCTTCGCGATGATTTTTCGATTGTAACTGGTCAGGAAAAAACTGATATCCACTGCGGAACCAACCGGCAGCAGATCCTGAGTCGAAACGAAGAGTCCGTCGGCAGACAGATTTTCCAAGCATCCGATCGACACGCTGGGACCAGCGTATAAACTCGTAAAACCCTCAATCGGAACGCGCTCAGAAATGCGTTTTTCCCTTGCGGTCATTGAAATCTCCTGTTGTGACAATATCCGCTAATTGCTGCGGAAGTGGGGATGAACACCGTCCATCTCCCCGCGGGTTACAAGGTCTTGATCCAAAATACAACGAATTTTCAACGCCAACTCTGGCGGTTCATATGGCTTTTCTATCAGGTGATCCGTTTGTTGCAGCACACCGTTATTGCGAATGGTTGCCGCCGAATAACCGGAAGTGTACAGCACCTTGAGCGTCGGACAATACTGCTTTACCTGACGAGCCAGATCGGGTCCGTTCAATTCTGCGTTGATCACGTTGGTAATCAGCAAATCGATCTTGCCTGCATTGATCTGCGTCAGTTTCAAAGCTTCCTTGGCGGAATGCGAACTGAGTACATTGTAACCGAGATTGGTCAAGATCTCCCGAGTGACGTTACTGACAATGCGCTCGTCTTCCAGCATCAGAATGGTTTCATTGCCGCCCGTCACCGCTTGTTCCTCTTTTTCCTTCGCAATAGGCGTAAGCAATTCGCTGATACATGGGAAGGCGATGTCGAAAGTGGTCCCGGCATTGACTTCGCTGTGAACTTCGATCGAACCATGATGCTGCTTCACGATGCCGTAAACCGTTGCCAGGCCAAGCCCGGTGCCTTCGTCTTCGTTTTTGGTAGTGAAGAAAGGCTCGAATATCTGCCGCTTGATTTCACTGTCCATACCGCAGCCGGTATCGCTGACCCGCAGTCGCACATACTCACCTGCCGTCACGTATGGATGCGTGGCGCAGTACGTTTCATCGAACTCCACACTCTGAGTTCCAATATACAAGCGACCGCCGTTGGGCATGGCGTCCCGCGCGTTGACGGCCAGATTCAATACGATCTGCTCCAGTTGCACCGGGTCCATCTTGATGGGGTTGACCTCTCCCGGCTCCAACACCAGCTCGATACGCTTGTCGATCAGGCGATCCAGAATTTTGTGTGTCGCGTCCAGAATATCGTTGACGTTGATAACCTGGGGATTGATGTTCTGCCGACGACTGAAGGTCAACAGTCGTTTCGTGAGCGCTTTGGTCTGATTCGTAGCGGCCTTGATCTGCTCCATGTTCTGATACAGTGGATCTTCCTTGTCCATTTGCATCATGGCTATCTGTACGTGGCCGGTAATGGCGGTAACCAGGTTATTGAAATCATGCGCCAGTCCGCCCGCCAACGCGCCCAGCACTTCCGTTTTCTGCGATTGCAGGAACTGGGACTCCAGGTCTTCTTCGCGAGTAATGTCACGCGCAACCGTAATCACGCCCATCGGCTTTCCGGCATTATCGACCATGGTGTTCGATTTCATATTCACCACGATGCGTGGTTTCTTTTTCGTTGCGAACTCCACGGTCGCCTGTCCATTACCGGAGAGCAGAGACGCCAACTGCATGTCGCTGGTGCTGTGGTGCTGGGTATATTTGCCGTAGGCTTCTTCCGGCGTTTTGCCTTGCACGTCTTTAGGTGAAAGCCCCATGATATTTGAAACGGAAGGACTGACGTACACGATCTTGCCGCTCAAGTCCGTCACCGTGACCCAGTCCGAAATCTGGCGCAGAATCTGGCTCTGAAATCCTTTTACTTCCTCTGCATGCTTGCGCACGGTAATGTCGATGAAGTTGCAGATAATCGCCGGTCTATCCTGGTGGGTGATCTGCGTGGCAAGCGCCTCGGCCCACACGGTGTTTCCTTCCTTGGTCAACAACTGCATTTCCGAACGGAAGGACGTGTCCTCGAATTCAAGCATGAAATCGAGCTGTGTCAGGATATTCTGGCGCTCACCGGTCGGCAGGAAATACTCGAAAGGCATGCCGATCAGTTCATCAGTTTTTTTACGCCCATATTCCAACATTTCCGCCATTTGCGGATTGACGTAGGCGAACTTGCCATCGCACAACACGACGACCCCGGTCGGAGATTCTTCGCTAAGCGCCTGGCTTTTACTTTCCGATTCCTTTAAGGAACTGCTGATTTCTCCGTTTTTCAGTGCAGCCAGCCCATAGTTGGCCAACAACATGCTCAACTGTTGATCCGCTTTGGTAAACGGTGGCTCAACCTTGTTATGCAGAGAAACCAGCCCTTTGACCTTGCCCAGTTCGTCCTTGAGCTTGATCACCATCAGCGAATTATCCTGGTAGCCGCTCCAGCCAGAGTGGTTGCCTTCCTTTTTCTGTGGAAGATTCTGTATGAACACCGGCTGGTCCTGTTTGAAAACCTGGTCCAGCACCGACCCATCCACCAGAGGAAATTCGATATATTGCGGCTGGTGCGGCTCTTCGATCGTTTTAAGCAGACGCAGCCGGTCGTTTTCCATGACGTAAATGCTGCCGCCCTGCACGTTCAGATTTTTAGAGAAACTCATCAGGAGTTTGGGACCAACCACCGTGATGTCGTTATGCTGAATCAGTTCCTGTGCATCTTCGATGATGCTCTGCAATCGTTCCAGCGCCTCTGTCGAAAGCGGCTCGTTCTTGGTTTCCATCAAAGGCCGCCAGCTCACCTTCAATGCGGAATGGCCCTTGAAATAAAGCGATTAGCAGTGAGCATCACCTCGCAGCTAAGCCCGTCTTTCAGCCGCAGCGTCGCCCGCCTGGATTTGGAGCCGGTCGACTTGCTTTCCAGTCCCTCCAAGAAGGCTTCGACTTCCGGCTGGTCCGAACCGATCAACTGCGAAACCGAAAGCCCCACCAGTTCTTCGCGATTGGGAGATTTCACTAGGCCGCTGAACGCTTGATTGACGTGCACGCACTTCCCGTTTTGCAGGATGGTAATCGCTTCTTTCGATTCACTCAACAGCGTGATCACGCGATCTTCCGAGGTGTGCAACTCCTGCTCAAGAAGTCGCATGACTTTTGCTTGGCTCTTATAGCGCATTACACGCTCAGCGACGACTGCGAGCAACTCACCGTACTCGGGAGTTTTTACGACGATATCCGATACGCCGCGCTTGATGGCCGAGGCTGCTTCACGCTCTTCGCCGGGGCTGGTCAACAACACCAACGGCGCTTGGACATTTCGCTGCTGCAAGGCATCGATGATTTCCAGGCTGCGAAAGCCGGGCAAACGGCTGTCAGCCAGAACGAGGTCGAATTCATCGAATTCAATGGCATCCAGAAAAGTATCGCGTGAATGTACTGTGGTCGCCTCGATGTCCGGAAAATGTCGCCCCAGATTTTCCGCGGTGAGCTGCGATTCCAGCGGATTGTTCTCACCAATCAGAACACGAACCGGATTTTTCATGGTACTGGCCCCTTAGGGTACTCGCCTGTCACTGCAAATTAGTAGTAAAGTTTAGCAAAGTTGAGCTGCAATGTCACTTCATTAGGACACTCACTATAATATAAATAGTATCATATACTCGATAATTTTACAAGCAGTTAAAGTAAAAATCTTTCCAAAAACCACATCGAAACGGACGAACCGGTCCGTATCATCCGCGCGGTCGAATTTTCTTAGTCACTAGGAATTGCAAGAATTCAAAGGGTTTAGAACGAATCCCCGCAAATCAACCGGACTCCAAATTTCTATAAACTTGAAGAAAAGGCAGCTTGAAGGCGGTAAGCAGGATAATCAGGTAGGAATGGTTACGAATAAAACCCGTCGGGCAAACTATTCTTCCTCTTCCTTCGTCCCTGGTGGTGTGTAACTGTGACCGTATTGTTTGCTCTGCTGACCTTTTTTGGCAAAGTTAAGCAATTCTTCTTTTAGATTGCGGCGTACCGGGGTTGACTGCTGCGACCCTGCCGCTTGTGGAGCAGAAGAACCAGCAGACTGGGTAGAGGCCATCTTTCTGGCTCGCATCTCATCCAATTTGGCTCGTAGCGCGGACTTACGCTGAGCACCTCCCGGCGATTGCGCCGCACCAGCTGCCTGCGGTTGCCGTCGGCTCTCGCTTGCGGATGAAGACGGAACAGCATCGGCTGGCTCAACCGGCTGTGGCCTCTCCTCGCCGTCACTCTCCACGAGTTTAGGAGTTGGAGCGGTCTTCTCACCACTCGGCGCCTTTTCTTTTTTCTTGTGCGGACGATGCAATTCCAGGTTGATAATCTGAGGCAGCGTGTCTTCGATGACGATTTCCTCGCTTGCAGTAAACTCGTCCATCGTAGCAGCGATGCGATAGGTACCTTTCGGTAGATAATGACTGACAGGATCTCCCAGCGGCACCGTCTCCGTCAATGCCGGTTCGTTATTGATGCTAACGGTAACCATGCGCTTGGGAGCGGCACTTTCTTCCGATCCATCGCCCATCTTGCCCACGATCTGATCGGCCATCGCCAAAAGTCTTGTGGCGCGTATCTCAACATAGGTTTCGTTGACCACGAAATCGACGACGATGCGGTTTTCCTCTTTCTTTTTCACCACGATTTCCCGCTGCACTTCATGGGTTCCAATAGGCAATCGTGTGCTGATGTTGATCATGATTCCGGTGATATACAAATTGTATTTTCCCGGAGGAACTCGTTCGAGGCGCGCAATATTATTGTGGGCAATCGCAACAAAGGGGTTCAGGGTTTTAAAGAACTGCGTAATGGCCTCTTCGGCGTCCTCTTCATCGGAGTCGCGCCATTTACGATTCAACAGTTTCTCCACGGCAAAAGCCTGAGTCAGGTTACGCCTGGAAACGCGCACGGCAAAATACCCTTCCTCGAAGGTACGATCGTACTTGATCTTGACCGTAACAGAACCTGCTCCGATATGCTTCATCAGGAAATAAAGCCCGATAATAAAACCGATAGTAAACAGGATAATCACCGGCAATAGCAGGTTGAACGCAACCAGGTGTACCTTGCGCGAAGTCAGCGACAAGCTGTGATGCATCAACCGGTTCGGAGCGGTATAGTAAATGGTCAGATCCAATTCGTATTTAATGCCCACTGTTTCCGATTGTTTAACGGCCATCCCGACAATGCCATCGTACTTGTCGGATTTGGCCATGGCTTGCAGACACTCCCGATCCAACGGGTTGCCGCAATTCGCTTGCAGCATAGACATGGCGTCGATATCGTCGACAACCCATACCTGATCGCCAAACAGAGAACGCAAATCCTGAAAAACCGGCTTGGGATCGATGTGAAAAGGCGAGAATATCCAGGAAAGCCAACCCTGATTTTCACGATCGTAGTACGTTTGGTAATCGAACAGCAGTACTTTTTGTGTTTTGGTTGGTAGTTCCGAAATAAGGGTGCTCACTTCAGGAAAGTTCAGCGAGGAATAAATCAGAATGTTTTTTTTTCGTTGCTCTTCCTGAAGTCGCTTTCGACGTTCTTCTTCTTCTTGTTCATCAACCGGAAGACTAGCTTCGACCTCTTTGGCCAATGCAACATCGGTTTTCCAAAGCAGAGCCAGCATTTTTTGCCAGTCTCTTTTCCTTTCCTGGGAAAGATACATCTTTATCAAGGCTACCATGGCTTTTCCATTATCCGGAGCGATAGCCAACACTTTTTCCAAGCTGTCTTCGGCTTTTTGTGATTTCCGGCAAGCCATTTGCAGATCGGAAAGCTGAAACAAAAGCGAAATCTCTTTCGGTGCGATCTCGATGGCTCTATTGAAACGCTGCAACGCACCAGGACAATCCTCTAGTACCTTTAACAACCAGGCGCTTTGGGCGAGTGCACGCAGGTTTTCCGGCTCCTGCAGTAGGACGGACTGGTATAATTCAATAGCACGTTGCGGATTGATCTGTTCTTTGACCAGCAGATCCGCCATGGCCAACATAATCTCCACGTTATGCGGATCGGCAATTAGCGCATGGTCGTAATAATCCAGTGTTTTAGCCGGATCTTTTCCCTGTTCAGCCAATCTGGCCAGAATGTAGTTTCTCGAAGCGGGCTGGGCGTTGGATAGAGTCGGCAGCAGTTGCTTAAGTTCCTTTTGCTGCTGTTCGGATAAGGAAGGAATATCGATGTGATTGAGCAACGCACTTCCCGCGCCATATCGCACCGCCTGCAAATACAGTTCGCTGGCTTTTAAACGGTTGTGCCGTTGTTCATACAACCGGGCAGCTTGATTGAACAACATAGCGGCATCAACGATTTTTCTCTGCTCTACTTGAGCCATAGCAAAGGTTTCAATAAACTCAGCGTTTTGGGATTTTAATTTGGCAGCTTTAGCCCAGCTTCGATCGCGCAAGCTTTCCGCGCTGGTAGCGGCATACAGATCACCCCATAGTTCGTGAATGTCCGGATTTCTGGGATCGTCTTTCTCCAGGCGCGTCAGAGTTTTGCGCATCGCATCCCATTGTTTGCGCTCATAGAGCAAACGTGCATAACGGATTTTCGCAGTACGGTTCAACGAACCGAGATATTTGACCTTTTTGTAAAGCTTAAAAGCCTGTGCGGTATCTTCTGTCAAGTCGGCGCAAATGGCCTTTAGCGCCATGCTCAGCTTGTTCAGCGGCTTTTTCTTGATCTCTTCCAGGCGTTTGATCAGAAACGTCTTATATAGTGCAGGCAATGTCAGCCCTTGTTGCTTCAAGGCCAACAACCGACTTAGTACCGTGGGTAGACTGTCGGCTTGAATCTGCTTCCAACTCTGCCCCAGTTCCGAAGCGCGATCCAGTCCCAGCCGTTGCGACAGCGGATACTTAATATCCACTTGGCTTTGACCGAACATGCTTCCCAAAATCTTCGTACCTTCTCGATCGAAACGCGCCAGTTCCCCGGCCTTCCCTCGAATCTTCTCGACACGCTCATTGTCACCGGAAAGCGCATTGTAACTGCGCAGAGTCAGCACAAACTCCGGTCCGTCCGATTCCAATTCTCCTAACACAACATGCACGGCTTCCGTACTCAACGCCAAAAATGGTATATCCTGGCGATGAATGCGGGTTCGGCCCGTGCTAGGTTGCCCCTTACTCTTTACCTGCATGATTTTACTAGGTGAAACGGGATCCAAAAATGGATGCTCCGCCAGTCGGTCCAGTAGTATCAGATTCAGGCCACAGGCCATCTCTTCAAGTTCGTCGCTCGCCTGGATGTACAGTAAGACAGTTGCTTGTGAAGTTGCTGGTGAGGCTGCTTTGGTGGTTGTCGGAGATTTTTTGGATGCCGTCGTATCCGCTTGTGCGAGAACAATCCCACTATACAACACGCATATCCATACGAATACCAAGAACCTCAATAAGGATTTTCCCCACAGTCTCATCATGTTCCCCTGAATTATACCGCCCTGACACTCTCGGATGTATGCCACACAAAAACACCCACGATGCATCGCCCCGGCAAGCGGCAGTAAAACCCCGTATCCTTTTCGTCTAGCGGTTCGTATTTTCGAACCGTAGCTTCTATTATTTCGATAATTCATATTTTGTCAAGATGAATCGTATTCATTCCGACAATATGCATTTACTAGCGCATACGGATTTGATAACCGATAAGCATCGAATATTCCTTCTACCCTTATAAGCAGAAACCAAGCACTCCGTACACGGTGGCTGAACAATTGTATCCGGGACAACATCGAGGCAGACTCGGATCAAGTCCACAAACTTGAGGATTGACGCAGGCATCGCAACCGCCGCAATTCGGCGCGGTTTCCGGGTAACAACAGGAATTTTCAGGGCATTGATCCGGGCAGCCATCAGCGACGCAACGCCCTTTAGGTGCGTCATCTGTTGTCACACAATGAAAACCTTCGCAGCATTCGCCGGGACCGTCGATACACCAGGCTGGATTGTTGCAGCGACAATCCATGCAGGTATAGCCGTAACTTTCGTAGCAGCAGCGATCCGTACAACCGGCACAGTCGTGCATACAGACTTCCTGCATTCCGTTTATGCCAATTCCGTGATAGGGAGGGCTGCATAAATCGCTGCCCAGAGCGTACAACCCTTCACAACGACCGATACTTTTCCGATATGGCGTCGTCGATAATTGACAGGAAGTATCCGGCGGACAGACGCGCCACTGGCGATACGTGCAAGCTCGAAACCAGGGACAGGGATTTTCATCGCTGCAATGGGGAGTACAGCAACCAACATAGTTGTTCTCATCGATTTCATAATTCTCACAATAGTGATCCGGGTCGCAGTCTTTTTCACCCACGCAACCCGCAACACATTGTGTGCTGTCGAAAAGACAACGTCCATAGTCCAACTTGACCGGATCGTTGAAACAGGAAGTCGGATAATCACAGGCTTGTGGATCTTCGAAACACAGCGGCTTGCACTGATTATAGCTGCTATTATGCAAGGCCTGCTGACATAACCCACTGGAACCACAATCGAAATCGTTCTTGCAATAATCTTCCATGGGCAAACAGACACCCCGGATGTCCATAGGCTCACTGCCGACGTGAAGAATCGAGCATTGATAGCCAAGCGAGCAACTCGGATATCCAAGAGAATTCAAACCACAAACATGATAGCAACCTCTTTCCCCCTTTTGCGGGTTCAGGTAGCATTGTTGTCCCTGCATGCAATCCGTACTCGTTTCGCATGGATAGGCTTCCGGCTCGCAACGATTGGCATGACAGCCCCAGCCTTGCGGGCAGCGCACACCGGGTGAAGAACAAGGCGGACGACAGACGTCCGCCGTTTCCGAAGCATCCGTCGGTTGGCAGGTAAACCCGATATCGCCGCAATCTCGGCTAGTTACACAGGGCACCGTTTGATCCGCAACACATTGGGCGTTTTCGCAATGACTGTGAGCCGGGCAACCCAATTCATCGTACCAAACCATTTTTCCCGCGCCGGAAGGTCGGCAGAGTTGCACGACAATCGAATCGTAGGGCGAGCAGCGCCGCTCGTTGAAACGACCTTCGCAGAGCCAATCGTCTTGCGCTACATCATCCCGTTCGTCGCTTTCGTTTCGATCTATATTATCGATTTCCGCATCAAAATCGAGATCAAAATCGGGATCGACATCCGGATCGGGATCAGCATCGAAATCCTGATCGCCCTGTGGAGGAGCGATAACGTCGAACTCCAGATCCGCTGGAAAAATGATGGCATCCTCATCGTTATCCGGAACGGAAACAGGAACTTCTGTCGTATCCAAGTCGCCACCATCGAAAAACTGGATGGCGAGATTCTCCGAACAGGAAAATGAAAGCAACGCAACAGACAACAGGATATGCATTGTCGGTTTTCGAAATACAACAGACATGACAGTCCTCCGAACTTCGATTTGGAGGTTAGCTTTTTGTGGCGAATCTGTTAGTATCAATAGCATGTTTGCAGGTTTGCGGCAAGCACCGAATGTGCAGCGACTGGAGTAATTTAGTTGATAAACAGGTGGCCAGATGGCATGGATCGACATTACGCAGAAACTTGAAAGCGACATGGTTTTATGGCCGGGTAGCGAACCGTTGCAGATTCACGCGCTGGAGCGCATCGAAGACGGCGGCGGCTGCAACACCTCGGCAATGACGCTCGATCTGCATTCCGGTACGCATATCGATGCTCCGTGGCATATGCTGGAAACGGGTGAACGTCTACAGAAAGTCGCGTTGGAAAAACTCATCGGTCCGGCGCTTGTTGTCGATATCACCGGGCGCGAAGGCATTGGCAGGCAGGATTTGGAAAAGCTCGAATTGGGAAACGACGTAAAGCGCCTGCTCCTGCGCAGCGACACTTCCGAGCGACCCATTGCAAATCCCCCTGTATTCAGAACCGACTTCCCCGCCCTGACGAAAGACGCGGCAGATTTTCTTGTAGAGCGAGGCATCGAATTGGTGGGGATCGATTCCCCTTCCATCGAAGCGTTTCGCAGTCCCGGTCATCCGGTGCATAAGACCTTACTCGGTGCAGGCGTAGCGGTGATCGAAGGGCTACAGTTGGCGAACGTCGCCACCGGATCATACGACTTGATCTGTCTGCCATTATCGCTTCAACACGTAGACGCATCGCCGGTGCGGGCGCTATTGCAAAAACGCTGAAACTGCAAATCAGACCAAATGAAGATCCACCGTTTTCATTTCTCACCCTGCCAAACCGCCATCACCGAAATTGCATTGAGCTTTTCCGGCTTTCATGCTACAAACATCGACCAAGTTTAGCTGATCAGGCTGAAAGAGAACTCATTCCCATCATCCGTTTCGTTCCCGCTGTTTTCAGCCGTTCGTTCTTCAACCTTTTCGCGATTCGTCCAAGGAGAGTGACGTGGAGAACTTTGGTACGGCAGTCTGGATATCTCTGGTTGGATTCTCCATTGTGTTCATTGCACTGGGATTGAACTACCTGGCGGTGCGCCTGCTCTGGCTCTTCGGTGAAAAACCCGAGCCACCCAAGGCGGCAATCGATACGCCAGTAGCAACCGAGCCGGTAAAACAGGAAAAAGAAGAAGCGCCCCCGGCACAAGCGGCTCCCGTGGAAAGCACCCCAACGGCTAGCAAGCAAGAAACTCCCGTTGCAGCAAAATCGGGGCAGCCCGACGAGCAGACGGTGGCGGCAATCATGGCGGCCATCGGCAGCTACGAACAGGAAAGATGCAGTTCATCGCTGCGTTAGCAACTTCACCATAACCCGTATATAGAGGGTGATGAAACGATATGGAAACCGATCTCACTAGCTTTTTGCAATCACTGGGTATAGTTGGCATCGTTCAGGCATTCGGTAAACCGGTTTTGATGTATGCCATCGGCGGACTGCTGATCTTTCTGGGCATCTTCAAAAAGTGGGAACCGCTGCTGCTGATTCCCATTGGCGTAGGCATCGTGTTGACGAACACGCCCTTTATCGGTGTGATGGAACATCCACCGCTCGATCAGCCGCTGTCGATGAAAATGATTGTAGAGGAAACCGGCTTTCTCTATTTGATTTACGCTTTCGGCATTAAAACCGGCATCTTTCCCTTGTTGATTTTCCTTGGCGTTGGCGCCCTGACCGATTTCGGTCCCTTAATCGCCAATCCCAAAACTCTGATTTTAGGTGCAGCGGCCCAAGTCGGCATCTTTCTCACCTTTTTTGGGGCGGTGATGCTTGGCTTCCCATTAAATGAAGCAGGCTCCATCGGGATTATCGGAGGCGCGGACGGACCCACCGCGATTTTCCTTACCGGCAAGCTGGCCCCGCATTTACTAGGTCCGATTGCCATTGCCGCCTACAGTTACATGGCGCTGGTGCCGATGATCCAGCCGCCGATCATGCGCCTTCTGGTTCCCGAACACGAACGAAAAATCGTGATGGAGCAGATGCGCAAGGTGAGCCGAAGGGAAAAAATCCTGTTCCCGGTTTTCATTACACTCGTCACCATCCTGCTGATCCCCTCGGCGGTGCCACTGGTTGGAATGCTGATGTTCGGCAATCTCTTGAAAGAATGCGGCGTGGTGGATCGACTGGCGAAAACGGCGCAAAACGAATTGATCAACATCGTGACCATTCTGCTGGGTCTAACGGTCGGTGCGACGATGAGCGTGGATACCTTCCTGAACGTCAAAACATTGATGATCATCTGCCTGGGACTGATCGCCTTCAGCATCGGTACGGCGGGCGGCTTGATTTTCGGGCGCATCATGTGCTGGGCGACCAAAGGCAAGGTCAATCCGCTTATCGGCTCCGCTGGCGTAAGTGCGGTGCCCATGGCGGCGCGTGTCAGCCAGAAGGTCGGGCAGGAAGTCGATCCCTTCAACAACCTGCTCATGCACGCCATGGGACCGAATGTCGCGGGTGTACTCGGCTCGGCCATCGCCGCCGGTGTGTTTTTATCGCTGCTGGGGAAATGATCTCACGCGCTACATCTGGAGTGATTCTTACCGGTTACAAATCACTTTTAGCCACATATTCTATGATTTTGTGCCATAGTCTTACGCGATCGAAGATCGTGGAAGGCTGTGTGTCTTCAATAAGTTACACACGGCCTCCCGGAATTTCCATTCCGTGAGACCATGGCACATCATGATTGCTCGATAGACAGAAATGAATGATATCTCCCCTCGCCGCTACATGAAGACATCACTTGTGTGAACAACCTCTCTCCTACAAATTCGTAGCCACCATCCAAACACCCACCAGAATAAAGACCAGTCCGCCCATTTGCAGGGCTGTAACCTGCTCTCCCAGTTTTAAAATGGAATAGGTCACCACGATCAGAAACCCGGCGGAAGTCATAATCGGATAGGCAACGGAAAGCTTGATCTGGCTCAGCACCACCGAATACGCCGCCAGCGCCACACCGAAAAAGAACACACCGACAATCAACGTCGGATTGAACAGAATGGCCTTGGCCATGGCGGAGATGTCTCCCAGCCCGAAAGCTTTGGCTTTCATCCCTTCCTTGATCAGGATATTGGCAACGGCGTTGGCGACCAACGCAAAGAGCAAAACCAGGTGGATCATCTTCATAATGATTCGTTCCTTTATGGCTGTAGGTGCTGCGCGAGTTCGCGCAGCGCTTCAGGCAGAACACGCAGAAAATCTTCCGGTACGGGGGCGGTAAACGAACGCGCCGGGAAACCGTCCGCTTCCGGCAACGACAACGAGAGCGCGTGCAGCATCAAACGCGCCGCGCGCAAACCGGGACCGCCATAGAGCTTATCGCCGATGATCGGAGCGTTCAATTCCAGCATATGCAAACGCAGTTGATGGGTGCGCCCCGAATGCGGCGACAATTTCACCAGGCTCGCGCCATTGGCACTACCCAGCACTTCATAATCCGTTACCGCCGGGCGGCTGTGACGCCCGTCCACGCGCATGCATTTATTGCGCTTGGGATCGAAACCGATGGGAGCATCGACGCGCCCGCTTGCAGGTAATTCGGACTTCGGCAATACCAGCGCCAGGTAGGTTTTCTGTGCGAGATGCTGTTTGAACACCTGATCCAGATAGCGATTGACCGGCCCCTGCCGTGTAAAGAGCACGACGCCGGAGGTATCCCGATCCAGACGATTGTACAGGGAAATCGGCCCGAATTTCTCCAAGGCCAGCGAAAACAGATCGCCTCCCTGCCCTTTGCGAATGGCGTGCGTCAACATGCCCGCCGGTTTATTCAGCGCCAGCATTTCCCGCGCATCGCGGATCAGCCAGCTCTTATCGAAGCACGGCAGCTCGGAGAAATTCCGGGAAGATTCACGCTCCGACTTTGTGGCGGGTTGCGTTTTTGCAACTGGCGCTTGCTCCACGGCCTGGGCCACTTCAATGCGATCGCCGTTATGGACTTTCCAAGAGCAGAGCCACACCAGCTTCCCGTTGATCTTGACTTTCCGTCCCGTCACCAGTCGCTGCACGGCTCGCTTGCCTATACCGGCCTGCTCGCAGATCACCCGATCCAGGCGCGTTCCACGCTCCAGGTCTTTAACTGTCAGCTTGATGGACTTTCTCTCCGTCATCTTTTCCTTTTTCTAAGTAGCATCCCTGTAGGTCGCCTGTTCATGCCCTACGTTGGAGCATGTCTCCCGACATACTCCAAAGGTTCATGCAGAAACGCGATTACTCGCTTGCTTCCGTATCGATCACCATACGAATAATGCCGCCTACTTGCTCCGCTTCCTCAAGTTCATCCCCAACCAAACGCAACGGGAAGAGGTCGTCATCCAGCGGCACATCGTTTTTCGTCATCGCCAGTAGAATATCATCGTTTTCCGCCACGCGGGCGCTGGGCAGCGCCAGCTGCTCCGAATACAAGCGTACCATGTAACCGCTTTCAATCACTTCACCCTGCTCCGAATACAAGCGTACCATGTAACCGCTGGCAGCCAGATCCCGATTGAAAGCCTGCGCGTCGTGAACGTTTTCATCATCCACGCGCCCGACCAATAGCCACAACGGAATTCCGCTCCACACATTCGCGTGATCGTCCGTCCAGCTCTGGCCGTGACATCCCGGCGTCGCGCCGGATTCGAACGTTGCGCGATCCATGCTTTCGGTACGCGCACCTTCCAGTTCCAGCGTCCAATCCGCTCCCAGTTCCACAACCTCAATTCTCGCCACCTGCTTGATCCACCAGTGACCGTCGGTCAGCTGTTCGGCCTGCTCGGATACAAAGGCCAATCGCAAGGGACCACCGTCATCTTCCGTCAGCGTTCCATTCGCATTCTCATAAGCCAGAATCAGGATCAGATCCTTGTCGTATTCAATCGCTTCACCGCTTTGCGGATCGAAAGTCGCCAGCTTGCGCCCCTGCGCCTGATCGTGGGACAGCGTCATGGCATAGTCATCCGAGGCCACGATGCGCAGCCCCGCCCCATCCGGCAATCCGCCGATATCCTCCAGCAGATCCAATACCGAAACGCCCGTCCAGATAATCGGCGCGGCGATGCTGCCCACGCTTGTCAGCCAGCCGCCATAGCCTTCCGTCTGAGTGCGCTGCATGAAATCCGCTTCCGAGATCGTAACCTCATTGCCATCCAATGCAGCCAAGGTCACCGTAAACGATGAAGCATTTTCTCCCTGCTCTTCCAGATCCGCATCGCCATCCACCGTCGAGTCGGAATCGGAGCAAGCACAAACCAATAGCATCATCAATAAAGCCAATCCCCACTGCAACTGCTTTTTCACTTCCATCGATACACCCTCCAATCAAGCATGATCGTCCCGGATCATACGAGGTATTGCCGGATTGAACAAGCGCTTTTTCCCAAAGCTTTTGCGACAAAGCTGCGCCCGGGTATAGCATGAAATAGTGATATTCGTTTTATAGTCACTATTAGTTGATTTGCACTACTGGATATGGGTGCCCGGGTCTTCGATTCGGTACGAATCGATGGCCCGGAATCAGAGAATGTACACGGTCATTCGCCTTTCAGGCGAAAGGCCGTGGCACCCTTGGTTGTGGCGCATTTCAAATAATGCCTACTCTAAAAGCGGGTGCCATGGGCAAAGCGAAGAATCACGTAGCTTGCCCATGCTGTTATCGAACACGGGCAAGCCTGCGGCTTTGGTCGCGCCACCCCGAAAATAAGACCTGTTTGCAATGTCTTGTGAAGCATGCTTCGTTTCACTCAAGCATCATCCCAATTTGCTTGTCCAAGATCTTTCCCATATAATGCAACTACGTTATTTAATCCAGGGAGACGAAGATGTACTTCGCGCAAACCAGCGCCAAACGTCGCTTGCTGCTGCATTTTCTAAACGGCGGCCTGTTACTGGCGCTCAGCGTTACCTGGGCCATCCTTTGGGAAAAACTCCCCAACCCCTTCCCCATTCATTTCGGTCTCAATGGCGAGCCGGATCGCTTCACCGAACCGGGAGCGGAAGTTTTCATCGTACTCGTTCTATTGCCCTGGTTGATGACTGCGCTACTTTACGCCACGCGCCTGCTGATACGTTTCAGTATCAAGCATCCGGCGATCATGAACCTGCCGAACAAAGAGCAATTCCTGCAATTACCTCAACAGCAGCAGGAATCTCTTTTACTGATCATGTTCGAATTCTCCATTGCACTGGCATTCACGTTGAACCTGGTTTTCGTCTGCGCCGGAATCGGCTCGCTGTTGGTTGCCTTTCAGATTCTGCAACGCCTGCCGGTGATGATCCTGGTCAGCCTGATCCTCTTATCCATCGGAATCGTGGTCATCTACCTGATTGCCTTCAGCAAGGCCATTTCTCGATTGGCACAGGAAAAAACGGAGTAAGCGGGCAACGACTTCAAGCGGAAATCCGGGCAAATCGCAACCGAATTTCTGACACCCTGTAAAGTACGCCACATAGCGCCCACACCTGCACTGAATTCGTAACTCCTTCGGTAGGTACACACTTGGTTGCGGCAGAATTCGCGATAAAGGGGAAAAAGGCATTACTTTGGCCTGTCTGCCGGTTTGCCGCACTTATTTACAGAAGCTATTCACGCTATTTTTCTGTAGTAGCGAGAGACTACCCTACCTGAATTTGTCTTTAATAATAGTCACTTATGCACAACCGCAAGAAAAAGCAGAAAGCCTTAATCGTTAGAAAGAATGAAGAACCCATATCGTGCTTGTTTGCGGCAGGATCGTGCAGAACCAGGCTGCTTCGTGTTTTACAGTATTCATTCTTAGCAATGTCTTCTTGTAGCGGCGAGACGTAAGCCCGCCGAGAAACACCAATAATTACGGCTGGCTTACGCCTCGCCGCTACGGAAATCAAGAAAACACATCTCGCTATTATTGATTAAGAATCATTCTATGCAAATGGCATAATCACACCACGTCCGCAGGGTGATGTAAGACCGAGCTTATCAGAGGTGGTTTTACGGCCTACTTATATATGCGCTTAATGAGGCTTGCGATTGTAGTCTCTCAGATGATCTTCGGGATTCCCATTCCGGGAATCATCGTCAGCCGCCTCGTCTTCATCGGGAGCCAGCCAGCCGAATAAATCCGAGTCCTTGCAACGCTTGGAGCAGAAGGGACGATACGGATTTTCTTTGTTATATTCGGTTTCTTTGCCGCAGCGGGGACAAATGACTTTCATGCCCGGCTTGCCTCCCGCTCTTCATCCGAAGCTTTAAAACACAAGCCGCCGGTTTCATCGACGAAAACCGAAATGCATTGGCCACGATGCGCATCACCACGCAAAATCATCGAAGCCACTGGCCCTTCGATTTCGGATTGAATGGCCCGTCGCATCGGACGAGCTCCAAAACGAGGATCGTAACCGCCGGCATGAATCAATGCATCGGTTACTTCCGGGGCAAATTGCAGCTCGATATTTTTCTCTGTTGCCAATTTGCTTGCGCTGGATTGAAGCAGCAATAACGCGACCTGGCGCACTTCCTCGCGCGTAAGTCGCCCGAAGACGATCACTTCGTCGATACGATTGAAAAGTTCGGGAGAAAGCGAGCGATGAATGACTTCGTGAATTTTCTCCTGAAGTCGCGACGCCTCGTTTTCCTCGTCGGCAAATCCGATTCCACTGCGCCCGCGACCGAAGAATTCCGCTCCAAGATTGCTGGTTAGAATCACGACGGAATGCGTGAAATCGGCGACTCGCGCCATGTTGTCGGAAAGTCGCCCGTCTTCCAAAATTTGCAGCAACAGCTTCTGTACGTCGGGATGGCTTTTTTCGATTTCGTCAAACAGCACGATCTGGAAAGGATGACGGCGAATGGCGTCGGTCAAGGCCGCGCCGTCGTTAAATCCGACATAGCCAGGAGGCGCACCGATCAATTTGGCGATGGAATGCGACTCGGAAAATTCACTCATATCGAAGCGAATCATCGCATCGCGCTGGCCGAACAATTCCGCCGCCAATGCCTTTGCGATTTCCGTTTTTCCCACGCCGGTAGGTCCGACGAACAAAAAGGAACCGGTCGGCCTGTCGCCGGAAAAACCGGCCACGTTGCGCCGCAGCGACTCTCCGAGGCGCTTTAAGGTATCACGATGCCCCACGATGTGATTGGCCAGGCGCGATTCCAGCGACAAATACCGCTCCGAATCACTGGATAACAAATGCTCCACCGGCACTTTCGTCAACTGGCTGACGACCTCCGCCACATGCTCTTCGGTGACTTCGATGGCTTTGGATCGTCGGGCACGAGAGCCAGCTAAATCTAGAATTGTCAACGACTTATCCGGCTGATGCTGATCGCGCATATAACGATCCGTCAAACGCGCAGCCAGCCGCAAAGCCGGTTCGGTAAAGGCGGTACCATGATGATCTTCGTAGCGATCCGCCACCGAGCGTAAAATCGCGCGCGTCTCGCGCTCGTCGGGCTCGTCGATTTCCATCAGGTGAAAACGTCGGGACAGCGCAGGGTCTTTTTCGATCGTCTTTCTGTATTCATCCGTGGTCGTCGCACCGATACAGGGAAAATCGCCGCTGGCCAAGGCCGACTTCAACTCTTGAGCGATATCCTGCGAGCCGTCCACCGATCCTTGGGCGATCTGGTGAATTTCGTCGAAAAATAAAATCACCTGCCCGTTTGCCTTCGACACTTCCCGCCGCAAGGCATCGATGCGCTCGGAAAACGATCCGCGTAACTGTGTCCCTTGTAGCAGACGAGACGGTTCCAACTGATAGATACGGCGACTCTCCATCCCCGGCACGCTATCGGGCATATGCGCCAATCGCCAGGCCAGACCTTCAACGAGCACCGTTTTTCCGATTCCCGGAGGCCCGATAACCAAGGGATTATTGGACTTGCGCTTGTTTAGAATGTCCACCAGTTCTTCGATTTCGCGATCCCGGCCCACCACCGGCTCCAATAGCCCGTTTAGAGCTTTTTCCACCATATCCGTAGCCAGTTCCTGCAAAACGGGAAATGCTCCCGAAGCCGGAACCGCTTTTCTGGTGGAATGCACCGTCGTAACCTGCGGCGCGGCGACCGTTTGCGCTCGCGGAGCAGGTTGACTTTGCATGGAAGGATTTGTGGATTTCTTCACCTGCCTGCGCCGATGCTGCTCGAAAATCGAGGCATAGCGGCGAGGCATTTTATTGACTAATAACGAAACGGCCTGATTGCGTAGATAAGGAATTCGCACGCCCGCTCGTTCAAAAAGATGATACGCGCGGGTTTGCCGATGGCGAGTGAGCGCAACCAGCAAATGCAGGCAATTAACTTTCGGATTTCGATACTTGACCGAAGTTTCTTCCGCAATTTCAAGTAGTTCTTCTACGGCCTCTTCCGTTTCGGGAAAATTCTTATCGACGTATGGAAGTAAAGCTTCTTCCGAATATCCCTCTTCGGCAAGCAGCAACCCACCGGAATTATCCAGCATATACAATGAAAACAGCACGTGCAGGCTGTTTAAAGGCTCTCCCAGCAATTCGGAAGAATCCAGGGCTTCATTCAAGGCGTATGTCAGCTCAGGACTGTAGGCTCTGCCCATAACTTCTCATCATTCCATTTCGATGTGTGACAACAGGGACCGATGCGGCGAGAAACACCTCGCCCGCAACCGAGAAAAATATACTTATTATAACCGATTGCAGATCCCCGGTCAAGTTCGTGACACGACCAAAAGGAAGGTTTTCGTTTACAAATGCAATTCGAATTCGAAGAAGACGATTGAGTCGGAATGCGCCCTGTTTCCGTTTATAACCACGGATTTTATGGGAAATCCACTCGTTCGGAGACCGTATTCTGCAACGCCGACACCAGGCGCATCAAGCTGTCGTTGATCGGCGTGGCGATTTGATGAGTCTGTCCCAATCGGCTGACATAACCGCAAATCGCATCGATTTCCGTCAAGCGGCCATGTAAGACATCTTTCAACATGCTGGAATGATTATCCTTAGTTAACTCCGCGACATCGCGTGTCTTTTGCACCAACGCAGCAGCATCGAGCGCAATAGCTTCCGCCTGCGCCACCTTGACGACCTCCTGCACTGCCAATTCTGCAAGCGCATCCAATTCCGGCTGTCTGGCAACGTGGCCATTGGGCAGCCTCAACAAAGCGGTTAGCGGATTGATGGCGCAGTTGATCGCCAACTTGGCAAACAGAATCTCTCGAATCGAGTTTGAAGCCGAAACCGGGAAGCCGCCGCATTGTGTCACATTTACAATGCGCTGCAAACGCCCGCTCATTTCTCCATTCCATTCGCCGATATTCGTTCCCCCCACACCGACGTGATGCAGAATTCCGGCTTCATCGATATACGCGCCGTTGATGGTCGACGCCGCCAGCACTCGTTGCCGGCCCAGTTCTTTTTGCAATATCTCCACGTTTCCCATGCCGTTTTGCAGGGAAATCACGAGCGTTTCCGGTCCGAACAGTAGCCGATGCTGACGCAGCGCGGTTTCGGTATCGTAGGCTTTTACGGTAATGAATACGACGTCCGGTGTTTCGATTTCAGCGGCATCGGTAATCACCCTGGGATGCACCGTGAAATCTCCCGCTGCACTGCTGAGTTGTACGCCATGAGACGACAAGCGCTCGGCGGTCCTGCCCGCTCGGGCGACCAGGGTCACATCCAGACCGGCTTTGGTCCAATACGCTCCCGCCAGCGATCCAATGGCTCCCGGTCCCACGATTGCAAGTCGCATACAACACCTCCTTCATTCGTGCGCGTATCCTACGACGCTCACCGGTTGCGGTCAAGCCGGATCGACGAGAATTGTCGCGTGGGAATTGAAAAACAATGGGCCGTATGGAACCAGACGTCTTGCCATTACATATTCATGTAGAGCTTATTTTTTTCATCCATATATATTTTTGTAACGCTCTGTCAAAAAAGGCACAATCCAATTGAGAAATACATGGCTTTTGTTGTATAGTCTCTACATTGAACTGATCGAAAATATCTGATTTATACCCGGAAATGCACTGGGTTGCAGGGGACATTGCAGATGATTCAACGGACAGGCTTATTGTTGATGCTGATGTTGGTACTCGCTTACAGCATAGCACCATCTCTTTCGGCGGAAGAATCGCCCGGCATCGTGGTCTGGAAACTCCAGGCCAACAAAGGCGTGGATGACGCAGACGTGAATTTAATTTCGAACTTCGTGGCCAACCAGGTGGCGAAGTATTCGGGAAGCAAGGTCATTTCCGAGGCGGATATCCAGACCATTCTGAAGGGAGAGGAAACACGCCAGCAATGCGGTGCGGAAGATACCTCCTGCGTGGCGGAGATCGGCGCGGCGCTTGGCGTTCCGGAGGCGGTTTCCGGTGACATCGGCAAGATCGGCGATTTCTGGATGCTGAACCTGCGGCGCATCAACGTCCGTTCGGCAGAGGTGATCGGGCGCAGCAGTCGAAATATTGATGGATCGGTAAACGACCTTATTCGGGCACTGCCGGAATCGGTGGCGGAATTGTTCGGGACCTCACCCCCCGGCCCCCTCTCCCACGGAGAGAGGGAGAGCGAGCCGAAGGCCAAACCCTCGCCTCCGGCAGAGCCTGGGCGGCTATATGTGAAATCCGAACCTACCGGAGCCAGCCTGTTTATCGATGGTGATCGCATGGGGGAGACGCCCTTTAAGCAAAAGGTGGATGTCGGTGAGTATAGGCTGGAACTGAAACTCGACGGTTACAAAACGGCCAAGGAATCCGTAAGGGTGAAATCGGAAGAGATTGTCCAACTGAATCTTACGCTAAAGCGGGATTACCCGATGAACCCCTACAAGAAGTACGGCTATGTCACCTTCTTCACGGGTGTCGGTGTGGCGGCCTTTTTAGGCGGTGTCGGTTTCGGGCTTGGCGCGAATTACGCCGATGAATATCAAACGAAAACATCGGGCTCAATTAACGACTTGCGTGACAAATCGCAGACGATGACAGGCGTAGGTTATGCCGGAGTATCCATCGGTAGTGCGTTGATGGTAACCGGTATTGTCTTATGGGCGCTTTCGCCTGGTGATGAGGCTTGGTGGGAGGAGCATCAGGTATCCGCAGGACCGACTAGTGATGGATCAGGGGGTATGTTGACAGTCGGGGGGGCATGGTGAACCTCCCCCGTCCGTCTTCGACGTCCGACCCCTCCCATCGGGAGGGGCAAATCGCCTCCCCTACTGGGGGAGGTCGGAGCACGGCAGGTGCTCCGGGAGGGGAAATGGTGAACCTCCCCCGTCCGTCTTCGACGTCCGACCCCTCCCATCGGGAGGGGCAAATCGCCTCCCCTACTGGGGGAGGTCGGAGCACGGCAAGTGCTCCGGGAGGGGTCATGGTGAACCTCCCCCGTCCGTCTTCGACGTCCGACCCCTCCCATCGGGAGGGGCAAATCGCCTCCCCCACTGGGGGAGGTCGGAGCGCAGCAAGCGCTCCGGGAGGGGTTATGCCGGAACGAATCGTAAAAGGGCAAAAGATCGCGCCTCTGAAAAAGCGCCTGTCGCGCGAATTTCGTAGAACCATGACTCCCGCGGAAGCGAAGTTCTGGTCGTTGGTTCGCCGCAAGGCGATTAACGGTTGCAAATTCAGGCGACAACAGATCATCGACGGGTTTATCGTAGATTTCTATTGCCACGAACGGAGTTTGATTGTGGAGATCGACGGCGACATACACGCAGAACATGTAGAGGAAGACAGGGTCCGACAAGAGCACCTGGAGAATCGCGGCTTCCACGTCCTGCGATTCCAGAACGTCGATGTACTCAGCAACACTGACACAGTATTGGAAACGATCTTCGAAGCAACGAGGAGCGATCATGTTTAGAGCCATGCGCCTATCTTACACTATTCATCTAGTCTCATTCATCATTCTCTTGCTCCTCTCCTCCTGCAACCTCTTCCTTCCCGCGCAGGGCTCTGAAGGGCAGCCATGTACAGACGGCGGACTTTGTTTTGATGGCTTGGTGTGCATCGATGGATTCTGCGTGAACCCGAACACGCCCGACGGAGATCAGGAGACAAAACCGGATGGAGATGAGGATTCCGTGGATGGCGACACCGATAACCCACCTGATGGGGACATGGATACAATAGACGGTGACTTGCCTAGCGATGGGGATACCGATGAACCAACGGACGGAGATAAGGATACTGTAGACGGTGACTTGCCCACAGACGGCGATACAGATGATCCAACGGATGGTGATAAGGATACAGTGGACGGTGATACAGATACCCCACCGGACGGCGACCAGGATACCGTAGACGGCGATCTACCTACCGATGGGGATAACGACCCAGACCTCGATATTGAAGCCGATACCGATGAAGAAATTGAAACGCCCCCCGGCTTTGTACCAATCACTGCCGGTACCTTCTGGATGGGTTCGCCGGGTGGAAGCTGCCCAAGTGGCTATCCGGAAGATTGCATCGACGAGCTGGGGCGGTATGCAGATCGAGAGGAGCTTCACGAGGTGACCTTAACTTACGATTTCGAGTTGCAGGCGTACGAGGTGACGGAAGCGGATTTCGAGACTGTGATGGGCTGGAATCCGGTGGATACGCATAATGCGGCTTGCGGTTTCGGCTGCGGGGATACGCATCCGGTAAAGTACGTGTCGTGGTTTGATGTGTTGGCGTATGCGAACGAGTTATCCATCGATGCGGGTTTGACACCCTGTTACATATTTTCGGACGTGACGTGCGGGGACAGCTCGACTCAGGGTTCCAGCTACATGGCGTGCATGAATACAACGCAGAAGGGGATAGAATCTGCGACGGTGACCCTGGCAGGCGGTGCGACGAAGCCGCAGGACTGTGAGGGTTATCGTTTGCCGACGGAGGCGGAATGGGAGTATGCGATACGAACAGGCAACCAGTACACGGCGTTTTACCAGAGCGATGGCAACGACGGGACGATCACTCAAACAGGAACAAGTCCTGTCGATCCGAACCTGACGCAGATCGGCTGGTATGGCGGCAACAATAGTCCGTATGGCACGAAGCCGGTTGGCGGCAAGGAACCTAACGCCTGGGGCTTGTACGACATGAACGGGAACGTGTATGAATGGACCTGGGACTGGTATCAGTCGTCTTACCAGAACGATGTAGCGACCGACCCCATAGGTCCGACGACACCAGGCTCGTTCCGCGTCTCTCGTGGCGGCTATTGGGACGGCGACGCGCAGTTCTGCCGGTCGGCGTACCGTGGCTACAACTCGCCCGGCGGTCGCTACTACTTCCTTGGCGCTCGCCTTGCCAGAACGTTGAATCCGCCCACTCCCGGTTTCGTCTCGATAACCGCCGGAACCTTCTGGATGGGCTCGCCGGATGGGACCTGCCCGGCGGGCTATCCGGGGAGTTGCACGAGCGAGTTGGGACGGGTTTCGGATCGGGAGGAACTTCACGAAGTGACCTTAACCTACGATTTCGAGTTGCAGGCGCACGAGTTGACACAGGGGGAGTGGACAGCGTTGATGACGTGGAATCCAAGCCATTTTGACACTTGTGATAGTGCTGATGGCAGCACGTGTCCGGTGGAAACCATCTCCTGGTACGACATGTTGGCATATGCCAACGAGTTGTCATCCGATTCAGGTCTGACTCCCTGTTACGTGTTTTCCGATGTGACCTGCGAGGACAGTTCGACGCAGGGTTCAAATTACATGGTGTGCATGAATTCGACGCAGGGCGGGATCAATTCTGCAACGGTGATCTTAGCTGGCGGCGCGGCAAAACCGCAGGACTGCGAGGGTTACCGGCTCCCCACGGAAGCGGAGTGGGAATATGCGGTCCGGTCTGGGAGTGAGTATACGGCGTTTTATACGAGTGATGTTAACGACGGGACGATCACGTATACGGACTGCACTCAGGATACCAACCTGAGTCAGATCGGCTGGTATTGTGGCAACGCAAGCAGTACAACACATCCGGTGAGCAAGAAAGAGGCGAATGCTTGGGGCTTGGTTGACATGAGCGGGAACGTGTATGAATGGGTCTGGGACTGGTATCAGGCCGATTATCAGAATGATGTAGGTACCAACCCCATAGGTCCGACGACACCAGGCTCGTTCCGCGTCTCTCGTGGCGGCTATTGGGACGGCGACGCGCAGGGCTGCCGGTCAGCATACCGTGCCTTCTACTCACCCGGCCATCGTAGCGACGTCCTTGGTGCTCGCTTGGCCAGAACCAGGCATTGAACCCTTTCGCTTTTACGCTTTAACCTCTCCCCGCCCCTCTCCCAGTGGGAGAGGGGTCGGAGCGCAGCAGGTGCTCCGGGAGGGGCTATGAACCTCCCCCGTCCGTCTTCGACGTCCGCCCCCCCATCGGGAGGGGCAAACAAAACAACGGCCCGCAAGCATTAAGCCCACGGACCGTTGATTTTTTTAGAAACAGAATCTCTTTACAAGGCTTCACCGCGCCCCTGGCGGAATTCCAGCGCCTTGGCCAGCTTGAAGAAATCACCGTCGATCGGCACGAAGCGCAAACGGGTTTTGAAGGTTTTGGGATTGATCAGCGTCTCGAAACGCACCCGCTTGATTTCCAGGTTGTCACCAACCGAAACCATGCTGCCGAATTTGCCTTCCTTGATGAAACGGAACGCGCCCATGCCCAACTGGCTGCCCAGTAGCACGTCGAAAGCCGACGGTTCGATGCAGCGCGTGGTATAGCCGATGGAACCTTCTTTGACGGTCAGATCGCGACCCGTGCGCTTCTTGAAACGCTTTTCCAAGGCGGCGGCAATCGTTTGACCGATACGGGCGTCACTTAGGACCAGATTGCCGTGCTCGTCATACTCTTTAGGCTTCATCGATTCGGGGAGCTTGTCTACCAGACCTTCCGACACCAGAATGACGCCGTAGCGCTTGTCCGCTTTTTCCCGACTGAGTACCAGATCCACCAATTCATCCGACAAGGCTTTGAGGTCGAATTCATCGCCCTGTTCTTCCGGTCCGATCATACGCACGGCTTCACCGGCGATTCCGGCACCCAAGGTATACCAGCCCGCCTTGCGGCCCATCAGCTCCAGCACGAAATAGCATTCGGTCGTACGCACTTCGTTGTTGTAGATCTTGATATCCTGCCGCGCGCGTTCGATGGCGGAAAAGTAACCGAAGGTCCAGGGAATGCCGTAATAATCGTTGTCGATTGTCTTGGGCACGTGCACCACCGGCACTCCCAGCAGATGCAGATAGTAGGCCGTTTTCAGCGTATCGTCACCACCGATGGAAATCAGCGAGCTGACACCCATATATTCCAGCGCATCCATGACATTACGCAGCTTGCGGTTTTTCTTCGGGTCTAAAAGATCGGTTGCCTTCTGGATTTCCAGATCGCCGATTTTACTTGGATTCGCACGCGACGTACGCAGCACCGAGCCGCCCTGCTGGCGGATTTTGGTAATATCATCCAGTTCGAGCGATTTGAAGTGGATGCCTTCCGTCAGCTTTTTGGGATCTTCCCGGTCGAAATCCTGTAGGAATTCATAACCCTTGTAAAAACCGATCACGTCGAAACCATCGTTTAGAAATTGCAGGGCCGTGGTCGAAATGACGGCGTTGGCTCCGGGAGCCGGACCACCGGAAAATAGCATCCCAATGCGTTTTTGGCCGTGGGAAATAAATTGCCTCCCCTTTTTGATGCGTTGAATATCCGCCTTGGCGATCTTGGTTTCTTCTTTAGCTTTTTTGGCTGTCGCTTTCGGAGCTGCAACCTTTTTGGGCGCCGCTTTCTTCGTTGCCGCTTTTTTCGCTACAGCCTTTTTGGTTGCAGGCTTTTTCGCAGCAGGCTTCTTTGCTGCGGTCTTTTTGGCTACCGCCTTGACCGGTGCTTTTTTCGGGGATTCTTTTTCTTTCGCTGCGACAATCGAAACCACATTGTTCTTCCGCTTGGTCGCCTTTTTGGCGCCGTCTGCTTTCTTTGCAGGTACCACGACTACATTCTCCTTTTTCTTGCTTGTCGCTTTTGCCTTGGCGGCAGAGGATGCCACCCCTCGGACCTTGACCGCTTGTTTCGTTGCTTTTGCAGGCATACTTCTCTCCCTTCGAGCAATCTCCCCCTCAAAGTCCGTATTTCAAATGAAGCAAAGCAACTGCGGACATGCAGCTACTCCACATTGGAATCATGCTGATTTTACGAGTACAGGTTGTGCATTGTCAATGAATTCGTCGGTCCTGGACAATAAATATCGGTTAATTTCAGGGATTCGCCAGAATGTAACCGCTTATTTCCTGCTTCAGTCGTTCCGCGCGATAAATCGAGAATCCGGTGGAAAGCTGCCACACTTTTTCACCTGTTGCCGTAACTTCGATCAAGCGGGAAATCTGTCCCGGTTTGTTTTTACCGAAAGTAATCAGCGTATTTCCATTATCCAGACGGTCGGCATCGCCATAGGCCGGACAGAAGATGTCCGGGTCCGGTCGATACGACCAGACGGCCTGTGCCTGCATGCTCTGCGTGTCGTAGTGCAACTCCACCGCGCGACTGTATTCGCGAATGTTGTAATCTCCGTTATCAAATATCAGAATATTTCCATTGGGTAGAATTTCGGGAGCATGCTGTCGATAAAAACGATCCGCCTCCGGAATATCGAAATCCCCATGCTCGCCCAGCTTCCAAATCACGTTTCCCGTGGCGTGATCCACCTTGAACAAGGTGTACTGGTTGCGAGAAGAAACCAGAAACGCATCTTCATTTGGAAACGGTTCGACCGTGTTCACATGCGACCAATCGGTTTTCAGCACGTCGGGCCGGTAATGCTCGCAGATATTCCAGCTCCAGATATCCTGCCGCAAGGTCATGTCGTATTCACGCACACCACCGGCAAAATACGGTTCCAAATCGCCGGGGCAGTCGTAATAGGTCGTAAGATAAATCAATTTCCCTTCGCCGTAAGTCCGAATATCGTGATGGACGAACAGGTCTTCCTCCCAGAGCACCTGCCCTTCCCAGTCGACGATGGCAGGCGGGAATACGTTTCGATTACCGCCGATCAGAATTCCCTGTTCAATCGTACGCACATCCGTATCCGCGCCCTGGTGTCGGATTGCGCGCCGATGATACCAGCGAATGCGTCCCAATTCATCCACGATCACGATTAACAGCGGGCTTTTATTGACTTCATCATTCTGATTGAAGAGCGTCCAGCCGGATTGAATTTTACTCGCATCGAGTGTGTCGATCGTAAAAACCGGAACGTTTTCCGGCAGCGGTCCGGCTGTGGCCAGCTGCACAGAGAAGCTGCTCCCGGCTTGCGCCTTGAATTCACATTCGGCTTCGTCGTATAAGCCCATCACAAAAACCTGATGATGTGTCTTGGCGGTATCGTCATCGAAAGACCGGCTGTAGTCATCGCCACAGCGAACCTGAAGATGCGTGGCAACGGCAAGATCTGTTTCCCATTCCACATAATACGACAAGCTGTTGGCCGGATTCTGAACCAGGAAAAAGTTTCGAATTTCAACCGGCTGTCCCATGTCGGGCTCGATGTCGGGCTCGATGTCCTCTTCGAATTCCGTATCCGGTTCCCATTCGATGTCAAACTCGTCGCCTTGTTCCTCTGCATCCGGCAGATCCAAATCGCCATCGATGACGTCATCCGTCTCTACTTCTTCCACTTCCATTTCCCAGACCGAATCGAAATCCAGATCGGCGTCTGTCGTATCACCGTCGGAAGGGATGACGTCATCCGTATCCTGTTCGCTTTCGATATCTGTTTCATTATCTCCGTCGATCTGCGGATCGGCATCGCCATTTACATCCGTATCGCTATCGGAACCGCCGGGATCGGTTGAATCCGAACTACAGGCGAAAACACCCAACAGCAAAGCCAGTAAGATGGTGGCAAACAGCAGAGAATAAGCACGCATCGCGAACCCTTCCAATATAGCAAAATAATGCACATTCAGATTTCTATGCAAGCATGCCCGAAGTGAGGTGAAAATGCAAGGAGGAGACGGCAGAAGTCGTGTATGGAAGAAGCGAATGCCGCAGATGGAAACGCTTGATTGGTTTGGGGGAGGTGGCGCACCGCCCGTTAATACCCGCAGTGGGCGATGCGCCGGAGGGAAGAGAAAGTCTATTCATCCAGTGAGCAGTGTGCTTCCCCACTGTGACCTAACGTCAACACCGCATCCAGGAACTGGTCGTATACATCCATGAATTTCAGATCTTCCTGGGTGACATCCAACACACCATCCTGGGCCAATGCCGCAAAGGGGCCGAAACCTACCGCCATATAGTTGATGGCTTCTTCATCATCCGTATCCGCCGGAGCATCTTCGCTATAGTCGCCGAAGATATGGTCGAAGTGGAACGTCGCCTGCGCTTCGCCCTTACCGTTGGGCTCAACCACACCGATGTCTTCAGGGTGAGGACCGCAGCTGATGTAGTTCATTTCCTCGGTCAGCTTGATAGTGAAGGAAACGCTGTCGCTGGTTTCATTGTTGACCGCCGTACCGATCATGACAACACTGTAACCTTCATACTCCGCTACCAAGCCTTCGCTTTCCGAACTAGCCTTCTCGATATTGAAATTCATGAAATTGTAGTTACCGATTTCCACGTCGGCGATCTGTCCCAGTTCGATCGGGTCCGGTCCTACATGCCCGTCGATGAAAAATTCGCCGACCAGCGCCGCGTGCGCCGTTCCTTCTTCGATGGTGGCATGTGGATGACCGGCATGGGCGCGCAGATCGGCAGGAAGCAGTTTTCTTGCTTCGGTGGTGCCATCGCCGTCGGTTTCTTCGACATCGCCATCTTCTTCGGTAACGACAGCCTGATACGCCGTCGGTCCTACGATATTGATGTAGACGTGATCGAAATCGATTTGCCAGTTATCTTCGGAAACGAAACCATCGCGCACGAAATCTTCTGCGTTGAGCGTAAAGACCAGCGTTCCGGTTTCCGCCACTTCTTCGTCGTCATCGCCGCAGGCAACCATCAATCCGAGTGTCCCTAACAGCACTGCCAGCATCCAGATACTCAATCCCTGTTTCATGTTCTCATCCTCCTTGTTTCGTGAGTCAACCAACTCGCTACTTTTCCTGAATAATACTTTTTCTAACGATTCTCGATTCCGGGCTCCCCGTCATCGACTTCTTGTTTCCGTTTTTCAATTATTAAAACTCAGCCGTTACTCGTAAGCGTGCCGTGGTTGGCTGCCCCGGTGTCACATGCAGGCCCACCAGTTCCTCGCCGTTGGGCTCGGGACGCGAGGGATAGGCATAGACGGAGTCATACCAGACGGCATTGAACAGATTTTCCACGGATAGCGTGACGCTGATCGGTTTATGCTCCCACCCCACCTGCACGTCCACGACGTAATAGGAATCCGACTCGTAACCCAAGTCGTGCGCGCGCGGTCCCAGAAACCGGCCCCGAATGGAACCACAGAATCCACTGGGATGCCGCACGGCCAGCAGGTTGGTCATCAGCCATTCGGCCATGTTGGGGATCGGGTCGTCGGTGTCCACGAAACGCGCGTGCACGTAGTAGACATCCGTTCCCAGATACAACCATTCGACGGGGGAAATACGGAATTCGAAATCGGCTCCAAGACGGCGGCTCTTGCCGCGCGGGATGCTCGATCCGAATTCGCTGTCGAATACCGTTTCCGATTCTTTCTCGGCCCACCAGCCCGTCAACGCCAAGGTCAGCCGTCCCCCCCACAGTTTGACTCGGTTACCGACTTCGGCACTCATGATCACCGGAATGGTGGAATCTTCTTCCCAGGCAAGTTGCCGTGCGTATACGCTTGTAAAGCCGCGACCGAAATTCAAGAACAGGTTCCAGGGTTTGACCGGCTGGAAGATCACGCTGACTTTGGGTGAAATCGCATACGCCATGGTGTCCATATTCGCCGCATCGTCATCGATAAAAGGTGTGATATTTCGGTAGATATCGAATTCGCCATAGTGATCCTGGCTGCCATCGCCGTTGTAGAAAATGGAATCGAAACGCAAGCCAACGTTCACACGCACCCAGTCGGTCAGTTTCATGCGCTCATCCACATACACGCCCAGCGACGTTTCATTGAAATCGTAGTGATTCATCAGGTTGAAGCGTTCACGGTTTTCCGTGTTCGCCTGCAACTGATCCACCCAGTCACTACGCAGATTCAAACCGAATTCCGTGCTGAAATCCATCTCACCGAGAATGGCGAAATGACGAGCGTTGGCATTGACTCCCGCATAGTGGCGCTCGTCGCGCTGTTCGATCTGATCGCCCTTTTCTGGATTGAAGTAATAGAAACTGTAATTGCTCCATATCCGTGTATGCTTGTAATTGTAATAGCCCTGTACGCGGCCTCTCCATTTTTCCTTTTTCCAGTCGTAGGTCAAGCCGACCAAATGACGGTCCACATCCACCCGATTGGACTGATCCAGCGAATCGAAACGCGACACCTTGCCTTCTTTGATCCATTGCAAGGGCAGGATGTCCGCCGCTTCACTGCGCGCGGCATAACCAACGTACATCAAACGCAGTTCATTACCTTCTCCCAGATTGAACCGCTGATTCAGAAAACCGCGCGTAGACCAGGCATCACCCGGATTGGTGTAACCCGAGGTTCGTTCCGCCTGAATCACGAGATATGTATCGTGCCCCAGCCAGGACTGGTGCAGCCCTCCCTCGACTTCTCCGAAATCATCGCTGCCGCCGCCCACCGTCAGTGCATAATCGTAACCGGGATCGGTGTAGGGAATGTAGTCGATCACACCGGCAGTGGCGAAATTGCCATAGCGCGGATCGTAGGGACCGTCCATAACCGTAATCTTCTTGATCGTTTCCGGGATGATGAAATGCAGATCCAGATATCCAGCGCCATGAACATGGCTGGTTTCGTTTAAGGGAATGCCGTCTAAAAACGCGACGACGTCCTGCCCGTGCTCGGCATCGAAACCGCGTAGAAAGATCTGATGCGCTTTGGCGCCACCGGTATGCTGGGTAATATGCAAACCCGGAATGAAACGCAGCAAATCGCTTGCGCTTTTTCGCGGATAGTTCATGAAGTCTTTATTGCGCACCGTCATATCCGAAGCAGCGGACAGAGGCCGGTCCGCAATTACGGTTACTTCATCCAGTATCGTTCCGACTCCCGAGTTTTTATCCGCAGGGGAATCAAACTCGCTGTCGTCGATTTCGGATTCCATTTCGTACACGGCGTCCTGTTGGACGTCGCTTTCAGGCACAGGCGAAGCACTTTCGCTGTTGCCAGTTTGCTGCTGGGCGACAGCGGAATTGATACCGGCAAATAAGAACATCCCTATCACGGCTGTACTTACGAACAAGAAAAGCGTTCTTGGTGTCACGGTTCAGCCTCTGTAGCATGGGTTTGGAATTCGTGCTACCTATTTGGATATCATGCTACCGACAGAAAATGCAAGTCTTTGTTAAAAATTTCCAAGGAAAGTCCCCTGGTCGACTCTTGCTGTATGAATAGATTAAGCATTACTCATTATTAGCAATGTCTTCAAGTAGCGGCGAGGCGTCCGCCTACGTGTGGCATGGGCCAAGCGGAGAGAAACGAAGCTTGCCCATGTAGCCCTTGAACACGGGCAAACCTGCGGTTTAGCCCGCGCCACCCTGAAATCAACCCGCTTTTTCGGCAGGCTGATACCACGCCACTATGGCACAATCTCACAGTATTTGTGGCCATATATGACTAATACCTAGTCTGTTGTAAAAGACAATCAGTGGGCGAAATCACCGGCAGCGATCAGTTGCTGCATTTGCAGGATGATCGGATTGGAGGTGCGGCTTTGCTTAATTCGTTCGAGTGGAAAGGTGCGGAAATTGAAAAACTGGATGATCTGCTCCAAGTCCGAAACCTGAAGTTGCGGCGACGCGAAGGGGAAAAGCAAGGGGTCCAGATCTTCCAAGGGACGCTCGGCCACCAGCTCCGGGTGTCGTTCGAATTCGACCGTTCCCGGAATCAGGGTGTAAATAAGCAGAGAGGTGGTCAAGCCCAATGAATACACGGATAGAATGTCTTTTAAGATGGACGTGCGCGTTTGCCAAGGCTGCCCGACCAGCAACACGCAAACCAGTTGCTCGTTTTTGAAACCGGCGCGTTTCAACGTATCGACCGCTTTCAATAGTTGCGTAAAACCGGTTGGCCGCCCGGTGCGCTTTCCCCATTCCTCATCCACGGTTTCCAACGCCAGGAACACTTCGCGAAAACCGGAACGGAACATGCGCTGGGCGATGCGGTCGTTGATCAGGTTGGTTTGTACACCTTCGGGCGCTAAAAAGCGCAGCGGCAGGCCGCTCTCGATCAGGCCGTCCATCATCGGAATGAAATGACTTTCCGCCTTCAAGAGCAGGTTGGATTCCCAGAAGTGGTATTCCTGCACACCATGCTTTTTATAGGTGTCGTGTACCTCGCGGATAACGGACTCCGGGTCGCGGAAACGCATCTTGCGGCCTTCCAGCAGACTGACCGCGCAATAGGTACAGGCATTCGGGCAACCGACGGAGGTTTTGAGAATCGACGCTTCAATGTCCTGCCGCCCGGTGATTTCCAGATCGGGCGACACATCGTCCAGTTCAGGAAGATCGCCGACGTGCAGATCGTCCGCGCCACATTGAGCGGCTTTCTCCGGGCACAGGGTCGGGTAGACGCCGCCCAAGTGAATCGTGGCATTGGGATGCGCCTTGCGGCACAGTTCCACCGTTTCATGCGTGGTCCGCCAACTCCAGGTAAAGATGGACGACACATAGATATGATCCACATCCGACAGCGCACGAAGGCGGGCAGACAAGTCTTTCTGCGTCAATCCGATTCGATATACCGGCTTGCTGCGCCCTTCCACGGCGAAGTTTCCCATGGGCGCATCGCGCACCTTGCGTTCGGGACGCGCCAACTCCGCGACGTTATCCGCTTCGATTACCCGGCTTTGCGTACTTGGCAAAAAGGCGTCGATCAAGCTGACCCGATGTCCTTTCTGCTCGCGCAGATAACGCGCCAACCGCAACAGACCAAGCGGGAAATTGGTAGAGAAACTGGTGGTCCAGATCCGCAGCGCATCCGCCGTAGCATCGATCGGCGGATAGACGAGCACCGAATGCGGCTGACGTGTACTCATGCCGCCGCTCCTTCCGTTTTCCGGCAGTCGGCTACGCTGTTTCGGGCAACGCGGCAAAACAACTTGCTGTTATAGGATACGTTAAAATCCAACTTTGTACTCCAAGACGTCTTCCAGTTCCTCGCTGGTCCAGTTCATCTCGGCCCAGCCTTCCAACGAGTCGGGGGGAACGAAACCCAGTTCGCAGGCCATGTCGAATAACGGTGTGCCCGGATACGGCACGTAGCGATTCAACCGCCAGAACCAGGCGTCGGGATTATCCCGCTTGATGGCTTGCGTCAATTCAACGGTAAGCTGGCGTTCCTCTTCCGTTTCGGTGGGAAAGCCCATCATGAAGATGTACTCGGGAACGATTCCCACACGCTTAAGTTTCACATTGGCATCCAGAATATCCTGGGCCGTGATTTTTTTGTTGATCATGGCGAGAATGCGATCCGAGCCGGACTCCGCGCCGATGTGCACGTGCCGCAAGCCGGAACGATGCAATAACGCCAAATCCTCTTCCGGCATCTTGTTGATATCGCTGATGCGCATCGAGGCGGTCCATTCGACATCCAGCTTGCGCTGAACAATCAACTCCGCCATTTCTCGCGTTCGTTTGTGACTGACGAAGAAGTTGTCCTCGCAGATATTGATCTGCGTAACGCCACGCTTGGCAATACGCTCGATGTCATTCACGATGCGTTCGGCGCTCTGCCCGCGCCAGCGGCGTTGTTGAATGCGTGCGATGGCACAGAATGCGCAGTTATGCGGACACCCCCGGCTGGTATACATGGCCCACAACAGCCCGCGCTTTTCGTAGGCCGCGAGATCCACCAACTCATAGGGAACGGGAGGCAGGGTATCCATATCCAGATGCGGCCTGGCTTCGTTGTGAACGAGTTCCCCGTTCAAGCGCTTGAAGGAAAGCCCCAAAACGCCATCCGGTTCTTCACCCCGCTTCAAACATTCCACATACTCTAAAAACGTCTCTTCCCCTTCGCCGCGCACCACGACATCGCAGAATGGGCTCTTCAGCGTTTGCTCCGGCAATAACGACGGATGCACGCCGCCCCACACGATCGGCAGATCGCCTTGCAGCGAACGGACGAAACGGGCGATCTCCAGTGCGTTTGCGATCTGGCGACTGATAAAAGACGAGATTCCCACACACAGCACACCGGCCTGCACCGCCTTGACGATTTCATCTTTCCATCGTGGCTCGATGCGCTGATCCACGATTTTTACATGAAGGTTGTTTTCTTTTAGCGGTCCCGCAAGATGAAGCAGGGACATCGGCAGTTGCAGCACCGGATCGACGCTTTCGCAATCCGGGAAAACCAGCAATACATCCGGCTTTTGCTTGGGAGCCGGCATCGCATCCAACCAGCGCCGCGAAAATAGAACGCTGCGAAGCCCGATGCGGTTTCGTTCATCGGAAAAACAGGCGGCTTCCTTTGAGGCTTCCGTTGCTTTTGCGAAAGCGGCGCGCAGAATCATATGAACGCCCAGCTTCCGCAAGTCAACCACGGCGGTCTTGATACGCTCCCTGTCGTTGTCGTACAAGGTGACACGCACTTCAATTCCAGCCTGCACCAGACGCCGGATGCCCTCGATCTGCTGCGCCAAGGCATCGGGCACACCGGAGATGCGCGCCAGAATTTCCGCATCGTACGCGAAGAGCGCCACTTCGGCCACATCCACCCCCGCCTTGTACAACGTTTCCGCAAGCTCCGAATCTTCCGCACAGGCACGCGCGTTGGTATGCACGATGACATTTGCCCGCGTAGCATCAGCCAGAGAAAGGATTTCCGTAATATCCTCTCGCAGCAACGGCTCGCCGCCAACCAGAACGAGATCCGGCGTTTCACGACCTTTCAACGCGTCGAGTTGAGAACGAATCTCATCGAACGGCTTTGAGGACTGCGCACGCACGGAACAGAACGAGCAAGCATGATTGCATCCTCCACCCAGATCGATTTGCGCGGGTTTCGGTCCCGGCACCAAGGCGCTCTGCTCTTCGATGCCGCGCAACATCTCTTTTGCAAACAGGCTGCTGCGCTGTGGGCAATCGCCCCGGTGGCAGTCGGAATTGAACAGCCGCGCTCGCGACATCCGATCCAGAATCAATTCGAACGGTTCCTCGCGCAGGTTGCCGTAACTGATCGGGATGAAATTACAGGGTTGCACCTCGCCATACGGCGACACGTAAATGGAGCCACCCACCACCGCTTTACAGTGAGTAAAGGTGCCGGTTTCCTCTTCCACGATATAAGTGAAGCCGTCGCCGGTAAGGGCGCGCACGCGGGCCATCTCTTCCGGGTCTAACAGGATGTCCTTGTCTTTCAGCCAGTTGCCGGAACGCATCGGAAAAGCAATGCGTATGCCTTGCGCACCGCCTTTTTTAGCGTGTTCGATAATCCCCTGTAACTCGCCGTTATCGACATAGCCCTTTACCGCACAGGTGGAAAGATGAAGCGACAAGCCCGCCTCGCGGCAAGCATCCATCGCCCGCATCACTCCCTTGAACGACCCCTTGGTGCGCTGAAAGGCATCGTGAGTTTCTTCGGAGGCTCCATCCAGACTGATGAACAGACGATACAAGCCGCGCTGTTTCAGTTCCGTTGCCATTTTCAGGTTGATGTTCTGGCCGTTGCTGTCGGCGGTCACTTCCCTTGTCATCTGCGCGGCATAGGAAACCAGATCGAGGAAATCGCTGCGTAAGGTCGCTTCGCCACCGAACAGGTTGATCGTGCGCGCGCCCAGATGAGCCGCGTTGCGGATCACCGCCTTGATTTCCCTGGTCGTCAGTTCCAGGCTGCGGTCGACCGGATATTGTCCGGCACTGCAATGCACGCAGTTGCACTGGCAGCGATAGGTGATGCCCATAATGAGCTTGGAAATTCTCACGTTCGGATTTCTCCTTCATCCAATCCGAAAGCCATGCGTTTCACGCAAAAGACAAGCGCCGCGCCTGCCGGATGTACTGTTCGATACGCGGGTTGGTCTGGCTCGTTTTAATCAATGACTGCGCCGCCCGTTCGGTCCAGATGGAAAAAGCCTGCAACCCGGAATGCTTGGGCCATTGCAGCACGTCATGCGCACGGCTTTGAATGCGCTCGGCATTGAGATCGTCGATCGAACCCAGGATAAACTGATCGATCTCGTTGACGTTCTCCCGCCCTTCTGGCGCTTCGAACTCGCAGGGCGACATGCCGAAACTGCCGTCGGGGTAAAACTCCAATACCGACAACGCCAGCAGATCTTCCGGATAGGCGTGCTCCGCGCGATACAGCGCTTCGTTGATACCATCCAGGTATACATTCTTACCCGCCAGCACTTTCTTTACGATATCCGCAAATAAGCCTGTCAGTTGCTCGCGCAGCGCTTCGATCTGTTCCGCCGTCCAGCGATAGCGCACCAGTCCCGGTAAAAACTTGACGACTTCAAATCCCATATCATCCGTTAAATAGCGGTACATCTCCCGCAGACGTTGCACCTCCTGCGGCAATACTACCGTAGCGGCGCAGACGTTCGCCGGACCGACTTCCTTTAGCAGTTCTCTGGCGTTCTGTTGACGCCTATCGAAGGTCCGGCGGTGGTTGTCCGTCCAGAGACTTTCATCCATCAATTGCTGGCTGATATCCAGGCTGAACACCACCTTGACCTGATGCGCTTTCAGTATCGCGCGCAAGTCGCGATCCAACAGAAAGCCATTGGTGTACAGATACAGTTCGATTTCTTTATTGCTGGCGGCTTTCTTTTCTCCGGCGTAGCGCAGCACTTCCATCATACCGGGCATCTGCACCGTCGGCTCGCCGCCGTAAATGGCGATCTTTTTCGATTCTCCGGCGCTATCCACCACGAAATCGATGGCTTTGCGCATGATCGCCGGGTCCATATCCTCATCGGTTTTACGCACGATGCAGAAACGGCAGTTCACGTTGCAGCGCGTCGTGATCATCAGATACGCTTTCTCAACCAGAATGCGTTCGATTGTCGATTTGGATTGGACCACCTGGGTTGCTTTCTCTTTCCGTGGCGTTGGTTCGCCTACAAGGCTTGATCGCCAAAGTTCTTACGTTGGATCTCCCCGGACAATTCCTGGGCGCGTTCGAAATAACTTTGGAAAACTTTCTTCGGCACCTGCTCGTCCAGCAACAGGGGATTCTCTACGCTTTTATAGCCGATGCGGCTGAAGTCCATGTCGTGCGTCACCTTGCCGCGCTCGAAAGCGATGTCCCAATATCCCGAACCCGGCCAGGGAGTGGCTACATAAACCCAGATGATACCATCGATATCCTGTTCGTAAAACCACTCCATGAACTTCAAAGTGTCTTTCATGTCTTCTTCGGTTTCGGTTGGATTGCCTAAAATCACGCTACCCAACAGCTTGAAACCGTGATCTTTGGCGCGCAGGAAATTGTTCTTGTTGTTCTCCACCCGCGCCTGAATGCCTTTCATGTACTTGATCAGCCGCTCGCTACCGCTTTCCACTCCCGGCAGCAGCACGTGAATGCCGATATCCTGCAAGGTTTGGTATTCTTCGTCGCTGAACTGGCGATTGGCAGTGCGGATGAAGCAGGTGCAGTCGCGTAAACGAATGTCCTCCGCATACAACAGCTCACGCAATTTCTTTGTGTAACTCAAGAAATTTCCAAAGGAATCGTCCCAGATGTTGTAGCTTTCCACACCGGTTTCATCGAACATGGTGCGGATCTGCTGCATCAGGTTTTCCACCGGCATCATCCGAAACACCGGATCGAAACGCACGGAACTGCAAAAACGACAATTACGGAACGGACATCCCCTGGCGGAAAGCAGCGCCAAGCGCGAATCTTTTCGCCCTGTAAACTGCGACAGAAACGGGTAATGCGAATAATGCACGATAGGAATTTCTTCCGGCTTGAGGATGCGATCCGGTGTTAGCTTGTGATATTCGTTACTTGGACGCAGCGTGATTTCGTCGTTCACCAGTTGGCGAATGACCCGCTCCCCTTCTCCGGCAGCCATGAAATCGAACACTTCCGTGTCGTAACGATCCAATAGCGTGGCATGTACGCCGCCGATAAAATACAGTTTGTCGGGGTAGGCTTGCTTCAATTGTCTGGCAAGCGCGCGAGCCGGTTCGTATTCATAGGTTACGGCGCTGAAACCGATGGCATCCGCCCAGGGCATGCACTGCTCGATATAGTCGCTGTCATCGGGATGAATCGCAATACGTAACTTATCGGGCTGATTGACATAACTGGCGATGGACAACAGCGAATAAAGCATGTCGCCCTTATGCGGGTTTGCTACAATATCTTTAGCCACATTGGGCCGGATCAGCAATACATTCATCGTGCAGCCTCTGTCGCTTCAACTATTCGTAGCTGCACTGTACCCCATTCGCGAGCCTAGGTCAATCGGCCTTGCAGGGTTCGGAAACTATTGATAATGATAGGCTTTTCTTGCTTCCAAGAGCGAAGAAAACACAAAGGCCGCAACGAAGTGCTCGCTGCGGCCTTTGGATTCGGTTTCACTTACCGTCGCATCGAAACGACGGGATGTAGAAATTACTTGGCTTTGTTCAGGTTTTCCGCCACGAAATCCCAGTTCACCAGGTGATCCAGGAAGGTGTCGATGTACTTGGGCCGCGCATTGCGGTAATCGATGTAATAGGCATGTTCCCAGACATCGATGGTCAACAGTGTCGGCGTACTGGTACGCACCGGCGTATCGGCATTGGCGGTTTTATCGATTTTCAGCTTGCCGTTTTCCCAGACCAGCCAGGCCCAGCCGGAACCGAACTGCGTTGCGGCAGCATTGGAGAATTCCCGGCGGAAATCCTCGTAGGAGCCGAAATCCTTCTTGATCTGCTCTGCCAGTTCACCGGTCGGCTCGCCGCCGCCGTTTCCGGAAAGGCAGTTCCAGTAGAAGCTGTGATTCCAGGTTTGCGCTGCATTATTGAACACACCGCCATCCGCCGTTTGGATGATTTCTTCCAGCGTTTTGTTTTCTTCGGCCTTGCCCTTGACCAGGTTGTTCAGGTTGGTGACATAGGCATTGTGATGCTTGCCATGGTGATAATCCAGCGTTTCCGGGCTGATATGCGGATTCAGGGCATCTTTGGCAAAGGGTAGATTGGGAAGTTCAAAAGCCATGATCGTCTCCTTTATCGAAAAATATGGATAAATGGTCCTTACTGGTTGTGTTTTCCGCTTGTGCTGCGGACCGTCCGTGCGCGTTAGCGCTGCATTTTCAATACCCCTTAATAAATACCAGCTGTTTGTTGATTACAACCAATCAGCGGTCCCATTCATTCCGGGGTCAGTCATTTCGTTAGAGCCGCAAATTTACGATCTTATTTCATTAATTCCCGGCTATTCGGGATTCCTTACTTCGCTACCGCAGCAAACCGGGTTTCGACATCCGCCCAGTCTACCACATTCCACCAGTTCTGGATGTAATCCGCGCGTTTATTCTGGTATTTCAGATAATAAGCGTGCTCCCAGACATCCACCAACAACAGCGGTTGCGCACCGGCAAGCCAGCTACTTTGATGATTCAACACGCTAAGCACGTATAAGCGCTTGAAGCCGGGATGATACACCAAGACGCCCCAGCCATTGCCTTCGACCGTCTTGGCCGCCTGCGCGAACTGTCCCAATAATGCCTGCTGCGAGCCGAAATCCTTGGCGATCTGCTTGGCCAGAGCGCCGGTCGGCGCGGCCTTGGCTACTCCTTTGGGTTTCATGTTGCTCCAGAAGACACTATGATTGATGTGCCCCGATCCGGCGAAGGCCAAATCGCGTTCCAGGATTTTGATGGAGGCGAAATCTCCCTTGGCGCGTGCTTCGACCAGAGCTTTTTCCGTAGAATTCAACAGGTTGACATAGCCCTGATGATGTTTGCCGTGGTGAATTTCCATGGTTTGCGCATCTAAAAACGGCTCCAAAGCGTCATACGCATAAGGTAGTTTAGGCAATTGATGTTCTCCCACCGCCGGGGCCTGCCCACCAACAGCCAGAGGCGCAGCCGAAGCCGCCAGGCCAGCCCGCGCCACATTCGGAGCGGCAACCGCCGCCAAACCTCCCAATAGCGCCGCATTCTTCACGAATTCACGTCTGGTTGTCATGGCTCCCTCCTATCTCGTTAGGATTACAGGTATTCTTGCAATATCGTACCCTTAGATCTGCTGAAGGCGAATTCTATTCCAACCGATTTTTCCGCGATGCCGGTGGAGCCTATCACAAGATATTGCGATTGGCTTTGAAAACGGGTGGGATGGGCTAAGCGAAGAAAAACGCAGCTTACCCATGTGGCGCTTTAACACGGGCAAGCCAACGGCTTAGCCCGCGCCACCCAGAAATCAGACAGGTTTGTACCTTCTTGTCATGCTCCCATGCCGATGCCGCCGTCATGTCATCCCCGTTTTCCCTCGGCTCACGCTTGACTTACGCGCCTGCACAATAGTACAGTCTTAATAATGATGTAATCTCCTCCGCAACCGGGGAAATCGATGGTGATACCGACCCGTTTCATTCTGCGCGCGCTAATACTGGCGATCCTGCTACTGGGATGCTGCTGGACGGTTCCGCGTTCCGCCGAGGCCGCACATCCGCTGCGCTTGACCGACTACTCCCCGCAGAGCCGCATCACACTGGAAATCGGCGGTGGTCAGATAGACGAGCCGCTGCCGGCAGATTTCATCCACTACCTGCTCGAAGCGGACATCAACGTGTATCAGGGGCTGCACATCCAGTTCGGCATTCCCTTTTCCGGCTATTCCGGCATAGACGGCGGCGACAACTTCATCCGGGGCAACCTGCTGCTGGGAGCCACCTACCGCATGAGCCTGACCGGCTGGTTTCAAGTCGGTTTCGGGCTGAAGTTTTACCTGCCGACCTACGAACGCGCAGAAATCGACAACCCCGGCCTAGCACAAGATCCGCGCCGGGCGGTGCTGAGCCACTGGCACTATCGCTTCGGCTACGCCATGGAAGACCACGCGCCCATGGCCGCCGAAATGGCGCTGCTGTTCGAACACATGGGCTTTTTCACGCAACTGGAAGGGGCCTTCACATACGCGCCCATTGTCGATGAACCGGACGGCGTCAATCGCAAAGACAACGTGCTGATGCTGCAATATGGGCTAAGCGTTGGCTATGACATTCTTGGGTATGTGGAACTGGCCGCGACACTGGCCGGGCTTTGCGATCCCTCCGACGACGGCGCGAACCTGGGAGACATTGTCGGTCTGGCCGCTGATCGTCCCCGCAGTTTTCACGTTGTCAGCGTCGGCCCGCGCGCGCAATATAAATGGTTCGCCATTCGCTTCGAAGCCGCCTTTCCCTTGGAAAAACGTTTCCGCCAGACCTTTGACCCCTACTACACCGGCGCGTTACAGGTGCAGTTCCCATAACCCACAGAGCGAAAAGGAGGGGGAAGATGTTCTACCGGGATGAAACGAGAAAGTGGGATTCCGGTTTGCAAGTTCCAGCATGGTGTCTGCTCTTACTGTGCGCCGCCCTGCTCTTTTCCTGCTCCAGCAATGACACCGGAGTCGATGGGGATGTGGATAAGGAACATGTTGATGTAGAAAAGGGTGACACGGAAGAGAGACGCGAGCAAGAAACGGATTCAGATCCCGACTTCGATAACAATGGAGATGCAGACCGCGACCTCGAACTGGATATGGATACCAATGATACTCAGGAAACCGAACCTGATTTAGAGTCTGATTCTGATTCTCCTGCCGATGGGGATCTGGAACAAGATGCCGATCTTGAATTGGAGATTGAGTTCGGTTTCGATTTCGACATCTATGATATTCCGGTTAGTGATGGAGATGAGGATGAAGAGCCTGCCCATGAACCGGATACCGAACCGGATGATGGATGGGAACTGTTCCTGCGTCCCGAAGAACCGTTGTTTGGAGACTGCGTTCCTGGAACCGCCAAGTGCTCCGAAGATCGCACCAAGGGCTATCTATGCTCCTATGAAGGCAAATGGGAACTCTGGGCCACGTATCGACCTCCGGCCTTTTGTGCAGGGTGCGAAGCCAAATTGGATCACATTTACGCCTGCACCGGGAGTTCCAATGATTTTCCCTGTACGGGCGCAAATGGGATTATCACCCCAAGCAATGCCATCTATAAGTACGGCGAGCGTCCCATCGTTGCAGTACAAGGCCCTGGCGGGCCTTGCGACTTAAGCAACAGAGGTGAAATCGATGTGGAGCATATTCGCTGCAAGAACGACCCCTTTTATTGCGGTGAGGGAAAGGAATGCCTGTTGTTGTTCTACGGTGATACTGGATGGGGCGAATCCTGCGAAGAAACCCAATGGTACGGCTGCTTTTGGGAAGAACAGGCCAAGGTGATATACCCCTGCGCCAATGGCTGCACGGAGAGCGTTGGTGAAATCAATTCCGGAATGAATGTTCCCCTCTATGAATCGGCGCGTTGCCTGGGAGAGGAACCACTGGTCGTGTTCAATCATGACTTCCCCAATGATATTGTGGATCGCAGCTGGTGCAGCTCATATATGGGAGGCAGTTATTACGATAAACGTATGTCTAGCCCGGATGACTATTGTAGTAATAATGGTAAAGAAGAACTCCGTTGCTATCACGGGATGTGTATTCCAACGGATTCTCCTTACTGCCAATGGTCTTTCGATTGCACAGACGGCAAGACTTGCGTAGAGGGTATCTGCCAGCCCTACGAGCCGAGTCTCGATGGCGATTTGGAACAGCCTGTTGAATTATGCGGAAATGGAGTTGTAGACGCTGAAAACAATGAAGTCTGTGATCCTGGGATGGAAGTGCTTTGCTCAGATCTGGGACGCCCAGGCTCCACGCAGTACGCTGTCTGCAAAGCAGACTGTTCCGGTTGGGAAGAGGATAATTGTTTGTGCGGAAACGGGCAACAGGATCCCGGTGAAGTTTGCGAACTGGGACAAACAGAAAGTTGTGAAGCACTCGGCGTACCGACCCCCGAAGCGGAAGCCGTCTGTGCGAGGGATTGTGCCAAATGGAATCCAACATCCTGTTCTGTAATGGAAGCGCCAGAATGGATTCCTATACCCGCAGGAACATACCAAATGGGTTGCGTACCACAGGATACGCTCTGTATTCCGGACGAATCACCGCGTCATCCGGTTACGGTCGATGCGTTTGAGATATCGGAAACGGAAGTAGCTTATGTTCACTATCTTCATTTTCTAAACTCCCATGGAGCGGCTTGCGATAACCACTCCTGTGTGGACATGAGTCTTGGGGCCCTTCCATTCAAAGAACGTGATGGCGTGTGGAACATGGATCTGGATAGAATTACAATTGCCCCTATGTCAGAAGTGACGTGGTATGGAGCTAAAGCCTTCTGCGAGTGGGTCGGTGGTCGTCTGCCGACCGAAGCTGAATGGGAATATGCGGCTCGTACCGGTTCGGATGCCATCTATGCCTGCGGCGACGATCCGGCCTGTCTGGAAACAATCGCATGGTATGATCAAAATTATTACCATCAGAGTAGCCAATTGGAACCGAACGCTTGGGGATTATACGACATGCAGGGCAATGTCTGGGAGTGGGTCGCCGATTGTTGGCATCTAAATTATGATGAAGCTCCCGGTACCGGAACACTCTGGGAGGGAGGCGACTGCACCTATCGAGGAGTGCGTGGAGGCGGTTGGTATCACAACGTCCAATTTGTCAGCCCGTTTTTGAAATTACGGGTATCCAATCGGGATTGGTATCCTCCAGATTATTCCAGTGAATCACTAGGTTTCCGCTGTGTGCGAGATATCCAGGAAAGTAGCCCACAGTAGACAACAATTCATGTCGGACAAGAATTTTGTCCGACCTACGCCTGACCGAAACGTTACGCGCGGGATGCAATCCCGCACGATCCCAAGACAAGCGTTTAGCAGCAACATTTTCCCGTAGGTCGAATACAGTGTACCCGACATTTCCGATTGATGTCGGGCAAGACATTTGCCCGACCTACGCCTACGCCAAATAACAAAACAAGAAATACCTGTTCCATCAAGCACCAATAAAAACGGGGCGTCCTTTCGGACGCCCCTAGTGTTAGAGGGTTAGAGTGGTTACGTCACATCCATCAATCCTGGTTGGGCGACGGTGCGGCGCAACGGAAGCCGATGGTGTCGTAACCGTAATCCGGAGGCAAGTGACCGCGAGCCGCGCCGCGCGTTTGCGAGGCATTGTCGAACCACGAACCACCGCGATAAACCTTGTCCTCACAGTTGTTGATACAGCCCGTATCTCCACCGCAACCAAGCTTACACGCGGCCATCGTATCCAGGACCGGATCCTGACCGGCTGCCGGCACCGGATCGTAGTCGTTGGATGTCGGATACTTGCCGTACCAGTCGATGACCCACTCGTTGACGTTACCGGCCATATCGCAGATCCATTCGGCTTCTTCCGTGCTCCACTCCTTCATACGACCATCAGAGGTCATAATCGTAGAACGTCCGACGGTCTGCGAATCACCGTCGAAGAAGCAACCGAAGGTCGTATCGCCCACCGCCGTAGCAGAGTAGTTCAACGGCTTCTGGTTGTTGAAGGACGCGTCATCCGGTGACGTAGAACCCCACGGCCAGATGTTGGGCGAGGAAAGCGGCTCCCCGGTACCCGCGTCGTAACGCCATTCACCGTGCGCAGCGGCTTCCCATTCATGTTCTGTGGGCAGACGCATGTTCTTCCACAAGCAGAACTGTTGCGCCTGATACCAACTCACATTCAACACCGGGTAGTCGTTGAAGGTCGAATCGGTGAAGTAGTTGGGACGCGTTGCGCTTGTATAGCCCGCTTCCGGGTTACCCGAATGGTTTTCGCAACCGGTGGCACACTGGGAATCGACAGGCGAACAGTAATGACTGCCCGAACACTTCTGTCCGTTGGCAGGCAGATAACATTCCATCGATTCCGGCGACCAGACCCAACCCGAGCCGTAGGTCGCTTCACAATTGGCTGTGTCGGTTCCCGGATAACAGGTCACGCCGTTGGTCGAGTAAGCCGTCTTACACGCGCGGTAGTCGGCATTGTTGACTTCCTCGGTGTAGAAGTAGAAGGCGCTGATCTGACCATAATGCGGCGTTTCGTCCGTCGGTCCACCACTGGAACCGAACAGGCCGATACCCGAACCGATACGCACCGAACCCGGAGGCGCCACATCAACCTTGATTCGGATGTGCTTGGGCTCACCCCAATCCAGGTATGGCTGGTTGTTCATGTCCACGGCGTTGCTGCGCGCTCTCACATGCAGCCAGTAGATGCCATTGACGGTGAGCGATTCCGAGATCTTCTGGTAGATGTTGTGCGTCTGCGTGATCGTCTCGCCCACTTTGTCCGGACAGGAATCGATACAAGCCGTGTCCGTTCCACAAGCATCGCAGTCCAGGCTTACCGGCGGTTCCTGCTGGTTGAACAGCAAGCTGTATTCCTGCACACGCGGATCTCCGAATTCCGGCAGGTTGGTCGCGCCGGTATCGGTTGCACCGAAGTAGAAGACGGGCTCGTAGCAGTAGCTGGAATCCGAACACCAGGTGTCGTCCGTTCCGCCGATATCGGGATTGTAGGTATCGTGCGTCGTGGAATCGATGACCGAAACCACAGGCGGCGTACGATCCAAGTTGATCTTGCGATGCGAGACATCACCCCAATCCGCGCCGGCAGCACAACTGATCGCCGCCACGTGGAACCAGTAGGAACCGTCCGCACGGTTATTGGTATAGGTCTTGGATTGCGCTGGCAGGACGTATTCATTTTCCGGCGTCACCGGATCATTGCAGGTGCCGCAGACTTCCGTCCATCCCTGACCGGAGTTCGTCGGGTCGTAGGAACCGTCGTAATCGTTATTATCCAACCCGATATAGCGGTAGCACTTGACGCCGCTTCCCGCAAAGGCCGAATACTGCACCTGGATCGGCTGGTTATCCGAGTACCAGTTGTTGGCCTGCGGCTGATTGGGCACGGTGATGGCAGGCGGCGTAGCGCCATTCATCTCGACCACGATATGGTAACGCTGCACGTCGCTCCACAGGCTGAATCCACCCGTGGAATTGCGCGATGTGTTGCGGGCGCGCACGTTGAGATAGTAGCTGCCATCCGCAAGCCCCGAGTAGGTGCGGGTGAGTCCTGTAACGATTTCGTGTCCGTCCGTTGTGGAATCCGGATCGCAATCGCCCTCGTCTCCCGGACCGGCAGAAGCATACAGATTGATGCAGAAGTCCTTCAACTCAGACAGCGACTCAGTCGCAGTCCAGGAGAACTCCGGAGCATCGTTATGCACCGGCGTATGTTCCGGGTGCGTAGAGGATGTAATGCTCACGTTTGTAGGCGCGGTGTTATCCACGTTGACCAGGTACGTAAACGGCAAGCTCCACAGTCCGGCGCCGTTCTGTACGATCACCTTGAAGTACCACACACCATCTTCGGGGCTGGTCAGCGCCTCCGAGAAGTCGAACCCGCCTTCCGGATAAGCCTGTGCGGTACCACCCGGCGTAAAGACCGAATCTTTACTGATACCAGCCTTATAATAGGTGATACCAGACAGGTCGGAGGCCGTAGCGTGTGTCACGGCGGTCGTAGCCTGATACCAGTAGGTCTGCTCCGGATGCGATGTCGATTCAATCGTCACCGCAGTCGGGCGCGTACCATCGATGAGAATACGCGAATGCGTACACGCACCCCAGGCTCCGGTTCCGTTCTGCGCCCTAACGTGGAAGTAGTGCGTACCGTCAGCCAGACTCGGCGTGGTGTAGGTGGTACCCGTACCCATTTCGGTGTTGCAGGTACAGGAGGTCGCATTGGCATCCGTGGAGTAACAGTAGTTCTGAATACCCGAATCGTCATCATCCTCCCACTCGAAGTAGGCGGTACGATCGGAGTTCCAGACATCCGGATCGTGCGACTTCACCGTGATGGTCGGAGCAGGCGGCGCTGTCGTATCGACATGAATCATGAACAGCGTCTGCGCTCCCCACAAGCCTGAACCATTGCGTGCACGTACGTAGAAGTAGTATGTACCGCTCGACTTCACGCCGGTCCACGTATTTCCATCTCCCATATCCGTTGTACCGGCATCACCCACAGAGGTGCGCATGGCATAGGAATAGGCCGAAATACCGGAAGGATCATCCACGGCTGACCAGGTCAACGTAATGGCACCACTGCTATACCACTCGTTCTGATCCGGATGCGTCGAGCTAACAACGATCGGTGCATCAGGCGGAGAGGCATCCACACGTAAGATGTAGGAATGATCCGGGCTCCACAGACCGGCACCACTCTTGGCACGGATATGGAACACCCAGATACCGTCGTCCAAGGGACCGAGCGTATCGGTTTCCTTGGAAGCCGCCCACATAACCGTTTCCGGGGCGGTGCAGGTAGCAGGAGACTTACACAGCGCATAGCTGTAACCCTCGATCTCCGAATCCGCAGTAAAGCGCCAGTTCATCAACGGAGTGTTATTCGAATACCAGTTCGTCTGGCTAGCATGCGGATCTCCGTAAAGGTAAGACAGCGCAGGAACATCACTGTCGACCTTGAACAGCCACGGTGTACAACCATCGGCGGAAGAGTTGCAGTTGGACTCCCACTCATGATTGTCGTGGGTCTTGACCTTCCAATAATAGTCATCGTTGGCCAAGTCGACCGGAGGCTGCCATGTGTTGGAGGTAATCCAACCGGAATCCCACACGTTGTCTCCTGACTCGGCATCTTCGCCGGTGGCCAGGAAGAACTTGTAGAATTCGATGTCGTCCGCATTCGGATCGACAACCGCAGAAGCAGTCAGGGTCGGACGTTTTTCCGCAACCCAGGTTCCGTTCGGCGCAGGAGCCACGTGGTTGGATTCCGGCAGGCGCATATTGGATTCGAAAGGCATACTGGGCGATGACCACGCGGTGGTGGTTCCATCGTAATCGTACTGCTTATCGTAACCCTTAGCGTAGATACGGTTGTTCTGAGTATCTCCGTATCCATCCAGCAGCAACCAGCGGAAAGTCACCTCCAAGCGGTTATCATCCACCTGCGTAACGGAACTCGTTCCACTGGAAAGCGCCACTAAATTATTCCCGTAGCCGCCTTCTTCGCTGAATCCTCCACCGCTTAGACAAGCCGGGAAGGAACTGCACGCCCAGCGGAAGTAGCCACGGGCATTGGTAAAGGAAGGCTCGCCGCTCTGTGCGACCACGATGTCCACGGTGGTAATGTTTTCCACTTCGTTTTCATCGTAGATCGTCACAACAGCCTCCTGGTAATCCAGGTAGCTCGCCCCGACCTTGACCACGGTCTGAGTGCGCGTGACCGATGAGATCTCGCACAGCTTGTTGATGCGAACGATGTAATGGGCGGTTTCACCCCAGGCCGCAGGAGCGGCATTGTTCTGCGCCCGCACATGGAAGTACCACACACCCGGCGTCAGATCGCTGATGTCCGCTGTTCCCTTGACCTTGGTCAAGTCGTCATTGGGGGCCGTCCAGGAACCGTCGTCGCTCAAGCAGGCACCCGTGCATTCCGTGTAGCCGGTCAAACCGGTTTCCGGAATGGTGCCCACGTTTTTATCGATCAGGTAACCGAACTTGGTTACGCCGGAATAGGCCGCAGACCAGAACTGGAAGCTCGGATCGTTGTAGTCTTCCGGGTACCAGGTATTCTGGTCGTCGTGAGTGCTGGACTCGACGATCGGCAGGAATGGACCGGTATCGATACGTACGCGGTAACTGGTGGTCGGTCCCCATTTCTTGGTATCGACCACGTTGTTGATGGCGCGCACGTTGAAGTACCACTCACCGCTGCTCAGAGCCACGGCAGGCGTATAGGTGGTTCCCATACCTTCACTGTCGGTATCCGGAATACCGGGGTTATCCGCTGTGAGGCTATAGGAGTAACCGGACACACCCGATAACAACGGAGTTCCCGGCGCCCACGTGAAGGTAGGCAATCCATTGTTCACCCATTGATCCGGATCGGGATGGGTGGAACTGCTCACAGTAGGTGCAGTGGGAGCCAGATCGATCTTGATCAGGCGATGCACCGGAGGCGTATACCAAACTCCCGTATTGGACTGGGACTTCACATGGAAGTACCACTGACCACTGGTCGGGAATGTATAGGAATCGCTCGTCACCGATCCGTCCACGATGTTCGCATCCGGATCTTCGGTGGCGTTCGTACTGAATTCATAGGCGTACTGCGCAATGCCGCACGCGCTGGCGCTGCTCCAGGTGACTGTCGTACCGGCTGCCGAGTACCAGGAAGCACTGTTCGACTGCGTGGTCACGCTGGTAACAGCCATCGAGGTAGGACCGGTATCGATGCGGACCTGGTAATGCTTGGCCGGTCCCCACAAGCCGGAATTCGACAACGCGCGGATATGGAACCAACGCGTTCCATCCGGCTCATCGCTGTAACCGGTGAAGTTGGTCGATCCCAGGTTCGCCAACGAGGCGCTGGTCCAGGACTCCGGCGGAGTCGGCGGAGCCGTATCGTCGATAACATAGAAGTAACCGTCGATACCGGAAGTCGCCTGACCGTTCCAGGTAAAGGTCGGGTCGTTGTTGCTGGAACAATCGTCATCGGTGTAAATATACAGCGTACCGGTGTCATGCGTCGGCGAGGTCAGGTTGCTGATCGTCGGCGGCGTGGCATCGATATTGACCTGGCGGTGACGATATTCCGACCAGAGGTTCGATCCGTTCTGCGCACGAACGTGCAGGTAGAACGTACCGTCGGCAACGTCAGAGATACAATAGGTCGTCTGGTTATCCACGGTATGTACCGTAGCAGCATCACCCAGCGGTTCATCATCGAAGTACCATTCATACATTCCGATTCCGGAATCGTCCGAGGCACTCCAACCGAAGCAGACTTCACGATCCGGATACCACAAATTCTGATCCGGATGTGTGGTGGACCACACCGTCGGCGCTTCCGGTCTGGAAGCATCCGGTGAAGTCTCATCGATGACGAGCGAAGAAGCCGACACGTTTCCATCGGCATCCACCGCATCCACTCGGAAGTACCAGGTCTGCATATCACCCGCCATATGCACGTAGCTCGGCGTGCCGACCGGCGGATAGGAATTCAGAGTTATTGCCGCAGTGTTCAAACGAGAACCGTAGGCTTCGATTTCGATCACGTCCGCAGAATCACCGGTTGTATTAAACGGAGATTCCGTGATGCCGTCGAACACCAAGGCAACGGATGTAAGATCGTACCCGTTGATCGCCGCACTTTCACGTCCCAGTTCGTATCCGAGCTGACTGCGATCGGCAGCCCAGTCGTTAACAGTCAGAATACTGCCACCCTGGCGATACACCTGCAACTTCTGGCGTTTGTAGATACGGTTATCACCATCCCAGAAGTGTACACGCAGCTTGGAAACAATTTGGTGCGAAAGATCGAACGGCCAAGCGATTTCATCAAATCCCGGGTACAAATCGTACCAGTAGCTGGAAGTATCATGAGAACCATCTACCGAATAAGAACAATTCTCACTCAAGCCGGTACCGGAGAAACTACACGACGATCTCAATAGGTTAGCCAAGTCCGCTTGTGTCTGCGAACCGTACACATTGTAGTGGTGGGCATCCGCAACCGGGTTCCACTCGATGATGAATTTACCATCGCCGGCAACACCCGGAGCCTGCACGGGAACATCGGGATCCACACCCGGCATACCCACTGTGGCAGCCAAGCCGGCGGGAGTAGTCGGAGGCACACGGTCCACGTTGATCAATGGCGCACTCTCGACCCAAGGAGACTCGTTGTCCAGAATATCCACGCACTTATAGCGGAACTGGTAAGTCTCACCAGGCGTCATACCATAATAGTAGTAACTCGAAGCACTGGATGCCAACGTTCCACCAGGCATCGGAGCCGCCGGAGCGGCCCAACCGCCACTACCGATCTTGGCTTCGAAGTAAACGGTTTGCATACCGGAAGTATCGTCTGTCGGCGTAGGCCAGCTCACGACTACCGCATATCCACTTTCCTCGTACGTGAAACTGAGCGGTCCCGTACAATTCGGCGGAGTCTGATCCAGCGTAATGGTACGCGTAATCACCGACGACATATTCTCACCGCCATCGCGGCAGAGCATGTTGACCGTGCGTATACCATCGCTGCTGCTATCCAGCGGCCACGGAACCACATTGGGCACTGTCGCCGTGTCGTAGATGTCTGTATACGAAGTCGGCAGATAATCCGGCGTCGTTTCGTTCTTCAACGCGTATTCGATCGGCAACCATGGATCGGAGGCCGTGATATACAGCGTCACGTTCGGGGTACTGGTATAAGTCGGCGGTGTCGTCGGATCGTTGATTTCGAACGAACAGACCGGCGGCTGAGTATCGATCAAGACGCTGCCATCGGTTGACCAGGCACTGGCATTGTCAACAGCATCGTATGCAACCACATGCACGTACCACAGGCCATCGGTCAGATCGACCGGATGTTCCTGGTTCACGCTGCTATCGAAATAAGCATTCCATGTAGCCGTAACCGGGAAGGACGGATTCTCCGACCATTCCATCAGATAGGTATTGGTAGCCCGCATTCCAGACAATGCATCGACAGACGCCGTCCAGTTCCAGATCGGTCGTTTGTTCGGGTTCGGTGTGGCCGTAGTCGGCGCACCCGGACGAGAAGGACCGGTGGTATCCAAGTCGATACAATCCGGCGTGGTCGTGCTGATGTTGAAGGCCGGGTCACGCACCCAGGCATACACGCAGCGTTCGCCATCGGTCGAAGGACCGGTGGAAACGATCAAGGTATGGTTGGTCGGCGACTCGAAATCTTCCCAGCTGGCCGGAGGCGTAGACGTATTGGACAGCTTCATCCAGTTGCAGTCCTCACCGGAAACGGCGATTTCCACAGTTACGTTTTCCGAACCGGTGTAGGCATCTCCACCGTTTATGGTGATGCTGTGCACCGTACAGAATACGGTATCAACCTCAACCGTACCGACAGGCGAGGATGCGGAACGGCGTCCCGCCTTATCGTAGACGTAAACGTGTACGTACCACACATCATCATCCAGCGGAGCCGTGTGAGTAAACGACGGAGAAGCACCATCGTTAGAGATCCAGGCCGACTGTGCCGAAATCTCTTCCATCTGGTTGCCTTCATTACTCGTCCAGAAGATCTGGTAAGTATTGGTAGCACGCAAACCGGAAGGAGCATCCGTGGCCGCCGTCCAAGACCAGGTCGGCGTAGCGGTATTGATCGGATTGGCCGTGGTAGACGGCTGACCCGGTGCAGCCGGATCTGTCAGATCGATCCAGAACGGACCGATGGAAACCTGCTGATCGTCCCAGTTGCCGGTATTATCCACCGAACGAACGCGGACATAGTTGTTCTGACCTTCCTGCAGGGTACAGGTAAAGGAGGTTTCCGACTGATCCACGTTTTCGGTTTCGTCGCCGGTTCCCGGAGGATCGCAGACCACCGCGTAGCCGCTCAGCCCGGAAATGACATCTTCCACCGAAACATGACGCACACGCAGGTTATCGATCAGGATTTCCTGCAACTGGTTGGCACTGTCATGCTCCTTGAAGAAGAAGCGGAAATCGCGTCCGGCAACGGCATCCGTCTGCAACACGGCACGGAAAGTACCGGTTTCAGTATTGGAGCAGGTGAAGTTGTCCATCGCCTTGGCTACCGTTGAATCGGTATCGACCAGCGCCGACTGACCGGTTACCTGCAACTTCGTGGAAGTATCGTTCTGATCCTCGAAGTAGAAGTTCCATCCGTTTGTACCGGTACCATCGGAACAACGGTAGGCGAACTCCAACAGGAACAGGTTGCTCGGTTCATTAAGCAATTCAACATCCTGCTCCAGATGTGTCGTGGTCGTTCCGTCACCATTGGTGGAACGTGCCTTCCACGAGTAGTTGGACGATCCGTCGAAGTTACCAATCATCCGCAGCGAGCAGACATTGTCGCTACAATCGACTTCCTCGGTCCAATGGCCCGTATCTTCAAAGCCACCGTCGGTGAAGCCATTATTATAGTTACCATCCGCATCGAGCACGTTTTGCACGAAGGTGTACGGAGTTCCTTCATCCGCCGGGGCGATCCACTGCACATCGACATCCGCCGCAGCGTTCCACGTACTGGCGACATGGCCACTGGTGGTTTCCAGATCCGTCACTTCCAGCGGCGGCACGATATCATACGCGCCAGTCGCTTCAAGCGTGTTGGCGTCGGGCAGCGGCGCAACAAGGAAGTTATCCGCCTGCGCGAACACCTGGTTGTAACCGGAGTAGATACCGGCTTTACCAGGAGTCAGGACCGGGGAGGAATCGTCGACGATGTCGAACACCTGATAATCATCGATGTAGGCGCGAATGCGCTTACCCTTGGCGATGACCTTGATGTGATACCAGCGATCGGTGCTCAACGAAACCGGCAAGTCCAGAACCTTGGCATCCAGCACACCATCGTTTCCAATGGTAGTGGTGCGTTTGAGCAAGCGCACGCCAGGCCAGTTCGGAGACTGAATACCCAGCACCAGGATGTAGTATTCCGAAGGACTGCTGTAGCGGAAGATCAGACCCATCTGATCGTCGTCGTCGTTGTACATATCCGCTTCAACAATGACGTCGCGTTCGACAAAACCATCGTATACGAGTCCCAACGGAGTGTTCTTGTTTGCACTCTTGGCCACACCGTTGGTGAAGCTCCAGTTGGTTCCCGCGCCGTCATCCAAAACTTCAGAGTAGTCCGCCTTGGTGGCCGGATCGCCGAAGGAATCCGCATAACCACCCGCAGGGCTGTAGATTCCATCGCCATTACCAGGCGCGTAGCTGACCACATTCTGCCACATCGGCCAACCGAACACTCCGGTTTCCACTTCCTGGCCGTCGTAGTACAGCATTCCAGCGCCGTCGGTGACGATGAGATCGCCTTCCTGCACGTTAGGAATGGAAACGTGACCCGGGAAATCATCTCCACCTGAACCGGTGGTGGTGCCACTGGAGCGGACAGAGCCATCCTGCTGATAGACCGTGTAGCTCACATCATATTGATCCGTCGCTACCGTTACATAATCCGTTCCACCTACAATGGTGAAGGCATTGGCAAGGAAACGCTTGGGCAGCAGAATCTCACCATCACTACCATCGCCATCACCAACAGCCATTGCGGAAATCGGCTTGTTCGCCACGATACGGAAGGCCGGACCGATACCATTTCCGCCGGTTCCGGTCAGTTGGACGTAATCACCCGCATTGGTGCAACTTCCAGTCTGAGTCGTACCGTTGGAACGATAGGCCGTAAAGCTGGTGCCGGCTTCGTTACAAGCGACGTAGGAATTGCTACCGGAAGGCACACCAAGCACTTCGGTGTCCAGCGGCGGAATCGGCATGTAATCGTCACCCGAAACACCGTTGGCGCTGTAGTAGGCCAATACCGGCTGCGTGGCCACGATACGAATCACACCCTTGGAAAGCGTCAGGCTGTCGAAGCGGAAATGCTCATTGGCCGACAGGCTGCGGGTCGCATCCGGAGTACCGGAGTTTCCGGTGTAGATTCCAACGCTGGTGCCATCGGAAAGAGCCAGCACGTCGATCATCGGGCTGCCGTAGCGCGGCAACATGATCGCAAACGCCGTATCCGCGAATCCTTCCGGAACCAGCATTCCACCCATATCGGCTGTAGCAGGTCGCGCAGTAAACGGACCTGTTCCAACCAGGCGTGTCGTCGGATCCAGTTCGGCTGCCGAGAAGTTGCCCGCCTCGCCGCGGTTCAAGGTCAACGAACTGGTACCATTGGTAATCTTGTTGTTGTCAACATACGACACCACACGCAAGGTCGAGGTCGCGAACTCCTCGTTGACGACATACTGGGCATAACCCGGATCAATGGGAGAAGCCACTCGACGATAATTCTCCCAGTCGAAGCTCCAAGACAGATCGATCTTGGTTCCATCGCCAGCGGCGGCGGTGCTCAGATTACCATTGTACGTCTTCGTACGGTCGTCAACCACGAAGGTCTGCGTCGCGCCGAAGACATCGGCGAACCCGGTGAACTTGGCCGCAACCGAGAAGTTGTACACATAACCATTGGCCAGGCTCTTCACCACGATCGGCGCACCGCTCGGGTTCCAGTCCGCCAAGGTCTGCCAGACCGGAGTGGAACTGGTGAGCGTGCCATTGGCCGCCAGGTACTTACCGGTGGTTTCGCTTTCCAGAATGGAGTACAGCGTTCCGGTTGGGTTCAACGAATCCACATGCAACAGCAATTCGGCTTCGCCTTTTTCGCTGTTAAGCGGATAGGTTCCCAGGCTCGACAACAAGGGTTTGCCAGGTGCACTGATTTCGTAAACCGTAATACTCGCGGTTGCTGGAGTAGACAGGTTACCCGCGCGATCCTGCGCAACGACCGTCATGTCCCACACACCGCGGGTCAGATCCACAGTATGTTCGTAAGAGGTCGACGTCGTCGTTGCCGTATAGGGACCGGCTCCTGCTCCGCCACCCTGTTTCTCCCAGGTAAGCAGGAAGGTTTCGGTGTCGTGCGGACCGGACTGCACGCCGCTACCCACATCACCGGCCCAGGTCCACTGCCACAGTGGAGTACGATCGCCGGTTTCCAGCGAACCCGCCGACAGCGACGCTACCGCCGCAGGAGCGGTTCCATCGTAATGGATGGTATCGGTGTACACGGTCGGACTGCTCGCCGGGTTACCCGCCTCATCCACGAAGATGACGGATACCGTCTTGACACCATCGATGCTACCATCCAATGGCCATGCATACGGAGTGGAGAAGGTGTCATCGGTGTAAGTAGCGCCATCGTTGCTAACACGAATTCCGTATTCCTCGGTCGAGGTCAGATACAGATCCACATTGGGATCGTTGGTGTAAGCCGGTCCGGGCGCGGTCGCGCTGTTGATGACCACGGAACCGGTAGGCGCTATGGTATCGATCTCGATTTCGACGGTAGCCGAAGTGGTGAAGTTGCGCGCCTTATCGAAACCGACCACCTTGAAGCTCCAGATACCATTAGTAAGCGGACCGATATCATACAGAGTGTTATTGGTGAAGCGCCGCTGCGGCGTTCCAGCACCCTGCCACCAGTAGACTTCGTAACGCTGGGTCGTCGCCGGACCGGAGAGAGCATCCGTCAGGGCGCTCCAGGTACAGCGCGGCGTCGTGTCATTGGTCAAACTCGGGCAGGAAACGGTCGTAATCGGATTCGGATCGGTTACATCCACACCGATGGTATCACTAGTGATATTCGACACGTTCCAGGCCAGATCCTTAAAGCGCACCCGCGCCTCATGGTCGGCACGCTCGGTGTTGGGAACCAGATCCAAGTTTTCATAAATCGTGCTGTAACCGATCCAGTCTTCATCCGCAGTTGAAGGATCGGCGTTGGCCGCGATGGTCATCTTCTCGGTATCCGAATCGGAACTGAGCGTCAGATCCACTTCGTAGTAGTTGACCCATTCCTTGTTACCTTCGATGACCACGGAAATGTTCTGCGGAGCAGCCGTATCGACCAGCACCGTTCCGAAACCGGAATGGCTGCTCGACTTGTTGCCCGCATTATCAATGGCATAGGCCCAGAAATACCAGGTACCGTTAGCCAATTGTGTAGTGTGAGTGTAGCTCGTGGTCGTAGGCGTCGCCTTGCGAGTAGAGCTTTCCTGCCCAGGCGTCGTGGACCAGTAAACCTCATAACTTGCCACACCCGAACCGCCGGTATCGGTGGCCGCCGTCCAGGTCCAGACCACCGGACTCGTAGCCCCACTCGCGTCTTTCCAGTTATGCGGGGTACGATCGGCAGCGGGAACCCCGGGCTGACTCGGAGGCACACGATCCAGGAAGATGGTCGCCAGGAATGGACCGCTCTGGTTCACGTAGTCTTTACACCACATGTACACGGTCTTGCTTCCATCAGCCTTGTTGATGCGATCATCGGTCACCAAGTCATGCGGATACATTTCCGGCACGAGCGGATCGCCGCCGAAGGCATTCCAGCTACCCAGGCTGATGTCGTTTTCATTGACAACCTTGAAGGACACCGCCGGATTGACCGGATCGTTGGAAATTTCGGCTGTTACATCTTTGCTGTTGGTGTAGCTGTCTCCACCGTTCAACGCGATCAGACAGTCCGGAGCGTTGGTATCGAGAGTCACGTTGAAGCAGCGCTCCTCACCACTACCCAAGCTGTAACGGGTATTGCCGCCACCATCTTTGTAGCGCACACAGACAGTCTTGGCACCATCGTTGTTGGACAACGTCCAGGTAGTGACATTCGGATTGAACGGACACCAGCCACCCACCACTGCTCCCGAAGCACACAGATTCGTGGTTTGCCACGAGGTATCGGTCTCGTTGCGCATCTGCATGTAAATCGGCGACCAGACATCGGTGGCGGTCAACGAAATCGTGACTTGTGGATCCCCCACGTAACCATCGACGTTGGCAATGGATATGGTACCGGTCGGTCCCTGGCGATCCAGGTAGATCGTATCGGTAATAGTGCCGGTCGTGGGGTTGGTGTTGCCGCCGGTATCGCTGATCTGCATGTACACGATCTTGGGACCATCTACATCTGATAACAGGAAGTTTTCATAAGCCGTAGCGATGTTATGGGAGGGAACAGGGAGCCAACCGGTCGCCACATTATTGTTGTTGAACTGGGCCAGAATCGGCGTCCAGGTCTCTACCGGATTGGTCGTCTCGGTAACATACATATCCACCGAGCGCGTTGCGGTAAACACCGCTCCGCCCGGAGTGCTATCGTGCTCGCCATGCGGCCACATGGCAAAGGTACCGTTAGGCGGACGGGTATCCAGAATGATGGACGCTGTATCCATGCTCTCGTTCTCACCCGCATCCCAGCACTTGACGTACACGTAGCGATTCGCCTCAACTTCACCACCGGAGTAGGACAATCCCCATGATCTTTGGAACGTATCGGAGGGTACCGCTGTAGCTGTGGCATAACTTGAGGCCAGACCACCGATGCTATTGGCAATCGAGTATTTCACCGGGCCCCATTGATCCGTACCGGTAATACTCACCGTCACATCAGGACTGGAGGTACGCGGACCGTTCGGAATTGTAATATCCACCGAACAAGTCGGACCGGACTGGTCGTAAATGATCGTATCGGTGTGTTCCACAATATGGCCACCGCCATCGTAGAAACGAACCGTAACCGCCGGAGGTTGAATCTCATTGGGTGTAATCGACCACGGATAGGTGGTCGTGAACGGAATACCCAGGCCATCATCTCCACAATACCAGGCGTCACTGTCATTACGGACACAGAACGTGATCGGCGTCCACAAATCGGTGGCGGTCATGTGCAGATTGACGGAATCGGAACGGGTAAAGGACTCGTTACCATCCAGAGCTTTAATGACCAGGGATGAAGTCGGTCCCGTCGTGTCGTAGTAGATCTGGTCCGTAGTATCCGAAGTCGTGATATTCTGCACGTCATCCATGAAACGCGCGTAAACAGTGTATTGCTTATCGCCATTGGCAGGCAACTGCCATACCATGCTGCTGGAGTAATTCTGCCAACAATCATCACCGGTACTCGGCATACCGCCGAACGGGGAGTCCTTAAAACATACCTTCGACGCATCGGTAACATTCATCGTGATCGTGACGTTGCGATTGGCATCGTCAGTAAACTCGTTACCCGGACCCTCGCCTTCGATACGGAACAGGCTGACCTGCGGCGGGGTACGGTCGATCTCGAACGGTCCGACGATCAGAGAATTGGCACTCCAATTACCGGCGAAGTCGACCGCGCGCACGTAAATGTAATGAGTCCCTTCGCTAAGCGCTTCGGTCGTCCACGAAGTCGAAGTCGTGTCGATGCTCGGACTTGCATTGGGAGTCGTGCTGTTAACTGCATGCCAGACATCGTATCCGGCGATACCGGTAGCCATGGTCACGGCCTTGACCGGCAGCAGTTTCAGATCGTCTGCCCAGTAAGTACCGGAACTGTTCGGGTTCTGGGCGATCACCTGCAACTTGGTCACACCGGCAGGCACGTGGAAACCGCGAGACAAGGATGTCCAGCCTGTGCCGGTGCTTTCCAACGGAGTACCGAAAACGTTCGTCCAGGCACCATTGTAGTAGGCCACCTGTAAGCGCAAGGCTGCACCGTTCGGCGAGCGGAACATACCGCTGACGAAGTAGTCCGAGCCACCGCTGGGCGTTGTCGTGATATTCACGGTTTGATACACATCACCCGCGCTGGTCCAGCGATACATGGCCTTACCTTCGTAAAGCTGTTCGCTGAAGCTGTCGCCCGGACCGTTTCCGGTGCCGCCGGTATCCAGCCACGAAGTGGAGAGCTGCTCGAAACCGCCGTCGGCCAGCATGTTCTCGCTGTTGCCTTCCAGATCGTGCGCCTCGGAGAAGTAGAAGTATTCGCTTCCGCCGTCGCTCGGAGCCTGCCAGACAACGTTGATGGTGTTGTCGGAAGTCGCTCCCGTCGCCGGGTTGGAAGAGGTAAGGGTCGGCATCGAAGGCGCCGTAGTATCTGTCGCGTTGACATCAATGTGTCCGCCAGGTCCGGTCAGCGGAACGATCGAGAAGTTGTCGAAATAGGCCGCAGGTTGGTTGCTCTGGCTTACGAAGCCAACTTCACCGGCCAGGTACGCCTCCGTACCACCACCGGAAGTGTTGGTATCGCGGAGACTGAACTGCATCTCGTCGTTGATGTAGAATTTCAACTCGTTAGCAAACGCCACGACCTTGAAATGATACCAACTTGTTGCACTTACCGTGTAAGGCTTACTCTGCAATGCCGTCGAGGTCGAATTGCGGCACACCTTCACAGTATTACTCTGACGATGCAGTACAAAAGCATAGTAGTGCGAAGAATTCAGCGCGCGGACCATCAGACCAAAGCCGTCATCATCTTGATTGTACGCATCGACCTCCGCCACGAAGTTGTGGAAGGTGTTTGTGTATGCAATCGTGGTATTGACGTTCTGAGTTGTATCATCCGACAGCGCATTGGGAGCGATACTGTGGGTAGAAGGCGTAATGCTCCAAACTTCCCCGGTTCCGATCGTAACATGATAGTTAGCCAGGGTGTTGGAAGAGAAGCTGTCGAAATAGCCATCCACCGGGTTGTAACCGGCCTCGAGACCGACATCGGAACGATGCAGGGTCTGGTATTTGCCGTGGGTGTACTCGATGGTCGAGAGATCGGCACCGGAAAGCTGTACCGGTCCGAGATACACGGCGTCGATAATCGTTTGTTCCGAACTGTACGGAGTCAGCGTCAGGGTATGCCAACCGCGAGTCAGCGGGGTCGCCTTCATGGCCGTACCCATACTGAAACCCCAGTTGTAAGCGCCACCCGGAGGACTGATCGTATAAGCGACGCTCGTCGCGCCATCCACACTCCAACGCAACTGGTTGTTGGAACTGCTCGTGTAGTACCCACGCACATGCAGGAAGTACACACCGGACGTTTCGATAAAGAATCTCTGCTCCAAGCTCTGACTGGTGGAGGTAAACTTCCGGTAGGCACCGCCGGAGGCCAACTCCCATGCCGTATACGGAGTGGAGCCAGAATTGGTTTCGAAATCTTCTGCCTCCCAATAGATACCACCATTGTTGTATCCCACTCGAACCTGGTTGTTGGTTCCATCCGGTTCGGCGGTCAGGCTTGCCGTGTTTTCAGGCTGCGTACGATCCGGAGTTGTGATTTCAGCAATCGCACCCAAACCGGTGGGATCGCCCAGACCGACGAAGTGGGCATTCGCACGGAAACCGTACGTCGTATTGTCATGCAGTGGTTCGTTCTGACCGCCGGTGGAGGCGTCGTTCAGATAAGCGATTATGACACCATCGTCACCACCCCAATCTTCAAGAGTACGCCAGGCGGCTTCGGCCTCGGTCGCACCCAGGGTGCCGTCGGCCCGCAGGTAACTGGCGGTCACGTTTTCTTCGTAAATGGCGTAAGTGGTACCAGCAGGGTTACCACTGGCATCAACCACCAACTGCACTTTGGCCGCCTCGGACAGCAACGGCACTTCCGTAACCGCTGAAACCGCAGAGGCGTTCGGAGTGTTGATCTGCACCAGGTACACGTTACCGGAATCGGAAGTCGTGGACCAATTGCCCACGGCATCCTTGGCCTGCACACGGGCGTACCACATGTGGTTACCTTCCAACGGCTCACCATCGGGGATGGTAAAGGAGTTGGTCGTCGGGTAGTAGGTGCGTGAGGTCGTACCAGCGCTATCCATACCCAGAATCAATTTGTAACCATTGACACCGGAACCCGGAGTCGGATTGTCCGTCGCCGCCGCCCAACTCCAGGTGGGAGTCGTATCCGCAGTTTCGGTCAGGATCGCGGCACCTTCATATACCCAAGGAATTCCAGGAGTATTCGGGTTGATCTGATCCACCTTCAGTGTGAAGGTTTCCACATCGCTTTGACCGGCCAAATCGACATTCTTTACCCGCAGGTAATAAATCCCCGAACCCAACGAAGCGATTTCGTCGTTGAGCACCACATACGGATTGTTGGAGCCGTTCAGGCCGTCCGCATTGAGGCTGGGAGTACAGGTATTGGCAGAATCCAGGCAGTACAGATAACTGCTGGCAGACGGACCGGCAGTGTTAGGCCACTGACAGGTCGCCGCAGAATTGGAACCCCACTGATCGTCTGTATAGTTGGTACATGTGATCGGTGTAGGCAGAGTCGGAGCCTGGTTGTCAACACGAATGACGAACTGACGCACCGTAGAGGTCCCGCCGGTATCGGTGGAACGTACATACAGATAGGATGTGCCCGTCGAACCACCCGGCAACAGCGGGTTTAGAGTGACGGCGCGATCCGTGTCGGTATCGCCATTATGCGGGGTCCAGGCACAACTGCCTGAACTCGAAGATTCCGTGTAGCAGCTCTGCGATGTTCCCGGACTTGGACCGGTCGTCTTCGTCCAGCTACAATCCAGACTGGTATCCGTTGTCCAGCCACCGCTGGCAACATTGCCGTGACTGTCCGTACAGGTAACCGAAGGAGCCGCAGGCTTGCTGTTATCAAGCTTGAAGGGTCCATAGGTATACGCCGGACCCCAGTTGCTGCCGCCATCACGGCCACGCACATGCACGTACCAGGTTCCTAAAGTCGTTCCGGTTACAATACTGCCGATAGTGCGAGCCGTATCGGTCGTCGTATCGCTCGGGGTTGTACCGTCGTAAGTCGCGCTGTTGTCCAGCTGCACGTAGTAGGCCGCCATCGGCGTAGTAATGGTGCTGCTGGTGACTTCGCGAATGCTGAAGTTATCGACCACCATGGTCTGTGCGGCGGGGGTGTTGTTCCAGCCCCAGGCATGCAGGTAGTAATCGTAATTACCGGCACCGCTATGGTATGCAACGACATGACCGGCTTCACCTGCGGAACAAGTGAACTGGTACATGTTCTTCGTTACTTCGCTGCCATCATCCAAATAGGCTTTGGCGGCGGTGTCGCGAATCAGACCCGTTGCGCTATATGGCTCTTGCCCCATGTCGAAACGCCAACCGTTGCCGCTACTGGCGGTCAAGCAACGATAATCGAATTCGAGCACAAAGTTCTTGCCACTCTGGCCCACGACCGGAGCATGCATCAGCAGAACCTTGCTGTCGTTCCAGGTTCCGGTACCCTTGGCCTTCATGTACCAGGACTGACCGGAAATATTCAGACCGGGATAAGAACCGGTTCCATCGATACGGAACTTGCAGTTATTGTCACCACATCCGGTATCGTAGGTCACACCGGTGCGCGCCAACACGTTATCGGCCTTCGGACCGACGCCACCTTCGAAGTTGCCATTGGCAAATCCGGCAGAGGTGTTGCCCTGGGCATCCATGGCAACCGACTGGAAGTAATAGCTGTTACCGTTGGAATTCGGGGCGTTCCAATCCACCGAAACGCTGGAGGTATTGGTCCAGGTGTTGTACGCAGGCGTGTTGCTGGTAGCCGCCACCGCATCGGGAGCGACTTTGTCTTTGGCGTCATCCACAGACAGATTCCAGGTGCCGCCGCTTTCCGTACCTTCCAGATTGACCAGGCGGAAGTTGTCGAACTGAGTATCACCGTAATGCGTATACAGCGCGACGCGTCCGGGAGCATCGGTCAACAGGTAATCACCCGTGACCTGACCGACCAGTTGATCGTCGATGTAGCAACTGTAATCGCGATCGGTCACGATGACGCGCATTTTGTGCCAGCTTTGCTTGCTGGAATTCACGTCGTAATTCTCGGCCAGCCAACCCGCGCCAGTCGATCCGAACCGGTAGATACCGGAGTGCGGCGTACCACCGAAGTAGTAACGGCAGGAAATGAAGGTGTCGTAATCTTCATACGCGAAGTTGAGACCGGCCACAGAACCGGAAGAAGTCGGCGAATAGATGTCCACTTCCGCCATGTAGTAGCGATTGTTCGGATCGGCGGATTCCACTTCCAGGATGTTCCGGTAAGCCTGCGCCACTTGCGTAATGACGCCGTTGCTTTCCGTCCAGGAACCGTAGCGGGAAATCCAGCCATTGGTCACGCCATCATTGAAGTCGTCGTAGAAGCCGCCTTCCGGCACGTATTTTCCACGAACATTGCCATCGGCCACCTGAGCGTAGAGACGCTGGGACAGAGCATGACCGTAAATCAGGTTGTTGGCACCGTGATTGATATCATGCGTGTACAGGAAACGACCGTCGGTAAACAGCGTTCCGATGTTGGCGGTGGATTCCCCGGAAATGGAGAACGTTGAGATCGGGCTGCCACTATACACACCCGTTCCATCCACCCAGTCGCCGGTACGATACACACTGATCTGACGGTGCGTGTCGCCCTGACCGCCGACATACAACAGACCGTTGTTGTAGGCGATACCTTCGTAAGCGGTAGTCGTACCCGGAGAGAAGGAACCCTGCGCCGTAACGGAGGTCGCCGTCGCGCTATTGATGGCGTAACGGGAAATGGTGCCGTCCCACAAACCAAGGCAGTACAGATACTTGGAGTTACCGGTCATGTCGATACATTCCGGCATGGTGCTCGAGCCACCAATCATAGTACCGGTCCAGGTGTCGCCGTAGTCACTTACCGTCCATTTGTAAACGGTTCCATTGCTGCCACCCTGGCTAAAGAGCATGTTCCGGAACGGTTCGTAAACGATACTATTGGCAATACCCGTGAACGTAGTGCTCTCAGGATCGCTACCTTGCATACTATTTGTATCCCAAGACCACTTAGAATCAAAGCGTGCCAGATGCCGCGTTTGCACGGAAGTGAAGTAATCCTGCTTCCATCCCGCACGATTCTGCGGTACGTAATCGATGCCGCGCTCCAAGGGGCTGGCACCGGTAGCGGCCATCACGATCTTCTGATCCGCAGCGTATTTCGCTTCGATCAAGGGATCGCTGCTGATCGGGAAGGGCGTCGGATCTTTCATTGTCAATGCAAGATCCACGCGGTTCTGGGCCAGATTGGCCGTAGGCGTAACCGTCGGTTCCAGAATCGGAGTTCGGTCGTTGGCGCGCACCGCTGAAGACGGTGAAGCCGTATAAAGCACACCACTCAAGTACTTGGCGGTGACGACGAATTCAAACACGCCGGCATCGTTCAGACCGGTGACTTCCAACCAGCCGGTGTTGCTTCCCTGCCAGGCGGCTACGGTCTGCCATTGCGCGCTGGTGGCAGTCAAGCTGCCATCGGTCGCAACGTATTTGCCGGTGCTGACTTCGTAAATGGAATACTGCACCGTCGAGCCGTTCGTTCCCGGATCGATGGACAGCATCACGTTGGCCATTTCGCGGTTGACCGGATCGTCTTCCGGCGCATAGGCACGGGTAAGACCCGGAACGCCGACCGTCACGATTTCAACCTGACCGTTGCCGGACCAGGCCGACCAGTTCCCGGCTTTGTCTTTCGCGCGTACGCGCATATACCACGTACCCGGTGTAAGCCCGGTAGTCTGATGACTGAGGTTGGTGTCGGTAACGCAGGTATCCGTTGTGGTCGGATCGGAATGGGTAGCCCAGCAGACCTGGTAAGGAGTGCTGTCCAGACCCGAACCGGTGTCCGTTTCGACGTTGCCGGTATAACCCGGATCGGAGCTGGCAGTCCAGGTCCATGTGGGATTGACATCATCGGTGTCGGAAAGACCGCCATTGGCCTGCGGGGTACCAGGAGTAGAAGGCGCCGTGCGATCGTGGAAGACCCAGTCTTCCATCTTGTCGGCATTGGCAGTGGCGTTGCCGCCGCCATCTTTGTACCAGGCAAACACTTTGTGTTTACCTTCAATAGTTAGCCCGCTGCTCGTTTTGAGCGCCTTGGTGGTCGAAGTCGTCCAGTTTGCATAGGAACCGCCGGTGCAGTTGGTATAGCTGCTGCCGGTACAGGCATCGAGCTTATACTGCTTGGTGTCCCATTGCGGTGAACCGTCCGTACCGGAAATGGTCACGGTGGCGGCAGTACCACTGATGTACTTGTTCGAAATGGTAATGCTTCCCGTCGGTGGCCACTCATCGTAATAGATGTCGTCGTCCATCGCATTGGAAATATTACCGGCGCTGTCCTTGAACTTGGCGTAAACCTTGTTACTCAAGTTCTTCGGCTTGCCACCATCACTGGTATCCGCAACGATAGTCCAGTTCTTCGAGAAGGCAAAAGCCTCGAACGTGCTCGGCTCTGCGCTGCCTTCGTTCCAAACCTTCATATGTGTCGTATCGGAACTGGCACGCGTAAAGTTCAACGTAACCGGCAAATCGCTGGTAAAGGTTGCATCGTTTTCGATCTTGATCGTCGAATCGTTGGGAGCGGTGGTATCGATCGTCACCTCTCCAATCGATGATGAAGACGACTGGTGGCAGTACTTGTCGTACGCATACACCTTCATTTCGTAGGTGTGACCATCCGCCAAGGTGGAGGTCTGCGTCCAGGAGTTTGTGTTGTCTACATCGAAGGGACCATTTGGCCATCCGGTTGCACCCTTTTCACGCCAATAGAGACGGTAAGTGGGGGCAGGAGCACTACCCGGCATACATCTCTGCTCGGTAGAGCCATCACCTACGCCATTGGCCAGACCGATACCTTCCACGCCCGACTTGTGATCGTGGGAGGCCGCCCAGTTCCAGGTCGGTGTCAGGCTGTTGCGGGCGGACACAGACGGCGTGCCCGGTGCGGTCGGAGCTTCAGGATCGTAAGTCACGTGCTGCGTAAAGGCTGTCGTGTTGGTGTTGTCCAACACATCTTTGATATATACACACACATAGGATTCCACCGTCACAGCGCCACCATCAATGGGCCAACTCTGCCTGCATCCCACCGTGCCACTGCCGTAATCTGTCCAGGTTCCGGAGGCATTGACACCCGGGCAACCCGAGTTGCCGTTAGAGACCTGATATTTCATGTTTCCGGCGGCGGTGTGGCTGTCATCCTTGAAGTGCAGATCCAAACGCACATTCTTGGTCGGCGTAATACTGATTGCCGAAGTGCTTGTGCCGCAGGTCACCGTGGTTTTCTTGATTTCCACTGCATTGGTGGAAGTGTAACCGCTGGCGACTGTAGGCGCAGTACGGTCAACACGCACGGAACCGTAATTTGAAAGTGCGGAATAGGGATTCAGAATCTGATCCCTGGCGCGAATGCGGAAATACCATCTTCCATCGGAGAGATCCTGGTTCGGCGCACCCGTCATGGCATTGGGGTAATTCAAAGGAGCGATCGATCTGGCCGCATTGTTGGCATTCGTATTCGTACCCCAGCGCAATTGATATCCGGTGTCCGCATGCAGACCGGTACCATCTGGTTCCACACAGACATGCGTTGAAAGGTTACAGTTACCATCGCAGTACGGGACACCATGATCCTGGCATTCGTAGTATTGATCTCGCGTGGCATTCCACTGAATGGTCGGTCGAGCAGAGTTTGTCCATCCGTTGATGGTGTTCAGCGCCACAGGAGTGCCGGTAACCGGCATAGGCGACAAGGTATCCAACAGGATGAAGTCATCAGTCGGTGATGCCATGGTATTGCCGAAGGCATCACGGCACCACACATACACGTAGTTGTCGCCCTGCGTATTACTCAGCGTATGCGACTTATAGCCAGTATAGCTTTCCCAGGCGGAGCAGGAAGACGAGGAGTTGCTGATACACATTTCATCCACAGCCGCCACACCGCCACTTAATGTCAGTGTAACCGCAGGATCTTTGGTGCTGGCTGCACCACCATTGATTACCACACTACAGTCCGGCGGTGAATTGTCCAGCTCAATGGTCGCATGAGCGGGAACATCGCTTACGTTTCCACCGCCATCACGCAACCAGATCCAGACATGCTTGGTTTCATCAGAGTCAGTATTGTTGATGTAGAAATCTTCGATCAAATCACCAGAAACCGATCCCCATCCGGTCGCAGACGGTTCACAGTGAACCGTTCCTGCACTATTTTCGCATGCCCGGTAGTAGTAAGGAGTCCACTGATCGTTACTGTACACCTCAAGATCAACCGTGCGACTGGTTGTGACTCCTGAATAGTTTCCAATAATGCCGAAGCCGGTAATGACCGGTCCTACCGTATCCACCTTGATGCTGTCGTTACAAGAGACGCTGCTATTGAAATTACCCAGGGCATCCTTGACCTGGACGTAAGCCTTGTAGGTGCTGTTGTGGGTGAGTCCTCCCAAGGTGAAGTCAACCCAATTGCTGGTGGTCGCCGGGAAGGGGGAGTACCAACTGGTATAACTTCCTCCATTATTGTTTGAGGTTCTGTACCAACCCAAGCCTGCCGGATCGCTGCTGCTTAGACTAAGCTTGACAGGGGCTTGCATCGTATAGCTGGTATTATAGAAAGTGTTCCCATTCACATCCTTGCCTACACCCTCAACCACCACGTTACAAGAAGTCGGTCCTTGATCATCAAAGTAGATGTTGGTCGGATTGGCTGCGGAAATATTGATATCCGCCGCATTGGGACAACCGTCACTGTCGGCACCGGAGCCGTCCATGGCGAATACGTAGAGAATCTTGTTGCCGTTCGTACAATTGGTGGAAGTACCACACAGACTGTGATTGACAGTAGCAGTAGAACCGCTGGTCACGTAAGTCTTCCAGCAGGAATCACTGGATGCAGGTGTACTGCTGTCGTTTTCCTGGATACAAATCTTCAACCGATTGCTGCTGAAGGTCCATGAATCGCTGGCGACAAAACGCACCTGGATGTCGCGATCATTGGTGTAGGTATTGCTTCCAACAGTGCTGGTGGGGCTGGCAATGATGCTGGGCTGCGTGGTAAAAGCAGGGCCGGTATCATCCAGGGTAATGGCGTCGGTCACGTAGCCACTACGATGGTTACCACCATCTTTGAACCAGGCGTATACGGTGCGGCCTTGATCGCCGGTGGGAAGTCCGTTGCTCCAGGTGATGGTACCCTGTACACTTTCAGTTACACTGTCAGGTACGGACAACCAGCCACCCGCCGTCACAGACGGAGTGCTCGAACTCGTCGAGAAGTAAACCTTACGTGGTGTCCAGGTATCCCAAACTTTTACATTGACATTCACGGTTCGGCTACAAGTTCGTGCCGCGCCGTTATTGACTTGAATCCACTGATTGCTAGGGGGTTGTGTATCGTAGATGATGGTGTCCATCAAACCGTTACTGACCAACTCACTTTGGGTGTTACCCAAAATGTTACCCGCTTTATCGCGCACGAAAGCGTAAATCGCCTTTTTACCCTCCGGACGCGAAACCTGCCAGTTGTTGACCAGAATCCGATGGTCGGAATCGGAAGAAGGAATCGTGTAGCGCCAGTCATCCTCCCAACAGTCGGGATCGCCGGTGGGACAGTCGGCGGAGCTTTCACGCGGATAGCGGTAAATCTGGAGGTTGTCGAAGCTAACGGCATCGACACCACCTTTGTAACTACTATAAGGATACCACTCGATATAAAGATCGTTAGTTACATCGCTTGAGCTGGTCCCCAAGATAAATGGATTCGATTCGAAGAAACCAGAATCGGGAAGAGAATCGCTAGTACGGCATCTGAAACCGTTATTAGCGGCGACGTAAGTCGATCCGATATAACCATGTGGCCAGACACTTTTAGCGTTGGTTCTGTTATAAATTCGTAGAGCGTAAGGCTTGTTATTCGTGTCATTAACGACACATGCATAATCGAACCCACACTTCCACTTCCAGTTGCCAGGCACATAGCGATTTACAGCGGCTCCATCGTTGGCGACGGTGGGCTTATCCGTGTAAACATTGTAAGCACCATTCCAACTGGTAGAACTACCACCGACGAAACGCTGACGGAACAGGACACTCCAGTCAGAAACATCCCGGGTTTCTCTTCGGTCAACATTCATCGCGTAGGTGCTAAAACCTGCATCTTTCAGTCTGCGGGTACGATGACGAGGATTGTAAACTTCATCGAAGGCATCCGCATTGGTGCTGTCTAAGTCCGTTAATGCCCAAGGCGTTTCGAAATCATAGTTGTGAATCCAGTTGTCGGTCACCATGACTTTGACGTCGCCCGTGGGATCCTGGCCACAGACCTGTAAATCCACCGTGCGGCTACCGGTATGCGAATCACCATCATTACTGCACGCACCGGAGCGACCGTCGCGCCAGATGGAGAGACCATCACTGGTGGGATCGACGTTGTCGTAGTAAACCTTTAGCGGCCTGCTGGGGCTATAGCTATTCGCCTCGGCGCAGTTACCCGCATAATCTTTGAAATACACATAAAAATTGGTCAGCCCCGAACCGACGGTCTTGCTGTACGTCCAATTTCCGCTGGCCGCACCGCTATTCCAGGTTAGCCAGTTGGCGGAACTGATCGAACCGCAGGAGGGATTAGTGTTGGCCATAATGGCAAACTTGATCGGCGTAGAAGTTTCCGCCGTTCCCACATTCAACTGGAACTCAACCGAATTGTTGTGGACGTACTTGGTATCGCCAACCAGATAACCGCTGTTGACAGCCGCATAGGTGCCCGAAGGCGGAGTACCATCGATCGTACAGGTGCTGGTCGAACCCCAGGTGCCGTTACCCGCATTATCATAGGTTCGTACCTGGAAATTAAATGTGCCGGAAGGCATGGTATTGGTAACGGTCGCGTAGCAATACGTTGCGTTGCAACTGCTATGATTGACCTGGTAAGTCCGATCGAAACCGGGACCCCATACGTGCAGATCGTAGCGATGCGCCTGGCGCAAGCAGGAACACAGGGTGTCGTCATCGGCGTTGGTGCTTGTGTTGTTATAGGCATCGTTACAAGCCGAACTGCTGGCGCAGTTGTTATCACCGGCGGAATTGGTCCAACGCACGCTAGGTGTTGTATCGCTGTTGTACGATCCCGAATAACCCGCACCGGCCTGCGGCGCACCGGAAGCTTTGGGAGCATGGGTATCAACCCAAACGCTCTGCGTCGCCCAGCTGGAGGAACTTGTATGATACGCAGTCTCTCCCACACAAGTCGAGTTACGCGCTTTCATCTGAATGGTCTGGTGACCATCGCTGACGCGATAATTATTGCTGCTGCTCGAACTATTGTTATAGCGCTGCGAATGGTTCAGTGGATCTTGCCCAAGTCCGGAAAGAACGGTCGTTTTCCAGTTGTTACTGTCTACCCATGTTGCGCGAACCTGGTACTCCACAATCGGAGAAAAGTCAGCGGCTTTGAAGGTGAAGGTATGGTCGGACGTATTATTCCAGACAGCTCCCAGGCTACGGTTGGAAGTAATCGCATGTCCCCAGGGGGGGTAGCCGTCCCTGCGGTAAGTATGTGAGAACGTATCTGCATTACCAGCATGATCAGTAACGGTACAAATGAGATCCCAGGGATCTTTACCATCATTGCCGGTAGGATCATTTGACCCGCTTGGATGGGACATGGTGATAGAGGTGGCAGTAACCGATTTTGGCAGAACGGTATGAGTATAACCCACCTTGCGCCAGTAACAATAAATGGTTTTCACTCCACTTGGTGTATCGTGAGGAGTAATGGTATAGGTCGGTGCAGAATTGAACCAGCAATCACTGTTGTAACATGTGCCGCAAACCTGTGGCCAGTTTGGCGCTGTCGGTTTTCGTGTATCCGACCCGATCCAGAAATGGCCGTAGTTCGTTTTCGTATAATCGGCGCCAGAGGTGTCGTAATTACTGGTACTATTACTCAATGTAGTATACTTGTTCGATCGGTCATACGCGCGCACACAGAACGTTTTGTACTGGTTCGAAGTAACATGCCAGGCGCTGTCGGTTGGAGTAAAAGCCTCCATTTTTTCGTTTTCCCCCCAACCGGAGCTGTTTACGTAATAGTTGGGAATAGACGTGCTGCAATTGGCATTGGTGGCAATATGATAACGGAAATACTTCAGCCCACGAACGGTTTCGTTTGCTCTGAAACGAACCAAGATATCGGAATCGTTGTACCAGTCCTTGCCGGTATAACCATCGGCTTTTACGTACAGATCCGGAGGTCCGGAGTTATCCATGTAGTAGGTCTGACAAGAAGTACCCGAACCATTGTTTGCATTGTCATAGCCTTGCATACACAGACTATACTGGCCATTTCCGGGGATGTAAGTCCAAAGCTGGTAACTGTTGTCAGAACAGTTCTCGGTCGAACAGGTCTTACCGCCTTGAGCCCGACCCCATGAAGGCCAGGAAGTCCACATCATCCGGAACTGCTTCGGACCGGCAACGCTATCGTTGATTTTCCAGGTGATCTTTACGTTCGAGAGATCGGAATACTGCCAGGATCCATACGGAAAATCGGGAGAGGTTGCAATTCTCTGAAAGGTCGGACCGGTTTTATCGTACCAGATCTTCCACTGGCGCTTTCCGGTACGTTTATCCTCTGCAGTAGCATTTCCCCAATTAGCATCCGCAAAGGCTTCCCAGCCAAAACTGCGGAAACTGAGCCAATATTTGTTCTCCGTAGTAGGCGTCGTGGCGGAATAGGGAGTCGAGGTGGTCGTCACACCGCTTCCACCATCGTAACTGGGATAAGTATTGTTGGTTCTGAAGGTGTTACTGGAGAAATACCGAAGCTTACTGTACATCGCAGCTCCACCGTCACCACTTACTACCTGAGTGCCGCAACCCCACCAGTCGTGCGGAGTAACCGTAAGAGTTTTCCGGCTTTTGATATAATCGCCATAGTCGGTGGAAAAACCCGAAATTTCGAAGAAACCTTCGTTACCCTTGTAGGTAGAATACGGATTGGAAATACTGGAAGATCGATAGGTACCTCCCCACATGTTGTGTACGATGTTAGAAGTGCCACTGTAATGGTAATAATCTTCCAGGAATTTGTCGTCTACATGGATGATAAAATAGATTCGCTTCCAGGTCGTGCTCCAATTCGGCATTTGTCGATAAAAAAGGATTCGATGCTGAGGCAAATCGGTATAATCGCCTTCGCAATTATCACTGGAACACCCATCATTATGGAAATTGCTACCCACGTGTACAGATGAACTTTTCCCTCCGGAGTAGAGTAAAATATCGTACCCATTATATACATTTCCATATCCACCATAACCAACCCAGCTTGTCCAGCCGGCACTGCCACTAAGCCTGTAATAGGTGTACGCGTAATGTAATGCACCTTCATTTGACGTTCCGACATAAGTGCGAACAAAAATCCGGCCTCCGTTGTAAGCACGGAAACGCACAGCTTTCCAGTGCCCTTGGCTGGTATAGTACCCAGTAGGACATAGAAATGTATCGGTGTAACCTTTAAAGGTTCCGTTGCGAGCAGCATATTGCTTGTGGTTGGTGGTTGCTGTTCCACCATGCCAGAAATAATCGTCGATATCGGTATCGTACCCCCGCCCACCAACATAGTTCCAACCATCATTCCATACCGCCAGAGCCGGCTTTTCGGAAACAAACAGCAAAACCAGCAGAACCGCCATCGACAGAGTCGCCCCAACCAGGAACCGGAATGAATCCGTCGTCATACTCCGTCGCTGCATAATCGCCTCCCTATGCCCGTTTCGGCGGTGTGAGGGGTGATCGGATCGAACCTGTTGATCTGGGTAGTAGGTCTGCATGGTCATAGCCTTTCGAAAGATTCCTGCCGTCCCTAGCCCCAGGGAACGGGAAGAATACTCCCAAGCTCCGGAATTCGGAGTTAAATGAACCTTCGCATTCGAACGAGTCGAAATACGAAAAGAATGTCGTCTGTTGAGTTGCTTGTTCATTACGAACACGTCACCTCGTAAGTAATCATTTTTTCAAACAACGCGGCGCGCGACACATTACTTGTCGCCGTCGCTTTCGTCGTCATCATCGTCATCATCATCGTCATCATCGTCGTCATCGTCCGATACGATAACCAGACAAATTCCCCGATCACCGCAGATTTCACCGGCGGCGCACCCGTCGTAACCAATGCAGGTGAGCGCGCATACGGAACCGTCGCAATAGCTGCCTTTTGGACAATGAGTATCGTTCTGGCACGTAGGATAGAGATGAATGCGATCCTCATCGCTACCAGAACACTTCCCGCGCCCGTCGCATATTTCATCAGGCGGACAATCTTCATTCAGGAAACAATCCGCATAACAGACCATCTGCCCTATCGAACAGAAGGAACCACGCGGACAATCCGCCGGTCCATCGCAACTGATTGTCCGGGCTTCGCAACGTCCCCGCTCTTTATTACAGGTCCGAGGTAGCGAACACTGATCGTCACTGGTACATTCGCTAATGCAACGACTGTTCAACATGTCACAGTGGAATCCCTGGTTGCACTCCTCGTCTGTGAAACAAGTGTCAACAGCACGTTTATCACCGGCAGAACCCTGACTGACTTCGCAACGACCTTCGAGTCCGCAAAATTCCCCTGGACTGCAACCCAAATCCGGATAGGCGCAATCGGTGACGCAAATTCCTTCCTCACATCGTGAGTAGTAATAGCACACGCCTTCCGGACCTTGATCACAAGTATGGTACGAATAAGCCGTATCGGCATCGCCCCCCTGGCAGCGCCCGCGATTATCGCAAACCGACCCTTCTGGACATTGGTTGTCACCAAAACAGTCTGCGGTGCATTTGTCCAGATTGCTGTCGCAATAGAGCCCCTTGGGACAGGCTATATCCCCGTATTCATTACAATTGTACGCACCGGAATTACACAGGTTGTTTTCACCACACCATTCTCCATCCTGACAATGCTCATTCAACAAACACTCTTGAGTGCAAAGCTTGACCCCTTCAACAGGACAAGTAAAGTTTTCCTCACAGTCGTCGTCATTGAAGCAGGGACCACCATACCTCGGAAATGGCAGTTCCAGATCGCCATCTGGGCCATACGGCGTGCAACGCATGGTTTCCGAAGCACAGTAGGAATTTTCCGGACAAGAAGGCAGACATTCCGTTTCACAACGGCCTTCTTCATTACAATAGTAGAGACTCGGGCAGTCTTCCAGAACCGTACAGGCCTGGTCGATGTCGTAATCGGTGGGAGCCAGATCATCGCAGTCGATATCCCCGACTCCGCAAACCACGCAATGACCTCTAAGGCTGCAATATTGTTCCGGATAACATCCATCTCGCGGCGGTTTGCAATCCGAAGTACATACCTGGCTCGCCACGTTGCAATACTGGTAATCCGGACATTCATCATCCGTAACACAATTGATTACCACCGGCCAATCGGTCGTCTCACCCGCATCCAGATCACCATCGGGCGGTCGCGGCACACATTCGCCCAACATGCTGCATACGTTGTCTTCACCGGGGCAGTCATCATTGCTCAGGCAGTCGGAAATGCACTTCTGCGCTTGTGTGTCACAACGATAACGGAACGGGCAGTTGACGTCTTCCGTGCAGAAAATGTAATCGCCATCCGCCACGATTTCTTCGCAGCGACCCACATCATTGCAGTACCAACCACCCCAACAATCATCATCGCTGGCGCAAATCTGATCGCAGAATCCATTGTTGCAGAAATGGCGGAACTCACAATCATCATCAATTACACATTCCGGCGGCGGCGGTTCACACATACCGAATTCATTGCAGATATAGTCGATACCGCTGTTGCCGTAATTCGCACAATCTTCCAGGCTGACGCATTCCCGGCAGCAGTTGCCTTCGCAACAACTCCAGCCTACACCACAATCCTGCACAACCGTCTGTTCGGTACAGGAACCGGGAGCGTCTCCTTCCGTATCTCCATCGCTGCCACAATTCAAATCGAGTTGGCAACGACCATGCACACAGTCGTAACAGGTCGGACATTCGCTGTCGAAACAGCAACCTACCGTACAATGAGCGCCAATACTGTAATCGCAATACTGACAATTCGGACAATCCGTATCGTATTCGCAGGACTGTCCCATATCCTGATCGCCCTGACTATCCGGCTCGCAGCGTCCCCGCTCAAGCCGGCAGGTCGATCCCTGCGGACAAGCGATCGTGTCGCTGCACTCATACTCGCATTCATGCAAAATGGTATTACAATACTTACCCCAAGGACATTGGGCGTCAACCTGACAAACTCCTGAATTCAGATCGATATCAGTCAAGTCGATATCCAGATCGCCATCGATTCCGACCCACACGCAGAAGCCGTCATCCGGGTTACACTCGTAACCGGGCTCGCATTCCAGCTCCGGGGGATGGCAAGGACCCGGTGCGCATAAAAAGGTTGTAAAATCACAATAGTAATAATCCGGACAGTCCGGATGATCGATGCAGAAAGAGGCGCCATCCCAATCGTCGTCCCACTCGAAATCCCCATCCGGAGGCAGTTCGTCGGGGTCTCCAGGAGGCATGTCCAGATCGCCATCAACAGGAGAATCCGAGTCAATATCTCCCGGCGGGGTGTCGGGATCGGCGTCGCCTGGCAGATCCAGGTCGCCGTCGCCGGGAAGATCCGGGTCTGCGTCTCCGGGAAGATCCGGGTCGACATCCACATCGCCATCGGTGACGCAGTACATGGTGTTGAAATTCAGCAGGTAAGGATCACAGAACAGCGACACCTGATCGTCTTGATCCTGCATCGAAAGCACACAGTTGACATTATCGTTCTTCACGCGGACGCGACCGTCCGGTTCACAGGTGACCACATCGAAAAAGACAAACTGATCGGCGGTGAACACCTTTATATAGAGGTTACACCCAGCCGTCGTTCCAGGCTGAATTTGAATGCGCTTCAATCCCATCGGGTTTTCCGTGGGTGTATCCAGATCCGGTTCGATACAGAAAGTCCCAGTGATTCCAGGACAATAGCAATTCTGTGCTTGGTCGCCATCGCCGTCCACAGGCTGGTCGCCATCCGTCGTATCGCCATCGACATCCTTGTCGCCATCGACAATCTTATCTCCGTCGGCCTGATCGCCATCGGCATCTTTGTCACCATCGGGTGTCGTGGAATCGGTATCCTTGTCAGCAGGAGCCGGGAAGTCGCCATCGCTCAGTTCTTTGCATACCCCATCCATAAAGAGGTAGCCGGGATCGCATACGCAAACACCATTTACGTAGGAGCCATGCTCCCCGCAATCCATGGTATCGCCATCGGTTTGATCGCTGCCGGAGGAACACGCCGCCACCATAAACATCAACAAACCGATCAACGCAGCACGCCCGAATCGAGCGGTCGTTTCCATCATTATCAGTCCCCCCTGACCTTTATCGTTCCACGCAATCATTACCTACTCACCTGCTAGGGGCCTTACCCCGGCGTTAATGCATGCAAAAATCATACCTTACACCAACCCATTAGCGACCTCGCTTGAATGCGTCCTTTCGCTCGATCTTGTAACTTCCCATGCGCTCTTCTTGCAATGCTTTGATCTCGTTCAGCTTTTCATTCTTCAAGATCGTGACCTTAACCGCCACATGCAGCCCGTCATCACCAATCCGTTTTTCGATGGTTACGGGCTTGCCGGGTAGAACCAACTTGGCGGAATCAATGGAGATTGCCAATCCTTCATCCGATGAAAACTTGGTTTCATCGTTCAACCAGATCACCGCCGGCCATTCGACCAGATCCAGCAGCAATTTGTCCTGGTATTCGAATACTTTTTTCACTTCCCCTGTAATTTGTTTCACATCCGGGTCGCTTTGACTCGCTGCGTTATCCGCCAGAGCCGGGATGGAAACCACCCAAAGCGCCACGATGCAACAGAGGCTCACAAGCCCCAAAAGGCTGCGTCCGCGATTCCTATCAATCGGGTTATTCATGCGTCGCCTCCTTATTTCTTGATCCGGTAGATTGCCGTCCGGGTCTGATCGATTTCCGGCAATCCGGCAATTTGAATGCGAACAACCGGTTTATCCGGACCGGTTTTGACATAAAGCACTTTCGAGTACGGATCGACATCCACGCGGGACAGGATCGAGCCGGTGAACTTCTGCCCGGCATAGGCTTCTGTATCTGAAATAGCATCGGCGCTGGTCACGAGTTGATCCCCGGAAACATCCTGGATGGCGAAACTCGGGTTACCGCCATGCTCGGCGGACACCGTCATCAAATAGCCACCGCCGGAATCATCCACCGCACGGATATCGCAGGTACCCTGCATGTTGGGGGTGAAGGTCGTGAAGAACAGAACCCATTCCCGCTGCAACGCGTCACCGGAGCTGCGGAACATGTTTTCCTGCTCCCAAACCACCGGTGCAGTAATAATCTTCTCACCACGGTTTTCGTAGTTATCGAAAGTATCGGAGTTGAAGCTCGTGCGCCAACCATTCCAGCCGTCGGAAGGAAGATCCCCGGAATTGACACGCGCGATGTAGCGAACTCTCACCGGATCCGTCGTTCCAGGGAACGTCTTCCAGTCGTCCACCACCTGATTGTGCAGTAATTCTAAGAACTTGACACGCGCCGTATTTCCTGAACCCTTAGAAGGAGTGAGTTCATTGTCCACAATGCCGTACATATCCTGATAATCCCGAATACAACCGGCACCGTATGGCAGCTTCATGCACTCTTCGTCATCGGGATTGCGTTTGAATTCATCGAAACTGTCGTAAAATGCATCGTATTTTCCAGTACCGAAGAAGACCATCAGCTTATCGACATTGGCTTCTTTGCCCAAAAACTTGTCTTTACCTTCGGGATTTCCCGGATCGGTGGTGCGCCAGACAACGGGCCGCACGGAAATGGGACGCGGATACTTGTAGAAGGTGTAGGTCTGGGTGTTGTCACCGGGAGCAACCAGGGTGTTTAAACGAGTGTTTTCAACCGTCATTTCGAAATCCGACAGATCCAGTTCGCTACTACCACCTGCATCTTCTCGCATGGTGTTGAACAGCACATAACCAGTCACATTCGAGCGCGAGGAAACCGGAGCATCGATGTTGAAGCGCAGCAAATGGCCAGCCAGATCGCCGATGTACACCACATCCTGCAATCCGTCGTCATCGTAATCTCCAACTGTTGGCGAACTGAGCACATTGCCTTTAACACCAAGAGTCGCCTCGTCGCTGGACAGGCCGATCATCTGATCGTCTGTATTATCGACGTGGATGCGCGCAAGTTTCTTGGCTTTTTTCGTTCCCGATTCGACATCGAACATGTCGATGGCGTAGAAGTAGCCTTCCTTCAGCAACTGTGCAGCGCTGTTTTCAGCATAGCCGGAACCGAAAAACACCAGCCATCTCAGAGGGATGGGATCTCCTTCATCGATTGTAGCCGTGGTCGCCTTGAACGGTCCGGAAGTCGGAATCGAATAGGTCAATCCCAGTTCACTGTCGGTGTAATACCACATCATCTCGACGCGGTCAGAACCGGTGCCGGAGCCGGCAGGAGCCAAGTGCCCCTTCGGCGCAGTAATGTCGAACGCCCAGTAATGATCGCCACCGCCACGGCTACCCACCATCAATACCGTGCGCCAATCTTGGGCGGAATAATCGTAAGCATCATGCACCACGGGGCGCAGATCCATCATCGGGGTACGAAGTTGCTCGTAAATCGGGTGAGCCAGATCTTTCAGCTTGGGTAGGACATCCCAGGGAGTAAAGGCCCAGATTTCATCGCCGCTTTCCACTTCGAAGGCATGCAGCGCGCCATCATTGGCCGCCACTAACAGAATCGGTACACGGAATCTGTAATCGTCCGAATCGAAATACGTACTATAATAATCCTCTTCCGCGCCAAAATCCTTCCAGCTATTGCTCGGATGCGCACCGATGTACACCGGGTCGGCGTGGGCGATATCACCCATCAGCCAGCGATCGGAAAGATCTGAATCGTAACGCTCGCGCAACAACTCGATTTCCGTCGGCGGGTCCGTACCCAAAGCATCCGGGTTTAACGGTCGGTGCAGGTCGTAGTCGTGCGATTCGTTATTATCGATCACCTTCTGTGCAACCGCCGCCACACCGGTGTCGTAGGTCAGTGAACCCAACGCCCAGGAGATGATATCCTGTGCGCGCTCGGCAGTATCGACTCCCATTTGAATGCGCACCTCTTCGGACACACCGGAAGAGAGAGCACTGAACCAAAGCCGGGTACCGCTGGGGGTATAGGTAAACAGCTTGCGGCTTCCCCAATTCGCCAGCTTTTCGGTTTCCCATTTCGGACCATCCACACAGAAGCCGAATACACAAGCTTCTCCACCACCACAACCGCTTGAGCAATGACCGGTCGCGCAGTATTTGGGACAGTTCGGTTTGTCTTCGCATTCCGCCGAATCCAGGCATTCATAACCGGCTTCGGTACAATCGGCGTCGTCTTTGCAACTCACCGGAATTTCATAGGCATAGACATGGCCGCGCCAATAACGTGGATCGAAATTGACATCGAACAGCGTCGGCTCACTCATCTCCTTGTCGCCGTTATCTTTTTCGTATTCGGTGTCATCCGATGAAACTTTGAACAGCGAACGGGTCGAGCCGTAGGTGCTTTGCAAGATCGGATCGTTGAAGGTCCAGCGCAGCGTAACGTATTGTGGTGTTGAACTGAGTTCCAGGTCGGTCCACTGTTGCGCGACGGCGTTATCATCCAGCAAGGTCAACGGAACCACCGGATAACCGGCGGCATTCTGCGCCAAAGGATTGTGCCAGTCGTATTCCGGCAACTCGTCGGTACGAATGCGCTCGAACACACTACCCCACCAACCGGCATACTGCTTGGCGGAAGGATGCAGGGCCAGTGTTCCCTGGAAGAAAGCCGATCCGCCTGTACCACCCGCGATTTTGGATACATCGCAGAGATAGCAATAACCGAAGTCGTTGCCACTGGTGTAGGTGTCCGCACCGTGATAGAAACTCACGTTTTCATAGGCACGTCCCTGCGCGACGAGCTTCCAGGTGATATCGAAATAGGGTTCGTTATCCGGCTTGTAGATGTACTGCGTGACATCGAGAATACCTTTGTAGCTCGGATTGACGACGTCCAGTTCGCGAATGTAGCGCGACTGCACCTTTTCGCCGGGAACTTCACTGACCGAGTAATACTCCAGAATGTCGCCGGTATACTGCGGGAAAATAACGCCGACCTGATTCTTGGCGATTTCAACCGCCGCCATCGAAGTGGTACCGTCCGCATTTTCATACCATTCCAGCGGTTGTGTTAAAATCGGACCGGCATACATGGTGGACCACTGACAGTTTTCCTCGCCACCCGTGCATAGATCGTCCAATCTCAAACCGATCACGGTGTTGGTCAAACCGGGGAAGGACACACCGGAACGATCCACTACCGTGTACGTCTGTACTTCGCGCACACAACTGTTGAATTGTCCGTGGTCGAAAACCGGCTGAACGGAACCGGCCATGTGGATCAGCTTATCGTCGGTCAAAAAGCGACTGCCGCCCACTTCACCGCTGTTTCCACCTTCGGGATAAGCGCCGGTGCAGACGCCATCACGTCCGTCTAGGCCGTCCATGATGTAGTAAAAATCCCCGTTCAACCGGGAGTCCGTCTGCGCCCATCCCAATACAGGGAGCAAAAGTGCAGCCAGAACCAGAGAAAAACCGCCTATGTATCGTTTTGCTTTCATGCCAGGCTCCATCAAATCGAGCGACGCGTTTGCGTCTCGATCGTTTGAATGTGCCGAATATCGACCTGCGTACCCGCAGTAGTATCCTCGCGAATCACTCTTGAATCGACCTTGTAAAAGTATGTCTTAAGCGCCGTGCCGCCTTCCTGCGCGCTAACACGCCCCTCACGGTCACCCTTGATCTCCTTGGCGATCAACTTGATGCAATACTGCACGCGCTTTGAAGTCTCATCGGGGTACCAGTGGGTCGAGCCGGGATTCGCCGCATCGCAGGAGTAGCCCTCCATATCCGGGTCGGTAGAGGTGACGATCGCCCTGCGGGCAACTTGAATCCCCGCCTCGGCCCAGGCCATCGAAACGACCGAGCTTTCAAAACCCTGGGCGATTTTCATTTCCTGCACGGCCATGTTCACCGCCACCACGCCGATCATCGACATGGCGATCAGCAAAACCAGCGAAGCCAGTAACGTCAGCCCTTTGCGGCCTCGCAATACCTGGCCCATGCTTACAGCGCCTGTTTCCGGTTTTGTCATTCGTTTGCTCCCGCTTCTATGAGCCGCTTGGCGGCATGTAAGACGCCATGTTCGGAACATGGACGATTTTCTGCATTTTCACGTAATTGTGACGACAGTTCTCATTCGTCAACTGGATCGCGCGATCTCCCAACACATACTTGGTTTTAACGTTGCCACGCGCGCAATCGTTGGCGGTGATCATCGGGTTGATGTACTTGGAACGCACCAGAACTTCGATCTTGACCGCACGAATCTTTTCTCGATCCGCAAGTTGCAGCGGCAGCCCGGTAGTCATGGTTGGCAGGAAGTCATCCTGATCGTCTAGCAGATAGGAAATCTGCATGTCCTCCACGCCTTCGCTCAGGACATACGTGCTGTTCTGCGAAACCAGACCCGGCGCCACGTTGAGATACTGGGTGTCACAGGGATCTTCCATGTTGTCGCGTACACAGCGTAAAAGCTGCTTGGCTTCGTTCACGGCAAAACTGTAAAAAACCGCCTTACGCACAACTACGGCTCCGGCCGGAACTGACCCTCCTTTGACCGCGATATATTCGTTAATAGGAAGCTGAGTGGGATCGTCACCCAATGCATCCACCTTCCCGCTCCCAAGGCGCTGGCGTCTCGCATCGAGCACTTCCACCGCCATGCCGGTACGAAGCGTATCATGCCCTTGCTCACCATCTACCGTCAATTGGCATACGTCACCAGAATTACAGGTAGTTTGGGTTGCTACAATCGCCATGCCGCCGGGGCTCATTTTGAACTGGATAACATCCGGGCTGTTGTTGTTGTTGACGATTTTGTTGGTGAAGGTCATTTCCTGTTCAGGATGATCCCCACCAGTAACGTCTTCATGCGCCTGCGTACCGAATCCCGCCATGATCAGATCGTTGGACATGACGTCCAGCACGGCGCGCCCGATCTGCTGCACCATGGAAACCTGGTTGGTAGACTGATGCACGCGGTTACTGTTGATGAACAGCGCGAAACCCGCTCCCATCACGATACTGGACAGCACCATCGTGACCAGCAACTCCACCAGCGTCAGACCGCGTCGATCGCCTGGCCGCCCTTCGCTCATATGTTTACCCGTAATGATCATCCTCTTGCTCCCCCGCATTAGATGATTTGTGCCGTGATCGGCACGGAATCGATCGTGATGGTTTCCTGACGGTCTTTCAAATCCGAGCGGTCGACCCAACGCACTCGAATCGAAATCGTTTTCCACGCACCAGGCTTTGTCTGATCGCCCTGGTCTTCGATCTGCCAGGAAAGCCAATATCTGAAATCGTTATTAAGAATTTCCGCATCCGGGTAGAGCAACTGAAACTGCGTTTTGTTCAACCCTGAACTGTTGACCGCTTTTTCTGCCGTCCAACCGCTGCCGTCTCCCGCAACCTCCACACTCGGATCCGGGTTATTGATGGTTTCCTTCAAGCCGATATCTACAGTAACCTGTCCGGTGTTGGGATTTTGTGTGTAATCCATGCCGTAAAACTGCTCCAGTCGCGAGGCCAGGATCGAAGCCGCCATGCCGCGATCTTCACCACCGACGTTTCCGCGCATACCCAATACTTGCAACGAAGCCAGCGCCATCAGCCCGATTCCCAACAGGGCTACGCTCATCATGACTTCGATTACCGTGTATCCTCGTTTCTGCGTCATTTATTCGCTCCCTTGTAGAGAATCGCCTTTAGTTGGAGACTTCCGCACCCATCAACAACTCCGGCAAACCGATGAAGCGCAGGCTGACTATGGCCTTGGGGCCGCCGTCCTTGCAACTTTCGGCGCCATCTTCAGACTGACAGACTGTTACCGACACCGCAGTGGGTGTTCCATCCGTCTGCACGAAATTTCCCTTATAGTCGAACATGCCGCCCTGATAGTTAGTCGGCAACAGAACCACTTTATTTCGATTAACGGCCACTTCTTCGATCAGCGCATCCTGACCGTCGTCATAGGTGCCACTGTTATTGCTATCCAGGAAGGTCTGGATCACGGTACCATCGGTGGTGCGCACAAAGATAACCCGGCCACCTTCGATTGCCTGTTGGCGAGCCGCCTGCAAAATCGATGTAATCTCCCGAGCAGGAGTATTGACATACGTTCGCATCGGCTTGGAACCCATGGTCGCCAAAGCGAATGCCGCCGTCACGCCAACGATGGCCATGACGATCAACAACTCCACGAGAGTGAATCCGGTTTGCTTGTTGAACTGTTGGAACATCGGCAAGCTCCTTCGTCGCGTCTGAAACGCATACAATTAGCCCATTCCACTATACAAGCAATTAATATACCAAAGAAATGGAGAATTGTGAAGGGCTTTCGTTCGCTCGGAAGGAATTAATTTTTGCAGTTGTTTTGAAGACTTAAGCGGAAACAACAGGAAATTCGGTTCGTAACCTATATATGGAGAAAAAAGAGCGGCCACAAACCTCTGCCTGTGACCGCCTCAACTACGCATCTTTTTCATAGTTCCTGCAATTTTTGGATAGTCGACACCCGTTTACCTACTCGTTCAGATCGTTTTTATCCCAGGTGAATTTTCCCTTTGAATCCATGTACATAATGTCTTCGGTGTCGTCGTCGTCGATATTGCAGTCCGGGGGCGCACACTCGGCTTTAATTTTGTACCAGGTCGTAGTGGACTCGACCACTTCCATGTCGTAACGAGCACGGGAATCCATACTCTCCCAGGTGCTGGGCTCATAGCCCGGAAGCGCGTCGAAATCCCCGCCTACCGGGAGATAACCCCCGTTTCTTGCTCGATAATTTTCCATGGCGATCCGAATTCCCTCTAATGCGACCTTCGCCGCCGCCTGCCGCCCACGCGCCAGTCGAGAGGTGTACATCGGGTAACCAATAGTGGTGAGAATCGCGATTATTACGACTGCGATCATCACTTCAATCAGCGTGAAACCTTTTTTTCGGGTCTGCATCATCGACCTCAAATCCGGTTAGGGTTTCGCTGCAAAACAGCCATTTTCTCTACCATTGCAGGATTACCTGCAAAAATCATTCCTACAGCATACACTCATAGCTGGCAGCGGTAATTTTATTTGCAGTCCTAGTGACCGCCGCCGCCACCGGCCATGGTAAAGATCGGCATATACATAGCGATCATGATAAAACCGATGAGACCACCGAGTACGGACATCATCAAAGGTTCGATCATACTTGTCAGTGCATCGACAGCTGTATCGACTTCTTCATCGTAGAAATCGGCGATCTTGCCCAACATGGCATCCAATGCACCGGTGGATTCACCGACGGCGATCATCTGCACGACCATCGGCGGGAAAACGCCTGTGGCCATCAACGGCTCGGCCATCGACTTACCCTCGGTGATCTTGGCTTTAACGTCTCGAATTCCCTTCTCAATCACCATGTTACCCGCCGTTTTTTCAACGACATCCAAGGCTTGTAGAATTGGAATACCAGAGGACACCATCGTTCCCAGGGTTCGGGAAAAACGTGCCACTGCCGTTTTCTGAATCAAACTTCCAATGACGGGCATTTTCAAGAAAATCATATCCATCACGAAACGTGTTTTCTGGACTTTCATAATCGTTTTCCAAACGACCACGATCGCTATAATGCCGAGAACAATGAAGTGAATATAATTAACGAACCACTCCGATATGTCCATAACCAACTGGGTTGGTCCGGGTAGATTGCCGCCGGACAAATCTTTAAACATGGCAGCAAACGTTGGAATAACAAACACCATCATGATCAAAATAACGATAATCGTTACGAATAAAACCACAACAGGATAGGTCAACGCACTCTTGATGCGCTTTTTCAAGTGCTCAGCCTTCTCGATGTAGCCTGCCAGACGTTCAAGAATGGTATCCAGAATACCACCCAGCTCACCGGCGGAAACCAGAGAGACATACAACTCATCGAAAATATTGGGATGTCGCTCCAAAGCCGAGGCGAACGTGGAGCCGCTCTCAACGTCAGACTTGACCTGGTAAAGTACCTTCTGCATGACCTTATCGTCGTTCTGAGCAGCAAGAATATCCAAACCCTGCACCAACGGCAGACCGGCGTCGATCATGGTCGCAAACTGCCGGGTAAAAACGACCAGAGATTTGGGCTTCATCTTCGGTTCCATGCCCGGAATCTTGATCTCGACAGCACCCATGGATTTCTTCACGGACGAAGGCATGATCTGCTGCTGTTTCAGTCGCAGAATCACCGCATTTTCGTCAGGTGCTTCCATCGTCCCCTTTTTGATTTCACCCGTTCTCGTCTTGCCTTCCCACTTGAAGAATGGCATCCTCGCCTCCTGGTCTACGTTTGGCTACCGGTCGAATATCTCTCAAAGATACTGCGATTTCTTCCCTTTACTGGAAACGGGTCGTAAGCCCGCAATCATGTCTTTCAACTCATCCGGATCATGCGCCACCGTCATGGCATCTTCCAAGGTAATCAGGCGTTGCTGATACAGGCTGAACAGCGACTGCGACAGCGTCTGCATGCCGTGTTTACCTTGCCCCACCTGCATCTGACTGTAAATCTGATGCACCTTGTCATCGCGAATCAATGCCCGGATAGCTGCATTTGGAATCATTACTTCCAGAGCTAACACACGCCCGACCCCGCTGGCGCGTGGAATCAATGCCTGGGTCACGATGCCCGTCAGAACGAAACTCAACTGTGCGCGAACCTGGTCCTGCTGATGCGGCGGGAACATGTCGATGATGCGGTTGATGGTCTGCACTGCCGAATTGGTATGCAAGGTCGCAAAGACCAAGTGACCCGTTTCCGCAATCTGCAAGGTCGCTTCCACCGTCTCCAGATCGCGAATTTCGCCGATCAGAACGATATCGGGATCCTGGCGCAGAATGTACTTGAGCGCCTTGGCAAACGAAGTTGTATCCGCTCCCACTTCACGCTGATTAACCAGCGAGTTTTTATGTGGATGCAAATACTCGATCGGATCTTCGATGGTCAGAATATGGTTGTTTCGCTCGGTGTTGATCAGGTCCAGCAGGGAAGCCAATGTGGTGGTTTTTCCCGAACCGGTCGGTCCTGTAACCAGCACCAGACCACGCGACTTACGCGCAAGATCCGCCACGGTATTGGGTAGCCCCAGTTCCTGGAAACTCATGATTTTAAAAGGAATTGTTCTAAATGCGCCCGCCACCGCGCCACGCTGCATAAACACATTGCCACGAAAACGGGAAAGCCCCTTAACGCCGAAAGAAAGATCCAACTCGTTTTCGGATTCAAACTTGGCTTTCTGGGATTCCGTTAGAATGGAATAGCACAGTTGTTTGGTCTCCGCCGGTGTCATCGGTGCGGTTTTCACCGGCACCAGGCGGCCATCGATACGCAACTGAGGCGGCGATCCGGTTGTAAGATGCAAATCACTTGCGCCTCGTTCGATCATGGTTTTCAATAACTGATGAAGGTTGACCATTCGGTTTCTTCTTTCACTGCATACCCGACGTTCGATCTGACAGACTACGCGCCAGTACAAACCCCGGATTCATACAAGGATCAATCCGGAGACGTATTTCTCAGCACTTCCTCAAACGAAGTAACCTGTTCGCCCAGTTTAATCAATCCCGATTGCCGCAGAGTCTGCATGCCAAGGCGAATCGCCTCACGTTTCAATTCGACGGCGGATGCGCCATTGAGCACGAAATCCTTCAATTCATCTTTAAACGGCATAACTTCGTACACCGCCACACGTCCGCGATATCCGGTGTTCGAACAGTTTTTACAACCGCGTCCCTTAACCGGCTCCACTTCCTCGGCTCGCTGCGGGTCCATGCCGGCATCGATGAGTTTTGAGATTGCCAGTTCCGTCGGCTCTTTGCATTCGGAACACACACGACGACAGAGACGCTGGGCCATAACGCAGACAACGGATGCCACGACCAGGAACGGCTCAACACCCATGTTCAACAGACGCGAAATCGTACTGGGCGCATCGTTGGTATGCAGAGTGGATAACACGACGTGGCCGGTCAACGCGGCCTTGATCGCAATTTCCGCCGTTTCAAAGTCGCGAATCTCACCGACCATGATGATGTCCGGATCCTGCCGCAGGAAGGAACGCAGGCTGCTTGCGAAGTTCAAACCGATATCTTCATGCATATGCACCTGGTTGATGCCGCGCAACTGGAATTCGACCGGATCTTCGGCAGTACAGATATTAACGTCTGCCGTGTTCAACTCGGTCATGGCCGAATACAAGGTCGTCGTTTTACCGGAACCGGTCGGGCCGGTAACGAGAATCATTCCCCAGGGACGATGGATCGAGTCTTTAAAATCCGCCAACGGAGCCGGATCGAAACCGAGCTTGGTCATGTCCAACTGGAGGTTTTCCTTGTCCAGCAGACGAAGCACGACTTTTTCGCCGAAGAGCGTAGGCAGGACCGAAACACGGAAATCCATTTCGCGGCCTTTACCCAACTTCAATTTCATACGACCGTCCTGGGGCAGACGGCGTTCGGCGATATCCAGGTCGCTCATGATCTTCAAACGCGACACAATGGCGTTACGAAGTTTCATGGGCGGTTTCATCACTTCATAGAGCACACCATCAATACGGTAGCGCACGCGGAAGAACTTTTCGTACATTTCCACGTGAATATCGGAAGCCGTCTTTTTGATGGCGTCGATCAGCATCAGGTTGACGAGTTTGATAACCGGTGCTTCTTCAGCCTGGTTTTCCAAGTCGACGATATTGACCGAATCCTCTTCCTCGTCTCCCTCGCCACCGACTTCGATTTCATCTTCGTCGAAACCGTCGAGGATATCTTCGTAATCCTCGGTCTCTTCCTGCGAATAATAGAACTCGATCGCCTCTTTGATCGCCGATTCGCTGGAAACGACTACTTCAACGTTGTAACCGGTCAGGAACTTGATATCGTCTACGGCGAAGATATTGGACGGATCGGCCATGGCGACGATCAACGAACTTGCGGCGCGGCTGACCGCGACCACTTGATGTTTTTCCGCCACTTCACGCGGGATCAAACGAATCACCGCCGGGTCGATTTCGAAATCACCGAGGTTAATAGAAGGAACACCATACTGCTGACTTAAAAAATCGGTCAGGTCGCTTTCGGCCAGATACCCCAACTTCGTCAAGTTGTATCCTAGCCGCCCACCCTCCTGGGACTGCAAATCCTGCGCCTTTTTCAATTGGGCCAGAGTAATTACATTTTCGCGGACCAAAAGCTGGCCAAGTCGGTTACCCATCGTCGCCACCTTCCAAAACAAACGGGTGCATAGGCAAAACGTAACTTTTTACTGTGAGTCGTCCGTGTTACATCAGAACGCGTTTTTGCCACGTGACTTTACACGGTCCTCGGATTGTACCAGAACCCCGCTTGCGAAGCAAGAAAACAGAAACAACTTAAAACACTTCCAAATCCCCCCCTCTTTTTAAGGATAGAAGCCATCTCACCTTCGTGTCGTTAGAAGCGGCATTCTCGCTTCGAAAAAAAAGCGCAGATTTTCGTAAAAACTCTTAAATAAAAACTTGACAACATATGCCGGTCTCCCTAGTATGAACCGCCTTTGAAGCGAAGACTTTGATAAGAGGTGAATGTCATGTATGCGGTAATCAAAACCGGTGGTAAGCAATACAAAGTTGCGTCGGGCGACAAGCTCAAAATCGAAAAACTCTCCGGCGAAGCGGGCGATGAAGTCACGTTCGACGAAGTGTTGATGGTCAAAAACGAAGACAGCGTGTCCGTAGGACGCCCTTTGGTGGAAAACGCAAGTGTTTCCGCTAAGATCTTGCGTCAGGACAAGCATTCCAAGATCATCGTTTTCCACAAGAAACGGCGTAAGACGTTCTCGAAGAAGACTGGCCATCGTCAGCCCTTCACCGAGATCGAAATCACCGGGATCAACGCCTAAGAAAGGAGTGACGTTATGGCTCACAAGAAATCGGGCGGTAGCGCCAAGAACGGTCGCGATAGCGCGGGACAACGCAGAGGCATCAAGCGTTACGACGGACAGTTCGTCTCCGGTGGCAGCATTTTAGTGCGTCAGCTGGGCACCAAGATCCATCCCGGAACCAATGTCGGCCTTGGCAAAGATTACACTCTGTATGCCAAAATCGACGGCTATGTGAAATACGAAAACTTCGGTAAAGGCAAAAAACGGGTAGCCATCTATCCGGAAATGCCGGTCGTCAACAGCTAGACCTTCACCGATCGAGTTCTCAAGGCGAGCCACTGCGGCTCGCCTTTTTTTTATAACTATCTCCTTAATCTAACTTAGAATTTAGTATTGCTCAAGCAATGGATCAGGATTGTATCCTGATCCGAAACGTTACGAGCGGGATTGCAATCCCGCTCGATGCTGAGCTTGATATAATGCGTTTTAGCCCCAAACAACAAACGGCGGGTCAAATGACCCGCCGCAGAGAACACAACCGTTTGTTTTTAATAGATTATCTACCAAAGATGCGTCGGCGCAACCCCAACACAGCCAAGGCCAGCAACAGCATCATCGCAACAGGATAGGATGTGCTCTGGCAGCCGCTGCCGCCATCTTCACCACTGCCGTCGCCATCGGTGTCACTAGTCGCGAAACAGACATTACCGGACAATTCCGTACCGTTCGGGCAGGCTTCGCACAACCCAGCCGAGGTACAACGATGATTGATCGGACATTCGGCGGGCGAGGTGCAACCGGTGCGTCCATTGCCACCATCGTCTACGTCGCCATCGGTGGTCACGGTATCGCCATCCTCCGGCTCGGAATCATCCTTGCAAACGCCGTTGACGCAGTATTTTTTACTGGAAGAGCAATCTTCCCCAAACATCCACGAACCACCATCACAACGCTCCACAACATCTTCATTCTCAGGGCTGCAACGCGCTTGTCCCGCCTGGCAATCCGTGGGGTTTGACTGATCGACACAAACTCCTTCTTCGCAAAGGAAATCGCCCGTACAAGCTTCCTTGAACAGCCAGTCGCCGTTCTGATCGCATTCCTCGACGGTATAGATCGTCCGGCAGCGCAATTCGCCGGTGGCGCAATTGGGATCACCGCTATCGCCATCCGTCGGACCGCCGCCATCCAGGCTGCAATCCATGGTAGCCAAACCATCGGTTTGATTGACGAACCACTGCTCGAAGGCCGTGCGCAGGCTTTCCAGTTTGGATAGATCGCCCGCATTGGCGGAAGAGCCTTCCGGCGTCACGAGAATAAACGCGCAGCGGAAATCGGTCTGGGCGCTGTTCATGTCCACGGTACCATTGGCGGCGGTGACGTCTGACATGGTGAAATCCACCTGGGTTCCGGTGAAATAGCTGCCACCCGGATCGGGCGGATCCGTTTTATTATGTTTGCTGGCACCCGTAATGTAATACAGTTCGTCCACGTCTTCCGGTGGAACCAGGCCCATCAGATACAGATCCAACGGACTCAAAATGCGGTTATTGGTTAGAGCGGAAAACTCTCCCGGTCCTAAGTGCGTATCGAACATATTCCCGCCAAGCACCGAACCCTGGGTTTGCAGAAAATAGCTCCAGTATCCATTGCCACCCAGCATCGCCGACGAATCACCGGTATTGAGGGTGAGATAGGCTCCCCAGTAGCGCATCATGGCGCGTCCCAGCATCTCCACCTGCGAGTGCGCCGCGATTTCCTTGTCCACACCGAAATTGTAAACCACATAAGCGGAGTACGGATCGCTGGTGTAATTGCTGGTCGCGTACATATCGCCGATAACTTTCAACCGGCTGTTGGCGGTAACACCGAAGGTCGTCGGATCGTAGGAAGGATTCGGCGCATTGGTTCCGCTGGGCGCACGCGAGATCGGATACGCATCCGGCAGATAGCCGGAATCCATCAGGGAACTGGCGGTCTGCATGAATACGAACAGGAAATCGAAGTCATCTTCGTATCCCAACTGGTTGTAGAAAACGGAGGCGGCAATCTGCATGTTGCCCACACCGATTTTGGCGTTTGGAATAATGTAATGGCCAACATCATTGACCACGGCAATGTTCCCTGCGGCAATCGCGGATGAAGGTCCACTGATCATCATACAAGCGGCAGCCATAGTCAGTAAAATCCACCGACCGATCCCTAATCGCTTTAACATAAGCTGTTGCATTGTTTCCGTACTCCTGGATTTGCTCCATTACCGGTAAATGGTAAGCCGTGACGAGTCGAGCATAGTCAAACACCTAACGTAGCCTGATATCATACGATTAATGGCTCGTCAAATCAATCTTTCCAGTCTGTTTACCACATTTTTTGGCAACTTTTTCTTTTGCGAAAATAGAAGAATGAATGGGAACTTAAAATCGCACGATTCGATCACATTCCTTTTCTGCCAACCCTACTGAAAATGTGATATAATTCCCAAAAGGTAGGAACGAATCCAACTCGGGAGGAAGTGAACCGATGCGAAACGGTAGCCTTTTGATCGTCTTATTGGTTGTGTTCTGGATGTCCGCTTGTAGCAGTTCGTCAGAATCAGCGTCTGTCAATCTCAATGAACAACAAGCGGATGGCGACACGCAACCGGCCATCCCGGAACCGATTCCGACTCCCGAGCCACCACCACTGCTGCCTCCGTTGGAAGAAGGAGAAAGTCTGGACAGCCTGATGCAGCGCCAACAACAAGCCAAGCGCCAAGCGCCTCCACAGCCGCCGGAAAGCCGTGAAACCACCTATTTGTATTGCTGGAAGGATGAAAAGCAAACGGAACACTGTGTAAGTGAAGAAAGCGATATTCCAAAACAATACCTGGAAAACACCCGCAGAATCCGACGTGGTCCGTCTACGCATCGAGGTCCAAATGACCGACCTGTCACTCCGGAAGAAATAATGAAGGAGGATATCGGGCAACAGATCGAAACCCAACGCGAACAATATCGGCAACGTTACAAGGCATTGGTCGTTCGTTTGGAACAAGCCAGAAGCAAATATCAGCTCATGAAAGACAATCCACCTGCCTGCGCAGCAGTGATAGATCCGCGTCTCGCCGGAGAAAACTACGATCCCAATTGCGAGCAAAATTACAAGAAAGGCTTGCAACAAGCCAAAGCGCAAGTCGAGCAGGCAGAGAAAAACATCGAAGACCTGCGCGACGAAGCCCGCAGAAACAGTATCCCACCGGGGTATTTGCGCTAGAGAAGCCACTCTATCCATTAGAACCGAAATGCATTCTTTTCTTTGCTTGTAGACAACCTCCGCCCTTTTTGTTATTGTTACACTACACAATATATTGCACAACATCGTAGCGATAACCTTTGATTGATGGAGGGCGTCCCATGACCCGAAGGATGGCGTATTGGTTGTTTCCGTGTGCATTCTTGCTGCTGATCTGCATGCTGTTGGTGTCATGCGGTTCCGATGACAATCCACAAAATAGCGATGGCGATAGCGACGACATCGACGGCGATAGCGACGCAGTACAGTCGGAACCGACCTTGGCCGAAGAATTGGGGCTTACCGACTATGTCGGACAAATCACTCCCATCGAGCATGCCCGCGAAGCGGAGGAAACCACCTACCGTTTCGACCCGGAGCAGGGACCGATCTGCATGCGTGGCGCAGAGTATAAAGTCGGCGTACGCGATCTCGGCTCGGACGATCTATTCATCTTCCTGCAAGGTGGCGGTGCCTGTTGGTCCGCATTCTGCCTGGCCGTCACCGGCGCGCCCGACGGCGTCCCACGAGTGGACGTACTCGACCCGGAAATGACTACCAATCCGGTAGCGGACTGGAATGTGGTTTACCTTCCCTATTGCGACGGCTCCTTCTTCGTCGGCGAGGCCGAACACGATGACAATATCAACGGCTTGGGCAAACGCATCCACAAAGGCTTGGCCAATCTGACCGCCGGGCTGGAAGTCGCCAAACTGCGTTTCCCCGACCCGGCACGCATTCTATTAGCGGGCAGTTCCGGCGGGGCCTACGGTTTGTTACTGGCAGGACCACTGGTGCGGCATTATTACCCGGATGTCGAGTTGATCATGATGGCGGATTCGGGCATCGGCCTTGCACGCGACGGCGAACCGGAATACTTGAACATCGCCCTGGAAGAATTCAATGTACAGCGGCTCTTCCCCGAAGACTGTGATACCTGCGTTGCGGACGGGCACATCACCGGTATGCTGGGCTATTTCCTGGAACACGATTCCCAGGTGCGAGTGGGGATGTTCTCCTCCTGGTACGATTCCGTGCTGGCGACCATCTTTCTACAGGTTCCCGGCGAGCAGTTCGCCAAAGGATTGAAAGAACAGACCGACCGCATTCACGAATTGTACCCGGATCGTTTCCACCGCTTCATCATCGATGGCAAACAGCATACGGCCCTTTTAGGAGATCCCAACGGCATCATCGGCTCGGACCTGATGGCGGTGGAGTTGCCCGAAGGTGGACTGCAAAACCTGATGGACAACGTCCAAATCGGCGGTATGGACGACACCCAGATCGAGGGACAGTCCATATCCGACTGGCTGGGCGGCTTGATCGACAACGATTCAGACGTTTGGAAGGATCAACAGGAAGAACGCGGAGAATTTTTCTGAGCCATTGCCTAGAATGTAAGCTTCGGTGGGTGGCACGGGCTAAGCCGTAGGCTTGCCCGTGAGCTGTATGGGCAGGCATGATGTGCCATGACGGGTGGCACGGACTAAGCCGTAGGCTTGCCCGTGAGTTGTATGGGCAGGCATGATGTGCCATGGTCTCACGGAATGGAAATTCCGGGAGGCCGTGTGTAACTTGTTGATAATAAACAGCCTTCTACGATCTTCGATCGCGTAAGACTATGCACAAAATCTTCAAGTTAGTGGCTGAAAATGATTAAGGACCCGTATAACTCCCCAGAAAAACCCCACTAAAAAACGGCGGGCTTGCGCTCCGCCGCTATGAAAGACATCGCCGTGAATGCCTAGTCGGTCAAGTGAACCGATCCGATTTTGATGGCGTCTTCTTCTTTTTCCGGGCCGGAGACCACCGGCAAACGCTTGTTGGAGCGGAAGAAACCGATCTTCAGATCCATGCGCCCGGTTGAGACACGTGAAGGAATCACGCCGGTCCAGGTGTCTTTGATGAACTGGCCCTTTTGCCAGCGATCGGTGGGATAATGCCCTCCTGTCGGCAGGTGATCGCCATTCAAGCGGCCTCCACCGAAATTGACATCGCCATGGATGAAAATTGAATAATCCTCGTTGACGGCGTCGAGCACCTCGAAATAAAGCGTGATGGTGATTTTCTCTCCGATCCGGTACTTCTCCTTGTCCGTCTCCCAACCCAACATCTTGATTTTATTATCCCAGTTGGCTTCGAAGGGTCTGGCCAGCACCGGACGTTGTTTGAGCAGGTAGGTGTCCTTGCTTACCGCTTCCTTTTCCAAGGGTTCGGTGGCCACCAGGTACGTGAAGGGATGGCTGGAATCCACAATGAACAGATCTCGGTTGCTTTCCTTCTTCACCTTGTTGCGCAGCTTGGAATAGATGTTGCGATCCACCATACAAAAGAGTTTTCCCGGACGTTTAAAGAACTTGTCCGCCGATTTGACACTGCGTGAATTCAGATACACCGACTTGTTATTGAAGTAGTACGAAACACTACGGCGCTCCCAACTGTGGTATTCGCAGACCGGCTCGTCGTTGACGGCCAGTCGTTCGTAGGCTTCCCACAGTTTTTTCTGGCTCATCGTGTCCGACAAGCGCGGCATCAGCCACATGTTGCAGAACACGGAAAAGGCGATGGCGAACGCGCCCAGCAGGGCGAGATTGTAGATCCTGAAGCGTTTGAGCAGCACCGGCAATCCCATTGCGATTCCCATGGGAATGAACAGCACATACATCGCCGTGCGCGGGTCCACGCTATGCGGCAGGGCGCGGTCGTAGTAATAAATGAACAAGTGAATCAGGTACTTGTAGTTCGTCACCAGATCCTTGGCGACCACGCCGAACAGAAACACCGCCAGAAACATTTCCATGCGGGTCGCGTTGCTGACATCGCGCGGTTCACGGATCTTCGCCTCGATGTAGTGGGCGACGATCAACGCCAGGAAAGGAATGACCGGGAAAATGTAGTGGTTGAACTTGGTGCTTGAAAGAGAAAAGAAGATATACGGCATTGCAAAGCAGAAGAACGTCATCAACTGCTTGCGATTTTGATTGATATTCTCACCCACCTTGCGGTTCAAAAATCGCACGAAAGCGAAAGGCAGAAACGCCGACCAGGGGAAAGTTGCATAGAAGATCTGCCGCACGTATAAATCGAAGGTATTGTTCGGCTTCTTGATCATGCCCGCCATTCGCTCGAAATGGTGGTAGATGAAAAACGAATGGAAATAGCTGTAACCGAATTTGCTGGTCATATACACGAACCAGGGCGCGGCGACGGCAAAGAAGATGATCAGCCCGCGCACGAAACGCATGCGCTTTAACACCGCCCAGTCCCAGGTGACCACCACGTAGGAGCCCACAACCGAAGCAGGGATTACGATTGCCAATAAGCCCTTGGAAAGCATGGCCAGACCGGAGAAGAACCAGAAGCCGTACATCCATCGCAACTTGTCGGGATATTTAAATAGCGCCACCAGTAAAAATCCCAAAGCCGTGGTTTGAAACACCACGTAGGGCATGTCGAAAATCGTTTGCCGGGCTATAAAGAAAAACTGTGGCGAGGTCGCCAGCACAAGCGTACTGATCAGCCCCACCCGCCAACTGAATAACCGACCGAACAGGAAGTTGAACATCACCAGACCGAAAGTGGCAATCAGCACAATCGGCAGGCGCGCGGCAAACTCCGTCTGTCCGAACACGGCGAAGGAAGGCTTTAAAAACCAGAACAGGATAACGGGCTTGGAAAACCAGCGGTCGCTATGGCGATAGGTGGGCGTCAACCAGGTATCGACCTGGGTCATTTCCATGGCCACCTGCGAATAATGCGGCTCCCAGGGATCCCAGAGCGGATAATCCATCTTGGGCAGATAGATCGCCAGAGAAACCAGCACTACCAATAGCGCCAGAATGACGTCACGATGTTTGAAAAATGGCAGAGCGCTCTGCGCTTCGTCGTTGTCCCACTGCTTCCACATACCTATGCTCTCCGTTTTTGTTGATCTCGACTCGTGGCGTTCGTCCATCATCTGTCAAACTTGACACGATGTGATAAACCATTTAGCCGAAAACTTCAACCTTCATTTTTCTCGAGATTTCTCTTCCAGATGTTTTTCAATGGCCTTGCGCACATTCGGGTCACGCAATAAGGCCTGAAACTCCGGGCTATTGATTACTTCGAATATGTTTTCGCTTTGCAGATCCTGCAATAATTTCGGGTTTTTCAATGCCTTTTCGACACTGGCGACGGAATCCTTCTTCTTCTTTTTCACAACCGGCTTTGTCTGCGACGGCTGTTTTTCGTCCAGCAGTTGCGCCTTCAGGTGCCGATACAGCCGCAGCGTTTCATCCGGAGTGATGTAGTCGATGGCCCCGGTACGCGCCATAAAACGCATGACGTGCGACTCCTGAAAGACGGCAATGGTCTCCGGGCGCGTTTTGAAGACCTGATCCTTGACCATGCCCAGAAGCAGGATTAAAATCACCAGAATCAAGGCCGCTTTCACGATTCCCAGAAACACGCCGAGCAGACCGTCGAACACGCCGACTGTTTCCGAGCCTTCCTTCAAGGAGACGACGAGCATCTTTCCGAGCCGATACAATAGCAGATACAGCACCAGCCAGCAGGCGGCCAGCGCCATGAACTGTCCGACACCATGCACGTTTCCCACATGTTCGGCCAACCAGGCCCGCAGAATCGGAGCCATCCAGATCGAGCCCAGATACGCCAGTACCAATGCGGCCAGTTTTACCGCCTGTAATAGTCCCCCCACGAAATAACCGAACACCGCATAGAGGGACGCAAATATGAGACAAGCCAGATCGATGATCATGAAAACACTCCGTTTCGGATCGCATGATCCTACCGACAGCCCCGGCTAAAGTCAATAAATCACGTGGGATTGCGGCAATTTCGCCATCGAGTCAACGTGTACTTTCGTTGACTCCGATGAGCCTTAACGAACTTTCATCGTGCGAAAAGTTACCCTACGCTGTTTGAAATCACAGGAAGGGCGTGCTATACAAATCGGCATCCCCAAAGTTTCGCTGGATTAAGCCCAATTTCCCACCCCGATGTTTGTGATTCTTGGCCTCAGTGCGTGCTTGCGCCCTCGCCCGCTTTCTGCTATGCTTCGCGCATGGAAATTTTCAGGATATTCCTTGCAATTACGGAGTGATCCATGTCTTTTCGATCGATAGTGGCAATGCTGGCGTTGATGGCCTGTCTGGGAGTGATCGGATGCGGCGATCACGGTGACAACACCGAAACGACCACCCCTCCGGCTTCCCCCGAAATGCTTAGCGCCATTCCATCTTCGGATATCTTTCTGGTACAGATTCCCGGTGAGCCGGACGATGTTTTCCGGGAAAACAGCGGCACCACGACGGACGGTGACACCGTGGCGGATGGCGACGGTGATGGCGACATCGACGGCGATACCGATGTGGAAGCCAGCGGCGGCGGCGCCGCAACGGAAGACCGTAAGGAAAGCTTTTTAAGCTCCGCCCGCATCCATGCCTACTGGCTGAATCAATCGCTGTCCCCTTACCTGGATATCATGGAGCGCATCCAGCCCTATCCCACTCAAACGGCCACGGAGCAGCAAGTGCTCTGGCAGCTTTCACAGCCGATTTCGGAAGAAGAAACGGTCGTGCCGCAATTCACGCTGACGAAACTGAGCGACACGAAATACAGTTATCAACTGAATCTGCGCGGCACTTCCGAGCAGAGCCAGTTCCTCTCGGCCTGGCAGGGCAACATGGACCACGAACAACTGAGCGGGGAATTGTCCAGCGATTACGGCGAAGGCGTCCTGAACTTGAACTTCAGCACCATCGCCACGGTAGACAGCAGCCAGACGCGCCAGGGCACTGTTACCCTGACCTTCAATAACAGTTCGACAGACGGTCGCAGCATCACCTTCGACTACAAAGACTATGTCGCCGTCAACGACGACCCGGACACTCCCCGCGATCTGATCCACGAATACCACTATGGCCAGAACGGCTCCGGTTACTATCACTATCAAACCTGGGACAACTGGTACCGACGCAAGCCCAACGGCGCGGAATCGGATACCGGGATTCTGGAAATGCTGGACCACAACGTACGCTGGGTCGGGGAAAGCGGCGGCATGCCCGGCGGCGGTGCAGCTCTGGTTACGATTACCGGGCAGGACATCGACGATCAGAACCTGGATCATGTCGAACTGCTGGAATGCTGGGACCGCACGCTGAAACGGACCTATTCGATCACGATGTACTACTGGAAGACCGCACCTACGGAAGGCAACCCGACCTGCAGCGAGGATTCCATCAGCGGCGATTACGATCTGTGTCCCTTCCAGAACGTATTTACGCGCCCGAGCTGCGATCAATAACCTGCTAAATGCCGGTCGGCGCTCATCATGACCGACCGGCAACGGTGCCCGATTGGTAGCAGCCCGGAAAACAACAACAGGGCTGCTAGTAACCTCCCCTCTTTCGCGATACCATTCAGAGGGAACGTATTCTTCACCGGCCCGGGTCAAATCTAAAAGAGGAAAGTTCGTAATGAAGCCAAACCGACAGCGCTTTTTTCTTGTTCTTTCGGTGCTGTTTCTTGCACTGCTCGTTTTCGGCTGCGTAAAACCGAAGCCAGACCCAAAGCGCGTTCAAACCGGTGGCAGCGGTTCGCTGCTGTACTCCCTGCATGTCGAAACAGACATCTACCGGCAGGTGGAAGTGCAAAGCACGCCGCAGGCAATTAACGCAACGACGGAAAACGCCGTAACCCAGGAAGCAATAGAGGCCGAAGACGAGCGAGAGGCCATCCAGCCGGAAACCACCTGGGTTTGGAAGAAAGTCGAAGTCGAAGAAGAACAGACCGACGACATCCAGGTTGAAGAAATCGGAACCGATGGCGAGGAGCAGGCATCCGAACATGCCGTCATGCCTACCGAAGAGCCCACCTGCTTGCAAGAGGAAGATCCCTGCGAATGCATCGGCGACTTTTACGGCGAGGCGGCGATCATCTTCATTCCCGAACAGCCCATGAAAATCGTTTGGATGAATCGGCGCGGCTGGCCTGGGCATTACGCCAACGGCACCCTGGTGCAGGATGGCGAAGACTGGCGCTACGGCGGACCGGTGCCGGGCGAGTTGGGTGGCTGCGAAGTCAGCAAGATGACCTGGGACTTCATGCAACGCTTGACGGAGTTGGAGTTGACCTGTCGCTGGGAGAACACGGAATACGAGTGCCGGGGCGAAGACCAGATCGAACTGAAGGTTTCAGAGCCACAGGACATCAAACCGGAAGTCAAGGAACTGCCCTGGACCACCGAACTGGAGGGAACCGTCATTCGCTACGGCGACGAGCAACTGCGGGAGCCTTTGCCTGCATTCACTACGGAAACCGAAACCGATAGCGAACAGTAAGCTGCAATGGATGCGATTAGCGTACAAGACCTGACGAAACACTACCACAGCAGCCTGCGGCGCGAGGGATTGGCCGGAAGCCTTGTCGATCTCTTTTCCAGGCGTAAGCAGCTGGTCAAAGCGGTGGAAAACGTCAGTTTCCGCGTCGAACAGGGCGAGACAATCGGTCTGATCGGCCCCAACGGAGCGGGAAAATCCACCATCATCAAAATGCTTACCGGCATTTTAAAGCCGACTTCCGGCACGCTATCGGTGCTGGGTATCACGCCTTTCCAACAGCGCAAACAACACGCCATGCAGATCGGCGTGGTCTTCGGCCAGCGCAGCCAGCTCTGGTGGGATCTGGCGGTTATCGAAGCCTTTCGCCTGCTGGGTAAAATCTATCAGGTTCCCCAACAGGATTTTCAAGCGCGGCTGGAGGCGTTTATCGACATTCTGGAGTTGGCTCCGATCCTGAATCGGCAGGTGCGTAAATTATCACTGGGCCAGCGTATGCGCTGCGATCTGGCGGCGTCATTGCTGCACAATCCACCGGTACTGTTTCTGGATGAGCCGACCATCGGCATGGATGTAGCGGTCAAGGCGCGTATGCGGGATTTCATCCGGCACATCCGCAGCGAATTCGGAACGACGATCTGTTTGACCACACACGACACCTCGGATATCGAGGAACTATGCAGCCGCCTGATTCTGATCGATCGTGGACAGGTGCTGTTCGACGACTCACTGGAACGCTTTAAAACGATGCACGGCCATTACCGGACCTTGACCATCGATTTCGAAAACCTGTTAAGCGAAGAAGATCTGCAACGCCAGTTGAAGCAAATGGATGTCACGGCACAATGTCCCTTCCCCGGACGGGTGGAGGTCACCTTCAACCGCGAGCATTTCACGGCGCTGCAACTGATGCAAAAGCTTGGCGACAACTTCAGCATCCGCGACTTTCAAACCTCGGAAGTCAAGATCGAGGAGATCATCCGCACCATGTACGAGGGGTTCTCGTCGTGAGCAGTTTACGCGCCTACCTGCATTACATCAAACTCGGTTTTCTGGAACTGATGGCCTACCGCATCACCATCATCATGCTGACGCTATCGATTCCGATCACGATGTTCGCGCGCTACTACGTCTTTAAATCTCTGTATGAAAACGACACGCCGGTCGCCTCGGTGGAAGGCTACACTGTACGTGGCATATTGACGTATTTAGCCCTTACAGTGTTATTGCGTTCCTTCTTCCGCAGCGCCATCGACCGCCGCATCGGGCGAGCCGTGCGCGACGGTCACATCGTGTTCGAGTTGATTCGTCCGCTGAACTACAACCTGATCATGTTCTTTCGCGCCGTCGGAAAAAGCGCCAACCGCTTCATGTTCGTGTCGTTACCACTGGTGCTACTGTTTCTGTTCACGGATATTCTACTTCTTCCCCATGATCCGACGATTTGGCTCGTGTTTCTGGCAGCCTGCGTCAACGGTTATCTGCTGGCGTATTCACTGGAATTCTTTATCGGCATTCTAAGCTTTTTCACCGGATACAATATCGGCTTGATCTGGACCTTCGACATGCTCACGACCTTCATGGCGGGACTGATCGTCCCGCTGCACTTTTTCCCGGAGCAGATCGCGAATATCCTACTGCACCTGCCCTTCCGGCACGTTTTCTACACCCCGGCACAATTGCTGTTGGGGCAGATTCCGCTTTCCGACGCGCCACCTCTGCTGCTCAACAGCTTTGTCTGGGTAATCGCAATCGGCTTGGTCAACTACATGTTGTTTCGAATCGGGCGTGCTCGGCTGGCCATTGCAGGCGGCTGAAGAGAATCGGGAATGCTGTTGCCATAGCAACTCTTAATCATTTTTAACCACGGATTCAAAGATTTTGTGCCATAGTCTTACGCGATCGAAAATCGTGGAAGTCTGTGTGTCTTCAATAAGTTACACACGGCCTCCCGGAATTTCCATTCCGTGAGACCATGGCACATCGTGATTGCTTGATGAACAGAATTGAATTATATCTGCGCTTACCCGCGCATGTTTTTGGAAAACGGCAGGCTCTGTTGATGCTTGTCGTATTCGATGGCGCCGATCCAGTCGTTGATGTCGGAGACTCCCATTTCCGCCAATAACGCCTGCATCCCGCCGGGCATCTCGGCCATGGCAGTCGGATTGACGAAGGAGGCCGTACCGACCTGCACCGCACAAGCACCCACCAGCATGAACTCCAACGCATCCTGAGCGGTCATGATACCGCCCATGCCGATCACCGGAACGCTGACCGCCCGGCAGACGTCGTGCGTCATACGCAGCGCCAGCGGCTTGATGGCAGGCCCGGAAAGACCGCCGATAATGTTCGCCAGGATGGGGCGTCGATTGCGAATGTTCACGGCCATACCGGTGAAGGTGTTGACCAGGCTCAGCGCATCCGCCCCGGCATCGACAGCCGTTTTGGCCATCATAGCGATATCGGTCACATTGGGTGACAGTTTCACGATCAGCGGCACCTTGCAGAACTTTTTCGCCTCGGCCACCACTTCGGCCATCTGCTTGGGATCGGTGCCGAACACGATGCCGCCCTCGCGCACGTTGGGACAACTGATGTTCATTTCCAGCGCGTCCACGCCATCCACCGAGGAAAGCTTTTCGGCCAGTTCGGCGTATTCCGCCACGGTATGACCGTAGAAATTCACGATGCAGGCGGTTTCGGTCAGGCTTTTCAAAAACGGCAGCTTCTTTTCAACGAACACATCCAGCCCGACGTTATTCAGGCCGATGGCGTTAAGCATACCGCTGGGTGTTTCCCAGATGCGCGGTGTCGGATTGCCCGCCTTGGGTTGCAGGCTGATCCCCTTGGTGGCGATGCCACCCAATAGCGCAGGATCGAAAAAGTCAGAAAGATCTTCGCCGTAACCGAAGGTGCCCGAGGCGGCGATGATCGGGTTTTTCAATGTCAGGCCGAAGCAGTCGACCGCAAGTTTGACGTCGCTCATCACTTCACCTCCTGCCGACCATAATCCGAAAGCTCCTGCGCCTGAAAGACCGGACCTTCCTTGCAGACCCGCACGAAGTTGCCGTGATCGTCCTTGGTTACGCAACCCAGACAAACGCCGAAACCGCAGCCCATAATCGCCTCCAGCGAAAGCTGGCAACTAAGCTTGTGCTCCAAGGCAATTTTACCGACGGCCTTCATCATCGGTTCCGGGCCGCAGCAGAACAGTTCGGTATTTGCATCAACCCCGGTTGCGATAATGTCCGTCAATAGCGCCGTCACCAGGCCCTGCTTGCCCAGGCTACCGTCTTCGGTAGCCACGCGCACGTTGACATTCAGCTCCTCCAACTGCCGGATGGCCTGAACATCCACTTTGGAACGACCGCCGATCAAAGCGACTTTGCGCACGTTCTTCATTTTCGGATGTGCTGCCAGTTCCACAAAAGGCGCAACGCCGATCCCGCCAGCCACGAAGATGGCGCTTTTCATTGCGGAATCGATTGTAAACGGTTTTCCAAGCGGACCGACGAGTTCCACCTGTGTGCCGATCGGAAGCTGGCGCATCTGATGCGAACCACGCCCGACATCCTTGATCAACAGATCCAACCGCCCTTCCGGGTTGCGGTGATCGGGCATGACGGCCCGGCAGATCGAATACGGACGCTTTAAGAACGGGTCTTGCAGACCGCTTGCACCGAGCATGATAAACTGCCCCGGCAGCGCCGCAGTCGCAAAAGGATAGCCCAGTTGCAGCAGGTAGTAATAACCGCCGGTAGATTGCCGGCCTAGAATACGCGTGCTCGTTTTTTGCATCATGACAGGGTTAGCTCCATCAGTATCGCGTCTTCATTATCCGCTTGGTAGTAGTTCTTCCGCTTGCCGACCGCCACGAAGTCAAACCGTTCGTAAAGGCTTATCGCCTCGATATTACTTTCGCGCACCTCCAGCGTAACATGAATGTGCCCGCTGGACCTGCATTCTTCCAACATGCTGCGAAGCAGCATCTCGCCGATGCCCTGTCGTCGGAAATCGGGCGAAACCGCCACATTCATCAAATGAGCTTCGTCGAGCACGGTCCAGTATATCAGATAGCCGAGCACGTGCGGCTCTTCTTTTTGCCGGGCGACCCGCTGCTTGGAGCGCGGGTTGAAAAATTCGTTTACGAACAGATCCGGCGTCCAGGGTGAACGAAAGCAAAGCCGCTCGATGTCGAGCACCTCGTCCAGATCGTCCAGCTGCATCTGCTCCCACAGAATGTCTGGCTGTGTTTTCTGGGCTGGATCGCTCACCGTTCCTCCTTGTCCGAATCCATCACCTTCACACCGACAGGCGGAACATCCTGCTGGAATCGAGTCATTCTCCGAACTTTGTAGCGTTCGTTCAATCGAGCCAGCCAGCTCGTCAACGTCTGGTCGTAGCGCTGCTTTTCAATGTCCTGCCGCACGTATTCCCTTAACTGTTCGGAATTGACGTTGGTATCCCGTGCCATCAAACCCGCCTTGCGGCGGCGTTCGATTTCCTGGTCCAGTTCGTCTTCCGTAATACGCGACATCATCTCCTGACGCCGCCGGATGAAACGCTCGATTTTCTGGTTGCGCAACAATAACGCCGTCAGAGCCGACTCGCTTAGTTCCACCTGTTGCAGAAAACGTCCGTATTCCTGAACGGAAGGAAATTGCTGCGAAAAAGCCAGACGCAGGCGGTTTCCTTCCGCCACGTCCAGTCCTTCGCTTGCATTGCTCACGCCACGTTCGAATTCCAGGTAAATCAGTTCTTTACCGATCAGGCGTTCACGTACCTTTTCCAGTAAATCGGCAGGGAGACGACCTCCCCAGTATTGTCCCTTTTCCACCAGAATCAAACGGGTTTCCTGGACCACCTGAGTGTAGGTGATGGCGGTGTTTCCCACGCTGGCCACGACTTCGTCGATCAAACGCTCTTCGGCCTGCACGGTTTGTGCATAGCTCAGGCAGATAACAAGCAGCAATCCCCGAACAAGAAACCGAATCAGGTCTCTTCGCCGCCAAATGGGTTGGTCAAAGGAGTTACAAAGCATTCCAACACGTTCCATAGGGGATCTTTGCCCCACGCCTTCTGTGCGGATGTCACATGGCCGTCACCCGGTTGCAGGTTCAGGCGCTTCATGATAGACGTTACTTGCTTGTTGCGCTGTTGTAAAGGGAGTTTATCGCCCTTTGTCAGGGCAATCATTACCGGCACTCCCGCTTCACGAAAAAGCTCCAGCGCTTCCAGATCTTCCTGGTTGGGCATCCGGCGGATATCGAACAGCAACGTAACGGCCTGAAGCTGTTGACGAGTCATAATGTACGATTCGATCATCCTCCACCAGCCAAGGCGCACCTGCTTGGGTGCTTTGGCAAAGCCGTAACCGGGCAAGTCCACCAAGTGAAACGCCTGATTGATCAGAAAGAAATTGATCTGCTGGGTCCGACCGGGCGTGCTGGACACGCGCACCAGGTTTCGTCGACCCAGTAACATATTGATCAGCGAGGACTTCCCGACGTTGGATCGCCCGCCGAAAGCCACTTCCGGCAACATGTCTTGCGGAAACTGCTTCTCGGTAGTCGCACCTTTGACGAAGGAAACATCTTTTATCAGCATACCGTCACTCGTTTCTGTTCGAAATCGATTCCCGTCCGGTTTAACCCGAAGCGTAGGAATGCAGTCCGGAAAGCAGGATATTGACTCCCAAATAGGTGAAAATCACCACGCCGAAGCCGATCGTCGCCAAGGCGGCGGGCCAACGCCCCTCCCAGCCGTGCGTGATACGCACATGCAAATAGATACTGTACACGATCCAGGTAATCAGCGACCAGGTTTCCTTGGGATCCCAGCCCCAATAGCGTCCCCAGGCATAATAGGCCCAGACCGCACCGGTGATGATCAGCATGGTCAGAAATGGGAACGCGAACAGGATCGTTTTGTAGGAGAAGTCGTCCAGCTTGTCGGCATCGGGCAATTGCGCCACCAACCAGTCGCGCTTCCATAGAATGAAATAAAACACCACGAAGTTCAACCAGGCTGTTACAAGCAGCAGGAATTCAAACGGATTGCCACGCAGTGAAAAAGCGAAAGGACCGGTGGCATGCAACTGATAGTTGGCGACCAGGGTTTGCCCCGTCGCATCCAGGTGCTTGGCCTGCACCAGCGCCTTGACCGCCTCGGGCGTCAGGTTGAAGGGTGCGGATAACGTCAACTGATAGATCGTCAGAATTAAAGCGGTGCTCAATGCCACAAAGCCCAGCGTCAGAATCCAGACGCGCGCCTGAGCTAAAAGCGTACCAGCTTTCCCCCAGCTTACGGTGTAAAGAATCGTCGCGGCAGTCAGAGCAGCAGCGGAAATAAGCAACGGCCATCCGACACCCGGCACCGCCATTTTAAAGGGAGCGCTACCGGCCAGGCTCATTCCGGCGGCATTTTGCGCGGCATAGCTGACCGCCATCCACTTTCCCATATGCTGAGCAACGATAGTGCCCATGTAATCACCTTGCGTCAGCAGGGCTTCGCCTCCGACCGTCAATACGATCATCGCGCCGATAGCCGCTACGCATAATCCGAAAACCGAAGTGGAAACGCCATCTTTGAGCAGGTAGAAAAAGCCCAGAATCGCCGCCAGTCCGAAAGCGGGATAGCTGATCGTCGCCATGGTGACATGCAGGTGAATCCACTTGCTCTGCAACGCCGGAACCAGCGGCGAGATCTCCTGGTTGATCAATAACGAAGCCGCGCCCATCACCAATAATGACAAGCTGATGGCGAAAATCGGAAGAATCGGAATGTTGAAACGTCGAATTCCGACCAGCGAAACCAGCGACATTCCCCAGCCGAAACAGACCAGCGACTCGTACAGGTTGCTCCAGGGTGGATGGCTGATCCAGATCTGGAACCATTCCCAGCCTTGCAGGATGCGTCCTTCCGCCTGCTGAAATGCCGCCACTTCCACTTCGCCCGCTTCGGCCCAGCGAACCAATAGCGCAGCGGTATGTAGCAAAAAGCCAAATAAAAACAAACCGAAACTCAGTTTCCCAAGCCATTTACGCTGACTGACCAGAACGGCGATGCTGGCGATCAACGCCAGCGCATACACAAGAAAACTGAAGGAAAACAAGCTTGTACTGATCATGATGTCGCTCCCTCGTCGCTCCCGTTTTCGCTCAATCCGGCTTGCTGCCAGATCTTTTCCACCTCTCGCTGAAAACCGCGCGGATTGCGCTGCGTCAATCCCGTCAAGCGGATTTGGCCTTGATCGCACTGCACCGAGATGCGCCGATGTGCGCTATAGAACGTCAGATAGAGTCCCAGCACCATTAAAAAACTGCCCAGCCATACCAGTGGCACGCCGGGGTCCACCACAACCATCAAACCGCTGATGTATGCCGGTTGCTCCTCGGCAAAGGATACCAGTAGCGGTTGATCCCTCTGAACATTTCTGTTTTGCTCTTTATCGGCCAATACCATGCTCTGAAAGGTCTCTCCCTCGCTCTTAGCGGCCAGAATCGCCGCCCGCATCGGTTGCTCGCCAACGGGAGGAGAGAAGGATGTCAGCATGATCATGGAATCGGTATTGGGCAAAGCCGCCTGCCGTCCGCTTTGCAGGTTTACACGGTCGCTTTTGCCGGTCGCCGGATCGGTAACCAACAGCGGCGCCCGTTCGACATAGGTGGTCTGATAGAAATTGTACACGCCATAATTCAATGGGTCGTTGACTTCGATGGTTTTATGCGCCACCGTCTGGCCCGCTTCTTTGACGGTCAGAGTCGAGACGTAATCCTTCGGGCTTCCATTCTGAAAGCGCTCCAGGCGGAAGTCGTCCAATTGTACGGAAAAGCTCACGGGAACGCGCGTATAGCGTGTCCCGCTCTTCTTAAACATGTAATCGATGCTTTGCTGCTGCTCGATTTCCATGACGCCTTCAAAACCGAACAACGCACCGACGACACCGCCGATGATGATCACGATCAGGCTGACGTGCACCACGTAGACCATGAAATGCGCCCAGGGCTGTTTGTGGGCATACAGACGAAGAGTACCGTCTTCCTCGAAGCGCTGTACCTGTTTAAAGCGCTTCTGCATGGCGTTTTGCAGCTTTTCGACCGCTTCTTCCGGGTTGTTTACCGTCGTTTCCAGCTTCACAAAGCGTTTTCCGCTGCCATTGACACGTCTACTTTTCGGTTGCTCAAAGGCCAGCGCCAGTTTGCCCGATAGCGTATTCAACGAGCATCCCAGGATATTGAGCATCAACAGCAGCAGGATCAAGGAATACCAGGTCGAATGGTAGACATCGAAAAAGCCCAGCTTCATCAATATGTTGGACCACTGTGGTCCGTAGAGTTCCACGTATTGGGCCGGGTCGCCGTTTTGCAGGATGATCGTCCCCGCCACAGAACCGAGGGTCCACGCCGCCAGCAGCAACACCGTAAACTTCACGGATGCAAACAGCCGCCATATGCTATCGACGATACCGGGTTGAGTTTTCTGCTCAGCCATCGCGGCCAAGCCTCCTTTCGTGCGTCAAAGTGGAGTTTGGCTACCCAATTGGTGTGTCACTTCTTCGCGTTGTTGGCCTTGCTGTGCGGCAGGCGTTTCCAGGCGGAGGCTGGATTGAAATCCTTCGTGGTGGGCATTTCGCCACGATGGCAGCCCAAGCAGCCCTTCATCGGTTCCGCGTTCAACCCCAGCGCTTCGGCTAAGTGATGATCTTTCATGATGTAATCTTTGGAATAATTCCGCCCTTCACCGTGGCAGGTTTCGCACTGCACCCCCTCGGCGACATGACAGCCCAAGCAGGCCGGATTCCGGCGTTGATCCGGCGGCAAACGATTGAATGCCGTGGCGTGCGGTCCTTGTTCCCAGGCGTCGAATTGAGCCTGGTGGCAGGTCCGGCACCACTGCGCGCCGACCATTGGTCCCGCCGCCTGCGGAGCCTGTGGAATCAGGACGCAAATGGAAAACAATAGCAGTATCAACATGAAGGCTCGTTGTGCGGTCATCCGAGTTAACCCCTTGAAATTGTTACGGCCAAACCTTACCTGTGCGCATGTTGCCTGTCAAGGCTTTTAGGCGGTTCACACTCGCGTAGCGAGGCGTGAAATCATGAAATTCGCTGTTCGGAATCCGCCTTGCTCGTCACCGCCATGCGCGCCAGTTCGTCGGCGCGTTCGTTCTCCGGTACGCCCGCATGACCGGCAACCTTGATAAACTCCACGGCGGCATAACGCCCGATCTCATTGCGGATCTGTTCGATCAGTTCCGGGTTCTTCTTGGCTTTCCAACCCTTGACCAGCACCCCGATGGAGTAGGTGGAATCCGTGTAAATCTGCACCGGGCGCGAGGGTGTGCGGATGGTTTGCAAAGCCACCAGAATCGCCGTTAACTCCGCAACATTATTGGTGGATTTCCCCAGGTATTTCGAAATTTCCAAGCGATGTTCCCCGGACAGCAACACGACCCCCAATCCGGCAGGACCGGGATTCCCCGAGCAGGCGCCGTCGGTCCAGGCTTGAATCGGCTCGCCTTTGGCTTTGGTCGCTCGTTTGGAACTGACCGGTTTTGGAGTAGCAGAGGTCTTCGATTCTTTCTTCTGCGCCGGTTTGGGAGCTGGCTTTGCCTTGGCGGGCGGAGGATCGTCCAGCGGACGCACGTTGGTCCGCGACGCCTTGTAGCTGCGGGTGTCGTCCGGTTTATAACGAATCTCCACCTTGCCGTTTTCCTCGATGATCCGGCCTTGCTCGTCGACGTGTACGTAAGCTTTGTTGGTTTTAAACCACATCCGTTCCCAGGGCATCAGCGTGTTCCGTTTTGTTGCAGTTCTCGAATTCGTTTCATTCCGGAAGCCGGAGCAACCAGTCCGGCGGTACCACCCTGCTGCTGGCCGAGTTGCCGGATCAGGCGCTCGTCGAAGAGCAGTCCCAGTTCTATGGCGTATTCCAGCCCGGAGAGCAGTCGCGCCTGCTTTTCGGCGGTCCATTTCAGCGCGGTGGCCAGCTGCTTGATCTGCTCTGAAAGCTGCCGCAGTTTTTCCTCGCTTTGCGCGTGGCGTTGGGGAAGTGCCTGTAACAGCGGAGCGGCGGCTTGCAATCGTTCATTCAATCGTTGCAGGCTTTCCAGATCCAGTTCCGGCACTTGCTCTTCCAATGAGGCGAAACGTTCGAGAATCGGAGGGATACGCTTCGCCTGATTGCCCATGCGCTGTACACCATCGAAAGCCGTGCGGGCCTGCGGCGCAAGATCGCGCACCTGCTCCCAATACGGAGATAGTTGCTTCGCCAGTTGTACCGCTCTGGAAATCTGCCCGGCAACGTCAACCGCCTTCGGTCCCAGCTTTTCGGCGTGGTGGCTGTATTCTTCCAGGCGTACCGGCAGCGGTCCCGCTTGAATGCGGCTGCCTACACTCAACTCTGCCGCATGCTCGTCACCCGGCTCCACTTCGATAAAGCGTCCGCCTAAAAAGGTCTTGTCGCGCAGCCGCGCACTGGCACCCTCGTGCAAGCGCAGTTTCGAAGCCAGCGCCAACGTGATGTCCGCCCGGTCGTGCGCCAGCGTGATCTCTTTTACGTACCCCCGAATCGCGCCTTTTACCCGCACCGCGTTTCCAACTTTCAACCCGGTGACATCCGCGAATTGGACGTGGTATTCAATGACTCTTTTCCCAGCACCTGCACCGACGAACAACGCCGCCATTACACACACGGCCAGCCCGGCGAGCATCAACAGCCCGGTCAACAGGTTGGCTCGATTGGTAGGCGAAGCGTTCATACGATCGTCGTTGCCTTCTGGTTAAAAAAAGATGTCCGAAACGAACCGGGCGACTCGATGAGCCGCCCGGTGTAACACTTACTTGGTCTTCTTTTTCACGTCACCCGTGATCGGTGGCTTTACCGAAAGATTCTTTTGCCTGAGATGCGGCTTTTTCATGTCCGCTTCGCCTTTCCCTCTAGTGGTGCGGCTGAGCAGATACACCGGCAAAGTCAGTGTCGGTTGATCTTTGTTATCGGTCGCGATAATCACGTTGGAGGTAAAGCGTCCCGATTCCAGTTCCGCCTTCTCGTTCAATGAAACCGTCAAGCGATACGACGTACCCTTTTTAATCGGGTCGACTTTAATCAGTACCCGACCGCTGGGATCTTGGGCGTTTTTGATTTTAAACTTAACGGTATTGGATTGTACCGTCGCCGTCGTTTCCCTGCGGTCTTCCTCGTCGATGCGCAGGGTCAAACGCCGAGGAACGACCTGGATTTCACCTTCCACCGCGACGTTGAAACGCAGGGTCAATTCCTTGACCTTGGGATTGTTGGTCTTCATCGAAACACGACCGGTCTGGTTGCCGATCTTGGTTCCTTTGACTGTAACTTCAACGTAGGTCTGCATCACGCCTTTGTCGTCTTTCTCTTTTACGATTTTGGCGCTGGCACCTTCCAGGCTGACTTCCAAATTGGAAAGCTTGAGTCCCTTGGGATTTTTAGCAAGGACTTTCATCCGCTGGGTCAGGCTTTCCCCTTTTTTAATGTTGGGGAAACGCAGGTAGCTGCGCTCGAATCCCAACTCCACGACTACATTGGCGTTGACTTTCAATCGCACTTTTGGATTGACCGGATCGCTGGATTCCACGGTTACGCTCTTACCCAGTTTGCCATTACGTCCAGCTGTACTTACCGAAACCTTGATTTTTCCTTCCCCACCCGGGGGAACGTCCGCGTCGGTAATAACCGCGGCAGTGCAGCCTCACGAGCCTTTGGCACGTTCGATGTGCAGCACTCCTTTTCCGACGTTTTTGAACGTGAAAATATGTTCGGCCTTGTCACCCTGGTTGACATCGCCCAACTCGACTTCCGTTTTGGCGAATTCGATTTTCGGAGCGTTGGCCGGATCGACGGGAGCCTTGTCTTTTGCTTTCGTCTTGTCGATCGCGCTGCGTTGCGCTTTCTCGACGACCGGCTTCGCCGCCTTATCGGCGCTTTGCTCGGATTTGGAACAACCCGCGACACTGGCCATCACCAGAAACGCGGTTAGAACAGCCAGCACAAGCACCGGCGTTCGCCATCTCATTCGATCTTTCATGTTTCTCTCCATTGTCGGTAATCGGTCAATCCATCAGTTAAACGAGCGCAGATCCTATCACAACCACATTCTTCTTTGCAAATTGACCGTACCAAAAAACCTATAAAGGGGGTGTGATTTATCACAGCACGTGGTTGATTTTATCGATAGCGATCAAGAGTATCACAAGCTATTTCGGATGGTTCAAGGCTCCTGTCTTGAACCATTCGGTTTCCAGTTGGGGTGCCAGTCCCGACTACAAAGTCAAACGCTTAGAACAGGACGGGAGCCCTGCTCCAACATAAGGATATTGCTGACCTATTTGATTTCGGGGTGGCGCGGGCCAAGCCGCAGGCTTGCCCGTGTTCGAGAATCACATAAGCAAGCTTCGTTTCGCTTTGCTTAGCCTTTCACCAGCTTCCGATAGCGCTTGCGGCGGTTTTTGGAGGCGTCGCCCAATTCACGCTTGCGCCAATCTTCATAATCGCGGTAGTTGCCGGTGAACCAGCGCACCTCGCCGTTTCCTTCAAACACAAGCAGGTGGGTGCAGATACGATCCAGGAAAAAGCGATCATGGCTGATCACCATCGCGCAACCTGCGAAGTCTAAAATGGCATCTTCCAGCAGACGAAGCGTGTTGACATCCAGATCGTTGGTCGGCTCATCCAATAGCAGCACGTTGCCACCGACTTTCAGTGTCTTGGCCAAATGGAAACGGTTGCGCTCGCCACCGGAGAGGTCGTCCGCGTCTTTCTGCTGATCCGAACCGCGAAATCCGAACCAGGAAAGATACTGCCGCACCTTCACGGCGCGCTTGCCCAGCATGACTTCATCGGAATCACCGGCTAAGGCTTTAACCAGTTGGCCGCCGCCTTTCAAGGATTCACGTCCCTGATCGACGTAGGCAAACTCTACGCTGGAACCGATTTCAATCGATCCCGCATCCGGGGTTTCCTGTTGAACGATCAAACGGAAAAGCGTAGTTTTCCCGGTACCGTTGGGACCGACCAGTCCGACTACCGCACCTTTGGGCACCTTGAATTCCAGGTTTTCAAACAGAGTGGTTTCGAAACCTTTCGAAACACCATCAAACGTGATGACCTGCTCGCCGAGTTGCGGTCCCGGCGCGATCTGAATCACGGTGCCATCGCCCTCGCGCAAGGCGCTTTCCTGCGCAATCAGCTTTTCGTATTCGATCAGGCGTGTGCGGGCCAACTCGCTGCGATTCTTGTTGCTCATGTGAATCCAGGCCAGCTCGCGTTCGATGGCCCGGCGTTTCGTGCTGTTTTTCTTTTCGGATTCCGCCAACTTGGAAAGCTTCTGCTCCAGCCAGGAGGAGTAGTTCCCCTCCCAGGGAATACCGTGGCCGCTGTCCAGTTCAAGAATCCACTTGGTGATGTTATCCAGGAAGTAGCGGTCGTGGGTTACGACGATCACGCAGCCGGGATATTCGCGCAACTGCTCTTCCAGCCAGTCGACCGTTTCGGCATCCAGATGGTTGGTCGGTTCGTCCAATAGCAGCAGGCTCGGTTTTTCCAATAATGCTTTAGCCAGCGCCACCCGGCGACGTTCGCCGCCAGAAAGCGTCTCGATGATGCGATCGTCTTCAGGCAAACACAAGGCATCGGAAGCCACGGAAATCGTCTGGTCCAAGTCCCAGGCGTCGCGGGCGTCCAATTCGTCCTGCAACTCGCCCATGCGGTCCATGGCCTGCTGCATCTCTTCGTCGCTCAGCTCTTCGCCCATTTTGGCGGCGCACTCGTTGTATTCATCCAGCAGTTCCTTGGTTTCGGCAAAAGCCGATTCCAGGGTTTCATAGACGGTCAGTTCTTCATCCAGATCCGGTTCCTGAAGTACGATCCCCGCCGTATGCCCGGAAGTAAGTTCCGCATGCCCTTGGAAATCCGTATCCAAACCGGCCATGATTTTCAGTAAGGTCGATTTACCCGCGCCGTTTTCACCTACGATGCCGATCTTCGCGCCGGGGAAGAAACTGAGGTTGATGTTTTTCAACACCTGTTTCTGACCGTAATACTTGTTGAGACCCTGCATATGAAAAACGTATTGCTTATCCATGTTTTTCCCCTGACTATCAGCGGTTTCGGACTGCCGATGAATGTATTTCGAATATGGCGGTAACGGATCGTCTTCCCTTCGCCTTGAGGCGCATCATACGCGAAAGCGGTCGATCTGCCAAGCCATCCCGATGAATTTTTCGCGATATCGAATCATCAAAAAGCTTTTCACTGATCGAATTGACACATCATTATAACTATGTTACATGGAAATCCGTTTCTAGCGGTTCGTACTCTAAAACATTAGCAGGGAGAGTATCATGCGTATTCATCATGCGGCCTTGTTGGCGCTGCTGTCGTTCGTCTTAATCGTTGTTCTTTCGGCCTGCGGCGATAGCCTGCCGGGTAAATGCAGTTCGTATTGCAAAAAAGCACGCGATTGTTCCGCAGAGTTGGACAATCCCTTCAGCATCAGCGAATGCAAGCGCACCTGCGAGGAAGGCACCGAGGCCAACTACTTCGCCGGCTGCGGCGAGGAAGCCGACGATTTATTCCAGTGCCAGATCGATGCCGACTGCCGCGACTGGGAAAACGACCCGGAGCTGTGCGAGGATGAAGAAGAAGATCTGACCAAGTGCATCGAGCGCTACATCGACTAGATCTGCCGTTACTCATTTTCATTTGCTGGAAAGCGGTTATACGTCACAGCTTCTCATTCCAAAACGGGATGGGTGGCTGTGAGTGATTTCACGCTGAAAGGATGTTGCGATGTATCGCGTAACGCGGGAAGCGCATTTCAGCGCCGCCCATCATCTAAGACGCTACAATGGAAAATGCGAACATCAGCACGGCCATAACTGGCGGGTGGAAGTTACCGCCCAGGGACATACGCTGAACGAAGGCGGTATGCTGATCGACTTCGGCGAGTTGAAAGTCGCCTTGAAAGAGGTGCTGGACCGCCTTGATCATCAGGATTTAAACCTGGTTCCCCCCTTTGACGTACAGGAACCTTCCGCCGAAAACATCGCCCGTTATATCCTGGAGGAAGTCGGCAAACTGATCCAGACTGAAGGGGTGGAGATCGCCGAAGTCAACGTCTGGGAAACTCCCGGCAGCAAGGCCACTTACCTACCGGACCCGGTCTGATTCATGAGCAGCGACAAGCGAAAATGGCTGTGGTTGTCGCTGGCGCTGCTAAGCGCTCCGGCGGCATTGGCCGGAGTGGCGTATTGGGCGACCGGTGGCTGGCCGGAACCCAAGGAAATGACTGGGGATATCCTTAGCGGCGACTGGGGCGCACAGCCGCCTGAAAAGCGTCCCGACACGCTGCGCATTCTCTCTTACAACATGCACTACGGCGTTGGTGCCTACGACGATTTCGACCGCCGCCGCACGCAGGCGGAGTTGGATGAGGTTCTGCAAGGCTTGATTCGGTTGATCGAAACGCTGCAACCCGATGTCGTATTGCTACAGGAAGTCGATTACGACTCCGCACGTACGCGCGGCATGAATCAATTACGCATCATCGCCAAGGGGGCGGGACTGCGTTACATGGCCCCGGTTTCGACCTGGAAAAAAGGCTATGTGCCGTTTCCCTACTGGCCTCCGTCATTGCATTATGGCCGCATAGACAGTGGCCAGGCGGTGCTTTCGCGTTTTCCCATCGTTTCCAATCGACGGCTGCACCTTCCCAAACCCCAGGCCAAGCCGTTTTATTACAACCTGTTTTACTTAAATCGCACCCTGCAACACGTTCAAGTCGATGTCGCCGGGCGGATTCTGGATGTCTATAACGTCCATACCGAAGCCTACGATCAGGATAATCGCCTGTTACACGCGCAGATCATTCGCGAAAAGCTAAAACTTTGGGGCGGCGAGTGGCTCGTCTTGGCGGGCGATTTCAACGCCATTCCACCCGAAGCGACGTTGCGCAAGGACTTTCCAGACGAACCCGAAACCGATATGACAAGCGACCGCTCCATTTCGGTGCTACGGAAATTGGGTTTGCGCGAAATCATCGAAGAATCCCGCTACAAAGAAAACGAACAAGCGGCGCTCAGTTTTCCTGCCTTTAAACCTAACCGCAGATTGGACTATCTTTTCTTTTCCAAGAACTTCCAAATGAAAGAAGGACGCATTGCCAAGGAGGCAGGCGAATTAAGCGACCACCTGCCGACCTTCGCCGTCTTGAAGTGGTAGCAGCAGAATTTTTGTCGGCCTGAAATTCGGATCGAGCTGGGGCTTAACTCGAAATTTGGAGTGTTCCCGGCGGACCGTAAACGCACGTAAATGAACAGTAGATGACCGGTAAATGACCACTACATGACCGCGTTTATACAGTAAGAATCGAGGTAACGCGACGGTGCGCGAAAGTGCACGAAGCTTCAACGGGTTTCATGCTGCAACTTGCACCGACAGTAACTTACACTCATTTCCACATAAAAGACCCAAAATAACCACTAAAACGGCAGAGGGCCGATCCAGCAGGATCGGCCCTCAAGCCCGGGAAAAACCCCCACGCGGGGTTCGTTACATGACGTCCTCTACCACAAAATCGGTCGGAGCGCAATTGCTTTTGCTCTCCGGTTCGTAGTACGGAGATGCTTCGCAGGAACCGGACGTTCCATCCATCGGATAACGCGCCAATAATTGATACGTGACTTCGAAAGTCTGTTGCGCGTCGATGCGTTCGACGTACAGAATCAATTGACGCCCGGCTTTCTCGAAACGCTGCAACACCGTATCTTGAACCTGCTGATTGAGCATGTCGGTCATCAAATCGAAGCCCGGCGGCAGGCCAAGATCCACCAGCACCATCAAGACGTTGGAATCGGTTACGTTGCTGATACTGGCGGTGGCGGTGACGATATCGTTTACTGCCAGCGTGGTTTTGTCGTATTCGACGTCGATCGTAATCGGTCCACCCTGCTGGTAGGGATCGCCTTCGCTGGGCAGCCAGTAACTGGATACAACGCTGTACATCACGTTGCCTTCGCCGCTGACGACGAGATTGACTTCATTTTCGCCCGCCTGCAAGTACTCGGTCAGAACGACCTGCTGCAAGACATCGGAGTTATCGGCGTCGATCGTCAACACCGCCGCCTGCGAACCGTTGGCCATTACGGTGACGGTTGCATTGGCGTTCTCATCGCCGCCTTGCATACTTAATGTAGCAATAAAGAAGCGCAGCGCCTGGATCGTGCCCGCCGTGGTGGACCATTCGCCAAAGGAGCCCTTCTGCGCGACCAGCCAATCGGTGATGCCGCCAACCAGATCGACGTGAGAATTGGCTTTGATCAGCGCCTGCCCGATCAGCGCGGTGGTTTCCATTCCAGCCGAGCCGCCGGTGCCGTACATTTCTGTCTGCTGTTCCTGATCCCAATGAACCTTGCCGTCTTCATCCTCGATACGTAAATCGTAAAGCGCCTGCGTAACCGGGGCGATGGCGGAATCGTTGGGGTTGATGGTAGCCAGCATCATGGCGATCAGACCCAGCGAGTAGTTATCATCCATCGCTTCAGAGACATTCGCCTTTACCCAGCTTGCACCCTTGGCGACTTCCGGACCATCGTAGCCGCTTTCGGCCAACGCCCAGGTGATATATGCCGTGGTGCGGACCTTGCTGCTGGTGAAGTTATTGACTGCGCCTTCGTGAATGCCGCCCGCATCGAAATCGTAGGAGCCGTCGCTGTTCTGCAATCCAGCCAGCCAATCCTGGGTGCGTGCGATCATGTCGTCGTCGACATTGTGAACCTTTGCCATATCGGAGAATTCAAGCAGGCCGTAGGCGGTAAGCACGCGATGTGCGGGCGGAGAACCGAACCATTCGAAGCCGCCGCCGTCTACTTCGTAGCTGAGCAGACGTTGATAGCCCTGGCTGATCTTATCGCGTGCGTTCAATTCGATTTCAGGCGTAATCTGGCCGGTCAGGATCATGTAATCGAGCACCAGCACGTTCGGATAGGTGCTGCTCGACGTCTGCTCGAAGCAGCCGGACGGCATTTGCAGCAGGCTGTCCAAACCTTCGATCACCTGGGAGAGCAGACCCGGATAAACCTTGACCCACAACTTGCTGGCGTCGGCAATGGCGTCTGCCGGGATCGTAGCCGTAACCGATTTGTCGCCGTCCAAACGACCGCTGACGGCGTTACGCACTTCCAGGCCATCGGGAATGACTTCGATGCTGCGGCGAATGGCATCGCTCATCTGATCGCCGATGCCGTTTACGGTCAATTCGTGCCAACCGACTTCCACCACTTTCACCGGGAAGTAAATACCGGTAACGGAATTGGGACCGACCGTGATCTGGCGCGAATTGCCTTCCAGATATTCGATCCAGCTTTCTTCGCTGGCTTCCAGCGAAATGGTCTGCGAGGTGCTCAGGTAGTTGTAAATCGCGATCGGCACATGCACGATATCGTTCTGCGTCAACGTTGCGGGGAAGTCGATGTCGATAAAGAAATCCTGGTATACGATGACGTTGCCGACATTGCTGCCGATCTGACCGCTGCGGGTATTGGCCAGCGCCGTCATGCGCCAACTCGTGATGGAATCGGCCATGGTAAAGGAAACTTCCGCTTCACCACCGGCATCGGTAACGACCGCCGGGTTGACGTACAGCGTTTCCGGGAAGTAGGAACGCACGCGCGGACCATCGCCTTCGCCTTCCGTATCCTTGCCATTCTGATCTTCACCCTCGGAAGAGGGGTCCGCCGGTTGTTCGTTCCATTCCTCGCCATCGGCCATCGGCGGTTCTTCGCCACCGGCCAGCGCGCCGTCGTCGTCGCGCCAGTCATCCTGGCCATTGGTATGACCGTACACGGATTCGGTTACGGTGATGTCGTCGTCGGTGCCGGTTTTTTCGTCCATGCCATTACTGACCAGTTCCAGGGTGCTGTCGCTATAGCTCAATTTGTAGGCGTGACCCCAGGGATCGTAGAGCGGATCTTCGGATTCGTTGCGCTGCTCGATCCAGGCTTGAACGCCCTGCGTACCGCTGATGAAACCGGCTTCCATCAGCCATTGGATATGCTCCGTAATTTCCGTCAGATCCTTTTCAACCGCTTCGGTGGCAGTGGCTTTGGCCACGGTATCCACTTCGGCGAAGGTATTGACGTTCATGCCGTAGGCGGCATCGGTTCCGGCTGAAGCCAAAAACGCACCTGCATAGGCTTCACGCTCGTCGGCTTGCTCCTGATCCTCCGGCTCCGGATCGAGCAGGTCCGCCGCATCGAAGCCATGAATTTCATAGCGCGGCTGCATCAGTTCTTCTTCCAGCGCGAAGTAAACCTTTTCCATACCGGGTTTCATGTCTTGCAGAGCGAAGACAGCTTCGTCCACCACCTGCACACCGATCACCGACTGCACGCCGTTATTGTCCGCATCTTTGACGCGGAAGGAAACGGAGGCTTCCTCGGCGGGAGCAAAGGTATCTTTGCTGGGCAGAATTTCCACGGTGAGCGAATTGCCCAGTTCGACGAAGACCAGCCGCCGGTCGCGGATGATTTCACCCGCCGCACCCAGATAGTAGGCCATCAATTCGATGGAACCGTTCAGGGTGGCGTCGATGTCCAGCGTGTAGGTGCTGGCGCCGTCGGTCAACGACAGCGTCGTCATCAGCATGGTCTGGCCATCTTTAATGACATCCAGATAAACGCGGTCGGGCAGATGCGCCGCTTCCCAGCCGTCGTTGGTGGCCAGCACCGAAATCTGAATGGAGTCGCCCACTTTGTAGATCGAACGATCCGTGCGCAGCATGACGTATTCGCGCGCAGTTTCGGCGGAGAAAGAGAACTCGCTTTGCGCGGTGTCGCCATTAGGCAGGCTGGCCGCCAAATTAAACGACAGGCTCTCCTCTTCCGGCGTCAAAGTGAAGGTGGTCAAGCCCCACAGACCGGTATTTACATCTTCGATGGTTCCGGTATTGCCGTCTTCGCCATGTGTGTAGCCGACATCGATGGTGGCGTTAACAGGCTTGCCGAAAGGATCGGTAGCCATCAGATAGAAGGTGTTTTCCACGCCCGGCACCAAGGAGCCGCTTTCGGGAACGACCGCCAGCAAAATGGCGTTTTCCACCACCATCACCGTGGCGGATTTGATCTGCTGATGACCGGCAGTATCGATGACTGCGATTTCCAAGAAGGCATACGCCTGATCCTGATCCAGTTCCTGCGCGACGAAGTAAGTCGGCAGTTCCAGGTCGAATTCGAATCCGCCGTCGGCATCCAGCACGCCGGTAATGGTGGCGAAGGTCGTCAGTTCGACGTCGAATTTCTGCGCGGTGATTTCCACCGAACCGCCTGCAACCGGCTGACCGAAGAAGTAGTCCGCCTGGACGGAGCCATGCAGGTTGTTGCCGGGGCGATAATAGGTTTTATCGCTGGTAAAGCCAACGCTGAATTTCGGCAGCGCGTAGCGTTCGACGGTGACGGTCTTCTCGCTGGTGAATTCGCCGACCTTGGCTTCGATTTTGAAGCTGCCTTCATTCAAGATGGTCGCCAGTTTGAATTCCGTGGAAGCCACGCCGTATTCGCTGGTTTCCAGTTGATCCTTGAACACCTTGTTGCCCTTGGCATCGAAAACGGAGAAGGTCACCGGCAAACCGGCTTCGGGAGCCAACGCCGGGCGCTTTAAGCAGAGACCGCGAATGTGAATGGTCTGTCCCGGCTGGTACATCGGCTTATCGGTGGTCAACAGGATCTTGGCTTCACGCGTAATCGCCAACGGGCTCATGGCCTGTTCCTGCTGCTCGCCGCCGGGCAGATCGATCAGGGTTTTGAGTTCCTTGTCGCCGAATTCTCCGGCAGGCAACTCGATTTTCACATCCGCCATACCGAATTCGTCGGTGGTGCCGGAACCGACCTGCACATCCAGGCCGTCTTCGTCGGTCAAAAAGAAAGCGGCCTGTGCACCTTGAACCGGCAGACCGCTATTGGGCTCGGAAACGATCAACTTATAAAAGGACTGGCTGCTCTCGAAAACACTGTCGGAGCCGAGTAGCTGAGCCTGAACGTAACGATACATGGCGTGCAAGGAGCGCGAACCCCAGATTTCGGGTTGCTTGTCTACCTGCGCCAGGTTGAATGTGACGATGTACTTGGCTTTGTCATCCGTGCCGAAATCCTCGGGTAGATCGGCCAAGGTGACTTCGCTGTCGGTAGTGGCATCTGAAAGATCGATGCGCACCGTTCGTTCGGTGACTTTCACCGCATCCAGATCGGTCAGCCCGACCGTCAAATCCACCGAGCGATCGGCAGCTTTTTCCTGATGGATCGGAATCACCACCGAAAGGCCGTCGGAGGTCAAGCGCGCGGAGAATTCGCTTTCCAATAACTGGAAGGTCGCGCTCTCCAGATTGTCGTTGGTGTTGGTGTTAAAGTCGTCGTCCGGCGAGTCGCTGGAACTGCTACAGCCCAGCGCGCCCAGAACGAAAACCAGAACCGCGAAAATCCAAATCGGGTAGGTTTTAAATGGTTGCATGATTTCTCTCCTGTCGATCGTTCCGAATATACTTTCGTTACCGTTTTCCTGTCGAAAACCGGGTACTTCTAAAAGTGACAACTTGTAATAAAGCGCCAACCTATATGATGCAGCAAGTTCCATACCAAGTGAACGAAGCCCGCCAATTCATGCAAATTCGAATTTTCTTTACTTATATGTAACTGATATTACAAGGCATATCAGGCATGGCGAACAAGAGACGGTCTCGCACTCGGACAGGAAGGCATTGTAAAGGCTACTTGACAGTTTTCATCCGATTGTGACAAGCAGGGAAGATGGGATTTTGCTTTATTGGTTTGAAACTCCTGTCCCGACGGATGGCATGGGCAAAGCGAAGAGAAACGAAGCCCATGTGAATGTCGAACACGGGCAAGCCTGTGGCTTCGCCCGTGCCACCCTTAAATCAGACAAATTTGCGATTTCTTGAGATGCACCTGCGCCAACACACCAACGCAGAAACCTGGAAATTCTTCCCCTTTTTTTCCTGACATGCTACAGTATGGGATTGAAATTGGGAATCCACGGACACGGACAATGTGGATCGTCGATCCGGGCGATCCTGCCACGAAAAAGAGAGAATTCTATCATGACTAACAAAATCCACTGGCTGGCAGCGGTCTGCCTTACTCTATTGCTTTTTTGTGCCTGCTCCGACGATGGCGATTCCTTCATTTCCGACGGGGATACGTCAGATGGCGATATGATCGACGGAGATAGCGATTCAAGTATCGATGGCGACAGCGACGCGGTAGCAGCTATTCCGCGATTGCAGGCAGAAGCATTAGCTGGGTTGTCTCCCAACTTCAACTTCAGCGACGAATCCGATTTCTTCAACTTCCCCTACCCTAACGATTATTTCCTGGCGGAAGACGGCCACATCCGTCTGCCCGGCTTTCCCACAAATAACAGTTCGCTGGTCGAAACCTTCATTGAAGAAGCCGAGCGCCTATTAGACGGATTCGGCAACAACAGCCCGACGTTCTGGACCTTCCCGGAGGCCATCGATACGGATTCATTACCGGCGAATCTGGCAGAGAGTGTGGACATTCAAAGTGCGGTGCTGCTGGTCAACATCGATCCGAATTCGGAGCAATACGGCGAATTTACACCGCTGGACTGGCATTACACCAGCGAAGCCAACGACTACGAACCGGCCAACCTGCTGGCCGTGGCTCCGGCAGATGGCTTTCCGCTGATGGGTGCGACGACTTACGCCATGATCCTGACCGATAAGCTGTTGGATACACAGGGAAATGCGCTTGGCCGCTCCGAAAGCATGGCGGAACTGCTGCAAGGACTGGGACAGGCAGAACTCGATCTGGTCTATGCACCTTTGGTGGATTGGCTGGTGGAACAGGCCGAATTGCTGCCGGTCGAGCGGGTGCGGGCAGCGACCGTCTTTACGACATTGGACCCGACAGCCGAACTGAAAGCGATTTACGATTATCTGAAAGACGAATATCCAAGCGGAGCCGTCACCGGGGAACTGGTGGATTGCGAGTATATCGGAACCGCAGGAAATTTCATGCGTTTCCACGGACATTACAGCGCGCCCAATTTCCAGGAAGGCGAGGTTCCCTACGCCGCCGAGGGTGGAAACATTCTCTTCGACGAAAACGGCGATCCCATCGTACAGAAAATGGAAGACCTGCGCTTTGTCCTTACGATTCCGACCGATGGTCAGATGCCAGCAAACGGCTGGCCGCTGGTAGAAGTTTCCCACGGCACGGGTGGTTCGGCCACCGGCTTTGTGGGCACCGGGGACTTCTCCCGTTCGCGAGCTTTGGCGGAAATGGGACTGGCCGCCATCGGCATCGATCAGCCCTTACACGGTCCCCGCTCGGATGTCACCGACGACGATTTGCTGACTTTGTATACCTTCAACTTCCTGAACGTCCAATCGGGGCGCAGCGTTTTCCGGCAGGCGGCCATCGACAATATCGCATTGACGCGCTTTATCCGCGCGGGCAAGTTGCAACTCTCTGCCAATACCTGCACGAACTGGCCTGCCTCATTATCAGCACCGACCTTCGACCCGGACAACCTGCTGTTCATCGGTCATAGCCAGGGCGGCATGAGCGGCGCATTGGCGGCGGCGGTGGAAGACGATATCAAGGGCTGGATGCTATCCGGTGCCGGTGGTCGCATGGCGGTGACGATTATCGAGCGCGAAGACCCGGACATTCTGGAGATGGTCAGCACTTTCATCAGCCTGGATCGCGAAGACGCGCACATTCACCACCCGCTGGTCGCCTTGGTGCAATGGCTGACGGAAATCACCGACATGATCAACTACGCTCCGTATTGGGAGGAGCGCCCCTTTAACGGACACGCTCGTAACGTCATGCTTACCAACGGTTTTCTGGATACCATGACGCCGAAACGCACGGCGGCGGCACTGGCGACTTCCGGGCGACTGCCACAGATCGAGCCGGTCAGCGAAACGCTGCCGGGGCTGGAGTTACTGGGAATGTCATCCTATTCGCGCCCAGCCACAGACACCATCACCGGCCCGGACGGAGAAAAGGCCACCTCCGGTTTCTGTCAATACCCGGACGACGGCCACTTCGCCATCTTCCGCAACCAGGACGCACTTGAAATGTATCAGGAGTTTCTACGCTCGGTCGCCTACGACAACAAGGGCGTGTTGGGCTACGAGTGATCCTCGAGCAGACATCCGTGCATCGCCGAAGAATTCTGTAAGGAGTTTACCATGCCGCGCATCGCTTTGTTGATGTTACTATTATTCAGCACGTTATTATCTCTTCCCGCAACGGCGGCGGTTCCCTGCCGCAATCCCACCGTGGGCATGGAATGCGACTTCGAAGGGTTTCGCTTCGGCGCACTGGAGCCGGAACTAGAGACAATCACCGCAACCTGCCGCCTGATCAGCACGAAACTCGTGATTTTCGTGCAGAACGGCAAGGAAGGCACGGCGACGGTGGAGCGGCTGCAAACGCTGGTGAATGCCTTCGAAACGGCGACACCCGCCAATTCGGAGCAGGGTATCCTTCGTGCTGCAAAAAACTACGGTTCGCTGCCTGCCACTCCCGACAACGATGACCGCGTGTACCTGGTGGTAGGCGATATCACAAACAACGCGCCCAATCCCGTGACCGCCTATTTCCGGGAAAAGGACATCGAACTGGATCACGGCGAACCGCTCGAAGGCAGCAATCAACACAAGGTAATATTCCTGGAAGTGGACAATTTCGACTCCGACCAGCGCCAGGGAGATCTGGCGCGCGAAACGCTGAACCTTACGCACTATGGCTTCGACGCCAACGAGGAAGAATGGATCAAGGATATTCTGGCGCGCAAGTTCGTAGTGGAACTGGGATTCGACAGCTACCTGGACCCGGTGGCGCAGTTTGCGCAATCGCCCAATAAACCGCTGGTCTCCGACGATCCGGACCATGGCGCCACGACACTGTTCGGTATCTATCTTTCCGAAGTGTTCGAGTCGCTGTTTTTCGTAAGCTGGTTACAGGATGATACCAACGGCATGGCGGGCTTCGAGGAAAAACTGGGTATCGGCGGCGGTTTGTACAACAACTTCTGCGATTACTTCCATGAGTGGGCAACCTTTAACGGCCTGAATATGGGTGACTACGCCTACCACAGCATCCAGATCAACGATTTCAACGCGCGTTTCATTCAGAATCATCCGGGGACCGTGGCGGACAGCCTGGTTCAATATGCCGCCTCCTATATCGAAATCGATGTATCCGACGTGCAGCCGGAAGATGACTTTGAAGTAACCTACGAAGTGGCCGACACCACCGGCGTGCGCGTCACGGCGGCGCGTATCAATCGGCAGGGCATGCAGACGGGAGAGATCGGCGAACTGACCATCAACGCCGGACAGCCGACGCTCTTCCATTTCGATGATGCCGGCGAAAGCTACGATACCATCGTGCTGATTTCCTCGCGTTGCGCACCGGCAGACCCGATGCTCTACACCATCACAACCCGTGTAATCGAGCCGGTGCAACCGGATGGCGACGAATCCCCGGACGGCGACACGGTGGTTACAGACGGCGACAGTGAAAGCTCCGATGGCGATTCGACCGATGGCGACGTGACTATCGATGGGGACGCCGAAGCGGAAGCGGATACTTCCACACCGATCATCGAAGGTTCGCTGAGTTGCCCGGAAGTGAACGAATGCTACCTGGACGCCGCCAACTCGACCGAACAGCAGGACTGTGTGGATGCGGGTACAAATCTGGCGCAGCGCCAATGGGCGGCGTATGTGGCCTGTATCAGCGGCGAGAAGGGTGGGCAGAACTGCCTTTCGCTGGAGACCGTCGAAGAGCGCGAAGCCTGCATGATCACCAACTGCACCAACGACGAATTGAAAGTCTGCGGCATCAATATCGTCGATCCGGGCGACAATCCCGAAGATCTGGGCGGATCGAGTTGCGCCGGTTTTAACGGAACGCATAATCACTGGCTTTGGCTATTGCTGTTAGCTGCTTTCGTTCTTCGTCAATGCAGGCAACGGATGAAAGCATGATGGAGCGCGACGTCGTTTTCGGCAGCAACCCGCAACTGGCCGGGCGCTGGGGCGAATCCAAGCAACCCAAGGCGGCGCTCGTCTTTTCCCATCCCCACCCGTTAATGGGCGGCACGATGAGCAATAATGTCGTGCGGCTCTGCTGCCACTGGCTCAATCGCATGGACATCGCGACCCTGCGCTATGATTTTCGCGGCGCGGGCGATTCCGGCGGCGAGCACGACGGCGGAGCCGGGGAAGTCGAAGATGTTCTGGCCGCCGTTGCGCAGGCACGCTGGCTGCTTGCGGAGTCGAATTTGCAACTGCCGCTGGTGCTGGCGGGCTACAGCTTTGGAAGCTGGGTCAACTGGCAAGCACTACCGGAACTGGACGATCTCTTTGGCCTGGTGCTCGTCTCCCCGCCGATGGCGCTGGACCCCTACCATTTTACGCCGTATCCCGACTTGCAACTCCCCGCGCTGGCTTTGGTAGGCGACCGCGACGAATTTTGCCCGGCGGTGCAGTTTCGTCCGCAGATCGACGCGCTGTGTGCAAAAATGCAGGTGCATGTCGAAACGGGCATGGACCACTTCTGGTTCGGGCAGGAACGCGCACTGGCCGAACGCATCGCCACACGTTTCGGGTGGGGGTGAAGAAAAAAATTCCTCCGAAGACATACTATAAGACTTTGCGATTGACTATGAAAACGGGTGCCATGGGCAAAGCGAGAGAAACGAGCTTGCCCATGCAACTCCCGAACACGGGCAAGCCTGCGGCTTAGCCCGCGCCACCCTGGAATCAAGCAGGTTTGCAATATGTTGTATTGAATCCTTCCTCTATTTTCCCACCATCAAAGCCTTGACCAATATTCGGGGGTAGGCTAGCATGACTCCGCCAACCTGGAGCCTTTGAGGAATTGCAGCGTTTAAAGTAAAACTTGTTTCAAAGGAGGAAAGCCGTGAGTCTTGGAATGTTTAAAACGCCGACCGTAGAGAACGAACCGATCAAAGGGTATGCCCCCGGATCTTCCGAGCGCGCGTCGTTGAAAGCCAAGCTGGCTCAACTGGCCGGGAAGACCGTTGAAATCCCCATGGTCATCGGCGGCAGGAATGTCCGCACCGGTGATCTGGCCGAAACCCGAAGCCCACACAATTTCGAGTTGTTGTTATCCAAACACCACCAGGGCGGAGAAAAGGAAGTACAGGCCGCCGTCAATGCCGCCGCCAAGGCGCGTAAGGAATGGTCGAACTGGAGCTGGGAAGAACGCGCCGCCGTATTTTTGAAGGCCGCCGATCTGCTGGCCGGTCCCTACCGCGATACCTTGAACGCCGCCACCATGCTGGGGCAGAGCAAGACCGCGTTCCAGGCCGAAATCGACTCCGCCTGCGAGCTGATCGATTTCTTCCGCTTCAACGTGGAATACATGGTGCAGATTCTGCACAACCAGCCCGCCAGTTCTCCCGGCATCTGGAACCGCGTGGAATATCGCCCGCTGGAAGGCTTTGTCTTTGCGGTGACACCGTTTAACTTTACTTCCATCGCAGGCAATCTGCCCACCGCACCGGCTTTGATGGGTAACACGGTTATCTGGAAACCAGCGAGCACGTCGGTATACTCCGCGCACTTCATCATGCAGCTACTTAAAGAAGCCGGACTACCCGACGGCGTCATCAACATGGTGCTGGGATCGGGCGGTAAAATCGGCAACCCGGTGATGAATCACCCGGATCTGGCCGGTATCCACTTCACCGGCTCCACAAACACCTTCCAGTCAATGTGGAAGACGGTTGGAAACAACATCGCATCCTATCGCAGCTACCCGCGTATCGTGGGCGAAACCGGCGGCAAGGACTTTATCTTCGCGCATCCCTCTGCAGATCCAGATGCCTTAGCCATTGCCATCGTGCGCGGCGCGTTCGAATACCAGGGGCAGAAATGCTCTGCCGCTTCGCGAGCTTATATTCCCAAGAGCCTGTGGAATCGGCTTTCCAAGCGATTGGAAAAGGAAATCGCCACCATCAAAATGGGTGATGTCAGCGATTTCCGCACCCTGATGGGCGCGGTCATCGACAACGCCAGCTTTACCAACATCAAGGGCTACATCGACCGGGCGAAGAAATCGCCCAACGCCCAGATACTGATCGGCGGTGGAACGAATAAGAAAAACGGCTACTTCGTAGAGCCGACGGTCATTCTGGCTAAAAAGCCGGATTACGAAAGCATGGTGCAGGAGATCTTCGGTCCGGTGATTACGATCTACGTGTATCCGGACAAGCAGTTCAGCAAAACCCTGCAACTTTGCGATCAGACCAGCCCCTACGCATTGACCGGCGCAATCTTCTCCCAGGATCGCACGGCGGTGAACGAAGCCGTGAATGCGCTGCGGCATTCCGCAGGGAATTTCTACATCAACGACAAACCCACCGGGGCGGTTGTCAATCAGCAGCCCTTCGGCGGCGGACGCGCCAGTGGCACCAACGATAAAGCGGGCAGTTATTTAAACCTACTGCGTTGGACGAGCACGCGTTCGATCAAGGAAACCTTCGTTCCGCCTACGGCCTATGCCTATCCGTACATGAGCGAAGAGTAGACAAAACTCTTACAAGCCTGCCATTTGCGCCCGCCCGAAAAGGCGGGCGTTTTTCGTTTCCACGTATTGCTTGACTCTGCATATATATAAGCATATAATTAGTCTGGGGGTTGAAAAAACACCCAGTTAAGAATAATAACGAGGTAATCGACGGGAATCCGACTGAACGGATTCCGAGAGGTGGCACCCATGTATTTATCGTTGTTGCAGTATCTGAAATGCCCTCAGTGTGCGCACGACACACTGGAGTTGTCTGCAAAAACTCAAAACGGTGAAGAGATTCTGGCGGGTGATCTTCGCTGTCCAGCGTGTAAGCGGATCTTTCCGATTATCGATTCCGTCCCCAACTTCCTGCCCGAAGCAGAGACTCGCAAGCCCTGGCGCAAAGCCTGGAGCTACAAGTGGGATCATGTGGCCAAAGACGTTCGCTACAGCGAAGAAGGGGACGAGGACTTTGAGATCAAGATGAACTACTCCGGCCAGTTTTCCGGCGATCTGTCCGGAAAACTGGCCTTGGATGCCGGTTGCGGCAGCGGACAGGACACCGCCCGCATTGCACGTCTCGGGGCGGAGGTCATCGCCGTGGATCAGAGCACCGGAGTGTACCAGGCACATAAGTTTAATGCAGGCAAGAACTACCGTTCCCCCGTGCATTTTATCCGCGCCGACATTTTTCACCTGCCATTGAAGGATGACATTTTCGACCTTATTTACAGTAACGGTGTACTGCATCACACACCGGACACCAAGCAAGCGTTCGATTCGGTCGCACCGTTATTGAAGCAAGGCGGCGATATCGCCATCTGGGTATACGACCGCACGCAATACTGGCGGCTGTTCGAAACCTTCTGGAGGCCGGTGCTTTCCCGCTTGCCTCATCCCCTGCTTTCGCTGTTTCTGCATTCGGTCAACCGTCCCTGGCACGCGATTTACCGCTACCGCAAGTTCATGATGAAAACCGTGAATCCCTGGCCGGATAACACCGTAGCCGAATTCCTTTTCGATCTGTTCAGCGGCGGACATGTGCTCTATCTGCTTACGGATTATCACTTGCATCTTGCACATCGGGTGGAAGACCATTATATTCGTTATCATCATGCTTTCGATGGCTATGCGCCACGCTATGCATGGGGACACAACGAATCGGAGTTATTCGACTGGTTCAGCTACCACGGCATTCGAACCACCGCCATTTCTCCGGTCAGATGCGGATTGACGGGCAAGAAAGACAATACATGTGCGGTATCTGCGGAATCTTCTCCTTAAACAGAACCAGACTGGACAAAACTCCATTGGCGACTATGAGCCGCTCGCTGACTCATCGTGGACCGGACGCAGAAGGAACCTTCGTCGATGACAACGGCCTGCTGGCTTTCGGACACCGACGCCTGAAGGTGCTGGATCTATCGGAAAATGGCGCACAACCGATGAGCAGCCCGGACGGGCAGGTTCATCTTTGCTACAACGGCGAAGTTTACAACTTCCTGGAGTTGAGGAAGGAGTTGGAAGCCAGTGGATATCGCTTTCGCTCCCAGACGGACACGGAAGTCGTGCTCGCCGCCTATCAACAATACGGCTGGGATTTCGTTGAACGCCTGAACGGAGATTTCGCCTTTGCGCTCTACGACAAGCGCAGCGAAACCCTGCGACTCTACCGGGACCGAATCGGCATCCGCCCGCTCTACTACTTCGAGGCCAACGGTGTATTCGGTTTCGCCTCCGAGATCAAGGCGCTGCTCGAACATCCGGCGGCACCACACGCGCCGAATCTGGATCGCCTGCGGGAGTACATCGGGCATTTGTATATCTGCGGTGAAGAAACGCTGTTTCAAGGAATTTACGAAGTGCAGCCCGGTTCGTATGTGGAAGTGAGAAACGGTCGGGTGCGAACCGGGCGCTACCATCTCTTCAGTTACGACCCGGAAGTACGCCGCATGACGGCGAACGAGCGAAGGGAGCGCTTCGTCGAATTGCTGGACGATTCGATCCGGCTGCGTCAGATCAGCGATGTTCCACTGGGGCTGTACCTTTCGGGAGGCGTAGACAGCAGCTACTTAGCCTGTCGCATGCGCGCCGCAGATGCAGATGCCGACATCCACAGCTATTCCCTGGGGTTCGAATACGGCGATTACAACGAGTTTCCCTATTCCCGGCAGGCTTCCACCACTGCGGCAACGACGCACCGGGAATTCATCGTGCGCGAATCGGAATTCTTCGACGTGATCGACAAGGTGCTGCGTCACTATGATGAACCTGTGCCGCACCTGGTGGCGATTCCGCAGTATTACCTGGCGCGCGAAGCCAAGCCGAATATCACGGTGGCTCTTTCCGGTACGGGTGGAGACGAACTGCTGGCAGGCTACAGCCACTATTTCGCAGCGATGAAACTGCATGAAGGCACGCTGGATCTGTCGCGCGCCGACAGGGATGTGGCCGCGTATCAACAGGGACTGAAGCCGGAACAGATCGCCTCCGAATTTAAAAGCTGCTCGCAGATGTGGCTGGTGGATAAGATCATTCCCGGCGAGGATTACCGCGATTCCGTCGCACGGCATTTTCGGGAGGGTGGATACCCGGACTTTCTTTCCAACATGCTGTACATGGATTTAAAATCGCACGTCGTTCACATGATGAACAAAGAAGATAAAATGAACATGGCTTTCGGCGTGGAGGGGCGCTTCCCCTATTTCGATTACCGCCTGGTACAGTTCGCCCTGTCGCTACCCCTGGAAGACAAGATCCACAAAACGACCACCAAGGCGCTGTTGAAAAAGCTGGCGGAAAGTTATTTTCCTAAACGTTTTCTCCATCGCGAAAAGCAGGCATTTCCCACGCCGGTGGAGCGCTGGTTCGCAAAGGACAAGCGCCATCTACGTTTTCCCGTTCTGCGCAAACAGCTTTCGGACCAGTTGAATTTCAATGTAATCGACGAACTCGCCAAGCAGCACAGCGAAAGCAATCGCCAGCACACCAGACGGCTCTGGGGTTTGTATTGCCTGGACGTCTGGTTCCGACAGCACTTCTATTCCTGACTGCGAACAACAAGCATAAGGTCGGAGATGGCTGTCATGGAGACTTATTAGCCTACTCCAACAAAAACAATCCCTTGCGTTTTCACGGACCTTTCAGTACAGTTTGCTTCCAAGGAAGCCTGGAATGACGCCGTCCTCACATGGGGGCGACTGCAACTTCATTCGATCACGTAAGGAGAGAAGCGATGTCGAAGCTTGCAATCAATGGCGCGAAGCCGCTAAGAAGCAAACCCTATCCCACCTGGCCGCCGTATGGCAAGGAGGAAGAAAAGGGTCTGTTGGAAGTATTGCATTCCCAGAACTGGGGCGGGTATCCTTCTCCCAACGTGCGCGCCAATACCTTTGCCAACGATTTCGCGGCCCATCACGACGCCGGTTTCGGTATTTGCTGCGCCAACGGTTCGGTTTCGCTGGAAATCGCCTTGAATGCGGCAGGGATTCAAGCCGGTGACGAAGTTATCGTGCCTTGTTACACCTGGCTGGCAACAGCCGGTTGTGCGGTGTTCGTTAACGCCGTGCCGGTATTCGTAGACGTGCGCCCCTCCGATTACACCATCGACCCCAAACTGGTCGAAAAAGCGATTACCAAGAAAACGCGCGCCGTCATCGCCGTGCATCTGGGCAGTTCCATTGCCGATCTGACGGCCTTGAAACGTATCTGCAAAAAGCACAAGCTGGTGCTGATTGAAGACTGTGCCCACGTGCATGGCGCGAAGTATAAGGGCAAGGGTGTAGGCAGCCACGGCGACTTCGGTTCCTTCTCCTTCCAGTCTTCCAAACTGATGACCGCCGGTGAAGGCGGTATCGTCATCACGAACAACAAGGAATTCGAGATGCGCCTACAGTCGCTGGTGAACTGTGGCCGTAAAGAATGGGGCTACGACGACTACAAGGGTCATGTCTTCGGCAACAACTACCGCATCAGCGAATTTCAAGTGGCGGTATTGCAGGGCCAACTGAAGAACCTGGCGAAGTTCACCAAAAAACGAGCAGAAATGGCCGCGCTGCTGACGGAAGAACTGGACAAGATCAAGGGGATCAAAACGATCAAGGCTCCCAAGGCCGTGACCCAGACCACCCACTACCAGTACATCTTTAAATATGATCCCAAAGGCTTCAAGGGGCTGCATCGCGACCGCTTCCTGGAAGCGCTGGCGGCGGAAGGGATCATGGCCGACGGCGATTTCTACGAACCAATCCAGGCGCGACCCATATTCAGTCCGTCTATCAAAAAGTATCCTGCGTTAAAGCAGCGCTACCCAAAAGGCATCACCGCCGAGAGCGCGGATACGCCGGTAGCCTTTAAAGCCGCTTACGAAGAAGCCTGCTGGCTGCATTATCCGTACCTGATGGGAACGAAGAAAGACGTGATGGACATCGTTCGCGCAATCCGTAAAATCCAGGATAACGTAGACGAGTTACTCTAGTTCTTTATCGCTCCGCTTTGGCGCAGCCGATTCTCGATATGTACATTTTGGAAAATGACTTGACATCGGTATGGTGAATCGCCATGCTCAGAATTACGAGGCTGCGATTCCGCATCCCTTGCTAAGTGATCGACCATGGGAGGCAGGCTGAAATGCCCCGAGCACGTGTTTCGAAGGACAAAGCCGCCGGCAAATCGTCCGGTAAAAGTACGGAAAAGAAAAGTACTCCAAAAACCACTAAGAGGACGATCAAACGTCCCTTGCGAATCGGTTTGATCGGAGCCGGGTGGATCTCGACGGTACATTACGATGCCTTCAAGGCCATCGGAAACTGCGAGGTCATCGCCCAGGCCGACCCGGACAAGGCTCGCCATAAGGAGTTCATTAAAGAGCGCCCGATTCCCAGCTATCACAAGTCGCACCTGGAAATGATCCAGCGCCGCGATATCGACGTGGTGACGGTGGCGGTACCCAACAATCTGCATGCACCTTTGGCCATCGATGCCTTAAAGGCAGGTAAGCACGTTATAGTGGAAAAACCGCTGTGTTTGACGATAGCCGAAGCGGAAGAAATTCAATACTGGTCGCAAAAGAAGGGGCGCGTGGTCGGCTATGCCGAAGAGCTTTGCTACGTTCCCAAATTCGTGCGCATGAAACAGATTGCGGACGAAGGCGGAGCCGGTGACATCTATATGGTGAAACAGTGCGAGAAGCACGCCGGGCCATATTCACCATGGTTCTGGACCGTCGAACAGGCGGGCGGTGGAATTCTGATGGACATGGGCTGCCACGCCATTGAGTTCTGCCGCTGGTTCATGGGCAAGAAGCCGGTCAAGTCGGTCACGGCTCATTGTGGTCGCTACCTGCATACCTGGGCGCCGGTGGAGGACCATGTCATCCTGACCATGGAATTCACGGACGGCACCCTGGCGCATGTGGAAAGCAGTTGGGCCTTGCAAGGCGGCATGGCGTCTACGGCGGAAGCCTACGGTACCCAGGGCGTATTATACGGCGATCTGCTGCAAGGCATGGGACTGCAAGTCTATTCCCAGCAGGGGTATCCGCCCATGCCTTACAATCGCGCCCAAACCAGTGGTCCGGAAAGTGTAGGCTGGTCCACACCGGATTACGAATGGCTCTGGAACAACGGCTATCCGCAGGAGATGCAGGATTTTCTGACTTGCGTTCGTGAAGGCGGAACTCCGTTGGAATCGGCTCAGGATGGCCTGGCGGTATTGGAAATCATGCTGGCGGCCTATCATTCTGCCGGAACCGGTCAGCGGGTGGAACTGCCATTCCGCCCGGACATTCATCGCCCGGTGGAATTGTGGATCAATCCGCAAAAACAACTTAAGCTTTAAAAATACAGTGTACCATTAAACACCATACTACTTGCTTTATTGATTAAACAGATGGGATGCTGAGATGGCGGAATTGGTTCGAGTGTTTTGTGTTGAAGATCCTCCACCTACTCGAAAGGAGTTGATGGAACTCCTGTCCGAAGAGGGCTTCGATATTCACTCCGAAGATGAAGGCGATGAAGAAAACGAGTTCGAGGAGCCTTCCTGGCATGAATTCATCATGGTGTATCGGGAAGATCAGGAACCGATTAACCTGGAGTACATGGGCGAAGAAGACAGCGACGAATTTTCCGAATTGCGCGATGAGCTGATCGAAATGCTGGACGACTTCGAAGGATCGGAGATTCCACGCATTGAAAAACACCTGAACAAATCCATCTTTGTCATCAGCATCCATTGCCTGGATGAAAGCGATGATGAGGGTCAAGCGATCGTCAACGCGCTGCAGAATTATTTAGCAACCAACCACGATGGCCTTGCATATGTGGAAGACGAAGGCTTTTACGCCTCGGATGAACTGATTTTGGAAACCTAACCTAGCAAACGACTGGCAAATTCAGTGATAGTAAAAAAAGATACGGCAACAAATACCGCCGCCGCTCACGTGCTCGGATTCGATGGCGGTGGAACGAAATCGATTTGTGTGATCGCCCAGGCGGATGGCACCGTGAAAGGTGTGGGACGCTCCGATTGCACCAACTTTCAAGGCGTAGGCGTCGAAGCGGCAAAACAGGAAGTAGCCAGGGCTATCGAACTAGCATTGAAGGACGCAAAGCTGAGGCCGGATCAGATTGCCACTGCCGCTTTCGGTATCGCCGGAGCGGATCGTGACGAAGATTTCGAAACCGTTGCAGGCTATGTGGATGTCTCTCAGCCTGCCCCACATTGGATGCTGGTCAACGATACCACCATCGCACTACGTGCGGGAACCAGCGATGGCATCGGCGTGGCGATGGTTTGCGGCACCGGTTCCAATTGCATCGGATTCAATGCCGCAGGCAAGCAGGCAAAAGTCGGTGGTCTGGGACACCTTACAGGCGACGTCGGCGGCGGTGAGGATATTGTAGAAAAAGCGATCATTGCAAGCCTCAAAGCGGAAGATGGACGCGCTCCCAAAACGATCCTAGGGCAACGATTGGCTCAGGCCATGGGGCTGAAAAAGCTGGAGGATGTAATCGTCTTCACCTATGCCGACAACTTCCAGCCCGTCAATTTCGGTCAATATTCCACGCTGGTCTTCAAATGCGCCGCAGAAGGCGACCGCGTTGCCCAGCGCTTACTGGAAAGAATCGGACGGGAACAGGCTCACAGTGTCGTCACGGCATGTAAGCGACTCTTCAAAAAGGACGAGACCTTCCCCGTCGTGCTGGGCGGCTCCATCATGCAGAAATCCAATCCGCCTTATTTTGCAGACGCCATCAAACAAGCCGTCGGCAAACGCTATCCCAATGCCAGCGTACACAAACTGACCAGCGATCCCGTAATCGGAGCGGTCGGCTTTGCGCTGGATCTGCTTCACGGTAAGGCGGGACGAAATCGCATGGCAAAGCTGAAACGCAGCTACAAGCCTTATCAAACAAGTTGAAACATGCCCGCTCGCAAAACAAAACCTGCCACGAAAGCCAAAACACCTAAAAAAATGGTGAAAAAGGAAATCCGTTCGGACTTCCCAATCGCGACGGTCATGGAAATCCTGCGCAAAGAAACGAAAAAACTGCGTGTGCCGATTGTTACCGTTCAGGCGCAGACGAAGAAAGATCCCTTTCGCGTATTGATTTCAACCATCATCAGCTTGCGCACCAAGGATGAAGTCACCGCCCAGGCATCCGAACGCTTGTACGCTTTGGCGGACACACCGCAAGGCATACTGAAACTGGGTGAGAGAACCATTGCCGAAACGATCTATCCAGCAGGCTTTTACAAAACCAAAGCCGCCAACATCATCAAAGTATGCCAGTTGCTGTTGGACGAATACGACGGTAAAGTGCCCAGCGAAATCGAACAACTGGTCGCGTTTCCCGGTGTCGGGAGAAAGACCGCCAATCTGGTGCGCACGCTCGGCTACAACTTGCCCGGTATCTGCGTGGACACTCACGTTCACCGCATCACCAACCGCTGGGGTTACGTGAACACACCCAACCCCGATAAAACCGAAATGGCGTTGCGCGAGATTCTGCCGAAGAAATACTGGATTCCGATCAACGACTGGCTGGTAGCCTACGGCCAGCATTTATGCGTTCCCGTTTCGCCTCATTGCAGTCGTTGTAAGCTGGAACCTTATTGTGAAAAAAATGACGTAACCCGCAGCCGCTGATCTTCACCCGATTCAAGTTACCAACATTCGCTCATGGTTATTAATCGCTCGGATTGCGTTGCGTTGCGACTTCGGATACAGTTTGAACGAACGACGAAACATCATCCATGATTCACCCCACGCGATCTTTTTGTGTATACGAAGGAGTGGAAACATGCGCAGAGTATGTCTTTTCAGTGTGCTGCTGGCAATATGCTTCTTGGTTGGCTGCAACACGGATGACACGGATAGCGATGGCGATTACAGCGCAGGAGATTATGAAATCGATGTACTGGCCGATGGCGATATTGATGCCGATTCGGATACCAAGTTGCCTGCACGACCGGAATACCCGATGGATGAAACCCTGCGAATCAATCAGATTCAGGTAAAGGGCACGCACAACAGCTATCATGTATTTACCGATGAGCCGCAACCGGTCTTCGGTGGCGATCTGGCTCCACTGGATGTTCAGGCCGACCAACAGGGCGTGCGCCAGTTCGAAATCGACGTTCACTACGATGAAGAACGGGGCTTCGTTGTCTATCACACCTTCTTCGGGGATACCGGCAGCAACTGCGAACTGCTCACCGACTGTCTGCAATCGTTGAAAGACTGGTCGGATATGAACCCCGGTCACCAGGTGCTATTCATTTTCATCGAACCCAAAGACGATTTCGAACCATTGATCATGGAACAGCATTGCGACGATCTGGACCAGTTGATCCTGTCCGTGTGGCCACAAGATCGCTTGATCCGTCCAGACGACGTGCGTAAAGAATATGCCACGCTTAGAGCGGCAATTGAAGCCGATGGCTGGCCGAGCATGGCAGCGGGACGCGACAAAGCAATGTTCTTTTATTTCGATTCCGGTTCCTATCGGGATGCCTACCTCGATGGACATCCCAATGCGGAGGGGCGGGCCATGTTCCCGCGAGCGGATAAGGATCTATCGTCTCCGATCGGGGCATTCGTCAATTTCGATGACCCGCTCACCGATTCCGACCGTATTGCCGAATTCGCCCAGGCCGGTTTTCTGATTCGCACGCGCACCGACGTTGCCAGCCAGGGATTGTCCGATGGCAATGAAGAACGGGTGCAGGCCGCGCTTTCATCGGCGGCTCAGATGATCAGCACCGATTATCCCGTGATGACGGATTTGTTCGATTACGTTTTCGATATTCCCGATGGCCAGCCCAGCCGCTGCAATCCCCTGCTCGCTTCAACGGGATGCACGCCGGCGGATGTAGAAAACCTGCCCTAAGTTATATGGCGGCGTTTAAAAGAGAATCTCGGACTCTTGCGAAAGTTCCGTGATCGTATGGTCCAGATCCAGGTCCATATGAAAACAGGTATACTTTCCCGCTTCGCTTTCCACAAGCAGGCGGCCTTCGTGCTCGCGCATGATCCCATGGCTGACCGACAGGCCCAGACCGGTTCCGACTCCACGCGGCTTGGTGGTAAAGAAAGGATCGAAAATCCTGCCAAGATTCTCGGTATCGATTCCCATGCCGTTATCTCGCACACTGGTACGAAGCCAGCGAATGCCGTCTTCTTCCAGGGTTTGAGCTGAGATATGGATGATCTTGTCCTCGTGGTAGCTTGGGAAACGTTCGTTCAACGCATCCGCAGCATTCGTAACCAAGTTCATCAGCACCTGCTGGATTTGCTGGTTACGACAAACCACTTCCGGTAGATTTGGCGGGATCTCCGTTTTCAAGGTGATCTGGTGTTTGCGTAACAACGCCCGAATCAAAGATAAGGTATTATCCACCAGTGTTTTGATATTCGCAGGGCTGTGAATTTCCTGTTCCTGTCTGGCGAACGCCAGCAGGTTTCTGACGATCATCGCGACCCGCTTGCTTTCTCCGATGATTTCGTTCGAAAAATCGTATTGACGGGTATCTTGAACACTTTCATCGAAAATCAACTGGGCATAGTTCATGATACTGTTGATCGGATTGTTGATTTCATGCGCCACACCGGAAGCCAAGGTTCCGATCGATTCCAGCTTTTGTTGTTGTCGCAGTTGAGCATCGTGGCGGCTTCGTTCCTCTTCTTCCTTGAGCCGGTCTGTAACATCCCGCAATGTCGCCAGGATCAGGCCATCCGGCAATATACTGACGCTGATTTCCGCAAATAACTCCCGACCGGAACGATGAAGCACCTGACGCACCACCAGCGTGTGAAGTCCTTTCCGCCAGTCATCGAAATCTTCTTTTACAAGATAAGCATACTCATCATGGACCATGTTGAAGATGGATAGCCCAATGAATTCTTCCTGGGAATACCCGAAAATCTCCAGCACTTTCTTATTGGCTTCGACGATCCTATAGTCATTATCGATCAAAGCAATCCCGTCGCTGGACTGCTCCATCAGCATGCGGTAGCGCCCTTCGCTTTCCCGAAGCACTTCCTCGGCCTGACGACGTTTGGTAATGTCGTGCAACACGATTAAAAGCTGGTCGCGGCCTCCAATCACCGTGCGACGCATGTTGATTTCCGCCCAGATATGTTTGCCATTCTTCGACTTGATCAACCACTCGAAGATCTGTGGAACGCCATTAACGGCTGCATCGACGAAGTGGCGGGCTTTTCGAATGGTGTGCGGGGGATGCTCTTCCAGCAAATCCAAGAAGGCGAGTTTGCGGGCTTCTTCCTTGGTGTACTCCAACAGATCGAGAACTTTACGGTTGGTGTCCAGAATCCGCTGCCCATCCAACATCGCTACGATCAGGGCGTCATTACTGGCATTATAGATAGCCCGATAATTGGCTTCCGATTCCACTAAAGCAGTTTCAACTTCTTTTCTGACTGTGATGTCTTTGCTGATGGTCAACAGGTGAGGAGCGCCCTGAATCATGATCGGTCTGCCCGACATCAGCGCTTGTCGACTCTGCCCGTTTTTTGCGCGGAAAGTCGCTTCGAAATCGTCGATGTACCCCTTGGTGCGCATGAGGTAGATCATTTGATCGCGTTTTTCGGGATTTTCCCAGAACTTCAGCTTTGTAACATCCTTCCCAATCACTTCCTCTCGACTATAGCCGGTAACTTCCGTGAATCCCGGATTTACGTCAACGAAAAATCCCTGGTAGTTGGAAATGATGATCGCATCGGGAGTCGCCTCGAAAACCGACTGAAAGTGTTGCCGGCTTATTTCCAGTTCAGATTCATCCTGCTTTCGCGCCTTATAAGCCATGATCGCTTCGCTGGCCGTACGCAGAATCTGAAGGTCTTCTTGTTTCCATTGTTTTGAATAGCCGGTCGTATCGAAACCTAAAAACCCCCAGCGCTTATTCCTGAGCCACAGCGGAATCGCCAGTACCGCCAGAATATTCTGAGAGAGCAGCAACTCGCGTTCGTAACAGGCTTCCTCCGGCAGACTCCGGGTATCTTCAATCAGGACCATTCCCTTTTCGGAGATCTGTTTGTACCACCAATTGTCCTGCTTGACCTTCAAATCCTGCATGATGCCGGTTTTGACTTCGACACCTGGAGAGCACCATTGATACAGGCTGCTCATTCGCATACCGTCATCGTGAAGTCGTACCAGATGCGCCCGGCTTGCTTGAACGACTTTGCCGAGAATCTCCAGAATTTCGTTCATATCGACATCACCGGAGCCTGCCAACAATGAAGAAACATTGGAAACGGCGTGTTCTATTTTCAGCCGATGATTCAAATCGTCGACCGCTTGTTTCCAGTCGGTGATGTCACGCCCGTAACAATTGATGTGCTTCAGGTCGCTACCGTCTTCCAGGTAATGAAAACGCAGGGTAACGCGGGTGTAGTGAATTTTACCTTTGGTGTCGATCAACCGCAGGTCCAGGTGTCCGTTTTCCTTATGTTGTGCCTTCAATTCGTCGATACTAACATCCGCCAGATTGCGATCTTCCGGTGCGATGAGTTCGAAGACACTGGTACCGATTAAATCCGTTTCCAACCTTCCCAGCATGGAACGGGAATTCGGGTTGATATAGAGAATTTCACCATTGCGCGTCAGGTTGGCAAAGAGATCGCTGGTACCCTCGACGAGTTCCCGGTATTGCGCCTCGCGCTCGGTGAGTTTTTTCTCGGATACGTCAAGTTTTCGGAAATAGAAATGCAGAACAAGAAACAGCACGATAGCGCTTGCAAGAATAAAGAACCAGCCTTTGTAGGTCTGGGCTAGATGCAAACCGTCCAAGGTAGGGAAAAGAGAATAGGCCAATTGATCCGAGAACAGAATCCACAATCCCCCTAAAACAATGTAAATAATCGCAATTCGAAAGGCCATAGAATACAACCCAGAGAAATAGTGCCTCCCGTCTTGAGGAGGCGTTTACAACTTATTCGCATCATACCTGATGCCTGACGTTTGTTGTAGTTCAATTTCCAAGTCGTGACAAGTGGTTTTCTTGTAAGGATGACAGACCGACTGGCATGTTGTGTGATTGAGCGGATATCCCAAGTAACCTGGCGAACAAACCCAATCGATCTTTTAGCCGAAGCTTGTTGACTCTGTAACAGCGACCCGCTATGATTCTCCCGGTGTCAATTCATATTTACCAAAGGAAGATGTGAAATGAGCGATCGCATCATGGCATTAAGCCGCTCAAAAACCTGAACTGCGTTTCGGAAGCCCGTGGGGCTTCGACGCACACAAACTCGCCGGATTCTACCTGCCTGATACATAACGACCTCCGGTCAGCAGGCGGGAGCATCCGCCACTGCATGAAGGAGGACATTCATGGCCACGGATTATCGACCAATGTGGACCGAACTGGGCTTGGACCTGGAAAAGCACGATGCACTGCTAAACGTACTTGGGGATGCTTACCAAAGTCTTTTCATGACCCAGCAGAATCGTCCGGAATCGATGGGATATTTCGATTTCGTAATGAGTGAGGTACACGGATTACGCATCCAGGAATTGATGGAAGCCAAGGCTGCCGGACGACTGGTGATCGGCTCGTTCTGCACCTTCGTGCCGGAAGAACTGATTCTGGCGGTGGATGGCGTTTCCGTCGGATTGTGTGCGGGTGCCGAGTTCGGCACGGAAGCAGCCGAGCGCTTTTTGCCACGCAACACCTGCGCACTGATTAAAAGCGCTTTCGGTTTCGTTCAGGAACGGGTTTGCCCTTACATCGCCGCCAGCGACTTGATCGTGGGAGAAAACACCTGCGACGGCAAGAAGAAATCCTACGAACAGTTCAAAGACATGGTGAAGGCTTTCTATGCGATGGATCTTCCGCAAACCAAGAGCGCGGCGGGCCGCACTTTGTTGCAGGCCGAATACGAACGCTTCGCCAAGGAACTGGAGCAGCGCTCGGGCAAGCAGATTACGACGGAAAGCCTGAAACGCGGAATCGAGATCGTCAACAACAAGCGTAAGGCCATGCATCGCTTGACCAAGCTGCGCCAGGCCAATCCGGCTCCGATTTCCGGTTTGGACGCCCTGCTGATCAATCAGGTGTTTTTCTATGACGATCCTCTGCGCTTTACCGATTCGGTCAACAAAGTTTGCGACGAATTAGAAGCACGCATCGAACAAAAACAAGGCGTAACCCCGGAAAACACACCGCGTCTGTTGGTATCCGGTTGCCCGATGGCGGTGCCGAACTGGAAGCTGCATTCGATCGTGCAGGAGGCCGGAGCGGTGGTAATCGGAGACGAATCCTGCGTAGGCGATCGAGGCACCCAGGTCTTGACCGATGATTCCGCCGATAGCGTGCAGGGACTGTTGGATGCCGTATGTGAACGCTATCTGAACATCGACTGCGCCATCTTCACACCCAATCCCACTCGGCTCGAACACGTGCAGCAATTGAATAAAGATGCCAAAGCGGACGGTGTTCTGCACTATTCGATACAGTTCTGCACGCCGTATCAGATGGAAGCGAACGTCTTTGAACCGGAGCTGGAAAATTCCGGTGTACCGACGTTGCGCATCGACACCGATTACAGCATGGAAGACGCCGAGCAGCTTCGCACACGCCTGGAAGCTTTCATCGAACGGATTAAAGGCTGAATATGAAAACGGCTGGAATCGATATCGGTTCGCGAACCGTGAAACTGGTGGTACTGGAAGATGGCGAAGTGATACTGCAACGTGTGGAATACAATTCGCACGATCCGATTGCCATCTGTCGCGCGATGCTGGAAGAAGTGCAAACCGACAACCTGGTGGCAACCGGCTATGGCCGTCACCTGTTCGAGCAGTACTGGTCCTGCAAAACCATTACAGAAATCAAGGCTGTAGCTTTGGGTGCACAAGCTCTGCATCCGGAGTGCCGCCAGATTCTGGATATCGGCGGTCAGGATACAAAGGTCGTAGAACTGATGGAAAACGGCTCGGTCGGCAAGTTTGAAATGAACGACAAATGCGCTGCCGGCACCGGGCGTTTTCTGGAAGTGATGGCGACCGCCCTGGGTTACAGCATGGAAGATTTCGTATCGCAGGCAAACGAGGCTGAAGAAGCCAAAAAAATCAACGCGATGTGTACGGTTTTCGCCGAAAGTGAAGTCATTTCCATGGTCGCCCGTGGAATCCCACGCGAGCAACTGGCGTTGGGACTGCATCAGGCTGTCTCCAAACGCTCCCTGGCGATGCTGAGGCGACTGCGAGGTCGACACGACGTGCTGTTCTGCGGCGGCGCAGCACACAACTCCTGTCTGCACCGTTTACTTCAATCCACTGCAAAACGAACGATCACCGTTCCCGAACATCCTCAAACGGTGGCGGCATTGGGATGCGCCAGAGCTGCCATGGAACCATCATCAGCCTGATCGAAACGAATCAAGCCTTACCATTTTTCCTTTCCGCCGGAGTCGAAAATGAATTCGATTCCGGCGGTTTCATGTTGTATTGGCAAAAGGGCAAGTCTATTTTGAACCGATACAACTTGAGCATTGCATTTTTCGGATCCCCTTATATAATGAGTCTGGGAAATATTTGTATTCAGCAAAACAAGGGAATTTCGGAAAAGGTCCGAAGTCTTTCGTCTGTTAGCTTACTAAGGGGTAAGTAGGATTGAGAAAGGGGTTGATTATGCCATCGATTAGATATCTGCTGCTAGTGTGGATCATCGTTATGCTTTCCATATACGGGGTTGGATGCGGAGGCGATGACGATCCTCAAGAAGACGGAGACCTCTCCGAGGCTGAAAGCGATGCGACCCAGCCGGATGGAGACGACGATATGCCCGTCATTCCTCCCGATGGTGACACCGCAGACGGTGACACCGCAGACGGTGACACAGCAGATGGAGATACCGCTGACGGCGACCTGATCGATGGAGACAAAGTAGACGGAGACTGGATCGACGGCGATGGAACCGATGGGGACATGGTCGATGGCGATGGAAGCGACGGAGACTGGATCGACGGCGACTGGATTGACGGTGATGGCGAACAGTTTTGTAGCGGCTGCGAAGAATTCGCCGGAACCTATTGCGTAGCTGAAGCCACTGGGAGCAATTGCGATGCCTATCCGGTGGAAATGGTGAGTATCGAAGAAGACGACGAAATCGAGTGCGGATACACGGTAACCGTCTTCATCACCGGCTACAGCCCTCAATCAGTCGATGTAGTCGGCTGTGATTTCCAGGACGAAAGCGTGCTTGGAGTGTGTTCGGTCAGCGTCGATCAGGGAGAGATCCTGGTGGATTGCTCCACCATTTGTTCCGCCGTACTGAATCAGGAAGCCTGCTTAACCGACGGCGACGGTATCGACGGCGACTTTATTGACGGCGATGTCATCGACGGCGATGTAATTGATGGCGACGTGGTTGACGGCGATGTGATCGACGGCGACGTAATCGATGGTGACATGATCGATGGCGATGTGATCGACGGCGACGTGATCGACGGCGATGTGATCGATGGCGATGTGATTGACGGCGATGTGATTGACGGCGACGTGATTGATGGCGATATAATTGATGGCGATATAATTGAGTATCCCGCTCCTGCACCAGGCGACGTTATTTTCACGGAATTTCTGGCCAACACCACCGGCTCGGTTGCAGAGCAACTCGGCGAATGGATGGAAGTCGTCAACCTCACCAATGAAACCTTCGGGCTGGGCGGACTGAACCTTTGTGATGCCGTAGACGGGAATTGCGAAGTACTACCGGCGAATCTTGTGATCGGTCCGTATGAAGCTTTGATTTTTGCCGGTTCCGATGACTCCGGTGTAAATGGCGGATTGACAAATGTCGCTTATGACTTCGGATTCTCGCTAAACAACAGCGGCGACAAACTGCGCCTGATCGATGGTAGCCCGGCGGATGGTGTCTTGATCGATGAAGTGGATGCCTCCACCTGGGATCAGATTGCCGGTGTTTCCTGGCAGCTTGACCCGGCGCATTTCGATGTTCTGGAAAACGACGATGCAAGTTATTGGTGCCTGGGATCCTTGCAATACCTCGCAGACGGTCCTCACTACGGCACCCCCGGAACGATGAATGTCAGCTGTGAAATCGTCGATGGCGATGGTGTTGATGGCGACGTAATTGATGGCGACATGGTCGACGGTGATATCGTCGATGGTGATATCGTCGATGGTGATATCGTCGATGGCGATATGGTCGACGGCGACATGATCGATGGTGATATCGTCGATGGTGATATTGTTGATGGCGACATGGTCGACGGTGATATTGTTGATGGCGACATCATTGATGGCGATGTCGTTGATGGTGACGTGGTCGACGGTGACATGATCGACGGTGACATGATCGACGGAGATATGGTCGATGGTGATGTCATCGATGGCGATGTAGTGGATTGCTACGGCTACGGCGATTGCAATGCCGCCTGCATCAATGCCGGATACGATTCCGGTGTGTGTGTAGACGCCATTCAAGGTTGTACCTGTAACTATGCAAGCTGCGAAGCTTATGTCTGTGGCACCTACTACGACAACTGCTCCTGCGCGGCGGCGGACCCCTGCAACTGGCAGGGCGATGACTACTGTGATGATTTCTGCGCCCTGGTGTACCCGGACGATCACTTTGACGACAGTGCCGACTGTTCGGTCGACGGTGATATTGTCGATGGTGATATGGTCGACGGCGACATCATTGATGGCGATGTCGTTGATGGTGACGTGGTGGACGGCGATGTTATTGATGGTGACATAATTGACGGTGACATAATTGACGGTGATGTCATCGATGGCGATGTGGTGGATTGCTACGGCTACGGCGATTGCAACGCCGCCTGCATCGATGCCGGATACGATTCCGGTGTGTGTGTAGACGCCATTCAAGGTTGTACCTGCAACTATGCAAGCTGCGAAGCTTATGTCTGTGGCACCTACTACGACAACTGCTCCTGCGCGGCGGCGGACCCCTGCAACTGGCAGGGCGATGATTACTGTGACGATTTCTGCGCCCTGGTATACCCGGACGATCATTTTGACGACAGTGCCGACTGTTCGGTGGACGGCGATGTCATCGACGGTGACGTGGTGGATGGCGACATCGTAGACGGTGACATCATTGACGGCGATGTCGTGGATGGCGATATCGTACCGCTGTCCGGTGAGAATTGCGGAAATGCCATTGCGATTACCGGTCTTCCTTACTCGGATACCGGTGAGATGGCGAACTACATGAACGACGTCTTTTTCTCTACCAATGGTGAAAGCTGCACGGGCTACACCAACTATGGAAAAGATGTCCTCTACGCGGTGGAGTTGGAAGCCGGACAGATCCTGAATGCATCGCTGGATGCCAATTTCGATAGCGCCCTGTATCTCTTGAATAATTGCGTTAACGGCGAATTGCCTGCCGAAATGTGTGTGGAAGGTTCCGACAGCGGAAACCCGGAAACGCTTTCCGTGGAAATTCAAGACGCCGGCACCTACTACCTGGTGGTGGACTACTGGAACTCAAGCGGACCTTCTTCGGGAAGTTACGAGTTGAGCGTCTGGACAGGCAGTGCAGACGGCGACGTCGTGGATGGTGACATCGGGCCGCTGTCCGGTGACAATTGCGGAAATGCAATCTCGATTACCGGTCTTCCTTACTCCGATACCGGCGAAATGGCAAACTACTTGAACGATGTCTTTTTCTCCTCCAACGATGAAAGCTGTACGGGTTACGTCAACAGCGGAAAAGATGTCATTTACGCGGTGGAACTGGAAGCCGGGCAGGCTCTGAATGCGTCACTTGATGCCGATTTCGACAGCGCCCTTTATCTGCTCAGCAACTGTTTGAACGGCGAATTAGCCTCTGAACTATGTGTTGAAGGTTCCGACAGCGGAAACCCGGAAACACTTTCCGTAGTCATTCAAAACGCTGGCACTTACTACCTCGTAGTGGATTACTGGAATTCCGGCGGACCATCTTCGGGAAGTTATGAACTGAGTGTTTGGTCGGGCAGCGTAGACGGCGACGTGATCGACGGTGACGTGATCGACGGTGACGTGGTCGACGGTGACGTGATCGACGGTGACGTGGTCGACGGCGATGTGGTGGACGGCGATGTCGTTTCTCCTTTCTGTCCGGGCTACACCGGAACGAGCGATTGCTGCCGCCTGGACAACTCCTGCGACTGGGCGGAAGACGGCTGGTGCGATTGCGGCGGAACTTGCCCCTGGGATGTCGTAGATTGCAGCGTCGATGGTGACATTATCGACGGCGATGTGGTCGATGGCGATATGGTCGATGGAGATGTCATCGACGGTGACATGGTTGACGGCGATGTGATCGATGGCGACATTATCGACGGTGATGTACATCCTGATGACAACTATGAAGACAATGATTCTTTCGAAGAAGCCGTAGAGGGACCGCTTAGTATCACCCCGCTCTTCCTGGCCGACAACGACGACGATTATTTCTACTACGATGTCTGTCCGGGTGGCACCATCACCACGGACGTGTACTTCCTCCACGAGGATCTGGATATCGATATTATTCTTAGGGATTCCAGTAGCTCTGCCATTGGGTATGGAACGAGCAGTGATGACAATGAACACATTACCTGGATAAACAGCGGCGCAGAAACAGAACGGGTCGTTCTTCAAATTGGACGTGCGGAAAGCGGTTGGGCAGAGTACATCCTGATGGTTACTATTGAGGATTGCGATGTTGATGGTGATGTGATCGATGGGGATGTGGTCGACGGTGATATTGAACCTGCATTGAACTGGGTACGACTATACCCCGACACGGTTCCCACCGCACGCTTCGGTCATAACATGGCCTATAATCCGGATACCGGCAACACGCTGATGGCCTTTGGGCAAGGTAGCTATACAACCATGTACGAATGGGATGGTAGCAACTGGAATTCCGTGGTTCCAGCTCATCGTCCTACCGCATATCGATTCAACAGCATGGTTTATCACGAAGGGCTTGGAAAAATGGTGCTGTTCGGCGGCAATACCTGCTGCCCGAACGTATCCTACGCTGAAACCTGGCTTTTCGATGGAACGGACTGGGAACAGCTGATTACGGCGACCACACCGCCGGAGCGGCAAAATGCCGTGATGGCGTATGATTCCATCCGCGATGTCATTGTGATGCATGGCGGTTCCAACTACGACGACACCACCATTGTTGAGCTGAACGACACCTGGGAATTCGATGGAACCGACTGGAACCAGGTTGTCACAGACACAACGGGGCCAACCACAAACAGTGCCGCCATGGCATTCGATCCCATACTTGAGAAAATGGTCCTGGTGGATGGCACGGACACTTGGTTATACGATGGAACAGACTGGGAAATGATTTCCCCGGCAACGGTCATTGGCCACCGCAGTTCGCCCGTATTGGCTTTTGATACCTGGCGTGGTGTAACGGTGCTGTTCGGCGGCAATTCCAGCTACGGCACGTTTGAGTTCGATGGCACGGACTGGACAGAAATCACCACGGAAGATTCACCACCTCTGACGTTAAACAATGGCTTCATGGTGTTCGATCCCATTGCGGGTCACATGTTGTTGTTCGGTGGTTCAGGTTGCGACTCCGGCTACTGTAACGAAACCTGGATCTACGGACCGGAAAGCATTGTAGACGGAGATGTCGTTGATGGTGATATTGTCGATGGAGACATTGTAGACGGCGACATCGTGGATGGTGATATTGTCGATGGAGACATTGTAGACGGCGACGTGGTCGATGGTGACGTGATTGACGGCGACATTGTGGATGGCGACATGGTGGACGGTGATGTGGTAGATGGCGACGTGGTGGATGGCGATATTGTAGACGGTGATGTGGACAACAGTTGCATCGATGATTTGTATGAACCGAACGACAACGATGCGGAAGCAACGAGTGGCAACTGGTACGACTGGTCGGATCTGGTCATTTGCGGCGAGAACGAAGACTGGTTCGAGGTGTACATCGATCATTCCCATTACACCAATCATTATGCAGGCGATTCCACGATCGTCTACCTGTACAATTCCAGCTTGACCCTGCTCGGCTCAACCGCTGACGATCCAGGCAGTTTCTTGAATGTTCAAGATTGCTTGCCTGCTGGAAACTACCTGTTGAAAGTAGTTTCAGCCACAGGAAGTGACGTTTCTAACTACTCTGTGTACATCGGAACATCTTCCTGCACGATTGACGGCGACATTGTAGATGGTGATGTGGTAGACGGAGATATCGTAGACGGTGATATCGTTGACGGAGACGTAGTGGATGGAGATGTCGTGGATTGCAGCGGATCTTGTAATCTCGGCGAATCCGACTTCTGTTCCGATGCAGACACCATCTGCACCTGCGAATTCAGCAAAGCTGTTTCAGGCTCCTGGACTGCATACAATTGCAATGACATCTGTGAATTTGGGGCACTGGGATGCGGGTTTGATCCGGACACAGGAGCCTATTGCATGTGCAATGAACCCGATGGAGATGTGGTCGACGGCGACATCGTAGACGGCGACATTGTAGACGGTGACATCGTGGATGGTGACATTGTGGATGGTGACATTGTTGATGGTGATGTCGTGGATGGAGATATTGTAGACGGCGATGCAGGACCTTGCCCAGAATGTGCGGACTTCCCCGGCCAGTATTGCATTTTGTCGCAGGAGGGCGCCGGTTGTGCTGCCTTAGGCGTACAGTATATTGTGGTTTCGGAAGATCCGGATACGGAATGTGGATTCATTGTCACTTCCGTTCTGGATGGCCAGCCCAATGCAGACATACCAATGCAAGGATGTACCTTCGTCAACACACCATTCGGTGATTTCTGTACGATTACCAGTCTTCCGGATGGAACTTTTACTGCGGATTGTTCCGGTATGTGCTCCTATGTTTTCAGTAAAGATGTCTGCGTTCCGGACGGCGATGTCGTCGATGGTGATGTCGCAGACGGTGATGTAGATACCACACTGGGTTTGCCCACAGAAGCGGGACAGTTGGTTATTACTGAAATCATGAATAACCCCAGTGTCATTTCGGATACGTTTGGGGAATGGTTTGAAGTCTACAATCCAACATCCTTAACCTTCGATCTGAATGGCTTGTCAATCCAAGACGCTGGTTCCGACAACGTTACCGTAGAAGGCAGCCTGCTGATCGGTCCGCATGAATATCTGGTATTTGGAAACAACAGCGACACCGGAACCAATTCCGGCGTTGTTTTAGACTACGCCTACGCACCTGATGCATTTTATTTAGGTAACAGCGACGACGAAATCCACCTATATAGCGGGGATACATTAATCGATGCAGTCGAATACGATAACGGAGCAACATTCCCGGACCCGATCGGACATTCGATGTATCTCGATGCTCTGAAAATTGGAGATGACAACAACGACGGAACGAATTGGTGCCAGGACTTGGAAAACCCATACGGCGTTGGCGATAATTATGGAACGCCGGGAGTCGTCAACCCGCGCTGCCCCATGGGTGAAATCCTATGTGGTGAAGGCATAGCGATAGACCTGATCAATGGAACGAGAATGTGGGAAAACTACTCGCAATCTCATGCCGGCTTCGTGGGCCCTGAAAGTGTATACGCATTTACCGTACCGGATTGTCCGTTCCAACTTTCCGTGGATGCCACTTTAATTACCAGTGGCTTCCCGGCAAGTTTGTTGGTACTGGAAAAGTTGGATCCCGGTACATTTATGGCTGGTACAGATTTGCAGGTGGCGGATCCTACGTTGAATCTGTATCTTACGCCGGGAGAGACCTATTATTTTGTCATTGACACCCCAATTGTCGACGTTTCCTTCTCATTGCAGCTCAGTATTGCATGTAATTGCCTTCCACCAACCTATCGCGTTCATTATTTTTCGGGTTGGACACCGCCCTACATGCACTACAGCCCCGATCTTGGTACAACATGGACAGACCTTCCGGGAGCAGCCATGACCGCTGAAGGTAATGGTTGGTGGTTCAAGGATGTATATAGTTCCCTCGTCCTTCCATTGACTTTTGTTTTCAATGATGGTGCCGACAACTGGGACAATCCTCCCGGAGGCGGAAACTACACGACCCTGGACCCGGAAGTCTGGGTGAAAGATGGAGTTATCTACACGTCGATGCCTGTTCGCTAGCTCGTTTTAAGCGAAACGCACCAAGGCCGATCCTTTTCAGGGTCGGCTTTTTTTTGTATTTTGAGTGGGTATCACTTGAAATTGGTTACGGTTATGACCCTTCGTTCTGAGGCGAAGCCGAAGAATCTCTTATATACGAATTATTGTTCATCATTAGCGATGTAGTCTTGTAGCGGCGAGGCGTAAGCCCGCCGAAAAGCACTAGTTGATTTCAGGGTGGCGCGGGCTAAACCGCAGGTTTGCCCGTGTTCGAGGGCCACATGGGCAAGCTTCGTTTCCCTCCGCTTGGCCCATGCCACACGTCGGCTTACGCCTCGCCGCTACAAGAAGTCAAGAAAACACATATCGTTAAAAATGATTAAAAATCGCTCTACAACTCCCCATCACCATCCGAAGTCGATTCCACTTCCGGCCAGAAATGCGCGTTACCGGCTGCATCCACCGGCTGGTGCCCACTCAAGTGACAGTTGTAGCAAGCTAGCTTGCTGCGAGCGGCGTAGGCGTCGTCTTCATAATGACAATACGAACAACTCGGCATGCCATCCGATTCCGGGTCCAGTGTGCCACGGCGCTGCTCGATGACATCCAGGTGCACCCCGTGCAACTCGTCGGAAATCGAACCGAAAAGATGGCAATAGGTGCAGGTGAGAATGTCACCGTGATATTCGGATGAGATCTGGTGACAGCCGCCGCAACCGGGATTGAGAGCCGAAAGGTTGAGACTCGCCAACTCGCTACGGAATCCGTTATTGAAAAACGTGCTGTGGCCGGTTTCGTGGTCGCTGAGCAGGTCATAGGGCTTCAACGAACCGGTAAAGGAAGGGGCATCTCCTTGCGAAGGCTCCATACCACTTACCGTTGCACTATCAGGTAACCAGTTGTGACATGAGGCAGCACAGTTCGCACCACCGGTAAATGCTGCCTGCCGGGCAGCATCACGGAAAGTCTTGACGGAATGTCCCAGGCCCAGTTCATCCACCGGATGACAACCACTGCAATCGGAAAGTTCCGCCTCGCTGTGATAGCCGCGCTGGGGCCAGGTGATGCCTAAGTGAACGCCGGGAGCGGGCATAACCGGCTGTTCCCACTCCAATCCGTTCCCTGCCTGCGCCATCCAGTCGCGCGCACCCAGTCCTGCCGTATCGACGATTTGAGACAGCGAACTCTGACTGTGACAGTCGGTACAGTTCGTGGACAGCGTCGGCAACACGATGGTTTCGCTTTCGGATTCTTCGTTGCCATCCATATCGCCATCGATACTCTCGCCGTTGTCGTCACCACAGGCCGGTAGACACAGCAGCAGCAACAGCAGCAAAAACGGAAGATGCCTTTTCATATGATTTCCCTTTTTGGGGTTACATTGTGTTTTCATGGCATCCAGCCATCCTTGGTCATTTCCTGGCAGACCGCACGCCGGAAAGAACATTCCTCGATGTGCCGATATCCCAGGTTCGGTCCTGGATACTTCATGTAGTCCAAGCCGACGCCGTTATATGCCCCGCCGAAAAAGGCCGAGCGGATGGCGCGGTAGGCCATCGTTAAAAGAGGCATGGAAAGTTCCGCCTGCAATAACACCTGCAAGCGTTGGTCGTAACTACACTCCAAAAACGTTTTCTGATACTCGCCTTTTGCGGTCAGATCCATCAGCGTGGCTAGCGCCGCCGCCTGCTCTTTGAAAGGATAGTTTCCATCCAGCAGCATGTTCACGGCACAGGCATCCAGTCCGCCAGGCGCTCCGGTTGGGTCGATCTCCGCTCCCGGTACGATGGTATTGACGACTTCCGCCAGAATCTGCTCGGTTTCGCCTTCTGGAGTCATACAGGCATTGGGCAGCGGCGCACGAGTAAAACCGGGCGACTGGAACTCGGAAGCGGAAAGCACCTGTTGAGCGGCCATCGATCCGAGCAATAATCCCAATGACCAACCGCCCATCTTGTGCAGGAAGGCGCGCCGGTCGCAGGTGGTGTTTAATTCGGTCATGATATTCTGTCCTTTTACCCAAGACATTATCAGCGCGACTTGACGATGTACGCCGCGATGCGTTCGGCATTGGCCGCAATGGTATGTGCCGGATTGACGCCCGTGCCTCCGGGAATCGCCGAACCATCGGTGCAGAAGATCCCGGGATGACTACGCAATTCTCCGTTTGCATCGCAGGGTGCCTTGTCCGCGTCATCGCCGATGCGGCAGGTCGCCAGCGGATGCGCGTCGCCGTGCTCGAAGGTGTCGTAGGCGGTACGCATCAGTTTCGCTCCGTTTTCGTTGGCGATACGCCGCCCGATTGCAGCGACTTTCTCAATATAATCGCGCATATGATCGGTCATCGGAATGTCGAATTCGAGCATTCCCTTGCTGTTGACCGTCACTTCGCCCTGACCATCCACCAATCCGATGGCGAGGGTGGAAATCAAGCGGTCGGGATAGTTGTCTTTAAGAAACTGCTTGAATTCCAAGCCGAAGGGGATTTTCGGGGCGCTGCCGTCATCGGGCACGACATCCATTGCTGCAAATAGCGCAGGTGGTCCCGCGCCCGCGTGAATGGTTACCTTGGCTTCTTCCCAGAACGCATAGGTAATGACTCCGGCATTATTACGCCCCATATAGGAGTAGGCTTTAGGGAACGTGTCGGGCAAGAGGAAAACCAGGGCTACATCCCCGTTTTGATTGAAGTTCTTCCCAACCTGCGGATGCAAATCGGTCAAATAAGACTTGCTGCGCAGTAAAATCGCCGGGGTTTCCAGCGCACTTGCCGCCATAATGACGGTGTCGGAAAACGCCTTCTGCTCCAGGTTATGCGAATCCTTATAATATACGGCATAACCGGCTCCCTCTTTTTCAAGATGATCGACCCGGCAATTGACGCGAAATTCGGCACCTTTGGCCTCCGCCTGGGGAATGTAATTCTCTCCCAAATGCTTTTTCCGACCAAAGGGACAGCCGCACATGCAGAATCCGCATTGCAGACAATCCACAATCGGATACATAGTGCGGTCGCAGGTCAACCCCATATTATCCAGCAGCATGGCGAAGACACCTCCCGCCTTGGGCACGTCCGCCCAACTTGCGCGGGAAATCTGCATTTTCTCTTCGACCATCTTATAATATGGATCCAGCACCGAACGAGTGACGGATTTCGGCCATACCGAATATCCATTCTGATCCTTATAATCGAAGACTTCACTGGGAGCGCGCAACGATGCCGCTGCATAGGTCAACGAGCCACCTCCCAAGCCGCGACCATAGCGCATAAATACCTTGTAATCCTTGGAAGTATAGGCGACCGTCAATTTTCCCTGGTTGAGCAGACTCCAGTCCATTTTGAAGTCTTTGGTGCTCATCCTGGGGCCTTGTTCCAAAACCAGCACCTTGCGGCCATCATCGGCCAGGCGTAATGCGGGAATGGAGCCGCCGAAACCGGAACCCACTATAATTGCGTCAAAGGTTTCCACCAGTTGCCGTCCTTTGATAGAAGGTGTAAATAAAATCTGTCTATTTGGGAAACGATGTGCAGAATTCTAACAAGATTAGCGTTATGCGTCAAGCTTGAGAATTTCAAATGGTGTTTATATACTGTGTCGAAATGGCAAAAATCAGGCGATTTCGTCTCATTCGGAACTGATTTATTTACCGATTGCAACCATTTCTATTTTGCTCCGAAATAAGGAGTTGATAATTTGTAATAAATCCAGTTGGTTACCTATGGGGGGAGATTAGAAATATTGCGGCTTTGCCTTGACTTTTCCGCTTCGACACATATATTATTCGGGTGCAATCGAAGTATAGGTTTTGCACTGTTGTACAGCTAACCAGAGGTGCGTGAATGAAGTTGTCCCAAACGAGTGAAATGGCGATACATGGATTATGGGAATTAGCCCAGTCGGAAGACAATCAAAGAGTGTTAGTGTCGGAGATTGCCAAACGGCAAAGTGTGTCTGAAAGCTATTTGGCCAAGATTTTCCATCGCTTAGGAAAAGAAGGCCTCGTACAGTCCCGACGCGGAAAAGTTGGTGGATTTATGTTGGCCAAGCCGGCCAAGGAAATTACCCTGGGTGAGATCGTTCGGATCTTCGAAAGCGACTTCCAAGAGTCGGAAACGAGTCCGAAAAAGTTCGTAAACCCACGGAAAATGGTTTTACATGGCGTTATGGAAGACGCAACAAGCAAGGCTTTCGGTGTGTTGGATAACGTCTCGCTGGCAGATTTGCAGCGGGAATCTCCTTCATCGGAAAGCCCGACATTGAGTAAACGGAAATATACTCGCCGAGAGGGCAAAGCATGAGTGACAACAAGGTTTTCTTCGATCACGTTTCCACTACCCCCTGCGATCAGCGCGTAGTGGACGCCATGCTGCCGTATTTTACGGAACGTTTCGGGAATCCGTCCAGTCATGTTCATGAAGCCGGAGTACTCGCCGCACAAGGAGTGGATCTGGCGCGCGAGCAGGTTGCGGCATTGGTTAACGCCAAACCGTTCGAAGTCATCTTTACTTCCGGCGCTACCGAGGCGAACAACCTGGCATTATTGGGAATTCCCGGATCGGGCGATACCACGCGCAAGCACATCCTGATTTCGCAGATCGAGCATTTTTCGATCGTGAATACAGCGGCGATGCTGCGCGCACATGGCTACACCGTCGAAGAAATCCCTGTCGATGATAATGGGGTAGTCACCCCGCAGGCCCTGGAAGCCAAACTGACCGACGATACCCTGCTGGTATCGGTGATGCATGCCAATGCCGAAATCGGCACCATTCAACCGATTGCCGAACTGGCCAAACTGGCGCACGCCAAAGGTGCATTGTTCCACACCGACGCCACGATCTCAGCGGGTTTGTTACCGCTGGATATGCATACAATGGAACTGGATGCAATCACCTTGTCGGCACATAACTTCTACGGTCCCAAAGGCGTCGGAGCGCTGGTATTGCGCGATGGTCTTCGTCCCCGCGCCAGAAGCTACGGCGGCTGGCAGGAAAAAGGTCTGCGCTGCGGCACGGAAAACGTTCCGGGTATCGTAGGTATGGGAGCGGCGGCCGCATTGGCTACGGAAGAAGGTTCGCAACGAGCCGCTCATCTGCATGAGCTGGGGAAGATGTTGAAAGAGGGTCTGGCGGAAAAGATTCGTTTTATCCGCTTCACCGGACATGACGATCTCCAGCAACGTCTTCCGGGTCACGTCAGTTTCTGGGTGGAGCATGTAGAAGGTGAATCGCTGATTCTCTTTTTGAATGTTAAAGGCGTGATGGCCGCATCCGGTTCCGCCTGTAGCAGCAATTTGAAAGCCGATGATGAAGACGGTCTGGTGTCCAGCCACGTGCTGGCAGCTGTGGGAGTACCCACCGACATCTGCGCCGGATCGGTCGCCTTCAGCCTTGGCAAAGATAATACGAAAGACGATGTGGAGAAAACCTTGGCCGAACTGCCCCCGATTGTGGAGCGGCTGCTGAGCATGTCTCCCAGCTATGCTGATTATGTGAAAGCCAACAAAGGAGAGGGTTCATGAGCACCATTGCACCATACAACCCCAAAGTCATGGATCATTTTATGTCTCCCCGCAACATGGGAGAAATCGAAAATCCCGATGGCGTGGGAGAAGTAGGCAACCCGTCGTGCGGCGATATGATGCGCCTGTTCTTGAAGATCGACGACAACCGCATCACCGATGTGAAATTTCAGACCTTCGGGTGCGGAGCGGCAATTGCCAGCAGCAGCATGCTCACCGAGATCATCAAGGGCATGACCTTGGAAGAAGCCAAAACCGTCACCAATGAAAACATCTCGGAAGCATTGGACGGTTTGCCCGCAGCCAAGATTCATTGTTCGGTAATGGCTGAAGAGGCGATTCAAAAGGCGATCGACGATTACGAAAGCAAACGAAAGTAGCTTAATGATCCGTCTGCCTGACTTATGGGGGCGTAGCGAACAGCAGCATGTCTGTTGGGCTACGCCCTTTTTTCATTCTTTGAAACAAGGTGGCAGTCATCGTTTTTTTCAAAGTGAATCGAGTCGAAAGCCCGATTCTTCTTGCTTTAAAATTTTAACATGTTACTCTCGGACCGATTTCCGAGGGGGAATTTCCTTGTCGCAATGCTAAAAAACATGGAAATTACGACGGAAATCGTTGAAAATAATTGACTGTGCGCCGTGGATAAGCCTACAGCTTGCTTATCCCTTGGACCTTGGAATTCGTACCTAGTTCATGATGCAAACATGTAAAGGACCATAGGTGACATGGAAAGCCTGACGCTTCGGATTGGTGGAGAAGGCGGAGAAGGTGTAATCAGTTGCGGTGAAATCTTGACCCGGTCGGCAGCGCGTTCCGGGTATCATGCATTTACCTACCGCACGTATCCCGCCGAGATTCGCGGCGGACTGTCGATGTTTCAATTGCGGGTGGATTCGAAAGCCGTTTTATCAGCCGGTGACAAACTGGATGTGCTGGTGGCTTTCAATCAGGAAGCGCTGGACAATTACCTGTCCGACGTGCGCTCCACCGGGGTAGTGCTTTACGACCCTGCATCCTGCCCGGAAACCGGCGCGCTTCGGTCGTATGACTCTTACGAAGTTCCCTTAAACGAAATCTGCAAAGAAGCCACGGAATCCATCCGTGGCAAAAACGTCGTCGCCATGGGCGTGCTGGGATATTTGCTTAGCATCCCCATGGAAAAAGCGGCGGCAACCGTCAAGCAGCAGTTCGCCAAAAAAGGCAGCAAGATCGTGGGCAGCAACACATTGGCGTTGGTTGCCGGCTATCAGTATGCCTCGGAAAAGCTAGCCCTTGACCGTCTGTCGAGTTTGCCACCCAAAGGAAAAAACAATGGCGTGGGCGAACGACTGATTCTTTCGGGAAATCAGGCGGTGGCGATGGGCGCGCTGGCAGCGGGAGTACGCTTCTGCGGCGGTTATCCGATCACACCGGCTACCCCCATCTTCGAGTTCATGGCGCGAGAATTGCCTCGTTTCGGAGGTTACGTCATTCAATTCGAAGACGAAATCTCGGCAATCGGCGCCTGTTTGGGTGCAAGCTATTCCGGAAACAAAGTGATCATCCCCACCTCGGGACCGGGCATGGCGTTGATGAGCGAGTTCATCAGCCTGGCTTCCATGGCGGAATTGCCGATTCTGATCGTCGATGTGCAGCGCTCGGGACCGAGTACGGGCATGCCGACCAAGAGTGAACAAGGCGATTTGAACTTTGCATTGTACGGCACTCCGGGTGAATCGCCTCGCGTCGTGCTGGCACCCGCTTCGGTAGAAGAATGTTTCGATTTGGCAGCACTGGCAGTAAACGTGGCTGAACGCTATCAATTGCCGGTCGTGCTGCTTTCCGATGCCTCACTGGCTTATCGCACGGAGACGGTCAATCGCTTCGACGTCAAGAAGATGGTCGTCAACGAGCGCGAAGAGTGGAGCCAGCAGAAAGAAACATTGGGGTATCGGCGCTACGCATTAACCGACAGCGGTGTCTCTCCGATGGCGCGCCCCGGCACGGAGCATGGTGAATATCAGGCAACGGGTCTCGAACACGACGAATTCGGGCATCCCAACTACACACCTGAATTCCACGAAGCCATGCAGAAGAAGCGTTATCAGAAACTGGAGAGGATGGAAGCGGAACTGGGTGACTCGATGTTTTACCAGTCGCGCCCGGTCGGAGCTCGCGTCGGCATCATCAGTTGGGGATCAACCCAGGGCACCGTGCGCGAAGCGATCCGCATGGCCGAAGCGGAAAAAATCAAGGTCGCGCATTTTCATCCCAAGGTCATCAACCCTCTACCGAAGAAAGCTCTCAAGAAATTCGTTTCCCACGTACGGAAGCTGATCGTAGTAGAGGAAAACTTCACCGGACAGTTAGCCAACGTTATCCGGGCGGAACTGCAAGTAGACCTGAAAGTCTTTACCAAGGCGCAGGGCATCCCGTTCTCCCCGGATGAAATTTACGATGCGATTCGAAAAACGGTAGGCAAATAATGGCGAAAAGCACCGAGAAAGACGAGCGAGAGCAGCAATCGGAACAGCCGCAAACCGAATCGGATTTGGGCTCATCCCAGGCTGTAGAAACCAAAGCCAGCCCTGCTGCTAAACGGAAAAACAATTCAAAAAGCGGTCAAAAGCGCACGGTTGCCAAGCGCGGCAGCGCTTCGAAGGCTGCCGCACCGGATGTCAATTCCAGTGAATCCATCTGGAAAACGAATGACTATAAAAGCGGCGTCAAGCCGGTCTGGTGTCCGGGCTGCGGTCACTACGGATCGTTGTCCGCCTTTTACAAAGGTCTGGCAGCCTGTGATGTCGATCCGAAGAACCTGGTCATCGTCAGCGGAATTGGCTGTTCGGGACGGTTTTCCCATTTCGTGAAGGGATACTGTTTCCACGTCCTGCACGGTCGTGTGCTACCTGTCTGCCAGGGCATTGCCGCTTCGACGGGCGGCTACGATCTGAAGGTCTTTGGCATTTCCGGCGACGGCGATGCGTTGGCCATCGGTGGCGGTCATCTGCCCCACGCGGCGCGGCGAAATCCGAACATGGTGTACATGATCCTGGATAATGCCATTTACGGTCTGACCAAAGGCCAGTTCAGCCCAACCACCAGGCAAAGCGCCATCACCAGTTCTTCGCCTTTCGGAGTAACGGAAAACCGCTTGGACCCGCTCTCCCTGCTGCTGGGCTACAATGTTTCTTTTGTGGCACGCGGATTCAGCGCCAACAATAAGCAACTGGGTACGATCATGAGCCAGGCGATTCAGCATCGCGGCTTCTCGGTCGTGCATGTGCTCTCGCCCTGTGTGTCGTTCAACAAGGAAATCAGTTACGACTTCCTCTCCGAACGGGTCAAACCGCTGCCGGATGACTTCGACTCCTCCAACAAAGTTGCAGCATTCCGTTTTGCGCAGGATACGGAAAAGATTTACACTGGAGTGTTTTACAAGGAAGATCGTCCGACGTTGCAGGAATATCACACCAACGCCATCAAACAGGCGCAGAAAAAGAAAAACGCCGGGGACATCGACGCGCTGCTGGATACCTTCCGGTAAACCAACAACGCACACTAGGGACGAAAGACGGGCAATGTAGCCCGTCTTTTTTTTTACAACTGCTTCGTACCACCGCCACTGACGGTGAACATCTGGTTTTGCTCGATACGGGCATTCTCGGAAATGATAAACTGGCCATCGTCCAGAATGTTAACTTCCACCCGAACACCTTTCGCGATGGTGACGTTTCCACCGATCCAGACTTTGGCCGCGCTTAGCGCCTGTTCTGAAATGTCGCGGGTATCTTCGTCATATTCGATTTCGCCGTACGGCTTGTTCGCACGTACGATCAACGTTGCGCCCTCTTCCAGATGTAATCCGGCAGACAGCGGCGGGGTGCGCTCGTCCAGTCCATGCCGTAAGCACAGATACAGGCGGCTACCTTCTTCCAACTTCCAATCTTTGCCGACGCCACGAGTTGTCAAAGCTTCCTGGGTCATACCAAGGCAGGGATGTAATTCGACATAGGCTTTCGGTTCGGAAGAAGCTCCCGCCACTTCTCCACCGAGTTGCTCGATACAACGCGCGCCCTGACGAGCCAGGGCCTGGAAGCTGGTCGTGATCGAGTCGCGCCCGACAATGGCCTTTGTGGGAACGAAAATATGGTCACGCTCATCGGCGTAGACTTCCACGCCGTCCGGGTCCAGTTTGGCCGTAAGATGCTGATTCAGAAATTCATAGGTGCTGGATTGGATAGTTTTCTCTTCAAGCTGGATGGGCTTGTTCGTATACAGCGTACCCGGTAGATCGGTTCGCAACGCCTCCAACGAAAGCAGGTTGGTATTGATATGCGCCGCATCGAACAGCAAGTCACCCTGTTCATTCTTCTCGGCGGAAAGCGCCGGGTCCAACACGCTGTATTCAATGACTTCCACGCGACGATCCTTTTTCCGGCGACAAGCCATGCCGACTTTCTCCGTCGGATCGGTGCGCGTCACAACGGAAAGGGTGAACTGGTTTTTCTTGCGCAGATGGAATCCCAGCCGTTGCGGAGCCAACGGATTCAATGCGGCGTTATCCACATTACCCATAACGACATGTTCGATACCACGTTCGGCCAGGCGCGCCTTGATGCTGGTTTCACCCAGGTTTCTGGCCAGTGCATGGTAAAAACCGCCATGGCCATCGCCCGTCCAGAACAACCCGCCTTCCGAGCTGACGATCAGGTCGCCGTCTTCATCCAAACGAGGAATTTCACCCTGTTTGAAGATCACCGCTCCCGAACGCGGGAACCCCCAGAGCTTGTCGCCTTCCAACCACAGAACCGTATTGGTGAAGGTATTGGAACTGGTCATAAATAGCGGCAGACCCAGCCGGCCATACTCGATTCCGCTTTCCAGAATCTGCGCCATCAGCAACTGGTAAAAACTGAGTCCCTCTACCACGGTAATCGGGAACAGCCCTTTCGGGTTGTAGCGATCGGGCGGGCTTTTGGAGAGTCGTTCACTTTTTATCGGAGTCGACTCGCCGATCCGATCCCATTCGGTGAAGAAACGCGTTCCCGAACCACCGGCGAAAACACCGATCGCCCATTTCCCCTGCCGCAACGAAACCTCTCCTCGTTCACGATCCTGTTGAGCGAAATCGTTCTGGTCGGGATCCGCATTGACCGGCTCTAAGTCGTCTTTCGTCAAGATTTCACCGAGTCGTCCCGCACGAAAATCCGCCAGCGCCTGTCGATGCCTGGCCAGATGCTCGAAATCCAGGCGAGTGATTTCGCGCAGAAAACGATCCCACTCCTTCTCTCCGGCTTGCTTCAGATATTTATCGAAAATTCCCGAAAAGCCTTCGGATAGCAGATGCTCCAGAGCCTTTGCAACTTCCGGTGCATTGGCAAGCTTTTGTTTAAGAAAAGGATGGCTATCGGTTAGTTCTTGAATCGTCGTCACATTTTCCTCCCCGTGCGCCACCGGATGGGGTCAATAACAGGGCTTGCCCTTTGTTCGCCCATTGTTGGTAGCGCAGTTGCAATGCTGCCTGAAATTCTTCTGCCAATTCCGCCGAAACCAGATTGACGGTGCAGCCGCCAAATCCACCTCCGGTCATGCGCGCCCCGATCAGTCCGGGAAGATCCTGCGCCAACTCGACTGCCCGATCCAGTTCGATGCAGGAAACATTGTAGTCGTCTCGCAGACCCGCATGCGAGGCGGCCAGCAATTCCCCGGCACGTTCTTTGTCGGCATTGGCCAACGCCTCCGTAAAACGGCCTACTCGGTCGTTTTCCGCCAGAACGTAACCGCAGCGCCGGAAACTCAACTCCGGCATGTCGCCTTTTGCAGCGTCGAGCATGTCGCGATCGACGTCGCGTAGCAGTTCCACTTGTGGAAACCGCCGCCGCACCGCCTCCAATCCGATCGCGCATTCCTGCTGGCGTTTCGCATATTCCGAACTGGCCAGTTCGTGATGAACTCCGGTATCCAGTACCACCAGTTTCCAGTCTTTCGGAATCGGCGTCATCTGCACCTTCAGGCTGCGACAGTCCAGCTTCATGGCATGACCGTCTTCACAGACCGCAGAAGCAAACTGATCCATAATACCACACGGCACGCCGACGAATCCATTTTCGGCCTGCTGACCAAGTTGGGCCAATTCACTGGAATGGAGTCCGAGTCCTTGAATCGTATTCCACAAAGTTAAACATGCCACTTCCAACGAAGCGGAACTGGATAACCCACCACCAAAAGGAATCGTACCGAGCATGACGATATCCAGCCCGCAGGGTTCGTAACCACGCTGCTGCAATGACCAGGCACAAGCTGCTACGTAACGCACCCAGCCATCCACCGCTTCGGGAAGCAACGTCTTTAGTGAAAAGCTTTTCGTTTCTTTCTGATTGATCGAATAGCAACGTACCTGATCGTCATTGCGAACCGAAGCCAGCAGATAAGTCTTTAAATCGATTGCCGCCGGTAATACGAATCCCCCGTGATAATCTGTATGTTCACCGATCAGGTTGACTCTTCCCGGTGCGATGGACCAGTACGAATCAGCCGCAACAACACCGAAGCGCTCTCGCCACACACGTTGCAACTGCTGCAAGGGAAAACCATCCATCGCCGCCTCCACATCGAAAGGTACTTTATTCTACTGATTTACCATGGATTCGGCATGACAACAAATAAAAGTAGGTGGATGCTTGCTTGTAGTATAACCGGTACGAATCACGGGCAAGTATTACCCGCTTCAAGCGAAGTAAAGCGATCAGGAGTCAGATCCCGTGGCGCGACGGCGCAATTTCTGGCGTTGGGCTTGAAACACGAAACGGATCAACGCTTCGCGGTCGTTCTCCTCCAATTCTTCGAAGGTACAGCTAATCGTCGTGCTAGCACCACCTGCACCACCAAATTCCGAGTCTACGCGGATAACTTTGGCATTGGCGACAATGGGTTGATTATGACCGGGTAATTGTACATAAATCCGTAATCTGTCACCCTTGTTATGCTCACGCGATGTGGAAAACTGAATACCGGACCCCGAAATGTTGACCACACGCTGAATCAAGGTTTCAGTTTCACATTCACTGGTTTTCGACATCTCCTTGCGTAGTTCGCGCAGTTCGCCGTACATGCCGGCGATCAGCGTTGCCATGGAACGTTCAAATTCTCCGACATTATTCAGCTTATCCAAGATCTGACCGATATTAGTGCCTTTAAGATCTTCCTCTCCCTTCTGACTGGGCACGGCTTCGCGCAACACTTCATAACCAAGCATAATGACAGTATCGGCACGAAAGTGATTACGGGCTTCGTGTCGCCCCAACAAGGAAACGGTCGCCATTCCGTTGTTTACAGACACGATTTTCGCTTTGTAAGCATAACCACGTTTGGAATCGGCAACAATCGCTTCACTGGTTGAATTCAGCTTATTCAGCAGGTTTTCACTGATGCTTTGAAGAATTTCCAGGGAAATCGGTTCGGTGCTTACAACTCGAGTTGTAACAGAGGTCGAGCCGCTTTTACCTTCCAGCAGCATTTCCAGTTTATCGCCTTTAAAAAATAGATTCCGGGTTTCCATCGTTGTTGATTCCCCTTTGTACCGTTACAGATTACATCACAAATAAACGCAGCACACCTTGAACATGATAGAGTATCGGAAATCGAAAGATATTCCAAACGAGTAGTCGCTTGAAAACCGATAAGCTATGAGAATACTATGAATTTAATATCGATGTCAAATTTTGAGTGAAAGCAGATTTAGAGATGGGCGGGAATTTTAAAAGTGCGTTATCTTTCATTTATTGGCGCAACGTACGATGTCATTCCGGCCTTGACCCGGAATCCATGCCTTTAACCCCGGATCAAGTCCGGGGTGACATTTCGGTGTGATGTGGTAATTTCGGAGAATGAACGCACTAGTTTAAATTCCACCCGTTGGAGATTACTAGTTCTAGTTTCCATGTCCGTCGGGGACGACCATGGTTCCCTGTTCGAAAATGGTGGCATCGCCGAAGCCCCAACGGATGTTGGCGACATACCAGCGTTTATGTTCTTCGGTAAATAAAACTTCTTCTTGATAGCGCAGTTCTCCCAACACATAAATACGTACTTTGGCCGTTGTCGGTCCGGCGTCGAAGGCATCCCAGAAATGCACGTATAACTCGTAATCGCCTTCGCAGGGATCGTTTAAGTTGATGTTCTCCGGACCATAGCCGTTCTGATCGTCGATATCCAGCGAAGGATGCCCGCAACTGCTCCAATCCACCGGGTTTCCGCTCGGCTCGTATTCCTGCTTGCAGGTGCTGAAGAAACAATCGTCATAACTGACGGGATAATCGCTGCCGCCATGCGCCAGCCCATCCCACAATGCTCCTCCCGGTCGCACCAGATGCAGATCCATATCCGAATTCGGCGTATCCCAGATCAGTTGAATGTGAATCGTCTCCCCCGGAACGGCGGTATAGGTCACCGTAGCCGGTTCGCAGCTTTCCATGCCCTGATTGTCCCAAACCCGCAGTTGCAACGTATAAGTGCCTGCTATATCGAAAAAGAAATTCGGCTGGGCGATATTCATCGGAATCGGAATCGAGCGACTATCCGATGGCTTGTCGATCACCGTCCACAAATACTGCTCGACTGTCCCATCCGGGTCCGATGAGCCGGTGCCATCCAGTTGAACACGCGCCAAGGGCTCCACTTCCTGGTCTTCGCCCGCATCGGCAATGGGACACTGGTTGGTGCTGACGCCATCGCCGCTTAACGGAATCGAGAGCACTGCGTCTTCCGGGTCGGGATCGTTGCTGTAAATCACCAGCGTACCGGTATCGGGCAGGGTATCGTCTGGAGCATAACCGATTTTGTAGAAGAACTGACCACCAGGCGCGAGTTGATCGGGAGGAATGGTGCCTTTGTAGAACACGGTGCCTTCCGTGATCAGTTCGAAGCGATGTAGAATCAACAAGCCGCCGGTGCTGACATTCTTGATCGTCAAGGTCTTCAGGATCGATGCGCCTTCGCTTAGTGCATCGAAGTGCAGCGAATCGGGGGTCACTTCGATCTGCGCCGGGACCGGCTCGGCGATGAAGGGAATCACCACGTGCTCTTCGTCGCGGTCGTTGGTATCCAGCACGATACTGCCGACATCCGCCGCCTCCGATCCATCCGGCGCATAGCGCACTTCGATTTCCGTCGTCTCGTTTTGCTGCAATACCAGACCGTCATCCGGGCGCGTCTCCACGCTGAAATCTTCCGTGGTGGCCGAACCCAGCGCAATAGTCGTCAACTCCAACGGATAACAACCGCTGTTTTCAATGGTGACGCTGCGCGTTTCCGACTCGCCCAGATGCACACCGGTGAAATCGTATTCTTCCGGATCGATCTCCAACTCCGGTTCACAGATGGTTACCGTAATCGGCACGAAATATTGCGGTTCCTCCAGATCGTCGCTGTGCACTTCCAAGGTTCCACTTAAACTCTCCTGCTCCTCCGGGGTCAACACGAGTTGAATCGTGTATTGCTCGTGCGCTTCGACAATGATGGGAGCCAGCGGAGAAAGATCCAGCGGCACTCCGGCCAGACTCAATTCGGGATCGGAGTCGCCGGTCAGTTGAACCGCAGTGATGCTCAATGGCGCACCGCCGTCGTTTTCCAACTGCACGTCGAAGCTGGCCGTTTCCAGTCGCTGTAATCCCAGATCGATCGGATTGGGTTCTACGCCGATCTGAGCACGTTCCTTGATGGCGGTGAAAATCTGCACGCGCACATTCGGTGTGGCGGGGTCGTTACTTGAAACGATGAGATAATTGTGATCGGAAACTTCATCGATCGGATTGTAATTGACGGTAACCGTCGCATCTTTGGTCGGTTCGATCGAAATCGGCAGAGTATCGTGTTCGAGGCTGAACTCAGCGGAATTGACATACAGGAACAGATCACGCACTTCCAGGGTTTGCCCGCCGATATTCATCAGCAGCAGCTCTCGCGCGTTTTCGCTGCCGACAGGTACCGCGCCAAAATCGATGGCAACCGGATCGACCTGAATCCAGGGATTCTGGGCGCTGTGCTCAATATCGGTTTCATAAATCAGATCGTACTCCAGATCGGTTTCCAGATTCGACCAGGGATCATCGCCTTCGGTGTCCAGATCGCCGTCGGTCGGGAAAACGGGGTCGTCGCCGTCTGCATCCAGATCGCCGTCGATTGGAATGCTGGACTGGATGCACAGTCCCGTTTCCTGCTCGCAGATCTGTCCGCTGGGACAATCGGTATTTTCGATGCAGTCGGGAATGCAGTTGCCCAGGCTGTCGCAACTCTGCTCGCCGGGACAATCGCAAACGGTGCCTTGATCTCCGTCCGTGGTATCTTCCGAGGAACTGGAACATCCCGCCATCAAAGCGAACAGCATCAATAGAACTAAGAACCGTACAGACAATGTATCGGTGGCACGCATACAACGCCTCCTGGAAATGGAACCCGCCTATCGGGCGGTCAGTCATCGATTGGTGTGGCGAATCCGTTCCCTATGGAACGTTCTATAAGTATAAAGGCGGCTGCCTGCTGCGGCAAGCGAAAAGGAAAGGTTTGAAAAATGGAGATGGGAGTTCGTACTTTCAACATCCACCTCCTTTCACTATACGACTTTCAAGAGATTCTGCTGGCATTTCAGCGCATCTGCCCCTAAAATGTCGATAGACTTGAATTGCTACGGACTGGAGGACAGCATGGTGCGCCGTTTGATTTCGGCAACAATACTGATTTTGTGGCTCTGCACGAACGCCATCGCCGCCGAACCGGCTCCCGTCTCATCATCCACAACGGAAAAGAAAACGGACGACGACGGCTACAAGCGCGTGTATCAATCGCAGGAAGAAATTCCGAACTGGGTCGAACATCCCGTGGCAGACGATGAAAAATGGGTTTACGGTGTCGGCAAAGGCAATAATTTAAAGGGCGTTTTCGAAGCGCAATATCTGGCGGTGCAGGAAGCCGTCGCCCAGTTGATGGACAAGCATCTCGGCAAAGACACCAAACGGGAAATCAACATCGACTGGCTCAGGCAAGGCCGCAAAATGACTATGATTATCCTGGTACGCATTCCATTGCAAAGAGGTGCGCTGGAAATCGAAGACGTTCACCTGGTGGGTAGCTATACTGAAACCTGGGAACAGGCGGGACAGCGGGTTTTCGTGGCCTGGGCCAAGGTAAGCTGGTCGCGCCGCACACTTAAGCGCGCCTTGCAGGAATTGTCGATTTAACCGCGATTGACGTTCACCGGCTGCCGGATCGGTCCAGTCGCCTGTCTGTTACATGCCAGTAACTCACACTTTGCACCCACTGCGGCCAGCCTTGCTCGTCGCGGTAGAGAATCTGCCTGATCACCGGCGACTCCAATTCGTACAAATAAGAGATCATCCGGCACGAGCCAGGCGTCGGTAGTTTTTCCGGCTTTTCTTCGTCGCAGCGCGGTTCGCGATACCAATACCGCTCACCGAATTCTTCCGGGTCGGCAATCAAACTGTCCATTGGGCGCAGGCATAAGGAAGCACCCACCGGTGCCAGCACGGGAGAAAACGCGCTTTCCGATTCCGGTCTGGCGGGATCTGCATACAAACGGATGCGCTCACCTTGGTTTAATTGCAGCGCCTCGCGTTGAGCGGAGAGTATTTGATGAAAAACGGTTGGAGGCGCAAAGCCATCCGCCATCAAGGAAGGCAGCAGCACAAGCGCCACGAATCCGAGGGTGAGCCGTTCTTTTCCATCGCTGATCATTCGAGACAAGTTCGTTGCGCCAAGCGCCACTAAGGGAGCCGAAAGCAACCAAGCCAATACCCAGCCTGTCGCCGGATCGCCGTTCCAGTCGCCACTGTCCGGCCACAGAAACGGCATCATCCCACCCAATACCGCACTTAATACAAGCAGCGGTTTATGCAGTGTTACGGCAAAGGTTGCCCCGGCAAGCCATAGCGCCACCGCAAACAACGAGGCACCCTGTCCGTGTACCGAAACACCCCATCCCACGGGCATAGGCCATACGTCCCCGGACTGCCAACGTAGCCAGAAACCGACAGCCAATCCAAGCAGGAGCAGGCTTGCCGTCTGCCACCAGCGTTTCGGAGTGTGACCGGAACGAATCAGGATAACTACATAACAAGCCAGCCACACAACACTTGCCAGGGAGGCATTGGGAAGAAACGCCAAACCAAACGCGGTTAGCGGAGCCAGTAAAACCAACGCGATGATGCTGCCGGTTTCAAGTGTCAGCGTCATAGCCAGAAGCAGTGTCAGTTGCAGTGCGACCAGCCGCATGAAGGAAGTATCGGAAGCGAAATGCAGTAATAGCGGAGCAGAACACGCCGCCAGTAGCGCTGCCCAGCGCGCGATACGGACCTCACCACTCCACGTTCGTGCAAGAGCATAGACCAGCGCAATACAGAGCAATGAATACAACCTGCTCACATGGGCCAGCACTTCAAAGGGGTCCGTAACCGGCCACAGCAGCGAAAGCAAGTACGACAAGCCACCCTGTCCCAGTTGCCACAACAACGGCTGTTGCGCATTCGGAATCAGCGACTCGCGCAGCAGCCAGGCTGAAGACGGCAGCGTGGAAACGGCGTCCTCGCGGCCCAGCGCCCAGCCGAGAATTCCCAGTATCGCCAGCCAGAGCAGCGTAACACCCTTCCCATAGAATGTGCTGCTTTCCGAATCCTGCGCCTTTTTCAAGCAAGCCGCAGCGATCAGCAAACCGGCAACAAGCGGCAACGTCGCCCACAACCAGAAAGAAAGCTTGCTCCATAGCGGAATCTTGGAAAACGCCGGTCTGAGCCACTGGCAGTTAGAGAGCCACTCGACCGGAATATCCGCCGCAAACAGATTTTGTTGAAAAGCCAAAAGATAGAAAGCGAGCGCCAGCGAAATCGGGCTCACTTTCCAGAACAACGATTGGGAAGGAAGGGTCTTCATGTCATTCGACCCCGAAAGCAGGGTCGAAGAGGCGATAAAACATGTAACCAGTTGGTATCATAGATGATTCCGACAGGGTTATTCGCCCATGATGATATGATAGCCTTTTCCGTAGTCGCCATCCTTCGGATCGATCTCCAACGGCTCCTCTTCGTCGTTCTCCTGCTCGTTCGCCGGTTCGTTAGGGGTGATAATGAGATATTTTTCTTCGCCGCTCTGTTTGGCCAGTTCTTTTTGTTCTTCCAGCAATTGCCGTACACCTTCTACGATACCCACGCGGTCGTGGAAATCCTGCGGAACGTCGTAGTCCATGAACTCGTCGCCGTACAAATCTCGAATATATTCACTGCGTTCCTTGAGTTTGTCGCGGAAGATTTTTTTAATCTCCTCCGGCGTTTCGATGATGTGCGGCGTGATGACGACCATCAGGTTGGTCTTTTCGGAACGGCCACTGTCGGTACGGAACAAGCGCCCGATAATGGGCAAATCCCCGAAGAACGGAACCTTTTCAACATCCTTGGCATCCAGATCACGCATCAAACCGCCGATTGCCACCCTTGAACCGGTCAACGCGGTGGCGGTGGTCTTCACCGCACGCTTGGATGTGGTGGGGCCGAGCACTTCGCTTACAGCCTGTAAATCTTCGATGGTGATTTCAATCTTCAACTTGACGCGCCGGTTTTCGTTGATTTCCGGCTTGATTTTGACCGTCAGCGCCACATCCTGCCGTTGAATCGAGAGCACCGGCTGGTTGTAATTGTCCATCGACGATCCCGTGATGAAGGGAACGTTACTACCGACAATGACTTCCGCTTCTTCGTTGTCCACGCCCATCAAGTAGGGATTGGCAACCACGTTGACATTACTGGTGCTCTGCAACATCTTGATCAGCACACCGAAAGAAGGAAATGTAAAGCCCAGACCGAACGCATCGCCCGCCCCGTCCACAGCAGGCCCCTGCGCTCCAAAAGCCAGGCCCATCAACGAAGTGGCACTGATCGAGACGGCATTTAACGAGCCGTAGCTGGTCGAACCGATAACGTAGGTATCATCGGCGGATTTCAGCTTTTTCCCCGCCGCAAGCGCCAGACCGATCTGCTCCGAATCGTTGACCGTAACTTCCAGAATAACGGCCTCCAAGAACACCTGACGCGGGAAGCGATCCAACTTCTTGATCACACTTTGTAATTCCCTGATGCCACGCGGTGGTCCCACCAGAATCAGGGCGTTGTTCTGTTTGTCGGCGGTAACTTTAACTTCCAAGTCTTCGTTGAATTCATGCCGACGGCTTTTTTTCGTACTGCCTTTTTTCGAAACGATGTTCTGTAGCGTTGTACTCAGTTCCTCTGCTTTGGCGAACTGCAAAAAGCTGACCTTCATTTCAATCGAGCGGTCGATGGTCACATCCAGTTTGGGAACGAACGCCATCACGCGCTGACAGGCTTCCTCGTCCCCAACCACATACAGCGAATTCGTGCGGTCGTCGGTCACGATCTGGTCCAGGCCGACGGCGGCGTCCTTGCCCTTTCCACCTTTTAAAAAGAGTTCTTCAAGGATTTTAGCGACATCGGCGATGTCTGAATGCTGCGCCTTCCAATAATAAACGCGGGTGGTATCGTCGCCGACATCCAGCTTTTTTAAAATTTCGAGCATACGGGGCAAGCGATGCTGTAATTCGATGAACAGCAGAAAGTCGTTGAACGCATAGATTTTTCCATTACCCGAACGAAGTTCGTTCATCAAGCTCATGGCATCGCTGGATTCCAAGTGCTTCAGATGATAGAGCAGCGTCACCTGCGGGCTGCTGCTGTCGAGTTCGGGAAGACTCTGGATGTAAAGCGCGCTGGGAAAGTCGTTGAAGTTTTTTTCCATGCGCGCTTTCCGGTACGGACCCACGGTTTCATAGGTCACGCCGATGCTGTCCAGCATCCACAACAGGCTGTCCCAGATTTCCGTACGCCCCAGGCCATCCGGCGCGATGACGTACATCTTGGCGCGTTCCTTGATTTTTTCGGGCATCAGAACATTGACCTTGGTGAATTCCGCCACCGTGCTCATGAACTGATCGAATTCAATCACTTCCTCGCCGAAATACAGGCGGTCGTTCTCGACTTTCACCTGGGCAGAAGCCAAAGAAGGCACAAGCAGCAATACTGCAAAAAAGGTCAAGAATAGCGCGACTTTATTCAGGATGCATCGTTTCATTATTTTCACCGTCGTTCGGCCAACCTTCTTACTCTTTATAAGGCGCACAGCATAGCGTATTGTTACCCGAAACACAACCAAATGCTCGTCTGTTCGGCAACAGATGATAAATTCTGAGTATGGGGTTTTAGCTGCGTATCCGCTAAGAGAGGCTGCGCAGGATCTTTCAAGATTCGAAGATCACGCGAAACTTAGGGCATGGTTACGACGCGCAGAGTGTCCAGTTCTTCCAAGGCTTTGCCGCTGCCTAACACGACGCAGGAGAGTGGATCTTCCGCCACCATCACCGGCAGGCCGGTTTCTTCGCGCAGCAGAATGTCCAGGTTCTTGATCAGTGCGCCGCCACCGGTAAGCACGATGCCCCGGTCCACGATATCCGCCGCCAGCTCCGGCGGAGTACGCTCCAGAGCGACACGCACGGCATCGACAATGGCGTTGATGGGTTCGGAAAGCGCCTCGCGCATCTCGTCGGAATCAACTTCCATGGTGCGCGGTACACCGGCCAGTTGGTCGCGGCCTTTCACTTCCATCGTTTCCACTTCGTCGGTCTTATACACGTTACCGATCGTAACCTTGATCAGTTCCGCCGTGCGTTCGCCGATCAGCATATTATACTTGCGCTTGATATACTGGATAATGGCTTCGTCCATTTTATCGCCCGCCACGCGCACCGACTGCGAATAGACGATGCCCGCCAGCGAAATCACCGCCACTTCCGTGGTGCCGCCGCCGATATCGACGATCATATTCCCGCTGGGTTCGGTAATCGGCAGCCCGGCTCCGATGGCCGCCGCCATGGGCTCCTCGATCAAATGCGTTTCACGCGCTCCGGCGCTTTCCGCCGATTCGCGCACGGCGCGTTTTTCCACCTCGGTAATGCCGTACGGCACACAGATCATGATACGCGGACGCACCAGCGTCTTGCGGTTATGCACTTTCTGGATAAAGTGGCGCAACATGGCTTCCGTAATCTCGAAATCGGCGATGACGCCGTCTTTCATCGGTCGAATCGCCACGATGGAGCCGGGCGTGCGTCCCAGCATTTCCTTGGCCTCGCGGCCTACGGCCAGCACCCGTTTGCCGCCTCCCGGTGTTTTCTGAACGGCGACCACGGAGGGCTCGGAAAGCACGATTCCCTGACCACGCACGTAAATCAGCGTGTTCGCCGTGCCTAAATCGATGGCGAGATCATTGCTGAACAGGCCGAAAAACCAGTCGAACATACCTGTATCCCCTGTGTAGACTGCCATGTGTTACCAGTCGAACCGGGGTAGCATAGCACCCCAATTCCGCGATATGCAAGGGAATTTTCGGGGAGTAAAAACCGCTTGTTCAGCTTTATCCGAGCGCGTTATTGAACAGATCGTCGGCGCGTTGCAGGCGATAGGCTTCTGCGTAGGCGAAACCTGCTGATTTCCCAACCGATTCGGCCCATTGACGAATCAGGACTTCCAACGCCGGACGGTAGTTGTCCGGGTCCAATAAGGGGATCAATTCCTGGTGTCTGCCGGTAGCCTTCAAGGTCTGTTGCAGATCGGTCATCATGGCGCGGATCTGGCTTTCGTGGACGTCCAAGGCGGCGATTTTATCCTCGATGCTGTCGCTGATATCCTCGATATGATTGGCGTTCTGGTTGTCCTTGGCGAACCAGTAGGCGGTGGGTGTCAGATGCGGCAGCAACCCGGCCTGTACCTGTTCGGGGTGGAACAGGGGCATTTTCGCAAATTCGAAGGCTTCCAGTGCGGCCATGGCAACGTGTCGATGGTCGGGATGCGGCTCGTAGGGAGCGAAAAGGTCGAAACTCATCAGAATGTCCGGGCGAAAACGGCGAATCCATTCGATGTAGATTTTGCGCAGCTCGTTTTTCGGAAATTCATCCAGGAAACCGTCCGGATGACCCAGGAAATGCACTTCTTTCTTTCCCAGCAGCTTTGCTGCCGCCTTGGCTTCCCGCTCGCGGCTCTGCGCGATCAGTTCGGCCTGATCCAGTTCGTAGGAACCGCGCCCGTTGTCGGTGGCGATCACTTCAACGATCTCCGCTCCGGCTTTGGCCAGCTTCGCTACCAAACCACCGGCGAAAAACTCGCAATCATCCGCATGTGCGCTAAGAATCAGAACTCTCATCGCCTGGCTCATCTGCGTTACTCCCTGCTTGCTGTTCTGAAGAATCGATCTGACAACTTTTCTTTTTATCCGCCTTGGCAATGGGCAGGATCACCTTGAAGGTCGCTCCCCAGCCCAATTCGCTACTGACGCGGATCTCACCGTCGTAGCGCTTGACAATGCCGTAACAAATCGACAGCCCCAGCCCCGTTCCCTGACCCGGCGCCTTGGTGCTGACAAAGGGGTCGAATAATTTGTCCAACAATTCCGCTGCAATACCAGGACCATCGTCCCGAATCGAGATCGTCACTTTGCCGTCGTGCTGCGAAGTGGCAATCCAGATGTTGCCGGAATCGTTTTCGATCGCCTGAATGGAATTGTGAATAATGTTGATGAAAATTTCCTGTAACTGCATTTCCTCGATGCAGACCTTGGGCAACGCAGGATCGTAGTTACGGTGGAAGATGATGCGCCCCAGCCGCACTTCCTTGTCCCAGAAGGTCAGAATCTCATCGAGCGAGGCATTGACGTCCGCCTCTTCCACACGCGCCTCGCTCTTTCGGGCGAAGCTAAGCAGGCGATGGGTAATATCCCGGCAACGCCGCACCTGTGCGCGGATTTTGGGCAGACTCTGGTTCAATTCCTCTAGCGTGTCCGCCTGATTCACCAACGGATCATCTTCCAGTAATTCCGAAAGATAACCACTGATTTCGCCGATGACCGCCAGCGGATTATTGATTTCATGCGCCACACCCGCCGCAAGTCGTCCTACCGCCGCAAGTCGTTCCGACTGCATGATCTGGTTGATCAGAGCCTTACGGTGCGTGATGTCGCGACATGCTCCCACCGTGCCGATCATGTTGCCGTCTTCGTCTTTCAGTTGCGAAAGTGTAATCGTAACGGAAACATCGTGACCGTCTTTGTGGATCAGCTTGGTTTCGTAGTCGGCTACGGTGCCTTCGTTCTTCACACGACGTAGCAGCGATTCCCGCTCTAGCTTGGTGTGATATAAAATCCACACTGGCTTGCCGAAAACGTCTTCCTGGCTGTAACCCAAGCTGGCCTGCGCACCGGGATTGAATTGCACGATACGGTTTTGAAGATCGGTGGTGATAATGATGATCGGACTGTGATCGAGAATGTTCTGCAAATAGTCGCGCGTCGATTTCAATTCGATTTCAGCGAGTTTGAAATCGGTCACATCCTGCATGATGCCGCACACCGCCGTCACCGCTCCGTTTTCATCGAGCACGGGATACTTGACCGTAGACAGGTAGACCTCACGACCATTAAGCAGCATCTGCTCTTCCAGCGTGATTTCCTTGCGCGTCTCCAGTACGGTGCGGTCGCTGTGGCGAATGATCTCCGCCGTTGGGGCATCCAGAATTTCAAGGTCGCTGCGCCCCAGAATCTCGTTTTTACTGCGACCATACAAGGTGCAGGCCGCCGGATTGACTTCCTCATACACGCCGCGCGGCGTTTTGATATAGGTCGCCATCGGCGCGCTTTCCATAAACTGGTGCAGCTGAATTTCGGTGGCCTTTAACTGCTGATCCAGTTGAATGCGCTGCGTGATATCGCGGGTGGATTCGATCATGCCGCTAACGGTGCCGTCTTTTTCGATCAACGGAGCGGCAACAATCGTGGCGTAGCGCCGGTTGCCGTCTTTATCGAAATGCTTGCGAACGAGCGTGATGGTCTGGCGCGTATTCAACACATTGGAAAACGGGCAGTTTCCCACCGCCACCTGGCATTCGCCGCGAATATTCTGTTCTACGTCGTAGCAGTGCCGCCCTACGACTTCCTGGATGGAATAGTTGTTGTTTTTCAGAAAGCCTGCATTGGCGTCCTGAATACGCATATTCAGATCCACCACCACGATTTCATCCGGTAGGCTGTCGAAAATCTGGCTGAACCAGTTGCGCTCTTTTTCCACGCGCTCGCGCGTTTCGTTTTTATGGCGGATCACCGCCTCTTCCGCCTGAAACAATTCCCAGAACAAGCTGGCTCCGAAATGGTCGATCAACGGGACATGGCGCGGACGTTCGCGCTCCAGTTCATCGCGAATGGCGATATCTCCGGTGAGTTCGATAATCAGATCCAGATCCGGGAGATTGAACAGATCCCGGTAGTCGTTGGTCACGATGGCACCTTCAATCTGGTGGGCGTGCAGCAGGCCGGGAGCTTTCGGGTCGATATCCGCCACGCCGCGAATCGAAAACCGCCATTGCCCCAGGCGATCGCCCTCGATCATGCGCAAAAAGGATTCGCATCCCCTGCCACCACCGACGATCACGATGTTCAACGGCTTGTTTTTCTGCTTCTGTATTTGCGTGAATGCTTGTGACATGCCACTTCCGTTTCGGATCAACCGCTTCGCTACTAAAAGAAACGGGATGAGTTTCCCATCCCGAATCGGTTCAATTCATCTCTTTCATGCAGGCGTGAAAGATCGCAGATCCGATCTAGTCCTCATGATCTTTCAGAGCTTCTCGCGGGGAGAGAATGGCCATATGGAATTTTTCATCCAGCTCATCATCGATTTGAGCTTCTTTTTGCTCGAAAGCTTTTTCAATCGCCTGGGTCAGATCGTCGAATTCGCAGGGTTTAAGCAGGTAATCAAACGCCCCTTTCTTCAACCCTTTCACCGCCGATTCGATCGTCCCATGACCGGTCAGCATAATCACTTCCACATGGGGAAACTGCTTTTTGATTTCCAACAGCGTTTCCGAGCCACCCATACCGGGCATCAGGATATCCAGCACAACGACGTCGACTTCATGCTGCGGGATTTTTTCCAGCGCTTCTTCGCCACTATTGGCCACATCTACGCGATAACCGCGCTTGACCAGGCGCTTGCTCATGTATTCGACGAATTCCTTTTCATCGTCCACCAGCATCACGGATATTTTTCTCATCTTCATGATCGCGATCCTCTGCTATTCGAACTCGCTTAATTCTAGGACAGACTCGTTGTCACGTCAACATTCCACTATTTACCGCATATTATTTCCAACGTTTTTTTCTTTCGAAACCAAACGTTCGGCTCTTCTTTGTTCTTCCAATTTTATCGACCTAATGCAAGATATTTCTTTCTTTGTCTTGCTTCCCAATTTAACGAGTAAATTCCTCAATAAATTCATCCCAAGTTGTACGCACGCTCCAGATGGCTCCATCTCCCCGATAGCGGCTGTCCATACCGTAGTCGCGTTCCGGAAAATAGATCGAAAGTCCATATGCTCTGGGATGACTGTCCTGAGCCCGGCTATGCAGAATCGTTTCATCGAGCTGGGCAAGCAGGCTCGCCGCGGATCTGCCAACATCCACCGGGGCACTGTTTAAGTTCATCACTCGTCGGGCAAAATCACGCAGATCCCGGAATTCATCCGTATAGTCGAAATCCTGTGTGTTTCTGCGAATTTGTTCAAAAGTGGAATGCATTTCCGGATGCGCGAGCATGACATTGGCAAAGGTGCTCAACCGCCGATCCAGGTTATCCAGGCTGTCCAGGTCGCTCAATGACAAGGTGGAGTCTTCGTAATCGTAGTTATAATAAGCATTTACAACATTAGTTCCCAGTTGCTCCGCGCTCATGCTCGGATCGGCGATCAGAGCCGGTAGGAAGCGTTGGTAGGGCCAGCCCGCTAGCGGTTCGGTTTCCTGCGACGCCAGCAGCAAATGGCTGTAAGGCGCACTGGCCTCGGCCACCTCCCACATACCCATCAAGCAGGCATCGAAACCGACTAGATCCAGCTTTGCGCCTACTGTGCTGTGAATCCGCGCCAATGCACGGGCGTAATCGCCGTTGGAAATGGAGATTTCTCCTGCCGTTCCATGGTCGTCGTTTGAAAATCCCTTGAACAACGGAGACTCGCCGGGAGCGGCTTTCGTCCAGCCATCGCCGTGATCCCACAAGATCAAAGCATAATGTCGCGCGGGATAGGCTTGCACTGCCCATTCTCCGAATTCCGCCAGAACGCGCCAGTCGCTCATATCCACTTCGCCAACCGTTTCCAGCACGTCGTAACCGCCTTGGGTAACATACACACGTTTGGCGGGGTTACTTAGAGTATCGAAGAGCGCTACGATGTTCACATCTTCCGTACTGCCTGCCTGTCCCATTTCCTGTAGATCTTCATAACCATCCGGTTCCAGGTTGTTATCGGCGTTCATGAAAACCATGAAGGTCCATTCCTTGGCCTGTGGGTCGGGGACGCAAGCTCCTTGTCCGTCACCGATGTACCCAGGATTGCAGTCGCAGTGATAGGAATCGGGAAGGTCCATGACGCAGCGGGTCTGGTTGGGCGTTGTGCAGGGATTGTCACTACACAGATCCGTCACACAGGATTCTTCGAACAGAATCGTCCCATCCGGGCAAACGCAATCGAATGCGCTCCAGTCTTCATTCGGTTGGCAGACCGGGTCACCGGGGCAGGCGGTTTCTTCATCTTCACAGGGATCGGGAGTGAGCGTGTAATCGATCTGAAAACCACCGGGTTGATCGTAGCTGTCTGCGAACAAATAATAGGTTCCACGTTGCAACACCATGCTGATCACTGCCGACTGGCTGATGGTGTCGTCGTTACAGGCGATTTCGGTTTCCGGGTCGTCGCACTGCGTGCGCATATGCAATACCGTGTCATACCCGCTCATGTAGAAATAGCCTTTGTGCGGACCGGGTAGATTAAAGGTGTAAATCAATTCCTTGCCGTCTCCGGCGCATTCTCCGCTATAAGCAGACGAACCCGAATTGGTGTAGTTGGTGACTTCGTCACCTTCGATATCCAACAGCAACGGATCGTCGCAACTCAAACCCGTACCGCTTGTTACATCGCCATCAGGCAACTGGCATCCCTGCATTTCCGGACAGGCAAGGCAGATATCCGGACAGCAATCGTCGTATTGAAAACACAATTCGTCGCAATTGCAGCCGTCGACATTCGAATTACCGCACATGCCCTCGCAGGCATAGGTCACGATTTCCGGTTCCGTTTCCTTGTCCAGATCGAATTCGATTTCAATCTCTATTTCAACATCGATGTCACCATCTGGCATGTCACCGTCAGGTGTATCGCCATCGGACATGTCACCGTCAGGTGTATCGCCGTCGGGAGTATCACCATCGGGCAGGTCGCCGTCGGGCGTGTCGCCATCGGGCGTATCACCATCGGGCGTGTCACCATCGGGTAGGTCGCCGTCGGGCGTGTCGCCATCGGGCGTATCACCATCGGTCATGTCACCATCGGGCAGATCACCATCAGGCGTATCGCCGTCGGGAGTATCACCATCGGGCAGATCGCCGTCGGGCGTGTCGCCATCGGGCGTATCGCCGTCGGGCGTATCACCATCGGGCGCGTCGCCATCGGGAGTATCACCGTCGGGCGTGTCACCATCGGACGTGTCACCATCGGACGTATCGCCATCGGGAGTATCACCGTCGGACGTGTCACCATCGGACGTGTCACCATCGGGCATATCGCCATCGGGCGTATCACCGTCGAGGGTATCGGCTTGTTCGAACACATCCTGATCGGTGTCGGCATCGGGAAGATTGTCGTTATCGGAGGAAGAACAGCCTGCTCCTGTCAACAGAATGATGGAAATCAGCGCGATGAGTAGATTTTGTTGAATCCTTTTGAGCAAAGTGAACAAGGAGCATTGCTGAGAGTTGTTACGTTTCCCGATGATCATGTGTAAAGCCTCCATTGCCGTCATCTCGGATGCGATTGCGCAGAGCGCGAACCAGTCTGCAATCCATTGTTACCATTGAAGGCAAAAAGGCAAGAACAGAACGAATTTTTACCGAAATTCGCTCTTCTTGACTGCGGGTTCGAATTCAACAAAGGAAAGTGAGAACCGGTATTTGAACATCGGCTTTCTTTTGTAAATCGAGTGGGATTCGGTTACAATAGCCGCACTTATCTGGGAACGAAGTATATAAAGGACGCCCGATGCGATTGCCCAAGCCATTTCCGTACCTGCTGCTGGTCGCGGTTTCGATAGCGTCCCTTATTCTTTCCTGTAACAGCGAAGATGCCTTTTCCCCGCAGGGCGATAGCGACGAAGAATCCATCATCGACGGCGATCTGGACGCCATCGATACGGAAGATGCACTGCAACTTCCCGTAGACGATCCAAGCTTCTCCTGCACACCCGTTTCCTGCCGCGAAGGTTTCCTGCAAGCGCCGGGTTGCATTCTTCCAGATGCCGAACTCTTCCCCGATATGGAGGATGAAGAATCCTGTAGCGAAAATGCGGATTGCTCCTCGGAACAAAGCTGCGTGCAGGCCGGATCGGAAAAGATCTGCGTTCCTTCCGCTCTGCCAAACTGGGTCGGCTTGTACCAATGGGATGGAGCCTGCGGCTGGGAAAACGCCGGTCAACGCAGCACGACCTGCGCCGTAGTAGGCGGTTGGCTGCAATCGGGAGAAATCACGCTGCTGGAGCAATGCCGCAACAGCGACCGGGGACGCTTATGCCAGGGCAATGATTGTTTGACCACGATTTCCTTTTTCGGACGCACCCTGCTCGACATCAGCACCTGCACCCCGGATAACAACCGATTACTATTGATGTTGGATGAGTACGATTGGCCCCCGCGTTACTTCGTGCTGCGCGTTTCACAGGGCGGCTTGACCGAAATCGCAAGTATCACCAATCAAACCTACTACTCCAGCGATACCATTCGAGCGCACTTCACTTGTTTGCCAAATGGCGAACTGCTTCTGGTTACACCATCCGAAATTCTGCGCTACCAAGACCCGGACTCATTCGTTTCGGTCGAACATATCGAAAATCTGTCGTCGCTAGGCAATCAGGTTTATGGCGCTTTCGACCGCATCTGGGTGAATCCAGACGATTCTGACCAAATCTATGTAGGGATTGCGGGAAGTTATACAGTCTGGTTCAGCCGCATCGATGTCGAACAGGGACTACAGAAAATCCGTCCCTTTTCCACGCAGAACTGGCAAACCCGTGTGATTCCAGTGAATCAGAATCGCTGGTTGCTTATCGACGGGCAGAACCTGCAATCCGTCGTCAATGAAGTCGCCACCCCGCTATTTACATTGGCAGAGAACGAACGTATCCTTGGAGTCATTGACGATCAATACCTGCTCACGGCGACCCTTACACGCCTGTTCCGCTACCCATTAGAGGAAAACCCGACCCCTTCCGCGTTGGATCGCGGTCTGCCCTTCCCGGCTTCCTATCGCTACTATGTTCCGGCCATTCGCGGCTTTCAGTGGCAACCTTCCGGCGATTCGCCACAGGGTCAGGTGATCCTGCAATACCGCAGTACTTCCGATAGCAGTAACGGAGGAATCGATGCTGGTTGGGAAGATTGAATCGCCGCTCATTTTACCGGTATGCGCTGGTTGATCAAATTGTGTTAATTCATTGCATCTATTCGCACATATCGATTGAGTTTCGCGTTTTTTCTAGTGAATCATCATCCAATTTTCCTTGCGTTAGCTATGGCGTGGCGTTATGCTCGTAGCCCGAATCAGGGTGGAGTCAGCCACCCCTTCCCGAAGTCCAGGTAGTGCAATTTTATCATGTAGAATGGTTCTTTCGACATGGACATACGACTACAACCGGTCGTCATCTTTATTGGGAATTATGGGAGCGGAAAAACGGAAGTATCCGTCAATTTCGCCCTTCATCAAATAGAAAAAAACATGCCCGTTCGCATTGTCGATCTGGATATCGTCAACCCCTACTTCCGCAGTCGCGAAGTGCGCGAAACCATGAAGGAATACGGCATTGAGGTCATCGTTCCGCAGGATCAGTTCCTGCAAGCGGACCTGCCGGTTGTCGTTCCACAGATGAAGGGTGCGATCCAGAACGAAAACGGCTGTTCGATATTGGATGTCGGTGGCGACGACGTCGGCGCCACGGTGCTGGGTAGCTTCAAACAAGCCATTTCCCAAGCGCACGTGGATCTGTTGCAGGTCGTCAATGTCAAGCGCCCCTTCACCGAAACGGTAGAAGGTGCCTTGCGAATTTCCGCCGAAATCGAACAGGCTGCCAAGCAAAATGTCACCGGCATTGTGGGAAATTCCCACCTGATGGGTGATACCGATGTAGCCACGATTCGCGAAGGATATGAATATGCACAAGAGGTTGCGGCGGCAAAAGGCGTGCCGTTGGCCTTTATCACGTGTGAAAAGCGATTATTACCGGAACTGGACCCCGGCGAATTCGCCTGCCCGGTCCTTCCGATTGAACGACTGCTGCTGCCTCCATGGCAACGGCGCGAAAAGCTGGGCAGTCAGAATTTCCTGTTGTCGTAATCCGGCGTTATCCGGCTTTTAGGAGGACACCATGCCGAAGGTGATTATCGATCAAGACCGCTGCAAAGGCTGCGAGTTATGCGTCCATGCCTGCCCGAAGGACGTACTCGCCATGTCCAAGGACATTAATGTTAAGGGCTATTTCTTCTCTCAGGTCGTCAATCCCGACGACTGCATCGGCTGTCGCAACTGCGCCATAACCTGTCCCGATGTGGCTATCGAAGTGCAGAAGGAAGACAAGAAAACCGGCGAATTGAAAACGGTTTTTTCGCGACCCGAATCGCTGACGACCAACGTGACCCACTACTGCCCCGGCTGCACGCATGGCATCGCCCATCGTCTGGTAGCCGAAGTTCTGGATGAACTGGGTTTGCGGGAAAGCGCTGTAGGCATCGCCCCGGTGGGCTGCTCGGTGCTTGCCTATAATTACTTCAACTGCGATTTTCAGGAAGCGGCGCATGGACGCGCACCGGCCTTTGCCACCGGCATCAAGCGGGTGCGTCCGGATCTGACCGTCTTCACCTATCAGGGTGATGGCGATCTGGCCAGCATCGGCGGCAACGAAATCCTGCACGCTGCCAATCGCGGCGAAAAATTCACCACGATTTTCGTAAATAACGCCATATACGGCATGACCGGCGGCCAGATGGCCCCGACCACGCTTCCTGGAATGGTCACCACGACCTGTCCTGCGGGGCGCGATGTTGATGACGTCGGCTATCCGATTCGCGTTGCCGAATTACTTTCCACCTTGCGTACTCCCGCTTATATCGCGCGCGTGGCGCTGCATGAGCCGAAATACGTGGTGCAGGCGAAAAAGGCCATCAAGAAGGCTTTCACCTATCAAATGGAAAATCGCTGTTATTCCCTGGTCGAGGTGCTCTCCACCTGTCCGACCAACTGGGGTAAAACACCCAAGCAGGCCTGCGAATGGCTGGCAGAGCACATGATGCCCTACTTCCCGCTGGGTGAATTCAAAACCCCCGAAGACGAAGCATAGGAGGCGAGCATGCAAGCGGAAATTATGTGTGCCGGTTTTGGTGGTCAGGGAATCATGGTAATCGGAAAACTGCTGGCGCTGGCAGCGTTGGATCAAGGACGGGAAGTCGCCTGGATTCCTTCTTATGGACCGGAAATGCGCGGCGGTACGGCCTATTGTACGGTCGTTCTGGCGGATCGCCCGATCGGCTCGCCGATCATCGAGAATCCCTCGCATCTGGTTATCATGAACCGACCCTCGCTGGAGAAATTCGCACCGAAGATGAAAACCAAGGGTGTGTGCATGATCAACAGCTCGCTGATTCCCATCGATGCCGGGCGCGAGGATATCGATCAACTCAACGTGCCGTGCAATGACATCGCCATCGAGATGGGCAACCCGCGTATGGCCAACATCGTTGCCCTGGGTGCATTCGCTCAGCGCAGCGGCCTGTTCGATATGGACTTGATCCGCAAAGCGGTGTCGTACAATTTCGAAAAGAAACCCAAGCTGATCGAGCCGAACATGAAGGCACTGCAACGCGGTATCGATATCGCCAACGGCAACTGAGGCGAAACGGGATTTCGTACTATGAAAACGCGCCGCTACGAATGACATAGCGGCCTTGAGCTGATAGCTGGAGGATGTGACCATGGCGAAGAAACTCATGAAGGGAGCCGAAGCGATTGGCGAAGCCGCCATCTGGGCCGGATGCAAATCCTACTTCTGCTACCCGATCACGCCGCAAACCGAAGTGGCCGAATACCTGGCCCGGCGTATGCCCGAAGTCGATGGCGTATTTCTACAGGCGGAAAGCGAACTGGCTGCAAGCAACATGCTCTTCGGAGCCGCCGCAACCGGCACGCGCGTCTTTACGACCTCATCTTCGCCGGGCATCAGCCTGATGCAGGAAGCCATTTCCTACATCGCCGCCGCCGAACTGCCGGTGGTGATCGTCAACATCGTGCGTTCCGGCCCCGGTCTGGGCGGCATTCTACCGGCGCAGTCGGACTATTTCCAGTCCACCAAGGGTGGCGGTCATGGTGATTACCGCACGATCGTACTGGCTCCCAGCACGGTGCAGGAAGCGGTCAGCATGATGATGAAAGCCTTCGATATCGCCGATCAATACCGCAATCCGGTGATCATGGTAGGTGACGGCCTGATCGGACAGATGATGGAACCGGTGGAGTTCCCGGAAAACTACCAGCCCAAGGTGGTCGATCATACCGGTTGGGCCACCGATGGCTGCAAGGGTCGCAAACCGCATCTGGTCAAGACCCTGTTCCTGGACGCCCAGCTTTGCGATCTGCACAATCAGAACCTCGAAAAGAAATACAAAGAAATCGAAGCGAATGAAAAAGACTGGGAAGACTGGAACCTGGACGACAACTATGAGTTGTTGATCGTGAGCTACGGCACGATGAGCCGCATCTGTAAAACCGCCATCGAAGATCTGGCCAAAGAAGGCATCAAAGTCGGCATGGTGCGTCCCAAAACCCTGTGGCCCTTCCCCGGCGAAGCCATTGCACGCGCTGCGGACAAACCGGAAGTCAAGGCGGTATTGTCGGTGGAAATGAGCATGGGTCAAATGATAGAAGACATCGAACGTGCACTGCACGGCATCAAGCCGGTGCATTTTTACGGACGCGCCGGTGGCGTTGTGCCAACGGTAGAAGAAGTAACCACCAAAATCAAAAGCCTGTTCTAAAACGAAAGCGAATTGAGTTTTCACGCGCCGTCGGTTTTTCCGACGGCGTTTTTCGTTTTCCCAAGACGCGGCTCTTTTTCCCATTCATCTTGCAGACAAAGTCCTCGCCATCCGGTTGAAATTTTGCTATTTTCAAGACTTATCATGCGCTTGGAAGACTCAAGGCTCCAGTCTTGAACCAGCGCTTTCCGGTCTGGATTCCCATCCCGACCAAGATGACAAAAAACGGAAGAGCAGGACGGCAGCCCTGTTCCAACTTAGAACCCTGTTGATATTGCAACCGGATCGATAGAATGGAATTGCAACGATGAAAATCATTTATTCCGAGCAGCAAAAGTCGCACAAACCACGCTGGGAATGGAACTTCGGGCGTAAAGTGCCCTATCCTGAAAAGTCGAGCCGGATACAGGAGATACTAAAGGGCTTGCACAAACAGGGGTTGGGCGACACGATCATCAAGTCAAAAACCTTTTCGAAAGCGCATATTTACAAGGTTCACGACCGTGGCATGGTCAATCACATCAAATCCTGTGAGCAAATGCCCGAGGGTGAGAAGGTGCATGCCCACATCTTTCCCTATCGTTCGTATGATCCGCATCCCAAAACAAATCTCAAGCGCGCCGGGTATTATTGCTTCGATGTCGGTACCCAGATCGACCGGCACACCTACGCTGCCGCCAAATCGGCGGTCGATGTCGCCCTGCACGGTGCGAAACTGATTTACGACGGTAACCAGCAGCGAGTCTTTTCACTCTGTCGACCACCGGGACATCACGCCGCACGCGCCATTTACGGTGGGTATTGCTATTTCAACAATGTGGCCATCGCCGCGTTGTATCTGTCGCAGATGGGACGCATCGCCATTTTGGATCTGGACTTTCACCACGGCAACGGCACACAGGGTGTTTTTTACCAGGTACCCAATGTGCTGGTGATTTCCATCCATGGTGACCCGCGCAATCACTACCCGTATTTCTGCGGCTTCAAAGGAGAAAAGGGAGAGTACCTGGGCGCCGGATTCAATCGCAACGTCCCGCTGCCCGATGGTGTGGATGATGACGCCTACCTGCATGTCCTGGAGCGCGAGTTGAAACGGATTCGCGCGTTTCGTCCCAAATGCCTACTTGTGTCGATGGGCTTCGATACCTTCAAGGGAGACCCGGTCGGTTCTTTCACGCTCAGTTCAGACTTTTACGGGGTGATCGGGGAGGTGCTGTCGCAGCAAAAATTCCCGGTGCAGGCTTGCCTGGAAGGTGGCTATCTGATCGACAAGCTCGCCGAGAACGCCTCTAATTTCGCCGTTGGATTGAATGGCGGGTAGAACACCTTCCTCAAATTGGTTTATGCCGTGTTGCAAAAAGTCCAAAGTTTTTGTTGAAATCTCTGCAATAGGGAGCTAGAAATGGGGTGGAGGTTGTTACCGATGCCTGTTGTAGTTGACCGCGAATCGTCCATTCCACTTCATTTGCAGGTGCGTCGCGGATTACGTGATGCCATCGTTCGGGGAGATTTTCCACCGGGGCAGGCGTTGCCTTCGTTGCGCACCTTGGCGCAACAAACCGGTGTCAATAAACTCACCATGTTAAAAGCCGTCGAAGGACTCAAGCGCATCGGTCTTGTAGAGGCGGTGCGCGGTAAAGGCGTGTTTGTATGCGATCCGCTACCCGAAGTTGAAGAGCGTTTCGATATCGAGCCGGCGGAAAAAAATCGCTTTTACGAAGGCGCCGCTGAAGGTCCGGAGCCGGAGGAACTGGCGGACGGCATCATGGAAACGGTGGACAAGGGAATGCGCACCGACCAGATCTCCTTTGCCGCCGCTTTCCCACCTGCCGAATTCCTCCCGGCCAATCACATTCGCTTGCGCATGGCCGCTCTGCTCAAAGAGCAGCAAGGTGCTGCGCTGGCCTACAGTCAAACTCACGGCGTTCCCGGTTTGCGGGAATCGCTCTGTGACTGGTTGACGACCCGCAACCTGCGGATCTCGGATCACGATCAGGTGCTGATCGTTTCCGGTGCACAGCAGGCGATTACGCTGGCGTTACAGGTACTGGTAAGACCGGGCGAATCGGTATTGGTGGAAAGCCCCGGTTATCTGGGTGTGATTTTCGCCTGCCGCCAATTGGGAATCCGCATGGAATCGGTGCCGCTGGACAAGCGCGGGCTGGACTGCGACCGCTTGGAAACCCGCCTGAAGCGCGGAGAATTCCGGGCGCTGTTTTGCGTACCCAATTTCCAGAATCCGACCGGCATCACGATGTCGGAGGTTCGTCGGCGACGCGTGCTGGATCTGGCGCGCAGTGCGGGCGTGTACGTCATCGAGGACGATGCCTGCGGCGACTTGCGTTTCACCGGCAAGATCATTCCGCCGATCAAGGCATTGGAAGGCAACGAGCACGTGTTGTACGTGGGCAGCTTTTCCAAATCGATCGCGCCGGGGCTGCGTGTCGGCTACATGGTCGCCCACCGCGACCTGGCCGCCAAACTGCGGCGTATGAAAGAGGTGCATGATATCTGTGCGCCGACATTATCCCAGCATGTGATGGACGACATGCTGCGCTCGGGCATGTACGCCAGACATCTGCGCAAAACGCGGCGCGCTTTCCGCAAGCGTTGCAACACCATGATTCGTGCGCTACAGGAACATCTGCCGGAGCAGGCGCGTTTTACCGAACCCAAGGGCGGTTTGCACCTTTGGGTAGTGCTGCCTGAATCGGTGGATGTAATGCAGTTGCAAAAGCAAGCTGAAAAGCAGCACATTTATTTCAGTCCTGGAAACCTGTTCTTTGCCGATCGACGCGGCAATAACTGTTTACGTTTGAATTTCGCCAGCAATCCGTCCTCCCAGATCGAGGAGGGCATCTCCCGGCTCGGACAGTTGATCCGGGAGGCCGAAAGGAGACACTGATGGATATCCGTATCGAGCCGATGAAACCCGAATTGAAAAAAGATCCGAAGGAAATCCTGGCCGGAGAACTTGGATTCGGGCAGGTATTCTGCGATCAAATGTTCACCGTGGAATACAATCCGGAACAGGGCTGGCACAATGCCCGTATCCGTCCTTACGAACCATTTCAACTCGATCCCGCCGCATTGGTGCTGCACTACGCCCAGGAAATTTTCGAAGGACTCAAAGCCTATCGCCTGCCCGACGGCGGCGTGGGCATGTTCCGCCCCGAAATGAACGCCGAGCGCATGAACAATTCGGCCCGCCGCCTGGTTATGCCGGAATTACCGGTGGAAGGTCAACTGAAAGCCATGCATTGGCTGGTCAAGGAATTGAAAGACTGGGTGCCCGATAAGGCCGGGTATTCGCTGTATTTGCGACCCACCATGATCGCCACCACGCCCGTGCTGGGCGTCAGGCCCTCCAACGATTACCTGTATTACATCATCTGTTCCCCGGTAGCCGGGTATTTCTCCGGCGGCTTCAAGCCGGTGCGCATCGCCACCAGCCAGCAATACGTTCGTGCAGCAGTGGGCGGTGTTGGAGCAGCCAAAACCGGCGGCAACTATGCGGCCAGCCTGCTTGCCGCCAAGGCCGCCAAGGAAGAAGGCTTCGATCAGGTGGTCTGGCTCGACGCCAAGGAACATCGCTACATCGAGGAAATGGGCGGCATGAACATCTTCTTCGTCAGCGGTAAGAAGCTGATGACCTGCCCCTTGACCGGCTCGATTCTGCCGGGCATCACCCGCAACTCGATTTTAACGCTTGCACCCGAACTGGGCTATGAAGTCGAGGAAACCCTGCTGGATGCAAACGAGGTCTGCGCCAAAATCGACAGCGGCGAAATCGGCGAGATCTTCGCCTGCGGCACGGCGGCGGTAATTACGGCGGTCGGCGAATTCAGCCATGGCGGAACGAATCACAAGGTGGGCGACGGCCAACCTGGGGAAATCACGAAACATCTGCACGAAACACTGACCGGTATCCAGAACGGCAAGCTGGAAGACCGTCACAACTGGACCGCGCGCGTGCTGTAACGCAAACCTGTGTGTCATCGACAAGCCCGGCGCTCTGCCGGGCTTTTTTGGTGGGGTAAAGCCTTTTAGAATCATCGGTTGGGCAAGATTTTCTTCCGCTTTTTTACACCCTGTAAGTAACACATGAATCACTATTGAATGAATCCGCTTGACAAGCTCCCGTCGCGTATGGTACTTGTTACATACTCGCCACGAAAGTCGTAGTCGTAGACATTTTCAATATTCACTCACCATCGATATCATCATCCATCGGCTGTTTTGTCGGACAGAAAATCTGTCCGAACTACAATACTAATATAATAATGCAGTGCAACAACGATCATTTGTCCTGCTTCTGAAAAAAGGAGACGAAAATGCGAATTAACCGATTGAAAGTATTCTTTTTTGCAGGAATCATCGCTCTGCTTTTTTGCGCCTGCAACGAATCGGATACAAACAGCGACGGCGATAGCAAGACCGATGGTGATTTGGACATGGAATTCACAGAGAATTTCGATGCAGAGCAGGAACCGGAAGCCGAGTTGGATCTGTACGAGGGCAACTGCGAGGAATATATTGTTCCGAGAAGACTGACGGCCTGTTGGGATACAAACGCTTGGCCCGATAATTGGAGCGTATTCAAAGATCCAAGTTATGGTGAAAATGTTTTAGTGTTCAATGGCCAGATCTTAGACATCGGTCAAGAACCGGAACGCATAGGATTTTGTTCAAGCCAAATCAGTTCCATTTCTGGGATACATGAAGATTACGCCTTTGAACCTGGTTCAAAGTGCTGGATCTCCTTAAAAGATCAACTGGATACAGTCTGGTCCCTAGGGCTCCTGGGAGCAGGCTTGAACCCAAACCTGCAAACCGGACAAAACGTGAAAATCCTGATGTGGCAGGAACGGGATTGGGGATTGGGTTGGCTGGATTTGTACGTTGAAGACGAACTCGTATACCAAATTTTCAACACCAGCACAGCTAGAATTGCTGAAGGTTTGCAACACCCGGATGAGCTGGAGTTTACGACGGACACCATCTGCCAGCAAACACGCGGCACGCAGGCAAATGGTCGTAGTGATGCTTACCATGAGTTGTGGGTCAAGCACGAACAATGCTGGTATGTTTTACAACCCGGCGAAGTGCGCTATATTCCAAACACGGATTGGGTGGTCGTTTTCGAACAATCCAGCAGCATATCGGTTTGGGGAGAAGACAATCCGTACAACGAAACACTGTACACCAAAAGCCCCGTAGCCCTGTACAAGGTCGATTCCGACCCGACCGGTACGCCGCTGCTAAACGGCTTCTCCTGGAGCAACGCCCCCTGCCAGCCGGTGGAAGAGTAAGGAAAAGCCGTAGCCGTAGGTCGGACAAATTTCTTGTCCGACATTTTCAATATTCACTCACCATCGATATCATCATCCATCGGCTGTTTTGTCGGACAGAAAATCTGTCCGAACTACAATACTGCCAGCCGGTGGAAGAGTAAGACACCCACACACAAACGGGGATGACCTTGCCGGTTCATCCCCGTTTTAAAAACAATCGTGTTTGTTTAAAATCAGAGCGTGCGCAGCAAGGTCAATCCCTTTTTCGTGCCGCTGCGGTCGGCGTCGGTCGAGTAACAGATGGTGCCGCAACGCAGGCAACGCGAGGCTTCACGCAACAGGTCTTCGTGAGTGATGGTCTGATCCACTTCGTCGTAGGAGTAGATGCGCTCGGCGGGATTCAATTCGTCGAAATGCACGCGCTGGCTGCGATCCACACCGTTCAATTCCGCCAGTTTCGATAAAGTCAGCGGCTTTTTCTGGATGTTGGCGGGAACGCTCATGTCTTCGCCATTCAGGAAACAATGGATGGCGCGCGCCGCTTTGCGGCCTGAACCGATGGCCGTGACCGCCAGCGCCGGACCGGTGAAACCGTCGCCTGCGGCGAAGATCTTGGGAACGCCGGTCTGGCAGGTATCGTCGTTGCCGTCCAACGTCCCCCAACGGGTGACTTCCAACCCGCGCTCTTTCAAGGATTCCGGCACGAAAGAGGGGTCCACTTTCTGTCCGATGGCGGCGATAACCGTATCCAGTTCGATCACGTGCTCGGAACCTTCTTTGGGCACCGGGCGACGGCGACCGCTGGCGTCGGGTTCTCCCAGTTCCATTTCGATGACTTCCAAGCCGGTCAGCACGTTGTTCTCGTCGGCGACCAATTTCGTGGGTGCGTTCAGGAACAGCAGCTTTACACCCTCTTCCTTGGCGGCATGGATTTCGACCGGGTTGGCGGGCATTTCCTTTTCGGTGCGGCGATAAATGATACTCACCTCTTCCGCGCCTTCACGTAGCGCCGAACGGGATGCGTCGATGGCGGTATTGCCGCCGCCGATGACCGCAACGCGTTTGCCCATCGTTACAGAGATGCCCTGCTCGCGCTTGGCCAGGAAATTGATGCCGCCCCATACGCCTTCGATGCTGTCTTCGCCTTCCAGTCGCATGGTGCTGTTGATCCAGGCACCGATCGCCACCAGCACGGCGTCGTATTTCTCCTCCAGGCCATCCAGCGTGATGTCGCGTCCCAGGCGAACGCCGGTTTTGGCGGTCACACCCATGTCCAAAATTCCCTGGATATCCCAGTCCAGAATCTTTTTCGGCAGGCGATATTCCGGGATGCCGTAGCGCAGCATGCCGCCAAGGTGGTCTTCGCTCTCGAAGATGGTCACATCGTGTCCGAGCCGACGCAGGAAGTAGGCGGCTGTCAAGCCTGCCGGACCACCACCTACAACGGCGATGTGCTTGCCGGTATCGGGCAGAACGGGCAACTTGATGTGCTGATCGTCCAGCCGTTCCCAGTCCGCCACGTAACGCTTAATCACATTATGAAACACCGGATCGTCACCAGCCGCCGAACGGCGGCAGCCTTCTTCACAGGGAGCGGGGCAGATGCGCCCGCACACGCTGGGCAAGGGGTTGCGATCCTTAATGATGGTCAACGCTCCTTCGAAATCGCCTTCGGCGGCGGCTTTGACATAGTTGGGAATATCGATCTGTGCCGGGCAGATCTGGCGGCAGGGAGCCAGGCATTCGTCTACGGTATTCAGATGCAACAGCGAGGAACTCAGCGTTTCCAGTTGAATGACGCCGTGCGGGCAGACGCGCACGCAGGCTCCGCAGCCTCTACAAGCTTCGGCGTTGAAACGCGGATAACCGTCCGGTCCCATGCGAATGGCGTCGAATGCGCAGGCTTCCACACAGGAACCGAATCCCAAGCAACCCAGGGTACAGTTGCTGTCGCCGTCGTAAAATTCCGCCACCGCCTGGCAGGAAAGTGCGCCATCGTAATGGAACAGTTCGCCCGCGCGCTGGTTGCTGGAGCAGTAGCGCTTGGCCAGCGACGGCTCCTTGACTTCGACCTTGATGCCCATAATGGCTCCAACCGCCTGGGCAATGTCCGGGCCTCCGGCCACGCAGCCATCGACGGGCGCTTCTCCTTTGACGATGGCTTCGGCCATCGCGCCGCAACCCGGCATGCCGCAGCCGCCGCAATTGGCTCCCACCAACGCATCGGCCACCTGATCGATACGCGGGTCCTGTTCCACATAAAATACCTTGGAGGCAAACGCCAGCCCGGCGGCTGCCGCTAGTCCTAATCCCAGCATCAACAAGGTTGCGCTAATCATGCTCGTGCCTCTCGTATAGCCATAATCATCGTAGAAAACCTTCCCTGGCGGTCGTGGCAGACCACCTGGATCAGATCATCCCTTTGAACGCGAAAAAGGTCAATGACATCATACCGGCTGTGATCAATCCCAGAGCAGTGCCTCTCAGCGGTCGGGGAACGGGAGCGAATTCGAATTTCTCCCGGATACCCGCAAACAATACCAATGCCAACCCGAAACCCGCCGCAGCGGAGAAGGAATACACTAAGCATTGCACGAAGGTATGGTCATTCTTGATGTTCAACAGCGCCGCACCCAGCACCGCGCAGTTGGTGGTAATCAGCGGTAAAAAGATCCCCAACGCCTGATACAGGGTCGGCAGGGTTTTTCGCAGAAACATTTCAACCAGTTGCACCAGCGCCGCAATCACCAGAATAAACGCCAGCGTACGCAGATATTGCAGATCGTAGGGAACGAGCAGGAAATGCTCGACGATCCAGGCGATGGCCGCCGCCAATACCAGAATGAACTGCACCGCAAGCGCCATGCCGATGGCGGTATCCATCTTCTTGGAAACACCAAGGAATGGGCAGTTTCCAAGGAATTGCGCCAACAAAATGTTGTTGACGAAAATCGCGCTGATGATCATAAGGAAGTAGTCCATCGAAACCCTCTATCCGATTAGGTTAGCGAATCCGTATTCTTTTCAATTACTTAAGCCTTCGCCACCTTGGGACGTCCCAAAGCGTTCATGATACCCAGCATCAGACCCAGGCAGATAAAGGCGCCCGGTGCCTGCTGCATGAAAGTAAATGGTTCGAAGCTGGAACCGAACAGGCTAATTCCCATGAAGGTTCCCGCTCCCAGTACCTCTCGCAAGGAAGCCAAGGCGATCAAGGACATGGTAAATCCGGTACCGATGCCCAGACCATCGGCAGCAGAGAGCAACACGCCGTTTTTACTGGCAAAAGCTTCCGCTCGTCCCAAGACAATGCAGTTCACGACAATCAGTGGAATAAAGATTCCAAGACTCTCGGAAAGACTGAAGAAATAGGCTTTCATCAGGATTTCCACCGCCACCACGAACGTCGCAATGATGACGATATAGGCCGCAATGCGCACCTCTTTGGGAATGATCTTGCGCACGGCGGAAATAATCATGTTGGAACAGGCCAGCACGAAAATGACCGCCACACCCATACCGATGGCGTTTTCCACCTTGGTGGTGACAGCCAATGTCGGACAGAGACCGAGCACCAACCGGAAGGGCGGAAGTTCTTTCCATAAGCCTTTTGTGAATTCTTTGCCGAAACCCACAGTATGTCTCCTTCTTCGAAGGTTATCAGCCGCTTATTGGGCTGCCTTGAGAATCTCGTCTTTATGTTCTTCAAACAGCTTAATGCCGTCAGCCAGTGCCTGACAGACCGCACGCGAAGTGACCGTTGCACCGGTCACGGCGTCCACGCCGCCACCATCGGCTTTGACCTTGAAAACGGTTTGCGTGCTCATGCCTTTGAATTGCTTGGTGAAAGTCGCTTCCTTGGCGCGGGTACCGACACCGGGCGTTTCACTCATGGTGGTAATGCCGATGCCGGTCAACTTGCCGGTATTCAACTCGAAACCGATCATCACGCCGACCGTGCCGCCAAAGCCTTTTCCGAACGATTCCAGCGCCACCGCATACGGTTTGCCGTCTTTCTTGGCCGGGAAAAGCAATACGGGATTTTTCTGCCCGACATCCAGTTTCTTGCGGTCGTTGAGCAGGTCGTTGGAAGCATCTTGCAAAACGGCCTTGACCGCCGGCATCTGCTTGTTTTCCAGCACCTGGATTTCAATGCGCTCCTTGGTGCCGTTGTTCAGTGCAGCCAGCGAAAAACCGCTGATCAACGAAATGATCGAAAGCGATAAAATGATGTGCAACCACTTAGGCATGGATCTTCTCCATCGGAATCGATTTGGGGCGAATGCGGTCGAACATGGGAGCCGCCATGTTTCCAAGCAGTACCGCAAAAGGAACCACTTCCATCCAGATGCCATAGACCCGGATCAACACGACCAGAACTCCGGCCATCAAACCGAACAGAATCTTGGACAGCAGATTGGCAGGACTTGTGGTTTCGTCGGTCACCAGGAAGAATGCGCCCAGCATGACGTTGCCGGTGAGTAGCTGCTCCACGGCAGTCAGTGTCGTTTCGGGATACACCGCATGGAAAATCAACCCACCAATAAAGACTCCTGCCAGAAACGCGATCGGCACGATGCGGTTGACCAGTCCCAATAGCACAAGCAACAATCCCCCGGCAGCCATCGCGTAGGGACAGGCGGTTCCCAATGTGACACCACCCACCGGTTGCAAATGCAGTGGCCAGGAGAGCAGCACCATCAGGTAGCCGATCATCGCCGGGTGGAAGGGATAGCAACCCAAGCCGCCGAAAATCTGTTTGGCCACCACCGAAGCCAGCGCCGCGCCGATGATAATAATCCAGAAAGGCACCGACGGCGGCATCAGCAGGCCGAAAACCAGACCCATCACCACTGCATGGCCATCCAGCGCATAGATAGGCTGGCGCATGAAGTGCTGTGCCAATGCCTCGGCGGCCACACTGGAAAATACGGCCAGCGCCAGGATGAGAACGGCGTTTAAGCCATGCAATACCACTGCCGCCGCAACTGCGGGCAACAGCGCCAGCGCCATGGCATAGTGGGAAGCGACGGTACTTGCGCCGATCTTTCGATGTGGCGGCGGTCCGACGGTTAAAATAGGATCAGACATAGTGATTCGCTCCTCGATTTCGATTCACTGCCCATGCACGATGACTCGAACATGGACGTTGTAAGCGAAGGTCAATCGTTTAGTTTTCGCGCGTTTTTGGCCAGCCGGAACCATTGCACCAAAGGACGTGCGCTGGGACAGACGTAGGCGCACAAGCCGCAGTCGATGCAATACTGCAAATCCGGGGCATCGTCGTATTGGCCATATTCACAAATACGACCCATATTCTGCACCTGTAACTTGGCCGGGCAGACCTCGATACAAGCACCGCAATTGACGCAAGGACGTGAAATTACTTCATCTTGAGAAGTAGCAGCCAGCACCGTCACGCCTTCGATTCCCGGCAGCACCGGAGTATCGAGTGAAAACGTCGGCGTTCCGGCCATCGGACCACCCAGCAGAACGCGATCGTGAGTGTCGATCTGAGCGCCGCAGGCGTCCAATGCCGCACGTAACGACGCTCCATAAGGAATACGCACGTTCTGCGACTTGCCATCCCGTGTAACTACCGTTAAATGCTGGAAAGCCGGTGGCGCTCCGGTGGTTGCCAGGATAAAGAGCGCGCGCGCCAATCCGAACGGAATCACGCGCAACCCCTTGGAATCGGCTCCCTGTCGCACCAAGTTGCTCTTTAAAACCCTATCGTGCGCTTCGGGGTAACGTAAACCGACCGGCAGCACTTCGACATCGGCATTACCCAATGCCTCCTGCACCGCAGATACGGCAGGCTTCGGCACAGCCAGCAGCATGCGCTGCGCGCCGGAAAGATCCCGGCAAAGCTGCATGATGGCGGCCAACCCTTCCAGGCTGTCCTGCAACAGTTGGGCGCGCGAGATCAAGCCCAGATCCTGATCGCAGGCATTGACAACCAGAATCTGCACGTCGCCTTTCAGCGGCAGCAGTTCTTCACGCACCAGACCGGGCAGATAAGCCTGTAAGGCACTTTCCGTTACCCGCTGACGGATCGTCGCCGAATCGGGCAGCACCAGCTTTCCCAGTTTCAGTGGCGCGGGAAGCTCTCCCGGCGTCACCTTAAAAGCCTGAGCCGCTCTCAAGCGGGGTGGAAAGGGCGCTTCACCAACGGCGCTCACCGTACCGTCTAATGGAGCGATCAGCTTGACATCCTCGTCCTGAGCCAAGACCGCTCCCGCCTCAATGGCATCGCCTTCGGCCACGACCGCAGGGAACAGGCGTCCACGATCATCAACCAGCGGCCACAGCAACTCCTTGGCCGACACGGTTTTAAAAGGCGATTGGTGATTTGCGTAAGAAAGTCTAGGCTTGCTAAATCCTCGAAACCATTGCATGGATTATCGTCCTAGCGTCTGAAGTTGAAAGGCTCTCGACTGCACTAGCCGCCCCTGCCGGGTGCGGCGCTACAACGAATGATCAGTCATCGATCTAGTTTGCTAAACGGTTTGGATCTTTTCGATATTCGACACTCTTTACGGCCTGAATCGCAAGGTGAACCCTTTCGATTCCGCCCATTTATGAATACGACAGTCTCTGGAAGGCGTCAATAAAAACCTCGACGGCACCCGATGCGGTTTTTGCCTTTCCATTTGGTAAAAAAGCTTTTTCGGTTAAAAGTGCCGATCGCGGATTTCCACAGCAGCAGGCTTTCTTTCGGATATTGCAAGTGTCCGAACCTGTTGAAATCATACAGTCTGGGCGATTTCCCGGCTACCATTCGATTTTCATTCTCCAGCCTTTGGAGATGAAAGTCTTTAATATTTCAGGCATAATCAATCTTACATATTCCACACACGAATAGATCATATAAGTAAATACAATAACTCACTAAAGGCTTTTTCTTGAGCTTGCCCGGCAACCGTGCAATCATAACTCGCAATGTGTCGGTGTGTTTTTCTGGAGAGGAAAACACGTCGCATTCGTAATCTGCCGGGAAATCCCGGAATCAAAACGGTAGTCTCCCCACAACTTGTCAATTGGAACGGAGTGCATGCGTTGAAACCGATCAAAGCCGTTCATCTCGTTTGGATTCTTGGAGTTTGGGCCGTTACGATCGCCTTGGGCGGATGGGTGCTGGGCGAACAGGACAGCGGTGACCAACTTGCCAACCGTTTCGGTCCAGTCCCCTGGAACCATGAACTTCACGCACGCCAGGCGGTGCGGAATTGTCAGATCTGCCACCACAAGTCCAAAGCAGGCACCAGTGATCCGCAAGCCTGCTCCGAATGCCATACAAAACCCGACGTTTCCGATTCCATCTTCGCCGTGGCTCCATTAAGAGGAGAAGTCAAGGTTGTACCAGGTGAAAAGAAACCCAAGCCGCGCCGGGTCGCTTTTCACAAAAGTTGCCAGGGCTGCCACAAAGCCGTCGGCAAAGGACCGACTTCCTGTCGTGACTGCCACCAGTCCATTATGGTTTCCGAAGGCGGCGGTACTAAAATGGAACACATAACCTATGCCGTCGATCACGATCTGGCCTGCACACGCTGTCACGAAGAAAACCGCCCCACGCTGATTCCCGGCGATGCCTGGGAAGATTGTGCATCCTGCCACGACGGCGCAGGTCATCTGCATCAGGTGTGGCCTGACGATGCAAAATACGATCACAGCGCCTTGTTTAAAGGAAAAGCCAGCGAGGTAGTCTGGGATCACCGCGCCCATAAATCCTATGAACTCGACGCGGATGGTGAACAGGTGAACTGCCTGAGCTGTCACCATCAAGAGCAGGATACAGACCCGCAAGAATACCGCAAATGCGGCGACTGCCACAAGGAACGCGACGGAGCCATGCAATTCGACGGCAAAGCGGCGCCTTCGCGTGCAGATGCTCTACATAAGGTCTGCTTGCGCTGCCACAACGCGCAGAAAGAACAGCCGGAAGAAATACCCGGCAACTGCCATGATTGTCACCGCACCAGCGCCAGCAATCGTCCCACAGATTTCGGAATCGCCACCTGGTCGCATAACGGTCATGCACAAGGGCTTGGAGACGATTGCACCGTCTGCCACCATACCGATGAGCCAGACAGCGAGACGATGACCGCTTGCCGTTCTTGCCATTTCGAAGCGGAGGCCTCGGATTTCGCTGCGCTGAAGCACAGCACCAATACCACTTGTATCACCTGCCACGAGCAGGAATCGGTGGAAGGAATCCCTGCTGCTCAATGGAAAAACATCCAGATTTGCGATGCCTGTCATCAGCCTGTCGGAGCCGACCGGGAACAAAGCAGAGCCACTTTTGTAAAGAAACATTCCCCGCTGCAACTGAAGAACGTGATTCACGAGCAGTGCTGGGCCTGCCACAAACAGGAAGGCAAAGGACCGCAGGCCGGAGAATGCCGAGTCTGCCACGCACTGCCGCGCAGCCGTCAGATGGTGCTGCAATACGGCGACGATTCCCAGCCGCTTAAAGAGAAGCTGAATCATCTGGCACCCGACACCTACAACACGCATCGCTTGCACGTCGATGCAGGCGGCTTCCCCTGTGCGGATTGCCACCACAACATGAAACCGAGCGAGGAAGTCACGCAAAAACTGGCGAAGCTGGTCATTCCGGAAGGTAAAAACTGCAACAGCTTGCAGGCCAAAGCGGATGACTGTCTGCCGGGCAAGACAGCCCCGCAGCACTGCGCCAACTGCCACGACAATCCCGAGCTTTCCCTGCCACAGGCGGTGACGGTGCGCAAAACGTTGTGCAACGACTGCCACACGGAGTTCGGTCTGGAAGCCCCCGTGAAATAAAACACAGAAATTACATCACGTTAAAAGGGTGGACGCAGTCTGGCGTTCACCCTTTTCTTATTCGCGAACAGATTTGTATGAGATCTTGAAAGCAGCGGCAGTATTATGTTGGATAAAATTTTGTCCGACATTAATAGGATTGTCGGTCAGAAAACCGGACCGACCTCAATCTTTAATCGCGTAAGACAATAGGGACTATTCTTCGAACCAATGGATCAAGTCTAAACGATCTGTCTGGGATCCTCAGATGCTTATTGCCACATCAGCGCCATGGTGCCCATGACTTTGTATACGCCATCGGGTTTGTCGCCGTTGGGATCGGCCAGCGCCATACCAGGAATGAAATAGGCTTGCTCGATGCCAAAACGCAGACCCACATGTTCCTTCTGCGGCCAGATGTCCAAGCGTACCGCGCCTAAGACTTCCGTTCCGATATAGCGGCTGTCGGTGGGACGACGCAAGTGGTTGACCGGCGTCCCTCCTTTTTCGAAGGAGTAATAGGCGTGAGAGAAATAAGACGGCGTGGTGATGACCAGCGCACCCGCCAGGAAAGTCAGATGTTCTTTCAAGCCCAGGTTGAGATGGGGGCTGTAGCGCAATTGCGGCAGATAATAAATGGTGTTGGTAACACGTCCCTGCGTCGCGACCAGATCGATGCCCTTGGGCGCTTTGGCGGTGCGGTTGGGATTGTCCAGCACTTCAACGCTGCGCGCGGTAATCAGCGGCAGCATTTCATCGAAGAAGATCATACCCACATTGAAATCGGGGTCGAAGAAAAAGGCGTGGCTGGTATCGTCGTAGGGATCGTTGTCGCCGGAAGCGTAACCGACTTCGAATTCGATGTTGAAACCGACCTCGACGAACTCCAGTTTGGCCTGTGCGACGGCTCCGTAGGAGAAGAGATCCAGACCGTCCGGAGTGGATTCCTGCACCCAGCGGGTGGTGTTTCCTATAATCAAGGCAGCTTCGTAGTTCAATTCAAAGGCCATCTCCAACTCGTTGGGCGCGAAGGTGAAGCGGTTCTGCCCGTTGATATTGAAAACGTAGGTTTTCAGCTTGTCGCCGTCGTCGTCTTCCTGCCAGCGGTACGTAAAGGAAAAACCGTTACTGAATTCAGGCATGCGATAGTATAGGCCCACCGTGGCCATCGCAGCGATGTCGCCGTCGCGCAGTTTGGCGTTTTCATCCTGGTATACCAGATCTCCGGCCAGCACCAGGGTCAGGTATTCACCCCAGGCACCTTCGCCGGTTAGCGGTAAAAACGGAGTGGTGGCAAAGAGCACGCGGTCCACGATGTCACCGCGACTGGTAGTGCCGAAGCGCTCGTGGTTGTCTTCGCCGCTATTACCCAGTACTCCCAAGCCATAACCGCTGGTCATCTGACCAACTTTCAGCAGGCCGATGGGAGAATACCATTGGATGTAGGCGTTGCGCGGCAGGATTTCTTCGATATGTGTGCCTTCGTTTTCTTCGCGACGGTCGTAGCGCCAGTAGCCTTCCGCGAAATTCTCGTGATCGCCATACAACTGGCCGTGCAGAATATCCAGATCGACCTTGAAATACAGATCTTTCCAGTTCAACGACGGCGACCAGCGGATGCGATGCTCACCCCAACTGTGGATGGGATTCTGGGTCTGCGGCGTTTCTGCGTCCAGCGCGAAGTCGCTGAGATAGAAGAACTCGCGGCGATACTCACCGGCGACCGGATTCCAATGTACTTCGCCGTCGGTGGAACGCGGTTTCACTTCGGCGGTATAGCCCGCTTGCGCAGCTTGCAGCGGAAGCAGCCAGAGAATGGCAAGACACATCAGCAGGGTACGATTCACATGTTTCATGGTACATCCCATCGTGAATGGATTGTTTCGGTCTATCCTTAGACCACACAGCCATCTATAAGACAGATGATCTTATCTCTCACCACGAACCCCCATCGACGAGCCTCATGCTCGTTTTTCGGGAATGTTTGCCGGTGAGGCGCACGTTACAAAGAAATAGTAAGGCGTTTATAACATACGTTCGGGAAAGCTGTAAACTTTTTGTTGCTGCATGTAGTCAGAAAAGGGATTCTTTCCGGCACCCGGAATCAATCGAAGGAGGATGGTGCACTGTTGACATGATAGCCGGTAAAGGCAATCGTCAAGCCGTACAATCGCCAATTGTCGCGGTCGGTGGTGTGCCAGATCTGACTGAAGGTCAATCCAATTGCAAGACCGCCACGCTTGTTCAAGCCGAATTCATAACCGATGCCGCCGTCTAGTGACCAGCGATTGACATAGGAAGAATCCCAACCCGCTCCGGCACGCAAATACAGTCCTTTGACGGGAAAAAACGTGCTCATCAAATGCAGAATCTGCGAGCCTCCGGCGTTGCCCTGCTCCAGACTGTCGATCAGCACATCCAGCGAGTAATCCACACCCAATAAAGCCCAGGGGCGGATGCACCAGCCGATACGAAAGTTGGCGCGAAACAGAATAGAAGGTTTGTCGCCGCCGGATTCCTGTAGAATAACGCCGGGGTCCAACCCTGCGTACAATTCCTTTCGGGCGGGAAAGTCGGTGTTCTTGCGTTCGGTGGGCTGCAAAACGCCATCGTCGGAATACGCATTGTAGCCCGATTGCTCGTCGTCTGAAGAATCGGTAGAAGGCGAAAGCTCTTCTTGCTGTTCTACAATTTCACCTGGATCATTCGCCTTTTCAGGGGCAATCTGTTGCCCCTGCGAGCGCACGATGGATTCCGGGGTTACCTCTTGCGCCAATGCCGACAAAGAAAACATGGAGATTGTCAGCATTAGCAGACAGACACAAAGAACGCTTTTTGCCGGATGCAAAAAACTGAATGAAGAAATGTGATACATCAGACTCCGCTATTCTACTCGAAGGGATCAACGGTGTGGTGCATGACTTCGTCCATGGTGGTCAATCCCTCTTTAACCTTGGATAAACCGTATTCACGCAAAGTCATGAAACCGTCTTCACGCGCCTGCAACAGCATTTCTTCTTCAGTGGCGCGCTCGATAATCATGCGCCGCAGAACACGATTGACATTCAGGTATTCGTAAAAACCCAGACGGCCTTTGTACCCACGCTGATTGCAGCGATCGCAACCGGTTCCATGAGTGAACGTGTACCCGCTACGCTCGTGTGCCGGAATCATGGCCATCAGTTTTTTGTTCGGAGTATATTCCTCAACGCAATTCGAACAGATGCGCCGCGCCAGTCGCTGGTTCATAACCGCCAACAGGGTATCCGCAACCATGAAAGGTTCGATTCCCATATTGACCAAACGAGCAATCGTAGCAACGGAAGTGTTGGTATGCAGGGTGCTTAACACCAAGTGGCCCGTCTGGCTGGCTTTGATTGCCAGCCCCGCCGTTTCCAGATCGCGGATTTCGCCGACCAGAATAATGTCCGGATCCTGACGCAGCAGGGCTTTCAAAATCCTGGGGAAGGTCAACCCGACCTTTTCGCTCAACTGCGACTGGTTCAATCCCTCCAGTTTGTATTCGATCGGATCTTCGGCGGTGCTGATGTTCATCTCTTTGCCGCGCGTCTCCAGCAGGTAAATGAGCGAAGAGTACAGCGTCGTCGATTTACCGGAGCCGGTCGGCCCGGTGATCAGCACCATGCCCTGCGGGCGCGTGATTTTATCGATGTAGCTTTCCAGAATGGGTTCCGGCAAGCCGATCATGTCCAGTGACAGATCGTGCAGCTTGTTGCTGTCCAGAATACGCAGAACGATTTTTTCGTTGCCGCTGGCAGGCAGGGTGCTGACACGGAAATCCATCACGCCGTGACCTTCGATGCCCAGGCGGATGTTGCCGTCCTGAGGAACACGTCGTTCGGAGATATCCAACTCGGACATAATCTTGAAACGCGACACCACCGCCGGGTAATCTTCCGTGCTGATCCAGCCGCCTTCCTGCAACAAGCCGTCCACGCGGTAACGTACACGCGGCACTTCGCCATATTCCACGTGAATATCGCTGGCACCCAACTTGACGCCATCGTAGATGATTTTATCGACGATGCGCGAGATGTAGTTGTCTTCCTTGCCACGCTTGATGGCGTCGGAATCGACGTTTTCCTCGTCCGGTACGGTCAGCACCGTGATGCGGTCGCCCGATTCCGGTTGAATTTCAGCGGCCTTGGTTTTTTGTATTTCGCTGATCAAATGTTTTAACAGCGATTTATCGAAATTCCCGACCGGGCGCACTTTGCCGACGTTGAAAATGGCGGCGAGTTCATCGAGCTTGAACAGATCGGCGTCGTTTTCGATGTACACTTCCAATGTACGCATGCCGCGATCTTCAATGATGCGTAACGGGAAGAAAAGTTCCTTTTCAAGCCGCGAGAGTTTCAGTCGGTCGCTCAAACTGAAGTTGATGAACTGTCCGACTTCCGTCAGATCGGAATTGCCGCTTTGCAGTTGTCCCATCAAGGCTTTCACGAGCAAGCCGTATTTATCGTTGGAAATCAGGTTAAGTTGGGCTAATAACGCCCCGATCTTCTTGTCGCGCGCATGATCGGCCTGGTATTTCAATGCATAATCCAGATCGGCACGTGTAATCACACCGTGCTTGATCAGGATTTCACCGATCGGCTGCTTTTTCTTGAACAGACTCGGTTTCTGCTCCGCCGGTGGCGCTTCGGTGTCAGCTTTTTCTTCTTTCTCGGCCTTTTCCTGCTCTTCCGGTAGAGGAGGTGGTAATTCCAGTTCATCCGGCAAGGGTGGCGGCGTTTCTTCTTCAGGCAGGGGAGGAGGCTCCGGCGGCAGTTCTCCTTCGGTGAGCAGCGTCAATGCGGGATCATACCCCGGTTGCTCCTCTTCTTCCTCTTCCACCGGTTGCCCCGGCACTTCGGTTTTGGACAAGATTTCGTTGGCTACCGAACGCAGCAGCGATTGATCCAGGCCTTTGCGACGGATCTTTTTATTCCCGAGTGGAGAACCTTTTTTATCCGAAGGGGTGTCACCCATTTGCACCTCTCGTTCCCATTAAGTTAGGGGGATACTTTACCACAAGCCCTCATCTCCCGCAATGAAACGATTTCAATTGGCAGAGCAGCAATGTATGCGTTTACTTGGAGGAATCGCGCAGGGGTCTGCTTCTCCACTGCCGCCAGGTTTCCAGCGCCGGTCTCGCCGTAAGGGTTTCATCGTATAAGCCGGTGTCGCGCCAGATAGCCGCAATGGCATTTTGACCGATCGCCTCCCACAGGGCGTCGAAATCGACGATGGAAAACCAGGTGATAAAGGCAACGTCATACTTGTCGGCTTCATTGAAAAGCGTATGCAGAAACTCGTTCTGCCACGCTGCCGAAGCGGCGAGATCGATACTATACTCATCGATCTTCAGATCTTCGGCAATCCAGGCCGTTTCGGTAATGGCCAACGGTTTTCTATTGGCCATGTCCACCGCCTGCGAGAACCAACCCTCCGGCAGATTGTCGGGATTGCCCGCATTGGCATGTCCGAAAAAGATGTAGGGATACATGCTGACGCCCAGTATGTCCGTGTACGGCAGCACTTCAGGAACGCGCTGCTTCATTTTCTGTGTTTGTTCTCCCGCCGGGTGTTTCAACGCAATAGAGACCATCACCGGCAGATCGGGATAGACCTGCTTGATCGCCGGATAGACTCGCGAGGCAAACAGAACGAAGTCGCTGAAGGTCTGATCATCGGCGTGCATCAGATCGCTGCATTCGGTTCCATAGTTGACGGCCACCGGCTTGAAACGTGCGATCATGTCGATGGCCCAGGCGGAAAACGCATCGGCGGCTTTCTGGTCTGCAAATCCTATCGTTCCCCAGTCGCCAAAGTCCGAGCGCGGCAGATTTTCCTGATCGTCCCAATACTCGGCCAGATCCGTGCGATCCGAACTGAGGCTGTCCAGCGCCAGCACGATCGGAAAGCGGTCCTCCCGTTCCGGCGCGTAGCATTTGCCGTCTTCATCGGCCAGAAAGACATCGTCCGGATAGGTTGCATGCAACCTATCACAGATCTCTTTTTCGATATTGTAATGGTAGGCGCTGCCTTCGTAGGCTTGCTGCCAGGGAACCCCTCCCATGAAATGTTGCGTGACAAGATCGCCATCCTGCCGAATGCGCTCATGGGTGTCGAGGATAGCCGAAAGCGTCAAGTTGTAGGGCCAGGTCGTGAAACTCAACTTGAAGCTTCGGGTGGCTGTTAGTATTTCCTGCTCGGAATCTACCTCGCTATCGCCATCGGACGGAAGCAGGTCCAAGTCACCATCTTCGCTTGTTTCCTGTTCTGTCTGTTCCATCTGTTCCGTGACATCCTCGTCCCCCAAATGGAATTCGGAAACCTCCGAACGTTCACAACCGAAAAACAGTCCAAGAAACAGAATCAGCGACATCGGAACGCAAATCACAGTTGAACAACAATTTTGATTTCTTTTCACAGTTGCTCTCCTATCGAACGAGAGGCATTCCTGCCTGAACCTACCTTCCCTCTTATTCCGGCAGACCCGCCCAGTCCGGGAAAATCACATGCGCCATCTCATTGAAGATTTTATCCGCCAAGATAGGGCCCTGTTCGCAAACCAGATAGCCATTGGCAAACACCACGATATCGACGTCACGTACGTGAAACATTACGGTCGTGTAACCGGGAATGGCTCCGGTGTGTCCAACCGCGTCTGGAAGACAACCCAGCCCCAGGCCATATCCGGCACCAGGAATCGACGCGTCCATATTATCGCAGATCAACCGATCCGTGTGCAACGGCTCCTGCAATAACCTGCTGTCCGTCAGTTCGTCCAGCCAGACCAGCAGATCGGATAAACTCGAAACAAAACCGCCCGCCGACCAGAATGCGGATGGATGCAGCCGGGTCATGTCTTCCGGTTTTGAAAGCTACAGGCATCCGTAAACGCCAGATATCCCTTTGCATAGTCGCCGGGAATCTCGGTGTCCGTCGGCAATGACGTATCCGATAACCCCAGCGGCTCCAGTATGCGCTGTCGAACAAACGTCCCGTAGGACATTCCCGAGACCTGCTCCACGATCAGTCCCAGCGTGATGTAATTCGAGTTGCTGTAGCTTGCTCCCTCTCCGGGAGTGAATAGCAACTCGTTTGCATTGGCCACAGTCAACAATTGTTCGGGTTGCCAGGATTGACTGATATCCTCATAGAACTCGTCGAACCAGTCTTCGTTGGTGGCGTAATCGACGAGACCGCTGGAATGCTCCAGGAGCATCTTCACGGTAATATCGCTGCCGCGAGCGAGCAGTCCGGGAACCAGGCTCTCCACCGTATCCTCCAGCGACAGCTTCCCGTCCTGAACCAGCAGCAGAATCGCTTCCCCGGTAAAGGTTTTGGATACGCTACCGATGCGAAACAGCATCTCTACGGAAAGCGGAGTCTCCGTCTCCAGATCGGCCAAACCGTAGGCCGCCGTCCAACTGGAGCCGTCGTTAAATCGCACCAGCGCCATGGCTCCTGGAAAATCATATAAAGCAGCGGCCTGTTCCATCGATTGCTGCAACTGTGAACCAAGACGCTCGGCCTCGGTCATCGATTCATCCGTATCGCAGGCGGTAAGTGAAACAAGCGCAAACCACATCGAGATGCCAATCAACAGTACTTTCATGTTTTTCTTTTCCTCAACAGGTGAAAACCTTTCAGAGGCTCAAGCATACCCGTCTCTTCTACTCAAGCCAAGAGATTCTCTCCCCGATTGCGGTTTGAATAAAGGCTGTCTCTAAAAAGGGCTATTCGTCGCGAGAACGCATCCTTTGCGAGACCGGGCGTTTTTCGCAATCCGCAGGCATATCCTGCAGATACGTCGAGTTTTGAGAGAAACGATCCGGGCCGGAAAGTGGCGTTCGTAGCAGAATATGGATATTTAGAGGTAGCCTAAACATTGTTGGTAGCTTCTTCTTCCCTTCCCCGACGGAGCCGCCTAGCATCATAAGGCTTGAATACCGGGGTGTAAGAGGGCGGCAGTCAAGGCCGGAGCGCAGCGACGTTCATATAGCCTTGACGGCTGCATGCGCCCCGGTACAAGCCGAGGATGATGCGAGGCAGGTGATGGAAGGTGGAAGGGAACCCCTTCCTTGATGGTGGGCCTTGTGGATTTCAGCCTGTCCGTTCAGTTCCCCGGTTTTGAGAATAGAACCCGATTTTTTCATCTTCCCTCGCGTTGACAAGCGCCCTCGCTTCAGGTAGCGTCTGCAAATCGACTATAGGAGCGGGCGAGAGGAAAAATTATGGCCATTGATATCGAGTTGAGAAAGAAAATCGAAACCCATAAAGCGAAAGTGGGTGTACTTGGGCTGGGCTACGTCGGCTTGCCGCTGGTGATGGCGTTTCACAACGTCGGCTTCCCGGTGCTCGGATTCGATTTGGACCGCAACAAGGTCGATCAATTAAAAGCTGGCAAAAGCTACTTGAAACACATCGACGATTCGGTAATCGAAGAATTGATGGATTCCGGCGCTTTCGATGCCACCGACGATTTCTCCCGGCTGGGCGAATGCGACGCCTTACTGATCTGCGTTCCAACCCCCTTAAGCGAAAATCGTGAGCCGGATCTGTCCTACGTGCTGGATACGGCAAAACAAATCGCGGCAACCTTGCGACCGGGGCAGCTTGTAGCCCTGGAATCGACGACCTATCCCGGCACGACGGATGAAGAACTGCTTCCGATTTTAGAGCAGGGTGGCTTGCAGGTCGGAAAAGATTTCTTCCTGGCATTTTCTCCCGAGCGTGAAGACCCCGGCAATCCGGCTTTTTCCACGCGCTCCATCCCCAAAATCATGGGTGGCGTTACGAAAACCTGCGGCGATCTGACGGAAAGCCTGTATCGGCAGGCCATCGACCACATCGTTCGGGTTGGCAGTACACGGGAAGCGGAGATGACCAAACTGTTTGAAAACATTTTCCGCTCGGTCAATATCGCGCTTGTCAACGAATTGAAAATTCTGTGCGACCGCATGAACATCGACGTGTGGCAGGTCATCGAAGCCGCCAGCACCAAGCCTTTCGGGTTCATGCCGTTTTATCCCGGTCCCGGTTTGGGCGGTCACTGCATTCCCATCGACCCCTTCTACCTGACCTGGAAAGCGCGCGAATACCAGATCACTACCCGTTTCATCGAACTGGCCGGCGAGATCAATGCCGCTATGCCGGAATATGTCATCCGGCGTACAATGGAAGCGCTAAACGAGCGCAAGAAATCACTGAACGGCTCGAAGGTGCTGGTGCTGGGCGTCGCCTATAAACAAGATGTGGACGACATGCGCGAGTCGCCGTCATTGGTGCTGATCGATCTGCTGCGTGAAAAGGGGGCGAAGGTGGAGTACAACGACCCACATATTCCGAAATTGCCCCCGACGCGTAAATACGAATTCAACTTGAAAAGCAAAGCCTTGACCGAAAAGAAGCTGGCTTCGGTAGATGCAGTGCTTATCGCCACAGCCCATAGCGCCTACGACTACGATTTCATCGTGCGCCATGCGCCGCTGGTCATCGATACCCGAAACGCCACCCGGCGGGTCAAGCACGGCCATAAAAAAATCGTGCGGGCCTGAAATCCGGTAATTGCTGCTTCTTTCTTTTTTCTTGCCTTGACACATCACCGGCGGGTATGACGGGAACGTTGAAACGACACGTTTTTCAGCCGAACAGGAGGCATATCATGTCCGAAGCCATCAAATGGGAAAATAATACGCTGTGGTTACTGGATCAAACCCTGTTGCCGCAGGAAGTCACCTATATTCGCTGTGATACGGTGGATATCGTATGCGAAGCGATCAAGCGCCTATCCGTGCGCGGCGCTCCGGCGATCGGCATTGCCACGGCTTTCGGCCTGGTGGTAGGCGTCCAAGAAGAATTGCAGGCCAGCCAAACGCCAAGCTTGGAGCATTACGAAGCGGTGGAAAAAGCGCTGACGGCAACCCGCCCAACCGCGGTGAATCTGGTTTGGGCCATCAAGCGCATGCGTCCCATTTTCGAAAGCCACCTGGGTAAAGATAGTCTACTGCAAGCTTTGATCGCAGAAGCGAAAACCATTCACGAAGAAGATATCGCCATGAACCGCGCCATGGGTACCTTCGGAGCGGAATTGATCAAAGATGGCGACGGCATCCTGACGCATTGCAATGCGGGCGCACTGGCCACCGGCGGCTACGGAACCGCTTTGGGCGTCATTCGGGCGGCCTGGGAACAAGGGAAAAAGATTCATGTTTACGCGGATGAAACCCGTCCCTTGTTGCAGGGTGCACGCCTTACCGCATTCGAAATGAAAGAAGAAGGCATCCCCGTTACGCTGATTACGGATAATATGGCCGCCGTATTGATGCGCAGCGGGCGTGTGCAGGCGGTGGTTGTCGGTTCGGATCGCACGGTGCGAAACGGCGATGTCGCCAATAAAATCGGAACTTATGGCGTTGCCGTGCTCGCAAAACACCACGGCATTCCTTTTTATGCCGCCCTGCCAAGCTCCACCATCGATCTATCCATCGCAACCGGCAAAGACATCCCCATCGAAGAGCGCGCCCCCGAGGAAGTGCGCGGCTATCGGGACGATCAGTGGGCAGCGCAGGTGGATGTCTGGAATCCGGCGTTCGATGTCACTCCGAATGAGTTAGTAGCTGGAATCATTACGGAAAAAGGAGTCATCCGGCCCCCGTACGACGTGAACATTCCACGGATTATCGGAGGGGAATAGCGGATCGTCCAACGGGATAGCGAAACAAGATCGGGCCGGATGAGAAATCATCCGGCCCTCTTTTTATAGAAGAGCGTTAAAATAAAGCGACTTCAGCGCCAGATCTGCGGCGACTCCAACTCATCGTTGGTCAGCGACGTCAAGACATGGTCCTGCCACTCTCCATTAATGTATAGATACTTGCGAGCCGTGCCTTCTGCAATAAATCCTAGTTTTTTCAGAAGGTTACCGGAACGAGTATTGTGAGGAACGTGGTTGGCCATAATACGATGCAGTTTCATGGTATCAAACACATAACGGATTGCGGGCTGGATAGCCTCGTACATCAGCTGCTGCCCTTGATAATCTTTATCTAGGTTGTAACCCATATAGCAAGACTGAAACGCCCCACGTACAATTTCCGTAAAGGTCAACGTTCCGATGATCGGTCGCTCGGGATCGTCCTTGGGGTACAGTCCCAACCAGATGAAATGATTCCGTTTAAACTCTCCAAGGGCTGCGGCAAGGAATTCCCGCCAGAAAGTTTCCGTATAGAAATCCGCCGCTCTCGGCGGCGACCACGGCGCTAAATGCTCCTTGTTGCGCTGGAAGAAATCCAGCATCCGCCCGGCATGTTGCGGTTCGGGAATCGTGACAATCAGTCGTTCGGTACGAAAAACAGGTCGCTCGATTGTGGAATAGGGGTAGCTCATCCGATTCCCTTGGCTAATCGGCTGGAAGTGAATGTTCCTCTTACTACCATTTTGCCTGCGCCGTAAGCAGACTGTTCTATTCCTATACGTTTTACTAGCGTGCTCTTTTTGTCAAGAGAATATAGCGGGAATCCACAGAACGAGACCCACTCAGGCATTTTGGCATCCTGGCATCATCTCTTTTCATTCTCACGATTTCCAATTGAAATGCCCTCGATCACTCGTTTTTGAGGTGAAAATGACCATGTGTTGCGGCAATTGCAACGCTTTTTTTAACTAGTAAGTCGCTCTCAAACTTTTGTTGTCCACTATTTCAGGACAAACATATCACATTGTATTTACAGCCTTTTTCTAGTACTCTGATTGTCATTCCACGTCATATTTCGATAAATTCAATCCAGATTACCCCAGAGTATACAAGTGTTGCAAAACATGTGTTGCGCAGCCATCCAGAATGCGTTGCGTCATAATGCTGGTAATTTTCACTATGATATCATTGCCTTATAAACACTTCATACCTTACATTGTCGCAAGAGCGCATTATTTGCGCTTTTTTGGTCATTTTTCTGGGTGATTTTCTGAGTGAGGCTTCATCCATTTTCTTGGAATAGCCACTTTTATTTCTATAATTTGTGAAATCAAAACAACATCACCGCCTGTTGCTGTGCAACAGGTGCGCAGGTTTTACGTTTTACGTTTTGTCAAGAGTTTCAGTCACATGCCAGGATATTACCGATGCCAGCCAGCGTCCATTTATAACATTTTGGAATACCTGCCTGCTGTAGACGAGAATGGGGTGATTCTCATTGTGAAAAGTTGGCATGCAGATTGCTTATTCTTCTACTCGTTGTTTGTCGAAGGATCTCTGACAACGTAACCCATCCGCCAGTAGTAGTTGGCGGCTAGTGGAGATTTCGGGAAGCCGGAGTGGGAGTTGCTCAGGTTGATGCTCTGGTTGGTACTCAGGTTGTAGTTGGTTGTAATGTAGTTGCTCATTTTGATGTCATGTTCCCGTTTGCCTGGTCCGGCTTCCCTTTAAATTTCCTCTCGACTCAACATAGGAGTAACGGCAACATGAAAGCAGTCTTCGAATTATTCTCAACGATTTTCAAAGAGAACATGAAATTCTGGTTCTCTTCGATCTTCGAAGAAAAGCGCGGTTAAAAGGCCTATCGGCATTTTCGGCTTTCTCTATGGATCTCCGAACTGAACTTCTAGCTTTCTTTCCTGGAAGAGTAATTTCTTCTGTACATCACATCCCAAGTGATACGCGTCAATTCTCAATCTATCCCTCTGCTATAGAGAAAGCCGTAGATTTTTCTACGCAAGTGTAAAACCCCTTTAACACTTACATATAAATCGTGCGTTAAGGCACGATACACCCGATTCCCAATCGGGGTCGCCTTGGTTTTTCAAAAACCGGCGGCCTCGTCCTTTTCGCATTTTCTCTGTAATAACAATATATTAACTATATCTATGAGAAGCATGTGGGGTCTTGTCTGTTATTAAAGACCGCAAGATAGGTGCAAGCAATCTATAACTACTCTTCTGCCAGCCCCTCTTTTTTCAGACAAAATGTAAACCGCAACTGTCAGAAAACAAATCCGAAAAAAGTGAAAATCTTCTAGTAGGAAAGAAAGCTTTTCAAGCCAACCTAAAATCTGTTACACTTCCCCCGCCAATTTACGTTGAGTGCCAATCGAATTCGACTTGCAGTTTAGGTGCGAAATTCACGCAATGCCTGCCAGTCGCATGAACCATGGAATGGATAAATGGAGATTTACCGATGATCCTACGGTTTGCTCACATGCTCTGCCTGTCTATACTGGTGTTATTATTAATGAATACATGGAGTTGGGCGCAGGAGAACTCGGAAGTCCTTCCGGCGCAAGCAGAAGAAACAGCAAAAGCCGCTGCCGATGCTCCCGAGACCGATGCTGCCACAACGACTGATTCCGGGACTGAAAATGCGGCTGCAACGGCTGATACGCAAGAAAGCACCACGACCGAAACTACTGCGGCGGCGGAAGTGGAAGCCAGTCCGCAAAAGACCGAATCCAACACGGAAACGACCACAAACGCGCCGGTAAATACACCCGTTGATACACAAGAAGCACAGGACGTTTCCGAGGCTGGGACAAAGGCGACCGGTAAACAACCGCTAAAAGCACGTAACGACACGCAAACGACCAGTGAACAAGCTCCGGTTGCCGGTCAGAATATGACCGAACCAGCCACAGAAACGACCGAAACCGCACCGGAAGCGGCGGAAACCACCAACACGGAAGCTACTCCCGTTGCTCCCGCAGCAGCCGAAGAAAGCTCTCCTTCCGAAACGACACCACCACCGGCAACCGCAGAAGCCACTAAAACGGAAGCAGCACCCGTAGCAGAAGAAGACGAGGATGAAGAGGACGAAGACGGTGAAGAAGAGGAAAAAGTTCCCGGCAGCCAGATTCGTTTTTCAATCGTCGGCGGTGGCCTGGTTCCCGTTAAAGGCGGCAAGGCGGGTTTCGCGGTCGGAGGTCATTTGGGATATGAATTCGGCGGCGACTTGAAGAATCTGAGTATTGAATTGTTTTTATACCAGGGTTGGAACGATAGCAACGAACTACTGGAAAAACCGGGCGAAAATCTGGATAAAACCCGCAAAGGGTTGAAGTTGCTGGCTTTCGCTCCGGGTGTACGCTATCGCGTGTATGGCGAGCGCTTCCGCGTGTATCTCTCCGGGCATATCGGTTTATCATACGCTACCTATACGCTGCCGGGGGATTCCGGTACTTCCAAAGAAGGCTTGGCGGCGGATCTGGGCGGCGGCATCGAGTATCAGCTTTCCGACATGTTCCACATCGATATCACTGCCGCCTACGCTTTCCATGCACTGAACATTCCGATCATCGAAGGCAGTGCCAATAACAAAGGCAGCTACCTGCACGGTCTGTTCGTCGGCGCGGGAATCGGGTTGAAAACAGATCTGTAAGAGGTTTTCTGCTATGCATTGCGCGATCGTACACACGCTGAAGTTTGTCTTATTCGCTGCGATTCTGATTGTTTTTTCCGGGTTATTGGGTTGTGAGAAAGTGACTGTCGATCCCAAGCTGCACGATCTGGAAGTTCCCTACATCCCCGACATTCATAAGCCGGGAGCCGTGAAAGATCCGCCTGCCAGCTACCGCGAAGCCTCCTCGGCGAACAAGCTGTATCGGCAAATGGAATTGGCCATTGTGGCCGGGCGCACCGAAGAAGCCTTGTTTAAATTGAAGGATCATTTAGCCCAACCCAAACCGGCTTTGGTCGGACGCGGCTATTTTCTGCTGGCGATGGCTTACGTCCGTGCCGGAAAGAAAGATCAGGCGAAAGAAGTTGCCGAACGAGGACTACAGCTTTGCCCCTATTGCAGCCAACACAACAATCTTATGCAACTGCTAGACGATCTGAAGAAAAACAAGGCAGATTTCGAATTGCCCGATAGCGGAGATGAAGAAGATCAGCCGTAGAAGTCTTCATAAGCCTGGGCGCTGCCGCGCCAGCGTCGCAGATTCGATACCCAGCGCTCCTTTTCCCATTCCAATATTACATATGTCAACCGCACCTGGAAGCCGTAGGCTTGAATATCCATGTTGGTGACGCCATTCCAGCAACCGGCGTTCAAATATTCACCCTCGCCGGACCATTGCCGATACAAGGCGTGGTGCGTATGACCTAGAATGACCGTGCCGATTTTCTCCTTTTTCAACAAATGGCGTACCGCGCGCAATTCGGGAAAACTGCGCGTTTGATTAAGCAGCATGGGAATTACCGGCCAGCCGAAACGGCGGTGTCCTACCTTGGCGAAAAAGATCGTGTACAAGTAGAAGAAAATCAGCTTGGTGATGGTTACGATGAAGAAGCTAAGATCGAAAATGGCCGACCATGTCAGGTAATGTCGAAAGGGCTTGACCTTGTCGATATAGGCACGTCGATTTTTCAATTTACAGACGAAGTGAATGTAGAAATAGGTGGCCCACGGAATGTTCAGAATGGGCTCCGGCAATCCTCTCGATAAAATCGGCAGCTTGGGGTCGACGTAATGTACCGGCTCGAAACGATCTCCGTGCTCGATATGCACGTTGTCGAACACATAAGCGCGGTTGAAAATCTGCACGTTTTCACCCAAGCGTTCTTGCAGCAATTTCTTGGCTTCGGTCCAGATAAGCCCGGCATCGTGATTGCCTACTGTAAACGTTAAAGTTTTTCCGGGATTCTCAATAAAGGCGCGCAAAGCGTCGAAAACCATGGTGTGACCGTTTAAGATATCCTGAAGTTGACGAAGTACGATGTCCTCGGTGATGTCGGAGGGAATGCGTCCATCCACCTCTCCCTGGATCAGGTTGAAGAAATCCCCGTTGATAATCAACTCGACTTCAGTGTTGGTGTAATCGCCGGAAGAATAATACTCCAGAAACTCCACGAAACGCTCGTCGAGCATGAAGTTTTCCATGATGTTGCGGGAGCCGTCGGGGTTGCGCCGCCCGGTTCCAAGATGGAAATCGGATACCACCAGCTTGATTCGTTCCGTCATGGTGCGATTGTCTCTTCCGTTTCCTGCGAATTGGAATCTTCCATTCGTTCCGTGGCTTCTTCCAGTTCCTCCGACGTTTCCGAATCCAGATAGAAACGTGTATTCTGGTAGTAATCCCGCATGCGCCGCCAGAGGATGTTGATAACAGACGCCACCGGCACGGCAATCAGAATACCGGCGAATCCCAGTAATTCACCGCCGATCATCAAAGCCAGAATGACCGCCAGGGGCGACAGGCCAACTTTGTCTCCAACGACTTTCGGGGTAATAACAAACGATTCGAGCGTTTGCACGATCGTAAAGGTAATGCCGATGCCGATCAGCGGTCCATAACCCTGCCAGTCCAGTAACGCCAGTAACAGCGACAAACCCACGCCCACCGCCGAGCCAAGGTAAGGAATGAAGGCGACCATGCCTGCAATCAGGCCGATCAAAAAGCCCAGCGGAACGCCACTGATCGCAAAGCCCACGGCGTAAAGCATTCCCAGAATCAGGCAGACTGTCACCTGCCCGCGCACGAAGGAAGAGAGCACTTCGTCGATTTCCCGGAACAGATCGATGACCCAGTTTTTGTGCCGCAGCGGAACATAGTGCAGCGGATACAACTTCAAGGTGTCGAAATCGCGCAGGAAATAAAAGGTGAAGATTGGAATCATGGCGGCGGAAAACAGCGCCATGATGGCCCCAAAGGTGGAGGTGAAAGTGTTCTTTAAAAAGGTCGTTACCGGAGCCAGTTCGGCGGCGGTCAGGTTATGCAGCCAGTCTTTGGCGCGCAATCCGACCTTTTCCAGTAATGAGGGCAACTCCATACCGGTCCACTGCGTCAATAGCGGCACCAGGCGCTTTTCGAGATTCGAAATAATTTCGGGCAATCGAGCGATGAACGACTCGGTTTCATCGACGATCAACGGGATGAAGATGAGCAGGAACACAGCAAACACCAGCATGGCCGCAGCCAATAGCAGCACGATGCCGAGTGTGCGCGAGAATTTGCGCTCCTCCAAGCGATCCACCACCGGGTCGAGAAAATAGGCGAGCAGAAAGGAAAACGCCACAGGGATCAGTACGTCGCGCAGCAGATACATCAACACGGTGGCCAGAAGTAACAGAACCACAACCAGTTTCATGTTCGGTGCCGGGCGACTTTGCGACTCGTTCACGATTCCCTCTCCCGTTCTATACTACGATATGCGAATGATAGCAGAAGATCCGCCAGCTAGACAAGTCTTTCAGCTTCCAGGCGTATTAGGACTTCCATCGAAGATCTGCCGAAGTTCTTCGATCATCCGTTTCATCTCCTCCGTCACTGGAGGTAACGACATCTCACCCGCCTCGCGCCACCAATCCGCACTTTCAGTGTACAGCCACACGATGCCGTCCCCCGCTTGCGAGACAGCGTTCAACTTGCAGCGAAGTTCTTCCACCGTCAGCGGCTTTCCCTTCTCCGGTCCGATAAAGTGCCGATCGTAAACGCCGAAGGCAATGGGCATTTTGCCAAGAAAGAGAGGAAGCTCCGCTTTACTTAAAAAGGGATAGCTCGGCGGCCATTGTACACGCATCTGCTGCGCGGCCAGCTTAAATTGTTCAGGCAAACGGAGTGCGTAACGTTCCCCGCCCTCGATCAACTGCCCCACCTGCGCCGTCATCGCCATGCCTGCCGCAAAGGGACCGATATACGGCCATGGCTCGCGATAGGCTCCCGTTTCATCTACCGAAATCCAAGGTCCGAGAAAGAGCAGCACCGGTGCGTCCGTCCAACCCGCTTGAATTGCCGCCATAGTTTGTTCGCCACGCGCTTTGTATTGCCGGGCGTAATCCTCGATACTGCGGTCATTTTGAACGACGTCGAAAGCGAACCAGTTACAGCCATACGGTTCGTTATCAAAAGCCAGCCCGTATAACCCCGCTTCCTTGGCAGCCAGGGAGAAAAGTCGCAGGTTATCGAAAATCACGCTCCAGTCTTCGAACACATCCGGGGGACAGGCATCCGTCTGCGGAGACGACGCAAACAGCAGCAGCAGATCGTGGCGTCCCTGTCCTAACCCTGCCTGCCGATACGGTTCCAATGCGGAACGAATTTCATCAATAGTTAAAGCTTGCTGCGAAAAGATGCGATCCCGAAGCGGCGAGTCGAGCAGGACACCGTCGAATGGAGCGGTGCGCAAGCGCTCGGAGTGACTCGCCGCCCAGGATACCGAAGGCATATCCCAGCCGTGCTTGAGCAGCAGAACGTTCCCTTTTGTAGGAGTGGATCGCAACACCGCTTTCTGCGAGGCACAGGCCATGCATAAACTAAAAACCGCCAGCAGAATGAAGATTCGACTGGCGGTATGGTGACTTGTTTCCAACTTGTTTATCGTCAGGGCAGTCCCGAACGGCAAGCGGCTTACCAGGAGAAGCCCAGATGCGGCATCAGTGAAGCGTAGATGGCATCGCCATGATACTGTCGCTGATCCGAAACGGCATAACCGACCGACAGGCTGACTCCCAAAGTCAGATAGAAGGGGAAGCGGTAACGGTAACCGACTTCCAACATGGGCACCAGCAGATCAAAGTCTTTGCCGTCGCCCGATTCGTTGAATTTGACCAAACCCCATTCGTCAACGACTTCCGTAGACGCCATGGCGGCGGGAATCGGATCGGGGTCGCGATGCATGTGAATGAAGAAGAATCCCGGCCCGAAGTACAAACTGCCGGGGCCGTCGCCCAACGGGTACCAATGGAAGGCGAAACCCAGCCCGTAGCAGAAACCGACATCATCCGGGAAGGGCTGATACCAGGCCCACCAAGCCGTAACACCGAAATGCGGCGCGGCGATTTCCGCCTGGATACCGACTTCGAGCAACAGATCTTTACCCAACAGGCCCACAGCGCTACGCTCGGAGATCAGCACCATGGATTTGCCGCCCGTTTCAATTTCTTCTGCCGGCTCTTCTTCTGCCGGCGCTTCGCCTTCCGGCGTGGCAGCGGGTTGCTCTTCGGGAGCAGCCGCAGGAGCCTCTTCCGGCTGTGGCGGCGGAGCGGTCTTTAATTCAGATGCGGCGACCGGTTCAGGGGAAACTGCTGTTGTTTCCGCCGGTTCCGGTTCGGCCCATGCCGACATAGTAAGCATCAGCAGTACGATTACAAGCGCTATTTGGCTGGTATGCTTCATATTCAACCTCAGACTCCTCCGCTTCTCAACCCATCAAAAGCAAGGCTACAGATCGCGATGCGACTGCCTTACCACCCTTTGTGCTTGGGACGTTCGGTTTGGTGCCACATAAAAAGGACTGACAAAAGTCCAATCAATGTATAGGCAAACACACCGATCATGTAAAATTCAACTGCTGTCATTTTCCCACCTTCCTCTAAACACAGGGGGGATCATAGCCAGATCACCACAAAATTGCAAATTTTTTAATTCTATCGTCTTTACAGCCCTTGGTAGACTTTGTTATGCTTGAAATGGCTAAGGAAAGCCGAGTGTCAACCCAGTCTTAAAATATCGGGAAAGAGTCTGCTCGTCAGGCTGTAACCCCCGCCAGCAGGAGCTGCCCCATGTCGGGATTCTTGAAGGCTTGCACTATTGCGTGTCTCTTTATGTGGACAACTGTCTTTTCCACGGCGGTGACTGTTGCCGCACCGAATATCGAGGCCCAAACCAATCTCCCGGAAGAAATTCTGGTCGATCAGCCGCTGAATATGGATTTCACCATCCAGCACGGCGCAAAGCATATCGACTATGCCCTAGTCTACTATCGTAACCTACTGCGCAGTTCATGGAAAACCGTGTTTATTCGGAAAGCGAATTCCGAACGCTGGAGCGCGACGATCCCCGGAGAGCACGTCAGCCGTCCCGGCATCGAAATCTGGGCGGTGGCCTTCGACCGACGCGGAGGCAAGCATGCACTGCTGTCCTCCGATTCAGACCCCACGATGATTCCGGTTGTGGAACGCCTGAGTCGACCGGTTACCGCCACTCCCATTCCCGCATCGGAAGCGACGCCTTCCGGGCAGCAGGAAGAACCCGACGAATTTTCCATGAACTGGGAGGAAGGTGTCGATTCGCAGGAGCCGATTGAACCCAAAACGCTTTCGGAGGCTCAGGAACCGGCGGAAGGAGAAGAACTTCAAAAAGCGGAAACGCTGGAACAGGCAGAGGAATTGTTGGGTCGCGAATTCCAGGGCGAGCCAGGTTTTAAGGATACGGACCTGTCCGAAGAGTTCGCCCTGTTCACCGCAGAAACGGAAGCCAAGGTCAAATCGGCTTCCAAGGTAGAGCAGGAAATCTCCACCTCCCCTTCTTCGATCACCGTCATCACCGATGAAGATATCCGCAACTACGGCTCCACCAGTATTGCCGAGGTGCTGCGCACCGTTCCCGGCATGGATTTTCTGGAGATCAGCCATGCCGACAAAAACCTGAACGTGCGAGGTTTCAATCGTGAAGGCTCCAACAAAATGCTGGTGCTTATCGATGGTCGCTCAGTTTATGTGGACCTGTTCGGTATCACGTTCTGGGAAGCGCTGCCGATTCCGGTAGAGGAAATCGAGCGCATGGAAGTCATTCGCGGTCCGGCTTCCACTTTGTACGGAGCCAACGCCTTTTCCGGTGTGGTCAATATCTATACCAAGCGACCGGAAGATATCAAGGGCCTGCTGTACGGTGTACATGCCGGACCTTACGGGCAAACGGCATCGGCAGTATTCGGCGATGTCAAAGATCGGCTAGGGTACAAACTTTCCGCCAGTTACCGGCGGCTGGCCTCCTATGACGACATGGACGACGACTCCATCGAATCGGTCAAAGGCAGCACCCTGATCGAATATGCCTTTGCCAAAGATCTGGGGCTTTCGATTTCCGGTGGTGCGGAAAAGGATCAGGCGAAGTCGATCTTTTCGTTGGTTGGTCCGGTTTCGGTCAGCACCACTCAGGCCTACACAAAACTGAATGCCTGGTGGAAAGGCTTGGAATTCCAGTTCTTCTGGAGCTATCTGAATGTGGCGGCGGGCTTCGATCTGCCGATTCCACAGACAATCGCCGCCGATCCCAACTATTTCGTAGGCGAAGAGGACACCTCGATCCGCATCGATATCGACAAGCCGGACATGCCGCTGATCCACTCGACCAGCCATACTTTCGATTTGGACCTGCAATATAATATAGAATTGGGCGGCATCGACCGCATCACGGTCGGCGGTAATGCCCGTATCGTGCGCCTTGATTCTCCCGACGCCGAACAGGTGGTGGAGAGCGCCGCAGAGGCGACGGAAGCGGCGGTTTCCTCCGCACCGGAAGAAGGACTACGTACAAGGCGTTATACCTATTCGCTCTTTTTGCAAAACGAGTTGTATCCGGTGGACTGGTTTATCATGAACGCCGGTATTCGCTACGAACTGCTCGACGTCAAAGAACACAAAATCTTAGACGATCCAACCAGCAGCGAAGTGGACAACATCCACTCCTGGTCCCCGCGCGGCAGCTTGATTTTCCTGCCACACAAAAATCACGCGCTGCGTATTTCAGGCGGTGTCAGTTTCCGTAATCCGGCGTTTTTCGAATCCAACATGCAGGTGAATCTGGGCAAACTGATGATGACCGCCCGCACCTCCGAACTGGATTCCGTGATCCCATTCAACGACATTACCGGCGAGGCGGATCTGGCCTACTCCGGAGAATCGTCGCTTTCACCTGAAAAGCTGTACGCCATCGAATTCGGCTATTCCGGGCGCTTCATCAAGCGCATCGAGTTGAACGTGGATTTCTTTTACAACTGGTATCGGGATCTGATTTTATTCGACGGCAACCCGGAAAAGCTGTACTGGAATCTGAATCCCTTCTTTGCTCTGAATCCGGATGACTTCGAAGGCGGTGAGACCGGGCGCGCCTTTAAAACAGCCCAGAAATTGATGAATCCCTTCCGCTTCACAAACGACGTAGACGCCAATAACGTCGGTTTCGAACTGGCGCTGCGGGTACGCATGACAAGCTGGCTGCGCGGCTTCGCCAATTACAGCTTCCAGCATATCTGGGTATCCAACGCAGATACGCTCAAGCAGAAATACGCTGACGACTACAATGCCTTTGTGGATCTACTGCCCACGACCATCGACGCCAACGGCATTCCCATCGCCATAGGCAATGCCGAAGCTTACAAGGAACATATCTCCCCCTCGGATATTGCGTTGGAGGACATCACCACGGTTCACAAGGAGAATCCGACGCACAAGTTCAATGTCGGACTGAATACGCACTACAAAGGTTTTTCCGCCAATCTGTTCGGACATTTCGTTTCCGCTACCGAACGGCGCAATTTTCTGACGCGACTGGCGTCCTCGCAGTTCTATACCTTTAGCTGGACCGGCGGTGACGGCGGCTGGATTCGTTATAATGGCCGAGATGATGTGGCCGTTTACACCAAAGATCCTGAAAGCGGCGACACCACCGTGTACGGCATCGACAAGATTTCGGAATATTTCATTTTGAACTTCAACGCCAGCTATGCGTTGTGGGATGGAAAAATGGAACTGGGTGTAGCCTTTTTCGACCTGCTGCAACTCCCCAGCCTGTGGAAATCGCAAAAGAACAACGGCTTTACCTTGGAAAAGAACCAGTGGGACGGAAAAATGAACTATTACACGGCAAACGGCATTGCCTCGCCGCGCTACGTTCAGTATCCGCGCCAGTTGCTCTTTGGTGAAACCGTCGGCGGAGAAACCATTCCTACCCGCGTCTTTTTCTTTATCCGAGGGAAGATTTAGAGACGGAATTCATCAAACATAAAATTCTTTCTAACCCATTGCGACTGCCATAAACAAACACCGGGCGGGAAAACCCGCCCGGCATTGTCATCAACTTGAGGAAGGAAGATGAGGGGGAACCGGAAACTTAGGATACGACCGGAATCTGCTTGGGCAGTACGGCTTCGCGCTTGGGAATACGAACTTCCAGGACACCATTGGTCAGTTTAGCACTGATTTCATCCGTGTTGACCGTTTCGCCCAGGCGGAAGGAACGTTGGAATTCGCCGCTGTAGCGTTCGGTGAAATGCACTTTTTCGCTTTCCTCATTGATTTCCGTTTTACGTTCGCCGGAGATGGTCAATACACCCTTTTCCACCGACATATTCACGTCGTCCTTGGTCAGACCGGGCAAATCCATTGTGAGCAGATAGCCGTTTTCGTTTTCGGTGATATCCACCGGCGCGCTCCACTGATTCGTGCAGCAGTTTTCAAGGTGCCGACGACGTCCGCTGTAGAAGTCGTTGAGGAAATTGTTGGTAAAAGTACGACGGCTCGGATTCAGGTAGTTGCGAGTGATGAGGTAAGACATGATGTTCTCCTTTATGATAACTTTTGTTGTTTTTCACTAACCTGGCCGACTCTCTCTCGGCCTCTCTCATTTTCAGAACCGGTTCAGCGTTCCGTTAGGTAGAAACTAAGAACGCTTTCTCCACTGTCAAGTCAGAGAAAAACTTTTTTGTAATGATTTTAGATTAGTTATTAATGGTAATGGAGAAAAGCAGATTGGACCAGACTTCGTTTTTTAACGAAATGACAAGAGAATTTACTGGGATAAACCATCCCCATCCGGGTAAGGAATCGAATCTTCATCGGCAGGATAGGAGGCTTCTGCGTCCCTTTGTTCTTGATCGATATCATTGAAATCTCTATCGAAGTCGAGTTCCGAATCGCCATCGGGAATGAAATCGCCGTCTACCACGAGATCGCCATCAAGAACGAGGTCGCCGTCCACAATGACATCGCCATCTGAATCGAGATCACCATCGAGCATCACATCGCCATCCGGTGGCCATGGGTTTTCCGCTTCTTCTGCTTCTGCTTCAGCTTCTGCTTCAGCTTCGGATTGGTCCAAATCTCCGTCGGGTGGTTGCAATTCACCGGTGACGTTCAACTCATAAGCGCCGTGTGAGCGCTCCGTGTTTGTTTGATATCCGGCATCGACGACCAGGAAATATCTCCCGCGCTCCGTGGCGGTAAACGAAAGGGTTTCCGTTTTACCCGCCCAGTTGCGGTCGCTGCCTTCCAAGCACACGGCCAGATTGGAACATTCCGAAGCGATCAGCAGAGCCGGATCGTACTCTTCGCTTAACGGCGTCAGCTCCGCCCGCAACGAATCACCGCTGCGCATGTCGATGGCGTATACGTGATCTTCTCCCATCACGCCCCAATCGAAACAACTGGTCTGCACGCGGAAATCGTCACCGGCTTCGAAGGTATCGTCACTGACGGAAAACGGCAGTTCGGTAATCCATCCATCCGCTTGGCAGGGTTTCCAGGCCGGGTTGCACAGGCAGTCGTCCATGCCCGTATCCGGGTCATAGCTGCAACCGGTCGCTAAACCGCCGTTGCGCTCGGCGCAGATGCTGTCACAGTTTCGAAGCACAAACTGTCCTTCTTCACAAACACACAATTCTAAGTCGAAACAGACCGTTGGATCTTGCGCCTGGCAGGTACCCGAACACGAGAAGGGTTCGCCGTCCCAGTCGCCGGGAGGGTAGTTCCAATCCGCCATTTCGGCGTCGCCGTCTACCGGTGTTTCCGGGTTCGAATCCAGATCGCCATCCGACATGGGAGGCTCGATTTCCTGCTCTCGGCTATCGCCATCCACACTGTCGCCGTCACTGGTGCTTTCGTTGTCATCGCCATTACAACCCATCAGCAATAGCATCGCCAGCAGCAAGAAACAGTACGCCACCCAGGCGGCATTACTTGCCTGTGCTGCTTGCCGGTGCAACGGCTGCTGGTGTTTATGCAACGGATGCATGTCTTTCCGATTCCTCTTGCATGGCGATTATCACAAACCGCCTACCCTTCTCCATTTACTGTAACAAGCTTTGTCACGGGCGGCAAGAGGATTGTCGAACAGCCTTCAGGCTAGAGCCAATGCAGGGTGAACATCAGTGTGTAATAGGCGCCGACCGCCAGGAAGATCAGGGCGGTGAGACGTCGCATCCAACGTTCGATTGTGGTTAACAGGTTGAAAGCGCGGGAGAGTCGCTGGGTGGCGAAAGCCAACAGCAGAGAAAAAGCAACGACCGGAAGCGCCGTTCCGATGCCATAGACCAACGGCAAAAGCAGGCTGAATTGATGCTGTAAAGCCAGTGGAATCAAACTACCGAAAAACAAGGCTGCGGAAACCGGACAAAAAGCCAGCGCGAACAAAACACCCAGAAGCAATGCGCCCCAGACACCCCATCGATCGGCACGTTGTTGCATCTGCTCGGAAACTCCGGAACTGCCGAAAGATATCGGCAGAACGTCCAGCAGCAATAACCCGGCCAGAATCAAAATCGGCCCCAATAAACGATTCATGTTTTGTTGCAGAAAATTGGCAACGATTGGAATGGAGGATAAACCTGCAATTACCAAAGCCGCCACCACGACATAGGCGACCATACGTCCCACGGTATACAGCAGACCGCTTATCAGCACCAGCCGGGGACGTTCAACGCGTTTGCCGATGTAGCTGATGGCGGTAATATTCGTAGCCAATGGACAGGGACTGATCGACGTCAGAATGCCTAGCCACAAGGCGCTACCAAGGCCAACCCAGAAAGCAAGCATCACACGCCATCCAGGTAGTTGCGGATTTCAGCAGCGACATAAGCGATGTAATCGGGCGGATGATGGACGTGCTCCCAGATTTTGTCGCAGTTTTTCCATTTTATCTGCTTGCCGTCTTTGATCGCGGAGAGCACCAGGGATTTGGTGAAAAGCTGATAATCCTGGGTGAAATGCTTGTTTTCTTCCCGATCCGTATTGACGACCTTCCATTGCAGCTTTCCGCTTTTCAACTCCTCGGCAAAGGTTTCCTTGATCGTCTGATCTGCCAGTTGCTCCATGGTCGTGCAGGTCTTGCAGCGGTAATCCCCGTGGAAATAATACACGATTACCGTGTCGGGAATCGTAACGACTGCCGGCTTTGCAGCTTTGGTATTGCTCGTATCGGCGGCAGCCTTCTGCGGCGTTGCAGATGGCACCGGCTCCGGCGTGGCTTGCGTCTCCGCCTGACTGCAAGCCGTCGTAAACGATAACAAGACAAAACACAGAATAAAAAGTGTGAAAAGATACTTCATGGTGTTTCCTTGTTTATACCAGCAGTTTTTTCAACGCATCCATCGGCGGCAACTTGCCCACACTTTTAACTTCGCCGTCCACCACCAATCCCGGCGTCATCATCACGCCCTTGGCCACGATCTGCTGAATGTCCTCCACCTTGACGACTTCCGCCTCGATACCCATTTCCCCCACCGCCTGCTGCGTCAGTTGAAACAGCTTCTTGCATTTGGCGCAACCCGTTCCAAGAATCTCGATCTTTTTCATCATTCATCCTTCTAGTTTGCTTTATTCGTTTGAAAAGGAGTCCGTAAGAAGGCAAAGGCCAGCACGATGGCAGCCAATGCGGCGCAGGCCGCACCCAGTCCCAATGCAACGGAAGCACCGTACTGTTGCCACAGAAAACCCGCCATGACCGAAGCAGGCAAGGCCGACACGCCGATGGCGAGATGGTAAGCGCCGAAACCTTTCCCGCGCTGCCTCGACTTCACCAGATCCGCCGTCAGCGCTTTTTCCGGGCCTTCGGTCAGGCCGTAGTACAGTCCGTACAAAACAAACAGCGGCCAGACCTGCCAGGCTGCCTGTGAAGACGCAAACAGGAAATACACCACGGCGTACAACATCCAACCGGCAAGAATCACCGGCACACGTCCGAAGCGGTCGGACAGCCCCCCGCAGGGAGTAGCCCAGATGGTTTTACTCAGATGCAGCACAACCCACATAATCGGAGCTAGATAATCCGGCACGCCGAGTTCGTGAGCGTGCAGGATCAGAAAGACATCGGTCGAATTTCCAAGCGTAAAGAGAATCATGGCCACAAGAAACACACCGAACTGTCGCCGCTCCTGCTTGGTGGTTTCCGGCTGCGAAGATTCGTCAGCTTCTTTACTCACTTCACGCTTCGGTACCACTTCCTTTACAGCAAACACGACAAACGCGATGGTTAGCAGGCTGGGTACCGCCGCCAGCAGGAAAATCGTTCGCAGGTCCAGTTGCAAACCGTACAGCAGCGCAAAAGCGATCAGCGGACCGACCACCGCCCCGGCGTGATCCATCGCCCGATGAAAACCGAAGGCGCGTCCGCGCATATCGGGCCGAACCGACTCCGCCAGCAGCACGTCTCTGGGTGCGGTGCGAAGCCCTTTGCCAACGCGATCCAGACCGCGCAGAGTAACCAGATGCCAGCCTGCCGTAATCAAACCAAAAAGCGGACGAGTAGCCGAAGCCAGCACGTAACCGGCCACCGCCAGCGGCTTCCGGCGTTGCAGGCGGTCGGACCACCAGCCGGAGAAATACTTCAACAATGCCGCAACCGCTTCCGCGATTCCTTCCATCACACCTAGAATCTGCGGACCCAGACCAAGCGTCTGCGTGACGAACAACGGCAGCAGCGGTACGATCATCTCGCTGGCACTGTCGTTGAAAAAACTGACTAGACCTAATGCCTTGACCTGGCGCGGCAGTTTCTCTTTGCTGTTCTTTTTCGCATTCAATGGCAACTCCTAGCTAAATAGCGCACCGTAAAGCAACCCGCTAAGCGTAGACATCACAATAACCAACAACACGTAAACCACGGTCTTCTTCGTTCCCAATACACTGCGAATGACCAGCATGTTCGGCAATGACAGTGCCGGACCGGCCAGCAATAACGCCAGCGCCGGACCTTTACCCATTCCCGCGCCGAGTAAACCTTCCAAGATCGGGACTTCCGTTAAGGTGGCGAAATACATGAACGCCCCCACCACCGAGGCAAACAGGTTCGCCCACAATGAATTGCCACCCACCAGGCCGCTGACCCACTGGGAAGGGATGACGCCCTCGTGTCCCGGTCGGCCCAGTAGAAAACCGGCGGCCAGCACACCAATGAACAGCAGAGGCAGCACCATCTTGGCGTATTCCCAGGAGGAAGCGCCCCATTCGCTCAGTTCGTCACGCGTGAACCAGCGCCACAACACACCCGCCAGCATCAGCAGCAATATCCCGCTGATCCACCATTTGGCGGCATAAATCAATCCCCAGATTCCGGCATCACCGGCCTGTGGTTGTCCCCAGTTGGCGAACACGAGAATTCCGACCATCAGGAAGAAATATAGCAGATCCTGTGCGCCGCTGCGCGCGGTCTGCATGGCGGGCATTTCCGGTAACGACGCCGCTTTTTCCGCTTCTTCCTTGCGGAAAATAAAGGCCATGCACAAACCGATCACGACCGAGAAGACGATTGCGCCGATGGCTCGCGCCAGCCCCAGTTCCGTTCCCAGAACACGCGCCGTTAAAATGATCGCCAGCACGTTGATGGCCGGGCCGCTGTATAGAAAGGCCGTCGCCGGTCCAAGCCCCGCGCCACGCGCGTAGATTCCGGCAAACAATGGCAGCACCGTGCAGGAACAAACCGCCAAAATCGTTCCGCTGCTGGCGGCAACACCGTAAGCCACCGTGCGCTTGGCCTGTGCACCCAGATATTTCATTACCGAAGCCTGCGAAACGAAACTGGCAATGGCTCCGGCGATGAAGAAAGCCGGAATCAGGCAAAGAATCACATGTTCGCGTGCATACCATTTCGATAACGCCAGCGCCTCATGCAAGGCACCTAAAAATCGGGCGTTTTCGACCGGCAGAAACCAGAGCGCCGCAAACACGGCGAGAAAGAGTAGAAAGAGTTTGCGTTCCGACATTAGGATATCTCCACCCTAGCCTTTACGACCTACGAACTTGGCACTGTAGATCTTTCCTTCCAACGCTTGCGCCACCCCCGCCACCATTTCCTTGGGGATTGCGCCTCCCCCGCAGCAGGCAAAGGCATCACGCGGAATTTCGGACTGCGCCAGGCTTGTGAGCTGCGACAAGTCGTACATGAAGCGCTCGGCTACTTCGACCTGCTGCAACCCCGCGTTTTTCAATCCTTCCAGATAGTGTTGCTCGCTGATGGCCCCGCCGATACAGGCGCTGTACAATGTCATGCTTTCGCGCACCCAACCGGGCAAATCTTCCACCACGATATCCGAAATGCTGATGCGTCCACCCGGTTTGAGTACACGCGCGATTTCGGCAAAGACTTTGTCTTTTTCCGGTGACAGGTTGATCACACAGTTGGAAATGACCCAATCGACGGAATTGTCCTCGACCGGAAGCTGTTCGATGATGCCCTTACGGATTTCAACCTGCCCGGCACCGGCCTTCTCGATGTTGGCACGAGCATGAGCGATCATTTCGTCGGTCATATCCACACCGATCACTTTTCCGGCTGATCCCACTTTTTCCGCCGCAATCAACAAATCGATACCAGCACCACTACCCAGATCCAGCACCGTCTGACCCGGTTCAACCTCACTGAAAGCCAATGGATTACCACAACCGAAACTGTTTTGCACCGCATCCTGGGGCAAGACATTCAATTGGTTCTTATCGTAGCCCGCAGTCTGCACCGACACGCCTTGAGGCAAGCCTGGACCGCAGCAGCCACAACCTTGTGTAACGCTATTGCCGTAAAAGCCGGAAACCTGTTTGCGAATATCGTCTTGCTCATTCATAGCTGGATTCCTCCGATACATGCAACGTTGTCTTTTAACTTGGTTTAGCTAACCTAAAACAAGCTTCCTATTCCTTACGCAATTGCAGCACCCGGTTGGTGCAACTGAACATATCCAGCACGCAAGGCGTCAGCAGGCGATAGCGCACCGTGTTGCCATCTTTGCGGTTGTCCACGATTCCCGCCGCCAGCAATACGGATAAATGCTTGGAAACCGTCGATATATCCAATTCGACCGCAGCGGCCAGATCGCCGACGGAGCACTCGCATTCTTTGAGCCAGTCAACGATCATCAGCCGGGCTTCATTGGCCAGCGCTTTATGAATGCGCGCCTGCTGTTTGTAGTCTCCGCGCGATTTTTTTGGTGTACAGCATGTCATGTCGCAAGTATTTGGCTATTTGGCCAATTAGTCAAGTAAAAAAAGAATCGGTTTTGGTTTTTTTCTGACATTGCATGTGTGTTTCAGGTTGCCTTTCAATTTGTTTTCTGATAATACATATAGGTATACTTGGTTGACTGAAATCCAGCTCCTGCTCAAACTCCTGCGATATTTACAATTCTTTCCTGATATCAAGCCCTTCCTGCCGATCTGATTCGCGTTCGAAATTTGCCGGATCAACTACAGCTTTTGCGAATCCCGATTTTCGATCCTCAACCAAGTCGATTGTCTCAGGTTCTTTCGCTTGCTGATTTCATGCAAGCTCACCACATTCAGGTGCAGCAAATGAACAAATTGGATAGCAAACTGGAAAGCTGGATTGCGGAACGATTGTTCGACACCGTACCGATGAGCATCGCCGTAATCGATCGCGACTTCAACCTGGTTGCCGCCAACAGCGCTTTCGAAGACCTTTTCGGGCATTGGCGCGGCAAGAAGTGCCACGCAGTGTATAAAAGCCGCGATTCGGTCTGCCCGCACTGCAAAGGCTCCCTTGCCTTCCAGGATAAGCAGCCGCAAGTCAATGAGGAAGTCGGCTATAATAAGGACGGCAAACCGACCCGCTACATCAAATACACCATCCCCATCTTCGACGAACAGGACGAAGTACCGTTTCTAGTTGAAATGTCTACGGATATCACCGAGGCGGACCAGACGAGGCGTGAACTGCAACTGCTGTTCGATCAGGTTCCATGCAACATCACGGTGCTTGACCGGAATTTGAAAGTCGTGCGCACCAACAACAAGATTCATCAGACTTTCGGTGAGGCTATTGGCAAGTTCTGCTATCAGGTCTTTAAAAATCGTGAAACCGAATGCGAGGATTGCCCCGCGCGGCGCTCCTTTGAAGATGGCGGCATCCACAGTGCACAATCCATGGTCTGTAATGCGCGCGGGCAGCAAATGCACTTGCACGTCACCAGCGCGCCACTGGAAAGTGTGGACCGGCAGGTGGACCAAGTTGTTGAAATGGCTGTGGATATTACCGAAAATGTGGCGCTTCAGGATGAATTGCGCATTGCCCATTCCTTTTTGGAAACCTTAATCGCCGCCTCCATCGACGGAGTCATCGCCGTAGATGAGAACATGAACGTAACCGTTTTCAATGCCGCAGCCAGAAAGCTCTGCCAGGTGGCGGACAATCATTTCGTCACTTCCGCCGAGTTGGAACGCATGTTTCCCGAAGGCTTTCTAAATCAAGTCCATGCCGGAGTCGGACACGTTTATCTGCCTGATACCGAAATCCGTACCATGCGTGGCGAGGCGCTACCGGTTCGGTTGACGGGAGTTCAACTGCTGGATAATGAACGTTACCTGGGAATGGCCTTCAGCATTCAGAACCTGACGCGCATCAAACAGTTGGAAAAAGCCAACCTGGACGCCGAACGACTGGCGGCGGTGGGACAAACGGTGGCGGGCCTGGCCCACGGCGTCAAGAACCTGATCGCCGGGCTGGAAGGCGGCATGTATATGCTCAATACCGGAATCAAGCTGGGGCAGTCGGAACGCATCGTGCAGGGCTGGGATATTCTGGATCGGAACATCGGGCGCATCGGGATGTTCGTAAAAGCCTTTCTGGGGTTCTCAAAAGGGCGCGAAATCCAGGTGGAAAGCTGCGATCCGGCGTCAATTGCGGAAGAAGTCGTCCAGCTCTACTCGGCCAACGCCGAACGCGCCGGGATCGAATTGAACTACAAGGTGATCGGACAGGTTAAACCGGCCAATCTGGATAAAGAGGGCATTCACGAATGCCTGACAAATCTGGTCGGTAACGCCATCGACGCCTGTCAGATGAGCGACAAAAGCGGCTGCCATGTAACGATACAGGTGCGAGATCGCGGCAATACGTTGATTTACGAGGTCACCGACGACGGCATCGGAATGGATTACGAAGTCAAACGCAAAGTCTTCACCACGTTCTTTACCAGCAAGGGACTAGGCGGAACCGGCTTGGGACTATTGACCACGCGTAAAATCGTTCAGGAGCATGGCGGACGGATCGATGTCGAAAGCGAGTTGAATCAGGGAACGACGTTTCGTATCGTGCTGCGGCGCGAACGTCTGCCCAAACCGATAAAACAGTCACCGCCGTAACGCCAAGGAGTCGCATACCATGGCGCGCGACAAGCAATGGATGTTATTTCTGGGGGCCGGGAGCAACAGCCTGCATCTGATGGCACAGGGGTTGGCGCAGACACAGCGATTAAATGGCCTGCAAGTCATCAGCGCCGCCATGACGCCCTCGGAACTGCATCCCATGGCCAACGAGGTGATGACACAGCTAGGGATCGAGTTGCAGCATTTTCCCTTATTGACCCCTTTGGATATCGAGCTGTTCCATTTCGATCTTGTCATCACCCTGGGCGACTTCGACCGCTCCTGCCAACCGAATCTTCCCGGCATGCCGCCCCATATTCATTGGAATATTCCCGAGCCAAACGCCGATGACCCAGCCCAGCGCCTGCTTCAATTCCAGCAGGCACGAGATCGTTTGAAGGATAAAATCTCTGCCTTGTACGATCAGGGCTTTTTCGAGGCCTTGTTTACCACGCGACGAAACCTGGATCTGATTCTCGACAACATGATCGAGGGCGTCATGGCTCACACCACCAATCGCCGCATTTTCTATTTCAACCAGGCCGCCGAACGCATCACCGGGCATCGTCGCGAAGATCTGTTAGGCAAAGACTGCCACGATGTGTTTCCGGGTCGTTTTTGCGGCGGGCAGTGCGACTTCTGCGAAGGCGGGCAAACAGAGCGGGGAAAAGTAAACCGTAAAGAAGTGATGTTCACCTGTCCAAACGGAGAACGACGCTTATTGGAAATGGCGACCATGCCGCTTTCCGGCCTGGGAGGAATGAATGTCGGCGCGTTGATTTCCTTTAAAGACAACACCGAACTGGCGGCACTGAAACTTCGGCTGAAGCATCATCATTCGCTGGGAGGTCTGATCGGCAAAGACCCGAAAATGCTGGCGCTTTTCGATCAGATCCGCGAAGTCGGAAAGGTCAACGTCCCGGTATTGATCGAAGGCGAAAGCGGCACAGGAAAAGAACTGGTAGCCAACGCCATCCACGATATCGGAGAGCGGGCAAACAAACCTTTTGTGGCCATCAACTGCGGCGCCCTACCGGAAGGCATCTTGGAAAGCGAATTGTTCGGGCACGTGCGCGGAGCGTTTTCCGGCGCGGTGCAGAATAAAAAAGGTCGCTTTGAACTAGCCGACGGCGGCACGATCTTTCTGGATGAAGTCGGGGAACTGTCACCCGCCATGCAGGTAAAACTGCTTCGGGTGTTGCAGGAGCAACGATTCGAGCGCGTCGGTGGAGAACATTCGATTTCCGTGGACGTGCGCGTGATCAGCGCCACCAATCAGAAACTGCGCCGCATGATGGAAACCCGTCGCTTCCGGCGCGACTTGTTTTATCGGCTTTGCGTTGTGCCGATTACGCTGCCGCCGCTACGCGAGCGCCGCTTGGACATCCCGATGCTCGTCGAACATTTTTTGGAGCGCATCGCGACCGAAACCGAGCGCAGCATCCTGCGACCTTCCACCGAAGCGCTGGACCTGTTGACTCAATATCCCTGGCCTGGAAACGTGCGCGAATTACGCAACTCGATTGAATACGCCTATGTCAAGTGCCATGGCGACACCATCCACCCGGAGCATCTGCCACCGGAAATCACGCAGCAACATCAACGCCCGGTCGTCAAGCCCGGTCCTGCTTTGAAATATGACAAGGAAGAGATCATACTGGCCCTGGCGCAGGCCGAAGGCAACAAGCAACAGGCAGCCAAGCGACTCGGCATCGGTCGCGCAACCCTGTATCGCTACTTGAAAACCTTTCGCCTTAGCTGATTTCATCCGATTCCCAACCCGACTGTCTCAAGTCTCACATTCTCTGCAATTGAAGCAACATGAGACAGTTTGAGACACTACGCCAAATGCGAAAATCCTCCTGATTTAATAAGTCTGTCACTTGCAGATATTTATAGAACAACTTGAGACAGCCGTGCTCCATCTTGAGAATCCGAGACGCTTTTATTGTCAGCGTTCTGCACACAAATATGAGTTTTCAACCTGTTTCCAGCTACATACGTAATTTATAAAAACTGGTACGGCACTTGCTTTTACAAAGCCTGTCTCAGACGCAAAGGAATTGCCATCATGTTTGCGGACCCCATAAATGAAGCTCTGATGGATGTGCTCCGGCTCTGTCGGCAGATGCTGCAACTGGCCGAGCGTGGGGATGCGCTTCGCCGCGATGCGGGCTGCGGCGTGGTTTTTGGAACGCTGCGCGACGATGCCTACAAGGTGCGGCGGCTGGCGGAACGGGAGCTTGAAAAGCACGGTCATGCGAACCGGTCCATGGAACCGGCTCTTAACGATAAGCCCAACGACACTAGAAAAAAGGAAGAGTAGCAGCCATGAGCGAAAAGAAAAAAGTACTTCTGGTGGATGACGAACAGGATCTGCTGACCTTTTTATCCGCCCTGTTCACCGATCACGGCTATCAGCCGGTCACGGCGCTGGATGGGTTGGAGTGCGTGCAAAAGGCGCGCAGTGAAAAACCAGATTTGATCACCCTGGATATGACGATGCCCAAGCAATCCGGAGTCAAGACCTTTCGCGAATTGAAAGACGACCCGGAACTCAAAGACATTCCGGTGATCGTCATCACGGCTATCGGCGAGAACATGGGCGACTTTTTAAAGGGTCGCCGCCAGATTCCGCCGCCGGAAGGCTTCATGTCCAAACCGATCGATCAGAAGGAACTGATGGAAATGGCCAAGCAGTTGCTGGGCTGAAACCACCGGATTTACATGCGCTTAGACCGCGCATGGTTGAAACAGGAGAAACCGCATGTCCGTTCTCGTATACGTCATTGCTTACCTTGCCATTGCCGTCTTCGGTATCGCCGTCGTCGTGCGCTTCGTCGATTACCTGAAAAAGCCCATTCACGTTCGCTGGGAACTGTATCCCGTGGCCCACGAAGGCAAACGCGCTGAATACGGCGGCGGCTATCTGGAAGAAGTGGACTGGTGGCAGAAGAAACGCGAAGTCTCGCACATCGGCGAGTTGAAAGTCATGATTCCCGAGATTCTGCTTTTAAAAGCGGTCTGGGAACACAATCGCCCGCTGTGGTTCGTGACCTATCCCTTTCACCTGGGACTGTATCTACTGATGGCCTTTATCGGCCTGTTGGGACTGGGTGCGATTTTGCAACTGGCCGGTGTATCGCTGGGTTCGGGAGCGGCTCCCGGCACGGTCATCACCAATCTGGCCGGACTGCTCGGACCGCTGGGGTTCATTATCGCACTCATCGGCGCACTGGGACTGTTTTTCAGACGCCTGACCAATGAAGACATGCGAGCGTATTCCGGTTTCGGTCACTTCTTCAACCTGGCTGCCTTTATTCTGGCGACGGGACTGGCTATCGCCGTGTGGTTGTCGGTAGAGAACTACGCCGCACAGATGATGGGCTTTATGGCCGGGCTGTTAACCTTTGGCACGGCGGCAAGCGCAAAAGCTGTTGGAACTCAGCCGTTGTTCGCCGCGCACCTGATTGTCGCCTTTGTACTGATGGCTTACATCCCGCTTACGCACATGTCGCATTTCTTCATGAAATACTTCCTTTACCACGATATCCGCTGGGGAGATGAGCCCAATATCAATACGCCTCATACCGATGCCAAAATTCAAACCGTGTTGAATTACCCGGTGTCCTGGGCGGCTGGCCATATCGCCGGACATGGTCGCACCACCTGGGCGGAGGTCGCCACGTTCAATCCTGCACGCGATGTCGAAGAAGGGAAGGAGAAATAACATGACCTCCAAATCCAGAAAAGCCAAGTTGAGCGATGTAAGCAAAGGCAATGAACCCTTAACCCACGTCGCCGTAGAAGATCTGATGCCTTTACCGGGCATGGAGGCGGAAAAAGACTGGACGCCGCTGAAAGACAACGTCAAACAGGACTATGCCTGTTTGCTGGACGACACCTCCATTCTTCCGATTCCGCGTCCCAAAACGCCGGAAGAAGAGCAGGAAATGGTCCGGAAGTTTCTTTCCGGCATGGAAAAGCTGTTCACCAAGGAAAACAACTGGACCTTCCTGGCTCAGCTAACCACAACGATGGAGCACTGCGCCAAATGCAACACCTGCTCGGATGCCTGTCATCTGTATGAGGCCAGCGGCAAAAACGAAGTCTACCGCCCGACCTTCCGCACGGAGGTTTTCCGGCGCATCTACAAAAAGTACGTCAAGAAAGAAACGATGGCAGACTGGCGCAACGGTCCCATCGATCTGACCTGGCAGGCCGTGGCACGATTGGGTGAAATGGCCTACCGCTGCAACCTATGCCGTCGTTGTGCGCAAACCTGCCCCATCGGGGCGGACAACGGCCTGGTGGCGCGCGAAATCCGCAAGATCTTCAGCCAGGAAATGGGCATTCAAACGCCGGAACTGCACGAAAAAGGCTCGATGCTGCAATTGAAAACCGGCTCCTCCACCAACATGAACTCTCTTGTCGTAAAGGACAACATGGAGTTCATCGACGAGGATATCAATGAAATCAGCGGCTTCAAGTACGAAACGCCTTGGGATGTGGAGGGCGCGGACATCCTGCTGATCCACAACGCCGGTGAAATTCTGGCCTGGCCGGAGAACGTCGGCGCGTTCGGCATCATTTTCGAAGCGGCAGGCTTGTCCTGGACGTTAAGCAGCGACTTAGCCGCCTACGACAGCATCAACTACGGTGTTTTCTACGACGACGTTCAGTTCGCCCGCACGGCGATCCTACAGGCGCAGGCAGCGGAGAAACTGGGAGTAAAGAAAATCGTGCTCGGCGAATGCGGCCACGCACACAAGGCATTGACCGTCATTGCCGACCGCGTGCTGCCTGAAGGCTTGAAAATCCCGCGCGAAAGCTGCTTCCCGCTATTGCGTGACATCGTTTTTAACGAGGGCGGAAAGTACAATGATATCAAGTTCGATCCGTCCCGCAACGACTTCCCGGTGACCGTACACGACCCCTGCAACCTGACGCGCCTGATGGGCATCATCAAGCCGCAACGCGACGTCTTGCATAAACTCTGTCCACAGTTCAGAGAGATGACGCCGCACGGGGCGCACAACTACTGTTGTGGCGGCGGCAGCGGCTTTGCCATCATGGGGCGCAACAACATTCACGACTGGCGCTTCAAGGTTGCCGGTCGCAAGAAACTGGAACAGATTCTGAATGCCTTCTCCGATTGTCGTGGTCCTGAAACTAAGAAGTACGTATGTGCTCCATGCTCAAACTGCAAAGGACAGATTCGCGATATCTTCGAAAATTACGGACTGTTCGAAAAGGAAAGTCTGATTTACGCCGGTTTGGTCGAACTCATCGTCAATGCGATGGTCGATGTCAATCCGGGCTTTATCAAATGGGAGCAGATGTAGCTGCCCTTCGAGGCATCGAAGTGCAGCTTGACGCTCCCCGAAGCAGCGAAAACCTTTGGATACAAGGAGGCAGTGATGGCAACGGCGGCGGAAAAAAACATTCTGGTGGTCGAGGATGAGCCGGATGTGCAACTGGTGCTTTCCACGGCCTTACAGGACGCGGGATTCTCCGTTCGCACGGCGAGTAACGGTCACGAGGCGTACAATCAGGTCAAGTTTGAAGTTCCCGATCTGATTACGCTGGATCTGGTGATGCCCGGCATGAGTGGTGCGTTGTTTTACAGCAAACTGCGCAAAAATACCAATTGGGGCAACATCCCCGTGATCGTCATTTCTGCTCACGCAAAAGATGAGTTCGGGCGCAAGGATTTCGAAGACATGATGCGCGGACGCGAATTCGAGCCACCGCAGGCGTTTCTGGAAAAACCGGTGGATACCGCCGACCTGATTCGGAAAGTGGCCGAGCTGTTGGAAGTGGAAGCCACCGAAATTCTGGCCGGACCCGAAGCGCAAACACGCGAAGAAATCCTCTCGAAACTCAATGGAGTGGATCTGGATACGCTCAAAAAGGTGCGCGAAGTACTAAACCGCTGACTTGTTTAATACTTCCCTGCCCGATCCGTGACGGCAAGAACCGACCTGGGAGTGATTGCCCATGCCTGCGCCCCCGTATTTTCGGAGGCGCAGGCGCCGTCTATTCTTCAAGTAACGTTTTACAGGTCTATAAAGAATCCTTACATTTCTTCGAGTAACCCCGCATTTTTCCTTGCCCCATAACCAGTGCTACGAGTAGAATCCTCTCTGGCTTGGTGTCAACACTGCAACGATGTAAAATGAAAACGATTCTTTTCTATATTTGCCGCCGGGCCGATCATCTTCCGAATGCCAATGGGAAAAATGATTTGCCGCCTCGTTTTTCTCTCTCCTTCTTTATTTGAAAGGATCACCTATGTTTTCACATCGCCTACCTCTGATCGTTTGCGCACTGACATTGTTCTGGTTTTTAGCGCTGCCCGGTTGCAGCAGTGACAGCGATCCGGGAATCCTGTTTTCTGGAGACATTGAACAGGCGGACACGTCCGTGGATGGCGATACGACCGATGCGGAAGCGGAACTTCCTGTAGAAGACGGTGACACTCAAGAAGGCGAGCAAGCTGCCGACGGCGACAGCACCGACGGGGATAGCGTCGTCGATGGAGATCTTCCCATTGATGGCGACACGGCAGATGGAGACGCGAGCGACGGCGACCTGATCTGGATCGACGGTGATTTCTGGCCGGACGGCGATGATGTCGATGGAGATGATACCGATGGCGATGAAGAATTACAACGCCCCCGCCGTGGCTGGGTAGAGGAACTGCCGGCCGAAAGCGCAAGTTGTGAAGATGCCTGCAAAACCATGGCGGATTGCGGTCACTTCGAAGGTCGTCACAGCGCAATCGATGACGAGGCGGATTGTTTACAGCGTTGCCAAAACGCAGATAGCCTTCCTTTCGGCGGTCCGACCTATTCAGACGACTATTTCAAGCGTTGCGCCTCGCAGACCGACTGCAACGACAACCAGTATTGCAGCGACTGGCTGGCCGATCCGCGTGTGGATTATTCCTGCGAAGTCGTTTGTCTGTGCATGGAAGGCTATATGAACGAAACCGGAATACGCACCGATTTCAGCATGTTAAACGACACTGCGTATACTCCGCAGGGCTTGACTCCAGCGACCGACGTGCAGGTCTTCGACAACCGCTCTTCGTTGGATATCGAAGCGGCGCTGGACGCCTTCGACGTTCCCGCTCGCCTGTACGCCAAAGGGCATTTCGTTCAGATCCGCGCCACGCAACTGGCCGATCCGCAAGGCATATTGGCCCTAGCCCAGAACATGGAACCGCTGCCGACCTTCCGCGACGCCAACGGACGCATTCTGGCTGCCACCGACCGCCTGATCGTGACCCCCAAGACCGGACGTCATACGTTACAAGCTAGCAGCTTTGCTGCACTGGGTCTGCAAAAAGCCAAGCAACTGAGCTGGTCGCCCTCCGGTATGTGGATCGCTCAGGCCGACTCTCCGCGCGAAGCACTGCGCATCGCCGCCCAGCTTAACCAACGCAACGACATCACGGCGGAAATCGACTACGTCCGGTTCTACAAACGGCACTATATTCCCAACGATCCGCTTTTCGATTACCAGTGGCATCTGCGCAATACCGGCATGACGCAGCAGGTCGCCCACAATGATGCACGCGTGTGGGAAGCCTGGGATCTGGAAAAAGGCGAGCAGAGCGTGGTATTGGGCATCAACGACGATGGCTGCGACCTGAACCACCCGGATCTCGTCGGAAATATGGAACCGGCACTGGACTTCCCCGATGACTGGGAAGCGCAAGCACTGGCGGGAAGTTTTGGCTGGCACGGTTCGAGCGTAGCCGGTGTGACTGCCGCAAAGGGTGACAACTCTATAGGTGTCAGCGGTGTCTGTCCCAATTGCCGCCTGCGTTGCAGTAACGCCTTTGAATACCCTTCGGAAGACGATCCCATCGGCTCCAGCGACAGCATCACCGCCAGCAAATTCGTGTTACAGGCCGACGCAGGAACGGCAGCGGTCAACAATAGCTGGGGCTACGACATGGGCGATCCGCTCGTCTGGGGTGACGCCCCTGCTTTGATTCCCTTGGCCGGTGTCATTCGCGACGCCTTCGCCTATGCTGAAAGCGACGGCCGAGATGGCAAAGGCATGGTGATTCTTTTCTCCGCCGGAAATGAGAATACGGATCTGGCCGGAAATGAAATGCTGAATGTCGACACCATTGTGACCGTCGGCGCAACCGACGATCAGGGCTTGAAGAGCTACTATTCCAGCTTCGGCGCGACCGTGGATATAACCGCTCCCAGTAACGGCGGCATTACGGGTATCGTCACCACCGCCGCACGCGGCAGCGGCGATAACGGCCAGGACGACTACACCTTCTCCTTCGGCGGCACCAGTTCCAGTTGTCCCTTCACCACCGGCGTGGTCGGTTTGATCCTTTCCGCCAACCCCGATTTGACCGCAGCCCAGGTACGCGACATTCTGAAAAAGAGCGCGCGCAAAATCGATCCGGCTCATGGCAAGTGGGATGAAAACGGCCACAGCAAGTATTACGGCTACGGCATGGTGGATGCCTATGTCGCCGTCAGCATGGCACTGGATGCACAAAGCTGCACCGAACGTGAAGACTGCCTCTCCCCCACCGACCGCTGCACGAGCATTGGCCGGGACGGCGCCTGCGAGCGGGCGGCCTGTGATGAATGCACCGACAACAGCCAGTGCGCCTCCGGCGCGTGTCAGGCGTTACCGGAATTGCAGAAACAGCTTTGCGTGGAAAGCATGACCGAACAGGGAGCCTGCCCGGCAGAGCATTACGAAGTCAACGGCTATTGCCTGCCGCAACGCGGTGCTTGCGGTTCCTGCGACAGCACGGAAGACGAAGTCTGCAACGGTCGCGACGACGACTGCAACGGCGTCGTCGATGACGGCGGCGTATGTGGCGATTACGAGCAGTTATGCCACGACGACCGCGATTGCCCCAGCGGCACGATCTGTCTGGCCTTGCAATGCTATCCCACCTGTACGAACGATGCGGATTGCGCTTCGGATCAATATGAAATGGACTGCCTGTATCCCTCCGGTCGTTTCGGTGGCGAGTTGCCAAGCTCTCAGGTGTGTATGCGTGTCGGCTTCGGGATGGAATGCGATGCCATGTGCGGCTTGATGCTTTCGGATAACGACGATCAGAACATGCTGGATATCCAAGCCTGCATCGAGGATCAGGTCATCAACAACCAGGTCAACTGCATGGGATTGTTCCAGCAATGCATGTCCCTGCTCGGTGGGCGCAGCGAGTAGACGACAACCTTTCGATGAATGGGTGGTAAGGGCTAAGCCACAGGCTTGCCCTTGTTCGAAAACCCCTTTAATGTACCTGTAGCGGCGGAGCGTAAGCCCGCCGTTTTTTAATGACGTTTCTCGGCGGGCTCACGCCTCGCCGTTACGAAGAAGCATCAGTAGTATATGGGTGAAAACTCTTATAGGAACCCGCATATCCGGAAAAGGGCACTCCATTTGCGGCATATCGACGATATACGCAATGGAAGAGAGGGGAAGTGTAACGTTTGAGGATGTCAGTTGTAGAGTATCGCCAATATCAACCCGATCACAACCAGCAGTCCTATCGCTAAAATCGCAATCGACCACCAGCCGCTATCCCCCCAATGAAGCAGGTTCAGCAGACGTCCGCCATTGTCCGAGATGTTTTCATCCTGGAGAAAGCGAATCGCTTTGGAACTCTCAAAGTCCTTCGCCGCCTTGCTTCCCTCTTTGAAAGGTGACCATTTGTCTTTGATCGTATTTACCTTTCCGTTAAAGGCCTGTTTTGACTTCGATAAATAGCGATGCACCTCACCACCCAACTGCTTAGGGGTTCTTTTCGCAAGATGATCGCCGTTCCCTTTCTTGAAATCGGGACGCTCTTGAATCGGCACCTTGGGAAGGGGGAGGGTCAACGTTGATGAGAAGGTATGTTCGCTTCGAGCAGCAAATAGCAAGTGTAACCCGGTAAAGTGAATGGCTGCGCTCCACTTTCCCATTGTCCGATCATATACTTCATCATCGGGTCACAGGCCACCGTCTGAAACCAGTTTCTTCAAGGCTTTCAGGGTTTTAGCCCCGTAGTACTCTCCCCCGCGACGAATGATGTAGTTCCATCGTTGTATCATCTTGTTTGCCTTGAAGCGGTTCAGTTTATAAAGAACGGTGACGTATTTAAAAGAGGCGAAAATCGAATAAAATATTTCATGGCATGTCAATTCTCCGCCGATACGAAGAATCACTACTAATACTTAACATAGCTTATCAGAATTAAAATCGAATGTCACCCAATTTCTTACAAAGAGTAAAATTTCGTACGAATTTCAAACGGTCACGACGATAAGCCATAGACCGAGATAACATTCAATCCTGCACTTCCCGTTGATCTTAATGGCCAAGACAAAAGCCGAAAAAGATCTTAAAAAAAATCAAACAGATTTTCAATTTCCTGTGATGCCCCCGGCTTCTCTTTTTCAATCTCTTGGACATTTGCTGACAATCGGGTATCATGACCGCACGAATTCGTAAAAATCTAACAAGATGACCGGCAGGAGAAGCGATATGAGCGCAAAACTGGCGTGGTGTATCGGGTGGCTCGTGGTGATACTTGTGCTGTGTATAGCCTGCGGCGATGGAAACGACGCCGAAAGCGACGGTGATTTCAGCGGCGATGGCGATCAGGAAGTCGATGGCGACACCGAGGGCGAAACCACCGCCTGCACGCAGGATTTCGACTGCAAGGATGGTGAACTCTGCGAGGAAGGCTATTGCATCCAGGCAGCGGATCTACGCTACAATCTGGACGCAGGCACCAGCCTGCTCGTCTATCGCAACGACACAGGCCGGGTGAATCTCTACACAACAGACGGTAGCTGGATCGTGCAGGCTGCCGACGCGCGCATGCTGCTCGATGCTACCGATGAAACCGCTACGGTGCTTACGGTTGCCTCCAGTTCCCAGCGCACGGTCGAGCGAGTCGAGGCGGAGCAGGACAGTCTTGGACTGGCCGACCGGCTCATCATTCGGGCAAGCGGACAACAGGAAGGCGTCACGCTCATCTGGACGCTGAGCGCTTATGCGGAACAGGGCTTCTATACGGCACAACTGGAATTGCAGAACGACAGCAGCCAGACCGTACAACTGGCCAAGGGTTCGGCCTTTGAAGTTCGCGCCGAAAAGCAGGGCGGCGTCTTTTTGGGCGAACATCCCACCACGCACCGCATCCTGGAGAATGGCTCCTATACCTACCTGGATTTTTACGTCGCCATCGAACCGGGCGACGTGCAGGCAAATCCGCTCACCTCCGTCGGTATTCCCGGTAACTTCGAGGGCTACTCGGTGTCGAACCTGGATCACGGCGTGATGGATCTGCAAAGCGATGCCATCTGGGTGGCGGGCGCATTGAGCTTCGAGCATTCGCTGCCGGTTATCAATCTATCCTACGACGCAGGCGCGGCGCTCGTTTCTCCCGATGGACGCACCGGTTTCAGCTACTTCTCGGCGGAAGCGGCCTATGAACCGCTGAACAAACCGATTGAAAGTGGAGCAAGCTTTGCAACGGAAACCTTTTACCTGCATCCTTCGGAAAGCAATTTCTTCCAAGGCATGGAAAACTGGGCAAGCGCCGTCAAGCATTTCAACGATATCGTATTATGGACGGAAAAAGACGAAAACAACCGCGTCCCAAACGGCTGGAACTCCTGGTCCACCTCGGGCAGCACCGGCGGCTACGGTACGGATATCAATGAAACGGTGATTCTGGAAAACCTGCAAATTATGGCCGACGAATTCCGCGACTGGGGCATGGACTGGTTCCAGATCGACGACGGCTACGAGCCGGCCTACGGCGACTGGTGGTGGCGCGAAGACCGCTTCCCGCATGGCGCAGCCTGGATGGCGCAGCAGATCCGCGACAAGGGTTTCCGTCCCGGCTTGTGGATGGCTCCCATGACGCACGACGATCGCTCGCAAACGCTGGCCGAACATCCGGACTGGTTCGCCGGACCCGATTTCTTCCCGCCCGCCTATAACGTGCTCGATCTCACCAACCCGGAAGTCAAAGACTACCTGGCCGATCTGTTCAACACCTTCCGCAATGAATGGGGCTTCGAGTGGTTCAAAATGGACTTTTCCTATCATGCCCTGTTCGGCGGCGAATTTCACGATCCCTCGCAAACCCGCGAAGAGGCATACCGGGGAGCCTGTCGCATCATCCGCGAAGCCATCGGCGACGACACCTTCTTCCTGGCCGTCTCCGCACTGGGACCGCACATGGGCCTGATTGACGCCAACCGCCTGACGCTGGACAACATGCCGGTGTGGGACATGGAACCGGATCAGACCGACTCGGGCAAGGGCGGGCAGCAGGGTTTCAAACCGACGGTGCGCTCCGCCGCGCGCCGCTATTACCTGCACGAACGGGTATGGATCAACCACTCCGACTTGATCGTGTTCCGCAGCAACACGCGCGACGAAACCTGGCCTCGGGTGACCTTGGATGAATCGCAGGCATTCTGCTCCTATGTAGGCATGACCGGCGGCATCGTCAAACTGGGTGACCGCCTGGTGGATTTGCAAGGCGATCACATCAACTCGGTTAGAAAGCTGTTGCCGATTTACAGTAAGGGCGGGCGACCGCTGGACATGATACAACTGGAGGTACCGGAGTTCTGGCATCTGCGCGTCGATCAAACCGATGGCGGATTCGAGCAGGGCTACGATCTGGTGGCGTTATTCCATTGGGGCAAGAACTGGGATCAGACAGTCAGTCCCTACGCTCTGATTCCGGACACCGACACGCCGCGCCATCACGCATTCAAGCTTTCCGACATCGGTATGGATGCAAGTAAAACCTATCTGGCCTACGAATTCTGGACCGGCGAATTCCTGGGCGAAGTCGACGATGAATTTGAATTGGACGTTCCCTCGCATACGGGGCGCGTGGTGGCGTTACGCGAAAAGCTGGACCGACCGCAGTTCCTTGGTTGGAACCGACACCTGACCATGGGCGCGGTGTTACTGGGCGCAGTGGATTGGGACGAAAACGCACAAACCTTGACATTGCACGCTCCCATCGTTCCGGGAACGGAGAAAGCCCCATTTACCTACGAACTGGCGTTTTATCTCCCGGAAGGAACCAGCTACGCCGACTATACCGCCAGTGGCGACAGCGACGCCTCGGTTCAGGCCGAGCAGCAAGGACGTGTACTGCGCGTTCAATATGAACCGAGCAAAATCCACGATCTGGAGTTGGAACTGTCTTTTACAAAATGAACAATCCAAAGGTTGCGTCTTTTTTCATGGAACCCTATACTTTGCAGCGATTTAGTATTCAGATACTTGCAGCATAGAGGTTCTCATGACGCATTCTCGGCAGTACCCGATTCAGGGTGTAATCTTCGATCTGGACGGCACCCTGATCGACAGCGAACCCAATTATTACGAAGCCGACCGGCAGTGGTTCGAAAGCTTCGGTGTAACGCTTACCCCCGAAATGAAGCGCCCTTACGTGGGCATGGGCAATCAAGCCATGGTGCGGATGGTGCGCGAGCAGTACGGATTGGAAGAGCCGGAAGCGGAACTTCTGAAATGGAAACGAAAGCGCTATCTTGAGCTGGCCAGAAAGAATACCGTTGCCTTTCCCGAAATGGTCAAACTGGTGCGCAGCCTGCAACAGCAAGAACTCCCCCTGGCGGTTGCCAGCGGCTCGGCTTTGGAAATCATCGAAGAACTGTTGACCCTTACCGACCTGCGCGATGCCTTCGGCGTGCTGCTTTCCGCCGAACAGGTTCCGCGTCACAAACCGCAACCGGATATTTTTTTAAAGAGCGCCCGTCGCATGGGCATCGAGCCGAAGCATCTGGCAGTTGTAGAGGATTCAAAACCGGGCGTTCAAGCGGGTCTACGTGCGGGCATGCGCGTGCTGGCGGTTCCTAGTTTTCCCGAGCCGCCGCTCGATCCCGCCTTTTTCAAGGCGGACTGGCTGGTGGAGGGAGGCATGTCCGATTTCAAGGCCGAATCAGCCCTTGGTTGGTTGTGCAACATGAAACCCTAAATTGCGCCATGCTGCGAAAAGCTGTAAAAGCGGTCTTTACGCAGCGGAAGAACGTGCTAGAATACAAATATTCACCTACGTTTCACAACAGGCAGACATACAGGGTTGGGCATGATGCCAATCTGTAAACTTGATTGTTTAAGAAAGAAAGGCAGAAAAATGCATATAACAAAAGGATTGCTGCTACTGGCTTTGCTGCTAACCTTCGGTTTTTCAAGCGGTTGCGGCACGTTGTACTATTATTCAACCAAAGTGCAGGAAACAAAAGATCAGGCTGCCTTGCAGAAGGCTCCAGTTTATTACGTGAAACACATCAGCTTCGATCAGATTCCCAAACCGGAGGATTACGAGTCGGAACAACAGTGGCGCGAGGAAATCGATCACTTGATGCCGGAATACGAAGAGGAAGTGAGCGCCTGGGCCAAAGAAGCGAACCTGGTTGGTAAAGTGATTCCCTTGAAAAAGGATCAGAAAGCGGACAAAGGTGTCCTGGTGGAAGCCGAAGTCAAAAACATTCGTCGCGAATGGAGCGGATTTTCAGGCGGATTCGATTATCTGACTTCCGACATTCGTTTTACCGACGTTCAAAGCGGCGAAGTGCTCTTTACCGCCGAAGTGGAAACGACCTCGCTTCGCTATGGTCCGATCGGTTGGCGTGCGAATGCGTTTTCAGGAAGGTTGGCTTTCAATACCTGGAATGTCGTAAGAGCGATTTTCAGCGCGATTCAAAACGGCAAGATCGATCCGTTACAGTATTAGGCGACCTTCTTTCGGACATACTTGTTTCGGCCAATTCCGGTTTCATAGAAAACCAGTTCAGTGACAACGATAATAAAGAAAGAATGCAGATGACCACTCTATTGGAAACTCCCGAACGACTGGTGCAGAACGGACAAATCGTGAGCTACGGTCTGTTCAAAGAACCCTTTCACGATTTGAATATTCTGGATACGCAGATTTTTCCGGGTAAAACGCTTCCGCAGTTTCTGCGCAAGCTGCGCATCAAGGAGTGGCAGCACATCGCGGTAATCACTCCCGATGTCTTCGTGGGCTTCGTCATCAGCACCACGCATTACATGGGCATGAGCTTCTGCTACGTGGTGGATCGCCACAGCGGCGAGATCGTGGAGCATCACCGCGAAACGGCCCCCTGGAAGGCCAAGGTGTCGCGTGAACTGTGGCAGGACGACTGCCGCTTCCATGTGAGTGGCTACAACCTGGACATCCGCAACCGCCTGGAGTTGGGGCGTCACCGGGTGGAAATCGACATTCCGGCGGCCAAGGGCAAACCCGCTATCCGTGCCGAAATCGAGATGTCCGAAGATATCACTAGCCGTCAACCCCTGATCGTCGTGCTGCCGATTTCGGAAAACCGCCCATTGCACACGCACAAGATGGTCTGCCCGGTTTCCGGCTGGGTGGAGTTGGGCGAGCGTCGCTGGGACTTGCAACCGGAACGTGATCTGGCCATGCTGGACGTGCAGAAAACCTACTATCCCTACTCTACGCTCTGGTGCTGGGCCACCTTTGCCGGTTACGATCAGCAGGGCCACCAGTTGGCCATCAACCTGGTGCAGAACATGATCGAAAACGACGACACCTACAACGAAAACGTCATGTGGGTAGACGGGCAACTTTCCCAGTTCGGTGGCGCGCGCTTTACGGTGGACAAGCAGAAAATGATGGACCCCTGGCACATCATCACGACCGACGAACGCTGCCAGTTGACCTTCACACCCCAGGGCAGCCGCTCCGAAAAGATCAACATGGGTCTGATCCTGAGCGACTATCACCAGCCCTACGGCACGTTTACCGGTCATATCATCGACGATGATGGCGTCCGCTACGAGGTGGAAGATCTCTTCGGCGTTACCGAGTATCACATCGCCAAGTTCTGAGTCATCACATTTGGGATCGTTCAAGGCTCTTGCCTTGAGCTATCGACTGGGTGGCATCATGGACCAAGCCATAGGCTTGCCCGTGTTTAAGGGCTACATGGGCAAGCTTCGTTTCTCTTCGCTTCGCCCATATCACCCATCCGTTCTGAAAATTCCGTTCTGAAAATTCACCCTTGACCTGAGACAGCACCATATGGTAAGCATCATACATACTTATGAGTGCTTGATTTTGCCATAAATGGGAGGGACTGTCATGGCACAGAAACAGGTTTCATTGTCCGATTCCGTTGGTGAAGGCGGCGCGAACAAGCGCGCGGACGTGCGCAAGGTGCAGCAATATCTCAACCGGGCGGGCGTAACGCCGAAACTGGAAGAGGACGGCTACATCGGTCCGATGACGCTGGCAGCGATTCGTCAGTTCCAGGCTGGATTCATGAAAAAGCCGGATGGGCGCGTCGACGTCGGTGGCAAAAGCTGGTCGCGTCTGATTCAGGCAAGCCAGCCGCAACAGGAAACCTCATCCCCCGTTTCCCAGCAATGGAGCGGCGACAGCGCACGTTGGAGCCAGCAGAAGAAACTAGACAGCCTGCATCCCGAATTCAGGCTGAAGGTGGAAAACATGCTGGCGGCGCTTAAAGAACAGGGCTTCAAGCCCAAGGTGTTTTACGGCTGGCGCTCGCAGAAAGTGCAGGCCAGGCTGCTTAAAGAAGGTAAATCTCGCGTGAGTTTCTCCTTTCATAACGCCCAGTTACCCACAGGCCGACCCAACAGCTACGCCGTAGATATCATCGATAGCCGCTGGGGCTGGAACGAAGAAGCCGAGCAAAACGGCTTCTGGGATGCCATGGGGCGCGTGGCGAAACAGCAGGGCTTGTATTGGGGTGGAAACTGGAAAAGCTTCAAGGATGTCGCGCACGTACAGTACGTCGCCAACAGCCGCCTGAAAGAGATCAAAAAAGAATCCGGGCTGGCTTGAACCAACCCGGACTTCATTTCGATACAATAACTTTCGTCGAAGCCTGTTGTATCAGGCTTCGGCGGCTTCTTCTTCGCCATTGGCCTTAGGATCGCCACCCGAATTCAACTTGAACAGTTTCCTAAACACCAGTAGACCAAGCGGCGTTGCCAGCGCCATGCCGCCAATCCAGATCCAAATCAAGGAATGATCCGGGTAAGAAGTCATTGCCTTACCCGCCTCATCAAGCGGCGTGTAAGCCTTCAATAGCAGTCCAGACATCGGCCCGACGACGAATTTCGCTGCAAACCAGGGCAAAACCGACAGCGCGATATATGTTCCCTCTTTGCCCTTGGGCGCGATTTCCGCCGTGAACTGCATCAGGCGCGGCGACCAGATCGCCTCGCCGACGGTGAATACCATAATGAAAACAATCAACGGCCAGTATTCCGGTACCGGAGGATTGGCGGCCAGTTCCGTCATATTATCGGCCATACCCAGCCACTTGACGAAGACCAGCTCGCCCCAGACCGACTGCGTCAGGTGTTCGAACTTCGAACTGGGAATGACAGCCAGGAAACAGGAAAGCGACGACACCAGCGAACCGATAATCAGCATCTTGTAGGAACTGACCTTCTTGGTTATGGAAGCCACCAGCGGCACCAGAAAGACGATCAGAACTGGGTTCAACACACCGTAAATCGAACCGATTTTCGCCCCTTCGCCCAACACGCGGATACCGTATTTGGGGAAGGTATAGTGGAAGTGGAAGAAAATGAAACGCACGAACAGGGTCGTGGTCAACATGCCCAAAAAGATCCAGAAATACTTTTCTCGGGCGACATTGGAGATCATCTTGCCGGTATCGATGGCCGCCTGTTTGATGGCCTGCATGCCACTGCCGTAATCGGGCGTGGGCTTGACGACCGGGCCTTCTTCCGTCATCTCCACACCGTCGCGGATAAAGAGAATCACGAACAGGCTACCCAGCGTAAAAACAAAGCCGAAAACGAAAAAGAGCTGGTAGGTCGAGAAATGCATACCGAACAGTTCGGTACCGAAGTTCTCGTTGATGATCTTGCCCATGGCGTCGCGCTCGGCAAAGGTATCACGGACCCAGTCGAAGAAGACGCCACCGATGGCGTACGCGATATTCATGACCACATAGAACAGGCCGAAGCCCAGCGCCGCGCCCTCTTTGGTGGTGTAACGCTTGATGGCCACCGAAACCAGCGGGCCGACGATGGCGAAACCGATGGCCAGCGGAATGAAGCCCAGCCCGAAGATCAGCCAGGGATTCGTCACGAATGACATGAAGAAGCGCGAAATCAGTAGGAATATGATACTGATAAACAGTGTGCGCTTGATGCCGATGGTGTCCACCAGCGCGCCTGCGACCATGGCCATGACCGAGAGCAGAATCGACCAGGCCGAAATATAACTGCCTGCGGCCACATCTCCCAGGCCGCAATCGCGCGAAAGCCACAGGATGATCGCCATGTTCATGGCGGCATACGCGGTGTATTCGATCACCTTGTACAGGAACAGGAACCACATGTCGCGCGGGGATTCCTTCAATCCGCGTGCGTATTTCCAAATGATGTAGATCAGGGCGAGGCCGCCGCCGATTAACAGGGTGTAAGTAATAAAATCCGCCGTACTCATGAATGCTCCTTTTCCGGTTTCCGTTGTTGTCGAACGTGGAATAACAGAGGCTTAACAATTTCGTTCATATCTTGGTAGTAGAAAACCGTCCAGGATGCAAGATTTTCTTTTCGGGGGGTGGGGGGTGGCAACTTCCATCCACCAATTTCCTCAATAAAAAAACGAGCTTGACCGGATTGTGGCGGCGTGATAAACGGAGTGTTTAACGTCATGTATCGTTAAATAGATAACAGTCTGTTAGAAGGAAGGAATCTATCGTGACTTTTCAGGAACTTGTTTTGGCCCTTCAGAATTACTGGGCCGAGCACGGCTGCTTGATCTTGCAGCCGCACGACGTGGAAACAGGCGCGGGCACCTTCAACCCGCACACCCTGATGCGTTGTCTGGGACCGGAACCGTGGAACGCGGCATACGTCGAACCCTGCCGCCGTCCCACCGATGGCCGCTACGGCGAAAACCCCAACCGGCTGCAACGCTACTACCAGTTTCAGGTGGTGCTCAAACCCAACCCGGAAAACGTGCAGGATCTGTACCTACAGAGCCTGAAAGCCTTCGGCATCGATCCGCGTCACCACGATATCCGCTTCGTGGAGGACGACTGGGAGTCGCCGACCTTGGGCGCGTGGGGTCTGGGCTGGGAAGTCTGGATCGACGGCATGGAAATCACGCAGTTCACCTACTTCCAGCAGGCGGGCAGCATCGATGTCAAACCGGTGACGGCGGAGTTGACCTACGGCATCGAGCGCATCGCGATGTACCTGCAAAACGTGGACAACGTTTACGATCTGGAATGGAGCAACGGCATCAGCTACGGCGACGTGCACCATCAGGACGAAGTGGACTGGAGCAAGTACAACTTCGAGTCCTCCGACCCCGCCCTGCACTTCTCGCTGTTCGATCAGTTCGAAGCCGAGGCAACGCGGCTGTGCGATCAGGGTCTGCCGGTTCCGGCATACGACTACTGCCTGAAATGCTCGCACGCCTTCAACATGCTCGACGCCAAGGGCGCGATTTCCGTGACCGAGCGGCAGCACTACATCGCCCGCGTACGCAAACTGGCGCGGCTGTGCGCCGAAGGCTACGTCGTGCAGCGGCACAAGATGGGCTATCCATTGTTAAAACACGTGCAGGACTACGACACCAACCCGTTGGTGCACCATTGGACGCGCGTGGTCGAAACCATCGAAAAGCGCCGCAACCGGTCGCAGAAGAAAAACAAATAATACGCTGTCAGTGAGGATATTATGGCGGAATTGATATTTGAAATCGGATGCGAGGAACTCCCGGCGGGAGCGATTGCACCGGCCTTAAACGCAATGGCTTCTTTTCTCGCGGATGAACTGAACGCCGCCGGGCTGCATCACGGCGACCCGCAGATGTTCGGCACTCCGCGCAGACTGGGCGCGGTGATCCGCTCGCTGGATGAAAGACAGGAAGACCGCGAGGAACAGGTGGTCGGACCCAAGGAAGCCATCGCCTTCGACGAGCAGGGTCAGCCGACCAAAGTAGCGCAGGGTTTTGCGCGCGGTCATGGCTTGGATGTAGCAGAACTGGAAATCGTCGATACCCCCAAAGGGCGCTGCATCGGCGGCACCAAGCAGATCAAAGGCAAGCCGACGGCGGCCCTGCTTGAGGAGTTGCTGCCTAAACTGCTGCCGCGCATTCCCTTCCGTAAATCGATGCGCTGGAATATCCACGACGAAACCTTCGCACGGCCCATCCACTGGATTCTGGCGGTGCTGGACGGCAAGGTGATCCCGATTCATTATGCCGGTGTGGATAGCGGGAACAAAAGCTACGGGCATCGTTTCCTGGCCCCGGAAGCCTTCAAGGTGCACGACGCCGAGTTGTTCTTCCGGCATCTGGATCAAGCCTATGTGGTCGCCGATATCAACGACCGCCGGGATCTGATCGAGAAAATGGCCAGCAAATTGGCAACCGAAGCGGGCGGGAAGCTCATCGAAGACGACAGTCTGCTGGATGAAATCGCCAATATCGTAGAGTATCCGACCGGCTTGATCGGCACCTTCGACGAAGACTACCTGCAATTACCGAAGGAAATTCCGGTTCTGTCGATGCGCAGCCACCAGAAGTACTTTGCACTGCAAGACGAAAAGGGTCGGCTTTTACCCAAATTCATCGTTTTCCAGAACGGCAAAACCGAAGATCCCAAAATGGTGGTGGCCGGAAACGAGCGCGTGCTGGCGGCAAGATTGTCGGATGCGCGCTTCTTCTTCAACGAAGATCGCAAGCAACCGCTTGAAAGCTTTGTGGAAGGATTGAAAAAGGTCACGTTCCAGGAAAAACTGGGCAGCATCCATGAAAAGGTGGAACGCATCGGCGAACACGTGCGCTTCCTGGCTCCGTTCATCAAAGCCGAAGCGTTGGAAAACGCATTGCGTGCCGCACACTTGTGCAAAGCCGATCTGCAAAGCGCAGTGGTGGTGGAATTCCCGGATTTGCAGGGAGTGATGGGTCGCGTGTATGGCCTGCTCGATTCGGAAGACCAGTCGGTCGCGGAAGCGCTGGAGCAGCATTACTGGCCGCGCTTCGCCGATGACGAACTGCCCACCAGGCATGTGGCGGCCATCGTGGCGCTGGCGGACAAGCTGGACACCATCGCCGGTTGCTTCGGCGTGGGCCTGATTCCCAGCGGTGCAGCGGACCCTTACGCTTTGCGACGCCTGGCGCTGGGTATCATCCGTATTCTGAGCGATCGCGGTTATAACGTGCCACTGGCAAGCTGGATCGATTTCGCCGTCAACGCCTATGGCGACAAACTGAACCGCGATACGGCTCAGACCAAGAGCGACATTCGGGAGTTCATCCTGGGACGCTATCGCAACCTGCGTAACCGCAACGTTCCCACCGATTTGGTAGACTGCGTCCTTTCCGCCAATTTCGAAATGCTGCCCGAACTGGACGGCAAACTGGCGGCCCTGCAACAGTTCAGCAAACAGCCGGAAAGCCGCGCTTGTGCGGCGGCATTCAAGCGCGTGATGAACATCCTGAAAGAGCGTCCCGATAGCGTCGTCGATCCGGATCTGTTCGGTTTCGATGCCGAGCATGAATTGTGGAACGCGGCACAGGACGTAAGCCAGCGTGTCGGCTCCGCCCTGAAAAAAGGCGAATATCTTTCCGCGTTGGAAATCCTGGCCGAGTTGAAACAGCCGGTGGATCGCTTTTTCGATGACGTACTGGTAATGGACAAGGACGAGGCGGTGCGCAACAATCGTCTCTCCCTGCTCGGATACCTGGCGGATCTCTTTACAGGCATTGCGGATTTCCGCAAGATTCAAACGGACTAGATTTGAACAACCAGCCTGCCTGTCACCGGGCAGGCTTTTTAATTTTTTGACAAGACGCATTATTTACGAGGAGTAACCCATGAAACGCTGGCAGGCATGGATGATCGGTGTTATTGCGATTTCGTTGTTCGCAATCGGCTGTTCGGAAGGCGACGACGAGACCATCACGCCCGACGGCGATCTGGACGCCTCGGAAAATGTGGAGTTGGAAACCGACGGCGATGGTGAAGCGGAAGAGGATGTCGTTAACGACACGCCCGAACCGGACAATCGCGTCGTGTACGAGATTCACGGTCCGACCTCAGCCAATCGTCCCAGACCGGCCAATCGGCTCCCCTTCCCATACAATTTCTTCACCGAGCCTAACCCACAGCGTCTAACCGGCTTGCAGGTCAAACTCAGTCCGCCGCCGACCGCCGCGATTATGGAGATCAACACCAACCTGATCGACACCGGCCTGTACTTCATGAACGCCACCACCTACACCGACGGCATGAACGCGCTGGACGGCTTTTCGACCTTCGCCTACTTGATGTTCGAAGTCACGCCGGAACTGGATACCAGCCTGCTGCCGCAGACGCCGGAGGAGTCCGTTACCGACGATAGCCTGATCTGGCTCGTCAATCTGCAAGCCGACTCGGATGATTTCGGTCAGCGGATTCCCGTCTGGGTGGAACAGGCGGAAGGTTTTGAATTCGACAAGGACGACCACGACATCCACGAGCATCTGTTCTGGTACGTGCGCATGCGCCCAACGCAGCCACTGATGGACCAGACCCGCTATGCGCTGGTGGTACGCAAAGGCTTGAAGACGACGCAGGGCGACCTACTGGAACCGGCGCGACACTTCCTGTTCGTTTCCGATCAGGCACCTATCGCCAATGTAACCGAACTGCAACAACCGTTATTGGAAAACGAGCGCACGCGCATGGCGGAAGTCTTTACAACGTTGGAATCGGACGACATCGGCATCGATCGCGAAGACCTGCTTTTGGCGGTGGATTTCACCACGCAGACGGTGGTGCACGATCTGGAAAACATCCGCGACCGCATGGCGGCAGGAGAATTCGTCACTCCCGTACCGGATTTCGATGTCGATGACGACGGCAGCCCGGATCTCTACGACAACTCGACCTATCCCTCCGAGTTTCCCGGCGCGACGGTGGATATGACCGATATCGGCGCGTATCTGCACGGCACCATCCAGGCGCCCGACTTCCGCCTGCCACGCATTGTGGAATGGAACGAGTCGCGCCAGCGCGCTTTCGATTACGATGAAAACCAGAATCCGAAAGTTCAAGATACGCTGGAGATCCCATTCGTTCTGTATTTGCCGAAAGAACCGTCGGCGCAACCCTGCCCGGTAATCATCGTGCAACACGGAATTAGTAGCAAAAAGGAAGACCTGCGCCGCATTTCCACGATCTTCGCCAAGTATGGCTGGGCCACCTTGACGGCGGACTTCGTTTATCACGGCGAACGCAGCGATGGCAACATGGCAGCACTCTCCTTTATCGACATCGTTTATCCGCTTAAAGCCCGTTCCAGTTGGATGCAGGCGACCAGCGATCACCTGCAAATCATTACCATGCTGCGCAACTGGGATCTGGATCTGTACCCGCAAGGCGGCGACGGCACGGTGGATCTGGACAGCAGCCGGGTGGCCTATATCGGGCAATCGTTGGGCGGCATCGTCGGTGGTATCACCTCGGCGGTTTCCAAGGATCTGGGTGCCTCGATCATCAACGTCGGCGGCGGCGGTTTGATGGATTTTGTGGCACAGTTCTTGTCCGACTACGGCATCAACACCTACTATCCCGACTATTACATGACCCAGTATTCCACGGTGGCACAGACCATTCTGGATGCGGGCGACTCGGTAAACTATGCGCGTTTCCATGTAAATCCGCCGCAGGATTACGCCTCCAAGTGGGTTTTATTACAGGAATCGATCGACGACGAAACGGTGCCCAATCCGGTGTCGGAAAACTACGCCCGCGCCGCGAACATGCTGCAACTGAACCCCGCAGTGCGCCCGGTCTACGGACTGACACCGGCAGACGGTCCCACAACGAATAACGCCTTTATCCAGTTCGACCCGGCCAATCACAATTCGCTATTGGGTCATACCTACCCCGAAACCACCGCGCGCATCCAGGCGCAGATCGTGCATTTCTTCCAGACCTTTTTCGACAACGGGCAGGCGGAAGTCATCGTACCGGAAACGACGGAGTGAAGAAAGCGCTCGAATATCTGATAACGTAAAAAGTTGGGAAGGGGAATGGTCCACCGTGATTTTTTCAATCGCGTTCAGGTATCCTTTTGAGCCAGAACATGAAAATCCGTTGACTCCTTCCGGCCCAATTGATATACACAATTAAATACAATTGTACTCAAATCAATGTCTCGTGAACATACCAAAACAATCTCATCGAATGATTTTTATGTACAATCGGCGAATTCACATCCGGCAAGAGCATCAAGCCATACGGACAACGAAAACATGTTCATGTGACAGGAAAGAAGAGAACTCCATGCTAAAAAACAGTTGTTTTCTGCTTGCTTTAATGATTTTTCTACCAATTCTCTTTTCCTGCAACGATGGTGGTGATACAGCCGATGGCGATGTGACAGATGATGATTTAGAACCAGACAAAGATGTTGAAATGGACAGTTCTGAATTAGATATTGATTCGGATATGGATGTCAACTCCGATATTGCTGAAGAGGAAAAAGAACAATATCGGATGACTTATACTGGGCATTTGGATTACAAAGGTGAAGCTTCATTCTTTATACCGGAAATCAGATTTGATGATATGCCAATCATCCAGGGGTTAGTCTATTCGGAAAATTACGCAGTCACAGGTTATGTCGAGATTGGAAACATTGTCCCGAACGAGGGTGAATTTCAATTTTCCTCTGGTGTTTCTAATGCCAATTCGGAATTCATCCTGGTAATTAGCAAAAATCCATCAAGAAAAACTTACCATGGAACACTTGATGGTAATGGGGAAGCATCAGTTTTAGTTTCAGAAATTAACCAGATAGACATGCCAACCATTCAAGGCTATGTGTACTCGGAAAACTACTCCACAGCTGGTTACGTGACAATCGGCAACATCGTGCCGGGTAATGGTGAATTTCGGTTCTTCGCTGGTATTTCAAATGCAAATTCCGATTACATTCTTGTAGTCGACGATTCGGAGATGCGGTCCATCTACACAGGAAACCTTGATGGTAACGGGGACGCAAATATCCATGTGCCAGAAATTCGTCTTGATAACATGCCTATTGTTCAAGGGTTTGTGTGGACTGAAAACTACTCTGTTCCAGGATATGTCACTTTAGGAAGCATCATACCTTCCGATAATAATTTCAGATTCTCGGCAGGCGGTGTTAACTCAAACGTTGCTTATATCCTCGTCATCAATCCATAGATCATTCAATTACTACAACTTCTCTGTTGAAACCGACCCGACGAATCAAGTTGGTCTACCCGAACTAAAATTGTCGCCTAACATATTGACATCGAATCCATATCACATTTCAGCACATCCAGCAACTTAATCATCTGACCCATGTGTTTGAGTAGCGTTTTCTGGCCAGCTACGACGATAAGAATCATTGCAGCTTAAATCAAGACACTTTAGACAACCAACGTTTCTTCCTTCTTCCCCTATCCTACTTCTTTCTGCGTTGTCCGCTACGTCCCTTGCGGGGTGGACGGCGTCGGCGCGTGGAGGCTTCCAATATCGCCTCGTGGTCGTCGTTCTTGCCACTCTTGCGGCAGAACAGCTTGATGGGCGTGCCTTCGAAACCGTATGCTTCGCGCAGGCGATTGACAAGATAACGCTCGTAAGAAAAGTACAGTCGCTGCGGATCGTTGACGGAAAGCATAAAGGTCGGCGGCTGTGCATCGACCTGGCTGATGTAATATACCTTCAACGCCTTGCCCTTGATGATCGGCGGCGGCGTTCGGCGTAACGTCGGTTCCAGCCAGCGGTTCAACTCACCGGTGGAGATGCGGCGTTTATGCTGCTCCACCACCAGATCGACACGCTTCAAAATGGTTTCCACGCGCTGGCCTTCCTTGGCGGAAACGAAAATGATCGGCGCATAGGGGATGAACTTGAGCCGGTCGCGAATGTCCTTGGCCATTTCACCGGCGGTGTAAGTGTCTTTTTCCACCAGATCCCATTTGTTGACCACAACCACCGAGGCCAGCCCCTTGTTATGGGCAAAACCGGCGATCTTGGTATCCTGATCGGTCACACCCTCGCGGGCATCCAGCATGATCAACGCCACGTCCGCGCGATCCATGGCCTTCAACGCCTTGACGATCGTGCGTTTTTCCTGCACCTGGTTGATGTTCTTCTTGCGCCGGATTCCGGCGGTGTCGATCAGGCGATAGTCCTTGCCGTCTCTCGTGATGACCGAGTCGATGGCATCGCGGGTCGTGCCGGGAATGTTGGTGACGATGTGCCGGTTTTTACCGGTGAAGCGATTGATCAGGGTGGATTTTCCGACGTTGGGCTTGCCGATGACGGCGATGCGGGCATGATCGGTATTGGGAGCGGAATCGATGGGAATGCTGGGATGCTCCCGTTCCACATCCGCTTCCAGATCGCCCACGCCCAGGCCATGCTCGGCGGAAATCGGCAGAATCGGCTCTACGCCCATCCGGTAGAAGTCGGCCACATTATCCTGCTGCCGGGGACCATCGACCTTATTGACAAGGTAATACACCGGCTTGGCCGTCTTGCGCAGATGATGCACCAGTTCCTCATCCGCATGCACCAGCCCCTCGCGACCATCCATCACGGCGAAAATAATGTCCGCCTCTTCAATGGCCAGCAGGCTCTGCTCGCGCATGGATACCAGCAGATCGTCGCTGGTTTCCGGCTCGAAGCCGCCCGTGTCGATGACCGTGTATTCGTAATCGTAGAACTTCGCCCGGCCATAATGACGGTCCACCGTCATGCCGGGTTGATCGTCCACAATGGCCTGTCGTCGCCTGACCAGGCGGTTAAACAACGTGGACTTACCCACATTGGGGCGACCCACCAGGGCAATAGAAAGATGTCGTACTTGTATAGCCGTCATGGTTGCCTACTTGTATCCTAGTTCGTCCAGAGAATGCGGATCGTCCGTCCAGTTCTTGCGCACACGCACAAACAATTTAAGCCCGACTTCGGACTCGAAAAAGCGCTCCAGATCCTTGCGCGCCTTCTCGCCAATCTTCTTCAGCGTCGCTCCGCCCTTGCCGATAACGATGCCCTTCTGGCTTTCGCGTTCGATCACCAGATCCGCATCGATATGATAGCGCGTGCCGCCGTCCAATTCCAAAAACCGCTGAATGAATACGCCCAGCGAATACGGAACTTCGTCGCGCAGCACCAGCATCGTTTTCTCGCGCACGATCTCACTGGCCAGAAAACGCATGGTGCGATCTGTGACCATATCTTCCGGGTAATAGGGCGGCCCCTCCGGCATCAACTCGCGCGTGGATGTCACCAACTGCTCGACCCCGTCGCCGGTGCGCGCCGAAACCAGGTGTATCTGGTCGAATTCGAACATGTTGCGCTGCCGGTCGATAAACGGCAGCAACGCCTCTTTGCTCTCCAGATCGACTTTGTTGATCACCAGGAAAACGGGACGTCCAGCCTTGGCCAGTTCTTCCAGAATTCGCCGGTTGCCCTCGCCCATATCCTCGCGTTTCGTGAACTTGGGACCGACTTCCATCATGAAATAAACGACATCGCCTTCCTGCATGGTTGCAATGGCGGTGTCGATCATGTAACGGTTCAGCTTTCCCTTGGCCTGATGAATGCCGGGGGTGTCGAGGTAAACGATCTGGCCGTCGTCGAAGTGGCGCACGCCCACAATGCGCTGGCGCGTGGTCTGCGGCTTATGCGTGGTAATGGCGATCCGCTCCCCCAGAATACGGTTCATCAAGGTGCTTTTTCCCACGTTGGGCCGCCCGATGATGGCCACAAAGCCCGAGCGGTAGTGGATGGGTTCTGCGTTTTCTGTCATATCCGTTTCCTTTAACTGGCCACGACTGCAACAACGGACTCCGTCCGTTGGTCGCCGCCTATGAAAGTCGTTTACGGTTGTAGCCGCACCGGCCCGAATTTGCAAGCAATGGATTGGGAAAAACGTCCTGATTTGACTTTCCATTTTGCACACCTCATGCTATAAGGCTAGCCTTACGGAAGCCGAATAGGGAAGACAACCTCTTGACAGTACAGAACAAACGATGGCGCTTGAACGAACGGAAATAAACGCGAAACGGCTGTTGGCCGCCGCCTTGGCGCTGGTATTATTGGCACTGGTTTTGTGGTCGATACTGTTCTATCGCAACCTGAATGCCGCCACCCCCGAATTCGAGGAATGGCAGGCGGCGGCGCAAGCGATTCAGCAGGAAATGCAAGCAGGCGACGCAGTAGCCATTACTCCCTTCTGGGCGACGATGGGTGAGCGGGCTTTCGTCGAAGCGGGGCTGTCCTATCAGTATCTCCGCTGGATTGCCCAGGAAGACTGGCCCGGCGTGAAACGATTGTGGGTGGTGGAAGGCTACGACCGCTTCGTGGATCGGGACGAACTGCTGGCTAAAGGGGCGGTTTTACAGGAAACCAGAAGTATCGGTCCATTGAACGTACAGCGTTTCGAATTGCCCTCGCCGGGCGGACCGGTGTTCGACTTTTACGATCACCTGAGCGAAGCCCAGGTCTATACCAAACGCAACGGAAAGCGGGACGAGTGCTCCTCCTGGAACGAAAAGGAACGGAAATTTTCCTGTTCGTTGCGGCAGCAGTGGCACTATGTCGGCCAACTCACCCAGGAAATCGGCGACGCCGTGCGCCACACCATCTGGTGTCATCCGGTGCGCGGAAAAGAGATTCACATCCGTTTCGAGCAGGTGCCGATCAGGCAAAAGCTGGTCATTCACAGCGGCTTGACCGATTACGCCGTCGCCGATAAAAACGGCGGCAAGGTATTTATCGACGCATGGGTGGACGGCAAACGCATCGGGCAGGCCGTGCAGGAAAACGTGGACGGCTGGCATCGACACGCCTTCGAGTTGAAAAATCCGACTGGGAAGCCGCATACGGTGGAATTCGTCGTCACCACCCCGCGCGACGGGCGACGGCATTTTTCCTTTAACGCCTACGGGCAATAATCGACCGAGTGACACGGGACGCGAAACACGCGATGACAGAATATTACAAGGACAAACCGAAACGCCTGCTGCTACTGATCGTAGCGCTGCTGCTGTTGGCGGGGCACTTTACCTGGATCGCCTCGACCTGGCAGGGTATGGGCTACACCAAGGACGAAGGCTACTACTTCAGCGCCTCCAAGGACAATTTCGGCTGGTACCGCAACTTCGCCGCCTCCATCGTAGACGGCGAACCGCTACGCGCCTTCGAGCCCAGAGTCATCGACCGCTACTGGCGTAACAACCACGAACACCCCCCGTTCTGCAAAGCGGTGCAGGGTTTCCACCATATGATCTGGTACGAAAAGCTTGGCTGGTTGAATTTCGGCAACAGCCATCGCATGGCGACCTGGAGTTTCTCCGCATTGCTGGTGGTATTCATGCTGCTGCTGGCAACCGAATGGATGAGCTTGGGCTGGGCGATCTTCTCGCTGATGCTGCTATTCACCCTGCCGCGTGTCTTTTTCCACAATCATTTGAACACCTTCGACATGCCGGTCACAGCCATGTGGTTTGTCATTGCCTATGCCTTCCGGCGTTCGATGGAGTCCGTTCGCTGGGGCTGGATTACGGGTGTATTGCTGGGAGTGGGTCTGGCGACGAAAAACAATGCCTACTTCCTGCCGGTGCTCTTTGCCATCATGTATCTGTATTCCGATTACCGGAAGGAATTCTTCCGTTCGCTATGGAATGCTCCACGCAGCCTGATCCGCGCCCGCTGGTATACCCTGCTGATCGGCGCGATTCTGCTTTTCGCGCCACTTGCCGCCTGGCTGATCGATGCGGATTCGTTTAACACGGTGCTGCTGCTGGATCTAATCGCCGTCAACCTGTTGATCGCCTATCACTATCTCAGGCCAAATCCGACCATCCCCCGACACCTGGCTCCGATCTGGCCTTCGATCTTTACTGCACCGTTCACCTTTTTCCTGCTGTGGCCCTGGATCTGGCATTCGACCTGGCCGCGATTGGGCGTTTATTTCAATCGCCACCTGCATCCCCCGGCATGGGAAACCTATTACCTGCACGACATCATCGTCAATCCGCCGCCCTTCCCCTGGCATTATCCCTTTGTGATGTCGGCCTATACGATTCCGGCGGCTGTCTTGTTCCTGATCCTGGTCGGCTTCGTATTGCTATTGGCCAATGGACGTGTAGCGGATGTCAAACACAACCTGTGGCGGCAGATGACCGGACGCGAGCCTTTAAAGGAGCGCAGTCCCTTATTGACCCGCTACGAAGCGAAAACGCAGCCAGCCGTCATCGATGCCAAGTGGGACCAGTTGTTCATTCTCGTAAACATCCTGCTGCCGATCTTGATCATCGCCAATCCCAAAACGCCGATTTACGGTGGCACCAAGCACTGGATGAACGCCGCGCCATATTATTGTATCGCCGCTACGTTGGCATTGCGCTGGATCGTCAACACGCTGGCCAATGGCATGCAACTGAAGACCAACGCCAAAACGGCCCTGACCGTCGTTCTAGCGGCGCTCTGCCTGATTCCCGGCCTGCTTGGAATTCGCAACACGCATCCCAATACCCTGTCGTATTACAACGAAATCATGGGTGGAAGCATCGCCGCTCCGGAAGTCGGCGTGCAGCGCACTTTCTGGGCCGTTTCCACAAGACAGACGCTGGAGTATATCAACAAGCACACCCCGGAAAACGGCAGCTTGTGGTTCAACAACACACCGTGGGACAGCTTCAGGGCTTATCAGACGGACGGCTTCCTGCGGCAGGATATCCGCCGCGCGAGAAACGAGCGGGAAGCCGATTTCGCGGTGATGAATCACTGGCGTTACTACACCGACGGCCTGTACAAAATCCGCGATGACTACAACGCCAAATATGGAGCTGCGTTTAGTGAAATCAACGGCTTACCGTTAACGGTCGTAGTCAAGAACAACAATAAGATCAGCCGACAGGATCGCAGGAACCAGCGAAAGAGCAGGAAGAGCGATCCCGCCGAAAAACGAAACAGCAAACCGACTTCGCCACCCAAACCGGAAGGTAAACGCGCTCCCACCGTTCCGCTGACACCGCGCCCATAGAAAAGGCCAACGTCACACGCAACAAGCCGTTATCATAAAGTATTACAGGATTTCCTATGCCCAGACGCCCTCGTGTAAAACCCAGCCAGCCCCGGCGCCCCTTTTACGATGAAGAAGGATACGACAAAACCAACCCGTACCTGGACCGTGTGCTGGAACGTTACCCCGAACGTCTGATCCATCCCACCCAAGCGCTGGCCAGAAAAGGTCACTGGCGCGAGTGGAGCGAGGGACGTCCGATTCATGTCGAGATCGGTCCCGGAAAAGGCCGGTTTATAACAGAGTACGCACTCGCACACCCGGAAGCGGCGGTCATCGGAATCGAAATTCGCTTTCAACGCTTCTATCGGGTAAGCAAACGCCTGCATGAAGCCGGTGCGTTCAACGGATACATGATGCGCTTCGACGCCAATTACCTGGATTTCATCTTCGCCCCCGGTGAACTGGATCACGTATTCCTGCAATTCCCCGATCCCTGGGCGGGAAAGAACCGCCATCGCTACCTGAAGATGCTGGATGATACCTTTGCCGCCAAGCTGCACCACCTGCTTGCACCGGGCGGGGTATTCGAAGTCAAAACGGATCATCAAGAACGCTTTGGGGAGTATGTGAAAACCATGCAGAACAGCGCTTTCGATCTGGTTTGCCACACGCGCGATCTGGTCCACTCCGATATCGCTCACGATAATATCGAAACGATCTTCGAAGAAAAGTTCCGCGAACGCGGTCTGCCTGCCTGTTACTTGAAAGCGGTAAAACCGTAACGTTTCCCCTGCTGTCGGTCTATGCAGAGTCTATTTTAGTTTTTATAGCGGCGGAGCGTAAGTCCGCCGTTTTCAAGATGTTTTTCGGCGGGTTTATGCCTCGCTGTCTGTTTTCTACATTGATGAAATCAAGCGAAAACGGTTATAGACGGTCCCTCGCAGCTAATAGAAATAACAGAAGAAACCCGAAAATCTGTCAGTCCAAGCTATGCAGAAAAGTTTCCATTGCAGCCGCTGCTGTGCAAGTTCTGCATATTATTTTCATGCTTTTGCAGATCCTGAATAGCCATTCAACTAGACACTTGTGTTCAGCAAGAAGATATATACTTGATATTTCTATGGATTCCACCGATCCACGTTAAACCTCATCAAAACAAACCTACACTTGGCACAATGCTTGCTACTTTATTTACTCAATCTCGCTGCTATTGTGGAGGCACAAATGGCCCAGAACACCAGTTGTGAAGCACAGAAGAAAGAGCATAGCCAATTTGTTCCGGGCTTGAACACTGAAGTTGAAAAGGTGGTATGCATTGAATGCCAGCGCAAAGTCGATCCGAAACACACGGTAATCGTTTCCGCCAAAGGCGGCGTGCGCTACCATTTGTGTATGAAGCATGTAGCTAAGTAGACACTCACTAGAGACTCTCCATCAAGCGCAATAGCTTGACTTGGTTCCTGCCCTCTGCTATTATGACGGCCCAAGCAGAGGGTAGGGGCCCCCTCCCTCATTGGGGAGGAAAATCAAGATGTTACAACAAATTTCAGTTACAATTTTAGCGGTTTTGCTGGGTGGAATCCTGTTGCTGTCCTGTAGCAGAGTTCAGCCCCAGGCATCGCGTGCGTTCACCTACGATCCGCAGGTTCAGGCCAAGGTGTATTTTCCTCACCAGGTCGGTAACAGTTGGACCTACGATGTGGAAGAATTTACGCCCAACAGCGATGAGCCGATGCGTAGCGCGTTGATTACGCGCGTAGAATCGGAAGACGGCGAATCCTTTACGCTGAGCACCGGCGATCAGCAGGTGCGGCATTGCGTCGCCGCCGACGGCATCCTTCGACTGCCCAGCAACAACTACTTGATTCATCAACCGATCGAACCGGGACAATCCTGGGAGATTCTAAATAATGGCATCTCCGGAACGGCCAGCATTCTATCCGTCGATGAAAAAGCCATCACCAACGCGGGCGTCTTTTCCGATTGCCTGCTGATCGAGGAACGCTATCCCGAAGCCGCCATGACCATTCGCTATACCTTCGCTCCGAATATTGGTCTGGTGCGTGTGGAGAACTTCGCCGAGTTGGAGGGAGAGTCCTTTATGCTGCTGCGTCTCGCCTTGCGGATCTATCGCGTGCAGCGCCCTGACAAGAGGTAATCATGAGCCGTATTCCGAATCGCCTCGCCGCGTTGCTGTTTCTTCTAACTCTATTCTGTTTGAATGGCTGCGGGATGTTTCTGGAAAACGACTGTCCCCCCGGCTGGTTGATGAACGCTACCGGCGACTGCATCGATCCAAGCTCGCTGATTCCCGATGGTGACGGCCCGGAAACCTTGCATCCCTGCCCCGAAGGCTATTTCTTAAACGGCATGGGCTACTGCCAACAAAAACCGGATCTCGATAAAGACAATGCAGACCTCCCCGACCGGGATCCATCCGAGTTTCCAGACGGCGACGAAGACTTCGGTCATGACGAGCCGGTGATAGACGGCGACAGCCCGGTGCATACCACCCCCTGCGATTCTGATGCCGATTGTCCCTTCGGCAATTTGTGTCATACAGACATCGATGGCGGCATCTGCTGGCCCTCCTGCCGGGAAAACTGGGAATGCAAAGTCTGGCTGAACGACGGCTTCTGCAATTCCGAACAGCGCTGCATTCACAAACCTGCGGATGGTCCCTGCGATGATGACGCGCAATGCCCCTTCGGCGAAGTCTGCCACGACCAGGTCGAAGGCGGTCTATGCCATCCGCTCTGTTATCGTGAAGGCGACTGCGACCAGATCGCCATCGAATACTTCTGCAACAGCGAAAACCGCTGCGCGCCCGATCCCGGCGAAGAACCCTGCGAGCGCGACTCCGACTGCGGCCTGGATGAAGTCTGCCACCTACAGATCGGCGAAGGCGAATGCCACCCGGAATGCTTTGTAAGCTATGAGTGCAACAACTACGGAGTGGATGAATACATCTGCAACGCGGCTCAGCAATGCATTCCCGATCCTGGCGACGACGGCTGCGAAGACGATTACGTGTGCGAGTTCGGCAATGTCTGCCATCCCGAAGTAGACGGCGGCGCAGGCCGTTGCCTGGCAACCTGCACCGACCGGGCCTTTTGTCAGGCCATCGAATCCAGCCTGTTCTGCAATGCCTACGCACGCTGTACCTATCCTCCCGCCGGAGCAGGCTGCGTGGAAACAGCGGACTGTCCCATCAATTCCGTCTGCCATCCCGAAGCCGGTACGGACGGCACCTGCGCGCCTCCCTGCGACAGCCACTCGGATTGTGAACTGATCGATTCGAATCTCGCCTGTAACGCGTTAGGGCGCTGCATACCGGATCTGGTAACCGATGGCGATATCGTGGTCGACGGCGACCATCAACCCGACGGCGATCTGGACGACGTTCCCGATGGCGATCTGGATCTGGAACCGGAGCAGGAAGAAGATACGACTTCCGGCTGCGTCCGGCTGGGTCAGGGTTCGGTGTATACCATCAATATCAAAACGGCCTGGCTAACGGTTTTGGCCACCAAGGATGGGCAGAATTACATCGATCCCACCGGCCAGAGCGGCATTTACATTCGCGACAACACCAGCGGCATGCAGGTCAAGGTGATTTCCAATTTCAGCGACGGCGGCACCCTGCCACCGGTGGAAATCGTACAAGGCGACTACAACCTGATCGCGCAGAACCGCTACAGTCAACGGCAAACGGTGGTGAACAACACCATCATCAACCGCGACCGCACGATCGAAGTCCCCTTCCCCTTCCACACCATTACGCTGCATTTAAAGAAAAACGGGCAGCCTTTCCCGCTGCTGGATCAAGCCTATCGCGGCTCGCTGTATATGGTCGACCGCTCGACCCGGCGAAAGCATTTCATTGCCGAAACAGGTGGCGACACTCGCGATTTCAATATCGATGTCTTCAGCGGCAGCTATGACATCCTGTTCGAAGGTTACCTGGCCAATCAACCGAACTCCTTCCAGATCGACACCCTGATCGATAACGAAAGCGTTACCGAAGACCGCGAATTGATCCTGGATCTGGAAACGGTCACGCTGTCCGGGTCGATCACCATCAACGGTCAGGCACCACCCGCCGATGAAGACGGACGCGGCGAAGTCTGGCTGATCAACGCCGTCAAAGGGAACCGTTTCCCCTTCTGGCCGCTGGGAACCACCGGATCGGTGCTGTTCGAACGCGAACTACTGGCAGACACCTATTTCATCGCTTATTCCCCGCAAGGTAACGACGGCGAATCCTACCTCTGGCGCGAGCAGCAACCCAAGTCCTGGTTGAGCAACGCGACCTCGGTGCTTATGGATATCCCGCGCGTACACGTACAGGGACAGATCCTCGCCGCCGGGCAACCGCTCTCGAACATGGATCACGTCAACCTGGATCGCGGACAGGTTTATTTAGTCGATCAAACCAGCAGCGAACAACTGCTGCTGGCGGATCTGGGACGACAGGGGGATATCGATTTCGATCTGGATATCGGCCCGGGTCTGTACAGCTACCGCTTCGAGGGCCGCCTGCTGGACAACGAATACTTCGTAGGCCGTAGCTATCCGCCTATTACGCACAAGGTCGTCTGGAAAACCGACGTGGAGATCAATGAAGACGCCACTCTCTCCGTCGATCTCCCCCTGTTGCGCATTCATGGCCAGCTCACCAAAAACGGAGAAGCCTTGAGCAACGGTCCGTACGCCGCAGGAGAGTACGTCACGGTGCGCAGACAAAGCACCTATGAAGACCTCCCGATTCTGCATTTCGGCGATTTCACCGGTCCCAGCTATGAAGCCTTGCTGTTCCCCGCAACCTACGACATGCGCTACGCGGGATCGAGCCTGATGGGCTCCTTCCAGAATTTCTACGTGTACGACGAGTTCATGCTCACCGACACCCAGCTTGAATTCGACATCGATTTCACCTCGAAGCTATTGGGACTGACCATCGAGCAGGGGGAAGCGGAAGGCACTTTAAGCGACCTGATCGACGACGGCGTTTTCAGCTACGCCGAAGTTCAAGTCGTGGACCACACCATCAACAACCGCACCACTGGGTCAACGCTGTTGCAGAACGGACGTTTCCAGATGGAGCGTGCGCCGGGAGACTATTCGTTCATATTGCGGGTGATGAAAGACGCCAGTTATCAAGACATCCCGGTCATCAAGCACTACGAATTGACCGACCACGACGAACTGTCCACCGAACTCGATTTCGTCAGCTTTGCGGTGCACGTGCTGAAAAACGGAGAACCGCTGCCCGATGCGGAAAACAACATGTCCAGAGGCGACATCGTGCTGCGCGTAACCAACGACTATCTGTTCGTGACCAATTTCGACCTGGGAAAAACGGGGGATGTCAACGAGCTTCTGACCACCGTTCCGGGCGAATACAGTGCGAACGTCTCCATCGGCTACAGCGACGCCTTCCAGTTCCCACAGTGGGTGTACCTGGAATGCGTGGAGGTTGTCGGTCCCTAATGGCGGTGTAAGAAAAGCGGGAGACAAACATCATGCCCGAAAACGCGGAACGCATCGAAGAGTTGCAACAGAAAATCTCGCAGTTGCGGGTGGAATTGCAGGATCAGCAGAAAAGCCTGCCCGCGCATTCAATCCGCCCTCATCAACTGATGGCCATCGAGGAAATGGAAGACGAGTTACGGGAGTTGGAAGCGGAGCTTGTAAAACTTCAAAGCGAAGGATAGAGCAGATTTCATTCATTTCTGACCATCGAGTAATCGAGATGTGCCATGGTCTCACGGAATGGAAATTCCGGGAGGCCGTGTCTAACTTATTGAAGACACACAGCCTTCCACTATCTTCGATCGCGTAAGACTATGGCCGGAACCTGTGGCTAAAAATGATTAATAGAGCTTCTATCTCACAGCACATTCCAGCGACGCTGAATCACCCGCGATACCAGATACAGCAGCAGTCCCACCACCACCACCAATAACAACGAATACGGGTGCTGGGGAAGATAACCCAGCGGCATCAATAGCGGTGCAAAGGAAACCAGCGAAGCCACCGCCACCGCCATGGCAATCAGGCGCGAAGCAAGTGCGGAATCGCGAATGTGCGCCAGGGCGATCGTCCCGGAGATCAGCGCCAGCGTAATGCAGAACAGGTTGCCGCGCTGCTGCCAGGGATCGAACTCCGAAATGGGAACGTTATGGTAGGCGGCATACGCCCGCAGACTGGCAAAGCGATACACGAACGCCGCCGATGAAAGCAATAACGCCAGCATCAGCTTCCAACTGAAACGGCGTCCCTGGATCAGCGGATAGCGTTTCCCGCGCAAGGTCACGGTAGGCGGATGCTCCATCGTGCGCATAAAAATCCCCAACGCGCAGAACAGAAAAATGGCCAGAGTCGCTTCCTGCGCCTGCAACAGCCACTGCCAGTATGGAGCGGGAAGACGCTTGGCCAACCCCAGCATCAAGAATGTGGCGGTTGCGCTTCCCAACATGACATACAGCATACACTTCTCCGTGGGCCATCTACCCGGTTCTTCAAGTACGGTGACCTCTTCTCGTCACCGCCTGCGTTTCTTACATCCGGCTGAACACCGTCACCCGGTTTCGGCCCGTTCGTTTAGAGTGATACAAGGCGCTGTCCGCCTTTTCGAGCAGCTCATCCTCGTTTCTCGAATCGTAGGGGAATAAGGCGATACCGATGGAAATCGACACCTGAAATTCTCCCATCTCCGTATCGAATACGAGTTCCGAAACTTTCTCGCGCAGTTCCTCGCCCTTGGCCACCGCCGCACTCTCGCCGGTCGCATCCAGCAGCACCACGAACTCTTCGCCGCCGTAACGCGCCACCAGATCGATTTTACGCATGGACTCCCGCAACGTACGCGCCACCTGCTTCAACACCAGATCCCCAACCGGATGGCCATAGGTATCGTTGACCCGCTTGAAATGGTCGATGTCCATCATCAACAGCGACATGGCGTCGTCGTGCCGCTCGGCGCGCGAGAGCAGTTCGTCGATACGCTGCTGGAAGTGGCGCTTGTTGTACAGATTCGTCAAACCGTCGGTAATGGCCATGCGCTCGACCTTCTGATAGTTCTGCGCATTCTCCATACTGACGGCGATCTGGTTGGAGAGAATCTCGTAAATGTGCCGAAGATCGGTGGTAAAGAAATCCTGCTCCGAACTGATCAGCGCCAACGCGCCTACGGTCTGTGCAGCCACGTTCAACGGCACGATCAACAGCGAAGCGACTTCGGCCAGTTTTTCCTCGCGCGTGAAGATGGTGGGGCGGCGCGGCAGGGAGTTGAAATCCTGGTAAACCAGCGTTTGGTTTTTACGCACGACCCAGTTGATCAGGTTGTTACCGGCGTCGAAAGTCACTCCCAATAGCCCGTTATTTTCCGGCCAACTGGCCACCACTTCATATTCCTGCTCGCTTTGCCCGACCATCACGATCGTACCCATATCGTACGGCGCAATATCGTGGGTGGTTTTCAGCGCGACTTTGAGTACGTCGGCGGCGTCCAGGGTTTTCGACAACGCCTTGGAGGCGGCGGCCAGGTGGAAATATTCGTTCTGACTCTTCTCCAGACCGCGCAGAATGTTTTCGTTGATCATGGCGCGCCGGATCTGCTGCGAACCGATGCGGATCGTCTCCGCTTCCGTTTCGCTGAATTCCCGCTCGACCTGTCGATCCACGGCCAATACGCCCAGCAGCTTGTCATCGTGGCGGATCGGCACCCCGCAGAAGGCGTACAAGTCCTGCTGCGTGCGATAGTAGCCGATCTGGTTGCGCGTCCATTCCGAGCAGGTCAGACGCACCGGCACGGTGGAAGTCAATACACCATGCAGCACCCCGGAACCAGCATCGAACTCATCGTGATTGATCGTGCGCGAACTGGCCGTGTAGGCTTCCACCACACGCAAGGTGTTGCGCTTGGCGTCGTACCACAGCGCCACGGCGGTATGAGCTTCGTGCGAGATCCCCAGAAAGCGCAGCAGATCCTGCAACACATCGTGGATTTCGAAATAGGCGGACAGATCGTGCCTGCGCTCGCTTTCCGGGTTGGACTGTCCCAGGCTTTCGATGCCCAACTGACGAAAGTGGCGCGCTTCGCGCTCGATATCGCCCAGCATGTAAGCCACCTGCTGGCGTGCCTTTTCGGTTGCGGCTCCACCTCCAAAGCGCGTAAGCACCCGGCTGAGCGAAGCGAAAAGCAACAGAAAGAACACATGGGAAACAATCACCGCCAGGTTCTGCATCAACAGATCGGTGAATAGCGGCACCGTCACTTCAAATAACAACGCCAGCGCCAAATAAATCAGCGCCGCTTTGCGCGTGTGAATGGTGCACAACACCGCCATGGCCAGATAGACCAGCGGTACAAAGGGAGAAGTGGGACCGCCGGTGATCGTAACCTGCAAATACAGAAACGCAATCGCCAGCACACCGCTTTCGATGGATCGCAGCGGTCCCAGTTGCTGTTTGCGTTCGTGAATGTAGGCGTAACCCAAATAGGCCAGCCGTCCGACGAAATAGAATGTCAGCGCCAATGCCAGCAGCAGGCTGACATAGCCCGTTTGCAGCGGCGTGCTGATCGCTCCGGTGGCCAGCAAGACGTACAGAACCAGCACCAGTACGAAAGAAGCGGTGCGCTCCGCCCATATCAATGCTTTTCTTGCCGGGGGGACAGACTCGTTTCGACTCATCGCGGCGCTCATCGAACGAAACGTGCCGCCAGATATCCAACGACGTAATCGGTGCGCCCCGAAACTTCGGCACTGGTCGTATAGCCAACCTGTTCGGCGCGACTGGCTCCCAATAGCTTGGCGGTCTCGATGGCCACAGCGGTCGGGATATAACCGCACATGGTGATACTATGCTGCTGTACCGCCTGATACAACCCTTCCGCATTCATCCCCAATACCTGTTCGCGCGCCAGCGTGTCGTTGGTGCGCACCCGCTCCGGGTCGGATTCGTGGCTCATATCGGTACTGGCGACAATCAGGGTTTTGCGTGAGTCCGTGCGGATGGCCTCTGCCAATGTCTTGGAGAATTCGCGCGCCTCCTCAAGCGACAGGTGCCCCAGTCGAATAGGTACCAGTTCGGCGTTGGGATTGCGGAACTGAATGAAAGGCAATTGGATTTCGATGGCGTGCTCCAGACTGTGACCCTCGTAGTCCTCCTGCAAGAATTCACTTTTCTCAAGAAGACTCTTACAGAACGCGCTATCCACCGGCATGTCTCCAAGCGGCGTCGTCCAGTGGCCTTCGGCCCAGATTCCGGCCTTGCCTCCTCCCGCATGATGCGTCGGGCAAAGCACTACCACCCGCGGTGGAACCTCGACTTCGCCGTACAGTTTTCCCGCCGTCGCTCCCGAAAAGACCCAGCCTGCATGCGGAACGATCACCGCCAGAGCATCCTTTGGCAACCGATCCGACTCGATGTATCGCTCAAGCGACCGAGTCACCTGCTCTTTACTGCTAGGATACCATCCCTGGAAAGCAAATATGGGTTCACGCTTCATGATCACCAGCCTCCGATCAATTCTCTTGTGTCGCAATCGCCAGTTTGGAAAAACCGGCGTTTTTTGCAATATCCATCACTTTTACCACCAATCCGTGAAAGACCTCCTGGTCCGCCTGGACGATAACGGTGGCATTGGGGTTATCGGCTTGCGCCGCCTCAAGTAATGCAGACAATTCCTGCTCGCTGACTTTTTTGTGCCGGAATACGATCTCGCCCTCTTCGTCAACTGCAATCGTAACATCCGAAGGCTGCGCCTGGGTGTCGCTGCTACTGGCCTTGGGCAGATCCACTTCCAAACCGGGACTGTTGACAAAAGTTGTTGTAATCATAAAGAATATCAACAGCAAAAAAACCACGTCGATCAGCGGCGTCACATCCACAATCACGTCGATTCGGCGACGATTCTGTTCGGGATGAAAGTTCACGTCATCACTCCTTGGCCATCTCGTCGGCGGCCTGAAGCGAGATTTCCTCCATCTCCAACACCAAACGATCCACCCGCCCCAGCAGGTAACGATACCCGACGTAGGCCGGAATCGCTACCACCAATCCGGCGGCGGTGGTGATCAACGCTTCCCAGATACCCGAAGCCAATACGCGCGGATCGCCCACGCCTTCGGTGGTGACTTTCTGGAAAACCTCGATCATACCGGTCACGGTGCCCAGCAGGCCCATCAACGGACTGATCGCCGCGATGGTGCCCATGGCATTGACATAGCGCTCCAAACTCGCGGTAACGCTTTTGCCGGTTTCCTCCATCAATTCCTTGATCTGCTCGCGAGTTTTACCCGCATTGCGCACCCCGGTCAACAGCACCACTGAAATAGCCGAGCGACTCTGTTCGCACAGCACCGCTGCTTCGGAGTATTTGTGATTGGAAATCTGCTCGCGTACGGCATTGAGCAAGCGCTGCGGTACAACCTTTTCCCGGCGCAGGGATACCAATCGTTCCAGAAAAATCGCCAGCGCCAGAACGCCCGCCGCCGCGATAAACGCCATCAACGGGCCACCCTTCATTAAAATCTCCAACATACGGCTACTCCTGTTTGCCGAACGTTACGGCTTTGGCAGAGTCTTGTCCAGTTTCTTATTCAATTCCTTGAAATCCACGTTTCCGGAATAAGCTTCAACCAGGCGACCTTTGGGATCGATTAGTAATTTTGCAGGAATTTCAGTTATATACCCCCAAGGAGTTTTACTTTCCCGCGTTTCTCCCGCCGCCAGGTACACATCGTAATCCAAGTCGAAACTCTCTACAAACGCTTCGGTCATCAATCGTCCCTGCATATCCAGTGAAACCCCGACAACCGTGAACCCACGCGACTTGTACTGATCGTACAACTCCTTTAGCTGCGGCGCATGATAGGCACTTAAGTCCGCGTAAGTCGTAAAGAAATCAATTAATAACCACTGTCCCTGATAACGACTGAGGTTCACAGGGCGACCTTTCAGGGTCATGACATCCAGTCGGGACGGTTCGTACACGCGGGGCAGATCGGATTCTTGCCCGCGATTCAGGCGACTGCTGTCTTCCGTCAATCCCAGCCGCGCCGCAAGTTGCTCGGAAGTAGGCGGCGGCGTCCGTCTGGAACGCTTCGACGGCGCACTTTGACATGCAGAAACTCCCAGCGCCAGTAAAAACACCACCATTGTGCAAACGATCCACATCCGCTGCATTCAGCGCCTCCCTCATCAATGTCGACGGATTTTAACATAATCCTTCTCGGATGCACGAAAAATCCTGTATGCATTCAAGCCACACGATGAATGCCGCTTTTGATGCCACCAATCGTTCTTGCCTGAAACGGATAAATATCCATTGATTACATTGGCAACTAGTTCATATTATTATGCTTACAGTATTCTCCTTGACATAAACCGAACACTTCCCTTAAGATAGTATGTTATTGGGAGGCCACGTATACCCTTGAAATTCGATCATGCGGTGCGTCATTTCCGGAAGCTGGAGGATTTGTAATGAAAACGAGAGAAGTAGGGATTTCTTTGCTGATCGCCTTGTTGCTGCTGGCTCTGATGGTGAGCTGTAGCGACTCCGAGTCCGATATCCCCGACGGGGACGGAAGCGGCGATTGTACGATTACCGGCTGCGATCAAGGTTACACCTGTCGCGATGGAATTTGCATCCAGAGCAGCTGCAACCTGACCGGCTGCGATTTTGGATACGTCTGCCAGAACAACGTATGCGTTGTAGGTTCCAGCACCGATGGCGACGGCACCGTAGATGGCGACCAGATTATCTGGCCGGATGACGATTCCATTGTAGATGGTGACGGCACCGTAGATGGCGATGGCACGGTAGATGGCGACGGCACGGTCGACGGCGATGGCACCGTAGACGGCGACAACGTCGTGGTGGATGGCGACATCGACTATGCGGAACCGGATATCGACTTCGGCTACGACATGAAACCCTGCGATAGTAACGCTTCGCTGCAAACCCCGGCAATCGGCGTTACGCCAAACCGCGCGGATTTCGGAGCGGTTCCCTTTGGTGAATCCCATACCATCGATTTGTGGGTCTGTAACTCCGGTGGTGTCGACTTGCATATTTCCAGCTTGCAGTTCTCCGACGGTACCAGCCATGAGTTCTATAAATTCCACGACACGCTTCCTTTAACGATTCCGGGCGGTTATGCTGCGCCGATCCACCTGATGTACATTCCCGCCGACTTCGTTGAAGACAGCGGCGAACTGATAATCTTAAGCGACGACCCCAACTCCGCCCATGTGGAAATCCCCTTGATTACGCGCATCAAACCGACGCCGCTGATCGAGGTCAATCCACACGTGATGCAGTTTGCCGGTGCCTTGCCCGGCCAGACCGTCACCCGGCTGTTGGAAGTGAAAAACGTTGGCCTGGCACAGACTTCCGTGCTGGATCTGCAATTCGCCCTGGGAGATCAATCTCCGTTTACGGTAGAAAGTGTCACCAAAGCAGGCGGACAGCCTTCCAGTGCGCCCTGGGTTTTGCAATCCGAGGAATTTCTAACAGTGACCATCGTCATGCTGATGGGAGATGAACCAGCAGACGATGTCCTAACCGTGCCCTGGACCACCGATACCGGAGTTAAGGAAACACGTGTGGATCTGAGTCCCAGTGGAATCGCAATCTGTGCAGTGGCCATTGCGGAACCGGATCAGACCGTGCGTCCTTTGGATACGGTCTATCTGGATGGTTCGCAATCCTACGATGACAACGGCACAATCGTCGCGTACAAATGGGAATGGGAAACCAAACCCGAAGACGCCTATCGCGCCATCATCATGGACAGCAACAACAACAACATTCAAGGTCAGTGGACCGACGAAATGCACCCGCATTTCTATGCGGAACTGGCCGGAACCTATGTCGTGCGCCTGACGGTGCAGGATGAAGACGGCGAAAACTGCACCGGTTTGTACGCCGATACGGTCACGATTGTTGCGGTGCCGGATGAAACCATTCACGTTCAGTTGATGTGGTCCACCGGCAATAACGACCACGACCTTCACTTGGTCAAGCCGGGCGGTTTCCACTCCCGTAACTGCTCCGACGGCAACCAGACCGACTGTCACTGGTGCAACTGCGCCTCTGAAGAATATGCCACCACCAACTGCCCACCGCGTGGCTGTCCGGGTCCGAGCGACGCTCCCGACTGGGGCATCATCGGCCTGCGCGACGACGACCCGACCCTGGACATCGACGACATCCCCGGTCGCGGACCGGAGAACACCAACTTGTCGATGCCCGAACTGGGCCGCTATCTCGTGTCGGTGGAGAACTACTCCGGCGGCAGCAGCGTTTCGGTAACGGTGCGTATCTGGCTGTTCGGTGTACTGATGGGCACCTTCCGTTACGGACCTCCGTACACGCCTTCCGGCTTCCCTTCCGGCAACCACTGGAATGTGTGTAACCTGGTGGTCAACGATCCGACCGATATTACCATCGAGCCGCTGGGCACGGTGGAAGTTTCCTCCTCGCGCGGCGGTGGCGGCGGCGGTTCGTTCATGGAAGAAGAATTCTACCAGAAGTAACCGGTACCATTGCTAACATGGCACGGCCCGTCGAATTCGACGGGCCGTTTTTTGTGATGCAAGAACTCCGCGCGATGTAACAATGTCGGACAGATATTCTATCCTACATGAATTGGATTGTCGGTCAGAAAACCTGACCGACCTACAGCTACTAATTTGAAGAATGTCTGCCACAGTCTTACGCGATCGAAGATCGTGGAAGGCTGTGTGATTTCTTGTGGTTAGACACGGTCTCCCGGAATTTCCATTCCGTGAAACCATGGCACATCTTGATTACTCGATGGACAGGCCGGGTAGGGTACAGTGTACCCGACATTCTATTCGCCCATGTAAATGTTGTCCTGGCAATAGGTCGATTCACAGTTCTCGAACTGATGGCAGTTCATGGCATCATAAGCGGCCTCTGCGCATTGCAGGCAAGACTCCGAACGGGTTTTAGGGCGCACGGAGCCTTTGCCGTGGGCGCATAACAGTACCTGCTCGGTTAGTTCTTCCGGCGTCATGTCGCTGTAGATTTCTTCCAGATCCTCGGACAGTCCGCATTCGTCGATCAGCATAAAGCAGTATTTTTCCAGGGGGGTGGGACCGGAAGAGCCACAGGCAACAAAAACGCTGCATAGTATCAGGGTAAGGAGCGACAACTGCAATACTCTCATTGGGTAGTCTCCGCGTGAGGGTCCAGGTTCGTTGCGCCATCATACGCGCTGGCAGATTTCAGTCAAGCGGCGAGAATCTAAAAGCGAAAAAACACGAACAACACAAAGAATTACCCAACGTGGTTCGGTGATGTTTTGTAAGCAATGATGGGAATGATTGACGGTTCTAGGAGCAGGATGCTAAAATAACAGAATGTGTTCAAAGCAGGAAACCCTGTTTCATAACAGTGTGGCTGACACCTCGTTCAGGAGAGACAAATGACAACGTTGACGAACCGGCCAGTATGTTTGCGCCGAATGGTTCTTCCTTTTCTTTTGCTGTTAGTATTTGCCGCTACAACATTGCTTGCTGGCTGTGACGACAGCGGAGACGATGCCGCCGATGGCGACGGCGTGGATGGCGATCAGAGCGGCACGCAGGACGGCTTCGATTTGAAAACGGATTTCGGTCCGGCCAAGCGGGTGGCGATTTACTACGAGCACGACGACACCGACCAGTGGAGCCAGGGCAAGCAGTATGCGGTTGAAGTGTACAACCTGGTGGGGCACTTCAACACCTCGGCGCGCATCATCAATGTCGATGATTATTCCGAAGGCGATTTGGATAATTACGATGCGGTGATTTACCTGGGTACGCAATACGACTATCCGCTCTCCAATTCCTTCCTGCGCGATGCCTACAACAACGAAGACGTTCCCTTCTTCTGGATCAATTCCAACATCTGGCAGTTCTTCTACACCGATGGCTGGGACGCGGAATCGCGTTTCGGCTTCAATTTCATCGAGATTGCAGAGGAAGAACCTTTTAATCGCATCGACTATAAAGATGAAACCCTGCGCCGTCACGACGATGATATGTATGTCAACGTCATCGACGTGACCGACAGCAAATGCAAAACCTGGGCGACCATTAAAAAAAGCAGCGAATCGGGCAGCGACATTCCCTATGCCGTCCAATGCGACAATTTCTTTTATCTGGCGGACAATCCCTTTACCTACCTGTTCACCGGCTATCTGGTGTTTGCGGATCTCTTGCACGAACTGTTGGACACCGACACAAAAACCAGTTTGCGGGCGGTCATACGTTTCGAGGATCTGGCGCCGGGTAACGTGGATAACGACAAGTTGCGCGAGCAGGCGGACAAGTTGCACGAACGCGGGATTCCCTTTTCGATGGGTGTGATTCCCGTGCACACCGATCCGGAAGGCGTGTGGGGCGATCCGGGCAAGACCGTCAAACTACATGAGGATCAAGATTTTATCGATACGATCAATTACATGATCGACAAGGGCGGTGTGGTCAGTCTGCACGGCTACACGCATCAGTATGAAGGCATTACCGGGGTCGATTACGAATTCTGGGACGAAGTGGAAGACGCGCCGGTACCGGATGATTCCTACGACTGGGCCTTGCAGCGCGTGGATGATGCCATCAGCGAATACGTTCAGGCCATGGGCGAGGAACCGATGGTCTGGGAGACGCCGCACTATTCGGCCTCGCCTTCCGACTACTTCGCCATTGCTTCCCGCTTCAACCTGGTTTTCGAACGGGTGATGACCTTCGATAGCCTGCAAGTCGTCGAGCCGGGAGAAGCTCCCGATTTCAGCGATGTCACCTACAGTACGCAGGATTTCCCCTATCAGGTGTTCAATTCCTTCTACGGTTTCCGCATTCTACCGGAAAACATGGGTTATCTGGACGATCAGGACGACGTCGGCGAATACGGCATTCTGCCGAACCCGGAAGGTATCGAAACGTACGGCAGAATGTACAGCGTTGTGCGCGATTCGGTGGTCTCCTTCTTCTACCATCACTGGCAGCCCTTCGACGATTGCCTGGATGCCATCGACCGACTGGAAGCGCTGGGTTATGAATTCGTGGACATTCGCGAAATCGCCAACGAATACCCACCGGGCAGCGATCCGCAAACCAGCACGGATGGTGACACGGACGGGGACACGACAGATGGCGATACGACCGACGGCGACTTTACCAAGCCGGATGGCGACACCGTCGATGGCGACAGCACAGTCACGGATGGCGATCTTATTTTTCCGACGATTCCGAACAATTACGGCAATGGTATAGGCGAAGCCTGTCCCAACGGACCGATCGATTGCCAGTGGACGCTTGGCTGTCATCTGGGTGTTTGCGGGAATTGCACCACTGCGGATGAGTGCCGAGAATACGAAGGCTGCCTGGATAGCGGAGCCTGCGGTCGCTGCACCGCGAACAGTCAATGCCCCAGCGATCAAAGCTGCCGCGAAGGTTTCTGCACCGTATCCGTTCTGCCGCGCTGGGATATCGAAATCGCCCCGGAGGATCTCTCCACGATGCTGAACGACATCTGGGAAGACACCTATTTCCCAATCGTGCTGACGGTTGACGGCAAACGCTACGACAACGGCGAGGAAATCCGTCCCTATGGGAATTCCTCGCGCATCTACCCGAAGAAATCATTCCGCATCAAGTTCCCTGAAGATGTGGATCAGCCCGGCTACTCGCGCAAGATCAATCTGCGCGCCGACTATAACGATCCGAGTTTTATGCGCACCTTCCTGGCGTATGAAACCTATCGACGCTTGACCAACGTTCCCGCTCCGCGAGCGCGCTTCATCAAGTTGTACATCAACGGCGACTACCACGGGGTGATGATCGAAACGCAGCGCATCGGACCCAGTTTCCTGGAGGAGCATGGCCGCAACCGGAGCATGTCGTTGTACGAGGCGGAGGAAATCTACGATCCGGGCGCGATGCTGCCCTTGGACTCTACCGCCGAGTACATGACGATCTACAACAAGAAAGCAGGCAACGACGAAGACTACAGCGACGTCAAGAGCCTGGTGGAGGATGTCATCTGGGCGGATTACGAGGATTCGAACTACAGTTCGGAGGAAACCGTAACCACGCGCATTCGCAAGAACATCGACGTGCAGATGAAGATCGATTACCTGGCGTTACAGGCGGTAATTCAGAACATCGACCACGTCTCGGCGGGTTTCCATTTCTCCTATCAATATGGTCCTCAGCAGACGATGCGCTGGGAATTCTACCCGCACGACGCGGATATCTCCTTTGGCTGTCAGTATGACGAAGAGGAGTTGAATGGAATCTGCGATGATATGTACGACGACGAATTCTACCTGCCGGGGATCATCCCGGAGGATATGGTGGCTGGTGAGGAAAGCGAATTGTGGATCAATCTGCTGATTCACCTGATCTTCCGCGATTCGGAATTGCGGTCTATTTACGATCGTCGTATCTGCGAAATGCTCGACAGCGACTACTGGAATGTGGATCTACCCAAGATGATCGATGCCTTTGTGGAAACGCTGGCGGATTCCGTGGTGCTGGATGAAAACGATATGAACGATTCGCGCGCCGATTTCGAAGCCGCCGCAGAGGAAATCAAAACCTTCCTTGGCGACCGCAAGGATTTCTTGCAAAACAACTCTTACATCACCTGCCCGTAAGGGTAAGGGGTGGGGGATTCTTGAACGTGAGACGGGCCGGTCATTTGACCGGCCCGTTGTGTTGTAACCCATTGTGATTTTGGCGATTTATCGGATCATGTTGTAGGTTGGGCAAATGTCTTGCCCGACATTTCCGATCAGCGTCGGGCAAAACTTTGCCCGACCTTTGCCTACCCCTATTCGCCTTTATTCTGGTTGCGCTCGATGCGCTTGGTGATGTTCATCGCGCAGAATTTCGGCCCACACATCGAACAGTATTCCGACGATCCGTGCTCTTTCATCTCCAGGCTCTGCTCGCGGAAGTCACGCGCGCGTTCGGGGTCCATGGCCAGACGGAACTGCTCGGGCCAGTCGAAGCGATAGCGTGCCGCCGAGAGTTTATCGTCCCAGTCGCGAGCACCGGGGCGGCCATTGGCGATATCCGCAGCATGCGCCGCGATACGGTAGGCCATAATGCCCTCGCGCACGTCGTTGGGGTCGGGCAGTCCAAGGTGTTCCTTGGGAGTGACGTAGCAGAGATAGCTTGCCCCGCTCCATGCCGCGATCGAAGCGCCGATGGCGCTGGTGATATGATCGTAACCCGGCGCAACGTCGGTGACGAGCGGTCCCAGTACGTAAAAAGGCGCACCCTTGCAGATTTCCTGCTGCATCTGAACGTTGCGCTGAACGTCGTTCATCGGCACGTGGCCCGGTCCTTCGACCATTACCTGAACGTCTTTCTTCCAGCAGCGCTGGGTCAGTTCTCCCAGAATTTCCAGCTCTGCAATCTGCGCCTGGTCGGTAGCATCGGCCAGACAGCCGGGGCGCAGGCCATCGCCTAACGACATGGTCACATCGTAGCGCGCCGCGATATCCAGGATCTTGTCGAAATGGACGTACAGGGGATTTTCCTGCTTGTGATGCGTCATCCATTCGGCCATCAGCGAGCCGCCACGGCTGACGATGCCGGTCACGCGCTGGGCGGCCAACGGCACGAAATCCTTCAACAATCCGCAGTGAATGGTCATGAAATCCACGCCCTGCTTGGCCTGCTCTTCAATCACATTCAGCATATGCTCGATGGTCAGTTCTTCGGTTTTATCAACCATTTCAATGGCTTGGTACAGGGGCACGGTACCAACCGGCAGCGGGCTATCCTTGATGATCGCCTTGCGGATTTCATTGATGCTCGGACCGGTGGAAAGATCCATTACGGTGTCGGCGCCGTAGCGGATGCAGTTGTCTAACTTCGCCAATTCACAGGTGATATCCGAACAGAGCGCACTGTTTCCGATATTGGCGTTGATCTTGACGGTGCAGCAGCGGCCAATGCCAATCGGTTTCAGGCTTTTATGGTTGATATTGGCGGGGATCACCATCCTTCCGGCGGCTAGTTCCTCGCGGATCTTTTCTGGCGGGAGATTCTCGATCTCGGCCACGGCGCGCATTTCATCGGTAATGATCCCTTTACGGGCATAGGATAAAAGGGTGTTGTTTTCGCCATTATAACTTCTGGTCATCGATCTTCTCCTTTGTTCCTGTGGCACGCCCAGTAGCGGCCCGGACCTTGTTGTAACGCCAGCGATTCTGCTTGTAAAGGGATTTTGGCAACGGAAATCACATGAAAAAAACCAACATGTTGAAATCATCGCCTTTCTTGGTGAAATAAGGTATACTAAAAAGGCGATTTTGAATACTCACGTGGAAGAAGCAGTAGGTGAATTTACGGTTGTGTAAGCAGCACTCTTCCATGTTGGGCCGTCATAAAATTACCGGGTGTGCTTTGCCGAGATCTAGGGCCGGATCTCAGCGAACATATGGGAGGATGTGATGAAGGGCAGTTTTGTTTGGAAATCGTTTGTATGTTGCGTGCTGATCATCGGATGGACGGCCTCGGCTCAGGCTGTGGATGTGTGCAACACCGACGCGGATTGCGAAAGCGATCTGTATTGTACCGAAACCTGCGATCCGAGCAATCCGGAAGCAGATGCAAAAGGCTGTGTGTTGGCCGATAGCTGCGACGACAGCATCGACTGCACCTACGATTACTGCATCGATGCTTCGATGACCTGTCAGAATCTGCCGGTCGATGCCAACTGCCAGGACGGTCAGTACTGCAACGGCGCAGAGATTTGCAGCGCGACGCTGGGTTGTATCGATGGTCCCGACCCCTGCTCGGATGCTTATGCCTGCACCGACGATTGCGACGAGGATACCGACACCTGCCCCTATACACCCAATGATTCTCTATGCGACGACAGCAACACCTGCACCGCTCCCGATAGCTGCTCGCCCGGTTCGCCCGGCACGGATGCGGATGGCTGCCTGTTTACTGCCGTGGAAGATGGCACGAACTGCGAACTCGATGGCGGCGGTTCGGGAGCCTGTTTAGGCGGTGAATGCTTCGATGGCTGTATTAGCGATGCCAACTGCGACGACGGCATTCCCTGCACGGAAGATCTGTGCAACCTGAATACGTTGACCTGCTACTTTGTAAACTCCGATGCAGCTTGCGATGACGATGTATTCTGTAATGGTGCGGAAAGTTGCGAGCCGAGCAATCCCGGTGCGGATGGAAACGGCTGTGTGGCGGGAAGCGATCCCTGCGACGACGGCGCAAGCTGCACGAGCGACTCTTGCGAGGAATCGACGGACAGTTGCACCAACACTCCCGACGATGGCGAGTGCGATAACGAAATCTTCTGCGACGGTGAAGAAACCTGCGATCCGACGAATCCGTCATCGGGTGGTGATGGTTGCGTGGCGGGAAGCAATCCCTGTCTCGATAGCTACGCCTGCACCGTCGATGAGTGCGATGAGGGCAACGATAGTTGCAGCAACACTCCCAGCGATGCTTACTGTGACAACGAACAAGCCTGCGATGGCGAAGAAACCTGCGATCCGAGCGATCCCAGTGCCGGAGTGGATGGCTGCCTGGACGGATCGTCACTGAATTGTAACGATGGAATCTCATGCACCGTCGATAGCTGTGACGATGCTTCGGGCTGCATCAATGCGCCCGATCATGCCTTCTGCGATGATTTGGACCCTTGTACAACGGACTCCTGCGATACCGTGTTGAACTGCGTGAATACACCGCTTGCAGATGGCTCACGCTGCGAAGCGCCGGAGCAGTCGCCCAAGGTCTGCCAGGACGGCGTGTGCGTGGCGGCCTGTACAACCAATCAGGATTGCGATGACGGCATCGCCTGCACCACCGATATCTGCGATGGAGAAACGCTGCTTTGCTCGCATACCCCAAACAACAATGTCTGTAACAACAGCGATCCCTGCGACGGCGTGGAAGTCTGCAACCCGGACGATCCTGGTTCCGATGGCAACGGCTGTGTGGCCGGTCAGGATCTGGATTGCGACGATGGCGTGGATTGTACAACGGACAGTTGTACTCCCGGAGTCGGTTGTTCAAACGAAGCGGACGATTCTTACTGCGACGACAACAACGTGTGCAACGGATCGGAAACCTGCGATGCCGTGCAGGGCTGCCTGGCCGGAACGCCGTTGAATTGTGCCGATGCGTTCGATTGCACTGCGGATAGTTGCGATATGGCGTTGGGCTGTCAGCATACGCCAAACGATGCCGTTTGTGACGACCACACGTTCTGCAATGGAGTGGAAACCTGTAGCGTTTCCCTGGGTTGTGTGAATGGCACTCCCCCGAGCTGCGACGATGGCGTGGCCTGTACCGTGGATAGCTGCAATACTTCCAGCGATAGCTGCGACAACGAGCCGTCGAATACGTATTGTAACGACGATGCCTATTGCAACGGCGTGGAAACCTGTTCTCCCGAATCGCCGGGAGCCAATGCGCAGGGTTGTTTGGCGGGCACAGCACCCGATTGCAGCGACAGCATAAGCTGCACCGTCGATAGCTGCGATGAACCCAGTGATACCTGCGTGCATGAGGCGGATCACTCCGCCTGCGATAACGGCCTGTATTGCGATGGCTATGAGACCTGCGACGAAACGCTTGGCTGCCAGGACGGCATCGCCGTGTTCTGCTCGGACGATGGTTTCTCCTGCACCCAGGAGACTTGCGACGAAGAAAGCGACAGATGTATCTCGACGCCTATCGACAGCAGGTGCAACAACAATCAATATTGCGATGGCGAAGAAACCTGTGATCCAACGAATCCGGCGCATGCCACGAATGGTTGTGTGGCGGGAGAGGACATCGATTGTGCCGACGAGTACAGTTGCACCATCGATGGTTGCGACGAGCAACTCGATAGCTGCGTACATGCGCCGGACAATAGCGTCTGCAACAACAACCTGTTCTGTGACGGCGTGGAAGTCTGTAACCCGGATGATGGCTCCGCCGATGGAAACGGGTGCGTAGAGGGCACACCGCCCGATTGCGACGACGGTATCGATTGTACGCTGGATGAATGCAACAACAACATCGGTTTCTGCGTGTATACGGGGCGAAACGAACTCTGCGACAACGGGCTGGATTGCGATGGCGCGGAAATCTGCGATACCGAATTGGGTTGCGTCGATGGCATCGCGGTGAACTGCAATGATGATGTCGGATGTACGCGGGATAGCTGCCAGGAATCGGCCCTGGGACCGAACTGCGTAAACGAGCCCTTCGACTCGGATTGCAGCGACGGGCAGTACTGCAATGGTCAGGAAACCTGCGATCCGGTGAGGGATTGTCAGGACGGCGAGAGCATTGTCTGCACGGATGGCGTTGCCTGCACGGTGGATGAATGCGACGAAGAGCAGGATCAGTGCACGTATACACCCGATGACGGCTTGTGCACGGAAGATCCGGGTGTCTGCCGCACACTGGTCGGCTGCGACCCGGATGACGGCTGCATGTTCGCCAATCGCCCGGACGGAGAAACCTGCGATGTAAATCCGGAAGAGCCGGAAATCTGTCAGAACGGAGTGTGCGTGCCCGGCTGTCAGGCGGCTGAAGACTGCGACGACGGTATCGAATGTACGCTCAATACCTGTGTGGATAACTGGTGCGTGTTCGTGCCGCAGAACGAGTTATGCCAGGATGATAGCTACTGCAATGGCGCGGAAGTCTGTAGCGCGGTGTCGGGTTGTATCGCCGGTTCGGAGCCGGACTGCGATGACGAATTGGTATGTACGCGCGATCAGTGCAACGAAGCGATCGATGGATGCGAGCACATTCCCGAAAACAGTTGGTGCAACGACGGGCTGTACTGTAACGGTGTGGAAATCTGCGATCCCCAGGACGTGGAGCACGATGAAAACGGTTGCGTGCCCGGTACGGCGATCGTGTGCGAAGATGACGGCATCGATTGCACCGAGGAAGAATGCTCCGAAGATTCCCATGCCTGCGAGCATATTGCAAACGATGAGCTCTGTTCCGACAACCAGTTCTGCACCGGCGTGGAAATCTGCCATCCGGTCGATGGCTGCCAGCCGGGAGCCTTGCCTAATTGCAGTGATGACGTGGATTGCACGGTGGACAGTTGCGATTCGCAGAGCGATAGCTGCGTACATGAGGCGAGCGATGCCTTGTGCAGCGATAATGTGTTCTGTAACGGAGTTGAAATCTGCGACGAGCAGACCGGTTGCCAGGACGGACCCGACCCAAGCTGTGAAGACGGTGTGGATTGCACCGTGGATCGCTGCGATACGGAAAGCGACACCTGTGCCAATGAACCGGACGACAGCGCCTGTGACGATCTGGATTACTGCACCGGCGTGGAAACCTGCGATGTATCGCAAGGTTGCGTGAGCGGCACGGCGGTGACTTGTGACGACGGTTTCTCCTGTACGACCGATACCTGTAGCACGGAGCTGGCGCGTTGCGTGTATACCCCGGAAAATAGCGCCTGCGATAACGACGCGTATTGCGACGGTGTGGAAACCTGCGATCCCGAGAATCCCGGTCACGATGACAATGGCTGCGTTCCCGGTACGGATGTCGTTTGCGAAGATGCCTTTACCTGTACACAAGATCGCTGCGATGAAGACACGGATCAGTGCGCGTTCGATCCGGTAGACGCCAACTGCGCCAACGCTTTCTATTGCGATGGTGCGGAAACCTGCGATCCGCAGAATCCCGCTGCGGCGGCTGATGGCTGCGTACCGGGAACGGATCCCTGCGACGATGGCTTCGCTTGTACCGCAGACAGTTGCGACGAACCGACGGACGTCTGCACGAATACGCCGCAGGACAGCGCCTGCGACGATACCCTGTATTGCACCGGCGCGGAGAGCTGCGACCCGCAGAATGGAAGCGCCGACGAATTCGGTTGCGTGGCGGGTACGCCGCCAGATTGCGCCGACGGCATCGCCTGCACAGTGGATGACTGCTCCAACGAATCGTCGTCTTGTACGCATACACCCGACGATTCCGCCTGCGCGGACGAGTTCTACTGCAACGGCGTTGAAATCTGCGATGCGCAGACCGGCTGTCAGGACGGCCCCGACCCGGATTGCTCGGATGCGTTTAGCTGCACCGTGGATAGCTGCGATGAGGCGAACGATGAGTGCGTACATGAGCCGGTCAATTCCTCCTGCGATGACGGCGTATACTGCAACGGCGATGAAGTCTGCTCGACGACGCAGGGCTGTGTCACCATCCAACGCAACTGCTCCGACGGTGTGGATTGTACCGAGGATAGCTGTGTAGAGAATGAGCAGCGTTGCGAACACACGCCGCAGGATTCCGAATGCGACGACGACAATCCCTGTACCGCGCCGGATGTCTGCGATTTACAGGAAGATTGTCAGACGACCGTGTTACAAGATGGCACCACCTGTGACATCGATCCGACGAAGGTTGAAACCTGCCAGCAGGGTGAGTGCGTCCCCAACTGCGTTGAACACATCGACTGCGACGATGGTCAGGACTGCACCACGGATACCTGCAATTCCTCCGGCGTGTGCGAGTACCAGCGCAATGATGATCTCTGCAACGAAGGACGCGCCTTCTGCGATCCGATCTACGAATGTAAGCCCTTTACCGGCTGCGTGGCGGGCGATCCGCCGGACTGCAACGATGACATCGCCTGCACCATCGATGAGTGCGATACGCAGCAGCAGGCTTGCGTACATACACCAGACGATACCGCCTGTGATGACGGCAAGGTCTGCACCGTGGACAGCTGCGATGACGTCGATGACTGCCAGCATGATCCGGTTGCGGACGATACCCCCTGCGATGTCGATCCCACCCGCGTGGAAAGCTGTCAGAACGGTCTATGCGTGGCGGATTGCCTGGAAGATGAGGATTGCGACGACGAGCAGGAATGCACCACGGATAGCTGCTCGGCGCAAGGCGTTTGCGAATTCGAACCGGATCACGATTCGTGTAACGAAGGCTTGACCGCCTGCGATACGCCGTATGTCTGCATTGCGTTTGAGGGCTGCGTGGAAAGCGATCCGATCGATTGCGACGACGATGAACCCTGCACCACCGATACCTGCGACGATACGCTGGGCTGTCAGTACGAGGCGCTGCCGGATGGCACCATCTGTGATGATGGCTGGGTATGCGATGCGGGCGTGTGCGTGGAAGCCTCGCTAGACGGCGACCTGGAAATGGATATCGACTTGCCACCGGATGGCGATATGGAACGCGATTCGGAAGGCGAACAACCACCGGATGGCGACGAAGATCTGGATCATGATACAGAACTTGATATCCAGCCGGATGGCGATGCGGATGCCATTGAAGAACCGGAAAAGGATGTGGTCGTTGTCGACGGTGACGAGGAGCAAGCGGGCGATATCGATGCGGTTGTCGATGGCGATGAAATCCCCGCCGATAGCGATTTTACAATCGACGGCGATGAAGATGCGTCCATCGATGGCGATACGGAAAGCACCGTGGACGGCGATGACAATGGCGATGGTGGCGGTTGCAGTTGCAACGGCTCGGCCTCGACGCCGCAGGGCTTATTGCTTATGGCATTGGCCTTACTGGCAGCCTGGATGCGTCGCCGAATGCACGGACGCTTAGGTGAATAAGGTTGCAATTTCGGGGTAAGAATTACCCCAAGCTGTTTCCGCGAAACGATACTCACGCAAGAGCAGGGCTTTCGTCCTGCTCTTGCCTTTTGTCTTCAAAGGATTCACTTTTTTATTTCCCCTTACTCGCCCTTTTCCCACACCACGAACTTACGGTCGCACGCAGCGTACCTGCGAAAGCGCTTCGTCCTTTTTATCCGAATCGATGGCCCCGGCGTAAAAACCGACGAACCAGGCGTTCTCCGTCGTCGTGTTGACTTCGGAATTCGACCAGGTATTGTCGTTGCAGCCGCCTAGCAACATCGGATCCCAGTAGCAGTGGTTCTGGCTGTCGTCGCAACCTTCGCAGGCGGAGTTCATACAGGTATCCGCCAAACAGCCATCGCGCACGTTGCAGGCCCCGGCGCTTTCCGTATTCGAACAATCACGAATCAGGCTGCGCAGTTCGGTCAGGCTCGGCAAGCGCCAGTCGCTGAAACCCGCCCAGCTTAAGGTATTGCAATAACTCTGCGCGGAACTGAAGCCGCGCGTCGCGGCGAGTGTCGGATCCTGCCAGGTCAGGTTGGTATTGGCATCCGTGCAGGCGCGTTCGCTGGGCACACCGGTACAGCTCATGCTGCTCTGCATCGCTTCCTCTTCCAGCTCCATCAGGTCAGCATCCAAATCGCCATCGGGTGCAGGAAGATCGTCGTCGCCGGGGAGTTCGCCATCGCCATCGGGAGGCAACTCCGCATCCTGATCGCCATCTGCGGCCAGACAACGCATGCAACGCGCCAGGAATGCACTATCTTTCGACGAAGAATTGATCGCCCCGGCGTAGAAGCCAACGAACCAGGCGTTTTCATTTGTCGTACTGACTTCGGAATCCGACCAGGTATTCTCGTTGCAGCCACCTTGCAAAGCCTCGTCCCAATAGCAGCTTCCCGTACCGGCAGTACAGCCGTCGCAGTCGCCACTGTCGAAACAGGTATCTGCCAAACAGGCATCGTGAACGCCGCAGGCGCCGCCGCTTTCGGTTTCCGAGCAATTCACGATCAGGCTGCGCAACTGCGAAATCGTCGGCAGGCACCAGTCGTCGTAACCGTTCCAGCTTAAATTCTCGCAGTAGCTCTGCGCCTGGGCAAAGGAACGCTCGGTTTCGGCTGGTGGGTCTTGCCACACGTAGCCGGTCGCCAGATCTTCACAAACGCGCTCGCTGATCGTCCCCTGGCAGTGCATGGTGGCGCTGGAATCCGGGTCGCTATCGCCATCGGGAACATCACCGTCAACGCTGTCACCATCGGGGGCATCTCCGTCGCTGCTATCGCCATCAACATTGTCGCCATCGGTAATATCGCCATCCGATGCATCGCCATCCGGCACGTCGCCGTCACCCGTGTCGCCATCGGCGGGCGTATCGTCATCGCCATCGGGAGTGGAAGATTCACCAACCACACAACGCACGCGCAGTTCGCTTTCCTTGGGATTGCTGTTCAAGCCGGCAGAGTAAAAACCGATGAACCAGGCGGTGGTGGGAGCGTCCGTCACTTCCGAAGCGGACCACAGATCGATTTCGCAATCGCTGCCCAGCGCTTCGTCCCAATAGCAGCGTCCCGCCGAGCAGCCGGAGCAGTCGTTGCTCAAGCAGGAGGCGGTCAGGCAACCGTCGGTGATGCCACACTCGCCGCCGGTGGCGGTGTGGTCGCAATCGCGCACCATCGAACGCAACTCGGAGATCGTCGGCAGCCGCCAGTCGTCGCGACCACCATAGCTGAATTGCTCGCAGTAATCGATAGCCGCCTGCCAGTTGTACCGTTGCTCCGATATCGGCTGCGCCCAGCGCAAGTCGCTTTCAGAATCGCTGCACAGCGAGTCCCCGTTGACATCCTCGCATAGTACTTCGCCGTTGCCGGACGTGTCGCCATCGGTCGAGGAATCGCCGCTATCGTCGGAGCAGCCGAGCTGCACCAGCAGACCGGCGAGTAGTGACAGCAACACTGGTCCTATATTCAGACAACGCTTGCGCTTCATGACGCCCTCCTGTCGGTTGTGAAACGTTCTGATGCCCTAGACTACCCCATGTCGCGACATGGAGCAACGAGGAAATGAAGACCCAGGCCGGAAACCGTACATCACTACCCACAGCCTTACACTTTTCAAAAGCGACAAAACGACTTGATCTTTTCTCGTTGCGGATGATACTAAATAGGGTGGTCAATGGGGGACACATCAACCGGATATCGCTCGAATGGAGTTCAGTACATGCACCCCGCGTTAAAACAACAGTACACACTTATTGGGCTGCTTTTTGCTCTGCTGCTTGTTCTGCCCTCTGGTTGCGGAGACCAGAACGATTCTCAAGACAATCTGACGGATACCGATCTCGCGGTTACAGACGGCGATTCAGAAACAGACGGCGACAACGTCGTTGCAGATGGCGATGCGGATGCGGATCGCGACAAAGACAGCGACACCGAGCAGGAAACGTCTTCGGAAGTTCGCTTTACGATTCTGCACACGAACGACGTGCACGCCCATATCGAAGAATTCGACTCCTACGGCGGCTCCTGCGACGAGGCGGAATCGCAGGCGGGGGAATGCTTTGGCGGAGTGGCGCGACACGCCACCTACATCGCAAACGTGCGCGCTCAGGCAGACGATGTGCTGCTACTGGATGCGGGTGACCGTTTTCAGGGTTCGCTGTACTACAGCCTGTATAAAGGCGAGGAAACCTACACCTTCATGAACATGCAGGCTTTCGATGCGATGGTGCTTGGCAATCACGAATTCGATAATGGCCTGGACGTGCTGGCGAGTTTCCTTGGGCATGTAAGCTTTCCCGTGATCAGCGCCAATGTCGCGTTTACGCAAAACCCGGCGATGGACGAACAGGTGCTTCCCTACGTGCTGAAAAACATTCAGGGAAGGCAGGTTGCCATTATCGGATTGACTTCCGAATCCACCCCGACCTTATCCAGTCCGGGAGACACGGTGCGCTTCGACGACCTCGTCACGTCGGCTCAGTCTGTCATCGATAGCCTGCAAACGCAGGGCGTACATATTGTCGTGTTGCTCACCCACATCGGCTTGAATCACGACGAGCAACTCGCCACAGCGCTCTCCGACGTCGATGTCATTATCGGGGGACATTCGCACAGCCTGCTTTCCAATTCGGATTCCGCCGATGGCGTAAGCGGTCCTTATCCGCTGATCACGCACGATGTGCAGGGCGATCCGGTGTTGATCGCCACGGTCGGGCAATACGGAGAATACGTCGGTCGCTTGAATCTGCTTTTCGACACACAGGGAAAGGTGCAGGTTGATTCCTCCAATGGCGAAGCGGTGCATATGGATGCGACGATCGCCCAGGAGCCCCGAACGTTAGCGCGTGTTACGGAAATGTCGACGGCCTTGGATTCGTATACGTCAACGGTGATCGGGCAGAATTCTGTCGAATTAAATGGCGATGCGGGCGTCTGCCGCTTTTACGAATGCACCATGGGCGATCTGGTATCCGACGCCATGCAGTGGCAAACCTCCGACGACGAGGTGGAAATCGCCGTCTTCAATGCGGGAGGCATTCGCGCCAGTATCGATCCGGGAGACATCGATTTGGCCGAAGTGTATAACGCCCTGCCCTTCGGCAATTCCATTTCCACCTTTCAACTAAGCGGGCAATCACTGTTGAAGATGCTGGAGCATTCCGTCAGTGTGGCGGAAGATCCAGAAAACGACGGCACCGGGCGCTTTCTGCAAGTCTCCGGCCTGCGTTTGATCTGGAATCCCGCAAAGCCAGTGGGCGAGCGGCTGGAAACCGTGGAGATCGGTTCGCATGATACTGGTTTTACGCCGCTGAATGCGTCCACCCTGTATCGCATCGCCACCAACAATTACATCCGCCAGGGCGGCGACGGCTACAATATGCTTGCCGAAGAGGCCGTCGCACCTTACGATTACGGCATGCTTATCACGGAAGCCGTTACAGCCTATGTAAGCGCCTACTCGCCCGTCACGGTACTGCTTGAAAACCGCATCCTACGAAGCGGGGAAGAGTGAATCAATTTTGATCGGGAATGAATTCCCTTCGGTCAGACTGCTTTGAACTTGCAAAAAACGCCATAGATCGAAAAATTTGCCGACCGAATTCTATGGGTTATTAAATACTAGCCTTCTCCGATTTCTGAATCGGAATCATTCAAGTTGTCTGTTTCAATCTCTTTTGGCTCAAGCCAATCACTATCTGGTCGACATACAAGACGAGCATTACTATATGCCCAGTCAAGAGTCAAAACAGTATGCCCTAAATAGTTGCCAGAACACGTTTTTTCAACCGCTAAGGCTAGATCAACATGATTGTCATCCACTAAACATAACGGGAGTAACAACTGAAGCTTCTTTACTCGTGGATAGTATTGTGGCACTGCCGTTTTAAAGTTCCATGACACACGTTTAATTGACAATTCAACGGCGTCCTTAACTCGGTTCATTATTCGCCGATATACTCGAGGATCATCCTCAACAGCTTTTCCTAACTCTTTTGAATATTTCTCTTTCTCATCACTATTTAAGTTTCGAGGGTCTTTCAAAGAAAAATCTCTAGGACTATTATCTTCAAGAAATTCCATTGGATATCTATCTAGCCGATCGATAATTATGTGTTTGAAATCGAGCTCGGGATCTCCTTGGCGAACGTCGTATATAAGGTCCGTTGGTTCGTCAAAGTAGTGAGCAGATTCAGGCAATGGATTAAAGTAGCGAACCAAATCCTGCCCAGCAGCTTTTTCACCAGCAATACAAAACTCAATAATTTTCCATTGAGGTTGATCGTAAGTGTTTCTATTGAAAATAGCGTAGATTGTTTCATACCTAGAATCAACAAGTCCGGTATTGAATGCGGCAAATTGACCGTCATCACTGTATTTAATTTTATCTTCCAACATTAACCTAGTGAAGGTTTGAAGAAGGTAACTGTATAGGATCGGGAATGGTTTTTCAGGATCAATGCCTTGATTCTTGAACTCCCAGCGTTCATCTATCGCAATATCTTCAAGTTGTCGAATTGTATCAGGAATTTGCCCGAGATACGCCCATCCTAAAAGCTTGGAGACCTTTTTAGCTGAATTCTTAGAATTAGTGAGGTTGATCCTCGTAATCTGTTTCGCACAAGGTCCTCTTTGATTTTCCCCAATCTCAAAATCTATAAGATCTCCTTCTTGTATCAATGAATCTTGACGATCCGTTACATCTGAAATGTGAAAAAACAAATTGCTTTCCAGCTGTTCAGAAGAAATAAAACCATATCCATCACCAAATTTTAAAATCTTACCTTGCATATTATATCCTTATTTGTATTTATTGTAGCTCAACTCCACAATACTCCTTCGGAGTAACAATTACGCTTTCGAGTATAACCAGTGATTATCAGATTTCTTTCTTGATTGCAACTTGTATTTCTTTAAAGCTATAAGATGAAATTCCTTACCCATTGTCAGTTTTTCCTTTTTCGTCAGTAGTTTCCATTCCTCTCTCCCAAAAATTTCAGCTAAAAGTTTCTCTTCTCCTTGCTTCATGTCTTGAACCCCATTAGATATTCTCTCTAATTGCATATTTGTCATTTTAAAATCTCCATATTGTCTTCTCAATCTCATTGCTCAAATTCTATCGTTCGAGTCTCGCCACTTTGGTATTTTATCTTGATCAACATAATTAGGCAAGACCAATTCAGACGACAGGACGGAAATCCGGCTCAATCGAGAGGTGCCTTGTTCGTATAATTTCTTGCTCGCTCCAGGCCACAAAATCGACTTTTTCGGGGAGACGTTTACACTTGCTGCCGGACGGCTTTTCGCCGCGATTCGGCAGATTCGGCCGCAAACGCCCGTAAACGAGCACGATCTGACCGCATTAGACACGTAAACCCACACTACAAATGACAGAAAAATCGAAATTCGAGCCACTTTGAGCCTTCATGGGCCCCTATGCATACCTAATTGAGGCATACCTTATAGATGGTACTGCTCGTTTACGGTCATCTAGTGTCGTTTTAGTGTACGTCTGCGGTCCGTTACTGTCCGACCTTTTCCTCGGATAGAAGATCCAACCCGTCTTTTTCCGCCAATTTGCGTATCGCCGTCTCATCGAAACGAAACAGCGTCCATTCCGATAACGGCTCGGCTCCCAGTTTGCGATACAGGCGAGTGGCATTCTCGTTCCAATTCAAAGCCGCCAGATCCAGGCGTGGGCACTCGCGTTGATAGGCAATTCGGGCGAGTTCAGTTAAGATCGCGCGCCCATAACCTCGCCCGCGCTGTTCGGGATTCAGATAAATATCTTCCAAATACAATCCCGGCTTTCCGGTAAAGGTACTGAAATTCATGAAGTAAACGGCAAAGCCGGCCGGTTTTCCATCGATCTCGGCCAATAACGCCTCGGCACTGGGATGCTCGGAAAAAAGAGCTTGTTGCAGGCTGTTTTCGGTGGCCTGCACCTGATCGGCCAGGTCTTCGAAGGCGGCAATCTCACGAATAAACTGAATAATCCTGGGCACATCGGATTCAACAGCCTTGCGCAGATGCAATGCAGAAGAGTTAGAATGAGGGGATTTCATAAAGTTTCCTTGGCGGCACATGGTTAATGGAATTCACGCATTTTGCTTTCTGGCTAGTATAGGCACTATTACTCATTTCTGTCCATCGAGTAATCGAAATGTGCCATGGTCTCACGGAATGAAAATCCTGGGAGAACGTGTATAACCTATTGATTTCACACAGCCTTCCACGATCTTCGATCGCGTAAGTCGATGGCACACATTCTTGGAATCGGCGGCTAAATATAACGAATACTCCACGAAGAAAGAAGCAAGGGGGAGCCAGTGCAAAAACCAAAAACGGTAGAAAAAAAGGCTTGACATATAGTTTAGCTACTATACAATAACACCATGACTGACGAACAGAAAAAATTCGATTACCTTTTGGACCTCATTTCAACGACGATGAATCGTATGGATTCGCTGGAATCCTTTCCTTACGATTTCGGAACGGGCGTCAAGATGTACCGCACCGAAATCCATACGCTGTCTGCCATCGCTCGCGATCCGGGAATCAATCTCACCCGTTTGGCAGAGGTAATGGGTGTCACCAAAGGCGCGGCCAGCCAGACGGTCAGCAAGCTGGTGAAAAAGGGAATGTTGGAAAAGGCGCACTCCAGCAGTAACGACAAAGAAATCCGGCTGCTTTTAACGGAACTCGGTAAAAAAGCGGATCGGGGTCATACGTACATGCATCGTTATATGAGCACCGTGGTGCGTGAAGTCTTTGCCGAGAAGTTCGAAGAGAAGACGGCGAATCTTTTACAGGTCATGCAGGATATGAATCGAGTGTTCGACCATTTCGAGCGAAGTATGCCCGAAGTGATGAAGAAGATCGAGGAGCTTTGATTTTTTTTACACAAACGGTTTAGCACCTAAACCACCCGCAAGGAGGATTCCATGTCTGAAGTCATCGCCAAAACCCAATTCGACGAAAACGAAAATCATGTCTGCCCGCCGGGAATGATTCGCAGGTTCGATAATTTCCTGCGCCCGCTGGTTCATCCTCCACACAAGGTCTTCGGCCCGCACGTCAAAAATGGCATGTGCGTTTTGGATGTTGGCTGCGGCGGCGGTTTTTCAACGGTGAATATGGCGCAACTGGTCGGCGAAAACGGCGAAATCGTGGCAGTGGATCTGCAACAGGAAATGTTGGATATGACGGCGGCTAGAGCTGAAAAGCTGGGCCTGAGCGAGCGCATCCATTTTCATCGTTGCCAACAAGATCGGCTCGGTGTTATCGGCTTGTTCGATTTCGCCCTGGCCTTCTGGATGCTTCATGAAACGCCGGACCCGCAAGCTTTTTTAAAAGAAGTTTACAGCCTTTTGAAGCCGGGAGGACGGATACTGATCGTGGAACCGAAGTTTCATGTAAGTCGTGCCTTGTTGAATCAGGAAGTCGATAGAGCGGCTGGATTCGGCTTCAGGTTGGTCGAGCGCCCCAAAATTCGCCTGTCTCATACGGCACTGCTGGAGAAAACGGCCTAGCAAATGGGCAAAGGAATAGATTCTCTGTATTTAGCAAGCAATCTTGAAACTTGTCATGCCCGACTTGATGCGGGATCTCTTTACGATCGTATCGAGATCCTGCTTCAAGTGCGGGATGACGGATAAAACCATCACCAAAATCACATAAGAACCAAGTAGCGCCTGCACTTAATCCCGCCCATCTTAACCTGATTTTACTATTTTCTTAACAAACCGGCGCAGCTTGACTATGATGGGCTCCGGCATGGGCCAACGTTAATAACTGCTCGATAGCTGTACAAAGGTGATGTGATGAAATCGACTTACTGTCTTAAAATGATTGTCGTTTTGCTCTTACTGATTCTCGCTGCCTGGGGCTGCTCGGATGATTCGAATGATCCCATTGTAGACGGCGATGGCGAAAACGGCGACGGGGATGTGGATGGTGATTTCGACTTGGAAGCAGATGCGCTGCCTTCCGAAACGACATTGAACATCATGACCTACAACGTGCTTTGCTCCTTCTGCAACGCCACTTACGAGCCCTGGGAAGATCGTTTGCCGCATTTTACGGATATCTTCACCCGGCATGAAGTCGATATCGTCGGCACACAGGAATTATTCACCGCAGATGAAGTGAATGAAATTCTGGCGCTCAATCCCAATTTCGAGGCGCTGTATTACATCGACGATCCCGACGATGGCCTGGGCTATCTGGAAGCCTACCCGGACGAGGCGATTCTATACCGCACGGATCGCTTCGAAGTAATCGAACACGGCAACTACTGGCTTAGCGAAACCCCGGACGTTCCCTGGGCCGGTGGCTGGGCGCAAAACAATTTCTGGCGCCTGGTCGGCTGGGCGCATTTCCGGCAGATTTCCGATGGCCGCGAGTTCGTCTTTGTCAACACACACTTCGACAACAACGTGCCCAACCAGGAAAACAGCGCGCCCTTATTCATCAGTCGCATCGAGCCCTGGGCGGAAACACTGCCGGTCATCGCCGTCGGCGATTTCAATTCCAAGCCGGACAGCCCCGCCTATGCCATTTTAACCGAAGGCATCGATGGCGAAGGCTTTGCGCTGGTCAACTCCTTCGATATCGCCGAGAACTGGCGCGTACAACACAACCAGGCGCAGGAACCCGACTACGACCCGATTCATCGCATCGACCACATTTTCCTGGCCGGTCCGGTGGAATGGACCGTGTCCGACTGGGTGGTCGATCTAACGGTTTACGGGCCGCAGGATCAATATCCTTCCGACCATTATCCCATCGCCACAACACTGACCTTCTGATTTTCTGTTGAACGCAAACAAAAGGCGCGAGGCCAAAAGCCCCGCGCCTTTATCTTTTCCGCAAACCGTTTCGATGCGCCTAAAATAAAGCGCAATCGAAAAAGAGACTCGACCTACAGGTCGCCGTCAGTGGCCATATCGCCATCAACCGTGATGTCGCCGTCTACGGTGATGTCGCCATCAACCGTGATGTCGCCGTCCACGGTCACATCGCCGTCCACGGTCACGTCGCCATCTACTGTCACATCGCCGTCGGTGGTGCCGTCGCCGTCCACGGTGACGTCGCCATCGGTGGTGGTGTCATCATCGTCATCGCAGCCAACCATAACCAACTGCAAACTGAACACGATTACCAGAACTAAGAAAAACAGGTGCTTGGCTTTCATCTCGCTCTCCTCCACGATTAAAATCTCACAACAAAATACGCACAACGCGTAAAACAACTTCAGGGCGGTGATTGTGTATTGGAATTGCCGACATGTTTTAAAAAACGGAAGATTGCTGGGGATGTCATGGTTTGCGGAATACGGATTTCATCTCAGCAGATTCCAGACGGCCAACTCCAACACGCTGTTTCCGAATGCGACAGACATTCGCTTCGCCCATAAAACCCCATGAAACAACAAATACGGGGCGCGATTATACGGAAACTCGAAAAAGAATCAACAAAAGAATTGTATAGACTGCTGATTTTCTTAATTTACAACAGGATGTAGCCTACGATCACCCACTCATTGTACGCCTGAAAACGACAGGCGCGAGGCGAAATGCCCCGCGCCTTGTAAAACGTTTGACTATCGTTGGGATTATTTACCCATTTCGACCAAGTCAACTTCCGCCAGATCGAATTCAGCCAGGTCAATTTCGAACATGTCGAAATCGCCGTCTGTGACCGCATCACCGTCAACAACTACATCGCCGTCAACCACATCGCCGTCAACCACATCGCCGTCAACAACGACATCGCCGTCAACCGCATCACCATCAACAACGACATCGCCGTCAACCATGTCGCCGTCAACCATGTCGCCGTCGGTCATGTCGCCGTCGGTCATGTCGCCGTCAACCATGTCACCGTCGGTGGTGTCGCCATCAGTGGTGTCGCCATCAACCGTGTCGCCGTCAACCGTGTCGCCGTCAACCGTGTCGCCGTCAACCGTGTCGCCGTCAACCGTGTCGCCGTCGGTGGTGTCGCCGTCTGTGGTGTCGCCGTCTGTGGTGTCGCCATCAGCGTTGTCGCCATCAGCCATGTCGCCATCAGCCGTGTCACCGTCGACCGGGTCGTCGTCGTCATCACAGCCGACCATCGCCAACTGCATGCTGAAGACCAGAATCAGAACCAGGAAAAACAGGTGTTTACTTCTTTTCATCTCAATCTCCTCCCGTGTTGTGTTGGATGAAATCAGGTTACGCAGAATGCGCAAGGTATGCCCAGTAAATCGGAATCAAGCAAAGGATAGCCCGGTCCCCGAAGGAAGAGGCTTCTTCCTTTTGTATTTTCTGCACCGTCGCCAGGTGCATTCTCGATTGTAAGTCGATACGCAACATCACGTTCTCGTATACGTCCTTGGTTATAAAGGAACTATGTCGCCAGTTTTGTCCACGTCACCCTCCCAAGCACATAAGGCTTTAGGTGAGCAGTTTACTTCTGCAAATGTAATGCCAACCATCCTGTTACAATTTAATTATTCAGAATAATTAGATATTTTTCCATTTTCGGAACACGAATAACAACAACCTGTGTACCCTGAGATTGAAAACCCGATCCGAATCTCGGACAAATATGTCAGGCTGTCAGGCAAACTTGCCCCCCAATTTGGAATGCCTCAAAAGAAAAGCAGATCGGAGGCTTCGGCAAGCAGCTTGCTCTTGACGACCACACATACAATGGAATATACTTAATAAATTGAATAGGTTCAGCGAACTTTCGTTGAAAGCATCAGACGATCAGGGTTGTGGGTTAGGCTTTTTTTTCGACCCGTCAGGAAAAGAGCAGGCGCGTGACGACAAGCATTCATATCCCGCTTTCCCGCCCCTTCATGGGAGAGGAAGAAGTGGAAGCGGTTCGGCAAACTCTGCAATCCGGCTGGATTGCCGGGCAAGGTCCGGCCTGCGCGCGCGTGGAACGCAAAATTCAAGACGATATGAAAACCCCCTATGCGGCGGTGATATCCAGTTGCACGGCAGCCTTGCATCTGGCGTTGCAAGTTTCCGGAATCGGCAAAGGCGACGAGGTCTTGGTCAGCGACTATTCCTTCCCCGCCACCGGTCACGCCGTGTTGTACGTGGGAGCGACTCCGGTTTTCGTTGATGTAGATCCCGCCACGGGAAACGCTTCCGTTGAAACCTTGCAAGCCGCCCTGACAGAACGAACACGCGCAATCCTGCTCGTGCATACGTTCGGTCTGATGGCCGATATGGAGCCTATCGCCGAATTCGCCCGCGAACACGGCCTGCTGCTCATCGAAGACGCCGCCTGCGCCTACGGTGCGCTGGATGCACAGCAACAACCGCCAGGCAGGCATTCCGATATCGCCTGCTTCTCTTTTCATGCGCGAAAGAATGCGACTTCCGGCGAAGGCGGCGGCCTGATTACGACACAACAGACCATTTACGACAAGGTGAAATCTCTTACTTTCTTCGGTGTGCGCTCCGCCTTGCAGCGCCGCGACGCCGAAAGCTTCCAGCTACCGGAGTTTGGCGAGCTTGGATATAATTACAAGCTATCGGATATTCAGGCCTCCGTTCTGTCGGTTCAATTGGAACGACTGCCGCAGATGCTCAAAGAGCGTCGCAAGCTGGCGGCGCACTACTATGCGCTGCTTTCCGATACGCCCGGAGTCACGCTGCGCCTGGTTGCCGATGGTGCGCTGCCAAGCTGGCAGAGTTTCGTGGTGACGTTAGCCGACGGCATCGACCGCAACCGGGTGATCGTTATGATGCGCGAGCGCGGGATCGAATGTCAGATCGGCACCTACGCCATGCACCTGCAACCGGTCTATGAAAGTCGCTGCTTATGCCCTCAGTCCGCGCGGCTGTTTCGCCAGGATCTGGCGCTGCCGTTGTTCGTCGGGCTTACGGAATCGCAACAGCAAGAAGTCGTAGACGCGCTTCAAGCCTGCTTGAAATAAGGATCGATCGATGGATTTCGAAGGCAAACGCATTCTGGTTACTGGGGGAGCAGGCTTTATCGGCAGCCATCTTGTTGATGGTCTGATCGAACAGCGACCCGAAGCACTGGGTGTCATCGACAATCTGTTCCTTGGAAAAGAGCGCAACCTCAATCACGCGCGGCAGCATTTCCCGGATCTGAAATTCTACCCGGAGTCGGTGGCCGATGAACGCGCCTTCGAACATGTGCTGCGCGACTTTAAACCGCAGCTCGTTTTCAACCTGGCGACGATTCCGCTACCGACCAGTCTGGAGCGCCCGCGCTGGGCCTATGCCGAAAATATCGCCATCGGTTTGAATGCCCTGGAATTCCGACGGCTGGGACTGTTCGAACACCTGGTTCATTTCAGCACCTCCGAAGTCTACGGCAGCGCATTGACAGACGCGATCAGCGAAGAGCACCCGCGCGATTCTCACACGCCCTATGCATCATCCAAAGCCGCCAACGACAACCTGATCGCGGCGTATGAAAAAACCTTCGGCATCAAGACCTTGATTCTGCGGCCTTTCAACAACTACGGCCCCAGGCAGAACGAAGGTTCCTATGCGGGGGTGATTCCGAAAACGATCAAAGCGCTACTGGAAGGAAAACCGGCGCTGTTGTATGGCGACGGCGAACAGACACGCGACTTTATTTTCGTGAAGGATTGCGTAGGCCTGACCATCGAGGCGGCCAAACGCCTGGAGCTCTACGGCTCGGATTACAATCTCGGCTCGGGTCGGGAAGTGAAAATCGGCTGCCTGATTCGCGAAATCTGCCGCCAACTCGACCAGCCGGACAACGTCGTAGAAGAGCCGGCGCGAGCGGGCGACGTGCGCCGCCATATGGCGGACATGTCGAAGCTATACGGCAAACTCGGCTTGAAACCCGAAACCGATTTCGAAAATGGATTGCGGCAAACCATCGACTGGTATCGACGCCGCTTGCAAGAAGACTCCTAAACTGAGGGCACACATGCACAGCGAGAAGACGTTCATTCATCCAACGGCGGAAGTTTCCGAGCAGTCGCAGATCGGCGATGGCTGCCGAATCTGGAACGGCGCGAAAGTACGCGAACAGGCAAACATTGGAAACGGCTGCACCATCGGCCAGAACGTCTACATCGATACGCAGGTTTGTATCGGCGAGCAGAGCAAGATTCAAAACGGCACCAGCGTATATCGCGGCGTGTCGATCGGCGCGCGTGTGTTCGTGGGACCGATGACGGTGTTCACCAACGACCGCTATCCGCGCGCGGAGATCTGGAACGACGAGCGGCTGGGATACACCGTGCTGGAAGACGGCTGCTCCATCGGCGGCGGGGCGGTCATCGTTTGCGGTAGCGAGTCACAGCCTCGGCGCATCGGCGCATACGCGTTGGTGGCGGCGGGAGCGGTCGTCACCCGCGACGTTCCCGCTCATGCGCTGGTAGCCGGTAATCCGGCGCGCATAACGGCTTTTGTAACACGCGAAGGCTTTCCGGCAACGGAAGTGGTGAGCCAAAATGAACATGCGGTGCAACTTAAGGCGTCGCAGTCTGAAGATGCGGTGTCTATCGATCGGGTGTTGTACGAACGATGGCTGAATGAAAGGGTGAAACATGGATAACGACCTGCGTATCGGCATCATCGGTCTGGGTCAGATGGGCTGCAACCATCTGCGCGTGCTTTCTTCACTGCCGCAAGTCAACGAAATCCAGGTGGTGGAATCCGACGACGACAAGCGCGAAAACAACACCGCGAAATACCGCGTGGCCAAGTCTTATAAGCACCTGAGCGATTTTCTGGATTCGGCCACGGTAGACGCCTGCATCATTGCCGTGCAGCCGGAGTACCATTACGAAATCGCCCGGCAGTGCTTTGAACGCTGTATTCCCGTGCTGCTGGAAAAACCGATCGCCCATTCGCGCGAAGACGCGGCGGCCATCGTACAGGCGGCCAAAGCGAGCGACTGCCTTTGCCTGGTGGGTCATATCGAACGCTTCAATCCCGTGGTGCGCAAGGCCAAAACCTTTATCGAAGAGGGGCGCGTGGGTAAGCCCTATCTCTGTAACACGCGTCGGGGCGGCCCCTTCCCCAAGCGACTTTTAAGCACCAACGTCGGGGTGCTGGTCGATCTGGCGGTACATGATGTCGATATCATCCAGTATTTAAGCAGCTCTCTGATTCGCGACGTGCAGTCGATGTTCATCAAAGCGGAGGAGCGCGAGATTTTCGCCAAGGCACTGTACCGCTGCGAATGCGATATGGCCGGTTCGATGGAATTTTCCTGGGTGTCGCCGCAGAAGGTGCGCCGCTTTCAATTGTTCGGCGCACTGGGGTTGATCGAGGGCGACTACATTTCTCAGAGTCTGCACTTTTACGAAAACGCCGATATCAACGCCGAAGACGATCCCTGGGCTACCAAGCATCTGGTCGCGGGGCGCATCGCCTCCGGGCGCATCATCGAGTATCCCGTCTGGCGCTCGGAACCTTTGCAACTGGAACTGGAACATTTTCTGGCTTGCGTGCGCGGCGAAGCCACGCCGGAAGTAACGCCGCAAATGGCCGCCCAGGTAGTGGATGTGGTACTGGACATCAGCGAGAAAGGCGCGAACAGCCCCACCACGATTCGCTGTGAGCTGTGATAAGGTTCCCTTATAATCTCTCCAAGCACCTGGTTGGGTGGGCTAACCGTAGGTTGCCCATACGCAAAAGCAAGAACACGGGCAAGCTTCATTTCATTCCGCTTGGCCACGTGCCACCCTTTTTTAAGCCACCTATTCTACCTACAATACAATCTCTCCAAACACGCCTTCACAGCCTGAAAGAAGGCATTGTCGGGCAGATCGAGGAAGCTGCTGCCGGCCATGTCAGCGCGGCGGATGGCATCTTCTTCGGGCAACCAGCCCAATAGCGGCAGTTGTTTCGGTAGCGATAGTTCGTCGAGCTCCGATTCCGCATGGATACGATTTAAAATCAGGGACGCGGACTGGTAGTGAATCGCAGCCTGCGCCACCTCCCAGATATTGCGCGCGGCGGCCAAGCCTTTTACGGACCCATCCGACACCGTGATCAACTGCGTTACGCGCTCCATCACACGGCGGTTGACCTGTTCGACACCCGCCTCACCGTCGATGATGACCACATCGAATTCGGCGCTATAGGTCTTGATGAGATCCTTCAACAGCGCGTTGACCTGACAGTAACAGCCCTCCGTTTCCGGGCGACCAATGGAAAGAAAGGCCAGGTTATCCCGCTCGCGTAGCGCCTGCAACAGGCGGTAGTCCATGCGATGCAGGATCTCCTCGCGGTCGGCGTTCAGGCCCTGCTGTAAGTCGGCTATCAGTTCGTTGCGGATCTGATCCACGGTGAGTTTGGCTTCGATCCCCAACGCAAAGGACAGCCCGGAGGCCGGATCGGCATCGATAGCCAACACGCGCCGATTTGAATCGGCTGTGAGTACGCGCACCAGCGCCGCACTGACGGAGGTCTTGCCCACGCCGCCTTTACCGCACACCGCGATCAACTGCGGCTCGCGCATTTGGGCATCAGCCATGATCGGCCTCCCCGTTACGATGCGCGTGCATGGCGCGCAGTGCGTCTACCTCGTTGCAGACATCGTTGTATTCGCAACTGTCGCAGTCCAAGGAATATTCCGCCGCGATCCTGTCCATGGCGCGGGTACGTCGCTCGGCCTGTTTCCCGATTTGCTGCAATGCGCTCACATCCTGGCTACTGCTCGTGACCAGCAGAATTTCCGCCGCCTTAACCAGCGGATGCGAACGATACAGGCGCAGCCACTCGCCGCCCAGCGCCGCCAGCGTTCCGCCCTGCGCTAACGCCTGTTTGCTTACCCGGCTCCACTCGCGCCCATACTGACTGACCGCGCGCAGCATATAGCCGGACAGTTCTAGCTCGAATCGCAAGCGGTCCAATTCCCGTTGACGCTCGAAGGCATTGTCGGTAGTGAAATCGGAGACGCCAAGTAATAGCACCTTGCCAAATGGAAGCTGCGGCTGATCCATCTCGCTCAATTCGGAACCGAGCAGGCTGACGTGGCCATCGTGAATGATTTCCCTTTGATTACTCCAGAGCAGAAAGGCCGTCGAGATGGAATCGGGATGTCCCAGTTCTACGGCGGTTTCGCTCTGCATGACGATGCGCCCCTTCTGCCCCTCCGGCCAGGCGGGGAGATCTTTCTCCTGGTACTGTCGAAACGGCGTGGCATCCTGCCGTTGTGCGACGAAGTCCCGCACGCCGCTGATGAGATCCTCGTACAATTCCATTGGGTATCCTTATGCACTGGCGGCGCGGCTTTGGGTTGCCATGCGTTCGGCAGCGATGCAGGCCGCCCCGAATGCGCCGTTTAACTGCGGCTCGGACAGGCGCACCAGTTCGACGCCTAACGCTTCGCCCAGCGCCAAGAACATGCCGTCGTTCAAGGCAACCCCACCACTCATCGCGATTGAGGACTCCAAGCCGATGCTCTTTGCCATGGCCGAGGCGCGCCGAGCCACCGAGCGGTGCAGCGCTTTGATGATATCCGCCGTTTCCTTGCCCTCCGCCACCAACGACAGGATTTCCGTTTCGGCGAAGATCACGCATTGATTCGACAACTGCAAGTCGCCGCTGGCCTGCTTGGACAGGCTACCTAACTCGCTTAAATCCAGTTCCAGCGCATCGGCTATGATCTCCAGAAATCGCCCGGTACCCGAGGCGCACTTGTCGTTATACAGATAGCGGGTCACGTTGCCCTGCTCGTCGAAACGCAACGCCTTGGCGTCCTGCCCGCCGATATCCACCAGCATGCGCACCTGCGGAGCCTGTTCGATCGCCCCGCGCGCGTGGCAAACGATTTCCGATTCCACCTGCTGGCAAAAGGAAATGCGCTTACGACCATAGCCAGTGCCTACACAATATTGCAGCTCCTCCAGCTTTGCGCCGCATTGTTGCAGAGCCTGTTGTAACGCGCCCTGCGCCGATTGTTCCGGGTCGGTGCCGCAACGCACCACGCCGGTAGCCAACAGCTTGCCATCCTTTAAAATCACCGCCTTGGCGCTTAACGAGCCGACATCACAACCTGCAACCATCATGCTGCGCCTCCATTTCCCTGTTCCGCCGCCAATAGCGCCGCCCCGATGGCCCCGGCGATCTGCGGATCGTAGCGCCGAATCCGGCGCGTGCGCAGACCGAGCAGCTTTTCGATTGCCGCCAGTACGCCCTCGTTCTTGGCGACACCGCCTGTCATACAGACCTCGGGTTCGATACCGAGATTATTCACCAAGGTCACAATGCGCGAGGCCATGGCGGTGTTGATACCTGCGGCGATATCCTCTACCGCTACGCCGTTATTGAGATGGCGGATGACATCCGCCTGCGCCCAAACGGTGCAGGCATTGGCAAAGGTCACCGGATTCTTGGATCGGCGCGACATATCGCCCAATTCCTTCAAACCCACGCCGACCACCCCGGCCATCACTTCCAGAAAGCGCCCCGTACCCGAGGCGCACTTGTCGTTGGCCACGAATTTCCCGATGCTGCCGTCCTCGTTCAGGCGCATCGCCTTGCAATCCTGCCCGCCGACATCGATCACCGTTTTCACAGTGGGCGAGAGCCACTTGGCCCCGCGTCCATGGCAGGCGATTTCCGAAATGGCCTCATCCACAAAGGGGAGCTTGTCGCGACCGTATCCGGTGCCGATGCAGCACTCGATTTGTGCCTGCGTTGCATTGGCCTTTTGCAGGGCCTCGGCCATCACCGCTTCCCCAGACTCCCAGGGCTTGGCTTTCGATTTGATCACGGCAAAGCTTACGATGCGCCCATTCTTCATCAGCACCGCCTTGCTGGTCAGCGAGCCGACGTCACAGCCTGCAACCATCATGGCAACAACCTCCTGACCGAAAGAAATTCCTCGAAACGTTCGCGCGTCGCCTCCCAGGATTCCACCCGGTCGTCAAAGGCGTCCGCGTACATGATGTGTGTGGGATAACCGGCCCGTTCGGTATCGCGGGCGAAAAGCTTTAGCATTCCCCAGGTGTTGCGGCAACCGGGCGTGCCGTTGTATACAATCAGATCCGCGCTGTACATCTTGGCCAGCGCAAGCGAATCTTCCAGCCACATGTCGCGGGCGTCGTAAGGACCGCGAATCGACTTGACCATCGGCATACGCGAATTCAACCGCGCCAGGCTGTCGATCATACGATCCAGATCGCCCATGTCGATGCTGTAGGTGGCGTCTTCCCTGCCTGTTTCGACGGCATAGGCGGAATGAGGCGCCCAATGCTTGCTTAAAATGTTTCCCTGTGAGGCGATACCCAATTCGTCCAGCATCTTCCACAATTTCAGATGCTGGGTGTAATGATCGATGTAACAGAAAAACGCCCGCAGGTTTTCCTTGCCATGCTTCAAGCCGCACAGGTTGTGCTCCGCGTTGTGCTTGGCCACTTTTAACATCGACTCCAGCAGCGTGGTGCATTCCTTCATCCCGGCAAAGAGAAAGCGCGCGACGTACATCATGAAATTAAAGGTCACCGGCAGCGGCGTTGGCACCAGCCGCGCGAATTCCTCCAGCTCCATGATGATTTCATCCTGGTACTGCACTTCCTCCAGGATTCCTTTCAACCGGTCGGCATCCAGCTTTTTGCCGGTGTTCTCTTCCAGAAAACGGATCAGCGCCCGGTAATCCTCGCGGTGATACTCGTCGTTGCGCTCGCCGATCAACTCCGGGGGAAAATCGAGTTGGAAAAAGGGTTTCTTTAAATACGCGGCGGTAAAGGAAAAGGCGTTGGCGTTGGTGTCGCACACGCCGGGTGTATCGGTGACGATCATGTCGATTTCATGCCCGATGCCTGCCAGATAGCCGCCCAGTGCGCCGCGCTGCGAGGAGCAGGAGGTTTCCGTAAAACCCAATTCGTTGCAGTAATCCAGAAATTCCGCCGTGCCGCGCGGGTAGGTAAGCGTCATGACGCCGCTCATAACTTCCAGGCAGACCGGTACGATATCCATGGCGTATAATAAGGAAGGCGAAAAGCAGAAGGTGGTGATGGCGCGCTTCTGGCCTCTTTCGTGGGCGAACACGATGTTCTCGAAATATTTTGCGCAGACATCGATGAACTTCTGCCCCGGCTCGCCGGTATCGAAGACGGCTTCAATGATGCCTCGGAAGTAGGGCAGGTATTTCAACGACGTCTGATACTCCTTCAAGGAGCCGCTCTTTAAGCGTGCGCCCGCCGCGAAGGTGGAATAGAGCATCCAGTCGAAGGGATATTCCCGAGTTGCATTTCTCATGAGCGTCCCTCCCGATGTTTTGCGATCTTTTCCAAAAAGGCGTCGAGACGAATTTTCAGCCGTCCCTTTTCCACCAGCGGCCCGTACTCGCGCTCGATGCGTAGGCAGGGGATGCCCTCCGCCTCCAGGTCGCGGTCGAACAGGCCGTTTTCCGCGCCGTGAATGTCGCAGAAACGGATATTCTGCAACACCACGCCTTCCACCGCACCGCGCCGGATCTTTTCGCGCAGCAATTCCAATCGGTTTTCATATTGCCCGTACATACGCGGGCATTCGTTTTTGGCCAGGTAGTGACTGGCCAGGGTCTGCACCGGATCGTCTGATACATCTACCGCTTGTAATTGGGAACGCGGTCCGAAGCAGAGGTTATCCGCCACGACCCGCGCGCTTTCGCCTTCAACCAGCCGCACCAGCTCGACATCATCGTTGGCGCTGCCCACCAGCATCAGGCGAATGCGCCCGTCCTTCGTTTCCTTGCGATTTTCAAATTCTTTCAGTAGCGCCGCCAGCCGTTCGTTGTAGGCCTCGCGCGGCATCGTCGATGCCGCCAGCACCACAGCCAGCGCCGTTGCGCCGTCGATGGGAGCATCCGGGGAAAGGCGCAGTTCGTCGAACTGTCGCAGCAATTCCCGTCCCCGGTTGTACAGCTCGATCGACTTCAGCAGTTTGTCATCGGTAAGCGTGACGCCGAAATGCGTTTGCAGTGCATCGATCAGGCGATGAATTTCATCGCTGAACCATTTCAGGGTGTAGTCGGAGAACTTGTGCGGTACGCCGAAATGAAAGAAGAATCGCGGTACGATACCGTCGATGTCATCTCCCGCCTTGCGCCAGCATTCATCCAGCCGCCGCATGGAGTCGCAACCGGGAGTGATGATCGCGCCGTCCAAAAAGCTCAGGCGGCCTTCCCCGGCCAGTTGCAGGAAATGCTTGGGCATGCTGCAAATGAAGGGACCGAAGTAGGTGTCGCCGATGCTGCACTCCTGCGCCTCATGCCCACGCAGGCGGTACGGCAGGATTCCGGCGGCGTGAAAGATTTCATCCGGCAGATACGAGCAGGTGTAGCCGACGATCTTTTTGCCTGCGCTCTTCCACTCGTCGAGAAAGGGATTGTGCAGCCGGTTGGCGCTGTGTATCCAGTCGTGAGTCATGCCGCTTCCTCCGTCGTCGCCAAAGCCCGGCGCAATTGATCAAGCGCCTCGGTCAATTCCCCGTTTTCCCGTTCCTTTGCCTGCCGGATCGACTGCGCCAGCGTGTGGACCAGCGGCGGCAGCAGATCGGCGGCAAGCGGTTCAATGGCGCGGTTGAATTCTTCGCCCAGCGTGCGCAACAGCTCTGCCAGTTCCATCGGATCGAGGGCGTTAACAAACTGTCCCAGCGTTTCATTCAATAATTCCGGCTGCCGTTCGCGCATGCGGTTTAGGAGCGACATGGCGCGATTGAGCGTGTCCGCAGCCTGCTGCGGGTCGATACCATCCATTCCCTGTTGAATCTGCTGCGCCAGTTCGTCATCGGAGAAGCAGCGCTCCAGGCTGTCGATGCGCCTTGCCATGCGGCGCGCGCCGATACTCTGCCTTTTAAAGCGCGCCTCGATTTCTTCCTGCAACAACTCCGGGTGAGTTTCCATTTGCTCATCTAACAGTTGCTCCAGCCGTTCGCCCTGTTCACGTAACAGGCCACGCACCTTCACCAGCAGTGTGACATCCATTTCCGCCAGCATGCGTTCGAACAGGCCGGAAGCGTCCTGTACCAGCTTGGAGTTACCGGGCTTGCTGATCAGTTCGCTGCCCGTGCTCAGTTTGCGCAACAGTTCAAGGACTTCGTTTGCGAGCTTACCGACATGCTCCGCATCAAGTTCGCGTAACAACTCCGAAAGCACATCCGCCGCCAGATCGGGTGGAAGCTGATTGATCGGAATCAGGGTCTGCTCCAGGCTTTTGATTCCGGTATTGACCGCCACCGGCAGTGTGGAAAAGAGACAGATCATCTTTGCCGGATAGCGCCAGAGTTGTTCGTTGACCGTTTTGGTCAGATCGACCAGGTCGTCACCTGTTTGCTCGGCGCGTTGCTTGAGCTCACCGTAATCGACGTGCCCGATCCAGTTTTCGATGGCGGGTTTCAGCTTTTCCGAGAGCGGTGATTCCGTGTTTTGATGCATGCTGTTGGCTTGTTGCAGAATGTCGCTAAGAAGCGTTCCCGCCCGCGCCGTATCAATGCGCGAGAGCAGATCACTGAAGCCGGTGGTCTTTTTGCCATCGGCGACATTCCCTTCGTGCAGTGCCTGCGCGGCCTCAAGCCCACTGTTGATCCATAACGGGATTCCCTGCATCAGCTGCTGTGCATGCTCGGGTTGACGCAACACCTCCTGCACCGCCGGGGCGGAGAAATCCTTTTCCGGCTTGAACAGCAGGGTCAAGAACCAACTCAGCAGTGTGGCGATGGCACCTTTCACGCGCCCGTCGCCAGCCCAGTCATGCAGCATGGCAAGCAAGGTTTCCCGCAGACGCCGGTTGACTTCGCGCGTGCGCAATAAGGCCGCCAGCAGATCGGGCTGCTCCTCTTTGCTGCCGGCTGCGGCTTTATCCTGCCCGGGAATGCGGTTCGTTCTCTGGCTCGATTCCATCGGATACTCCCTTATTCGTCGTCACTTATTCTCGGCAATCCATGTTGCCACCCTTATGGGTGGCCGGTTTCTTTAAGCTTTTCGGCGGGCTCACACCTCGCCGCTACAAAAAGGCATCTGCTTTGCCATCCATATAATTAGCTGCTCTACGCGGATTTTGTTTTTTCACTGTTCTGCTCACTGTCCGCCATCAATAACGGTGCAATCGCCTTCAAGCGTTCCACGGCGGTGGCGAAGGAAAAACGCCCCGGCGTCAACATGCTGTGAACGGTTGCACCCAGCAGATAAATGAAAACCATCTCCGCCTCTTCGCGTCCCACGCTCAGGCTATCGATAATCGTTTCCTTGAAGGCTTCGCCGTAACCGAACAGCACGTCCTCTGAAGCGTGCGGACTGTTGCGCAGCAGATCCAGGCTCAGCGCCAGGTGGCTTAGATAGTCCTGCTGGCTGCGCTGTAAAAACGCGGTCATGCGATCCAGCTTTTCCGGTAACACCACATCCTCCGGCGTGGTTTTGTGGTATTCGCCGATGTTGCGCTCCGCCGCCCAGGCGAACATCTGCTCCAGAATGGTGATCTTGTTCGGGAAGTAATGATACAGCGTGCCGGTGGACACGCCGATGGTCTTGGCGATTTCCCGCATCGTCACATTGCTGTAGCCCTTGCTGCAAAACAGCGCGAAACAGCTTTCCAGTAATTCTTTGCGGTATTCATCGTGATCGACGGTCTTGGGCATCGTGCTACTCCCTGCGTTAGCAATTTATTCCGTCGCCTGTACTGCGGCCTGCATCGGCTGCACCCGATTTTCCATGCTGCTGGAAACGCCGTCTTGGGCCATCAAATGCCGCCCCAGGTATTTTCCCAAACTCAAAATGGCCATGGTCGGCGGCAGTCCCCAGGCTTCGGGAATGACAGAGCAGTCGCAGACGTAGAGGTTGTCGAAGCGGGTTTGCAGCCTGGCATCAACGATCTCCCCAATTTTCGCCGTACCACCGGGATGGGCGGCGAAGGTCCAGGTCTTGTAGATGCTGCTCGCTCCTGCGGCTTTCAATACCTTCTTGGCATTCTCATAGCCGTGCAACAGCTTGTCTTTGTCTTCTTTGATCAGCTTCTTGCGCACACCGCCGCCATCGGTCAGATATCCGCCCAGGGTATCCTTGGCCTTGATCATGATGCGCGCCGTATGACCGAAAGCGAACATCTTGTCGAAGCGCAGCACCTGCGCCGAAAAGAGCAGATGCGTCATGGGCTTGACCGGCATGTCGGTCATCAGATAGCCCTCGTCCTGCATGTGCAATCCTGCCGACATCGGGATCTCGTTGGCCTGCGTGCGCACATCTTTAATGGTGCCGCAAACAGTGATCAGCGGATCGAAAAAGAAATTGCGCCCTGCTTCTTCTATGCCGGACTGGCGCAGGATAACCGGCGTGCCGATGCCTCCGGCGGCCAGCACGATACGCTCGGCATTAACGGTATAGGTTTCCCCCTTGCGCTGAAATTCCACCCCGACTGCCTGCTCGCCTTCCACCAACACCCGCAGCACTTTGGCGTGATTCAGCAGCACGGCCCCATTGGCGACGGCTTCTTCCACAAACAGGCGCGCCGTCCACTTGACGCGATTGGGATCTCCGTAGTAGCCGAAGGGGAATTCCGGCTGCCAGCGATCCTGATCCATGAATTTCTTTAGCTTGCTCCAACCGAAACCGGCCTCTTGCGCCGCATCCATCAGGCGGCTGGCCATCGGCGTCATCATTTCGTCTTTGAGTTCTCCGATGGGCAGTTCGGCTTGCGCGCGCCGGAGATCGTCTGCCAGCTCGACTCCGTACTTGCGGAACATCTCCATGGGAGGTTCAAAGCAGGTGCCGTAATAAAACACCGAGCTGCCGCCGGTGGTGATGCCGCGCACCATGGCCAGCAGTTGGCGAGTCAACAGCAGGCTTTTACCGGGAATCAGCAGCTGCGTCAGGTAGTTGTAAACGCGGGACTTGTGATCGTCGGGCGGGCCCCACTCCAGCATCAAGACGCGCTTTCCGGCTTTGGCCATGTCCTTGGCGACACTCGCCCCGCCGGGACCGGTACCCACTACAATCAGGTCTACCCCGCTGAAATCATTAAGATTCATCGCTGACCTTCGCTTTCGCAATTATTTTATATCGAACGTTCGTTATATATTGCAGCAAGAAAGGGCAGTTGTCAACAGAGAAATTACTTTTTAGTGGAGGAGTGGAATTGTTAATTGGGATCAGGATTTTTGTCGGACTAATACCAGTCTAGTGATTTCAGGGTGGCGCGGGCTAAACCGCAGGTTTGCCCGTGTTCGAGAGTCACATGGGCAAGCTCCGCTTTACTCCGCTCTGCTCATGCTACACGCCGTGTGTAACCTAATGAAAAGACAAATAAAAACGGCGGGATTACGCTCCGCCGCTACAGGAATGACAACGCAATTACAATGCTCAATTCTGCAAACCGCTACTTCTTCTTCTTTGGTACCCAGGCCCAGGTCATTTCACAAATAACCGGCTCCACACCAACGGAATCGGTGAGTGTTACCGGCACGACGACTTCTCCTTTGGGGTCGTTGCGGATGGCGGCCAGTTGCTCCTCGCTTAACGTCGCGACGGCTTTGAAATCCCCGGTGGAGCGTTTCACGAAATTGAGCTTCATGCTCTTCATCAACGGCAGCGCCGAGTCGGGCAGGTTCCAGCCGACGACCAGCCCGGTAGTCGTTTCCGCCAGTAGACACATGGCCGAGGCATGGACTTGTTTCAGGTGATTCTGTGCCTTTCTACGATTTTTCAGGCTACATTCAACTTTGCGTTCTTCCAGCACGTCGATTGTGACCCCGGCGGTGCTCATGAAGGGCACTTTCAGGCCGAAGGCAAACGAAAAAGCCGGAACGCGCATGTTCTTGGGCAGAAAGCTGAATTTGTCCAATACACGAGTAAGCTGGTTGGAAAAGGACACGGAATCTCTCCTGAGTTGTCGTGATTTTCAATATCTGATTTCCGCCCTCGAAACTACACCAACTCTGCGAGAGATACAAAAGAAAAAGGAACCTGGTTTGGTTGATCACAAAACTCACAATCGTGACAGAATATGGACAATTAAAAATAAATAGAAAATAATCTGGAAAAAATATGGAATTTTAAAAACAGAAGAGTTGTCTCTATTCATAACAAACAGACGCAGTCGCCTTTTTATGGCGGCGAAATCTTTAAATTGGGACTTGGGAGACGAAAAGGAGAAAGAGTATGAAAAAAACAATAAGATGGATATTGACGCTTCAGTTGGTTTTGGCACTCGCCATAATGAGCACCGCCACGGGATGTGGAGGTGACGACGAAACCGTTGATGGAGATATCACCGATGGTGATGTGACGGATGGTGATACTGTCGATGGCGACACCACGGATGGCGACACCACGGATGGCGACACCACGGACGGTGATGTGGACCCCGCCATGAGCCAGATTCGTGCGCTGCATCTGTCACCGGATGCACCCACCGTGGATATTCTAGTCAATGATGACCTGCGCGCCATCGAGGATCTGGCGTTTCAAGACAGCTCGGACTATTTGGATGTCGATGCGGGAAGTTATGACTTCGACGTGGTCCCGGCGGATGGAACGATTGGCGACAGTGTACTGGGCATCGATGATCTGGAGCTGATGGCGGACAAAGCCTATACGGCGGTGGCCTTTGGAACGCTGGCGAATATCGGTGCTTTGGCGCTGGAAGACGATCTGAGCGATCCGGCGACCGGCAGTTTCCGTGTGCGTGCGATTCATGCCGCCGACGGTGTGGGTGAAGTGGATATCTGGAACGTGACCGAGGGCGTGACTCCGGCGATCATTTATGAAGACTTCGGTTACGGAGATGTCGGCGCGGCGTTGGAACTTCCTGCGGGTGAATACTCGCTGGGTTTCGATGTGGATGACGACATGACTCCGGATCTGGTTTTCGACACCGGTGCCCTGCCTGCGGGCGCGATCATCAACCTGTTCGCAGTGAAAGACGGCGAAGCGGTGTACCTGCTGGCGCAACTTTCCGACGGTACGACCTTGCAGATCGACCCGCGCGGAGCCCCCGCCATGAGCCAGATTCGTGCGCTGCATCTGTCACCGGATGCACCCACCGTGGATATTCTAGTCAATGATGACCTGCGCGCCATCGAGGATCTGGCGTTTCAAGACAGCTCGGACTATTTGGATGTCGATGCGGGAAGTTATGACTTCGACGTGGTCCCGGCGGATGGAACGATTGGCGACAGTGTACTGGGCATCGATGATCTGGAGCTGATGGCGGACAAAGCCTATACGGCGGTGGCCTTTGGAACGCTGGCGAATATCGGTGCTTTGGCGCTGGAAGACGATCTGAGCGATCCGGCGACCGGCAGTTTCCGTGTGCGTGCGATTCATGCCGCCGACGGTGTGGGTGAAGTGGATATCTGGAACGTGACCGAGGGCGTGACTCCGGCGATCATTTATGAAGACTTCGGTTACGGAGATGTCGGCGCGGCGTTGGAACTTCCTGCGGGTGAATACTCGCTGGGTTTCGATGTGGATGACGACATGACTCCGGATCTGGTTTTCGACACCGGTGCCCTGCCTGCGGGCGCGATCATCAACCTGTTCGCAGTGAAAGACGGCGAAGCGGTGTACCTGCTGGCGCAACTTTCCGACGGTACGACCTTGCAGATCGACCCGCGCGGAGCCCCCGCCATGAGCCAGATTCGTGCGCTGCATCTGTCACCGGATGCACCCACCGTGGATATTCTAGTCAATGATGACCTGCGCGCCATCGAGGATCTGGCGTTTCAAGACAGCTCGGACTATTTGGATGTCGATGCGGGAAGTTATGACTTCGACGTGGTCCCGGCGGATGGAACGATTGGCGACAGTGTACTGGGCATCGATGATCTGGAGCTGATGGCGGACAAAGCCTATACGGCGGTGGCCTTTGGAACGCTGGCGAATATCGGTGCTTTGGCGCTGGAAGACGATCTGAGCGATCCGGCGACCGGCAGTTTCCGTGTGCGTGCGATTCATGCCGCCGACGGTGTGGGTGAAGTGGATATCTGGAACGTGACCGAGGGCGTGACTCCGGCGATCATTTATGAAGACTTCGGTTACGGAGATGTCGGCGCGGCGTTGGAACTTCCTGCGGGTGAATACTCGCTGGGTTTCGATGTGGATGACGACATGACGCCGGATCTGGTTTTCGACACCGGTGCCTTGCCTGCGGGCGCGATTATCAACCTGTTCGCAGTGAAAGACGGCGAAGCGGTGTACCTGCTGGCGCAGTTGTCTGACGGTACGACCTTGCAGATCGACCCGCGCGGAGCCCCCGCCATGAGCCAGATTCGTGCGCTGCATGTGTCACCGGATGCACCCGCCGTGGATATTCTAGTCAATGATGACCTGCGCGCCATCGAGGATCTGGCGTTTCAAGACAGCTCGGACTATCTGGATGTCGATGCGGGAAGTTATGACTTCGACGTGGTCCCGGCGGATGGAACGATTGGCGACAGTGTACTGGGCATCGATGATCTGGAGCTGATGGCGGACAAAGCCTATACGGCGGTGGCCTTTGGAACGCTGGCGAATATCGGTGCTTTGGCGCTGGAAGACGATCTGAGCGATCCGGCGACCGGCAGTTTCCGTGTGCGTGCGATTCATGCCGCCGACGGTGTGGGTGAAGTGGATATCTGGAACGTGACCGAGGGCGTGACTCCGGCGATCATTTATGAAGACTTCGGTTACGGAGATGTCGGCGCGGCGTTGGAACTTCCTGCGGGTGAATACTCGCTGGGTTTCGATGTGGATGACGACATGACGCCGGATCTGGTTTTCGACACCGGTGCCTTGCCTGCGGGCGCGATTATCAACCTGTTCGCAGTGAAAGACGGCGAAGCGGTGTACCTGCTGGCGCAGTTGTCTGACGGTACGACCTTGCAGATCGACCCGCGCGGAGATATGTAAAACATGGGTTGGCCTGCACGTCGACGTAGTGTTGGTGTGCAGGTCAACCTGAATGAAATCGATCTTTGACAAGAGATTAAACAAAAACAGGTGGAAAGGGTTTAAACGTTCCGATGGGATCACTGGCCGATTCTCTCCGGAATGACACGTTCATTTCGTTTTTGCTGGCAGTTGTTTGCTCCTGCCGCAACGAGACTATTGCATCGGCTCGGCCCCCCCCGTCCCATTGATGCGTCTCCTCTCCTAACGTTCCTAAACTGATCCGGTCAACGGATTAAGTTGAGCGTTCTGCCGTTGCAGGCTCTGGGCGGCGGGCATTGTCGTCCTGCACTACAGCGATTCAAAACGAGTTGTCTTTCCGGACTCCTCCCACCTGGCGGCCAAAGCCAATCGGAACAACGTGCGTCCCATTATGGGGCGCACGTATTTTTTTTGAGAACTTAGTTTGGTGACGGGGAACGGATTGTTTCATGTTACACTGTATACATACGATATGGGAGGAGCGCTTTCGTGTGGGAACCGATCGTAGCTGACGTGTCGTTGGATTGTTTAGTGAGAGTTCACCCCGACGGCCAGCGCTTGAGCGCACGTTCGAATTCTTCGAATTGTGAAAACAGGCGCATTTTGGGGATATTCTGAAGTTGCTTTGCCAGTGTTTCCGGCAGACCGACCCAGACTTCAATTTCCGCAGCCAGTCTTTGTAAACCACGAAGCAAATCGATGTAATCTTCATCTTGCTCGGGAAGGACGAGACTTAGTACAAGAACGTCGGCTTCTCGCGATCTGATGGAAAAAAGCAAATCCTCGAAGGGAATATTCGGTCCCAGGTAAATCGGTTCGAACCCGGCCATGGAACCAAGCACGGCGGCGATCAATGCGCCGAGTTCATGGTGCTGACCCGGCGGCGTCGAAAAGAGCATCCGGGGACCTTCGGGAGCGGGCGTAACGGATTGCAGCAGGATGAGAAGCCTGCGTTTGACCTGTTCGCTGACCAGATGTTCCTGCGAGACATTCAGTATGGAAGACGCCCAGCGTTCTCCAACTTCATGCAGCAACGGCAGGAAAATCTTATAAATGAGCTCGCGCGGTGAATACAACAGGGAGGCGCGTGCCAGAAGTCGCTCGGCCTGCGATGCATTGAAATGTTCAATGTATCCGAGGTAGCGCTGGATCAGTCGTTCTTGTTCGCGCTGTGGGTGCTCCAAAAGAGTGTCTTCCACAGGTTCCTGCGTTTTTGAAGGCGGTACTTTCTTTTCATCTACTTCATCGACGAGTTGCTGTAATTGCGAAAGTGTTTGTTCTGCAATACTGCCGATGCGATAGCCCTGCTTTGTGGCTTGGGCAAGCAGTTGCAGGCGTTGGACATCCTGCTGGGAATACATGCGGGTATTGCCTTCGGTGCGCTGAGGATGGATCGCATGATAACGCCGTTCCCAAACGCGAATCGTGTCTGCCGTAAGACCGGTCATCCGAGTGACGAGGCGCATCGGATACATCGCGTTATTGCATCTTTTTTCTTCTGATTGCATTCTGCTTTCCTGTTTCTGATCCAGAATCGATTGTAACTCAAAATCTGGAAAGTTCCAGTTCTAAAAAGATAGATGGAATGATTGTCTATAAAAATTCTAAGAAAAAAATATAAAATAATTAATATTATCTGGAATAGATATGGACACTATCATGTCTAATATACAGAACGACGAATTTGAAGCCAAAAAGGCTTCCATGAAATAACAAACTGATCGAAAGGAAAGAGCCATGAAAAACACTCATAAAGCCGCCTCGCCGATGATCTGGATTCGTGACACCAAAGGTGAAACCTATGTTTGCCCGGTCGGGGCCGTGAAAGATCCCAAAAATCCCACAGAGGACGAGCTCAAGCTTTGCGTGAACGAGTCCTTCAATCCCCAAAACGACTAACCCCATCTCCCCCATCCACAAAAAGGCCGTCGGGATTCCGACGGCCTTTTATCTTGCAATTTGAATCAACTACAACAAATCTCTCATGACTTCAACAGAAAACCGTCCGCCTGGCGTTTAGCCTGGAAACCGCTGTACAGCACCTTATCCGAACTGCGCCGGGCCTTGGTGGCCGAATCGTTCTGGTAATAGCCCGAAAAGAGTTGCAAGCCACTGAAGCAGAGCTGTCCATCGTTTTGTTCTGCGACTTCCGCTCCCGCCTGGCCATCTGCCGCCATGGCTTCCCGCACGGAGGCGGCGCAGACCGGCATACTTTCGAATGGCGTTTGATTATCCACGGCGCAGGCGCACAGTCCCGCCGTTTCCGACAGTGCGAGGCCGTAGCCTGCTATAGCGGCGAACGTCTTTAAATTCTCCGTAAAATCAGGATCTTGTGGTACGGAAAGACAGCATGCCGTCTGGACATGTAGGTCTTTTTTGGAGTTCCACAGGGTTTCAAGTTGCTCCGGCAACAGTAGCAACGTGTCAACGGCATACTTTTCTATGGCCGCTGCATCGAAGCTCGGCAGCAGTACTGCGGTTTTTCCCCAGAAAACTGCGCTGGTGATGTGGAGCAACAGGCTCAATCCGCACGGCAATGGCGTGGCCAGCAGGCGGGAATTCTGTTGCAGGCCCAGTGCAGAGCCGAGATTCATATTCTGACAGCTAATGGCCTGATGTGAAAGCTGTGCGATGCGAGGCGTACCGTTTTCGATATCGACGTACACGGCCAGTGCCGGGTCTTCCTCGTCCAGTTCCATGCCGCGCATCGTGAAGGTGTTCAGGATTTCGGAGTCCATCCCTTTGGCGTGCTCGCTGCGGGCAAAGTCGCGCGCGCCTTCGATAAAGCTCGCTCCGTTTTCCGCAGCGGCGAAGGAGGACGCGTCTGCCCCGAACTGCAACCAGCTTCTTACGCAGGGCAACGAAGACGCATCGAAGGTGGGGGAAGCGCTGAAAGCGAAGGCTTTGGCCTGCATGTGCTCGATAGCCTGCCGCATGGCTTCGGCGTCCATTTCGGGATCGAGTTCCAGCATGAGCGCACCGATTTTCAGGCAGCCGTAATAGAGCAGCACATGCTCGGGGATCATCGGAAGCGCGGTGGCGAAGACGTCGCCTTTTTCAAAGCCCATGTCCAGTAATTTCACGGCGATGGCCGTTGTGGCCTGCTCGAACTGCTCCCAGGTGATTTCGTTTCCGTTCTCGGCGGAGATTAACGCCGTATCACCGGCTTTTTCTTCCGCCCAGTTGGCCAGGGCTTCATCCAGCAAATGTCGATCAGAGAAGTCGCGCTCGTAGTCGTCCGCCGTAAGCTGGGGAATGGGAAATGCTTTAAATTCCGACATTTGTTTCCTCCTTCTATCTATTTACCGGGATGACATCCCGGGTTCATCATCCGTTTCCTCTTCCTGATCTCGTTCTGCGTCCAGGGCCAGCCGGTAACCCTGCTTGCGTGTCAGTCCAAGTCGGCTGGAAAGCTCTTCCGCCAGGCTGCGACCATGCAGTCCCTGCTGCAACAGTTCCTGCACGAGCGCCTGCTGATCCGCTTCGGTTAGTGTTTCCTCTTCCGCACCTGCGACGAGCAGTACCAGTTCGCCTTTAACCGGCTGCTCTGCCAGTTGCGCTGCCAGATCTTCCACCGTGGCAGAGGTGAATTCTTCATGCAGTTTGGTCAGTTCGCGCCCCAAAACCGCCGGACGTTCACCGAAATGACGCGCCATGTGTTCGAGTTGACGCGCAGCCTTGTGCGGCGACAGGTAGAAGATTCCCGTATACGGCAATGGCGCGGCTTCCACGAAAAAACGCTCCCGTTTGCCTTTGGCCTCTGGCGGGAAACCATGAAAAACAAAGCGGTCGGTGGGAAGACCGGAGGCGCAAAGAGCGGTAATCGCTGCCGAAGCTCCGGGAATCGGAACCACATCTAGTCCCTCTTCCCTGCAAGCGCGCACCAACGCGAAACCGGGATCGGAAATGGCCGGAGTTCCGGCATCGGAAATCAGTATCACTTTCTGACCTTGCCGGACGGCGTCGAGTACGCGCATCTGGCGGTTGCGCTCGTTATGTTCATGGAAGGAAAGCAGCGGCTTTTTGACGCCCAGATGTTGCAGTAACTTACCGGAATGACGGGTATCTTCGCAGCAGATCAGCTCCGCTTCGTTCAAAACGCGGATGGCACGCAGGGTGATATCCTCCAGATTGCCGATGGGAGTTGCTACAAGATACAGCACGCCGCTCACGAGAGTTCTCCTTACCTATGAAATAATTAGCGAAATCCGATTTGCTCGAATGCGCCGGGGATATGTTGAATTTCGAAACCATGCTCGCCCAGCACCACCCCGACCGCATCGAAGCGCACGGCAAGGTGTTCCAGGCGTTTCAATTGCAGGTAATGCATGGCGGTTTTCAAGAGTTTACGCTGCTTGGGCCCGGTGATGGTCGCCAGCGCTTCGTCTGGACTACCTCCGCGCTTGGTGCGTACTTCCACGAAACAGAGCGTGTCGCCTTCCTGCATCACCAGATCCAGTTCCCCGTACATCGAGTGCCAGTTGCGCTCCACAAACGTCATGCCCTGCTTTTCAAGGTAGCGCAGCGCTTCCCGCTCGCCGGCCTCTCCCAACGCCTTTTTAAGACGGTCTTGCCCGGAATTCCTGGACTCTTTCGCCTTATGGATTGACATGTACCTGCCCTGTGCTACAATCCGAGCCAATTGAAACGAAGGGGACAACACCCCGGATTTACTGGGTGGCAGGAGACCATGAGCAGCGACGATTACCCGATTCTACCGGACGATTACCTGGTCATCAAAGTGACCATGGAAGACGTTCGTACCGAAGATATCAAGTCAGCAGCCGAGCTGTTGGACATCCTGATCGACGATGACGATACCATATCGGCCCACGAGGGGAAACTCTTTTTCGATGTGAGCGAACTCTCCGAAGATGATCGAGAGCCGAGTGAAATCGAGGAAGTACGCGACTGGTTTGCCCAGTTGGACCGCGCCTATCCGTATTTGCCTTTTTTCCTTACCAGCGAAGTCGGGCTCGCCCAGATTCCGCTGTATACCTCGTTTCTCGTCTCCTACGACCATGAAGGGGATGGAATCCGATTCAATCGGCAGAAGCTCGAACAATTCGCCGTGGAACGAATCAAGGCGGTGGTGGCCTTTTGCGGGGAGCATCAACTGGACCCGCGCGAAAGCGTGCGTCTGTTCTGCGAGCGGCTGCATTTGCAGGTCTTGGAAGAAATGAAGGAAGAGAAAGGACCGTATCCTTTCGAACCGGAAAAGATTACCTCGCCGTTTTTAATCGATTTCTTCGAGACCGGCTATTATTTCCACACGATCGACGCCTCCGACGAACCGGTGCTGTTCGCTCTGGTGGATGAGCCGAAAGCGGCGTATTACGCCCCGGTGGACGTGCATATCGACCTGTTCAATTCCTCGCGTTACCCGGTGATCGTGTTGGATATGACGGTGCATGACATTCCGGAAACACCGTTGAAAATGAGCTTCGTTTATAACGTCGATCTGGAGCGGCACCGGGAGGAGTTGTACGCCTATACCGAGATGTCGTTTATTTCGACGAACTTCCTGTTCAAACAACAGGACGATCTCTTCTATGGTTTTACCCGCGCCATCGATTTGTCCGGCGAATTGCGGGAGCGTATTCGTAGCCTGATTCTGGATGCATCCAATCTGCTGCGCACCATTCCGCCGGAAGCGCGCGATTTCCCAAGCGCCGTGGAGGAAATGTTCAGCCAGGCCGAAAAGCCGCTTTCGACCAACGATACCCTGGTGACCTCCGAGGAAGAGCAAAACAGCGAGCCGTTCTCCGATGATGCGCAAGGTGACTTGGAAACGGAGCCATTGGCTGCGGATGAAGAAGAGCGCACCGTGGCGGATGTGTCGGACGATGCGCAGGAAGAAGAGACCGAGCAGGACTCTTCCGAAGCAATAGAAGAGACTGAAGACGCAAGTGCAATCGATGACAACGAAGTCGTCATTTCCGAATCGGAAGGGGTGGTTGAATTTTCGGAAGAATCGGATGAGCAAACGGAAGATGCCTCCGAATTCGATGAACCCAAGCAGGTTAGCGAAAACGCTGAGGATGATGAAAGCATCGAAATCCTCGATGAAATAGACATGGACGAAAACAAGCCGAGTCCCGATGACGGTTCGGAAGCGATCCAGCAGCAGCAGGTTCGCGGGCGTATCGGTGCGGAGAGCGGTATTCCCACATCGGTGCTGCCGGAATCCATCCAGCGTATCACCAAGGCGCTTTCCAAGCCCATTCGAAGACCACAGCGCAGTGTCACCGAGGAACTTGCCATCCAGCCCGCTCCCAAGCGCGTGATCATGCGCGACGAAGATCAACTGGAGCGCCTGTCGCGCCGGCTGGTGATCATGCAGAATAACCTGGAGCGGACGCAGCGCGAGAACATGCGCCTGCATGGCGATCTGCAAAACGCCAACGAGGAAATCGAGCGTTTGCGACGGGACAACCTGGATCTTGAAAGCCGCTGGTGGAAATTCTGGAAGTAGCGGCTGGAAAATTGGAAAGAGGTATCATGGTTCGCGGCTTGCTTGCCAAACTCGCCTGGGGTTTCTGGTTGTTGATGCTTGCCGGTTGCCAGGCCTCCGAAACCCTGCCGCTTCCACAGATATCTCACGTACAGGTAGAACAGGCGCAGGTGCGCGGCGTCGTGGCGGTTTCCTACCGACTGGCCGACACGAGCGGCTTTCCATTGCAAATCAACGTGGAATATAAACTGGATAACGAAGCCTGGGCGCCGGCCAGTTCCGCCGGCGGCAGTGGAGACGGTGTCGGCGTGCTGGCCGATGGTGAGCGCAGGCAGATGACGTTTCTGTGGGATTCCTACCGCGATGCCGGGACGCGCGGCGTAGCCGCCAGATTGCGCGTGACGGCCATCAACCCGGAAAAGCAGGCCTATTCCGAAAGCGGCAACTTTTGGTTAGCCAACGACAACTTACCGCCGCAACTGGCTTTCGTGCCGGTAGAGGCGTTGGAAGAGGGCGAATTGCCGGTAACCATCGCGTTGGTGGATGCAGAATCCGAACCGGTTTCATTGGAGTTGCATTATAGCTACGATGGCGGTGAGCATTACCTGCCTGCAACGGTGGATGGTCAACTGGCGGAAATTGAAACGACACCCAACGCCGGTCTGCATACGTTGAGTTGGCAGGCGGGAACGGATCTGGGATGGCTGGATCAGGGAAACGTGCGCCTGCGCGCGGTGGCGGCGGACGCGCTGGGGCAGGGCAATGCCGTGTATTCCGATGCGCTTTCCATTTCCTTTTCGTTACAGCCGGGTTTGAAGCTGTCGCCCTTACCACGTACACTACGTGAGGAAGTCGCCGTGGTGCTGTATGTGACCGGCCTGCCTGGCGACAACTACCAGGCACAGCTGGAATACGCCTATGAGGACGACGAATACCTTCCCTGCACCTTGAAACGCAGTGGTGTAAATCAAAGCATTCTGCTCGATGCCTCGCCGGAAGGTGCGGCGAATGCCTTGTTGTGGCAGACCCGCGAGGATTTCGAGGAAAGCATCGTGCGCGGCTTGACGTTGCGTGCGACTTTGTTAGATGAGGACGGCAGCGAGCTTGACGAGCCGCTAGTCGTTATGCAGCAGGACTTGGGCATTAACAACGAACCGCTGGTAGAACAACTGCTGATCAGCGAAATTTACGAGGGCTTGCAAAAGAGCGACGGCTTTTTCGAAATTGCCGGGCCGCCGGGAACGAGTTTGGACGGCATCCGTATTTCGGGTATTCGTCGTAACGGCAGCCTGGATGCCTTGATCGATCTGGACGGCTACAGTTTGAATGACGACGGTGTTTTCGTATTGTCGGGTCCGCAGGGGCCGCCGGGCGATCTGGTGATGGAGAATTTCGAGTCGTTCTTTTTCCTTGAGCATACCCAGCGCAGCATTGTGCTAAGCCGTGTGGAACCGGACAACGTAGAGGAATACTACGGGATCGATGCCGTGGGCTATGGCGATTTCACCGGTTATTCTTTCCGTGGCGAGGGCGATCCCGCGCCGCAGATTCCATCCGGTCTTTCCCTGACGCGCGAATTCGCCAACACCGACAAGGGTGATAATTCGCTGGATTTCGTTCTCAGTGAACCGACTCCCGGCGAAGCCCGTTTCTGGAGTGCGGAATAATCATTTAGAGCGCAGCCTTCCTTTATGAAACTCCATACAACTTCATGTGGCGATCGAGATAGAGCTGCCGATCGTATTCTCTAACGGCCAGCTCTCGCGCCTGCCTGCTTAGAGTCTGACGTTGCGGGTCATTGTCCAATAGCTCGGCAATGGCTTTCGCCAGTGCATCGGCATCGGCGTAATCGACCGCCACGCCCCCTTCCGGCGCGTGGATGACTTCCTCTACCGACGTGGTTTTAAAGGTGATAACCGGAACGCCGCAAGCCATCGCTTCCAGCGCCATCATACCGAAGCTTTCCGCCATCGATGGCATCAGGAACAGATCCGAAGCGCTCAGCGCATCCACCAGGGCGTCCTGGTTTTTCAGCCAGCCCAATTGGATTACCTGGTATTTTGAGGAGAGGTGTTTAAAATCCCCGGTCTTGTCGATGGTCAACAGTACCGTGGGGCGTTTGGGTTGCATTTTCAAAAGAGCCTGCTGTAATACCGGCCAGCCTTTGTAAGGTTCATCTTCACCGCGATAGCGATAGAACAGCACCTGTGCATCCTGGGCAATACCGAGATGCTCGCGGCATTCACACCGGTTTTTAGGTTGGAATACATCCAGATCCACTCCGAATGGAATGATGGTGTAAGGCAGATGCGAAAGGATCGGACTTTGTTGCAGGTGGCGCTCCATCCATTTACTGGAGATAACCAGTTCGATGTCGGAGCGATGCATCAACCAGTGTTTCAGTTGCCACTGGAATGCGGTCGTGTCGCGTTTTATCGGGAAAGTGCGGTTTAGATCCGGACATTCTCCGCAACCATGCTGCCAGCGGTGGCAGTCCATCGGATGCAGACAGTGCCCGGTCATGATGAAGGGATCGTGCAGGGTCCAGATCACGCGTTTGAGCCTGGCTAGCACGGGAAGATGCAATAAGCTCAGGAAGGATGACGAATACACGAGTTGCAAGTGTAGGATGTCTGCATCCCGAAAGTGGGGATTTGCGTACAAGCCAAGTCCCGTCAGTGGTAACAGGGAGTGAACGGACAGCGCCCGCTCTAGCCTGTGCATGATCTGCGCGTCGAACACACGGCTGATTCGATTGCCGAGTTGAACGATGCCTGCTTCATTGTGTTGTTTCGACAGAACCAGCATGTTCGACGGAACGTGTTTGTTCATCAATTCCCGGTGCAACTCGTAACCGTTGAATTGCCGCCCGATCTGATCCCAGGTTGTGAGTTGAAGTACGTTCATTCACTTGCTTGTCTATGTAATGATTTCGAGGATCAGCCCCGTTTACTTTTCGTTGTTGAAATGGATTTCTATGTTCCGGTTTCATTATTTACTCTAACCGTGTTCGGGATTCTACCCTGAATTCATCATAAGGGCAACGAATCGAGAAGATTGCGCAAGGTAACCACGTTGGTATTCTAGCGATCGTTCAGCATCGAGCCGGGGAGTTTCCTGATTTTTCTTGACTTCCCCACGGGTTAAGGCCAATCTTAACGGGCTGATAACAAGGTGCTACGCCGTTTATGGTGTGGAATTCCCAGCATTCTACTCGAAACCCTCGATCAAACCAGGAGACGAAATGCAGTTTGTCAAGTATGTCGTTACGGGTTGTATTCTGCTCGTTGCCTTTCTGATTTCGACGCCTTACAGCTTTGCGCAAACGCAGGAAAATGCAGTGGAACCTGCCACTGAGCCTGCAACGGCGGAACCGGTTGCAGCAGAGCCTGCAACAGAGGAAGCTGCTGCTGAGGAGCCGGTCATCGGCGAGCCGGTGGTTTCCGGCGAAGAACAAGAAGCGGAAGCGGAGCATAGTCCCTGGCTTGGAGGTCGCGGACGTCACGAGGGGCTGCACCTGCGCTTGTCTGTCGGTGCGGGATATTCATATTTCAGCGCAACCTATTCAGATCCGACTACCGGGCGCGATACCGATCTGACCATGAGTGGCGCGGCGGTGATTCCCGAAGCGGCCATCGGATACTACGTTATGGAAAACCTGGATCTGCATCTGGCCGTCAAGGTGCCGGTGAATGTCGAGCCGGATCTGGAACTGGATGTCGATCCCGCCGATGCCGCCACGATCAACGAAGCCGGGGATATCGAATACCGCGCCCTGATGATCGGTGCCGGTTTCACCTACTATTTCATGCCCATCAACATGTTTATCGGCGCGACCGGTAACGTGCTGGTGCCGCAGTTCCGCTTGAACGAGAGCGACCTGTCCAAAGCTGCCAATAACGCCGTAACAGACTACAAAATCGGTGGCTCGGCGGAATTGCACTTCGGTAAGGAATGGCGCATGGACGACTTCGCCAGCCTGGGCTTGGAAGTAATGTACATTTTCAGCGCTTATCCGGGTGACGATGCAAGCTGGTACGGCCACACCGCCGGGGTGCTGTTCACTGCGACCTACAACTAAATCGAACACCTCGAAACAAACAAGATGACACGCCGCCCGGTTGCCAAGCAGCCGGGCGGTTTGGCTTTATGAAGAGCAAAGCAGAAGGGCTCTGTACGTTGGAGCAGCGGCTCCCTGTGTTGGAGCAATGGCTCCTGCCTTGCTCCAAGCGTTTGTCTTTATAGTCGGGAAAGAAATACTGAGTGAAAAAAATGGTTCAAATCTTCCGGATGGTTTGGCGTGGTTGGAAGAAAAGAAACATACCGAATTCAACCGCATTATTTGTGATGTACAAAATATGAATTTGTGGTAAACTCCTCACGTTAATTCAGCCAATCGGAAGCTGTCGGAGATCCTGCGAGGGGAGGTACTGTTATGCCTGGTTCCGATCTAACGAAGCTCGGTTTCCATGTTGCCAAGCCTATTTCAGTTTGGAATAAGAAACTCAAATTCGACACAAAAACGATGTTTGTGTCTTTGGCCAAGGCTACAACCGCCGGCCTCACACAGAAATGGTCGGATCTACCTCCACATCTTTACGATGTACTTTCCTCGATAAATTTGAAAAAATCACCAGGAGAGTGGGCTTGGCTGCTCGTGCAACGTGCCACCTTGCGTGCGCTATATGAACTGGTCAAGGAACAGGCCGCGTGGTTAAAACCGGATAAACTTTCAAAATCCGAGGCTCTTGCAAATAGCCTTGATTATGCATTTGAGAAGCGGAAAATCGAGATCAACACGTCATTTTTCGATAATCCGGGTAGTTTTCCCTCCTTGAAATATGTAGAAAAAACCTTCACTCAATGGCTCGTAAAAGTTGGCATCAAGAAAGTTCGAGCGCAGACGATTGCAGCTCGTCTGCCAGCCTTTTTTACACTCGCACTGCATCACGAATGGTCTGAGAATGCGGCAGACTACGCCGTAATCACTGATAATCTGGATACTCCTTTCCTTAAGGCTGCGAAACACGAATTCGAATGGCGGAAATATTCAGCCAAATTGAATAGGCAAGTGAACGAAGCATTGCTTGATGAAGGTTTCGGGCTTTGCGATATCTATGTTCGACTCCGGGCTTATTACCTAGAAAAAATGGAATTGGAAGAAGGCGATCACAATAAACCTTCCAATGAAGATGTGCTTCCACCTATGGATAAAGAACAGACTTGTAAACACGTGGTCGATCTGCATTCGGCAATCAACGAATGGCTCGATAGGTACGAACGAACGGACGGGCTTCGCATAGTAAGTGGAGGGCCAGGAAGTGGAAAATCATCATTCGCCAAAATGCTGGCAGCCGAACTTGTCCACGAAGGTAAGCGCTTGCTCTATATACCCTTAAATCATTTCAACCTTAAAGACAGCATCGAGGAAGCCACGGGGGAGTTTATGCGCCTTCGAGATGAATTCTCGGAGAATCCAACGGAAAAAGAGTATTCCACCCCCTTGATTCTCCTGTTTGATGGATTGGATGAATTGGCCGAGCGTGGTACAGCGGGACAGGAAGCAGCCAAGCGTTTTCTCGATCAACTGACTCGCTTTGTCGAAATTGCTAACAACAAATCCTGCCGAGTTCAGGCATTGGTGTTGGGTCGCGAACTATCCATACAATCGATCGAATACATCCTTAAATCGAAGGACCGCATTTTTTATCTATTGCCTCTTTACTTGACAAAGCAGGAAATAAGGAAACGAGAAGAAGACTCTTCTACCAACGAATGGATTGACCCAGACAATCTATTGGAACATGACCAACGCGAGGACTGGTGGGAGAAGTACAGGAAAGCTTTCGGTGACAAAAGAAAAAAATTACCTGGAGAACTAAAAACCAAAGATCTGGATGAACTGACAGCCGAACCCCTTTTGATTTACTTGGTCGTAATTTCTTTTGAAAGTGGGAAGATCGATTTTACAGCATCTGTCACCTTGAACGAAGTCTACCATGTCATGATCAGACATGTATGGGAGCGTGGATACGAAGATCACAGACATCGAAGCGTAGAGGAACTCGAACTGGAATTCTCGGACTTCGAAAAGGTAATGGAAGAAATCGCCATTGCCGCTTGGCATGGTAACGGGCGTAAAGCGGGAATCACGGCTATTAAAAACCGATGTACAGGCAAATTGAAGAGTCGACTTGAAAAATTCTCCGAGAAAGCCGAAAAAGGAATACTTCGTTTGCTAACGGCTTTTTATTTCCGCAAGGCAGCCTATACGGCCGAGGATGGTGAGGATGTATTTGAGTTTACTCACAAAAGCTTTGGTGAATTTCTTGTCGCCCGGCACTTGATCCGCAAACTGGAAACAATGATCCGACTGATCAAGCAACACGATACTTCTGAAGATGAAGAATACGGATGGAATCTAGCCCAGGCTTGGAAGCATTGGATCGAACTCACCGGAGCTACAGCTTTGGATGACTACATTTACAGTTTTTTCCGGCGTGAAGTCGAAAGAAAAAATAAAGAAGCGGATATAGCTGAATGGCAACAGATCATTATTCGGTTGATGACGTATGCCATTGCGCACGGTATGCCCATGCAAGAGTTGCCAAGGGAACGATTTAGCGAAGAAAACCGTAAAGCTCGCAACGCAGAAGAAACGATGCTCTCTGTTCACTATGCTTGCGCAGTATTGACCGAAAACGTAGGAAAAATCAAGTGGCCACATGAAATGGCCGCTGGGGAGTGGTTGAGTCACCTTCAACCGCAACGAAAAGGAGGCTGGAATTCAATTTCATATCAATGTTTAGGATATTTAGATTTTTCATCACAACGATTGGATATTCATGATCTTTACGGAGCAAACTTTGAAAATAGTTTTTTCCAGAACTCAAGTTTTTACTATGGATGTTTGGTAAAAGCAAATTTGAGAAAGACAAACTTTAAAGATGCAATGTTGTTTTGGGCCAACCTAGAAAGGGCCAACCTAGAAGGGGCCAGACTCAGAGGGGCCAGACTCGAATGGGCCAACCTAAAAAGGGCCAACCTCGAAGGGGCCAACCTCGAAGGGGCCAACCTAGAAAGGGCCAACCTAGAAGGGGCCAGACTCAGAGGGGCCAGACTCGAATGGGCCAACCTAAAAAGGGCCAACCTAGAAGGGGCCAGACTCGAAGGGACACTGTTGGAAGGTGAAATTGATTCTCCCCCCCCCGCTCGGAAATCCAAAGGTAAAAGGAAAAAAAGCGAATAGCCCTAGGCAATAGTTGACAATAGCAAAGACTACAGATTCGTTTCCGTACTTGCCCTACCGACCCGGCTTCGGGTATGATGCGCCCACGACATTTCGGTATTCTGTTACAGAAAGGACGATCATGGCCAGCGCACACGCCAACGGCGGATTCATGGGATTATTGAAACGCTATCCGAAAACGTTCTGGGTCGCCAACGTGATGGAGTTGTTCGAACGCTGGGCCTATTACGGCATGTTCGGCGTGCTCTCTTTATACCTGACCGATCCGGTCAGTAAAGGCGGTTTGGGGTTCAGCCAGGAGCAGCGTGGCGCGCTGCAAGGCGTCGTAACGGCCATCATGTACGTGCTGCCGATTCTGGGAGGCGCCATCGCCGACCGCTTCGGTTTCCGAAAAGTATTGATCGCCGCCTTTTCCATTTTGACTGTGGCCTACTTCATGATGGGTCAGTTCACCAGCTACACCGGCATCTGGCTCGCCTTCCTGCTTGTCGCCGTGGGAGCGGCGATTTTCAAGCCGGTGATTTCCGGCACCGTCGCTAAAACCACCGACGACAAGACCGCCTCGGTGGGCTTCGGCATTTTCTACATGATGGTCAATATCGGTGGCTTTGTCGGTCCCTTTGTCGCCGGAGTGCTGCGCAAACTCGACTGGTCCTATGTGTTCATCATGAGCACCGTTGTCATTGCATTCAACCTGATTCCAACCTTGTTGATCTATCGTGAACCGGGACGCGAAGAGGGCGAGCGGCCCCCCCTGCTGCAATCGCTGGTCGAAATCTGGCAGAAAACGTTGAGCGTATTCAAAGACTGGAAGTTCATGCTCTTTCTGCTGATCTTCTCCGGGTTCTGGACCATGTTCATTCAGATTTTCATTACGCTGCCGGTGTTTATCGAGCAATGGGTGGACACCACGGTGCTCTATGATGCCGTAAACAGCATCTGGCCCGCTCTGGCGGAAACGCTGGGTAAAGCGGACGAGCGCACGATCAATCCCGAAATGATGATCAACCTGGATGCCGGCGCGATCATCTTCTTCCAACTATTGGTCAGCTATGCCGTGATGCGCATGCGCCCCATTTCCTCGATGGTGCTGGGTATCGCGATTGCCTCCATCGGAACGGCCATGGCCGGACTTTCCAGCAGCGGCTGGATGTGTGTAGCGGCGATTCTGGTTTTTGCTTTCGGCGAAATGGCTTCTTCTCCCAAAATGACGGAATACGTGGGACGTATTGCGCCCAAGGGCAAAACGGCCTTGTATATGGGCTACGCTTTTCTGCCGGTGGCCTTTGGTAACCTGCTGGGTGGTGTGCTTTCCGGTGGATTGTACGGAGCCTACAGCGACAAGTTCGTCATTGCGGCGGACTACCTGAAGAGCCAGGGCATGGCTGCCGAAAAGGTGCAGAACCTGTTGCAGTCGCAACCCCTGGAGTTATGGAATCAGGCGGTGCAGAGTGCCGGAGGCAATGCCGTGCAGGCGCGAGAAATGCTGTGGCAGAGCTATCACCCGCAACAGGTGTGGTTCTGGTTCATGGGGTTGGGAATATTGACCGGCGTGTTGCTGTTCATCTACGACCGCGTGATTTTACCCACCGCCAAACCGGAAGAGGACTAGGACAGGCGACTAGAACTGCACGAGCAGACCCAACCCGCCTTGTTTGTCTTCCACCGAGACCTGAGGGGTCAGGTTTACGATTGGTGGCTGTTTAACTTGCTGTAAAACCAGGCGTGTTTCGGGAGGCTCGGCAGGGTCCAGGCTGGCCGAATACTGCCGATAGGGCTGTAATTGCTTAACCGTGCCGGTATCCAACAGGGTTGCCGGAGCCCACCTGCTGGTCATAATCGATCCGGCGATGCCCATCGGCAATCCGGCTCCTACAAGAATGCCGCCTGAAATGCCGGTTCCCGTTACAGCCTTTTTTGAAATGCCTTTTCCCGACAAGACGCCGCAGGTGATCAGCAACGCGGTTCCAAATGAGAACAGCACCCAGCCGCCGGATTTCAATCCCTTTCCTCCGATGCGCGTATAGTTGTAATATTCGGTGAAACTGCTGTAACCCCAGTACCAGATATCCGAATACTCCACCGTGGGCACGTTCAGGTACATCATCGAAGCCAGAACGCTTAGTGACTTGTCATCGTATAGGCCCATTCGATGTCGTTCCAAATATACCGCTACGAACTCCTCTGCGCTAAATCCCCGCAGCTTCATTCGAAAGGTGGCCTGGCGCTCGGTATCCGAGTATTGATACCCGGCCATTCGCAACTGTTTTTCCTGATCTTTGCTGAAAGAATACGGCCATTCCTGAATGGCCGTATTCTCAGGTGGGTTTTTCTGTTGCACGTTTTTTTGCATGGCACGTTTACCGACGGGGCGTTTTGCAATTAAAACGGGAGAATGATCGACCGCTTCACCGACTCCCGACACTCTCGAATCCTCAAAGGTATCCAATGTAACCGCCCATGCTCCGGTTGGTTGTGCAAGAATGACGATTACGAAACAAGCAACACAGGTTTGCAACCATGACATCGTCTGCATTGTTTTTTCCTTCCAATGATAAATATTAGGGTGTAGCTGTCGGATCGATTTCCATATGGCCGCCGCTGATGCATTCGTCGTCCACCGAATCCGTATTGCCGTCGCTGTCGTTATCGACACCATCCTGGCAGAAATCCTGGATGCATCGGTGATGGTCCAGGTTGCAATAGAAACCGGACGCGCAGTTAGCATCGCTGGTGCAATCCCAACTTCGGTCGGGGAGTTGGTTGCTTAAGTCGTACAGGCCCAGAGTGTCGTCCCAACTGCCTGCGGTCAGCCACTCATCGTTCGGATCGAAATCGAGGTCGTAAACTTCTCCCTCTTGTTTGGCCAACGTGCGAAAGAGCACCGGAAGTGTCGGCGGTGTGCTCCACAAACCGGAGGCGTCCCACAGTTTTGTCGTGTGATCGAGGCTGACACTGCCTAACGTGGAGCCTTCGTAAGAGAATTTGACGGTGTATCCGATCTTGTCATGGGTATCGATGGTGCCGATGTCTACTGGTGATTGTGGGTCGGTAATGTCCCAGATCCTGATCTGTCCGATAGCCGGAGAGCCTCCGTCGCTCGTGCTTACCGCCAGGAAGGATTGATCGGGACTGATCGTCACTCCAAGCACGGCTCCTGTGGTGGTCAGTCTTTTCAGTTGCGTGCCGCTCATCAGCTCGTAGATGTAAATGATGCCTTTGTCACCCGTTGCAGAGGTATTCCCTCCAGCAACAACCAGCAAACGCCCATCTACGCTTAAATCCAGTGCTTGGGTTTGGTAATCGCTGTGGGAGTATCGCTTCTTTTCCAAGCCGTCTGCCATGGAGTAAATTACAACGTTCCCTGAAAGAGGGCTATAGTAGCCGTTTCCAACCACCAGGTAACGCCCGTCCGGCGTGAACTTGATGTCTTTGGGATCGTTGCTGGTCATCGTCAACGTGTGTACGAGGATGCCTGTCAGGGTTTCATAAACGACCACTGCACCTCTGTAACCGGCTGCAATCAGGGTGCCATCCGGAGAAAACGCGAGTGAATAAGGAGTGCTGGCAATGCTCAGCGTATTGATTTCGCCCAGGTCGGATGTGTTGTGGATTTTTACTCCCTGGTAATAGGCTCCTGCGACCATGGTGCCGTCGCCGGAATAGTCCACCTCTCGTACCCAATCTGGATGTGTAAGGCGATAGTACATCTGGCTTTCGCAGATGCCGTCTTGGCAGTAATCCCAGGTGTTGAAGATACCATTGTCACAGTATCCATCCTGATTAATGGCGTGGCTTCCGTTGCAGCATTCGTTCACCGTGCTACAGGCGATCAGTTCTCCTTCGCTATCCAGATCGCCATCGGGAGCGGCTTCATCGCGCACGCAGCGAACCTGGAACTGATAGGAGTCGTAGGCATAGGTAATCTTTCCCCATTTGAAATCAACGTACCAGGGTTTCCCCGCCAGACCGGATTCCAGGGTAGACGACCAATTCCGCCAGCAGGTTCCCTCCAGATTCGCATTCCAGTAGCAGCCATTTTCCGGACCCATGTTGTAGTCACAGCCACTGCAATTGGTGCTCCAGCAGGATTCAATGGCGCAGCTATCGGTCACGCCGCAACTGCCCCCGGTTTCAGTTGCCGGGCAGCCTTCCACCAGGGTGCGGAAATCATCGATGGTCGGCAGCCGCCAGTCGTCGTAGCCATCCCAGCTCAGGTTGTCGCAATAAGTAACTTGCGCCGATTGGTAACTGATTTCCAGTGGCGGGTTCTTCTGCCATCTTAGATTGTTGGTGGTGTCCAGCCAGGTTTTCTCGACGATTACCTCGATATCGGCTTCCGGTTCAAGTTCTTGCTCCGGTTCCGCATCCGGCTCGCTGTCTGGTTCGATGTCCGGGTCGGCATCGCCATCAATTGCCGAGTCTCCGTCAGTCTCGGTATCTCCGTCAGTCTCGGTATCCCCATCGACCACAATGTCACCGTCGATTTCGGAATCACCATCAACCACAATGTCACCGTCGACTTCGGTATCACCGTCAATTACAAAGTCCCCATCCGGTTGACCGGCGTCTCTGACGCACAATACGGACAAATCTTCGTTTTCGGTATGGCTGACGACATCGGCACCATCGAAATGAATTGCCCAGTAGTTCCCGGCTTGACCGGTATCGCGGGAGGAAGACCAGTAGAGCGTGTCGCAGCCGGGTAACATTTCCTGTGGCCAATAACAGCCTTGACTCGAGTCACAACTGTTACTCATACAGTCGATGGTCCAACAGGTATTGTAGTCCAGACAATCCAGCAAGACCGGACATGCACCCGTGGGGGATGTTGCATCGCAGCCCCGTACCAACTGACGCAGTTCCAGAATGTTCGGCATGCGCCAGTCTTCATTGCCGTTCCAGACTAGTGCATCGCAATGATGAAGTACTTCGGTATATGTTGCCGTAAAGGGCTGCGCTGGATTCTGCCATTGCAGGTTTTCGACTAAAAGCACATCCTGTGGTGCGGACTCTAAATCTGTTTCATATTCCTGATCTGCTTCCAGTTCCTGTTCGGCTTCCTGCGCATCCCCGTCTGCATCCTCGTCTGCATCTTCATCCAAATCACCATCAGTTGGATCGGGGTCCGCATCCGCCACAAGGTCATCGTCGCCATCGACGGTGGGAGTTTCCACGATGGTAAGAATCCAGGTTCGGTACATGCCGACCGTACCGTCATCCGACTGCAAAGCCCATAAGAAGGTCAGCACATCGCCAACTTCGATTCCCTGTCCCAGGAAATTTCCATTGACCTGATAACTTTCCCCCACCATTTCTCCAGTGATTTCCATATAGCTTTCGCTGTTGGGCACCGACAGGATGGCAGCGTCGATGGTTCCCGGGAAATCCGTATCCAGATTGATGGTAAATCGTTCCGATTTGGCAACGGTCTCCGGTGCATCTAAAAACGTGATCTGCGGTGCCGAGCTGCCGCCCGATCCGGGTGGAGGTGGTTCGTTGATAAGTGTTGCCCCCTGCATGTCGAGCAGATCCATCTGTTCTTTTGCGTCGGGCAGCGGCGTGTCTTCGATGAGAATGCCGAACTCGATGTAGGGCCCGGTAAGCCATTCTCCTGCTGTGGCCGCTTCGATCTGCAAGGCGAATGTCAGTGTAAAGCGCTCGCCGTGCAGCTGGGCATCGTCTTTCAGACTTCCAACGATCGTCATTATCTGCTCTTGCAAATCACCGGTCACGATCCAATAACTGGTTGCGCCTTTGACATACACGATGCTGCGTTTCACCGCTTCAGGTTGATCGTAGCTGCTGACCAACTCCATTGCAAAAGTGGAGTCCGGGTATAACACTCCACTCATATTCACCTGATCGATGACGGGGGCTCCGGTTCCATCGCTGGATTCGGGAGGTTCTCCCTCGTTTGGAACGCCGTCTTCGAAGTCGAGCGCATCGGTCAAGCGATCCGCCAGAGTCTTGGCGATGTCACCCGCGTCGGTATCGTCCGAGCAGGCCGTTAAAGCCAGAGCAACCCAGATGGCTGCGATCACAAAAAATGCATATTTTGACATACCTTACCTCCCATTGTAGGTAACCGTAACTGCATACTCTGGATAGTTAAATATTATGATGTCACCATAGCACTCATGTTTGAAAATGAGAAGGATTTTCAGAGGCGGTTTTACCAAGAGTAAAGAATAAATATTCTGTGAAGGACGCGTTTTGAAAATCTCAGTCTTGGCTTGGGTGAGTTTTGGGATTCCCTTGTGAATTCATGTGGGTAGAGTGCGGCTTGGTGAGATATGTCGGATCTCATTTGGTTTCGTGGTTCAATCGTCTTGAACGTGATCCAATCAAGCGATTTACCAGAGTTCATGTTTGTAGAATCAAACGTAAAAGTTTGAGCTTGATCGTCAACTTGACTAAAACTATTGCTTGTCCTTTATCGCTTTTGTGTTGGCAATAAGTTCCTTTTCAATACGACATCCTTCCTCAGATCCTAAAGCACAACCTTTGCTGGCATAGGTCATTGCTTCATCTAACTTTCCTTTCTCTTGGTACAATTTCATCTGTGCATCACAGGCTTCTGCCAATCCCAAGTCACAGCCTTTGCTCGCATAAGATGAAATTTCTTCATGTCTCCCCAGCTTTTGTAAAATCTCGGTTGCTTTTTGGCAGGAGTTGGCAGTTCCCATGTTTGAACTTCCAACTTGTGTCACCTTGGGGGAATTTAAATCCTGTATCGTAATCGAAATCGAAGAGTTGTCCTTCAGAGGAGAAATTGTGTCCATTCCCTTTTCACATCCTTGGCTTGCGTATCGAAACGCTGTTTCCAAGTCGCCTTTTCCTTCATACAATACAGCCGCTTGTTCACAAGCATGACCCGTTCCCAGTTCGCAACCTTTCTGAGTGTATGGCAGAGCCTCGTTTTGCTTGTTTTGTTCCAGAAGGAGTTTTGCAGCATTTAAGCAAGATTGCCCATTTCCTAAATCACAGCCTTTTGAAGCCGGCTGTAAAGCTTCCTCATTTTTCTCCATCAGTACCAGGATAGAAGCCTCATTGCCGCAAGCTAGGGCATTTTTAAGATTGCACCCATTGTTGGCATAGGATAATGCTTCTTCAGGTTTTTCCTGCTTGACTAGAATCACGGCAGCGTTGTTACAAGCTAAAGCATCTTTCTGTTTACAGCCTTTGATTGCATAGGTCATTGCTTCATCAAGTTTGTTCAGACCGATCAGGGCCCCTGCTGCGTTGCCACATGTGTTTTCTCCTCCTAATTCACATGCCATGATTGCATAAGAGGACGCTTCTTCGAACTTTCCTTGTTTGGAAAGGATTCCTGATGCGCTGCTGCATGCTTCACCATTTTTTAGCTGACAGCCTTTTTCAGAAAAGCGCCATGCTTCATCTTCTTTCCCTTCTAACAACAAAATGTATGCCGAACGGTTGCAAGCCAGACCATCTTCCAATTCACAACCTTTTTTTGCGTATGGTAATGCATCCTTGAATTTTCCCTGGCCAGCCATAACATTGACGATTTCTGAGCAAGCTGATCTGTTTCCCAATTCGCAACCTTGTTTTAAACAAAATGTTGCTTCATCTTGTTTCTTTTGATGCTGTAGGATATAGCCAGCTTGCCAACAAGCAAAAGCATCTTTCATCTCGCAGCCTTTTCTTGCGAATGGTAATGCCTCGTCGAGTTTTCCCTGATTACCCCAAATTTCAGCGCCTCTTTTACAGGCGATTCCATTTCCCAGATCACAACCAGTTTTTAGATACTGCGTTGCTTCATTGGATTTCCCTTGGTCCTCCAATATTTTAGCTGCCATGATGCAGGAAACGTCACTTTTTTGTTCACAGCCACTCTTTGCATAGGGCCATGCCTCAACTAATTTTCCTTGCATCGCCAGGATTCCCGCTACTAAGCTGCATGCGTTTTGGCTTCCCGTTTCGCAGCCTTTCTTTCCAATAGGCAATGCTTCATCCGCTTTGTTCTGGTCTATCAATATTTTTGCAGCAATAAAACAACTCGGACCGTTTTTCAGCTCGCATGCTTTTTTGGCGTAGAGCAACGTCCCGTTCAAATCGCCTTTTTCAATAGTGGCAGCCATCACATCAAGGCATGCCTTTACACTTCCTTCAAGGCAATCCGATTTTTCATCCGCTAGTGCAGTAGATCCAAAGATTGACATTGTGAACATCACAGTCAAGAAAGAGAGATGCTTTAGCATGACTACCTCCATTTTTATCTTTGAGATGAGTCTGATGGTATTAGTTGCATTGGGTGGTTGTAATGGTGCAATGACTCATTAGAACTCCCCAAAATGTTAATCTTCGTATGTGACTAATGTGACTGAGTACATTCTTGTTGTCAAGTACTAATCATGATGCGTACTAATCATGATGCGGTTCAAGTTAAGAAAGGTGGAAAGTAGGTAAATCCTATTATATCAAATTGATACTAAGATTAGTAATATTACACTGAATATACTCCATAAAAGCAAGATGACGGCTGCTGTTGCCGTCGGCGGGGTGGTGCGGGTTGTGATTGTGATTGAATCGAGAAGGGGGAGTTCTGTTTTTTTTACAATACGCTTTCCTGGGCGGCGATCGCTTTTTTCACCTTTAGGATCGCCTTGCTGTGCAGTTGCGAAATCCGTGATTCCGACAGATCCAGCACTTTTCCGATTTCCTTGTAGTTCAATTCATCGAAGTAGTACAGCGACAACACCAGGCGCAGTTTCTCCGGCAGATCGGCGATGGCTTCGGTCAGTTGTTCTTTCATCGATTTCTCGGCCAGTTCCCGATACGGTTGAAACTCGGTATGGCCGGCATCCACGGCGTCGGCTTCGCTGGCCTGTACGGCAATCGTGCCGGTGGCGTCTTGGATGTCCAAAAAAACCAGGGAGCGCGTTTGGCTCATCATGGCTTGTAACTCCTGTAGTTCGATCCCCATTTCTTTGGCGATTTCTTCTTCCGTGGGTTTGCGTCCCAGGCGACCCTCAAGTGTTGCCACGGTTTGTCCGACCGTGTTGGCCATTCTGCGACTGCCGCGCGAAAGGCTGTCGTTGCAGCGTAATTCATCTAGAATCGAACCCTTGATGCGCAATTCGGAATAGGCGGCAAAGCTTTTGCCTTTACTGGGATCGAATTTTTCGGCAGCGTCGATCAGACCCATCGTGCCCACGGAAATGAGATCTTCGACTTGAATGGTTTCCGGTAAGCGAGAGACTATCCGATAGGCGACTCGTTTCACGATGCGCAGGTGGTCCAACACCAGTTTGTCGCGTTCCGCTTGCGATCGGAAAGGAGACTGTCGCTGTTCTTTTTCTCTATGTTCTGCTTCCTGATACATAACTATTCCTAATCGATAATTCGAGACCAGAGCAAAGGCGTTTCACCGGCACGCGTACGGGCTCGCTTGGCAAGTATGGCCTCCGAGAGACCTTTGAGAGCCAGCGAAGCAGGTGAAGACGGGAACGCATCGACAAAGGGACGCTGCTGGGTGATGGCTTTGCTTACGACTTTGTCATAGGGGATCGAGCCCATGTAGTCGATGACGACATCTATGAAATTATCCGCGACATCCGAAAGCGTCTGGTAAACGCGCAACGCGGCTGCTTCACTGTGTGCGGAATTGACGACGACCTGAAAGCGGCTGACGTTGTATTCCTGGCGCAGAACTTTGATGATGGCATAGGAATCGGCCAATGAAGTCGGTTCCTGGTTGACCACCACGATCACGTGCTGACTGGCGGCGGCGAAATTCAACACCGACGATCCGATGCCCGCAGCCGTGTCGATCAGGATCATATCGTAGCGATTACCCAGGGTTTCCAACTGTCCCAGAACCAGCATCTGCTGGTCGGCGTCCAGATTGGCCATTTTGCTGATGCCGCTGGAGGCGGGCAGGATGTGAATACCGCCCGGTCCGCGCACGATGATGTCATTGATGCTTTTCTCTTCGTCCAATAAGTGTTGGAAATTGTATTTCGGGCGGATGCCGTACATGATATCGACGTTGGCCAGACCCAAATCGCCGTCGACGACCAGAGTTTTGCGGCCAGCCGCCACAAAGTTGACGGCAAGATTGACCGTGAGCGACGTTTTTCCAACACCACCCTTTCCGGACGTTACGGCGAGCACCATCGGTGCATAACCACGGGATTTTCTTAGGGGTCTATCTGCCACGAGTCAAGCCTCCTTGCTATGGGCAGTTGCGCATCATGCCTTGTAAATCAGTGGAATAACAGCTCGTTCAGTCGCTTGGACGTTGCTTGTTCTATATCTTCCGGTACGCGCTGGCCAGTAGTGAAATAGCTGAACGGGCGCTTGGCGGCCATGTACGCATTTAATAGACCGCCGTAGGTCACGGTTTCATCCAATTTTGAGAAGACCATGTAATGATATCCGATCTGATCGTACAGTTCGGAGAAGGAAACCAGGTCGCGCTCTTTGGTTGGCGCGGACAAAACCAGGTGTCGTTCGATGCCGGGAACGCTGTCCAGCGTCTGGCTTAAACGCTCTAACAGCTCCATATCACGCGGGTTTTGCCCGGCAGTGTCCACCAGTGTAACGTTTCTGCTCTTAAAGGCCCGGATGGCCTGCTGAAAATCACGTTTGTTGGATGCGGCCAGCAGGGGAATACGGCTGGAATCCGCAAATTTGCGAAGCTGATCGACTGCGCCAACGCGGAAATTATCGACGGTGATCAAGCCTACGGAGATGTTTTGCCGGGCCAGTCCCGCAGCGATTTTGGCGATGGTGGTGGTTTTTCCCACACCGGTCGGACCGATCAGCGCTGCAATACGGCGTTTGCGGGTTTTACCCAGCGCGCCACCGGTGCGCACGTTTCCGGCGACCAGAGAATTTAAAAAGGTTTGTACTTTTTGCGGTTGCCAGGGTTTGTGCGGGTTGAAGCGGCTGCACAGCCGATTCAGCATTTCCTGAGCGATATCAGGTTGAACGCCGGTATCCAGCAGGTAGAAATACAAGGAGGTCACCTGCGGCGGCATCGGTTTTTTCAGGCTGTTGGGGTCGGGCAGAGGAACCGAAGCAATCGGCTCCGGGCTGAAAGCCGTTTGATGCCAGTTGCCTTGCGATTCTTTCACCGAAGCGGTCGGGTGGATGTAGTCTTCCGTCTCTTCCGTCTCTTCCGTCTCTTCCGTATCGTACGAATCGGCAACGCTGTCCGTTACGGTTGTGGTTGCAGCACGGTGAGAGGTCGTCGAGCGCGCGGCGCGTGCATTGTGCAGCGGACGCGCTTTATCTTCGGCAGGAGCCATTTCGGCATAAAGCTGACTGAGCAGCTGTTCCGCTTCTTTGCGTTCGGCATCCGAATGGACACTTGCAGGCGCCGAGGTGTTTTCGGCAACGACAGGCTTGGCTTCGTAGTCGTCTTTGGCGTTTTCCGGGGCGTCCTGATCTTCATCCGGACGACGAGCCAGAATTTCCACCCTGCGACGTTTACCGGCCAAGCCGTTTTTCTTTTCCTGGACGGAAACGATCACCGCGTCCCTACCCAGTTCTCCACGGACGGTCATCAAGCCTTCCGGAATGCTGTCGGCGACGTAACGATGAATTTCCATGACCTCGCTCCTTTACGTTCTCGGCTCTTCCGCTTTATGCGGAAACGGTGCCCAACAATTGAATCTGTACATCCTGGTCCAGTTCCCGGTGCGAAATGACCGCCAGATCGGGAACCACCATTTGGATGAAGTTATGAATCGCTTTACGAATCTCAGGCGAAACCAGCAGCACCGGCTGCACGGCCTGGGCGCTGGAGTCGCGATATTGCTTTTCGATTTTTCCCAGCACGGAACGAGCCTGCTCGGGCGAGAGCGAGACCTGGATTTCGTCTTCGACGATGCGCTGGGAATTACGGAACATGTCTTCCACCTGCTGGTCGAGCATGATGGCATAGAGGTTGCCGTTGGGGTCCAGGTAACGGCTGGTGATGGCCTTACCCAGTCGCTGACGCACGATTTCGGAAAGAATTTCGGTGTTTTTGGTTTGCGGTGCGGTGTCCGCCAAGGTTTCCAGAATGGTGCGCAGATCGCGTACGGAGACCTGTTCGGCCAGCAGATTTTTCATCACTTTAAGCACTTCACCCAACGACAGCAGTCCCGGAATCAGGTCTTCGACCAGCTTGGGATTGGAGCGGGAGAAGATATCCAGCAGTTGTTGCAGTTCCTGGCGACCCAGTAACTCGTGTGAGTAGTTCTTCAAGACTTCGGAAAGGTGGGTGGCCACGACGGTGGAAATGTCCACGACCGTATAACCGAACGCTTCCGCCTTTTCGCGATCCTGTTTGGTGACCCACTTGGCCGGCAGGCCGAACGCCGGTTCCACAGTATCGATACCGGGGATATCCGAATCGACGTCGCCTGGATTCATGGCCAGGTAATGATCCGGCTTGATGGAACCGGAGGCGATTTCCACGCCTTTAAGTTGAATGACATAGCGTTCCGGGTCGAGTTGCAGGTTGTCGCGAATGTGAATCGGAGGAATGATCAGGCCCAGCATGGTCACGAATTGGCGACGCAGACCGGTGATGCGGTCCAGCAATTCGCCGCCCTGGCGCTGATCCACCAGGTTGATCAGACCGTAGCCGACTTCCATATCCAATAGATCCAGGGGCAGCATCTGTTCGAGTCGCTCGGTTTCACTGACTTGCGGCGGCAGCATTTCCGGCGGCATTTCCACTTCCGGTTTTTGCGCCTTTTTCATCTTGTCGTAGGAGTGCTTCGCCGCAAACAGCAATAAACCACCAAGCATCAGGAAGGTGAAGGTCGGCATGCCCGGCACTAACGAGAACATGCACAGGAAGATGCCGACCATGGCCAGTACGCGCCATTGTTTGAGGATCTGGCGGAAGAGATCGTCGCCCAGATGGGTGTCCGAAGCGGTGCGGGTCACCAGAATACCGGCGGCGGTCGATGTGATCAGCGACGGGATCTGTGACACTAATCCGTCACCAACCGTCAAAATCGTGTACGTGGTGGCGGCTTCGGAGATGGGCATGTTCATCTGCACCACACCGATGATGAAACCGGCGATGATATTGATGGCGGTGATCAGCAATCCGGCGATGGCGTCACCGCGAACGAACTTGCTGGCACCGTCCATTGCGCCGTAGAAATCGGCTTCGGATTCGATCTCTTTACGTCGCTTCTTGGCGTCTTTTTCCTTGATAATTCCAGCATTTAGATCGGCGTCGATGGACATCTGCTTGCCGGGCATGGAATCGAGCACGAAACGTGCAGCCACTTCGGCAATACGGCCTGCACCTTTGGTAATGACGATGAAGTTGATGATCACCAGAATCAGAAAGACAATGATTCCAACGACATAATTACCACCGACGACGAACTGGCCGAAGGATTGAATCACGTGACCGGCAGCGGCGGGACCGTTATGTCCGTTGATCAGAATCAAGCGAGTCGTCGCAATATTCAGCGACAACCGGAACAGGGTCATCACCAGCAAGATCGAAGGAAATACGGAAAATTGCAGGGGTTTATTGATGTAAACCGTGGTCAACAGAATCAACAGGGACATCGTGATGCTGATGGCCAGGAACAAATCCATGGCGGCGGGCGGAACCGGCATGATCATCATCATCAAGATACCGACTACGCCGATGGCGGTCATGATATCGGTTTGTTGACTGATCTGTTTTAAGCGTTCCAGCATGGTTTTTTCGTTCCTTTTCTTTCGCTGCCGGTTAGTAAAGCAAAACCCGTGCCTACTCTTAACCTCGCGAAACTGGGCAAAAATTTCCGATCGAGCTGAAGCTTTTGCCTGCCTGGAAATTCGTGCCCGAAGCTTGTTGTGGATTTTGATTTCGGGGTAGTCGTCCGTTGGAGCATGGTCGTGCGTTGGAACATGGCTCCCGCCATGTTCCGCATGTTTTGGTCGGGTCTCCTGTCCCGACACCTATCCAGGGGTAGTAGGTGTAGTAAAGTAGTAAAGGTCGGATTAAATTCTAATCCGACACATATGATTGTCGGATACATTGTATCCGACCGGGGCTAAGAATAACATTGGGAGCCGGGAGGTACAATGATCGACTTTTCATTAGGTTGCTTCAGCGCACTCTTTTTACTGGTTGTTGTATTCATTCTGCTCGTCATGGCCGGACGTAGCTGCTCCTCGGCGATTGATACCACCTGGGATTCGGTTAAAGACCTGCCCGTCCCGATTTCGATACCGGAAGTCGAAACGGATCTTGACGAAGATTGTGACGGAGAGTGTCTAACGCCGTTTGAGCGTGGCCGCCGTGATGCAAGAGAGGGTCGAGGTTGGAACCCTCCAACAATCAAGTTCAAATCCACTCAAAAAAAGAATCCAAACTGATCGCTTGAATAAAGTAGAATGGGTAATTGTTTTGCCCATTACTCTGAAAAGATGGGCATGGATGCCCATCCTACTATCTGGCATCTCATCGCCGACAGTTCGCATTCGGACGGGTGGCCGTGACTCGAATGAATGAGAAGGACGGGCGGGTGGCCCAGATAAAGTGTGGCACCTGGCCAAGCGGAGTAAAGCGATAGCTTGCCCATGTGACTCTCGAATACGGGCAAACCTGCGGTTTAGCCCGCGCCACCCTGAAATCACTAGACTGGTATTAGTCCGACATCGGTTCGTGATTGTCGGTCAGAAAATCTGACCGACCTACAATAACTACAATAACTGCTCTCGCCCCCCTGTATTGATCCCTTGCGCAACTGGCACATTTTGTCCCACCTGCACTGACTATCAAAATACACGTGTAATATCATCCAGTTGCAAAAACCACCCCGATTAACCCACTGCTTTGTGGGACATTTTGTCCCAGTCTGCTGAATCCTGATCCGCCAAAAACCAACTTATTATGTGTAAATACATATGGTTACACATCTGGCCCGGTGATTGCTTTAGCCCAATGGAGGAACGTGGCAAAGGAGTCAACCGACCATGGAACAAAACGGATCACAAATTTCGCATCGCGCCGCCATCGCCCGCGCCTTCAAGCCGACGGACATCTCCTTGAAGCAGCTTCGAAACACCATTTTATTACGATTGCTGCTGGTGGCGCTGATTCCGCTGCTCATTCTTTCCATTTACTTTCACTACCAGTTCAAATCCACATTGGAGCAGCGCAGCAAGCTGCAACTGGAAACCCTGGCTTCCAGCCATCGCCAGAGCGTGGATCGCTTTATCCATAACAAGATTTCCGCCCTGCGAGGCATTGTAGACTCCAGCCTGATCAACCTGCCACCCAACAAAACGGAAGTCGAGAAACTACATAAAGTACTGAAATCACTGGACGACACCATTTTAGACGTCGGCGTCTTCGATGCGACGGGACACCATGTCGCCTATTCCGGTCCATATGAGTTTCTGGAAGGAAAAAACTACCACAACGAAACCTGGTTCAAAGTTCTGATCGATACCGACAGCCTCTTTTTCATCAGCGATGTTTACCTGGGCTACCGTGATCAACCTCATTTCGTTATCGCAGTCAAAGCCAATAAAGACAAAGAAACCTGGGTGTTACGGTTAACGGTCAACTTGCAGAAATTCCAACAGTTTGTCGATGACATCGGCCAGATCGAAAAGGCCCACGCCTTTATCGTCAATAACGATGGCATCTGCCAGGTCGTACCAACCAACGTCGGCCAGACGCTGCAAAAGTCTCCGATGTGGCCGGCGCTGAAAAAGATCGGCGGCGGCTTATACGAAACCGAAGTCGGAGACGAAAATTATCTGGCGGCCACGCAAAGCCTGACCAAGGTAGACTGGACCCTGGTCGTCATCCAGCCGACCTCCGCCGCCTATGCACCCATTGCACAGGCGCGTGTGATTATGGCGTTCATTATTCTGCTGGGTGTCATCATCACGATTGTCACGGCGCTACTGGCCACATCCACCTTGATGCGTCAATATGCCCGTTCCGAAGCCAACCGCGCCGAGTTGATCAGCCAACTCGTGCAGGCCGGGAAAATGGGCACCATGGGAGAAATGGCGGCGGGCGTAGCCCACGAAATCAATAATCCACTCGCGATCATCCTTTCGGAAATCGGCGTGATGGAAGATCTGCTGGACCCGCGTCTGGGTGGCACTTTCGACGCCGATGATTTCCGGCAACGCCTCAATTCGATCCGCGAAGAATCCAACCGATGCAGAAGCATCATTCATAAACTGCTCGGCTTCGCCCGCCGCAACAAACCCAAGATCTCCGACTGCAACGTCGCAGACATCATCCACCAGACCGTCGATATGGTGCAGCGAGAATTGATGCTGGAGAACATCAACATCCGAACGGACGTAGACGAGAGCATCCCGCTGATTCACACCGACGACGATCAATTGAAGCAGGTGCTGATCAACCTGATCCGCAACGCCACCGACGCCATCGGTAAAGGCGGCACCATCACGGTCAGTGCCATGGATATGATTGACAAGGTGAGCCTGGTAGTTTCCGATACCGGCAGCGGTATCTCGCCCGAACACATCGAACAGATCTTCATGCCCTTTTTCACCACCAAGGAAGTCGGCAAAGGCACCGGCCTGGGGCTTTCCATCACACACGGCATCGTCACCGCACTGGGCGGAAGCATCAACGTGACAAGCGAACCCGGACACGGCACGGCGTTTGAAATCATTATTCCTAAAACACATAGTTGAACAGGATTTCACATGGCAGCCAATCACAAAGACATCTTGATCGTAGACGATGAAGTCAAATGGACGGAGAACCTGGCGCAACGGCTACAGCTTCGCGGCATGAGCGTACATACGGTCAATCGCGGAGAAGAAGCCATCCGGCAGGTGCGGCTGTATGAGTACGATGTGGTGCTGCTCGATTTGAAAATGCCCGGCATGAGTGGCGAAGAGGTGCTTAAAGAAATCAAGCAGCTTCAACCCACCTGCCAGGTGATCGTGCTGACGGGCCACGCGACGTATCAATCCGCCACGGAAATCGGACGGCTGGACGCCTACGCCTTCCACGAAAAAACCCTGGAGTTCGAGGAACTGCTCGCCGAGATCGAAATGGCCAAGCGGGATCGCATCAACCTGCTGACCCGTCACGACATCATTCCCGATCCGGAGCCGAGCCTCTGGCGAAAGATGTTGGGCGTCACCAACTATCGACCTCTTTTCATCCTAATCGGATTTCTATTATTCGGATTGATTCTGATCATGCCAACGCCCGATTCGATGCGGGAGATGGTTTCAACGCCGAAATCCGGCGATATCAACGACGCCATCGGAGGCTACGCCTCCTACCGGGACATGGCCGTCGGCATGACGATCAAGGACTACTACGGTAAAAGCGCCAAGCTGGATAAAGACAAGCCGATGAGCACGGAAACGGCGGCCTTCAAAATCAAGATCATGATCGGTCTGCTGGTCATCGCCGCATTTTTCTGGGGCACTGGCGCAATCCCCATCGGCTTTACCGCTATTTTGATAGCCGTGGTGCTGTACTGGTTTCAGATCATGCCGCCGGAACTCGTTGCCAAGAGCTTTTTAAAGGACTCCGTACTCTTTATTTTCGGTGTGCTGGCGATGTCGGTCGGCATTGCAAAAACGGGCCTGGACCGGCGCATCGGTGTGCTACTGCTTGGCTTAAGCAGCAATATCCGGCGCTTCCTGTTTATTTTCGTACCGCTCTTTTCGGTTACCGCCTCCTTTATTTCCGAGCACGCGCTGGTCGCCTTTATCACGCCCATCATGCTGGTGGTCTATATGGCAACCATTAAAACCGCCGGGCTGAAGGAAGATAAAAATCTGGCGCTGCTACTGCTGTTGATCGTCACCTGGGCGGGTAACATCGGCGGTCCCGGCTCTCCCAGCGCGGGAGGACGTAACGCCATCATGCTCGGTATCCTGAAGGATTACGGTGTTGCGCCCTCCTATGGCGAGTGGGTCACCTACGGTTTGCCCTTCGTTCCGGTCATGGCGCTGGTCATCGGCCTGTATTTCTATCTGGTCATTGCCCGCAAGGTCAAAGTCAAGGACGTCAACATCTCGAAAATCGTCAAAGCCGAATCCAAACGGCTGGGACCGATGGTGCGCAAGGAATACCAGATGGCGGCGGTGTTGGGTATCGTAATCCTGGGCTGGATTACGCTGTCGAGCACCTTCGGCATGGCCGGACCCGTACTATTGGGACTGCTGTTGATGTCGTTGATGCGCCTGGTTCGCTGGAAAGACATCACGCGCATCAACTGGGAGGTCGTTGCACTCTATGCCGCAGCCACCGCGCTGGGTAAGGGGCTGGCCGTCACCGGAGCGGCGCTGTACATCGCCAAAGGTTTCCTTGCGATTCTTCCCGAGTCGATGAGTTCCGGTTCCGGCCTGGCCGTAGCGGCCAGTGTCATGACCGGTGTATTGACCAATCTGATGAGCGACGGCGCCACCGTTTCGGCGGTCGGTCCCATTACGGTTCCGATGGCGGTATTGTCCAACACGCATCCCTGGATGATCGGTCTGGCGACCGCGTTTGCGTCTTCCTTCGCACACATTCTGATCATCGGAACGCCCAATAACGCGATCGTCTATGCCCTTGCGGAAAATCCCGAAACGGGCGAGCGACTGATTACGCTTGGAGATTTCGCCAAACACGGACTGGCGATTTTCCTTCTTTCGCTACTCGTGCTTTGGATCTGGATTATCGGCATTTACTGGAATTGGCTGGGATTCCCTGCCACCTAATGGCTCACAAACGGGCCTCTTTCGACAGGAGATCGATATGGAAAACAAAATCCGCTTGCTGTTCGTAGATGACGAAGAGAAATTCTTGAACAACATGTCCACCCGGCTGAGATTGCGCGACATCGAAGTCAGCGCGTACACCAGCGGCGCGGAAGCGCTGGCCGATCTGAAAGACGGCAAACACTTCGACGTAGCCCTGCTGGATCTGAAAATGCCGGGCATGGACGGAGAAGAACTGCTCAACCACATCAAGCAGCACGATCCTACAATGGAAGTGGTCATCCTGACCGGGCATGGTTCGATCCAGTCCGCTACCAGCCTGACTCGCTCCGGCGCTTATGAATACCTGCTGAAACCCTGCGAACTCGACGCCGTGATCGGTGCGCTTTCAAGCGCCTATTCCAAACGTCTGCGAGCGAAGGGAGAACAGCACGCAAAGAAAGTGGAGGAGGTCATGAGCCGGGCGCTGGGAATGAGCCCCATGGAGATTCTGACGGAACTGAGAAACATTCAGGAAGATTGATTTCCCGTTTCCTTCTCTTCCAGCAACGCGGGCATTGCTTTACACCCGCTTCGACACCGCAACCAATGAGAAGTGGAATTCATGTCGCAAAATGCGTACAATAGGTTCGAGTCGGGCGATGCTTCCAGAATTCGGGAACTGGCTCCGCTGCCATTGGCGGCTTTCGTTCTGACGGTGCTTGTAATTGCAGCGGTTGGCATCCTATGCGAGCATTGGGTGGCGGCGGTCATCGCCGGAGCAGGCATGGTGCTGTTATCGACAATCGGCCTGATCGACAAGCGTCGCATGGCATTAAGATACCGCTCCGGGATTCGCGAGATTTCAAGTGCCTGGATCAAAGCGCTGACCGCCGAATCCGGAGATTTGCAACTTAACAAACGGCTACAACGGGACAAGGAGTTTGCCGTTTTGATCGCAGCCATTTCCAACAGTTTGAATTCGACTTCGACGCAGGCTATGCCACCGCTGCAAAGCAGCTCCTTTTCCGACATCACGGAAGTAGCCGCCGGGCTGGCGCACGAGATCGGAACACCGCTGAACGTGGTGCGCGTCAATGCCCAGTACCTCGCACGCAATTTCGAGCAGGACAGCCGGGAGAAACGCCACCTGGATAAGATCGTGCAACAAACGGATCGTATTGCGGATCTGATTCGGGAATTATTGGAAGTGGCAGGAGAGGAATTTGTCAGTCGCGGCGAGTTCGACTTTCAACCCCTGCTGCATGCCTGTCTGCGCCGTATCGAAGAAGCCTACCCGGAACTGGAATGGGTAAAGGAAATCGAAGAGGGCGACATGCCGATCCATGGCTCAGCGCGCCGCATGAACAGCGCCATTATGAACGTGTTGCAAAATGCATGTCAGGAAATGAACGGCCACGGCGTACTGGGCATACGGTTGCACCGGCTTCGCTATCGCGGAAGCGAGCACCTGCGCCTGCTGATTGCAGATACCGGCGGTGGTATTTCCAATGAGATTTCCAACAAGATCTTTCAACCCTTTTTCACCACCAAGTCATCCGGCGAAGGTACGGGACTGGGGCTGGCCCTGGTCAACCGGGTGATTCGACAACATCACGGAACGATTCACGTGCATTCGAGCAGCGGTCAGGGAGCCGTTTTCGAAATTCTGCTGCCATGTGCACCTACCGAACTTTCCGAAACCGTAGAGGAGCAGCATGCCGGATAGCAGACCGTTGAAAATCCTGGTCGCCGAGGACGACCGCGAAATGCTGGAACTGCTGGAGCAGGTGCTCAGCGAAGATGGCTACCTGGTCAAAGGCGTACCGGATGGCGCTGCGGCGTTGCGTGCGTTACAAGAAGGGGATTTCGATCTCGTGCTGACGGACATCCGCATGCCGCAGGCTTCCGGTCTGGACGTCTTGCAACAGGCCCGCGCCAGCTACCTGCATCAGCCGGTCATTTTGATGACCGCCTTCGGCAGCATCGAATCTGCTGTGGAAGCCATGAAGGCAGGGGCATATTCCTACATTCCCAAGCCCTTCGATCTGGATGAACTGCTCGCCCAGGTAGGTGAAGTTGCACATCAGATTCACCAGACCCAGCGCGCTGCCGGATCACCCGACCCGGACACGCCCTTCCCCATCGTCTTTAAAAGCAAGGCGTTCCAGCGCGTCATCGATCTGGTGGCAGATGTCGCCGAAAGCTCTGCAACCGTACTGATTACGGGCGAAAGCGGCACCGGTAAGGAACTGATCGCCGAGCAGATCCATCGCCGCAGCAGTCGCAAGGACAAGGATTTCGTCGCCTTCAACGTCACCGCCATAGCCGAACATTTGGTAGAAAGCGAGTTGTTCGGGCATGTCAAAGGTTCGTTTACTGGCGCCATCGGCGATAAAACCGGCCTGATCGAAAAAGCTTCGGGCGGAACCTTGTTTCTAGACGAAGTCGGCGACATGGACCTGGCAATGCAGATCAAGCTGTTACGTTTCATTCAGGAGCGGCGCATCCGCAAAGTCGGTTCCGTCGATTCGATCCCGGTGGATATCCGCCTGCTGGCGGCGACGAACCAGGACCTTGCCGAACTGATCAAGCAAGGGCGCTTCCGCGAGGATCTGTTCTACCGCCTGTCGGTCGTCAACATTCACCTGCCGCCGCTGCGCGAGCGCCGCGAAGACGTTATGGAGCTTGCATTTCACTTCCTGCGCCGCTTCAACCAGGATGGAGCCATTACCGGTTTCAACCCGGATGCTATCAATCTTTTAACGGATCACCCCTGGCCAGGCAACGTGCGGCAACTGGAAAACGCAATCGAATATGCCTGTTTGCGTAGAAAGAAAGGGACGATCTCGAAGGACGATCTGCCGCAGTGGCTTGGCTCCTATTCCACCGAGCACCTCACTGACGGACGCGCTCTCGACGTGATCGAGCGCCAGCACATCGAGCAGGTGCTGGCCGACTGCGACGGCAACCAGTCTCGCGCCGCGCGCGTGCTGGGTATCAATCGCCGCACACTGGGACGCAAACTGAAACAATATGAAGAAAGCTGATTGTCGGTTTTACATCACGACACCGAACAGGAGGTCATGTTGACTGCTACGGAAAGCATCCTGCTGGTTGATGATGAAAAAGATTTCATCGACGCCTTAGCCAAACGACTGCAACGGCGCGGGTTCTCCGTCCAAGTGGCTTACAATGCCGCCCAGGCCCGGGAACTTGTAAAGGAAACGATCTTTAACGCCGCGATTCTGGACGTCAACCTGCCCGACGGCGACGGCCACGAGTTGTTTAAGGAAATCGCCGCCATCCAACCCGAAATCAAAGCGATCATGCTTACCGGTTACGGCAACTTGCAAAAAGCGTTTCAACTTGGGAAAAAGGGGCTATACTCCTATTTTGCAAAACCTTGCGACATCGAAAAACTGATCGAGGCGTTATCTGAGTCCATGAAGGGTTAAGGATGGCTTCCCCTGCTGCCGCACGTTCGATATCCCTTAGACGTATGCTCGCCATATGGCTGCTTGCCATGATCGTTCTGCCCGTGCTTCCGCTGGCGGTCTTTACCTGGCATGGATATCAAAGCGAAACACAGCAACTGGAAGCGCAGTTACAAGACAGCAACCGACAGTTTTCCCTATTGGCCGTCGAGTTGCTTGCCAGTACCTTGCAGGAGACAGCTCAATTCCTTCAGGACTGGAACCCATCCGATTTAAGCACGGCTGATCTCCCTTTCGATCATATGGAATTCGCCTCTCAAAGCGGCGACATCGTTACCTCAAGCATCGATCCGAAGCGAGTCGGACAAGCGCTTCAAGACGGATTGAAATGGACCCGTGTCTCCGCCATCGGCGGTCTGACATTCGACCTTTCCGCAGTGACCCGCATTCCTATGCTGGGTAGCTCGCGTGTGCTGGTGCGGATTTCCGATCCCGCAGGTCATGGCTATCGCATCGCATATCTCAATCCCATTTTCCTTCACGATCACCTGACCTCGCGTTTCGATTCGATGATCAATCGTCACATCTACGCCATCGATGCAAACGGCGCACCGATCTTCTATACCCATCCGGAATTGGTCGAACGACCGGAACTGTTTGCCGAAAACGAACCGGTACAGCGCTTTCTTTCAGGCAAAACGGGCCCAGTCAAATACGCCAGCAACATTTCCGGGCACGATCGACTCGCCTTCGTTTCCCGTATGCCGCAAACGGGCTGGGCCGTCATAGTCAGCGCAGACATCGCGGAAAGCATGTTGGATATCCGTGAGCGCTTCATGTGGCTGATTGTCGCCGGCTGCGTTTCCTGCGCGCTTGCGTTGATTATCTTCTTTTCATTCAGCACCCTGCTTGTGTTACCGCTTTCGGAAGTGGCGAAGGAAATTCGCAGAAAAGATCGGGATCCGCATGCACACATCTCGCCTCCGCTCTCCGTCTATCGCATCCGAGAACTTGTTCAACTGGTCGAAGACGTCAACCTGCACATCGATCATTTTGTTGCAGCAGAACAGAAGACCATTCAGGCCGAAAAACTTTCGACATTGGGCGAATTGACCACGGGACTGGCGCATGAACTGGGCACCCCGCTAAACGTCGTGCGAGGCAGCGCGCAGATGATCAAACGGAAGTGCCCGGACGACTCCAGCCAGGTGGCGTTGACGCGAATCATTCACCAGACGGAACGCATCACGGATCTGATTCGTAACCTGCTGGACATTGCCCGGTTGGAACAGGTTCACACGGAAACCCTGGATGTACGCCAGGTCATTGAAAAGATCGGAGAAACCGTTTTAGTCATGTATCCTGGCGTCAAGCAGCAATTTGATTTCCCAGAAACACCGGTGCGTGTGAATGTTCGAAGGCGTCCAATCGAACACGCTTTACTCAACCTGTTCACCAATGCCTGCCAAGCGATGGAAGGCAGCGGCCTGCTTACCGTTCGCATCGTATCCAAAATCACATCGGATCATGGCGAGCAATACCTGATCGACATCAAAGACACCGGCTCTGGAATTGATGAACAACACCTGGCGCATATCTTCAAACCCTTTTACAGCACCAAAAGCGCAGGGCAGGGTTCCGGGTTGGGGCTGGCGCTGGTAGAACGTGTGATACGCGAAAACGATGGTTCTGTTCAGGTCGAATCTCCCCCTGATGGCGGCTCACTCTTTCGCCTTGTTTTACCTGCAAGCTCTTCGGAGAGCGTCCATTCGGAAAGCGTCCTGGAATCGTAATTTCGGTCGACCCATGCTATACTGGCAACGTTATGAGTATGACGGAGTGCGGCCATGAGCGATCGGAAACGACATCCCGACATCCCCGATGAATTCTATGATGAAGCTTACGACCCGGAGCCGGTGGAAATGCCTATCGACGGCACCCTGGATCTGCACACCTTTCAACCGCGCGAAGTCAAACAGTTGCTACCCGACTATCTACACGCCTGCCGCGAGGCCGGTATCCTTCAGGTGCGCGTGGTTCACGGTAAAGGCAAGGGCGTGCTGCGCCGGACGGTGCATGCACTTTTGGAACGCCTGCCGGAAGTGCGCTCTTTTTCGCTTGGCGGTTCCGATGCGGGAAGCTGGGGCGCCACCGTCGTAGATTTATGGCCAATGGATTCTCAACCGGAATGAGTCTCAATCGTTGAAAAACCTGCTTCCCCTTTTCCCGGAACAACAACCCTGTGGAGACAGCACCGCTGCAAGGCCGAGCATGGCAGTGACAAAGACTATAGGCAGATCGACTTTGCGTTTCTGCCATCGATTATGAGGACACGCTTTTTTTAGAGACTATGTAGGGACGTTTGGTCTGCTTGTCGATAAAGACAGACGCCTGCACGCCAAACTGCTTTTCGATCATTTCAGAAGTGATGATTTCCTCCGGCGTTCCAAGCGCCAACATGTGGCCTTGCTGTAACACCACGATTCGGTCGGCGTGTATCGACGCCAGATTCAGATCGTGCGTGACGGTCATCACGGCCAACCCGGACTTGCGCTTCATTTCGGAAAGCAGTTCATACACCTGCAACTGATAACGCAGATCAAGCGAATTCGTTGGCTCGTCCAGCAACAGCACGGAGGTCTGTTGAGCAAACGCGGCGGCCAGCACCACACGCTGGCGCTCTCCACCGGAAAGCTCCGTTACGATACGATCCCGCAAATGATGAGTTTCCGTGCGGCGCATGGCCTCTTGCGCGATGCGGTCATCCTCCTCGCTGGCAAGACCGAACAAACCCTGATAGGGTCGCCGCCCCAATAGTACGTAATCGTAAACACGGTAGGGAAAATGAAACACCGTCGTCTGTGGAACCAGCGCAACCTGGCGCGCAGCGTCGATGCGGCCAAGCGATTTCAATGACACGCCCCGGTACAGGATCTCACCTGACAACAAGGGAAGATACCCGATCAGGCTTTTCATCAGCGTGGATTTCCCGGACCCGTTCGGTCCTACGATAGCCACAAACTCGCCTTCGGATAAGGACAGGGAGATGTTCTTCAGGATTGGAGTTTTTCCGTATCCCGCCTCCAGATCGATGATAGACAATACCGGTTTCGTCATGGTTCGGCGGTATCCACTTGAAGAATGCAGTAGTAAAACGCTTCGACGATCTTGAGCATTTGCGCTCCCGACGATGCTGATGCGCTTGCTCTTGTATGCTTCGATATAGCCCAGCGGTTGCCTAAGTGCAATTTCTTTTTCGCGCAACACTTTCGTCAACGTTTCCGGAAACAACCCGATCGCCATTTCAACAATGAATTGGGCTTGACGATTTCTTATAGTTTTGCTATTGAATGGATTATCCAGGTTCGCGAATTTGTCGCGACGCAAGCCAGGAAGCCGGTGAGATTCCGGCGCGATCCCGTCACGGTGATCGGTCACGCCCATTCAACTATGCCACTGGGAACCCCCGGGAAGGCGAATGGGATACAGGCCGTAAGCCCGGAGACTGACCTGGATGAACCCTTTGGGCGCGCCTCGGGGATTGGGCGTGGGGGAGTCGCAGCACATCACTCCTTATTTTCCAATCCAGAATCGGGGCGGCAATAACCCCTTTCTTCCATTTTTTGGAAAGGAGCCGCACCATGCCGCGAAAGAACGGAACCGTATTGTATTTCACCTCAACCGCGCGGGACTATTCCGAAGAAGACCTTCTGCGCATCATCGACAACAATCATCTCGACTTGCGCCTGTGCCAGGTCGCAGAGGAACGGGATGCCGCCGACGCATTGCGTCTGTTGGTTCAGCGTGGTGCGCGAGTGGTGGATGGGCTTTGTGTCAGCAGCACAGAGGATGGCTCGTTTCAAACCGTCGGCGCTCCCATGCGTTTATACGGGTGAAACGACTCGTCGAGGCTTTTTTGTCGATTTCTTTTCGATAGACGAGCGGCAGCCGTGATACACTCCCCGCTATACGCTTTACAAGGAGAATCACGCCATGTCCGAACGCGTTCGCTGGGAAAATCATATCAAGGTCAGCACCATGGATTCGCTTGTGCGCATTGCCAAGGCGCTGCCGGATATCCGCAAACATTCGCGCGCGGCGGATAAACTCGTTAATGAGTTGCAACCGCTCGATGTCGAACTGCCACTGCCGTCGAACGAACGGATGTTGTCGTGGATCCAAGAGATCGCCTCGACACCGCATCGACGTCCGGGTACAGAGGAAGGACGCAAGGCGGAGGATTGGGCCATCGAGCGCTTCAAGGAAATCGGGCTAGACAACGTCCAGGCGGACCCGGTGCCCATCACGGTCTGGACGGCCTCCCGCTGGTCATTGCACATCGAAGGAGAGGCACTAGCCAGCTTCTTCATCTTGAACACCGGCTTTACCGGGTCGGAAGGGATCAGTGCGCCACTGGTCTACGTCGGCAAGGGGCGACCCCAGGATTTCGAGAAGGCGGACGTCAATGGAAAAATCGTGGTGGCTGAAACCGCCTTTCCGCCGTTACCTTCTGGACTGCTGATGAAAGGCATCAAAGCCTGCTACCATCTTTCCGATCCTGAAAACGAACTGAAGCTGGGCGACGTGCAGTATCTGAACTTCGTGCGACGCAATTTCGTAGGAGGCTCCGCTTCGGTGGAGGAAGCCCCGGATCGCGAGGTTTACTGGCAGGCGGTCAAACACGGCGCGGTCGGAATCTGCCTTATTCTGAAGAGCCAACCCTCCGGCAGCAACAGCCACTATGGACCATACGACGGTCTCATGAAACCGATGCCGGGTCTGTGGATCGGTAAATTCGAAGGCGACACGCTGCGGCGCGCAGCCAAAAAGAACGCCAACGCCACAATCGTTTTGCAGGGAGAGCAGAAACCCGGAGAAATGCGCAACGTATGGGGCGTGCTGCCCGGAGTATCCGAAGAAACCATCCTGATGACCTCGCATCTGGACAGCCCCTTCCAGGGCGCGGTGGAAGACGCCTCGGGCATTGCGCAGGTATTGGCACAGGCCGAAGCATGGTCGAAAATTCCAATGGAGCAGCGCCCGCGAACGCTGGTGTTCGTGGCCGGCTCCGGGCATTTTTACGGTTCGGAGGGTGGGCACGCCTTTGCTAGCACACACAAGGAGTTGATGCAGCGCACCCGTATCCTGCTTACGCTCGAACATCTGGGAGGGAAAGAGGTGCGCGAACAGGGGCGCAGCTATCAGGAAACCGGACGACTGGCCTTGTCGGTTTTATTCACCACGCCTGATCCTGCCGTTATCGCTACGGTAAAAAAAGCGCTCTCGACACACCCGACCCGCATGAGCGCCGCCATTCCGTCTACGCTATTCGGACCGGTGCCCACCACGGATGCCATGGGCTACGTGCTGGAATCCGGTGTCCCGGTAATTTCGTGGATCGGCTGCCCGTACTATCTGCTGGACGAGCATGACACGCTGGATAAAATCGATGCGGCCAGCTTGCAGGATTTCAGTAAAGCGGTAGGCGAACTCGTTAAATTACACATGACGGCGCAATAAGCTTACGTCTTCAGCGCGATGTACTTACTTGGCACGCCTAGACATCACCCGATTTTTCGGAGTCCAGCACCTCGCGCACCTTCTGCACCAGCGACTGCGGCCCGTAGGGTTTACCCAGGAAATTGATCCCCTTTTCCAGCACACCATGATGGGCAATGACATTTTCCGTATAGCCGGAAGTAAACAGCACCTTCAATTTTGGATTCATCGCAGTCAGTCGGGTCGCCAACTCGCGGCCATTCATCGTCGGCATCACAATATCGGTCAATAACAGATCCACATTTAGCCGATCCTTTTCCACCATGGCAATGGCAGTTGCTCCCGTGTCCGCGTGATGCACCTTGTATCCCTGACGCGCCAGGATCTTGATGGCAATATTGCGCACCATGGACTCGTCTTCCACAACCAGTACACTCTCCGTGCCCATCGGCAAGCCGCTCCAAACCGAACCCCGAGTTAATTCCTCCACCTTTTCATGCACTCTCGGCAAGTATACTTTGAACGTGGTACCTTTACCCAACTCGGAGTAGATCTTGATATGACCGCTATGCTGCTTGATCACGCCATAGGTTGTCGCCAAGCCCAGTCCGGTTCCTTTACCTTCTTTCTTCGTAGTAAAAAACGGATCGAACACCATCCGCTGTGTCTGTAAATCCATTCCCTCCCCGTTATCGGAAACGGCCAGCATCACGTAATCACCCGGTTCCACCTGAGAGTTAGCCCGGCAGTAGTCTTCGTCCAAAACGACATTGCCGGTTTCGATGGTCAACTTTCCACCATCGGGCATGGCGTCTCTGGCATTGACGACGAGATTGACCAGCACCTGCTCTACCTGTCCCGGATCTACCTTGATACGCCCCAGTTCTTTCTTTGGAATCGTGCGCAGATCGATGTCCTCGCCGATCAAGCGTTGCAACATATTGTGCATGGACTTGATCACCTGGTTCAGATCCAGCACTTTCGGATCGATGATCTGTTTGCGGGAGAACGCCAGTAACTGCCGGGTCAATGACGCGGCGCTGTCGGCAGCCTTTTTGATTTCCCCCAACGTTTCGATTAACGGGTCTCCCTGGGATAAATCCATCAAAGCCAGGGTAACATTGCCTGTAATTCCAGTAAGCAGGTTGTTGAAATCGTGCGCCACGCCTCCAGCCAGCCTTCCAATAGATTCCATCTTCTGCGCCTGGCGGAACTGTTCTTCCAGTTTCTTGTTTTCATCTTCCGCTTGCTTCAGATCCGTAATATCCGGGAACACCGCAATACCTGCAATCGCTTTCCTAGTATCATCCAGAATCGGCGCCGCATGCATCCAGACGACCCGGTCTTGTTCGTCCGGTCTGTGGATCACCAGTTGCCGATCTCCGGTTTCTCCGAATTTGATCGCACGCACCAAGGGAATTTCATCCCTCTGACATATCGAACCATCCAGATGATGTATCAACCAACTATCGATGTAGGTTTCTGTCTCTTCTCCATCCTGCCGTTGCCCGTTTCCTTTCCCCTTGATCCGCAAAGCCGCATCGTTGGCATAGCGGATCTTGGCATCGGGTGCATCGGCAATCACGATGCCGGCAGGACTGCAATCCATGGCAGCTTGCAACAAGGCATTTGCCTGCTGCAATGCGGTTTCCGCTTTCTTCCTTTCCGTAATGTCTCGCGTCACACCCTGCAAGGCAATCGGAGCACCAAGATCATCAAGAATAACCTTGCCAACAATCTCAACAGGGAATCGCTCTCCACTCTTCTTGATGAATACAGACTCGAAAACCACGCCTCGATTTTCCGAATCATTCATCATTTCGCCGCCGGCAATCTCCGCCATCTTGACGAATTCCTCCTCATCGCAATGGTCGGACAAATTCGTTCCGATCCATTCTTCAGGCGAAAACCCCGTAAGCTGAACGATCGACGGATTGACGTAGGTGAAAGTCAGGTTTAAATCCATCAGCCAGATGACATCCAGCGTATTATCCGCTAACAGGCGATAGCGGCTCTCGCTGTCGATCAGCGACTGCTCCATTTTCCTTCGCTTTGTGATATCCCGAATGGTAGAAAACACGCCGACCACCTGCCCCTGCTCGTCTCTCATCGGTCCGCAGATATCCGAAACCCAAATGATGTTTCCCTCGCGCGATCGTGCTTTAAACTCCTTTGCCGGCGGAAACTCTCCCCTTAAAGCTTGTTCTAAGCGTTCAACAACTCCAACTTTCTCCAAGAAGGGGAATAGCTCCGTTGCAGGTTGATTCAGTACTTCCTTCTCTGCAAATCCACTTAACCTTTCCATGAATGGATTCCACATTTTGAAGTTAAGGTCCGTATCGTAAACGATGATACCTTCATTGACGTTGTTGATGATGTCCGCCAACAATCGATCTTTCTCGCCGATGGTCGCCTCGGCTTTTTTCGCCTCTGTAATATCAGTTGCGATAAGCATCACCCGATCGGAATCAAACTTCTTTTCCAGTTTCACCAATCGTATTCTTGCCCAGTTTCCCTTTATGATTTGGCATTCGAATTCCTGCATCTCCCCGGTAGCAAAGCATAACTCAACCTTTGCTCGATTCAGTTTCTTCGCTCCTTCCGACATAATCCCGATGCAATCCGAGTTGAGCAATTCCTTGGCCGTATACTTTCCAATACGTTCCCGGTTAACACTTACAATTTTCATCTCTCGATTGATGACGAGAATCAGATCCGGTGAATTGGCAAACTGTGTCTGTAGCAGTGTTTTGTTTTCATTCAACGCCAACTCGGCACGCCTTCGCCCGATCATATCCATGGCTAATCCTGCCAGCGTTTGCACCTTTCTCACATCCAACTCGGTGTATTCAGTCGGCTTGTTTCCCAATCCAATAATCGCCGTTACCTTCCCGTTTTGAATGATGGGAACCGTTAATTCCCGAATCACAGGCGGATGCCCTTCCGGCAATCCTTTCTTGTTCAGACAAGACTTATAATCATTGTGAATCACGGGTTCTCTCGTACCAATGCACTCCACCCATACACCAGCCTGATCAACTGAATAATGCAGGCCTCTTCCTGCTGCCTGACATTTGTTTTCTATCGTGTTGGTCGACCAATTCTGTAAACTCAATGATTGCTGATCTTCATTTACAAAATGAAAAAAGCCGATGTCGCTGTCTGTCAGCATTTCCGCCTGATCCAGGCAGTATTGCAAAATCGTATCGATATCCGCATCTGCCAATCTTTCGGACAATTCAAGACGGGAGCGCAACAATAATTCCGTGGTCTTCGTTTCGGTAACATCGCTATGCGATCCACGCATGTGGGCGGCATTTCCTGCTTTATCCAGCACAACCGAGGCCTGCGCAAGAATCCAGCGGTAGGTTCCGTTCTTGTGTTTAAAGCGAAACTCGATCTGAAAGTCCGACCTTGTTTCTTTAATCGAGCGATTGACTTGTTCCCTTACCCAGGGCAGATCTTCCGGATGAACCCGGCTCTCCCATTCCATGAAATCATCGCCGATTTCACTGTCCTGATATCCGATCTGACTCTTCCATTCGGTGGAGTAGCGTACCTTGTTCGTTTTAAGATTCCAGTCCCACAAGCCTACATTGGCGGCCTTGATCGCTTCGATTTCGCGTTGGTTCGCCTCTTGAATTTGCGCTTCAGCTTGTTTTCGTTCGCTGATATCGACATGAGTTCCCACAACACGTATGGCTTTTCCGTCTTCATCTCGATAGGCGGTGGCCCTGGATAACACATCCACCCAATGACCATCTTTGTGAAGCATCTTGAATTCAGTTTCAAAGCGCTCACGCTTTCCTTGCAGATGTTCGTTCAGGATCTCCCAACTTCGCTTGACATCCTCTTTATTCGTCAATTGCTCCCATACCGAGAAATCATTTTTAATTTCATCATCTTCATATCCAAGTATGCGTTTCCAACCGGGGGAAAAATAGATTTCATTGGTGGTCAGGTTCCAATCGAAAATGCCATCGCGGGAGGCGTCCATAGCCAGATTGAAGCGATCTTCGCTCCTCTGCAACTCCTTTGTACGAATTTCCACCAAAGTTTGCAGACGTTCTTTATCTAAGGCCACCAAGTGCTGATTCTCAAGTTTTTCAAGTATCACAGCGAGCATGTTGGCAGCATTTTTAATCAACGATAGGGTTTCCGGTGTCCCTTCACCGTTGGGAGCCTGGACTTCCAGTATCCCGTATTTTTTATTGAATGTAGCAACAGGAACTTGCTGCCGGTTTCCTTCCTCTTTATCCTCCAACCATTTCAATGAAATAGGATGAAACAGATCCTGTAGCGCGTCCTGAAATATCGTTTTAATTCGATCGGCAGATGTCTGCTGGCTTAGATTGATCAGCAGCAATAACAGATCGTGCGCGGCGTTGGTCATTATTTTTCCCCCATCTACTCACCGGGAAGCAGGAACTCCGGAGCATGATTGCGAAGCCAGATCGCCGGATCGATAAAGTACGGGTTTTCCATGATCATATCGCCGTTAATGACGTAGGGATGAGTCTGTAACACCTGCATAATCGTCTTGCCTGAAAACTTTGTAACGTTATAAAAACAAATCGAAATCCAGGGTTTTTCCGGAATGAAGAAATTCAGGCGTGCTTCATACGCCATTAGATGCTCCGCGCCTGGAATCGCTTCCAAAGCCCAAACCATCTCCGCAGTGGCACGAATGTTACGCTTTCCCTCTTTCTGGCTCTGCTTGTAAAACTCTTTTAAACTGGTATCCATCTGAAACGGAGAAAATTCACCGTCCGGATAATACAGTTCCTTTGTGGAAAAAAATTGAAAGCGTGATTTATCTTTTGTGTGCGACGCGCAATGCGGACAATAGCGAGCGTAGCATTGATGAAAGTCTTCTTCGGTGCGTTCGGTCGGGCAATATAGCTGCAAATCCCCGGCTAAATCTCCACTGCTTAAAAAACCGAGGAGAATTTCGTCTCGTTTCTTTTCGGTTTCATACAGACCGGCGATATGCATTCCCCAGTTGCAGGTATACTCGCCAAATCCCAATTGAAGTTTTTCCTGATCCGATGTTTGAATATGCGGCATTGTGTTTCTCCCCAGAAGTGAAATGCAGGATTCTCAATTCAGCTTTTCTCGGGTACTGATCGCTCGCACTCCAACAGGACTCCCCCGATACCATCGCAAGTTTTCTCTGCGCTCAGTTTACTACTTTTATTGCTGATTTCAATACTATTGATTGTCTCTCTTTTTTACCCTATAGTTTTCATTATAATCCATATAATTTATCCACTATATTTTACAAACATGTCAGTTATCTCGTAGAATTCTTACTCTGCGTAGGTTCCAGAAACGCTGACATTCAAAATCTCGTTGTTTTCCAAACAATTACGTCTCTTGCAATTCAAGTATCAGATCTCCTTTATCTGCATCACAGATCCTTACCAAAGAGTAAGTCCCAACCACAATAGCGACTGGAAAATTGAAATTTCTTCCAATGTCACAATGGAAAAATAATGTCATCTTTTTTCTGGCGGGAATGGTGAAATCAGTGATTTTGCCACTAAAAGTGCAAGTTGCTCGATTTCTACGACTGAATTGGGTGGCGTTTTGCATAACACCAACGGACCGTAAATGACCAGTTACTGCCCCTAAACGCACGTATCCACGCAGTTGGAAAATGGGAGTTATTGCAGATTTCAGGCGTTTTTCATGGTTCTCTGCAAGTTTCAATCCGTAAGGACACTTGCCTGGTGCTTGTTAGTGTTTGTTAGTGTATGTTTCGTGTTGATTTCGGTGCAGATGCACATAGGAAGGTGTATGAGGCAGCAGGAGGTACTATCGGCTGATTGCTTATTTATTTTCTACTTTTTCACGAGGTCCGAAAAGCTTCTCCAGACCGACCGCCAAAATGACGTTCCCCGCTCCCACGCTGAAACCGATAAGCGACACCTGCCCCCAAAATAACAGGGCTACAGCCACAGCCGACCAGGATAATATCTTCAACGGCAAGATCCCCACAAACACCAGCGGTTTGTCGGGCAGAAGCTTCAATGCAAGTAAGATCGTCGTAACCAGACCGCCAGTCATAATCGCGCCACCGGAAAGAATACCCGAAATATGAACGCCATAGCCCATCTGCAACGCAACGAGCACCATGATGATACTGATCACCAGGCTGGCGATGACGATCCAAATCTGCCGACGATCCATAGCGACACTCCCTTGACGAGGAAAATTCGACCTCGCACAAGCTACCGGAAAGACTAGCAGTCTGTCAATCTTTCATCGGCAGCATAATTTGTAGTGCAAAAAAATCCCCCGACTCCAACGAGCCGGGGACGTTCATTTGTTTTTTTCCGGGATTGCGAGTGGTTATTCCTGTTCTGCCAGCCAGCGTTCGGCTTCCAGCGCGGCCATACAACCGCTACCGGCAGCGGTAATCGCCTGGCGATAGGTATGATCCTGGACGTCACCGGCGGCATAAACACCTTCCACGCTGGTTTTTGCTCGTCCCGGCTCGGTGAGAATATACCCGGCTTTATCCAAATCCAGTTTATCTTTGAAGATTTCGGTATTCGGAGTATGCCCGATCGCCAGGAAGAACCCCTCTGCCTTGACGTCAAATTCCTCACCGGTTTTCGTATTCTTCAATTTCGCACCGGTTACACCCATCTTGTCACCCAGCACTTCAATCGGTACTGCATTCCAGATAACTTCGATTTTCGGATTTTCCAGCACACGCTTTTGCATGATTTTGCTGGCGCGGAATTCGTCGCGACGATGCACGATATACACTTTTTTCCCGAATTTTGCCAGGTGCATGGCTTCTTCCATCGCGGAATCGCCACCCCCGACCACGATGATATCGCGCTCGTTGTAAAATGGACCGTCGCAGGTAGCGCAGGCACTGACGCCTAAGCCCATGAATTTCTGCTCACTTTCCAAACCTAAATAGCGGGCAGAGGCTCCGGTGGCAACGATGACAGCTTTGGCTTTAATTTCTTTGCTCATCGATTTGATAGCGAATGGACGATTGCTCAAGTCGATCTGGTCGACCGGTTCCGGCACGATTTCCGTTCCAAAACGCTGAGCCTGTTTCATCATGACATCCATCAATTCCGGCCCCTGAATGCCATTTTCAAAACCTGGGAAATTCTCGATTTCCGTAGTGGTCGTCAATTGTCCACCCGGCTGCATGCCCTGAAATAAAATGGTCTTCAAATTCGCGCGCCCGGTGTAAATCGCCGCCGTGTAACCTGCCGGTCCAGCGCCGATCACCGCGATATCATACATAGTTTCCGACATATTCCGCTCCTTTTGAGAAAGGGTCATAACCAATCGTGCATTAATCATAACGACGCTTTTCTTCGATGCAACCCGAAAAGCGTTTCAAGCCCTTTTTTATGGAAGAACTTGTTTTTAAAACAGCAAAAACCGGGCCGAAACCCGGTTTTAGAAAAAGTTTCCGTCAATTATTTAATGACTCGCACTCAATTGCTGTGTGAGTTCCTGCAACTTGGCGATGCGATCTTCCATCGAAGGATGCGTGCTAAATAAATTCATCAAGCTGCGCCCGGATAGCGGCGAGGCGATAAACAGATGCGCCGTGGCCGGACCTGCTTCGCGCATCGGGATCTGCTCGGCGGCATGATGAATTTTGTACAACGCCTCGGCCAAAGCCATGGGATCGCCGGTGATTTCACCGGCAGCACGATCCGCGTGATATTCACGACTGCGCGAAATCGCCATCTGCACGATCAAGGCCACAATCGGAGCGACGATCGCCATCACCAGCAGCGCCAATCCACTGTCGCCATCCTCATCGCGACTGAAACCACCGAAAATCATTCCCCATTTTGCCATCCAGGCAAGCGAACTGATCGCTCCGGCCATCGTTCCGGCAACTGTACCGATTAAAATATCGCGATGCTTGACGTGCGCCAACTCATGCGCCAGCACACCTGCCAATTCGCGCTCGTTCAGCATGCGATACAATCCCTGCGTAACGGCCACCGCCGCGTGCTCGGGATTTCGTCCCGTGGCGAAAGCGTTAGGCTGTTCACTTGGCAACACGTACACTTTCGGCATAGGTAAACCGGCTTTTTTGGCCAGCTTTTCTACCAATTCGTAAAGCTGCGGTGCATCCTGACGTCCAACCTCCTGGCCCCGATACATCTTGAGCACGATCTTGTCGGAGTACCAATAGGAAAAGAAATTCGTAACGAGTGCAAAACCCACTGCGATCACGATTCCAGTTTGTCCGCCTAACGCACCACCAGCAAAAATAAAGATGGCCGTCATAACTGCCATCAATAACCCGGTTTTCAATACGTTCATCTAATACCTCCGTTACTGGTATAACCACCTGGGTCGACAAGTCATTCCCGACCCGATCGTTTTTCATCCCGAAATAAAACTCGGTTCTTGTATACAGTAAGATCGCTTTCATAAAAAGCAAGACGCCCGCCGAAGAACTTTCGGAGGGCGTTTTGTCTGCGCCTTGTTATCAGACGCATAAAAGTAAAATAGCTTGGCATCGACCTACTCTCCCACGGAAACAGACCGCAGTACCATCGGCGCTGAAGGGCTTTACCATCGAGTTCGGTATGGGATCGGGTGTACCTCCTTCGCTATTAACACCAAGCTAAATTCTATGAATAGATCGTTAATTTTACATGTGACTTGTTCCCAGCCTTAACTTAGCTCAAATCAAAAAATGGTCAAGCCGTTCGATCAATTAGTACCGGTTAGCTCAGTACATCGCTGCACTTGCACCTCCGGCCTATCAACCTGGTAGTCTTCCAGGGATCTTATTCTCTAAAGAGAGGGAGATCTAATCTTGAGGTTGGCTTCCCGCTTAGATGCTTTCAGCGGTTATCCGTTCCGGATATAGCTACCCAGCAATGCCTCTGGCGAGACAACTGGAACACTAGAGATCCGTCCACCCCGGTCCTCTCGTACTAGGGGCAGCTCCTCTCAAATCTCCTACGCCCACGACAGATAGGGACCGAACTGTCTCACGACGTTCTAAACCCAGCTCGCGTACCGCTTTAATTGGCGAACAGCCAAACCCTTGGGACCGACTCCAGCCCCAGGATGCGATGGGCCGACATCGAGGTGCCAAACCTCCCCGTCGATGTGAACTCTTGGGGGAGATAAGCCTGTTATCCCCGGAGTACCTTTTATCCGTTGAGCGATGGCCCTCCCGTATAGGACCACCGGATCACTAAGACCTGGTTTCCCACCTGCTTGACCCGTCGGTCTCGCAGTCAAGCTCCCTTATGCCTTTGCACTCTACGGCTGGTTTCCAATCAGCCTGAGGGAACCTTCGCGCGCCTCCGTTACATTTTAGGAGGCGACCGCCCCAGTCAAACTACCCACCAGACAGTGTCCTCGACCCGGATAACGGGCCTGAGTTAGACATTCAAACTAATCAGGGTGGTATTTCAAGGATGGCTCCACCGAAGCTAGCGCCCCGGTCTCAAAGCCTCCCACCTATCCTACACAAACTAGCCCGAATGTCACTGTCAAGTTGTAGTAAAGGTTCACGGGGTCTTTCCGTCTTGTCGCGGGTACACGGCATCTTCACCGCGAATTCGATTTCACTGAGCAGCTGGTTGAGACAGTGGGGAAGTCGTTACGCCATTCGTGCAGGTCGGAACTTACCCGACAAGGAATTTCGCTACCTTAGGACCGTTATAGTTACGGCCGCCGTTTACCGGGGCTTCGGTTTCCACCTTCGCTTACGCTAAGAAGTCCCCTTAACCTTCCGGCACCGGGCAGGCGTCAGACCCTATACGTCATCTTACGATTTTGCAGAGTCCTGTGTTTTTAATAAACAGTCGCTACCCCCGTTTCACTGCGACCGGCTTCCGCTCAAAGAGCAAGTCTTATCACGTAATGCCGGCATACCTTCTCCCGAAGTTACGGTATCATTTTGCCGAGTTCCTTAACCAGCTTTCACTCAAGCGCCTTGGGATTCTCTCCCCGCCTACCTGTGTCGGTTTACGGTACGGTCACTGCAATGACTACCTCCGAAGTTTTTCTTGGAAGCGTGGGATAAATCAGTTTACGGTTCGTATGAACCTCCTCATCACCTCTTGGGCTAATGGCCTTTCGTTTAATCCTAAAAGGCCACCCTACAGGCTTGAACCTACATCCGATAGTAGGATGATCTACCCTTCTCCGTCACTCCTGAGATCGACGCCACAACAGTGGTGCAGGAATATTAACCTGCTTCCCATCACCTACGCCTTTCGGCCTCGGCTTAGGAGCCGACTAACCCTGGGAGGATTAACCTAGCCCAGGAACCCTTAGGCTTACGGCGAACAAGTTTTTCACTTGTTTTTTCGTTACTCACGTCAGCATAAGCTCTTCCATCTCGTCCACCCGTTCTTACGATCGAGCTTCAACCGTTAATGGAATGCTCCCCTACCGCTCTAAAAAGAGCCCGCGGCTTCGGTAATGTGCTTAAGCCCCGTTAAATTTTCGGCGCAGATTCACTCGACCAGTGAGCTATTACGCTTTCTTTAAAGGATGGCTGCTTCTAAGCCAACCTCCTGGTTGTCTGGGCGCTTCCACCTCCTTTCCCACTTAGCACATATTTAGGGACCTTAGCCGGCGATCTGGGCTGTTTCCCTTTCGACCTAGGATCTTATCACCCTAAGTCTGACTCCCGTGATAACAGTTAACGGCATTCGGAGTTTGCTTGGGTTTGGTAATCTGGTAAGACCCCTAGCCCATACAGTGCTCTACCTCCGTTACAGAATTCACGAGGCTATACCTAAATATATTTCGGGGAGAACCAGCTATCTCCAGGTTTGATTAGCCTTTCACTCCGATCCACAGCTCATCCCCTCAGTTTTCAACCTAAGTGGGTTCGGTCCTCCACTGGGTTTTACCCCAGCTTCAACCTGGCCATGGATAGATCACCTGGTTTCGGGTCTACTCCGTGCTACTAAACGCCCTATTCAGACTCGCTTTCGCTTCGGCTACACCTAACGGCTTAACCTTGCAACACAAAGTAACTCGCTGACTCATTATGCAAAAGGCACGCGGTCACCCGTTCCCCGAAGGGCATAGGGCTCCCACTGCTTGTAGGTGTACGGTTTCAGGTACTATTTCACTCCCCTCACCGGGGTGCTTTTCACCTTTCCCTCACGGTACTAGTTCACTATCGGTCATTGGCGAGTATTTAGCCTTGGAAGACGGTCCTCCCAGCTTCCCGCAAGGTTACTCGTGTCTCGCGGTACTCGGGAACAATGTTCAAGAAGTTCTATCATTTTCGCACACAGGGCTATCACCTACTATGGCTGAACTTTCCAGTTCATTATGCTAACAATAGAATTTGTAACTTCTCGAGAGACTGGCAGGTCTCTCCAACAAAGTCCCACGACCCCTTCCGTACAACGCCTGCCAGCTTACATACGAAAGGTTTAGGCTCATCCCCGTTCGCTCACCGCTACTAGGGGAATCTCGGTTGATTTATATTCCTGGAGGTACTTAGATGGTTCAGTTCCCTCCGTTCGCCTCCGCAACCTATGTATTCAGTTACGGATAATAGAGAAGGCTTGCACCTCTCTATTGGGTTGCCCCATTCGGAAATCCCCGGATCAAAGCTTGTTTAGCAGCTCCCCGAGGCTTATCGCAGCCGACCACGTCCTTCTTCGCCTGCCAATGCCAAGGCATCCACCATACACCCTTAATAGCTTGACCAAATGTTGGTCTAAGCCAAGTTAAGGCTCGGAACAAGTCCGATATCATCTCAACCTATTACTCAAATAGGTGTTCAATGCTCATGTATTATCAACGATCTATTCAATTTTCAAAGATCCATATATGCAGCCGTTACCGGCGTACAATCGAATGGTGGAGGATGTCGGAATCGAACCGGCGGCCTCCTGCGTGCAAAGCAGGCGCTCTACCAACTGAGCTAATCCCCCGCCGACAGGGCCGATGGATTCTCGGTTAAAAACGCTTTCGATCAGCTAACCCGATAAGATTGTGGTGGGCCTGGGCAGATTTGAACTGCCGACCTCACGCTTATCAGGCGTGCGCTCTAACCAACTGAGCTACAGGCCCAATCTTTGGCGGAAACCGATTCGGGCGTCAACCCGTTATCCGACCGGTTATCTTCCTACCTTCAGGATTCAAAGAGCTTCCTCGATGCCTGAAAACTGAATAGCAGATGTGAACTCCGATTAACGGTGCGATTGAGATCGACCAGGATGGTTTGCCAGAGCAAACTCCTTAGAAAGGAGGTGATCCAGCCGCAGGTTCCCCTACGGCTACCTTGTTACGACTTCACCCCAATTACCGGCCAGACCGTAAGCGGCTGCCTCCCGAAGGTTAGCCCACCGATTTCAGGTCCAACCGACTTTCGTGGTGTGACGGGCGGTGTGTACAAGGCCCGGGAACGTATTCACCGCGTCATGCTGATACGCGATTACTAGCGATTCCGACTTCATGCAGTCGAGTTGCAGACTGCAATCCGAACTGAGGCAGGTTTTTTGAGATTGGCTTGACCTCGCGGTTTAGCGACTCTTTGTGCCTGCCATTGTAGTACGTGTGTAGCCCTGGGTGTAAGGGCCATGAGGACTTGACGTCATCCCCACCTTCCTCCGGTTTAACACCGGCAGTCTCCTTAGAGTCCCCAACTGAATGATGGTAACTAAGGACAAGGGTTGCGCTCGTTGCGGGACTTAACCCAACATCTCACGACACGAGCTGACGACAGCCATGCAGCACCTGTCATCCGGTTCCCCGAAGGGCACTTCCTATTTTCATAGGCGTTCCAGAGATTTCAAACCCAGGTAAGGTTCTTCGCGTTGCATCGAATTAAACCACATACTCCACCGCTTGTGCGGGCCCCCGTCAATTCCTTTGAGTTTTAATCTTGCGACCGTACTCCCCAGGCGGAGCACTTAATGCGTTAACTTCGGCACTGCAGGGGTCGATACCCGCAACACCTAGTGCTCATCGTTTACGGCGTGGACTACCAGGGTATCTAATCCTGTTTGCTACCCACGCTTTCGCGTCTGAGCGTCAGTAATGGTCCAGGAAGGCGCCTTCGCCACCGGTATTCCTCCCGATATCTACGAATTTCACCTCTACACCGGGAATTCCCCTTCCCTCTACCTTACTCTAGACGATCAGTTTCAAATGCACGTCCACGGTTGAGCCGTGGGATTTCACATCTGACTTGATCATCCGCCTACACGCGCTTTACGCCCAGTGATTCCGAACAACGCTAGCACCCCCCGTATTACCGCGGCTGCTGGCACGGAGTTAGCCGGTGCTTCCTTTGAGGGTACCGTCAATACAGTGGCATTTCCTCCACTATCCTTTCTTCCCCTCTGACAGGGCTTTACGACCCGAAAGCCTTCATCACCCACGCGGCGTTGCTGCATCAGGCTTTCGCCCATTGTGCAATATTCCCCACTGCTGCCTCCCGTAGGAGTCTGGACCGTGTCTCAGTTCCAGTGTGGCTGATCATCCTCTCAGACCAGCTACCCATCATCGGCTTGGTAGGCCGTTACCCTACCAACTACCTAATGGGACGCGAGCCCATCCCCAAGCAAAGGTCCGAAGAACCCTTCTTTGGCCACTAAATCCAAGGAAATCGTGGTCTTATCCGGTATTAGCAATCCTTTCGGAATGTTATCCCAGACTCAGGGGCAGGTTGCTCACGTGTTACTCACCCGTGCGCCACTTTACTCACTTCCCGAAGGAAGCTTTCTCGTTCGACTTGCATGTGTTAAGCACGCCGCCAGCGTTCGTTCTGAGCCAGGATCAAACTCTCCAATTAAATTTAAAAGAGTAGATCCATCAGATACGCTATGCATATCTGAGTTTTCGCAAAAAAACTCAATCACTATGTTCTATCTGCTATTCAGTTTTCAAGGATCGAGGTACAAGCACGAAATCAAGTTTCTAAAGTACTACGCTCCAATTGTCAAGAAAAATTTTTATCCCCGTTCGTTTTTTTTCAAAGCCCGGTTTTTCAACCGGCGTTGACCTCCAGGCGATCAACAAGGGATTTTCAATTTTCACCCGGTTTGTGTTTCACCCCGTTGGATGATCCGCTGTTCCGGAGAGCGTCAGAGCGAGCGAGGTTCTATCAAACCTCCGACTCTGCGTCAAGAAATTTTTTGTCCCTTTTTACTTTTTTTTCATCGCCACGTTCAGACGATGATTGCCGACCTTGATCGCATCGGCTGGGGATATTTGATTTTCAAATTCGGTTCTGTCGTTCGCCCCGTTGGGCGGCTCAAGAACCGATTGCCTTGAAGCGAGCGAGGTTCTAACAAAACGATTGGGTTCCGTCAAGAAAATATCTCAACTTTTTTTATTAATTTTCAAACATAAAAATTAATTCATGTTTTCAGTACGTTACAAATGCGAGGAATCGTGTCTGGAAACGCTATAGATGGGCTAGACGATTAATTTTGCTGGGATTTTGCCATTTAGCCCCATTTTTCCATTTCATTTTCGAGTTGGTTTCCCTAAAACCCCATCCCGCCCCCAACCTTGCTGTCATTCCACCGCCGAGGGATCGAACAAAACCCCCTCTATAATGGTAGGGGTCAGTTTTCAGCAAGTAACCCTTATGGCAACAGACAGACTGGCGACAAGGAGCAATCTGCACAATTCCTGTGTAATATCATCATGATACGCACTTCGACATCTTCTTCTGAATCCTTGGTACTTTTAAAGTGATTTTCTCTCCTTCGGATCGTCCTTGCCGGGATGTAGAACATATGCTAACAATCGGCAGGTCATTTCGTCCTAAAAAACCAGGAGATGCCAATGAGTTCGACTTCGGATTGGGATCAGATCGACCGGGATATTATGGCTTTTCGAAAAAGCAGCACCATTTTAGCTGCGGTTGAACTTGGTCTGTTCGATCCACTCTACGAGCAAGCTCTCCCTCTGGATCGACTTGCAACTCTGTGCAAAGCTGCACCGAATCGCCTATCCGCACTGTTGAACTTACTATGCGGATACGGTCTGTTCCAACGCGAAAAGGACTTATATCGGCTCAGTAATGACTATCGACCTTTGTTCGATCCCGATGCAGAGGACAACATTCAAACACGTTACGCCCATACCGCACACAATCGTAAAAGCTGGGCATTAATCGCGGATTCATTGCGCCAAGATCTACCCGTATCCGCACTGAATACTTCATCACGACGTTCACCCGAACGCATTCGCGCATTTCATAAAAGCCTGGGTTCGCGTAGCTACAGGCTAATGAAACAACTCATTGAACATATTCCATTTACACCAGGAGCGCGCGTCCTGGACATCGGTGGCGGCTTTGGCGACATGTGCCGTCCATTTCTCGAAGGAGATGAAACCAGTTCCGCCACCCTGTTCGAATCCCCGGCGACCATCGCCCAAGCCGATTCGTATCTACAACAATTGGGATTGCAAAAACGCTTTACGTTGCACGAGGGAGACTTCCTGATCGATCCCATTCCGCAAGGTCATGATGTGACTTTGCTCAGCAGCATTCTGCATATCTACGACGAGCAGACCGGCTGCGATTTACTGCAACGCCTGCATCGAGCATCTGCTCCTGGCGGTCTGATTCTTATTCGCGAAGTTACGGTCGAACCCGACTACAGTGGTCCATTATCCGGTCTTGAATTCGCCGTCAACATGGCGATCAATACGGAATCCGGTAATGCATATGCACAATCGGCCATTCAGGACTGGCTACAGCGAAGCGGCTGGTCGAAGGTACGCACACTATCAGTTGGCGATTCCCCTTATTACGTTCTGATGGCGGAAAAAGCAGCATGAATCGACCACCCATTATAGGCATAACATGCTCGTTATGGGCGAGTGAAAATACAACTAACGAACCCTTCAAACACGACTATCAACGGGTCGGCTCCTCACTGATCGAGGCTGTCGAGCAGGCCGGAGGCGTTCCCATTCTGCTTCCCAGTATGAGCGAATCAGAGTCCATGAAAAACATGCTTTCAGCCATCGATGGCTTACTGCTTTCTGGTGGAGACGATCCCGATCCTGCTTACTGGAGCGAGGAAAACCTGTACCCACAGGCCGTGATTCATCCGCTGCGAGACGCGGCAGAATTCGCTTTATTGCAGGCTGCACTAGACACTGAGCTGCCGATTTTCGGCATCTGTCGCGGCATGCAATTACTCAATATCGCACTTGGTGGCGGTCTTTACCAGGACAGTTCTCTGTTTCCACAAGCGAGCAAACACCGTAGCGCAGAAGGCGAAACGGAACTTTTCCATATTGTTCGTTTTGCCAAGCAATCTCGTCTACATAAACTTGCCGGACAAGCCGAATTATCGGTCAACAGCCGCCATCACCAGCTTTTAGGCAAAATCGGTGACGGTTTGCGAGTTACGGCTACCGCCCCGGATGGTTGCGCGGAAGCTATCGAAGCCACCGATCCAGCTCGCTATCGGCTAGGCGTACAATGGCACCCGGAATCTTCACTGTCAGATAAATTTTCATGCCGCCTGTTTTCCGATTTCGTTCAGGCTTGCCACCCCCTGTATTGACATAGCTCTCACTACGGATTTGTGATAGACTTCAAACAGTAGTCGTGACAATCAAGCAGATCATCTATTTTAATAGAGGACACTATGTTTAGAATCGGATCAAGCGTTATTGTTTTACTTCTCTTCTTGCTGACTGCCGTGGGTGGCTGCGATAAACGCCCGAATCCTCCCGGTCAAGCTGCACCTGTAACACGAGACGTTGTGGAGAAACACGCCAAGACTTCACACACCGCCGTGCTCAAAGATCCGGTCTCGCAGGCACATAACTATATCGAAGAGGGAAACTACCCCCTGGCACTTAAAAGCAGCGAGGCGGCCTTTAAGGAAGCTTATGCCACCTCTCCGGAATCACCCTCAACCTGGATCATCTTCTTAAAGAAATGCCAGGCGCAGGCACTGATGAATTCCCTCGATACCATTGCTTGTTACGACAAGTTTTTCGACAATACCAAAAACATTGCTATTGACGACTTCACGATGGCGACGGCGCTGCGCTGGCGGGTCATATTTGCACTGGAAGATGCAAACCGCACCGAGGCCAACTACTACTTCAACATGCTAAAGCCGCTGGACACCAAGCTTGAAATTACAGGCATGTTGCCAACTGAAATGCGGGCCTATTCCCATAGCATCCGCGCCGGGGTGGCTGCATTGAATCAACAGTTTGAACAAGCTGCGGATGAAATGGCACAAGCAGTTTCCCTTTTCGATCAAAGTGGAGAAGACAATCCACCGCAATTGTTCAGCTACCTGGAAAAACTGGCGGACTACCAGATGATACTGGATCGTAAGCTTGATGTAATTGACACGCTGGAACGATTCGAGAAGGAGTTGCGCAAGACTTACGGAGACTATCACCCTGCCCTGTCTCTTCCATTGATGAAAACCATTCATGTTCTGGCCAAGGTCGGCGAAAAAGATCTGGCACGTAAAAAGTGGGAGTATGTACGACGCATCTACGCATCCACCGATCCCAAAGACAACCCACCGGAATTGGAAGAACTGTACAAAGATACCTTCTGGCTGATCGAGGCGCTGGACGAACCACTCTTCCCGGAAGATGAAATCAAAGCGCGTGAAGAGAGGGACAGGGCTAAAGCCAATCAGGATGCACCGAATCCGTAAAAACATTCTAAAGAGAAGTAGGTATATCGGGGTAGGCATTACCCCGACATCGTTTTACTACTGCTCGATCTTGACAGAATCATAGTAGGTGTTAAATACAACGGTGTTTCCGGCACTGCTTGTCGCCAATTTCAATGTGGTAATGGCCCCCGTGTAATTGACGACCGTGCTTTCCGAATAATTTGTTTTCAGACCACTGACTTCCGAAACCACGGAGTCATTGATCACGATCAAGCGTGACGGAGTCACGCAGCCGGAACCGTAATTGTCATCGAAAGTAGTATGATTGCAGGAAGTGTAGGTATGCCCGTCCGCACCGGTTCTCCACGTAACCGTAATGGTATACTCTCCGACTGGAAGATTAAGGGTCGCGGTCAATTCGGCTTCGTCATAGCAGCCAAGCGAAACCTGCTCTTCGGTTCCATTATTCGCGAACTGAACCAGATTGGGATTGCCACACACCAGCGGATCGCCAAAGGGGTAGCTTATCGTAGTGAATTGACCAGAAGAACCATTGAATTCTTCCAGAAAAACTACAGGATTATTGTCTAGTCTCCGCCAGTCCGACCCGTTATATCCCATAAAGTTTCCGATTGTGGTATCGAAAATCATCATTCCGGCAACCGGCGAGGCGATCGCATCGCGCTGGGTCGAGGTCATGCGGGGCAGCAGAAATGCCTGCGTAGTAGATGAAAGATCGAGAATGGCGGAGGCTTCCGGGGTTGCCGTGCCGATGCCCACTGACGTTCCGTTGTCGAAAACCAATGAATCACCCAGCTCGGTTGAGGCGGTGAATTTCGAAATATAGTTGATCGTTCCGCTTCCGACGACGCCTTGGTCATCCTCTTCGCATTGGATCTGGCCGGTTGAATTGAAACCGCTGGCCACCATTCCATCCGGGCAGGACTGGCTACTCAAGGCAAAGTCTTCCCCGCTGTAGGTGGAATTATCATCGGCTTCACATTGGATCAGGCCGCTTGAGGTAAAACCATTGGCCACCATTCCATCCGGGCAGGACTGATTACTCAAGGCGAAGTCTTCCCCGCTGTAGGTGGAATTGTCATCGGCTTCACATTGGATCAGGCCGCTTGAAGTAAAACCATTGGCCACCATTCCATCCGGGCAGGATTGATTACTCAAGGCGAAGTCTTCCCCGCTGTAGGTGGAATTGTCATCGGCTTCGCATTGGATCTGGCCGGTTGAATTAAAGCCATTGGCCACCATTCCATCCGGGCAGGATTGATTACTCAAGGCGAAGTCTTCCCCGCTGTAGGTGGAATTGTCATCGGCTTCGCATTGGATCTGGCCGGTTGAATTAAAGCCATTGGCCACCATTCCATCCGGGCAAGATTGGTTGCTCAAGGCGAAGTCTTCCCCACTGTAGGTGTTTTGCGTATCCATATCTTCAGAACAGGCCCAGGCTTCGCCATCCCATTTGGCAACCTGCCCTTCCTCGCATTCAAGCGCGTCCAGCGTATCCGTATCCACATCCTCCGAACATTCCCACTCGGCACCGTTCCAACGTGCCACAGCACCATTCTCGCAGTCCAGAATCGCGGTAGCCAAGGCATTCACAGTCGGATCGATTTCCGTGTAGCCTGTCAGGTAACCCGCTTCAGAATGATCTCCCCAGCCATAGCAGGCATTCCAGTTCGCAATATCGGTATCACCGATACCGAAAGCCGGAGCTTCGGAAAAGACCGGATCGCTTTCCGCTTCGAGACCGCTCATATCCACCGCACAGATCCAAGCCGCCCCATCCCATTTGGCCACTTCATTCGTCTGGCAGTTCAGTACAGCCTTAGCCAGGGCATTCACGGTCGGGTCGGTTTCGTCGTAGCCGGTCAGGTAGCCACCGCCATCGATGATATCCTGCACCTGTGCTTCGGTCATGGCATTATCCGCCACCGAAGCCCGCACCGCATACGGAATACTGCTGATTGGTGTGCGCGGTGACAATTCCTCTCCGTCATCGACGCGAATTCCAAGCCACAATGCATCGCTTCCGAAGATATTGGCGTCCAGCGGATTACTCTCTCCGAGAATCGCCGTAAAGGCACCACGTTCGATAATCGCGCCGACCACTTCCGTCCATACGGCATTGCCATCCTCTTCGGCATCGTACAGCGTGAACGAAATGGTGTAACCGCCATCAAGCGCTTCGCCATCCGCGTCCGTCAGGTAGCCCTGAAACTGCATTGTCGCGGGAACGGCTGCCCAAGTGATGGAACCGAGTAGAAGCGCTAAAACTCCGACAAACCAGGGAAGTAACTGTCTGGTATTCATGGGGCTATCCTTTCTTATCGAATCGGGCTAAGCGTGACGCTTGCATTCAAGCGATATTCATTATTTTCGGATTGGATGCTAAGAACCGCCGGAGCCAGCCGGAACGTCATCTTATACGCATCGGAAGCCGCCGTTCCTGCCGACGCGGCAAACCCACTGAAAGCGGGAGCGAATGCAGGCTCGGAATGCTCCTGTTCGATGTCGAGATCACCATCAGCGGTCTCACCATCACCATCCGTAGCATCACCGTCGCTATTGTCTCCATCCGTGGCATCACCGTCGGAACTGTCGCCATCAACGGGAAGTTCGCCCGATCCATCACCGTCGGAGCTTGGAATGTCACTGTCGCCTTGAGCGTCGATTTCATCAAAGTCTCCCGGATTCTGGTTTTGAACGCCGTCATCCGAACAACCGGGAAATGAGGCAAGGAAAACAAGGAAAATCAGATAGATTCCTACATGGCGCATATATACTCTCCAATTATCTTGAAGGATGTTTGCATAAATGCCTTCCGCTGATCCGCATGCTTACAAATCAACTCTGCTTTGTTTGGCTGTATCTCCGTGAATTCAGGATAGTGGTCTTCCCCATCACTGTCAAGCACCTAACAAAAAGAGGCATGATTTAAGATACATAGAATGGATTGTAGGATGTATTGAATTGCTTTTGGGGGAAACCAGGCAGGGGAGTGGGTCGGGAAAGTTTTAGCCTGACATAAACTGCGAAGTGCAGGGGCAAAGCCTACCCCTGCACCTTGACTTTCACACGCCGTCAGGTGGTTTTCTTCAAGCGTTTTACCCAAATGTTCATATCTTCGAATTGGCCGAAGATATCGCAGTTATTGACCAGCCTTCCCGAAAACTCGTAACCCAGTTTGAAAAAGGACCGGTTCATACCCACGCTCATACCGCGCGCCAGGGTATAAGCGGTTAAAATTCCTTCGTCGATCAGATCCTGTTCCAGGTGCAGCAGCAGATGTTGCATCAGACCTTTTCCCTGCGCTTCCGGAACGGTGGCGCAATCGGTCATTTCGGCGTTCAGATGCTTGCGATCCATGTCCGCACTGGCAGCGGCCAGGGCCGTGTCACCGCGCATGGCAAGCCGATAAATCAGGTTCCGATCCATCGTCGATTTGATATAGTCGGGATTGGTCAGCGGAGAAGGATAGGTTTCGAAAACGCTTCGGTAAATAGCCGCCAAGAGCGGAATCTGGTCCTCGTTGGCACGTACGATTTCTATTTCCGGATCGAGTTGATGAATGTGACCCGGTTCCGAACTGTAAATCAAGTCTTCGATCAATTGAGCTTCTTCCAGCAGATCGGAACTGCGCACCCGCTTATCGGAAGAAAAACGCGACAGGACATAGGCATCCTTGCCTCGGAAATAATAACGCAAGATGCCTTCCATCATGTAACCGTGCGAAAGAAACTTCTGAAAGTCTTCCTTATCGGCCTTCACGAAAATCTTGTCGAAATCGTTGGCTTCCGCCAACCAGGCCAGACGCCGGATCATGGCGGTGTAATCGGTCGCATCATAATCCACGACTTTCAGGCGCTTGTTGTAATAGTCGAAAAAGACTTTGATTTTATGGCCTTCACCTTCGATTTCGAAATCCAGTCCGTATACCGTACCTACCACGGTGGTCTTCACTCCTTTATCCAGGGTAAACTGAACCAGCCCCATCTCCTTGTCCGTCGGCTCCAGACCGCTCCATTCATCCTGCATCTGATCCAGATCCTCAACTGAAGGCAGCATTTCCGGCGATTCTTCGACGGACTGCAACACAACCGGTTCGGGGGTATCTTTCTTAATATTACTCGACTTTTGTTCACTCACGACTCGTCTCCATGTTGGTAATAGTGGATGCCGAAGAAGGCCACAGCAAGGTTGCCACAACCAGCACCAGGGCTGAAAGCGGCAAGGCGACCAGGATCGCTTCGTCCACCGGATTCAAAGAAGGTACGATATTCAACAGCAGCGCGCAGCCCCCGCCGCTGAGCATGCTTAAAAATGCGGCCCGTGCGCTGACGCGCTTCCATAACAACCCACCTAGCGTCGGCACGAACAAGCCGGAAACCATGAACGAATAAGCCAGCAAAATGCTATCAAGCACCTTGGGAACCGCCATGGCGATCCATACCGAAGCCACTCCCACCAAAATCGTCATGATGCGGCTTACCCGCAACACGTGTTGCTCGTCGGCCTGGGGGCGGATATATTTCTGATAAATGTCGTTCACGAGATTGCCGACGGAGGCCATCAGACAACTATCCGCCGTGCTCATGATCGCGGAGAAATAGGCCGCGCTGACCAAACCCACCAAGCCGATCGGCAGAATGGTCTTGATCAACATCGGCAGAGCCATTTCCGATTCCACCTCGGGAAACAGCACCCGTCCAAACATACCCAGCAATACGCCAAGGAAAGCCATGAGCGGCCATTCCAGCAATCCGGCCAGAAACCAGGCGCGCTGGGCGGTCTTGACATCGCGCGTGGCATAGATGCGCTGATAGAGCGTCATTCCTACAAACCAGATTGGAACGATGGTAAACATCCAGGTCACAAACTGTCCGAACCCGATGTTCGTCAAGCTGAAATGCGAGGCAGGCAATGTCTGACGAATCGTCTCCCATCCCCCGATTTCGACATAGGAAAAAGGCAGCGCGAAAAAGAGCAGGCCGCTAAGCAATACCACCCACTGGATGGAGTCGGTATAGATCACGGCTTGGATGCCGCCAAAGGAGGTGTAGAGCACAGCCACTCCGGCCATTACCAGCACGGCGGTCAGGATGCTGACGTCGAACACGGCGCTGCCCAGTTTGGCTCCGGCCAACACCTGCGCACCTACAAATCCGGCGTAGCCGATACCGGACACGATCGCCGCGACCAGACGTGTTTTGCCATCGAAGCGTTTTTCCAGGAAATCCGGGTAGGTCAACATGCCATAGCGGTCGCCGATGCGTTTTACTTTGGGAATTAAAATCACCGCCGCCAGCCATGCACCCAATAAGCCTGTGAAAAGCAACCATGAACCGGATAAACCCATCGCAAAACCCAGGCCGCCCAGGCCGATGGAAAACCCACCACCGACATCGGTCGCCACCACGGAAAACCCGATGTGGCCTGCACCCATTTTGCGATCTCCAACAAAATACTGGTCGATGCTGGTCTGTTTGCGCAGAAAAAACACACCCACACCCAGCATGGCCGTCATGTACAGGGCGATAATTCCGATGTCTATCCAATGCATGGCGCTTGTAGCCGGTCCTTTCTATGAATCGTCGTTTTCCAACGGTTCCAGTTCGTTTGAAATCAGCGAATCGATCTTGGGCACCTGTAACAGGGGATTGTCCTCCATTTGCGGCGTCTGCTCCTCGAATGCAGCCCGTTCCGGCTTGGACAGGCGATCGATCCTGGCTTCTACGGAGAGAACCAATTCCCGGCGCTGCTCCTTCGAAAATTTGCGTAACAGGCCTAGGATGACTTTCACCCCGGCCAGATTGACCTTCTCTACCGAAACCAAATAATGAATAAAGGTCAACTGCTCGACATCCTTCTGGGAAAACAAACGACGGTTTCCGTCCGAGCGGGCAGGTTTGATAATTCCTTTGGATTCATACACCCGCAGTTGCTTCTGGGACGCACCGATCATATCCGCCACTACACCGATGGGAAACATGCCTTTCTCCGGGTCAGCGATTCGCATGGCCTTTTTCACCCCACTTCAACATATACTTGACGCTTCACTTTTACCAATTCGTACCCTAAACCGTACAGATTATATAGCCTGCATGGAGTAGCTTTGTCAACCGCAGGGGGGGATGAACGTACCTGCCGCTTCTCTCCATGCATTCAACTTGTTGTTGGTTCAAGGCTCCCATCCCTAACATGAAACCAAGAGAGAGGAGCAGGACGGGAATTGCTGCTCCAACATCAACAATCACACGATGCACAAGGAAAAAGACCGTTTCTTAGCGCCGCCGTCGACTTTTTCTGCGTTTTCGCTTGGAGCGGCTACTGCGCTTGGTGGGCTCCTGGGGTTGGATGATCGTCCAGCGCGATTGCCAGACCAACCGAAAGAGATAGCGGTCTTCCGGATCGATGGTGAGATAGGCCAGTTCGTCGTCGTAATCCAGTAGCACCAGGTTGCGGTTCATCCACAATACCGGCGCGCTGGAAAAAAGCGACGCATCCCGAGAAACTTCGTAAACGCCGCATTCGCAGTCGTATTCCTCGGCAACCTCTTCCGAGACTTCGATCAGGGCGTGAAATTCGCCGTGCTCGTCTTTCTCTATGCCGATCAGATCCAAACCCTGGGCGTGTCCGTGGGCATAGCTGCGCCAATGCTCACCATGATGCATCACGGTGATAATCCCGTTGGATTCCCGCACCCGCACCAATATTGCTTTTCTTCTGGCTTCGTTTCTGGCCTCTATCTCTTCCGAGCCGAACAAGGCGGAACAGTCGTCCTCGTCGATGGGTTCATCAACTGCTTCCTGCGCTTCGGCTTTTACCCGATCCGGCGAGAAATCCGAATCGGATCCATCCTGTTCTTCCGCACTTGCAAGGCCGGAATACAGAATAATTCCAAGTAGTAAGCAAACGATTAACCATCCCTTTCGAAACACGATATCCAGCCTCTCCTTTCCCTTCTCATGGTTCGACCATCAGTTCGACAGCCAATTAAATTTTTCGTTTCTACCCTTTCATGGGCATATTTCTTGCCCTATAATAGACACATTACAGCCCATTGTCAAGGGTAGGTTATTGGGATGGACTAGCTCACGGACGATAACAACAGACGGGGAGGATGCCGGGAAAACTCCAACCATCCCGAATGTCGTACGCAAATCGGTGGCACCCATATACCAGGTGCACTCACCGACAACGATAACTGATTTGCAGATTATTATGCGGTCTTGTCCGGGACCAGCAGCCAGAAGGTGGTTCCGTGACCGCTGCCGGAATAGAAGCCGACTTCCCCACCTAAAACGGTTTCCCCCAATAATTTCATGGAGTACGTTCCATATCCGTGCCCGATACCCTGCTTGGTGGTGAAGTGGCGTTGGAAGATACGAAGTTGGTGATCTCTTGGAATGATCTGAGGATTGTGCACCGAAAACTTGACCTGACCAGCCATGGGATCGACTGAAAAGGTGATAACATCACCGTCAGTTGCAGCATCTAATGCGTTATTCAGCATGTTCATCAGTACCCGCACGACGATACTGGCATCGGTTTGAATGCGTTGGTTTTCAATCTCCGGGTCCAGGTCCACTGCAATCCTGGTCTGCGATCCATTCAATCTGGAGCCTATACGCCCGATTGCTTCCGCCACCAGCTTTTGCAAAGTGGTTTCTTTTACCCTCAACGGATAGTTGTGGTCCCTGGAGTAAGCGATAGTTTTGTGCAGATCAACCTCGGCACATAAACGTCTGACATATTCCTGAATCGTCGAGTATATTTCTTCGCCTTCCGACTGGCATTCCTCTACGGCGAATTCCGCATAACCCATCAGCACTTGCAGCATATTGGTCATATCGTGAAAAAACACGCGTTCCATGGTGACACGGCGGTTCTCTTCGGTCTGATCGCGTAGGAAAAACAGTAAGAACTTTTCATTTCCAATCAGGATTGGTTGTGAGCGGACCTGGAAGAACAGCTCCACTTCCTGCCCATTTGCCTGAACGGTAGCTGCGCAATCTTTTTCCACGGGTCTGTCATGTTCGAGGGCGGCCAGCATGGAGAGCACCGCGCCGCAACTGCGACAATGCTTGCCGGTGCCGCAACCCCCTGGACCTTTGTTTGCGTGAATACAGCCGATGGCTTCACCCACGCGAAGACCGAATACCTGGCTCAGGTCCGGTTCTCCGAGAAACTGGCATAGATCTTCGTTCACCGTGAGAATTTGCCGCTGCTGGTTCAATACGGCCAAAAAGCCGGAAATGCTGGCTAGAACACTACAGATAACCGCATTATTCGTGATCAAATCGAGGTGGCGCTCCAATCGATGACCTGCCAGACGTTCGGGTGATGCAAAGTAGGTGCTAAGATGATCCGTCATGGCGTACTTCCTCCCAAATATGCAAACACCTCTATTTTATTCGGGTACAAGGGGACTGTCAAACAAGTATTTGATTTTGTATGCGTTTTTACAGGTGTGAAAAAAATGCTGTAGAAAAAAGAGGTTAGCATGAAGCAAACCGGCCACCCGAAGGTGGCCGGTGATGCGTACAAACGAAACGCTTTAGGACGATTTACAGGCCCTTGGCGTTTTTGATCTTGGCGACCAGTTCCGGCACCGCGTTGAACAGGTCCGCTACCAGGCCGTAGTCGGCCACGGTGAAGATCGGAGCCTCTTCGTCTTTGTTGATGGCGACGATGGTCTTGGAGTCTTTCATACCCGCCAGATGCTGGATCGCACCGGAAATACCGATGGCGAAATACAGATCCGGGGCGACGACCTTACCGGTCTGGCCGACCTGATAGTCGTTGTGGATCCAGCCCGCATCGACGGCGGCACGGGTCGCACCGACGGCGCCGTTGAGCAGATCCGCCAGTTCCTCGACCACCGGGAAGTTGTCGCCGCTCTTCAAGCCGCGACCACCGGAAACGACCACGCCGGCTTCGGTAAGCGGCGGACGGGAGGAAACGGTTTCTTCCATGCCGACGAACTTCTTGTTGTAGCTGGCCGGATCGGCGCTGATGGTGACGGCCTCGACAGCCGCTTCCGCGCCTTCAGCGATCGGATCAAAGGCGGTACCGCGAACGGTGAGCACCTTTTTGTCCGTCAGAATTTCGACTTCGGCGTTCAGGTTACCGGCGTACATCGGACGGATGAAGTTGGTGCCTTCGCCCAGGCCGATCACGTCGGAGGCCATACCGGCTTCCAGTTTGGCGGCGACGCGCGGCATAACCGCTTTGCCCTGCGTGGTGGCCAGACCCAAAATGCAGGTAGCGCCGATCTGATTGGCGACATCGATCACGATGTCCGCGTACAGTTCGTCCATGTACTGATCCAGTTTGGCGTCTTCGGCCACGTACAATTTGCCCGCACCGGTTTTGGCGGCGGCGGGGGCGGCGTCGTTTGCACCAGGACCGACCAACAGGATGTCATAACCGGAACCCAGTTTCGCGGCGATCTGGGAGCCCAGATTGATGGCGCCCAACGAAGCCTTGACCAGGTTTCCCTTTTTCTGTTCTGCAAAAATCAATACCGACATATCTTGCTCCTTTTCCTAGTCAGGGTTGCCGTTACAGGACTTTGGCTTCGTTGAGAAGCTTGTCAACCAAGGTGTCCACACTGTCCACGATCATACCGGCTTTGCGTTCCGGCGGGGTGGTCAGCTTGACAACCTTCACCTTGGGAGCGGGAGCCACACCCAGACTATCGAAGGTGAATTCGTCGATCTTCTTGCGCTTGGCCTTCATGATGTTCGGCAGCGAAGCATAGCGCGGTTCGTTCAGACGCAGATCGCAGGTAACGATCGCCGGGAAGCTGACTTCCACGGTCTCCAGGCCGCCGTCCACTTCGCGGATGACGGTCGCGGCGTCTTTGGCGTCGTTCAATTCGACTTTGGAAGCATAGCAGGCTTGCGGATAGCCGGTCAGCGCGGAGACGATCTGTCCCGCCTGGGTGGCGTCATCGTCGGTGGCTTGCTTGCCCATCAGGATCAGGTCCGGCTTTTCGTTCTCGATCACCTTGGCCACGATGTGCGCCACGGCGTCGGAATCCAGCGTTTCGTCCGTCACGACGTGGATGCCGCGCAGCGAACCCATCGCCAGACAGCTGCGGATCTGGGTGGTGATGTCTTTGGAGCCGATACCCAGCACGACCACTTCGGTGTCGCCATGTTTTTCGCTCAGGCGCAGGGCCTCTTCGTTGGCGATTTCATCGAAATAGTTAACGACGTATTTGATACCGTCGGTGCTGATGCCGGTTCCGTCGGCATTCAACTTGACCTTGATATCCGGATCGGGCACTTGCTTGCAGGTTACTAAAATTTTCATTCGACAGCCTCCTTCCTCAGGTTTTCGAACCGGAACGGTTCCGGTAATACAGGACTCTCGTCTTGATCGAAGACTCTTTATTAGGTCTTCCGTAAAAAACAGTTGATCATCTACCCTATATCGCCCGCCGTCAACCCCCTAATGAAGAATTCACACATTTCTTCGGCGATACGGTCGATATCGTATTTCGGATGCGTCTGTGTCAGCACGATATACAGTGAAATTTCATCGAGCATACCGAACAACGCACGTTTCATGATGCCGGGGGAAACGTCCTTGCGAATAGCTCCGGCGTCTTTGCCCTCGCGAATCATATCCGACAGAATCCGCAGGTACAAGGTGAATTTCTGGTTGTCGTATTCTTTCATGAAGCGGGTGGACTGGCGCAGTTCCAGGGTGATGACCTGGGCCAGATCCGGCATCTGCCGCGCCATGTCGATATGGGAGCGGATGTAGATGCGGATTTTCTCCAGCGGATCGGTCACGCCTTCCAAGCGATTGTGCAGCGCTTCGATGATCTGGGACATCTTGTCTTCGAACAACGAAATCAGGATGTCGTCCTTGTTTTTGAAATACAGGTAGATCGTACCGTCGGCGACGTTCGCTTCCTTCGCGATTTCATTGACTTTCGAGTTGTAGAAACCGTTCTGAGCGAACACTTTCATCGCGGCGTTCAGAATACGCTGGTGTTTATCGTTCTGTTTGGAACCATTTGCCATATGCGCCTCACAGCGAGTACGGATTTGAGATATGAATAGTCATTCAGTTTAGCGGGTGTAACACAGCTATATAAGGAGTGTCAAGATTAATGTCGGTTTTGCCTGGGGGAAAAAGTACCGGTTGGGTGAATCACTGGTTGAAACACTCGTATAGGTCAATCTCAGCCCCGATATTTGTCTCCATGGTGTTGGAGCAGGGCTGCCGTCCTGTTTGTTTTACAGATTGTGTATGTTGAATTTCTTGTCCGATATTTTCTCATCTGCTTGTCGTCATTCGTCATCGAATCTCCCCTCATGCCGAGCGCTTCAATTGTGAGAACTCGTCGAATAGATGGCTAACCGAAGGAACAGCGGAAACACGGAATCCCGTAAAAAAACTTACCACCTTTCTTGACAGTTACTGCCATGTTTGACTTGACAGGCATTCCCGCGAATGATATCTTCACTGCAAATATTCAACAACATATTCTATTAACGTGGAGGAATCGCTATGCTCCAGAAGCATCGAGTCGCCTTTATGCTTACGCTCTTATTCCTCGTCGTGCTTTCCGCTTGCAGTTCAAGTGATGAAAACAACGATCTTGAAAATCCATGGGAAAACACTGCTACAGCGACAACCAATGAAAGCGGTGAAGTTTCCTTTTCGTCAACATTCCACGAAAAAGAATTTACTGTTGAAGCCGTCGATCAAAATGGAGATCCTGTTCAGGGCATTGATGTGACCTTCGGTGAGAATGAAGACATCATTTCAGTAGTTATTCTTGATCCGGATGAACGTTACCTTCCCTCATTGTACATCGGTCCCCCGGAAGGACCGGAAGGAAGTATGGAGAGTTCAAGCGAAAGGAAGTTTACTGCAACCAATTCAAACCTGAAATTTAGACTTCCAAGCAAGGGAGAAGTTGTCATACGTTATGGTGCAATTGCAGTTATCAAGGCTGGTGAATATGTCGCCTCTCCCTTTATTGAGCTAGGAGAAGGAATTTACGATAGCGTAATGTTTGATTTGAGTCATATGGATAATTCGAAACCATGGTTATACTACGTCACACCTGAGGAAATATTTGAAGATATACAACGACAGGGAAAAATCAAGTTTGCTGTTTTGGGAATTGCTAATACAATTATTTCTGGCTTTGATCTTAAAAGCGGTGCCATAAAGACTGCAAAAGGATTCCTAGCATTCATTTTAAAGGAAGGTGCGAAAGAGTGGACAAGAACCACAACACTAAAAGGCTATGAGATACTTACTGATCTAATAGGTCAGCAGGTAGCCAAAGACAAGCCCTGCTTGAAAGCAGTAATAATAATGCTGCCAACTTTATCCCGGCTTTTCCTCCCCCTCGAAATTGTCGATGATTCCTATTGCGAAGAAGAGCAAGCGGCTGATGATAATGATGGAAGTGAAGAACTGGACTACAGGCATATTTGTGAATTCTCTATTTCGTGTGGAGAGGGAACTGATGAGGATATGCAGGATTGCCTCTCCCATTTTCCAAGAGCACTACAATATGGGATTTATACTACGGAATGTTTAAACTGCTATGCTTCCATAGATGAATGCGAAGACTTTCATACCTGCGATCAGATTATCGGGTGCAGGGCGGTTTTATGGAGCCATTCCCCTGGTTGGCCAACCGATTTCTCAAATTGTCCTGAAGATTTCTATATTTATTCCGGCCTAAATGATGATGGCACTATCAATAATCAATCCGACTGTCAGAATTTCTGCCAATTGACCGGTCATAATATGTGTGCATATGGGGGAGACTGCGCTTGCAGCATTGATGGCTCCGGCAACTACACCCCCAATACAGATGGAGATTCAAGCAATACATGTTCAGGCGCCTGGGATTGTGACAGCGACGAAAAGTGCATCGATGGGAAGTGCGTTTACCAGGAATGTTCGAGTTCTTTCGACTGCTCAGGAGCAGGTGAGGTTTGTGTTGAAGGATCTTGCGTTCTTCCTGTTTGCGACTTGGTGAGTCCGAGCGGGTGCTGTTCCCAGAACCCGGCTTGTTCCGACTATTGCTCGGATCATGAAGAATTACCTACAGATAAAAGTGCTGCATGTAGAGAAGGATTGGTGGAGGTAGGGTTTGCCTGTCGGTCCAACGACTACGTATACGCCTGTCACGATGACGGACGAATGTCTCAAAGCGGAAAATGTACGTGTCCGTAGTGAAAAGAAGACTAATAAAGCTCTGACAGTATTGTAACTATGGAGAAAAACATGAGATTTACTATTTCACTATGCTTGGTTGTCATTTCCGGATTCATCATCACTTTCTCCGGCTGTAGCGAAGGAGACTCCTCTACGGATGATGATTCTCCTTTCAGCGATGGCGACAATGCAACCACAGACGGTGATTCGTCCTCCAATCAATGTTTTCCCGGTTTTACCTGGGACCAATCAAGCGGAATGTGTTTGCCGGATACAGATGGCGACACTTCGGATGGAGATGTCGCGGATGGCGATAATCAGGTCGATGGGGATGCGCAACCGGACGGAGATGCGACGGATGGTGATCTTCCTGTTGATGGCGATGATATGGATTGCCCGGGTTGTGAGGGATTTGCAGGCGATTATTGCATTGAATCGCAAAGCGGTCCCTATTGCTACCTGCTTTCCATCGAAAGCGCCATTATCGAAAGGACACCCGATACCGACTGTGATTACACTGTGACCGTGACGGCGAATGGTGAACCACCTGAGTCCGAGCAGGTTACCGGGTGTGATTTTGTAGATAGAGATATCATGGGTATGTGTGGCCTAACGGTCAATTCTGATGGTTCTATTACGGTAGAATGTCCTGAGGACTGTACGCTCATTTTCACGCAGCAGGCGTGTGGCTGCGGAGATATGAGCGGTGTTCAGGAAGGGGCCGCGTGGCCGATGGAGAGCTATTGCCAGAACCGACATGGCTTAAGTCCACAAAAAGGGCCAGACAATCCCACGTTATTATGGTCGAAGCATATCAGCAACGGAAAGTTTTCCGGTGCCGCCGTTGATAGCGAAGGGAATGTGTTTTTCAGCAGCAGCGATGGTTTCTATTCTCTGTCATCGAGTGGTGCTGAAAGATGGCAAGCAGGTGCAGGAGCCGCAAGTGATCCTCCTGCCATTGGCTCAGATGGGACGATCTATTTTTCCTCGAATAACGGTGTTTACGCTTTCTCGCATTCTGGTGAGAGAAAATGGAAATATGATGATGGAAAATCCAATGGTTCTGCATTGATCGATAGCAACCATATCGTTTATCTCTCTACAGGAACAGGATTGAAAGGCTTCAACTCGACAGGAGAGGTTGTTTGGGAGAGCGAAGAAACAGGTACGGTTTTAGGATCGCCCGCGATGGGTTCGGATGGAAAAATATATTACACAACAGTAGACCCACATCAGTTCGTTGCGGTAGATACGGACGGGTCGGTTCTTTGGAAAAAATCTGTAGATGATTACCCATGGTCTGGTCCAACAATCACTCATGCCGGAAATATCCTATTTGGTGCGGCGGATGGAGTTTTGCGATGCTACTCACCTTTTGGTAATCTGAAGTGGAGCAAACAAATCGACGCTACCATGCAATCTTACCCGGCGATTGGAGCCGATGGTACGATTTATACCGGTGGTGCCGATTTAACAGCGCTAGAGCCTTCAACTGGTTCTGAATACTGGAGTTATTCCACTAACGGTTTGATCAATGGACCAATACTCGTCGATAAGGATGGTACGATCATTTTCGCAGGATCGAATGCCAAGATAAATGCTGTCAACGCAAACGGAACAAAGAAATGGGAGTTTGATGTTGACTGCCAGGTGAGCTCTATCTCACTGGGTTTTGACCATACGATATATGCCTCGGCAACCTGTGTCGACTGGAACAATGGTGGGCAAATGTCTGGCTACTTCTATGCGATTGGGGACAGATAACCCTGAGATATGTTCCCGAAGACACGAACAATCGTCTGAACGTGGAAAAATGTATTCTACATTCTAGTCTAGTCTGATTTTTACCTGGAATGTCGGGCACAATGCAGCCGCCGCTATTCCTCCGCCAGAACGTCGCAGTCGATGAACTGCACGCCCTGCTTGTCGCGGATGGGAGAGGCGCAGTATTCGTAGAGATACGGCAGTTCCATCATGCGGCTGACTCCGACTTCGTGCTGGCTGCCGTCCGCTTCCGTAACCGTCTCCCGGCTCGACGCTTTGTCCGAATTCAGCGATTCACCGTCCTGCATGCTGTTCCAGGGGTCCCAGTGCGGCCATGCGCGATAATGATCGGCGGCTTTGCCGTACCAGGTCTGGATATGACGCGCCTCATCGGCGGTCAAGGGATAACCGTGGGTGGCCGCCACCAGCAGCCAGCCAGCCATGGCGGAGTCGAAGTCTACGTCGTCGCGGTGCGCAACATCCGGGTTGTGCATCAGTTCGTCGAAACGTTCCGCCAGACCGTCCATCAGCGCCTCGGCGATCTCGTCCTGCCGCCACAGAATCGCAGCGGCCATGGCACCGATATGGAAGTGGACGTAAATCTCGTAGTTGAAGAAATGAGTGGCAAAGGCCAGTTTCTCGAAATCCATTCCCGCCAGTCCGCGCTGGCAATCGCCTTTTCCATGCGGGTCACCGTCCGCCGTCAATGCCGCACCCAACTGCGCATTGCATTCGGCATCCTCACCGAAAATCAGCTCCCAATGCACGAACGACCCCAAATCCGCCTCCGGGTTCCCTTCGCGGTCGATGTCGTACATGTGCCGGGCGACGCCGTCGTCGTATTTGGTCAGGATGTACCAGTCGTTCTCCACGATACTCTGGGTAAAGCCGCGTAAATACTTGATATACAGCCGCGCCGCCTCGCGCAGTTCGGGATCGTCGGCTTCGTAGTAGGCGCGTGTGGCCATCAGCATCGACTGGTACACATAGGGAATATCGTCTTTGCTGCGCATGTTCGACACCCAGATGTCGCCGTATTCGGGATTGTCCGGAATCTCGAAAATGTGCACGTTCCACTTGGCGCTGGCGACGCAGGAGGGCGAATAGTCGATTTCCAACTTGCGGTCATCGACCGTGTAGCCGTGGTTGTGGTTGAAAATCGCACGTGATTGCAAGTACTTGACGATCGGGTCTTCGCGCTCGAATTCGAATCCCAGTGACAGCGCTACCATGCCCTTCATGTACTGCCTGGCCACGTCGGCCATGCGTTGATTGCCGGTGAGCAGGTAGCCGCCGATGGCGTTGGGCAGCAGCTTCATGGTGCGTTCCGCGATGTTTTCCGCGCGGCCATGATGGAACAGCACGAGCGTGTCGCCTTCTTTTCTCATGCCGACATCCTGCCACCAGAGCTTGTAGTCCATCATGTTTTCATCGTAGCTTTTATCCAGACCGTGGCTGATACGCCAGACCCAGTCGAAATATCCGACATCCTTGTAGAAATCCGCCATTTTTTGGCTGAAATCCGCGATTTCTTCCTGGCTGACAGGCTCGCCGGAAGGCTCGCGTGCGGGACGCTCAAAGCCCAAGGTATCCAAGGGTTTAGGTGGAATCAAGGGGTCCGGTGTTTCGCCTTCGATGTCGGTGGTATCCGAGTCGCCATCGGTAGCGGCGGCATCCTGGTCGCCGTCTATAGGAGCGACGTCCGAGGAATCTTCGTTGCAGCCTAAAAGCAACAGGGCCAGCAACAACACATAAACGGGTAGAGTTAGGGTGCGTATGGCTCGACTCGCTTTCGATAAAAGTTGAAATCAGGAAAATACTTGCGGAAACGATACCGTTATCGAAGAGGGCTTGTCAAGCCTTTGGGTGAGGCTTTCAGGATGGAAAATAAACGATGAAAATCTAGCCCGTTGGAGCAACGGCTCCTGTCCTGCTCCAACCGTATGTCTTGACCTCATAAAAAATCCGGGAGGCCAATCGCTCCCGGAAATGTCAGCACACAAATCTGCCGATCAACCGCAACCGCCGGTAACTTTGGCTTTCGCCCGGATCTTCACCTTGGCGTCGTAGGTATATTTCGGCCATACGGGACGATGCCCCTTGCCTTCGATGTTCGGATTCTGCTTGTCGCATTCGTAAGGAATGACTTCCTTGCAGCCACATTCGGGATGCGCATTGTAGGCGCGTCCACCGACCGCGCGCAGAAAACGGAAACCCAGTTCTTCATCCGCTTTGCGTAGTTCCGGCGCCGCATTAGCGAGACAGGGAGTTGATTGATACTTGCTCAGCCAATTGTTGTAACCGCCTTCAACCACATAGATATTGGGCACCCCCGCCGCATACAACTCCCGATAGGCTTCTGTCGCCCACTGTTCACCGTTGGAGATGATAAACGTAGCAGTGTTGGTCGGTTGCTTTTTCAAACGCTTGATTAACGCCGGATCGCCCGCCGTTCCTGGCTCAAGGCGCACGGCCCCCTGCAAGTGGAAAAGGTTGAAATAGGCTTCAGGACGCACATCCAGCGTGGTTACGTAAACTCCCGGATTTCCACGGAAAGCAACCACTTCCGCCGGATGCACGTACACCGCGCGAGACTCCAGCGTTTCTCCGGCTTTCGGCTGCAACTGCTCCCAACGCTTCTCCAAACTCGGCTGACCGATCAGCAACACAACCAATCCCACCAGCACCAGCGCGCCAGCCGCCGTCACATGTCGGCGATTGCTGAAACGCCACAATGAGCCACTCGGGCGGGGCTTATCGCCAAACACGCTTTCCGAGATTTCACCCAGGAAAAAGGCGAACAGCGCCATCAGGATCAATCCGACCAGCACCACGCCTGCATCGACGCCCAACCAGTCCATCATCGTAAAACGACCGTAATAGCTGCTGTGCCAGAAGGCATCGATCGAACCGACCCATTCACCGAACACGAAGGTGCCCAGCGTCACGCCCAGGGCGAACACCATGCCGTCGATTTTCATCGTGCTGGCCGCCACCAGGGAGGTTCCCGGACAGAAGCCGCCGATAATGAAGCCGACTCCCATAATCAGGCCGCCCACAATTCCCGGCCACAAATAGGTGGGATTGACGAACACGCGGGAAAAATCCAATAATCCCAGGGAAGTGGACAAGAAGATCAAGGTCGCCGCCACGACGATACCGGTGAACATCACCTTTAAAACCGTCATTTCCTTCAAGTAGAACTGCGCCGCCAGCTTGCGGCTGTCACCGAATCCGGCCATTTCCAAGGTCGCACCGAATCCCGCTCCGATCAGGAAGAAAACGAGGAAATAGGTGACGTCGCTCCAGGTGCTTAAATCATAGGGTGCCATCTCGTGATCCTCCCTTAATTCCAATGCCGACGGAAGAAGTAGGCCAGCGCATAGCCGCCGCCGAAAACGGCGAACATGAAAGCGAAGCTGCCCACACTAAGCACTGCGCCGCCGCTTAATGCCTGCCCGGAGGTGCAGCCGCGCGCCATGCGCGCTCCCACTCCCATAATCAGCCCGCCAAGCAGCGCAAACACAATGCGCGTTCCCGTTTTGGCGTTCGGTCCCTTGCGCAGTTCGAATTTGAAGCGCCGGTTGAACAGACCGGAAAGCGCCCCACCGAAAAAGGTGCCAAGCAACATGTAAATGCTGGAATGATGCAAGGGGTTTTTGTCGCCTCCCGCCGTTTGCGCGAAGTAAGCAACCTGGTTGACGTGCTCCGATGCGACCAGATCCAGTACGGAGATCTGGATACGGTTGATCGCGCCGCTGGCGCCCAGTCCACCTCCCGTAATATAGAAGGAAAGGAAGAGCACTACTCCCAGTATCGTACCCGCAAGATACGGGTTCATGTAGGGACGCGCGGTTTTCTGTTTACTATTCGCAGACATGGCTTACCTCGCTGTGTTCGATTCGGAATCGGAGGCGACTTCGATATCTTCATACCCGGTGACCATCGCTTTCAGGTTGGAAGTCAGCGTATGGCCGGTGGTGATCAGGTACAGATGGGCTGCAATAAAGCTGAGCAGCAACCAGCTTCCAAGATTGTGTAACGGCGCAACCAGGCTTAACCCCTGAATATTCGCGGCGGTTTCCGGCCACTGCGACACGGCCCAGATCAATAAACCGGTAACGACCTGGAAGGGGAACAGCACGTTCATCAATCCCATATAGGTGATCTGCTGCAAGGGATTCAGCTTGCGTTCCGGTGTCTTTTCGATGGGATGCGGTGCACCGACGAAAATGCCGTTCAGGTAATATTGGGCCTGCACCAGCACATCCTGAATGAACGATTCCCGCCTGGGAATGAACTGCCGGATGTTGGCAGTCGCCAGATGGTAGAAAAGAGAAAGCAGCGCATTGACGATCATAATCACCGCCAGCACATTGTGCATGTCCACGGCGAGGCGGAAGCCGAATAGGTGCAGGCTACCCATGTAGTGGATTTCCAATCCCGTCAACGCCAGCAGTATGATACTTGCAGCCATCAACCAGTGCCAGATGCGCTCGTATAGCTGGTACATATACACGCGCTTCATCTTGGCGTGCGACTGTTGCCGATGTTTGCGGGTGAAGATGCGGTAGGAAGCGTGCGCGCCCAGTCCCAGCGCGGTCATGATGAAGAAGGCCAATCCGAGCAGATCGCTCCAGGGCTGACGGTCATGCCCGAGGATATAAACATCCCCGCTGCGTTGCGGTGCGAAGGTCACGCTCGCTCTGTCCTGTACGATTGAGCCGCCAACGGCCAATCCGTCCGTGGACGGTCCCTGTGGGGCCATACCTCCAACAAGAGAAGCCGTCAGCATCACCGGGCGGTCGATCGCGGTCTGCTCGCCGTGACAGCGCGTACAATCCAAGGTAACGGCGTTATGATCTTTCACGCCGTGCGAGACAGCAAGCACATCCAGGCGCGAAACGATTTTCGGGTCGTTCACGCCAACCGCAACAAGCCGCGCCCTGGCCGCTGCGATTTCCGAGTCGTCACCAAGCTTCCATTCGCCGTCTTCCACCTTGCCGTCGTGGTCGTCGTCCAAAGCGGCAGCCAGATTGGGATGCAGCTCGCCATCGACGAAAAAGGCTTTCATCAGCAGTTCGCGAGAAAGCGGCTCATCGATTTCTTTTCCGCGCCAATACCAGCTTGTCAGCATATTGGCCGCATGAACGCGGGACTGACCGTCATCATCCAGAGCAGTCAACAAAAACGGTTGATAACGACGAACGTAGCGAACATTGGCGACTTTTCCACGGTCCGCATCCGCGTTCCAGTATTCCACCTGCGATCCGCCATCGGCAAGCGGCAGAGTCGCATCAATCGTGCGTGCAACGGGGGCCGTCCATTCAGGGACGTGACAGCTCTGGCAGGAAACGCGCTCCATATGGCGCTGCTTGTAAGGCAGATCCTCATGGATCACCATCGGATCGTGACAATCGGTGCACTTCGAGCTTAACAGGCGATGATCGGGTTTCTTCAGAAAGTCACCAAGGTCCATGCGGCGCGGGTCGTTGCGCAGATGCGCCAGCGGCTCGGCTTCCTTTTTGCTGTGCTTAGGTGAATTGGCCGGGTAATGACAATCGGCGCAGGAAAGCAGCCGTTCGGCATGTACGTCCCAGGCATACGGTTTGTCGTCCTTGCCTTCAATATTCAGATAGGAATCGCGGATCGGGTGACGCGAAAAAATAACGCCGCTTCTCCGCGTCTGACTGAACGGATCTTCATCCGTCAGCAAACTGGCTTTGCTGTCGAAATCGTTGGGGAGACGCATGGGAAAACGGTCATCGTGCGCCATACCGTGGCACATACCGCAATTTTCCGGCTGCGGCGCTCCAATTCGAATCGCCTGCTGGGGCAGCATCCCGTTTTCATCCACATCCTGCGCGGTAATCGTCCACTCGCCGCCATCGCCGTGACAGGCCAGGCAATCGACCTTGACGCGCCCCTGGTGGTGGCTGTTGTGCGAGTTGATGAACTCGACATCATGACAGGCCGCACAGGTACGGCTTTCGTCCATGGTGGCCTTGGACACGGAAATCGGCTGGCCGTCTTTATCCAACACCATAAAAGAAGGATGAAAGCTCGTTCTGGGCATGGCCACATCGGAAATACCCGCCAACGTGTCCATTGGATCTACATGCCCGGTATGTTCTTCCGCTTCATCCTGTGCCCAAACGGCTGAAGCCAGCATAAACAATCCCATAGCGATCAAAACCATTTCCCGCATGACTCGTCTCATCAGCGCCCTCCCGCCAGAATCGGATCTTGATCGTAGCCTAACGCTTTCCAGTCCATCCGCGATGCTTTCTGCCCGTGGCAGTCCGCACAATCCAGCGCTTCCTCTTTGGGTCGCACCGTGTGATTCAACGGCCAATACATCTCCGTTTTTGCAAAAGCATAGTTACCGCTGTATTCCAAGCCTACGCTTTTTGCACCCAACCGCATGGCCTGGTCCCAGTCGAAGACATGCCAGTAGCCGCCCTCTCCCGCAGTAACAGGAGGTATCAAGTAGCGATTTCCTGCATCATAGGGTTGCTTGCCACGATGCACCTTGAAGGGATGAATCTGGGCGTGTGCATCTTTGCGGCTGCCGCGTGGGTTGTTCAGGATCGTCGTACCTTCGGGATCGATTTTGTCGCCCACCAGGTAACGATCGGCGGTGTGATTGAACCAGCGATATTCCGGCACGACTGACTGCCCGTAAATGAATTCACCTTTGATTTTAAGGTATTCGTGGGGATCTTCCTTGCGCGATGGGTCGCCCGCCTTGCTCCAGTCCCAATCCATTTTGGTGGGAGCGCGCACGGCGTGGGTGGGAATATGGCAGGTCTGACAGGCCACCCGCTTCAGATGACTCTGGATGCGTTTGTCGGTATGGATTTCTCCTTTGTGACAGGTTGTACAGTCGATACCGTTTCGGCTATCCACGCTTACGGCGATGGAACGCCCGCTGATGGCATGCTTGGGTGCTTTATGGCAATCGACGCAGAGCATGTCGTTGCCACCCATGTGAATATCCGCTTCCATATCCGGTGTATTTAACGCCACATGCAAATCGCCATGCTTGACACCCATGCCGCCACCACCGAAAAAGTGACAGCTTCCGCAATTGTCGCGCTTGGGATAACCGACGCTTTGGGCCGATGCCTGCAAATCGACAGATTTGTCCGGCATACCCGCCTTGCCCTTTATATAACCACCTGACCAGTCATGACAGACCAGACAATCGACATTGGTTTCTTTATTAAAATCAAAGCTTTCGTCTTCCCAACCATAGCCAGCATGGCATTTGGTACAGGAAGGCCAGTTGCCGGTAATACCGATGCAGTAGTTGTTCAGAAGATTCTTTTTACCGATTTGCCGCTTGCCCGGATGATTGGGCACTTCAACCGGTTCACCAACCCAGTTCCAATGCGCAGTAGCCATCACATCTTTGGCCGACTGCTTGTGACATTGAAGACAGGCTTTCGTCACATCCTGAGGGGAAACGATCGGTTTGGTGAAAAAGCTGGAGTGATCCAGGTGAGCCCGATACTCAGAATGCTCCGGCTTTTCCGAAGCGAACAGAGTGGGGGCTACAAATAGACCTGCCACTACCAGACCCACCGCAAGGACTGCGCCGTACAAAGTCAGTGTTTTTCCTTTTGGCAATACCACGGTATCATTCCTTTCCTTGATTAGGACAGGTTCGCTCCCAGAGGAAATTCCGTCAGCCTCGCTTCCAAAGACTGATGACAATTGGAAGCGATATCGGATAAGCGCGTTTCGTTGAAATACGAAATGATGCGCCGGTTGATATCTTTCATGCGCTCGCCGAAAATACACATCTGCGAGCCGCTATCCAAGCGGCAAGCCGGGGTTTCGAACAAGCAATGATTGCTGTTCAAGTTGCCGTCGAACACCTGATAAATTTCACTCAAGCGAATCTCAGCAGGATCTCTCGTCAGTACAAATCCACCTTTGGGACCGCGCCGCGCCTGAAGAAATCCGGCTTTCACCATTCGCTGGCAAACCTTGATCATATGGTTTTCGGAAGCAAAGCATACCCGAGCCAAGTCCCCTGCATTCACTCGTTTTCCTTCACTCATCGCTAAATACGCCATGGCATGCATCGCCAGGGCGGTCGCATCGGATATTCTAATCAGCATCGGCATTCGCGTACTCCCAACACACATAATACAGCATTGTGGTATCACAATACCTGAATAGGGTCAAGGAAATGTTCCCTTTTTATGCTGTTCGTTCAAATATTCAATATTTCATGGCAAAGCGGTGTTGAAAATTTCGTTCACCACATCGGCTTTCCCGGAAAAAATCCCAGCTTTCCAGCTTTACAGGTCTCTTTTCATATAATAGAATAGCAAATTGACTTCGTATTTTTTCGAAATAGTAGATGTATGACGTTCGAGGAGTAAAGCAATGAAACTCTCACACGCGGTATGGGTGATGGTTGCGTTTGTGGCTTTTGTCGCCGGTTGTGAAGGGCTGCCTTCCATTGAAGTAAAAGGCGAATGCCTTTCCGACGAGCATTGCCAGCAAGGGTATTACTGTAATGACGATCTGATCTGCGTTCCCAATCCATTCTGGGGCGATTCCGATCTGACGCCGGGTGACACTCCCGATGGCGATGTAGACGGCGATAGCGAACAAACCGACGGTGACGGAGTCGATGGTGATGCCACCGATGGCGACTGGACCGACGGTGACTGGACCGACGGCGATGGAGAAATCGACCAATCCGATGGTGACTGGATCGATGGCGATGGCGAAATCGACCAAGAGTTCGATGTAACCTGGCCCTATGCCACCTTGACGAGTTTCACTGTCACGCCGAATAACCCGACGGATCAGGGTGAAACCCTGTATCTTAAAGCCACGGCAGATACTCAAAGTGGGCAGGCGGCGCGCTTCCAGTTCGATTACCGTTACGGCGGTGATCCCTGGCAACAATTGACAGCCATGACTCCCACCTCCAATGCGTTTTTAGAACCAGGCCGAGCGGGACTGTATCATTTCCGTGTACGTGCCCTCGACCCACTAAGCCAGAATCCTTTTGGATTCGACGACGAATCGGAACTGACGCACATCGTGTTACCTACTTCCGATGGCGATATCGAACAAGACGGTAACGAGTACCGGGCACAGATCCGCTCCTTTAACGTGGAGCCTCGCCGCGTATACTCCGGTCAGAGAGTGGGAATCGCCACCATAGCCACCGCTCCCAACCAAGTGCAATACGCCTATGCGTATCGGCTGGGAACCGCTTCCTGGCAAACATTCAAAGCATATCCGGGACAAGCCAACACTTCCTGGGTCGCCCCCAACCAGGCCGGAACCTATCGCTTGCGCGTACAAGTGCGCGACAGTCTCAGCAATAACCAGGTAGATGACAGCGCCTCCGTTTTAGTGCTCGTCGAATCTCAGGTGCAGTACGACTGCGAAACCGCCTGCACGCACATGCGCGAATGCGGCTTTATCTCCTCCGAAGATGACTTCTATGAGTGCATGCAGATGTGCGACGATTATGGCTTTACGCAGGCTCAGATCAGATGTCTAAGCACTGCCGACTGTAGTGATTTAATGGACTGCTTGGATGTCGACGGCGATGTGGTGGACGGCGACGTTCCCTACTGCGACGACAACAACGAATGTACGGATGATTTCGTCACTCCTAACGGCTGTGAATTCTATCCGGTCGATGATGGCAATGCCTGCGTTGCCGACAATGGGTATCCCGGTTTCTGCGAAGCGGGAGAATGCAGATCCATCGTAGACGGCGACGAACCCATCTGCGACGACAACAACGAATGTACCTTTGACTACTACGATCCGCGTCGCGGCTGCCGCTACGACAACATGCCCAACGGCACTCCCTGCAATGGCTCCGATCCCAGTCGCGATTATGTCTGTCGCTATGGAAGCTGCGAACCTCAAGATATTACCTACGACTGCACCACCGCCTGCAATCACGCGGCGGAATGCGGCTATATCGGTCCCGGCTCTCCCATTGCAAGCAGCATCGACGAATGTATCGTCATGTGCGAAAACTACGGTCTGACACAGGCGCAGATCGTGTGCGTCAGCACCAGTTCCTGCGATGACATGTATGACTGTATCGACGTTGACGGCGACATCATCGACGGCGACGAGCCGAACTGCGACGACGGCAACCAGTGCACGCAGGATTATTACGACCCCTATTACGGCTGCCGCTACAGCAACCTTCCCAACGGGACACGCTGCTATGGTTCCGACCCGGATCTGAGTTATAGCTGCTACTATGGTCGCTGCATCCCGAACCAAACCGAATACACTTGTGAAAGCGCCTGCGATCACATTTACGAATGCGGCTCCGCAGGAATCGACTATGACCAGTGTCTCCAGGTTTGTTACGACGCCTTTACCCAGGAGCAGATCGACTGCCTAAGCACCGCAGCTTGCGATGATCTCTACAACTGTATCTATGCAGATGGCGATGTCGTCGACGGCGACATCATTGACGGCGACCAGACAGACTGGACTCCGGCGCGCATCACCTTCTTTGGACGCGAACCCGGCGGTCTCTTATACGTCAATGAAGATATCCTTTTCAGTATTGTAGCTGAAACCGAGTATCCACCCGTTATCGAATACCGCATGGATGTCAGCACGGATTTCACCACCGGCTGGATCGAAGTCATGGATTATCCGGGTCAGGACACACTTATGGCCCAGGTCACCATGGAGGGCAATTACATCGTGCGCGCCCGCGTGCGCAATGCCGCCTCCACCGATCCGCGTGGCTACGACGACGAAGCCTTCGTGGTCTTCGATGTCGTTGAGCATGCCGATGGCGACGAAATCATTTGCGACGACGGTAACCCCTGCACCAGAGACCTGATCAGCCCCTATGACGAATGTGTCTTCATCCTGGAACCCGACGGCACGGAATGTTCCGTCGGATCGCTCAGCGGCGTCTGCATCTCCGGTGAATGCCAGTTCGACGTCGACGGCGACGAGCCAATTTGTGATGACGATAACGATTGTACGCGGGACACCGTTTCCTCCACCGGACAATGTCTGTTCACTCCGGTACAAGACGGTCTTCCCTGCTACGAAGGAAACGAAGCCGGTGAATGCATCCAGGGCGAATGCGAGCTCTTTGCAGACGGCGATCAGACGGTTTGTGATGACGACAACGAATGCACCGATGATTACGAAGATGCCAATGGCCGTTGTCAGTACATCCCGGTACCCGATGGTCTGATGTGCTACGACGGTCCCAACATGGGGCTGTGTATCGGTGGAGAATGCTCACCCTTTACCGACGGCGATCAGCCCTTCTGTGATGATAATAACGACTGTACAGAGGATTACGCATCTCCTAACGGTACCTGCGATTATATACCGGTCGATGATGGCAATGCCTGCGTTGCCGACAATGGATATCCCGGTTTCTGCGAAGCAGGCGAATGCCGTGCTTTCGTAGATGGCGATGTAATCGACGGCGATGAAATCATCTGCGACGACGGCGATCCCTGCACCCAGGACTTCTACGATCCCGATCTGGGCTGCGCGAGCATCCCCTACCCCGACGGTACTGTCTGCGGAACCGCCCCGAACGGGCAGGCTCTGATCTGCATCAGTGGTGTATGTGAATGGATCGTAGACGGCGATGTCACCGACGGTGACACGGCGGACGGTGATGATGTGGATGGCGACACAACCAACGACCGCGACGGCGACGGCATCCCGGACGACGAAGACAACTGCCCGGACAAGCCGAACATGGCGCAGGGCAACAACGACGGTGACGATCACGGCGACGCCTGCGATAACTGCCCCTACGCCTACAACAACGACCAGACGGATTCGGATCACGACTGGCTGGGCGATGCCTGCGATCCTACGCCTTACAATGCCAACGTCTGCCTGGATATCGCCTGTACGGCGGACAGCGAATGCCAGCGCTTCGGCCTGATCTGCGGCGATGAAGGCTATTGCAGCAAGAGCTGCGCCAATGCAGCCTGCCCTCGTCCCTGGAGTTGCCAGGAAGGCGATGTCTGCGGTTGCCCGCCCGAGCCGCCCGATTGCCCCATTTCCTGTAGTACTTCGAGTCAGTGCCCGGATGAGGTGCCTGTTTGCGCGGATGTCTACAATCGTGACGGCAACAAGGAATGCTCCCGCTCTTGCAGCGACGACAACCCCTGTCCGGAGGATTACCGCTGCTACCAGGGCAACTGCATTTGCGAGTATCTGCCCGACGACACCTGCACGCAGGAACTCTGCCGCGAGGACAGCGAATGCTCCGACCAGACCTGGAATGAATGTCTGATCACTCCCTTCATTCCGGAACCGATCTGCTCGCGTAGCTGCACCAGCCCCACCGACTGCGGTGGACAGTCCTATTGCGAAGCAGGCTTCTGCCTGTGCGATCCGACTCCCGAACCGATCTGCAATTACGGAAGCTGCCTGCTCGACGATAACTGCACCAGCCAGTACGGCTCAAGTTCCTACTGCACCGGCTCCTGGCTGGACCCCCTGAATCGCTACTGCACCAAGAACTGTAGTACGAATATCGACTGTATCGCCACATTCGGTGCGGACTTCATCTGCTCCGGCGGCGAATGTCAGTGCGACGATTGATCTTAGGGACCAAACTTGTTGTTTGAAACAACCGGGCATCCCCAGCACGGGGATGCCCTTGCTTTTTTTACCTTGAGGTAGCGCGTGTTCAACACCGGTAAACCCCGCATCGATCCCAACCGCGTGGTGCTGACACCCAATCAGGTTCGCGCCATGGAGGAAACGCGCGTTTTCTACGAACGTCTCCAGCGCCGCCCCTACGCCACCTATGCCTTACTGGCGGTCATCGTATGCTTCTGGGGTCTTTCCATGATCTGCGGTGCGCAGAGCGACCCCAAGACACTGATACGCATGGGCGCGAAGATCAACCTCTTTATCGATCTCGGACAGAGCTGGCGCTTCGTTTCGCCCATTTTTCTGCACTTCGGCATTCTGCACATTCTCTTTAACGGCTACGCGCTCTATCTGCTGGGCCGCATGATCGAAAATCTCTATGGCATTCAACGCTTTCTGTTGATTTTCTTCTTTGCTGGAGTCGCCAGTATCGTGGCCAGTTATCTGGGTTCGGACATGATGTCCGTGGGCGCCAGCGGCGCGATTTTCGGCCTGCTGGGTGCCGGCACGGTGGTCGGCTACCGCTTCCGCAGTGACATTCCACCCATTTTCCGCCGCTTTTTCGGACGTGGCCTGCTGCCCTGGATCGTATTGAACCTGGCACTGGGTTTCGTAATCGAAGGCATCGACAACTACGCCCATATCGGGGGACTGATCGTCGGCTCGCTGGTTGCATTCCCCATGCGCCCGATCTTCGTTCCACGCAATGGAAAAATTGGTATGCAACCGATCGTTACACTGGCAGCGCTTTGTGCTACGGTGGTCATGCTGGCCGTAATCGGCATCATGCTGCACAACATGTTTATCGATGACTCGCTGCCCGCTCCCAAGCAGTGGGCCTCCTTCCAAGACCCGGCATCCATGGTCAGTGCACGCATTCCCAAAGATCTGGTTGCCACTCCCAATTCGGAAATTCGTTTCGGACGGCAGTATGTCGAACCGAATCTGGGATTCTGGGTAGCGGTGGAACGTGAGCCAGACAGGCAAGCGGAGTTGGACCGTGTGGTGGAAGATCTGGTAGAAGAAGTCAACCGAACCAGCGAAATCAATGCCAACAGCCTGAAATTTGAAGCCGAAGAAGAAACACAGATAGATGGGCGCCCGGCACAACGGGTACGCTTTTCTTTTTCACTAAAAGAACAGACCATGCGATACGATGTGGAAGTATGGGTGATTCCGACCGGAATGGGAAGCATCAGCGCTACCTGCTCGGCACCCGATATCTTTTACGATTTATTTCGGAATTGGTGCGACGGCTTTATCGATTCGATTCGCATAATGGAAGCGGGTTAGCCGACACCCAACACCATCATTGAAAAACGAGGGCTAATCGAAAGGAAGGGAACATCATGAAATTGATTTCATCGACTTGCCTGTTGTTGCTGGCGCTGCTGATATGCAGTTCCGGTTTATGCGAAGAGGCTCATTACCTCTATCTGATCGGGTTGACGGACAATGGCGTCACGGTGGACGGTGTTCGAAAAGTGGGGCAGGCGCTACCCAAGCAACGCGGTGAACTGCCACAGCGCGCCTTTCGTATCCAGTTACTCGACCCGAGCGGAAAAACCATCTTCACCACCAGCAAGCGCGATCCACGTCGATTGACGGTCCCGTTACCGCTGAACGGCCAGCCGGATCATTCCGCCGTACAGCGCGAGAAGGGCTCTATGCTGCTGCATCTTCCGCTTCATGCCGACGGTGCGAAACTGGTATTTGAAAAGCGTGATATCCAACCCGGTAGCACTCCGCTAAAAGCGGAGTATGTTCCCTTCGCCAGTGTCATTCTCTCCGTACCGAAGGAGGATGTGCAATGAAACGCCTCATCGGGAACTCTTTCATTATTGCCGTGTTGCTGCTGATCGCCCTGCCCGCCTTCGCCTGGGATACCGAAGTGTTGGAAGAAAACGGTCCGGCAGCCAACCGCATCAATATCGCGATTCTGGGCGACGGCTACACCGCCGAGCAGCAAAGCAATTTTCGCACTCATGCCGACTGGCTGGTCAGTTACGTTTACAATCAGGCTCCTTTCGCAGAATACCGCAGTCATTTCAACTTCTACCTGGTTTACGTCATCAGTAACGAATCGGGCGCAGACCATCCCAGCCAGAACGACTATCGCGACACGGCGCTGGATGCCACCTACGAAGTCAACGGCATCGACCGTCTTCTGGCAGTTGACTACGGCAAAGCCTTTTCCGCCGCAAGCGAAATCGACAGCGTGGACTATGTATTCGTGATCGTCAACGACACGGAATACGGCGGCTCGGGTGGTTCGGTTGCGGTCAGTTCCATCCACACCTATGGCCCGGAAATCCTGACGCACGAAATCGGCCATATGTTCGGCGATCTGGCGGATGAATACGAGTCCGCCTATCCCGGCTATCCGCCCGGCGACTACGAACCGAACGTGACGTATCAGACACAGCGCGACTTGATTCCCTGGAACGTCTGGATCGAAGCCAGCACTCCGGTGCCGACGCCGGAAACCAATGATTACGCGGCGGCTGTCGGTCTGTTCGAAGGCGCACGCTATCTGACCGCCGATATTTATCGGCCCAAACTGACCTGCCGCATGCGGGAGTTGAATCGTCCATTCTGCGAAGTCTGCGGCGAAGCGTTGATTGTCGCCGACTATCGCCGGGTGTCTCCTTCCGATGCCGCTGGTGGAGCCGTACGCATTGCCAGTGATGGAGAAATCACGCTGGAAGCACTGCCCGTACAACCTATTTCCGACAGCATCAGCGTTCAGTGGAAATTGGACGGCGCTCCGGCAGGCACGGATGACACCTTACTTGTTTCCGGCGAGGGGCTCTGGTTGGGTGCACACTATGTTGAAGCCGTCCTACAAGACGAAAGCTCTTCGTTGCGTACGGACTCCGCGCGTAATGCCGCCAAAGAGACTATCAGCTGGAACCTGACAGTCGGCGATGCTCCCGATGGTGATTTGGACAGCACGGAAGGTGAGCAACCCGCCGATGGCGACGCAATCGATGGCGATCAAATCACCGATGGTGATGTGGTAGTCGATGGAGATCAAATCACGGATGGTGATGCAATAACCGACGGCGATCAAGTCACTGATGGCGATACAATAACCGATGGTGATCAAATTACTGATGGAGACAATCAAGCCGATGGCGACGATACCGACGGTGATACGATCGATGGAGATGACATTTCGGATGGCGATGAAATCGACGGCGACAACACAACTCCTGCCGATCAGGACAACGCCACGGATGGTGATCTGGAACTGGAGCAGGAAACAACAATCATCGATGATGGCAGTGGCGGCAGTTGCCGGATGACGTCGCCCGGCGACCTTTCCGCACTGTTCGTTGGATTGCTACTGTTCGCGCTGTCGTGGAAAAGACGACGGAACAGCCTGAACTAGAAAAAGGAGAGAGACATGCAGGTGCGGATTTTGTTGGTACTGTTTGCAATTCTCTTGCTGTGCGGGTTGATGACCGCCTGCGGATCGGATGATGACGACAACACAGATGGCGACAGCCCGGATGGAGATGTCACCGACGGCGACAATACCGATGGCGACGGCACGATCTACGGCGATGACGATGTGACCATCGATGGTGATGAAGCCGAGCAGGACGATCCTTATGCGGGTATGACCACGCAGCGCGGGGACGCCCAAATGGCCAAATTGACCGTGGTGTCATTGACACCATCAAGCGTAAAAGAAGACAGTGAGCCAGGTGATGGCAACTGGGCCGTGCAGAGCGTAACCGACTTTTCGGATCAGAGTCCGGCCAGCAACTTCGGTTATTCCGCCGCCGGTTACGAACTGGGTTATAACGAGTTGTCCAAACAGGTGGAAATCGCACCGAATATCACTACGCAAATGTACGCCAGCAACCAATCGATTCCCTGGCAGGGACCATTCACCGAGCGCGAGCAGATCGCCATCGAGGAAGAAAGCTACACCTATTTCCGTCTGCACGACGGCGACACGGTGTACTACCTGCGCCTGTGGTGCGACACCACCGGTGGTGCTGGCTTAGACGGCTCCTACGAGCTTTCAGAATCGCCGAAGTTTCCGGAGTAAACCCGGAACGCATTCTTGCCATAAAAGTCTCCCGGCCCCGCAGGTGTAACCTTCACGGGGTCGGGGTAGTGCAAGGACCGATGCTTGACTCGATGTCTATCCGCCTTGCATTACGAGATGAGTTCTCCGTCGAAAGTGCTGGTATGGTACACAGCCCGCATACGGTTCTGCTCCCATTGTTGCTTTTTCGCGGCCTGTATGACTCCGAACAGCGTTTTACGTAACTCACTCCCCTGTTGCTTTCCCAGCCGGTCGTGTATCGTTGCTAAAAGGTGTCGGTCGAACGCTTCCCGGTTTTCTCCATACCGGTTCTCGGCATCGCCTAGCGCGCCAAGCAGTTCCCGACGTAGGGTCAGACTGGTGTTGTCGTCTAAAATGCCTTTCACGACATTCAAGAACAATCGATTGAAATCCTCCAAGGGTAGATCACGCATACGCAACTCTCCGGCTTCGAAGTCGCGTTCAATGTTGTTGTTATGATGACTCATGTCCTTAACCTCTCTGTTTCAGCAAGTAAGACCAACGGCGGCCACTGCTGCCTTCCTATTGGTTAGAGAACAACTTTCACCGGTTTATTCCAGGCATCGTTTGAAATTGTTCAAAATTACCTTCTGAGCCACCATTCACAAAAATCCCCCGCGCTGTCAAGGCAGGCGGGGGAAGAAGAGTCCGGCTCGCTTATGTCTAGCCGGTAGTGATGGAAATCTCACGCGGTTTCAGTTCGGGAGACTTGGGCAGGTGCAGCGAAAGCACCCCTTCCTTCAACTCGGCCTGGATCTTTTCCTTGTCGATGCCTTTGGGTACAGAGAACGCCCGATAATACTCGACCGAACCCAACTCTCGTTCACGCTCTGCGCCGAAGCGTTCAATCTCCCGGAAGCCTTCGACAGTCAAGGTGTTGTTGTCCAGGTTGATGCTCAGATCTTTTTTGTCTACGCCGGGCAGATCGGCCATCAACAGCACTTCCTCTTTATTTTCGTAGATATCCACCAGGGGAGAGATCCGATATCGATTGCGATAGTTCTCGACGTCCTGGTTTTCTTTCTGAATCAGATCTTTGTTCTCACTCATGACGTCCTCCTTTCTTGTCAATCCCGCAAGTTCAGTCGACCTTGATGCTGATCTGTTTGGGTAGCGCCGCCGGTTGCTTGGGCAGCGTGACCGTAAGCAGACCGTTTTTCAGACCGGCATGAACTTTTTCCGCATCCACTTCGGCAGTCAAACTGAAACTGCGGCTGAACTTCACCGGACGGCGTTCTTTGCGATGCACCGAGTAGCCTTCCGGGGTATCATCCGCGCGTTCGCCGCTAAGCGTCAACACGTTCTGGTGCACGCTCAGTTTCAAATCGTTTTCCTTCAAACCGGGTACTTCGGCGGTTACCACGAAGCTTTCTCCCGTGTCTACCAGATTCGCGCCGGGGAGCGTGGTCGTTGCTGCATAGCCGTAATGGTCGTCCATGTCGTGGAAGACCCGGTCCATGCGACGGCGAAACTCGTTCATCATTGCGATGTCACGTTCAAGTGTACGCCAATTACCAAACATGGTTGTCCTCCTTTCCATAGCGATACCGAACCGTCGGTATCCATTTCGGTCAATAACTGTCGGGGCCATATCAATTCGAGGCTCCGTTTTCTTACCTTCTATGGAAAAAGTAATTTCACCTTTTTCATTGTCAAGTGCACAAGGGATATTTTTTACGCAGAATCGTTATCATCCATTATTGGCGGTGTTTTGTAGTGGGAATCAACGGGCCGAATCGCTAGAAATATCCGAAACCGCTGTACGCAAAACAGCCCGACGCCAAAAGCGTCGGGCCGCGTAAGCCTTCAAAAGCAATAGTTTTATGTATCAAATCACCAAATAACCGAATAACCAAGTTCACGGTCTCCAGACGCCACTACCTCACACAGCGGACAGAGCCGCCGTCGTTGTTGACGATGCTAGCGCTCACATGGCCGTTGCCGAAGTTGACGGTCCACGCGCTGTCATCATAGTCCTCGACGGGCGACGACGACCTATACCAGCCACATGACCCTTCCATCTCATCCGGCCAGTAACAGCCATCGGCAGGGCCATCGCCACCGGAACAACTCCAGCAATCACTTTCACTCCAGCAGGAACTATCCAGACAGCTATCCGTTACGCCACAAGCCCCTCCCGTCACCGTGCCCGGGCAGCCTCGAATCAAGGAACGAAACTCCAATATCGTCGGCAATCGCCAGTCGCTGTGACCATCAAGACTCAGGTTGGCGCAGTAATCCTTGGCATCATCCCAATCCATTGTGCTGTCGGCAGGCGGGTTCTGCCAGACCAAAGTTGAATAGTCGAATATGCAATTCGGATAACCCGTATAGCCATACTCACAAGCACCGCAATCAGCCGTCATATGATCATTGTCGCATGAACAGGAACCATCGCTAGGGCTGCACGTTCCATGTTCATTGCATGGATCCGGATCGCAGGGGTTGTCTACACAGGCTCCATCCAGATTGCAGATCTTGCCCCCGGGACATGTGCCGCAGTTATAACCTTCGTTCGGAGAGTCGCCGCATACGCGACCATCGCAATCGTCCACGCACTGACCCGATCCATCGCAATAATCCGTTGCCCCCGGACACGTGCCGCAGTTATAACCTTCGTTCGGAGAGTCGCCGCATACGCGACCATCGCAGTCGTCCACGCACTGACCCGATCCATCACAGTAATCCGTCGCCCCCGGACACGTCCCGCAGTTCACTCCCGACACACCACTGGGACCGCATTGACGAGTTTCACAGGGATTCGCTATGGATGACGATTCGCAACCCGCTAGAACAAAACCTGTCGCGTCATATGGGATATCAACCTCTCCTGTCATCCCTTTGTAGGTGATACGCATGGTAAGCGTGCTATTCGCTCCCTCGCGGGGACTGCAAACGCCGATCACATAATTGCTATTGGCCAGATCGTTGATCCGGTTGGCAACATCCACAAATGCCGAACGGATCTGGTCTATGTCCTGGGGCTGGATAAACGATTCCTCTCCACAAGACAGATTCTGCAGAGCTTCTTCATTGTAATCACCCTGCAGACCGATCACATAGGTCATGATATCGTCGCAACTTCCACGTGCAGACAGGGCTTGTGATTCCGTTGAAATCCTCGTTTCATCTTCACCGTCCGTAAACAACACCAGGAACCGCGCGGTCAATTCTTCGCTACCTGCATCTTTCAGTTTATTTGATCCCTCTACAAACGCTCCGTACAGATTGGTTGATCCACGATTCTCATTTTCGTCTTTTAGCGAGGGAATGAGTTCGCTGGCGAGAAAATCATAATCCGATGTAAACGGGGCGACTTCCTCCGACAATGCCGTGCTGCCAAACATGTAGATTCCGATCTGCTGCCCGACCTCGGCTGCCACATCGATAAAATCACTGGCGGCGTCCATCATCGTCGGGAAGGCCGGTGTTTTACCCGGCGGATCGACGATGCTCTGACTGCCGTCGAGCAGCAGATAGGTGTACAGGCCGATGCTTTTTTCCTCGCCCAGTTCAAAATCCGCGCCACCTTCCGACTGAATATCCTCGCCGTCAAACAAGAAGAGAATGTCATCTTCCTTAAGATCAGGGACCGGGTCGCCAGAGCAAGTCGTCACATTGAAGCTTACCCGGACACCGGCGGGAGGTACGATCTGGCTATCGTACAGCCTAATGCTCAGGCAACCACCGGATGGATCCTGATCGCCGTCGGTATCTGATCCATCTCCATCGGGATAGGAGCTGTCATCGTCGCCGTCCACCGTCCCGTCGCCGGAATCGTCTGAATTGCAAGTAGCGAAAAATACAACTGAGAAAGCCAACAACATCAGAACAATCAAATGCTTGACCTTCATATCTTCAACCTCTCGCATTTTGGGTCTGAAAAACTCGGTTTTTACGATGCGGCAACTATACCACAATTCGGAGATTTCTCAAGCTCCGTAATTGCCACAAATAACAACCCCAAGATCAAGCGGAGTTGCGTCTTGTACCAGATTGCTGACAAAACAAGTGTACTTCTCCGCTGTACGCAAAACGGCCCGACGCCAAAAGCATCGGGCCGCGTAAGCCTATAAAATCGTGGATGAAACCGGATCGATTATCCGTGCAGTTTGACGATCAACTCGTTGATACGCCGTGCCAATGCGGAGGGATCTTTGATCTTGCTGCCTTCAGCCAATACCGCTTGATCCAGCAGCAGTTGGGCGTAATCCAACACCCGTTCGTCGTCTTTGTTCTCGGCGTACAATTTCTGCATGGTCGTAACGACGGCGTGCTTTGGATTCAACTCCAGGTAGCGCTGCGTCTTGGTTTGCTGGTTTTCCGGGTCGATCTTGTTCAGCAGGTTTTGAACATAAGCCCCCATCTCACCCTCTTCGACGACCAGGCAGGAAGCGCTCTCCGTCAAGCGGCGGGACAGCCGCACCTCTTTGATATCTTCCAGCTTGTCACCGAGCATAGCCAGCAGATCCTTGTACTCATTCTGCTGCTTTTCGCGGTTCTCCTCCGGTTCATCTTCCGCGCTCAGTTGCTCGTCCAACTCACCCTTGTCCACCGCCTTGAGTTTCTTTTCTTTGTATTCCATCAAGCCCTGAATCACCCACTCGTCCATCGGATCGGTCATCAACAACACGTCCCATTTGCGGGTGCGGAAAGCTTCCAGGTAAGGCGAACGCTCCAAGGCGCTGCGAGTTTCACCGATGAGATAATAAATCTCTTTCTGATCTTCGGGCATGGCTTCGACGTACTTCGCCAGCGAAATCGTTTCGCCCTCTTTGGTAGAGGTGGCTTCGTACTGCAACAGATCGGCCAGCTTTTCTCGATTGCTCCAGTCGGTATGCACGCCTTCTTTTAGCACCGTGCCGAAGGTCTTGAAAAACTGTGCGTATTTCTCCGCTTCCTTTTTCTGCATGGTGGCCAGCACGCCCAGCACCTTGTCGATCAGGTTGTTGCGGATCTTGGTCAAAACCGGGTTCTGCTGCAACATTTCACGGGAGACATTCAATGGCAGATCGGCAGCATCCACCACGCCACGCACGAAGCGCAGGTACGGCGGCAACAGGTCTTCGCTGTCATCGGTGATGAATACCCGCTTGATGTACAGATGCAACCCGCGCTTACGGTCGGGCAACAGGAAGTCGAAGGGTTTATTCTTGGGGATAAACAATAGCGCCTTGAATTCGAGCGTACCCTCTGCCACAAAGTGAATGACTTCCGCCGGATCTTCCGTATCACGCGAGATGTGCTTGTAAAAAGCGTTGTACTCCTCCGGCTTGATTTCGCTTTTGGAGCGCAGCCAGATCGCCTGACGCTGGTTCAGGGTCTCGTCTTTTCCGACGGTTTCCTCGCCTTCCTTGCGCTCCACCCGCATTACGACCGGGTGCTCGATAAAATCGCTGAACTTGGACACGATCGAACGCAGTGTCCATTCGTTCAGGAAGTCTTTTGCGTCTTCGCGCAGATGCAACACGATCTCGGTGCCGCGCGTTTCCTTTTCCACTTCTTCCACCGAGTACGCCCCCTGCCCGTCGGAGATCCACCGCACGCCTGCCGTTTTCTCTCCCGCCATGCGCGAGGTGACTTCCACCTTTTCGGCGACCATGAAAGCACTGTAAAAACCCACGCCGAATTGGCCGATCATATCCGGCTTGTCCTGATTTTCCGCCTGAGCCAGTTTTTTCAAAAACTCGCCCGTGCCGCTACGAGCGATGGTACCCAGATCTTCGATGATGCTTTCGCGCGACATGCCGATACCGTTATCGCTGACGGTCAGGGTACCCGCTTCCGCATTCGGAATCAGTCGGATCTGCCACTCGCTGTTACCTTCGAGCAGGTCCGGCTCGGTAATGGCGGTGAAGCGGGCTTTATCGATGGCGTCGCTGGCATTGCTGATCAACTCACGCAGAAAGATTTCGCGGTTGGAGTAAAGCGAATGGATGATAATGTCCATTAGCTGTTTCATCTCGGTTTTGAATTCGCGTGTTTCGACCGTCATGACTTCCCTTTCAAGAGTTTCCAATGTGATAACAATAGCTTAACTTTTTAATCCGGTAAACATCCCGGTTAACCAACAATTGCGTTCGCTGCAAATATTGGGTCGACGGGAGTGTTTGTCAAGGGGTGGAAAGTAACTTTTCCGGATTAATTCCGGTGGGTTCGGAAGTTACCCTCAATAAACTAAACCATTTCGTTTACTTTTTTACGATTTCTCTTGGCGAACCCGGTCATATTCTGATAACTTGGCTAAAAGTATGAAGTTTGTGGGAGGGACAAGATGTACATTCTCCAATCGTGGCTCCGAATTTCGATTGTGTCGCTGTTTTTATCATTCGCCATTCCAGCCTGGGCTAACGATTCTGGTTCACAACCAATCACAGCAAATACCGAGGAAAATCAACCAACACCTCAAACGGAACCAATCGAAGAAAGCCCATCAACAGAAATTGCCGGCAAACATACAATTCACGTGGAATGGTTCGGCATGGCGACCGGCATCATGTTGCACTTTCGTACCTACTATGAAAACGACCGCTGTTGCAAAGAGGAAACGCGCGTGCGCCCGATGATGCGCTTGGACCTGCGCCTGTTTACCCTTGAAGTTCCCTATTTCGCGGTGACGCTACTGGAACTTCATCCCACCGCCTTCATCGGTCCGGTAGGCGGTGGCATGCGCTTCAGCGCTCGCATTCCACTTACAGCGGATAAATTGCACGAGTTGCGCCTGGGAAGCTACGTCGGCATGGACTACATCTTTTATTTTCCCAACTACGATTGGTACTACGCCCATCTGACGGTCGAACCACAATTGGAATATCGCTACAACACCAAATGGGGCGCTTTAGGGGCGGGTCTAGCCGTTCCAATCCTGCGCCATTTCGACAGCGAGCGGCAATCTCACGAGATCGAGGAATATATCCTACCCAAAACGAGCGCCGGTTTGATGCTTTACTTCACGTTTTCGGTAGGGCGTTTGGGGTTTTAACATCCCGTAAAGGGCAAAACAATGGGCGATTTCCGAGTCCGGTTTTCCTGTCTGCTTGCAATTGGAATCCTACTGCTGGCCACATCCTCGCAAGCGCAGCAACAAACAGAACCAATAGCCGCCCAAAGCCCCCCGGTTGAAAAAGTCGATCAAGCCCGGAACTTCGAACGAAACGTGGAATGGTTCGGCATGGCAACCGGTGTGCTATTGCACTTTCGCGGCTCCTATGTCAATGACCGCTGCTGCGAAAAGGAAATGCGCGTACATCCGATGATGCGCTTTGATCTGCGCCTGTTCACTATTGAAGTTCCCTATTTCGCGGTGACGCTCTTGGAACTTCATCCCACCGCCTACATCGGTCCGGCTGGTGGCGGCATGCGCTTCAACGCCCGTATTCCGCTTACGGCGGACAAACTGCACGAGTTGCGCCTGGGAAGCTATATCGGTGCGGACTATATCGTCTATTTCCCCACCTACGAATGGAACTACGTTCACTTGGTAGTCGAACCCCAACTGGAATATCGCTACAACACCAAATGGGGCGCTTTAGGAGCGGGTCTGGCCGTTCCAATCCTGCAACATTTCGATAGAGAGCAGCAATCTCACGAGATCGAGGACTACTACCTGCCCCGAACTACAGCAGGTTTACTGCTTTACTTCACATTTTCTGTAGGGCGCTTGGGGTTTTAGCACAAATTCTGTGATGGGGCAGGCATAGCAATCAGATTTACGCGTGGAGCATGACGGGAGCCATGCTCCAACCTATTGAAAGTCTGAGATCAAGCGGGATTGCATCCCGCTCGTAACATTTAGGAGCAGGAAATAATCCTGCTCCATCCCACAGAAAGCACCAATACACACGGCCTCCCGGAATATCCATTCCGTGAGACCCTGTCACATACTCCAGATAAACCTAAAATACCTTCGCTATTTTGCAAGGGGAGACAGCCGCTTTCGGCGCAGCACGCCAACCAGCAGCAGAAGAAGCAATAAGCCAGACATTCCATAGACTTGATGACAACCACCGCCGCTGCCGTCATCAGTGGACTGATCGCCATCAGTCGCAGGTCCGCTGGAATCCGCATCGCCATCAATACTGGAAGCATCCGAGTCGCTATCTCCATCGGAACCACTATCGCCGTCGGAACCACTATCGCCGTCGGAGGTCGTATCTCCATCACTTGTGGACTCGTCTCCATCGGAAGCAGTGTCCCCGTCGGTAGCAGCACTGTCCCCATCGGCAGGCTCATCACCATCTATTACAACGGTATCTCCATCTGAGACATCACCATCCGGCGTTTCATCGCCATCCACCACGACCGCATCGCCATCGGTGACATCTCCATCGGGCTCGATGTCGCCATCAGTCGACGTATCTCCATCGACAACCACAGCATCACCATCGGAATCATCGCCATCGGGAGTGATGTCTCCATCGACCTGAATCGAACAGTCCAGACCGGTGTGCTTGCTGTAATCCAGATGTACTTGCGGTCCACTCAGGGAACCCCCAAATCGCCCGCCTTCATCCCAATATTCCATCCGCAGGCTTTCGCCATCAATGGCAATTTTTACAAAATGCGCGCGTGCTGCACCCTGCACGCGGCCATCACAGGTCAAACTCAGTTCATTGAGCATCGCCAGCGCTTCGCCCTTGGAAGCTCCGCCGGTCGTTACGTGAATGGTTCCGTTGGCAGGGTCGCTGACAAAGCCCTGGCCGTTATGAGGCTGGAACAATTCGTAATAGTGATTGTGACCGGTGAAAACCATATCCACATGATGTTGCTTGAAAATCGGCTGGTAAAGATGCCCCACCCCGCTTTCGTCGGGATCGTGACCCAGACCGAAAATCGGACAAGTGAAAAACGGTTCGTGAATGAAAACGAATTTCCAAATGGCATCGGTCTGTTCGAGTTGCTCGTTCAGCCAGGCCGCCTGAATCTCCGGGCTTTCATCGTGATTATTGACCACCGCGAAAAAGGCGTTGCCATAGCGGAAAGAATAATAACTGCGATTGCCGCTGTCGTTGTTCTTCGGAGTTCGGAAAATACGAGTGATATTCTGCCCGTTGCCCTCGCCGGGACCATCGTCGTGATTGCCGATAATCGGCATGACGGGCACAAAACGACCCGCCGCCGTCAACTCGTTAAGATAGCTGGCCCATTGATCGGTTTCAGCTCCATCCTTGACCAGATCCCCCGTATTGACCATTAAATTCACGCCCAATCCCATCGCATCGAGCAGCAGTTCTCCATACTGACCGGCAGAACCGGCTAGTTGGGAGCGATTATCCCCCATCGCAACAAAGGAAAACGGCTTGCAAGGATCGCCAGGACCGGTGGAAAAGATCAGATCATCACCGGTGAAACCACCGGCCACGATTCGATAATGATAGGTGGTTGCCGGATCAAGATTGGTCAAACGCACATGGTGAACGATACCCACTTCGCCACCAAGCTCTTCAATCGCTTCGATAGGGGCGTTCTGTCCGTAGGATGGCGTTTTGCCGTAATCCACCCTGGCGTTAGGCTGGGAAAGATTGTCCGTCCAGGAAACGATCATTTCCGAATCGCCATGTTCGGTTAAAGTCAGCCAGGTCTGCATGGGAGCCGCAACTGCCATCGCTTGTAAGCCAATGAATGTCAGCATGCAAACCAAGACTCCCCAAAACGCTTTTTTCCGGCTGGAATACTTCATCCTGACCACCCTTTCATACTTCACTGTCCGTATTTCGGTGTGAATCAACATGCTGAATACTCATAATTATCATATATAGATCGTATAGCCTTAGCAAAGAGAGTCAATGATTATTTGTTTTTTGTTATGTTTTTGTTAACAACATCTCCACTTTTCGGGACATTCGTCAGCACAGTATCCTAACACAAAGCAGCTATCCCTTTTAATGGCTCAATCGCAAAGCTCTCTTGAACCACATGAGAAAGACAGTGGCAAACGTTCCCACAATAAGCCGGGAAACAATACTTGCGGGTACTGTCGTCTTGGTTTTTCTGGTGCTATTCGTTGGATCCACCTTCCACGCGGGACACCGATAAAAGAATCCAGAGAACGCAAGCAAGATGGGGACGATCCTCTACAGCGTTTTGTGCTTATTTCAGTATTCCACCTTGATCCACACTCGTGGCTTTCACCATGAATGGCAAGCCGGGGACACATCCACAAACATCCGTTCGAGCGCTAACCCTGCCAATTTTCACGTTATTTAAAACCAGTACAGGAAAATTTTGGTTGCATCGATGCACGGCTTTCGTATACTGGTAAAAAGATGGAAAGTCTCCCGGAAATTTCAAAGATCCGAGTCAACTGGTAAACGAACCGAACATTTGCCGGAATGGGGAAGCCATGAGCGACGAATACAAAGATCGGAAATATCCCAGGGTACGAGTCAAAGGCACGGTGGACGTTTCATCGTCGGACTTGCTGCTTTTCAATGAAATCGAGAACATCAGCCTGGGAGGGCTGTGCATCCGCACCGCAACACCGGAAAGAATCGGCCAGAAAGTCGAGTTGGTGTTCAATTTCCCGGAAACGGGTCAGGAATTGGAATTACATGGGGAAGTCGCCTGGATCTCCGACGCTCCCGACCCGGTAATGGGCGTCCGCTTTTTAGACATGGACGACGAAAGAAAAAAAGAGCTGGAGCAGTATCTCTATTCCGACGAGGCGTAATCGCCCTGTTGTAAACCCAAAAAGAAGAACATATCCATGCGGGAGCACCGAACGGATGAACATCTCAAAGGAAACTGTGCGCACACTGCTTGCGACGGCCAAGACCATGAGCGAGCGCGCCTACGCACCTTATTCAAGCTTTCACGTCGGAGCGGCGCTTCTGGACGAGGACGGTGGTATTTACGGCGGCTGCAACGTCGAATGCTCCTCCTTCGGCGGCACCATCTGTGCGGAACGCTCGGCGCTGTGCCAGGCGATTGCGGCGGGAAAACGCCGTTTCACAGCCATTCTGATCTACACACCGACGGCCACCCCGACGCCGCCTTGCGGCATCTGCCGCCAGATGCTGATGGACTTCAATCCGGAAATGACGGTAATCCTGGTGGATCAGCAGGAAACAATGGTGCGCCGCAAGCTGAAAACCCTGCTGCCGCTAGCCTTTACCGACTTCCAGGTTCCAGCAAAGAAACGCCGCTGATCCTTACCGGCGCGCGCATTCTGAATCCTCCCGATTTCATCGCCGGTCCGCCGAGCGACATCCTGATCGAAAAGGGAGAGATCGTCCGCGTGGGCGTCATTTACAAAGAAGACGCCCCTCACGCGCAGCAGATCGACTGCACGGACCTGGTGATCCTGCCCGGCTTCATTCAAACGCATATCCACATGGCGCAGGTGCTTTTCCGGGGACTGGGTGAAGGCATGAACCTGCTGCACTGGCTTTCCCAGCGCGTACTGCCGCTGGAAGCCTCCCACGACCCGGATACCCTGTACGCTTCCGCCAGGCTGGGCATTGCCGAGTTGTTGCTTGGCGGTAATACCACCATGCTGGATTTCGGCTCGGTGCATCACGCCGAAGCCATTTTCGAAGCCGCCAAGGATATGGGCATCCGGTTGACCGGCGGCAAAATCATGATGGATCGCGGCAAGGCAGTGCCGGCGAAACTGAAGCAGTCCACCGATGAAGCTCTACAAGGCAGCGTAGAACTTTACGAGCGCTATCACGACACTGCAAACGGTCTCCTGCGCTACGCCTTTACACCGCGCTTCCTGCTTTCCTGCACACCGGAAGTCATGCGCGAATCCATAGCCCTGGCTGCCAAACACGACACCATCTGGCATACGCATATTGCCGAGCAAGTGCCGGAAATCCAGGCCGTAATGGATGAAACAGGGAAGTTCTCCCTGGTTTACCTCGACGAACTGGGCGCATCGCAGGCGCGCTTATGCCTGGCGCACATGATTCACCTGTCTTCCAAGGAACGCAAACTGATGCGCAACTGGCGAGTGGGTGTGCTGCACTGCCCGCGCGCCAACACGAAACTGGGCTCGGGCGTCTGCAAAGTACCGGAATTCCTGAAGGCGGATGTGCCGGTCGGCTTGGGCAGCGACGGCAGCGCCTGCAACAATCGCCTGGATATGTTCGAGGAAATGCGCGCCTCAGGCGCGTTACAGGATCTCAATGTCGGGCCGGGAACCTTGTCGGCAGCGACGCTGCTACAGATGGCTACCGCCAATGGCGCACGAGTGCTGGGACTGGAAGATCAAATCGGCTCGGTCAAAGAAGGTATGCGAGCGGACTTGACGGTTTTGGATTTGAGCGGTATTCCCATTGTCAGCGGCGCACCGGAAGCGGAAGCCATCGTTCACACCGGCGACGCGCGCGCGGTGCGTTACGTGCTGGTGGATGGTGAAGTATTGGTTGCAGATGGCAAATTGTTACGAGCAGACGAACAGGAAATCACGACACAGGCCGCACAGGCCGTTGCCACGTTGAAGAAGCGAGCTTTTGAGGAGTAAAATGGAACAAGAAATCAAAGTACTACTGAGCGAAGAACAGATTCAAACCCGCATCGCGGAATTGGGCAAACAGATTTCGGACGATTATCGCGGGCGCGACCTGCACGTGCTGGGTGTATTGAAAGGCGCCTTTATCTTCATGTCGGATCTGGTGCGTCAAATCGATGTGACCATGACCATGGATTTTCTGACGATCAGCAGTTACGGCGACCTGACGCATTCCACCGGTGTCGTTAAAATGCTGACCGATGTCACCGTTCCCATTGCCGGGCGTGACATTCTGATCGTGGAAGACATTGTCGATACCGGCTTGACGCTGCATTATCTGCTGGAGAATCTGAAAACGCGCAACCCGGCCAGCGTACGGATCTGTACGTTTTTGGACAAGCCGGAAGGCAGTAAAATACAGGTACCGGTGGATTACACCGGGTTCGTGATCCCAAACAAGTATGTTGTAGGTTACGGCCTGGATATCGCCCAGAAATATCGCAATCTGCCGTTTCTGGGATATGTCGAGACGGAGGAATAATGAAAGATCCCAACCAGTCGTCTGAAACCAAAACGGGAAAAATCGGCGACCGTCCCGATTGGGTGCGTACCGGTTCGGTATTTATTCGCGCCCTGCATCTGCTGGGAGCGTCGGTGGTTACAGGCGCCTACCTGCTCGATTCTTCGCTGGCGAACATTCACCCCTACCTGATCATCGCGGCGGTTACGGGGCTGTTGCTGGTCATCACAGAAACGGTGCGGCACGTTCAGTTGTATCGCGAAGCGGCTGGCTGGGCAACGATTGTAAAAATCCTCCTACTCGCCTGGGTGCCGGTTTTTCCTGAAGCCAGCGTCTGCTTATTCACCTCGGCCTTTTTGCTGGCGGCGGTTTTCGCTCACTTGCCCCGCCGCTACCGACATCGATTGCTGTTTTAAACTCGGTACGCCATCGTCCTGAAATAGTCGTTTTCTCGAAAATTAGTTTGATTTCCTGCTCAATTGCAGGACACTCATCCGGTACCGAGCACGAGCGCAATCCTTCAGCAATAGTTGACACCGTCGAGCGCCCGAAGTATAAGGGAGGCGGGAGCGAATCTACATCGAAATAATGCTGGATAGTCTGGATGGTAAGGAAAGAGAGGGCAAGATGAGGGGTTCTGCCATTAATGTTCTGTCCGTTGTATTGCCACTTTTGATACTGGGTCTCTTTGCAGGCTGTGCGTATACACCGAAAGTGGAGTTTGCCAAGGCGAACGCCGAAAAAACCGTTGTCGGTGTCGGCTATGGCTGGGGAGAAAAGGCCGAAGAAAAAGCGCGCACGGCGGCAATCAACGAAACCACCGTACTGGCCGTGCCACGTTCGATCGAATTTACGTATTTAAGAGTCGGTCCCTACACGATGTTCAAGACCGACAAGGTCGATGAAGCCGATCTGACATTGGGAGATCCCGAAAAGTTGCCGGATGGCGGTATCAAGATCACCGCGACGGCTCCCCGCAGCACCGAGTCGCTACGAGCGATGCAATTCATGACAGTCGCTCACTTCGAGGTCGCCTGTGAAGGCGATACATTCAAAGCCCGGCTGAAGAAATGCAATGGATTGATGTACGAACGGGCCATGTCCGCATCCGCCACCCGCAAATTCGGCACCGTCCCGGAAAAAATTCGTGGAAACTTCACCTTCTTCGACATCGACCGGCAGGACAACGGCAAAAGCAAGATGACCGTAAAAGCCAAGGCTTTCGTCGGTTTCCTGGGTACGGGAAAACTGGATGCTTCGGAAAAGAGCATGGTGCTGATGAATGCCTGGCGGCGGACCTGTGCTTCCGGCAATGGCGATAAAGCCTCCCCCATTTTCCGTCAAGCCTACAAAGCCAATCCCAACGCCCGGCAAGCAATGGAATACGCGTTATTCGAAATGAAGGAAAATCGCTTGAAAAACGCAATCTGGGCCACCAAGGCCGCCATCAAGATCAACCCGCACGAGTTGGACTACGTCAAAGTTCTGTATCAATTGTACAAACAGACCGGCGACACGGCCAGCATGAACAAAATCCAGGACAAACTGGTTGAACTGGAAGCCTGGGAGGAGAATCCGGGTGCGGATATCACTACCGGTTTGAGCTACAAGCAGACCATTCGCTGGACCAGCGGCGAGGAGGAATCCAACTCCAGCGGAATGATCAATTTCCGCGAAGTGGATGAAACCGAACTGGAAGCCATGAGCAAAGAGGAAAAGTAAACCAGAAATTCCTTGACTTTCGGCTGAAAGTGACGTAATCAAAACCACCTGTGAGGAGCCCAGGTAGCTCAGTAGGTAGAGCAGGGGACTGAAAATCCTCGTGTGGGCGGTTCGATTCCGTCCCTGGGCACCAAAAGAATTCGCCCCATTTTCCATCTCGGAGAATGGGGTTTTCTTATTTGCCTATTTCGTTGTAGAGTAAACTCTGAAGTCTCCCCAACGGCTTCATGAGTTGCTTGCTTTCCTTTCGGTTTTATGCAAGTGTGGTGCGGTCTATAAGCATCGAACCGCTTCGGAGTAGTCAGGTTGATCCAGAATAGTAAACCACCATCCAAATCGAATCCCGATTCCGATCATGTATTATATACGTTGCTACCGGACATCGTATTTCACGTCCAGTACGACGGCTTTATCCTGCATTGTAAACTGAATTGCTCCCAAGCCGTATTCACTTCTAAAGGCCCCATGACCTTCGAAGGCCGTTACCTGCACGATATCCGTGATATCGGAGATGCAGACACGGAAATGGCGGTCGTTCGTAAAGCAATCGATCAGAAGCAGATTCTGGAACGCAATTATACGGTTAGCGTTCTCGGAGAAATCAAGCACTACTACATTCGCGTAGCACCGGATGACCAGCACAATGCCTGGGTCTTTATTCGCGACGATACCAGCCGGGTACACGCTCTGGATACGCTGACGCGCAGCGAAAACCGCTATCGGGCGCTGGTCAACGCCATGAACGAGGGTTGCGCCTTTTTTGACATTGAATTCGATGATTATGGCCAGGTGTGCGACGCCTCGATTGTCGATGCCAATACCAGCTTCGAACGTCTGACCGGACTGGTGCGTAAAAGCATTGTGGGGCGCAGCCTGAAATGGCTGTTCAAAGATTTCGCCGACACATGGATCCACTACTTCCAGAAATGCCTGAACGACGAGCGGGAGGTGCATATCACCCGTTATTCGGAGTTGTTCAAGCGCCATTTCGAATACCGGCTGCATTCACCCAAGCCAAAACGAGTCGTAATGACTTTGACCGATGTCACAGACCGGGTTCATGCCACCGAAATGGCGGAAGCTTCCCAGCAACAGTTGCGCGATCTGCACACGCACATTCAAAGTGTGCGGGAAGACGAGCGCCGTTGCATCGCCCATGAAATCCACGACGAACTTGGACAAACCCTTACCGCCATCCGCATCGGGTTAAAGCGCTTGCAGCAACGCGCAGCGAGCAATCCGGAGGAAATCGAGAACACGACGGAGCAACTTCTTGATTTTACGGATCGCATGCTGGTTACCGTCAAGCGCATCTCCAGTGAACTGCGTCCCAGCGTGCTCGATCATCTTGGCCTGGCAGCGGCGATTGAGTGGCAGATCGAGGAATACAAGCGCAGCATCGGTGCGGATTGGACGATGGTTCAGGAACTGGAAGAGGTGGATGTTCCTGCGGAAGTTGGAATTACGCTGTTTCGGGTACTTCAGGAAACCTGCACCAACATCGCGCGCCATGCCCTTGCCCAGCGCGTGAAAATCGTGTTGAAATCGGAAAAAGAGCACCTTGTACTGAGCATCAATGATAATGGCGTAGGTTTGAACTGCTACGATCCTGATCACCCGAGCACCTTCGGAATCCTTGGTATGCGCGAGCGCACCCAGGCGTTGGGAGGTACATTCGAAATCATCAGTAAGCCTTCTGTCGGTACGACCGTCACCGTTCGCTTGCCACAACATGTTGTAGAATAGGCAGTGTCACCATGATCCGTATTCTCATCGTAGACGACCACTCCATCGTTCGTGCGGGATTGAAACAGATACTGGAAGATGTAGACGACATGGAAGTCACCGGCGAAACGGAAAACGCCGAGCAGACGCTGGAACTCATTCACGAACAGGCGTTTGACATCATGGTGCTGGATATTTCTCTTCCTGGCCGTGACGGCATCGACCTGTTGAAGCAAATCGTCAAAATCAAGCCGGAGTTGCCTGTACTGGTTTTAACGGTACATTCCGAAAGCCAGTATGCCGTTCGCACGCTTAAAGCGGGAGCCTGGGGCTTTTTGAATAAGGAAAGCGCCCCGGACGAGTTGGTCAATGCCTTGCGCTGCATCGCCTCCGGGCGACGCTTTATCAGCCATGCCGTGGCGCAGGTGCTGGCCCGGGAACTGGGACCGAGCGATTTTGAAAGTCCCCATCGCCGCCTAAGCGATCGGGAACACGAAGTGCTGCTGGCGCTGGCAGCGGGTCAGTCCATCACGGAAATCGGCGAACGGCTGGCCATCAGCATCAAAACGGTTAGCACCTATCGAACGCGCATCCTGCAAAAAATGCATATGAAAACCAACGCCGAACTGATCCGCTACGCGATTGAAAACAAGCTGTTGGATTGATGTCGAATATCGCTTGGGTGGGTGATGACCGTTGGAACTTGGCTACATCGACTGTTGGAGCAGGGCTCCTGTCCACAGCTGTCCCGCTAACTTCCAGGTTCAGCGCTACAACTACTTATTATTACAGATTGAATTTGTGATTATCAGGTGTCCGCGATAGTTTTTCTGCATTTCGAATAGTCAAGAAATGCAGGAGATCAAAATGACACAGACTGTCTTTTCGCAAGTGCTCGACTATTTGCCGGATCGCCATTTCCGCCGTTGTGTCAATCGCTATCAGGGGAACAAGCGCATTCGTACCTTTTCCTGTATGGATCAATTCATTTGCATGGCATTTGCCCAGCTGGCCTACCGCGAAAGCCTGCGCGATATTGAAGCGACCTTGCGGGCTATTCAGCTGAAACTTTATCACATGGGTCTGCGTGGAAAAGTCTCTCGCAACACACTGGCCAGAGCGAATGAAAAACGCGACTGGCGCATTTACGCAGATCTCGCTCAGCCCCTGATACGGCGCGCCCGCGCGCTGTATGCGGACGAGAAGCTCGCCGTCGACCTAGACGCCACCACCTACGCGCTCGACACGACAGCGATTGATTTGAGTTTGTCGCTTTTTCCATGGGCCAAATTCACGCGATACAATGGATCATTGCGTCTTCACACGCAAATGGACCTTCGCGGACGGATTCCCGCCTTTATTTCCATTACGGACGGCAAGAGCCATGACAAGCGTTTACTGGATATTCTGCCTTTGGAAGCGGGCGCATTTTATATCATGGATCGCGGTTATGTCGATTACGGACGCATGCATCGCATCCATCGGGCGGGAGCCTTCTTCATTCTTAGAGCCAGCAAGAACACCAGCACAAAGCGAATCTATTCACACCCCATCGACAAGAGCTTGGGATTGCGCGCCGATCAGACCGTGAGCTTCGTGGACCGTGCTTCCATTCGACGCTATCCGGATCATGTGCGGCGAATCAACTACATCGATCCAGAATCGAACACCCGATTTGTCTGGCTGACCAACAACTTTGATCTTTCTTCGGAAACGATTCCGGACTTGTACCGGCTGCGGTGGAGTATCGAAGTGTTTTTCAAATGGATCAAACAGAATCTGCGAATCAAGGCGTTTTACGGTCGCAGCGCCAATGCGGTAAAGACACAAGTGTGGATTTCGATTACGGTTTATCTGTTGGTTGCGATTCTGAAAAAGGATCTGAATCTCGAGCACAGTTTGATGACGATTCTACAGATTTTAAGCGTCACGCTTTTCGAGGAAAGCCCCATTTTACAGGTGCTAAAGGCAAACGCCTCCCTGCCTACCAATATCCCTTTTGGTAAGCAGTTGGAATTATTCAATAGTTAACGGGACAGCTGTGGCTTGCCTATGTGCTCCTCGAACACGGGCAAACCTGCGGTTTAGCCCGTGCCACCCTGAAATCAACTAGAACCGGGTAGGTCGGACAGATTTTCTGTCCGACAATTGGATCTTGAAATTCAATTGCTACAAATGATACTTAATTCATGTGATAAATTTGAAACGATTTACTCTTTGCTAATTTGGGATGAAGAATAAGCTATAGTTTTTGTCGGACAGAAAATCTGTCCGACCTACTGTTTTTTCAGGCGTTTCTTCGGCGGGCTAATGCCTCGCCGCTACGGGAAATGCCCCCCTATCGTTAGCCTACTCATCCCGGCAACAGCGAATACCCATCGAGGCGGTCCAGTAGCTCGTGTTCTGCCATTCAATGGACGTGCATTTCAGATCCGCCGCTTCCGCATCCCAGCCACCGCCTGCCAGCTTGCAGCGCTCGGTTTCGCCTTCCGTTTCGCATTCGTGCAACCATTCCGACACGTTGCCACTCATGTCGAACAGATCCGAATAGCCGCCCTCGCAGCCGCTGAGCGTACCCACGACCACCGATTCGTCGTTTCCGGCATCCGCACCGTTGCAGGTCGTTTCGCCATAGGCGGGACCATACGGAAAACCGTGATTATCCGGACCGCCGCAGGCTGCGCCCCATTCCTGTTCCGTGCATAGACGAGCCTCGATATACTGGCAGGCCTGATAGGCCGCCCGCCATCCGGCGCAGGCCATGGGATGGCTTTGCTTCAACGCATTATCGAAGGTGCAGCGATTGTTATCCGCCCGCTGACCGAATGCATCCGATTCGCACGCACCGTTTCGCACGCAGCGCACGAAAGCGGAGGTCGTCATTTCGCGGGCCATGATTTCCACTCCCGTTTCGCCGATGGCGATCCAGTCGCGTCGCTGCGGCTCGGTATCCTGATCGGCTTCCGCTTCGGTCTGATCGACTTCCGGCAGATCCGCATCGCCGTCGATCGCTTCGACTTCGCTAGTGCCGTCACGATCCAAGTCGCCATCGGTGTCACCGTCGTCGGATTCCGAGCAAGCCAGCAGGCCAACGACAAAGAACAGACACAACCAAAGCCAGCTTATCCGTTTCATGTCACGTGCTCCTTGTCACTTTTTGTAAAACGACGCCAGATGCACCCCGGCACAACCGGCGTATTCCATGCGTTTAGCGGTAAACGACCGGTCCGGTATTGGTACGCTGCGCCAACTGCAAGGCGTCCTGCTTGCTGCCTTTAAATACCTTAAATAACCACGAATCGCCATTTTCAGGATCGGCGGTCTCGTCGATGAACTGGATGGTGTTGCGGGCTTCTTCTTCGGCGGTTTCGTTGGGCACGCGCCCCGCCAGATGCACCTGGCTGCAATCTTTGATGACCCACCAGTCATCGCCCAGACCGATCAGGCCATTTCCCAGCGGGAGGTACACTTCCGGCTTGAGAAAATCGAAGTCCGAGAAGGGATACTCCACCACCGTGTCTTCCATCAGCGCCGGGCTGTAGCGAATCACATCGTCATAACGTGGCAGGGTCAAGGTCACCACCGCTTTTTCGGCGATTTTTCCGGTGGGATCTTCAGACGCACCGAAGCTGACCGACAATTCGTAAATACCATTATCGTATTTCTTCCATTCGAGTGTTGCTTCTCGACCGGGAGCCGCGACCGTTGCCTCAAACGGCGCATCGGCTGCGCTTGGACCTTCCGGCAACGGAATATCGTCGATGGCTTCGGCGGTTTTGTTCCGCAGATCGATCTGCGCATGTTCCCAGCCCAACAGCGTCATCAGATCCGCTCCCAGATCCTGCGCGATTTGCAGAGCGGCTGCGTCGTTATCGTTGGCGTAATTGAATTCGCCCTGCCAGGGCGTGATGCCGGTGGTGTCGGTGACTTGCGCCTTTAATAAATGGCGATAGCCGGTATCCAAAGTCTCATCCATGCCGGTTACGTCCAAGCCTTCTTCTTTGGCGTGTTCGTACAGAATGGCCGTGGCTTCCATTTCGGTGCGCACGCGATAATTGCTGGTGCGAATGGGATTGTCCCGTTCGAGATTGTTGTACGGTGCCAAGGAGCGTCCACCCAGCCAGCGCTTGACGCTCTCCGTCGAAGGCGGCTGCCAGGTGCCGTCCAGTACCTTTGGCAGGGCTTTTTGTTCGATACCCTGCGCTTTGAGATGCGAAACGAAATCGGTGATGCTCGTGACCTTGTAGCCCTGCTCCACGAGATCGGCAAGCTCCTGTGCATACTCATCAAGCAGGGTATAGTCGGCGCTGACTACCGCCGCCAGATAAGGATCCGCCGGGACCATCAACAGTTCGCCGTCATCGAAAAAGGTCCAGTTCGATTCGATTCCACTGGCTGGATCGATGCTGCCCGGACCGATAATCACATCCGTTCCGTGATCCTGATAGAGCGGCCAATAGGCAGCGGATTCTTCTTCCTGTACGTATTTGAAGAGGTTTTTCGGATAAACGCTAATGGCGTATCCCTGATCCGCCATCAGGCGGTGTTTGCCTTCGCCCGCCTGACCTTCCTGGTTAAAGACCACCTGCGACAGCGTGACGTGGTTCTTATTGAAGATTTCGCGAGTCATTTCGATGGAGCGGACGAGATCCGCTTCGGGGAAGGCCAGGAAGAACTGGTCCGACCAGTGGAAGCTCACCATTTCGATACGCCCGGCTTCCGTTGCTTGCTGAAGTTTTTGCAGAATCTGCGGATGCCGTTCGGCGATGGCTTCCAGCATCATGGCCTGCATTTCGAAGGTGCCGCGATACTCGTCGTGCGCCATGTAGAAATCGAGCACGGGTTCAAAGGTCTCCGTGATGATCCAATCCTGTAGTTTTTCATCGGTCCAGCCTTTACAGGGCGTACCGCAGAGATAGATTTCCTCGTCGTTCCAAACGGTTTCCAAGCCACCGGCCACATATTGAATGTTGAAGTGGAACATGGAGAGCGCGAACTTCTTCTGATTCAGATCCGGTTCGTCGCTTAACGCATCCAGCGCAGGCGTCCAGCCTTCGAGTTCGGCATCCATATCGCCATCGATGTCACCGTCGACGTCGCCATCAGAGGAATTCTCGTCACCATCTCCACAGCCGGAAAATCCCAAGAGCATGATTGAAACGACCAGCATCCACCACCAATTAGACTTCCGTTGCATTCCTTCCTCCGTTACTTCTTTCGCGTCACGATGATTGTTCGATGAGTTGGCGGAAAGTAAATACTACTCCGCATTATGGCGCAGTATAGCATACTGTTTCGGACACGCAACGAGTTCGGTGGAATTCTGTTTGTATTGATATAGCAGACTTCAATCTAAATGATGACGTGTAGCAATCTCCGTTGGAGCATGGGCTGCTGCCCTGCTCCAAATGTTTGTCTTGGGTTTCTTGGACGGGAGCAGCTCTACATGTGAACGTTTCATCCCTAGGGGCTAATCGAGGTCGATATCCGGATAGATCCTAGCCGCGCATTCCGGGCAAAGGCTGTGACTGAATTGCGCCGAGGAATGGGAACTGATGTATTTTTCGATGCTACTCCAATAGCCTTCATCGTCCCTGATTTTCTTGCATGATGCACAGATGGGAATCAAGCCGCTGAGTTGCTTGACTTCATTGATGGCAGACTGAAGCTCCTTCAGATACTTTTCGCGCTCGAACTCCATCTCTTTGCGATCGCTGATGTCCCGGGTGATACCAAGGATATCGGTTGGCTTTCCATCCTCATCCCGAATGAAGGAGGCTTTTACGTCCGTCCAGATCGTGCTTCCATCTTTACAGAGTTGACGGATCTCGATGTTGCTGGACCGGTCGAAATCCACTTCGGATGTGTTTTCTTTCTCAAGCTCTTCAGAAATCGTGGTCATCACCCGATCCAAATCCTCCGGCGAAATGTGTTCGGTCAAATCAAGGCTTATCGATTCTTCAGGCGTGTAACCGAACATATCCTTGACCGATGGACTGATATAGGACAATTGCATCTTGGCCAGGTTGAATACCCAGATGTTATCGACCATGTTGTCCGCCAAAAGGCGATACTGCGCCTCTCGCTGAATCAGTTCCCGGGAGGAGGACACCCGGTATCGTTCGTTCGCGATCCAGAAAATGCCTCCAGCGATCAACAGGAAAGTCAGCACCATTGGAAGGGTTGCTGCAAACATGACCATCCATTTCCAACTGGTAGCATCGATATCCATCCCCAGCACGGCGACCAGATCGCCGGTTTGCGCATCGTGCATGGGAACCAGAGCAGAGACCCAGCTTCCCCAGCGATCGGTTACGGGGCCTTCAACACGACTGACTTGTTCTTCGAATGTTTTCAGGTATCCCGATGAGATTTCGGTATAAATCTGCCCGGCAGGTGATTCATCCTTGGAGCCGATCGCTTCTGAATCCGCATAGAAGAAAACCTCTAAATTGGGTTTCTGTCCCATCAGGTAGATGAAGCGGCATTTCTTATTTGCTTGGCGAGCACTGGCGAGCGTTGCCTTCAAACGAAGATAGGTGGGATCGTTCAGATCGGCCTCAGTCCCGGATAGCTTTTGAATTCGCTGATTGCCGAGTGTATTGGCAACCATCCGGGCTTGGGTCAACAGATTGTCTCGCAGGGAGTGTTCGGTTAATTGCACGGTCCAATAAGCGAAAATGAGTCCGCCAATCAAAACACCGAATGAAATCAGAAGTGTCCGAGTATCGAATACGGAGCTTTTGTTACTCATCGAACGTTGCCTTGTTTTACAAATTCTTACCGGAAACAACGACCCCTGTCGATTCGGCTTGGTGGAAAATCAAAATGAAGTGTTTTCTATAATAGCCTTTAGAAGTGCTCGTGCAACAAAAAATGGGTTCGGCTGAGTTTCGATTTGCTTGGGAATATCGAAAAGAGCTGAATTCCAACAATTTGAATCATCGGTTTCCGGTCGGGGTCTCGTCTTGACCAAGAAGACAAACGGTTGGAGCAGGGCAGGAGCCGCTGCTCCAACATAAGACACGGCTTTAAATGACTCTTCCAGAGACCTTAGCGAGTGAACGTGAGATACTGAACCTCGGGTGTCAGTTTCATTTCCAGCGTAGCCGTCGCTTCCGGTCGCTCGGTTTCCGTTCCATCGATGGCGAAGCGAACGAGGTTTGTGGCCGATTCCGGTAAAGTGAGTGTGAGATCGTAGCTGGTATCCCAGCCCCCTTCCCCTTCCTGCGCCAACGAACCATCCGGGTTATCGCGGCCATCCCAAAGCGCCAGAGCGACCTGACCACCTTCTTGCGTAAAGGCCAGCACATAGACGTCGTTCGGCAAATTGAAATACGGTGACAAATCGCCTGCGAAACGGTAGTCACCAATGACATCCTCCAGTCCCTTCATGGCAACCCAGGCAGGCTTGGGCCGGATCACGTCCTCATCCGTACCCGGCCAGGCGTACAGACCGAAAAAGGATTCGTGCGGACGCCAACCATCGCGAGGTTCCGAATCCCAGAAGGTATACCAGAAGTAGCGCTCGATTCCGTCTTTGGCGGCGATCAAGACGCTGCGCGCCAGGAAATGTCCCTGAATCTCTTCGTCGATATCATAGCTTGGCCATCCGGCTTCCGTGTACCAGACCGGTGCATCGCCACAGCCCATCGTGGTCATCTTGTCGCGGATAATATCGGTCATCCAGGTCTGTCCCGGCAGGAAGACCTCGTCGTTGATCAAATAATCGCGTTCCGGGCTGAATTCCTGGTTGAACGTGTAGGGGTGAATCGCCATGATGTCGAAAGACTGGCAGATATCGGGGTGATTCTCGTAGACTCGATCTGCAAAGGCCCACCAGTTGACAGGATCGTTGTCGTCCAGCGCCGACAAGCCACCGAACAACACCTTGGCATCCGGGCAGGCTGTTTTGATGCTGGCATAGGCGGCTTTCAGCATTTGACCGTAAAAGTTCGGGTCCGGTTCCGGTTTCCAGAAGCGTGTCAGGTTCGGCTCGTTCCAGATTTCATAATGCTTGATATCGTCGCAGAATTCCGCTGCCACCGCACCGGCGAATTCGGCATATTCCGCCGGGTCCATGCTGCTGTACTCGCCTTCGTCAATCGCCCAATCCACCGTGTAAGCCAGCATTGCCAGAATATGACTGCCGGTTTGCCTGGCCATGTCCACCTGGGTGGAAACTTTTTCAAAATGCCATTCGTCGTCGACCGGCTCGATCTTGTGCCAGTGATAGTCTTCCCGAATCCATGCACCGCCAAGTTCTTGATATTTCTCGAACTCCAGATCACGCCGCCAGTTTTCGCCTTCATCCTGCTTCATGTGGGATGAAACACCCAGCATATCGCGGACAGCCTCCCCCTTGGCTTCCAGCGTATCCCAAGGATCGATCTCGATCTCTTTTTCCGTTTCCGGCTCCATCTCAACATCAAGATCGCCGTCGATATCGATCTCCTTCTCGACATCTCCATCCGGAGTACTATCCGCATCATCCTCCGAGTCACAAGCCACTGCGAACAACAGGGAAAAAACAAACGTCACGCAAACAATAAGCATCCACGGACGGGCGGTCTGGGTCTGGATCTCTCGGCTCAACATAACACCTCCACGGGGTTCGAGTCACAACGGGGCGCATAATAACAGAAACCAGCGTAGGAAATGAAAGAAAATTCATAGAAAATGGAAGGTTTTTAAAACGAAAGGACCGCCTCTGCCCTTTTCGGGTAGATGACGGTCCTTGTAATTCAATTCCCAAGATACGACCTGGAGTACCGTAAAACGACTTACTTATACGGGTCCGGGCAATGGATCGTAATGCTGTTGCAGCCCCAATCCGGCTTGTTGAACGTCGTTCCATCTACATACAGGATGTCGGGATCCTCTCCGTTGGCTTCGACGATGGAATGCCAGCCGGAGCAGGCTTCGCCGTCGTCCCATGTGCAATCGGCAGTAAAAGTCGTTCCGTCCGGATAGGGTATACAATCGTAGGAATTGTCTGGATTCTGGGTGCATGAACATCCACAAATGTTCTGGCCCCAATCGTAATCAGCACCATACTCTTCCCACTCGAAACTATCAAGCTCACCCCAATCAAAGCTCCATTCATAGTCCCAAGCCCACTCGAAATCACCCAACTCGACGTTTTCCCATTCGAACTCACCCCATTCGAAGTTTTCCCATTCCATGTCTGCCCAATCAATCTCACCGATTTCAATATCCGCCCAGTCGTAGTCCCCATAGGGCATATCCATGTCGCCGTCTATCATGTCACCGTCGATCATGTCGCCGTCGATCATGTCACCGTCGATCATGTCGCCGTCGATCATGTCGCCATCGATGAAATCACCATCGACATCCATATCCCAGTCACCGTCTACCGAAATGAGTACGCAGCGAACGGGGAACATCTCCGATTTATCTTCCATCGTGATCTCACCGGTTTCGAAATCGATCAGGAATCCCTGGCTCGTATCGTCACTAACTTCGGACATCGACCATAACGAGCCGCAATCACCAGTCAGATCACCGGATTGATAACAGCTTCCACTTGCGCATCCTGTACAGTCACCCGTTACACATGCGGCATCGGTGCACGTATAATCAACCGGACAGGTACCACCGGTTTCGGTGGCGGCACAATTTCGAATCAGCGTTCTGAGATCTGTGATGCACGCGGCGCGCCAGGCAGAATGTCCCGCCCAGACAAGGTTTTCGCAGTACTGCACGATGTCATCATGTGCTACTGCTGGAGAGGGTGGATCCTGCCAGCAAAGCCCACTGTCCGGGTCGCACCAGTAACTCTCGGTCATTGGCGTATCGCCATCGACCATATCACCATCCACCATGTCACCATCTGCCGTATCACCATCTACGAAATCCCCATCGGCTTTGTCGCCGTCAACCACATCGCCATCGACGGTATCTCCATCCGAGAAATCACCGTCTACAAAATCTCCATCCACATGGTCTCCATCCACATGGGTGTCTTCCTCCAGGTCGCCATCGCCGACATCGCCGTCCGTTTTATCTCCGTCGGTTGTTTCGTCGTCGTCACCGCAGCCCGCAAAGCCTAGAGACAGCAGAAGCAACAACATCACTACACTCACGCATTGTAATGCCTTCATGGTTCCTCCCTTTCCGTTGAACACTCCGGTAGTGAACCCTACTTCTATAACTTTTATTTTATAGTTCCCATGATACCTTTATTAAGATCTCTTGCAACCTAAAAGTTGACTTTGCAACTCCGCAATACAACATGCTGCGTCATGCTGCGTCATGCTGCGAAAAGACACTTCGACGGGAAATGGGTTCGACGGAGTTTTGATTTGCTTGGGAATGACAAAAGGAATTGAATTACGGGAACTTGAACCGTCGGTTTCCGGTTGGGGCTCCCGACTCGACCAGGAAGACAAACGTTTGGAGCAGGGCTGGAGCTACTGCTCCACATATTATTGCTATGATTTCGACTAAAATGCGATATTCGGCTGGTTGCGGCAAAGTTCCACCAGCACCAAAGACACCGCCGCCGGAGTCACGCCGCTGATGCGCCCCGCCTGTCCGATCGTCGCCGGGCGATGGCGTTCCAGTTTTTCCCGCACTTCGGCGGACAAGCCACCCACGCGCGAGTAATCGAAGTGGTCCGGGATTTCCAGATATTCCAGACGACGCTGCCGGGCGGCCTGCTCCCGCTGGCGCTCGATGTAACCTTCGTATTTCAGTTCCACTTCGACCTGCATGCGTACCGCATCCGACACGCTCGCGAAATGCTCGTCCAAGGCGGGAAAATCTTCGGCCATAAGCTCGGGGCGCTTGATCAGCCGTGACAGAGGCAGGGGCTTTTGCAGAGGCTTCGTGTTGCGTCGTTCAAGTAAGGCGTTTAGCTTCTCGCCGGGCAGCACGACGGTTTTGCGCGCCCGCTCGACCTCGGCCTGGATGGCCGTCTGCTCCGCCCGGATTTCCTCCGCCGTTTCCTCGCTGACCAGGCCGACTTCGCGCCCGATTTCCGTTAACCGGTAGTGGGCGTTGTCCTCGCGCAACAGCAGGCGATACTCGGCACGACTGGTAAACATACGGTAAGGTTCTTCGGTGCCCAGCGTCACCAGATCATCGATCAGTACGCCGGTGTAAGCCTGATCGCGTCGCAGAACGATCGCATCCTTTTTCTGTAGCTGACGCGCCAGGTTGATGCCCGCCATCAGTCCCTGAGCCGCCGCTTCCTCGTAACCGGAAGTGCCGTTGACCTGCCCGGCGAAATAAAGACCTGTAATGCGTTTGGATTCCAGCGAAGATTTCAACTGCGTAGGCGGAATGAAGTCATAATCCACCGCATAGCCGGGTTGCAGAATCACCGCGTCTTCCAGCCCCGGCACCGAGCGGTACATCAATTCCTGCGTATCCAGCGCCAGGCTGGTGGAAAAACCGTTACAGTAAATCCGGTTGCGATTCAATCCTTCCGGCTCCAGAAAGATCTGGTGCTTGTCCTTTTCGGCAAAGCGTACCACCTTATCCTCGATGGAGGGGCAATAACGCGGTCCACGGCCCTTGATGATTCCGGTGAATAGCGGTGAGCGGTCCAAACCGGCGCGAATGATTTCGTGGGTGCGTTCGTTCGTATAGGTGATGTAGCAGCTTTGCAACGGCAACTTGTAGCCGTCGGAGTGACGCGAGAAAGGAAAGATCTTCTCGTCGGAGGGCTGCTCGATGGTTTTAGAGAAATCGATGCTTTCAGTGGCGATACGCGCCGTGGTGCCGGTTTTCAACCGTCCAAGCGTGAAACCCAGTTTGCGCAAGGATTCGGACAAACCCGCCGCCGGGGGATCGTCCACTCGCCCGCCGGGCGTTTTATCAAAGCCGATGAACAGGTACGCATCCAAAAAGGTTCCGGCAGTCAAGATCGCGCCTCGAGTCGCAAAGCGACGCCCGTCCACAAGCCGCAGCGCCTGCACTTTTCCACTTTCCGCTTCGATCTCTTCGACCATACCTTCGATGATGGAAACGCCGGGCTGTTCTTTCAAAGCCCGTGTCATGCGCTCGCTGTAAAGGTCCATGTCCGACTGCACCCGGCGCGCACGTACAGCGGGCCCTTTGCGGGTGTTCAGCAGCCGAAATTGAATGGCCGTTTCGTCGGCTGCTTTGGCCATCTCTCCGCCTAACGCATCGATTTCACAAACCAAATGCCCCTTGGCCAGTCCACCGATGGCCGGGTTGCAGGACATCTCCGCAATGCGGTTGATATCACTAGTGATCAGCGCGGCCTCAAAGCCCAGACGCGCCAGCGCCAGCACTGCCTCGCAGCCTGCATGCCCTCCACCAATTACGATAGCATCGAAACGATCATCCATGGTCGATTCCTGAAAACACGACAACCGCGAGAAACTAGCACCGTTTTTCAATTCGTGCAAGGCATCATATTATGAGATATTACAAAGGATGCTGACCAGTCTCCATTTTCTCACTTTGTGTGAAAACCGCTCATGGCGAGTGATTACATGAGTTGTCGGACCGGGCAAGAAAACAATAACCAATTGTATTTACTAATATATTAGTAACTCGCGCACTGCTCTTCGATGGAGATCCCGCACCTACTGCGCTAAATCCTCCCTCTACATTTCCCCTTTCTTTTTATTCTTACATATATGTCAGTTTTTTTACTGGTACTTCCTTTGGATTACTGATATTATAAACGAGTTATTAGGATTTCTTGTCGGTATGGGGATGCTGACCTGAGGTTCTTCGATTCGAAAAGGGGCTTTCGAATGAAACTCATTGCAGCCAGCATTGACCGCATTGCGGTTGTGTTCACTATCTTGTCCATTGTTTTATACTCACTATTCATATACGTTTTTCCCGAAAGAGCGGTGGGGTTGACATGGAAATCACCACTCTACTTCATCCTTTGTGCACTGGGAGCCAACTTGGTCGGCTTGGGACTGAGCCTGCTGCGTGCGCTTTGCAGGAAAAACAATGATTTGCGCCCGGCGAAACTGATACTGGTCAATGTAGCGATATTTGGCCTGTTCATACTTGCTTTTCTGTTAACAAATGAAACCGCGATTCGAAGTGATCTGACTGCAAATTTATTTTAAATCATCCAAACGAATATCTAGCGAACTCGCCTGCATTTTCCTTACATTTTACATGAAAAAACAACGCATTTTTCTCTTGCAAGATGCCCTTTGGGTTTGTACCATCCCATGTCGGATTTGCCAGCCTCAAGAACAGGAGGCCCCGCCACAATTGCCAGCGGAGTCGTAAAAAGGAGCGCAGCAGATGAAACGCCGCATCAATACCCACGAATTTCCACGTCGAATCGCATGGTTGTCATTGATTTTCCTGCTTTCGAGCCTGTTTTTCGCCTGCGGAGAATCAGCAGAAGACAATCCTGATCTGGCCATTGCCGGTCCGTTTGCGATTTACTACGGTCAGACCTCTCCGACGTTGTATACCAGCATGACAAGCGCTCAACAGGCTGCCGTATTGCAAATCAGCATTCAACGCTCCAACGGTACCTATTCCTGCTCCGGCGCGCTGATCGCTCCGCGTGTCGTTCTGACTGCCGCCCACTGCGTCACGGAAAACGGCTCGAATCTTTCCGCAGGCAGCTTCACGGTGCATATCGGTTCGAACAGCTACTATCCGGACTACACCCTGCGACCGATGGCGATGTTCCGGCATCCTTCCTACAATCCCAACGATTACCGCTCGGAACGCCACGATGTGGCCGTGTTGATTCTGTCGAGCGCATTCAACAACGCCACACCACTGCCGATCAAGCGCGGCGGACTGGACGGGCTGGACGGCCACAACAGCCAGGCGGTCGGCTTCGGTCGCACGCAATCGACGGATTACAACACCCAACGTTACTGGACAACCCTGCCGGTGGAATTCGTCGGCTGGGATTTCATCGTGACCAACGGCCAGGGCTCCACCGGCATCGCGTCGGGCGACTCGGGTGGTCCATTGTTGTACAACTTCGGTTCGGGCGTACAGGTCGTCGGCGTCAACAGCACCGGAATGGAATCCTCCGTGGATTATTCCTTCCAGGCTTCGGTGCACACCAACGAACAGTGGATTCAGCAGTATGTAGACACTTACAGCCCGGATAGCTGCACCAGCACTTGCAGCAACGTGGATTGCGGCACTTACCAGGGCTGCAACTGCGGCAGTTGCGCCTACGATGAACAGTGCAGCAGCAACCAGTGCGTCGATCTCGAAGGTCGCGGGGGCGGCTGCGTGAACATCGAAAGCTCCGGCACCCAGTGCACCACTACCGCCGATTGCAGCGCAGGTAAAATCTGTGCAACCTATGGCACGTCACGCGCTTGTGTGGATCGTTGCGAACCGCGCGCCTGCTCCGACCGGGACAACTCCAGCTTCTGCTACGGCTTCAACGGCGGAGACGTCAAGGTCTGCCTGGAAAGTTCCGCTCCCATCAGTAATTGTGCCAGCCAACAGGATGGTATGCCCTGTACCACGCCCGACGGCCATGCAGGGGTCTGCTTCCAGTTGTATAGCGGCGACTCCAAACGTTGCTATGAATACTGCGACGTGGTGGAAAACTGCGCTGATGGAACGGGTTGCATCACGGACAACTGCGAATCCTGGTGCCAGGCAATGAACGCCGAATGCGGCGGCGAAACGGCGGGTTGCTATTGCGGCGCCTGCGGTACGGGTGAACGCTGCGTGGACTTGGAATGCGTTTCCGACGATCAATGCGATACCATCTGTGAAGCGGTGGATTGCGGCAGTTACCAGGGTTGCGACTGCGGCAGCTGTCAGAGCGGCTATAGCTGCGAGGAAAACGAGTGCGTATACGACGGACCGGCTTCCTGTTCCGAATTGTGCCAGGCGGTGGACTGCGGCAGTTATCAGGGTTGCGATTGCGGTGGCTGTCAGACCGGCTATCACTGCGAAGGCAACGACTGCATCCAGGATATCCCGACCTGCGCCGACCTCTGCGAGGACGTGGATTGCGGCAGCTACCAAGGCTGTAACTGCGGTGGATGCGGAACCAACGAAAGCTGCATTGAAAACACTTGTGTGGCGGATACTCCCGATTGTACCCAACTGTGCAGCGATGTGGATTGCGGCAGCTACCAAGGCTGTGACTGCGGTGGATGCGGAACCAACGAAAGCTGCATTGAAAATGCCTGTGTGGCGGATACTCCCGATTGTACCCAACTGTGCAGCGATGTGGATTGCGGCAGCTATCAGGGTTGCGACTGCGGAGAATGCGATGCCGGGAGTAGCTGCACGGAAAACCAATGCGTTCCCGACGATCCAAGTTGTGTGGACACCTGCAACGGCGTCGAATGCGGCACGGTGAGTGGCTGCAACTGCGGCAACTGCCAGGATGGCTATCATTGTGAAAACAACGTCTGCGTAGAGGGCGAACCGGACTGCACGAGTATCTGCCAGGATCGCGAATGCGGCGAAACGGATGGTTGCAATTGCGGTTCATGTGCAGACGATGAAAGCTGCGTGGAAGGCGTATGCGAAGCGAACGGCACCTGCGAACCGAATTGCGCCGGGAAGCAATGCGGCGATAACGGCTGCGGTGGCGTGTGCGGCGCCTGCTGGGTAGGCTACCAATGTGTGAACTATCAGTGCGTAGAGCAAGGCGTCTGCTTTGCAGAATGCTCCGGGCGCGAGTGTGGTGATGACGGCTGCGGCGGTTCCTGCGGTGAATGCGACTCGGACGAAACATGCAGCAGTTCCGGTATCTGCGAAGAAAAAAATACTAACGATGAAGATGACGACGGTGGTTCCGGCGGCGGCTGTCAGAATAGTTCCTCCGCTTCCGGTATGATGCTGCTGTTGTTCTTCTTCCTGATCGGTTTCCGGCGCAGACTCACACACACCGGTTTTACAAAATAGTAAGACTATTAAAGGTTGTCTTAGGCAACCTCTATAAAAATCCTGTTACCATCAACCCCAGGTCGTATTCCCCAATCGTTCGGATCGGCCAATCAAGCACGAGGTCAAGTATGTTGCAACCACTGATAATTCGGAAAAACCGTGCACTCTCGTCCGTAATCGTAATGATTTTCCTGCTTTTACCTTTCGCCTGTACAAATGGCGACTTCGTTGAAAAGCCGACCGATCCACCGCAAACCAGCGATCCGGCCACTCCGGCAACCGAAAACACCGGTACCTTGATGGCCGCTCCACGACCGATCTACTACGGGCAGACTTCACCAACCCTGTATACCAGTATGACAACCAGTCAACAGAATGCCGTGATGGCGCTCTGGAATACGACCTATAATTACGGCTTCTGTACCTCAACGCTGATTTCCCCGCACGTTGTTCTGACTGCGGCCCATTGCGTGGTACAGGACGGATATCAATTGAGCCCAAGCGAAATCACGGTGCGCGTTGGCAGTAATGCCGCCAGTCCCATCGCCACGCTCTACCCTTCGGCGATTCACGTTAAAACCGGTTACAGCCCCAGCACTTACGATGCAGACACCGCCAACGATGTGGCCGTGCTGATTTTATCTTCCGGCTATACCGGCGTCACGCCGATTCCGATCAAGCAGAACGGCTTGAGCGGCTTGAGCGGTCACAGTGCGCAGTCGGTCGGCTACGGTCGCACGCAAAACAACGACAACAACAACATCCGTTATTGGACCACCATGCCGGTGGAATACGTGAGCAACTCCTATGTCGAAGTCAACGGCAGCGGCTCCACCGGTCTGGCTCCCGGCGATTCGGGCGGTCCGTTGCTGTACAATTTCGGCTCCGGTCTCCGGGTGGTCGGTGCGGCTTCTACTTCCGAAGAGGGCTGGGTATACCATGGTTATTACGCGCCCTTGTCCAATAACGAGACTTGGATTCAAGCATTCGTCGATCAATACGACAACGCCGAATGCGTGGCGACTTGCCAGCAGGTCGAGTGCGGCTCGTATCAGGGCTGCGAATGTGGTTCCTGCTCGACCGGCGAAATATGCCAGAGCAATCAGTGCGAGGAAATTCAGGCCGGAACCGGTGGAGCCTGCGTTACCCTATCGCCCAGCGGAACGGAATGCTCCAGCGACTCCGAGTGCGGCTCGGGTGCGATGTGCGTACAATATCAGGGCGGTTCCAGCGAATGCGGCGAGGAATGCGGCCCCGAAGCCTGCTCGCCCAACGATTCCGCCTCGTTCTGCTACCCCTTCAACAACGGCGAAATCAGCTTATGCCTGGAGGATTCCCCGGAAAGCTGCCCGCAGGAAGGTTATTCCTGCACCACCAGCGATAACCGCAGCGGCGTCTGTACCCAGGTGTATCAGGATGGTCCCATCGGTTGTTACACCTACTGCACGCCGGTCGTAACCTGTCCGCAGGGAACGGCCTGCCTTCCCATGCAGCCCACCGACTGCACAAGTTGGTGCGAGGACAATGGTCTCGAATGCGATGGTGAGCAATTCGGTTGCGACTGCGGCCAGTGCGGCTCGAATGAAGTTTGCGACAACTTCAGTTGCCGTCCCTACGGCAGTTGCGGCGAACTTCCCATGGCCGGTTGCTGTGCAGGCGATACCTTGCGCTATTGCTACAACGGCGAACCGGGCGAGATCGACTGCGGCTCGCAGGGTTGCGGCTGGCAGGACAGCCAGGGCTACACCTGCGGAGGCTCGGGAGAAAACGAAACCTACCCGATCGACTGCCCCACTCCCGATTGCTCGGCGCATTGCCAGGAAGTGGAATGCGGCGATTTCGTCGGCTGCGACTGCGGCAGCTGCGGGAGTGGTTATCACTGTGACGATAACACCTGCGTACAGGACGCACCCGGCTGCGATGTATTGTGCCAGCAGGTGGATTGCGGTTCGTACGAGGGTTGTGAATGCGGGCTCTGTCCCACCAATTACACCTGCGAAAGCAACACCTGCGTCGCTAACTGCGAGCGCATGTGCTACGACGTGGACTGCGGCAGCTATCATGGTTGCGATTGCGGCGGCTGCGAGAGCGGTTATAGCTGCGTAAGCAACACCTGCACCCCCGACGGTCCCGACTGCTCCTCTCTTTGTGAAGACGTGGATTGCGGCAGCTACCAGGGTTGCGATTGCGGCGGCTGTCAGAGCGGTTATAGCTGCGTAAGCAACACTTGCACTCCAGACGGTCCCGACTGCGCCTCTTACTGCGAAGATGTGGATTGCGGCAGCTATCAGGGTTGCGATTGCGGCGGCTGTGAGAGCGGTTATAGCTGCGTGGAAAACACCTGCACCCCAGACGGTCCCGACTGCACCTCCTACTGCGAAGACGTGGATTGCGGCAGCTACCAGGGTTGCAACTGCGGCGACTGTCAGAATGGCTATAGTTGCGTGGAAAACACCTGCACCCCAGACGGTCCCGACTGCACCGCCTTATGCAGCGATGTGGAATGTGGCAGTTACCAGGGTTGCGATTGCGGCGGCTGTGCAACGGGCACGCATTGCGAATCCAATGTCTGCGTGGACGATCTGCCTACCTGCGATGAAGTGTGCGAAGCGGTAGACTGCGGTAGCTACATGGGTTGTACCTGTGGTAGTTGTCAGAATGGCTATCACTGTGCGGAAAATGCCTGCGTCGAAGACGCCGCCACCTGCACGGATATCTGTCAGGGCATCGAATGCGGCGACGTGCAGGACTGCAACTGCGGCGTTTGCGGCGACAAGCAGGAATGCAGAGAGCAGCTCTGTGTGGACGTGACCCAGTGTTCGGAGGTTTGTGCCGATGTACAATGCGGCGTGATCGGAGACTGTCAATGCGGTTCCTGCCCGCAGGATACCTATTGTGAGAACGGATACTGCAAGCAGGGCGTCTGCGAGCCGGATTGCAACGAACGCGCTTGCGGCGACGACGGCTGCGGCAATAGCTGCGGCTGGTGCGAAGACGGTAAAACCTGTAACGACGAAAACGGCCAGTGCGAAGAGCCGGTTTGTGTTGCCGACTGCCAGAACAAGAACTGCGGCGACGACGGCTGCGGCGGTTCCTGCGGAACCTGTTTGACGAACCAGCTCTGCCAGTCCGGAGTCTGCGTCGCTCCTCCCGCGACCTGCACGCCTCAGTGTCTGGGCAAGGTTTGCGGTGACGACGGCTGCGGTGGCTCCTGTGGAAGCTGCGGCGACGACGAACGCTGCTCCAACGTTGGCAAATGCGTTTCAACCGATGACGACGGCAACAACGAAGATCCTACAGACGGCTCCGGCAGCGGTTGCCGCCAGAGCGACTCCCCCATGATAGGCTGGATGTTGCTGATGTTGCTCGGCCTTGTCGGACTCAGAAGAAAATCGATGCTGCACTAAGCATTACTATACCAGTAACCGAGTCGGACAGATATTCTGTCCGACATGAATTGGATTGTCGGTCAGAAAATCTGACCGACCTACAGCCTACAGCCTGATTCCATGAATGTGTGGCATAGTCTTACGCGATCGAAGATCGTGGAAGGCTGTGTGTCTTCAATAAGTTACACACGGCCTCCCGGAATTTCCATTCCGTGAGACCATGGCACATCGTGATTGCTCGATGGACAGAAATGAGTATTACCTAACTCTAATCGCTTAAGCGATCGTGCACTTCCCGAATATCGATAATGGCGGCCATGAAGGCTTCCACACAGGCCGGATCGAAATGCTTGCCGGATTCCTCTTTGACGATTTTCAGCACCTCGTGGAACGGCACGGCATCCTTGTAACAGCGCTTGGAGGCAATCGCATCGAATACGTCCGCCAGCGCCACGATGCGCCCCGCCAGCGGGATATCTTCGCCCTCTAATTGATTCGGGTATCCCGACCCATTCCATTTTTCATGGTGGGTGCGGGCGATCTGTTCGCACATCTGAATAATCGGGGAATCCGAACCGCTCATGATCTGCGCACCGATTTCCGCGTGCGTCTGCATAACGGAACGTTCCTGATCGGTCAAGCGATCCGGTTTGAGCAGAATCACGTCGGGAATGCCGATTTTGCCGATATCGTGCAGGGGACTGGCAGCGGTAATCATCTCCTGGTACAACTCGTTCTTACCCAGATTGCGCGCGATGATACGTGAATATTCACTCACGCGGCGAACGTGATTCCCGGTTTCGTTGTCCCGATATTCGATGGCGGCTGAAAGCCGCAGGATGGTGTCGTAGTGGGTCTGCTTGAGTTCTTCTGTCAGTTGCGCGTTGCGAATGGCCACGGCAGCCTGACTTGCCACCGCCTGAACCAGCGGAATGATTTCCTGCGGATAAGCAATGGTCGCACCGCTGGAATCCTGGTGGTTGATCAGTTGCAGAACGCCGACAAGATCCCCTTCCGGGTCCAGCATGGGAACCGTTAGAATCGATTTGGTCTTGTAATTGTTCTGCTGATCGAAGGTCTTGCTATGCTCGTATGGCTTGCCAGGCGGCAGGTGGTAGGCATCTTCGATCATTTCGACGACTTTGAACAAGGCCACGTACCCGGCAATGCTGCTGGTAGTGATGGGAATGGAATGCTCCCGAAACACCGTGCGCGAAATGGTGGAATTGGGATTGTTGTTCAAGCTGTCGCACTGGCTCACCAGAAAACGCAGGCTGTTGTCTTTTTCACGAATATACAGACTTCCCGCATCGCTGTTGGTCAACTGACGCGCTTCGCGAGTGATCAACTTCAGTGTTTCTTTAAGTCCGTATGCGGAAGAAAGGGAAATTCCGATCTGGATCAGTTTTGCCAGAATCTGCTGATCGTAATACTCTCGATCATCTAAAACTTTTTTCTTCATCTACCGCTCTTTCAAAAACCGTACTTTCCAGGTTGTTTTTTTAGTAAAGAGATCCATCTCATCGACTTTGCTCTAATCAAATTCAGGATCTCCATCACCCCTTCAGTATACCCCATTTCATACCACCGGGTAAACAGAAAGATTCCGCCAGCTTAAGCGTACATCAAAATCTAACGGGCGAAAACGAGTCGATCTGCATTTTAGAATCACGTTTCGATAGACATAGCTATCCACTTCATGCCTTTTCGCGCTGCGATGCCAATACAAGACAAACTCATCGTCGCACTGTTACAAAGACGCTCAATCCCCCACATTCATTCCAATATTTTAATATCCGGGAACGCAGCACTCCGCCTGTAAACCGAGAATGCTCGGGCATCCTGCCGTGTCCAGGAACTCGAAGTAACCCTCATCGCAACCACCAAACGCCATGTTGCAATAGCCACCAAGACGCTGGCAGGTTACCGTTCCGGCCTGGGCGCAGCAGATCGGGGTGCCCATACCGTCACAGACCGCATCCGAGGGTGTAAAGCCATCCAGGCAATCATTGCTCAGATAATTGCAATATCCGTGCTGCTGCTGGCAATCGAGCATCTGCTCGGTACATTGGCCGCTGGCTTCATCGCAGACGGTGTTTTCGTAATAGCTCATCTCGGACTCGCACATGCCCTGCCAATTGCAGTAAAATCCCTCCTGCACACACCCCGACATCTCATTGTAGCAATAAGATTCTCCACACTCCCGATCGGAGGTGCATTGCTGGCTGTACGGCTCGCAGCGACCCGTGGATGGATCGCACACCGCTTCCGGGTAATCCCAAATGGCGATCTCGCATTGTCCGTTTTCACACACAGGAACTTCCTCGAAACAGAAGCCCGGTTCATCGCCGAAGCACTTGGCGGCGCCACATTCCCGATCGGACGTGCATTGCTCGCCGTAAGGGACACACAAACCGCTCTGATAATCGCAGGCCCCATCCACGGTGCCATTGGGCCACTGCGTACATTGGCCGTAGCGGCAGGCGGGCATTCGCTGCAAGCACAGTCCGTCTTCCGTATCGATACAGGTCGGGTCGCCGCATTGTGAAGCGGAAACGCAATACGTGGTCTCGATGATACAGCGCCCCCGGTTCACATTACAAACGCGATCCCGGAACCGGTCTTCAAAACTGATACAAGTTCCATTTGCGCAGTCGGGAACGGTTTCCACGCACCCACCATCGGCGGTCGTTTCACAATTCGGGTAGCCACACTGGCTGTCGTAAGAGCATTCCGGCGGATTGCTTTCCATGCAACACACACCGGAGGGATACTCGCAGCCCATCGGGTTGTTGATCGCCTGATATCCCGGCTGGCAGTTGGCGTTGGCATTGCAGTAGCCGCCCTCCATAATGCATTCCGGGGGAGCGTAGGGCATGCAGCAATCCCCGCCGCCGTCCATGCAGGAATAGCGGTCGTCGGCAATGCTTCCCGGCGGGCAGGGCTGCATATAACCGGAGCAGATTCCCCCGGCTTCCTCACAATATTCCGGTATGGGAGGGAAGCAGCAGCCTTCGTTTTCGCCGTGGCATTCGTAATACACGCCGGAAGTCGACCACCAGCCATCCGGGCATTGATAACCTTCGAAACATTCTCCGCCATGATCGAGACACTGCGGAGTGGTATTTCGACAACACTGGAGATCATCACTGCCGCAAGACAAATCAACCGGGTCCGTTGCGGAAGGACAAGGGGTGCCTCTCTGTACACACTCGCCACCCATTCCCTCGCAAACAGAAACATTATTGGGCATACAACAATTTGCGTCGCAACCGAAAGGATTGTTGGTGGCAACCATTCCATCCGGGCACAAGCCATCTGGCCCGACGCAAACACCGCCTTTGGTTTCACATTCCGTCGGGTCGGGTTCACATTGCGCTGCGGGATTATCCACACATTCCCAATCCGGCGCACAACTTCCACGCTTGATCAAAGCTCCGCTACAGGAATCGAACCAACCCTCACGCGCCGTGCCGATCTGCTCGCATTGCGCCTCACAGTTCAGACATTCGACATTGTCCAAAAGAATCTGCCCCGTGCAGGAATCCACCCAACTGCCAGCCCATACATCGTCCGGGACTTGCTGGTCTTCATACCAACTCATGCATTCTGGGGCGCATTCGCCGCCAACGCACTCGCATTCCAGAACCTGCTGGCCATCCGGGCAACTGTATGATGTGGCTTGTCCGACGCCGCAAATCGGCTCGTCGGGACAGGCCGCTTCCGGCATTGGTGTGCAGACCCAATGGTTGATGGTTTCGCAAACACAGCCTAAAACTTCCGTTCCATCCCAGCAGGTGTAGGGAGCGGAGTCACCCGGGCGGCATTCGAGCGGAGTGCAAGCGTCGTCGTAACAGAAGCTGTTCTCGCTTCGAGTCTGGAAGATGTCGCATTGCCCTCGCTGGCAATAAGGAATGTACTGGATACATGCCCTGCTGGTGACATCGGCGCAACTGGCCTCGCCGCAGTCGGCATCATTCACACACCAGTCCGCTGGGCGCGGGCAATCCTGATCGCAATTGCAGACGTTTTCCGGTCCGCTGCAAACGCCATTGCCACAACGCGAACAGGTAAACATTGCCACCGGTGGGGAAACACATTCGCTTTGCAGATCGCCGGGGTCTTCAGGTTCATCGATACTGATCTCCACCAGCCCTTCACAGCAGCTGTCCCGACCGATGCTGCCTTGCTGGCCCAGTTCGATACATCTGGGATTAGGCACATCGCCATCGATCGGATTATCACCATCGATTGGAGGATCGCCATCGGTGTACCAATCGCCATCGACCGGCACATCGCCGTCCGGAATATCTCCATTTTCCAGGTCGCCATCGACAGCCACGCAAACCCCATTCTGGCATTGCAGACCGCTTGCACAATCCTCATCGCTTTCGCAAGCAGTCAAGTCGCCGTCGCCGGTCGATAACGAGCTGCTATCGCAACCCGCAAAACCAAGAACGATCATTCCCGCCATCAGGGCCAAAAACCAAAATGAGGTTTTCATGTTTGATCTCCCATGCAGTTCGTTCTGCATTCTCATTTCACTCTGTCGTTGTGTGTTCCATAAAAGGATTCACGTACAACTATAGCAAAACCCATACCGGATGCAATCCTTTCCGAAAGGATGTGGCATTCTATATTTTTGTATGATTTCAACCAATTGGAGCGACGTCTACCGCAACGACGTACACGACCGGGCAAAACCTGTCAATTAAACCAGACAACCCCTGACGGCATTGTCATGTTTTGTAAGCGTTTCAGAAACGTTTCTTTGCCGAATACCCCAATGCAAGACACAGCCATTCAAGGGCTTATCGGGTTGCATGAAGCACCGTGAAACTCAGGTTTCCACCACGATCAGGGCTTCATCCGCCTGCACCGCCTGACCTGCAGAAACCAGAATACTCTTCACTGTTCCACTGACGTGCGTGAGGACGTCGTTTTCCATTTTCATGGCTTCGACGATGCAGATTTTCTGCCCGCGCTCGACAACATCTCCCGGCTTGACCAGAATATTCAGAATCGAGCCCTGCATCGGACAGGTTACCTGTACGCCTGCACCGTTTCCACCGCCCGCAGAAGCAGCGGGCGCAGCGGCAGGAGGCGTCGGAGCTGCTGGAGCGGCAGGCGCGGCGGCAACGGGAGCCGGGCGACTGGGTGCCGCAGGTCTGGCCGGAGCGGCAGCACGCGGTCGGTTAGGAGGTCCGGCGGGAGCGGGACGTGTACCGGAACCGGCAGGAGCCGGGCGCGTCGGGGCTGGACGTCCGCTGCTAGCAGGCGCGGGCCGGGCGGCAGCAGCTTTTTCCGTTTTGGCAGCCACCGGAACGATGCTCGCGCCTCCCGGCTGGGAAGGATTCACTTCAACATGGTAGTTCTGTCCACCCACGTTGACATCGTAGGCCCGAACTTTCGACTGTCCCGGTTGTTCGGCTTTGGCTTTGCCTGACAACAACGCTTCGGCAGCTTTTTTATAGAAGGCCAGAAGCAATGATTCTTCTTCGCCCTTCACCAGCGACGAAAAGCTTTTTCCCAACTCGCCTAACACCGGTTCGATCGCTTCTCCCGCGCGCTCGGTATGTTCCGTTTTACCTTCCGGCAGCGCCTGTTTGAGATCAGAAGCCAATGAACCGGGCAAAGCGCCCCAGCAACCCAGCGTCAAGGCGCTGAAATCATCTGCCAGTTTTGCATACCGCTTTGCAGCGCTGCGATTCAAAACGGCCTGCTCGGCAATCGCCATAGCGGCAGCACCAGAAAGCGCCACCCCGCCAAGATCGTTGCGGATCGTAGCGACTTCGGCAAGAATCTGTTCCAAGCCGCTGTCATCACCGACCTCCGGCTTTTCCGCCAACTGGCGCACCAGATAAGACGGCAGGTGGTGCTTCAGGATGCGCGATCCGACGCGAGAGCAACCTGCATCCGTGTCGCCGTCGTGCAAAGCTCGAAGCTTGCGGGCGAGAACGAGCGCGGCGTCCAGCGCAGCCAGTTTGATTGTGCTATCGGCACTCACCACCAATGCTTCCGTTGCCGGAGCCGCTTCCCCGCGCGAGAAGGGAGAAAGCGCGGTATCCAAAAAATCGATCCCGGCGGAAATCGCCGCCTGATAAACCAGACCCGCTGTTTGTCCGGCATCGCTAACCGTTAAGGCCATGGGAAGCTTTACGGCTTTTTTCAGAGCTTGAACCAGCGCCGTTGCTAACACTGGTGTTAAAAACGCGGAACCATCGGAGAGGCACAGGGAATTGCACCCCATTTCCTCGTACTGCTTCGCCAGCTTGGCGGCTTCATCCGGCGCATTCACCAGTTTTTCCGTCAACTCGATGACGGCTTCCACCTGCTTACCGGCAGCCATCGCCGCCTTGACTGCAACCTCCAGGTTACGCGGATCGTTCAACGAGTCACCGATGCGGAAGAGATCCGCTCCGGCCTTGGCAACCTGCTGCACGGTTTTCTCAATGACTTCATCCGGTTGCAGCTGCTTTCCGAAACCGCACAAGCCATCCAGGTGAACCATCAGGGGAGTGGCGCTCAGCGCCTGCTTGACGGTTTTGATCCGCTGCCAGGGGTTCTCGGCCAGCCGCTCCATGCAGATGCGGAACAGGTCCGAATTAAGGACTTCCAGCGCACGAAATCCGGCGCTATCCAGCGCTTTGGCCAGCGCAATCACATCCTCGTTTCGCATACGTCCACCGATCAGACATCCTTGCGCACTCCCAACCACGGTTTCCGTCAATTTGACCATTGGCAACCTCTCTTGTCGAACGAGCTTTCACATATATTCACGATTAGTCCGGTATTACCCGATAACCGCTTCCAGTCAATCCTATTTTCAACGCTAACGGCGCTTCGTCACTCGCAGGCAATCACCTTCCGACAACTGTTCCACACCACTTGCCGTTTTCACTTTCAACTCAAAGGCATCCGTCACACCCAGGCATTCACCACAAACTTCACCACGGTGCGTCTGAATGCAAACCCAACTCCCCGGCATGATCGAACGTTCACTCCAACGCTGCAACAACAGCTTTGCGTCACTTTCAGAAACAAGCGACCATTGCAGGCGCAGTTCTCGCAGCAGCGCATCGCGCAGAGTTTCGATATCGTACTGTAGCCCGGTCTGTTGCGCAAGGGAGGTTGGCGGAAATAATGAATCCGTCGGTTCCACCTCGGCATTGACGTTGATCCCGATTCCCGCAATCACATGCACCGATCCACCGGGAACCTGTACCAGTTCGGATAAAATACCGCAGAGCTTTTTCCCGTTTAACAGAATGTCGTTCGGCCACTTCAAATCCGCTTCGACCTGCGCCTGTTCATGCAACATGCCTTGCACGGCCAGTCCCGCCGCCACGGCATACAAGATAGGCTGGGAGAACCCTTGCGGCAAACAATGCGATACGGACAGGTAGCATCCTCCCTCCGGCGACAGCCACCGACGACCCATGCGCCCTACCCCGGCCATCTGCCGACGCGCCCACACGGCGCCATTATGCATCTCGCCTATAAGTAAGGCGTTTTTCAGCACCAGGTTTGTAGAGTCGGTCTGCTCCAGTTCGAGCAGCCCGTTGTCATCCGCCTGCGCATACACGGTTATTTTCCTTTGCGCTTACGGTTGCGCCGAAAGCGAACCGCTTTTGTTGTTGTACAGAACCACTCTTGACTACCGCGTGCGCCCTTGTGCGTCAACCCTTTTTATCATCTCATCTCGGAGACTTTCCTCGTCCCTTTCAGTTGGTTGCAATTGATTGACAGTTCATTCCCATTTGAGGTAGGCTACGACAATCAACATTGATTCACGAATCAACCGCCACCGTTATATACAAGACCGTTTTGAAAGGAGCAAAAGAAATGAAGCGTTTGGTACCCATGTTCGTGCTCGCTTGCGTCCTGATATCTTTTTCCGCCTTTGCCCAGCAAGCCGAGAAAGCCAAAGAAGCCCCGGCTGCTGAAAAAGCTCCCGCAGCACAAGCGGCGCAACCCGCCGCAGAAGCCAAAACAGAAGCCGCCCCGGCTGAACCTGCCAAAGCAGAACCTGCCAAAGCTGAACCTGCTAAAACTGAACCTGCCAAGGCTGAACCCAAAGTGGATGAAGGTCTGCTTTTGGCCTCCAAACTGATCAAGCAGGCGAAAGCCGCTGCGGACGCAGTAAAAACGATGACCTGCAAATTCCACAAACAGGAATACAAAGGCAAGCAGTGGCCCAAGGAAGAAGCCATGATGAAATGGCGTCGCAATCCGCGCAGCATTTATATGAAATGGGTCGGCAAAGAAAAAACCAACCAGGAAACCATTTGGCGCAAAGGCTGGAACGACAATAAAATCCGCGCCCACAAAGGCTCCTTCCCCGATGTCACCGCCAATCTGAAAACCGATTCCTGGATGGCCATGCGCGATAATCGCCACCCGGTCGTCGATGCCGGTTTCGACCACACCATTTACCTGATCCAGAAAGACATCAACTACGGTCTGAAGCACCCGGAATCGATTTCGGTCAAGAACCTGGGGCTGAAAAAAGTGTTCGGACGCAAAAGCCAGTGTTTCGAATCCACCACCGACAAAAAGAACCACAAAGAATATTACGGTTATAAAGCGGTCATCTGCATGGATGCCGCCCTGAAAACTCCCAGCAAAGTTCAGATCTGGGATCTTGAGGACGACAAAGTCCGCAAGGTCGAAGACTACGGCTATTCGGAAGTCGTGTTGAATCCGCCGCTGACCGACGCGGATTTCGATCCTGAAAACGAGAAATACAACTTCTAAGATTTTTCCTACGTGACAGATCGACCGGCGGCGAGGGATTTCCTCCCGCCGGTTTTTTACGTTGTGAACGTTGGATGAGTAGTAGCTGAGCCACTTACAGTACTGTAAGTTTTACACGACGCGGCGGCAGACGTACTAAATCCGCACTAGAACGACAGTAAAAGCACACTAAAACAACACTAGATGACCGTAAACGACCACTGGAATTTCGGCATCATTCGAAAAAGTGGCCCAATACTAGCCAATGTGCTTATTTGCGCAATTGCTCTATCGGTTCAGAGTATTTTTTACTGCGTGTCAGCAGTTGTTCGTGCCACAAATTTCGGAGTGATGAACCATGCGATAATTTGGGGATCATTCATGCAAGGATCGCATCTCAAAAACACACAGCCTCCCGAACTCCGTTCGTGAGACTATGGCACAATTACAATTCAATAAGATCAAGGCTTGTCACGGACACCCGCCAATGTCGGGCAAAAAATTTGCCCGACCTACTTTTTTCTTAGCCCATGACACCCAATCAATTCGTCAAAGATCAAGGCTTGTCACGGACACTCGTCGCAAGTCTTTCATAAACGAAATTGTATCATTGAATCGTTATATGACGAAATGAAAATGTCGGGCAAGAAATTTGCCCGACCTACTTTTTACGAATCAATTGATTGAGAAGCGATCTAACGCGGGGAAGAACAATCGCAATAAACGGAGTTATACAGATCATCGAAACACAAGGGCTGCGGGGCGGTTTCTTCCGTCTGGCAGTAGGCGGCGCAATCGACGAGGCTCCATTCGCCTTGCGTACAGGAGCACAAGTTCCAATCATCAAAACAGAACTTGCGCCCTTCGTTGTCGCAGGAGCCGGAACACTGCACGGGAAGCGGGTCTTCGCAGAAGCATTGATTCAATCCGCTTCCTGCGTTTAACCCGCAATAAGCGAAGTCCTGTTCCAGATCCTCACACCAATCGACACAATCGGTCTGCGTCCAGTTGCCATCGAGGCAGGCACACAGCACGCCATCGATACAGAAGGTTTGTACGGTATCGCCGCATTCACCGCTGCAACTGGCTGGAGCATCGCCATCGACAATGGACAGATCGCCATCCGCATCGACGACCCCATCTCCGTCCTGAATACGCTCATCGCCATCCACTAACGGGATATTTTGCAGGCATTGTTGAATGCCGGAACAACTTGCACTTAAAACACAATCGGGAAAGTCCTGACCGTATTCCCCGGCGATGCAGCGTTGCAGGCAGATCGAGTCGACGTCTCCATCTTCTTCGGTAGCGGAAGTGTTGGCAAATGCCGCCAGGCATTCATCCTGACGCGCACAGGCGAGTCGGCAGGATTCGATCCAGTTCACATCGCCGTCTTCGCCGAGTTGATCGCCATCGGTTTCACTTGAAAAGTCATCGTCTTCCGTACAGGCGAAAAACGCGAGTACAATTATCATCAACATGAACAGTAAAGGGAATCGAGAATGGGACATTAGTAGGTAACTCCGTACATAGCGGTCGTGGTCGGTTCCGTGACGAACCGATGCGATATAGTATACTTCATGGCATAGGATGTCGTCAATGGTGGTTGCAGCCACAAAAAAGCCGACGCAAGGATACGCCGGCTGTTGAAGCTAGGCTTCGAATCGTCTATTCAGCGAATTATTCGCCGCTGGGGCTGCCGCAAACAGACTTGAGCTCTGCGCAATCTTTCTCGACGATGCACTGGGACATGTCCTGGTTGATCTCGTCTGCTTCATCGCAGGAGGTCTTGCAGTTTTCGGACCATTGCAGATCCAACACGCCGTCCCCACCGTTTTCGGGCTGGTCGCATTCCATCAGCTTCACGCAGGCTTTCTTGCAATCTTCACGATTGGGATCGCCACAACCGCTTGCCAACAGCAAGGAGAGCAATATGGCCATCACAACGAGCTTGAGAGTCAACAAGCGGCTATTTTTCTTCATTCGCCTTCTCCTTCAAACGAAGGGAACCACCCGGCTTGTTCCCGCAGCATGTCCCCAAAAACGGCCCCAGCACAACTGGAAGCAACGACAATCGCACCGATTATTAACCGATTACACCGGTTTAGTCAAGAATTTCAGCTAAGTTCAATTCTCGAAGCAGCGTCTGTCGTCTAATAATCCCAGCTACATCCCATGATCGCGTCGCACTCGGACGATTCAATGCAAAGCAGCGTTTCGTAATCGAAATATTGCAACTGGTTGCAACGCTGTTCGCAGTCAGTCAGGAAATTACCCTCAGCCAATTCCTCAATACAATCCGCCAACTTCTGGCAGGCATCCTTGCAGCGCTGTTCATCGCGCTGACCGCTGGTCGGATAGGAGTCGGTGGGGTCATTATCACTGCTGTTATCGCCGCAAGCGCTGAAACTAAGTGCCAAAACGAGCATAAGCGCCACCAACAACCCGAACATCAGGCTTGAGCTCTTCTTCATCCAACTCTCTCCTTTCAGAAGTCCAATCGAGGACTGAGTTTCCACCACTTCTGAACTAGATTGACTAGCACGAGATTCCGCAGGCTGTCAAGATCATTCGAATATAATTTATAGAAGGGGAAGGAATTCCGGCGTCAGAAAAAGCAGTTCAACAGCGCGAAATCGGTTCAATTCGACGGCAACATGCCTCGATCCAGGTAACGGTCGATAATCACAGACGATTCTTTGGTCAGCAATTCCCTGGCCGCCAACATGCGCGACACAATGAAATCCATGCGCACGATTCGAACGACGGGAGTGGCTACCGTCGCCGTGCTGGCCCGTACCAACACACCGACCAGAATTCCCTGCTCATTGAACACACCGGAGCCGCTCATGCCCAGCGCCGCCGTGCCCGTTACGATGAATTCCGCTTCCGGATCGTAGGCAATGCCGCCCTCTTCATCTCCAGCCTCACGCAGCGCCGCCAGTGCAGCGTCGATTTGCGCATCGGACAAGACCTGCCCCACACTGAACACCATGTGATCGGTATAGACGTCGCTGTTGGGAAAACCGATCAGCAGAACGCGCTCCCCGATTTTGACATCGGCGTAAGTCGGTGACTGACTGGCGCGCTGTAATGGATCGTAGAAATCCGGACTTTGTGGCTGAATCCCTGAAACATCCTGCGGAATCAGCGGACTGGCAATGGTTTGCGAATCGACGGCCAAGGCGAAATAGTCGTGTCGTGGCAAGATGTTGGCATAGCCATCCAGCGTCATCGCGCCGGGAATATCCGGCTGAAAGAGCATAAAACTGGCAGAAGCCATCCCTTTGGGCTGTGCCGAGCCGGTTTGAACCAGGAAACTGAAGTCGAAGCCACTCTGCTCTTCGGGATTGTATAGGGTCAACGGAATATCCGTGCCCACCGCTTCTCCGAAGCGGCGAAGCACATGCGCGGCGGAAAGCAGCAGCGCCGTTTGGGATTCGGTGTTCCGGCTCCAGATCGAAGCGCTGCCGGAATAGCCTTTGACAACCCGACCATAGACGGCCTCCACCCATTCGTAGCAGGCATTGCCTGGAGCGTTCAAAAGAGCTGAAACCGCAAATACACCATTGATATCACTGCAATTACTTGGCAATGCGTCAGCGGAAAACGGGATGTTGGTCGAAACCGTCTGCCCGGCTTCGCTTTCGTGACAGGCAACAGATCCCGCGCACATCGCCAGTGCAACCAGCACCGGCACGATCCATTGCCATAGCTTTTTACCAAAACCCGATTTCATTTGCTATACCGGTTCTCAATCATTTCCAGCCACTAATGTGTGCCATAGTCTTACGCGATCGAAGATCGTGGAAGGCTGTGTGTCTTCAATAAGTTACACACGGCCTCCCGGAACTTCCATTCCGTGAGACCATGGCACATCGTGATTACTCGATGGTCAGAAATGAGTAATATCTGTTCTAAGCACTCCCATTTCATCGCGTTTTCCAGCCGAGACGGTTATCGGTCACACTGGAAGTGACTTTGTTTTCATCGGTGTACGCCATCACAGGGAGACTGTCAAGTTGCTTTGAACGTTGTGAAACGAATCGGCCACCCACAGATGGGTGATATGGGCTAAGCGACGAGAAACGGAGCTTGCCCATGTGGCTCTCGAACACGGGCAAACCTGCGGTTTAGCCCGCGCCACCCGGAACTCAGACAGATTTTCAATAGTTGATGATGCTCCCAAAACGAATCGGCCACCCACGAATTGTCGCGAGTGGCCGATTGACCGGAACAATGGGGTCGGGGTTGTTAACCCGTGGCGAGACCCTTACTTGTTGCGGAAGGCGATAAAGAGCGCCATGCGGTTGCGGTTGACGAGCATCCGCACGGTTTTCCCTTTCTTGATCTTCTTCATGATTTTGACGAAATGCTCGGGACTTTTCACGATTACACTATTGACTTTGCGAACCACGTCGCCCGGACGCAGACCCGCCGAAGCGGCTGGAGAATCCATCTCGATGCGTGTGATCAATGCGCCCTTCCCGTCTGAAATACCAAGTCTTTTCTGGATCTTAGGATCGGGAGAGGTCACATGCATGCCCAGTGCGTTATATCCGCTGTCACCCGGTTGCAGATCGCCCATGGCTTCCTCGTCGGAATCGGGCATCCGACCGAGAGTCAGGGAGAGTGAAATCGTTTTCTTGTCCCGCCAGACCTCCAGCTTGACTTTCGTACCGACTCCGGCGGTGGAAGCGTACCAGGTCAGATCGGAGTAGGTTTTGATATCCTTGCCGTCGAATTTCAGGATGACGTCTTCCGCTTTAAGGCCCGCCTTGTCCGCCGGGCTGTCGGGAACGGTGGCCGCCACCAGTGCGCCTTTAGCCTCTTTCAAGCCCAGGCTTTCCGCCAGTTCGCTATTGATCTGCTGAATACGAATGCCGATCCAGCTACGCTCCACTTTGCCGGTGACAAGCTGCGGCAGCAGCGTTTTGGCCATATTGACCGGAATGGCAAAGCCGATGCCCGCGCCCTGCGCAATGGCGGTATTGATACCCACCACTTCACCGTAGATATTCAAAAGCGGTCCACCGGAGTTTCCGGGATTGATGGAGGCGTCGGTCTGGATGAAATTGGCATAGATATGCCGTCCCGACGGCGTGATGTCCTTGCGGCCCTTCTGGCTGACGATACCCTGGGTCACTGTCTGCGAAAGCCCCAACGGATTGCCCATGGCCACCACCATGTGGCCGACTTCCAACCGGTCGGAGTCTCCCAAGACCAGGTAAGGAAGCGGATCGCCGGCTTCGATCTTCACCAGGCCCAAATCGGTGCGTTCGTCGCGCCCGATGATCTTGGCCGGGTATTCCTTACCGTCGTCAAGCGTAACGGTGATTTCGTCGGCGTCTTCAATCACATGGTTATTGGTCAGGATGTAGCCGTTTTCATTGATGATAAACCCGCTGCCCAGCCCCTGCTGTTTGAACGGAGAACGGCCCTGCGGCATATTGAAGAAGAAATCGAAGAAATCATCGTAACGCTGGTTACCACGTCCACGCCTGCCAATACCTTTTTCGGTGGCGATCGAGACCACCGCAGGCAGGGTTTGCGTAACCAAGGCATTCATTTTATTATTAAATTCAGGATTGACGAAAGGCTCGTGATCGCTGTCGGAATCGGTCCAGATTTTATCGTTGGCGCTGGCGAGATTGGGACTGACGTTTAGTGTATACGCCAGAGCAAGTACGGCGAATAATCCCAGAATCAGTATCGAAATTTGTCTGGTTCGTTTCATTCGTAACCTCCTTCAGGACAAAACAGTTCGTCGCTATCTGCCTGATACAAACAGACTCGCCCCCTATTATATTCCCGATTTTCAGGACAAATACAGAAATGGAAAATCGACGCGACGGTCAGTCGGAACCTTCGGGAATCAGATCTTCGATGGCTTTCAGATCCGCCGAATCAAGTTCTTCCATCGGTTTTTCAAGCTCTTTTTTACGCTGAATGCTCTTTCCCGACTTACGCATTTCTCGGATGACGGGATTGTGTTTACTGGAACCGGCCTTGTTTCGAATCGACTTGGCTTTCTTCTTCAGGCTCTTTTGAAGATCGTCCGCACCGTCTTTCAAGCGATCTTCCAGATCCTCCGCACCATCCTTGACGTCGTCTATTGCATCCTGGCCCGTGGACCAGATGCTTTTTCTGGCTTTCTTGAGCCATTTGATACTGGCTTTATGGCTGGGCTGGAACAAATCCGTTCCGATCAGACGATCCAGGTGCTCGAAAGTCGTGCGCCCTTCAATGTCCACCGATCCACAAAACAGAAAGAGAAGAATCGCCACCAGACTCCAGAACAAAATACGGCGAATTCGTCCTTTTTTGGGGGCGGCAGCACTGTTCTTCTGCTTGGATTTCGCCTTGGGTTCGCTTTTCTTTTTGGCTTTCGGCTTGCTTTTGCTTTTCGGCTTTTCAGCGGAAGCAGATGCTTTTCCGCCGGAATCGGATGGACCTTTTTTGGGCGTCGCTTTCTTTTTGGCGGGACTTGCCGCCGCTCCGTTTTTCTCTGACTTCTCACTCATGGTTACAGCTCGTAGCGCAGCATCAGATACGCCTGGTCGTTATTGGAATAGCGCCCGAATAAGGTATCTTTGCTGTCGTTGTTGGCGTTGTAGCGGTCAAAGCCCTGCGGCTCTTTCGACCAGCTTTCAAGAATCATCGAACCGAGGATGATACTCAGGTTCTGCACCGGTCGCACCGTAGCCCGGAAAACGAAAACGGTGTCCTTTGTGTTGAAGTTGGTGGTGTTGACGAACTCGAATTCCAGGTCGTCATCCAAAAAACCAAAGCGGATCGTAGTGTTCAAACCGAGGTTGATATCATTATTGAACATCAGGGGCTCGTCGTCCGGTACGCCGTAAAGCACGTTCTGGTAGAATTCCAGGTTGATGAACAGCGTGGAAAGCGGTCCCTGATCCGTCTTCATGTAATCGATGCCTAACGCACTGGCCTGCGTGTGATAGGTGCGTGGCAGCATGTTCTGGGTGTAATAGAGGGCGTCGAAAGTCGCTCCATGTTCGAGCTTGATTCCGAATTCCCACAACGACGCGCCGAACTCGAACGCAAGCGAATGCTTCCGCTTGTATTCGGACAGGATCAAGTCTTCCAGGCTTTCACCGTTATTCAAGCGTGCGATCAAATCCTGGGCGTACCCGTTGATCAGGCCAGTTTCGTTTCGGGCGATGGCCTCCGCAAAAGCGCGCACTTCCGGGTCGAAAGTCGCAGTAGGCAGCGCATCGTAACCGTACCAGTAAGACAGGCCGAAGTCGCAGCCGGATTTGCTGCCGCTGAAACGCGCTCCGATCTGGGAATTGACGGGATTGGCGTCCACCGATTTGGTGGTGACGAATTCCGGGTTGTAGCCGCCGGTTTTGCTTTTATTGATGTAGCTGTTCAGATCGGGCAATGGATGAGTGGTCTGACCGTACATCGAGCCATAGCGGAAAAGGGAAAAATCGCCGCCGTACAAATCGACCGGCGGACTGACGAAGAAAGGAATCCAGACGATTTCGAAATTCAGGTCCGATACCGTCCCGATGGCGCGGATGGCCGGTTCGGGCATGCGGCTGCCGGAAATGTCCGACCAGTAATAGGCGCGAATATCACGCGGGTTGACGCGGTTGGAGGGACTCATGTTGGTCAGGGTTCCCCAGGAAACGATCTGATTTCCCACGCGCAACTGGATCGGGCCATTGAAATAGTCCAGGTACATTTCTCGCGGTTCGATAAAGAATTCGTGCCGGTAATTACGACCGTTGAAAATGATGGTGGGATAGTCTTCGTTGCGTTTACCCACGGTGAAATATTCCGCATACGCTTCCAGGTAGACCTGCACGTCTTCATGCAGTTTCAATCGCGTCCAGAATTCGAAACTGGAGCGGAAATCGATCACGTCTTCGGTGCCGACGGCTTCCGGTGTGGAGTTGGCGGTTTCACGGATTAGCGTATATTCGTTTCGCAGATCGAATCCCAACCGGGCGCGGAATTCGCCACCGTATTCCACCTCGGGACGCCAGCCTGCTTCCACCTGCGCGGCAGCAGGCAGATCGGCCACTTCCGCCGCAGGCGGCAGGGCGAATTCCGGATCGACAAAGACATCCGCCTGCTCGGTTTCAGCGGGTGCGCTTGGTTGCTCAACGGCAGGCGCAACCGGTTCCGGCGATGCTGCCGGTTGCTCAGCAGGTTTCGGTTCTACAGCGGGTGTTGGTTCCGCTTGCGGTTCAGCAGCAACGGGTTCGGCCACCGGCTCCGCTTCAGGCTCCTGCACCGGTTGTTCGACCACCGGAGTCGGCGCGGTCACTGGCGCCTGGCTTTCATCCACAACCTGTTCGTCGGGCGTGATAAACGGGTCCACGATCAGCATGGGCGCGTCGTCCGTCTGCGCCTGCGCAGATGCAACCGATAGAGACAAGAACGACGAACCGACCAGCCAGGCCGCAACAACAATAAGCACCACGAAACTTCGAGTCATAAGGATACTCCCACCGGGTTAGGCGTCGAGCAGGATTAGAGTTTGGTCATGCGCTCTTTGGTGAAATCCGCCGCGTCGAGCTTCGATTTCGTATTGATGTTGGTCAAGTACAGGCGCGTGGCTTTCTTGTTCTGAACGTTGAGCATGGTCATCTGGGTGATGGCGTTTTTGCCGTCGATCAGTTCCACTTTCTCGGTCATCATCACTTTCTGGAACTTGTCTTTCAGATCGAACAGTTTGATACGCATGGAAACGAAGGTCGTTTTGTTCACCCAGGTAATGTACTTGCTGTAATTGTTGTCTTTGGGATTGGTCGGAATCGACTCGATCACGTAACAATCGACTTGGCCCAGTTTTTCATCGGGCAACCTTTTGTGAGTAGCCTTGTTAACGTCCTTGCTTTCCATATCACCGTAGGTGAACTGCGTACCCATGAACGCTTCGCCCTTGCCGGTCTTACCGCCTTTACGCAACACTTTTTTCAAGGCCGGTAGATACAGGAACTGGTCGTCGTCCTGTTCGCCGGGCAGTTCGATATTCAAAAAGGCGGTACCGGAAATGTCGGCGGGTTCGGTAAAGGTCATTAAAATGCGATTGAGCGTTTCCTTTGATTCCTTGGTTTTTTCTTTCAGGGCCTTTACGCGCACTTTGCGAACTTCCACCACTTCCTGGCCTTCGATCATATCCATGCGCATATCCGCCGTAGCGGCATCGAAATCCATCACGTTGTGCTGATAGGACTTGTCGATAATCTGATTGGCCGTCAATTCCGCCGCCTGCGCCTGCGCGCAAAACAACAAGCCCGTAACCAGGGCTAAAGCCAGGTACATTCCTAAGGATTTCATAAAAAACCTCCTCGTTCGGATATGGGGCGTTCATCGCTTTTCGATGATGTGCAGTGACCTCGTTCGCTTCATAACACAAAGCCGTGGGTTTGTAAACGAGCGAGGTAAACTAGCAATAAACTTCTTGCTCCATTTCTCTTGCCATCCTTGACTTTGCTGGCTATCCTACGCCCGACGATTGTACCGGGTCCGACAATCGGCCCGCTGGAAATGGAGGAGGTAACCGATGGCAATCATCAAGGCTTTCAAGGGATTTCGTCCACCGCAAACCATAGTAGCTCAGGTCGCCGCGCCCCCCTACGACGTGCTCAATTCCGCCGAGGCGCGCGTGATGGCCGAAGGAAATCCCAACAGTTTCCTGCATGTCAACAAACCCGAAATCGATCTGGACCCCTCGGTGAATCTGTACGCCGATGAAGTCTATGCCAAAGCGGCTGAAAATCTTAAGGATTTCATCGCCCGCGGCGTGCTGGTCGAAGACAAGGCGGATTGCCTGTACGCCTATCGCCAGGAAATGGGACCGCACAGCCAACTGGGCTTGATGGCGGCGGCGGCGGTAGATGATTACGACAACGACAACATCAAAAAACACGAAAAGACGCGCAAAGATAAAGAAGACGACCGCGCCCGGCACGTGGATGAAACCAACTGCAACGCCGGTCCCGTATTTTTGACTTATCGTCAGGATGATTCCGTGGATGCGTTGATGGCGCAGGCAAGCGCCGGAGAACCCACCTACGATTTCACCGCCACAGACGGCATCCGGCACACCCTGTGGGTTATCGACGATGCCGAGCTGATCGAAAAGCTGACGGCGTCTTTCTCCGACATTCCGCGCACCTACGTTGCCGACGGACACCATCGTGCCAAATGCGGCAGCCGGGTTCGAGAACTCAGGAAGCAAAACAACCCGAATCACACCGGGCAGGAAGAATACAACTTTTTCCTGGCGGTCTTTTTCCCGCACGATCAGTTGAAGATTCTGGACTACAACCGCGTGGTGATGGATCTGAACGGTTTGAGCAACGAGGAATTCCTCGGTAAAGTAAAAGAAGCCTTCGAATTGTCCGAAAGCAGTTTGCCATACCCGGAAAAAGTTCATGATTTCGGTATGTACCTGGATGGTCGCTGGTATCGCCTGACAGCCAAAGAAGGCAGCTTCGATCCCAACGATCCGGTCGGCTGCCTGGACGTGTCGATTCTGCAAGAGAACCTGCTCTCCCCGATGCTGGGGATCGGCGATCCGCGCACGGACAAGCGCATCGATTTCGTCGGCGGCATTCGCGGCACGATGGAACTGGAAAAGCGCGTTAAAGAAGGTTGCGCGGTGGCGTTTTCCATGTATGCCACGACGATGGAGCAACTGATGGACATCGCCGACGCCGGGGCGATCATGCCACCTAAATCCACCTGGTTCGAGCCGAAACTGCGCTCCGGGCTGGTGGTGCACCTGCTAAGCTAATTGATTACGCTAGTCGATTCGGAGCCGGGTGAGCAATCACCCGGTTTCAGACTGCCGATAAAGTCCTCGCCGAAAGGCGGGGAATTTTTGTTTTATGTCCGATTTCAACGCTTTTAATCTATTTACTTCTTCCGGGCCAACTCCACCTAAATGATTAATGCAACTTCATGATGTACATTTCTACCAATTGAATCAGGTGCATTTCCAGGTTGACAATTGTATTCGGGTATCGCTATTGTATTCATGCTGATATATCATTGATACAATCAAAATGGAGATCACAATGATTCGTATGGGTTGTCTACTGGCGTTCTTGCTTTGTTCCATCTATTTAATAGGTTGCGGTTCGGACAACTGCGAGGATTGTTTGGACGGAGATGCTGAATCCAATGCGGATTTAGATCTGATCGCAGATGGCGACCCGGAAGGGGAAATCGATCGGGATCGGAATATCGACGGCGACACGGACGGCGACACGGATGGTGATTTCGATAAAGACTCTGATTTCGTCGAACAAGCGGATTCCGACTTCATGGGGGATGGCGATCCCATGGAAGACGGTGATGGGTTCATCGATGGCGACAACGACCTCGCTGAGGATGTCGAGTCGGATTCCGATTTCATTGAAGCGGATGCGGCGGAATTCGACGAAGGCGGCGAAGTGTTTCTGCCTGATCCAAGTCAGTGCGTTTCATACGGAGACAAGGAAGTCTGCACTTACCGTGTTACGGATATCAATACACAGCGTATCACTTCCCACTCTACTCCCGAAAACTACACGCAGGTCGGGGACATGATTTTCTTCACCGCCTTCGATCCTCAATTAGGAGTAGAATTGTGGCGCTTCGATCCTGTCTCGAAATCCGCATGGATCGTCAAAGACATCAACCCCGGCTCTTTCGGCTCGTTTCCACGGGATCTGATTGCATTCGACGGCAAGCTGTTCTTCATCGCCCAAAACAGCGAATATGGACGCGAGATCTGGCGTTCGGATGGCAGTGAAGAGGGAACGGAACTGTTTGCGGATCTCTATCCTGGCATGGGATCGTCCTGTTTCTATGAATCCGGCAGCGGTGGAGGCCAGTTCGTCGAATTCAAGCAGCGCCTGTATATCGCGTTACGCACCGAGGAATACGGCTCGGAAATCTGGAGCACTTCGGGAGATGCCAACGATATCACCCTGTTGAAAGACATCCGGGACATCGACTGTCCGAATGCTTCTCACAATGAATCCTACGGTCCCTTCGATCTTGCCGCCACTTCCGAGCATCTCTTTTTCTGGGAATACGAAAACCTGGTTTCCAGCTTATGGGTTACGGACGGAACGGAAGCGGGAACGGAGCAGATTGTAACCGGCGGTCGCTGCTGGTCCGGTGAATGCGCGTTGACTCCCTTAGGCGATTCGGTTTTCTTCGAGTACGGCGATGCCACGAATGGATTTGAATTATGGACCAGCGACGGCAGCGCCGCAGGCACGCATCTGGTTTCCGATATCAATGAAGGACCGGAATCTTCCGACGCTGGAACGATGATCGTTTTTCAGGGAAAGTTGTATTTCAGTGCAACAAATGGCGCCACTTCCAATTACTACAGGGATTGCGATTGGGACTATGACCAATTCAGTCTGTATCGAACCGACGGAACGGAGCAGGGAACGGAACGCATATCCAATATAGTCCATCCCTATACGTTTTCATGGAGAGAAGGAAAGAGCATCCTGTCCCACAACGGCTCGCTGTATTTCGTTCATGGAAACTACATGCAAACACGATTTGAGTTATGGAGATTAGATGGCCAGGACGACAGCTTAATACAACTTGCCAGTTTTGAACCGCGATATGTACCGGAACGAAGTAGCAGTCGTAATTTGGAAACACGACGGGAAGAATTTGACGGCAGAGGCAAACCAACCTGTTTGCATGTGGTAAACGACACAGTCATCTTCACTGTTACGGAAACGGGTATGATCCCGGAACTGTGGCGCACTGACGGCACAGCGGCGGGAACGCAGTTCGTCACGTATCTTGGAGAACGAGACTACTGGGATGACGACGTTCCGCAACAGCTGGGAGCCTTTAGCGGCTTCGCCTTGTTCAATGCCAACGACGGCATGAATGGCCAGGAACTATGGATCACGGATCTGACCGACACCGGCACCTACATGCTCAAAGACATCAATCCTATTACGGGCGATTCCAAAATCAATGACATGGCGATCATGGGCGGAAATGCCTACTTCTCCGCCTTCACCGGTTCGGGCCGATCGGAGTTATGGAGAAGCGATGGTACCGAGCAGGGAACCTATATGATTAAAAACCCTCCGAGTGATGAAATCTTCTGGGATTCGCCTTCTAATTTCGCGGCACTGCAAAACAAGGTCTTTTTCCAGGCGCGTTGCAAACTGGGTTCGAGTTATCTTCACGTTTCCGATGGCACGGTAGAAGGAACCAAGCAGTTGCACAACGCAGCATCCGAGCATAATCCCCGTCTTTTTGAAGAAGGAATCGAGTACGATGGAAAGATGTATTTCATTGCTTCTCATTTCTTGAAAGGGAAACGGATTTTTAAAAGCGATGGAACTCCCGCTGGCACCCAGTTGGCGGCAGTGGAGAACACCTATCAACAGCCGGAAAAGCTGACACTTGCCGACGGTGCGTTTTATTTTCAGTCGAGATTTTCTTCCAATACTGGTGCTGAACTCTGTTTTCTCGATCTTGAAACCCGGCAGGTTCGCATGGCCAAGGACATCAATACAGGATCGGCCTCTTCGTATCTTCAAGATATGACCGCTCTGGATCATCGCATCCTGTTCTCTGTAGACGACGGCGAGCACGGACAAGAATTATGGGTGAGCGACGGCACGGAAAACGGCACGAAGATGGTCAAGGATATCCTGGAAGGCGAGGAATCCGGTTACCCGCACAATCTGGCAAAATGGCATGACAGAATCGTCTTTGCCGCTAACGTACAACCCGGAACTCTGGGACTGTGGACCTCGGACGGCAGCGCAGCGGGCACCTCGTTACTTCTGGATTTCAGCCAGTCAACGGAGCGAAGCTTCAGAGGAAGTCTACAGGTTGCAGGCGATCGTCTTTACTACATCACCTACCAAAGCGATGGAGATATGGAACTATGGGTATTGAACCAGCCGGGCGACGACCCCGTGCTGCTCAAGGAATCCGACTCACTACAGGGTTGCTCTGACATTTCCGAGATCAAGGATTTCGGCGGTCATGCCCTGATCATGGCATATGGCTCCGATAACAATATAAATTTCAGCTATATTCTCGAATCTCAGAAAGGTTGCTTGTGGTTGACGGACGGCAGCCCGGAAGGCACACAGGAACTCAATGCCGGTTCCGGCGAGCGACTCGAACGTTTTAGCATGAATCGTCACTTTTACATCAATGGCAACAAGGCGTTTTTCGTAGCCTGGGACGCCGCTCACGGCTATGAACTATGGAGCACCCGGATACTGAATGCTCGGCAAGAGTGAAGCAGGCGAAGGACGTCGGTCGAACCTTCACCCGGCTTGGGTTGATTGCATGCTTTCCCATGCGCCACGGTCGTTGGCCTGCACCTGCTTGCGCACTTCCGGCAGGAAATGATCGGCGCGGGTCAGATAGTCGTGAAAAGCCTGCATCGAAAGCAGAAATACCACAACCTGATCCATCGAGGTGATGCCCTCCCGTCCCATTTGAATGGCGCGTTGGAACAACTCCCGCTTGTGGCGGTTGCGGCTGAATGCATAGCGGCGCGTCAAGGTCGCCATCACGCGCAATTTCTCTCTTGCGGAAACGGGCTGTTTGCCGGAATGCGTGAATGCGCCGTTTTGTAACAGCGCCAGTCCGCGCCTTTTCACGCCTTCCCAGTCGAACAAGCGCCGCAAAGCATCGAAGTAGCCGTCCAGCAATTCGGTTTGAGACATTTTCATGTAATGAATGCAGGGGAATGCCCCGTTGATGAAGCGCCGGTCCACATCGAACAGGCGGCCTTCTTTTTCCATGCGCTCATGCAGATCCGTGCCGGGAGCCACAGCCATGACGGAAAGCATGGTGTAGATCAGGTTGTTACGCTCCACGAATTCCAGGATACGGTCGAAGGCGCATAACTCGTCGGCATCGAAACCAACGATAAACGACGCCAGCACGTTGACGCCTGCGCCGTGAATGGCGGCGATGGCCTCTTCGTAGTCTGCGCGCAGGTTATGGCGCTTACCGGTTTCCTTCAAACTGTCCGGGTTGATCGACTCGAAACCGATCAGCACGCTTAAACAGCCGCTCTCCTTCATCAACTGCAACAATTCCGCATCCTGCGCGATTTCGATACTCGACTGGCAGACCCAGGAGCAGTCCAGAGGTTTCATTTGCCGGCACAACTCTTTGGCGTATTCCTTGTTTTTGGCGAAGTTGTCCGCCACGAAAAAGAGCCTGCGAATGGGTAGAGCTTCGATTTCGGCGATGACATCGGAAATTTCGCGGTAGCGCATTTTGCGCCCGAACAGCTTGTTGACCAAACAGAATTCGCAGGAAAAAGGACAGCCTCGCGAGGTTTCCAGCGGCAGGCTGTTGATTTGCGAAGTGTTCACCAGATCCCAGCGCGGCAGCGCACTCTGCTTGAATTCGCAGATTCCTTCCGCCTGATAACGTGCTTTCAACGCTCCCCGTTCGAAATCCTCCAATAACGAGGCCCACACGTTTTCCGCCTCACCCAGCACCACCGCATCGGCATGTTGCAGGGCTTCGTCTGCACATACGGTCGCATACGAACCGCCCATGACGACGGGCACACCGCGCCGCCGGAAGTCATCTGCAATTTTGTAAGCCCGGTCTATCGTAGAAACCAAGGTGGTGATCCCGACCAGATCCGGTAAGTTACCGGTCGGGATGCGGTCGGTTTCGTCGTCGATCAAGCGGATGTCGTAATGATCGGGAGTCAATGCGGCGATCAAAGGCAGCGCCAGCGGCATGGTCATCTTCCGCTTGCCGAGTAAAAGCGACAATTCTTCCTGCGCGCCATAGTGCTTGTAATCCAAGCGCGGATTGATCAGCCACAATCGTTTTTTCTTGTTGGATCGATTCACGAGGGATTCTCCAGATTTGCAGCTTGCATACGTTGTCTGCGAATGCGCAGCAGGCTGCGGAACATCGGTTCGTCCAGTTTCAATTGCGCCCGTTGCTGCATGGCCTGCTGGATCATCTCCGGGTCCGGGCTGGATTCCAGCGCCGGAATGCAATTTGGACGGATAGCGGCGGCCTGTTCGATTCGTTGTGCCAAACGCTGCCTGCCGATACTCGATGATACGTAAAACACCGGACGCAACAGGGAATCCGCAGCCTTTATCACACCTTCCTCGCTGGCGATGCGGTGCAGAGCCGTATTCGGATAAATACGAATTCCCTGAGTGATATGAACCATGTCCACCGGATCAATGAAACGGTCGATGAAATCCAGGCTTTCATCTATGGTCTTGTCCGTTTCGCCGGGCGCGCCGAAAATGAAAAACCACATGGTCGGCATGTCGAGTTTTTTCAAGATGTTGGCGCACTGCTCCAGCTTTTTGCGGGTGAAGGTTTTCTGAAATGCTTTCAACATGGCCGGGCTGGCGCTGTCGGGAGTGCAATCGATCTGAGCGAAACCGGCCTGCCGCATCAACTCGATCAACTCTTCCGTTACTCCACCCGGATTGACTCCCATGGTGCGCAGTCGCACCCGCAGACCACGACGAATGATTTCCCGGCAGATATCCAGGGCATGCGACAAGGGATGGTTGAAGGTGGAATCCACGAACTCGAAGGTCACGTCTCCAAGCCGCTGCTGGGCATCCTCGATTTCGTCTACAACCTGATTCACAGGTCGCAGGCGATACTGGCGGCCTTCAATCGTAGGATAGACGCAATACAGGCAATTCAGCTTGCAACCACGCTTGGTTTGAATCGAATAGCTTCCCCTGCGGCTGTAAGGGGACCAGTCGAGCCAGCGGTCCAGATGCGCCGGAGGCAGGTCCAATTCGCCATCCTGGATATCAAGCGGCTTGGCCGCTATGGCGTCGGGCGTTAGTACACCGGGGATTTCCGAAGGATCGCCACCCTTGTCAAGACACTGTAATAACAAGGGAAACACGCGCTCGCCTTCGCCGATCACACCGTAATCCGCGCCGAAATCCCATAAAATCGCCTGACCGAAGACGCTGAATCCGGCTCCTCCCAGAATCACGGGAGCCGCGCTTTCTTCGCGGATCAACGGCATAAATGAGTCTCGGATACCATCCAAATAATAGACGTCGCTGCCCATGACGACATCATCGATGTTGCGAATACCCAAGCCGATGTAATCCGGTTGAAAATCGCGCAGCAGTTCGCGAAGACCGTCGGTTTTGCGGAAGGTGGCATCGAACAGGCGCACTTCGTAAGCGTTGGCGATGGCACCCGCTACCAGCCCCAGACCCAACGGCAGAACCGGATAGGGAGCTTTTTCGGAATTGGTATTGATTAAAAGGACTTTCTTCATACACGTCGCTCGCAAGATTGCAGAATTTATTCGAACATTTATCAGGTTACGAAAAATACGGGCTTTTCGTATGAGAGTCAAGCTTGACGCGCACGCCAATATTGACTTTTTGTCAGATTCATTTTACGTTTCCACGGTCGAACGGCTATAATCCGCAACAGTAGTAATAGTAAAAGCGGTCCTTAGTCAATGAAAACGAGGCGATGGATGACCAAACAGCTGCGTGATGAGTTCACCTTCCCGGTGACAGTCGAATTCGAGGATGTCGATTCCTACCAGATCGCGCATCATTCCAAGTACGTGTTATACCTGGAACGGGCGCGGCTGCGATATTTCAAAAGCTTGAATTTCAAGCTGGATGCCGGTTCGACCAACGCGGTGCTGTATCACCTGGATATGCAGTTCAAGAAAGTCGCCCGGCTGCTGGATGAACTGACAGTCTCCGTTTTCGTGGAAAGCGTGGATGCCTACCGCCTGACGTTGGGATATCGCATCCGCAAAGGGGACGAGCTGATGGTGCGAGCGAAAACCGTGCTGGCGTTCATCGACTCCGCAAACAAAGAACTGGTTCCCATCCCCCCGGAGTATCTGGAACGCGGAGGATGGACGATTTAACAGCTTGAATGAACAAGACCGAATCAATCGAGACCGAATCAATACGGAATAGTAAGAAATGAAAATTTGCCTGATCATGTCCGCCTCGCCTACCGATGCACTGCGAGGCTTCGAACCCTTCATGCCGCTATCATTGCCTCTGCTGGCAGCGACGGCTCCCGATCACGACTATACGTTGATCGATCAACTGGCCAGCAATGATTCCGTCGATTTCGAGCGTCATTACGACCTGGTCGGTATCAGCATGCGTATGACGGCGGAAGCGGAAGCGTATCGAATTGCAGATGAATTCAGAAAACGCGGCGTGCCGGTGGTGATCGGTGGACCACAGGCAACTGCCCTGCCGCAACGAGCCAAACGACACGCAGATGCCGTTGCCGTCGGTGAGGGCGAGGCGCTATGGCCGATCATCGTTTCCGATGCCGAACGTGAAGACCTGCACGATTTCTACGTCTGTTCCCCCAAACCTTTCGAAGCCGGGGATGCGCGCGTGTTCCAGTTTCAAGGTTACCCGGAACTGGCCGGTCTGGCGCAGCCCTTGCGCAAGCTGTACCCCAAACGCTATCGTTTCGACACGGTCTTCGCCTCGCGTGGCTGTCCGATCAACTGCGACTTCTGTGCTGTAAGCGGCATGTATGGCTACCGGGCGCGACTGCGACCGGTGGAAGAAGTTGTAGACGAGATCCGAAAATTCAAGAGTTTCTACTACCTGCTGGACGATTCGGTTTTCGGGCGGCCTTCTACCTATGATTACTACCTGGAACTGTACGATGCCTTGGCGAAATTGCCGAAAAAGCAGTTCTGGGTCGGACAGGCAAACCTGGGCGCAATCGCCGATGAAAAAGGGCGCGAAGTCATTCGCCGCGCGGTGGACGCCGGATTCCTGTATGCCATGGTCGGCATGGAATCGATCAATCCGCAAGTGTTGGAAAAAACCGGTGTCTTGCGCAAAGCCGGATTGCAAAAGGCTTCACAGGCCGTAGAGGAAATGAAGGAGCAGATCGCATTCCTGCAAGACTTGGGTATTGTGGTCAGCGGCTGGTTCACCATGGGCTACGACGATGACAGCCTGCAAACCTACTACGACACGCTGCGTTTCTGCCTGGAAACGAAAGTCCTGCCGGTGCTCTCGCCGGTCAACGCTCTGCCTGCCACTCCGCTATACGAGCGACTGGCAAAGGAAGGTCGCCTGGATAACGCAGACAGCCTGACCAACTATCCGCAACCCAAGATCCCCAAAGAGGACATCATTCAGGCACTGCGCCACAGTGTGGACGAGGGTTACAGTCTGTCCGTCAACTGGAAGAGGCTGGTTTTTTACCGCAAACGATTCCGCAACGTCAACGGCTCCAGCCCGGAGGACCGCATCAAGAAAACGATTTTCACGGCGATTCTGCAACGCAACATGCCCAAGATTCTGCGGCGTGAAATCGACAATCTCGCGAACGAGCAGTCGCAGAATTATTACGAAACAGAGGAGGAACGCAGGGGAGGCAACCTTGGGTAGACCCTTTAAACCGAGAAAACCGGCGGCGAGCAGTGGCTCAGCGGCGGATATCGTGCAGCGCATCAAGCAACAACGGGAGGAAGAACGCACGGAGTTCGACTACCGCTCCTTAAGTCTGCGTATCCACGGTCACATCTGCGCCCGCTGCGGGCGCGAATTTTCCGGCAAGGATCTGCGCCTGCTCACCGTACACCACAAGGATGGCAACCATCACAACAACCCTCGCGACGGCAGCAACTGGGAAAACCTCTGCGTTTATTGCCATGAGGATATTCACTCGCGCGAGATTCTGGCCGGTCAGATCGACACCGACGGCGACACCCTGACCCGCTCCGACTCCGGCGATTCTGAAGGCATGGTCAGCCTGGCCGACAAACTAAAGGCAGCACTGGAGAAGAAGTAAGAGGAGAATTTACCTTACTCCCTAAAGGAAATAAGGGAGTCCACAAGGAGAGTTCACGAGGGGAGTTAATGACACAAGAACTTCATCCCACCGTTCTTCAAACTGAGCGACACAGAACGGCTTCTTCTCCGAAACTCCAACAATCGACTCAGGGGATCCAAGCCCCTTTAAGAGTTCCACTATTTTCCATCAAGAATCTTGACAAGCCTGAAAGATGCTGCTAAGAATATCGCTCGATTTGAGCGCCAACGTAGCTCAGCTGGTAGAGCAGCTGATTCGTAATCAGCAGGTCAGCGGTTCGAGTCCGCTCGTTGGCTCCATGATTTCAAGCACTTACGGTTCTAGCTGTAAGTGCTTTTTTCTTTCCGTCGTGCATCCGTCGTACAGAGGCGGAAAATTAGGGCAAAAAACTTACAGCACGATATATGGTAGGCGTTCACGCTCATTCGTACGTTCTTGTACGTTCATTCCCCCAAACCCGCCCCGATTGGGAGCAACCCCCGTCTTCCGCATTAGGATCCCTATCGATATTCGATAAGCCTCGCCAAATACGAAGACCCCGAAATCGCCTTGCCTCGCCTGGATCCGCAAAGTTCCATCCCTTCACATCGCCTTCCAGGTTGCGATGTACTCCGCCACACCAGCATGGATGTCCGCTGGGCTGTCCATCGTCCAGGCTCCCGACAAGCCCAATGCCTTCGCCGCAGCTTCCAGGTGCTGCATGGCGATGCCCATGTCGATCATCTGCAGGTCCGTGGAGGGCACCAGCCGTCGGTAACGTGGCGTGCGGGCCAGGTAGAGGTGTAGGTTCTCTCCGTCCATCACGATCCGCCATGGCTGCTTGTTCGAGGCGGAAGGGCCGATGCGCACCATCTCAAGCACCTCGGCGTACTCCCCGGCTCTCTCATGGCTCAGCGGGTACGTGAAGTCGCTGTCGAAGAATAGCTCGCCAAAGGGCTTGCGGTTATTCGCCTTGGCGCCCCAGCGGATGAGCCGCTTCACTGTCCCTTTCCGCTTGGCGGGAACCCCGAGCGCCAGGATGGCGGGCACCCAGCTCCGATCATCCAGCCGCAACACCTGCGCGTATTCCTTGCGGCTGAAGGTGCCGCCCAGCCAGCACGTGCCCAGGCCCAGGCACGTCATCTCAAGGACGATCTGCTCCATGACATAGCCGAAGTCCACCTCGGCCATTTTGCCATGTTTCAGCGCCCCGGCCACGAAGTACGGCGCGCCCGAAATAAAGCCGTAGGTGCCGAGCCGGACCTTTTCGTCTTGTTGCGCCTTGCTGCGCTCGATCAGGGCGAAGCGGACCTGGTGGCCGAAGGGGCCGGATCCCGGATCGACAAGGATCGCCTCGACCTTATGGCGGACACCCGGATTCAAGGGCTGATCGGCGTAGGTGCGGACGGATCGGCGGTTGCGGATGGTGTCGAGCGTGGAAATGGTATCAGTTCCTTCTTGCATGAATTGTCTCCTTCACATCACCCCCAGCACCCAGCCTTCCATCGTTTCCGCGATATCGAGTTCCGCTTCCGTCAACTGCGGATGAAAGTACGCCTCTAGGCGACCGGTAAGGTCCATTTCGGATAACCAGCGCGCCACCGCGTAGGCGTCGTGTTCGTGCGGATTGCGATCCGTTTTGGAATATCGGCGGCTGAACATAGATGGATAGATTTCCGCGATGACCGATTTGTCCTCCGGCGGCGTCCAACCATCAAAGGGCCAGAAATGGACCCGGTCGCCGATTTCCTTTCGGATGTGTGCCAACCAGGGGATGCCCGCCCAGCTCGATTTCCCCACCATGCCGGGACCGTCAAAGCGAAACACGCTCTTAGCGCTCGGTGTCCAGGTTTCAGTGATTCGTAGCTCGTCGGGAAAACCACCTGGTGGCGGTGAATCATAGACTTCCCAAAGCATATCGACGTAAACGGCTTCATGCGCGGGCCACAGGCGGGGAAAGACTTCCAGCAACTGGTTCCAATCGCGCACGCCCTGGCGTTTGAACCAGGCAAGAGGCAAAGAAAAGCAATGGTCGATACCAACAATGATCCGTTCGGAGGACAGGCGCTCGACCAGCCACTCAGCTATGATCCGTCGGGACCATTTCTGGGGGCCGTGTGGACGAGCGTCCGGAGTAGAGACGCGCCGGGGTGCCTCGCCTTTGTCGGATTGGTAGACAGCCAGTCCTTTCAGGCGGCTTTCAGCCGTTTCCGCCCCGGAGTAGTCAATGCCGATGTATGAGTCGTACATGGTTTCACCCAAATTCGTGGCGTCCGTTTGACCGGTTTCGAGCAAAAAGCGTCTTCGCAAATGCGGCAATCGAACCACCAGACAATGCGGTTTTATCCATCAACTGATAGGTTGTTCCATCCTCCAGCCAAATCATACCTGTTGCCGTCTCCAGGCACATGCTTGGCGTGCTCTCACCAGATAGAAACCAGAAGCGATAAGCCGGGATGCCGAGCAGGTCGTCTGGCAGGTGATGTTCCAAGCGACGCCCTGCGTCCGGGAAGGATTGGAAATCTCTCCGTACCCCGCAGCCCTCATCGCCGGAGCTGTCGAAATAGCCGTTGTGGCAATCAACTCGAGAGGCAGTGGTAAGCGCCCGTATGAGGTAGGCGGCAATGAATTCGTAGACGTAAACAGCCGGTGTTGGCATTGGCGTCGGTCCATCCGGCTTGTGGCCGATCCAGCGCAAACATGCCTCCGGTAGATTCTCCCTGTTTGCGACAAGCTCCATCCAGTCCCGACGTCGGTTTAGCGTCCGGTTACCGTTCAGTGCGGAAAAGACATGGAAGCCGCCCTTGAGATTGAGATCGGCAATGTGTTGGTTGTTCCGATCATGAAGGGATAGGCAATGATACTGCCCGCCACCGGGATAGGTTTCGATCAGCTTTAGATCAGGCCGCATTCGGAGAATCACCGCCATGGCCGAAAAGGCATGGGCCATTAGAAAGGTTGGATTACTGAAGTTGCGCCGCTGTTGCTCTTGACTCATGGCCAGAAGGTTGCGCAATGACGCACGAAGCGCTTCTCGCGCTTCTATATCTCCCAGAGGATGGCTGATGTTGACTTCTCGCACCAGGATACGGCGCGCCGAATCTTCCTCTTCACGTCTCTGATGGCGGTAGGTGGTCGCATGTGTTGTGTTGTCAGACAGCTTCGGACTTAGCGGATAAAGCAGTGTGACGCGTCCGACATCGTACTCCCGTCCATAGGCGTACATCTGGTAGATGTCGCTCTGGGATACGCCCCCATGTGGCTGACTGGAATCGAGTTCCTTCCACTTCGTGTCGATCAGTTCCGAGATCGTTCTTTCGCGGAAAACACCGATGTCGGGACACAAGCGGAATTCACCTCTGCCGTTCCGGCGAAGTAGATGCTTCGACGCCAGCTGCGGTTCGATGGTGATGTTCGGATCATCGACGGCTGCCTTCAATTCCTCGGCAATGAAGCGTTCGAAGACGACATTCATGTCGAACATAAGCGAATAGACTTCGCGCCCGCCGGTGTCCCGCTCGCCGGACGTTGCGCCGATGATCAGCGTCGCCAGATTGAGCAGCGGCTCGAAGCGCTTCAGGTTTCGGTCGAGGGGAAGATGCTCCCCGTTCATCAATTCAACAGGCTCGTCCGCCACATCGTCGAAAAGTGCGACTAATTGAGTTGCACGGCGCGAGACGTCGTTGCTGAAGACCTGCCGCTCACAGATGCGTAAGGCTGATTTAAGGCGTCGCGAGAAACGATTGTCGGACTCAAATTCGTCTGCCGCCGTGAAGAAACGTTCCTTGTGAACCAGGTTGTGGCGGATTTGCTCCTGGAAAAGCAGCTTGCCGCGCAGGTACGGGCGATTCTCTTCCTCCCTTACATATCGTCGAATCGGTCCTCGCGTCCATTCGCGGAACAATTCCCGCACGTAAAGATCCATGAAAGCTACGATCAGCGGGTTATCCGAATGCGCCAGTGCCGCGATGTGAGCAGGATGAACCGGCACCAGTCCGGCTGTGGCGATCATGTGCAGCAAATTTTCCATTGAGCCGCACAGGCCGTCTGGATCATTCGGACGGTCGATTTTCGGAACGACATCGACACAAGTCGATCCCACACCTAACGAGCCGACCCATTGGGTCGCCTTCAAGCTGTCCAAACCGAGCTTGAAATAATCGATACCTATACGTTTCTGGTAGCGATCGATAGCATAGGCCTGTTGTCGGCTTAGCGAGCGTTCATTCACATGGAATCCGTCCGAGACAATGATTGTCTCGTGCTCGCGGATCAAGATGCGTTGGCCTCGTCCCATCACCATGGCTGATTACTCATAGATCTTGCGCAGGCTCTGGGCCGTCAAGTCGTCGGTTACTTTGTACGTGCGCTGCAGCGATACTTGGTTATTGGGGAAACGCAACGCTGCGGCATCCGGGACCGTGTGGGCGATGATGGCGTTCGCCGGGTCACGCAGAGCGGGAAGGTGATCCCGATCCTTCTGATCGCCGAGATCGTTGAAGATCAGCTGCAACTTCTCCCAATCCTCGTAGAAGTATTCCTGCAAAAGCGGGATGATGCGGTCGAGGAACGTTTGCTTTAATTGCTCGAAGCTTTCGATACCGATAAAGTAGGAATGCCCGATCTGGTGATCCCGATCCATCAGAACCTCGATGCGGGCATTCATCGCGTCCAGCAATTTCTTGAGATCGATGGATTCACCACCATCGGGCGCGTCGATTAAGCGCTTTCCTTTGACGTCATCGATATCGAAAAGATCAGAATCTGGCATCAGTTCGACGAAGGTGAAGCGCCTCCGGAGCGCCGTATCCATCAGGGCGATGGATCGATCAGCGGTGTTCATGGTGCCGATGACGTACAGATTGTCGGGAACGCCGAAAAGCGGCGCGCCGGGGTTTTGGCTGTGTGAGTATGGCAGTTTCACGCGCAGGCCATCGGTCCACTCGCCCTTATCTGCGTTCCAGGTCATGCGTTTGTCCGGCTCCAGGAGCGTAATCAATTCGCCCAGCACTTTGGAGATGTTGGCCCGGTTGATTTCATCGATAAAGAGAGAGTAGTTGTTGTTCGGATCTCGAACGGCGTCCTTGACGATCTGCTTGAAGATGCCGTCCATGACGCGGTAGCTGATGCCGCCTCCAAGCTCATCATCTTCCTCTGCAACTGGTTTGATGCCTTCCACGAAATCCTCGTAACTGTAAGACTGATGGAAGGTGATCATTTCAAAGCGGTTGTCCGTTTCCTCCGTCGGCTCGTATTCCTCCAATTCTTGCTGAATTTCCAACAATTCCGGTGCTTCCTGCTCGATCTTCTCATCGATTACACGCCAGGAACCATCGGCTTCCTTGAAGAAAATCTGGGGCTGGTTGCGGCGATTGTACTTTACATTCTTGCAATCATCAACCGTGTGAAGCATTAGTTGAGCCCATAGAGTGTTGGGAATATTGCTCGAATTCGCCTGTTTCACCCGTGCTTGGGTGTAGGGATGCTCATGGATGTCTTTCACCTTGCAGGTTCCCATATCCAATACGGCCAAGGCAATGGCCTGCCACCAGGTGAGCGTGGAGATACGCTGTTCGGCGTATTTCTCCTTAGTGATGGCCGTACCAACGCTACGGAACTTCGGCATGTACTCCGTCTGTAGCCTGTACGTCTTCCCCGTTCCCGGCGGGCCGTAAAGGATGAGATTGAGCGGAAGATCGATGTTTTCCGGTTCTACGATTGGACCATCGCCCAAGTAAGCCAGCAAGGAGTCTTCTGAATGGTATGGCGGCTTTCCTTCCGCCGCTTCGTAAGAGATAACCGGGAAATCGGAGCCTATCTTTTTCCGCACGGTTTCCAACAGGTTTCGGTAATCCTCGATCGTCTTAATGGTGGGATCGATACCACGTTTGCGAAGGTAGGACGCTACCGGCCCATCCACCGGCAGGAAATGCTCCGGATCGAGCCAGAAAAAGCCCATGGTAAGCTTGCCAACACCAACTGAAAGGATCCCCAAACATTGCTGAAAGAGTTCGTTGGAGATATTTCCCGGATCGCCGGTGATACATGCTTCGGCAATGTCCCACAGGTTGTCGATATCATTGGGACCGCGATGCTCCGCCTGGCCGAAAAAACGACTGCCGATCTGATTGACGCTCGGAATACCATACAAATCCGTGGGCAGGTCTTCCTCGATTCCGAGCCGCTCCTTGAAAATCGTCAGCATGGCCAATCGCTTGTTGAAGTCCGAACCAGACCCGCGATTGAATGCTCCGATGAAAGTGAACGGGTCGATGATGTCGAGTGTCTGAATGCTTCCGTCTAATTGACGGTCGTCCATTTTCGTGACCTTGTGGCCCGCCTCGCGCATCTCCGAGAGGATGCCGATCAGTTCCGGCTGCCGATCCCGGTACGCCATCACCTTGCGCGCCTGCTCCTGATAGAACGGCACCCAGGAGAAATAGGTTTTACCCTCGGCAGAGCCGCGTGGATTTTTTTTACGCCACGTCTCGCCCTCCGGACCTTTCCAGAGCCTACTGATTTCTCTAAACGGGAGTCCTTGGAGACGCTTTTCCCGTGCGAATAAATTCCAACTGCTCAGAGGTTTGCTCATGTTTTCCTCACCTGCTATCGGTTTATCCTAAAATACGATCCCTCCCGGCCCATACGCCAGCACCGTTTCTTTGTGTTTGAAAGCGTACTTTCCGGCCTTGTATCGGTCTACATGTCGCACGATGCGCATTGGCATCACATCCGTGAAGCTGCAAAAAGTCACCGTGATCGTACCACCCTTACGCGACACGTTCGGTCGCCAATCGTCCGGTTTCTCTTTTTCCCAGTGCCACGCTTCAATCATTTCCGGATCGTAGCCGAAAAAGAAGTTTTTCTTGTCCATTTGAAAGGGATCCGCGTCGAAGACGATGTGTTCGCCCCAGGAAATGCCATGCCAGATCGCACCGAATTCGGCCAGCTCACGCGCCAGGATGGACGCTTCGAGGTAAGAGCGCAATGAGCCGTCACCGTCAATGGCCTGCATATAGTCGTCCAGCGCGCCTGGAACGATGGGCGGTTCGAGAAAAACATCCTCCCGTCGCTCGCATGTGTCGGGATCGGGCAGTAGTATAGACTCCGGCAAAGCGTAAACGATGGCGTTGCCGTTGTATCCAGATCGGAATTGACAGGCTCGCAGGGCGTAGCCCTCGCGTACATGCAGCTTCGGAAACGCATCGACAAGCATCATTGGGCTGGTGGTGCTCTCAGACCAACCCTGCGGACCGTCCATGTCGATCTCGGCCAGATGGTTGACCTTATTCCGCCAGCGCTTGATCATCGTGGCGGTGAAGGTTTCTATGTTTGTTCCAGACTTCATAACTGTATTTTATCTCTGTTTTTCTCCATCATCATGCTTTACCGGTCGTACTGTCATTCACTTCCCGCAGGATCTCCAGAACCAGTCGATTGGGTCTGGCATATGGATGATCCTTCTTGAAATGCTCACTATCCAGTCCGTATTTCTCTACGATAAAGAGGCAAATAGCCGTTGAGCGGGATACGCCTGCATTGCAATTTACAACAACGGTTTCAACCCTGCTTTCGACTTCCTCAAGGAACGAAATGACTCGCCTGGCCATCTTTGCATCAAAATACACAAAGTTATCGTCAGTGTTTCCAAACAGCGGCGAAACATCGTCGAATGAAAGGAATAAAGAATCGACAAGATTCTCCGGTGGATGCAAAGCATCTACCTCGTCTAGTAAATGAGGTTCCGAGCTTCCCTTCACCGAAATCAGCGCCCAAGGCGTATCGAGTCGAAATCGTATTGCTCCCGTTTCGCCTTGTAACACAGCGAGCGCCTGATCCAGCGAAATGGCAAATGTTCGATTGATCATTGAATCCTTAGGAAAATTTAGCTATCAGTTCTCACTCGTAAATTCTTTGTCCAAATTCCAACGCTTACCGGAACATTCCGGCAAAAGCCTTCTATAATCACCCAAATTAAAAACCCTTACATTTTGACAGTCCTCGGGCAATTCATTCACTGAAGCAGAGTTGTAGGCAGGACCGTGGCTGAAAATGAGAAGTCCTTCAACTCGTTTAAGTAAAGCAGGGTCTTCTCCCTTGTTAGGATTGATTGGCGTGATTTCGCCAAAATATACTTGAAGATTGCGTGTATCCGATGTCCACTCATGTGGTTTTTTCAAAATTCCATGCTCTTTAAGTCGATCTTTGAGATCACGCTTGGTTTTTCCGATGTAAAGAAGGACATTGTCTCCATAAACAGGATGGCAGCCATATATTTGATATATTCCGTTTGTATTTGTTTTTTCGTCGTTCTCTGGAACATCCCTGAACTGAGCGGGCTCCCAACTAATTGTAACTTCGATCTCGTTTTCGTTTGTCATCTTTCATTCTCCTTTCAATTGTTCCCTCCCCACCGGCATCCGCTGCGGGGCCGTCTTCCACATCAGGTCGATTTCCTCGGGGGTGAGGCCGTAGGCCTGGTTGACGAGGTCGGCTAGGCGGCGCTCGTGCTGCTGGGCTTCAGCGGTGCGGCGCTGCATGGCGGGGACGGTATCCTCGTAGGCCTCGCGCAGTTCCTTCACCCCGCTAACACTCAGCTTACCCGCCGCTTTGGGGTGGCGTTTCTTCACTTCGGCCATGAAGGCGTCGAAGTACAGGGCGGCGGCGTCTTGCAGCTTCAGGCCCGGTTGGTCGATGGACTGGATCTGCTTCAGCCAGTCGAGCAGGTCGCGCTGGGCGCTCTGGTTGGCGCGGGTCAGTTCGATCAGGGCCGCCACGTGCTCCTCGGCCTCGGCGCGGATGACTTCGGTGGGTGGGGCGATGGGGAGTTTTTCCATCAGGTAGCCTTGCGTGCCCAAGGCTTCATCCTTGCCATGCGGCAGATAGCGCCAAGTGAACCACCACATCAAGGGGGAGTTGAGAACTGCGAGCAGGTAGAAATCGCTTGTCGGGATAATGAAGGTCTTGTTGTTGCCAATCAATCCGCTTTCATCAAATCCATAAGCTGAATGAAACTGGATCTCCTGGTAGAATATTTTCGGTGCATCGTAAATTGCGTATGTGTCAGCGCTTTTTTGAAGTTGCCACCATTCTTGTGATCCTGCTCTCTTTTCCAATCGTTCCCGATGCGAGAGCAGATGTTCTTTGATGGCTGGATAAGCATCGATATCTAGCGAATTGTGAGCAGCGATTAGCCAGACATCAGCAAATTCCAATGTCCATCGCTTCACATCCTTGCCACGAACAAACGGCTTGATAACTTCCGCAGATTTGGGATCTCTCGCTATCAGCTCTTTTCTCTGTTCTGGAGTAATTACAAATGCTGCGTTGTAGCCGGTTTTTATTCCCCAATGTGGAACATCCCCGCAATACTCTTTTAGCAATTGTCCCGATTTTACAATCTTCTGGAATAGGGTTTCAACTTCCACCGGATCCAGACTCCACGCCTGTTCAGTAAACCGCGACCAAGGCACTTCGTAGCCGTGTTGGCGAACGAACTGCTTGAGGTTGATGTCGGCCAACTTCTCACGCGGCACGGGGCAGATGATCACCGGCGCGGCAGGTTCAGGCTTAGGCTTCACTTCCGCGATGGGTGCATCCGGCTTGCGCACCGACACGATGCAGGGGAAGACGTCGGCATCCTCGAAAATGGGCGCGTGACCGAAGTCGAGGATCTGCTCGAAGACCGTATGCTCGGCGAAAAAACGCCGCAGCGCTTCGCCATAGCCGGACTTCAGCCACTTGTTCGTCACGATGAACGACAGCACGCCACCCGGCTTCAGGGCCTGCACGCCGCGCTCGTAGAAGTAGGTGTACAGATCCGCCACGCCGTCGAAGGAATGGTAATGCTCTTTCAGATACGGTTTGATGGGCGAAAGCAGCTCCTGGCGAACGTAGGGCGGGTTTCCAATCACCACGTCGAAACCGCTTGAGACATTGTCTCCATCGGCGAATACAGCCGCGAAGCGCGCCCGCCAGTCGTAGGGCGTTTCCGAATAGGCCGGATCGTCCACGATGGAGTCGCCTTGCTGGATGTTGTCGTCCAGGAAGGTCAACGGCTTGCCGCGCTCGGCGGTCTTCAGCCACAGGCTGAGCTTGGTGATCTCCACCGACTCCTTCGAGAGATCCACGCCGTAAAGATTGTGATTGAGGATGGTCTTGTTAAGACCAAAAATATCCTGCTGCCCGCCCTCGAAAGCCGCCAGGGCATCGTTGACGCGCTCGTACTGCGCCAGCAAGTAATCGTATGCCGCAATCAGAAACGCGCCGGAGCCGCAAGCCGGGTCCAGTACGCGGGTACGCTTCAGCACCTCGTCACGGTAGGTCTCCCAGAACTCGCGCTCGGCCGTGGCTAGCTTGCGCCCGTGCGCTTCAGGAATGGCGTCCAGCCCGATGCGTTGGCGAAGTTCCTCTTCCTTGCGCCGCAGATAACCACCCAGCGCCACGTCCACGATGTACTGCGTCACCATCGCGGGCGTGTAATAAACGCCTTGGGTTTTGCGGCGGCCCTTCTTCTTATCGAAGTCCTCGCCGGACGCAGCGGCTTTCAACTCCTCCAGGTCGGTGACCGACTGCTCGAAGATGTGACCCAGCACCTCGACCGACACGTCCGTATCGAAATCATAGCGCGTGATGGCGTTCAGTTCGTCGCACAACTCGTCCGGCAGACTGATCTGTTCGTCTATGACCGGATCCGGCTTGAACAGCCCGCCGTTGTAGCCTTTGATATCCAGGTTGTTGTTGCCTGTATCTACCCAACGAAACACGGCCTTATAGCGCGTCCAGATGGCGGTCGGATTGTACGGATCCTTATGCTTATAAGCCTTGTTGATTGTGTTGGGGGGTAAAAGTCCACGATCCTCACAAAACGCGATGAACAGCACGCGGTCGAGGATCTTCTGCGCCGTCTCGATCATAGCGGCCTTGTCGCCGTCCGCTTGCTCCGTCAGGTATTGCACGAGCTTAAGGCGCGTGTCCTTGTACTCGGCGTAAAGCGCCTTGGTGATCGCCTCCTCGGCGTTGTCGGATTCTCGCAGCAGCGCATCCACGCGGGAATCGCCATCCGGTCTGGATTCCAACGGCAGGAAGTTCTCGGCGCAGAGCAGGAAGTAGAAGCGTCGGAAAACGGTTTCGTCGGCCAGGTCGGACAGCTTGAAACGCTCGTAGAAGGCAGGTGTCTTGCTGGTGCGGTAGAGGCGGATCTCGCGATAGTTGCTGACCAGCACCCACTTGCAGCCCTCGGTGTAGTTGGCGTAGCGCCAACCTTGCTCGACGGCGGATTCCGTGCGCCCGGAGGCGGGACGGTCGAGATTGTTGACCGCGCCCTTCAGCTCGATCGGCGCGACAATGCGACCTTTCAGGCGCGTGGCCTTGCTGGCGGATTCGGTGGCGGTGAAGAAGCCCAGCGCGCCATCGGCGGAGCCACCGCCATCGGAGATATGCGCCTCGGCGTGCAGCGTCCAGGCTTCACCTTCTCCCTGGATGACGGAACGATAGCCCAGCACCTCGCCGAAGATGTCGCGCAGAAACTCGCCGTGCAGCGAAACTTCCTTGATGACATCCAGTGTGCCGCGCTCCAGAGAGGTGATCCAGCGCGCCACCACGGCCCGGCGGGTGTCCATATCGGACGGAAAGGCAAAGCCCGCCATCGCTTTGGAGAGCGTCTTTTCATGAAACAAGGGTTTGACGTGACCTGTGGGCATCCGCTACCTGCTTGAAAGAAATTATCCCAATCAAAACCAACGCTTGCAAAATCGTCCGCGGTGAATCGTCCCTGGTTGCTGCTTCCGAATCGGTAGGCAAGTTTATAGCATTTATGGGGCAAAGGCGGAAAGGAATTTATGTGGAGTTATCGAGGGGATAGGTGATCAAGGGGAGGCTATGACGTATTCTGGCACAACCCCTACGATGTCTTGGACTCTGATCTGGCTTGAGGGCGTCCGGTCGCTGGCCCATGCCTGATTCGGTTGCGCGACGACGACGTTTCTCAGTAGATACGGATAGATCCGATATGCCTGATTCGGGCTGGTCATGTTCGGTTTCGGATAGATCGCCTCAAGACCGATCAGACGCATCAAACGTTGTACGCGCTTGCGGTTGATTCGAATGCCATACCTTTTAAGGAACTCTTTCTTCAAAGTACAACAGATTACAAAAATTACAATATGTCCTTTAGCCCGTATATTTGTGGGTGGTATTTCAATGTCACTATTCCCGTTGGCCCGTGAAGATTTCTAGGCACAATGATATTTGCATAGTCTCGGTCTTCCTGATTTGAGTTATAAACGAAACTCCTGTATATGAACAACACCAACTTCGCTACCATCCCGAGTCCTCCATCAAAGGGCAGATCAGCTAGGGTCGGATAATGATCATCTCGTTTCTCAATCGCGTCCGATATTGGCGCTGTAATCAAAATAGGAATATTGATATCCTGAACTAGCGATAGGAACCAGTTCGGACCAAAGGTCAATCCACATTCCCAGCCGCCGATGTTTTCCAATCCATCGATCGCCAAAAAATCCAGATGGTGCTTGTACTTCATCGCCTCAATTTGTCGGACAAGTATATCAGGATCGATGTTGGGTTGATCTTCCACTGTGATCTGCGCATCCATTAAACGTAAGTATGCTTGTTCCAGATGATTGTGCATATCATGCACATTTTTTTCTTTTTCAGAAGGTCTTACAGAAACGTCAGCCAATCGATGAAGAAAACGGGTCGTCCATTGCGTGGCACCAAGTGCAAAGGAAAACACGCCTACTGAAATGTTTTTTTTCAACGCCTGATGAAGAATAATCTCCGAGACTAGAATCGATTTTCCCATGCCGGGTCGTCCGGCTACAATCGTTAGGGCATTAATTGGAAGTCCACGGGTCAACCTATCGAGAGATGATAGGCCGGTAGATAGACCCGATAAGGTATCATTGTTTTCTAGTGTGATTAGCTTCAGCGCGTCCGGCAGAATCTCTCTAAGTCTTTTAGCCATTTTATTCCTCTATTTGCCTTCAACAATTTAAAATGGTAGAGCAAACCATTCTTGTTGTATGTGTGTCGCAAAATCTGAAATCCGGAAAATATGCACTTTTAGTTACGGCATAATATTTCCCCCTTCTTGATTTAGCAGGAGCGCGTTCCACCCGATTCGATCATTTCAGGCATAGTGCGTAAGTCGTCAAGCCACAAGGAAATCCTCATTGCAAATTCTTCCCTAAAGAATGCGAAAACGTCCGGATCTAACGATAAGCATAGACGTGGCAGGTGACAGAATCTGTCGTATAGATGGGTTAATTCAGGGGGTGCTAGGAGTATCTTTCCAGCGTAGCGGTGAGTTTTTCTTTGACTTGATCCACCAGCGACTGCGGCTCGACCACCTTGGCCAGCGGACCGAAGCCGATGATCCAGTTGACGATCTCGTCGTTGACGTGGATGTGGGACTTGAATTCCAGAGTGCTTTTATTTTTTGGTGTGATTTTGGTTTTGCGAGGCCAAAGTAGATGTTTCAAATAGGCTTCCACAGTGGGGTCGAAATGAATGACGACGTCTTCTTCCTTGCCGGGCAGCAGACCGCCAAGGCTTGGGAAGTTCTTTTTCGGGTCCCAATCGCCTGGCAGATCGAACTTCTCCTTCTGTCGCAGGGCTTTCTGGATTCGCTCTAGAGCAAAGGTCGTCGGTTTGGCGTTCTCCGGAGCATCGTCGATCTTTGCAATCAAATACAGACCGGTTTTGTAGCTCATCAGCGTGTATGGGCGTACGATATGCCAATGGGGGTTACTGCCGATCGAGTGGTAATGGATTTTGAGTTTGTCCTGATAAAGAATCGCGGCCAGGATCTCCTCGAACTGATCGGTGCTACGGCGATAATTGCGGGTGAATGTATGATGCGAATAAAGTTTCTTGTCAAGGTTCCGAACTCGTTCGGCCAATGCATGATTGAGCCGATCGTTGACCCGCTGGGCCAGTGTCTGAATATAAACCACCAGTCCAGTCCCTTTAAACTGCTGCATCATCTGCAGAGCCATTTTGGCTACGATGATATCGGAAAGTCCGAATGTCACCGGAAAGCGGGTGGCGCTGTTCATCAGCATGTATTCTTTTCGGCCGTCTACTCGTTCGGATACGACCGGAAGGTGCTCCATTTCAGAAAGATCCGCCATATCGCGTTGAAGCGTGCGAAGATCGACCTTGAATTCGTCCGCGACATCCGGGAGATACACCCGACGCCCGCTCATCAGGCGATCGTAAAGCCGAATGATGCGCATGACCTTCTTTTCATGGCCCACCGCCATCTTGTTTGCAGCCTCGGCTTTCTTGCCATTTTTCACCACGGACGCCTCCGTTCCGGCATTGAATCAGGAATGAATTGACCTTTTTCGTAAGTCGCAGCTATTATACGTGAGATTACCTACGCTTAGCAAAACATTTGGCGATCAGGCGAGGACGATGATTCAAAATACTGTTACTCGACATAATTCATTCATGTCTCAATTGGCTTGTTCGCTTGCGTTCCTCATTCTTGTCGGTTCATCCGTGGCGTGGTCCGCCGATGGTTCGATATCCATTCGCGACAGCAGTGGTCGACTGACGGGGAAACTGGAGGCTGATGGCGACGTCCGGGATAGTAGTGGAGCCAAGATTGGTGTAATCGAGCTTTCCGGGCAAATTCGCGATCGTAGCGGTCAAAGTGAGGGAACATTCAACTCGAAAGGTGAAATTCGGGATTCGTCAGGCCGCAAGCTCGGATCCGTCGATGAAGACGGTCGCTTACGTGATGCATCCGGGCGCTTAAAGGGACGTATCGATGGTTCCGGTCGATTCCGAGACGCTTCAGGCAGATCGCGCATGTCGTTTAAGCCCTATGTCCCGGATGCTCGGCTGAGAGTCGCCGCTTACCTCTGGTTTTTCACGGATGAATTGACAAGAAAGTAGCAGGAGAAGAAAGGAAAAGCTGTTCATGGCGCACATGATACCGGACACACCACCGACACTTGGGCCTGGTTCTCAGGCCGAACGGGAACTTTATCTTGCGCTCAAGGAGCATCTTTCGGATGAGTTCTTCGTCTACCACGGATTGCAATACCTCCGGGACGACCGTCCCATCGAGGGCGAAGCGGACTTTATGATTGTCCACCGCGAACATGGCCTGCTGGTGATCGAGTGCAAGGGGCACGGCGTGTGTGTCACCGGCAATGGCAAATGGGTTCGGGTTCTATCGGACACCTATCAGCAGGAATTAAAATGCTCTCCCTTCGAGCAGGCGCGACGCCATATTCACGACCTGGTTCACGAACTCGGCGAGCGGTCGCGGCGTCTGTTCCCGGAATTTAGTGGAGAACTACCCTTTTTCTATGGCTCATCCGTGGCTTTTCCCTTGGCAAAACTCGATGAGATCGGCCTGCCGCTTGAAACCACCCGGAAGGTGATTTTCGACATCACAGATCTTCCCGTCATCCGGGATCGTGTAATGGAAGCTCTGGAGTATTGGCGCGATGGACGAAGTGTCCGCCGCTTTTTCGAGCCGCACGAGTTCAAGCGCTTCCGCAAACAGATCCTTCATCCGCGCTTCTGTATCGTGGAAAAGCTGGGGGCCAGGGTCGAGTACAACCGCCAGCGCTTTGCCCGCTTGAGTGAGCAGCAGATCGGCGTGGTTCGCAAGCTGGCGGATAACCGACGACTGCGCGTCCGAGGCGGCGCGGGAACCGGTAAGACCGTCTTGGCTATCGAGGCTTTGCGCTACCATGCTTTGCAGGGGCGAAGAGCGCTGTTCGTCTGCTTCAATCGAAACCTGGCTCAGTATGTGCGAACTTTCGTTGCAGACAGTTTCGATGATCCTGAAAACCCAACCGTTAAGACTTTTCACCAGCTTTCTACGATGGCCATGGATGAACTCGGCCAGGAGATTACCGTTGCCGATGATGATAAAAAAGGTCAGGAGCGTCTGTGGAATGAGGAAGCTCCTTTGGCACTCCTTGAAGCATTCGAGAACGATGCATTGCCTCATTTCGACGCCATCGTTGTGGATGAGGGACAGGATTTCGCTACGGACTGGTGGGATATCCTAGAAAGCGGACTATCCGATTCGGAAAGCAGCTATCTATGGGCTTTTTACGATCCCTTCCAGAACATCTTTGGCCGAGACTTCCAAATACCGGAAAACTGGCCGAGCTATCTGCTTGATGAGAACTTCCGCAACACAAAATCGATTACACGCACCTTGAAACTGCTGCGCGACGTTCAAATGGAGCCACACATCGACTGTCCTGAAGGCGTGGAGCCGATTTTCCATAAGCAGGACGGGCCAAGCAAAACATGCCGCCAGATTGAAGAGCTAGTTGCAGGTCTCCTCGACCACCAGGATGTGAACCCAGAGGACATCACCATCCTGACACCGCATTCGAGGCCGAACAGCATTCTGGCGGAAATGACGGAACTCGCGGGGCGTCCGCTGGCAGATCATCCCCTGGATCGGCAAGATTCACTTCTGCATACGACTATCGGAAAATTTAAGGGATTGGAATCTGAAATCGTGATTATGGCTGACGTTGATTTGGATGATCCTCGATGCGATCATAACGCCTGTTACGTAGCGGCTTCGAGGGCCAGGCAGCTCTTGCACGTATTTTATAAAAAGCAGAATCCAATGGAATCCTGAAAGAAGAAATGCTTGCCGAAACGACAGAATCTGTCATCCACCTCAGCTAGTTTCAAAGAAGGGATGCTTGACTCGATTGAACGGCATTTTTGATGAGAGGGAGGATGGCATGAAGCCGGCTGAAACCTGTTTGCTATGTGGAAAGCCATTTGAGAAAAATGCAAAACCGTTTGTAAACGTAAGTGGTTTACGTATTGTGGCTACAACGGTTCGTGGGGCTGTTTGGGTAACGGAAACGAAAGAGATAAAAAGACCCGGTCTCCGGATGGGGGATCGAGAAGAATTGATTTGGAAAGAGGTGGAAACGGATAGAGGAATGCAATACCTGCAGATTTCCGGGCGGTTTGCTAGAGAAGAAGCGATCTCCCGCGCCATCGAGATGGTGAAGCAAGATAGTCACCCCTGGGCATGCATGGAATGCGCCGGCTACCGGTGCAACGTCTGCGGTGGAAGACTGAACTATGCTCCTGGAGCAGAGTCCATTGCTGATAATGGCGCAATCCTTCACAACGCCATCCTGCCATTTCAGCCCACATGCGTTATGAAAGGTTGCCCAGCCAGTCGAACGAATGGACAGGCCGAAGCGGATCTGGAGAAGGATGATAACTCCAGGTGGCACGTCTTAACCGGGGTAAGCGCGAAGGATATGGCGACGGTGCAGGAGGTGTTGGCCTATATCGAGCAGCAAACTGGACTGCGACTGATCGCCTACGATCAGAAGGAAGATTCCATTGTCTATGGTGGTGAATTGATTGATGAACTGGTTGTGGTGAACGAGGAATAATTTCAATGCGAATGCTTCACCTGAATGGGCAGCATGTGGTATTCTTCTGCGATCGTTGCGGCAAACGATTGAACGACGATGACCCCGGCACACCCCACTGGGAGGACTACGACCGCTTCCTGGAGACGGTTGGGATAGAAGATGAGGTGGAGACGGAGTTGTTGTGTGGAGAGTGTGTGGTGAAGAAATGGAGCAGAATAAATGAATAGCGAATTGATTAAAAAATACTTCCTTTCCATCTTCGATGGGAAATCCATGAGCAGTAAAAGCTATCATGCATCAGAGAGGGAATGGAAAATTGATTGGTCTAGGTATGCAAATATAATGTTGGGAAAGGATGAATTGGCACAACATATTTCAACAGCGGATTGGGACACCGTTCTGAAACGAATGAAAATGGTGATGGAGCCCAGCAGCAAAGACGTTAAAGGGACTGCGCAATTATTAAATAATATGCATTATCCCTGGTTTTCAGACTTTATGACCGATGGCGACGTCGATAGTAAGCAAGCATTTGTAAAATCATTTTATAACTACCTGTATGGCTCGAGTACACTTAGGGATAGATTTACCAACTTTTTCGATGTGGCATACTCCACAGCAAAAAAGCATTATCGAACAAATGTTTCGCCTAATTCGGTCATTTCTTGGCCTTTCATGCTTTTCTTTCCCTACATATTATCACCGGAAAGCAATGAATTTCCCTATTTTCGACCCAAAGATATTAATAAACTTAGAAGCAGTTACGGGAGTACCTACAAGCATTCAACAAAACCAAATTTTGACTCTTACCTTGATGCCAAGTCCTTGTTTTCGGACTTAATGTCTATTATCAAAGAACTTGATGGCAAGGATTGGCTTGATGTGCAAACCCTGATCTTCGTCTTATCTTCATATCAAAAGGATGAAGCATCAAAAAATCTAACTTCTAAAAACAAGGAACCTAACTTGACAAGAATACCATCCTCATCAAGAATCGAAATAGAATCCACACCCAACCTCATCCTCTACGGCCCTCCGGGAACCGGGAAGACACGCATGGCCAAGCAAATCGCTGTTTCGTATTTGACAGGCGAAGACATTCAGGATGATTACAGATTGGAAATTGAAGTGGCCAAGCACCAAGGCACTGAAAAGACCCCTGGCTCGCTTGGCATTGTCGTATTCCATCCGTCTTATGAATACGAGCAGTTCATTGGCGGCATTACCGTCAAAACCGTGGATGAGGAGCAGGCCAAAACGGAGAACAATCCCGGAACCAATACCTTACGCTACAAGGCGCAGGACGGCATTTTCCTCAAAATGTGCGATCAGGCGGATAAAGATGAACATCCGGAGAATGAAGGGAAAGCCGTACTCATCATCGACGAGATCAATCGCGGCAACCTGCCCAAGCTATTAGGCGAACTGATCTATGCCTTGGAGTATAGAGGCAAGGAAGTCACCCTGTCCTATCAACAAAAAAAGATCAAAGTTCCCGAAGGGTTGATTGTTATTGGGACGATGAATACCGCTGACCGCTCCATCGGCCTTATTGATGTGGCTGTACGAAGACGCTTTGCGCATGTGGATGTCGAGCCGAATTCAAGCATTGTAAAAGATCTTTGGGAGAAAAACGACGCCGGGCTTAAAGACTTCGGAGATAAGCTGGCAAACTTGATGAACAAACTCAATATCAAACTCAAAAACCACCAGGAATTCGGCGATTTTCGCATCGGGCATTCTTATTTCCTGCCAGTGGGATTAAAGGAAAATGAAGATAAAGATAAGTACGCGCAGAGAGCAAAAATAGCGATGGATTGGAAGTGGAAAACCTCCATCGTGCCTCTTTTAAAGGAATATGCGAGCATGGGCGCAGAAGATCTTGACATCTACATCGAAGCCGGTTCACTTGACGATGCATTCGGAATTTAAGTGATGCAAGATTCCGAAAAGAATACGAATACCGAAAACGACAACTATCGGGATGCGTCGGAATCTGACGCACAACCGACGACGGTGCTTCACCGCGAATATGATAAGGAGACGTCACTTTACGCGGATAACACCGAAGGACTTGCAGGGAAAAAAGAATTAACGCTCGTCAACGCCGAGCGTCCCTACTATCAGCCCACCTATTATGTCGGTTTCATGCCTTTTTCGTGGAATGAGCGAATACATGATGGTGAGGAAGCATCAAAGGAAGGGAACAAGGAAAAAGCTCTATTATTGCTTCTGCCAAAGGGCGCTCCGAAATCGGAGGAGAGCGAAAATGCGGGAGAATTGCAGTTTCAAAGCCTCGTGCGGTTTCTGGATATGTGGGCGATTGGAACCGGTCTGGATGAAAAAGAAAAGGCCGAAAAGGAAAACGAAACTTACACGTTCGCCCGCGATCTCCCGCTTGCTTATCGCTTCTTCTTCCTCATCGCATGGCGCTATGAAAAGGCCTTGCGCACCCTTTGCCATCACGACTTCCGCCGCTTCTACACCAAGCACGAAGAAACCCTCAACGGAAGAATCAAGGGGCGCATGCATTTTCCCTCGATGATGAGAAATGCGCTTCACGGCAAGGCGCACCGCATCCCCTGTAGATGGGAAGAGTTCGATTTCGACAATCATGACAACCGCGTGCTGAAAGCCGCCATGACGGCCCTGATGCACCATGCGCCCGATCCCGCTTTGCGAAGAAAGCTCTTCGGGCTTTTCGCTCATGTTTTACCTTATTTCAGCGAGGTGCAAGATGTTTCTATTTCACCAGCAGATTTATTGAAAACGAAGCTCAACCGCATCTCGAAGCAATACAAGGCCGCGCATGAATGGGCGTCATTTATCATAAGAGGCATGAACGCTTTTGAGCAGGGCACGATGCCGCAATTGACCTTTAACGCGAATGATGCCTTCGAACGCTTTGCTTTTCGCATCACCCAAAAAGCAGCAGAAGCGGCTGGGAATGCAAAGGCGGTCAAACAACCCACGCACGGGCTTGTAACTAATCAAGAGAAACCCCAAATCGATCCCGATATTCGGATTCTTCCGTTTGGTGCCGGTCTCGATGATACTCACATAGCGGTGGGCGATGCGAAATATAAACAAGTTTTGGAGTTGAAGGATGTAGATACGAGTAAAGACAAAGATGTCATCGTATTCAACGAACAATCGTGGAAGATGAAACTTCGCTCGGCCGATCTTTACCAACTCTACGCATATATAATGCTAACAGGCGCAAAACGTGGTTTTTTTGTAGTTCCGTTTTGGGGTGAAAACATGGACGCAGAAGCCACGATTCTTCATAACCAAAATGGAGAACTTAAAATTGGTATAAAAGATATGAATTATCCAATCGCCGTTCTCATGCTCAATCTTATGAAACCGCCCCGTGATGTGCTACATGAAGCCGCGCGTAAATTGAGAATATGGCTCCAAGAATAATTGAGTTTTCCTCGCAAATTGTAGGATAAATTGCAATGCAACTAACCTTCGACCCCAGCTTCGACACCGGCCACTTTCCCGGGCCTTTACATGAAAAAGACGCCGTCTGTGGCGAGGCTTGGGTCGGTCCTATGGGCCTGATCGGCCTGCTGGAAATCGCCCTCGGTCTGGGCGGCCTGTATGAAAGCGACGATGTCCGCGCCGCTTCCATCGTTCCTGCGATCTCAGGGATGGACGGGGTGTTCTTCACAAAATCGGCGGAACGCAATGTCTTTCAGACCGCTCGTACCCTATTGCGCTGGCGGGATATGCTCTGGTTATGCGGATGGCGAGGGGAAGGTAAACATCCCACGCTTTCCGCTCTTTCCAAAGCATGCGCCGCCGTGCCTCCCGGCATGCCAGATCGTTTGGTTGCCATTCTGGGCGCTCTCGATAAACAGCAAATCGATATCGAAACGGTGCGGGTGATCGTGGATGAACCGGGGGATTGGCGAAGCGCCCTATCACATCTCCCGCTCATGTGGTTGCGTCTGTTCGAGTCGATGTCTGCAGTTGGCATGACCATTGAGGCGCTACCGATTGAAAACTTGAAGGCCACCGGTGATCTTGGCCTTGCGCAAGAAACCGCTTCAGGAACTATTGGAAATCGTCCTGCCACTGGTGACGAGACGCTGCTCTTGCTTCGGCCTTCTGGCCCCATGCAGGCAGCAGAAGAAGTAGCGGCATACTTCTCTGCGCTGAAGGATGCAGGACGAACGGTTATTATTCAACCCTCACCCTTGCTCGATCTTGCATTCCGGCGATTCGGATTGCCGACCACCGGAGCTTCAAAGGCGTCGGATAACCCCTTGCTCGATGTTCTTCCGCTTGTGTTCGACATGATGTGGGATCCTCCCGATCCGTCACGGGCAATGGCGCTTCTGTCCATTCCGGGAGGTCCGGTTCCAACAACAATGGCATGGTGGCTACGCCGTGCTCTACAGGATTGGCCCGCTGTCGCTTCGTCAACATGGGATGAAAACCTGGAGCGCGGGTTGAATAAAATCGATGACGAAAAGCGGCGTGAGCGATTGGCTGATCGCTTGTCCACCGTATTCTCCATGACGATGAATCGGCAGAAGCTTCAAACGACGGAGACGCCTTATCCCGTTTCCGATTTGACTTCACTTGCCAGTGCGATAGAAAACTGGGCGCTTGCTCGTGCAAGTCTCACGGATGATGAGCATTCGGAATCGTATTTCACCGTGGTTTCTCAGTGTCGGATCGTGCGGAATGTTCTGGAAACCTGCGGACGGGAGTATTTGTCCGAAGTTGAACTCCAGGACATCTGTGCTTCGGCAACGGCAAGCGCAGTAGGATCGAAAGGTGAGAAACAGGAAGTTGGTTGGCATGTCGTTCAATCGCCGGCTGCCGTTACCGCGCCGGTGGAGCGGGTGATCTGGTGGAATTTCAACCAGGATACTATTTCCACGCCACCGGTGATACCCTTTGAAAACGAAATCATAGACGAATTGGCGTCCTTTGGTGTTCACCTTCCGCAGCCGCAAGCAATCGCACTGGCGCAGGCCCGGCGATGGAAACGCCCCTTGCTGGCTGCACAAAAACAACTGATTCTCGTCTGTCCGCGTGCAGGGGAAGATGGCGAAGAAAATCATCCGCATCCGCTATGGGACGAACTATCTAACATGAAAGAGCACCATAAACTCATCCGAGCAAACCTGCCAGCCAACGCCAAAACAACTCTTCCCGAACATCTGCCGACACCCCAGGCTTGTAGATATTGGGAGACGGCGAAAGGATACATCTCTGCGCCTGAAACCTGGTCGCCTTCGAGTCTCGGCACACTGGTTTCCTGTCCCTTCAAATGGGTTCTTTCCAAGACTGCCGGGATTGAGAATGGTTCATTGTCCACTCTGCCTAACGATTCCGCCACGAAAGGCAGCTTGACCCATGAAGTATTGGAGCGGGTTCTGGAGGCCGGGCCTTTGGAGCCGAAGGCGGCAGCTCGCCTCGCGGCAAAGGTCTTCAACGAGATCGGGCCACGCCGAATGGCGCGCTTGTGGCTGGATGGCAATGAACAGGAAAAAGCGCGGACCGAGCGCGATCTGTCGAAGGCAGTTGAATTCCTGCTCAAGCTGCTTTCCCGGAACAAGCTGAAAGTCGTTGCGACGGAAAAAGAGCTGACCGGCACGGCAGGCGATTTCCCTCTTCGTGGTTATGCGGATTTGATCGTCGGTGATCCGCTGACGATCATTGATCACAAATGGCAAAGCGGATCCTATTATCAGCGCATGCTGGATGGAGGAAGCGCCTACCAGCTCGCGACGTACAGCTACATGCAAAAAGAAGGCGACCGAATGCCCGGTGTCGCTTATTTCATCGTCAGCGAGCGAAGACTTCTGGTTCCGCAGAGTGTTGACTTGGAAGGAGCGGAAGTTCAAGCCAGTTCTCCGCCGCAGGAATCCGTGTGGCAGGCTTTTCGCGAGACGTATGAGCGGGTCTGGCAAAGCGTCAGGGACGGTGAAATCGTCGCAACTGGAGTTCCTGGCGAAGACGGTGAAACGTCGCCATCCAGCAACCGTTTTACAGGTGAATCTCTGACTTTGGCTCCATCCTGCAGATTCTGTGATTACGGCTGGCTCTGCGGCCTGGAATATGGGGAGTAGCCGATGGGGACGATTGATATCATTTCCGCCAGCGCCGGTAGCGGTAAAACCTATACCCTGAGTCAGCGCCTTGCCTTAGCCCTGTCCTCCGGTGAAACCAGCCCCGAATCAGTGATCGCGGTCACATTTACCAAAAAGGCCGCCGCCGAGTTGCGCGAGCGGGTGCGAAGCTATTTGATCGCCGAGGGCAAACACGACGACGCTCATCGCCTTCTGTCCAGCTATATCGGCACGGTGGATGCCATCTGTAATCGCCTGGTGGCGACCTTTGCTTTCGATCTGGGCATTCCGCCGGAGCCCGTATTGGTAGAAAAAGAACAACAAAAAGCCACGCTCAGCAGGATTTTGAGCCAGCAAGTGTCCCCGGACCAGGAAAGCGACATGTTGTCGTTATCCAGTCGCCTCGACTTGGCCAGTTGGACCGATACGGTTCACGACATGATCGAATTCATCCGTCTCAATCGGCTTGATGGGGAGGCTTTGCACCAAAGTGAGGCGAAAAGTGTGGAAGGGATCCAAGCGCTCTTCAAAGCCGGAAAGAACAATCCTGATGACCTGGAATCAAGATTGCTGGAGGCTGCTTATGAATGGCTTTCAGAAATCAGCAACCTGCCGAAAGTAACCAAGGGTACGCAAACCAAAGCAACTGCGCTTCGCCGGATCCTTGGAGACTTCAGAAACAGTCAGAATCCCAAATGGAATCTCTGGCCGCAGATCGCGTATATGGCTCATCCCAGTCAGAAAATGCCCAAGGATGGATTGAATATCTTCGATCCCGTGAAAGCCGCAGCAGAGGCCATAGACGGACATCCCGGACTGCTTGCGGATATGCTTCTGATGGTGCAACGACTTTTCGCCTTCGCCGAGCAGACGTCGGTTCATTTCGCCAATCGAAAACGGAGAAACGGCTGGCTGGACTACACGGATATGGAGGCTCTGGCGCTTGATCTGCTGGAGTTGCCTCGCGTGCGGAAATACCTGGAAGAACATATCAGCCTTGTGTTGGTTGATGAATTTCAGGACACGAATCCGTTGCAGTTGGCGATTTTCCTGAAACTCGCCTCGATTGCCAAGCACAGCATTTGGGTCGGCGATCAGAAGCAATCCATTTTCGGATTTCGGGACACCGATCCAAAGTTGATGGATGCCGTTATCGAACAGGTTGGTAAAGGCCGCGCACTCGACGTCCTGCCGCATTCATGGCGCAGTGATAAGCGTCTGATCGACCTTACCTCCGAAGTGTTCGCCGAAGTCTTCGAGCCATACGGCATTCCACCGGAAAGGGTTCGTTTGAGTCTGCCGGACGAGCGTTCACAGGAAGCAGAGATCGATGCTCCTGTGCTCGAAATGTGGGATCTGATCGAGACGACAAATAAGAGCAATACCATTTTGGCTTTGGCCGCAGGCATACGCAATCTGTTCGATCGTGAGACTTTGGACATCCACGACCCTCGAAGCAAGGAAATCCGCCGGGCAGGGTTCGGTGATGTCGCGGTGCTGTGTCGCACGAACGATACCTGCGCCGAGGTGGCTGCGGTTCTGAAAGCCTGGAACATTCCGGTGGCGACGCCGCAAGGTGGACTCGTATCCACCTTGGAGGCAAGGGTTCTTATCAATGGGATGAGATTGGTCGGCGACCCACGCGATTCGCTGGCGTTAGCAGAATTGCATCGTTTGCTGAATCACCCGACGGATGAAGATGCCTGGTTTTCAAGTATCCTGTCCGACATGGAGGCAATCAAACAACACGATCCGATACACGATCTTATCGAACAGAGCAAACAACACGGACGTTCCGGTGCGCTAGAAGCCTTTGACCATGTCTGCCATACGCTCGATATCCGCAGCCTGTGTGCTCGCTGGGGAGATTCATCCAAGCGACTGGCGAACGTGGAGAAGCTTAGAGCACTGGTAGTTCAGTACATCCAGACTGGAAATAATGTAAAAACCGCTTCCTCGCTTGCGGATTATTTGTCGGAACTGGCGGGCCATGAAGGAGACGAACAGGGCATCCCGGCCGGCGGCGATATGGTGACGGTATTGACGATTCACAAAGCCAAGGGTTTGGAGTGGCCCATCACGATCCTCTTTGAACTGGCGAAGACGTATTCCGCCGATCCCTGGAAGCTTTCCGTCGTAGATGATCGGGAATCCATCAATATCAACGATCCGCTCGGTTTCCGTTGGATTCGCTGCTGGCCGAATCCTTTCGCGAATCTGCGGAGCAACGCCTTCTCCGTGACTACGATTGCGCAGCGAGTCGATGATTCCGATGTGGCGAAAGAAGCCGCAAAACGTCAAACATACGAGGAACTACGGCTCCTTTATGTTGCCTGGACTCGCGCTCGCGATCGCCTGATTCTAGCCGAAAACGAGCGAAGCTTCTTCACAGGCTTACTCGCACCAGTAGCAAGCACTCTCGAAGATTGGAAGAAACAACCCGAAGATGAACAAAAACCACTGTCTGAAACGATTTCGATCCGGCAGTTTGCACCCACTGCACCCACGGAGAAGGAACCTGCGCCTGACCCCATGTTCAAAGCTACCCGCCCGCAGGAACATGCACCAGCATACCTGCAACCATCAGCGCTGATGCAATCCGGCTTGGTGGGTGACGTCGTCTCAATCGGAGAACGCATCACCCTTAGGAGCCATGATGTTCATATGGATCACGTGGGCGAAGCCATCCATGGCTTCTTCGCGGCTGATCGCAAGGGATATTCATTGAAACAACGCCTGGATATGGCGAATGGTTTGCTGGAAAGATGGCGGGTCGGCAATGCTTTGTCGGCAGAAAGCGTCGTGGCCGGTTCCGATAATCTTTACACCTGGATAGATGCGAATTGGAAAGATGCCAAGTATCGACGTGAATGGCCGTTGACCTATCGCAACGAGCAGGGCACCATTCTTCGGGGAAACGCCGATCTTGTATTGCAGACAAATGAAGGCTTCATCATTATCGACCACAAGAGTTTTCCGGGGAACCGAGAGCAAGCCTTGGAGAGATGCCGACAATACAGTGGCCAAATCAAGGCCTATGCCGAAGCCGTCATCAAAGGCACGGGGCAACCCGTGCGGGCATCATACATACATCTTCCGGTTTCAGGAATGATGGTGGAGATGGATATTTGACTATTTGTTCAGCTCAAGGTCCGCACCAATGAGATATAAGTCCTGTGTATGCCATTTTTGATGGGAAGATCATGCTTTCAATGTTGAAGTCAGGCTAACTTTTTCATCCAGCTTTCGATATCTTTCCAACCTTCAACTATTATTACATTTGTGGGTAGATCACTCCTCTTCTTGTTTTCTTCGTCGCTAAGATGGTCTTGAGGCTGGTTATAGGGGTGCGAAATTAGGAAAACTATATCACAGATAAATGATAGCTTGATCGCTTTCTGTAGATCATCCTCAACAAAGTATTTAATTTTTCGTCTCTTTGATAAAGTGAAGCGATTCATAATCTTGGTTCCTGTATGAGTTGTATAATCATTCCCGAATTCAATCTGCAATTTTCCGTAAGGGATACCATTCTTGTCGAGCCATCGTTTTGTGATACGATGTATTGGTTTTCGCTTTAAGTTTTGCAGAAACTCGACTCTTCCTGGATTTCTAAAAAAGAAGCTAAGAATATTATACAAGAATAAAACAACTGGCGTACCAGCCCTTTTCGAGAAGGATGCGAGACACTGCTTAAGCTCATCTTTTGTTTCGCAATCTGGCCATGATCGATAGGTAAATATCTGTATGTCAATATGAAATACATTCTTGAACATGGAAAGAACACTTGCAGCACTTTCTATCTGTGGCATATCGACCCAATAATTCGGATCGTTGAATACACTTCTCTCCTCCGGTTTGGAAATATTAACTTGACTAGAATAGTTTACGGGCATTGTATCGAGTTTGTCTGGATTGATTTCTCTTTTGTACTTTTTCTCAAATATATTGCAGAAATGCTCCCTATGCTTGTTTAAAACGCCGTCAATGTCGACACCTATAATATTTGACTTCGTATATTCATATTCCTTTCGCCAAGAACACCCAATGTAAAGTGCGAGGTGAAACAATAAGATAATTGGTATTAAGCATAATATATCAAAGGGATATGACTTAGCGTACATGTCTATTGTATTCTGAGACCAAACAGATTGGCAGGATAAGAACATTCGTATGAAAATGACAATAGCAATTGTATTAAAGATTGAAAACAACAGAACTACTGAGAAAAAGAACCGCCATTCGAAGTAGTGAGGTTGAGAGGTGGTAACAGGTAGTTGACGTATACGATTCTTGTAATTTAAACCAAGTTCAGATTGGTCAAAAAAGTATTTCCTAACCCCATTGATCGCACGAGCATAGAGTAAGGCATCATACCTCATATAAATAACATATATGAGCAGAGAGAGGCCAACCAAGAATAACGCCAAGAAAAGCAAAGCAATTGGGAACTGGTGTTTTATAAATATACTGGTTATTTCTTTTTTATTGAATAGTAGTGCTGCAGCTGGAAATGGTATAGACATTACCAGTATAAGATATCTGATAAACTGGCTTATCGAGTCTATGGATTTAAAATGAGCGTTGGCAAGATTCTGGTATTCAGCAAGAAGAAACTCGGGAAATTGATCTTTGCATTTTTGAACATCCATCATTGCCGAATCACCTCACAATTCTGGTAGCAGTATCAATGTAACTTCAAAAACCGATTTTTCCCTATGTTCGTGTACATGTTCTCCCTTGTTCCATCTTCGATGCTGCCATAGTAAGTAGTAATTCTAGCCTCCGATACTATTGACTGGGTTAGAGAATCAAGCTTTATTATACCATTCGTTTAAAAGGGAAAACTACGCAGTTCTATTGTTCTATTTTCCGTTTAGAATCCTTCGTTCCTTCTCGATACGCTCCGCTTCGATATAGTGCTCCAGCAATTTCTTGAATTTTGCTGAAGAGGTACGTTTGAAGTCGGATTCAGTGACCTTTCCTTCTTTATGGATTTCAAAAAGGATATCCTTCTGAGGTGTTGATAACGAATAGTAAATCTTCAGCCAATCTGCGGCACCATTGTTTTCATGCAATCGCCTATTGATGATGTATTCATCTGGCATATTCGCAATAGCAAGGAATTCTTTCTCGTTGCGGCCAAAAGCAGCTTCAAAGAATTCCAGCCTTGGAGAGACCATCCCTCTGGTTGCCAGTAGAATGCACTGAACACCACGAATAAGTTTACGATTCCAATTCTTCCCGACATAGCTTCTGTTTTTATGAGTAAGCGGGATATATTTCATCGGAAAAGAGTAAATTTTAGTTCCCAATTCTTCATTCAGTTCACAATTGATTCTAAGCCGCTCATAAAAGTCTTCAGGCTTGTCATTGTAATTATAAAGTATATAGTTTGAAAGATTCAGGATACCATATTGTGCCGCCATTCTGATTTTTGAAATGTAAAGCTCTTCCATTGAAATATGATCGAAAGCGATTCTCATGGGTTTGATGGCAATCTCAGCCAGCAAAGCCATTTTCTTTTCATCCAATAGGCGAGCATCAAGCCCTTGGTTGAAATCAACTTTCCTTAAACGGTTATTAAGGCGTGCGCCCTTCTCAAAGCCTAATGTTTTGATATCGTCGATGATTCTTGGAAAGAAGCGTGAAGCTAGAACGTTGTTGTCCAACAGAACCAAATCCTGTTTTTGACCATAAACCTCCTCAATTCCTTTTACCTGTTTAAAAAGTGGGGAGTAATGGCGAAATATAGGCTCAATTTTATGAACCGCACAAAACTTGCAGCGATTAGGGCAGCCTCTCGTTGAATACGCAATGTAGCAGTCCTTCGTTGCATACTGATATTCAATAGAATCCAATATCTTGTAATCTGGAATCAGCCGATCTATGTTATTGGTATCTCCTTTGTCAAGCGCACCTTTCTTGTCGAGTAGACCACGAATGACCGTCACCCCGGTTTCTGATCTGATTTCTTCCGAAAGCAAGGTGGCCATTACGCCACCGACGATCACGTTGCTTGGCGAAGATGTAGCCCTTTTATAATATTCAATGGTCCGGATTGTTTCTGACCAGAAGAATGTAAACAGAGTGCTTATATAAATCCTATCCCAGATCTCTTCACGATAAGCAGCTTTACACCCCTTAACAAAGTGAACCTCGTCACCTCGCAATTTATGATAAGAGGATATTTTCATCAGGCCAAGGGGAGGGTATTTATTCCGATAGCCGGGTTCAACAAGGAGGATTTTGGACATAATTTAGAGTACCTACTATTCTCCGGCTGTGTTGAAGAGATAAGCGAGCAGAACCTTCGGGAGCTCATCTGAACAACTTCTATCAAGTCTCAGCTCGTTTCCGCTTTCAATGGTATAGTCAGCTAATATTTCTTCAAGGAGAATTCCCATGCCAGCGTTGGCGTATTCTTCAACTTTTGAAATGACCTCCTTATCATCGAGCACGGATGAATAGTTCATTTCTTCAGATTCGATAATGATTGAATAATAGCTTGCGTATTCCTCTGGGGTGATGGTGCTTGACCAAAACCGGTCTTCACCTTGCTTTTGCAACGGTTTACGTTTTCCATGTCGAAAACCCAAACAGGCGCAAATGTAAAACAACTCATGAGCTTCCCTCACTGCAAAGTTTGACATCTCCTTGTACAGCGTCTTGTATTTTCGATCTGTGCGGACTCTGATATCACCTGACATATTCATCTCACAACACCTCCGCTTCTTCGCGCAGCATACCTGTTGCCTGCGATGTCTCCAATTTTTCGATTTTCGTACTTCCGGGGCCACTGCCCTTTAATAAGTAGAACTTACCCCATTGACCAGTCCCCTTCAGAATGCCGGATTCATATTGACCGAACTCCGAATCTGTTGCCAGCAAAATCCACTGGGTACACCATTCAGGAACTCTCTCAATCAAATTCTGTCTGTGATTCCTGGATAAGCGACCAAAAGGAGTATCCATGAACAAAGGCATTTCAAATATTTCTTTTCCTGCTGCGGCTTTAGCTAACGCAGCAATGAAAGCAATCGACATAATCTGTCTTTGTCCTGCTGAGATATTTGCCAAGAACGGTTTGTCCCAACGATCATAGACCTGTATGCTATAATCAGAATCAACCCCGATCTTTTTCAGAGTTTGTCTGCCCTCATCATCAAGCAACTCGGAGAAATATTTTGTGGCATCCATCCCAATTCGGTCACGAGTCTCGCCAGTGAATTCTTCAAATATGGCCTCTAGTGCAGTGGTCGTATCATCTGCAAGTTTTGATCTTTTAACAAGGTCGTCTCGTATCCCTTCTTCCTTTTCCAACTCTTTTCGTTCTAATAAAAACTGTTCCCGAAGCTCTTTCAGTACGGATAATTCAGCCTTGAGAGTGTTCTGCTCATTTTCTAAATGCCCAATCCTCTTATCAATCCCCTGACGAGTAGCTTCCAGTTTTTCTGCATCTCGTCTTGCTGAATCACCAATTTTGCCCTGAAGGTCTTCAAGTTTCCGATAAGCAACCTGCAGGTCGTTTTTCTTCACTGCATATTTCTGCAGAAGCGACTGGGTCGTTCCTGCAATATCCGTGTAATGGCTTTTCACAGTACTCAAGTATCGCCATAGGTTCAGCATGGAGTCCTCTACAACAACATCCGTAACCTTGTCACGCCATTGGAGGATTTTCTTGTGACCCGATGTTCCAGGCGAAATGTCCTGACCGCAAATACAGGTGCCATCATTTATTAGCCTGTCGATGAGGTCTTTCCTTATTTCGGATGGAATTTCATGCTTTTTTTTGCGCTTATCAATATCTCTGAAAACCTTTTCAACAGGCTTTCTCAATAGAAGAAGTGATGCTTTTCCTGACTGTACTTTCATTTCCGACAGGAGTTCTTTCAACTCGCTATCGAGAATCTTGATCTCTTTTTCTTTGCTCTTTCTCTCCTTGAGTAGATCTTCAATGCCACGAATTTTTTCAAGCTCAGCATCTACTTTTTTCTTCTCTGCAGCGGCTAGCTGCAACTCTTCATCAATCTGATTAACCCTTTCATCAAGCTCAGTGCTACGATCCTCATTCTCCCTTATTTTCTTAATGATCTTGGCCATTTCACCAGTTGCCCTGGTCTCAATATCTTTATCTAAATCCCTTCTAAGGCGTTTCGTTGAGCGTTTAGCTGCTTCTAAGGTGTCTATATTGAGCAGTTTTCTGACACCCATTGAAATCTCTTTTTTCTGCTCTCGAGATGCCCTGGTTAGCCGTTCAATTTTTTCACCATCAAATAAAAAGTATTCTCGCAAGCCCCTATCAAGAATTGAGGATATATGATCAGAAACCTCATTAGGATTTCTTACTGTTGTAGAATTTCCATCATTGTCTTGGATGATAAGTTGAACACCATTATCTTCTTCAGCAACAGTTCCTTCTTTATTCAACAAACCGAGTAAGGATCGTTCTATTTTATATGATCTTCCTTCATGCTGAAACGAAAGCTGCACACCTGCAATGACTGGTTTGCTATCAGCGGATTTTTCTTCCATTTCCGGATAATTCACCAGATACAGTTCTTTATCGTTGACCTGGTCATCCTGGCTTAGCTTCTTTTCACCGTACAAGCAAAATAATAGTGCTCGATAAAGACCGGTTTTCCCTCGTCCATTTTCTCCGAAAACAACGGTGACGTTACCTTCTTTTCCTGAAGAAAAATCTATTTCTTGAGTGCCGCGAAATTGCCGGAAATTTTTAAGTACCATATTCTGGAGGATCATTGGGTTTCCTCCTTTTCCTTAACGATCTGTTTCACTGCACCTTTTAATTGCTCAACAACAAATGTTTCTGGATTTGTCTCTGACAATTCAAGGGCACGCATGGCCAAAGCCCTGACATCTTCCGGGTATTCCAGAAGTTTCTCGAGAATCAATTTGTGAGTCTGTGACATGAAAAACTCCTATTTACTGTATTCCTCAGTTTCCATCGCTTCTTTTTCTATCTTTTCCATTACCTCGTGATAGATATCCCAAGGCTTCATATGCAGCAAGTGAATCATCTCATAATCATTGACAATATCCCAAACAACATTTCTTGCCTGAAATTCATTGACCGAGGCCGATGCAAACTCTGCAAATCTTGGCATCTCACGCTTAAGCAGCCCAATGTCCGTTTCAGATTTATACTTTGCATTCTCTCGATCAGGCAAAACAAGAAAATCATACACTTCGGCCTGCAATTTCCCTTCATCTTTCCTGAGGATCCTTCCCCTGCGTTGAACGAATTCCTTAGGATTTGAGGTGCTTGCGAGGAAATAAGCATAACGAGTTGACGGTATATCAACACCTTCATCTAGGCAATGTATGGCAACTAATACCTGAATATCGCCTTTTTCAAACTGCTTTAAAACCACCTCGCGCTGGTTCATCGTCACAGAATAAACAAATTCATGGCAACGCAAGCCTAGCAGAGCAATATTTGCCAAAACCTCTTTATGAGTACCTGGAGCGCAGTAAACAAGCGTATTATTCAGCTCTTCACCAGCGTCCTCAACTTCCGCCTTTTTTTGCTTGAGGTGGTCTATCAAAAGAGGGATTTTATTTTGAGCTTTAGAGATAATATTTGCACGTTTGAGCAATTGCTTCTTGAGACGTTCCTTTTCTTCTGGTTCATTGTCGAGGTCGCGGTTCGCCAGATAAGCAATTTTCTGAGATAATTCCTCGTACTCTTCTCTTTCGTCAGTGGTAAGGGAGGTGAGTATTGGGGTATATTTGTACGGGGTCAGATATGTTCCGATAGCTTGTTCTAATGAGAACTCAAAGCAGACATCTGAAAAGTAATCCCAAAGAACATCAGTCCCTTCTTCGTCATACCAACGATGAGGAGTGGCGGATAAGCCAATTCGCATGTCGGCGTTGGGAGAAAGTCCTCGCTTTAGATGTCTGGATCCTAGACGATGAACTTCATCGACGATTAGCAAAAATTTATCCGATGGCAGTTCATCTAAGATAGACTGAAATTTATCTCCTGCCGCAGTGTGCTGTACGGCAAGAATGCAGATATTGGGGAGTACACCTGTTTTGAAATCTTGAATTCTTGATCTTGCCTCTACATACCACTTGTTGTGGTTGCCACTGCATAGGATGGGATACATGCCAAAGCGTTCACAATTGTCTCTCCATTGATTTAATAAATGGAGATAAGGCACAAGGATTACGACAGCAATTCTTTCTAACTTGCTTTGCCGATCCATCGCTGCAGATAGAGCAGTGAACGTCTTTCCCGTTCCCGTCGCCATCTCAAAAATGCCGCTATAGTTGCTTTCCTCCCATTTGGAGATTGCCTCTTCTTGATAAGGTCGAAGTTCAATTTTCGCGCCACCTGTAATAGAAAGGGATTTTGAAGGCTTCTTGGTTTTATCGTAGTCTTTGTATGGTCGTTCAGTGCTTCGTAAATTTACAATCTCTTTTTCAATGGCATCAGGAATAGGAAGCACTTCAAACTGGCTATTGCCCTCTTTCCAAAGTTTCTGAAGGCGTTTTAGGTGTTGTTCTACATATGGTAATTGACCTTGATCCCACGATCTAAATACAGAGAAGGCTTCTCCATTAAGAGACCCCTTTGTTGAGTCATTGAAGGAGCCATGGATTGCAACAACATCGTTCTGTTTGTCAATAAATACGCCAACTTTGTCATGATAGTCGCCCGATTGACCGGCTTTTCTTGGGATGGCGAATTTGAACTCCAGTACCCCATCGGCAACCATCCACGCAAGGGCATTCAAGGTATCTTTTGAAAGCGAATAACTTAGTTCTTTTACTTGCTGACGCAAAATTGCTTTAAGCGTATCATCTTGCTTTGCCGCATCACCTGTCTGTAATGCTTCCCAATCCTGTTGCTGCAATATCGGCGAGGTTACGATCCGTGCAGAACCTCCATTCTCAACAAGAGCTTGGATACCTTGACAAGCAGTGCGAAGCCACCCGGAAGTAAAATAGCCGACTCCTCGCCAGTATTCTATTGACTCGCAAAGTAGGGGTGCCATTAGGTCCTTAACAAGGTCATAATCAGCACTGTCATAAACGGGATGGAGTTGCAGATCAGTCAGCATAATTCAGCAACTCCTTCAAGATAATTTCGCGACCTCGGATTACCACTTTACTGTTATCTCCTAGCATACTCGGGGTTAAGTGCCTTTTAATAATCCTCTCATTAGCAAGCATTTCTTGGAATTCGGCTAGATTTGCCGCTCCGTCCCATTCTTTTTCAAGTATCATATGGACAAGGTCTTCTAGGCAAGAAAGAAACCCATTCTCTGAAGCAGGGACAAAAGCCTCACGGGTATTGCCGAGGAGCTTAAATTTTCCGTTCTTTTTGAGTAAATCCGAAATCATAAAAGGGGACCAATACAAGCCAGATGGAAGCTTTGGCAGCTTGGGAGATTCTGCGAGGAGAGATATTCGTCCGAAATGCCTTCCTGCCATTTTAGCTGTTTCATAATGCAGATAAGCCAAATCTTCTAGTTCACTTTGCTTAAGGTCACTCCATTCAAGCGTATCCTTATGGATAAAACATCCTGCGTGATAGAAGAAAACATTTTCGTGATTTGCTACATAATAGACTTGTTGTTCTTGATATTTTAGATTTCTTACAAAATAATCTTCAAGCTTCTCATAAGGACATGGCGAATTGGCCTTTCTTATATATTCGACAATCAATTCCTGAATACCATGTCGAGTTTCACTCTCGGAAGCACCGGGCCTTTCGATTCTTGGGTAACGTTCAAGCTCAAGTGAACCATCATTGTAATATTGCAGCAATGAATATAGCATGTCTGAACAATTGATGCCGTAGGCCAAGCAAGTAACTTGTTTTTCTTTAAAGAGCTTTTCAACAGAGAAATGCTCCTCAGTCAGTAATAGATTCACGGCGTATCTAAGAATATTTTCAATGGCATCCTGATTTACCGAAATATTATCAATATGAGCTATTTTGTTGCGAGTAACGTAAATTGCATTCGGAATTCTGTATATCGCTTGATCAAACTGGAACGGTTTTAAAAGCATTTTGTCAAGTGCGAATCGTCTTAGCTCCTTTACTGTTTTCGGCTCACCTGTTTCCAGTAGAACATTTTCCAAAGCAACCGAAGTAGGCATATATTCTATAAAGGTTTCTCTTAAGTAAATGTAAGGGGTTTTAGGAAAAACGAGCTTGGGGTTTTTGTTTTGCTTTAAACAGGTATAAAGCGCCAATTCCGCAAACATGCCTGCTTGATTGCAACGCTTTTCAAAATGACGATATGCACCGTATGCAGACACAAATGGGATATCATCCTGAAGTATTTTGATAAGCCATTCTTCAACATCATGAATCAGAGAGATCGGAACAATTGCGTTTTCTTTGTGAATGAACGTTCCCCTCTCCCAAAGCAAAGAATTTTCGCTACGGTCAAGCATGGCATGAACATTTCGCTCTTCAACATCGGGACGCCATTTCCTTAAATGCTCCGTGATCTCAGAGAAATGAGCATGTTTCCCTATAGATAACAATACTTCTTCTACCGCATCGATAGACCTGCCATGTTTAAGTTTCCACAACCCCCTTGAATACAGCCGATATTTATGGATTTTCATCGAAAAGTTGCATTTTCCGATAGCATGAAATAGCAAAGCATCTGAAACGTTTACAATTCCAAGCTCTTGATCTTTCTGTATGTATTGGATAAATGCTTCCTTAAAAGCCTTCAGGCTTACACTCCACAATTCATTATTGTACCACTCATCTGCAATGGTTGGAGCTAGCTCTTCAATCTTTCTAGAGAAGGCTTTCAGATCAGGCATCAAAGTATTTTTAACTACGCTCCTCTTAGAGACTCTAAGATCTCTTTTTTTACTGATGTTCAATTCTAAGAAAAACTCCAACAAACGTGTTGCTTTTGCCAGATAGTCTCCATCTTGACCAACACAAAAAAGCCTCTCAGTAAGCTCCTCAACGCTAATCATTCCACCTAACTGCTCTACGATGGATTCTGCTTTTTCAATCAGAGGAATCAATCTGGCTTGCTGAGTTTGCAATGAGGCTTTTTTTTCTATTGAAACTTCAATTTGACGAACTCGTTCTCTGGTAAGTTCACATTCCATCCCCGCTTGTTCCAACGTAACAGGTTCAGCCCCTAGCATTCCTTTACGAAGCATGAAAACTTTTGCCTGCTTATCTGAACGAGTCAAACTTCGTATCCATTTGGATAGCCAAGGGAAAGGATTTTCCACGTCAATCAATAACTCTTCAGACACATCAGCACTGGAACCCCGTTCACTCAAACCTAAAAAACAGGGAGCTAGCAGTATTTTTCCCGTGGTCAATGGCTCTGATTTTGATAAAAGCAGATTTATTTGTGAAACCAGCCCGTTTTGAATGGCATGAATCTCGTCAACTGTTTTTCTTCCACAATTCTTTGTCTCAAATAGGCGATTCCTTTCCAGTCTCATAAATTCAGAAAGTGAATCAACGCCAGAATTGGTCACCACATATTTTGCTCGTTTACTTAACGAAGCCACTACAGCTTTGAAAAGTCGGCCTCCTGAATCGGGAATTTGCTCCATTACTATTCCAAAATCACATGGAGAAGTGCTGGCAACATTGGGGCTCTTGCTGTTCTCCTCCCCGCCTGCTAAATGAGAAGCCAACTCTTTTTGCAATCTTTCAATTTCAAAAACAGTCGTGCGACCGCAGTTCCTGCATCGAAACAATTCACCCGAAGATAAGGCTAAAAAACAATCTAAACTGGACACGCCAAGATCATCTAGCACACGGTTGGCGCGTACGCTTAGCAATTCTCTAAGGTTCTGAGTTCTAATATTAAACTTATTGGCTTGAGTACCTAATTCTGTTTTAAAGCCCTGTTTTAGCAGTGAAGCTTGAAATTCTTCAATTTCTCTGACAGTTTTAACACCACAGTTTCTCACTTGAAGAAGGTCATCTCTGGACAATTTAATAAATGATTCAATATCGGTCACACCAATAGCGTCAAGAACACCTTTGGCTCTAACTGAAAGCGGAATATTTAGGATTTTAGAATTTTCATTCATCATCATTAGTTTATTTTTTGGTCTGGTGACTAGTAATAGGCTGGCTAATTAAAAAAAATAGCCTCACTGGGTTTAATATTCCCAACGGAAACTTGATGTTCGATAAAGGAGTTTAGTTGCCGCTTTGCAAGTTTTGATGGATTGACCTTTCCATTTTCCCAACGATTTACAGTTCCGAAGCTCACCCCCAATTCTCTTGCGAGATCTTCTTGGCTTATACCAAGTGCTTTTCTAATACGCTGTATGGCAATTTTGTAATTAAAACCCTTAGATACCATTTCCCGCTCTCCGTTTTCAATTACAGTCCTACTCGGCATCTGTTATACTAGGTGGTATAATGCAGTCAATAAAAAAGTAAAGATTACGATATTTTCGAGCTTGCATACTGAAGAAAATACCATGTTGAGGCCGCCAACCAAACTCTTTTCTCTTCCGAGACTGAAAATACTTAACAATTACATGCTAGTGCGGCATTTCCCAGATATCCCGTTTTGCCCAAAATTGCAAGATGCTCGATCCAAATCTATTTACTGCTCTCCAGATCCAGATACCTCAACCGGAAAGCCATTAGCCATTCCTTTTCAGCCTTGGTCAACTCGGCGGTTTCAAATTTCTTAATCAGCCAGTCGAGAGGCACATCATTGAAGCTGGCCATGGGCTGCAATAGTTCTCGGTATCCAGCGACCACACTTGCGCAAGCATCATCTTCTGGGTGACGCACCAGCATGAACATCCCAGTCTCGTAGGGTGATCCCGGATGGACCTGTAGGGCGATAACCAGCAAATGGTCGCGCCATAGCTGGTTGTGGATGATGGCATCCACCTTGTCGTCGGTATCCGGCAAAAATATCGATGGCTCCGTCTGCATCCAGCGCCGGTAGGCCGGGCCGTCATAATGCTTTTGCGAAAACGGCTCGGTCAGTTTCGTTTCAATTCCAATGAAGGCCAGCTTTCCGTTTGTACGTTCGTAGTCGATGAAAGCGTCGAAGGCGGTGCGGTCATTGAGCATTTCATCCCTCGGTTCCGGCGCAAATTCGATCGTCACCCCTCGTACCTTTTTAACTTCACCCGGCAGGGTCGTCTGCAATAGCTTGGTGGCCAGCTTCGTATCAATCACCATTGGCCCGAAGAGATTAAAACACATCGGCTGGCTGGACAGCATGTTGTGAAGCAGACGGTAACGCTCCACAACTCCGATATTCATTGCCAGACGTGCCAGCGCTACTCGGAAAATCTCCGGTGTGAGGAAGTTCGCACCGGCTTCCGACGCTTCTGGCGCCAGCATATTTCCGTAATAGTTAAGACTGTTGGCCTTCGGTCCCTTGCCGTAGGGCGCATTGAGGATCTCGGACCTGTACCAGCTCTGATGATGACGCATGCGCGCAGTGAAGGCGTTATCGCCACTGTACTGAGGACCTAGACCCATGTGATCGGATGAATCCGATTGTTTCGGTTTCGGTTTATTAAGTCGTTTTCGGTCTGTTTGGCAGACGGGCTTGTGCGCCGCAACGCTCGGAGCTTGCTTAAGTCGCTTTAGATCTGCCAATCCTTCCACTTTTAAACCGAACCAACCGGGCCAGGCCGCCAAAGCCACCTTGGCGGTCTCTACTCGTCCGATAGCAGCCATCTCCGGACAGTCATAAAGCTCACCCATCAATCTCGCGAGCTGACTGAAAAACGGGTTTAGTTCGTCTGTATGCTTGCGAAAGTAGTCCAGGTAGTCCTGCACTTGGGTGAGGGCGCTGTAGTCCTTTTCACGTTTCAACTCAATCAGCACCAGAGTCCGGCTGACCAAGTCTACAGCAAGCAAATCGGTGAACAGCTGACCTCGTTTCCTAGGATTATCGATGCGCCACTGACTATGAAGAAAGCGCAGACGCTCGGGAAATCCGGGCATGGTAAGATGATTGGCCTGCGCTTCACTGATTATCTTGGCTTCAAGCTGATTCTCCCTGGAGTTGCCTTTCTGCCTCGATCGAACACCGTCAAGATAGGCGATACGCGAGGGAATACTCGCTTCGACAGCCAGCCAGGTCGTCCCGCGTCGCAGCAACGACTGGTCTCCTTCGCCAATACCAATTCTTGGTTTAGGTGAGCGGGCATGCAAATCCACCATACGAACCCCGCTGTCCAATGGCCGAAAGTACACGCCACCGAATGCAGGAATCGCGTCCATACGCTGCTTGATATCCCGGAATTCTTCGGTGGCCATATAGGCCAGGGTGTCGTAATGACCGGATCTCACAACGTTTCCGGCAGTTGCAACTGGGACGGGCTTCGATTTTATTGGCTTTGATTTTGGGGCTTTCGGTTGGGGGGCAGAACCGGCAAGCTCCCAGATTGAACCGCGTTTCGTTCTCGATTGCAACTCGGTTAGCAGAGGTTGACCGCTATCATCGATCAGATTTTTAAGAGCTTTGCCGACAAATGCGTGGTAATGCGAGTGTGTTTTCAAATGCTCGTGGGCCTCCCGCATAACCTGATGTTCAGAAATATCTTTTGTTGCGAAAGTGCCGGACATACATGCAATGGCTGCCAGCATGGCCTTGCGATTGACGTCTTTATAACCCATAATTATCTCCCAAATCCGCTCTGTTCAACATGTCTGAGAGCATATATCACGCTGCGACAGAATACGTCGCCACGTGAACAGTCAGAGCAGGAATTGTTCTCAGACTTTCTCATACTTTGCCAGTGCATTTCGCATACGACCTGCTACATATTTGCGGAAGGCTTTCGGAGTGATAGCTTCGGCATGTTCACCCATCGAAAGCACCCACTCACCGATTTCCTGAAACCCTCTCACCCGCAGGCTGATCAACATACTGCCGTCTCGCTTATATGAGAGGGACTGGCTGTGATGCCAGAAACGTTCGCGGGCATAGGGGGCGAAGACTGGATCGATGCGGACTTTGACCGTACGAAGCTTTCCGTCTGGCCAGATGGCAAAGGCATCAGAAAAATAATCCTCAGCGGAAAAGCCCGTCGGATAATCGAACATCTCAAGATCCTGACAACAGCGCGCATCTTGAATTCTGTCTAACGCTAATAGGATACGCCGCTCCGTCTTCTTCCAGTCGCCTTCGACGACATCCGCGATAAAGTACATTCCATTTCGATGCAGCGCTGCGCCAAGCAGATTTACTCGAAGATAGCGGGCGGGCTTGTTCAAAGCCTTCTGGGCGTGCGACAAATACGTAAGGTCGACCGGCTTTTCCGTAAGCAGACCTTCCAGCATTTGAGCGAGCCGCTTCTGAAGCTCTTCGTTACGGCGATAATCTTTGATTCCGGCTGACACGACGTGAATCTTTTTCTCCAGACGTTTCAACCGTAGCTTTTCCCCTGGATTGAGAGATTCCCGGAACTGGTCGAGGATCGGCTCCACTTCGGTAGCGAAATGGTGACCGGAAAGAAAACCCGTAACACGAGCGCCGACCGATACCGCCAGTATCTGCCAGGGGCTTATCTTCCATCGCTTGGAAGATCGATTCAGGAAATAGGACACGCCAAAGCTATCGTCTTCCTCAGCTATCAGCCGTTCTTGTAGTACATCTTTCAAGATTGCCAGATCGCGTTCCAATGTGCGGCGGCTGATATTAAAGGTTTTCGCTTCTTCTTTTGAGCAGAGTTTCCGCCCAAGAAGCAGCATATCGTACAGCATCAGAAGGCGTTGACCTTGGGGATATTTGCCTTTGGGTTTCTTGCGCGGATTTGACATTCAGAATATCTCCCTAAAGATAAAGATTGCTCTTTATTATCACATCTTAGGGAGTTTGATGAGAAGTGAAATTGTTTCTTAGATCTCCTCCAACACCCGCTTCACCACCTCCACCGCCATCTTCTGGCGGGCTTTCTTGACAGAGCTCATTAGGGGCCATGTGGTGGTTAATCTATTACCTGAAGTCCCCAATCCAACAGGGATAATACTGTTAAATTAAGCACTTAAGGTTTTAGAAAGTTTGTTTGAACGTGGTTTTGGAAAAATCTACACATAAAACTTGACAGGTAGTGTGGGTATATATAGTCTATACCCAATAGTCAATGAAGGAGGATCAACATGAAACTTGCGATCTATATACCGAAAGACTTGGAGAAAGAACTTAAAGAGTACGGTGATCGAATCAAGGAGCGGAAAGGCTATTCACGTCTTTTCACTGAAGCCATACGGAAGGAAATTGCAAAAATGAGGCAGGTTGAAATGAGCACGCAAAATGAAACGAATATGGACGAGATAATTGAACGCCTACGTCGACAGAAGGAGGAAGCCATGGATACGAGCTATCAGGCCGGATACGCAGAAGGAGAGTCTCGCGCATCTGGAATGGACTATGATGAGTTGAAACGTATCGGGGACTACGTCCAACATCGTGTATACGAACAGACCGGCAAGATCGCCGATGGTATTTACGAAACCTTGGATGGAGTTGGCTTTGAGGTTCATCGTGATCGATTGGCCCAAGAACACGGAATCGAGGATCCCGATGAGTACGTCAACGGTCTGACGAAGGGCATTGCGGCCTTTTGGAAAAGAATTGAGAAGCGGCTATAATTGACAAAAACGGTTTTGGGGAACTGATGGGGTGATCTCTTGTGAAAAGAATCACCTCATTTTTTTGTTTTCTTTACTCCGTCCGGATACTCCTCAAACACCCGCGCCATGACATCCAGCACCATCTCGCCTTCGGTGGCAGTGCGGTCACGCATGAGGGCCCGGAAGCGCTGGGTCAGGATATCGAGGTCGGACTCTTTCTTGTCGAGGCTGATCTGGAAAAATTCAGAGAACGGCACACCCAGAGCTTGGGCAAGCCGGTGGAAGGTTTCAATACCGGGCAGCTGCACACCGCGCTCCAGGCGACTGATGCTCTCCACGGACAGATCGGCCAGTTCAGATAACCGATTCTGGCTCACTCCCGCCTGCTTTCGCAGTTTCTTCAATTGTTTGCCGATTTCGGCTTTCAGTTCCTTCATGGGCATCTCCAAGGATTGATGAATAATCTCAAATCCTTGTCCATGCTGGAAGGAACCGGTAAGACCAATAAGTTTATTATTGACTAGGATATATACGACTATTATGCTGAATTCAGCCAGAACCAATCGGATGAACACACAGGGGAAACCGGCCGAAAAATCGCCGTCGTCTTTGCCATAAGAATCGATGAAGGCGATTTATCAACGTTACGAGAAGGAGACCGACATGAGAATTTGGATTTTGCTTTGGATCGGACTTGTTGCGTGGGGTTGTACGGATTCGTCGCTCACCACGGGCGGTTCCCCAGAAGGCGATTCGGACCTGGATGAGACGGCTCAGGACGGCGATATCGACACGCCGGATTCGGATGGGGACACGGAGCCGGTGGATGGGGATGGCACGGACGGCGACACGGAGGTGGAGGACGGAGACATGGATGGTATCGTTGATGGCGATGAGGACGTGCGGCCGGATGGGGATGAAGAAATCGATCCGGAGGGTATTTGCGCTTGCGGTCCTGCCGTAACAGACTGCTGCGATGGCTGTAATCTGCTGGCCGGTTTCTGCCTGATCAACGATTCCTGCGTTTCGGACGGAGAAGCCGACCCGAACGAACCCTGCCTGTTTTGCGATGCAGATGCCGATCCGCTTGCCTGGACACCGAAAGACAACGGCGCGGTCTGCGATGACGATGACGCCTGCTCTACGCGCAGCAACTGCCGGGAGGGTGTCTGTACGGCGGTCGAATGGATCGCAAATGACTGCACCGAGTACATGGCGTGCGGCTGGTCGCCCTCCGGCTGCTTCGAGTGTGGAAGCTGCAATGCCGACACCCAGGTCTGCTGGGAGTGCGACTCGTCCGTCCAATCCTGTTGGCCGGGGGATGGGATCGACACGAAGGTCTGCGCGCCGGATGAAGGCGGTTCCTGCGGCGATATGAGCGGGCTTCAGGCGGGAAGTCCCTGGCCGATGTATGCAGGATGTCCTTCTCTACAGGGACGCTCTGGCAACCATGGTCCAGCCGTGCCATCTCTCCGATGGGCGTTCAAAACGGAAGGGATCGCAGGCTCTCCCGTTCTGGGAAACGATGGGACAGTCTATTTCGCGTCTTACGACAAAAATCTGTATGCCATACGTCCCGATGGACAAGAAAAGTGGCGGTTTTCAGCCGGAGGGACGATATACGGTTGGCCGGCCCTTCGCAATGACGGCAGCCTTGTATTCGGCAGTGCCGATGTAGCGCTTCATGCTGTCGATGAGGATGGAGAGGAACTCTGGACGTTGCCGATCGACGGTCGGCTGGATTCCCGGATTTCCATCGGGGGAGACGGGACGATCTATCTGGGCGGAGGTACCTCCAGCGATACTTTGTATGCCGTTACACCGGGTGGCTCGGAGAAATGGCGGTTCACTGTCGGCGCGGCGGCCTACGTAACCGGCACGGTTTCGCCGTCCGGGACCGTTTATGTCGGATCGACCCAGGGTCTTCACGCCATCGATTCCGAAGGGAATGAGATCTGGAGCCAACCGATAAACGGTTATCCGTTTGTGCCGGCGATCGGCGCCGATGGAACCCTGTACTTTGGAACGCTCAACGACGAGTATTACTATGCTGTCTCTCCAGAAGACGGCATCCGCTGGCGGCTTTCTTTAGGGTCGCGAGCGGGAGGCGGACCGACGATCGGCGCGGACGGCACGATTTACTTTCCGCGGTACAACCCGGGAATGGTCGCCGCCGTCAATCCAGACGGCAGCATCCGCTGGAAGTATGAAACGGAAGGGGATGTTTGGTCGACACCTTCACTTGACGCTGATGGAGTATTATATTTTGGAACAATGGACGGCTACGTCAACGCCCTAGACTCTTCGACAGGCACGCTCCTATGGCAGTATGCAACCGGGGATGGCGATCGGTCAAACGTCACCATCGGTCTGAATCGCGATCTCTATTTCGGCTCCTACGACGGCTATCTCTACGCCCTGGGCGATTGCCGGGAAGGCGATCCCTGCATGGAGGATCGGGCCCTGGAGTTTGATGGTCAACCTGGATATGGCGTAATCACCGATCGTATTCTCTTCAGGAAAGCTGAAACCGGAACTTTGGAGGCGTGGATTAGACCGAACCCTGGAGGAATCATTTACAGCGAAGCGGTCAGCGTCATGCTGAGTTTGCGCGCCACAGTGGATGAGAAGATTTGCTTCAATCAGTGGGGATCTGCGACCCACTGGGATGTTAAATGCATATCCGAGGATGGTCGTTTGCGTAAAGAGCAATGGAATCATGTCGCCGTCACGAAAGACGGAGAATACGTGACGATATTTCTCAATGGAATCAATATTTTGCACAGCGCCATCGACCTTCCGCCGTTCACAGTAGAAGAAGAATTCTCAAGCTATGTCGGATTCGGTCAGGCAGGTGCATCACAAACCTTTTTCAATGGTATCATCGATGAACTTCGCATCTCCGACACAGTCCGCTACACCGAAGATTTCGAGCCCGCCTTCCGACATGAACCCGACGAGCATACGCTAGGCCTGTGGCATTTCGACATCGGACGTGATGAGGCGGTTTTCGCAGCACATGGTCAATTGCCTCCTGGCTCTCTGGAGGGAACAGCCGCGAGAACGGCCAATGGCGACGGTGTGGTACGCAATTGGACCTGCGCACCGGGCTGGAAGCGCTGTGCGGACCAGGTGACCGTGGATATCTGCAATGAATCCGGTCGCTGGGTGGAATGGCGAAGTTGTGAGGGAGCGGAAACCTGCCAGGAAACCGGTGCGCGGCAGGCGGCTTGCGCGGAATAGGCTGCAGGGCCATAGGAACGCCAGCAGACACTGGGTAAATGAAAATATCTGTGCGGGTGAAAAGAGCTGCGAGACGAAAAGCGCAGCCGAAGCGCACTGTGAGTAAAGCTGGAAATCACCCCCAAAAAATCTGAGACGGCCGGTCACGGGAGCATTTTCAATCTCGTCCGGCCGTTTCTTTTACCTGCCGACCGACAAGTTGACCGTCGGATTGGCGCAACTTCCCGGAAATCGACCTGATTGGTAGTAGAGGGAGGGGCCGTTTCCCGGGCGAAAGCGAAAAATCCATAGGCCTCGGGCTATACGAGCGTCGGCGCATACATAGGAAATTTGGAAGACGTTTTCCGAATCGTATCGGCGCTCCAGGTAAAGAAGAAGGCTGGAACCTTCTTCCGCCGCAAGGGGGCGGCCGGTGGGAATGGATGGTGGGATTGTTGGGGGATATGCTCACTTCACTTTCTTCTTCAATCGCTTCGCCGCCTTGTCGAACAGCTTGCCGGTCAGAATGGCCATGGCCTGCACGACAGCGGCCTTCAGGATGCGCGTGGTCTCCTTCATGCGTCGCGCTCGCTGTCCGCATCCCAGGTTTCAGTATCGGCGGTGTCCGTGAAGTCATCGTTCAGGCTGTCAATATCCTCGTTGGGCACGATCAAGCGATCGAGGGCATAGCCGACCAGGCCGCCGATGGCTCCGCCGGCCGCCGATCCGGCTGGACCGGCCACAGCAGCACCGACCGAGGCCAGCACCCCGGCGCCAATGGCGGCATGGCGATTCTTGCGGATGATGGCGAAGAGTCCCTTCCGGGTTTCCTCCAGGTCCGTGTTCAGATTATCCAGGTCGTTCATTCGGGTTCCTTTCGTTTCGGTTACTCGACCGCCAGCCCGAAGGCCGAGCAGTCCACGACGATCTTGCGCGGGAGCGGCTGTCCCAGCGCGTGTTTCTTCACCAGGATGGCCGCCAGCGCGCCCGTGAGCATGGAGTTGTAGATCACCGCCCGCGCCGTACAGGGCAGTTGCATCGACTCCGCTGCAGGATGCAGGGTTTCCTTGTAAGCCTGCGCACCCATCAGGTCGCCGTGGGACTTGGCGGTGTAGATCACGATGAACTCGCCGCCCTGACGCGGATCGATGATCGTGATGGGCCGAGCGCGGCTGCCCTGGGCCTTGGCCTGTTCCCAGATCGTCCGGCGCGCGTCCATGTTGTCGACACAACTGATGACCAGGCGCTTGGGCTCGTCACGTCCAAGGGGCTGGTTGGTGTACCGCTGACGGAACTGACCGGGCAAGAGGCCGGTGACGCGATAGACCTCGACGCCCAGCGCCACGGCCTTGGACTGGCCCAGGTATTCAGCGCCGAAAAGTTGGTTGGGCTGGTTGTGCGGCTCTACCGTGTCGTCGTCGTAGATGTTGAGATCGGTGCAGCCCATCTTGGCCAGCGCCAGAGCGGTGTAACTCCCGGAAGCACCCGCGCCGATGATGGTGATGGGGAAGTTCAGCTTGTCGGGATGGATGATATCAAGCTGGCGATGGAACTGGGTATCAATCGTCGTGCGGTCCATGGCAAATCCTTTCAGTTGTTGCGCGTAATCTCCGGAATCTGGGAAAGCGGCGTGGGGGTGAAGTGGATATCGCGTTCGATGGCCTGCAGGCCGGGGATGCGCTGGCCGTTGATGCGGGCTTCCAGGGATTCGAGTTCGGAGAGGGAGAAGTAGCCGAGTTCGCCGCAGCCGGGCAGCACCTCGGCCCAACCGAAGCAGGTGTCACCGCCGTCGTGGTCGAATTCGGTCAAGTACCAGACCGCCCCACCATAGGCATGAAACCAACGGATGTGGGCGACGGCCTCCATGCCTTTTCCGTCCTGGGCGTACAAGGGTGGGATCGTCTTGCGGATGGATTGGGGGAGCAGTTTCTTCTTCATCGGATTACCTTCTTGTTTGGGGAAAACAGGCACACCCCTCCGCCCCATCCAGAGCGGATGGTCGGAAAGGTGGCTGAAATGGTTGGGAAATTCAGGCTAGAAGTGCTTGTCTGTTACTTCTCTTATAACACAATCAAGGAGGCTTTTCCGATCAGTTCTCCCTTCGGGTTCTAAGCAAATAGCGAATCACCTATTTCAAGAGTTTAAGAGAGGCTACCTCACACAGCGGACTTTGAGGCCGGTGCCGCCCGTCTTACCATTCACGTTGACGTTGACGCTACCGTGGTAGAAGTTCACATACCACGCAGTACTTGGATCCTGGGCACTCGTAGACGACGACCAGTACGCAGAACCTGATGATACGAAGTAGTCCGTATCTATTGCTGGACTAGTTCGACTATGATCCACTAATGTTTGCAATTCCTTAACGTTTGGCAAATACCAATCTGAATGGCCAGCTAAATCCAAACCTTCACAATAGGCCAAGGCTGGTTGCCAAAGCATTATTATAGGAGCACCATCTTTCATCCACATCAGCCCCGTATCATTGTCGGTCACCGTACCGTCGCCATTATCGGTGTAATTTCCTACCGACCAAGCCACCAGCGGCACCAGTAAAATAGCCACCGCGCACACACCAATCAAAGCTTTCTTCATACTCATGGTTCTTCCTCCTGTTTGCTTTCACTCTCAAGATTTTCAATTCTTTATCGAACACATCGTACCTTGTACATGGTTGTTTTTGCGACGTAATTGACCGAGCCTTCATCGAATTGCACGCACCACGCTTGATCGCTATCACCCGCGTATTCGGTTCCGGTCCAGAAGTTTCCGCCTCGGGTCTCCGGGAAAACCCTGTCGTCGATGGCGGACTGGTACAGGCCGTAATCTACAAGACCTACCAACTCCATGCGCGACGGTAAGCGCCAGGCCGTGCTGCCGCCCAAAGACAATTCCTCGCAATACTGGACCGCATCCCCCCAGCTATGGCTTTCCTCCCAGAATCGCTGCCAGATCAGGCCGGTGACGTTGTCCACCACCGTTCCATCCGCCGTAGGCGAATAACTGGGTTCGTTGCCCTGCACCTGGGCATCCTGGCCATAGAAGTCTTCGCCGGAAGACGGGCAGTCGATCTCGGCGGAGTTGTCATAACAGGTATGCTGCCCGGTATCCGGCAGAGTCCCGTCAGAACTCGTCAGGTGGCACTGGTAATCCTCACAGATGCGTGGAGGCGAGCAATAGCCGCATTCTCCTCCGCAGCCATCGTTCCCACAGTTCTTTCCCGTGCAGTCCGGGATGCATTCCATCGCGCCACGCACGCAGCGCACGGACATGTCGGTCGTCATGTCCGCATAACTGACCGAACCTTCGTTGAACTCGACGTACCAGGCCTTTGTTTCATCGCCCGCATAGTCGGTCGAGGTCCAGAACTGCCGCATACCCGTATCCGGGAAGGCGTAGTCGTCGATGGCGGGCTGGTAGCGACCGTAATCGACGATGGTAATCAATTCGTGACGGGTGGGCAGACGCATTCGCAAACCCCCGTCGCTCATTCCAGCGCAGTGCCTCACGGCATCTTCGCGGGTCATCAAGTCGTCGCTGACTCTCCGTTTCCAGGTCAGACCCGTAGCGACGTCGTAGACGGAATGCTCGCCCACGGTCAGATTCATGTCGATGCCGTGATATTGGGCGTCCTGGCCGAAGAAGTCCTCACCCTCGAACGGACAGAGCATCTGTTCGCTGTTGTCGTAGCACATATACTGCCCGGTATCCGGCCAGGGCCAGTGGCCGTATTCACCTTCCACGCAGTCGAAATCCGTCGTGCAGGTATCACCCTCCGAACAATACCCGCAATCACCGCCGCAACCGTCCGGACCGCAATCCATGCCGCTGCACTCCGGCAGGCAAGAGAAGAAGTCGTCCTTCACACATCGTACGGCGTAACCGGAGGTGGCCGCCGCATAGCTGACCGCGCCTTCTGTGAAATCGACGGCCCAGTATTGGGTTTCATTTCCGGCGTACTGGGTCGACGTCCAAAAGTTGCGCGAACCGGTCTGCGGGAAGGCATAGTCGTTGATGGCGGGCATGTACCAGGAATAGTCGATGATCGTGATCAGCTCGATCCGGCTGGGCAAACGCCACTGGCTGGAGCCGCCCAGAGACAGGCTGGCGCAGTACGCCTCGGCGCTGGTTTGATCCGCCGGATAAGCCCCGACCCGGCGCTGCCAGGTCAAACCGGTGGCGTTGTCGTGAACCACGTCCTGCTGAATGGCGTAGTTCATGGGCACGCCGTGGTACTGGGCGTCCTGGCCGAAGAACTCCGTGTCTTCGTATGGGCACAGGATCTGGGCGCTATTGTCGTAGCACAGATATTGGCCCGTATCGACCCAGCCCCAGCGTCCGCGCTCGCCCGACACACACCAGCTGTAGGGACCGCAGGTCAGGCCGTCCGAGCAGTATCCACAGTCACCACCACAACCATCCGGACCGCAGGCGCGTCCCTGGCAGCTGGGTGTACAGGTACGGTCTCCACGCACGCAACGGACAAAGTAGCCGGTAGTTTTGGTAACATAGCTTGCCGCGCCCTCGGTGAAATCAACGGCCCAAGCCTTGGTGTCGTCCCCGGCGTATTCCTCGCTAGCCCAGTAATAATCGGAATGGGCTTCGGGGAAGCGGCTGTCGTCAATGGCCGGTTCATACGTCCCGTAGTCCACGATCATCATCAGTTCTTTGCGGCTCGGCAAGCGCCAGTCGGAATAACCGCCGAGGGACAGACCGTCGCAGTAGCTGATAGCGCTGGCCCAGCCAGTAGCCGAGTTTTCGCCCTGCTGCCACATCAGGCCGGTATCTTCGTGCGCGACCACGCCGCTTCCGCTGGAGGTGAAGGACATATAATTCTCGCCGTACTGGCTGTCCTGGCCGTAGAAGTCGTCTCCTTCGGAAGGGCAGGTCATCTCCGCTGAGTTGTCGTAGCAAAGCACCTGACCGGTATCCGGGAAACTCCAGTTGCCGCTACTGACTTCCACACAGTGGAAGGTTTCCAGATCGCAAACCAGCCCACCGCTGCACCCAGGCGAACAGGAGCCGCCGCAACCATCCGGGCCGCAGTCTTTGTTTGCGCAGTCAGGAACACAGACATCGGAGTCGCCGTCCATATCCCCATCAGGGTCGATGTCTCCGTCGGGATCTATGTCACCATCCGGTGGGTCATCGGCGCAGTAGTACTGGATGGTGAGCGAGTAATCATTTCGAACGGCATGTACCGTACCTTCAACCTTCAGAATCGCTTTGGTCAACGTATTGAAGGTGTACTCAACCTGAGCAGCTTCGCTTTCCTCCGTGCCCTGATCCGAATCCAGTTCCGCGAGATTCTGACTATACAGGGTAAGTTTCAGGTTGCCATGCAGGCCCTCAAGCGAGAAGCCATAGTTGACAGTCGCCTGAAAATGGCATTCCGTTTCATACTGATCGCCCACTTGCAAGGAAAACCAGTCTTCATCACCCTGGCAGATCTCTAGGCTATTGAAATACGTCGTTGGGTCACTGATATATGAGTCTAAAACCGTAGCAGTGGAGGATTCATCATTGGGTTCCAACCGATCAGTACGACAAGGATCTACCATGTACTCGTCGGAGGATTCGAAGCCTCGAACAACGTCAACCATGTACGCAAATGTATAAAGGCTACCAGCAAACTCCAGTCCTAGGTCCATCCATTTTAGCGGTCCAATAACTTCCCTGAAAAGTTCCTGTGTCTGTTCTGCCGCGCGGTTCATAATAGTTTCAGGGCTTATGCGTAAACACCAACGGAGAGAATCCCAAAACGACTGGCTAGTTGCAATTCGCTCAGCTATATCCGCCAATTCGGAAAATACCAATTCGAGGTTCATATCAGAATTTGCGATGGCCGTAGCTAAATCTTCAAAAGATGTTGCAAAGAGATCCAATACAACATTCAATTGTGCTGCTTGATCCACGCTCATTCGTGACAACGCTTGCACGTTCAGCGCATCCGACACATCCAGAAAACTCTCTACCACCGGCATTATCGCAACAGTGAGAACCGTCAGGGCTGTTGGAATGATATTGTCTGATTCCAGGTCCGTATTTCCCAGAGAAAATGAATTCAGGGTGGCGGCATTTTCAAATATGAAGGAGCGATCATCCAGCTCTTGATGTGTGCAGTCGAAATGATCGTAGTAAGACTCATCAAGGGATTCTCCCAGGCTATCCCAAAATGCCTGATCGTTTTCCCCGACAATGCTTTCCCAGCCCGATGAGCCGATACTGCCAATCAAATCGAGGAACATATCTCCAACGCCTGGTATCTCAATATTTCGAGGACGAATTAGACCAACCCATTCTTCATTATTTTGACCAGCGTTGTGTTTGAACGTTACCCAGCGGGGTGCTGGATTCGTTACTCGATACGTTACCTTATCTTTGACACTGTTGAAGTTGGATTCAACGAATACTGCATCCTCATTCTGCTTATCAATGTCATAGAATTCACTGTTGATCTGGTCGATTACCGGCCAATCGGCAGTGAAGCATGAATCCAGAGGAGCGCTTTTCATGTTTTTTCGGGAAGTCCTCTGAAGAGACGTAAAAACGGCAGAAACGCCGGAAAGCACATCGGCATCGAGGTTATTCATTAGGGCTTGGTCATTGGTCAGTTTTGTTTCGATCAGCCTCGATAGTTCATCTACTTTCTCGTTTGATTTCATGGCTTCCATGAAGGCAGCATCGAGGATGGTGTTCCCGGTAAGTACTCCCGGCATCATGAAAACCAACGCCAGAGCCGTGGTTTTAGGTGAGATCTCCGGGTTTTTCTGTATCAGATCCGGGTGTTTGGGGAACATGCTGTACATGAACGGTTTGCTGTCCAGTTGGGCAGTAATCATACCCGTTGCATGGGTATTCATTCGGAGTTCAAAGGTGCCATCTGCGGCGGGAGTGGTTTCGTCGAGAGCGGTAACAACCTTAATGTCGGCCCAATTCACCTGAACGTTCTGCGGGAGTTGGATTCTGCCTTTGAAAATGGCCGAGTCGACAGTCATCCCGCCATGATCGACTTGCTTTTCATCCCGTGGCTCATCATTAGGGAGCCAGGAGCCATTGTCTTCGTCTCCATCGACAGAATCATTGTCACCATCGACGACATGGTCTCCATCGATGACCGGCTGATCGCCGTCAGCGGGCTGTGACTCATTCTTTTCGCTGCTACAGGCGAGCAAGGTTAGAAGCACTGCTAAAATGAGGGTGATTCGGATGGGGTAAGGTTGCATCGCGTTTCCTTGTTTTTCGGAACTTCCGAAAGTCGTAAATACTGATATTCAGCCGCTATGGACCGGGATTCATGGCCCGCCCCGGACACATCGATACAATTGAAGATCATTTTTGGGATGAATGCTGACATATCCCCAAAGGAAAAAGACAGCCCAAGCTTGGGATTTATCATTCACATACGATGTTGAAGTCCACAAGATGCCTACAAGACCAGGCATGTCGGTTGAAGGATCGTATTCCTGGTAATCTACAAGTGTGGAAAGTTCAAATTTCGTTGGCAGTCTCCAATCTGTATAGCCTGCATAGTCGAGATCCTCACATCCCTGAAGTGCTTGTTTCCATGATCCTGTCAGACTTTGCCTATGCCACGTCAAATCGGTTACTTTGTCCAAAGTTATCAGATCCCCATCGACATCTGTATGAACGAACCTGTCGCCGCTCGCGTTTGTTGCCACATGCCGGGTTCTCACAGCGCAACGAACTAAGCCTATTCCATTAGCTTTGCTACTAACTCCAGAATCAAAGTTAACCTGCCAAAAGCTATTTTCCGTCCCAGATGCATCCACGGTCGCTGTTTGATAATCGGAAGATTCTGTACCCGGGAAAAGTGAAGAATCAAATGCTTGACTGTTTTTTGCATCTGTTATAGATAACAATTCATGAACCGTTGGCAACGCCCAATCTTGATATCCGCCGTAATCCAGTCCATTACAATAATCGACGGCTTCATCCGTTTCGCATCTTGACCCACAAGTTGGACATCCGCCACTGCATCCGCTGTATATATCGGGTGTCCATCTCTGCCAAATCAAACCAGTCAATGTGTCGTATACCATTTCGCCCTCACTGGCAGTGATTCGATCCGTACAGTCGAAGTCGCCATTTGTATCAAAACAACGGAAATAGCGTGCACGATCTGGATATTGTGCATCCTGTCCATAATAATCCTCACCCTCAGCCGGACAGGAGATAGATGTTACATTATCGTAACACGCCGTCTGTCCAGTCGGCGGCACGGGCCAGCATTGGTTGGTGTCGCAAAAGCCTTCCGGCGGCAGGAAGCAATTCGGATATTCGCCCAAGGCCCCCTCCGCGCACAGATTACACCAATACCCATCGAACTCCGGGTCGCATTCGCAACTGGGGCGCGTTTCACCTTCGCCGGGTTCGGTGCAGGTGCCGTGGTCGTTGCAGGGATCGGGGGCGCAGGAGGTTACGGGCAGCGTGCGGACGAGGCGGAAGCCAGCTCCGTTGCTGTGATTACCGGGTGCATAGTTCAAACGTCCTGCGGATCGGCAGATTAAGGCTCCATTACTGAAGTAGCAATTTCTTGCTGCGCGATCCGAACCAGGAGCGGACGGACCAGCAGGATCAGTGCCCACATCACTTTCATAGGCGGTTTGATAGTAATCCCACACCCACTTCATGAGATTCCCACTCATGTCGTATAAGCTCCAAGCATTCGCTTCCAACTCACCAACCGGATGTGTGCTAATACCTGAATTCTCCGAATACCAACCAATCTGGTTCAAGTTTGGATCTTCACCAGTCGGACTCGTAATCGTCCCATCATTCTCCTCACTCGGATAGAACGCCGTGTTGCTTCCGGCGCGGGCGGCGTACTCCCATTCGGCTTCGGTAGGTAGGCGGTAGCCATCGCAGTCCTGGGGTTTGTCCGCGTTGTTCAAGGCGACGGTCGCCGTGTCGATGCCTCCTCGGGTGGTGTTCATGCAGGTCATCGCATTGGTTCCGGCACTGGCGCCATCCTCGCATTGGATGTCTGTCAAAAGGTAACAGGGTGAAAGTCCGGCTTCGGAGCTCTTTGCATTGGCGTAGGCCAAAGCGTCGTACCAGGAAACGTTTTCCACCGGACAGTTCGAGCCACAATCTGCACCCGCGCCTTCTGGCCCAAAGTATGACGGATTCCAGCTAATCAGGCTCTCGAACCTGTATTGCGTCGTCTCATACCGGCTCATTTCGAAGGGATAGGTCAATTCGACGAAGTGCAGGGTTTCGTCATCGTCTCGCCCCAATTCCGCCGAGCAATCACCAGGATAGCCATCCGGGCCGGGGCAACCATCCGGACTGCCCATCCAGAAAGAACCCGCCGGGATCGACACGAAGTTTTCAGTGATGCAATTTCCACTCGCTTCTTCGCAGGTGTCATTACCGGAACATGAACAACTATAACAACCCGATGGTGAATCCCCGCAACGCCTCGGCTCGCAGTCATTGGGAATCGGTTCGGCGATGCACGCGCCCGAACCATCGCAGAAATCTTCTGTACATGGATCGGAGTCGTATTCGCAACTTTCGCCATTCTCGATATGATTCTCCAAACATACACCCGAACCATTACAGGTGTCCTGATTCGAGCAAGCACTGGGACCACTCCCGCAGGTCATCCCTTCCGGGTCGAAGCAGGACTCGGCGTCCTCCTGGCAGGTGTTGCACTCGGTTTCCGGGCAGGGATTGCCATCGCTGATGCATTCGCCCGCCCCGTTGCAGGCATCGTCGCCGTTGCAGAAGACGCCATCGTCGCAGTCGTAGCCGGAGCCGCGCCAGGTCCAGATGTCGGTGGCGACGCCGGTGTCGCAGTAGTGGCACCGGTTGTCGGACTGCTCCTGGTTGTGCTGGTAGCAGGCATTGTCGATCAGGCAGCGCCCCTGCTTTAAAGTATGGTTGCACTGGCCGTTGGCTGCGCAGAGATCGTCGGTGCAGGTCAGGTCATCATCGGTGCAGGTCTCGCTTTCATGCGCGGCAAGATTGTGCTTGCAGGTGCGATCCGTATCGCAGAAGGGTTCGGAGCATTCCAGGCCATCGTCGGTAAGGTCGGTGCAACCCGCAGCCGTCGTGCAATCCCTGCAAAAGCCACCGCCGTCGCATTGGTCGGTGCCGTCTCCCGTTCCTAAAACCTGGCAGGCAGTGTTGGCCGCATAGTCATTGAACGCGCAGACGCCATTCTGACACTGCATTTCCGTGCATTCGCCATCGCGGCCATTCCAGGACATGTCGCTGCAACCATTGACGTTCACACAGTCTTTACAATAACCACTGCCATCGCATTGATCGGAATTGTCGCCCGTGCCATCCGATTGGCAAGCGGTATTGGCTGCAAGGTTGTTGAGCGAGCAGGTGTTGTTCAGGCATTGTACATGAGCACATTCGTCGTCGTGTTCTCCCCAAGCCAGATCCGTACAACCATCGGCGTTGTAACAATCAACACAAGCACCAGCCACGCATTGATCATCTGTGTTGCAAGTCGTCCCGTCCATAGCCACATGGCAGCCGTCCGGGCAGCAGGTTGAAACACCTGAACAAGCGCATTCCTGGTCCGATTCGTCATCCCCATCCACGGCTTCGTCATCGGTTTCGCCGTCGCCATCGGGAAGATCGGGGTCGTGATCGCCGTCAGGTTGGTCGGTGTCACCATCGGTGGGAGTGTCTTTATCAATATCCCCGTCGGGCGTGTCACCGTCAATCGGTGTGTCGCCGTCAGTGGGTGTGTCACCGTCGGTGGGTGTGTCGCCGTCGGTGGGTGTATCTCCATCAATGGGCGTATCACCGTCAATCGGTGTATCGCCGTCAGTGGGTGTGTCACCGTCGGTGGGTGTGTCGCCGTCCGTGAGTGTGTCACCGTCGGTGGGTGTGTCGCCGTCGGTGGGTGTATCTCCATCAATGGGCGTATCTCCATCAGGCAGGTCGCTGTCGCCATCGGGAGTATCACCGTCTATGATATCTCCATCGTTGACGTCACCGTCCGTGATATCTCCATCAGTGGGGTTATCGCCATCGCCGGATGCATCTGTGTCTCCATCCGAACTGCAGGAGGTCTGGCAAACACCATTGCAGCAGGTCAGCCCGCTATCGCAGGTGCCGTCACCAAAACAGGGCTCCCCCTGACCGCCGTGCGTATCGAAAAAGACACCACAGCCTGAAAGCGAGGCCAACGACATCCAGAGAAACGCTGCAAATAGAATCGTACTGAATATTCTTGTCATCTATACCGCCCCAATCACCACGAGAAGCTAACTGTTGCACCGACGTTCGTACTATCCAGCATCGGTGCGACCGACACCTGCTGTCGCTCTGCCCAGGCTTTGTCGCCTGGTGAAAGCGCCCACAGCACCACACCAGTGATCATCGCCGCGCCGCCCACTGCAAACGAGGCATACATCGCGCCTTCCCAACCCTTGCTGGCGCTGTTGGCGGATCGATCTCCGGCTTCGTAGTCGCCGCCCTTGGCGCTTGCCTGCCAGGCCGCAATGCCACCGAAGGCGGAGAGTCCCACCCCGGTAAAGAAGGTCACATAACCATATTTCTTGTAAGGATTCATCGGGTAGGCTTGTTCCACACCCGTTGTTCCGGTCTTCGAGGCAACACCGGCTGACGAGCGCGGTTCTTTTCCAAACAGTTCCGCCATCGCATCGGGTAGAACGCGAAGAAGAGCATTGATGTCGCCTTCCACGTTGCGGCTGGCACGCTTGATCACTTCGGCGTTGCGCACGTGGATTCGCTTCAAGTTCAAAAACCAGAAGTCTCCTACGCGCCCCAGGTCTCCGGCCACGGTTTCTGGAACACCAAGGGCCGCGCCGATTTCCGCCACGCAAGAGGTGTCATCAGCCCCGCATTGCTGGCGCGTTTCCTCGCCCTTCAATATGGTCTTGATATCCGATTCCGAGATCACCTTGCGGCCAGAGAGCCGCTCCGTCTCGGCGGCCACAAACCCGGAGATCGAGTCGATCTCCTGATCCGTCACACCCTGTTTCTTCTCCAGTCGCCAGACTACGATGCCCTGCGAGGCGTCTTTTGCGAACAGTGGATTCGCAAAAACACAAAGGGCCGTCAAGGCCGCCAACAACAGTATGCCGATTCGTGAAATCATTAAGAATATCCCTTAATATGCAGCTATCCCCACAAACCTGGGACAAGTGATGTTTAAAAATGCCGAGGATGAAATATATCATTAATGTCCGATTTCGCAACAACTATCACGGACTTACCTGAATGTAAAAGGAGAGGAAAGGTCCTCACCCGCGATACAATCGGAGAATCCAATCACGGAATTGCAACGTTGTTCCCACCAAAATCCAACCATTCCCCCAGCACCTCCAGCACCGACCAGGGATCCACCGCCCGGCCATCGCCTCCGAGGACGCCGTCAATGAAATCAACGACACAGTTGTGTGCCAGAATATGTCCTATACCTTTCCGCCTGACACAACAGTAAGCTAACCGGATAATAAAGCACAAGTATTCTCTTGATTATTCCTAACACATTGAGGTACCTTTGATGAGCTTCAACAGAGAAATATTCATCGTATGTAGTTCAATTTCTGACTCCGGAATTGGAGGACTGAATGAAACGTACAGTATCCACTGTCGTCTATTGGCTTCTTACGGGAGTCATTCTATCTGTTTTCGCGTATGGTTGCTCTGACAGCAACAGTGGTTCTGACGGAATAATCGATGGCGATCAGGAACAGGAACTGCCGGTCACAGATGGGGATGGTTCAGAAAACGATGTTTCTTCAGTTGATGGCGATTCCGATTCTGTCCTGGATGATGTCTGTGATCCAAATCCATGCAAGGACCATAACCGGACGACTTGCCTACCTGGAGATGACGGTTCGCATTCTTGCGAATGCGACGGAGGTTTCCGAGATTACGGCGACGGTGAATGTAAATTATCCGAACCGTGCGCAACCGACGACATCTGTGAAGATCTGAACAGACATTGCACGAATAATAACGGTGTAACAGAATGCGGAGATTGCCTTCCCGGTTTCCACGAAGAAGATGATGATTGTACCGCCGATGAGGAATGTTCCGAGACTTCATGCAACAATCGTGGTGATTGCGACGATTCCAACGGTTGGATTGCTTGTGATTGCGAAACTGGATATGCAGGCGATTATTGTGAGAACTGTGACGAAGCGGCGAATTGGCACTGGAATGGCGTGGGAGATGCTTGCACCACCGATCCCTGCGATCCGGATCCCTGCGATGCATCGACCCATCGAGTTTGCGATCGTGGATCGCTGGGACAATGTATCTGTGAACCCGATTATTGCGACATCAACGGCATTTGTGTTCACGATGGACTGAGCAATCCTGAGAATCTTTGCCAGAAATGCGATTCCTCTAATAATACTAATAGCTGGAGTCCAAAACCATCCACGGTGCTTTGTAGACCCGCTGTGGGCTCCTGCGATATCCCCGACTATTGTGATGAGACGGGTGGAATTTGCCCGGAAGACGCCATGATGCCAGACCAGGATAGCGGTATTGCCTGCGGGCTGAATGGTCGCGGCGATCTGGTGCAGGTGTGCATTGATGGATACTGGTCTATTTCTCAGCAATGCGCCGATCCGGATTATTGCATCGATGGTATCCGGCGGCTGGGTGTAACTGCTTGTGGCTTCAATGGTCGCGGCGTGCTGGAGCAGTTGTGTGAAGGCGGCTATTGGTCCAACACCGACACCTGCAACGACCCCGATGTATGCACGGATGACGACACGCGCAACATTTCCTGCGGATTGAATGGCCGAGGATCATATTCGCAGGGGTGCATCCACGGTCATTGGCGCAGCAGCGAAGCCTGCCAGGATCCAGATGTATGCCGGGACGGAACGGCACGAGCGGTCACTTGCCAATCAGAGGGACACACCGGATCCAAACCGCAGGCCTGTGCAAACGGCTTCTGGGAGGACAATGGAGAGTGTGTGGTTACGATCGATGTGCAAGTGGTCGTTGAGGAAACAGAAGTCACGAACGGACTGGTGCATTTTACCTTTGTGGTCCAAGAGCCGGTTGTGGAAGCGGAGTTATTCCTTGACTCAGAGTCAATAGGGCAAGCCCAAAATCTGATGGGTCGGTTCACGCTTCCGACGAACCATCTTGCCGATGGATCACACTCAATCCAGATATGGGTGCGATCGGCGGATGGACGCGAAGGAGAAGGCGAATCGTTATTTATCGTTGACAATCCGTCCGTATCCATTACAGCCTTCGAAGCGCCGGAAACCGTCTATCCCGGCTACCAAGTGGACATCGAAGTCAAAGCCGAGGGAGCAGTTACAGATATCGAACCGGATTTCTCGGAGATGATCGATGGTTTCCAACAGGGTACCGTTTCATTCGCAACGCTGGGTGGAGGGTGGTATCGTGCGCGTTATACCCTGCCTTCGGTCATCGATGCCGATGAGGCCTGGTATGCAATCCCCGTCGATGTCGTGGGATCGGATGGTAGCCGCATTCGACTGGAGGACATCCGCGTGTTCCTGGCTTCCGGCGAGCCGATGCTCCTCCGGCACGAATATGCTACTTACAGCCCGGAATCGCTGCCCGAGGAGCGCGATCTGTGGGCGAGCGCCGATATCGATAGTTTCCCAAGTTCCATGTCGATCATCACCGGCGGCGAGGCGGACCTTGCCGTGAGCGTTTCTGGAGTTGCGACAGGAGCGACTCTATTGCTGTCTGTCCGTGGAATGGGCGGTCATTTGGTTTATTCTCTGGATGCACTGCGAAATCTCCAACGCCGAACCCGGGCGGGGAAAGCATTCTCCCCGATGTGCCTTTGCGGCCGAAGCGGCCCGTCGAACGTCCACCCAGTACGCGCTCGGGAGAATCCTTCGTGATTCCAATCCACTTACCCAACGGAGCGCTTCCTGACAATGCTCAAGGAACCTGGATATTGGAATACGGCATAGCCGACAGTCAGGGCCGTATCGCACATACCTACACATCTACTTTGACCTATGCAGAAGCTCAGGCCGGGAACCTGCGGGTAAGCTTGGCGTGGGATACACCAACTGACGTGGACCTGCACGTTGTGGAACCAAGCAGTGAAGAAATCTACTACAGTCACCGGAACAGTTCAACAGGTGGTTACTTGGATCTCGATTCCAACCCTGCTTGTAATCTCGACAACGTCAACCAGGAAAACGTTTTCTGGGAATTGCCTCCCTCGGGTGAATACATCGTCCGGGTGGATTATTGGAGCGCCTGCGGCAGCTACCCGGCGAATTACAGGGTGACGGTTACCGGGTGCGGAGTCGAGGAAGTTCGGACCAGGCGTTTCGAAAGTTACCAGGCCGATGGCGGCGGAGCGGGTTCCGGCACGGAAGTTCTCAGATTTACGGCCAATTGCGGAGGATACAAGGTTAGTGGAAAGGCGGAGTATAATGGATATTCCGTTACAGGCATGGAACGTACATTCGATCTTGAAGGGGTTCCTATCAGAGTTGTATCGTCGAACGGTATCCAACTCAATCAACACGATGCCGTCGTTGGCCCAAATGGCAATTATTCAATTCCATTTGACTGGCCAGTTTCGGGCGCGACATCACCAGTCCATTTAGAAGTTTATGCAGATTCGGATTGGGTAAGAGTAGAAAAGCAAGATCACTCTCTACAGCGTTACACTTCTTCAGAATGGGATCCTGCAAGTATACGGGACAAGATCTTAACTTTTACAGTTCCAGTTAATTCGAAATCTGGTGCTTTCCATATTTTCAAGAAAGCTAAATCTGGCCACGACTGGTATCGCGCAAAGGGACGGATTCTAACCGAGAAATCCATATTCGTTTGGGATTCAGGGATAGTTTCACCGTTCTGCGAAGGAAATAGCTGTTACTGGGGTAGAACCAATAGAATATACATCGGCGGAGATCTCAGAAACCCCGATGAATTCGATGATTCAGTCATACTGCACGAACTCGGTCATCGCGCTGTTGATGTATTGGAAGTAAAGGATGATAATCCAGGTGAAGAACATGTAATCAGCGCCCGCTCGGACCCTTGCCTTGCATGGAATGAGGGATTGGTTACATTTCTCGCGCAACTCATCCTTGACAATAGAAACTGGGTGAACAGGAATAGCTGTCGAGAAACGGAAAACGGTTATAGCTGTGGCTTTTTTGTCTTTCCGATCGATCGCATCCATTCGATCCCAGAAGGATTAGGGACGGATCCCGAATTTACGGCAGCGGGGCTTATTTCAGAAGCTTTGGTCACGGCTGCACTGTGGGACCTCCACGATCCTACCGAAGAGAACGGACCAGATAGGTTTTCCGGATTGGAAAACGTCGTTCTTCAGGTCGTTTTCGATCACCTTAACCTGGACGCTGAGAATGCAGGTAATTTCGATTGGGGAGTGGGTGAGAAAGCCGACTTCGCCGATTTCGTCGGTCTGTTCGGATGTTCGCTGACGGGCGACGCTTTCGGCAATTTCCGAGACCTGTTGAACGAACGATACCAGTTAGATTGGCTGACACTTCCGTCTTTCTGTGGAGAGGATGAAGAATAAGTGGACCATGAATAACGGATACCTATTGACAGAATAGAAATTCAAATGATAGTGTCGCTACATCCTTCGTCATAGATTTGCAGAACAATTGGACCAGTACAGAAACGGGGCGTTCATTGCAATTGTTATACAGACTTGTATGTGTGTTATCGGCTCTCGTGCTTACCGCTACCTTGGTGGCTTGTTCGAATGAAGCTCAAGAACAGGTAGGTGGCGAAGCGCCGGAAAAGGTAGAACTCGGCCGCCTTGAACTGGCTTCCACGAACCTAGCTACTAGCCGCACGGCGCACACTGCGACGCTGCTTACCGATGGCCGGGTCCTGGTGGTCGGTGGATCGACGGATGCGCGTGCAGAATTGTTGGATCAGAATGGTGCGAATCCTCAGTTTACCGGAGCGCTTGCTACGAACAGACTCAACCACGCGGCGGTTATATTGCAGAATGCCAAGGTCATGGTCGTGGGCGGTCAGTCCCAGGGCGGTGGTGATTACCTGGTCTCTACCGAGCTTTTCGATCCGGCAACGGAAACCTTCTCAGCCGGACCGAGCTTGACCGTGGCTCGCAAGGCTCCGACCCTGAATCTTCTGCATAACGGTAACGTGTTGATCTGCGGTGGGCAAAGCGATTTCAGCACGTACTTGAATACCTGCGAGATATACGACCCTACGGCAGAAACCGTTGCCGCTGTTCCGGGCAGCATGCAGCATGCCCGGGCTGGGCATACGGCGGTGTTGTTGCAGGACGGCAACGTGCTGATTTGTGGTGGGATGGAGGCGCAGAACAGTCCGGTGGCCTCCTGCGACCGGTACAACGCCGGCACGAACACCTTTACCGCCGTCCAGCCCATGTACGAGGCCAGGGCGAGCCATACGGCGACGGTACTAACTGATGGGCGGATATTGGTAGTGGGCGGTCGTTCGGCCTCATCCGCCTTGGCTTCGACCGAAGCTTACAACCCGTTTGCCAACACCTGGATAGATTCCGGTGAACTATCTCAGGCAAGATATTTGCACTCGGCGAGTTTACTGCCGGATGGACGAGTTGTGATAGTCGGTGGATACTCTGGCTCTGTAGGGTTAGATTCTGTTGAAATCCTTGAAAGATGTGCCATCGCGAATGCTGGTCAAGATAAGACTGCAGAGCCTTTAAGCATAGTGTACCTTAATCAACAAGGTTTTTCCTACTTGGGCGAACAAAACGTTGAGTATAAGTGGGAGTGGCTTAACAAGCCGAACGACTCTTACAGGGCAATAATTCAAGATAGTGAAAACAATTCTGTAGCAGGTCAGTGGTTAAGTGACTCAAACATTCATTTCTATTCAGAAACGCCCGGAACATATGAGTTGAAACTAACGTTACGGGTTCTCGTAGGGGATTGTGAAGAAATCACCACTGACGAAATAGCTGTTGAGGTGGTTCCTGTTACAGATATTTATGTTCAACTTACCTGGACATCAGCAAGCAGCGACTACGATCTGCACATAATTCAGCCCGGTGGGCACTTTTCGAGAGATTGTGATGATGGTAATGATACCGATTGTCATTATTGCAATTGCAATACATACAACGGAACAGCAACAGACTGCCCAGAAAGAGGCTGTCCCGGCCCTATCAATGCAGTTGATTGGAATGTTCTGGCTCAACGGTCAGATGATCCAATGTTGCTTATTGATGACATTCCAGGAAGGGGTCCTGAAGCGATAATAATGTCTAATGCGAATGCAGGTGATTACCTGGTAGCCGTTGAAAACTACTCAAACATAAACTACAACGATGCAGCGAAAGTAAGAATATGGATTCATGGAATTCTTAGGGCAACATTTGGTTATGGACCACCATATACTTCAAACGGTATTGAACCCGAGACACATTGGAATGTCTGCTGGGTTCGTGTAATTGGTGCTGAAAACATAGAAATAATTCCTGATGGGACAATCGATCCTTCATAGCATTTGAATGGCCGATGTTTTAAGGCGTTAATCCAGAAAGAGGATTCTCATGAAACTGTTGCATAACGCAACCACAGCGATGGTTTTCACGCTCTCAATTTATTTTATTGTTGCATGTTCAAATCAACCTCAGGATCCGGTTAGTGGCAAAGCATCGAACACTCCCGAACTCGGTCGCTTGGAGTTGGCTTCCACGAACCTAGCCACTGGCCGCACGGCGCACACGGCGACGCTCTTGACCGATGGCCGCGTCCTGGTAGCGGGTGGATCGACGGATTCACGGGCTGAGATCCTGGACCAGAACGGAGTGAACCCTCAGTTTACTGGGGCACTTGCGACTAATCGGCTCAGCCATTCGGCTGTACTTCTTCAAAATGGCAAAGTCTGGGTGGTTGGCGGTGTTGAAGGTGTCAGTAACTATTTAGCTTCCACGGAGTTGTACGATCCCTCGGCTGGGACGTTTTCTACCGGACCGAGCTTGACCGTTGCACGCAAATCACCAACCCTGAATCTTTTGAGAGATGGAAAAGTGTTGATCTGCGGCGGACAAAGCGATTTCAGTACCTATTTGGATACCTGCGATCTGTACGACCCGACGGTTGAAACCGTTGCCGCTGTGCCGGGCAGCATGCATCATGCCCGAGCAGGGCATACGGCGGTATTGCTCCAGGACGGCAACGTGCTGATTTGCGGGGGCATGCAAGCTCAGAATAGTCCAGTGGCCTCCTGCGACCGATACAACGCGGACACAAACACCTTTACCGCCGTCCAGCCGATGAATGAGGCTATGGCGAGCCATACGGCGACGGTGCTAACAAATAATATGGTTTTGGTTACAGGAGGACGTTCGACAACCGCAGCGCTTTCAAACACAGAAATCTATGATCCACAATCAGATGCATGGTTTGATGGTGGCAATTTGCTTCAAGGAAGATATTTGCATTCAGCAAATTTATTACCCGACGGTTGTGTAATAATTGCTGGGGGGTATACCGGAACTGGTGCTTTAGCATCGAATGAAACGTTTTGTAATATAATCCCATCATCGAACGAGGATGGTTTCCGCATCGATGACCTGATTATACATAGTCCGCAAATGGTTAATCAAGGAATCGATATAACAGCTTTACTCAACGAACAGCTTGCAGTAAGCATTGCTAACAAAGACCTGAATATGCTTTTATTGCCTATATGCAATAACTTTCTAGATTTCCCATATGAAATGCGAATATCGAATGGAGAAAGAGTTGGATCCGAGTACAACATGAACTCGGAGAACAGCCATGCATTTATCGCTGTGGCAGACACAGAAGCGGAGCGGCGCTTCAAATCTATCGGTGATGTCACAGTGACCATCCCTTTAGGAAATACACCAGATGCCTTTCTTATCCTGCGTGAAGCAGATGTAAGAGGCACATATTTAGGTGGCTTCTCGGGTCTTGATGAAGGTCTGATTATGGGTGCGGTTAGCGAAGTGGATGCAGCTGCATTTATAGTCTATCAGTATGGTTCCTACACAGTTACACTAGCTGATGTTTTTAATTTGATAGGTCTTCAACCCGACTTTACATTTAAAGACGGAAGCAAAGGTTACATTTTCGTCCTCTCTTATGTCGCAGATGCGGCACATGTAACTCGTCAATAGGCATTCTTTAAAGTGAGGTCTATTTCCGTGGGAAGTGGGTGAGATTGGATATTTGGCTAATGGATATTTTAATTTGGAAGTAAGGCGAGAAATCTCCGCGCCGAAGGCGCGGACGCTCATAAAATCAATTTACGCTGAGTCAAGGAGGCGTTCATGAAACAGACAATCGGATGGATGATACTGGCGGGTTTGTTGCTTTTTCCCACCCTGGCTCATGCGGGATGGAGCGACGGCGGAAGCATGTCGTACGTGCGCTACCAGCACACAGCCACCCTGTTGGCCGACGGGCGCTTGCTGGTTCTTGGCGGCAGCGGCGCGACGGCCTCCGGCACAACGGCAGAAGTGCTATCTTTAAGTGGGAGTACAGCGCTTGATGCCCCGATCATCACATATGCCCCGGGAACCGCCCACCCCGGTGATACGATCACCTTCACCGGCAGCGGTTTTCGTAGTGTTGGGGAAGGCAGCAGTGGAAATTCGCAAAGTTCAGCAGCGGATCATCCGATTGTCTGGCTGCAATACAACAGTTCGAAGACTTACCTGACTGCCAGCGTCTGGAACGATGCCAACATCGAGGTCACTCTTCCTTGTTCGACTGATTTTCATACCTACACACTGGGCGTGACGGTTAGCGGGGTCAGCGATTCCCAAAGCATCACAATAGGCGGCGCAGGGCAGGGAGAATCGTGTATTTGTGATGAAGCATGCCAGTATCAATATTCGAATCCTGATGTTTGTTATGAATCCATTGGAGCTTGTACGGCAGGACAATGTGATTATCCTCCTGTGAATGAGGGGGTATTTTGCAATGATGGCGATCCTTGTACATATGATGATGTATGCGACGGTGCCGGTTCTTGCGAGGGAACGGACTACACCTGCACGCCCAACCAATGCCAGACGGCCTCTGCCTGCGACGGAGAGGGTGGCTGCAATCCAACCAACAAGCCCAACGGTACAGGTTGCGATGACAATAATCTTTGCACACTTGACGATGAATGCTCCGCTGGCCAGTGCGGCGGTGATCCGAAAATCTGCGACACGCCCAACATCGCCTTCTGTCAGGATTCTGCCACGTCGATCGTATACAACACCATTGGCGCTTGCGACCACTCCGACGGTGAATGCGACTATACCTACAACGAAATCGACTGCTCATTGGGTTGCGGTGGTGGTTGCAACGAGATCACCGGGCTTTGCAATGGTGACCCCTGCTGTGGTGTAGTCTGTGAAGACCCACCGAATTCATTCTGTTTTTCCTCCACCGGAACCTGCTCGGGAGGGGCTTGCAGTTACAGCCAGAGCACGCCGGGAACGAGTTGCAACGACGGAAATTCCTGCACCTATTCCAGCACCTGCGATGCTGCCGGAAATTGTGAAGGGTTGGATCGACCTGCTGGATATGCCTGCAACGATGGGAACGCTTGCAGCTATGGCGATATCTGTGACGGAGAAGGCACCTGCGCCGGAGCAACGGTCTATACCTGTCCCGAGCCGACGCAGTGTGAAGTATCCGTGGTTTGTGATGGAACAGGCGGCTGTACACACACTTACAAGACGAATGGGACCACTTGTAACGATGGGTTGAACAACACCCGCAATGATCGCTGTGACGGCGAGGGCGGCTGCGCGGGGGATTTCTATGTCTGCACCCCAACGCAATGCGAAGCGACTTCAACTCCCAACGGCGTGGATTGCACCGTAACCTACAAGACCGGTGGAACCTCCTGCAACGATGGTGCCGCCTGTACGCACACGGACGAATGCGACGGCGCGGGCAATTGCGGCGGCACGAGCTATACCTGCCCCTCCCCGAACGACTGCGAAATCAGTGTGACCTGCGATGGCCAGGGTGGTTGCAGCCACAATTACCGCAATCAAGGCTATGCATGTACTTCGGACAACCTTTCGTGCACGAATGATATCTGCGACGGAGTGGGGACATGTACACATGCCCTGCAGAACGACAAGTGCCTGATAGATGAGACCTGTTACGCCAGCAACGTGGCGAATCCTGGAAACGAGTGCACCGGTTGCAACCCTGCCAACTCGCAGAATTCATGGAGCAACCTGCAGCAGGGAACAGCTTGTGACGACGATGCCTTCTCCTGTACAAACGACATCTGCGACGGTGAAGGTGAATGCACGCATCCGGTGCAGACCAACCGCTGCTTGATCGGTGGACAGTGCTATTCGCCTGGAGCATCCAATCCGAGCAATGCCTGCGAAGAGTGCACGCCAACGGATTCACAAAGTGCGTGGAGCGATTCTGACCAAGGGAAAGCTTGCGAAGCGGATGCCTTCTCCTGCACCAACGACATCTGTGATGGTGAGGGCACATGCACGCATCCCGTGCAGACGGATAAGTGCTTGGTCGATGGCACTTGCTATGCCAACGGAGCGGCCCAACCCGGCGAAGAGTGCATCGGTTGTGTTTCGGCCCTAAGCCAATCTACCTGGAACAATCTGCCACTTGATACCACGTGTAATGATGACGTCTCTTGTACGCACAGCGATGTGTGCGACGGATTTGGAGTTTGTGAAGGCACAGATTACGAATGCGAAGCTCCAAACCAGTGTGAAGTTAGTGTGAATTGTGATGGCCAAGGAGGTTGTGACAGGGAATACAAGACAAGCGGTACCGTCTGCGATGACAGCACCGATTGCACGTATTCTGATGTGTGCGATGGCGCTGGATCCTGCGCTGGAACAGCCTACGCTTGTTCCGAGCCGACTCAGTGCGAGGTGTCAGTGGTTTGCGATGGGCAAGGCGATTGTATCGTGACTGATCAGCCCAGCGGATTTGTCTGTGATGACGGTGTTGACTGCACGCATGCGGATATCTGTGACGGGGCTGGCACTTGTGCAGGAACTAGCTACACCTGCCGTGACCCGGAAGAGTGCGAGTTAGCGGTCAACTGTGATGGTTTGGGTGGCTGCGAGCCCGATAATACACCGCATGGCGAAGCTTGCACGGCAGATGAATTGGCCTGTACAGCGGATATCTGCGATGGCTCAGGCGATTGCGTCCATGAACCGACTTCCGATACCTGTTTGATTGATGGCGTTTGTTACAACGACGGCACACGCAACCCGAATAACCAATGCCAACGTTGCGCATCCGGCCAATCTCAGACGGAATGGTCTCCCATGCCGTCTGATGCCGCCTGCGATGACGACGATGCTTGTACCTATGATGATGCTTGCGATGGGATGGGAACCTGTTATGGGGAAGGCTACAACTGCGAAGTGCGAACCTGCGATCTGTCCGCTGAGTGCGACGGACTGGGTGGTTGCACCCGCGACTACAAGGATCCCGGGACGGAGTGCAATGATGAGGATTCCTGTTCGATTTATGATGTTTGCCAGGAAGAAGGTGTATGCCTTGGAGAACCCAAGCCTTGCGTGACTCCGCCCATTCCGGACTGCATGGATGAAATGAATATGCGATTGTACGAAACGCAGGGAGACTGTGACCCAGAAGTCGGCGATTGCGTTTACACTGAGCATGAATACCCCTGTGAAAGTGGTTGCGATCCCATCAGCGGGCTTTGTGTGGGAGGTATCTCGCTTGATTGCATGCAGGATCCGGGCATTGCCTGTCGTCTCACGCCCGGTTATCCTTCCTATGATCCTAACACCAACGAGCCAATATGTGCCTACCCTCTAGCCGATGTTGGCACGGGATGCAACGATACAAATCTTTGTACGTATAACGATAGCTGCGATGAAAATGGATTATGCATCGGAACTGGCTACTCTTGTGCAGATGAACGTCCGTGTGTGATCAGTTCTGAATGCGATGGTCTCGGTGGTTGCGACGTGGTTCTGGAAATGGAAGGAACGTCATGTGACGATAATGATCCCTGTACAACTTACGACCAGTGCGATGCATCCGGAGATTGTATCGGATCAGTCTATTCTTGTGACGATCAACAGGGGCCCTGTGTCGCCATGGTTACTTGTGACGGGTTAGGCGGTTGTGATGTTGAGCTAATGCCGGAAGACACGGAATGCGACGATGGTGATCCCTGCACATCGGGCGATGTCTGCACGGTATCGGGAGAATGTGTAGGTGAACCGGGCGTATGCATTGATGGTGATGACGATGTGAGTGGGGATGAAGACAATGATTCTCCTATTGACGGAGACTTGGACCAGGACAATGACGAGCAGCAGTCTGATGGCGATGTCGAGATAGATATCAGTGATCCCGTTGATGGTGACGAGTCAACGGATGGCGACGAGTCGACCATCGATGGTGATGAGCCTAGTACCGATGGTGATGACTCAAGAATCGATGGTGATGATGACACAACAGCAACGGATAACGGCTCCGGCGGAGGTGGGTGTCAGTCTACTTCTTCGACAGGAATGGGTTTGCTTCTGTTCGGAATGAGCGTTCTCGCGCTGGTACGGATCCGAAGACGAAAACGGTTTTTGTCGTAGTCTTAATGTTATCGCCGGGGAGGCAAACCTCCCCGAGCGTTCTTAAAGCAAAAAAGAAAACTGGACATAGCGATGATGACAAAGATGAAATGTAAGATGGCCTTACTATGCGTTATTGTTCTTTTCCATATTTTCGGATTGTCGGCCTGTTCCCAAGAGGTGCAGACACCAACGAATGCGAAGACCTGGGAAGACGAAGAATTAGGCCGGTTGGAGTTGGCCTCCACGAACCTAGGAACTGGCCGCACGGCACATACGGCGACGTTGTTGACCGATGGCCGGGTGCTGGTTGTCGGCGGATCGACGGATGCCAGGGCGGAGATTCTGGACCAGAACGGAGCAAATCCGCAATTCACCGGCGCGTTGTCCACCAACCGCCTGAGCCATGCCGCCATGCTGCTGCAAAATGGCAATGTCTGGGTGGTTGGCGGTGTTGAAGGCGTCAGTAACTACTTGGCCTCCACGGAGCTGTTTGATCCGGCTATTGGAACCTTTTCTGCCGGTCCAAATCTGACCACCGCCCGGAAATCGCCAACCTTGAATCTGCTGCGAAATGGCAAGGTTCTTGTCTGCGGCGGACAGAGCAGTTTCAGCGGCTATCTGAACACTTGCGATCTGTACGATCCGACCGGTGGAATCGTGACAGCGGTTCCGGGAACCATGCAGGAAGCCCGTGCGGGACACACGGCAGTGCTGCTACAGGATGGCAATGTCTTGATCTGCGGTGGACTTCGGGCTGCCAGCACTCCCAATGCCACCTGCGATCGCTATAACGCTGACTCAAATAACCTGACGGCAGTACAACCAATGAATGCAGGGCGGGCGGCCCATACGGCAACAGTGCTAGCAGATGGCCGGGTGTTGGTCGTTGGCGGGCGTTCGGTTACGACAACGTTGGCAAGCGCGGAAATATACGATCCGAATGAGAACACCTGGTCGGATGGTGGTTCCCTATCTCAGGCACGGCAGTCGCATTCGGCGACGCTGCTTCCTGATGGTTCTGTTGTGGTGGCTGGCGGGTATTCGGGAAGTCAGGCACTAAACTCTGTTGAGATATACACCGCTTTCGCTCCCCAAGCCGGTGAGCCCTGCTCCTTCGGCGCGGTGAATGCCGATGCGGGGGGCTGCGATACCGATTTGATCTGTATTGGTCTGCATGCCAATGCTAGCAGTACTCAGCCAGTTCCCTGCACGAGCGCGGCCGACTGTACATCTGTTGGCGGCAGCACCGGCGTATGCGCGGAAGCCTACTGTGGTGTTTCCTGGTGCGCGGAAGTCTGTACCGCGGATGCTGACTGTACCGCTCCCGGCTATGGCGGCGGTTGCTGTGGTCCGGTCGGCAGCGACACCATGTGTTATATTTCCGATTTCTGTGGTGGCAGCGCGGGAGATCAGGCAGCCGGTGAACCCTGCACCTTTGGCGTGGTGAATGCCGATGCAGGGGGTTGCGATACCGATTTGAGCTGTATTGGTCTGCATGCCAATGCCAGTTCGACCATACCTGCTCCTTGCGCCGAGGATGCCGACTGTAAAGCGGACCTCGGCAGCACGGCGGTCTGTGCCGGTGGTTACTGTGGCGTGTCCTGGTGTGCGGAAGACTGCACCACCGACGATGATTGTACTGCTGCCGGTTACGGAACCAACGGCGGCTGCTGTGGTCCGGTGGGCACCGACACCATGTGTTACATCAACGATTTCTGTAACTCAGTTGTTGACGGAGACGAAGAGGCTGAGACAAGCTATTCTTTACCAACACCGGGCGACGTGATTTTCACGGAGTTTTTGGCAAATACTACAGGTTCAGTCGCTGAGCAACTCGGTGAATGGCTTGAAATTTACAACATGACCGACGAGACCTTGAGCCTGGGTGGTTTGACCCTGTGCGATTCTTCCGATGCAAACTGCGAAGTTCTGCCGATGGAATTGATGATCGGTCCCAATGAAACCCTGCTGTTTGCGGGTTCGGCAAATCCTGCGGAAAACGGCGGACTGACCAACGTGGCCTATGATTTCGCGTTTTCGCTGAATAACAGCGGCGATGCGCTGCGTCTGTTTGATGGTGGTGCCACGGGCACGCTGATCAATTCGGTGGATGCAACGACTTGGTCACAGGATGCCGGCTATTCCTGGCAGTTGGATGTGGATTACTACGATCCGATATACAACGATGATGCCGTGTACTGGTGCCATTGCGCTAACGAGTACGTGGCCGATGGCCCGCACTTCGGAACTCCGGGAGCGATGAATGTCAGTTGTACGGTGGTTGACGGCGACGTGGTCGATGGTGACGTGGTTGACGGTGACGTGGTTCTCGGTGATTGCTGTACTCCGCATGAAACCGGCGGTTGCAGCGACACGGCTATCAATGATTGTGTGTGCTTCTATGACAGTTGGTGCTGTGATACGATCTGGGATGCAATTTGCATGAGTGAAGTCGAGTTTTTCGAATGCGGCAGCTGTGGTGGTACCGATGGTGACCTTGACACTGATGAAGAAAGCGACGGCGAGTTGGAACCCTGTACGGACAATACCTATTGCAATAACAATGGCTATTGCTGGGGTAACAACACCTACTGTAACTGTTTGACACCGTTTGCCGGTGCAACCTGCGATGCCTGCGCGCCCGATCATGAAAACTACCCGGACTGCTTGATTACCTGCGGCGGAGGCTTGTCGCTTCTGGCGACGATCGACCTGAACGGTAATAGCTATGGCGCCGTTATCAAAGACGGTTATCTGATTGTGGCCGAAGGCGAAACGCTGGTCAGCTATCTGCTGCTGGATATGGCCTCCCCGGTAATGATCGACAGTGTCCAGCTTAGCGATTCCATCTTCGGCCTTGCTCGCAAGGACAACTATGTCTACGCGACCACAAACCTGAACGGACTGGGAATCGTCGACGTCAGCGACCCGGCAAATCTGGGTACACCGATTTATCAAGGTGACCTGGGCCAGCTGCGCGATTTGGCTATTGCCGGAAACTATGCCTATACGCACGTGCTTTTCTATGGCTTCCACATTGTCGATATCAGCACGCCCACCAGCCCAAGCAAGGTCAATTTTGTCAACATCAGTGGCGCAACAGGCCTGGATGCGGTCGGCAACTACGTGTACGTCGCCTGGCGTACGCTCAACCCGGAAGAAGGTGGCTTGGCGATCGTTGAGGTGTCCGACCCCAACAGTCCCGGCACACCCGCCATCGAGAACACCGAAACAGTCGTCGATGACTGGAAATCTGCCAGTAAAGTCAACGTAAACGGCAGCTACGCCTTTGTCGCTAATAGGGAATCAGGCTTGGCGATCATCGATGTGGACGATCCGGTAGACCCTGGTATGCCGACCTATGTGCCCGGCATCAGCGCCGAGTTAATCCATGTCCAGGGCGGCGTTGCCTATGTCGGCGGTTACAGTGGTTTCAGGACTGTGGACGTGACCAACCCGGCCGCACCGGGCGTGCCCAACGATCTGATCGACAGCGGCAATGTCAGTAGCCTAAACGTGCAGGCGGGTTACCTGCTGCACACTAACGCTATCGATTCCAAACTCCAGATATGGGAAATCACTTGCCCGTAGCCGTGGGAAGCTCCTACAACGTAGCCGTTGGTACCTAAAAACTCCATCCAGGCACGATTTGGCGTTGATCGCTTAACGCGAACTAACTTTGTGGACCTGGAAGCAATGCGCTACTATGACTGGGAACGACGGGAAAGCCGACGATCCAGGTTCCACCGTTTCGCGGGGCATGTCCTACGTGGGCTCCGTCGGTAGTGGCGTCTACATTTTTGACGTATCTGACCCCACAAATCCAGGTGGCCTTACCAATTATGGTGACGACATGAGCTCGGAAGTGAAAGTGAATTCCGGATATCTGCTGAACACCGAATCCTTCAAAAAGTACCTGCACATTTACCGGATTATCTGTCCCGTGGAATAGTAAACCTTGCTGATCTGCCGGACAGAGACGTCTCAAAACTCCGTAAAATCCTGAGCAAGCCGGGACAGCAAAGTAAAAATACCTGCAGTCGGCTATCTGTGTTCCAATGACCAAAACAACCGCCATGCTGATGATGTATATTATAGTTTGAGAAGGGCAATTCTAAGCGATATCGTATATGGCCCCTTCGCAACATCGCAATACAAAGGCCAATGGATGTCTATAACGGATGAACCAGTCTACTTGATCGACGGAAGACATATTGTCAATCTCTACGACCACGGAAGCACTGGGGTGGGATGTATCGGGCAGGGATCAAAATGGGTATTCGTGGATTCTGTGCGGGTGTTGTGGGATCATTAGCGAAGATTTGGGCTAGGTAAAAGAAGAGGTTTTGGCCTCTTCCCGAAAAAGGCTTCGGGTCAAACACCCGAAACCGATCCTTCTTGATTGAAGTATCCGCATTCCCCCAGCACCTGCAACACCGACCAGGGATCGATTGCCCGGCCATCGCCGCCGAGGACGCTGTCAAGGATGACCCAGAACTCGTCAAGATCGCCCTGCCAGTCCTCAACGGCGTCTAGCAGCTCCGCCGCCTGGTCAGGATTCAGGCCGACGAGTTGCAGTTCGGTGAAAAGGTCGTCGTCGGGTGCCGTGTTGCCGGTATGTTCGGTGAATCTGCGATCCAGGCCGAAGCTGAGATCGAATTCCTCATCAGGCCAGACCAGCCCCCAGGGCGCAGTTGGCGCGTGGACCTTGTCGCGCAACTCCTTTTCCAGCACCTCATCGCGCTCGACGGAGGCCAGGAAACCGACTTTGATCTGATCGACCGTGATGCGCCAGGGCGCGTACAGGTCCAACCGAGCGCGGAAGTGGCCTTGCCGATTCGTCACGATGCTGAGCAGCCAGTCGCTGTTGTCCATCTGCTCGATGGTGTCCGCGTCCTCCGACGACCAGAAGCAGTTCATGTCGGCGTGGCTGTGCGCCCAGCAACGCAGGTCGGACACGTCGTATTCGGCTTTTACCAGTTCAGTCATCAGCGCGCCCATGCTCTCGCGGTCGGGCGAGGTGTGGCTGTCCGTGCAGGTCTGCTCCGGCAGGAGGAACGTTTTCACGATGATAGCGCTGCTGTCGGGATCGAGTTCAGTCACCCCGAAACAGCTGAACTCACCACGTGCCGCCTGCGTCCACACGCGCAACTGCTTTTCTGCTTCAGCCGACAGCAGCACTCTCGGCATTCGCATCGTCAGCTTCCGTTTCGTCTCCATCGGCTCCATCTTCTTGCTTGTCATCGTCTTCTTCATCTTCGTCAACCCAGGCGCTGCATTCGGATCGGTGCTCGCAGTCCGGGCATTCGGGTTCGTTTCGTTCACGGCAGTCATCTTCATCCTCCGGGTGTAAGGCGCACCATTCGCGGTGGCACTGTAAGCATTCGTAAGGCCCGCCATCGTTGCGGCAATCGTCGCGCACGTCATCGAGATACGGACAGCGGGAATCCCCGCAGTCCAGGCACTCGCTGGGTGAGCTGTTTTCGTTGCAGCGCTCCCAGCGGCTGTCCCAGTGCGGGCAATCGCGGTCGTTGCATTCGGTGCAGCTGGCCTCTCCCGCATCAAGGCAGTCGTCGTATTCATCACGATCTTCGTCGAACCATTGAACGTACGGGTCCAGCGGGTTGTAGCTGGTGATGTATTCGTCGAGCAAGAGTAGCAGCGTTCCCCATTCGCGCTGGGCCATGAGCTTGTTTACGTCGTCGCCGATATTGCCCAAACACGGGCTGCCCTGTGTGGAAATGTGCGGATGGAAGTAATCCCCGCGCCATTCGTTGTTACCGACGGCTTCAAACTTAATCAGTTCCTTGCCGGTCAATTCGATCCGGCAGCGGATGTCGCCCAGTTCTGATGTTTCTCCCGAATCCGGATCTTCGATCTGCACGTCGGTATGCACGGCAACCAGTTCTGTGTCGCTGATGCTGATGGACTGGAATCGCTCACCGACGAGGGATTGCAACTGCTGACTGATGCGCTTGACCGCAGCTTCCGTCCGTCCGCACTTCTCGTTGACGGCCAAACGGAGCAATCTTTCCTGCTCTCTTTGCTGTGTCAACGTGGCAATCAGGCGATTGTACTGCCGGGATAACTCTTGCAGGTTGCTTTCGTTATCACGGATATCCTGTTGGGTGCGTTCCAAACTCTGACGCGAGAGCGCGCCGTAGAAGCTGCCAAAGCGGTGCGCTGTCTCAAGCGGATTGGGCGTCCGCATGGCATTCCGGCAGGCCCAGTCGAAGCCGTCCTTGAAGATGTGGGCCAGCAGGGAGCGCTTGGCTCCGAAGGTGACCTCCAGACCATTCTGAAACCGGATGCTGTTTTCATCGATGCGACCGATGTACAGGGTCGAACCGTCCAGCGTCCACGCGCCATGTACGTACGGCACTTGGATGTCGTCGAATTTGCCGAGGGAGATCCAGTGTTTCCTATCCTCGTTCAGCAGTTTGCGTTTCTGGCCCATCACTGCCACGTTTACCGGAGCCAGATAGAATCGGAAATCATCGTCGATGTCGTTCAGCGTGACCAGCGCGGTCACCTCGTATTCGCGGCTGGTGACGATGGTCACCACCCGGCCGAGAGTGTACGCCGCATCCGAGCGGTCATCTTCCTTTACCTGGACGATGGGACGCTGGTCGGCGGGAAAGTCCAGCAGCCATTTCTGCATGAGCGCCCGAAAAATCTCCGGAATGCGGGTGGTATCGTTGAGATGTTCCATGAAACCTCCTGTAAAAATGCGAACGGCGGAAGGTTTCCCCTCCGCCGCTCTGGTCCTGACCTCCTTTCGGCTACTGGTGGAACGCCACGCCACCGTCGACCTTCGGCGTGAGCGCGATGATGTCGCCGTCGTCGGGACGTTCGTGCAATTGGGTGTGGACGCCGTTCAGCGTCGCCATGTAGCCTTCGCTCTGAAAGCCCGCCGAGAGGAGAGCGTCGGCGATAGTGCCGCCGGCGGGAATGGTGGTAACCTTCTGCCTGCCGATGCTGACGACGGTGATGCGGATGCCATGATTGCGGGACTGGGACTGCTGGTCATTCTGGTTTTGGTCCATGATTTCCTCCTAGGATTGGAATGATGGGCGTTGGCCCGGATAGAACGCCATCGGGATGGCGATTGTCGGAATGGTTCGGTGGTGTACGTACAGGTTCGCTACTCGCCATTCTCCTCATCGCCATTCGGCTGGATGACACCGCGCAGGTTCTCGAAGATGGCTTTGAACTGCCGGATCTCCGCCTCGTTGCAATCTTCTTCCTTCGCCAACTCCAATACGGCATACGTGCCGGTCGGCATGATGAGAGAGAGTCGGGTCTTGCAGGTGAACAACGGCAGATCTGCGCGCGAACCGTCGGGAAGTTGGAGTTTGCCGAGGAAATGCCGCGCCAGGAAGCGCTGGACGGGTTTGCGCGACGTGGCTTTGGCACGGACGATGAACGGATTTTCATCATCCAGATCGATACCAAGCAAGCTGTACACGACATCGCAGTCGGGAGCGGTGGGCTGGCTGTTACCGCGACCCCAGAGACGATGCTGGCAGCTAGCGCAGTCCACGACCTCACCATCGGCGCGGATGCCTTCCACGCCGTCATCCGAACGGCAGTGTTCGGTCATGCCGGAAGTCTCGCTGTACGTGGCCCACCTTCGGGACTTCTTGATGTGCAACAGGACGCAGGTGATCTCGTCTTTGGCTTCACCGGTCAGGCTGTTGACGAAAATGTCTTTCGGAGCCCAGGTTCCGTTATGGAGCTGACGGCGGGTGTTGTAAGCATAGGAAGGGAGCGGCCGATCTTCATTGTCCAGATGGGACAGGGCCTGAAGACCGGCCAGCTCTTCGATGAGGGATTGGGGGATGGGAAGAATTGGCGCGCCCGTCGCCGGAGGGGAATGGGTGTTCTCGGTCATGGCGTTTCTCCTCTGTGAAATTGGGATAGGAAGTAGGAATGGTATTGCGCGACGCCTTCGGGAGCGTGATCGTCATCAGACCGAAAGAGAAAGCTTCGCCGTCTGAGCCAGTTCGCGGCCAAGCGCCTTCAGGCGATGATGGGCTCGGCTGACGCTCATCCCGACCGCCTTTCCGCACTCCTGGAAACTGCCTCCGGCCAGGCGCGCCGCCAGCAAGCGGCGATCTTGCTCGGTCTGCTCGTCAAGCCAGGCTTCCAGGTCGAAGGCGCTGACGAGCTGGTCCTCCACGTCGCGGGTCGCCGCGTAGGAGACGGCGTCAACGAAGCTCATGGGATTGTCGCGGGTCAGGTCGTTGTCGGCATAGGGACCGGGCTCCACGTCGGGCAAACCGTCGAAGCGCAGAACTTGGATGCCGTCCCACAGACAGGCCATTGCGCCCATGACATCCCGGCGACGGCGACGACCGGGGACGAAGCAGTGGGACGGATCGAAAGCCTTGAGTCGCAGGCCATGAACGAGCGCCCCGCGGTCGGTGGAATGACCTTTCATCGCCGCGGAATAATAATCGCGCCAGATCAGGCACAGGGCTTCCTGGAATCGGTCTTCCGCATCGTGCGCGTCGTCCAAGTGGCGCATGACCGGATTGAAGATGTCATCGGCGATCATGTCGCTGAAATTCGCGTTGATCGCTTCGTGGGAAAGGGGAAGAGGTGAATTCAATTGAAGGGGATGATGGGGGTGATCGGGTTGGGAATCGGTTTGCATACAGTTTTCCATGATTCGGACCTCCTGGTCGTGTTCAACGCGCACGAAGGCCGTTACCACCGGCCCACGCGCAGCGTCGCCGCCTTGCGGGCGGTGGGTTTGATTGGGACGGGAAACATATCCCGCCGATTCTTGATGTATGGTTACGCGCCGTGCAAATCAGCGCGGATTTGAGCTATAAGACTTGTGTCAAAACTTGGTGCTGGCCGTTCGGATGGACGCGAATCGTCTGAATGTCGTGGATCCGTGCTCGCGAGGCTGGTAGGGAAATATGAGACGAGCCGGATATCAGATTCGTTACACAATTCTTATACAATTATTCTGGCAGAACTTGCATTTCAGTCCCTACTGAGCCCGTTTGGTCCGGAAAACAGTCCAAAAAATATTTGAAAGGCTGTTTTTTCCTACTGATTCGACTTTTTTCTGGAGAGGGAACAGGGAAAAACAGCCTCCATTTTGGCGTACGGACTGATCGAAGGAATATGGAGCCTCGTTTTACCTATAGAAACCGACAAGGCGGGTGTCGCAACTGTCGGTGCAAGGCGCCGAATAGACCTGATTGAGAGCAGGGGGTGGGTCCCCTATGGGGCTGGAATTGAAATCTCTATAGGACTAGCGGAATACGAAGCACCGACGTCGCAGGGTGACTGTGCCGACGTCGCAGTCCTGCTGCTATACGACGTCGCATGGGCGGGTATCGATGTCGCTTGGAGCCTACAGGAGCCTATCTGTACCGACGTCACTCCATCGTATACTCCAGCACCGTGGCTGCCAGCACCGTATAGAGGTCGAAGGGAGGGAATGGCAGTATTTGCGGCAAACGTTTTCCGCCCGCGTCCTTCACTCGCCGTCCAGGTGGGGGATCACCGGCGTGACGGTGTCTTCGCCGTTACCGGGTTTAACGTTGTTTGCGGGCGTCGGGTTTATATCGCTCATGGCTTCCTCCGTGTAACTGGTTATTCGAACAGGTTCCGCAGGCTACTTTTCGATGGCCGGTCCCAATTGGCGAACCAGAGTGGTTTGACCGGCTCGCCGTTCTCGTCCGTTGAGACATTCACGGCCAGCGGCATCATCTTCATGTACGACCCTTCGCGCACTAGATCATATCCATTTCTGCGGCACACTTCACGCGCAACCTGAGTGACCCAACTTCCCTGTCTATTCGATAGTAAGGCGTAGTAGCCGCCTGCGTTCCAGCGCCTGACCCATTCGCGGATCGATGCGGTCGAACAATCGAGTTCAGCGGCTACGTCTTTCTGCGGCTGTCCATTCATCAGCTCCAGAATGGCGCGCAAGCGACGTCGTAATCGGTCATCTGGTTCCCGGTCGATCAGTGACTGGAGTTGTGCAGGGCTGAACAGCGTCTGGTCCGGTTGTTTCAACGGCGGCATGGTCTAACTCCTATCGCGCTGTTCAGTTTCGCAATCGAGTCCTCCAGTTCCTGCCACTGCTCATTTTTCACCGTTCTGTAGATCGCAGGTGAAATAGCGAGGGGGACTGCGCGAGGTTTGCAGTCTCCCAGTAAGATATCCATGCCGTGATCGCGAAGGTATTTCCGCTGAGGAGGAAAGATCGTATCTTTGCCGGTCAGAGTGTGGAGCAGGAATAACCCCTCGTAGCTGCCCACGTTCCAGAATCGTGTCCATAGGACCAGTTCTTCACCGCTGATATCCTGTCGCTCAAGAATCCAGCGCCAGGACCGACCAAGCATTAACGCTCGTATAGCGCGCAATCTGCGGACAGGTTCCTCTTCTTTGCCTTCCCGGATGAAGTACTCGATCTGCTCAACATCTTCCTGCAAGGCCCCCTTCGGCAGAAAGGTCGGATTTCTCTCCATCGGAATTCTCATCAGTTCCAGGATGTACGACCTTACCCGATCAGCATAGACCCCATTATTTCTATTCGTCATCTTCTGCGCCCCGCTTCTGGCGCAATCCCGCAGCTTCCATCACACTGGATGGGCCGAACCTTTTGTCGATCAGTCCGCTTTCGTTTCCCGCAAGGAACTGCTGCCGCCACCGGTATGCACTGCTGCGGCTGATGTTTAGGATCCGCGCCGCCGTTGCTACCGGTTCTCTGCGGCCAACGACGGCATGCAGAAATAAGGTCCGCAGCCAAAGCTGACGCTCGGGCTGAAAGACGAAAGGATCAATGGGCATTGTGTCGAACATCGCCAGTCTTCCTTGGACGGTTAGGATTCAGGAATCGCGGATTCACCATAGAATTCAGGTGGTCCGGTGAATCCGTGAGTCCCAACCATTGTTTTTAGGATACACCAAGCAAGAGTTATAAGTCAAGACTACTAAATGATTAGATACTATTCACTGGACGGAACAAGCTCCTGTACGTACAATGCTGCGATATGCTTTCGGGAGGTGACATGCCCAGACCAAAGCTCGACCCCAAACAACGACTGCGCCTGCGCGCACTCAAGCGCGCGGAAAAGGTCGGCATGACCGCTGCGGCAAAGGAGTCCGGGATATCGCGCGTCATGCTGCACCGGTGGCGCGATCGGTTCGAGGCCGATGGAGTCGAGGGATTGCGCGACCGTTCTCATCGTCCGCACCGTACACGGGCCACATCACCGGAGGTGGCTGAGCAGGTGATTCGGACTGCGCTTCAGCATCCCACCCATGGTTGCCGCAAAATCGTCGGCGCGCTAGCCGAGCGGGGCATTTCTCTGAGCGAGCCGACCATTCAGTCCATTTTAGTAGACCGGGAACTCGGTCTGGCTGAACAAAGGATCGGCCGGGTTGAACGGCGCATCCTCAGCGGTGCGTGCAAGCCGTCCTCAGATCTTCTCGCGGAGGTGGAGGCGGCGGATCCTACATTTCGTGAACGGACACGACCGATACCGCGCCCCGGCAGTCTTCTCATAGCCGACATCCCTCGCGGAGGCATCACTGAGGACGGGAGACGGCTCAGCATCGTGGTGATCGTGGACGCCGGTTCTGGGTACATCTGGGCATGTCCATGTACGGATCTGTCCATGCTCCCGCACATCGAGATTCTACGCAGCCGGGCTCTGCCGGATCTGGCTCGTTGGAACCTACGTCCTGCGACGATCACTACGTCGGACAGTCCCGAATGGACGATGGACAGTCTGGAGGGTCGAGCATTCAAGCTGTGGTGTCGGGATGGATTCCACCTGCGACACAAAGTCCCGCCAGAAAGAGTGAGAAACGGTTTTATCGAAGGGTTCCAGCGGGAGTTCCAGTCCTGGTACCGTCGGGCGGAACTGCATGGGTCACCGTTGAAAGAGATCGAGGAGGCTCTGGGAAAATGGTTGGAGGAGAGGAACGCGAAGGTGCGGCGGTCGTATCCGCTTTTTGGGAGGTCACCAGGAGAAATGATCACGACCACGTAACACCGATGCCCCTTATATCCACCACACCATTGAATCCGCCCCGCCGGTATGAAACCATAGCCCCATACCGACGGAGCGACATGGAGCTATTTCTCCGCCCAGCTGGTACCATAACCGCAGTCCACCAGCCCCTTAACGCTTGCCTCGGGGAAAACCTCCAACATCCCCTCCGTCATGGCGTCGGTCAGTATCTGCTGGACCTCCTCGGCATCACCAGCATCCGCCTCGACAATCAGTTCGTCGTGAACCGCACCCACTAACGCAGCATTCACCCCGGACTTCTCCAACTTGGCGATCAATCGCGCCATGGCGGCGTACAGCACCTCTGCCGCGGCACCCTGGACCGGGTAGTTGTATACCCGGAACGGCGTCAACTCCCTTGCGCCGAACACAATCTCCCGACCGGCCGGAGTGCGTACCGAGTTCGATTGTTTGGCCTGCCGGAGAGCCCGGTTGTGCCACGAGTCGAAGCCAGGGTAGGATTTGAACCACGCCTGCCGGTGCTGCCGGGCCTTGGCCAGGCTCATCTGTATGCCGTAATTCTCCTCGGCGTATTTCCGAAGGCCCTTGGCCGATTGCCCGAACAACAGGCCGAAGTTGATGGCCTTTGCCAACCGACGCTCCTCCTTCGTGACTTCCGCAGGTTCTTTGCCCAGCAACACCGCTGCGGTCATCGTGTGGACATCCACGCCGCGCTTATAGGCCTCCAAGAGAATGCTCTCAGGTGCGATATAGGACGCGGCCCGCAGCTCCATCTGGCCATAGTCGGCGATAACCAACCGGCGGCCCTCCGGGGCAACGAACAGGCTGCGAAACGCTGCCTCCCTGGGCATCTGTTGCAGATTCGGCTTCGAGCAGCTCATGCGCCCGGTGATCGCGCCAGCCAGCTTGAAATCCGCATGGATCCGTCCCGTTGTAGGGTGCAGATGTTCGATCAGGCCCTTTCCGTAGGTAGAACGCTGCTTGGATACGTCCCGATACGGCAGGAGAAGGTTGCTCACGATGGCCCGCACGTTCTTGGGAAGTAACGACAGTCCCGACTGCAGCTCGGCAGCTCCCACACTCAACGCGCCGGAAGCGGTCTTCGGCCAGCGCGCCAAGGCCTTTTCCCCACTCTCCTTCAGCTGGGACGTGACCCACTCGCCGAGTTGTTTGGTGCTGTTCGGGTTCCGCCCACCCAGGGCCTTCACCAACTCGGCCCGCAGCTGCGCCTCCCGTTCTTCCACGTCGGCCATCAGCTGCGCATGCGCATCACGGTCGAAGGCCATCCCGGTCACGCGCATCTGCACTACGGCCGGTTGCGCGCCGATGACGAGATCGTAGGCGCGCCGGCTGTCCCGGCTTTCGACTTCTGCCTCAATTCGCTCGAACAAACGTCGAGTGACCTCGGCGTCCCTGGCTGCGTAGGCCAGCTGCGAGTTCGACAGCTCACCGCTCCAGTCGGATTTCTGAAGCTTCTTGTCCACGGTTTCACCCAGCCAGTGTTCGGCGGCCTTTTCCAGGGAAACAAGCTCGCCGGTGACCAGATGGTGACCGAGCTTCGTGCAGCCCAGGTTGCTGGTGATCCCGGTTGCCATCAACATACCCATGTCGAACACGGCGTTGTGCGCGATGCCGCGGATCTGTCTCAACGGCTCCCGTATGGCCCCGAGTCCACCGATCTTGTCCATGTCAAGTACGACCACCGGCCCATCCTCCGGCGCCAACTGGATGAGCCGAATGCAATCCAGGATAGGGTCCAACCCGGTGGTCTTTACATCCAGACCGACCCGCTGGCCCGAGTCCGCAAGTTCACCAACGACCCGCCGCGCTTCTTCCACGTCACTGATCAGCGTATAATCGACTCCAGTTGGTGCGTTTACGCATTCAATTCGCGCAGCGGGCGCATCCATCCTCTCTGGCGAAGGAGGCCTGTTCGGCGGTACTGGCTCCGGATTGCAACCGATCGTCAGCAGCGAGTCATCCCTGACCGGTGTTTCCGGTTGGGGCAAGGCCTCCCGCAGTGCTCGACCGAGATCCACAGTCTCCAAGGATTCATCTCGCGGTTGTTCTCCGCTGCTCCTGTTGAACCCATGAACATCCACCTCTTCTAACCGGTGCCAGGCCTTATGGGCGTAAAGAGCGACGTCGCCGGTCATACCACGATGCCGCACAAGGGAGAGTCGCACCCGACCGCCCGCACCGGGACCGAACTTGGGATATTGCTGATCTAGTTGCTGGACATGCCGAAAACAGGCCTGGGCGCGAGTCTCGTCGCCGCGCAACCGGGCTTGGTGACCCACAAATTCCCAGGGGTCAATCGTCACCTGAGTTGCGTTCTCTCCTTTACCTTCTTTCACATGAATCGCCTGCGTCTGCATCGTGAGGAGGCCGTCCGCGGCATGCACAATGGCCAGGCTATCCCGTGCCGAATTCACGTCGATCTGGCCCTCGGTATTGGCCTGCCGCTCCGCCTCTTTCGTTGTAGATGACAACGCAATCACTACCGCACCCGTTTTACGCGCCAGATCTTTACAGGCCACAGCCAGATTCGTGACCCGGGTGGTCGTGTCGCCATACCGGTCAAGCTGTTCGACTCCGGTGCGCGCAAGTTGCAAATAATCGATTACGACGATCGGCGTTTTATCGGGATGCTGTCGACGAACACGCCGAACCCATGCACCGGCATCCGCCAACGTCGTCTCCAGTCCGGCCTCCCAGATCTCCAGGAACCGACCTTCGTTCTGAAGATACTCAGTCAGACCTTTGGCAAAAGCCGTCACTTCCTCGGCCGCCAACCGCTGCATCTCGATCCGGCGGGAATCGATCCCCAGCCTGCGAGCCATGGCGTATATCAGCATCTGGTGTTTCGACATCTCGTAGCCGAGGTACATTCCCGGAACGCCGGTCACCGCAGCGTAATCCAGGCACTGAGCGGCTAACGTCGTTTTGAGCCCCTTGGGTGGCGCGACGATGACGTACAGGCGTCCACCATGCCAGCCACCGTGGAGCAAGTCGTTCAATGTTCCGAATGGAGTGGAGATAACGGCGTTGGTGTCCCGCGCAAACAGCTCGACGACCCGGGCCTGCTGCTGGATGAGAGGACCGTGTTGGCCCGTCTCAAGCAGGCAGCTCTCCAGGTTGTGCTGCAGCTGATGAACCACCGCAGCCGCTGACGGACTGCTATCACTGGAGTTCGCCTCCGATAGAACCTGATGCACACGATACCGCCGCTCGAATTCCAAGGCCCTGTGGTACGCCGCCTGCCCGGCTTCCGGGCTGTAGGAATGCGCGTGTAACTGTTCCAGGAACTTCTCCACGTCCTCCACCAACGCGTCCCGGTATTGCGCGACACTGCGCTCGGATATATCACGATCGAGTTCCCGATAAACCGCTGCTGATGTCAATCCGCCATTGGTCATGGCCCGGGCCACCAGGGAGGCTGGGCTGTAGGTCACCGTGATTTCGCCGTTCGACATTAGAGGGCGATCCGGCCAGACGTGCTCTAACCGGTGAACCGGAAGGCCTTCCTCCATGGCGGACCGGAGCAGGTCGAGGGCGACGGGAGGTTCGATCTGCCGCAACCCGAATTCAGACACGGACGGCGGAGGCCACTCGTCTGTCCGCGCCGAACAGTCTCGGCAGCTGAAAAACTCCCGCCAGCCCTTCATGCCGCGCGGATAATCACAACGGAATTCCGCGTTGTGGTTCGAGAAGAAATTTTTGATCTTCCCATCGAACGTCTTGCTGCTCGGGTGATCCTCAGAGGCCTCGGCCAGTTTGGTCGCCAGGTACCGGGATGCCTTCTTATCCAGTCCCCTCGAATGCGCATATTTCGCAAGATTTAGGTTGGCCTTATCGTAGTCGTACTCATGGGACGCTCCGTGTTCCAACATGGCGTCGATGCAGGGCGGGTGCTCGTACTCCGGTAGTTTCGACCAGTCTGGTTTGACAGAAGGCCCGGACTGCTTCGGCTCCCGGAACCCAGTCGCCTGCGCCTCCTGTCGTATCCGGTCGTAGGCCTGCCGGAACACCGCCACCGTCACCGCCTTGGTGTTCGCCAACAACGAGACCTGCTCCTCCAGGTCCGGCGGATCCTCGAAACCTGTGGGAGGCGCGCTGTCGGAGTACCCAGCCGGGTCCAGATACGCCGACCACAACCCCGATCCGCGATGCTTGCAGACCGGCAGCTTCATAACCGCCTGCGCCGCCTTGGTCGGGACCGCCGTATCGGGCCGGACATCGATGTGCCCTGCGCCGGGACAAGCCACATTGAGCAGATGTTTAAGAAAGGCCTGCAATTGCCCCGCCCGCACCGGTTCCGCCAGGCAGAAATCAAGGCCGTAGCCCTTGCGCCCGCTGTTGCAAACCAGAGGTGTGGGAAGGCCCAGTTCCTCTATCTTCCGCAGAACTGCCTGGACCAGAAGCCATTGATCCGCACCGCCGTCGAAATCGAGACGACCCACCCGACAGGTGCTCTCCGGTCCAACGATGTTCAAGGCCGCCGTCTGCTCACCGCGAAAATGGGCGCGCAGATCTTCATCGGTGATAGGGGCATCCCGGGGCAGGTAGGCCTCGCCGTCCTTGCTCTGGATGTGGACGGCCTGGCTGGGAACCAAGTACAAACGCATTACCTGTTCAGTCAATCTCTCCATGGTCTCCTCCTTCACGAGAGAGTAGGCCCGCAACAGCGCCACCACGGCGCGGCGCGGTGCATAGGCCTATTCTCCCGCGAGGGGGAGGCCGCCCGCCACGGCCCCAGACGGGGGCGGCGGACTCACCCCTTCTTGGGGGTGCTTGAGGATACTTGGGCCTCCGCGACCGGACAGATATGACCTGATTTCAGTTGGTTACAGGATCGGGCGCGAAAATAAGTGGTGGGTGTTCGGAAAATAAGTGGTGGGTAAACGGAAAATAAGTGGTGGGTGATTGTAAGAGCTTGACATCAGGTCAGTTTTTAGGCTTCTTGCGTGGCCCGGGCTTTTCTAGTTCAGAGACTAGAATTCGCTTATCTCTCTTTAAATCCATGGATTTATACATCACCGCATAATCTTCTGCCCCTTTGATCTTTACGAGCTCTCCCAGCGGGTTGGCTGGCGACGGGATTTCCACCGACCAGTCGGCAATCACCCCGGCCTCCGCCACCTGATCGAGTGAGGTAAATATCCGGTTGGCAGCCTTTTTAGGTGTTAGGCTATTGATCAGCGAGCCGAGACCGAGAGCATGTAGGATGGTTTCCACCCGCGTGCCGTTGCCATTCGGAGTCTCCAACTCGGTGGTTCCGAGATTCCTGTACGTCGTGCGGAGGCGCAGCTCGATGTACAGTTGCAGCGCGGGGGCGGTATGCAGGACTTTCCCTCGATAGCTGAACATGGCCTGACGGTTCGTCACCATATAGAGGGCACGTTGGCCTTCCCCGGTGATGTAGGACGCCAGCTGGGGGTTGATCCGCCAGTGGATGGCATGAGGTTCACCTTTACGGATATCGACTGCCGAGACCTGGATGATGCCCGTGATGATCCGCTCCTGGCCTTTATTCCTGAGACCAGAAAAAGGGATGTTGATGCGGCGGGCGACATTCATGAAGGCGAAGAACAACTCGCGAGGATTGAGATTTTCGCCGAGGATATTGGTCGTTCCCCTCCTGGTGATCCGGTCAATCTTGTCAGGGCGAAGAGTTTTCCAGAAGTCAGCAGCGGTGGTGACGGTATCGTGGCCGTTGTTTAGCGTGCCGTTTTCCTCCGCCATCTGGAACAGGCCCACGTATCCCTGCGGCAGGAGCCATGGGACATTCGGCGCGACAAACACGGTCTGCACCGAGTTTAGCAGGGTGTCTTTAGACAGGTCATCGTCAATCACCGCGAATTCAAGGTCGCGGTAGGAACGGCTTTGTGAAACCGGGCGTTGCAAGGCCAAAGCCTCGGCACCTTGACCAGTTGTAACGATGGAGAGTGGTTTGTCCATTTCCGGGTTCACCTTCAGCACCGGCATGTGTGGGATGATATCTAAGAAATTGGATGGTACCTCTGTGAACTGACCGCGTAGTTCGGCACGTTGATCCGCATTACGCTCAATTCGACACCGCGTCATGTCCAGTTGCCGGCTCGCTCGGAGGAGTCGTTCTCTATGGCGGTTGATGTAATCGGTTAGACTGAGATACAATTGGCGAATTTCACCGATATACCAGTCGACTTGCTCGCCGGACGTATCAGGTGAAAGTTCTCCAAGATCCTTCCGATGTCGAAAAAGTTTAGCAAGTTTCTCGGCCAGCTTGCCGGTGAATTCAGGTGTAGGGATGTCGATCCGCTTGTTGGTCGGGCCTTCAATGAGCCAGAATTGAATGGTTTCGTCGTCTGAGTCAGAGAGAGTTGTCCCGCAGATCAGACGTTTCGTCGGGATTTTTAGACGATCCATCAGGTCATACAGGGCGGTCCAGAATGCCAGGTCGTAGTAGGACTCGACTTCATCCGCGAACGGCATATAGGCGATGCTGGCTTGGGGGGTAGTAGTTGTACGGCTTAGTATCGAGTGGTTTGGGATCGCGTCCAGATATGCCTGCACGTACTCCAGCTCGGTTTGTTGTTGCTCGCGGAACTGTCTCCGGGCGGCATCCTCTCTAAACAGCCGTACTTCGGTGGTTTTCGTTGTGGGTGACGTTCCCTCCATCGCGGTTACATTCGATTCCACGCGCAGGACATCTTCGTGGCCGGGCTTACGCCAGAACCGAGTCTCCAGGTGGGTCAGCGCAGCCAATGGGAACTCCTGCCACAGGTCGGTGGCGGCATCCTCCACGGATCGGTCACCAACCGGTTCGGGGTAGCAGTAGAAATAGCCCTGGGCGAATGGTTTTTTGTAGTAGCCCGTCCAGTGGTCATCTGCAGCGGGCATCGCTACGTCGATCACGTTGACGGTGAGACCGCGCGCCGGGACTATGGGCAGGTCGATCGTGGCGAACGGGGAATTAGGTGTGGTGAAGGGGATTAGATTCATGTTTACCCGCTTATCGAAAAACGGTGTAGATATTTTATTTGTGCAGGGTTTCATCTCAACTATCCAGGAACAACCGAAAGGCTTTGTTATCTATGAAAACCCTACACACTGTGTCATCCCCGCGCATGTCGATTCAGCCTAACGCCGGAATATACAAGGCCTTTTCGCGTTCGGATTTTCTCGAACCGCTCGGACATTTTTTTGCCGAATGCCGTTTCCGTCATCGGTTTGCCACCGCGTTCCGTACAGTAGGTTCGGTAACGACTATAAAATTCTCGCGCTGTGCTGGCTGTTGGGAATCCGGGTTGAACCTCCGGATCGACCGTCACCTCGTCGCGCAAAAAGGCATCAATCGTGGCGGATTCCTGGGCATCGGCGTATGCCTCGGTCTCGTCTGCAATCCAGGAGAGTGCGGCGGCGGGATCGCTGCGTTGGTCAATAAACCCGGCGGTATCGGTCCTGAGCGGCTCCAGCAACCAGTGGAGGAATGCGGGCCCCTCCTCGAATAGAGCCTGATGCCTTAGAAATTCGTAATCCTCCGTGGCTAGCATCCCTTCGGCCGGGATGACATGGAACAATTTTGGTATCTCGTCGCGAGAACCATGAAACACCGGGGTGCCGTGGTCGGCTGGCGTTGTCATGATGATGGTATACGGCGGCGCGAGTATATCGACCGTCTCCGTTTTGGAGAGGTTAAGCTGGATTTCCGGACGTTCGTAGAACGGCCATAGAATCCGCTCGTCCAGCATGGCATATTTCGCCAGATGGATGTCCACGGCGAGGCGGAGACCGAGTAGTTGCTGGAGCGGGCGATTTCTATTTGGTTCGATAGCTGCTGTAACTGGTATTTCAACACAGTAGCTGCCAGCGATCTGGACAATTAACTGGAATAGCAACCGGATGCCATCCATATCGGCTGCTTTCAGAACGATCAGTTTTTTTGCTCTGAATCCTGCTAGTACGGAACCTAGGTATCGACGGAAAAATTCAACCTTTTCGATATCATCATCGAATAGCGTTTTTAAAACCCTCATAATCCGATCGCATTTGCCAGTTTGATTTATTGGCAACCGAGTAGATGCCAGTAGGAAAAAGTCCGGCGTTGTCGAATTCAGTTGACCTGTACGGACGTCATACAACCCCGCCGGTGTGTTTACATACCCGACATGCCTCTGGAAATAGCGGATATCCGTTTCACAGACGGCCTCAGTCAACCTCAAAATTTCGCGGTAGACGCTGGTTTTAGCCAACGCAGCTGCACGACTGGCATCCGCCCAACGTCCCTGCCGCGATAGCTGGTCAGCAAACTGGAGAATTACCGATTGGATGTCTGGGAACAGATCGTTCTCACGAACGGGTTCAAATATCCGCCCATTGAACCGCAGCCACTTTATGGTCGGGTTATACGCCAGAGCCGAGCCATGCTCTCGTAGAAATGCCTCTGCAATCGCCGGTAGGCCGACGAAATTCTGCTCCAACAACCGCGCCACTTCTGGACCGAGGGTGGGACTATTTGTTTTGGTCATTTTTCACAGCCTCCTCGCTGGTGCTGCGGAATGTCCGTTCCGATAGCCAGCGGTCCAGTTCATCGACATCGTAAACGGCACGACCGCGGGGGCCGCCGAGACGCGTATAAACTGGCCCACAACCACGGCAGCGCCATGTTCGTAGCGTTTGAGGTTTGACGCCGATTCGTTCAGCCGCATTTTTCGTATTGATCGGTTTGCTCATTCGTAGACCTCCATCTACGAGTGAGCATCCAGGATATGGGGGTGTTTGGATAGGGTTTTTTCGGAGGGAAATTTTCCCCTAATTATGTTTTGTTTTACCTCGCTTACGATTTGAGCCCAATATTTCTAGACCGAGTTCATCCGCAATTGAGTTGCTATATATCCCAATTTCCTTTGTGTGATTTGTATCGCAGCCATCTATATCGTACTTTGATTCTATTGGAGGAACAATTCTGCGAACAGCCCACTCTATATGGAGATTTCTAATTTTAGGATTTTGCTCGGTATACATTTCATCGATTTCTTCATCTGGCACTAAGCCGAACTCCTCTGGAAGTAGAGGTCTAATCCCGTCTTTTTCCAAGCAATCAAGATACTTTTTCAAATCAGCTCTGAATTTGTCCTGGATCCTTTTTTCCGCCTGCTTCCTTTCTTCACCATTATCAATCCACCAGAAATCACGAAAATGAAACTGGAGTGCGGTTGGGATTTCTTGTGGGTTATTATCATAATGCAGTTGACGTTTCTGCTCGTCGCTCATCCAGTCTGGCATAAGAATTCGTTCTCTGTTATCGAAGAACGGAAAGGCCAGCCATGGCGTACCATTGCGGAAGAGATCAATTAGTAACTCATCATCAAGTCCGTTTATGCAGCATCGAATCCAGAACTCCGGTTTAAGAAAGAAGGTCAAACGCCACCGTTTATTGACCGGAACCCTCTTGTCGGAGGCAAGCAGGTCTGCAAGTGCCGAGATGAGACATTTCCATCTTAAATTTTCCCAATATGTAAGATTTCCGAGCTTAGATGCACGATTGCTGCCCCCCGAGTACTTTGCAGAAAATTGGACATCACGTTCTATTTGAAGACGTTTCTCTTCAGAGAATGGAGCAGGGAGAACCGGGGCAAACACCTCTTGCCTAGCGAACGCTTCACCGTTATTTAACCAATACCAAAGTTGCCGCTCAGCATAACCAACGCACCATCCAGCCGTGAGGTTGAACTTGGTGAGGTAATTTTCTAGCTCACAACGAAATTTCGCGTAGCAATCTATTGCCTGTACCGCATTAACATTCTTTCCCTGAAAGCATTGAAAGATATTATAGAATTCATCAAGGGTGGAAGCTTTCGCCATTGCAAGAACCGCTTCTTCAATGTTGCTGATTGTACTAATTGAATTGATCGAATCAAGCCAGTCTTTGTAAATCTGCAATCCTTCCTTTGCAAGGTCTCTTGAAAATTCTGGTCGCAGTTCAAGTGTATTTTTCCAGAACAAACTCATTAGCGACACTAAATCTGGTCTTTCCCAATCTGAGTGGGTCATGCCTTCCCCTCTGACCTTTTTCTCCTCAACGGCAACACTTTCTCCCGCTCTACCAGGGCATCTCGAAGCTCTTCAATTCCAAGGGGCGCATAATGCCGTTCCGTTACTCGAATATCCGAATGGCGCAGAAGCTTACTGGCGACATGTAGCCCCTTTGTTTTGGCAATCTGAAGACCGAAGGTTCGCCGGATGTCGTGAATGGTGACGCCATCGAGTTTCGCCTTCTCCTTTATGAAAGCCCAAGGCTTTTGTAAATCGGAGCGGGGACGGTCTGGTTTGCGGCCTGGAATAATGTAAATGCTTCTGCGCGGCAACTGGTCGAGCAAAGCAACGGAGTTCGGGCTTAATGGCTGAACCTGTGGACGACCGCTTTTCGGTCTCGGAATGCGCCACAGGCCTTCATCAAGGTCGATGTCCTCCCATTTGGCATGCAACACTTCCGACATTCGTGCCCCTGTTTCCACAAGGAGCAGGAACGCAGCGTAAACGCTACGGTCAAAACGTTTTGTTTCCGCCAGCAAATGAATGGCATCGATGAACCGCTCAAATTCCTTATCGCTGAGCACACGCGCTCTCGGGTCATTCTCTGGAATGGGCTTCACCTTCATGGCCACATTGCTGTCTACTTTGCTAAGGCGCCAAGCATCCTGAAGGCAAGCTCTCACGCTGGCAAGCCATCGGTTCGCGGCAATTCGGCTTCCGCCCGCGATGATGATGTCCCGAAGCTTCTCTACATCCTCCGTCGTGATGGAGTGCAGAGGACGCTTACCCCAATGTTCTTTTGCTCGGCCGAGATAACGCGTGTCTTCACGAGGATGCTTTTTTCGTTGCTTGACCTTTTCGAGATAGGTATCGGCCCACTCGCCGAAAATCAATGCGTGCCGCCGTTTCTGGCGCTCATCCAGGGGGTCGGTGCCTTGACTCACCTCGGCCATCTTTTGCTTGGCCAATTCCCGCGCCTGATCCGGTGTAAGACGTCCGTACGCGCCCAGCGTCATTCGTCGTCGCCGGCCACGATCACCATACTCGATGAAGAAGCTCTTTCTGCCGGTGGGATAGGTTACAAGCCCAAAGCACTGGGTTTCTGTATCGTAGTAGCGAGTCCCGTGCGTTTTCTTGCTTTTCGGGAGCCGATCGATGTTCTTTTTCGTCAGTTTGATCTGCGCCATGAACGTGCATGTCCTCGTCTATTTCTTGCCCAACCGTCAGCAGTCTTGCCCCGGATTCAGCAGGTCGTAAAAATGAACGTACGCCCGTCGTACAGAGGCTCGAAAAACCATAAAAGAACGTACACCCGTCGTACAGCGAGATGTAAGCTCGTTTGAACCCATCAACGCTTTAGACCTTGATAATACTGGACTTGGGCGACATCTGTCAACACTTATGTGAACTCGTAAAAACCAGAAAGTGCGGATTCGTAATCAGCAGGTCAGCGGTTCGAATCCGCTCGTTGGCTCCAGTAATTACAAGGACTTAGCGATTTCGCTAAGTCCTTTCTTTTTGTGGAGCTACCAAGGAGCTACCATAAGAAAGCAAGTCAAAGGGGAAAGTTTGCATGGCGATACATGCTCGTTCATCATGCTTATATCGCTTTTCCATCCCTTTCTCGTCCGTTCGTAGGGCTATTGACGCCCAAGGGGCCCCATGAAAGTGAACCCCTGTCCTCGCCCTCAAAGAGGCGGAAAAATATTGATCCACCCAGTCGACGAGGATGCGAGGATTTTTTTGGGGGAAATTTTCGCCATCTGCCCGGCAAGATCGAGATGATGCCAGTGGATCGAAGCATTGTGCAACGGGGGCTGGTTTGTGCAAAAGTGAAACGATATGGACTTTCAACTGGGTACATTTTGGGGCCATTTTTGGCGTAGCTCCAAGCGCCCGTAAGGTTACCCAACGGCACGGTTTTAGCCAAAACATCAAGCCGGAATATACGGCGATTTTTTCCGTGATATAGGTTGGCCGGGCAGTCGATCCCTGGTCAGTGTTACAGGTGCTGTTGCGTGGAATCCCCGAAATGGTCATTTGGAATTCCTGTCTCTCCTTCCTTGAATAGAAGTCAACTTGGCGAGGTTCCTTGATAAATTTATTTTTTTTTTGGATGCTAATAAGGAATGGTTACGTTTATACAGGCAACAGCATTCGCCGAATCGAATATACAGCAGGAGAAAGACATGAAACAAATTATCACCATTGGAATGCTAGGATTACTGCTGGTCTTTACCACGGGATGCGACGACGGGGGATCTTCAACCGGGAGTGATACGGATGGAGACCAGGTCGAAACGGACGGAGATGATGCCGACGGCGACGCGACCGATGGTGACAGGCCTGACGGTGACGTGATCGATGGTGACGATCCGGATGGCGATGAACCGGATGGTGACGTGGTCGACGGAGATACGGCTGACGGCGACGTGACCGATGGCGATGCAACCGACGGAGACACAGTCGACGGGGACGTAACCGACGGCGACATTGCAGATGGTGACTTTACGGACGGAGATATCGTCGATGGGGATTCTGCAGATGGGGATATCACTGATGGTGACGCAAGCGATGGTGATATCAGCGACGGCGATATGGTTGACGGCGACCTCGATATGGATGAAGACACTATCGATGGTGACGTGATTGACCATGATCCCGAATCAGAAGAAGAAACCATTATCCCGGACACCTGGACGGACGATTCCAGCGGCCTGATCTGGATGGTGATGGATGCCGGAGCGGAATCCTGGAATGATGCCAAAGTTTATTGCGAAGATCTGGAACTCGAGGGATATCTGGATTGGCGATTACCCGATATTTCCGATTTGCGCAGCCTCGTGCGTGGCTGCCCCGATATCGAGACGGGAGGAAACTGCGGCGTAACAAGTAGCTGCCAGGACTCTGTTTGCCGAACGTCCGATTGCGCTGGTTGCTCGGAGAATGCTGGCCCGGACGATGGCTGCTATCGCCCGGCTCCTATTGAAGGCAGTTGCGGTCAGCATTGGTCGTCGTCGGTGGTTGCAGACTATGCAGGCTCGGCATGGTATCTCGACTTCAGAAACGGATATATGGATTACGCACCGAGCGCGGTCGATCTCACGGCCTTCCGCTGCGTTCATGATGCACCACTGCCAGATGGTGATCTTGATGACGATACCGACGAGGACATCGTCGATGGTGATGTTGAAAACGAGTTTGAGGTCGAGGAAGAAACCTCCGATACGATTTCCTGCGCCAACGGCACCTGCATCGACAGCGCTACGGGTCTTGAATGGCAGGAAGGTGATGGCGGCGTGCATTTCTGGTATAACGCTAAAGACTATTGTGAAGATCTGGTGCTTGATGGTCAAGATGACTGGCGCATGCCTTCTATTTCCGAGATGAGAAGCATAATAAGAGATTGTGAAGATACTCAAACCGGAGGCTTATGTGGAGTTTCAAATAGTTGCACGAACGTAGATTGCAGGGATGCATCCTGTGATGGTTGTACTGCCAATGAGGGACCTGATGCTGGCTGCTATTGGGCAGAGCCACTTGGAGGAACGTGCGGTTGGTACTGGTCGTCTACATCAGCAGATAGTGGAGTATGGATTGTGAAATTCGCCAACGCTTCTATCATCTCCACTCATATCGTTCAACCTCTTCAAATACGTTGTGTCAGAAATGCCGATATCGTTGATGGCGATGTTGATGAAGAATTGGAAATCGAGGAAGAGATTGAAGAGGAAATTGAAGAAGAAATACCTGAGCCATTAGTTTGTGCAAACGGCAGCTGTGTTGATAGCTCAACCGGTCTGGAATGGCAGGAAACCAACGGACTTGGTGATATGTTCTTCAACACTGAAGATTATTGTGAAGATCTGGTGCTTAATAATCATGACGATTGGCGCATGCCTTCTATCTCCGAGATGAGAACCATAATAAGAGGTTGTGGAGATACTCAAACAGAAGGATCTTGCCAAGCGACAAATAGTTGCACAACCGCAAATTGTGTGGATGCATCCTGTGATGGTTGTGATGACAATGAAGGACCTGATTCTGGTTGCTATTGGGCGGAGCCACTTTCAGGTATTTGCACCTGGTATTGGTCGTCTACATGGACAGACGGTGGAGTTTATGTTGTAAAATTCGGTAGCGCAGGCATCATTGGAACTCATATTGTTCAGCCGCTTTATGTACGTTGTGTGAGAAATGCCGATATAGTTGATGGCGATGTTGATGAAGAACTGGAAGTCGAAGAAGAGATTGAAGTAGAAGCTGAAGTAGAAGGTTCAACCGTTTGTACTCCAGACTACACCATAGATTCATTGCCCTATCAGAACAGTGACGACACAACAGGTGACCTCAATGAGTTTAATCTAGATTATCAAGAAAGCTGTTTTGACTGGACAGCCTTAGGGGGAGATCATGTCTATTCAATCACATTAAGCACCGGGGATAATATTCAGATTGAATTAACGACTTCAAATGCGAATTTTGATCCGATGATTGTGATTGCCACAGAATGCTCAGATATGGCCTCCTGTTTGGAAGGAGCAGATTATAACACCGGTGGAGGCTCCGAGGCTTTGTCCTTCACAGCTTCTGAAAATGGTGAATACCTGATAGTGGTGGATTCAGGAAATCATAATTCTGGACCTGATGGGGCAGGCCCATACAGCCTAAGTATTACAGGAACCATTACCGTGGATGGTGATGTGGATGAAGAACTGGATGAAGAGATCGAAGAAGAGGAAGATGTTGAACCCATAGACTCTCTTCCATGTTCTGATGGTGTTTGTCTTGATGTTGACTCCGGGTTGGAGTGGCAAGAAACATCTGAGCCGGAATTTGGTGGAATGAGTTTTGATGATGCCAAGACTTATTGCCAGAATCTTGATCTGGATGATGGCGGTTGGCATTTGCCAACAATTGATGAGTACCGTACCCTGATTAGAGGTTGCCCGAAAACAGAACCGGGTGGTGAGTGTAGTTTGACAGACAGTTGTTCTGCATCTTCTTGTCATGTTACTTCGTGCTATGGCTGTACTTCCGATGTTGGTCCGGATGAGGGTTGTTATCAACCTGATGGCCTTGAAGGTTCATGTGAAACTTATTGGACATCCACAATTGTGGAAAATAATCATGATTTTGCCTGGCACATCCGAATTAAATCAACCAGATTTGACCGCTCTTTCACTTATAACGCATACAAAGCTCGTTGTGTTAGGGAAGTTTATAACCCCTGCCCGGATACCGCCTGTACCTGGCCAACTGATAAACTTTGCCTAAGTGATGGGGAGTTGTGCTATTGCAATGTTGAAGGAAAATACGACTACTTCGAGTGCATTGCATGTCATACTTGTGAGACACAGGAACAATCTCCCGGTCAGTTTACAACTGCATGTTTTGCAAAAACTGAAGATGATGGCAATTTATGCGAATCGGAATGTAGCAAATGTGAGTCTGGTCAATGCGTTGCACGTAATGACAATGCGGAATGTGAAGTGGCCATGGAATGTGTTCAGGATTCTACTGAGGAATGTACCGATAAGGTTTGCGAAGGCTCCTGCGACCCTCAAACCAGTATTGATTTTTGTGATCCCGAAGCATCGGGAACATATAGGATTTGTACTTGCGTGGAAGTAGAGAAAGATGTATATGGATTGGCAAATACCTCTTGTTTTTATATTTGTGATAGCCCCTATACTGGCTGTTCTGTAGAAGACGGTGAAGAGATTGCGACTTGTGGGTGCTATTCGCCTGATCCAACCCCAATAGAAGACCTTATGTGGCAGACAACGGCCCCAGGCAATACAATGGTTTGGGATACGGCGGTGACATATTGTAATGAATTGGTGCTTGATAATTTTGATGATTGGCGCTTGCCAACAATAGACGAGTTACGTAACTTTGTTGAAGGATGCGACACCATCGATTATGGCGGTGATTGCCTTGTCTCGGAGGGTTGCTCCAATTATGATTGTCTGAACACAGGATGTTTCGGTGATGTTGCATGCCCTGATGGAAGCGGTCCTGCCAATGATGGATGTTACTGGGGAAGTTCTTATTCTGGTGCTTGTGACTCATATTGGTCGAGCACCGTTGAAGAAGGCGATAGTGTATGGAGAGTAGACTTCGAATACTCAAATGTTACTACCTTTGTAAAGACTATGGAGCAGCATGTTCGCTGCGTCCGTACTGACGATGGCAGTTGTGGTTTAGTTCCATGTGCACCATGTATAAACCCTCCAACTGATCCAGAAAACGGCAATTACGGTGCTGATTGCTTCGACATCCCCCATGGGTCTACCTGTGAACTGCTGTGCGATGACTATTCTGAAACAACAGGAGACGGATTCGCTGTCTGCAACGATGGAAGCTGGGAAAGCCTGGATGAGTGCATCCCGTTAGGCGCCTGCTGCGATGACATGTATTCCTGCATTTCAGAGTGGACGACGGAATCCTGGTGCAGCGGTCCAGGCGAGCAGTGGTTCGGCGGCCAGAGCTGCGACAGTATGGGATGCTTTTGAGGCACTACAGGACGGCAGGATCATGAAAGCCATCACGCATATGCGCTTTTTCAATGGCTGAGGGCCCCTTGGTATGGCCGTATAAAGTTTCAGGTGATGTTGATCCCGGTTCTACCTCTGGCGTTTGCCCCGCAGCACGAACTGGTCGCCTCGGCGTTTCATGTCAAACAACTCGGTGGCTTCGATCAGGTCGAGTAGTTTGCGGTAACCATAGTTGCGAGGATCAAAGGATGCCTGGTTGCCGATCTGCTGGCCTACTGAACCTAGCGGCGACCAGCCATCCTCACTGGCAGCCGATTCCACAGTATTTCGAAGCAATGACACCAGACGTGCGTCATGCCTCAGAGTTGCCGTGTCCTGGCGAATCGTTGTGAGATCCGATTGGTCAGCAGTAAAGACAAGAACTTCCTGAATCCAGCCTGCGACAGGCCAAATACTGATAATATTTCAATGCTTTACGACATAAGAAAGATGTGGGCAACCGTCTAACTTGGTTGTCCATTTTTTTGTGAAGGCAAATTCACCCCTACCGCACCCGGCGGCGGCGCAAAGCCAAGGCCGGGATGGCCTTCGTGCGTCGAGACACACACGGAGGCCAACGATGGAAGTGTGTTCCCAAAACCAGCAGTCCTGTCAACCCGTTCCCATGTCCCATGAAGCGATCAACGCATCCTTCAGCGAAATGGTCGAAGACAAAATCTTCGATCCGGTCAAGCGGCACCTAGGTGACGCCTTCGACGCCGAGGATCGTTTTCAGGAAGGCATGTGCATGATCTACGACGATTACCGCCGCGCCGCCGAGCGTGGCAAGCCGACCGACCGCGCCGCGCTGGTTTACGGCTTGAAACTGAAAAGCTTCGACGTCACCCACCGCTTCACCCGAACCGGACACGGTCGCCGCAGAGACGTGCTAGGCTCACCGGCCTGCGTCTTGGACGGCATCAAGGTTCTGCGCTTCGACGGACTTGCAGATGAAGAAGACGGTCCCTACGACGATCTGGGCGTGAGCCATGATAATCCCATGAGCTTCGTCACCGAAGTCAGCCTGCGCCAGACGGCGGATGTTGAAAATCGGCTCAATTCCGCCATCGATTTGGAGGAGTGGCTGGCAGATCTGGACTCGACCGACCGTGACATCCTGCAAGGCCGAATGGAAGGCAGAGCCGGAACGGAGATCGCCGAATGGGTCGGTATGTCAATGTCGAACTGTTACCGTCGCTTGAAGGAACTCGGTCGCCAACTAGCCGTAGACACTGGAATGACGTGCTACCTCGAACCCCAGCCGGGAGCCGCATAGAATGACCAAAACCTTCGCTGATATAGTGATAATAGCCATCATCAAAAGCTTAAAAGAATGGCTTTGCAAGTGCCGAAAGTGATATTCCCCACCATGCCGCCCCGCCTCATCGCCCGCCATACCATCCCCAGTCGCACCCTTGCGGCGGAGAAAGGCCCGATTGGTCTTTCTTTTAACTCGGAGGTATGAAGAAAACGATCCGAATCAGACCATTCATTCTTCTTTATGTCAGATCCGGATCCGAAATTTCCACTTCGTATACGCCGAGGGCTATAACTTTTTCAAATGGGGCCCCAAAGCAGGAGACAGTCTTTGCTCTCTAACAGGTCAATTTTTTCGCCCGGCACCGACAATTCCAACTGGCGTAGCGTCGCAGCTGAAATTTTTTTTGGTGGATTTTTTCGGGCTGTACGTAATAATTCGGATCAGGACAACGGCAAGCCTCCCTTTTCCGTGTAGTAGATCGCCATGTCCCCCCGGAATGCCGCCAATTACGACGGGCGGCTTGGTGGACAATCGATTTTTTACTGGTTTGCATTTGAGTAATCGAGAGTGCTATGATAGTCTTCGAAAAATCGAAACAGATCCCGGCAAAGTCCTTTTCGGAGGGAATAGTATGAAATCTCTTAACGTGATGATATTCGGGTTAATATTGATAGTTTTCATCGTTGGTTGTAACTCTAGCGAAGTCGATAGTTCTGTGGACGGCGATCGTGAAGAAGATCAAGATGCGAAACCTGAGGATGGCGATATTGACTCCACTCCAACAGATGGCGATTCATCCGAACTCGATAAAATCGATGCACAAACAGAGCTAGATGGCGACTCAAACGTTGATGGTGATACCGACTTAGAAAAAGAGGTTGAGATTGTGGATGGAGATTCAATGCCTGATGGGGACATTGAAATTGATGATGACGATGATGGCATCGAAAATGACAATTGCCAACCTGATTGTTCAAATCATGTTTGTGGATACGATCCAAACTGTGGAGCTTTGTGCGGAGTTTGTCCAGAACACAAGTATTGTGAAGAAGGAGAATGTGTTTCCCAAGATGTCATTTGCGGGGACATGAGTGGCCTGGATGCAGAAAACTCTTGGCCAATGATGGGATATTGTCCGACCAGAGCCTATCGGGCTCCGTTTTCATTTCCGATGAATCCGACAGAGGTGTTGAATGTTGAAATAGATAAAGAATCAGGTGATTCCAGTTTAATTTCGAGTAGTATTGATAACATAATTATTGCCTCAGAAGCTTTTGAAAAGTTTGGCAGAATTGCTTCATACGATATCGATGGAAGCAGCAATTGGGTATTTAACCTATACGATCAATACCCTCTTGACGATAGTTATCGTTCAATAATGATCCCACGTTCTCTCTCTGTAAGGTCTGATGGAATCATAATTGCTGGTGCTTATATTGGCGCGTCATACTCAGGAGAAGAAGACAAGATTTTTGGAATTTCAGAAGGCAATTGGATAGCTGAAGCTATTACAAGTGACCTTCCAACTTCATCTACTATTTTGCCGAACAAAACGATTTTGCTTGGAAGTGGAGGATATACCTATTGGGGGGGAGATTTAATGTTTGTTTCTTCTGACTGGGCAGACAGCTATCATTTAGATTATGAAGATTTTGGACTAGAATCATCTGGTCAAGTCGGTCCAATATCGGTCGGACGTTCCGGGAGCATGTATTCCGTAATAGATGATAAATTATTTTCAATTAGCACTAATGAGCTTTCTATTGAGTGGATGATGGACGATTACCGTATAGATAATTTTCCCGTTGTAGGCAAAGATGGAACAATTTATGTAGTTGGTAAGTTTCAAGAGGCTGGCTACGGAAGTTGGAAAAATTATGCGGCTTTCGATCCAGATGGAAATGTTAAATGGTTTTTTGATGTAAACACTGAAGGGAAAGTGTTATATGAAACTTTTACTCTTGGACCCAATGGTACAGTTTATGTTTCTGGGATGGACACTATTGACTCCGTCCTCTATAAAGTGATTTATTCTCTGGATTTAAGTGGTAACGTGCAATGGGAATATCGTGTGTTGGGAGAAACTTTTGACTCTGCTCGCCATATTGCCGACTCCAACGGAAATGTTCTAATCCCTGAACAAACAGATGATGGATTACAAGCACTTGTTTGTATTAGCGCCACTGGAAAACTTCTATGGCGCTATTACGACCTTCCCAATGGAGAAATTCAGAACCAAGATTCGATGATTTTACTACCTGGTAACCGGATCGCTCTTATTGTGGGTGAGCGATTGGTTGTTATCGGTGAAAATAGCAAATAAGTTCAGTAAGAGGATATAGCCTTTGGCAAATGTGGAGGAATCATGAACCGTCCCAAGACTTTTCTAGAAGCCATCTCAAAAATAGCATAATCCCAAACATCTGATATTTCAGAACTATTCGTCTCCCAGTGTAGTCTGAGTGAAATTTTGCCCCACTATGATATACTGTATATAATATACTTAATATCTACAGGTGCTTTCGATGGAACTGACCAACGAACAATGGAGCCTGATCGAGCCGCTGCTGCCGCCTCACAAAAGCCAACCCGGAAAACGCGGGAGACCCGCACAGGATGACCGCGCCATCATGAACGGCATCCTTTGGGTTCTGAGAACCGGCGCTCCCTGGAAGGATCTTCCACGCAGATATCCGCCTTATCAGACAGTGCATCGACGCTTTCAAAATTGGAACGAGGCCGGTATCATGCAGAGGATTCTTCAGGAACTTGCGCGTGACCTTGAGCAACGCGGCGGAATCGACCTCTCCGAGTGCTTCATCGACGGGAGTTTTTCTTCCGCTAAAAAGGGGGGCTCAAAGTCGGGAAAACCAAGCGGGGAAAGGGCTGTAAGATCATGGCGATCGTTGACAGCGCTGGTCTTCCTGTCGCCGTATGCACAACAAGCGCTTCGCCGCACGAAGTGACCTTAGTGGAAGAAACGCTGGATGCTGTTGTAACCGAAGGCTCGCCGGAGAGGTTGATCGGAGACAAGGCGTATGACAGCGATCCACTGGATGAGAGACTTCTTGAGGAACGTGGCATTGAAATGATTGCGCCGCACAAGGGCAACCGGAAGAAAGATAAAACCCAGGATGGTCGGGCGCTACGCCGCTATGTACGCCGTTGGAAGGTGGAAAGACTGTTTGCCTGGCTGCACAACTTCCGCAGGCTCGTGGTTCGATGGGAGTATAACGAAATCAATTATGAAGGATTTCTGCTGTTAGGATGCGCTATTATACTGCTCAGGCATTTTTGAGATGGCTTCTACTCATTTTCTCTATTGTGATCACATTCCTATGCTTGAGTTGTGACTCGGGTGGAAGCGACGATTCTACAGATGGGGATCAATTGGCGAGCGATGGCGATTTTTCGAACATAGATGGTGACACCTCTGGCCAACAATGTCCCAACGGTTTCGTTTGGGATGATTCAGAGGAGATGTGTGTGCCAGGCACGGTTGACGGAGATGAACCACAATGTCCAGACGGCATGGTCTACGACGAAGAAAGGGACATGTGCAAACCAGGGGAGGTGGTTGATGGTGATGAGCATCAATGCCCCAGCGGCATGGTGTATGATGAAGAAAGCGGTATGTGCAAGCCAGAGTCATCAACCGATGGGGATAGCACAGTGGATGGTGACCAATCAGTTGATGGAGACAATACTTCCTGTCAGATAACCGATTCTTGCGATGTAAAACACTGCCGAAACAATGATTCTTGGTGTTACGACAACTGCGGTGATCCTGACCATTTAGCAGAAGATTGTGGAAACCGGGGTTGTGAAGATGGCAAATGCCAAATTGTTTGGAATGATGCCAGTGACCTGACCCCCTAACGAGAATCCAGTAATGATGTTAGACTTCAGCTGGAATTCCAAGATAGGAGGCAAGGTTATGGCGAAGCGAACGAGTATCGAGAATATCATCCGGCAGTTGCGCAAAGCGGAAGTACTGCAATCCCAAGGTCAAACAGTGGCGCAATCGGTCAAGGCCATTGGCGTATCGGAGCAAACTTACTACCGTTGGCGCAAGGAGTATGGCCGATTGAATCTCGACCAGGCCAAACGCCTTCGAGAACTTGAGGACGAGAATGCCCGTCTGAAAAAGCTGGTGGCGGATCTGTCCCTGGACAAGGCGATCCTGAAGGAAGTCGCCGAGGGAAAGTTTTAAGCCCGGCCAAACGGAAAGCAGCGGTCATGCACGTGATGGCCAGCCAGCACGTTTCGGCTTTCTGCGCTGGGGCTTCAGGCACGGTATTGCCGCCATCCTGGTCGCGGGCGGAATTGAAACCAGCCGGGAGATCTGCGTTTGCCATTTGCTAAAGCAAGAGTTGGACCAAACCAAGTCACGCCGAAATGTTGACCACTTCCCCTACTTCATTGATATTCATTGCAATCTAGCTTGTGATTTTCTATTATCGCCCTGTCACCTATCTTGGTGCCAGGAAACAGGTGAAATCCGCGAGCAGGCGAAAGTCTTCCATATCCAAAAGTGTATCAGGCGTGGTTGGAGGCGACGTTGTGTTGGTTGTAAGCCGAAACCGATAAGGCTGTTTTATCACAAGCGCAGGGAAACCAGAGAAATTGATGGCGAAAGATAACAACAAGAATGAATCAGGAGCACGGTCCTTTTCAGTGCTGCTCCTCGATTCCATCCGGAAAGCCCACGAGTGTTTTCTGGCTACCGACGATTCGGGCGAGGTCTTTAAGTTTCTGCTGGAATCTCTCATCAGCCTGACGGACAGCGAATACGGTTTTCTGGACGAGGTGCTGCGCGACGACAAGGGCGAGTTGTACAAACTGAGCCTCGCGCTATCCGATATTTCCTGGGACGACGACTCCCGGAAGCTCTACAACGATCTCATCGCCCGCAATCTGGAGTTTCGCAACCTGAGTGGCACTCCGGCGATGTCGGGCAAGCTGGTCATCGCCAACGACGCTCCGCATGACTCTCGATCCGGAGGTTTGCCCGCCGGGCATCCTTCCATTCTGGCATATATCGGCCTCCCTCTCTATTTCGGTGGGAAACTCGTAGGTGTGGCAGGCGTCGCCAACCGGCCCGGCGGTTACGATGAGAATCTGGCGAAGGAGTTAGAGCCGTTTCTTTCGACTTGCGCCAGTATGATCCATGCCATGCGTCAGCGCGAAAAGGAAAAAGCTCATTTTAAAGAAATCGAGAACGCCAACCAGACGATGAATGCCATTTTGAGAGCTTCTCCAGAGTCTTCCTTTCTGATCGACACGAACGGCATCGTCCTGAACGGCAACGCTGTGTTCGCCGAACGGCTTGGCCGTTCCATCGATGAGTTGCTTGGAAAGAACGTCTTCGATTATTTGCCGGAGGGCATCGCAGAGAGCCGCAGAATAGTGGTAAATGAGGTTATTGAATCCGGCAAACCGATACAATTTGAAGAAACGAGAAACGACCGGATCTTTAGACATCATATTTTTCCTATTCGTGATCATAGAGGAACCATCTACCGTTTGGCTATTTTCGTTACGGACATCACCGAACAGAAGCGTTCTGAGCAGGCGCTTCAAGAAAGTGCAAACACCTTTCGTAGCATATTCGAAGATTCTCCCATATTGATGAGTCTAAGTTCTATAGAAGATGGTCGATACACCGATGTAAATCGCACCTTTCTGGCCTCTACCGGTTTTCATCGAGATCAGGTTATTGGAAAAACCTCAACAGAGATCGGTTTCATAAACAAAGTGGATCGTGAAGAGTTAAAAAAGAAAATCATCGAAGAAGGAAGCATTTACAACTGGGAACTAGCATTACACAAGAAAAACGGCAATGCTATGGCTTGCCTATATTCGGCAACACTCGTGCAAGATGGAGAAGATCAGCGGATTCTTTCGCTGGCTATCGATATAACAGAAAAGAAGAACCTTGAAAAAAGTATTGAAGAGAGCCGACAACATCTAATGAATGCCAATCTAGCCTTGGAGCAAAAGAACATCGCACTTCAAGAGTTGATGAATCAAATCCAGGAAAAACAGAACCACCTTGAGAACGACATTGAGATCAACATCGAAAAGCTGATTCGTCCACTACTTCGTCAACTGGCAGAACAATCTTCGGATACCACGGGCCCACTTATCGAATTGCTTGAAGACAATCTTGAGAAACTAACCTCATCGAAAAGCGCCAAACTTGCTGCCCGCATGCAGGGACTCAGCAAACGTGAGGTTGAAATCTGCAACTACATTCGAGCGGGAAAAACCACCAGGCAGATTGCCCAAATTCTCCACATTTCCCCTCACAGTGTAGATAACCACCGACTAAGTATTCGAAAAAAATTAGGTGTTACCGGCAAACACATTTCGCTCAACTCCTTATTTAAATAGTACCCTAATACACTGTTATACTATCTTAATACCCCCTCAAAATAATAGTTATTATGCCTAATAAAATTGTGCCTAATAAAATTGGTTGTTGATTTTTCCTGTTAAACAAGGGATTATATATAGTTTTTAGAGGGTTGCACACAGTTTGAGGGGAATATCCCATGTCCAATATGGATCATGATCGTTCTGCTGAGATCCTGCAGCATCTTTCCGATGCCGCCATCTTAACCGATACCGATTATCGGGTCATCTATTGGAATCCTGGCGCAGAGGCTCTTTACGGTATTCGAGCCGACGAAGCCAAGGGGCGACCGATCGCAGATCTGATAGATGTTCTCGACAAGCCACAGGATCGGGAGAATGTTCGGCATCACGTTGTGAGCGAAGGCCGATGGCGCGGCCATGCCCGGCACAAACCCAAAGGCGGGGAACCGATCTGGGTGGACTGGTCGGTTTCAACCTTCGATCTTGAAGGTCAGGCCAAAGGCTATCTGGCGATCACCCGTGATATCACCGAACATAAGAAACAGGATGACCGCACCGAACATCTGAACGCTTCGTTGCAAGCCATCCGCAAAGTTAACCAACTGATCACCAAGGAAAACGATCCCGAAGAATTGATCCGTAAAGCCTGTGAATGTTTGACGGAGACGCTCGGCTACTTCAATGCCTGGATTGCATGCTTCGATGAGAAAAAACGTCTTACAACGGTAAAAGAATCGGGGGTGGGCGATCATTTCGCCCCCCTGTTGGACGAGATGCAACAAGGAAAGCTCACCCGGTGCGCCAAACGTGTGATGGATGGCGGCATGGTGGTGGTGGATGACCCCCACGTCGAATGTGAGGATTGCCCGCTTTCCAAAATGTATTCGGGGCGCTCAGCATACAGTGCCGGATTGCGCAGAAACGGAAGTTTCTATGGAATGTTGTCTGTTTCCATACCCGCCGCATATGCTGAAGATGAGGAGGAGAAAGCGCTTTTTCAGGAGGTCGCGGATGATCTGAGCTTCGCGCTCTATCGCCTGGAAATGGAAGCGGAAAGAAACCTCAAACAAAAACAGTTGAAAGAGGCGACGCAGGTAATCGAGGGTAGCCCCCTTGTTCTTTTCCACTGGCGAAATGAAGAGGGCTGGCCGGTTGAATTTGTGAGCGCAAATATCGAACGCATTTTCGGGTACGCCCCCGAACGTTTTTTGTCAGGAGAACTTCCTTATTCTGACATAATTCATCCGGACGATTTGGATAGGGTTACGAATGAGGTCGCCCGATATGTCGGTGACAAAACCGTCAGCGAATTCACGCATGAATCGTACCGAATTATTAATGCGAAAGGGGAAATTCTCTATTTGCACGATCGTACATACATTGATCGTGATGAAGACGGCCATGCGAAGCATTTTCGCGGTGTGATTCTCGATGTCACCGAGGAGAAGCGGCTTGAATCACATTACAAAGCATTGGTTGAAAACAGTGTTGATTGCATCAAGCTGCTTGACCTCGAAGGGCATCTGGAATTTATGAGTCTGGGTGGCCAGAAACTGTTGGAAATCGACGATGTCCAGTCGTTCTATGGACAATCGTGGATTGAATTCTGGAAAGAGGAAGATCAGGCAAGGATTCGCCAAGTGGTAGCGATGGCGGCGCAAGGAGAAATCGGTTCATTCGAGGCCTATTGCCCGACGGTTACGGGAAAACAAAAATGGTGGCATGTTATTGTTTCTCCAATTGTCGATTCCGATTCAAGAGTAATAAAATTGCTGTCGGTCAGTCGGGATATCACCGCGCAAAAACAGACGGAATCCGAATTGCATAGCCAGTACGAAATGATGCGCAGCATCACGACCGCCAGCCCGATCGGAATCAGTGTTGTAGGTACCGATGGACGAATCAGCTTCTCAAATGAATCAGCGGAAAAGCTTTTACATCTTACCCAAGACGAAATATCGAAAAGAAGCTATAATGATCCAAAATGGAAAATCTGCACCATTGATGGGGGGCACTTCCCGGAGGAAGACCTTCCCTTCAACCGAGTTATGCAGGCGGGTGAAGCTGTGTTCGATGTTCAGCATGGGATCGAAACGCCCGATGGCCAGAGAATGATTCTGTCAATTAACGCCGCACCAATGAAGGATCAGGCCGGGGATATCACAGGCATGGTCGCCTTCATGACCGACATCACCGAGCAATTGGCGAAGGATAAACAAATACAGGAAAGTGAAGCCCGCTATCGTTCACTTTTTGAGCAAGCGTCGGAACCGATTGTCGTGGTTTCTCAAGACGGAACGATTCTTGACCATAATCAACAAAAAAGCCCCTTGGGGTTTGAACGTGAGGAGATGATCGGACGAAAGTTCTTTGAATTGGGCGTTGAAGGAATTGACCAGCTTCAAGACAGATTTCGCAATGTCATCGACGGAGACACGGAGCCTTTTGACGTTGAGCTTGGAACGAAAACAGGTGAAAAGATCTGGTTGGAGATCTATCCTTCTGCTGTAAGAGAAGGTAATCAAATCACACTGCGGTTCTCCATTCGAGATATCACACAAAGTAAACGTGTGGATGAACGTATCCAAAAAGCCATGGATCAAGCCAATACCAGAACGCACGAGTTGGAATCCCTGCTTGAAAGCGCAAAGGTCGTGCTCGAAAATGACGAATTTCCAACAACCGCCCGGAAAATTTTCGATGCGACACGGAAGATGACCGGAGCTCAATCCGGATATGTCGCTCTTTTAAGCGATGATGGGCACGAGAACGAAGTCCTGTTCCTGGAATCGGGCGGTCTGCCTTGCACGGTTGATCCCAATCTGCCCATGCCCGTTCGTGGTTTGCGGGCGGAAGCCTACAAATCGGGTCAAGTTGCCTGTCACAACGATTTCATGAACAGCAAATGGGCAAAGTTCATGCCCGGCGGACATGTTGATCTCAGAAATGTCATGTTTTCGCCTTTGAATATCGAAGGGAAAACAGTCGGGATCATGGGACTTGCCAACAAAGATGGAGATTTCACAGAGGATGATCAGCGAATCGCCGCAGCTTTCGGACAGCTTGCGGCGATGGCATTACAAAACAGTCGGCATCTGGACCAACTCACTGAGAACGAGCAAGAGTTACGTCAATTGGAGAAACGTTCCAGCGCCCTGGTCGATCATTCACCTGTGTGTCATAAAATCGTGGATCTTGATTTTAACCTCCAGTACATGAGTGCAAACGGTTTCCGGATGCTGAAAATGGAGCAGAACGACGAATATTACGGCAAACCATATCCGTTTGACTTCTTTCCAGAGTCAAGCCGCGAGGAGTTGAGCGCCAGTCTTTTAGAAGCCAGAGATACAAAGAAGGTTAAAACCCTGGAGTCATTAGCAAGCGATGCAGAGGGGAACGCCGTTTGGCTGCATCATAGCATAATTCCTGTCTTCAATGACGACGGTTTCATCCACTACATCACGGCAGTCTCGGCGGACATTACCGAGCGCAAGCAAATGGAAGAACAGATACTCGACCAGCGGCGTGAACTTGAACTGGTTGTGAATGCGACGTCGGATGCCATCTGGAGTTGGGATTTCCGAAACAATCAACTGACCTTCAGCCCCAGCTATTACACCATGCTCGGTTATGAACCGGATGAGTTTCCGGCGGATTATGAAAACTGGGTGAAGCGAATCCATCCGGACGATCTGGATCAGGCTCTTGCCGTGGCGAATGAATATCTGCAAACGAAACCCGACGATTATCATAATGAATTCAGAATGCTGACCAAAGATGGCTCGTATCGATGGATCATGACCTTTGCCAAAGTTGTGGAGCGTGATGAGAACGGTGAAGCCGTTCGCTTGATCGGTAACCATCAGGATATCACTGAGCGCAAGGATATAGAAGAAAAGAAAAAAGCGGTGGAAGAGCAATTTCATCAGGCTCAGAAAATGGAATCCGTCGGACGCCTTGCAGGTGGCGTCGCGCACGATTTCAACAACCTTCTTACAGGCATCACGGGCAATGTGTCCCTGGCGCTGATGGATCTTCCCGAAGGCGATCCGTTGCGTGAAACCCTGGAGGAAATCAATCAGGCCGCGGATAGCGCAGCAACGCTAACTCGACAGCTTTTGGCCTTTTCCAGAAAGCAGTTGATTGCGCCAAAGGTCGTGAATCTTAATCAGCTTATCGACCGTTCTTATAAAATGCTGCGTCGCCTTATCGGCGAGGATATTGATCTGGTTTTTCGGCCCGAGCAAAAGCTTAGACAAACCAAAGTCGATCCGGGGCAACTGGAGCAGGTTCTCGTCAATCTGGCGGTCAATGCCAGAGACGCCATGCCTGATGGCGGTAAGCTGACCTTGGAGACCGAAAATGTAACGCTGGACGACTCGTACTGCAGGTTGCACGCGCACGCCTTACCTGGTGAGTATGTAATGATAGCCGTTTCCGATAACGGTATCGGTATGGATGAAAAGGTTCGGGAACATCTGTTCGAGCCGTTTTTCACGACAAAACCCAAAGACAAAGGTACGGGTCTCGGCCTGGCAACCGTCTATGGAACGATCAAACAGAGCGGGGGCAATATCGAAGTCTATTCCGAACCGGGCGAAGGGACGACTTTTAAGGTATATTTCCCGACAGTCGAAGCGGAAGCGGAGACCATTGACAGACCGGCGATGTGGGACGATTTGCCGAATGGTACGGAAACCGTTCTCGTCGTCGAAGACGAGCGCATGGTGCGGAATATAGCGGTGAAGATTCTTACGCGCCAAGGCTACACGGTCATTGCAGCGGAAGACGGTCCCACTGCCCTACAAATGGCCGAAAACCCGGAATCCAACATCGACCTTCTCATGACCGATATCATTATGCCCGGTATGAACGGTCGCGAACTGTCAATTAAGCTTGAATCCAAGATACCAAACTTGAAAACACTCTATACCTCCGGATACACCGAAAACGCCATAGCCCATCACGGTGTGCTGGATGAAGGCGTCAACTTCATCGGCAAGCCCTATACCCCGCAGGCGCTGGCCAAGAAATTGCGGGAAGTGCTGGATGGGTAGTTATAATAGTCTTTATTGTCGATGAATGCTTGGAATCATGAAAAATCGAGATCAAAAAGGAAATCCTGAATTGGGAGAACTATCGAGAAGTGTTTTGGATATCGGCCATGACTTGAACAACAAGCTTGCGGCCATGGTCGGCAGTCTTGAGGTGCTTCGTTTGGATCAGGATATCGAGAATCGTGATGCAGTTGAGGAAATATTATCCGTAGGCCGGAACGCCAGACAGCTTGTTACCAAACTGATGGAGCTTGCTCGCGATAATTCGACTGAAAACCGAGATGCTAGATTACGAAGCAAGCCTATGGAAGTACAACCAGCCCAGGCAACTGACCGATACTTGAATTTGGAGGATTGTCCCAGGGGCACGGAAAAAATCCTACTCGTGGATGACGATATTTCCTTTCTGCGGGCACAGAGTAAACAGCTTCTCAGACTTGGATATCATGTAACAATCAGCCAAAATGGACAGGATGCATTTGAAAAATTATCAGCAGATCCGGAACGATATGCCCTTGTTATTACGGATCAGGCAATGCCTGAAATGACGGGTCTGGAATTGGCGGAAAAAGTCGCAAATGTGAATTCTTCACAGAAAATGATGATGTTGACAGGAATGACTCCTTCCGAACTTTATGACAGATTTCATGATGCAGGATTCAGAAGAATCCTTCAAAAACCTATTGATATAGTTGAATTAACTAAACAAATTCGAGCCGAGCTTGACGACCGATGATCGTAGGAAAACACAGATGAGTGATGTCCTGATAATCGATGATGATGCTGACTATTGTGGCATGCTGGCTGAAATCATTCAACAGGCCGGACATGGTGTTTCTATTGCGTATTCAGGCAAAGATGGCCTGAGTAAAGCGATTGAGGATGAATATGATGTCGTCTTTCTCGACATCAAACTGCCCGATGGATCCGGACTGGACATCCTTCCTAGTATTCAGCAGGCGGCTAATGCCGCCGAGGTCATTATCATTTCGGGATATGGAGACGAGCAAAGCGCTAAAATAGCCATTACCAGTGGAGCATGGGACTTTATAGGAAAACAGAGTTCAAGCCAAACAATACTGCTTTCTTTAAAACGTGCTTTGCAATACCGACAAAGCAAACGAAAAACAGAACAAAAAGCGGCCTTTCATGCTCCGGACATTATCGGTGGTTCTGCACCTTTGAAAGCCAGTTTAGAATTCGCCGCACAGGCTTCGCACGGTGATGTAAGCACATTGATCACAGGTGAAACAGGAACCGGTAAAGAGCTTTTCGCAAGATGCATCCATGAAAACAGCGAAAGAAATGACAAACCTTTCGTTGTTGTCGATTGTGCTTCTCTGCCAGAAAGTCTTGTAGGAAGTATTCTTTTTGGGCATGAAAAGGGAGCCTTTACCGGAGCCGAGAATCGAAAAGCCGGTTTGATCAAACAGGCGGATGGAGGAACGCTCTTTCTCGATGAAATCGGCGAGATGCCGCTCGACCTACAGAAATCCTTTTTGCGCGTAATTCAGGAACACCGTTTCCGACCCATCGGTTCACAAGAAGAAATCGGCAGCAATTTCAGGTTAATATCCGCTACGAATAGAAATCTGGATGAACTGTCACAGAGGGGAGCCTTTCGCTCTGATTTGCTGTTTCGAATTAGAGCTTTAACGGTTGCGCTACCACCGTTACGCATTCGAATGGAAGATCTAAAACTTCTTGTCTGTCATTTTGTTTCTACGGAATGTCGCCTTCGAGGCAAAGAGATAAAGGGGACTTCGGAATGCTTTCATGAAGCATTGGAACTATACCAATGGCCAGGCAATATTCGCGAACTCTACAACGCCATATCTGGAGCGGTGGCGATAGCGGAGTCGGAGCCTGTACTTTATGCCAAGCATCTACCCAGTAATATCAGGGTTTCTGTCGTTCAGGCTTCTGTTTTTAGTAATGAAGGTTCGCCATTCGAACAACCACATTTCGAGAAAACCGAATCAAACAACCTGGGCACGATTAAGGAAGAAAGAGAGCATTTTGAATTTTGGTACATGACTAGGCTTATTAAAGTGTCCAATGGCAAAATCGAAACAGCTTGTGCTCTTTCCGGTTTATCTCGCACCCATGTTTATGCGATGCTTAAGAAGTACAACCTCAACCTGAAGTAGGTCATTCACCCTAAATCCCGATCCATCATAGATTCCCCCGGGCAAGCCCGGGGTTCTTACCGTTACAGCTTCATGCGAAGCTGACCTGAATCCTGGCGTCCCTGGTGTTCCACATAGTTCTTAATCGTGTCTTCGTCGATGCCTACACTGCTGACAAAGTATCCCGGCGACCAGACAATGTTTTCTTTCCAATACACCTTTGATAACCATTTGAAAGTCTTGCGCATATGGGACGACGATTGGCTCTTCAATCTGCTCATCACCTCGGCAATGCTGTATTTCGGAGGAATTACCATCACCATGTGCAAATGATCCTGATCAAAGCCAATCGTCTCGATCATAACGCCGGGCATACTTCGCAGCAACTTCGGCAGAACGTTGCGCAAATAACCGCAGACGTCAGGCTTCAGGATCCGGCGGCGGTATTTGCAGGCCCACACAACATGGTATTGGAGGCAATAGACACTGTGCGCTGTTTTGATGCATTCCATATCTCCATTATACCACCGCCGGGCTCATTCATCCACAGGCAAGCCCGTGGTATTCTGTCAAGGACCGCATAAAGATCCTGTTTTTCCTACATTCAAGTCTTGCTTATCGAACGAGTCCGAAATATCGGACAGATTTTTCGTACAGCACCTGAGCAAAAGCTTTCCACCCACAAGTTGCCATCATAATAACCACTGCATATTCATGGTGTTACTCTGATCACACTCGGATTGGGGAAGTTGGCAACATACTTGCAATTACAACATGCTAGCAAGTTTAAATGAATTGAATCGAGGGTAGAGGCCGCCAATGAAGCTGTTGGTTTGGAACGAGAATCAAGAGAAGTATAAAGATCAGATACGTCATCTGATGTTGCAGCTTGGATTCGTGCAAGTGATACAAGTAGATAATCTACAGGAATTTCATAAACAACTGCTTCAATTCCGTTCGGAGATAGAAATTATTCTGATCGCTCCAGCTTCAAAAAGCAGTCTTGAACAATTAATGGATATCCAGGAGCTTCTTGATGGGATTCGTTTAGTTGTTGCGCTACCCGATACCGCAACCGAAAGCTTAAATCTGGCATTGAAACTCTTCCCCAGGTACGTCTCTCAAGATGGTGATCCTCCGGGAAATATTGAATTGGTGCTATTGAACATGCTGCAACGAAAGTCATAGAGATGAATCAAAGGCGAGATGGTGAAGAAAGCACAAAATATACCCGCTGTTGATAACCACATATGTAGAGGACAGGCAGCGGAACAAAGACGTTGACCCTAAGACAGCAGAGGAAATGAACATGAATCAAGAAGAAACAATGAACGAATCTGAACGACAGGAGGTCCAGAAAGTCAGTTTCGGTGATGCCTTGAAGGGCAAATACATGACCTTCAAGCTTGCCGAGGAGGCCTATGGTTTAGGCATTCTCAAGGTCAAAGAAATAATCGGCTACATGGATATCACCAAGGTCCCCAAGACTGAAAATTTCATGCGTGGCATCATCAATCTTCGGGGCAAAGTCATTCCGGTTATCGATCTGCGGCTGAAGTTCGGCATGGAAGAAATTGAACCAAACGAACAGACGGTCATCTTCGTTGCACAACTCCTTTATAAAGGTGATGAATTCACAATGGGTGTCATTGTCGATGAAGTGATGGAAGTGCTTGACATCCAGTCTGAACAAATTGAACCTCCGCCAAACTTTGGAACCACTTCCATCAACACTGATTTTATCCTTGGTGTTGGAAAATCAGACGAGCGCGTGATTTTTCTTTTGGACATCAACAAAGTGTTAACGGGCGATGAAGTGAATTTGATCTCTTCCTCGCTGGAAGCTTCATAAGCAGCTATTTGAAAGAAAACCTGACTGTTGGGAATGAACTTAAGGAGGGAAAAATGTTCGGGAACATGAAAATAGGGACCAAACTTGTGGCCGTTTTTCTATTGGTAGCGCTGATCGGAGTAGTGATTGGTGTGATCGGCTACACGTCAACGAAAGATGTGGGGGCGGGAGTTACGGAAATCGCCGATGTACGCCTACCGAGCGTTAGCGCTCTTTGGGAAATGTACGAAGCGCAATCAGCTGTTCTGGCAGGAGAAAGGGCATTATTAAGCAGAAGGATGTTTAATGACAGCGAGGTTCGAGAGGCGAATATCCGCTTCATTGAATCTGCTCTGAACCGCGCAGAGGAAGCCTGGCAAAAATACGCTCCATTGCCGCAAACGGAGGAAGAGGCTGAAATCTGGGAAAATTTCAAACCTCTTTGGAAAAACTGGAAATTGGAAGACAAGGAATTCCGAGCCTTGGTTGCTCAGAAAAAAAGTCTGCTGACAACAGGTGTACCTCTGGATGATCCGCAGATGAAAACCCACGATGATCGTCTTTACGCCAAGTCCGTTGATGTTCGGGCTGCCTTTCTGGAATCTCAGGCTTTACTAAAGGATCTTGTCGAGTTGAATGAGCGGGTTGCCGAGAAGGAGGCCGCTGCGGCTCACCTCACGGCAAGTTCTGCTCAGTCTCGTCTCATCTGGATCATGGTGATGGGTTTTTTGGTGGCTGCCGTTTTGGGTTATTTCTTCTCCAGTAGGCTCTCTGCACCTATCGTGAAATTACGCGACCTTGCGCAGGAAGTGGCGGACGGGAATCTGAATGTCAATGTGGACATTGAACGCGGCGACGAACTTGGAAAGCTGGCCGAAGCTTTCGGTGCCATGATTGAGAATTTACAGGAGTCGGGTACGAAGGTCCAAAGCGCCCTCGAAGACGCCGAACAGAAGGTGGAGAACCTGAATAGTATTCCCACCCCCATCATGGCCATCGACACAGATTACAACGTTACGTATATGAATCCCACCGGGGCGAACCTGGTTGGCAAGACGCCGGATACGGTCAAGGGACTCAAATGTTACGACCTTTTCAAAACACCTCACTGCCGAACGCCGGAATGCCGTTGCCAGCAGGCCATGCAGAATAACGCTGTGTTCTCCGGCGAAACCGTAGCCGACCCCAACGGCCTCAACATGCCCATCAAATACACCGGTGCACCGGTGAAAAACCAGAATGGTGAAATTGTCGGCTCACTGGAGTATGTAGTCGATATATCGGAGCAGAAAAAAGCGATGGATGATGCCTTGATCAAAGTGGGATACCTTGATGCGGTTCCGACGCCGGTCATGGTAATCGATCCTGAATACACGATCCAATACATGAATCCTGCCGGAGCTGCTGTCGGTGGACGTAAACCGGAAGATGTTAAAGGCACCAAGTGCTATGATTTCTTCCGCACCGGGCATTGCAATACTTCCGAATGTCGCTGCAAACAGGCTATGGCACAGAAAACCACGGTAAGTGGTGAAACCGCGGCCAGTGTCAACGGCAAAGAGATTCCGATAGATTACACTGGCGCACCGTTGACGGATGGGAAAGGAAATATCATCGGCGCTCTGGAATATGTTCTGGATATTACCGAACGCAAGACGGTCCTTACAGACATTATCAACGTAGCCCAATCCATGGCTCGCAACGACCTTACTGCCAAAGCCACCGGTGATTACAAGGGTGATTATCTCGCCATTGCCGAAAACCTCAACAAAGGCATGGAAGCGCAGCATCAGGCGATGTTACAGGTGGCCGAGGCTGTCGATCAGATTACCGCAGCCGGTGGTCAGATTGCTCAATCGAGTCAGTCGGTGGCGGAAGGAGCAAGTGAGCAAGCTTCTTCTTTGGAAGAGACATCCTCAAGTCTGGAAGAAATGGCATCTATGACGAAGCAGAATGCCGACAACGCCCAGCAAGCCAATACTATGGCAAATGAAGCCAGTAGAAACAGCGATGAAGGTGGCAAAGCGATGCAGCAGATGAGCTCATCCATGGTTAAGATCAAAGCCTCCGCGGAGAATACTGCTGCAATCATTAAAGATATCAACGAAATTGCTTTCCAGACAAACCTGTTGGCTTTGAATGCTGCCGTGGAGGCTGCCCGAGCAGGTGAAGCCGGACGGGGTTTTGCTGTCGTTGCCGAAGAGGTTCGAAATCTTGCTCTGCGAGCGAAGGAAGCGGCTATGAAGACCGAATCCTTGATCAACGAATCTGTCAGCTTGGCTGAAGAGGGAGAAAGTGTTTCCGGAGAAGTCAACACCAAACTGCAAGATATTGTCAGCGGCATCAAAAAGGTGTCGGACATTATCGGAGAAATAACCACGGCCAGCCAGGAACAATCTCGCGGGATTGAGCAGGTGAATAAAGCTGTAGCCGAGATGGACAAAGTCACTCAGCAGAATGCGGCCAACTCTGAAGAATCCTCCAGTGCGGCAGAGGAGCTTTCAAGTCAGGCTCAAGAATTAAGCGCCATGATTGACAGGTTTACGCTAAACAGAAATGCAACGGCAAGGAGAGTCGCTGATGCAAAACCGATTACTTTTCAAAGCAACTCAAGAAAAATAGTAAAGCGAGGCAATGGATCGAGCAAAGTTGGCATGCAACTATCACCTGAAGATATAATTCCACTGGATAGTGATCCGGACTTCAAAGCCTTCTAAACCATTGCATCTTATCGCATCTCAGGGTGGTGGGTATTGAAACCTACCACCCTGAATGTTGTGCTCTGCTTGGATGAAATTGAAATGACGAAAGCAAACTGCAAGCAATGTGGTGAATGTTGCCATTACGAAATTCCCATTACGCTTTTCGATATTCATCGACTGGCCAAAGTGCTAAAGTGTGACGGTCGAACTATACTGAAGAACTACATCCAGAGCGACATTTCACCCATTTCCGGACTTTTTAAAATACAAAAAAGAGATGATCGCACCTGCATTTTCCTGAATGACCGGAAGCGTTGCGATGTACATGCTGCCAAACCGCTTGTTTGCGAACAATTTAACTGTGAAAAAGCAAAACAACAGGCATCCTTGCCATGGACGGCAACCTGCGATGACGATTTATCACGCATTCATGTCTGGCGACAATCCATTGCCGTTGCCATTACTCGGGCATATATAGAGCGTAATGGATCAAGCTGGAATGAAAAAGCTTTTCAACTTGCCATTTCCACGATAGAGAAGCAAAGCGGTTGTGACGGGCATTGCAAAGTCAAACTTTCACAGGACTCTGAGGGTCACCCTTTGGCAATGGTTTATTCTTGTGATGAATGTCAAAAAAGAACAGAAGCTTCAAATGAAACCCCCATTACCTTGGATGATATCGAATCAATGCGGAAGTCGCTCGCAATTTCTCCTGAGAAGTTTTTCAGATTGTACATAGATAAACAAGTTGCGATTGAAAGCGGCGTTTTACGTCTAAAACGCAACAAGCATTGTGTCTTGCTTGGAGCGAACATGAAATGCATGGTTGAGCAGTCTCGCCCGATGCACTGCCGTTTCACACCATGCCCGATGAGGGCAGAACAATCTGAAATGATGGACCGATTCTATCTTGGTTCGGGGACCCTGAACGAGCAGTTTCGACACCAGATTGCGCTGGAGCAAACCAGAAAATACATATCACGAAATGGCGTAGGTTATGATCGATTAGAATATCATTTATTCCTGTCCCATATCATGCAGTGTTCAAGGGACAAGAATCTGTTTCAACAGTTCTGTCAATGGATTGCACCCTATCGATACCTGGAAGACACTCGCTCGGTGGTGTTGTGACTTTGAATATTGTGATTATCAGTAGTAGCCATGTTCTTTGGCAAACCTGACTTCAGGATTGTTTACGTCCTGTTGACAACGAATGCCGGAAACTACGAGGCAGAACTTTTCAAGATACCGTAGTGTCCAGATATTGAGGGATATGATACAGTTGACGGAACCGGTCAAGGCCGCATTCGATATGTCTGACTCAGCGAGCATGCTGGCAACACGCCGCCTGAAGACGATATCTTCACCGAGCTGTAACTCGTCGGCCTGAATCCAGATCAGGCAGCGGAGTTGCTTGACGCCGTCGAAGACTGACAGGGCGACCTGGACGAGTTCTGGGTCATCTTGGACTGCGTCCTCGGCGGCGATGGTCGGGCGGTGGACCCGTGGTCAGTGCTGCAAGTGCTGGGGAGAAATAGCTGACCCTGACCCCATTATCTGATCATCAATAAGAAGGAGTTTCATCTCTTTCTTTATTTGCGAATCCTTTTCCTTGTCCCTTAATCTAACATCGTTGTAAACTGAATTCTCGCAGTAGGGGAAAGTTATTCGCTGTATTTTCTGGGCAGTATGGCATCAAGGCGATGGGGGATACCGTGTCCGATCTGCAGAAAACTAAAGCACAGCTTATTGAGGAGCTTGAGGTTGCTCGACAGCAAATCAAGCAGTTCAGGATCGAAGCCCGCCAACGTGAAGCGGAAATCTCAAAGACCGGAAAAATCGGTCTGTGGGATTGGGATCTGAAGACGAACAAGGTCGATTTCTCTGATGAATGGAAACGCCAGATTGGCTATGAGCCGAGCGAAATTGGAAATGATTTCAGAGAATTTGAGAGCCGAGTCCATCCTGATGACATCGAGCCAATCATGGGACATGTCCGAGATTGTATCGATGAAATGCGTCAAGACTTTCAAGTCGAGTTCAGATTCCGACACAAGGACGGATCCTATCGATGGATTCTGGATCAAGCATCTACCATTTCGAATGAAAGCGGTGCGGCAGTTGGCTTGCGTGGTTCACATATCGACATCACAGAAAGAAAACGCATTGAGTCCGAACTATTCACCCAAAACGAATTATCGAAAAATATCGCCAATACCAGCCCGATTGGGATCACCGTCGTCGACATAGATGGCCAAATCAATTACGCCAATCCAACAGCGGAATCTATTCTGAAGCTCGAAACTTCCGAACTACTTGATAGAACGTACAACGACCCACACTGGAAAATCTTCAATTTGGATGGAGGTCCCTTCCCAGACGATCAACTGCCTTTTGTCCGCGTAATGAAAACCGGGGAACCGGTATTCGATGTCCAGCACGGGATTGAAACACCCGATGGGCAACGCATTCTTCTTTCAATCAATGCCGCGCCGCTAAAGGACCCCACCGGCAAAATCTCCGGTATGGTTGCCGTGATGTCGGATATTACCGAGCGAATAAGGATGGAGGAAAGCCTTCGTTCAAGCGAAGAAAAATACCGTCTATTTACGGAGTCAACCAACGATTGGGTTTGGCAGGTAGACGCTCGCGGAGCCTATACGTATGTAAGCCCCAGTATTGAATCTCTTATAGGTTATAGCCCTCAAGAAGTCATTGGGAAGACCCCCTTCGATTTCATGGCTTCCGAGGAAGCCCGGCGGGTGGGAGCCATTTTTCAGCAGATCGCATCGAAGCAAGAGCGAATCACCGATCTGGAAGACACATTGATCTCGAAAGACGGTCAAGAGGTAGTTTTCGAAACCAATGCCGTACCGGTGTTCGATGAAGCAGGTACCTACTCAGGATACTTTGGTACTTGCAGCAATATTACAGAGCGGAAGCGTGTTGAAGAAGCGCGAAAACAAAGCGAGCTGCGTTTCAAGCTAGCCTTCGATCAATCTTTCCAATTCAACATGCTTATCGACCCGAATGGTATGGTCGCTGATGCCAACGAGCTGTGTTTTGAAGTCACACAAACGCCTCGATCTCAGGTAATCGGCAAAGAATTTGCTCTGGCTCCCTGGTGGGATTTCGATTCAGGGGCCGAGGAGACTTCCAGGGAATCAGTTGAGCGTGCCTTAAAGGGAGAAACCGTAAGCGACGAAGTCGGCTTTTTCGATTTTAACAATAATTTGAGACATGGTAGGCGAATATATAAGCCGATTTTCGATGAGAACGGCAAGGTTATCTATGTCAACGTAAACGGGCAAGACACAACAGACCAAAGAAAAGCAGAGCAAAGTCTTGCGGAACGAGAACGTAGCTTCCATGGCTTATTTAATACGATTGCAAGCTGTGTGGCCGTATACGAACCGATTGAAAATGGCCGGGACTTTGTCTTTGTCGACATCAATCCGGCGGGTGAAAAGCACAGCAAGGTTGTCCGGGATGAGATTATCGGCAAAAGGGTCACGGAGGTTTTTCCTGGAATCAAGGATATCAGCTTATTCGAGATATTCCAGGAGGTTTATCGCACCGGTAAAACCCGGCATCTGCCGCTAAGAACTTACAAAGACAATCGCATCCGTGAGTGGGTCGAGAATACGGTATATCGACTTCCCAACGGACAGATCGTGGCTGTGTATGAGGACACAAGCGAGCAGAGACTAGCCGAGGAAGCACTTCAAGAAAGCGAAAAACGGCTGATAGCTTCTCAATACATCGCCAGAATGGGTGATGTCATGTGGGAGGTGGAAACCGGAAAGGTTTCCTGGTCTCCTGGAATGCAAACTCTGATGGGATATAGCGAAGGTGAAATACTCGACTATGCGAAAGTGAATGCCGAGGTTCATCATCCTGACGACCTGGAGCGTATTCAGGTCTGGCTTGAAGAAAATGTTGCTTCCGGCAAAAACAGGCTCACACCCAATGAATATCGGATTGTTCGGAAAGATGGTGTGGTTATCCACGTACATGTAGAAGGGACGATTGCACGTGAAGAGGGTCAGCCAACCCGGATACTGGCAACGGTACAAGATATTTCCGAACGGATTAAGGCTGAAAAGCTCATTCAGGAATATCAAAGAGAACTCGAACTTACCGTTGACGCGACAACTGACGGTATATGGAAGTGGAATTTCATCACCAACGAACTCTCCTTCAGTCCCAAATATTACACGATGCTCGGTTACGAACCGGATGAGTTTCCTTCCGATTTTGAAAACTGGAAAGCGCTGATCCACCCAGACGATCTGGATCGCGCCCTTTCAGCGGCTTCCGAATACCTGGAAACAAAACCCGATACCTACGAAAACGAATTCCGCCTGCGGACAAAGAGCGGCGAGTATCGTTGGATACGGGCCAGCGCTCGCGTTGTTGAACGCACTCCGGAAGGCGAGGCCGTGCGCATGATAGGCAACCATCAGGATATCACCGACCATATAAAGTCCGAGGAACGCAACCGGTCTCTGGCAGAAATGGTTGACTTCGCTCCGAATTCCATCACGATACATGATTCCGAAGGAAACTTTGTTTACGCCAACCGAAGGACGTTTGAGCTTCACGGCTACACACCAGAAGCGTTTTTCAATCTCAAATTGCAACAATTGGACGTGCCGGAAAGTGCGGAAAAGATTGAAGCCCGTATTCGTGAGGCTCAGGAAATAGGAGAAGCCACCTTCGAAGTGGGCCACTACCGGAGAGACGGCAGCATTGTTCCATTGGAAGTTTCAATCAAGCCGATTGAATGGCAAGGGAAACAGGGGGTTCTCAGCATCGCCCGCGATATCACCGAGCGCAAACAGGCTGAAGATGAACTCCGAAAGAGCGAAGCACGCCATCGAGATCTGGCCAGAAAGTACGAATTGTTGCTTCAACAGTCTCGCTCCGTCATTCAGACTACGATGGACGGCTTCTGGTTGATGGATGCGGAGGGAGGTTGCCTTGAAGTCAATCAGGCCTTCGCTGATATGCTGGGCTATTCAAAAATAGAATTGCTGAGTATGAATGTTTCCGACATCGATATCGATGAAGATCCCGAAGATATGGCGCGACATGCCGAAGAGATCAAGAAAGCCGGGTCGTCCCGGTTCGAAGCGCGTCACAGGCGGAAAGATGGTCGTATCATTGATGTTGAAATCTCCACTACGTATCTTCCAGACCAGCAGAAGTTCACGGTTTTTGCCAGAGATATTACCGAAAGAAAACGTAAAGACCTTGAACTGAAAGAGACCAACGAGCGCCTTCAGGCTTTTCTCGACAATGCTGCAGACGCCATCTACATCAGTGATAAAAAGGGAACTATCATCCAGGTCAATGCTCAAGCCAGTCGAGACAGCGGCTACAGCCGGGATGAATTGCTCTCCATGAACATTACGGATATCGATGCCGAGACGGTGTCGAAAGACGCGCTTGATGCCATCTTCCGAGAGTTGTTTGAAACCCGTAGAATGAGCCACGACTCAAATCATAAGCGTAAAGATGGCACGACATACCCGGTGGAGATCACCATCTCCGTGCTTGACACACATGAAGGCGAGCGAGTAATCGGCATTGCGCGAGATATGACGGAGCGTCGCCGGTTCGAACAGAAACTGAAAGTAGCGTATCAAAGAATTTCATTAGCGAAAGAATCGGCAAAACTCGGTATTTGGGATCTTGATTTGATTGAAAACCACCTCGAATGGGACGAGCGTATGTTCGAGTTGTACGGTCTCCTTCCTAGTGGTTTTGGCGGTGCCTACGAAGCATGGCTACAAGGAGTTCATCCTGATGATGTGGAGCGGGCAAGTCGAGAGGTGGAAGACGCCATTCGAACGGGTGAAAATTTCGAATCTGAATTCCGGGTAGTCTGGCCTGATGAGACGGTAAAATATATAAAAGCCTATGCAGCGGTTGTCAAAGAGGAGAAAGGTCAGTCCGTTCGCATGATCGGTGTCAACTTCGACATCACGGATCAGAAACTCAGTCAAAAAGCGATAGTGGAAAGTGAAAAGAAATATCGTTTGCTGGCCGACAACATCTCCGATGTCATATGGATTCGTGATTTGGACCTGAATCTCACCTACATCAGCCCTTCCATCAAGAAGCAAAGCGGGTTTTCCGTAGAAGAAAAACTGAACCAGCCATTGCAGGAAAGCATGACGCCGGAATCCGTCGCGCTTTCATTGGACAGACTTCAGCAATACTTAGAATCAGAACGGGCGGGGGAGCTTGATCCATCAACCGCCATAACCATCGAACTTGACATCTATCGTTCCGATGGCACCACCTATCCGGTAGAGTCAACGGTTTCTTTCCTGCGCGATGATCAAGGGGAGGCAATCGGTATCATTGGGGTAAATCGCGAGATCACGGATCGTAAAGAGGCGGAAAATGCCCTACAAGAGAGCGAAGAGCGTTTTCGATCCCTCCACAATGCTTCATTCGGTGGTATTGCCATTCACGACAAGGGGAGGATTCTTGAATGTAATCAGGGTATGTCGGAGATGACCGGATACTCCCTGGATGAATTGATCGGCATGGATGGCCTGTTGCTTATTGCCGAATCGAAGCGGGAATTGGTGATGGAAAAGATCATGACCGGGTATGAAAAACCATATGAAGCTATTGGTTTAAGGAAGAATGGCGAAGAGTATCCTTTAAGACTTGAAGCCAGAAATATTCCATACAGAGGAAAACAGGTCAGGACTGTCGAATTCAGGGATATCACCGATAGCAGGCAGGCTGAAGAGGCGCTTAGAGCCAGCGAGGAAAGATTGGCATACGCCCTCACAGCCACTGCTGATGGGCTGTGGGACTGGAATATCGTGACAGGGGAAGTATACTTCAGTCCGCGCTATTTCACGATGTTGGGTTACGAACCCGGAGAATTGCCGTCTACGTTCGATACATGGCAAAGCCTGTTGAACCCGGATGATGCAGATAATGCTCAATCGGTCGTCCAGCAGCATATTGAGAGCCAGAGAGAGTCGTTTGGTGTTGAGTTTCGCCTGAAGACGAAGAACGGGGAATGGAAATGGATTCTTGGTCGCGGAAAAGTCGTCGAACGAGATAAGGAAGATAAACCCATTCGAATGGTTGGCACGCATACCGACATCTCTGAATTGAAACTCGCCGAGCAATCACTCAAATCCAACCTCGAAGAGCAAAGCGCCATCCTGGAAAGCAGCATGGTGGGCATCATGGTGCTGCACAACCGGATCATTACGAAAGTCAATTCACGTATGGCGGAGATGCTGGGATATTCGGTGGAGGAAATGGAGGGCAAAGGACCGGAACAACTCCATCTTTCCAAAAAGCACTTCGAAGAATTCGGGGAGAAGTACTATTGGCGACTCGGTGAAACCAACATCGTCCAGGTGGAATATCCCTTGCGTCATAAGGATGGCCACACCGTATGGTGTCAGTTCAATGGTCGCGCCATTGCCCCGCCGGACCTTAGTCTTGGGGCTGTCTGGATTATTGATGATATTACGGAACGGAAAGCGGCGGAGGAAGAGAAATCAAGGCTACAGGAGCAACTTCAGCAATCCCAGAAAATGGAATCGGTCGGACGTCTTGCCGGTGGTGTGGCCCACGATTTCAACAACCTGCTCACCGGCATCACCGGCAACGTATCACTGGCCATGATGGATCTTTCACCAGGTGACCCACTGCTGGAATCACTAGGGGAAATTGGTCAAGCTGCGGACAGCGCGGCAAGCCTGACGCGCCAACTTCTGGCCTTCAGCCGCAAACAGATCATCAAGCCGAAGGTGCTGGATCTTAATCAGTTGATCGATAACATGCAAAAGATGCTACGGCGCTTGATCGGTGAAGATCTGGAACTTTCGACCATTCCGACAAGGGATTTGGGACGCATCAAAGCCGATCCCGGTCAACTTGAACAGATCCTGGTGAATCTGGCCGTCAATGCGCGAGATGCCATGCCGAATGGTGGCAAGCTCACCATCGAAACCGCCAATGTCACATACAAGGACGTAAAGTGCGAATTATGCTCCGAGATTCGCAAAGGCGAATACGTATTGCTGACCATCTCCGATAATGGAGTAGGGATGGATGAAGACATCCGAAAGAAGATGTTCGATCCTTTCTTTACGACAAAGAAAGAAGGAGAAGGCACAGGTTTAGGATTGGCGATGGTATATGGTATCGTCCTGCAACATGAGGGTCATATCGAAGTCCAATCTAAACCGGGTGAAGGCACCACATTCCACATTTCTTTCCCGACTGTCATGGAAGAAGCTGAAACGCTTACCCGAAAAACAACGATGGATGATCTTCCAAGTGGGAGCGAAACTGTCCTTCTGGTGGAAGACGAGCGTATGGTGCGCAACATCGCCACCAAGATTCTTGTAAGGCAAGGCTATAAAGTCCATAGTTCGGATTCCGGTCCGATGGCTTTAAGCAAGGTCAAGAAGGAGAATCTGGAAATTGACCTGCTCGTAACCGACATCGTCATGCCCGGCATGAACGGGCGTGAATTGGCCGAAGAACTCCAGTCGATCATACCGAACCTGAAGGTTCTTTACACATCCGGATATACAGAGGACGTTATCGCCCATCATGGTGTGTTGGACGAAGGTCTAAGCTTCATCGGCAAACCTTATACGCCACAAGATCTGGCCAAGATGGTGCGGAAGGTGCTGGATGGGTGAGGAACAAGGTCTCAATTAGCCGCAATTCCAACCGAAAATTGGTCATAAGAAAAAGACACCCGTTCGATGTGCGTTCGATGACTTTGCACCAATTCATGGAATTTGGCGGGACGAAATGGGATCAGACGGAATTGATAAAATTAATGATTTCAGGTGATTAACGGCCAAGTCGCCCGAAATATTGATGTTTCAGGGATTCGATTTGTAATTTTCGAATCCCTCCTCCTCCGCCAGTTTTCCTTAATAATTCCAGCTAGTTTAACAAAGAACCTGTCGTTTGTGCCGCTATTGTGCCGTAAGATTGCAGTAGTCTTACGGCGTCCCGCTTGGCGTCAGGACTCAAATGGGCATAGCCTCACTTCAAGATGTAATAGAACATCAAGTCGCTTCCCTCCCAATTTATACGCCACTTCTTTTCCTGTCAGATCCCTTTCTTGCATGTCGATTCCTTGAAGAGTTTTGTTGCATGCAGGACATTGACATGGAAGTGAAGTCTCAAATGCGCATCCGCAGTAGCCACAGAAAATGTCTAAAGTGAGAGAGCCAGAAGGAATCTCCAGAGTAAGTTCTGAACCGCAGCCAGGGCAAGGTCCAGGTACTTCATTACTGTTGATATCCGTTCCACAAAAAATGCAAGGACCAGACATTTCTCCCTCCTTCGAGTTGGCTATTCGCGTTATTGGCGAGTAGCTCCGTAAATAATCAGTCTGTTCGTTTTTCAGTTGTGTTGTCTACTGGATTGAGGCGTGAAACGGAAGCCTCTTTCAATGAAGACAATTGAACCCCAGGAATCACTTGGCCGCACTCCTGGCAAACCAAGGTTCCTATGTCATCACCGCATCCAACGCAGCCCATCCACTGGGCCGTTTTTCCGCAATTTGGACATTCGACCGGATGTTGCATGCTTCTCTCCTTCCAGCATCTCGTGCTGCCCTCGTGCTGTAACTTGGCTCTACGGCCCGGAATCAGGCGGAATCAGATGGGATGAAGCCTTTTTGGGATGTTTCAGTCGTCTGAAATAGAAGTACGGCCAAGGTCGTGTAATGGTTAAAGAATTCCAGACGACTTCAGCCTAGAAGAATGAATCTGAAGGAAAAAGTATGGCGGAGGAGGAGGGATTCGAACCCCCGGACCCTTGCGGATCAATGGTTTTCAAGACCACCGCCTTCGACCACTCGGCCACTCCTCCAGGTTGGGTCAACCGACCGAAACGTAAAATGAAACGTCCGATGTGTCAAGAACTATCGTGCTCAATCTCGACTTGTCGGAAAACGAACAAGTATCACGCTGCCTGATATGGGCTCACCCTGCTATAAACGACATATTACCAATACAGGCAGTTTCTGCATTGTAGGTCCAATGCTGGTGCTTTCTTCCCGAATTGCAAACCGGGTGAACTGTACTTTGCTATTCTTCAATCTGACGTTGCATTTGCTGTAATGTCGCCTTGCATTCGGCAACAATGCGCGTTATCAATTCCGCCACCGTCGGGATATCCTCAATGCGCCCCACAGACTGTCCCACCGTCAGCATCGCCTGCTCGGCATCGCCATTCTGCCAGACCTGACGCGCACGCTCGCCGGAAATCAAGGGGAACAATGCGGAAAAATCGCCGCCTTCGTTTTCAACGGCCTCGATCTGTCGCATGATGTCGTTGCGCAGCGCACGAACCTGTAACCCGAAGGGGGCAAGCAACGTGCGTAGACCCAACATGGTGTCGCGTTCGTTTCTTTCCAGTAACATCTTGTAAATGTTCGGATGCACTCCGCTGTCTTTGGTGGCCAGAAAACGAGTGCCCATCATCATGCCACCGGCACCTAACGCTAACGCCGCTGCCAGCGATTGTCCATCCACCATGCCACCTGCGGCCAGTACCGGTAAATCCACCGCAGCAACGACTTTCGGCAGCAGAATCAAGGTGCTGACATTATCTTTGTGTGGGAAACCACCTTCTTCGAAACCGGCAATCGTCACCGCATCGTAGCCCACTTTCTGAGCGTGCACGGCATGCTTGACCGTACCCACCTTATGCAGCACTTTAACATCCGCTTCTTTTGCTTTCGGAATCAAGTCGGGTCCGAGAAAACTGTCCACCGGGGCACCGGCGATTTCGATGGCTGCCACCCGCTTCTCGCAACAGATTTCGAAAAACTCGCGCAGCAGCTCTACCGGCAGACGGATAGAGGGCATGGTGGTGATATTCACGATAAAGGGCTTATCTGTCAGTTCAAAGGTACGATCCACCGCGGCCCGAAAATCGTCTCCGCTATTGTAGTTGCCACTGGTCAAGTTGCCCATGGCCCCGGCGTTACTGATTGCCGCCGCCAGTTCCGGCTTGGCCAGCCACAACATGCCGCCACATTGAATTGGGTACTCGATCTTAAACAGTTCGGTGATACGGGTTTTCATCGTATTCCTCTCGTTGCCGTTTTCTTTTTCAATTGGCTTATACGTATGCTCGATCCACTGTTCACTTTATCCCTAATAAACTAACACTGGCAAGTGGGATTAACGATTTACTGGTTGATTTCATAGACAATCACCCATCGAGCCTGCTCGCTTAATCTCTATTACATTACCGGATTAGCCTCGCCATTTTGCACCCGTCACGTAGCGCTGCGTTTCGGGAATCGCATACAGGTCAAGCACCGCCTGCTCAATTTCCGATTCGATCATTTGTATTGCAGATTCATCACGAGGTATATAATCGTCATGTGCCGCCAGATAGGCACGTCGCTTACTAAGTTGATGCAACCGCTCTAAAGCTGTAAAAGGAAATTCTCCTTTAAACAGAGCTTTCGGAAGAGGCACACGGCGCAGCAGATGGCCATTGACTTCCAACCCCACCCCTCGGCGCTTGGCGTAGGTATCGAACCAGGTTGCCAATAGGTCTGAATTCAAGATGGCACATAGCGCATAAAGGGAAAGTCCGTCCATCTTGGACAATACGACATTCAAGGAAAACGGTACGTAACACGGCGTTTCCATAACGGCAAAAGCCGGACGCCTTCCCAACTGGCGAGCGATGATTTTCGGCGTTTGCCAGAGCCGCTCATCGCGTGGCCAGTGTAAATGATACCAACAATTGCGACCTCTAATCGTTTCCCGTCGAGCATCCATGATGGGACGAAAAGGTTCGAGATGCTTGATAATAACAGGAGCAAGCGTCGGGTCCGGTAGCGTGCGTTTCGTCGAATAGACGATATATTGAGCGCCAGACTCTTCCAGGCAGTAGCGGTGCAGATCCCTGGCGCGTGGGTATGAATGAATTAACTTGGCTTCGAATTCGGAGACGTGCAGGGTCTTCCGTTCCCTTTCGGACAGTACAAAAACGCCTGCCTGAAGTGGATAGCGATTCTGAAAGCGTCGATTGATGGAAGGCGTAACCCTGGCGGGATTCTCGGCGATTCCCTGTCGAATCGTGCAACATTGCTCCAGAAAACACCCCGTATCCAAAGCAGCTAAAACAGGTTGATCGGAAATACGAAAAGAATGCGTCTGGCCGAATATCTCATCAAAAGAAACGTCCCGGTCGACAAAACGCCGTTTACCGGATAAAAGCGCTTCAGCTGTTACAGAAGAACAATCGGGAGGTTGTCGCAATAACGTGCGGTCCTCTTGTTCACCTTGCTGCAACGTAAGGATCAAATGCTGTCCGGCGACCGAGGCAAACACCGGTAAGTCCTGCAACAAAGTCAACTCCGTTACATGGGCACAATGCTTGATATGTTCGATCAACGGCGAGGCGTATTTTGAGTTTAGCCAGTAGCTCGGCAGAATAAATGACACGCGCGCCTGCGCTGTCATACATTGCAGCGAACGATGCAGAAAGTAATGCCATAAATCCATACGAGGCGCATGGAAGCGGCGCCCCAACTCACTCTCGGCCAGTCGATCCAGTTGGGTTTTGTGCTGCCGTTCACGAAGGTAGGGCGGGTTACCAACGATGATCTCGAAACGTTCGCTCCATGCATTGCCATTGGAAAAGGACGATTCATCCGCAAGAAAATCACCACAAAGTAAATGAGAAAAGAGAGAGCCATCAGCAAAAAGCGCCTTACAATCGTTCTCCCGCATGGATGCATGGGAAAAACAATGAGCCAGGGTTTCCCACAACAAAGTCAAGCGTGCAAAGCGAATGGCACAGGCATCGATATCCACTCCGAATAGTTGCCTGCGCAGAATCGAAAGACACTGTTGGAGATCAACGGTCCCGCCTTGGGTTTGCCCTATGAGGCGGCGATATGTTGCCAGTAAAAACGCTCCGGCTCCACAGGCCGGATCCAATATACGAGTGGAAGCGGCAAGGGCTTCGCCCGTTGGCATCACGCGCTCCAACATGTAGTTCACCACAAAAGCTGGTGTATAGAATACGCCTTGCTGCTTGCGCTTGTAATTGCGCAGGTTAGCGAGTAAGCCGGAACTCGTCCGTTTGAGGGGATGAGAGAGGATCCACTCGTAAGCCTGTCCGATCACCTCCGCATCCGGTGCAGATGCAGCTTGCAAAGATTCGGAAAGAGTATGCAACCAATGGTCCAGCACGGACTTTGTGAAAACCAAACGGCGATACGATAAAGCCGTGTTCAGATCCGTGTATAATCCCCTGCTGCCGCATTGCTGCTGTAGGATAGCTACGAAATCAACCGCTTTGATACGATTACCCGGTAACGAGTTAAGATCGTTTCTGGCGCTGTCGATGAGATTCGAAGCAGATGCAGTATAGAGAGTGAAGAGTTGAAAGGTCCACAGTTCCGATAACAACGCAGAAAGGCTTTGATCCACTGTCGCCAGATCCGCTGTGGAGTCCCGGAGATTTCCAAGGGTATCTTTTGCCAGGCATAGCCGCAATTCGCGGGCTTCCTGCAAAAAACGCTTAGTGGGGGTCGCTTTGGCTGACACCTTCATTCGTTACGAGCCGGCCTACCAGCAATTCCATTCGTCGGAATTGTCGCCGCAATCATCCCAGCCGTCGCATTCCCAATAGTACGGAATGCATTCGCCGTTGTCACATTCGAAATCCCAGTAATCGCAGCCGCAGTCACGCTCATCGGAGTTGTCGTCGCAATCGTCCCAGCCATCGCAAACCCAGGAACTCGTAATGCAGTTGCCATTGTCACAGGTGAATTCATAGGATTCACAACTGGACCAGCCGCAGTCTACCGGATCTTCGTCCGAGCCATCCGAGCAATTGTCGGTGTGGTTGCAAGCCTGCGCCTGTGGGATGCATTCGCCGTTGTCGCAGGTAAACTCATTTGCTAAACAGGGGCAGCCTTGCTCGTCGGAACCATCGCTGCAATCGGTGGAGCGGTCGCACTGCCAACCAGCCGGGATGCATTCTCCATTGTCGCAGACAAACTCATCCGCGGCACAACCGCAGTTCTGCTCGTCGGAAGCATCCGGGCAATTCACCGCACCATTACAGTAGGAGGTCGTTGCGATACAGGTTCCATCGCTGCATTGCCACTGGTTGGCCGCGCAGTTGCAGTTCTGTTCGTCTTCACCCTGTAGACAATCTTCTCTGCCGTCGCACACATATTGCAGTGGAATGCACAGGCCATCCAAACAGGCGAATTCTTCAGAGCTACAGGTATTGGAACAATCGACTTCATCCTGGCCACGCGGACAATCGTTTACGCCGTTACAAACCCAGCCATCCGGGATGCACAGTCCCGCACCGCAATCGAACTCGTTACGCGCACAGTCACTGGTACAACCGTTCTCGTCCGCTGCATTTGCACAATCGTTGAATCCATCGCAGACCCAGTCCAAGGGAATGCAGGTGTAATCCGGGCAAGTGAATTCCTCTGCGGTGCAATCCACCGGACAATTCGCCTCGTCCTCACCCTGCGGACAATCGCTTACGCCATCGCACTTTTTATCCAGTTCGATACAACTCCCATCGTTGCAGGTATACTGCTGATCGGTACAGGGGCAATCCTGTTCATCTTCACCGGAAGGACAGTTATCCGTGCCGTCGCAAACCTTGGTCAATGGAATGCAGGAATCGTCGTTGCAAGTGAATTCGTCCTCACCACAACCACAATCCGCCTCATCTTCACCGAAAGGACAATCCCGGTTTCCATCGCATTGCAGACTCTGCGCGATGCAGGAGCCATCACTACACGTGTATTGATCGTCCGCACAGCCACAGTCCGCTTCATCGGAGCCGTCAGCGCAATCCTGGTTGCCATCGCAGAGCAATGTCAACGCAATGCAGGCACCATCATTACATTCAAATTGCGTATCGGTGCATTCACAATCGATCTCGTCCGCGCCATTGTCACAGTCCCGCACACCGTTGCAAACCAGGCGCAGGTGGATGCACTGCTCGTCGGAACAGCGGAATTCGACATCGCTGCATACGATCGGACAATCCAGTTCATCTTCGCCGTGAGCACAATCCTCGGTTTCGTCACAAACCTTTTCCGCTGCAATACAGACCGCATCACGGCAGCGATACTCCGTCGCCGAACAGGGAGCCGGGCAACCTATTTCGTCTTCTCCGGTGGCGCAGTTTTCCAACCCGTTACACCGTTGCCAGTAGCGGATGCAAGCGCCATCATTGCAGGCAAAGTCATCACCGCGACATTCGCTGCCCCAATCTTCATCGCCTTCCGGTTCCGCTTCCGCTTCCACATCCGGGTCCGCTTCGATTTCCGCAAGGTCAATGTCCATCTCGCCTGCATCGGAATCCATCTCCGTCGAATCGCCATCTACCGGCAGGTCGGGTTCACTGTCGTGGTCCCCATCCGGTTGAATCTGATCGCCGTCTGCGCTCACGTCGGTTTCCGCTTCCGTCTCGGATTCACCCTCACCCGATTGCGATTCCACATCAAGATCGAGGTCACCATCCTCTCCATCACCGAGTTGATTGGGATTGACGGGATTGTAGCTCCATTCTTCCGCATCCTGATCGCCATCCGCTCCACTATCGCTGCCTGCACAGGAAATCCCGGCAAACGCCAGAACCAGTGCGACCAGTAACAACCATCGAAAACCTGTCATGTTCTTATTTCTTTCACGTCCCGGCATACACAGATATCCGTTTCGCTGCATTGCATCGCAGCCTGGATCGATTCGGTTAAAACAAATCGAAAGTAATGATCACGTCCTAGAGGCACTATACTCATTTCTGCCCATCAAGTAATCGTGATGTGCCATGGTCTCACGGAATGTAAATTCCGGGAGGCCGTGTGTATCTTATTGAAAGCACACAGCCTTCCACGATCTTCGATCGCGTAAGACTATGCCACAACTTCTTGGAATCGGTGGCTAAAAATGACTAATACCTCCAATAAAGCAGTGGTCATTGTATCCGAAATACACGACAATTGCCAGTGACACCGCTTATTTGCAAAAGCGGCGACGACACACAGCCAGCAGAGCGACAAATCCCCACCACATCGTTCCAGTTGAAGCAGGAATTTGATTGCAACCGCCTCCATCGTCTGCGTCGTCCAAATCGCCCACAGACAGATCCTCATCCGAATTCGATTGCGGCGCTTCTTCTATTTCCAAATCGACGTCACCGGCGACGGTGCCATCTTCGTCTCCATCTGGAAACTCGTATTCCGCTTCCTGTTCGTCCTCGTCGCCAGGCCCTTCTTTTTCTGTTTCGAATTCCCGTTCTTGTACATCCAAATCCAAATCACCATCGGGTACGAACTCGATATCCTCTTCCGTCGCATCCCGTTCCAGATCGCCGTCCCCTTCCGGTTGTGCTTCATCGAGCGTTCTGAAGCGACATGGTTCATCATTAAACACGGAGAGGTTTTCCGCGATATCGTAAGCCATAATCAGGCAACTGTAATCGGTGTCCGGGGTCAACCCCTGAAAGCGTACTTCCTGTTCTGTCGCCGCCACCGGAACGACAAACGACAATTGCTCGCGATCGCCTGTATTTTCATCCGTCACCAGCACAAGGCCGTTTGTAGCTTCATCGGTACGCCATGAAAGCAGAGCAGATTCAGCCTCGATTTCGGAAAGCTCGACGTCAGTAAAAACGGGCGATTCGCAATCCATCATCGCCGTTGCATTAACAAACACGGTTTGTCCGTCGCAATCGGCGTCATCGTAGCCCGCGAAGAACGTCTCGCCATGCGCCACGGGCAAGGGATCGTTTCCGTTAAAATCCAACCAGGCGCTGAATTGCCCTGTGTCTTCACCACTTTCCGTCAAAACGAAGGAAACAGCCCCAGAAGCGCGGCGTGCCAATTCCACCTCAGTATCTATTTCATCTTCGTTTTCGCTGTCCGAATCAACATCTGCGTCGCCATCCAAATCACTATCTGTATCACTATCTGTATCGCCATCCGCAGGAGTTTCCTCCGTCCACAGCCACACCTGGACGCTGTCTACGCTTTGCGAATCCACATTCAGATCCCAATCCGACAACGTAATTTTCAGACCGTTTTCGCAAGAAGCCACCGTTCGATCCAGCCACAATTCGCCGCAACTCACCGGCAGTGCTGGAATTCGCGCCGAAAACGGCAGGGCATCCGCCGCCGTAATCAGCAAATCCGCCGTTTGATCGCCTGCAACCGGAAGCGTGAAATTTACTTGCCCGGCATTGTCTCCCTGCGCGACGACGACCGCCTCACCGATCGTCAATACAGCCGTTACTTCCTTAGCCGCTTCACCGTTACGCAAAACGCTTAAAGAGAACTCAGACCCCGTTTGCAATGGCAGCGCTTCGGGTAGTTCCACTTCAAGCGGCAAAGGATCGCTCAAACGAATCAGGCCGGTTGGATCGCCGAACAAAACGTATTGAGAAAGCACATCCTCCACGTTTTTACCATCGCCATAAGCAGCCAATAGTCGCAGCATCCCGCCCAATAGCGCTCCACCCAATCGTTGAGAAAAATTGAATAAACTGCTCGTAACGCCCTCGCCCAACTCGGCGGATTCATCCCAGGCGGTTGGCGTGCTGCTGGCGTAAATCGCCACCGAACCATGTGGACCGTGGCGCATCCACGCTTCCGCAAAACTCGGCTCCAATTGCCTGAACGCGCCGTTGGTGCAGGAAACATCCATTACAAAAGGAACGCGCGGGGCATTTTGCAATAACAAAACATCCGCGTAGTTATAGGGCGGCTGGGTGGTCGTCCATTCCACACCATTTCCGTGACCCATGTAAATCGCGAACCCACGCCCCTGGTTGAATGCATTCTGAATCAACTCCGCCGTGTCATTTCCCACGCTGTGATACAGTTTGTTGACGCTTTCGAAACCGTGATCCAATAACAGCGCCGAGATGCGATCCAGGCGCTCGTCGTCGTTTTCACCCAATCCCAGCGACTGCGAAGAACTGATTGCCAAACCTTTTTTAAAGCTGGCTCCCTGCCTCCCTGTCGGCGGCGTCTGGGCATATGCCAGTAATTTTTCTAGTTGCGCCGTCAATTGTTCCAGGTTCTGCGCACTCAACCGCCCGGTTAGTAATTCAGGAAAAAGATCGTCACCATCAAGTAATCCATAACGAAAATCTTGATCGCTGTTATCCACGCCCACAACGGTCGGAACCTGTGCTGCATCGCCCACAAGTAACAACATATCTGGAGTAGGTTGTAGGGTTTGATAGGCAGTGAGTAAGCTTTGCTTGATTTCCTCGCTGGTTCCACCAGCTTCCGAAACCGGAATCACGCTAACCACCCATCCGCTGGCTCGTTTCCAGGCGACGTACTCCTCAAGCGCCGGAATGAATTCGTCGTAAGCGACGATCAACAGATGCCCTAAAGCCTCGCCGTTAACACGTTCGTGCGGCAAAACGCGATCTGACGCCAAAATCGTGGTCATTGCTCGCGCAAAGATCGCGGAATCATTGGGTAATCGCTTGCCGTACGGACGGTGCAATGTTAATGTCACCTGCGCAGTACCATATACCGTCAACGCACTACCCGCCGCAACGTATACAGTTGGATTCAGTTGCACGCGCAGCAGATCGACATCACGGAAACGATACGGGCCGCTAAGCTGTATCGGCTGCTCCGGAAAAGCATTTGTGCTGTGATAACGGTCGCTTTCGAGTTGAAACGCCGGTTGCGCCCCGTTCACGCAGCGACAACGAGACGGCTGAGCCGGCCATACTTTTATCTGACTGTAATGATGCGGATCGGAGAAATTTACGGAGGCAGTGACCGTTGCACCTCGCGGGACGGCAACCAAGCGCCCGACGGTCGGCAAAGCCGGAAGTCCGACTTCCCGAAGATGGCCTTCACCGGGGAAATCAAGCTGCTGAAAACGTGTATTCTGCGCCTGCCGCTGAGTTTCGTAGAAACCGGGAATATGGAAAGTCAGTTTAAGCGAATCGGAAGTTGGCTGCTCGATCTGTACCGTTGGTCCAGCGGGAGATAAGTCACCGGATTTATTGAAAGTTCGCCATTCTGCCGCCTGCGCGATGGTGCAAACAAACAAGATCCCCAACACGCCGAGAATACGTCCCAGGTGGCAGCAATGGAACCCGAACCTGCTTTTCGTTAACCGCACCATCGATTTCCCTCCATATTCATTCACTTTACAGGGAAATCAGCCATGCTGTCAAAGCGAATTCGCTTCGTTAATATAAGTACAAATGTACAGGCGATTTAAGTGGAATCGTTTCTATCGAATCACCCGACATGATCGAAAAGAGAGAGAACGGAGGCTTTCAGATTGGGAAGTTTGTTTTGCATTACATCCCATAAAATTTGCAAGTTGACTCCAAAATATTCGTGAACGAGAATGTTTCTCAGTCCAATGATTTTATGCCATTCAATATCAGTGTTTTTACTTCGTAAATCTAACGACAAGCGGTTGGAGGCTTCTCCGATTATCTCAAGGTTTCGCACGACTGCATCTATGGTTTTTTCATCTTCCGAGAAAAGCTGAAAATCCATACCCGATGAATAACGCTGAATCTTGCCAATCGCTTCCAGAATATCATCCAGATAGACACGCTCATCCCTCGGCATGAACGGCCTCTTTCAAGATGTACGGCTTTAGACGTGATTTCAGTGTTTCTTCCAATACAAGATCGACCGGCATACCGAACAATTCTTCCAGGCGAAATTTCAGATCCATGTAGTGGTCGAAGGATGGCTGCTTGAAAGACACGAGAATATCGATATCACTACCCTGCTGTTGCTCATTGCGAACGTGAGAACCAAAAAGAGCGAGCGTTTCCACTCCGAATTTTTCTTTAAATTCGGTACGATGCTTACTCAGTACGTCGATTATGGATTCTTTCGAATGCACAACACCCTCATCTCTTCAAAGCTAGTTTATGATAACCGATACGTTTTCGAAATGCCAGTTTTTGAAATAGAGAGGAATTCGCTTCGCGACAATCAGAGTTCACTTTATTGTTTCTGTCCAGTGCTGCAATTCATCCAAACGATTGATATTGATGAAACTTTCCAGCTCCGGGTCATGTTCTTCAAGGATTTCCTGCTCGATGTAAGCCACATTCAAGCGCGCGTAGAAATCGGTCATTTTATAACGCTGCCGTTCCAACTGATCGAGCAACACGGGCCGAATTCGCGTTGCTACGCGCGAAAACAAAGGCTCTGCGAAACCATGAACCATGGGGACAAGCAGATCCGCCTCGGGCGCGGTAGATAGCATATATTGTACTAGTTCCTTGCGGATAAAAGGCATATCGCAAGCCACTAAAAAAATCTGTGGAGTTTTCACCGCTGCCAAAGCAGTAGCCAGTCCACCGAGCGGACCACAGCCAGGGCGCTCGTCGCCGATGATCGGAAGGTTAAATTCCTTATAAATATCAGGTGTATTGGTGACCAGCAGGAGATCGTCGAAGGACTCCGAAAGTGTATCCAGTTGCCGTTGTAAAATGCTGCGTCCGCCAATTTCGCACAAGCCTTTCGCTTGTCCGCCCAGGCGTTCCGCTTTTCCGCCACAAAGAATCACCAGCGTGCAAGTCATTGAAGCGCCACCTCTTTCTCAATGCGATGAGCATCATTTCCAGCAGTATCACCCGGAAGCAAGGCTTTGACAAGCAAATCCGACGGCAAAGGCTTTGCGGCTGCGAAACGCTGTGCTATGCTCCCTTGCGTTACGATCCCAGTACCATTGGATATGCACATGGCGACCTTGCCGGAAACTCTAACCGCTCGAAATTGGGCGAGTATTTTTGATGACCTTACGCGCGCGAGTGCGCTTGGAAAATCCTTGCCTGATTGGGAAGAAATGCTCGGTTCATCGTTGCGTGTTTTGCATGGTCATAACCAGCGTCTTTGGCGGTTGGAAGATGAGATTCGGCGCACCGGGATCGAAGCTGAAAACGTGGTGAAACTCAAACGGGAAATCGACCGGGAAAACCAGTTGCGCAACGATGCCATGGAGCGCATCGATGAGATTCTGCTACAACAACTGGCACAAGCTGGAATCACTCAAAATGAGGAAGCACCCCCCTATTCCGAATCGCCTGGCTCCATTGCAGATCGGTTTTCTATCTTATCATTGCGTATTGCAGCGCTTTCTCGGAGCGACTTAAAAGACGATCACACACGTTTATCGGAAGCACTGGCGCAGCGACAAGACTTGATTGCGGCATTGGATCTACTGCTTGAAGATATCGCCTCTGGACGTCGCCGTTTCCGCATCGGGCGAAAATTGAAATTGTATCATGCAGGATAACTCTTGGTTGGAGACTTGTCTGCCATAATAAAACCGCCCCAATCAAACGATCGGGGCGGTTCGTTAACGTAAGCAAAACGTTTGCATTCGTTACTCAGTCGGTTTCCAAACCTGCCAGACTTTGCCCGCCAGATCGGGACCGACTTTCAATGTTTCCTGACCCGGTTCCCAGCCAGCCGGACAAACTTCCGCGCCCTTGGTGGCACGAACATGTTGGAACGCCTGGAGTTGACGGATGGATTCCGTCACTTTGCGCCCCACCGGCGGGGTTAGAATCTCGATGGCTTGAATCACACCATCCGGGTCGATGATGAAGCGCCCGCGCACATCCACGCCACCAGCTTCATCGTACACTCCGTAAACCTGACCGATCTTTCCCCCGGCATCGGAAAGCATGGGGAAAGGAAATCCACCGTCAACCATTTTCGACAACTCTTCTTCCTGCCAGATCTTATGCACGAAGCGGCTGTCCGTACTACAAGAAAGAACCTGTACGTCTAACTTCTTGAACTCCTCGGCCTTGCCGGCGACCGCCGACAGCTCCGTGGGTCAAACGAATGTGAAATCACCCGGATAGAAACAGAGAAACACCCATTTTCCCCGGTAATCGGATAATTTGATGTTTTTGAATCCGCCTTCATGAAAAGCGGTTGCGCCGAAATCAGGCGCTTCCTTTCCCACCATTACGGGCATGGTCTTCTCCTTTACCGATTCTTGGTTTTGTTGCGTTGCCTCGTTGTCCTTTTTGGGGACGATTGGTCCTTCGGCTGTGGCAACACAGCCTTGGGCTTTGTCATCCGGCATCAGGCCTCCTTTCTTCCGATAGTTGACAGGGTCCAGGTTTCTGGTTCTATTGCGGCATCTCCTCCAGTGAAATGCCTTTGCGCCTTAATCAGAATTGATTTTGGTGCAATTGTCAATTCATAACAATTTATTGTCGCGTTCAGCACAGATCGAAACGATCAAGATTCATAACTTTGGTCCACGCCGCTACAAAGTCATGCAGGAACTTTTCCTGAGAATCCGCACAGGCATAGACTTCCGCCACCGCCCGAAGTTGCGAGTTGGAACCGAAAATCAAATCGACCCGCGTACCGGTCCACTTGGCTTCACCCGTTTTCCGATCGCGTCCCTCGAAAAGATTCTTGTCGTCCGAAACGGCTTTCCACTCCGTATCCATATCGAGCAGGTTCACGAAAAAATCGTTGGTCAGGGCTTCTGGCCGCTTCGTGAAGACACCATAAGATGATTTATCGAAATTGGTGTTCAGTACGCGCATACCACCCACGAGAACCGTCATTTCGGGTGCGGTCAGGGTCAGAAGTTGCGCCTTGTCCACCAACAGTTCCTCCGCCGAGGCGACGTATTTCTGTTTCCGGTAGTTGCGGAAGCCGTCGGTCTTCGGTTCGAGTACGTCGAAGGATTGCGCGTCCGTCTGCTGCTCGGATGCATCCATGCGCCCTGGCGTGAACGGTACAGAGACATCGTACCCCGCATTTTTCGCGGCCTGCTCGACACCGGCACAACCACCCAGAACGATCAGATCGGCGAGCGAAACGTTCTTGTTTCCAGATTGCGCGCCGTTGAATTCCTTTTGGATACCGTCCAGGATTGCTAACACCTTCGCTAACTGCTCCGGCTGATTGACCTCCCAGTCCTTTTGCGGGGCAAGCCGAATACGCGCGCCATTGGCTCCACCGCGCTTGTCGGAGCCACGGAAAGTGGAGGCCGAAGCCCAGGCGGTAGATACCAGCTCAGAGACGGAAAGCCCTGATGCCAAGAGTTTCTTTTTGAGGCTCGCAATGTCCGAGTCGTCGATTAGATCATGATCGACTGCCGGAATTGGATCCTGCCAGATGAGCTCCTCCTCCGGCACCTCCGGACCGAGATAAAGTACGCGCGGACCCATGTCACGGTGGGTCAGCTTGAACCATGCGCGAGCGAAGGCATCCGCGAATTCGTCGGGATTATCCAGGAAGCGTTTGGCGATAGGCTTGTAGATCGGGTCCATCTTCAAGGACATATCCGCCGTGGTCATCATCGGACGATGTTTCTTGGACGGATCGTGGGCATCCGCCACCATGTCTTCTTCATCCACATCTTTGGCCAGCCACTGATACGCCCCGGCAGGACTTTTTAGCAGTTCCCAGTCGTACTTGAACAACACCTTTAAATATCCCGAGTCCCATTGAGTGGGATTTGGCTTCCAGGCTCCTTCGATACCACTGGAAATGGTGTCACCACCCTTGCCGCTTTTGAAACTGCTTTTCCAGCCGAGTCCCTGTTCTTCAATCGAAGCGCCTTCGGGCTCCGGGCCGACATGCGAGGCATCTCCCGCTCCATGGCATTTGCCGAAGGTATGCCCACCGGCGACGAGGGCAACCGTCTCCTCGTCGTTCATCGCCATACGGGCGAAAGTCTCACGGACATCTTTTCCGGAAGCGACGGGATCGGGATTGCCGTCCGGCCCTTCCGGGTTCACATAGATCAGACCCATCTGCACGGCGGCAAGAGGATTCTCCAGATCTCGTTCGCCGCTGTAACGACTCTTGGGTTTATCGCTCGTTGCCAGCCATTCCTCTTCGGAGCCCCAGTAGATATCCTCTTCCGGCTCCCAGACGTCTACGCGTCCACCGCCGAAGCCGAAGGTTTTAAACCCCATGGATTCCAGCGCCACGTTTCCGGCCAAGATCATCAGATCGGCCCAGGAAAGCTTTTGGCCGTATTTCTGCTTGATCGGCCAGAGCAAACGCCGTGCCTTGTCGAGGTTCACATTGTCCGGCCAACTGTTGATCGGCGCAAGCCGTTGATTGCCGCTACCGGCACCACCGCGACCATCACCCATGCGATAGGTACCGGCGCTATGCCAGGCCATTCGGATCATGAGTCCGCCGTAATGCCCCCAATCGGCTGGCCACCAATCCTTTGAATCCGTCATCAGGGTATGAAGGTCTTTCTTCAGGGCGAAATAGTCTAACTTTTTGAATTCTTCCGCATAGTTAAAATCCTCCCCCATCGGGTTGGACAGTGTTGAATGCTGGTGCAATATATTCAGGTTAAGCTGATTCGGCCACCAATCCTTGTTTGAGGTACCACCACCTGCAACGGGATTGCTGGTGTGACCGGTAACCGGACATTTCTTTTCTTCAGTCATGACGTTCTCCTTTTTTGCCTCTCGGCGGTTGGGGGTTCTTGGGGACCGATTGCTCGGTCGGGTCTTTTGAACACGTTTCACAAATCCCACGGACCTCGACATGAGTACTTTCGATATGACCAAATTGATGTACAGAGTTTGGGATTTTCAAGGTATTGAGTTCTTCGCTGGTAAAATCGCGTACAAATCCGCAACGAGTGCAGACGAAATGATGGTGACGCTCCATGTTTGCGTCGAAGCGCATATTCTCCCGCCTGGCTCCCAGCGTGGTAATAAGCCCCAGATCGTGTAACAGCCAAAGCGTACGGTAAACCGTATCCAGAGACATGCTTGGCAATTTCTTTTTTATTGAAGTATAGATGGTTTCGGCAGAGGGGTGTTCGATACTGGATGCAATTTCCCTAAATATTTCCATACGTTGGTGAGTAAGCTTTACACCGGCTTTTCTTGCAATCACCTGAAATTGCTGTAAACGACGTTCGATGGTCTGTTCGGGAATGCTCATCAGCCCTCTTATTAGTAATCATTACTAGTTAGGAGCGTATATGTACTAGAGCATTTCTGTCAAGCTGATTATTCCCATTTTAATATCATCATATAAATGACTTTTATCTTCATTGCTTTTTGAAATTTCGTGCAAAAACACAAAAAAACGGATGGGCAAAACCCATCCGTTTTATATGCTCGCTATTTAAGAAGAATCTATTCTTCTTCGCTACCCGCGCCCTCGTTTTCGTATCCGAGGAATTCAATGAAAGACATCGGTGCGTTATCGCCAGGACGACGTCCTTCCTTGATGATGCGGGTGTAACCGCCAGCGCGTTCCTTGAAGCGCGGAGCGTATTCGCCGAACAACTTCTGAACGGCTTCGTTGCCACGCACTTTCTTCGTCACCAAGCGGCGCGCATGAACCGTGTCTTTCTTGGCCATGGTGATCAAGCGTTCCACGTAAGGACGCAACACTTTCGCCTTGGTATCCGTGGTGCGAATCCGGCCATGTTCGATCAAAGCGCTCGCCAAGTTGCGCATGAGCGCCTTGCGGTGCGCGGAATTCCGTCCGAGTCTTTTACCAACCTTCTGATGTCGCATTGCTTGCGCCCTTTCTCTCTACACCCAAGCCGCGTTACGGCTATTGTTTGTCCTTCGGCGGCACGAAACCTTCCAGTTTCATCCCTAACGACAATCCCATCTCCGACAGGATTTCTTTTATTTCGTTGAGCGACTTTCTACCGAAATTCTTGGTTTTCAGCATTTCGGCTTCGGTCTTCTGCACCAACTCATAGATAAAACGGATGTTCGCGTTTTGCAGACAGTTTGCACTGCGCACGGACAATTCCAGTTCATCCACCGAGCGGAGCAGGTTCTTGTTGAATTCTTCCTCACCGCTGACTTCCTCTGGAATCTCGGCGTCGATACTTTCATCGAAATTGATGAAGATATTGAGCTGTTCCTTCAGAATTTTTGCGGCCAGCCCAAGCGCGTCGTCCGGACGCACAGAGCCGTTGGTGGTGATTTCCAGCGTCAGTTTATCGTAGTCGATCACCTGGCCCACACGCGAAGGAGTGACATAGTAGTTCACATCGCGCACCGGGGAGTAATTCGCATCGATCGGAATGGTGTTGACCGGAAGCTCCATCTCGCTGATGCTGCCGGCTGCCACGAATCCGCGTCCCATGGTAATGGTCAGTTCGATCACCAGAGAGCCATTCTCACCGATTGTGGCGATATGCTGATCCGGGTTCAGAACCGTTACCAGGTTGTGTTCAATGTCACCGGCCTTGAATTCGCAGGGGCCCTTCTTTTCGACGAGCACCACGACCTGTTCCGATTCCTCGGCCAGTTTCAAGTCGACCTGCTTCAGATTCAGAATAATCTGAGTGATATCTTCCACGACATCGGGAACGGTTGCGAATTCATGCAGAACGCCATCGACTTTGATAGCAGAAATCGCAGCGCCCCTTAAGGACGAGATCAGAATTCGCCGAAGCGAGTTGCCAATCGTGGTTCCGTATCCGCGCATCATCGGTTCACAGAAGAATTTCCCCTTGCGATCCGTCAGCGACTCACGATCGAACTCAAGATGTTTCGGCTTGATCAGATCATGCCAATTCTTATACATGCTCCCTCCTTAAAGGACTCCTATAGGTTAACCCTACTTCGAGTAAAGCTCGACGATCAGCCGCTCGTTGATTTCGAGCTGAATGTCCTCGCGGCTTGGAAGCTGCTTGATACGACCCTTGTACTCGTTCTTTTCAAGTTCGAGCCAAGCCGGGATCCCGCGGCGTTCGATCGTTTCAAGGTTCTGATTGATACGCTCAACCTTGCGGCTCTTCTCAATCAGGGTGATTTCGTCGTTTTCCCGCACCTGCATGGAGGGGATGTTCACTCGGCGACCGTTCAGCATGAAGTGACGGTGGCGCACCAACTGACGAGCTTCCTGACGCGAACTGGCGAAGCCGAGACGATACACGACGTTGTCCAGGCGCTGTTCGAGCAGGCGCAGCAGGTTTTCACCGGTGATGCCTTTTTTACGATCGGCAATGGCGAAATAATTGCGGAATTGTTTTTCCAGCACACCGTAAATACGACGCACCTTTTGTTTTTCGCGCAGCTGCAATCCGTATTCCGAGGTCTTATGGCGGCCAAAACCGTGCTCGCCCGGCGGATAGGGGCGGCGCTTCTGTTCCATGGCGCACTTCATCGTGAAGCAACGCTCGCCCTTTAAAAACAGTTTCCCGCCTTCGCGACGGCACTGCCGACATTTAGATCCAATATACTTAGCCAAGGTTTCCTCCTAAGTGCTGATTTCAGCAATTACACACGGCGACGCTTGGGCGGACGGCAACCGTTATGCGGCACCGCCGTGACGTCACGAATCAGGGTGACTTTCAAACCCACAGCGCTCAGCGCACGCAAAGCGGCTTCACGACCGCTACCCGGTCCGCGCACGTAAACGGCGACGTTCTGAAGGCCATGCTCCATCGCCTTCTTCGCCGCATCTTCCGATGCGCTCTGAGCGGCAAACGGCGTGCTCTTACGAGAGCCGCGAAAACCCAACGAACCAGCCGAAGACCAGGAAATCACATTCCCGGAAACGTCGGAGATCGTGATCAGCGTGTTGTTGAACGACGACGCGATATGCACAATCCCGGACTGGATATTTTTCTTTACTTTCTTGACACGCGCTTTACGCGATGACTTGGCCATAATGCCTCCAAAAGACAGACGGTTGCGTGTTTATTTCTTGCGTCCCAGAATACGACGCGGTCCCTTATGGGTGCGCGCGTTGGTATGCGTGCGCTGACCGTGGCAGGGAAGTCCCCTACGATGCCGCAGTCCGCGGTAGCAGCCCAGATCCATCAGGCGCTTGATATTCATTTGTATTTCTCGGCGCAGATCACCTTCCACCGTATATTCTTCATCGAGGATGCGGCGGATTTTTTGTACGTCTGCTTCAGTCAGATCGTCGGACTTCAGGTCCAACTCGATCTGGGCTTTGTTCAGAATCTCTTTCGCGCGCGACCGGCCAATGCCGTAAATGTAGGTCAACGCGATATCGACCCGCTTTCTTCTGGGCAAATCAACACCAGCAATACGTGCCACTGTTCTCTCCTTCTTGCGGTTATTCCGCTAACGCGAATTAACCTTGAACCTGCTTATGACGGGGATTCACGCAAATCACGCGAACCTTTCCGTTACGCTTGATAATCTTGCACTTATCACAAATTTTCTTAACAGATGCTCTGACTTTCATCGTTCCACTCCTGATATGGCCGTTTGCGGCTATTCCGCGTTAGGGCCTTGATTCCGTCAATATCCGGGGACCATCCTTTGTAATAGCGATGGTGTGCTCCCAATGGGCCGACATCTTTCGGTCCGCCGTGATGGCCGTCCAGCCATCTTCAAGCACGATCACGTCGTAGGTGCCTTCGTTGATCATCGGTTCGATCGCCAGCACCATACCTTCCTCGAAACGCTTTCCCCGTCCGGCTTTGCCGTAGTTGGGAATCTGCGGATCTTCATGCAGCGAGCGCCCGATTCCGTGTCCTACGAAATCCCGTACAACCGAAAACCCGTGCGCTTCTACATGCGACTGCACCGCGTGACCCAAGTCGCCCAGCCGGTTACCCGGCACCATCGTATCGATGGCCTTGTAAAGCGACTCGCGTGTAACCCGGTTGAGCGTTGCCGTCGTTTCGGAAACCGTTCCAACCGTATGACTGCGAGCGGCATCACCGAACCAGCCATCAATAATCACACCCAAGTCAATGCCGATCAGGTCGCCCTCTTTAAGCACCCGCTTTTTAGAAGGAATACCATGAACGACTTCTTCGTTGATCGAGGCGCAAAGCGTTCCCGGATATCCCCGGTAGCCTTTGAAGGCCGGAATCGCACCACGGCTGCGGATGAAACTTTCCGCTTCCTGGTCCAATTCCCAGGTACTGACACCCGGTTCGATCAACGCAGCCACGCGCTCGTGAACTGCCGCCGTAAGTTGTCCTGCTTCAAAGAGCCGTTCGATTTCATCTGAACTTTTCAGATGGATCATATCAAAATCCTAGCCGCGCAGGGCGTTTGTCACCCGCTCGAACACTTCATCAAAACCGCCCAAGCCATCTACCTTGCGGGCCAGATTGCGCTCGGTGTAGTAATCCAACAATGGTTTGGTCTGCTTGTGGTATTCCTGCAAACGCACCGAGATGGATTCCTCGTTGTCGTCGGAACGCTGGTAAACTTCACCACCGCACAGATCGCACACACCCTCTTTCGCGGGGGGCTTGAACATGACGTGGAATTCGGCACCGCACTTCTTGCAGACGCGGCGACCGGTGAGGCGTTTCATCAGTTCCTCGTCGGGAACGATCAGCGCCAGCACGTGGTTCAACTTGCGACCCATTTCGTCCAACACCTTACCCAGAGCATCCGCCTGGGGAATGGTGCGCGGGAAGCCGTCTAGCAGAAAGCCTTTTTCGCAATCGGCTTGCTTCAGGCGATCCGCCACGATGCCCACCACGATCTCATCGGGCACCAACTCACCTTTATCCATATACTCCTTGGCTTTTTTACCCATCTCCGTGCCTTCTTTTACAGCAGCGCGGAAGATGTCGCCAGTGGAGATCTGCGGCACATCGAAAGCCTTGATCACTCGCTTCGCTTGAGTTCCTTTACCCGCTCCTGGAGGTCCCAAAAATATCAGGTTCATTTCATTCCTCCTAAAGGTTTAGCGGCCAGTGCGACGCCCGCGAATACGGGGGCCCTTCGCGCCGGTCAGTCCATCATAGTGCCGCGTGATCAAATGCGATTCGATCTGGTTGACGGTGTCCAGCGCGACGCCGACAACGATCAGTAACGCAGTACCACCAAAGTAAAACGGCACGTTCATTTTCTGCTGGAGAATCATCGGCAATACGCAGATGATAGAGAGATAGATCGCACCAAGCACCGTAATACGTGTGAGTACAAAATCAATGAACTCGGCGGTTTTCTTGCCGGGACGAATCCCCGGAATGTAGCCACCGTATTTTTTCATGTTATCCGCCACGTCCATCGGATCGAACTGCACCGCCGTGTAGAAAAAGGCGAAGAAGATGATCATGACGACGTACAGCGTGTTGTATACCCAGGAACCGGGGTTCATGGCATCGCTGAACACCTGCACCCAGGGATGATCGATAAAGTTGGCCATCGTCGCCGGGAACATGATGATCGAGCTGGCGAAGATCGGCGGAATCACGCCGGAAGTGTTGACTTTCAACGGCAGATGCGTCGTTTGGCCACCGTACATTTTGCGTCCGACGACTCGCTTGGCGTATTGCACCGGAATGCGGCGCTGCCCTCGTTCCACGATCGTGATGACTCCAATGGTGAGAACCATCAGCACCAGGAATACAACCAGGGTCAGAGGTTTGATCTGATCACCGGAAATGTAATCGAAGGTCTGCTTGACCGCATTGGGCAGCCGGGCCACGATACCGGAGAAGATGATCAGGGAAATACCGTTGCCGATACCCTTTTCCGTGATCTGCTCACCCAGCCACATCAGGAAGGCCGTACCGGCAGTCAAGGAGATGACGGTCATCAGGCGGAAGCCCCAACCGGCCATTTCGGGATCGACAACGACCTGCTCGCCGATTTTAATCGATTCGAGCCAGGCGGAAATACCGAAACTCTGCATGACGGAAAGGAAAATGGTTCCGTAGCGTGTGTATTGCGTAATCTTGCGCCGCCCGGCTTCGCCTTCCTTCTTCAACTGCGCCATGTACGGCCAAACAACCGTGAGCAGTTGCAAAATAATGGAAGAAGAAATGTAGGGCATGATACCCAGCGCGAAAACGGAGACCTGCTCCATCGCACCACCGGTAAACATGTTGAACAGACCGAACAAACCGCCGGCCTGACCCATGAACTCCTGCATGACCTGGCGATTGACTCCCGGCGTGGTGATAAAGATCCCCAACCGGTAGACGGCCAACATCGACAGAGCGAACAGGAGCCGACGTTTTAATTCGGGAACTCGCGCAATATTTGCAAATTGAGTCGCCACTTACCCAATCTCCTCTATTTTACCGCCAACCGCCAGGACCGCTTTACGGGCCGAGCGAGACACGAAGGGCAAACGGATCGTTTTCGCGGACTTGATCGCACCGCGTTTAACCAGGCGCACCCGCTGCACGTCTTCGGCAACCAGACCCGCCTTTTTCAGCACGTCCATATCGATGACGCTGTCGGCGAGTTTTTCGATCTTCGAAACTTCAACTTCGAAGGGACGCACGGTCGGTTCGATCAATTCAACGGTACCACCAGCCGCCTCGATTTTTTCTTTGGCGCTTTTGGTGATTTTTTCCACACGCACGGTAACCGCACGCGAGATTTCACCGTTGGACAGGATCTTGACGCCGTCATGAGCAGCCTTGACCATACCCAGATCCGCCAGCATTTCGGTGTCGATCACATCGCCTTCGATGTCGTTCAAGCTGGAAAGGCTGATCTCGGCCCACTGCTTACGGAAAATGTTGGTAAAACCGAACTTCGGCAAGCGCCGCTGTAAAGGCATCTGGCCACCTTCGAATCCCGGACGAACGTATCCGCCGGAACGGGCCTTCTGTCCCTTATGTCCCTTACCGGCTGTTTTACCGCTGCCGGAACCGTGGCCTCTACCAATCCGCTTGCGCGAACGATTCGCGCCTTTCGGTGCGGTGATGTCTTTGAGGTTCATCGTCTACACCCTTCGTTTATTTAAGCCTGAGCGCGCTTTACACTGCGACGCGACGGCGTAAGTTCCTCTGTGGTTTCTTCCATCGTGACCAGGTGCTTGACCTTGAACACCATGCCGCGGATGGCAGGCGTATCTTCGCGAATCACCGTGTGGCGGATTTTACGTAAACCCAAACCTTTGATGATTTTCCGTTGATTTTCAGGTCGCCCTACCAGGCTGCGTGTCATCGTGATTTTCAAGTTCGCCATGCCGCTTCTCCTTACCTAACCCAACTGCTCGGGCGTTTTACCCAAACGCTTGGCGAAGGCTTCCATCGTCGTGAGGTTGTTCAACCCGTCCATCGTCGCACGTACCACATTATGCGGATTACGCGAGCCGATGATCTTGGACAGGATATTCGGAATACCTGCCGACTCGATGATGGCACGAACCGTACCGCCGGCGATGATTCCCGTACCTGGGGAGGCCGGTTTCAACACGACCCGGCTCGCTCCATAGCGACCGATGATCTCGTGCGGAATCGACTCTTTCACGATCGGAATCTTCACCATGTCGCGCTTGGCCCGCTCACCCGCTTTACGGATGGCTTCCGGAACTTCGTTAGCCTTACCTTTGCCAACGCCGACCGAACCGTTACCATCGCCGACCACTACGATCGCGCTAAAGGAAAAACGACGACCACCTTTGACAACTTTGGCAACTCGGTTGATATGGACGATGCGATCCTGAAATTCATCGTCTGTCGCATTTTGATTTTGTACCATGTTCGCCACGGAATCCTCCTTCGGCGCCTAGAAGTTAAGACCCGCTTTGCGAGCGGCCTCGGCCAGGTTACGCACCCGCCCGTGATACTTGTATCCACTGCGGTCGAACACGACCTTTTCGATCTGCTTCGCCTTGCAGCGCTCCGCCAGTACTTCACCCACTTTGCGGGCGATCAGCACGTTGCGGCTGGGAGGCGGCTCGACCTTCTTTTGTTTCTTACCCTTGCCTTTGCCTTCGGCCTCTTCTGCCGGAGGTTCGGGAGCCGGAGCACTTTCCAAAGCTTGGATCTGCTCGCGCATCTCACCATCCAGTGATGAAGCCTGGGCCAGGGTAGCGCCCGTTTCATCATCGATGACCTGGGCGTAAATGTGCTTCAGGCTGCGAAAGACTGTCAAACGCGGACGCTCGACGGTGCCGACAACCTTCTTGCGAATTCTACTCTTGCGGTTCAGCCGTTGGGCCGTTTTCTTCGTTGGCATGTTACAATTTCCTCGTCAATAAAGGAAACATTCAATTACTTACCGGCTGACTTGCCTGCCTTGCGGCGGACGGTCTCTTCCGTGTACTTGATGCCCTTGCCTTTATAAGGCTCGGGGGGACGCAGGCCACGGATGTTGGCCGCCGTCTGTCCGAGCAACTGCTTGTCAAAACCTTTTAGAACGATGTGGTTGGTCTTTGCATCCACTTCGCCACTGATGCCTTTAGGCAGTGGGAATGAAATGGGATGCGAATAACCCAGCGCGAATTCAATGGCGTTGCCCTTCAATTCGGCCTTGTAACCTACACCGACAATGTCCAGCTCGCGTTTGAAGCCCTCGCTTACGCCCGTCACCATGTTGGCGAAGAGACTGCGGTAAAGCCCATGGTACGCTCCTGCCTGGCGATCATTGCCGACGCATTCGCAAAGGAGTTGATTATCCTCGATCTTAACCTGAACTTCCGGACGAAAATCCTGGGTCATCTCACCCAGCGGTCCTTTTACGGTGACGGTCATGCCGTCTACCTTGACTTGGACCTTGTCCGGAATCGGTATAGGTAGTTTACCAATTCGTGACATAGCGAACACCTATTTCGTTCGTTGTTACCAAATGGAGCAAATCAGCTCTCCGCCAATGTGCTTCTGCTTCGCCTCACGGTCCGTCATGACACCCTGCGAGGTGGAGATAATGGAAGTTCCCATTCCGTTGCGAACACTGGGAATTCCGTCGCACCTTACATATTGCCTGAGTCCCGGCTTGCTCATGCGCTTGATTCCAAGGATCACCGGATCACGGTTCTCCAGATACCGAAGAGAAATCTCCAGCTCTTTGTGGACACCCTTTTCCGATACCTTGAATCCCTTGATGTACCCTTCTTCTTTCATGATGTTCAGGATACGAACCTTCATGTTGGAAGATGGGCAGCGCACTTTATCCAAACGCGCCTGGCAGGCGTTACGGATTCGTGTCAGCAGATCGGCGATTGGATCGGTCATGCTCATAGTTTCAATCCTCTTTCGTTATCGGCGGCGATTCACCCGCTTGTCGCCGAAATTACCAGCTCGCCTTGGTCACGCCGGGCAGAAGCCCGAACGATGCGTTATTGCGTAAACAAATGCGGCACATCCCGAATTTACGATGGTAGCCACGCGGCCTGCCGCAAAGCGGACAGCGGTTATAGCGTCTCACCTTGAACTTCGGTTTTTTGACAGCCTTTACTCTTAAACACGTTTTTGCCAATGTGGCCTCCCGATACGCTAGTGTCTGAACGGCATTCCGAAATGCTTCAGCAATGCCCGTGATTCTTCGTCGGTAATGGCTGTCGTGACGATGGTCACATTCAAGCCTTTGATCTTATCGATCTTATCGTAGTCGATCTCGGGGAAAATGATTTCCTCGCGGATACCCATGCTGTAATTGCCACGACCGTCGAAAGCCTTTTTGCTCACACCCTTGAAGTCGCGTACACGAGGCAGGGCGATGTTGACCAGTCGATCGAGGAATTCGTACATGCGAGCGCCGCGCAACGTGACTTTCGCACCGATCTTCATTCCTTCGCGCAGTTTAAACTGGGCAATCGACTTGCGTGCTTTCGTCACAACCGGGGCTTGGCCGGTAATCGTGCGCAGTTCATCGACAGCGGATTCCATAACCTTCGGGTTCTGAATGGCTTCACCCAGGCCCATGTTCACTACGATCTTTTCCAGACGTGGAATCTGGAGTTGATTCTTGTAGTTGAAATCCTTCATCATCTTTGGGATGATCTGTTCTTTATACAGTTCTCTCAGACGCGCCATAATAGCAGTCTCCTTTTATTCGAACACCTCACCGGTGCGCTTGCAACGGCGCATGACTTTGCCATTATCCAGCTTGTGCCGCAGCGCTCGGGTGGGTTTACCATCCTGCGGGCTGATCAGCATGACGTTGGAGGCGTCGATCGGCGCTTCTTTTTCAATGATGCCACCGGTGGGATACTTCTGATTGGGTTTCTGGTGACGTTTCACCATATTCACGCGCTCCACCAGCACTTTCCCCTTGTCGGAGTCTACCAAAAGCACCTTGCCCTTGGAGCCCTTTTCGCTTCCAGCGATCACGATCACCGTGTCACCTTTTTTTACGTGCAGCGATTTCGCCATTTCTTTCTCCTAGACCTCTGGCCGTCTACAACACTTCCGGGGCCAACGAGACGATTTTCATGAAACGTTGGGCTCGCAGTTCACGGGCCACCGGTCCGAAAATACGCGTTCCGATCGGTTCACGAGCCTGGTTGATCAATACCGCCGAGTTGTCGTCGAATTTGATATAGGTTCCGTTCGGGCGAGCGATTTCCTTGGCCGTGCGAACGATGACCGCCTTGACGACCGACCCTTTTTTCACCTTGGAATTTGGGATCGCCTCTTTTACGCTGGCTACGATCACGTCGCCGACGTGCGCGTATTTACGCTTTGAGCCGCCCAGCACCTTGATGCACATCACCCGCTTCGCACCGGAATTGTCCGCTACTTCGAGCACGCTTTGCATCTGAATCATGATCTTACTCCACTTTGCAAGTGATATCTAAAAGCCGTTAGATGGCTTTCTTAACAATCTCTTTGACCCGCCAGCGCTTGGTTCGCGACAACGGACGACTCTCGCTAATGATCACTTCATCGCCAATCGAGCACAGGTTCTTTTCGTCGTGAGCGCTGTACTTCTTGCTTTTGGAGATGTATTTCTTGAACAGGGGGTGCTTGAAACGGCGGTTGATTTTCACGACGACCGTTTTGTCCATCTTGTCGCTTACTACGACACCCTGCAATGTTTTCTTGTTTGCACTGTCGCTCATGACAGACCGCCTTCCTTCTGCTCATTCTGGCGTTCGTTGAGCACCGTCTTGACACGCGCCACATCGCGTTTGAGCAGCGACATGTGCTTGACGTTCTCCAACTGGCCAGTGGCCGCCTGGAACTTGAGGTTGAACATCGTTTCTTTTAGCTCTTTGAGCGTGGCAGCCAAATCGTCATTGGATTTGCTGCGCAGATCTATCATTTTCATTCTTCATCCTCCCGTATGACGAAGCGCGTCTGGATCGGCAGCTTATGCGCCGCACGACGGAAGGCCTCTTTTGCCATATCCTCGGGTACACCCATCATTTCATAAAGCATCTGACCGGGCTTGATTACGCACACCCACTCTTCCGGACTACCCTTTCCTTTACCCATGCGGGTTTCGGCAGGTTTCTTTGTCAACGGCTTATCCGGGAACATGCGGATCCAAATGCGTCCGCCACGGCGGATATAGCGGGTCATGGCAATACGAGCAGCCTCGATCTGACGCGAGTTGATAAACCCTCGCGTCGTAGCGCGAAGACCGAAATCGCCGAAGCTGACTTCGCTGCCGCGCTGGGCGATTCCACGATTACGCCCTTTTTGTACCTTCCGGTGTTTAACCTTTTTCGGTGCTAACATCTCAACGCCTCTTTATATTCGCCTGAGTTTCCAGTCCGTCGCCGCTCCGATTAATAGAGCGCCCTGCGGATGGATTGTTTTTCCTCGAAGACCTCTCCCTTGAACACCCACACCTTCACGCCGATGACGCCGTAGGTGGTGCGTGCCTGGGTGTATCCGTAATCGATGTCGGCGCGCAGCGTGTGCAGCGGAACCCGGCCTTCGTGATAACGCTCGGTACGGGACATTTCCGCGCCGCCCAAACGACCGGCGAGGTTGACTTTGATTCCCTTGACACCGAACTTGATGGCCTGGCTGATCGATTTCTTCATCGCACGTCTGAAGGCGATACGCTTGATCAGCTGTAGCGCGATCGACTCGGCGATGAGCTGTGCATCGGTTTCGGGCTTACGAACTTCGACGATATTCACGAAGACATTGGAGGCCGTCAGCTTGGAGATTTTCGCTTTTAGCTCGTCCACTCCGGCGCCGCCTTTACCGATTACGACACCCGGTCGAGCGGTGTGAATCGTGACCTTCAATTTGCCGGGCGCGCGCTCTAATTCGACTTTCGAAATACCAGCCGTATAGAGTTCCTTCTTGATGAAGCCGCGCACCTTCATGTCTTCATGCAGCCATTCGGCGTAACTCTTCTGGGCAAACCACTTGCTATCCCAAGTGCGGTTTATCCCGACCCGAAGACCTATGGGGTTAACTTTCTGACCCAAAACTCACCTCCGCTTTATTCGTTAAGCTTCTTCGAGCACGATGGTGACGTGGCTCGTACGCTTGTTGATCCGCGTGGCCCGACCCATCGCGCGTGGCATGAAGCGACGCAGCGTGGGCCCTTCATCCACCATGATACGCTTGACAAAAAGAGTGTCGATATCGAGATCACCTTTTTCATCCGCGCTCGCCACCGCCGACTGCAACAGCTTCGCCACCGGTTGCGCGGCTCGACGCTGGCAGAAATTCAGCGTATTGATCGCGTCTTCAACCTGCTTGCCTCGAACGAGATCGGCAACCAGACGCACCTTTCTGGGTGCGACGCGCAAATATTTTAATTTCGCTTGGACTCCCATTTTAGGCTCCTTAACTAGCGCTTCGATTTCTTGTCGCCGGCGTGACCTTTGAAGGTACGCGTGATGGCGAACTCACCGAACTTATGCCCGACCATGTTTTCGGTCACAAACACCGGGATAAATTTCTTGCCATTGTGCACGGCGAAGGTCAAGCCAATGCATTCAGGCAGGATCGTCGACCGGCGCGACCAGGTCTTGATGACTTTGCGGCTGCCGCTGTTCTGGGCGTCCAGCACTTTTTTCACCAAATGGTCGTCTACAAAGGGTCCTTTTTTAATCGAACGAGGCACGGTTTCCTCTCCTCTTCACGGCTTTCAGTTATTTACGCCCTTTATGGCGACGGCGCACGATCAAGTAATCGCTGCGATGATTCTTACGAGTCTTCTTACCCTTGGTCGGCACACCCCAGGGAGTAACCGGATGACGACCACCGGAGGTACGGCCTTCACCACCACCATGCGGATGGTCAACCGGGTTCATGACGACACCACGTACACTCGGGCGACGTCCCAGCCAGCGTTTACGACCGGCCTTACCGAGTTTCACGTTTTCCTGCTCCTGGTTACCGACCGTACCGATGGTAGCGCGGCACTCCATGAGCACTTTGCGAACTTCACCGGAAGGCAGACGCAACTGAGCGTAACGGCCTTCTTTGGCGAGCAGCTGCGCACCGGTTCCACCAGCGCGGCAGATCTGGCCGCCCTTGCCGATCTTCAGTTCGATGTTGTGCAACACCGTACCAAGAGGAATGTCCTTGATCGCCAAGCAGTTGCCGGGCAGGATATCCGCTTCGGGACCGGAAACGACAGTATCGCCGACTTTCAAGCCATTGGGCGCGATGATGTAACGTTTTTCACCATCGAGGTAATGCAGCAAGGCAATACGGGAAGTGCGGTTCGGATCGTATTCGATCGTCGCAACGCGCGCCGGCACACCGTATTTATCGCGCTTGAAATCGATTACGCGGTAATGACGACGATGCCCACCACCACGGTGACGCACGGTAATGCGTCCGTAGTTGTTGCGTCCGCCCGATTTGGACAAACGACGCAGCAGCGGTTTGTACGGCTTGTCTGTAGTGATCTCCTTGAAATCGGAGACGGTCATTCCGCGCCGACCCGGAGATGTTGGTTTATATTTTTTATTGGCCATCGATCCACTCCTTTAGTTCGACCGGCAGCGCCTAAACGCCTTCATACATTTCGATGGTGTCACCTTCGCGCAGCGAAATGATCGCTTTCTTCCAACCCGTCGAGCGGCCCGTAAACCGACCGAGACGCTTCCACTTGCCGGGAAGCAGGATGGTGCGCACGTTGGTCACTTTGACATCAAACAGTTTTTGAATGGCGTGCTTGATCTCTACCTTGTTGGCGTCCTTTCTCACTTCGAAGAAGTACTGGTTCGCCTCCTCCTGGATGCGAGTTCCCTTTTCCGTGAGCAGTGGCCGCACGATGATGTCTTGCGGATCTTTTTTCATGACTTCAACGCTCCTTCCACCGTCTCGATCGCCGACTTGGTCATGACCAGGGTGTCATGGTTTAGAATGTCGTATACGTTCAATCCCGCCGTAGGCAGCACGTTGACACCATGAATGTTACGCGCCGACAAGGTCAGGTTGGTGTTGCCATCGTCTACGATCAAGGCTTTTCCGTTGGCACCCAGTCGATTGAGGGTAGCTACGAGATTTTTCGTCTTGATCTCGGACAATTCGAAGTTGTCAACCACGACCAGCTTGGCTTCGCCATTACGCAGACTCAACGCGGAGCGCAGCGCGCCCTTGCGAACCTTCCGCGGCACGCGGTAGGCATAACTGCGAGGATGCGGACCGAAAACCGTTCCACCGCCACGCAACGTAGGCGATTTACGGCTACCCTTACGAGCCCGGCCAGTTCCCTTCTGACGGAACATCTTTGCCGTAGTACCGGCAATCAAACCGCGAGTCTTGGTGCTGTGGGTTCCCGCACGGCGGTTCGCCAGTTGCATCTTGACCACTTCGTAAAAGAGGTTCTGGTTGACTTCGGCGGCGAACACACTGTCGTCCACCTCAATCTGCCCTACCTCGTTGTAATTAAGGTCGTAAACCTTCAGGACCGCCATGATCCACTCCTTCGCACGATCGGCTGCTAGCCTTCTTGCTTTTGAATGTACACAATACCATTGCTGGCGCCGGGAATGGAGCCGCGCAGGAACATCAGGTTGTTCTCTTCGTCTACCGAAAACAAGAAGATGTTCTTGATCGTGACTTTTGCATTGCCGAGCTGACCCGGCATTTTCTTATTCTTCAGTACTCGGGCCGGCCAGGCGCACATACCGATCGAGCCGGGGATACGGTGGCTGCGGCTACCGTGAGTCTTGCGACCGCCATGGAATCCGTGACGCTTAACGACGCCCTGGAAACCGCGACCTTTGGAAGTGCCCGTCACCTTTAAGATGTCGCCGTGACCGAAGTCCGCCATGGAGATTTCCTGGCCCACTTCAAAATCATCGATACGATCGGTGCGGAATTCCTTTAAATAACGGAAGGCACCCTTTCCGGCTTTTTCGAAGTGACCGACCATCGGCTTCGGTACGCTGTTTTTCTTGCGCGTACCCTTCATTTTGCCCTGCTTTTCCTGCACTGTGGATTTCCACTGGATCGCCTTGGAGCTGAATCCGAGTTGCAGTGCATTGTAGCCGTCTTTTTCCATGGTCTTCTTCTGAAGCACCACGCAGGGGCCGGCTTCCACTACTGTCAGCGCATGACGGGTTCCGTCTTCCGTGAAGACTTGCGTCATACCGACTTTCTTTCCAATTATTCCGAAAGACATAGCATCCTCACACTCGCGCCATCAACTTCGGCGCCAGAGGTTCTTCTTCAACACATCCAGTTGCAACTACCGCTACCGAATGTCAGGTCTTGATTTCTACATCCACGCCAGCCGACAGATCCAATTTCATCAGTTCATCCAGAGTCTGCTGATTCGGCTCCAGAATATCGACCAACCGGTTATGGGTGCGAATCTCGAACTGTTCCCGCGACTTCTTGTTGACGTGCGGCGAACGCAAGACCGTGTACCTGTTGATAACCGTCGGCAGGGGAATGGGGCCTGCCACCCTGGCGCCAGTGCGGCGCACGGTTTCTACGATCTCTACCGTGGATTGATCCAACAGTTTGTAATCGTAGGCTTTAAGCCGTATGCGGATCTTCTGCTGAGCCACTTGGTACCCCTTTCGGCCTACTCAATAACTTCGGCGACGACGCCAGCGCCAACGGTACGACCGCCTTCGCGGATCGCAAAGCGCAGCTCTTTTTCCATCGCCACAGGCGTAATCAGTTCCACTTCCATCGAAATATTGTCACCAGGCATCACCATCTCGACGCCTTCAGGCAACGTCACCGCTCCAGTCACATCCGTCGTACGGAAATAGAACTGAGGACGATAACCCTTGAAGAACGGAGTATGACGTCCGCCTTCTTCCTTATTCAGAACGTACACTTCCGCTTTGAATTTCGTATGCGGTTTGATCGAACCCGGCGCCGCCAGAACCTGGCCACGCTCGATTTCGTCTTTCTTCACACCACGCAGCAAGCAGCCAACGTTGTCGCCCGCACGACCTTCATCCAGAATCTTGCGGAACATTTCAACGCCCGTAACAACCGTCTTGCGGGTTTCTTTGAAGCCCACAATCTCGATCTCGTTGCCCGTATTCACGATGCCGCGTTCCACACGACCCGTCGCAACCGTTCCACGACCGGAAATCGAGAACACATCCTCGACCGGCATCAGGAAGGGCTTGTCCGTTACGCGCTCGGGCTGCGGAATGTAGCTGTCCACTTCTTCCATCAGCTTCAATACCGACTGCTCGCCCTGCTCGTCTTCGTCGCCGTTCAAGGCTTTCAGCGCGCTACCAGGAATGATCGGAATGTCGTCGCCCGGGAATTCGTAGCTGCTCAGCAGCTCACGCAGTTCCAGCTCGACCAGTTCCAGCAGTTCCGGATCGTCCAGCATATCCACCTTATTTAAGAACACCACCATCGCGGGGACACCAACCTGACGAGCCAGCAGCACGTGCTCGCGAGTCTGCGGCATCGGACCGTCGTTGGCCGCCACGACCAGGATCGCGCCGTCCATCTGCGCCGCACCCGTGATCATGTTCTTGATATAGTCAGCATGGCCCGGGCAGTCCACGTGCGCGTAGTGACGATTCGCGGTTTCGTATTCGATATGCGCCGTCGCGATCGTAATGCCACGTTCTTTTTCTTCCGGGGCCTTGTCGATCTCGTCAAACGCCGTGAATTCCGCTCCGCCGGCCTTGGCCAAAACCTTGGTGATCGCCGCGGTCAGCGTCGTTTTACCATGATCGATGTGACCGATCGTCCCAACATTGCAGTGGGGCTTGTTACGCTCAAACTTTGCTTTTGCCATGCCTGCCTCCTTGTCGTTCTCCCATCTGACCCTTTTGGTAGTGGAAGAAAGCGTTTACAGTCTTTGCTCTATTCTGTCTCTTTCAAATCACGAATGATTCGCTAATAGTATCCAAACGTCCGGTTCGTCATTTCCTGTTGCAATTTGCTTGGAACCGGAGAATATCTCTTGAATTCCATCGAGTAGGTCGCTCGTCCCTGCGACTGACTTCTTAAATCCGTCGCGTATCCGAACATGCTGCGCAAAGGAACCAGACCCTCAACCACCTGCAATCCGGGTCGCATCGACGTTCCGGCAATTTCTCCATTTCTGGAGTTCAGATCCGAGATCACATCGCCAACGAACTCATCCGGTGTGACGATCTCGATGGACATCACCGGCTCCATCAAAATTGGTGCCGCCTTGTCCAACGCTTCCCGAACCGCAAAGTTTGCCGCTGCCTGGAAAGCCAGTTCCGTCGATTCCTCATCGCGCGTTATCGCTTCTTCCAGAACCACGTGAACGTCTACCACCTGATATCCAAGGATCGGACCGGAATTCATTACATCCCTTGCTCCGCGTCTAACCGCTTCCAGAAATTCCTTGCTGAAACTTCTGCTTGTCGGAACCACGCTGTCGAATGTAAATCCGCTTCCCGATTCGCCCGGCTCGACCCGAAGCACCACCTTGGCATACTGACTTTTGCCGGCCATCTGCTTATCGTAGATATGCTCGACTGTCGCCGTTTGGGTGACGGTCTCTCGATACGCCACCTGTGGTCGCCCGATATTCGCCTCCACCTTGAATTCGCGTCGCAAACGATCCACGATAATATCCAGGTGAAGTTCTCCCATACCTTTAATAATGGTCTGACCGGTTTCCTGATCCTCTTCAACCTGGAAGGTCGGGTCTTCCAACGCCAACCGTCCCATCGCCTGAGTTAACTTGACCTCATCCTCGGTGGATTTCGGCTCGATGGCGATGGAGATCACAGGCTGCGGAAACTCAATGGATTCCAGCAGAATTGCAGCGTTTTTCTGGCAGAGCGTATCGCCTGTGGCCGTACTTTTCAGTCCAACCGCCGCCACGATATCACCCGCATTGATAGCTGCAATTTCTTCGCGTTTATTGGCATGCATTTTAAGCAGCTTGGTCACCCGCTCCTTTTTATCGGTACGGGGATTGTAGACCATGGCTCCACTTTCCAGTTTCCCGGAATACACTCGCAAAAACGTAAGGTGCCCAACAAAAGGATCCGTCCACAACTTGAAGGCCAACGCGGCAAACGGCTCGTTTACATCGGCTTTGCGCTCAAGAACCTTATCGGTTCGAACGGGATCGACACCCTTGACCGGCGGAATATCCAACGGAGAAGGCAGGTAATCCACAACGGCTCGCAAAAGCGGTTGAACGCCTTTGTTTCTAAACGCCGAACCACAAAATATCGGAGAGATCTTGCTATCGATGGTCGCCTGCCGAATTGCCTGTCGAATCTCCTGCTCGCTCAGCTCCTGACCATCCAGGTAGCGTTCCAACAGGTCTTCGTCCTGCTCGGCAGCCGTCTCAACCAATTGCATGCGATACATCTCGGCATCTTCCATAAGTTCCTCGGGAATGTCACTTTCGACTTCCTCGGAACCCAGTTTTTCCTGCGGATAGAAGTAAGCTTTCATGCTTACCAGATCCACGACGCCTTGAAACTCGCTCTCCAGCCCGATCGGGATCTGCATCACAACCGGATTGGCATGCAACCGGGATTTCATCATCTCCACGGCTCGAAAGAAATCTGCGCCTACTCGATCTAATTTGTTAATGAACGCGATGCGCGGCACTTTATATCGATCAGCTTGCCGCCATACTGTTTCGGACTGCGGTTCCACACCCCCAACGCCGCAAAATACAACCACGGCACCGTCTAAAACCCGCAAACTCCGCTCAACTTCAACGGTGAAGTCCACATGACCCGGCGTATCGATGATGTTAATTCGATGGTCTTGCCAGTAGCAGGTCGTGGCCGCGCTGGTAATCGTAATTCCGCGCTCCTGTTCCTGCTCCATCCAGTCCATAACGGCATTGCCGTCGTGAACTTCTCCCATACGATGAGAGACGCCGGTGTAATAAAGAATCCGCTCGGTCGTGGTGGTCTTGCCTGCATCAATATGCGCGGCGATACCGATATTACGTATCAGCCTTAAATCAGCTTTGTCAGCCACAACCAATCCTCGTTGCGATTCCTACACCAAGTGGACAACATCTATTCAACTGTCAAACAGTCCAAATGACTGTCGCAAAAACAACTAAAACTCTTACCAGCGATAATGCGCAAACGCCTTGTTGGCTTCCGCCATACGGTGCACATCTTCCCGCTTCTTGAAGGAAGCGCCGCGACCGTTGTAAGCATCGAGCAGTTCATTTGCAAGACGCTCTTTCATGGTGTTCTCGCTGCGGCCCTTCGCATAACCGACCAGCCAACGCAGAGCCAGCGAAAGCTGACGATGCGGAGCCACTTCGGTCGGAACCTGGTATGTCGCACCACCGACGCGGCGAGACTTGACCTCGACCAACGGCTTGATGCCATCAACGGCTTTGCGCAGCACCTTGACCGGATCCTCTTTGGAACGCTCCTGAATGATATCCATCGCATCATAAAGAATGGATTCCGCTGTGCTCTTCTTCCCACCCATCATGAGGCTATTGATGAACCTCGCCACGAGAGTATCGTGAAACTTGGGATCGGGAATGATTTTTCGTTTTGCTACCGGGCCTTTTCTAGGCATATCAACCTCTTATGCAAACGTTCTGGAAACCACACTCGCTACTTGGGTCGCTTCGCACCATACTTACTGCGACCTTTGCGACGCGCAGAAACACCGACCGTATCCAGCGTACCGCGAATGACGTGATAACGAACACCGGGCAAATCCTTAACACGGCCACCGCGAATCAACACAACACTATGTTCCTGCAAGTTATGACCTTCGCCAGGAATATAGGTGGTGACTTCGTAACCGGAAGTCAAACGGACACGGGCGACTTTGCGAAGCGCCGAGTTGGGCTTCTTGGGAGTGACCGTATACACACGCGTGCAAACACCGCGACGCTGCGGGCAACTCTTGAGAGCGGGAGAAGTGGTCTTCTTTTTAATCTTCTTCCGTCCTTTTCGAATTAACTGATTGATCGTTGGCATTCAAACCCTCTTTTCACGGTCCCTGAAATCCACAATTCATTAATATTGCTCGTACTTTACAGCACTCACTCCACTTCGCAGAGCCTTCGCATTATATGGACGAGGCCGTAAGTGTCAAGCAATTAATCAGTTTTTTTTCAAATCTTTGAATGGGGCACAGAAGAAGGGTAGATCTGAACCGGTTTGGAGCAGATCATATGAGAGGTAGGCGTCCCTAAATAGCTCACCGCTGGAACGAACTAAATCTCATTACCCACTTATACCATTCAAAGACGGTACAGTATGGGCAACCAGTATCGCGCTTACTTATACTATAAGAAAAGTGCGATCCGGGCGCCGCGTTACAGCGGCTCTACCCGGCGTCAGTCACCGGCGCATCATCGCCCCCTTCGGGAGTTTCAGATGCAGGTGCTTCCGATGTCGCCTCTTCGCCCTCGCTACCAGCTTCCGCCGAGTATTCAGGGCGATCTAACGCAATGTCAGTCTGCCGGTATTTGTTCAAACCCGTACCGGCAGGAATCAAGCGGCCCATGATCACGTTCTCTTTCAGGCCCTTGAGGTAGTCCACCTTGCCTGCAATTGCCGCTTCTGTCAAGACTTTTGTTGTTTCCTGGAACGAAGCAGCGGAAATAAAGCTGTCCGTCACCAAAGAAGCCTTGGTAATACCAAGCAATAACGGCTCACCAACGGCTGGATTCCCGCCCTTGGCCTGGATGCGCCGATTCTCGCGCAGGAAGGTGAATTTATCCACCTGCTCATCGAGCAGGAAGTCGGTGTCGCCCACGTTCTTGATGCGAATCTTGCGCAGCATCTGGCGGACGATGACTTCAATGTGCTTATCGTTGATCTTGACGCCCTGTAAGCGATACACCTGCTGCACTTCGTTGACCAGGTATTTGGCCAGTTCCTTTTCACCCAAAACACGCAGAATATCGTGCGGGTTACTGGAACCGTCCATCAAGGCCTCACCAGCCATGACCATGTCGCCTTCGTGCACGGAGATGAACTTACCACGCGGAATCAGATATTCGCGAGCCTCACCGATCTCCGGTGTAACCACGACTTTACGCTTACCCTTGGTGTCCTTGCCAAAACTCACGGTACCGTCGATTTCCGTAATGACAGCGTGATCTTTTGGCTTGCGAGCTTCAAACAATTCCGCGACACGCGGCAGACCACCGGTAATATCCTTGGTTTTGGTCGTTTCACGCGGAATCTTGGCCAACACATAACCCGGCTTGACCTCTTCGCCTTCCATGACACCGATATTCGCGCCAACAGGCATCAGGTAACGAGCGGGCTGTTTGGACGGTTCGAGCTTGAGCGTACGACCGTTTTCGTCTTTGATCGAAATGCGCGGACGCAGATTGGGATCGCGCGATTCGACCACGACTTTACGGGAAAGACCGGTCACTTCATCGACCTGCTCGCGAATGGTGATACCTTCCGCGATGTCGCCGAATTTGACCTTACCAGCAAGTTCCGTGATGATCGGCATCGAGTAGGGATCCCACTCGGCGATGGTCTGACCCGGCTTGACGCGATCGCCTTCCTTAACCATCATAGTGGCACCGTAAATCAGGCTGTAGCGTTCACGCTCACGCCCGGATTCGTCGACCACCACCACGGCTCCATTACGATTCATCACAACGATGATACCGTCATCGCGGCTGACATACTGCATGCCGTCGAAACGAATGACACCTTCGTAGCGGACATCAATGGAGCTTTGCTCGACGCGTCTGGAGGCCGTACCACCGATATGGAAGGTACGCATAGTCAGCTGCGTTCCCGGCTCACCGATGGACTGTGCCGCAATGATACCGACCGCCTCACCGATGTTGACACGCTGCCCGCGCGACAGATCGCGCCCGTAACACAACGCACACACACCGTGCTCGGTCTGGCAAGTCAACACCGAACGGATGCGGACACGCTCGATACCGGCATCTTCGATGCGCCGTACGAGTTCTTCGTCGATTTCTTCACCGGCCTTGACCAGCACTTCCTCGGTATAGGGATCGCGAATATCGGAGAGAGCCGTACGACCCAGGATACGTTCACCCAGAGTCTGGATGATTTCGCCACCTTCCGTCAACGCCTGAATTTCAATACCGTCGATGGTGCCGCAGTCCGTTTCACTGATGGTGCTGTCCTGCGAGACATCGACCAGACGACGAGTCAGATAACCTGAGTTCGCGGTTTTCAGAGCCGTATCGGCCAGACCTTTACGAGCACCGTGAGTGGAGATGAAGTACTGTAGAACGTTCAAGCCTTCACGGAAGTTCGCGGTAATGGGCGATTCGATGATTTCACCGGAAGGCTTGGCCATCAAACCACGCATACCGGCCAGCTGACGGATCTGCTGGGCGGAACCACGAGCACCGGAATCGGCCATGATGTAAATGGAGTTACGGCTGGGGATTTTGACCTTTTGTCCGTCCGGACCTTCGATCTCCTCTTCAGCCAGGTTCTTCATCATTTCGCCGGCGACATCGTCGGTGGCCTGCGTCCAGATATCGATAACCTTGTTGTAACGCTCACCGTCAGAGATGTAACCGTCGTCATACTGTTCCTGGATTTCCTGCACCTTGTTGTTGGCTTCGCCCAGGATGCGTTGCTTGGCCTCCGGAATGACCATATCTTCCAGGCCGATGGAAATACCGGCCTGTCCGGCCAGACGATAACCCAAACTGCGCAGCCGGTCGGCCAGCAGAACCGTGGTTTTTCCGCCGCTGAGACGGAAGCACAGATCGATCAGATCACCAAGCGATTTCTTGTCCAATACACGGTTGATGTTTTCAAAAGGAATTACATCCGGCACGATGCGCGACAGCACGATACGTCCCGGAGTGGTGTCGATCAATTCCCCGCCCTCTTCGAAACGCACCTTGATGCGGGCCTGCATATCGACAGCCTGACCATCGAGGGCACTGATGACTTCCGCCTTGTTGGAGAAGATCATCCCCGTTCCCTTGGCGAAGGGCATCTCACGGGTGAGATAGTAAATACCTAAAACGATATCCTGCGAAGGCAGAATGATCGGCTTACCATGCGCGAGCGAGAGGATGTTGTTAGTAGACATCATCAACACGCGCGCTTCCAACTGCGCTTCGATGGACAGCGGAATGTGAACGGCCATCTGGTCACCGTCGAAGTCGGCGTTGAAGGCGGTACATACCAGCGGATGAAGCTGAATGGCCTTACCTTCGATCAACTTCGGTTCGAACGCCTGGATACCCAAACGGTGCAAAGTAGGCGCACGGTTGAGCATAACAGGATGCTCGCGGATGACATCTTCCAGGATGTCCCACACTTCGTTCTTTTCTTTCTCCACCATTTTCTTGGCGCTCTTGATGGTAGAGACCATGCCCTTTTGGATCAGCCGGTTGTAAATGAACGGCTTGAACAGTTCGAGCGCGATTTTCTTGGGCAGACCGCACTGATGCAGTTTCAGTTCCGGACCGATGACGATAACGGAACGGCCCGAATAATCGACGCGCTTTCCAAGCAGATTCTGCCGGAAGCGTCCCTGCTTACCTTTGAGCATGTCGGACAGAGATTTCAACGGACGCTTGTTGGGTCCGGTAATGATCTTGCCGCGCCGACCGTTGTCGAACAGGGCATCCACCGCTTCCTGCAACATGCGTTTTTCGTTGCGGATGATGATTTCCGGCGCATTCAGTTCCTGCAAACGCTTTAAGCGGTTGTTACGGTTGATCACGCGTCGGTATAGATCGTTCAAATCGCTGGTGGCGAAACGTCCGCCATCCAACGGAACCAACGGGCGCAGATCCGGCGGCAGCACCGGGATACGGGTCAGCATCATCCATTCGGGCTTGTTGCCGCTCTCTTTGAGCGCAGTAACAATCTTCAGCCGCTTGGCAACTTTCTTGCGCTTCGCCTCGGAAGTAGAGGTTTTCATTTCGGCGCGAAGCTGATCGGCCATCGCCACGACGTCCAACTCTTCCAACAGCGCCTTGATGGCTTCCGCGCCCATCCCGGCGTCGAAGCTGTAATCGCCGAAGGTTTCCAGGGCTTTGTAGAATTCATCCTCGGAAAGCACCTGCCCCTTGGTCAACCCGGTTTCGCGCGGGTTGATTACGATATAGGCTTCGCAATACAGCACGCGCTCCAGATCCTTCATCGTCAGATCCAGTACGTTACCGATACGAGAAGGCAAGGACTTCAAGAACCAGATGTGCGCCACCGGTGTCGCCAGGTCGATATGTCCCAGCCGCTCGCGGCGAACCTTGGACTGAATGACCTCGACGCCGCACTTATCGCAGACCACGCCGCGATGCTTCATGCGCTTGTATTTTCCGCACAGACATTCGTAGTCCTTGACCGGTCCGAAGATCTTGGCGCAGAAAAGACCGTCCCGCTCCGGTTTGAAGGTGCGGTAGTTGATCGTTTCCGGTTTCTTCACTTCGCCGTTGGACCACTCCAGAATTTTTTCTGGCGACGCCATCGAAATACGAATTGCGCCGAAATTGACTGGGTCTGTCGGTTTTTCGAAAAAGCTGAGTATATCTCTCACAACTCTACTCCTTGGATCGAGTGGAAGTTGAGTTCTGGCATTTGCTTATGCCGCCAAGTACACCGGAACACCCGGTTACTTGTTGTCCTCCAACAACTCAATATTCAGGCTCAGACTTTGCAGTTCCTTAATCAAGACGTTAAAGGACTCGGGCAGGCCCGGATCGATGTCGTGCTCACCCTTGACGATCGCTTCGTACATTCGGGTGCGGCCCACCACATCATCGGACTTGACCGTTAGAAATTCCTGCAACGAATGCGCAGCACCGTAGGCCTCCATGGCCCAGACTTCCATTTCACCGAGACGCTGTCCACCGAATTGCGCCTTACCGCCCAAAGGCTGCTGCGTAACCAGTGAATACGGTCCGATGGAACGGGCATGAATCTTGTCATCGACCAAGTGATGCAACTTGAGCATGTACATCACGCCCACGGTGACATCCTGGAAGAAGGGATCGCCGCTGCGCCCATCGTACAGCAGGGTCTGGCCGGAGCTGTCGTAACCGCTCTCCACGAGCAATTCGTGAATTTCCTGCTCCGGTGCGCCGTCGAATACCGGCGTGGCGATATGCATTCCATTTTGCACACGGCGCACGAAATCGAGAACGACTTCGTCGCTGGCGTTTTCCAGTTCTTCGTTAAGCACAGGCGACTTATACAATCGTTTCAACTCGCTGCGAATCTTGTCCGCACCGTAGTTCTCATCGATGTAGCGATTGAGCATTTCGCCCAAGCCTTTGGCCGCCAGACCCAGATGGGTTTCCAGAATCTGCCCCACGTTCATACGCGAGGGAACGCCCAACGGATTGAGCACGACGTCCACCGGACGGCCATCAGGCATATAGGGCATATCTTCCATCGGAAGAATACGCGAAACAACACCCTTGTTTCCGTGGCGACCCGCCATTTTATCACCGACGCACAGCTTGCGCTTCATGGCAACATAGACTTTCACCATCTTGATAATGCCGGGCGCCAGTTCGTCACCGCGCTTCAGGCGGTTGATCTTGTCGGTAAAGTATTCCTTGATCTTGGCGACTTCTTCAATGGTGTTCTGGATGATCTTCTCGATGCGCTGTTCCAGTTCCGGCTCGTTCTGAAGCTGGATCTGTCCCAGATATTTGCGGGCAATGCCTTCCACCATCGAGTCTTCGATCTTGACGCCCTTCTCCAGCAGCACTTTGCCGTTGTCCGCCACCAGGTTGGCCTTCGGCTTTTTGCCGACCAGCAACTGACGGATCATGGAGTAGGACGCTTCCTGAATGATACGGACCTGATCGTTCTGATCTTTGAGTAAGCGGTTGCTTTCCTGCTCTTCGATTTCCAGCGAGCGGGCGTCTTTTTCCACACCCTTACGCGAGAAGACGCGAGCGTCGATCACGATACCACTAACACCCGGCGGAACCCGCAGCGACGTATCGCGCACGTCTCCGGCCTTTTCACCGAAGATCGCCCGCAGCAGTTTTTCTTCCGGAGAAAGCTGCGTTTCGCCCTTCGGTGTGATTTTGCCGACCAGAATATCGCCCGGCTTCACTTCCGCGCCTACGCGCACGATGCCGGATTCATCCAGATCTTTAAGTGCCTCATCGCCGACATTCGGAATGTCGCGCGTGATTTCTTCCTTACCCAGCTTGGTATCGCGGGCGACGGTTTCGAATTCCTCGATGTGAATCGAGGTGAACACGTCATCGACCAGCATACGCTCGGAAAGCAGAATCGAATCTTCGAAGTTGTACCCGCCCCAAGGCATGAAGGCCACGACCACGTTCTGGCCCAAGGCCAGTTCACCGGTTTCCGTGGCGGGACCGTCGGCCAGGATGTCGTCTTTCTTGACGACATCGCCTTTCTTGACGATCGGCAGCTGGTTGATACAAGTATTCTGGTTGGAACGCTGGTATTTGACCAGATTGTAAATATCGACCTGGGTGGTCGTATTATCAATGGTCGTGCCCTCGTCCATGTCAGCCTGAACCACGATGCGGGTCGCATCGACGGACTTGACCACGCCGGCGCGGCGAGCCACGCAGCAAACACCCGAATCACGGGCCACGACATCCTCAATGCCGGTGCCCACCAGCGGCGACTTGGGAATCAACAGCGGCACCGCCTGGCGCTGCATGTTCGATCCCATCAGGGCGCGGTTGGCATCATCGTTTTCGAGGAAGGGAATCAGCGAGGCTGCTACCGAAACCAACTGGTTCGGCGAAACGTCCATCAGGCTGACGTCCGTGGCGCGTTTGAGAACAACGTCCATTTCCTCGCGGCAACCGACGTATTCGTTGATGAACTCGCCCTTTTTGCTCAGTGGCGCATTAGCCTGAGCAATCACGTGCTCGGCTTCTTCCAGCGCACTGTAGAACTTTACTTCATTAATGACCTTGCCGTCTTTGGCGGTACGGTACGGCGTTTCGATAAAGCCGTAATCGTTAACCCGCGCATAGGTAGACAAGGAAGCGATCAGACCGATGTTCGGACCTTCAGGCGTTTCAATCGGACAGATGCGGCCATAGTGAGTGGCGTGAACGTCGCGCACTTCGAAACCGGCGCGCTCGCGTGTCAGACCACCCGGTCCCAGAGCCGACAGGCGCCGTTTATGGGTCACTTCAGACAGCGGATTGGTCTGATCCATGAACTGGGAAAGCTGGCTGCTGCCGAAGAATTCCTTTACGACCGCCGAGACCGGCTTGCTGTTTACCAGATCGTGCGGCATCAAGGTGTCGATTTCCTGTAGCGTCATACGCTCTTTGATCGCACGTTCCATACGCACCAGACCGATGCGGTACTGGTTTTCCAGCAGCTCGCCCACCGCACGCACGCGGCGATTGCCCAGATGGTCGATGTCGTCGATCATGCCGCGACCGTCACGCAGGTCGATCAGGTGGCGCACCGTCTCCATAATATCGGACGGCGTCAGCACCGCTTTATCCAACGGCTCGTTGGCGCGGAACTTGTAATTCATCTTCAAGCGACCGACCTTGGAGAGATCGTAGCGCTCGGGATTGAAAAAGAGATTGTCGAACAAACGCTGGGCGCTCTCTTCGGTCGGCGGATCGCCGGGGCGCATGCGCTTGTAAATTTCCATAATCGCTTCTTGCGGTGAAGAGATCTTGTCGATTTGCAGCGTTTTCTGAATATAATTGCCGACGTTGACATTATCGAAGAAGATGCAGGTAAATTCCTTGATCTTGCGAGCGCGGATTTCTTCCAGCTTCTCTTCGGTGATTTCCTGGTTGACTTCCACCACCACTTCGCCGGTCTTGGCATCCATGATATCCACGGCAGCGACCATGCCCACGATTTCCTCATGGTTGATCGGCACGGCTTCCATCCCCGCCTGCTTCATACGGCGGACAGAGGCGCGCGTGAATTTCTTGCCCTTTTTGACCATCACTTCATTATTGGGACCGCGAACTTCGCGTTCGGTACGCTGGCCGATCAGCAATTCCAGTTGGAGCTTGCGCACGGCACGCTGCGGCTCGATTGTGATTTCTTGCTTATCATAGAAATACGCGAGCAGTTCTTCGGTGGAATATCCCAACGCGCGCAACAGCACCGTGGCCGGCAGTTTGCGGCGACGATCGATTCGCACGTACACGATATCTTTCGGATCGAATTCAAAATCCAGCCAACTTCCGCGGTAAGGTATGATGCGTGCGGAATAGAGCACCTTGCCGGAACTGTGAGTCTTGCCTTTATCGTGATCGTAGAATGCCCCCGGAGAACGGTGCAACTGGGAGACGACAACGCGCTCGGTGCCGTTGACGATGAACGTGCCGTTGACGGTCATCAGCGGAATCTCACCGAAGTAAACTTCCTGTTCCTTCACGTTGCGAATGGAAAGCGCGCCGGACTCCTCGTCCTTATCCCAAACGACCAGGCGAATGAGCACCTTCATCGGAGCGGCAAAGGTCATGCCACGCTGCCGGCATTCGTCCACATCGTATTTGGGTTTTTCAAGCATGTAGCTTACGAATTCCAACGAAGATGTCTCGTTGAAATCCTTGATCGGGAAAATGCTGTTGAACACAGCCTGCAATCCGACCGGACGCCGCTGATCAGGCGGCTTGGCCATCTGTAAAAAATCCTCGTATGATTTCTTTTGGATTTCGATCAGTTTGGGCAGATCAATAATCCGTTTGATCGCCGAGAAATCCTTGCGTACGCGGAAATTCTTCTGGGAAATGGAGGCCATACTTTTTTTTCCCTTCGTTCGACGAAGACCGGCTGCTCACTTCTACTTGGCGCCGCATCGATCAGAGATAGTGAACAGATACCTATTTATATGCCGAATTCCTACAAATACAAATATCCGGAACTCACAGTTCCCCCTTGGCGTCTTTTAACGCCGGGGAAACTGCGAGGAACCGGAAAGGACCACACAGAAAACCGTAAGTCCTACTCAACTATTTCAACTCGATAGTAGCACCAGCCTCTACGAGTTGCTTCTTGGCTTCTTCGGCGTCATCTTTGTTGATGCCTTCTTTGACGGTCGCGGGGATGCCTTCGACCAGGTCTTTGGCTTCCTTCAGGCCCAGACCGGTCAGCGCACGCACGACCTTGATGACCTGGATTTTCTTGTCGCCGAAGCTGGTCATCACGACATCAAAGTCCGTCTTTTCTTCTTCCGCGGCAGCGGCTTCGCCCGGAGCGGCGGCAGCGACTGCGACCGGAGCGGCAGCGGACACGCCCCATTCCTCTTCCAATTCCTTGATCAGACCGGCCAAGTCCACGACCGTCATGTTGCTCAAGAATTCTTTCACTTCCTCTTTGGTAACCGCCATGACACTATCCTTTCAGAATATGTAAATTTCAGTGTTTTCTTGTTTCCGCCGAATTGAATCAGGCGGCATCTTCCAAACTGCGTTTTCGTGCGTCGAGCACGTTGACCATACCACCAGGTACGGCGTTAAGCAGCCGCACAAAACCACCCGGTACCGCATTGAGCAGTCCCAGGAACTGCGCACGCAGTTCGTCGCGTCCCGGCATCTTCGACAGCGTAACCACACCATCCGGAGACAGCATCTGTCCGTCCAGCGCGCCCACGAGAACTTCCAATTTTTTGAATTCTTCCGTGGCTTTTACCAGAACTTTCGCCGGAGCGGTCTGATCTTCTTCGCTATAGGCAATCGCCACCGGGCCTTTCAGGTGATCGACCAGAAACTTCATGTTTCCATCGCCGAGCGCACGTCTGGCCAAGGTGTTCTTTACAACCTGAATGCCTACGTTGGATGCCCTGCACTTGGCGCGCAGTTCATTCATCTGGTTCGACGTCAAGCCGGAGTAATCCGCAAGAATCACTACCGTTGCTTTGCCGAAAATTCCTTCCCAACGTTCAACGACTTCTTTTTTTTCGGGTAACCTCATCGCATGAACCCCCTTTCACTGGATTTTTGAGGATTGCCGAAACCAGCAGCAACCCCGTCAAAGAAAGAGGGAAAGATCGGTTCCCTCGTCTGCGCAGGCCTTACGTTTACGGGCAAATGCCCACCCGCGGTCTTTGACCATAAAGCGCGGCACCATTGCCGCGACCGACCTCAATAAAAAAACGTCTATCTCAAGTAATCGACGACGTTCGACACATCCACACGAACTCCCGGTCCCATTGTTGTCGAAACCGCCAGGCCCTTCAAATAGGTACCTTTTGTAGAGGACGGCTTCAACTTCATGATAACCGACATCAGTTCCAGGAAGTTTTCTTTCAGTTTGTCTTTTTCGAAGGACCGGCGACCGATAGGAGCATGAATAATGCCGGCTTTTTCAACGCGGAATTCGATTCGGCCTTTTTTCAATTCACCAACCGTGCGGGCGATTTCCTGAGTCACGGTGCCGACTTTGGGGTTCGGCATCAAACCGCGTGGTCCCAACAGGCGACCGATTTTACCCACAACGCCCATCATATCAGGGGCGGCCACGACTTTATCAAACTCGAACCAGCCGCCTTTGATTTTTTCCACCAAATCATCGCCACCGACGAAATCGGCACCGGCTTCTTTGGCTTCCGTTTCTTTTTCACCTTTGCAGAACGCCAACACGCGCACGGTTTTCCCCGTACCATGCGGCAGCAGAACCGCACCGCGAACCATCTGATCGGCATACTTCGGATTGACGCCCAATTTGATCGCCACATCCACCGACTCATCGAACTTCGCAAATGTCAACTCGTCGATTTTCGCCAACGCTTCATCGAGCGAATATTTCGTTAGCGAATCAACGTTTTCTCGTACGGCACGATATTTCTTGCCACGCTTAGCCATGTTGCACTCCTTCGCGGTTCAAGCGGTCAGTTTTTCATGACCTCCCGCATACAGGTGTAAATAGTATGATTATTCGACGACCGTGATGCCCATCGAGCGGGCGGTGCCCTCTACGATTTTCATAGCGGCGTCGATATCGAACGCATTCAGATCTTCCATTTTCAGTTCGGCGATCTCCTGAACCTGCGCACGCTTGACCTTGCCGACTTTGCGCTTGTTCGGTTCACCGGAACCCTTGGCCAACTTCGCGGCTTTCAACAGCAAACGCGATGCCGGGGGGGTCTTGGTAATGAAAGAAAACGTACGATCACCGTACACGGTAATCTGCACGGGAATGATCATACCGGCCTGCTTCTGGGTGCGAGCATTGTATTGCTTGCAGAAATCCATGATGTTCACACCATGCTGACCAAGAGCCGGACCGACGGGCGGAGAAGGATTTGCTTTGCCCGCTTCGATTTGCAATTTAATTTTGCCGATAACTTTCTTTGCCATGGGAAACCTCGTCTATTCCTTCTCTACCTGAGAGAAATCCAACTCAATCGGCGTGGCGCGTCCAAAAATGGAAACAGACACAACCACCCGGCCTTTTTCCGCTTTCACCTCTTCCACGGTACCGGTGAAATTGCTGAACGGTCCGTTCATTACACGCACCGACTCGCCCTCGTCGAACATGACCTTGGGCTTCGGTTTGGACACACCGTCTTCGATCTGCTTCTTCAAACGCATGATCTCCGCTTCCGGAACCGGAGGCGGATTGGTAGAATTACCAACAAATCCCGTGATCTTAGGCGTATCCTTGATGCAATGCCACGTGGTTTCGGTCAGCATCATTTCGACCAGCATGTAGCTGGGGAAAAATTTTCTTACAGCCGTGCGCTTCTGATTCTTGACCGTTTCAACCACCGTTTCGGTCGGAATCAAAATTTCGCCGAAGTACTCTTCCAATCCGGTATTGCGGATATTCTCTTCCAGCGAAGCTTTGGCTTTGTTCTCATACCCTGAATAAGTATGAACGAAGTACCATTTCATTTTAATCTCGGTGTCACTCATACACCGTTACCTCCGCGCGAAGCTCGCGCTTCTATTCGAAGCCAGCTAGGAATAGATGAAGTTGGTAAACGTCGAAAAGATGTAATCGAAGAGACCGAGAATGAACGCAACGATGAGCACCAGAACGATTACCACAAGGGTTGCTGCTCGGGTATCCACAAGATTCGGCCACGTAACTTTCCGAATTTCCTTGATAACTTCAAGACCGAACTCACTGGCGCGCTGGTGTTTCATCAACACGATAAAAGCGATCAGGCCTGTAACAAGCCCCACCAAATCGGCCAAGGGAATATAGTTCGCCAGCGGATCCGCCAGGTCCATGATCCCCATTACGCTTTCAACGATCTTGGCCATCAGGTATACCCCGATGAGCGCCAGAGCGCCAAAGCTCAACATGATCCACCGCTGGTTAGAGGACATTCGGAGCACCTCGCCTATTGAACATCAAAAAAGTGGCAGGCCAGGAGGGACTCGAACCCCCAGCATCCGGATTTGGAGTCCGGCGCTCTACCAATTAGAGCTACTGGCCTTCTCTTAATAAAACCTGTTACTTCTTCTCAGTGAACTTCTTGTGCTTCCGACATTCCGGACAGTACTTGTTGAAAGACAGTTTCTGAGGTGTCGTTTTCTTGTTCTTCTTGGTGTGATAACGATAAGAGCAGTCTTCACACTGAAGAATCACATTGCTTTTACTATTCGCGGCCATTACATGCCTCCGGTAATTCGAACGCCGGTCCCGCACATGGAACCGGCGAAACGAACCCTACTCGTTGCTACTCAATAACTTCGGCGACGACGCCAGCGCCAACGGTACGACCGCCTTCGCGGATCGCAAAGCGCAGCTCTTTTTCCATCGCCACAGGCGTAATCAGTTCCACTTCCATCGAAATATTGTCACCAGGCATCACCATCTCGACGCCTTCAGGCAACGTCACCGCTCCAGTCACATCCGTCGTACGGAAATAGAACTGAGGACGATAACCCTTGAAGAACGGAGTATGACGTCCGCCTTCTTCCTTATTCAGAACGTACACTTCCGCTTTGAATTTCGTATGCGGTTTGATCGAACCCGGCGCCGCCAGAACCTGGCCACGCTCGATTTCGTCTTTCTTCACACCACGCAGCAAGCAGCCAACGTTGTCGCCCGCACGACCTTCATCCAGAATCTTGCGGAACATTTCAACGCCCGTAACAACCGTCTTGCGGGTTTCTTTGAAGCCCACAATCTCGATCTCGTTGCCCGTATTCACGATGCCGCGTTCCACACGACCCGTCGCAACCGTTCCACGACCGGAAATCGAGAACACATCCTCGACCGGCATCAGGAAGGGCTTGTCCGTTACGCGCTCGGGCTGCGGAATGTAGCTGTCCACTTCTTCCATCAGCTTCAACACCGACTGCTCGCCCTGCTCGTCTTCGTCGCCGTTCAAGGCTTTCAGCGCGCTACCAGGAATGATCGGAATGTCGTCGCCCGGGAATTCGTAGCTGCTCAGCAGCTCACGCAGTTCCAGCTCGACCAGTTCCAGCAGTTCCGGATCGTCCAGCATATCCACCTTATTTAAGAACACCACCATCGCGGGCACGCCAACCTGACGAGCCAGCAGCACGTGCTCGCGAGTCTGCGGCATCGGGCCGTCATTGGCCGCCACGACCAGGATCGCGCCGTCCATCTGCGCCGCACCCGTGATCATGTTCTTGATATAGTCAGCATGGCCCGGGCAGTCCACGTGCGCGTAGTGACGATTCGCGGTTTCGTATTCGATATGCGCCGTCGCGATCGTGATGCCACGTTCTTTTTCTTCCGGGGCCTTGTCGATCTCGTCAAACGCCGTGAATTCCGCTCCGCCGGCCTTGGCCAAAACCTTGGTGATCGCCGCGGTCAGCGTCGTTTTACCATGATCGATGTGACCGATCGTCCCAACATTGCAGTGGGGCTTGTTACGCTCAAACTTTGCTTTTGCCATGCCTGCCTCCTTGTCGAAAGCTAGTCCTTCTATACTTCGATCATCCGGAACGCCGATAGGAGGCAAACCGGAACCGACGAAAAACAACGAATGGAGCCCACAACCGGATTTGAACCGGTGACCTCGTCCTTACCAAGGACGCGCTCTACCGACTGAGCTATGTGGGCACTGGAGCGGGAAACGGGACTCGAACCCGCGACCCATAGCTTGGAAGGCTATTGCTCTACCAACTGAGCTATTCCCGCAAGCGAGTCCGTACATAAAAAAATGGTGGAGAGGGGAGGAATCGAACCTCCGAAGTCGTACGACGGCAGATTTACAGTCTGCTCCCTTTGGCCACTCGGGAACCTCTCCAGTATATATCCTCAACAGTCTAATGGAGCTGGCGATGGGACTTGAACCCGCAACCTGCTGATTACAAATCAGCTGCTCTGCCAATTGAGCTACGCCAGCGAAGCTTTGACTATCGCTATGTACTTAAAATCAAAGAACTTACCGGATTATTGCAACCGGTTGGATTTTGCACACATACCACTCCATGGGTATGGACCGAAGACTTATAAGCGGTTCGTTCGGTTTTGTCAAGAAAAATATTGGGAGATGATCTCTATTTTTTTCTCGACTCGTCATGACGACCGCGTCTGCATCATTCGGCAGATGACCGGGATCCTGATTCCTACCTATTAGATAGAGCGGAAAAAACGCCTCCGCTCGTCGGTATAATTACAGGATCCACCCTCGCCCAAGGCGAAGCGGACTGCTTTATAAGTAAAAAAAAATCAGAAAACAAGATTTTTTTGAAAAAAATGCCATTCTTTACTTGCAATTAATTTTCTACACCTTACTTTGATGAGCGCTCGGTCACAATCGAGAGATTCGAAAGCTTGCCCGAGTCTAATGATAATAAGATTCGTTCGATGGTATATTTTACTTGGGGTAACCCATAACTTATTGCAGTTCCATAGGAAATTAGGAACTTAGGAGAGGTCAAGAAAGGAGAACGTCATGAATTTACGTCCGTTGAATGATCGCGTGATCGTGAAGCGCATGGACGAGGAAGAGCGCAGCGCCGGTGGCATCATCATCCCCGACTCCGCCAAAGAAAAGCCGATTCAGGGAAAAATCATGGCCGTGGGCAATGGTCGTCTCAAAGAAGACGGCAGCCGCGTCCCGATGGAATTGAAAGAAGGCGATGTGGTCTTGTACGGCAAATATGCCGGTACCGAAGTCAAGCACAACGACGAAGAATTCCTGATCCTGCGCGAAGATGACATTCTCGCCGTGATCGTGTAACCAAACCGCAACCCGGTTTAACCTTACTCAGGAGGAGTAATTATGGCTAAGCAGATTATTTTCGACGAAAAAGCCCGCCAGAAAATTCTATCCGGCGTCAACCAGTTGGCCAATGCGGTCAAGGTTACCCTCGGTCCCAAAGGCCGTAACGTCATTCTGGACAAATCCTTCGGTTCCCCGACCGTCACCAAAGACGGCGTTTCGGTTGCCAAAGAGATCGAACTGGAAGACAAATTCGAGAACATGGGCGCCCAGATGGTGAAGGAAGTCGCGAGCAAGACCTCCGACGTCGCCGGTGACGGCACCACCACCGCCACCGTGTTGGCCCAGGCCATCTATCGCGAAGGCATCAAGGCCGTCGTAGCCGGTCACAATCCGATGGATCTCAAGCGCGGCATGGACAAAGCGGTCGAGTCGGTCGTCGGCGCGATTCAGAACCTGTCCAAAGACACCAAAGATCATAAGGAAATCGCCCAGGTCGGTTCCATTTCCGCCAACAACGACGAAACCATCGGCAACATCATCGCCGAGGCCATGGAAAAAGTCGGCAAAGAGGGCGTGATCACGGTGGAAGAAGCCAAAACGCTGGAAACCACCCTGGAAGTCGTGGAAGGTATGCAGTTCGATCGCGGCTACATCTCTCCCTATTTCGTCACCGATCCGGAGCGCATGGAATGCGTGGTTGAAGATCCGTTCATTCTGCTGCACGACAAGAAAATCGGCAACATGCGCGAGCTTCTGCCTATTCTGGAGCAGGTCGCCAAGATGGGCAAGCCGATGATCATCATCGCCGAGGACATCGAAGGCGAAGCGCTGGCGACCTTGGTCGTCAACAAGCTGCGCGGCGTGCTGAACATCTCCGCCGTCAAGGCTCCGGGATTCGGCGACCGTCGCAAAGCCATGCTGGAAGACATCGCCATTCTGACCGGTGGCCGCGTGATCTCCGAAGAAATCGGTCTGAAGCTGGAAACGATGAGCATCAACGATTTGGGTCGTGCCGCTCGCGTGACGATCAGCAAAGAAAACACCACCATCGTCGATGGCGCCGGTGAAAAAACCGACATCCAGGGCCGCGTGAAGCAGATCCGCGCCCAGATCGAAGAAACCACCAGCGACTACGACCGTGAGAAACTGCAAGAACGCCTGGCCAAGCTGGTCGGCGGTGTGGCGGTCATCAAAGTCGGTGCGGCGACCGAGAGCGAAATGAAGGAAAAGAAAGCCCGCGTCGAAGACGCCCTGCACGCGACCCGCGCGGCGGTCGAAGAAGGCATCGTGCCTGGTGGCGGCGTGGCGCTGCTGCGTGCCCAGGCGGCTCTAGACGATCTTACGCTGGAAGGCGCCCAGGCGGTTGGCGCGAGCATCATCAAGCGCGCCATCGAAGAACCGATGCGCCAGATCTCCGAGAACGCCGGTGTGGAAGGCTCGATCATCATCAACACCGTGCGCGCTGAAAAAGAAGCCTACGGCTACGACGCCCGCATGGACGAATACGGCAACCTGATCGACAAAGGCATCATCGACCCGACCAAGGTCGTGCGTTCCGCATTGCAGAACGCCGCCAGCGTGGCGGGTCTGCTGCTGACCACCGACTGCATGATCACCGACAAGCCTGAAAAGGGCGGCGGCGGCGGCATGCCGGACATGGGCGGCATGGGCGGCATGGGTGGCATGGGCGGTATGGGCGGTATGGGCGGCATGATGTAAGCTCCCACCTGCCGATTTCGGCCCCTAGATACACGACTCCCCCGCAGCTTTATCGTTGCGGGGGAGTTTTGGTTTTATGGGAAGTAGCATGACAAGCCCCCCCCCTCTTCTAATTCCTCTTGGCTCTTGGGGCACCTATGCTAAGATACCCCATCGACGATCTCAGGCCAAAGGACGATCATGCTGCGACATCATGTAACCTTCTATCTGCTGTTGACCTTGATGCTTCTGGGTTGCTCGGAGAACAGCTCTACTAATGACGGCGACATCGACTCGGATTCGGAATCGGATCTCACCATCCCGGACGGCGATCAAGACAGCGAGTGGACGGAAATCGAAAACGAATCCGGCTTCGATCCGACAGCCCTGGTCGATCCGTTTATCGGCACGGCGGGAGACTGCGGGCAGTTGTCTCCAGCGGCCAACTATCCTTTCGGCATGGTGCGACTTGGCCCGGATACCCTGATTCGCAGCCATTCCGGCTACAACTATCTTATGGATTTGACTTCGGGTTTTTCCCATACGCGCATCGACGGCGTAGGTTGCAGCGGCGTGGGCGGCGACGTCCGCATCCTGCCCGGCCTGGGAGATCAGGCCAACGGCTCCTTGCAAATGGACAAGGAAACGGAAGTCGCCCTACCCGGTTATTATGCCGTGGAACTCTTGCAACAAGAACAACGCATCCAGGCGGAAATGACGGTCAGTGCTCACGCCGGACTGCATCGCTACCATTTTCCAAGCAGTAACACATCGAATTTATTCATCAATTTCAACGATCCCATCACGGCGCGCATCGATGGCGCTTGGAACTTCGATGAAAGCGCAAACGAAATTTCCGGCTGGGTGGCGGCTAAGAACGTCTGTAACGAGGGGCAATACACCCTGTATTTCAGCATGAGTTTCAATCGCGCCGCTGCATCCTACGAACGGCAGGCAAGCTCCCGAGGCGGAGATAATCTGTTACTGCGTTTCGCAGCCAGTGACGAGCCGCTGCTTGTGAAGATCGGCTTTTCCAGCGTCGATGAAACCTCCGCAGCCAACGACCGCGACCTGGAAATTCCGGGCTGGGACTTCGACATCCTTCGCAAGCAGAGCAGGCAGGCCTGGCAGCAGGAACTGGCTCGCTTCGAAATCGACGGAACAGGTGAGAATCACACGCTATTTTACACCATGTTCTATCGCAGCCTATTGACTCCGGCGAACATCACTACGCATGCAGGCAGCTATCGCGGCACCGACGGTCAAACGCATCAGGCCGATGGTTACAGCCATTACCACGGCTGGTCGCTGTGGGATACCTATCGCAACAAATTCGCCTTGATATCCTTGCAGAATCCGGTGCGCAGCGGGGAAATCATGCAGTCGTTGGTCGATGTCTACCAACAAGGCAAAGCGGCTTGGTCCACCGAACACGAACCCTACCCAAATGTCCGCACCGAGCACGCAGCATCGCTGTTATTGGATGCATCCCGCAAGCACATCGAAGGTTTTTCGCTGGCCGATGCCTACGAAGCGATCCTCGCCGAAGCGGAAACGCTGCCGCTGGACAGCCCCGACAAGCACCTGGAAAGTTCCTTCGACCGCTGGGTAATCGCCCAGATCGCAAAAGAGTTGAATGATACCCCGCGCTACGAAGAGTTCTCTGCGCTTGCCAAAGAGTATGAGAACGTCTGGCGCGATACCTTCCAAACGCTTGGAGACGATGCGGACGTCATGCACGCACGCGGGCTGTATGAAGGCACACTCTGGCAGTATCGCTGGGCGGTGGTCCACGATATCCGGGGAATGATCGAACTGGATGGCGGCTCGGCTGCGTTTTTACAGAATCTCACCCAATTTTTCGAGCAGGAATTGTACAATCACGGTAACGAGCCGGACATTCACACGCCGTTTTTATTCCATTACGTCGGCGCGCCGTGGAAATCGCAGCACCTCGTTTATTCGTTGATGGCCGAGGAAGTGAACCAATGGTACGGCACGCACGAAAAATGGAGCGAGCCGTTTCACGGGCGTATTTACCGCGCCCAGCCCGAGGGCCTGATTCCCGAAATGGACGACGACGACGGCACGATGGCGGCCTGGTTCGTACTTGCGGCCATTGGCCTGTACCCGGTGACGATCGGCCAGCCGATCTATACGCTGACCACGCCGCTATTTGAAAAGATCGTCCTGCACCCGGACGAAAACACCGCCTTCACCATCCTCGCTCCCGGCGTGTCCCCGGAGCGGCGCTACATCCAGTCTGCGACATTGAACGGCGAAGCGCTTACCCGCGCCTGGCTGCATCACGATGACATCCGCAACGGAGGCGAGTTGCGCCTGGAGTTGGGAACGACTCCCAACAAGCAATGGGGCAGCGCCGCAACGGATGCACCACCCTCGGCGTTCGAGTAGAGATATCCCCTAAACTACCCGCCCGGCAGTTCATGTTCGACGCGGGTGAAGAGGTCTTCGATGGTTTCTCGCTCCACGGAAGATTCGTATATCCCGGCGCTTAATGTCAGGCTGCCGCGATAGCCGGAGAGACCGAAAAAGCTGAAAGGCGGTACGGCGGGCGGCACGATCACCTCCGCCCGCGACACCGGCGCATCCCCGAAATTCAGGCGCGCTTCGTCGATAGGCCCCAGGTTCGTCAATCCGATTGGCTGGTTGCCGTTGCGTGCGCCGTAGAGAAACAACATGTTGGCAATCCAGCGCTTGAGGAAATACGGATAGGGCGCGACCATCACGAACATCCCCATCAGATACGACAAGCCGAAATAGTCCTGCTTGGCTTCCCGGGTCGAGCGCGTAATGCCCGCCAGCGTCTGCGCGAAGTCCCTTCCGGGATCGCCCTCCAATAAAGCCAGCATGAAGCCGCTCAGGTTGCACAACGCCTCGGCGCGACGCCCCGGCAAATAGCGGCGACAGTCGACCGTGCCCAATACGCGCAGGGCCGAGTCGCCGTCCCAGCCGCGTTGCCCAATCACCGCTCGCAATAAGGCGGTCACCAGCAGATCGTTCAAGGTGGCTTCGTGCGGCCTGGCCCACTCGGTCAATCGACTCACGCGACGCTCGGAAAGCCGCCGCAGCGTAAAGAGCGGACGTCCCTGCTTTTCCGGGCCTACCGGATAGCCGAGACTTTTAAAGGGCGAGAGGCTGCGCTTCTCGTCGTACAGGAAGCGGCGCAGGATACCGAGCTTCTGAAAGAAAGAGAAACGATTGAAGAGCTGTCGCATGCTGCGACGCCCCCGGTTGACTTGCGGAATATAGGCGGCGTTTTGTCCCAACTCGCGGTAGATCTCCGCCAGCAGGTAGGCGAAAGCCTTGGTGCCTCCGGCATCGACGACCTGGTGATTGATCTTGAAGTTGAGCCGGTCACCCTTCTGCCCCGGAAGAATCTGCGCCCGAACCTGCGGGCCGATGTCGCCGCGCATTTCCTCGGAGAGAAAACGGCGCGTGTGGCGCTCGTCGATGGTCTCAGCCTCTTCGACGACTTCCAACGGGGCGAATGTATCCAACTCCGCGTCGGAAACCCGTCGCCAGTAAGGCACGATCCAGCGCGGCACATAGCGGCAACCCAGCACCGGTTCGGCATCCAGCGTCAATCGCAACGCGCGTTGCAGCCGCTCGCGGTCCAGTTCGCCTTCCAGATCCATGCTCATCTGGATCTGCGGTTCCCAGACGGAAGACATCGACCAGTTGGCGTTGTCCAGAAAGCACGCGCGCAGGCGGCGGGGAATTTCGGTCGTCATGCTGCTTCTCCGACTAGCAAAATGTGTAGATTGTTTACTGTAGCAAATCGCGGGAACTTGTCAACGAAGGGAACGAATCCGCCACGGCGATTCAATTCTGCCTTCCCATGTTGGAGCAGCGGTTCCTGCCCTGCTTCAATTGTTTGTCCCGTTGGAGCAGGGCTCCCGTCCTGCTCCAAGTGTTTGTCTTCATGGTAGGAAAAGGAGCCCCAACCGAAAAATCAAGGTTCAAGACAGTAGCCTTGAACCATCTCTTGGTAACCGCGCCCGTCGTAAGTGTCAAGGTCCATAAACAACTACCGCACTCGATCCATACAAAGGTGTTAAGCGAAAGACCTTGACTGCCGTGCCCACTGGGTTACAATCGGAGCATACTTGGATCGTGTCCGAAAGGCCCGAAAACAAAGGTCAAGGCGGGTAGTTACCTGCTTATCGGAAGGATTCGGTAGAAGGGAGGACGCCATGCGGCGGTTGCAAGTCGGGCTATTAGCCGGACTTTTCATTTTATTGACTGCTCGCCTGCTGTTCGCGCAGCAATCGGATTTCGTCGCGCTATACGAGCGCTCCGCCGAATCCGTGGTATATGTAGTCGCCTATTTCGACGACACCCGTGGGCAGAGCGGCACCGGCTTCATTATCAACGAAACCGGCGAAATTTTAACGAACCGTCACGTCATCGTCGATGAAAAGACACGCAAAATCGCCCGCCGGGTATTGGTGTATTACAAACCGACATTCATCAGCGGTCGCAGCCAGGAGGATTTGACCCGCCGTACGGATGCAACGGTCGTTCAGCAAAGCAAAAAGCTGGATCTGGCGATCCTGAAACCCGAGCAGCTCGTCAAAACAGTCAAGGCGCTGCCCTTTGCGCCACCGGAAGAAATCAAAGTCGGCTTGGATGCGGCGGCTATTGGACATCCTTTGGGCGGCTCGCTCTGGTCGTTAACGACCGGACGTATTTCGGGGCGGCTGCGCGATTACAACTCGGTGCGCGGCTTGACCATGTTGCAAATGGAAACCTCCATCAATCCGGGCAATTCCGGTGGACCGCTGCTGGATCTGCAAGGGCGCGTTCTGGGTGTCAACACGATGACCGTGCGCGGTAAAGACAATGAGTTTGCCATCCAGGACATCAACTTCGCCGTCGAAGCCAAAGTCACAACCGACTGGCTGAGCTCGGTAAAAATTGCCTGGAAAAAAGGGGCGGTCACGCAAACGGCTATCAAAACCGAACCTGCTGCGGCAAAAACCGAAACGGCGAAAACCAAGGCTCCGGCCAAACCGGAACAAGCCGCAGCGCCATCGATTTCCGGAAAAGTCTACCCGGCTTCGGAAATGCAGAAACTGATGCAGCAGCTAGACGAATTCAGCGGGAAAAAGCCGTCTTTCAAAACGAAGAAACAGCCGCAAAAGACAACGAATGAAACAGCTAAAGAAAAAACGATGGAAGAGGAAATGAAAGAATTCGTAGACGAGCAGAAAAAAGAACTGGATCAACCCTGATCGATTGATAAAAAGACTACAGGTATCGGCTACAATGCCGGAGTTTGATTTCACTGGAGAGGATAGAAGATGAATCGTACAAGTAAGGTGCTGGGTTTTGGATTGATTGCCGGACTGATCGGCGGATTGCTTTTATTGGGTTGCGCACAACGCGAAGTGCGGCCACCGGCTCCGGCTGAGATGCCGGATTGGTGCACGATGACCTCCGGATTGGCAACGGATGTCGATCGCGGGAAAGTGGTCGTCGGCGTGGGTTCCGTCAGCGGCATTAAAAGCCCAACCATGGCGCGCACCAACTCGGATGGCGCGGCACGCACCGAAATCGCCAAGCTGTTCAACACCTACGCGGAGAATATGCTGTCTGATTACAAAGACTTCACCGACGAGCAGGGCAACCGCACCACGGATGAGGAACTGACCCAGGCCACGGCGATCTTCTCGAAAATGAACGTACGCCGGGCGCCCATCGAGGATCGCTACGTCGATGAGGAAACCAACACCTGGTATTCGATGGCGGTGCTGCCTTTCGATCAGTTTCTAACGCTTGTGCAAAGCAACGGAGAACTGAGCGACCGGCTGAAAGCTTTCTTTAGCAGCGAAGGCACCAAGGTTTGCAAGGAATTGCAGGCCCACGAACCGAAATAAGGCGAATCGAGAACATTCCAATCGTGGAGGTAGTGATGCAACGATCCTGGAATTACATCCTGATGATCACCCTGTTGGCGATGCTGCTGGCCGTCGGTTGCGCCAGCGGGAAACGCGTCTCGCGCGTGGCAGCGGATAAGCAGGTGGACCTTTCCGGACGCTGGAACGATACCGACTCGCAGCAAGTCGGCACGGCCATCGTGACCGATTGTCTGAGCCAACCTTGGCTGGAAGTCTACAAATCCGAGCATAACGGCAAACGGCCCGTGGTGATCGTCGGCACGGTCGTCAATAAAAGCCATGAGCACATCAACGTGGAAACCTTCATCAAGGATATCGAACGCGCCCTGATCAACTCGCAGAAAGTGCGTTTCGTTTCTTCGCGCAGCGAACGTGGCGAAATCCGCCAGGAACGCAGCGATCAGCACCAGGGCTACACCGACGAAAGCACCCGCGCGGGCGTGGGGCAGGAAGTCGGCGCAGACTTCATGCTCAAAGGCTCGCTAAACAGCATTCCCGATGAAATCGACAGCCACAAGGTGATGTACTATCAGACCGATTTGGAACTGCACAACCTCACCACCAACGAAGTCGTCTGGATCGGCCAGCACAAAATCAAGAAGATCATCGACCGCGACAGCGTGCGGTGGTGACCTTAAGTTGTCCGTCGGACAAAAAAATTGTTCGACCTACTCTGAGGCTGTTCATCGAGCAATCGAGGTGTGCCATGGTCTCACGGAATGGAAATTCCGGGAGGCCGTGTGTAACTTATTGAAGACACACAGTAACCGTAGGTCGGGCAGATTCTGCCCGACACAGATTGCTATTCATCATTAGCAATGTCTTTTTGTAGAATAGTAGGATGGGCATTTGTCATGCCCATCTTCAGAGTTATAACTCAGCGATGGAGCAGGATTTCATCCTGCTCCAAAACGTTACGCGCGGGGTACAATCCCGCTCGATCTTATTGACAGGAAGGAAACATCGTGTTTCGGAATCCGGCACATGCGCTGGCAACCGTCTTTTACGCCGGTTGTCTGGCCCTGCTGCTAGCTTCGTGCGCAACACACGCCGAATTGCGACGCGGCATGGTCGATCAGGTGCGAGCGGGAGAATACGAACGCGCACAAGGCCAACAGGAAAAGCTCGTAAAGGATTCCTCCAAAAAAGATCGCGTCATGGACCTGATGGATCGCGGCATGCTGCTGCATCTGCGTGGTGATTATGCAGCAAGCAATCGCGCATTGACGGCGGCGGCAGACGAAATCGACCGATTGTTCGGGGTGTCGGTTTCCGATGAATTGGCGGCATTGGCCTGGAATGAAGCCTCGCGAGCGTTTGTCGGTGAGGAATTCGAGCGCATCATGGTGCACTTAATCATGGCATTTAACTACTTGCACCTTAACAAGTTAGAAGACGCCGCCGTCGAGGCGCGTATCATCAACCAGAAATTACAGGTTTACACGGATCGACTGGCTAAAAACAATGTCAAAACCGCCTACAAACAAGATCCATTCGCCCAGTTTCTTGCCGGGCTGATTCACGAAGCTTTCGGCGATTTGAACGCGGCTTTTCGCAGCTATGAAGACGCGTATCAGGGATATCTGACGTTGAAAAATGTAACCAACGTGACTCCGCCGAATTCGCTGACCGCGTCGTTATTACGCAGCGCGCGCTCGCTTGGATATGCCGAAGCAATCGAAAAATATGAACCATTATTCAGTAATCAGCCTTTATCCGAGCCGCAAGCATGGCAAAACAAGGGACGTTTGGTGGTCATCGCCGGGCTAGGTGAAGTAGCGCACAAGCGTTCGAAAAAATGGCGCATTCCCGATATTCAGGGCGATATCGTGGCGGTGACCTACCCGGAGTTCGAGCGCGGCAGCTTCTTCGCGAAAAAGGCGGAAGTGACCGTTTCCGGCGTCAGAACCGACATGACGCGCGCGCAGGACTTGAGTACACTGGCAATTCGCGAGTTAGACAGCAAAAACGCCCAGGTCAAAGGACGCGCCGTCGCCAAGGCGCTGGCCTCCTACGCGGTGAAAAAAGCGGCGAAAATCGCCTATTACAAGTCGGACAACCAAGCCGTCAAGGCCGTGTCTTTATTGGCGAATATCGCCATGAACGTCAAGGATTTCGTGGAGGAAGCAGACACCCGCAGCTGGATGACGCTACCGGATCATTACCGCATTGCGGTGATTCCGGTTAAGCCGGGTTTACACAAGGTTACCGTCCACATCGAAGGCCATGGTGGACTGGTAGATACCCAGTCATTTCAACTAGATATCCCATCCGGTGAAACGCGTTTTCTGGTCGTTCGCGGGCGCGAAGGGGCCAATCCGGACGATCCGGCGCAACCACTGCCGGAAACCGCCTCCAAAGGCAGGCGGGTCAGCAGTAGGTTGCGGCAGCCGGCAGCAGCATACCGGACAGAATATGACCTGCCTTGGGAAGCGAGGTATACATGCATAAGTTGCGAATAACTCTGCTGTTATTTACCATGCTGGTCTGTTTCAGTTGCGCCCACGCACCCGAACGCCCGGAGTGGATCAGCGGTAAAATTCCGGCGAAATATCCCGATGCACGCTTCCTCAGTGCCACCGGGCAGGCGGGCGATGCGCAAACCGCCAAAGATCGAGCCCGACTGGAAATCGCCAAACAGATCCGAGTAACGGTATCCCAGGATTATTCGGTCAATCGCCAGGAAAGTAGCTGGCTGGATCATACCAACATTCAGGATATCACCCGCACCAGCGTAAACGAGACACTGCAAGGCGTTGAAATCCGTGAACTTTTCGAAGATACCAACACCGGACAGGTGCATGCCCTGGCGGTCTTGGAACGCAAAGCAGCGGCGGTGCGACTTCAAAAAGAAGTGGTGGAACTGGATGGCGAATTGAAAACGCGCATGCGCATCGCCGGACAAGCAAACGACGCGCTGAAAAAACTTGGTCCGCTGCTTCAAGCGCGAGATTTGATGCAACAACGAAACGTAAAAAACGATCAACTGGCGGTGATCAATATCAGCGGGCGAGGCGTTGACGCAGATACAAATCTGACTGAAATCGATGCGGAGCTGGATCGAACGCTGGCAGCGATCAAGGTCGTCGTTCAAGTCAACGGCGCGGATAGCGCTCGCATCACCCAGGCGATTGTACGCAGTTTGAACAATGGCCACTTGAACGTGCAGCAAAATGAAAGCGGTGCAAGCCTGGCCATACGCGGCGAAATTCGCGAAATTGCCACCGACAAAGCCAACCAGACCGAGTTCGTTTTCGCAAAAATGCGGGCGACGATCCACCTGGTCAATATGCAGGACGGTGCGACTTTCGCAACGATCGAACACGAACTGCGCGACGGAGCCAAGTCCTATGCCGATGCGCGGAGAAAGGTGCTCGATCGCTTAAGCGAAGCCATCGTGTCCGATTTCAATACGCGCCTTTACCAATATCTAAGCCTGTAGCAGCACGGTTCAAGCATTATGGTCCAACGACGTCACGACAACTTTCACTGGCCTCTTTTTCTAAGCGCCTTGGCGATTCTGGCAATCGGGCTGGTGAATCTGTTCAGCGCCACACACACGAGCCATCCCGGATATTTCTTTTCTCAATTGATCTGGGCCGTGGTGGCGATTCTGGCGGGAACGGTGATCTACGCCGTCGATTATCGCATTCACGAACGACTGGCCACCTTCCTGTTTATCGCAGGCGTCGTTTTATTGGTGCTGGTATTTCTCAACCGCCCTATCGGCGGCAGTCGACGTTGGGTGATTCTGGGACCGGCGCGCCTGCAACCTTCCGAATTGATGAAGGTGCTGCTTGCACTGATGCTGGCGAAATACTTCCACAACCGCCCGACCCCCGAACAGGGATACACCATTTTCAACCTGCGCATGTTCTGGGTGATTCTGTTCGCCCCGGTATTGCTGGTCTTATTGGAACCGGATCTGGGTACGGCATTAATGCTGGGCTTTATCGGTTTCACCATCCTGATGTTCGTCAAACTGCGCCCACGTACAATCCTGATCTTGCTGTTGATCGCCACCATTTCCATTCCAATCGCCTGGAATTTCGTTTTGAAGCCCTACCAGAAACAGCGCATCATGACTCTCTTCGATCCCGATTCCGACCCGCGCGGCACTGGCTATCACCGAAGACAGTCAATCATCGCGGTGGGTAGCGGACAGATGACCGGCAAGGGATTTCAAAACGGAACGCAAACGCAACTGCGCTTTCTACCCGAACAGCACACGGACTTCATTTTCTCCGTGTGGGCGGAGGAACAGGGCTTTGTAGGAAGTGCAGGATTACTGATACTCTACCTGATCATGATTATGTCAGGCATCCACATAGCCAGCAAGGCGCGGGAGAAATTCGGGGCGATTCTCGCCGTGGGTGTGACCAGCATCATATTCTGGCAGGTGCTGGTGAACATCGGCATGGTGATCGGCGTACTGCCGGTGGTGGGTGTCACGCTTCCCCTGATGAGCTACGGCGGAACATCCCTGGTCGTGAGCCTGATCTGCATCGGCGTATTGTTGAATATCTACGCGCGCAGGCGGCTGTTCTGAAGTGTTTTTGTCTACGAAACTTTTACGAATTGATTGAGTGGCATGGGCTAACCGCAGGTTGCCCATGTGCTGGAACAAGAACACGGGCAAGCTCTGTTTCACTCCGCTTGGCCACGTGCCACCCTTTTTCTGGGCCACCCGTCCTACTACTGAAAAGATGGGCATGACAAATGCCCATCCTTGTCTGTGTCTACTCCAATAGATAATACCTACGGTGCGGTGGTGAACTGCGAGGTCTGGACTTCCTCATCCGGGTTCATGGGATCAAAGATGCAGGATTGCACCTGATCCTCGAAATCGTCCATGCATTCCTTGGCGATAATGCAATCCACGAACTCGCGCGAAAAGTTTTTCTTGGTGCATTGCGAATGGCAGAAATCCCACTCGACATCACTGACGGTCGAATCGCAGGCGCTGTAGGCATCGCATAAATCGCGGCATTGAAAGGGATCGTCCTCTATACCGCAGGCATAACAACCCGCCAGGCAAAGAACGAATACTGCGATTTTTTGAATGCACATGGTCCGCCTCCCGCAACGGTCATTCCGTGGACGACCCCTTGATAACACGCCAAAGCGCCAATCCCAACAGAATCACCGCGCCGCCACTGACCAGAGAGCGAGACAGCAAGGGCACTTGCCATTCACCGATTTCCAGAATCAGCCCGCCCACTAACGCTGCATAGGCCGAATATCGAAGCAGCAGCACCATTATTGGATCAGAAACCTTCCGTCTTCATACCGAAGTCGGGGGTATAGTATTTCGAAAGCCCCAGTTCATCACGCATACGGGCGAGCCAGTCGCGCCGGATGGCGTAGGGCTGGAACATCGACTTGAATCCGTTCATGATAATCTTCTTCAGATCCAACATGCCGAATCCGAACGCCTGATTGGCCAGCAACAACTCGTCGGTCACGGTGGTATTGGTGATCAAACGATTATCGGTGTTCAAGGTAACGCGCAAGCCCTTGCGGTAGTACATCGGCAGCGGATGCGCCTCGATGGAAGGCACGGCCTTGGTTTGCACGTTCGATTTCAAGCAGACTTCCAGCGGAATGCGGTGATCGTTGACGTAGTTCATCAAGTCGCCGTTTTCGAACAGGCGCGTGCCGTGCCCGATCCGGTTAGCCTTGTTGTAATGAATGGCCTGGTGAATCGACTCCGCCCCGGCGGCTTCCCCGGCATGAACGGTAACGTTAATATTGTTGTTCACGATCAGATAGGTGGATTTCAGGTGATCTTTGGGCGGATAGTTGTACTCGGCACCGGCCAGATCGAACCCCACCACACCGTCGTTTTTATAGCTCACCGCAAGCTGGGCCAGCTTGTAACTGATTTCATTACTCATATTGCGAATGCCGCAGATAATGACGGTACTCTCCACACCGAATTCTTCTTTACCCTGACGCAAGCCTTCCAGAACGGAATGGACCACGGTTTCCAGCGGCAGACCCTCACGCGTATGCAGTACCGGCGAGAAGCGAACTTCCATATAGCGTACATTCTCCGCTGCCGCATCTTCGACCAGTTCGTAGGCCGCCCGGCGCAGTTTGCCGTCTCCCTGCAACACACGCAGGGTGATGTCGAAGGCTTCCAGGTATTCTTCCAAGGACTTGCAGTCCTGCCCGACGTGCATGGCCTGGGCCAGCCCCTCTTCGTCTTCGGCGGGCAACTCGATGCCGTCCTGCTGCGCCAGATCCAGAATGGTGCCTAAGCGCATGGAGCCATCCAAATGGACGTGCAGATCGATCTTGGGCAATGCCAGGATCTCGTCTCGGGTGAGTTTCTCGAATTTCATATGGCTTCTCACTTTTCTAAAAGTTGAATACATAACGACAGCCGCTACAGGCGACCATCGGGTTATTCACAACTAGTGTATCATATTTCGCAAGAAAGAAAAGCGGGAGTGAAAGATGCCATAAACAATGAAATGAAAACCCCTCAATGCAGCCGGGCGCTGTCGCTGTCCTGAAAGAGATCCTGCTTTTTCAGGTCCAGGATCATATCGCGCAGCTTGGCGGCGCGTTCGAAATCCAGTTTCTTGGCGGCAGCGAGCATGTCGCGCTCCAACTTGCGGATTTCCTTCTTGCGCTGCGCCGCACCCATGCGCTTGGGCGCTTTTTCCTTGGGCACATCGCGCTGCACCAGATAATCCCGCTCGCCATAGATTCCATTTTGCTGGATGGCCTTGACGATGGTCTTGGGCGTAATGCCGTGCTCCCGATTGTAGGCCAGTTGCTTTTCGCGGCGTCGCTCGGTTTCCTCCATGGCACGTTTCATCGATTGGGTGATCTGATCCGCATATAGAATCACCTGCCCGTGCACGTTGCGCGCAGCACGACCCATGGTCTGGATCAGCGAGCGCGTCGAGCGCAGGAAACCTTCCTTGTCCGCATCCAGAATGGCGACCAACGAAACTTCCGGGATATCCAGGCCCTCGCGCAGCAGGTTGATTCCCACCAGAATGTCAAACTCGCCCAGGCGCAGATCGCGGATAATCTGCATGCGGGTGAGCGTGTCGATGTCCGAATGCATGTAGCGCACTTTAAGGCCCAGGTCCGAGTAATAATCGGTCAGTTCCTCGGCCATGCGTTTGGTGAGCGTCGTTACCAGCACGCGTTCTTTGCGCTCGACGCGCTGACGGATTTCCTCCAGCAGATCGTCTACCTGCTCGGAAGCGGGCTTGATAAGCACTTCCGGATCCACCAGGCCGGTGGGGCGAATGACCTGTTCCACGAACACACCCTGAGATTTCTCCAGTTCGAAATCGCCGGGAGTGGCGGAGACGTAAACCATCTGATTCGTGCGCTCGCCGAATTCCTCGAAAGTCAGAGGGCGGTTATCCTGCGCCGAAGGCAGGCGGAAACCGAACTCTACCAGCGTGTCTTTTCGCGACTTGTTGCCGCGATACATACCACCGACCTGCGGCAGGGTGACGTGGGATTCATCGACGAAGAGCAACCACTCCTTGGGGAAGAAGTCCAGCAGGCAGGGGGGCGGATCGCCGGGATTGCAACCGGTTAAATGGCGCGTATAGTTTTCGATGCCGTTGCAATAACCGACCTGCTCGATCATTTCGATGTCGAACATGGTGCGCTGCTCGATCCGTTGCGCCTCCAGTAACTTGCCGTTTTTATTCAAGTATTGCAGGTGCTCGCGCAATTCATCCTGGATGGAGCGAACGGCGCGCTCGCGCACCTGTTCGGTGACGACGTAGTGGCTGGCCGGATAGATGGCAATCTTGGGCAGCCGTTGAATGACCTTGCCGCGTAACGGGTCGATTTCGCTGATGGACGTGACTTCATCGCCCCAGAATTCGATGCGCACGGCGCGTTCGTTTTCATAAGCGGGCAGCACCTCGAGCACGTCGCCGCGCACGCGAAAAACACCGCGATGAAAATCCGTGTCGTTGCGTTCATATTGGATGTCGATCAGTTTGCGGATGACCTTGTCGCGCTCGATGCGGTCGCCCTCCTGCAAAAAAATCAGCAGACCCTGATAGGCTTCGGGCGATCCCAGACCGTAAATGCAGGACACGCTGGAAACGATCAACACATCATTGCGCTCCAAAAGCGACCGAGTCGCACTAAGGCGCATCTTGTCGATCTCGTCGTTGATCATCGACTCTTTATCGATGTAGGTGTCGGTGCTGGGGATATAGGCTTCCGGCTGGTAGTAGTCGTAATAACTAACGAAATACTCCACCGCGTTATTCGGGAACAGTTCCTTGAATTCGTTGTAGAGCTGCCCGGCCAGGGTTTTGTTGTGCGCCAGAACCAGCGTAGGCCGGTTGATGGCCGCCACGACATTGGCCATGGTAAAGGTCTTGCCGCTGCCGGTGACACCCAGCAATACCTGGTGCCGGTCGCCGCGCTGCACGCCCGCCACCAACTCCTCGATGGCCTGCGGCTGATCGCCGGTCGGTTGATAATCGGAATTCAATTCAAAGCGTTGTCGTATCATGGGGGTACATCCTTGCTTTACAAAACGGAGCTAGCGAGCGCCGCGCCGGTTGATCAGCCCCGCCGCCACCGCTGCGCCGAAACCGTTATCGATGTTGACGACGGTGACGCCCGGCGCACAGGAAGTCAGCATGCCCAAGAGCGCCGCCAGACCGCCAAAGCTGGCTCCATAACCGATGCTGGTGGGCACCGCAACGACCGGGCAGGCCACGACGCCGCCGATAATCGAAGCCAGTGCGCCTTCCATTCCGGCGGCAACCACGATTGCGCGCGCATCACGCAACAAAGTGAGCTTGTCGAACAGGCGATGAACGCCTGCCACGCCGACATCGTAGACACGCTCCACACGCTCGCCCATCATCTCCAGCGTAATGGCGGCTTCCTCCGCCACAGGCAGATCGCTGGTTCCGGCGGTCACAACCGCCACCAGTCCGCGTCCGCGCCCTGAGCGCTTGCGTGCAAACTTGTAGACGGTGCGCGAAAGCGGATCATGCGTGCTTCCGGCGACCGCCTGCGCCACGGCTTGACCTTTCTCGGCATCCACGCGCGTGACGAGTAACGGCATCTCGCGCTTTAAGATGTTGTTTGAAATGTCGATAATCTGCTCGGCACTCTTGCCCTCGCCGTAAACCACCTCAGGCACTCCGGTGCGCAATAGCCGGTGATGATCCACCGTAGCGTGTTCGGTTGCTTCATAGGGTAGCCGACTGAGCTGCTCCATGGCATCCGTGGTGTTCAGCTTGCCATTGGCGACCTGTTGCAAAAGCTGTTTCAGTCGTTTCGGGTCCATCGGTCTCCTACAGGGCTAAAATGGATGTCGGGCGATTGCTCGCCCGACCACGAAGACAAAAGTCAGGAGCAGGACAGGAACCCTGCTCCAACGTGAACGCGATGTCATTTTGTAACGGCGGGCTTACGCCTCGCCGCTACGGAAATCAAGAAATCAAAAATAAGCGCTCAGTTTGCGGCGTCTTCCTGTGCAATCGTCACCGCCAGCACGTCGTCGATGCGCGAGGCGAAGACGGCATTGAACTGGCGACGCAGATGCGGAGGAATTTCCACCATATCCTTCTCATTACGAGAGGGAATGACGATGGTTTTAATTCCGGCGCGCAGCGCGGCAAGCACTTTCATCTTCAATCCACCGATGGGCAGCACTTTTCCGGTCAGCGTGATTTCACCGGTCATGGCGACGTCGTGGCGTACCTTGCGTCCGGTAAGCACCGAGAATAAGGTCGTGGCCATCGTCACGCCTGCGCTGGGACCATCTTTGGGAATCGCTCCCGCCGGAACGTGGATGTGTACCTGGAATTCATCGAAAGCCGCTTCCGGGATGCCGTATTCCTCCGATTTGCTGCGCAGATAACTCCAAGCCGCCTGGGCCGATTCCTTCATCACATCACCCAGTTGCCCGGTCAGAATCAGTTGCCCCTTGCCGCGCATGCTGCGGGCTTCGATGTACAGAATATCGCCGCCCACCGGAGTCCAGGCCAAACCGGCGGCCACGCCGATCTGATCCTGTTTTTCCTCTTCCGTTTCCAGATAAACGGGCGGTCCCAGGTATTTTTCCGCCAGTTTCGCCGTGATCACGCGGGAAGTCCGCTTGCCTTCGGCCAGTTCAAGCGCCACTTTGCGGCACACCGCACCAATTTTCCGCTCCAGGTTACGCAGACCCGATTCCCGTGTGTAATTGATCACGATAAATTCGACGGCTTTGTCGTTGAAGCGAATCTGTTCCGGCGTCATGCCGTTTTCTTCGATCTGCTTTGGAAGCAGGAAACGCTTGGCAATATGCAGTTTTTCATCGGAACTGTAACCGGATAACTGAATGACTTCCATACGATCGCGCAACGCCGGCGGGATGGTATCCAGCACGTTGGCGGTGGCGATGAACATCACCTCGGTCAGATCGAAAGCCAGGTTGATGTAATGATCCACGAAGCTGTGATTCTGCTCCGGGTCCAGCACTTCCAACAGCGCCGAGCTGGGATCGCCACGGAAGTCGGAGCCGAGCTTGTCGATTTCGTCCATCATGAACACCGGGTTTCGCGTCCCCGCCTGCTTCAATCCCTGAATGATCTTGCCCGGCATCGCGCCGACATAAGTCCGCCGATGACCGCGCATTTCCGCTTCGTCACGCACGCCGCCCAAGGAAATCCGCACGAATTCACGATTCAGACAGCGCGCAATCGATTTACCCAGCGAGGTTTTGCCGACACCCGGAGGACCGACGAAGCACAGGATCGGTCCTTTGTGAGTGCCTTTCAGTTTGCGCACGCCCAAAAATTCCAGAATGCGTTCCTTGATCTTTTCCAGATCGTAGTGGTCTTCATCCAGAATTTTACGGGCGAGCGGAATGTCCAGGGTATCTTCGCTCAATTTCTGCCAGGGAATTTCCACCAGCCAGTCGAGGTAGGTGCGGATCACCGCCGCCTCGGCGCTTTCGGCATTCATCATTTCCAGGCGCTCGATCTGCTTGGTGGCTTCCTTGATGCCTTCCTCGGTCATGCCGATCTGCTGGATTTTCTGGCGCAGTTCGTCCATTTCCTGCTGGCGGGAATCGCTTTCGCCCAATTCCGCCTTGATCTGGCGCAACTGCTCGCGCAGGAAGTAGTCGCGCTGCGATTTGCTCATTTCCTCACGCGCCTGATTCTGAATCTTGGCCTGCATCGTCAATACTTTGGTTTCCTTGTCCAAAATCGTATTGACGCGGTGCAGCCGCTCGATAGGATCTAAAATCTCAAGGATTTCCTGGGATTCCTTGACATCGGTGATCAGATTGCTGACGACCAGATCCGCCAGGCGACCGGGATGCGTGATCGAGCCAATCATCAACAGGATGTCGGGAGAGATCTGCTTACCCAGATTGATGACCTTTTCCATGCCTTCCTTGACGGTGCGCATGATGGCTTCGATCTGCACGGACTGTTCCTCATCGGGGTCGTAGTCTTCCAGACCTTCCACACCGACCTCGATAAAGGGACGTTCCTCCCACACGGTCTTGATCGTCGCCCGCTGCAAGCCCTGAACCAGGATCTTGATCCGGCCATCGACCAGTTTACGCATCCGCATGATCATGCCGACGACACCCAACTGGTACAAGTCGCCGCTATTGGGTTCCTCTTCCAAGGAATCCTGCTGGGCGACCAGAAAGACCAGGCGATCCTTGGAAAGCGAATGGTCCACCGCACTGACCGTCATGGGACGATTCACGAAAAGTGGAACGATCATATATGGATACACCACGAGGTCTTTGATGGGAAGTACGGGAAGTCGCTCCGGTATTTCCACTTTCTCGCGTTCGAGTTCTTCCGTCATTTTTCATCCTCTATCAGTGGCTTGGTTTACCCAAATAGGCGATATATTGTTGCTACATATTCAATCGGTCAATCGATCGGGATTCTTTTGCGTTTTCCGCGCCGATCGGAAATCTTTGGAAGCACGACTTCCAAAACGCCGTCTTTCATCGACGCCTTGGCATTTTGCGTATCCACCGGCTTGGGAATACCGATGTCGCGCTTGAATTTGCCGAATTCGCGTTCGAGATTGACGAAGGAGACTTTGTCGCCACCGTAACCGGGTTGCTTTTTCCCTTCGATCATCAGCAGATCGCGGGTGATGAACACATCCAGGTCACCCTTCCCCATGCCGGGAACTTCCGCCCGCACATGAAAGGCATCGTCGCATTCGTACACATCCACACTTAATTCCAGACTGTTACAGCGCGGGGAAAAACGATCGGTGGGTTTGCCGACGACATCGGAAAGGAGCTGGTTCAGCTCTTCCTGAATCGTAAGCAACCGCGCTTTCGAATAGTCTTTCTTGATATTGGCCATACAGCCCTCCTTGCCTTGTTCACCCCACGGATGCAGAATGAGGCGATTGTACCTTTTCGGCTCGCGTTTCGCAATGCCCTACAAGGCTTCTTTGCTTAAGATCCGTTTTTTACTCGCTGAAAGTGAATCAGCAGCCCGATCAGCAACCCGAACATGATCAAGGAACCATACGGCGCGAAGGCTCCCATCCAACCGTGCGCCACATCCAGGTGGATTTTCTGCCAGGCCAACAGCGCCAGCAGAATTCCAATGAGCGCTTCTCCTGCGATCAAGCCGGAGGACAGCAGAATGCCGTTTTCGCGCACCGACTCGCGCTTTTCCTTTTTGCTGAAATGCATCATCAATCCGCGCACCACGCCACCGGCGATGATCGGCGTGGATAACGACAGCGGCAGATACAAGCCCACCGCAAAGGGCAACGACGGAATCCCGAGCAATTCCACCACAATCGCCGCAAACGCTCCGATAAAGATCAGCATCCACGGCAAATTGGCGCTCATCACGCCATCGATGACCATGGCCATCAAGGTGGCCTGCGGCGCTTTCAGGCGCTTGTCTTTGCTGCTGCTTTCCGCTTCTCCCTGCTGCAAATAGTAATTGAGCTTGTCGTTTAAACTCATCGATTCATAGCGGGCGGCATCCAGCCCCATGCGTTCGTTGTTCTGACTCGCCAGATCGCGTTCCTGCTCCTGCCAGATCCGCGTGACTTTTGCGCTGTCGGCAAATACGCCCTCGCCCTGGATCATGGCCTGCGCCTGCTGGTGATTCAGCCCTTCCGGCGTCGGTCCGATGCCGTAGCCTTTGTTCAACACGAACAGCGTCAACCCGATAAACAGGGCCGCTACGACCACGCCGATAAATTCTCCGATCTGCTGCCTCCAGGGCGTCGCCCCGACCAGAAAACCGGTTTTCAGATCCTGCGAAGTATCGCCCGCGATGCAGATACCGATACAAACGATCCCCCCGGCGGTGATGGCCGCGATTTTTCCGGCCTCACCCGAATATCCCGCCCAGGCCAGAATGCTGGTAACAGCCAACAGGGTGGCGATCGTCATACCGCTGGCGGGATTGCTGGAGGAGCCGATCAAGCCGACGATGCGGCTACTGACGGTCACGAAAAAGAAACTGAACAGGACAATCAGGAAGGTCGCCAAAAAACCGACCGGAATGAAGGGGATGATCCAGATCAACAGACCAACCGCCAAAGCACCAGCCAATACGAACCAGCCGGGCAGATCGCGCTGGGTGCGCAAGACGTCACCTTTTTTAGCGCTGACGCCGAACTTGGCCAGCCCGATTTTAAAGGAACGAATAATCGTGGGCAGGGCTTTGATGAGGCTCAGCATACCGCCGCAGGCCACCGCACCCGCGCCGATGTAGCGGATGTAATAATTCCAGATTTCGCCGGGAGCCATAAAGCCGATCAGCGTTTTACGCGCGGGGAAGATCGGATCGACGGATTGTCCCCCGAAGACCGCGATGGCCGGAATCAACACCAGCCAGCCCATTACACCACCGGCGAGCATGATTCCCGCAATGCGAGGACCGATGATGTAACCGACACCCAATAGCGCCGGGAGATTGTCCAGCCCGATTTCTACGGAGGGTAATTTCTTGCTTGTAAAGCTGGGGCTTTCAGGCCACAAACCCAGACCCTTCATCAGGAAGGTGTAAATCGCGCCGAGACCCAGGCCAACAAATACCTTGCGCGCCTTCAAGCCGCCTTCCTGACCGGCGGCCAGCACTTCGGCGCAGGCGGTGCCTTCCGGATACGGCAGTTTCTCGTGTTCTTCGACGATCAGGTGCTTGCGCAGCGGAATCATGAAGAGCACACCCAACAGACCGCCAAGCAGCGAAAGCGTGAAAATGAAAAAGAGGGAGGGATCGTGACCCCAGATGATCAGTGCCGGTAAGGTAAAGACCACCCCGGCGGCCAGCGATTCTCCCGCCGAGCCGATGGTCTGCACCATGTTGTTTTCCAGAATCGTACCGCGCTTAAAAATGCCGCGCAGAATCGCCATGGAAATCACTGCCACGGGAATCGAAGCACTGACGGTCAGCCCGACATTCAATGCCAGGTAGACATTGGCCGCACCGAAAATGACTCCCAATACGGCTCCCAACAGAACCGCTTTGATCGTGAATTCCGCGACATGCTGATCGGCAGGAATGATCGGAGTGAAACCGGATGCTTCCGCTTGTTCTGCGGATCGGTCGGATTGCCGGGAAGGATTCGCGTCCATACTCGCCCTCTCGCTGTTTCGTTCGTGGATTGACGATACTAGTTCGAGGCCCTACGATACTTGAGCCGCGCCGGGGTGTCAATTCTTAGCTGAGAGGAAATGACTTGAATTTCGAAATGATTATGAAACCGGTATGATCCCGAAAAAAGAAAACAGAAAAACCCCCGAAGTCACCCTTCGGGGGTAGATATGCAGCGGATCGTTGGCACGCAGAATTATTCGGCGGCTTTCGGCTGGAAAGTCTGAGCCGGAACCTTGGTTACGCGGCCACTGCGGATGCAACGAGTGCACACGCTCATGCGCTTGACCGTGCCTTTTTCGTCCAGCGTGCGGATCTTCTGAATATTGGCCTTAAACTGGCGACGCGTTTTGTTGTTCGCGTGGCTGACGTTATTGCCGGAAATCATACCCTTGCCACAAATTTCACATCGTCTCGACATGATTCACCTCCAAGTTCTCGCTCATTCGCGAATGCGGACGCCGGTATGTACCATACCCACCCTTTGCATGCAAGGTTTTTTTTGCAAACAGTAAAGGGATCATGGTTTTTTCAATTCGTCCTTTTTCGGCTTCTTTTTACTGATCTCTCTCGCAATAGCCCAACCCGTAATGAAATCACCTTCCAGACCGAGTTCGGGCAAGACTTCCGCTCCGGCCAAGTAGCTGTTTTTCATCGGTAAAGTATAGGGCATCCCCCCGAAAAAGTCCTGCTGGTCATTGCAATTGTAGAGCAGACGACGCCCGGCCAGGCGCGTGAGATCGTTTAGCTCCTGTAACTTCGGAACCTGTTCGAAGTAGATTTTCTTGATATTTCCTTCCAGGAACGGAATCAGCGCTTTTATGCGCTCGATCGTTTCTTGTTGGAGATTCTGTACGCGCTCCGGGACAAAATCCTCAATCTTTACAGACTGATAGACATCCAGCCGTTCGATATCGGAATCCATGGGAATTTCCGGGTCGCGGGTGAAAAGCAACGGTTCGCCGTGCTGCGCGTCAAGTTGGAACAGAACGTGTTCCATGCCTTCCGGAATCACGTTGCGATCGAGCACCAGACTCAGTTTGACCAGAGTATGGCTGGGCTGGATGCGCTGCAATTGCTCCTCGGCGAATTTCCGGCTTTTTTTGGAGGGTAGCACGTTAGGCAGCAGAAACGAATCCATGGCGAAAATCAGCGATTCGCCCCCGTAGGTGTTCTTTACATCATGCAGGTAGGTGGACGACTGCCTGTTTTCGACTTCCTGTAAGGCGGTCTGTTGCAGAATGCGGCCATTATGCTTGTCCAGCCGCTCGATGAGCAACTCTTCCAGGCTTTGATCGCCGGTCGGATACACCAGGTTTCCAAAGAAAGACAGTGAGGCTCTCTGCAACAGCATGGGGTTGTGACCATCGGACAGATCGCTGGTAAAGCCACCCAGCGAAGTCATGATGCGCGCCAGCAGATTGCTCGACCACTGCTCCTCTAAACGCGGCTGAATGCCCGCCTGATCCAGGTTGTGGGTCAACTCTTTCTGACGGGCGGAATACTCCCAGCGTTGCTTGATGCCAGCCGGATGCACCGGCAATCCGGGTGCGAGAAAGGCATCAAGCTGGGCGTTTAATTTATCCAATGAAATCAGCAAGTCTCCGATTTCATGGGGATTGGCTTCCTCGCCGAATTCGCGCTCCAGTTCGACCGCCAGCTTGACCCGATCGTTGGGTAACGAGGCGCGATGGCCGGGAATGACGTACTGAAAGAGTGGATTGATTCCTTTGAAATTGGAACGGATCGTATGCCCGAGGTTCAGTTCCCGAAGCACTGCCTTGGGAATGGGCAGATCGAAAATGTCCGGTAGAAACAGGCGGCTGCGTCGTGATGCATCGCCGACAACCTGTTCCTGATCGGGACCGGAAACATTGCGAATCCAAAGCACCGAATACTTGCGCGCCGCCAGCAGAGTGGCCGCAATCAGCCCCGCCAGATTCTCCCCCAACAGGATCACGTCGAAATACTTCGCCCGCATCGCCCTGCTATCCTCTCGTTACCAAACCACATATGAAAATCGGGAAGGGGTTGCCTTCCCGATTGAAACAACAGAACTTACAACCACTTACGCTCTTCTTCGCCAGAAGATGATTCCCGCCAGCAGGCTCAGCAACAACAAACCACCGGTCGCCATGTTGCCCGCAGCGCTGTGACAACCACCGCCGTCTTCCTCCGGCTCATCACCGTCGACCACCGGGAAATCGCCGTCGATAGGTGTGAAGCCATCGCCATCGGTGGGATTGACGGTATCGCCATCCGTGCTGCTGCCGGAGTCGATGCAGATCTTCTCGAAATCATCGCAGATGAAGTTCTGACCCATGCTGGCCCAGCAATCTTCATCCGTTTCGCAACCGACCACTTCGTCCACGAAGGTAAACAGGCTGCCGGTGATCGGAGCGCCGAAAACCGTGGCCCCACCCGCATCGACATTGGCATTGTCCATGACATTGATGCGGAATTTCTTCTCTACCGCGACATTATCGAAGGCCGCCACCGCCAGCAGGTTGACTTCTTCGTTCGCCGCCAGCGCAATGTTCAAGTTGCTGAATGTCACATTGCCGTTGTCCTCGCTGAAGGACTTGGACTCGCCCAGTTGCGACTCGCCGTTATCCAGCGCGCCGTTGCCGTTGGCATCGCGATACAGGCTGATCTGATCGACTTCACTGGGATCGTACAAGGTGCCTTCCGCCACGAAGGTAATGCCATTGATGGAAACGGCTTCATCGTAGGCGCGCAGCAACAACTGCATGACGGGCGCATTGATCGTTTTCGGCAAAAACGCCGCTGCCGGATTGTGATAACCCATTTCAATGCTCACATCGGTATCGGCGCTGGGCAGGTACAGCAGGGAGCAATCGAAGGGCAGACCGTACTTGAAGCCGCGAATGCTCACACCCTCTTCGGTCAACTCCAATTGTCCGATCATCCCCGGAGTCGCATCTTCATCCACGTCGACGGTCAGAATCAGGCTGTGCTTTTCGTCCTTGGCAACAGTCGGTAACGCGCTGAAATCATCGAACGCCAAACCGCCGCCAACCCAGGAGGTCTTCTGCCCGATCTGGGTGTCGCCGCTGTCGACCACGCCATCGTTGTTGTTATCCAGATACAAGGCCGCCATCGAGACGACCCCGGCATCCGCCGTTTCCTTGGGCGTGAATTTCAACGAGCTGATCTGCACCGGGCCTTCCAGGGCTTGCAGGCTTACATGCGCGGCAACGACATCGGTTTGACCCGCCGTTACAAAGCGGCTTTCCGGATGGTTGCCGCCCTTGTTGAAATAGAGCTTGCCTTCGTAGGATTCCAGCCGAACGGTATGCTGGATCGGAACACCGCCGTTGGTGAAATAGATATCGCCATTGCCGCTGATGATCTGCGCGGTGTTTTCGACGATGGTTTCCTTGGAAACACCTTGCTCCAGCGAATTCAACCGAACGCCGATTTCCACGGTGCGTCGATACGGCTCGCCAGGCGGGATGTTGTCGGCAACGGCGATGCCGGTCAGGCTGGGCGGCTGGTTTTCAACCGGGTCGGGAACGTGGCGGCGCTCGCCGCTGGGCTCGACGACATAGGTGCTATTGGCAATATACGTCACGACCGAAGGCAGCGGATCTTTAACGATAACGTTGGTGGCGACATCTTCGCCGTTATTCTGAACGTAGATGTAATACGTGAAATCCTGTCCCGGATACAAGGCCTGGCCACTCGCCACCGAAGCGCCTTTTTCCGGCTCGTCGGGAATGTCGAAGTCGGGCAGGCGCGTATCGATCGAAAGGATGATGTAGTTACTGAATGCCTGATCCTGCCCCAGGGAAAAGAGAATGGTAGCGTCCGTGTCGCCCGGACTGAGCAGATCGGAAACATAGAAAGTATCCAGATCGATGGAGTACTGATTGGTGCGGCAGGCTTCGCCGTCGGCCAGGTTGGTGTTGACCGTGCCGTTATAGGCGTTGTCCAGCGGATTGCAGGAATCGGTAAGCTGCACGCCGTTGAACTTGATTTCTTCGTTGTAGGTGCCGGTGACACCGGTGCCGGAGATGCTGTCGTCGCCTTCACCCAAAAAGAAGGTGACTTTGGCTTCCGGGTTGAAGGGCACATCGAAACCGGAGGGCGTCAGCGTGACGACTTCGTCGTGGATGGCACGGAAATCGGTGTAATAGTAAATACGCTTGGCCTGTCCACCCGGATTGGAGTAGATGATCACCAAACTCCAGCCACCCAGCGCCACCGTGCGGCCTTTGTAAGGCTCATCCGCCCAGCCGGAGAAATCCGAAATCGTGTAATCGCCATTCAGGCTCTTGTCTTCCGTCACGTAATGGGTACGCAGAATATTGGTCACATCCGCCCGGATCGTATAGTAATGGAAGGTCTGATCCTGCCCCGCAAGGTCGGTACCTTCGTAGATCTCTTCGTAAATCGGATCTTCATCAGGAACGGTTACCGGGTATTTGTCGCCTTGGGGTGGCTGCAAATGCACTTCGCGGTCGGCGGCCTGTAGACCGTGCTGCAAGGAACCCATCCAGACCAGCATGGCTTTCAGAATATGAACGCCTTCCGGAATTCCCGCTAGCACAGCAGTTGATGTGCCGTTGACGATATCTCCCTGGCCGTCTCCCGGAGGGAAACAACCGAATGCGGACACCGTGCAGGTATCGTCTAAAAAGGAGCCGCCGGTCGCGGCGTAATCGATGGTACCTTCCCACTTATCCGTCGGTTCCAGCGCCAGTGCGCTGTTGATTCCGACAAGTAGGAAAACGATCAGAAAACTCAAGGCCCCGCCTGTTACGCGAATGCTGCGATACTTCGAATACATGCTCTTCCTCCGGGTTCTCATTACGCCTGACGGCAGTAGGACGCCCTATTATTAAGGATAGGGACAAACAAAGTCAAGCCTTTATCCGGCAATGAAAAGCCAAGCAAACGGTTGACATCGTAACCGATTTCGTCTACATCTATTCAATATAGATGGTGACGGGGAGAGACCGGAATGGCGGAACGAAATCAATTGAAAACCAAGGTGGAATTGACCTTGAACAGCCAGCATGTCTGGCTGGCGTTTATCGGTGCGCTCATCGCAATGGCGCTGGTGTTTTCCTTGGGTGTGATGGTCGGAAAACGACTTAACGGCGTAGCGGGAGTGACTCCTGCCGACGACGCGCTGGCGGCAGTGCAGCAGCAGGAAGATCAATACCAGAAACTGGCAGAGGTAATCCAGGTCCAGCAACCGGAAAAAGCGGACGCAAAGGCCAAGGAAGACACTGCCGAACAGGATAAAAAGGCGCAGGAAGAAGCCGCAAAACTGGCAAAACTGCAACAGGAAAAAGAGGCCGCCAAGAAAGCAGAGCAGCAACGTCGGGAAAAAGAAGAAGCTCGCTTGAAAGAGCTAAAGAAAAAAGAACGGGAAAAACAGGCCGCAGAGGAACGCAAAGCCAAACAGCTTGCCCAGCAGGCCGCGAAAGAAAAGGAAAAGACAGAAGATAATTCAGCGGCATCAGCCACACAGACCCCGGCTCCGCAGGGAAAATACTACACCTTGCAGATTGCATCCTTCCCAAGTCGCGACAAAGCGGATTCCTATGTCTCGCGTTTCAAAGCCGTCGGCAATCGCAAGCCATTCATTACCCCGGCGGAAGTTCCCGGCAAAGGCACCTGGTATCGGGTGAAAATCGGGAAATTCGAAACGAAGGAACAGGCACTGGCCTTCCAATCCATCTTTGAAGCCCGCACCAAGACGCAATCCATCCTGGCACTTGAGTAGAACCGATATCATTCATTTCCGTTCATCTAGCAATCGAGATGTGCCATGGTCTCACGGAATGGAAATTCCGGGAGGCCGTGCGTAACCTATTGAATACACACCGCCTTCCACGATCTTTGATCGCGTAAGACTATGGCGCAACGTCTTCGAATCAGTTGCTAAAAATAAATAACAACTCTTCTAGTCTCTTAAATCACACAAGAATTCGCATAGAGAAAAGGTGGGGAATGACCGCTCCGAAGAGCGGTCATTGGGTAAAGAGTGTCAGTTTAGTGCTGGAAGGAAAGATAGAAACTGCGAAACCAGGGCAGTAGCTGTTCTCGGTCAAAGTAGGCGATGCCTTCGCTGACCTTCTTACCGCTACGCTTCTGGTATATGTTTCCATAGAGGGTGGTGAGAGACTTCCAGGGAGCGCGTAGGGAGAGTGTCTTGTGGCCGTCGTACTGATACGTCAGCCGGTCGCCGCCCCGGAAGGTAAATGTATAGCGTACGCCGCGCTCGCCGCGTAAATTCAATGTCAATTCGCCGCTCAATTTGGCTTGCTTGCTTAGCCCATCGGCCTGAACCGTTCCACTTAGACCCAGCACGATCCGCCCCTGACGCAGATCGATCCACTGCCGACCCGGCAGCGCCTCTGCGCGCAAGTGACAGGAAAAAGCTTGTTCCTGCGATGTTTTCTTTCCCTTGATCAGGCGGTGCGACCCGCTAAGCGTTTCGGTAAACCCATACCCGAACAGCGGGGTTGCCAGTCGTTCTCTGATAGGCTGCAAGGATAGTGCAGACATAATCGACTCCCGTTTCGTTCGTCATATGCAGCGCATCATAATCCTTTTAACGCGACGTGTCAAGTCAAAGTCAACTTTTTCTGGAACTATTTATCGGAAACGGACTTAGGTTTGGACTCCAGACAATTCGAGGCTATGCAAAAGATGATGAAAACTGGAAAGGGCGTTGATCCGCCACGCTGTTGCCCGCGTGAGAGGGAATGGGGAAAGGTACATAAGCAAGGCCTATTTTCCGATGGAATGGCCAGAAACCATCGAAATTCCAAACGATCCCTTGGAAAGGAGCCGCTCCCACGCGGGCAACCAAGGCGCGGGAATCTACTAACTACCGCAAAGGTCGCGCCAATTTCCGAACATGCGACACCTGCCTCTTAACAGCCTGATAACAATATGGAAACATGTATTCTGGCAGTTGCCTGCGCAAAGCGTCACTATATGGTTTGCTTTCCAACAGGACAATATTGTCATACTTTTAGCGCTTTTTACCAGGGTCTCATGCTGCACCATGTTGTGACACGCTACAAAATGCCACCTGATGAGCTTCCATGGATCGACAGGTTACGATACGTTGCTTTGAGTATGGGGAAGATTGTGCTTGAATTCAAGACAGGCCGAGTTGCGCCCGGAGCCAAGACAGCAGGTTCGTGATTGTCGGTCAGAAAATCTGACCGACCTACATCTTACTCCAAATCGAAAAACTCACTTTCAACCATAGGCCTTGCGCATATGGTGAAGCTGCAACATGGCCCGGCTCATACAAGGGCGGCTGACGTTAAAGGCACTGGCCAGTTTCAGCGTCAGCTTCTCCAGACTTTCCCGGTCCTGATCGCGATAGGAAATCGTGGGTGCATGGCCATCCAATAGCCAGATGGGCACCAGCAGTGAAGATGCGAAGATGTCGGCCTCCCGTTCCAATAGCACCTGATCGAGGGGGCGTGGCGTCTCCGAAGAATCGCACATTCCAAGATGATGCAGCAGGTAATGACCGTATTCATGACAGATCGAGAAGCGTTGGCGCGGAATCGACTCGTGATCGTTGAAGTAGATGATTGCCGTAGCTTCCGATTCCTTCTCGGAAACGGGATCGCTGATCTTCAACGCACTGGACACACGTCCCAACGCTGCCGAACGAATCTGCAATTCCGGGTGATTTGCTTTCAGAATATCCGTCGATATGGGTGGCTTTGCGATTTCAACCTTTCGAAGCAAGCGATTGGCCAACTGGGTAATGGCCATTACGCGCTTAAGATTTGCCTGCACCATGGTACTCCTCTCCAATAATAAGATCGATTGCGGCGCGTACTTTTTCATCCCGCTCGATGGCTTGAATGACTTTCATTGCGTACTGCATCTGCTCGGAAGTCAGGGAGTGACCTTCCCTGAAATACACCGCAGCTTGCGGTGGATCGTCGTAAAAAGGACGTGCTTCGCCGGTTGCTTTTTCTTTCTGCCGCTGCCTGATCATCTCGCGCTTGTCCATACGCAGCACATCGCAGATGCGTAGCAGCTTGTTCTCCGACGGCAGGGAACGCCCTCGTTCCAAATGGGCCACATATCCTTCTGTGCAGTTGATACGCGCAGCCAGTTGCGCCTGGGTGATGTTGGCACGCTTGCGCGCCTTACGGATGGCCTGTCCGGTCGTCATGTTTGTTTGTCCCTCCCGTCTACAACTATACTAAATATTATAGTAGCTCACACCGTAGCCTGCTGCAAGGGGATTCCGAATTCTCAACCCATTAATCAAGTAGTTCCAGTATGTTAATCAATTCTTCCACGAAACGAATAGTTTTTTAAGCCACTAAGACATACTCTGTCTCATACTATACATAATAATAAGTATATGTCAAGCGGGACATGACAAGCACGAAGAGGAAAATTCCATATGATTATCAATGAGTTCAATTGCAGTAACAAACATGAATCAGGACAAGAACTGTACAAAGATGTCAAGTTTCCAAGGGACAAACCAAACCAAGGCCAACAGGAGGAAAAAATGATGTGTCTGCAAGAAGAACACAGAACAAGCACACAATCGACTTCATTTGAGGAGGCACAGCAACAGGCAAGCAACGACTTCGACGCCTTCGTCATTGAAATGGATGAGCGATTGCAACAAGACCGCACGGTGACACTCGATGCCATCGAATACCTCGGGTGTGGTTCGACACCGATTCCCGAATGGGACTCCTTCGATTGCAGCGACCGCAAATCCTGCCTGCAAACGCCGCAAGGAATCTGCATCGCCTGCGGCGAGGAGACATGCCTTCCACTACTGTGCCGAACCTGCCTGGAGCACATCGAGGAAATGACCGAACAGTTGGAGTGCCCCTGGTTCATCTCTCCCGATCTCTGTGCCGCACGGGTAGAAGCACAGCAGGGAGAGATGACGCACACCGGCTGCGGGGGAGATTTGGCGGTCTGCGAAGCACGCAACTGGTTGTACGTCCGGAATGATCAAGAGGAGCAAAACTGATGCCGCCGTTTGACTCCGTATTGCAGGCGGTGAAATGGTATCGCCTGGTAAAGCAACAAGGGCTGCCGTCGCAGCAGCGTGGGTATCGAGTAAGACCGCGCGTATCGGCAACGTTGAAACTAAATCTGGATGTGCTTTGGGGAGAACCGGCTGCGATCTGGAATCGCCTGGATCACGTCATCCAATCGTTACGGGAAGAGGAGAGAATCCTTTTATTGACGAACCGTCCCGAGGCAGTGGGGTTGAAAACTCCCAATCAGATGTACAAGCGGCAGCACGCCTTGCGGGCACAATTACAACCGGTTTTCGAACACGCAGGACTGATCGAGTTGGAAGGACTGGACCGTTAACACAGGAGATCGACACATGAACGCAACTGAACGCGAAAAAATCTGGGGCTGGTACAATATCGCCATGTATTTCGAAGTGCATGAAAACACGGCAAAACGCTGGGGTCGCGAAGAAGAAGCCTTTCGGCGTTTGATCCGGCGCTGGCGCAGACGGGTTTTCGCCTACGAAGACGAATTGAAACGCTGGCAGCGCCAAATGGAAAGCGGTTTTGAAGAAAACGCCATGGCAAGCGGAGAATACGCTTCCATTGCTCATCAAAGGCAATACCCGCAACAGGGAGCGCAGCTGTAAGGCGCCCCGGGAAGTTGGAAACGAAAGCGGCTGGATGCCCTAAGATGTATCGGGATTGTGTCCTGATACAAAATGTTACGAGCGGGATACAATCCCGCTCGATCTTAGGCAGGGAGCGCAACTGTAAAACGCCCCTGAATTCGTGATTACTGCTTGGGGTCGTCGTTGTAGAAACGATAGCTCACCACCACGTCGTCCCCTTCCTCGGGTCGCGCGGTGCCGTAGAACACGATGGTTTCCTGTATGGCGTCGTACATGAAGCCATTGGTCTGGCTGCGACTGATGATCTGGCCTTCGACCATAACCTGAATCGTGGAACTGATCGGGTGATGGTTCAATTCGTAGAACGAAGCCGTACCCGCCGCCGCATACAGAATTTCTTCCATCGTGGCGGTCAGATCCGGCGCACAGATCGAACCGAAAGAACCGCCGGTGTGATAGGCGATCTCGATGTAGGCCGAGCCCGGCTCACCCGCTCCGGGACCGCTATCCGCCGTACCGCCGCCGCAACCGTCGGGAGTATCTCCCACGATGGCAAAGCAGGTGGTGCCTTCATCGCCGTAATACGCCTTGTAGTTGGTCAGCGTATCGGCTTCGCAGGTCGCGTTGGCGCAGTCTTCATATTGCTGGTCTTCTTCATCGGAGAGGAACAGCACGATCACCGAGGCATCCTCGCGCCAGCGCTCGTTTTCCGGCAGGGTCGGATCTTTGGCGCGTTCGATGGCTTTCATTCCTGCACCCAATCCGTATTCGGTGCTGCCGCAGGGCGGGTCTTGTACGTCGCTCTGGAAATCGGTCATGTTCCGCGTGAATTTGTGATCGCCCAACAAACCGGAATTGGTTGCCGGATACAGCACGGAACACAACCATGGGGTTATTAGCTGGATCTCAGGCGGACAGAAGTCCACACAATCGGTGGAGGTCACCGCCACGCGGAAATCGATGCCTGCCGATCCCATGATCGTCCCAAACAGTTCCGCCGCATTGGCAACGGCCTGCTGGTCTTCGCTCATCGAACCAGAATCATCGACCACCCACAAAAAGTCCACCAGTCCCACTTCCGCGCCCTGATGCGGATCGCAGCCATTGAAGGTGTCTCGTTGCGACTTCGCCAGCGCACTGCCGTCGGTCAGATCGAGCGCGCGATAGCGGGCCTCTGTATTGTTGCTGTTGTCATAACGATCTTTGGCGACCACAGTGGCGATTACAATCGTCACCGCCGAGCCGGTTCCGGTGCGGATCAGGGTTTCGCTGACCAACTCGAAGGTTTCCGACGCTTCGGAAGGTCCAGGCGGCAGGTTGCCGATAGCGGAGGTAGCACGACCGGAGAGCGCCGCCAGCCAGTCGTTGCGCAAAGCCCCGACGGTCTGACTGGTTGTCGTAATCGAGTAATGGCTGGTCATGGCCGGAAACTCGTCGTAGCTCGTAAAGGTACGCCCGCGATGGTTCAGGTTGCCATCGGAAGGCAGGTTCGCCATCAGTTGGTTGTCCGCCGCAACCTGGTTGGTAACATCAGTGGTGCTGCGGTCACGCGCCAGGATGAATCCGGCGATATTGTTACTGGCATCGGAAAAAGCCGCCGCATACAGAATCGTTCCCCCTGCCGGGTTCAGTTCCAAATCGGTATAGGTGAAGGCGGGCAACAGTGCCAGAGTATAGTCGGCGGCTGCATGATCCCACAGGCTGACGCTGGTCAGCTGTTCTTCCTGACAAATCAAGTTGACGCTTTCCTGATCGTCGGGGATACCATCGCCGTCGGTATCCGGATTGGTCGGGTCGGTTTCGCCGCGATCCGGTTCGAAAATACCGTTGTGATTGGAATCTTCGACGCCGTCGGGCAGGTTGTCATTGTCGGTATCTTCCAGCAATGGGTCACTGGGACTGTTGAAGTACTGGCCATACTGGCCATACACTTCATCGCCATCACCCACCTGATCGTTGTCTGTGTCGCGGTTTAGCGGATCGGTCTCGCCGGGATCGCGTTGGCCGTTGTGGTTGGCGTCTTCCACGCCGTCGCTCAACTTGTCGAAATCGCTGTCCAGGTTCAACGGATCGGTTTCGCCCGGATCCCACTGGCCATTGTGATTGGCGTCTTCGGTGCCGTCTTTCAAGCCATCGTTATCGGTGTCTTCGTTGAACAGATCGGTTTCACCCATATCGTGCTGGCCGTTGTGATTGGAATCCTCGATGTAATCGGGCAGGCCGTCGTTGTCGCTATCCAGCGCCGGTCCCGTATCCTCATCGGCCTGTTCGGCATCACCGTCCGGGACATCGCCATCGATGGGCTGATCGCCATCAACAGATTGATCGTCGTCCGCCGGTGGCCAATCGTCGCCATCGGGATATTCATTGCCGAAATCGATATCCGCTTCGTTGCGCGAATGACAACGACTGTCGCCACCGCAATATTGCCCCGTTCCACAATCCGAATTGGAGGTGCAGAAGTTCTCGATTTCCTGACAGTATCCACCTTCAACGATGCATTCCGATCCCAAGGGGCAGTCATCGTCGTTCTGACAGAAGTCGTCGACCGGGTTATCGCCATCGACAACAGGTGTTTTCTGCTCGCAGGTGTGATTGGTGAGGTTGCACTGCTGGTCGATCTGGCAATCGGTATCGACTTTACACTGCACCGTGATGCACTGCCCCAAACTGTTGCAGATCATTTTGTCGCCGCAATCGGTGTCATTGCTACAGGAATCACCGACCTGCCCGGAATCGCCATCGCCACCGGAACAGGCAAATAGCAACAGAACCGCCATCAGACAAGCGACAAAGTGAAAATTCGTATGGAATGAAAATCGACGTTGCGTAGTATGCATCACACACCTCTTTACTTCCGAATCGTTTCAAGATCGGAGATGAAAACGGGTTTCATCTCGATCACCACCCGGCTTTCACCGGGACAACAGGCCGGAATAACGAGGCGCGATGCGCTTCGCGATTATTTTCCAGCCATATCCAAACAGCAGCGGAAACCGATGTAAGATTCCGTTGTATCCCAATTTGACTCATAATACCAGTCACAAGTCAAATTGCTGGAACTGGACCCGTAGCTGCCACCGTAACGACGTTGGTCAGGATCACCGTAATTGCCGTCGTCGGTCCACTCATAGGCATTACCCGACATGTCATACACACCCCAGTCGTTGACGCACTCGGACAAGTAGCCTGTCGGCTGAATGCCACTGCCGCTGTAATCGTCGCCATTGCAGGTCTGCGCCTCGTAGCTGTATCCGTAAGGATAGCTGCGGCTGGCTTCATCCTGCTTACATCCGATCACCCAATCGGTCGGACTGCATACATGCTTGCCTGCACGCTCGCAGGCTTTTTTAGCCTGGTCGAAGGTGATCCAGCGCGAAGGGACGGAATCCGCAATCGAACATGCCCGCGGCTTGGTGCCCGTACAAGTATTGTCATTACCGTCGTCCCAGAAACAGATCCAGTAGTCATTGCTGTTTTGACCCCTGCAATTGCTGCTGCAAGAATCCGAGCGGCAAACCGTCGCTTCATAAGTATCGATGCAGCTATCGGTGCCGACCATCTTGCGCATGTCCGAATGGCCGGGACAAGGACCGGGAGTGGGGAAGGTATTGTAGCCGACGCACACACCGCTCTCACATGCGCCACCGATAAAGCCCGCCGCGCTGCAAGACGTGCCGTCTTCCACGTTACCGGCCATGCAGTCGCCCGAAGTTTCATCGCACCAATAGGTTTTGCATTCGCTACCGAAATCGCAATTCTTCGGAGTGCCTGCACAGGTTCCGCCGCTACAGGTATCGTTGATAGTGCAGGGATCATCGTCGTCACAGGAACCACCAGAGTTGTCCCAGTTGGTGCAATTACCATTGATGCAGACATCCAGAGTGCACTCGTTGTCATCATCGGGGCAATCGCCCTGACCGTACAAGGGACCGCTTGGAACGGTGCTGTTCAATGCGGTATGTGTACACGCACCGCCCACACAGACATCCAGCGTACAGACGTTGTTGTCGTCGGGGCAGGTGTGGTCTTCGTCGTAACCGTAGTAAAGCGGTCCACCCGGAACGGTGGAATTGAGTTCCCAGTTGGTGCAATTGCCATTGACGCAGGCATCCACCGTACAGACGTTGTTGTCGTCGGGACAATCACCCAGCCCGTAGAAGGGCCCACTGGGCATGCTGCTGTTCAGTTCATCGTAAATACAGCCGCCCTGGGCGCTGTCGCAATCGTCTACGGTGCAAACATTGCTGTCGTTACAGTCGCGCGTATCGGAAACGCAGAACATGCCCTCGCAAGCATCGGTGGTGCAGGAATTGCCGTCGGAGCAACTGCCACCGGTTTTGGCTTTGAACAGGCAGCCCTGGACGGCATCGCAGCGATCGTATTCCGTGCAGGTCGTTGCACAACCGGTTTGCTCGCAATAGGTGGTAACGCTACAGGTGATAGCCTGACCGCCCTGGCAGACCATGGCGCTGTTGCAGAAATCATTCTGCGTGCAGGCGTCGCCATCGTCGCAAGCTTCACCGGACACCGTATAGCGGCAGCCGTCGGCATTGCTGCTGGATGAACCCGGGCTGCATGTGTCGGTGCTGCAAATGTTGCTGTCGTTGCAGAAATCATTATTCGGGGTAGAAACGCATAAGCCGCCCTGGCAGACATCGGTGGTGCAGTTGTAGCCATCCGAACAGCTACCGGCCACGTTTTCGTAAGTGCAGCCGTTGATTGGGTCGCAACTGTAACTACGGCAGGGAAGATGCTTCGGATCGACATAGACATCCGGGCAGGTCTTGGTCGTACCGGGAATACAGTAGCCGTTCTGACAGGCATCGTTCTCGGTACAGGCGTCGTTGTCATTGCAGAGATTGTTCACCGTCGTATAGGTGCAACCCTGCGAGGAATCGCAATTGTAGTTCCGACAGACCAGGTGCATGTCGTCCACCGGCTCGTCGGGACAAGTTACCGTATTACCCGGCTGGCACACACCGCTGAAACAGTAATCGTTCTCAGTGCAATAATTCCCATTATCACAAAATTCATAGTTGGGAAGATTCACATACTGACATCCGTTCTGGGCGTCGCAGGTCGCTGTTTTACAGGGATTGGTGGACGGCGGACATTCGAAATCTCCGCTGCCCTCACAAACGCCATTGTTGCACTGATCATCGCTTGTGCAGGGATCGCCGTCGTCACAATCGGTGCCATCCGGTTCGAATACACCCTGCACGCAACCGCCGTTATCGGGATCACACTCATCCAAGGTGCAATCGTTGCCATCGTAACAGGTATCCTCGTTGCCCGGCTCGCAAATACCGCCCGAACATTGGTCGTCGAGGGTGCAGGGGTTGCCGTCTTCGCAGTCAAGCGTATTGTTGCTGTGCTGACAGCCGTATGTCGGATGACAGTAGTCGGTCGTGCATATTTTGTCATCATCGCAGTAGTCCGGGTCTTCTTCGCCGAGACATTGACCCGCCTGACAGGAATCGTTCTGGGTACAGACGTTGTTGTCGTTGCATTCGGTCCCGTTTTCAACGGGAATCTGATCGCAACCGCCCATGCCGTCGCAGGTAGCTGTTTTACACGCCTGCGTGCTGGTACAGGTGTAGCTCGTTCCGAAGCAGCCATAGGAGAAGCCATCGTACTGGCAGTGGTCGTTTTTCGTGCAATCGTCAAAGTCGTTGCAATCGCCGCTTACGGGATTGTGGATACAACCGGTAGTCGGGCTGCAAATATCGCTGGTACACTGGTTGTCGTCTTCGCAATCGAGCGTATCATCACCCGGGACACACTCGCCGTTACTGCAATGTTCGCCGATGGTGCATACATCCCAGTCGGTGCAGTCGTTGTCGTCGTTGGGAATATGCGTACAGGGCGGGTCCGCTTCCGGATCGCAGAGATCGTCGGTGCAGGGATTGTTGTCTTCGCAGTCGTAGAGCGAATCGCCAACGCATTCGCCGTTGAGGCAGTGATCGTTGTTGGTGCAAGGATTGTTGTCGTTGCAGGAGTTGCGGTCGTTTGGTTCATTGATGCAGCCGGAGTTCTCCGAACAGCGGTCGTCGGTGCAGTCGTTATCGTCATCGCAGAAAACCTCTTCGCCAATGCAGACGCCGTTGGCGTTGCAGGTATCGTTTTCGGTGCAGACGGAACCGTCGCTGCATTCGGAGCCTTCTTCCGCATCGTAATCGCGACATTGCGAATCGCGACATTCATTCACCTTGCAGGCACGTTGCGACACGCATTCGACCGGCGCCAACCAGCCGGAACCATCGGTTTTGCACTGCTGCTGATGGGTATCGTCCAGGCAGCGCATGGCATTCGGGGTACAGGGTTGATCCTGGCATTCCTCTTCGATACAGAGTTGGCCCGGAATAGGGCATTCGATGAATTCGCCCAGCGAGCGGCCATCGTCGCCGCAAATACGGTAGCCCACGCCGCCTTCATACCAGCAGATAATCGCGCCTGGGTCGCAGTTGGGCTCGCATTGCGCACTGCTGGGGCTGGCCGGCTGCATACCCGGAGGACATTCCAGCGTACCAAAGCCATTGGCGGTCAAGGTCGTAACGGATTGATTCGGATCGTTGCTGCGAATGCGCAGCGTTCCGATATCGATGGCCTCGATAGTCGGATCGTAGCGGATCAGGAAAGTTTCCGAGTTGCCTTCGGCAATCGGAGTGGTCAACAGGCCGTTGGGATCTTCGAAACTGAAGCTTTCGTTGCTGTTGGTGATCCAACTGATATCCGACACCTGCAACAAGCCGCTACCGGTGTTGGTGACCGTCACGTTGCGGGAAACGGAAGCACGCTCGTAAAGCACGAAGCCGAAATCGATCGAAGTCGGATCGATCTCGATAGCCGGACTGACACCCGTACCACTGACCTGAACCGTATCGCTCTGATCCGCTTGCACGTAATCGCTGGCAACCACGGTTACCGTGGTGTTGTAGTCGCCGACGTCGGTCGGGTGGAAGGCAATCGGACAAACCCGGCTCTCTCCAACCGAAAGGTAAAACGGCGTTTCGCAGGTGTATTGCGGTAACGGCAAACTGAAATTCGGGTTTTCCGCGTCGACCATCGTGATGCTTTTAACTTCCAAGGGACGAGTAGAGTCGAGACCATCCGGAACGGCGGAAATCGTGTATTCCTTCAAGGTCAGATTGTCACTGATATTCTGCTCCTCGAACGTCAACTCCGACGGTTCGAGCGTCATGTTCGTGGTGCCCTTCCAGGTCATCTTCAGCTTGACTTCACGCCGGGGACGAACTTCGTCGTTGGAGGCGATGATCAAGGTGCCTTCGTCCTCGTTCATATCCGCCGGGCAATATTGCAGCTTGACCGTCATGGTATGACGCGGGCTTAAATCCACCGGTGGCGTCATGTTTTCGGGTGTGAAACTTTCGATCTGGAATTCTTCACTTGTTTCACCGGTCAGACTGACTTCGATCACCAGAACCGCCATGCTTCCCGACGATTCGATCACCAGATCCACATACTTGCATTGTCCCGGAGGAACGGAACCGAAATCGACTTCATCCTTGACGTTCAGGCAACGCTGTTTGCATTCCACCGTGACGTCCGGCTCCTGATCGCCATCGGTAGCAGGATCGATATCCAGATCCGAATCGCCATCGATGGGTTGTTCGTCCGTATCACCTGGAGGGATGTCCGTGTCGCCCTGCTTGTCTCCATCGGTCGGCGATCCATCGCCATCGACCGTTGTGGAATCGCCGTCGCCGGAATTATCTTCATCGCCCTGACTGGTCGTCGAACTTGAATCGGAACAACTGTAAAGCAACATCCATGCGAAGAGCAGGAATACTACAACTGCCGAATGCCTGCGAATTGACATCAACGCATCTCCTGTATGAAATATCGAAAACGAGCGGACACAAATTACTGAGAGCACTTAAAATCACATTCGGGCCTCGCCGTTTGGCAAGAATACCCGGCAAAGTGGAAACTACGTGGCAAGTTCCTCTAACCTATAATAGATATCAGAAGCCTACAGAGATTTCAATGCTTTTTGTGTACGTAGGAAATAGGTTTCGATTCTTTGTTTGGAATCAGTGGAAATGCCTGAATGGGAAATCTATTTTCCTCCAAACACCAACAAAGCACAAAGATCACTATTTTTGAAAACAAGAAGGATGACAATATTCGGGAAGCCAGAAAATAAGTCAATTCATGCGCCCTTAAATAAGACTAGTGTTTCCGATACAACCACAGAGCAAAATTCTATCATATTCCGAGTAAAACATTGTATTTATTCTTGTATATCGATACAATACACTTCAATCATGAAGAGAATAAGACTACTTCTTTAAAGAAAATAAGAATGAAATGACGAAAAAAGAACAAGAATTCAAGGCGCGCTTTGATTATTCCAACAAAATGGTTTCAAACTTGATGGCAATAGAAGGCGCTCGGAAAATTGTGGATGTGCTTCCATTACCACCGGCAGGGATGCTGAAATTAAAACAGGTCGCCAGGCAGAAATCCTCACGCGGATCTGTCGCCATCGAAGGCAACCCGTTTACTCTCCGCGAAGTGCTCAAAGCTGTTGCAGAAAACGATCGCTCAACCAGTGATCACGCCCAAGAAGTTCGCAACTACTGGCGTACCTTAGAATGGCTGGAAAATAACGTCTCAGAATCAACCACCATTACTGAAAATTTCATTAAAACTCTGCATGGACTGATCATGGTACGCACAAGCGGCAGACGAAAAAGTAAAAGCGCTTATCGCGTAGGAGAATGCCCAATCGTAGATACTGCAACGAGAGATATCGAGTACATGCCTCCACGCCCAAAAGACGTTCCAGAGTTAATGAAAGATCTGGAGACTTGGCTAAACTTGAAAGAAAGCGACAGGTTACCCGGTCCCGTGCGTGCGGGATTATTAGCTCATCGTTTCGTGAGCATTCATCCTTTCGACGATGGCAACGGCAGAACGGCCAGGGCTTTGGCTACAGCGGAGTTGTGGCGTTCCGGCTATTACATGCAAGGCTTCATTTCGGTAGAGGAGTTTTATAACGAAACGCGTAACGCGTATTATGACAATCTACAGATGGATCTTCCCGAGGACTTTTACGAGGGACGTCACGATCCCAACCATACTCGCTGGCTTGAATATTTTATCTCCATCCTTGCCCAGGCCACCGAAGAGATTAATGAAAAGGCGGTCGCACTATATCAGAAGCAACGTACGGATGATGTTCCTTGGGCGGTTCTTTCGAAACGGCAGCAGCAATTGCTTATGCGTTTGACCGCTCGTCGTGCCGATTCTTCCGAAAAGGATTTGATTTTTGTTCCAGGTGATATCATCAGCTGGTTCGAAATATCCAAGCAAACCGCTTATGACTGGCTCAGGGAATGGGTTGCCGACGGTTTTGTACGGCCATACAAAGCAGGTGACCGTATCCGTTACTACACCCTTACGAAAGAATGGCTGACTCTGGTGGATACTGCATTCTTCTGGAATGATGAAATCGAATAGGCAAAGCCTTAAATAATTTCAATCTCGGCAACTGATTCAGGGAAACTTGTGCCTAGACTTTTTTGATTTCAAGCACCGATCCGTTCACTCACGCAAACCGCGCTGCACCAATACGCTTTGCAGCAGCTTGGGGTTGTCGCTCATGATGCCGTCAACTCCCAGATCCAGCAGATCGTTCATTTCCTGTTCGTCGTTGACGGTCCAGATGTGCGCCTTGATTCCGAAATGCCGGGCGCGCTCGAGTGTAGCGGGCTGAGCGGCGCTGATGGGCAACTGCATGAATTCGCCGGGCGGCAGGTAGTCATCCAGGTCATCGTCGCGCAGCAGGCTGAAAGTGATGACCTCTTCGGTTGCGAAACCGGTTAATAGTTCAGGAGCTTTTTCACGGATCTCCGAGAGCAATACTTCGCTGAAGGCTCCCATAACAACATTGGATTCCATGTGATATTCGCGGATAATGGCCAAGACCTCATCGACGATGGGAGGATCGGACTGCTTGATTTCCAGCGTGTAGTACGCATCGGAATGGGCTGTAAAGACTTCCTCTAGCGTGGGAATCTGTACGCCCTGTCCCCGGTAAGGATAGCTCTGGCCACCATCTTCGGTAAACGTGTACCCGGCATCCAATGCACGCACTTGCTCGAAAGTCATTTCACGAATGTAGCCGCTGCCGTCGGTCTGACGATCCACTGTGGCATCGTGACTGACCACGATCACACCGTCTTTCGTGGCGTGAACGTCCATTTCCAGAATATCCGCCCCTTCATCCAGTGAATTCTGATAGGCAAGCAGGGTGTTTTCAGGTCGCAAATCACCACCGCCGCGATGGGCGATATTCATTACGCGATCGCTGAACAGAAAATGGCCCGCCCAGGGATCTTCAACTTCGGATTCCATCTCGATATCTCCGTCTACCGGATTTTCCACCGCCTCGAAATCCAGATCGGCGTCACCATCCACCACGGGGTCGTCGTCCGAACATCCTAAAATAACAAAGGAAAATACGATCCCACACACCAAGAACAGCCAATTCATTCTACGAATCATGGTACATCCTTTTGTCTGAAAATAGACGGGCAACACCAAAACCACGCCATCAAATCGCAGCTTGGGAATTTTGTCCAGTAGTTTTTGAGTGTAAGCGAACAGGAATGAGCAATATGTCCCTGAAATGACAGGTCATTCTAGATCGGTTCGGAAAGTGGCAAGCTCCTAGCCCGGCGAACTGGCCTTATGATTCAAACGCGCCAGGGCGCGGCGACACTGTTCCGCCTCGCGCAGGCGGTTATGTTCCGGGTAGATGTACAACAGGCGTTCCAGCATTTCGCGGGCAGCGTTATCATCCCAGGATTGCAGGAAAAACGCATTTTCCAGTTCGACTAGCGCGCCTTCCACGTCGCCACGCTGCTCCAGTAATCGGGACAACTTCAACCGGGCCTGGTAGTCACGCGGGTCGCTATCGCGCAGAAAACGCATTTTGGGATGATTGGCGATTTCCGCCGGGGGTGGCAGTTCCGCACCCTCCAAAAAGTCGGCGGCTTCCAATTCGGAAACTTCGGGAATCTTCATATCTCCGGCATGCCACCAGTAGTGATAACCATTGGCGAACATGGGAGTGCGCAGATGACGCCAATAGGCTTTATGCGCTTCGTTAACACGTCCGCGCATGGCATGCATGCGCGCCTGCCACAACGAAGCCGCTCCGAAACGGGGCATCACTTTTTCCGCATCCGCCAGCATACGCTGAGATTGCTGAAAACCATGAGTCGCGAATTGTGAAACAGCAAGATATGTCAATGAAAACGAAGCGTTACCGTCGATTCGGATAATCTCCTCGTGCCAGGATTCCGGCGAGGCAGGCGGGCTGCTCATCAGGTCGTATTCGTCCAGATTGCTGCCGCTGCGGAAAAGCTCGACCACCTTGCTCATTTCATCCCAGTCATCGCTACTGACGGCATCCAGCAGTTCTTTACCCATCCACCACAACAGGAAGCCCTGCATGTGGCTGGAGATCGGCAGGAAATGGCCGGTTTCATGCAACCAGATGCCGATGGGAATCGAGCCATCCCGATCTTTCCATGGCAGATAGAAGCAGTACATGTCGCCATCGCCTTCCTCGGCGAACGGCACCAGCCCCGGCATCATTTGCGGAGGTCGCTGAACTTCCGAAACGATATCCCGCATCGGAAAATACCGAAGGAAATGAAGGACTTCCTCCGGCAGGTTTTCATGGAGATCTAAAAGCGGTTCGGGAATCGCAAAGCCGAATCGATCGGCGAATGAGGCCCGTAAGCTATCGTCGATTTTTTGTGTCCACAGAAAGAGTTGCGCCATTCGTGATCGCTCTCCAGGAGATTCGTTTTTAGCCGGCGCCCTGACCGGACTAAGCACCAGATCGAGGGATAATGCGGCTGACTGTACATGAAAAGTGTACGGCTGTCCATCATGAAATGACCTGCCTCGGGAAAAAAATTCGAGTCGCCCGATCCTCCTTGTGAAATGAGCGTTCTCAAACGGAATAAGTAGCGGAAATAGCAGTGACTATGCTATGATAGCGGAAGAATTAACTCGCTTCACATTCGAACCAGGGCGTTTTTCATGGACCTGAAAACGGTATCGGTAGACAAAGACAGCAACGATCGCATTCTTCTCGGGTTGATTTTATTCCGTTTGATGACGATCACCGTGCTGTTGGGATCGACCGCCATACTGAACATCCGTCAAGACGCGGATTGGACGCCGGTTCAGTTCATCATTTTCTCCTCTATCGGCGTTTCCTATTTATTATCAATCCTTTACCTGCTTGCACTAAAATACAACACCAACTACCATTTTCAAGCACTTGCCCAGTTGGTTGGAGACCTGTTGTTCTGGTCTTGTTTGATCTACTTGACCGGCGGGCTGCATTCGCCCTTCACATTTCTTTACTCTCTGTCAATCATTCACGGCTCGATTGCCTTAGGCAAACGAGGTGCAGCGTTTGCATTCACCTTCGCGGCCATCTCCTTCTGTGTTCTGGTGCTTATGGAGCACTACCAGATTTTCCATCTCTGGCTGCAAATCACTGCTTCATTTCAAAGTTTCTGGGATTTAAACGAAATCTATCATTTCTTTTTAAACATCTGCATGTTCTTTCTAACCACGGTTCTGGCTGCTTACCTGGCCCGGCAAATGGAAATGCGCGAAGCGATCATGGCGCGTCAAAGCATGACGCTGGAAACGCAACGTATGCTCAACCGTTCAATCATGCTGGGAATCCAAAGCGGCTTTATTCTCTTGAACGACGAAGGGCGCATCACCTTTTTCAACCTGGCATCGGAACGCTTTTCCGAGTGGTCCTCCGCTGAAGCCACCGGGCGCATGCTCGACGACGTATTCCCGGCATTGCGCGAGGCCCTGGAAAAGGAAATCGCTCGAGAAGACTGGGATCGCTTTGTTGAATTCTCAATAGAGCGCGAAGAAGAAAGCAAACGCTGGATAGCCGCCACATTTTCCGACCTGATCGGCGTCAATAACGAGCGAAAAGGCTCCATCCTCATTCTGGACGACATCACCAATCGGCACAATTTGGAAGAACTGGCAGCTCGAAATCAGAAACTGGCGGCAATCGGCGAACTGGCCGCAGGCATCGCACATGAAATCCGCAATCCGCTGGCGTCGATTTCCGGGTCAATTCAGCTTTTGCAATCCGAACTTCCCCCGGATGATGAAAACGGGAAACTGATGGAAATCAGTCTTCGTGAAACGGATCGCCTGAATACGCTGATCGGCGATTTCCTGGCTTATGCTCGTCCCAATCCGCTATCGACACAACTGGTATTCATCCACGAAATGATGGAAGATCTGGTAGAGTTGATCGGTGGTGACCCGAAATTCGGAGATGTGCGCATCCGAATCGAATACGCTCCCTGGGTGCCTCAATTAATCGGAGATAATGCCAAGATCCGACAGATCCTCTGGAACATTCTAAAGAATGCCGTAGAATCGGTCCTGGAAAATCCAACCGGCGTCGTATGGGTGAGTGTGGAGGGAATCACGGTTTTGGAGCGGCCAGAGGGAGAAGGCGTACGTTTCCGAATTCGCGATAATGGAACGGGGATGTCCCCGGAAACCAGAGCGAAAATTTTCGATCCATTCTTCACCACGAAAGAAGACGGTACAGGACTGGGTATGGCGATCGTATACCAGCTGGTAAAGTCGCACCAGGGAGAAATCACGGTGGATTCCAAACCGGGACGCGGAACGGAATTTACGATTTCCCTGCCTTGCCGACCAAGTTTACCGCCGACGGCTGAATAAGGAGGAATGGCCTTATGGCGCAACAAATACTGGTCGTTGATGACGAACGGAGCATGCGGGATTTCCTTTCGATTTTTCTAAAAAAGAAAGGATATGAAGTCACCTGCGCCAGCAGCGGTGAAGAAGCCCTGCAACTGATGGGCAATCAGGCTCCCGATCTGGTCATCTCCGACATTCGCATGCCGGGCATGGATGGTATGAGCCTGCTGCGCGAAGCGAAGAACAAGAAAGTCCCTTGTGAGTTCATTGTAATCACAGCCTTCAGCAATACGGCGGATGCAATCGTCGCCATGAATGAAGGGGCCTACGATTATATCAACAAGCCCTTCAAGCTGGACGAGATCGAAATCACCATCAAGCGCGCACTGGAGAAACGCAGCATTGAAGATGAAAACATCAAGCTGAAACAGGAACTCTCCAAGCGTCATCCGCACAGCAATATCATTGGAAAAAGCGAAGCGATTACCCGTATTTTCGACTTGATCAATCAGGTGGCCGACACCAAAACCACGATTTTGATTGCCGGAGAAAGCGGAACGGGAAAAGAATTGGTAGCGCGGGCGGTACATGAAACCTCTTCGCGTCACAATGAACCCTTTGTTACGATCAACTGTGGTGCGATTCCTGCCGAACTGATGGAAAGCGAGTTATTCGGGCACGTGAAAGGCTCCTTCACCGGGGCGATTCGAGACAAAGAGGGCCTGTTTACCGCCGCCTCCAACGGCACGTTGTTTTTGGATGAAGTTTCCGAGCTTCCACTGGCGTTACAGGTAAAATTGTTACGGGCATTACAGGAGCGCAAGGTTCAACCGGTCGGTGGCATGGTGGAAATTCCCATCGATACGCGCGTAATCGCCGCCACCAACCGCGATCTGCTGGAGGCCGTCGATAAAAACAGATTTCGGGAGGATTTGTACTATCGCCTGAATGTCATACAGATCAAACTTCCGCCCTTGCGCGAACGCAAGGATGACATCCCCCTGCTGGTGCAGCATTTCATCGAACGTTTTTGCAAGGAAAGCGGACGTGAACGACTGAGAATCAGCGAAGCGGCGATGATGATCCTGCAAAGCCATCGTTTTCCAGGCAACGTGCGCGAACTGTCCAATCTTATCGAACGAGCCGTGGCGCTGGAAACGACGGAGCAGATTCGTCCCAAAAGTCTTCCCAATGCGTTGTTGGAACTACACATCAACAAGCCGCAGGAGATTGGGACGCATTCGCATGATACCGAAATCGACATCGGCAAAGGCGTTAACCTGGATGAGATCCTGGACAATCGCGAACGGGAGTTGATCGGCAAGGCACTGGACTATACCAGCGGAGTAAAGAAAGACGCCGCCCGCCTGCTGGGCATCAGTTTTAGATCGTTGCGCTACCGGCTGAAAAAGCTGGGCATGGAAGACGATAGCACGGGCGAAACGGAGGAGTAAGGGAATGATCATTTTGTGGGAGACAATCATCGCGGCCTTCATCTTTCTGATGGGCGCCTCGATTGGAAGTTTTTTGAATGTGGTGATTTATCGCTTACCAGCGAACGAATCGATCGTTCGTCCTCGTTCACGCTGTCCCAAATGCGGGCACCAGATCACCTGGTACGAAAACATCCCGATTTTGAGTTACATCATACTGGGCGCAAAGTGCAGAGAGTGCAAGTCGCCGATATCCATACAGTATCCAATGATTGAGCTATTGACGGCCACCTTGGCGCTGGCGATTTATTTCAAATTCGGGCTGACCTGGTCACTGCCGGTCTATTTTATTTTTGCAGCCGCTTTAATCGCCGTTACGTTCATCGACATTCCCTATCAGATCATTCCCAACGAAATCTCCCTACCGGGAATCGCCCTGGGCTTTGGCGCCAGTTTCTTGACCCATCAAGTGACCTGGGTGGATTCGCTGGTTGGAGCGGTGGTAGGCTTTTCGCTGATCGCGCTGATTGCAGTCGGTTATTATATCCTGACCAAGCGGGAAGGCATGGGGATGGGCGACGCCAAACTACTGGCCATGATCGCCGCCTTTCTGGGCTGGCAGTCCATCCCCTTCATTCTCATGGCCGCCTCGCTGCAAGGCTTGGTGATCGCGCTGGCTGCCATCACGTTCGGCTGGATGCGCAAAGAAGCGCCCCTGCCCGACCCAGAGGATTGGGAAAATGGCGAACGACCGGAGGCGGAAGAAGTCGATCTGCGCCTGGCAGCCGTGCCATTCGGACCCTTTTTATCGCTAGCGGCATTGGAATTTCTCTTTTTCGGCCAGATCTACCTGGAGTTTCTGCAATCCATGGGGAGGTAAGCGCCGATGTTGCGGTTCCGCTTTCTCGTCTCCTTACGCTTTCAGATCATCATGGCCATCTTGACCCTGGTGATCACTGCCGTCATGTTGATGGGACTGCTGGTTACTTATCTTTCACGTAATTTCATTATCGAGGAAAAGAAGAATCTCGGTGTACTTTCCGCCTCGCTGATTCAACAAGGGCTGGCTCACCCGACCCCGGCGGAAGCCCAAAGCGGACCGGAAGGGCTGCAACGTCAGGCCGAGCGAATCACAATGGAGTATTTCAACGCTTCCCAGCATCACTCCATTACATTCTTTAACAATCGCCACGAAATCATCTGGTCCACCCTGCGTTCGGGTTATTGGCCTTACGCCAAGGTTTTCGGACAAAGCCTGCAATTTCCCATCCGCCACATTCAGACCGTTATGGAAGAAGACCCGGCCAGCGGCGAAGAAGTCATGGTGATTTTCCTTTCCTGGCGCATCGACGGCAACCAGGTAGGCACCGTACAGATCGTACAACCGCTATTGCCCCCGGAAAAAAGGTTTCTGTTCAGCGGAAAGCTGGTGGTCGCTTTTGCCGCCGGATATGCAGGGGTCGTGATTCTGTTCGGCATCTTGCTGCTGACCCAAATGGTAATTCTACCGATACAGAATCTCAATCGCGGCGTGCGCCGCTTGATGGCCGGAGAACGCAACTTCCATATACCGGAGGGAGACCCGAACGAAATCGGGCAGTTGGCGCAAAGCTTCAATGAAATGGCCAGGCAACTGTTCGAAAATGAAAATCGACAGGCGGAACAGATCAAAGAACTGCTGGAGGTCAACGAAGAACTGGAATTGACCCGTCGCGGTCTGATCCGCACCGAAAAACTGGCCAGTATCGGTCGATTGGCAGCAGGTGTCGCACATGAAGTCGGCAATCCGCTTTCTGCCATCCGAGGGTACATCGACTTGCTTATGGATGGCGACATCGACGAAGAAAGCCAGCGTGACGTTCTACTGCGCATGCAAAAAGACGCCACCCGCATTCACCATATCATTAGTGGCTTGCTGGATTATTCCCGCTCGCAAAAAGAGCAGGTCAAACGGCATGACCTCAACATCGTGATCGAAGAAACCATCGACCTGATCCAGCCGCAAAAGCAATTGAAGCGCATCTCCTTCGATTTCATCTCTCACAAACGACCGGCCCAGGTGCGCATCGATGCCAACCAGGTACAACAGGTGCTCGTCAACCTGTTTTTAAATGCCAGCCATGCCATGGGTGAAGAGGGTGCAATCACAATCTTTTTAGAACGTATGATTTACGACCCGACCGTGACCTTCCGCCAATTTTCAGACAATTTCCGCCCCGGTCAGGCATTGATTTCGCTCTCGCTGATCGATCAGGGAACAGGAATGAGCGAAGAATTACAGGCCCGGATTTTCGACCCATTCTTCACAACCAAGGAAATCGGTAGTGGAACCGGACTGGGTTTATCGGTCGTAGATAAAATCATCGACACCTTTGGCGGAGTGATTACCGTAACCAGCGAAGAGAACGCAGGAGCGGCATTCATAATCTTATTGCCCGAAGACCCGGAACCTCAGGAAGAGTTACAGGAAAACACCTCTACCGATGATTCCACGGAAGAAAACGTTTCTTCTATTGATGAGGGAGAGGAAGAAGAAATCCCTGAATTTATTGGGTAGTAGAAGCTACTGTTGCAGGCAGATAAACAGGTAAACTTCGCCAACGCCTTCCGCTTCGAAAGTCGTTTTAACCACCGGAACATCTCGTGGTTGCGAAATAATCAAAGGCTGGCCATATAGCACAGTCGGCAGAGACATCGTCAGTTTGATATTATTGAATTTGCTTTTAGCACCGGCGATGATGTTCAGGATTTCACCGACGGCATCGCAGGCGGCATCATCTACTTCGGTGACTTCTTCTCCGATAAACCGGCTTATCAATTCCAAAGCCACATTATCCGGAAAGCTGATACCCAAAGAGATCTGTGCATCTCCTGAAAGGCCGATCAGGGCGTATACACCGTTCATTTTAAACCGGTGTTCACCAGTATCCAGCCCTTTGAACGTGAGCTTGGTATCCATCATCGAATCGAAACATTCCGATGAAATTTCCACGAAGGGACGAATAAGATCCTGAATTTTCATTCTTGGTTTTCCCCGACTGCAAATGAGCCCCTAATTGGGTCCAGCGAATCGAATTGAGACTGCAATCTCTCTGTGCACGACAAACAACCATCCAAAGGTGACTTCTTATCAAAGTAGCGAACCTTCCCACGGTTGGCAATTTCTTTTTTTTCTATTGCTGATAAATTCTCTCAAGATTCCTGTCGTCATTCGGCACCGAACATGCTAAGCTTGAGAAACTAGCTGGACACCTTGCAGTCCATCTATGCCTACAAACGGTTTAACACCTCATGCACGTGATTTGTCAACAGAGCTGAATCGAAAGCTACTTTTCAAAACCGGGTGTACCTCTGATGAATCGACAACAAGTTGAAGAATCTACGTTGAATTGGAGAAACGAAGAGCAGGAAGCCTTACGCAAAGATGCGATCAGGGGTTTTCTTATCTTCTTGGCCATTTACACTCCCTTTTCCATTGCCTATTACCTTGGTCGTTTCTTGTTCGATCTGGGCGACTCCGTTAACTTCGACATTTACAATGCCGCCGTGATTTTAAGTGCGGCAACTGTCGTTTTGTTTACCGTGTCTCTTATTATCACGGTGTTGGCAGGTCGACTGAAGATGCCAGCGCGGATTAAGCTTTTTCGCTTTACTGTCTTTTTCACGGCATTGCTGTTCATTTCGATGCTGCTGATACACATGCATTTTGCCGGTTCGCAAAGCTCTATCATGTCGTTAATGATCCTCTCAACCGGATTTGCGGTTTCCTGGTTTTTACCCTGGTTCGACAGTATGCTGTTGATGATACTTGGCCACGCCGGAATCGTGATCCTGGTAGTACTGGAAAAGAACGGCATTTTGCCGTACTTGCCTTTGCTAAACCAGGGCGATCAACTGGGTGAAATCTTTCTGCGACCCGAGGCAATTTTCACCAACGCCGGTATTTATATCACCAACCTCACGATCGTCGGATTGATTTTCATCCGTTCCAGAAGAGCCTTGAACAAGGCGCGTCTGGATCAGCAGTCCACCAACCAGAATTTGAAACAGGAAATCGAATTCCGCAAACGCAGTCAGCGAGAAAAAGAAAAACTGATCGAGCAACTGCAAAAAGCGTTGAAGGATGTCAAGGAACTGAAAGGGCTGTTGCCGGTATGCGCGAACTGCAAAAAGATTCGCGATGATCAAGGCTACTGGCAGCAGTTGGAAGCCTATCTGCAAACGAATTCAGATATCGAAGTCACCCACTCCATCTGTCCCGAATGCGCCAAACGGCTCTATCCGGAATTTGTAGATGACGAAGAGTAGCTTGACACCCCAATCAACGGTTTAGAGCAAACGTACATCAGAATCACCAACCCAACCAAACACCGATTGGCATGGAACAAAGAATGAGATGAGTGTTGCCGCCGATGCTTTAATGCTATTGTACCAATATGCCCAATAAGAATTTACAGAAAACCTGGATAATCAGTTGCAAAGTTCAAGGATTTAAGTTTATGATCTTTGTATCGAGCAGTAAGGCCGCTTCAACCTGTGACAAATGGCCATCCAAAGCCTAAGGAAAACAGAATGACCTTTGGACAATTATCCAATCAGCAGTTGATTGAGGAACTTGTTTTGTCGCAGGTTCGCGCACAGGAACTACAGGAAGAAATCCGGCAGCGCAATTTGCAGGGAAAAGGTAAAATTCACTTGGTAAATCGCTCTGCGGATTTAGCCCGCTTTGCGGTGGATCTGGTGGAACTGCCTATCGAAACCGACATTTATGAATTCCTGGCAAAGGAGCTTTACGGGTTACAAAGTTCTATTCTGGTCGCCGTATTCGAGAATGACAGCTACACGAGAGAGGCGAACTGCAAAGCCATCAAAGTCATGGATGCCATTCGAACGAGACTGATTGCCGCAATTGGACACGATCTTATCGGCACCAAACAGTCAGAACTTCCTCAGAAACTACTGGTCGAATTGAAAAACAGTCGTGTCTTCGAACTGGAAGGCGGCTTTTCGCCTTTTCTGGATATCTGGTTTCCCGATTTTGCGAAAAAATTGCATGAGCCATTGGCAGGCATTGAAAGTGGCTTCATGATCGGCTTTGTGCGCCATGGTCAACTTTTCGGCAGTGCGCTGATCGGCTTGGGCAAAGGCCAAAGCATCGACAGCAATATTGTAGAAACCTTTGGTTCGCTGGTTTCCGTAGCCTTGCAACGCAGGCGCGCCGAAGAAAAGAACCAAAATCTCCAGGGACAATTGGAGCAAGCACAGAAAATGGAGGCCATCGGACAGCTTGCCGGAGGAATCGCACATGATTTCAACAACTTGCTCACTGGAATCACCGGCAATATTTCTCTATTGCAGATGGATCTGGAATCCAGCGATCCCATTTACGATATCCTGACGGAAATCAATGAAGCGGCTACAAGAGCCAGCAGTTTGACGCGCCAGCTATTGGCTTTCAGTCGCAAGCAGATTATCGAGCCGCGCGTACTTGATTTAAACGACCTGGTGCTCAATTTACAGAAAATGCTGGGACGACTCATTGGGGAAAACATTTCATTGACCACTCGCCTGAGTTCGGAGCTTTCCCAAATCCAGGCGGATCCCGGACACCTGGAACAAGTGATTGTCAACCTTGCCGTAAATTCGCGCGACGCCATGCCTTCCGGCGGCAAATTGACGATAGAAACGAAAAATGTTGAATTAAACGAAGAGTACAGTCGTTCTCATCCTCCAGCCCGACCGGGAAAATATGTGTTGATGTCCGTGCGCGATACGGGAACGGGTATGGATAAAGCCACCTGTTCGCGCATCTTCGAACCGTTTTTCACCACCAAGCCACTGGACCACGGTACCGGGCTGGGTCTGGCAATGGTGTATGGCATCGTAAAACAGCATAATGGTTGGGTCGAAGTGGATTCGGAATTGGGACAGGGCACGATATTTCGAATTTACATGCCGCAAGTGAACAATAGGAAACAGCAAACCCTGGAAACACCAACCGGAACGCCATTGCCGACCGGCCATGAAACGGTGTTGGTAGTCGAAGATGAAGCAGTTGTGCGCAATATCGCGGTGCGTATTTTAGGAAGACAAGGATATCGCGTTTTGCAGGCTAGCGATGGAGCGGAAGCATTGGATGTGGTTGCAAACTCCTCGCGACCCATTAACTTGCTGGTAACGGATATGGTTATGCCGGGTATGAGCGGCAAACAGGTTGCGGATCAACTGCTGGAACAGTATCCGAAACTGCGGGTGCTGTATACTTCGGGCTATACTTCAGGAGAAATTGTCGATCATGGAGTATTGGCGGAAGGTGTCAATTTTCTGGGGAAACCCTATTCTCCGGAAGACATTGCCGTTCGAGTTCGCGAAATTCTCGATTCGAAATAGTCGTCTGTCTCGTTTTCCAGGACAAATCCTCTCCAAATCCAGAAATGAGCTACTAAAATGCCAAAGAGCATTCGAAATCTTGATGTCACCCTCCAGCGCAACGCATATACTCAATATGTTAACTTGTTGAAATCATAACACTATTGCAATAGTGACTTTTGAAGCATGCAAGAAAAGCGCTACAACCGGTCTGCGCGCAATATTTGCGCAAAAACGCAACAGGTGTTGCCGCCTGTTCATTTTTGACAGCGAGTCAAATTCACTTATCATCTTGAAATCACGACACAATATCAACCTCTGACAGTGAATGGCCATTCAATCGCTTGGCATGAAGATTGCTTTTATATTTACTGCTGCGTTTCTTGAGGCATCTAAAAAAGGGCCGTCATCATGAGTTTATATCGATTAATCTTAGAACACAGTGGAGTAGAGATGGATTTCTCGGATTCCGACCTGACTGAGTCGGACTTCTCCGTGGATGACATCAAAGAATTGTACGAGGGTCAAGCTGTCGTCATTTCAAAGCCCGTTCATGAAAACGGGCAAAATACGGTACAAACGGCAAAAGAGGAAATCGAAGAAGATTTTCCGCCAATGCCGACTCTTAAAGACCTTAAGGCCGTATCCCTCTGATTTATCAGAGGAATGTAGTACAACCGCTGTCCAGCAGTACATGTATGTAGTGAATGTTGAAGAAGTACGATCCAACCAGGAGAGTGTTCATGCTTACATTTCTTCACAACACCCGGAATCCACTGCTAATTTTGTGGCTTGGTTTGTGGCAAGCCTTTAAAAGCGGATTGACCTTCTTCTTGATCTTCTTTCTTGTAGGAGGTCTTTTCGGAGGTCTCATCTATACCGTAGGCGTTTGGGTAAGCGAACTTTTCCCGGAGTATGTAGACCGTCTGATTCTGGGCGAAATACTTACCGGCATCGCCACGATCGGTTTGGCAGGAACCGGCCTGGCTACGTTTTTCGGTGGAGTGAAAGCGATTCGCGAGCAGTTCCCCGAAGAAAATCAAGCGACCAACGAAGTCGCATCTGCTGAAGTGGTCCGGAATTACAGATACTGATCCTTCAAATTATCAGCGCGATTCACTTACCGACGATCCCTGAAGGGTCGTCGGTTTTTTTGTTTGGAGTAGACATTACGCATTCCTGTCCATCGAGCAATCGGGATGTGCCATCATGGTCTCACGGAATGGAAATTCCGGGAAGCCGTGTGTAACCATTAGAAATCACACAGCCTTCCACGATCTCCAATCGTGTAAGACTATGCCACAAATTCATGGAATCAGTGGCTAAATATGACGACTATCTAGTCTAGGCTTGATAATAGGCAAGAAAAACGGAAACGGCAGAGTCGATCTGCTCAGTGATGAATTCCTCAGACGGACGTTCAACCCCAAACAATCCTTCCCAGAACAAACGACTTTTCACCAGGGCCAGAAATTGAGCCGTGGCGGTTAGTGGATTGGCAACAACCAGTTTACCATCTTGAGCCGCCTGCTTGATCCAAAGCGACAAGTTGGATTCCCGCTCTTTCATGGAATCCACCATTTGGCGGGCCATTTCGGGCATTCGAATGAATTCGGAAAAGACGGTGCGGATCAACCCCGAGAATTCCGGCGAAAAATGGATCTCGACATCCAGCCGAGCCAACTCCGTCAACTGAATGCGGATAGGAATATCCGGTGAGTAGACGTAGCGGGTCGCCTGCATGGACTGCTCCCAAAGCTGCTCGACAATGGCGGTAAAGAGCTCTTCTTTACTGGAAAAGTGGTTGTAAACCGTACGCTTGGAGACTTTTGCGCGGTGGGCGATTCGATCCATGCTGGTGCATTTGTAACCGGAAACCTTGAATTCATGAGTGGCGGCATTTATGATGTCCACATGTTTTCTCTCTGTCAATTTCATGGGTTTACTCATCCTGCCATCCTCCAGAGAACCGCCTGCATGTTCTTCTTTTTAAATAGCGCACCACTACACCGGTTAGTTTACCAGAAACGTACCTAACTCAACAATCTATTTTTTCATTCTAAGGGAAAAAGTTCAAGAAAAGTCACCAGATGGCACTTGCCGAACCCGGCAGCACAGACAATCGAATCAGGAGCGCAAATTATGCGCACCAGATGAAAGATTATTAATGCTTCTTCCGATGCCTGGCACACAGGAAATCCGGATCACTCGTAGATCGGTCGTTTACTCGAACGTATTACCTATTGGAAATACTTGTTTATTTGTACAGCCAGATCCGTTTTGGCCTTTGAATCGATGGGGTTATAGCGAATGTCCTCATAAGAATCGCGCAGATCGAGAGCATGGCCTAATTTTGGATAAATAAACAGGCGCAGGTTGTCCTTTTTCCAAACCATGGCATTGGCGATCTGTACAGCCATCGCCTGATAGGTCGGCGTCTGATTGTCCCACTCACCTTGGAACATCAGTACCGGTTTATCGAAATCCTTAAGGATATCCGTCACGCGCGAGCGCTTTGCCTCCTGCTGGCGCATGGCGGGGCCGAGCATGTCTTTCACCACTAAGTTGCTGAAGTTTCCCGCCTTGAATTCCATCAGCGTCAGTTCTGCGTCGGCGTCCTGATCCAGAATGGGCATTTGAGCTTTCAATGCAGCAGCGATAGGATTCTCGATGGAGAGTTCGGCATTACTAAGAATCTGGTTTCGATCTTTATCCAGTTGTTTGAAGTAGAACAAAGGCCGGTACACCGTTTGCTCGAAAACGGCCAACTCGGTAGGAGTAGCCAGAAAACCGATCAGCGCCAGCCCTGCAATTCGCTTATCCTGCTCCGCCAGCCAACAGGCAATCGAAGCGCCCTGACTGTGTCCCAATAGGTAGATTTTGGCCTTGGGATATCGTTTCGCAGCGAAATCGACGACATTGGCGCCATCTTCGATGAACCGAAGTAGAGGATCGGCTGAAAACTTCTGATAGATCGGGCTTTTTACGAATGCCTCATTTTCCTTAAAGGCAAGCTGGGTCTGATAGCTGCGCTTATTGAAACGCAATACGGAAAAGCCTTTAGACAACAGCACATCTTGCAGTTCCTTGAAGAACAGGTTCGGCTGATTGTCGCGGGTGACGGCTGTCAGATCTTCATCCATGCTTTGCGGCCCGGAACCGTGCAGGAAAATCACCAGGCGGGAAGGAGTAGCCGCTTTTTTAGCACCCGGCGTGGCCAGCAGACCATCGAGGACAAACCCATCGTCCATCGTCAGTTTCAAGGCGGTTTCAGTCGCCTGAACGGGCAGACAGAAAAGTGTAAATAACGCAAGCAGCAATCCAATACGAGTGTAGCTGGGCATCACTCCCTCCATTTGCTCTATGGTAGACTAGGTATTAGTCATTTTTAGCCACCGATTCTAAGAATGTGTGCCATAGTCTTACGCGATCGAAGATCGTGGAAGGCTGTGTGTCTTCAATAGGTTACACACGGCCTCCCGGAATTTCCATTCCGTGAGACCATGGCACATCCCAATTACTCGATGGACAGAAATGAGTAATATCTCCTCTAATTTCGAACATGCAGCCCTTTTTTACGAGCCGGAGAAATTGTACAGACTCAACGCCCTCCGGTCCAGTCAGAAAAGGGATTTATCTCGTTATGGGGTTTCCTCAATCACCTGCATCAGCAACGCGGGATCGTCGGTCATAATGGCATCGACTCCCATTTCCAACCAACTGCGCATGGAGACCTCATCGTTGACGGTCCAGATCTGCACCTGTAGCCCCAATCGATGGGCGCGCGCCAGCGAATCGGCGTCGATGTCGGAAAGCTGGAAAATGGGACAGGGAGGCACATAGTCGGCCTCCTTGGCATCGGTAAGCGTTCCGAAGATCATCATCTCGCTTAAACCCGCTCCGGTTACGATATCCGGGCGTTTTTCACGGACCTCACGGACGGTTTCATCGGAAAATGAAACCAGGATCACGCGCTCACTCATGCCGGTTTCATCCAGCACCGCCAGCACGGCATCGACGATCGAAGGATCGCTCTGCTTGAGTTCTGCGGAAAAGAGCATTTCCGGGAAAGCCTGCAACACTTCTTTGAAAGTCGCCACCTGTACGCCTTGTCCACGATAGGGAAAGGTCTGTCCTCCATCGGCAGTGAATTGATAGCCGGAATCCAAGGCACGCACCTCTTCGAAGGTCATATCCCGAATATTCCCGGTTCCATCTGTCGTGCGGTCGACGTTACCATCGTGATGCAGCACGATGACGCCATCTTTTGTCGCATGAAGGTCCATTTCCAACATGTCGATCCCCAGCGCCACGGCATTTTCGTAGGCAGGCATGGTTTCTTCCGGTGCCAGTTTGCCGCCGCCCCGATGGGCAATGGCCATAAATTCTCCGCTCATCAGCGGATGATCGCTGGGGAATCCGAAGGGAGAGCCACTCTCCCCTTCCTGCTCCATCTGTTCGCTATCGCTGTCGCCATCGATGCTGCCGCAGCCGCTGCAATCGCCCCAGCTAAGACCATCTTGTGCGCAGGTGCTCAGGCCATCTCCATCGGAAGCGCAGTTGCAGGTGCGCGTCTCACCGGGAGAGCAAAGCAGCGTAGAATCGTCGTCGCCACCGCAGGCAATTACGACAAACGAAAGTAAAACGGAAAGTGCAAGGAAAGTAACAGGTTGAATTCTTTTACGATTTCGCATACATGAAACTCCTGGATAAAGAAACTTCCGCGAGTATACGAAACCATGGCAAGCAGAGCAAAGGAAAAAGGGGGAAATGAGAAGCCCCCCTACTTTCCCGACAGCAGCGGCCAGGGGGTTGCCTTGGCGATCAGATCCACGCAGCGATCGATGCCGAGCCGGTGTGAGTTAAGCACCAGATCGTAATGCACCGGGTCTTTGATCTCGCTGTAAAAGTAGTGCCGCACGAAGTCCCCTCGTTTGGTGTCGGTCTCCTCGATGTAGGCACGGGCGGCATCTTCGGAAAGATTCATCTCTTTTATGACGTTTTCAATCCGAAAATGCAACGGCGAGACGACCCGAACGCGGAATGTGCGGTCGGATGGCAAAATGAAATTCGCCCCGCGACCGACGATCACGGCACGCCCGACCTTCCCTGCCGCGCTGATCATCTGCACCAGCAGTTTCAGATATTCATCGGAAGAGATGCTGTACTTGCTGTCGATGATGGAAAGGAGGTCTTCCAAGAAGCTGCGGGGTTGCTCATCCAAAGTACGCAGCACGATCGAGCGCAGATCCTGGCTCTTGGCCACTTTGTCCATGATGTTTCCGGCATACAATTCCAATTGGTATCGCTTGGCAAGTAAGGCGGCGATTTGCTGGCCGTGACTACCGGTTTCGCGTGACAGGGTAATGATCGGTCGCTGGATGGCATCGGTGTGTCGCTGTGCGGCGCTCTCCCAGCGTCGACACTGCTTTTCTACCAATTCGTTGATGGAACGGTCTTGAATCTTCATGATTCTCTCCTTTCCGACAAGATCCGGGTAGGACTCTTGCGCAAGAAAAGACCGCTTCCTTCCGGCACCCTCGAATATCAACAGACAGCATCAGCTTGGAAAGAAGCTGTCTTATCCGGGTTTCTATTTTGATGGTAACAAACCCGACTTTGAAATACCAGTGCAAATATCAGGAATGAAAAAAGGATGGGAAGAAAATTGAAATCAGGGTAATTCTCTGTACTTCTCTGGATCGATTCCACATTTGTCAGTAGTGGCGAAGCCTAAATCCGCCAATCTTCGCTATTTGTCGTCCACTCGTTCCGATGCCAACTGGCTGACACGATCCTGTAAGCGGGCCAGCGGCAATAGTTGCGGACTTTGTACCTTGCGCAACAACATCAAATCGGCGCTGTTCAACTGCTGGTACAAGATCTGAAAATCTCTGTGAACCTGCACAACGGACAAGGCGGTCTGGCTAACGACGCGAGCCAGCACGTCACGGATATTGCGTCGTCCATTGATGCTTTCCAATAAGGTGGCCGTGGCGGGTCCGTTGTGGATGTTCAGACGAAGTCCATTCGCCAGTTCGATGCTCTGGGCAACACCGGGTTGCGCTTTCAGTGCGCGTTGCAATGGCAATGCATCGAAATCCAACAGAAAAGGAACGTGATCGGGATCATTGGGCTGACAAGTGGTCTGCGGGTTGGCTGAGGCGAAAAAGCTGTGCAGCATAATGGAACCGCATAGGCGCTCACCGATTTCCCACTGTTGAATTCTTGGCATCGAGCGCACGTGTTCCAGCAGATTGCGGTCCTGTAGATACAGTTCCGGCTGATAGCGCAGGCGGTCCGGTGCGTGAGCCAGTGCGGCCAGCGTCACGTTCTGTTCCGCCAGAAACTCCGCCACTTCACGGATCGTGTAGGCCCGGTCGCAACTGTGCAGAAACAGATCGTACAAGCCGATATCGCCGAAAGTCTCCCAGTCGGGTGTCAACTCCTGCGAACGCTTGAACCAGTTGCTCGGGGGTAACTGTTCCAACACCTGCCGGGCCTGGTCAATACGGGTTTGAATCGACAATTCCGGGTCAAGCAGCATCTGAAACAGATCCTGCATCTGATACACGGCGGTGCGACCGATTTTGGCATAGAGCATCAACCCGAGCAGCCCATTGGGTTTGAGCACCGACAACAACGCCCGCAGCCCCTCGGAAGGATCTTCCAGATGATGCAGCACGCCGCTGCAACCGATGTAATCGAAGGATTCCAGTTCCAGTTGAGGCAGATCCAATAGCGAAGCATGACGCCATTCGATGTTGGTCAATTGTCGCACTTGTGCTCGGGCTTTGGCGATGCGCATGCTGGCTTCGCTCAAATCCAGCGCCACCACCGTGGCGTTGAAGGGTCGCAACTGTTCGGCCAGGAATATCGACGAATCGCCGGTGCCGTCCCCGGCAATGAGCGCCCGGAATCCGTCGTAGGTCAACCTGCCGTTGAAACCGTAGTGGTTGATCAGCGGTAAGTAGTCGAATTTAGTGGACTTCAACCGCGTGCGTTCGTCCTGCGGATCACGGGGCGGGTAGGGATAATCTTCGTATTGCTGGCGCACATCCTGCTGATATCGAGTGGGTTTCACCATCTTCCCTTCACTTTCACTATTATTGCCGCTGATTGTACAGGAGACTTCCCAGGAAAAACAAGGGGGTTCTTGTAAGCTTTTTTCTCTGTTCTTCAGGTGTATCGAAAAAGACTACGAATTCTTCTGCTTTCGGGGTGGCGCGGGCCAAGCCAAAGGCTTGCCCGTGTTCGAAAGCCGCATGGGCAAGCTCCGTTTCTCTTCGCTTGGCCCATACCACCCGTCCGCGGAGGATGACAGTGTAATAACCTTTTCCGCTGTAACTTGAGATGCACCCCTTATCCTTGTTGGAGTTGCATTTTAAGAGCGTCTCGGGTATGGTCCCGGCAAGTGTGGAAACGGGTACAAATCTTGTTTCCAGGATCGATGATGATTGATGGAAGTGGTGAATGGTATGAAAGAGACTTTGACGACGACCGCCCGGCAGGCCGGGCAGTTTTTACTGCGACATTTTGGGAAACTGAAAACCGAACAGGTGGAGTTCAAAACCGGGGCGAAGGATCTGGTAACCTTTGTGGACCGCGAAGCGGAGGCCATGATTTTTGAAAGCCTGCGCAGCAATTTCTCGGATCACGACCTGCTCGGCGAAGAATCCGGCAGCGAACGGTCCGCTTCCGGCAGCGGAGCTTCGTTTATCGTCGATCCGTTGGACGGCACCGTCAATTACGCGCACGGACTGCCGCATTTCGGTATTTCCATCGCGCGCTGCCAAGAAAATGAAATCACGCATGGGTTGATCTATGTTCCCTTTCTCGACGAAATGTATTACGCTGAAAAAGGGTGCGGAGCGACATTGAACGGTGAACGCATCCAGGTATCGGAAACGACTTCGCTCACCGATGCCATTGTCGCCACCGGTTTTGCCTGCGTACGCGGAAAACGTCAACCCGACGGCGTGCCGGTATTTTCGCAGTTGATCTATAAAACCCGTGATCTGCGCCGACTGGGCGCGGCGACGGTCGATCTGGCGTATACGGCGCGCGGTCTGTTTTCCGGCTTTTACGAAATGAGCCTGTCTCCCTGGGATGTGGCGGCGGGAGCGTTGATCGTAAAGGAAGCGGGTGGCAACGTAACCGCATTCGAGAGCAACGGCGATCCGATCTTTGGAGATACGATTCTGGCCACCAACGGTCACATTCATGATGAATTGCTGGCAGGGATCAAACAGGCACTGGAGGGCTGATGAAATTGCCCCTGTTGCACATCCAGGTCGAACAGGTCATTCGCCTGCGCCACGAAAAAGTGGCGGCGGCGGTGGGGAATTCGTTTGCGCTTTCACCGCCTTTCGGAGGTCCGGTATGGATCTTGGACCGCAGCCGCAACGCGCTGCGGTTTCAAACTTCCGACGTGCTGCCGGGTCCGCTGTTTCGCCAGGCGGGCGAATTGGAACTGATCGAACAAGGCGTTAAAACAAGGGTGCGCTTTTCGATGGATTTGACCGGACTGTTGGTGCTGTGCTACTCGCTGCATTTGATTCCGGCCTTTTTATTGTGGATGGTTCAGGGGATCTGGGCGCGTTTGATCGATCCGGGGATCATCGGACTGGTGCAGTATTGGATGTTGCTGCTGTTGCTCTTCTGGCCGGCTGCGCTTTACCTGATTTTGCGACTGCGCATGAAACAACGTATCAAGACCTTCGTACACAATCTCGTGTTCTATTCCGGTTAGATCCCGTTCTGGAGTTGTTATGAGCGATCATCGTCCCCACATTCCCCGGCTGCTTTCGGAAGTGGAAGAACTCTTTCCGGTGCCTACCGCCGGAGTCGTGCGACTCCCAGAGTTGGTCGGCGTTCCCTTTACCGACCGGGTAAAGGCGATCGTGGATCATCCCCACTTCCAGCGTTTGCGCACGGTCAGGCAACTGTCGCTGGCTTACCTCGTCTTCCCCGGCGCGGTGCATACCCGCTTCGAGCATAGCCTGGGAGTCTTTGAAACGACGCTGCGCTACCTGCGCGCGCTGCTGTCCAGCCATTCCCAATCCTCGGTGTTGGACGAAATCACGCGCGGAGACGTGGAATCGCTGTTATTGGCCGCCTTGCTGCACGATATCGGCCATTATCCCTTCAATCATCTGCTGGAAGATCTGTACGGGGATATCGCCGATCATATCGATCTGGTGCGTCCGTTTTTAACGGGTGAAATCGGTCAAAACTATCCGAGCCTGCAACTTCCGCCCGGAACGCCTTCACTGGGCGAACTGATTCACCAGCATTGGCCACATGCCAGTTTCGACGACATCTGCTATTTCGTCTCCGGCTCCACGGGACGCGAAGGCAGCGAAGTTCCCGCCTCGAATGTCAAACGCCTGCTGCGTTCGATACTCGATGGTCCGGTGGATGCGGACAAAATGGACTACCTCTACCGGGACTCCATCCACTGCGGCGTTCCGTATGGACGTTTCATCGACCGTGACCGCTTTTTCCAGTCGTTGATCGTCATGCCGGAGCGGCCCGACACGCTGGCGCTCAAGGAAAAAGGGCGTATCTGCGTGGAATTGTTCGCTTATGCACGCTCGGCCATGTATTCGGAAGTTTACTGGCATCATGCGTCGCGTTCCACCACCGCCATGCTCAACCGCGCCTTCCGCGAGGTCGTCGCCGACGATCCCCGCTTTGGTCGCGAACAGATGATGGATCTGGTTTTCGGGCGCAGCGATGAAGAACTGGTTTCCTGGCTCGCTTCGCATGGCGGAGAAATCTGTAGCGAACTGATGAGCCTGATCCACCGGCGGCGTCCCTACAAGCGCCTGCTGGTCATCGAGCATCCGGCCTATCCGTCACTGTTCGATCTGCTGGATCGTGCAAAATGGGATAAACGCTACGATTTCGACCGTTTACAACAGTTGTTCGTGGAGCGCATCAACGCCAAAGGCTTGTTTGCGGACTTCTTGGGTCGCGAACTGCGCTCGCATGACATTCTGGTCGATGTGCCCCGGCGGCGTGGAGGCTTGCCGGATGTGCCGATTCTGGGAGAGCATTCCGAACGCGCCCTGGATAGCGAGGCGACCGTCCAGCAGGGCGTATGGGCCGGTATCAAACACGATTTCGAACGCTGGGTGCGAAAGATCCGCGTGTTCTGCCATCCCGATATTCAGGCCGCCTTGCTTAAGCATACTGGCTCGAAAAAACTGGAGGAATCCAAGGGGGAATTGCTGGCCAATCTGCTGACGTCCTCCGCCTGGGAAGAGATCCAACTGCGGGATTGATTTCCCCGAAAAACCTCTCCTCCTCGACATTTGAATATTCTCGAAAAATATTCACCCAATTTATTCATTTTTCCTTGCCTTTCATGTCCTGAATCGCCATAGTCTCGGATGGTTTGTGCCGCTGGATCACCTTAGTTCTTTGCCAGCCATTATCCTACACGCTCATCAACATGCTTTCTGGAGGTAGTCCCATGCGTTCCAAGGAAATGATCGAACTGGAAAATCAGTATGTCGCTCCCAACTACAAACCCCTCGATGTCGTTATCGAGAGTGGCCAAGGCGTTTGGGTCGTCGATGCCGAGGGCAATAAATACATGGATTTCCTGGCTGCCTATTCGGCGCTGAACCAGGGTTACGTGCATCCGCGCATCAAAGAGGCCATGATCGAGCAGTTGCAGAAATGCACCCTGACCTCACGCGCCTTCCGTAACGATCAGCTTCCCTACTACGCAAAAGAATTGTGCGAGTATACCGGCATGGAAATGATGCTGCCGATGAATTCCGGCGCAGAGGCGGTGGAAACGGCGTTAAAGAGCGCCCGCTTGTGGGGTGAAAAGGTCAAGGGCATCGCGCCGGGAAAATGCGAGATCATCGCCTGTAAAAACAATTTCCATGGTCGCACCATCGCGATCGTATCGTTTTCTTCCGACGAAGAATACCGCGAGGGTTTCGGCCCCTTCACACCGGGATTCAAAGTCATTCCTTACGGCGACATCCAGGCACTCAAAGACGCCATCACTCCCAATACGGCGGCCTTTTTGTTCGAACCGATTCAGGGCGAAGCCGGTATCCTGATTCCTCCGACCGGTTTCTTGAAGCAGGTACGCGAAGTCTGCGACGAAAACAACATGTTGATGATCGCCGACGAAATCCAGAGCGGCCTAGGGCGCACCGGGCGCGTGTTCGCCTGCGATTGGGAAGAAGTCAAACCGGATATGATCACCATCGGCAAGGCGCTTTCCGCCGGATTCTATCCGATCTCGGCAGTCGTCGGTTCGCGTGCAGTGCTCAGCCTGTATCAACCGGGACAGCATGGCAGCACCTTCGGAGGAAATCCGCTGGCCTGCGCCATCGCCCGTGCAGCCCTGGACGTGCTGAAAGAGGAAAAACTGGTCGAGCGTTCCGCCGAGCTGGGAGAATACCTGGCCGGACGTCTGAACGAGTTGAACAGCAAACATGTTAAAGAGATTCGCGGTCGCGGCCTGTGGTTCGGCATCGAACTGCACCCGGAAGCGGGCGGCGCGCGCAAGTTCTGCGAGCAGTTGATGTCCATGGGGTTATTGTGCAAGGAAACGCACACCCACACCATCCGGTTGGCTCCGCCGTTGACGATCACCAAAGAGGAGATCGACTGGGCTTTGGAACGTATTTTCAAGGTCTTGGAACACCAGGGATAACCTGATAGAAATACAAACTAAAAAAGGACCGGAAGCCAATACCTCCGGTCCTTCGTATTTTATGTGCCCGATGTGTTGCTATTTAGCACAGGCGGGATCGTCGTCGCAATCCCAATCGTCGCAGTCGGTAAAGCCATCGTTGTTGTCATCGACACCGTTGGTACAACTGCTTTCCATACACGCCGGTTCTTCATCGCAATCGTAATCGTCGCAGTCGGTGTAGCCATCGTTGTCGTCATCGATACTATTGGTGCAGTTACTCTCGATACAAGCCGGATCTTCGTCACAGTCGAAATCGGCACAATCGGTGAAACCGTCGTTATCATCATCGATGTTATTGGTGCAGCTATCCTCGCCACAAGCGGGATCGTCGGTGCAATCGAAATCGTTGCAGTCGGTAAAGCCGTCATTGTCATCATCGATATTGTTGGTACAGTTGCTTTCCATGCAAGCCGGGTCGTCATCGCAATTGAAATCGTCACAATCGGTAAAACCATCCAAATCGTCATCGATGGTATTGTCACAGATCTCAACTACCGTGTCACCGTCGGGAGCGCTGTCGCCGTCGGGAGCCACGTCGCCGTCGGGAGTCGTGTCGCCATCGGGAGTCACGTCGCCGTCGGGAGCGGTGTCGCCATCGGGAGCGGTGTCGCCGTCGGGAGCGGTGTCGCCATCGGGAGCGGTGTCGCCGTCGGGAGCGGTGTCGCCGTCGGGAGCGGTGTCGCCGTCGGGAGCGGTGTCGCCGTCGGGAGTGATGTCGCCGTCGGGAGCAGTGTCGCCGTCGGGAGCGGTGTCGCCGTCGGGAGCCACGTCGCCATCGGGAGCGGTGTCGCCATCGGGAGCGGTGTCGCCGTCAGGAGCGGTGTCACCATCGGGAGCCGTGTCGCCATCAGCCGTATCACCGTCGGGAGCTGTATCACCGTCGGTCGTATCACCGTCAGGAGCCGTGTCGCCATCGGTCGTGTCACCATCGGGATTGGTGTCGCCATCGGGCTGGACATAGGGAATGTCACCGTCAGTGGTGGTATCACCATCGGTTTCCACTTCCGTATCACCATCGGTGTTATCAATGTTGTCCGTGTCTTCATCATCACCACAGGATGAAATGAACAGCGCCATTAACATCACCAATAACCAGCACGTCGTTTTCTTCAACATTCGTCTTCCTCCTTATAATATTGCCTTAGTGCAAATTTGGGGGGCTATCCTAAACAACACGATACCGCTTTTCAAGCATTAGTTTTCAGTTTTCTTCTTTTTTTGCTTATTTCCGCATAATGACGACATCTCGTTGATATTCCAAGTTTCCTCGATCATCACTTTCAAAATACCAGCGCTTTCCGTATAATCGCAGCAGATCTGGCTAATAGCCCTGGGAAAGGATGGGGATCATGAACAAACGAATCGCCTGCTGGATATGTGCGTTGTGGCTGCTACCTTTACTTGCCTACGCTCAGGAAACGACGTTGTCCTACGACGACGGCACCTGTGACGGCCACCTGCCGGATCTGTTGGTGGATTCACTGGAAGGGGCCATGTTCCTGGCTGAACATCCCGCCACGTTACAAGGCGTTCGCCTGATGTTCTTCGCAACCGGTCCGGTACAAATTCACGTTTGGGCCGATGGCGGCGGCAACGATCCGGATCGCGCCCAAGATCTGATTACGCCGATTGAAGTCAGCGTGGCCGAAGGCGAACAGAGCCAATGGCTCAGCTTCGATCTAACGGCATTGAATGTGGAACTGCCACCTTTGAAATACGTGCATGTGGGCGTGGTTCGTCAAACGGGCGGTCCCGGTTTGTGCGTGGACACCAGCACGGCAGGAGAGCAGAAATCGTTTATTTATCCCGCCGACGAGCCGACCGTAAAATACAGCCTGTCCGACGGCAACTACATGGTGCAGGCCGATGTTCTATATCACGACATCGTACAGGATGTGACTTTCGAGCAGTTACTGGCCGACGACGGCTTCCCCGGCGCGCATCGCATGGCCTGGGGAGACTACAATAACGACGGCTACGACGACCTGCTCTTGTCCGCGTCGAAACTGTTGCGCAATAATGGCGACGGCAGCTTCACGGATGTCAGCGAACAAGCCGGAGTCTCCAACGTTTCCGGCTATGGCATGTGGGCCGACTACGATAACGACGGTCACCTGGACTACTATGCCTTCAGTAACGGCAAAACCGAGGCGGATCGTGACCGATTGGTGCACAACAACGGCGACGGCACCTTTTCTCCCGTAAACGACACGGAAAACGTTCCCTACGATTTCGATCCGACCGAAGCCGTCGGCTGGGCGGACTACGACATGGACGGGCTGGTGGATCTGTACGTGGCCAATTACGAAAAAACGGATGAAATGAGCACCGGCACACCCGATCACTTGTGGCGCAATCTGGGCGGCGGTCAGTTTCAGGATGTCACGAGACAAGCCGGAGTTTTTATGGGTTCCAAATGCGGGCGCGGCGTGGCCTGGGCTGATTTCGATAACGACGGCGACCCGGATCTGTACGTGGCCAACTACCGCTTGAACGACAACTTCTTTTTCGTCAATCACGGCGACGGCAGCTTTACCGAAATGGGTTTGGAGTACGGCATCGAAGGCGTGTACCAGCAGGGCGCATTCGGTCACAGCATCGGCGCGGTCTGGGGAGACATCGATAACGACGGTAACCTGGATCTGGTCGTGGGCAACCTAGCGCATCCGCGCTTTATCGATTTCAGCGACAAAACCATGGTCTATCGCAATTCCGGTCCGCCGGACTATACCTTTACGGATGTCCGCGAAACGGCGGGCATCACCTACTCGGAAACGCATTCCGACCCGTTATTGTTCGACTACGATAACGACGGCTGGCTGGATTTGATGATTACGGATATCTACACGGAGTATTTGTCTTTCCTGTATCACAATAACGGCGACTTCACCTTTACCGACGTAAGCTATGAAACGGGCTTGCATGTACTAAACGGTTGGGGCACCACGGCAGCGGATTATGACCGCGACGGCGATCTGGACGTGGCGACGCGAGCGTTTTTTAAAAACAAGCTGAATAACGGTAATCACTGGTTACAGGTACAGGCCACAGGAAGCGGCCTTAGCAATACGGCCTGTATCGGCTGCCGCATCGTTGTCAGCACCGGCGATCTGGCCCAGATGCGTGAAGTCGAAGGCGGCAAGGGCACGGGTGTGATGAATTCGCTGGTACAGCATTTCGGCCTGGGTGCGGCTCAAACCGTCGATCAAGTGACGGTGCACTGGACGGACAAAACCGAAACGACCTTGGAAAACGTTGCTGCCGATCAGCGCCTGCTTGTGGTACAACCAACAGCCGATGGTGACATCGATGGCGATGCGGATGGCGATCTGGAGGACGAACAGGAAGCGGAAAACACCATCGATGGCGACAGCATCGCGGACGGCGACCTCGCTTCGGATGGAGATGACTCTTCCGACGGCGACACCATGACCGACGGAGATGAATCCGCCGATGGCGATATGACAGCCGATGAAGATGCTTTAGCTGATGGCGATACTCCCGACGATGAATCCGACGGCTGCCAGGCGCAGCCGGTTTCGTCTTCGATGTGGCTGATTCTGACGTTATTTTTATTATGGATGAACGGAAAACGGAAACGACATGATTACGGTATCTGAAAAATCTCTGTACGATCTCGAATGGGATCGCATCGTTGACTTTCTGGCGGGTTATGCGGCCACCTTGCGCGGACGCGGGGCCTGCCTTTCGCTTGAAACCTACGACATCCAGGCCGAAGCCGAGTTCGAAATCGAGCGCGTGCGCGAATATCAGGGCCTGTTGGAACAGGAAGACGCGCCTTCACTGGCGGGTGTCAGTTCGGAAGTGGCCGAACTGGTGGTGCAAACGCAGAAACAGGGCGTGCTTTCCGTGCCGGAGTTGGTGCAGGTCATGCGCACCATCGAGGCAAGCAATCGCATTTCGCAGCATTTGGCGCATCGCGCGCAGACTGCCCCCCAACTGGCCGAACTGGGAGCCGGGTTAACGGAATTGACCGCCTCGCTCGACGCCATTCGCTATGCCGTCGATCCCGGTACGGGAGAACTGCTCGACCGGGCTTCGTCGGAGTTGGGCGGCCTGCGCAAGCGCATGCGTGATCTCAATGGAAAAGTCAAACGCAAACTCGATTCGATGCTGGACAGCGAACAGTACAAGCCGCTGCTTCGCGATACCTATTACACCGTGCGCGACGATCGCTACGTGCTTCCAGTGAAGGCGCAGCACAAATCGACAGTCAAAGGCATCGTGCACGGCTCTTCCGGTTCCGGGCAGACCTTGTTCATCGAACCGCGTGAAATGGTGGCGGTAAACAACGATCTGATGCTGGCCCAGATGGAAGTGGAGCGCGAGGAGCGGCGCATCCTGCGGGATCTGTCTCGCGCCGTAGCAGATGAGGGCCGGATCGTTCTGGCGAACATGGACACGCTGACGCGACTGGACGTGGTGCAGGCCAAGGCGGCCATGGCGGAAGTGCTCGACTGCCTGCCGCCGAAACTGACCACAGACACCCTGCTTAAACTACCGGATGCGCGTCATCCGCTGTTATTGATGAAAGGTACGCAGGTCGTTTCCAACGATCTGTACGTCGGCGAGGATTTCCGCGCCCTGATCCTTACCGGAGCCAACACCGGCGGTAAAACGGTGGCGCTTAAAACCATGGGACTGCTGACCATGATGGCCTGGTGCGGCATGCTGATCCCCGCCGGGCCGGATGCCGTTGTGGGACGTTTCGAGCATATTCACGCCGTGATGGGAGACGAGCAGTCGCTCTCCGACGATCTCTCCACCTTCTCGGCCAATATCCTGAAATTGAACTCGGTCGTGCAGTCCTGCAATAAGCGCTCGCTGGTATTGCTGGATGAAATCGTGGTCGGCACCGATCCGCGTCAGGGAGCGGCGCTGGCACAGGCCATCGTCGAAGGCATCGCAGATAGCGGTTCCTGCCTGGTGGTAACGACCCACTACGAACGACTCAAGCGCCTGGCCTATGCAAGAAGCGATTGCGCCAATGCCGCTGTGGGTCTATCCGACGAGACCCTCAAACCGACCTACCGCATCACCATCGGCGTTCCGGGCGTTTCCGCCGCTTTCAACATCGCCTCCGAGTTAGGCGTGCAGGCCGCCATCATCAGTCGCGCCCAGGATTTGATGAAGGGGGAAAACGACGAACTGGACGAGATGGTCGGACGCCTGCAAGAGGAGTTGGAACGGCAGCGCGAGGAAGTACGGCGGCTTTCGGAAATGAAGCGCGAAGTGGAAATTGCACGCGAAACCTATAAACGCAAGCTGCGGTTACTGGAAACGCGCGAACGAGAGGAAGCCCTGGCGCGGCACAAGGATGTGCTTGAAGAGATCGGCCAGGCGCGTGAAACGGTGCGCGAAATGATCCGCACTTTGCAACGTGGCGCGGACATGGCGCAAGCCGGAGAAGCGGCGAAAAAATTGCAGGAGATGGAAAAGCAGGCCCAGCAGAATATCGAGCAGGAACGCGCCGCCATCGAACGCGACCGCCCCAAGGAAGAAAAAGCAAAGCAGAAAAAGGCACGCAAATCCTTGAAATCGGAGCACCTTATTGCAGATACCCCGGTGTTTATCGAGAATCTGGCGCAAAAAGGCGTGGTGGTCGAACCACCCGACAAGCGCGGGCTGGTGCTGGTGGAAGTGGGACGGCTGAAAATGCGCATCCCTGCTGAACGGCTGCAATCGCTATTGCCCGGAGAAGTGGCCGTCACCGACCGCTCGAAAAACAAGTTGCGCGATGCATTGGCAGCGGCGCGGCAGGAATCCGCTTCCGGTCCCGGTGGTCGCGAAGAGCGCTTGACTTTGGACTTGCGCGGTGAGCGCGTGGAAGAGGCGCTGGATCGAACGGAATCCTTCCTGGATCTGGCATATCGTTCCAATTCGCCCTTTGTCTACATCATTCACGGCCATGGCACCGGCAGACTCAAAGCGGCATTGCGCAACTATTTCAGGGACAGTCACTACGTCAAGAGCTACCGCCCCGGCGAACGTGGCGAAGGCCAGGACGGCGTCACGGTGGTTATGTTGCGGGATAAGTAGGAGCACATAAAACAACTTCCTTGCAGGGAGATCAGATGACGAGGCGGGAAGCGCGGGAAAAGATGGTGGCGCGTCAGATCGCCGGGCGGGATGTCCGCGACGAGCGCGTATTGGACGCCCTACGACGCATCAAGCGACATCTCTATGTTCCACAGGCTCACCAGGAAAGCGCCTACGAAGACCGCCCCTTGCCGATCGGTTACGACCAAACGATTTCCCAGCCGTACATCGTGGCCAAAATGACGGAACTGTTGCAGTTACAGGGAACGGAACGTGTGCTGGAAATCGGTACCGGCTCGGGGTATCAGTCTGCGGTGCTGGCGGAATTGGCCAACGAGGTGTACAGCATCGAAATCGTGGAGCCCTTGTATTTACAGGCTCAGAACGTATTGGAAGCACAGGGCTATCCAAACATCCACCTGCGCTGCGGCGACGGTCACCAGGGCTGGCCGGATGCCGCTCCTTTCGAAGGTATTCTCGTTAGCGCCGCCCCCAAAGCAATTCCCCCGGCGTTATTGGATCAACTCGTTACAGGCGGACGGCTGGTGATTCCGGTGGGCGACTGGTCGCAGCAACTGCGGGTGATCGTCAAAGCCATCGACGGTCAACACAAACAGCGAACGGTTTTCCCGGTGCGCTTCGTTCCCATGACGGGAGAGGCGGAAGAAAGCTAGCCCTATTGTGCAGCACGAAATAACATCCAACAGCATTGGACACCACGACACTCTTGAATGCCCTATCGATTCTAGAGCGGTCCTAGCGATATGCACAATGTCCTCTCCCCATCTTTACAAAAGTTTTACAAGTTTTCCCTTTTTCAACAAACTTCCTTTACATCACTCATGTAGCCTTGACTCAAGATCAACTTGTTATTCGGGCTTCCCAGCTACGGAACGCCCTTCAACCAAGGAGGAAGGTTATGAAACGAAACATGCTACAATGGTTGATGCTGCTGCTTGTGACGGCGCTTGTTGCCTGCTCCGCCAACTCGGTGAACATTTCTTTGGATGGTGACAGCGAGTCCGAGCTGTCTTTAACCGATGGCGATGACCTTGTCGCAGACGGTGACAGTTCCGATGGCGATGTTTCCAGCTTGAGTTACGCCATCGTCAGCACGAACCAGAGCAGCTGCTACGATGACTGGAACAACATCAGTTGCCCCTCGGCGGGAGAAGCGTTTTTCGGTCAGGACGCCCAGTACGACGGAGCCGGGCCGCTCTACCGCGATAACGGCGACGGTACCGTCACGGATCTCGTCACCGGCTTGATGTGGCAACAGGATCCGGGCGAGAAGCAGTACTACGATGAAGCCATCGACGCCGTGACCAGCTTCAAGCTTGCAGGCTACACCGACTGGCGCGTACCGACGATCAAGGAATTGTACTCGTTGATTCTCTTCTCCGGGAAGGATGTCGATCCGATGGCAGAGGAAACCGGCAACATGACTCCGTTTATCGACGATGACACCTTCGCCTTCTCTTATGGCGACACCAGCACCGGCGATCGCGTGATCGATTCGCAGTGGGTGACCAGCAGCATCTACACCGATACGGTGATGGGTAACGAAGAATGCTTCTTCGGTGTCAACTTCGCCGATGGTCGTATCAAATGCTACCCGACCAGCAATAAGACCTACTTCGCCATTTACGTAAGAGGCGGCAATAACTATGGAAAGAACGATTTCGAAGATAACGGCGACAACACGATCACGGATCACGCTACCGGCTTGATGTGGGCACAACAGGACAGCGGTGACACGCTGAACTGGGGCGAGGCGCTCGATTTCTGCGAATCGCTGCAACTGGCCGGCTTCGACGACTGGACGCTACCCGATGTCAAGCAATTGCAAAGCCTGGTCGATTACAGTCGCAGCCCCGGAAAAACGAACTCCGCCGCCATCGATCCGATCTTTCAAACTACCGAAATCACGAATGAAATGGATGATTCCGACTACGGTTTTTACTGGAGTCGCACCACTCATGTCAACCAGCAGGGCGGCTCGGATGCAGCCTACGTCTCTTTCGGACGGGCGCTTGGATATATGAACGACCACTACATGGATGTACATGGCGCAGGTGCTCAACGCAGCGACCCCAAGTCAGGCAATCCCGAGGATCTTCCGCTTGGCTTCGGACCGCAGGGTGACGTTCGCAGAATCTACAACTTTGCGCGTTGCGTACGAAATTCCGGTAGTTTCAATGCCAATCCGGCAGGAAACGATCCCGTGATCGACGGCGACCAGTCGGTAGTCGATGGAGATGCGCCCGTTGGGCCGACCTCCTGCACCCAGGATTCCGACTGCCTTTCGGCAAGCGCCTGCCCGCCGGATGCCGCGCTGGGTTGTTCCTGTAGTTCCACGCCGCAGGGCTTATTCTGTGTGCCGGATTGCAACCAGGACAGCGACTGCCCCGAACCGCCGGACGAAACCCTGATCTGCTCGCAGGATGGCATGTGCGTGCCGGAATGATAAGCATGACGCTAGCGTTTTAACCAATTTCATCCGGTCATACTCCGGCACGGTCTTCGATTTCAACTATCGTTGACTGTGCCGGTTTTTTCTGTTTGCATGGGTTTATGTTCGACACTGGCGGTTAAATAACCCCGTTGTTTCATGGCGCTACAAAAATAAAAAACTTAATTGATAAGATTTAATCACAGGGATACTGATCCTGATTTTCAGCCACCTCCTTTTTCTGTTCCTTTCCTTCCCAACCGATCTATGCTAAAATTCTGCAATTCTTAGGGTAAACCCGACTCCCCGGTTCGATCTGTAGCCTCTGCGTCGAACCGATACGGAACAACCCATTGTGAAAGGGTGCATCATGTGGCGACAAGCCTTGGTATCGATTCTTCTTGCTTTTCTGGTTGCAGCTCCGATTGCCTGCTCCAGCTCCGATGATAACAACACCACCGATGGCGATCTGTCTGTGGCGGATCGCTTTATCCTGGCGCTGAGTTTGCGAAATATGGATGTCGAAGAGGGCGAAGCGCCCGACAGCAGCGACGATGAAAACGCACCGGAATTGAAAGAGGTGCAGTCGCCGTCGTCCTGGCATCTGACCGAACCCTTTGTGCTGCTGCTCAGGGCAGACGCAAACAGCGCGGAACGGATCGAAGGCGTGATCGTTTCGACGGAAGGAGCCGGACGTTATCTGCACATCGAAGCCGATGCGGCAGCGGAAGTGAACGAATACCTGGTCATGATTTCAGGCGCATTGGGCGATTACCCGGAATTGGCCGGGGAGAGCTTTACTTTGGATCTGGCATTGATCGACAGCGAGGGCCTCATCGGCAACCGCATCAGCATCACCGTCAGCATTTCGGAGGACGATCCTGCCTGCGAAGCCGGTGCCTGCTGCAACGCCGGAGAATGGGTGACCGAAAACAGTCGTTGCATCTCCGGCGATCTGCAAGCCTGCGCGCGTGCACTTTGTGATGAAAATCATGACTGCGTAAACGTGGAAGCCGATGACGGTACCGATTGCGCGCTGGATGGTCAAGCTATCGGCAGCGGGCAGTGTGTCAAAGGCGTATGCCGGTCGGGGGATGTCGATGGCGATCTGGATGTGGAGGTCGATGGCGACCTGGATGATGAAATCGAACCGGATAGTCCGGACGGCGATCTGGATGCGGACCTTGAACCGGAACTAGAGCCTGAACTGGAACCGGAACTGGAACCCGAATTGGAACCGGAGCTGGAACCGGAGTTGGAGCAGGAACTGGAACCCGAACTAGAACCAGATTTGGAACCGGAGCTTGAACCCGAGCTTGAACCGGAATTGGAGCCCGAACCGGACGCCGAGCTGGAACTGGGACCCTTCCCGCAGTTAGGGGAGATCGTCATTACCGAAATGATGATCCAACCTGAACAGGGAGACGCGACTGGCGGTCAGTGGATCGAATTGCGCAGCATCAACAGTTCTCCCATGCGTCTGGCCGGTTGCGAGCTGTATCACGACAGCCAACTGTATACGCTGCCCTATGGCGCACAGATCCAGGAATCCCAAACGATCGTGCTTGGCGGCTCGGAGAGTTCCTCGCAAAACGGCGGCGCGCCGGTCGATTTCGCCTGGTCGGATTTCCTGCTTTCCGCTACGGGCGCAACAGTCCGCCTGGTTTGCGACGGTGTCGAAATCGATCGCGTAATCTATGATTCTCAGTGGCCTTTTTCCTTGGGCGTGGCAATGCAGTTGCACGGCGGTGCTTACCTGGCAGATCAAAATGATTCCGTAGATAACTGGTGCGGCGCCGAAACACCTTTCGGTTTGGGAGATCTGGGATCACCGGGTCTCGATAACGTCGAATGCTTCGTGATCGACGGCGACATGATTCCCGATGGCGACTCGATGGTAGACGGTGATTCCATGGTGGATGGCGACACGATAGTAGACGGCGACACGGGCCCCGCGCAACCGCAGCCCGAAGAATTGGTCATCGTTGAAATGATGGTCGATCCGCAAAGCGTCTCGGATCTCATTGGAGAATGGGTGGAAGTGCTCAACGTCACGGATCAAACCTTCGACCTTCAGGGCTGTACCATCAGCCACAACAACAACACCACAACCATCGATCAAAGCCTGCCGCTGGCAGCCGGACGCTGGATCGTATTTGGCAACAACAGCGACATCGCCACCAACGGCGGCGTGGAAGTGGACTTCGACTGGGGAAGCTGGACGCTCTCCAATTCCACATCGGACTACTTCCGAATCAGTTGCGATGGCGGCATGGTCGATACGGTGACGTACAACGACAGTTGGATCCTACAGCCAGGGCATTCATGGACGCTGGACCCGGCCTATCAGGATGCCTATCGCAACGACAGCCTACTGGTCTGGTGTTCTTCGCAACAGCTTTACCACCAGTCGGCGCTCGGTGACAGCTACGGCACACCGGGCGAAGTGAATGAACTGTGCTTCGAACCCGCCGGCGACACCGATCCTGAAGCCGCTTTGCGCTGAGCTGTTAAAACAGGAGGGTGGGGAATAAAACATTCGGAACAGATTCGCTTTGATTGCGAATTTGCCCGAATTGTGGTAACTTGCCGATCATGGGAACGGGGAGAGTTACTGAACGAAAATGAGTTCGACGCTTATCGTCGTACAAACGTGAAGGGGCAGTTGCAGTATTATGTTGTTCAAGCCCACAACGAAAAAAGTCGAGAAATTACGCAACGAGCGTAACCTGGATGGCCTACAGAAACTGGTTTCGGCTGACGAAATTGAAATCAAGGTCGCTGCAATCAAAGCATTAGGGGACTTGAAAGCCACAATCGCCGCACCGGCGATCATGATGGTCGTGCATCATCCAATCAGTGCCGACGTTCGCGCCGCTTCCGCCCGCGCGTTGGGACAGATGCAATATAAACCGTCCATCAAGCCGATTATCGACTTGCTTGGCGATGACACCCCGGATGTGCGACGAGCCGCCGGAGAGGCGCTGATGAATATCGGCGACGCCGTCATCATTCCGCTGCGCGATCAACTCAACAATTTCATGTACGATTCCGTACGCAAGGGCAGCCGCCTGCTGTTGAAAAACATGGGACCGCGTGCCACCCAGGCACTATTGGAAGGTTTACAGGGCGAAAGCGACAACATCCGCAAGGAAAGCGCGCTTTTGCTGGGCGAGCTGGGTTCCAAGGAAAGCCGGAATCTACTGATCAATGCATTGAACGATCGTCGTATTTCCGTGCGCCGAGCCGCAGCCGAAGCGCTGAAGTCGTTTAACTGGCAACCAACTACGGACGTTTTCGGCGCTCATTACCATATTGCCCACAACGATTTCAAACAGGCGCTGGAAGTCGGCACGAAAGCCATACCGGCTTTCGTAATGTGGCTACAGGATCGCGATGTGCGGGTGCGACGAAATATCGCAATTGGCCTGCACAAACTGGGCTGGAAACCGACCCGCCGGGAAGAAGTCGCCTTGTTCTGGGCGGCGGCGGGAAAATTCTCCGAACTGGTCAAACTCGGTCCGGATGCGACTGATATTCTAATCCGGCTGCTTAGCGACGGCAGCATTCGAGTGAAGAAAGCGGCGGCCAAAAGCCTGCGCCAACTCGGGGTTCCCCCACATGTAAAGAAACTGGTGCAGGATATCGAACAGATGTCCGACTACACCTACTTCAAGTTGCAGAACGGAACATTCAATCTGGAAGAAATCAGCTTGAATGCGTCGCATCACAATGGTAAGTATTACTTACTGAAGGTGGCAGACTGCGATGAGGCGCAAATCCAATACGTACTGGATATGTATCCAGACGCCAAAGTCATCGACGAAACCCAGGCCATCTAGTACGCAAACGAACCATTTCATTTCATGCAAGCGCAAAGGAGAAAGCCGATGCGAGTAGCATGTTGGGTTGTACTTGTACTTGGACTGCTGTACCCCATGCTCCTGATGGCACAAAGCCAACCGGTGGAACTGAAAGCTCCATGCCGAGTGGTCTGGGCGCTTCAAGAAGAAATCGATGAAGACGAGCAACCGATGCCGATGACGCCCGGCTTGTGGAAAAGGGAACTCGTTCCGCTGCAATTCAAGTTTTTCAACAACGCGGAAAACGATCGTTTAGCCAAGCGTTGCCCGTTCAAGGATTTGAAGGCGGGACGCATCTGCCCGGAACTGTCTTCAACGGATGCAGATCTCGTGATCGTGGGACGCATAACCGCCGAAACGCGCCCGACCGGACCAACCAACCCGGATGTCGGCAGCAAGGTGAATCTGAAATTCAAAGTGTGGCGCATCGATAACGGCGAGGAAATCGCGACCATCAAGCAGCCTTCCTACGCCACCGGAGCCAATTCGCTGCGTGCAACGGAGGAAGCCATCCGGCGCGTAGCCAAGCCCATCGCCATTCGCTTGTCGAACCTTGTCGCCGTAAAACTGGGCGCTTACCGCGAGGGCGCGATTCACGTACGCGGCTTTTCCTCCAGCGCCCAGCGCGACGACCTGTTCACCGGGCTGCGCGTCGTTCCCGATATCGAAACGGTGCGGCAGGAAGAGGAAAAAGCGGACTACACCGTCTTCCGTGTCGGATATCGCAACGTAACCTGGGGCGGGCTGGTAACGCAGATCAATAACACCCAGGGTTCGGGCTTGCAGGCGCGTATTGCAGGTAACGAACTGGCCGAAGCCACGTACGATCCGGTGCGCGCCTTTCGTTTGCAAATCGCCGTAACGGAAGCCAGTGACCGCACGGGAGATCCGATCTTCGCCGTCAAGGCGGAGAAATTGCCGGAAACCATCGAAACGGAACTGACGCGCATCGGTTATCTGACTGCCATCCGCTTTCCGGTGCGACTGGCCCATAACGGCAAAGCGGCGCAGAAAGAAATGAAGCTGCAATACGGCGGCGATCTGGTATTGTTGCCGCTATTGGAAGCCAAGGGCGGCGAACTGAGGGTGCAGATCGAGGTGCGCTCCACCTTTTCGGGACGCCTTTTTGTGCTTCATGAAACGCTACAGGGCAGCGATTTAAGCGGCGCAATACGCAAAGCGGTGGATATGCTGGCAGACAAACTGATTTTAACGCTGGTGGCTCAGCGAAAACGAATGCCGCGGCTGAAACGCGAACAATTCGAAGCCTGGCGGGCCAGAACCGGCTACTGATTTCATACGGAGGCGGCGGTAGGTATTATGCTCTATTTTCCCAATCATGCCGGATGGATCGAGGTGATCATCGGCTCGATGTTCAGTGGCAAGACCACCGAACTGATGCGACGCATCGACCGGATGCGGCGCGCCGGACGTCAGGTGCAGGTCTTTTCGCGCGATAAGCGCTTTCAGGAAAACGCCATCGTTTCGCACGACAAGCGCTCCGAAAACGCCACCTATGCGGAAACCGCCGAAGACATCCGAAAACGGTTGAGCTGGAAAACCGAGATCATCGGCATCGATGAAGGCCAGTTCTACGACGAAGACCTGGTGAGCTTCTGCCGCTGTATGGCGCTGGAGCAAAAGGTTGTGATCGTCGCCGGGCTGGATCAGGACTTCCGCACCGAACCCTTCAACACCATGCTGCGTCTGGTGGCCGAGGCTGAAAGCGTCACCAAGTTAAACGCCGTGTGCAGCCGCTGCGGCAATCCCGCCATTCGCAATCATCGCAAAACCGATTCCAACGAACGCATCGTCATCGGCGCATCGGAAGCCTATCAGGCGCTCTGCCGCGACTGCTACGAAAAAGCGCTGCGCGAAGGCAAACAGGAAGAACTGTTCCGACACTGAAACCTGTCGCAATCCCTGTGTATCCAGTCGAAAAAACACTAGAATACAAGCCGTAATCATGATACAACCCTCCTTTACCGATAGGAGGTACCTGGTTCGATGAAGCGTTTGTCCATACTTTTCCCCGCCGTGGTATTGGCGGCATTGCTGTTTAGTCTGGTCTCGGTATTGTGGCCGTTGCCGGAATCCGTTTCCGCCGATCAGTGGAAAAGCGTGGAAGCTTTTATACAGGAGCAGAACGGGTCCGGCGATTTGGTAATCGTGCATCCCGTCTGGGAAGACAGTGCGCTTTCGCATTTCAAAAGTAATTTCCTGATTTTAGGCAAACCGAATACGGAAAGCTACAAGCTGTATCCGCGCGTCTGGGTGGTTTTGACGCACGGAGCGGGCGTTCCCGGCTATCTTTCCGACGAGCTACGCCGGGACGTCGACGAACGACTCGGCGACATCCGCCTGCTGCGCTACGTGCAGCGCGACGCAGATCGGATCCTGTACGATTTCTACTCCCACGTTCCCGATGCCAAGGTGGAAATTCAAAAGGGCAACGATGTACGCGCCTGCGAGGAATTCCGTATCATGCGCTGGTGGTGTCCGGTGCGCGACTGGAACCACATGGGACAACGTTCCGCTCTGATTCAGAAAAAGTGGCAGTCCTGCATCTGGATGCACCCGCTTAAAGACTGGACCACGCGTGCGCGCTACGACGACGTGCTGCTGGGTAAACGCCTTGTCGGTGAATTCGCTATGACCGACGAAGCCGCCGAGTTGAAAAACGGTGCGCCGATCACGCTGCGGATTCTGATCGGTAAGCGCGAAATGGCTCGACTGACGACACAACGTGCCTATGGCTGGCAGCCCTTTGAAATCGATACACGAAAGCTGGAAGGTACGCGCCAGCCGATCACCTTCGAAGTCACCGCCAAACACGACGGTCTGCGGCACTTCTGCTTCCGGATTCAGTCCCGCTCGGATGAGTTGGGCGCAGAACGCTTCAATATGCCGGAAGCCTTCGTTCCTTTGGAAGATGATAAAAAGGCAAGGGATCGCAAGGCGCGGGAAGAGCGGAGGAAAAACCGCGAAGCCGAGCGCAAGCAGCGCGAGAAAAAAGAAAAAGAGAAGGAAAAGAACAGGAAAGACAAATAATCTCGGAATGTCTGTTGACTTGTAACAGCGAGGCGTAAGCCCTCCGAGAAAGAGCCAATATAAAAGGAACAACGGGTGAAGGATCCGAAGTACAACCAAGACGAACCTATCGATGAATCCGGTGTAACGGAAATGCCGGAACCTCGCGATGTCTTCGCCGAGGACAAACTGGATTTCGCGCCATGGGATGGCGTGAACACTCCCGAAGATCTGGACCCGCAGCAACCACCCGAGTTCGAATCGCTACCGAACCTGTCCTCCGAGGACAAGCCCGAGCCGGTGGATCTGCCCCCGCTGGAAAAAACGGAAACAACCGAAGCTCCTATCGAGGCGACTCGAACGCCCGCGCCCGAATTTCATCCGATCGGCGAAGATGGGAACAAGCCCCTGCCCTTGACCGAGCAGCCCGGCTCGCCCTTTGAACTCGTCACGAATGAAGATACGGAGAAGTTGGAACTGACGTCGGCGGATACCGACTCGCTGGATCGACCACGTTTCGACTACGGTTCACGCCCCGAATTACCGGCGCCCTCGGCTTCGTTGCGGGAGGCTTTCCCGGCAGGCATTTATAAACACCCTAAAACCCCGGAAAAGAGCAAGGGGCAGTTTATCATCGGATTGCTGCTCCTGCTGTTCTGCGGTGCGACATTGATCCTGACACAGGACGATATGGGCCTGACCGACGACGACGACTTCTACATCCCGGCATCCATCGACTACATCAAGTGGGTGGAGAAGGCCGTCAAAAAAGGCGTTACCGGCGATTTCAGCCAGTTTAAAAGCGCAGCGATCGACCGCCACTGGGGCAATAACCACGAGCATCCCGCCGTCGCCAAACTGGTCATGGGCGCAGGCTGGTTGATTTTCCACAAGTATACCGGCCTGATGGGTCAGAACGACGCCGCCCGCATGGGTGTAATTGCTCTGGCGCTATTGCTCTTTTACCTGGTCTATCGCATGAGCTGGCAGATCTTCGGTCCTCGTGCGGCAGTCTTTTCGGTGCTGGCATTATTGACGATGCCGCGCACCTTCTACCACATGCACGTCCCGACCTTGGACATCCCGACCACGGCGACCTTGTTTCTGGTTGTTTACGCCGCCTGGCGCGCCGAAACCAGCCGCCGCTGGGTCATTCTGACCGGCATTTTCTACGGTGTGGCAATGTGCACCAAGCTCAACGGACCTTTCGTGGTCTTTCCGCTTGTGCTGTACTGGCTGTATCGCTGGCGGCAGTCGGTGGTGCTTCAAGCAGCAGCTACGCTACGATTTGGACGCATGTTCAAAACCGGTCTGTCCATGGCATTGCTCTCCTTCCCGGTGTTTCTGGCGCTGTGGCCCTGGCTGTGGCATCATCCCATCGACCGGCTGGAAGGCTATTTCCGCTTTCATTTCCACCACTACGGCATCCGCCTGCTCTATTTCGGCGATGTCTACCTGGACCCCTTCGCCCCCTGGCACGCTCCTTTCGTCTATACCGGGTTGACGATCCCCCTGGTGCTGCTGGTGTTGGGACTGGCGGGTTTATGGGTGGGTCTGAAACAGCTTACTCCCAGTCATATCGACCACTTCCCCAAAGGACCGGGAGCGCGTGAAGATTATGCGCTGCTATTGGCCTTTAACGTTCTCTTTGCCATTTCCATTGTCGCCTTCCCCAATAATCCCAAGTACGGCGGCGTGAAATTATGGCAGCCGCTCTTTCCCTTCTTTGCGATGCTGGCCGGTTTCGGCTTTGAGCTGCTGCTGCAACGCATCAAGGAATTGTGGCCGCGCCTGAACCTGACCAAACCACTGCTTGCGGCTTTATTGGGACTACTGCTGTTAAGCCCCGGAGCGCTGGGCATGATGCGCGTCTATCCCTATATGCTGAGCTATTTCAACAGCTTGGCTGGTGGCCCGCAGGGTGCGGCGGAAATGGGGATGGAACGGCAGTATTACGATTTGTGCTATCGCTCCATGATCGAGTGGTGGAACAAGCAGGGCGAAGATGGTCAGACCGTGACCTACGAACCCAATAACATCGAATACCAGCGCACCTATCCCTGGTATGCACGCGATGGAAAACTGAAAAAGCGGGTCCGCGTTACCGACATGAAAAACGCGGATTTCCTGATTCTGACCCACGAACGCCGCTGGAGTCATTACCAGGAACTGTTGAACGTCTACCGTTTCCAGCCGGAACTGCACACGGAAAAGGTTTGGGGAGTGCCGCTGTACACCATTTACGACGTACGCGAACTGAACAAACGCCAAAAGAAAGCCAAGCCAAAGCCTAAAAGCAGAAAATCGGGTAAACGTGGAGCGGCAAAACCTACCGTGCAGCCATTGCGCGTACAGAAAAAAGCCGACAAGCTGGGTAAGCCCGTAACCAATCCACGCCCCAAAGCCAAAACAGAACCCTCTAAAAAGGTCAGGCCGAAAAAGCCTTCAAAAACGCCTCGTTCGAACAAAGCAAAAACGACGTCGAAGAGTCGAACTCAAGAGAAACGCTGATGAATCGTCATTCCGCCGGAATTTTCACTGGGGGGATGGACTTCTTCGGTCGTGGCGTCCATTCGCTTGGCTGGCTTTTATTTTCCTTTCTGATAGTAACGGGTTGCGAATCGAAACAGGAAGAAGCCAAACCCTCGCCCACCGCACCGCCTGCCATCGAATCCGAGCAGATTCAGGATGATCGTTGCACGGAAACCCATACCCGCTGCCGGGATATCCGCAACCTTGAAAGCTGCCGCAATGGAAAGTGGGAACCACAAACGACCTGCGGTTTGTACCAGCCCTGTTTCATGCAGGACGGCAAACTCGCACAGTGCACCGAGTTGGATTTTACAACTGTTTCCGATCTTCGCTTCTCGCCCGGTTCCAAGGAACTGCAAAACCGGACCTCATTCTTCAATGAGCTTCAGCAGGACCCCTATTGCCGCCTGTTGCGTTCCGCCATACAGACCACAGCGCGTCCCCTGGCGGATGTTCAGGCCCTGGCTGTGCCGGAAAGCGAGCAAAAAAGGGTTGCATTCTGTACACTTAGCTGGATAGCCGATCAGGTTCGGACATTAGTGAATGAACATCCGGAAGACTGGCCCGGCCTGGAAGAAAGCGAACTTACGTTTTCTGAGGAGGCAGAAGCACTGCGCATCGAGTGGCGCTACGTCAATGCCGAGCAATCGGGAATCTTACCCAGTTCGGATCTCAAGATCGCCATTGCAACGACGAGCAACCTGCAAGTTCCCAAACCACCGGATGTCTGGATCGCCGCCGAAGAGATCGGCCTGTATTTCTCGATACATCTAAACACCCGTGGACCGTCCTGGCGGCAAGCGCGCAAGCTATTGGACAAGTTAAAGCGAGATCTGGAAAAGGGACTGTCGCTCTTTTATCTGACCTCACGCTTCGTGAATCCTCCCGAGGTATTCCACAACAGCAAGGTGCAGCGACAACTGAAAAGTGTCCTTCCCAAGAAAAGCGGCTTGTCGAATTTCCGATGTAATGCGGAGTGTGAACGGGCCTTGACGGCGCTTGCACCACGCTTGCAAAGCTGGAAACGGAAAGACCGCGCCGAAATCGAGTGGCACTTAAGCAAAGAAGAGCAACGCTTGCTTGAGCAGGCCGCCCCGGCCTGGGTGCAACTTGCCATACTGGAAACACTCAGTTTCGACGGTCGGCAGACTCCCGCTCTGGCTCCGGGCTGGCGCTTGGGACCGGATCGAGTGATTCAATTGCTCAACCACTCCCTATCCTCGTCCGACTATGCCAATACCCTTTTCGCCTTGCTGACCAAACTGCCCAATGTCAATCCAGGTTACTGGACCGGCTTTCGTTTCGCCGAAGCGGAATCGTTGCGCAAGCTGGCGAAACCTCTATTGAAAAATCCCGGCTCTAAACTCGCCTCGCGTTTTCTGCCGATCTGGGTCAAGCACGATCAGCGCGCAGCCGCAACGATGCTTCGTAAAGCACTACGGCGCAGTAAAAAGCGATCCGACAAACTTCTGCTGTTGGAATGGATCGCCACCCTTGGAGGCGAAGAGAATGCGGCCTATTGCATGAAGCAGTTGACATCCGGGCTGGCGGGGAGCAAATCGCTACGGTTGCTGGTTCAACGCGATCCGGCGTTCTGGGACAAGGCCCTGGTGCAGCTTTCGAACTGGTTGCCGCGCCTGAATCCGGAAGGACAGGCGGCGCTACTGGAAGAATTATTGCGGCTGAACTGGGAGCGCATCAAGCAAACCGAGAAACTCACACCGTTACTGAAGAAACTGCAAAAGAATACTCGTCATTTCGGAGTGTACGCCAATACCACTCACCTATTGGGATTGTATGCGTCTCCCGCCTGGATCTGGCCCGAACGCCCAAAGGAAGTCGATGCTTTTCTGCTGGGACCGCGTGGACCGCAGGAAGAGGAATTACTGGCCCAGGCCGTCAAGAATCTGGCTAAATTGGATCGACTGAACACGCTTTCCCTGTTTCGATATGCGCAGGAGTTGCCGCCTTTCCGTGCGAATCGGCTGGCGCGTTTATTGGGACAACTGGCCATACGTTCCAAAATCGTCAAAAAAGAAAGTCGCCGTGTAGCGCGATTGACCGAAACTGCTGAAATTGCAGCGTTTGCAAAGCGCGTACTCAAACTGGGTAAGAAACGGTAGTTATCAAATACGAATCCATCCTCTCGGCACGAATTCTGAGCATCTTTTCAGAAAAATCTACAGATATCTTGACTTTATATGTACTTTTCTTAAACTAGCCAAAAGCACGTTTCGTTAAAACATTCCAAAACACGGCAGGGGTCTCGATGAAGTCTTTCATGTTTGCACTCCTAATATGCTTGATGTCCGCTTCCGTTCATGCGGAAACTGAACCAAGCGTGATGGTCTGGCAACTCGAAGCCGGTAGCGGCGTCGATCAAGCCTCGATTACGACCATTTCCGGCTTTATCACCGGACATGTACAGCAACATTTCAAAGGAGAAGTCATCTCCGAGGCGGACATCAAAACCATCCTGAAAGGGGAAGAGAGTCGAAACCGCTGCGGCGTACAGGATACCTCCTGCATTGCGGAAATCGGGGCCGCACTGGGAACCGTGGAAGCAATCTCCGGTGACTTGGGACATATCGGCGACTATTGGATCATCAACCTGCGTCGTATCGACGTCCGACAGGCGCGGATCGTGGATAGAGTCACACGAAATATCAAGGGGGATATCAACGCCTTGATCGAGGCCATCCCAGCAGCAGTGAAAGAGCTACTCTCCAAAGCATCCTTGTACACTAAAAAACCAATTGCTCCCTCGGAGCGCTTTTCATTACTCTATGCAACGAAACCTCAATTGAGCGTGATGGAAAAAGCCGGTTGGGGTCTGTTCGGTAGCGGAGCCATTCTGGTTATTGCCGGAGGCATGTTCAAATTGATCGCCAACGACAAGCGCAAGACCGAATATAACAACGATGTAGAAAATGCCGACATTGCTTCGACGGTGGTCTTTTCACTGGGAGGCGCTTCGTTGGCGGCGGGAATTTCTCTACTGATTGCGGATGCCTTGCTACCTGCTGACTCGCAGGCGAGTTTGCCTCTGATCCAGATGAGCCCCAACCGGGTGGAAGTGGTTTGGAGGGCGTCATGGTGAAAACGCACGAATCCCACAGCGCTTCAGCCGAAACCAAACCATTGGTTTTTATTGTTATTTTTGCTATGTTACTCGGATTGATATCCGCTTGCAGCACCGCCTACACAGCCCCGCCCGTGCGCACCATGCACTACGGCTCACCAGGACGCTTGAAAGCCAAGCAAGTCGAAATCGGCGGAGCTTATATGGTTTCTCCAGACTACTACAACAACACCGACGATGCCCAGCACGGAGCCGGGGGGAACATCGCTTATGGATTGGAAGACTGGATACAGTTGGAACTCGGTGCGGATGGCGCACCGGATGGCTGGGGCATGGGATTTCTCGGCGCGCGCTTTTCGCCTCTTCCGGCTCGCTGGCAGGACAGTCCATACAAACTGCTGACCGATTTCGAACTGGGAGTTGGCGTCGGAGCGGGAGGGGTCGACTGCCCTGCCGGTTCCAGTAACTGCAACAGCTGGAAACGGGCGGCAGGAGGAATGTATGTCGGATATGGATTAGGTGTTGGAATTCACTTTTTCGATATCTTTATTCGAGAGCGTTTCCAGGTGTCAGGAGCGGAAGATCTTCCAACCAGCATGTGGCATAGCGCCTTGTTCGGGTTGCAGGGCAACATTCTGCAATGGGCCAAAATCTACCTCGGTGCGGGTCACGGATTCTACTACAACGGAAAAAACCAGAGTGAAAGCAAAGATGACCCTGCCTTTCACAACCACGGCGGATTTTTTATCGAAACGGGTGTAGCGGTTACGATTCCGCTGGAACCTTGACCCCGATATTCATCACCCGTATCACCTTGCGCTTCCCCACCTTTCCTCATTGATACAAAAAAAGGATTGCAACTGGTTGGAAAGATTAATATAATGATAGCCGGACTCGCCATGTGATCAACTCATGTGTGTAATCGTGGTACGATTAACAAACCCAGAAAGGGAGGTTTGTGATGAAGCTGGGCTTGAGTGTCGTAGTTTGGACAATGCTGTTGTCGTTGCTTCTCGTCGGATGCGGCGAAGATTCTGGCGAGGATGATACCAATGGCGATGGCGCTTTCGGTACCGCCTGTTCGATCAATACCGATTGTGGTTCCGGTTTATGCGCCGTGTTGGGAGCGGGAAACTTCTGTAGCAGCACCTGTGGTTCCGATGCGGACTGCCCCGGTGATGCCTGCTGCGATACGACAATGTCGTATTGTATGCTACCTGTCATGTGCGACAGCAGCTCTACAGACGGAGACCAGGACAATGTTACAAATCTGTGCACGCAGGATGAGTATCGCTGCAACGGCGACGATCTACAGCGCTGCAACGCCAACCACGATTGGGAACTGTATCGCGACTGCGCCGAGGAAGGCAAAGTCTGCCAGACCGATCAGTGCGTAACCGCCGATGGCGATGGCACCGTCGATGGCGATGGCCTGCCGGTGATCTGCGAAGCGGGTCTGCGTCGCTGCAAAAGCGATTCGGAAGATGAAATCGTACAACGTTGCAACCTGGAAGGCACGGCCTGGGAAGAATATCTCGTTTGCGATGATGGCGATGAATGCGAAGACGGCCAGTGCGTCGATCATGGCGAAGCCTGCACCACCGCTGAAGGCTGCACCAATGCGGAGCAATACTGCCTGCCTTCCACCATCGGTGGAACAGCCGGCTATTGCCAGCCTTACTGCGACGCCGGTGGCACCTGCCCGCGCGGCTGGGAATGCGACCATGGCGAATGTCAGCCGGTAGACGGCTACTGCAAAAGCGACCACGACTGCGAGATGGACGAATTCTGCGACAAGCTGCCCACCGCCGACGATGGCCGCTGCGCCCGCTTCTGCGACTTGCAAGGCGAAAACTGCCCCGTTCTGTACCACTGCGTAGATAACCCCAGCGATCTCAACTACGGACGTTGCCTGCTCGACGACTCCAGTTGCAGCCAATGCAGCTACGACGGCGAATGCGCCACCGGCATGTATTGCGAACTGGTAGCCGGTCAAAACGTCGGCTGCTGCCGTCCGCAGTGTAGCGCCAGCAACCCCTGCCCCGGCGCCTTGGTCTGCAACAACGAAGGCCGTTGTGTCGTCGGCACCGGACAAGGCGACTGTGGCGGTCAGTGCCCGCCGGGTTACGTCTGCGATCCGAACTTCGATCAGTGCGTACTTAACTGTCCGGCCTGCGGCGAAAACCAATGCTGCGACGCCACCAGCGCTCCCAACTGCTACACCTGCGCCTGCCAGAACCCAGCGGTTTGCGGCGTGTTGCTACCACCCTGCTGCTTCGGCTATAACTGCTCGGCGATTATTTACGGTGCGATCGGCTACTGCATCTAAATGTCTAGCCGGGATATATCCGGCATCCGGAAAAACCTGCGCCCCTTCATGCAAACGTGAAGGGGCGTTTTTATTTGCGGCAGTGCTAACATATTCGGGTTGGGTGATTTCACCTGACAATTTCTTGATGGTTCAAATCAGTAGGATGGGCATTTGCCATGCCCATCTTATTCAATGATTGGATCGATGGGCAAAACAATTGCCCATACCTCTTGATGGTTCAAGGCTCTGTCTTGAACCTTGCGTTTTCGGTCGGGGCTCCTGTCCCGACCACGAAGGCAAACGTCAGGAGCATGACGGGAGCCCACAGCTGTCCCGTTAACTATTGAATAATTCCAACTGCTTACCAAAAGGGATATTGGTAGGCAGGGAGGCGTTTGCCTTTAGCACCTGTAAAATGGGGCTTTCCTCGAAAAGCGTGACGCTTAAAATCTGTAGAATCGTCATCAAACTGTGCTCGAGATTCAGATCCTTTTTCAGAATCGCAACCAACAGATAAACCGTAATCGAAATCCACACTTGTGTCTTTACCGCATTGGCGCTGCGACCGTAAAACGCCTTGATTCGCAGATTCTGTTTGATCCATTTGAAAAACACTTCGATACTCCACCGCAGCCGGTACAAGTCCGGAATCGTTTCCGAAGAAAGATCAAAGTTGTTGGTCAGCCAGACAAATCGGGTGTTCGATTCTGGATCGATGTAGTTGATTCGCCGCACATGATCCGGATAGCGTCGAATGGAAGCACGGTCCACGAAGCTCACGGTCTGATCGGCGCGCAATCCCAAGCTCTTGTCGATGGGGTGTGAATAGATTCGCTTTGTGCTGGTGTTCTTGCTGGCTCTAAGAATGAAGAAGGCTCCCGCCCGATGGATGCGATGCATGCGTCCGTAATCGACATAACCGCGATCCATGATATAAAATGCGCCCGCTTCCAAAGGCAGAATATCCAGTAAACGCTTGTCATGGCTCTTGCCGTCCGTAATGGAAATAAAGGCGGGAATCCGTCCGCGAAGGTCCATTTGCGTGTGAAGACGCAATGATCCATTGTATCGCGTGAATTTGGCCCATGGAAAAAGCGACAAACTCAAATCAATCGCTGTCGTGTCGAGCGCGTAGGTGGTGGCGTCTAGGTCGACGGCGAGCTTCTCGTCCGCATACAGCGCGCGGGCGCGCCGTATCAGGGGCTGAGCGAGATCTGCGTAAATGCGCCAGTCGCGTTTTTCATTCGCTCTGGCCAGTGTGTTGCGAGAGACTTTTCCACGCAGACCCATGTGATAAAGTTTCAGCTGAATAGCCCGCAAGGTCGCTTCAATATCGCGCAGGCTTTCGCGGTAGGCCAGCTGGGCAAATGCCATGCAAATGAATTGATCCATACAGGAAAAGGTACGAATGCGCTTGTTCCCCTGATAGCGATTGACACAACGGCGGAAATGGCGATCCGGCAAATAGTCGAGCACTTGCGAAAAGACAGTCTGTGTCATTTTGATCTCCTGCATTTCTTGACTATTCGAAATGCAGAAAAACTATCGCGGACACCTGATAATCACAAATTCAATCTGTAATAATAAGTAGTTGTAGCGCTGAACCTGGAAGTTAGCGGGACAGCTGTGGACGGGAGCCATGCTCCAACGTTAGAAACGGATTGCAAACGCCCTATCCCTTAACTCCTCCGGCGGTCAGACCGCCAACCAGATGTTTTTGCAGCGCGAAGAACAGCGCCATGACCGGCAGCGAAACAATGATCGCCCCGGCGGCAAAGCGGCCCCACTCCGTGGAATAATCCCCGACGTAGCGTTGTAGAGCGACCGGCAGGGTAAAGGCCTTCTCGTCGCTTAAAAACGTGGCGGCCAGAATGAACTCGTTCCAGGCAGTCATAAAGGAAAAGAGCGCCGTCACCACAACCGCCGGTTTGGTCAGCGGCATGACGATCGTTAAAAAGATACGCAGATGCCCCGCGCCATCCATCACCGCCGCCTCTTCCAGATCCTTGGGAATGGTATCGATATAGCCTTTCAGCATCCAGACGCAGAAAGGAATGGCGGTGGTGGCATACACCAGGGTCAACCCGGCCATCGAATCGAGCAGGTGCAGCTTGTTTAGCAGGATATACAATGGAATCGCCATCACGACACCGGGGAACATCTGCGTGATCAGCAACAGGTTCAACCCGACATTACGCCCCGGAAAGACGAAGCGCGAAAAGGCGTAGGCGGCGGGAGTCGCCAAAAAGATCCCCAATAAGGTCGTCGCAGCCGCGACCAGCACGCTGTTCCAGAGCCAGTGACCGAACAGCCAGCTTCCGTCTCTGGCGGTTTGAGAGACCACTTCCATCAGGTTCTGCGAACTGACGCTCTCCGGTATCGGCGACAGGGAGAGCGAAAACGCCTGCGAGGGCGTCAGCGCCATCTTGATCACCCAAAGCACCGGATACAGTGTAACCGCGCAGATCACGATCAGCAGCAGGTTTAACAGGATGGCTTTTACAAGTGACGGTCTGTTCATCTTACACCTCCTTGGCCCCGACCAGTCGGCGCGTGAGGCTCGAATAGGTCAGCAGCACCAGGAATATCAACGTAGCGTAGGCAGCAGCATAGCCGTACTGTTCCTGCCGCGTAAAGGCCCAGCGATACGCTTCCGTAATCAGGATTTCGGTGGCTCCGTCCGGTTCGCCGCCACTGACCAGATAGATGATATTGAACATGTTGAAGGTCCACACGCTGCCCAGAATCACCGCAGGCAATAGCGCCGGTTTCAATAGCGGCAGGGTAATGCGGAAAAAGCGGGTAATGCGCCCTGCACCGTCGATTTCCGCCGCTTCCTCCAGATCGCGAGGGATGGCCTGTAACGCGCCCAGGGTAACAACCATCATAAAGGGGAAGCCCAGCCAGGTGTTGGTGGCGACATTGGCCGCAAAGCTGGTCCAGAAATGCGAGAACCAGCTCACCGGTTGGATGTCCAGCCCGAAGCAGTCTCCCGCACTCACGATCAGGGCATTGATCGCCCCGAACTGCTTATGGAACATGCCTTTCCAGATCAGCGCGGTGATGTAGTTGGGCACCGCCCAGGGTACGATCAACAGCACGCGATAGACGCCGCGCAGCCGCATCCAGGGATCGCGCAACAATAGCGCCAGCATCAGCCCCACCGAAACATGCAGAAAAACGTTTACTGCCGTCCACATCACTGTCACGCCAAGTGTGAAATAGAAAGAGAGCGGATCGTCGATGGCGTAATCGCTGCTGGAGATGATGTTGAAGAAATTGGCCAGCCCCACAAACGTAAAGCTGCCTTCGCGATGAGCGAAAAAGGCCACCGCCGTTCCGACGATGAAGGGCACGAAGACCAGCAGCAACAGGCTCACGGCCATCGGCAGCAAATACAGATAGGCCGCGCGTCCTCGCCAGAAACGAGCGAAGCCGCCCGCACGTATAAAGCTTAAGATCCAAAAGAGCAGACCCAACGCGATCAGCGCCGCCAGGGCGTGCAAATAGGGGCGCGCATCTTCCTGCTGCGGTTTGGGGCGCGTAAGCACGCGCAGACGAGCCTGGGCCGTTTGCAAAGCTTCTGTAGCCGTACTCGCTCCGCGTAACGTCTTTCGCAACGCCTGCGCCGCCGGTTCCCAGACGGCGCGCATCATCGGATTATTGGGCATCGGTGCGCTTTGATCGGCCATCTTCATGAAGCCGATCAGCATCTCATCCGATCCGGCTGCGATCACCTTGTCAACCACTGCCCGATCCGCCACCGCCTGTCGTCCGACTTCCGCCCGCACACGCGCACCCTCGCCCAACGCAAGATACCGCGCCACTTCAATGGCGGTCTGTTTGTTGGTGGAGTAGGTCGAAAGCAGCGCAGCTTCCACCGTCAGAAAAGGCTTGGCCCGCTTTCCAGTGGTCGAAACAATCGGCAAAGCTGCGATGCCGACATTCAGTTTCTCATCCAGCTCCCCCAAAAACCAGGGACCGTTGATCACCATGGCGGCCTTAGAGCTATTGAACAATTCCGTAACGAGTGCGCCGCTGGCTTCTTCCGGGATCAACCCCTCTTTGGTCAGTCGCGCCACAAACGCAAAGGAATCCGCGTTGGCGGGGGTATCCAGGCGGATGGAACCATCATAGCGGAACAGGCTGCCGCCAAAACCGAACAACCAGGGGGCATGATGATAAAAACTGCCCGACTCATACGCCAGACCGTAGCGCCCGGCTCGTTTTTGCTTTTGCAGAAAGAGCCGCAACTCGCGTGTATCTTGGGGTAGATCGATCACGCGATGACAGATGCGCTGCACTTCGGCTTTTTTGGCCTTGGTTTTCTTTGCCTTGCCTCTTCTCTTGTCTTTCTTCTTGCCCTTGCGCGGATTCGCTTCTGTCACCGCTTCCGGTTCGACGATCGTGCACTGCTCGTGCGAATCCATCAGATCCTTGTTGTAAAGTAGCGCCAACGATTTAAACGCCAGCGGCCAGCCATACAATTTACCCTCGACCGTCAGAGGATCGAGCGTCTGAGAAACGAAGGCTTGCCGCTCTTGCAATGATAACGTCACGGTATCGATCAGTCCCGAGCGCGACCAGTCTCCCACACGCTCGTGCGCAAAGATGAACAGGTCCGGTCCGTTGCCGTTGGGAATGGCGGAACTGAGCTTATTGGCATAGGCTTCATAGGGAATGGCCAGCAGTTCGATTTCACGATCCAGGTAGCGGTCGTTCCACTTGCGCGCAAGCTGTTCCAGCGCCTGCCGCTCCTCGCCCCGGTAGCTATGCCATACAACCACCGGTTCGGCCTGCGCCAGACTGCAAAGCAGCAGCAAAAGCAGCACAGCAAGCGCAGTGCATCCCATCAATCTCGAAGCCCAGCGCCTAGGCATGTTCGCCTCCGTTTTCGGGACGCAGAGCCTTACCGCTGTCCGGGTCGAACAGATGTACTACGTCGGGATCGACTTGGAAACTGACGCGCTTCTGTCCGGCAATCTCGCCCGCCTCATCGGCAGGTAGCTGCGCCACGACGGGATTGGAACCCATTTCGGCATGAACCAGCATTTCCCAACCCAATGGCTCGGTCACACTCACCGTCGCCACCATGACGCCGGGGAAATCGCCGGAAAACTTCAGATCGTGCGGACGCACACCCACGATCACGTTAGTGGGCAGCGGCGAAAGCTGCGCGTAGCTTTTCGGCAACAGCAGTTCAAAGCCGGGACCGCTTACCAGCGGCGTCTCTTCGATGCGGAACACGCCCTCGAAAAAGTTCATTTGCGGCGATCCGATAAACGACGCTACAAAGCGATTGGCCGGGCGGTCGAACAGTTCCTGCGGCGTTCCGACCTGCTGCAACACACCACTCTCCAATACCGCGATGCGATCCGCAAGGGTCATCGCCTCCACCTGGTCGTGGGTGACGTAAATCATGGTCGACTGCAAACGCTGGTGCAGCTTCTTCAATTCAAGCCGCATGCGTGTGCGCAAGGAGGCGTCAAGGTTAGACAGCGGCTCGTCGAAAAGAAACACCTTCGGGTTGCGCACGATGGCGCGCCCCATGGCCACGCGCTGGCGCTGGCCGCCGGAAAGCTGCTTGGGCAACCGATCCAATAGCGGCGAAAGATCCAGTAACCCGGCCACTTCCTCCACGCGCTTTTTGATCTCCGCCTTCTTTACGCGCCGCACCGAAAGCGAAAAACCCATATTCTCGCGCACCGTCATGTGCGGATACAACGCATAGCTTTGAAAAACCATGGCGCAGTCGCGATCCTTGGGACGCAGACGGTTGACCACCCGTCCGTCGATGCGCAGACTGCCGCTGGTAATGTCCTCCAGCCCCGCGATGCAGCGCAGTAGGGTGGACTTGCCGCAACCGCTGGGACCGACGAGCACCATGAATTCGCCATCGGCGATGTCCAGTTCGATTCCCTTTAGAATGTGGACTTTGCCGTCGTATACTTTTTCGATTCGCTGCAATCCGAGTTTCGCCATGGTCCGCTACCTCGCGATAAAGATCTTGCCGCTAAACGCAGGAAGTACAATGCTCACGCTACCGCCCGCTCCTACCGTCACCTGCTCGCCGGAAGAGTTGAACACATCCGTCAACGTCGTTCCGGCAGCAAAGCCGGTGGACATATCGTTGCCGTTGCCGTCGGTGGTGCTGGAGGCTTTCGTCTGCGATGTGTTGATCACCACCAGCGCGCGCTCACCGCTCGTCATGACGCGCTCGAACGCATAGATGCCGGCGTCGATTTCGTCGCCGGTGTGATCGGTCGTCCAGCGAATGTCCAACTCGCCGTACATCAACGGCTTATGCGCCTTGCGCAGCGCAATCAATTTCTGAATGTGCTTGAACGTCGTGCCGTCCGTGGCATAACCGGTCGTCCACATGTCCTCGCGGTTTGCCGGATCGTTGCCGCCGTTGAAGTCCTGCTCGGTGCCGTAGTAGATGCAGGGGATGCCGTCGGTGGTTAAAATGTAGAACAACGCCAGCCGCAAGCCGTCGGGATCGTCGTATTCGTACAGGTAGCGCGACAGATCGTGGTTATCCAAAAAACTCACCAGCAGTTGCTGGGGAACCAGCGGCGTATTGTCGTAGCCTAGCGGCCCGTCGGTATGCGGCTGATCCGAATAATTGCTTACCCGTTCGTCATACAGCCATTGGAACTGGCTGGTTGCTCCACCGTATTTGAAGACCGAATCGATCACGTACTTCTGGCTGAAATAGAACACGCCATCTACGCTGTCGTTATAGGTATAGCTGCCCAGAAGCGGATCGTAGCCGTCGAAGACTTCGCCGAACATGTAGAAATTATCCTTGCCCAGTTGTTTGGCGCGCTGGCGCATGGCGGGGCAGAACTGCTCGAAAAACTCGTGCTCGACGTGCTTCAATGTGTCGATGCGGAAGCCATCCAAATCCGCCGCTTCAATCCAATAAGCGAAGACATCGATCAGCGCCTGGCGCACTTCCGGCAAGGTGGTTTTGATATCCTTCAGCCCGCCGGGAAAATCTCCCAGAGTTTCCTGCTGCCTCACGTAACTCCAACAGGCCTCGTAAGAGCGCCACTCGCCGCCTTTGGTTGCGATGAATTCCTCCTGCTCCTCGCAAGGTTTGTTGGCTGCCAGTTTGGCGTCGCAGACGTCATCGGGCACTGAAACTTTTCCGGCAGCGATACAAGCCTCCATTTCGCGCCCCCAGACCGTCACCCGGCCCTTGCGGTTATACCAGTCGGGATTCTGGAACACTTCCGGAATCGGTGGTGTGCGGGAAATAGACGGCATATTCACAAAACGTACGGGAGCCAGTCCGCTCGGTCCCAAGGAGGTAAACGACTGGATGCCGTCTTCATTGTAGTCGGGGTCCCATTCGGTCACGCGCTTCAAATCCGAACTGCTGCCCGAGCCTTCCAGCCACTCGTCGGGCTGTCCGTTTTTATTGATATCGTAATAGAAAAGCTGGCCGACGTGATTGACCACCACATCCAAAATGATTTTGATGCCGCGCTCGTGGCAAGCATTGGACAACTCCCGCAACTTCGCCAGATCGCCGAAGTGCGGGTTGGTGCTTACAAAATCCTGCGTCCAGTAACCATGATAGGCACTGAAACCGGCGTCCTCATCCACGTTCTTGACAACCGGGGAAATCCACAAGGCGGTCACGCCCAGTTGCTCGATATAGTCGAGTTTGTCGATCAGCCCCTGCCAGTCGCCGCCGTGCCAGCCGCCCGGATTGCTTGAGTCCACGTTGACATCGTTGGAAAGATCGCCATTGGCGAAACGGTCGATCATCACCTGGTAAATCACCTCTTCGCGCCAGTCGGTAACGTGCGAACCGATTTTCCAGTCGCCGTCGACCGGGGCCGTATCCACACAGGAAACGAGCAGCAACAGCAACAATCCGACCGGTAGAATCGGCGCAAAAACAAGATGACCTTTTTTTCGATTTATCCTCATCATCGCCCCCATCAGCGATAGCTGCTGTTAAACCACCACTCGACCTGTACGCCCAAGTAGTGTTGCCAGGATTTGCTGCGACGCACGTCCTTCAAGGGGAAGACGTCTTTCGCCCCCTTGTTCAAATAGCTTGCCGTATAGACCAAGCGGAACTGCGGACGCTGGTAGGTGCCCCGATCCCAGGACAGAATTTCCATAATGGACAACTGGGTGACCTGCGGTGTCAGATGCGTCTTGTACACCGGCGATAACCCGGTCGAGTTGCGCCACTGGTAACCCAATTCGAATCCCTGGTGAAAGTGATCGGTAATGAAAATGATCGGCCTTACCGCCAGCGCGCCTTCCCAGAAATCATCCAGGTCATACTTATTGGGATCGGCGTCTTTGAACTTGCGCGCGTAAAACGCACCCATCACGCCGACCCAGTGACTTTCCCAGTTGAACGACAGGCCGGTCACGAGTTCATGAGCGCCGCCGGTGGTGTTGTCGGTTCCAAGTCCCCAGGGTGAGCTCCATTCTCCGTAAGCGGCCAAGCCCTCGGCGTAGCGCACAAACAGGTTCAAATGCGTATTTTTACCGAAGCCCCAGAATCCGACTTCCCCGCCGATCAACCAGCCTTTATCTTTGGGTAACTCTTCCGTTTGCATCGCTTCTTCATCGGTATAGGTGCCGGAAGGCAGGTGGTGATATTCGCCGTACAAGCTGACTTTCAATGAAAAGCTGCCCACCAGTTCCTGTGCCATGTACGTGGCCTTCGCCGAAGCGATGATGCGCTGGCGATTTAACGTCTCCACCGTTTCGGAGCCGAACCAGCGCCCCGGCACGTCGATCGTTTGCAGTTGATAGTCATTGGTCAGGCGATTGACACCGGCCTGCGCCTTGATCTCCCAGCTTTTGTCGTCGCTCAATCTCACGCCGCCGCCGTAGGTGTTCAAATTGTCCAGCGGCCAGAAGTCGAACAGGTAGATGTCGTCGCCGCGATACATGCGCGAACCGACCCAAACTTTGACGTAAGGCAGAAATCCGTCCGCTTCGGCGTAGAGATTACGCAGCGCCAATCGCTGATCCAGATCGCCGGTGAAATGAAAGAACTCTTCGAACAGCGCCAGAGTGATCTGGATGCGCACGCCAAAGCCGTCCTTGTGGTGCATGCCGTAACCGAAATCCAGTTCGGCATACGGACCCTCCAACAGGCGGGGACCGTGAGATACCACGTTCACGCCCTGCCCGCTGTGACCGTCGAAATCGGTGGTAGCCTGGATACGGCCATAGCTGCCGAACTGAAAGCCATCTTCCGGATGTGCGGGAGCGGCTTTGGCGCTGGTTTTTTCTTCAGGCACTTCCTTTTGTGGCGGCGAATCAGAGTCGGACGCCTGCTCATCCTCCGGCGTTTCTGCCAGTACGCCGCAGGGACAGGCCAACCCAAGAACAAGCAACAGCAAAGCAATCCACCGCGACAGAACCCGCAGACCGCCGGACGCGGTGGTACGTCTTCGTTTTACAATCTGTAGTTGCATAGAAGATCTTCCCCTCGAAAGGTGAACGTAGCACTCCCCGCACATACGTGCATATCCACTTTAATCAATGCGGCGGCTAGGCACAAGCCGAATTCGAATGAATTTTTACTGAAAAATCAAGCCACAAACAGCAACATGGCCGGGGCAAAACGCCTCGGCCATGTGAAAGTCGAAAGGATTTGGGCGCTAACGCCTGAAGTTTACGATAATGGCGTTGGGGCCGCCCTGATCGCCGTCGGTATTGTTGTTATCACCACCGCCGGAAGTGCCGAACCAATCGGTCGCCGCACCCGCACCGACTACCGCGCCGCCTGCCACGACGACACCGATGACAGTCCAGAACCACCAGGTCTTGTAGAAGGGCGTGACTTCGTCGTCATCTTCAGCTTTCGCAACCTGCTCGGGCGGAATGTAGGTATCTTTCCACTCGACCTGATCGCTCATCATCGTGGCCAGATAGTCATAGGTGGCCTGCTGGATGTCTTCGCTGGCCAACTCGATGCGTACGGTATGCGTTTTGTAGAGTTCCTCACCGATATCGTAGTAGAACCCTTCCAAAGTCACCACGCCGTTGGCTTCGCTGGTGCTGGTCAACAGAATGTTGTTCAGATCCGTATCGTCACCGATCGTTCTGACCGATTCCCACATGTTGCGATGATCGAAACCGCGCTTGATGGTATCCAGTTCGGCGGTGTAGCTGTAGTACTTCAGAATCTGCTTCATTTTGATGTTCAGCTTTTTGCTGACGCCGGTATAAAGCGTCAAGCGCGAGCTGTAATCCTGATATCCCGCAGACTTGATTTCGAAGAAATGCTCTCCGGCATTGATGTTGCTTAGCTGAATCGGAGTCAGACCGCGGAAGTATCCATCCAGAAATACCGGCAGACCGTCGGGACTGGAATTGACGGACAAACTCGCCGTGGAGGCTTCGGACAAGCCCTGCTTGGCTTCCAGGAAAATCTCTTCCACTTCCGTGGGGAAGCCCTTGCCGCTGATATCGGCCTTGGGATTGAGCATCAACAGACCGGTGAAAACATCGATCGCTTCATCCTCATCACCGTCCAGCACGTTGGCGGCACCCAGGTATAAGCGCGCCTGCTCGACTTTGCTGCGATACTCGGCAAATTCGAGAATGGGACCGTAAGCGGTCAGCGCGTTTTCCAGTTGATCGATGGCATCGCCCAGTTTCAACGCGTTGTAGGCGCTAATGCCGTCTTCCAAAGCACGGTCGGCTTTCTTGGCAACGCTATCCTCTTTAACTGCGGAGGGTTCACCGTAAGCGTCGTTGACCGGCATATGCGTGTATTGAGTAGCGCCTCGCAGCCAGTTCTCGATCAACAGTTCCTGCTCTGCGGCACGGCGTTCGAATTTCTTCTGGCTCGGGATGACGATGGAAAGCACTTTGGTCGATCCATCGACGCGATGATCGGCGAGTTGAGGAGAGCTGACGCGCTGCACGGCTTTCTGCACCGGCTCTTCGTCTTCTTCCATTTCCTCGTCGTATTCCTCGTCCTCGTCTTCTTCGAGTTCCTCTTTCGGTTGAGGTTTCGGAGCGACCGGCTCCTCTTCCTCTTCCAACTCTTCTTCGTCCTCTTCGTCCTCGTTTTCATCCATAACGGGCTCAGGCTCTTTGGACTTGGCCGGTTCCGGTTCTACTTCCGGCTCCGGTTCTTCCGCCGGCTCTTCTACAGCGGGAGCCTCTTCGGCAGGTTCACCGAACAGGTCGGAATCGTCCTCTTCCAGCAGATCGTCGATGGATTGGGCGTATGCCTTGCTCACACTTCCATAGATCGGCAGGTTGCCGCCGTAGAGCAGGAAGAACGTAGTAAGCAGTACGTAGGTAATGGGTCTAAACCAGAATAAGGTCGATAGTCGCCTCATCGTGTTACTCTCCCACACAATATGAATAGATGACCAAGATTCCCTTGATGTATACCTTAACCGGCTACCCGGTTGCAAGAAATTTTCACTGGGATTTCAAAGCATTCACTCCGCAGCGGAGTTCTCCGGGGCTTTTTCGTCCAAGCGTTCCAGGTTTACGATCTTTTCTTCCAGTAAATCCACCTGGGCAGTCAGGGCATCGATTTCCTTGCGCAACAAGGTAAAGCTCGTAACCGGACCGACCAGAGCCTTGATGCGCTCGTCGATGCGATGCTGCAAATCCTCCAGATTCTGCTGGGAATGCTGCACCACTTCTTCCAACAGGCTCACACCTTCCTCGCGGGTAAAGACGTTTTTGGACAACAGCTTTTCCAGCGCGCCCCTCGTTTTTTCCGCTTCTTCCTTTAACTGCCCGATATTCATACGTTTTTGCAAAAAGTCAGTAATCGCGCCACCACCGGTCTGGATGATATCCCGCAGCGTCTGCGAAGGGAAAAGCTTCTGCTTTTTCTCCTTTTCGTAAATGATCTGCGCCAGGGTAATGGAAGTGATGTCTTTTTTGCTTTTGTAATCGATGATCTTGACATCCACACCGTTTCTCACCATTTGAGCGATTTCATTCAGCGTGATGTAGCAACTGTCGTTGGTGTTGTACAACTTGCGATTCGCATATCGCTTGATGACGATCGGTTTTGGTTTCTCCATACCGGTTTTCCTTGCCTGTTAGCAGATTTGGAAACGATTCACCCGCTCTGCGTGTAACATAAATCGTGGCAACTTGTCAATTTCGCGTTACGGCACGTGCGTATCACAAGATCTTGCGATTGGCTTTGAAAACGGGTGCCATGGGACAAACGAAGAGAAACGGAGCTTGTCCATGTGGCTCTTTAACACGGGCAAGCCTGCGGCTTAGCCCGCGCCACCCAGAAATCATACAGGTTTGCAACTTCTTATGATGCACCCTTACGGAACCTGCACTTGGGTTTCCAACGCTTCCGAAGCGCCATCCGGCCAGACACGCACCGTATACAATCCGTTCATCAGGCGCGTCAATTCAGTAGTGACATCGATGGGACAGGGAGTATCGCATGGCACCGGGTTGTGTACGGTTTCAAATAGCTCCAGCAGGGCTCCGTCCTGATTCAAGCGAATGGAGACGTTTTGCAGGCAGCTATCCAGCGGCGCATTGTGATGCACGATCGTCAACCGGTTGTTCTGATAGTTCGCTTCGACCGACTCCGGATAATTAGCCGGATCGTAGGAGGCAGGCGGTTCGTTGCAATTGGAATTGTAGTAGTCGTCCAGATAGGCGGTGTTCAGGATCACCTGCTCGTGTTCCTCTTCCACCACATCCGCCCATTCCGGCTCCGGTTCGATTTCGATCAGATCCAGATCGCCATCGGGCAGTAGCCAGGTATCGAAGCTGATGCTGCCGCCCGCAAAGGCATTTCCGGCCATATCCGTAATTCCCGCATCAATGCTCACCTGGTAGGTCGTGTTGATGTGCAAAGCCTCGTTCAGACTTAAAAAGATAGAAGTATCAGGTGGTTGCGCCAACCAGTTCCCCTCCCAAAGCGGTTCGTGGTCATCGTCGCCTTTAATCGAAACATGCGCTGCAATATCCCAGCGATCCCGGTCCATGGCTTCGGAGAAATAGATCAAAACGCCATCTAGCGTAGTCGAAACGCCGCTCTGCCCGTCACGAGGCAGCGAATCGCGCAGGGTGGGAGCCGTGTAATCGCCCCAGTCCACCTCCCAGTCGCCATCCAGTTCGCCCGCAACGGTGAAATAGAAAGTCGTTCCCGCAAACGCATTGCCTGCCAGATCGTGCAGGCTATTCGCCTCGATCGAAATAGTATAGGTAACGCCCTCTTCCAGTTCGCCGAAACTCAGATCCAGTTGACGCTTATCCTGAGTGAATTGACCGGAATAGATCACGTTGCCCGGTCCGCCGAAAAAGCGCAGATCGCGCTTCATGACAAAGCCGTCCAGCTCCATTGCCTCCGAAAACACGATAATGACGCGCCGAATGCCGGGGTCGACGCCCTGGGCGCCGTCAACCGGGCTGGTGCTTTCGATCTCCGGTGGGGTGGTATCGACAGCGGGCTCCTGTTCCACCGGATCGTCATCGAGGTCCGTATCGCCATCCGCCGGGGGATCGGGTGGATTGACGCACTCGCCTTTTTCGCAGACTTTCTCGGCATCGGCGCAATCGGCCAGCACCAACCAGTCGCCATCGCGACAGATCACCGCCTGGGTTCCCAAGCAGGCTAACACGTCTTCATCGCAAAGCGTGGACTCCTCCTCTTTCTGGACTTCCTGATCTGCGTCCCCATCTACGGGGGCATTGTCATCGGAACCGCAGGCAAACAGAAACAAAAGAACGAGCATCGCCGCGCACAGCCGGAAATAACTCTCGATGTTAGAATGGGGGATCATGTTCACACCTCTATACTCAGTCAGCTTGACGGTGGTACCCACTACCTAGTCTTATCAAATGGCGACTACGGCGGCAATTCCTTTTTATCAGTGCCACCAGTAAAAGGTGTATCACAACAAATTGTTACTGGCTAAAAAAGCGGGTGCCATGGGCTAAGCGAAGGGAAACGGAGCTTGCCCATGTAACTCTCGAACACGGGCAATCCTACGGCTTAGCCCGCGCCACCCTGAAATCAGATTGATTTGCTATTCCCTGTAAAATATCCTCCCACCCCGGTAAAGCTAGACGAAGAAAAAAGTTTGTCTTGCTGAACTTGACACCGTGGCGCTGGTGATGCTACAAAAAAAGACAGAACAATTCTTGTTCGTTTATTCACGATGACGCATGGAGGACAAGATGGGGAAAAAGTCGCTCGTTTTGTTATTGGCTGTGCTGTTGACACTGACCGCCAGCATCGCTGCCGCAGGAGAGAAGGAAGAAGCCCAGGAGGAAATGAAGCGCCTGGAAAAAGTGATGGCCTTTTCCAAGTCTACATTGATTCCGATGATCAACTGTTTCGCTCAGAATCAACCACGCTTGCAGTACCTCAACGAGCAGAACCCCAACGCCGGACGCGACGCCATCACCAAGCTGGACTATTGCTCCTCGGCTTATCCGGATTCCGTTGAAGACAGCGAAGCCATGGCCCTGAAGCAGCGGGTATCGGTGCTGTACAGCAAGGATATCCAGGACGGACGCAAGCTGGTCGACATTGCGGATGAATACTACGCTATTCGCGCCGCCTTGCAAGCCGCCAAAAAGAAAGATCCCGAAAAGATCAAACAACGCGATGCTTTAAAGCAGAAACTGGAAACACAGAAACAGGGTCTGTACAAAGACGCGCTGGAATTCCAGAAAATCCAGAAGGATTTCAAAACCTGGAGCACGGGCGTGACCAACGCCTTTGTCGAGGCAAGAAAGAAAGCCACCGGCAAATAGAGCGTTTGAAAGATGCATTCAAGCCCCGCCTTATTGGCGGGGTTTTTTCTCGGAGACCGGGAAAACGAAGGGAGCCGCTTCATGCATATTCTGTATGAAATCGTGATCGTACTGGCCCTTGCGGCGATCGTGGTGTTTCTGGGACAGAAACTGCGCCTGCCTGCCATCGTCGGCTTCCTGGTAACGGGAGTGGTTGTCGGACCGTCTTCACTGGGACTGATTTCCGACCCGGAAACGGTGGAGATGCTGGCCGAAATCGGCATCGTGCTGTTGATGTTCACCATCGGCATGGAATTCTCGCTGAACCAGCTTTTTTCCATTCGCAAAACGGTCTTCGCCGGTGGACTGCTACAGGTCTTCCTTACACTGGCCGTCTGTGCCGGTTGGGCGCTGGCAATGGGACGCCCAAGCAACCAGGCGGTGTTCATCGGCTTGATGCTGGCGATGAGCAGCACGGCCATCGTACTCAAGCTGTTGGCGGAACGAGCGGAAGTCGATACGCCTCATGGCCGGGTGGCGCTGGGTGTGCTGATCTTTCAGGACATCCTGATCGTGCCTGCCATGCTGGTGGTACCGCTGTTATCCGGCAGCGGTCTGGATGCCGGTGGTCCCATGCACCTGCTGCTCGCCAAGGTGCTGCTGGCGGTTCCTTCCGTGTGGCTATTGGCGAAATACATTGTGCCGCTGTCATTGAAGCAGGTCGCCGCGACGCGCAACCAGGAACTGTTCATGCTCTCCATTCTGGTGATCGGCTTCGCCATTGCCGGATTATCCGAGGCGATCGGGCTGAAATTGGCGCTGGGCGCGTTTCTGGCCGGGTTGATCATCTCCGAATCCGAATACAGCCACCAGGCGCTGGGCGCGATCCTGCCCTTTCGCGATGTGTTTTTAAGCTTCTTCTTCATTTCGGTCGGCCTGCTGCTCGATGTCGGCTTTCTGTTCGATCATCTGGGAACGGTTCTGTTGATCGCGGGCGGAGTGCTGCTATTGAAAACCATTACCGGTGCGGCAGCAAGTGCGGTGCTTGGGCATCCGCTACGCACGGCGCTATTGGCCGGGCTGGCGCTGTCGCAGGTCGGTGAATTTTCACTGTTGTTGTCGAAAACCGGTCTGGAAGCAGGCATCATTCAGGCGGATACCTATCAACTCTTTTTAGCCGTGGTCATTCTAACGATGGCCGCTGCTCCGGTGGCGATCGGTCTGGGACCGCGTGTCGTTGGCAGGGTGGCGACACGCATCAATCACTGGCGTGGTAAGACGCAAACCGAAGCGGAACCGGAAACCGCCGAAAACAATCACCTGCTGATCGTCGGTTTCGGCTTGAATGGCCGCAATCTGGCCACCGCCGCGAAAAAGTGCGGCATCAGTCACGCCATTATCGAGATGAACCCGGACACCGTTCACAAAATGAAGAAGGAAGGCATCCCGATTCATTACGGCGACGCCTCCAACGAAATGGTACTGGCGCATGCAGGCGTGAGTGCGGCCAAGGTCGCCGTGATCGCCATCAACGATGCGGCAGCCACGCGCCGTATCGTCGAACTGCTCAGGCGACGCAATCCCAAGCTGCACATCATCGCACGCACGCGCTTTATGGCCGAAGTCCCCGCGCTCTACGGCCTGGGCGCAAACGAAGTGATCCCGGAAGAGTTTGAAACCTCCATTGAAATTTTCGCACGGGTGATGCGGCGCTACCTGATTTCCCGCGAGCAGATCGAGCGCTTCATTGCCGATATCCGCGCCGATGGCTACCAGATGCTGCGCGCTCCCAGCGGTGCAGCCACTGCGATCAGTCCGCTGCAACCGGTGCTGGAGCAGGTCGATATCGAATCGGCGCGCGTACAAGCCGACTCCCCTGTGGTCGGGCTGCCCCTCTCCGAGTTGCGCATCCGAACCGATTTCGGCGTGACGGTGCTTGCCATTCAGCGACAAAACGAGTTGCGCTCCAATCCCGATGGTGAAGAGCGCTTGTGCGCGGGCGACAGCCTGGTGCTGATGGGAAAAAGCGAACAGTTGCGGGCCTTCACTCAACGGATCGCCGCCTACGAACCTTCCGATTCGGATTCGGACGCATAATAATAGTAACGTATTATTGTTTGAAATGTACCCTTCGACGGGTGACATGGGCTAAGCGAAGAGAAACGAAGCTTGCCCATGTGGCTTTCGAGCACGGGCAAGCCTGCGGCTTAGCCCGCGCCACCCTTCCTTCGTTTGAAGTATTATTCGGCGGGCTCACGCCTCGCCGCTACAAGAAGACATCGCCAGTGATGAATAACAACTCCTCTACACAGCAAAAAGCGGCGGGCTTATGCGCCGCCGCTTTAAGAATCAACCTACCCTAGGTTTTCCCGAGATTCTTTTTTTCCTTGCTACGGATTCTTCTGAGTCGGTTTTCTGTTCTTCATCGGCTTGACGCCTTTCGCATTCCGCTTTCTTAACGAGTTTTTCTTCTCCATTTTGTTCAAGCCCTTTTGATTCGGAGCACCTTTGAAGCGTGGAGAAATTGCGGAAGGATGATGTTTTCCACGGCGTTTTAAATTTCCCGGTCGTTGCGGCTTGCCGACTTTTTCAAGCAGGGTCGCCATGTCGACCTGATTGATCAAATCCAACGCCACGCTGCCGGAATCCACACCCGTTGCTTGGGCTTCGATAAACAAACGCCCGCGAACCATGAACATCGACTTCGAAGTTTTGGTGGCTTTGTTATAGAATTCGTAGCCGTTCAGTTTTCCGGTTCTGATCTTGTTCATCTCGAAATTCTTATCGCGACGAAGTTTGCCGATTCTCTTGCGAGCCACTTTAGTGTGTTCCCTGTCGCGCATGGTGTCGGTGATGGTCAATGTCACTTTACCCTGAGAACCTTTATAGCTTCTCCGGGCGAAAGACGACTTGGGATCTTCCGCGTTTTTTGCGCTATGACCGGTTACTTTCGAGGCTTTCCAGTTTTTGCCCTCCGGAGGCAACACGCTTGCAAGGAAGTCCTGTGTAAACGGCGTCAGCGAAGACCTCTTCGGAGCCTTTTCCAATTTGCGAGCGGAAGGCTGAAGCTTGACATCCTTTTCGATACCCGCTCCCTTTTCCTTCATCGCCACACTGTCTTTGCTCGCGTTCGCTTGCTTATCCGAAGAGCACTTGCTGCAACCGGAAGCGGCTACACTAAACGCGACCAGACCCACGCAAAGAATCAAGATCCATTTGGATTTCATAGTATAAACTCCTTTATTGCGATGTATTTCCCGTACAATCAATGATGCGAATTCGAATAATTCGCCAGCAGTCGAACGATTTCCTGCTGGATTTCCTTTAGTCGTCGCCGGTTTTTACCCATGCACTCGTTGAAAAAGAGGGTAAATACCAGATCGCGCTCGGAGCGGGTATGCAACACACCCGATAATGCGATCACTTGTTCCAGGCTGCCTGTTTTCCCGCGTAGCAGATCCGTTACCTCGTTGTCAATAAAAGACGTTCGAAGGGTGCCGTCGCGCCCTGCCACCGCCAGGGAAGTTAAAAACTCCGCCCCGGCTTTCGGATCGTTGCGCATATAACGAAAGACAAGGGCAAACAGTTCCGGCGGTAACTGGTTGACATCTCCCAAACCGCTGCCGTTTTTCAAGCGATATCCCTTCAGGTTGTAACCGATTTCCGTCTCCAAAAATTCCCGCAGGACATCGATTCCTTTTTCCCAGGTGCCCGGCTCCTCGCGCAATTGGGCACCCAGCGTTTTCAAGATCTGCTCGGCCATGTGGTTGTTGGAATACTTGTTCACCAGTGAAACGATGCGCCACAGCGGCAACGAATAGAAGGTATTCAATTTTTTGGCGTCCTCGGGTACCCGTCCAAGATGCACGTAGCCGGTGGTTCGAATGTCCAGGCGTTTCATGGCATCGTGGATCGTCCAACCGGCGAACATGGGTGGATTGTCGATTTTCAGGTTGAACATGCGCACCCTGGCGCGTTCGTTGATGCGCCCCTCCACCGTGATGACGTTGCGCTCATCTTCCAGCACGCTATGAACCTGCAAGCGTGTACGCCGCTTCGCCATGGTCGTGGCGGTGTTGCGAACTTCGATGTAGCGGGTCTGCGGAATCACGACAACCCGCGCGGCCTGACCCGGTACACTGGGACGGATACGCACCGTAACCGCATTGAAATTGGCCGACAAGGCCCCCATGGGAGCCTGATAGGCGTTGTCGGTGTCGTCCTGTTCCCAGCCCGGTCCCTGGCGTACACTGTCGAAATAGCTGTCGTCGATGTAGATATTTCCTTCGATGCGTCGCAAGCCACGCGCGTACAATTCGGTCGCCAGTCGATAAATCTGCTCGACCGTCAATGCCGGATCGCCACCACCTTTGATATAGAGATCGCCTTTGAGCGTTCCGGTGGCTTTGTCGATTTCCGCAGTGGAATAGAATGTGGTTTTAAAACGAAAATTCGGACCGAGCAGTTTCAGAGCAGCCGCCACCGTCAACAGTTTCTGATTGCTGGCCGGGTTCATCGGTTCTCGACCATTGTGACAGATCAAGACCTGCCCATCCTCGGCATCCATCACATACAGGCCGACCTTCACGCCTTGCAATTCCGGTCGCGCCAACGTCCGCGCCAGGCTTTTCGCCAATGCCGTTTCATCCAGCGCCTCGCCGCCTTCGAACAAGGGGCCATCCTCGTCCAGATCGCCTTTGAATTCTGGCAACTCCATGTGCGGTTTCAATGGCGGCAAATCAGGCAGATCGCCATCTTCGGCAGATATTTCTTCGACGGAATCCAGATCGCCGTCATCCGTACCGGTGGCTTGGGTCTGCTCTGCATCGGCATCGGCTTGCTTTGCCTGTGCAGTCGTTCCGCTTTCCGGCTGAGAAAGCGGTTTCTCGGTTGTCGCCGCTTGGTTGGGATTGCTTTTCTGTTCAACCTTGGCAGGCTCAGTAGCGGCGGGAGCAGCAGGAGCAACAGCAGCGGCAGGCTCGGAATCTTTTATTTCGCTTGCCGCGGATTCCTGATCGCCGTCTGAAACGGGAGTCTCTTTCACTTCCACCGGTGGCGTCGCTGCCGTGGGCGCGCTCGGTGTTTCACTTGCAGCCTTTGCAGCAGCGGGTGCTTCAGTCGTTGCAGAAGATTCTTCCGGCTTTGGATCGGACGCGGCTTCGACATTGGACGCAGGTGGATTTTCCGTCGTGCTGTCCGCCGCTTGCGCCCAGGCAAACGAAACGAGTGCGACGAACGCAATCAATGCCAGAGCGCCTATTAATCTTTTGCGATAGACAACCGGGTACCCACGCACGCTACATTTCCTCCGGAGTTTCCAGTCCCAGTAAGGTCAAACCGCGACGCAACACGACGGCGCAGGCTTGCACCAGTGTCATGCGGGTGGCTCGCATAACCGGATCGGCATCGAGGAAACGATAGCCTTCGATGTTGTATACTTTGTTAAACGCCCGGCACAACTCGATCAAATGACGCGCCACGATGGACGGGTCGTAGTCGTCGCAGGCGCGCAGCACGCGCTCGGGAAATTCGCCCAGCAGCTTTATGACTTCCTTTTCTTCGGCCAGTTCCAGCTTGGAGGCATCCCAGTCCGCCACAGCGTCTTCTAAGGCAGCTTTTCGCAGCATCGAGCAGCAACGCGCGTGCGTGTACTGAACGTATACACCGGTTTCGCCCTGAAAATTCAAAATGCGTTCCCACTCGAAGGTCACATCGTTCGTGCGTCGATGAACCAGATCGCCGAAGATAATCGCACCCACACCGACCTGTTTCGCCACGGTCTGCTTGTCGGCCAGTTCGGCGTTCTTTTCTTCGATGGCAGCCAGTGAAAGATCGATGGCTTTTTTCAGCACGTCTTCCAAAAAGATGACCTGCCCCTTGCGGGTGCTCATCGTTTGATCGGCCAGTTGCAACATGCCGAAAGAGACGTGCGTCATGCGCTCGGCCCAGGCATTACCCATCTTTTTAAGGACATTGAAAAACTGGTTAAAGTGCATGGACTGCTGATGGGCCACCACGTAAAGCGAACGCGCGAAGTTGAAACGCTCGAAACGATCGATGGCGGCGGCGATATCGCGCGTGGCATACAAAGTCGCGCCGTCGGCTTTTTTAAGCAGGCAGGGAGGCAGTTTTTCCGCTTCCAGATCCACCACCAACGCGCCTTTGGAAATCTGCGTTCCGGCGGTTTCATCCACCAGCTTGATAACATCATCGAGTCGATCGCGGTATTTCGACTCGCCCTCGAAGGAATCGAAACGCACACCCAGCAAGCCGTAAATCCGGTCGAACTCTTTCATACTGATTTCATAGAACAGCTTCCAGAGCTCCAACGCTTCTTCGTCGTTTTGCTCCATGCGCACGAACCAACCCCGAGCTTCTTCTTCCAAATTGGGATCGTTTTCCGCTTCGGCATGGAACTTCACATAAATATCTAGCAGATGTCGAATCTGTTTTTCTTCCAGTTCCTCGCGCGATCCCCAGCGTTTATAGGCGACAATCAGCTTTCCGAACTGCGTTCCCCAGTCGCCCAGGTAATTGATGCGCATCGTTTTATAGCCGCGCGCCTGATGCAGATTGGCAATGGCGTTTCCGATCACGGTGCTTCTAATATGGTGAAAAGCGATGGGTTTGGCGATATTGGGACTACTGAAATCGAGCACCACCGTTTTTCCGTCGCCCTCTTTGCCTTCGCCGTAAGTCTCGTTTTCACTCAAAACCAGCGGCAGCACGTGTTGCGCCAATTCCGGTGTTGAAAATCGGAAATTCAAAAACGGTCCTTCCGCTTCCACCGAACTGAAAATCGGCATAGAGGAAAAGCGCGTGGCGAAATCCGCTGCAATTTCAGCCGGTTTCTTTTTCAATTCCTTTCCGAAAGGAAAACAGGGTAATGCCAGATCGCCGCGTTCGGGCGTATCGGGAGTTTTAAACAACGTCAGAAAACGTTCTCTCGGAAAAGAAACTTCACCCGAAAGGGTATCCACAATCTGCTCTCGAATCCACTGCATGATTCCGCTCCATTAACACTTAGATACCGAATATTCGAACCACACTAAATGGAGTGACGGGGAATGTCAAGATGCTTGCAGGCAATGGAGATTGAAAAGGAAAGTTGCTGCTAATGGAATGGGTGGGTCTCTGCATCGAAGAGGGGCAAGCGGTGTGCTTTGTGACGGAGACTTTGTATCATTATCCCCACATCGGCATTTTCGCAGCTCCACAATCCGACCGTAAACATACACTAAAAGCACACTAAAAGACCGTAAACGCACAGTAAAAAATGGCCGGAACCCATAAAATCAACGGCAAATAAGCAAACCGGTCACGTTTGGGCGTCTTTTAATGCATGATACAGAAACCAAGTGCGCATCTACGGTCATGTAGTGTGGTTTTAGTGCGTGTTGGCGCCACTTAGTGTCACAATTTGCGATTTTGGCCGTTTTTTACGCGCCGGCGCGACCGGTCTTTCGGAGCGGAAATAACCGTGCCTTTTATCCTCATCGGGAAGTTTTCAAGCGGAGAAATAACAGAAAAGCAACGGCTGAAAATGAGAACTCGCGTGAAAGAATTTCGTTGACGGACATCCTGACTCTCTGATATTGGTTGAACGACCAACCATGAACGAGGAGCAGGTTATTGGACGAGACAAAAGAGAAAATATTGATCTCCGCCAGGAAAGTCATTTCTGATAAAGGCTATGAAAGGGCTAGCATCAAACGAATCGCAATCGAGGCGGGTGTCGCACCGGGTTTATTGCATTACCATTTCAAAAACAAAGAAGACCTGCTCATCCAAGTGATGAACTCCATCTACGAAGGAAGCGTCGGGCCTTCGGCGCTCGATCAAATGGGTGCGGTTACACCCGAACAGTTGGCCAGCCTTATTACTATGCTTTTCCGAGAAGCACTCAAAAACTCTCCCGATTTTTTCCATCTGATTTACGGCACACTAAATATTATCCGTCAGAGCGAAATCGTGCGCAAAGCGATGGAGGAGATCTGGGGCAGGTATCGCAAAGAAACGGAAATTATCATCGACCGATTGAAAATAGATGGAGCGGTGACGTCCTCGCGTTCCTCGGCGGTGATTCTTTCGCTGATTGTTGGCGTATTACACGGCATCGGGATTCAGGCTGTCGGAGAACCGACGATGAAACTGACGGAATCGGATGATCTCTGGTCAGCCATCGAAGACAACCTGCTTTACATTCTGAAATAGCGGTTTTCACTAGGTATATTTTTTTAAGGTTAACTTGGTTGAACAACCAACCAATATAATAAGAGCGAGGATAGCATGATCGAAAAAGCATTATCGGGATCGAAGATGTACTGGATCTGGGTGAGTTTTCTGCTGCTCTGGTGCATGGTAGCGTTGGGAGTTTTTGTCTACCAAACGAACATGGGTCTACACATCACCGGCATGGGACGAGATATTCCCTGGGGATTGTACATCGCCCAATTGACCTTCATGGTCGGCGTGGCAGCCAGCGCCGTTATGGTGGTGCTGCCGTATTACCTTCATGACTATAAAGCCTTCGGGACAATCACCATCCTTGGTGAATTCGTCGCGATTCCTTCTGTAATCGTTGCCATGCTTTTCGTCGGCGTAGATATGGGACGACCGGATCGGGTTTTGAACATCCTGCTCCACCCAACACCAAACTCTCCCATGTTTTGGGATTTCGTTTCGGTTTCAGGCTATCTTTTGCTCAACATTGTGATCGGCTTTAAAACCCTTCATCTAAAGGCCAACGACTTAACTCCACCCAAATGGTTGAAAGTCCTGATCGTCATCTCGATTCCCTGGGCGGTCAGCATTCACACGGTCACAGCCTTTTTATATTCCGGTCTGGCGGCGCGTCCCTTCTGGCTATCCGCTGTCATGGCGCCACGTTTTCTCGCTTCTGCCTTCGCCTGCGGTCCGTCGCTCTTGATTCTTATTTTATTCATACTAGAGAAAGTCAGCGATTTCCGCATTGAACAAAAAGTCTGGCAGACCCTGGCGAAAATCGTCACCTACGCATTGGCCATCAGCATTTTCCTGTTGCTTCTCGAATTCTTCACCGTATTCTTCAGCAACATGCCACATCACATGCATCCCTTCGAGTACCTGCTGTTCGGCTTGGACGGCAAAACCCGCATCGTTCCTTTCGCCTGGGCATCTATGGTGCTTACGGTTGCGGCGCTTGTTGTGCTGCTCGTTCCCAGCTTGCGTAACCAATCTCGCTGGCTTATGGCCGCCTGCGCCTTGACTTTTATCGGCCTTTGGATCGACAAGGGGCTCAATATGGTGGTCGTGGGCTTCGTACCCAATCCAATGAACGAGGTCGTCGAGTACGCCCCGACTGCGCCGGAAATTCTGCTTTCCATCGGCATTTACGCTTTCGGCGCGTTGATCTTTACTACGCTGGCCAAGATCTACTTGCATTACTTCGAGGACATTCAGTGGGTGCAGCAGAAACATCATGATTAGTTGGATGTAGGAGGCATAATTGGCTACGCTGGGCGCGTGGCCCAGATAATGGGTGGAACGGACAAGCGGAGTGAAACGGAGTTTGCCCGTGTTCGAGAATCACATGGGCAACCTACGGTTAGCCCCTGCCACCCATTCGTATTTTAAACGTTTGCGGTTTGTCATGGCCACCCGACTGTCCTGCTCCAAATGTTTGTCTTCTTTGATTAGATCCATGTCGGGCGCGTGGCCCAGATAAAGGGTGGAACGGACAAGCGGAGTGAAACGGAGTTTGCCCGTGTTCGAGAATCACATGGGCAAACTACGGTTAGCCCCTGCCACCCACTCGCATTTTAAACGTTTGCGGCTTGTCACGGCCACCCGACCGGTTCGAATTATTTTTTGGGCACTCCCCCCCCCTACTTCCCAACCGCTTTGGAGGAAGCCAGCAGACGCTGCAAGCGTTGCGCGTCGGGTGTGATGTAGATCGCCTTATGGCGTGAAAGCAATACTTGTCCGGGGTTGGCTCTGGCCGGTTTGCGCACGTGACGCACGAAGGCGATCATCACTTCCACCGGGCCGCCCTTCGCTTTGGAATAATGCGCGGCCAATGTTGCGGCATCGATGCGCGTTTCCGGGTCGATCTGCTCGCCTTTGGCCATCGGCACAATCACGTGGCTGCCGGCATAGCCGGAAGCATGGAACCAGACGTCGTCTCCTTTTGAGAGCCTGAAAGTGATGATATCGTTCTCTTTGTCCGTTCGACCCACGCGGATTTCACGACCGCTGGCGCTTAGGAAACGTCGGAAGGGTTTGCGCTTTTCCTCTTCGCGGCTCTTCTTCGTACCGGAGCGTTGCTCTTCTTCATCCGGCAAATCCAAGCCTTTTCGAACTCTAGCCAATAGCGCTTCGTCCCGCTCTTCCAATAATTCCGAAAGTCTCAGCAGGTGGTCACGTTCTTCCTCGATCTGCTCGCGACGCTTGGCGATGGCGATGACCGCCCGTTTGCCTTTTTTGGATTTCTGATACAGGCGGCTGATGTTGTCGCTGGGTGATAACGATGGGTCGAGCTTGATTTCAACCGGTTGACCCTCACCCAATAAATCCGGCACTTCGATCTTATCCATACGCGATTTCAGCAGGTGAAAATTGATCTGCAACAACTCGGCCTGATGTCGCTGCTCATCCGAAAGCTGCGCTCCGGCTTCGTCTTTATCCAAAGACCTGCTCACGCGATCCAGCTTTTTTAAACGTCGTCGGATTTCTTTACGGCATACCGTAAAGCGTTTTTCGGTTTGATCTTCCTCCGCCTGCACGCCGAAAAGCAAAGCGGCGGCGGTATTATACGGAAAGTCGCCCTCGCCCGCTTCAATGCGCGACGTCACCTGCGGAGGCGAGGCCAAAGGGAAAGGCGAATGATAGGTTTCGCCAACCAATAAACGCCGCTTTTTACTGCGATTCGGGCGCAAGCTGCCCAGTATCCGATCGTTTTCATCCAGTAAAAACGCATTGGCGTGACGACCCGTCAATTCCGCCACCAGCCGATACGAGTGGATCTCGCCTGCTTCGTTCATGGTATCCAGCCACAAAGAGACGACGCGCTCTCCCTGCGTCGCCTGGATATCGCGTACGCGCGACGGTTCCAGCAGCTTTCGCAGCAGCATGACGAAGGCATACGGCGTTTTGGGGCTTGGCGGCTTGGTTTCGCTTAGATGCAGGCGGCAGGCATCGTCCTGCACGCTGATCAATAACAATCGCTTTCGGTATTCGTGGCGCAGGTTGATGATCAGCAGTCCTTCATCGGGTTGATGAAAACGCTGCACCGATGCGCCTTGCAGTTGTTGCAATTCCGATACGACAAGCTCGATCTCTTTGTAATTCATGGCGCTCATGGCAGGGAGTGTATCCGTATTTTGCAAGGCAGGTCAAGTTACATCTTCGCGCTAGCCCTTTACCGCCGTGATGAGTTTCAGTGCCAGTCCCAAAAAGATTCCCGCCGCCACCCAGTGCATGGTCCGTTGCGCATTCGGCGAGCGGTTCAACCAGTTTCCCAACGAGCCTGCAAGTACGGCCACCGAACCGAAAACCAGCATCGTTGCCACAATGAACAGCGCGCCTAAAAGCAGCAGTTGCATAGTCAGCGAGCCACGCGCTGGATCGGCGAATTGCGGCAGGAAAGCCAGAAAGAAAATCGAAACCTTGGGATTGGTGACGTTCATGATGATGCCGCGTCGATACAAGCGGGCAGCGGAGAGGCGCGGCTGGGAGTCGTGATCCACGCGACTGGCCCCGGCCCGTAAGGCCTGTATCGCCAGAACGACCAGATAGCTGGCCCCTGCAATTTTCAAAATAAGAAAAGCCGTTTCCGAAGTGTTGAATACGGCGGCCACACCAAAGGTTACCGCTGCCGTGTGTACGAGCAGCCCCGTACATAGCCCGGCTGTAACCAGCCAGCCTGCGTTACGACCATATAAGGCGGACTGCGTCAACACGAACAGATTATCGGGACCGGGAGCCAGCGCCAGCATGATGCAAGCCAGAAAATAAATTCCCAACTCTTCCAATGCCATGGCGCTAGCTCCGCGTGTTACTTATCAAGGTTATTTGTCGCTTTGAATCAAACCGGTGTACAAACCCATGTAATAGGGCAGCAGCCAGGCGGTGGGTGCCTGTAAGCCGGTGCCGTCGCCACCCGATTCCAGATCGTAAGGATTGCCGTTCCACCACATCGTGCGAATCTCGTCGAAGGGGAAAACCCGGTCGCACTGCGCATCGCCGTGGCGGTCGTTTTCGATTTGCACCATGTCTTTGCGGCTGCGATTGTCGATGTACCATTCGCGGATGTCATCCGGAATTTCCTGCAAGGTGCGAAGCGCGCCCTGGCTGTCTACATCGTCGCCACCACCGGATAGCGCATAGACGCCCGCCCACCAGGGATTGCGTTCCGGGCGTTCGTAATCGTACATGAATTTCAACGACTCGATCCATTCGGCGCGGCGGTCGTCGCGCGCTTCGTAGCGAATTAACGTGGTGTAAGCCAGAATCGCCAGTTCGTGATCGCTGTGGTTGGCGATACTGGGTCGCGTGATGGTCCAGGTGTTTTCGTTGGCCATGGCCAGTTCGTTGTAACGATGCTCGTTGATCAGATACTCATAGGCATCGTAGAATTTCTTCTCGCCCGACATGTGATAGGCGGCCAGCATGTGCCCCAGAATTTCCAGCGAATTCAACCAGCCACCACCGAAATTACCGCTGGTGCAGGCATCCAGGCATTCATCCATGGAATAGCCGTTTTCGATGCAGACATCGAAGCCGTCGATACAGATGCTCAAGGTTTCCGGGTTCCAGTGACCGTGCATCGTACGTTCGCCGTCCAGATCGATCAGCACGTAACCGCCGTCGATGATGTATTCGGCCAGTTCGATGGCGTACTTGCTGATTTGTTCGCGTTCCGCATCGTCCTTGGCGCACAGATCGTAGAACATCGGGAAGCCGAAAAAATGCCCGACGATTTCATCCGAACTGGTGTCGTCTTTCCAGTAATAGTCGCGGCCTTCGTAGGTTACCGGATGCCAGTTGCTCCGCGTTTCCTTACTGGTGTACACATCACCCTCGTCATCGCGCACCAACGAGCGCGTAATGAAACCGCGTTTCATGCCATTGGCTTCGAAGTCGATGGCCGGAACATCGATCTCCAGCAGCATGTTGTCCATCGCTTTTCTGGCGTACTGATAATATTTCTCCTCGCCGGTCGCCGCATAAGCCATGCACCAGCCGCCGATCATCATCTGCGTCCACAAGCCGTCGTTGTCCTTGTCGCCAAGCCACATCTGCGAGAAATCGCTGTAGGGCTCGGGCAAGCGGCCATCGCTGGAAACGAAACCGTCCATGCGCCAGAAGGCGTCTACATAGCCATCGAAAACTTTTTCCTTATCCGCCAGGGTGCGCGTAACCAGATAAATGCGGCTCACACCCGCTTCACCCGCCACCCAGCGGTCGCCGTTTTCACCCAGCGCCACCGAGCTTACGCGGTTGTTCTCCATCCAACGTTTCGACTGGTAATAATCGATGTGCGCCAGATTGCCCTCGATATACGTCGCTCCGATTTCGTGGCCCAGCAGAATGGCTTCGTCGTTGCAAGTGACGGATAGATTGTTGTCCATCGGCAGTCCATCGACTTCCGCCTTGTACAGTTTAACCGTATCACCCTGCTTAATGGCAATGCTTGTTGCGGAGGCGATGACCAATCGATCACCGCAGATAGCGATATCGCGTACGTCGTCATCCAGCAGATCGCCGTTGGCGGCGGTCCAGGTTGTTTGCAGCGTCGCCTGATCGAGCGTATGATCGTAGCTGACTTCCAGCAGCCCGGCATCCGTCGCCAACAGCAGTGTGTCCTGCGCGTCGATAGCCAAAGCCTTCACCACCGGTTGCGGATCGAGTGTGACCGCGTGCCAGTCCGTATCGCCGAAATTGGTGGAGTAAACATAGATGCCTGTCGCCGTGGCCGCAGCCAGCATGGCTCCGTTGCTGGCCAGTTGCAACAGACCGCCGGGCGTAAAGGCCAGGGTTTCATCCTGCGCATTGGTGCTGGAGAGCAAGTCCACCCGGTCATCGAAACCGACCGCCACCTTGCCTTGATACAACTGCTTGGCCATCGCCGTTACCGGAGCGGCGGCGGCGGGAAGACTCCAGGCAGCGAAAGCGGCTTCGAAGCTTGCAGAGCCAGCGCCTTTGAAATACACACCCGTTGGCGTACCGACGAAGATCTGTCCGTTCTGTGCCACCATGGCGGAAATCTGCAAATCCGCCAGGCGATCCGCGCTGCGGTAGCGATCCGGGAATTCCTGCGCGAAAGAAGCATCCGGCAGCGCGACCGAAGACGTACGGACTTCGTGAATGAATTCCGGGTCGGGATACTGGCTTGTTTCTTCGCCCTCGCCTTCCATATCACCATCGGCGGCATCGCCATCCGTTTCCATGTCACCATCGGAGATGTCGCCATCCGGGTTTTGATCGCCATCGGTAATGTCGTCATCCGAATCGCTACAGGCGATCATGAGCAGCAGGCAACTGCAAACGACAATCGTCCACAACAAGAATTTACTACTTCTTTTCATTCTCGTTCCTCCAAATAAGGTATCGTTTCTTTGAATCGTTACAGCTAAGCCGGCACCATCCTGCAAGAACACCACCAGCCTATTTGTTAACCGGATTCTAACAAACCTGTCCCCTGGTAGCAAACATTTGACAAAAGACCTTACTACGATAGGATAGAAGAGCAACTTAACGACTGAGGCATGACATGAATTCGAGCAACCGCATCATTACGTTGCTGACCGATTTCGGTTCCCAAATGGGGTACGTCGGTCAGATGAAGGGTGTGATTCTGTCGATCAATCCCGGAGCGAGTCTGGTAGATCTAACCCACGAAGCGCCTGCACATCATATTGAAAGCGCGGGAATGATTCTGGAACAGAGTTCCCGCTATTTCCCCACCGGCTCGATTCACCTGGCGGTAGTCGATCCGGGCGTGGGTTCCGATAGACCGGCCATTATCGTGACCACCGATCACGGTCTGTTCGTTGGACCCGACAACGGTTTGTTCGGTTTTCTGCAAAAAAACAAACTGGTCCGCAGCATCCACCGTATCGTCAACGACCGCTACTTCATGAGCGCCGTTTCCAACACCTTCCACGGACGCGACGTCTTCGCGCCGGTCGTGGCCTATCTTTCCCTGGGATACCCGGCGGATGAATTCGGGCCGCCCATCGACACTCTGATTGCCCTGCCAAGCAAGGGAATTCGTTTGGAAAACGGTGAGTTGATCGGGGAAGTGTTGAATATCGACGTCTTCGGCAACCTGATCACCTCCATTCCATCCGGGGATATCAACGAGTATTACATTCAGCACGCCGACAAGGAAGTATTCGTTTTCTGCGAAGGACAGTACATTCCCATCGCCAATACCTTTTCCGATTTACCGGGGAAGGAATTGCTGGCTTATGTCGGCTCCGGCAGCCATTTGGAACTGGCGGTCAATCAAGGCAGCGCAAAAGATATGTTGCAGGCGAATATCGGCACACCGGTCAAACTGGTTTCTATGTAACCCAAGACTCCACGAAGCTTCATGAACCTTTAGAGAACGCGATGTGGCTCCCGGTCGGGTGTCCATGGCAAAGGGTGGCACGTGGCCAAGCGGAATGGAATGGAGCTTGCCCGTGTTCCTGTTTTGGCACATAGACTAGGTATTAATCATTTTTAGCCACAGATCCTGTGATTTTGTGCCATAGTCTTACGCGATCGAAGATCGTGGAAGGCTGTGTGTCTTCAATAAGTTACACACGGCCTCCCGGAATTTCCATTCCGTGAGACCATGGCACATCATGATTACTCGATGGACAGAGATGAGTAATAACTCCTCTAGGCAACGGAAAACAACGGTTTTGAACCCGCACAAACCATGAACGACGGCGGGCTCACGCCTCGCCGCTACAAGAAGACATGCGTACATATTCTCTGATTCCGGGCCATCGATTCGTGCCGAATCGAAGACCCGGGCACCCACATCCAGTAGCGTAAATCGGTCAATCGTAACGATAAAAACGCCGTGCGGCTCCGGTTATTGTTCGGGGATGCAGACTGCCTGCATATCCGGCGTGCGAGCGCAGGTATAGCCATCCCGGCATACCACCTGGAAGCCATCGCAAAGATGCATGCAGTAGTACAGATAGTCGCCGCTGTCCAGTTGCAGACCCGTGCAACGCGAGTAGGGGTTGTTGCATTCGTCGGTGGAATCACAGGGCTTGCTGCAATAGCCGCGAGAAAACACGCGGTTGTAGGGATTTTCATACTCGGTCAGGCAGACCAGACCGCTCATGCACTGCGCATCGGAAGTGCAGGCTCCACCAATGTTGCGTTGGTTTCCGCAGGTATAGGGATCGGGCTGACAGACACCACCGTTACAGATTGCACCATCCGGGCACTCACCGTTCTGGCAGGGTGGCGCGCAAAAGGCTTCCTGGAGTTCGTTGTCGTACAGGCAGGCTGAGCCGCTGGCGCAATCCGCGCTGGTCAGGCAGGGATCGCAGAACGACGTCCAACCCTCGGTTGGCAGGCAACGACCGGTGCCGTAGTTGCAGGTGTAACCTTCAGCGCAGCCGGTATTGGCGCAGTGATCATCAATCGGATCGCATACGCCGCTATTGATATTGCATTCGAAGGCCGGAGGGCAGCCGGTGTCGAGGCAGTTTTCCGGGCGCGGCTCGCATTGTCCGGTCTGCGTGTTGCAGACTTCATCCGCCGAACAGCCGCTGTTGCTGCAATGACTTGGATCGGGTTCGCATAAGCCGCTTTGCGTATTGCAGATCTGGGCGTTTGGGCAGCCGGTCGTGGTGCAGTCGATCACCGGCAGATCGCCATCGGGAGAGTCGTCACCATCGGGTGCGGTGTCGCCGTCGGGTGCAGTGTCGCCGTCGGGTGCGGTGTCGCCATCGGGGAACGCATCCCCGTCCGTCGTTCCATCGCCATCGGGGGCAGTGTCGCCATCGATTACCGTGTCACCGTCCGTACTTTGATCGCCGTCGCTGAGTGGTATATCTCCATCCACGAATGGTATGTCGCCGTCGCTTATTCCGTTGCGAATGCACACGTTCTTTTCTTCATCGCAGCTCATCCCCGTGGGGCAGGCGATATCGGCGCTGCAATAGGGGCGACAACTGCCATTGATACAGATTGAGCCGGGGTCGCACTCGGCGGAGGTACGGCAAAAGCCCGGATCTTCCATTTCGACATCCCCGGCGAAGGGATTGGTCAATGTGGAGGTGCATCCAGCGGCCAGCAATGCAACAGCCAGGATCAATATCTCTATTCGTTTCACGTCGTTACTCCTCTCTTGCGTGCCGATCTCGACGTTCGCGATTTACTAAAATCCAACCCGCACTATAGCCCAGCTTACAATGGGTCGCAAGCCCAATGTGGATGCTTTCGCGAGAGCGACCCTCGAACACGGGCAAGCCTACAGCTTGGTCCGCGCCACCCGGAAACCAGGCAGAGTTGCACTGTTTTGCGATGCATCCAATGATTACCCAGGCTCTCACTCGCCCCAGCGAGCTGGGTCCATCAGGATGTCACAGTCTATAAAAACAGCCCCTTGCGGATGCTTCAACGGCGAGGCGCAGTACTCGAACAGGTTGACGATTTCCGTAGGCCGCACGTAGCTTTTCTCTTTTTCGCCCTGCGCATCGTAGGTGTTGCGATCGGGGATATATTCGTACTCGCCATCCGGCAGCGCATCCGACCACAGATCCCAGGACTTGAATTCCAGGTAATGGGTTGTCGCCTGGCTGTATTGCTCCATGACGATGCGAGCTTCTTCGGCAGTCAACGGAACCCCGTAAGCCGCCGATAGTACAAGCAATTGAGCCAGATCCGGGTACCATTCCGGTACGCCGGGTGCACGCTCGTCGGTGCGGATGCCGTCCAGCCGCGCGATCAGACCATCTAGCAACTTGCGCGTATGCTCGAAGTCTCCCAGCGCCAGCGACAAAGCCACCGCCGTTTGGTGATAGCCCCAGATCATGTTGCTGGCCCAGAACTGCGAGTTGATCGCCGCCGTTTCGTAGGCGCCGCCGTCGCCATCGTTGCAGGTATTCTCCAGCGCTTCGCCTTCGGCAAGCAAGGCGGTGGAAAGTTTGGCATTGCATTCGGCATTGGGGAACAGATCTTCGAAGTTGACGAAGCTGGCGTAGTCCTCGGTGACACCGTTTTCCATGGTGGGAATCCACACCTCGCCATTGGTCTCTTTGGTGCGGATCTTGTATCCCTGCTCCACAATGTCTTTAGCCAGGGTTCGCATCTGGCGATAGAGCCGGATGGCGTCCTCACTCACGGTGTCGTCGGTTGTGGTGCGGATCAGGCGAATGATGGCAATCATCATCCGGTAACCGTAGGGGAAATCGTCTTTACTGCGGCGATTGCGCACGTATATGTCGCCGTAAGTTGGATTGTTTGGATTGTGAACGTTACTGTGGCGACGCTCTTCGGTGACTTTGCGCATCGGGTCGTAGTCGATACTCACCTGCCGTCCGTCGTCCAATTCGTAGCTGTGATTGCGATGATAGAATGTGCGCGCCATGATTCCTTCTTGTACCGGATCGTCTTCGCCCCAGCTCATACAGTCGAAGGTCGCCGAGAAGCCGTGCAGGTAATCCAGCAGCAAATCCCGATACAGCGCATCGTCGCTGCTCTGGTACAGGCCGATGATCGCAGGCAGGATGCGCGTCATCTTGGCCATGGTGTTGTCCGATCCTTCCAGGTGGCGGAAGGTGACGTGCCTGCCTTCTTTGACGGCCAGGCCATGCGTCCACCAGATTTTGTAGCCCGGCTGTTCCCATTCGTTGTCATTAGCCAACCCGTGCGAATGCCGCCACACCCAGCGGAAATAGTCGATCTGCTTGTAAAACGCGCCCATGGTGCGGGTGAAATCACTCACTTCCGCTTCCGTCAAAGCATCGCCTGCCGCATCGCGGGTAACAACCACAGGCAGGCTGCTGTTGAGGACCGGGATGTCTTCCGGCAGTTCCACAGACTCCGACTCGGAATCTCCGTTTTCTGAATCGACGAGATCGGTATCTCCGTTCATGCAGATGTAATCATCACCCGAACAGGAAGGCAGCATAAACAAGCAAGCGAGCGCAAGCAACAGGGGTACAAAGAGCGAAGTGCGCAGGAACATCGGTAAACCTCCGGCTTTTTTGACTGTACGGCATACGAGCGACGCCGGAACTATAGCAGGGAAAACACTTGGAAAACAACGAACTTTTCCAGCTTTTCTTGCACCACGGACCTTGCTGTTGCATACTATGGCAATAATGAAACCGCACATGGAGGGATGATGTACCTGCCCGATTCAAACGTGCTCCGTCACGATGGCAAAGCGCTGGGTTCCCGGCATGTGTTCTTTACCGAACCGCCGGAGGAGATCGGCCAGTTGATCAGCGCCCAGAGTGATTTGTCGGCCAAGGATAACCGCAATTACAGCATCGGGCAGCGCCTGTTCAACTGCCTGATTCAAGGGGTGTGGTCGGCGGGTCTGATTGCAGCGCTTATTTTTGTTGTCGGCGAGCCTTTCGATTCCGCACCGGCCATAGCCTTACTGACGACGATCCCGCTCTTTCTGATGGCGCGCGCTTACTTCAAAACGCTGCTCAGTGGTTGCTGCACCTACGTTGGAGAACTGGGCGTTTCCCGTCATCACATTTTCGGTCGCACCGACAGTCCCGTGCGCTCCTCGATTCTGCAATTCAAGGATGCCGAACGCATGACCTTTTCCGAGTCGCGTAAAGGGCAGCGGGGATCGACGCTTAGCGAGTGGCTGTGGCAGTATCCGCAGGAAAAGGAAAACGGCGGGAAGATCGAGGGCTTTTATCGCATTCTCGCCTATCCGCGCAGCCGCGAGGAAGAACCCCGCGCCACGCTGGACGACTATTTTTTCGGCGTACAGGCCGAAAAAGCCTGGAAGGCTTTCGAGGAAAAGCGGCAGGCAATGGCTGGATAGAAAATCATTCCTCGATTGTTGATTAATGTATATTTATTTGGCAGTATGATCCTACATTCAAATACGAAACCGGAAGAAATCCATAGCAAAAGGCGAGTAAGCGATGGGGACCAAACAGGCGAAGGCTGGGCTTAAAACGATCAAGGCGGATGAATTCGTTCGCCGCATCAAAGCAGATATGGACAACGACGATGATTTCCGGCTGACATTTTTCCTGGGCGCCGGTTGCTCCCGATCTTCCGGTGTTCCGGTATCCAGCGAACTGGTTACACAGCATTGGCTGCCCCGATTGAAGTATCGTCGAACTGGTAGCAGAGAGGATGCAACCGAATGGGCGAAAACGGAAATCGAAGGCTTCGATGCCAACAATCCGGGCGCATCCTACGCAACGGTGATTGATGATCTGTATCCTCGGCCTTATCAAAAGCAAAGTGAGATCGAACGACTGGTCGGTAACAAAAATCCCGGTTTCGGCTACGCCACCTTGGCACAACTGATATCCCACGGAAAATACGGGCCGAAATGCAACGTGATTTTAACCACGAATTTCGATGACATGGTGGCCGATGCCCTGTATTTGTATACCCAAAAAAGACCGTTGCTGATTCATCACGAATCGTTGGCAGGCTTCGTCAAGGTTAGCAGTTCGCGTCCGGTCTGCATCAAGATTCATGGCGATGCACACCTGCCCAACGCCAAGCATACAGAGAAAGATACCAAAGACTTGGATCCTAGTATCAAAGAAGCCATGAAAAATATCCTGTGCGAGTCGGGCTTGGTGTTTTTGGGCTATGGAGGGAATGACCGCAGTGTCGCGTCGATGCTGAAACAACTTCCCGAAGGCGAGCCGCATTGGGGCGTTTATTGGGTTAACGATGTTTTACCCGGTCAGGAGCTAAGGAAATGGCTGGAAGAGGTCAAAGCCATCTGGGTCCAACAAAAAGATTTCGACGAACAGATGTATTTTTTTTACGAGCAGTTTGGATTCGAACGTCCCAGTGATAAACGCTTCAAACAGATATTTGAAAGTTATGATAAAACACAAAGGGAATTGGCAGAACGTGCAAAGGAAAACCCGGAATTGCAAAATGCAATTAAAGTGGAAGGAGACCATTTCGAGTTCAAAAACGCGTTTGCCGCTATTATGGCAGCAAATGCAGAAGAAAAGGAAAACCCGGAAAAAGCACAAAAGATCTACGAAGCGGCAACGCAGAAGTTTCCCAAGGATGCAGCCTTGCTTGGAAACTTTGCACGTTTCCTACATGACATCCGCAAAAAATTCGATCAAGCGGAAAAATACTACCAAAAAGCCCTGGAAGCCGAGCCGACACATGCAATTTACCTGGGAAACTATGCAGCGTTTTTACATACTATTCGTAAAGATTTCAACCGGGCGGAAGAATACTATAAGAAAGCCCTGGAAGCCGATCCAACATATGCCATAGCCCTGGGAAACTATGCTGTCCTTTTAAAAGACATCCGCAAGGATTTCGATAAGGCAGAAGAGTACTACCTAAAAGCCCTGGAAGCCGATCCGACAGATGCTACCAATCTGGGCAACTATGCAATTTTCTTGAAGAACATCCGTAAAGATTTCGACCAGGCGGAAAAATACTATAAGAAAGCCCTGGAAGCCGATCCGACACATGCTACCAATCTGGGCAACTATGCTCTTTTTCTAGATGATATCCGTAAAGATTTCGACCGGGCAGAAGAATACTACCAGAAAGCCCTGCAAGTCGATCCCACACATGCTACCAATCTGGGCAACTATGCAATTTTCTTGAAGAACATCCGTAAAGATTTCGACCAGGCGGAAAAATACTATAAGAAAGCCCTGGAAGCCGATCCGACACATGCTACTAACCTGGGAAACTATGCCCTCTTCTCAAGTGATATCCGCAAGGACTTCGACCGGGCGGAAAAATACTATAAAAAGGCTCTGAAAGCGGATCCGACATATGCCATTGCTCTGGGAAATTATGGAGGATTTCTACTGCAACAGGGTAAGCATGAAGGATTCGACTATGTAAATCGTGCCTTAGAAGGCGATGGTGAAGAAAGCTTAAAACTCGAATGTCATTTCTATCTTTACGCACACAGTGAGCAGCCGGAACTGCGGGAGAAAAACCTTCAGGAAGTGATGACATTGTTGGAAAAGGGTGTGCGTTCACCCGGTTGGGATTTATCCGGCAACGTGCAACGTGCCATTGAAGATGGTCACCCGGAGCCGGAACGCCTGAAGCTGATTGCCGAGATCATTGCAGAGAAGGTTCCTTTGGAAGAATTGCAGAAGCTGGATTCTTAGACTTCGTGAGAATGAAACCCAAAACCTGGACCCCCGCCTGCGCGGACAATGACGTCTCATTTCTGTCCATCGAGAACTCACGATGTGCCATGGTCTCACGGAATGGAAATTCCGGGAGCCCGTGTGTAACTCATTGAAGACACACAGTCTTCCACGATCTTCGATCGCGTAAGACTATGCTACACATTCTTAAATTCGTGTCTAAAACCGCTCTAGATAACCAAGCAACACCGATGAACTACGCTTCCCCGGCTTTCTTGCGGGCGATGGTGGCGAAGGTGTTCTCGACGTTGAAACGTTTACTGTACTTCTGAAATACGCCGTTCTGTACGCTGCAATAGCGGATGATTTCGGTCTCGAAATCATTGCGTTCCAAAAGTTCCTGAATGGCGTCCTGATCCACGCCATTGCGAACGATGTGGTATTCCGCGTTGTCCTTTGCCGAATCCTCGTAGTACACGCCGAACTTGTGCCGGATGCGTCGGCCAATGCCTCCCAACACACCGATTGGACTAAGGCGCGGAATGCGCCACGACAGGTAAGCCATTTCCCCGTAAATCCGGGTGGTCTTCGTCAGGCCGTCGTATCGCATGGGATCCTGGAAGGTGAAAATGATTCCACCGGGGGCCAGGCAATCGAAGGTTTGTTCGATAAAGCCAAGGTAGTCCGGAATGTGATGCAAAAACGAATTGATCACGACAATGTCGTATTTCCCGTTCAGCTCATTCATCACGGCATCGGCGCAGCCGCAATGAACATCCAGCCGCTCGCAGAATCGCGCGCACTTTTTCTGTAAGTTGGCAAGCTGGCTTTTGGAAATATCCACCGCCGTAACTTCCCCACCCAGTTCGAGAAAGGGTAACGTCGCGCTGCCTTCGCCAGCCCCTAGATCGAGCACTCTCGGACGTCGCCCATCCTGCATGGCAAGATCGATGACCCGTACGCACAGTTCCCCGTAAAGATGACGCAACGACGAATGCTTGATGTGGGGAGCGCCGTCGACATAGCGGCGGGTCGCTTCGCCCGTATAGATTTCCTTATTGGCCATGGAGGCTATTCTTCCAACTCGTTCGTCCATCTGTTCCTCCTCCATAATTTCGATTGCTTTCATCCTTTACTGTTGTAACACATCGTTTTTATTTTGGGTATCCTAATTATTCGATTCGATGCAGCAAGTAGGGAACCGAACGGAAACGACCTTTGACAAAGCGCAGATAATAAGAAAAGCACCTCAACCACCCGAACACCCAAGAGATTGGTTGCTATTTTCCGCTTTCTGGATCGATTTTTTTCACTCTTCTCCAGTGTGTGGGTGATAGCGGTAGAAATTGACCGAGCCGGAACCGTAGCTCACACGTGGCAGATCTATTTTCTTTAATAATTCCATGCGTGTAGTTAACCCTGCGTCGAAAAACAACCTGTAATCCAAGGTGAATGCGCTTTCATAGTAGCGACTGTTATTAAAATCAAGTGAATTCTGGATTCCAGTTCTCATTATTTTTTATCATGGTATTCATGATAACCAATAGTTTTCGCATGGAGGCCACCACCGCAGTCATTTTCAGTTTGCCACTGTCAACAAGTCTTTCATAGTAAGCACGAATAACAGGATTATGCTGAATTGCCACCAGGGTCGGCATGTAAAGTTGCGTACGCAACTGCCTGCGTCCTCCACCGGTCATTCTCTTTCCTCTGAATGTGCCACTGTCACGGTTGATAGGTGCAACACCGACAAGCGCGGCAATCTGCTGCCGGTTGTAAACACCCAATTCAGGCAATTCTGTAACAAGTGCATTCGCTGTAATCTGGCCTATACCCGGCACCGTCTGAAGCATTTCGGCTTTGGCTTTTAAGGCGTTGTCAGTTGAAACAGCCTTTACGATGGCCTGTTCGACCATGGCTATTTCCCGATCCAGGGTTTTTATTACCGCTTTCAAGCTTTTAGCAATCATCTTGATATCTGCATGTTCCATGCGATTTTTCTCTCTGGTTCTCATGTCGATCAATTGACGCCGCCTTGCGGTCAAATGTTTAAGATGACGAGCATTTTCGCTTATAGGTTCCTGGGGTTCTGGTTTGAGCCTGGCTGCAAAATCGGCAATAACGGCAGCATCGATTTTGTCTGTTTTAGCCATGATTCCCAAAGCTTTTGCAAAGCTGCGAATGCGCCTGGGGTTGACCACCGAAACGGGTACCTTGTGCTTTTGAAGAAAACGAGCCCGTTTGTCTTCATAACCCCCTGTTGCCTCCAAAACAACGATGTAAGGGTCGATTCTTTGGATGTCTTTAAGAGCCTTACGCATACCTGAAGCGGTGTAATCGTAATGTCTTCGCTTTCCACTGGAAGCCATTTCCACATCGAAACACATTTTTGAAATATCGATCCCAACACATTCATTCATGATCACCCTTCCTTGCAAATGCGAGCTCATTTGTTAAAATGGCTCCAGCGACTGTTCGGGTTTACCCGGACGAAACGGACGACGGATCCGGCTACCAACGGGTTTCTGGACCCTAGGTCGGAACGATCTCGCCGCCCGATGCTCCCCGGGCGGCCGCCCGGGGAGCATAATCATAACACCACTGTTCCAATAAACAGTCGCCTGAAAGGGATAATACAAGGTCGATCAGATTTTCTGACCGACAATCCAATTCATGTCGGACAGAAAATTTGTCCGACATGCCCGGCTGCCGCGATGTTGCGCGCCAGTACCAGGTAAAAGGCAGCGTCATCGGGAATGAATTGCGAAAACATCCATTCCACCGGTTGGGCGATCATGCCGAAGCGCAGCAGTAACCCGATTGAAATCACACCGACCACAGCCCAGTCGTGCCAACGTGCCGCAGGATTGGTCATCAAGCACACCTCGTGAGAAACACAGGGAAAACCATGAAAGTCAGGGTACGAGCAGTGCCGGTGCTTGTCAAACCTTTTGTCCGTTGAATGGGTTTGCTGCCACACCGACAAACGCAAAAGCCTGCGTTTCTCGTTTTGCCCTAAGCCGGGCTTGTGGTAAGGTTTGGCCTGGATCGAACGAAGGAGGACACATGGATTACGTCGGATCGATTTTCAGACCGCCCTCAGAGGCGGATTCCTTGCTGGTACAGGCGACCATCGGTTGCAGCCATAATAAATGCAGTTTCTGCGCGATGTACCGCGACAAGAAGTTCAAAGTCAAGCCGCTGGAAACCGTGCTGCGCGATCTGGACGAAGGCCTGGCAATTCGTCATTTCCGCCGCGTGTTTCTTTGTGATGGCGACGCCATGATTCTACCAACCAAACGCCTGATGGAAATCCTGAACTACATCCGGCAGCATGGACCGCACATCGAGCGCGTTTCGCTTTACGGCGATGCGCGCGGAATTCTTAAAAAAACCCACGAAGAACTGGTGGAGCTGCGCGACGCCGGTCTGGGCATGGTTTATCACGGCATCGAATCGGGCGATGAAGAGGTGCTGCGACGCATCCAGAAAGGCTCATCCGCAGCCGAGCAGATCGAAGCGGCGAAAAAGCTCAAGCGCGCCGGGGTGCGCTATTCCGGCATCGTGCTATTAGGCGCGGGCGGAGTGGAGCTTTCCGAGCAGCACGCCAAAAACACGGCGCTGGCATTGACCGAAGGCGACCCGGATTACGTCGGCTGCCTGATGTTGACGGTCGTGCCCTATACACCGTTATGGGAGCAGCAGCAAAAGGGCGAGTTTAACATGCCCGACAAATGGGGTCTGCTGCGCGAGCTGCGCACCATCGTCGCCGAATCGAATTTCACGAACTGCCATTTCACCGCCAACCATGCCAGCAACTACCTGCCGATCAAAGCGGATCTGCCGCGCAACAAGCAGGCGGTGCTCTCCGTGCTCGACGAAGTCATCCGCTCCGGCGACGAAAGCCGCTTGCGCCCCGAATGGATGCGTGGTCTGTAGAAGAAAAGGTCGGGTGAGATCGTCCGACCGGAGGGTGGTCCAGGCTGTAGGTCGGTCAGATTTTCTGACCGACAATAAATCATGTCGGACAAAATTTGTCCGACCTACCGGCTTTGAAACCGGGGATCTGAGGTCTATGCACATGGGCAGCCTGCGGTTAGCCCATGCCACACATTCAATTCGTCAAAGGTTCAGGACGATTGTAACGCCCGACACACCCCCGCTACCCACTTCCACGATAGCGGGAAAAGTCTATTGGTACAACTCACGCACGGCCTGCAACAGCAAGGGGCCGGTCTGCTCGCCAACCGAGACGGTACGCTCGTAGGCATACATGTCCATCTGCCATTCTTCGGCGTTCATGATGTAACCGATTTCATCGTTGGCCAGACCGAGAATCATTTTGTGTTTGGAAGGCATCATCTCTTTGATGGCAAAACCTAACGACGGGAAGATCTCGCCCGGCACACTGACGATGTTCAGCGCGCCCAGGTCCACCCGCCAGACTTCCGAATAGAGCTTGTCGTCGCGGATCTCGCGCTTGATGATCCCCTTCTCGCCCAGCATGCGGAACATGTCGTTTCCCAATGGCAGGCTCAATAACTTGCGCTCGATGCGAATCTCCTTCAGATCCAACGGCTGCGCCTGCTGCAAGGAACGGCTGGCCAATCCCGCCAATACACGCCCGGCGCGCATTGCTCCCTTGCGGCGAATGTCGATCTGGTATTCGGTGTGGCGCGGCATGGCCGGGACGATGATTCCGCCGATGGGTCCATTGTAAAATAGGGCCACTCCGCCTTCACGCTGCTCCAACGCCCGGTACAGATAGGCCGGGAAGTCGGCGGAAAGCTTGCGACTTTCCCCGCCCAGAAATTCCGCATGGCAGGCATAATTGACGACGGTGGCGATGGGCACACCGTTCAAGTCGCGAGCCTGCAACACCGTCATGATATCGTCTTTATGTCCCGGCTTATGGGCGTTTTCGCTGATGCCCTGGGGAACTTCCACGCTGTTTACGAACAATTTCGCCGGACGTGCCGAGGCGATGGCCCGGAACACGCCCTGGGCGATATCGCGCTCTACACGCGCCATGTAGCCCTTATCCAAGCCGGACTGCGTCGGGGTGATCAGCGCCCAGCGTCCCCACATACCGACCGTATCCGGTCCGCTGTGCGTGTGTGTGCTGGCCAACAAGAAGCTGTCCGTGTACTGCTTGGAAATCCGTCCCCGCGTGCGCCAGACATGCCCGTTCATATAGCCGACGAAATCCATGCTGATCAACCCCAGCGTCTGGCGTCCGTCGTCGAGAATCAGAATACGGGCCGTGATCGGAGTTTCAACCCCCATGGCGACCTTGTTGGGAGAATAGCCGGCGATAAACATGCCACGAGGATTTTTCGGCGTTAAGTCCACAACCGCCGCCCCGGCCACCAGCACCGGATTGGGTTCCGCCAAGCGAGCCTGCTTCCAGCGGTCGAAGGGAGTCGGCGTATCCTGCGGAATTTCCGATACTTCCGGGATTCGATCCGGCCAGCGGAAATGAGGCGGATCGCAACCGAGCAGGGACAACGAAAACGCCAGAACCAACAGCAATGACCAGCAAAAGAAAGATATTCGTTTCACGGCTTTACCTCAAATATGGAATTTGCTTGAAGTTTGGAATCCTGTAAAAAGCGAGGTCATCCTAACACCACATCCACCCCCGGTCAAGCAGCGAAAAAGCACCTGTTTCACCGGTCAACGCCTGCCATTTTTCATTTTGAATTGCTTGATGGCCAACTCGATCTGCTCCGGGTGATACCCGACAATCACACGCGTACCGATTGTCACGACCGGCACGGCGCGCAAGCCTTTGGTGAGCTGCATCAGGTTGCGCATACCGCGCGGATCTTTTTCCACATCGAAATCGGCATAACCAACCTTCAGCTCTTTCAGCAGTTTCTCGATTTTCTTGCAACGCGGGCACCAACTCGTTTTGTACAGCACGATGCGCGTGGATAGCGTCACATCGGGTACCAGACTTTCTTCCTTTTCCATTTCGTAGTCTTTGATGCTGTTATCGGCCTCGGAATCCAGCACCGTAATATCCGACATGTTCACCCGCTCGGCGGCATCTGCGAATTTTTCCGGAATGAATTCCGTACTGTTGGCGTAGTGGGTAATGCCCTTTTCATCCGCCCAGGTGTAAATGACCCCAGAATTTGAATTTGAATTACCAAGAGAGATCGATCCGGAATTGTCGTCACCGCTGAAGTAGTCGTAGGCCAACCAACCTCCGCCCGCCAATACTGCCAGAATGACTACGGCTTTCCACAACGGCATCGCATCCTCTCTTTCACATGCAGCTTTCAGGTATGTAACCGCATGATTTATACCATGATTCGATCGGGCTGGCAATGATCGCTACCGGATGGAAAACGGCATCTACTGTGGTGTCGGTCAATTGTCCAGAATTTCACGCACCTTTTTGGCAAGCAGTTGCGGGGTGTAGGGTTTGCCGATGAAATTGAGTCCCTCGTCGAGCACGCCATGATGCGCGATTACATCCTCCGTGTAACCGGAGGTAAACAACACTTTCAAATCCGGCATGTCTGCCGTTAGCCGTTCCGACAGCTCGCGCCCGTTCATGTTCGGCATCACGATGTCCGTCAGTAACAGATCGATGCGAACCTGCTCATTCTCTACCATTGCCAGAGCTTCATCACCGGAGGAGGCATGGTACACCTTGTATCCCTGTCGCGTTAAGATTCTGATCGCAATATTACGCACCATCGATTCATCTTCGACGATCAACACCGATTCATCACCCCTTGGAATTTCGCCAAGTGTATGCGTGCGTGTCAGTTTATCGGCTTTCTGTTCCACTTCCGGGAAATACAGCTTGAATGTCGTGCCGTTGCCGATTTCGGAATAGACATCGATCAAACCGTCATGCTGCTTGATGATACCGTATGCGGTGGCAAGTCCCAAACCGGTACCCTTGCCTTCCCTTTTCGTTGTGAAGAAGGGATCGAAGATCTTCGACTTCGTTTCTTCATCCATGCCTTCACCGTTATCTGAAATGGCCAGCATGATGTAATCGCCCGGATTCAGGCTCGGATAACCTTTGCAGTATTCCTCATCCAGCATCACCGACTTCGTTTCCAGTGTCAGTTTGCCACCTTCAGGCATGGCGTCTCTGGCGTTGATAGCCAAATTGACGAGAACCTGCTCGATCTGTCCCGGATCGGCCTTGATACGGCACGAGTCCTTTTTCTGTATCGTGCGAAGCTGGATATCCTCACCGATCAATCGAACCAGCATCTTCTGCATATCGTCGATCAACTCGTTCAAGTCGAGAACCTTGGGATTAATGATCTGTTTGCGGGAGAATGCCAGTAACTGCCTGGTCAATGACGCCGCGCTGTAGGCGGCTTTACTGATTTCGCCAAGCGTTTCATTTAAGGAATCACTCTCCGACAGATCCATCAACGCCAAAGAAACGTTCCCAGTAATTCCGGTCAGTAGGTTGTTGAAATCGTGCGCCACACCACCGGCCAGTCGACCGATTGATTCCATTTTCTGCGCCTGTTGCAGTTGGAATTCGATTCGCTGTTTTTCCTGTTCCGCTTCGATGCGGTCCGTGATATCGCGCGCGGATGCGGAAATTCCAACCTGTTCCCCGTTTTGATCGTGCAGTGGATTCAGGCGTAATTCATAGTGATAGGTCTTACCGTCCGGTCTTACAACCGAAGTATTTCGCTTAACCACCCGATCCGTTTCGAAGACTTCCCGCAGAAAACCATCCCATTCATCGCACATCTCTTTTGGAAAGCCCAAATCGGCATGGGTTTTCCCGATGAATTCCTCTTCTGTAAGGTCGTGCGTTTCGCATAGACTTTTATTGGCGCTTGAAAAGCGCAGGTTTGTATCATAGCTGTAAATGAAATCGTGACTGGCGTCATTGATGATGCGGTAGCGTTCCTCCGCCCGCTTGCGGTCGGTGATGTCGATACCGGTAGCGGCAATATAGGCGGGAGCGCCTTGTTCGTCGTCCACGCGGATGCCGTTCATCAGCATTGGAAACTCGGTACCATCTTTGTGAACGTGCCACAACTCCAAGGTATTGAAACTACCTTCATTGATCATGCTATTTACGGAATCCATAACTGACACCATTTGGGCTTCCGAATGGAAAATACGCAGGTTTTTCCCGAGCAGTTCTTCAGGAGTATATCCATGCACCTTGGCGAAATACTCGTTGACGTAGAGCAGAATGCCTTGTAAGTCAGCAATTACACTTCCTGTTACCGCTCGATCTGTAATGATTCGGAACTTTCGGATTTCCTCTTCCGCCTGTTTGCGCTCCGTTATATCTCTGGAAATTCCCTCGAAATAAATAGGCTGTCCATTGTCATCCAGAAGCATCGTCACCACGGCTTCACAGGGAATCGTGTGGCCATCTTTGTGTATGTACTCAACTTCGATACGATAAGTAGTTTTCGGTGGATTGGCTGCCAGGCATTCTGCAACGGCATTGTCGATATCTTTGATCGACTGGGGTGTAGTGTACCCTTCAATCCCCATATTGAACAATTCTTCCTTTGAATGTCCGGTAACTTCCGTTGCGGCGGAATTGATGAATAAAATCCGACCATCCGCATCGATGCGCCAGATGATATCCGTAGCGTTTTCCGTCAGGCGGCGATAGCGTTCCTCGCTTTCAAGCAGGGCCTGATCTCGTTTCTTCCGTTCGGTAATATTTTGAATGGTTCCGAATACCCGAACGGGATTTCCATGTTCGTCCTTTTCCAGTTCTCCAATGGCATGAATAATCTGGGAATTTCCATTGTCGATCCGAATCACTTCGTATTCCAAATTGTAAGGCGTACCTTTTTCGATAAGATCTACAAGTGCCTGATGGATTCGATCGCGTTCGGGCATACAGTCTTCGACCAAATCCATCGGCAGAAGTTGAATCGTATTACTATCTTTACCAAACGGCATCCCAAAAATGTGATGAGCCTCTTCTGACCCCCAGATCATATCTTTTGCGATATCATATTCCCAGTTGCCGATTTTGGCTACTTTCTGTGCTAACAACAAGCGTCGAACGTTGATTCGAAGATCTTCCTCCACCAGTTTTCGTTCTGAAATATCCGTATGCGTACCCACCATTCGGATCGGTTTATTGCTTTCATCCCATTCAACAACCTGACCGCGCGCCAGAACCCATCTCCAGCCGCCATCTTTCATTTTCATGCGGAATTCAGAGGAAAAGGCCCCTCGTTTTCCCTCGATGTGTTGATCGATTGCTTCCGTTGCCATTTCAAGATCATCCGGATGAACAAGGCTTCGCCATGTAGCATCGGTAGAAGGCAGTTCATCGGGTTCATAACCCAGCATCCGAAAATATTGTGGGCTGAAGTACCCCTCTCTAGTAATCAGATTCATATCCCATACGCCATCATGCGTAGCGTTTAAAGCAAGATTCAAGCGCTCTTCGCTTAAACGAAGCGCTTCCTGTGTTTTTACTCGTTCGGTTACATCCGTAAACGCAACAGCAAATTGATTTTTCTTGGGCGAATAGGCAGTTATTTCCCAATAGCGGTCCAGAAACTCGGAATGGTCAATGAAAAAAGTCAGCTCTCCGGTCAAAGCGACTTTTCCATAGATCTCGATCCATTTCTTTTCAAGATTCGGAATGACCTCTAAAACGCGTTTTCCGATGATGTCCTCTGCTTTTAAATGTGTCAGCTTTTCGTACATCGGGTTGCATTCCAGAAAAACATAATCTACCGGTTTGTAGTTTTCATCCGTGATAATCTCGTGCAGGGCCACTGCCTCGTTGATGTTCTCAATCAATGAACGGTGCCGACCCTCACTCTCTTTCAAATCCCGTTCCACTCGCTTGCGGCTCGCAATGAATCGGGCTTGCTGGATATTCTGATAAGCTGCACTGGAAAGCTGGTTGGCCAGTGTAAATAACACTTTGGCGACTTTGGTAAAACGCTCGATAGACATGGATGGCACATCCTGAAACGCCCGAGCGGCCTCCTCTTCGTCCACTTCGATTTTACGCGCATACGCTCGGATCATTTCCTCGCTTTGCGTTTCGTCGCGAACCTGTCCGATCAGCCAACTGGCGATATGTTTACCTCCCACGGTGATCGCCGCACCCGCATCCCAAAGTCCCAGGTTCAAGCAAGGCTGGATGATTGGACCGTCAGGATTGAATCGACCGATTTTAGCGTCGGAGCGATAACAGTTCTTTCGACCCTTTTCGGTGCCTCGAATGAGTGAACTGCATAACTTGGTGAAATTACTCGTCTCGGTGATCGGTGTGCCATCCGGCATTATGACAAGGGAGGCAACACCTGTGGCGTCGGAAAACTCATTTTGCAGCCGCTGAATATCCTGCAAATTGAAAAGATCGTGGAAGGTTACGGATTCACTGTCATCTAGCGGGCGTGTCAAGGCTACGAGGCGTTTTTCAAGCGCCAGCGCTACTTGCTTGCGTTCTGTAATGTCATCGATGATCCAGACTGCACCTAAACTCAAATCCGGAGGCGCAAAGGCTTTTCCGCTGAACTGACACCAAACGGTGTGACCATCTTTATGCCGCAGGGGATATTCCCGTTGAACGATTTCCTTCTCAGCCAGTTTCCAATAATGTTTCTCCCCGAATTCAACAAAATTCTCATGGCTCAGGTGAAGCTTTTCCGGTCCCTCTCCTTCCAATTCGTAGACTTCATATCCCATCATATCGGCCATGCGTTGATTGACTTTGGTGATGATGCGATTGTGCAACACCATGATACCGACCATGCTGCTGTCAAAAATGGCCTTCTGTTGCTCCAGGCTCGATTGGAGCGCCGCTTCGGTCTCCACGTATGACGTCATGTCGCGAGCCAAGCCCATAATTTGCTTTCCGCTCGGCGTTTCGATCAAGGTAATGGTGATTTCCACCGGGAAAACGGAACCATCTTTTCTGCGATGGCGAGATTGCAAGCGCCTTGGTTGACCGCCTCTCAATTCTTCAAAGAATGTTCGCACGATTTCCGGGCTTTGCAATTCTTCATCCAGATCCGCCACATTCTTTGTAAGCAATTCTTCTTTAGTATATCCAGTGCTCAAACATGCTTGCTCATTTGCATGTAACAAGTGTCCGTCCGTCGAAACGATGAAAATGGCATCGCCAGCCTGTTCGAATAACGAATGCAGGTGGATTGTTTCCGAATCGAGAATCGGATTTTGGAGATTGGCTTCCAATTCTTCGATTCTCTTGCGAGCCTGTTTCAATTCCTCGATCAACTGTTCACGGGACAGGTTTCGATCTGACACAAGATTCTCCGTTGGTAACGAGGCTATCAATACTTCAGCAATATCAGACTTGTGCTTTTACATATCTGGACATAAAAAGTTGAATTGACAGTAACATTTCGTGATACCGGTCTTTCCACACAAAAATAAATGTCGTTCCCTTCCTTTGAGCAAAGAGCACAAGAACACCGGATTTCTTCCAATTGTTGCGGTACGAATAGTTTGAGTTTTAGCTTTCTCCGGCCACACACCTGATTTATAACTTTACACTATTGTCAAAAGGATTTGCAACGAACAATAGTTCCAGAATATTTCATTACTCAGTAATTTCAAATTCCCATTCTACATACTCACCACTGGTCTGCGTGTGTAACTGTAGTGAAACCGCCACAATGAAGGTTTTCCCAACCAGTTCGGGATCGTTTTTAAGCAGACCTCCCATGTCTGCGTTAAAGGAAGCGCCTTCGGGATAAATGTCTTGCGTCACCCAGATATGCCGACTGGAACCCTTGACCCAAACCACCGCCATGTTGACTTCCTCCGGCTTGGGCCAATCCGTTGTCACTTCCAGCACGAAAGGCTCGCCGACCCGGATAGAATCCGGCGCAGTCAACTCCGTAATCTGAGCTTCTTCCCCGGCATCACCAACCGGCGGTGGCATTTCATCGACGACCTCGGAGCCATCGAACTCCAGGGCGGCAGTCAACCGTTCTGCAAGTTCTCCCGCAATTTCACCTGCATCGGAATCATCCGCACACGATTGAAAAAACAAGGCGGCTATCAGCAGCAAGTATACGGAAAACGATGTCATTCCAAGTTGATGCATGAGACTTGTCTCCTTGTGCCGTAATTGCAGACGATGTCCACATTAATATTAGGTCGTTTGAGTGCTTATTCTGCGGATTGTACCTAAAATCTGCTCTTTCGGCAAAGAGAACCATCCCTGTTTTTGCAATAAGCTGTGGTGATTTCAATTTTACTTACTTTTGTGGCACTTTTCGGACTGGCAATTCGAAAAGATTGCGTTCGACTAGCTGGCCGACTACAATACGTATCACGAATAAACCGGCGCGAGTTGCGCCATTCAAAGCAAAGGGAAAACCCATGATCCAGGCTCGCACAACCCTGCTTTTTGTTCTCTTTTCGGTTTTAGCGCTTTGTTTCGCCTGTAGCTCCGAAGACGAAGAACCCATTGGCGACGACATGTTGGTGGATGATAAAGGTGCAATATTACAAACGGAATCCGGCGTAACGCTTACCATTCCCGCAGGTGCGCTGGAGCAGGCTGTAACCTTTAGCATCGTGGAAACCACGCCGCCGGATAGCCTTGAAAGCGCCGGGCGCTTTTTCCGCATCGGTCCTGAAGAAACCGAATTGTTAAAACCGGTTACGGTAGAGCTTCCGCTGGATCTGGAGAATTTAAGCGCATCCAAGCAATCGAAAATCGCGCTGCACTTTTCCTTCGATTCCGAGAACTTCACCGCCTTGACCGGTGAACTGGACCTGCAAAATGAGTTGGTCCGCGCCAGAAGCGAACAGCTCGGAGTGTTCGGTCCTGCGATTTCCAGCAACGATACTCCCGCGCCTGCCGAACTCGAAACGGCAGAGGAATTGGATTTCGGTTTATTGAGTGTCGACGAGCAGGCGCAGCAAACCTTGCAGATTTCCAACCAGGGCGAAGCTCCTTTAACGATTTCAAGCGCCGAGATCACGACGAATTCCACACCGTTTGAATTGCCAATGCCGCCTTCGAACGTGCAGATCGAAGCAGAGGCCGTGTACGATCTGACGGTGACCTTCCAGGCCGCTCAGAGCGGGGTCTATGAAGCGGAACTGTTGGTGAACTCCGATGATGCCGAAAATCCCGCATGGCCGGTGACTTTGCGCGCAACGGTGTCCGGCGGCGGCGAAGCGACGGTGAGTCCGGATCGGCTGGATTTCGGTTCGGTGAACATCGGGGAAAATCACACGCTCGATATCGAGTTGCAAAACAGTGCATCACAAGGCAGCTTGACGCTCTATGAAGTTGAACTGGAAAGCGGTCCCTTTGCACTGGAGGCGCTTTCCCTGCCGCTGACATTAAATGCCGGAGACAGCGAAACACTGACCGTCTCCTTTGCGCCAAGCGTATCGGGTTCGGCTCAAGCGGATTTGCTGTTGAAAGTGGACGACGCCTCCAGGCCGGAAGTGGAAATCGAGCTACTCGGCGTTGGTGTCGCGACAGACGGCGACAGTGACGACGCCATCGACGGCGATCTGGACGAATAAGGGAGCACGATGTCTCATAAGGACGAAATCACAGAAAGCCGAAAAAAGGATCACCTGAAGCCGTTTCGAACGGGTGGCGTCGAGGCGAGAAACGGCTCGAACTGGTTGGAGTACGTGCACCTGATTCACCAGTCGCTACCCGAATTGGATAGCGCCGAACTGGATCTCAGCACCACCTTTGCCGGACATCGCTTCGAAGCGCCGCTGTTCATCACCGGCATGACCGGCGGTACATCAGAAGCGGCGGCGATCAATCGCGCGCTGGCGAAAACCGCGCAATATTTCGGGATCGGGTTCGGCTTAGGCAGCCAACGCGCCATGCTGCAAAACCCGGCACTGGCGGAGAGCTACAAGGTGCGCGAAGCCGCGCCAAAAGCCTTCGTTGCCGGAAACCTGGGTGGTGTACAGGCGGCAGCCAGTTCCACCACAGACGTTCAAAAACTGCTGGACGCCGTACAGGCCGATGCGCTGTGTATCCATCTCAATCCTGCACAGGAAATGCTGCAACCGGAAGGCGACCGCGACTTTCGCGGCGTGGCGGATGCCATTGCGCGGCTGGTGCAGGAACTGGATGTCCCGGTGATCGTCAAGGAAACGGGTGCGGGGCTCTCGCGCGAAAGCTGCCAGCGCCTGCAAGATAGCGGCGTGCGTTACGTCGATATCTCCGGCTCGGGCGGCACCTCCTGGGTAGGCGTGGAAGTTCAGCGTCGCCAGGGCGAAAGCGATCCGAATCTCACCGCCTTTTGGGACTGGGGCGTTCCCACCGCCGCTGCCTTATGCGACGTTTCCGACTCGGGCTTGCAGTTCATCGGCAGCGGTGGCATCCGCACCGGGTTGGATGTCGCCCGCGTATTGGCGCTTGGCGCGCAAATGGCCGGCGCGGCCAGTCCTTTCATTCAAGCGTATTTCCAGCAGGGAGAAGAAGGAATCCATAAAGCCGTGGAATCGATATTGCACGGGCTGCGCACTGCAATGCTGTTAACCGGCAGCCGGAACCTGGACGAACTACGCAGCGCTCCGCGCGTACTCGGCGGAGAGCTGTTGTCCTGGATTCAACAGCGGGAAGGCTAAACGCATGCACTCGCCCATTTCGGCATATGGAAAAGTGATTCTGCTAGGCGAGCATGCGGTGGTGTACCAACGGCCCGCGCTGGCGCTCGGATTGGCGGACGGCATCACGGTCAGCGATCTGCAAGCGACTTCCGGCGTGTTGCAGGTGCGCGTTCCCGCATGGGAACTGGATGAGAACGAGCGCGGCGAGTCCGCCATCGCACAAGCTCTGCGCCGCTTGGATGAACTGGTTCCAGGTTCCGCAAAAGGTTTTTCCATTACGTTGGAAACCCAACTGCCACTGGGGGCCGGTCTGGGAAGTTCGGCGGCGCTGGCGGTGGTTTTGGCCAAGGCGCTTTGCCGGATACGCAATGTGGCGGCGAATTCGGAAAGCATCCACGAACTGGCGCACGAACTGGAAATCGTTTTTCATGGCCGCCCCAGCGGGCTGGACGACACCCTGGCGACCTATGGCGGTCTGTGCCTGTTTCGCCGCGATGGCTTCAGCAATCGGGACCGGCAGCAATTCTGGCGCTATCGCGCATTGACCGAAAAAGCCTTTTCCCTGCCGTTCCCCTTGCCTTCTCTGGTAGTCGGTCACAGCGGCGTTCCGCGCGAAACGGCGCGCATGGTGGCCATGGTCAAACAGCGCTATGAAGATGCTCCCGACACCACCAACGTAATTTTCGATGACATTGCCGGGTGCGTACAGGCGGGATTGAAGGCGCTGGAAAAGAAAAACCTGCAAGATCTCGGTGCGGCGATGAATCGCAACCAGCAGCATCTTGCCGAGCTGGGCCTGTCCTGCCCGGAAATCGACCGCATGATACAACTGGCGCAGGACGCCGGAGCGCCTGGAGTCAAGCTGACCGGCGCAGGCGGCGGCGGTTGCGTGATTGCATTGGCGGGTGAGCACCGCAGGGAAATCGAACGGGCCTGGCAATCCACCGGATTTCGTACCTGCCAATTCTGACGAAGTGAGGAGTCGCTAGACGATGAGTACCGCTACCGCGCTTGCGCGGCCAAACATTGCGCTGATCAAATACTGGGGTAAACGGGATACGCACCTGAACCTGCCGGAAACCGGTAGCCTGTCGCTTACGTTAAGTCGTTTCCACACCCGCACCACCGTAACTGTCGATCCTAACCGCAAGCAGGACCGTATTCTGTTGAACGGACAACTGGCCGTTGGGCGTGAAGCGGAGCGCGTCGTTTCCATGCTGGATCTCATTCGGCGGCGATACAACGTCACCGGCGCGGCGGAAGTCGTGAGCGAAAACAATTTCCCAACCGCCTCCGGGCTGGCCTCTTCCGCCTCCGGTTTTGCGGCGCTGGTGTTGGCCGCAACCCATGCCTGGGAACTGGCTCCATCTTTCGATGAACTGGCGGATCTGGCCCGGCGCGGTTCCGGTTCCGCTCCGCGTAGCCTGGCTGGTGGTCTGGCGCTCTATGCACCGGAAAAAGAAGGCGACACGCCACAATTGCAGCCATTAGGCTCGCTCGACCCCTTGCCACTTAATCTGCTGGTGGCTGTTACCACGCAGGAGGCGAAAAAAGTTGGTTCCACAGAAGGCATGCAACGCACACGGGAGACCTCCCCTTATTATAAGGCCTGGATCGATCACAACCGCAGTTTATTGAAACGCGCCTGGCAGGCCGCCATCGATCGTGATTTCACGACGCTCGGCCAACTGACGGAAACCTCCTGTTTCGGTATGCATTCCGTGATGATGAGCGCGACTCCACCGTTGATCTATTGGAATCCGACAACGCTGGCGCTGATTCAGAAAGTCTGGGAACTGCGCGAATCCGGCCTGGAAGCTTACGTGACCATCGATGCAGGTCCGCATGTCAAGGTGTTATGCCAACCCGAAAACAGCGAACGCCTGCAAACGGAACTTTCCGATGTTGCAGGAGTACAGGAAGTCTGGATCGAAGAACCCGGCAGAGGCGCGGAGCTCCTACGATGAAGGAACACGGTTTTCCTTGCCTGTCCGCTGCCGGCAAGCTGGTGCTGCTGGGTGAATACGCGGTCGCATTCGGCAAACCGGGGTTGGTGATGGCGGTAAATCGGCGCGTTCGACTGACTCCTCATGATCCAACTCCCGAAGCTTCGACAACCACTGATACGGCTCCCGATCTAGTGCGCTTTGTACGTGAAGCGACAGCCCGGCAGTTGGGCGTTCAGTTGGACAATCGCTGCTGGTTGGCGGATTCGTCATGTTTTTCGCAGGATAGCATCAAACTGGGACTGGGTAGCAGCGCCGCCGTGGCAACGGTCAGTGCGGCGTCGGTCTTTACCGAGCAAGGAAAAGATATCACGGCTTTCGAAACCCGGCGGCAACTGTGGACTATCGCGCAGCAGGCGCACAATACGTATTTTTCCAGTAACGGCAGCGGCATCGACATCGCCGCGTCGCTCTTTGGCGGTTTGCTACAGATGCGACCTGCGACAAAGGAAGCTCCCGTAGGTTTCAAATCGCTTACGTGGCCTCGCGAATTGCAATTGGTCACGGTCTGGACGGGCAAGGCGGCTTCCACACCGATACTGCTGCAAAAAGTGCGAGAGTATAAACAACGCCACCCCGAAGAATTTCAGGAACGTATCGACGCCATGGAGGCTGCTGTCAACAATGTGCTGCAAAACATCGATGATGCTGAAACCTGGTGCAGTGAAGCACAACGATATATGAAACTGATGGACGAGTTAGGGATCGCCTCCGGCGCGGAGATCGTCACTCCCGCCATGAAACGTATCGCCCGCTGGGCGCAAACCTGCGGCGGCTACGCCAAGCCTTCCGGGGCGGGGGGTGGCGACATGCTGCTGGTTTTCTTTCCCAAACAGGGAGATCCCGAACGTTTTAAGCAAGGTCTTTCAAACGAGGACGGGCTGTGCATCCAATTGACGCGCGACGAGCGCGGCGTGAATGCCTGCGCAAAAGAGGAAGGATAGGTTTATGAGCGAAACAAAGAGAAGCTCTCGCCGTTCCGGTTGGCATCGACTCAGTCCCGAACAGCGCATTGCGGAACTGGCCATCTGGTTGGGTCGGGATTACGACCGCTTGCAGGCGAACCTGCAAGATGGCGGCTTGAGCACCGCCATGGCCGACTCGCTGGTGGAAAATGTCTGCGGACGTTTCGCCCTGCCGTTTTCGCTGGCGGCCAATGTCCTCGTCAACGGAAACGACGTGTTGATTCCCATGGTGGTGGAGGAACCGTCGGTGGTGGCGGCCTGCTCGAATGCGGCTCGTATGGTGCGCGAAGGCGGTGGCTTTTTCGCCGAAGCCGACGATCCGGTGATGATCTGTCAGATTCAGCTTTTCGATGCCGCACACGAGCACATCGAAACCGTGGTCAAACAACACCGAGAGGAATTACTGGAACTGGCGCGGCGGCAGGACGATGCACTGTGCGCGCTGGGAGGCGGCCCGCGCGATCTGGAAGTCAGAAGCATTCAAGATGCCGAGGGCGCATACCAGTTCAGTGTCGTACATATTTCGGTCGACGTGCGCGACGCCATGGGAGCCAACGCCGTCAACAGCATGGGCGAAGCCATCGCCCCGCGACTGGAAGAGCTTACCGGAGCGCGTAGCGGGTTGCGCATACTCTCCAACCTGGCCGACCGTCGCCTGGTGCGGGTCCGCTTTGAATGTCCCGCCGATGCACTGGCTTTAAAAGGTTTTCCCCCGGAACAGGTGGTGGACGGTATCGTGGCGGCGTCCCATTTTGCAGAACTGGACCCCTATCGCGCCACCACCCACAATAAAGGACTCATGAACGGTGTAGACCCGGTGCTACTGGCCACCGGCAACGATTGGCGCGCCGTGGAAGCCGGAGCGCACGCCTATGCATCTAAAAGTGGATGCTACCGGCCACTGTCCACCTTCAGAAAAGGAGAACAGGGTCAACTGATCGGAAAACTGGAACTGCCCATGGCGGTGGGCACCGTTGGCGGCGCGACGCGACTGCATCCGCTGGCAAGACTTTCATTGGCTATCATGGACGTTCATTCGGCGGGTGAACTGGCGATGCTGGCGGCGACCGCCGGGCTGGCCACCAATCTGGCCTCTTTGCGCGCACTTTCCACCGAGGGTATCCAGAAGGGTCACATGCGCCTGCACCGCCGCAGTCGCCATTTACAAGAATAGCTGTATCTTATTGAAATAACGTGCTATAATTACAGAATTGATTGTTTTCCATCATTCAAGGGACTCGGCCAACCGATAGGGAAAGATGGAAATTTCCACGGGGAATCGAATCATTCCGGTTGATTATTCGCGAAACTATGGTAAACCGATACCAGCGAATTTGGCCGGGGGACGGCCCCTGAAGTGAAACTTGCTTATAACGCTCGGACATCGGAAGCATGGATAACATCGAAGGGGATTTTCGAGCATCGGAGAACGATATGCCAACCGGACTTGAGGCACTGTCCGTTTACATTCCAGCTCACTACCTCGACGCACGTGAGTTGGCCAACGTCAATGAAGTCGATCCACGGAAGTACACTGTCGGCATCGGCATTCATCAGATTTCCATTACCTCGCCGCATGAAGACTCGGTGACGATGGCTCATCAGGCGGCGCAGTCGTTGTTGACCGAATACGACATCGACCCGGCGGATATCGGAATGTTGATCGTCGGCTCGGAAACGAGCGTCGATGCCGCCAAGCCGATCGCAGCCTACGTGCACGGCCTATTGGGTCTGCCTTCCAATTGCCGCACCTTCGACACCAAGCATGCCTGTTACAGCGCCACCGCCGCATTGCGCATGGCGCGAAGCTGGTGCAGCGAAGCAGGGAAAGGCCGCAAAGCGCTGGTCATCGCCAGCGACATCGCCCGCTACGAAGTCGGCTCGCCCGGCGAACCCACCCAGGGCGCAGGCGCGGTGGCCATGCTGGTCAGCGACAAACCTTCGCTACTGGTTTTCGACGATTTCCCGGAAGCCTATTACACCGAAGACGTGATGGACTTCTGGCGGCCCAACTATCGCAACACGGCGCTGGTGCAGGGGAACCTGTCGATTGAAAGCTACTTGAAGGCGCTGGAAAGCACCTACGAACTGTACCAGCGGCAGTCGGAATTAAGCTGGGAAGACTACGATTACATGCTGTTCCACGTTCCGTTTCCAAAAATGGCCAGCAAAGCTTTTCACAGATTGTGCGAAGTCGATGCGCGCCGGGGAGACATGCAGGCGCTGGAACTGATGTTGAAACAATTCAAGCTGCGCACGCAACCTTACTTGCAGGCCAACAGCCAAACCGGCAACCTGTATTCGGGAGCACTGTATCTCTCGCTGGCGGAACTGCTGAGTTCACAGGCCGCCGACCAGCCCGGTCGCCGGGTGGGACTGTTCTCCTACGGCAGCGGCTGCTGTGGCGAATACTTCAGCGGATTGATCGGTGATGGCGCCCGTCACTGCCGGGAGAAAATCGGTCTTTTCGCCGCGCTGGAGAATCGCTCCGAACTCAGCTACGAAAAATACCTGAGCTTCCGCAAACGCTCGGAAAAAATGGCGGATGACGGCTCCTACCATTTGGAGTTGAGCTGCGACGGCAGCAGTTGCCCCGGTGGCGCGGTATTTTTAGGCATCGAGGAAGACAGGCGGTTGTACTGTGTAGCCGAGCGGGCACAAGTCTGTCGACGCGAACCGCGCATTCAGCCTGCTCGACGCCCCAATCTGGTAGCGGTGCGCTAACTGATATCCGCTCTACTCCTACTACAAACAGAACAGGAGCGGGACAATGCCCGCTCCTGTCAGATTCCATTCCCTTATAAAAACGATTTACTCCGCATAGGGTTCCGCGTAAGCCGTTCCCCAGTGCAAGTCCTTGGAGTTGAGAATACGGAAGGTTTTGCTTGCCGTGTCTACTTCCACGATCAGGTAGTTGTCCGGGTCGTAGCGTGTCGCACCCAGCACCATGTGCTGCGGGCCGTACATGTCGCCAAAGTTGATCCAGCGATGCGTGTGACCGGCGAAGAACAGGCGGATGTCGTCTTTGTACTGACGCAGCAGCCGCTGCAAGCCCAGGTCTTCTCCCTCGGTCGGAATCACCAGCGGCAGCATGTAATGCATGAACAGGAAAGAGGGCATCCCTTCCGCGAGTTGATCGTTCAGCCAGTTCAGTTGCGTTTCACCCAAACTGCCTAAGTCGGTCTGGAAATTGTCACTGTCCGCATCCCAGGTTTCGCCCAGGAAATTATTAAGCAGGATAAAACGGAAACCGTGCAGATCCACCGAATAGTAGGGATCGACACCGAATTTCTCCTTGAACAGTTCGTGTGTCGTTTCGCGCGTGATGTTCTTGACATCATAGTCGTGATTGCCCAGCGTAATATGCACCGGCATGTCGAAACCATCGAAGATTTCTTTGGCGATATCGAAGCGGGTTCGGTTGTTGCGCACGAATTCGGCGCTGTCGTTGGGGTAATTGTGAATGATGTCACCCGGCACGAAAACCGCTTCCGGTTGCGGATCGAGTGCGTTGATCGCATCACGCACCGCCTTCAGGCGCTCATCGGTCACTGCCACCGTGTCGGTGTCGAGTTGATTCCCTTCCTGGCCATCGTAATAGTCGTCGCAAACATGCGGATCGGTGATGACGGCAAAGCGGAAGGTACGCGGCGTTTCGGCTTCCGGCGTGGTTTCATCCTGAATCTTGGCCAGCGGTTGATTGCTTTGCGGCAGGGGTGCGTCTTCGTAGCAGGCGGCGATCAACAGCAATGCGGCCATGCAAAACAGGAACATTGAAAACGGTCTGTTATGGGTATAGCGTCGAATATATGTCATGGTTTTCACCTTTTCCTTATTGAATTCCCGGTTTCGCTTACATGCCGCCCATCGAAGAGGCGGAGGACATGATCTTCTGCTGCATGGCATTGGTCATGCGTGGATCGGCCATTTTGAATCCCTCGACAAAACCGTATTCGGTTACATCGCCTTTAACGATGTTGCCCATGTCCAGCCACAACAAGCCGTTATACGATGCGGATTTCCAGGGAATGTAGGCTTGATCGCCCGCGATGCCGTCCGGTGCGGAAAACGGATAAGGCGTTTCGTGCGAGATTTCCGCCGGAGGATCGGGAATGTAGTAGGCGTCCACGAATTCCGGCTGCGCGAAGTGATCGTAATCGCGACCCGAATCGGGTTGACAGTCCATGTCGTAGAAGAAAATATCAGCCAGTCCGTTGGGGTCGATGGTCGATTCGATTAAAATCGCCTCTTCGCCGTTTTCATCACTGTAACGCGCCACAACCGTTGTGCCGTCCGGAATTTGCAGCATGCCATCTTCCTGAACGATCTGAGCCTGGGTTGCCTGCGCCGTGGCCAGCGATCCGCCGAAGAATCCGACGATGACATCGTCTTCCGTCAATGTTACCGGTTCCCGATCCAATACGACCGGCTCACCACTCTGCTCTTCAGTCGGAATCAGAATCGAGTAAAGCGTGATGGCTGCCGTATCGTTGGCCGCGCCTTCGGTGGCGTCGCCAACGGGACCGCGATCATGCAGCAGAATCGGCAAAGCGTCGCCCGGCGTAAAGCTTTCGAAATCGAAACCCAGCCTGGCGCACTCGAAGGATTTCAAGAAAGCATAGCGGCCATCGAAAGGATTGGTTCCGATATTGCCGATGAATTCCCGGAATGGATAGGGGCGCGAGTAGAAGGTGTTGACGTCCAGTTGAATCGTGTCCGCCGGAATGCCCGCCATCGGCAAGAAGCCGATCAGCATGGCCGGTAAGGCTTCGCCGTTATCCTGTCCCACCGAATCGACCAGTTGCAGAATCGAAGAGTCGATGCCTTCGATTCCCATCAAGGAAAGCAGATCCTCAAAGCCGATCGCCTTACGCAGAAAATCGGCGAAGACGCCCATCATCATCATCAGATCGGTTTCCAGCCGCAGGCGCGTGTCGTCTTTGCCGTCAAGATGCTCGATCATGCGGTCCAGGGTATTCATCACCGACAGATCTTCCCCGTTCCAAAGTAGTGACACTTTCGTTGTGCCGGTATTGAAGCTACCCTGCATCGCGAAATGCTCGACGCGCTTGACGGTCAGGCTGTCGTTCTGGACCATGACGTCGTCGGACTGCTTGTCGGTTTCCACCGCCATCAGCCGGAAAGCCTGCCGAGCATCGGCCACGCTGGTGGTCAGGCTGGCTTTGGAGCGTGTCCAGGCGGCCAGTCCCTCCGCGCCGCGAATGGTCAATAACTCCGTGTCTTTGTCGAACAGTTCCACCAATAGCGCCAACGGGTCCGGGTTTTCCTCGTTGATCTCCGAGCCGATATCTCCGAACTTGAAATCGATCTGCTGCGAATCCATCAACACGATCACGCTGTATACCATGTTGGTGATGGCAGACAGGAAGTGCACGTCGGCCAGATCCCACTCGCTGTGCAGGTTCATGTACTCTTTCTGACGGAAAATCACGGGATAGCTTTCCAGCGTGAAGGTGAATTCCTCCAGCTGTTTCAGGCTATCCAGCCGCGTGATCTGATCTTCCATCTCCGCGCGCAGGCTTTGAATAATGTTGCTGGCCAGTTCCGGTGGTCCACCACTGCCGTCTTCGGCTTTAAAAGCACCGCTTTTTTGCACGCTGCTTCCAGCGCCGCTGACTTGCACCGGTTCCAGGTATTGCTCGTCGCCGGCGACAAGACCTATTCCGGTATCGATCAAGCCCATCCAGTTCTGCAAGGTTGCCAGACAATAGCCGAAGGTGGCCTGGCTGTTTTCGGGATAGTTGATACTGGCCACCCGAAAGGTGTCGTAGGCAGCCTGGCTTTCACCTGCCGCCAAATAGCGCTTGCCCTGTTCGATCAGGTTATCTGCCGAAGCGGGATCGTCGCCGTCCGTTTCCTGGTCGCCGTCGATGTCGCCGTCCGGGTTGTCGTCGGAGCTTCCGCAAGCGACACTGACAAGCAGGATCAGCAGGCTGAATGCAACAAATATCAGGTATTGAAATCGGGTCATCTTCATGCTCTGGCCTTCCTCTGCGGCAAAGATACACTTTTTCGCCGCTGCTGCGTTTGAAATGGTCTGTGGCATTGAATGGACGAACTTCGCCCGAAACTCAGGCTATGTGCTAGCGGAGCAAATTTCAAGTTAAAAACGCATCATTTCGTTTGCCGGGGTGCATGACAAGAGATTGCAGAAAAGGTCATCACAGATTGTCGGACAAAATTCTTGTCCAACATGAATTCTTGTCGGTCAGAAAATCTGACCGACCTACTATACCTGCCGCCATCATATGATTCTTTAGGATACGGCCTGTACGCTCGATGTGTCCCACGCGCCCCGGTCGTTTTGCACGATTTCTTCCCGCAGGGTAGCCCAGTCGGCCCGCAACTGCTTGACATGACGGTGGAAACCTTCCATGGAAACCAGGAAGATGATGGCGATATTCGGGGAAATCTTTTTCTGCCGAACCAGCTTCATCAATTCCAGAAACAGCTTCCGCTTGTGTTTGTCGCCAGTCAGCAAATAGCTTCGAATCAGCATGGCGGTTGCTTTGGCTTTAAAGGCCACCCCGGCGTTGGGATCGTCGAAAGTGTATTGGAACGCGCCGTTGCTAAACAGATTCAGCGCTTTTTCCCCGATCTGCTCGAACGAATACATTCGTTCCAGCGTTTCCACGTAGCGGTCGAAGATGTCCACATGCGACATATTCATATAGCGGAACGGTGGAAACATCCCGGCAGCCATTACCGTCGGCGTGCCGTACAAGCGACCTTCTTTTTCCATGCGCTCGTAAATATCCGTTCCAGGAGCGATGCCCAATACGTTGATCATCACCAGCGGCAGATTGACCTCGCGCGAGAACGCCTCGATGTGATCGAACTCGTCCAGCGTGTCATGGTCGAAACCGATGATGAACGCCCCGATGATCTGAATGCCTGCCGCATGAATGCGGTCGATGGCCTGTTTGTAATCGTCGGCCTTGTTATGCAACTTGCGCGTTTCCACCAGGCAGTCGGGATTCACGGATTCAAAACCGACCAGGATGTACTGGCAACCGGCTTTGGCCATTTTATCCAGCAGTACGGGATCTTTGGAGACATCGATACTGGCCTGGCAGGTCCAGGATAGATTCAGCGGCTCAAGCCGGTCCATCAACTCCATGGCATACTTCTTGTTCATCGTAAGATTGTCGTCTACGAAAAACAGAATTTTGGAAGGCAGCGACTCGATTTCGGCGATGACATCGTCGATCTCGCGATAGCGCATCCGGTTGCCCTGCATTTTCGTGACCAGACAGAATTCGCAACGGAAAGGACAGCCACGTGAAATCTGCACGCCCAAAGCCAGAATCTTGTCGGTATCGATCAGATCCCAGCGCGGACGCGGCGAGGAACGAAATTCGCAAACGGCTTCGGCCTGATAGCTCGACTTCAACTCACCACGCTCGAAATCGGCCAGAATATCTTGCCAGATATCCTCCATCTCACCCACCGCCACGCAATCCGCGTGCTGCAAGCCTTCTTCGATCATGTAAGAGGAATAGGCACCGCCGAGAATAACGGGCACCCCTTTTGAACGGTACCAGTCCGCCAGTTCGTAGGCGCGATGAACGGTATGGTTTTTTGTAGTGATTCCAACCAGATCGGGAAGGACATCTTCCGGCACGGAGCAAATATCTTCGTCGATAATGGTGATATCGTAATGGTCCGGCGTCAGAGCGGCCAACGTGGGCAATGCCAACGGAGTAGTAAACGTGCGCTTACCCAATAGATGACATAATTCCGTTTGGCGAGCGAACAGGGTGTGCTGCTGCCGCCCGTTGATTAGAAACAGTTTGCGTTTTCCCGTTGTGTTGCTAGAGACCGCTCCCATCCCCGTGCCGATCCTTTCCGTTTCGTGATCCATTGCACAAAATCTGCAATGTTTTTTAATTTTATAAAATAGACGAATGATTCCCTTGAGTCGGATCATAGCACCGTTCCGCAATTTTACCAGGAGTAAAATTACGAAAATTCCTTCCTTGATAGTGGCTTTGTGAATTTCTGAATGCTCGCCGCACCTGTATGGAAAACGTTGCCTTTTATTTCACTGGGAATTGAAAGAAATCCGGATTCCAGGTATGATCCGAACTCCTATTCTTACAGGAGGTTCCAATGCCCAGAGTTCTTTCCGCCCTGCTCGCTCTTTCATTTTTGTTCCTCGCACTGCCGCAGGCGTATGCCTGGCAGGTAGGTGTCGCTCCGGCAACTCGCAAAATCATGCAGGATCTGCCCGTTCCCAACGAGCAATCGGTACAACTCATGGCAGCACGTAACGAATGGGAAGCCTTCCAGATCGTTGTGAAAGACGATGCCGGTGTACAGGGCGTGGATGTCAGCATTACCGATCTTTCGATGCAGGATGGCGGCAGCATTTCCTCCGACAACATTCGCTTGTACCGGGAATATTACGTGGATATCACCAACGATTCTCCCGGATCGGTGACCTATCACGAGCGCGAACTCGGACTTTATCCCGACCCGCTGATTCCCTTTACCGATCCCTACGCCACCGAAAAGAAAGCGGTTGGCGCACCCTTCGATCTTCAGGGCGAACAGGTTGGAGCCATCTTCGTGGATTGCTACGTTCCCACCGATACAGCGCCGGGTGAATATACAGGAACAGCCACGGTTACGGCCACGGGCAAAGAGCCTGTTGAAATTCCGATTTCGTTGACAGTCTGGGAGTTGGAGCAGCCAAAGACAAAAAGTGTTGCCACCGCTTTCAACTTTTCCTGGGATCATATCGTGCGTTACCACGGCGGCATCGAGCAGACCGATGAAGAACTGGTGCAGACGATCATCAACAATTATTATATCGCACTGCATGAACATCACATCGATCCAACCCACTTGAAAGGTCCGGTGTCCTTTGAATTCGACGAAGATGGAGAACTGCTGCCCATCGACTGGACTGAATACGACGCCTACATGACGCCGTTCATGACTGGCTCGCTTTTCCCAGATGGCGAACCGGTGAAGCGCTTCAACGTCACTTACTTCAAACCGGGTCGTGGCATCGGTTCGATGACGGAAGAACAGTATTCCCGCGCGGCGGCGGCCTTTGCCGAGCATCTGAACGAAAAAGGCTGGTGGGACAAGGCGTATATCTATGCCACCGACGAACCATGGTTGAACGGCGGCGATGAAACCTTCAATCAGATCAAGCATGACGCTACGCTGCTGTTCACCTATTCGGATCTGTGGCGCGACAAGATCCTGGTTACGGGACCATACGACGAGCGCATCGGCGACGAAGTCGGTATCTGGTGCCCGGTGACACCGATGTACGAAGACTGGTGGTGGATCGACGGTTCCCGCGCAGGCTGGGACGATTACACGCCGCTATTGGAGCAAGGCAAGCAATTGTGGTTTTACGTGTGCAATGCCAATACACCGCCATATGCTGGGTATGACATCGATACGCAGATCGGCTACGAACCGCGCATCGTTAAATGGGGTACCTGGTTCGAACGTGGCAGCGGCTTTTTGTATTGGCGAGTCAATTACTGGATCGACAACGATCCCTGGAACAAGTACATGAACCTGGAGAATTTCGGCGAGCCTTTCTCGCGTAACGGCGACGGTATCCTGATTTATCCGGGCGATCACAACGGCAACAACGGCGGCATGGGATCGCCGGAAGACATCGCCATTGACGGCCCCATCCTTTCCTATCGTTTAAAGCAGATTCGCGACGGCTTTGAAGACTGGGAATTGTTCAATCTTACCAGTCGCCTGGGCGGCGAAGACTACGTTCGCGAGCAGGTGCGCCGCGCCTATACACGCTTCGGAAATTTCTTTGTAGAAAGCTGCGAATCGGAAGATGCCTACTGCCCCGACGATCAACCCTGGACCCTGGATGAATACCTGTTATTTGAAGTCCGGGAGAACATCGCTAAAAAAGCCTTGTATCTTTCCTACCCGGATCGCTACCCGGACCCGGAAGCGTCAAGCACGGATGGCGATCTGGACGGGGAGTCTGTCGAGCAAGAAACGGATAATGACACTTCGGCCACGGATGGCGATCAGGTGGTAGAAGATGGGGATGATGGGTGCTCCGGTACGCAATCACCCAGTAGTTCATGGAGCCTGTTGCTGCTTTGCGCTGCGCTGTGCGCCTTGATGCTGCGTCGAAAGAATCGCTCTTATACAGGTCAGTAGAATCGGCCACAACCAAGGGTGATATGGGCGAAGCCCTAGGTTTGCCCGTGTTCGAAAGCAACATGGGCAAGCTCCGTTCTCTTTGTTTCGCCCATGACACCCGCCGTGGGTCGTTTGTAACTTCTCCTCCTCTATCCAAGCCAATCGCGAATCGATTTCACAATCGCTCTTGACACGGTGCGTCATGATCGCTATACTTTCTTTGCAGCCGGGGTTTCCGGTGGAGGAAAGAATCATGACAGACGTGGCTCAGGTTTTCGGTGCGGTCGGGCGGGGAATCGCCAAGGCGGGTGTTTTCGTTGGCCGTAAGCTGGCTGATGGCTATCATTCCATCGACCCGGATGTCATTCGCCATATTTCACAGGTACCGCTGTTAAGTTATTCGCTGCTGGTTTCCAAAAACGAGCATATCGATCCCGGCGAATCGGACGGCTACCCGCCCTTGATTTTCGTGCATGGGCTGGGCGGCAATCGCGGGAATTTCCTTTTAATGTCCTGGTATTTAAGTATGCTGGGCCGCAAGCGCAGCTATAAAATCCACTTCGCCTCGGGGCAATCGATGGAGCAGATGGCCGAAGCGCTGGCCAAATTCATTCGCAACGTTCAACGCGCCACCGGCGAATCGCAAGTCGATATTGTTGCGCACAGCATGGGCGGGGTACTCGTTCGACTGGCGATGGTCGATCACGATGTGACCGATGCCATCCATACTTTGCTGACACTGGGAACTCCGCATCATGGCACCTACCCAGCTCGTTACGCCAACACCGATCTAACCCGCAATCTGCGCCCGGACAGTGAAATCGTAAAGAAGATCAATGCGTTGCCATGGCCTAAGAATGTGCGCGGTATTACGATGTGGAGTAAAAACGACGTGTTTGTGCTGCCGCCGGAATCGGCCAAGGTGGAAGGAACCGAGCAGATCGAGATGACCCCCTTCACCCATTACAGTTATCTGATCGATCCTAAAGCCTGGTCACAAGTGGGACGTATGTTGATGGCAGAACAAATCCCGGCGAATTGAACCAGATAGAATAGCGGATTTCAGGTCAATAGATATTCCAGTTCCAGATCGATCGAGGTCGGATCGATGCGGAACAGCCAGTTTTCCATCGGCTGCATGGTAACCTGCTCTGGGCTGCGTTGTACCAACTGGTTGATTTCGATGACACGCCCACCCAACGGACACCAAAGCGTATAAGCTCTTCCATCCGTCGCCGTAATGCGCGCGCAACCGGAGCCCTGAGAAACGCTGTCACCAACGGCAGGTAGTTCAACAGTGGCAATATCACCGATCGTGGCAATGAAATTGCGCTCAACGCCAATGACTACACTGGCATCCTTTTCGATACGCGCCCAGCTATGATGCCGTAACGTATACGTTTTCCCAGGCTTTAGAGCATCGTCATCCAGCACGGCTTCCGTTTGCTCTTCGCCTTCAACCTCGGAGAGTTTGCCCACCGCCATGGCTCGATGAACCAGGTTATTGAATTCTTCCTTGGTAAAAGGCTTGGCCAGAAAATCGAAAGCTCCCAGCCGCATCGACTGCAACGCCGTTTTCATCGTGGCATAGCCGGTGATCAAGATCACACGCACGTCACGGTCGATTTCTCTGACTTTCTGCAAGAATTCCAACCCGTTCATGCCAGGCATCATCAAATCGGTGATGACGACATCGTAGGTACGGGATTCCATCATCGCCAGTCCGAGTTGGGGCGATTGAACGGTATCGAGTTCGTAGTTGGACCCTTTCAACACACGCCGGATGCTGAGCAAGACCACTTCTTCATCATCGACAACAAGTATTTTTCCGGGGGTATCCATCGTGATTCCTCTCACTAAGCCAACAGATCACACTTTCTTTTGGCTCCGTTCAGCGGGCAGGCGGACGATAAATGTCGTCCCCACTCCGGGTGTGGAAGATACATCCAAAGAGCCGCCGTGTTCCTCAATAATTCCCAAACTTATCGATAAACCCAATCCCTGGGTTCGTCCTTCTTTCGTGGAAAAGAACGGTTCGAAAATCCGCGCTCTTTCTTCCGGCGTCATTCCCTTGCCCTCGTCGATCACTTCGATTTCGATCAGCGGATCGGGCGGCGTATGCCGGGAAATGATATGAATATCACCGCCTTTTGGCATGGCTTGGGAAGCATTGACCAGCAGATTTAAAATGACCTGCTGTAACTGGCTGGTATTGCCGCGCACCAGAGGCAGGTCGATTTGCGTGTTGGTATGGATTTTACAATTCTGGAAACGTGCCAACCGCTCCACCAGTTTGATGGTGCGGCGAATGGCTTCGTTGAAATCGACAATACCGATTTCCATGTTGTCGGGACGGGCGAAGTCGAGCAGGTTGCGCACGATATTGCGGCAGCGAATCGACTCGCGCTTGATTACCAGGAAATCCTCGTAACGTTCGTCGTCTTTGGAGGTTTCATCGAGCAGATCCTGGGAAAAGGTCAGAATGCCGGTCAGCGGGTTGTTGATTTCGTGGGCAACTCCGGCGGCAAGTTGGCCCAGAGAAGCCATTCGTCCAGACAGCACGAGCTGGCGCTGGCTGAATTGAAGCTTTTCCTGCATACGATTGAAGGCACGCGTCAATTCGCCCAGTTCATCCTGACGACCACCGTAAATCGGCTCGTTCCAGACGCCTTCCCCGACACGGTCGGTGGCATGAGCAAGACGGGCCACCGGTCGCAGAATCAAGCGCCGCACGATCAACAGTGTGATCGTACTCATCCCGATAATGGCCAGTAGCGCAAACAAAACCGTATGTATTTGAGCTTTGAAAATGCTGTCCTGTACCTGAGTCAGCGAAATGGACACATCCAGTAAGCCTAGAATTTTCTGTTCGGGCGGATGATAATGACATTCCGAGGTGGAGCAGTCGGGCGCATTGAAAACGGGATTGGCAACGCGCAGATAGCGGATGCCTTCCGAACTGGTAAAGAAATGCGCATCGATTTTGGCTTCGGAAGGCATAACACCTTCCACCTGGTGACAGGTTCGGCAGGCATCGTGAATGATTTCAAGCCGTTGTCCACGTTCCAGCACATCGGAGGAAAGCCATACCGAACTGTCCGTGCGATGCGAGAGCAGACGCACGCTATAGACTTCCTTGTGTTCTCCCAGCCGTTCAAAGGTGCCGGTCAAGGCTTCCATATCGTTGGCGAGCATGTCCCGGTGAATATCCGCCTTGATGAACTCGGTGAGCATTTTGCTCGTTTGGATTTTTTCCTGAATGATGGTTTCCCGATAAAATCGGAATGCGAAAAAAGAAGTAAACCCGATAATGACCACACCAAGAATGACCACAGCGACCACCATCTTGGTGCCGATCTGCCCGATCCCCTCCCTCGTGATCGATTCGGTTTTCTTAAAAAGATTTCGTATCACAGGCTCACAGGTCCGTTACGTCCAGCACTAGCGCTGAAAGACAACACGCATCCACCCGCCAACGATCAAGGCATTGCTTTATCGATACAACGAGAGGTCCGGTTTATATATCCATTATATTCCACCGGTTTTAAAAACCTAGCGAAAAAACAATGTGGGCTACAAGAGGGTGTATCACAAGCAGGTGCTATGGGCGAAGCAAAGAGAAACGGAGTTTGCCCATGTACCTCTCGAACACGGGCAAGCCTACGGCTTAGCCCGCGCCACCCTGAAATCAAACAAGTTTTCAACTTATTGTGATGCACACCCTTCAGGCTGATCGCAATTGGAGGCGTTTCTTAAAAGCACCCCTAATTGCTTTCGGTCAACAACAACCTGATTGTCGTGCGAATCGAGTGCCGCCCTAGGCGACGCCCTCCTGCTCCGTGGGCTCTTCTTCCACCGGCGTACTTTCATCCGGCTTGATCACTCCCTTGAACACCAAAATGAGAATCGGGCTGGAGATTGCGATAACTCCAAGGATCAACCACATCATTTCCGGGCCGTTGTACCAGCTACGTGCACCGGACACGATATCGTTCATGACGCCATCCGGACAATATTTGGTAAGCAGTTTTCCGGAGAGCCAGCCGTTGAGCGGTTTGGCTAGGAACATCGGAAGTACGGCCATACTCATGTACGAGCCTTCACGCCCTTTGGGAGCAATCGTCACGGTATATTCAGACAGTCGGGGCGACCAGATCAATTCTCCGAAGGAAAAGAGAACGATTTGAATGAGGATCAAAGTCAGATATCCGCTTTCCAGGCTCCATCCGATCAGGGTAAAGAGCTTTGCGGGAACCACCAGCGCAAAGACTGAAAGCGAGGAAACGATGGTTCCAACGATAATCAACCGGAAGACGCTAAATCGCATGATCACGGGAATGAGCAGAATCAAACCGATGGTGATGATGGTCGGGTTGATGGTGTTCATCATTCCGATTGGTGCATCTTCGCCAAGGATACGAGTGTAATACTTTGGAAACACGATGAACTGATGGGTAAAAGTCAATTTCACACCGATCAATAACGAAATGAACAGCATGAAACGCCAGAAAGCGGTTTCCTTCATAACGGAAATCGCAATGGAAATCGGATTCTCGCGATCCTCTTTTTTCACTTCGGGCATGTTGACGATTTCGCCATCCTCTTCGACCTTGATCCCACTGCGCAATAACAGAACACCCGCACTACAGATCACGGCCATCAAGGCGCCGAAAAGAAAGATCGCTTCATTGCCGAAATTGAGGCGTAGTGCATCGAACATGGCAAACGACATGACCGCGCCGATGTTCATGGTCAGATACTGGAAGTTAAAGGCGGTGCCGGAAGTACGCTTATTGGTGTAGCGGCGTAGTGCAACATAGATTGCAGGCACCATAAGTGCTTCGCCTACCGCCGTCACTAACAGGATCAGGTGCATGACGATCATCAGCATGTCGAGGAAGGTATATTCCGGCGTGTTCTTGAACATTCCGATTACGCCCAGCGTATTCTTGTAAAAGCCGGTTTCCGTGAACGACGCCAACCAGGACGGAAGTTGGCTGCGCGGTCTCAATTCGGGGTAGGACTGGACGGTAGCGATCAGTGTGGTCTTCAGTTCCTGCGGTTCCGATTCCATATCCAAATAGTATTTTTTGGCCAACACCGGATTCTCACCGACCATCAGGATCACAGCTTTTTTCAGGTTCTTCTGATCCTTCATCTCCTCTTTCAGATCTCCCTGAAACGCCTCCTTGATTGCAGCGGACTTGGGTAGGGCCAACATGAAGGTATCGAACAACTTCTGGGAATCCTCACTCAAGACTTCAATGGTGTCATCGCCTTGCGGAGCAAACACATTATATTGTTTGATCAGGTCGATCTGGGCGTGTTTGAGAGAATCGGAACTCTTGGTGAAAAACGATTTATCGTAACCTTTGTCGATGATCGTCGCCCTCGTTTGCTCGAAATCAAGGGTTTTGCCCAGATCCCAGCTATCCACCGGCGTCGTAATACCCAGTAGGAAGCGACAGGGAATCAAGATCACCATGGAGATAAACAAGGCTTTTTTCACACCGATCGAATCGATGATAAAGCCGGAGAAAAACATGACCAGAGAAAGGAACAGGGTGAAATAACCCATTACATTCCCGGCATGTTCGTCGTTCAAGCCGACATTGTTCGTCAAGTAGAGGGTGAGCACCGTGATGAAGGAGAAATACGCCAGCATCTCGAAGAAGTTGATAACCAAATTCAAAATCCAGAATTCTCTTGGAGTTTGACCCAGAATCTTGAATTCGGAAAAATACTTTTTCACTTCGTTCCACATAGCTGTCATTCTCCTTGAGCGCGGAAATTATTGTCGTGCAAGTCGTGACGGGCAGGTGTTCTCGTCCGAGACGATAGAAACTTCTAACACCCGGTAAATCGTTTGTAAAGAGGAAAACAGGAAGGAGGGGGGGAGCACGCTACCCCCTTGAACAGAGCAACGAAGGAATGTATTTCAATCGATGAATTGCTGTGGTTTGCCGATTACGTCAATACACCTGTGGTTCTGCGATGCTCAATATTACGTTCAGTGTAGAAATCCAAATGACGAATAGCAGAGAGGCTATTATCAAGTTGGTGGCAATATGAAATAATACTCAAGCAATTGTCTTGAGGACATTGACACACACCCTTGCGCTTTATCCGTCCATCGAGAAAGTTTCCCATAATTTTCGATCGTTTAAAAAAGGAACGTTTTCCTTCGTAACCACAGCTTGTCAAGTCGCCGTTGCTGATATCTACGTTGAAAAAAGTATCTGCCGCATCGCAGGCCTTTCCGTGGCATGGATTTAATCCATGAATGAAATCCCAGTCCTGCTCGCATGTATATCGCCCAACTATTTCTCGATACTCAGGGGAATTACCCTTCGCAAAATCTGCCGCAACATTCAGAAAAACATCTTGGTCGTGAAATCGTTTAACAAGATCGTCAAGATCGAGATTGTTCTCTTTGAGATACTGCATGTTCTCACCGCTTGCCACGAAATTTACCATGCCGACCATCTCATGCTTTTTAAGTCGCATAACAGAATCCCAGATCTGCTCGAAATCGAATCTATGTGTATGCCAAGAACAATTAAGTTTGATTCTACTATCCACGCATTGTTTAAGAATTTTATTGGTGAAAGTCATGTTCGTATCGACACGAACCCAATATACAAAGTCGTAAGAAAGAAATCCGTTGATAAGTTCATACGTCCCATTCAACAGAAACGGTTCTCCGCCCCAAAGATAGAACTCAACGTTATTATTCTTGAAATGACTCATCGCTTCAACCCACCGCTCTGGCGAGATCGAATCGAACATCGTTGGCTCCGTGCCCTTTGAATGTGGCAGAAAGCAATACGGACAACGCAAATTACAGCGCATCGTGGGTACAAAGCGAAATTGGAGAAAGTTTGCTGGACTCATTATGTTATACCGCCTCTTCCTTATCGTTTCAGATCGAAATTTTCAAGAGTCTGTTCTATCTGCTTAAAATGATTGTTTACAGTTTCAGAAGCTAAATCCCGGAAAGCTTTTTGCCGTTGTCGTATGAGATCTTTATTTTCTTGTAGTTTGTGAATCAAGACCTTCAGCTTATTTACTTCTTCGTATTTAATACAGAATTCCTCTATTCCGCATTCCGTCATTAATGCCCTGATTTTCGGACAAACATCGATTCCTATCACGGGAATGCCACGCTGAATGGCAGCAACTACGCCATGGTAGCGTGCAGAAATAACAAGTCCAATATTTTCCGTCATATGTTCGATATCGCATTTCGTTGTTTCGAATTCATTGACAGTTATCTCGGTATAATTTTTTTCTATTTTGGAAATCCATTGGTTGCGATTTGTGACCGGTCCAATGTACTCTCTGAAATCATCGAAACTCAACAACACCGATGGATCACGCCAAATGAAAAGACAACGTTTCTCCATTTGTCTATCCACCCAAGGTAACGGACGGGCAAAAGTGAGATCATAGGAACGGTAACGCTCATCAAGTTGCATGCATTTCAAAGAATATTCATCACGAACGAAAAAGAATTCAGCCTCAGCAGCCAACTCGGATGCTCTTGTATCTTTGTGCTTGAATTCCGCACCGAGACCTGCCATCCCGAACGGAATAGAAATCCTGGCATTCCAAGGAGGTATGACGTCCCGAATAAACAACCCACCTCCAGCGCAAATAACGAAACGATATGGTTTAAAATCTAAAACACCCGTATCGATGTAATCTGCTTCGGGAAAACGCTCTAACCAAATACTTCGGATCCAATTGTCACCTAAATTTTTCCCCTGCCACCATCCCCAAATAGCAAGCTTAGGTTTGTTTTTCCTAAACCATTTCAACATTGTTTTATAACCAACCGCTTCAGTTTCCTCTTTAGTTTTTCCGGAAACGATAACTTCACAAGATAGTACTTTCTGATGGAATCAGTGAGACTTACAAGAAAAGAAGTTCCAGCTAGCATAGCTTTGTGGTGATATCCGATGGAATTGTAGATTTCTTTTTGAATAATAATGTTTTGAGCTGCACAGATCGCCAATGAAAGTCTACTGAAAAACACTCCCCTATATTTCAATCCTAAAGTATTCATGACCGCTCGTGTAGATTCTTTTGCAGACCCATAAGATACACCAGCCCTTCTGAAAAGCTGTATATCTTCATCCATGCTGATTTTCCCATTGAAGGCTATAGCAGCAAGCCAACAGCGATCTGCTCCAAATCTATTCTCCATGTTGATTTTTTTAATTAGATCCGTATACATTAATCCATAGATTGAAACCAACATTGGCGATGATGCTGACCACGTCGCAACAGAGCGTCTCCACCCTGAATTTTGCTCGAAATTTGCTTGTTTTCCTTCGATTTTTTTTATTGACCCATCCTTTAAAACAAAGTACGGAACTCCGCATATTAAAACATACTCGGGATGGTTTGAAAGGAAACCGACACAAGTCTCAATATAATCCTCGCTCAGAAAATCATCATCCGCCAACCATAAAAAATACTTTCCAGAAGCAGCGTCTCTGGTAAATCGGAAATTCGCTATGGCTCCAATATTTTTCTCTTGTTGAAAATACACAATTCGAGGATCTATTTTTAGAAACTCCCGAGCTACTTGATCGACTCTTGGATCCGGCGAGGCGTTATTTGAAATGATAATTTCCAAATTTGAATAGGTCTGTTTTAATAGCGACTCTAGGCTCCGCTTCAGACCATCCGGTCTATTGTAACATGGCAACCCTACGCTTACAAGCAACTATATACTCCCTTTAAAAAACGGAATAAGATGAAAATTCTCATTAAACCTACCTTGAATTCATGTAAGTTTCTGGCTTTCCCAATTTAAAAACGGTCGAACAACCCCAGGAAGCTTGCCGAAAAACTTGGCCCTTGTCGGTGTTTCATCAAACTGGTCAACTACTTTAAATTTCAGAAGATCTCGGGCATAAAAATGTACTTCAGATCTAATTAAGAAAGAAGACAAAGCAACACCAACAGAAAACATGCCATCATTAAATAAATTACCAGGGATTTTGCAAGTAGATTTATATCTACCGGGAGTATCTGTTCTTACAGGAACATTCTTCCCAGCACTCATCGTGACAAAGCAGCAGATACCCTCTGAGTTAAAAAAATGTAGATTAGGAACAACTTCCACGTTTCTTACTAAAATATCATATTCAAATTCAACAGAGAAGGGATCGCTAATATTGATTTCGGAAGAAGACTTGCCTCTACAGTCCACAATTCGGGCAGCGCGTAACCTCGCTTTCACATCTCCTAAGGATTCAATTTTACTATATGATACTTCACACCTGCCACCATTTTCCGAAAAGTAATTTTCGATAACACTGGATGTTGGTCCGATTTGTATTGCCACTCCCTTTTCCAGATGTACCGAACGCTGGCACAGTTTATTGATAACCGCCATATTATGACTGACAAACAGCACGGTGCGGCCCTGTTTGGCTACGTCGCCCATTTTTCCCAGGCATTTCTTCTGGAATTCGGCGTCACCAACCGCCAGGACTTCGTCCACCAGCAGAATCTCCGGTTCCAGATGCGCCGCCACCGCAAAAGCCAGGCGCACGTACATGCCCGAAGAATAGCGCTTGACCGGCGTGTCGATGAACTGCTCGATGCCGGAAAAGTCCACGATTTCATCGAACTTGGACTCGATCTCGCGTCTCGTCATACCGAGGATGGCGCCGTTTAAAAACACGTTTTCGCGCCCGGTCAACTCGGGATGAAAACCGGTGCCCACTTCCAGCATGCTCGCCACGCGGCCTCGCAGCAGCGCCCGGCCCGAAGTCGGTGCGGTAATGCGCGACAGGATTTTCAGCAGTGTCGATTTTCCCGCTCCATTCGCGCCGATTACGCCCAGCACTTCACCCTGTTGCACCTCGAAGGAGACATCTTTGAGCGCCCAGAACTCCTTCTTGGTCGTTTTCTTTTGCTCACCGATTTTGGCGTTGGGGTCCGGTTTGCCGCGAAAACGCGCCCAGCGACTGGCCAGATCCTGCTGCAACGAGCCATAACCGAACACACCGAGCCGGTAGCGTTTGGAAAGATTTTCAACCTGGATAATCGCGTCACTCATGCTCGTATCTCAAATCGTATCGACAAAGGTGCGCTCCACGCGGCTGAAGCCCACTGCACCCAATAAAACCAGAAACGCCGTCATGCAAAGACTGATTCCCCAATAATATAGCGAGGGTGAACCACTTCCCAGAAAGCCGAAACGGAACAACTCGACGATAATTGCCACCGGATTTAACGCCATCACCCAGCGCCAGTTTTCCGGCACGATCGACATAGGATACACGATCGGGGTGGCGTACATCCACAACTGCGTAAAGAAAACAACCAAATAGTTGATATCACGATATTTTACCGTCATGGCGGCGATGATCAGCCCGCAGCCGAAAGCCAACATTCCCAGTTGCAGAATCAGCACGGGTAGGATTAATAGCCAGAGATTCGGCTGAACACCGCGACCGAGAAACAGGTAAATCGCGAAGACCACAAGGAAAAGCGAGAACTGAACGCCAAGCGTGATGCCTCGCATAAGTATCGCTGCCAAGGGAACCGACAAGCGCGGGAAATAGACCTTGGTGAAAATCGCCTGGTTTTCGATGAAGGTACTCGCCACCTTCTGAAAGGAACTGGAGAAAAAGGTCCAGAGAACCACACCGGAAAGATAAAACAGCACGTGCGGCGCACCGTCCGTGCGGATACCGAGCGCCTTTCCGAAAACCAGCGTGAAAACCAATGTCGACAACAAGGGCGTGATGATATGCCAAAGCGGGCCGAGAATCGATTGCTTGTATTGCGCGACGAAATCCCGGCGAATGAGCAGTCGAATCAGAAAACCCCGTCGGATCAACTCGCGGATTTGCAGATTGAACCAGCCCTTTTCCGGCTCGATCAGTACCAGGGTGTCTGTTTTCGGGAGAGATTTCGCCATGTACCTTTTATTCTTTCCATAGCCATTTAGTCGATGGCGAGGCGTTCTCATTTACAAGCAGAAAACAAGGATTACGATGCTGAAAATACCATAGAAAACAACGATATCCAAGAATTCTTTTCTATGCTACGCGCATGGAAACAATGGGTAATTCGCCCCATGGCATGCAACGGGACGGCTGCTTGTCGAAGACATCTCGACGGATGCAGAGTCGGGTAAGTAAAAACGAGAAACGTTTATTAAAACCGCCCGTTGCGGCCCAGCTCGAAATAGAACCCGAACGGAAACTTGATCTTTCCATCCGATTCTACAATACCGGGAGGAGGATTGGGAAAGGGGGCCGCCTTCAATACCGCAGAGAGCGCTTCCTCATCCAAAAAGCCCACTCCGCTGGAACGAGAGACTTCGGCGTCTTGCAGATTGCCTTTGTCGTCCAAGGTGATGAACACGACGGTGTAACGATTTTGATAGCCGTGAATGGCGTGGGTCGGATCGAAGCGCGCCTGGGCATTGGCTGGACGCCAGCGTTTGGCTACCTCGCGTTTGACACGATTATAAAAGGTGGCGTACTTGAAAGACTTCGTATTCAGCCAGGTTTCCTCGCCTTCCGGCACGTCTTCCAGCCGGTCGTTCATCGGCGCACCGGCAACTTCCAGCGCCGTATTCAGATCGGGCAGCAGGCTTTTTGGGATGTTGCTGCGCGGACCGACGCCGTTTTCGCCGTCCATCCCTTTTTCATGCTCGTCGAAGAGCATCTGCAAGCGCTCGGAATTTCCTTTGACGGTCTGGTTTTCACGTTCGCGGTTTTTGAATTCACCCCGGGTACCATCGTCTTTCAGATCCAGCTTCATCGCCATTTTCAGATCCGGCACCAACACCAGGTTTTGCGGATTCGTGCTGCCCGGCGCGTGGGGCTTGCGCGGATCATTCAGCACCAGTTTACCCTCCTGGCGCTCGATGGCCTGCTGGGCGTTTGGAACGCCGCTGCGACTTTCCTTTTTCGTTACCGTATCCGCAGGACGGCGGATCTTGGCCTTGCTCTGCTTCTCGACTTTGGAATCATACTGGCTGACGAATTTGGCCTCGTCGGGCACCTCCTGCTTGTCGGGCATGGCGATGTCCACGATCTGGCCCTTGGGCTGCTTGGGTGGAATAACCTTTTTCTTTTTCTCTTCTTTGTTCTTTTCCGGCTGTTCTTTCTGCGCGATGCGGCGCGGCTGGGATTTCTGCTGAATGGACTTGTTCTGCATCCACTGCTTGGCATCCACGCTGCGCATGGTGATCGGAGTCGTCGGCAACGGGGGGGACGCTTCCGGCATCACTCGTTCAAGGCCGAGCAGAAGCAGCGCCCAGCACAAGGCAGAGACGAGCAACCACGGTCCTAGCCGCCGCAAATGCCCCCGCTTTCGTAACTGTCTCCACTCCTGTACGTGCATGAACGTCCGTCCTTTATACGAACTCGAAACCTCTCATAACCTACTATAGTAGCAGATCGGAAAAAACGCTGTCAAAGGCTGATACAAGAATATACACAATCTTGACATCGGGTGCGTTGGCTTTGTTCCCCTGTTTGGGGAATAGAACCCACTTTTTTCCCTGCATCCGTTGACGTTCCCCCGGCACTTTGGGTAGGATAGCGCCGCAGGTTGCAAAACGCATCGATTACAGCGCGAAGGAAAAAGAAAGCCATGTTGACAGCGGAACAGAAAACGGAAGTGCAGCAAGCCTTACAGAGCCTTACGAAACCTTTTGCGCTGATCGTGCAGAAATCCAAAACGGAACATCCACTCAATCAGAAGTTGCTTGCGTTTGCCGAAGAACTGGCGGCTTTGTCGGAGCAGATCACCGTTACCGAGCGCAACGCCGAAGACGATCTTCCCGCGCTGGGCTTTCACAAAGAGGACGGCGGCTGGGTCTGGTACGCCGGATTGCCGGAGTTGGGTGAATGGCCGCCCTTCATGCAAACGCTGGCGGTGGCTGCCGGAAGCTGTCCGATTCCCGCAGACGGTCTTTCCTCGCTGCCGGTGAGCGAGCAGCCGCGCAGCTTTGACGTATTCGTCATGCCGCACTGCGTGTTCTGTCCCCAGGCGGCGTTACTGGTCAATTGCCTGGCGCTGATGCATCCCGGTATTACGTCCCGCATCATCGATGCCCAGGCCAATATGGAATTGGCTAGCAAGATCGGCGTCCGTTCCACCCCGACGATTCTACTGGACGGCGTACTGCGCTGGGTCGGTCAACTCGGAATCGCCAACGTTCCCACCCTGCTGCAAAACGAGTCGGAAAGCTGGCAGGACACCTTGAAAAGCCAGATCAACACCGGCAGCGTAGAGGAAACCGTGCAAACGGTGCTGAAAAACAACGACGCCGCCGAACAACTGCCCTATCTGCTGCAAAAGCCGGAACTGTCGTTGCACATGGCGGTGTTGCGGGTAATCGAAGACGCCGTGGCAGAACAGGCGGATATCGGCAAGAAAATGCTGAATTCGCTGGACAAGCTAACCAGACACAGTAACCCCTTGACACGCGGGGATGCCGCCTATGCGCTCGGCCTGATCAACCTGCCGCAAGCCATTCCGATTTTAAAGCGATGCCTGCAAGATGAAAACGAAGACGTGCAGGACAGCGCCCGCGACTCGCTGGAAATGCTGGGCGAAGCGGTGGAAGGCAACTGACAGCACGAACACAAACATTCACACCCTATGATCGAGAAGGATTGTATCCTGCTTTACGGATTTGGTTTCGGCGGACAGATCTACAAAGGAAAAATGTTTCTAGCAGGATTCAATCCTCCTCGATCTGAATTGAAATTTGTAGACAACACGAAAACACGGCCTCCACCGAAAAGGATGGAGACCGTGTCGATCGAATTAACCGTACTGCCAGTTTGACATTATGGAATAAGATCTGGCATCAATAAAGGTGATATTAAAACTAGATTCTTGTTTTTTACAGAGATGATAATTCTTAAACTTGTTTATTATTTGCTTGTACAACCAGCCAATGAGCTTTCCAACTGCTGTCGTAATAATAGCATCAATTATCTTTTCTATTAACATTATAAACTCCTTTCAATTTCAAGTTATAATTACATAACAATTTCAATGAGTTAACTGATTATGGTGTAAATTGACTAATAAACAATAACCAAGTCACATTTCTGGTGGTGCTCTGGGTTTGGTTTTGGGATGAATTTTGTCTCTTGGCCGATGCGCCATGAAGGCATAAAATGAGGGCACAGAAATAAATTGTTTCATATTCAGTCTCTTCGATATAGCAATTTTGAGAAAAAATAATATCACCCAGGCGAACCCGAGCATTCAGTATCCTACAACATCACAAACGAAAAGCGAGCGCTAAAATAATACACAATATAATCAAACTACACCTATTATATCACGTATGATTCAAAATGTCAAGAAAACAATTGCTAACGCCCTGATTTTTTTCCCTCTGAGTAGAGTAGGATGGGCATCCATGAGCAAGTCTTTGTCAAGCGATAATTGCGGGGCGATCACGGGATCTCCAAGCATCCATTCGGCATCGCCGCAAGCGGCCCGCCATTCAATAAAATTCGGTTCGGCCCCATTCAATTGACGGCTTGTAACAGCCATGCCCATCCTACCCAATCTGGAATTGACGGGCCAAACAATTGCCCACCCTACTCAATCTCCCAAATTGACACGAAAAAACCGGGGCGCTTGCCCCGGTTGGAAGAATCGAGAATCTCTCAAGCGCTTAGCGCTTGACGTTGTAAATCGACTCCATACCCATGAAACGCGCCTGCGGTCCGAGTTCTTCTTCGATACGCAGCAGGCGGTTGTACTTGGCGATGCGGTCGGTGCGCGACATCGACCCGGTTTTGATCTGACGGGCGTTGGTGCCGACAACCAGATCCGCGATGAAGGTATCTTCCGTTTCACCTGAACGATGCGAAACGACTGCCGTCATGCCGTTGGTCTTGGCCATTTCGATGGCGGCCATGGTTTCGGTCAGGGTGCCGATCTGATTCAGCTTGATCAGAATCGAGTTGGACACGCCCAAGTTGATGCCCTTCTGGAAACGGGTGGTGTTGGTGACGAACAAATCGTCGCCCACGATCTGGATCTTGTCACCCAGTTTGTCGGTCATCACCTTCCAGCCGTCCCAGTCGTCTTCGGCCAGGCCGTCTTCGATGGAGATGATCGGGTATTTCTCGACCCAGTTCGCATAGAACTCGACCATTTCTTCCGCCGTGCGGCTTTCTTTGGAAGACCATTTAAAGGTGTACTTACCATCTTCGTAGAATTCGCTGGCGGCAGCGTCGAGGCCCAGGAAAATATCCTTGCCCGGCGTATACCCGGCTTTCTGGATGGCTTCCAGAATCACTTCCACGGCTTCGTCGTTGCTCTTCAGATCCGGAGCGAAACCGCCTTCGTCACCGACGTTGGTATTGTAACCCTTCGCCTTCAACACCTTTTTCAGGTTGTGGAAGGTTTCGTTACCCATGCGCAGCGCTTCGGTGAAGCTGCTGGCGCCGACCGGCAGAATCATGAATTCCTGCAAGTCCACGCTGTTGTCAGCGTGCGAACCGCCGTTTAAGATATTCATCATCGGCAGCGGCAGGATGCAACCGGCCACACCACCGAGATAGCGATACAGGGGCATGTCGAATTCATTGGCCGCCGCGCGGGCACAGGCCATCGACACGGCCAGAATTGCATTGGCGCCCAGGTGCCCCTTGTTCGGGGTACCGTCCAGTTCCAACAGACGCTGATCGATTTCGATCTGGTTGGCGGCATCCATGCCCTCTAAGGCCGGGCAGATGATTTCGTTGACATTATTGACGGCCTGCAAAACGCCTTTGCCCATGTAAATCTCACCGCCGTCGCGCAGTTCTACCGCCTCGTGTTCACCGGTCGAAGCGCCGGAAGGCACGGCAGCGCGGCCCCGGATACCATTGATCGTATAGACGTCGGCTTCCACGGTGGGATTGCCGCGCGAATCGAAAATCTGGCGTGCGATGATATCGGCAATAATGGTCATCCTCTTCTCCTTCTGCGACGAGAGAGACTGCGAACCGAACGTCTCGGCGCGGCCTGCTCAACCAACGTAACTTTACCGGCGGCGATTTCACGCAAGGCAATCGTCGACGGCTTGTTCTTGGGGGCGATCACCATGGGATCGTCACCCGCCAACAACAGACGGGTTCGCTGCGAGGACATGTGAACCAGCGTAAAGCGGTTCTCGATTTTCTCTAAGCAATCTTCAATAGTTACACGTGCCATATCAGGGACTGCTCCTTCTGATTAAAGTTAGGCATTCCTTTTCCCCCCTCAAATACCCGCTAAGTGTACGGAATTAATTCAAAAATGCAAGGATAAAATGGGGAAAGACAAACATGGGCTCCGACATCGAGATCGGGATTCTTTCAGGGTCGAAACCGTCACTTCGTATTTCGTGCGCGGGAGCGGGTCACCAACCCGCCATTTGCTAGTGAACTCACAAAATTCAAGTGTTTTCCGCTGGATTCATTTCAGCAAGTCGTGCAAAGTAGTTGCTAGTGTTTTCCATTTGTTGTATATTAGGGCGATTGAACTTGGAACACCTATTTCACCACCCACGCAATCGAACGAGGTTATTTGATGAAGGTTGTTCTTTTTCCGTATTCTCAGGCTCGCCGAACTTCAGACGTCGATAAGGTAACCGCCTATGCGAAGCAGGCCGCCTTGCGCTTGCAGACTTATTTAGGCGCAATCCCTTCCGGTTCTCGGCTGTTACTGGAGCGAGCCTCGGACAGTCGCGCGGTGGGGCTGGCACTGGAAGACCAGTTCGGCGGTATGGATTTCAGCTACTTCAACTGGGCGGTACCCAAAAACAGCACCACGCCCGTACACCCCCAGTTCGAATCGATTTTTCGTGCGATCATGACGGTGGACATTCCGGTTGTCTTCCTTGTCATTCCAAGTAGCTACGTGGAGCGCTATGCAGAGGAAATTCTGCGACAGCTCGAATTGCCGCAGTCGCGACTTTCCATGGGTGGAGGACACAAAATTATACTGATCGAAGCCAAAGCCAAAGATCCCGTGCGAATGATCACCGTGTAGATCGCTTTAACGGTTAGAACGATAAGATAAAACGAGGGGAAAAGCGTTCGATCAACGCGCCCCAAACCAGCGAGACAAGACGAAAACCATGAACTGGACAATTCCTACCCCGGATCTGATTGAAGAATGGAAAGCCCAAGGACAGGTGCGTAAGCTCATTCGCGTACTGGCCCAACCCGACAGCCCCCATCATCTTCTCACTTTGCGTGCTCTGGAAGAACTTGGCGAAGAAGCGATGCCGGCCTTGGTTCAGGTCGTCGAAATCGTTCCGGACAATTTGGATCTGCTCTGTTACGCCATCGATCTGCTGGCGCTGATGCGCTACAAACAGGCGGTGGCCAGCATCGTCGCACTAACGGAAAAAGGCGTGGGCTGGTTCGAATCCATGGTTGGTGGGGAGAAATTGTGGGTCACTTCCGTCGATGCGCTGGGGAAAATCGGCACCATCGACGGACTCAACCGCCTTCGAGACGTTGCCCAGGACAATCGCTTCAGCGAGCGCTATCGCCAGCGCGCCATCGAAGCACTTTCGATGTCGCGCCAGAAGGAATCCGTGGAGCGGCTGGCGGATCTGCTGTCAAGTTTAAGCTCGGATGAGCTAAAAACCGCTGCACTGGCAGGACTGATCGGCAATGGCGAACCCGCCAAACTGTACATCACAAACTTTTACAATAAACACAAGGCACCGGTCTGGCGAAAACGGATCGTGCGTCTTATGGGCGAATACCAGGCACAGGCTTTTGTCAAAAACCTGCTTGAATGGATGGAACAGGCAGAAGGCGACCTGCTGATCGCGATTCTGGTCGCTTTAGGAGAAATCGGCAACAAGCGGGCCTTCGCTCCCATCAAACTCTGCTTCGACAAATTGGACCAGACGGCCAAAGTGGCTGCTTCTCGGGCACTGGTTAACCTGGGTTGGCTGGCCGGAGAGCAGGACAGCGAAGAAAGCCGCCTGTATTACTTCATCGGTTCCGGGGATCTGCACGCTGCCATCAGCATGGGGCCATTAGGGCTGGATCTGGTTTGCACCTATCTGGAACTGCACCCGGATGCCCTTTCCACATTCTGCCGCTCGGGAGTCTCCGAAACCGACTGGTGGTTCGTCATGGATGCGCTCTCCAAACGCAAACAGGCGGGCATTACCAAGGCGTTCAAGGCCATGCTGGAATACGACGATTATTCCACGGATGTCACCACCTGGGTCGGTCGTTTTGCCAAGCGCCAGGGGCTGCGCATCAAAGAAGCCTGATTTCAGGGGCTTGCCCTCACCCAAACACAAACAAAACACAAAATCCTGTCACTCCTGCAATATCTGCACTTCATTTTTTGCAGATATTGCATTTTTCTGTTGACACTGACAGCATTTTTGTGCAACATCCGCACTAGTTGAGCAACAACTAAGAGACCTTTTTCAAATTAACCAGAGTATGCTGAACGGAACCTGACACAAAACAACCCGGGTTTCCGCAAAAAACAGCTCCCCAGCGAAAGGATGGAAACATGCTGTCACGCGATGAGATTCTGAGTACATTAAAGAAAGAAGGCGTACATTACCTGCGCTTGTGGTTCACCGACATCATGGGCCGCAATAAAAACGTCGAAGTTCCCGCTTCTCAGTTCGAAAAAGCGCTGGACGGCCAGATTCTCTTTGACGGCTCCTCCATCGAAGGTTTTTCCCGCATCGAAGAATCGGACATGATCCTGGTACCCGATTACCGCACCTTCGTCATTTTTCCGTGGGAAGAACGCGGCGGCAAGGTTGCACGTCTGATCTGCGATATTCGCAATCCTGACAACTCCGATTTCCCCGGTTGCCCGCGTACGCGACTACAAAGAATCTGCGAAGAAGCGAAAAGCATGGGCTTTGAAATGAAAGCCGGGCCGGAAGCGGAATTCTTCCTGTTCGAACGCGACGAGCAAGGCCGCGCCACCACGCGCACCCACGACCGTGGCGCCTATTTCGATCTGACTCCCATCGACCGCGGCGAAGACGCCCGCCGGGAAATCGTCAGCGTGCTGGAACGCATCGGATTCGAAGTCGAAGCCGCGCATCATGAAGTGGCCTATGGACAGCATGAAATCGACTTCAAATATCATGAAGCGCTGCATACCGCCGATAACATTGCGACTTTCCGCTTTGTCGTGCGCAAAATCGCCCTCGATTTCGGCCTGCACGCGACCTTCATGCCCAAACCGATCTTCGGTATCAACGGTTCGGGTATGCACATTCATCAGAGCCTGTTCACCCTGGATGGCGAAAACGCCTTCTACGATAAAAACGCGACGTACCAGATCTCCGAAACGGGACTCAATTATATCGGCGGATTCCTCGAACACGCACGCGGCTTCTGCGCGATTACCAACCCGCTGGTCAATTCCTACAAGCGCCTGGTTCCCGGCTATGAAGCCCCCACGCACATTGCCTGGTCCGAGCGCAATCGTTCGCCGCTGGTACGCGTTCCCGACCGCCGTGGCGAAGGCACCCGCGCCGAGTTGCGTATGCCCGATCCCTCCTGCAATCCCTACCTGGCCTTGGCCGTAACACTGGCGGCAGGACTGGATGGCATTACCCGGAAACTGGACCCGGGCCCCTCTATCAACAAGAACATTTATACCATGAGCCAGCGTGAGCGTTCGCGCTTGAAGATCAAGTCGCTGCCCGCCAATCTCAATGAAGCGGTCGACGCCATGGAAAAAGATTCTCTGATGGCGAAATCGCTGGGCAATCACATTGCCAAGAATTACGCCCGCGCAAAACGTCAGGAATGGGCTGATTACATCGCCCAGGTGCATCAGTGGGAAGTAGACAATTACCTGACCGCGTACTGATTCAAGCTCACTAGTTTCTTCGACCCCCGAGGCAGCAAGGTTTCTGCCTCGGGGGTTTTATCGTTTATGGGCACTATTGTGAATAGAAAGTACCGGTCGTCTACGGCATGATCTGAAAAACGAAGGAAATAAAATTTGCATCTAATTGTAAGTTATCGTTATTTTTTCCTTCCAAATTTTCCAAAACTAGCATATTGTTAACATCTACTCTGCAATACTGGTTGTTGATTGAGGGAGGAGGAGAAAAGCAAGCAATGGGCGGAAGCAAACTAAAACGCTTGCGTGAGTCGCTATTGGTCAGCAAAAGCGAGCTGGCCAGGAAAGCCGGTGTTTCCACTGTTACCCTTGATCGTATTGAAAAAGGGTATGAATGCCGGGTAACCACCAAGCGAAAAATATTGGAAGCGCTCGGATTGACGCCTCAGGACAAAAACAAGGTTTTTGACGATTAACGAGGCGACCGGGTATTTTGTTTATGGATACCATTGTAATGTTCAGGTGGAGAAGCAAGGATGACCAAAGCCGATTTGATTGAAGCGGTGTACATGAAAGTGGGGTTGCCCAAACGAGAATCCGCTCAACTAGTCGAGACGGTGTTCGAGATTCTTAAGGGCACCCTCGAACAAGGGGAGAAGGTGAAGATCTCCGGGTTCGGCAATTTCGTAGTGCGCGAAAAGAAATCCCGCATGGGACGCAATCCGCAGACAGGCGAAGGAATTGAAATTACCGCCCGTCGCGTGCTGACCTTCCAGCCTAGCCAAATCCTGAAAACGAAAATGAACGGCCAATAACCTTTCGGCGGCGTCTCTTCCCTGAAAGGGCAATAGGATTATCGCTGCCGAAAGAGCCGAGCGCACAGAAATGCCTCGGCAAATGTGCAATCATATTCCTATTCGTTTCAGATCTTCTATCCGACATTTCCGATTCGGAACCGTTTTCAGTGTCGGTTTAGTTTGGGTGAGCCGAGAAATTTCTACCGATAAAACGAAACTCCAATAAATCTCGATATCGTGCGGTTGGTATTGACGTGCGATTCAAGCTGCATTAGCGTGAAGGTATAGGCGCAGATGTCGCCGATAAGGAAAGAACCGTCATGAACAAACAACGTATTGTTTCCTGTGCTCCCAGCACCACCGAAATTCTGATGCTGCTTGGTCTGCAACCCCAGGTCGTTGGCGTGGACGACACCAGCATGCAACTGGGATTGTGCAGCTCGGCGGAGTCTTTGGGAGCCGTGGACAACATCAATGTGTTGCTGGCTGCCTCGTTGAACCCCGATCTGGTCATCGTGTCCGATAACATCCCCGGTATGGAAATCGTCATCGACTACATGCAAGACGAGCAACTGCCGCTATTGGTACTGCATACAGAGCGCTTCGACGATCTGCTTTCGGATATCTACACCATTGGCGCGGAATGCGGCGTGGAAGAACGCGCCCGTGAAGTCGTGGAGCAACTGCATCAGCAAGTTCGCCGCTTGAACGCGCTGGTGCGTGCAACCGACGAGCCGCTGCGCGCCTATTTCGAATGGTGGCCCAATCCCTTCGTGTCGGCGGGTAAACAAAGCTGGGTCAGCGACATGCTCAAGCGAGCGGGCGCAAGCAATATCTTTTTGGATTACCATGAACCGACATTCGTTATCGAAGACGAGCAGGAAATCATCGAGCGCGACCCGGAAGTGATTTTCGTCTGCTGGCCGGGAACCGGTGATGATCTGACCGATCTGGACCCAGATCAGATCCTGACTCGCAAAGCCTGGAAAGAAGTGACCGGCATCCGCATGAAACAGGTATATTTTCTGCCTGAAACCCTGTTTGCGTTTCCCGGTCCCCGCATGTTGGAAGGCTTGGAATTACTGATCGATCTGCTTTCGCAATGCCAGCGACTCAACTGAGTTTGCCTGCTCATGTGGTTGCTTCCGAATTACAATCCGAAGCCTCTCCTTTACTTGCGAGCAATTCCCTTTACCGCTATGCTATTTCGGTAAACGGATTGAAAGGTACTAGCAGATGACATTTGGTGTTCGGCAATGGATGCTCCTGTTTTTCGTGGCTTGTTTTGTGAGCCTGCTTATAGGCTGCTCCGAAAACAAGCAGGACACAGCCAACTCGCCGGAACCGCCACAACCCCCGAAACCTGAAGCAACACCTAAAAAAGCAGAGATGCACGAGCAGATCAAGGCCACCGTCTTGACCGACGGCGACCGGCAGACTTCCATCCATATTCACACCCTCACCAAACCGAAAAAAGAACGCGAACAAAGGCCGACACTTGACTTCCCCCCCGGTGCGCCACCTTTTATTAAGGAATTTGAAAACGAGCGCCTGATCGTGGTTCGCTTTCCGGAAATTAAAATTCCCAAGCTGTTTTCGTCCAACGGCTATGGAATCCTGGAAAAGGAAAGCAAACAAGCACTGCTGATCGATCCCGGCGTCGGAAACGTAAACATGATTCGTTTCTGGCTGCAAACCAACCAGACCAAGCCAATCGCCATAGCCGTCACCCACGGACATCTGGACCATACCGGTGGAGTGCGAGCGCTTAAAGAGGATTTCCCCGATACCCAATTCCTTGCCCCCAAAGGCGACGCGAGCTGGATACGATCCGTGGAAGAGGATCTTTTTAAGGTAATCGGAGCTCTGGCTCCGCCTGCCCCAGATCGCCTGCTTGAAGGAGGCGATCAGATCGAAGTGGGCGACGTCATTTTCGATGCGATGGAAGTACCCGGCCATACCGAAGGTTCGCTGTTTTTCGTTCAACTAGACGACGCACTGGCCTTCACCGGCGATGCCGTATTCTCCGGCACCATCGGACGCACGGACTTGAAACACGCGCTGGACAAGCGCAGCCTGATCCGTTCGATTAAAAAGGCTTTCGATCGCTTGCCCGGGCAAACCCAGCTTTTCCCTGGCCATGGTGCCAAAACCAGTATCGAAAAAGAGTTACGCGACAATCCCTTCCTGCACCAGAAGCCTTCCGTGTTGCCCTAAATACCCACTTGCCAGTTTGCCATGTGTGTGATATACTTCCTTTCATTCCATAGATGATGGATGAATCGCGGCAGTGTGGTGATTCTTATTTTTATAAGCAGTACAACATAAGCGTTTCATTGGGGTAATGCCGTTTGGCTGTGACATCGGCCAAAACAGCTGACATTTTGTAACTATTATTATTCAGGGGAGAAATTCATGAGAAAAACAAGCTGGATGTGGATCGTGTTGCTTCTGTTATTGACGCTGCCATTCGTTGCCGGTTGTGGGGACGACGACGATCCGTCGACCGACGGGGATCAAACCACCGATGGAGATCAATCTACCGACGGCGATGCAACGGACGGTGATGCAACCGACGGCGACACGACGGATGGTGACGTCGCCGATGGTGATACGACTGACGGCGATGTGACTGACGGCGATATGGCCGATGGCGATGTGGCCGATGGCGATGCCGTAGATGGTGACGCGGAAACGGTAACGCTAGCAGGAACCTTCGACTGGGGTACCGAAACCGAAAACTTCGAACCCACCGAATTGGCCGTAATGGACATGCTCTTTCAAACACAGGCAGCCATCAACGAAGTCGCCTCGGACGATGATCTGTGGACGCAACTCGATAATGAAGTGACTCGCACCAAAGACGCTTTCAAATCCGGGATGCAGTCCTGCCGCACCATCGACCCGGCGGCGGGCCAACCTTATATTATTGCCAATTACGATGCCTGCACGCACGCCAACGGCTCAGTGCATCTGTCGATTGAAGGCAGTGTGGGAGAACGCTACTACCTGGCCGATTTTCAGGACGATTTCGAAATTTTCGGAGTGGATATCGACGGTCAGATCGAACTGGAACGCACGGACGCCGTGCAGCGTCGTTTCGCACTGCGCGTCTTGAATGGCACGGGGCGTCGCTTGACGGTCGGGCTGGATCGCGACAACAAGCATCATCGTCTGTTGCTGCTGTTAGCGGCAACGTTGCTGATTCAAAACGATACGGTCGAAGTCACCATTCCGAGAAACGATCAAGTAAGCCATATCACCGGCGATGCCGGCTGGACGGATGCAGACGTGCAATTGGGCGCACGCAAGCTGGGGTTGTTCACCTCCGATCAAACCGCCGGAGCACTGGTCTTTCCGAGGGATATCACCGACTGCCTCTGCCCTTCTAACGGTCCGTTGGGGGTCGCAGCGGCTTTCGAAGATCTGGGTTTGCAGTTGAAGGATCGGCAGGGAACGCTGTCGGATGCACTGGACGACGCATTGAGCGGACGCCCCTACGCCACGGCGGTTGCGGAACGCTTCCAGAATTTCGTTTACAGTTTCACCCAGGATCTTGAAGGCGATCTGGGTTATCAGTTCACCGCCGTTTGCGGCGATGTATCCCTGGACTTAAGCGGCTTGCCGGTCGTCAAGATTCCGGTGCAGGCGGGAAATACGGAATGCCCCCTGCCTGGCGATCAGAACGTCATGGCACGTGTAGCTACGCTGCTGCAAGGCGTGCAGAGTCTTACGGACGCGCAGCGTTCCATGCTGATGCTTTCGATCCGAAATTTCCTGTTGGAACAGGCCGATGAAGACGGCTGCCTGACTTTGGATGCCACCCAGTTGCAAGAAGCGGTCCGCACCAAAATCGCGGAGTCCTTCGATTGGGAACTCTGCGGCGTACAATAGCGTACCGTAACGCATGATAGTGCACTCTTGCGGGTCGACCTTTTTCGGGTCGGCCCGTTTTGCGTTATTGGAATTAAGCGAAGTCTTTTTGTAGCGGCGAGGCGCAAGCCCACCGACATATGGCATGAGCCAAGCGGAGAGAAACGAAGCTTGCCTATATGGACCTCGAACACGGGCAAACCTGCGGTTTAGCCCGCGCCACCCTGGAATCAACTAGAGTAGGTATTACTCATTTCTGACCATCGAGTAATCACGATGTGCCATGGTCTCACGGAATGGAAATTCCGGGAGGCCGTGTTTAACTTATTGAAGACACACAGCCTTCCACGATCTTCGATCGCGTAAGACGATGGCACACATTCTTAAAATTAGTGGCTAAAAATGATTAAGAACCGGTATACTGAAAACACAAAACGCCACCCGCCCAAAAGGGACGGGTGGCGTTATACAATGTTACAGCAATGAAGAAGCGTGATCTTAGGCTTCTTTTTGTTCCGTTTTCGCGCGGTTCAAGGCCTTGGCCAAACGCGACACGCGACGGGCAGCCGTCTGCTTTTTCAGCGCACCTTTGCTGGCTGTCGCAAAGATGGTTTTCATCAGCTTGGGAAAACCCGCCTCGGCGGCTTCCGGGTTGCTTTCCAGTTCGGCAGTCCAGTTTTTAATCGCACCGCGCATGAAGCTGCGGTTGGACTTGTTACGTTGGTGCGCTTTTTCGCTAGTGATAATGCGCTTGAGAGCTGATTTATGATGAGCCACGATTGCCTCCTAATTCGTCACACAGATCTTTCCATCTGTCGATCCAATCGAACAACAGGGTGTCGTATTTACAGAACTATTGGGGAATTGTCAAGTTATTAATGAATTCGGTTCACTCTTATCGACATTGGCAGAAATGTCTTGGCCCTGACTAATACATTCTATATAATGCTTTCATGTTCACCGACTTTCCATTTTGGAAAAGCACAAATACGTGGAGGATGGCGATGCGATCCATGAAAATGGAAGCGATGTTGTGTATTGCAGTGATTCTGCTGCTGTTCGTTTCGGGCTGCTCGGGGGAAGACGACTCCACCGATTCCGACGGAGACCTGGAGCAGGATGTACTCGTCGATGGCGATACGGAAACAGAAACGCCAGTCATCGACGGCGACCAGCCTCCCGTTACGGATGGCGATCTGGATATCGAGGATGAGGGCGGACTGCAAACCGCCGTATATCATGTCTATTTCGAAATTGCTCAGGAAAAACGATACCTTAACGGAAGAAAAACAGAAAGGATTTCCGCTACCGGCGGATTCTGGAACTGGGATGACTACAAGGAAACCATCTTTCCCGAAAGCGGTTGCGCTCCCATCGGAAAAGAAGTGGAACAAGATGCCGGATTGGATAACGGTCCGGTCGCTGTCACCGGCGGGCTGTTGGATATCGAACTCGCGTTCGACGAAGCCACCGGATTCTATAAACCCGGTAGTATTGCGGGGTTAAACAAGTTGTGGGGCACGTCAAACCCGAAACTGACCTATACCACGACCGATGACAATCCACCTTTGGGCGCCATCGCGGTGGACGCCGGAACGCCGGATAGCATCAGCCTGCAATCCCCCGATCCGACGGATATTTCGTATGAATTCCCGACAGATAGCGATCTGACGATCCGTTGGAGCACCGGTAGCCGTGGCGCGGTGCGCATCTGGCTGCGCGATCCCTCGAAATCAATCGGCTGCCATATTATCGACGGTTCCGATTCGGTCACGATCGACACCAGTGAATTCACCTCACAGGATGCCGCCGAACTGATCGTAGAGCGCGTAGTACATACCGAAAAGATGTTCGACCGCAGCGGCGGCGACTTCCTCACCGTCGAGCGGATCGTCATGTATCTACCCAAACCGCCTCAGGTATTTCCGGATGGCGATGGTACTGAAGCCGCGCAATAGACGTTTTATTGCCGATAAATATACTGGTACGGGAATAGGTTGCAAAAACCTACGGTTCTCTCTTGACAGGGGAGGTTCGCTTCTTTAGGATACCTCCCCCGGACCCAAACGCCTTTGCAAGGAGTTTTAGAGTTGAAGAGAAACATGGGCGAACGCAAAAACGAGCAGGCACTCACCTCCAACCGGAAGCCGGTGGGTAACAAGCAGACGGTCGGATCAAAGGGTAACCGTCGCGGGCCGGTGTTGAACCTGCATACCGCTACATTTCGGGTTACTCGTCAGGGCATGTCTCCCTACGGATGGTCTTTCGATGCACCACAAGCCTGGGTGCGTTCCCTTACCACCCCGCTGATGGTGATCTGGCGGCAGAATGCACCGCAAAAACCTAAGAAAAACAACGAGTCTTCTCCAACTTCCCACGCCGACTGGCCTCGCAGACCCTGATGTCTTGCTTAACGCGACAGATTCGCCGAGCCATTTGTTTACGCTCCGTGAGCGGCTTTTTACTGGCCGGGTGGATCTGTACTCTTCTAATCGCGTGTAGTTCCGAAAAAGAAACCATTTCCAAAGAACGTCTCGAACTGGAGATGGACGAATGGGAAATGAACTGGGTGCTGGCCGAAAAAAAGCTGGAACGGGATTTGCTCGTGTTAGGCGAACGATCGCCAGCCACCTTCGAACCGGAATCGCTCAAGGAATGGATGGCGGATTTCCGCAAGGACTATCCCTACTTGGAAGATGTCCTGTTTCTGGATAACCGCCTGCAACAGATGGGCGAACTGCTTAGCGGCGCTTCGCGCCTGCTCAAACATCCCAAGCGACGTCCCGAAGCCAAAAGCACGCGCAACCTGGGAATCATCACCTTGGGACTGACCGAGCGTCGCGGTCCCATCGTGCGCTTGCCAATCTCGATTCCAGCGGGGGAAAATATCCCCGAAAAGCGGGGGGTCTTGCAGGTCGTGTTGCGAGTCGACAAATTAAAGAATCTGCACGGAAAAACCAGTGCCTGCTGCATGTCCATTAAAGGACCGGACGGCAAAGACTGGTTCGATTGCGAAAACGAACAGAAAACCAACGTGCTTACACGCTCTCTTCCCTGGCTCGGTGAAACGGCGACGTTACAATGTCGATATTGAGTTTTTTCCATCTCAAACAAATACCAACCGATGTCTGTTGAACGGCGATATCCACATATCGCCGCGTCCAAGCGTAAAATCGGAGCGCATGAATCCATCGCAGGCGGCGTGGATACGGCCTTTGAGCGCATCGGAGCGGTCGATGGCAGCGCACTACAGATTTTCACGAAAAACAACACCCGCTGGCAGAACAAGCCCATCGAAGAAAGCTGCGCCCGGCGTTTTATCGAGCAAGCCAAGACATTCGGTACAGATTCCATTCTGGCGCACAGCAGCTACCTGATCAATTTGGCCAGTCCGGACGATATCCTGTATGAAAAGAGCATCGCCGCATTAAACGACGAGTTGCAGCGTACAACACTATTGCACATTCCCTATCTCGTGCTGCATCCCGGCGCGCACAAAGATTCAGGCGTACAAACCGGCATCCGTCGTATCGCCGCGGCGCTGGATCGAAGCTTCTCCGAAACAGATGGAAACACCATGATTTTATTGGAAATCACGGCGGGTCAGGGGAGCCAGTTGGGGCGCAGCTTCGAGGAACTGGCAGCGATTATGGAAACCGCACGAAATTCGGAACGGCTGGGTATCTGTTTCGATACCTGCCATGCCTTCGCCGCCGGATACGATTTTCGAAACGAACAGACCTACCAGCAGACCTTTTCCCGCCTGCAAGAATTGATCGGATTGCAGCAAGTGCGCGCCATTCACCTGAACGATTCCAAGGGTGGTTTGGGATCGCATGTCGACCGGCACGAGCACATCGGGCGCGGACGTCTGGGATTGCAGGCGTTTGACTTGCTGCTGCACGATTCGGCATTTGTACAGACGCCGATGGTCCTGGAAACCCCCAAAGGAGCGGATCTGGAAGAGGACCGCCTCAACCTGGCGGTGTTGGATGGGTTACTGGGGAAAAAGAGATAGAAGTTTTTCAGGGGACTCCGCGCCTTCGGCGCTTCATCCTCCCCTACACCTCCCGAAACAACGCACTATTTTAATTTGCCCCCCCAAAGCCGCATCGCAGTTGCACATCATTGCATACAATGCTAAGGTTCCAACAACAAGATCGATTCTCGTACAAGACGTCATCACGTTCGCCAGATTATGAATCCGGGGAGGAACGCCACATGATCAAAGGCTTTCTGCTGTTACTGCTTTGCCTTTTTCCGCTCTCCTGTTTGGAAACGGACGAAACGCTGAACCCATTTGAGACGGATGGAGATTCCGAATCGGAAGCTGATACCGAAGCGGAAGAAGTTTTTTTAGCCGCCGAGCAATTGGGACCGTATCAGGTCGGTGCCATGAACGTGCAGTTTGCCGACTCCAAATGCAACCGGGAGCTTACTGGTGTCGTATGGTACCCCACGGAGTTGCAGATCGGACTCCCCTTTGCCTACGTCGGCGGGTTGCTTTCGAACACGGGAGCAATAGCGGATGCGCCGCTTGCCGAAGTGGACGAGTTACCGCTGGTGGTCTTCTCGCACGGTCACAACGGTTTCGACGCGCAATCCTTCGGTTTATGCCAGCACCTGGCCAGTCATGGGTACCTGGTCGTATCCTGCAATCACAAAGAAGATACCTTTATGGATCTATCCGAGGAGTTCCTTATTAAAAGCGCCATGGATCGTCCTAAGGACGTCAGTTGCATGATCGACAGCAGCCTGGCCTGGAACGAAACCGAGGACCACCTGCTTAAAGGACATATCGATGCCGAGCGCATCGGCCTGGTTGGTCACAGCTTCGGTGGCTATACCTCCGTGGCGTCAGTGGGTGGCGAACTGGACCCGCCCGGTTTTTTGGACAAATGCGAGCAACTGGACGAAGAAAACTGGGGTTATCAATACTGGTACTGCTCCATCTTCATGCAGGCGGATAGCGGCTACGGGCAAGCCTGTAATCCATGCACGCTGGCGGACGAGCGCATCCGGGTGTCCGTACCGATGGCCCCGGCTTTTGCATCGCTATTCCGAACGGAGAGCCTGCAACAGATCGACATCCCGATGTTACTGATGGCAGGCTCCATTGATCAGGTCATCAGTCCGCCAGAAGTTCGTCAATATTACGACGCCACGCCGAAAAATGTCTGGTACTGGGAACTGGCAGGGGCGACGCACTACACGTTTTGCAGCGTCTGCGACATGCCGTTTCTCGTGGATCTGGAGCAGTTCGGTTGCCAGCGCCAGCAGATCGAAAACGAGCGCGCTTACGAATTGATCGATACCGCTACCACCGCCTTTTTGGGAATGTACCTGAAAGACGATTCGCGCTATACCCGTTATTTCGAAAGCGACTATCTCGATACCGCCACGGAAATCACGCTGCTAGGCAAAACGGAATAACAGGCAAAAAGCGAAATCGAAACTCCCTAACCTTTTCATTTAAACACGGCAGTGCTACACTGCCGTACATTCGATTGTCTGCAACGATACAAGACATCCTGTAGAAGCACGAAACGCATGAATGTTCTATTGACCAACGTGCCCGGTCCACAAATGGGCCTGAGCAGCTACATTTTTCCAAGCTATCCACCGCTTGGATTGGCATACCTTGCCGCCGTGCTGCGTCGCGAACGGCATACCCCGGTGATCGTGGATCAGGAGCATCAGTCTTTTCACTGCATCGAGCAGGCCATTTCTGCCTATCGCCCGCGCCTGATCGGCGTCTCCGCATCGATGCCGATGCTCAAAGCCGCGCTGCAACTAGCAAAGCGGCTGCGTCAACTGGCACCGGAAGCGCTGCTGGTCGTTGGCGGTCCGCTGACGACCCCCTTTGCCGAGCGGCTGGTATCTCCCGGCGGGTATGATGTTGCACTGAACGGCGAGGGCGAACATGTGCTGATGTCGCTGGTTGAGTTGGCGCAACAAACGCAGCGCAGCAAGAAGCTCTATGAAGCGATACCGGGCATCGTGACGCACATCGATGGCGAATGGCTGCGTACTGAAGCCGCCTGCCCGACGGAAAACCTGGACGAACTACCCTTTCCGGCGCGCGATCTGCTGGTGCGCCGCTCTCTGTATTTGAGCCATCCTGTGGATAACGGCTATGGTCCAGCTACCACGGTTTTGGCCTCGCGCGGTTGCCGCTTCAATTGCTCTTTCTGCTACCAGTATCCATTCAAGAGCTTCTACCGGCGACCTTCTCCCGAACGGGTGGTGGAGGAAATCGAGGGCTTGATGCGGCAGTACGGCATCCGTTTCGTGCGCTTCATCGACGACCTGTTCACCTACGACCGCGAACGAACCCTGCAACTGTGCGAACGATTGCAACAACGCCTGCCGAAGCTGCGCTGGCATTGCGGCACACGCATCGACCAGGTCGATGAAGAACTGCTGCGCGCTATGTACACCGCCGGTTGCCGGGTGATCAACTTCGGTTTCGAATCCGGCGACAAAGACGACCTGCGCCGCATGGCCAAGGGAGCCAAGGCCGATCCACGCGAAGTGGCGGAGCTATGCCACCGCATCGGGTTGGATGTCATCGGGCAGTTTATCATCGGTTTTCCCTGGGATACGCCGGAATCGATCGAGCGGCGCATCGCCTTTGCCAAGTCGCTACCGCTGCGGGCGGCGACCTTCTGGCCGCTGATCCCGATGCCGGGTACGAGATTATACGAACAGGTCTTGCAGCAAGTCGGCGAATTCGAATGGGATTATTTCGAGCACACCGACTGTGACAGCCCCGGTCCATTGCAAAATCCGGTGTACTCTCCACCGGGCATGACACGCCGCCAGATCCGCCATGCGGTTCGCCGCGCCCAGTTCGGTTTTCATCTGCGCCCCCACATTCTGCTTCCGCTGCTAAAGGAAACAGTCACAGGCTGGAAACAACGAATCTGAGATACGCATTCCATGTGCAATCCCCCCCACTTACATGAATTCCTGTTTTTTTCCTCCTTAGCGAATAAAATTCTGAAAACTTGGTTATATGGGTTGGAGGGAATACTTCGAATGAGAAAAACCGGGCATGTCGCATGCAATCGGCGTAACATACCTGTATTGATGACTTTTTAGATCTCCATCGGTGAAAACCGATGTGGCTATCGACGACAAAGGGGAGTCGAGACATGGAAAACGAGCGGGAAAACACAACCAAAGCCGGACTGGCAAAAAGTAAACCGCTGCCTCCAAGCTGGAAAATTCACCTGATGCTGGCCTGGGAAAACTGGCTGAAAATGCTGGTTACAGGCGCGATTCTAATCGGGGGCACCGTAGCGGCATTGTGGTATATCCCCGAAGATGGCCTTGGCCTGCTGGCAGTAGCCGTCGTCAGCCTGATTCCCATCGGTCTGGTCGTTAACGATATGCGCCGGAAAAAGACTCCCTCAACCAAACGCGCTATCCTGCTTTCGATATTGGGAGTTGGCCTGCTGCTGGCGACACTATATCCCAGTTTGAAATCCCTGCTCTTCGAAGAGCAGATCGGGCACTTTCAGTTCTCCTCAGTAGACGATTCCGCCTCCGCCCCGGTCGTCATCCCCGCACAGGACAAAGGCGATCAGTGGTACCTCATGGAAGTGCATGGAAAACTGCAAGACACCAAGGAGTCCTATGAAGTTTCATACGCCCTGCGTTTGGAGAACGAGGAATTCGGGCAAACCTTGAAAGGCGAACTAAAGCGCTCATGGAGCCGCTTTCGCGTTGGTCGCCGCAGCAGGGGAAAACGATTGGTGAACCATGAACGGGACGTGCATCATCTGACGGCGGATCTGGGAGCGCCCACAACCTTGTCCCTGAGAAAACTGAGCGGCAAACTGGACGGTCCCCTGGAAGTCTTTTTACGACCGGAGCCGGTGATGTGGAGCTACCTGTTGCAGATCGATTTGCCATTGTTGCTGCTCGCCGGGCTGCTGGAGAATCCGGATACCGAAGAAAAACGCAACCTGCGCCTTGTGAAGCGCTCGTCTTTCATGCTGCTGTTCGGAGCGGTTTTTGCGGATAACTGGATGCCTGGAAACTGGTTCGGTCAGGTGCTATTGGCGCTGATCGTCGCTTTGGCCGGTTCAGTGCTACTAGGCTACATCCTGCCGAAACTAATGCAGCCTTTGGCGAGCCGGATGTCCTTTTTAAACGCCCGGTAGAGCATAGTGGAGGACAAGAATCGGAGTGACAACATTCCAACTCGATTGCTTCGCAATCCCATTGCAATACCGCGTTTACTTGCCACTCGCTGCCAATGCCAGCCGGGAAGCCGTGTCGGCGCTGACAAGCGTGACGTGCTCGGGGAGGAGTTTAACCATTTCCATAAACGAATTCTCCAGGCTTAAACCGCCATCGCTAGTCATGTAAACCCAGCTCACCGTGCCTTTCGGATAGTTACCCAGTTCTTCGGCCATCTTCTGTGGACTTTGGAAGAAGGGGTCATCGTCGTTATCGATTCCACGCCACTCGCGAGGCCGGAATACGACCGTCTGACCGCCATCCTTGCCCTTTAACACCTTGTAGAAATCTTCATCCGGCCACCAGGGAAAGGTGGGAAACAGATAGGGCACGTTTACGGGAAACACACCCTTGATGGCTCCGTCGTTCTTTGCGTACTTGGGCAAGAAGATCTCTTCGGCGTCTTCCCAGGTACCGGCCCAATCCCAATGAACGACACCCGCGACGCCCAGCACGCGTGCATCCTGCTCCGTGGCTTGAGCAAAGCGGCTCTGATCCTGCACGTTCAAAGACGAAGGATAGGCGTAGAGGTGACCACTGGGAGGCAGAATGAAATAGTCTTTTCCGGTTTGACGTGTAGTCGCATAGTACCATTCCAGCACATCGGGAGCGAGGTAGGCCAGGTGCGGTGAAATGCTCCAACTGATCGGTTCGCAGGAATTGTCCGCCTGTTTGCAATCCGCGAGTCGCTGTCGCAACCATACGTTGCGCGTGCTCATGATGAAGCGGATGTTGTCGCCATCTCCAATGACGAAAGCCACATAGGTTTTACTCGAATCGTATTCGATTTCCTCCGGCGGGTTGTGCTCCAGTTCGTCGGCACTTTTAATCGGTGCCCGGCGAGTGGAAAAGAAGGACAGGTTATTCGTTTGGCTGGGAATGGCTCCCATATTGCGGGAATCCAGACAACGTGTATGCGCCTCGTACAGGTAGCCGCCCATCACCATCCAGGAATTATTGTACCCGAATACACCGATAGGCGTCTGCCAGGGTCCGGCGTTGACGATATCTTGCAACAACTGCCTGTCCGGGTTCGATTCCTGGCAGCTATTCACCAGGAAATGCACGAACAGTTTCTTGGCGAACACGAAATCGATCAGCGCCGGAGGCATATCCCGGATCAGTGGAGGATCGGAAACGTCATCGGCATTCGTGTCGTAGCCGGGATTGAGCATGGCCAATCCCGTAGTCTGTTCGATATAGTTTTCGAACACGTACTGCGTGGCCAGGAAAGGGGTGTTGCGCGTTTCGAACTCCAATGTGGCATCGAAGGAAGGATTCTCGCAGACCACATTCAGTTCCGTATCCAGCGGCACCGCCTCAAGCGATGCTGCGACAGTCAGAATACTCGGCAGCAATTCCTGCTGTTCGGTATAGGAATACCGGACACAGGAGGGAAATTCGCCTAAACAGGTAGCAAGGAAATCAGAGGCATTTACCGTTTCACTTGGTTGCAGGTCGAGTTCGTCCAGCCAGGCGGCATCGTTGTCATCCATCTGTATATACACGGAACCGCCCAGCCTGCGGTTGTATAGACCGGCGCAAGCTTGCACGGCCAACTGGAGCGCAGCCGCTTCTGACGCATCGAGCATGACCTTCGTGAATTCCGTTGCCGCAATCCATTCCTCCGCGTCACCTTCCGCCTCCGCGTCGCCATCCGTCAACATGTCACCGTCTATCGTGTCCCCATCGGAATTGTTTCCCGTATCGGGATTGTCTTTCTCACAACCCGAAGCCAGTAGCAACAAGACAGTAAGAAGGCTGATTAAAACGATTTGCTTCATACGAGATCTCCTATTGTTGCATGTATTAAGATCAATGCGATGTTTATTCTAAATACGAGCTGCACAATATTTTCAGAGAGCCGATGTAATCAAGGCGGGGTGAACAATCACACTTCGCTACCTTTCAAAGTTTCCACGTCCGACCGAACAGGTAATATACAATCCGACTCCGGCGCTCAGTTGTGGCATGTAATGGCCTCCACCGTCATCTAACGAAAACTCGTTATCGAAGTGACGCAACAGCGAAACGGTCAGACCAGCACCGACCGAACCGAATTCGGTGTTATAGCGGTATTCGATGTGCGGTTCGACGCTCAGATGCCAGTAGTGAATCTCCTGCGTGTAGAAAAGATAGTCCGTTCCAATAAAGCCGCCCAGGCGCAATTCGTGCCGGTAGTCATCTCGTAGTTTTACCCTTGCACCCAGGCGCATTCCGACCCCGGTTGCCCCGGCGTAATACACGGGATGAAGTTCCAACAGCGTGACGTAGAATTGCGGAAGATGAAGCGTGAACAGGCGCAGATCCAGGCGGGGAAAGGGATGCAGCTTCGTCTCTATGGTACGCGTCTCTCCGGTTTCCGTATGGCGGCGAAAGTGCAGCGTCCAGCCCATTGCCAGACCCAGCCACTCGATATTGCGTGCCCATTCCTGCCGTGAACGCCAGATGGAATCCACGGGTTCCGAAGAGAAAGAATCCACCGCTTCATCATCGGGGGAAAGCGATCGCTCGGCAGGTTGTCCATCATCGTCGCTAACTGGGGTCGTTGCTTCCTGCGCCAGGGCGGGAATCGCCAGCAGCCACAAGAAAAGTACAAGCCAGATCCAGCGACGCGCCACGAATCGCAGTTGTTCATCAGGCATTCGTTTGCTCCTCGATTTCGGGAAGCTTATCATAGCGTGAAGCGTGATATGCCGCAAGCGGGGATGCTGGGAAACGCTAAAAACAGAAATGCTTTCAAGTACACGAAAGGAGGACAAGACGTCCTCCTTTCGCTGTTTTAGACATATTGTCCCGTGTTGGAGTATGGGTTCTTGTTCAGCTCCAACCACTTGCCTTTCAAATCATATTGGCTCTAGCGCGTGATCGTTACCGTTGCTGTGCCGTCAGCTCCGATTGTGACCTGGGTATCGGCCAGCATGCTTTCTGCCGTGGCGTCGTATGTCTTCAATACGATCGTTTCATTGGCCACACCGGCCAGATCTATTTCCAAGCCGTTTTCGGTGGCGGCGATACGCGTAAAACGCTTATCGGCCATGGTGACGTACTTCCCGGCTTCGCCGATCAGCGCCAACCCGTTTTCGAAGATCGGAGCCAGCACGGTATACGCAAAACCGTACTTGCTCTCATCGGGTGCCATCTCAAAGCTGCCGTTGACGATTCTTGCTGTAGCCGTACGCCAGTCGTAGGCCACGCGCCGCTCGGTAATGCCCAAATCCTTTTCCAGATCCAGTTGCCAGTCGGTCACGAGATCGGGATAGACGAACATGTCGTTCAGGTCCATGCCGTCGTACATGAACTGGGCGTGCATGCGGTCATCGGCTGTGCGGTCGGGATGCTTTTCGGCCAGGTTGTAGGCGGCAACGTAGCTCCACTTGCCGATTCCATCGTATTTCGAGTAGGTGGCGGTGGTGTAGGGCCGCTCGTGCGGCAGAAACATGGCATCGATGGGCAGTGCTGGACGATCGGGCTTTAACAGGTAGCCGTCTTCCCGGCAGGTGCGCATGATGATATCGCGCTTGAATGCCCCGATGGCGTCGCCTACACCCACCATGCCGCCGCATAAGGCCGATACAAGCGCCTCCGCTTCGGGGAAAGCTTCGGAAGACTGGAAGTTGTCCTTAAAGGGCCAGATACCCAAGGCCCAAGCAAGCATGTTGTTGGTATGGAACTGCGGGTAGTAGGTTTCCTTGGAAAATGATGCGCCGTAATCGGTGCAGGTGCGTGTGGTGGTGACCGCCGGGAGATCGACGCTGCCCATCAGATTGGACGTGCTGGGCATACAGATCTGCATGGTCAGATCGTGCTCCGCAACCGAAGCGCCCAGGCCGTAATACCAGTCGGTGGCCCGGCCCATCTGCTCGCGCATATAAGGCATACGCCAGTATTGATTGATCAACCAGTCCTGTTCGTAGGTCGTGACACCCCAGGAAATGGCGTCTTCCATGAAATGGTCGTAGATGTCATTATTGGCCGGCAGCACGGAATCCGACCCAGCGATGAAGTCGTATTCGTCGGTGTAGTCGTTCTCCACGGCGAACCAGCGATTGTGGACGATCAACGGCAGTCCCAGTTGTTGCTGGAAGGAAACCAACCCGTCGGGGAACATTTCCGTTTGCGGCTCCCAACGAATCAGACCACTGCCCGGCAGCAGACCATGCCCGCCTTCTTTGTAGTACCACCAGGAATCGAGTTGCAGATAGCGGAATGGAATGTTCTCCCGTTCCCAATCCGCCTGTACGGCGAACAGCGTATCCTGATAGTTCAAATCGCCCTCGGTCTGATAGTAGTAAACGGCCCCGTTATCCGTCCAGTATCCGAGATAGGACAAGCCGAGATCGGCATAGCGATCCACCTTGCTTTTTCCGCGATCTTCCAGCAGTTGCTCGCCCCAGTATTCCAGCGTGGCGGCAATGCCCTTTCCTTCTGCCAGTATGAAACGCTGCGACAATTCGGCGGGAAGCTGTTGCAACTCGCCGTTTAACCCATACTGAATCTTCCCGTCTTCAAAGGTCATGATGGCATCGAAGAAATCATCCACCGGCGAGAAGACCAGCACGTCCATGTCATCCGAATAGAGAATGATCGGACCGTTGCCGACGATGGCTTTTAACCACGGTGGGAAAAAAGGCGAAGTAAGAAAGTTCAGAACGTGCGTGTATTTCGCATCGACCGGAATGGGAGCGAAAGCGTAGGCCAGATCCTGGAACGTTGCCTGTTCGTCGCCGTGGGCGGCCCGGTAGTCGTCGTAAGGATTATTGACACCCGAAGGTGTTAGCGGTTGACGGTCGGCATTGACGAGATCCGCCTTTGTGACTTCAAAAATCTGACGACTGTAGGATATCCAACTGTTTTCATCCTCATTTTCCAGATCCAGATCGCCGTCCGTGTCTCCATCCGGCAAGTTCGTGGAGTCGCCGTCGTCGCAACCGGCAAACAACGCAAAAAGCATGATAAACGCGAGCAGGTACAATCTTGTTTTCATCTTACATCTCCATGTGGTGGGCGGCGTCTTGCACAGCTTACAATAGAGAAATGGAGGGTGGCTGTCAAGAAAGCGAAATTCAGGTTAGAAAGCAGTGCCTATTTCTAACCAGTTGCTAACAAACAAATAGAACACAGCCAAACCCAGAAACGAAAAAACCTCCTCCCTGTTTGACAGAGAGGAGGTTTGAGGTTCGTTAAGAACGACGAATCAGCGCGGGCCTACCGTATACGCCGCACCGGTAAAGGAACTGTAGTCGACCAGACCCGAAGGATATTCGGAAATCTTGGGAGCGACATCCAGGCTGCCCCAGTAATTCGCCTGGGCATTCAACGACTCCGAGCCGGTCGTCATGGCAGTCAGGCCGATGTCGTTGGTGTAGTAGCCTCCGAAAATCGTGGTGCTTCCGGTGATGCTGTTGTTGTCGCTGCCCCAGCCGGTATCGTACACATACACGGCAATTGATTCCGGCGCGGTGGAACTGATATCCACCCAATAATTGGTGACATCCGTCGTGCGCGACCACAGAATCTGCGAGGAACTGCCATTTCCGGCAACACCACCCGTAATATAGTTTGTGGTGCACCAGGAATACTGCTCCGGGCAATCTTCGTCGTGGAAGCTCACTTTAACATACTGGATATTGCCACCATCGGGTGCGGTGTAGAGATCCGACATCCGGTACACGTTGCAACCACCGGTGCAGGCATCGCCCGTCCAGGTCAATGTTGCGCTGGTATCCGCACCACCCACTTCATAGGACTGCGTTACGGAGTTACTGAAGATGTTGTTCTGATTGATCGCAACCGAGGGCATTCCGCTGGAGTTCTTCCAGATGGAGAAGCCAGGCAGTTGGTTGAAGGAGATATTGGAATAGGTGAGCGAACCCGAAACGCTACCCGCCAGTTCCGCACCGAAACGGCCATTGTCACCCAGGTGACAGTAGCTCATGGTCAGGCTGGTAGACGCACCGAGAACTTTAAAGCCGCTCTCGTCGTTGTAGCGGAAAGTGGAATCGGTAGCGGTTACATTTGCGCTACTTCCGCTGATGGACAGACCATGAACCGCATTGTGGTTACTTGTTACGTAAGAGAGCTCTACGGTGCCTCCGCTGATTTCGATACCGTTGGTGCCGCAGTTTTCAACCGTTGAATAACTCAGGCTGGCACCGGAAGCGGTGCTGATAAATTGAACGCCCTTCGTTCCGGCTTCGGAAACCGTAAGATGCGACAGGCTGGCGGCTTCGCTCTGTACCACGAGATTGCGCAAACCGTGTGCGATTTCAACGTAATCCCAACTACTGCCTTGGCCATACAGGCGAATTTCCTCGAAGCTGTCCTCTTCGGGTGATTGCCCGTAACCATCGATGATCACCGGGTTTCCTTCCGTTCCCATAACATCCAATACACCACTTACCGTTACCGAAAAATCGCCGACACCGCTGCCATCCTGATCGTGCTTGACGAAATGCACCTGCGTGCCTGGGTCCATGGTGATCGTCGTTCCCGATGCAATGGTGATGTCACCGGTAATGTAGACATCGCCGCTTAGTGTATCGTCTTCGGAGATCGTCACACCGCCGACGTAAGGACCGTTATCCCATTCTTCGTCGAAGGGCACGCCGACGAAGCCTTGCAGATTCACGGCACTATGAGAATTCATGCCAACGGCATCGAGCACGTTGGGGAACACACCCCAGTAGTTGAAACGCGCATCGACGGTGGTACTTAACGTATTGACGCTCATTTCGATGCCGCTCTGATCCGGAATGGTATAAACCACTTCGGAAGCGGTAATGCCGTTGTTGTCGCTGCCCCAGCCGGTGTCGTATACATACACGGCCACCGATTCAGGACTGCTACTGGATAGATCCACCCAAGTGTTGGTGATGTCAGACGTGCGCGACCACAGAATCTGCGAGGAACTGCCGTTTCCGGCAATGCCGCCGCTGATGTAATTGGTCGTACACCAATCGTAGGTTTCCGGGCAATCCTGATCCCAGAAGCTGACTTTCATCCGTTTGACCAGGCCACCACCCGGTGGTGACCACACAGAAGACATTTTATAGGTATTGCATCCACCCGTGCAGGCATCACCCGACCAGGTCAGGACCGACGAGGTATTTTCGCTGCCGACGGTCCAGCCGCCCGTGACTGAGTTACCGTAGATGTTGTTCCATTGGATGCGCGGCGAAGAGCTGGTGGTTTCCACCCGAATACCCTCCGCGCTGTTATTTGTAACCAAACAGTGCTCCATGGAGCCTCCCTGGCTGGTGGAGTACGACGCACCTGTCTGACCGTTGTTCTGGATCACGCAGTTGGTCAGGGCAGGCTGGGCGGCAGTGATGGAAAATCCGTGATGTGCGTTGTCGTAGACGTCACAATCGTCAATCGTACCTGCACCGGAACTGCTGATGGTGGCTCCATGCGTGCCGTTGTTATACAGCGCCAGGCCGCTGATATCGTAAGCCGCCGCGCTGCTGGTGATATACAAGCCCAGCTCATCGTCGTCGTGAATGGACACATCCTGGAACAGGTTGCCGTTGGCGTTGCTTGTGGACAGCTTGACGCCGTAGGTTCCGCAGTAGCGCACTTCCACGGCGGTCAACGGGGTTGCATCGCGAATATCCAGGCAGCCGTTTCCGTATTCGATAATGGCATGGCTTACGCTGCTGCTGCCACCGTTCAGCACGATGCTGCCCCAGGCCTTGCTGTGGCGATGATCGGAGCCGTAGGAACTGATCAATACGGGATTGCTTTCCGTGCCGTTGACGACGAAACTGCTGCCGGAATTGACGACGATGGAATAATCTCCCACACCGTTGGCCGGTTGCGTATCCTGGTAGACAAAGAGCACCTGTGTGCCTTCCGCCACGATAACGGTGGCGTTATTACTGATGGTAACGGTGCCGGTGATAATAACCGTGCCGTACCAGGTCGTGTCGGCATCGATCGTTCCACCGATGTACATCAGGTCGCTGAAGCTGACTTCGCGAGTCGTGAAATCCACCTGGTCCACGGCGTCACGCACTTCCATGCCGATGGTGTAGCTGCCGTATTCGGTGTAGCCGTCGTAGGTGGCGACTTTTTCCGTGCTCCAATCGGTATCGAAAACACCATCGTTTTCCCAGTCCCAGCGCACTTCTAAATCTTCCATGGCCGTTTCGCGGTCGTTGCTGCCGGAACCGTCCACCGCCAGCACCAGATCGCCCGCCACCGTGGCGGTAAAGACCGCTTCCGGCGGATCGTTGCGAATATTGATATAGGATTCGGCGGAGTCGTTATGGCGTCCGTTATTGCCGTGAGCCACCGCCACCAGCGTGTAGACGTGGTCCGTGGGTGCATCCACTGGAACCGTGAATGGGAATTCATAAGGTAGATCGGGGTCCGTGCCGAACAGTTCGTCGTCGAGCATCAAATCGACACTGGTGATGCTGCCGCCCTGCATGGTGGCGTTCACCAGAATCGTAACGCTTTCGCTCTGCGTCATTTCCCGCGTTTCACCGGGCTGGGGACGAATAAAGGCCACCTCGATGGACGGGTCCGGCAGATCGGAAGGATCGTAGCAGGCGCCATCGTCACAGAGATAGTCACCCGAGCAGTACTGATCCGGATTCCAGGCGCTGCCCGATTCGTTGCACTCGCGATAGCTGGTGGCCGTCAGGCATTGACCTTCGCCCGGTGTACAGACTTGATCGTAGCAGTCGCCGCCATTGCAATAACGATCCGTGCCGCAGGAGTAGCTCGTCCCGTAGGCGGAACCGTTGGAAGTGCAGGTGTGATAGTGGAAGTTGCCGTCGCAGGTGGTTTCGTTGGGCGTACAGATCTGTTCGTAGCACACACCCGTTTCGCAGTAATAGCCATCGCCGCAGCCGACCGGATCGCTCCAGCCCGAACCGTTTTCGTTACAGGTGATAACCGCATTACCCGAACATTGCACCGCGTTGGGTGTACAGTCCTGCTGATGGCAGACGCCGCCTTCGCAATATTGATCCTGACCGCAGGGAACCTGCTGGCTGTAGCCGGAACCGGTTGCATTGCACAGCACGACATCGTTTCCATCGCAACCGGATTGATTCGGGGTGCAAACCTGATCGTAACAGGCGCCGCCGTCGCAATACTGATCCTGTCCGCAAGCTACCGGATCGCCGTAACCGGAACCGTTTTCGTTACAAACGATTACGCTGTCATCGGAGCATTCCGCCTCGTTTGGCGTACAGATCTGCTGGCGGCAAACTCCGCCATCGCAATATTGATCGTTGCCGCAGGGAGACGCTACACTGTAGCCGGTGCCGGTATCGTTGCAGGTAATGGTGGCGTTGCCTTCGCATTCGGAGACGCCCGGCGTACAGATCTGGTCCACGCAACCGCCATCGATGCAAACCTGCTCAATGCCACAGGAAATCGGATCGCCGTAACCGCTACCCTGGTCGTTACAGACGAGGTAGGCGTCTTCGCCATCGCATTCGCTTTCAAGCGGCGGGCAGATCTGATTGTAACAGTATCCGGCATCGCAGTATTGTTCCGCACCGCAATTTTGAGGTTCGCCCCAGGCGGAGCCGTTATTGTTACAAACGATGACGGCATCGCTTTCATTGCATTCACGCTCATTGGGCGTACAGACCTGATCGTAACAGGTGCCGCTTTCGCAGTATTGCTGCTGTCCGCAAGCCACCGGGGTGCCGTAGCCAAGTCCCGTATTCAGACAAGTCAGAACGTCATTGCCGCTGCACACCGACTCGCCCGGATCGCAAACGCTGTCCAAACAAACGCCGTTACTGCAAATCTGTTCCTGTCCGCAAGCTACCGGGTCGCCGTAGCCGCTGCCCAAATCGTTACAGGTAATGACATCGTCGTTGTCATCGCACTCGGCAACGCCCGGCTCACAAACCTGGGCTTGACAAGTGCCGCCCTCGCAGTATTCGTTGTTACCGCACAAAACCGGATCGCCGTAGCCGGAACCGTTGCTCAAACAATGACGGCGAGCGTCGTTGCCGTCGCAGACCCAGCTATCGGGAACACAAACCTGGTTCAGACAAGTACCATTGTCGCAATACTGATCGTTGTTGCAGTCTACCGGGTCGACGTAGCCGCTACCCAGCGCATTGCAGGTGACAACCTGGCCTGAGTCATTGCAGCTCGCCTGATCGGGGGTACAGATCTGATCGAAGCAAACGCCGAACTGGCAGTAACGGTCGTCTCCGCATGAAACAGGATCTCCAAAGCCGGAACCGTCGCTCAAACAGGATTGATAGGAGAAGTCGTCGGCGCAGATTGCACTGTTGGAATCGCAAACGCGCGCATGGCAGGTGCCATCGGAACAGTATTGCTGATTGTTGCAGGTTTCCGGCGCAAGGTAGCCGGTGCCATAACTGTTACAAATGAAAATGGATAATCCGTAGCAGGTTCGGCTATTTGGAACACAAACCGGATAGGTCTGGTCCCCATCGACCACATCATCGTCACCATCGGGCATGTCGCCGTCGGGCATGTCACCGTCGGGAGTATCGCCATCGGGAGTATCGCCATCGGGAGTATCGCCATCGGGAGTGTCACCGTCGGGAGTATCGCCATCGGGAGTATCGCCATCGGGCGTATCGCCATCGGGCATATCGCCATCGGGCGTGTCACCGTCGGGTGTATCACCGTCGGGAGTATCGCCATCGGGAGTATCGCCATCGGGCGTGTCACCATCGGGCGTGTCACCGTCGGGCGTGTCGCCGTCGGGTGTATCACCGTCGGGTGTATCACCGTCGGGAGTATCTCCATCGGGCATATCTCCATCGGGCATATCTCCATCGGGCATATCGCCATCGGGCGTGTCGCCGTCGGGCGTATCACCGTCGGGAGTATCGCCGTCGGGAGTATCTCCATCAGGTGTGTCACCATCGGGAGTGTCGCCGTCGGGCGTGTCGCCATCGGGAATATCGCCATCGGGCGTGTCGCCATCGGGTTGATAGTCTCCATCGGGTAGTGGATTCTCGTTCCCATCCTCTTCCATGTCGCCATCCATGGCTTCGCTTTCCTGATCTCCATCCGTGGTATCCACGCTGTCATCATCACCACCGCAGGCAGCCAGGCTAAAGACAAGCATCAAGCTCCAAAGCAGAAATATCGCCCGTTTCATGTACACTTCTCCGTATTTTTTTCCGATTATCAACAACATTGGGTTAGCTACAATAGTTGGAGGGTAGTGTACGTAAGCTGGGCTGGTTCGTCAAACGATATTTACATAGCTTATTCGTGTCTTAATAAAAGCCCTTGTTCTATGAAGGCAGCTCGTGGTAGAAAAGAAACAATATACGTCCTTGGGATTGCTAAGTTTTAGAGAGGTTATCTACTTGGAATTTCAAGAAATTCCGAGTGAGTAACAGGCGAAGGAGTGGGTATGGACGATTTAATTGCAATCAACGATCAGGCACGCGCGCAACGAGTGAAAAAGTGGCTGGTTGCCGGGTTGATGCTGTATTTCATGCTGCTGATCGGTTATGCCATCAGTATTCCTCAGCGCACCGTGCCGTTTTTTACACGCATCGTAGGATTCAATGAATATGTTGCCGGCGGCAACCTGACCATGCGCTTTTTTGTCATCGGCACAAAAGAACAAGCGCCCTTAGCGGATTTCCATATCAAAATGGAATTGATGCGCCCCGTCACGGGAGCAAGCTTCAACGTGTTTGAAGGCAGCGCAGCCCGGCAAGGCTATGTGGAAGCTTCGGTGCCTTTGCCCGCCATGCAGCCGGGGGACTACATCGCGCGCGTCACTGCCACTCACGAAAAATACGGTCAGGAAGTCAGCGAGTTTCGTCTGGCGATTCTTCCCCGTGCTCCGGCGCGAAGTCTCGATGTGCAGGTCTTGGACGAGGTCTATACGAAACTGGCTCCGCCGGTGAAAGTGGATCAGTTAACCCCGCCGGTGGAACTGCGTTTGATTGCGAATAATGGACGTTTCACTCCGAATTTGAACAACACCCTGATGCTCATTGCAGAACGTAGCGACAATCGTCTGCCGGTGGAAGGCTTGAATGTCGAAGTGGTGGCCGGTAAACGTAGCATCGCCAAATTGAAAACCGACGAAATGGGCTTGGCGAGTTTCCCCTTTTACCCACACAGCATGGGAGATCAGCACATCACGTTGAAAATGACCGACCCCAAGGGTAACGTCATTGAAAAACGCACGGAGATGCGCCCGATCGGCTCCCAGGTTGTAGCCACACCGAACAAACAATTGCTTCCGGTTGGCGAGCCGATCACGTTCAAACTGGAAACGCTGCGCGGCGGAGGCTGGCATGTTGATTTGTTCGATCACGGCAACCTGCTGCTTTCAACCGTTCAGCAGATGAAAGGTGCGGCGGTGCAGATGTCGCTGCCGGTGCCGGAGAATGCCACCGGCATGTTGTACGTACAGGTTGCGGCGGATTTCAACAATCCCACCACCAGCTACGATTCGTTTTACGTATATGTCTACGATCCGAAGTTGGCGCAACTGGACGAAGACGACCCGCGCCTGAAGAACGCCCAACTGGACGATCCCAAGCTCGACGACATCCTGCTTGAAAAACCCTTCAAGAAATTCTGGGCTTACGTCAATGGCAGCCACGTGTTCAAGCGCGAAATCACTGAACGCTGGCTGGAAAAGATCAACAATCTTTCGTTGGCGAAACTGCCGTACAAACCGCGTGAACTGGCGAGACAAGTGCTTGCCGAAGTCCCCAAAGATTACTACCTGCTACCGGAGTTGCTGAACACGCGCGACGTCCGAATTCGAGATTTCGACAAAAAACAGCGCAATGACCGCGACAATGTGATATGGCTGCTGGCCCTGTCCGGGGTGGTGGTGATTTTGCTTTTGGGCATGAAAATCTTTCGGGAAATTCGCCTTAGAGACGAGGAAGGCCTGGAATACGGACATGGTAACATCGTAACATTGCTGCTTTTATTGGCAGTAGTCGTCGCCGGATACGGAATGATTATTTACCTGCTCACCATCCTGGATTGGTGGAAGGGAATGTAGCACAACATGAAATTCGTAGATGAAGTCAGTATATACGTTGAAGCGGGCAATGGCGGCAATGGCTGTTGTTCGTTCCGACACGAAAAATACGTCCCGCGTGGCGGGCCGGACGGCGGTGATGGCGGTCGTGGTGGCGATGTCTATCTGGTCGCTGATACGGGTGCATCCACCTTGTTGGATCTGCGCTATAACCAGCACCAGCGAGGCAAGCGCGGCTCGCATGGCAAAGGCAAGCAGATGACCGGTGCTGCGGGCCAGGATCGGCTGGTGCGCGTACCGGAAGGTACAATTGCCTACGACGTGGAAACAGGCGAACTTATTGGCGAAGTATTGAAGCAGGGACAACGTCTGCTTTTAGCGCATGGCGGACGTGGCGGGCGCGGCAACATGCGTTTTCTCAGTTCCAAAAATCAAGCGCCACGCAGGGCCGATCCTGGTGAACCGGGAGAAGTGCGCCAGGTTCGTCTGGAGTTGAAATTATTGGCGGATGTCGGCCTGGTAGGCTTTCCCAATGTGGGCAAAAGTACACTGATTTCCGCCTGTAGCAAAGCTCGTCCTAAAATTGCGGATTATCCGTTTACGACCATCATTCCCAATCTGGGCGTGGTGCAGGCTGACAGCGGCAACAGCTTTGTAATGGCCGATATTCCGGGCTTGATCGAAGGTGCTGCCGACGGCGCGGGAATGGGCATTCGTTTTCTGCGGCACGTCGAACGTTGCAGTGTGCTGTTGCATGTACTGGAATTCAACGAGGAACGCGGTGGCGAACCGCTGGCGGACTATGAAGCACTATGTAGTGAGTTGAAACAGTACGCACCGGAGATGCTGGACAAACCCCAGATCGTCTGCTTGAACAAAACAGATCTGAGTCCCGATTCCGAGGCGGTGGAAGATTTGCGGAGTGCATTCAATAAACTCGACATTCCGTTTTTCACCATTTCGGCAGCCACTCGCAAGGGTTTGAAAAAGCTGTTGAATCAGTTGGATCAATTGATCAAACGCCCCGAACCGGAGCTTACGCCGTTTGAGGAATTCGCACCGACTCCCTGTTCCGAAGTCACCTGGTCCTCAGAAGAGGAAGACGAATAGAGTTGTAAGTCATTTCATAGCACTGCCACTTGATTTCCTTCGGTCTTCACGCTATAAAGACATACATTGTCACAATATGTGAGGTATGTCATGTCGACCACGATCCGTTGGATGCCGGCTGCTGTCGTATGCTTCGCTGTGCTGCTTTTTGCTGCTTCAGCTTGTAACGAAGATACCGACGACTCCGAACCCCATTATGGCGATAATCCGTATTCGATCCCGGATGGGGATGAGGATAGCGACTCTTCGTCGGGACAATCTCAAATCATCGATTGCCCAAGCCTACAAGATCTGGCGGGTGGCTATAGCTGGATCACGAGCATCGATGTGGGTGACGATCCTTCCTTGTGCCAGTATATGGATTGCGACATCGATACGGTGTATTGGAACGGGGGATTATACATCGATGAAAATGGTTTGCTTCGCATGGGTCTGCGCTATGTCAACACCTATGCGAGTTCCCGCATGCAGATCCACATTACCGGCAAGGCTCAGATGACTTCATGTAACACCATGGTGTTAAGCGAGGTATTCGATTACGCCGATGATTGCCAGATGCAATCGTTTCATCGCGGCACCGGCTGGCGCGATCCGGTTGAAGTCGATACGGACAATCCGCAGCTTACATTCCATCTGAAATTGTTCGCTTCCGGGGCATTACTGATGAATCACTCGCTGGAATGGTACGGCGGCCAGTTTCCCTGGGAACCGGACTACGAGATCACAGCCAACAATGCCGACTTTGAATATGACGAAGATTTCAAAGGGCCGCTATGCGATCCCCTGACTCAGACTTCCTGTGAGTGCGCCTGCCAGCCAAACAGCACCGCCTGCCAGGATTCCAGTCACGTAATCGTTTGTGATGAATCCGGAAATCCGAATACCTACGATTGTGACACGGCTTGTTCCAACGATGGCTACGGTACTTCGCAGGGATGCAGCGAGCGTAACGGCGAGGAATTATGCTGGTGTGATTACGAACCCTGCTATGAAGAACCGGGAACACGGGAATGCGTCAACGACATGCGCGTCCGCATCTGTTCGGCGGAAGGCACCTGGTTTCCCAAGGACTGCAACGACGATTGCGCCGATTACGGTTTCGGGCCGGCGATTGATTGTCGTTGGATCGAAGAGTCCAGCATGTACGATTGCTGGTGCGAGTCGAATTAGGGTATTACATCACAGCAAAGGGTGCTTCAAGTTCAAGGATTCCGGGCCATCGATTCGTACCGAATCGAAGACCCGGGCACCCATCCAATAGTGTAAATCACCTAATAGTGACTAGGAGTTTGTCTATCTCACTCACAGCTTCCGGCGTCCTTCCAGGCTAAGAACTGACCTTCACCGGCATCGATCAAACCATAATAGCGAGCCATCCAGAACGATTCGGTGAAATCGCGACCCGGTGATTGCTTGCGCCCGATGCCGCCATGGAAATCTCCAATATCAAACGGACTGCGCTGCCACATAAAATCCGAATAGCCGCGCAGACTGCCGGGCAATCCCCAACTGGCCAGGCCGTTGGTGCATTTGCCATCCTCCATTACGCATTCACCGGCACGCCCGTCGCACTCGTGCGTAATGACTTTGCTTTCCAACGGAATACCGAAAAGTTCACCGCCATCTTCACAGATGTTGCGTTCCTCTTCGGTCGGGCAACGCACGGAGATGCCTTCCGGGAACGCATCGATGATGTCCTGGCGTCCGGGTGAATAGGTGCGACGAGGAGCATCCTGTACGCCGTCGTTTCCACCGAAATCCGCTAATTGCGCCAGAACGGAATCCACGGCGGCCTGTCGGTTTTCATCCGAATCGGGGAAAACGGAGGCGTACATGGTGTTGAATTTGGCGCTTTCGTGATTGAACAGGGCTTTGTCCCATAGTTCACCCTTCATGACCTTGAGCATCTCTTCTTTGAGAGTGCCTTCCGGCAACATGGTGATCATCTGCCAGTGGGTTCCATAGGTGATGTGGTCGCCGTAAAAACGGAAACACCAGTCCGGCAGACGGAAAGCAATCATCGTGTGCGCCACATCGATGGTGCGTAGGTTTTCGATCAGTTCGTTGTTCAGGAAATCCAGGTACTGCTGCTCGCCGGTGAAATAGTAGTTCATCAAGGCCAGGTGCATCATGTGGCTGGCGTCGCCACCGCGCACGTTGGCAATGTAGAAATGATCGATCATTTTTTCGCGGGCGGGCTTGTCGCTTTCGTCATCCAGTTCGGATGCCAGATTCAGCATTTCCACCATGAAATTCGATGCGTTGGCATCGATCACGCGCGAAGGCTCGATTTCCAGCGTATCCGGGCAGGTGCGGTCGAAGGTTTCGGCGCTGGCCTGGTTGAACATCTGGTTATAGTACACGACCAGCCGGTCCAACTTGTTAAAGTCCATGTCATCCGGGTCCAGGTTCATGTTGGCGCCGGCAAAGTAGCTGGTCACCGCTTCCAGTACATCCGGATTGTCCTGCAAGTTGATGATTTCCAAACGCTTCAGGCGTTTCATGTAGCAAGTCATGTGGTGGACGATCTTCTCCTTGAGAGCGCTGTCCTCCTCTTTAAGCAGGTTGTAAATCAGCGGGAAGGCGGTCATAGGACCGGAATACTGATCGATGGATGGATGCCCGTTCCAATAAGGCGTTCCCTTTACCACGCCGCCGTTGCCGTCCGGTACGCCATCGAAATACATCGACGGTAAGCCCTCGATATCCTCCGGGTTCTCGATGGGATTGTCGCGGTTACTGCGGTTGTCCAGACCGTATTCGATGATGATCTGATCGTTTTGCGGACTGCCTTCGTCGAGCACCAGAAAATCGTGGCGCGCCAGGTAACCGGGAATGCCGGTCACGTCGAAGTTTCGGAGCATGGCTTTCAGCCGGTTCACCATATGGTCGTAGTCGGCGGCGGTTCCGGTATTCATGTAGCGGAAAATATCCGACACCAAAGCCGCGCCGGTCCAGATGGAGGCATCGCCGGTTCCGGCCCAACCCGCGAATTTCTCCGGGTCGCCCCATTCCGCCTCCGGCATGGAACCCGGAATATCCGTGTTGAAGGTGCGCTCGGCGGTCAGCCCATTAGGCGAAGTGTACAGATCGTGCCAGCGGTCGTAAAGGTATACCCGATTGAGGATTTCATTGGGTGAATCCACAAACGCCTGGGCTTCGCCGTCGTAAATGGCGCAGACTTTCTTTTTGCCGCCTTCGCAGACTTCCTGCTGATAGATCGCGCAGCTTTCGATGTCCGTCTCGGCTGTCGGGTCCGAAGGCGAAGCACTGAAGGTGGGATGTGGTTCGAACGCTGTGTTTTCGTCTTCGATGTCCAGATCACCATCGCCTTCAATACCGTCGGTGCCGTCGCTGTCACCAGGAGCGGTGTCATTTGAATCCGAACAGGCATAGCAAAGAGAAAAAGCCAGTAGGATGACGAGGATTGGGCGCAGGGATTTCATGATACTTCTCCTTGGATTCTAAAACAGTTGGCGTTACAGCCAAGATATGACAGGTATTATTCCGATGTCGGGTTGGAACTAGTCCGAGCGACTAGAAGCCGTGAGTTTATCCTTTTCGTTTCAGATCTTTCAGGACGAGTTTGGCGGCTGTCTTGAGGGTTTCCAGCACGCCATCGCCGCGCGTGGCGACCGCTCCAAATTCCGGTCGCCTGCCGGGATTAAGCAAGGCGGAAAGTTCTTTGACATCCACCGCGCTGGGTAGATCGCGCTTGTTGTATTGCATCACCCAGGGAATCGCATTGATATCGAGATCGTGCTCCTCCAAGTTGATTTTCATGTTGTCCAGGCTCTCCAGATTGGCGTCCATGCGCTCGATCTGCGAGTCGGCAACGAACACCACGCCATCCGCGCCTTTTAAAATCAGCTTGCGGGAAGCATCGTAGAAAACCTGGCCGGGAACGGTATACAGATGGAAGCGGGTTTTAAAGCCACGAATTTCGCCAAGTTGCAGCGGCATAAAATCGAAAAAGAGGGTACGCTCCGTTTCGGTGGCAAGTGAAATCAGGCGACCGCGCGTGGTGGGGTCCGCCTTTTGATGAATGAACTGGATGTTCGTCGTTTTCCCGCCCAGACCGGGACCGTAGTACACCAGTTTGATGTTGATTTCCCGCGAAGAGTAATTGATGAACGCCATCAGGCGGCCCCCGGACTAATCGTTGAACAAATTATCGATGTCTTCGTCTGTGATTTCCGCGAACAAGGGGTTGGCAGCTCCAGATTCGCTTTTCTTGATCATTTCCGTAAAGACTGTTTCCAGCTGATGCCCAGCCTTCTTTACCCGCAATCGAACCAAGCCCAAAGAAGATCGAATGTCGAACACCACCACCAGGATGTAACGGTTGGCGATGATCGACAGATGCAGGTTGTCCTTTTCGCCTTCGTGGAACAGAATCGAAAATTCCTGTTCCCCGATCAGCTTGGCCAGTCCTCCGGTCGCCGCAATATTACCGGCGGCCAGCGTGGCCAGCGAAGTCGTATCCATGGTGCCGGTATCGCCGGAAGAGGCGATTAACTGACCGTTTTTATCCACGAGAAAAACGAGTTTGGCGTTGGTCTGCTCGGATAGATGATTGCAGATCTCCAGTACCCGGTTGTAGTCTTCTTCGTGGATCACCGTTTGGGCGTTTAACATGATGATTTCGTCCCGTTCTATTACCCGATCAGTCCGCTTTGCCGAAGGCGGACCTCACACTTGCAAGAGCGCTTACTGTAGCAAAGTTATCGTAAAAACGCAAGAATATCGCACGGGTCGCCAGATTCCAGCGTTTATCGCAAGGAAGTCGGCTGCTGCCATATTCCGTTTTCCCGCACCATCAACCATTGTTTACTGCTGCCTTCGCTATGCAGGGTCGTCTTGATTTGCGGGAACAGGTAGTTATCCATATCCAGCGGATCGTAGAATTCCAGCATGATGTCGTTGTTCGTCAAGCGCCGGGCGCAGAATGGCGTTATCATCCAATCGTTATAGGCGGCACAGTCATTGGTATAAGCCACTTCGATTTTATAGGCGCCATTAACTGCGTTGTTGATTGCCAGTTCTTCAATACCTTCGCACGTACTACTGCCATTGCAGAAGGCGGTAAAAATAACCGAACCTTCCTCCAAACCTAAGGTACAGATTCCGCTTGAATTAATGGAGTTGTTAGTGCATTTGAAGCCGGAAGGCGAAATCACTCCCAGATCCATATCGATGATGCTTCTTCCGGTGGGAGAATCCTCTGCGGTTTCGAAAGTCAAGCGGATAATCAAACCCTGGTTCCCCATCCTCTGAACAGTGACCGGAATTCGGAACGGAGCAGAGATGTTGTCGTCGTTATCGGTTACCTGAAACTCGACCACATAATCCCCAGATTTGTCGAATCTCACACAGGAGCTATACTGATCGGCGTCAAGATATCGGAAATAGGCGCTGCTACCTTCCGGCATCACCGGCATAGACCAGATGCCGGGAGGTTGAAGTTCGCCGTCTGGATCATTGCTGCAATCGCCGTAGAAACATAGGGTTGTCCCCTCATCGATGCCGGTTATCGGAGCAACGATCACCGGTCCATGCGACTGCAACGCCACACAAGCCTGGGGCAGACCATCGCCCGGAGAGGCATAAGCTTGGATGGGAACGGTAAGCTGCGAGGCGTTTTCGTCTTCGCCGGAAACAATTTGCAGGTTACACAGATGCTCGCCCGACCTGGTTGGTAGATAGGCAATTTGAATGCGGCCCGGTGTTTCCTCTTCCGGGCGGAGTTTACAGACGTTGTAGTCTTCGCCTGAAAGCGGACAACAGAACATGCGATAGGGACATTGCGAATCGGAAGTGCAAACCTTATTGGAGACACCCCAGGTGTCGATGATGCGGAACTGGTGACATTCGGAGGTGCTGCCGTTAAGGAACATGCTCGTCACCGCCAACGGTTCGTTGGTGAGGTTGAACAGATCCACGTTCTGTACCGTGTGGCAATATCCATCGTCCAGGCAACGCTGATTCGTAGCGCAATCGGAATTGCTCTGACAGGGATCGTAGGCTACTACAACATCTTCAAAAACAATCGGGTCCGGTTCGGCGCGCAGGTTCTGGATAGACAGCTCATCTGCATCATGTTCCAGATCGCCGTCTATCGGCAAGTCGCCGTCAATTTCCAGGTCTCCATCGATTGGCAGGTCTTCATCTGCGGGCAAGTCGCCATCAACAGGAACGTCACCATCAATTTCCAAGTCCCCGTCTATTGGAGTGTCGCCGTCTATGGGGAAATCCCCATCGGTAGGAGTATCACCATCGATGGGCAGGTCACCATCAATGGGAGCATCGCCATCAATGGGCGCGTCGCCGTCGACGGGTTGGTCACTTGAATCGCCATCCACCACATCGCCGTCCGGCAGTTCTCCGTCCTCGGAATCCTGATCGCCGGGAGTCTGTGCTTGCTCGCAGACATCCGACACGCATACCAGATCCCCAATACAATTACCTGACAAATCGCAGGGGCAGCCTAACGTGCCTTCCAGGCAATCGCTGGGAGACTGCAAGGTGCTGGTGCAGCCAGAAGCAACCAGGAAAATCAGCAGCAATAGCAAGGCTCTTGGATACAGCATAATAACGTCCTTCAACATATTGGGTTTCACTCGCTTTACGAACGCATGTAGCGAAAAGAAAAAAACGATGCAATTGACCTAGAAGCACCAGCATTTCAAAATGTACCATAGCAAATCGGTTTGACCAAATCGAATTTCATGTGAATACCGGAAAGCAAGAAACTTTAAAGATTCACACCTTATCGCTCAAACTGCCTCTCTGTGCTTCGATGCTGAAAATGCAAGATTTTAAGCTACACAAAAAAACCGGCTTCGCACAATGTACGAAACCGGTTTCACTAAAACGAACGAGTCTAAATGAAGACGGTATCAGTCTTCTTCGACGATCGTGAGTTTTTCCAGCACGATGTTTTTCAACGGGCGGTCGCCGGGGCCGGTCGCGCTCTCAGCGATGGCCTTGACGATACCATGACCTTTGACCACGGCACCGAAAATAGTGTGGCGCATGTTCAGGTGCGGAGTCGGCACCTGGGTGATGAAGAACTGGCTGCCGTTGGTGTTGGGACCGGCGTTGGCCATGGCCAGTTTACCGGGGCGGTCGAACTTCAACTCCGGGTCGAACTCGTCTTCAAAACGATAGCCGGGACCGCCGGTGCCGTTGCCCAACGGATCGCCGCCCTGAATCATGAACTGCGGAATCACGCGATGGAAAATGGTGCCGTCATACAGCGGTTGGGTGACGGCTTCGCCGGTTTTGGGGTTTTTCCATTCTTTTTCGCCTTTGGCGAGTTGAACGAAATTTTCTACGGTTTTGGGAGCTTTATTCGGGTACAGTTCGCACTCGATGGTTCCCAGGCTGGTTTCGAAAATAGCCTTCATGTCGTTCTCCACCTTGCTTGCAGGTTTGGGTTATGGCCCCACTTCCAATCAGGACCGTACAGGTTTTCCAATACGCCGGATCAGGATTCCATTTGCGGCGGTTGCACGAATCTGGCCGGTTCGCCGAAAGGTTGAACGCGCCCTTCTTCGTTTAACGTGGCGTGCAACCCGATGACTTCTCCCGCTCCCGCCGTTAACAGTTTTTGCACCGTTTCTTCGAATCCCGGCAATTCTTCCGCCGAAGCGGTAAAGACGGTGCGTTCCGGGTCCAGACCTAGATCGGTTACGGCTTGGGCTTTGTCGAATGTATCGGGAAGGTGTTCCGTTCCACACAGATACACCACCATGATGGGTTGCATAGTCCAATTCCTTCCGCTGAATCCCGGATTCCGATGCAATCGCCGAATGTTGTTTCTATCCGACGCATGGCAGCGTTATACAAGATTTTTACCGGTAGAACAAGAGGATTGAGCGGTTCAATATCGCTTTCTTATTTGTTACTGACCAAGCCCAGATTCTGGAGAGAAATACGCAAGGTAGCTGGAATAACAGGTTTTTGCAGGTAACCTTCACAGCCTTCCTCGAAGGAAGACAACATATCGTCACTGTCCTGGGTGGCTGAAACCATTAGAATTTTAACACGATCGGCCCCGGTTTTATTATTCTTCATTTCCCAATGACGCATCATTTTGACAACTTCCATGCCACGCATACCAGGCATGTTGATATCCATGGAGATCAACCCGTAGGGAACCTCCTCTTCATGCGCTTTTAAAAACATGCGCACCGCCAGATCTCCATCGGGAACGGCATCGACATCACCATAAGCCGACAGCATCGCCTTCAACTTCGTTCGGCTGACGTAATCGTCATCTACCACCAGGATTCTCATCTCAGCCCTCACGACCGCTTCAATAGGTTACGAATTCTCCTCGTCCTTGCGGGCCGCCAATGCGTCGGCAAGGCGCTTCAACTCAACAACAAGTTCATCTACGGCATCGGATGCGTTTTCAAGATTCCCCGACTTCCCGATCTTTTCCAACCGAAAAGCCACATCCGCCATCGGCTGGGCAGTCAAACTGGCTGCACCGCCCTTAAGCTTGTGTGCCTCCTGGCGAATCGTCTCCGAATCTTTTTCTTCCAATGCGGTGCGCATCCGCTCGATCTGCTTTGTTGCACTTGCAACGAACTGATCGAAAACCGACGCCACCAGTTGACGATTCCCTCCAAATTCCTCCACCGCTTGATCATAGTTCATCGGCTCGTTCGGATCAAGGCTTTCCTCCATCCTTGCATCATCTTCCGACTCGGCAGTATCAACCTGCTGCGCAAGCTGCAAAGGCGAATCCGGAAGGGAGCTCAGGTGTTCCACCAATTCTCGATGTCGCCAGGCAAGGACTTCAACCGCCTCTAACAACTCATCGAGTTGTTCTCCCTTGGCCAAGACTTCAAGGTTGCGTGCCGCCACAGACAAGGGCTTGGCACGCAGATTTGCCGCTCCGCCTTTCAATTTGTGCGCTTCCGCAAGGATGACATCCAGTTGCGCCTCATTGGCGGCTTTGCGCAGTTGATCGATCTGGGTATCTACATTGGCGATGAACTGCCGGATGCAGTCGTTGACCAAAGCCTGGTTGCCACCGAATTCTTCGATTGCCAGTTGATACTCGATCGGCTTTGTGGGCTCACTGGCTTCGGCCAAGGCAGGAGTAGTGTTCTCGGATTTCTCAGGAACGTTGGTATCTTCCTGCTGTGGCTGAGATTTGATTTCACCGCTTGTGCAAATCCATTTGTCCAGCGCAGCCAAAAAACTGGCCTGGCGAATAGGCTTAGTGATGACATCGTTCATACCTGCTTGCAGGCAGGTTTCACGGGTACTGGCCTCCGCGCTGGCTGTCATGGCCAGAATTGGAACTTTAGAGCAACGAGAACCCTCCTTGCGAATGTTGCGGGTTGCAGTTTCGCCATCCATCACCGGCATTTGAAGATCCATCAGAACCAGGTCGAAGTCCTGCGTCCGGCAGGCGTCAACCGCCTGCTGTCCGTTTTCCACGATGACCAGAAAATACCCGGCACCTTCGATATGTAACTTGGCGATCTGCTGATTGGTTACATAATCCTCTGCCAACAGGATGCGACCCGAACATTTCTTCGGTTTGAGCGGATCGTCCAGATCGAGATCTTCCAAATCATCAAAGGTTTCCAGGTTGGCCTTGGGTGCCTGTGATTTGAAAAACGGTAAGGAGAACCAAAAGGTACTTCCTTTTCCTGCTTCACTTTCCACACCGATTTCCCCGCCCATCAATTCGACCAACTGACGGGCGATTGTGGTGCCCAACCCGGTCCCACCGTATTTGCGTGTCGTACTGGCATCGGCCTGCGTGAAGCTTTGAAAAATCTGCTGCTGCTTTTCAACAGGAATGCCGATACCGGTGTCGGTTACACGGAAGATCAGCTTGGCAAAATCCGTTTGCTGTTCCGCAACCTGCACATTGATCGATACCGACCCCTTGTCGGTAAATTTGATCGCATTGGAAATCAAATTCAACAGGATCTGTCGCAAGCGCAGAAAATCTCCAAGACCGTAACGCGGAGTGCCCTTCTCCATGGAAACATTGAATTCCAGATTCTTGCTGTGCGCTTGCAGGGTGGCATTGGCCATGATGTTTTCAAGCAATTCGAACAGATCCAGCGGGCGGTTATCCAACTCCATCTTTCCTGCTTCGATTTTGGCGTGATCCAACAGGTCGTTGACCAACATCAGCAGTGCGTCAGATTCTTTGAGAATGGTCGTAGCCTGCTGATGAATCTGCGGCAGGGAGGTAGATTCCTGGATGACTTCGGCAAAACCGATGATGCCATTTAAGGGCGTACGGATTTCGTGAGACACATTAAAGACAAAACGTGACTTGAGCCGGTTGGCGCTTTCCGCAAGTTCTTTGGCTTCGAGCAGAATCTGTTGCGATTCCTTAAGTTGGCTGATATCACGCACGACATGCACGAGACCGAACAAATCGTCACGCTCATCGATGAGTCTATTAGAGGAAACCAATGCCGGGAAAACGGAGCCATCTTTGCGCATCAGTTCGATTTCTCCCTGATGCGCTCCCTCACGTAAAACCCTTTCGATAAACACAGAACCATCGACGGTCAATATCGTGGCAATCGGTCGCCCCAACAATTCCTTCTTTTGATAGCCGTGCATCTGTGCCCAGGCACGATTGGCATAGAGCAGGTTTCCGTCGAGTTCGGTGATGGCGATACCATCGATGGATTGTTCTACGGCCTGTTCCAGACGCAACAAATTCTTTTCCGTTTGTTTGCGTTTGGTAATGTCGAAAATCGCACCCTGCACGGCTCCGGGTTGACCGTTGGCGTCGGGAATGTTTTCAATGGTTTCCTGTACCCAGCGAACCTCTCCCCAGGGAGTGAGAATACGATATTCGATTTCATCCGCATTGCCGGCCTTTTCCGAAACGCGCTGCAAACGTTTAATATAGCCAGCCTGATCTTCGGGATGGACGATATCCCGCCAGGTCGGATTACGAGACATGAATTCAGCGTGGGAGCGCCCGGTAATCTCCTTAATTTTTCCATGAAGGAAAATGGGAATCAGATCCTGGCGACAGCGATAGGCGATACCCTGGAAATTTTCCGCGAAAAGACGATAGCGAGCCTCGCTATCCCGCAGGCGCGCCTCGGTCAAACGGCGTTCACCGATTTCCCCTTGAAGCATTTTATTGGCAACTTGCAATTCCGCCGTGCGTTCTTTGACTTCCTCTTCCAAATGATCGCGATATTGACGTAATTGCTCTTCGACCCGCTCTCGCTCTACGATTTCAGCTTGAAGTTTCGTATTGAGCGTTTCCTGTTCTTTGGTGCGCTCCTTAACCAGTTTGTCCAGGTTGGCGTAAATGTCGAAGTAATTACGAATGGAGGTGTCGTACTCTTCGCGCGTTAGACGCAGCTCGTTTTGCAGATGTCTGACATCCGTTTCCAGTTGCTGAATCTTAATTTGAAGCTTGTCTTGCCCCAAGTCTTTGCTCATGACTGGAAGAATCCTTTATCTTCCTGTTTTTGCAATTCTCCGCGCATCTCCTTGGCCAGTGACTCCAGCGCGTACGGCAGCAACTTCAACTCATCTGCAAATGATTCGAACAGAATGTCTTCCGGCTGTTTGGATTTATCATAACGAATGTTCAGGGAATAGGTCAAATAATCTGCAATATAGATCGTTTTAGCTAACCTTGAGAAAGCTTCGGGGACTCCTCTAGGATCATGATGCGATCCGATGGACACAACCAGATCCTGCGGCAACTCCCAACTATCGACTAGGCGTCCCCCCACCTCGGAGTGGGAAAAGCCGAAGTGCTCTTTTTCCGCCTTGTCCAGACTTTTGTTGTTTTTATTGGCATCTTGCAAGACATGAATGAAATCCGCACCGAGAAACTGATCCTCCGCAATGATACCAAGGTCATGCAACAAACCGGCAGTATAGGCGTTTTCTCCTCGTTCGCCGAATTCACGTCGATAAATCATCTTCGTCAATAGAGCCACAGCCAACGAATGCCGCCACAATTTGGGACGGGAGAAGCTCTCTTTGACTTCCTCGGCTTGAAACACCTCGCAGACCTTCTGACTCAGCACGATTTCTTTCAAAACGTCATAGCCGACCCAGATGACCGCCTGATCCAGTTCGTTGATGTGCCGTGGAGAAGCGTAGTAGGCAGAGTTGGCAATGCGTAGCACCTTCCCAGACAATGGCGGATCGATTTGCAACAATTCCTTCAGATCCTTGACGTTGGAACGTGGATTGTTGATCAGAGAGACGATGCCGCTGACCGTACTTTTAATCGAACTGATCTCCGATTCGTTAACCTGTTCGATTAGTTTATCCAGGGGAGTTGTCGCTTCAGCCGTTGGTTCCATTGTTCACCTCTGTTGGTTTGAGCAGTGGAGAAGCGAAATACGAATGAAAAGTCGCCTAGGGTTGTAGGCCAATGATCATCTGGAACTCACCGATATTCTCTGCATCGAAAGAGACAGCGAGGTAGGGGACTCCCTTTGGGAAATGAACGATGCTGTCCGTTCCGGAAACGACCGATGGCAGTGAAATGGATAACGACAGATCCGGAATATCCGCCTTGGCGGCTCCCGCAATAATATTGATGATTTCCCCCATAGCATCTAAAGTATCAGCGTCGATTTCCTCTACGCTTTCTCCCGTAAACTCTTCAATCATCCGTTTGGCCACAGCCGCACTGCAACTGATGGCGGAAAGTCCGTGAGCATCACCCGACAGACCGATTAGAGCACAGATATCCGATTTCGAAAACGCGGGAGCATCCATGCTGACGTTACGCTGCACGGGTGTCACATCCATCATCATTTCGAAACAGCTATTAGTCGCCTTGACAAAAGGAGGAATGACTTGCTTATACATCTATAAAACCCCCATATTACTGCAATGATTTATTGTTGGGTTGAAGTAAATTGGGAAGCAGGTTTTGCACTTTTTCAAGTACCTGTTCGGGGGTGAACGGTTTGGCAAGGCAGTCATCCGCTCCCAATTCGATCATTCGTGTCAATGCGTCCGGGTATCCGGAAATCGCCAGAATTTTGATTTGTCTTGTGTTTTCATTGCGGCGCAGTTCATCGAGCAGTTGGCGACCATCCATACCCGGTAACTCTGCGTCCAACAGCACCAATTTGGGTTCATCCGCCCAGATCTTTCCATAGGCGGTGTAACTGTTGTTTGTTCGATCGATACACACATGTTGATAACAACTGAAAATCCTGCACAAAATGGAAACCACGGAAGGATCATCGTCAACAATAAGAATCTTGATGCAATCCTTAGCTGACGCCTGAGTCACGCCATCCTTGTCACAATCTGCCAGAAAAAGCTGTAAATCCTCGTCGTTGATCGTCCATTGTTTTCCCATGCGGTCGCTGGTCGCCGCCAATCGTCCATCGATGCAATATTGCCTGATAGTTGGAACCGTGACATTTAAGATCCTTGCAACTTCTTCCACCGTATAATTCGGTTTTGTCATTCGCGTATGACCTTCCGTAGCTGAAGACCAACATGCAACTGTTCAACTCAATCACCCGCCGGAATCGGACGGGCTTAGCGCAGCACCTGACATCAGTGTATTGCCAATTTGCCGATATGGCAACAAAAAAAGAGAGCTCTCCCCTATTTTTTATAAAATTACATTAATGATACTATACGTTTATCTGATTTCTTATTTCACGAATCCCGGCATAATCACTTGAAATCAAGAGGCTTTTTTAACCGAGATCGATTGGAATGTCCAAATGGGCGTCTGCTGTTACACGCGAAAGTGCAAACCATCATAAGCGGGTTCAACACCATCAGGCAAATAGGCAAGAAGGTCTTCGTACTCCAATTCATGGCCCATGTGCGTCAGGTAATTGATAGGTGCTCCCAATTGCTGCAATGCTTCCACCGCCTGCTCGACGGTAAAGTGGGTGTCGTGATAGTGATAACGTAAAGCATCCATAATCACGACCTGAACACCCTTCAACAAGCTCCAGCTTTCCGGCGGAATTCGATTGACATCGGTCAGATAGGCGAAGTCGCCGATACGCCACCCGACAACTAAAAGTTTCCCATGCCAAAGTTGGATGGGAGTGATTGTTGTACCGAAGAGGGTAAACGGTTGGTTCATGGTAACAGGATGAGTGATTACGTTCGGTTTTCCTCCACCGCGCTGGACGGAATCCTCGAAAATATAACGGAATTGATCGCGGATATGATCGATATGTTCCTGGGCTCCGTAAATGTCCAAAGCTTGTTTTTGCAGGTAATTATAGGTGCGGATTTCGTCGATACCGTGTGTGTGGTCGGCATGACAATGCGTGTAAAAAACGGCGTTCACCCGAACCAGATTGTTTTGCAGGGCCTGTTGGCGCAGATCCGGTGAGGTATCGATCAGGATATTTTCACCGCTATCCAGCGTCACGACAATGGAGGAACGCAGGCGTTTATTGCGTTGATGTGGCGAGCTGCATACCTTGCAGTTGCAACCGACAATCGGTACTCCCGTGGATGTTCCGCAGCCCAGTATCACGACTTCCATACCGCATCTTCTCCGTTCTATCAGCGCACCAATCTGTCGGCAAAGTACCATCCGCTCGGATGCATGACAAGGTAAATTTCGTGAAAAGGCGTTAGATTCTAGCTAGTTTGCCGATTAAAAGGTGGCACAAGCCATTCTTCAATGGTACAACGGAACAAGATCGATTGTAAGAAATGGAAGAAACCGTGCCGTCTTCTCGCAGCATCTATCCCTGGATGATCGCCGGTGCGCTGTTGTTGATCGGCAGCATTCCATACCTGTTTGCCTATTGGATGCAGGACGCACAGCATCTTTTTTCCGGTTATCTTCATTTTCCCGAAGACATGGACAGCTACGCCGCTTTCGCCAACCAGGCGGCTCAGGGTCACTGGCTGTTCGTCAACCCCTATGAGCTACAACCCCAAACCCCTTCTTATTTCAACCTGTTATGGCTCATCAGCGGCAAATGCCAGGGATTACTCGGTCTTTCATTTGGTGTCATCCTACAGGTAGTTCGGATCATCGGAGGGCTTGCTTTGATACTTGCCTGCTGGCGTCTGCTCGGTGATTTCCAAACGGAACCCGCCGCACGCAAACTGGGGTTAATACTATTCGCATTTGCCTCCGGTTTTGGTGTCCTGCTGTTTTTGTTCCGACTTTCCGCACCGCCTCCCGATTTGTATACGGAACTGTTTCCCTTCATTCAAACTGCCTTTGTACCGCATACCGCCTTGGCACATGCACTGTTACTGCTGGCTTTGTCATTCGCTTTGAGCGCCGAACGGGAACAGTCGCTTCGTCCAGCTCAGTTTGCAGGCGCGACGTTGGTACTTTTAGGTAGTTTCAGAGCCTATGACACAGCCGTCGGTTTTGTCATTCTGGGCGCTTTCGTTGCAATTCGAATTATATTCGTTTCCGAAGACAGGCGTTCCCGCCTGTTGCGAGGCTTGTGGATGATCCTGCCCGCCCTGCTCCCCATCGGCTATGCCGCCTGGTTGACCCGCATGACAACGGGCTTTTCGATCTGGAGTATGACCAATCATTACCCACCGCCGGATGTGTTCACCATGCTGTTGGGACTAGGCATTTTCGTTGCAGGAACGCTAGTCTGGCTGGTTTGGAAAGCGGTGGAAAAAAGCCGCTGGTCGATTGCCGAACAGTTACTGGGAATCTGGCTGCTGAGCGCTTGGATATTGATGTACTCCGGGCTTTTGCCCTGGGCCTGGCGCACCTGTGCGGCTTTCGCCACGCCGCATATTCTTGCAACGATTCTTGTGTTGGCCCGAATTCCGCAGCGCCCACTGAAAGTCGTATCGTGGATGCTTGTATTTGCAGTGGCTTTGCCAACCAGCGTGTTTGTCTGGCATCAGAAAATCGAACAGAGCCGCGAACAGTTCGTGTATTATTACCAGCCACCGGAAACGATCGAGGCGCTGCAATGGATCGGGCGTGAGCGTCGGGGCGCACATGTACTGACGCATGGGCATATCGGACTGAAAGTGCCTGCTTACGCCGATGCCTATTCGTTTTTAGGTCACAAGGATCTGACCGCCAATCTGGAAGAAAAACGAAACGCGACGGCGGATCTTTTCAGCGATAAGCTGACTGCTAAACAGGCATTGAAACTGCTGGAACTAAACAGAATCGATACGATTATATGGGGACCGCTGGACCGGCGAGAGTTCACTTTTTCGCCGGATCGATTGATGTGGCCCAAACTGTATGAGAACGGTCTTGTCACCATCTATGGCAAGCCACCGAGTAAAATCAATACGGGGAAAAATCCCTAACGAGCGGGATGTAAAAATCAGGTTTGCCAAACACCCTGTAGTTGGTGTATTTTATGAGATGAATCGACTCAGGGAAAAGACGATACACCCATGAACGCAAACGATACCAATTCGCTCAGCACGGAAGATCTGAAACCGGTCGAACTGGAGGAATTTCAAGAGAAATTATCTCCACGAACCCAGGTGCGTGTTACGTTCGGAAAAGCGGCACGTAATAAAACGCTGAATTCGATGGTGCTGGCTCACGACCAGGAGGTGTTCTGGATTGCAAGCTTGACATCGTTCAATTTGCCCAAACGCGGCAAAGTTACGGTGGCTTTCAGCACAAAAGAGCGACTTTACGAATTCAAAACGCGTTTGATCGGAGTCTTTGAGCATGAGTCTCAACCGGAACGAACGGCGCTGGCACTGGTGCGCCCGGAAAAATGGTCGAGTCTACAACGACGCGACGATTATCGAGCGAAAATTTCGGTAGCGATCGAGGTGGCATCGATGACCAACCCCGGCAATATTTACAAGGGATTGACGGTAGATGTATCCGCTTCGGGCATGATGGTTTCATTGGATGAAGTGTTACCGGAAGGGGAAGACCTGGAAGTTTCTTTCCGGTTTCCCAATGCCAAAGAAAACGAAGAACCGTTTGAAGAACGTGCGAAAGTGGTGCGTTCCGTCAAACCGCAGGTCCGTAGCCGTTTCGAGTTCAATTACGGATTACAGTTCACTGAGTTATCCGAACGTCATAAAGATCAACTCGCCCAATTCATCTGGGCGATGCAGAAACAGAAAGTCACCTAATGAGTCCCTGTGCCGGTTTGCGATGGCCGAGTTGCCTGCTGCTGCTCATTGTTGTTCTCTTTGCCCAGGTTTCGCCGGTTTCCGCCGCGCGTGAGCCGGGAAAAAAGATAATCCTGATTCTCGACGGCACCAGCCTTGCACGAGAAACCGACCCGAACGCGCAGTCATTTCAGGCTGCCCGCATGATTCTATCCCTGTTACCGCCCAAGTCTCGCGGCGGTGTGATCCTTGCGGAAGAAAAACCTCAGATCCTCAGTTCGCTGACGAGATGGTCGGATCGCAAACTGTCCCGTTTGAAAAGCAAGCTGGACGGCTACCAGGCACAGAGTCAGTTTGCGGATCTTTCCGGCGCGATTCGCAAAGCCGGTTCCATGTTCGGAAAACCCGATGGCGGCCAGCGCATCGTAATGTTGATTATCGCCTCTCCCTTGCCGGAGTATCCCAATCACAGTTTCGTTCAGGAGTTGCAGGATCAGCAAGTCGCCTTGCATATCGTGCAACTTGTCACCGAAGAAGTCTGGCCGGAATGGCGGCAGGCGGCGGCGGATACGGGGGGGTCGGTGCTGGGCTGTACCTTGGACGAAGACCTGCCCGAGTTCATGTTCAATCTTTACGTCGGTGCGACCGATCCCCAGTTGATTCCATTGGATGCGGATACTTTCCAAGTGGATGAAGCGGTAAAGAACATGGTTATCGTTACCGTGCGTGATGAGGATAGCCAACCGGAAGTGGTTTCTCAAAAACGGGTGTTTGCATCCGACAAGCGCAAGCGAGGCAAAACCAAACGGGACCGTATCGCTCGCAACGATTTCGGTAAGCTGACAACCATCAAAGTTTCGAACCCGACGGTGGGTCACTGGAAGGTCTCGGATGTAAACAAATCGAAAACGATGGTGTTGGTCGATACCGAAGTGACGCTGAACACGATTTTACCCCGCTCGCAATACATCGAGAACGAGCACCTGACATTAACGGCCTACCTGGCGCGCTATGGCGAAATCTCCCCCCAGCGCAAAGAGGCACGTAATGTCGGCTTCATGGCGGAACTGTTCAATCCCAAAACCGGCGAATTAAGCATGGCAACCATGCGTGATGACGGAGAAACTCCCGACCGTCAGGCCGGTGATGGCATTTATTCGGGAAGCATTCCATTACAGGGTCACGTTGGACCTCATCTATTGCGCACGGTCGTGCGGCGCGGAAACCTGATGCGCAAGCAGATCGATTACATCACCATCGAAGCGGGAACCTGGTACACCTTATTGGAACCACCCGGTCCAGCAGATCTCTCGCGTGACTTGCTATTGAGCATCGAATTGCATCCGGCGATCCCTTTGGACAACAGTTTGCGGGTTTTCGCCCAAATTCCTCCTCATGAAAAGGCGAAAATGACATCCTTGCCCAAAAATCCACGACGCTATGCCATCATGGTGCTTCCTCCGGAAGAACCCAGCGAAATGAACTTGAAAATCACTCGCAGCGGAACGAATGTCCCCTTGGCTATTGACGAGCAAGGCTCGACAACCAAACTAACCTTTATTTCACCGGATCAGGTTGGCGCCAAGGAGAAGGAAGGCAGCAGCACGATATACCTGCTGATTGTGTTTATCGTCGTTGCAGGAATCGGTGGAGCTGCGATTCTGTACATTCAGAAACGCAAGCAGGCCGGAATGGAAGTGGAAGCGGAATTCGAACCGGAAGAAATGCCCGAGGAGATCACTCCACTTTCAACCGAACCGGTGTCGGAAAATGATATCTTCGCCGAGGAATCGGAGGAAGAAGCACCGGAGCCTGCCACACCGGAAGAGGAAGCGGAACAAGAAGTGGTCACCAACCTGGGGGATCGCATCGAAGAGGTCTTCACAGCGCATGCCAGAGAAGCACATCATAGTGATTTCAAACGCCCCGAAACCGAGCAGGAAAACCTGGATCGCGATTCCGATCCCGATTACGTCAGCGGCACCGGATTCGACGATCGCGACGAATGGGGTCAGATGATTTCAGAAATGAAAGACAGCACGATCAAAGAATCCGTTGAAGAAGAAGAAGAGATAGAAACAAACCAGGGTTTCTCGGATATGATGGGCTTTGCCAGTGGTCCCGAACCCCAATCCGATACACCCACCGAAAAGGATTTCGACAATCTGGATTTCCGTGTGGCTGAACCTCAAGGAAGTTCGGATGATCGCCCCGACCACGACGGCAGCGAAACAGAGGAATTCAAGGCTCTATCAGGTGACGATTTGAGTGACCTGTTCGGATATGCCTACTCGCCCTCCAAAGACGGGGAAGAATCGAACGAAGAAGAAGACACGGAAAAAGACGAACCGGAATACTGACACCTACAACATATCACACTGTAATAACTAATCTATTTAGAAACGCCAATCTCTCTCTAACTGCCGTATAAACCGGCTGTACAGTTGGCTTTTTGACGCTATTGGGTGAACAACAGGGAAAAACATGCCCAGGACGTCGGAAAAATGTCACCTGTGCCTTTTCGCCCATTAATATAGAACGATGCCAGTCAAAGGCTTGACCTTGGCCTGGTGTAACAAACTTTATACTTATCTTTATCCTGTTGCAATAACTACGAAATTCATTTCAAGCAATGAAAATCGTCGTCTCTGGCATGACCCTTGCTTTCTTGTTGCCGCAGTGACAGATTAGCGAGGATAAGATGCTACGTCGTTTGATCACAATAAGCTTTGGATTCGGGTTGTTGCTGCTGCTGTCTTCCCAGCTTTGGGCGGCTGCGGATTACGCCACAATCACAATTCAGATCGAGCGACGCTCTCACTACACGTTGACTCCCGGTGAAAACACCAGCGAACTGGTGCTTTCGATGAAGCAATATCCGGCGGATCTGGTGGAACAACTGAAAAGCCAGTTCAACGACAACTTCGTGGCGGTTAAAGTTACCTATCAGGATGAGCAGCAGATCGCCGTCAAATTGATTCTGATCCCCAAAGATTTCCGCTACAGCCACCTGCGCAAGGTTTCGCCGCAACAACTAGTGATCGTCATTTCTCCACCGACGAGTGACGACGAACAGGCGAGCCGAAAAGAAGAAATCCCCGTCTTGCCGATGTGGGAAATGCTGGAAGATTCGACCATCCTGCTGCCCTACATGAATTATGCGGAAGCGGTCGATGCCACTACCGGCGACACGGCATATCTGAATGCCATTAAATTGTTCAATATCGCCGCCGATGACGCCGCACTGCAACTGATCGACAAATCACTGGCGACCGAAAAAGGAGAGTTGCGTCAGTATTTCCAGATGATGAAAGGGGACATCCTTTTCAAGCACGCTGTCAGCAATCCGGCGCATATCGAAAAGGCACGCCGCCAGTTGGCCAGCTTGGATCAGGACGACACCGATGAGTTCATTCGCAGTCGGGCGAGACTGATGCTGGGTTACTGCGCACTACTATCCAAACTTCCGCGCCAGGCGATGCGGGTTTTCGATGAAGGATTGAATGAGAGACGTCAACACAAAGCGTTTTTCATGATGGGCTTGTTGGAAGTGGCATTGAAGCAAGATCGTTATGCCGACGCCCAAAAGCTGATCACCGCGCTTTCCCGCATGGAAAACCTGCCGGAACCATTGCTGAGCAAGCTCTGCTTCGCCGGTATGATCCTGCTTTCTCGTCGCGGAGAAGTCCGTTTTGCCAACGATGCCGCAGATCGCTGCGCAGCCGGATCGGAAAACACACGCTTTTCAGCGGATCAAATGATGGCATTAGCGGAAACGCGGTTGTTGTCCAATCGTTTCGGTGAAGCCAAAGCGCTGTTGCGACAAGTCATTAACGATTATCCCAACCACGCCAAGCTGCCATTGGCGGAAATGCGCCTGGGTGATGTGCTGGTGTATGAACGACGTTTCGAGGAAGCTCGGCAGCAGTATGAAAGCGTGATCAATCGTCATCCGCTTGGCGCGTTCACTCGCCTGGCCGGATTGAAAATTACGGAACTGGATGAGCAGCGCGAGGGACGTCCTTTCCCGGAATTGCAATACAAAGCACTTGATCTGCACCACGAACCCGAGCCGGTGGATCGTGAATCCAAGTTGCGCCTGATGTGGGCCATGGATACCGCCGGTCGCAATGCGGAAGCGTACAACTACCTGGTGGACTTGATCCGACGTTACCAGGGAATGCGCTACTGGGCGTTCCAGCCACGCCGCTTCAGTCAGATCGTAATGCGCGTGTATGACGCCTACAAAAAAGCGGGTGACAACCTGAGCTTGATCAGCCTGTATCAGTCCCACATGGAATTCCCGCTGATGGAAGAAGACCGTGATCGCATCGCTATGATGGTGGCGGATGCGTACGGGGCCATCGAGCATCAGGAAGAAGCCGTCAAAGTGTATCTGGAAGCCCTGGAACGTCGCGGACGAGAAGTACAGGGCGAACGAGATATTCTGCTGTCACTGACCAACTCCTACATCCTGATGGACGACGCCTACCGCGCAGCCAAGACCCAAGAGTATTTCAACAGCAAATTCAAAGAGATGGAAGACCATCGCGTCTACCACATGATGATGGGTGAAATCGAGCAGATGCGCGGCAACGACGCGGCCAGCATTTCCCATTATGAAAAAGCCATGGATTACATTATCGACCCGGTGGAAAAGCGGCATCTGTCGCTGATCATCGCACGGGTTATTTACCAGCAGAAGCAGTATAAGCGCGCCATCACGATTCTTTCGCCGGTGCTCAACCTGCTGCTGGATGAAAACGTCATCGTCGAGCGCAAACCGATTTCCTACGATGTACGCAATGCGATTTTCAACCTCGCCGACTGCTATTACATGCTGGGCAATTACGAACAGGCACTGCGCGTTTACCGACGCGCTACGCTTCTGTTTCCCGAAGATTCTCGGGTTCCCATCGCCTATTACTTTGCGGCGAAATCCAGTGAAAAACTCGGCTCGATTGATGAAGCCGTTGATTTTTATAACAAAATAGCCGCCATGCCCGACGCCAGCTGGAAACAGATCGGCGAAATGCAGGCACAGACTTTAAGCTGGATTCAGAAGCATAATCTTAAATAGTTCCGGAGAAAGCTCATGAACCTTCAAGACGATTTAGCCAGAGCCTATTCCTCTTCCGAAATGCCCGAACCCGGAGAGTTCGCCATCTCCCGCCCGGACATTCTGACCCGTAATCCGAAGATGGAAACCATGCTGAAAATGGCGGAAGTCGTTGCCCTGCACCGCACGCCGGTGCTGATCGAGGGAGAAAGCGGAACGGGCAAAGAACTTCTGGCACGCTACATCCACAGCCATTCCGATCGCAAAAACGGTCCCTTCGTGGCGGTCAACTGCGCTGCGATTCCGGAAACGCTACTGGAAAGCGAGCTGTTCGGATATGAAAAAGGCGCGTTCACCGGCGCTCAGAACGGACGTCAGGGTAAATTCGAACAGGCCGACGGCGGCACCATCCTGCTGGACGAAATCGGCGAGTTGGCTCCGTCGTTGCAGGTCAAGCTGCTGCGCGTTTTGCAGGAATACGAAGTGGACCGACTCGGCGGACGGCAGTCGATTCCGGTGAATGTGCGCATCATCGCCACCACCAACCGCAGCCTGAAAAAGCTCGTCGCCAAAGGTGGTTTCCGCGAAGATCTGTATTTCCGCATCAACGTGTTCCCGCTGCGTCTGATTCCGTTACGCGAACGGGTGGAAGACATGCGCGTGCTGGTGCCGCATTTCATCTGCAAATACAACAGCGACACGGTCAAGGAAGTGGACCCGGAAGTCTACGAAATGATGGGTCGCTATCCCTGGCGTGGCAATATCCGCGAAATGGAAAACGTGGTTGCCCGTGCGGTGGTGCTCTCTTATAACTCCCCGCGCATCACGGCGGAACACATCATTTTCGAAGGTATCATCGAAGATGACGAGGAAGACGATGTCATCCCCAGCGGCATCACCCTGCGTGAGATGGAAAAGCGTTTGATTCTGAAGACGCTCTCCGATCAGGACGGCAACCGTACCCATGCCTCCAAAGTGCTCGATATCAGCGTACGTACCCTGCGAAACAAGTTGGCGGAATACCGTCGCAACGGAGAATTGACGATTTCCCTGGCCTAAGCAAGAGCCAAACCGGGCAATAGTTGCCGACAGACGGGCAGAAAGTTCCGCTCCATCGGCAAAAACGACCCGGAAAGGCGGATTTCCCCAATGAGTAGCGAGTCGATGAAGAGTTGGTCCGAATGTTGCAATAAACCTGTGGTCGTGAATAGGTGCTTTGGTTTTTGACAGGATTTTGACATGAGACTATTTGATATCACAGTCGATGCCCTAGAGAAAAATATGGACCTGCGCTTGCAGCGCCAGGCCTATATTAATGCCAACATCGCCAATGCCGACACACCCGGTTACCTGCCTGTGGACTTGAAGTTCGAAGACGAACTGATGAGTTTCCTCGGTCAGAACGAAGACAAGATGGACACGACGAACAACAAGCACATGGGTGGGCGGATCGATGTCAGCGAAGTACAGGGCGAGTTGATCGAACAGGCCGGCGAAATGAGCCCGGACGGCAATGCGGTCGATCTGGACCGACAGATGGCCGAACTGGGGAACAACTCGTTCAACTATCGCATGTCGGCCAAGGTCGTCAACAAGCAGTTAGCCCTGCTCAAGTACGTGATTACACAAACGAGGTAAGACCATGGACTTCCAAGACGCAATCAGAATCGCATCCAGTGGAATGTCGGCCCAGCGCTTCCGGCTGAATATGATCTCCTCCAATCTGGCCAACGCCAACACCACGCGTGCCGAAGGCGGCGGTCCGTACCGGCGCAAAGACGCCGTTTTCCAGACCATGCAGGTCGGCAACAGTTTCGACCAGATCATGTCGGAAGTGGAAGAAGAACACATGCGCGGCGTGCGCGTGCAGGATGTAAAACAGTCCGATAAGTTCCGTTCGGTCTTCGATCCCACGCATCCCGATGCCAATAACGAAGGTTACGTGCAGATGCCGGATGTCAACGTGGTCACGGAAATGGTGGACATGTTGCAGGCCACGCGAACCTACGACGCCAACGTGCAGGCCGTTAAAGCACTAAAGGCCATGGCCGCCCAGGCCTTGCAGATCGGCTAACGAGGTAATCGATCATGGAACGCATCAGCCTTAGTCCGCAAGCGATGAAGCTTCAGAATCTCTACAAGCAGAACTCGGCCAAAATGACCGAGAACGTTGCAGAGACGAAAAGCAGCAAATCCTTCGGAGAATTTTTAACCGAGTCCGTACAGGAAGCCAACAGCAGCCAGGTCCAGGCCGATCAATCGATCACCGATTTCTTAGGCGGCAAGGGCGTGGGTGTACATGAAACGATGCTGGCCGTGGAAAAAGCGGAAATCAGCATGAAACTGTTGTTGCAGGTGCGCAATAAGGCAGTTGAAGCGTATCGCGAAATCATGAAAATGCAGGTTTAGGTTTAAACACGAACGGCAAGGTGAATCATGGCTCCGGAAGCTCAAAAGGTGCTACAAGACATCCTGCGACTCTATAAAGGACTGACCACCCAGAACAAGATGATCATTGGTGCAGTTCTGGCGGTCGCCATTGCAGGATTCGTGTATTTGCTCTCCTTTTCCGATTTCACCGAATTCGATTACCTCTACACCAACATTTCCGACAAAGATGCCGGAGACATTGTCGAACATCTGAAAAAGAACAAGATTCCCTACAAACTCGGTGAAGGTTCCATTATGGCGCCGAAAAAGGACGTGCGTCAGCTTCGTTTGTCCTTGGCAGCCGAAGGATTACCGCGCGGTGAAGGCGTCGGCTTCGAGATCTTCGAGAACCAAAAACTCGGCACAAGTAAGTACGTTCAGGAACTGAACTATAAACGCGCGATGGAAGGCGAACTGTCTCGTACCGTCGCCAGCCTAGAAAAGGTGGAAAACGCGCGCGTACATCTGGTCACTCCTAAAAAAGCACTGTTCAAAGAGGACGAAGTTCCTGCCAGTGCCTCGGTGGTTGTGCGTCTTGCAGGCAACAAGGAACTGGACGCCAACGAAGTCAAATCCATCGTTCATCTGGTCAGTTCTTCCGTCGAGGGACTTTCGGCGAAAAACATAACGATCATCGATAGTAACGGCAACATGCTCAGTCGGGCGATGGGCGATGAAGAAGAACAGATCTGGGGCTCGTCTCCCCTGGAATATAAAAACAAATTGGAACGCGATCTGGCCAGCCGGGTGGAGGAAGTAGTCTCCCATGTGGTCGGACTTGGAAAAGTGGTGGCCAAAGTCACCGTGGAATTGGACTTTAAAAAAGAAGAAAAAACCGAAGAACTCTTCGATCCCGATCAGGTGGTGGTGCGTTCGGAAAAACGCAGCAAGGAAAATCGTCAGAACGACGAAACGATCAATGCTGGCGGAGCACCCGGAGCGCAGGCCAATCTGCCACAGAATCAGGATGGCACCGGACAGCAAAGCTCGGCCACCGAGCGCGACCGCACGATGGTCAACTACGAAATCAACAAAGTGGTGCGACACACCGTCCGCGCGGCAGGGGATGTCAAGCGTGTGTCGGTAGCGGTACTGGTAGACGGCTCCTATAAGCCGGGTGAAGTCGCCGAAGATGCCGAAGACGATGCCAAGCCGGAAGATACCTACGTTCCACGCACACCGGAAGAACTGGAAAAAATCCGTGCGTTGGTCATGCGCGTGGTCGGGTATAATGAAAACCGTGGCGATGAAGTGGAAGTCAGCAACGTTCCGTTTGAAACGTCGGCGCTGGAAGAATATGAAATCGAACCCAGTTTTTTGGAACGTTACGATTTCATCCCACAACTGCTGCGGTATGGTATCCTGTTGGTGTTGGCGATCGTGCTGGTCTTCTTCCTGTTCAAACCGCTGGTGGAATGGGTCATCAACTACCACGAGGAAGAACGGCTGCGGGAACTGGATCGCGAGCAGGAAGATATCGTCAAGTCGATGGAAGAACAGCTCTCGGAAGTACGAGGCACCATCGAAACATCGACGGTTGAATTGAAAAAGCGCGTGCAGGAACTGGCGGATATGAACCCCGATATGGTCGTAGCCGTGTTCCGCACTTGGTTGAACGTGCCGGAGGATTGATTTCATGGACGATATCTCAACGGTACAAAAAGCGATTCTGGTGCTGGTTTCCATGGAAAAGGAACAGGCCGTCAAGGTCGTGCGCCAGCTCAACAATCGCGAGATCAAACGAATCTCCACCGAAATCGGCAAGATCAGCAAAACCAGCCCTGAAGAACTGATGGAAGTGCTGGAAGAATTCATGGCGGAAGTGACCGGCTCCAGTAGCGTCATTACGACCGGCGAGCAATGGATCAAAGACGTCATCGAGCGTGCGGTGGGAACCAACAAAGCCCAGCATCTGCTGCGGGATCTGGGACCACCTACAAAAGTGTTCGATTCGCTGTTCGATATCGATTTGAATGCGCTTGCGAACTTGATTCGCAAGGAACATCCGCAGACGCAGGCTTTGATCCTGGCCCATCTGGACCCGACCAAAGCGGCGGGCGTGCTGCCATTGCTGCCTGAACAGGACCAGGTAGACATCATTTTGCGTATTGCGAAAATCACCTCGATTCATCCGGACCTGTTGGCCGAGATCGAGGATGCACTGATGGAAGAAATCCAACGTCTGGGTGCGGTAAGTACGGCAGAAGCCGGTGGTGTCGAAATGGTCGTGGATATGTTGAACATCATGGAGAAGAAGCACGAAAAGACGATCCTGACCGGCATCGAACAGGAAGATCCGAAGCTGGCCGAAGAGATCAAGGGCATGATGTTCGTATTCGAAGATCTTTCGAGCCTCGACGACCGCTCCCTGCAACTCATCCTGCGCGAAGTGGATCAACAGACTCTGGTTATGGCCCTCAAGGCGGCCAACGAGGATATGGTCGAACGGGTCAAGGGCAACGTGTCCAAACGCGCGGCACAGATGTTGGACGAAGATCTGGATGCGCTGGGTCCGGTGCGCTTGAGCGAAGTCGAAACGGCACAGGGCGAGATTGTACGTGTTGCGCTTAAACTGGAAGAAGAAGGCAAGATCGTAGCCAGCTCCGGCGAGGAAGAGTATGTCTAAGATTCTGAAGAAAGATCTGGCCGATGCGCTGGGGGTGACGAAAGCGATTTTCGATGAGGTACCGGAATCGGCGGAATCGGAGTTCGTGCTTTCCATGCGGGAAAACAGTGGCCGGATGGCCAACCATGGAACGAATAGTCCGGCCTCTTCCGCCCAAGCGCCGGGATCGTCTTCCGGTGCGGCGGCCATGTCTGATTTCCAACCGGATGTGTCTTCGCAGGAACTTGTGGATCAGATGATGAATCCGGGTGCTACGAGTGATGGGGCAATTGCCGGAGATAGCGTTCCATCTTCTGCCGGCGCAGGCGAGATTGCAGAATTGGTAGCGCTGTTGGAACGCGAGCGCCACGAACAGGAAGAAAAGATTCAGCAAGCCTACGAACGCGGAGTCGCCGATGGCGAACGTCACCGCGCCGAATTCGAGGCGCAGTTGTCCGAATCCTATCATTACGGACTCAAGCGTTTGGAAATGCTTGGGAATTCATTGGAAGTGCTGGCTCGTTCGGAAGCGTTGGAAATCGCGATTCTGGTCGCCAGACGTATTTTGCAAAAAGAGATCGAAATGAACCCGTTGCAGATCATCGAACAGGTGAAACGGGTCAGTTCGGAAGCGATGGGCAAAAAGGAATTGACCATCCGCCTCAATCCGCAGGATCTGGCCGCAGTGCGCGCCATCGATCCGGAATTGGGAACGCATTTCCCGGCGGTCGGACAGGTATCGATTCTGGAAGATCACGACCTGCAACCGGGTGATTGCCTTGTGGATACCGAAGTAGAGCAGATCAATCTGTCATTGGATGAACAACTCGCAGTGTTGAAGAAAGCACTGGAGGAGGAACTGGCGTGACCCTGTTCAGGATCACAGATATCGAGCAACGGCTGGAAGCCACCGATCCCTACGTGACTCACGGCAAGGTGCAGAAAGTAGTGGGTATGGTGGTGGAGGGCTATGCTCCCGGCGCGAAAGTCGGTTCCTTGTGCCGAATCCATCCCGGATCGGATCTGCCTTCGATCAAAGCGGAAGTTGTCGGTTTCAAAGCTCATACCGCGCTGATGATGCCGTTGGGCGATATTCGCGGTGTGCGTATGGGATCGACCATCGACGTCATCAAAGCGGAAACCACCCAGCCGGTGGGTTCGCGCATGCTGGGTCGTGTCATCAACGGCATGGGTGAGCCGATCGACGATAAAGGCCCGTTGCAACTGGATAAAAACATCCCGTTATACGGAAACCCGCTCAATCCTTTGCAGCGCCGCAGCATCGAGCAACCGCTGGAGTTGGGCATTCGCGCCATCGACGGTTTACTGACCTGCGGCAAGGGTCAGCGCATGGCGATTATGGCCGGTTCCGGCGTAGGTAAATCGGTGTTGATGGGCATGATCGCCCAGGCGACACGGGCGGATGTCAAAGTAATCGCTCTTATCGGTGAGCGTGGTCGCGAAGTGCGTAACTTCATTCAGAATTCGTTGACGGACCAAGGGCTTGCCACGTCTGTGGTGGTGGCTGCCGCCAGCGATCAGCCTCCGCTGATTCGTATGCGCGGGGCTTTTGTCGCTACGGCCATCGCCGAATATTTCCGCGACCAGGGCTTGTCGGTACTATTGATGATGGATTCGATTACGCGCTTTGCCATGGCCCAACGTGAAATCGGTCTGGCGGTCGGTGAACCACCCACCACCAAAGGCTATACCCCCTCGGTATTTACCCTGCTGCCTCGCTTATTGGAGCGTGCCGGAACCAGTTCCGGGCCAGGCTCGATCACGGGGTTGTACACGGTACTGGTCGAAGGCGATGACATGAACGACCCGATCGCCGATTCGGTACGTTCGATTCTGGATGGCCACGTCACGTTAAGTCGTGCGCGTGCGGAACAGAACATCTACCCGGCCATCGACGTGCTTTCCTCGATTTCACGCGTCATGACCGAAATCGTGGACGACGATCACCTGCAAACGGCCTATCGCGTTCGTGAATTGATGGCGGCTTACAACAAAGCCGAGGATCTGATCAACATCGGTGCATACGTCAAGGGAAACAATCCCAAGATCGATGAGGCCATCGCACGCATCGATACGATTACGAATTTTCTAAGGCAGGGGATTCGCGAACGATCCAGTTTCGATGAATCCTTGCAGGGACTAAATCAGATATTTTCCAACCAGAATGCCGGTCCGGGCGGGAAACCGTCGGGAGCGACTATGGAGGGATAAACGGTGACGTCGAATTATTTTCCCAATTATAAACAGAAGAAACCCTGGTACCGCAAACCGGGCTTCTTCTTCTTTCTAATGATACTGGCCGGTATCATGGGTGCAGCCTATTGGGTATTCAAGGTTTACCCGATGCCGGTGTTGAAACTGGTTGATACGCCACAGGCGGTGGCGCAGGAAGAAGCGAAAAAGGCAAAGAAGGCGGATCAACAACCGCGCAGCGCAGAAGTGGATAGCGCCAAAGCCGAAGCCGTTTTGAGCAAACGCCAGAAAATCCAGAAGAGCGACGAACTGAAGTTCAGGGAAGAAAAAATCGCGCAGATCCAGAAAGATGTCATTCAGTCGTTGTACGAAATCCGCACGATTCAGAAATCGCTGGATGAAACACTGAAGAAACAGAAACGGGAAAATCGCTCCGAGCAGAATTTACATCTGGCCAAGCTGATCAAGATCGTGGGCAGCATGGCGGGTGAACAAGCCGCTCTAGTGATCACGCAAATGGAAGAGGATCTGGCGGTGAATATCATGGCGTCATTGTCCGGGGCCAAGTCGAGCAAGATCATGGCCGGATTGGAACCGGAAAAAGCGGCGCGTATCAGTAAACGCATGGTTGCCTTGAAACCGGATGCGGAACTCAAGAACGTGATGGACAACTGGAAAACCATTTTGGAAGAAGAGGCCGAACGTGAGAAAAATGAACGTTATCCTTCCCAAGAGCCCCCAAAGTCTCAGTGAGTCGCCGGATAGTTCTCTCTCGGCGGCAATCTCGGGTACGGGCGAAGCCTTTCAGCAGGTAATGGGAGCGTTGAATGAAACTCCCAAAACTGGTGAAGCCGTGGTGTCCGAAGCGAAGGAAGAAAGCGGCATCAAGGTGCAGTTCGTTCGGGCGAACAACTCCGAGCTGAAAGAAAAGATGCAACCCGGTAAACAGGCCGCCGAGGGGCGGCATCCCTCACGACCGGATTCGGCCAAGGTGACCGAACCCATAGGCAAGAGCCTGCGAGACGAGAAACTTCAGACCATCAACGGCAAACGCTTCAGCGGACGCATGGTCGAAGCCAGCGCCTGGGACAAGGCACAGGCCGCCAAAGCACGTTCAATGGCCGCCAGTCCGGGCGCACGCAGTCGCATGGGCGGTCAACAGATTGAAGGTACCGATAAAAACACGGTGAATCGCAAGGATCTGGCCTCTGGCGAAAAGTCGGCAGATGCGATCAAGTTAGGCACCAAGGGTGAAATCAGCCGCGCCGATGGCAGCCCGGCGGTCAAAGCAGCGGATGGCAGCACGAAGGTGCTTGACGCACAAAACGAGGACAATTCGCTCAAGCTTTTCGTCAATCAGGATGCCAGCGACGAAGAAATCCAGAAAGCCAAGCAAACGATCTCTGAATCGTTGAAGAAAAAACAAGCCGATACAAAAAGCAATCCGGAAGCGTTTGCACGTGCAAGCGAATCCCTGCATGAAAAATCCGGAGAAACAATCGCCAGAAACGTCAAACTGACCGTAGAGGATTCCGCCACTAAATTGACCGAGGACAAACTACGTCCTTCTGTACAAACAGCCGAAGAATCGGTGAAAGCGTCCGATGCCGATAAAAAGCACGACAGTAAGCACGACGGCAAACACGACGGCAAGAAAGATGCACACGCCGGCAAGGCGGATGTGGTGCAGCAGCGCGGCGAGCAAGCCAAGGGCGAACAGAACAAATCGGATGCGGCACAGAACTTCGCGCAGGCAGCCAAAGCGGCCAAAGACGCTGTTGAAACTCTACCGGGAAAAGGCGTCGCAGACGGAAAAATTGCAACAGCAAAGAAACTCACCCCCACCAAAGGTACGGAGAAATCCGTGACCACGGGGTCCAGCACGGCAACGGCACAAATGGATGCCACCTCTGTCGCTCATGCTCTGGGACGCGGCAATCGTACCCAGGCGGTCAATCAGCTTTCTTCTCTGATGGAAGCGCGTTTAACCATGATGACCCAACAGAACCGCCCGGAGTTGCATCTGAAACTGACGCCGCAGCATCTGGGTGATATTCACGTCCGGCTCATCAGCCAGGGCGAGCAGACCACGGTGCGCATACAGGCGGAGCGCGAAGTCGTGGGACGCATGCTGGAATCGGGCGTACAACAACTATTGCAACAGTTGAACAAGGCCGGGTTGCAGGTCAACGAAGTCAACGTCGACTTCGCTCAAATGGATTTCGAGCATGGTGGAAGCAATGAAACCGGAGCCGGTTCCGGTGAAAATCAGGATTTCGCCCAGATGATGGGTGGAGAACAGGTTGAAGAAGGCGCAACGACCAATACGGCGCAGCGCCGATCTCTTCACGAAGGAGCAATCGACGTCACGGCCTGATGCGGTCGTGCCGGATGCCGCGTTGATCGGCATCTGAAAATTAGCGGAAAGGAGGTGAAAGACAATGGGAACAACAATCGCGGATATTCTAAACAGTCAGGCAGGTTCGTATGATACCACAACGACCAGCAGCAACGATGCCATGGGAAAGGAAGCCTTTTTGCAACTGCTGACCGCACAATTGACCAATCAGGATCCGCTCTCACCGATGGAGAACGAACAGTTCGTGGCGCAGTTGGCGCAATTCTCCAACCTGGAGCAGATGATCGCGGTCAATGAACGGCTGGAATCGATGGCCATGACACAGCTTTCGCAGAGTAGCGCCTCGGCGGTGAACTTCATCGGCAAGGACGTGCGTGCAATGGCCGACTGGGTGGATTACGACGGCGTCAACGCCACTGATGTGAACTTCGAACTGCTGGGAACGGCAGCCGAAACGAATCTGACCATCGAGGATGAAGACGGCAACGTGGTGCGCACCGTACAGTTGGGGCAACGCTCGGATGGTAGCCACAGTTGGGAATGGGACGGCCTGAACAACAATGGCGAGCAGGTGGATGCCGGAACCTACACCGTCACGCTGACGGCAAAGGACGAAAGCGGCACGAATGTCAATGGATATACCGAATCGCTGGCACGCGTAACCGGAATTTCCTATGAAAGCGGGTATGCCGAGTTGATGCTCGGTGATCACCGTATCAGCCTGGCCGATGTGGTCGAGGTATTGGAGGATTAACGATGACGAACCGGATTGACCCGACAATTACGGGAGCCATCCGGCAAATTGCCGACCAGGGAGGGACGCAACCGTCAACCGGAACGACGTCGGGAGGATTGGCTGATTTCCAGTCTTTACTCGAAGACGCCCAACGGCAAGAGTTGAATTTCTCCAAACACGCGATGGAACGCTTGCAGCGACGGGAAATCCCGCTGAATCAGGATGATTTGAAGCTGCTTTCGGAAGGCATCAATCGCGCCAGGCAAAAAGGCTCTCGTGAATCACTGCTGCTCATGGATGACACGGCCTTTTTAGTCAATGTAAACGATCGCCGCATCATTACGGCGGTTGGCGAAGAAGGCATGAAGAACAAGACGTTCACCAACATCGATAGCGCCATTCTGCTGTCGAGGAAGTAAGCCGCCTATCAAGGCGGAAAGAGGACGCTCTTTACGGATATGAAATCGGACTCCGCACTTGAAACCATAAGGATGTGGCCAGTGGAGATCCCTCGCACGGACGCGAAAAGGAGGAACATCGATATGATGAGTAAAACGTAACGATTGACAACATGACGCAGGGCTGGCCCTCATTCGAGGAAGCCCTCCACGGTGACCGGTTGCTTGCCGGAACACCACGAAGGAGGATATCATGAGCTTGTACGGATCTTTGTACACAGGTATTTCCGGTCTGAACTCCAACGGTTCGGCTCTTTCCGTTATCTCCGACAACATCGCCAATATGAACACCATCGGTTTCAAGCGCTCGCGCGCGGTGTTCCAGGACATCATGACCTACCCGACGCTGGGCATCGGCTCGGAGAATTACATCGGTGTCGGTTCGACTCTGTCGGGCGTCGAGCAGGAAATGTCACAGGGCTCGCTGCTTAACACCGGCAACGGAATGGATCTGGCCATTCAAGGCGCCGGATTCTTTGTCGTCGGCGGTCAGCAGGCCGGACAATCGGGCAATTTCTACACCCGCGCCGGTCAGTTCCACGTGGACAACAACGGTTACATGGTCAATACCGCCGGTTTCCGGCTGCAAGGCTATCTGGCCGACAGCGCCGGCAATATCAGCAGTGCGTTGACCGATTTGCAGTTCACCAACGCGTCCGCTCCGGTTCTGGCCACTTCCGAAGTGGAAATGACCATGAATCTGAACGCCGGTGAAGATACGCCGATGACTTTCGATCCCACCGATCCGGATGCCACCAGCCATTTCTCCACGGCTACCACCGTTTACGACAGCCTGGGCGCCGCCCACGATGTCACTCTGTATTTCACCAAAACGGCGGACAATACCTGGAGTTGGAATGCGATGCAGGAAGGTGCTGCGGTCGCCAGCGCATCGGGCGAATTGACCTTCAACAGCGACGGTCAACTGCTCACCGCCACCACCACCGCCAGTTCCTTCGACTTCCCCGGCGCGACTCCGGGTCAGGTCGTTGACTTCAATTTCGGTGACCCCATCTCCACCGGCGGCACCGGTCTGGCGGGCACCACCCAGTTCGCCTCTTCGTCTTCCGTTTCCGCCCAGAGCCAGGACGGCTACGGTGCGGGCGATCTGAACACCATTCTGATCGATGACGAAGGCGTTATCACCGGTACCTTCACCAATGGCGAACGCCGCGTGATGGGTCAGATTGCACTGGCCAACTTCAAAGGCGCGGGCCTGGACCGCATGGGCAACAACCTGTGGCAGGAAACCACCGCCAGCGGGCAGCCGCTGATCGGCGCGGCAAGCACCGGTTCGCGCGGTTCGATCAATTCCTCGCTGCTGGAACAGAGCAACGTGGATCTGGCAGCCGAATTCGTAGACATGATCGTCGCCCAGCGCGGCTATCAGGCCAACGGACGTACCATTACCACCTCGGACCAACTGTTGCAGGAAGTATTGAATCTGAAACGATAATCGCCTTCATTAAAGGCTAAACCGTCAAATAGGCGACGTCCAACCGGGCGTCGCCTATTTTTCTTGTCAATCCTGTGACGCTTTTCCCCCGAACTTTGACGGATTTCACACGATCACCAACCTAAAATTTTCGATCACTATCGCAAATAACGCATTGTAATCACTGAGTTTCGCCTACATGTCAAGAATATACCTCTTTGGCATGACGTTTGCATTATTTGCACGCGGCAGGTTTTGTATGCATTATATTGGCAATTGTCATTGATTCTATAGAAAGAGTCGAACCATGGATCTTGCAACCATAATCGGACTCGTTGGAGCGTTTGGCGTTATCGTCGTCGGTATCATGGTCGGTTCCTCGATGAGCATCTTCATCGACATTCCGTCCGTTCTGATCGTCGGCTTCGGAACGATCCTGGCGACAACCACCAACTTCAGGTTGACGGATGTGATCAATTCGGTCCGCGTCATCAAGAATGCGTTTTTTGCGCCGTCGCTCCCATTGCAGGGCATCGCCAAGACCCTGATCGAAATGTCCATCCGTGCACGTAAAGAGGGTTTGCTGGCCTTGGAAGCCTTGATCAGCGACAGCAAAGATCCATTCATCGCCAAGGGAATCCAGCTCGTGGTCGACGGACATGAAGTGGACGACGTCGACAAGATCATGTCGGCGGAAATCGAAGCCATCACCGAACGTCACCGGGTAGGCGCGGAACTCTTTTTGCAAGCAGGTACCTTCGCCCCGGCTCTCGGATTGATCGGAACCCTGATCGGTCTGGTGCAGATGTTGCAGAACATGAGCGACCCATCCAAAATCGGTCCGGCCATGTCCGTCGCCCTGTTGACGACCTTCTACGGCGCGATTCTGGCCAACGTCGTGTTCAACCCCTTGGCCGGAAAACTGGCGATCCGCGCCAAAGAAGAAGAACAGATGAAAGACATGGTGCTTAGCGGCATTCTGGCGATCAGCAACGGAGACAACCCGCGCATCGTCGAACAGAAACTGAATGCTTTCTTGTCTCCGAAACTGCAAATCAGCATGTTCGAAGGCGAATAGAATACGAATTAATGGTAATGGCATAAACGAGATAAACACTCATGCCTAAGAAGAAACAACCAGAGAAAGCCAAGGAAGACAAGTTCGCAGCCTTGTTCTTGTCCTTGTCCATCATTCTGTTGGCTTTCTTTATCCTGCTTAATTCCATTGCCGAGCTGGAAGCCTCGCGCGTGGATCGTGCCCTGCGCTCGTTGCAGGCGCTTTCGGCAGGATTGGGTGTATTCGGGCAGGGCGTCAGTGTGGATGTAAGCAGCGACCGTCCCCCGGTGGACATGAGCAAACCGCAAGTATTTGAAAAAGCTTATGAAATGATGCAGAAGTCGCTGACCAAATGGGGTCGCGACATGAATGCCATCGATGCGTATGAAGATGAGCGCCGCTTGGTGATCACCATGCAATCGACGGCTTTGTTCAGCAGCGGAAGCAATGCCCTTCATCCGCGAACCTTCGCTTTCCTGGATGATATCGGCGAGTTGGTCGAGCGTTTGCAAACGCCCATTACCGTGCAGGGGCATTCCGATTCCACTCCGTCTTCGGGTAAGTTTTCCAACTGGGAACTGGCCGCCTTTCGTGCCAACGAAGTAGCCCGTTATTTGTTGGAAGGCGTAGGTGTTCCAGATGTACTGGTAGAGGCGGAATCCTTTGGCGATACCAGACCGATGACCACCAATGATACCGAAGAAGGTCGACGTAAAAACCGGCGTGTGGATCTGGTGTTCTACAAACGTGATCTGGCACGATTGCAGATCGTGGGAGGCGAGTGATGGCTAAAAGCGAGCCAAAACCAGTCGACCGCAATGCCTGGATGGCAACGTTCTCGGATCTGATCACGCTGATGCTGACCTTTTTCGTGTTGTTGTTGACCATGAGCACGATTGACACCAGCCGCCTGCGCAGTTTGTTCCAGTACTTCCCCGGTGCGGGAATGATGATGGAAGGTGGCGCACCTTCTATCGTGGATTCCAAACGCGCCATGATCGAACCGTTTAAAATTTCCAGCCGCTCGGGTCAGAAACGCTGGTTGGACGAACAGGACGAAGAACCTTACCATGCATTGACGCGCTGGTTGGAGAGTCGGCAACTTGATAAAAACGTGAAAGTGATCCGACGCGGCGATGCCTACGAAATCCATTTGGATAACCGGGTCGTCTTCGGAGCAGGTTCGGTTGAAATCAATCCGGAATTCGTTCCATTTCTGCATGAAGTGGCGCAGACCTTGAAAGAACAGACCGGCGCTCGCTTGCGTGTACAGGTTGTCTCCTCCGATCCCAACGATCTGGCCCAACAGAGCGTATATAAGTCACTTTGGACCTTGGCAACCAAGCGGAGTTTTGAATTATCGCATGCACTAATCTCGCGCTTTAAAGCGGATCGCAGGCGGTTATCGTTGATCGGATACGGAGAAGCGCGTAAAATTATGGCAGAGGGCCAGTCGGTAGAAACCTTCGACCAGCGTGTCGAGTTCATTTTTGTCGAAAACGACGATTCCGCCTCGGCGGCGGAGCCAGGCAAGAGAGAGGATTGATCCATGGCCGTTGACGAAAAAGATGTGGAAGAAGAAGGATCCAGCCCCAAACCTAAAAAGGGAGGAAACTTCCTGATCGTGCTGTTGCTGGTGGTGAATCTGCTGCTGGTCGGTGGAATGGGCGCATACTTCATCCTTTTCGGCGGAATGGGAAAAGGCGGCTCCAATGCCGGTGAACTGGAAGGTGCTCAGGAAACCGGAGCGGAAGAAGTAAAAGAAGAAGTTTCCGACAAGTTGGGAACCATCGTTCAACTGGAGCCGTTTCTGGTCAACCTGGACGAGCCGGGAACCAACCGTTATCTAAAAGCGGTCATCCAGCTTGAAGTTGCCGCCAAGGAAACGGAAGAGGAAGTCAAATTGCGGGCGGTGCCGCTTCGCGATCTGGTGATTACCTACCTCTCCTCGCTCAATTACAGCCAGACCCAAGGTGTCGTCAACAAGGAAGTCATTCGCACCGCGTTGATCAAACAGATCAGCAATCTGTTGAAAACCGGAAGCGTAAAGAATTTGTACTTCACCGAATTCGTCATTCAGTAACGGCGAACGGAGTTCATCATGGAGCAAGTGCTTAGTCAGAATGAAGTCAATGCGCTGCTGGAAGCGGTACAGGAAGGAAACGTTCCGACCGAGGGAGACCCGATTCCACGCGACGACGAATTCGAATCATACGATCTGGCCAGTCAGGACAAGATTATCCGTGGCCGTATGGCCGGACTGGAAATCATCAACGATCGTTTTAACCGTTACCTGCAAATCGCCCTGTCCAGTTTGCTGCGCAAAGTGGCCGACGTGCAACTCGAATTCTCCGGCCTGATGAAGTTCGGTGAATTCATCAACCAGTTGATTTCGCCGACCACGTTGAATTTATTCAAGATGTCACCCCTGCGCGGCGTGGCGATTCTGGGCTTGGAAACGCGATTCATCTTCAGCATGCTCAACACCTTTTTCGGTGGCAGTCGTGGAGATGACAAAGACATCGAACTGCTCGACACGCGCGATTTGACCATCATTGAAATGAATATCGTTAAAAAACTCGTGCGCACCATGTTGGGCGAGCTGCAAAAAGCCTGGCATCCGGTGCACGAAATTCACCCCAGCTATCTGAGAACCGAAATCAATCCTCAGTTCGTTGGTGTGGTGCCCTCTTCCGACGTGGTCATCAACACGCAGTATACCGTGGAATTCGATAACGCGGTGGGCATGCTCAATCTGGTAATTCCTTATTCCATGATCGAACCAATCAAGCAGAAGCTGTCGATTTACAGCCAAAGCGAGGAACAGGAACTGGATATGCACTGGATTCAGCGCCTGAAAGAGGAAATGATGCAGGCGGCGGTGAACATGCGTGTCGATCTGGGTCATGCGGATATGACGGTACGCGAGCTGAAAAACATGAAGGCCGGCGACGTCATCATGCTGGACAGCAGCGCCAACGATCCGTTGGTGGTGCGTATCGAAAACATTCCGAAAATGAAGGGTTTGCCCATTGTCCATAAGGGACATGTGGCGATGAAGATTACCAATATGCACCTCGATGGTGAGGATTAGGCGAAAGCGGAACGGGAGGATATGATGAGCGACGAACTGGATAAAGCCATACAAGAGCTGCAAAATTCCATGGCTTCTGGCGAAAGCGCGGATTCCTCGTCGATGCAGGAAGACCTGATGGCCGCCGCCGTATCCCAGTCATCGGATATGGAAAAAGGCCACGGCAAGAATTTGCAAATGATTCTGGATATTCCGCTGGAAGTTTCGGTGGAGTTAGGGCGCAACAAGATGCTGATCAACGACCTGCTGCAACTCGGGCAGGGATCGGTCATCGAGTTGAACAAGCTGGCTGGTGAGCCGATGGACGTCCTGGTCAACGGGCGTCTGGTGGCACGCGGCGAAGTGGTTGTACTGCACGATAAGTTCGGTGTGCGCCTGACAGACATCATCAGCCCCAGCGAGCGCATTCAACAGCTCGCGGAGGAAGCGTAAGGAGAACGTCATGTCGAAACATCTACTCGCACTCACGGCCTTGATGCTGTTTGCACTGACCCTGATCGGTCCGGTTTCCACCGCGACGGCGGCTGGCAAGCAGCGAACCTTGACCGGTATTTCGGTCGAGGCCGACAACGAGACCGCGCGCATTACCTTCGATCTGGAAAAGAACAATGGCCGTCGTCTGGGAAAAGTCTATTTCTCGGGTAAAACGGTCAAGATTCTGGTCGAAGATACCAAACTGGCCAAGAATCGCGAGATCAAGATGCCGGGTCATGATGATACCCTGAAGGGCATCACCGTCAAGCAGAGCAAGTCGGATGTTGTCGTACAGTTGAAACTGGAAGACAAAATCACGTCCATTCTGGAACATCTGGTTTTCGAGCCTTACGCCAATCACTCGGTATTGACCATTCGCAAACCCGGTTTCTACGCTGCACGTGCCAAAGCGGTAGAGGAACTGGCAGCAGCCAAGCCAAGCCCCGCCGAAACCAAAGTGGTCCAGGTGCAAGCCGTAGCCCCTGTAAAAGCAAAAGCCGACAATAACAACAAGTTGGTAGACATGCTGCCTTTGGTGGAACCGGAAGCGAAACCGGTCGAACCCAAAAAAGCCGTAGCCGCCGAAAAAACGGTCAGCAAACAGGAAACCCTGGCTTCGCTGCGTAAAGGCATGGAAAAGACTCCCGCCGAGGCTACGGAAGTTGCGGCGGTTCCTGTCGCCGCTTCGTTGGGCACAGCACCCGCTGGAGGCGTTTCCTCAACCGGAACCTCCGGTACTTCGGGCATGTCCAAGCCTTTCAAAGTCGGCAATGCCGCACCGGATCTGACCGGTTTGTACGTCATGACCGTGGCCGTGCTGCTGATCGCTGCCGTCTGGTTCTTTTTCCGACGTGGACGCCTGGTGTCCTTTACCAAAGTCGAAGAACCGATTCAGGTGGTCAAATCCACCAACATCGGTCATCGTCAACGCTTGTTGGTTGTCGAAACGGAAGGCAAACGCTTATTATTGGCTGCCAGTGACAAGCAGGTCAATTTCCTGTCGGACCTGACGGTCTCCGACAGCACCGCGTTACAAAAGCGCGAAGCACCAGCCGAACCCACAAACGTGCATCCTTTCCGTCAACAAAGTGCCGCTCAAAGCGAAGCCGACACCTCCAGCATGTTCGGTCAGGCTCAGCAGCCTACTCAACCAGCCAGTGGGCGTCCCAGCTACTTCGGCGGCAAAGCACCTCAGATGAATTCCGGTGCTGCACCCAAACCCCGGTTCGAAGAACAGTCACAACCGATGACCTTCGCCGAAAAACTGCGCGCGATGAAGCGGAGGGCCTAATCGTGCAAACGTCATCTCTCACTGCCAAATGGCCGATATTAATCGCTCTTGCGCTATTGGCGGGCCTGTTTTTCATTATGGCCGATGCCTCCGCCGCGCCGTTGGAACTACCTAAGATTTCAATTGAAATGGGCGATCAAGGGGAACCCGGTCAGGTAGTGGGAACCATTAAAATCATGGTATTGTTGACGGTCATCATGCTGGCGCCGTCGATCTTGATCACCATGACCTCCTTTACACGCATCGTCATCGTATTTTTCTTTTTGCGACAGGCCATGAGCACCCAACAGAGCCCCCCCAATACGGTTCTGATCGGGTTGGCCATGTTCTTGACCTTCTTCATCATGAAGCCGGTGTTGACAGAAATCAACGACACGGCGCTGCAACCGTATCTGGAAGGAACCGTTACCCAGGAGCAGGCATTGGAGTCGGCCTCCACGCCGATCAAGGGATTCATGCTTTCGCAAACGCGCGAAGCGGATCTGGCTCTGTTCTTCCGCATTTCCAAATCCCCTAAACCGAATTCGGTGGCGGACGTTCCCTTTCACATCGCGGTGCCGTCCTTCATTATTTCCGAATTGAAAACCGCGTTTCAGATCGGCTTTCTGATCTACCTGCCGTTTTTGATTCTGGATATGGTCATCGCCAGTGTTTTGATGGCCATGGGTATGATGATGTTGCCACCGGTGATTATCTCACTGCCGTTTAAGATCATGTTGTTCGTATTGATCGACGGCTGGAACCTGATTGTAGGTTCCCTGGTCAAATCCTTCGGATAATGCGAGGCTTGCAATGACTCCAGACGCCGTATTAGCACTGGCCTCCGATGCATTGAAAACCGCGTTGCTGATTGCTTCGCCCATGCTGGCGATCGGCTTGACCGTCGGTCTGTCCATTTCCTTGTTTCAGGCCGTTACTCAGATCAACGAAGTTTCGCTGGCGTTTATCCCGAAAATCATCGCCATGGTTTTATCTCTACTGGCGTTTTCCTCCTGGATGCTCAACCAGTTGATGAGCCTGGCAATTCGTCTGATCGAACAAATCCCTCAAATGACACAGTAGACCCATGCTGGTCACGCATTTCTATTACCACCTGTTTCCACTTGTCATGATCGCCGGGCGCATTACCGGTCTATTCATGTTCATCCCCGTTTTCGGCAGTAATCTCGTGCCCATGCAAAGCCGCGCCGTCTTTGTGTTTCTTCTAGCCGTCGTGCTGCATCTGGGTGGAGATATCGGCATGGAGCAGATGAACATCGGCCCGATGGAAGCGGCTTATGGAATTTTATTCGAGTTTCTGGCCGGAGCGGCAATGGGTCTGATATTGGTGATTTTCTTTGCCGCCATCAGCTACGCCGGAGATATCGTCGCACCTCAGATGGGTATGGCCATCAGTCAATTGGTCGATCCGCAGACACAGCAGATGCAGCCGGTATTGTCCACGTTTCTCAATTTCATCGCCGTAATCTTCTTCCTGTCGATCAACGGGCATTTGTTGGTGATTCAAGGCATGGCCGACAGCTACCGCCTGTTGCCGCTGGGTGGGTTTCACATGACCGGAGGTCTGATCGAAGCCCTACTCGAACAGGGTGGACAGGTATTCATTTTAGGGTTGAAAATCTGCTCGCCGGTACTGGCGGTCATCATGTTTTTAAATACCGGCATGGCGATCATGGCGCGAGCGGTGCCGCAGGTGCACGTCATCGTCGTGGGATTTATCATTACGATTTCGGTTGGTATTTTGACGTTGATTAGCATCCTTCCCGCGTTTGAGCCAATCTTTGACGAGTTGATGCACGATGCGGTAGAACGCATGATGTGGTTGTTGAAAACGATGTAAAAGGGTTCGTTAATAGAGATTCGGTTCTTTGATTCTCGTAGTGGCGAGGCGTAAGCCCGCCGAAAAACACCTTTATTAACGGCGGGCTTGCGCCTCGCCGCTACAAAACAACATCGTTAAATAATGTAAAGACCGATAAAGGTCTGAACCAGACGGGCCGGAAGACGAATGGCCGAAGAACAATTCGAGCGTACAGAGCCCGCCACACCCCGAAGGCGTCAGAAGTTTCGGGAAAAGGGGCAGGTGGCAAAAAGCCAGGAAGTCAACGCCGTGGCGGTGCTGGTGGGTGTACTGCTTTATTTTTATTTCGCCGGAGAAACCATCTTCGAGCGTATGAACGTTCTGATGGGGCAGAATTTCAAAATCGCCGCCGATGTCAATCTCGATATCAACGGCATGTACAGTATCATCGGGACGACCATCGAACTTTTTATCGAACTGCTCTTCCCCCTGTTCATCATTATTCCCGTGTTGTCCGTACTCACCAATATCAGCCAGACCGGCTGGCTGTTTACGGCGAAACCTCTGGTGCCGGATCTGAAACGCATCGATCCGATCAGCAAGTTTCAGCAAAAATTCTTGAGCATGAAGCTGTGGACCGATACGGCAGTGAACATCTTGAAAATTTCGGCTCTTACTTCCGTGATCTGGTGGGTCATTGCCGGTAAATACGACGGCTTGACGGAACTGATGTTCATGAGCCCGATGCTGTTGACGCAAACGATCATGATGGACATCCTGGAAATCATGCTGAAAACCATCCTGTTGTTCGTCGTGGTGGCCATAGCCGACTTCGCCCAGCAGTGGTACCAGCTTGAAAAACAGATGAAGATGACCAAGCAGGAAATCCGGGATGAATTCAAGGACATGGAAGGTGATCCGCATATGAAGGGCAAAATGCGTTCGCGTATGCGTGAGATTTCATTGAACAAAATGATCGATGTCGTACCCGAAGCGGACATGGTCATCACCAACCCGACCCATCTGGCCATCGCCATTCGTTACAAGCAGGGTGTGGACACTGCACCAAAAGTGCTGGCCAAGGGCAAAGGGTTCTGGGCGGAACGCATCAAGGCGATTGCACGCGAAAACAACGTCGAGGTGATCGAAAACAAGCTACTGGCGCGCTCACTATATAAATCGGTTAAAATCGGCGGAGAAGTTCCACCTCAATTCTATCGCGCTGTGGCCGAATTGCTGGCTTACGTCTACCGCTTGCAGCAGAAGGTCGGAAGTCAGCCGCAAACGAGACAAGCCTGAGATCTCGTTCAGGGGCAACCCACGCTTTCCCATTCACTCATCGGCTTGACTTGAGATTCGAAGTGAGCCGCCATCCAGCCAAAGCAATCCGAATATCCCTGGCAGTCTTCGCAGTGCAAGAGGCAGTCCTGCCGCTCATCGCTTGTTTCCGAAAGGCAGATTTCATCGCAATTGTAACAGGTGCCGTCGTAATCCCCGGAATCGTCGCCGCCGCCGCAAGCGGCAAAGCTAATTGAAATCAGCAACAGCATCGGCAGGAAAATCAATCTGAAGTTTTGTAAGATGTGCATCAGTGGTCCTCTTTCGCGTTTTCAGTAACTACTGGAATGAGTACCAGCAAAGGACAGCTAGCTTAACAAAGGGTGGCACGTGGCCAAGCGAAATGGAATGGAGCTTGCCCGTGTTCTTGTTTTGGCTCATGGGCAACCTGCGGTTCGCCCATGCCACCCACCACCGATATTATTGGTGTTTTCGGACTTACCCCCTCGCCGCTACAAGAAGACATCGCCAGTAATGAAAATAACTCTTCTAGTAACTACTGGAATGAGTACCAGCAAAGGATGTACCAGAATTCTTGATGTGCCGGAAAGCGGTACTTCAAAACCGCTGCGGCATGGTTTTTCATGGTTGCAATACGTGTAGGACTTGACAAATTCTAGCCATTACGCTTATATGGGGCCATAAATCCGCGAGCTTCGCGGGTATAACGACGTTTACCATAGGTGGGAGGTTTATCGATGCGGTCAGCATGGGCGGTAGTAATAGTGGCGGTAGTAGCCGGAATGTGGCTCATGGCCTGTAGTGATAGTGAAGAATGGACCACCGAGCGTCGTTGCGTCGAGGATAAACTGATGCTGGTTTACGTGTTCGAGGACGACCTGGACGCCAACAACCAGCCCAAAGAAGAGTTTTCCCTGCTCGAAGATTGCACAGCCACCGGCTTGGTTTGCGACGATTCCAACCCGAGCGAGTTGCAATGTGCAGAAGGGGGAAGCACTCCCGATGGCGATGGCACCACCGACGGCGACACTGCCGATGGCGACACGACCGTTGACGGAGACGAATAGTCAAGCCAGCTTGACACTCGGGCGTCAATGTCGGAACACCGGAATTTATATCTGCCGGATGAAGACACGTAACCGCTGGTAAATACAAAGTTTCCGTTTTTTGGCGCGAGCTTTGCGAGCAAAAGCGACGCAGATTGTTTGAAATCGTAATTTGCTTGAAAGTAACATTCGCTGTAGGGCTGGTTGAGGCGACAGGCGAATGTTATCTTTTTATGATTCGATAGCAGTAGACTGGGGCTTGAATACCCGTTAAAGATGTGGGTCCGCAACGCCGGATCCCGATTGAAAGAACAACGAGGAGGAGAGAATCATGCGTAAAAGTAATTGGATCTTGTTTTTAGTCGTGTTTGCGATCTCGAGTATGTTGCTGGTGGCCTGTGCCGCGGACGAATGGGATTGCAATTCGTACTGCGAGAAAATGTTGGAATGCGGGGATATTCCGGCATCGGGGTTGGATAGTTGTATCTCCAAGTGCGATGCGATCAGAACTTGCATCGAATCCAGCACAATGAGCATCGAATGCCAGGATGCCCACACGGCCTATAGGGAGTGTTTGCAGGGCCTGACCTGTTCGGTTTACGATAATGAAGTGGACGAATCGCATGTTTGTTATAGCAAACTGACAGCGATTGACACGGTCTGCACCGTTCAGGACAGCTCGAAATACGATGAATGCCAGAGCGCGGAAGCGGTTGATGGCGATGTGGACGGCGACGGCACCATCGATGGCGACATGACGACCGATGGCGACATGACGACCGATGGAGACATGGTTGACGGCGATGTGGACGGCGACGTGGACGGCGACTCGACCGAACCGGAATGCACCGTCGATGATGATTGCTTGACCGCGGAAATCTGCGATGACACCGGCGCCGAGCCGCTGTGCACCGTGGCTTGCAGCGACAATTTCGTCAACGAAGACTGCGGCGGCGTGTATGAATTCACCACCACCCGCTATGCCACCGGCGACACCAAAGACGAAACCTGCCAGGAAGTGCCCTGCACCACCAACGACGACTGCGCCGGCCTGGGTGCCTGTGACGATCCGGAACAGAGCAGCACCAAGTCCTTCATCTGCGACGCGGACAAGTGCAAGCGTACCACCACGAAATAACCACCTTTCAACGGGGACGGTTTGTATGGGGTCACTTTATGGTGGCCCCAATTTTTGTTTAAAAGGCTCTATTTTCCAATGAGTATAACTGCTTCGAATTAAACTACCTTCGCCTAAAGGCGAAGGATTTATGGGTGGTCGTTCAACGGCGTGACGACTCAAGTCGTCACGCATCTTCGCCCTCAACTCTGAAATTGGCTCCACCGTCCGGCGGTTCCCCTTCTTCCTGCAATCGGATATATTCCTGAATCGTCTCATCCGTCACATTACCGCTGCTCGCAACAAAGTAGCCTCGCGCCCACAAATGACGACCCCAGAAAGCTTTTTGCACGTGCTTGAACTCCATCATCAGTTTCCGTGACGATTTTCCTTTGATCTTCTGCATGATCTTGCTTGGAGACAAATTCGGAGGACACGACACGAACAGATGAACGTGATCTTTGGCTACATGCCCTTGCAGTATTTCGATCTCATTCGCCTTGCAAACTTCAATTACCAAATCCCTTAGTCGCTTGCCTACCGCGCCGGAAAGAATGGGTTTCCGATACTTCGTTATCCAAACAAAGTGATACTTCAGGTCGAAACGCGAATGCGAACTGGTGCGATATTTCTCCATGACAAAGACATTATCACGCTCAATTGAAAAACCTCAAGGTTTCGCCTAAAGGCGAGGGATTTAAACCCATCGACTGACATTAATCTGCTTTTCTCTTTGCTTTTCCCGTATTTGCTTGACAAACGAAGCGCGATATATATGATTAATCGCCTTCTCGGGCCTAGCGCCCGAAAATGGATGTAAGGAGACGCGGACATGATCATCCGCCTGACCGAAATACCCGAGCGGGGGCTGGAGATCAAGGAAAGCCGTTCGCTGGACTGGCTGCGCGAGCAGATGCAGAGCGAGGGCTTTGATGTCATGTGGCCCGCCTCCAATATTGAACTGGATCTCAAACTGATCCGGCACAAGCGCCAGGTGCGTTTGACCGGAAAAATGCGTTTGCAAGCGGCTTATCTCTGCTCGAAGTGCGGCAAGCAGTTCGAACGTGAGATCAAGATCGCTTTACAGGAACTGTTCCTGCCCAGCGACAGCTTCGGCGATCCGGGGGTTCGTACACTGGATCTACAGGAGGAAGATTTCCAGAATTCGCTATATAGCGAAGATGAAATCAACCTCGGACGCTACCTGGCGGAATCGGTTTTATTGGAAATGCAGGATTATCCTCGTTGCGAGGCTCCCGAATGCAATACCGAAAACCCCGTCACATACGGGGAAGATTGGGATGTCGATGAGCGAGAGCTGCGGCGCAATCCGGATTGGCAGCGCCAGTTGCAACGAGTGAACTTGAAAATGAACGGAAAGAATTGAATCACCACGTTTGTGGGAAAGGAGCGGAGAAGTGGCTGTCCCAAAGAAAGCAAAATCGAAAAGTCGCCGTGACATGCGTCGTTCGCACCAGGCGCTGACCAAATCCACGACCATCAACTGCCCCAACTGCGGCGAAGCCAAGCTGCCGCATCGTGTCTGCCAGAGCTGCGGTCACTACAAGGGCCGTGAAATCATCCAGATGGAAGAGGATTAGTTTAGGCTGAATTCTTGTACGCTGCGCTTTAGGAGCTACAGATGATAGCAATCGCAAGCGACCATGGCGGATACGAACTCAAGCAGTTGATCGGGCAATGGCTGGCAGAGCGGGGTCTGGAAGTTACCGACCACGGATGCGTGGACGGTGAATCCGTCGATTATCCCGATTACGCCGCCAAAGTGGCCCAGGATGTTGCTGCCGGTCGGGCTCAAAAAGGTGTATTGGTTTGCGGCACCGGCATCGGCATGTCCATCGCCGCCAACAAGTTTCCTGGTATTCGTGCAACGCTGGTTCACGATGAATTCACCGCGCGCATGAGCCGCATGCACAACGACAGCAATGTGCTGGTGTTGGGCGGACGTGTGCTGGGCGTGGAAACCGCCAAGGGAATTCTGGATGTGTGGCTGAACACCGAATACGAAGGTGGCCGTCATCAACGACGCCTGGATCGAATCGGCAGTTTCGAAAAGCCTTAGATTCATTGGGAATCTTGGGTTGCGTCGCCGTGTGACGTTCTTTGTTCGACAAGGACGGTATGCATGAAATGCCCTCATTGCGGAGAGACCAGCAGTTCGGTCGTGGATTCCCGGCTAACCCGGGAAGGGCGGGAAATTCGGCGACGCCGTGAGTGCGAGCATTGCAAACAACGATTCACGACGTATGAACGCATCGAAGAACGCGAAGTGCTGGTCGTCAAAAAAGATGGCCGCCGCGAACCCTTCAATCGCGATAAAATCCGTTCCGGATTGTACAAAGCCTGCGAAAAAATCCCAATCGCCAGTGATGCCATCGAACAGTCCGCCATTCGCGTGGCGCGACGTGTATCCGATCTGAACAAGCTGGAAGTCGCAAGCGACGTTGTTGGTCGCTTCGTGATGGAAGAGCTGTTTCAGCTCGATGAAGTTGCCTATCTGCGATTTGCTTCCGTGTATCTGCGCTTTCAGGATATCTCGGAATTCACAAGTAAAATCGAAGAATTGCGGCGAATGAAGAAAAATCAGGCAAAAAAGAAAGCCGAAGCAAACGAGAAACCGTAATCCCCAGTTCCTTCATTAGTAAAGATCGCCATGCGCCCTCATGATCACCGCTACGATACCGAAATGATGTCCCGCGCGTTGCGGCTGGCGCGACGTGGCGCGGGTTTCGTATCCCCCAATCCAATGGTGGGAGCCGTAGTCGTTGAAGACGGCAAAGTCATTGCGGAAGGGTATCACCACCAGGTCGGACAGGATCACGCCGAAGTCGATGCCTTGAAAAAGATCGATTTCAAGGCCAAGGGCTGCGATATGTACGTCAGCCTGGAACCCTGTAATCACGAAGGTCGCACTCCGCCCTGCACCAGCGCCATTATCCGCTCCGGCGTGCGCACGGTGCATGTCGCCATGGTCGATCCCAATCCGCTGGTGGCGGGTACGGGTATCGAGCGGCTGCGGCAGGCGGGCATTCAGGTGGAAGTCGGTTTACTGGAGCAACGCGCCCGGCAGTTGAACGAAGTCTTTTTGACCTACATTTCCACCAAGCGACCCTTCGTGCACGCCAAGGCGGCGATTTCGCTGGATGGCAAGATCGCCACCCGCACCGGCGACAGCGGCCAGCATTCCGGCGGTATCAGCGGCGAGGCAGCGCATCGCTACGTGCAGACCCTGCGCAAAAACCTGGATGCCATCCTGGTGGGCGCGGGAACGGTACTGGCGGACAATCCGCGCTTGACCTATCGCGGAGCGGGACGCGCCCGGCAGCCGTTGCGCATCGTATTGGACGGAGAAGGCTTGACCGATCCGGGTGCACGCATCTATGATGTGGGCCTGGCACCGACGTTGGTAGCCACCACACGTACCTCTCGTACCGACTGGCGTAAGAATTTGCAGGCTCGTGGTGTGGATGTACTCGTATTTGCTGCGAAAAAAGGATTTTTGGATATCGGCGACCTGCTGGACGATCTTGGGCGCGAGCAGGTATCCTCGGTGCTAGTCGAGGGCGGTTCGGGTGTTTTAGAGCAGTTCGTGTCGCATAATGCGGTGGATCGCTTCGATATTATCCTGGCCCCGATGCTGATCGGCGGGCAGAGCATCCCCATGATCGGGGGTGTGGGCGTCGAAAAGGTAACCCAGGCCTATCGTATGCAGCAGATGAGCTTCCGCAAACTCGGCAGCGATATTTTAGTGACCGCTTACCCGCAGAAAGGAGCCCGCTAGATGTTTACCGGACTGATCGAAGACATCGGCACCTTGCATGGCGTACAGCGGGGAAGCGAAGGATTGCGCATCGAAATCGACACCCAGCTTCCGGTGGATGAAATCGCCATTGGCGATTCGGTGGCCTGCGATGGTGCCTGCTTGACGGTCGTGGCCAAGCAACCCGGTCGCTTTACGGCGGAATTGTCGCACGAAACCGTTGCGCGTACGAGTTGGAAAGAGGCGACAATCGGGCGCAAGATCAACCTGGAGCGGGCGTTACGGCTGGGCGATCGGTTGGGTGGACATATTGTGTCCGGTCACGTGGACGGTGTCGGGCATCTGTCGCGGCGCACACAGCGCGGACAGGCCACGGACTTAGTTATCCACTGTGATTCCAATGTGTTGCGATATGTCGTAGAAAAAGGTTCCATCGCCATCGACGGCATCAGCCTCACAGTCAATGCAGTTGACGAGTATGGATTTACGGTTACATTGATTTCGCACACCCAGCAAAAAACCACCCTGATCGACAAGCGCCAGGGACAACAGGTGAATCTGGAATGTGATATTGTTGGAAAATACATCGAGAAGCTCATCAGCAAACATGGTAAGATCGACCGATCTTTTCTAGCTGAGAACGGTTTTCTGAAATAGGGTTCAAGGAGAAGAAGATGAACGCGAGCAAAGTCGAAGCCGCAATGGAGCGTCTGCGCCAGGGCAAAATGATCATCATGGTTGATGATGAAGATCGCGAAAACGAGGGCGATCTGGTCTGCGCCGCCCAATTCGCCACCCCGGAAAATATCAATTTCATGGCGACTCACGGACGCGGTCTGATCTGTCTTTCGCTGGATCGCAAACAGGCGCGTCAGGTCGGTTTGTCGCTGATGGTCTCGCGTGAACGCAACTCGGCCCGCTTCGGCACGAACTTCACGATCAGCATCGAAGCTCGCGAGGGTGTCACCACCGGCATCAGCGCCTTCGATCGCTCCACAACGATTTTAACCGCCATCAAAGACGATGCCACCCCGGACGACATCGTGTCTCCCGGCCACGTTTTCCCGATTATCGCCAGAGACGGCGGCGTACTGGTGCGCACCGGACAAACGGAAGGCTCGGTGGATCTGGTGCGGTTGGCGGGTTTGAAACCGGCTGGCGTGATCTGCGAAATCATGAATGAAGACGGCACCATGGCGCGTCGTCCACAGTTGGAAGTGTTCGCGAAAGAGCATGATATGCTCATCGTTTCGGTGGCGGAAATCATCGCCTACCGCATGCGCTACGATTCCCTGATCCGACGTGCGGCGGAATCCATCCTGCCCACTCAATTCGGCGGAGATTTCAAGGTAATCGCCTATGAAAACGACGTCGACCAGCAGGTGCACATGGCGCTGGTAAAGGGTGAGGTCGATGACGGCGAGCCGGTATTGGTGCGGGTGCACAGCGAATGCATGACCGGCGACATCTTCGGCAGCTTGCGTTGCGATTGCGGTCCGCAATTGCAGGAAGCGATGCGCATGGTCGAGCGGGAAGGTCGCGGCGTGGTTCTGTACCTGCGCCAGGAAGGACGCGGGATCGGAATCGTCAACAAGCTGAAAGCCTATCACCTTCAGGAAGAAGGCGCGGATACGGTGGAAGCCAACCTGAAACTCGGTTTCAAGGAAGACTTGCGCGACTACGGCATCGGAGCGCAAATTCTGGCGGATCTAGGCCTGAAACAACTCCGCTTAATGACGAACAACCCCAAGAAAGTCATCGGTCTGGAAGGCTACGGAATGCGCGTGGTCGAGCGTGTGCCGATCGAGCTGCCCTCCCAACCGTTCAATTTGCGTTACCTGACGGCGAAAAAAGAGAAGATGGGACACAAATTGAACCTGCTGCCGAAGGACGGAACTCACGATTTGAGCGAAGAAGAACGAGAGCTGTATCAGAACGGTAACAAGACGAAGCCGTAAGGGCCGTGTTTCTAAGGAACAAGCCCGATTTTTATGGAAAAAAAGATTGATTTTAATGCCTTTGTGCATTAGCTTCACATCGATACCCTTCGGGGCAACAGCCATGATGGAGAGGTGACCGAGTGGCTGAAGGTGCGCGCCTGCTAAGCGTGTGTAGGGAAACCTACCGAGGGTTCGAATCCCTCCCTCTCCGCCAGTGTATCCAAAACGATCTCCATTTTCGTGGAGGTCGTTTTTTTTTGACTAGCGGTCTACTCGCGCCGGACTGACTCGCTATCAACCGCAGTCACTCCGACGTGTCGATTCAATGCAGCCGGACAATTAACAAGTAGAATGAGGCGAATATGAAAGAGACGGCATTTCTTGATGAGATCGGCATTAAAAACATCAAATCCGTTTATCGGAACCTGCCTGTGGCGCAACTGGTGGAAGAAGCCTTGCGTCGCGGTGAGGGCGTTCTTGCGAGCAACGGTAGTTTGCTGGTGAATACGGGAGCGCGCACGGGGCGTTCTCCAAACGACCGCTTTTTCGTGAACCATCCCAACACGGAATCCGGTAACAACATCTGGTGGAGTAACGCCAATCTGTCCGCCGATCCGGAAACCTTTAACCTTCTGTATGCACGCGCCTGCGCGTACCTGCAACAGCGGGATCTGTTCGTGTTCGATGGTTTTTCCGGGGCTGACAAGACCTTCCGTCTGCCGCTGCGCCTGGTGACGCCGCTGGCCTGGAATGCGCTCTTTGCGCGCACATTGTTCGTGCGTCCGACGGAAAAAGAACTCGCCGCGCACGAACCGGAATTTACCGTTCTGGCGGTTGGGAATATGACCGTCGCCGATGAAATCGAGGGCGTTAACTCCGAAGTTTTTGTAGGCCTGGATCTGGAGACCAAGCGTATTCTGATCATCGGTTCCATGTATGCAGGGGAAATCAAAAAGGCCATTTTCACCGTCATGAACTACCTGCTGCCCATGCGGCATCAGTTGATGACCATGCACTGCTCGGCCAATATCGGTCAGGATGACAGCGTGGCGTTGTTCTTCGGTTTATCCGGTACTGGAAAAACCACGCTCTCCGCCGATCCGACCCGCCGCCTGATCGGCGACGACGAGCATGGCTGGAGCGATAACGGCGTCTTCAACTTCGAAGGTGGCTGCTACGCCAAGTGCATCAACCTCTCCGAAGAAGCCGAACCGCAGATCTACCACGCCATCCACTTCGGTTCGGTGCTGGAAAATGTGGATTTCGACCCGCACACGCGCGAACCCGACTACGATTCGTCGCGCTTCACCGAGAATTCCCGCGCCAGCTATCCGGTGGATCACATCCCGAATTGCGTGCTCAAGGGCACCGGCGGACATCCTTCCGACATCTTCTTTTTAGCCGCCGATGCCTTCGGTGTGCTGCCTCCGATTTCGCGCCTGGATGGTCCGCACGCCATGTACCATTTCCTGTCCGGTTATACCGCCAAACTGGCCGGAACCGAGGCGGGTATCGACGAACCGAAAGCCACCTTCAGTGCCTGTTTCGGCGAACCGTTCATGCCGCTGCATCCGGCGCGTTATGCGGAACTGCTGGGCGAACGGATTGAAAAACACGGCGTGCGCGTATGGCTGGTCAATACCGGCTGGAGCGGCGGCCCTTATGGCGTCGGCAAGCGGATGCGCATTCAGCATACGCGGGCGTTATTGAATGCGGCGCTGTCGGGAGCGCTGGACAAGGTGGATTACCGGGAAGACGAACTGTTCGGTTTGCAGGTTCCGAGGCAGTGCCCCGGTGTGCCGGATCAGGTCTTGACACCGCGTGAAACCTGGCCGGATAAAGACGCCTACGACCGCAAGGCGCGCGAACTTGCCGGGTTGTTTGTGGAGAATTTCAAGAAGTACGAGTCGGGCGCAAGCGAAGCGATTCGCAACGCCGCACCGAAACTGTAAAAAAAATAGCGTTCATGATTTGCGATTTCGTTTTGTAGCGGCGGAGCGTGAGCCCGCCGTTTTTTTGATGGTTCAAGGCTCTGTCTTGAACCATTCGTTTTCGGTCGGGGCTCCCGTCCCGACCAGGAAGACAAACATTTGGAGAAGGTCAGGAAACGCTGCTCCAACCCCTCAACAATCAGTTATCAATGCAATACACCAGACAAAAAAAACGCACCCTCGAAAAAGAGGATGCGTTTTTTTATTTTTGTTACCGGATACGAGTTACTTTTCTTCCTGCTTTACACGAAGAATCTCGTAGCTGGCGGTTTTATCCGGGTTGATGGTCATCACGGCGGCCATACCCACGGAGATGCTGCCGTCGTTCATGTTCCAGGGATCGGAATCCGCCGGGCCGGGGTTCAGGAAAAGCTGACCGGCTTTGGCACCCTGCTTGACCAGGGTTTTGAAATCGCCCGCAACCGCTTTGCCACCGGCTTCGTGGATGTTGCCGAAGATACCGAAGGGAATCTTCGCCTTCGTGATCATTTCAGCCATCTTCGGATCGCCGACGTTGCCCGCTTCAACGGCCAGATCCAGCGCGTCTTTGCCATCGCCACGAGGTGGTCCATGAGAGAGCAGCACCACGGGGTTCTTGGCGTCGGCGGCCAGTTTGCCAACCAGATCCAGTTGCGGTTGTTTGTAAGCGCAACCCGGCTTGTTGTGGATGTAATTGGGATCGTAGTAACCGGCCAAAGAAACCACGCTGGCAACACCCAGATCCGCAAAGCGGATGCGATTCATGTTGACTAGGTTTTTGAACTGTGCGCCCACTTCGGTCATGGCTTTGTCGAAGTCAGCCCGCGTGTCACGGTTGCCCATGATGACCAGGGTCAGCAGATTCTGCTTGGCCAGCATTTCGAACAGGGGCTTCATCATGTCGTATTTTTCCGACGAATCACCCGCTACGACGACCACGGAAACACCTTTTGCCTTGAAGGTCGTGTAAAATTCCTTCAGGTTCTTTTCATTGGCCGGAATGAAGTTTTTGATGTCGGTCAGCACGCCGATAACCAGGGGCTTGGCGGCGTCGGCATCTAACGCCTTCAAACGGTAATTACTGGTAATTTCGAACTTTTTGCCACCGACCTCAAAGGCCACCGGTGCAGCTTTGGCGTCTTCGGCACCCCAGCAAATGCCCGATTTAGCAGGTTTGGCCGCTTTGGCTTCGTCGGCTTTCTTTTCGTCCTGCTTTACTTGCAGATCCTTGATTTCTTTTTCTTTTTTCTCCACCAACTGCGCTTTTTTGTCCTTATAAGACTTCTCGCAGCCGGCGAACGCCGTCGCGACCAGACTAATCGCGATCAGCAAACAGATCATCAGCTTTGCGTGTTTCATGGTCAAGCACCTCGCCTTTCATCTATCGATTGACGAAAATTCCTGTGAATAATCCCTCAAATTCATTATGGAAATGATGACACACCTTTCCGCGCCCTAGTATACAACACGGAAAGGTAGAGTAAAGCTTTTTTCCCTTCCACCTGCTCTATTGCCGATTCGCTGGCGTTTCTAGCGTTTCACCTCAACGCACTGCTCGAATCCCTGATCCGATGGCGGAATGTACACACCGCTATGCGGGTAGCCATCACAATAGGGAACCATGAGCTTGTCTACATCGAACCATTCCTTCGATCCGTCCTCGCAAACAACCTCATAGTATTCGGGCGATTCGTCCATCACCAGCTTGGTGCGTCCCAATTCGTTGCCGTCCCGATCCGTATAGACGTTGTAGCCGCTTGCAGCATCGACATACATGCGATAGCAGAATACTGCGGTATCTTCGCTGTTGATGCCGGTGGCTTCGTAGCTCAAATTCCCGGCCTGTCCGATCATCTTCCAGGTGGAACCGTCTGGGAATTCAAAGAGATACACCGGGCGGTCGAGATCGTCTGTATAGTGGCTGCACTGCAAATAGCTAGCCGCATCGGGGTAGCCCTTGTCGAAGCAGCTAAGCGTTTCGTACAGGCAGCTTTCCTTGAATTCGGGGCATTGCTGCAAATCGCCGACCTGCCCTTCCGAGTCGCCGTCGAGATTGCTCACACAGATCCCGTCGTTGGAGCAATACTGGTTTTCCTTGGGACAGTCGGTGTCGAACATGCAGTCTTTGCAGGTGTAGGTATCCAGATCGCAGAGCTTGCTTTCGCACTGGCTGTGATCGTCGCATTCCTTTTTAATGCAGACACCGTTCAGGCAGGTATGCCCGGAGCGCGTACAGTCGGCGGGTTCGGTGCAGCTTTTCTCTTTGCAGCGATCCTCGATGCAGTACCAGGGTTCGGCGCATTCCGCATCGGTGTTGCATTCGATTTTGCGGCAGCAGTAATTGGGCTGGATGCAGTCGTAACCGCTGTCGCAGTCCTGCCGCACGTTGCAGCTATCGCAGGCTTCGCAAATGCCGTCGGTCGAGCAGAGCGTTCCCACGCCGCACTCGCTGTCGTTACTGCAAGCGGTTCCGTCGCCATCGATCTGACTGTCATCCGAATCGCCTTCGTTACAGGCAAACAGTAACAGCAACATCACTATCGAACACAGGGTCATCAGCACGAGTTGTTTTCGGCTAGGCATCCGTTACCTCGCTTTCATCTTGATCGGGATGCAATCGTTCTCTTCATAGCGGAAAGGTGCGAGCGAGTCAAGTTGTTCGCTCGCTTGTTGTATCTATCGACGCCTGGCCAGCCAGTCGCGCAGGTTTTTGCGATGCGCGATCACGATCCAGCCTGCGCAGCAAAGACAACCCACCACCGAAAGCGCCATCCACCCGGAAACGGAAACAAGGCCCAAAATCAACACGGCCAGCATACCGAATGACGCGATGAACGGCTCTTTGACCCAGCGATGAATCAGCACCCAGCCCGCCATGGAAACAACGGCGTATCCGGGAGCCAGCGCCAACACGAAACCCAGCAGATTCGCTACGCCTTTACCGCCTCGAAAACCGTGAAAACAGGGATAGCGATTGCCGATGAGTAACGCCAGCGCCACCCAGGGCAGCCAGTGGGGTGACAAGAGCCATTGGGCAACCAGGGCGATGGTGATCGAGCGCCCCAGATCCAGCAGCAGCACCGCCGCCGCCGTCAGTCGTCCATGCTGGCGGTAGACGTTCACCACACCGGGATTGCCGCTGTGCAACTTGCGCGGATCGGGATGTCTCAATATCTTTAAGGTTAGAATCGCGAAGTTGATCGACCCTGCCAGATAGGCAGCCAGAGCGGAGATGAGCAGCAGCAGCGTTTCATTCATGGGCGCTCTCCATCCAGCACCAGCAGAGTAAACACATGTTCGTCTACTTCCATATGAACGGCCCAATGCTGGCGCTCGTCGATCAGCACAAGGCTTCGATCTCGCTCGATTTCTACAGCTTCCACCGTCTTCCAGCACATGGGCAGGGGGCGATCCAGGGCTTTGGCGGCAGCTTCCTTTAGCGACCAGATGCGCGTGGCCGCTTGCATTTCCGATAATTCGGATTGCTCCACCAAGCGGCGCTCGGCGGGATTCATAAAGCTTTGTTGTCCTTTAATAACGCGCTCTCCGATTCGCTCCACATCCACGCCCAGCGGCTTCGATCCGCCCACCGCAACGGCAAAGCGCTCATCGTGCGAAAGGCTGCAATACATCGGATTCTGTTCGTTTTTTCCGATCCGGCACAGGGGGCGTTGCGCGTCATCAAACGTTTCGATGTCTGTCGCGTCGCAGCGATTTTCTCCGCTGCTCAATCTGGCCAGACGTTTGAGCGCCGCTCTTCCGGCGAGATAGCTTTTCCAGCGTCGGGGGTGGAAGTTTGCGCTCCGCGCGATTTCCGATTTGGATAACCACCGGTTTTCAAAAGGAATCACCGCGTCCAACTCGACAATCGCCAGTTGTTCGCAACGCTGCTTGAATGCAGAGAAATCAGGAGGTTGAAGCTGCTGCAACCAATCCGGAACCGTCATCTTTCCTTTAAAGATGTTCCCCATGCGCAGTCCGAGCAGGCTTTCACACAAAACGCCGTCCGCTTGCAGCACATACAGATCGTAGCGCAACACGTCGCCTTCCGGGGCTTTCGGGAAGATGCGGCAAATGTAGCGCCCGCCCGCTTGAGTCGGCACATGGATGCACCGTTGCTCGTAGCCAACCGGAATGCCAACGATACCCTGGGCGTATTGTCCCCAGGCGCAGGCGATATGAAACGCCGCATCGAGCACGAAGGGCGAACCGAGCGGCGCTTCACGTTCAGAATGCGAAGGCGCTAGGATCTCCCCGAGTGCACCATCGGGTGTTAAAAAGATCTCGCCGGTCGCGTTGTGAAATGAAGCACCAAAGGGCACCAGTTCGTTGTATAGCGTTTCACCGGAGATGCGGCAGGCCACGCCTTCCGGCGCGGCGAGTCGATCCAGCGGTACAAGCGCAAGTTCCGGCAACTCACCGAAATGCAAACGGATATGCTCCAGGTTTCTGCGGATGCCGCTTTTGGGCGATTGAAAACTGGAGAGCAGGCGCGCTCCGCCGTCTTCGTCAAATTCGGCCAGCGCCTCGATTGTATTTTTCTCACCTTGCGGCGGCAAGGGCAGAAAGCGTCCGAATTGGGCGTTTTCGCTCTGTGTGACGCAAGCCGTCGGGTCTTGCTGCAAACGGGCAATGGCCAGACTTTGCAAGCCTTCCACGGCGGGATAAACAGCTTTGCCGAAGAAATGATGGTCGTAGAGATAGGATTCCAAGGGAAAAGAAAGCGGCGCTCGTTGCGAATCGCTCATTTGGGAAAGCTCTCCCACATCGTAACCGTTTTCGGATCGACCGCCACCACCGTGCCGCGTGCGTTCAACGCGCAGTGCTCGGTGAAGCCACGGCAGACCAGCCTGCCGGTTTCGGCATTCGTGATGACGTAATCGAACAGGATCTTGACCTTTTCCAGTTTCGCCGGGCGCGTATGCACCCACATCGGATCGTCGTAGTAAAGTGGATGATGGTAGCTGATTCCCAGGTTGACGATGGGGTACACGTAGCCGCTGTCTTCCACTTCGCGGTAGGGATAGCCCACCTCGCGCATGAGGCTGGCGCGTCCCAATTCGAAGTAGCGCAGGTAGTTGGCGTGATAAACGACCTGCGAGCGGTCGGTGTCGGCGTATAAAGGCCGATGAAAAACACGATGCCACACCAGCCCGCCGTGGCTGTCGCGCACGAAGGCGGCCTGCTCGTCACTGGCTTCCGGCTTAAAAGGTTCAGGTCGCATTTACACTCCTCGAAACACCACGCAGCAATTGGTGCCGCCGAATCCGAAGGCATTGCTGATCATCAATTCCACCGACAGCTTACGCGCTTCGTCGGGAACCACATCGAGTTCATCGAAATCGGGATCGGGCAGGTGGTTGATAGTCGGTAAAATCATTCCCTGCCGCATGCCATGAATAGAGAGCGCCGCTTCGATAGCTGCGCTCGCACCCAGGGTATGCCCGAGCTGACTTTTATTCGACGAAACCGGGATCTTGCTCAACCGCTCCCCGAATACTTCCCGTAAGCAGGCGACTTCGTTGGAATCGCCTTTGGAAGTGGAGGTGCCGTGGGCGTTGATGTACTGGATGTCCTCCGGCTTCAGTTCGGCATCGTCCAGAGCCTGTCGAATCGCCTGCACGATGGTCGGCTGGTTGGGGCGTGTGAAATGATACGCATCCGAACTCCAGCCAATACCCAGCACTTCGGCATAGGCCGTTAAGCCATGCGCCTTGATCGCATCTTCGGAAGCCAGCACCAATACGCCGCAACCTTCGGAAAGCACAAAGCCTTTGCGGTCACGGCTGAAGGGGCGCGAGGCCTGGCCCGGATCCAGAAACGCGCGGTCTTTTTCCGTCACCTTGACCGTGGCGTTCATATTGGCGAAACCGTGAATGATTTCCGGCATGATCGGCATATCCACGCCGCCTACCAAGGCGAATTCCAACTCGCCGTCGCGGATCATGCGCGAGGCGATGCCGGTCGCGTGATTGCCCGAGGCACAGGCGCCCTGCGGCGAAAAGACAGGCCCGGTGTAACCCAGCAAAATCCCCGCCTTGCCTCCGGGCAGGTTGGCGCAGAGATTGGGCAGTAAAAAAGGACTCACGCGATTGGGGCCGCGTTCGGCCAGGTTCGTCATGGCGACGCGGAAGGCATCGTGGCCGTTGATGGCGCTACCGATCATGCTGGCGGTAAGCCCGGCGATCTCCGGTGTAATCTCCAGCCCGGCGTGCTTGAGCGCGTCGCGACTGACAGCCATAGTCAGAATCACGAAGGCCGCGTTCCAGTTGGACACCTCGCGCTGATCGGTGAAGTCCAGTTCCGATGGGTTCCAGTCGGGAATTTCGCCGACCACGTTACAGGTGGACGCCACCTCGCAGCGTGTTACCTTACGAAATCCCGCGTCGCCTTGTACGGCTCTTTTCCAGGTATCTTCAAAGCGGCTCCCCAACGGCGTCGCCGCTGCATAACCCGCTACGAATACACGTCTATTTAAAGGTGCTTTCATCGGTTCAATCCACTACGATGCAGGTCGTCAACCGACCCGCTTGAAAACGGTACAGGCGTTGCAGCCTCCGAAACCGAAGGCGTTTTTCAGCATGAATTCCTGTTCGAGCGCGCGCGCGCCCTCGGAGACACAGTCCAGTTCCAGTTCGGGATCGGCAGTATAGTTGATGGTCGGCAGCAGCTTTTGATTCCGCAATGCTTCCATGGCGAAAATGCTTTCGATGGCGCTGCTGGCTCCCATGGCGTGACCGATCTGCGATTTATTGGCGCTCACGGGAGGAATGTTCTTACCGAAAACTTCGTGCAGCGCTTCGACTTCCACCTGATCGCCGACTTTGGTAGAGGCGGCGTGGCCGTTGATGGCGTCGATGTCCTGCGGTTGCAGCCCCGCATGGGAAATCGCCTCGGTAATACAGCGGGTGATGGTCGGTTTATGCGGTGCAACGAAGTGATGCGCATCGGCGCTCATGCCCCATCCGGCCAGTTCGATATTGTAACCAAGACCGTGCGCGTCCGCGAATTCCTTGCTGGCGATCACGATGCAGCCGGAGCCTTCGCTGATGACGAAACCGCGCCGATCGATGGAAAAGGGACGGCTGGCGCGTTCGGGCGCTTCCGGCAGATTCGGCTTGTCTTTATAGGCTCCGTTCATGGTGGCGAAACCGGCGGTGATCGGTTCGACCAAAGGACAATCCACCGCGCCGCAAACGGCTACATCGGCCATACCCGACTGAATGAACATCGCGCCGATGATCATCGAAGTGCTGCCGGTGGCGCAGGCGGTAACGGTCGTGACAATCGGCCCGGTCGCGCCGGTTAAAATGCTGACCTTGCCGCCGACCATGTTGATACAGGAATTGGGATTGACAAAAGGCTTGGGCAGTTTGCCTTCGGCGATCATCAGCCGATCTGCGTGCAATACCGCATCCTGCCCGCCTACGGCGGTGGAAAAGGTCGTCGCCACGCGCGGAGCCAGTTCCGGCGTAATCTCCAAACCGGCGCGCTGCAAAGCCCGATGCACGGCCAGCAATCCGTATTTGAAAATCGGGGAGGTCCACTGCGCCAGGGCGCGCGGCGAAAGAAAGGGATACTCGCTAACATCCACATCGCCGATCTGACCGGAGATTTTCACCGGGAAGGCATCGTTGTAGGCAAAGCGAGTCAGTTCCGATACGCCGCTTTCTCCGCGCTCGGCACGCTCCCACTGCTCTTGCAGGGTTACGCCCAGCGGCGAAAGCGCGTCATACCCCAGAATGACTATTGTACGATCCGACATTGGGGACTGTCCATCAAGGTTAGGGGCTGCTGTGGCGCTGCATCTTACCAGGGAATAAACTTATACAGCTTGGCGAACATTTCGTACACTTCGATCCAGTTCTGGAAATCCTGGCTGCTTTCCATGTGCGCCCGCTTGTTGACCATTACCCAGCTCATGTGCGCTGCGCCATCCTTGCAGGTTTTGCAGTCGCGCGTGGCCGAAGTGCAACAGCGATGGATCGTTTCCTGATCCGCACCCCAGCGGGTGAAGTGAATCAGCCGCTTGGTACCCGCCGGGCGGTTGTCGATCTGTTCGCTGACGGAGGGACATTCCAGCCAGCCGAATTCACGTCCCAGCATTTTACCGTTAGTGATGACCTCGTGGTAATATTTACTGGAAATGACCGTATCCGGATAACGCTCCATCAAACCGTCCATCTCGTCGCGCACGTCGGCCAGGTTGTGTTCGTCCCAGACCAGCCCTTCCACGTCTTCGTCGTTGCTGAACAACTGGTAATGCACTTTCAGTCCGGCGTTGCGAATGAATTGCGTGTAGCGCTCGATTTCGCCGGTAGCCACCAGGTTGGGAGTGATGGTGTACAGGTAGTAGGTGTAGGGGTCGCCTTCGTAATTGGCCATTGAAATCTTGAAGACATCACGCCCGCGCAAGGCGCGTTCCTCTTTTTCTCCGCCCCACAGCGAAATGCCGACCATCATGTCGGGAAAACGTTCGCGCGGCACTTTGATGATGCCGTTGGTGGCGCAGTAGGAAGGAATGCGCTTGTAAAAAGCTTCCACGCGATCCAGAAACAAGGTCGGCTCGCCGCCGATCAGAATCGCGAGATTCACACCGCGTTCCTTTTCACGATCCACAAAGGCTTCCCAGTCGGCCAGTTCCTTTTTCTCCTCCAGCTTGTGCTCGTCCGAAGAAAAGAAGAAGCAGCCTTTGCAACGCAGGTTGCAGCGGTTGGTCACGTCGTAAATCGAGGAACGGATATTCAGTTTCGCAATGCGCTTGTAACGCTCGTACCATTGCTCGTCTAACAGAGAACTGACGGTCTTCATCGTATCATCCTATTTGGGAATGAGTTCGTATCCCGGTAAGTAAAGCGGTTCATTCACGCTCGCCGGCTTGCGGCGGCTCAATGAAGCGGCGGCATAAATTGGGTTGTTTGTCGTAGCCCGTCACCCAGACCGCCAGGTAGGTATCCACGTAATCCAGCCAGGAGCGGAAGGTATCCGGGTCGATGGCGTGGCGATAGAGTTTGCTGGTTACGACCGCCGAACCGGCGGCGTAATGGCGGCAGTCGCCGCAATCGGTATCGGGAACGCAGCAGGCAGCGTCGCGATCCCAGTTGAGATCCGTTCGGTACTGGCGGAAGGAACGCCCCAGCCCGACAGCGGTAGACGGATTCATGCGCGGATAAGGACAGGCGAACAAATCGTGCAGGCCGTTGGTATGCGTATGCGCCACGGTGCTGTAATGCGAAAACAACACCGTTTCCGGGTATTGGTCCAGCAGATCCACCATCACCCGACGAACGTGCGCCAGCGATTCGGGCGTATGTCGCAACGCGCCATTATAGCCGACCGGCGCGGAAAACATGTTGAAACTGATGGTGCAGTCGTTTTTCGCCAGCAACTCGGTCACTTCGTAAGCCTGCTCGATGTTTTCGCGGCAGAAGGTATAAATGAAGGTGGCGCGCTTGTCGCCGCTGTAGTTTTCGATCTGTCGCTCCAACAGATTCTTCACACCGCGCACTTTCGCGCTTGTATCGTCGTTCCCCCAGCTACTGACGTGCAGACGATAACCGATGGCATCGTCGATGCGCTTGAACCCGTTGGTGGCGATACAACCCAGGGGTTGCTCGTCGTAACAGACTTCCAACAGCTTCGGCAACAATGACGGCTCGGCTCCGGCGAGCACGACAAAGGTGACGCCGCGCTCTTTTTCCTTGCGCATCAAGTCGCGCCAGGCTTCGGGATCTTTGTTCTGCTGGGCGAACTGCTTTTCGCCTTCGTAGTAGTAGCAGCCGTCGCAACGAATGTTGCAGGTATTGCTGATATCATATGTCGATTCGCGCAAAAAGAAGTACTTACGCACCCGCTCGAAGCGCTCTCGGATATCGGGCATTTGCAACAGTTCCGAGAATTTGTATTTACGCCCGGATTGCTGCGCGTTCAGGTCCATTGCTTCCATCGTTCACTCTCCCATTCCGTAAGGAAACGCTCGTTGCTACGTTGAATGATTTCATAGATGCCCGCTTAGCAGCGGGGCGTTCCCGCAACATACCGCAACAGTCTGCCGTATGTATCACAAGTTCCCGCCTGCCCGCAAGTATAAGACCTTGAGTCTCAGCGGGTGTTGATTATATTCAACATCTTGGAATCTTGGCGGTTTTGACGACAAGCATTAAACCACAGCACGACTTGACGTCAAAAGATGGCACATTATAATAAACTGGAAAAAAAATTCAATACTTCCCTTTCTCTTTTTTGAAACAATTTAAGGTATAGTGTATTAAACGTAAATTCGCTTGGTGGGTGTTTTATAGCATGGAAAACTCGCAAGCTGCGGAAAGATATAAACGAAGTTGAAAACAATGAACGACGCAACAGAAAAAAAGAGCCGGGCAGCCTTTGTCATTCCGAACTACAATCATGGCCAAACGGTACTTTCCGTCGTGCAGCAAGCGCAGCAAACCGGCTTGCCGGTCGTCGTGGTGGATGATGGCTCCACCGATGGTGGCACTGAAAAACTCATGGAATATCAAGGAATTCACTTAATTCGGCATGAAAGTAATCAGGGCAAGGGAGCCGCATTGAAAAGCGGCTTTCATGCCGCTCGCGAGTTGGCGGAATTTGCCATCACCATCGATTCCGACGGTCAGCACGATCCTCAAGACGGCTTGCGTTTATTGGCTTCGGTCACCGAAAACGAGCGCCCCTTCATCGTAGGAAAACGCGAGGGAATGCTGGACGATCCTCGGATTCCCTGGACCAGCCGCTTCGGTCGGAAATTTTCCAATTTCTGGGTGCGACTTTCGGGCGGGCCGAAATTGTCGGATACGCAAAGCGGCCTGCGGCTTTATCCGATAGAAGAAACGTTGTCATTACATACACATGCCCGTCATTACAATTACGAGGTGGAAGTGCTGGCGCTGGCGAACTGGCGCGGCTATCCGATTCGCGAAGTCCCGGTTTCCGTCGAGTATTTCGGCAAGGTGCAGCGCATTTCCCATTTCAAGCCTTTTACCGACTTCTGGCGCAACGGGGGCGTGTTCATCCCATTGATGTTATTAAGTTTTCTACTTCCAAAGTCTCTGCGTAGAAGGTGGTTTTAATGGCGCGGGGACAGGCGGAAATCCGTTGGAGCGTGGTCGTTTTCACGTTTGTCGTGCTTGCGTTGATGGCCTTCTTCGGTCAACGCCAATTGCATCTGGACACCAATATTCTGTCCGCCATGCCGCAGCAGGATGAAGCCTTGCGGGATGCACGCTACGTATTCACTCAAACTCCGATTATGGATCGTATCGTGGTCGATCTGGAGTGGCAAGGCAAGATGTCCGATAAGGATCAGTTGGTGTCAGTCGCCGACCGATTGACGGAAAAAGCGAACGCCAGCAAGCTGTTTCAGCCTATCGACAATAGCGCAATGGCCCAGTCTTTTACCTCCCTGGCCAGCCAACTGGCCGCCAACCTACCGCTTCTGTTCGACCGGGAAACGTTAGAAAACGAGGTGCTTCCAAAGCTGAGCGAGCAAAGCATTCAGGCAACATTGCAAAACTACCTGAACGATCTCGCCGGGCTGGAAGGCATCGGACAGGCCCAGCTATTCGAACGCGATCCATTGGGATTGCGAAATCTGATTTTGGCCCGCTTGCGATATTTGCTTCCCGATGGGGAGAACCAGCTTTATAAAAACCACTTGTTCAGCGCGGATGAACGCCATGTGCTGCTGAGTTTTCAGCCGTTGCAGTCGAGCATGGATAATCGCTACGCCGAAAAAATCGAAGGCTTTTTCGCTAAGGCCAAACGCGATCTCATCGCAGCAGGTGGCGGGAAAAGCAAGAAAGCCAACGACGCCAATAAAAAAGAGAACATCCTGAATTCAGAAGGGAATTCCTCCTTACCGGTATTATTGACACCGGTTGGCTCCTATCGGGCCGGGCTGGATAACGAACGCACGGCGAAAAGCGATACGGTCAAGGCGGTGCTACTGGCAACAATCGGTATTGCGTTATTGTTGTTACTCAGTTTTCCGCGCGGCCCCATCGGGTTGTTGTCGCTGCTTCCAGCGCTGGCAGGCACGGCGGCGGCCTTGTTTACGCTCTCCTTTTTTTACGAGTCGGTTTCGATTCTTGCAATCGGATTCGGCGGGGCGATCATCTCGATTACAGTCGATCACGGCATCGCGTATTTTCTTTTTCTGGATCGAAATAAGGAGACGACCGGAAAAGAGGCCAGCCACGAAGTGCGAGCGGTCGGATTGATCGCGGTACTGACAACAATCGGGGCGTTTTTATCATTATTGATTAGTGATTTCAGTGTATTGGGAGAAATAGGACTGTTTGCGGCGCTGGGTGTCGGCTATTCCTTTGTCTTCGTTCATTCCGTTTTTCCTTTGATCTTCCGGCGCATGCCGCCCGCCCGGCGGCAGCACGGTTTGTGGCTGCAACGCCTTCCCGGCAAACTGGCAGAGAAAGGCGGCTGGCCGCTTTGTATCTCCATGATCCTACTTGGGATTTTTGCGGCTTTGATCATGCGTCCCGAATTCCGGGCCGATCTGGCAGCCATGAATACGGTGAGCGCCGAAACTTTGCAAGCCGAAGAAAAGGTACGCACAATCTGGGGCGATCTGACGCAGCGGGTTTATATTCTGATCGAAGCGCCGGAAATAACGGAGCTACATCGAAAGGCCGACCGACTACAGCAAATGCTGCAAGACGGAGTAGCACGAGGCGCCGTGCTGCCTGCCGCGACACTATCGGATATCGTTCCGGGCGCGGAACTGGCAAAAAAGAACCTGGCTGACTGGCGGAATTTCTGGAGTGACGCTCGACAGCGGCAGGTTCGGGAAATATTATTGAAACAGGCAGAAGCACTCGGTTTTCGAGCGGAGACGTTTTCGGCTTTTTTCGAGGATCTGCGTCGAAATGACAGCCAACCACCGAAGCTGAATCCGTCTGTCTTTTCGCTTTTCGGGTTAGAAAAGAACCGGCAGGGCGACGGCTGGTTGTTGATGAGTTCGTTAAAACCCGGACCGAATTATCAGGCCGATGACTTGTACCGGGCGGTTCAAGATCAAAAGTTGGGGCGCATGCTGGATGCCCGTTATTTCTCCAACCGGCTGGGCCGGATGCTGTCGGATACCTTTTCGCATATGTTCGTGCTGATCGGACTTGGGGTGACGATTCTGGTTTTCTTTTTCTTTCTGGATGCTTGGCTCGTTCTACTGGCGCTTGCTCCGGTGGCTTTCGCCACCGTCTGCACCTTGGCGACATTGACCTTGATCGATCATCCGATCGACATTCCCGGCCTGATGCTGACGATTGTGGTGTTGGGAATGGGCATCGATTATTCACTGTTTTTCCTGCGCGCCCAGCAGCGGCATTTCGATGCAAAATCGGACGCCGTGCGCACCATTCGGCTTTCGGTGTTTCTTTCCGCCTGCTCCACCTTGATCGGTCTGGGTGTGCTGGCGCTGGCGGAGCATAGTCTGCTAAAAAGCATCGGACTGACGACCTTTCTGGGTATCGGCTTTTCCGTGCTTGGCACGTTTACGTTATTGCCGCCGTTTCTATCGAGGTTGTACAACTTTCAGCCTTTGATACGGGAAACGCTGGAGGCGGGATCGAAAACGCATCGGCGTCGTATTCTGGCGCGCTATCGACATCTGGAGCCGCAGGCGCGTTTGTTTGCGCGTTTCAAATTGAAGTTGGACCCGATGTTTTCCAACCTGAATGAGTTGAGCCGGGAATTCATTCCTGCGCAGGCGCGTATACTGGATGTGGGCTGCGGCGCGGGCCTGCCGGGATTGTGGTTATTGACGCAGCGCCCGGACATTCGATTGACCGGCATCGATCCCGATGCGGAGCGGGTGCGGATCGCACGGCGCGTGTGGGGTGTTTCAGAGAACTCCGAAGATACGCAAAATTCAAACGATACGGAAAACGGGAATTCGAGCAAAGCAGACGAAACCGTTCAGGTGCATATTGCTTCGGCGCAGCAACTGCCGGAGATGTTGCACTCGTTCGATGTCATCATGCTTTTGGATATGTTGCATTACCTGGATGATGCGGAAGTGGCAACCTTGTTTTTGAATCTGGAAAAACTGCTGCAAACGCAGGGACGAATTCTGCTGCGGGTGACGCTACCCGGCGACAAGCGCTTTCCCTGGGAACGTTGGTTGGAGGCCGGTCGCTTGAAATTGCAGCGGAAACCGTCGTATTTCCGGGATCTGGATGCGTTACAAACCATCATAGAACAATCCGATTTCCGCATCGTAAAGCAGCAGGTCAGTCAGGTTGGACGCGAAGAAACCTGGATGATTCTGGAACGAAAGTAAGTTGAAGTAGAAAATAGAGGAGTTATTACTCATTTCTGTCCATCGAGTAATCATGATGTGCCATGGTCTCACGGAATGGAAATTCCGGGAGGCCGTGTGTAACTTATTGAAGACACACAGCCTTCCACGATCTTCGATCGCGTAAGACTATGGCACAAAATCACAGAATCTGTGGCTAAAAATGATTAAGAACCGCTCTAGCTGAAGCTGAAAGTAGCTGGAGGCAGAAAGTAGCTGGAGGCAGAAAGTAGCTGGAGGCGCAGGCGAATGCACTTGTGGTTTTATCGAATGATTGCCGGTATCGGGCGCAGAATCGGGTTATGGTTTGTGGCCTGGGTCTCCTGGCTGATCAGTAGCTGGTTTTTCTTTTTCTTTCCTAAACGGCTTAAAACCAGTTTGCATTTTTATAAAGCCTTGTTCCCTGAACGTAGTCTGCTTTCGCGATTACGCTTAAGCTGGAGGCAATATCACAGCTTTGCGGCATTGTATGCCGAGCGCCTGCGGTATCGTGCGGCAGGCAAGTTGGAGTATCAGTCGGAAGGCTGGGAGCATATCCAAAACCTGCAACAACAAGGCAAGGGCGGCATTTTATTGATGAGCCACGTCGGTAGCTGGGAGGCGGCGGCTTTTGCACTTCAAAGCGAAGGGCTGCGCATCATGGCCTATATGGGTTCGCGTGAAGGCGAGCCGATAGAAGAGAAAATGCGACAGGATTTGCGGCGGCAGGGAATTGAAATCGTGGCGGTGGCTAGCGATGGCGGATCGCCTTTGGATGGTTTGGCGGGAATACGTTTCGTTCGCGATGGCGGTTTTCTGACGTTGAGTGCGGATCGGCTGTGGAGAGAGGATCAGCCAAGCATTCAGGCGACATTTTTAGGCCATCGGGTTTGCCTGCCGAAAGCACCGTTCGCTTTTGCGCTGAGTAGCCATGCGCCGTTGATCGTCTTTTTCATCACACGTGATAAAACACAAAAAGGTACACCGGGCGAGTATCGTTTTACTGGTTGTGAGCCGATTTATGTTGAAGCAACCAGCAGATCCGAACGCGACCTCGCGATGCAACAAGCTGCACAGCGTTACCTTTCGTACCTTGAAGAAACCTTACGAAACACTCCGGAGCAGTGGTATCACTTCGAAGCCTTCCTAGGCGAAAAAGTCCAATGAACTTTACGTTTTGTGGTGAAGAATGTTGCGCGCAGTCGCCCCCTGACGAAGTGGCTTGAAGTCAGGCCGAGGCTCCCCGCCCTCTCACCCCCGGTTGTCATGCGTTTTGCGAAGCCGTCACGGCGTTTGCAATCGCATCCACATTTTTTCAGTGACAGGCAAACGCCACGCCGGAGCAAACCGCACGCCAACCTGTGTTATTGAAATCAGGTGACGGTGCCAATTGCCAAACGATTACTGGAGTGTTATGGTTTTCGAGTTACTGGGTTCTTGTTCGGGTTTGGCGGAGTCCCTGGATTCCCGCCTACGCGGGAATGACATGATGATATGTATCGATACACAGTGATTGAGAATGACGAATGGATCTGAAAGCGAAAGTAAAAATCGGGTTATCGGTTGCCCGGTATAATTTGAATGGGACACGCATTCCCATTGCCGTTGCGTGGCTGATCACCGGGCGCTGCAATCTTGCCTGCGAGTATTGCCAGTGGAAAGATTTGCGCCAAAGTGAGGAACTGGATACAAAGCAGGCGCTAGATATGATCGATCAAATGAAGCGAGCGGGAACACAACTGATCTCGATCACCGGCGGCGAACCGCTGTTACGCAAGGACATCGGGCAGATTGTGAAGTATATCAAGCGGCAGGGAATGGTGTGCAAATTGAACACTAATGGCGTTTTGCTCGATGAGAGGCGGCTTGCCGAGCTATCCGGACTAGATCTGTTGCAGGTCAGCCTGGACGGTCCTCCGGATGTGCACGATCGATTGAGAGGCGAAGGTTCCGCGATGCGTGCAGTGCGTGCGATTGTTTTGGCGAAGTCAAAAGGGATAAAGGTACAGTTGATCGCCTGTTTGACACGGGAAAACGTGGAACGGATCGACGAGGTACTGGATTACGGACTGGAGTTGGGAGTCGGTTTTTATTTCCAGATTCTGACCCCGCAGCCGTTAAACGCGGAGGAGATCGACCGCTCGGTACCGGATCGAGAGAGTTTAGCCAATACATTGCGCTACCTGCTGAAACTGAAGCGCAGCAAGCGCGGGAGAGGACGAGCCGTTGGAAGCAGCGAAAGCGAGCTGCTTTATTATCTCGATATGGTTGAAGAGCAGCGCCGCGGTTGTGATTGCGCGTTAGTTACAGCGACCATGCTTCCCGATGGCAAGTTGATTTTCTGTGGCAACAGGAAAGAGATTCAAGCTTTCGATACCAAAGCGATGGGATTTTCCGAAGCGTTTTCGAAATTGACGACACCGGATTGCGACGGTTGCGTGTGCGTGGGTAAGCTGCGCTTATCTAAAGTTTTTCGACTGGACACCGGTTTGATTAAGGAAATGATCAAACTGTAAGGTGAAATACAATTCTTTTCACCGTTTGGTTGCATCACAAATTATTGCGATTTTCAGAAAAACCGCTCATGGTAAGTGATTGGCAAAGCCAATTGTATCGAACCATAGCGAAAATCCCTCGATACTCCGCCCTTCGGACGGCACTCGGGATGAGCGTTGGTAAACCTAAAGAATCAATGCACTATCTTGTGATGCCCCCTCATCGTTTGTTTTTGGTTCTTTGCGACTTCATCATGTTGCCTCACTTTGTTCAATGTGCTACAAAACATCATGGCTGACCCCGATTGAGATGAATTCGATTGAACGCTTGCATCGATTCGGCAAAGCCACGTCTAGTAAAACTGTTGTCACTTGGAGAGATACCATGAAACGTTATGTTGTTGCGTTGTTGTGTGTGCTATGGATGCTGCCTTCGTTTGCCGTGGCGGAGAATGGCAATTCGAGTACGAACGAAGAGCCTGCTGCCGCTTCTGAAACGGCGGCTCCAACGTTGGGAGAAGTGATCATCAGCGCGACCCGTAGCGAGGATGAAGCTTTTTTAAGCGATCGCAGCCTGAACGTGATCGGCAGTGAAAAAATCACGCAGCATGCGCCGCGCAGCCTCCCGGAATTGCTGCGGGAATCCACCGGAGTATTCGTTCAACATACCAACTACGGCGGTGGCTCACCGATTCTGCGTGGCATGGTCGGACCGCAGGTGCTGCTATTGGTGGACGGCATTCGCCTGAACAATTCGGTTTTTCGTACCGGACCTTTGCAATACGCCAACCTGATCGATCCGTACGCAGTGGAACGACTGGAAGTGGTACGCGGTCCCGGTTCCGTGCTGTATGGCTCCGACGCCATGGGCGGTGCGATTCAGGCACTGACCTTTTTCCCGCGTGATCGCCGCTACACCAATGACAAGGCCGATGGTCGGGGGCTGATCAAGTTGGGTAGCGCCTCCAGAGAGGCGACCTATCACGGTATGCTTGATTCCGGATTCGAAGGTTTCGGCTTCAACGTCAATGCAACGTATCGCGACTTCCACAACCTGCGCGCGGGTGGGGATGTCGGTGCGCAACCTTACAGCAATTACAGCCAGGTGAACTCCAGCGGCAAGTTGATGTATCGGTTCAATGGGGCAGCGGACGGTGTGACTCTGTCGGCAGGATACATGCTGACCCGTATGTACGATGTAGGCCGGGCTGAGAATCTGGAAGTCAAGGACTCCTACAATCTGTACCAGAACGACCATTACCTGGCTTTCGTCAAAGCGCATTTCCCGGTTGCGGCGATGCATACCGATTTCGATCTGACCTTTGCCTACCAACGGTTTTTCGAGGAAAAGGATTCGGTCAAGCTGGATGAATCTCACGAAACGGAGTTGAAACGCACTCGCGATCATACAACGGTAGACACGTTCAATCTCGACGTACAGGGCACCACCAAGCTGTTTGAAGACCGGCTGCGCATCACCTTCGGTGGAGAGTACAACCACGACGACATCGATTCGTCGCGCCAGAATCGCAGCGGCACGGACATTTGGACGGACAATGCGTTAACGCCGTTTCCCGATGGCTCCAGCTATCAATTGGGCGGGGGCTATGTATATCTGCGCGGAAAAGCACTGCCGACCAATTGGGCCGCCGAGTTGAACTTGAACGCCGGGTATCGCATTCAGTACATGGGCGGCAAAGCAGACGCCAACGGAAGTAATCCGGCGGCGGATTACAGCAATCTGGCACATGTGGCCATGGCAGGCATTCAGGCGAATTACCTGCATTACTTCACCTCCGCTTTTACCTGGTCGCAGGGCGTGCGCGCTCCCAACTTGCAGGAAAGCGTGCAGGTTGGTGATACCGGCGACTGGTACCATGTGCCCAACAACGATCTGAAACCGGAACGCAGCAACACACTGGAATTATTACTTCGATTCGATACGCCTTACATCTACGGATCGGGTAGCGGCTACGTCAGTTTCATCAGCGATGTCATCAAGCGCGTTTCGACTACTACGGATGATGGACAGGATACGGTAATGGATAAGCAGGTCGTGCATAACGTCAACGGCGGCAAGGCGCGCATGTACGGCACGGAAGGCGAACTGGGTTTCCGTTTCGGCCATGGGGTATCGCTGGATGGCAGTGTGACCTATACCTATGGAACCGAGGAAAAATCCGATGGCGGCGAGATTCCGCTTTCGAAAATCCCTCCCCTGTTCGGTCGTGTGGCGCTGCGTTGGGAGCACACCGTCAATAAAGATCTGGATGTGCTGGCAGAAGCCTACGTGCTGTGGGCGACGAAGCAGGATCGTTTGTCGGAAAACGATCTGACAGACGTGCGTATTCCCGAAGGCGGCACGCCGGGATGGGCGACGGTCAACCTGCGGGTGGCTTTGGATCTGTATCAGCACGCCCGATTGACGTTGAACGCCGAGAACCTGTTGGACAAAAAATACAAGTACCACGCCAGCGGCATTTACAGCCCGGGCACGAACGTCATCGTCGGTGTGGAAGGTCGGTTTTAGGCGATCGATTGATTCAACCGATTTTATAACGCTTCATTTGTGAGGCGCGCTGCTGAACGCCAGCCTCGTCGAAAGGCTGGATTCCCAACGTTCCATGAATTTCCACATAACGGCTGGAAACACCTGGACATTGCGACTGGAGCAGGCAGGTACTACAGACATCGGGATGAATGAATTCCGGCTCACGCCCAAGGTTTTGGATTATCGGTGTGGATTTGTCGGATTTACCGCTGGTAATGATTTCCTCGGTGCTGACGACGTTGATACTTTCCGGACCGGAATAGACGATTTCCGGCAGTACACACAGGGGTAGACCGCTATTGATGGCGAACGGCATTCTGTTGCCGGGACTTCGCGCGATGATATTCAAAAGCGCGTCGCGCACATCGGAAAACGGCGCGGCGACCTGCTCGGCGTTGATGGCCGCCTGCCCGTTCATCCATGGATAATTCAAGGTGATCTGATGGGGGGTGTGATAATGCAACAGGTCGAACAGTTGTGGCAAAACCGGAATATTGTAGGTAGTCAGCACGGTGTTCGAACGCCAGAATCGGCCTATGCTACGCTGCTGTTTTACATCGCCTAAAATGGTTTTCAGATTTTTTAACGCCTGTAGCTTTTTCTCGAACAGGTGTTCACGCCTGGTAATTTTGCGCTCGGTTTCGTTATCGGGACCGTGGATGCTCAGCACAATTACCCGCATACCTTTTTCAAACAACAATTCCAAAAATGCGCGATCCGCAATGCGACTGCCATTGGTAATGACCTCGACATCCTGAAAGCCCATCTTGCTGGCCGCCTCTACCAAGTCGGGAAAATCTGGGCGCAAAGTGGGTTCCAGACCGTTAAAGGTCAGCCCTTCGTAACCCTGTTCCCTGGCCAGTTCCATCGCTTGCAGGCAGCTCTGTTTACTGCGGCGGGTATACAATTCCTGACGACAGGTGTCGGTGCAGAAAATACAGTTGGAAGGGCAGGCATGACCGATGGGAAGGTCGATGCGCTTGTCGGGGTCCACGATAAGCAGTGTGTCATCCGTCGATATTTCGAGCAGATTCAGGATTTCCTGTTCGCTCAGGTTCTTAAGGTTATTTGCGACGATGCGTGCGACGGCTCGTGCCAGCAGCTCGGCTTTAGGGTAAATACGTGTGGTCTCGGGAAACGACACCGATACGGGACCATCGCTGGCGAAGCTTTTAACGTTACTTTTCGTGGCGAATACCCGAATGCGTACGGTTTCATTTTCCTCGTGGTCTTGAAAGACCAGCACCGGTATTTCTTCCTCTTGGATGCTTTTCAGCGTAAAGCGCTGAGCGAACAAGACACCCTGTTTTATTGGGGCGAGATATTTTTCAAACGGATGCGTCATTGTAATCCTTCGTTCAATGCAAAGGAATTATAGTGTGATTTCAGAAGCACCGCAATGAGGGATGCAAAAAGAAAAAGATATTTCCTATGGGAACACGTTATCGAATCGCTTTCAGTTCTCCGGTGCCATAGTGTTGAACGTACTGTTCGCGCAGACCGAAACAGGCCGCATCGTAGCGACAGCTTTTACAGGTATCCGCCTTGATGAAATCGCCATCGGATACCACGTTTTCCGGCGAGGGAAAGAAGCGAGGATCGCCATCGAGTATGCAACGCGGCACACCACAAGGCGTCTCCAGGCCGCGAAATACAAGATTTCTTTTTAGACAACGCTCCAGCGCCTGCTTCAGGTAAGGTTTGACTTCCGAAAGACGCGGCACCAACTCGTCGAAGATATCCGAGAAATCCGTTCCGATGGGAGCGATGAATGCCAGATTCAAAAGCAGCTTGTGTCGCACTTCCGGCGAAAAGCGTTCGTAGAGCCAGTCGATGAATTCAGGCAGATCGCGATAATTCGCCTTTTGGATCAGGTGATTCACGACAACTCCCTGCGGCAGGGTGGACAACAGCTCGATGCCCGTCGCCGTCTTTTCGGTGACGCCTGGACGTTTCGTCAGTTGCTCCAGCACCGGTGGGCGGTGGGAATGCAGGGATACGAAAGCCTGATCGAGCCCGGCATCTTTTAATGCCTGCACACGGCTTGGATCGTTCAGCAAAACGGCGTTGGTTTGTAGAATCACGGTCTCCGTGCCGATGCTCTTTGAATATGAAATCAATTCCGCCAATGGTGCAAACAGAGCGGGTTCGCCGCCGGAAAGAGTCAGACGCTTTGGACGCACCAGGGCGAGGCGCTGTTTCTGTTCCTCCAAACTCGGCGAAGGTGCATCGGCGCGCACGAAACAGAAAGAACAGGCTTCGTTGCAGGCGAGCGTCACACGCAAAATGGCGCTAGGGGAATCGGTGGAGGAAGACTGGAAATAGTCGATTCCCAGCGGCTTCGGTGCGTGACGTTGTTCTGTGGCGTATGCAGCAGGCAGGCGCGGGCAGCGTTCGATCCACAAGCAACGATAGCAGCGCAAGCGACCATGCGGCGCATAATAGCGACTGCGTTCCAGCATGATTTCCTCGGGATAGCGCAAGGGATCGACCACCGGCAACGCCGGGAGGATCTCGAAGGGCAACTCTTCGCCAAAAGACAAGCCGCAGGGTGGATAGTCAAATAGAGCGACTTGAAACGCCATGTTGCTGCGCCGACGATACTTCCACGCCACCAGCGATTCACGCAAACGGTTTAGATCCGGGTACTGCTGCGCGTTGTCGCCCAGTGGATAGCCGAGCGCGACCGAATCCGCACCCGCTTGCTTTGCCTGTTCGATTTCGGTATCCAGCCAATCGGCGGCGGCCTCATCGACACCAAGCCAGGACGTAACGGGAATCTTCAATGCCACCAGACGTGTGAGCATGTGGCGGTATGACTGGACCTCTTCTTTTAAAATAGTCGCCGGTGCAGGTTTGCGCACAAAGACACGCTCAATACCGGATGCCATCAACGCGCGCTCGAAGGGATCAGACCATGTGGTTTGCGTTTGCAGCACCAGAAAAAGAGACGTGAACCCGAGCTTCTTTGCGGCTGCAAGCAGTTTCGGAAACTCCGGGTAACTTTCCAGGTGATCTCCATCGATCAGTAATGATGAGCGATCCTGTTCGCGCAGTCGCTTTAAATATAGAAGCAGCGTACGCAGATCGGGATAGCGCCCTGCCCGTCCGAGTATCAGGTGAGCGCCCTGCATCATGGCATGACGGCAGGGGGCCAGCGGCAGCGTATCCAGGTAGTGCCGATTCTCCCCACTCAGACTTTCGTAACGCTGCTCGGTCAAACCGCTTCTCCGTGGTTTTCGGAGCCAAAAACGAGTTGGTTCAGGACAAAGCCTGAACCAACCGGATACAACATCGTTGTGAAAAGAAAACTCACATCAGTCCTGCAACCCCAGAACACCGACGGAGGTATAAGCGATGGTGTACAGGTAATAGCGGTACACATCCGCCGCGTCTTCGTTGTCGAAAATGGCAAAGTGGCCATCGTCGGGATATTGCAGCAGGCCACTGGTAGCCATCGTCATATCCGGTCCCTGCACGGTGTTGGTAGCCGGACGTGAGACCGGATCGATTCCAATCAGTTGCAAGCCACCCACCGCCTCCGGCGTCGTCCCGGCAGCGTTTTCGATCTGCGGAATCAAGGCCGCCGTAGCCAGCGCATAGGTGGTGGATTTGGGCGTTTGCGGGTCCAGCAGTCCGCTTGTGAACATCACGTTTTTCGCCCGGTCGTCGTGCGGCGTGATGGTGTAATAGGGCGCGTAATTGATGGGATCGGTCACTTCCCCCGCCGTCTGGATCAACAGCAGCAACGGGTGGAATTTGTGCATGTCGTCACGTTCCACCAGGCCGTTGTCTTCCAGCATCTGCAACACGTCGGGATCGGTGCGTTCCATAACGGTATTGCTGATGCGCCCACCGGAACCGCTGAGCACATAACCCAGGATGTCGTCTTCGATTCCCGCCAGCATCGCACCCGACAATCCCCCGTGACTGTGGCCGTGGAACAGAATCGTGTTGGTATCGATGGGGATTTCATTCGGTCCGTTGTAGACTTCGCTACCCGGCCAACTCGAACAGACGCTTTCGGAGATCGTCAGTTTCCCAGCTTTGATGAAAGCGGTCAACTGAATGTTGTCCAGCACCGACTGCCGCATGGTGGCGCGGGCCGATTCCGGGTTACCGAAGTTGAACGAATAGAGCTCCAGTTCGTCGTTGGTATAGCCGTTGCCGCGTGCGCCATGCAGGGGCTGATTGATGCCGATGGTTGCCAGTCCGGCGGAACAGAGCTCGTCGGAGATGGCGTAATCGCCGGTTATGCTGTCGCCGATATAATTGTTGTAATCGCCGCCGGTGCCGTGAGAAACCAGCACGATCGGCCAGCCGTCCTGTGGAGCACTCTGATCGGTGGCAATGCAGAAGGCAAAGTCTAGGGTTTCCACCGCCTGCGAAATCGGATCACCGTTGTCATCGAATACGAAAGAACCACCGAAATACTGGTAGGGCTGCGTACCGCTTTGGAAGTTATGCGCGGTGTAATGGCCCTCGAAACAAATATGGTTGTGGTGAGCGCCGGTATAGGCGCAATCCACCAGAGCGCCGGCCAGATCGCCGTTTGGATATTCGCTGCGAATGGAATCGCGCATCTGGCGGGTCTGTTTGACCGGATCGTGGGTAGTAAAGACCGTAGCAACGCGCACGCGATCGGGGTCGAAGGATGTATTCGGGTCCGAGAGCCAATCAACCAGGGGCGCATACGCCGCATCGAGTTTCGTGTCGCCACTTGCAACCCCACTGAACACCCAGCTCATCACCAGATCCCGGCCCAGCGGATCTCCAGTAGCATTGGTAACGCCATCGGTCACGATGACGGCATAGGTCGTTTCCGGCAACAGCGGGAAACCGTCGTACGGTGCAACCGTCAACTGGTTCCCATCCGGCTCGTAGAAGGTCGCAGCCGCAGTCCAGTGGGTTTCGATCGGAACCATCGTACCGTAGTCTTCAGAGAGCGGATCGACGTTGACCAGCAGCACCGAGGCTTCCCACTGCATGCTGTCACTGGGAGTAGCGGGCAGGCTGTCCGGGTCGATGGCCGCCGGGAAGGTGAAATAGGCCGCCGCATTGGTGCCGAAGCCGTCCAGTTCGCTTTCCATGATCGAGATGTAGCGGTTGATCAGCAGATTGGCCTGCATGTTTTCCTGGAACGACGGTGTCGGGAAGCCGTTGACCTGGATGTATCCGTCCTCGTCCTTGTAATAGTCGTTCGGGTAGGGAGAAGAGAAGATGTTGCTGTTGTCGGTGAAATTGAAAAACGCCAGCATACCGCTGACCGGCTGCAACTCATAAGCGGCTTCCTCGTCGCCATCGACAACATCGCCGTCTACGATATCACCATCGATGGTATCGCCATCGATGTAATCGCCATCAACCAGATCACCGTCGAAATCGCCATCGACTCCGCAAGTGCAATCCACGTACAGCGAGAAATTACCGGTTGCGCCATCCACGCCATCGACTACGACATAGTAGGGTTCACCCGCCAGCGTATTGAAAGTGATGATGTCGTCGGTCGTGCCGGTATTGGCTGAATAATGCAAACAGGAGTTGGTGCTACAAGAAGAGAGCACGAACAGGTCGAGGTTGTTGTACAGGTTGGTCAGTTGCAGCGTGGCTTCGCAATCCTCATCCGTGGCGAATTCATAAATCGCCTCCGGGCCGTTTTCGTTCAGCATTGCATCGCAGCTATAGGATTCCCACACATTGGCTCTGCCATTAAGCAGATTGTGATTTCCAATGCGATCCGTGCATTCCAGCGAATTGGTGGAGGGGCAGATCGGCTCCTGGTCGCCGTCGACGTCGCCATCGGTGTAGCAGGCCTGCTGCGTAAAGGTGGCCGTGCATAAGCTGGGGCAGTCCACCGTGATGGAGCCGTCTTGGTTCACCGTCAGGCCACACATGCCCATAATATCTTCATCGACGAATTCGCAGCCGGTTACCTGTACCGATTGCGGCGGCAATCCAGAAACCGCTACAGTAACGGTGAAGTCACAGTCGGTTCCCTGCGTCCGTTCGATGACGGCAGATTCGATATTGAGTTGATTACAGTTGGGGCCGGTTGCCGAGGCCACGCAGTATTCGCCGGGGAAATTCTCGCAGCCCGCACAACTGACGGTATCACCGTCAACCACATCACCGTCGATCACATCACCGTCGGGCATGTCGCCGTCGGGCATGTCGCCATCGGGTGTATCACCATCGGGCATGTCGCCATCGGGCATGTCGCCATCGGGAGTGTCGCCATCGGGCGTATCACCATCGGGCATATCGCCATCGGGCGTGTCGCCGTCGGGCACATCGCCATCCGGCGTGTCGCCATCGGGAGTATCACCATCGGGAGTATCGCCATCGGGAGTATCACCATCTGGTGTATCACCATCTGGTGTGTCGCCGTCGGGCGTGTCGCCGTCGGGCGTATCGCCGTCTGTCGTGTCACCGTCGGGCGTGTCACCGTCGGTCGTATCGCCGTCAGGTAGATCGAAAATATCATCGGTGGAACAGCCTACCGTTGACAAGGCGGTAATCAACAACAATGCAATCAGTCCTATCCACTTGTTCATCCTGTTTCTCCCGTTTTGCGATTCTTTCCCCATAACCGGCCTTCATCATGCCTACCCTTCCTTTGGCGCAATGACCCGGAACTCTGTTCAATTCGCCGGAAGTTTACCCTAATTCGTCCCCGGACACAAGCCGGGACGAAGCCCTGTGAGCTTTCGATGGAACAACGAATAATTTACTAACTAAAAATGATGTCGGCAAAACTTGCACCAACATTAGCCGGTCTAGTATAATTGGCAGAGGTTCTCAGATCGTTGCCTTATCGGTGGGGCACGAGGAGAACCGATTCCGAAGTGCCACGTTCGCAAACGGAATCAACCCAGTGAATGATCCACCTACGCCGCTGAAAACGAGAAGTACATGATCACCAGTCGGCAAATCTTCGATGCCAAGTTGTTAGTGGTTGACGACACTGCCGCCAATGTCAATTTGCTGCAAGAAATTCTTCGCTTATCCGGATATCACAATATCCGAGGACTGACAGACCCCCGTGAGGTGCTGGATCTGTACAAGTCCTGGCGGCCCGATCTGGTGCTGCTGGATCTGCGTATGCCGCACCTGGATGGCTTCCAGGTAATGGCACAGTTGCATCAGGTGGAACAGGGTTCTTACATTCCTGTGTTGGCGCTGACCGCCGAACCGGACTACGAAACCCGTGTAAAGGCGCTTGAAGCGGGAGCCAAGGATTTCCTGACCAAACCGTTTGACCGCATCGAAATTCTGAACCGGGTACGCAATCTGTTGGAGGTGCGGCTGCTGCACAACCAGGCACTCGATCAGAACGAAGTACTGGAACAGATGGTTATCGAGCGTACCAGCGAAATCCATGAAACCCGCAAGGCCATTATCCATAAATTGAGCGCGGCGGCGGAATACAAGGACAACGAAACGGGCCAGCACATCATCCGCATGAGCAAGATCTGCCATGAGCTGGCAATAACCATCGGCATCGACGAGCGTTCCGCAGAAGTGCTGCTTAACGCCGCTCCCATGCACGATATCGGTAAAATCGGGGTGCCCGATACGATTTTAAAGAAACCGGGACCGCTGGACAGCTGGGAATGGCGTACCATGCGTGCCCACACGACCATCGGTGCTGAAATTCTGGGAGACAATCGCTCGGAGCTATTGGTTGTCGCACAGCGCATCGCACTGCACCACCACGAAAAATGGGACGGCAGCGGTTATCCAGACGGCTTGGCAGGCACCGCGATTCCTTACGAGGCGCGCATTGCCGCAGTGGCGGATGTATTCGATGCCTTAACTTCCAAACGTCCCTACAAAACAGCTTGGTCATTCGATGATGCAGTAACGGAAATTCAACGCGGGAGCGGAACACACTTCGATCCCGCCATCGTAGATGCATTCAGTTCCATTCTTCCCAGCATCAAGGCCATTCATCAGGCCCACGCCGATCCGGTATGAACGGGAAACGATCACAGCGGGGAGTGACCATGTCGGCACATCATTTTAAAATCGTCCGGTTGTAGGAGACAGCGTGTTTCCCGCCACATTGATTTATAACCTATTGATGTTTCTGGTGGATTTTCTGGCTCTCGGATTGGGGCAACGCTTAAGAACGCCACAGGCGGCAAGAATTCTTATTTTATCCGGTCTGCTTTTAGGGTTACTTGTCGGTTTGTTTCTCGGAGAGGACAGATTCGGCAATATGCGCTTGTTCTGCTATAACCTGTTTGTACATGTTCCCCTGTTGCTTTTGGGATTTGCTGTAATACTTTGGTCGAAGCACCGAAAAACAAGCTTGGCAGCGCTGGTCGTCACCGCTTTGCTTATTGTATTGGCTATCGACGCCTTTTTCATCGAACCGAATTGGCTACAGGTAAAACACTATAGCTTACAAAGCGATAAGATCACGAAATCACTTCGTATTGTTGTGATTGCCGATCTACAGACGGATCATTTCGGAGAGTATGAAAAACAGGCTTTGCGCCAGGCAAAAGAGGAAAAACCGGATATCCTGCTCTTTGTCGGCGATTACGTACAGATTTACGAACCGACACAACGGGCGGCGCTGATTGCGGAAATCAATCGATTCCTTCGTCAGGAGAACATCCGAGGCACACAGGGGTCGTTCGCGGTATACGGCAATATCGATCTACCCGGCTGGAAAGCGATGTTCAAACGCACCGGCATCCGGCTGATGGGCGATACCCTTACAACGAGCGCAGGTGAAATCGCTATCACCGGTTTGAACATGCACGATTCCTATAAAACGGATCTGCGTTTACCGCCTCAAAATCGCTTTCATCTCGTGTTTGGCCATTATCCCAACTTTGCCGCCGGAGATCTTCGGGCGGATTTGCTGCTTGCCGGACACACGCACGGCGGACAAGTCCGCCTGCCTTTTATCGGACCGCTGCTCAACTATTCGAAATTACCGCGTAAATGGGGAGCGGGTCGCACCGATCTGGAAGGCGGAGGAACATTGATCGTTTCTCATGGTGTTGGAATGGAACGTGGTTTTGCGCCGCGCCTGCGTTTTCTCTGCCGACCTCAACTGGTGGTCATCGATCTGATACCGAGCGAAAAGACGACTCCGTAAACTGCTAGAATCATATAGAATTCTTCTTATTGCAGAGAGATTACCACTCGGTAAAGAAGGATTTGGGGACGGTCATGGCCTTGTAAATCCAAAAACCAAGCGGTATCCGCAGTTCCCACACAAGTTCTTTATCGCGTGTGATCTCGAACAGGCGCCCGTTATTGGCATCGGTCACGAGGATGTGGTCGTTTTCCAGTGGAATTGCGGCACCCTGGGCGGGGCAGTAGAAATCGGGAGTTTCCCGGTATTCCCATTCGAGTTCCATGCTCTTCGCTTCCGGATCGAAAGCCACTTCAATGACACGCGAATGAAGATGATAGGTGCCGTTGTCGAATATCACCATGCGACCGGGAGCGATGTATTCCGGGTTGTGAGCGTGATCCCACATGGCTTCTCCGAAATCGGCATCTTTACCCATCGTCCATTCCACCTCTCCCGATGGGTAGCCCACTTTGTAGATTTTATTGAGGTTTCTATAGTTGATGTACAGCGCCCCGGCTTGCTCGTCCAGCGTGATCGAGTTGGCGTGGGTCCAGTCGTACCCCAAACCGTAGAAGCTGGTCAGAATATCGATGGCGTTGTAATCGGACAGGGGCACATGGTCTTTCGAATGCCACTCCCAATCGATTGTGCGGGTTTCCAGGTTCAAGATCTGAACGCCGTCGGTCAGTAAATAGCGATCCGGTTCCGGTTCGTAACTTTCGAAAAAGAGATGGATCAGGCGACCGTCGCTCATCTGATCGATATCGTGATGCGCCGTCACGCCTTCATTGGTGGAGTTGTACAGCACATTGTGATCCAGATCGAGTTGAATCAGGCTAAGATATTGAGCGGTGGCCAATGAGTGATCGCGTAACGGTTCCAGCTCGGTGACCGTTCCATATTGATCGCTGAAAAACTCCCACCAGACTACCCCCTGGCGATCCACGGCGGCGATGTAACCGTATGGTGCCGTGTAATACTCCGAAGAGTTGACCGGAGCGAAAAGCACCAGGTCATCGTCGGTGCCGTCGGGAGGATGAGTCAAGGTAATGGCGGGCAGATGCGATGCCAGGGTGGTAACAACCGGAGATTCAACCATTTCGCCGCAAAGTTGGTCGTTACAGGCCGTCAGGCGATACTTGTAGGGCGATTCCGGGCTAAGCGCCAGATCCAGAAAACGGGCGTGATCGCCGGCAACGCGCCGGATTTCTTCGAACCAGCCATCTTCACCGGCGGAGCGCATGATAATGACTTCGCTATCCGGAGCCAGCCTGGCCCAGCTGATTACGATGTTGTGCCCTGAAATGGGTCGAATCTGCAAGGAACGCAGGGCAAGATCCTGCAATGCGCTGGAAGCGTCCGAGTCGTTGCTGTCTTCCATTTCCGTATCGCCATCCACGACATCTGCATCGGGCAGCAGACCGGAATTTTCGGACTCATTGCCAAAGCGCTTTTCCTCGTCGAAATCGCCATCGATTACCGGCAGATAAGGCTCCCGATCGGCATCCCCCAATGCAGGAATGTCCAGATCCGGTCCATTGATTGAAGATGGAGAATTATCATCGCCGAAAGAATACAGACTGCTGCTCGTCTGCTCGCAGGCCGACAAGCCGATAAGTGCAAGAAACGTCAACGACAGGATGCATGAAACGAACGAGGCAGGATTTTTATACGGCAAAGCACACATTCCTTACTTATAACGGATTGCAGAACGCTTGGCAATCTCTGAACGTGTAGTTTTTTGTATCGGCTTCAACTTAAAAATAGCAGCCGCTTCAGGCATAAAAAAAACCGGCTCTCTTTAAAGAGAGCCGATTCATTTTTGGAGGCGCCGACCAGATTCGAACTGGTGATGGAGATTTTGCAGACCTCTGCCTTACCACTTGGCCACGGCGCCGAAGAGAACGGCCAACCTGCTGGTTGGCCGCTCGTATATGGAGCGGGAAACGGGATTTGAACCCGCGACTTCGACCTTGGCAAGGTCGCACTCTACCACTGAGTTATTCCCGCAATTCAATTTTCAAATTCCAGCGTTCGCAAGGTCCGTTTTCTATAACAATCCCCGGTTGCTGTCAAGCTTTTTTTCCCATCCCGTTTTCTGGATTAGCGAATTTTCCGCCCCGGATGGCATAGCCGGATCATCTCAGCTTCACCAGCAAGAGGAGCGAAGAACGAAATTTTCAATTTCTAAAAGGAAATTTATCTCTTGTTAAAGGAATCTTATTCTTTCGACAGGCCAGAGAATGCGGGCTAGGATGCAAGGGTGTGGATTGGAGTCTTTTCGAATGAAAGGGGGTAACATGCCGGATAGTGTATATGAATTCTCGGCTACGACCATTGCCGGTAAGGACATCGACCTGAGCGACTATCGGGGCAAGGTGCTGTTGATCGTCAATACCGCCAGCAAGTGCGGGTTTACGCCTCAATACAAAGGCTTGCAGGCTCTGTATTCGGAATACAAGGACCGGGGTCTGGAAATTCTGGGTTTTCCCTGCAACCAGTTTCAGAATCAGGAACCGGGCAGCGAAATGCAGATTATGGAATTCTGCGAGTTGAATTACGGCGTAAGCTTTCCGATGTTCGGGAAAATCGATGTGAACGGCACCAATGCACATCCCCTGTTCCGCTATCTGACCGGTCAGCTACCGGGATTGATGGGAAGCAAGGCCATCAAGTGGAATTTCACCAAGTTTCTCATCGACCGCGAAGGCAAACCGGTAAAGCGTTTTGGTCCGGCTACTGCACCGGAGAAAATGTCCAAGGATATCGTGGCGTTACTAAAGCAATAAGTCTTGTTTAAAATCAACCGCTTTCTTTACGGGACGAGAAAATGGACCTGCTTTCATTCGGCATACAACCCGAGCGCGTGTGCGTACTCAATCCGCGCTTGATACGCAAGCCTCCCCAGGCTCGCTACGTGTTGTATTGGATGCAGCAGGCACAACGCATTTCAGACAACCACGCGCTTTCGTATGCGCAAATCCAGGCGAATGAGCGGCACCTGCCGCTGGTGGTCGTCTTCGCCTTGACCGACGGCTACCCGGGCGCGACATTGCGTCACTATCGTTTCATGCTGGAAGGCTTGCAGGAACTTCGAAAAGAACTGAAACGCCGGGGGCTGCGATTTTTACTCGTGCGCGGTGAACCGGACCAGGTGGTGACCGAATTGGGCCGGGAGGCCGCCCTGGTGGTGGTGGATGGCGGCTACACACGCATTCAGCGCCAATGGCGGCAGCAGGTCGCGAAAAACCTGGAATGTCCCCTGATCGAGGTCGAGAGCGATTGCATCGTGCCACCCTCGGTTACCACTGACAAGCAGGAATTCGGCGCGTACACGATTCGCCGGAAAATCAATCGAAATGTCGGAGCTTTTCTCTCCGCAGTCAAGCTACCCAAGGCCGCGCGTTCGGCGGAACGACTGGAGCTTTCTCTGCCGGATTTCAGCGGCGATATCGATGATCTCCTGGAACAGATGAAGTTGGATCGCTCCGTCCCAGCAGTTTCACAAACGCTTGGCGGAGCGCAGCAGGCAGAACGTAAGCTATTGGAATTCCTTGAAAACAAGCTCGGTCGTTATGCGCAAGACAGCCGCGATCCGAGCATCGACGGCCTTTCGGGCTTGAGTCCCTACCTGCATTTCGGGCAGATCTCTGCCAACGCCATTGCACGCCGGGTCTTATTGGAGGGCGGAGCGGGAGCGGAAAGTTTTCTGGAACAGTTGATCGTGCGCCGGGAACTGGCCGTCAATTACGTGCTGCACAATCTGCAGTACGATCGCTACGCCGGATTGCCGGACTGGGCCAAGCAGACTTTGGGACTACACCGGAGCGACAAGCGGGAATATCTGTATTCGATTGAAGAACTCACACAGGCCCGCACACACGATCCCTACTGGAACGCGGCGCAAAAAGAATTGCTGCTACGCGGCACGATGCATGGATACATGCGAATGTACTGGGGAAAAAAGATTCTGGAATGGAGCCGGACGCCGGAACGGGCCTTTGAAATCGCGGTTCAATTAAACGATGCCTACCAGTTGGATGGCCGCGACCCGAACGGCTATGTCGGGGTGGCCTGGTGTTTCGGTGCGCATGACCGCCCCTGGAAAGAGCGGGCGATCTTCGGCAAGATCCGCTATATGAACGACAAGGGCCTGCGGCGTAAATTCGACATCGACCGCTACGTGCAGAAAGTCGCGGAAATGGAGTGATTGAACAGATGTTACTCATTTCTGTCCATAGAGTAATCGGGATGTGCCATGGTCTCACGGAATGGAAATTCCGGGAGGCCGTGTGTAACCACAAGAAATCACACAGCCTTCCGCGATCTTCGATCGCGTAAGACTATGGCACAACTTCTTGGAATCGGTGGCGAAAAAAGACTGATACCTCTAACCTAAACTTAAGGAAGTTATAGGTGATGACCCACTCAACAGTGGCAAAGCTTTACTTCGGCAGGTTCTTCAATACGGAGAGTTTGTCGCGGTACAAGCGGCGGATCTCGATGAAATCGCGGTGATCCAATAAAAGTGCGCTGGAAATGCGGCGTACTTCTTCGTTTTCCTCGGGGCTGATTTCATCGTCGGCGGCGGCTACGGCGAACAGGCAGGAAACGATCTCCAGCTTTTGCGCTTTATCCGCCTGCTCGTTGATTTCACGCAGGTACAGGTGATTTTCGATGCCCGCCAGTTCCTTGGCTTTGCGTCCCACCAACTGAGCCATCCAGGCGGCTTCCTCGGCGGAAAGATTGGAAACGGTGTGCAGAATCGACTCGATGCGCCCGACTTCTTCTTCGGAAACCGTCGCGTCGGCCATAGCCACCCGGCCCAGCAATCCTCCGAAAGCGGCCAGATAATTCAGGCGTTGAGGATCTTCAATGCTCAGCCGTTCGGCCAATTCGCGCCCAAGGCTGCTCGTACCGGCTTTTGCGGCAGCGCCAGTGGCGTTCTTTTTAAACCCAAGTTTTTCCCATAGCGTCGTCATGGGGCGCATTGTAGCGATGGCCTGCCGATTGGGCAAGGATTTCCGGCATTTTTACGCTTAAACAACCATGATGAAACTTGCGTCTACCTGCCTTTTACGATACATTGCCCGCCATGAAAACCGTCGACTTGTTACAACAGCATATGACCGAGCGGCGCATTCAACGGCTGGAACGTGTGCTGCTGCGCCGCACGCGCGACATCACCATCGTGATCGACCGCTTCAATAAACCTCATAATTACATGGCGATTCTGCGCACCTGCGAAGCCTTCGGCCTGCAAGATGTCCATATCATCCTGCCCGAGTCGATGAAGCAGGACGGCATCAGCAAGAGCATCACGCAGGGTGCCGATAAATGGCTGACCCTGCATTATCACGACGACTGGACCGCCGCATTTGCGGCGTTGCGCGAGTTGGGATATCGCATCTACGCCAGTTACCTGTTGCCCGAACGCGACACCCAGGCGGAAAACGGCCTGGAAGCACTGGAACCGGATGGCAAGATCGCCTTGTTGATGGGCAATGAACTGGATGGCCTGGAACCGGAACAGGCAAAGGCGGCGGACGGCCTGTTCATGCTGCCGATGCTGGGATTTACGCAGAGCTTCAATGTCTCGGTTGCCTGTGCTTTGTCCGTACAGCGCTTGATGCTGCTGCGCGAAGCACACGGAATCACTCTTACTCCGTTATCCGAAGCGGAGCAGGACGAACTTCGGGTGCGGTGGTACAAGTTGGCGGTACCCAACAGCGCACGCATCATAGAAGAACACAAGCGACGCGAACCGAGCTAGCGCCCTTCCCCCTGATTCCTTGTTGTGAAATTCTCAGTTAAGTGGAATTACTCCACTTTAACGATTGTACCCTTGTAGCGCAGCGTTTCACCGGCCAGAGGATGATTGAAGTCGACCACCACTTCGTCGCCGTCGATCTCTTCGATGCGCACCACGACCGGCTCGCCGTCTTCATCTTCAAAGAAGAAATCTTCGCCGACTTCGATATCGGCGTCTTCAAACATCTCCAGCGGAATGGTGTCGAAGGCGTCCTCATCGTATTCGCCGTAGCCCTGTTCGGGTTCGACTTCGATGTCGAAGGTGTCGCCGGAGGCTTTTCCCATCAATCCCTCTTCCAGGCCGGGAATGATTTCGTTGTTGCCGACGGTAGCGGTTAACGCGCCGTCTTCTTTGGTGCTGGCGACGAGTTCGCCATCTTCCAGATAAAGATCCATTTCCAACGTTACGCGACTACCCGAGGTAATGGTTTTATTCGGCATCTGTTTCCTCCTTTGACGCAGTGCCAGCTTATCGCGCCCATGATAACGGACACGCAATAAAAAGAAACGGTTTTTTTTAAGGTTTCTTTCAGGCCGTCATGAGGTAGAATCCTATGTTGAACAAGAGGCGTTTTTCGAATAAGGAGCGGAACCATGCGCAATACGCACTCGATATTCACCTGGAGCTTGCTGGTGTTTGTTTTATTGTCAATAGGGCTTGCCGGTTGCGGCGGTGAAGACGATCCGATCGCCGATGGCGATTGGGAAAGCAGCTCGGATGGTGACGAGGATACCGATTCGAACGACTGGATTCCCGATGGCGACACGGCCATCACCACGCGAAGCATCACGGTGCATCTTTTCGCCACCGATCAACCTTATTTGTACTACAGCGGCAACAGTGGCCAGAGTTGGTCGCCCTATCCGGGAACGGCCATGGATGACGAAGACGACGGCTGGTGGGTCGCTGCGAATATTATACGCAACGAGCCGGGCCAGTTGTATTTTCTGTTCAACGACGGTGCAGCCCAGCAGGATGCTGCGCAATGGCTCAAACCCAAGGGCGAAGAAAATTGCGACACTTGCCAGTTTCGCACCTCGCTGTTGGAAGTCTGGGTGAAAGATGGCCTGATGTACGACACCGACCCGGATACGCCGACTGATGGCGATGCAAGCGACGGCGATCAAATCGATGGCGACACGATTGATGGCGATGCCATAGATGGAGACAGCACCGACGGCGACGTAGTAGACGGCGATACAATTGATGGCGATATCACAGATGGCGACGTGGTTGACGGCGATGTCGTTGACGGTGACGTAGCTGACGGCGATATCGTCGATGGCGATATAACCGATGGTGATGTAGTCGATGGCGATGTGGTTGACGGTGATGTCGTGGATGGCGATATAACCGATGGTGACATCATTGACGGCGATATCGTGGATGGTGATGTGATCGATGGAGATCTGGCAGATGGGGATGTCACGGATGGCGACGTGATTGACGGCGATAGTGTGGATGGCGATCTTACGGATGGCGACATCGAAACCGCGCCGACGTATCGAGTTCATTATTACACCGGCTGGATTCCGCCCTACATTCACTACAGCTACGATGCTGGCACGACCTGGACTACGGTTCCCGGCGAAGCCATGAGCTTGGAAAGCGGTCAGTGGTGGGTCAAGGATATCGACATCAACCCGGCCTATCCGCTGTACTTCGTCTTCAATGACGGCGGGAGTAACTGGGATAATCCGAACCTGGACCCCAGCCAGAATTATGAAACCTCCGCCGGTGAATGCTGGGTGAAAGACGGCGTGGTCTACACCGACGGTCCTCCTGCGAAATAGGCAGGGTGTTTTCTATTGTAGCAGCGAGGCGTAAGCCCGCCGTTGTTCATGGTTTGTGCTGGTTCAAAACAGTTGCTTTCCGGGTGTGTGGCATGGGCTAACCGTAGGTTGCCCATGAGCCGAAACAAGAACACGGGCAAGCTCCATTTTATTCCGCTTGGCCACGTGCCACCCTTTGACATTGCCACTCATCGACCTACCGTAGGTCGGGCAGATTCTGCCCGACAATCTGCTTACCGCCCCGAAAGCGACGCGCTCCAATAGGCGGGATGCAGCATGACTCCCGTGCTTAACACCTGCTGGTTTTCCAAACGGATGATATTCAAGTCCCGCTTGTAAGGCATATCCGGTGGGTGGCATGGGCTAACCGTAGGTTGCCCATGAGCCGAAACAAGAACACGGGCAAGCTCCATTTTATTCCGCTTGGCCACGTGCCACCCTTTGACATTGCCACTCATCGACCTACAGTAGGTCGGGCAGATTCTGCCCGACAATTTGCCTTACCGCCCCGAAAGCGACGCGCTCCAATAGGCGGGATGCAGCATAACTCCCGTGCTTAACACCTGCTGGTTTTCCGAACGGATGATATTCAAGTCCCGCTTGTAAGGCATATCCGGGTAGGGAAGCGCATCCGAGAACAGACCATAGCGATAATCCAAGCCGCCCAGACCGACTTCGTAGGAACCTTGTGCGGAGAAATAGTAAAAGCCGATCACATCATCGGAATAGGTATCGAAAATCGCGCCTTCCTCGTCGACGAAACCCAGAAAGACCACCGCATGTCCGCTGCCGCTGGTGCGATTGAAATTGATGAACGAACCCGGCTGCAATTGTTCGAAGGGACAATGCTCGCCCATGCCGAATGCTTCCAGCGCATCGGCGGTTCCGGCTGAGCCCAGATCGTAATTGACCCAGAGCCAGCTTTTGATATCGGTATCCTCCATGTTTTCCCAACTGCTTTTAGGCAGGTATTCCCACACGCTTTGGTCGCCGGTGTCGGCGCTGTACAGTTGCAGGGCGGTCAGAATGACTTCCATCATGGCGGAAACGCTCATGGTGCGCGAGCCGCCGGTGGCATAAATCAAGCCGTGCGGACCATAGGCGATGTCGTGAGTCAGCTCGGCGGCATCGTATCCCAACAGACCGTAATTCGTGTAGGCATACTCCACCGCTGCCAGGATATAGGCATTGAATAACCGAGGCGCTTCGATGTCGGCTTCTACATCGAATTCGGCGTCAGCTTCTACATCCGGTTCTGTATCCGGTTCTACATCCGCTTCCAACTCGAATTCAATTTCTGCATCCGGATCCGTTTCGGCCTCGACGTCAACCGCTTCCGTTCTTTCCAGCTCGACTTCGCCCTCTAGCTCGGAGTCGCTCTCCGCGTCTCTCTCGCGTTCTTCATCATCCGTGGAGTCAAGCTCTACATCGAATTCGAAAATGTCGAACTCGGCATCCGCTTCCGTTGTGTCGGCGTTTTCCTTGTCGCTGTCGCCCTGCTCCTCGTCCGCATCGAGATCGCCATCCACGGCGGAATCCGGATCTTCATCCGTTTTCGAATCGCCGTCCGGCGGCTCGAAATCCACATCCCCAGCCGGGTTGCAGCCATTCTGGCAAACGCCGTCGCAGCAAAGCAAAGTACCACCGCAATCCCCATCATCGGAGCAGGGTTCTCCCAAAGATGCCGAATCGCTGCTGCACGAACAAAACAGCAGAGCGGCGGCCAGGATAAAAAGCGAAATTCGGTTCATGGCTCGATTTCCTTAACAGGGCGATTGTAGCCGTCTGTCACCTTAGCGGTCGCCGTCTGTGGGGATGACCAGGTTTCCCGCTTCACGCGCCAGCGGCGCTCCGTCCACGATCAGATAAAACAGCACCGCTTCCGGCGCGCTGGCGGCGTCGTAGCCGATGGAAACGGAAGTCAGGTTGCCGTTGCTGTCACTTTCCAATTCCGTATCCAGACCGTAGTCCAACTGCAAGGGGCGCAATTCGGCATCGGTTACGAGCAGATTGATGGTGTGCTCACTGGCTTTGATGCTGGAACCGGTAACCGTCGCCGTGACGCGCTCGCCATTGGAATCGAAGCTCACCGCGCCGATGCCGCTGACCGGCGTGATGCGGCCTTCGTTGTACGGCTCCAGAATCGCCGCACCGTAGGCGATCAGCATGTCGCTTTCCGGGTTGCACAGCCCCAACAGGCGCAGGAACTGACCGTAGAGCGGAATCCCGGCGCAGAGCGTTTTCGCGTACACGGTTGCCGCTTCAGGCGCTTCGCCGTCGGCGTTTAACATAGCGCTGATACGGAACGTATTGAAACTCAAGTCTGCCGACATGATCTCCAGACCGAAACCGGCTTCGTTGATCAACGTCATGCCGCCGTTCTGGTAGCTCATCTGAACCGGGAAGACGCCGTGCGTTTCCGGCTCGATCACGGTCGCCCCGTCTTCACCGGTGGGACGACCTTCCGTCACCCAGCCCAGCCAGTTGTCCTGCTGCTTGTCGATCAGGGTGATGACGAAATGCAGCGAGTCGAAACCGATCTGGTTGTAGCTGGGCATCAACGTCGGATAGGGAGCCGCCAGTCGTCGCAGTTCCCAGGCGGAAACCGGCTGCCCGATGGAGGGTTGCAGGGCGGGCACAGCCTCTGCCAGGGCGGGTTGGATATCGAAGACGAAATCTTGATTGTAGCTGCCCCCTTTGGTGCCGCCGCTCATCGCCAGTCCCTGACGATCCGGGCTAATCAGGTAATCGCCCGAAAGCGTGATCGTTACCTTGCCTTCGTTGTCTCCGGCAAACACGCTTTCCGGCACGACGGTAACAAAGCGCCGATCCGCGCTGATTTGAACGTCTACTTCCGAGGGAGGATCGAGCGTGATCGTCATATTGTCGTTGTCGATCAGCGCCAGGGTTGTGTCGCCGCCCTCACGCACCATCAACGTAAAGGCCAGGGCACGATTGGGTGCGATGGAATCCGGCGCGGTTTGCAGCGGCGTACCGAAATTGGTCGTAAAGCGGATTTCGACGCTGTCGTCCGGCAAGGGTTCGTCCGGCCCCAGCATACAGGCCGGGTTGCTCGCCTGCGCGCTTCGCAGGCAGTAATCGTAGGGAACGCCGAAAATCTCGCCCGATTCCCCTGCTATGTAAATCGCGTGCATGCCCAGTGCGGGCGAGGCGTTCAGGTCGTCGCGGTCGTCGTCGATCAGCTTCAGCGCCCATTTCAGCGTACCGTCCGAGTTCAGCACGACCAGGTAGCCGTCACCGGTTCCAGCGTAGATCTGGCCTTGGCCGTCGACGGCGGGAGAGGAGCGGATCGGTGCGCCCCAGTCGAACGCCCATTGTTCCGTGCCGTCATCCGGGTCCAGCGCGTAAATCGAACCATCGGCTCCCGCCTGCAACACCCAGCCATCCGGGTGCAAGGCCGCACTGGCGTAGATATGATCCTTGGCGGCGAATTCCCAGCGGACGTTCCCCGTTTCTCCATCGTAGGCGCGGGAGAAGCCATCGTAGCCGCCCAGCACGAACGCACCGTTATCCAACAGCAGCGCGCTGGCGGCGATGGTGCCCAGTGACGTCTGTTTCCACAGCCTGTTTCCATCGAAGTCGTAGGCGAACACATTGCCGAAAATGTCTACCACGTTGTTATTGCCGATGTAGATGCGCTCGTTCTCGACGTCGATAGCCGGTAAGGACCAGGTCTGATCGGACATGGTGATGCGCCAGATGCGCTCGCCCGTGTCGCGGTCGATGGCGTAAATAAAGAAGTTGTCGTTTCCGGCGATCAGCATGCCGTTGGATGCGATGGTGATATTGCCTTCGAACCAACGAATGAAGGCGTTGTTCTCTGCCGGATCGTCGGCCTGAAAAGTCCAGACTTCCTCCCCGCTTTGTGCATCCAGCGCGTAGATGTGACCGTCGCCGCTGCCGAAATAAACGCGGCCCTTATCGTCCAGCAAGGCGGCGCTGTCGATGATCTCGCCGGTTTCCTTTTTCCATTTCAGGCTGCCGTCGGCGTTTAGCGCATAGAAAAAGCGATCCGCAGAGCCGCAATACACGGTGCCATCCGCACCGACGATCGGAGAGGAGAAAATCCCCTTGCCGGTGGGATAGGCCCAGAAGTCGGCGCCGTCATCGGTCAAATTCCATTCGGCAGCGCCGGTCTGTTTGGCGTTGCGACGAAATTTGGGCCAGGGGCTTTTCGGGTCCAACGGAACGTCGTAACTGAAACTCGTGGGCTGATCACCGTCCGTGAGTTCGGCATCGCCATCCAGATCGCCGTCCGGATTTTCGCAATCCGAACCGGTGCAGTCATCCGAACCACAGCCTGCAATCATGACAAACGCGAGCAACAGGCAGAAAATCCACAAATGCGATTTGTGCAGCATGGCCAATCCTTGTTTGAAAGTTTCGATTGTGTTGATGTTAGATCCTGTATCCGTTAATAGCATGACAACCCTTCCTTTGCAATATGCAAGGCTTTCTTAAACGGCAAACAACCGGATGAATACGTCACCCGGTTGCCTGTCGAATTTTGTCGTTTTATTGACGCTTGCTATTTTACGGAGCAATTCGGCAAGGCGTCATCCGTATCCACATACAAGCACTGCTCCGTCCGATGCGTTGCGTAGTGATTCAGCACCTCGAACGATTCCATGCCGAATTCGATTGCACCCAGTGACAGCCCAGTTGGAAGGTATTCGTCGGGATTGAATACGGCGATTTTCTGCAACGCCAGCGAATACGTCGTAGCAGGATCGATGGTTTCCGGCGCAGAGAACACCCATTCGTCCGAGGCTTCATCGATCATCCGTTGCAGGTCTGTGCCATTTAGCGAAGTCGTATAGTAGCTGTTGAAGCCCGGCGAACCGGAAGGCTGCCGCTCGATTTTATAAGTGTCGAGCATGTTTTGCTGGTTGAATTCACCTGATCCCCAACTGGCCCAGATCGTATCCAGGTATACCGCAGCGGCATCCGTCTGCAAGGCGTATTGTGCGGCTTTGGATGTGATTTGCGCGACATCGTAATTGGAATGCGAGGCTTTCAAGTATCCGGCTGCATCCAGATAGGTGGGAGCGTAGCGTTTCATGATCGCTTCGATATCGGACTGAAGTTGCGCATCTACCGGCATCGTTCCGGGGAAAGTCATGTTCAGGCAATGCTCGTGTTCGATCACTTCTTTGTTCGACAAGTCCACCTTCACATCCAGCCGCGTGACGAACTGGGCGTTTGAGCCGCTTTGTACAATGATCGTATCTTCGATAATGGAAGGATCTCCCATGATGGTATGCGAATGACCACCCAGGATGATATCGATTCCGGGGACTGCCGCCGCCAATGCTTCATCGCCTCCCTGCCCGAGGTGACTCACCATCACGACCAGATCCACATCTTCGCCATGCTGGGCCAGCAGTTCACTGGCCCGTTCTTCATAGTCGTAACGAGAGTGAAAATCTCCGCCGACAAAGAAATCGCCGTCGTATTGCTGATTGCGCTCGTTCCACGGTTTGGACACCATGCCCATAAATCCGATTCTTACACAACCGACCTGAACTTCTGCCCAGTCCACCGCGCCCCAGTCCTCGGAGTTGGCCCCGGCGTATTCCGTGTTCGAGGCCAGCACGATGGCGTTGGGATCTTTCGAAAACGCCAGCAACTCCTCCGGTCCCCAGGCGAAGTCGTGATTGCCGATCACCCGAACATCGAATTTCATGGCATGGACGACTTCCACCGTACTGTATCCGGCGGATAAGGCTTCGGCCACCGACCCTTTTTCGTGATCGTCACCGCCATCGGTGAAGAGTGTATACGGGTTTTCCTCTTTGACCGACAAGTAATAGCCTCTAAGCGCCGCCGCCGGGCTTTCGCTGTCGTAATTCGGACAGGGTTGATAGGTGGAATGCAGATCGTTGATGTGAACGAAGGTTACCGTCTGTTGCGTCGCATCGGTATCGCAGGCAGGAAAGGCCGCTTGCGCCACTTCGGCGTCGGCATCCGTGTCACCATCGGTACCATCTCCATCGATTACGGTTTGGTCCCCGTCTTGCTGGCTATCGCCATCGGTGGTGGCGTTTGGCTCTTCGTCGCCATCGGGTGAGTCCTGTTCCTCATTGCATCCAAGTACTATTGTTACGAGCAGCAGGGTTAGAACAAGAACGGCGTTAATCAGGTTACTGGATGATCTCATGCTACGATTCCTCATTCCACTGGTAAATAACGACGGATCGCGTCGATCCGAAATGCATTGCTGTTTATTTATTGAAAAGCGGACGTGCTTTTTAATTGCCTTTGTATTCTGTTCAGAACGGCTGGGAGATCAAGTTAGAATTCGGTTTGGAAATCGCCATCATCGTGGCAAAGCGCTGCGCCGCGCGAACGTCGCCGAAAACATCCAACGATCGATTGCTGGAGCTTTTTTCTTGGGCTGGAAGGCTGAGTAAATTGGTTTTCATCATTTCCAAAGTGGTTGTTGAACAGTCACGGTTGTCGTTTGCACTTTAGAAAGGATAAAGTCGGTATGATTGATTGAAATGAGATTTCGGTTAGCTATGAATTAGACACTGATAACCATACATTAACATTTGATTGCACTGAAACCGTTCCAGAAAACCGGCGGAAATGAAATAGCTGAAGGAATCCGAAATCTTGAAAAGATTTTCATTCGGTGTTAGGAGAACGAGTCACAGTGGCCTAGCGTATCGATTCTATTACTCAATTCCAATCATCGAGTAATCATGCTGTGACATGGTCTCACGGGATGAATATTCCGGGAGGCCGTGTCTGACATCAAGAAAACACAAAGCCTTCCGCGATCTTCGGTAGCGTAAGACCATGGCACACTTTCGTATAATCAATATTTCATATTGATGAGCAGTTAGCTTAGTCGATGGGCACACCGACCGTGCGGAAGGAAAGCCCCTGCTGGCTGGCGGTGCTGATCATCACGCATTCGATCAACGGCGTGGATACTTTTACAGTCGACTGCCAGTGAACCAGGAAATTCGCGCCGCTTCCGCCGCTGGTATCGCGCGCGCCGACGATGTATTCCAGCGTTCCCAAAGGCGGAATTCGTAACGGCTGCGGAACGTATTCTCGTACCAGTTTGCCGTTCGTATCGTGATAGGTGACCGAGTCGATATAAATGGATTCATGCACGTCGGTATTGCGGATACTGAGCGTGTTGGTCAAATAGAAATTCTTGCTATCCTCGTGGTAGATGTGACTATAGGCGGAAACATATACATTGTGCCCCTCGATCATGCGTAGCTGCTTCCATTTTTCGGCAGCGACTTTTTCTCCACCTTCGCTGGTGACCGTCCGTTTTCCGTTGCGATGGTTTTGACCGCAACCAAATGGAGACAGAAACAGCGAAAGCAATACAAGCGCGATCAACATCATTTTCAGCGGGCTATGCATGAAAGAACTCCTTCTGCTAAAAAGCGAATCCGAAATTGATTGTAGAGGCAGAAGGCGCTGTCGTCAACTATCGAAAGATCGAGTTTTTGTGCATCCGAGATTCCATGGCATTCTGTCGGGCGAGAGCCATCCGGTTTTGCTATGTCGCTCGCCATCTTGAGTGTTCGTGAAGGATTTTTAATTCGAGGCCAACCGCAAACACATCTTTTTGGCCGCTAAATGACCACGTAACCAACACTAAATGGCCACTACATGACCGTAAAGTGACAGTTCCTTTCTCGCAGCAAAGGCAGCGTCCGGCAGCATCCGGTAGCGTCAAGCTGCAAAACACAACTTAATGCAATAGCAGGCAGCATGAGCGACTGTGCGTTACCGGTCATTTAGTGTACGTTTGCTGGTCGTTTAGGGGTCGTCTACGGTTTTCTTCTGAGCTTGCGAAATGTAGTGAGATGGTAGCAACATTTTCCCGTTGGTCGGCTACAGCGTAGCCGACAAGCAATGTCGCATTCAATTTCATTGTTGGAGCATGGGCTCCTGTCCTGCTCCAACTAAAAGGTAGCAACATTTTCGCGGTCGGGTCATCTGACCCGATAATTCCGAGAAAAATTCTACGGAATTTAAACGACTTCTCCGAAGAATCAAACCAGCAGCGGCACTCGATTCGCGCCAACAGTGGGAATCAATTTGCTTGGCGAGCCATCTGTTTCCCCGTATACTAATCGGGTTTATCGTCGGATAAAGACTGAAACCCAGCAGCCAACGGAGAGGACATGCGGATACTTGGTATTTCCGCCTTCTATCACGACAGCGCCGCCTGCCTGTTGCAGGATGGCAAGATTCTAGCTGCCGCGCAGGAAGAGCGATTCTCGCGAAAGAAACACGATTTCCGTTTTCCCGAGCAGGCCATCGACTACTGCCTGAAAGAAGCGGGGATTTCGGTTGCCGAGTTGGACCTGGTGACCTTTTACGACAAGCCCTTCATGAAACTGGATCGCCTGCTGGAAAGCTATTTGACCTATGCGCCAATCGGTTTCGGCTCCTTTTTGAAAGCGATTCCGGTCTGGATGAAGCAGAAAATATTCCTGCGTAAAATCATCCACCAGTATCTGCCCGGTTTCGAAGGAAAACTGCTCTTCGCCTCGCATCACGAGTCTCATGCGGCAAGTGCCTTTTATCCTTCACCTTTTCAGCGTGCAGCCATTTTAACCGCCGACGGCGTCGGCGAATGGGCCACCACCAGTTTCGGTGTCGGCAAAGACAATCACGTCGAACTGATTTCGGAAATGCACTTTCCGCATTCGCTCGGATTGCTCTACAGCGCATTCACCTACTACACCGGTTTCCGTGTAAATTCGGGGGAGTACAAGCTGATGGGCCTGGCTCCCTACGGCAGACCCATCTACGAAAAGCAGATTCTGGACGAACTGATCGACCTGAAAGAAGACGGCTCGTTCCGAATGAACATGAAATATTTCAATTACGCCACCGGCCTGACGATGACCAACGGCGCTTTCGACAAGCTCTTCGGCGGGCCGCCGCGAAAACCGGAAACGCCGGTGCGCCAGAAAGACATGGATTTAGCTCGCTCCATCCAGGTGGTGACGGAAGAAATCATGCTGCGCATCGCGCGGCATATCCACAAAGTTACCGGCGAAAAATATCTCTGCCTGGCAGGTGGCGTGGCGTTGAATTGCGTGGCCAATGGCCGTTTATTGCGGGAAGGCCCCTTTGAGGATATCTGGATTCAGCCCGCTGCCGGCGACGCGGGTGGAGCGCTGGGAGCCGCCACGGTGGCCTGGTATCGTTATCTCGATAATCCGAGAACTATCAATGGTTCCAATCGCTTGCAGCAGGCAAGCTATCTCGGTCCGGCCTTTGGCGACGACGAAATCCAGGCGTTTTTAGACGAGCAGGGCGCGGTCTACACCAAACTGACACCGGAAGAGGTTCCCGTCCGAACGGCGGAACTGATCGCCGATCAGAAAGTGGTGGGCTGGTTTCAGGGACGCATGGAATTCGGTCCGCGCGCCTTAGGCGCTCGCAGCATCATCGGCGATGCGCGCAGCCCCAAGATGCAGTCGATCATGAATCTGAAAATCAAATTCCGCGAGTCATTCCGGCCATTTGCACCATCCGTGCTGGCGGATCATATTAGCGACTGGTTCGAGATCGACCGCGAATCGCCCTACATGCTGATTGTCGCGCAGGTTAAAAAAGAACGCTGCCGCGATATGGATAACGAAGAGAAAAAGCTCTTTGGAATCGATATGTTAAATGTGGTGCGCTCCGAAATTCCGGCGGTGACGCATGTCGATCACTCGGCGCGGATTCAGTCCGTCAATCGCGAGGATAACGCCCCGTATTACGACATGATCAACGCATTTTATAAGCGCACCGGCTGCCCGGTCATCATTAATACCTCGTTCAACGTACGCGGCGAGCCGATTGTCTGCCGTCCGCAGGAAGCTTTCGTCTGCTTTATGCGGACCCAGATGGACTATCTGATGGTCGGGAATTTCCTGCTGGCCAAAACGGAACAGAAAAAAGTGGAACTGGATGAATCCTGGATGCAGGAATTCGAACTGGATTAGGAAAAAACATGCAACTGCCTGAACGTACCACACAAAAGCTGCGTAAGTTTTCACTGGGCATCGTCTTGATCTGCACCGGCCTGGGGGCTCTGCTATTCTTCAAAGAGCATCCCGTTGCGGCGGGCGTGTTTGCCTCCTTGACGTTGTGGGGCATATTGGGCTTATTGATTCCCACGATCATTACGCCGCTGTACCTTTTTATGTCGGTGCTGGGTCTTATCTTGGGTTGGTTCAACACACGAATCATCCTGGGTCTGGTTTTCTTCCTTGTTTTCACGCCGTTAGGATTGTTTTTCCGCCTGATTCGACGCGATCCCTTGAATCGTCGCCCCGATTCCAAGCGTGAAACATACTGGGAAAAAGTCGATTCCAGCGCCTTTGAAACCGAGCGTTACGAGCAGCAATACTAGAGGAATACTCGGAATTCCCTAGCCTGAAACATACAAAAAACCGGCCCATCGGCACAAATCCTTTGAAACCGAACGCGGTAGCTGCTAAGATGCCCCAAAACAGCATGATGACAGGGGAACCTGTCCCACAAGACATTGCCGTCTAACGTAGTGATGGCGTAGTTGGTTGATTTCATTCATTCGATTGTGCTTGTGAAGGAGAAGAGTTCATGGAACTGACGATGGGCACGCTAAGCATGTGGCTGTTTCTTGCAGTCTTGCTGATCGGCTTGGGGATTTTTTTGTATGTTTTCTATTATCGTTTGCAGATCCTGACGTTGGGATCTGCGGATAATCGCTTCGATCAGCTCGGCAATCGCGTATATGCCATGATCAAATACGCGTTTCTGCAATACAAGATGCCGCAGGAACTGAGCGCGGGTCTGCTGCATATCTTCATTTTTGCAGGCTTTATGACCCTGTCCATTCGCACGCTCATCATTTTCGGGCAAGGTTTCGGCGGCTCGGGCTTTTCGCTGAACGCCATTCCTGCAATCGGTTACTACATCGGACCGATTTACGCCCTGTTAAAAGAGCTGGTGGTCATCGGCGTGCTGATCGGCTGCGTAGGCTTTGCCTGGCGACGGTTGATCTCCAAACCGACTCGCATGCAGGATATTCCGCAGGCCGAGCCGGTTCTGATTCTTTGCTGGATCGCCGGTCTGATGATCGCCGACATGCTTTTGGAAGCGGGCCTGCACGCCGTCGGTCATCACGAGGCGGGCTTCTTTACCGCGCCGTCATTGGGTTGGCTGTTCAGCGGGTTGATGAATGAATCCTCCGGCGCGACCATGTGGGAGGCGATGGTTTGGGTTCACAGCGTTATGATTCTGATTTTCCTGAACTATCTTCCCTTCGGCAAGCACTTCCACATCATCACCGCCATTCCCAACGTTTTCTTGTCCAACATGAATCCGCGCGGACGGCTCAAGCCCATCGAAAACCTGGAAGAGCTGTTCGAAAAGATGGAAGAGGAAGACGTCAGCATCGGTTATCAGAACGTCGAGGATTATTCCTGGAAGGAAATTCTGGATCTGTATACCTGCACCGAATGTGGCCGCTGCATGCCGCAATGCCCGGCCTGGAGCACGGAAAAGCCGCTGTCGTTAAAGCGCGTCAACAAAGAAAGCAAGCATCACCTCTACGAACGTGCCCCCTTCCTGCTCAATAAAAAAGCCGGTCCCGACGGCAAGGTCAAAGAATACGATGGTCCCGTCACTTGCGGCGGCGAAATCTCCGTCGACACGATCTGGGCCTGTACGCTTTGCGGCGACTGCGAAGAGCGCTGCCCGGTGCTGATCGAGCAGGTGCCGCGTATCGTGAATCTGCGCCGCTATCTGGTGATGATGGAAGGCAACATGCCGCAGGAATTGAACAACACCTTCCGTGGCTGGGAACGCAACAGCAACCCCTGGGGTCTGGGCTACGACAAGCGCGGCGAATGGCTGACCGAGGATCTGGGCGTCAAGACGCTGGCGGAAGATCCGGACGTGGAATATCTTTTCTACGTCGGTTGCATGGGCTCTTTCGACGACCGCTCCACGCGCGTGACCAAAGCCGTTTGCAAGATCTTGCAGCAAGCGGGCGTGAGCTTTGGCGTATTGGGTATGGAAGAGCAATGCTGCGGCGAAACGGCGCGGCGGCTGGGTAACGAATTCTTGGGTCAGATGATGATCCAGGCCAACGTCGAAGTGCTCAAGGGTTACAACGTCAAGAAGGTGATCGCCTTCTGTCCACACTGCTTCAATACGCTGAAAAACGAATACAGCGACTTCGACATGCAGTTCGAGGAAGTCTGGCACGCGGCGGACTTCGTACACAAACTGCTGGCCGACGGCAAAATCAGCATCAAGTCCGAGAGCCTGGGCGAGGTGGCCTTCCACGATCCCTGCTTCCTGGGCCGCTACAACCAGATTTTCGAGCAGCCGCGCAACCTGCTTAAGGCTGCAGGCGCAACGGTTGTCGATCCTGAACTGAGCAAGAGCACTTCCTACTGCTGCGGCGCGGGTGGCGGTCGTATGTGGATGGAAGAAGAGAAACCGCGCGTCAACGACGAACGCTTCAAGCAGATCTGGACGGACTGCAAAGAGCCTGCGACCATCGGCGTCAGTTGTCCTTACTGCCTGACCATGATTCTAGACGGTAGCAAGAACGCCGATAAAGAGGACGATGTTAAGGTGCGCGACGTACTGGAGATCGTGGCCGACAACCTGGCCTGATGCAGTAACACGTTTTTGGTTTTATAGAAGGGCGCGGCAACGCGCCCTTTTTTCGTGGGGGAGAAATGAAATTGATTGTATTAATCGGAGCAATATATCAAAATGGCTTGAATTGTTAGCCGAGGGAAAAAAGGAATATGGAGATCTATTTAACCAATGTTGCAGAGCGTTGGAAAAACGAGTTAGACAATGCTGATTGCAGCGTTTCGATATTTACTCCTTACCTATCCTCGCCAACAGCAAAAGAGATTGTAGAACATATATCACATCCCGAGAAATGTAATATCTATACTCTTTTCGAATCCTATAATTTCGCGGTTGGAAGTTCAGATATAAATACTCTCAGTACTTTACAAGACATGGGTTTTAATCTTTTTCACCTGCCTAAACTTCACGCAAAAATAATTCTAATTCATGGAAAGTTTGTTTCCATTGGAAGTCAAAATGTGACCAACGCAGGTCAAGAAAGAAGAGAAGCTACAATTTGTACTTCTAGTAATCAGGCTATCAAACAGGTTGAAAACGATGTTCAAAATTGGTTGATAGATCGAGTTGAGATTACAGCATCAATGATTCAAACCATGAAAGAGTATTTACCAGATTTGCTGAGTTTGGTTAACGAACTAAAAAGCTCTAGTGTTAGTATTGATAAAATAGTTGAAATGAAAAAAACTATTGCGATCCTAAAATTTAATAAGCGTAAAAAGAAACTTGCTCGTTCACTGATGGAAACAAGAAAACTTCATCTGCGTTTATCAGGAACAGTTTATAAAAGAATCAATGATTCTTATTATCTTAAGCCCAATGACAAAGGATTTGTTTCAACGATTAGTGAGGAATTTAGTAGGGAAAAAAACTATAATATTAAATTACCAAATTTGGAAAGATACCCAATAATAAATAAAAACACAGGACAATTGTCATGGTGTCGCGTATCCGAAACAAGTATATCGAGATTTTTTACAGGTTGGTTTCTAGAAGAGGAAATAGAAAACAAGAAAATTCGTTTTTCTGTCGATGTGACAAATAGCTACTTAATTAATAGACAAAATTTCACGATCAATCTCAAAGATTCTAACTCTGATGAAAAACAATCAGAAGAACTTGATTTTGGGGGATGGATTACTCCCAACTCCCTTGATCTTGACCTTGACCCGGATTTAATCCCCAAAAATGCATTATCTGAATGGGTACTACAAAACAAAGAAGCAATTACTGAGACTATTAAGCATTTAATACTGAGTAGCTTTAAGCCCTCCAAGCCACTAGAAAGCAGCGAAGCATTAGCAAACGATTTCTTCGGGCCGGAAAAGTCAAAGCATATTATTGAAATTTACTTGTTTGATGATAAGTACCCTATTTTAGTATCATCCCCAGAAAATTATTAATATCCAATTGACAACCTCCACCCCGATGGTCTCAAATAGAGAAACTTGGAGCACAACGAAATACAGGGGAGTACGATGAAAGCTTTTCACATTCTCTTCGCTATCGGCAAGGACCGCCCCGGCATCGTGGGCGAGGTTTCCAGCTTCTTGACGGATCGCGGCGCGAATATCGAAGACAGCCGCATGGCGGCGATGGGCGGACGGTTTACCTTGAACCTGCTCTTCTCCATCGATGCCAATCAAGCCACCCGTATCACGGCAGAATTGACGACCCTGCACGCTGCGGGCTTGGAATGCTCATTGCATTCCGCAGAAGATCCCAGCGCCCTGAAACGCGGGTCGAGCCTGCCGCTGAAACTCAGCATTCAAACCATGGATCATGTCGGAGTGGTGAAAAAAGTGGTGCGCGTGCTGCACGCGGCGCAGGCAAATATCGAATACCTGGACACCCAAATCACGCACGCGCCCTTTAGCGGTGAAGCCATTTTCAACCTTTCGCTGACCGCTTCCATTCCGGCGGAGCAGTCGATTCCGACCGTAAAAAAGAACCTGCTGCAACTGGCCGACGAGGAAAACCTGGATCTTAACTTCGCCTAGCGTGTACACTGCATCCCCAACAGGAGGTGTGTAGTATGCAGGCGTTTCGAAATCGGCTGGCCAAACGGGAAAAGCATCTTGGGAAATGGGCGCGACGCGAGCGCGTGGAGGCGTATCGCGTGTACGACCGCGACATCCCCGAATTCCCCTACCAGGTGGATCGCTACCGCGACAACGCCGTGCTGGCCCTGGTGGGCAAATTCGGCGGCATTGATGAAGAAGAGGAACAGTCGCGACTACAGCAGGCGCAGGTCATCGTGGCGGAAGTGCTGAACGTCGAAGCCAAACGGGTGTTCGTCAAGCAGCGGCAACGACAAAAGGGCAGCAGTCAATACGAACGCCTGCAACAGCGCGGCGTGGAAATCGACATCAACGAAGCGGGCCTGCGCTATATCGTCAACCTGAGCGACTATCTGGACACCGGCCTGTACCTGGACCACCGCCCCACGCGGACACTGGTGCGCAGCCTGTCACAAGGCAAGCGCGTATTGAATCTCTTTGCCTATACCGGTTCCTTTTCCGTGGCGGCTGCGGCTGGCGGAGCCGCCCAGATCGTGACGGTGGATCTTTCCAATACGTACTTGAAGTGGGCGGGACGCAACTGGGAGAAGAACCCGCAACCGAAGTGCGAGCATCATCTGCTGCGCGAAGACGTGCAACAGTTTCTGGTGCAGGAACTGGAGCGTCCCCGGCGCTACGATTTGATCGTGCTCGATCCACCCTCTTTTTCCAACAGCAAAAAGATGTCCGGCACCATGGACATCCAGCGCGATCATGCAGGTTTGATCTCCAAGGTCATGCGTCTATTGGATAAAGACGGCGCGTTGTTGTTCAGCACGAATCGGCGTGGCTTCAAGCTGGATGAAGAGCGGTTGTCGGCCTTTGCCGTAGAAGATATTACCCGACAGACGACCCCACCCGATTTCGAACGTGTCCCGGCGCACCGCGCTTATTGGTTGAGAAAGAAATAGCAGGCGTCGGATGAGCATCTGTCGTGCCCATCTTCATCATATCGGAGTGATGGGCAAAGCAATTGCCCATCCTACTATGAATTACTATACACGTGCATAGTATTGGTAGCTATTAATCAGGTACAATGTACCCGACATTTCCGATTGGTGTCGGGTCAGGAGACCCGACCAAAACCTGTGGAGCATGACGGGAGCCCACAGCTGTCCCGCTAACTTCCAGGTTCAGCGCTACAACTACTTATTATTACAGATTGAATTTGTGATTATCAGGTGTCCGCGATAGTTTTTCTGCATTTCGAATAGTCAAGAAATGCAGGAGATCAAAATGACACAGACTGTCTTTTCGCAAGTGCTCGACTATTTGCCGGATCGCCATTTCCGCCGTTGTGTCAATCGCTATCAGGGGAACAAGCGCATTCGTACCTTTTCCTGTATGGATCAATTCATTTGCATGGCATTTGCCCAGCTGGCCTACCGCGAAAGCCTGCGCGATATTGAAGCGACCTTGCGGGCTATTCAGCTGAAACTTTATCACATGGGTCTGCGTGGAAAAGTCTCTCGCAACACACTGGCCAGAGCGAATGAAAAACGCGACTGGCGCATTTACGCAGATCTCGCTCAGCCCCTGATACGGCGCGCCCGCGCGCTGTATGCGGACGAGAAGCTCGCCGTCGACCTAGACGCCACCACCTACGCGCTCGACACGACAGCGATTGATTTGAGTTTGTCGCTTTTTCCATGGGCCAAATTCACGCGATACAATGGATCATTGCGTCTTCACACGCAAATGGACCTTCGCGGACGGATTCCCGCCTTTATTTCCATTACGGACGGCAAGAGCCATGACAAGCGTTTACTGGATATTCTGCCTTTGGAAGCGGGCGCATTTTATATCATGGATCGCGGTTATGTCGATTACGGACGCATGCATCGCATCCATCGGGCGGGAGCCTTCTTCATTCTTAGAGCCAGCAAGAACACCAGCACAAAGCGAATCTATTCACACCCCATCGACAAGAGCTTGGGATTGCGCGCCGATCAGACCGTGAGCTTCGTGGACCGTGCTTCCATTCGACGCTATCCGGATCATGTGCGGCGAATCAACTACATCGATCCAGAATCGAACACCCGATTTGTCTGGCTGACCAACAACTTTGATCTTTCTTCGGAAACGATTCCGGACTTGTACCGGCTGCGGTGGAGTATCGAAGTGTTTTTCAAATGGATCAAACAGAATCTGCGAATCAAGGCGTTTTACGGTCGCAGCGCCAATGCGGTAAAGACACAAGTGTGGATTTCGATTACGGTTTATCTGTTGGTTGCGATTCTGAAAAAGGATCTGAATCTCGAGCACAGTTTGATGACGATTCTACAGATTTTAAGCGTCACGCTTTTCGAGGAAAGCCCCATTTTACAGGTGCTAAAGGCAAACGCCTCCCTGCCTACCAATATCCCTTTTGGTAAGCAGTTGGAATTATTCAATAGTTAACGGGACAGCTGTGGACGGGAGCCCTGCTCCAACGCAGAGGTATACTACTACCCCGACTTCCACATGCGATGCAACAATGGAAAGACGGCGGGAGTTTTAAGGCGGTACTGCTTGTATTCATCACCGAACATGCGGAGTAGCTCCGCTTCTTCTTTGCGCACGAGCAGAATCAAGGTGACATACATGGCCGCCACAACAGCGAAAATCGGCCACGATTGCAACAGCAATCCAAGTCCGGGTGCAAGAAACACAACCCATGCGCCATAAACCGGGTGACGGCAGGCGGCATACGGTCCCTTTGTGAATAACTCACCTTTGGGAAACCGTGTGTTCAACACATAAAGCGCCGCGATAAAAAACGGAAAGCCGATGAGTATCAGCGACACTCCAAGTCCGTATTGCCACGACGACGGAATGAGGGTGATACTCAGCGCTTCAGGATATCGCACACGCAAGCCGATGCCGATCGCGGTGTATAGCAGCGATAAGACAACGAAGATGGGACCGACCCCAAATATGCTTAGCCTGCGCTTCGCGTTCTCCTTCACCATCCGGTTTGCCCTTTCATCGATCAGGATTTCTATAATGAGTCGTTTTAAGATACCTCATTGCCATGGGATTTGAAAGCAGCCACAGACAATATCCGGCGGACGCACTCGTCAAAACCCCATACACAAAAACGAACCGGGCGCCACGATTGGCGCCCGGCAATTGATGTACACTAATTTTGATGAAGATCAGCCCTGGCTCATATCCGGTCGGGGATACAGGCCCGCGCCTTTGACCATCGGTTCTACCGCCTCTTCCCATTCGATGGCCATGATGTGAACGCCGGCCACGCCTTCCATCTCCTTCAACGCTTTGATGGTTTCGATGGCGATCTCGATACCGGTTTCCTTCTGCTTGTCCGCAGGCGCATCTTTCATGCGCTGCACCATGGCGTCGGGTACATCCATACCCGCCACGTTTTTGGCCATGTACGAAGCCATGCGCGCGCTCTTCATGGGTGTCACACCCGCTAAAATTTTGACCTGCTCGTGCAGACCGCGTTTGCGTACACCTTCCATCCATTCGCCGAAACGATCCAGGTTAAAGACGCACTGCGTCTGGATGAAGTTGACACCCGCCGCCGCCTTCTTCGCCAGACGCGGAACGCGAATCGCAAAGGGATCGGCAAAGGGATTGGCCGCCGCACCGATGAACATCTTGGGCGCGCCCTTTTTGATGGGCTTGCCGCCCTGGAACACTTCGTCGTCGCGCATACGCTTGACGATGTTGATCAGTTGAATGGAATCGACATCGTACACGTTTTTGCTGCCCGGATGATCGCCGAACTGTTGGTGATCGCCGGAAAGGCAGACGATGTTCTTGATGCCCAACGCCGCCGCGCCCAGAATGTCGGATTGCATGGCGATGCGGTTACGGTCACGACAGACCATCTGCATCACCGGCTCCAAGCCCATTTCCAGCAAAAGCTTGCTGGCAGCGATGGAGGACATGCGCACCATGGCCGTCTGATTGTCCGTGACGTTCACGGCATCGACGAAGCCTTTCAATAGCGCTCCCTTTTCACGCACAACTTCCGGGTCCATTCCACGAGGCGGTCCGCATTCACCCGTGACCGCAAAGTGTCCAGCTCGTAACACGGCTTCGAGATTGCTGTTTGAAATCATTTAAGATCCTCCCGCGTGATGTGGCGCGGCCCTCCGTCGCGGCTCGTCGACCAGTCATTCACTTCATTGATTTTTTCGTAATTTTCAAGCTGATCCAAATCGGTCAGCCTGTCGATAATCACTTGCCAGCCGCAGGGAACATCTTTGTTGATTTCACAGTGGCCATCGACCGACCCGCCGCAGGGGCCGTTTAACAGACTCTTGGAACAACGCGAAATAGGGCAGATGCCGCCGGTCAGATGCAGTTTGCAACTACCGCAAGCCTGGCAGCGTTCCGTGTACTCGCCCGCCGCCGTCGCACCTCCCATAAAGGTGGTGTTCAGCGCTGGGAACACCGGCATACCCTTGTAACGCTCAGCCACAAACTGAACGCCGACACCGCAGCCCAATGACATCACGGCATCCACGCCTTCCAGATGCTGTTCCAGCATCTGCACGTATTCCGGGTCGCACTGCCGCTCCAGCGTGATCTCCACGATTTCGATCGGCTTCTCCGCCTTCTGTCTTGCCAGCTTGATCTGGGTGCTTAGAATACCGACTTCCTTCTGACCTCCCGCACTGCATACCGTCACGCAGCCTTTACAACCGACGAGCGCGATCTTGTTGTACGGAGCAAGCATTTCCTCCAGCACATCCATTGCTTTTCGTTCTGCTACGATCATGCGCGTACCTCCTGGTCCTCGGGGTTTCTCACGGCTAAATTAGGACCCAATTGACGTATCTTTTCCGTGAATACATTGAACAACTCGGCTAGCTGCGGTCCCATGGATGCAGCATTGTTATGAAATTCAAGTCGCTCCGGATCGATATGCGCCTCTTCCAACAACTTGCGACCGCGGGCGATGCGTTTTTTCGCCTTGATGTTGCCGCTGATGAAATGGCAATCGCCTTCCATGCAACCGACCACCAGAACGCCGTCGGCTCCTTTTAGAAAGGCATCCAGCACTTCCTGCAACTCGGCGCGCCCCGAACAGGGAATGCGGACGATGCGCACGTTGGGCGGATAACTGAGCCGCATGGAGCCGGCCAGATCCGCCGCTGCGAATCCGCAGTAGTTGCAGCAGAACGCGATAATGGTAGGTTCGAAATCAGCCAATTCTTCCTCCCTCTTGTTCCTCGTGTTGCTGGATCACATCGAGAATGGATTCTATCTGGCTATTGGTGAAGTGCTGAAGTTGAATTGCTTTGCCAGGACATTCGGAAGCGCACACACCGCAACCGCGACATTCCGCCGGGTTGATATAGGCTGCGCCGATATTGCTGTCGATGATCGGAACGCCATACGGGCAGGCTCGCACGCAACCCAGGCAGACCGCGCATTTGTCCGGGTCCACCACGGAAACCTGTCCACCCACCGAGAGATGATCTTTGGACAGAATGCTCATGGCGCGTGCGGCAGCGGCGGAAGCCTGAGCGATGGTTTCATCGATCGGCTTGGGACCGTGCGCCAGACCGGCCATGTAGACGCCGTCGGAGGGGAAATCTACCGGACCCAGTTTCTGATGCACTTCCAGGAAATAGCCGTCCGCCGTGCGCGGAAGTTTCAGAATTTCCGCAATGACGTTGTTGTCGTTGGGTTCGATGGCTGCCGCCAAAACCAGCAGATCCGCCTGAACCTTCAGTTTACCCAAGCGCGGCAGAGGATGCTCCACAAGCACCTTGTCTCCCTGCGGCGTCACGACCGGTTGATGCTCCAAATCGTAGCGTACGAACAACACGCCCAGTTGTCGCGCCTGCTCGTAGAGTTTTTCCTTCATCCCGTAGGAGCGCATGTCGCGGAACAGAATGGTCACGTTGGTTTTGGGCGAATTCTGCTTGATCAGAATGGCGTTCTTCAACGACTGCGAACAGCAGACCTTGCTGCAATAAGGACGGGTTTCGTTGCGCGAGCCGACGCATTGGATCATAACGACTTCTTTAAGCGCCGAGACCTCATCCGGGTTATGCTCCAAGCGCTGTTCCAGATCCAGTTGCGTGATGACCGCCGGGCTTTCCCCATAACCGAAGGTATCCGGCTTGGTTTCGCGCCCGCCGATAGCCACCACCGTGGCACCGTGCTTGATCGACATGCGACGTTTCTCGCCGTTACTCTGCTCGATCAGACTTTCGAAGTTACCCAAAAAACCGTCGGTGCGCAGCAGACGCGCACTGGTCAAGACCTCGATTTTGTCGTGTTCATTCACACGCCGAATCAGATCTTCGCGGAATTCCTTGATGGGACGCCCGTCGTGTGTGGCCCGCAGTTTGTTCAGGTTACCGCCCAGTTTGTCGCTCATTTCGATCAAGGTCGTCGGGAAGCCCTGATCCGCCAATTCCAGCGCAGCGGTCATTCCTGCCAAACCACCACCGATGACCAGCGCACTGTGTACCAGCGACTGGTTCTGTTTATGCAGCGGTTCCAACTGACGCGCATTGTTGATGGCCATATCGACCAGCATTTTGGCTTTGTCCGTGGCGCGTTCCGGTTCCTTCTGATGGACCCAACTGCAATGCTCGCGGATATTGGCCATGCTGAACAGGTAGTTGTTGATACCGGTATCGCGCAAGGTTGCCTGGAACAAGGGTTCGTGGGTACGCGGCGTACAGGACGCCACCACCATGCGGTTGATGCCCTTTTCCTTGATGATCTCTTTCATATGTTCCTGATTATCCTGCGAACAGGCAAACAGGACGCCCTCGGCGTGAACGACGTCGCCATGACGGCCAGCATAATCAGCCACGTCCGGCACGTTGACGATGCCGCCGATATTGATACCGCAGTTACACACCCATACACCGATGCGCTGATCGCTCGCGTCTGTGTCTTTTTCATCCACCAGTTGTAGCTGTTCAATCTGGGTGTTGCGTGCACTGCCCAGATGCCGCGTGGCGGCTGCCGCCGCTCCACTGGCCTGGGCCACCGATTCGGGAATGTCTTTGGGCCCCTGCATGACGCCACAGACGAACACACCCGGCTTGGTGGTTGCCAACGGCTTGAAGGGATCCGTTTTGGCAAAGCCGAAATCATCCAGTTCGATGCCCACGCGCTGCGCCAGTTCCGCGACTTCCTCGCGCGGTTTCAGACCGGTGGAAAGCACGAGCAGATCGAAAGTCTCCTTGACCGCTTTGCCGTCTTCACCGATGTAGGTGACTTCGATGTCCTGGTTCTCCGGGACTTCATCTACACGAGAGATCATCGAACGCACGTAGCGCACGCCGTACTGACTTTGCGCACGGTTGCAGTAGTCGTCGAAACCTTTTCCGGCGGCGCGCAGTTCCATCATGAAGATGGTCGTCTGCAAATCTCCGCCTGCGTGGTCGGTAGCGATAACCGCTTCCTTGGTAGCGAACATACAGCAGACCGCCGAACAGTAGTTGCGGTCGTTGCGTTTGTCGCGACTACCCACGCATTGAATCCAGGCGATTTTGTGCGGGTGCTTGCCGTCGCTGATACGCGCCACATGTCCTTCCGACGGTCCCGTGGCCGACAGCATGCGCTCGAAGTCCATGCTGGTAATCACGTTCTGCCAGCGTCCGTAACCGTATTCGCCGATTTCCTCGGCTTCGAACTGATCGAAACCCGGGGCGAGGATCACGCTACCGACATCGAGGATGCGCTCGCGTTCCGGCATGTTGTGGTCGATCGCTTTGGCGACGCAGGTCTCCTCGCACAAGCCACATTCCGAACAGGTACCGCAGACCAAGCAACGTCCCGCCTCGGCAATGGCTTCCTCTTCGGTCATCACCTGTGCGACTTCGTCGAAGGTGCCGATGCGCTTTTCGACATCGATATGATGAGGCGCAGGCCGATGCGCTTCCGGTACGCGCGACAGTTTGGGCTCGGGGGCCAGTTTCGGCAACCATTCGCGCCCTTCACGCAGATCCTGACCGTTCAAGTAACGGTGAATGCTCTCCGCCGCTTCTTTTCCATGGGCAATGGCGGTAATGGCAATGCCCGGTCCCGCCTGCAAGTCGCCACCGGCGAAGACGTTGGGAACTTCGGTTTGGAAGGTCAACGGATCGGCCTTGATCCAGCCGTGATTCAAAATCTTGTCCAGCGACGAACCGCTCAGGAAATCGTCCGGTCCCTGGCCGATGGCCACGATGACGTTATCGCATTCGATGGTTTCCGTTGCATTGTCGTCGAAGGTCGGGGCAAAGCGCCCGTTTTCATCGAGTACCGACAAGCACTTACGGAAAGTGATCCCCGTAACTTTACCGGCTCCATCTTTATGGATTTCCACCGGACCCACGGAATTGTGACGAATTACGCCCTCTTCCTCGCCTTCCACGATTTCATCGAGGCTGGCGAGCATGTCTTCACGCGATTCCAGGCAACACAGATGCACTTCGCGTTTGGCGTTTGCATCCGCCTGGGTCAAGACGCGCAACGAGGTGCGAGCGACATCGTAGGCGACATCACCGCCGCCGATCACTACCACCCGGCGTCCCAAAGTCGGCGGATTCAGGTAGGCCACATCGCGCAGGAAATCGATACCCGGCAGCACGCCTTCGGCGTCTTCGCCCGGTACGTTTAACATGCGCGCTTTCTGCGCACCGCCCGCGATGAACATGGAATCGTAGTCGGAAGTCAGGCTATCCACGCTGACGTCCGTGCCTACACGAGTATTGCAGCGAATCTCGACGCCGATATCTTCAATCGCCTTGATTTCCGCCGCCAGAATTTCGCGCGGCAGACGATAAGCGGGAATGCCACTGCGCAGCATACCGCCCGCTTCGGGTGCGGATTCGAATACGGTCACGGCGTGGCCGTTCAAGCGCAGGAACCAGGCAGCCGTCAGACCCGCAGGTCCACCACCGACCACGGCGATTTTCTTGCCGGTATCCGCAGCGACTTCGGGCAACGCTTCCGCCGCCTCGTGGGTCGTTTCGTAATCGGAGACGAAGCGCTTCAGTTCGCGAATCGCCAAAGGCTCATCGACTTTGCCACGATTGCAGGCATCTTCGCAGGGATGCGGACAGACGCGACCGCAGACCGCCGGGAAGGGCAGTTCGCGTCGGATGACTTTAAGGGCATCGGCAAAGCGGCCCTGGCCGATCAGCGCTACATAACCCTGACAGCGTGTATGCACCGGGCAGGCGTCGCGGCAGGGCGACGTTCCCTTTTTCTCGATGGCATAGCCGCCGGGAATGGCCTGGGGGTAACGCTTGCGAATGGCACGGCGTCCATCCAGGCCCATGTTGTATTCGTTGGGAAGTTCGATCGGACAGACCTTGGCGCACTCACCGCAGCCGGTACATTTTTCCAGATCGACATAACGCGGATGCATCATGACCTTGGCCTGGAAAGTCCCCGGATCGCCATCCAGCCCCAGCACTTCCGTGTTGGTCAGAATTTCGATGTTCGGATGTCGTCCCACCTCGATCAGCTTCGGCGAAATAATGCACATCGAGCAATCGTTGGTGGGGAAGGTCTTGTCCAGTTGCGCCATGCGACCACCGATGGCCGTGTCGCGCTCGACCAGATATACTTTAAACCCGGCGTTGGCCAGATCGATGGACGCCTGCATCCCGCCGATGCCTGCGCCAACTACCATCACCGCTCCTACTGGTTGTTTCGCCGTCATGCCAGCTCCCGTATGCTAAGTAAGGACTGAGGGTCGCTTAGATGTTTGCGGAAGTAGCCCTTCGCCCGTGTCGGGTCCAGGGCCAGCATCATCAGCTCCGTAAAATAAAAGACCGGCAAGGGTCGCGGGCCATCGCCCATCCATTGCCGCTCCAGATTCATGAAGCACATCGAACAACCGGTGACGATCGCTTCCGCACCGGTGCGCGCCGCCATTTTGAAGATATCGCCGGTCAGCTTCCCAACGATTTCGTCGCGCGTCATCGTCAGACTGCCGCCACAACAGGTCGTCTTGTAGGACCAGTCGATGACCTCCGCGCCGAGAGCTTTCAAGATGTCGTCGACTTCCGTGGGATTTTCCGGTTTGGGCGCGCCGGTGATATTGGCCGGGCGCGACGTCAGGCAGCCGTAATAGCAGACCACCTTCAGGCCTTTCAGCCCGTCTCCAGCCTGCTTTTTGAGTTTTTTCAGCACCTCTTCTTTACTGAACAGGTGCATGACATGCTTTACTTCCGCCTTGCCGGTCACGTTTTCCACGCCCTTGGGTGCGCCATGTTCCAACACGTGATGACGAGCAGCGGCCAAACGACCGAAGCAGGCCGGGCAGGGGGTCACGACTTCATCTCCCATCTGCTCGGCAATCGCCAGATTACGTCCCGCTAACGCGACGTTCAATTCGTGACTGACTGTGTGGGCGCTACTTGCACCGCAACAGCTCCAGTCTGGAAGTTCGGTCAATTCCATGTCCAGCATGCGACACAGATCGCGGGTGGACTGGTCCAATTCCTGGCCGGTTCCCTCCGCGCTGCAACCTGGGTAGTATGCCACTTTCATCCGATGTTCTCCTTGAATAGCTTCCGGATTTCATCTCGGGAAGAAACGTTTTTGGCGAAAAGATGAATTTTACCTTTGCCGAACAGTTTCAGCCCCAGCTTGAAGTCCTTGAAGAAGTCGCCGGTGGCCATCTTGTATTTGCGGATCATGCTCAACTCATGCAGACGACCATGCCGCTCTACCGTATCCATGAAAGCTTTGTGGAAAGCCGGGATACTCGGTTCCGATGGCGTGACACCGCTTGCGGTAGCCCGTTGGCGCAAGAAGTCGATGACCTTGGGCAACGCCAACTGATTGGGGCAGCGTGTCGTGCAGGTTTCGCAGGAAACGCACAACCACAGGTGATGGGACTGGAAAAGCTGATCTTCCATGCCCAACTGCACCATGCGCCAGAAATCGTGCGGCATCACATCGGTCAGTTCCACGATCGGACAGCCCGACGAGCATTTCCCACACTGGTAACACTCCATCGGATTGACGCCGGTTTCTTCGGCTACCTGTTGTGCCAATTCGGAATTTGGTGAAATTTCTTCACTTTCGAAAGGGGGGGTTTGGGTATCCATTGCCATTGCAAGCCTCGCATTGCGTGTTGAAATGGAATTGAAAACGTTGTTCAATACAGACTACAAGTGCCACATCCGAAGCCGTCACTATATGGACAGCGCTTGCGGTTGATCATGTCGGTAAATCTATCGGCGCCTTGAACCAGCCATCCGCTATATAACACCACTGCACCCATCAGCGCTATTATGCCGATCCATGGTGCCGATCACGCTGACGCAGGCCCGAAGCCGGCGTTGGTTGCGGGTGACGCGGGGCTGGGATTTTTCCTGCGTCTGCTACCCGACACCCACTTTCGCTCTATATTGGTCTTGTGTCAAGCGGATGAACCATCATTTTTTTCATTTCCCCAGGAAAAATGCCACTAACCCGAAATTCACAAGCACGCAGCATACCTTTCAATTCGGCGAAACGGGCATTCGCCGGGAAAAATGACGCAAAAACCCCACCTGTCCCATCGTCATAGTGGGAAACCGGCAAGCGCCCTTGACGCAGAGACAAAGCGTCCGTATAATCAAGTGTAATGCATTCGTTGTCTTGGCTTCCGGGTAGTCTGCCTGTCGTATTTCAGGGGCGTGTCGGCACTCTTGTATGGAACCATACGAGAGTCTTGTTGCTGTTCGTTATGCGTTTCAAGCGCCTCCCTTCCAGAACATGCCCCGGACCCGGACGTTCATGGAATGCCGCCCGCGCCCCCATCGAGGATAGAAGAATTGCGCACCGGGGTATGCATCGGTTTCAATTCGCCGTTCGATTCCAGCTATCGGGGTGAATACATGAAAGTGTTACAGAAAATCGATCTTCCGGTCATTCTGGAACAATTGGCCGCCCGCTATGGCAAAATATACGGACCGATGCGCCGCCATGGAGGCGAATTGCGTTTCGGCCAGTATCTCGGCGAAGAACTGGATCTGGACGGCGGCCTGCCGATGAACTCGCCCAAGGACATCTTTTCCTCTCGACTGGCATGGATCGAAGCCGCGCTCAAAGAAGGAAGAAGCGAATTTCCAGAACCCGTTGTCTTGTTCGGAATTCGCCCCTGCGATCTGGACGCGCTGGATCGTCTGCAACAACGACTGATACCTCAACTAGGGGAAAACGTACTGCTGGGTGAAATGGTTTCTCTGATCGTTGCCAACACCTGTAGCTTTCCGGAATTGAACTGTTTCCACGCCTCGATGGGTGGCGATCCCAAGCAAGCACCCAAGGCGGATATCCTGTTCTCTTCGATCGGAAACGATCTGTACATCCACGCCCAATCCCAGCGCGGAACGAAAGCGCTGGAGCAGATCGACAACTGGTTGCGCGAAGCCGACGACAGCGAAAACCAGCAGTTGCACGCCGTTTCCAAACTCGGCTTCCAGACTTTCAGAAAGCCCGACATTCCGCGTTTACGCCAACAACTTCATGAACGAATCGGAAAGTTGGCGCTATCCGCCGAGTTCGAAGACTGTTTAGCCTGCGGCAACTGCTTGCAGGTCTGTCCGATGTATCTTCCCATTGCCGATACCTTGACCAAAACAAAGGTTTCGACAACGAAACCCACTTATCAACGCCTGCCTTTCGAGAACATGCTAATGGCGTTGCAGGACGCCGGGCAACGCATCGACTGCGTCGGCTGCGGGCGATGTTCGAATGTCTGTCCCAGCGGACTGGGAATGCTGGAAGCCATCGACAACGTATTGGGACGGGTCCGGCGTGGCGACACCAGTTCGTCGTTTGCGTCAAGCAAGCTACCCGAATGGCTGTTGCCCATCCGGCAGAAACTGGTCACACCGGTAAAAGCCTTTTCCGTCATTCGACCCGGCGACACGGTTTTTCTTGCCAGTGGCTGTGCCGAACCGCAGTTTCTGGCGCGCGCCTTTATGGAAAACTATCACAAGTTCTTAAACGTACAGGTCATTCATCTGCTTTCGATGGGTGCCGTCACCTTCGACGATCCCCAGCTCACCGACCATTTACGGCTCAACGCCTTTTTCATCGGCGATCAGTCGCGGCAGGCGGTCGCTAGCGGTCAGGCCGATTACACGCCGGTGTTTCTTTCCGAATTGCCCGAACTTTTTCGCAGTGGACAAATCCCGGTGGATGTGGCCCTGATTCAGGTATCCCCGCCGGATCGACACGGCTACTGTACGCTAGGCATTTCGGTGGAAACCATTCAGGCGACGGTAGCCAGCGCCCATACGGTCATCGCCCAGATCAACCAGCATATGCCGCGCACCTATGGCGATACCGCCATTCACATCGACGATATCGACGAAGTCATCCACGTCGATGAGCCGCTGATCGAGTGGAGACCGCCCGCTATCCGTGAACGTACCGCCAAAATCGGGCAGTACATCGCGCAACTGGTGGAAGATGGGGCGACGTTACAGATCGGCATCGGCAAGATCGGGCAGGCGCTGTTACCGTTTTTACGCGAACGCAAAAACCTGGGAATTCACACCCAGATCATCACGGACGAAGTCATCAACCTGATGCAAAAAGGGGTGGTCAATAACCGACTTAAAGGCATCAATGAAGGCCGAACGGTGGCCTCCTTTGCGGTGGGTACCCGGCGCTGTTACGCCGCGCTGGACAACAACCCCTCCATCGAGTTTCGGGGCATGGATTATGTTTCCGATCCCAACGTGATCAGCAAAAACAACAAAATGACCGCCATCAACTCGGCCTTTGAAGTCGATCTGGCCGGGCAGGTCTGCGCCGATTCCATGCACCATCAGTTTTACAGCGGCATCGCATCGATGGCCAGCTTCCTGCGCGGCGCGGCGCGCTCCAAAGACGGCAAGCCGATCATCGCGCTTCCCAGCACGGCTTTAAACGGTGAACACTCGCGCATTCAACCGCTACTGTCTCCCGGCAATCCGGTCGTTGCGACCCGTGGCGACGTGCACTACATCATCACCGAATACGGCATCGCCTACCTGCACGGAAAATCGCTGCGCGAACGGGCGCTGGCCCTGATTGAAATCGCGCATCCCAAGTTTCGCGGCTGGCTACTGGAACAGGCCAAGCAGTTGAAATACATTTTCGAAGATCAGGAACTGCCCTCGTTAAGCCAGCACGTATATCCCGAAGAATGGGAAACAACGGTATTTACCACCACCGGCGAGGAACTTTCCGTGCGCCCGATCAAGGCTTCGGATGAACCGGCCTTACAACGGCTCTATTACTCGCTTAGCGATCAGGATGTCTTCATGCGTTTCATGGGTAACGACCGCCATTTTCACCATAACCGCATGCAGGCACTGACGGTCGTCAACTACGACACACGCATGGCCATCGTCGCTACACGCGGACGCATGGGACGCGAGGAAATCATGGGCATCGCCCGCTACGACATCGACCCCGCCTCCGGCATTGCGGAAGTCGCCTTTACGATTCGGGACAGCATGCGCAGACAGGGCATCGGTACCCGGTTACTGGAACATCTTACGGTAATCGCCAAAAGCAAGGGAGTGAAAGGGTTCCGCGCGGAGATCCTTTCCCGCAACCGGGCGATGATGAGCCTGTTCAATACGTCGGGCGCAAGGCCGCATTCTCATGTCGAGGATGGCATGTACACCATGTGGTATGCTTTCGATTCGGAATCGGACACCATACAAGAACCAACCCCAACGAAGTGAGGTGATGAAATGGACGAGCTTCAGAAAAACGACTTGTTCCGCACGGCCATCGGGCGCGAGTTGGAAGCCTATACCTTTTATAAGGATGTTGCGGAGCGAGTGAATAACGCCGCCGTAAAACAGATTTTCGAGGAACTGTCCATCGAGGAAAAACGACACGAGGAAATGCTCTGGAAAATGAAGGGTGACGACACGGTTTCTTTTAAAATCAATGCACCGCAGGATTTGAAAGTTGCCGAAACGGTGGATCTGCCGCCGCTGTCGATGGACATGAAACCGGCGGACGCCATCGCGCTGGCAATGAAAAAGGAAGAACAGGCCGTAGCCTTTTATCAGGCGCTGGCGAACATGTGCCAGGAAGAAGAGACCAAACGGATCTATACCGAGCTTTCCAAAATGGAAATGACGCACAAGCATCGGCTGGAAAACGCCTTCGTCGATATCGGTTATCCGGAAGTCTGGTAAGGGGAGCCCGTCAGGCCGAGGTGCTTTCCAACCAGTAGTTGTAGTTGCTCATTTCCTGTGCCTGCAAGATGTAATAGGCATGCGCGGCGCTCTTTGCGTTGAAAAGCTGGTGCCGGATATTCGGGTCCGAACCCAAAGCACGCGCCAATGCGGCCAGCACCGCCAGGTGACGGTCGCGCTGATTGGGCGGAGTCGCCAGTAACACGATGCAATGCAGGGGAATGCCATCGGGTGTGGGAATGTCCATGCCTTCACGGCTTATCGCCATGGCTCCGATCATGCTGTCGCCATTTTCCAGTTCGCCATGCGGAATCGCCAAACCTGCGCCGATACAGGTGGAAATCTGCTCCTCGCGCTGCAATATCGAGGCCAGCAGTTCTTTTCTGTCTACATTCAAATGATTGGTTCGGATAAGGATGTCCGTCAGTTCGCGAATGGCTTCTTCCTTGCTGTCGGCCCTGAAGCCGGTCACGATATTCTCTTCATGCAGAAAATCGATCAAGCGGGCCTTGTCCATGCCGTAATCACCCGAACGCACCAAGGCCATGCGTGTGAAAATCGGACCGATGATTTCGTTAAGCAGCACCGAGGTCAACCCCACCGCCAGAATCAGGTTGGCGATTTCGCCGAACTGGGGATCGGCTTGGACCATCAGAATCAGACCGACCGCCACACCCGCCTGCGGGATCAGCGCCGGACCGAGGGTGCGCCGGATGCGACTGGGCGCTCCGGCTAAACGCATGGCCAACCAGGCCGCAACGATCTTCCCGGCCAGCCGCAACACGACAACCAATATCGCAATAACACCACCGGCCAAAGCGACTCGCAGATCCAGTTCCATACCTGCCAGAGTGAAAAACACCGTTAAAATCGCACCTTCCAGGTTGGCAAAAACACCGTGACCGATCTCATCTTTTTCCGGTGTCAGGTTTTCAACCGCCACCCCAAGGAAAAGACAGGACAATAACAGCGAGACGCCCAGATAGTCTGCCAGTCCGGCGGTGACGAGAATGGCGATAATCGAAGCAGTGGCCAGCCGGTCGGAACGTACAATCTTGCGCGTAGCCAGAATCAGCAGTAATCCCGCTCCAACACCCAATGCCGCCGAAAAAACCAGTTGATACAACGGCGCGGAAAAGACCCGCAGCAGGCCGCAATTCAAGCTTGGTTCCATGAAATTTCGCGCCGCCCGGTAGGCCAGTTCGAAAAGCAGGATACAAGCGATGTTGTTCAGCGCCACGGCGGCCATCAAGGTTTTTACGAACACGCCCTTGCTGCGGCTCTCCTTGACGATGCTGAAAATCGTGGCAGGGGCGGTGGAAATCGCCAACATTCCCAGCAATAACCCCAAACTCCAGTGCATATCCGGTACAAACAACATACCCAGAAATACAAACGCGGGAGTGATGGTCGCTTCCAGCGCAACGAGAATCAGCAGGCGCTTGGTGGCGTTTCGCAAACGACGAATGTTCAAGTGACTGCCTACAGCGACCGCAATCAGCCCCAGTGCAAAATGGGTGATCGGCAGCAGGCCATCCAGCGTTTCCAGTGAAAACAAGCCCAGCAAAGAGGGGCCAAGAAGCAGACCTACCACGATCTGACCGGTGACGGCAGGCAGACGCAATCGCCCGGTCAGATTACCGAAAACGCTTCCGGCCAGCAGAACGATGGCCAGGGTCAGCAATGGATTGGTTCCATGCAACATCCGGTGAACGTTTCCCCATGTTTTGAAATGAAAAGCCAAATTTTCGAACGTACCGGAACCGGTAAAATCCCTTCCCGATTTCCGTTCGAATAATGCTATTATAGCGCCTCTTTCCGGCTTGGAACAGAAAAGGCGTCACAAAAAAGAAAATAGAGTATACTGGCAAGGCTTTTAAAAAAATTGCAAGTATATCAAGCTTTTCTTGACGATCCGAGTGCAACATGCTAATGAGATCTGCCTACTAGCGCTAATCGAGGGAGTGTGGAAATGACGAAATCAGAGTTGATAGAACAAGTTACGACCAAAATGGATCTGCCCAAAAGTCAGGCCGAGCAGGTCGTCAATCTGGTCTTCCAGTCCATGGCGGATACGCTGTCGCAAAAGGGTCGCATCGAGATCCGCGGCTTTGGAAGTTTTTCCAGCAAGCATTATCCTGCCTATCAGGGACGCAACCCGCGTACCGGCGAAGTCATCGACGTGCAGGAAAAATGGCTGCCGACCTTCAAAGCAGGTAAAGAGCTGCGCGAGCGCGTGGACAACGGCGAATTCAAATAATTCCCGACGCAGGTTCGATTCTCTTCCATTGACTGGATGAGCTTCCAGCAGATCGAGGCAGGTCATGGGACTCATGAACAATGTGGTCAGCCTGAGCCAGTTTCAGGTCATCGGCCATCCGCCCAAAGACGACGTGGAAGCCTGGCTTGCAGATCGTCTGAGCAAATCCGCCTTTCAGCCGATAGACGACCTGATCAAGGAACAGTCCAGCGGCTGGGTTTGTCTGGACGATATGACCGACAACACCTTTGCGGAGGCACGCGCGTTTCTGCGGCCTCCCTACGTCTGCTTCAGCCTGCGCAAAGACGAGCGCAAGGTGCCCAAAAGCCTGTTGACGCAGCAGGTGGACGCCGCCTGCAAACGCTGGTTAAGCGAACATCCGGATTTCAAATTTGTACCCAAAGAGCTTAAAGGCGAATTCCGCGATATCGCTTTTCACAACCTGCTCAAAAAAAGCCTGCCGGTCCCCAGTACCTTCGATGTCGTATGGAATACCGATCTGGGTGTAGTCAGTGCGACCTCGCTGAACAACAAGGAACTGGACGCCTTCTGCAAGCTCTTCGAGCAAACTTTTACAGGAACCGGCCTGCTCGCGGTGCATCCATTCGCACGCGCCACAATGGTGCTCGATCCCAAGCATCATACACAACTGCAACGCCTGAACCAGGCAGGCAGCGACCATGTGATGGATCTGATCAACGAAAACCTCTGGATCGGAAACGACTTTTTGCTTTGGCTGGTCTACAACACCTGCGAAAGCGATTCGCAGTACGCCGTGACACTGGATGGTCCTGCGATTCTGGGCGAACCCTTCGTCGCACATGTCGACAGCCGCGTGCTGGCCGCCGGTCAGGAAGGGGAAGCGGTGCAGCGCATCACCTTTGCCGGTCCCCAGGGCGATTTCAGCGAGGTGCGCTCGGCACTAAAGAGCAACATGCAGTTGCATGAGGCGATGATCTATTTCGAGAAAGACGACGACATCTACAAACTCACCTTAAAAGGCGACCTGTTCCGTTTTGCCTCCTTCTCGTGCCCGAAAGTCAAGATCGAGCGCGACGAAACCACCAACGAGATCGACGAACGCGAGGCGGTGTTCTACGAACGCATGCACCTGCTGCACACCGGCTTGCAGATGTTCGACAGCCTGTTCGCGGAATTTCTGGAGCTGCGCCTGTCCAAGAAATGGTCGGCGCTGGTTACGGATATCCAGCAATGGGCCGAAGCGGCCCGTTAGAGCGATTCTTAATCATTTTTAGCGATATATGTTTTCTTGATTTCTGTAGCGGCGGAGCGTAAGCCCGCCGTTTTCAAAGTGTTTTTCGGCGGGCTTACGCTCCGCCGCTACAAGAAGACATCGCTAATATCGTAAGGGATTACGGTTGGAACATGACGGGAGCCATGCTCCAACCTATAGTGGTCCACAAAGAAACCTTTATTATTTAGCTCCGCAGTAGCATGGAGCGGAACCGCAGAAAAGATCGCAATCTTCATCGACAGCACAGTCTTCATACAGTTCATAATCGTCGCTATCGTAGCAGGTTCCCTGCATTTCGCAGGTGGATGAGCAGAGGTCGTCGTCACTCTGGTTGCCATCGTCGCATTCTTCGACATCTTCGTACTTCGTGCCGTCTCCGCAAACAATGCAGATATCCATAACAGGCAGCGTACACTGGGAATCGTCGGTACAATCCGTTGCGCGGCCTTGAAGAGGTTTGTTCGTATAGCACATTTCGTTGATTGTTTCGCCGCACCAATTGGACCCGATCCCTGCACAAATGGCCAGGGGTGGGCAATCCCATTCGCTTTCGCATTTATGGAACGTTTCCCCATCGCAGGTCGCCGTGGCGGTCGTATCGCTGTAGCTGTTGTAGCCGCAGAGGTATCCAGTTGCATCATCGCGCGAAATGCAGAAACCCTGCACTTCAACGGTGGTGTTCTGACAATCGTCGTTCGTATAGCAGACATTCCCTGTTGCCGCACATTGACCCGCCACCAACTCGATTTCCTGTTCCAATTCAGCTTCCATTTCCATATCGCCATCCGTCACATCGCCGTCAGTGCTGTCGCCATCGGGATTCGTGTCGCCGTCGGGATTCGTGTCACCGTCGGGATTGGTGTCGCCGTCGGGATTCGTGTCACCATCGGGATTGGTGTCACCGTCGGGGTTGGTGTCACCGTCGGGGTTGGTGTCACCGTCGGGATTCGTGTCACCGTCGGGATTCGTATCACCGTCGGGATTGGTGTCACCATCAGACGAGGTGCAACCCGTGCAATCTCCCCAGCCAGTGCCATCGGCATTACAGGTTTGAACACCCTCTACGTCTGTTCCCGCACAGGGGCATTTTTGAACGACACCCGGATCGCAGACTTTTTCCGGGTCGGAAGAATCGCTGCAACCGGCAATCGAAGCAAACGCGAAAGTAGCTAGCAACAGGGTCAACAGGCAATGTGTAAGTTTCATAATCGTGTCCTACCGTTTTTTGTTAAATGTCGAACTGACTGATATCACACTTGTATTCGGATGTCAAGCATCCTCAGACGAAACACCTTCGCCCCTCCATCCTCGTACAGATGTTCTTGTTTGACCGCATGAAGGAGGATTCATTCAATCAAAATTCGAAATAAGTGCAAAGGAGCAATGCACAACTCGATTACAGCATTGCAATCGGCCATAAAGAGCTTATGATAGAAGTAGGGACAATAACGCGACGGGAGACAATTATGTGTGAATCTGCGGCCTATCTGAAAAAAGACGAGAAAGAAGAACTGTTGATGCAGTCGGTAGCCGTGGTACTTCCGACCGGAAAAGACAGCTTCGTTTTGCGCGGACTACTGGGAGACAGCGTCGAAGTGAAGGGACGCGTCAACGAAATCAACCTGATGTCGAACAAGATTATTTTTGTGCCGACAGACTGAGAACTTTCTCGGCGATATCCCGTAAGGAATCCGGCACATCGTCGAGGTTTTCGAAGGGCCGTACGCCCTTGCGGTCGGCCTCGATAAACTCTTCCAGTTCCGGTACGAAACCCAGAAAATCAAATTCAGGCAGGGTCTCTTTGAGCAGATCGATGTCTTCCTGTCCGCGCACGCGATTTCCCAAAACCAGGAATTGCTTGATGCCGATCTCCTGACCGAGCTGGCGGATGCGATGCGCCGCCATACGGCTGCGCGCGCCGGGATTGACCACAACCAGCAGGGCATCCACCGCGTGCGTGGTTGCTCGTCCCAAATGCTCGACACCCGCTTCCATATCCATCAGCGCGATCTCGTCGCGATACAGCACCACGTTGGTCATCAGCGCCTTCAACATCGCACTTTCAGGGCACACACAACCCATGCCGCCACCATGAACCGTTCCCATGACCAACAGCTTAACGCCATCGCGTTCCTTGCTGAAGCGGTCGGGGATATCGTCTACCTTGGGATTGAGTGTAAAGAATCCACCCATCGTTCCCTTTTGCGCACCCGTGCGTTCGGCGATCAGATCCGACAGTTCGGCAATCGGCGTGATCGGATCCTCCTCCGGAATACCCAGCCCCGCCGCCAGATTCGTGACTGGGTCCGCATCGATGGCGATGACCCGCTGTCCACCTTGGGCCAATAGACGCGCCAGAATCGCGGTCATGGTCGTTTTGCCAACCCCACCTTTTCCGCCAATGGCCAGTTTCAAACTCACGGTATCATCCTCCAGAGTAAATTCAGTAAAAGATCGTAAGGCGAATCCCGCTCGCATCCGACCGTTCCAGTGGATTAGAGCGGATGACTTCCGATTTTGTTCCCGGATTGATCCGACGAAGCCTCCCATGCCGCATTGCAAGCTGCATAGATGAGAAAAAGGCGGCGGCGGTCGAACGCAAGAATATCACGTCCGTCACGCCGCCGCCAATCGAAACAGAAAGGAAAACCACAGTTCGCGACGTATCGCGAAGTAGCTGGAATTCCTAAGCTTACAGCTCCAGCCAGGAATCTGAATAAAGCTGCTGGTTCGTCAGGATCTTCACGGTCTTGACGTAATCCTGCTGCTTCTTGTCCAGAGATCCCATATCGATGGATTCGCCGTTGTACGCCTTCATGACCAGCGCTTCCAGTTCGGGACGCTGCCCCTTGGCAATAGCGATAATCTCCTTGTCCAGACCATCCATGATCGCCGAAGTCATGCCGAGGTTTTTCAAGATGATAAGGTAGGTCTGGTTGATGATGTCGCGCAAATGCTCGGGCGAACCATTGGACACATTGGACAAACCGCAGGTGCTGTTGCAACCGGGAGCGATCTCACCGATCATGGCGGTGAATTCGGTGCAACTGACAACCTGTTCCTGCTGGGAGGAAACCGGCACCACGACCGGGTCGAAGAACATGTCTTCAACGGCCAAACCGGCTTCCATGCCGTGATACAACAGTTCGGCGGCCAGTGCGCCACGCTCGTTGCTGTCACGCGGGATACCGTCGGTCGCATACATCAAAGCCACGAAACGGGCTTTGTATTCCGCTGCCAGCGGAAGCATCTTTTCCATGCGTTCCGGAATGGCGGAAATCGAGTTGATCAGCGCCGGACCCGGTGTGGGATCGTAGGCTTTCAACGCAGCTTCCATCGCTTCCATGTTCATGGTGTCCAGACTCAAAGGAATGCTGACGGCGCTCTGCACCGTTTTGACAATCCATTCCATCAGTTCCGGGCCGCCCTTGCGTGCGAAACCGACGTTCAAGTCCAGAATGTCCGCGCCATTGGCTTCCAGCGCTTTGGCCATCTTGATGATAGGCTCGGCGTTGCGTTCCTTCATCGCCGGTCCGAGTGATTTGGACATCACATTAATATTCTCGGCTATGACGATCATATACCCTCCTCCTGAAAATGGGTCGATGCCGACATCCTCGGCAATTCATCAAATCAACTCGCTTTTGCGAAATTCTGCTTCAAGAACGCCGGAATGTGCGCACTTTCACGCGGTCCGATCATCACATTCCAGTCCGAGCCGACTTCCTCTTCCACATCGCCACTGATAATGGCGGCGTAACCGGGTAAAACCAGAGTCTTGGATTTGACCTTGTCGGCGATGCCGCACTTCTTCACCAGCGCACCGACGGTATCGCCAACGAACTTGCCGGCTGCCCAGGCGGTGAGAACGGAGAGACCGTCGGTATCAAGTACCAACAACCAGGTCGGCACACGGCTCGCCTCGATCTCGCCGGAAACCACGAAGTAGGTCAGCGAGAAGTTCGCCGTCACCAGCACCGGAGAATCGGCGCCGGGACCGTTGATCTCGTAGATGCCTTCGTCGGTCTTCATGGGTCGTTGCGGATCGGTGTAGATATTCAACCGCTGCAACAACAACGGGAACAGGCTCTCGCCCTGAATGTCGGAAAGTACGATCAATCCTGCATACTTGGAGACGAGGATTCCCGCATAGGCCGTTTCCAGCATCGGGTCGTCGGTCATCTCGCAGGGGAAGGTGATCGTTGGGAAACCCAGCGGACGGAAAGTCTCGTTGATCGCCAGACGCCGAATGGCGATGTGGTCGAACAACTGCTTTTTCAGCGAGCGGCTACCCGGATCGAGCACCAGATCTTTCAGACCAAGGTCGATCAGTTTCTGTGACAGATCGCTGACCTCTTCCAGGCTTTCACCACGCACCGCCAGCGGACAGGCGTTGTCTTTGGCCAGATCGGCCATCTCTTCGTAATTGTCCGCATCCGCCGCATACAACAACGGCTTGCGATCCTTAACGGACTCGATGACCTCTCCGAGCACGTCTTCGTCGGCCATCAGGATCATTCCCATCTGGGTGCTGTCCGCAACCAGTTTCACCAGCGCGCCGTATTTTTTGGCGTCGTCGGTGTTGCATTTGAGCGCTACGGCGTTGGCTTTGAGCATCAAGCCGACACGCTCGTATTTAAGCGTATTCAACCGTTCGATTTTGGCTTTTACCTGCTTGACGTCTTCATCGTCGGCAACCAGAACGCAAAATCCGGGTTGATTGAAGAAGGTTTTTTCGTGGCGGTACAGTACCGTTTCACCGCCCACTGCGAATTTTTCCTCGCCCTCACCGACTTCAACCGTCCTAATGGGCGGTGCCGATTCGGCGTCCAAGGTGGCTTTCGCTTCATCTGAAACGTGCGGACAGGCGGAAAGTTCCGCCTTGCCCGCCGCCAGATTCATCGCGAAGGCCAGACACGTGGGAACTCCGCAGTCCCCACAGTTGGTTTTGGGTAGGAGCTTAAAAATCTGGATTCCAGAAAGTCCCATATATTCCTCCGCTCTATAGTCCGGATTACATCATCGGGTCCATCGACAATGCCGGATGACCAACTTTTTCCATGTGGGCATACACTTCTTCTTCGGTCGTTCCGACGGTTTCGTCGGCGATCTTGTCGAGAAGTCCATTGATACCCAACTCACCAGACACCTTAGCAAACCGCTCTGCAATTTCCTCTTTGAGCCGTTTGGGCATCCACGCGATGCGCTGGATACCGCCTTCGGCGCTGATGAATTTCTTGCTGGTAATGTAGAGCTTACTGTGACCGACGAAGCCCGGCGTAATCGCACCGCCGCCGACCGAACCGGCCAGGGTGGTGAATTTCATGCCGGAAGGCGTCATGCCGCGATAGTCGCGGTCGACGATCATTACACCGTTGCAGGTCGGCATGAATGCCGCAATGCATTCGAAGCAACCACAGCTGGTCATGGGCTGATCCATGATGCTGTAGGCGTTGTACTGACCCACGTTTCCTCGGCTGGCTTTCTGCACGAACTCATTGACACCCGACCATTGGCCCTTCTGTTCGTCGATGGTGTCGCCTTTTTCGATCGGTTGGTTGGGACCGGTCGGATTGATTTCGTTACTGGCCTTGCAGTCGAGCCAGCTATACGCACCGCACAGACCGGCGCGTTCCGGGGTCACCACGCAAACATGTGTGGGAGCGAAGGACTGGCACAGGGTGCAGGAGTAGAAGGTGTCGATGGCTTCATCGGTCATACCTTCCACGCGCTCGTCGCGAATCTTGTAAGCGGCGCGGGCCTTGGCCACCATTTCGGTCACCTTGGCTTCATCGGTGAAGATGGTAACCTGCACCTTGTCCAGAATGTTGCCGAAGTCCTGGTGGAACTTGGCGTGCAGAATACGTCCGATATCCGCCAGCGCAAAGCCCTTCTCGATCGCACCCTTGGCGATACGTACCCAGGCGATATCGCGTTGGCCGATGTGCATCGCACCCTGCGCGAAGTTGATGAGATGGTGAATCTGACGTTCGAGAATCGGTTCGAAGTCTTCCTGCATGGCGCGACCGGCGACTTCGACGTAAATCGCCAGTGGCGTTTTGCTGCCCTCTCCCAGTTCCTTCAGATCGGGACCGACGACTTCGACGTTGCCGTCCTGGACTTCGTCCATCTCGCGCATCTGAACCAGCTCGACCGCTTGTGTGCGACCGCCACCGGCTTCGTAGTAGATGTCCTCGCCGCGTACGCGCTCGCCTTCGAAGGCGGGACCGTAAGAGACCGGGACCGGAACTTTGGTGATGTTGACTTTTAAGCCGCGAACTTCAATCGCCTTGCCAACAATATCCTCATAAGGAATGTTGCTGACGACGTGCTCGTAAGTGCAAACGCCGGTGGGCAGAATCTCGGGAATCGGGGTATCCGCGATAACCGGGAAACCGTAGTTGACGATGCCCAGACCGTTGGCATACCACTCGTCGGTCACGGTACCCATTGTCAACGCAAAAGCGAACACGCGGTCTTTGTTGTAAATCAGGATACGGCGGAAGTCGCCAGGCTCGATACCACCGAAACTCATAGCGGCGCGTGTGGCGAAACCGACGGCGAAAACGGCGGCGCTGGTATCGGGACCGAAGGAAACCAGGCGGGTTCCCCAGCCGACCTGCACACCCGCTTCGACCAGCTGATCGCTGAAGGTTTTGCCTTCATGCGAACCAGCCATAAAGACATACAGGTTTTTCTCTTGCAATTCCAACGCGATCTTGGCCGCGATCTCCGAGTTGGGAGCCGCACCCAGAATGGCCGCAAAGCCAGGAGCGGTACCATCGACGAACTCGACACCACGCTTACGGAGGATGATGTCGTTGGCCGCGCCCAACCAGATGTTGTCGGCGGTGACGTCTTCGTCCGTAAGGTAGAAGTTCGGTTCGTTCAAGTAGCGAACACCCTCGCTCAGTTCCTCGGCGAAGAGGGTCGCCATACCGGCGTCCAGGGCCGGGCCGAGATAGGGCAGATGATATTTTTCATGAACCATGGGCGGAAGCAGCGACTTGCAGCGGTCCAGGACCGGCTTCATGTCTTCCAGCTTCTCCACCTTATGGCCAAGAATTCCGTAAATGATCGGTAGATAATAACCGGTGTTGGTAAAATTCACCTCGGCGTTGCCGCCGTGGGTGTCCATGGCCTCTTTCCATTGTTGTTCGGCCCTGGCGACGATTTTATGCGCACCGCGAATACCGGCGGAAGCGATAATTTTTGACATGTGTTGTTCTCCTTTCCCTTAATCCAAGGCCTGGCGGTCGGCCATATCGGCCAGCTTGCGTTCGCGCTTCTTGTCGATGCCGAGCGCTTTACGCTTCTTGTCGATATGGGCGATCATCTTGTGAGCCGCCGAGATGGGGTCTTCGTCGTAGTCCCACATTCCACCAGTGATACTCTCGTACTTGTTGAAGAGCAGATCGGTGAACTCGGGAGAACCCAACGTCGGGAAGGTGGTGGAGAACATGGTATAGACACCACTGGCCACGAAGTAATGGCCGATGGAGATGGCTTTTTCGCTCATCCACTCGGGGGCCGCACCGGCTGCGGGAAGATCGCTGATGTCGTCGCCCAGTCCACCTTCTTTGACGACTGTGGAAGCCGCGATCAGAATGCGGGAGTTGTCCACGCAAGAACCCATGTGCAGGACCGGCGGAATACCGACCGTCTCGCAGACTTCGGCCAGACCCGGACCGGCGTGCTGTGCCGCCGCTTCGGGAACCAGCAGACCTTCTTTGGCCAGCGCCACCGCGCCGCAACCGGTCATCAGGACGATAACATCGTTCTTGACCAGTTCCTTGACCATTTGAATGTGCCAGCTATCGTGCGGCGTCTTCGGATTGGTGCAACCGACCACACCGGCGATACCGCGAATCTTTCCGTTGATGATGTTGTCGTTCAACGGACGGTAGGAGGCGCGGAAGAGGCCACCCAGCAGGTAGTTGATGGTTTCATGCGAGAAACCGGCCACCAGCTTGTGGGTTTCTTCCGGAATATGCACCACCTCAGGGCGATTCTCGAAATTATCGATGGCTTGCTTGACCACTTCGCGCGCCGTGTTGATGGCATCGTGCTCGTGGAATTCGATATGCTCCGCTCCCGGCATCTTGGCGCGCGGGCTGGTGGTAATGATCTTGGTATGGTAGTGCCCGGCCACCGAAGGCAGCGCACACATAATGCACTGAACATCGACGACCATTGCTTCGACTGCGCCGGTCACGATGGCCAGTTCCTGTTGCAGGAAGTCACCCGCAACGTTTACACCATGGCGCATCAGAATTTCATTGGCCGTGCAGCAAATGCCGCCCAGGTTAATGCCCTTGGCGCCCTTGCTCTCCGCATATTTCAGCAGTTCCGGATCTTGCGACGCCGCAACGATCTGCTCTGAAAGCAGTGGCTCATGACCATGGATGATAATGTTGACCTGGTCTTTCTTCAGAATTCCCAGATTGGCTTCGCCCATAATCGGGACCGGTGTGCCGAACATAATGTCCTGCAACTCCGTACCGATCATCGAGCCACCCCAACCGTCACCGATGGCGGCTCGGGAACCCTGGATCATCAGGTTTTCCATTTCCTGATCCACACCCATGTGGGTACGGTGCATAATTTCCACGATTTCGCGATCGATACCGCGTGGTGCCATACCCAGATCGCGCCACAATTGCTGGCGCTTCAAGGGAGCTTTGCGCAGGAATTTGAGTTCACCCTCTTGTTGTCCGAATTCGGCAAGAGCCGTTTCACCAACTTCAATCGCAATCTCTTCTTTGGAGCGTCCTTCGATTTCGATATCGAAATCCAACGCGACCTGGAGAAGTTTCTGCTCATCTTTGATCTCATAACCGGGGGCTTCACCCTTGGCAGCCAGGATAAGGGTTTCTGCTACGGCACGACCATGGTCCGAGTGTGCTGCTGCACCGCCCGCAATCATGCGCACGAAGTTACGTGCAGCGATGGTACTTGCGGTGGCGCCGCAAACACCCACGCTCTCCGGCTCACCCGGCTTGGTCTTCTTGATGCGGCAGGGGCCCATGACGCAGATCTTGCAGCAGGTGCCGTCGATACCCCAGTTGCATTGCGGCTGTTGTGCGGCCAGACGATCCCAGACAAGCTGTACGCCGTCATCTTCGGCCACCTGAATGGTCTTCAATGCGGTGGGGTCCACACTCTTGGGTTGGTCGCCAACCTTTTTAGCCTTGGCTCTGGTCGGCGTATCGAACTGCTTGGCGGCAACAGGAGCGGCAGCAGCAGCCTTGGGAGCAGGTTTTGCGGCGACAGCCGGAGCGGCTCCACCCACCTGCGCACGCAACTGCGCTAGCGTTTGTTGCTGTTCGCTAATCAATTTTTTCAGCTCGGCAAGTTCCGATCCCTTACCTGCCGATTTTCCTTTATCTGAACCGACGATAATTTCGACTTTCATGATTGTCTCCTTTGAATGAGGTCTCGCAGCATGTTGATTTCTTCTTGTTGTGTTTTTATCAGCTCGCGAAGGGCGGCCAGTTCGGATTCCGAGGCCGTCTCTTCCTCATCGGCCCCAAGCGTGATGACGATTCGCACGGGACCGGACTCTCCGTCCGTATTGATGGTTTTGGAAACTGCAACAGGTTCGCTGGCAACTTCCACTGCCGGCACTTCCACTTTGGCAACAGGAGCCGGTGTAGGTGCAGGCGCTGGTGCAGCAGCAGCGGCAGCAGCAGCTTTTGCTTCCGCATCCGCCTTGGCCTTGGCTTCTGCATCCGCTTTGGCTTTTGCATCGGCAGCGGCTTTGGCCTTGGCTTCTGCATCCGCTTTGGCTTTTGCATCGGCAGCGGCTTTGGCCTTGGCAGCAGCATCGGCTTTTGCTTTCGCTTCGGCAGCGGCTTTGGCCTTGGCATCCGCTTCCGCCTTGGCTTTCGCTTCCGCCGCAGCTTTTGCTTTGCCGTCGTCTGCCGGTTTGGCGGCTTTCTTCGGCTTGTCTTTCTTGACCTTGGCCTTCTTCGGCTTCGCCTCGACCTTCGGCGCACGCTCTTCGAGCAGATCCGCCATCAACTGGCGCACCAGTTCAACGGTCTTGGGATGCCGCAGCACCAGCACGTCGCCTCCAGCCACCAGGCAAGATGCGGCGGTGATGGTTTCCATCAATACACCACGCTTGGAAGTATCGCCCAGTTCAGGCATTTCCTTGCTGGAGATTTTTGCTTCTTTCGTTTTCCAGACTTCACGTCCGAGATTGCAGTACAGCGGGTATTGCAGTTTCTCATCTTCCTGCACCAGAGCCGCCAAACGAGCGCGCTCCATAACCGAATAGCTGTACTCCATACCGTAACCCAAACCTCCGACGGTCGGGTCCACGATGATATTGGTATCCGGGACACCCAGGTTGCCCAGCAGAATGTTCAACTGCTTGGCAAGGTTGATGTCGATCGGCGAAGACGCGACCGCGATATGGCCGTAGGCCAGCGTGCCTGCGCCCAATTGCTTGTAATCGTCTTCTTCTACCGGACCAACCAACAGCTTGGTATCTGTAACCGCTTCGCATACAGCGCGCAGTACCTCGATGTCCTTGGCGTGACTGGCGGTACCCCAGACGCAGACGGGAACGTCTACGGCTTCGAGTACGCTCTTGACTACTTTCACAGCATGATCCGCGCCCAGATCCTTCCCGTTGGGATCGGTGCCGATCAACTCGAGATGAATCATGTCCGCGCCGTATTTGTCTTGAGCCATTTTGGCCCACTTGGCAGGATCCTTAAGCGCGTCGCCCCAGACGGCTACCAGTTCGGATGCCAGATCTTCCGGTTCGATGTCGTTAACCGCAATGGCGATTTTCGGAGTGTTGGGCATTTCGCCTTCGAAAGTATAGAACGGCATGGTGCTTTCACCGCCGATCACGAAACCGCGCTCTCCCGGGATCTGGATTTGCTTGATTTTACCAGGATACTTTACTTGGGGGATATCTACGGCCATTCCTCTCTCCTTTTAACGAGTGAACAAATTCCGAATCCTCTGTCTCGGCAGAGAAGATCAGGCCGGTGTTTTGCGCTTCTCGCTTCCGAATCCCTCCTCTACATAATAGTATCGGAGACCGGTCTTGATGTACTTGAGCATCTCTTCGCGATCACGAGTCTTGGCGCGCCAACGATCGGCATCCTCCGGAATGCCTTCTTCGTAGGTGGCGTCTAAGACTTCCACCTCCTCGCCATCGAACTTCTTTTTCTTCACCTTGGTTTCCGTCATTGCAATCTCTCCTCTTTCGGTTGGGTGTCAAATGGTTGTTGAATTCTCAGTCCGTGCTCGAATAACAAAATGAAAAAAAATCTTGACCTATACGCACTCTTGGAGTAAATGAGCGAACCTCTACGCTAAGCTCATTGCCTCCTCATATTTGATAACCCTAGAACCTTCATCCGTCATAACGTGCTCGCGAAATATACTTTTGCCACAAATATCGGGAACTTGAGTACTGACTTCCGCAAAAAGATGTTCGGGGTTTTTCCACTTATTATAACTCAAAACCAAGTGTACCAATAAGTTGTTATCATACGTCCAGCAATCAGGCAAGGCTTTTTGTCGGTGATCCGTATTAATATTTTCCCATAAAACATTAATAAATGCCTCTTTTCCCTTTCCCCATAAACCGGGTCGAGTCTCTCGTCTGATCGATCTGGTAAGGTACTTCCCTTTTCATTGCCAATGAACTTATGCACTCCATGACCCCGCATCGCCAACTTCTTCGACGTGCTGCGACTTGATCTTAGGCTCCGCTGCTAGCTGGGGCATTTGACAAAACCATGCTGCACAGCAGAATATTCCACCTAATTTTGCGGATTTCACGAATTCGCTTGACGCTTACCTGTCCTTGACGCAAAATAGTCCAGTCGCAAGAAAGGATCGAAAACACGCCGGTTTCAACAGGAATGGGAACGAACCGTAAACCGCCTGCCGTTTGAAGATCCGACCCTGCGCACACAGCACCCGTTCGTTGTAGAGCAAGCACGCTGTCTCCGATAAGGATACAGCTTCACAGTTTCTGGAGAGACGTACCCAACGTTTTTTTCTTCACGGCTCCCAATATGAGCCACAACCCAGAAGGAGTGATTGCATGACTCTCGACCCCACGAAACACGCAGATTGGGAAATTGCCGAAGAAGCCGAATCGCGGATGAAAACCGTGTACGAGCTCGGTGAAAAACTCGGACTGACCAAAGAAGAACTGCTGCCACACGGCCATTATGTGGCCAAAGTGGATTTCCGGCAGGTTCTCGACCGGCTCAAAGATCGCCCAAACGCCAAGTACATCGATGTGACGGCCATTACCCCCACCCCGCTGGGAGAAGGCAAATCCACCAGTTCGATGGGTCTGGTACAAGGTCTGGGCAAACGTAACAAGAACGTAACCGCAGCCATCAGGCAGCCCTCCGGCGGCCCCACCATGAACATCAAAGGTTCGGCGGCGGGCGGTGGACGTTCCCAGTGCATCCCGCTAACCCCCTTCTCTTTGGGTCTGACGGGCGACATCAACGCCATCATGAACGCCCACAACCTGGCCATGGTTGCATTGACTTCGCGCCTGCAACACGAGCGCAACTATAACGACGAGCAACTTCTCCGCCTGAGCAAGATGCCACGCCTGGACATCGACCCCACCAAGGTCGAAATGGGTTGGATCATCGATTTCTGTGCGCAGTCGCTGCGCAATATCATTATCGGCATCAACGATGTCGGCGGCAAGTTCGACGGCTTCATGATGAAATCCAAGTTCGGCATTGCCGTTTCTTCGGAAGTCATGGCGATTCTGGCCGTCAGCACCAGCTTGAAAGACATGCGCGAGCGCATGGGTAAGATCGTGGTCGGCTACAGCAAATCCGGCAAACCCATCACCACCGAGGATCTGGAAGTCGCCGGTGCGATGACCGCCTGGATGGTTGAAGCCTTGAACCCGAACCTGATGCAGACCTTGGAAGGTCAACCGGTCTTCGTACACGCCGGTCCTTTTGCCAATATCGCCATCGGTCAAAGCTCCATCATCGCCGATCAAGTCGGCTTGAAGCTGGGCGACTACCACGTCACCGAATCCGGCTTCGGCGCGGACATCGGATTCGAGAAATTCTGGAATTTGAAATGCCGCTTCAGCGGATTGAAACCCAATGCAGCGGTCGTCGTTGCGACCATTCGCGCCTTGAAATGCCATGGCGGCGCGCCGATTCCCGTTCCGGGTAAACCGATGCCCGATGAATACAGCGGCGAGAATGTCGAATGGGTCGAGAAGGGTTGTAAGAATCTGGTACACCACATCGCGACGGTCAAAAGAGCCGGTATCAACCCGGTCGTCTGTATCAACGCCTTCTACACCGACACCGACAATGAAATCAAAAAGGTGCGTGAGATGGCCGAAGCCGCCGGTGCTCGCGTGGCTTTGTCACGTCACTGGGAACATGGCGGCGAGGGTGCGCTGGAATTCGCCGACGCCGTGGTGGATGCCTGTGAAGAACCCAACGATTTCAAACTGCTGTACGAACTGGACCTGCCTATCCGCGACCGCATCGACAAAATCGCGACGACGGTCTACGGTGCGGACGGTGTGGAATACTCCGCCGAAGCCAAGGGCAAGCTGGATCGCATGGAAGCCGACCCGGAAATCTCCAAACTCGGACTGTGCATGGTCAAGACACACCTGTCGCTCTCCGACAATCCCGCCTTGAAGGGCGTACCAAAAGGCTGGAAACTCTTCGTGCGCGATGTGCTGACCTACGGTGGCGCGGGCTTCGTGGTTCCGGTGGCCGGAGCGATCAGCCTGATGCCGGGCACAGGCAGCAACCCGGCCTATCGCCGCGTCGATGTGGATGTCGAGTCCGGCAAAGTCAAAGGACTTTTCTAGGCTAGGCGCTGGCAACGGGGCTTGAATTCTCACCGAAGCCGGGCATTCCCGGCTTCGGTCTTTTTGAGAACGATCCAATACAAGGAGGGGCCGACATGACGGCAGAACTCATTAGCGGAACTGCGATACGCAAAACGATTTTGGCGGAACTGAAAGAAGAAGTGGAAAAAATGAAGGCCGAGCACGATGTCGTGCCGGGTCTGGTCACGATTCTGGTCGGAGAGAATCCGGCTTCCATCAGCTATGTCACGTTGAAAATCAAAACCGCACACGAACTGGGCTTTCACGAAGTTCAGGATAATCAACCGCCGGATATTTCCGAAGAGGATCTGCTGGCGCTGATTCAGAAATACAATGACGATCCCAAGATTCATGGCATCTTGGTGCAGTTGCCGCTGCCCAAGCACATCGACGAGAAAAAAGTGCTCAATGCCATCGACCCGGACAAAGATGTGGATGGCTTCCATCCGGTCAACGTTGGCCGCTTGATGATCGGTGGTGACGAAGTCCGCTTCCCGCCCTGCACTCCGGCGGGTTGTCAGGAAATGATCGTGCGCAGCGGCACGGAAACCAGCGGTGCGGAAGTCGTTGTGGTCGGTCGCAGCAACATCGTGGGTAAACCCATCGCCATGATGATGGCCCAAAAGGGACCGGGCGCCAACAGCACTGTAACCATCGTGCATACACGCACCAAGGATCTGGCCGCGCATTGCAAACGCGCGGATATTCTGATCGTGGCGGCTGGTGTTCCGGGATTGGTGAAGCCGGAATGGATCAAACCGGGTGCAACTGTCATTGATGTCGGCGTGAACCGCATTGGCGTGAACGAAGAAACCGGCAAGGCGATTTTACGTGGCGATGTCGATTTCGAGGCGGCCAAGGAAATCGCGGGTAAAATCACCCCGGTTCCCGGCGGCGTCGGCCCGATGACCATCACCATGTTGATGAAAAACACCGTGAAAAGCGCCTGGCTGCATCTCAAGAACTAAACGTTCAATACATCGGTTGTTTCAAGCAGGGCTGCGGCCCTGCTTTTTTTATGCTCAATTTTCAAAGCCGTGGAATACGGCTGTCCAACTAGAGTAGGTATTACTCAATTCTGTCCATCGAGTAATCACGATGTGACATGGTCTCACGGAATGGAAATTCCGGGAGGCCGTGTGTAACTTATTGAAGACACACAGCCTTCCACGATCTTCGATCGCGTAAGACTATGGCACACATTCATGGAATCAGTGGCTAAAATTGATTAAGAACCGCTCTAGAGCCACAACTATTCATAAACAAACATGTGGTTATCCTGAATGCAACAAAGGATCTGCATGAAAATATTAAAGATTCTTCGGCTTCGCTTCAGAATGACAAGTTCAACAGTAGCCATTTCAATCAATCCTGAATAAAATGAGATCCGAGCAACAAACTCACAATAATGCAGATCCGCTTTGATTTTTATGCTGCAATATTCCTTAGTAATATCAACCAACTAAAAATCCTTACAAAAAAATATCACTTTTTTCTAAAGTTTCCTCTCGAACTGCCGATCACTAGAGATGCACAGGTTTCCCAGGGAAGGGAAACGGCTGTCCAAGGAGGGACACGTGACGATTCGAAGCCTGCCGCCAAGTGCGGCACCGCCACAACTTGTGACGCAGAAAAAGACGCTGTCGGGAAGCTCCTCGGCGAAAGCGTCGTTCTCCGTTCAAAACCCTTCTTCCAAAGAATCCGACGAAACCCTTGATTCGAGCCAGCTTTTTCAAACAGGCGCGGAACACGTGGTGTTCCAACTCGTCCAGCAACAATCGGATTTTAAGGAAGGGGAACAAAACGGAACAGGTTTCGAATCGGAAACGCCAACACTCGCGGCAACTTCCGCCGCGTCATCCGGTGAGGCCGAGGCTTTTTCCAGTGAGGGATCGAACCACCTGGAAAAAATGCTGGCCAGGCCGCTTCATATTCATCAAGTTACAACCGGAAATGGGGGCCGCTGGCGTTCGATCCGGTTTAACGGGCTTACTTATCAGACCCAACAGCAAAGTCAGGCGATCATAGCCTCACCCACCGAACGCGACTCGGATGTACAGATCGTTTCGGGAGGAAATAGCGCTCTATTGGCACTGGCGCTACCGACCGTCAATTCAACAGAACAGACAGAACCGGAGCAGGAATCCAAACAAAGTAGTGTTGCACCGCCAGAGACTTCCTCTTCCCAGGATCAACAGACCGGATTTGGATTGCTCAATCTGGACATAGACGGTTCCGAGCGCCTGCGCAATATGACTCGCAATCAGCCGACAACACCTTCCGAAACGGATCTTTCACTCTTGAAGAAACGTAATCCCTACGAGAAAGTCGCTCGTCCCGTTTTCCACAATCCGCAGAATGTCAAACAAGCCGCACTCGATCTCGCCATGGGCATTTTCAGCAAAAAAGCCGAGTAATAAACAACAATTACAGCGTGACAAATCTTCAATCATTCAGATTGGCCGGCAACAGCAGGCGATGGCAATCCTATCTATTCGAGTACGGCAGGCTTTAAATACGTTCCAATATAATGGTTACTCAAGCTATTGTTTTAAGCCGCGTTTTTATCCAGAAACCGAGCCGGATGGCCTGCGCTTGAAGGGAACGTTTATCAATTGAAAAAACGTGTAATCTGCCTATTGACCCGATTGAACATCTGTGAGAGTATACCGGCTTTCCATGGGCCGCTTGACCGGTTCTCCTTACAACTGAGTGAAGCCGCAATCTCGAATCTTTCGACCGAAACCGGCAAGCCATGACGAGCGAGGATGCTCATGTTCGACAAGTTTCATGAAGAGTGTGGGATTTTCGGGATTTTCAATCACGAGGAAGCGTCGCGCTTTATTTATCTGGGATTGCATGCCTTACAGCATCGCGGCCAGGAAAGTTGCGGCATCTGCACCGACGATGGGAGTCTGCACATTCATCGTGCCATGGGACTCGTTTCCGAACAGTTCAGCGAAGACATTCTGCAAAAGCTGACGGGAAACAGTGGGATCGGTCACGTCCGCTATTCCACTGCCGGCGCTTCGCATTTGAAAAACGCTCAGCCTTTCCAGGTAAACTACGCCCACGGTCAACTTGCCACCGCACACAACGGTAACCTGGTCAACGCCAGTATCGTCAAACGGCAACTGGAGCAGGCGGGTTCGATTTTCCAGTCCAGCATGGACACCGAAGTCATCGTACATCTGATCGCCCGCTCCAAACAGCATACGCTGATCGAGCGCGTGGTGGATGCATTGAGCCAGATTTCTGGCGCATATTCGGTGGTGTTTATGGAACCGGGACGCATGATCGCGGTGCGCGATCCTTACGGCATCCGCCCGCTGGTTCTGGGCAAGCTCGACGATAGCTGGGTGGTCGCCAGCGAAACCACGGCGTTAAGCCTGATCGACGGCGAATACGTGCGCGAAATCGAACCGGGTGAAATGGTGGTGATCGAAGGCGACAACAAGCTGCGTTCCATCCAGGCCTTGCCCGCCGCCCCGACTCGCAAGCAATGCGTGTTCGAGCATGTCTACTTCGCGCGTCCCGATTCGCGCCTGTTCGGTGACAACGTGTATCTGGTGCGCAAACGTATGGGCCGTGAACTGGCCGAAGAATTCCCGGTCGAAGCCGATATGGTGATCCCGGTTCCCGATTCCGGCGTTCCGGCGGCCATCGGTTACAGCGAAGCCAGCGGCATTCCCTTTGAAATGGGGTTGATCCGCAGCCATTACGTGGGCCGCACCTTCATCGAACCGACTCAGTCGATCCGGCATTTCGGTGTTAAGCTGAAGTTATTGCCGGTGCGCTCGCTGATCAAAGATAAGCGCGTGGTGGTGATCGACGATTCCATTGTGCGCAGTACGACCTCGCGCAAGATCGTCAAGATGTTCTGGGATGCGGGTGCCAAAGAAGTGCATTTCCGCGTCAGTTCGCCACCGACCATTTCCCCTTGCTTCTACGGCATCGATACACCTTCCAAAAAGGAATTGATCGCCGCAACGCATTCTGTCGATGAGATCCGCAAGCAATTGACCGCCACCAGCCTGGCCTATCTATCTTTGGACGGCCTGGTCAAAGCCACCGGCGGCCATGGCGCGAGCTTCTGCCACGCCTGCTTCAGCGGCGACTATCCCATTCCCTTCCCGGAAGATTAGTTCCGGTTTCCAATCATCACGGCAACGCCTGCACGTCTGGTCGGTCGCACATTCCGATTGCTACCTTGCCTGTGTATCGATAGTAGTCGTCTTACTGTTTGTCTGGAGGTTGCTTGCTAAAAAGCGGCGTTCGGTATTGCATCATGTGCCATTCGGACATACACTGCTTCAAACGACGGCCAGAACTCGTAGTCGATACACAGTGCGGATGAGCGGAGTGAGGAGGAAGTCGTGAGCGATAGCAAATTGAGTGTGTTGGATATCCTGAAACTGTTGAATAAAAGCAATTGCGGCGATTGTGGCGTGCCCAGTTGCATGGCTTTCGCCGTGCAGATGTTGCAGCAGAATCGCCCGCTGGGCGACTGTCCCCATGTTGCTGCGGATGTATTGCAGGACTTCAACAACAGCCACACCCAACAACAACCGGCGCTTGAACAACAGTTGAACGTCATCCCGAACCTGCTGAAAGAGCGCGTGCAGAAAATCGACTTCAACGAAGCCGCACCACGTTTGAAAGCGGAAGTGGTAGACGATCGCCTTGTGATTCGCTGCTTGGGACGTAACTTTTATGTGGATCAGCAGGGCGAGTTGTATTCGGAAAGCCACACCAATTTCTGGGTTCATCTTCCGATTCTGAATTATATTTATTACTGCAAAGGACGAGAGCTTACAAACGAGTGGGTAAAATTCGACAACCTGAAAAACGCCATGTCGTTTTCCAATTACTTCGCCAGTCGCTGCGAGGCGCGCCTGAAAGATCTGGCCGACAAACAAACGGACTTGTTCTTCGATCTGCTGGACCTTTTCGGAGGTCGTCCCGCATCCGAAGACTTCACCACCGATCTGGCGCGCATCATTTATCCCTTACCCCGCATCCCCATGTTGATCAGCTACTGGCCGGAGGAAGAAGAATTCGAATCCAAGCTTTCGGTCTACTTCGACCGGGCGACACAAGATAATCTGGATATCGAATCGCTCTATGTAATGGGGATGGGGCTGGTTGGTATGTTCACCAACATCATCACCCACCACGGATTCTTACAGGAGTAATAACGAGCGAAAAAAGGAAATCTTTTACCTGCCTATCACTTCCCCTTGTTGTCTTTGACGCTGCCGGATACAATTTCATAAAACACCACGATGCCCAATGAGGCATAGGAGGCAGCCATGAAAGTGACTTCTCCGGCGTTTCATCACGGCGCTGCCATTCCGCAGCGTTACGGTTGCGGCAATGGGCGCAACTACCGTAAGCCCTCGATTCCTTTGAAGTGGGAACATGTTCCGGTCGGCACGCAAAGCTTCGTGCTGTTGATGGACGATCCTCACCCGGTGGCGCGGCATTGGGTGCATTGGCTTGTGGTGGATTTGCCCCGCGATTGCCGTGGCCTGCCCGAAGGCATAAGCGGAAAGGATATGCCGCCCACTGCGTGTGAACTACCGAATACCTGGGGTGAGCGTGGCTACGGCGGTCCCTGCCCACCCAGCGGTTCCCACACCTACCGCATTCAAGTGTTTGCGTTGGCAGAAGAAAACTGCACGCTGAAGCTGGAATCCAGAAAATCCAGATCCTGGACCCCTGCCTGCGCAGGGGTGACAGCGTAGAAGAACCGCTAAAATCACATTAGAATCGTTCTAAAGTCCTTGTGTCTAAGGCTGAACTCAAGTAGAGTTTGGGCCGAAACCACAAGGAGGAGCCATGCTGCGCGCGGTGATTTTCGATCTGGACGAGACCCTGATTTCTTCTGCCGAGGCAATTGTCAGTTTTTTTCGCAAGTTATACGACTATATCGACATGCCCTTTCCCGAAGCGGAAAAGGAGATCTTTTATACCGCCAGCGAAAAGGGGATTGTCGAACGATTGTTTCCCGATCCGGAGAAGCGCAAACTGGCCGACAAATTCAAACGAGAAGTCTACGATTTCGGCGATCATACCAGCAAAATCGAATTGAAGCCCTTCGCCCGCGAGGCGGTTGAGTATTGCCACGGACGCTACAAGCTGGCGCTGGCCACCAATCGCGGCGATACGACCCCGGTGGTATTGGAGCGTTTCGGTTTCACCGAGCTGTTTGAAATCGCCATTCACGCGAAAACGCTGGCCCAGCCTAAACCGCATCCAATTGTAATCGAAACGATTTTAGACACCTTGCAGGTCGAGCCGGAAGAAATCATCCTGGTGGGAGATTCACAGGTGGATGTCGAAACCGCGAAAAACGGTGGCATTAAATGCGTGATCGTCGGAGTCCATGCCAAACCGGGGTTTGGCGATTACCAGCTTGAAGACCTGTCCGGTCTGCCGGGATTATTGCAGAAGCTGGAAAACGAGTAGCCAAGCCGCAGCCGAATCGAAACTTCGATCCGTTACGGGCAAGTGTCCAGATATCCTACGCAGATCTCCGCGATTCCATCGCAATCGTGATCGTATATCACACCGGTTTGCTGTCCCTGGCTATACACGTAGCTTGTACAATTGCTGTCGTAAACCCCGTCGCAGTCGGTATCGGTTTTCATCGTAAGCCGATAGCCGTCAACCGAGTAGGTGTAATCGGTGCAGCCGTTGTCGGGAACTCCATTGCAATCCAGATCCGTTTCATCTCGTAACCGATTGCCGTAGGCATCGTAAGAATAGCGGTAGCAGTAGTGATCCGCCTCGCCGTCGCAATCCTCGTCCGCCTCGATCAGCAGCAGTTCGCCACGAGTGGAATAATGATAGTAGTTGCAGGAAATGTCCGCTTCGCCGTCGCAGTCGGTATCGGTAAAGTTGATCGCCAGGGTGTTATCGTCATTGTTTTGATAGCTGACACATTCATCGGCTTCGCCGTCGCAATCGTAGTCGCGACGCTCCGTCTGATCGCCGTTGGATTCATAAACCCGTTCGGAGCAGTAGTCCCAACTGTCGTCACAATTGAAATCGTAGCGGGAGGTTTCGGGATAACCCATATCCGTGAAGGTATATTCACTACAATTGCGATTCGGGGTACCGTCGCAGCCGTCGTCGGTATACATGCTCTGCAAATAGCCGCGCGGATCGCTGGTAAACGAGCTGCACTCTTCGTCGCGACCATCGCAGTTATTGTCCCGATAATCGAACGAAACCTGCCCGTAGGCATCGTATTCGTAACGGCTGCAATTCGCATCCAGTACGCCGTCGCAGTCTGTGTCCATACTTTCTGCAATGATTTTTCCCGCCTCGTTGTACCGCATGTGGCGGCAGGATTCATCGGCGGAACCGTTACAGGCCAGATCCTGATAATCGTAGACCAGGCGACCTTCCGAATTGTACCAGCTTACTGCGCAGCGGTCCCAATGGTTATTACAGCCATTATTGGTGACGGTGCTGCGGCAGGTTAAATCCTGGAAGGGATCATCCGCATCCTGTTCGGCTTCCATTTCCCAGTCGATGTCGTACTCACGCTCCCATTCCCATTCGATGTCCGGGTCGCCATCCGTTTCGACCTCAAATTCAATATCAAACTCAACATCGATTTCATCATCCAGTTCCATTTGTTCTGCTTCGTTGTATTCTATCTCCGTTTTATCGGTTTCCACATGTTCCCATTCCCAGCGGTCGAAGTCCCACTCCAAATCCGAAATCTCTTCGATCTCCACTGTATCCGGCATATCGATTGCATCGACTTCGTCCAGGTCGCCATCGGAAACGTAATCCCGTTCAACCTCTTGCAGCTCTGAGGTTTCCAATGGCTCGACATCCGCCACGTCCAGATCTCCGTCGCCGGTTAATGGGGAGTCTTCATCCGTCAGATTCCCGTTCACATCGTTTTCAATCATGGACTCATCATCGGCATCACCCGAACCCCAAAGAATGGGGTTGGAATTATAACAACCCGAGACAAAAACCACGAGCAGCAGACAAAACGGCAGGAACACTCGAATTTTCACTGTTGTGAGCATTCGTTGTCACTCCTTTTAAAACATCCAAAACAACATTGTTCTAACAACTTATAAGGTACCCGTTTTTACAGAAGGAAACAAGTGGAAGCTATCATTTAATGCACAAGGCATGAAAAGAGAGTATTTCGTTTTTGCCAAGCTTTGTTTGATCCGCCTAAGAAAATTACTTGTATCTGAACTCTGCTTCAGGTAAACTCGGATCACCAAACCAGAGCGCAACTGTCACGAAAGGAAGTACTCGGAACCGGAAGTTCCAGGCAAAGGCGATTGGCAACACCCCAAGCGAAGGAAGCGAACAACATGGCGAGCAAGAAAATCACCTCGAATATCGAAGATTATCTGGAGGCTATTTTTCGGATTGAGCGCGACCGTGGCGTGGTGCGCGTCAAGGAAATCTCACTTGCCATGGGTGTGACCTATCCCAGCACCAGTGGGATATTGAAGAAAATGGAACAGATGGAACTCGTGGAGCACGAGCGTTACGGCTACGTCAAACTAACGGAAAATGGACGCGCGGTTGCGGAAAAGATTTTAACGCGCGAAGAAAGCCTGCATCGTTTTTTAAAGAATGTACTGATGCTGCCCGATACGATTGCCCAGCAGGATGCCTGCCTGATGGAGCACGCCATGAGCGATGAGACCGCCGAACGACTGATCCCTTTCTTCGATGCCCTATCCAATCCCTCGGAAGAGATGTTAGGTTTTCTTAAACCGCTACAGGAACAGCTGTCGAACTCGAAATAACGGAATAACAAATCGAGGCCACGGAACAATACGGAATAACGTTACCGTGTGCCTGGTTCTCATGCTCATACTGGAGATCTTTCGTGACGTACCGTGCCGGACAATCCGTGACCTATCAACCCCTTGGAACCCGAGCTCCGAAACCCCGAAGAAGCAAGAAACCCATTCTGTTTTTGTTGTTGTCGGTAATAATCGGTTTAGTGGTGGCATACTGCGTTTCCGAAGCTCCCGAAAACCAAAGCGAACCGCTTGCCGTGGCAGATGGCGATTCGGACAGCGACAGCGATTCGAAGTTGATCCAACCCGCTTCCTTGGCTGAAGCCGGAGAGCAAACTCCCGATGGAGATCCTCCCACCGAGGCGGTTCAAGGCAAAGAAGTGGATGCCGATCAGGAAACGGTTGAAAACACAAACAGTACCGATACAACGCTTACAGCAGATACACCCGCAGCGCCGCAAGACGATCTACCCCATGTCATCAGCGGCGAGGTGGAACACTCATTGTATACTTCCTTTGCACGTCATTTCGACCGGGAAGACAAAGAGCAGCGCCTGATCGCCGAACAACTGGCGGCTCACTTTAAACGTATTTTCTTTTTCGATATCAATTTCAAACGCGATCTGCGCCCCGGAGATCCATATTCGTTTATCTGGGAGAAAACCGAGGATTCCACCGACGGCATACGCATATTGGCGGCATCTTTTCATAGTCTGAAGAAAAAAGAGACATTCGAAGGCTATTTCTTTCAGCCGAGCGGAGCTAATTTCGGGCGGCACTATTTCCCCGATGGACAGAGTACGCAAAAGGAACTGATTCACCCGCCACTGCACGAGTTCGAGCAGGTCACTTCGCTGTTACGCGACCGCCGCCCGCGTCATCTGGGCATCGATTTCAAAGCCCCCGTCGGGACGCCAGTATATATGCCTTACGACGGTAAGATTGTCTCTGTTTCCCGTCGTATCAAACGCGGCAATGGACGCTTCATCAAGTGCCGTTATAGCGCAAAGAACCTGGAAGCCTTGTTCCTGCATCTGGACAGTATCGAGCCCGGTTTAAAGGCGGGGATGTCCGTTAAAGCCGGTACGCTTATCGGAAAAGTCGGCAATACCGGTCGTAGCTACGCACCGCATTTGCATTATCAGGTGCAGAAAAAACCGGGTGCCGTGTTGGATCCCTATAACGTGCATGGCGCAACGCGACGCAAAGTGCCTGAAAAAGACAAAGCCGCCTTTTTGCGCGCGGTTTCCGCTTATCGCAGTGAAATGGGAGTTCCGGATAAATAGAGTTCGTATTCGATCCTGGAGATAGGTATAGGCAAACCGAAACAAAGCCTGCTCCGTCTCTGCTTTCCTTCGACGCTCCTGTTTTTGTCTTTCCCGTTACCGGTTTACCGGAGCGACTTCAATCGGTGGGAAACTAAGAACGAAGGTGGTGCCTTTTTCCGGCTGTGAATCCACCGCGATGAATCCCTTATGTGCTTCCACCACTTTTTTCACCACCGATAATCCCAGCCCGCTTCCCGTAATGGCGCGTGTCGCCTGACCGCGTACACGGAAAAAGCGGTCGAAGATATTGGGCAGATCCTGGGCGTCGATACCGATGCCGGAATCGCGGATTTCAATACAACCCAAACCGTTACGGATAAAGCTGCTTACCTCCACCCGGCCTTGATCCGGCGTGTACTTGATGGCATTACCGATGACGTTCATCAGTGCGCTCTTGAAATGGTCGTGATCGGCGTACAGTTGCCAGGGCGTTTCGCTCGGGGTATAGCCAAGCTCGATTTTCTTCTTCTCCGCCTGTAGCTGCAACACATCCACCACCGAAGTAAGGATGTCATCGGCTGCCAGCACTTCGAGGTTGAACACCTCCGCCCCGGATTCGAGCTTGGACAACGACAGCAGGTTGGCGATCATCTGCAACAGTTCCTTGATACGCACTCCCATGCGAGTCTGAAGCCGTTCACAGGACGTGCCGGTCCAGGCATCGCAACCGGCCTGCATGGCGTAGACCATCTGCTCGATACTCGCCAGCGGCGCGCGCAGATCGTGCGACACCATCGCCACGAATTCCGACTTCTGCTTGTCTATCAATTTCTGTCCTGTGATATCCTCGAACACCGTGACCGAGCCAAGCACGTCGCCACCGCCGTTCAATACTGGCGAGCATTGAGCGCGCAGGTACTGGCGCGAAATTGCACCGGGTGCGAACTCGCGCGTAACCGCACGGCCTTCCCGAATCACCTCCTGCACCATCTCCACGGCATCATTATCGCGGATGGAGATGTCCAAAGGCTTGCCGATCAACGGATCGGTTTCGATTTGCAGCACCTTGATCGCCGCCGGGTTGTGATGCACCACCAGCCCCTCACTGTTGGTGACGAGCACCGCTTCCATCATGCAGGCGAACACGGTTTTCAGGCGGCTTTGCTCCTCTACGATCGTTATCAGATCGTGCGCCTTTTCGCTTTTAAGTTGTTCGGTTTCGCGCTGTAAAGCGCGCTTCTGTAACGCACGATCCACCACGATGCGAATGTAGTCTGGTGTAAAGGGCTTGCCCACGAAATCGAAAGCCCCCTGCTTCATGGCCATAACCGCTTTACTGACCGTGGCGAAACCCGTGATGACGATCACCTGGATATCGGGGCGATGCTCTTTCACCCAGGCCAGCACCTCGAAACCATCGATGCCGGGCATCATCAAATCCAGCAGCAGTACATCGAACTCCTGCTGCTGCATGCATTCGATGCCCTTGCTGCCGTTTTCGGCTTTGACAATCGTATGCCCCAAGCCTTTAAGCGAGCGTTCGCAGCCTTCTCGAATCACCTGCTCGTCATCTACGATCAGCACCCGCGCGTGCTGCGGCGTCTCGTGGAGGAGGGCGGATGTTGCGCCTTGCTGCGATGATGGTGTAGTCTGACTCATTGCAACCAATGGTGAATCCGATCCATCAATTCCGCCGGTTCCACGGGTTTGGGAATGTAATCCTCCGCTTCGCTTTCCAGCATGTCGCGATGGGTGTAGGTGCTGGAAGAGACGTGATCGGCCACGGCGGTAAGCAGAATCACCGGAATGCGCGCGGTTTCCGGGTTGCTTTTGATTTTGTCGCAGGCTTCATGCCCGTCCATCACCGGCATCATGACATCCAGAATCACGAGATCCGGGTGAAAGCTTTGCAATTTGTCCAGGCATTCTTTGCCGTCGTAAGCGATTTCCGTTTGGTATCCCGCCTTGTCTACCAAAGTTCGCACCGCTTCCACGAAATCGGGATCGTCATCGACCAACATTACTTTCTTTTTTTCGTCCATTATGCTTCCTCCTGTGAAAGTGAACGGTTAACTACCAACGCTACCTGTTTCTAATCGAGTTGCGGGCGCGGCAACAGTCCGGCCCGTTCGACGATTTCATGAACCTTCTCTTCCCATTCGATTGCCATGACGTGCACCCCGTGTACGCCTTCGATCGTTTTCAGTTCCTGAATCTGCTCTACACACAGATCGATGCCGCGCTGCGGCTGCTCCTCTTTGGGTACGTCGGCAATGCGCTTGATGATTTCGTCGGGAATGTCCATCCCGGCCACCATGCGTTTCATGAACTTGGCCATTCCGGCGCTTTTAAGCGGCGTGACCCCTGCCAGAATATGAACCTTTTCGTGCAGGCCGCGCTTGCGCACGTCCTCCATGTATTTCTTGAATTTATCCATGTTGTAGATGCACTGCGTCTGCACGAAGTCCGCCCCGGCCATGATTTTGAGTTCCAGCCTGGGAACGCGAATTTCATACGGATCGGCAAAGGGGTTGACGGCGCAGCCGATAAACAGTTTTGGCGCACCCTGGATTTCCTTGCCGGATGGGAACAGGCCTTCATCGCGCATGGTCTTGACGAGGTGGATCAACTGCATCGAGTCGATGTCGAACACGTTTTTCGCTTCGGGGTCATCACCGAAAGTCTGATGATCGCCCGACAGACACAGCAGGTTGCGAATACCCATGGCCGAAGCGCCCAGAATGTCCGATTGCAAGGCGATGCGGTTGCGGTCGCGCACGACCATCTGCATATTGGGTTCGATGCCGTTTTCTTTAAGCAATAATGAACCGGCCATGGAACTCATACGCACCACGCTGGTCTGGTTGTCGGTGACGTTGCAGGAATCGGCGTTACCCGTAATCAGCTTGGCTTTGCGGTGAATCACTTCCGGGTCCGCGCCGCGCGGCGGGCCGCATTCCGCCGTAACGGCAAACGCTCCCGAACTCAGCACCTTTTCGAGATTACTTCCGCTTTTCATTCCTGCATATCCTCCCTGACAATGCGCCGTGGGCCGCCGTCGCGGCTTTTTCTCCAACATTTGAAATCGCGCAGTTTGAGATAGTTGTCGAGTTGATCCAACTCTTTCAAGCGGTCGATGATCAACTGCCAGCCACAAGGAACATCTTTATCGATTTCACAGCGCCCCTGTGTGGAACCACCGCAGGGGCCATGGAAAATGCTTTTGGAACAACGGGTTACCGGGCAGATGCCACCGGTGAGATGCAAGACGCAGTCTCCGCATGCCTGGCAGCGTTCCGACCATTCGCCCTGTTTTTCGGTCACGCCGATAAAGGTGGTATTGATAGCTGGAAGGATGGGAGTTTTTCCGAACCGTTCCGCCAGGAATTGAACGCCCGCACCGCAACCAAGCGACAACACGGCTTCGTAATCGTTTATGAAGGGGCGTAATACCTCAAGATACTCCGGGTCACACTGGCGTTCCAATGTCACTTCACGTGTCTCCAAGGGCTTACCCTCGGCCTCTCTAGCCAGTCGCAAGGTGGATGCCAGCACCTCGACTTCCTTCTCGCCACCCACCCGGCAGACCGTAACGCAGCCGAAACAACCTGCAATAAGCACCTTCTTGTACGGCTCGATCATTTTAAGAATTTCTTCCAGCGGCTTGCCACTCCCGGTGATCATGGTTGCCCTTCTTTCTCGCTTGTTTCTTTCGGCGAAAGATCCTGCCGTTTTTGATTGATGATGCTGGGTCCAAGATCGGCGATATGGCTTGTCATGTCCGAAACGTGCGCCGCAAACTTTGCCCCTTCACCTGCGCTCAGGTTGTACATGCGCACGCGCTCCGCTCCGATTCCCGCACTCTGCAACAACGCATCGGTTCGTTTGACGCGCTCTTTTGCTCGCAGGTTGCCTTTGACAAAGTGGCAGTCGCCTTCCAGACAACCGACGACCATCACGCCATCCGCGCCACTTTCAAATGCGCGCAACATCATCACCTCATCCACTCGCCCCGTACAGGGCACCATCACAATCGAAGTGCTCTCCGGATATTGACGTCGTTCCGAACCTGCCAGGTCCGCAGCGGTATACGCTCAATGACGGCAGGCGAAGATCAGAATGTTCGGTCTGAACTCGGTCATGCCCTCTCCTGTGCTTGAGGTTGAATGGATTGTTGGAACACCCGGTAGGCGTCTATTTTGGTGATCAGGTTGCGATGATCGTATACCCCCATGTGAATCGTTCCCGCCGGACATTCCGCGACACAAATGCCGCAACCCTGACAAAGCGCCGGATTGATTTCCGCGCTGTGCTCGGCGTTGATAAACGGCACACCATAAGGACAGGCACGTACGCAGGTCAAACACACCGCGCAATGCTCCGGGTCTACCTGACTGACAATTCCCGAAAGACGAAGGCTCTGCTTGCTTAGCACCGTGGCCGCTCTCGCCACCGCCGCATTCGCCTGGGAAATCGTTTCCTGCATGTTTTTCGGGCCGTGAGCGACTCCCGCCAGATACAGACCATCGCTGGCGAAATCCACCGGACGCAGCTTGGCATGCGCCTCGAAGAAAAAGCCGTGATCGTTTCGCGGCACACGCAGCATTGTGGCCAGTTCTTCCGTTTGTGCAGCTTCGATGCCAGTCGCCAGTACCAATAACGACGGACGCAGTTCGACCCGACGACGGATGGATGGATCGAGCAGTTCAATGAAGATCTTTTCTTCTTCAAAACGCACCTGCGGCGCATTCTCGTCCGGTTCGTAACGGACAAAGTTCACGCCCAGTTGTCGTGCCTGCCGATATTTCAATTCGCTCATGCCGTAGCTGCGGATGTCGCGGTAAAGCACGTCGATGCGCGTTTTCGGGAACCGTGTTTTGATAGCGAGGGCGTTTTTTATCGACTGATTGCAGCAGATGCGGGAGCAGTAGGGTAAATGCTGCGCATCGCGGCTACCTGCACACAATAACATCACGATCCAGGGATGCTGAAATCCCAGTTCCGGTTCCTGCTCCAGGCGCTGTTCCAAGTCGCTCTGTGTCAGCACACCCGGATGTGTACCCAGTCCATATAGCTCGGGCCTGGATTCCACTCCGCCGGTGGCGACGATGGCCGCGCCGTGCTTCAGGCTGCGCGTCACACCGGCGGGCGTCATGATCGTAGTTTCGAAATTGCCGACGAAGCCGCCATGCTCCACCACTTCCGAAGAGGCCAGAACTTGGATATTCGGTTGCTCACGCACCTCATTCACGAGTCGGGCCAGAACCGGAGCGACAGGAACGCCTTCTTCGGCCTGCTTGATCTTTTTCATTTGGCCGCCCAGCGTCGCTTCGCGTTCGATAAGATAGACGCCGAAGCCCTGCCTGGCAGCCTGCAAAGATGCCGTCATACCGGCCAAACCGCCGCCGATGACCAGCAGATGCGGATTGACTTCGAATTCATGCTCTTTTAAGGCAACGGCCTGCGCGACGTTGGATACCGCCATATGGACCAGCCGTCTGGCCTTTTCCGTCGCCCGTTCGGGTTGACCTTGATGCACCCAACTGCAATGATCGCGAATATTGGCCATGTCGAACATGTAACGGTTCAACCCGGCCTGTCGCAGGGTTTCCTGAAACACCGGTTCATGGGTTCGCGGTGAACAGGCGGCAACCACCACATGTGTCAACTGCTGCTCATTGATAATGGTCCGCATGCGCTCCTGGGTATCCTGCGAGCAGGTATACAAAGGATGCTCGGCATACACGACACCCGGCAAGCCCTTTGCGTAATCGACCACGTTTTCAACATCCACCACCGAGGCAATATTGATGCCGCAGTGACAGACAAAGACGCCGATTCGTTTTTCTTCCCCGTTTTCGTTCCGTTCAGGCGGGAAGCTTTCGCGTTCGACCAGGCTGCCGCGCGCATCTGCAAGATTGGCTGCCGCCGCTGCTGCGGCGCCGCTGGCCTCACTGACGGTCTCCGGGATATCCTTGGGTCCGCTGAAAACACCCGAAACGAACACACCGGGCCGGTTGGTAGCTAACGGCTGGAAGGGATCTGTGCGGGCAAAGCCGAAGCGATCCAAGTCCACCCCCACCCGCTGTGCCAGCAGGCGAGTTTTATCCGAAATTTCCACACCGACCGAGAGCACCACCAGATCGAAGTTTTCCCGTACCTGTCCGCCGTCTTCGCCGATGTAGCGCAACTCCAGGTCGTGACTGTTGGGGTCTTCGTATACACGGCTGACCATGGCGCGTACATAGCGTACGCCGTGATGTTCCTGCGCCCGGATGGCGTAGTCGTCGAAGTTTTTACCGAACGCACGCAGATCGATGAAAAAGATGGTGGGTTCGATATTGGCATCGTGATCGCGCGCGATTACCGCTTCCTTGGTGGCGTACATGCAGCAGACGGAAGAGCAATAGTCGCGCTCACAGGTCGTGTCGCGACTGCCTACGCATTGTATCCAGGCGATTTTACGCGGGTGTTTGCCATCGGACGGTCGCGCCACCGTGCCCGATGTCGGACCCGAAGCGGAAAGCAGGCGTTCGAACTCGATGCTGGTCATCACGTTCTGATACACACCGTAGCCAAATTCTCCACGCCGAGCGGCGTTGAAGGTGTCGTAGCCGGGAGAAAGAATCACCGAGCCGACTTCGAAGGTTTGCAGCGACTCGCTGTGGTCGTAATGAATGGCCTTGGCGTCGCACAGGGATTGACAGGTACCGCAAGCACCGACATTCAACCGGACACAGCTTTGCTCGTCGATTACCGGTACGCGCGGAACGGCCTGTGGGTATTGGATGTAAATGGGTTTTCGCGCAGAGAGGCGTTCGTTGAATTGGCTGCGCAAGGGATGCGCTTCTTTGTTGCTTAATTGTTCGATTTTCAGAAAATCTACCGGGCATACCGACACGCAGGCCCCGCAGGCGCGACATTTTTCCCGATCGACTTCGATTCCCTCCGCCGTGAGCAACAGTGCGCCGGTATTCATGACTTTGTCGCACATTACCTGGCATAAACCGCAGCGAAGACAATCCGCTCCTCGTTCGTCTTGCTTCGTCTCTCGTAATTTTTCGGAGCGTGCCAGTATAGCCGCGCCCATGCTACGCTGTATTTCCGGAACGTCGTCAACGCGGATAGCGTCGAATTTAGCAGGACAGGCCACGTAACAGGCTCCGCAGCGGATACAGGCCTGCTCGTCGATTTTCGCGACCTGCTTCTTTTCCCAGTCGATCGCTCCTACCGGGCAGCGCCTGGCGCAGGTACCGCACATGCGGCAAGCTTCTTCGTCTACCGAGAAACGCCAGCCGTAATCCGCAATGCCTTTGCGTGCACCGAAAAACGGTAATACGACTTTGTCCTTTTTAGGCTTCGAGGCTGCCTTGTTGTCATCCATTTCGGGGAAATAGGGACGATGCGTTACCGGACAGACGATTTCACATTGTCCGCAACCGGTGCAGGCATTCAGATCGACATAGCGTGGGCGTTTGCGCACCGTCACGGAAAAATTTCCCACTTCGCCTTCTACACTGACTAGTTCGCTATAGGTGATCAGTTCGATGTTGCGATGCCGTCCCAATTCAACCAACTTGGGAGAGATAATGCACATCGAACAGTCGTTGGTTGGAAAGGTCTTGTCCAGTTGCGCCATACGCCCGCCGACCGAAGGTGACTGTTCCAGCAGGTAGACCTTGAAATCCGCATTGGCCAGATCCAAGGCGCTTTGCATACCGCTGATACCGCCGCCGACAACCAATACTGCTCCAATTGGGCGGAGGACCTCTTGTTTTGTCTGTTGCCTGGCGTCCATTGCTTATCCTTGAAGTTCGCTCGTGAGTTCCACAGTTTGCGATAGTACCGAACCGATCGAAATCAAATGACCATTGAATCGTGTGGTATCGCTCTGTTCCGCCAAAGTGAACGCGATCAATTCCGTTGAATAGAAAACCGGCATGGGAAAAGTAGTATCTCCCGGCTTTGCTTCCGCCTGGCGGGTTTCGAGATTGGCATGGCACATGGGACAGTCCGTCACGATTGCCTGCGCCCCGCCGATGCGCGCCGCCTGTACGACGTCGTTTACAAGTTTATAGGTGATATCGGGACGGGCCATCGTCAGGCTACCACCGCAGCATTCGGTTTTGTGACTGAAAGCGACCGGATGCCCACCCAGCGCATTGACAAGTTGATCCAAACGCTGCGGTTGTTCGAAATCCTGTGCACCGGTGACTTTGGGCGGACGCAGCGACAGGCAACCATAGTAGCAAGCCAGCGGCAGACCGCCCAGCGAGCGCTTGCGCTTCTGCGCCAGTTCCACCAGAACTTCCGTTCTGCTCAATAATTGCGAGATATGCACGATTTCGAAGGTGGGGTTGTATTCGGTCAGTCCATATTCTTCGGGTTGTTGCCTTAACTCGTGATCCGCCGCCATCAGGCGACTGTAGCAAGCCGAGCAGGGGACCAGAAGATCTTCTCCTACTTGCTGAGCCAGTTGCAGATTACGCGCGCTTAATTTTGTGGCCAACTCATGGCTGGTCATGTGCGCGCTGCTGGCGCCACAGCAATTCCAATCTGCCAATTCTACCAGTTCAATATCCAGGTAATGCGCCACCTCGCGCACGGACTCCTGATATTCACGAGCCGTGCCGGTCAACGAGCACCCAGGATAGTAGCTCATGCGCATGGCTACCCCTCCTTTCCGCTGCGTTTAAAGATTTCCCGCAGTTCTGCACGCGCTTTGATGCGATTGGGCAGGAATTTCAATTTTCCGCGCCCGAACATGCGCATACCCAGTTTCATGTCGCCGAACAAGTCACCACTGCGCAGCTTGTAGGCTCCGATCATTCCCAGTTCGTAGGTGCGTCCATGAGACTCTACGGAGTCTAAAAAGGCCTTATGAAACGCCACGATGCGCGGTTCCGTCGGTTTGTATCCGCGCCGCAGGCCGAAGGAACGCAAGGTGTCCATGGCGGCGGCGATGTCGATATCGTTGGGGCAGCGCGTACTACAGGTTTCACAGGAGGCGCACAGCCAAATGGTGTGGCTCTGCATCAGTTCCTCTTCCGCTCCGTAGGCACACAAACGGATAACTTCCATGGGCAGCAGATCGAAGAAAGAGGACACCGGGCATCCTGCCGAGCAGCGCCCGCATTGATAACAGGCTTGCACGTCCACACCGCGCTCGCGCAATTCACGCAGCAGTTTGCGGCTGGCCTTGGCCGGATTGATAGCGGCGGTCTGTTCGCTCATGGTTCTTCTCCCGACTGACCTGGCTGCCAGACCGGGAAACGCAGCGTAAAGCGCGCGCCTTCACCCGGATCGGACTGTACCCGGATCGTGCCTTTGTGCTCGCGCACGATGGCATAGGAAACCGAAAGACCCAGGCCGGTGCCTTCGCCTTGCGGTTTGGTTGTATAAAACGGATCGAAGATCTGGGGTAGCACCTCCGGGGTGATGCCCGGACCGTCATCTTGAATGACGACTTCGGCAAAGTCGTTCTGAGAACGCAGACGGCTGGAAATCGACAACGTACCTTTACCCTGCATGGCCTGGGCTGAATTGACGACGATGTTCATAAATACCTGGTTCAGCCGAGCGGGATTGCCCTGGATGTAACCCAGATCCTCTTGTAAATCGAGTTTCAACCGGATGTTGTGGAACAGCGGCTGCATTTCCAATAATGCCAGCGTTTTGGTCACGATTTCGTTCAGTTCCATTTCGACCATGTCGTAAGCCGTCTGGTGAGAAAACTCCAACAGATCCGCCACGATTACCTTGCAGCGTTCGGCTTCGTGGATGATGGTCTGAAGATCCGCTGCCAAGGGATGCTCCTCGCCCAGTTCCTCTTTGACCAGGTTGGCGTAGAGCATGATGCCGCTCATGGGGTTGTTGATTTCATGGGCCACACCGGCTGCAAGTCGTCCCAGCCCGGCCATTTTTTCCGACTGCAACAGCATCTGGTGGGTTTGTTGCAAATCTTCCTGGAACTTATGGATGACGCGCAGATCGGTGAAAATTCCGAAGGTGGCATGTTCCTGACCATGATCGTATATGATGCCGCCGGAGAAACTCATCGGAATCAATTGGCCGTCTTTGGTGATGGCGGTCAGTTCATGCCGCAACAGTTTCCCCTTGCCGCCGTACTCGTCGCTGCGCATACGTCGCAGAATATCGCGCGCCTCTCCCTCCGGGTACAGGCGCGAAACATGTAGTGTTTCCAGTGCCTCCCGCTCGTCGTATCCCAATAGACTTTGCGCACCCTGGTTAAAAAGAATCAGGCGGCCTTTCATGTCCGAGGCGATGATGCCATCGACCGAAGAGTCGATCAGGTTGTGGAAAAAGGAGTTGCGCCGCCGCAGTTCGCTTTCCAGTTCGATACGGTCGTTGATGTCGATCAGAATCACGGCGTAATTGTCGTTTTGCGAATCGGGGCGCATGAAGACCACTTCGACCGTACGCCTGCGCTCGTCTCCCTGACGACGCAAAGTCATTTCGTGGCGGAAGGATTCGTCGAACAAACGCTCGGAAAAGAACAAGCCGTTCTCGCCGCCAAGTACCGGATCGTCCGCAATGCGCAGCGCCTCAACCAAGGGCTCACCTGCCAGTTTCCCGTAAGCCATACCCAGAAAACGGCTGGCCGCCGGGTTGCCGTAGAGAATGCGGTGTTGATTGTCGATCACCAACACGCCGTTGGGCGTCTGCTCCAGAATCGTATACAGCATCAGGTTGGACCCCAACTCGTGCACCAGCTTGGAAAGCAGATTTTCCCCCACTGATGACATCGGTTGCGGATTCAACATGATGTATCCATCCGTTTCAGCGCCCGATCCGGTCCAGGAATTCCGGTAAACGCAGACCCCAGCCCAGCGCATGCAACACGGCCCCCGCACAACGTTGTTGTATGTCTTTCATGAAATCGGCGGCGATTTCCACACCGGCCTGAGCCTTGACCGGGGAGTCCATCATCCGCTTTAAATATTCCGTCGGTACGGAAGGCACCCCGGGCAGGTTGTCCAGGTAACGAATCATCGCTACCGACTTGAGCAGCATGACGGTGGAGAATAGTTTCAATCCGGCATCTTCGGCTTTCTGGATGAACAGCTCGATGATGTTCAGATCGTAGGTTGGCCCCAATAGCACGAAGTCCACGCCGTACTCTGCGTAACGCGCCAGTTCTTCGGCGTGCTTTCGATTTACCGAGTGGTCGTCGGATAGATCCAGACCTGCACCGATAGTGAACTCGGTACCGCCCTCCAACGCTTCACCACCCAAATCTTTTCCGTTGTTCAATGCGCCCACGGCTTGCAGCATGGTGTTCAGATCCAGATCGCCGCTGGTGCGCACCATGGGCTGATCGCCCCAGCTCGGGTCGATCCCTTCCTTTATAATGACGTTCCTCACTCCCAGCGCGTAAGCACTCAACAGATCGGCCTGTAAGGAAATCCGGTTACGGTCGCGTCCGTTGATGACGATCAGTGGGTCCAGGTTGCTTTCCAGCAGCCGCAACGCCGGAGCCAGTGGAGACATGCGCATCACTGCATGTTCGCTGTCCGTTACCGCCACCGTGTCCACGCGTCCACGCAGTTGCAGCGTACGTTCCACAAAGGCGTCCAGTGTCGCGCCTTTGGGCGGATCTACCTCGGCTACCAGACAGAACTCGTTTTTCTTGATGAATTCGGCAAATGACATCCAGTCTCCTCCTGCAAGAGTTGCAAGACACCGTGTACGACCGGATCGAGATCGCTTTGGAGTGGGGAACTGGAATACGCGAATGAGAGGTGCTTCCCTACATGAATGGGAATTCGCGCTAGTTCATGATTGCTAGCGTAATGCTAATGTTTTACCGTAGCAGTAAAAAAGAACGAGGTCAAGCGAGTCTTTTGGATTAAAAATGAGTGGTCATTCATCTTTTCGAGAATGTATGATTGCGCGCTACTTCGGTTTGCTTGAATTGATGCAGCCGGATACCTGCTCGCAGGTCAAGGCACGGGAGAGGCAGTCGAGCAAACTTGCGTCGGCATCGACACCGATCTGGCGTTCGCAGTCGGTGGCGTCCAGGTAAACCGCGTCGGGCACGCAGCGCAGCAGGCGCGCGCAGGCTTTGGTGATTATTGAGGGCTGGGGCGTTGCAGTCGTTTGTACGGGTGCGATCTTTCGGTCGGCTTCGCGTTTGCGCAAGCGTTCGATAGCGGCCCGCACCAGCGCCATGTTTTCTTTTCGCACACCCAGTTGAGCCACACTGCCCGAACCGATATGATCGTCCGTTTCCTCTTTGTGCAGACGCAGCGATTTCCAGGAGGTCAGCCCCTGCAAACCTACGGTCACACTCTCGATCTTTTTCCAGGCAAACTCCGCCTGCGATCCGTCGTCAAGATTTCCCACGCAGGCTACATTACCGCGCTCGTTCGTTTTTGCACAATTTGCATCGGCTTTGTAACCCCACTTCGCCCCGCTTTCATCCACGATCAATTCCATCTGCTTGCAGCGTTTGGTTCGTGACCAGAAGTTGCAGTTGTAGTCTTCCCAGGCGGCACGAAAGACGGTCAATGCTTCCGCTTTACTCATCTCGCCATATTGAGACTCGTTCTTATCGGTCAGAGAAGAGGGAAGCGAAATGCGCGCCGTATCCGTGGCGCAAGCGCAACATGCAAGCAGAAGAAGAACAAGCGGCAAGCGTAGCAGGTGGTTTGAAACTGGCACGATAAAATCCTTTGTATCGGCAATTCGAAAAGAGTCGGGCACGTCCGATTGGAACGGATTGTAAACGCGGCCTCTTGTTCGTGCAAGCAAGAAGTCGCACAAGCACCTTCCCCCCGAAACGAGAAGCGATAGGTTCGCGCGATACTAATGATAGCGGCTAGAACCGGGTAGTAAATATTCTACACGTAGGGTTGATCGTCTTTATAGGGTTTGGCGATCTGGATGCAGATATTGTAAATGTGGCGCATCACTCGCTTGTGGAAACGGAATAACAATGCGGTGGCCACCGGGGTTCTAGATAAAGACGGGTCTTTCATCAGGTCGAACATGATGAAATCACAGCGCTTCGTATGAGGAATGACTTCATCGCAGATCTGCTGGCAGAGCTGGGCATCGTCCTGTTTGTACGCTTGGATCATACGTGGAAACGCGCTTGAAACCCAGGCTCGCTGTTGCTGGATATCCTTTGGGTATTCGTCGCCGAGGATCGTCACGCCTTTCAGCAACAATTTGAACATGTTCTTGGAGTAATCGCCGATGCGTTCCGCATTCTTGATCAAACCCAGAAACATCATGCGACTGGGAATATCTGCGCCGGGTCGTGAGGAAGACATCGAAACCAACACTTCCCTGCGGATAGACTCTTCCAGGCGGTTCAATTCTTCGTCCTGCGCCACGACCTGAGTTCTGACTTCTTCTGTAATGGGAACACCATCCAACAAGATGGTCATAATCTGTTCGTAGAGCCGATGCGAGATCACCAGCATGGACTCAAAATGTTCCGCCAAAGGATCGGTTCGTGATTCTTGAGCGTTCATGCCAAGCAACGTCGCGATCAGAGAAGGTTTTCTGATTTCAGCACACATGATGGACCTCGATTCGGGTTCAGCAGATATTTCGACGCCAGCATACTGAAAAGCACAACCGAAATCAACGGCAGATTGTTAGAAATTGGGTAATTTCCACAGGATCTTGTCATTTTCGCTCAGGTTCATCTGCGTCATAAGTTGGAATAAAGCTAACTGGACAACAACGAATATGACGCAATGCAATGCTCACAAGTGAAACTGTAACATATTGTATAAACTTAAGAATATTATTCATTGTGAAAAAATTAAAAAAACAGCTTGACACTGATAATGCAATGCGTTATATTCTTGTTAATGGTTATGTTGTAAATGCCGGATACGAGTTTTGTATTCGATAAAATTTGAAAGGAGAACATCATGGAACTCAGCAGCATTCAGCAGCGTGTGGAAGAACAGGCCAAGCAAATGTTCAAAGATGTGGAGAGCAACATCAAGAAACTGGAAGAAAAGACTCAGCCGCGCTGGAAGGAAATCCAACAGCGTCTGGATTCAGTTCTCGATCTGCGCAATCTAACCCAGAACGAAAAGCTGAAAGAACTCAAGGGAAATTGGCAGCAAACCGGTAAGCAGTGGAAAGAAAACGGCACCCAGTGGGCCGAAGAAAACTACTCTAACTTGCTGGATACACTTGGTATTGCAACAAAAGACGAAGTGGACACGCTGCGCAAGAAGTTGTCTTCCTTGCAGCGCAAAATCAGTAATTTCGGAAAATAATTCCGGATGAACGGGGGGTTGACATAGTCTGTCGGTGTGTGGCTCGACAGGAAAAAACAGAATGCGGAGGCTCTTGGGCTTCCGCATTCTGCATTTCCGGTCATGAAACGATTCCGGAGCAATTTTTTCATTTTTTTTTGCTTTTTGTATAGAAGTAGAATTTCCTACAAGCCGCGCATAGTTGCGTCGCAAGAGAGGCTGTCAGGCGGGTTTTGGCGGGTGAAGAGCTGGAAAAATGATTTGACAACCTCGCCTGGGATCGGTTACAAAATTCGATGGAAAGGGCAAAAACCGGACCATTTCAAACTGGGCCGGTTTGCTTTTTGGGTTTGTAAAAGCCTGAAATCGTATGCTTTTTCCAGTTTTCCTCCCTTCTGGGGTGCTTGCCGGAGCGCCCCAGATTTTTTTTAAGCAGCTTGCAACCGATGAAGAATTCAAGTGAAATTCAGTAACGGGAGGCCCTTGGCCTGCAACTTGTGTTCAAGCCGCTTACAACGAGTAAAACTCTCAATGAAGTGAGATCGACATGGCAACTTCAGCTTCACTACGGGACCGAATCACCATTGTGCTGGTGGAACCGCTTTTCGCCGGGAATATCGGATCGGCTTGTCGTGCAATGAAAAATATGGGCTTGCACGATCTGCGCATGGTGCACCCCCCATTGGATCGCAAGGAAGAGGCGTCCCGTATGGCGCACGGCGCGTTGGACGTCCTGGAAAATGCCCGGCGTGTCTTCACGTTGGAGGAAGCCCTGGAGGACGTTCAGTTCGTCGTGGGAACGACGGCGAGACTGGGCGGTTGGCGCGAACAGATCCAGACCCCGCGTCAGGCAGCAGGGAAGATTATGGAAATCGCAGCAAGTAACAAGGTCGCGATTCTCTTCGGTTCCGAAGACCGGGGATTGTCCAATGAGGCGATCAAGCGCTGCAACATGCTGATTTCCGTTCCCACCTCCAAGCAGCAGCGTTCGCTGAACCTGGCGCAGGCCGTGCTGTTGATTGCCTATGAGTTGTATATCACGGAGTTTGAGGGCACAGCCAAGTCACCGGGATTGGCCGCCTCCAATCAGGTGGAAGGAATGTTCCAGGATCTGAGTGAAGCGCTGGAGTTGATTCACTTTTTACGCCCCGGAAACCCGGAGTACTGGATGATGGCATTCAAGCGCCTGTTCGGGCGCTCGGGATTGACGACGCCGGAAGTCAATATGCTGCGCGGCGTGTGTCGACAGATCCGCTGGGTGCATTCGCTGGTGGATCAGTCGATCTGGGATGAAAAAGAGCGAAAGCGCAGGGCGCGCCAGTCATAAAGTTTGTACGACACCAATTCCCACATGAAAAAAACAAACCGGTATTCCGCATAACGAATTGCTTCCGCTTGCCCCAATCCAAATGCTGAAAGCCTGTGAGATTGCAATTCTCTTGACTCGTTTGTCGCTTTTTGCTAGGTAGTAGTTCGATCTGAGCGGGAGTAACTCAGTTGGTAGAGTGGAAGCTTCCCAAGCTTCAAGTCGCGGGTTCGAGTCCCGTCTCCCGCTCCAGTTCACCAATGAAACGGTCGTTTTAATGGCGATCGTTTTTTCCTTTTTATGTCTTCTCTCAATTAAACTCGAAACATGTTGTCCCAAGATTCTAGTTTTGATTGGTTTTAACTTATTATTAATTATGTAAAATTCTATAAAAAAACATGGAAATTTGCCGTATTATTACTGTAGAATATCTTTGTATGAAAGAGCTTCGCTGGAACCAGCGGCGAGAATTGTTTTTCCTGATGAAACAGGGATTCGGGACCATGCGGTTCCGGGTAGTCAAATAGTATGTTCTGAGGTATACTATTTGAATTATTTTACGAATGTCTTGCACTGGGGTATAATCCGCCTTTGCGGGACTCTTCTTGAGTGGGGCTGGTTCAACTGAGGGAGCTAGAGTTAGAAACTTAGCGGTTGCCAGGATATACAGGTCAATGAGAAATCGTACTCTCCATTGGAGATTGATAGGGATTGCAATCGTCGGATGGTTTTGTCTATGCGGACTGCCGTTGGGGATTGCCCAGGAAAATGCAAAAGATGCAGTAGCGGCGCAAGCTGCTGAACCTCAAGCCGCACAAGTGCGGGAAACGCTTTTATTGCATTTTTCCGGTGATGGCGATGCTGAGCAAGCGGCTACAGGGTTGCAACTGTTGCTGTCCAGTCGTTTGCAGGGCAACCAGGATCTTTCTCTTGTCAACCGGCTGTTGGTGCTCGATGCGGCCAGTAAAGGACGTGTACTTAAAGGCAGAAGCCGCCTTTTTCGCAAGGATATCCCCTATCTGTGTTTGAAAACGGAATCCCGCCGTGCCGTGATTGGCTGGGTGGAATTGGATCTGGATGAAATCATCGTTACCCTGCGTGTATTCGATGGCGTCTCGGCGGAGAACCTGGCTTCCGTGGAATTGCGGGAGAACTACGCGCACCTGAGCAAGCTGGTGCAGCGTATGGCTGAATCGCTGGAACAACTTTTAGGGCGTAAAGTGCGGCTACCTGCCGCTCCTCCCAAAACGGAATCCATCGACCTGGAAGGATTGAAGCGGTTGGGGCAAGGCTGGCTTGCTCTGGAAAAGAAAGACCGCAATCCCGGTTTGTCCACGATGTTGGGTGCGCGCGATGAAGGCCTGGAAATCGGATCGGTAGTCGCTTCCTGGATCAATGAGAAAACGGCGCCCCTATTGGGGAAAAAGCTGACGAAATGGACGAAAGCCAACCAGGCGCTGTTGGCGGATCTGAGCGAGCAACCCAAGCAGGCGTTGGAGTTATACGAATCAATCAAGCCGATCGGCAAACGCGGCTGGGAAATGGGAATTCGCCATGCTCGTCTGTTGTTACGCGAGAAAAAGTGGCCCCAGTTCAAAGCCTGGCTGAAAAAGCTGGGGAAAATTCAACCCAACGATGCGGAACTGGCCTTGCTAAACGGCTATCGCCTGATGAACGAGGGAAACAAGGCGCAGGCGTTGAAGTCTTGGGAAGCGGCCCTGTCCGGTGGAATCGAAAACCTGGAGGCTTTGCAAGCCTTGGCTCAAAACGCAGCGGCTGAAAACAACAAGTCGGAGGCTATTGAACTCTACACAAAGGCTGCACAACTGCTAAGCCGCCGGCATCGTAATGATAGCGCCAACGAGATGTTGTTATCTGCCTTGGAGCAGGGTGGACCGGAAACCCTGATGAACAAACTGTCTCTGCTGTCATTGACTCCAACCCAGAAGGAACGCCTACAGCGCTATACCGCAGCTCGTCATACCTCGAAAACACAGGCCGATGTTTTCCTGGAAGCTCGCCAGGCCCGTCTGGCCGGAAAAGTCGCCGAGGCAGAAGAGCTGCTTTACAATGCCGCAGGGATCGATGCCAAAAGCTTTGAGCCGAATCTTGCCGCAGGAAACTTCTTCTCCAATGAGAAACTGGATATCGACAAATCCATCCGGTTTTATGGGGCTGCCGTAAAGGCCAGCGACAACGATCCGCGCGCGTTGCTCGGATTGGCGTTAAGCTATCAGCGGGCGGATTTTTGCAACAAGGCGCAGGAGTCCTTCGAGAAACTATTGAAGATCATTCCGGAAAACAGGCGCATTCAGCTTCTGCATACGGAAATGCTGCGAAATTGTGGACAAGCGGAAAAGGCCGAACAGCGAGTACAGCAAATCGTGCAGCAGGATGCAGATTATGCTCCGGCTCTCATTAAGCTCGTTTCCTACTATGATATCACGCGCGACGCTCAGAAGCGCAACGCGGCCTTGAATGAGTTGAAATCTCTGGATGCGCGTGAATACCTGCTGCTGACCAAAGAACCGAAGGTCGTCAAGACGGAAGCGAAAAAAGAGAAGAAACCGCGCAAAAAGCGAACTCCGGTCAAGGTTCAATTCCCGATTACGAAAAATCTGATGAAAGCCGTCCCGACCGGTTTGGAACGCGTGGCGCTTGTCAGTAAAGATCGCCTGGAAATGGGCTTTCTGGATCGTGTTTTCAATTGGCTCTTTTCCTTGTGGCGTATGAATCCTAAGCCTATCGGCAAGGATCTGGCCGCATTGATAAGCAATGAAGCCAAGTTGGTTCAGGATTCGGAAATCGCGGATATGATCCGGATTTATCCGGGGATGCGTCCTTTCCGTCCTGATAGTTTCGATAAGGTGACTGCTAAGTTCGACCTGAATGCGGTCGTACTTTACGATCTGGTGCAGCGCAAACAGGACGGCATGGATGTGGATCTGTACTGCTTCGTTCGCGGAGGCAGCGAAGTGCTCTATACCAGCGGACGGGTTTCCTTCAATTCGGAAAGGTTGCAAAAACGCAACGCGGGTATCGTGATTCCGCCTCTGCTGATGGTCGTGCTGATTGCCGGGTTGATTTTCTGGCGGCGTATGGGTGGTTTCGGTCGCGTGCGAGTGGAAATCAAATACGATCAGAAATTCGAGGAAGGATACTTCCTTGTGCGCTTGTCCAAGCGCAATACCAGTCAGCCTTTCCCTGTCGAGAAATTGAAGGGCATTGAATTCGACAGCAACCGTTCGGAAACGGAATTGAAAATTCGTTCGGTTTTCAAATCCCGTTCTCCGCTGGTCACCGTTACGTCACTGAACGAAGCGAACCTGTATCGCGTGCCGCCGGGTAAGTATTTCGTTTTCGTGACCGGAATCATGTTCGATTTGAAAACCCGTCAGCCGATCGGCACCTATGAAGTGACTCGGGAAACCGAGGTCGAAAAAGACCGCACCAGCGAAGTTCGCGTCAATATGGAAATTACGGAAGCGTATGTCGAAGTGCGCGTCACTCAGGAAGTGATGGTTACGAAAACCGTAACGGAAACGGAAGACGGCGAAAGCAAGGAAGTGGAGCAGCAGGTTCTGCAACACCAGGAAATCGGTGGTGCGACGGTTGAAGTCAATAACGATGCCGCGCTGACCAAGGTGACGATCGAGGGTGAACCGGTTACCTATTATTTTGGCCTGGGAACCTATCAGATCAAAGCGAGTTACAACGATCTGGCAGCCGTTCATAATCTGAAAATCGAGGATACGACTCCCAAACTGATCGAGTTGAAACTGGTTGCCAAGAGCAAGGCAACCCTGGCGGCGTCGCCGCTTTCGCTGGATATGGATATGGATATGGGAGCGCCGATGGCGGATGTCAATGCCGAATTGAGCATGGAAGACCTGTTAAGTAACAGTGATTCCAGTACGCCCACGGCATCCTCTTTCGACAAGCGCCCGGGCTCCAAAACGGAACCACCACAACCCATTGAATTGTCCGATGATATCCTGACCGGACCCATCCCGACCATCACGCATGGTGCGCCACCCATCAACCCCGGTGCCGGTGATGCATCCCGTGGCCCGGTGGATCTGGAAGATGTCTTCGAAACATCGCGTGAAAGCGAACTGGAAAAGCTGTTCGAAGCGACCAGCGAATTGACCCCGGAGGCGGCTCGGGAGCAGTACCTCAAGCACGCCCGCGAAATGCAGCAGGCTCGCCGTTTCGACGAAGCGGCGGAATTGTTCATGCGCGCCGGGATGTACGATCAGGCCGCCGAGATGTGTCAGCGTAGTGGCAATCAACGTCTGACTTACAAAGTGTATGGCTATAACTACTTGAATTCAGGCAGCTTCCGCGAAGCGGTCGAAATGTTCAAATACGCCGATGAGCCACTGCTGGAAGCGGAAGCCTTGGAAGGGCTGCGGCTGGTAGATGAAGCGAATCTGAAACGCGGTATCTACCACGAGCAGAGAGGCGATATCAGTCGCGCGTTGGATTATTACGAAAAGGCCGGAAACTGGGAGCATATCGGCGAGTTGCACGACCGCTTGCAGAATTTCCAACAGGCCGGAGAAGCTTTCTTCAGGGCGCGCAAGTACGAAAAAGCCGGAGATTGCTTCCTGCAAAGCCAGGATATCAAAAGCGCCGCCAAAGCATTTGAAATGGATGCTCAGTACATGCGGGCGGCAGAGTTGTACATGCAGTTGGGACCGAACGTCAAGATCTTCAGCTTGCTGGAAAAGGCCGGGCGTCACTGTGAAGCGGCGGAAGGCTACAAGAAGCACGGCCTGCTTGATGAAGCCGTGCATGCCTGTCAGCAAGTGGACCCCAGTAAAGAAGATTACCTGAAAGCCGCCCTGATCATGGGCAAAATCTTTATCGAGAAAAACGAACAGACCCTGGCGCGCAGTGTCTACGCCAAGGCGGTTGAAAACGCCAATATCACACAAGAAAAAATCGAAAGCTATTATGAGTTTGGCGTACTGATCCAGGAACAGGGTTTGATTCACGAAGCGAATGCGCTGTTCGAAAAACTGCAAACCGTCAAATACAACTATGCAGATGTGACTATTCGCATCCAGAATCTGAGCGAACGCATCGAGCAGGAACGCAAGGCTTACGGTACAGTGCCGCCTCCTGGAACGATTCCGCCCTTCCCCGGTTACCGGACGGCATCCACGGCGGCCAACTCTCTGTATCAAACGCCTACACCTTCCGCCGGTCAAACTCCGGTTTCCAGCCGCTACGTTTTCGAAAAAGAGCTGGGACGCGGCGCGATGGGTATTGTGTACAAAGCCAAAGATACGGCGTTGGATCGTGTCGTCGCCTATAAAACGGTAAGTAACGCCATTAAGGAAAACCCGGCTTCGTTGAAGTATTTCCTTTCCGAGGCCAAGTCGTTGGCGGCGTTGAATCACGGCAACATCGTTACCGTATTCGACGTCGGACAGGAAGCGGACAACTTCTTCATCACCATGGAATACGTCGACGGGCGTTCTTTGGGCGACTTCATCATGGACAAAGGGCGGCTCACCATGAAAAACTGTGTGGTGATCGCGACCAAGATCTGTAACGCCTTGGAATATGCACATAAAAACAATATCGTGCATCGCGACATCAAGCCGTCGAACATCATGATATCCAATAGCGGCGAAGTGAAAATCATGGACTTCGGCCTGGCCAAGATTATGACCGAAGCGGTTATGGACAAAACCGTTGTGCGTGGCACGCCCCTGTATATGTCGCCTGAACAGGTGGAAGGCGTCGGTGTGGGACATCGCGCGGATCTGTACTCTTTCGGAGTGACACTCTTCGAGATGGCTACCGGAACGTTGCCGTTTACCAAGGGCGATATCGCGTACCATCATTTGCATACTCCGCCGCCATCACCCGTCCGGTACAATCCATCCATTCCGGAAGGTTTGGAAAAGATCATTCTGAAGATGCTGGAAAAGACGCCGGAAGACCGTTACCAGAGTGCAACGGACATCAAGCGGGATCTGCAACCTATCCGGGAAGCCCTGCTGAGCGGCTCATGAGTTCTTGCTGCGCGTTGAAAGCCTTGCCGTATTCTTCGAACCTTGCACGATAAAAGAGGATGCGTATGTCGATAGCTACCATCATTATGGCGGCGGGTCTGGGTACCCGGATGAAATCCGAAAAAGCCAAGGTATTGCACGAGTTGTGCGGCAAACCGCTGGTTTGCTATCCGGTGGAGCTTTCTTTGGCGCTCAAATGCGAGCGTGTCGCGGTGGTGGTCGGCCATCAGGCGGAACAGGTGAAATCCGTACTGGCTTCGCGCTACGACAACCGGGTGCGAACCGCCCTGCAAAAAGAACAGCTTGGCACCGGTCACGCCGTGCTTTCCGCTCGATCGGCATTGCGTGGCTTTCATGGACAGGTGCTGATTCTCTCCGGCGATGTTCCCCTGCTGACGGCTAAAACCGTGCGCGCGTTGATGACCAAAGTCAAACGCACGAAATCCGTGTTGGGTTTCATCAGCAGCATGCTGCCCGATCCAACCGGCTACGGACGTGTAGTGCGTGACGAAAAGGGGCGGATTTTAAGCATCGTAGAGCAGCGTGATGCCACCAAGGAGCAGCTTGCCATACAAGAAGGCAACATGGGGATCTATCTGGTGGACGCCGACTTCCTGTTCAAGGGTTTGAAGAAAGTCGGTACGGATAACGATCAGGGAGAATACTACCTGCCGGATCTGATCCGAATCGCTAAAGAAAGTGGTTTGTCGGTCACGGCATTGGATGCTCCGGTCGAGCAATGCCTTGGAATCAATAATCGCAGCCAGCTGGCCGCCTTGCAGAAAATCATGAATCGGCAGACGTTGGAAGACCTGATGCTCTCCGGCGTGACTCTGCTGGACCCGGAATGCACCTGGATCGATGCCGATGTGAAAATCGGAACGGATACGGTTATTTATCCCGGTTGTCGATTGCAAGGCAAGGTTCGTATCGGGAAAAACTGTATCATCGAAACCGGATCGGTTATTCGGGATTCCGAACTGGCGAACGACATCCGCGTTCAGCCGTATTCGGTGATTGAAGAGAGCCACGTCGACAGTGCCGTCCAGATCGGACCTTTCGCGCATCTGCGGCCTTTCAGCCGTATCGGCGAGGACTGTCATGTTGGGAACTTTGTGGAAACCAAGAAAAGTGTGCTGATGCCGGGCGTCAAAGCCAATCACCTGAGTTATCTGGGTGACGCCACCATCGGTCGCAATACGAATATCGGAGCGGGTACCATTACCTGTAACTACGATGGATACAGTAAATACCCGACCGTGATCGGCGAGGAAGTTTTAGTCGGATCGGATACGCAGTTGATCGCGCCGGTAACGGTTCCCGACCGCGTAGTACTGGGTGCAGGCACCAGTTTGACCGCACAGGAAAAAGTTCCAGCCGGGGCGCTGGTGGTCATGCGTCCCCAGGCGCGGATTGTGGAAGGATTTCGCGACAAGCTGGAAGCCCGTTCCAAAAAGAACAAGAAGAAGACGGCGAAGAAAAAAAGCAGAAAAAAGGCTTAAGCCGCTGACGAGGGAACATGCCGGAAATGAGACTGTTTCCGGTGAGATAGGAAACAGCCATGTGTGGAATCGTCGGTTATATCGGACAGGAACAATGCGCGGAGTTATTGGTTGAAGGACTCAAGCGCTTGGAATATCGTGGGTACGACTCTGCCGGGCTGGCGGTATTCAACAACGGCAAAATCGATATCGTGCGCGCCGAAGGGAAGTTGGTGAATCTTTCCAATGCCTTATCGGAGCATGCATTGCCCGGCAGCGCGGGAATCGGTCACACCCGCTGGGCGACGCACGGCAAACCCTCCGAAATCAACGCACATCCTCACAAAGCGGGACCGGTAGTGGTGGTGCATAACGGCATCATCGAAAATCATCTGGCCTTACGCAATGAATTGGAAGCGGAAGGGCGCAGTTTCAGTTCGGAAACGGACACGGAAATCATCAGCCACCTCATCCACCGCGAACTGGAAAACGGAACGGATCTGGAAACGTCAGTGCGCCGGTCGCTTACGAAAATCAAAGGTTCCTATGCCATTGCGGTGCTTTGCGAGAGCGAACCGGATAAACTGATCGCCGCCCGCTTGTTTTCGCCATTGGTTCTGGGTCTGGGCGAGCAGGCCAATTACATCGCCAGCGACATTCCAGCCATCTTGAGCCACACACGCAAAGTCGTTTTTCTAGATGACGGCGACATGGCCGTGGTGACGGCGGATGGCGTTACAATCACCGATTTGAAGAACCGGCCTGTCGAACGGGCGTTCACGAATATCGACTGGTCGCCGGTGATGGCGGAAAAGGGTGGCTACAAGCATTTCATGCTTAAAGAAATCCACGAGCAGCCGCGCGCCGTGGCGGATACCATCCGCGAGCGGGTATCTTTGGAGCGTGGCGACGTGACGATGGATGGTTTCGAACTGGACGCCGAATACCTTGTGGGTCTGGATCGTATCGTGATCGTCGCCTGTGGAACGAGCTATCATGCGGCGCTGGTTGGAAAATTCTGGATCGAAAACCTGGCGCGCGTCCCGGTCGAAGTCGATATGGCCAGCGAATTCCGCTACCGGAATCCTATTATTAATGAACATGTGCTGGTGATCTCGATTTCGCAGTCGGGTGAAACCGCCGATACACTGGCAGCCATTCAGGATGCCAAGGCGCAGGGAGCGAAAATCCTGTCGATCTGCAACGTGCTGGGATCTTCGATTCCGCGTCTGTCCGACTATACCATGTACACCCATGCCGGCCCGGAAATCGGGGTGGCTTCCACCAAGGCTTTTGTAACCCAGCTTTCCGCGTTGTATCTCTGCGCCATTTTCATGGCCCGGCGACTGCAACGCCTGGATGCTCGCAGCGCAGCGCATAAACTATTGGAACTAATACGCATTCCGGTTCTGCTGGAAGAAGTCTTACAGAACGAAAAGGAAATTCGGCGCATCGCCAAGCAATTCCATCATGCCCGCGACTTTTTGTATATCGGGCGCTGGATCAATTATCCGATTGCCTTGGAAGGCGCTTTGAAACTTAAGGAAATCTCGTATATCCACGCGGAAGGTTATCCGGCGGGAGAAATGAAGCACGGTCCTATCGCTCTGGTAGACGAGCATCTGCCGGTGGTCACCATCGTAACCAAAAATCGGATCTACGAAAAAATCCTGTCCAACATGCAGGAAACTCAGGCGCGTAACGGCACTGTGATCGCCATCGCCAGCGAAGGCGACAGGGAAATCGAGAAGTACTCCGAATACGTAATCCGTATCCCGGAAATCGAAGAGGAGTTGGAACCGCTACTGACGGTTGTACCTTTGCAAATGCTGGCATATTACATTGCGGACTACAATGGAACCGATGTCGATCAACCACGCAACCTGGCAAAATCCGTCACGGTGGAATAAGACCGGAGATTGAGGTTGCATCGACGGGGTAGAGAGCGGTAAAATAGACGGGATAGCGAACATCAACCGAGTCAAGCACCGGAAGATGGAGAGGGAAGGAAAACTGGGCCGTCATTAACTCCGATGCGGGAGCGACGCGCCCTTTTGTTTTATTCGGGTGAAATGACCGAATTATCGGACTCATCGGAAGTGACTATCAGCTACGAATCCGGGTTGTCTGGAGGCAGAAATGACCGCAAGAAATAGAATCACGTTCTGGTTGATGCTGGCGATCGTATCGCTGGGTCTGGCTGTTACGGCTTGTGACGGCGGTGGCGGAGATGAAGACGGCGACACGAGCGACGGCGATCTGGATCGCGATACGGTGGAAACGAATGAAACGGCAGATGCGGATCCAGATGTTTCCGATGGCGATCAGAATGTGGATGGCGACCAGGACGCCGATCTGGATGCGGATGAATCCGTAATCGATGGCGACGCCGAAGAACAACCCGATGGTGACTCGGATCGCGATGCGGATAACGTACTCGATCCCGGCCAACTTGTTCTGGACCCAGCGGAATTGGATTTCGGTCTGGTGGATTTGTACGATTCCAACACACTTGATGTAACGATTAAAAACGATGCGGAAACGGATGCGGCCTCACTTCAGGTGCTTTCCATCACGTTTCTGCCGTCGGATGTTTCTGGATACACTGTAGATACCGGTTGCGAGCCTCCCTTCGATCTGAACCCCGGAGAAAGTCGCACCTGCGAAGTCACCCTCGCCCCCGATCGTCCGGGTGTGCATAATGCGAAATTGCGTGTGGTTGCGCGTACGGAAGCGGACCTTTCATTGGAAGCGCGCACGACCTTGCTGGGAGGTACGGAAATCCCGATTTCCTACGTCGATCCGGAACCGGTGGAATTCGGAATGGTGGCGTTGGGTGAAACCGCCTATGCCTATGTATCGATGGGTAATGCCGGTTTGGCCGACTGGGTTGTGGAAGAAATCTCCCTGGACCCGACTTCCGACTCGGCCTTCAGTCTGCTGGGAGCGGTTGAAGGCAGCCAGACGGGGCTGTTCTCCACGAATGAAGGTGCGGTGCTGGAAATCGCGTTTGAGCCGACGCAGACCGAACAGGTGATGGGATGGTTGTTGATTCGCAGCAACGATCCGCAGGTGCCGGATCGCAAACTGCCTATCAGCGGACGCGCTTCGGAGTTATGTCCCAACGATCAGGCGGATACATCCTGTCGCGAGAGTTGTCTGCCTTTCGAACGTAGTTGTACGGATGATGGCCTGGCAATGCTGCTCTGCAATAGCGAAGGCGATGGCTGGCAGGATGCGGTAACTTGTATGGACGGTCAGCGTTGCGAAAACGGCTACTGTGTCTGGTCGATCTGCGAAGCGGGTAGTTTGCTGTGCCACGATGGCGCATCGGTTGCCTGCGCGGACGAAGGCGATGCCTACGCCGAAAATGGCGAAAGCTGCACCGACGAAGATGCCTGCACCGTGGCCTACTGTGTTCCCGGAGTCGGTTGCGACTATCCGCCCGATACTCGAATCTGCGACGACGGCAACCCCTGTTCCGAAGATCTGTGCGATTCGGTAGCGGGTTGCCAGTATGAATATGAAAACGTCAATGGGCAGAGCTGTACCGATGAGAATCTCTGCACCATAAACGAGCGTTGTTTCGAGGGAAGCTGCATCGGCGATGAACTTCCCTGTAATGACGACGAAGTCTGTACCATCGATCGCTGCCTGCCTGAGTTGGGATGCCAGTTCCTTCCAAAAGACGGCGGTTGCAATGACGGCAACATCTGTACCAAGCAGGACTATTGCTCCCAGGGAGCCTGTGTCCCCGGTGAAACGCTGGCTTGCGATGACGGCAACGACTGCACCGAAGATCGTTGCGATCCGCAAGTCGGTTGCGTCAATACCGCTACGGAAGAAGCCTGTGACGATGGAGACCCCTGTACGAGCAATGACTCCTGTAGCCGGGGTTATTGCCGTGGTGATAATGTACAACCGGATGACGGCGTCTATTGTAACGGAACGGAAGTCTGTGATTCGCAAAGCGGCGATTGGAGTTCCATCAATCCGATTTCCTGTAACGATGGCATTGCCTGTACGGTGGATTCCTGTAACGAAGACGGTGAAGACTGTGCGCATGTAGCCGATCACGAGGCCTGCGACGATGACAATCCCTGTACGGAAGATAGCTGTTCGTTAACGGAAGGATGCGTACATGAATTCCTGGATTTTAACTCGCCCTGCGATCTGATTCCCGGAATCGATGAAGTCTGCCAGCAGGGACAATGCGTCTATGCCTGCACCAGTGATTTCGATTGCGTGGATGCCGTGGCCTGCACCATTGATTACTGTGACCCGGCGACAGGACACTGTCGACATGATGCTCTGCACGATTTCTGCTCCGATGGTCTCTGGTGCAATGGGGAAGAGTCCTGTGATGTCCTGTTGGGTTGTATGCCGGGAACAGCTCCCGATTGCAACGACAATGCGTATTGCACCCAGGACCGCTGCGATGAGACGCTGAATGCATGTGTGCATACGCCCAATCACACCGCCTGCAACGACTACAACGATTGCACCGTGGATCTTTGTACGACAGCGGAAGGCTGCATATATGAAGATCGCAATGGGGTTTGTGACGACGGCAATCCCTGTACCATCGGCGACTCCTGTTTCGACGGCTATTGCAAATCCGGCGACAACCAGCTTGTCTGCGATGACGGCAACGACTGCACCGATGACAGTTGCAGCCCCGGTCTCGGTTGCGTATACCAAGCCAACGCCCGTTCCTGCAACGATGGCGACCCCTGCACCGATTACGACGTCTGCCTGGATGGCGAATGCCATGGTATTTCTAAAGAATGCGATGACGGCAATTACTGTAATGGAACGGAAACCTGTGACGGCAATGGTTGTCAAAGCGGCGAACCGGTGAGTTGCGATGACTTCGTAACGTGTACGATCGACTCCTGTTCGCCCGATTCGGATTCCTGCGTTCACGAGCCGGATCACAGTTTGTGTGAAAGCGACAATCCCTGCCGCATCAATCCCACCTGTACCGCCGTAGGCTGCACCTACGATACCTTGGCCGATGGCGAAGTCTGTCGAGAAGAGGAAGAAGGCGAAGACTGGATCTGCCGCAGTGGAATCTGCGTTTCGCCTTGTACGCAGAATGAAGACTGCGACGATGGCTTCGACTGCACACAGGATCTTTGTCCCGAAGCGGAGGCATCGGAAGAAACTCGTTACTGCACGCATACGGCACAGCACGCATTCTGCGATGATTCCCTGTATTGCACAGGAACGGATGAGTTCTGTTCGCCTTTCAATCCGGAGGCCGATGCGCGTGGCTGTGTACCCGGTACGCCGATTGTGTGCGACGATGGTGTGGACTGCACCTTGGATCGCTGCGATGAAAACAGCCAGGGATGCGTGGTGGATTTAGTGGACGATGCCTGCGTAAACGGCAATCCCTGCACGAGCGGAACCTGCACGTCGACAGGTTGTGTGTTTTCCTCGATTGAAGGTTCTTGCGAGGATGCGAACCCCTGTACGGTCGATGACGTTTGCCTCGACGGTCAATGCGTCGGGCAACCGAAAAACTGCGATGACAACAATCCCTGTACTATCGATCTCTGCGATGCCGGAGGTTGTCGCTCGGTACAGGTTGCAAACGGCACTGCCTGCGGATCGGATCTGGTCAGTCGCGTGTGTGTGGATGGCCAGTGCACACAAGGATGTCAATCCTGGACCGATTGTGAGGACGACGGAATCGACTGTACGGTGACCTATTGCGATACCGTTTCTCACAGCTGCGTAACGAGCGCCATCGATATCTTATGCGATGATAATTTATACTGCAACGGACATGAAACCTGTGATTTGAATTCAGGTTGCGTCTCCGGCGATGCGATTGAATGCGGAGAGGGAGCCAGTCCATGCGAAACCTTACACTGCGACGAACAGAGCGATTCTTGTGTTTTCCATTTCGACGATGACTGGTGTGCGGACGACAATCCCTGTACGGACAATATTTGCACTTCCAATGGCTGTACGGTCATTTATAATACACAACGTTGTAACGATGGTAACGCCTGCACCGTAAACGACTACTGCCAATCGGGAACCTGCACCGGTGAAATGCGTATCTGCGATGACGGCAATGCCTGTACCGCCGATGCCTGTGACGAGGAGTTGGGATGTACCTACGACGAAATCGGTTCTGAATGCACTCTCGACGAACAATGCCGGGTTCAGATCTGTTTTCCCGATCAGGGCTGCGTTGAATATTCGCTCGATGGTGTGTTTTGCGATGATGGAGACCCTTGTACGGACCAGGATGTCTGCGTAAGCGGTGCATGTATAGGCGAAACGGACGACTGCGACGATTACAATGCTTGCACGGAGGATACCTGCTCTGATGGGGTATGCACTCACATGCCGCTGGATAATGGAACCGTGTGCGAGCAGGAAAACTTTACCGATCCGCAATGTTACGGCGGATTTTGCACCACGGCCTGTGAATCGGATGCGGAATGCTACGACGGAATCGATTGCACTACCGATCTATGCGACGAGAATACCGGCCACTGTGTTTACCAGCGAGACGATGCCGGATGCGACGATGGTTTGTTCTGCAACGGCGTTGAAATCTGCGTTCCCTTTGCCGGTTGTCTATCCGACGAACCGGTGTATTGCTCGGACGAAATCCCCTGCACCATTGATATCTGCGATGAAGAACTGGACAGTTGCGTTCACACTGCGGTCGATCAGCGTTGCGACAATGGCAACCCCTGTACAGCAGGGACCTGCAATTTGGAACAGGGTTGTCTGCAACAACCGCTGGACGACGTTCTCTGCAACGATGGTTTGCGCTGTACGACGGATGATATCTGTGTAAACGGGGAATGCCTGGGCAGCCCCATTTCTTGTGACGATGGCAATCCCTGCACCGGTCCGGATGACTGTACCGAAGCCACCGGCTGTCGCAACGCTCCACAGGGCGACGGCTTGCAATGCGGTGAAACCGGGATCTGTAGCAATGGCCAATGTGCGGAAACCTGCACCGGTGATACCGACTGTGATGACGGCAACGATTGCACCGCCGATGTCTGCGATGTGACGCAGGGGCGCTGTATTCATTATCCAAGCGATGCCATGTGCGACGATGGTCAGTATTGCAATGGTATCGAGCATTGTCATCCGAGTTTTGGCTGCATGCCTGGAATCGATATCGTTTGCAACGACAAAGCCGCCTGTACGTTGGATCGCTGCAACGAAGCGACGGATAGTTGCGAGTTCACTTCTCGTCACGAATTATGTGACGATGGCAATCCCTGCACGATCAACACATGTGTTGAAGTCCTCGGTTGCCAAACTACGAAAAACGAGGTGCCGGATTGTCAGCACAGGGATGTCTGCTCGGCAGGTCATGTTGAACGCGATTGCGGAGAAGACAACGAGTGCGTCAACTGGTACTGCTATGACCGCATCGGCTGCGTGCCGGTCATTCATAACGGTGCGGCCTGCACCATTGAAAACAACGCCTGTGTGCAGTCCGGTGTATGTATCGGCATGGAATGCATGCCGGATGAACAGGTGGATTGCAACGACGGCAATCCCTGCACGGTGGATTATTGCAATCCGGCGGATGGTGAATGCTTTTACGATATGGTCGCCGAAAACGGCGAGCCTTGTGATGATGGAAGCGTGTGTACGGTAGATGATATGTGTAATGGTGGGCAATGTCAGGGCCAGCCACTTGATCCGGCCTGCTTCGATGACAACGAATGCACCGAGGACGGCTGTGATGATGACAATGGCTGTGTCTTTACGCCGCTGCCGGATGGAACGGCGTGCTCGCAGGGTAGCTGCCAGCTTGGAGTCTGCCGTGGAAGTTGTACAACGGACGCCGAATGCAACGACGATCTTGATTGCACCGAAGATATTTGTGTGGATGATGTGTGCGTCAATACCCCACAGCATCAGCTTTGTCCGCAGGGTAACTTCTGCGATGGCGAAGCCGTGTGCGATCCATTCATCGGTTGCACGATCAGTCCTGAGCCAAGCTGTAACGACGGTATTGCCTGTACCGTGGATAGCTGCGATCGCGATGCGGAAATCTGCACTCACGAAAGCAACAACGCCCTGTGCGATGATGGTAACGAGTGCGTCAGTGACATCTGCGACCCGAATCGAGGCGGTTGTGTTTACGCTCCTTTAAATGACCTTCCCTGCGATGATGGCAACGCGTGTACGCTTGATGACTATTGTAAAAATGGCGTCTGTCAGTCGTCTGGACTGTTGCAGTGCCAGGATCTGAATCTATGTACCGAAGATTCCTGCGATCCGGAAGTCGGTTGCGTGTTCGAGCCGTTGACTGGTGACATCTGCGACGACGAAAACAAATGCACTTCTAATGATACCTGTCAGCAGGGAGCTTGTGTTGGTGAAGAGTTGCTTTGCGAAACCGACGATCCCTGTAGCTACGCTCTTTGCGACCCGGATTTCGGTTGTCAGTTCGAACCGCTGACGGGTCCGATCTGCGACGATGGCAACCCCTGCACCGATGTGGATGTCTGTATCGCCGGTCACTGCGGCGGCGTTAGTACGCTGCTGTGCAACGACAACAACCCCTGCACCGATGATTTCTGTTCGTTGGCCACCGGCTGCGAAGCGATTCCGGTCAGCGGACGGTTGTGCAACGATGGAGAAGTCTGCACCGTCGGCGATGTCTGTCAGCTGGGATTCTGCCAGCCCGGAAGTGCGCGCTTGAGTTGCGACGACGGCAATCCGTGTACGACGGATAGCTGTATCGATGGTAGTGGTTGCGATAATGAAGAGTTGCCGGAGTTGAGTTACTGCGATCTCGATCCTGATCTTTCCGAAGCCTGTGTCGGTGGCGAGTGCGTGGAGTACTGCCGTAGAGGTTCGGATTGCTACGATGGCATCGGATGTACGGAAGATGTCTGCGACGAACAAACCCATCACTGCACCTGGTTGCCTCAAGATACGCTATGTAACGACGGCAACGACTGTAACGGCGCGGAAACCTGTGATGCAAGCGCGGGATGTTTGTCCGGGCAGGCGCCGGATTGTGAAGACGGAATCGATTGCACCGACGATGGTTGTGACCCGGTAACCGGAAACTGTATCCATGAACCGCAGGATTGGCTCTGCGACGACAACGATGCCTGTACGCTGGATAGCTGTAGTCCTGAAATGGATTGCCAGCATTCTGAAATCGAAGGCTGTACTCGCTAACTTCTTCCTTCTCGCGCAGCCGCCTTGAGATCGTGTGCTATCCAGGCGGCTGCGCTGTTTTACATCTACCGACTCCGGCAAAAAGGGAAAAAGGTAGCCCCAACCGCGACAATAGGGGTACAATCGCAACGATTCTAATTTGTATATGAGGAGTTGCGTTATGAAACAGAGGCCCTGCATCCCATTTTCGTTGTTGTTGGTTGTTTTGCTGTTCGTGCAAGGTTGCGCTGCCGGTTCCTTCATCGCGTATAAAACCAACCCCGATTATCCCAAAGCGAAAGATCAAACCATCCTTTTAGATGGCCTGTCCGCACCGGTCAAGGTGTTCATCGATGAAGCCGGAGTGAGCCACGTGCAGGCGCAAAACGATCTGGACCTGCTGCGCGCCGTCGGTTTCGTGCAGGGACGCGATCGCTTTTTCGGCATGGACGCCATGCGCCGCATCGCCAGGGGTCGTATGAGCGAACTGGTCGGCGAACAACCGCTGTTGGACAGCACCACGGTGGATTTCGATCTGAGTATGCGCGGCTGGGGTTTCGACAAAGCCGTGGAACAGGATGCCGCCTTGATGAGCGAACAGGATCGAAAACGCTTGCAGGCTTATGCCGATGGCGTCAATCGCGCTTTAGCCCTGTATCCCCCGTTGGAATATCGCCTGTTGCGGGTACAAGCCCAACCTTGGAGCGTTCAGGACAGTTTCGCCATTGGGCGTTTGTTGGCCTGGAGTCTCGCGCACAACTATCACCAGGAACTCTCCCGCCTGATTCTGGCTTATTACGGCGGCTTGGAACGTTCCCAAAAGATTTACGGCCATGATTTCTGGCACGGTGGCTTTTCGCTTCCGGATGCAACGGAAGAATTGAAGCCGTTGCCGCCGGCCATCGCACCGGAGTTGCAAGAGTGGTTCCCGCCGCGTCCTTACGAGGCAACCAGGCGAGATGTCGTGGCCATGCATCGACCGGCGGCGGATATGGCAAAATTGGCCGGAGCAAGCAATAGCTGGGCGGTAAGCGGAGCATGGAGCAAAAGCGGCGAGCCCCTCGTTGCCAGCGATCCTCACCTGGCGCACATGCTGCCTTCGATGTTTTACCAGCAGCACATCGCCTCGCCGGGGCTGGACGCTATCGGTGTTACCGTGGCCGGATTGCCTTACGTACTGATCGGGCACAACGAGCGCGTGGCCTGGGCGGCGACGACCTCCGTTGCTGACGCCATCGACCTCTACATCGAAAAGGTCAATCCCGAAAATCCGGGCGAATATCTTACACCAGAAGGGTATAAAAGCTTCGAGTCGGAGGATGTCACCATCCGCGTGCGTAACGGCGGCGAATACGATGAGAAAGCCTTCACGATCCGGCGCAGCCGACATGGCGCGCTGGTGAACGACATGTTCCCGAACCTGCTACCGCAGGATATGCCGCCGGTGGCCTTGAAATGGGACATGAGTGGCGTCAGTAACAGCATTTCGGCCTTGTACGAAGCCAACCGGGCCGCTACCGTCGTGGAATTGCGGCAGGCGCTATGCAAAATCACGGTACCCAGCCAGAGCTGGTCTGCCGGAGATGTCGATGGCAATATTTCTCATTTCATGAGCGGCGTATTGCCGACTCGCGCCCAGCATCTGGGCACCTTTCCCGTTCCCGGCTGGTTGCCGCAGTATGAATGGACGGGCCGCTACGATCCGTTGCAATTGCCCGGTGCCGTGAAAAACGAGGGCGGCTACTTCGCGCACGGCAACAACCTGAGCATTCATCCGCAAAAAGGCGGCGACTATGTCCAGATCGACAGTGCCCCCTCCTATCGTTTGGATCGCATCAGCGAGATGCTGGAACAGTCCAAGGCTCACACCATCGACAGCATGGCCGTGATTCAAAAAGATCAGAAATCTCTGCGCGCAAAGCGTATCACGCCGCGTTTGCTGGAAGTTCTCGACGCCGCCTCCGATTTGCCGGAAATCGCCGTTAGGGCACGAGATATACTGAAAAACTGGGATTTCGGAACCGAGGCGAACTCTCCCGCCGCTGCGTTGTTTTTCGTTACCTACCGCAATGCCATTATGAAAGCGCTGGAAGACGAAGTGGATGCACGCGGTTTCCAGTTTTTCCTTTCGCAGCGTTATTCCACCAACGTAGCCGATCTCTGGTTCGACGACGAGCATCACGTGGTGTGGGATCATCGCGGTACCGCAGACAAAACCGAAACACGCACGGAAATCGTCACGTCGGCGTTTCTGGAAACCGTTGAGATGCTACACCAAACCCAGGGTGAGGATCCAAGCGCCTGGCGCTGGGGGAAGCTGCACGATCAATACGTTAAGCACGTGTTTGGAGGAAAGAAAGCGCTGGCTAAAACGGTGAACCTGCCGCAGGCCGAAGTGGGTGGAGGCCTGGATACGGTGTGGAAGTCGCATTTCGATCTGGGTCATCCGAAAACACCCTTCCGCGCCATGGCGGGACCGGCATTCCGCATGATCGTCGATCTGGAGGACATTCAGCATGGCGTATGGATTTCGGATACGGGAACCAGTGGCTGGCCGCTGTCGCCCTATTACGGCAACCAGCACGAACGCTGGATTCGGGCCGAGTATTTCCCGATGGTGACCAACTGGGAAGAAATCGGCAAACAGGCCACGGCAACGTTGACGCTGGAGGCCAAAAGTACAAAGTAAGGTGCAGTAAGTTGCAAACGAACGGGTGAGGATATGCGCAATCGATCTCTTGGTCATGTGATAGTCCTGCTTTTCGGCATCCTGATTTCCATCGGGATAGCCGAAACAGTGAGCTACGTGTTGTTGCAGATGGAATTTAATGGAGTTTCAAATCGCAGCGAAACGCAGCATAAGCTAGCAGGCAAGGCCAGCGCGGAAACCGTGACCCTGGAATTGATGACCGATACACACGGCAGCAACATCCTTCACCCCTATTGGGGATTTGCCATCAATCGCGATAAGGTGTCGGGAGTAAATCGCCTGGGCCTGGTCGGTCCCGAACCTCCAACTGTTACCGATGAGCGCAAGGTCGCCGTAGCGTTATTGGGCGGATCGGTGGCGCTTGAACTGGGTGCTCACAAGCAGGCTCTGTTGTCTGCCTTGCAGCGCGTAGAACACTGGAAGGACAAAGAGATTCTGCTGCTGCCTTACGGCGTAGCCGGGGGAAAGCAGCCGCAACAGCTTTTACAGCTTACCTATCTGCTGAGCCTTGGATATCATATCGATGCCGTGATCAACCTGGACGGCTTCAACGAATTGACCCTGCCCCTAGTCGACAATATCCCGTATCACGTTGCGCTTTCCTTTCCGCGAAACTGGCGTTTGTACTCGCGCCTCGGTCTGGACGCCAAGCTGAGCCGCATGATGTACGAAGCCAATAAACTCGAAAGCGAGCGGCTGGGTTTGAAAGCGGCCTTTTCCATCGGTCTTGCGCCGTCCTCGAATACGGCTCTGTTGGTTTATAATTTGCTGGATCAACGTAAGACGCAACGCTTTCAAGCGTTGAATCAACAGATCCAACAATACGCCGACAATCAGCAGCCCGGTTTTCAAACCAGCGGTCCCTTTGAGGAAACGGAATCCATGAAACAGCAAATGACGCAGGCAGTCTCGCTTTGGCAGCGTTCATCCATCCAGCTTGATAGACTATGCACCGCAAACGGCATCGACTATTACCATTTCCTGCAACCCAATCAGTATTTGAAAGATTCCAAGCCGATGGGCCCCGAAGAGGCAAAGCTGGCGCTGCGTTCGGATCATCCCTACGGCAAGGTGGCTCGGGTGGGTTACTCATTACTGGTGCAGGGTGGGAAAGATCTACTACAGGCCGGTGTGCATTATCACGATCTGACCATGATTTTCCAGCAGGAAAATGAGCCGATGTATAAAGATAGCTGCTGCCACTTCAACGAGCAGGGCTATCAACGCATCGCCGATGCCATTGCGGCTGCCATTTCTAAATTCGAGAAAAAGTAAGCGGATAAAATAAAGTATGGCCTCATCATAGTGAATTACTGAACCACACTGCAAGCCTTCGGAAAGATCTCCGAAGGCTTTTTTGATGCTCATATCCGTAGCCGTAGCGGCGAGGTGTAAACCCGCCGTTTTCCGGCTGGCTCGCTCTTCGTCGCTACAGAAAGACATGTCCCTAATTATTTTAGATTTTTGCGCGATACCGAGAAATCCTATCGGAATGGTTTCAAAATTGTTATACTCTGAATTCTCGACAATCGAATCATGAACGAATCCCCTTGCTTTTTTCGCGGAGTTGGACGGATGAACCAGACACACAACCAGGTAGCGATTATTGGCGCTGGGCAGGCAGGACTTTCTGCCGCGTTGTTTCTGGCCGAGACGGGCCTGTCGGTCGAACTGATCGAACGCCGGGACACGTTGGGCGGTCATGGCTCGGACTGGTCCTGCATGGCGACGGAAGGCTGCCGTTATTGCAGCGCCTGTACGGTAGCCGAACTGGTGGAGAAAGCGAAATCGCATCCCTCGATTCACGTGCATACCGCTCAGCATGTCACGCGCACAAGCAAAAATGGCAACGGGTTCGAATTGAGCCTGAACGACGGCAAAAGCCTGCAAGCACAGGCGGTGATGCTGGCGATGGGAATGCGTCCCTTCGATCCGACCCCGCTGGAACCACTGGGTTACGGTCGGCTGGAAGGGGTTACGACCACTGTGGAGTTGAACCGCATTCTGCGCGAGAACCGCCTGAATGACTTTCTGCCTGAAGGCGATCGAGCGGCAAAGGTGGCGTTCATTCAATGCGTCGGTTCACGTGATAAGGAAAACGGCGGGGCCTATTGTTCGCAGGTCTGCTGCAAAGTGGCGGTCCGGCTGGCGCACAAGCTGTCGCATCTGCGCCCGGATGCGGAACTGACGGTCTTCACCATCGATTTGCAAAACAGTGGTAAGGTCTTTCGCTCGTTTGTCGATGAAATCTCGCCGCGCGTACAGTTCGTGCAGGGCGCACCGGCGGAAATCCGCCCGACTGCCGAAAATGGGCTGGTGATCATTCATGAGAATCCTGAAAGCGGCGGACGCGAGCCGTTAACGTTCGACCGTATCGTTTTAGCGGTCGGTATGACACCACCAGCGGAATTGGGCGATCTACTAAACAGCTTGGGTGCTGCAACCGATGAATACGGCTTTATCGACCCGGCCAGCCTGCCGGAAAATGTCTTCGCCATCGGAGCGGCCACCGGTCCCACCGATTTAATCAACGCACGCGCCGATGCACTCGCCAAAGCCGGAGAACTGGCCCAGCGTCTGCTTTCAAATGGTCCTGTAGAAAACAACAAGTTAAATCTGGCCGTTATCGGCGGCGGTCCTGCCGCGCAGGCGGTGGCACAGGCGGCATTGCAGCGCGGCTACCAGGTGAACCTGATCGACGAACAACAGCGCAGCATAGAGCCGCATGAAGCGCTTCAATACACTCCTTCCGCCTCGTTGGTCAATCTTACCGGCGTGTTGGGAGATTTCACCCTGACATTGATGACCTCGCAGGGGCGGCAACGCGTACCGGCTGCGGCGATCGTGCTTGCCACCGGCGCGACGAGAGAACGCAACCTGCCCGAGGGATTACCAACCGATTCCACCCAGGCGCTGTTTCTTCCTGAATTGGCCGAGCGCATGCAAACGGATCTTTCCGCCCTTCCTGCACGCATCGCGTTTTGGATCGACCGCGAGGGACCGGAATGGAAAGCTCATGCCCGGCAGGCGTTGAAGCTGGCCCTGCAACTGGCTGAAAACGGACGACGGATTTCTTTGTTTTCCGAGAAAATGCTGGTGCATGGCTTATACGGACAAGCGCTCTACGACAAGGCCAAACAGGCAGGTGTACGTTTTCTGCGCTTGAAAGCGGGAAGCCGTCCCCGTATCGAAACCGATGCCGATGCGTTGCATGTCACGTTGAATGAAGCCACGATTCCCGGCGATGAACTTCAGGTAGACTGTGATCTGCTCGTACTGGCGGAAGCCGTGCGACCCAATGAGGAAAATCAGGAGCTGGCGATCTTATTGCGTGAAGACGCCGATGGCGAAGGCTTCATGCAGTCGCCCAACGTGCGCCAGCGTCCCGTCAACGGCTTCTGGCGCGGCGTCGCTTATGCCGGGGACTGTCACGACGAACTGGAGCCGGAGGAATTGAAACGCGAAGCGCTGGCGGTGATTTCTTCGCTGGATGCGTTGCTACGCTACGCCAAGCCGCCGGAACTGGCCCCGGTCATCATCAATGAAAAGAAATGCGTACGCTGTCTGACCTGCTTCTCGGTCTGTCCGCATCGCGCCATCGAACTGCTGAAAGGCAGCCAGCCGCACATTCTGCCCACCGCCTGCGTCGGTTGCGGTATCTGCGCGGGAAGTTGCCCGGCCCTGGCTATCGACCACAACACCAGCACCAATGAACAGCTTGCCGGAGAAGGCACCGAGCCTGAGTTGGTTCTCTTCGCCTGTGAGCGTAGCGCAGCCTTGGCGTTCGAGCAGGCACAAGCGCTGGGATTGTCCGTCTCCGAGCAGCGTATGCGCCTGGTGCGAGTTCCCTGTGCGGGTCGGGTCGGCATCGAATCGCTTTTAGACCCGCTGATTCGCGGAGCAAAACAGGTCGCGCTGTTGGGTTGTCACGAGGGCAACTGTCGCAGCAAGTACGGTAGCCACTTCGGCGAGAATCGCATCGAGCGCGCCCGCATCGGTCTGGGTTCGCAAAGCGAGCGCATCCGCTTTTTCCCGGTAGCCGCCAACGAACCGGAGAGTGTGCGTGACATCCTGAAATCACTACTCCCCGATTGATCGGAGCGATCCATGAGCAAAGCCATTTTAAAGCACCACATGTCCCTGCTTGAACGTCTGACCGGCGAACCGTTGGGAGAGCGCGCCGTCGATTGCCTGGCCTGCGGGAAATGTATTTCGCGTTGCAGTTGGTACGACGAAGCCGGCGGTCCCAACCCGCGCCAACTGGTGCGCATGGCGGTATTGGGTTTGGAGGAGCAACTGGCAAGCAGCGACATGCTGTGGACCTGCATGTGCTGCAATCGCTGCGCGACAAGCTGTCCCATGGGCATCGACATCGGAAATCTGGTTCGGCTGGCGCGCGGACTGCCAGGCGCGGCGCATCAGATCCCGGAAGATTTCAAGCGCGGTATCAACTTCCGGCTGACGGTGGGAAACGTCAACGGGGTGGAAAAAGAAGACTACGTCGATACGCTGGAGTGGCTGGCCGAGGAATGGCAGGCGGAAGAGGAAAACGCGGCAATACCGATCGATGCGCCAGATTGTGAGTACGTCTATCTGCCCAACCCGCGCGAAGTCGACCAGATTCCCATGCACCTGTTGGCCATGTGCCGTCTGCTGGCCGCCAGCGGTCAAAGCTGGACCTTGTGCTCCGATCTTTCCGACGTCACCAACTGGGGCTATTTCATCGCCGATGACGAAGCCGGGGCGCAGATAGCCAAACAGGTTGTAGACGCCATGGGAAAGCTCGGCGGGAAAACGCTGGTTTTAAGCGAATGCGGCCATGGCTACATCGTGTTAAAAGAATTCGCCGAGCGCTGGCTGGGACGTCCGCTGCCTTTCCGGGTGGCCAACATCGTCGAAGTCGTATTGGAAAACGTGGAAGCGGGGCGCATCAAGCTTGATAAAAACGCCACACCCGAAGCGGTGGTCTATCACGATCCCTGCAAGATCGGGCGCGGCTGCAAGCTTTACGAACAACCAAGGCGGCTATTGGCACACGTCTGCCCCGAAGTGCAGGATCTCTGGCCCAACCGGAAGCACTCGATCTGCTGCGGTGGAGGCGGCGGATTTTTACAGGACAGCAAGAGCATCGAAAAGCGCATGCACAGCGGTAAAAGTAAAGCCGATCAGATGGCGCAGGCAAGCGCCAAGATCGTAGCGACAAGCTGCCTTTCCTGCCATCGCCAACTAGGGGAATTATCGCACCACTACAAGCTGGGAAAAGATGTGACAACCGTTGCCAGTCTGGCCGCAAAGGCGTTGGTTAAGGGGTAGGGGGTAGAATCTGCATCTGCATCCAACCGTAGATCGGGTCGTTTGATCCGACATTCCATAGATCGAATTGATTTCCTGTCCGACAATTCTCTTACAGCTTGTTCAAACGCCGAACGGCTTGCAAGGGCGAGCGCCAGAAGGCGTTGTGACCGATACCGCAGAGCATCGTCATGTACGCCTGACTCGGCGACCAGCAGATGGGGCAACGCTGCTCTCGAATCAGGCGGCGGCAGTCCAGGCTTTTCGGCAAGGCCAACAGTGGCTCCAGTGCGCCATCGAACTCCAACACATTTCCCAGTACAACCGGATAATTGATGCAGGGTTGCAGGCTGCCGTCCGGCTCGATCAGCACCGAGGCGCGCAGGCTCATGCAGGGTAAGGGTTGCCTTGGCGGCTGCGTTTCGTAAAACGACTGCGCCAGGGTCAAGAAGCGATTGCCCAATAGATCCGGGCGCAACTGCAAACGTCGCCAGAGATCGGGACGCTGTTTCAGTGCGTCATGAAAACGCTGTACTTCTTCAACCTGCTCCGGCGTGTGCAGATAGTGCGGGCTGGTCGAATACAGGTTGATCGTTACCCGCTCGCCGCGCGCTTCGCATTGCTCGATGTACTCCGGAGCAACGTCCAGGTTCCAGCGATTCAAATTGAAATTGTGATGTACGGCGATCTGGGGAAAGTGGCGGCGCAACTCGCGCAGCTGCTTGAGAGTGTCTTCTTTGCGCGCGAAGCTTTGTTTGTGGCCGCGAATGTCGTTGTGAACCGCTTCCGGTCCATCGGAGGACACCATAAAGTGCAGCCTGGCCTGAGCCGGAATAAAGGGAGCCAGCTTCTCGGCAAGCGTCACCACGCGCTCGGTAAAGTAGCCGTTGGTATTGATGGAATACGTCAGCAGATCCGGCAGATTGGAAAACGCGGCGCGCGTGATTTCTTCCAGATCCGTACGCAGAAACGGTTCGCCTCCCGAAAGCGATACGATTTGCAAGCGTGGATTTCGTTGCCAGATGCGGTTGATCTGCTCGGCGTCCAACTCCGCCGGACGTTCTCCCGGATGGCTGCCCATACCGCATTGACGGCAGTGCAGGTTGCAGCGCTTGGTCACGGTGACCTTTAGTTTGATGATATCGACATAGTCGGTGCGCTCCCGCATCTGATGGTGACGCAAGATCCGCCCCAGTAATCTGGCGGAACTCTTGGCGCGCGCTCGATTCATGACCGGCTCCGAACGGCGTTTGCCACCAGCCGCAACCCGGCCACCACGAGCGCCGAAGGTCGGTGTCGGCCTTGCAGGTAGCGACTCCAGCGCGAAGGGTCTAGATAGCGCGTCAGATAGGCCCGCTGCAAGGTCCATTGCAGTTCGCGGTCTTCCAGGCAGGAAGGGTTATTGTGCAGCGCTTCCTTGAAAATTCCGCTGGGCAGCATGCCGTCGGCCTGGAGTTGCTCGTACAACTCACTACCCGGATGCGGCGTAAACAATCCCAAGGTGAAGGTATACGGGTCCAGCTCATCCAGAAATGCCAGCGTCTGGCGAACCTGCTCCCGCGTTTCACCGGGCAGACCGATCATCAAATGTGCGTGTGTGCGAATTCCCAAACGGCGGCAATGGGTAAAGGTCTGCCGGGCATGTTGCTTTCCGGCTTTGCCAATGCGGCTTAAAACCTCATCCGAGCCGGACTCCACCCCGAACTTGATGGTATGGCAACCGGCGCGCGCCATCAGCGCCAGCGTCTTTTCATCCAACGTTTCCACCCGCTGGTTGCAGACCCAGCCCAATATCAAGCCGCGTTGCAGAATGGCTTCGCATAGCTCCGGGATGTTCCCGGCAAAGAAGAGATCGTCGCGGAAAAAGATTTCCCGATACCCCAAGTCGACCAGGTACTCCAATTCCTCCATGACCCTAGCGGTAGAATGTCGCCGGTAGCTGCGTTCGTAATAACCGGGTGTGTTGCAGAAGGTGCAGGCATACCGACAGCCGCGCGAAGCCAGGGCGTTGGTCCAGTTTTCCGTCTTCGCCAATAGATTCGGATAGCGATAGCCAAGGATCGGACGTCGGTCGGGAATCGGTAGCGTATCGAGATCTTGCAGCGGTGCTTTTTCGATGTTCATGGCCTGTCGGTGATAGACACCGGCAAGCGGCTCCTTTAGCGATGTGCTGTTGGCCAAGGTCATCAGCACCCATTCCGGGTCACTGGTACAAACGTGATCCGCCTGACCGGCATCGATCAAGCTGCTTGCCTGCTGCGGTTGCAGATTTCCGAAAACGAAAATCGTGCAATCGGGCAGGTGCTCTCGCAGACGCATTAGCACCTGGCGGTCGAACGAGAAAGTGTAGGCCGAAGTATGGGCGACAATCAGATCCTGATCTTCCACGCTGATCAGTAGTTTCTCGATTGTCAGGCTGTGATAGACGGCGTCGATCAGGCGAACCCGCCATCCGGCCTGGCGCAGCACGGTATAGGCATACAACAGACCCAGCGGCGGCATCAGCGCATTGCTGATGCGCGCACCTCGGCACCAGGCTCCGTTGTAGAGATCCTTGATGATATTCTGGCCCGATTCATCGGGTAAATTGACAACTACGGCGCGCATGATGCCGGAACCTTTTTTGCTAAGTCGTTCGCTATCCCAACCCGAATACCATAGCACAGCATCAGGCGCTGCGATAGTTCATGAAACAGCAGAACGGTCATTTCCTCCAAAACTTCCAATGTACAGTTACGGTGCCGGGTTCGGTTCAAGCCAGACGGGAGGCTGGGAGGCAGGAGCATCGGGAGAAATCAACGCATGGATGGCTTCGAAGCGAATTCCCGCCTCGGCTTGATTGCGTCCCTCGGCGACCCGGACGTTTTTCAGAAATGTCGTGAAATAGGCGAGCGGATCGCGACTGTCGCTGGCTGCTTCCTGCTGTAACGGATCGTAAAACAACACGATCCGGTCGTACTTATTCAAGCGGCGATGGAGCACGGCTAGTTCTTTAGAGCAGCAGGTCATATCGATCCGTTCCGTCGCCATCGAAAGCTGCTTTTCGGCATAGAGGAGCAGATCGGGGTTGATGATGGGCGGGGTCATCGATTTCGCCTGTTGAATATCCTGCAATAACCGTGTGTCGTCGCGAAAAAGCGCAAACCCCGGATGATCTTTGAGCTTGTAGCGCATGCATAGATTGCGATCCAGCAGTTGGTTGCGCAGTGCAATGTTTTCCAGCGTCCTATCCGCAGGACAGCAACTCGGCCAGAGCTCCGTCAGCGCCAGGTGATCGACATGCCCGGCGGCGGAAAGGTAGGCACCGGCATCCCGATCTTGACCGTAGGATGCATACAACGCGAGCGTGCGCGGCTGCGGGTGATAGTCACGCACGATTTCCAGTGCCTGATTGCGCTGGTTGAACATCTCGCTCAAATAGATCCGATAGCCTTGGAAAACGAGGAAAAGCGCCAGAATCGCCAGAACGACGCGAGGCCACTTTTCATGGCGTCTCTCCCACAGCCAAACCAGTTCCGGTGCCAGCGCCACGCTGAAGGGCGTTAGAAACAGCAAGGCATAGCGCCAGTGGTTCATGCCGTATGGTTGCGTCGCCAGCAGAAACAAGGCCATCAAAGGCAGAAGCGCCAGATACAGCGGCAGATCCCGGCTGCGAAAACGGAAGAATAATCCGTAAAGGAATAGAAGCTTGAAGGGCAGCAGGGGCGGATTCAATAAAATCGAGAGCTTGTTCAAACCGAAGGGAACCCGGTCCTGCCCCAGTCGACCACGCGTGATGTTCCCCAGGTCTGCCAAGAAGGCCTGGTATCCGTTCATGAGAATCAGCGCAGATAAAAACGCGGGAGTCAAAGCCAGCAGCAGCGCCAGGCGGCGATGATGTCCCTTATGCCAGGCAAAACCTCCTACGATCACGGCGTGGGCGGGAATCAACGCCAGAAATTCCGGTTTCAGTAAGGCGCTTAGCAGTAAGAAGGCGGTACTGATCGGAATGGCAAAAAGGGCAATGGCTTTCGATTGCTGTGCCCAGATTGCCAAACACAGCGCCGCGGTAAAGCAGGCTGCCGTGGGCAGATAGGCCGAAATGGCGCCACTCATGGCTAACGCTGCCGGGCTAAGCAACATGAAGACGGCGGCGGCGATGGCTACCCGCCTTTGGGCGCTCCACTGCCAGGCAAAGAGATAAGTCAAGGGAACCAGCAGCCAGCCGCACATCCGGTTCAACCAGAACAGCGCGTCGATGCCATTACCCCAAAGTGAGAAGGCGGTGTGGAAAAGCGGCAAGAGCAGTCCGTGCATGCTGTGAGAACTTGGAATTTCCCAACCGGGCAGGGCGCGGGCTGTGGCCACCAGCACCAGATCGTCGTTCTGCATGTGCATCAACGCTCCGGGCAGTAACAGTCTCGATGCCGCCGCCACAGCTGCGATCAACCAGAACCAGTAAAGGCTGGAGCGATCCTTCTTTAAAGGAAGCGAACACAGAACCAGCAACATGCCGCCAAGCCCCAGAATACTAAGCGGGGTCCACCATGGCGCAGCGGTCTGGGAAGGAGCAGGATGGATAAAGGGATATCCTTTTAGTTCGTCGCTTTGAATGGAATGCGTTTTTTCGTCGTTGTTCTGCTGCCGGACTTCGATGAACAGGTCTTTCAGCTTTGCCAGCCGCCCGTTCTGTTGCGCCCAGTGTAACCATTGTGCAGCTATCGTTTTATTGACTTCGAATGACGTGACGGGACAGACTGAAATCTCGCTAGTCGTATCGAGGAAACAGCCGCTTGTATCAGGCAGCGATTTCCGCTTCTCGCTGCGAGTAATCAATAGGCCGACTTCTTCCCTTGTTTGAGCCGCTTGCAATTTCAGCCGGAGGCTGGTGCGCTCGATACCGATCTCTAAAAGACGACCATGCTCCGCCTGCCAGGAAGTAGGCGGCTTCAATAATTGCAGAAGATCTTGTTCATTTCCCTGCGCGATGGCGTAATCGGCTCGGGCGGAATTCAGTGGCAGCAGCAGAACGATCAACCCCAGCCAGAACACGCAGAAACCCTGTGTTCCAGCCGTTTTAAAACGCTGCCCCCCTGGAATCAATACGGACATACATCGGTTCCGATACACTGGGTGCCGGTCTGGCAGCTTCGTAAAGCCCAGTAATTGCAACCGGTGTTGCTGTTGGGCTGGCAGACCTCGAAGTGGTCCGGGTCGTCGGCGATGCAGCGCTTCTGGTTTAACGTGCAGCTTACTTCACAGATGCACTCGCCGTTACTGCACACGGTGGTGCTTGGACAATAGCTGGTGGACCAGTACAGGCAGCCGTAATAGTCTTCGGTGCATTCGTAAATGATGTCCTGATCGTCGCTGGAGCAGCGGGTGGCTCCTTCTGTGCATTCATTGACGCATTCGCATTCTCCGCTTACGCAGCTTTGACCGGAAGGACAACTGCGCGGGGAGCTGTACTCCAGGCAGTAGTCGTTGTCGTAGTCGTCGCAGATCAAATAGCTGATCGGTGCCTCGGTGTCGTCCGGGTCGCAGATTCGCGTGTCTTCCGTGCATTCGTTGCGGCAGGGGGCGATACAGGTGTTGTCTTTGCCGCAATCGGGTTTGGCGATAGTGGTACAATCGCTGTCGCTCAAGCATTCAACGCATTCATGGTCATCCGGGTGGCAGCGCGTACTGCCGTCGCAGTGGCTGTCGGAGAGGCACTCCCAGCAGTTTCCGCTGCTCGTGTTGCAGTGCCAGTCGCTGGGGACACAGTCACTGTCGCTCTGGCAATCGATGCACAGATAATCGTAAGGATCGCAGGCGGTGCCCTGACAATGCGAATCCTGCTGGCATTCGTAGCAGCCCTCCTCGATGCATAACCAGCGATCAGCATTGAGGCAGACAGGCAGACCGAAGGCGCAACTGCTGATGCATTCCCTTGTCAACGGATCGCACATTTCAAGACCCAGCGTATACAGCAGGCAGTCTTCGTTCTGGGAGCAGGAGGAACTTGGCAGCGCCGTACATTGCGCCAGGTTGGGGTGGCAGTACTGACCGTTGGGACAATCCGTGTCGGACCCGCAACCGCTTTCAACGCAACTGCCGTTGATGCAGTTTAAATCGCCGCTGCAATGATCGTCGGTCAGGCATTGTACGCAGGCTCCGGTACCAACGTGGTTACAGTGCAAATTGTTGGCGCAATCCGCATCGGTCTCGCAACCGGGCAGGCATTGTGCTTCGACACAGACCTTGCCTGCGCCGCAGTCCGATTTTTCGATACACTGAACGCATTCACCGGTATCGGGCAGACAAACGGGCTTATCCGCCGGGCATTCGATGCGCGAGCAGTCGATCTTGCAGGCATGATCCAAACAGACCAGGTTGCCGTCGCAATGCTCGTCCAAGACGCATTCATAGCAACCGCCATGCGTTCCCGCTCTGGGATCGCAAACCAGTGGTGTGGGACAATCTCGCGCGCTGCGGCAGCCTTCGATGCAGGCGTTGTCTTCGCAGATGCGACCGATACTGCAATGAGCGTCGGTGCGGCACTGCATGCAAACCCCATTATCCGAGTCGCAATAGGGCGTATTCGTGAAGGAGGCGCAATCGCTGTCGCGCTCGCAGATGAACGCACAACTGTAATTGATGCAGCGCTCGTTACCTTCCAAGCAATGGTCGTCGGTTTTACATTGCACGCAACGCCCGTGAGCGTCCAGACTCGTTTCGCAAATGTAAGGCTGGGGACAATCCCGGTCGCTTTCACAACCGGCCACGCAGTGACTGTCGATGCAGAGTTCCCCCATCTGGCAATCGCCGTGCGTACGGCAGTCCGGGGTTACTTCATCGCCGTCTGGCTGAACCTGATCGCCATCGGGTTGGATCTGGTCGCCGTCCGGCTGGATCTGATCGCCATCGGGTTGGATCTGATCACCGTCCGGCTGCGTCTGATCGCCATCCACCGGAACGATGGGAATGCATACGCCATCGGTGCAGGTATAACCCGGGTTGCAGTCCATGGAACTCGTACAACCCGCTTGACAGTGACCGAATATACAACGATGCCCGGCAGGACAATCCGCCGAATTGACGCAGGAATTCGTGGCTTGTTCCTGCTCGATTTCGATTTCTTCCTCTTCGTCTCCGTCCACGAAAGAATTGAAATCCGTTTTCGAGCTTTCGCATCCGACAAGATTACATAACAGGAAAATCGACAAGACTCCGACCAAGACCAGCAACGGGCGCGCCTGTTTCTTCATGATAAACCTCAAATGATGCGTGATAGGTGTAAGCGGCCTGACCCGATCGATTCGGTGAACAGACTAATACTCTACCTATCATACACCGAGACCATCGTCAATTTCAGAACTTGAAACTCTGAAAATAGTAGATGAACGGGTCAACCCCTGAATATTTCTAAGATATTCTCAGTGGATTTGATTTGTCGGAGATTGCTGGAAAACTCCATGAAAATGCAGGTTGAATTCGGATTTTCGGCATTTGCGAAATGGGCAAGGTTGGAATCACGTTTGGGGAAAAGCGGGTTAACCGCAAGGAAAACCTTGACAATTTCTGCAATTACTGATAAACACGCTGGCCTATTGATCCGATGACCGGACCGGGTCAACTTTTTACATTCAAAGCCTGATGATCCGGTCGGAATTCGAGTTCAGCGCCGCACGGTCAAAGGATCGCGCGTCGAATACAGGAAAGGAAATCGTTATGATCACGAGAGAAATGCGAGTCGGCGGCAAACTTCGCAAATTTGAATGCTACCCCATCATCGAAAAATGTGAAGGCTGTAGCCATGCGGCAGTCGAAGGGGAAGCCAGCTACTGCGATACCTACGCGAAACCGGATTTCCAGTGGAAAAACGGCAACTGCATTGCCTCCACCCACATCGAGCATCATATCGTCAGTGCGGCAGAGCAGAAGGTCAACCCGTTGAAGGCCAGTAAGCGCGCCAGCCGCGGTCGCTAAACCAGCGATTTCAATACGTTTCTGTTAAAGGCGAACCGGATCGGTTCGCCTTTTTTATGTGCTTTTTATGGCAGGAAACGTTTAGACCGGTTCTCAATCATTTTCAGCCACAGATTCTGTGAGTTTTGTGCCATAGTCTTACTCGATCCTAGATCGTGGAAGGCTGTGTGTCTTCAATAAGTTACACACGTTTTCCCGGAATTTCCATTCCGTGAGACCATGGCACATCATGATTAGAAATAGGCAACACCAGTTTTGCCACCTGCACAACGAAAACGAGGCGGAGAATCCAGATATTCTCCAGACTCGCCGCCTCGCCATTCTCTGCTAGCGTGGAACTCGGCTCCACACTAGAAAATCATCGGAACTGGATCTCGAACCGTCACTGTTTCTCCAGCACCATGAAATCGGTGACTTGATCGTCATCGCTCATCATCGTCCATTCAGCATACAGCATGTTGCCGTCTACGCAGTACTGGGCGGTGCTGGTGTTTTCTTTTCCGTCCACGGTGGCCGTCACGGTGACTTCATTCCCGCTGGTGGTGTAGGTGCCTTCCACATCGATGGGATAGCTTTTACCCTCGTCGTCCGCTTTTTCGCAGCTACAGGCATTGTCGGCGTAGGTACAGGTGCCCATTTCGGCGTGCTCCTGGGCGAAATTGCAAACGCCCTGCGGTGTGGGATCAGATGCCATCATCGGATCTTCAGCGAGCAATTCCAGGCAGTCCTGATCGAAGCTCCAGAAATAGGAATTCATGGCAAACACGAGATTCTCGGTAAAGGAACCATCGCTGTTCATGACCAGGGTTCCGGTCAAGGTGGTATCCACGCCGACTACGCCGTCTTCGCATTCGGGACCGAGTTCCGCCCAGGGATTTTCGGTGTTGCCGAATGTGCCGGACATACACAGGGTTTGCACCTGCCAGGTTCCGGTAATATCACCGCCGCAGCCTTCGAAATTCGTGTCCTGACAGACTTCATCCGTCGTATTGATCACCATTCCGTCATCGGTGAAATAAATGACGTAGCGCGAGAAATGAGAAACGTCGCCGCTGACTTTACCGTCGGCAAGCGCCGAGCCTTCGACTTCGTTCCAGACATCATCTTCCAATACCGCCAGAACGGCCTTCTTGCCTTCCGGTACGCTGTCGGAAAACTCCAAGGATAGTGTCACCGGGCTGGAGAACTGGGTTCCATCCGGGCCGAATTCAAAGACGTAACTTCCCAATGCCGATGCCTCCGGGAAGTCATCGACCGCCAGGGTATCTACGCTTAGTTCCTTGTCGGCGTCCAGCGCTCCGGCAGGAACCGTCAAGCTCGCACTGCCCGATCCGGTCGCCAAGGTTCCGCCATCGGCGGCACTGATGGTTTCCGATGCGCTTTCGCCGACCTCGCCGGAATAGGTGATATCGCCATCGGCGCTGTCGCCGTCTGCGCTGTTGCCATCCGTTGTGTTGTTATTATCGTCATCAGAACCGCAAGCCACACATAAACAAAGACTTGCAAACAGTACTACCCATACAAGCAACGCTTTCTTCGTCATCATTCTCTCCCTATGGTTGGACTTCGTTGAGTAGTCGCCCCCTATTGCGACCCTTCCATTATTTTTTTTATTTAGAGTAAAACACAAGGAGGAAAAAGTAAATTACAAAAGTTTACAAATAACAAACGTTACGAGAGTGAAACGACATTACATCCCAAATCATGCTTGTACCAAATCACGACATAAACGAGAACCGGGGCGCGTCAATAATGTACAGGTTGACGGCCCCGGATGGTTTAACTTGTTGTAATAATGCGATATTTATCCACGCGAGGTGGTGGAGTCGGAGCGACCGGCAGAACCGGATTTACTCCTGCGAGGACGGTACTCCCCAAAACGATTGGAACGACGGCCACCATTCGAGCCGGATTTTTTGGAGGGATTTCCCGAGCGGCGATGCGGCGCACCGCCTTCGCGTTCCGGTCTGCTACTGCGAGAAGATCCACCGGAAGGCTTCCTTCGTCCCGGACGACCGGAGGGGCGAGGTGCTTGCGCTTTCGCTTGTGATTCTGCACTATTCTGCGGAACGACTGGCGCGCGATACGAAAGTTGAGGCGTTTTCTGCGCCAGGATGCGTCGCCGAATCAGGCGCTCGATCGAGGCCAGCAGCGAGCGCTCGTCCTGGCTGCAAAAGGAAAATGCAATTCCGCTGGCTCCGGCGCGCCCGGTGCGTCCGATGCGATGCACGTAGGATTCCGAGTCGGCAGGCAGATCGAAATTGAATACATGCGTGACCTGATCGATATCCAACCCGCGTGAGGCAATATCAGTGGCGACCAGCACCCGCGAAACTCCGGTTTTAAAGTCGCTCAGCGCCTGTTCCCGTCGGTTCTGAGATTTATTGCCGTGAATGGCGGCGGCGGTTATCCCGGCCTGGCCAAGCTTGCGCACCACCTTATCCGCGCCATGCTTGGTGCGGGTAAAGACCAATGCACGGCTGATGTCCTGATCGTCGAGCATGTGCACAAGCAGATTGATTTTATTCGGTTTTTCAACGAAAAACACGGATTGATCGATGCTCTCCACCGTGGTTGCGGGTGGCGTGACACTCACTGTGATCGGATCGGTTAAAATGCCATTGGCCAGTTTCACGATACTGGGAGGCAAGGTCGCGGAAAACAGCAAGGTTTGTCGCTGTTTCGGCACCGTTGCGATGACGCGCCGGATATCGTGGATGAACCCCATATCCAACATGCGGTCGGCTTCGTCGAGCACGAGATATTCAACAGAAGTGAGATCCACATATCCCTGATTCATCAGATCCAACAAACGCCCCGGAGTCGCCACCAGAATATCCACGCCGCTCTGTAGTGTGCGTACTTGGGGATTTTGATTGACTCCACCGAAAATCACGGTGGTGCGAGTACCCACATTGCGTCCGTAATCGTTGAAACTCTGTCCGATCTGAGAGGCAAGCTCACGGGTGGGAGCCAGTGCCAATACGCGAATCCGGCGTGGGCCGCGAGCGGGTTTTGCTCGACCCAGACGTTGCAGAATAGGCAGGGCGAACGCGGCGGTTTTGCCGGTGCCGGTCTGGGCGCAGCCCATGACATCCTTGCCTTCCAACACGTGCGGAAAGGACAACTGCTGGATTTTTGTAGGTTCCTGGTATCCTTGCTGACGAATGGACTTCAAAATGGGAGAAGAAAAAGAAAACTCGGTAAACAACATAAAATAGTACCTATCTTTACCTTGATTCGTTCAAGGTTAACGGCAAACAAAGCCTGCATCGAAGATAATCTGGGGGTGTTTTTGCTTGGCCCAGAGGCGTGAGATCTCACGCAAAATCGCTGGAGGGTCGCCTGCGGATGGTCAGCACACTACACGCTTTTATGGGGAATGTCAATGTTTAAATAATATTACATTCAAGATGGGTGCATCACAAGAAGTTGCAAACCTGTCTGATTTTAGGGTGGCGCGGGCTAAGCCGCAGGCTTGCCCGTGTTCGAGATCCATATGGGCAAGCGTCGTTTCTCTTCGCTTGGCCCATGATTCCATAAGGGAGGGCTGACCTCACAAGGTCGATGGCATCATCGCCGAACTGGGAGGAGATCCGCACGTGTATCCTGCCGACGAGGTGGCCAGCAAAACCCGCTTAAAAAAAGAAAAAGACCGACGCCCGCGACGCGCAGGATCTGTGTACGAATCTGCGTACCGGTGCGCTTTTACGGGAAGTACGATTGCCTCCCGAATCGATGCGGAAATTGCGTTCGGTGCTGAGAACTCGACAGTTACAGGTGAAAATCATGACCCAGGCGAGAAACGCGGCCAAAGCGCTCTTGCGGGAATACGGACTGGCCGGTGCCTCTGGAAGTTTGACGACCGAAAGCGCCTGGAAGCAACGTCTGCTGCAAGTCATGCCGACCGAGATCAAAACGCTGGTCGAGGCGCATTTCAAATAATGCTCACTCTAAATGAAAAACGCGGTCAGTTTCGGACCAAAAAAATGTCCGAGCTGTAACTACGGCAAAAAGAAAGTCTCATTCCTATATTCCATCGAAAAGACTGGATTTTACGCAATAGTCAAATTCGTGAAAGTGCTATCCAACAAAGAACCTCGTGCAATTTCCAGAAACCATCCGGTTTTGGCCTTGAAGCTCATAATCGGATTATGGTAAAGTGAACACTGTACACGGGTGAGAAACTCTCCCCAACGGGAATCGGGGAGCATCCAAGTTCAAAGGGGGAAAGCGAGGTGGCCCAATGGCGCAGCGTGTCTGCATCCTTTGCGAGCAGGATTTCCAGGATCTGGAAGTACTGTATCCGAAGTTGCGACTGATCGAGGCGGGCTATGACGTGGTCGTGGCCGGTCTTGGAGAGAAGGAATACAAGGGAAAATACGGCTATCCGGTCAACGCCGACGCCGACCTGCGCACGTTGGATGCCGCCGATTTCGACGCCTTCGTGGTGCCCGGTGGCTGGGCGCCAGATTTCCTGCGCCGAACACCGCACGCCGCTGCACTGCTTTCGCAAGCGAATCAGGCCGGAAAGCTGATCGCCGCCATCTGTCACGGCGGCTGGCTGTTGGCATCCGCGGATATTTTAAAAGGAAAAACGATTACCAGCTTTTTTGCGATCCAGCACGATCTGCAAAATGCCGGTGCAAGCTGGGTGGATCGAGCCGTCGTGGTGGACGGCAATCTCATCAGTTCCCGCACGCCCGATGATCTGCCCTATTTCATGAAAGCCATCTTGGAATGGCTGGAGGAACACTCATGACGACGACGCAAGAAGAACAGGAATTGGTCTTTCAACCACAGGGAGTTGTGGAAGACCTCCAGGGGCGCGTGGCCGGATTCTGGATCCGACGACGCAAAGGCGTTCGCGACACCTATCTTTTCGAAAAGCCGGTGGCGCGTGTAAAACCGTATCGCCTGGAGTACAAGACCATCATGGTGGATGGCGAAGTCTATCACGATGTGCCGGTTAAGGTGTACCCCGAAATCAACAGCCTGACACACTGGGGCAAGTATCCCAAGCGTCAGAAAGGTCGTCGGGGACGCGCCTGAAAGCAGGCGAAACGACGGTGTTTTTTCCGATTATTGACTAAAAGTCACCTTTTGTGGTGACACGGCGTCAACGTGAACGCTCCAGTAGCACTCCAACCGGTTCCAAACCAGCCAACTGTCGGAGTATCCGACAACCAGTCCTAGTCATTTTCCTTTAAATTCCGATTGGGACGCGGCAACAGTCGGATCAGGCGAAAACCGATATTGGGCTTGACCCGGAAACGCGCCATGCCGACACGCCCAGCCGAGTGACACAGCGGCTCGGAATCCAGCCAGGAGCCGCCCTTGGTCAGTTTTTCATTGGCCTGCGGATTGAACCAGTCCTCGCACCATTCACGTACACCGCCCGCCATGCCCAACGTGCCGAACGGCCCGAGATCCTGCGGAAAAGCGTTCACCGCTTTCAACCCGGCATGGCGCAGACTGTCGCGCATCAGACAACGGGTGCGCATGAAACCGTTACCCCAGGGATAAATGCGGCCATCGCCGCCGCGCGCGGCTTTTTCCCATTGCTCGTCGGTCGGCAGCGCATACGCCTGCCCTTCCTGCTCGGATAGCCAGGCGCAGTAGGCTCGCGCATCGTCCCAACTGATGCCGAAGACCGGCCAGTCCGGATCGAAGTCGCCCTGTTTGCCATCCGCTGAAAAATAGAAACCGCGATCAGGACGAATGCGCGGCGCGCGCGCGACGAAACCGTTTGCGGGCACTTCCGTTTGAGCTTGCAGGAAAGCCAGGTATTCTCCAATCGTTACAGGCTGCTTGGCCATCAGAAAGCCATCCACTTGCGGTGTACGGGATTTTTCGTAACCGTAGCAGGCTTCATCGCCGCCCTTTAAAAACGGTCCAGGCGGCACGTAGGCGAAACGCTCGTCCTGTAACTCGTCGGGCAGCAAAGGAATTCCAAGTTCCAGTCGTTCGCCTGCTTCCAGCAGAATCGGATAGACAACCGGCTGCCGTTTCGGATGCCGCAGGGTCAACAGCCAATGCCCGCGCGGAACGGCCCGATCGCAAAGCGGCGTGGAGCCGAGCAGGAGTTCCTCCCCGGCGACCAGGATTCCATCCTTGTTTTCCAATGCCGCCAGATAAACAATTGCGTTAGCCGGTTCGGTGACGATTTGCAGCGTCGCCTTGCCGTGCAGCACTTCGCGAAAACGGACGGCGTCGTAGCTTTCCACGCGCTCGCGGTTGTAGATCATTTCCTTTTTATTGCGGGTCTGCGCGGCGTCCTGATAGCGAGCGTGGAAAAGATCCGCCAATAACTCGCGCCCCAAAGGCTGTTCGGGGTCCAGTGTGAGAGCTTCCGTCAGGCGTTCCTGCGCTTCGGCGAAGGTGCGATCGCAGGCCAGTTGCTCGTCTTGTGTGGCACATTCCAGCTCCCACAAGCGCTCGCCGCCGTTTTCCAGTTCCTTAGCGAGAGTGGCGCGGACTTCGTCCAGCCGGGACTTGATCTCGCCGTAACGGCGCACGATCTCCCGGGCGTCCTCCGCAATCAGCTTGGCTCGGCGTCGCATGATGCGGCGCTGCCGGGAGCCTTCTAAAAATCGCTCGATGTCGTCGAACAGTTCGCGTGCGCTTTTGGGTCGTTGCTCGGGCAATTTGGAAAGCGCCCGCAAGCAAAGTTTTTCAAGCACTTCGGGAATGCGTCGCTCCGGCGCACGTGCGCTGGGTCGCGCCACACTTTGTTCGCGCACCTTGCGCAACACGTCTTCGACACTGGCTCCACTGAACGGCGGATGCAGTGTCAGAATTTCGTACAACAACGCACCCAGGCCGTAAATGTCGGTCTGCGGGCCGATGTGATCCAGCCGCCCGTTGGCCTGCTCGGGAGCCATGTAAGCGGGAGTGCCTGAAATTACAGGACTTGCATGGATATGCCGGTCGGCGTCACCGTTGATTTCCTGAGCCAGTCCCCAGTCGGTTACGAAGGTTTCACCGAATTCACCGACCATGACGTTTTCCGGCTTGATGTCCCGGTGCACGATGCCCAGTGAATGGGCGTAGTCCACCGCCAGGCAAACCTGCTGAAAGATGGTCAGCAAGCGGACGAAACCGTAACGCTCGAGAACTTCTTCCTCTTCCCGCGCAATCGCCCGAAGCACATCTTTAAGCGAACGGCCATCGATACAGCGCATCGAGAAAAAGGCTTCGCCGGAGGGCAGCCGTCCCGCATCGTAAACCGGAACGATATTCGGATGTTCCAGCCGCGCCGCCGCACTGGCTTCGATGCGGAAACGTCGCTCCAAGCGCGCATCCGCCGCCCCGCCGGAACGCAGCACTTTCAACGCGATACGCCGATTGAAAAAGTCGTCCATCGCTTCGAGCACGCGCCCGCCGCCGCCGCTGGCGATTTCGCGCGTGATGCGATAGCGCTCGGAAGGGGCGTTTGCCGCGAAAACATCCACATCCGCCTCGACCTGCTTTTCACTCTCCGGCAACGAAAGGCTCACACCATCCTGTGCCAGCGCCGTGTAAAGTGTGCGGCCATCGTCGGGCAATTTGCCCAGGCGGCGCGTCAGTTCGCGGTGCAGGCTTTCGAATCGTGTCGGCGAGGTTTTCTGACGCTCGGTCAATAAAGCTTCCAGGTCCGGTTCGTTTTCCGCACCCATTTCAAACCAAAGCTCCAAGAGTTCATCCAGGCCCAGCGTGCCGCGCTCCAGCAGCAGTCGTGAATACTCCTTGGAATAGTTTCGCCGATCCTGCATCAACCGTATCCTTGTGGTTTGCAAAAAGAAAAGGGTGTTTCGATCCGTATGCTACCTCCAAAAGGCCGTTGCTCGCAAGCACGAAATATATCGAATAGATTTTATGGTGTATCACAAGATATTGCGATTGGCTTTGAAAACGGGTTTGCAACTTCTTGTGATGCACCCTAGATTTTATGAAAACCATCTTTCTCTCGTCTTGTTCTTGGCGAATCGAGTGCAGGCTGTTAAAATACCCGCGAAATAAAACCGAGAACGAGTTGCTTATATCTACACGAAAGGAGTGTCTTATGTTGCGTAATCTGTTGTTATCCGTAGTGATCTTGTCTTTGCTGGTATCGTTAGCCAACGCCGCCGCACCGGCCAAGAAAGCTCCCGAGAAAGCCCCTGCTAAAAACCCGGTGGTGGTAATGAAAACCAATCTCGGGGAAATCGAAATCGAACTGTATCAGGATAAAGCCCCGATTTCCGTGAAAAACTTCCTGACTTACGTCAACGAAAAGTTCTACGACGGCACCATTTTCCACCGCGTCATCAAGAACTTCATGATTCAGGGCGGCGGTTTCGACAAAGCCGTCAAAAAGAAAGACACCCACGCACCCATTAAAAACGAAGCCACCAACGGCCTGAAAAACACGCGCGGCACCCTGGCCATGGCACGCACCGGCGTGGTGGACAGCGCCACCGCGCAGTTCTTCATCAACGTGGTGGACAACGCCTTTTTGGATCACCGCAGCCCGGACCCGCGCGGATTCGGTTATGCGGTATTCGGCAATGTCATCAAAGGAATGGATGTGGTCGACAAAATCCGTAACACGCCCACCGCAGCCTGCGGCCCCTTCCCCAAAGACTGCCCGACGACTCAGGTCGTCATCGAAAGTGTGCGCGTGAAATAGGTTGAATTTGCTTATGATCTCCCGTTTCGCTCAAGCAGAGGGACGTTCGCCGGGTTCATCCCGGCGCGTTCCGATGCGGGCGTTTTGGGGGATCTTGTTTTTCCTGCTTTTCCTCTCGCCCTCCCAAGCCGAATCGCCGAAAACGACCGAACCGGCAGCCTCCGCCACTCCCGAATTCAAAGGAGAAATTCTGCCGATTTCCGCAGAACGCGCCGCCGCTATGCGTGGTGTGTCCTGGCATCCCGGTTGCCCGGTCGCTTTGGAAGATCTGCGCAATGTGCAAGTCAGCTATTGGGGGTTCGACAATCAGGCGCATTCCGGCGACCTGATCGTGCATAAAGAGGTTGCAAAAGAAGTACTTGCGATTTTTTCCGAATTATATTCGGCGCGTTTTCCGATTGAAAAGCTGCGTCCCGTCTCGGAGCACGGCGGCGACGATGCCGCCTCGATGGCCGCCAACAACAGCAGTGCCTTCAATTGTCGCAGGCGCACCGGCAACCGGAAGCGCTATTCCAACCACGCCTACGGGAAAGCCATCGATATCAACCCCGTGCAGAACCCTTATGTGTATAAGGAAAAAGTCCTACCCGAAGCCGGGCGCGCCTACCTGAATCGGAACAAACCTGCCAAGGGCTTGATCCGTCGCGGGGATGTTTGCCAGCAGGCATTCAAACGTCATGGCTGGAGTTGGGGCGGTCTGTGGCGGCGCAACAAAGACTATCAGCATTTCGAAAAAAGATTGTAACCATTTGTTATTGTTGACGTATTTACATCAATCGTGGGTCGGGTCATCTGCCCGAAATTTCCGAATGATGATGTCGGGCAAGAAATTTGCCCGACCTACTGTGGGAATGTAACCACATGTTATTATTGGCATATCGACATCAATTGTAGGTCTGGCAGATTCTGCCCGATAAGCATTGGGTGTCGGATTCACTGAATCCGACCTTGCTAAAATCAAATAATAACCGCTATAAACCCTAAACCGCCCGACTCCCTTACGGGAGCCGGGCAGCGCGATGAAACCTTGTAATGTGTCGTAGAACGCTAAGTTGCAATCACGGCGTTGGTAGGACAAACCGTAATGCAGCTTCCACAATGGATGCACATCGCCGCATTGATAACGTGTGGTTTCTTCTTTTCACCGGTTATGGCGTTGCTCGGACATTTCTTGGCACAACTCATACAGCCGATACAAACCTCTTCATTGATACTGAAGGTCAACAGCTTGTTGCAAACCTTGGCCGGGCATTTGTGATCACGAATGTGCGCCACGTATTCATCCTTGAACCAGCGCAAGGTGGACAGCACCGGGTTGGGCGCCGTCTGTCCCAAACCGCACAAACTGCAATCGCGCGTGACTTCGCCAACGCTTTCCAAACTCTCAAGTACTTCGTCAAGTTGTTCCGGTTTATAGACACCTTCACAGATGTTTGACAAGGTATCGAGCATGCGCTTGGTGCCGATGCGGCAGGGTACGCATTTACCGCAGCTTTCGCGCTGGATGAAGTCCATAAAGAACATGGCGACATCGACCATGCAATTGTCTTCGTCCATGGCGACCATGCCGCCCGATCCCATCATCGCTCCCACGGTCTTCAGGCTTTCATAATCGATTTCCAGATCCATATGATCCGCATCGACACAGCCACCGGAAGGACCACCCATTTGTACCGCCTTGAACTTGCGATCATTCAGGATGCCACCACCGATCTTTTCGATGATCTCGCGGATGGTGGTTCCCATGGCCACCTCAACCAGGCCGGTGCTGTTGATCTTGCCAGTCAGTGCAAACACCTTGGTTCCCTTGGATGACTCGGTGCCGTACGAAGCGAACCAGTCGCCGCCCTTATCCAAGATCGGTCCTAAATTGGCAAGAGTTTCAACGTTATTGATGATCGTGGGCGAATTCCACAAACCACTTTGAGCGGGGAAGGGAGGTCGAGGTCGTGGTTCACCGCGCTGACCCTGAATGCTGTGTATCAGGGCCGTTTCTTCGCCGCAGACAAACGCGCCCGCGCCCATCTTGATATAGACGTCGAAACCGAAACCGGTACCCAGGATGTTTTCACCCAGCAAGCCGACTTCTCGCAGGCAGTTGATCGCCTTTTGCAGGCGCGAAATCGCCAGCGGATATTCTTGACGTACATAGATCACTGCTTTTTGCGCACCGATTCCATATCCGGCAATCAACAGACCTTCCAAGATACAGAAGGGATCACCTTCCATCAGGGAGCGGTCCATGAACGCTCCGGGGTCCCCTTCGTCGCCGTTGCAGATCACATATTTTTTCTCGCCTTCAGCCTCCCGGCAAAACTTCCATTTCAATCCAGTCGGGAAACCACCACCACCTCGACCACGCAAGCCGGAGGTTTTTACTTCTTCGATCACTTCTTCCGGGGTCATCGAAAGTAACGCCTTTTCAAACCCCTTAAAACCGTCCGTAGCCAAATAGGCATCCAGATTTTCCGGGTCTACCTCACCGCAGCGTTTGAGTGCGATGCGGGTTTGATTGGCGTAGAACGGAATATCGTTTCGTCCCTTTTTGGATTCCTTGCTACCGGGATCTACATAGAGCAACCGTTCTACAACTTCGTTACCCTTGAGTGTGGATTCCACGATTTCAGCCACGTCTTTGACCTTGACCTTAGTATATAGGATGTCATCGGGCAGTACATGCACCAGCGGTCCCATTTGGCAAAAACCATGACAGCCGGAAACCGCCATGTAGGTTGGGTGCAGACCTGCATCATGCTTTTCGAAGTGGATTGTGGCTTCGACGTTTTGCTCGCTGCATACGGCCTGAAACGCCTCGAAGACTTCCAGCGAACCATTGGCCACACAGCCGGTACCAGCGCAAATCATGACGCGCCGTTGGATACCGGCATCAATATCCAAGGAAGCTTCACGTCTTGATTTGAGGTCTTGTGCAGTTTTAATCATCATCACTTGCCCCCTTTTTTCTGGACCTGTGTGAGGATTCGTTTGACTTGCTTGGGTTTGACCTCACCAAACACCTCCCCACCGACGGTAATGACAGGGGCTAAACCGCAGGCACCGATGCAGGCAACGACCTCTAGTGAAAACAAGCCGTCTTCGGTGGTGTCGCCCGGTTCGATGTTCAGATGATCCTTGAATGCCTCCAGGACCGCCGCTGATCCGCGCACGTGACAGGCCGTTCCACGGCAAACCACGATTGGATGCTTGCCCAGTGGCTTAAATCGAAATTGGTTGTAGAATGTCGCAACTCCGAATACCTTGCTAATCGGGAGACCAAGGTGATCGCTGATACGCTGCAGCGCATCCATCGAGAGGTACCCTTCCGCCTCCTGAATATCCTGTAAAAGAGGAATCAGCTTATCCGGTGTTGCATCGGAATACTGACTTAATACAGTATCGACTCCGCTCATGTTATCCACCTATCGCTATGGGATGCTATAACCACAGACAGCAACGGCTGGTCTGCCGTGCCGGTTTCCCGGCACGAAGACCCAACCGGACTGAGACTTAGGGTCTCGCCTGACGGCGCAGGACCTTTTCAGACCCAATCGCTTCACCATCTTCCACTTTTTCAACCTTGATCGCGCAGACCTTGTACTCCGCCGTGTCCGAAACCGGATCGAAGGCGTCGTTGGTCAAGGCATTGCCGCAGGCTTTGGCGAAGTGGAAGGAACACCAGCAAACACCCTCGGGCGAACGGTCCGTCACCCAGGCCCGCAACGTGATTTCGCCACGGCGCGAAGACGCCCGCACCCAATCGCCGGATGTCACTCCCAGCCGTTCCGCGTCCGCAGGGCTGATTTCCATCAACTCCTCGCCGAACAGCTCGTTGAGTCCGTTGCAGTGCTGCGTCTGGATAGTGTGGTAATGCCACAGGCGGCGGCCCGTGGATAGATAGAAAGGATACTCTTCATCCGGCGTTTCCGCCGGCGGACGATACTGCACCGCATGGAACAAGCCCTTCCCGCGCGTGAATTTGCCGCTTTTGTGCAGGAAGGGAACTCCGGGATGCTCCAAGGTGGGCACCGGCCATTGCAGGCCGATGTCGTCGATGCGCTCCCAGGTGATGCCGTGATAGCTCGGTCCCAACTCCGCGATTTCACGGAAAATACCTTCCGAACTTTCAAAGCCCATGTCGTATCCCATACGCTTGCCCAGTTCGTTCAACACCCACCAATGAGAGCGGGAATCGCCCGGCGGCGTCAGCGGACCGCGCACACGCTGCACGCGGCGCTCGGAGTTGGTGAAGGTGCCTTCTTCCTCACTCCAGGCTAGATCGGGAAATACGACATCCGCAAAGGGTGCGGTTTCGTTGTAGAAGATCTCGCCAACAACCAGGAACTCGCAATGTTCCAGCACCTTTTTCGTGTGAGCCATATTCGGCTCGGTCAGCAGTACATTTTCGCCGTAGATGTACAGGCTTTTTACTTTGTCTTCCAATACACCATCGAACATCTTGGGAATGGTCAAACCGTTTTTGTCGTCCAGCTTCTCCACTCCCCAGGCTTTCTGGAATTTCTCGCGAGCGGCGGGATCTTCCACTTTCTGGTAGCAATGGTAGACATTGGGCAACGCGCCCATATCGCAGGCACCCTGCACGTTATTCTGACCGCGTAGCGGATTGACGCCGCCGGCGTACTTGCCCACATTGCCCAACACCATCTGTAAGTTGGCGCAACTCTTGACATTATCCACGCCACAGGTGTGCTCGGTAATGCCCAGCGTGTAAATCAGAGAAGCCACATCGCTTTCACCCAGAGTGCGCGCGACTTCCTTGATGGTTTCCACCGGCACACCGGTGATTTCGCTGGTGCGTTCGAGCGTATAGGCTTCGACCGTCGTTTTCAGCGCTTCATAATTCTCGGTATTCTCATCGATGTACGCCTGATCCTGCCAGCCGTTGGCGATGATTTCCCGCATCAATCCATTTAGATAGGCGACATCCGAGCCCGGCTTGATGCGGACATACTTCGTCGCCCAGCGGCACAGATCGATCTTGCGCGGATCGTTGACGATCAGGGTGGCACCCTTTTTCACCGCACGTTTGATGTAGTACGAAATAACCGGGTGCGCCTCTGTCGTATTCGACCCGATCACGAACAACAATTTCGCGTTTTCCAATTCCTGAATGGAATTGGTCATCGCTCCCGAACCAAAGCTTGCCGCCAGACCGGCGACCGTGGGAGCGTGTCAAGTCCGTGCGCAGTGATCGACGTTATTCGTCCCCATCACCGCGCGTGTAAATTTCATCATTGCGTAATTGTTTTCGTTGGTCGTCCGGGCGCAGGAAATCGACGCGAAAGACTGCTCGCCGTGCTTGGCCTTGATATCGGACAACCTCTTGGCGGTATAGTCTAATGCCTCCTCCCAGGAGACTTCGACGTGCCGCCCATCCTTTTTGATCAGCGGTGTGGTCAACCGCTTGGGATGACTCGGGAATTCGTAGGCAAAGCGACCCTTGACGCACAACATGCCGTCGTTTGGCGGAATGTCTTCTCGACCGGAAACGCGCACGATGCGGTTTTTCGCTTTGTCCACATGCAGGGTCATCTGACAGCCGACGCCGCAATAGGGACAGGTCGTATCCACCTTCTCCAGTTCCCATTCGCGTCCGGTGACCATCGCCTTCTTTTCCGTGATGGCCGCCGTCGGGCAGAGCTGGACGCATTCGCCGCACTGCACGCAACTGCTGTCGATCATCGGAACGCCGGTATCGCAGACCACCTGCGTATTGTAGCCGCGCTTGGCGAAGGTCAATACTTCGTTGACGACCACACTGTTGCAGGCTTCGATACAGCGACCGCAGACGATGCATTTGTTCGGATTCATCACGATCATCTGCGAGCTTTTATCCATCGGGCGTTTCGGCTCGTCGAAGATCGGATATTCCTTGATGCCCAGCCAGTAGGCGGCGTCCTGCAATTCGCAACGACCGTTAGCCTCGCAGACCATGCAGTTGTGGTGACCGTTGCTGATCAGGTTTTCCACGATCACGCGCCGGGCTTTGAAAACCCGCTCGTTTTCGCTGTGTACCACCATGCCTTCTTTGGCGGGCACGGTGCAGGAGGTCTGCAAACCGCGCATACCTTCGATTTCCACCACGCAAGCTCGACAGCGGCTGGCTGCGCCGGTCTTTTTATGCCAGCACAGGGTAGGGATGTAGATTCCATTCGCACGCGCCACCTCCAGGACGGTTTGTCCTTGCTCGAAGGTGAACGAGCGACCATCAATTGTAAGCTTCATTACCCCTCCTTCCTTACAAAGTGCAGCCTAAAGTTATCTGAAATCCGTCAATGAAACACGTCGATTATATTCAGCTTTCTCCCAATGCCCTCAAGCGTTGCGAAGGCGCTTGATTCGGTACGGAGAGGTTTTCGCATTCAAAACGAAAATGACCGCTATACACGTTCATCCGTCCCGGACGCACGAAGGCGGCCAAGGAAAGCCCGGTATGATTTGCCAGTTCCACCGCCATACCGGTCGGTCCGGAAGTGGCAGCCAGGACGGCCACTCCTGCACGGGCGGCTTTTTGCACCAGTTCGAAACTGGCTCTGCTACTGACAAAAGCCAGCGCCGCCTGCGGCAAGCTTCCCTGTAAAAACGCCGCGCCGATCGCTTTATCCAGCGCATTGTGACGACCGACATCTTCCGCGAAAGCGAGCAGCTCTCCATCTACCTGAAACAGACCCGCCGCATGGGTACTGCCGGTTTCGGCGAATAGCGGCTGGTGGTCTTCCAGTTGTTCCCGGCAACGTTGCAAAACATCGAAGTGGAAGCGTTCGATTCGAGTAACCGGAGCGATGGAAACGGACAGATCCTCCACAAGTTGCTTTCCACATAACGCGCAACTGGAACGCACGAGCGATGGCGAGCGGGTCAACAGATGGGCCACCTGTTCGTAGCGTTCTTGCGTCAATTCAATAAACACCCGGTTTCCCGAGTCTTTACAACAAGTAATGCTCGTCAAATCCGAAAGATTATCGATGTATCCTTCCGATAGACAGAGACCGGCGGCCAGCGCTTCGTCCTGACCGGGCGTTCGCAAGGTCACGAGAATCGGCTGGTTTTGAATGAAAATCTGTAAGGGTTCTTCAACAGCGACCCGATCGGGTCCGCGTTCCGTTCGGCCATCGCAGACTCGCTCTACGACTACCCCGCAGGTTGTGAATCGACTGTCCATGCCGGTTTCCGTGTGAAATCCGTCGCAACCGGAAAGGCGGTTGCCGAGCCGGAAAGGTGATTGTTCGGAAAACCTACAACACTGACACCGTGACTAAATTCTGATGACACGATACATCAAAATCATGATCGGCGCAAGCGTCTCCCCCTTTTTCATCATTTTATAGAGTAGAATGAACGAAAAATAGCCATGGCGCTCCACACGGAGAAAACGCCATGGCTACAGGATATTACGGAAAAGTCGGATTACGCCAATCGCTTTAGTTGCTCTTTTCGGGGCTGTCCGTTCCCATCAGCGGAGCGGCGGCGTTCATCAACTCGTCTTCGGTGGCCGGACGCACTTCACGCACGGTAATTTCATATTGAAGGGCCTGACCTGCCAGGGGATGATTCGCATCCAGTACCACTTCTTCAGAGGTGATATCGTGCACCGTCAGTTTGATCTGCTCTCCCCGATCGTTGACGGCGTCGAAGGTCGAACCCACGCTCAGTGGAACTTCTTCGGGAATTTCCATGCGCGGAACCGTTACCACCAAGCCTTCATCGCGTTGGCCATAGGCTTCTTCGGCAATCAGGCTTACATCGAATTTGTCGCCAGCCTCATGATTTTTCATGCGTTTTTCAAGTCCCGGAATCAGCATCTGATAACCGAAAATGAAAGAAGGGGGATTATCCACCCGCGAGGCTTCGATCAGCTCTCCCTCTTCGTTGCGAAGTACGTACTCGAATACTACAAAACTGTTCCGGTCGATTTTCATGGCCTCGCTCCCTTGAATTAGTTCAGACCGGAATTTTATGCGAGTTATCTTTCGCCGACCGGTCTATTCTGAAACACGCCTCACCCATACCGCATCCCTTTGGCTAGTGCAACGCTTTTTTCCACTTCTTTCCCATTCCGTAAAGTTTCTTACAATCGTGTCCATTCCTCTTGCTTTCTAAGCATGGACAGGTAGAATCAAAACAGGTTCGGGAAGTAATGGATTCGGAAGGGGAAAGCGAGCCGAATGAAAGACAACAGTCGGCAACTCGGCTTTTTGGCCAATTAGGGACGAAGTCATTTTCCCTTGTTAAACAGGTAATGTTAAGCAGCCTTTTCATTGTAGACAAATGGGGATTGCATGGCTCGCGTACTGGTGGTAGACGATGAAAAAGGAATGCGGTTTACGCTAAACGAATTTCTGACTCAGCAAAACCACGTCGTGTACGCTGCCCGAGAGGGCAACGAAGCACTTGAATTAGCCAGGGAGATCGAACTGGATGTCGCCCTGGTGGATATCATTCTGCCCGGTATGGACGGGGTGGAACTGCTGGGCGAATTGAAAAAGCTGCAAGAGGATCTGCAAATTATCCTGATGTCCGGTGAACCGACTGTCGATACCGCCATTCGTGCCATGCGCGCCGGGGCTTTCGATTTTCTTTCCAAACCCGTCCCTCTAAACGCCATCCAGCGCATCGTCGGTCAGGCCATGCAGGTCAAAAGCCTGAAAGATGAAAACAAGCGGCTGTGGCGGGAAAACGAGCGGCATCGGGAAAACCTGGAAGAAATGATTCGGGAGCGTACGCAGCAGCTTCGGGATTCCGAGCAGCGCTTCCGTCAGTTTTTCGAAGCCGGACTGGAAGGTCTGCTTTTCCACGATCAGGGACGTATTCTGGATGCCAACAGCTCCTTGCTGAACATGTTCGGATACGAGGCGACTCCGGGAATCGTCGGCACAGGTGTGCTAAACCTGCTTGCTGGTGAAACCGACACGGAAGTCCTGAAGCAGATCGACGCCGAATTAAAGGAGCCAACCGGAAAAATACTGGAAGCACTGGGTCAACAGCGGGAAGGGCGGCAGTTCAACATCGAAATCTCTTCCCATCCGTTTCCGACCAAAGACGATGTGACCGGCGTTGTCGTCGTGCGCGACATCACCCTTCGCAAAACCGCTCAACACGCACTGGGCGAAAGCGAACAAAAACTGGATCTGATCACGCGCAACATGAACGACATGGTCAGCCTGGCAGACAACAACCTTCGTTTCGTTTACGTCAGTCCCTCCCACACGCTGCACCTGGGGTATGCAGAGGAAGAACTGCTGGGCAAGTCGGTCTTCGAGTACCTGTGCCCGGAAGATCTGGAAACGGTTACCGACAAACTGACCGAAAGCATGTTGACCAACGAAGCACGTCATGCCGACTACCGCTTTCGCCATAAAGACGGACATCTGGTCTGGATACGCACTTCCGGCGGTTTCATTCAGGATGAAAGCGGTCGACGCGTGGGAGCCGTGTTCAGTTCCCAGGATATCACCGAATACCGGCGTACCGAAATGGCCTTACGACAGAGCGAGGAACGCTATCGCACTATCACCGAAACATCCAAAGATATCATCTGGTATTACGATCTGGCGAAAAGACACTTCAGTTTCACTTCTAAAGCCGTAACGGACCTGCTTGGATATTCGCTCGAAGAGGTTGAAGGATATACACTGGTGGATATCCTTACTCATGATTCCGCCAAAATGGCGACAGCCGCTTTAAACGATTTGATCGCCGACAATTCCCCTGAAAAACAGGTGCTAATTCAAGCTGAACACATACATAAAGATGGTCATCTCGTCTGGTTGGAGGTCAGTGGTTCGCTTATTTTAGATGAGCAGGACCAGCCGATTGCCGTGGCGGGCATCTCGCGCGATATCACAGAACGGCGCGAGAAAGAAAGATTGAAGAACCGGCTTCGCGAAACCCAGAAAATGGAAGCCTTGGCCAGATTGGCCGACGGCGTTGCCTATGACTTCTCCGGTCTGCTGGGCGCCATCGACGAGCGCCTGCAACGGTTGTTACTGGACCGACCGGACGATGCGGAATTGAAACAGACCGTGCAGGGGATACTTGATCTCACGCAACGGGGCGGCGATCTGACCCATCGCCTGTTGACGATCAGCCGCAAACAGCGAATCGAAATGCAGCCGGTATCCGTCAATTCCATGCTGGACGATCTGACCGGGGTCGTCTGCCAGGTGCTGGGCGAAAAGATCCAGCTTCAACAAACACTGGCGGAAGATCTGGCGACCATTTCGGCAGATCCCGCTCAATTGGAACAGGTGATTCTAACTCTTGCTTTGCGCGCCCGTGCAGATATGGAAGAGGGCGGACGCTTCTTCATCCAGACCACCCAGGTTTTCCTGGAAGAAAATGTCAACTGGGAAAATCCGGCGATGAAATCGGGTGACTACGTTACGATCGTGCTTTCCGATACCGGACGCGGCTTGGATGACGAACAGAAAACGCACGTTTTCGAACCTTTCTTCGAGCAGTCACCCGAAACAGGACAAACGGGGTTGGGGCTGGCCATGGTCTATGGAATCGTTCGGCAGCACGGCGGAATGATTCACGTGTATTCCGAGCCGGATAAAGGCACGACCTTCCGCCTGTATTTTCCAACGGTTTCCGCAAACGAGCAGGGCATTCAGCAAAACGAAAAGCAACTGCCGCTTCCCACCGGCAAGGAAACCATTCTACTGGTCGAGGATGACAGCTCCTTGCGTGAACTGATGAAACAAACATTGCAGGGATTGGGTTATACCGTCATCGAAAGCTCTTCCGCCGAGCAAGCCTTGCAAAAAAGCGAAGAAGCCGCTTTGGCAATCGACCTGATGGTGACCGATCTCGTGCTTCCCGGCCTTGACGGTCAGGGTCTGACCCGGGAAATGCTCTTGCGTCGCCCGAACCTTGCCGTACTGCTCATTTCCGGCTACAGTCAGGAACTGGTGCTGTATCACGGCATGCTCACCCAACGCACACAGTTCCTTTCCAAGCCTTTCAGTCCGCGCACACTTGCCTTTAAAATCCGCCAGATTCTGGATGACGGCAATGACGTGGCGGAAGAGCGGCTCAGCTAGCGGTCATCTAAACACCAGCTTCATCCTCACTGTGATACTGAATTCGATCCTATATCTCATCGATTCCGTTAGAGATTCCGTATCACGTATGGAATAACATCCACATTTCAAATGTTATTGAGATGGGTTGTTGAGGTAGCTCTGCCGCTGGCAATATGGTATCTTATTAGAACGACTTGCAGTCGCAATACGGGTTGAATCAGATCGTAACCGGTCCTCCATCGGAAGGCCCATCGAGTGGGACAGGAGTCTATTCTTGCATGTGACACAGAAAAGCCATGACTGGCTGAACCGTTGTATCCGGGTTTGTCTTTGTTTGTTGATTCTGTTGCCGGTGCCTGCACTGGCGCAAACCTACGAGCAACGGTTTTCGAAATTGCAGCACCAGATCGAACGTGCGCCTCAACGACCCCAGGCCGTTTTGGAACTGGATCAACTGGTCGATCTGGCCAACAACGTCGAGAATCCGGAGCGTATCTACCAACTTGCCCGAAAGATTCTGGCGAACAAGCGCAGCAGTTTACAGCTTCGCCTGGATGCCCGCTGGCAACTTTGGGAAGAAGCCTGGCGCAGTGGCGATACCGAAACGATTGAACGGGCGCTTGCTCAACTGGGGCAGATCACGCGCTGGAAGGTCATCGGCCCCTTCGACAACGAAGGCGGCAACGGTTTCGACACCGAATATCCGCCCGAAAAGGAATACGACCCGGAAGCCCTGTATCCGGGCAAAGTGCGCGATGTCGGCTGGCGGAATTTTCCCGCAATTTCGCAACTGGAAGGCTACCAGAACTTCCGTGTGATTTTTACGCCCGAGTCCAACAGCACCGCCTATGCCATGGCGCGTGTGTACGCAGCTAAAACGCAGAAAGCGCTATTGGTTCTGGCCGCCGGAGGTTCGCTCAAACTCTGGCATAATGGAGAACAAGTCGCCGCCTGGTCGGAAGAGCGACCCGCCCGGCGCATTCAAACGGTGGTTCCTATTACCCTGAAACGTGGCATCAACACCCTGCTCGTCAAAGTCAATGGACGCGAAGGCGACTGGGGTTTCCGTGTGGGATTGTTGAACGCAAAAGGGCAAGCGTTACCGAAGCTTCCCGGACTGACGCCCGGTGAGACATCCGACCGGCGTGCGCCTTTCCCCGCCGACAAACAGACGTTGCGCCTGCGCAACACCCGCCCGAATAAGGAACTTCCTTTGGCCGTGCAACGGTTAAAGCGAGCATTTAAAAAGCATCCCGATGTCAAGGGCGCGTTATCCATCAGCCAACTACACGAGCGGCGGCGCGCATTCGAACCGGAAAAGAAGCTGCACGAAGAATGGGCCGAGAAGGCCTTGGAACTGGATGGCAGCAATGCCGAAGCGCTTTTGTGGTGCGCAAACGTGTTCGGCAATCACAACCGACGCTACGCCTGCCTGTCGCAGGGGCGCAGCCTGTATCCCAAAGATGGCCGCTTCTCCTTGGCGTTGGCCAGCTTCCTGCAAAAAGAAGGTCAGGATCTGCAAGCCGGAAATCTGCTGACTACCATAAGCGACGATCCCTGGGTGGATATCGAAGCCGTGGAAAAGCGGATCGAAATGTACAACGAACACAGTCAACCCGCCCTGGCGCTGCAACTCGCACGGGAACTGCGAAAACGCTATCCGCAGGTGCGGCAAAGCGCCATCATTCTGGCCAAGCAACTGGAACGCATGAACCTGGATGACGAATCCCTGCCGATACGCATGAGCCTTGCCAATAGCAATAAAGGTGCTCTTGCCACTCTGCACTGGATCTACTCGTATCATTACCGACGCCGCGATCTGGACACCGCGCAGCAATGGCTGCAAAAGATGATCGAACTGGACCCGGCGCAGATCATGAACCGGGTGCGGCTGTCCCGCCTGTATCAGGCGCAGGAAAAATTCGACGAAGCACGCAACTGCCTGCAACAGGCGCTCGACATCTCGCCGGAAGACACCACACTGATCGATCGGTTGGCGGAGTTGGAACATCGCATGGGGCGCAGCGATCTGGCCATGGAACTGTGGCGGCGTTCGCTGGAAATCATGCCGCAAAATCCCACGTTGAAGGAATATCTGCGTTTGTTGGAGCCGCAGACCGCCAGCTTCGAAAATGCCTATCGTCGCGAACTGGAAGCTTTGGTGCAAGCGTACCCAGCCGATGTCGACAGCGAGGAAATGGCCGAAGAACTGTTGGAACTGAAAGTGTTCAAGGTCTTCGCCAACGGCCTGTCCAGCCATTTCCACCAGCAGGTGGTGCGCGTCTACACGCAGGGCGGCATCGACCGCTACCGCCGTTTCTACGTTCGCTATTCGCCGGATCGGCAGGAAGTGCGTATTTTAAAGGCGCGGGTGCTGCGCCCGGACGGGGAGATCGTCGAGCGTTACGACGAGGATGACCGCAGCGTCAACCGCTCCTACAAACTGTACCACGACTACCGGGTGCACGTGGTCGATTTCCCGGATCTGCAACCGGGCGATGTGGTGGAGTTGCAATACCGGCTGGACGACATCGCCGCTGACAACCTGTTCTCCGACTATTTCGGTAATTTAAGCATGATGCAGGGCGCGGTGCCGATTCGGGACATGCAACTCGTCTACCTGATTCCCAAGGAAAAACCCTTATACTACAACCACCCTGCTCTGAAACCCGAGCCGCAGATTCAGCAACTCGATGGCCTGATCGAATACAACTGGCACGTAACCGACATTCCCAAAATTCGCTACGAGGCTGCCAGCCCGCCGCAGGTGGAAATCGCCGATTATCTGCACGTCAGCACCTTTAAAGACATCGACGCGTTGGGCAACTGGTACTGGGGGCTGATCAAAGAGCAGTTCGTGCCCAAAGAAGCCTTAAAGAAAAAGGCGCGGGAAATCACGGCGGACTTGAGCGATCCGCTGGAGAAGATCAAGGCGATTTACGCCTGGGTGGTGCAGAACACCCGCTACGTTGGGTTGGAATTCGGTATCCACAGTTTCAAACCCTACCAGGTCAACCAGATTTACGAACGCAAGTTCGGCGACTGTAAGGACAAGGCCACCCTGATGATCACCCTGCTGCGCGAAGCGGGCATCCGTGCCTGGATGACGATTATCCGTACCAGCAATCTGGGGCAGATCGCCACCTATCCGCCGTCATTGGCCATGTTCAACCATGCCATCGTTTACCTGCCCGACTACGACCTATACCTCGACGGCACCGCCGAATTCTCCGGTCCCTTCGAGTTGCCCTATCAGGATCGCGGCGGACAGGTGATGTTACTGGGCGAGGAGAAAACCCTCTTCACCCAGGTTCCCGCCGAAGATCCGGCAGCCAATCTGTTCAGGCAATATATGACGATCACTCTGGGAGATGACAACTCGGCGACCTTGACCAACCGGGTAAAGGTTTCCGGTTCCCGCGCCAGCTTGTTCCGCTCCCATTTCCAGGATGTCAAGCGCCGCAAGGAGTTTTTGGAAAAGCTGATCAACCAGGATATTCCCGGTGCCAAGCTGCAAAACTTCCAGTTCGACTCCATCGGCGACTTGATGCAGCCGGTGAGTTTCAATTATGAAGCGCTATTGCCCGATTACCTTCGCAAGGAAGGCGACGGCTACGCCATTGCGGCGCATCTGGACCGGGTGGATCTGGTCAAGCAGTTCGCTTCGCTGTCCAAGCGCGAACAACCGGTAATGATCGACCGCCTGCAAACACTGGAAACCACGAACGAATGGCAACTGGGTTCCCGCTTTATCGTAACGGAACTGCCCGAAGCGGTGAACATCGAAAACGAGTTGGGCGCTTTCTCCATGACCTTCGAACAACAGGGCGACATGCTTCGCGCCCAGGTAAAGCTGGTATTCAAGAAAAACCGGATTCCGCAGCAACGCTACGAAGAATTCCGCGCCTTTTGTCAGGAAGTGACGCAGGCGTATCGCCAGGAGATCAAATTACGTGATGCGAACGACTAATCACATTCTATACATCGCCGTATTTGTCGGCTTGCTTTTCATCAACGGCTGCGCGTCGTTTTCGGCGGCGCTGTACAACCAGCCTCCCGATGCACCCGGCGTGCAGCAGAGACTGCAAGAATTGGAAAACCGGGCAGTGCAGCGGGGTGACGCCGATCTGTTACTGGAAGCGGGTTGGGCTGCATGGACGTTGAATAACGACGCGGAGCGCGCACAATCCTTGTGGAAAAAAGCCGAGGCGCTTTCCCCGAAGAGGGCCGAGATCCCCATGGCGCTGGCTCAGACCTATTATTTCGGAGGCCATTTCCAATTGGCGCAGCAGGCCTGCCTACGGGTGCTGGCACAGCAGCCGGGTGGCATTTATGCACGGCTGGCGGCGGCGCGGTTGGCTTCGCTGTACGACGAAACACCGGATTTCCCCAAACAGGTACGCCCGGTTCTCGAATCCCTACTGGACGACGAGCGCCTGGAGCGCGAAACGCGCCTGTCGATCACGAATACCCTGCGGCTCATCTACCGCGAACAGAACCTGCCGGAGTTGGAAAAGGCGATGCGCCAGCGGCAGGGCAAGATCACGCGCTGGCAGTTTGTCGGCCCTTTCGGCACCGTCGGTCTGATCGACTTCGATCGGTCTTATAAGCCGGAAACGGATGCGCTACAGGCGCAGTACGACACTCCCAATGGTGCGGTGCAGGCGGTAGCGGTCGATCTGGAAAAGCAGGATGTATCCTTTTCCGATCTGAGCGAGTTCGGCGGCGTCTTTTATGCTGCCGGGGCGATTGAGTTGCAACAGGATCGAAACGTCGTGCTGCGGCTGAAAACGAAAGAACTGGCGCAGTTGTTTATAGACGGTCGTCCGGTGTTGACGGTGGACCCGCGCACGCGCCATCTGCCGATGTTGCACCCTGTCCAAGTACAACTCGCTGCCGGACGCCATCGCCTGCTGGTGAAACTGGGCGAGAGCAATTCGCGACTTAACTTCACCTTAAACATCGTCGGTGAAAACGGGGAGCCGGTTGCGTTTACGCAGTTCAATGAACTTTCCGAGTACAACCGGCCTGCGGCTTCCAGCCGTAACGCCACGTTCGTTTCAAACGTTGCAGATATTTTTTACGAACGCGCTGAGCGGCGCGGTGATCTGCTAAGTCTTTACTACGCCAATCTCGCCAATCAGATCGACGAGCATCATGCACGCCTCGTGAACCTGCGCGAACGCGCCTTGGCCATCAATCCGAACTTTGCGCCTTTGTACGTTCTGGAAGCCCTGCGCGTCACGCGCGATCCCTCGCTTCCGGGCGGCGTGGCCCAGGATCGGGCACGGGCGGCGCTACGACATGCACTGGAATTGGACGAGCGGCAGGCGATTGCTTTGCAGGTATTGGCGCAGGACGCCGTAGAGCGCGACCGCAGTGAAGAAGCGATTGCAATGTTCAAGCAGCTGGAACGACTGACGCCGGAGGCCTACAACGCTCCGTATGCCTTGTATTCGCTCTATGAATCCAAGGGCTGGAGAAAAGAAGCCGAACAGGCTAAAGAACGAGCGTTGCTCAAAAACGGACGCAATTTGCAACTATTAAAAAGCGCGTTCCGCACCGCTCGCAATAACAGCGAATTCAAACGCGCCGACGAGCTTTCCCTGCGCATCGATGCCCTCGACGGCACCGGCCATACCCGCCTGAACTGGCTGCAAAGTCAGGGGAAATACATGGAAGTGGAAAAGCTGTTGCGAACGTTTATCGAGCGGGAACCTTACAAGGTCGGACATCGTACCCGGCTGGCGGATACTTTACTGCAAGCGGGAAAATTCGCTGAAGCCATCGAAGTCTATCGGGAGTTGGCAACCTGGCCGGGACATCAAGCGCGTTATGCACGCTCTCTGGCGCAGGCGTATCGTTTGAACGGTCAAGCGGAACTGGCCGAACAGACTTTGCAACAGGCGCTGGAACTGGAGCCGGGCGATTTTACCCTGCGTGACATGATGACCTGGGATGAAGGCTCGGAAATTCTGGGCGAATACGTCACGAAGACCGAACCATTGTTGCAGAGTTTCAAAGAGCAGACCTACAAACCGGAAGCAGGCGTTGTGCTGGTATTGGATGAATACATCCAAAAGGTGCTGCCCGATGCCTCCTCGGTCACGCGCACACATACCATTACCCGCGTACAGACCAAAGACGCCATTTCCCGTTTCGGCGAAGTCAGGCTGCCTTCCTCCGCCACGGTGTATCGCCTGCGCGTGATCAAGCCGGACGGTCGCGAACTGCTGCCTGAACGCATCGGCGGAAAACGTTCGGTCACCCTGCCTGATATCGAAGTCGGAGACTTTATCGAAATGGACTATGTCCAGGGACAGGATCTGGCACGCAGCATCAACGGCGGACGCACCCTCAGTTCCTCGTTCCTCTTTCAGAATACGCACATTCCCACCTTCCGCTCGCGCTTCACGGTCATTCATCCGGAAGAGATGGCCATGAATCTGCAACCGTTGAATTACAACCTGAACGCTCCGACGATCGAGCGCGAAAACGGCTGGGTTATGACCCGTTACGACAACGAGAAAATCGACGCGCTTACGCCGGAACCGTTTATGCCGGTACAACTGGAAGTCATTCCCATGGTGCGGATGACCCGCCCCTTGCAATGGACGGAAGTGCGCGACCTGCTGCGCCAGCGCCTGCTTGGTAAAACCATCGTCGCTCCCGAAATCGAAGCCTTTTATCGCGAGCACGTTCAGCAAGGCGAATCGGAACGAGAGACAGCGGAACGTCTGTTCTACGCGGTTACGGAGGCTATCGAAGGCGAGGACAACGACTCCTCCTTCCGTTTTTCGGCCAGCAACATCCTGGCCCAGAAAGAGGGTAACCGGCTGATTCTACTGCAAGCGCTGCTATCGCTGCACGGTCTGCAAAGCGAGTTTCTGCTGGCCAAGCCGCAGAACATTAAAGAGATCGAATTCAAATCCGCCAATTTCAACACCTTCGACGAAGCCATGCTGCGCGTTCACCTTTCCGATGGGGAAGTTCTGTATCTTAGCGCCGGATATAAAGAGAGCGTCTTCAACCAGCCTTCACCCATGTTAAGCGGTTCCAAGGCGCTGGTACTTGCCGCCGGAAATGAAGCCTTTACGCAACTTCCGGTCTGGATGCAAGTCGGCGAAGACAAGCAGGTTTCGCTGTTCGTCAAACTGAATGCGGACGGCAGCGCACAAAACGAAGCCTCCGAACGCATCAGCGGGTATTATTCCGTACCCTTGCGGCGCACCTTGAAACGCCTGCCCAAAGATCGTATCGAACAATTTTTCGAAATGATCCTGAACAAGAATTTCCCAGGTGCAGCCTTGGAAAACGTGGACATTCAAAATATCGAAAACGCCAAGGAGCCGTTGAAGCTGCATTACACCTTCAACGTGCGACGCATGGCCAAACCGCTGGACAGGCGCTTGAGCATCGACGGTGCCTTCTTCCCGCTATATCTTTCCCGCGCCTACATCCGTACGCCGGAACGTCATTTCCCCTATCTGGTCAACGGCATCAACAGCGGTTTCAACACCTCGGTGTTGCAGCTTCCGGAAGGCTACGTTGTTTCCCGCATGCCCGAAAGCCAGGAGATCGAAAGCCCCTACGGGGTGTATCGCTATCACGTGGAACGCAAAGAGGATACGATCATCATCACGCGGGATTTCACGATTCCGATTCAGCGTATCGAATTGGAAAACTATATGGACTTCTACCGCTTCTGCATGCAGGTGGACCAGTTGGAGCAGCAGCAGATTCATCTTGTCCCCGGCGATACACCAGAGAACCTTGCAAAACAGCCATAGGTTTTATTGGGTTTTATAAGGGTGTAGCAGAGCCTATAAGGAACAACCATTTTCGATGAGAATCTTAGGTTCAAAGATCGACGCAGCCATGGAAATCTATCGGGATTTCCTGCTGCCGCTGTACCAGCGTTTTCTGGCTTGGATTTTCCGCGATCCGGCCACGGAACCGGACGCCTGGAGGCGGCGCGGTATGCTGGCGGCGCGGTTGGCTTACGTGTTGATCCGGGGTTTATCGGGAAAGCGTTTGCAGGTCTACGCCTCGTCACTGACTTACATCACCATGCTCTCGTTACTGCCTTTGGTGGCGGTCTTGCTGGCGGCGGCCAAGCAGTGGAGCCCCTACGACATCCCCGAACTGAAAGCCATGCTCATTCAGCGTCTGCCGGAACTGGAAACGATCTTGACGCAGGTAATGGACTACGTCGCGCAGACCAATTTCGGTTCTTTGGGGCTGGCAGGTACGGTGTTTCTTTTGGGTGCGATCTTTAAAATGATGGGGAAAATCGAAGATGCGTTAAACGACACCTGGGGCGTGCGCAAGGCGCGTCCCTTGTGGCGCAAGGCGTTCGACTATTCCGGGGTATTGATCGCCAGTTCGCTGCTGTTGGTCGGAGCCTGGACCGCGCAAATCGTCTCCACCGACCTGGTTTCCCGATACATGCCCTATGGCTTGAAACTACTGAACAATTCCTTCAGCACGCGCATTTTCACACTGATGGTCTTAGGCCTTGGTTTTACCGTGCTGCTCAAATACCTGCCCAATGCCCGCACCCCCTGGTGGTCCACCTTGATCGGCGGCATGACCTGCGGCTTGCTCTACACCCTGCTCAGCGCGGGTTATTTCGGTTTGCAGGTCGGCATGGCCAATTACAACCTGGTGTACTCCAGTCTGGCGGCGCTGCCCATCACCATTATCTGGATCGACATTTCCTGGGTGATCGTGCTGATCTCCGCCGAACTGGCCTATGCCTTAAGCAACCTGCACACCTTTCGCTACGAAGTCATGGATGAAATCGTCAGTTCGGAATTTCTGGAAGCCAGCGCCCTGCGGGTATCCTTGCATCTGGCGCAATATGGCGAAGTCGGAGAGGAAAAAGCTCCGAGCCTGGGAGCGCTTTCCAGAAAGCTGCGGTTACCGGGTCGTTTTCTGGCGCAACTATTGACGATGCTGCAACATGCCGGGATCGTTCAGGAAGTAAGCAAGCAGCATTATCTTATCGCCGAAAATCAGCTTGCTTCAGTTCACCTGCACGATGTCGTACTGGCGGTGCGCCAGCGCGGTCTGCCCAGTGAACGAAATGACGGCGGCAACCAGGATGTCGTTGAATCCTACCTCAAGCAAACCGAACACAGCCTGCGCGATGGCCAAAGCAACCTGACGTTGAAACAGGCGCTGGCGCTGTCCTCAGACGCTGGTGAAACGGATGCTCCTTCCTCCACCACCGAAAGCGAAATCCAATCGCTTTGATCGCTTGCACCGAAGCGGGATGTCTGATATAAGGACCGCGCTTGTTTCGGCTTCCAATGAGGTCTTGTGAAGGAGAAGAAATCATGTCCGACATTCGCGTTCGATTCGCCCCGTCACCCACCGGATTTTTGCATATCGGCGGCGCGCGCACCGCTCTGTACAACTACCTCTATGCCCGACGTCACGGCGGCACCTTCATTCTGCGTATCGAAGATACCGACCGGGAACGTTCCACCGACGAATCGGTGCAGGCGATTCTGGACGGCATGCGCTGGCTGGGCCTGGACTGGGATGAGGGACCGGACAAAGAAGGCGACTGCGGACCGTATTTTCAAACGCAACGCATGGACATCTACAGCACGCACGTGAAAAAGCTGCTGGATGAGGGCAAAGCCTATCGCTGCTACGCGACCCAGCAGGAGTTGGATGAGATGCGCGAGCAGGCGCGCGCCAAAAAGGAAACCTTCCATTACGACCGCCGCTGGCGCGACAAAACGGAAGCCGACTGGCCGCAGGATCGTCCCTATGTCATCCGCTTCAAGGCTCCCATTTCGGGTGAAGTCGTGGTGGAAGACGCCATCAAAGGCCGCGTGGTCTTCGAGGTGGACAAGCACATCGACGATTTCGTAATCATGCGTTCCGACGGCAGCCCGACCTACAATTTCACCGTCGTAGTGGATGACGTCACCATGCGCATGACGCACGTCGTTCGCGGTGACGACCACCTGAACAACACCCCCAAGCAGGTGCTGCTCTATGAAGCATTCGACTACCCCACGCCGATCTTCGCGCATCTACCCATGATCCTGGGCGCGGATAAAACCCGCCTATCCAAGCGTCATGGAGCCACTTCGGTGATGGCTTATAAAGAAATGGGATACCTGCCGCACGCGCTGGTCAATTACTTGGCGCGACTGGGTTGGTCACACGGAGATCAGGAAATCTTCCGCATGGAGGAAATGATCGCCGCTTTCGGTATCGAACAGGTCGGTTCTTCCGCCAGCGTCTTCAACCCGGAGAAACTGGACTGGATCAACCAGCAGTACATCCAGAGCGATCCTCCAGAATCGATCGCCGCCCTGCTCGTTCCCTTCCTGGCCGAGCGCGGCATTCAGGTCGAAGCCGATGCGCGACTGGTGGAAATCGTCGAATTGATGAGTCCGCGCAGCAAAACCCTGGTGGAAATGGCCGAAACCAGCCGTTATTTCTTTACGGACGACTTCGGCTACGACGAAAAGGCGGACAGAAAATTCCTGAAGCCGGCAAATCTGCCGGTGTTCGATGCCCTGATTCCCGCATTAGAAGCGCTGGAGGACTTCTCCCACGATGCGCTGGCCTCCGCATTCGGCAGCGTGATGGAAAAGCTAGAATTGAAGCTTGGGAAAGTGGCGCAGCCGGTGCGCGTTGCAGTAACGGGCGGCGCGGCGAGTCCGGGCATCTTCGAAATGCTGGAAGTGCTGGGCAAAGAGACCACTCTCGCGCGTTTGCAGCGGGCGGCGGAACACGTTCGCAATAAGCCCGTCGAAGGCTGATTCGGCGACAAGAGCAGCATTGCTCATTTCTGCCCATCGTGATTACTCGATGGGCAGAAATGAGTAATACCTACTCTAATTGATTCCAGGGTGGCGCGGGCTAAACCGCAGGTTTGCCCGTGTTCGAGGGCCACATGGGCAAGCTTCGTTTCTCTCCGCTTGGCCCATGCCACATGTCGGCGGGCTTGCGCTCCACCGCTACAGTAATCAAGAATCCTCTATCGCGAGAAACGAGTAGAAGCCACTCTAAAAACTCACCCCACCGTGCACGACCAGGTTCCAGATCTCCGTGTTGTCGTATGTCGGATCGTCGCTGTATACGCGCACCTGTACGCCAAAACCGAGCACGAACATGCTGCCTTTGTATTGCAGACCGGGCGTCACCCATAAACTTGTATCCCGATCTCGATACAACCAGCTTAAACCGCTGGGTTCGACCATCAAGTGCAAACCGCCCCAGATTTGAAAGCCGATCGGCACGCCGTAATCGATGCCGAGCGGGTTGCGGTCGCGATAGTAATCGCGGGTGCGGCGCGGATAGCAGGCGTTTGGATCGGGGATGTTTCCCGGTGTGGCGCTATCATTATCGGGACCGAACCGGCAGTAGTTGTTGGGATCGTTGTCCTCATCGATGTCGATATTCACCGGCAGTCCGATATAGGGTCCGAAACTGAAGCGCCAAATCTTGATACCACTGGCCAGGTAGGGCCGCAAATAAAAGATATCCGGCGAAAACGTATTCTTGAAGGATTGGTTGATCAATTTGAAATGGATACCGGTTGTCAATGCAATCGGACCGACGTTGAAGAAATTATAGTTCACGCCGATTCCGAAGTGACCGAAGTTGAAATCCGAATAATCACCGCGAATGGCGCGCATGCTGAAATCCAGATCCAATGAAACCGTATCGATCAGCCGGATGGAGCCGGACGGATAGAATGTGACCACCTCCAGATCCACATCGGGAATCAGCTCGTATTCTTCCGGCAGCCAGTTGTCTTCCAACTCCCGCCCGACGACCTCGTTTCGTCCGGAAAAATATTGCGTGCGATAAATGGAAAACGAAAAGGCCCAGCCGGTAAACAGGCGCTGACCGGTCAGTGATTCGGGATACTCGCTTTTATCGATTTCCGCCCGGGCAGCAAACGGACAGAATATGACCAGCGCCAGCAGCAATATCATCAAACCTTGCTTTGCCTGTTTCATGATTTCACTCCCGTTTCAAGATTTGCAGGATGTCAGCCGGAATTCTTCGGTTCCTTACCACCAATAGATGATCTCTCCAGAAGTCCCGTGACTTCCGCCTGGATTTCCCCCTGCGCCGGATGGATATTCAGCCGGTCGCCGACGGAAAGCCCCATGGCTTGCGTCACTACATGACCCTCTTGATCCGTTACCAGCGCATATCCGCGCCCCAATACCGCCAATGGAGACAGCGCATCCAGACGCAAGGCCAGCCGACCCAGTCGTTCCCGGTGACGCTGTAAAATCTGTTGCATGGCAACATCCAGATTGCGCCGCTGCCCCAAGAAGTCCGCCCGCAGGCGCTCGAAGCGCCGCCCGGGATGCTGACGTTCCAGGCGTTGTGCAAGCTGTTGCAATCTCACTCGATTTTGCTGTAGCTGCATGGTGGGTGCATCGAACAGGCGCTGGGTCAAATCGTCCAATCGCAGGCGATAATCGATCAATCGCCGCTCCGGACTGGGCAGTCGGTGCCGCAAGCGCTCAAGGCGCTGCTCGGCCTGTTGCAACGTCTGTTGCATGGCGCGTTGTGCACGTTGCAGCAACCAACCGAGTTGTTCCTGTTGCTCGCTGAGCACTGGAACGGCCAGTTCCGCCGCCGCCGAGGGGGTCGGCGCGCGCAAATCGGCGGCAAAATCGGCAATCGTGACATCCGTTTCGTGCCCCACCGCCGAAATAATCGGTACAGGGCAGGCACGGATGGCACGTGCTACCGCTTCGTCGTTAAAGGCCCACAGATCCTCGATGCTGCCGCCGCCGCGCCCGACGATCACCAGGTCCACGTCTTTCAATTCTCCAGCAATCTGCAAGGCTTGGACGATCTCAGCCGGAGCCTGTGTACCCTGCACCAAGGTCGGCACGACCGAAATCCAGGCGCGCGGATGACGTCGTAAAATCACGCGGATCATGTCATGCACCGCCGCACCGGAGGGCGAGGTCACCAGTGCGATACGATGCGGGAGTTGGGGCAGGGGGCGCTTCAATGCGGAATCGAACAGACCTTCACGTCCCAAACGATCTTTCAACTCCTCAAAGGCGGCCATCAGTTTTCCAAGGCCGCGATCTTCCACCGAATCGACGACAAGCTGATAGGAGCCGCGTGGCTCGTACACACTCAGCCGACCTCGTAATAAAAGCTGGTCGCCTTCCTTCGGCGGGTTTCGCACGAAACGATTGTTGCCGCGAAACATGACACAGGAAAGCTGGGCCCGCGGATCTTTCAAGGTAAAATACCAATGCCCGGAACGGGCAATGGTCACGTTGGAGATTTCGCCTTCCACCAGAACGCGAGTGAAGCCGCCTTCAAGCCGCTGTTTGATTTCGTATGTGAGTTCCGAAACGCTGTAAACCGTTTCCTGAATGCCTGGCGCCTGCGGTTTCACGTCGTCAAAAGGCTGCCGTTCAGCTTCTAAGGGTGAGGCTGGATTTCAGTTTCAGGAAATTCTCTTTCGATCCGGCGGCAATGGTCCACGGAAGCTGGCTGGCGTTGGCATAGTCCCGGCCATAAAGCGGTTCTTCCGTTTCCAGGTTGAAAAAGCCGCCACCGGCCTGGCGCAATATCAGTTCCACAGCCGCGATATCCCAGAGATGACAATTGAATATGGCGCCCACGCCCGCGCCACGCGCAACAGCCGCCACATGGGCTGCCACACTGCCTAGCGAACGATGCTTGCCTTTGAAATCACTATTGAAATATCTTTGGAAATCACTGGGGATGAACAAGGCGCTACGACCGTCGAAAGTCGGTGAAATAGCGACGTGAATGGCTCGAACGCTTTCACCTGCACGTCCCGGTTGAAACACCAAAGAAGGATCGCCCAGCGTGGTGCTGCAATACAATTCGCGTGTGATCGGCTGATAGAACACGCCAACCAGGGGATCGCCATCGCGAAGCAATGCAATCGAGATTCCCCAAACCGGCAAACCGGTTGCGAAGCTGTCGGTGCCGTCGATGGGATCCACTACCCACAGGAAACCTTCGCCGGATGTGGACTTTTCTCCTTTTTGCTCTTCTTCACCCAGAAAGTGGTGATCGGGAAAGCGATTTTTAATCGCTTCTTCCAGCATCGCCTGGATATCCACGTCGGTCTGCGTAACCCAGGAGGAGTCCCCCTTAAGCCAGCCATGGCTGTTGCGAAACTGTTTTTCGGCCATATTTCCGGCTTCTATTGCCAAATCCCGCGCGAACGCAAGATAATATTGATCGGATTGTTCGTGCATTCCCTCTTGCCTCCCAATAAAAAACGCATCCAGCATCGCCGCCTATGCTAGCAGATTTCATAAGAAATCGACAAGCATTTAGTTTGAGTTCATTCGGCAAAACGACCTTTTCACTGAATACCCCCAGAGCATTTTTCTCCGATTACAGACATAACGACAGAATGAGGCATCACTCAGTTTTGGTGTGACATTGTTTGTCCGTCAACCACTGTAAACCAATCGGATACAATTAAACACTCCGTAACACACTGAAATAACATGTCTATTTTTAAAATAATAGTGCTTTGCGTCAATTTGACTTGACTATTTATTCAAGTTTTGTTAGCATCATCGGGCCTTAACGTATCGGGAGGTTGAACATAATGATGAGTTTTGCGATAGGTGATAAAGCTGTATATCCCGCTCATGGCGTTGGCGAGATCACCGGCATTGAAGAAAAAGAAGTCGCCGGGCAGACCTTGAAGTTTTACGTGCTCAAGATTCTAGACAACGACATGACCATTCTCATCCCCTCTTCCAACGTGGAAAAGGTCGGTCTGCGCGAAGTGATTACTTCCCGCCAGGTTCGCAATGTGATGAGTATTCTCAAAGAGCGAGACGTCGAAGTGGATCGCCAAACCTGGAATCGGCGATATCGGGAGTATATGGAAAAAATCAAGACGGGTTCGGTGTATGAAGTCGCCGAAGTCATCCGCGATCTGTATATCCTGGCCGACGACAAGGAATTGAGCTTCGGCGAACGTAAAATGCTCGACATGGCCCGCGGCCTGCTCGTCAAAGAGCTGTCCATTGCCCGCCGCAAAGACGAAGCCGTCATCGAAAACGAACTGGATTCGATCTTCAGCTGTTAACCCTGTTTTCAACTGAACACACATTTTCCCACATCACCGCCTGTGGTCGAATCGACTGCAAGCGGGTTGTGGTGTTGTGTCCGTGATAGCAGAGACAGCGTTTATCAGATACAACGATATCGGTTCTTAATCATTTTTAGCGATTCGTTCTTTTGATTTCCCGTAGCGGGGATCGTGGCGGTCCTGCGTCCGGCTTTGCCCGGATAAGAGTAAGTATTATTTGAATAGCGCCACGACCAAGGGTGCCACGGACTTTCGCCTGTAAGGCGAATGACCGTGCCTATTCTAAGCTTCCGGGCCATCGATTCGTATGAATCGAAGACCCGGGCAGCCACTTGCAATAGCGCAACTCAACTAATAGTGACTATAAAATCCCGGTGGATTGTCACTTGGCGTATCCGTTGCAATAAAATGATTGATTTCGGCAGGTTGAAGTGGTAGGAATCGGGTAGGCTGCTGCATTTGTTGTGCGGCTTCGAATGGGAAATAATGACTTGTAACAAGATCCCTGTGTGGCTGGGACCATGGTTCCGATTACCGCCCGGTGAATCCGGCGGTAGATAGGATCGGTCCAGACGTACTAGAAAGGGAAAAACACTGCCGAACCTATACGTTATCATCGTTGCTGGTGGCTCCGGTTCGCGCGTAGGCGGATCGATCCCCAAGCAGTTTCTGTCTTTGCGAGGACGTCGGATTCTGGATTGGAGCCTGAGTACGTTCGACTCCATCCCGGAAGTGCGTGGCATTGTGGTTGTCGTTCCCGAAGAATTCGTGGAGGAAACCCAGAACCGCTTGAACGAAGAGAAAACGACGGAAAAGCTGATCGCCGTTCTCGCAGGCGGCGGACGACGCCAGGAGAGCGTCCTGGCCGGACTGAAAGCCCTGCCACATCATGCCGAATGGGTAGCCGTTCACGACGCCGCCCGGCCCTTCGTCACCACCCAGTTGATTTCCGCCACGTTCTCCCTGGCCCAGCACATCGGTGCAGCCATTCCCACTGTTGCCATACACGATACTCTGGTGCAGGTGGATGAGTTCGGCCAGCTCGTGCGTCCCATTTCCCGTAACGCCATCAAGCGTTCGCAAACGCCGCAGATTTTCGCTCTGGAGATTCTGTCGGACGCACATACGCGGGCGGCGGACGATGGCCTGGTCTTCACCGACGACGCCACTCTGGTCAACTATTACGGTCACAAGGTGGGTACCTTCGCGCATTACGGCGAAAACCGCAAAATCACCACCCCCCAGGATCTGGAGAAAATCACCATGCAGAAATCTGCGCAAACCGGCGTGATTCGCACGGGTCAAGGTTTCGATGCACATCCTTTCGACGAAGACCGCCCACTGTTATTGGCTGGGGTTCATTTCAACGGTCATAAAGGGCTAAAGGGTCACAGCGACGCCGACGTCATTTCCCACGCCATCTGCGACGCCGTACTGGGTGCGGCAGGGCTGGCGGATATCGGACACTATTTCCCTTCAACCGATCCCGCTTATGAAAACGTATCGGGCTTGGTGCTGCTTAGCGAAGTGGCTCAGCTCGTCAATGAAAAAGGCTTCGATATCAGTAATGTAGACGCAACCCTGATCGGGGAGAGTCCGCGTATCGGCACGCGCCGCGAGCAGATGTGCGAAAAGGTGGCCGCCGCGCTGTCGATCGATTCCGACTGTGTCTCCATCAAAGCCAGCACCACCGAGAAAATGGGTTTCACCGGTCGCGAGGAAGGCCTGATGGCCTTATCCGTTGCGACTTTGATTGTACGAGGAGAATGATGGCCAATAGCGAAAACAGACTGCCCGACGAACCCGAGCAGGAGGAAGTGGACGCCGAGATGCAGGCGCAGCAGGAGGAAATGGAAGAGGAGTGGTACGACTCCGATCCGACTCCAACGCCGGTCAAGCGTCAACGTCCGGTCTGGGTTGGCTTTGTGGCCATCCTATTGTGTTGTTACTTCCTCTGGTCGCTGCTGCCCGACCTGTTTTACTTTTTCGTTCATGGCGAGCCGACGGACATGGGCAATGGTGTTGAGTTCACCGGCACCGATCTGCCCGACGATTCCTACGTCACGATCACCGGTATTCGCAATCCTTCGCGCGGCATTCACCTGAATGCGGCGTTTCGGGATCGCAACCTGTTCCAGTTGATGGGAACCCGGCTGGTGTTCATCGAAACCATCGTCGAGACGGACAAGAAACGAGAAGGACTGCACGAAGAAGTATTCAGCGGGCGCTTACGGCGCTTCAACTCGCTGCCTTATGCCCAGACCCTGGCCGATTTTGCCGCCTTCAATTTCGGAATCGAAATCGAAGATCAAGCGGTGGTCATCCAGGCGGGCGAACAACCGAAAGACATGTGGTATGCCGCGTTGTTTGCGGGACTGCTCCTGCTCGTCATCCTCGCCAACGTGGCATTGATCGTCCGTCGCCTGAAGGCACGCAAAGGCTAAGCGCCCCAACAAACCAAGCGCATCTCTTGGTGATAAAGAGATGAAATTACAGGATATGAAAGGCATTTGTGATGACCTTGAAAGTATATAACACCCTGACTCAACACAAGGAAGACTTCGTTCCCATCAATCCACCCAAAGTGGGCATGTACGTTTGCGGCGTGACGGTCTACGACCTGTCGCATATCGGCCACGCACGGGCGACCATCACTTTCGATGTCGTCTACCGTTACCTGAAACACATCGGTTACGACGTAACCTATGTACGCAACTTCACGGATATCGACGATAAAATCATCAAGCGCGCCAACGAACTGGAAATCACCACCGGCGAACTGACGCAGAAATACATCCAGGCGTTCAGCGACGACATGGCCGCGCTGCGTCTGCAAACGCCGGATCTGGAACCGCGCTGCACCGAATACGTGGAAAAGATGATCGGGTTTATTTCGACGCTGGTCGAGAAAGGCCACGCCTACCCGACCGCTTCCGGCGACGTGTACTATCGCGTGCAGAGCTTCAAAGGCTACGGCAAACTGTCCAAGCGCAATCTGGACGATCTGGAGGCGGGCGCACGGGTGGAAATCAACCCGGAAAAAGAATCGCCGATGGACTTTGCACTGTGGAAAGGCAGCAAGCCCGGCGAGCCGAAGTGGGAGTCTCCCTGGGGCGAAGGCCGTCCCGGCTGGCACATCGAATGCTCGGTGATGAGTACCACGAATCTGGGGTTGAGCCTGGATATCCACGGCGGCGGCAAGGATCTGGTCTTCCCGCACCACGAAAACGAAATAGCACAGAGCGAAGCCTATACCGGGCAGGAATACGCCAAATACTGGCTGCACAACGGTTTCGTCAACGTTCCCAGCCAGGGCGATCCGGGCGGCACCAAGATGTCGAAGTCGCTTGGGAATTTCTACACTATCCGCGACGTGCTGGCGGCTTATCATCCGGAAACGGTGAAATTCTTCATGCTCAGCACGCACTATCGAAACGACGTGCTCTTTACCGAGGAGCAGTTGAATAAAGCCCAGGCGCGCCTGAGTTATCTGTACGAAACCATGGCGAAAGCCGACGCCTTTGTGGCCGAGCACGACGGCGAGGGTGGCCAGTTGATCGCGAACAGCAAAGCCGAAAACGTGTTGAGCGATTTTCAGGCGGCGATGGACGACGACTTCAACACGCAACGCGCCTTCGGGCAGCTCTCCGGCGTGTTCAAGCAACTCAACGAGTTGATCAACAAGCAAGAGCATCCCCTGCCCGACCGCGTGGTGACCATCGCTCGCTTGTGGGAAGAGTTGCGCACCGTTTCCGAAGTGCTGGGCGTATTCACCATGCAGCCGCAGCAGTTCGAACAAGACCTGAAACTGCTGCGCTGCAAGCAGTTGAACATCGACCCGGACGAAATCGAGAATCTGATCGCCCAACGCAACCAGGCACGCGCGGAAAAGGATTGGAGCAAGGCGGATACCATTCGCGATGAACTGGCGGCGAAAAAGGTCGTGATCAAGGATTCGAAGGACGGAACGAGCTGGACCGTGCAGTCATAAACGCACGGATGTCTTGACAGCCAGGCAAGTGGTTAACGAGCGGGCCTTCGGGCCTGCTCGCTTTAGAAAGAAGTGCAATGAATATCATGACGGTCGTCGGCGCACGACCCAACTTCATCAAGATGGCGCCTTTACTAAGAGAGCTGCAAAGCCGGGGTATCGGGCATACCCTGGTCAACACCGGGCAGCACTACGATGGACAGATGAGCCAGGTCTTTTTTCAGGATCTGCATTTACCCGAGCCCGATATTTCTTTGGGCATCGGCAGCGCTTCGCATGCGGTACAGACCGCCGAAACCATGATTCATTTCGACGAAGTGCTCCACGATCTGAACCCGACCTGTGTGGTCGTTACCGGCGGCGTCAATTCCACGCTGGCCTGTGTGCTCACTGCCGCCAAGCTCGGCTATCCGGTGGCGCATCTGGGTGCGGGAAAACGTCACTTCAACCGCAAAATGCCGGATGAAATCAACCGCATCGTCAACGATCACCTGACCGATGTGCTGTTCACCTCGTCCGAATACGAAACGAAAAACCTGATGAACGAAGGCGTGCAGCGGGCGCGCATTCATCAGGTCGGCAACATCCTGATCGACGCTCTGCTGGCGTTTCGCGAGCGCGAGGAAAGTTCCACGATCCTTTCCAAGCTCAACCTGCAACCCAAGCGCTACGGCGTAATTACCATGCACAAGCCGTCCAACGTCGATGACGCCTACCAGCTTGAACTGATGGTCGGCGCGTTGGAACGCATCGCCACGCGCATTCCGCTGGTTTTTCCGGTGCATCCGCGCACGGCGCTGATGTTGTCGCGTTACAACCTGGAAGGACGCCTGACCCAGAATGAAAACATCCACGCCATCGATCCGTTGGGCTATATCGATTTTCTTGCGTTGATGAGCGCCAGTTGCATGGTGTTGACGGATTCGGGCGGCGTGCAGGAAGAAACCACGGTCATGGGCGTTCCCTGTCTGACCATGATGGAGCATACCAACCGACCGGCCACCGTGGTCATCGGCACCAATCACACCATCGGACAGATGCCGGAAACCATCATTTCCGCCGCCTTCAAGATTTTGGATGGCAAAGTCAAGCAGGGGCATATCCCTGAAAAGTGGGATGGACAGACCGCAAAGCGCATCACCGATGTGCTTTTGCAATATTTCAGCTAGCTGTCAGATACGCCAGAAGTAATCGTAACCAGAGTGATTCCTGATCGTTTCAAGAGATACATATTTCTTGATTTCTGTAGCGGCGAGGCGTAAGCCCGCCGTTTTAGAGTAGGTATTACTCATTTCTGTCCATCGAGTAATCACGATGTGCCATGGTCTCACGGAATGGAAATTCCGGGAGGCCGTGTGTAACTTATTGAAGACACACAGCCTTCCACGATCTTCGATCGCGTAAGACTATGGCACACATTATTCAAATTAATGGCTAAAAATGATTAAGAACCGTTTTAAAGGTGTTTTTCGGCGGGCTTACGCCTCGCCGCTACAACAAGACATCACTAGTAATGAATAATAATTCTAAAAACACTTCTGCGCTCTCTGCTGCACAACAGCGCTTCGTTCGGGGCGAGCTGGCCCGGCGGCAACTGTTGCAGATCGCCTCGCGCCTGCACATGCAGGGCATACGACTGATTCCCATGAAGGGTGTGCTGTTTCGGCATCTGCTCTACGACGATCCCGCCGAGCGCGACCTGACCGATCTGGACCTGTTGGTGCATCCCGCCGATTTCGAGCGGGCCGCTTCCGCGCTGCAAACGCTGGGGTATCGCTGTGAACGAAACGCCAGGGCGCGCTTGCGTTTCGGGGCCTATATCGAACGCGCCTTTAGTAGACCCGCAGCACTGACCGTCGATCTGCACGCACAACCCGCCACCGGCCACGGTGCGGCCCAATACACCCAGAAGTTGTTTACTGATGCGATGGCCGGAGAAGCTCCGTTTCATCGACCGAATATTTTAATACCTGCTCCCGAACACTTGCTGGTCATGATGGCCCTGCATCTGCGCGATCACGGCCTGCGCATCGAGTCCTACCAGCTAAACGACGCCCACCGCCTGTTGCGTCGTCTACATCCCGACCTCGCCGCTTCCGCCAGCCTGGCCGAGCTTGCAGGCGCCAGAGTCGCACTGGAACTATTATTGGATCTGGTAAAGGATGCAACGACCGAACACGAACGCCTGCGCCTGACGTTACATCAACAAATCAAACGACGTCTGCTGCAAACCGTCACCGAACGCGACGAGTGCGGCTATCGACCACCGCATCCAATCGGAACCCACGGCGTGGGAGAGCGCATCTGGCGTTTGGGTCTGCATCTGGTATTGGCCAGAGACGGCCTGCTGGAGTCCGCGTTGTCTCAAAGCGAGCACGTCGCCTACGAACTACGCACCTTGTTCGACCTGGTACGCAAGCACGCCCAAAACGGCTGATTACTCTGCTTCAAGCTCCGTCTTTTCTTCAGAATCAGAATTCGATGTGGATGCGGCGTTAGCGGCTGCCACTCTCGCGAATCGCTTTTCCCGTTTTGCATGTTCTTCGGCAGCGATCAACACGCCACAAATCGCGAAAAACAGGTAGGTAATCGGCAGTTGCCGCCAGATCCATTCCAATAGCCCATGAATGTGCAGCGCGGTGAATCCGGCGAAAATCCCCAAACCGATGGTCGTGTACATCGTCGGGGGACGTGCCAGCGCTAGCTTGAATGCAGGCCAGTAGAAAACGAACAGCAACATCAGAAAGGCGAACAAACCCGGATAACCGGTCTCGGCGGCGAACAGGTTGTAAATGTGATGGCAAACGCCCGCGCGTTCCGCTTCCAGGTTGAAATACTTGGCGTATGCACGCAGCTCGCTGACCGCGTAATAGTAATTGTTCAAACCGACACCGAAAAGATGATCCGCCGCCATTTCCCGCGCCGCGCCGTTTAAGTTGTCGCGTGTTTCACCGCTTTCGGCGGGTGCTTCGTTGAAACGCCGAATGATGCTGTCGCTGGCTTTAACCGCACCGGCTAATGCCACCGCAATCAGAATGCCAATCACAACGGTTTTACGCGCCGTGACTTTCTGCCACAACGATCCACCCAATACCAGCGCCACCGCGCCGCCAAGCATCACCAGTCCGCCGCGCGAAAAGGTACTGGTTACGCAGAAAAACCCGCCGACAATCGCCGCCCAGTACAGGATGTTTCGCTTTACCGGTTTGAACAGCAGCACCGCCAACAGGATCGGAAGCAGCATCTCCACATATATCGACAAGGTATTGGGATGCCAGAAGGTGCCCGTCACGCGATAAATACCCCAGATATATTTCTCTCGAAAAACGACCAGGGCCTGAATGAGTAGCGCCACGGCAAAGGTGGTGGCGGCCAGATCGAGATCCGCCGGGTCTTGCCGCAAGAAATTGTAGACGGTGATGTACATCATGAAGGCAAGCAGAAGCTGCACGAAAGTGAAAGAGGCGAATAACGGCAGGTAGGCGTTGATCATCGAAAGCGCGCCGAAAAACATGAACAGCATAAACGCCCACGAATTTTTCGGAAACAGCTTTAACGAGCGATAGCGAGGCGAGATGGCCAGCCCGCCAAGCAGCATCAATGCAACCAGGTTACTGAGATCCACACTGATACCCCGCGCATCTCCCAGGTACCATTCATGCGGGAAAAACTTGATGCTGATATTCGCCACCGGAATCAGGATCATCGCCATAAACAGCAAGCGGGCATACTTGTGCGAAATGGCCACAAGCATCGCGCCCAATGGCACACCAAACAACACGGCGACGGAGAATAAGGCGTATTTCATCTATTCCGTATCAGGGTAATGGGCTGCGGTGCTCGCTTGCACCGGGAAGCCAGGTTTCAGGCGGCATCTGGTCGTTTCCCAATAACGCCGCAAACAATTTGATATTGGGCGCATAATCGCCCCAGACCGTCGATTCGTTACACACCACCAGCGTGCGGACATCCCCGTAGCGTAACGCCGGAGGAAGCTGACGCATGGGCGGATAAAAGGCTTTGATCGCCGGTTGCGAATAGCGCGGATTGGGTGGACCGTTTACCGGACCGAACACGGGAATTCCCGGCATCGGACCCAGCCCGCGCTTGATGAATACCAACGAGTCGAGATGCAGCGGTTCCTGCACCGGGCGACTGCCCAGGCCGGTATAGTAGACCATACCCAACGGATTGCAACCCAGAATATAATCCGCCGTCAACGACAAGGCATCGAAAAGCGCCTGTTTTTGCGTGGCGTTCAATCCTCCCAGCCGTAACGCCGCCACCGCCACTTCCGCATGGCGTCCCAAGCTTGCACCCGCGCCCCAATCGAAGCTGCCGTTTTCGCGACGAGGATTGCGATGGGCGTGGGCATTCGCCACCGTATCGATCAGGCCATCGGTAAACTGCGGCATCCACTTGTTGTACAACGCCTTGATATCCCCGGAAGCTTTCTGGCTGGTAAGATAGGCCAAGAGGTAATCGACCATGGCGAATGCAGTTTGCGGATTGTCCATGGCCTCGCGATAGGAGTTGGGGTTAGGTTGATCGAAGAGCCGCATGCGATTGAAAGCACCGTAAGGCCCCATCTTGCTCCATGACGCATCGAAGGTGTTTCGATACTGCTCCTCACCGGTTAACAACAGCAATTCGCCGGAAGCATACAGCAGATCCGCCGGAGCGGCGTTGTTCGCGACGGCATACTTGTAAGCGCGTTTGGCGCGTTCGGTCAGTTTGTCGGATCGCTCGCGCTGATAGAAGCGTGTTAACCTCGCCGCCTGGGCAAAAAGCCCCGCCGCACGCGCCGTTACGTTGGCACTAACAGAATACGTCCAGTAAGGCAGCGGATCTTTGTCTGCGGGATAAATCCCCCAAGGATGACGATTGGATTCCACACCCTGCCGCACCGAACCATCTTTTTCCTGCAACTGCTCCCAGGCCAAAACTCCCCACAGGGCTTCATCCAGCAGATCGGGTACACCGTTGCCGCTTTCCGGCAACGTCAGTTGACCATCTTTAAAACGGTAGGATCGCAGTTCGAAGGCGCTCATCAGTAACATGGGAACCACGGTGTGCATCGGGCGCTGGTCGAAATCACCGGCATCGTGATAGCCGCCTGCAAGCGGGCGCTTTCCCGTTTTAGGTTGGCCTTTCGGATACATGCTTAAAAAGTCCACCTGCTCGCCGGTATACACGAAGGGATGATCCACGGCGCGCGTCCAGTCGGTACTCTTGGCATTCAAGTCTCCGCCCCAGCGATTGTGAAACAAGCCGCGCGTCGCCACATAAAACGCTTTGAAAGCGGCGCGTTCACTGACCGCCGTCGGGTAACTGACACCGATCCCAGGCAGACGCACCCGGTAGCGCAGCGTTTCACTGGCTTGCAAACCGGACAGGCGAATCTGCATCACCGGTCCGTAGGCATCGGCATCATTATCGCGCCGAAGTTGTAGTCCCAAGCCGCTTAAAACGGATCGACGAGCAACCAGCGGATTCTCGGAATCGGCCAACACTTCCGCCATTTTGGGAAAGGAAACGAGATCGATCGCCGCCCCATCTCCCATGTAGCCATACACATAAGCATAGCGCTTTTTCGCGCGTGGGTTGTAGCCTACCTGGTTGACCTGAATCACCGGCGTCTGTAGATAACGATCCGAAAACGGCAGCACGACGTTCACAGCATTGGGACCGCGCAGACGTAGAATTTCGGGGCTGCCAATCGGTTCGTTCAGCACCAGAAACAGGCGATGCTCCACATCGATCACCTCGTCGCTGGCAGGCGCACCGAATCCGATCTTGTAGTTCGGCGCTCCCACCGGTACACTGTGACGGTAGATCTTCTTCACCTGCAATTCACGGCCATCGGCTCGTGTCACCGTCCAGTGGCCACTCTGCCAGCCGGGACCATCGCCACCGAAGAACACCACTTGCAGAATATGCGGAGCCACCACGGCAACCTGCTGCAATGCATCGTCCAGTTTGGCTCGCACACCGCCAACGGTTTCAATAGCGGTTGTAGCCAGTTGCAAGGCTTCACCCTCACCGCTTTGTACCTGCACAAAGGCAAGCACTCCGGCTGCAAGTCCTTCGATAGTAAGTGTTTTGCCGGTCCTTTTGACCCCTTCAAGCTCCAGGCGCAGCGCTGCCGGTTGATCGGTTTTTTTTGGTGGTTCGGATGCGATGAAAACGCGTGGCGTACCTGTAAAACCGGAGTACTTCAGCGTGACGCTGGATGACGTTTGCTGTAAGACGCTCAGTGTCGGTTTGCTTGGTTTGCCTTCTTCTGCCTGTAGAGATGCAATATTGAGAAACAGGAAAACAAGAATAAGCCAGTGTCCGACACAACGGAAATTTCGTTTCGACATTGGAAAAAAGTGTTTTCGATCACGTTGCATAAACCCTCCCGGAGCGTGAACCGCATCGATGTTGAGCTTACCGACTACGACCCGCTTGTTGTTGAAACGCTGGCATCATAACGTATGGGAAGTGGCAGTGGGAAGGGAAAAATACGGTTTGGATGACTGGAAAATGGATTTCATTTTAAGATAGGTTACTTTTTTTCCTCGACGTAACGCGCTTTGCGATCGCGATGCTGCACGTTGGAATAGGCGCGCAATCCGCGTTGCCCCTTGGCCAGAACACCCGCCTGCTCGCGCTGGCTTTTTTGCAGCTGGTCGAAAATTTCCGACAACCCCTCTTCCAACTCGGTGCAATGGCTTAGAATTTCCCTTAAACGCTTGCGGATCGACAGAATTTCCTCATCCGTTTCCTGTTCGAAAGGAATCTGAAACAAATTGGCAAACTGGTCCTGGTAATCGTCGATTTTGTTGATGGTTTGTGCGCGCAGTTCCATCAGGTAGGGAATCCGTTCCGCCCGGCCCTCATCGGCTTCCTTGCGAATCTGCTTTGTGAGCAACTTATAAGCGCCGAAGAAATTTTCCAACTGCAAATAAGCCTGCTTGCGAGTTGTAACCGGCGGCAGATGCATTACCGTACACGGCCCCCGCCGGCAGCGACTCCTTGAGATGCGGCATGGTCACTTGGATTGTAGGCGGTCGGAGCTCCGGCGCCACGCTGCTTGGCCAATTCCCGCCAACTGGAATTCAGGTTGTCCATATGTGCGATCACTTCATCGATCACGGCAAAATCCAAACTGACGTTGACTTCCATAATGCGCTTAAGCAGGTAGGTGTACAGTGCAGCCAGATTTTTAGCGATCTCGCCGCCGCGTTCATGATCCAGGCTGCTGAGCAATTCGAAAATGATGTCGTGAGCCCGCATCAGCTCTTTGGCTTTGCCTTCGAAATTTCCATTTTTGATATGCTCTTTGGAAACGCGCAACGCTTTGATGGCACCATCGTAAAGGAGAACGATCAGGCGCACCGGGTCCGCAGTGGACTCCACCTGCATCTGCTTGTATTTTGCGTAAGGATTCGGGACCATGTCGTTTCTCCTATTCCATGCCGCTGTTATCAATTCGCAACGGCGTTTCCATCGTTAGAGCCGCGAAGTCTGCTGGCTGAGCCACTGACTTTGCGTATTCAACGAACTGATGGTCTTTTCCATCGCGACGTACTGATTGATCATGCGCTGACGCTTGTTTTCCAACCGCAGTTCCATCGCATCGATCTGATCGTCGAAGGAATCGATCTGGCTTTGCAGGCTGTCCTGCTTCATATCCAGATAACCTTCGTAGGAATCGGTGTAGGAAAAGAGCAGGCGTTCGAAGTATTCGGCAAAACCGAGCGACAGCGAAACGCTGCCCACCGACCCGGTCGATGTGCCGCTGTATTTAATCGTCAGCCCTTCGGTCTTGACATTTCCTTCGTCACCTTTAAGCAACTGCCCGGTTCCGGTAGCTGCTTCACCGTTGATCGTTCCTTCCACATCGAGACCACTATGGGTATCATCGGACAAACCGAGATAATCCGCACTTTGCGAAACCTCGAAGCCGTTGCCGCTACCGTACAGGTTGTGACTCAATACGATTTGGCCGGAGCCGTTGTCGGAGGCGGTGATTTCCATGCCGTAACGACCCGTTACCGCCGTGTCCATCGTTCCACCCATATCCAGCGAACCATCGCCACTGTAAGTCAATTCGACGCTCAACTGGCTCGAACCGGTCAGATCGTCCACCACCACGATGCGCCCGTTGCTGTCGATCGATGCAGTCACGCCGCTGCCGAAGGTCAACTCGATCTGGTCGAGCAATTGACCGACTGTCGCCGTGCTGACATCCTCGATCTCGAAACTGCCACTCATCGTGCCGCCGGTGCGGCTGGTGCCCGAAATGATAATCAGATCGCCATCGGACAGGTCGTTGCCGTCGCCCACACCCAGTGTATTGAGATCGGCGAAAACGGTGGATTCCGTGATGTTGGCCGGACCGCCGGAAGCGGTTGTGGTTTGGAAACCCGAACTGCTGCGCACCTGCTGCGTGTAGGTTCGGCTCAACTCCGAATTGATGGCCGCGATCGCGTCTTCGGCGTCCATTCCGGAGGTCAGGCTGATCATGGCGATGCGTCCGGTGGAACTATCGGTAATGGTTAGAGTTTCATCACCGTCCAAGCCGTCAACGTCGTCGAGATTGGCAGTACCCGTTACCGAAGCCTGCGCGGCAGCCTGTGTAATCGCCACATCGAAATCGCCGCTGTTGGTGCCGTCCTCGATCGAAACATAGGACAAATCACCGCTGCTGGCGCTTCCCGTAACCGTAAACAGGCTCATCAAAGTTTCAAAATCGGTTTCGATCAGGTCGCTTAAAGTCGATCCTTCAATGGAGAGGGTACCATCGTCTTGCAGGCGAATTCCTGCCAGTGAAAGCGTATTTAATGTAGACGGCGCTCCGCTTACCGTTCCAAGCACCATATCCATAAGCTGAGTGCTAAGCCCGGTCAGGGTGCCATCGCCAAATAGCGGGCCGCCCGTTTCTTCCGTTTCAGAATCGTAGCTTTGCTGATCCTGGATAAAGCTTACAACCGAATTGAAATTGCTGACTAAAGTCGTAAATTTTGCTTTGATTGCCGAAGCATCGCGTTCCACCTGAGCGGTGATTGTGGTGCCGGCTTCAGCTTTTTTCAGCGTCAACGTTGCACCGCTGACGGCATCGGAAACCACATTGCTTTCGCGCGTCATGCGGATGCCGTCCACGGTGAAAATGGAATCCTGCCCTTCCGCGATCATCATGGAGCGACCTTCGGTCGTGGTTTCGACGTCACCGAAATCCAGCGTGCCGCCGCCTTCGTTATTTGCCACCAGGGTCAACGCCAATGAGCTGTCACCGGTTGCGTTATCGGTAACGGTGATTTTTCCGTTTGCATCGATCGAAGCGGTGACATTGCCGCTATAAACGGTATCTTGGATATAGGTTAATAAATCCCCTAATGCAGAACTGGCGGCAGTGATCGTAAACGAGCCGGATACGGCATCGCCATTGTGATCGAATCCGCTAATGGTGATCGTGTCGCCATCGGTAACACTGTTGGCATCACTACCTGTGTTGATTTCCGTGAAAAGCGTTGCCGCACTGACGACGCCGCCACCTGCCGCAGTGGTTTGCGACAATGCGCCGGACTGGATGATTTCATCCACATCGGAAGTCGTTCCTTTAACCACACCCAACGCTTCCAATACGTTGCTATCATCGACGTAGGTCGTTCCGACCAATTTCAAGCGATAGGAAACCGTACCGTCGGATTCTTCTTCGCTCACGATCGAAGCGATATCTGCTCCAGCCTGGGTATTGATGCTGTCTTTGATCTGCGTCAGGCTGTCGCTTAAGTCAATAGAAAGATTGGTGTAGGCACCGATCTGAATCGTAGCGGAACTGATTGCCGCCGAAAGACCGAGACTGGAATACACCGCCGTGTCCGCGCTGGTGAATGCATCCGACTTCGCGCCGGAAGACGTGGCGTTTTTGATCTCGATACCACTGTCGGCAAAGCCGAGTGTCTGAACGATATCGGTGGAACTGGCATCCTGAATGGAAATACCGCTCGAACCGGTGCTGGTGGAGGTTAAAATCAAACGGTAACTGTCTTCTCCGGTAGTAATAATCGAGGCGGAAACTCCGGAGGGAGAACTTCCGGAGTTCGCCTCGTTTATCTTGTTCCGAATGTTTGTGAGTGTATCGGAAGAAGTTACACTGATTTTCGATCCGCCCAATAGAAATTCACCTTCCAGTCCCAAGGCCTCGGTCGTGGTGGAATAGGTCGCACTGCTGCGCTTTTCCGCCGAAGCCAACTGATCGATTTCCAACTGGAAACTGCCAACAGCGGCGTCCGTTCCCAAGGTAATCGAAGCCAGATCGCTGGCCGAGGTGGTGGAAGAGGAAGATAATGACGAGGTGAAGAGCATGAACGTGTCACGATCGCCAAGCGTCGTGACTGTAGACTTCAAGGTGCTTAGCGTCGTATTCAGACTTTGCCAAGCGCTTTTTTGCTGCGAGATCTCAGTCTGTTGATTCTGGATGAGCGTTACTGCCCGGTAGTCGATCTGGATCAACTGGTCAATCATCGATTGCCAGTCGAGATTCGATGCGAGTCCTGACATATATGTACTCATCTTACTCTCCGTTGTTGACCCGTCTGGAACACATCCGCTTCCGGCGGAATTCCGCCGGAAGCAAGATTAAAATCCATTACATGCAATTCACACGGTTCACTGTTTGTGATCCAACAGAACGCCTAGCATTTTTTCATCCGGGCGATCCATGTATTCCGCCATCTCTTTCATGTGAGCGGCCATTTCGAGCAACTCCTCAGAGGGAATTTGTCGAATCGTTTCACCCGTCTTTTCATCAATCACTTTCACGACCATCTGGTCCGTTCCTTCGTGAACGGAGAAACGAACTGCGGTGTTGATGGAAGACATGAAATCGTTCATCGATCTCATTGTAGTCTCAGCTTGCTCTTTCGTGACCTTTTGACCGGCAAGACGAGCTTCCTGGGCGACTTTCCCGGAGTCCGGCTGCTGTTGTCGGTCTTCACTGCTCGCAAGTGGTTTACGAACAGGTTCAACCGGCTTGGCGGCCTGATTCTGTTGCTCAACCGGAAATAGTTTTGTTGCCTCAATCATCGTCTGTTCCCATCATTAGTTGACAATGGTTATATTATACCGTTGCCATGTCAAAGAATTCAAGGGTCAAAAGGGGCGGCCCCGAGCCGCCCCTTTCAACGGTCACTATCGAATCAAGCTCAGGACAGACTGCGGAGCGGTATTGGCTTGCGCCAACATGGCGGTACTGGACTGCAACAGGATCTGATGCTTGGTGAAGTCCGCCATTTCTCCGGCCATATCCACGTCGCGGATGACCGACTCGGAAGCCGACTTGTTCTCGATGGAGACAGCCAGGTTCGAGGAGGCATATCCAAGACGGTTGATCAAGGAACCGACTTCGGCGCGGGCCGTTGCCAAGGTGTTGATCGCGGTGTCGATGTCGTCCAACGCGGTCTGGGCGCCCGACTGCGAGGTCAGGTCGATATCCAGGCTGGAACCACCGGCCAAAGAGGAACGCGACAGGTCGGTCAGCGTAAAGCCGAGTTGGCTGTTGGCATCGTTTTCGGCACCGATCTGGAAGGTCGCATTGCCCAGAGCTTTGGTGTGAATACGACCCGAAGTGTCGACGCTACCTTCGTTGGTGGCGAAGAGACTGTTCACGGTGATCTTGATGCCCAGGGCACTGAAGTTCATCGTGAAATCTTCATTGGGATCCATACCCACTGCGCTGGCATAGGAAACCGTCTGAGAGGTTGTGCCGTCGCTCAGGGTGACAGTATCACCACTGGCCGAAACCGCAGTGATCGAGTAGGTTTGGGCCGCTTTGGCACTGGTCACGTCGATGTTCTCAACACCATTGGCAGCGGTGAAGATGACCGGTGCGGTGGAGCTCAAGGTCACGGAACCGAAGTTTCCGTCGAGCAGAGCGGTGTCGTTGTATTTGGTAAATCCAACGATACGATCGATTTCCGACTCCAGCGCCGTGGCTTCTGTGTTGATCTTGCTCAAATCGCTGCCGGCGTTTCCGGAAGCAGCCTGGGTGGCCAGTTCTTTCATACGTTTCAGGATCAAGTCGATCTGGCTCATACCACCTTCAGCAACCTGCAACAGTGAAGTCGCTTCAGTCGCGTTACGGGAGCCGACTTGCAGAGAGGCGATTTCAGCCCGGAAGCGCATGGACGAAGCCATACCCGCCGCATCGTCAGCCGCACTGTTGATCCGGTAACCGGACGACAGACGTTCCAACGAACGGTTCATCATGCTCGAGTTGTTGTTCAAGTGATTCAGGGAATTCAGGGACGCGATATTATTCTGGATTCTGAAGCTCATTACTTTCCTCCTTGAAAGTGTGTTTCCGATAGCATCCTTGCTATCTTGCTTGGGAAGGTTTCCGACTTTGGCTGTCGGCGCCCGGGGATGTTCTGGGAATCACCGTACCCTTATTTGTGTAAAGGTCTCTCCCGGCTACCTCCTTTCGTATGCTTCATGATTTTAAAAGAACCAAACTTCTCATCACTCACATACTTAAAGATCGGATCTTCGCGGCGAGAGTTTACACTTTTTTTTGCATTCAGAATCCTTCACCGACGTCCATACCCGTCACTTGACGTCCGTGCGAATTGTCAAAGAACAAAATCCGTTATCATTTCAACATATTAGAATCCAGAAACGAACGACACCGGCGAGGTCGGGGTCCTGCCGGTGTCGTAAAAAAGAGCTTCAGACTATCGCGTTTCGTCGCTCGCGCGACGCTAAAAAACTATAATTTCACTATTTCAGCAGGTTCAACAGCGATTGCGGCAGCTGATTCGCCTGCGCCAGCATCGACATACCCGACTGGATCAGGATGTTGTACTTGGTGTAGTCACTCATTTCCACTGCCATATCCACATCGCGGATGATCGACTCGCTGGCGGTTTTATTCTCCAGTGATACCGACAGGTTACTTGCTGAATACTGCAAGCGGTTGACCAACGCACCCACATCGGCCATGGCGTTTGCCAGGTAATCGATGGCGGCATCGACTTCATCCATGGCGTCTTGCGAACTGACCTGGGTCGTCAGATCGATATCGAAAGCCGCTCCCCCATTGAGTGAGGCCAGGGAAAGATCCGGCAACGTGAAGCCGATCTGATGGTAGGCATTGTTTCTATCACCGATCTGGAACAGCGCCGGTCCGGTTGCACCAGTATAAATGGTAGACCCCACTCCGGCGGCACCGGCAGTAAAGTTGGCTTCATCAAACGCACTGTTTACGGTGATCTGAATGCCCAACTCGTCGAAATTCAAGACGAAATCTTCATTCGGGCCAAGGCTGTTGGCAGCAGCATAACTGATATTCTGCGACACGGTACCGTCGGTCAGTGTCATTGTGTCTGCGCTTGCCGACATGGCGGTCAACCAATAGGTGCGGCCACCTTGAGCGCCGGTCACATCGATGAATTCCACACCGTTATCACTGGTGAAGTCGATCGGAGCGGTGGAACTGAGCGTGGTGGAACCGAACGTACCATCCAGCAGGGTCTGGCTGTCGTACTGGGTGTAGCCGACGATACGCGAGATTTCAGCTTCCAGCGCCGTGATTTCACGATCGATTTTTCCGCGATCCGTACCGGTGTTACCACTGGCGGCCTGCGTTGCAAGCTCTTTCATGCGGCGTAGCATCAGATCGATCTGCGACATCGCCCCTTCAGCCACCTGTAACATTGATATAGCCTGCGAGGTGTTGCGGCTGGCGACTTTCAGCGAGCTGATCTCAGCACGAAATCGCATGGATGAAGCCATGCCGGCTGCGTCATCGGAGGCTTGATTGATGCGATAGCCAGAAGACAGTCGCTCCAAAGACTTGCTCAAGCCTTTCTCACTGACGCTCACATTGCGGTGAGACATCATCGCGGTAATATTGTTCTGAATTCTGAATCCCATTTCTTCCTCCTTGAATGCTCTTTACGAAAGCAGCCGTCCCTGCCTTGTCGCACCTTATTAATAGTTAGAAACCCTCTAACCATTCGATCCAGGATGTCAGTTTGCGTGTCACTTCACGCCTCTAGTCATTAATTCGGAAGTGGGAAATTAATCTTTAATGTTTTTGTTAAAAAAATTGTATCTAAACTATTGAAATTACTAGGTATTTTGTTCCGGCGAGTAGGCAAATGTTGCCTAGTTTTCACCGATTTTCCAGATCTCATTTTCCTGTATTTTCAGTAAGTTACAAATTGGTAGGCAAAATCTTCCGGTTGCCCTGTTTGTGCAGGCACTCCTTGCGGCAGATTTTGCCCTGTACGTTTTGGAGCCGATCGAAAAAAAAGTTTTAAAAATCACCGTTTCAGATTCTTTTAACCATTAATATGCGACTTTTAAAGCCGGAATTCGGACCGATTTCCTGTTTGATATTGCCTGCTCTAACCGTTTCGCCGCCTATAGCCACTCCGACACCCGGTTTGTTGTATTTCGGTAATCAAGTAGCGGTAACTCTTCTAAAAGGGCGGAATCGCGTGATTTTATTGTTTCGTACATCTTCATTACATGGTAAAAGAATTTCGTCCAGTGGCTCGCAAGTACCGCGCGTACAAGCCGAACCCGAGCAGACAGTCACTACCAGCGATTCGTTCACGTTCGAAAGGGAAGTCGATGAAATTATCCGACAAGCTTTACCTGTTGTATCGCATTGCCAAATGGCGACTCACCTGGAATATGCGCGATCTCGGTTATCGCCCGCCCAATTGCCCTTCCAGCCGTTTCATGAATGCCCGGCAGGCGGTGCAGCTTATCAACGATGGCGACACGGTGATCAGTTGCGGCATGGCTGGCAATGCACGCTGCTCCATTTTCTACTGGGCGCTGCGTGAAGCCTTTGAAAAAGGCCAGCATCCGCGCGATCTGACCTGGATCGCCGTCGGCGCGCAGGGAAGCCGTGGACGCGCTCCGGGAACCGTGGAGGAACTGGGGCTCGATGGCTTATTGAGCTGTTTCATCAGCGGTCATCACGAAACGGCCAAGTCGCTGTTGGCGCTGGGCGAACAGGGAAAACTGGAAATGCACACCCTGCCGCAGGGCGAGATGACTTTCATTCTGGAAGCGCAGGCCAAAGGCGAACTGAGCGTACGCAGCACGGTCGGGCTGGACACCTTTTTGGACCCGAAGGTCGGTCCCGGCTCGGCCACCACGCCCAATGCAAAACGGAACCTGGTCGAGCGCGACGGCGACGAGCTGATTTACAGCATGCCGAAAATCAACGTGGCCATGTTCAATGCGCCCTATGCGGATAAAGACGGCAACATCTATTTCCACAACGCCGCCACCATTACGGAGAACATCGAAGCGGCCAAAGCCGCTCGTGCCAATGGCGGGCGCGTACTGGCCGCCGTGGCGGATATCATCCCGCGCGACGATTCCCGCATCTGCCTGAGTGCCGATCTGATCGACGCCATCGTGGTCAATCCACGCAACGAGCAAACCGGCGCGGTGCCGCAGCGCTCCTTCTGGCCGATGTTCACCTCCGATTCCAAAGAAGACACCGCCGAGTCTGTGGAAAAGCTGAAATTCATCAACAACACGCTGAAAATCACGCCCGTGCGCGGACCGGTGGAAAACGCGCTGGCGCGCATTGCATCTTCACTGTTCGTCGATGCCGCCCATCCGGGTGCAATCGTCAACATCGGCGTCGGACTGCCGGAAGAAGTCTGCCGGCTGATGTACGAAAGCGGCCTGTATCACGATCTGACCTTCACCTCCGAAACCGGCGTCTTCGGCGGTCTGCCCACTCCGGGCATCTTCTTCGGCGCGGCCATCAATCCCAAAGAACTGCAAAGCTCCGCCTGGATGTTCCATCTGTACCAGGAAAAACTGAGCGTGGCGGTATTGGGATTGTTGCAGGTGGACAGCGAAGGCAACGTCAATGTATCCAAGCGCGGACCCAAGGTCACCGATTACGTCGGCCCCGGCGGTTTCCCGAACATCGTCGATGGCGCGAAAACGATCATCTTCGTCGGAAGCTGGATGGCTCACTCGAAAATGAGCCTGAATAACGGTCAGTTGTCCATCGACAAACCCGGCAAGCCCAAATTCATCGAAAAGGTGGACCAGGTCACCTTTAGTGGAAAGCGCGGGTTGGAACTGGGCAAGAAGGTGTTTTACGTCACCAACGTCGGCGTGTTCCAGCTTACCGAGCGCGGCCTGGAATTGATCCGGGTCATGCCGGGCATCGACGTCCAACGCGACATCATCAATGGCTGCACGGCAAAGATCGTGTTGCCGGAAAATGGCGAGGTGCCTCTGGTCGCACCGGAACTCGCCAGCGGCAAAGGCTTCCGCCTGCAATGGCCGCAAGGCGCAAAATAAGCGACCTTATCCAATAATCTTTCACGCTAGGAGCAGGGCTTTCGTCCTGCTCTTCGTGTTTTGAAGCTGTGATAAAAACGATAGGTCGAACAAATTTCTGGGCGATGTAGCATGACTCCCACTATGCTTCACATGTATCTTTTTTCATAAGTAGGTCGGGCAAATGCCTTGCCCGACATGAATTGGATTGTCGGTCAGAAAATCTGACCGACCTACCGGGCTAGTTTTCGTGTGATGAGCATGACAAATGCCTATCATACAAGGCTTGTTACGGCCACCCACCCGCCGAATTATCCCGGTTGGGATTTCCCTCTTGACAACACTGTCGCTTATATGCGACACTCAAAACATGGAAGCGAGACCTAGAAATCTAGTTGTGTACCAAACCTCGGATGGAATCGAACCATTCACCCGCTGGTTTCAAGGTCTGAGAGACTATGCAGCCATCGCCCGAATCACCCATCGTCTCGATAGGCTGGAACTTGGAAACTGGGGTGACTGTAAGGCCGTTGGCGATGGCGTACAGGAACTGAGAATTCCCTACGGCCCCGGCTATCGGGTTTACCTGGCTCAGGACGGGGATACTTTGGTGATTCTGCTCTGTGGTGGGAACAAGAGCACCCAAAGCAAGGACATCAAGACCGCCAAAACATATTGGCGCGAATACAAGGAGCGGACATCATGACAAACCGAAAATGGCGAGAGGTCGCCACCGAAAAAATGACCAACCCCAAAGCAGCGGCGGCGTATCTTAAAGTCGCTCTTGAGGAATATGAACGGGATGGGGATGTCGCTGTTTTACTGATTGCCATTCGCACCGTCGTGGATGCAAAAGGAGGGATTGGAGCTTTGGCGAAAGCTACAGGCTTGAACAGACAGACTTTGTATCGAACCCTGGATGGTAAGCATAGTCCCCGTCTCGATACCCTGTCGGCCATCCTCAATTTCTGCGGTCTGTCCCTGAGTCTCAAACCGGCAAGTAAAGCCTCCGAAGTTCGCACGGGTATATAAGCCGTTCATTCCATGCCAACCATTCGCATTGTTAAGGGTCAGGGTTTGTGAGCAGGCGGTCGGGTCGTTTGACCCGACCTACCGGGCTATAGGATCGTCGCTTTCCGGTTTCTCATCTAGGTTAATCATCCCCGCTGGTTTGGGATCGAAATCTTCAGGGAAAATGGTATCAGAATCGTAGTAAGCTCCTGTGAGGTTAGCACCAGTAAAATCAGCTTCCATTGAATAGGGCCATGTAAGGTCCATGTCTCCCAGGTTGGTTGTTTTAAAATGAACTCCGCTTAAGTTAGCTTCCAAGAAAATGGCTCCCTTTAGTTTGGCCCCACCGAACAATGCTCCTTTGAGGTTGGCTTTAAAAAAATTGGCTTCTGTGAGATTGGCCCCCATGAGGTTTGCTCCCATGAGGTTAGCTTCCGCTAAATCTGCTGATGTAAGAATCGCCTTTCTTAAATGGGCTTTCCTGAGGTAGGCTTCTTCAAGATTAGCTCTATCGAGGTTGGCTTTATCAAGGATAGCTTCCTCAAGATTTGCTTCTATTAGCTCACTTATTTCAAGATTAGCTGATGTTAGATCAGCTTGCTTGAGGTTAACCCCACCAAGCTGAGCTCTCTTAAGGTTAGCACTAAAGAGCTCGGCTCCCTTAAGGTTGCCTGCCCTTATGTTGGCTTCCTGTAAGTTAGCCACCTTGAGCTGAGTTTCCTCAAGGTTGGCCTCCCAAAGCATTGCTCTACGCAGGTCAGTTGCATTGAGGTTGGCCCACTTGAGATTAGCTCCTACAATGTAGGCTTCAGTGAGGTAGCCTCCTTTTAAGTTAATTCCTTCAAGATTGGCATCTGTTAGGTTAGTATACTCAAAGTGGGCATTCGACGGAAAATCCGCATACCTTAAGTCGGTCTTATTTAGATCAATGCGTAAGTCCATGCGCAGAATATTCTTGTGTTCATATTTAAGATGACTTCGTCGTCCCAACACCGTCAAGGCCGCTTGAATATCAATAGCAGGTTTGCTTTTGCTTTTCTCCGTCATCTCCGGCTGTGAAGCTGCCACATCCGAATCTTCGGGTTTTTCTTGATCTCCTTCAACTATGGGTGCGTTTTGGCGGATAAAGGCCGCCAGTGTTTCAACGACCGTCCAATGAAAATCTTTGGATTCCTTGGCAAGGCGCTCCAGGGCGTAGATACCACCCAGACGGATGGCGATACTCGAATCACCGAGCATTGTTACCCCAGCCGCAAAGCGGTCGGTTTTCTGCGCATCTTCTTTGATCTTGATTTCGTTTTCTTCATGGGTAAGCTCTTCGTTTTTCTGATCGAGCTCATTGTCTTTTTGTTCCAAGGCTTTGCGCCGATCGCTGTCACGCCAATACCACATCAGTAACAAGGTGGGGGCGGTTGCAAGACCGGTGATGAGCGTCCAGGGTCGGCTACTGATAAATTTCTCAAAATCCACAGGGGCAAACAAACAATAGTAGCAATCGAGACAGATAACCAGCAACAACCCCCATAGCACTGCGTAGCCGCTATAAATAGCTCGCAAGTTTTTTTTGTTCTTATCCCACATCCGTAATGAACACAGAATTCCCGGCAAGAAGGGTGCAATCACTACAAGCTTCCAATATCTGGTACTAAAGAAATCGCTTAGCGTGGCATGTTCGTGAAACCAGTATCCTAAAAAGGCAGCTACAAACAGCGCTCCCAAAAAGAACAACAAGATTGTTACTTTGAAATACTTGTTTTTCGTTTCGGCTTCTTCCACGGCCTTTTCTCCCCATGTATGCAAACGATGCAAAAATCCTACACAATCTCCACTGTGGCGTCAAGAATCGTGTTGGGTTAGCCGGGTAAGGGTCGGAACAAACCTATGGGTGGCGCGGGCCAAGCAAAGTAAAACGAAGCTTGCCCGTGTTCGAGATCCACATGGGCAAGCTATCGCTTAGCCCCTGCCACCCTGCCAAAAATGTGAAGCCAACCGACAATTTCTAAAACCCCAACCCCATCATCTCCCGCCCCACAACATTTCTTCTAAAAAAATCACATAGAATGGAATAGTTGCGCGTATAGATTTGTTGCAAAGGCCAGTGGGTGTATGGTAGACGTTACCACTTCGAACAGACAAGGGTCCGTTTGGCGTCGATATGGGATCAGGAGGCTTGAATGTATAATGAAATCGAGATCTTGAACGAAAAAATCAAGCAGGAATCCTCCTTTGTGGGAAACCTGATGGCGAGCATCGGCAAGCGCATCGTCGGGCAGGCCGACATGGTCGAAAAGATCCTCATCGGCATCCTGGCAGACGGCCACGTGCTGCTCGAAGGCGTTCCGGGTCTGGCGAAAACCATGACCGTCAATGCCGTGGCGCAAGCTATCAGCGCGAAATTCCAACGGATTCAGTTCACTCCCGATCTGCTGCCCGCCGACTTGATCGGAACCATGATCTACAATCAGCACGACGGCCAATTCACTCCCAAGCTAGGCCCGGTGATGACCAATATCGTGCTGGCCGACGAAATCAACCGTTCGCCCGCCAAGGTGCAGTCGGCCTTATTGGAAGCCATGCAGGAAAAGCAGGTGACCATCGGCGATAAAACCTACCCGCTGCCCAAGCCCTTTTTCGTATTGGCCACCCAGAATCCCATCGAGCAGGAAGGCACCTATCCGCTGCCTGAAGCCCAGGTGGATCGTTTCATGCTGAAAGTCAAGGTGGGTTATCCTTCGCGCGAGGAAGAGCGCAGCATCATGGATCTCAATACCGGCGTCGCCATGGACGACATCGAGCCGGTGGTTTCCATCGAGCAGATCATGAAAGCCCGCGAAGTCATTCGCGAAATCTATATGGATGACACCGTCAAGAACTACATTGTGGACATCGTTTTCGCTACCCGCAAGCCGGGTCTGGGCGAGGGCATGACCGAAGAAGAACGCCGCAAGCGCTTTAACGGTCCTCCCAAGCTGTTCGATTATCTGGAATACGGCGCGTCGCCACGAGCGACGATCAACCTGAATCTGGCCAGTCGAGCGCGCGCTTTTCTGAAGCAGCGCGGCTACGTCACCAGCGACGACGTCAAGGCGGTCGCCTACGATGTGTTGCGGCATCGTTTGATCAGCACCTACGAAGCCGAGGCGGAAGAGTTGAATTCCGACGATCTGGTGCGCATGGTACTGGAATTCGTACAGGCTCCTTAAAAAAGGAGAAGATCGGTGTCCGATTCCATTACACAAGAAGAACAACGGCGTAAACGCGCCGCCAAACTGCGCGCCATCGAAATTACGACCAATCGCGTCGTCAACGATACGCTGGCCGGGCAATACCATAGTGTTTTCAAGGGCCACGGCATCGAGTTCGATCAGGTGCGGCAATACGATCCCGGCGACGACGTGCGCGCCATCGATTGGAACGTAACGGCGCGTTCTCACGAAGTTTACGTTCGCCAGTATCACGAAGAACGCGAGTTGACTGTCATGCTGATGGTCGATTGCTCCGCCTCGGGTTTATTCGGAACGCGCGATCAGATGAAAGTCGAGCTGGCCGCCGAATTATCGGCGCTTTTGGCATTTTCCGCGATTCGCAACAACGATAAAGTCGGCTTGATCCTGTTCACCGACCGCGTCGAAAAGATCATCTTGCCAAAAAAAGGACGCAAGCATGTGCTGCGCGTCGTCAACGATATTCTGTCTCATCAGCCGCAAGGCAAAGGCACGGATATCAGCGAAGCGTTGACGTATTTGTCTCGCTTGAAGATTCGTCGCTCGGTGGTTTTTCTGATTTCCGATTTTCTGGCGAGCGACTTCGAAGACGGCCTGCGCATCGTAGGACGCAAGCACGATTTGGTCGGTTTGTGGGTGGGCGATCGCGCTGAAAGCGCATTGCCGAAATTGGGCCTGGTTCCGATGCAGGACCCCGAAAGCGGGCGCATCGACTGGGTGGATACCGGCGACGCGGCGGTTAGACGAGAATTCAAGCAGAGTTACGATGCGTTCCAGGAAGAATTGGATCGCCGTTTCAAGCGGCATAAAATCGAACTGGTGCGCGTGCAGTGCGGCGAGGATTACACGCCGAAGCTGGTTGCGTTCTTCCGTCGGCGCGCAAAAAAGGCCTAGTTGCAAATTAAGGTCTTTTAGTGGTTATTTTGTGTTTTTTAACGGTCGTTTACGGTCCGGCGGCAAATCGGAACTGTGCATGTCCGGACGCAAGTGCGTTTTTTGGGCAGTTTACTGTAGAAACAGTGTGCAGATACCGGTCGTTTACGGTTCGCAAAAATTTTGTCCGGCAGCAAGTGTAACAAGGTTTTGAATCGACATCATGAATGAGTTCGCGAAACACAATCGAAAACGGGTTTTCAAGCGACCCAGGCGAACGAGCGCCATTGCAATCAGGTTGATTCTGTTTGTAACTACCTTGATGTTACTGGCTTTCTCCGTTTCCGCGCAAACCGCGCCGCCTGCGCCGACGCCGGATCCCATTGCACAGCCGCAGAAAAAAGAGCAGGTCGAGCTGCCCATCGACATGAAAACCCAGCTTCGCGCCGATGAAATTTATCCCGGCGACGAAATCGATTTAACCGTGACTTTTTCTTCCGAAAAACCTTTCGCCGCCGACGTGCTCGGCAGTTTGCCGCTTGGAAAATTCGATTTGAAAACTCGCGACACCGAGCGCGAGCAGGTAGACGATCGCTACATCGTGCGGCATCATTTCAAACTGCTGCGCTTCGAGCCGGGTGTGTATGAAATTCCGCGCATTCTCTTCAGCCTGACACAGAACGGCGAGCAGCAGGAACGCAAAAGCGATCTGGTCCGCGTGACGGTGAAGTCACTGCTGGAAGAAGAAGCGATGAAAATCGCCCAGCAGCAGGCCAAGAATCAGAAAGCAGCCACACCCGCCGGGCAGGCGCCCTCTCCGGGAAACGCCAAGATCGTCGATCCCAATCAGCAGCAGCCGGTCGGACCGACCTTCAATATGCCCAATGCCGGAAACGGAAAACTGCCTCCCACCGCTCAACCGCAAGGTCCGATGGGCGCGCCCGGAAACGGCGGACAGGCTCCGCAGCAACAGCAGATCAAATTAGGTCCGCGCGATATCAAAGGCGTGTTGCCGGTGATCCACGAAGATTACAGCCTGTTGTACGTGCTGGGTGGCCTGCTTGGTTTGATTCTGCTGGCGGTGGCGGTTTGGCTGTACCTGCGTTTCCGCAAACCAAAGGAAATCGAGGTCGCGCCTGTGATCGTGGATACGCGCCCGGCGCATGAAATCGCGCTGGAACGGCTTTCGGATCTGCAAGCGCGTCAACTGGTGGCGAAACGGCAGCTTAAAGATTATCACCTGGAATTGTCCGAGATCCTGCGCGGCTACTTTGAGCGTCGCTACAACATTCAGGATGCCTTGTCGATGACCAGCGAGGAAATCGGCGACACGCTGGCCAAGCTGTATATGCGCGATCTGTCCGAAGAGGTCGTTCGCGAATTGCTGCAAAACTGCGATCTGGTGTTGTTCGCCAAGGACGAACCGAGCGACGAGCGCTGTCATGAAAGGTTGGAGACGGCGCGCACGATCGTCACCCGCACCAAGGAGGTGACACATGGAATTCAATAATCCATGGGTGCTGGTGGGAATCGTCGCGATTGCGCTGCCCTGGCTCGTACTGCAATTCTGGCGCGAACGTGCGCGCACCGCCGCGCTGCCGTATCCGGCGCTACCGGGACGCAAACTGCCCGCCTCGATTAAAAGCCGTTTGCGCTGGCTGCCGGACGTACTACGCTTTTTCGTATTCGTGCTGCTTTTCGGCGCATTGGCCGGGCCGCGCGTTCCCACCGACGAAATCCCGATGTACAAAGAAGGCATCGACATCGTGGTGGCCATGGATATTTCGACTTCGATGAAAGCGCTGGATTTCGAGCCTTCCGACCGCTTCAGCGTGGCCAAGCAGACCATCGCCGATTTCATCAAGGGTCGCAAAAACGACCGCTTGGGCCTGGTGGTTTTTGCCGGTGAAGCCTATACCCAGTGCCCCTTGACTTTGGATTACGCGGTGCTGTTGAACGTCTTGGACACAGTGCGTATGGACGTTATCGAAGACGGCACCGCTATCGGCGACGCTTTAGCCACCGCCGTGAACCGCCTGCGGGAGTCGCAGGCGAAAAGCAAGGTGGTCGTACTGTTGACCGACGGCGCGAATAATCGCGGTCAAATCGATCCGGAGAAAGCGGCGCAACTGGCGAGCGAGTTCGGAATTCGCATTCACACCATTCAAATCGGAACCGGCGGCACGGTGCCGTATCCGACGCAGACCCGCGATTTCTTTACGGGGCGCGTGGTGCAGACGGTGCAGCGCGCGCAGATTCCGGTCAACCCCGAACTGCTGCGCTCGATTGCCGATACGACGAAAGGGCGCTTTTTCGAAGCCGCCAATTCCGAAAGTTTGAAGCGCGTGTTCGAGGATATCGACAGCATGGAGCGCACCGAACTGCCCGGCGAGCAGTTCGTGATGTACGACGAAATTTACAGTTCCTTCGCCTTTCCGGCGTTATTGTTGTTGATGCTGGAATGGCTGGTACGTTTGTTCTGGATTCGAAAGTTCCCGTAAGGGAAAGGAGCGTGCAATGCGGTTCGCCGCTCTGCATTACACAGTATTGTTTTTAAGCCTGCCGCTACTGGCCTTGTTCTTCTGGCTGGCGCGTCGACGTACGCTCGCTCTGTTGCGTGCGCTGGCGGATCGCCATCTGGCCGAGCAGTTGACACAGCAGGTCAGCGACCGCAAAGCTATTTTGCGCGGCGCTCTGCTGTTCGTGGCGATGTTCCTGATCGTCGCCGCACTGGTTCGCCCACAGATGGGTGGCCGCTCCACCCTGGTCAAACGCGAAGGCATCGACCTGCTGTTTGCGCTGGATGTCAGTAAAAGCATGCTGGTGCAGGATATCCGCCCCAGCCGTTTAAAACGCGCTTCTTTGGAACTGGAACTGCTGTTGGAGCAGCTTTCCGGCGACCGCGTGGGTATCGTCAGTTTTGCGGGCGCGTCCTTCGTGCAGTGCCCCTTGACCAGCGACTATGCGGCGGCGCGCATGTTCTTGAAATCGCTCGCACCCGAACAGATGCCGGTACAGGGTACCGCCATCGGCGACGCCTTGCAGCAATCGTTAAAGGTGCTTAGCGGCGAGAAGACCGACGCAGGCGCGCGATTGATCGTATTGATGACGGACGGCGAGGATCACGGCGAAGATCTGGATGCGGCGTTGACTGCATTGGATGAAGCCAAGGTGCCGGTGTTCGTCGTCGGTATCGGATCTCCCTCTGGCGAGCCGATTCCGCAGTTCAACCAAGACGGCTCAATGGCAGGCTACCTGCGCGACAAGGCGGGTAAGACGGTCATGAGTCGCCTGGACGAACGGCTATTGCGCAAGATCGCGGATAAAACCGGCGGACGCTACATCAACTTGCAGGCGGGCGGTACGCTGGAAGAACTGCGGGAGTACGTCAAGCGCATGCAGAAACAAGAGTTCGAGTCCTCGCTGTATACGCAGTACGACGAGCTATATCCTTACTTATTGTGGCCTGCTTTGTTGTTGCTCTTGATCGCCGCCTTCATCGACGAACGCCGGGGCAGCCGGTGGCTGGGGGTGCGCTCATGAAAACCGCACTGTTGAAAATCGGTTTCGTTTGGGGCATCTTCGTGCTGCTGTGCGGGTTCTCGTTGTTCGAATACGAAGACGAGGACATTCAAGAAGGCAACGACGCCTACCACAACCAGGAATACCCGGATGCGTTAAAGGCCTACGACCGCGCTGTCAAACGCCTCGACGCGCATCCCGAGCCGCATTTCGATCGCGGCAACGCGCTGTACAAGCAGCAGAAATTCGGAGAGGCCATCGACGCCTATCTGAAAGCGCTCTCCGGCGCGGACGAGTCCATGAAGGCGCGAGTCTATTACAACATGGGCAATGCGCTGATGAATCAGGGCAAACTGACCGAAGCCATCGACAGCTACAAACGTTCGCTGCGACTGAATCCCGGCGACCGCGACGCCATTTACAACCTGGAACTGGCACTGCGGATTCAAGAGGAACAGAAGAAAAAGCAGCAGGAACAGCAAAAGCAGGATGGCGAACAGAACCAGGACGGCCAGCAGGAGCAGCAGCAGGATCAACAGCAGCAGGACGGCGAACAGAATCAGGACGAGCAGCAGGATCAACAGCAGGATCAGCAACAACAGGACGGCGAGCAGAAACAGGACGAACAGCAAAAGCAACAGGATCAGCAGCAACAGGGCGATCAGCAACAGCAGGGCGAGCAGCAGCAACAGCAGCAACAACAGGCCCAGCAGGATCAACAACAACCCGCCGAAGGCGAACAGCAGCAGATGCAGGCCGTGCCGATGGAAAAATCGGAAGCCGAAAAACTGCTGGATAAAATGCAGGAAGATGAAAAGGGTTTGCAGATGCAGCTCTTTATGTTAGATCAAGGCCAGCCGAGAAAGATGGACGAGGAATGGTAAAAGGCCGATGAGCGCCAGGGTAAGCTATATTTTGATGGGGGTGATGGTGTTACTGCTGCTATGTGCAGCCACACCCGCCTTTGCAACCAATCGCATCGAGTTGAAGGTGGACAAACCCTCTTTGACCATCGGCGATCTGCTGCAAGCCGAAGTCGTAGTGACCCTGGAAGATCCCGACCACGTGCGCAACATCACCTTCCCGGACTTCGAAGGCTTCAAGGTCATCAATAAAAGCAGCGGGCGGCAGTCGTATACATCCATCGTCAATTTCAAGATGACCAGCCAGGACATCACCACCACCACCTTCGTGCTGCAACCATTGAAGCTTGGCGAATTCACCCTGGGTCCGGCCTCCTTCCGGGAAAAGGGAAGGCTGGTGGAGTCGAACACGGCAAGGGTGAAAGTGATCGACTTGAAAGCGCTTAGCGGTCAGCAGGCCGCAGGCGAGATGGCGATTTCAGCCCCGCTTTCGGATGAAGAAGCCTTGAATCCGGGCTATTTCGCCCGCTTCATTCCCGAGCGAAATCAACTCGTGCAGGGCGAACAGATGGCGGCCACGCTGTATCTGTATATCGCCAACACCCAGATCAATCGTTGGGGTCAGGTCGCTCCACCGGACTTCGGCGGCTTTTCCGCCGAGCGGCTGGAACTGCCGGAAAGAGGAGACAAGCGCCGTCTGATCATCGGCAATCGCCAGTATCACGTCGAGGCACTGGACCGCTACCTGCTGACCGCCAGAACGCTTGGAAAGCAGGTACTGGCGCCGTACCGATTAAAGGTCATGCTGGGCGGCGACGGCTTTTTCGGCGGACGCTGGCAGAATATTCGCACCGCACCGGTGGAAGTGACGATCGACCCGCTGCCCGAACGTGAGGGGCAAGCGCCCCTGAATTCCTCGCTGGTGGGACAATTCCATCTACAGGCGTCGATCGATCGGGGTCGCACAGAAGTCGGCCAACCGGTGGCCTTGACCTTGCGCTTGAACGGCAATCGCAACATGGACGACGTACCGCTGCCCAAGTTGCCGACGATTCCCAACACCAAAGTCTATCCGCCGACCGAAAAGAAGGAGAACATCCAGCACGGTTCACGCATCGAGGGTACCCGTACCGCCGAATATCTGATCGTTCCCAATAAGCAAGGCGCCTACACGATTCCCTCGATTTCCTTCGAGTATTACGACACGAAAAAAGGCGGTTACAACACGCTGCAAACCCGTTCCTACACCTTCATGGCGGTGCCCTCCAAAGGCGGGGCGGCGTCTTCGACGGGCTATGGCGGCGTGATCAAACAGGATCTGGCCATCGAAGAAGGCGCGCTGAGGCCCTTACGACCGAGCGCCGAATTGACGAACCACAACGGACAGTTTTTCGCCTCGGCTACGTTCTGGGGCTTGTTGTTGATTCCGCTGGCGCTGGTTTCGATGCTGTACCTGCTCGATCTGCTGCGCTGGCTGTTACCGCGCATCGGCGGCGGCGATCGCGCCAAACGGGAAAAGGAACTGAAAAGCCTGTGGGCCGATCTGGATGCCCGCGCAAGCAAGGTGGATAAAAGCTTCGCCTCCGATCTGTCCCACGCGCTGCTAGGCGAACTTGAACTGAAACTGAACCAGACGCTTTCCGGCTTGACGCTGGACCAACTGGAGCAGCGTCTCAGTCTGGCGGAAATTCCGCAGCCTTGGCGCGCCAATCTGCGGCGCTTATTGGAAACCTGCGATTTCATGCGCTATGCGCCCAATAGCGCCGAATCGGGACAGGAGTTGATCGGGCGGGCCAGGCAACTCATCAAGGAGCTGCAAGCATGAAACGGCATTACTTTTTATGGTTGCTGATCCTGCTGTGCGTGCTGACGTGGGGAATCGTCGCTCATGCCGAGAATGACGCGGACAGCCGCGCCCTGTTTGCCAAGGCCAACGAGCTTTCCATGAAAGGCGAAAACGAAAACGCGCTGCCGTTATACGAACAACTGTTGCAACGTGTGCCCAACGACCCGGATCTGCTGTATAACGCCGGGACGACGAATCTGAAGGCGGGGCAGTTGGGCCGGGCGATTCTGTACATGGAACGGGCGCTTTCCTTGCGACCCGATTTCGACGACTGCCTGCACAACCTGCAAGAGGCGCGCGAGTTGCAGAAAGATCGCGTGATCGGGCAGGCCAGCGATCAACGCGACACCAGTATAAGCCTGGACAGTGTGATGAATGGCATGCAGACCGATACGCTGGCCATTGTATTCCTGGTCTTTTTCCTGCCACTTTTGTTCCTGCTGGCGCTGCGCCGCTGGATACGCTCGGAGCGCGGACGTTTTGGCCTGATGCTGGCCAACCTGATTCTGCTGGTGGCCGTGCTGGTTTCCGGCAGCCTGCTAACGTTGAAGGTGCAGGGCTACGAGGCGCATCGATATGCCGTGGTGCTCTCGGAGGAAACGGTGGTGCATGAAGGCCCCAACCTGAATTACCCGGACGCCTTTACCGTTCACGAAGGGCTCAAGCTGCGGCTGGGCGAGCAGGTGGAGGACTGGCGGCAGGTCTGGCTGGAAAACGGTCTGAACGGCTATCTCCCCGAAAAAGATCTCGGCGCGATTTAGAATCAGCAACAGCTGTTTTGGGATTGGGGCGTTTTGTGCTATGCTCCCCTCGATTGAAAAACATGCGAGCGGATTCGATTCGGATCGAACCCGGCCCGGCATTCGTGTTTTTAAAATAGAAACGAACCAATTACGCGGGAGAGGGTGTTTCTCCCGGAGGATATCGGCATGACGCGTTGGAGTTATCTGATCGGTTTCGGGCTTTTATTCGCACTTCTATTCAGCGGTTGCGCAAGCTTTATAGAGTTGAAGGGCAAGGACTACCCGGCCTCGGCGAAACTGAACTACGAAGCCGGCTTAAAGGCGCTGGGCGATGAAAACTACGAAGTGGCGGGCAACTATTTCCAGCTGGTGAAAAACAAATACAGCTATTCCAAGTACGCCACGGTCTCGGAACTGCTGATTTCGGAAACCTACTACCGGCGCGACATGTTCAGCGAGGCGATCACGTCGTTTTTGATCTTCATTCGCAATCATCCCACACATCCCTGCGTTCCCTTTGCCCAGTTCAAAATCGGCGAGTCCTATTTCGAACAGATGCCGGAAGACTGGTGGTTCATGCCACCCACCCACGAACGGGATCAGAAGCTGACTCAGGATGCGATGGTCAGCTACGAGCGGCTGATCAACCTGGAAAAGGCGCGGGATTACCACTTCAGTTCGAAATTCAAGCCGATCAAGATCTCAACCTGCGATTCACGCAATTACGACCAGATCCGCAGCATGCTTTATCTCTCCAAGAAGCGCGTGAAAACCTGCATGCAACGTTTGATCGCGCGGGAAGTTTATGTGGCCAAGTTCTATTTGGACAAAGACAAGCCGATGGGCGCGGTCATGCGTCTGGAAGCGGCAGTCGATGAGTACCCGATGGTTGCGGAAGATTTGGAATTCATTTCTCTATTGGCGGAGAGTTACAAGCAGGCGCATATGTACAAGCGCGCGCGCGCAACCTGGCGCTGGGTCGCCCAGGCTCACCCGACTAGCACGGAGGCTTCCGAACTGGACGAAAACCTGGCGGATCTCGATGAGGCCGAGCAGGACTATATCGAGGATCAGAAACGGCGGGCCGAAAAACGCGTGCCCAAAGAAGAACGCTGGAAGAAGATCCGCGAAGAAAACAACTTGCAGGATCTGCAACCCGATCCCGATCCGAATGATAATGACCGCATTCCCCTGCCCGATCCGCAGAAAATGAGACGGCAGTTTTGATGCCCAATTCGATGATCCGCATTTCTCTTATTCAATCGCTGGCAATCGTTTCGCTTTTGCTGATCAGCTTTGGGTTCTGTGCTTGCAGCCCCGATGCGTCCGATGATGACCAGGACCGCATCGAGCAACTGCTTGATTCCCGCAGAAAAGCCATGGAAGCCCGTGACATCGATTCCTACATGGCGCTGGTTGCGGAAAATTACCAGGGAGCAATTGGCGATAAACCCGCAGTGGGACGCATGATAAGCGAATTGCTGCATGCCTACGAGAGCCTGTCGGTTCGCATTTCCGATCGACGCATCCAAATCGACGGCGAACACGCCAAAGCCAGCCAGCACTATTTCCTGATCGCCAAGAACCAAGGGGAAGTGCAATCGCTGAAAGGCAATGAAAGCCTGAATCTGACCAAACAGGCAGGAGACTGGAAGATCAGCGGCGGCCTGGGAGAATAGATCTGATGTCGGATTCATTGAATCCGACATCAGGCTATGGCACACATTTCATTCGTTAAAGGTTTCGGTTTGTCACGGCCACCCGCCTGTATTATTTATGGGACATTAAAATGTTTGTCCAAAAATGCCAAGATGGTGGAGTTTGCTCTAAAAGGATATGTGGAAAGGAAGAAAGGCAAAAAGGATGGGAATCTGACCATAGTATCAGGAAGCATATTTTCCTTATAGGAGTTCGCTTGAGCGACAAGCATTTTCCAACTTTGTTCTTTTTTCACTATAGTCGTCCTATTCTCTGCTTTCTCAATTCTCCACAAATAGTAATCAGTCGAATCGTCAGGAATTACCTCTTCGAAATTCATGAAAGAAATATCGCACCATGTATCTTCCAAAAATTTACGTAGACCACGTCTTGCAATAATTTCAACTAATGGTTTTAGCAAATATGAACTTCTATGACATACGTCATCAGGTGGATTTTCGTTTAACCCAAAATGATCCTTTGCAGCATTTTCCAAATCGAAATATGGCGGTTTTAAGCCAACTTTTCCTTCTGATGATTTTCCATTTCGATCGAGTATCTTCTTTACTGCATTTTTAATAAGTTCATTGGAAAGCTCCGATAGTTCTTGTACGTTTTTATAAATCAATGAAATAATAATTAAAAGAACCAGTGATGCTTCTCCCCAAATAAAAATGGAATCCTTTAATTGATCTAGGATTTCTGTACTGAAAAGAGTGTTCCATTTTTCATCATTGGCAATCAATTCTGATAACTTAAGAGGGTAAACAATGGAAATGGCGCTATATTTTCTAAATCGCATTAATTCAGCATCAAACGGAGATGTTGGAGTTGTTTTAAAAATACCATCCGAAACTTCTTTTTCTAATTGCCTTGATGTAAAAACAATATCGTTCCAAACAATCCGGTAGGTATTAATCCAATATTTATCAGGTAATGAGTGTTTATCAACAATATAAAAAATATAAGATATAAGCATAGTCATAATACGTACTACAGATGTATGGTTTTTCTTTTCTCTGTATGGACCAGCAATCATCGTAGTGTACAGAAGAGCTCCAGCGATATCTCTTCGGCGTCTCTCTTTTGATCTATTACTCTTATTAATATTCATGATACTAGACAAAAACAAACTCAAATTATGTAAATTTGGCAATCCTGTACCACCATCAGCAAATACCAAATCTATTAGTGTTTTATACATTTCTGCGTTTGAAGGAAATACGCCATTGGACATGTTTAAGAAACCTCTTAGAAGATCTCCTCTTGTCCAAACACGAAGAGGTGATTTTTTCCATCTTCCCTCGTTTAAACCTATAATCTCACTTCTAGCGGCATCTTCAATTTCTCCATTGGTAATCAAGTATGATATATGAGGTGTTGCTTTATTGATTTCTGGATGTTGGATTGGAATATCAATTAATGAATCAATTTCTGGTCTCACTTCTGTCCGCCATCTATGCAAGCTGATATTTCCTCCTTTTAGCTGAAATCCACAAGGAATGCCATTCTCTTCAATAGCGACAACATCTTTTCCTTGTTCAAAATTAGTATTTTTTATTTGGTATTTTATAGTAAAACCACTGGATATTAATAATTCACAAAACACTGGTTGATAGCCTAGCTCATTTGATGAATCTAACCAATGCTCAATAGCTCTTTGAAGAAATGGATCGTTAGGAACTGTTTGTTTAATTGATTGTTTCTCCATCACTAATCAATGATCCTTCTCGTAGCCATTTCTTTTAAATGCTCTTTATACTTTTTATCCAATATTTCCTCCATTCTTTTATGAAAAGTTAGTTTTTCTTCTTGAGTTTCTTGCTTCGCAAGCTCTAATGCTTTTTCTATGGTCGTTGGATGAGTTGCAATACCAGGAAGATTAGGTTTCGACCTGTCTTCATTTTCGAATGAAATAGGTAATTTTTCTAGTGCTTCCAGGTAAGAATCACTGGTTAAACCACCCTTACTTGAAATGATATTCCCTGTCTCTTCGACAGCCTCGTTTGCAGCCTTAATAATACTGCTGTCAATTTGTCCGGCGATATCCTTGGCCAAATTCACGAATTGATTACTCCAATCTTCGGAAGTTATTTTGTAGAAGTCTTCGTTTTTTATTGTTGCCGTACTGCTCACCTCCTTCAACTCGCTAATAATGTGGGTGTCGTTCTCTCTAACTATTCCCATTTTATTTCCTTCACATAGAGGTTTTTGTGATACGAACACAAGCATTTGTGCTTGTATATCAATCTGCTTTTTCAGAAACTGGGATAAACTTCTCTCTAGTTTCTTTTTGATTTCAGGAAAATCTGCAATCATTATATTCTTCTCTTATTTAAAGCCCCGCAAATCGGGTCATCTGACCCGACAATTCAAGGCAGCGTCGGGTGAAAACTACCCGACTAATATTTAATCATTAATACTGTAGGACTGTTACCATAGCTGTGACTGCACTAGCTAGCGATGCTATGGCTGAAACTAAAGCAACAACCCATAGTCTGCCATCCCTAATACTTCTCTCTGCATTCATAACCAATTCTTGATACTTCCATTCTAAGTCTGAAATTGAACCTACAGTATGGTTGGCCATAGAAATCCCCAGTTCAATCATTCTCTTGTCCAACTCTTTTCCTTTAAGAAGCTTCTTACTCATAAGGTTCTCCTATCGTGTGACAAAATAATAGTATTTCAAAAGCGATGCCAAAATCTATTCTATATGACATCCACATGCCACAATAATATAACAATGAATATTATGAAGTCAAGTAGCTATGGGTGCTTTTTTATCAAAAAACTGTTCGATATCTTAATTGGCGACAAATTTGTCGGGTGAAAACCACCCGACCTACTACTTAGCTCGGCACCATGCAAAGCATTTTGTCCGAATCCAATCACACAAAATATTATACCATACTCTGTAGAAGAAAGTCAAATGGTATACAGTTGTATAATTGAAAGCACGTTAAACAAGGTGCGTATTGTTTCTAGAAAGATAATCTATACCGTGAAAACGCCCCGGCCAGATGACCGGGGCGCGTGAGATTCGGAAGCGGAGAAATCTAGCTGCAACCGTGCTGTGTGCCACAATTGAGACAAGCATAGCAGCTACCCGAGCGGGTCATGATCGTGCCGCAGGTCGGGCAGGGCGGCGCATCTTCCTGGTTGACGAAGCTCTGGCCGTCGGCGCCTTTGGCTTTCTGGCCGTTATCGGGAGTGACGGCGCTTTTGGCGACCACGCCGTTTTCCAGTGAGGGCGGCACCTGGTTGCCCATTTTCTGCCGCGATTCGGTAGATAGGAACTTGCTGCCCAACCAACGGAAGATGTAGTCGTAAATGCTCTTGGCAACCGGGATTTCCTGGTTCTTGGTAAAGCCGGAAGGCTCGAAGCGCATGTGGCTGAACTTGGCGACCAGATCCTCCAGCGGCACACCGTATTGCAAAGCCAGCGAGGTCATCGTAGCAAAGCCATCGAGCAGGCCGCTGATGGTGCTGCCTTCTTTATTCATCAGCAGGAAGATCTCGCCCGGGTTGCCGTCTTCGTAGGTGCCGACCGTCACGTAACCTTCGTGGCCGCCCAGCGAGAACTTGTGCGTCAGCGCCTGGCGCTCGTCTGGCATGCGGCGACGTCCGCGCGCGGTAAGGCCTTCCTCTTTTGGGACGTCCTTGCCGGTGTTGAGCGGCTGCACGCGCTTGGAGTTATCGCGGTAAATGGCGATGGCCTTCAGACCCAGTTCCCAGGCTTTGACGTAGGCTTCGCTGATATCCTTGACCGTCGATTCCTCCGGCATGTTCACGGTCTTGCTGATCGCGCCGGAAATGAAAGGCTGACAGGCGGCCATCATGCGGATATGGCCCATGTGGGTAATGCAGCGGCTGCCGTTACGCGGACGCAGGGCGCAGTCGAAGACCGGCAGGTGCTCGTCTTTCAGACACGGCGCGCCTTCGATGGTCTGGTTCTTTTCGACGTATTCCACGATGTCCGCCGCTTCGCGGTCGTTGTAGCCCAGGCGTTTCAAGGCTTTGGGGATCGAATGGTTGACGATCTCCATCATGCCGCCGCCGACCAGTTTCTTGTATTTCACCAGCGCCAGATCGGGCTCGATGCCGGTGGTGTCGGCGTCCATCATAAAGGAAATGGTGCCGGTGGGTGCGATGACGGAAACCTGCGCATTGCGGAATCCGTAACGTCCGCCCAGTTTCAAGGCTTCCTGCCAGACTTCCGCCGCGGAGTTGTACAGGCCATCGGGAACCAAATCTTTTTTCACGACCTTGGCTAAGGAATCCTTGTGCATCTTGATGACATTCAAGAAGGAGTTGCGGTTCTTCTCGAAATCGCGGAAGGGTCCGAAATGCGAAGACAAGGCCGCCGAGCGCTTGTAAGCCTGACCGGTCATAATGGCAGTCACGGTCGAGGCATAGGCGCGGCCTTCTTCCGAATCGTAAGCCAGCCCGCGCGACATCAACAGCGCGCCCAGGTTGGTGTAGCCGATGCCCAGCGGACGATAGGCGTGGCTGTTCCAGGCGATCTTGCTGCGCGGATAGGAGGCATTGTCTACAATGATTTCCTGCGCGGTGATGAAGATATCCACCGCCCGCTTGAAGCTCTCGTAATCGAATTCATTATTTTCGCCGACATAGGTCATCAGATTCAAGGAAGCCAGATTGCAGCTCGAATTGTCCACGAACATGTATTCCGAGCAGGGGTTACTGGCGTTGATGCGTTGCGTATCGGCAACCGGATTCCATTTGTTGATGACGGTGTCGAATTGCAAACCGGGATCGCCGCAAACGTGCGTACCTTCGGCAATGGCGGTCATGATCTCACGCGCTTTATAGGTATCCATTTTCTTGCCGCTGGTAACGGCCTTGGTGTACCAGGTGTCGTCCTCGACGACCTTTTTCATGAATTCGTCGCTGACACGCACGCTGTTGTTGCTGTTCTGGAAAAAGACGGAAGCATAGGCTTCGCCGTCGAAAGCGCCGTCGTAACCGGAGTCGATCAGCGCCCAGGCTTTCTTTTCCTCATGCACCTTCGCGCCGATGAAGTCCATCACGTCGGGATGATCGACGTTCAGGATGACCATCTTGGCCGCGCGGCGTGTCTTGCCGCCGCTTTTAATAACGCCGGCGAAGGCATCATAGCCGCGCATGAAGCTGACGGGACCGGAGGCGATGCCGCCGGTGCTTAAATGCTCGCGGCTGGAACGCAGCGTGCTCAGATTCGTGCCGGTACCCGAACCATATTTAAAGAGCATACCTTCGGTTTTGGCCAGCTCCAGGATCGACTCCATGGTGTCTTCGACTTCATTGATGAAGCAGGCGGAGCATTGCGGATGCGTTTCCTGACCGACGTTGAACCACACCGGCGAGTTGAACGAACCTTTCTGATGCAGCAACAGGTAGGTCAGTTCTTCGCCGAAGATATCGCGATCTTTTTCCGTTTTGAAGTAACCCTGCTCATAACCCCAACCGGCCATGGTCAGCGCGACACGGTCGATCAGCTGCTTCAAGCTTTTCTCGCGAACGCCTTCCCCGATTTTACTGCGGAAGTACTTGCTGACGACGACGTTGGTGGCCATCTGGCTCCAGAACACCGGGAACTCCAGGTCGTTTTGCTCGAAGATGGTTTCACCGCGATCGTTGGCGATGCGCGCCGAACGCATTTCCCACTCGACTTCATCGTAAGGATGAACGCCTTCTTTGGTGAAAAAGCGCGGAATCGTCATGCCTACACCCTGATGATGCAGCAGTTCCGCCTTGATGCGATAGTTGCCATGCTTGAGTTGTTTTTCGAGTACTTCGGCCATGGAAGGCAATGCGACGGGCTTCTTTTCGCTCTGTTTGGGCGCCTCATACAGCTCTTCCAGGTTTCCCGCTTCCACTGCGTGCTGTTGCGTCTCGTTATCTGCTTCGACCGGCACTTTTTTGGAGTCGATCTTACTAATGTTCTGAGTCGTCATATTGTCTCTCCCATTTCGATTCTGGCCATAAGCATCCTGTGGCGATCCTCGACCAAACCGCCATAAGTTACTGTATTTACATGTTAAAATATGTATATTGCACTAGCCGAAGCCATACTCCGGCGCGACACTCTTTTTTTCCACCCACAGACATTCCAACCGCATCCACTCATTACCGACTCGTTGTGCGGCGTTGTGCCTCCCCTCGATTGCGAGGTTACGGTCACGGAAGGTATCAAAAAGATTTTCATCTGTCAAGAGACAGGGCACAACATCTCGCGTCATGCGATAAACGCAGTATACCATATCTGGGGTCTAAATTCAATTGAAGGATTTCGAAGGGTTGGCTTAATTCGCGATGGAAAGCGAAAAAAAGTGAATCTCCATTCAATATACAAATGAAATCCAGGAATGGTCTGTTAAATCGAAGAGTTATAAAAAACATGCCTAGGGCGTCATTTTTTTTGTGGAACGCAATTTTTTTTTGAAAAATGCGCTGGACAACTGGCAGCGAAACCGCCGTTCACGATTTTTTTTGTGTGTAACTGTAAGTGGTTGATATTGTAGGATTATACTCGACGTAAATTCTTTGCGGAATTGACAGGCATGCATCCGGCCTCCCGGCACTTTGATTAAGCAGCCAAAGACACTCGGTTTTTTTTAAATGCGGCGACCCAATCCGTTAATAGATTATTATATAATTCGAATAATCGGGTTAACCAAAAATGCTAGTATTTTCCATATGTCTTGCCGAATCGCTGTACATAACTGTATATGTTAATAAAAAATACATGAAACTTTCCATCGTTAAATAGCTTTCCCTATTAATGATGGAATCCCGGATGCGAAAACCGAATTAAGCCTGCGATTCGATTCCCTCCCTTGGGGATGCTTTGCTTGCCCGCGCTAATCTCTTGCGTAACGATTGTCCTCTGGCTACAATGATCGGGTTCTGCTTTGTGGAGGTGCGTATGACTTTTCAGCGGCGCATGATTGCGTTACTCATCCTATTGTGGCTGCCCCTTGCCTTTTCGGCCTGGGCGGAGACCTATGACGCCAATGCAGGGACGACGCACGCCTATCCAACACCGGCGACCTACAAGGACAGCAAGGGCAAAGGCAAGGCCACGGAATTCCACCTGTCCAGCGGCAAGGTCCACAACGCCGATCTCTACTTCCCAAACGAGGGAAAAACCCACGGATACCCGCAACATCGCCGCGTTGCCGAGGCAAAAGGCACGGCACGCGCAACGACCTTCAATCACGGGCAGGTACAGTATCCGGCCAACTATTACAATCCGATCGACGCCAAACCCATGGTGGTGCACGAGCGACAACGACGTCGGGTCGTTCCCAAAGAACCGAACTTGCCCGATAATGTCTGCCCCTTGCATCAGGCCCGCAAGAAATTCAACCAGGCCAACCGCATGCGACGGGAACGAATTTTCGAGCGCATGCTGGTACAGGGCGAGGTGGCGGTCGTACAAGCCAAGGTGCGCGACTGGTCCACCCCGGTGCTGGCTTTGGGAGGGCTGCGGCTGGTGCAGACTCACTTCGACCCGCTTGGACATTTCTGGGAGGCGGATCTTTATTTTCCCGCCGCCTATCGATGCGGCAAGGGGATCGTGCGCGTCCGCCAGGATGATTCGCTGACTTCCAATGTGTCGGTGCTGGCGATCGATCGGGATCTGGTGCTGCTGGTCGTCAACGGTCGACTGGCCTATCTGAAAACGCCGCAGGCCGTTGCTCCGACCTGGCGCATGGTCTGGGATACCGGCATCGAACTTGAATACGAAACCGGCCAGGCTTCCGGTCTGGTGATCGATAAATCCCCCAGCCGAACCAAACCTAAGAAGAGATCCAAGAAAAAACGCAGAAAAAGCAGGAAATCCAAATCCAAGCGTAGCATTCGCAAGCGCTGAGGCTTGCTTAGACTCTGATTCTTAAGATGGATCAGGATATAATCCTGCTCGATCCAAGGTATCCAAGGAGAACGACTCAACCTACTCTTGAATGGGTATGTCACAAGATATTGCGATTGGCTTTGAAAACGAGTGGCATCTATAAGAGAGGGCATTTTTTTCCGATTTCCGTTGTTCCTTCCTTCAGCCATCTATTCGGCGTCGTTTTTCGCGCCATGATTCCGTGCAAGAATCGCTCACCCCACTCACGGTCCTGCTCTCTCTGGAGCACTGCCACCCTCGGGGTCATGGCGAAACGGATTATCGAAAGAACGTTCAGGAAACCGGAAACTCTCATCCTTGCTCGGAGCCCTCGCCGAAGGCATCCCCATCCGTCGCACGCACTGTTCAAACATGCGCGAGCTAAAGGGTAAAAAGGCGATGATACCATCGACCTTGTGAGGTCAGCCCTCTCTTATGGAATCATGGATGAACCGCAGGTTGCCCATGAGCCAAAAAGAACACGGACAAGCTCCGTTTCACTTCGCTTGGCCACGTGCCTCCCTGAAATCATACAGGTTTGTAGCTTCTTGTGATACACCCAAGTGGTTAAGAGAGAAACCGATTGCCCCTCAACGAATATGGCATACTCCCGGGCTGGGGGCGTTGTTTTCGCTCCACTGGCCATCGTTGCCTTTTTCGATGCTGGCGTCCGAGCCGGAATCGCCGACATGCGCTCCAGGGCAGGCTTGGCCATTCGGGCAGAGCAGATCATCGTCGTTATTTGAGCCATACACCACCGCATCCACCGGAACCGAGGTGTTGGAGATATTGCCGTCGCGCAGAATGTTGAACAATCCCACACCGTTACCGCTGTTACTGCCACCGTTCTGGATGTCATCCTCGAAATTGAGTTCGATGTCGTAGTCGGGATTGCCGTTGCCATCGGTTTTCAGCGGTCCACCGATGACATAACAGCCGCCCGGCGGAATTTTGCCGGAAAGAAAACCATTGTAGGTGAACAGATAGCCGCCCGTGCCTGAATCCGCACCACCTGCGATTTTGTAATGCGACAAATTCAGTTGCACCGGGGAATTGTTGTAGATTTCCACCCATTCCTTTTCGTTGTCATCGCCGGAAGCATCGTAAAATACTTCGGAAAGTTGTAGATCCGGCCTGATGCAATCACCCTGATAGCAGACCTGGTAGTCGGTGGGATCATCGTTGCAAACGGTCAGACCGTCCTGCTTGAACTCGATTTCGCAGCGATCCAGATCCTCGTTGCAAACGCCGATCTGACAGGCCGCTTCGGTCACAACGCCGGAGCAGTCGCGGCTGCCCTCAGTCGCCACACAATATCCGTTGTCGTCACAGTGATCGTCGTCGGTACAGAAGTTGCCGTCGTTGCATTGCTCGTCGGTCGTGCAGCGCTGGGCGGTACCCGTTCCCTGTAACGCGACGTTCTCCTGCTGATCCTCATTGCCGCGATCCTTGGCCACGACAACCAGGGTATCGGTCAATTCGAATTCATCCTCGTTCACCCCCGCAATGGAGGAGGGCCGAAACGCGACACGACAGCGGCGCTGCTCGCCACCCGGCAATACCAAGGGCAGGCGGCAATCGGTGTCCGCTTCGTCTTCCAATGGCTCGGGATGAAACACAAAAGCCGAGGCCGAGCCTTTGTCCATGTAAATGTTCGAGATTTCCAGAATCCGGTTGCTGTCGGCGGAACCGGTTGCGGTGATCGTGATAAACATGGATTCGCTTTCTTCACCCAGCGATTCCGTACCGAAATCAAGCTGTTCGGGGCTTACGCCCAGCGTGACGACCCCCTTGTAATCGTTTGTCAAAGCCACGCGCGTGTTCGGAGTCAGCACATCGTTGGAGGTGATGATCAGTGTCCCGCTGTCCCCCTCAACATCGCTGCGGGTGTAGTCGATTTGGATTTCCACACCGGCTTCGTCCACCAGCAGGGATTCGCCCGGCTCCAACTGTGGCGACAGAATGCTGAAATCGTCGCTTGTCGCATCCGATAGCGCGATTTCGCGCAGGATCAACAGGCCTTCCCCATTATTATAGACATGCAGACTCTGGGTCTTGCTCTGCCAGAGATACACCGCGCCGAAAGACAATTCCGAGGCGACGCCCACGCAGGGACCATCGGAGCAGCTTGTTCCCACAATAACATTATCGTTTGTGTCTGCATCGCCATCAAGGACGGGTGGCGTCCAGGGGGTGGTGTCATCGCCGTCGGTGCTATCGCCGTTGTTGCCACTTGGTTGACAGTTGACCACATCACCGTCGGGACAGACGCCGCAGGTTTCATCCGAACAGGCGGAAAAAATCAGGCCGATAAACGAGAAAAGCGTGAGAGCAAACATCAAATGAGAGGGGAGAAAGCCGTGCGTGCGCATGATTCGAACAATCCTTTCCTGCCGAGTCCAACCGTCACCGATAGGCTGTATACAACACTTGATTGCGAATGTCATGTAAGATTCGAGTTCAAATTGTAAGGAGGCGATGCAATCGAGATCAGCGGGCGGACGAGGTCAAGGTGACACGGGCAAAGCCGCAGGCTTGCCCGTGTTTAAGAACTGCTTGGGAGAGCCACTCGTCCGCGATCGAAGATCGCGGAAAGCTGTGTGTTTTCAATAGGTTACAAACGGCCTCCCGGAACTTTCATTCCGTAAGACCATGGCACACATTCTTAAAACTAGTGGCTAAAAATGATTAAGAACCGGTACAATACAGTTTTTCGGCGGGCTCACGCCTCGCCGCTACAAAAAGACATCGCCAAAAATGACTTCTCTATGCCGCAGGTTTAGATTTCCTTGGGCATGGCGTCCAGATCGACGGTGCGCAGCGCGAAGCGGATCAACTGGCTTTTATTGGCCTTGGTATGACCGCGGCGTTTCAGTTCCTGCACCATACCTTCCAAACGCTCGATATCTTCCGTATACAACGAGATACAGCAGACCTTGTAGTGTTGCGGTTTGGGTTTGGCTTCTTGAGTCGGTTGTTTCTCCGCTTCTGAACGGTGAGAAGGCAGATAGAACGT